>NZ_CP083673.1:6640267-6640606 GCF_025914115.1 Bacteroides sp. DH3716P | reverse complement strand
GTGTACAGCTTGACGAGGGCTTCGGGGTAGTCCGACCACTTGACACCGGCGTCGATGACCTTGTCGATCGGCGCCAGCATCCCGTTGCCGGCATAGAGCTGAATATTGGGACCGTTCATCCAGAAAACATCGGGCAATTCATTTCCCTGCGCCTGGGTGCGCAATTTCTTCCAGTAGTCCTCATATCCAGCCAGATTCGTGGTGACCTTGACATTCGGATATTTCTTGTTGAACGACTTGATATTCTCCTTAATGGTCCTGGTCTGGTTCTTGTCCCAGTAGGCGAGAACAAGTTCCGCCGAGGTGTCAGGGGCGATGCTGGCGGTCCCACTGCCAGCC
>NZ_CP083673.1:6639813-6640167 GCF_025914115.1 Bacteroides sp. DH3716P | reverse complement strand
TTCTTGTCTCTTTCTTCCTGTTGTCTTTTTCTCATCTGTAATTCGACTGTAATTTTGTTATTTCTTTTTTCTGCATCTTTTTCTCTCTTGCGTGCGCCTACGCGCCCGCGTGTGATATAACAATGTATCCCATGTGTACCGTTTTCGCCCGCAATCCACTCATGATAAAAAAATACGTTCTACAACATCATTATCTTTCAGCGCTTTAGCA
Source organism: Bacteroides sp. DH3716P (assembly GCF_025914115.1). Lineage (NCBI taxonomy): Bacteria > Pseudomonadati > Bacteroidota > Bacteroidia > Bacteroidales > Bacteroidaceae > Bacteroides > Bacteroides sp. DH3716P. Next base: position 6,639,956 of record NZ_CP083673.1, on the reverse strand, counting down.
GATTCTTTCAAAAAAACTTCGAAAAAATAGTTTAATATATTTGGATTGTATACCAAAAGGGCGTACTTTTGCACCCGCTTTCCAAGAGAAGAAAGCCTTGCAGAATTGACATAGTGAAAAAGCGAGATTGCGCTTAAAGAAAA
>NZ_CP083673.1:6639355-6639713 GCF_025914115.1 Bacteroides sp. DH3716P | reverse complement strand
TTTCCGAATGGGACAACCCGTCATTCTGAAGGAATGACATCTTGCATAGCAAGAGGCTAACGCAGGGAACTGAAACATCTTAGTACCTGTAGGAAAAGAAAATAATAATGATTCCCCTAGTAGTGGCGAGCGAACGGGGATTAGCCCAAACCAATGTTGTTACGGCAATATTGGGGTTGTAGGACCACGATGTCGCAAGAAATTTAGTGAGAAGAACCCTTTGGAAAATGGGACCATAGACGGTGATAGTCCGGTATTCGAAGCTAAATGAAGCGTAGTGGTATCCTGAGTAGCGCGGGACACGAGGAATCTTGCGTGAATCTGCCGGGACCATCCGGTAAGGCTAAATACTCCCGAG
>NZ_CP083673.1:6638897-6639255 GCF_025914115.1 Bacteroides sp. DH3716P | reverse complement strand
TTTCCGAATGGGACAACCCGTCATTCTGAAGGAATGACATCTTGCATAGCAAGAGGCTAACGCAGGGAACTGAAACATCTTAGTACCTGCAGGAAAAGAAAATAATAATGATTCCCCAAGTAGTGGCGAGCGAACGGGGATTAGCCCAAACCAATGTTGTTACGGCAATATTGGGGTTGTAGGACCACGATATCGCAAGAAATTTAGTGAGAAGAATTCTTTGGAAAATGAAACCATAGACGGTGATAGTCCGGTATTCGAAGCTAAACGAAGCGTAGTGGTATCCTGAGTAGCGCGGGACACGAGGAATCTTGCGTGAATCTGCCGGGACCATCCGGTAAGGCTAAATACTCCCGAG
>NZ_CP083673.1:6638387-6638797 GCF_025914115.1 Bacteroides sp. DH3716P | reverse complement strand
TCCATGACCTTTGTCTTTTGACCATTACCATACTTGTCTCTCATTCTTGCACGCAGCGAGTTGAGACCGCTGTAGTCGTTTCGAGGATAGCCATTTGTGACGGAAGAAGCGGCATCGTCAGAAAAGAGGTGGCCGTACTTGTCCAGAAGTCCCTCGATGGCAAGAATCTTGCGCAGCTGCTCCAGAGTCTGACAATCTCGATCGTGCTGGGCGTGATAGCGGCTGTTGCTGTCAGAAAGGGATGAGGCGTATGCCGAAAGCCATTCGTTCTGTGCGATGTACGGGCGAGCGTCTATCACTCGCTTCCAGCCAGTCTTGCCGATGCGGACAGAGAGGCCGAGGGATGCGGACAGCAGATGGTCGCCAAGGCGGTGTGCCTTGCCATAGCCGTCAAAATCCTGCATGGTGGT
>NZ_CP083673.1:6637851-6638287 GCF_025914115.1 Bacteroides sp. DH3716P | reverse complement strand
GTCGAGCACACGCCGGAGAAGGAAGAAGGTGACAAGCAACCGTCAAGGTTTACTTACCAAGACTTGACATCCGAACAGCATAACGAGGCGCTGACGGCTGCATTCAAGGAGAAACCTATCAAAGGATTCGATCGCATGGTGGAGGAATTAACGCAAGCCTATGCAGACATTGGCTTTAAGCGTGGCAGAAGCGTCATCATCAAAATGCTGAAATACCTGATTAACGAGCAAAAGCTCATAGTGAAGCGGGATAATCATTACTATTTCGGATATACACCTGCCGAGATTGACCTGTTCCATGAAGAGGAATAAAAACAGTTCAGAAACCAGTTTAGTTTACGTCCGTACCTATATATAAGAAATAAGGCCAAAGTAAACCGAAATCGGAGGCTGAATTGGGAAGCGGAAAAGTAGTTTAGCAAATGGTTTAGTTTAC
>NZ_CP083673.1:6637315-6637751 GCF_025914115.1 Bacteroides sp. DH3716P | reverse complement strand
GTCGAGCACACGCCGGAGAAGGAAGAAGGTGACAAGCAACCGTCAAGGTTTACTTACCAAGACTTGACATCCGAACAGCATAACGAGGCACTGACGGCTGCATTCAAGGAGAAACCTATCAAAGGATTCGATCGCATGGTGGAGGAATTGACGCAAGCCTATGCAGACATCGGCTTCAAGCGTGGCAGAAGCGTTATCATCAAAATGCTGAAATATCTGATGAACGAGCAAAAGCTCATAGTGAAGCGGGATAATCACTACTATTTCGGATATACTCTTGCGGAGATTGACCTGTTCCATGAAGAGGAATAAAAACAGTTCAGAAACCAGTTTAGTTTACGTCCGTGCCTATATATAAGAAATAAGGCCAAAGTAAACCGAAATCGGAGGCTGAATTGGGAAGCGGAAAAGTAGTTTAGCAAATGGTTTAGTTTAC
>NZ_CP083673.1:6636751-6637215 GCF_025914115.1 Bacteroides sp. DH3716P | reverse complement strand
AAACAGTTGTCAATTGGGAGTTGCTGTTGATTGACGATTTTAGCGAGGATTACTCGAGCAAATTGTGCGATGAATATGCGATACAGGATTTTTTTTTTTTTTCAAGCAGAAGACGGCATACGAGATGTAGAGAGGTCTCGTGGGCTCGGCGCGCATGCGGAGGGCACCGGGCTCGCGCCGGTGCGGCAGGCGGCGAAGCCCGCCGTAACGGAAGAGGAGAGCCATGTCCCTGAGACGACTGCCGCAGCCTCGCGCGCTTGAGCGCCCGGCGGGCCTGACGACCGGCTGGGACGCCCCGTCGACCGTGCTGGCGGCCTGGGCGGAGCGGCCGATGGCGGCCGAGGCCGACGATCCGGCGACGATCTCGATCTACGACGTGATCGGCGTCGACTGGTGGACCGGCGAGGGGGTGACCGCGAAGCGGGTCGCCGCGGCGCTGCGCTCGATCGGCGAGGCCCCGGTGA
>NZ_CP083673.1:6636170-6636651 GCF_025914115.1 Bacteroides sp. DH3716P | reverse complement strand
CAGTTCCACTCATGAAAGTTTCCCGGATTATGATAGCAACCAGATGACGATGTATTCTTCTATCGTAACGGCTGCACGACAGGCTATGAGTTAATTATCGGAAATATGTATATTGGCGGCTGTGACCTGGATAAGCATTGGGCTAACTTCCAGTCGGATGCCGCTGCTTATGAATATCGTAAAATAGTAAAAGGCGAGAAAGTAGGTAAAACCGGTTATAAACTATCACAGGGATTGGCGGATGAAAACTGGGATTATATCAGTCTGCAACAGGCGAGCGGTAAATCCGGTAAATACGAAACATATACGGTATTGGCTGATTTGATTGCAGGAATAAAGGAACGTTGTCCGAAAGCTAAACTGCTGTGGCATCAGACTTGGGCATACGCTTCCAGTTCCACTCATGAAAGTTTCCCGGATTATGATAGCAACCAGATGACGATGTATTCTTCTATCGTAACGGCTGCACGACAGGCTATGA
>NZ_CP083673.1:6635116-6636070 GCF_025914115.1 Bacteroides sp. DH3716P | reverse complement strand
GCTCTCCTTGGTAGTCTCGTCATATACGATGCACTGGGTCATACATGCTCCTCCTTCATCCATGCACCTATACTCGACGTGACATAGTCCAACTGACCGCCAAATATGTCGCTTGGCTCTATGTCGTATTGTCCATCCCTCACTTCCTTGTCCTCTCCGAGAAGCGACAAGTTGCCGTCAGAATCCAAACGTGCCGCATCTATGACTATATCACGAGGCTCGTCAAAGAGATAACCTGCCACGATGGGCTGCTCTCCCTCGAAATGCACCTCAAAGCCTCCGTCCACCTCCGTGCCGTACTTGCGAAGAGCCGCTTTCAGCTCGTCCTGCTCCCGGTGCTGCAATGCCAGGAGTTGTCCGTGGATGGTGAGGTCTTTAAGTTCCGCCTCTCGTTGGGTGTGAGTCGCCTCGCCGGTCTTGCGGTCGATGTCGTACTTGTGGTAAACCACTGGGATATGGTCTGCCGATGTGACAAGCCATGTGATGTTGTTCACNATGTCGTACTTGTGGTAAACCACTGGGATATGGTCTGCCGATGTGACAAGCCATGTGATGTTGTTCACTGAGAAGCCCTGTCTGGTGAGGAACTCCTCGATGTCAGAGCCGATAAGATGGTCGGCTACGTCAAGATACTCGATGCGTGCGTCAGCATCATGCAGGATGATAATCTTCATTGCCTTTCAATTTTAGTGATACAAATAAGTTTGTCGCCCATGTCGCTGGACTTGGTTTAACTACGTTGAAGAAACTTACGCTCAGCATAGTGGATAAATTCCCTCTGCGTTCGCTTAACCGTTTCTTTCTTCCCTCCTTTCGAGACCTTTCAGCCTGTGGAGGGATATTTTCTGCTCCCAAAAGCCGCAAGAAAAGACATAAAGACAAATTATGTGTGAAGAATACTCTTTTCCGAGGAAAAGGAAGATTGTTCACAGTCACAAGACCTCAAGCAGAATT
>NZ_CP083673.1:6634513-6635016 GCF_025914115.1 Bacteroides sp. DH3716P | reverse complement strand
ATGTGCAGGTCATACTTTGATGACCATTCCATCATCTTGTTGATGACCTCGACCGATTCTCCCGCATTGTTGATGTCGAGAAGCAGGTCTCTGATTCCGTCGATGATGACCAGTCCATAGCTTTGGTCTTGGGCAAGCGCATAGTCTATGACCTCTATCCTGACGGAGGGCGTGTACTCTCTCAGACAGATAAAGTCAAGGTTCTCGTTGTCGATGCTTGTAGGTAGACCAGCGAGCTTCAGGATGCGCTCCAGCACATTATGGCAGTGATAGCGGCTCTGCTCCGTATCTACATACAGTATCTTGCGTTTCCCCTCTGGCAGACTGGCGCGATAGTTCAGTACCTTGCCGTTGGCGAGGGAAGCGGCTACCAAGGCAGACACGTTGAAGGTCTTTTTCGCCTTTGCCTTACCAGTAGAAGCACTGAAGTTGCCCAATGTGGCTATGCTGGAATTATCAACCCATATAATCTGAGGAGGTGTTTTATAAGTATCTGTTGCCTT
>NZ_CP083673.1:6633910-6634413 GCF_025914115.1 Bacteroides sp. DH3716P | reverse complement strand
ATGTGCAGGTCATACTTTGATGACCATTCCATCATCTTGTTGATGACCTCGACCGATTCTCCCGCATTGTTGATGTCGAGAAGCAGGTCCCTGATTCCGTCGATGATGACCAGTCCATAGCTTTGGTCTTGGGCAAGCGCATAGTTTATGACCTCTATCCTGACGGAGGGTGTGTACTCCCTCAGACAGATAAAGTCCAGATTCTCGTTGTCGATGCTTGTAGGCAGACCGGCGAGCTTCAGGATGCGCTCCAGCACGTTATGACAATGATAGCGGCTCTGCTCGGTATCTACATACAGTATCTTGCGCTTTCCCTCTGGCAGACTGGCTCGATAGTTAAGAACCTTACCGTTGGAGAGTGATGCAGCCACCAAGGCAGACACGTTGAAGGTCTTTTTCGCCTTTGCCTTACCCGTAGAAGCACTGAAGTTGCCCAATGTGGCTATGCTGGAATTATCAACCCATATAATCTGAGGAGGTGTTTTATAAGTATCTGTTGCCTT
>NZ_CP083673.1:6633307-6633810 GCF_025914115.1 Bacteroides sp. DH3716P | reverse complement strand
GAGTTAATTAACAATGGAATAGCTGTAATCTCATTGCTTTTATCATCTACTTTTACCTGACCTAAAGAAATTCCATTAGCGGCAGACCAGGCGGAAACCATCCATAATTTGAATCCTTCTTTTCCCGTAGTATGCTCTCCATCACATTGGCTTGGACCACGCATGAGCTTGCCATCTATAGCTACAACGCCTTTCACCTCCTGACAGACTTGTTTTACCCAGTTACGAAAGATCAACTCAAAATACTCGGGCTTTATTATACTGAAGAATCTATTAAAAGTATCATGACTGGGGATGAACTCCAGGTCAGGTATGCGACTTTTGAAAAAAGCAATTTTCGCATTGCCAAATTCCTCAATCTCATTCCAGGATTGGGCGCCACAGATTACAGCAGCAATGGATATATAGATAATGGTTTCCATTTTATGTACTTTTTTGCGGTTCATCCTAGGATCTTCTATTTGTTTACAAAGGTCAATTATGCCAATTTTCATGTTAGTTTA
>NZ_CP083673.1:6632179-6633207 GCF_025914115.1 Bacteroides sp. DH3716P | reverse complement strand
ATTTTGTATGTACCATATGAATAAGGATCGGCTAACTCCGTGCCAGCAGCCGCGGTAATACGGAGGATCCGAGCGTTATCCGGATTTATTGGGTTTAAAGGGAGCGTAGGTGGATTGTTAAGTCAGTTGTGAAAGTTTGCGGCTCAACCGTAAAATTGCAGTTGAAACTGGCAGTCTTGAGTACAGTAGAGGTGGGCGGAATTCGTGGTGTAGCGGTGAAATGCTTAGATATCACGAAGAACTCCGATTGCGAAGGCAGCTCACTAGACTGTCACTGACACTGATGCTCGAAAGTGTGGGTATCAAACAGGATTAGATACCCTGGTAGTCCACACAGTAAACGATGAATACTCGCTGTTTGCGATATACAGTAAGCGGCCAAGCGAAAGCATTAAGTATTCCACCTGGGGAGTACGCCGGCAACGGTGAAACTCAAAGGAATTGACGGGGGCCCGCACAAGCGGAGGAACATGTGGTTTAATTCGATGATACGCGAGGAACCTTACCCGGGCTTAAATTGCANTGTGAAGGTGCTGCATGGTTGTCGTCAGCTCGTGCCGTGAGGTGTCGGCTTAAGTGCCATAACGAGCGCAACCCTTATCTTTAGTTACTAACAGGTCATGCTGAGGACTCTAGAGAGACTGCCGTCGTAAGATGTGAGGAAGGTGGGGATGACGTCAAATCAGCACGGCCCTTACGTCCGGGGCTACACACGTGTTACAATGGGGGGTACAGAAGGCGGCTACCTGGTGACAGGATGCTAATCCCAAAAACCTCTCTCAGTTCGGATCGAAGTCTGCAACCCGACTTCGTGAAGCTGGATTCGCTAGTAATCGCGCATCAGCCATGGCGCGGTGAATACGTTCCCGGGCCTTGTACACACCGCCCGTCAAGCCATGAAAGCCGGGGGTACCTGAAGTACGTAACCGCAAGGAGCGTCCTAGGGTAAAACTGGTAATTGGGGCTAAGTCGTAACAAGGTAGCCGTACCGGAAGGTGCGGCTGGAACACCTCCTTTCTGGAGCGATG
>NZ_CP083673.1:6631191-6632079 GCF_025914115.1 Bacteroides sp. DH3716P | reverse complement strand
TGCCACAGGCAGTGAAGCCATCAATGATAACCTCAGCCGTTCCCGTGCCAGATTCATTGCAGAGGAACTGATGAAACGTGGTATGGAAAGTGGCACCATCTCTCAGATTTTCGATGGCGGCATTGACGATTACTCGCCCAATGAGGCGAACCGCCATACCAGAATTATGTTGTATCTATAGCCAGACATACAGCTCCGAACAAGAGCACTAAAACTTTTTTTCATTGATAAATTTTAAGCGAGGGGGCTTGTCCGTGACGGATAAGCTCTCTCCCTTTTATATACATTTTTTTCTATTCGCTTTATCAGGTCCACTTGCCGATGCCCATTTTTCTTTGCAAAGTTACTGCCCGGGCGAATGGTCAAGTACCGCCATGCTAACAGGCAGAGGACTGAACGACAGCTTTCCGCAAATCAAAGATTTGGGTATTTCATTAACTCCTCTGTCTGTTTCCTTGCCTTATCGCCCTCATTCCGCAGTCTTTTGATGCACGAAAAATCTGTTCCCGGCAAGCGGAGCCGAAAGGCTTCAAAAGGAGGGAAGAAAGAAACGGTTATGCGAACGTAGAGGGAATATATTCACTATGCTGAGTGTGAGTTTCTTCAACGAAGTTAAAAACAAGTTGAACATTCAAACATTAAACGATATGAGGACAAGAAGATTGAGCAAAGAACAAGGAAAGCAGTGCAATATCAGCCGTTTCCCCAACTTTCACAAGAGCGGAAGCATCAAAGGCATGAAGCGCATCTACTATGGCATGGATGCCTTGTTGGTGCGTTGCGGAGATTATATCTACAAGTAAGCGTCTCCGCGATTCTATCTTGTCGGCCTTTTTTCATTCTTATATTTTTGCTATGTATAAAAATGAAGCATTATGGATTTAGCAG
>NZ_CP083673.1:6629608-6631091 GCF_025914115.1 Bacteroides sp. DH3716P | reverse complement strand
AATTCTGCTTGAGGTCTTGTGACTGTGAACAATCTTCCTTTTCCTCGGAAAAGAGTATTCTTCACACATAATTTGTCTTTATGTCTTTTTTGCGGCTTGTGGAAGCAGAAAATATCCTTCCACAGGCTGAAAGGCCTCGAAAGGAGGGAAGAGAAACAAGTCCAGCGACATGGGCGACAACAAAATGATTGTATCACTAAAATTTGAAAGGCAATGAAGATTATCATCCTGCATGATGCTGACGCACGCATCGAGTATCTTGACGTAGCCGACCATCTTATCGGCTCAGACATCGAGGAGTTTCTCACCAGACAGGGCTTCTCAGTGAACAACATCACATGGCTTGTCACATCGGCAGACCATATCCCAGTGGTTTACCACAAGTACGACATNGTGAACAACATCACATGGCTTGTCACATCGGCAGACCATATCCCAGTGGTTTACCACAAGTACGACATCGACCGCAAGACCGGCGAGGCAACCCACACCAAACGAGAGGCAGAACTGCAAGACCTCACTATCCACGGACAACTCCAGGCATTGCAGCACCGGGAGCAGGACGAACTGAAAGTAGCTCTTCGCAAGTACGGCACGGAAGCGGACGGAGGCTTTGAGGTGCATTTCGAGGGAGAACAGCCCATCGTGGCAGGTTATCTCTTTGACGAGCCTCGTGATATAGTCATAGATGCGGCACGTTTGGATGCTGACGGCAACTTGTCGCTTCTCGGAGAGGACAAGGAAGTGAGGGATGGACAATACGACATAGAGCCAAGCGACATCTTTGGCGGTCAGTTAGACTATGTCACGTCGAGTATAGGTGCATGGATGAAGGAGGAGCATGTATGACCCAGTGCATCGTATATGACGAGACTACCAAGGAGAGCNGGCAGCAACAAGTCTTTTGTCGCCAATACAAGGCAGACGAAGAAAGGATATTAATAACAAGGTAACGGCAAGCCTAACCAACTTGCCACACATATATTGATATGGAAAAGCAAATATTGAGTTTTAATGACTTGCCATCAGCATTGTCATTAGTAATAAACAAGCTGGAGATTTTAGAAGAAAAGTTTTCCACACTAATGACTCAAATTCAGCCCGATAAGGGATTGGAATGGCTTAGTGTTTCCGAATTGAGTGAGTATCTCCCTACCCATCCAGTTGAACACACAATCTATTGTTGGACAAGCAATAAACAAATACCATTCCATAAGAAGGGGAAACGTATCATGTTCCTCAAATCTGAAATTGATGAGTGGATGCAAGATAACAAGAGTAGGTCACGAGCAGAAATTATGAATGAAGCAATAGCTTATGTTCAATCAACAAGAAAAGTCATTTAAATAACAAGGTAACGGCAAGTCTAACCAACTTGCCACTATAACATTTTCACATTATGATTTACACTCACACTATCGGACGCATCGGAGCAAAGGATTGCCGCGTCATCACAGGTACACACGGAACATTCATGGCTGTT
>NZ_CP083673.1:6628876-6629508 GCF_025914115.1 Bacteroides sp. DH3716P | reverse complement strand
ACGCTTCAGTACCGCCTGTTTACCACCTTTATTATATATAGGCAGGCTGTCCAAGGAAGCGAAGAACGGCTGTGCTTCCTTCACGGCTTGCTGTAGTTCCTCATCACCAACATGGGAAGAGGTCTGTTCTCTGAGATAGAGCAGGTCGTGAAAGGTGCGCTGCTTGGACATCGCCATACGACACAGTTCGATATGGATGGAGTCGTTCAACTCACGATATACCGCAAATGGGTATGAGTGGGCTTTCCTGACAGTGTCACGTGAGATGCACGATGTCACGGAATCGTCCAACACGCGCCATTCGTTGATGGTCTTTGCCAACGATTGGACGGTGACCTTGTCGCTCTGTCGTAGATTGGTCAGAAAGACATGATACTCTCTGATGGCTTCATCACCTGAACGGAACGACTTCGTGCCGTTTCCGTCTGAACATGCTGTCAGCATGAATACGGCAAACACAGTGGCAATAAATACGGCAAGTCTGATACTGCCATGCGAGTTTGATTTTTCATTTCGCAATGTTTGCTTCATGCAATGGAGGCAGGTTTGTCCTCCGAAAAGTTGGGTTTCATATTTCATTGTTGTCATTATTTTGAGTCTGATTTTGAAATTGACGGTGCAAAGTTAATGCG
>NZ_CP083673.1:6627304-6628776 GCF_025914115.1 Bacteroides sp. DH3716P | reverse complement strand
TAACTCGTTACCACTGTTTCTCAAATACTCAGTTAAATGTTTATTCTTCAAACGGTTATATTAAACCGTTGAAAATCTAAAATAAAAAGGCTAATGCTCCCTTTTTATCCATTAGCCTTTTCCCATCTGTCAGGAAGCAGTTCCCTGTATTTTTCAAGTGGTGTGTTTGGTTGCCATTCAGCTGTTCTGTTTATCACATCCGTGAGATACTCAAATAGATTCACTTTATGCATCCTACAGGTGAGTGCTATCGTGTAGAGTATGGCGCCTCGTTCGGCTCCCTTATGGCTGCCGAAGAACAATGAGTTTTTTCTTGATAAGGATATGTACCGGTTCATCCGTTCNAGTATGGCGCCTCGTTCGGCTCCCTTATGGCTGCCGAAGAACAATGAGTTTTTTCTTGATAAGGATATGTACCGGTTCATCCGTTCAACTATATTGTTGTCCAGGTAAGTGTCACCATAATTAAAGATGTCCACCACTGCATTCCACTCATTGCGAAGATAGGTGATAGCTTCTTGTAGTTCGCTCTTTGGTAATAAATCCCCCCGCTCTTCTATTTCATCAAACACATCTTTTATTTCTCCGAGTATGTCCGGCGCATACTTTTTTCGATGCATAAGATTCTGTTCTACTGTCCATCCATCAACCCCAACTTTATGCTTATGCTCGTTTTGATAAAGAGTGTTTATCAGCTCCACGATTCTTTTTGCATCCGGGTCATTCTCACCGCAATCTATAAATTTCCGTTTTATATGTTGCAAGCACGGGATGCGTGTGATATTGGGATAAGCATCGCTTTCGAGCTTCCGNCCATCGCTTTGTATGATACCTTTGCAACTGCCTAATTCGTTAAGAATAACTCTTTCAGACCGGGAGCCGTCATCATAGAGCAGGTATATCATCCTGGTGTTTATGCCGACAACCACCCAAAGGTATCCCTTTCTAACTCCTTTTCCCTTACTGTTCTTTTCCGGGACGAGTATTTTGTAATAGGTTTCGTCGGCTGCCTTATAAGGATCACTCAAAGCTGTCTGCCGGATACACTTATAAAGATTTTCGAAGAGGCCTGAGGCTTTTTCTATCAACTTATGAGCCGTAGGTTTCTTCAGCGTAAAGCCATGACCTTCGAAGTAGTTGATGATTCTTTCAACAGGTAGCGATTGTATATAACGTAATTCCATCAATCCGGCAATAAATGAGCCGTCATAGCTGGAATTTAAGAAAGCCGAGACCGGGGTTTTTCCCTCAAACAGGCGACCGTCTTGCGTATAGGTGTGTATCTTGTAGACGTGCTTGATGAAGCGCATGGGTACACATTCATAGCGGACGCATATTCTGGGAGCGGTAGTAAACAACCGGGCTTTATTGATGTCAAAATCGGGTAAGCGTCTCCGCGATTCTATATAGTGTATTAAAATAAAAAGGCTAATGATCCCTTTTTAGTCATTAGCCTTTTCCCATCTGTCAGG
>NZ_CP083673.1:6626473-6627204 GCF_025914115.1 Bacteroides sp. DH3716P | reverse complement strand
TCCCGATGTTGGCTGAGACACCTGCCGTTTCTCCGATTGACGCAGCCTTGGATGTGTTCCGCCAGAAGATGTGTACCGCATTGGACGAATGGCGAAGCGGCAAGATGTCCGCATCGGCTTGCGCCTCGGAATGTGAACAACTCTACGAAGATGCAACAGAGGAAGTAGCCATTATCTTGGAGAAAGCCGACAATGGCAATTCAATTGGCAAGGTGCCATGCGGAAGAAACATTCCCGAATCTGTAGGACACGCCTTTTGTATGACCGCACTCACAGCTGTCTGCGAAGCCACATTCCATCAGGTGCTTGGTCAGGAAACAGAGAAATCCACTGCCACCTCCCTTCTTCCCTTCTTTTACAAAGACCTGGGAGGAGACTGGCTCTCATTCATCGAGGCGGCAAAGGCAATATCTGAATTGGCGTTGGATGGAAGCTCACCCGCCTTGCAGCAGGAAAGCGCAGCCATCAAGTCGCAGTTTCAGTCGCTCTGCCGACCGTTCCTTGCCATTGTAGCCAACCAGGAGGTTTCATGTTCCTCAAAAGACAGTATCGACCTCTAATATTCACCGAACAACGCTTCTTCTTTTCTACTGGCACCGTGCTTCACACGTCTGCCATTGCTGTAAAATAATCGGGCTTGCCCGTTGGTCGGAAATGAGGGAATTTGGGTAGCCTAATACCCCTCTTGGTCTCCGACCATCGGGAGGCTGTCCTTACAAGCAGCAAGCTGG
>NZ_CP083673.1:6625065-6626373 GCF_025914115.1 Bacteroides sp. DH3716P | reverse complement strand
TGCCCCTCGACTTGCATGTGTTAAGCCTGTAGCTAGCGTTCATCCTGAGCCAGGATCAAACTCTTCATTGTAAAAGTATCTTTTTCATCTGTTAAGATGATTTTTTGCTCTGTTCAGGACGCCGTAATTTTATTGACCTTATTCAAATACCTATTATCTTCAATCGTATCGCTACTCTCTCGGACAAGTATTGACGGTTCTATTTTTTTTACTTGTACTACTTGTATTGTTTATCAATATTTCAAAGAACTTGCTGCTTTCGTTTTAAAAGCGGGTGCAAAGGTAAAGGCTTTATTTTTAACTACCAAACTTTTTCGGAAGTTTTTTTTTATTTTTTCTTTTTACTCATTTCTCAGGCTCTCTATGCGAAAGGGAAAGAATGTATAAAAGAAAAACAAAGGCCGTTTTCTTTGCGAATCGGACTGCAAAGATAAGAACTTTATTTATTATACTCCAAAACTTTTTGGAAGTTTTTTTGTTCTTTTCTTTAAGCGCAATCTCGCTTTTTCACTATGTCAATTCTGCAAGGCTTTCTTCTCTTGGAAAGCGGGTGCAAAAGTACGCCCTTTTNAAAAGAAATAACAAAATTACAGTCGAATTACAGATGAGAAAAAGACAACAGGAAGAAAGAGACAAGAAGACAATATAGAAGGAAAGCAAGAAAATGAACCAAATGTAAAAAGAATACTAGGGACATACCACAAAGGGAAATTACAAAAGGAGATTATTAAAGGGGATGGATTAATTGGAATGGTTAATTGGGCATGACCAGCAGAATACAGGATATTCAGCGACGCAGCGCCACTAGAAATGATTTCTCATTTTCATTTCTCATATTCTCATAGCTTGCACAATAATCAACTGTAAATCATCAATATAACACTATGAGAAATAAAATAAAAAAGGCATTTCTCATAGTATTACCAACGTTTTATACTGAAAACAGTGCATTTCTCATAAACTTTCAAATCATTTCTCATAGTATTTTGACTATTTATCCTATAAATTCTCAAGCTAGATCCTAAACTAAAGACCAAGTTGAATACCAGACTAGACACTGCTTTACAATACATTATCAGTGCTTATTGAAAGTATATAGAGCAGACATTCGCATATTTTCCTACCTGCATCTGCATCGTTGCACTCCAGTGAACAGGCCTGTGCACTAGAGTAGAAAGAACCGTCTACTCGAGTGCAACGATCTGTTCACTGGAGTGCAACAGGGCAGACGCATTATATTTTTTACTATATTCTCGTTTGTAATTTCCTTACTATATTGTTGGTTATTAACATATTATCATTTGCTAA
>NZ_CP083673.1:6622352-6624965 GCF_025914115.1 Bacteroides sp. DH3716P | reverse complement strand
TCCATGACCTTTGTCTTTTGACCATTACCATACTTGTCTCTCATTCTTGCACGCAGCGAGTTGAGACCGCTGTAGTCGTTTCGAGGATAACCGTTTGTGACGGAGGAAGTGGCATCGTCAGAAAAGAGGTGGCCGTATTTGTCCAGAAGTCCCTCGATTGCAAGAATCTTACGCAGCTGTTCCAGAGTCTGACAGTCTCGATCGTGCTGGGCGTGATAGCGGCTGTTGCTGTCAGAAAGGGATGCGGCGTAGGCGGAAAGCCATTCGTTCTGTGCGATGTACGGACGAGCGTCTATCACTCGCTTCCAGCCAGTCTTGCCAATGCGGACAGAGAGGCCGAGGGATGCGGACAGCAGATGGTCGCCAAGGCGGTGTGCCTTGCCATAGCCGTCAAAATCCTGCATGGTGGTNATGCGGACAGAGAGGCCGAGGGATGCGGACAGCAGATGGTCGCCAAGGCGGTGTGCCTTGCCATAGCCGTCAAAATCCTGCATGGTGGTCATGTTGCCTATCTCTGCCGTAACAGCAATGCGTGGGGAGAGATGATACAGCCCCTGTATGCCGTAGGAAATGGTAAAGGGCTTGTGGGCATTCACCTTGTTGTGCAGCATACCCACGCCCACGTATGGAATGACACACCATCGGGCAAGGGTGTGTACATCGTCCTTGTAGAGGTTGCCGAGGACATTCCACATGAAATCAGCACGAAGGTACTGGTAGTCCTGCGAGGAGTTGTTGCAGTCGTTGAACTGCATACCGCCATAGTTCAGACGACCGCCGACGGAAGGTGTGAACCATTTGCCGATCGACACGGAGAATGCCGGTTTCATGCGACCGAATAGGTCGTTGCATCCGAGCGGTTTGCCGAGGAAGACCGTAGTTCCTCCTGCCGCTTGGACAAACCAGTTGTCCGTCCANAAGCCAAGGGATAGAATAAGTATTTTTCTCATGTTGTTCAATTTAATCTGGTGAATACTATAACAGGTGATACGTGACAGTGCCGCTTATCGTTTCTTCCTTTTGCCGGAAGAGGGGCGCATCATGCGTGCAGCTTTCATCATGCAACGGCGTGCCCAAGCGCGTTCATCCTCGTCATCGTCACGTCCCCATTTGAGGTCGGACGAACTGCCGCCACCGCCATGACCTTCGGCAAAGGTGGTGGCATCATCGACGTAGCCGAGGAATAGAAGCGTGGCACAGTACATCACCTCCGTTCCATTCTCCGCAAAGGCCTGAAGCAGGGAACCGTCAAACACGTCCTTGCCCTCATTGGAAAGCCGTGCCACACGTTCGGAGAACTCGCTGACCATGTTTTCGAGAAGGGCATTTCTGAGAACGGTGTCCGCACCTTGTCGGATAGTATCGGAATATCTGTGTGCCTCCTGCCGCAACTCCTCCGTGCGCTCCTTCATGGCGGTCATCTCCTCACGCAGGGCATCGAGCTTGCGGTCAGCCTCTGAGAGCTTCTCCTGCTTGTCGTCCAGTTTCGACTGGATAGCGGACAGTTCCTGCTCCAGCTCTTGGACTTGCTGACGGAGAGCATCAGGATTGTCGTGACCTGCAAGAATCTGCCGATGCAATTCAGCAAGTGCCGCCTCCTTCTCAGCCTTCTCCTGCAAGAGGTTGTTGACCATTGAGGTGAGTCCTTTTACTCTCCGCTCTGCCAGACGGATGTCCGANGCCGCCTCCTTCTCAGCCTTCTCCTGCAAGAGGTTGTTGACCATTGAGGTGAGTCCTTTTACTCTCCGCTCTGCCAGACGGATGTCCGATTGGAGCGAGGCGAGTGTCCGCTGATGGGTGGCGACGGACTGCTCAATGGTGGTGCACTGTTCTGACAGCTGGCGGCGGTATTCTTCGGTGGTGCGGTGGCGTGCTCCCGTCTCTGAGACGGAAGTTCCGCGCTCCATGCCCCAACGCTTGTTGACATCGGCAAATTCGCTGTGCAGGGCTTTCATCCTGGCAGAAAACTCGTACTTGTCCTTTCCGGCGAATATCTGTTTGTATGCAAACTTGCCGTCCTTGATTGGCAAGAGGGTGCAGTGAACGTGCGGATTGGTTTCGTCCAAGTGTAAGATGAAAGCGACGATGTTCTCCTCACCGTATTTGTCCGCAACAAAGCGGTAAACATCCTTTGCCCATTCCTCAATGTCCTTGCATCGGGNATGAAAGCGACGATGTTCTCCTCACCGTATTTGTCCGCAACAAAGCGGTAAACATCCTTTGCCCATTCCTCAATGTCCTTGCATCGGGTTAGATGCGAATTGTCCGCTCCGTGAGTGAGATTCACCTTCTGGTCACCGAATGCCAATTCTGTCATACGTTCTCGTGAGCCTCCGAAGATGAAATTGACCACTGTGCGGAAGCGTGGCTCTGCCAGTCCCTCGTTGGGGTCTTTGATTCCACGGCTCCGCAGGATGTCTGCCATGCGCTCCGGGATGCTTCGGCTCTTGTCTATAGGACAAACCTTGCCGCCCCGAACCTCGAAGTTGAGCCGCTCACGGCTGCGGTCGTAGTTGCCTGTTGATTCAGCGGATCCCCAACCCTTTTCCGTCCAACGGCGTTGGTGCTCGTTGCTCTGTGCTGTGGTGATTCCCTTAGATGGTCGGAAATCCA
>NZ_CP083673.1:6621485-6622252 GCF_025914115.1 Bacteroides sp. DH3716P | reverse complement strand
GAACTTTCAATCAGTTGGCGAGAGATTGAGCCAGGTTGCGACATCTTCTATACGCACGATGAGAACGACTTCTTCCCCGAAGAGTGCTATGTCACTGCATACGGAGAACTCTTTGAGGATTGTGAGGGTGCTTACTCCACCTTTGGTGATGCCATCAAGTTGTGGTGTGAAAAGACAGGTATCTCACAGGACGGAAGAAACGAACAGAAGATGATTGACTTCATCAATGAATACGAGTATGAGGCAGAGGACACGAACTTCTGCATCAATCCAATCACATTCGGCTAACAAGGAGGAACGGATATGGCAACGATAGACATGGAGCAGTTGGACGGCGTTGTAGGGTGTTTCTGCACCTTGCTTTATCCCCGAAGAGGTCAGACAGAGGGAACGATTGTCGAGGACTTGGGTTGTGAGGTCATTGTCCAGCTCATCAACGGCAAGGAAGTGACGGAGTACAAGGATGATGTTGTCATCTGTGAATAATCAGGAGAGAGTCTGTTGGCTATGTGCTTGCAGACTCTTTCTTCCTTTGACTGCAAAAACTCTTTTAGGACAATCCTCCAATGAGGTTATGGTTGTTGTAACTGAAATATCTTAGGAGCAAGTTGTGCGGTTTGCTCACTTGCTCCAGTCCTGTTATAGAAGCTATGCTTCGACAGCTGTATAGCTACACGTCGCCAAAGTCCCTTCGCCGTTTTAAGCGTCTCTTTACCTTGTTATAGGAATGGTTATTTCGCCTTTTGGTTTTACTCGTCTGTCTTTTG
>NZ_CP083673.1:6620607-6621385 GCF_025914115.1 Bacteroides sp. DH3716P | reverse complement strand
CATCAAAAGCAAAAGCGTAACGACCACTCTTTCAGTTGAATCGCTACGCTTTTCTCAAATTTACTTTTTAGCTATCTGTTTATTTTATTATAGTTTTATTTTACTAAATCAACACAATTTGAACATAGACAGCCATATTTATTCTTTTCAGTACCGTTTGATTACTTGTTATGTCTTGTTACTGATTAGTTTGACTGTTTTTGCTCAGTCCGGTAAAGAGCGTTTTTCCGGTCGTGTGATTGATACTGAAACCTATCAGCCGGTACCGTTTGCTACGGTCCGGCTTTTAGCTTTACCGGATAGTACATTGTTGGGCGGCGGCGCTACGGATGCTATCGGTAAATTTCAACTTTCCGTTTCCATTCCTAATCATGCAATTAAAGCGAAGTCTTTATTATTACAGGTGTCATATGTCGGATATAAGCAGGTTTTTCATCCCATTTCCAGCAAAAGCTCTTCTTACGAATTGGGGGATATAAATCTGACTCAGGAAAGTTATGCTTTGGATGAAGCAGTGGTAGTAGGGCAGGCTCCAATGGCGGTGACAGAGGGGGATACAACGGTATTCAACGCTTCTGCCTATCGTACTCCCGAAGGCTCAATGCTTGAAGAATTGGTAAAACAGCTTCCGGGAGGTGAAATAGATGCAGACGGTAAGTTGCTAATACATGGCAAGGAAGTAAAAAAGATTGGCACTTATATACGACTCAACACCTAGCCTTGTGCCATAACTTTTAGTTATAATAAAAAAGCTCTTTCTAGTTGGTGTTAACTGGAA
>NZ_CP083673.1:6619608-6620507 GCF_025914115.1 Bacteroides sp. DH3716P | reverse complement strand
CGGAAGAGCCGGCCAAGCCAGCAACCAAGAAAGGCAAGAAATAGCCTTTCCTCTCCATAACAAGGCGACCTTCGGGTCGCTTTTGTTTTGCTCAGGGATATCAATATGCTGTTATAGCGTTTATCTCCTCAGATAAAGCCTTCGTTCAGTCATCGATTATATCGGCGATGCCGTCTTCATTTTACCCTAACCACTTCGTCCCTCTCCATTTGCGAAGCGTCACCAAGATGGTTGGCATATAGACATTCCTGGCTGATGGCAACAAGGTCGCTATTAGCCAAGAAAGACTGAACGCCAAGGTCTGAACGCGAGAGGACTGCCATCTATGCCACAAGATGCCGAAGCCGAGGCTTCTGATAATTGTGTCCTTTACTGGCTATCCACTCGCCTTGATGTTCAGACCGTCAATCTTGGCGCCAGCTTCACTACCCACCCACGCCTGCTTTACTGTTCTTCTTCTCTTTGACTGCAAAATATCTTCTGCTATAATCGGTGTGTCCGTCCATATGCGTTGTACCGCTTCGCCCCACACCTTCAGAACGGCATTACTGTACGGACACCGCACGAATGCCCATGTGACAGGTGCCTACAATGGCACTATCAGAAACTGCCACTTCTGATAACTGCCTTTATTGCTGTCTGGCTGTCCCATTATCGGGCTTCGGCAATGACCGTGTAATGCCATTCTGCCCACCCATACCACTTTTACCACTAATCAACTGTTTTACAATATTTCTTCTGCTATACAAGAGCCAGTTCTTGTCCACTCAGGCATATTGAATGTGGCAGACATGTCTGCTACGTCCAATCTGCCTCAGTGTCCTGCGGCAAGGACAAGGCACATTTGTCATGCTGACAAGAGTGCCCGATTTGTCCGTTACGCAACTGTCTCTTCTTAC
>NZ_CP083673.1:6616355-6619508 GCF_025914115.1 Bacteroides sp. DH3716P | reverse complement strand
CTGCCCGAAGGACCCAAACAAAAAAAGTTCGAGTTGTCGGTCAGCTTCTCCTTTCCCTCCTTTCCTGTGATGTCGATGGCTACGGGCACACCTTGGCGGTCGGTATAGTATATCTTCAGCGGGGTGTCCTCATTATGCACGATGCGCTCCTTGTACATCAGACAGGTGGCGGCATCGCCGAGGGTGAGGAATCGGTCGTAGTCGGCATTCATGCCATAGCAGTTGCCGGGGAAAGAGTTGACGAACAGCTCCAACTGGTTGTAGGCCCGCTTGCTGATGTGGATGCCCATGCGCGAGAAGGAGTTTTCGAGATGGTTGGTGCATTTCTGTATGTCGGTGTCGCCGCTCACTGCCACCACGAGGTTGTAGTGGGTATAGACGAGCTGNTTTTCGAGATGGTTGGTGCATTTCTGTATGTCGGTGTCGCCGCTCACTGCCACCACGAGGTTGTAGTGGGTATAGACGAGCTGCTTGCTCTCACGGGCTATCACCTCCTGCACACGCTTGATGTCCTCTACAGCCATCAGGTTGCTGGGGTTGGGCATGGAGGCATGGCGGTTTTTCTTCTTGTCGAGTAGGGCAAGCTCACGCTTCTGGTTGGGCACGAACACCATCTGGTTGAACACCACGCAGTCGGCTCCGGGCACGCTATCGACGATGCTCACGAGATCAACGGGCATACTGGTGTTGTTCACCTCGATATTTGCGTAGGGACGGATGACCGACGGCAAGTTGGCATAATCCACATCCACAAGGCTATACACCTTGCAGCTACGGTCCCCCATGCCGATGGTCTCGTCATCGACCTTGAAGTTGGTCATCGACACCACCTTGTCACGGAAGTTCATGGAGAAGAAACGGTCCACATACTCGCAGGCTTCCGTTTTGCCGAGGAATCGGGACTTCACGCCGGCATCCCTCAGCTGGTCGTGCACCTTGCGTATCTTCACCAAGAAGTCACGCCATTTCTTGTTGTCGAACGACATCAGACGGCTCTTCTTGTTCTCCTGTGTGATGGTGAGGTAGCAGACGCTGTCGGTAAAGGGTCTGCCGTTGAAATAGCGGAAGTAACTCTCGCTCAGGAACTCATGATTTCCACCGTTCTCTTCCTTGAATGCCTTCCTCACAAACACGTCCTGCTTGTGCAGCGCATAGCCTTCGCCCAAGGTCTGGGCAAGGGCGGCGAAGAGGTGGGTGAACTCATAGTAGGCCTCGATGTTGGCGGAATACTTCTGCACAGGGTTCTCCATCTTCAGAACAGCGGAGTATTCGCCCGTCTTGGTATAGAGCACGCCGATGCCATCCACTTCCTCGATGGAGAAGTAGATGTCCTGGAAGATGCGCTTGCGCTTCCCTCCCGTGCCGAATGCCTTGACACTGATGGCCATGCCCACGCAGATGGCTGAGAATATGAGTATGATGTATAGGGTCATTGTTCTTTTNCCTCCCGTGCCGAATGCCTTGACACTGATGGCCATGCCCACGCAGATGGCTGAGAATATGAGTATGATGTATAGGGTCATTGTTCTTTTTCTTTTTTAATCGCAAAAAGGCGGGCGCACCCTCATGCGTGATGCCCCCACCTCCATTCACTTACAATCATTGATAGCTTTCCACTTGGACATAATGGATTCTCTTTTTTGTTTTACACTTTCTTTGAATAGGCATAGATGAATATGCCGTTGTCACTCTTCTTGCTGTGCAAGCCCTTGCGCTGCTTCATGACGATGAGAACGCCACCGACAGCTACGGCGAGGACTAGCAGCACGAGTCCTGCCACGAAACCGAAGATGCAGTAGCCGAGGATGAAACCCGCAACGGCTCCTCCTGCGGTGGCTGCCGCCCAGTAGATGTAGCGTCCCTGCAACCCGAAGAACTCCAATGGACGTTGCAGTCCCTTGAAAATGGGATAATCCGGAAAACGCTCTTGCTTTGTATCTGCCATAACTGTCAGTGTTTTAACGTTCTACATACTCACAATCTCACGCTGCGTTTAACCTCCAATGCCGAAGAACAGAGGCAGTGCCTGGGCTGCTGCAATGAGGAAAATACATGCGCCGACGACCATCATGATCTTCTTTTTCACGTCCTGTTCCTCGTNGCTGCTGCAATGAGGAAAATACATGCGCCGACGACCATCATGATCTTCTTTTTCACGTCCTGTTCCTCGTTGTTCATGGCGATGTAAACGCTTATGGCTCCGACAATTGCAACGACACCTGCAATGGCATAGCAGAGCTTCACCACGATAGGTACATACTTGGCAATCTCCTCCGTCACTGTGGTAAGCGCGGTCGTTCCTGCCGAGTAGTCGCCGGCTGCGTTCTGTGCCATTGCTGCGGTGGTGCCGACAAGCAACATCAGGGCGAGCGTTTTCATGCGCTGTGAAGAGAAGAATCCCTTCACCTTCTTGTTAATCCTTTCAAACATTCTTTTTACCTTTTAATTTGTTACACTTTGAGTTATCTTATCTCGTATCACCTGTANTCCCTTCACCTTCTTGTTAATCCTTTCAAACATTCTTTTTACCTTTTAATTTGTTACACTTTGAGTTATCTTATCTCGTATCACCTGTATCTCAAATCTGATAACCGAAGAAAGCGGGGAAGACGATGGTCGCTCCTATGAGGAACAGGCAGGCTCCCACCAGCATCATGATGTTCTTCTTCACTCCTTCTTCGCCCGTATTCATCTTTATATATATCTGCAAGGCGCTGACTATGACCACGATGCCCGCCACTGCATAGCACAGATAAACGATATAGAGCATCATCGTCACGGCATAGTCATGGGCACTCGCAAGTGCGTCCGCTCCCCAGCTGTAGTCCACGTTGCCACACTTAGCACTGGCCAGAGCTGGGGTTAAAGCGGCATATAATGATAGAAATGCACTTCTTGTTTTTGACATCATATCTCATTATTGAGTGATTCCACCTTGACCATGTCACGTCCATTGTGACGAAGACCGCGGGCGATGATGGTGTTGTTCAATTCTTCCGAATACATGGGGTCGGAATAGGTGGTATTCACTTCCTCCATCTTCTTCTCGATTGCGCTTTGTATCTTTTCAAGCACATGAGGCTTGCTCTCTTCCGCAGTGGCGGCTGCCTCCTCTGTAGGCTCTGCAAGCTGCTTCTCCTCGTAGGCTGTCTC
>NZ_CP083673.1:6612906-6616255 GCF_025914115.1 Bacteroides sp. DH3716P | reverse complement strand
AAAAGACATAAAGACAAATTATGTGTGAAGAATACTCTTTTCCGAGGAAAAGGAAGATTGTTCACAGTCACAAGACCTCAAGCAGAATTTGACGATTGTCTCAGACGCGGCTAACTTTGCAGGAAATATGCCTACCACTGCGCTGATTGGAAGAAGATTATTGATATTGGCTGCAAGAGGAATGATGTGTTATATATAAAGAGGTAAGAAGAAAGATTGAAACAGTAAGGGTGGGCAGTGAAGTGTTTGCAGGTCTGCTGTACCGACATAAAGCGAGTGTGTTGGCTGACCGGGATGCAAGTCATCAAAGCTTCAGCCTTGATAGCTTGTAGCACGGACAGACAATTCTCTCGCGTCGGTACTTCGGCATACTGTCAGCTTTGGCTAATAGCAACGTGTTGCCATCAGCCAAAGGTGTCTGTATGACGACAGACCATGTAACGCTTCGCTAAGGTGTGGGGCGTAGCAGTATAATTAAGAGGTAGATAGTAACGTATATCAGGTAAGAAGAGACAGTTGCGTAACGGACAAATCGGGCACTCTTGTCAGCATGACAAATGTGCCTTGTCCTTGCCGCAGGACACTGAGGCANGTAAGAAGAGACAGTTGCGTAACGGACAAATCGGGCACTCTTGTCAGCATGACAAATGTGCCTTGTCCTTGCCGCAGGACACTGAGGCATATTGGACGTAGCAGACATGTCTGCCACATTCAATATGCCTGAGTGGACAAGAACTGCCTCCTGTATAGCAGAAGAGAAATTGTAAAACAGTTGATTAGTGGTAAAGGTGGTATGGGTGGGCAGGCAGAATGGCATTACACGGACATTGCCGAAGCCCGATAATGGGACAGCCAGACAGCAATAAAGGCAGTTATCAGAAGTGGCAGTTTCTGATAGTACCATTGTTGCCTGCCTGTCACATGGGCATTCGTGCGGTGTCCGTACAGTAATGCCGTTCTGAAGGTGTGGGGCGAAGCGGTACAACACACTTGGACGGACACACCGATTATAGCAGAAGATATTTTGCAGTCAAAGAGAAGAAGAACAGTAAAGCAGGCGTGGGTGGGTAGTGAAGCTGTCGCAAGATTGACGGTCTGAATATCAAGGCGAGTGGATAGCCAGTAAAGGACACAATTATTAGAAGTCCCGGCTTCGACATCTTGTGGCATAGATGGCAGTCCTCTCGCGTTCAGACCTTGGCATACTGTCTTTCTTGGCTAATAGCGACCTTGTTGCCATCAGCCGGGAATGTCTGTATGCCAACAATCTTGGTGACGCTTCGCTTATGGAGAGGGACGAAGTGGTTAGGATAAAGGAAGACGGCATCGCCGATATAACCAATAACAGAACACGGTTGTTATTAGAGAAGATTATCACACGCTATAACAGCAGATTGATGTCCCTGAGTAAAACAAAAGCGACCCGAAGGTCGCCTTGTTATGGAGAGGAAAGGCTATTTCTTGCCTTTCTTGGTTGCTGGCTTGGCCGGCTCTTCCGNAAAACAAAAGCGACCCGAAGGTCGCCTTGTTATGGAGAGGAAAGGCTATTTCTTGCCTTTCTTGGTTGCTGGCTTGGCCGGCTCTTCCGCAGGAGTCTCCTCCTTGTCGGGACACTCATAGAACTTGGTTGCAACCATGATGATTCTGGAGTGCTTCACGCCATCCTTGTCTGTCCACTCCTCTGGCTTGAAGAAACCCTCGACGGTGAGCAACGTGCCCTTGGTGAGCTTGTCGAATGATTCGGTGTGCTCGTTCTTGCGCCATGCCTCCATATTCATGAAAGCCGATACGCGGTTGGTTTCCTCGCCGTTCTTCTCCTGACGGCCTACTGCCAATGAGAAGCGTGCTACGCTGGCGTTTGCGAACTGACGGATTTCTGCATCCTTACCTACGAAACCTGAAACTGTGAAGTTGTTCTCGATCTTTTTCATTTTGAATTGAATTTAAAAGTGAAACTTAATTTTTACATGCATTCAAAAGCAGGGATGTGGCACCATGTGGGAAGCACCATGAAAATCGTTCGCAATACTCTTTTTCTTGTTGGCGATGAACGACAGAGAGGAAGAAAAAGGAAGATTACGCACTATTTTATTGGTCACAGCGATAGCGGCCACACAAGAAGGAGGAAGTCCTTCGCAGCATCACGCTACCTTTGCATGGTAAAAATAAGTGGCTTTCAAATAACTCAATTCAGAAAAAGACGGGGCCAAACAATGGAACAAAGGTTGTAAGCAAGGAGGCAATCCGTATGCAACTGACAGAGGCACTGCTATGGCGGTATGCCTGGAGTAACGAAGCGGGAAATCCGACCTTACAGCTGTATCAGCAGAAGATGGAGGAGCATGAACAATGATGCACAATGAACGACAAGCCACAAAGGTGCAGCTTACCAACAGAGGCATCAAGCCAAAGGAGGATAGACATCAGAGGATTGGCGATAACACTCTCATCATGCCAAAGCAAGTTCTGTGTCCGACAAGGAAGAGTTGCAAAAGACAGACGAGTAAAACCAAAAGGCGAAATAACCATTCCTATAACAAGGTAAAGAGACGCTTAAAACGGCGAAGGGACTTTGGCGNCAAAAGACAGACGAGTAAAACCAAAAGGCGAAATAACCATTCCTATAACAAGGTAAAGAGACGCTTAAAACGGCGAAGGGACTTTGGCGGCGTGTAGCTATACAGCTGTCGAAGCATCGCTTCTATAACAGGACTGGAGCAAGTGAGCAAACCGCACAACTTGCTCCTAAGGTATTTCAGTTACAACAACCATAACCTCATTGGAGGATTGTCCTAAAAGAGTTTTTGCAGTCAAAGGAAGAAAGAGTCTGCAAGCCACATAGCCAACAGACTCTTTCTCTTGATTATTCACAGATGACAACGTCATCCTTGTACTCTGTCACCTCCTTGCCATTGATGAGCTGGACAATGACCTCACACCCCAAGTCCTCGACAATCGTTCCCTCTGTCTGACCTCTTCGGGGATAAAGCAAGGTGCAGAAACACCCTACAACACCGTCCAACTGCTCCATGTCTATCGTTGCCATATCGGTTCCTCCTTGTTAGCCGAATGTGATTGGATTGATGCAGAAATTCGTGTCCTCTGCCTCATACTCGTATTCATTGATGAAGTCAATCATCTTCTGTTCGTTTCTTCCGTCCTGTGAGACACCAGTCTTCTCACACCACAACTTGATAGCATCACCAAAGGTGGAGTAAGCACCCTCACAATCCTCAAAGAGTTCTCCGTATGCAGTGACGTAGCACTCTTCGGGGAAGAAGTCGTTCTCATCGTGCGTATAGAAGATGTCGCAACCTGGCTCAATCTCTCGCCAACTGATTGAAAGTTC
>NZ_CP083673.1:6611603-6612806 GCF_025914115.1 Bacteroides sp. DH3716P | reverse complement strand
TTGACGAACTTTTCCCCGACACCAAGCCCTCACAGGTCATCCGTATGTTCGGGTCACTCTCTGAGGAGTGTGCCGTGCTGCGCAAGGCATCGGCACACATCATCCATCTGCAACAGAATATCCGGCCGCCCAAGAAGTCGGAAAGGGCACTGTCGAAGCTGGAGCGTGAGAAGAATATCGTGAACATGTACAACGAGGGGCACAGCATTGATGACATCTTCGCTATCAGTGGCTTCACAAGCCGAAGTTCCGTGTTCCGTATACTCAACAAGCATGGTGTGACGCTGAACCGTGGGCCGCACAGCGGACCATTGAAGAAAAGGAATAAAAGAGAGGAATAAGAAATGGAAGATATTAGAAAGGTTTTCACGATTCAATGGGTTGGTCCATTTGATACTTTTACGTCTTTGTCCGAGTATTTGAATGACCCAAATACTTGTGACTGTCATTTGTTCAGCTTTTATTATTGTTCGGGTAGCAAAAAAGGTAAAGGGCATCCCATTAGCAAGGATGACTATCGGTATTTTGGCCTCCATCGCTCTGGAACACCAATACATACGAGAGTGGCTTCTTGGCACGAACATTTAAGAAACTTTCGAGAACCTTTTTCTTTATGGATTGGTAGTTTTAGCGATTCGACTCAACAGACTCCACAAAACGTTGAGGACGTTGAAACAGTTTTCATTTCGACATACAAGGATGTCCTTACAGAAAACACACAAAAGAAAAAGGCAACACCTAAAGAAAGCATCTGTATCATAAACCTTTGGTATAGGTCTAATGAGAAAAGATGGTTGAATAAGAAACGAGACATCAAGATCTTCGATGATGTGCTTATTTATGAGGCAGAAAGCATGACCTATTCCAAAGGTAATTTGTCAATAGTTTAAAATATGGAAACATTCAAAGACGTTATATCAGGCGACCAACTGGTCTTGGTCGATTTCTTCGCCACATGGTGCCAGCCATGCAAGATGATGCACCCCATCCTGAAGCAGGTGAAGGAAGTGTTGGGTGACAGAATACGCATCATCAAGGTGGATGTGGACAAGTATGGGGTGGCTGCAAGCCAGTATGGCATACAGTCTGTGCCCACATTGATGCTGTTCAGACACGGCGAAGTGTTGTGGAGGACGAGCGGTGTGATGCAGAAATCAGAGTTGCTGGCAACGATTGACCCGTTTTTAAGATAAAAGAGCAGAA
>NZ_CP083673.1:6607914-6611503 GCF_025914115.1 Bacteroides sp. DH3716P | reverse complement strand
GCAGCTGCAACATTGGCGAGCACATTGAGGTAGTCGGTGTATTGGTACCGAGGAAACGGGGCGATGCCCTTTATTTCAACCTGTCGGCAAGCAGCATCAGCCACCAGCCTGCCGAGGCAGAGGACTGCATCAAGGGCGTGATGGAGTTCCGCGGCAAGGTGGGCAAGAGCATTGAGGACAAGACGGACAAGAATGGTGTGCCGTACTGCCAGTTCTCCGCTTTCAGTGCAGAGAAAGTACAGGACGGATTTGAATACATCTGGGTAAGTTTCTTCCTCTTCGATGGCAAACGTGAGGCATGGCTGCAACCGGGTGTGAAAGCGAACATCAAAGGGGCGTTGTCTGTCAGTGTCTTCAATGACAAGTTGGACTTCTCCTGCCGAGTGTCGGAGATGAGCGAATATGTTCCTCAGCCCTATAATGGTTAATGACTATGGGAAAACCTTATACTAAAGAAGGTCCGAGTGCCGAAGACAAGGCACTCGACCTGTTTGCCGATATGATGATTGAGCGTATTCAGTCGCTGTCGGGCAAAGACGGATGNAGTGCCGAAGACAAGGCACTCGACCTGTTTGCCGATATGATGATTGAGCGTATTCAGTCGCTGTCGGGCAAAGACGGATGGAAAAAGCCCTGGTTTACTGAGGGTACGCTGCAATGGCCGAAAAATCTGAACGGACGAGAATATAATGGCATGAACGCTATGATGCTACTCCTGCATTGCGAGAAGGAGGGCTACAAGATTCCTCGCTTCTGTACCTTCGACCGCATACAGCAGTTTAACAAAACTGGCAAGAAAGACGAGGAACAGAAGCCTCGTGTGTCGGTATTGAAGGGTGAGCATTCTTTCCCCGTGATGCTCACCACGTTTACGGTGGTCAATAAGGAAACAAAAGAGCACATCAAGTGGGAGGACTACAAACTGCTCTCTCAGGAGGAGCGCGAAAAGTACAATGTATATCCAAAGCTTCAGACTTACCATGTATTCAATGTGTCGCAGACCAACCTGAAGGAGGTCAGACCAGAGTTTTGGGAGAAACTGGAACAGGAATACTCGATGCCTAAGGTGGAGAAGGACGAGCAGTTTGCCTTTGAACCCGTGGATAGGATGATAGCGGACAACCGTTGGATATGTCCCATCAAACCCATGTTCGGTGATTCCGCCTATTTCTCCATCAGCAAAAACGAGATTGTGATGCCGGAGAAAAGGCAGTTCAAGGATGGGGAGTCTTTCTACTCGAACCTTTTCCACGAGATGGGACACTCAACGGGTGCGGAGGGACAGTTGGACCGCATCAAGCCCGCTACCTTCGGCTCGGCAGAGTATGCACGCGAGGAACTGGTGGCAGAACTGACGGCTGCGCTGACCGCTCAGCGATATGGCATGACGAAGCACTTGAAGGGAGATTCGGCTGCCTATCTAAAGTCTTGGCTGGATTCGCTGAAAGAGTCGCCGCAGTTCATCAAGACCACGTTGCTCGATGTGAAGAAAGCCACCTCGATGCTCACGCAGCATATCGACAAGATTGCGATGGAGATAGACCAGGAGAAAAAGGCTGAGCAGACGGAAAATGTCGGTAATGAGGAGAAAATGGAGGGAAGTAAGGATGCCGGGCAGGTATATTACGCTTCCGTTGCCTATCTCCAATCAACGGATGACACATCGGAACTGGATAAGCTGAAAGATCGAGGAGACTATGATGGACTGCTGAAACTTGCCAAGGATTACTATGACGGTAACGGCATGGACGAGAAGCAGACCTACAGGAAGCCGTGCCAGAACAGAGGCGATGACCTGTTGATTGAGGACAAGGACTTTGCAGTGGTATATAATGGCAGTGTCGGTGGCACATACGAGGTGTTCCTAAAGCATACGGAACAGGAGATACGGGACCATATCACTCGCTATGGCATAGGACGTGCCAGTGAGGACGTGAAGGCTGTGGCGAGGGAGATGACCGCCGAAGAGTTTTCGGAATTNATCACTCGCTATGGCATAGGACGTGCCAGTGAGGACGTGAAGGCTGTGGCGAGGGAGATGACCGCCGAAGAGTTTTCGGAATTGGCGCAACGAAAGATGCCGATATTCCAGATGCCAAATGGCGGTCTGCTGAACCTGCAATATAACAAGGATAAGGATAGTCTGGATGTGGGGACTGTGACCAATGCAGGACTCTCAGTGAAACACTCCTTCCCTTTCAGTCATGACCATTCTATGGATGCAAACATCAGCTCTGCGTATGAGCAACTGCTCGACATGGAGGAGTACCAGAAGGAAGAGGTACAAGAGGAGCACGTTGCCAAGTCCGCTTTCCGAAGATGAGAGTAGTATCGTAGTATATACTAATCGTAGGCTTTACTACTCATAGTAGGTACTAACAATAGTCAGCCGCAAGGAGTATTGTCCCTGCGGTTGCTTTGGTTATGGAGTTACTTTTGACAGTCTCTTATCCACTCTTTCCAATCTATGTCATCAACAGTTAATTCTTTGGTCTCCCAATCGTAGTCGATGTTTGGCAAATTAGAATATGGGAAATAGATGCTATACCCGATTTGCCCATAGGAGCAAAATAACGGAGTGACTGCGAGTTCTCGACCATAGTAAGAGGATGGTTGAAGATAGTTCCTCCAACAAAAGCGGTCTCGTTTAATGCAGCGGCAGATATGTCTGATAAGTTGATTTCTGTCCATTATCTTTTGTCTTTGGGGGTTATCATATGATGTTCACTTCTTTTCCATTCTATTCAGGAAAGTCTGTAAATTCTCGTCTGGAATGCTCTTCAGTTTCACCGGCTTGAAACCGTCCAATTGCTCCACTTGAAATATCTCGTCCACTCCATATTTGGAGCCATCCACCTTTACGCTCTCCATTTCTTTGACGGAGGTATAGCCATACTCCGTTTCATGCAGACCGCATACGATGATGAATAACGTGGTGTCGTTACCTTCCTGTTGCCCTTCAAGTACGAACCAACGGACGTGTCCGATGAAGAATATTGCCACACAAACGGCATCCTTGCCTTTGCCGTCCTGTGAGTAAAGAGGATAGGATTTCAGTCTCTCCTCCAACGTGGGTGTAATCAATCTGCTTGCCATAGTCAATCGTTGTTAAGTGTTCTGTAATACATTCTGTTTTCAACAAGGTGTTCGATGGTCTCTGCTGCCAATCGGCACACCCACTCGTTACGCTGGTCATAACGACCTTTTTGATAGTCGTTGGCAAGGCGTTCCAAGAAGGCAAACACCACCTTGCCCTTTTCGTTGATGAGATAGCGATGGTCATCTGCAAGGGCATTGCCTACCTTGGCGGCTGAACCCATCTGACCGTTTACGAACCGTGAGAAGCACTCGATAAATGCCTTCTCGTTTTCTGATAATCTGTTGTTCATATCCTTTGAATTAAGAGTTAAATACTTGCCTGATAATAGATGTTTGGCTCACTGCTGACGTTGTAGATGTAAGCGTCTCCGCGATTCTATATAGTGTATTAAAATAAAAAAGCTAATGATCCCTTTTTAGTCATTAGCCTTTTCCCATCTGTCAGGAAGCAGTTCCCTGTATTTTTCAATTGGTGTGTTCGGTTGCCATT
>NZ_CP083673.1:6605854-6607814 GCF_025914115.1 Bacteroides sp. DH3716P | reverse complement strand
ATGCACCTGGCGGCACAACTGGTAAACCAGCGGTCAGTCCAACACGGTCCTCTCGTACTAGTGTCAGAGCCACGCAAATTTCATACGCCCACGATAGATAGAGACCGAACTGTCTCACGACGTTCTGAACCCAGCTCGCGTGCCACTTTAATGGGCGAACAGCCCAACCCTTGGGACCTTCTCCAGCCCCAGGATGTGACGAGCCGACATCGAGGTGCCAAACCCCTCCGTCGATATGAGCTCTTGGGAGGGATCAGCCTGTTATCCCCGGAGTACCTTTTATCCTTTGAGCGATGTCCCTTCCATGCGGAAACACCGGATCACTATGCTCTAGTTTCCTACCTGATCGACTTGTCTGTCTCCCAGTCAAGCGCCCTTATGCCATTACACTCTACGGACGGTTACCAATCGTCCTGAGGGCACCTTTAGAAGCCTCCGTTACACTTTTGGAGGCGACCACCCCAGTCAAACTACCCACCAAACAGTGTCCTCGNAAGTCTCCGGCCTATCCTACACATCAATTACCCAAATTCAATGTTAAGCTATAGTAAAGGTTCACGGGGTCTTTTCGTCCCATCGCGGGTAATCGGCATCTTCACCGATACTACAATTTCACTGAGCTCACGGTTGAGACAGTGTCCAGATCATTACACCATTCGTGCAGGTCGGAACTTACCCGACAAGGAATTTCGCTACCTTAGGACCGTTATAGTTACGGCCGCCGTTTACTGGGGCTTCAATTCAATGCTTCTCTTGCGATGACATCTCCTCTTAACCTTCCAGCACCGGGCAGGTGTCAGGCTGTATACGTAATCTTTCAATTTGGCACAGCCCTGTGTTTTTGTTAAACAGTTGCCTGGACCTATTCTCTGCGCCCAACTCTCGTTGGGACCCTTTATCCCGAAGTTACAGGGTCAATTTGCCTAGTTCCTTAACCGTGAATCACTCAAGCGCCTTAGTATATTCAACCCGACTACGTGTGTCCGTTTGCGGTACGGGTACCTTAAAGATTAAGTTTAGCGGATTTTCTTGGGAGTATGCTTACACGCACTATTACCTTATTCCGAAGAATTTGGTATACTATCAGGTTCGACTCTTATCCCGGATTTGCCTGGGATAATCAACATCTACACCCTTCAACGGACTATTCCGTCAGTCCGCGGCGCTGTCACTCCTCCGTCTCCACGTCACTCCTTAAGGTAGTACAGGAATATTAACCTGTTCTGCCATCGGCCTCACCGTTCGGCTGAGCCTTAGGACCCGACTAACCCTGATCCGATTAGCGTTGATCAGGAAACCTTAGTCTTTCGGCGAGGGGGTTTCTCACCCCCTTTATCGTTACTTATACCTACATTTGCTTTTCCACACGCTCCAGCAAAGCTCACGCTTCACCTTCGACGCAGAGTGGAATGCTCCCCTACCGATCCTTACGGATCCCATAGCTTCGGTAAATTGCTTAATGCCCGATTATTATCCACGCCAAACTCCTCGACTAGTGAGCTGTTACGCACTCTTTAAATGAATGGCTGCTTCCAAGCCAACATCCTAGCTGTCTTAGCAATCTGACTTCGTTAGTTCAACTTAGCAATTATTTCGGGACCTTAGCTGATGGTCCGGATTCTTCTCCTTTAGGACATGGACCTTAGCACCCATGCCCTCACTCCTGGGATCGAACTACTGCGCATTCGGAGTTTATCAAGACTTGATAGGCGGTGAAGCCCTCGCATCTTATCAGTCGCTCTACCTCACAGTAGTAATTCCCAAGGCTGCACCTAAATGCATTTCGGGGAGTACGAGCTATCTCCAAGTTTGATTAGCCTTTCACCCCCACCCTCAGTTCATCCGGAAGCTTTTCAACGCTTATCGGTTCGGTCCTCCAGTTAGTGTTACCTAACCTTCAACCTGACCAAGGGTAGATCACTTGGTTTCGCGTCTACTCCTTCCGACTAATCGCCCTGTT
>NZ_CP083673.1:6603557-6605754 GCF_025914115.1 Bacteroides sp. DH3716P | reverse complement strand
AAATGCTGCCCCTCGACTTGCATGTGTTAAGCCTGTAGCTAGCGTTCATCCTGAGCCAGGATCAAACTCTTCATTGTAAAAGTATTTTTATCATCCCTTAGGATGACTTTTTTGCTCTGTTCAGGACGCCGTAAATTTATTGACCTTATTCAAATACCTATTAGTCTTAATTGTATCACTACTTCATAAGACAAGTATTGACGGTTCTATTTTTTTACTTGTACTACTTGTATTGTTTATCAATATTTCAAAGAACTTGCTGCTTTCGTTTTAAAAGCGGGTGCAAAGGTAAGGGCTTTATTTTTAACTACCAAACTTTTTCGGAAGTTTTTTAGTTTTTCTTTTTACTCGATTTCTCTGGCTCTCTATGCGAAAGGGAAAGAAGGTATGAAAGAATAACTCTTGCCAATTTCCTTTGCGAATCGGACTGCAAAGATAAGAACTTTATTTATTATAATCCAAACTTTTTCGGAAGTTTTTTGTTCTTTTCTTTAAGTGGGATTCCACTTTTTCACTAAGTCAATTTTTCAAGGCTTTCTTCTCTTGGAAAGCGGGTGCAAAAGTACGCCCTTTTGGTATACACTCCAAATATATCAAACTATTTTTTCTAATTATTTTTGANGCTTTCTTCTCTTGGAAAGCGGGTGCAAAAGTACGCCCTTTTGGTATACACTCCAAATATATCAAACTATTTTTTCTAATTATTTTTGAATACATTTGCTAAAGTGCTGACGCATAACGATGTTGTAGAACATATTTTTTATGTATAGGGAAATTGTGCGCGGAAACGACGAGAGGGATACACATTATTATATCACACGCGGGCGCGTGAAGGCGTGAAAAGAGAATGAAAAGAAAAAGACGAAAAAGAAAACTACAAGAAAATAGATATTAGAAAAAAGCAAGAGGATTTAGAATCAACCGTCAGAATACTTTTTCTAAGCGGTCTAACGGTTGGCTATTCCATAGGTATAGATCGGATAAATACAGAGTGGGTACTAATCAGATTCTAACTATAAAATCAGAATGTCATTCTTTTTTAGAGTTCTCTATTCGCAGGCTGACAAGTTCAACCCACTTCTTTATGCCCAAATCAAAGCCGCCTTTTTCTAACAGATGAAGGGCGCCCGCATAATGAAGGGCAGTCTCCTCCCTACTACAGCTTATCTTACAAGACAGTTTACCCAGATAGTATTCCAGCCGGGCCATTTGGATATAGTCCAATAAAGTATAATCCCCTTCGATTGACAAATCAATCAACTCCCGTATCAAAGCATAGGCTAGTTCACATTCCGTATAGGTTAAATCCGAGAGGGGTTTGTACATAACAGGATGCTGAGTCAGCTGAACAACAATTCGATTAAAGTCTCCGTACATAGGTTGCGTTTATTACCGCATCAGTTCCCGGTGGTGCGAGGGTTATAAAAAAAGAGAGCGTGGAAACTATCTATTCATGCCATATATAGGTATCCGCTAAGACCCCTTTCGTGAACATGAATGATAGCCCCACGCCCAATTGGATATATAACAAGGTTATACAGACAATAGTGCGTGAGACCTGTCATTCATTCCATTCACGAAAGTTAAAATTTAGCGGATTTTATATATGAATGTAACAAATAACCGTTCTCAATAAAATTATTAAAAAACTACTTCCTTCGCTCGAAAGTAAGTTATCACAAAAGTAGAAATAAATATCTATTAAACAAACAATTTTGACAGGAAAAACATGATAGATCAATTAATTCAGTCTATATCGCATAAAAAACACAAACCCAATATCCTACTAGAAACAATTTCTCATTTTCATTTCTCATATTCTCATAACATGCACAATAATCTTCTGTAAATCAACAATATAACACAATGAGAATAAAAATACAAAACGGCATTTCTCATAGTATGACCCGCATTTTGTACATAAAACAACCTATTTCTCATAACTTATCAAGGTATTTCTCATAGTATTTTGACTATTTATCCTATAAATTCTCAAGCTAGATCCTAAGCTAAAGACCAAGTTGAATACCAGACCATGCACCTATTTACAATATATCATCAGTGCTTATTGGAAGTATATAGAGCAGGTATCCGCATATTTTTCTACCGCAGGGCAGACGCATTAAAAATTATTTTCCTGTAAAAGTTGTGACAAATATTTTTCATCCCATCCCGCTTTTAGTCTTTTCAGATTCAT
>NZ_CP083673.1:6597952-6603457 GCF_025914115.1 Bacteroides sp. DH3716P | reverse complement strand
CGAATCAAGCAATGCCTTCGTTGGGCAAGCCCTTGTGGATGGGGATTTCCTGACGCACTGAATGATATGTATGAGGAAATGAAGGCGCATAATGAGGAACTCCGAAAGAAATACAGGAATTTCAAGATGCCCATCAACGCTGATTAATAAACGAATATACTCAAATGGGGAAACCGAAGAAAAAACATAAGAAGGCGAAACAACTACCCTTAAGCAAAGAAGAGCAGATTTATCAAGCGGCAAGAGACCTTGCAGCTGAAATTGGCATATCCTATTCTGAGGCATTAGGGTTTACCTTGGGCATAAAGGACGTAACGTATGGTTGGGAAGACGACTATACGGAAGAAGAGTTTCAGGCACTGATTGACCATGCTGTGGGAGACACTGATTATGAGCACACCCTCTATTGAATCATCTACACGAGAGGAACGTTTGGATTACGTTCTGAATGAATGGAAATGCCTACACAACTGTGAGATATGCGGCAAATGCCATGTTCTGAAAGGCAGAAGTGAGGAAATGCTCTATGCCGACTATATTGACGGCAAGCGGTCATATATGGATATAACACTGGAAATAAGAAGTAACAGATAATGATGTCACAGAAATACATATATCCATCGTTGTTCCAGGAGGAGGATCCGCATGAGAGCATTCCTTCTGAGAAAACAGAGTACGACCTGACCAATCTCTTTGAGAGGCTGGCAAAGTCTGACTTTCGCAGCCGTTTCCATCTGTCCAAGAAAGACAGGGAGTATGTAATGGAAAAGGGATTGCCGACGATACGAAAACACGCAGAGGACTTTGTGGCAAAAAGACTTGCTCCGGCTGTCNATGGAAAAGGGATTGCCGACGATACGAAAACACGCAGAGGACTTTGTGGCAAAAAGACTTGCTCCGGCTGTCATACCGAACGACGGCAAACAGACTCCAATGCACGGGCATCCTGTTTTCCTGGCTCAACATGCCACTGGCTGTTGTTGCAGGGGATGCTTCTTCAAGTGGCATCACATCCCAGCAGGCAGGGCACTGACCAAGGAAGAACAGGAATATGCTGTTGCCGTATTGATGGCATGGATTGAAAAGCAGATGAATAAAGGATGAAGATAGAAGAAGCCATAATATATGTGATGGTAAAGCGAAATGGCGGCATGACAACTGACCAGATTGCCGATGCCATCAATCGTCATGGGCTGCACCTGAGAAAGGACGGTCAGCCTGTGACAAGCAAGCAGGTGTATGCAACAATCTGCCGTTTCCCTGAAATGTTCACAAAAGAANATGTGCTCACACCTTCAGAAGAAGTTGTTTGAACCAGAAGGTGTGTATTATCCTATATGGCAAGCCATGCAGGATGATGAGACCTTGACGGCTGTGGTGCGAAGCAGGCAGCTGCACATATACAGGAATGGGAAGAAGATCCTCGTTCTGGCAGGCAAGGCACAACCGAAAGTAATACGAGAAGATAAGTTGAATGAATTGATAACACAATAAAAAGAAGTAAGAATGAAATCATTTGGACAAAAATCGTGG
Source organism: Bacteroides sp. DH3716P (assembly GCF_025914115.1). Lineage (NCBI taxonomy): Bacteria > Pseudomonadati > Bacteroidota > Bacteroidia > Bacteroidales > Bacteroidaceae > Bacteroides > Bacteroides sp. DH3716P. The sequence goes on along the minus strand of NZ_CP083673.1, from coordinate 6,601,924 downwards.
ATGCTTCCACAGCCGGTACTGATTATCGGCACATACGACAAGAACGGCAAGCCCAATGCAATGAACGCTGCTTGGGGCGGTCAATGGGACGCAAAGGAGATTATGATTGCCATGGGCGCACATGCCACTACGGAGAACCTGAACAACTGCCCCGACTTCACCGTGGCATTTGCTACAAAGCAGACCATGGTGGCAGCAGATTTCGTAGGCATCGTATCTGCCAAGAACGATGCGGATAAGATGGCGAAGACAGGTTGGAACGTCGAGAAGGCAGAGAATATCAACGCTCCCGTCTTTACAGACTTCCCCATGACATTGGAATGTCGCATCAAAGAGAAAATCGATGAGTCACCAGAGGGTTATTATATCGTGGCAGAGATAGTAAACATTCTCGTAGATGAAAAGTATCTTGCCGAGAATGGCAAGCCAGATATGGAGAAGATGGAACTCATCGTGTTCGATCCCATACATCACGGCTACATTGAGCTTGGCAAGACAGTTGGTCACGCATTCTCAGACGGTAAGGCTTTGAAGGGATGATACTCAGATACATCTTCCATAGCGGCTTCTTGCTTGAAACGTCTCAATGCATCCTGGTATTTGACTACTGGATGGATCCTGCTGGTGTCATGAGTGTGTACATGAATACATGTAAACCTGTGTACGTGTTTTCAAGTCACTTCCATGAAGACCACTTCACAAAAGAAATCTTCAAGTGGAAGAATCGCATTCCCAATGTCACATACATTCTGTCAAAGGACATACTCAAACGAAGAAGAGCTCAGAAAGAGGATGCAGATGTTTGGATGGTAAAAGGAACAGTCTGGGAAGATGAGTATCTGAAAGTGACAGCAACAGGCAGTAACGATAGCGGTGTAAGCTGGATAGTAGAAACTGAAGGAAAAACTATCTTTCACGCAGGAGACCTATGCAACTGGTACGCACGCTTCCTCGCCGACAACACACCTGAAGGAGAGGTCTTCAGCGAAGAGTTCGGTCAATATATCAATCCTGTGGCGGAGGAAAAGCGATTCCTTGGTGAACTTAAAGACATTCGAAAGATAACTGATTCCTTTGACCTCGTGATGTTTCCTGTGGACGGACGCATCGGTAACGGCTATACGCTGGGAGGAAGGCAGTTTATTGAACGTTTCAAGGTTGGAATGTTTGTCCCGATGCACTTTGTCATGAGTGGATTTGAGAGTGTATGGCGCATGGAACCTTTCTGCAAAGAGAAGGAAGTTCCCTTTTGGTGTATCGAGCATGAAGGAGACAGCATAACAATTTCATAATCAAATCATCAAAACAATGGACGCAAAAGAAAAAGTATTGGCAACAATGAAGGAGGCTGGTCAGCCTCTCAACGCAGGTAAAATCGCAGAACTCAGCGGTCTCGACCGCAAAGAGGTTGATTCTGCAATGAAACAGTTGAAGGCAGAGGGTGCAATCGTCTCTCCTGTGCGTTGCAAATGGGCACCTGCAGAGTAAGGTTTATACTGCTGTCTTGAAATATAGGCAGCAGTNGTGCAATCGTCTCTCCTGTGCGTTGCAAATGGGCACCTGCAGAGTAAGGTTTATACTGCTGTCTTGAAATATAGGCAGCAGTATCTTTAGTTTTTATCAAAATGTTAAGGTGAGGAATCTGAATATCCTTGCCTACGGACATGAATATCCGCTGCATCTTTTTGGGGTAAGGTGCAGACGTGTGGCTGTCAGCGTATCTTGGATTAGAAACGCTTAGCGGTCACGGCGAAAGTCATTTCGTCTCTCTCCGCCGAACAAAGCTCTGAGCACATTGCCCAAAGCTCCGAACACGAAGCAGCAAACGATGATTGCAACAATATCGTCCATAAGCATTTTCTGTTTTATGGGTTATACACTATTATGAAGATTCACTATGTCCAAGCCCTGCTGCTTGGCTTCTCTGACGGTGTAGAATGTGCCGCCCTTGGGATTGCCATTGAAGTAGGCAATGAGCCGTGAACTGCGGTTGACCATGTAGTCGTTGCGCCTCAGAAGGCAGCCATTATAGTATCGCTCGCTCAATACGACCACGTCATCCACGATGCGTAGGATGGCATCATATTTGGCTTGCTCTTCCTTGCCCCACCTATCAGACTGACCACGGAACGGCACAACGGCTATCACCTGCAAGTCCTTCAACTCGCATTGCAACGAAAGGGCGGCTTCTGCCGCCAGCAGGTCAAATCCCATTGCCATGCCACAATAGAAATACCGAGTATAATAGTATAAAGTATTTACTAAGGGGATTATCGACTACGAATAGTAAAGTAGTACAATAGTATTTACTACGATTAGTTGAGTTCATAGAAGAGATAGCGGTATCATCGTCTGTCCGGCGATGATACCGCGCGGCACTCATGTGTCATGCCGCTTTAGGTATTCGGTCATTGCCTCATTGACAATATTACGCAAGGACATCCCTTTCTTGATGGCGAGGTACTTCATCTTCGTGTGGATGCTCTTGTTGATAAGGAAATTGCAATGCACCGGCACTTCTGTAGTCTCAGAAACAGACACTGGTGGGGCTTGTGTGTTTTCTGTGACTATCTGCTCTTTACTCGGCTTCTTGGTGGAAGAAAGGAGTCCGTTGAGACCGCCTTTCATTCCCTCTTTCAACATACTGCTCTTGCTCATGGCCATACTATTTTAGTTTCAACACTTCCTTTGCCAAAGACATGTAATCACTGGCACCATTGGACTTGGGATTATACTCAAAGATAGTCTTGCCGTTGATGGGGGCTTCTGCCAAAGCCACATTGTCACGGATGACGGTCTTGAAGACTTTCTCGTGAAAACTGTCATTGACGATTTCCCTCACGCTTCGGTTCAACGTCTTGCGGCGGTCGAACTGCGTGATGACAATGCCGCCCACTTTGAGGTTGGGATTAAGCCGCTCCTGAACGATGCGGATAATATCCATCAACTTTGCCATACCTCTCATGGCAAGGTATTGTGCTTGAACAGGGATGATGATGTAGTCTGCTGCGGTGAGGGCATTCAAGGTCAGCAAGCCCAATGATGGTGGGCAGTCGATGATGATGTAGTCGAAATGCTCTTTGGCGATGGCTTTGGTGATAAGTCCCTTCAAGATAAGTTCCCGTCCCGGCTCACTGATAAGCTCTGACTCAGCCGCTGAAAGGTCAAGACAAGAAGGAACAACCGTGATGCCATTGTGCAACTTGACCAACGGCAAGGTGTACTGTCCACACATTGCGCCATAGACTGTCTGTTCTTCCTCGATGGACAATCCCAAGGCTTCTGTGAGGTTAGCTTGTCCATCCATGTCAATAGCCAAGACGTGCTTCATACTCAGTTGCAGAGCTGCCGCAAGGTTTACTGCTGTCTCTTATACACATCTGACGCTGCCGACGATANTTGTGCAACTTGACCAACGGCAAGGTGTACTGTCCACACATTGCGCCATAGACTGTCTGTTCTTCCTCGATGGACAATCCCAAGGCTTCTGTGAGGTTAGCTTGTCCATCCATGTCAATAGCCAAGACGTGCTTCATACTCAGTTGCAGAGCTGCCGCAAGGTTTACTGCGGTCGTACTTTTCCCTACGCCTCCTTTGTGATTTAGAATTGCAATTATCTGTGTCATAACGCGATACTACTATTAGTGAATACTACTTTACTATTCTGCTACTGATAGTACATACTAACCATAGTAAAATAGGATTTACTACGATTAGTACGTACTACTCTTAGTCAATACAACCCTCAGAATGGAAGGTCTTCGCTCTTGTCCTGCGGTGCATCGGCTGGCGGTACGGGAGCCTCGCCCTCTGCCTTGGCTGCCTTACGTGCCTTTGTTGCTGGGGTGTCGGCGGCATCTGCATTTTGACCGTTGTCAAAAGCCTTCCCTGCATTGACAAAGGCGATGGAGTCAGCTATGATGCTATGCTGTATGTGGTTCTCTCCGTTGCGGTCTGTCCAAATGGAAGAAG
>NZ_CP083673.1:6595644-6597852 GCF_025914115.1 Bacteroides sp. DH3716P | reverse complement strand
TATCCTCGAAACGACTACAGCGGTCTCAACTCGCTGCGTGCAAGAATGAGAGACAAGTATGGTAATGGTCAAAAGACAAAGGTCATGGAGTCCGCCTCTTGTACAGAAGAATATGGCAATGCTGAAGGTGAGCCGGAAGACGATTACCTATCGCTCATCCACTCAGGAAAGGCTTGCATAGGTGCGCCCATCTATTTCTTCTTTGAACTTGGCACTGACAGGTTGCTCAACAGGTCACAGCTCGTCAATCTCGACGAAGTAGCACGCATCGCCAAGAAATATGGCTTGAAAGTTAAGGTCATCGGCGCTGCCGACAGTGCCACAGGCAGTGAAGCCATCAATGATAACCTCAGCCGTTCCCGTGCCAGATTCATTGCAGAGGAACTGATGAAACGTGGTATGGAAANTGCCACAGGCAGTGAAGCCATCAATGATAACCTCAGCCGTTCCCGTGCCAGATTCATTGCAGAGGAACTGATGAAACGTGGTATGGAAAATGGCACCATCTCTCAGATTTTCGATGGCGGCATTGACGATTACTCGCCCAATGAGGCGAACCGCCATACCAGAATCCTGCTGTATCTATAGCCAGACATACAGCTCCGAACAAGAGCACTAAAACTTTTTTTTCATTGATAAATTTTAGAAAGGGAGGGCTTGTCCGTGATGGATAGGCCCTCCCTTAATCATATATGTATTAACGCATATTCTATGCGCATATCTTTTTTTTATCCGTGTTTCTCAGTACTTGACCAGTCAAGCAGGAAGTCATATATACTCATTATCTGTATGCCGTTTTCGTCGCTCCACTGCTTGGTATGTTCTCCCACGATCAGCAGTTTGCGGAAAGAGTCATCTACAAGACGCAACGACCGTTTCTCCTGTTCCATCTTTTCTGCATCGGGCATACGCCACGCCGACTGGATGTAGATCCGCTCGCTCCCTTTGTTGCAGACAAAATCCACTTCCAATGTCACCCTCTGCTGCTTTCCTTCCGTATTCCTCACTCGATGATAGACGTTACCCACATCCACGAGCCATCCTCGCATACGCATCTCATTGTAGATGACGTTCTCCATGATATGTGTCGGCTCGCTCTGACGGAACGACAGAATAGCATTCCTCAGACCTACGTCCTGATAATAATACTTGGACAACGAACCTATGTATTTCCGTCCTTTGATGTCGAACCTTTCGGATTTTTCGATAAGGAAAGCATCCTGCATATATTCCAGATAAGCCGACACTGTCTTGTCGGTTATGCTCTGCACATTGCTTACGGACTTGAACGTATTGGCTATATTCAGTGCATTGACAGGTGCTCCTATACTGGATGCTACGGTCTTCGACAATTCTTCAAATTCAGGTCTCAGTTCTATGTTGTTCCGCTCGTAGATGTCACGTAGATATACCGTGCGATAAAGGCGACGCAGGAAATCAGCCTTCTTCTCATCCCCAACCTGTGTAAGTAGTTGCGGCAAACCTCCGTACAGTCTGTATTCAGCCCAACCGTCTTCTTTCGAACCATCATACACCGTCATGAACTCCTTGAAGGATAGTGGCCACACATGTATCTCGTCACCTCTGCCTCGGAATTCCGTCACCAGGTCAGAGGACAGGAAACGCGAGTTGGAGCCTGTGACATACACATCCGCCCCTTCGGTAACTGACAAGGAAGAGAGCACCTCTACAAAGTCTTCCACCTCCTGCACCTCGTCGATGATGATATAATAAGTCTCATAGTCAATCATCATCTTTTCCACCCAGTCCAACAGGTAGTCCGGGTTCTTGAACTCTCTGTTCTTCCTACTCTCCATGTCGATGACGAGAATATGGTCTTCTCTCACGCCCTCATCCAATAGATGCTGATGAAAGAGTTTCTTCAGAAGGAACGACTTGCCTGAACGTCGCAATCCTGTGATTATCTTTATGAGCCCGTTGTTCTTTGAACGGCTCAACTGTTCTATGTATCTATATCTGTTTACTATCATATTTTACGAAAAACTGTCACTTGTGACACTTTTTCGGAGGCAAAGTTATATATTTTATCCTAAATCAAAGAAAGAAATAAAGAAAAATGCACTAAAAATCAATGATTTTCCTGTTTTGTAGTGTCTATTCCACTTGCCGATGCCCATTTTTCTTTGCAAAGTTACTGCCCGGGCGAATGGTCAAGTACCGCCATGCTAACAGGCAGAGGACTGAACG
>NZ_CP083673.1:6581898-6595544 GCF_025914115.1 Bacteroides sp. DH3716P | reverse complement strand
GCCGCCTCCTTCTCAGCCTTCTCCTGCAAGAGGTTGTTGACCATTGAGGTGAGTCCTTTTACTCTCCGCTCTGCCAGACGGATGTCCGACTGGAGCGAGGCGAGTGTCCGCTGATGGGCGGCGACGGACTGCTCAATGGTGGTGCACTGTTCTGACAGCTGGCGGCGGTACTCTTCGGTGGTGCGGTGGCGTGCTCCCGTCTCTGAAACAGAAGTCCCGCGCTCCATGCCCCAACGCTTGTTGACCTCGGCGAACTCGCTGTGCAGGGCTTTCATCCTGGCAGAAAACTCGTACTTGTCCTTTCCGGCAAATATCTGCTTGTACGCAAACTTGCCGTCCTTGATTGGCAAGAGGGTGCAGTGGACGTGCGGATTGGTTTCGTCCAAGTGTACGATGAAAGCGACGATGTTCTCCTCACCGTATTTGTCCGCAACAAAGCGGTAAACATCCTTTGCCCATTCCTCAATGTCCTTGCATCGGGNATGAAAGCGACGATGTTCTCCTCACCGTATTTGTCCGCAACAAAGCGGTAAACATCCTTTGCCCATTCCTCAATGTCCTTGCATCGGGTAAGATGCGAATTGTCCGCTCCATGAGTCAGATCCACCTTCTGGTCACCGAATGCCAGTTCCGTCATACGCTCACGAGAGCCTCCGAAGATGAAATTGACCACAGTGCGGAAGCGCGGCTCTGCCAGTCCCTCGTTGGGGTCTTTGATTCCACGGCTCCGCAGGATGTCAGCCATGCGCTCCGGGATGCTTCGGCTCTTGTCAATGGGACAGACCTTGCCGCCCCGAATCTCGAAGTTGAGCCGCTCACGGCTGCGGTCGTAGTTGCCTGTCGCTTCAGCGGATCCCCAACCCTTTTCCGTCCAACGGCGTTGGTGCTCGTTGCTCTGTGCTGTGGTGATTCCCTTAGATGGTCGGAAATCCANCCAGCTTGCTGCTTGTAAGGACAGCCTCCCGATGGTCGGAGACCAAGAGGGGTATTAGGCTACCCAAATTCCCTCATTTCCGACCAACGGGCAAGCCCGATTATTTTACAGCAATGGCAGACGTGTGAAGCACGGTGCCAGTAGAAAAGAAGAAGCGTTATACGATGATTATTAGAGGTCATTAGAGCCTATAGTAGGACAGGAAACCTCTTGGTTGGCTATAATGGCAAGGAAAGGTCGGCAGAGCGACTGGAACTGCGACTTGATGGCTGCGCTTTCCTGCTGCAAGGCTGGTGAGCTGCCATCCAATGCCAATTCTGATATTGCCTTTGCCGCCTCGATGAATGAGAGCCAGTCTCCTCCCAGGTCTTTGTAAAAGAAGGGAAGAAGGGAGGTAGCGAGGGCGTTATCTGTTTCCTGCGAAAGCACCTGATGGAAGGTGGCTTCGCAGACAGCTGTGAGTGCAGTCATACAAAAGGCGTGTCCTACAGATTCGGGAATGTTGCTTCCGCATGGCACCTTGCCAATTGAATTGCCATTGTCGGCTTTCTGCAAGATAATGGCTACTTCCTCTGTAGCATCTTCGTAGAGTTGTTCACATTCCGAGGCGCAAGCCGATGCGGACATCTTGCCGCTTCGCCATTCGTCCAATGCGGTACACATCTTCTGGCGGAACACATCCAAGGCTGCGTCAATCGGAGAAACGGCAGGTGTCTCAGCCAACATCGGGANGCATCTTCGTAGAGTTGTTCACATTCCGAGGCGCAAGCCGATGCGGACATCTTGCCGCTTCGCCATTCGTCCAATGCGGTACACATCTTCTGGCGGAACACATCCAAGGCTGCGTCAATCGGAGAAACGGCAGGTGTCTCAGCCAACATCGGGATGGTGATGATTTGGCTCTTCGTGAGACGGGTGACGGAAATCTGGTTCATCTTCTCCAACTGCTCGATGAAGGTGCGGACAGTGGCGCGGTGCCAATGCCAGCATCCTGCCAGTTCGGTAATGGTGATTACAAACTGCCCGTTGGACAGGCTGAACTCCTGCTTGCACAGATCCTTGGGGATGTACTGTACAGAAGCCTTGTCTACAAGGTCAAGGTAGGCTTCGAGCTTCGACAGCCTTATCCCGGACCTCTCTTTCAAGAACTCCAACAGGGACATCCGTTCAGACATCTTGCCGGAACTCGTTCTATGTTTCTGTTTCTTCATTTCAATAATCTGTTTGGTGAATACTGTTGTTTGTCGCCAGCTCCATTATACAAAAGGAACGGCATGATACAGGTGATACTTAATAGTAGTATATGATGAGCATTTCTGTGTCTTCGAGGAGCATCTTGCGGTCAGCCTTGTTCTTCCACAGCGATATGACTATGCGCGAGGGATAGAACAGTGNCAAACACCACTGCCGCCAACGCGGCGATGCGGAATGGTGTCCGCTCCTCGTGCAGACGCTGCAGCCACCTCTCTACATCCATAAAGACAAAGAATATGGCAAACGCTATGGTGGAAGCCACTACGCCTATGTCGTTATAGTGTACACAGAGGTAGAGGAAGTGGAACACGTACAGCAGGATGAGCAGCATCAACCGGTAGAGCTTCCTTGCTGTCACAAGCGCGGTCATGCGCAGATAGAACCGTGTCATAAACTGTCTGCGGCTTCTGTGCAGAATCATCGGCACAAAGAAGAACGCCGACATCAGGATGAGAAACAGTATCTTACTTGTCATAATATGTATAGCATGTGAATAATGGAAGTGGACTCAGCTCGGGCTGGACGACACCGTGTGTGGCAGTGGATATGATACGCTCCACATCCTCCAGTGTCAGTTCTCCCTTGATTATTCTCTGACGGAAAGCCCCGTCGGTTGTCCGAAGGCTCTTGATAGCCTGTTCCATGTCGTACTCGGCTATCTGCCACACTTGCCCTCTCGTGTAGGGGAAATGATGGTGGATGGCCTTGACCACAAGCACACGGCTGAGGATGTCGGTCATTCTGCCGTTCCTGACTATCGTGTGGTTGCGGACAGTGGCGATACTCTCAATCTCCAGCCATGTGCGGTGACGGTCGAGAAGATGGATAATCTTCATGTAAAGCGTTTCCTTCATCAGATGGTCGGGAGTTTGCGGCATGACTTTAGCTTTGGTTGTGGACAACAGAATGGTGCGTTGTTGCGGTAGAACAGGACTGTCATCTGGCAAATGTAACTTTCAGATGAAGTCGAGCAGGACTTCCTCCTTGGGCTTCATGTATTTGAAGAATCCGTTCTTGCAGTGCAGGCTGAGGTCGAGGCATACATCTGCCGACATGTGCTCCAGCGAGTCATAGATGGTCACTTTTATCTGGCTGACCATGCCACGCTCATCGGTGGAGCCGTTGACCTTGAACATCCGTCCGAAAGAGGGGTTGGAATAGGCACAGCAGCTGTGCCCGAACTCCGTATGACGGCTTGGAATGTGGTGATAGAGGATTATCATTTCCATCTCGTCTTCGAGCATATCCATCACTTCCTCTATCGTGAAAGGGGTGTTCAACTGGAAAGTAAGAAGCACGTAATCGTCATACTTGACAGGCTTCTCCATCTTGCGCTTGTCCAGCAGTTCTGGCAACTGCAAAGGCACGACGGCAAGGAAATCATCGCAAAACTGTTCTAACATAATCGTATTCTCTGTTTGGGGTGTTTATAATCTTGTGACATAAATCTTCATCATGAGAATGGGCATATCTGACAGGCGTTGCTTGTCGAGGTGCAGCTTCTTGGCCAGGTTGTCCATCTCCTTAGGAAGCGCATCGGCTATCTTGTAGAGGTCTGCCTTGTCCTTGTCGGAGAGCACGCTCACGGAAAGGTCATCCATCGTCATGAACGGCTGCATCATCATCAGGAGGTAGGCGTGCATGGTGTGCTCGTCCTTTACCCTGCCACTTTTCAGATCCTCGATAGCTGCTTGTGAATTGCGCAGCAGACGGAGGTTGGTGCGCATGGAGAGATAAATCATGGCATCCTTGTGTGACAAATCCTTGCGGTCGGCGGCACGGAGTATCTCCCGACAGCATTGTTCGGTATTCCGTCTGATGTCACCGATGTCATCGTCAGCAAAATCCGGCAGGTATTGCAGGAAGGATTTGAAATACAAATGCTCTTCCTTGATGAAAGCGAGCAGGTCTTCCTTGCCGTGAATGCCTTGCTTGGCGGATTTTTGCAGGAACAGCAGGTAACGCTTCAGTACCGCCTGTTTACCACCTTTATTATATATAGGCAGGCTGTCCAAGGAAGCGAAGAACGGCTGTGCTTCCTTCACGGCTTGCTGTAGTTCCTCATCACCAACATGGGAAGAGGTCTGTTCTCTGAGATAGAGCAGGTCGTGAAAGGTGCGNAAGCGAGCAGGTCTTCCTTGCCGTGAATGCCTTGCTTGGCGGATTTTTGCAGGAACAGCAGGTAACGCTTCAGTACCGCCTGTTTACCACCTTTATTATATATAGGCAAGCTGTCCAAGGAAGCAAAGAACGGCTGTGCTTCCTTCACGGCTTGCTGTAGTTCCTCATCACCAACATGGGAAGAGGTCTGTTCTCTGAGATAGAGCAGGTCGTGAAAGGTGCGTTGCTTAGACATCGCCATACGGCACAGCTCGATGTGGATGGAGTCGTTCAACTCATGATATACCGTGAACGGGTATGAGTGGGCTTTCCTGACAGTGTCACGTGAGATGCACGATGTCACGGAATCGTCCAACACGCGCCATTCGTTGACAATCTTAACTAATGTCTGAATTGAGACCTTGTCGTTCTGTCGAAGAGTGGTCAGAAAGCCATGATACTCTCTGATGGCTTCATCGCTCGAATGGAACGACTTCGTGCCGTTTCCGTCTGAACATGCTGTCAGCATGACTACGGCAAACGCAGTGGCAATACAAATGGCAAGTCTGATACAGCCATGCGAGTTTGATTTTGCATTATGCAATATTTGCTTCATGCAATGGAGGTTGGTTTGTCCTCCGAAAAGTTGGGTTTCATATTTCATTGTTGTCATTATTTTGAGTCTGATTTTGAAATTGACGGTGCAAAGTTAATGCGNGGTTTGTCCTCCGAAAAGTTGGGTTTCATATTTCATTGTTGTCATTATTTTGAGTCTGATTTTGAAATTGACGGTGCAAAGTTAATGCGTTTCAGCGATATATTTGCAAGAATGAAAGTAAGTTTAATCTTATTTGTGCATCATACTTGCGAGTATGATTTTCAATGAAATCAAGTGAAAAGAAAATGGCAAATTATCGTGTTTAAGTATGATTTTTCGTCCAAGTATGATTGTTTCTCGGAAAAATAGTGTACCTTTGCACTTGATTTCATTTAATAGCGTACAACAGTATGGCAAAAGTAGGTTACATCTTCATCGCCACCAATGGCGAAGAGTATGCAGAAGACAAGGCTTGGATGCAGCAATACGGCTGTGTTCAGGTGATAGAGGAACTGTCCGAACACGAGAGGCTGCGCCCGATGTGGAAGCAGCTCATATCGAGTCTGGAGCGCGGCGACGAGCTGGTGGTGTCGAGGTTCAGTAACGCACTGCGTGGCACCCGTGAACTGGCTACATTCATAGAATACTGCCGTGTGAAGGTGGTTCGCATCATCTCCATCCAAGACCGCATCGATACTTTTGACGAACTTTTCCCCGACACCAAGCCCTCACAGGTCATCCGTATGTTCGGGTCACTCTCTGAGGAGTGTGCCGTGCTGCGCAAGGCATCGGCACACATCATCCATCTGCAACAGAATATCCGGCCGCCCAAGAAGTCGGAAAGGGCACTGTCGAANTTCATAGAATACTGCCGTGTGAAGGTGGTTCGCATCATCTCCATCCAAGACCGCATCGATACGTTTGACGAACTTTTCCCCGACACCAAGCCCTCACAGGTCATCCGTATGTTCGGGTCACTCTCTGAGGAGTGTGCCGTGCTGCGCAAGGCATCGGCACACATCATCCATCTGCAACAGAATATCCGGCCGCCCAAGAAGTCGGAAAGGGCACTGTCGAAACTGGAGCGTGAGAAGAATATCGTGAACATGTACAACGAGGGGCACAGCATAGATGACATCTTTGCCATCAGCGGCTTCACAAGCCGAAGTTCCGTGTTCCGCATACTCAACAAGCATGGTGTGACGCTGAACCGTGGACCTCATAGTGGACCGCTGAAGAAAAGGAATAAAGAATAAACAAAAAACAGATACAATGAATAAGACATTCAACATCTACTGTGATGAAAGCACCCACATGGTGCATGACGGTCATCCCTACATGCTTTTGGGATGTACAAGTATAGCATACACACAAATCCGCATGGCAAAAGATGCCATAAAAGATATTAAGAAGAAGCACGGCTATAGTGATGAGCTGAAATGGACAAATGTCCACGAGGCCACGTATAAAGTCTATGCAGAGCTTATAGACTGGTTCTTTATGAATGACATGGAATTTAGGGCTGTGGTTGTTGACAAGAGTCAGATTGACGAGAAACGAGAAGACTATACGTTTAATGATTTCTACTTTCGCATGTACTACCAATTGCTGCATCACAAGATGGACATGGATTATACATATAACATATATATGGATATCAAGGAAACATGCAGTAGCGATAAGCTGGAGAGGCTCAGAAAAATAATGGAATACAACTCTTCCATTGGCAGGTTTCAGTTTATACGTTCACACGAAAGTGTGTTCATCCAATTGGCAGATGTTCTAATGGGAGCCATCAACTACAACCTTAGATATGAAAAGGGAGAAGTTGAAGGAAGGGTGAAAGCCAAAATGAAGCTGATTGAAAAGATAAAAAAACACAGTAATATCAGTCTCAACACCACAACTCCCAAATTTAGAAAGAAGTTTAATTTGTTTTTTATCGCACTGAAATAGCCAATGAGCAGTTTGAATATTATCAAGAAATACCCTGAGCTGCTGGAACTGGCATATCTCAGTGAACGAGAAAGAGAGCATGATCTTCATGCAATATTCAAGCGTGATATAGAAGATAACTGTCAATTCTCATTCAGAGGGTGGCGCATCTATCCTATAAAGACAGATGGCGAGATTGACATGGCAAGATTGTTCAAGCATCTTACCTGTGAAGAAATCATGGTTGAGAACGAAGACGGTACGACTTATCCAAAGCGAGTATTCGAGATGGCTCGTTCACAAAGGCTTCATTGGATAAATCACCATGTGAGAGAATTGACACCAGACAATCTGGATGTATTTACCATAGAAGAGAGGGACGGCAAAAAGCGTAAGGTCAAGAAAACATACATCTATGATAAAGTGGAAAAGTATGTTATTGTCTTGGAACAACAACGTAGCAACGGATTCTATCTGTTGACAGCATACCATCTTAACAAAGAGTATGGACTAAAGGCTTTGGAAAAGAAGATGAAAAAGAGATTGCAGACACCACTATAAAACGCAAGACCCGAATTGCATCAAAGGCAACCGGGTCTCGAAACTCCTTCTATCTATAGATGAGCGCTGCAAAGGTACGAATATTCTTTGAAATAACGAAGGTTTTTCATTGAATTCTTCTCGATTTTAACATTTGCAGGGCAGTATTGTAAGATAACAGGAAAGAAAATAGCATAATTTTACAGAAAATCGTAATGGAAACATTCAAAGACGTTATATCAAGTGACCAACTTGTCTTGGTCGATTTCTTCGCCACCTGGTGCCAGCCATGCAAGATGATGCACCCCATCCTTGAGCAGGTGAAGGAAGTGTTGGGTGACAGAATCCGCATCATCAAGGTAGATGTGGACAAGTATGGGGTGACTGCAAGTCAGTATGGCATACAGTCTGTGCCCACATTGATGCTGTTCAGACGCGGCGAAGTGTTGTGGAGGACGAGCGGTGTGATGCAGAAATCAGAGTTGCTGGCAACGATTGACCCGTTTTTAAGATAAAAGAGCAGAANCGGCGAAGTGTTGTGGAGGACGAGCGGTGTGATGCAGAAATCAGAGTTGCTGGCAACGATTGACCCGTTTTTAAGATAAAAGAGCAGAAATGTCAAAATCTAAATTAAAGTCTGTCCTCATGTCCATGGACAAGAGTGAAATAATAAAAATGGTATTGGAACTTTATTCTGCACGGAAAGAGGCAAAGGAATATCTTGACTTCTATGCAGAGCCGAATGAGGGCCAGAAGCTGGAAGAGTATAAGCACATCATACGGGAAGAGTTCTATCCGAGCAGAAACAGAGAGCCAAAGACACGCTTCTCAGTGTGCCGCAAGGCATTGTCCGACTTCAAGAAACTGAAGCCTTCGGAAGATTCAGTCGCAGAATTGATGGTGTTCTATATGGAGAATGCCTGTCAGTTCACTTATGACTATGGAGACATGTGGGAGCAATTCTATGATTCTGTTGAGAGTAATTTCGACAAGACATTGCGCCACATCGTGCTTTATGACCTTTGGGACAAGTATGATTCCCGAATCAAGCAATGCCTTCGTTGGGCAAGCCCTTGTGGATGGGGATTTCCTGACGCACTGAATGATATGTATGAGGAAATGAAGGCGCANCGAATCAAGCAATGCCTTCGTTGGGCAAGCCCTTGTGGATGGGGATTTCCTGACGCACTGAATGATATGTATGAGGAAATGAAGGCGCAAAATGAGGAACTCCGAAAGAAATACAGGAATTTCAAGATGCCCATCAACGCTGATTATTAAACGAATATACTCAAATGGGGAAACCAAAGAAAAAACATAAGAAAGCGAAACAACTGCCCTTAAGCAAAGAAGAGCAGATTTTTCAAGCGGCAAGAGACCTTGCAGCTGAAATTGGCATATCCTATTCTGAGGCATTAGGGTTTACTTTGGGCATAAAGGACGTAACGTATGGTTGGGAAGAAGACTATACGGAAGAAGAGTTTCAGGCACTGATTGACCACGCTGTGGGAGACACTGATTATGAGCACACCCTCTATTGAATCATCTACACGAGAGGAACGTTTGGATTACGTTCTGAATGAATGGAGATGTCTGCACAACTGTGAGCTGTGCGGTAAGTGCCATATTCTGAAAGGCAGAAGCGAAGAAATACTCTATGCAGACTATATAGACGGCAAGCGGTCATATATGGATATAACATTAGAAATCAGAAGCAACAGATAATGATGTCACAGAAATACATATATCCATCGTTGTTCCAAGAGGAAGAGCCGCAAGAAAGCGTTCCTGGTGATAAGAAAGAGTATGACCTGACGAATCTCTTTGAGAGATTGGCAAAGTCTGATTTTCGCAGCCGGTTCCATCTGTCCAAGCAAGACAGGGAGTATGTAATGGAAAAGGGATTGCCGACGATACGAAAACACGCAGAGGACTTTGTGGCAAAAAGACTTGCTCCGGCTGTCNATGGAAAAGGGATTGCCGACGATACGAAAACACGCAGAGGACTTTGTGGCAAAAAGACTTGCTCCGGCTGTCATACCGAACGACGGCAAGCAGACTCCCATGCGTGGGCATCCTGTTTTCCTGGCTCAACATGCCACTGGCTGTTGTTGCCGGGGATGCTTCTTCAAGTGGCATCACATCTCAGCAGGCAGGGCACTGACCAAGGAAGAACAGGAATATGCTGTTGCCGTATTGATGGCATGGATTGAAAAACAGATGAATAAAGGATGAAGATAGAAGAAGCCATAGTATATGTGATGGTAAAGCGAAATGGCGGCATGACAACCGACCAGATTGCCGATGCCATCAATCGTCATAGGCTGCACCTGAGAAAGGACGGTCAGCCTGTGACAAGCAAGCAGGTGTATGCAACAATCTGCCGTTTCCCTGAAATGTTCACAAAAGAANATGTGCTCACACCTTCAGAAGAAGTTGTTTGAACCAGAAGGTGTGTATTATCCTATATGGCAAGCCATGCAGGATGATGAGACCTTGACAGCAGTGGTACGAAGCAGACAGCTGCACATCTACAGAAACGGGAAGAAAATTCTCGTTCTGGCAGGTAAGGCACAACCGAAGATTATAAGGGAAGACAAAATACAAGAGTTAATAACAAGATTATAAACAAAACATCAAATCATCAAAACAATGGACGCAAAAGAAAAAGTATTGGCAACAATGAAAGAGGCTGGTCAGCCTCTCAACGCAGGTAAAATCGCAGAACTCAGCGGTCTCGACCGCAAAGAGGTAGATGCAGCCATGAAGCAGCTGAAAGCAGAGGGTGCAATCGTCTCTCCTGTGCGTTGCAAATGGGCACCTGCAGAGTAAGGTTTATACTGCTGTCTTGAAATATAGGCAGCAGTNGTGCAATCGTCTCTCCTGTGCGTTGCAAATGGGCACCTGCAGAGTAAGGTTTATACTGCTGTCTTGAAATATAGGCAGCAGTATCTTTATTTTTATCAAAATGTTAAGGTGAGGAATCTGAATATCCTTGCCTACGGACACAATTATCCGCTGCATCTTTTTGGGGTAAGGTGCAGACGTATGGCTGTCAGCGTATCTTGGTTTAAAGACGCTTAGCGGTCACGGCGGAAGTCGTTTCGTCTCTCTCCGCCGAACAAAGCTCTGAGCACATTGCCCAAAGCTCCGAACACGAAGTAGCAAACGATGATTGCAACAATATCGTCCATAAGCATTTTCTGTTTTATGGGTTATACACTATTATGAAGATTCACTATGTCCAATCCCTGCCTCTTGGCTTCTCTGACGGTGTAGAACGTGCCGCCCTTGGGATTGCCATCGAAGTAGGCTATGAGACGTGAACTGCGGTTGACCATATAGTCGTTGCGCCTCAGAAGGCAGCCATTGTAGTATTGCTCGCTCAATACGACCACGTCATCCACGATGCGCAGGATGGCATCATACTTGGCTTGCTCTTCCTTGCTCCACCGGTCAGACTGACCACGGAACGGCACAACGGCTATCACCTGCAAGTCCTTCAACTCGCATTGCAACGAAAGGGCGGCTTCTGCCGCCAGCAGGTCAAATCCCATTGCCATGCCACAATAGAAATACCGGTAGCCGTCGGCATACGCCTTGGCTATCTCCGATTTGAGACATTGCTTCAACTCCCTCCGCTTGGCGAAAGGTACGCTGCGGTGTCCGCTGAAGCATACGGACACTGCCTTGTCGTACTTTGTCATACTTTACCTTACTTTATAATGTGTGCGTGCGAGGAACATACCGCCAATAACACATGCCCCGAGCCTTTCGAGTTGGTTGGCATACTTGGCATAGCTGAGACCCTTGGTTATCACATCGTCAAAGACCAACACCATTTTGTTGTCGAAGAACGGCTCATCAAACTCAACGACATTCGCCTTGCGGACTTCATCCTCGTTCTTGCGGTTATCGTGGATGGTCTTACGCTCTCCGCATACCCTCACGTGCTCGTAGCCGTTTTCCGCTCCTGTCAATTCACACACCCTGTGGCAGAAAGCCTTGTAGCGGAGTTCGTTGCTCTCGCTTGTGGATGCTGGAACGGGGGCGAAGACGATGTTCACGCAACCCTTGCCGTAGAGTGTCAGCATATTCTCTGCGGTGCGCTGCGCCACTTCCTCGTAGGCTCTTCCGTCCTTGAAGTCAAACACTAATTGTCTGTCGGCAATCTCCTTCTCACCCACATTGCGGATGCGTGCGGGATAGTATTTGCAGAACCAAGTCTGAGGCTTGTCTAACTGCTTTTGGATTTGATAGTCATTCTTGTGTGCCATTGCTCTTATGTTTTTTCTTCCCTTATTTCGGAGGCTTTTCCTGCCTGCCCAAGGGATATTTTTTGCTTTCCAAGAGTGATGGCGATCAAAAAGCCAAATCGGGAGCGAAAAATACGCTCTGCACGCAGAGGAAGATTTTTCGGTCAAATGCAATGGACGATTTGGTGTTTGAACAATCGCCAGCATTACCTTTGCAAAACAATATCCGCAGCGGCAAGGCTGGCGAAAAGAAATCTGTTATGTAAAAGAGGAAACGGGCGGGATGGCGTGGGGCGAAGCTGTATATGGGGAAGGACGATAGTTGATATGAGGTAAAAAGAGAAAATCTTGTAATAGGGAACGACATTGCCTTTTATCAGCATGGAGACAGTCCTACAAGCAGAGAAAACTATTGCCCTAAAAATGAGTTGGATAGTATTTTCTAAAAGTAGTATCGACTACGAATAGTATAATAGTCGAATAGTTTTTACTACCATACTACGGATAGTAAAGTCTGTTTATAGAAGAGATAGCGGTATCATCGTCTGTTCGGCGATGATACCGCGCGGCACTCATGTGTCATGCCGCTTTAGGTATTCTGTCATTGCCTCATTGACAATATCACGCAAGGACATCCCTTTCTTGATGGCGAGGTACTTCATCCTCGTGTGGATGCTCTTGTTGATAAGGAAATTGCAATGCACCGGCACTTCGGTAGTCTCAGAAACAGACACAGGTGGTGCTGGTGTAGTTTCTGTGACTATCTGCTCCTTACTCGGCTTCTTTGTGGAAGAAAGGAGTCCGTTGAGACCGCCTTTCATTCCCTCTTTCAACATACTGCTCTTGCTCATGGCTATGCTATTTTAAGTTTAACACTTCTTTTGCCAAAGACATATAATCACTGGCACCATTGGATTTGGGATTATACTCAAAGATAGTCTTGCCGTTGATGGGTGCTTCTGCCAAAGCCACATTATCACGGATGACGGTCTTGAAAACCTTCTCGTGAAAACTGTCATTGACGATTTCCCTCACGCTTCGGTTCAACGTCTTGCGGCGATCGAACTGGGTGATGACGATGCCGCCCACTTTAAGGTTGGAGTTGAGCCGCTCCTGAACGATGCGGATGATGTCCATCAACTTTGCCATACCTCTCATGGCAAGGTATTGCGCTTGAACAGGGATGATGATGTAGTCGGCTGCGGTGAGGGCATTCAAGGTCAGCAAGCCCAATGACGGTGGACAGTCGATGATGATGTAGTCGAAATGCTCTTTGGCGATGGCTTTGGTGATAAGTCCCTTCAAGATAAGCTCCCGTCCCGGCTCGCTGATAAGCTCTAACTCAGCCGCAGACAGGTCAAGGCATGAGGGTGAGACGGTGATGCCGTTGTGCAACTTGACCAACGGCAAGGTGTACTGTCCACACATTGCGCCATAGACTGTCTGTTCTTCCTCGATGGACAATCCCAAGGCTTCNTTGTGCAACTTGACCAACGGCAAGGTGTACTGTCCACACATTGCGCCATAGACTGTCTGTTCTTCCTCGATGGACAATCCCAAGGCTTCCGTGAGGTTGGCTTGTCCATCCATGTCAATAGCCAAGACGTTCTTCTTACTCAGTTGCAGAGCTGCCGCAAGGCTTACTGCGGTCGTACTTTTCCCTACACCACCCTTGTGATTTAATACTGCAATTATCTGTGTCATAACATGATACTACTATTAGTGAATACTACTTTACTATTCTACTACTGATAGTACATACTAACCATAGTAAAAGCGGATTTACTACGATTAGTACGTACTACTCTCAGTTGATACTACCCTCAGAAGGGAAGGTCTTCGCTCTTGTCCTGCGGTGCATCGGCTGGCGGTACGGGAGCCTCGCCCTCTGCCTTGGCTGCCTTGCGTGCCTTTGTTGCAGGTGTGTCGGTTGCATCCTTCTTCCCTGCATTGACAAAGGCGATGGAGTCAGCTATGATGCTATGCTGTATGTGGTTCTCTCCGTTGCGGTCTGTCCAAATGGAAGAAG
>NZ_CP083673.1:6577907-6581798 GCF_025914115.1 Bacteroides sp. DH3716P | reverse complement strand
TATCTGTCACCCTTCAGGGACGAGAAGACCGCATCGTTCAAGGTCAGCAAGAAGGAGAACCTGTGGTACGACTACGCCATTAAGGAGGGCGGTGACCTTGTGGAGCTGGTAAAGCGTATGTATAACAAACAATCCGTTTCCGATGCCCTTGCCTACCTTGCGTCCAAGAGTATTGCCACTGTGGATAAGGCAATCGAGACCGCTATCGCAGCCAAGGAATACACGACAACCAAGATGAACGATGTGAAGCTGCTCCCACTGAGCAACCATTCTCTGCTGTCCTATTTCAGTAGCCGACGGATAGACATCACCATTGGCAGGATGTATTGCAGGGAGATACACTACAAGGTTGAGCAAAAACATTACTATGGCATTGCCTTTGGCAATCTGAGTGAAGGACATGAGGTGCGCAATCCCTATTTCAAGGGCTGCATCGGGCATAAGGACATCACCCTGCTTGCCCATACGTTCAACGAGTGGCAAAACGGTTGTCTGGTCTTTGAGGGCTTCATGGACTTCCTTGCTTATATGACCCTCGTTAAACAGCAAGACCGATGGTTTGTCGTTGAAAGCCCTTGCGACTATATGATACTGAACTCAGTCGCCAACCTCAAACAGGCATTGCATTACCTTGACCGTTACACCCACATCCATTGCTTCCTCGACAACGACCAGGCAGGACGCAAGACGGTTGAGAGCATCAGCAATGTATTCGAGTACAGGGTGACGGACGAGTCCTTCAGATATGCCGACTACAAGGATGTCAACGACTATCTGATGAGGAAGAAACGAACGGCATCTGAATGACATTATAAAGACGAAAACACCATCATTTGATGCAAAAATGGCTCAAATGCATTGAAATTACATATCAAATCTGCACTTTTTCGCCCAAACATGCTTGATTCTCAATTATTATCCTTATTTTTGCATCGTTTTAATACATTATTAAAATGTAGCAGAATGGAATTGAAAAAAGAAATAAGGATATTGGGCAGACGCTTTGAGGTGGAACCTCGTGCCAAGGAAAGCCTGAAAGGCATCACGGTTGGCGAGAAACTCTCATACCGTTTCTATGATGGCACATACCAAGGCACGCCCCTGCTGTTCGTTGAGCCCAAGAAGGGCAATCCCTCTCCACGGACTTGCGCCATCACGGGCAAGCGGTTGACCGAAGCCCTGGGACTGCCTGCGGTGTTTATCCTTGCGCCCGGACCCACCTACGAGCGACACAGACTGGCAGACAAAGGAGTCTTCTTTGTCATGTCCGAGGAATATGCCCATCTGCCAGGCATCATAGCATTGGAGAAGACAAGCAACAGGAAGATTGCCGAAGTATTGACCCCTGTGGCGCAATACATACTACTCTATCACCTACAGGTGGGCAGTATTGAAGGAATGTCGCCAAGGGATATTGCACCGTTGCTTCCATATTCTTACGAAAGCGTCACGTTGGGTGTCACCTGTCTTGAAGATGTAGGACTGTGTCAAAAGATTCAGAACGGACAGCGCAGCAAGGTGGTACACTTCGAGTTGAAGGGCAAGGAACTGTGGGACAAGGCTCAGAACGTCTTGCTGTCACCTGTGGAGAACCGCATCTTTTGCGATGACATACGCTTGGATGCGGAATACCCCGTATGCGGCATCAATGCCCTGGCACATTATTCCATGCTTAATCGTGACCGGGAAGAGATGATAATGATGACAAGCAAGGAATATCGTGCCGTCAAGTCGGCTGATGTCATGGAGAATCCCAACATCTATGACGGCAACTATATCATAGAGGTATGGAAATACCCTGTTGTCAGCAAAATGGGCGACAAAAGCCAGTGGGTTGATCGCCTTTCCCTTGTCCTTTCGTTGAGAGATGATGATGATCCGAGAGTAGAAAAAGAAGTAGAACGAATAATCAGTGAACAGAAATGGAAGGATTAGTCAAGTTCCGTGAAGCATTTGCGGAATACTCAGAAAACTATGTGGTGATAGGCGGAGCAGCCTGTGACATCACCATGACCAATACCGTGGTGCGTCCACGCGCCACACACGACATCGACATGATAGTCATCGTAGAGAACATGACCGAGGCTTTCGCCAATCGCTTCTGGCAGTTTGTGCGGGAGGCTGGCTATCGACCTGAAAAGAGGAAACAGGAGGCTGGTGAGCCACCAAGGTATGAAATGTATCGTTTCCTTGATGGTAAAGACGGCTATCCCGAGATGATAGAACTGCTGTCACGCCACCCCGACGTGCTTGGAGAGCCAAAGGGATTTGTCATAGAACCTATCCCGACCGATGANGAACTGCTGTCACGCCACCCCGACGTGCTTGGAGAGCCAAAGGGATTTGTCATAGAACCTATCCCGACCGATGAAGATGTGTCGAGTCTTAGTGCCATCATCATGGACGATGATTACTATCACTTTACTATCGCACACAGCCAACTGACTGATGGCATACGCCATGCCAATTCCGCTGCCTTGATAGCACTGAAGGCAAGAGCCTACCTAAATCTCATGGCAGACAAGCGGGACGGCAAGCATGTGAACACCAAAGACATCAAGAAGCACCGTTCGGACATCCTGAAAAATGTGGTCATAATGACTGAGGACAACATTGAGGCTCCTGCTTCAATAGTGGCATGTATAAGGGAGTTTGTCGCCTCCATCAGAGCCGACTGGTCAACTCTCGCAGAACCATTGTCAAAGTCACTCGGTCAAGACGAGGCATTTGTGACCGGACTGTTAGATCAACTGGATGAATTGTTTATAGAAGCATGACCAATATGAAGATACAATACGCATCCGACCTGCATCTGGAGTTTGCCGACAATTGGCGGTATCTGAAAGCCCACCCCTTGGAGGTGACGGGCGACATACTGCTGCTTGCCGGCGACATCGGCTATCTCGGCGATGACAACTACTCCAAGCATCCCTTTTGGGACTGGGCATCGGAGAACTACAAGGAGGTGCATTGCTGCATGGGCAACCATGAGTTCTACAAATATTATGATGTGGCGACACTGCCCGACGGCTATCTCTTGGAGGTACGTCCCAATGTATTCAGCCACTACAACGGTATTGCGAGGATTGGCGACACCGACATCATCCTCTCCACCCTTTGGTCGAGGATTCCTTTGGAGGACGCTTACTTCACCGAGCAAGTGATAAGCGACTTCCGCCGTATATTATATAAAGGTGAGCTGATGACCCATGCCCAATTCAATGCTGAGCATGAACGTTGCCTCACCTTTATCAAGGATGCAGTGGCATATTCGCAAGCAGCCCATAAGATTGTTGTCACCCATCATGTACCATCGTTCCGTATGCTCCACCCAAAGTTTCAAGGCAGCAAGGCAAACGTGGCGTTCACCGTAGAGTTGGAGGACTATATCACCGATAGCGGCATAGACTATTGGATATACGGACATTCGCACACCAACATCGATGCCAGGATAGGCAACACCCAATGCTTGTCCAACCAGTTGGGCTATGTTTTCTCTAACGAACATCAGGACTTCTCCCATGGCAAGTACCTGACCATATAGCCATCCACATTTTTTTCATCCACCCTCTTTACAAGCTCTTCCCTATCGGAAGGGCTTTTTTTGTGCCTTTCGAGTTTGATTTTTGAGTATGATTGCGAGTGTAATCAAAATTAGAGTTAAGATTTGGCTCCGCGGAAAGTCATTTCGGTTTAAGATTGAAGAAAAGGTAGTTCCTTTGCATCGGCAATAAGCCAAACCATAGTAAAATCAAACTTGAAAATATGAAGTCATTTGTAATATTCGCCATTGTCGTGACCATAATCTATGTCATCTACTATACGGTCATCATCGTGCAGGATCTGTACGGAAAGCCCAAGGACGAGAAGTCACAGGGCGAGTCGTTTGAT
>NZ_CP083673.1:6575180-6577807 GCF_025914115.1 Bacteroides sp. DH3716P | reverse complement strand
TTGCTAACTCGTTACCACTGTTTCTCAAATACTCAGTTAAATGTTTATTCTTCAAACGGTTATATTAAACCGTTGAAAATCTAAAATAATGGATAATTTAACAGTTCTTGCACATTGAATTGCTTACCTTTGTCCACATATTTATTTAATCAAGAAAACACAAAATCTCATGGTATTATTTTCAGAAGACCACATACAGGAGACTAGAAGAAGAGGCCGGATCGAAGTAATCTGCGGTTCTATGTTCTCCGGAAAGACAGAGGAATTGATTCGCAGAATGAAGAGAGCGAAATTCGCGAAACAACGTGTCGAGATATTCAAACCTGCTATCGACACCCGTTATTCAGAAGAAGACGTAGTCTCTCACGACAGCCATTCTATCGCCTCCACTCCCATCGATTCGTCAGCCAGCATTTTACTGTTTACTTCTGAGATAGATGTAGTAGGTATTGATGAAGCACAGTTCTTCGACAGTGGTTTGATTGATGTATGCAACCAGCTTGCCAACAATGGAATCCGTGTTATCATTGCAGGATTGGATATGGACTTCAAAGGAAATCCGTTCGGACCTATGCCACAATTGTGCGCCATTGCCGATGAAGTCTCCAAAGTTCATGCGATCTGTGTGAAATGTGGTCAGCTGGCCTCTTTCTCACATCGTACAGTCAAGAATGAGAAACAGGTTCTTTTAGGCGAAACAGCCGAATATGAGCCTCTGTGCAGGGAATGTTATCTCCGTGCACGAGGGGAAGATGAGCAGAAAGTATAAACTCTATAAAAGAAACAGATTATGGAAAGGAAAAAGATAACATTCGACAGTTTTATACGCGGTTCCATCGGATGTGTGTTAGTTGTAGGAATATTAATGCTCGTGGAACGTCTTAGCGGAGTGTTATTACCTTTCTTTATTGCGTGGCTGATAGCTTATATGGTCTATCCGTTAGTCAAATTCTTCCAGTATAAGCTACGATTAAAAAGCCGCATTATTTCCATCTTCTGTTCCTTATTCCTCATTACGGTTATCGGAGTCACTTTATTCTACCTATTAGTGCCGCCGATGATTTCGGAAATAGGCAGAATGAACGACTTGCTAGTGACTTACCTCACCAATGGAGCCGGTAACAATGTGCCTAAGAATCTTTCTGAATTTATCCACGAGAACATTGATCTTCAGGCGTTGAACCGTGTATTAAGTGAAGAGAATATCCTGGCGGCAATCAAGGATACCGTCCCCAGAGTGTGGACTTTGCTTGCAGAATCTCTCAACATTCTATTCAGCATCCTTGCCTCTTTCATTATATTATTATATGTAATCTTTATATTATTGGATTACGAAGCGATAGCTGAAGGATGGTTGCATCTGCTACCCAATAAATACCGTACGTTTGCCTCCAACCTGGTTCACGACGTACAGGATGGTATGAACAGATATTTCCGTGGACAGGCTTTGGTTGCTTTCTGCGTAGGTATTCTTTTCAGCATCGGTTTCCTGATTATCGATTTCCCCATGGCTATCGCTCTGGGACTTTTCATCGGAGCATTGAATATGGTTCCCTACTTGCAAATCATTGGTTTCCTTCCCACCATTTTATTGGCAATCCTCAAAGCTGCCGACACCGGACAGAACTTCTGGATTATCATTGCATGTGCATTAGCCGTCTTTGCAATCGTACAAATCATACAGGATACCTTCCTTGTCCCCAAAATCATGGGAAAGATTACCGGACTGAATCCTGCCATCATCCTTTTATCTCTTTCTATCTGGGGTTCATTAATGGGAATGCTCGGCATGATTATCGCCTTGCCACTAACAACTTTGATGCTCTCCTACTACCAACGCTTTATTATCAACAAAGAAAAAATAAAATATGATGAAGTAGAAACTACTGATAATCAAGAAACAAGCCACAACGAGGAAAAATAATTGAAACTTTTTTCTACGTAATGCTTGCAAATTAAATAAAAGTAACTACCTTTGCACCTGCAATCAGGAAATAACTGATTCGCAAATAAGGATTGATTCGCTAGCTCAGCAGGTAGAGCACAACACTTTTAATGTTGGGGTCCTGGGTTCGAGCCCCAGGCGGATCACCAAAAACAAGATTAAGCCTCTGATTTTCAGGGGCTTTTCTTCTTATCCAAAGGCCTTATTCCCATTCTACTCTCCATTAAATATGAACAACAGAAAAAATTATATAGTCTACCTACAACAATCAGCCATGAAGCAGGAATGTCAAGACCCGAAGTAGAGGTACAAAAAAAAATTATACAGACTTACTCGACAGACAGAAACTGATTACTGAAGATAACCATTCCTCAGCCAATAAAAAGAAAAGCAATACACGCCACAACTTATTTTGCACAACTTGTTTGGAAAATAAAATATTTTTTCCTTACCTTTGTATTAGGATTTATTTCAAATCTTAATAAAAATAGAGCGTTAAGGCATTATCCAAGTTCAGGAAATCCCCAATTTCAAGACAACAACTGGATAATACATTGGACGCTCCACGTACTATTTATATATTAAAGTGTTATATATATAGGCGTGGGGCTTTGTGTATTATATGTTGTTGAGTATGGGGATACTTCTGAACGGTAATACCAAAGTTCCCACGCTTAACTTT
>NZ_CP083673.1:6571489-6575080 GCF_025914115.1 Bacteroides sp. DH3716P | reverse complement strand
TAGGACTTACGCCTGCTTGAATCTGTGACCTCTTCCAAGTAATGTCCTTACCATTCTTATCCTTAGGTGGATAACACTTATTAATTACTAACTCTGTCGTAGGTACGGCTATAATGTAATTCTCGTCATTGGTAAGTGCTATCGTAGTAGCACCACATCCTGTCTTCACCTTGTTGAAGATACAGTTCTCTGGGAAGTCCTCCATAATGAGGAAGCCGTCCCGCTCTTGAATTTCTAACTTTACCATAAGTTATCTTTTGTGATTTTAAATATGTTACCTGTGCCCCTAATTATTGGACTTTAAATAATCCTAAACTCTGAATATTGGGGTAACTGACCGTTTTATATAGGGATAATTCACCACTCTTTGGAGATTCCAACTTTATCCCCACTTCTGCTTGGTGATTGGAAAACAGCTACCTGTCACCTCAATAATCAGACTTTAAGTTACTCTCAGCTTCATTTATTAGGGTAACCCGTATTATTATATAATGGAAATTCACCACTCTGGAAGAATCTGGAGTAGAAGAGCCTACCTGTCACATAGGCTCTTTACATGGTCAGACTTCTTCCGCTTCCAGATAAGGAATGTCCTCTGTGTCATCATTGGCGGTCACTTCCTTGCTGTCTTTAATTGAGATGACAGTAGTAGGGCGATTGTACCGTTCTCTTATCTTCTCAAACTGTTCCATTACTAAATTCTCGTCCAGATTTCCGTGTGTATTGAACATTGCCGCCTTGTCGTTCTGTGTAATGGACTGGAATATCTTGACAGCTTCCTTGACGTCTCCTGTAATTGTCTTGATATTATTGAATTGGTTACTTAAGTATCTCTTGGCAATATCCTTGTCATCAAAGCCTTTATCCTTGCAGATTTGGATGAACTTGTTACCTATCTCCATGTTATAGGCTGGAATGATAGGCTTCTTCACCTTCTTCCCCTTCTCATCCTTACCAGAGCATAATAAAGAGAAGTCAGACTTTGATATAGCGTTATTATTGCCACAAAAGATAAGGTTCAGTGTTGAGATTGGATAACCGTCTGGGTTCTTCTCGCTCTTTATTAATTCGTTGTACCGTTGCAGAAATTCATTGTCTGGGTTAATATTGGCTGCACCACGCACATAGTCTGGGGTAGTCCATTCCTTCTTGGTAATATTAATCTCGTTGATATATTCTGCAATAGTTTCATTCCCTTGCAGTTCAACTTCAATGGCGGGTACATTTATTGCTTCCTCTCCGTTCTCCGCTGCCCATTCATTATAGAGGGATGCGGCAATGGTTCTGTGCTGACCGTCCAATACAAGGAAGTATTTGGCTGCATCTTCTGGATTTATATCCTGTCCGTTAATGTCAACCAGACGAATGTCACCTGTTGTGATTACATCTTCTGCCTTAACGACCTGTACCATTTCTGCCTTTCTATAACCCTTGACCTTCATCATGGCTAATATCTTCTCTACATTGCCCAAGTTGATGGCACGGTTAATACCTTTAGCAAAAGCTACGTTTCTTACTTCATTATTTGCAACAACTTTAACTTCTAAATAAATCTTCTTCATGATAGTTTAAATTTAAATTAATAATTAAGTTTATAAATTGGTGCAATCTTCAACTTGGCGCCTTATCGTTTCTGATTACATTGCAAAGGTGAGGAATAGTCGGAAGGTGTGTTATAAAGAATAGAAGGCGATTTGAAGTGCATTCTTTAGATGTAAGAATATCAGCGAATTAGCTAATTTAAAGACATAAAAATAACTACCACGTGATTACATGGTAGTCTGTAAGGATTGGTGGATTATTAATTACCAGAGATGTTCTGTAGACTGATTATTGGGTGAGAAATTGTAGTCTTCTGTCTGTTTGGTCTTCCATTGCGGTTTATAGCCTTGTTTCACCAAATAGGCTATTGCTGCATTGGTGTAGTTCTCATCATTATTGAAACTGCCTGCTTCAAATAATAATTCCATGTAGTCTAAAGTCATACGTATCTGTTCACTCTTGGTCTTTATTGAGGAATATCTTTGTAACAGGTGGAATGTACCATACATGATTAGATTATGGGCTGCATTATTGGCTTTCCTGCCCTTCTTCTGTGAATATACTTCCTTCAATTCCTGTTGGGCTTCTTCCAAACTGTTTACTCCTAAATAGATGTGAAGGTAGTTATCCAATAAATCACTCAGCCAATAGCAAGAGTTATCAAGAGTAATCTTCTTAACTCCGTTATCAATGGTTATAGGACTGAATACCCTTAGCTCCTTCTTCTTGGAAGGTGAGTATCTCTTGGTATTCAGCAACTCATATAGCTTTAGCATTTCTGGACGGACTTGTTCCAGATAAGGCAGTGTGTTCTCTGATATGACAACTTCTGTGTAAAGTTCACCATTCTTATACTTCTCATATATGGCAGCTACAACAAGCATACTTATTCCAATTACTCCGTCATTATCAGTTTCACCATGCTTCTGTAATAAATCAATCAGCCGTTCCAATAAATTATCACTTGGCAGAGTGATAAGTATATTGTGTTCTGAATCCATAATGAAGCTACTTGGATTAAACGCCTTACTGGTAGAAGTCGATTTGGGAGCATACCGTTTATAATCAAATACTCCGTTATCTACTGCGATAGTGTTTAGAAATGAATAGTCTGTCATGTAGTTCTTACAAATATCTTCACTGATTCCGTTGGGATATTCATGGTAGTAAGTAGCTGACAGTTCATTCTCAAACATGGCACGCTTATAGCCAAAGTATTCCGTGAGTATGGGTTCTATCTTCTTTAATTCTGGAATTGGTAGTATGTAATCTCTCATATCGCTTCTTATTAGTGCTGTAAAGNAGTATTCCGTGAGTATGGGTTCTATCTTCTTTAATTCTGGAATTGGTAGTATGTAATCTCTCATATCGCTTCTTATTAGTGCTGTAAAGTTAACAAGAATAATCCCACCTGCAATAATTGCAAGTGGGATTAATTGAATGTACTATAATAAGTTCTTCATTGCATCATCTATCTGTTCGTTATCGAAACTATCCAAATAAAATTGCGTAGTTGATAAACTCGTATGCCCTAATGCTTCACTTATAATAGCAACATTGACTCCAGAACGTTTCAACACTGTGGCGAAAGAATGGCGGGCAACATAAGTAATATTTAGAAATGCAATAAAAAACAGAATGACGATAATTAAACGTAAAACGTTTATAATTAAGCATTTTGCGAGAATTGCAGAACAGACAGACCTGCAAAAGAAAACAAAATATTGCGACGTTTCAGTTACCAGACTGTTAGCCGCCTGTTTCGGAAACGACGGCAGGTAACCGAATTTTTACCGATAAGAACAAAGCGGATTTGTATTCACTGTTTCTCAATGTTTTGCATGCCAAAGGACGCTTTTCAAAGGAGTATTTTTACAACCTAAAAAAGAGCGTTATGAAAGTGGAAAAATTCAAGGTGCTGCTCTACCTGAAAAAGAGCGAGCCGGACAAGACCGGCAAAGCCCCGATCATGGGACGGATCACCCTCAACCGCACGATGGCGCAGTTCAGCTGCAAGCTCTCCTGCACCCCCGGGCTGTGGAACGCGCG
>NZ_CP083673.1:6568314-6571389 GCF_025914115.1 Bacteroides sp. DH3716P | reverse complement strand
ACACCGTCAATAGGGCATTGGCGGCTGTCGGGGATACCTTGGGTATTAAACTTAAACATAATGCTGCTTAATTTTAATTAGTTACTTATGAGTACCATTCTTTCTTTAGCTCCACAGAACGTGTGGAAGCATTTTTATTCGTTGACACAGATTCCCCGTCCGTCAGGACACATGGAAAAGATTACAGCATTTCTTTTAGGTTTCGGAAAAGAGCTGGGGCTGGAGTCTTTTGTAGACGAAGCAGGTAATGTGATTATCCGTAAACCTGCCACTCCGGGTATGGAAAACCGGAAAGGTGTGATTCTTCAGGCGCACATGGATATGGTTCCGCAGAAGAACAACGATACTGTACACGATTTTGAAAAAGATCCGATTGAAACTTATATAGACGGTGACTGGGTAAAAGCAAAAGGCACTACTCTGGGTGCAGACAACGGACTGGGTGTAGCTGCTATTATGGCCGTGTTGGAAGCAAAAGACCTGAAACACGGTCCTTTGGAAGCTCTTATCACGAAAGACGAAGAAACCGGCATGTACGGTGCGTTCGGCTTGAAACCGGGTACACTGAACGGAGAGATTCTTTTGAATCTGGATTCGGAAGATGAAGGCGAGTTGTATATTGGTTGTGCTGGAGGTATGGATGTAACTGCTACCCTGGAATATAAGGAAGTAGCTCCCGAAGAAGGAGATATCGCAGTGAAAGTTACATTGAAAGGATTACGTGGCGGACATTCGGGATTGGAAATCAATGAAGGACGTGCCAATGCTAATAAGTTGCTGGTTCGTTTCGTTCGTGAGGCGGTTGCCAGCTATGAAGCCCGTTTGGCTAGCTGGGAAGGTGGTAATATGCGTAATGCTATCCCACGTGAAGCACATGCGGTTATTACCATTCCGGCTGAAAATGAAGAAGAACTATTGGGCTTGGTGAAATACTGCGAAGACCTGTTCAATGAAGAATATTCGGCAATTGAAACACCGATCAGCTTTACGGCTGAACGTGTGGAACTTCCTGCGGGGCAAGTGCCTGAAGAGATTCAGGACAATCTGATTGATGCAATCTTTGCTTGTCAGAACGGTGTGACACGTATGATCCCTACTGTTCCAGATACGGTAGAAACTTCTTCCAACCTTGCTATTATAACGATTGGTGAAGGAAAGGCAGCCATTAAGATTCTGGCTCGCAGTTCAAGCGATAGCATGAAAGAATATCTGACTACCAGCCTGGAGTCTTGTTTCTCTATGGCAGGGATGAAGGTAGAGATGACAGGCGGATATTCCGGTTGGCAACCTGATGTAAATTCTCCGATTTTGCATGCGATGAAGTCATCCTATAAACAACAGTTTGGTGTAGAACCTGCAGTGAAAGTGATTCACGCTGGCTTGGAATGTGGTATTATCGGTGCTATTATTCCGGGATTGGACATGATTTCTTTTGGTCCGACTTTGCGTTCACCGCATTCACCGGACGAAAGAGCGTTGATTCCTACCGTACAGAAGTTCTATGACTTCCTGGTGGCAACTTTGGAGCAAACTCCAATGAAATAACGTATTTCTCTTTATATAAATATTCTCCTATTATATAATAGGTGACCATAGTGAAGGCACGGATGATATTTCATCTGTGCCTTTTTTCATATTTATTGCAGCGTATATTACAATTCTGCTTTATAACAAATAAATTAATTGATGCAAATCAAGAAATATGCTATAAAACATAAATTTCTCTCTTTTTTAGATCAATGTATAAACAAAGGCTGTATTTTTGTGTTGTAAAACATGTAATTAGGAGGATAACAAAATGAAAAGTTTAAAAAGATTGTTTAGAAAGATCGGCGAAGCCGATGTACATGTTTGGGGATATTCAACAATTAATACCAAACCAAACAAGTAAGTTTTATTTTTTAGTTTTCAGGAATTAGTAATTTAAAAGGTTTAAAGATTATGGCAAAGAAAATGGGTTCTTTAGTTAGAAAAATCCTTAGTGAAGTAGGTCGTAATGAAATGCTTTCATGGGGGTACAGAATTGAGAAATGAGAACAAGTACATTAACTAAGTTTAGAGTGGGGATACGTTATTAAATACGATATCCCCATTTTTTATATCTAAAATTTTATATAGAGTTGTTTTAGCTAACAACTGTGGCGGGGGATCTGTTTCAGTGTCAGTTCCTCCTTTAATTTCTGTGTTTGGGTACACTGTCTTTTGCCACTTGGGCTGGAATGTATCACATGCGAGTTTGGCTGATTTTACTATCACACCCTCACCGAATCACTTGAAAGCCTTTGTTCATCGATGTTACAAAGGGTGAGGGTAACTGTGATTGTAGGGTGAGGGTAATTTTTACTCTCACCCTACAATTATACCTGTAATAAGTGCTTAATAGTTGATTTATAGTAAGTTGTATGCTGATTTGTCTGGTACTAATACATGAAAGATGATGTATTTGTGTCTGATAACTGGCGTAATATTATCTGGAATAACAGGCTGAACGAGATAATAGATACGGATGAATTAATTGTATTCCGTAAGGTTTCGATTGGCTTCTCCATAGGGGAAAATCAGTTTCAAGCTTGTGAACAGTTTGTTTCATACGCTTGAAACACTTAGTTTCAAGGTATTAAACACTTAGTTTTCCGGTGTGAAACTGGTAGTTTCATTACTTGAAACTGTTGGTCTCAAGGCATAAAACAGCTTGTTCACCGGCATGAACAAGCCATTTTATGTAGAGGTGCTGCAAATTATTGAGTGTCTTCTATGAATATGCCCGGATTCTTATAAACGAGACAGTGTGTAAGATACCTCTATCTTGCACGCATCTGCAACGGTATCTTGCACTGCTTCAAATACTTGTATATCAGTTGACTATCGCTGGTTTAGTGTAAGGTGCAAGATACTTTTGCATTTATGAACTTGTAAGAGATAGGTGAATCTTATTGCAGAAGATAAACTTTTCAATTAAATAATAAACCGAGTGGCAGTTTTTGGACTTTTTATTTTAGATTTTCAACGGTTTAATATAACCGTTTGAAGAATAAACATTTAACTGAGTATTTGAGAAACAGTGGTAACGAGTTA
>NZ_CP083673.1:6565116-6568214 GCF_025914115.1 Bacteroides sp. DH3716P | reverse complement strand
GAGCGAGCCGTTGCTGGTAGAATAAAGTACAAGCCCAAGCGAGATGACAATGGCGTTATTCAGTGTAAATCCAAGCAAGATATGGAAACTTGCCTTTATGCGGATGGCGTTCGAGTCCTGCGTCAAAAAGAGTACGACAACATGGCTCTCTTTACTGACCAGCAAATGGAAATGGCAGAACAAAGCGAACGCTCAAAATGCAATGTTCTGGAGTATATTGAGAAGTTAATCAAAGAAAGAGAGGAAACTGCGTCAGAATCGATAGTTGTCAACTGGCGCAGATTGCACACACTGTTGTCAATGTTTGCCAAGTGTGACTACATACAGTTCTCGCAGATTGACATGAAGTATATTGAGGCATTCCGTTCCTTCTTGATAAAGGCACCGCAGGGTGGTTCTAAGAAAGGAACTATTTCAAGGAATACGGCATCGACGTACTTCTCTATCTTCAAGGCGGCACTCAAACAAGCTTTCGTGGATGGCTATCTGAATTGTGATATTGCTGCCAAGGCTAAAAATATCATGTTTCAGAGTGCTCGAAGAGAGTATCTGTCACTGGAAGAACTTAATATATTGGCAAAGACTCCGTGTGATGATATACTAAAACGGGCAGCCTTGTTCTCTGCACTGACAGGAATGCGACATAGCGATATTCAAAAGCTTAAATGGTCAGAGGTTGAAGAATACAATGGTGGGTACCGTCTCAATTTCACTCAGCAGAAGACTAAGGGCGTTGAATACATGCCTATATCGCCACAGGCATACAAGCTTTGCGGTGAGCGCAAGAAAGACGGAGAACTGTTGGTGTTTGCCGGACTGCCTGACCCTTCATGGATATCAAAGCCTTTGGAACGGTGGGTAAAAGCATCAGGGATTACCAAGCACATCACCTTTCATTGCTTCCGCCACACCTATGCAACATTACAATTGGCTAACGGTACAGACATATATACAGTAAGCAAAATGTTAGGGCATACCAATGTAAAAACTACGCAAATCTACGCAAAAGTAATTGACAAGAAGAAAGATGAAGCTACAGAAGCTTTTAAGTTGGACATAGATGAATAGTGATTATCATTTGTAAGCACTTAGTATAGAAGACCACTTGTATCAATAAGTCCTTTATTGTACAGGTGGTTTTTAGTGCCTTTCATTTTCAACATTCTATGTAATGATGCTATTGTTTTGGCACTTTAACCTTTCGTGGAAACCAAACATTTATAACAATAAACAGATAAAAATGAAAAAAGACAGCCTTTTTTGGCTTCTCTCTTTTTGAAGAGAGCAAGCGTGTCCACAAACATGTGGAGTGTACAGAAGACTTCTACAGAGAACTGTATGAGTTGTTTGAGATCGCAAGAAGTTGGTATCTTCAAGCTGAAAAGAATCATATGAAGACAGAGTACTTCATAGAACTATTTGAGCGCAGTCACCAATATATTGACTGTGATTGTGCACGTTGTAAGAACTCGCGACAGATGGCAATTGGCATTATTGGTACTTTGTTTAGAGACTCTAAGTGTGTGTCAATAATCAAGAAAAAAGAAGATTATTCCAAGCAGGAACTTATTGAGTTGTTTCTTCAACATGTGGGTACTGGTCTGCCAATCCTTACCCGAAAGAAATCGTCCATCCTCACTTTGGGATGCCAATTGTCAGACAGACAGATGGATTTGTTGGTAGAACTTGTCCAAAGTCACGACATATTTGATTTTGCCGACAACAGTGATGTGCGTAGCGAGTTGTGTCGCCTATTCAAGTGCGACTTGGACGCATCTATCCGTGTAAAGAATGTACGTAATGTAGCCGTACTGTTTGACGCTATGGCTCAATACCATTTGATAAACAATAATTGGCAATATGTCATGGGAGAAGGTCGCTTCTTAACCAGTATCAAAAAGGATGGAACAGAGAAATTCATAACTTCAAGTTGTCTTTCCTCTTCTCTTTCAAGGATAAGAAGAAACGTTTCCATGACAGCAAGTCAATATGCCATCTGCAAATCCATCGAACAGATATTAAGAGAGGAATAAATCACAATAATTCTGCTAAATGAAAGTAAAAACGTGATAGTTTGGTTGATACTGCCTTACTATCACGTTACTTTTTCTATTTAGTGACAGTCTCCCCATAACTTTGCATCAAAAATCATAAAAAATAATTAGCATGGAAGAAAATAGTATAAGATTTGAAGATATTCCCAACGCTATAACGGGGGTACTGAAAAAGCTGTCATCATTAGAAGACAAGATTGATGGTATATATGAACTTGTTCAATCAGAAAAAGAAGAAACATGGTTTACGGTTGCTGAATTATGTGCTTATCTCCCAACACATCCGGTAGAGCATACCATATATTGCTGGACAAGCAATCGGGAAATACCGTTTCACAAGAGAGGCAAACGCATCATGTTCCTCAAATCTGAGATAGATGAATGGCTTCAAGGAACCAAGGGCAAATCGAAGAACGAGATTCAAAGAGAAGCAGAGGAATATGTACTATCTACACAAAGAAAGAATAGACGGCTAATATAACCGTGCTACTGTCTGTAAACAATTTAATTAAGGTACGTGACACATGAATGAAAGACATTTTAGACTCTATGAGCGAATTGTCGCAATAGAAGACAGTTTGGAGGCTTTGGGACCTATTGACAAACTAATAGAGCGAATCGAGGAATTGGAGAAGATGGTCAAGCAGACCAAAACCGTCTTGGGGTTTGACGAAGCATGTAAGTATATTGGTGTTTCTGAAAGCCTGCTATACAAACTTACAGCCGCAAAAGAAGTTCCACACTATAAGCCAAGGGGAAAAATGCTGTATTTTAATAGAGAAGAAATCGACAAGTGGCTGCTCCAAAACAAACAAGAGGTCATTGGAATGGTAACGAAAATAGAAATTGATAATCCGAAAGAATGAAAATGGAAGAAAATAACAAACATGTACAGCCTAACTCAAAAGAGGAAGGAGTACAGCGTCTCAATCGCATATTGAGCGAATCGTTGATAAAGGCAACAGATACTTATAAAACACCTCCTCAGATTATATGGGTTGATAATTCCAGCATAGCCACATTGGGCAACTTCAGTGCTTCTAC
>NZ_CP083673.1:6559129-6565016 GCF_025914115.1 Bacteroides sp. DH3716P | reverse complement strand
ACCCGTCTGTTCAAACGACAACGAAAGGAAGAAAAACAATGAGGAATACATCGAAAATGACAACACTGGAAAACAGGTTCCCACTTTTAGCGGTGGAGCATGGCTGCATCATCTCAAAGGACGCCGACATCACGGTGGCTTTCGAGGTGGAACTGCCGGAACTTTACACCGTGACGGGTGCGGAGTACGAGGCGATACACGGCTACTGGTGCAAGGCGGTCAAAGTGCTGCCGGACTACTCCGTCGTCCACAAACAGGACTGGTTCATCAAGGAACGCTACAAGCCGGAGCTGCAAAAGGATGACATGAGTTTTTTAAGCCGCTCTTTCGAGCGTCACTTCAACGAGCGTCCGTACCTGAAACACACCTGCTACCTCTACCTGACCAAGACGACGAAGGAGCGTAGCCGGATGCAGAGCAACTTCAGCACGCTGTGCCGGGGGCACATCATCCCGAAGGAGCTGGACAGGGAAACCACGACCAAGTTCATGGAAGCCTGCGAACAGTTCGAGCGCATCATGAACGACAGCGGGCTTGTCCGCCTGCGCCGCCTCTCCACCGATGAGATTGTGGGGACGGAGGAAAAGACGGGGCTTATCGAACGCTACTTCTCGCTCATGCCGGAGGGGAACACCACTTTGCAGGACATCGAGCTTTCGGCAAGGGAGATGCGCATCGGCGACAACCGCCTGTGCCTGCACACCCTCTCCGACGCGGAAGACCTGCCGGGCAAGGTGGCGACAGATACCCGTTACGAGAAACTCTCCACCGACCGGAGCGACTGCCGCCTCTCCTTCGCCTCCCCCGTGGGGCTGCTGCTCTCCTGCAACCACATCTACAACCAGTATGTGCTGATAGACAACAGCGAGGAAACCTTGCAGAAGTTCGAGAAGTCCGCCCGTAACATGCAATCGCTATCCCGCTATTCAAGGAGCAACAGCATCAACCGTGAGTGGATAGACCAGTACCTGAACGAAGCCCGGTCATACGGATTGACTTCGGTAAGGGCGCACTTCAACGTCATGGCGTGGAGCGATGACGCGGAGGAACTGAAGCATATCAGGAACGACGTGGGCAGCCAGCTGGCAAGCATGGAGTGCGTGCCGCGCCACAACACCATAGACTGCCCGACACTCTATTGGGCGGCGATACCCGGCAACGCGGCTGACTTCCCGGCGGAAGAGAGTTTCCACACCTTCATCGAACAGGCGGTGTGCCTGTTCACGGAGGAAACCAACTACCGCAGTTCGCTCTCGCCCTTCGGCATCAAGATGGTGGACAGGCTCACGGGGAAGCCGCTGCACCTCGACATCAGCGACCTGCCCATGAAGCGGGGCATCACCACCAACCGCAACAAGTTCGTGCTGGGTCCTTCGGGCAGCGGCAAGTCGTTCTTTATGAACCACCTCGTGCGGCAATATTATGAGCAAGGCGCGCATGTGGTGCTGGTGGACACGGGAAACTCCTATCAGGGATTGTGCGGCATGATCCGGCGCAAGACAGACGGGGCGGACGGCGTGTATTTCACCTACACGGAAGAGAAGCCCATATCGTTCAACCCGTTCTACACCGATGACTACATCTTCGACGTGGAGAAGAAGGACAGCATCAAGACCCTGCTGCTGACGCTCTGGAAGTCGGAGGATGACAAGGTGACGAAGACGGAGAGCGGCGAGCTGGGCAGTGCCGTGAGTGCCTACATCGAGCGTATCCAATCCGACCGTAGCATCGTGCCGTCGTTCAACACCTTCTACGAGTATATGCGCGACGACTACCGCAAGGAACTGGCGCAGCGCGACATCAAGGTGGAGAAGTCCGACTTCAACATCGACAACATGCTCACCACCATGCGGCAGTATTACCGGGGCGGGCGTTACGACTTCCTGCTCAACTCCACGGAGAACATCGACCTGCTCGGCAAGCGGTTCATCGTCTTCGAGATTGATTCGATTAAGGAAAACCGCGAACTGTTCCCAGTCGTGACCATCATCATCATGGAAGCCTTCATCAACAAGATGCGGCGGCTGAAAGGGGTGCGGAAACAGCTCATCGTGGAAGAGGCTTGGAAGGCTCTCTCTTCGGCGAACATGGCTGAATACCTGCGCTATATGTACAAGACGGTCAGAAAGTATTACGGCGAGGCAATCGTGGTGACGCAGGAGGTGGACGACATCATTTCCTCTCCTGTGGTCAAGGAGAGCATCATCAACAACT
Source organism: Bacteroides sp. DH3716P (assembly GCF_025914115.1). Lineage (NCBI taxonomy): Bacteria > Pseudomonadati > Bacteroidota > Bacteroidia > Bacteroidales > Bacteroidaceae > Bacteroides > Bacteroides sp. DH3716P. The sequence goes on along the minus strand of NZ_CP083673.1, from coordinate 6,562,802 downwards.
CCGACTGCAAGATACTTCTCGACCAGCGCAAGTACATGAACAAGTTCGACCAGATACAGGCGTTGCTCGGACTGACAGAAAAGGAGAAAGGGCAGATACTCTCCATCAACATGGCAAACAACCCTTCACGGCTCTACAAGGAGGTGTGGATAGGCTTGGGAGGCACGCAGTCGGCTGTCTATGCCACGGAGGTCAGCGCGGAAGAGTATCTGGCCTACACTACCGAAGAAACGGAAAAAGTGGAGGTTTACCGTCTGGCAGAGAAGCTGGGCGGCGACATCGAAGCCGCCATCCGGCAGCTTGCCGAAAGGCGGAGGAACAAGGAATAACTAAAACAGAATGTACCAACAAAAAAAGGAAAACGCGTATGAATTTACCAAAAGTGAAAATGCTGCAAGTCAGCAAGTGTCTGATCGGATTGGCGGTCATGATGCTGCAATCCTGCGACGTGGCCGACAACCGCCGTGATATGCTGTGCGGGAACTGGGAGAGCGTGGAGGGGAAGCCCGACGTGCTTATCTACAAGGAGGGCGAAGCCTACAAGGTGACGGTGTTCCGCCGGAGCGGTCTGCGCCGCAAGCTGAAACCGGAAACCTATCTCTTGCAGGAGGAAAACGGCAACCTGTTCATGAACACCGGCTTCCGCATTGACGTGTCCTACAACGAGGCCACGGACGTGCTGACCTTCTCGCCGGGCGGCGACTATGTGCGGGTGAAACCGCAGCCGGGACACCCGACAGAAGAATAACAACCACTAAAATCCAAAGTAACATGAGAACAAGAATAACAATGATTATCTGCCTGTGCCTGCTTTTCGCAGGCAGGGCAAGCGCACAGTGGGTCGTAAGCGATCCGGGCAATCTGGCGCAGGGTATCATCAATGCCTCCAAAAACATCATCCATACCTCCAAGACTGCCACGAACATGGTGAGCAACTTTCAGGAAACGGTGAAAATCTATCAGCAGGGCAAAAAGTATTACGATGCCCTCAAATCGGTGAACAATCTCGTCAAGGACGCCCGCAAGGTGCAGCAGACCATCCTGATGGTAGGCGACATCACCGACATTTATGTAAACAGTTTCCAAAGGATGCTCCGTGATGGAAATTTCAGACCAGAAGAGCTGTCGGCAATCGCTTTCGGTTACACGAAACTGCTGGAAGAGAGCAACGAAGTGTTGACGGAACTGAAGAATGTGGTGAACATCACCACGCTCTCCATGACCGACAAGGAGCGCATGGACGTGGTGGAACGCTGCTACTCCAAAATGAAGCGTTACCGCAACCTTGTGAGCTATTACACCAACAAGAACATCTCCGTGAGTTATCTGCGTGCGAAAAAAAAGAACGACCTTGACCGCATCATGGGGCTGTACGGGAACATGAACGAAAGATACTGGTAAGCCTATGGAGTTCGATAACCTTCATCAGATTTTACGCTCACTTTATGAGCAGATGATGCCGCTGTGTGAGGACATGGCGGGTGTGGCAAAAGGCATCGCCGGGCTGGGTGCGCTGTTCTACGTCGCCTACCGGGTATGGCAGTCGCTGGCGAGAGCCGAACCGATAGACGTATTCCCGATGCTCCGTCCTTTTGCCATCGGTCTGTGCATCATGTTCTTCCCGACTGTGGTGCTGGGCACGATAAACAGCATCCTCTCACCCGTCGTACAGGGCACGGCAAAGATGCTGGAGGCGGAAACGCTGGACATGAACCGATACCGGGAGCAGAAGGACAAGCTGGAATACGAGGCGATGGTGCGCAACCCCGAAACCGCCTACCTCGTGTCCAACGAGGAATTTGACAAGCAACTGGAGGAACTCGGCTGGTCGCCCTCCGACATGGTGACGATGGCGGGAATGTATATCGACCGGGGAATGTACAACATGAAGAAGAGCATCCGCGACTTCTTCCGCGAGATACTGGAACTGCTGTTCCAAGCCGCCGCCCTCGTGATAGACACCGTCCGCACCTTCTTTCTCGTGGTGCTGGCGATACTCGGTCCAATAGCATTCGCCCTGTCGGTATGGGACGGTTTCCAAAGCACGCTCACGCAGTGGATATGCCGCTACATACAGGTCTATCTGTGGCTGCCGGTATCGGATATGTTCAGTACCATACTGGCGAAGATACAGGTGCTGATGCTGCAAAGCGACATTGAACGTATGCAGGCGGACCCGAACTTCTCGCTGGATTCGAGCGACGGGGTGTACATCGTGTTCCTCTGCATCGGCATCATCGGTTACTTCACCATTCCCACCGTTGCCGGCTGGATTATCCAAGCCGGAGGCATGGGCGGTTACGGTCGCAACGTGAACCAGATGGCGGGACGCGCCGGAGGAATGGCGGGCAGCGTGGCGGGTGCAGCCGCAGGAAACGTGGTCGGACGTGCCGGGAAACTGCTGAAATAATCAACTGACAATTAAAAACGAATAAACAACAATGGAATTTAAGTCACTTAAAAACATCGAATCATCGTTCAGGCAGATACGCCTGTTCGGTATCGTCTTCCTCTCGCTGTGCGCCGTGGTGACGGTGTGGAGCGTATGGAACTCCTACCGTTTCGCGGAGAAGCAACGGGAGAAAATCTATGTGCTGGACAACGGCAAGTCGCTGATGCTGGCTCTCTCTCAGGATTTATCGCAGAACCGCCCGGCGGAAGCACGGGAGCATGTGCGCCGCTTCCACGAGCTTTTCTTCACGCTGTCACCTGAAAAAAGCGCGATTGAACACAACGTGAAACGTGCCTTGCTGCTGGCAGACAAGAGCGTGTACCACTATTATTCGGACTTCGCCGAGAAGGGGTACTACAACCGCATCATCGCCGGGAACATCAACCAAGTGTTGAAGGTGGACAGCGTAGTGTGCGATTTCAACGCCTATCCCTACCGTGCCGTGACTTACGCCACGCAGAAAATCATCCGGCAGAGCAACGTCACCGAGCGCAGCCTCGTGACTACCTGCCGCCTGCTGAACGCATCGCGGTCGGACGACAATCCCAACGGCTTCACCATCGAGGGCTTCACCATCATCGAGAACAAGGATTTACAGACAATCAAACGGTAACGGATTATGAAACGGAAAGTAAAATGTATCAGAAAAACAATGTGGGGCGCATACTGGAAGCTCCACGACAAACGGAAACGGCTGGTGGCAAGGCTCAAAGGGTATCTGGACGGTTTGCCGCCGGAAACACGCCGCCGCATCGTGCTGGGGATGCTCGCCGCCTTCGCGGTGCTTGCCCTCTATACCTTCGGCAGAGCCGTCTATGACATCGGCAAAAACGACGGCTCACGCATGGAAACGGGACACGCCGGACGGGTAGAACTGCCGACCCCGGCGGAAACAGACAATCACTTAACACTTTATTTATATGGAACAGATGAAGAATGAACCGATGAAAGAGAACAAAACCGCTCCCGACACGGGAAAGCCGAAAAAGGAGCGTGAACCGCTGACAGAGGCGCAGCGGCTGAAACGGCAGAAGATGATAGTCCTGCCCGCTATGGTGCTGGTCTTCATCGGGGTGATGTGGCTGATATTCGCTCCGTCCTCCGGCAAGGAGCAACCGCCGGGAACGGATGGATACAACACCGAGATGCCCGACGCTGACAAGGCGAACCGGCAGATTATCGGCGACAAGCTGAAAGCCTACGAGCATGGGGAGATGGAAG
>NZ_CP083673.1:6541193-6559029 GCF_025914115.1 Bacteroides sp. DH3716P | reverse complement strand
TTTCAAATTCAAAGTTAAAGTATGAAGCAAGTACGATTTGAAGAGAGCGAGGTGCCTTATCAGACACTGGCTCGTTTTGGTCTCACACAAGAGAAGATTGAAGACCTGCCCATGTGGGCGTTGGAAGATATTGGTCAGGGACGACGTTCACCGTTGCTGCCCATTCAGGTGAATAATGATGAGGGCGAGACATTGAAGAGCCGCACCCGATTTGCGTTGGTCCGTATGGAGGACGGCAAGGTGGATGTGGTCTTCTATCCGCAGTTGGAGAAATCACCATTGGAGGCTTTTACTCAGGAACAGCAGGAGGACTTGCTGGCTGGAAAGGCTATCCTTGCCGATGTTAAGGATGCTGATGGCAGGAGCAGCAAGGCTTTCGTGCAGATTGACACGGAGACCAATCAGGTGATGTCGGTACCTACGCCTGTCATCGGGCGCAACTTGGAGGTGCTGAAGGATGAACTGAAACTGAGTTCGGCAGAACTGACCGTGATGCAGAAGGGTGAGCCGCTCACGCTCATCATGGAGGACGAACAGGTGACGGTGGGTATTGACCTGAACGATAAGACCGGCATAAGGATTAATCAAGGCGACAGTCAGAAGTGGAAGGAGAACACCAAGCGAGAGTGGGACAAATACACCTTCGGGTGCTATGGCTGTTGGGTAATGGGCGATGACGGTAATCTTGACTATGTGCCTGAAGAGGAATACACGGAAGAACTTTGGAATGAGCAGAAGAAGAATGGAGAGCGCAACCGCGCCTCTTTTTCCATGCACAAATAATCTACACATAATATAATAAGTATATGGCATCAAATAAATATTATCCAGAGGATGTGCTCGTCGAGAAGATACAGAGCGGCGAGTACGGTTGGTTGGAGTATGTCAACCATCATTCTGCTGAATGGCAGGAAGAATATGAGAGCTATTGTCTGAACAACGGACTCTGCATTTGTGAAGAGAGTGCGGAGCAGTTTGTCCATCACAAAGATGAGGAACTGGAGAAGGCAATAGAGAACGGTGAAGCATGATAAATGAAGAGTGAAGAATGAAGAGTGAAGAATAAGTATGGCGATAAGAAAGAATACGAATCCCCAACAGATGGACCTGCAACCAGAGATGCGTGACTTGCTCATGCGCAATGGTATGCAGGCTCATGTGGTGAGTAATGGCAGCGGCTATCAGCTTGTGGTGCAAGGGCATGACAGTCCGCTGCTTACCTATAACATCACCGAGAAGCAGATGTTGGCTCTGACCGACTGGGGTACGAATCATGCCAACAAGTTAGCCTACAATACCTTTACGGGCATTGTGGGCAACGACTTCTATATGCCCAAGAACTTCGTTCATGCACGCAATGCCAACGGTCGTGTAGCTATGGGGCTGCACGGCTATCGTGTTGGTATCGGCGAGTATGGACGGATGGGGCGCATCGATATGCCACCACCCTTTTTAGGTTGGACACCACGCAGTCAGGAGGGATTCCATCTTCGCAGAGTTGGAGGACGATTGTTCTTCCCCGAAGCCCCGATTGTGCCTGAACGTTGGGACGGCAGAATGAAGCCTGGCGAATTGCAGAGCGGCGGTTATGGGTTCTATTATAAGGGACAGCAACAGAGTTATAGCCCTCAGCAACAGGATGTGCTGAAAGATTTGGAGGGAATCATAATGCCTTCCATCAGCCGCACGAGAAGCACGGAGCCAGCCAAGCCTTATAAGGAACTGATTACCTCGCCTGTCTATTTCACCAATGAGAAGTGGCAGGAGTGTCTGGCATCGCATGGCATCATCATTGATGAGAATGCGAAGACGCTGACCATTCAGTCGAACAGCGTCAATGCCGACATGGTGTATGACCTGACAGATGAGGAACTGAAGAAACTCACCTCCAACTCCATCAAGGAAGTGCCCGTCGTTCAACGCTTGGAACTGCTGAATGGCATCATCAAGGACGACTTTGCTGACAAAATCCTGATGGACACACTGAATAGCAAGGAGCGCATCGACCTGCATCTGCATCCCGAACTTGAACAGGAGTTGCAGCAGCGTCAGCAACAAGACGAGGAACGGTTGCTTCCGTTGGAAGAGGACGAGACTGTCAGACGTGACGTGTTGCAAGGCGATGCCATGGTGAGAGGTGAAGACCTTGCCTTGATTAATGAGAACAAGGGTTGGTATCGTGAGGGAGCGCATGGGCGTGAAGTGAAAGTCGGTGACATCATGGTGGAGAAAGTGCCTCCGATGGAGGGAGATAAGAAAGGCGAAGATAAGTATCGCATGACCGCCATTATCAATGGAGAAGCCATCACGCACGAAATCAAGCAGAAGGACTACGACAAGTTCTTGGCGGTGGATGACTACCATCGCATGAAACTCTTCTCCAAGGTTTTCAGTGAAGTGGATATGAAGACACGCCCCGAAACCAACGCCGGACTGGGCACGAAGATATTGGCGGCTCTGACGGCAGGAGCAGTCGTTACAGCAGAGGTGGCGCATGACATAAGCCACCATCATCACCATCCAGCCCCGGAGTTCTATGCAGAGCATCATGGCGGTCCACGTCCTTACTTCAAACCGGGAGTGGATTCGCCACAGGAGATTGCGGCAAGGTACTTTGAGGCAGAAGCAAATCATGTTGCCACGGAGATAAGGAGAGGATATTAACAATGTATAATTTACAATTTATAATTTATAATGAGTAGTGAACTGACATACGATGACTTTCTGGACAGGTTGAGCATACAGGAAGTACTGGTGGACGCAGGGTATCATCTGAACAAGAGAGATGGCTTGCGTTATCCGTCGTATGTGCGTACTGACAGTGAGGGCAGACGGGTGCGTGGTGATAAGTTCATTGTCACGCAGAATGGGAAATGTTGCTTCCAACCACCGCAGCAGAAGGTGTATAATGTCATTTCGTTCATCAAGGAGCATCCAGAAATGTTTTCAGAGAACAAGGTGGGAATGTCTCCTGACCGACTCGTCAACCTCGTCTGCAACCGACTGCTCAACCAACCCATAGAGGACAGACCATCGAAGATTACAGAACCAAGAAAGGACGGAAAGCCATTCAACCTGAATGACTACGACATCCACAAGTTCAATCCGCAGGACAGGGAAACGCAGAAAAGGTTTTATCCCTATTTTAAGTTCCGAGGCATCGACCTCTATACGCAGTATGCTTTTCATCGGCATTTCTGTCTGGCTACTAAGCATCGGACGGATGGACTTACCTTTGCCAACCTTGCCTTTCCGCTTGTACTGCCCAAGACACCCGACAAGACTGTGGGCTTTGAGGAACGAGGACGACCGAAGATGGACGGTAGCGGCGGTTACAAGGGCAAGGCAGAAGGAAGCAACAGCAGTGAAGGACTGTGGATTGCCAACCTCACGGGCGAGCCGTTGGATAAAGCAAGCGAAATTGTATGGTTTGAGAGTGCCTACGATGCCATGGCAGAGTATCAGATAAATCCTGTAAAGATGGTGTATGTATCTACGGGCGGCACACCCACCGAGGGACAGATGCGAGGACTTCTGTCCGTTACTCCCAACGCACGGCACTATTTGGGTTTTGACAAGGACGATGCAGGGCGGCAGTTTGTTGCAAACTTCAGGAAGGTGGCAGCAGAGATGGGCTTCCGTCACGAGCATGTGCAAGCCTATCATCCATTGGGTTGCTACAAGGACTGGAACGATGCGCTGCTCAACAAGAAATCAGCAGAACTGATTGCCAAGGGCGAACCAGATACCTTCGACTATGCCGAGTTTATCGCAGCCGGCAAGGCAGAGAAACAAAGGGAAAAAGAAGAAAAGAACACATATCATAGAAGCGTATGAGACAAGAAGATAATAGCATCATCACCTTGTGCCCCAGCATCGGACAGTTTTTCATCAACGAACTGCCTCTGTTGCTGTTGTGCGTGGCAATGCTCCTAATCGGAGGATTGCCCGGTTGTGCATATAGTACCCTGTTGCTTGTCTTCAGCCTCCTGTTCTCCCTCTGTTTACTCTACCGATTCATCTATCTGAGGAGTATCCGCTACCATATCGGGAGCGAGCAACTCATCTGTGAGCACGGAGTGTTTCAGCGGAGCGTGAACTACATGGAGTTGTACCGAGTGGTGGACTTTGCCGAGCATCAGACATTGATACAACAGTTATGCGGACTGAAAAGCGTGACCGTGTTGTCGATGGATAGAACGACACCGAAACTGGAAATGACCGGCATCAGCAACAGCTATGACGTGGTGAGTGTGATACGAACAAGAGTAGAAACGAACAAACGAAGAAAGGGCGTATATGAGATTACGAATAGATAAGATTTGGTTCATTGTCGTGGCATTGGTACTGAGCGTGCCGTCAGCCCATGCACAGATTGTGACTGCCAACCCTTTGGAATGGATGGCATTAGCAGAGGGCAACGAAGCCATCAACGGTGAGATAGAGAAGGAAATCAAAGGTCAGACCAAGACTGCCCTGTTGCAGAATACCATCGCCGCAGAGTTCACCAAGATACACGAATGGGAGAAGAAGTACAACAGTTATCTGAAAACCGCCAGTGGTTATGCCTCTTCCCTCAAAGCCTGTACCTATCTGTACGACGATGGAGTGAAGATATTCATCACCTTGTGTAAGATGCGCAAGGCCATCAACAATAATCCGCAAGGCATCGTTGCCACCCTCTCGATGAACAACCTGTATATGGAGACCGCCACGGAATTGGTGTCCGTCTTCACACTGCTGAAAGATGCAGTCGCCAAAGGAGGCAAAGAGAACATGCTGACTGGTGCGGAAAGGAGCAAGACGCTGTGGGCACTGAACGACAAGCTGAGTGCCTTCAGCAAGAAGCTGCATCGTCTTTATCTGTCTATACGATATTACACCATGACCGATGTGTGGAACGGCGTGACGGCAGGGATGATAGACCGAAGCAATGGAGAGATAGCCACCCAAGCCCTTAGCAGATGGCGCAGAGCAGGACGTATGACCATCAGTGATTAACGATAAAGGAATCAGTCATGAAGTATTTCATATCAATTGCCATTTTTATGTTTATATCATCTTTTGCAGGAGTGCGGGCGCAGAACGACCCGACTCTTGCGGGGATGATTCTGATGTACACCAACAAGGCGGAGAAAGAACTGAAGAATCAGGAGAAAGTGATGCTGCTACAATCCACCGGCCATATCTGGACCAAGGAGGAAGTGGAAGCCACTACCGACCTGCAGCGGGAGTTCAACAACTATCTGGACTCCTTCCGTTCCATCGTCAGCTATGCCGCACAGATATATGGTTTCTATCACGAGATAGGTCAGTTGGTGGACAATATGGGTGGATTGGTGGCGCAGTTGGATGCCCATCCTGCCAACGGACTTGCCGTAGCCCTGTCAGCCAAGCGCAACAAGATATACCGCGAGCTGATTATGAACAGCATCGAGATAGTTAATGACATACGCACGGTATGCCTGTCGGGCAACAAGATGACCGAGAAGGAGCGTGTGGAGATAGTCTTCGGCATCCGACCCAAACTGAAGAAGATGAACAAGCAGTTGAAGCGACTGACGAGGGCGGTGAAATACACCACCATGGGCGATGTTTGGATGGAGATAGACGAAGGGGCAAGACCCACCAAAGCGAACAAAGCCGAGATAGCAGCGGCTGCCAAGAGGCGGTGGAAGCAGGTGGGCAAGAACGTAAACTGATGGAGCAGCGAGAGCAGAGCCGAACTTGTTCGAGCTATGCCGAGTCGTGACAGAAGAAGACGAAGTCAAACCGTGATTAAAAAACGATAAGATATGGGATTTTGGAGTTCATTATTGAAATATGGTGGCAAGGCGGCACGAGGTACTGGCCATGTCATCGGAGTAACTGGAAAGACCTTAGGCAGTGCGGCACTCCACCCGCAACGCACCCTTATGGGAGCCGGCAAGGCTATGCAGACGGCCGCAGTGGGTAGTGCCGCAGGCTATGTGACATGGGAGAAGCTGACCACAGACAAGAGCGTGGCACGCATCGTAGGTGATGCTGTCATCGGCGAGAATGCCACGGAAGCGGTGGCACAAACCGCCAACGATGTGCAACGTCTGACGGGCAAGGCTGGTGAAGCCGTTGATGCGGTGAACACTGTAGCCGGAAAGATGGACACCCAGTTCAGCGGCATCAGTGATTTCTTTAGGAATATGTTCGGAGGCGTAGGATGCGACATGATAGGCAATCTCTTTGGCAATATCGGCAAGGGCAACGTGTCGGGTATGAGCATCGTCGGACTGGTGGCTGCCGCCTTCATGGTATTCGGACGCTTTGGTTGGATGAGCAAGATTGCGGGTGCCCTGCTTGGAGCGATGATCATCGGGAACAATTCTAAGGTGGCGCAAACTCTGCCTAACAGAGGCGGTACGTCTTCACATGGGCAGAACATGAAAGAAGCAGAGACCCAAAGCAGAGGGATGAAACGATAACCAATATACAGTGATATGAGATATACAGAAGAAATGATACTGCGCTCATCGAGCGGCTACTGTATGCCGTTTGAGGAGCCTATAAAGCAGGACGTGCAGATGTCCTTGGGTTACGGAGAGCAGAAAAATCCCGTGACGGGAGAAACATTCTTCCATCACGGCATAGACTTCTCAGTGAACCATTACCTGCTGTCGGCGGTGGCAACGGGAACCGTCTCTGCCATTGGGTCGGACGCGGAGCATGGCATCTACCAGACCATCCGCTACGGCAAATACGAAGTGACTTACAGGCATCTCTCCAATGTCTTCGCCAACTTCTCCCAAAGCGTCAAGGCCGGTCAGACCATCGCCATCAGTGGCGACCTGCTGCACATGGAGGTGAGGTTTGACGGAGAGGAAATCAATCCGTTGGAGTTCCTCACCATGCTCTACGGCAATATCAAGGCATTGGAGCACAATTCCCAAATGGGCATCAATGAACTGGACATGAACATCCCTTCACCCTACGACACCGACCGTCAGGAGATAGAGGCATTGATGCTCCGCTTCCTTCCCTCCTACTTCGAGGACCTTCAACAAGGAGCATACTCTCTGCCCGAACATACGGAGCAGTCGTTGAGAAACATCTTCTCGTTGGGAGCGAGCAAGCATTATTTCTACGAGACCATGCCGAGCATGGCTAATCCCTTGGGCATCGGCAACCGCTGTATGCCTTTGGCGACTAAGGTGCAGAACCTGCTCATTGCCGACTTTCTCAACTATCTTGCCATGCGACATCAGGTATATCTCTCCACGATGGACGAGGTGTTAAAAAAAAACTCCAAGAGCAAGCCCTGACGCATGACGGCATCATCGACCCTCTTGCCGACTTGGACGTGGATATCCAGAGCTTCGACATTCCGAGGATAGTGAGCGTCTATCCCGACCGGGCTGGCGTGAGATGGTGGACAAAGGCATGGTTCAATGGTAAGGAAGAGGGGGAACCCTCCGTGGAGATTGAGGAACGTATGGCCGTGCAGTTCATCCACTGCCAAGTGGACAAGGACGCATGGTTGGAGGAACACTATCCTAAGCAGATGGAGATATATCACAATGCCATCGAGCAGACAAAGGAACAGNGCCAAGTGGACAAGGACGCATGGTTGGAGGAACACTATCCTAAGCAGATGGAGATATATCACAATGCCATCGAGCAGACAAAGGAACAGATATTACAGCAGTATAATATATAAACAAGGTATATGGCAGTTAAGAACAGTCAGCGATTCGCAGAGATAGAGCGTCTGATGGGCGACTACTTCGGGTGTCACCTTGCCCCCGTGATGGGCAGGGTGCAACGGGACTTGTCCAACAGACAGGCAGACGAGATGCGAGCCTACTCCAACAGTACGGCTGGCATCCTACGCTCATTGGCCACTGCCAATATGCCTGGTGATGACCCATACGCCACGCTGAAGATTACAGGCAAGTGGAACAGCAAGACCACCGAAGACTATCTGGCGATGTGCAAGGAGGCTATTGTCGGCAACAAGGATATGCAGCGTGACCTTGCCGTGATGGCTGAGGAATGGCGCAAGGCGGTGGTGACGGAGATAGGACGAGAGCGGTACGATGCACTCTCTAAACAACTCGGTTGTGATTTGGCATACGCCTATATCGATCACCGCATGGAGCAGCTGATGATAGAAAAAATGGTGAAAGACCGTATGCCAACATCTTCTGCCGACTATATCATCCGCAAGGCGGCACAAAGCAGTCTGTTCGGTCTGCCCTACGAACTGAACAAGTCACCCCTTGCCGCAGAGATAGAAGCCAAAGGAGAGGCAGCCTATAAGCCCTCTCGAACAGAGAAGGCAGCGGGATGGGCAGCCGGAGCGGGTGCCGATGTCGTGGCCATGGGAGGGATTGGCTCATGGGCAACCTTCGCCAAGTTTGTCGGTATCGATATGGTGATGAATGTCGGCATGGAGCACCTAAGCAAAAAAGGCAGCAGCCAAGAGGTCAGTGTCGAGGAATGTATCAGCAAAGGCGTTTTTGGAACGGACACCAACGTCTTCGCCTCATTCCGCAAGCAGGCAAAGGTCATCAAGAACCACGAGAACAGCTATATCAAGGCTACCAACAGCCATTTCAAGAACAAGATTCCCACGAGCAATATCACATTTATGGATTGGACGAAACANGAGAACAGCTATATCAAGGCTACCAACAGCCATTTCAAGAACAAGATTCCCACGAGCAATATCACATTTATGGATTGGACGAAACAAACCGAGCAGACCTCCTTCCCATGGAATAAAGGTACGTTCCTTGATCCTCAGAGAAGCGAAGCTGCCAAACGTACAGGCAAGTACAAGGATGTACCCTTGATAGTTGCGCCTGGACAGGAAGACGAGTATCTGGAGGTTAAGGCGAGGCAGGATGCAGAGGCTGAGAAGGAGAAGAAAGCAGAACCGCGGGAAACTCCTGATTCATCGACAGAAGAGGCAACACCATCTGTAGCCCAACAGGAGGAAACGGCTTTGCAAACAAATGGAAACGGATGGGACGGGCTATTGCAGAGTTTCGGACTGAACGGCTTTTCAGACATTGGCAAAAACCTTGGCTATGTGTTGGCGATGCTGCCCGATGTACTGGTTGGGTTATTCACGGGCAAGACGAAATCGCTGAATATGGACAATAGCCTCCTTCCTTTGGCCTCCATTGTGGCTGGAATGTTCGTAAAAAATCCCATACTGAAGATGTTGCTGATGGGTATGGGAGGTGCCAATCTGCTCAACAAAGCGGGACATGAGGTGCTGGGCAGGAAACAGCAGGAAGGCATTGCACCTACAGTTAGTCCTGCTACATCTCGCATTCAGTACCGCCAATATCCTGATGAACCACTCAATCCTCGCATCAGCAACCCGATGCTGCAAGGGCGGTGTCTCGTTGCCAACATCGACCATGTACCTTGTACCATCCAACTGCCTGACAGCGTGATTGGGGCGCATCAGTCGGGGGCATTGCCGCTGAATACGCTGGCTAACGCCATACTCGCCAAGAACGACCAGATGCGGCAGGTGGCAGCGGTGCAGTATGAGGAGCAGGCACGGGAGAGCGTGGTGCGAGCGAGGGGAATACAGTGAAGCCCGACAACAAAATTGTCGGGAACGGTGGCTTGGTAAGCCAATTATAGAATGTGATTGAGATAAACAAAAAGATAAAAGCATGAAAGAGAAATCAGAATTTGAGAAGCGGACGGCGGAGAAGCAGGTGTCGCTGCTCACTGAGGCACTGACGAGTGCGGTGGATGCCAAGGGACATTGGTTGAATGCAAGCGGCAAACTCTATCCGAAGCTCTATCCCAAGGGCTTTTCGGTCAGTCCGTTCAATGCCCTTGTCCTTGCCCTTGACTCCGATGCCAAGGGTTGCAAGAGCAATCTGTTTACGCAGTTCTCCGAAGCGAAGGCACGGGGTGAGAGCGTGAGGGAGCATGAGAAAGGTGTGCCGTTCCTGTATTACAATTGGAATAAGTACGTCAACCGCAACAATCCCGACGATGTCATCACCAAGGAGGCATACGCAGAACTGTCGGAACAGGACAAACAGCAGTACAAGGGAGTGAAAAACCGTGAGATCCGTGTGCTGTTCAATATCGACCAGACGCTACTGCCTATGGCTAACGAAACAGCCTACACTACGGCATTGAAGAAGGATGGCACGGTGGAGGATAGAGGTTATGGCGACAAGGAGGACAAGCAGCTGCATGGGTGCGTCAACGGATTCCTTCAGAAGATGAAGGACAACCTCGTGAATGTACGTCAGGACGGCACGGGTGTGGCGCACTACGACACCGAGAAGGATGTCATCTACCTGCCACGGCAGCGTGACTTCGAGCACTACAATGACTATGTACAGGAGATGATGCGTCAGTTGGTGTCTGCCACCGGTCATCAGCAGCGGTTGGCACGTGAGGGCATGGTCATGAAGAACGGCAAAGCCCCGTCGGAGGATGCCGTGAAGAAGGAACGACTCATCACTGAGATAGCTTCGGGCGTGAAGATGCTCGAACTGGGACTGCCTGCCCGTCTGTCAAAGGACAGCCTTAGCATGGTGGACTATTGGACGAGGGAACTGAAGGAAGACCCTTGTCTGATTGATGCCATCGAGAGTGAGGTGAACGGTGCGCTGAAGGTGTTGAAGAAAGCCGAACTGGGTGAAAAGGTGGAGTATGCCACCGACCAGCATCAGCGAGAGACGGCGCAGATACAGGTGCAGTTGCCCAACCACTACTTCGTAGCAGACGAAATCAAGCAGCATCCCAACGAGGAGCAGCGTACTGTGGTCATCGTGCGTGATGATGCCAGCAAGACCGCCGATGTGGTGCTGCCACAGGGTGCGTCGTTGGAGGTAAACAACGAGATCAAGGGCATGAACAAGCAACGCTTCACCAATGCCTTGCAGAAAGAGGGTTATGACAACGTGCGTTTCTATAATCCCGACGGAGCCTTGGGGTTCCGTCCCGACGACAGTTATTTCGCCGACAAGAAAATCACGGTATCGCGACTGCGCAACTGGTCTATCGAAGACCTTTCCTCATTGGATGCTTCTGAAGCCGTAACCCACAGCCGTGACATTGGTTTCGACAATGTACAGTTGGTGAAGGATGACAAGGAACGGTGGGCATTGTACATCAAGCCCGAAGGCAAGGAGGGCTTCGCCGTCTATCCCGACAAAGGAGACCTCAATCATTTCTTCACCACCTTGAAGCAGTCGATGGACAACATTGAGCGTGTGCGTGAGGAACTGGCGCAGAAGTATTATGCCATGGCAGAGGCAAACCCCGACCTTAAGGTAGATATTTTCGGTGGCAATGAGCAGGAGGTCGATTTGAACCGCATCCAGCGTGTGGCAGTGTTCCGTGCCAAGTCGGGCGAATGTCTGTGTGCAGCCACTATCGATGGCAAGAAACTGCAGCCGAGAAGTGTCAGTCCGTCACAATGGCAACGGCTTTGGGTGGCTCCTGACAGGGATTCATACAAGCAGAGCCTTGCCGCCTCGCTGTTTGCTGATGTATTGCAGAAAGACAACAACGTCGAGCAAAGTACACAGGAGAAGCAGGAAGAAGCGACGGAGGTGAAGCAAGCGGAGACGGCAACTGTTGAGAAGCATGATGAACAGAAAGATATGGCACAGCAGGAAGATAAGCCCTCAGACCAGAAAGAACAGGCTGCTATCTCTCCCCTTGTCCAACAATATCTTGACTTGAAAAAGAAGCATCCTGATGCCATTCTATTGTTCCGTTGCGGAGATTTCTATGAGACCTACAAGGATGATGCAGTAAAGACTTCCAACATATTGGGTATTACGCTGACGAAGAGCAACGGGCGCAAGGATGATGAAGGCAAACCGTTGGCAATGGCAGGATTCCCATATCATGCCCTCGACACCTATCTGCCGAAGCTCATTCGTGCGGGAGAACGGGTAGCCATCTGTGACCAGTTGGAAATGCCGAAGCAGACAACATCGTCGAAGCGTGGAATCACGGAGATGGTGTCGCCGGGAAAAGAGGCNGATGGCACAGGAGAGCCAGGAAACAGAACAACACACCAGTCTAAGGAGATAGGCTTATGGGAAAGAATGCAGCGTATGCCGCACAATATGCGGAGGAAGCCAAAGAGCAGATGCGGAGGTATGGGATTCCTGCCTCTGTCATCTTGGCGCAAGCCATTCTGGAGAGCAGCAACGGACAGAGCCAACTGTCTCGCGAGTGCAACAATCACTTCGGCATCAAGGCTACGGCATCGTGGCTGAAGAATGGCGGTGAGTATGGAGTCTATACGGACGACAAGCCTAATGAGAAGTTCTGCAAGTACAAAAGCGTGGGTGACAGCTATGAGCATCACTCGCAGTTCCTGAAGCAGAACAAGCGTTATGCGCAGTGCTTCACGCTTTCACCTGACGACTACAAGGGATGGACGAAGGGCATTGAGAAGGCTGGCTATGCCACTGGCGGCGGTTANTATGCGCAGTGCTTCACGCTTTCACCTGACGACTACAAGGGATGGACGAAGGGCATTGAGAAGGCTGGCTATGCCACTGGCGGCGGTTATGCAGCGAGTCTGCAACGCATCATTGAAGCCAACGGACTGGACAAGTATGACCGTGAGGTGATGGCGGAGATGCGAGCAGAAGGTCGGTCGGTCGGGGTGGAGAATAATCCTCGCAGAGAAGAACCTGCTGCCCATGTACCGCAGTCTGCCGGGTATTCCTTTCCTGTAGAGCGAGAGGAATTTCTCTTCATCACCTCGCCTTTCGGCAATCGCCAGGACCCGATGGATGCCACCAGGCAGCAGATGCACAAGGGCATTGACATCAAGACGAACCATGAGGCGGTATTGGCTACGGAGAACGGTGGCAAGGTGGTGTCGGTGAACCATAATGCGAACACGGCAGGAGGAAAGTCAGTCACCGTGGAATACAGCCGTGAGGATGGCAGCAAGGTGCAATGCTCCTACCTGCATCTTTCCGACATAGCAGTAAAGGTAGGCGACACGGTCAATGCCGGACAGAAGTTGGGGGTGTCGGGAAATACCGGCACACGAACCACTGGCGAGCATCTGCATTTTGGCGTGAAGAGCGTATCGGCTGACGGCTCAAAAAGGGATATGGATCCAGCCGCTTATCTGGCAGAAATCGGACAGAAAGGCAACATCAAACTACAGGCCCTGCATAACGGCAATGACCTGTTGGCGAAATACAAAAGTGACGTGCCGCAGGAGCAGAAGGTTACGTCGGAGGACTGGATGAAGAAACTCCTTTCCTCAGAGGACAGCGGCGTGGGCATTTCTGGAACGAATGATCCAATACTCGACATGGCGATGACCACCTTTATGTCGCTGATGATGTTGGCAGCGCAGATTGACAGCAAGGATGAGGAACGACAAAAGGAATTCATCTCTGCCATGGCAGCCAACCAGCTTGTAGATTTGACCTCGCTTGTACCAGGCATGAGGCAATGCACCATCGCTGTGGGTGAGAACGGCAAGGCTGTGCTTCATGCAGAGAGCGGTACGGTGAAAATTGACCGTGAACTGACTTCCTCGGAGATGAACCGCCTATCGCTCATTTTG
This sequence comes from Bacteroides sp. DH3716P, assembly GCF_025914115.1. NCBI lineage: Bacteria > Pseudomonadati > Bacteroidota > Bacteroidia > Bacteroidales > Bacteroidaceae > Bacteroides > Bacteroides sp. DH3716P. Next base: position 6,545,456 of record NZ_CP083673.1, on the reverse strand, counting down.
GGCAATGCCAATCTGTCGGAGGAAAGCAAACGGACGAAGATTGCGGGAATGGTGACAGGCATCGTGGCGACACAGCAGGCTTCGCAGAATTTCGAGCAAGGGATGGAGGCTGAGACTCAACAACAAAATCTGCAAAGGAAATGAAAAGGATAGCATGTCATCTGTGTACAGTGTTGATGGGTATGGTAGCACTGGCAGGGCACTTCATGCTTACCCAATGGCTTTTCGGTCAGACCGTGGCCATCATCCATCTCGGCTTCCAACTTATCGTAGCAGCGTGGATGGTCTATGAACTGATACGTGCGCCGGTATATGATGATTGAAAAGAGATTATTGACATTGCGAAGACATTTCACTTGGACAATGGAGATGTATAATTCAAAAAGTATCGAGCAATNGTATATGATGATTGAAAAGAGATTATTGACATTGCGAAGACATTTCACTTGGACAATGGAGATGTATAATTCAAAAAGTATCGAGCAATGATCAAATGTAATGTAACAGTGTGCGGAACGGTCAGCAAGGCAGCGACCTGCCGCACGAACAAGGAGGGCAAGGCCTTTGTGAGCTTTGCCATGAACATAGTCATTCCGGCGAAGAGCGGGATTAACAAGACTATCGAGGTGTCGGTCATCAAGGACGGGACACTGACGGAGGTAGGCAGCTGCAACATTGGCGAGCACATTGAGGTAGTCGGTGTATTGGTACCGAGGAAACGGGGCGATGCCCTTTATTTCAACCTGTCGGCANGCAGCTGCAACATTGGCGAGCACATTGAGGTAGTCGGTGTATTGGTACCGAGGAAACGGGGCGATGCCCTTTATTTCAACCTGTCGGCAGGCAGTATCAGCCACCAGCCTGCCGAGGCAGAGGACTGCATCAAGGGCGTGATGAAGTTCCGCGGCAAGGTGGGCAAGAGCATTGAGGACAAGACTGACAAGAATGGTGTGCCGTACTGCCAGTTCTCCGCTTTCAGCGCAGAGAAAGTACAGGACGGATTTGAATACATCTGGGTAAGTTTCTTCCTCTTCGATGGCAAACGCGAGGCATGGCTGCAACCGGGTGTGAAAGCGAACATCAAGGGCGCATTGTCTGTCAGTGTCTTCAATGACAAGTTGGACTTCTCCTGCCGAGTGTCGGAGATGAGCGAATATGTTCCGCAGCCCTATAACGGTTAATGACTATGGGAAAGGCTTATGCTAAGGAAGGTCCGAGTGCCGAAGACAAGGCACTCGACCTGTTTGCCGATATGATGATTGAGCGTATTCAGTCGCTGTCGGGCAAAGACGGATGNAGTGCCGAAGACAAGGCACTCGACCTGTTTGCCGATATGATGATTGAGCGTATTCAGTCGCTGTCGGGCAAAGACGGATGGAAAAAGCCATGGTTTACCGAGGGCACGCTGCAATGGCCGAAAAACCTGAACGGACGAGAATATAACGGCATGAACGCTATGATGCTGCTCCTGCATTGCGAGAAGGAGGGCTACAAGATTCCTCGCTTCTGTACCTTCGACCGCATACAGCAGTTTAACAAAACTGGCAAGAAAAACGAGGAACAGAAGCCTCGTGTGTCGGTATTGAAGGGTGAGCATTCTTTCCCTGTGATGCTCACCACGTTTACGGTGGTCAATAAGGAAACAAAGGAGCACATCAAGTGGGAGGACTACAAACTGCTCTCTCAGGAGGAGCGCGAAAAGTATAATGTATATCCAAAACTTCAGACTTACCATGTCTTCAATGTGGCGCAGACCAACTTGAAGGAGGTCAGACCAGAGTTTTGGGAGAAACTGGAACAGGAATACTCGATGCCCAAGGTAGAGAAGGACGAGCAGTTTGCCTTTGAACCCGTGGATAGGATGATAGCGGACAACCGTTGGATATGTCCCATCAAACCCATGTTTGGCGATTCCGCCTATTTCTCCATCAGCAAGAATGAGATTGTGATGCCTGAGAAAAGGCAATTCAAGGATGGGGAGTCTTTCTACTCGAACCTTTTCCACGAGATGGGACACTCCACGGGTGCGGAGGGACAGTTGGACCGCATTAAGCCCGCTACCTTCGGCTCGGCTGAGTATGCACGCGAGGAACTGGTGGCAGAACTGACGGCTGCGCTGACCGCTCAGCGATATGGCATGACGAAGCATCTGAAAGGAGATTCGGCTGCCTATTTGAAGTCTTGGCTGGATTCGCTGAAGGAGTCGCCGCAGTTCATCAAGACCACGCTACTCGATGTGAAAAAAGCTACCTCAATGCTCACGCAGCATATCGACAAGATTGCTATGGAGATAGACCAGGAGAAAAAGGCTGAGCAGGAAAACGGGCAAGGGAAAAGTTATCTATCCATAGATGACGGCGACCATGCAGTCTTGGCATATAATGGTTCTGCTGTATATATCCAGCATCATGAGAAGGAGGACTCTGTAAAGATTGCTGTGCCGACGAGTAACGGTCTGGAAGTGAAACTCTCTGTTCCTTACGACCACGGCAAAGACCTTGACACCAATTATCAGGAGGCTTTTGCCCAGTACAAAAGCCTGACAGAGCCTTCACAATCGAAAGAAAACGTCTATTATGCCTCCATCGCCTATCTCCAATCAACGGATGACACATCGGAACTGGATAAGCTAAAGGAGAAAGGTGACTATCAAGGACTGCTGACGCTTGCCAAGGAATACTATGACGGGAACGGCATGGACGAGGAGCAGACCTACAGGAAGCCGTGCCAGAACAGAGGCGATGACCTGCTAATAGAGGACAAGGACTTTGCAGTGGTCTATAACGGGAGTGTCGGCGGTACGTATGAGGTGTTCCTGAAGCATACGGAGCAAGAAGTGCGTGACCATATCACTCGCTATGGCATAGGACGTGCCAGTGAGGACGTGAAGGCTGTGGCGAGGGAGATGACCGCCGAAGAGTTTTCGGAATTNATCACTCGCTATGGCATAGGACGTGCCAGTGAGGACGTGAAGGCTGTGGCGAGGGAGATGACCGCCGAAGAGTTTTCGGAATTGGCGCAGCGAAAAATGCCGATATTCCAAATGCCGAATGGTGGTTTGCTGAACCTGCAATATAACAAGGATAAGGATAGCCTGGATGTGGGGACTGTGACCAATGCAGGACTCTCTGTGAAGCATACCTTCCCTTTCAGCCACAACCATTCTATGGACGCAAACATCAGCTCTGCGTATGAGCAACTGCTTGACATGGAGGAGTACCAGAAGGAAGAGGTACAAGAGGAGCACGTTGCCAAGTCCGCTTTCCGAAGATGAGAGTAGTATCGTAGTATATACTAATCGTAGGCTTTACTACTCATAGTAGGTACTAACAATAGTCAGCCGCAAGGAGTAATGTCCCTGCGGCTGATTTAATTTGGGGTCATTCCATATTATGAAGGAATGCTTGTAAATCCTCGTCTGGAATGCTCTTCAGTTTCACCGGCTTGAAGCCGTCCAACTGCTCCACTTGAAATATCTCGTCCACTCCATATTTGGAGCCATCCACCTTTACGCTCTCCATTTCATTGACGGAGGTATAGCCATACTCCGTTTCATGCAGACCGCATACGATGGTGAACAACGTGGTGTCGTTACCTTCCGGCTGTCCTTCAAGTACGAACCAACGGACGTGTCCGATGAAGAATATTGCCACACAAACGGCATCCTTGCCTTTGCCGTCCTGTGAATACAGAGGATAGGATTTCAGTATCTCCTCCAATACGGGTGTAATCAATCTGCTTGCCATAGTCAATCGTTGTTAAGTGTTCTGTAATACATTCTGTTCTCTACAAGGTGTTCGATGGCCTCTGCTGCCAATCGGCACACCCACTCGTCACGCTGGTCATAACGACCTTTTTGATAGTCGTTGGCAAGGCGTTCCAAGAAGGCAAACACCACCTTGCCCTTTTCGTTGATAAGATAGCGATGGTCATCTGCAAGGGCATTGCCTACCTTGGCGGCTGACCCCATCTGACCGTTTACGAACCGTGAGAAGCACTCGACAAATGCCTGCTCGTTTTCTGATAATCTGTGTAATTCCATACGCAAAGAAATTATTTGTTCAACTTGTTTTTCTTCCCTCCTTTTGAAGCCTTTCGGCTCCTCTTGTCGGGAACTGATTTTTCGTGCATCAAAAGACTGCGGAATGAGGGCGATAAGGCAAGAAAACAGACGGAGGAGTTAATGAAATACCCAAATCTTTGATTTGCGGAAAGCTGTCGTTCAGTCCTCTGCCTGTTAGCATGGCGGTACTTGACCATTCG
>NZ_CP083673.1:6532855-6541093 GCF_025914115.1 Bacteroides sp. DH3716P | reverse complement strand
AGCCGCCAAAGCTTCAATATTATCTAATAATAATGTATTTACTCGAGGTTCTTTTAATGAGTAATTTACAGAAAGAACCGCCATCATCAAAATAGAAAAGAATAATAGTTTCTTCATATATACTATAGTTTTATCGATTAATTAATGAAAACGAAAGTAAGCAATTGGATTGCAACTGCCAATAAATTAATCTATCCATTTCTATCTAACCGAATCTATCCGCTATATACACTATCATAGAGATAAGGCTTTCATTCAAAAAATGCCTATTTCATCGGAAATTATAGTTTTTATTTGTTCCTTCTCTTTTCCAAGTAGTATTTTTCCTAAAAACAGAATGTTATTCTTTTCTATTACATACAATTATTATTCCGATCTATCTTATTTAATCTTTTAATTTTTCTCTTATATTGATATGCACCTATATTATATAACATCTTATTACGATACCATTCCTTACAAGCACCATATTGATTATTTTTCCAATAATATGTTCCAAACAGAGCCATCATCGAAATAAAAATACAACGCTCAAGATGGCTTCAACTCCTGTAAGAGTTATCACATCTACCATATTCTTTTTTGTCATTCGTATCAATTTCAACTTTTTTCATGCTTAAATCCTATCTATAGTGATTATAGCTGCACCCTTCACTTCTCCCTATTCATCGGGGATAGGTGGTGAAGGGGATTCCTTCACCACCTCTTCACCAGTTTCTTCTTATAGCTAATCCGATTTTCATTATAGCTAATTCAATTATGCTCATAGCATCTTGTTTTTTCTTCCTAAGGTTTGAAACAAACATCGGGATGTTTGTGAAAAAGACGCTAGATGATTGAAACAAACTTTTAGACTTTTGTAAAGCACCGCTTTAAGCAGGTTAAAGCTATGCTTTGCAACTCCTAAAGCACAACTTTAGATTTTACAAAACAACACTTATCCGTAAAGGATGGGTGAAAGGTGGCCCTTCACCCGCTATCCCTCATGAATAAGGAGTTGTGAAGGGTGAAGGCTATATCGGTTTTTATCAATTTATGTTTCATTTTTCATTTGATTTTCTTCATAATTCTATCCCAACGATTTTTCTGATAAGGAAAATTAAAAACCAGTATATCATTTCTCTTAAAATTTCCCCATCCGGGCATCCGATGAATAGTGAAATCTTCATACGCTTTCTTTCAGCTGAATTAGTTTACGATAAGCCATAAGCCCCAACACGCATTTCACACGTTCATCATCCTCATTCAACAACCCTCCACAGGGATAAACTTCTTTCTTCATCTTCTCCCGCAAATAATCCGCCCATAAACACAACAGATTCCAATGCGCATCAGCATAACCGAAATCCTGTTCTGCTTCTACAATAGCAGTTATCATTATTAACATGTCAGCAGCCATCTCCACTGCATAATCATCAACTTTCACCTGACGATTAGCAATTGGGTAGATTCCTATATCATAAGGAGGATAACTTTTCCTCCAATAATCATTCTCGCAATATTCAAAAACCGGTTCCAAAAGGCCTTTCATCCAATCCATACGATTAAGAGACAATAAAATCGGAAAGTTACTATAAGATTCTCTCACATTGGCCAAAGTATCTCCAAAACAAAACAAATCACCACTTTGAGACATTACAAAACGATGCTCCGATATAAATTTTCGATAATCTAAAATCATCTGGCGTGCAAACGATGGGATTCTCGTTTGAAAAGCTCGCCTGTTCAACTGCCCATCCAACCTGTCACATTCCCTCATTAATTTCTTATAATTGTCACCGATAAACAACAAAGCATCCTTCAATTCTCTTTTTCCATCCTTATTCCAATAAGGATGTAGAATTTCCCCCTCATATTGCAAACCCTTCCCTTCATTAAAGCCAAAAAGTAATACACCCTGATCTTTCTTGTTTTTCCCCAGTTTCTGCGAAAGCAGCACATGCCCTTCATTATATGAATAAGCCGTTTCTTCAGCAGCTATCCCCATATACAAGCTATCAGACTTGACAATACACCAATCCTGTTCAGACAGGCTTTCTACTCTATTTTTCCCAAACATCCATTCTGTATCTATATCAAATAAAATTTCTACATCATGAATTTCTGATTTGCCAGAATGAATTTGATAAGAAATAAAACCTACCGGACATCCCATTAAACATTGTTCTAGTAACAAAGAAGGAGAAACAAAATCAAGGTATAACTCAACATCTCCACATTGATAAATGTAATGAGTTTGCGTCGCTTGTACATTCATTTGTTTCAATATTGCCATATCCACATCGTTATAGGTTTTATTTTCCATGTACAATCCAAAATCCAACAGAGCATTTTCTTTCGTATTCCACCCATGTGCGGCTATCACATTATCGCCATTATGTAACTTTGCAACTACTTCATCGGAGAGTTGTTTACATTCAATTCTATTGCTAAAATAATCTACCTGATAAATAGGTTCTCCATTACAATAGATTTCTGCATGGTCATCACATTTAGAACAAACATATAATTTATATCCTTCCAATTTCTTTTTATCATTTATGTTAAAATGTCTGCGAATATAAATATCGGCTACGGTCCATGTTGAGTGAATAGGATAAGGACGATTCTCTGCTCCCCAAGCTCCTAACCCGTTATACCACTCCTTATCATCATATTCTTTCCGCATCCAATCATCCTTTGGATGCAAATAAGAGTATCTAGCAGGCCACCCACAATTAATTGTAGAAAGAGGTACTAGTGGAAAAGGACGCAACGAATCACCTCCCATAAAACGATAAGATTTACCATCTACTTTTAAAATTCCGATCATCGGAAACTCCTTATTTCTTGATAACTTCGGATATTTTGTATGCAATGTATTTCCAACAGTTTGGATAGAAAAATCCGGTACCAATGCCATTAATGAATGATTGGACGCAATACATATAGGAATAACTTCATTCTCCTCTTTATCATTGCAACATGCATGTAAAGAAAAGATCATCCATAAAAATATTATTCTTATCCCCCACCCGATTTTGTTATTTATTTGCATATCTGCCTCCCGTTTTCATAAACAAAAATTCTTTCTTCCACCCCGCGAGTATGATTTCGCAATAATAAAAGTGTATTTTTAGGAACACCCGAATAAACCAATGAATCAGAAAGAGCTTGTTTCTTTCCCATTGATTTCCACTCCTTATCACAATATAATAACTCGAATGTATCCCCAGGGCGAATATAGTTATCTCTATTACGTGGTGTATAAACTATTCTATCTACCCGTACTTTCCTTCCCATATCTAACCCGCTCCAACCACCGGACGGTCTGGAATAGTTGAAAGAAGTCTTAGTTTTGCCATCAAAAACATTGTAATAATTCAATCCTTTATCGGTATCCTCCAAAGGAGTTCCTATAATGCTTCCCTTCAAAGCAGAAGTGTCATTACATTCATAAAATTCAACTTCAGCCACATTACAATACGTATTCTTGGCTCCAAAATATCTAAAATAACGATACTTCTTATCTGACCAACTCCGTACAACCGTTTTCAAACGACCGGGCACCTTTTGCACCATAAACAAAGTATCCTTCTCTGAAAAATCAGGCTGATTACTCCCTTCGAACACCCCTCCCAACATTCTTCTTCTAAGATGAATTTCTCCTTTAAAAATATTGTACTTAGAATACAATACTACATCTTGAATTTCTTCATGTTTTGAATAAAAATGAAGTTCATTGGTATGCGGATCTACATAAAAAGGATCCGTTACAAGATGGAGCACTCCTTCCTCATAAGTTGCTATCCGCATAATCATTCCTTTTTTTATATTCCTGAATGTCATGTTGTTGACGTCATATTCCGTCCAAGCAACCGGAACCCATTTATCCCGTTTACTTGCACACAAATAAGCAATCTTCCCGTTACATTTTTCTCTATATATTTTTGATGGAGGTATTTTTAATTCTTTTTTATAATAATAAGCATATTCACGAGTTACATCTACAAACTTTGGTAAACGCCAAAATGGGTATAGTTCTTCTTCATACTTTCTCATTTCTTCATACATTTTTCTATTGACGCAAAAAGTATTCCTATATACCTTGGCCGTATTCTCCTCTTTATACCACATATTTTCACATTGTCGTTCAAAGGCTTTTGGAAAATCAGCAGCAAAAGCTTCTTGATTCTTATCCCATGCAACTAGCCAAAAATGTCCGGCATTCACGCCACTACGCATAGGTACAAAGTCAACACCACAGGGTATCCCTAAGGATCGGAACAAATAGATACCAAAATCCGTTGCCTCTCTGCAACTTCCAGATATATATTGTACATATCTAGGACCAATATGTCCCATAAGCGCAGGTGATGTAGAAGTAAAATAATGTTCTTTATCCAATAATCTGTCTCTCAAATATTTTGCAGCAACAATAGGGTCTTCTTTATCCAAAACATCAGACATCCTTAATGAATCCAGCAATGAATTATATTTTTCATAATACATTTCACGCCAATATTCGAGTGTTTCATCCTCAATGCGATATGGCAATATGTACTCACAAAAAGTTTCAAAAGAAACATTTTTGCCCCATGGTTGTTCTCGCCAAACTTTAAATGCCCATTCAATATTGTTACATAAATATGCGGAGTCCACTTCTCTTATATCATGTTTCTTTTCAGGTTCTCCTAACGGACCATATACTTTCTTGACTGAATCCGCAACCTGTTTCGCTGTCTGTCCTCTACTCTTTTTCAGCCATGCATAATAAGACTTATAGTTTTCTAACTGCTTGCTTGTTGAATAAGAGTAAAAAGGCATATTTTCAATTAGAAAACAAGCAGCTTTGTATTTTAGGCTATCAGCAGGATTCTTTTGATAATGACGGAGTACTTTTTCCAATTCTTTCCTGTTGTTTTTAGCAGATTGCAAAGCAGCTCCGAGAGGAGTTATCATTTCTTCTCTGAATGTAATCCTATCTATTATTTGCCATCCTAGCCAAATAAACAGCACCAAGACTATAAATTGAATATATCCCAAATACTTCATCAAACCTTTTCTTAATTATTCATTTTGCATTTCCACTAATTTTCAAATGGAACGGAGAGCCTTCTGCATTACAATACACGGTTATCGTTTTATCGAAATGCCCAGAATGTTCAGCTTGATATTCCACCTTCACTTTCAAATTTCCACCTGGTTGAACAGGTTCTTTAGAATATTCCACTGTAGTACACCCACATGGAGTATAAATTTCTTCTACAACAAACGGATTATCACCTGAATTAGTAAATGAAAACTCTACAAATTGCTTTTTTCCCCAATTAAAAGTTCCTATATTGAACTGATATGTAGATAAAACAACTGTTGTTGGAGTTCTACTATCAATCTCCTTCAACAGAGATTTTTTCCCTGTAATAATATTCAAATAAAGTTCTTTTATCTTAGGATTATGAATAGGATTGCCAATAGCAACTACCCTATTATTCTTATCCAACAAAAATGTTTGAAAGATCGTTTCTATAGGAAAATGATTCAACTTATTGATACTATCATGCTCATCAATACATACAGGATAATCAAAGCCTTCTTTCGTTAGTAAATACTCAATATTTTTCCTGCTCATAGGATGAATAAAAAAAAGAACATTACATGAAGGACAAGTATCTTTTAGCAATTCAATAAAAGGTTTCCATGCACTAAAACTTAAGTGACACCGCATACAACCGATTGAATCGACATATGTTAATATTTTGTAGTCACAATCTCTTTCATAATACCCCATAATTGTATCTCTAGCAAATTTCGTAAAAATAGGAACACTAGGAAAATCTATTTCCTTATAAGTCCATTCTTCAACTAACCTCTTTATTTTTTTTTCATCATGCTCATAACATGAAAACAAAGAAAAACATATAACAAAAGAAATCAGAGGGATAACAATCATTCTATACATATGTTTATCTATTTTATTTTAAATCTTATTAATTCAGGATCAGGCATATTAGAGAAAGCATACAACATCTCATCTTTATTATCCACACTAATCAGTGTAACTGGCACATTCAGTTCATACTTTTTTATGGCTTCTCCATTCCAATCAAAAACATAAATTATTGTTCCTGCAAGTGTTTCTAAACCATTTTCTTTAAAATTTTTGCCTGAATAAAGTCCATATACATATTTAGGAGAAATACACAAACTTATAAATGTACTATTATTGGAAGATGAAATTGGGGCAGCTCGCATGTCCCCTTCAACTTGAGTTTTATAAATAGGGTAGTTCATTTCATATTTCTTTATTAAAGAAATATCAGTATTATTTATTTTATAAAAATGAATAATTTCAGAAGTATTTACTGCATAAACAAATTTATCCATAAATGGATTTAAACGGATAATACCTTGATAAGCCATACCACGCAACCTGTTTGCTATTTGTTTCTCATCTCCATCTTTATATGGATATTCCATAAAATGCTCTTCTTCTATTAGTCCAGTACCCCAAAGTCTGAACATACAGTCTTCGTAAAATCCCAAAGATACAAAAGTATTAAATGCTGTAGGAAACACTTTAATAGTCCCAGGAATAGTATCTTTAGTTAAAACTGAAAAGTTCGAAATTCGATTTTTCACATCTGATATGTTCATAACATTCAAAGTCTTTTTATATAAATCATAAACACTTATGGAGCTCTTACCAAATAACTGTATATCAAAAGGCATTAAGAATTCATTAACACCTTGCCCTTTCTTTCCGAAATCATATATTGAATCTAGATCATTCAAATCGACCAAATGAAATAAACCATCTTCAGACTTCTCATCGAAAACAATAATTGCTGAATCACAATATATCATATCCATTGGAGTTCCCCAAATATAACCGTTTGATGGTATCTTTTCATATTCCAAGAATATCCTATTCGTAAACAAATCGTCTATTTGACAGTCTGTTTTAACATTTTTACATGCACAAAAGAAAATCAACACAAAAACATATTTCAATTTCATAATATACTAAATTCATAATAGTTTATAGAATATTTTTATAAAGCTATATTTTAATCGGCTTTATTTATGCATAACAAATCTAGAAGTTGTCAATACACTTCAATTGGGGCTGACTAAAAAGATTTTTTCACAATTACCCCTTCTCCAGATACCTGTAGAGGGGGTAAAAATCAAGTTTTCGACCTTTTTTATTCAGCCCCAATCCCAAGAGGATATTAAAAACCAACAGTTATAGCAATAATATACAGAATTATACTGATGAAAGTATAGTTTCAAACTCTAAGTAAATGTTAACAAGCATATTTTCCATGCACTTTCATCACCTTCATTAGAATTTATTGGTATAGTTTATAGCCCCTTATAGCTAGCCCTTCACTATATATCACACAAATACCTGATGTAACTACACAAAAGTCAAAATCCACTTCCGCATTATTAGCTAACGCATCAACATTACAAAGTAACAAGGCAGAAGAGCTTTTAGTATTCCAATTATATATACTAAATGTAGATATAAACAAACAAATTATACCTACTACAACATATAAACTTTTAGCTTTCATAATATTTAAATATATGGACGATATTCACCAAGGCATGCACCCCAATCTCCTAACGTTCGACAAATTTGCAATCTTGTATAAACACAACCTATGCATTCATTTCCACCTTCTTTTGCATTAGCTAAAGCTTCCACATTGCTCAACACCAAGTCAGACAACTTCACATCATTCTGCGAAGTATATACATTATATCCCGCAATAGCAGCGACAGCAACAACTGCTATCACACCTAATACTTTCTTTTTCATTCTTCAATAATCTTTAAATTACATTTTATTTTTCTCTTCTGCATCTATCATTTCAACAGAATAGCAATAGTTTGCTACATTAATTTTTATTCTTATGTTTGCATCCGAATCTTTTTTAAAGATTTAGGAGCAGGTGATATGTAAGCAAATCCTGCAAGATAAACAAACTCATCATCCTGCTCCTTTTAATCAAGTTAATTATCTCATTCAGCCAAAGTTAAACTTAAGTATTGGCTCATCATTATTTACATCTGTCGCTATTATCGTTTTCGTAGCTTCATCCACCCAAATACCATATATATAATGGTCGAGCACATATTTACATAACGGTTCTCCTTTCAAACTAAATACATAAATATATTTTCCTCCATCAGGAAGCCTTCCGCTTTGTCTTGCGATCTCCTTAAAAGACGTTCCATGAAATACAG
>NZ_CP083673.1:6523938-6532755 GCF_025914115.1 Bacteroides sp. DH3716P | reverse complement strand
TAAACAAATGATAGTGTATTAATAATCAGTAGTATAGCAAAGAAATAACAAAGGAGAATATAGTAAAAAATATAATGCGTCTGCCCTGTCACCTTATAAGGTGACATTAGGCTGTTTACAAAGTGACTATTGTCCCGTTACAATCGGACAACTATCCGAGTGCATAAACAATGATAAATCTCTGCACTGAAAATCTTTATTCTCTGCACTGAAAAATCTTAAATATAACAATAAGATTATGGCCTTTTACAATTTAAAGAAGAAGCCTGCCTTGACTACTAAGGAAGGAGAAACGGAAACAATGTATGCCGACATTGTCTACAGTGGAACGATTCCGGCAGAACGATTGATCCGTGGTGTTGCTAAGAGAACCGGATTTAAGGAAGGAGTGATAGAAGGTATCCTGATGGAACTGAAAGACGATGTATTGCAATATCTAGGTGAAGGATACCGCGTCGAATTGGGAGAGTTCGGCTTCTTTTCAGCCAAAGTGAAAGCTTCCCGATTGGTAGCAAATAAGAATGATATTCGTTCTGAATCCGTAGCTTTCAACGGGGTGAATTTCCGTGCTTCCAAGAGTATGCGTGTGGGTATTCGCGGAGATTTGGAGCGTAGAAAGTGTGTCGATTTCAACACTTCGCGTAAGTGGGACAGAAACAATCTGGAGAAACTCGTCCTGCAATATATCGGAGAGCATGGCTTCATCACAAGAGCCACTTATACGCAACTTACAGGACGCCTGAAGAATACTGCATTGGACGATCTTAAATCTTTTGCAGCCGAAGGCATTATCAAGCGAGAGGGACGGGGTAATCAGATGCATTTCATTGCACCGCCACGAAAGGAACCGGATGGCGAGTAGTGAAATCTAACGGAATATCGATGGAAACCTTGTCGTACAAGATTGGAGATTGGGAACAGAACAGAGAAATGAAGAGGTAGTATCTACCCGAATGGATTGAATCAGTGCAAAATGTGGTATAAGTATGATGTATGGCTAAAAAAATACAGTACCTTTGGCTGTGAATACAGGTAAAACGGTGATGAGGTGTCTATGAAACAGCCTTACAGTGGATTTCTCGTCCGAATGTTGTTTGACCGATAACACAGACTATAATATGTTGGATATCATATACTACTTCAATATCTTCGGTTGTCTGACGATGGGGATGGCTCTGCTGTTGATTCAAACAGCCCCACAGCTGATAAACCCGCACTACCGCAATGCCAAACGATTCCTGGGTATTGCATCGATTATCGTGGCTCTGTGCAATGCGCTTATCTTTTACAACAGGGTACAGGAGAGCGTTGCCGAAATATTTGCAATGCCTGTGCTCGTTGCGGCACAGTTGCAGGCGGCGCTTTTTACTTTTATCGTACTGATACTTTTTCATTCACCATACGTTTGCCGGCGAAATATTTTGCGACACCTCTGCCCGACATTGTTTTTTGTGGGACTCTATCTATTAACGATACTTCTATTTCCTGATGTGAGGATCTATTCGGTGGATGAGTATATAGCGAATATCACGAATCCGGTTCTTTTGTTAAGAACTGTATTTGCGGCTACTTATCTGACGCAGATCGTGATTTACGTCCGTTTATTCCGGCGTGAGCAACGGAATTATATGGCCAAGATTGAGAACTATTTCTCCGACACCGACAAATATGAATTCCGGTGGGCTTCGAGACTGTTCTACGAGGCTGCCTGTATCGGCATTGCCGTTCTGGTGTTCAGTATATTCCCTGCCCCGTTATTCGACGGAATAATTACGGTGGTGGTTACAGTGTACTACTTTAACTTTGGAGTGAGGTATATCAACTACCAATACAAACTTTACTATGAGGCTTTGCCCGCGATAGAGGAGAAGGAAGAATCGCAGCCGACAAAGGAGAGTGAAGGAGACAGGGAACTGGAAGATGAAATGGCAAAACTATTATTGTATCTCCAGCAGGGTGTTGTGCTGGGCGACTATGCCGAGGCTCTGCATATCCCGGAACGGAAACTATCTGTATTCATCAATTCGACTTACGGGGTGAGTTTCAAACGTTGGGTGAACAATAAACGGGTAGAATACGCCACAGAGCAAATGGCGAAACATCCGGATTATACAATGGAGAGAATTGCCGAGCTTTCGGGTTTTGCCCACAAAAGCCATTTCTGTAAAATCTTCCGGGAGATAACAGGGGGATCTTTTACCGAGTACAAAAATAGATAACACCTCCAAGCTGTTGTATATTGGGTGATACAGCTTGTTTAAACATACAATAAACCCACAAAAAAACACTTGTGTTGCACGTTTCGACGTCAGATATGCGTAAACGTGCACCAATCATCCAAAATTTTCATTATATTTTTGCTGCGTAGGGCATAAACCGCTCTGCGCTTTTTTGTTTTCCCATGAATATTAATCAAATATAAAACAACATGAAAAAGATTTGTTCTTTGTTAGTGCTATGTGCAACAGTAGTCTTTGCTTCGTGCAGCAAGGACGATCCGGTAACGGAGCCCGTGCCGGAAGGTATCACCGTCACCACCTACGACGCCCTGCTCGACGCCCTGCAGACGGGCGGCACCTCGGCCGACGCTCCGACACTCGTCACGCTGGGCGGCAACATCACGATACCCGCGGGAGGTGACTATACCACCCCTCCCATGAACGGCAGCGGCCACTTCAAGATAGACGGCGGCGGCCACACCATGACTTGGGAAGACGGCAACAACTACCACTTCCTCGGCAATTTCAGCCCCGATGCCGATGCCGTTTATATCGAACTCACCAATATCAATCTGGTCCAGCAAGATATAAAATCTGCGGTATGTGTTATCAACGGCAGGATTACGCTGGGCAAAGACGTGGCATTGACAATGAATGGGCAATATGGAGACATGATTGTGGCTGTCGGCGAGAAAGCGGTATTGGAACTGGGTGAGGGCTTCGAATTGTCTTGCACGGCAGTCAGCAGTTCGTGCTGTGTAATCGTCCAGGAGGGCGCCACCCTCGTGCTGAACGGGGGAAAGACCGCTGCCGGGGCTTACATAGACCTAAACTGCGATTTTTACTCGGCCGCCTCCCATCCCCTTATCTCCGTTCCGAAAGCCCTCACGGGTGATGTGCATCTCCTTTTCACCATGACCGGTGTAACCTCCATCGCCCAAGGTGCCGGCGGTTACCAACTGACGCAGGCGGACTGCGACCGTCTGAAAGTGAATCCGGAGTCAATGGTCAGCCTCTATGGAGAGCCGTTTCAGAAGTACGCCGACAACTTCGAGCTTTACCTCGACCCGGCGGCGGAACATCAAATCAAGCTGCGCCGGAAGAATTTCACACCCCCCACTTCCGGCAACATCGACATGACCTCCATGACTGCCGACGAAGCGCAGCTAACCATCCGTGCCGCCGTCGCCGCAGGCTTCACCGACCTCAAGCTGACGGGCGAACTTTCCAAAACAGGAATTGGCGGTAACTGGGGTACATTTATCAATAATAAAAAAATTACGAAATGCGACCTCACCGGAGTGACGGACTGGGGTACAACGCCAACTCTGCCCGAACTCGCCTTTGCGAATTGCACCGCCTTGCAGGAGGTGACGCTGCCCGATGATATGAAGGTAATCGGAACTGGTGCTTTTTCAGGTTGCGCTGCGCTGACTACGGTGAATCTTTCGCAGGTTACCTGGATTAATCTAAACGCATTCTGGGGATGCACTTCATTGGAGACGCTCGCTTTGGATAATGTGACTGCGATAGGCCAGGAGGCTTTCTACGGATGCACGGGCCTCGAAACGCTCAAAATACCGAAGTGTACCCAGTTCGGCAATTATATCGTAACGGGCTGCAAAGCTCTCACCCGGATAGAAGCCACCGCAGCCGGAGATTTCGTTAGCATAAGTGATGGTACCACCAGTATAGAGCACACCGCCGTTTTTCACAACAGAGACGGTCATACCGGAGATAACGCATTCGATCCCGCCAAGTGCGACCTCGTGCTGAACGCCGACAAGCAGTATGGTGGCACTGCCGTCCCCACAGCCACAGCCTACAACGAATGGACTGTGGGGGAAAACGGTTCCCCCATGAAATGGAAGAGCGTCAGCATCACGCCACCGTAATCCGCGCCTTTCCCGAAGTTGAACTTCGAGGCGGTCTGATTTATTTTGGGAAATCCAATTTTATGCCTGATGCGGTAGACGACATATGTTGTCGTAAAAAGATTATATCTTAATTAGTAGTCGATTAAAAACGCTCTGCCATTGGCAGATTACAAAATATATCTCCGCCCAACTTGCAAAAAGGGTCCCTACTGTCAAATTGCAGGGATCCTTTTGCTTTATACAATTTACTCCGCATGACTTAGGAAAGCTGTCCTCTGTCAAAAGGAAGATTATCGAATAACGGAGTTTTTTTTACTGTCGAATTGTATAAAAACCGGTCGTGAGTTTGTTTCCTGAGAGAATTTTGTTACTTTTGTATTCGAAAGAGTTACTTGAAGATACAACTCTGCAAATCGCTAAAATGCGCACAGTTACCAAATTGTTATCTCTCAATTCCCCAAATTATGCAAAGTGTTTATTCTTCAATTGGTTATCTTAACCGCGAATAATCTAAAATAAAAAAACGATGTTTCAGAAACTTGTAGCTATAGAGCCGGTCAGTCTGGTTCCGTCGGCCGAAAAAGCGTTGTATTCATTTGCCGGTCAGGTGGTGATGTATCCTGATGTACCCGCGAGTGATGATGAAATCATTGCCCGTATCGGAGATGCCGATGCGGTGCTTTTGAGTTATACCTCCCGTATCAACCGGTATGTACTTGAATGTTGTCTGAATGTGAAATACATTGGAATGTGTTGCTCGCTCTATTCTCCCGAAAGTGCGAATGTCGATATTCGCTATGCCAATGAACGGGGTATCACGGTAACAGGTATCCGGGATTATGGTGATGAGGGAGTGGTAGAATATGTCGTCAGTGAGTTGGTGCGCTGTTTGCATGGCTTCGGGCAGGAATCGTGGGAGGAGTTACCTCGTGAGATCACCGGCTTAAAAGTCGGAATAGTCGGATTGGGTAAGTCGGGCGGCATGATAGCGGACGCTTTGAAGTTCTTTGGTGCTGATATTTCATATTATGCCCGCAGTGAGAAAGAAGCGGCTACTGCCAAAGGATATTGCTTTTTGCCGTTGGAGAAACTCCTTGCAGAGAGTGAAGTCATTTGCTGTTGCCTTAATAAAAATACGGTTCTGCTGCATGAAGAGGAATTCAGGCAGATGGGTAATCGGAAAATCTTATTCAATACCGGTTTGTCGCCGGCATGGGATGAGGCAGCTTTCGCTGAATGGCTGGAAGGTGACAACCTTTGTTTTTGTGACACGATAGGCGCGTTGGGGAGTGAGCAACTGCTCAATCATCCGCATGTACGTTGTATGCAGGTGTCTACTGGCCGCACGCGTCAGGCGTTTGACCGCCTGAGCGCAAAAGTATTGGCCAATCTGTCAGAATACAATGGGTGATGTGATATTAATCAGGGTGCTCACTACTGACCACCCTGCAATATCCGATGTAGCACTATAAATGTCTACTACGGCATGCACCTGGTCATTTTTGATTTCTACCCTTTGCGTATCTCCCACAAATCCGGGGGTAGATTGTATGGATACCTGCATGTTCTCCGGACCGACAGAAGCTCGTGAGGCGGCAACTGTAACATTCACTTTGGTTGGAAAGAGGCGAATAGCTTCCGCAGCACTTCCGGAGAAAACAGTACGTTGCTCCGTTTGCAAGGAATCATCATAAACGGGAGTTCCTTTGAGTCCGTTAGGACCTTTTTCATTGAAGAAGCGGGCCGTCGTATTTCCCATCAGAGAGGCAGTTCTTAAAACATCGAATCCACCGGTAGCTCCGGATGCGATATAGATTCGTGTGCCATTTGCCTTGGCGGTTTCTGCCACTTCCCGATAGAATGTCTCGTCTGCCAAAGCACCGATAGACAAGGTAATGACAGAGGTTCCGTTTCTCAATGCTGGCAAAGCCAATTCCCGCATAGCGGCAGGAGAGGCCGATTCCACCAGATAATCTGGTTTTAATGCTAATAACTCTTCCAATGTGGCGCAAGCAATGCAAGGCTTGCCATGTTGCTGCATTTTATGAACGATGTGCGCTGCTTTTGAAGCCGTACGCGAATAGACACCTACCAAGTCATAATCTGGTAATAAGCCTTTGACAACTGCATCCGCAACGATTCCTGCAAGTCGTCCACATCCTACAATGACTAACTTTTTCATGCAACAAAGATAATACTTTTATTGGTAAGAGCTTGGGTTGGTAATATGGTATTTATTTTCATCAGGTATGTATCCGGGGTTTGTTCCTTTAATTTATGAGCCATTTGTAATCAGATTACGAAGATTTTCTCTACATTTGTCTTTATTAGTCTTGTAATCTTCTATTAAAGTTTAATACTCCGATGAAAAAAAAGTACCTGATATTTCTTTTACTTCTCTCTTTTCCACTATATACCCGGGCCGATAAGACCTTGGACTCACTGTTGAATGTGCTTGATTTGACGATTCAGGAACATGAAATTTATGTGGTTCAACGAGAATCACGTATCAAGCACCTTAAAGAACTGACACACGGAATAGAACCTAATTCCGCGGAACAGTACAATCTGAACAGTCAGATATACAAAGAATATAAAGCCTTTATTTGCGACTCTGCCATCCACTATTTGAATGAAAATATCCGGATTGCAGAGCGCTTGCGTGATGCAGACCGGCAGATAGAAAGTCAGTTGCAGCTTTCGCTATTATTATCATCAACTGGAATGTATAAAGAGTCTCTTGATGTGCTGGAATCGGTAGACCGTCGGAAAATCATTCCTCGTTTAATAGCCGATTATTATACCTGCTTTGACCATGTGTATGGCGAGTTGGGCGTTTATACACAGGATAAAACCCTTTCGGGACGTTATTGGAGTATCTCGCAGGCATATAGAGATTCATTATATGCTATATTGCCTCCGGAATCGGAAGAATACCTGCTGATGCGTGAAGCATCATTTCGCGATCAACGCCAGTATGAGGAAGCCCTGAAAGTGAATGATCTTCGGTTGACGAAAATAGAACCATATACTCCCCAATATGCGATGGCTACTTATCATCGTTCTTTGATTTACAAGTACAGTAATGATAGTCTGGGAGAGAAACGGAATCTTTGTCTTTCTGCTATATCGGATATTCGTTCTGCCATTAAGGACCATGCTTCGTTGTGGATGCTTGCCCAGCTACTTTACGAAGATGGTGATATGGAACGTGCGTACCAATATATGCGCTTTTCGTGGAATGCGACCAAGTTCTACAATGCCCGTCTGCGTAGTTGGCAGAGTGCTGACGTGCTTTCATTGATTGATAAAACCTATCAGGCAATGATTGAAAAGCAGAACGACCGTCTTCAACAGAACCTGCTGCTTATCACTGCACTATTGGTGTTGTTGATTGTAGCTTTGGGATATATCTACCGTCAGATGAAAAAGCTGGCAGATGCAAGAAATCATCTTCAGGTAGCTAATAAGCAGTTAAACGGATTGAATGAGGAGTTGAGGCAAATGAATAGTTGCCTGTCTTCTACCAATATCGAACTCTCGGAGTCCAATCAGATTAAGGAAGAATATATTGCCCGTTTCATCAAGCTGTGTTCTACTTATATCAACCGTTTAGACGCTTACCGGCGGATGGTGAATAAGAAAGTGTCTGCCGGACAGATTGCGGAATTATTAAAGATAACGCGTTCCCAAGATGCTCTTGATGAAGAACTGGAAGAATTGTATGCAAACTTTGATACAGCCTTTTTGCATCTCTTCCCTAACTTTGTGGGAAAATTCAATGACTTATTACAGGAAAATGAACAGATTTTACCGAAGAAAGGCGAGTTATTGAATACTGAACTGCGCATCTTTGCTTTGATACGTCTGGGTATTGAAGACAGTTCACAAATTGCGGAGTTTCTTCGTTATTCGGTGAATACAATTTATAATTATCGGGCGAAAGTAAGGAATAAAGCCCGTGGATCGAGAGAGGATTTTGACGATTTAGTGCGAAAAATTCGCTAATTCGGACTGTAAATCAACCACTTTTTTAGGTATACGTTCTGAATGTAAATAGATGAAAATAAGTGGATTATCGTTTTGTGTAATCCACTTATTGCCCCCTCCTTGTTAGCTCACTTTAATTTCTTTATACTTTTGACCTGTGCTTCGAAAGTAATGAGAATAGCCCATTGCTGACGAGCGTCTTATTATTAACTTTAAAACTTAGTACGCATGAAAAAAAACAGGCGAAAAATCCTTTCGGGGAGTCGCAAGATTTTCTTTGCTATCTTGGCAATGTTTTTATCTTTGAGTGCATCCGCACAGCAAATTACTGCATCCGGTCAGGTCCTGGATGCTCAAAAAGAACCGCTAATCGGTGTTAGTGTACAAGAGAAAGGTACGTCTAACGGAGCAATAACCGATTTAGATGGCAACTTCACATTAAACGTTAAGCAAAACGCCATTTTGATATTCTCTTATGTGGGTTATAAGTCGCAGGAGGTAAAGGCAGCCCAACAGATGAAGATCACACTTCAGGAAGATAATGAAGTGCTTGATGAAGTGGTGGTCATCGGTTATGGTTCGGTGAAACGGAAAGATGTGACTACCGCTATCTCTTCCGTATCTACCAAGGATTTGGATATGCGGCCTATCGTTTCGGCAGGACAGGCCATTCAAGGTAAGGCAGCCGGTGTCTCGGTGATTCAGCCTAACGGTACGCCGGGCGGTGAAAT
>NZ_CP083673.1:6513958-6523838 GCF_025914115.1 Bacteroides sp. DH3716P | reverse complement strand
AAATCTTTAGGTAATAACAAAGCCCCAGCTTGTGAAAGTCGGGGCTTTGTGCGTAAAAAACAGAAGGTGTGCATTTGGACACACCTTCTTCTTTTTTCTTTATTAGATAAACCTCCTACGATGAAGGTATGTGGGTAAGCCTTTAATCAAGGAATCGTTTGGTAAGCCCATCATATTCGTCAATCCGACGATCACGAAGGAAAGGCCACCAACGGCGAACGTTTTCCGAACGTTCCATATCTATTTCCACTATCATGTTCTCCGGCTGATCGTTTCCAGCTTGTGCCAGAAATTCCCCTTGTGGTCCTGCTACAAAACTGTTTCCCCAAAATAAGATACCGTTTGTCTGTCCGGAAGGATCGGGCTCGTGTCCTACACGGTTGACGGAGATAACAGGAAGTCCATTGGCAACGGCATGAGCGCGCTGTGAAATAATCCAGGCATTGAGTTGGCGGGCTTTTTCATCGTCCGTGTCACTGCTTTCCCAGCCAATGGCGGTAGGATAAATTAAAAGTTCCGCACCTTTTAGTGCCATCAGGCGGGCAGCTTCCGGATACCATTGATCCCAGCATACTAATACGCCTAGTTTTCCTAAAGAAGTTTGAATCGGTTCAAAACCAATGTCTCCCGGAGTGAAATAGAACTTTTCGTAGTAAGCCGGATCATCGGGAATATGCATTTTCCGGTATTTTCCTGCAATGCTTCCGTCGCGGTCGAATACGACAGCGGTATTATGATAAAGTCCGGGAGCACGTTTCTCAAAAAGAGAGGTGACAAGGACTACTTTATTAGCTGCTGCCAACTCGGAATAAAAGCCTGTGGAAGGCCCGGGAATCGGTTCGGCAAGATCAAACAGGTTCGTGTTTTCTGTCTGGCAAAAATAAAGTGAATTGTGTAACTCCTGGAGCACAATCAGTTGTGCGCCGTGAGCGGCACAAGCCTCGATACTCTTTGCGAGGTTCATTAGATTGGCTTTAATATCTGCGGTATTGGATTGTTGGATGATTCCGACTTTTATCTTTCTCATGATGAATAATTAGTGGGTTGATTCATTCATTATTTTATAATTCCTTTATAGCTCCTTTGTAATTCTTTTATGATTCCTTTATAACACCCAGCGGATATTGCATGGTGACGCAGTGTAGGGAACCGTGCTGTTTAATCAGGGCACGGCAGTCTATTCCAATTATTTGATGGTTTGGAAAGGCTTGCTGCAATACTTCTCCTGCTTTTTTGTCATTCGCCGGCTGATTGTATGTCGGGTAGAGAATAACGTCGTTCATAATCAGGAAATTGGCGTAAGTTGCAGGCAGGCGCTCGCCGTCTTCTTCTATCTTGTCTGCCATGGGTAAGGCTAATAGGCGATAGGGTTCTCCTGCTAAGGTGCGGAATGTTTTCAGCTGTTTTTCCATTGCAAGCAGTGCTTCGTAATGTTCGTCTTCTTTGTTTTCGCATTTCACGTAAGCGATGGTGTCGGTAGAACAGAAGCGTGCCAAAGTGTCGATGTGGCTGTCAGTATCATCACCGGCCAGATAACCGTGGTCTAACCAAAGCACCTTTTGCAGGTGGAAGGTTGATTTCAGGTATTCTTCTATCTCTACCTGGTTCAGTCGTCCGTTTCGTTGGGGAGAAAGCAGACATTCGGAAGTGGTGAGCAATGTACCCATTCCGTCGCTTTCGATAGAACCTCCTTCGAGTACGAAGTCAAGGTGGTCTATATACTGGCCTTTCAAAGCTCCGGCTTCTACGGCATGTTTGGTAATTTGATTATCCAGTTCGGAAGCAAATTTCAGTCCCCAGCCGTTGAAGGTGAAGTCGAGCAGGGAAGGGGTGTCGGTATCTATCATTGTAATGGCTCCGTGGTCGCGGGCCCATGTGTCATTAGTGGCACATTCCAGAAAGCGGACGTTATTCATATTGACAGTAGCAGCTATCTGCTTTTTCACTTCTTCCGGTTCGGGAGTGACAATCAATAATAATTCACGCTTCGCTATTTCCCTGGCAATATTGATAAAACACTCTTGCACTTCCGCCAGCATGTAGGCCCAATCTGTATCGGCATGTGGCCATGTTAACTGTATACCGCTCTGCATGTGCCATTCGGCAGGCAAATGAGGTGCTTTCATTTCTACCTGTACGGTCATGTTTTTGCCGAAGTTCAACTGCAAATCTTTCTCCGAGCCGCTTGGGCTGGGGAGTCCAACCATGATTCCCATTAGACTATATATATTTAGTTTTTTATAAAATCAGTTTATTGTCTGCATCTAAAGTCAGTTTGTTTTCTGCATCGATGTGACTGTTATGCATTGTTTTCCTGCTTCGGTTTCCGGTCAAAGAACGGATTCTTGGAGGATGCGCTTACGGGGATCGCCATTACCATCTTGCAGTCTTTCAGCCAGTTCAGGCGTTGTGCTGCCAATCCGGCGGAGAACATGACGCGTGTGTCTACGCGTAAATCGGCTGCCGTGGCGCACGCGGAACCTATTGCGATACCTACATCTATGCTGTTCAATGCGCAGGGAACTCCATCAGTACGTCCGGCACAGGTGGCAAATCCGCAATGGCCGCAGTTCAAGCCCTGTGTCTGCTCGCGTGTTCCTATCAGTACAACACATTCGGCACTTAGGATGTTGTCGGCATCACGAAGGAAGAATTTCATTCCGTGTTCTTCTACCATAGCTATCATAGTGTCCGATAATTGTTTAATCTCTTCATCAGTGATGAGGGCCACTTCAATAATATCGATTCCTTTTCCTTTCGGAGCAGTGCGCGCAGCCGTCATCATCTGACGTGCTACCTGCAATATATGCTCGTGACGAGCGTCTCTTTCGTTCAGTATCATAACTTTCTTGAATTAATTAGTAAGGCAAAGATAAATGAAAATTGGCAAAATTACACTAGATGATGAAATAAATAGGGGCTATCATTTGAGTCTGATATGAAAAAACTTTCGTATCGGACTTTGTGTTATTGGGTGGAAAAGGCTATCTTTGTATCTGTCAACTTATAAAGTTATGAGTATATGAGTAATAAAATTTATCCTATCGGCATACAGAACTTCGAGAAAATCCGTAAAGGAGGTTATTGCTATATAGATAAGACTGCTTGGATATATCAAATGGTGAAAACTGGCAGTTATTATTTTCTTAGTCGTCCACGTCGTTTTGGGAAAAGTTTGTTACTGTCTACTTTGGAAGCCTATTTTCAAGGGAAGAAAAAACTTTTCGAAGGATTGGCGATAGAGAAACTGGAAAAAGACTGGTTTAAATATCCGATCCTGCATATTGACCTCAATACAGAAAAATACGATACACCGGAAAGACTTGAAAATAAGCTGAATCGCACATTGGTGGAATGGGAAAAAATCTATGGAGCGGAATCTGCAGAAACTTCTCTAGCTATGCGTTTCGAGGGTATTATTCAGCGTGCTTGTGAGAAAGAGGGCCAGAGTGTCGTTATTCTTGTGGATGAATACGATAAGCCTATGTTACAGGCGATTGGTAATGATGAACTCCAGAAGAGTTTTCGTGATACATTGAAGGCTTTCTATGGAGCTTTAAAAAGCAAGGATGGCTGCATTAAATTTGGTATGCTTACGGGAGTTACAAAATTCGGAAAAGTAAGTGTATTCAGCGATCTGAATAATCTGGAGGATATTTCTATGCGTCAGCAGTATATAGAAATCTGCGGAATCAGTGATCGTGAGTTGCATGAGAACTTTGAAACTGAATTGCATGAATTTGCCGATGCGCAAGGTTTGACGTATGATGAAATTTGCACAGAAATGCGTGAAAGATATGATGGTTATCATTTCACTCATGATTCTATAGGTATGTATAATCCGTTCAGTGTACTTAACACCCTTAAATACAATGTGTTTGGCAACTACTGGTTTGAAACGGGCACACCTACTTATCTGGTCGAATTACTAAAAAAACATCATTACGATCTTCACCGGATGGCTCATGAAGAAACTAGTGCCGACGTACTGAATAGTATTGATTCAACTTCCGACAATCCTATCCCTGTGATTTATCAGAGCGGTTATCTTACCATAAAAGGCTACGATCGTGAATTTGAAACTTATCGCCTGGGATTTCCCAATCGTGAAGTGGAGGAAGGTTTTGTGAAATATCTCATGCCTTTTTATGCCAATATAAATGCCGTAGAATCATCTTTTGAGATTCAGAAGTTTGTCCGCGAAGTCCGTTCGGGAGATTATGATTCTTTTTTCCGTCGTCTTCAGAGTTTCTTTGCAGATACTCCTTATGAATTGGTTCGCGATTTGGAATTGCATTATCAGAATGTTCTCTTTATCGTGTTCAAATTAGTCGGTTTTTATGTAAAAGCGGAATATCACACGAGCCAGGGCCGTATCGATCTTGTTTTGCAGACTGATAAATTTATCTATGTCATGGAATTCAAGCTGGAGGGTACGGCTGAAGAAGCCTTGCAGCAGATCAATGAAAAGCATTATGCTAAACCTTTCGAAAGTGATGGGCGAACACTTTTTAAGATTGGAGTGAATTTTAGTGCTGAAACACGAAACATTGAGAAGTGGGTGGCGGAACTTCAATAAATATAATTTTGGCAGGATTTTCAAGAGAACAAATAGATGTTACATATTAATAATGCCTGTATTGCTTTTGGTACGGAAGTGCTTTTCTCCGGTTTCAGTATGAAGTTGGAAAGGGGAGAAACGGCTTGCATTGTCGGTCAATCCGGTTGTGGAAAGACTTCGTTGCTGAATGCGGTAATGGGGTTTGTGCCTTTGAAAGAAGGATCTATACAGGTAGGGGAAACATTGCTTGATATATCGACTATCGATAGTGTCCGCAGACAGATTGCATGGATTCCTCAAGAATTGGCACTACCTTTTGAATGGGTCAAAGAGATGGTGGCTCTCCCGTTCGGACTGAAAGTGAATCGTTCTGTTCCTTTTTCGGAAGAAAGACTTTTCACTTGTTTCGATGAATTGGGGCTGGAACACGAATTATATACAAAGAGGGTGAATGAAGTATCGGGTGGTCAACGCCAACGTATTATGTTGGCTGTGGCTGCAATGCTCAACAAACCTCTCATTATCATAGATGAACCGACTTCTGCTTTGGATGCCGGATCAACCGGTAAAGTCCTGTCTTTTTTCCGGCGACAGGCGGAAAGAGGAACGGCTGTGTTAGCCGTATCACATGATAAGGACTTTGCTTCGGGCTGTCATTATTTAATAGAACTGTAATTAATTGAACTGTAACGCAAATCGGATAGAATTGTTAAGAATATATTGTGGGAACGATTGATATATCATATTATAATCTCTTTATAGGGCTACTATTGCTTGCCATTCCGTTTTTTTACCTTTGGAAATTTAAAACGGGATTGCTGAAACCTGCCGTGATTGGTACATTACGGATGATTATCCAGCTGTTCTTTATCGGCATGTATCTGAAATATCTCTTTTTATGGAACAATCCCTGGATTAATTTTCTTTGGGTGATAATTATGGTATTCGTGGCCGGGCAGACCGCATTGGTACGTACTCAGTTGAAACGTAGTGTTTTATTAATCCCTATTACGGTAGGATTTCTTTGTAGTGTTGTATTGGTAGGCATCTATTTTATCGGTATTGTTCTCCAACTGGATAATATATTTAGCGCCCAATACTTTATTCCAATATTTGGAATTCTGATGGGTAATATGCTGTCGAGCAATGTAATAGCTTTGAATACTTATTATAGTGGATTGAAACGTGAACAGCAACTATATCGGTATTTATTGGGAAACGGAGCAACAAGGCAGGAAGCGCAGGCTCCATTTATCCGGCAGGCCATCATTAAATCGTTTAGTCCCCTGATTGCGAACATTGCCGTGATGGGATTGGTGGCTCTTCCGGGCACGATGATCGGACAAATTCTGGGAGGAAGCAGCCCGAATGTCGCTATCAAGTATCAGATGATGATTATGGTGATTACTTTCACAGCATCTATGCTATCGCTAATGATTACTATTTCATTGGCTTCGCGTCGATCTTTTGATGCATACGGAAAACTGCTGGAGGTAACAAAAGAACCCAGGAAATGACTGTTATTGACCAGATATTCCATAAAGTAGCTGAAATAGCTATTCCACACTTCTTTATAACAGTGGAGTTTTCAGCATCCGGCACAGAAATGCCGGAACATATCGAGGCTTTCCTGCAGGAAAAATACGAAGCAATTCTTCGTGGAGCCAGTGGACGTAAATTTATCTATAAGGAAGGAGAGTGGCGGCTTATTTTCACTTTCTTCCCTACGGACAGAGTCGTAGACGAACGGTATGCACTGAAAAACAAGGTACAAATGATAAATAAGGTGCAAATGAAAAGCAAAAGCTAACCGGTTATTAGCGTGTTTATTATTTGCCTTTCAACATTCCCCATAAGCAGCGAAGCTGCACGAATTGTTCTCCGGGTTGCACATAACCGCCTTCAAACATCTTTTCCGTTACTTGAAATTTAGAGAGGTGATGGCGTATATACTTCTCTACATCAGGCGATTGTTTCTTGACGAAGACAGCAAATCAACCTTCCCGTCTTCGCGAATGAGCACCCTAGCTTTGATTGTGCGAAAACCGTACTCTTTGCAGTGTTTGGTTTCTACTTTATCAATCCAGAAGATAGCGGTAGCTTTGACCGTATCTGCCGCACAATCTTCGATATTGTCAATCTTTGCAGCCTCGGCTACGGACATTTCGATACTATCACTTTTCTTGGGCTGGCAAGAAACCATCATAACTAGCAGGAGCAGTAAAGTCAAATTTGTTTTCATCGTATTCATTATTTAGATGAAGTAAAAGTACAGAATTTCAATAAATAACGGAAGCTTTAGGCGAAAATTTATAATTAGTTTTTATTCCGGAACCGGTTTTTATCCGAATTTATCCGATGAAAACAGGCAAAAGGCAAAAAGAATATAAACTCTTTTTGCCTTTTGCCTATTGATAAAACTGAAAAATGAAATTAACTGTTTAATCTAAAATTTATATGGATATAGTTATGGTTTAGCGGAAGTCTTTTAGTTCTTCCTGTAATTTCTGACGGGTAAAGAAGATCCGACTTTTTACGGTACCTAACGGAAGATTCAGTTTTTCTGCAATTTCACGGTATTTGAATCCGGAAACGTGCATGGCGAACGGAACCCTGTATTCTTTCGGAAGAGCATTGACTACACGGTGCATCTCTTTCAGGTCGTATGTCCTTTCAGTACTTTCAAACCCTGCATCTTGCGGCAAATTAAGATGATAAAGGTTATCGGTCTTGTCAACAAATGTCTGGTCGCGAACTACCTTACGATAATTATTGATAAAGATATTGCGCATGATGGTGTACATCCATCCTTTGAAATTTGTATCGGGTGTATATTTATCTTCATTATCTAATGCTTTCAATGAGGTTTCCTGCAGCAAATCGTTTGCTTCTTCGCGGTCTGTTGTCAGTTTGTATGCGAAACGTAGTAATTCTTCCTGAACTCCTACCAAATCTTTTCTGAAGCTTAAACTTTTCATATGTGTTGTTTTTAAAATGTGAGTATTCGTTGTAAAAATTTTGATGATGCAAGTTTAAGATATTTTGTCGACCTTGGTAGGGGAGAATCAGACGTAATTTAGGGGAATTTCTATCAACAGATAGTTTTTAGGTCCTTTTTGATAGTTTCTGGGTGGTATTTTATATCTTTTACGGGGATCTCAAAAAATGGATAACGATAAATTCTCTAAAAAACGATCACTTAGTATGTTAATTCCTATTTTATTTATTATCTTTGCAACCAAATTTTCTACCAATAATGAAAATTAAGGAAATAGTAAGCGCCCTTGAACGATTCGCGCCTCTGCCATTGCAAGACGGATTTGATAATGCCAGCCTGCAAATCGGATTGACAGAAGCGGAAGCAACAGGGGCTTTGTTGTGTCTTGACGTTACCGAAGCTGTGTTGGATGAAGCTATCGCGCTGGGGTACAATCTCGTTATATCGCACCATCCGCTCATTTTCAAGGGCTATAAATCTATCACGGGCAAAGATTACGTGGAACGCTGCATACTGAAAGCAATAAAGAATGATATTGTGATCTATTCAGCACATACTAATCTTGATAATGCACAAGGTGGAGTTAATTATAAGATAGCAGAGAAAATAGGGTTGAAGAATCTGAAAGTGCTCGAACCGAAAGAGAACTGTCTGATTAAGCTGGTGACTTTCGTGCCGGATGCACAAGCCGATAGTGTGCGCGAAGTGTTGTTTGCAGCCGGATGCGGAAATATAGGTAACTATGATTCATGCAGTTACAATCTGAAAGGAGAGGGAACCTTCCGGGCAAAAGAGGGAACGCATCCTTTCTGTGGAACAATCGGTGAACTGCATCATGAAAATGAAGTGAGGATTGAAACCATTCTTCCTATATATAAAAAAGCGGAAGTTATAAAGGCTTTATTGTCTGTACATCCTTATGAGGAACCGGCATTTGACTTGTATCCGTTGCAGAATGACTGGTTGCAGGCAGGTTCGGGAATTGTAGGTGAATTGGATGAATCGGAAACGGAACTCGAGTTTCTGAAACGCATCAAGAAAATCTTTGAAGTGGGTTGTGTACGTCATAACAAACTGACGGGGAGAGAAATACAGAAGGTTGCCTTATGTGGTGGTGCCGGAGCTTTCCTGCTTCCACAGGCAATTCGGACGGGTGCGGATGTCTTTATTACGGGAGAAATCAAATATCATGATTATTTCGGCCACGAGGGTGATATTCTGATGGCAGAGATTGGTCATTACGAAAGCGAACAATATACAAAAGAAATTTTTTATTCCATAATCCGGGATTTATTTCCTAATTTTGCACTCCAATTGAGTAAAATAAATACGAATCCCATAAAATATTTATAAGTAAAATGGCTAGAGAAGCAAAAAAAGATCCGAATGAGTTGACGGTAGAACAGAAACTGAAGACACTGTTCCAACTGCAAACGATGTTGTCTAAGATTGATGAAATCAAGACATTGAGAGGTGAACTTCCGTTGGAAGTGCAAGACCTTGAAGATGAAATTGCTGGTTTGAGTACCCGTATCGACAAGATCAAAGCTGAAGTGGATGAACTGAAATCTGCTATTGCCGGCAAGAGAGTAGAAATTGAAACAGCAAAGGCTTCAGTAGAAAAATATAAGTCACAACAAGACAATGTTCGCAATAACCGTGAATATGATTTCTTGACGAAAGAAATCGAATTCCAGACATTGGAAATCGAACTTTGCGAAAAGAGAATTAAGGAATATTCTGCTGATAAAGAAGAAAAAGAGGCTGAAGTAACGAAGAACGATCAGATTCTTAACGAAAGACTGAAAGACCTTGAGCAGAAGAAGAGCGAACTGGACGAAATTATCTCTGAAACCAAACAGGAAGAAGAGAAATTGAGAGACAAAGCTAAAGATTTGGAAACTAAGATCGAACCGCGTCTGTTGCAGTCTTTCAAACGTATCCGTAAGAACTCTCGCAACGGATTGGGTATTGTATACGTACAGCGTGACGCTTGTGGTGGTTGCTTTAACAAGATTCCGCCCCAGAGACAACTGGATATCCGTTCTCGTAAGAAAGTAATCGTTTGTGAATATTGCGGACGTATTATGATTGACCCGGAATTGGCTGGCGTACAAATCGAACACAAGGTGGAAGAAGCTCCGGTAGCTACTACCAAAAGAGCTATCAGAAGAAAAACTGCTGAATAAGAAGAGCAGTGAAGTAAGTAAAGTTACTTTTTTGATATATAATAGAAGGTGTGTCCAAATGCACACCTTCTGTTTTTTACGCACAAAGCCCCGACTTTCACAAGCTGGGGCTTTGTTATTACCTAAAGATTT
>NZ_CP083673.1:6497336-6513858 GCF_025914115.1 Bacteroides sp. DH3716P | reverse complement strand
TAGCAAATGATAATATGTTAATAACCAACAATATAGTAAGGAAATTACAAACGAGAATATAGTAAAAAATATAATGCGTCTGCCCTGCTTTTTGAGTTGTACTATATACAAACAAT
The DNA here is from genome assembly GCF_025914115.1 of Bacteroides sp. DH3716P. Taxonomy (NCBI): domain Bacteria; kingdom Pseudomonadati; phylum Bacteroidota; class Bacteroidia; order Bacteroidales; family Bacteroidaceae; genus Bacteroides; species Bacteroides sp. DH3716P. The sequence goes on along the minus strand of NZ_CP083673.1, from coordinate 6,513,742 downwards.
AGATATGCTATGAAAATAAATTATGTCATTGGAGCTTTTCTGTGTGTGCTGGGATGTTACGGGTGTAGCAGTCCGAAAACGGAAGTGAAATCGCCGGACGGTCATATCAAAATGGCTTTAACAGTAGATGACAACGGTAAACCGTTGTATAACATTTTAGTAGATGACTCATTGTTGATTGAAAATTCGACATTGGGATTTACGGAGAAAAACGGTATCAACCTGGGCGGAGGATTTCAGATAAAAAACACGACTTTCGACAGTAAAGATGAAACATGGACGCAACCATGGGGTGAAAATAAAACCAATAGGAATCATTATAATGAGATGGCGGTAAATTTGGTCAATAAAGATCAGGTGGAGTTAACTCTCCGTTTCCGTGTGTTTGATGATGGGGTAGGGTTCCGTTATGAATATAATGTGCCCGCAGCGGATTCCCTATTGATTACGGATGAACTGACAACTTTCCGTTTTCGCCAAGACGGTACATCATGGTCTATTCCTGCCAGTGCCGAAACTTATGAATTGCTTTATGCGCAACGTCCCATTTCCGAGGTGGAGACAGCCAATACTCCTTTCACCTTTAAAACTGCCGATGGCGTCTACGGAAGTATTCATGAAGCGGCATTGTACGATTTCTCGGAAATGACTTTGAAGCAGGCAGGAAACTATACGTTGAAAGCTGAACTTGCTCCATGGCCTGATGGTGTGAAAGTGCGTAAAGGTAATCATTTCACTACTTCCTGGCGTACTATTCAGATTGTTCCGGATGCCGTTAGTCTGATTAATTCGGCTATGATTTTAAATCTGAATGAACCAAGTAAAATAGAAACGACCGATTGGATTCGTCCGATGAAATATGTAGGTGTATGGTGGGGGATGCATCTCGGCGTAGAAACCTGGAAGATGGATGAACGTCATGGAGCCACTACTGTCAATGCCAAGAAATACATTGATTTTGCCGCTACCAATCAGATTGAAGGCGTTTTGTTTGAAGGTTGGAATGAAGGCTGGGAAAGCTGGGGTGGTATGCAAAACTTTGACTTTACGAAACCGTATGCTGACTTTGACATTGATGAAGTGGTTCGTTATGCAAAGGAAAAAGGAGTTGAAGTTATCGGCCATCACGAGACCGGAGGGAATATTCCCAACTATGAGCGCCAGATGGATCATGCTATGCAATGGTACACAGACCACGGTATCCATGTCCTTAAGACAGGATATGCGGGAGCTTTCCCGAATGGTTATCTTCATCACAGCCAATATGGGGTCAACCACTATCAGAAAGTGGTGGAAACAGCTGCCCGTCACAAAATGACGCTGGATGCGCACGAACCTATTAAAGATACCGGTATCCGTCGTACATGGCCTAATATGATGACACGTGAAGGAGTGAGAGGGATGGAATGGAATGCATGGAGCGAAGGAAATCCTCCGTCTCATCATGTCATGTTGCCGTTCACCCGTATGCTGTCCGGTCCGCTGGATTATACACCGGGTACGTTTGATATTTTGTTTCTGAACACCAAAGATTCTCCCCGTCGCCAGAAATGGAACGATCAGGATAAAGGAAACAGCCGTGTGAATACAACATTGGCGAAACAGCTTGCTAACTGGGTGATTTTGTATTCTCCCTTGCAGATGGCATCTGATATGATTGAAAATTATGAAGGCCATCCGGCTTTCCAGTTCTTCCGCGATTTCGATCCGGATTGTGACGAATCGAAAGCATTGGCAGGAGAACCGGGGGAATTTGTAGCCATCGTGCGTAAAGCAAAAGGCAACTATTTCTTGGGAGCGGCAACGAACGAGAAACCCCGTACACTGGAAATAAAACTGGATTTCCTGGAACCGGGCAAACAGTATAAAGCTGTCATCTATGCGGATGGAGAGAATGCGGATTGGAAATCAAATCCTACGGATTACCGGATAACGGAACAAACGGTTACTTCTGAAAATACGTTGAACATACGAATGGCTGCCGGAGGCGGACAGGCTATTTCATTTATGGCACTTTAAAAAGATCGATTGATTATAAAGTTAGACTGTTAATAATGGAAATAGGATTCGTTTTTAGGTAGGAAGATAGAAAAATAGGTAGTATAAATAAAGTTAGTTAGAGGTTAGAAAAAACGGTGGACAGTGTTGAGGCTGTTCACCGTTTTTATTATTAAGCATGTTCTCATTATCAGTTTATATAATCCGTGCCTAATACTATGAGAATTATTGCAAGGATACTCATTGTGTTATCCGGGATAATTATCCCTTTGCTTCCTGATACATAAAGCGCTTGATTGACTTTTTCGCAGTCTTTTCAAATTCTTCAAAATGGATTTTAATCTTGCTTATTTGAGAATAGTTAGGAAGCTGTTGATTCAATTCGATACGGTTTTGCTCCATTACTTTCTGAATATCCGTCTGCTGCAATCCATGAGCGAAAGCATCGTCGAAATCCGGGTAGATCAGGGCTACCAGTTTTTCGTGCTGTAAGACGATCAGTGACTCCGAAACATACGGCATGTTGTTCAGCTTGCTTTCAATTTCTTCGGGATAGATATTCTGTCCGCTAGAGGTGAGAAGCAGGTTCTTACTACGTCCGCGGACTGTCACATAACCCTCTTCATCCAACGTACCGAGGTCACCGGTATGCAGCCAACCGTTAGCATCAATAATTTGCGCCGTAGCTTCCGGATTTTTATAATATCCCAGCATCATATTCATTCCTCTGCATACGATTTCTCCGGCATGTGTTTTCGGGTCCGGTGAGTCAATACGGACTTCCATTCGGCTGGTTGCCTTTCCGCAGGAAGCAAGTTTCAGTGTTTCCCAACGGCTGGAACAAATAATCGGACCACATTCCGTCATACCGTAAGCGATGGTGTAGGGGAACCCTATCTTTTTAAGGAAAGCCTCTACTTCCGCATTGAAAGGAGCACCTCCGATAATAATCTCGTCAAAGTTTCCACCGAAGATTTCCATGGCAGCCTGTCGTGCCAGCGATTTGATTTTATCGTTCACAATAGGCACTTTCAGCAATAACTTGCCGATTTTGCTGTCTACTTTAGGAAGAATATCTTTCTTGATAATCTTTTCCACAATCAACGGTACACAAGAAATCACTTTGGGTTTGATTTCGGAGAAAGATTGGGAAATGATTTTTGGAGACGGCATACGCGTCAGGAAATAGATGTGTGCACCTGCAGAGAATCCGTAAAGGAAATCATATACCATACCGAACACGTGTCCCATAGGCAACATGGAAACGATATGATCTCCCGGTTTAACGGGAAGCATTTCGAAGCAATAAGCCACGTTTGACCAAAGACTGCGATAGGGGAGCATCACTCCTTTAGAGTAACCCGTGGTACCGGAAGTATAGTTGATGATAGCCAGTTCTTCCGGACGATCTTTCCGGTAACAAATATGTTCCGGTCGAAAGTTCTTGGGATACTGTTGACCGTAAATAGCGTTCCGGTGTTCAAAAGCGTAAGTGAGTTTTTCGTTCCGGGACACTAATGCCGAGAAATCAGCCAGCGAAGCGATGCCCTCTAACAAAGGCATGGCATCTTCATTCAGGTTCTCCCATGCCTGGTCGCCGACGAAAAGTAATTTGGCTTCGGAATGGTTGACGATATTATGAATATTATCTGCCTTGAATTCATGCAAAATGGGAACAATAACAGCTCCGTAAGTGATAGTCGCCAGGAAAGTAACTGCCCAGTGAGCACTGTTACGTCCGCAAACGGCTATTTTATCTCCCGGCTGGATGCCGGCACTCTCCAAGACGATGTGAAATTTAGCGATTTTACGCGCTACATCCTTATATTGGAGGGTAATTCCTTTATAGTCAGTTAAGGCATCTTTGTCCCAGTTTTTGATGATGCTTTGCTCAATATAATCAATGAACTGATGTTCTTGTTCCATTCGATTTTTGCACATTTAGTTTAAAACTGCGCAAAATTAATACTTCGTAGATGTAAACCGAATTTTAAATTCAAGTTTTACGGTTAATTAACGGAGGGGGAGCGAACAATTTTATCAGCCGGATAAAGGTCATTCGTGTTTCTTCCTTAGAACTAGTTCATTGGCCTATATAAAACATTTCGTCTCCACGCATGAAGATGAAACGAATGTCTTGCCAAGGCAAGAGGTTCCATGCGTGGAGACGAATCAGTTATAGTGTACTGAATAACTCTTTTCAGATGTTATTCTGAATCAGTATCTTCTTCTTTGGATTTTTCGGAAATAAGTAATAGTTTATCTCCTTCGTGCAGTTTCAGTGTTCCGTTGGGAATCAGGAACTCATCTCCGCGCTTCACGATCATTACCAGCGTGCCTTTCGGAAGATTCATATCTTTCAATGTGTCTGCTTCTTCCAGCATACTTTTGGTGATAGTCATGTCACTAAGATCAGAGTCTATTTCTTCCGGAAGTTCCACTCCGAAGTCGTTACCGGTTTTTTCCAGCGGTTTGGAAAGATTCAAAATCCGGGCGACGAAAGAAATGGTTGTTCCCTGTACGACCAATGAGACAATGGTAATAAAGAATACAATGTTGAAAATGAGGTTCGAACCTTCTACGCCCGCCACTACCGGATAGGTAGCAAAGATGATAGGAACTGCACCGCGTAATCCTACCCAAGATACGAAAATACGTGATTTCATCGTGATTTTCCGGAATGGAAGCAGACAAAGGAACACGCTTAACGGGCGCCCGATAATAATCATGAAAACACCAATCAACAATGCCACGGCAGCTACTTCGAGCATTTCGTGCGGGTTGACAAGCAATCCCAGGCAAAGGAACATGATGATTTGCGACAACCAGGTCAGTCCGTCCATAAAGGTGTAGATATCCTTACGGTGCATGATTTTATTGTTTCCCACCATGATACCGGCGATATATACGGCAAGGTATCCGTTACCTTTCAGTAAGTCGGTGATGGAGAAAGTGAAAAACACAAATGCCAGTAATAAGATGGGATACAAGGCTTGATTATCAATATTGAGCTTATTTAACATCCGGATAGCTAGCTTTCCAAGTACATATCCGGCAGCCGCGCCGACGATAAACTGGATGACGAAAGAGCCTACGATAGCTCCGACTCCCATACCTGACGATTGAATAAACTGTATCAGGACAATGGTAAGCATATAGGCCATCGGGTCATTACTTCCGCTCTCCAGTTCCAGCATGGGACGAAGGTTGTGTTTCAAGTTCATCTTCTGTGAACGGAGAATGGCGAACACCGAAGCCGAATCCGTAGATGACATGGTGGAGGCCAAAAGCAGGGAAGTAGTGATAGGTAAATAAATATTTGACCAGCTCATACCTGATATCCACCAGATAAAGAGTCCGGTGAAAAGAGCTGTAAGTAGTACTCCGACAGTGGAAAGCACGATACCGGGACCTAGAATAGGTTTGATTTCTCTGAATTTCGTATCCATACCTCCCGAGAAAAGGATAATACTAAGGGCCACCATACCGATAAATTGGGCGTCTTTCGCGTCGTGGAACTGCAGGCCGAGGCCGTCACTTCCAAACAACATTCCTACTACGAGGAACAATAATAAGGTAGGTACTCCAAAGCGGTATCCGGTTTTTCCAACAACGATGCTGACGAAAAGTAAGATAGAACCGATAAGTAGGGTGTTTTCTGCTGTAAATATCATAGGCAATATATTATAAAGTTATAAAATTGTCGTATTAATTCTCACCGTGCGAAGTTACACATTATTAACAACAAATAAAAACTCTTTTTGGATGTATTTTTGTGAAAAAAGGGAGTTAAATTGTCTAAAAAGACTAATTTTGCAAAGAATAATCTACATTATACTTATGGATTCAAATAATCTTACACCTTTGAGGAAAGGGGTGGTGGGGGTACAATTCTTGTTTGTAGCTTTCGGTGCTACGGTACTCGTACCGTTATTGGTAGGGCTTGACCCTTCTACAGCTCTGTTTACAGCAGGTATTGGTACGCTTATCTTTCATGCGGTTACGCGTGGAAAGGTTCCTGTCTTTCTGGGGAGTAGTTTCGCATTTATTGCGCCTATCATTAAAGCGACAGAACTTTATGGGTTGCCCGGCACCTTATCCGGCATGGTTGGAGTAGCATTAGTTTACTTTGTGATGAGTGCGCTTGTCAAATGGCAGGGAGTGAGGGTGATTGAGCGGCTGTTTCCTCCTGTTGTCATAGGACCTGTCATCATTCTGATAGGTTTGTCACTGGCGGGAACAGGAGTGAATATGGCAAAAGAGAACTGGGTACTGGCACTGCTTTCGTTGGTTACCGCAGTCGTTGTTTCAATGAAAGCCAAAGGGCTTTTGAAACTGATTCCTATCTTCTGTGGAATTGTAGTAGGGTATCTGGCTGCATGGCTTTTCTACGATTTGGATTTGTCCGGTGTCAGGGATGCTGCCTGGATTGGATTGCCGCAGTTTGTCTTTCCTAAATTCTCATGGGAACCTGTGTTGTTTATGATTCCGGTAGCCATTGCTCCGGTGATAGAACATATTGGTGATATTTATGTCGTTAATACGGTCACCGGAAAAGATTTCGTGAAAGATCCGGGGTTGCACCGCACCTTATTGGGTGATGGTCTGGCCTGTTTCTGTGCCGGATTGCTGGGTGGGCCTCCTGTGACTACCTATTCGGAAGTGACAGGAGCCATGTCACTGACAAAGATTACTAATCCGCAAGTGATCCGAATAGCTGCCATTTCCGCTATCTTATTCTCCGTTATCGGTAAAATCAGTGCATTATTAAGATCCATTCCAAGTGCGGTACTGGGCGGCATCATGTTATTGCTTTTCGGAACGATTGCTTGTGCGGGTATTGGTAATCTTGTGAATAATTGCATTGATTTGAGCCGTACCAGAAATATAATCATTGTATCTTTGACACTGACTGTCGGCATTGGTGGCGCTGCTTTTAATTGGGGCGATTTTTCATTGTCCGGCATTGGACTGGCAGCTTTGGTGGGAGTAGTTCTCAATTTAATATTACCCAGAGAGGATTGAAATTCTATTCAAAAAAACATCCACTATGCGGGAGTAAATGCAGGACTCCTGATTAAGCAGGAGTCCTCCTAATATAGAAAAAAAGATAGTGACGTATATGATGGAAATAGTGACGGTATGGTTGTTGTATACCGTCACTATCCTTATCAAATACCGTCACTATTTTGTAGAAGAGAATCTGCTTGTAAAATACCCTTCTGTTTCCTTATCATTTATGATAGAAACTTCACAATATCTTCATCCACTGTACTGATACCTCCGATCCCGAATTGTTCGATCAATACGTTCCTGACATTCGGTGAAAGGAAAGCGGGAAGTGTAGGACCCAAATGAATGTGTTTCACTCCCAAAGCCAGTAATGCCAATAAAACAATGACCGCCTTTTGTTCGTACCAAGCGATGTTGTATACGATAGGCAACTGATTCACATCATCCAATCCGAAGATTTCTTTCAGTTTTAAAGCGATGACGGCCAATGAGTAACTGTCGTTACATTGTCCTGCATCCAACACTCTCGGAATGCCGTTGATATCACCTAAAGCCAGTTTATTATATCTGTACTTGGCACAACCGGCAGTAAGAATCACGGTGTCACCAGGTAATTTTTGAGCAAATTCCGTATAGTATTCACGGCTCTTCATACGTCCGTCGCATCCTGCCATTACAAAGAATTTACGGATAGCTCCGCTTTTCACGGCGTCCACCACTTTATCTGCCAGGGCTGTCACCTGTGCATGAGCGAATCCTCCGATAATCGTTCCGTTTTCAATGGCTACCGGTGGCTGACATTGTTTAGCATGAGCAATCAGTGCAGAAAAATCTTTCGGTTTTCCGTCTTTACGTTCGGGGATGTAATGTGCCCCGTCCAAGCCGCAGGCTCCTGTGATGTAAATACGATCCTTGTAGCTGGCATTTGCACGTGGCGGAACGATACAGTTACTTGTGAACAAGATAGGACCGTTGAAACTTTCAAATTCCTCTTTCTGCTTCCACCAGGCGTTTCCGTAGTTTCCTGCCAGATGCTTGTACTTCTTTAGTTGAGGATAATAATGTGCAGGCAACATTTCGCTGTGAGTATATACATCTACTCCTGTACCCTCTGTTTGTTCCAATAACTCTTCCAGGTCTTTCAAGTCATGTCCGCTGATTAATATACCCGGATTATTGCGTACACCGAGACTCACTTGTGAGATTTCCGGATTTCCGTAGCTGCTGGTATTCGCTTTATCCAGCTGTGCCATTGCCGATACTCCATACTTTCCTGTTTCCAAAGTCAGCTGAACCAGTTCTTCCACTGTAATATCATTGCGGGTCAGTTCAGACAAGGCATGTTGCATGAAAGCAAATATTTCCGGTGACTCGTAGCCCAGGTTATGCGCATGCTCTACGTAGGCAGCCATTCCTTTCAGGCCATAGTGTACAAGTTCTTTCAGTGAGCGGATATCCTCGTTGGGAGTGCGAAGCACACCGACAGTTTTTGATTTCTCTTCAAACTCATCTTCGCTTCCATTCCAAAGACATTCGTCGGGAGCATTTTCGATCTTTACCTTGTTGGCAAGTTCATTTTTCAGTTTCAGTCCTTCTTTGATTTTTTCAGTGATAGCCACTTTATCAAAATTGGCGTTGGTGATGGTAATGAACAAAGCATCATAGATAAATTTGTCTGCTTGTTCGGAAGGATGTCCATCTTTACGCAGATGTTCGTTGTAGACAGCAATTCCACGTACTACGAAGAGTAGTAAATCTTGCAGGTTAGCCACTTCAGACGTTTTACCGCACACACCTTTCAAGGTACAGCCGGTACCCATTGCGGTTTCTTGACATTGATAACAGAACATACTCATAACTTTTACGTTTTTAATTAGTCCAATATTTTATTTATTGAACGCAAAAGTAGAGGAAAAGTTTCAGGTGATTCTGTAACCAATGTTACAACAATGAATATTTTTTATCTAAAACACTCATTATTCGATTCATAAATCTTTAAACTGCTCCTATTATTGAATAAGCCGTACCAGTTGTTCTTTCTGTAAAATAGTGATATGCTTGCGATCGGCTATCAATAATCCATCTTCCTGCATGTGCGCCAGTTCACGGGCGAGGGAAGGACGGGATACTCCGAAATAATCACTCAATTCCTGTTGTGAACGGTCGAGGGTGATATGCGTCTGTTGTTGCTGTTTGTATAATCGGAGCAAGTACGAAGCAAGTTTCTGACGAATCGTTTTAAACGACATAAAGAAAAGCTTATCCGATAAAGTCCGTGCATAATTGGCAGAAAGATTCATATAGTTTTCCAAAAACTGCTCGTTCTTACGGAATAAACTCAATACACTTGATTTAGGAAGTTCGATAACCTCTGTCGGTTCGTTGGCAGTCACTTCCACCGGATAGCGGTTCTCCTCACCGAACAGAAACAGAGGGGCAATCGCTCTTGGAGCAGCGATGTCCTCCACTTTGATAAGACGCCCCGAATAATCAATCATCTCTCCACGCACGCTTCCTTTGGTCAGGATGACGAGGCGATTACACACAGCTCCCTGTTGAGCCAGGATTTCTCCTTTCTTATAAGAACGTGTATGGAAACTGATCTCTTCCAGATCGGCAAAAAGTCTTTCCGGAGTGATCCCTCGAAATAAGGGATTGTTGACGAGTACAGGTATCATATATCAATAGTTATTTGAATTTTAAAATAAACGTTGTTTCTTTCTCCCGCAGCAGAGTGAGACTCCCGCCCGAAAGACGCATGATCTGTCGTGAAATACTAAGTCCGATTCCGCTACCATTTTCTTTGGTGGTGAAGAAAGGAATAAAGATATGCTCTGCTATTTCCGACGGGATTTCAGGACCGTTGTTTTTGATCTCGATCCATATTTCTTCCATATCATTGCAATAAGCCCGAAGCTCGATTCTACCATCCGGCTGGCTGCCGATTGCCTGGATGGCATTCTTCAGAAGATTGATAACCACCTGGGCGATGAGGTTTTCATCCGCATACAGAATTAAGTCCGCAGGAGAAATCTCCGTGTGGAAACAAATGGTGTCACACGGATTCTGATGGCGGGCAAGTTCAATCATCCTTTCTATGAACGCTTTCACGTAGAACAATGACGGTTCCGGTGCAGGTATGCGTGTAAACTGCCGGTAAGATTCTACAAAAGAGAGCAACCCTTTTCCTGTGGTGCTGATGGTCTGCAACCCGTGACTGATCTCTTCGTCTTTATCCTCGGACATGGAAAGAAGAGTGTTACAAAGAGAAGTGATAGGAGTGACCGAATTCATGATTTCATGCGTCAGAACCCGTGTCAGGCGAATCCATGAATCTATTTCCTTTTCATCGAGTTCGGTATTGATGTCGTTCAGAGCCAGAATACGCAGATGCTCTTTGCGCACATTGATTTCCGATACACGTATGGATAGATTAACGGTTCCCCGTTCGTTGTGAAATATCACTTGCAGTTTGTCTCCGGGACGGCAGTTCTCTATTTTCTCCATGAGCGTAGTGTCTACTTTACTCAACTGATGGATATGCGTGAATATATTCAGCCCCAAAAGACGGAGTGCCTCCTTGTTCTTCTGATAAACAGCCCCATTGTCATTGAGTACCAGCAATCCTGTACTGACAAAATCCAGAATCAGCTCGTAATATTTCTCTTGTTGTGCGGTTTCCGCTTTTACATTATATAAGATATGTCCCACCCGGTTGAGTGCCCGGTTGATCTTTTGGCTTTCGGGAGTACCGTTTTCTTCGGGAAAATGAAAAGTGTTATCATTATTTTCAAGCGCGTTAATCATGAAAAGCACCTGCTTGGTGTGAAGCTGGTACAGGCGGATTTGCCAGATGATGCTAAGTACCAGCAGACAAAGACTGACGCCCAGCCAACCGTATGATTGATGAATACCGAACCAGACGGTCGATATACAGAAAAGTACAGTCAGCAAAACTCTGAACCAGTACCGAATCCCCAGTTGTTGGATCAGTGAGCTCATAATCCGAATTTTTTCATCTTGTTATAGAGCGTCTGCCGGGTTATTCCCAGTTGAGCGGCCACTGCCGATAGATTTCCCGCACAGGCATCGANCTTTCCGTATCATCTGCACTTCCATTTCTTCCAGGGTGGAGATACTCTGTTCCTGAATGGCTATCCGTGGTACGGATAATTGGAATAATTCAGCAGGAATCAGCGGACTGTCATTGATGATAACCGCCTTTTCGATGACGTGCTCCAATTCGCGGATATTACCATACCAGGGATGCGCAGTCAATTTATCCTTTGCTTCGGGAGTGAACTTCATCAACGACTTGTCATATTGCTTGCAGAAGTGAACCATAAATCGTTCGGCCAATGGGATAATATCCTCTTTCCGTTCGCGCAGGGGAGGAATTTCCACATGAATGGTATTGATGCGGTAGAGCAAGTCTTCCCGGAATTCGCCTTTCGCTACCATCTCCTGCAGGTTCCGGTTCGTGGCACATATCAGTCGGATATCAATAGGAATTGGCGTGTTACTTCCCACTTTCACAATGCTTCGCCGTTGGATGGCGGTTAGTAGCTTTGCTTGCAGATGGTAGGGCAAGTTTCCTATTTCGTCGAGAAACAGCGTACTCTTTTCGGCAGCCTCGAACTTACCTGTCCGGTCGGCGTGTGCATCAGTGAACGACCCTTTTATATGTCCGAAAAGCTCACTCTCGAATAAAGATTCGGTGATGGTTCCCATATCCACAGCAATCATTTCTTTATATTTGCGGTTGGAAAGCGCATGGATTTCCCGTGCCAGCATCTCTTTTCCCGTTCCGTTTTCACCCGTTATCAAGAGGTTGGCATCGGTGACGGCAACCTTTTTAATCAAAGCCCGTAGTTGTTGCATAACCTTGCTTTCTCCCCAGTACATAGGCGAGTGAACAGGCTTTTCTTTACTTGCCGTTTTCCTATCGTTGTGCGTAGAGGTTGCTGCAGTTTGCAGCGTTTCCACCAGTTTCTGGTTGTCCCAGGGTTTGACGATAAAGTCCGTTGCTCCTTCTTTAATACCCCGGATAGCCAGTTCAATATCGGCATAAGCCGTAAAAAGTACGACCGGAAGATCCGGACGTACTTTTTTTATTTCATGTAACCAGAATAATCCCTCATTGCCGGTATTGATGCCCGATGTGAAATTCATGTCCAGCAATACCACTTCCGGCATTTCCTCCCGCAGGACGCTCGTCAGGGTGACAGGCGAGGAGAGTGCAACGACCTTTGAAAAATAACTTTTTAAAAGGATTTGTATGGCAGTCAGCACCCCTTTATTGTCGTCTACAATGATGATTGTTCCAGATTTACTCATTTTCGTTCAAGTTTGTAAAGCGCAAACTTACGAAAAAAGGATGTGATAATTCAAGAATCGTAATTCAAAATTGATTTTATCCCCCTTGTGTCTCCAATCATAACCACTGGAACTTCAATCCGAATGATAAACTAAGGTAGTCACGTGGACGGAGATAACTATTGTTTACCGCACTAATCACATAAAGGTCACACGTACTTATTTCATAGAAAAAGGTTACAGACTTGGCCATAAATCTACGTTGCGGGTCAATGTCATAGGTCAGGCGTTGTCCCATAAAGACATGGAAACGCACTTTGCTTGAGAAACCATAATACCCTTTCGGATAACGTTCCGGTTCGTTCACCCAGAACTGATTTCCAAATACGGTATTCACATAAAGACCACAGGCAAGAGGCTCTGTCGAGAATCCTTTTCCAATATTAATGCTCCAGGGCATATAGTTCTGCTTGAGCGTCATGGTCACTTTTGCTTTCTTCGAAGAATATTTCGGAATGAATCCGAGCAATACATCCGTTTCCCACTGATTACGTTTTCCATAATCCCATCCTGTACCGAAAGAGAGCAATCCCATATTTCCGGCATATTGTATTTTGGAATGAGTCGGGATAATCCGTTCCCAGTTTCTGCGGAAACGGTGAACCCGATTATCGTAGCGGGTATGTTTGGTGTGCTTCGGTGTGGCAGGCAACACGGAGTCCGCTTTGATAATGGTGAATGAAGACTCCCCGTTACGAAAGGTGATAATTGAATCATCCTTGATGATAAAACGGAGCGAATCATCCTTGTAGTTGTTGATGATTGTATCCCTCTTGCAGGTAGCAGACATCAGACCGGGAAGCAGGAGAAGCACGGACAGTACTCCCGCGCGTAAGATATAATTAGTATTTAACCAGCTCATATTCGTATTTTTCCGGAGTTATTGTAAATACCAGATAAGTACGGTAATCCATACAATCACTGGTAACATAATGTATTCCATCATCAAAAATCACATCGTCCTGATGGTGATGGGTATGGGCGGCCGTGCAGAACTGTATTCCTGCATACTGTTTGACATAGTGTTGGAATACTTTTGCCACATTATCATTGAACACATCCGTATAGGGACGCGCGTGCATACAAATGACCGTTTTTTCAAACTCATCCCGCCTGTTCGTTATCTCATTTTCCATAAAGGTAAAGTCCGGTACAGGTTCGGAGTAATCATACTCCAAAGCGTTGGTATTCAGGCAGACAAACTTCACATCTCCTGCGATGAAAGAGAAGTTTGTGGGGCCGAATACAGCCTTGTAGGTTTCCGCTCCCGTTCCCAGACAGTCATGATTTCCGATCAGAGCCACATAAGGCACATGAAGTCCGTTCATGATATCCCTTTGCCAAAGAAATTCCTTAGTCAGTCCGAAGTCACTCATATCCCCTCCGTGGATAACGAAGTCAATATCATTTCGTTGATTGATTGCTTTTACAAAATCTTTCGTTTCGTCATACCATCGTTGTGAGTCGCCCATTGTCACGAACCGTATCGTAGTTTTACCCTGGCAATTTGCTTCTATTCTTTCCATATTGTGGGCGTTGACCTCTGTTTCTCCGCTGATGCGGACGTCATACGGATGATAGTCTATCATACCGCATCCCGAAAGGAACAGGCACGAAAACAGTGCATATAAATTCTTCCTCTTCATCATTACTTTAATAGTTTAGAAAACTAGATGCAAAGATAAAGTTTTCTATCGGGATGGACAATCTCCCCATGGATAATAGAGACTGTTGGAACAATTTAAAGGAGAAATGGAATAGTCTCCCGGTTGTCTAAAAATTAGACGGTACTGTCTAATTTTTAGACAATATTCAGAAAGGTTGAAATGATAAACACTTGATAATGAATTGTTATTCTTTTTTGGCATGCTTTCTGCATTCTTGAAAATAGAAAAAACAGAAATAAAATATAATATGAAACAAATCTATTATGTGATCCGTACTTTATTGCGGGGGCATGGTTCCAACGTTATCAAAATCCTCTCTTTGGCGTTGGGGCTGACGATGAGCATCCTGTTGTTTGCCCGCGTGGCTTTCGAACAGAGCTTTGACAAATGCTTCAAAGATTATGATAACCTGTATCAGATCTTCTCCGTCTTTTCCGCCAATGGCCAAACCTTTGAGCCGCAGGAAATGAACTGCGGACCGGTGGCGGGTGCCATACAGGAGAACTTTCCTAAAGAAGTGGAAGCAGCCACCAGCTATTGTGTCTGGATGAGTGCCCCTCTTTATTATGGAAGTGTCCGTTTTGAAGCTAACAAAGTGACAGCCGATTCACTATTCTTTCAAACTATGGGTATCGATGTTTTGAGCGGTGTTCCGGAAAAAGAACTGATGCAGAAAGATGTTGTCTTTCTTAGTGACCGGTTGGCGCGTAAGATGTTCGACCAAGAAAACCCGATAGGCAAAGTAATCTCCTATAATAAAGAAATAGAACTGACAGTGAAAGGCACGTACGCCGACATACCCGAAAATGCTACCGTCAGACCGGATGCAGTGATTTCTCTGCCTACCGTATGGAGCCGTGGATGGGGAAATTACTCCTGGAGGGGAGGCGATAGCTGGATCGCATTTATCCGTTTTCGTCCCGGAGCAGACAAATCCGTGGTGAATGCACGGTTGAATGACCTGATAAAGAAATATCGTCCTGCGGAAGACCAGAAAGTGGTAGGTTATACCGCTTTTGTAAAGCCGATCCGTGATGTATACAGGGAAGAACCGGACGTGAAGCGGATGCGGAACATCATGTCTATCTTGGGAATAATCATCCTTTTTATCGCTACCTTGAACTACGTACTGATCTCCATCTCTTCACTCTCATACCGTGCCAAAGCCATCGGCGTACATAAGTGTAGCGGTGCAGGCAGCGGCAAAATCCTGGGAATGTTCCTATTGGAAACAGCTATCATTATTCTCTTCGCCTTGCTATTGATGGGATTAATCTTACTGAACTTCCGCGACTTTATAGAAGACACAACCGCCGTTGAACTCGGAGCCCTGTTCTCTTTAGACCGTCTTTGGGTACCCCTGCTGACGGTAGCTATCCTGTTCCTCATAGGAGGAGCACTGCCCGGACGCATCTTTGCCAGAATCCCCGTTTCACAAGTCTTCCGCCGCTACACAGAAGGAAAAAAAGGATGGAAACGCCCGCTATTATTCGTGCAGTTTGCCGGCGTAGCTTTCATCTGCGGATTGATGTATGTGGTGATGCTGCAATACTACTATGTCTTGAACAAAGACCTGGGATACAATCCGAAGCGCGTTGTCGTAGCCAATACTGATTTCGGCAATAAAGAAAACCAGGACTATGCCCTGACTTTCTTCCGTGGCCTGCCTTATGTAGAGTCCGTGTCCAGTGCCGATTCCCATCCCGTCTATAGTTATAGTGGAACGATGATTCAGGATGAAAGTGGACAATCACTTTTCTCCTCCCGTTTTTGCGAAATGATGGAAGACTATCCAAAGATGATGGGTATGGTGATGAAGGAGGGGCGTATGCCACGGAATGAAAACGAAGTAGCCATCAATGAAACATACGGCGAATGGATGCATTGGGGAACAGAGCTATTGAACCGTACTGTCTATAATTCAGGCTACGTATGTAAAGTAGTGGGAGTGATTAAAGACTTCCGGATCGGTAATTTCACCAACCCGCAAGCACCCTTCATCCTGATGAGTACCAAGAATTTCGGAAACTGTGTTCATGTCCGGCTGAAAGAACCTTTTGCAGAGAATCTTCAGAAACTGAATAAAGTATCGGCAGACGCTTTCCCCGATAAAACGGTCGATTTCCGTTCGATGGAGCAGATGATAAAAGAGAGTTATAACTCCATCCGCGTCTTCAGCAATGCTACCATACTGGCGGCGGTTACCATGTTCTTTGTGATGATGATGGGATTGATAGGCTACACAACCGATGAAGTCCGCCACCGTTCCAAAGAGATTGCCATACGTAAAGTCAATGGTGCCGAAGCCTCCGGCATTCTGGAAATGTTGGTGAAAGATGTGCTCTATGTAGC
>NZ_CP083673.1:6485821-6497236 GCF_025914115.1 Bacteroides sp. DH3716P | reverse complement strand
CCAAAGAAAATTAAAGCCGGACAGGTAAATAACGAGTCTGTATTATGCGCAGTAGATTTATATCCGACTTTGTGTTCTATAGCCGGAATTAAAACAGAGAAAGGTTACCAGGGGGACGGACAAAATTATGATAAAGTTCTTCTGGGTAAATCGAAAGCTAAACGTAAAACAGACCTGATGTGGGATTTCGGTAGAAACCAATTCTTTAAGAAACCGGGAAATGCAAACGATAGGAGTCCTCATCTGGCTATACGCAGTGGCAACTGGAAGCTATTGATAAATGGCGACGGAAGCGATGCACAGCTGTACGATATTGCAAAAGACAAATTTGAGAAAAATGATGTAGCGCAGTCGCATCCGGAAATCGTAGCTAAATTGGGCGAAAAAGTATGTAAATGGTTTGAGAAAAACAAAGATAAAGGAAAAGAGTAATACAGTGAAAAACAAATTATAAACCAATATTAAACTTATGAATTCTAAATTATTACTATTACCGACCGCCTTGATGGTTGCTGGTCATTCTGCAGCAGAGGCGAAGGGGAAAAAGTCGGACAAACGTCCTAATATCCTGGTCATTCTTGCAGATGACCTTGGTTATTCCGATTTGGGATGCTATGGTAGCGAGATTCATACTCCTAATTTGGACAAACTGGCACAAAAAGGAGTACGATTCAATCATTTCTATAATGCAAGCCGTAGTTGCCCGACTCGTGCTTCCCTATTGACAGGACTTTACCAACATCAGGCCGGAATCGGACGAATGACCTTTGATGCTCACTTACCAGGCTATCGTGGAACACTTTCTCGCAATGCCGTTACTATTGCCGAGGTATTGAAGGGAGCAGGATATACCACCAGTATGGTTGGAAAATGGCATGTTGCCGAGACTCCTCTACGTAAGGACCAACGCGAATGGCTGGCACATCGCGTCTTCCATGATACATTCTCTGATTTATGTCATTATCCGGTTAATCGTGGCTTTGATTCTCACTATGGAGTTATTTATGGAGTGGTGGATTACTTTGATCCGTTCAGTTTAGTAGAAGGTGAAGTGCCTATAAAGGAAGTACCTAAAGGATATTATATAACCCAAGCCCTTTCAGAACGTGCCGTACAGGAGGTAGAAGAATATGCAAAGGATGATAAACCATTCTTTATGTACTTGGCTTATACAGCACCGCATTGGCCGCTGCATGCACTTCCTGAAGATATTGAGAAATATAAGGATACTTATAAAGTAGGTTGGGAAGCTATCCGTAATGCCCGTTATGAACGTCAAAAGCAGTTGGGTGTTTTCCCGGGAATGGATAACTTTTTGTCCGAACGTCAGTTTCATGACAAATGGGAAGATAATCCACATGCAGAATGGGATGCCCGTGCGATGGCCGTTCACGCTGCAATGATCGACCGTGTAGATCAGGGTATCGGACAAATTATCGAGGCTTTGAAAAAGACCGGACAGCTTGATAATACATTGATTCTTTTCTTGTCTGATAATGGTTGCAGTAACGAAGACTGCCAGAACATGTCTGGTGGAGAGAACGACCGTCCGGATATGACTCGTGATGGAAAGAAAATCATTTACCCGCGTAATAAACAGGTATTGCCTGGACCACAGACTACATACGCTTCATTGGGAGCCCGTTGGTCTAATGTAGCGAATACTCCATTCCGCTTTTGGAAAGCTAAATCTTATGAAGGAGGTATCTGTACTCCGATGATTGCTCATTGGCCGAAAGGAATTAAAAAGAACGTGGGTGGCATGACATCTGAAATAGGGCATGTAATGGACATCATGGCTACTTGTGTCGATTTAGCGGATGCTGAATATCCAACTACCTATAAAGGACATGATATTCTTCCAATGGAAGGAAAGAGCTTACTTCCTATCTTCAAGACCGGACATCGCAAGGGACACGACTATCTGGGCTTTGAACACTTCAACGAACGTGCTTTTCTTTCCAATGATGGCTGGAAACTGGTTCGCCCGAAAAATAACTCTCAATGGGAATTGTACAATTTGAATGAAGACCGGAGCGAGCAACATGATCTGGCTGCTAAATATCCGGAGAAGGTGGCAGAAATGTCAAAAGCATACGAAGCATGGGCTAAGCGTTGCATGGTAGAACCTTACCCGGGACAGAAAAAGAAATAACTGTCATTCCATTTAAAACGGAATGAATAGAAACATTGAAAGAATAATGGGGATGAAGGATTCCGGATCAGGAATAACTTCATCCCCATTAATAATATCTGCTATGAGGTTATCTACAACAAGAACTATTGCTCCGCTTGCCCGATTGTAGAATACTTCATACTTCCTATTTGTCCATCCTTACTCATCGTTTCCGCCTGAATAATCACCGGAGTGGAATATTGGTTATTATAACATTCAATCACAGCTTTTCCATTTTCATCTGTCCGTACAGACGGATTCCAGTAGAGCGTCCGTCTTTTGTCCACTTTATCCATATACAATTCCTTGGTCGGGTAGGCAGGTGAATAATATTCCAGTGCATGAGTATATCCCTGAATGACTGTTTGCCGGGTACCAAGTACGGCAGTCTGACTTTTGTTCAATACATCGCGTCTGGGTAGGGGAATCAGGTAGAAAACACTGTATTTGTCCAGTTTGCTGATATCCACTCCCGTACTATCCGTAACTTCGGACATTTTGGTGTTTTGAATGATGTCGTCATCAATGCCTCCGGTTCCTTTGCTGATGATGATAGAAGCCAGTCCATCCACTTCGGTCAACATCATTTGAGTTTCTGTCTCGGATAAAATGTGGTTATCCATGATATAGCAGATTGGTTTCTGCCGATAAGTAAGCTTGTCATTGCTACGATCCCAATCGAATTGCGGACTTAACTTTTCCATTAATTCCGGAATAGTTGTGACAATCTTCCCATTGTCACGTAATAAATCTACAGAACGGCGTACGTCGTAATAAGCGTCAATGCTTTTCTCATTGATTTTAGTAGCCATATTACTTCCTTGCCGGCGTTTGCTTTTGATTTCCACTTCATCCAATACATAAAGTCCTTCTACTTTCCGGATAGAATCCATGTATAGAGAATCAAAATTCTCGGCTTTTTGTAGCCAGTGGGTCAAGTCCTTCCATTTAGGATGAAGCTCCTTGTAGCCGTAGGCTCGGGGAGCAGGTGAGAAATTACGGTCGATCAGGATGGATGCATCCTTGTTGCGTTCTTTACCGACTTTCCGGGTTTGGATCACCGCTTCCGTGGTTCCTTCAAAGTCTTCTACAGGAATGGTGAAACGACCGTTTTCATCGGTCACGGTTCCTCCAGTGATAAATTGGTCATCTTTCTTCACTATCACACTAAGCGCTATATCTTTCAGCTTATTCTTGAGGATCGTTGATTTAACCTGCCCGTTCAACACTAATTGAGCTTCCGGTAACTGCAACGGAGTGAAAGGAGCAGTAGAAATGGCTTGGCTCATGTCATATTTACGCCATCCATGCACCATTAATAATATATCCAGTTCCGTTTGCTTCCGGGGAGACGGTGATGCAAAATAATAACCGGGCTGATGGATATATCCTTTTAAATCAGATGTTAACAGCAAATCAGTGAAGATGTTATTGTCATACTCCAGATAATCTGACCGGACGGCATCCCGGATGCTGACTGATACATCTCCCGATACCGGTTCTCCCTTGGCATTCTTTACCTGTAACTCACAACGAATAGGAGCGTAGGGAGTATACACCTCTTTCAGGCCCTCTGCGGATAGTTGTAGAGGAGCACGTGGATTGGAAAAGACAAAACGCTCGCATAACGTATTACCAGCTCGGTTGATGAGGCTGACTTGCAGTACACCTGCCGGTAGTTTGCGGGTAGGCAGAATGAACTCTTGTGGAGCGTCCGCCCGGCAACTAATCAATTGATGAACATACGGCCGTCCCTGATGACTGATAAATATAGCTAATGTATCTTGAGGAGTAGCGGCATTGCAGGATACTTTCACCAAAAGGGCACCGGCATTGTTGACAGTACTCAACACATACCCGTTAGGCAACGCTTGTGGAAGGGTAAATTCATACTTCTTTCCTTGAAAATCGACTTTGGCAACAGCCGGTTGTGCAGAAGGCGTATATTCAAAATGCCCCATTCCATCGTGCAAAGTCTCGAAAGAAGTGATTTCTGCTCCTTCTTTGGTATAGAGCGTTCCCGACAATTCTATATTCCCTTCATCTTTACTCTCCGCCTTGAAAGCCACTTGCGAAGTCACTCCTTCCACTAATTGCCCTCCTTCGGGAAAAAAACGTACACTCAACTTCTCCTTTGTTTCCGACGGACGGTTCTCCATTGACGGACTAAGTTCGTAAGTTGTGATACTACGTTCCAGCTTATCACTATTCGCCAGTTGATAAATCGGGAAAGTACGTGAGAAATACTGCGGTTCGTTGAAAGCAAGCATCCAGCGGGTATAGGCACGTACCTCATAATAGCCGGATAACATGGAACGGGGAAGAACGAATTGTCCGTTCCCTTCTCCCTGCGTCAGTTTAATGATTTGTTTATCTGTTATATGTCCTGTCTGATCCACCAGTTCCACATACAGGGGGCGGCTGATCGGACTGAAAGTCTGCTTTTCGGCGAGAGTGACATAAGCCTTGAACCAGATCGTATCTCCAACATAATAACTCGTGTTGTCGAAATGCAAATAAGCTTTCTCTCGTGGAAAGTTGTTGGCAAATGTCTGTGCTTGGTTCATGTATTGTTGGAATATAACTTTGGCAGGAGGAATCTCTCCCCATGCTATTGCTAGCGATAAGCAAAAAGAAAGAAGAAAAAGAATTCGTTTGTTTTTCATTTCAATAGGTTTTTAACTAAAATGCAAAGTTAGAATATATTGACCTAAAAATAGAAAACTAATTGTTCAATAAAGGAAAAAAACTATTCAGAGTAGAAATAAAAGTTCATGGACGCATTGTATATCTTTTGGATAGCATATATACCTGATTTTGTTCTTTATTGATTAGCATTTTTCCTTCCTTTTGCATAAACTTCCCTATTTTTGTTTTCCAGATAATTGATAATACTATGGTAAAGAAGAATTTCTTAATGACTGCCCCCTTACTGATGGCATCGTTTTGTTCGGCACAGGAAAAGCCGAACGTCGTACTGATTATGGTAGATGATATGGGTTATTCCGATATCGGCTGCTACGGTGGAGAAATACTGACCCCTAATATTGATGCATTGGCATCCAAAGGAGTACGTTTCACGCAATTCTACAATACTTCACGTTCATGTCCCGCCCGGGCTAGTTTAATGACAGGACTATATCAACATCAGGCAGGTATCGGTCAGATGTCCGAAGACCCGTTTAAAAATCCTGGCCAGAAGAGTCCGAATGATTGGGGTGTACCCGGATACAAAGGATTCCTCAACCGCAATTGTGTTACAATAGCCGAAGTTCTGAAAGAAGGCGGCTACCATACCTATATGGCAGGTAAATGGCATTTGGGAATGCATGGAGAAGAAAAGTGGCCCTTACAACGGGGATTTGAACGCTTCTACGGAATTTTGGCAGGAGCTTGCAGTTATCTCCGTCCATCGGGAGGACGCGGCTTAACCCTTGACAACACAAAACTTCCGGAGCCGGAAGCACCCTATTATACAACAGATGCATTTACCGATTACGCAATCCGCTTTGTTGACGAACAGAAAGATGATAAACCTTTCTTCCTATATCTGGCATTTAACGCTCCTCACTGGCCGTTGCAGGCAAAAGAAGAAGATATTCAAAAATTCACGAAGATCTATCGTGAGAAAGGATGGGATGAAATTCGTGAAGCAAGACGGAAGCGGATGGCTAAGTTGGGAATTATCGACTCGAATACAGAGTTTGCCGAATGGGAAAATCGGAAATGGGACGAGCTGACAGAGAAGGAAAAAGATGAAGTAGCCTACCGGATGGCCGTTTATGCAGCGCAGGTGCATTGTGTAGATTATAATGTAGGAAAACTGCTGGACTACCTGAAGAAGAATCATAAACTGGATAACACGCTTGTTATGTTCTTGTCCGACAACGGTGCTTGTGCCGAGCCATACGCTGAATTGGGAGGCGGGAAAGTGTCTGAAATCAACAATCCGGCTTGTAGCGTGTTCCCTTCTTACGGAAGAGCATGGGCACAGGTTTCCAATACTCCGTTCCGTAAATACAAATGCCGTTCTTATGAAGGAGGTATTTCTACCCCTCTCATCGTGTCGTGGAAAAGCAATCTGAAGAATAAGAAAGGTGAATGGTGCCGTGTTCCCGGTTATCTGCCGGACATTATGCCGACCATCCTGGAAGCAACAGGAGCCGCCTATCCGGAAACTTATCACGGCGGAAACAAAATATATCCATTGGTAGGCAGTAGCCTTTTTCCTGCTATTCAAAAGAAAGCAGACTCTATCCATGAATATATGTATTGGGAACATCAGAACAATAGAGCGATCCGCTGGGGAAACTGGAAAGCAATCCGCGACGAAAAAGGAAAAGAGTGGGAATTGTACGATGTGGTTAAAGACCGTACCGAACGTAACAATCTGGCAGAACAGCACCCTGAAGTGCTTACCAAGTTAGTTGCCGAATGGGAGAAATGGGCGAATGCAAACTTTGTATTACCGAAACATCCGAAGAAATAAATAAAGGAGGAACACAAAATGAATAAATTACTAGTAAGTGCATCCGTAGCCTTGGGAGCTACCAGCCTGTCTTTCGCCCAGCAAACGGAAAAACCGAACTTCCTATTGTTCATAGCCGACGATTGTTCTCATTATGATTTGGGCTGTTATGGCAGTGTTGATTCGAAAACTCCGAATATCGACCACTTTGCCACACAGGGAGTACGCTTCACACAAGCCTATCAGGCCGTTCCGATGTCGTCGCCTACCCGGCACAATCTATATACCGGTTTGTGGCCTGTACGCAGCGGAGCTTACCCCAATCATACTTGTGCCAATGAAGGAACATTGAGCGTTGTACATCATCTGCAACCGTTGGGTTATAAAGTCGCGTTGATCGGGAAATCGCATATTGCCCCGAAATCAGTATTTCCTTTCGACCTTTATGTACCTCCTTTGAAAGGTGGGGACTTGAATTTTGAAGCAATTCAGAAATTTATTTCCGATTGCAAGGCGAAAGGCGAACCTTTCTGTCTGTTTGTAGCCTCCAATCAACCGCATACTCCCTGGAATAAAGGCGATGCCTCTCAATTTAATGCGGACAAACTGACACTGCCTCCTATGTATGTAGATATTCCCCAGACTCGCGAGTTGTTTACCCATTATCTGGCAGAGATCAATTATATGGATCAGGAATTTGGTAATGTCCTTTCTATCCTGGATCAGGAAAAAATGACGGATAAATCTGTTGTCGTATATTTGAGCGAACAAGGCAACAGCCTGCCTTTTGCCAAATGGACTTGTTATGATGCGGGGGTACACTCTGCCTGTATCGTTCGTTGGCCGGGAGTGGTTAAGCCGGGAAGCGTAAGTGACGCGTTGGTAGAATACGTAGATATTGTCCCTACTTTTGTCGACATAATAGGAGGAAAGCCGCAGGCAAAAGTAGATGGCGAAAGCTTTAAACCGGTATTGACAGGCAAGAAGAAAACACACAAGAAATATTCTTTCTCCCTTCAGACCACGAGAGGCATCAATGCAGGATCGCCTTATTATGGCATCCGTTCGGTATACGACGGCCGATACAGATATATTGTCAATCTCACCCCGGAAGCTACTTTCCAGAATGTTGAAACAAAATCTCCTTTGTTTAAAGAGTGGAAAAGTCTGGCGAAAACGGATAGTCATGCAAAAGCGATGACGACTAAATACCAGCATCGTCCGGCTATCGAATTGTATGATGTGAAGAACGACCCGTATTGTATGAAAAATCTGGCGGAGGATGCGAAACAAGCTTCTACCATCAGCCGCTTGGATAAAGAGTTGAAACGCTGGATGAAGGATTGTGGAGACGAAGGACAACCTACCGAGATGCGTGCCTTCGAACACATGCCGGGAAAGAGAAAATAAGCCGTCACACATCAAAACGAATAAAACACAGAATGTAATTTATAAATCGTATATCATGAAAAAAGAATTTTTTGGTTTGCTTTGTGGATGTACTCTGCTTCCGGCATTTCTTCATGCGCAGACAGAGCGTCCTAATATTGTGATTGTATTGGCCGACGATTTGGGTTGGGGAGATGTAGGGTTTCATGGTAGTGAAATCAAGACTCCCTGTCTGGATGCTTTGGTGGGCGAAGGAGTGGAACTCGAACGCTTTTACACTTCTCCCATCAGTACGCCTACCCGTGCGGGACTGATGACGGGACGTTACCCGAACCGGTTTGGTGTCCGTTCGGCTGTTATTCCGCCCTGGCGTGAGGACGGACTGGATGAGAATGAAGAAACGGTGGCCGATATGCTGGCACGTAACGGATATAAGAACAGAGCCATTATTGGTAAGTGGCATCTGGGACATACCAAGAAAGTGCATTATCCGATGAATAGGGGATTTTCGCACTTCTATGGTCATCTGAACGGTGCGATAGATTATTTCGACCTGACGCGTGAAGGTGAACTGGACTGGCACAACGACTGGGAAACCTGCCACGACAAAGGATATTCTACCGAATTGATAACCAAAGAAGCCATCCGCTGTATCGATGCATACGAGAAAGAAGGTCCGTTTATGTTGTATGTGGCCTATAATGCACCTCATACACCTTTGCAGGCACAGGAAAAAGATATAAAACTCTATACAGACAATTTCGACAGCCTGACACCGAAAGAACAGAAAAAAGCGACTTACAGTGCAATGGTTTCTTGTATGGACAGGGGAATCGGTGCTATTGTAGATGCCTTGAAGAAGAAAGGAATTATGGACAACACTTTCTTTATCTTCTTTAGTGATAACGGCACTGCCGGTGTTCCGGGATCCTCATCAGGACCTTTGCGTGGACATAAATTTGACGAGTGGGATGGAGGCGTACATGCACCTGCTGTTCTTTATTGGAAGAAGGCAGAGAAACAATATAAGAACTTGAGTTCACAGGTGACAGGTTTTGTTGATCTTGTTCCCACATTGAAAGATTTGGTAGGAGATCACAGCCGTCCGAAACGTGAATATGACGGTATCAGCATCCTCCCTGTATTAAACGGTAAAAAGGCCTGTATCGACCGCGATTTTTATCTGGGACACGGAGCAGTAGTCAATAAAGACTATAAACTGATAAGAAAAGGTATGAAACCGGGACTGGATTTGAAACAGGACTTTCTGGTTGATTATAAAACGGATCCTTACGAAAAGAAAAATGCCAGCGCAGGAAACGAGAAAATTGTGAAAGCTTTGTATGAGGTTGCCCTGAAATATGACACGATCACTCCTTGTGTACCGGAAGTACCTTACGGTAAAGGTCGTGACGGATTCAAAGCTCCTAAAGAATGGAAAGTAGTACGTTGAATCTGTTAACCCTATGAATTGAAAATAATACAAGATGGAAAAATCAATGATTAGTTTATGCCTCTTAGGCGGATTGGCGATAGGAAACGGGTTTGCCCAAACTCCTTCAAAGCCTAATATATTATTAATCATAGCCGATGACTGCTCCTATTACGATATAGGCTGTTTCGGAGCGGTCAACAACAAGACTCCCCATATAGATGCATTGGCTCGACAGGGGATAAAATTCAACAGTGCGTATAATTCTGTTTCGATGAGTACGCCTACCCGGCATTGTGTTTATACAGGTATGTATCCGATGCATCATGGCGGTTACGCCAACCATAGCTCGGTCAATGCCGATGTAAAATCTCTCCCTACTTATCTAGGAAATCTGGGTTATCGGGTTGGATTGGCCGGGAAGTGGCATATCAAACCTTTGGCTAACTTCCCGTTCGAAGATGTACCGGGATTCCCCAAAGGATGTACAAGCCCAAACACTGACTATCATACCAAAGGTATCGAGAAGTTTATGGAGCGTGATGCTTCCCAACCTTTCTGCCTTGTCTTGGCTTCTATTAATTCGCATGCTCCCTGGACAGGTGGTGACGCTTCCGTCTTTGACCGGAAGAAACTTCAGTTGCCGCCACAGTTTATCGACACGGAAGTGACGCGTGAATACTATGCCAGATATTTGGCGGAAGTCGGCTTGCTCGATCAGCAGGTGGGTGACGCTATGCAGATTCTGAAAGAAAAGAATCTGCTGCAGAACACTCTTGTCATTTTCATATCCGAGCAAGGTACGCAATTTGCTGGAGCCAAATGGACCAATTGGAGTGCAGGTGTCAAGTCGGCGATGGTGGCTTCCTGGCCGGGTGTCATTAAACCCGGTATGGAGACTTCCGCTATTGTGCAATATGAAGACCTTCTTCCTACATTTATCGATGTTGCAGGCGGAAAGGTGCCTGACGTAATAGATGGAAAGAGTCTGGTAGATGTATTTCAAGGGAAAACAAAGACACACCATAAGTATGCTTATCATGTTCACAACAATGTTCCGGAAGGTCCGGCATATCCAATCCGTTCTATTTCAGACGGACGCTATCGTCTAATCTGGAACTTGACTCCGGAGGAAACATACGTAGAAAAGCATATTGAAAAGGCAGAATGGTATCTCTCGTGGAAAGCACAGGACACGGATCAGGCACATAAAATCATGAACCGCTATAAGAATCGTCCCGAGTT
Organism: Bacteroides sp. DH3716P; assembly: GCF_025914115.1. Lineage (NCBI taxonomy): Bacteria > Pseudomonadati > Bacteroidota > Bacteroidia > Bacteroidales > Bacteroidaceae > Bacteroides > Bacteroides sp. DH3716P. The sequence goes on along the minus strand of NZ_CP083673.1, from coordinate 6,486,526 downwards.
CGAACTATATGATATCAAGAAAGATCCGTTTGAAATGAATAATCTGGCGGATATGAAGAAATATAGTAAGAAGAAGGCAGAACTGACGATGGAACTGCAAAAATGGATGAAACAGCAAAATGATACCGGAGCTGATAAAGACCGGCCGCGTGCTCCTAAGAATAAGCAGAAGAAAGCAGCCAATGTATAATATTCGTAATGCTACCGCTTGTTGCTCTCTGCAAGAGATTTATCTTTTTTATTTCTCATTTCTCATAGAATCTAGGCAATAGGTTTATAATCAATTGTATATAGTATGAGAAATGCTTTCTATGCAGGCATTTCTCATACTTTTTACAGATATTTTAACGAAAAAACAGCTATTTCTCATTCGTTTTTCAATGATTTCTCATACATCTGCCCTGCATTTCTCATACGTTTCTCATGATGATTGCATAGACGATGGTTGCTGATCTTATTTACATTGAAAACAGATGAAAGGTACTTATCATTCAAACAACCCTATGCCAGCATGTTTTTCATTCGTTATCGTCCAGTTATTGATAGAGCATCTCCATCGTTCCACTAGAGTGACGAGGGCTGTTCACTAGGGTGCATAGATTCGTTCACTGGAGTGAACAGGGCAGACGCATTATATTTTTTACTATATTCTCCTTTGTTATTTCTTTGCTATACTACTGATTATTAATACACTATCATTTGTTT
>NZ_CP083673.1:6473977-6485721 GCF_025914115.1 Bacteroides sp. DH3716P | reverse complement strand
GAAAGATGTGACTACCGCTATCTCTTCCGTATCTACCAAGGATTTGGATATGCGGCCTATCGTTTCGGCAGGACAGGCCATTCAAGGTAAGGCAGCCGGTGTCTCGGTGATTCAGCCTAACGGTACGCCGGGCGGTGAAATGTCTATCCGTGTTCGTGGTACTACTTCAATGAATGGTAGTAATGATCCGTTGTATGTAGTAGATGGAGTGCCTGTAGACAATATCAAGTTCCTTTCTCCGAATGATATTGAGAGTATGCAGATATTGAAAGATGCTTCATCGGCATCTATCTACGGTTCGCGTGCCGCTAACGGAGTCATTCTAATTACTACGAAGGCCGGTGCAGCCGGTAATGCCAAAGTTTCTTTGACAGCCCAGTTCGGTTTGAACAAAGTGGCCGATAAAGTAGAATCCCTGAATGCAGCACAATATAAAGAATTGCAGGATGAAATCGGACTAGTGTCTTTGCCGGACGGATTACCCGACCGCACCGACTGGTTTGATGAAACGTATACGACCGGAAAGACTCAAAATTATCAGGTAGCTGTATCCAATGGTAATGAGAAAATGAAATATTACCTTTCTGCGGGTTACCTCAAAGAACAGGGAGTGTTGGACATCTCTTATTACAAGCGTTACAATTTCCGGGTAAATCTGGAAAATCAGGTTCGTAAATGGCTGACAGTAAGTGCTAATATCTCTTATTCAGATTATACAAGCAATGGAGGCGGAGCAATGGGAACAGGCTCGAATCGGGGTGGTGTTATTCTGGCTGTTATCAATACACCGACTTATGCGCCGGTGTGGGATGCTTTGAACCCTAATCAGTATTACAATAACTTCTATGGAGTGGGGAATATCACCAATCCATTAGAAAATATGGCCCGTGCGAAAAATAACAAAGACAAAGAAAACCGCTTGTTGGCATCGGGTAATATATTGCTGACTCCATTTCCGGAACTGAAGTTTAAGTCTACTCTTACTCTTGACCGTCGCAACGCCGTTAATACCACTTTTCTTGATCCGATTTCTACTGCTTGGGGCCGCAATCAGTACGGTGAGGCTTCGGACAATCGGAATATGAACACAGTGCTGACATTTGATAATGTATTGACTTATAATAAAAACTTCAAGAAACATGGCTTGGAAGTAATGGCCGGTTCGTCATGGACGGATTCAGACTATTCAAATAGCTGGATCAATGGCTCCCACTATCGTAGCGATCAGATTCAAACATTGAATGCTGCCAATAAAATATCTTGGGATAATACGGGTACGGGTGCGTCCCAATGGGGAATTATGTCATTCTTCGGACGTGTAGCTTATAACTTCGACAGTAAATACCTGGTAACAGCTAATCTTCGTGCCGATGGTTCTTCTAAATTGCATCCCGATCATCGTTGGGGCGTATTTCCTTCATTCTCTGCAGCCTGGCGTATTTCTTCGGAGAAGTTCATGGAGAACCTTACATGGATTGACGATTTAAAATTGCGCGGTGGCTGGGGACAAACCGGTAACCAGTCGGGCATTGGTGACTATGCATATTTGCAGCGTTACAATATCGGTCGTATCGAATGGTTTAAGAAAGGCGGCGAAGGTGATTCTACTGATTATGCAAATGCTGTTCCTACCATTAGCCAGGCCAACTTGCGTACATCTGATTTAACATGGGAAACCACGACACAGACCAATATAGGTCTGGATCTGACCATATTGAATGGACGGTTGACGTTTAATGCCGATTATTATTATAAGAAGACCAAAAACATGTTGATGAATGTGTCATTACCTGCCGGTGCCGCAGCCGCTACGTCTATTGCCCGTAACGAGGGTGAAATGGTAAATAAGGGTTTTGAGCTTTCTATTAGTTCGAAAAATCTTCGTGGAGGAGCATTTACATGGGATACAGACTTCAATATCTCTTTTAACCGGAATAAATTGACAAAACTGGAATTACAGAAAGTTTATTACGATGCTAAAACTGCGGATGTGGTGAATGACTATGTGGTACGTAATGAGCCGGGCCGTGCTTTGGGAGGTTTCTACGGTTATATAAGTGATGGGGTAGATCCTGAAACCGGTGAATTGATGTATCGTGATTTGAACAATGACGGTAAAATATCATCTTCCGACCGTACCTATATCGGTGATCCGAATCCGGATTTCACCTATGGTATGACTAATACCTTTTCATGGAAAGGCTTTAACTTGAGTATCTTTATCCAAGGTTCTTATGGAAACGATATTTATAATGCTTCACGTATTGAAACGGAAGGTATGTATGATGGTAAGAATCAGTCGGTTCGTGTACTGAATCGTTGGAAAATACCCGGACAGATAACAGACGTGCCTAAGGCTAATTTCAAATTGCTCAATTCTACCTATTTTGTAGAAGATGGCAGTTATCTAAGATTGAAGGATGTTTCCTTGTCCTACAACGTTAAAGGTAAACTATTGAAGAAATGGGGAATTACCCGTTTGCAACCTTACTTCACGGCTACTAACCTGCTGACATGGACCAGCTATTCGGGAATGGACCCGGAAGTAAACCAATGGGGTAACAGCGGTACGGTACAAGGTATCGATTGGGGTACTTACCCGCATTGCAGATCATACGTGTTTGGTATTAATGTTGAATTCTAATGAAAGGAAAGATTATGAAACTAAGAACTATATTTTACGGATTAACCTCCGGCTTGCTATTGGGACTTTCTTCCTGCTCGCTGAATTATGAGCCATTAGACACCTATTCGGATGTGACGGAAGGAGTGACAAGTGATGGTACAAAAATCGTATTCAAGGATAAAGCTGCAGTTGAAAGTCATCTGACAACGCTTTATAATCAAATGCGTGACCGTCAGGAACATTGGTATGTGGATTTACTTTTGATTTCAGACTCCCATTCGGATAATGCTTATGCCGGTACTACCGGAGCGGAAGTTGTCCCGTTTGAGAATAACTCTATTGAAGGTTCCAATTCTGTGTTGGAACGTGACTGGAACCGTTATTTGGAGGATGTGGCCCGTGCCAATAAACTCATTTGTAACATTGACCTGGTGACAGATAATTCGTTGACTACTGCCGAACGGGCGCAATACAAAGCAGAAGCGAAGATATTCCGTGCCATGGTAATGTTTGACATGGTACGTCTGTGGGGTGATTTCCCTGTGATTACAACGGTGGCTGATGATATTACTTCTGAAAACATTGATGAGGTATATCCACAATATTTCCCCAAACAAAATACGGAACTTGAAGCTTATCAGCAGATTGAAAAGGATTTGTTGGATGCAGTATTGTATGCTCCGGACAATACGCCGGGGAATAAGACGTTGTTTTCCAAATCTGTAGCTCGTACCTTATTGGCTAAAATATATGCCGAGAAACCTTTGCGTGATTATACGAAAGTTATCCAATATTGTGATGAGGTGAAAGCAGACGGTTTTGATCTGGTAGATGATTTCAGTGATTTGTTTGGAATGAATGCTGCGGGAACAGATGCAAAGATGCGTAATACAAAAGAATCGATTCTTGAAGCACAATTTACATCCGGAGCAGGTAACTGGTGTACATGGATGTTCGGGCGTGATCTCGTGAATTGGAATAACAATTTCACGTGGGCGAAATGGGTGACTCCGTCACGTGACCTGATTAGTGCTTTCAAACAGGAAGGGGATGAAGTCCGTTTCAAAGAATCAATAGTCTATTACGATTGTAATTGGAGCAACTATTATCCGTCTGATAATTATCCGTTTATGTATAAATGCCGCTCTGCCAACAGCAGTATTATCAAGTACCGTTATGCCGATGTCCTGTTGCTGAAAGCAGAAGCACTGATTATGCAGGATACGCCGGATTTGGAAGGAGCCGCCGATATAATAGATAAAGTTCGCGACCGTGCCAAATTGGGAGCACTTCCCACCTCTGTCCGTTCAAACAAAAACGTCCTGCTGAATGCCTTACTTAAAGAACGTCGGTTAGAACTGGCTTTTGAGGGACAACGATGGTTTGATCTGGTCCGTCTGGACAAGGTAGAAGAGGTGATGAATGCAGTGTATTCCAAGGATTCAGGTCGCAAAGCGCAGATTTATACTTTTGATAAGAACTCCTATCGTTTGCCAATTCCGCAGTCGGTAATCGACGCGAATGATAAGATTCACCAGAATCCGGGTTATTAATTCAACTAAAAACATAGAAAACTTAAGATTATGATAGACATGAGAAATATAGCATTGACCTTTTTAGGATGCTTCACCATATTAGCTGCATGCAGCAACAGTGACGATGCGGAGAAACCGGTTACACCTGTTCCGACCGGAGATGTGACTATTTATGCGACCACTAGCAGCCTGACTCGCGATTTGACCCGTGATGCCGTTAATTTCAGCTCGAAAGATAATTTGGCACCTACTTCAATCACATTGAATCCGACTGAACAATATCAGACAATGGACGGCTTCGGAGCTGCTATCACAGGCGCCACTTGTTTTAATCTTCTGCAAATGAAACCGGAAGATCGTCACGCCTTCCTTACGGAAACATTCTCTGACGACAAAGGCTTCGGATTTAGCTATATCCGTATCTCTATCGGCTGCTCGGACTTTTCATTGAGCGAATATACCTGCTGCGATACGAAAGGTATTGAGCATTTTGCTTTGCAAAGTGAAGAGAAAGACTATATCCTTCCGATTCTGAAAGAGATTTTGAGCATCAATCCTTCTATTAAAGTCATTGCCGCCCCTTGGACTTGTCCAAAATGGATGAAAGTAAAGAGCCTCACAGATCTTACTCCGCTGGATTCATGGACAAACGGTCAGCTGAATCCAGCCTATTATCAGGACTATGCCACTTATTTTGTGAAATGGGTACAAGCATTCAACGCCGAAGGCATTGATATTTATGCTGTAACTCCCCAGAACGAACCGTTAAACCGTGGTAATTCCGCTTCGCTTTATATGAGTTGGGAAGAACAGAGGGACTTTGTGAAAACAGCACTCGGACCTAAATTCAAGGCAGCCGGACTGGCTACGAAAATTTATGCATACGATCATAACTATGATTATAGTGATATTGCAACAGAAAAGAACTACCCCGGTAAGATGTATGAGGACGCAGCAGCTTCCCAATACCTGGCTGGAGCAGCTTATCACAACTATGGCGGGAATCGCGAAGAGCTTTTAAATATACATAAAGCCTATCCTGAAAAGGAACTTCTTTTCACGGAGACTTCTATCGGAACATGGAATAGCGGACGTGATTTGTCGAAACGATTGCTGGAAGATATGAAAGAAGTAGCATTGGGTACGATCAACAACTGGTGTAGGGGAGTTATAGTATGGAACCTGATGCTTGATAATGACCGTGCTCCTAACCGTGAAGGCGGTTGCCAGACTTGCTACGGAGCGGTGGATATCAGTAATAGCGACTATAAGACAATTATCCGCAACTCACATTATTATATCATCGCCCATCTCTCAAGTGTGGTGAAACCGGGAGCGGTACGTATCGGTGCATCCGGCTATGCTGATAGCAATATCATGTATTCTGCTTTCGAGAATCCGGATGGAACATACGCTTTTGTACTGATGAATAATAATGAAAAGACTAAAAAGATAACCTTAAGTGATGGTAAGCGTCATTTTGCTTATGATGTTCCGGGCAAATCTGTGACTTCCTATCGTTGGGCAAAGTCGGAATAAGAACCTTAAAACGATCAAGACAATGAAAAAAAACAGTTATATTATATTGGCTTTGGCAGGAATGTTATCCATGAACTCCTGTAATGATGACGAATTCTTGCCCGGTAATCCGAGTATGGAAATCAAAGCAGAGAATGCAGACGCTCTTTTTGGTGACAGTCTTCCGTTTACGATTAAAGCCTCGGATGTGGATGTGCCTCTTTCTACGTTGAAAGCACAGCTTTTTTATGGAGAAGAACAAGTGTCTGAAACGGTCATCCGTACAAAGACAAGCGGAAATGACTATACTGGTAAAATCTTTGTTCCTTATTATGCTAATATTCCTAATGGAAAGGCAACTTTGAAATATATTCTTCAGAACATTCATTTTACTACCACAGAAATGACGAAAGAACTCGCTCTGGCACGACCGGACTTCCCCTATCTGACATTAGTGGATGAGGAAGGAAAAGAGTACCGGATGGAACGTCAATCCATGTACAAGTATAGTGTGACAGGAGGCTTCTCGCAAAAGATGAAAGCGTATATCAAGACTCCGAAAGTGGGAGAGAATGGGAACGAATTGACCTTCGGCTGGGAGAATGGAACGATTGAAGCCGGTTCTACTAATGCTATCTCATTTTCTAATACGGAACCGGGAAATTATGCTATCAAGTTTAATACGTTGACTTACGAGGCAGAACCATTTGCCAAGTTAAAGGTGAACGGTGAAGATATGGAATTGGTAGAGAATGATATCTATGCAATCAAGTTGACTTTGAAGAAGAATGACATTCTAGCGTTTGAAGGGGTGCCTGATTATGATAATTGGTGGATAGACCAGGATTATTTTGAAAAGCAGGAAGATGGAACATTGAAATTCCTGCCGATTGACGGAAGTTACCAAATAACAGCCAATGGTAAAATGAAGTATTTCTCTGTCATTGCTTTGAAGAATGGTGAGGCTGCCAAGTTGCAGGATGATGGAACAGGTGCTATCTGGGCTATTGGAACAGGAATCGGTAAACCGTCGGTGGCACTTTCTGAAGTAGGGTGGACTCCGGAAAACGGTCTGTGTATGCCACAGCTTACTGCGAAGAAGTATCAGCTGACATTTATAGCTGGCGTTACCATGAAAGTGGATGATATTAACTTTAAGTTCTTCCATATCAATAAATGGGACAACGGCGAGTTTAAGGGTGATGCTATTTCTACAACGAGTGAATTGGTTAAAATCTCATCGGACGGAAACTTGGGACTGGAAGAAGGTCAAAAGTTCGAAAGAGGAGGTATTTACAGGTTTACAGTTGATGTGACGAAAGGCAATACCAAGGCTGTGTTGACAGTGGAGAAAGTAGGGAAGGTAGATTTACCTGCACCGGATATTTTCTTTGGTAATGATAAGATGGAGGTGACAGATACTGATATATATAAGTCGGATCAGGCGTTTACACAAGGACAAATGATAACTGTTACAGGCATTGATAATTTGAATGAATGGTGGATCGATCCTGACTTCTTTGAGAAACAAAGTGATGGTGCATTGAAGTTCCTGCCGATTAACGGAGATTATCGGGTGACAGCTAATGCTGTTTTGAAGTATTTTTCTGTAATGGCTTTGAAAGATGGTAAACCGGCCAAATTGCAAGATGACGGAACGGGTGCAATCTGGGCTATCGGAAAAGGAATCGGTAAGCCTTCTGTTACGTCTTCCGAAGTAGGTTGGGAGCCAAGTAAAGCGCTCTGTCTGGCGCAAGTTGCTTCTAAAAAGTATCAGCTAACCTTGAAAGCCGGGGAAACGTTGAAGACTAGTGGTGACCCGGAAGTGATTAGTTTTAAGTTCTTCCATCAAAATGATTGGGGAGGAGAATTCGGCAATTATGCAAGCTCTATTTTAGTGGAACAGCTTAAACTTGCAGATTCCGGAAATTTGGAAATGCAGGATAATAAAGCATTTGAAGAAGGAGCTGTCTATCGATTTACCATTGATGTAACGAATGGCAATGCAAATGCTGATCTGAAGGTTGAGAAAATAAATTGATCTGAAGATTAATGCCGGATTTTTATTGAAACTATCCTGAAAGGGTATGATGAATTGTACCCTTTCAGGATTCATCTTTGGTCGGAATAATGTAAAAAACATTAATAAACTCGTCCGCAACTAGGAAATATCCCCTGTTTGGGAGTCTATATAAATAAAGTATGAACTTATTTCTTATATCATAAATGAACATGAAATTCAAAGCAATGTTACTTGGCTTGTCTGTGATAACTGCGTTGCCTGCCTTTGCGCAGAAGCCCGTGTATCTGGACACTGGTAAGCCTATCGAAGAGAGAGTGAAAGATGCATTGAACCGGATGACCCTTGAAGAAAAGGTGAAGATGATTCATGCACAGTCTAAATTTAGTTCGGCAGGCGTTCCCCGCCTCGGAATTCCCGAAGTATGGGCTACCGACGGTCCTCATGGTATCCGTCCGGAAGTGTTGTGGGATGAATGGGATCAGGCTGGATGGACAAACGATTCCTGTATTGCCTATCCGGCATTGACGTGTCTTTCTGCTACATGGAATCCCGAAATGTCGCATCTTTATGGGAAAAGTATCGGTGAAGAGGCGCGTTACCGCAAGAAAGACATCTTGTTGGGGCCCGGTGTGAATATCTACCGTACTCCCTTGAACGGACGTAACTTCGAGTATATGGGAGAAGACCCGTATCTGTCCGCCACTATGGTGGTTCCTTACATCAAAGGTGTACAAGAGAATGGGGTAGCTGCCTGTGTGAAGCATTATGCATTGAACAATCAGGAGTTCAACCGTCATACCACCAATGTGCAATTGAGTGATCGTGCTCTTTATGAAATATACCTGCCTGCTTTTAAAGCGGCTGTTCAGGAAGGTGGAACATGGTCGATTATGGGCTCTTATAATCTTTATCAGGGACAGCACGCTTGTCACAACAAACGTCTGCTTAAAGATATTCTTCGTGATGAATGGGGTTTTGATGGCGTTGTAGTGTCCGACTGGGGAGGTGTGCACAACACCGAACAGGCTATTCACAATGGCATGGACTTGGAGTTTGGTTCATGGACGAACGGACTGTCTGCCGGAACGAGAAATGCGTATGATAATTATTACCTTGCTTTCCCTTACCTGAAACTGATAAAAGAGGGTAAAGTAGGAACAAAGGAACTGGATGAAAAGGTTAGTAATGTCCTTCGTCTGATTTTCCGTACTTCAATGGACCCGCACAAACCATTTGGCTCTTTAGGTTCTCCCGAACACGGGCAAGCCGGACGTCAGATTGGAGAAGAAGGGATTGTACTGTTGCAGAACAACGGTAACTTATTGCCTATCGATTTGAATAAAGCTAAGAAAATAGCCGTTATCGGTGAAAATGCCATTAAGATGATGACTGTGGGCGGTGGTAGTTCTTCTTTGAAAGTGAAATATGAAATTTCTCCATTGGATGGACTGAAAAGTCGTGTGGGCTCAAAAGCAGAAGTAGTATATGCCCGTGGGTATGTAGGCGACCCGACAGGAGAGTATAACGGTGTGAAAACCGGTCAGGACTTGAAAGATAACCGTTCGGAAGATGAATTGCTTGCAGAAGCTTTGCAAGTGGCTAAAGATGCCGACTATGTAGTCTTCTTCGGTGGCTTGAACAAGAGCAATCATCAGGATTGTGAAGATTCGGACCGTGCTTCTTTAGGTTTACCATACGCACAGGATAGAGTGATTAGTGAACTCGCAAAGGTGAATAAAAACCTGATCGTGGTCAATATCTCCGGCAATGCTGTGGCTATGCCTTGGGTAAATGAAGTGCCGGCCATTGTACAAGGCTGGTTCCTGGGTTCGGAAGCCGGAACAGCTCTTGCTTCCGTATTGGTAGGAGACGCCAATCCTTCGGGAAAACTTCCTTTCACCTTCCCGGCAAAACTGGAAGATGTAGGGGCTCATAAATTGGGCGAATATCCGGGCAATAAGGAGGAACTGGCACAGTCTAAACATAGAGGAGATACGATTAATGAAATCTATCGGGAAGATATTTTTGTAGGTTACCGTTGGGCGGATAAAGAAAAAATCAAACCGCTGTTCCCGTTCGGACACGGATTGAGCTACACTACTTTCGCTTATGGAAAGCCTTCGGCTGACAAGAAAACAATGACAGTAGATGATACTATCTCTTTCACGGTCAATGTGAAGAATACAGGAACTCGTGAAGGTCAGGAAGTTGTTCAGCTTTATATCAGTGATAAGAAATCCTCTCTCCCTCGTCCGGTAAAAGAGTTGAAAGGTTTTCAGAAAGTGAAACTGGCTCCGGGAGAAGAGAAGGCGGTAACGCTGACGATTGATAAGAAAGCATTGAGCTTCTTCGATGATGCTAAACACGAATGGGTGGCCGAACCGGGTAAGTTTGAGGCAATCATCGGTAGTTCATCCAGAGATATTAAAGGTACTGTACCATTTGAGTTGAAATAGGTAGATGTTTGGTTAGAGATTTTTTTAAGGAGATGACAGAAAGTCTGGGTACTCGGAAAACGCTAAGTGATTGCAACAAATCGACTTAGCGTTTTTTTATTGCCTAATTTTCCCAGCGTTTGCAAAAAAATAGTAAGAAAGTAGTCGTTTCGCTTGGTAAAGTGTTGTATCAGAAGTAATTTTGGGAAAAATAACAATTAAGGTAACCTAATTATGGAAAAAGGTATTTGGCTGGAAATAGAGGAACTGTATAAGGAGTTTCAGCAACTCGGTATCAGTCAGTCGGTGGACTATGAGAAGTACTACCTCTATTCTCTTATTACCCATTCTACAGCCATTGAGGGTTCTACACTAACCGAAATGGATGCACAGCTTCTTTTCGATGAAGGTGTAACAGCTAAAGGAAAGCCGTTGGTATATCATCTGATGAATGAGGACTTGAAGAAAGCATACGAGCTTGCTAAAAAGGAAGCGCAACGCAATACTGTTATAACTCCTGCTTTTTTGCAGAAGTTAAACGCTACTTTGATGCGGACAACAGGGGGAAGGCATAATACAATAGGCGGCTCTTTCGATTCTTCCAGAGGTGAGTTCCGTTTGTGTGGCGTTACGGCTGGTGTAGGTGGGCGTTCTTATGTGGGTTATCAAAAAGTACCTGTTAAAGTAGAAGAACTTTGTTTCTTGTTGCAGGAACGGCAAAAGAATGTGGAAACGTTCCGTGAACAATACGAATTAAGTTTTAATGCTCACCTCAATTTAGTGACTATTCATCCTTGGGTGGATGGCAACGGGAGAGCAGCTCGCTTATTGATGAACTATATTCAATTCTGCTATCATCTTTTCCCCGCTAAGATTTTTAAGGAGGATAGGGCAGATTATATCCTTTCTTTACAACAGGCGCAAGATGATGAAACCAACCAGCCTTTTTTGGATTTCATGGCGGTGCAATTGAAAAAATCACTGTCTTTGGAAATTCAAAAATATAAAGCTTCTCACGATAAAGGATTTAGTTTTATGTTTTAATCTTGTAGGGCTTCTTTTGATAAGACTTCCACCCATTGTATATTGTGTTGTTTTTCATTAACGAAATCACCATTACAGTAACGGCGGTTGCATTTATTAATATCGAACTTATGTAATTCTCTAATAGTTTTAAATAAAGGTTCATCAGTTTCACCGTTAGCTGAATAGTTATAGACCAGATATTTATGGTGGAAGAGGTACATAAAATAATAAAGAATCATCCTTCACACTCTTCACTGTTCTTTTTATATGCCATAAGCTAAAGTAAATATGCTATAAGCAAAAACGAATATGCTATCAGCTAAAATTAATAAGCTCATAGCAAACGCTCCATCAAGTATTAACATTTGAGCTATCGACTATTAATACTTTGTATTTAGGCTATTAATACTTGAGTTGTTGGCTATATATACCCAAGACGCACGATATATATATCCAACGTGTTAGATCTATATGACCAATACATTGGATCTATGTAAGCGTCTCCGCGATTCTATCTTGTCGCCCTTTTTTCATTCTTATATTTTTGCGATGTATAAAAATGAAGCATTATGGATTTAGCA
>NZ_CP083673.1:6461732-6473877 GCF_025914115.1 Bacteroides sp. DH3716P | reverse complement strand
TGCATGAGGAAAAAGCAGCATAGCCAAAAGAAAATATAGCAGAACTGTAAAATATAAAAGAGGTTGTGCCAACGTTTTGACACAACCTCATCATTTTTTTACCCTCACACCTGTAATGCCGATGAATAAAGGGATTGAACCAATGGGTGAGAGTGTGAGAGTAAAAACTGCTATAACTTTTATTTGTGAGAGATATTTCAGTAATCAAGAATGAGAAGTAGAGTCGTCTTTTGTCAGATTCATTTTAATACATAACTTCCAGTATTTATTTCCATATTTCGACTGCGTTTCAAAAAAAACATATATCTTTGCCGTACGCTTTCAGCCCATCAGCGTGATGGAACAGGCAGGAAGCGGTTTTTATTTCCTATATGGAGTAAAAGCGTATTATCTCTCGATCTTAGAAATAGCCAATCCAAACAAAGAGAGATGATACGGTAGATACTCCACGTGAACGGATGTATATCAACATATTCGTAAGAGATGTGTTATATATAAACGATTGACGTGGGTGTCTGCTGTTATCATTATCTTTTGTGCGGGTGTAGCTAGCCTTAAGATCGGATAATGGTACAGCAGCATCTGCGTCTTTCTTGTATTCGGTCGGTAATAAATTGCCCCAATTTAACCTAGCCAATCCCCACCCGGCAGACTGCAAAAAAGCGTGGATGCCCGTTGTACTAATATACATGAATAAAATATTATTCATCCCTTATTTGTATCACACATGAAAAAACAAACGCTATGGCACAATGGATTAGTATAGAAGAGGCAGCCGCAAAGTACGGATTCGAGACAGAATATATCTGGGTCTTGATAGAGATGCGAGAAATCACTGTGGACTACGAAAGGTCGGGCATCGACATCATCAGTGATGACAGTGTTCAGGAGTTTATGAGTCGAAATGAAAAAGGGGCTACCTTGATGTATATCGAAAAACTGGAACGATATTGCATAGATAAATCAAAACTTTGTTCAATATACCTATCACTTTTAGGAAAACAGGACAAAGAAATCACAAGATATAAAGCAGCCGGAATCCTCTATGATACCTTACAAATCAAATGGCTGAAACAATGTGACCGGTTGCGGAAGTTGGAAAAAGAACTCGTCTTGGGGCAGACTACTTGCTGTACCTGTTGGCTGAAAAGAATCTGTATGAAAATCAGGAAGTAAAATCGGATTAATTCAATACTTATTTGCTAAAATATCAATTGCTTCATAACCGTACCAATTAGATAAAATCGAACTTATAAGAAATTCTTATTAGTTCGTCAGGAGGGACAACGACGTCTTTAAATGAACAAACAACCAATAATTTGTGTTTATTTAATCTAAATATATATCTTTGTCCCGAATTATAAACACGTAAATTTATGAAAAAGATTTTTGGTGCTTTAATGATTGCTATATGTATAGCTATGGCAATGCCTGCTCAGGCGCAGATACACTTTGGTGTAAAGGGAGGTTTGAACTTGTCAAAGGCGAGTTTCTCTAATGTGAGCGAAAACTTTAAAAAGGATAATTTCACAGGTTTCTTTATCGGTCCGATGGCCGAGTTTAATATTCCAATCGTAGGGTTGGGAGTAGATGCATCTTTGCTTTTTGCTCAACGGGGTATCAAAGTTTCAGAAGGAAATGATGATATTACTGTTAAACAAAACGGTATTGATATTCCTGTAAACCTGAAATATACCATTGGCTTGGGAAGTCTGGCTGGTATTTATCTGGCTGCAGGTCCTGACTTTTATTTCGATTTTGAAAAGAAATCGGGAATTGATAAGAAGAAAGCTGAAGTAGGTATCAATGTGGGTGCCGGTTTGAAGTTGCTGAACCATTTGCAGGTGGGGGCTAATTACAATATCCCATTGGGTAATACTGCTGATATTGAAGGAACAAATGCTTCTTATAAGACTAAGACTTGGCAAGTATCTGTGGCCTATATTTTTTAAGTAGTCTATCACTTTACATAGTATATGAAAAAGAGTTTCCGATAACCGGAAACTCTTTTTTGTTTGGGATTGTCCTGTTGCGCTCTCGAATATATTTCTTCCAATTCTCGTATGAAGTAGAGTTTTCTTTTTAAGTGTTCTCTCTCCCTTCTTTTAAATCCCCATTTTTTTATTGTATTTTTGTAGCTGTAAGTTACGAAAAGAGTGTAATTTATTGGAAATGAGCGTAGGTTAATTACTCTTGATAGTAATAGGTTACGATTTAGTTAGTTATCTACTGCATTATCCTTCTGCGCGTTGCGTAACCTTCAAAGAACTCTTCATATGCAAAAATAGCTATTTAATTCGAGATTTTGATATAAACTCCCGTTTTTTATCCCCTCATTCATAAGAATTTTCCGTAAAAGCAGTATTGTCCGTCGGCACACCATTGCCCAAAACGAGTTTGGAACAAACGTGTGCCGACTACCGCATAGCCGGAGAAAAGGGCATTGCCTCACGCCTAAACGATGTTTAGACAGATGAAGCATGCCCCTTTCTTTTGCGTCTATGCCAAGAGGTGCTTTTACGGGTTTTCAGATGATTTTTCTTTTTTTTGCTGTCCCTTTTGCCGGAAGCGGAAAGTGAATGCAGAGTGTGTCAGCCTGCCTCATGAATGAAACAGGCGGTCACACACAGCCGGACAAACCGGGAAGAATGATTGTTGCCGCCCGGCTGGACAAGTTCCGTCGGAACGGAAACAATCATACTTCCTTTGTCGTGGTTTGCCCTTTTCACGCTTCCGGTGATGTCTTTTTCTTTCAGACGGTTTCCTCTTTTTACGGATTTTCCCCTAAAGTTTTTTCTACCCAATCTGCCTCTGTTTTCGTTTACCTCCATTTTACGCCTTTCAGTGAGCCGCATCAGTCAGTCATTTTCGTTCTGGGCGCAAAGGTAATTCCGGGATTGGACGGGAAAGCAAGGTCAAGCCTCCTGTTTTCGGTAAAAATCTCCAGCCCTGCGGGTAGTATTTTGACCGAAAAACCTTGCATTCCCTAATCCCTACCTTTTCAAGCACCCGAAACGAAAACGACCGATGCGACAGAAAGACGCATAAAAAAAATGTCGGATAAACAAGAGGCAGATAAGATAGTTTGAAACTCAACTTCCTCAGCTCTTGAATCCGCATAAAAAACAAAAAAATCAAAAACAGCGAAGATATGACAGCAACGGCAAATTTCAGACAAGTGGCGCAATACATCGGGTTGGCGATATTCGGCTTGATGGTGCGCACCGCCTTAGGGGTGTTCGGCATCCTTTGGGGCATCATCGGAGAGATTGTAAACGGAGTGTTCCGAGTGGCGATAGGCGTAATCGTGGCTATCCTTTCCACCATTGCCATCTTCGGTTTCATCCTTTGGTTATTCACCCTTTAATCCTTACCGACATGGCAAAGAGAAACAGCAGGACGGCAGCACAGCAGTGCAGGTACTACGAGGTGGACAACTTCTTCGAGTATATGGCGGAAACGTACATCAACGGCAACATATCCGTGTTCCGTGAACTCTACCACGAACTGAACAAGGACGCACGGAGGAATTTCATAGACTTCCTTCTCAGCGAGGTTGAGCCGACCTATTGGAGAGAGATACTTAAACAGACAATCTAAAAACGACAGCGATATGAAAGGAACAGACCATTTCAAAAGAACGATACAAATGTATCTGGAACAGCGGGCGGAGGAAGATACGCTCTTTGCGAAGAAGTACCGCAACCCTGCCAAAAACATAGACGAGTGCGTGACCCACATTCTGAACTATGTGCAGAAAAGCGGTTGCAGCGGCTTCACGGACGGAGAGATATTCGGGCAAGCCATCCACTACTATGAGGAAAACGAGATAGAGGTGGGCAAACCTATGAACTGCCAAGTGGTGGTGAACCATGTTGTGGAACTCACGGAAGAGGAAAAGGCGGAGGCACGTCAGAATGCAGTCCGCAGATACCAAGAGGAGGAACTCCGCAAGTTGCAGAACCGCAACAGACCGTCAGCGAGAAAAGAAACCCACCCCCAACCCTCATTATTTGATTTAGGCTTATGAAACCGAAGACCAAGATACAGAAAGAGGTGGCAAGACTTTCAGCCAACCTCCGCCCCATATCAACGACACAAATTGAATGGGCATACCGCCACTGCATTGAACATATCGGCTACCGCACCAAGAAAGGGAACATCACCTGCTCTGACTGCGGTCACGAGTGGCACAGCGACAGCGGACTATGTGACACCCTTGAAGGCTGTACCTGCCCCAAATGCCATGCCGAACTCAAAGTGCAGGATACACGCAGACGCATCTACAAGGAAACGCAGTATTTCAGCGTGATAACCACCTGCAAAGGGTATCAGGTAATCCGTGTGGCGCAGGTCAGATGCGAGAGCAGGAAAGGCGAGCCGATGCAATTCTACTGCCACGAGGTCGTGCAGCGTTGGATTTCACCCGACGGCAAGGTTACAGACATGGCGTTGCTCCGTGGCTTCACATTCTATTACTGCGATGTATGGGCATTGTGCAGCGCGATGGAGATAAGACCGCACAACAGCCTATACGATGATGTTGTGGCAAGAAGCTGTGCATATCCAAATATGAGGGTATTGCCCCAACTCAGACGTAACGGCTTCAAGGGCGATTTCCACGGCATTTCCCCCGTGCGTCTTTTCAAAGCCTTGCTTTCAGACCCAAGAATTGAAACCCTTATGAAAGGCGGTGAGATTGAGGTCATGAAACACTTTCTTTTCAATGCCCGTACTGCCAATGAATGCTGGGCATCATATCTGATTGCCAAGCGTCACAAGTATCGGATAGACAACTTCTCCATGTGGTGCGACTATCTGCGTATGCTCAACAAACTCGGTCAAGACCTCCGCAACCCGAAGAACATCTGTCCAGAAGATTTCATGGCGGCACACGACAACGCAACCCGAAAGATTGAAGCCATACACGAGAAGGAACGAGCCGAACAACGCCGCCGCTGGGAGATTGAAAGGCGTGAGCGTGAACAACAGCGGCAACTGCAAAGGGAAAAAGATGCGGAGGATTTCATTGCCAACAAATCCAAATTCTTCGGATTGGTAATCACTGACGAGGAAATAATCGTCAAGGTACTTGAAAGCATAGACGAGTATTACAGCGAGGGCAAGGCACAGAACATCTGCGTGTTTGGCAGTGAATACTACAAGAAAGCCGACACCCTCATACTCTCGGCAAGGATTGGCGGTGAGATAATTGAAACCGTAGAGGTGGATTTGCGGACACTCAAGGTGGTGCAGTGCCACGGCAAGTACAACCAAGACACCGAATACCACGAGCGTATCATAGACCTTGTGAACAAGAACGCCAACCTTATCCGTGAGCGGATGAAAGCGGCGTAGCATAAACCCTAAAACAACATTGATATGGAAGTAAGAATCGAAAGCATGATTTGTATGTGGGATGATAAAATCCCTGCCTTGTTCATTGAATTTGTAAATCTCCTCACTCTCACAACGAGTGAGGAGGGATTGAGAAAAAGTGTGAAGGAGTTTGCCGAGAAGCACGAACTTGACAAGTTTTTCCTTTACGGCTTCGGCTCACACCATTTCTACCTGCACCAACGCTACACGAGCAATCCCGAAATGGTGATGAAGAACAGAGTTCTGTCAGTGCATTTCTAACCATCTAAAAAACAACGATTATGGCAACACGAATGACAATCAATGGAATAAGCACCTGCACAGACGCAGGAACGGAGAAATACGAGCGTTTCCAATCGGGTTTCGGCAGACGCAAGCGGACGCTTGTGCAGTACGACTACCGCCACACGGACGGAGAATTGTTCGCTTGTGTCAAGCTCACTTTGGACGAGTGCCGAACCGCAAGGGACAAGTGGCTGGACGCAAAAGCAGGAAAGGAGGGCAACCGATGAACACGACCTATCAGACGCTGATAGTCAAATTCAGCGAGCCTATCACGGCATTGGACGGTATCTTTGACGATGCCGGAGCATGGGGAACGGACACCCTCAAAGGGTGGATAGATGATTACGAAAGCACACGTTTCACCGCCACCGACAGCCATACGGCAGTCATCACGAGCGAATACAATATGGAATGTGTGAAGGAGTGGTTGCAACGGCAGACACCCATTGTCGAGATGCGAGAATTTTGAACAAGTTGGCGGTGTCCGCACCGCCAACATATAAACCTCTAAAAACAAAGGATATGATAGCAAAGACGATATTACAGCAGATAGGCGGAAGAAGATTTACCGCCATGACGGGCAGCCGTGATTTCATTGATATGGGCAACGGCTTACGAATGAGCCTTACAAGGAACAAGACAAGTGCAAACCGCCTTGACATCATCTATGATGCGGGGGCAGACCTCTACAATATGCGGTTCTACCGCAGGACATTCAGCAAAAAGACGTTCGAGTGCAAGGAAAAGGACATTGCCGTACACGAGGGCATCTATTTTGATATGCTGGAGGAAATGTTCACGATGGTGACAGGACTTTACACACGCTTTTGAGTGGCGGCGGAGAGAGCCGCCCTACTTTCTTTCAGTGAGCATGATGGCGGACAAAGAAAGTAGCAAAGAAACCTCTGTGCCAATCTGCGATTTATAGATTTACCAATTAAATGTTCTTACATTTGTCAAACCTATTTTTGTCACAAAGTCATTTATTCGTTCTAAATCTTCTGAACTGTGATACGACACTGTCCACGGTATGTCTGACCCAACCTGTTTCACAATCTCTTTCATATATGGCCAATCTACTTCATAAAACGAATGTCCATAAACAACAATTTGTTCAATGTCAGATAAGCCGCTAAAAAAATCTGTATTCTGTCTAATAATAAAAGTCGAATCTTTAACCAAACCGTTCATCCATTCAATAATCTTGCTCCATGTTTCTTGCAAATATGGCATTTGACTTTCATCGTTATATGCTTCATTCGGATTTCGGAAATTATTATGCCCGATAATGTACTCATTATCTAAAATGCGAGAACCATGAATATGCAAAATATTGGATGCAGGTATGCCATATATCACTTCCAATGTTTCTGTGTAATTAAATGTCAAG
Source organism: Bacteroides sp. DH3716P (assembly GCF_025914115.1). Classification (NCBI taxonomy): domain Bacteria; kingdom Pseudomonadati; phylum Bacteroidota; class Bacteroidia; order Bacteroidales; family Bacteroidaceae; genus Bacteroides; species Bacteroides sp. DH3716P. The sequence goes on along the minus strand of NZ_CP083673.1, from coordinate 6,466,823 downwards.
TATTTACATTCTACAGGTAATTCACGGACTTTTCCCGCCTTTGCAATGTCAATGCTGTCCACCCAATCTTTGAAAGCCTCAATAAATTCATCCAACACTGGTCTAAATATCCATTCAGGGCTATCTTCCACAGCAGCCATCGAGCGTGTTGGGTGGTCATAATCAATTTCTTCATCTGGTTTACAGTATTCCACAATACTATCTTCATCGTATTCTCCAAGTGCTTTTTCAATATCTCCCCATACATCCCGTTGATTGCTAAAAAATATGTCCATCAAACTAATAAGGTGGCGATATTTATCATTCATTTGCAACCACTGTTTGAAATTGTTATAACTGGATTTGATACCGCTTGCCAAATCAAATCCGTTACCGATGATAACAAGCGTTTTTTTATTCTGTTGCTCTTGTTGGGGAAATAAATAGTTCATATATTGCTTTTTAATTTGTTTTCTTATAAGAAACAAAAGGTGTGCCAAGTTAAATATGGCACACTCTTTGTCAGATTTGTCAGTTTCACTTATGGTATATACAGCAACGCAAATTCCGCTTTTCTCCTTTTGAGCAGCATGGCATGGCGTTTCCCCTTGTAGTTGCAGAAGGCGATATACTCACGGTAGATGTTCCTGTCGCCAGCTTCCAACTTCTTGATTAAGGTACTTTTGGGGAGTGTCTTGCTGCCTAACAGCTTCGCCGGTCCCACATTGTAAGCTAACGTGCCAAGCAAAGTCGAATCAACTCCGAATTTACGGAACATGGCGACAAATTTGCGCAGGTCTTTCCTCAAAAGTTCATCCGCATCCCGTTTTGTCATGGTTCGTGCCGAATACTTCTCGTTTGGCAAAAGTTTGTGACCCCAACCCACGTATGGGTGATGTTTTTCTGAGTGCCAGCCTTCAAAGTAGCGGCAGCATAAAAAAGCACGTTCCATAAGTGGCAGTCGGTAGATTGCCGCCTGCCCGTCCGCTCCCTCTTGGCGGCTGATCTGTGCGGACACAGAACAGACCGCCAGAAGCGAACAGAGCATTGCCATGAATACACGCATCATCTTCATACACGTTTGAAACCTCCGATGGGAATGGCGGTAAAGCCGTCATCTTTGATGTTCCGGTTGTTGAAGTCAAATTCCAATTCGTATGAATTTTTGAAATTGTCCTCCACCACCACGATGAAATTATGCGCTTCGTCACCCTCCGCCGTGTAGTACAGGCGGAACTTTTCGTTCTCCAGCAGGTAGCGGTCGTTAGGCAGGAAGGTGATGCCGTTATCCATTTTGAGCGAGCCTTCCCCCTCGAATTGGAAATAGCGGATGGTATAGAGCGTACCCGAAAAGTTGCCCTCCTTTTTCAGTTCACAGCGTATTTCCACCGTCTGCCCCTTCGCCACCTTGTTCGGCACGGGCATGACCTCCACCGTGAAGGGATAGGACTGTTGGATGTCCATGTCGTCGTCACATGACACGAGGGTGAACGACACGACGGCTATCAGGCATAACGCCACCGCCTTAAAGATGGATGTCCTTTTGTTTCTGTTGTTCAGTATGTTCATTGTTCTTCGATTTTTAGATGGTTGTTTTTCTGTATTTTCGTTGTCTGTTGCAAATACTCGTTCAAGTCCTTGCAACCGTCATAGAGGAAAGAGCGGTCAGTGACACGCTCCCCGTATCGCCCCACAAGTGCGGCAAGCGTCCGCCGTCCGGCATCGTCACGGTCAAGGAAACAGCCGATGCGCCCGTAGCCGTCCAGCAATCCCGCCGCCTTCTCCACGTTGGCGACGGAGTTCAGCACAAGGCAGTCAGCGTTACCGGTTACGCCAAGCGTCACCGCAGAAAGGAAGTCCATGAAGCCCTCGAACACGAGGCATTCGTCAGCCGGAATCTCCTTAGCCATTACCAAAGACATATCTTTTGGCGGGATGCAACCCTTGAAATATCGGCTTCTGACTTCATAGCCACCTGCCATGTTCGGGAAGCCGACGGCAAAATACCGTTTCCCACGAACGCCGTAGTTAAGACGGCAACAGTGACGGGATGCGATGGCGTAAGGGATGCCCCGTTCTGCCAGATACTCCGTCAGCGGTGAACGAAACAACGGAACTGCCTCCACATCCTCAAAGACGGGTTCAATCGGCTTCGGGAGATAGGCGGGCTTTTCCCATCCGGTCACCGTCATGTTGGCGGCTTCCGCTATGAACTTCGCCTGCGTCCTAAAGTCATCGCTTTGCAGAAACTCCCCGGCAAGCGTGAAGATGTTGCCGCCCTTGCCCAAGCCGAAGTCGTACCAGAGCTGTTTCGCCACGTTCACACGGAAAGAAGGTGTGCGCTCGCCCCTGTACGGGGCGATATACCACAGCTCGTTACCGCTTCTTCTGACAGGCTCATGCCCCAGCCGTGCGAGAAAATCCGCAAGCGGCATCCTTCTGACAGCATCTATTTCCGCCCGTTCCATGCCCGTGTCAGTTGATAATGAACTTGATGCCGACCCCGAACTGCGTGTGGAACTTCCGTGTGTCGCCACCCCACAGGCAACGCTCACGCAGATTGGCAAGTAGGGCGATACGGTCTGCCACGTAGCACTCCACATCGAGCGTCAGCGCACCGCCGTAGATGAAGGCGTCCCGGTCGTGCAGCGTGGAGCCGTCATGCAGCATCTTCTTTCCCCAGTTCACCGACTCATATCCGGCGAGAGCCGAAGCCCCGGCATAGACGAACACTATTTTTCGGGCGTCCGACAGTATCTTGAAATAATAGCCGCCCTCCGCCGTAAACTGCGCCACGGGGATTTTGGTGTCTTTGTAAGGATTGTTTTTCAGGAGGTATTCGCCACCGAACACCCACTTGTTTCCCTTCTTCGTGTAGGTGGAGAGAGCCGCCCCGAAGCTGTACCCGCCGTCCTTGCCGCCGGGATGGAAGCCGTCCGCCATGTCCGCCCTCACCTCGATGCCCTGCATCTTCGGCAGGCATCGCTGGGCGTGCGCCTGCCCCGTGAAAAGGGCAAGCGACGCGATGATTATTGCGATGTACTTTCTCATGGTCAGCGTACTTGAAGTTCGTTGATGGTACCCGCGCGTACCAAATCCTCGTTCTCAATCACGAAGAACTGGTGACGGCCGCCGTTCTTCTCGTTCAATTCCACCACGAGGCACTTGTCATCGGGGATGGTGAACTTCGCCATCGTGAAGACCGTGCGTTCACTTTTTTTGCCCGGCACGAGAATGGCGTAGTTCTGCGCACGGAGCGGCAGAATAATCTGCTCCTGCACGGCGGTACGCTTTGCCACCTTCTTGTCCACGATTTTCCAAGTGATGTAGTCCACATCGAAAGGCACGTTGCTCTGGTTCTTTATCTCCGTGTGGAAATAAAGCAAGCCGTTGTGCGTGTAGATGCCTTTCAACAGGTATTGGATGCCGAAACGCTTGCAGCCGATATGCTTCACCTCACGCTTGTTCTGCTTGTGGATGGACTTCATGATAAGGCGCACCAGCATCGGGCTTTCGCTGCCCAGCTCTTTCAAGTAGATTTCCTGCGCATTGTTCGGGCGGTTCACCGTGCTGCCGTCATGGATGAAGTCGCACATCTCCACATTGAGCAACAGCGGTTCGGCGGCGTACTTCACGTTGAAGGTGTAGAAACTGCCGTCCTCCGTGATGACGGACATATTCGTTTCGTTGGGAAAATTCCTTACGGTAGCCTTTACACGGATGACGTTCTCCGCTCCGTCGGCTTTCCCGGCAATCAGGTCGGGCGAGCCTAAATCGACGTAGCGTACCTCCGCCGGAAAGATGACATGGACGGTCTTGTCGTAGGTCACTTCCAGACCGTGCGGCGGTATCATGCGGTCGAAGGTCAACTTGCGCGACAGACCGTGATACAGGTCGCCGTCCGCCTCCTTCTGCGGATAGACCTCCTTCGTCAAGGTCGGCTGTTCACTTCCGTTGGTCGTTTCAACGGTTACATTCTCCTGCGCGTTGGCAGTTGTGATGCCCATAGCGAGGGCGAGCATGATGATTACTTTTCTCATTACTTTTGGATTTTAGTGGTAATTTTTTTATTGATTTCAATCTTTTTCTTGGTAAAGCATGACCCTGTACCCGGCTTTCAGATGCACCTTTACGGTTCGCATCTTTTTGGCGATGTACTGGCTCGTGCCTTGTATCAGCCCCTTGCCCAAGTCGGAGGCGAGCTGCGCCCCGGCATTGGTGGAGATGTTGATGCTGCTTCCCAGCGAGCCGCCCATGTTGGCGGCGACCTCCCTGACGGCGTTCATCTCCATCGAGTTCGGGATGAAGATGCCGGGCTGTCCGTCCGTGTCATAGACCGCAAGCTCCACGGGGATAATCGTGCCGTCGTATTCCAGCGAGGTGATCTCGATGTCGAGTCGTTCACCCTGTATCTTGCCCGTGCCGACCACCACCGCATTGCGTGGGATTGTCCAGCCCGCCACCGCCATAGGCTCCAGCAGACGGAGCCTTACCGTCTGCCCGTCCGTCACACTCTGCGCCCCATGCACGCACGCCGGTATGGTGTTCCTGTCCGATACCTCCGCAGTGCCGACAGCCGTGTTGAAACCCCGGTTGCGTTCCTGCGAGAAGGTGGCGACAAACTCCGCGTTGCTCATGGGCTGTGAGAGCGAAGAAACCACTTGATGCTCCACCTTTCTGACAGGCATTGCCGTGTTCTTCTTTCCCTTCTGCACGGTGGCAGGCTCTGCCGCCTGTTCCGGCTTCCCACCGTTCTGACCGCCCATGTACTTTGCCGCCAGCTCGTAGGACTTCTCCATAAGAGCCACTTGGTCGTCCACGGCGGAAGCCTTGCCCTTCTCGCTTTCCAGTTCCGACTCCAGCGAGGCGATGCGCTCCAACAGCACATCCATTTCCGCATTGTCGTTCTTCGGCTGTTCGTAGAAGTTGCCGAGGGTGGCGTTCAGGTCACGGTAGGCGGCTGCGGAGGATTGGATGGTCTGCGGCGTGGCTGGCTTTGCCCTTTCTTCCTTGCCGCCCGGATTGGCGAGGTCGAAGTCCACTCCGTTCTCCGTTCCCGCTATCTCGCGGTCGAACATGTCGCCCAGTTGCCCGATGGCACGGTTGCGGCTC
>NZ_CP083673.1:6437053-6461632 GCF_025914115.1 Bacteroides sp. DH3716P | reverse complement strand
GAGTATGTGGGCGGCAAGTACATCGCCTATACGGAGGACAAGCCCATCACCATGAACCCCTTCAACATCAGCAAGCGGGAGCTGAACATTGAGAAGATAGACTTCCTGAAGAACCTGATACTGCTGATATGGAAAGGCTCGGAGACGCAGATACCCGAACTGGAGTTCCGTGTCGTGGAGCAGTTGGTGACGGAGTATTACGATTTCTATTTCAACGGTGTGCAGCCCTATCCTTCCTCACAGAAGGAGACACTGAGAAAAAACCTCTCCACCATGGAGAAGCGGCGCGGCACGGAGCTGACGCAGATACACGACAAGGTGGAGAAACTCATCAAGGGACTGGAGGAACGGCGCATGGCATTGAGCGTGAAGACCCTCTCCTTCGACTCATTCTATGAGTTCGCCTGTGAGCGTCTCGACCAGATCTGCATCGAGAACAACATCACCACCATCGACTGCGACAACTTCGCCTATATGCTCCAAAACTTCTACCGTGGCGGCAAGTACGACAAGATTCTCAACGAGAACGTGGATAGCACCTTGTTCGACGAGACCTTCATCGTCTTCGAGGTGGATGCCATCAAGGAGAACAAGCAGCTCTTCCCCATCGTGACGCTCATCATCATGGACNACGAGACCTTCATCGTCTTCGAGGTGGATGCCATCAAGGAGAACAAGCAGCTCTTCCCCATCGTGACGCTCATCATCATGGACGTGTTCCTGCAGAAGATGCGCCTGAAGAAGAACCGCAAGTGCCTTGTCATCGAGGAGGCATGGAAAGCCATCGCCTCGCCGCTGATGGCCGAGTACATCAAGTACCTATACAAGACAGCCCGAAAGTTCTGGGCGAGCGTGGGCGTAGTGACACAGGAGATACAGGACATCATCGGCAGTCCCATCGTGAAGGAAGCCATCATCAACAACTCCGACGTGGTGATGCTGCTCGACCAAAGCAAATTTCGTGAGCGATTCGACGAGATCAAGGCGATATTAGGATTGACGGATGTGGATTGCAAGAAGATATTCACTGTCAACCGCTTGGATAACAAGGAGGGAAGAAGTTTCTTCCGTGAGGTGTTTATCCGACGTGGATCGACGAGCGGAGTGTATGGTGTGGAGGAGCCGCACGAGTGCTATATGACCTACACCACCGAGCGAGCTGAGAAGGAGGCATTGAAACTCTATAAGCATGAACTGAAGTGCAGACATCAGGAGGCTATCGAGCGGTATTGCAGAGATTGGGATGCCAGTGGCATCGGGAAGTCGTTGGCATTTGCGCAGAAGGTCAATGAGGCGGGGCATGTGCTCAATTTGACGGACGATGGAGCCACTCGCCGCTGACACGGCGAGCACGGGGGCTGATTGATGGAAACGGAAATCCCGGAATAGACGTAAAGCCCAGATGCCCGAAAGCAAAACTTTCGGGAACGGTGGCTGGGTAGTATTTACGATTAGTAGTAAATACGATTAGTAGTGAATACTACCAATAGTAAATACTACAAGTAGTAAAGTAGTGGAATAGTAGAAACTGAAAGTAGTAAAAACGTAAAGTAGTGAAGCAATGAGACGTTTATACCTTATTATAATATATATGTGTCTTACACTTGTCGTGGGAAGGGTTCATGCGCAGTATTACAGCGTGAACTACGACAAGCAGATCGTTGCCGCCATGGCTGCCGCATTCGGTGCTGGAGCTATGGCAGAGAGCTATTATAACGAGCAGGTGGGCGAAATCTTGAAGCACTACAATGCCGCAGAGGTTGCCACTGCCGGCATCTTCGCTGCCAAGTTCTTGGAGCGCAAGGCATTCACCGACCTCGGCATTTGGAGCAGTAGCACGGAGAACTACTATTACCGCCGCATCCACAATATGGTGGCGAACAAGATTATGCCCAAGATATGGACGGTGGCAGGAATGATGCTGAAAAGTCCGCAGACCGCCCTCTACTGGGGCAGTTACCTGATGAAGATATGCGCCGACACAAAGTCGCTGTGTATGCAGTTTGAGAGTGTCGTGACCAACAGTAGCTTGACCTTTGCCGACATTCAGTTCTTGGAAATCAACCAAGAGATAGCCGCCATCCTCAAACTCTCGGAGATAGGCAATGTAGATTGGCAGCAGCTGTTGGATGACATCGCCAGTGTGCCCGGCAACTTCACCGTGGAGAACCTCACCGCCGACATCGAGACGCTTTACAATATGGGAGCATCGTTGGCGACGGCAGGTATCAACGGGGCATCAGGCGCACTCTTGCAGCAGAGTGCCTTCAACGACCTTTTCAATGGCAAGGTGAGTAAAATCATCGACATCTATGACAACTACCATGACCTCTATGAACAGGCAGAGAACGGCATCGGCAGCACACTCCTTAGTCTGGTGGGTGGCGAGGACAACGTGGCAGCCCTCTTCGACCTCTCCAACTACAACATCACCTCGTGGATGACAGACTATCTGAGCGAGACGCAGGGCAACTACTATACACAGCGTTGGTACATTGCCCGACGAGACCAAGGCAGCGTAAGCCTCTGTGACTACTATCCGCCGACCGATGACAACAGTATTCTGAACGGTGACCATTGGTATCGTATCAACACCTCCGACCCCAACTTCTACCCTAACAGCACGCAGCGAGAGCAGATACTGGCCAACTCGGAGAACCATGCCGGATGGAGCCGCAGCCGTGTGCAGCAGCTCAACGCCCAGAGCGACGGCTTCACCTATACGATGAACTATTGGATGTCGTCGTACATCATCAGCCGTGGCGGCAAGCAGACCAAGAAGGCCTACGCCTACGAGATACACGTTACCAAGAGCTGGAACAACGTGGAAGAGGTGTATGAGGATGTCTTCGACTCCTACAGCATGGACTTGAATACCTTCAAGCGTCAGTTGCAGGCACGTCTCTCGGAGTATAACGACAACGAGGAGGGCTATGTCTATTACATCGGCAGTGACGCACGCCGTTACTATCAAGCCACCGATGCCGCCAAACTGAAGGGCGTGGAGAGCGTGACCATCAGCGTCACCTGTTCGGACGGTGTCACCCTCGGACAGGGCAGCACGCAGTACAAGTGCCGTGAGTGCGGCGGTTCGCTCAATGCCCACAGCAAGGAATGCGCCATGAGGACAAGCGTATCAGAAAATAATCTCGACCTATCGGAACTGGACGAGAAGGAACGTGAGGCGAATAGCAAGATAGCCCTGTTGGAGGCGCAGATAAGCCAGTTGGAGACAGAGAACAGGAACCTGCTCACGCAGATAGCCAATGCCTCTGTGGAGGAAGCCCCTGCCTTGCGGCAGCAACATAATGTCAACAAGACGAAGATAGACAACCTGAAGAAGGAATTGGCGACATGGCAGCAGCAGTTGGCAGACATACAGAATGCCAAGAGCGAGGCGGCTAACGACAATGCCACCTCCACCGATGACTACTACCGCATCCCTGCCATCATGCAGGATGTGAAGTCAGCCTACAATCTCACGTGGCAAGGTGCCGGTTCGTGGAACGGCTACACCTACGTCCGAACTGCCACCATGCCCAACATCAACGGCATTATCACCTTCAAGGCGACACTGTCCATTGCAAGGAAGCCCAAGTACTTCCTTGGCATCAAGATACACCGTGCGATACTGCAAATATCGTGGGAGCTGACCTCGGAATACACCGACACACAGGTGGTGGATGTGCTGACCCTTGACCCGAATGCCTCTGACGAGGAGAAGACGAGGCAGGTGAACAGCCGTATCTCGGAGATAGCCCAGGAGTTCCCGTCGTGCAGCATCACCACAGAATATGCCAAGAGCGAGGCAACCCAGACCGCCGACAATGACGATGTAATACACCTGCTCTGGTCGAGCGACCGTCTGGAGATAGCCCGTGAAGTAGATAGCCGTATCACCAAGATTTACGCCGACTTGGTATCATTAGAAAAAATGATGCACTACAAGCGCAGCATCATTGACGTGCTGAAGGACATTCTTCCTTCAATCGACGCAGACCAAGGTCGCAGAAGGACACTCATTGAAGAGTGCTACGAGCGATGGAGAGAGAATGCAGACCCTAACAGAGGGAATGGTGAAGATAACGAGAACGAAAACTGAGGGAGGAACGGAGAATGAGACATACCATCATCATAGCTCTCCTGCTGATTACCCTCTTCCCCAATACAGCCTTGGCGCAATGGGGATTCGATGCGGTATCGGTGGAAGCATACATCAACGACCACAAGAAGCAGCGCAGCCTCTTGCTGGCACGCAGCACTTTGGAGTACAGCAATCAACTGCTGCATGAATACAGCAGTGAAGAGGTGGGCAAATACAAGGAACTGAATGTGGATTTGGACAAATACACCCGGGCCTTCGACATCATCGATGTGATGTACCAGTCGTTGCGCACGGTGCTGAACGTGAAGAGCACCTACCAGACGGTGAGCGACCGCATCAGTGACTACAAGAACCTGTTGGAGGACTTCAATGATAAGGTCATCAAGCGGAAACACATCGAACTGGCTGACACGATGCTCATCAGCATCAACAAGAAAGCCATCGACAACATATACAACGAAGGAAGCCAACTCTACCATAGCGTCAACGACCTCGTGTTGTATGCCACAGGAGCGGCAGCCTGTTCAACTTCCGACCTGCTGATGGTGTTGGACAATATCAACAATTCGTTGGACCTGATAGAAAAACATCTGAACCAAGCCTACTTCCAGACATGGCGGTATGTGCAGCTGCGCATGGGCTATTGGAAGGAGAAGGTGTATCGGACGAGGACGAAGGAAGAGATACTGGAAGATGCCTTCAGCCGATGGAAAGTGGCAGGAAAACTTGACTATTGACGGATTGTAAACAAAAGAAGAACGGACATGAAGAAGACAATGATACTCATCATGGCGGTAGCAACCACCATCAAAGCCACAGCCCAGAGCGTGACCTACAACCACGACTCCTCCAAGCAGAACCAGATAACGGTGATGGAGACAGGTGGCGGTTCTCTCACCCCTGAGTTCTATTATTGGCTGTTACATAACAACTATAAGAAGACAGCGGCAGAGAAGAACAAGTTAGGTTTCCGCACTCTTGCCGGCATCAACCTCTACAACCAAGTAGATGATGCGGAGAAGATAGACTCTGCCCTCACCAAGCGTGCTGAGGTGGAAGCCTTGAACGTAGCCGACCGACAGATAGACCTCGCCTGGCTTGCCGAAAGCAGCAAGATCAACGGTCAGTTGGACAAGATGAAGGCGAACATAGACCATATCATCCCTACAGGAGGCACCATCAACGACAAGCGTCGGTGGGAGGAACTGTACAATATGTACCAGTGTGCCGTGAAAGCCACCAAGGATGCCTATATGCCCAATGCACAGAGAAAGCGGCAGTATCTTAGCATCTATGCCGACCTGACGACACAGAACGAGACACTACTGAAATACCTTGTGCAGCTCAACACCCAAAGCCAGACTACCGCCCTCTTGGCAGCCACCAACGACCGTGTAGTACATAAAGGCAGCATCATCAGCGATGCCAAGAGCCGTTGGCAGGAAAACATGAAGGGCGTGAGGAGCTCGACAGGCACTGACGGCGATGATGCCAACAGCGGTGAGGGTGAAGAAAGTGTGAACAGATAGAAATAAGGGAAGAGAAGAAATAATCACAAAACAGCATAGAGATATGAACGATATTCAGATTTTCAACAACGAGGAATTTGGAGCAGTCCGAACCACAGGAACACCAGAGCAACCCTTGTTCTGTTTGGCTGATGTGGCAAGAGTTCTTGGACTAAAAACCAGCAAGTTGGTACAACGACTTTCGGATGATGTACTTTCAAAGTACCCCATCTCGGATAGTCTTGGAAGAGAACAGGTTACAAACTTTATCAATGAAGACGGACTGTATGATGTCATCCTTGACAGTCGCAAACCCGAAGCCAAACGTTTCCGCAAGTGGGTGACATCGGAGGTGCTCCCCTCTATCCGCAAGCATGGTGCCTATATGACACAGCAGACCATCGAGAAGGCATTGGCAGAGCCAGACTTCCTGATACGGTTAGCAGTCAATCTGAAGGAAGAACGACAAAAGCGTCTGCTTGTCGAACAGGAGTGTGAACACCAAAGGACACGCATCGTTGAGTTGGGATCCAAGGTGGATGACCTGCAACAGGAGGTGACGGAGATGAAGGACAAGGTGAGTTACCTTGACATCATCCTTGCCACGAAGAGCAGTGTCCTGGTCACACAGATAGCACAGGACTATGGCGAGTCGTCCATCCGCTTCAACCGACGTCTGAAGGAGATGAACATCCAGTATCAGCGTGGCAAGCAGTGGATTCTGTATGCCGACTACAAGGACTGCGGTTATGTGACCAGCGAGACCTACCTCATTAAACACAAGGACGGTACGGAGGATGTGCGCATGAACACCAAATGGACACAGAAAGGTCGCCGCTTCCTCTATGAGAAACTGAAGAGCGTGGGAGTCATTCCTGTTATCGAAAGAACATAAAATAAAGAAATAGCTATGGAATCAATATCAAAAATACAGTTACGTCTCTATGCCGCCAAGAGGAAAAACGGCAAGTGGCAGTTGGAGATGTCAAGGATGCCGAAGCGAATCAGCGTTATCGGCAGGACACCCATCGTTGATGAGCATTATATGCCATCTGATTTAGAGGTAGTTTCAATGTCAAAGCTTCACAAATATGTCGGAAGTTACTACGGCAAGATTGTGAAGACCCTCAAAGAGGAAGGCATCATCACCAAGGAATATGGAATGTGGAAACTGCGTGAAGACCTTCAGGACAAGGGCATTGCGGTATATGTCACAGGCAGGATGCGCTGCTTCTACCACTTCTATCTGTCATGGACACCGAAAGGCATAGAGTTTATCAAAGAGATTATCAACAATAGAACCAGGCACTGATGGCAGACAACATACTCAGCGATTTCGGCATCAACATCCTCGAAGAGGAGATTGACGATGTGATATTCCAGACCAACGAGTTCCTGACCGATGCCACCTTCACAGGCTCACAAGGGCCGTTCTGGTGGATCCTCCAAATGTGTATGGCATTGGCGGCACTGTTCTCTATCATCGTGGCGGCAAGCATGGCCTACAAGATGATGGTGAAGAACGAACCGTTGGACGTGATGAAACTGTTCAAGCCCTTGGTGGTGAGCATCATCCTCTGTTGGTGGTACCCACCTGCTGACACAGGCATGACCAACAGCGGCAGCAGCTGGTGCGTATTGGATTTTCTATCCTATATTCCCAATTGCATCGGCAGTTACACCCACGACCTCTATGAGGCAGAGGCGACCCAAATTTCCGACAAGTTTGAGGAGGTGCAGCAGTTGGTATATGTCAGGGACTCGATGTACACTGACCTCCAGGCACAGGCAGACGTGGCGCATAAGGGCACATCAGACCCCAACCTGATAGAGGCGACGATGGAGCAGACGGGCGTGGACGAAGTGACCAACATGGAGAAGGATGCCAGCAAACTGTGGTTNGCGACGATGGAGCAGACGGGCGTGGACGAAGTGACCAACATGGAGAAGGATGCCAGCAAACTGTGGTTCACCTCACTGACGGCAGGGGCCGTGGTGGGCATCGACAAGATAGTGATGCTGATAGCCCTGATCGTGTTCCGCATCGGTTGGTGGGCGACGATATACTGTCAGCAGATATTGCTCGGAATGCTCACTATATTCGGTCCAATACAATGGGCATTTTCGTTGCTGCCCAAGTGGGAAGGAGCGTGGGCGAAGTGGCTAACCCGTTATTTGACAGTTCATTTCTACGGAGCCATGCTCTACTTCGTCGGTTTCTACGTCCTGTTGCTGTTTGATATTGTGCTCTGCATACAGGTAGAGAACCTGACGGCCATCACCGCCAGTGAGCAGACGATGGCAGCCTATCTGCAAAACTCGTTCTTCTCGGCAGGCTATCTGATGGCAGCGAGCATCGTGGCGTTGAAATGCCTGAACCTCGTGCCCGACCTTGCGGCATGGATGATACCAGAGGGCGACACCGCCTTCTCAACCCGAAACTTCGGCGAGGGCGTGGCACAACAAGCCAAGATGACGGCTACGGGAACCATGGCGACCGTGATGAGATAACATGTGAGTGTGCGGTGAGTCACCGCACCTCCTATTGAAACAAATAAAAGTAACCATCAAGAAAAATGAAAGCAAAAAATGAAATTGAGCGTTGGCTCAAAGATGAGAAATTCATGGCGTTTGCCAACAAGCGTGCAAAGGAAGAGTTTTTCAATTCCGAAAACAACTACATCGACCCACAGTATGAGGAGATGGCAGAAGGCTTTGAGGATAACGACGAGTATGTAGTGCCTATGGTAGATTACCTGAGTTATCGCTTGCATCGTGCCAAAATCTACAGAAATCGACGGAGACGTGAACGTGACATCTGGTGGGTGTGGATCCAACTGAAATACGAAGGCATCTACGTAGAGGCTTGCATCAAGTATTACGCCAAACTGGTGGAAGAAGTTGAGAAGGACATATACACCATCCTGCACCGTGAATATGTGAGAATGAAGAGAAATCAGACCTCAAACAAGCAGTAACGTATGGTAATCAAGAACTTAGAAAACAAAATCAAGCTGGTGGGCATCATCTGCTCTGCGTTCCTCATGGGCTGCATCATCATCTCGGTGTCGAGCATCTGGACGGCGCGCTGCATGGTGACGGACGCGCAGCAAAAGGTGTATGTATTGGACGGCAACGTGCCCATACTGGTGAACCGCACCACGATGGAGGAAACGCTGGATGTGGAGGCAAAGAGCCATATCGAGATGTTCCACCATTACTTCTTTACGCTTGCTCCCGATGACAAGTACATCCGCTATTCGATGGAGAAGGCGATGTATTTGGTCGATGAAACTGGTTTGGCGCAGTACAATACGCTGAAGGAAAAGGGCTTTTACAACAATATCATGGGTACGAGTGCCGTGTTCAGCATCTTTTGCGACAGCATCAAGTTCAACAAGGAGAAGATGGAGTTCACCTACTACGGTAGGCAAAGGATAGAGCGAAGGAGCAATATTCTGATGCGTGAATTGGTGACGGCGGGACAGGTGAAGCGCGTGCCGAGGACGGAGAACAATCCTCATGGACTGCTCATCACGAACTGGAGAACCTTGCTCAACAAGGATATTGAGCAGAAGTCGAAGTCAAACTTCTAATATCCTAGCGGTATGAGTGTAAAAGGAATCAGACGGATGCTTGTGGGCGAGGATATGCCCGACAAGAACGACCCCAAGTACAAGAAGCGGTATGAGAAGGAGGTGGCGGCAGGGCGCAAGTTTGCCAAGACCGCGAGGATAGACCGTGCGGCGGCTAAGGTGCAAGGCTTTGCCAATGCCCACAAGACGCTGTTTCTCGTCATCGTCTTCGGCTTTGTCGCCACGTGCTTCGGCATCAACATCTACAGGATGGTGCGGTATTACGGTCATCGGACGGAGGCTGCAAGTGCCATCGAGCGGCAGGAAGGGCGCATGAAGCAGATGATGAATGCAGCCCATTGCATCACTCCTCCCGTGACGCATCGAACCAACGAGGAGAATCGAGACAAGTCAGTAACATCAAAATCAGACAGCGATGAGAATAACAGATAAGATAAACTTCCGTCAGCCGAAGTACATGCTGCCAGCCATCGTGTACATCCCGTTGATTGCCACAGGCTATTTTGTCTTTGACATGTTCAATACGGAGGTGGCGGAAACGCAGGACAAGAACCTGCAGACCACCGAGTTTCTGAACCCCAACCTGCCCGGAGCGCAGATTAAGAATGGTGACGGCATCGGTGGCAAGTATGAGAACATGGCGAAGTCGTATGGTCGCATAGCAGACTATTCGGCTGTTGATAACATTGAGCGTGACAACGAAGAAGAGAAAGAAGCGTATGAATCCAAGTACACAGAAGAAGACCTTGCGGAACTCGTCCGTCAGGCAGAAGAGAAGGACGATGCAGCCGAAGTGGCCGATGCCAAGGCGCGAGAAGCGGAAGCACTCGAAGCACTCAACAAGGCACTCGCCGAAGCGAGGCTGAGAGGACAGGCNGCCGAAGTGGCCGATGCCAAGGCGCGAGAAGCGGAAGCACTCGAAGCACTCAACAAGGCACTCGCCGAAGCGAGGCTGAGAGGACAGGCGGCAGTTGCCCCCGTGGCCCAGGATACCACACAGGCTGGGCCTCCCAAGGAGCAGATTGAGGTGAAAGGTCAGATTGCCGAGGACAGCAAGGCGGTGAAGGCACTGGACGAGGAGGACAAGGCACAGGAGGTGGTGAAGAAGGTGAAGGTGACTTCGGACTATTTCAACACCCTGACGCAGAACGAGCATGAGCCAAAGCTCATCAAGGCCATCATTGACGAGGACGTGAAGGCTACGGACGGGTCGAGGGTGCGGCTGAGACTGTTGGACGATATTGAGATTGGTGAGACCGTGGTGAAGAAAGGGTCGTACCTCTATGCCACCATGAGCGGTTTCGGTTCGCAGCGAGTGAAGGGTAGCATCAACTCCATCCTTGTGGATGACGAGCTGATAAAGGTTTCGCTTTCGCTTTATGACACGGACGGACTGGAGGGACTGTATGTCCCCGGCAGCCAGTTCCGTGAGACCACGAAAGATGTGGCGAGCGGTGCTATGCAGAGCAACATGAACATCGACCAGAGTGGAGCGAACAACAGTTTCTCGCAATGGGGAATGCAAGCCGTGACCAATGCCTACCAGAANCAGAGCAACATGAACATCGACCAGAGTGGAGCGAACAACAGTTTCTCGCAATGGGGAATGCAAGCCGTGACCAATGCCTACCAGAAGACAAGCAATGCCATCAGCAAGGCTATCAAGAAGAACAAAGTGAAGCTGAAGTATGGGACGTTTGTTTACCTTGTAAATGGGAAAGAGAAAAGGAAATAGACACTGCCCGACAACGGAATTGTCGGGAACGGTGGCTCATAGAGTATAAACATCAAAAAATCAACTAATATGAATTGTTTTCAGAAAATGAATGTCTGTGCATTGCTTTCGCTGAGCGTGCTTTCAGCCAAGGCGCAGACCACCTACATGGAGATGGAGCAGCTGACGGTCAACGACCAAGTGACCACCGTCATCACCGCCTCCGAACCCATCCGCTTTGTCGATATATCCACAGACAAGGTGGTGGGCGACCAACCCATCAACAACACCATCCGCCTGAAGCCGAAGGACAACGTGTATGCCGACGGTGAGGTGTTGGCGATAGTGACAATCGTGACGGAACGCTACCGCACGCAGTATGCACTGCTCTATACCACGAGGATGCAGGAGGCAGTAACCGATAAGGAAATAGAATGCTCGGAGCGCAATGCCTACAACAATCCCGCTGTAAGCCTGTCCACTGCCGACATGACCAAGTATGCACGTCAGATATGGTCATCGTCTGCCAAATACCGCAACGTGGCGACGAAGATGCACCGCATGGTAATGCGCCTGAACAACATCTACAGCGTGGGCGAATATTTCTTCATCGACTTCTCCGTGGAGAACAAGACCAACATCCGCTTCGACATCGACGAGATGCGCATCAAACTATCGGACAAGAAGCAGAGCAAGGCTACCAATGCGCAGATAGTGGAACTGACCCCATCTCTTGTGTTGGACGATGCGAAGACCTTCAAGTATGGCTATCGCAACGTGATTGTGGTGAAGAAGATGACCTTCCCCAACGACAAGGTGCTGACCATCGAGCTGTCGGAAAAACAGATAAGTGGACGCACCATCTCGCTCAGCATCGACTATGAGGATGTGCTGTCTGCCGATTCGTTTAACCATATACTGTTGGAGGAGGAATAATGAGAATTAGGAATGAGGAATTAGGAGTGAGGAATTGGCTTGTGCATACCTTACTCGTTGTCATCTGTTTTATGGCAAGCATGACTCCGGCAATGGCGCAGCAGAATAGCGACCGCATATCCTTGGGGTTCGGATGCCTGTATGAGCGAGGACTGGACGTGACGCTGTCCTACGAGTATGAGACGAAGTACCACAATGCGTGGGAGTATTTTGCAAACGGATATATCAAGTGGAACGAGTGCGCATCGTGCGGTCATGTCTGTCCTGAGAGTTTTTGGAACAACTACCGCAGTTATGGTTTCGGCTTTGCCTATAAGCCCTGTGTGGCAAGAGGACGCAACCACCATGGCAACATGCGCATAGGAGCATCGGCAGGTAGCGATACTGACAGGTTCTTGGGTGGCATCCACCTCGGCTATGAGCAAAACTATACACTCAGACACGGCTGGAAGCTCTTCTGGCAGGTGAAGACCGATGTGATGATCAAGGGTGAAGACCTGTTCAGAACGGGTATTGTCCTGGGTGTGAAACTTCCTGTAAAATGACTATGCGTATGAAGAAACTGTTTTCAATCTTGGCAGTTGCGGCAACGGTGTTGCTGACTGCCTGTGACGAGCATCAGGACTTTCCCGACACAGCCATGAAGGTCACCCATATCTTGACCACTGACGGCAAGGTGATGCCCTACGAAACCTACGAGCAATCGTGCAAGCAAGCCATTGCAGTGGTGTTCAACGTCAATCAGAGGGAAGAAATGGAGGGAAACGGATATGCCGTCTATCTGTGGGACATCGCTCCCGAAGCCTTTGCTGACAGTATCGGTGTGGAACAGGACACATCCTGTGACCTCACCGCCTACGACGGCAACAAGAACACTTTTGCCCTTTATGGCACGACCGATGTGAAGTCGCCTTTGGCTGAGCGTGTCTTCGACATGTGGCGTTACGGGCAAAGTGCCTATATCCCCAGTGTGGCACAGATGCGTCTGCTCTATCATGCCAAGGACATCATCAACCCATACATCCTGAAATGCGGCGGCACACCTATCCCCGATGAGGATGATGACTGTTGGTATTGGACTTCAACGGAGGTAGAAGGACAAGCGACCGCCAAGGCATGGCTTTACTCACTGGGAAGCGGTGCCATACAGGAGACTCCCAAGTGGCAGCCGCATAAGGCGAGACCCATCATCACGATTATGGATTAGCCCATATACAGACATCGAGTATCACCCGTATCATCATCAAAGTACAACAATTAAAAAAGAAAAAGCATGAAAAAGAATTTGTTTCTAATGTTGGGACTTGGAGCCATGCTCCTCACGTCCTGTGACCAAGACATCGTCAATGAGATTTACCTGCCCGGTGGCGGAGGTTCTGTGGTCGTGACCGACAGCACATCAACCAAGCAGCTTCAGGTATTCACCAATCTGGAGATGCTGCAACCTGCCGTTTCCACACGAGCCGTTGACAACCAGTGGGAACTCAATGATATGATTGGCATCTCTTCCACAGGGATGATCAACAATATGAAGTTCACCCGAAGCGGCGGCACGAATCAGTTTGTGTCAGCCAACAAGGTGTTTTTCACGGACACAGACACTCACACCTTCAATGCCTACTATCCCTATACGGCAAATCCTACCAACGACCTCATAGAGTTCCAAGTGCCGGAGGCAGCTGTACAGAGTGAGCAGAAGGTCAATGATTTTCTGTTTGCCAGTGGAGCGGCATCATACGCCAATCCGAGCCTTACATTGAACTTCACCCATCAGATGGTGCGTGTCATCATCAAGGTCTATACCTCACCAGAATACGGTTTCACCACCAATGATTTTGCAGGAAGCCTACTCACGTTCGTCGGTTATTTTGACAGCGGTACTTTCAACATCAAGACCGGAAAGGTAGAATGCAGTGACGAGTCGGTGACGACCTATTATTTCGGCGACCCACAAAGTGACCACATGGAATATACGCTTTATGTTCCTGCACAGGTTATGCCAGACATGACATTGCAACTCAGCAATGGGGAGAACTTCGTATTCCTCACAAACGACACGTGGAAAGCGGGTCATTCCTACAGCTATTCATTGAAGCCTGTACGCAACACCTTGGAGGTCATATCTGCAACTATTTCTCCGTGGACAGTAGAGTCTGAGAAGACCATCAACGGCTACGAATAAAACTCATAAGAGGATTGGAGGGTGTCCACCGTGGCATCCTTCATCTTTTCTCATTATCACCCAACATCATCGTAAAGTAAATGGAAGAAAGCAAAGAGTTACAGGGTTTTTACAAGATATTCAGGGCGGTGATTTATGTCTCCATCCTGATGGAGTTCTTCGCCTACGCACTGGAGCCGGAGCAGTTGGACTTCTTGGGCGGCGTAGTGACGGATATCCACACTCGCATCAAGCGGTGGATGATTTACCATGACGGCAACCTCGTGTATAGCAAGGTGGCTACGTTCCTGCTGATATGTATCACCTGTGTGGGAACGCGCAACAAGAAGCATCTGGAGTTTGACGCTCGCAGGCAGGTGCTCTATCCGCTGCTGTCGGGAGTGCTGCTGATTGTGCAGTCCGTATGGCTGTTCGGTCATTCGATAATGCCCTGTTTCTATACCCTCCGTTTGAACACTTGGCTCTATATGCTCACTTCCATCGTCGGTGTCGTATTGGTGCATATCGCCCTCGACAATATCTCTAAGTTCCTGAAGGAAGGGCTGCTGAAAGACCGCTTCAACTTCGAGAATGAGAGCTTTGAGCAATGCAGGGAGTTGCAGGAGAACAAGTACAGCGTGAACATCCCTATGCGCTATTATTACAAGGGCAAGTTCCGCAAGGGATGGGTGAACATCGTCAATCCGTTCCGTGGCACATGGGTTGTGGGTACTCCTGGTTCTGGTAAGACCTTCTCCATCATCGAGCCGTTTATCAGGCAGCACAGCGAGAAGGGCTTTGCCATGGTGGTGTACGACTATAAGTTTCCCACTCTCGCCACCAAACTCTACTATCATTACTTGAAGAACAAGAATGCCAAGGACAGCAAGATGCCCCATGGCATGAAGTTCAACATCATCAACTTTGTGGATGTGGAGTATTCGCGCCGTGTGAACCCCATCCAGTTGAAGTACATCAACAACCTTGCCGCAGCGAGCGAGACCGCCGAGACCCTGCTTGAATCCCTGCAAAAAGGCAAGAAGGAAGGCGGCGGTGGCAGCGACCAGTTCTTCCAGACCTCTGCCGTCAACTTCCTTGCCGCCTGCATCTATTTCTTCTGCAACTACGGCAAGGAGCCCTACGACAAGGACGGAAAGATGCTGATTGCCGAGCGGCGTGAAGACCCAAAGACGAAAAGGCTGATACCCACAGGACGGGTGTTCGACCATTCGGGCGCGGAGGTGCAGCCCGCTTATTGGTTGGGCAAGTACAGCGACATGCCACATATCCTATCGTTCCTCAATGAGAGTTATCAGACCATCTTCGAGGTACTTCAGACCGACAACGAGGTAGCCCCCTTGCTTGGCCCGTTCCAGACTGCCTTTGCCAACAAAGCCATGGAGCAGTTGGAAGGTATGATTGGCACGCTACGTGTCTATACCTCCCGTCTCGCCACCAAGGAATCTTACTGGATATTCCACAAGGACGGCGATGACTTCGACCTGAAGGTCAGTGACCCGAAGAATCCAAGTTATCTGCTCATTGCCAACGACCCCGAGATGGAGAGCATCATCGGTGCACTGAATGCCTTGATTCTCAACCGCCTTGTAACGAGGGTGAATACAGGACAGGGCAAGAACGTTCCTGTCAGCATCATCGTCGATGAGTTGCCGACCTTGTATTTCCACAAGATAGACCGACTGATAGGCACAGCCCGAAGCAACAAGGTGAGCGTGGCACTTGGCTTTCAGGAACTTCCGCAGTTGGAAGCCGATTATGGCAAGGTGGGTATGCAGAAAATCATCACCACCGTGGGCAATGTGGTGAGCGGTTCGGCAAGAGCCAAGGAAACCCTCGAATGGCTGTCGAGTGACATCTTCGGTAAAGTAGTGCAACTCAAAAAGGGCGTGACCATCGACCGTGACAAGACCTCCATCAACCTCAATGAGAATATGGACAGCCTGGTGCCTGCAAGCAAAATCTCCGATATGCCCACAGGTTGGATATGTGGACAGACCGCCCGTGACTTCGTAGTCACCAAGACCGGGATGAACGGAAGCATGAACATCCAGGAGAGCGAGGAGTTCAAGACATCCAAGTTCTACTGCAAGACCGACTTCGATATGACGGAAATAAAGAAGGAGGAATCGGAGTATGTCCCTCTCCCTAAGTTCTATAAGTTCAAGTCGAAAGAAGAGCGAGAGCGCATCCTCTACAAGAACTTCGTTCAGGTTGGGGAGGACGTGAAAGCCATGATTAAAGAGATTCAGCAGTTCCGCACTATGATGTAGTGATATTGATTAGAGTGCGGTGAGACATCGCACCTCCTATATAAAATAATGTAATGAGAAGATACATCATCGTACTATTGAGCATGTTGGCCATCTGTAGCGTGCCCTGTCAAAGCCAAACCATTGACAGGGCACTGTTTGAACGGATGGTAGCCATTACCAAACACTTCGAGGGTTGGCACGACCCAAAGACCACACCGGGCTATGTGGGCTATGGTCACCAGCTACAGAAGGGAGAGCGTTTCCCGAAAACACTGACACGTCAGCGTGCAGATTTGCTGTTACGGACAGACCTCCTCCGGCACCTGCGCCTATATGCCCGTTATGGCAGGGATGCTTATCTGCTTGCCACCCTCTCGTACCAGATTGGACCAGCCAAGTTGTTAGGCAATGGACGATACCCGAAAGCGTCCCTGCTCACCCGATTGGAACGTGGCGACAGGGACATCCTGCCACTCTATCTGAGCTATTGCAAATGGAGGGGAAAAGCAGTGGCATCCATTAGGAAACGGAGGTGGGTGGAATATCAGCTGTTGTATGCCGAGCGGTGAGGCACCATCCCTCCTATACCTGTTTGTCTGTCACTTATATTATATATAAAGGTAATAATTGCAATTTCAATGTTAAAGTCAGAGCATTATGGCATCCATCAAATTAAAGTTCAGAACATCATCTGTTCAAGAGAAAGAGGGTCGCCTGTATTATCAGGTGATACACAATCGTGTGGCACGTCAGATCCATACAGAGTACAGAATCTATTCCTCAGAGTGGGATGCGGACCATTCAAACATCATTTTGCCAACTTCCGTCACTCCACAACGTCAAGCCTATCTTCTTTCCTTGAAAGATACATTGGATGCTGACAGGAAGAAACTGCTGTTGGTCATTGCACGGTTGGACAAGGAAGGGCAGTCATATACAGCAGACACCGTCGTTGACAACTTCCATGAGGGAAAAGAATTACATGGCATTATCGGCTATACGCTGGAGTTGAACGAAAAACTGAGACGCATCGGCAAGAAGCGGATGGTAGCAAGGTACAAAACCACCCTCAACAGCCTCCAGCGTTACCTGAAAGGAGGCGATGTGCCATTGGAGGAAGTCGATGGGACAACGATACAAGGCTATGAACAGTGGCTGAAAGACAGCGGACTGTGCCGCAACACCACCTCTTTCTACATCCGCAACCTGCGCACCATCTACAATCATGCCGTAGATGACGGACTGGTCATCTCTTCCTCACCGTTCAAGCATGTATATACCGGCATCGACAAGACCGTCAAGCGGGCACTCCCCTTGGAAATCATCAAGCAACTGAAAGAGCTGGACTTGAGTCTGAACCCCCGTTTGGAGCTTGCAAGGGATATGTTCCTGTTCAGTTTCTATACCCGTGGGATGTCGTTCATCGATATGGCACAACTTACACCAAGCAATCTGCATGGCAGTACGCTCATTTACCGCCGTCAGAAGACCTCACAACAGTTGCACATCAAATGGGAACCTGCCATGCAGGAGATAGTGGCGAAGTACAAAACAGATGATTCTCCCTACCTGCTCCCTATAGCAAAAGGAGAGGGAGCCATATTCTGGAGACAGTACAAGAATGCCTATAGCCGTATCACCAAGCAGTTGAAGAAAATCGGAGAAATGATAGGCCTGTCCGTACCCCTGACCACCTACGTAGCCCGCCACTCCTGGGCAAGCATAGCCAAGAGCAAGAACGTGCCCGTATCTACTATCAGCGAGGCATTGGGGCATGACTCCGAGAAAACCACACAGATATACCTCTCCTCATTGGACACCTCTGTCGTTGACAACGCCAACAATCTCATCATCAATTCTCTTTAGGAGGTGCAGCGTCTCACTGCACCTTTATTTCAATATTTATAACTATTGTATTGCGGTGTGATACCGCAACTATAATAAAAAAGTCGGGGATTGTTGAGCAAAAAGGTGTTTCTCTCTTTAAGAGAAATATCGTTTTGCTAAACAGTTGATATTGAGGTATCATTTTATCGTAAAAGACATATTTGCTCAACAATTGCTTGACGGAAATCAACAAATTTTAGCATTTTTGTAAAAAAGTCGCTATATAATTTGGTGAATTGGAGTTATTTTCATATTTTTGCATCCCGAAGAGTTTCTCTTAAAGAGAGAAACATCTTTTGCATACCTTTTCCGACCGAATTTTTATGTCGTAAAGAGGGGCTTTGCAGGGGGTGGACTCAGAAAGATGAGAATAGATGACTATTGTAGTTGAAACACATAGAAAGTTGCTGATATACAGACCGATACGCATATCGGGATGAACCATGAGTACGTTCTTTTCTCAAAAAACACATGTCAAAACAGTATGGTGAATGTATTGGACAAGGATAAGATACTGTGGTATGTCATGCGGGCCTACAAGAACGAGAATACTGCCGAAGATCGGCTCTCTAATGAAACGTATGGCTTAGAGTATTTCATACCCAAGCAGAAAGTCCTTCGCACTGTCAAGGGCAAGAAAGTCTTTTTCATGGTACCCGTCATCCATAGTCTGGTGTTTGTGCATGCAAGTCATCAGAAGATTGTTGATTTCAAACACAATTATTATTACGACCTACAGTTTGTCACATGGAAAAGTGGCGGAGAACTTGTCTATCTGACTGTACCTGATGAAGACATGACCAACTTCATCAAGGTGTGCAAGCAGGCAGATGAAGAGGTACACTTCTACAAAATCAGCGAAATCAACAAGGAAAAAGATAAAATCAACATTGAAAAAGGTAAAAGAGTAAGGGTACATGGCGGACCGTTCGACCAGGTGGAGGGCTACTTCATAAAAGTGGCAAAAAAGAGAGGTCGGCAGCTTGTCGTCATTATTCCCGACCTACTGGCGGTTTCAGCTGAGGTGAAGCCGGAATATATTCAAATCATAGACTGAGATTATGGAAACACGAATTACCCCCCCCGAATTGATTGATACAGAGGGATTAGTACAGGACAGACCGACACAAACGGCCTATTAAAGTTAGATAGAGAATGAGTTTAATTTGGATTGTCAACATCCTGTCGGTATTCTTCCTGTGCGTGTTTTTCGCAGGAATCGTGATACCGCAGATTCTGCTCATCGCCTTCCGCAGGCGACTGTTCGACGAGCCGGACGAGCGGAAGATACATCAGTGTGTAGTGCCTCGCCTTGGCGGTATGGCCTTCAAGCCCGTAGTGTTCTTCTCCTTTGTCCTGCTTTTGGCGGTCAATGTCTCAACCGGACATGATGAGCTGCTTAAGGAAATAGGCGCAGAAGCGTTGCCATTGGCATACGCCTTCTGCGCCATCATCATGTTGTACCTTGTCGGCATTGCCGATGACCTTATCGGTGTGCGCTACCGTGCCAAGTTCTTTATCCAGATAGTCTGCGGCATCATGCTGGTGGCTGGCGGAGTGGAACTGTCCGACCTTCACGGAATGCTGTTCATCCATTCCATGCCGTCGTGGATTAGCATCCCTCTCACCGTTTTCGTTACGGTTTTCATCATCAATGCCATCAACCTCATCGACGGCATCGACGGACTGGCCTCTGGGCTGTGCAGCATTGCCTTCCTGTTCTACGGGATGACCTTCATCTGGTTCCACCAGTATCTCTATGCCATGCTTGCCTTCGCTACTTTGGGCGTACTCATACCATTTTATTATTACAAGGAAATATATATCGAAACCGAACGAATTATCATTCGAAATTTCAAACAGAAGGATGCCGAAGGGTTGTTGGAGTATCTTTCCCATCCGCGTGTGAATTGCTTTGCCGGAGACCGCCTTTGTTCCAGAGAGGCGGCATGGGCATATATGCAGTATTCCCCGAAAGACATGCTGCGCTATGCGGTGAGTCTGAAAAAAGATGACTTTATTATCGGTGACGTGTTCGCTTTGCGTGAGAATGAAGACACTTATAATGTGGGGTGGCATTTCAACAAACGTTTTGAAGGCAAAGGATTCGCTTGTGAAGCGGCAGCCGGATTGTTGGATTATCTTTTCCGAGAGGCGGGCGCACGGCGTATCTATGGATTTGTGGAAGATGACAATATCCGCTCCAAACGCTTATGCGAACGTCTTGGTATGCGCCGCGAAGGATGTTTCAAAGAGTTTGTGACATTCGTAAACAATCCTGACGGCTCCCCAAAATATGAAGATACCTGTGTTTATGCCATTCTCGAAAAAGAGTGGAATACCATCCGTCAGTGGTGACACACCAAACCTATTATGAATTAATACAAAACAAGAAGAAAATATGAACAAGCAATTCATTATCACGAATTTCGCCGCATTTGCTCTCATGCTGTTCCTGCCGACCGGATGCAGGCAGGCGGACGGCAAGCAGGATGCGGTGCAGAGTTATCGGGTCATAAAGGTCGCGGCAAGTCCGGTGGAAATCTCCGAGTCCTATTCCGCCGCCATACGCGGACGGCAGGATGTGGACATCCTGCCGCAAATATCCGGGCGCATTATCCGTCTGAAAGTGAAAGAGGGTGAACGGGTGAAGACCGGTCAAGTATTGGCTGTAATTGACCAAGTGCCCTATCGGGCGGCATTACGCACGGCGCAGGCCAATGTCAGCGCGGCACAGGCAAAAGTGGAAACGGCAAGAATCGAGCTGCGGGGCAAGCAGGCATTGTTTGACGAGAAGGTCATATCCGACTACGAGCTTTCTCTCGCCCGGAACCAACTGGCAGTGGCGTGTGCTGAACTCGAACAGGCAAAGGCACAAGAATCGGATGCACGCAACAATCTCTCCTATACGGAAATCAAAAGCCCGAGCAACGGAGTAGTAGGCACATTGCCCTATCGCATCGGTGCGCTTGTCGGTCCCAATATGGCACAGCCTTTCACGGTCGTGTCCGACAATGCGGAGATGTATGCCTATTTCTCCATTTCGGAGAATATGCTACGGCGATATTTGGCTCGCTATGGCTCGATTGACAGCATGATAGCCGGGATGCCGGAAGTGGGCCTGCAACTCAACGACGGCAGCCTGTACAAGGCGAAAGGACGTATTGAAACCGTAAGCGGCGTGGTGGATCCTGTTACCGGAACGGTACAAATCAAAGCCCTGTTCCCCAATCCCGACCGCGAACTGTTGAGTGGCAGCATCGGCAATGTCATCCTTCAAAACCCGAAAACGGAGGCCGTAACCATTCCCATGACCGCCACCGTGGAACTGCAGGACAAGATTATCGCTTACCGTCTGAAAAACGGACAGGCGGAAGCCGCCTATCTCACGGTGGACCGCCTGAACGACGGCAACCGGTTTATCGTAAAAGAAGGTCTTTCGGTCGGTGACACCATTGTCGCCGAAGGCGTGGGACTGGTGAGAGAAGGCATGAGCATAACCCCTAAAAACGAAACGAAATGAACCTGCGATTTTTTATAGACCGCCCGGTGTTTTCGGGCGTTATCTCGGTGGTGATTGTACTGTTGGGCATGATTTCCATGTTTTCCTTGCCGGTGGAACAATACCCCGACATCGCACCTCCGACCATCAACGTATTCGCAACTTATCCGGGAGCAAACGCTGAAACCGTGCAGAAGGCAGTGATAACCCCTCTGGAAGAAGCCATCAACGGAGTGGAAGACATGACCTATATGACTTCCACGGCATCGAATACGGGAGATGCTTCCATCAACATCTATTTCAAACAGGGAACCAACGCGGACATGGCGGCGGTAAACGTGCAGAACCGCGTGAACGGCGCACTGAGCCAACTTCCGGCGGAAGCCACCAAGACCGGTGTCACCACTGAAAAGCAGCAGAATGCCGAACTGATGACTTTCGCGCTCTATTCGCCCGATGACCGCTTCGACCAGACCTTCCTGAACAATTACGTGAAAATCAATGTCGAGCCGAGGCTGAAACGTATCAGCGGCGTGGGAAAGGCACAGTTGTTCGGTTCCAACTACAGCATGCGACTTTGGCTGCGTCCCGACAAGATGGCGCAATACGGGCTTATCCCCGATGACATATCCACCGTACTCGCACGACAGAACATCGAGGCCGCCACCGGCTCCTTCGGTGCCAATCATCCTACCGCCAATGAATACACGATGAAATACCGCGGACGCTTGTCCGGCGCGGAAGAGTTCGGTGAGTTGGTCATCAAGTCACTGCCGGGCGGCAATGTGCTTCGGCTGAAGGAGGTTGCCGATGTGGAACTGGGCGATGAATACTACAACTATTCCTCCGAAGTGAACGGGCATCCGGCAGCCATGATGCTCATCAACCAGAAAGCCGGGTCCAATGCTTCAAGCACCATCAAGGAGATTCACGAAGTGCTTGACGACCTTAGCCGGGACTTGCCCGAAGGGACGGAATTCGTGGTGCTTACCGATACCAACAAGTTCCTGTATGCCTCCATCCACTCTGTCCTCCGCACCTTATTGGAAGCGATACTTCTGGTCATCGTGGTGGTGTATGTGTTCTTGCAGGACATCAAGTCAACGCTTATCCCTACCATATCCATCTTCGTTTCCATCATCGGCACATTTGCCGTGATGTCCATGATTGGATTCTCCATCAACCTGCTCACCCTGTTCGCGCTTGTGCTTGCCATCGGAACCGTGGTCGATGATGCCATTGTGGTGGTGGAAGCGGTGCAGGCGAAGTTCGATGAGGGCTATCAATCAGCAGTTCTCGCGGCTGATGATGCCATGAAAGGCGTTTCGTCGGCTATCCTGACCTCTACCATAATCTTTATGGCAGTGTTTTTCCCCGTAGCCATGATGGGCGGGACTTCGGGAGCGTTCTACACGCAGTTCGGTATCACGATGGCTGTTGCCGTGGGAATCTCGGCAGTCAATGCCTTCACACTCTCACCGGCACTTTGCGCGCTGCTGCTGAAACCCTATATCGATGAGCAGGGCAACACTAAGAACAATTTTGCAGCCCGTTTCCGTAAAGCGTTCAATGCCGTCTTCGACAGTCTGAGCCGACGCTATGTACGTGGAGTGATGTTCATTATCCATCGCCGATGGCTGTTGTGGAGCATCATAGGCATTTCTTTCGGGTTGCTGGTGCTGCTGGTCAATGTCACAAAGACGGGACTTATTCCCGAAGAGGACACCGGGACGGTCATGGTGAGCATGAACACGAAGCCCGGCACATCCATGGCTCAGACAAGTAAGGTGATGGAGCGTATCAACAGCCGTCTCGACAGCATCGGCGAGATTGAATACAGCGGTGCGGTCGCCGGTTTCTCTTTCAGCGGTTCCGGTCCCTCGCAGGCGATGTATTTCGTGACACTCAAAGACTGGGAGCAGCGTAAGGGAGAGGGGCAGTCGGTCAATGATGTCATCGGAAAGATTTATGCCGCCACTTCGGATATTCCCGATGCCACGGTGTTCGCCATGTCGCCTCCGATGATTGCCGGGTACGGCATGGGAAACGGTTTCGAGCTTTATTTGCAGGACAAGGCGGGCGGAAACATCGCCGCCTTCAAGGAAGAGGCAGACAAGTTTGTCGAAGCCTTGTCGCAGCGACCCGAAATCGGCGAAGTCTATTCCTCCTTTGCCACGGATTATCCGCAATACTGGGTGGATATCGATGCCGCCAAATGCGAACAGTCGGGTGTGTCGCCCGCAGATGTGCTTTCCACATTGTCGGGCTATTATACCGGACAATATGTTTCCGACTTCAACCGGTTCTCCAAGCTCTACCATGTGACCATGCAGGCTCCGGCGGAATATCGTGTGAATGCGGAATCCCTGCACCACATGTATGTGCGTGCCACCGATGGCGGCATGTCGCCTTTGAGCCGGTTCGTGCGCCTGACCAAGACCAACGGCCCGTCAGACCTCACCCGTTTCAACCTGTTCAACGCCATCTCGATTAGCGGGTCTCCGGCTCAGGGCTACAGTTCGGGGCAGGTGCTCGAAGCCATCGGCGAGACGGCACGTGAAGTGCTTCCGTCAAATTACACATACGAGTTTGGCGGCATTTCGCGTGAGGAAAGCAAGACGACCAACAATGCCACGCTTATATTCCTGCTCTGCATGGTTCTGGTCTATCTGATTCTGTGCGCCTTGTATGAGAGCGTGTTCATACCCTTCGCGGTTCTGTTGTCGGTGCCTTGCGGACTGATGGGCAGTTTCCTGTTTGCGTGGCTCTTCGGTCTGGAGAACAACATCTACATGCAGACCGGACTTATCATGATTATAGGCCTGCTTGCCAAGACAGCGATCCTGCTTACCGAATACGCCGGTAAACGGCGGTCGGAAGGCATGACGCTGGCACAG
>NZ_CP083673.1:6421766-6436953 GCF_025914115.1 Bacteroides sp. DH3716P | reverse complement strand
ACGATTATTATTATTTGAGTTTGATTTCTGCTCAAAAATCAAACTCGATTGCTATATTATGTTACAATCTTCTTGTCTTCCCTTTGTTCTTTATGCCAGTCAAAGAATTGCTTGTTACTTTTGCACCATGAAACGATTTCTACTCATCACAATAGCAGCAATATTCTGTTCATCAGCAACAGTATGCGCTCAGTTCAATACCGTCACACAGACTAAGGTACACCGCAAGGCTGTGCCAAAAACGACGCAGTCCGCAACATCCGAACAACTGCCTCCGTGCTCGCCGCATCAGCGGCGAGACTCTCTTGCCTTTGCCCCATTACAAACCCAAACGGAGCAGACCGACCGCCACACGGCACTTGTCAGTCCACTCCGTCATATCTCTGTCACCAGCCCTTTCGGCTACCGCAGAGACCCATTTACAAAAAGAAAAGCCCTACACAACGGGCTTGATTTGAAGGCAAATTACGAACCCACATACGCCATGATGCACGGCGAGGTCATCAAGGTAGGCAAGGACAAACGTTCAGGCCTCTATGTCACCCTCCGTCACGGCGACTTCACCGTCAGCTATTGCCACCTCTCCCAAACTCTCGTCACCAAAGGCACCCACGTCCGTCCCGGCATCATCATCGCGCTGACAGGCAACAGTGGTCGCAGTACTGGTCCCCACCTGCACCTCACACTCAAAGACACAAAAAAAGGACGAGCCATCGACCCGTCCATTCTTCTCAATCTTATCAAGCATCCACTCTAATAGAACGCCTTGTCTTTTGTCGTTCACATCACCCCTTCCGCATTGCAATAATGTCTTAAATATCTAATCCTCAACAATTTCTATTCTTGAAAAACAAGTGTTTTATTCACGAATATAATATGATTTCGTGAAAGATGTCATAAGATGATACTAATATCTATGCTATTTGTCAATAAAGAACCCGTTTCTATGCAGATATTCTGAAACGGTTAGTGTTCCAATCCCTATCTGCTCACACAACAAAGGAAGTTTCTTGAACAACTTACCGTCATTCTGCTGCCTTGTTTCCTCCGTCATTACTTGCATCTCTTCCAGATGGATAGCGTCCGAGTGTCGTACATTCAGTGCATAAATGATAATCTTAGCATCACCTGTTTTAAGGTATTCTTCCTTTTGCTCTATGTATTCTTCTTCAGTCAGTTCCTGCTTCTTCAGTCTTACACAGAAATTGTTGTCTATCATGTTGCTGAATCTCTCTGGGGCACATGGAAATAGATCCTTTGTCGGAATGACCAATTTCTTGTCTTTGAGGAAAGGCATCTTTTCAACTGCAATTCCTTTGGAGGTGCGTTTTGATTCATCCAGAATCACATCAAGTAGCATCAAATCCTTGCGGGAGAACGCCTCTTCCAGGAATGAGTACAACTGTCCGTCCTTATCCAAGGGAAGATAATTCTTGGCAATCATCACCAATGAGCATGTATCAACAACTATCGCCATAACTCCCTCTCAAAATTTGCTGGTTTGACATTGAGTCTCGAACAGAAAGTGGTCTCGTTGACCACTCCATTGAAATAGGCATATTGCATGGTTTTCAAGAATAGCGGAGAAATGATGGGCTTTGGTGTTCGCCCGCCTCTCTTCTCAGAGTTTTTCAACTTTTCCTGTTCCTCTCTTCTTCTGTATTCCTCTGCCAATTCACTCTTGACATTGCTGTAGCTCGAATAGCTGATTTTCCTGTCGATATACATCCTTGTATATAAGGCAAGACGGCTAATGTGCGTCCGTGCACTGATAGCCTTGAAGAGGTCAATGCAGTAGTCGTTACGGGAATCTACACATGCTATGTTAGCAAGTGTTTCTGCTTCTTGTCCCATAATGAACTGATATGCAAAATCATTGCACCATCTTTCGACATCACTGTATGAAGTCTGTGCCGAGATGTCCATCATGTCCACCGACTCCACTTCTTCAATCCCCAATAGACAATGCCCCAATTCATGCGCCAGAGTGAATATTTCTCGCTTGTAATGCTTATGATGCTTAAGCACTATCACATTGGGCTTAAGGTAAAAACCGTCAATGTTGGTTTTCTCTTTCTTGTTCCATGTCTCTATGTATTCAAAGACAAAAATGCCATGATCGGCGATTTTTTCTATCATCTTCACAAGAAACTGCCTATGATTGACAGTTTCCCCGGGATAAAAAAAATCTCTTGCACGTACGGCTACTGTCTTAGGGTCATCTTGTAGGGTGTAGTGTTCTATGTCAAACTTCACATCCAGTTGCGACAGTTTGTTGTATGCATCCAAAGCGTTTTTCAGACTCTCGAATCGGTTTACAGTACGGATCGACTCCAAGTTCAGCTCTGTTCCGAATGAGGTCTTGCGGAAGAAGATACTGCTGCTTGCATTGGTTGACAACTTAGAATAGTCTTGAAAGAAACTGACTTCTTTGTCGAATATCTCACCTATACGCTTCAACACCCCCAAATCAATAGAATCTCCACTGATGTCTGCGGCTCCTGTTATCCGTTTCCTGCCTTTGTTCAGAAGAGACAACAAGTCATCCACCGACATCTTGTATAATGCCAGCAGGTATTCTAAACGTTTCTTGTTAATCTCTACTTTCATATCAGCCTCGATTGAACTATTGTTGTTTTGATGCAAATGCTTAGGCACAATTTTGCGTTGCAAAATTACACATTTTCACTTAAATGGGCGAATTTTCATGCTGAATATCACTGGAATTTATGTTTATTTTGCTAAATCGCTACATTTCGCCACCAAAAAGACACAAAAATAGGACGAATCATCGACCCGTCCTTTTGTTTTTAGCCTTTTTCGTTCTAACCACAGCCTGCAATGTTATTCATCAACTGGTTCATCACTCGCATGTCTCATTTCGTAAACTGTCCATAAGGCTAACACACATTCAATGGCTATCACGGTAATGGCCGCAGTCATGCCCCACCAGTGGGCAATAAGCATAAAGATGCCAGCCTCAATGCACAACGCAAAGAGGATGGTAACAATAAGTGATAATATTCTATTCATTCTACGGTAACTGATTTAGCAAGGTTTCTTGGCTGGTCAACATTCCTATCCTTGTTGATGGCGATGTAATAGGCCAGCAACTGCAATGGGACGGAAACAACGAGAGGTGTAAGGCATTCGGGTACGTCGGGCACTTCAAGGCAATGGTCGGCGATGTCCTTCATTGCGTCATTGCCCTTGGTAATGATGGCGACAACCGTACCGCCACGCGCCTTCACCTGCCTTACATTACTGATTATCTTGTCATACAGCGAGTCCGTTGGAGCAATGACCACCGTGGGCATCTCGCTATCTACAAGTGCAATCGGTCCATGCTTCATTTCCGCAGCAGGATAACCCTCCGCATGGATATAGGATATTTCTTTCAGCTTCAACGCACCTTCAAGGGCGGTGGGGTAGTTGTACCCACGACCGAGATAAAGGAAGTTGCGGGCATAGGTGTATATCTTCGACAAGTTCTTGATTTTGTCAGCAAGTCCCAACACATCTTTTATATACCTTAATTCCGCAACACTATTATAAATATAACTTTTTAAGTACCTGAGCAACAAAAAGTTGCTCAGGATTTTGTCATGTCAGATTTTTCACCTATCTTAGTGTTGCAAATCAAAATATGTATCAAACCCGACAGACATGGCAAAGAAAGCAATAAAATCTGAGAAACTCACTCCTTTTGGAGGAATATTTGCAATGATGGAGCAATTTGACTCCACATTGTCATATGTAATTGACACAACCCTCGGTCTAAGATGCAGGCTGTATGGTTATCAATACAGCGAAATCATCCGTTCTCTCATGAGCATCTACTTCTGTGGCGGCTCATGTATTGAGGATGTCACAACTCATTTGATGCCCCATCTCTCGCTTCATCCGACACTTCGTACCTGCAGCTCTGACACTATCCTCAGAGCGATAAAGGAACTGACGCAGGAGAACATTTCATACACGTCAGATACGGGTAAGAACTACGATTTCAATACGGCTGACACCCTCAATACCTTACTGCTCAATTGTATGTGTGCAGCTGGTCAGCTGAAAGAGGGTGAGATGTATGATGTTGATTTCGACCACCAGTTCATAGAAACAGAGAAATATGATGCAAAGCATACATACAAGAAGTTCCTTGGTTATCGACCAGGTGTGGCGGTTATTGGAGATTTGATTGTCGGCATTGAGAACAGCGACGGCAACACAAACGTCCGTTTCCATCAGAAGGACACGCTGAAGAGATTCTTCGAAAGGTTTGAACAGAACAATCTTGTTATCAATCGTTTCAGAGCTGATTGCGGCTCGTGCTCTGAAGAGATCGTGGAAGAGGTTGCCACCCACTGCAAGACCTTCTATATCCGTGCCAACCGCTGTAGTTCGCTCTACAATGACCTCTTCGCTCTCAGAGGCTGGAAGAGGGGAGAAATCAACGGCATTGAGTTTGAGCTGAATTCCATTCTTGTAGAGAAGTGGAAAGGCAAGACATACCGGCTTGTGATTCAAAGGCGGAAACGGATGGACGGTGAGCTTGACCTCTGGGAAGGAGAATACACATACCGCTGCATCCTGACCAACGACTACGAGCCTTCCGTAAGAGAGATTGTCGAGTTCTATAACCTCCGCGGAGGAAAGGAGCGCATCTTCGATGACATGAACAATGGTTTCGGATGGTCCAGATTGCCCAAATCCTTCATGGCAGAGAACACAGTGTTCCTTCTTCTTACAGCACTTATCCGTAACTTCTACAAGGTCATTATCCAAAGACTTGACGTAAAGAGGTTCGGACCCAATAAAACAAGTCGCATAAAAGCGTTTGTCTTCAGATTTGTCTCTGTACCAGCCAAATGGATCAGAACATCAAGGTGGTATGTGCTGAATATCTATACCTGTAATAATGCTTACGCAGATGTATTCCAGACTGATTTTGGATGACGACTACAACTTATGGGTATGATACTGCGTATTGTCTCAAGTCGCATTGTGGGGTAAGGGGGTATTGTAGGCAGAAGTGGGTATTTCAGCCTCAATTTATCTAATAATTCAGTAATGAGAGAACGTGTACACGTAAATAGGACGATGAAGGACTTAGTTGCGGATTTGAGGCTTATGAAAAGCGTATTGCTTTCTCAATACATGCCGTTCCTCTTCGCTCAGCGACAGGAAATAGGCTTTCCATCCCGGACAGAAATTGATGTGCCATCGCCAAAAACGACCCAACAATGACTTGGGTGAACGGTCGTATCGCCGCCTCAGTGGGCACTGCTGACAGTTATGTTTCTTTTCCAATACTTTATCTATTTATCTTTCGTAAAACTCTCGTGGCAAAAATAAGGATTATTTTCAGTGATCAAGCACACAGTTCATTAAAAAAGAGAGGATTTGCTAAGATTCAGAATAACGACGAGCCATCGACCCCAACGGGAGTCGAACTTCAAGTAACCGCACATGATACAATGTGCGGGTCGAAGTGCCTTCCCAATCCACGACCCCAACGGAGGTCGAACCTTTCTACAGATTATATGGTTCGACCCCGTTGGGGTCGGATGTATAGGAGTCATCTGGCCATCCGCAAGTCTTTGACATTGCGGTTAACGGGGGTGAGACCCTTTTCAGGGTCTGTTTGTTTGCACACCTTCATTCTACATAAACGGCTAAATTCAAATATTAAAAGCGTTTACATATTGCAACGTATTTATCTGTTATGCTCCTATTAAATTGTTCTATATCCTTATACTTTTCAACTAAATCCTTTATCACAGGCGCATTTAAATCGACGTTTAGGGTATATTGAACAAAAGCACGTAGCATCTCATAATTATAATTTACTCAAGTTTCGGATTTAGGTTGAGAGGATAGATTTGGGCATAAAAAAGGCTTTGAGGATTTCCGTATGTCACGGAAATTTAGTAATTTAGAGGTGCCCAAACAACTAATTACAATCACTCAAAGCCATGAGCAAAATTACAAAAATTCCATCGGAGATCCGCAACTTTTTCACGGGAAAACGAATCAATCCCGCATTTTCCAAGTTTATGACCCTCCTTGAGGGGATGAGGATTTCAGACAAAGATCTCGGAGGGAAAAAACGTGAGAACTGTCAGCTTACCAACCTTCAACTTTTCCAGATCATATTGATTCTGCCGTTTATGGCCGTCCCGGGTTTTTCTCATTATGCCGGATCGTCAATCTCGAAACTGTTCGGGGGTAAGAAGGACCTACTCTATTCGTTTATGGCCAAGGACAATATAGACTAGCAACATCATCTGGCACATCGCCTGTCATCTCATCAAGGCCGTGACCATAAGGAAAGACTATCAAAAGAGCCATCTTCCGGCAGTGCTTATTGTGGATGATTCCGACCTGCCGAAGACCGGATTGAGGATGGAGTGTATTGGCAAGATATTCTCGCACGTGTTTCAGCGGTGCATTCTCGGCTACAAGCTGCTGGCCCTGTGCTGGAGCGACGGCCGCTCTCAATTTGTCGTGGACTTCTCGATTCACGGCGAGAGAGGGAAGGTCGATGGCAAGGAACAAGGTCTTACGGCCCGGCAGCGCGAGAGGCGCTACAACCGCAAGCGTGACAGAGACTGCCAGACCGAAAAACGCAAGGAAGAGTATTTCGTATCCAAGCTTGAGCGCCTGAAGAGCATGGTGAAGAGACCATTGGAGGATTGTTCGCCGATATATATGAAGGCGTACACGAGCTCACCGTCGTGGAAAAGATCTGGTCAATCATTATTGATGTAATAGCAATCGTGGCTGAGATTTTTACCATTGACGAGAACGAATTGATGGAGCAAATTATACGGGATAACCGCAGGTTCAAGGCCATGCAACTGATCGCTCAGACTGCATAAAACCTAAATCCGAAACTTGAGTAAAATACATAACTGTAATAATCTACTACTAATCTAAAATAAAGCGATTATAAGCTATCCTTTTCCCTGTGTTTGTTTTAAAGTTTTCACCTATACACTTTTTTATCTTTTCCTGTTCTTTTTCTTTATCCATAACCATTAAATTTTCAAGCAAATCAGCTTCCCATTGTATTTGAAAATCAAGTCCATTAATTTTAGATGGAGTATGGTGGTTGCCTATTATAAAGCATATTCTATCAATATTTTTGTTATAGCCTACCTTTTTTAATATTTCTTTCGCTACTGCTGGTCCTTCCTTTTCTTGATAGACACCATCAATAGAACCGTATTTTTTTTGTGCTTCAACCGCACCAATATCATGTAGTATAGCAGTAATACTGATGAATTCTTTTTCTTCCTCTCCGATATTTTCTCCGTTCATTATATCTTCTGCATTTTTCAAAACTTTAAGAGTATGCTCTATGCCAAAAGGTATTTCTTTGAATACTTCTTTCATCTCTATAATAATTTT
Source organism: Bacteroides sp. DH3716P (assembly GCF_025914115.1). Taxonomy (NCBI): domain Bacteria; kingdom Pseudomonadati; phylum Bacteroidota; class Bacteroidia; order Bacteroidales; family Bacteroidaceae; genus Bacteroides; species Bacteroides sp. DH3716P. The sequence continues at coordinate 6,429,543 of NZ_CP083673.1, read as the reverse complement.
TTCTTTAAACATAAATTGCCTCTATTTATTCTTTATAGGTGTTTTAGTTCTATCTATCCATTTTTTTATTGGCCGATACAATCAGCATCATGGGACGGCGCATTTCATCCTGCATCCCCGGAATATCCATCATGTTTTCCGGCGGCTGTGGCTCCACAATCTGATTTATTATAAAACCATTTGAAAGCAGCGTATTTAGATATGTGGTCAGTGTTCTATGATATTTTGTAACCTTTTCTCCCAAAAATACAGCTGTCCGTTTGCCCTCATAATAATAATTATCCACTGGAAAATGCAGTATTTCTCCTTTTTCGTTATAATGCCAGTCTTGTGTTCCATAGGCAGTAAAAACAGGATGTTCAACCGTAAAAACTAGCTTACCACCAGACTTCAGTATTCTATATATCTTTTTTACTAAAATCTCATAATCTGCTACATAGTGAAACGCAAGTGAACTTAATATTACATCAAAACTCTCCTCTGGGAATTCCACATCTTCTATAGCACAGCATTTATATTCAACCTGTGGAAAATGTGTTTTTTCTTTGGCTACCTCGAGCATTTTATGAGAAATATCAACACCTACAACAGAAGAAGCACCGTGTTCCATCGCATAAATACAGTGCCATCCATAGCCGCATCCTAAATCAAGCACACGCTTATCTTTAAAATCCGGCAGCAGCTTTCTCAATGTTTCCCATTCTCCTGCACCGGCTAGTCCCTGCTGTGAGCGACTCATTTGACTGTATTTTTGAAAAAATATATTATCATCATATTTGTTTTCTTTCATCTGAATTCCCCTTGTTTAAAAAGTTATTTATCTCCGTTGCAATTTTCTTCACTTCTTTATAAGGCTTCCCGGTCATATCATAGCATTCAAAAAGTGAAAGACCGAGTAATTCAAAAATATGATTAACCCTTTGGCGTATTTTTCAGGTTTATATTAAAAAGTTTCAAGCAGTTTTATAGCTTTCTTTTCGCCTATTCGAACGTGGTGGAAAGTACGCGAACATAAATTCCCGCGCCCCTATGCGCACGCAGTGCGCTCACGTGCCGAAGGCACATATCGCGCCAGAGGCATATCGCACGCGAATGAAATGTAGCGTATATCGCAAATCCGTGAGGATTTATATCGCTTTAGTTTGTCTGCTTCGTCAGACAAACTAAACTTTCCACGTGGCTGGAGAGGACAGAATGAATGTCATTTGAGTACGTCCGTTCTCGGAAACATATCCACTTCGCTTTTGGCACTATCGGTATACGGGAACATATCCAATCTCTCTCAGGAATGTATACCATACTTTTAAAAGGCAGAATAGCATTTTAACTAATGCTACCCTACCTATAACTAAACATTTACAGTTGCATGTGGCCTATTGTTTTTAGCCGTTAAATATTTTATAACTATTAAATAGCGATACAAATTGTTCGAAACTAATATTGTTTATATCATATATTCTCGCATATTTTAAAGCTTTATTAAATTGATTTTTTGTAAACAGTTTTTCATACTCTTTGTTAACCCATTTCATTACAAAAGTTTCATATTTTTTTCTCTCTTTAAATGCCATTTTTGCTGGCTTTCTTTTTAATACAATTAATGCGCTATCCACTTTAGGTTTTGGATGGAAATAATACCTGGGAATTTTTGCTAATATAGAAATATCTACCTCTGCCATTAACAGCAATGCTAGTGATCTGTTTGTATCTAATAACATTTTAGCAAAACCATATTCTACTATTAAATAACTTATTGTGGCTGAACTTTCAAAAACAATTTTTCGAATTATATTTGTGCTTATGTTGTAAGGTATGCTGCCAAATATTTTATATGGATTGTGGCTAGGAAATGTAAATTTTAGTATATCATCATTTACTATTTGATAGTTAGGATAATTTAAGAGCTTATTACGAGTTACCTCACATAATTTAGAATCAATTTCTATCGCCGTAACAAAATTACATCTCTTTACCAATTCAGCAGTAAAATGACCTTTCCCTGCACCTATTTCAAAGATGTTATCTTTTTCATCTAAACTTATGCAATTCATTATTTTTTCTATGTGATATTTTGAAGTAATAAAATTTTGACTATCTTTTATATTTACTTTGTTCATTATAACCCCTCCTTAATTTATTTCATTAACAAACAGTTTTTATGTTTTCATTTGGATATAGTTTTTTCTTATCTGGTCCTATCATAGGATACACCTCTCTTTCATACTTTTATATATTTTCTATCGTGTTTTATATGATTCATTATTTTGATACCATAGCAAAGCATCCTTTTCTAGTTGCTTTACAAATGCATCCTTACCAGTGCAGTAGCCTTCAATATCCTCCGAGAATCGATAAGCCAGCTCCATCTTTAATTCACCATACTCTAAAGCGATGTCTGGATGTGTACGCAGAAAGTCCCTTACTGCTATATGCCTATTAATATCTTTGTGATTGCTTTGCTCAAAAATATGAATCTGGTGTGTCCTGTTATCGCCGCCTTTGCGGAAATATCTACGTCCTTCAATACCAAACTCACCCATACACTCATAACCAATCGCTACAAATTCTTTGTTATGCTTATCAACCAAACTAATATTTGTCACTACGGGCATTATATCAATGATTGATTTAGCGGCTAACCCTTTGACTGCTGTACTGCCAATATGGTAAACCTCCACCAATATATCCTTCAATATATTCTTTATCTTCTGTGATTCATTTTCATACTCTACTTCCCAAAAGGGGTCGTACGGAACTACTCGTATAAACAATATAAACCCTCCAATCTCATTCTCAACGAATAATATTTTTAGAAAAAAGTCTTTATACTTTTTAACAATGGAGCCGCCAGCCAGAACAGACTATACTGATCAGCGACTACCTTAAATTTAATGTTTCAGATTTATTTTCTTATCTCTAATTTCATAAACTACATCAGCTACATTTTCGAGTAAGCGTTTATCGTGGGTGATAAACACGATAGTTCCGGCATACTCCTTCATTAGTATTTCCAAAGCCTCTAAACTTGGTATGTCAAGGAAGTTACTGGGTTCATCCATTAGTAGGATGTTATATCTACCCATGAGCATTTTAGCTAGCAACAATTTTATAATTTCTCCACCGCTTAAAACAGATAAGCTTTTTCCAATATCGTTCTGTTTGAACCCCATAGATGCTAGCACTGAACGAATTTCTGATATATTGTAATCACAATCCTCCTGCATAAACTCCATGACATTCTGATTACTGTTGTACTTGTAACCATTCTGTGCAAAGTAACCTATTTTTGCCTTAGGTGAAATAGAAATTCCTTCTTCATGGTTTAAGATCATTTGGATTAAAGTTGTTTTTCCGGTTCCATTACCACCAGTTAACGCCACTTTTGCTCCTAGAGGAATTTGAAAAGATGCATTTTCAAACAGTGCCTTATCCCCAAATATTTTATTAATTTCCGTACCGACTATAGGGTATGGATTATGGAGCTCCAATGCTTTACTTTGCCTGAAACGAATTCTGCGAATGTCTTCCGGAGCTTCTACATTTCCTAAGGCTGCAATCCTGTGCTCTAGGGATTTAGCGGCATTATGCATCTTTTTTTCCTTACTTCCTATTGATTTTTGATGAGCTAAACGCCCTCCGCCTTCAGTACTTTTTTTCTTTGAAGCACCTTTCGCCTTCTGTTCTATTTTACGAGCCTGTTTTCGCTTTTCCTCCGCAGCCCTTTCCAATCGGGCACGTTCCGCAATAAATTGTTCGTATTCTGCAGCTTGGCTCTTGCGTTCTTCCTCTTTCTGACGAAGATAATCAGAATAGTTTCCCCAATACTCAGTGATTTTGCCATCTTTCAGTTCCCATATTTTATCTACTATTTCATCAAGAAAATAGCGGTCATGGCTAATAACTAACAGTGCACCTGTAAAATATTTTAGCTGTCCAATTAGAAAATCAATTCCTTCACGGTCTAAATGGCTCGTAGGTTCATCCGCTAAAATACCATGAACCTGTGCCGATAAGGCCTGTGCTATTTTAAGCCTTGTTTCTTCACCACCGCTCATGGTCTGTATATCTAATTGCTCAACACCGAGCTTGCCTACAAGTGCAAAATCTTTTTCCACCTGCAAAGTTACTTCGTCCAACTGGGGAATATAGGCAAGTTCACCCAGACGATTCATTTTACATCCTGGGGGAGTTAATTCTCCTAAAAGTACCCTGAGTAAAGTGCTTTTTCCAGCACCATTTGCTCCTACTAAACCAATACGGTCATAATCATATACTTCTAATTCATTTATATCTAAAACATCGCGTCCTTTGAATTCCACACGAATATCTTTTGCTTTTAATATCAATTCCATAACATTTCCTCCTGTCTATAATCGCATGTTTTCTTTTGCTTGTACGCAGGGAAAACCCTGCGATTTTAGCAGGAAGAATTACATGAAAATTAAATACATAAATATGGTCCCTCCTATGAATTTTGTTTTAAATCTAATTTTCTAACCTCAGTTATCATGGGGCAAGCTATGGCAATGCCAATAATTAAAACACCTGATAGTAAAAACCAATGATTTACACCGATTCTATCAGCAAAGAACCCAGATAGAATTAACCCAATTGGCATAGCAAGTGACATGATACTTCCGGTCAAAGAAAATACACGTCCTAAATATTCAGGCTTAATTTTCTCCTGAAAAAGAGCTGTTTGCACACCGCTGTAAAACGGAACCGAAAGCCCCATTATTGCACAGCAGACTACAAATATGAAAAATCCACTTTGGGGAAGTAATCCTGAAATGGTTAAGCTTATCCCCATCATAAAAATGGATGCCGTTATTAATAAGATTCGCTTTTGGTAATTCCCAAATAACCCTAATAATAGACCCCCTATCAACATACCAGAGGCATAAGCAATCTCCGTAATAGAAATATGCATCGGTGTACCATTAAAACATTCCATAGTGATTAAAGGATATAAAGCATTTATGGGCATATAAACAAACATATATAATGTTCCAACGAGTAATAAAGCAAATAATCCTTTATTTTGCCGTAGTACAGCCATTCCTTCTTTCATTTCTCTTATGAAATTTGGTTCCAAACTTTGCACTCGATCACCCAGCTTAGGTATACGTACAATTGCTACCGTAATAGATGCAATCACAGCACCCAATACGTCGATGGCAATAATAGCATTTAAATCCCAAACGGAGTATAAGAGTGCTGCAACTGCCGGACTAACAATATAGCTTATAGACTGCAAAGACTGACTATAGCCTGCGCATTTCGTTAGCTGCTCTTCTGGTACTAAAAGTGGTGTAACCGAATTGAGTGCTGGGGTATGAAAAGCTGTTCCAATGCTACGGATAAACAATACTATCATAACCATCCAGACAGGTAGCTCCATATAGAATGCAACAATAGCTAGCACGGCCCCAGCTGCTGCGATAATTAAATCAGCACCAATCATTATCTTCTTCCTATCATGACGATCCACTAATACACCAATGGCTGGTCCAAAGACCGCATAGGGTAAAAAACCTACAAGTGAAGCCATAGACAAGACCATCGCAGATCCTGTTTTTTCTGTAAGGTAAAAAATAATCGCCATTTGCAGGATGGCACTAGTGATTAATAGTACCACGCATCTGTCCCACGCAGAGGGCAAGCAGCATCAGCACCGTTACCTGTCCTGTAAAAGCCTTGGTAGAAGCCACACCTATCTCAGGTCCTACATGGATGTATGTCCCGGAATCCGTATTTCTTGGGATAGAGGCACCCACGACGTTGCAGATGCCATACACAAAAGCCCCCTTGCTCCGTGCCAACTGTATGGCGGCAACGGTTCCGAGCGGTCATACTTCCTTTGTAACTCCATACACTTCTCAAAGGAGAAGTCGGATGCCTCAAAAAGAGGCTGGATAAGGTGGGCGCATTCGTTCAGCAGTCCCTTGACGATGTGGATGTTCATCTCGTGGCAGTTTCGGCAAATTGCACTGTTGCAGTTGATATACCGATGACTGTTGATGAAGTCATCCACATAGCGGTCATACCGCTTGCCATTCAAAATCACATCCTGAAGATAGAGTTCTCTCGCTTCTAAGAGTAACTCAAACAATTCTTCTGCTACATCCTGTTCGGTAGCGAAGTGGGTCAGGTGTTGCTTCTCTTCAAAAAAAGAGAAGACTTTTTAATTTGTTTTTGCATACTAAATTACTTATTTATAAGTTTATGACGACTGAAATATAAAAATTACACAACATGGTTCAGTATTAGGTTATAATTCTTGTAAAGTTACATTCCTCCTCCCAACGCATGGTAAAGTTTAATTATACTTTGTATGCGTTCAAAACGAGTTTGTAACTGTTGCACTTCCGCTTCGAGAAGAGACTGTTTGGCGGTCAGCACTTCCAGATAGGTGGTATTGGAATGACGCATCAGCGATTCTGTCTTTCGCACAGCGTCGCATAATGTTTCAACCTGCCGAGCATTGATTTCAATTTGCGATTTTGCCGTCTGCCATGCGGTCAGAGCATCGTTCACTTCCTTTCCTGCGTTCAGTAATGATTGCCGGAACAACAGTTTGGCTTCTTCCTGACGGCTTTTGGCTATCTTCAAGTTGGCGATGTTTACGCCCCGGTTGAATAACGGCTGTGTCAGGGAACCGATGGCATTAAGTAACCATTGTCCGGGATTTACGATTACGCCACCGCCGTTATTAGTCCATCCAAGAATTCCCGAGAGGGTAATATTGGGATAGAAGGCGGCACGGGCCGCATTGGTGGCGTAGAATGCTTGCGCCAGTTCCATTTCAGCCTGACGCACGTCGGGACGGTTGGAAAGCAGTTGCAAAGGGACTCCGATCGAGACAGTATCGGGGAAAGCAGCCTCGGCCAGATCACTTCGTCCAATCGAGTGTGACGGCATGGCAAGTATCGCAGACAGGGCGTTTTCTGTTTCGGAAATACTCTTGCGTATGGATAACAGGGATGCTTCGAGTCGCATCACGTTCGCCTTTGCCTGCAATACGCCAGCCTCGTTTGATTTCCCCACTTTTTTCAACGCTTCAAGAGTGCGTACGGTAGTCCGCCAGTTCTCCAAAGTCCGGTTACTTATTGTCATTTGTGCGTCAAGCATGGCAAGGGTGTAGTAACTGTCTGCAATAGTGGCGACAAGCTGTGTCTGTACGGCCTGCCGGTAGGCACGGCTTCCTTGTAATGCGGCGGCTGCGCCACGCTTTGCCGCCGTAAGTTTGCCGAAGATGTCCAGTTCCCAGCTTGCCGACGCTCCCACATTATATGTCTTTGCCGTTGCTCCGTCATGTTTATTGGCATTACCTTCGGCAGTCAGTCCCAGTGATGGAAGATATGATAGTCTGGCAGTCATCAGGACGGCTTCTGCCGCTTCCACGCGTAACCGTGCCACATTGAGGTCTGCGTTCCGTTCAAGTCCGGTTTCAATCAAGGACTGGAGTTTCGGGTCGGTAAACATTTCCCGCCACGACAGGGACGCGATGGTCATTGTATCAATGTCCGCCGGCATGTCCCGATACAGATTCTCCGTTGAGAGGTCAGGGCGATGATACCGGCTGTATGTGCCACAGCCGGCAAGCATCCATCCCGACAATATGATATATATTACTGTCTTCTTCATTTAATTATGCTTAACACGTTCTTGGATATATTGGAATACAATAAACAATGACGGCACAAGGAACAACAGAGCCAAAGTACCTACAATCATTCCACCGATTACACCTGTGGCAAGCGAACGGCTGCCGTTG
>NZ_CP083673.1:6405765-6421666 GCF_025914115.1 Bacteroides sp. DH3716P | reverse complement strand
AAAAGATCGCAGCTTAAAGAAAGTGAACAGATTTGTATAGTGATGAACAAAAAAAGAGGTGCATCGTGCATTACGACACACCTCCTTTTTTGTTTTAACAAGTGCTCGTATAAAAGGAATCGATAAACAAACTTACCCTTTAGTTGTTATCTTTTCATTTCATAAAAACCTGAACTGATATGAATATACGAGTGTGGGGCACATCGCTCCTTATGTTTCTTTCAACTGTGACCGCGGTTGGACAGACCGCAAACCGTTATTTGAAAGCTCCGCTTCCTCAAGATTGGGAAGAGAGCGGGGAAGTGTTTCAACAGATACTTCCGGTAGATGACCATTGGTGGAAGTCATTCCAAGACACCAAACTGGACTCTTTGATAGCTCTGGCAGTAGATCGTAATTACTCCGTTGCCATGGCAATCAACCGTATAGCTGCCGCTCGTGCCAGTCTTTGGATAGAACGCAGTAACTTTTTTCCTTCCATCGGATTGAATGCAGGATGGACCCGTCAGGAAACCAGTGGAAATACAAGTTCACTGCCCCAAACAACCGATCATTATTATGATGCTTCGCTAAGCATGAGCTGGGAGCTTGATATTTTCGGCAGTATCCGGAAACGGGTAAAAGCGCAGAAAGAGAATTTTGCCGCCAGCAAGGAAGAATACACTGGAGTCATGGTCTCATTAGCTGCAGAAGTAGCCTCGGCTTATATCAATCTAAGGGAGTTGCAACAAGAGCTTGAAGTGGTGAAGAAAAACAGTGCTTCGCAGGAAGAAGTCCTGAAAATCACGGAAGTACGCTATAACACCGGGCTGGTTGCTAAACTCGATGTGGCACAGGCCAAGTCTGTATTATATAGCACAAAAGCCTCCATTCCCCAGTTGGAAGCGGGTATCAATCAGTATATCACAACATTGGCTGTCTTATTGGGAATGTATCCCCAGGACATTCGTCCTGTTCTTGAATCTAGTGGTACATTGCCCGATTATATGGAACCTATCGGAGTGGGAATGCCTGTCGATTTATTACTGCGACGGCCTGATGTACGAAGTGCGGAATTGAGCGTAAATGCGCAGGCAGCATTGCTTGGAGCTTCGAAAGCGGATTGGTTGCCGAAAGTTTTCTTGAAAGGTTCATTTGGATATGCCGCCCGTGACCTGAAGGATCTCACCAAAAGTAAAAGTATGACTTATGAAATTGCTCCGTCATTGAACTGGACTATTTTCAATGGAGGACAGCTGGTGAATGCAACCCGGCTGGCAAAAGCGCAACTGGATGAAGCGATCAACCAGTTTAATCAGACGGTTTTAACTGCCGTACAGGAAACGGACAATGCTATGAATTCCTACCGGAATTCAATCAAACAGATTGTAGCCCTGCGGGAAGTACGCAATCAAGGAATTGAGACATTGAAACTTTCACTGGAACTTTATAAACAGGGACTTTCGCCTTTCCAAAACGTACTTGATGCACAACGTTCTCTGTTATCTTATGAGAATCAGCTGGTACAGGCACAAGGTAGTTCGCTTTTGCAACTGATAGCCCTCTACAAGGCTTTAGGGGGTGGTTGGAGAGAATAAAAATCAATCTATAAAATATATAACCTAACAGATATGAAAAAACTGATGTATATCTTTCTTGCACTGCCTATATTGACGGGTTGCAAGGAGAAGAAAAGTACAGGAGCGATGGGAGGTATGCCAACTCCGGAAATTAGTGTGACCAAACCCATAGTGGAGGATATTACTTTGACGAAAGATTATCCGGGTTATCTGACAACAGAAAAGACGGTGAATCTTGTAGCCAGGGTGAACGGAACCTTGCAGTCTACCTCTTATGTCGCAGGTGGACGGGTGAAACAGGGGCAACTGTTGTTTGTCATTGAACCAACCTTATATAAAGATCAGGTGGAGCAAGCAGAAGCAGAACTGAAAACTGCCCAAGCGCAATTGGAATATGCTCGTAATAATTATAGCCGTATGAAAGAGGCTGTAAAGAGTGATGCGGTCAGTCAGATACAGGTACTTCAGGCTGAATCTTCTGTGAAAGAGGGTGTTGCAGCTGTCAGCAACGCGGAAGCAGCTTTGAGCACCGCCCGTACAAACTTGGGATATTGTTATGTCCGTGCACCGTTTGACGGCACCATCAGTAAGGCGACTGTAGATATAGGAAGTTATGTAGGCGGTTCGTTGCAACCAGTCACATTGGCTACTATTTATAAAGATAATCAGATGTATGCTTACTTTAATGTTGCTGATAATCAATGGTTGGCAATGACGATGGATACCCAGCAGTTACCGACTGATCTTCCTAAAAAAATAATGGTTCAACTGGGAAAGGGGGGAACTGAAAGTTATCCGGCTACGCTCGATTATCTTTCACCAAATGTAGATGTGAATACAGGAACACTGATGGTTCGTGCCAATTTTGATAACCCGAAAGGGATATTGAAGAGCGGATTATATGTAAGCATAACTTTACCTTATGGAGAAGCTAAAAATGCCATGTTGGTGAAAGAGGGCTCTATCGGAACCGACCAGTTAGGCAAATACTTATATATTGTAAATGATTCGAATATAGTTCATTACCGGCATATTGAAATAGGGCAGTTGGTCGACGGCACTTTACGGCAGGTATTGGGGGGACTTTCCCCGCAGGAACAGTATGTCACGGAGGCTTTGATGAAAGTCAGAGACGGAATGAAAGTAAAGCCACTTCCTGATTCCCTCCCTAAAAGAGGGAAATAAGGTCTTTTGGATAACTGATTGATTAACAAATGAAATCTTTTAAACCTATACATTATGTTTTCTAAGTTTTTTATCAACCGACCGATATTTGCTACTGTCCTTGCCCTGCTTATTGTAGTAGCCGGTCTGGTCACACTCAATATATTGCCTGTGGCGCAATTTCCGGAGATCACACCGCCAACGGTGCAGGTCTCTGCCGTTTATCCCGGGGCAAATGCTGAAACTGTTGCTCAAACAGTGGGTATTCCTATCGAACAGCAGGTGAATGGTGTAGACGGCATGCTTTATATGTCTTCCAATTCTTCATCTTCGGGAGCATATTCTCTGACTATTACATTCGCTGTTGGTACGGATATCGATATGGCAACTGTGCAGGTACAAAACAGGGTAAGTATCGCACAATCATCGCTGCCGGAACCGGTGGTGGTGCAAGGGGTCACTGTGCAGAAACAATCTTCAAACATTGTGATGTTTTTGACAATGACTTCGCAGGACTCTGTGTACAACAGCCTGTATCTGACTAATTATGCCAAATTGAATTTAGTGGACCAGCTGACACGTGTGCCCGGAGTGGGTGCTGTGAATGTGATGGGAGCAGGGGACTATTCGATGCGCATCTGGCTCGATCCGGAGGCTATGCGTATACGGAATATTTCACCGCAGCAAGTCTATCAATCGATCCAGTCACAGAATGTGGAAGTATCCGCCGGATATATCGGTCAGCCTATCGGACAGGATAATAATAATGCTTTTCAGTATACGTTGAATGTTCAGGGACGATTGAAATCTCCGGAACAGTTCGGGAATATTATTATCCGCCGTGAGCAGGACGGGGCGATGCTTCGTCTGAAAGATATTGCACGCATTGATTTGGGGTCTGCTTCATACAGTGTAGTGTCGCGATTGAATGGAAAACCTACGGCTGCTATTGCTATTTACCAGCAACCGGGGTCCAATTCGCTGGATGTTTCAAAAGGAGTGAAAGCTAAGATGGAAGAACTTGCAGAAAGTTTCCCGTCAGGAGTGGCCTATAATGTCACTTTGGATACGACTGATGTTATCCATGCTTCCATTGATGAAGTGATGGTTACTTTCTTTGAAACAACTTTGTTGGTGATACTCGTTATTTTCTTGTTCCTGCAGAATTGGCGGGCAGTGATTATTCCTTGTATTACTATCCCGGTATCGTTGATCGGTACATTTGCCGTAATGGCGGCATTTGGTTTCTCTATCAACACATTAACATTGTTCGGACTGATTTTAGCAGTTGCTATTGTGGTGGATGATGCGATAGTGGTGGTGGAGAACGCTTCGAGATTATTGGAAACTGGGCAGTACTCACCTCGTGAAGCCGTGACAAAAGCGATGGGAGAGATCACGGGCCCGATTGTCGGGGTGGTTCTCGTATTGCTTGCCGTGTTTATTCCAACAATGATGATTAGTGGAATTTCAGGTCAGCTGTATAAGCAGTTTGCGCTGACTATTGCCGCTTCTACCGTATTGAGCGGTTTCAATTCGTTGACATTGACTCCTGCGCTTTGCGCACTGTTTCTTGAAAAGAGTAAACCTTCTAACTTCTTTATATACAAAGGTTTCAATAAGGCTTATGACAAGACACAAGGGGTATATGACAAAATTGTCAAATGGTTGCTTCAACGTCCGGGAATGGCTCTCGCTTCTTATGGCGCTTTGACTGTTATTGCTCTATTGCTTTTTATGCATTGGCCGTCAACTTTTATCCCGGACGAGGATGACGGATATTTTATTGCTGTTGTTCAACTTCCGCCTGCCGCCAGCCTTGAGCGTACGCAAGCAGTGGGAGAAAAGATAAACGGTATTCTGGATTCTTATCCGGAAGTAAAGAATTATATTGGTATTTCCGGCTTTTCTATCATGGGTGGTGGCGAACAGAGTAACTCGGCAACTTATTTTGTGGTACTGAAAAACTGGAGTGAGAGGAAAGGGAAAGAGCATACGGCTGCTGCCATAGTCAACCGTTTTAATGGTGAAGCGTATATGACTATTCAGGCTGCGGAAGTGTTTGCCATGGTTCCTCCGGCTATTCCGGGGTTGGGTGCATCCGGTGGTTTACAGCTTCAGTTGGAAGACCGGCGTAATCTGGGGCCGACGGAAATGCAGCAGGCCATCAATGCCTTGCTTGCTTCTTATCACTCGAAACCGGCTTTAGCATCTGTATCCAGTCAGTATCAGGCAAATGTTCCTCAATATTTCTTGAATATCGACCGTGACAAAGTCCAGTTCATGGGAATTGCCTTGAACGATGTTTTCTCTACATTGGGCTATTATATGGGAGCGGCTTATGTGAATGATTTTGTTGAATTCGGCCGTATTTACCAGGTGAAGATTGAGGCACGCGATCAAGCACAGCGGGTAATTGATGATGTCTTGAAGCTAAGCGTGCCGAATTCGGCAGGAGAGATGGTGCCTTTTTCTTCTTTCACCAAAGTGGAGGAACAGTTAGGCCAAGACCAGATTAACCGCTATAATATGTACTCGACTGCTTCTCTGACTTGTAATGTTGCTCCGGGAAGTAGTACCGGGCAGGCTATTCAAGAAGTGGAAGCATTGTTTAAGGAACAGCTGGGAGATGAGTTTAGGTATGAATGGACTTCCGTTGCCTATCAGGAAACCCAGGCTGGGAATACGACTACCATTGTTCTGATTATGGCGTTAATTGTTGCTTTTCTGGTACTTGCTGCACAGTATGAAAGTTGGACCAGCCCGGTAGCAGCCGTCATCGGATTGCCGGTAGCCTTATTAGGTGCCATGATTGGCTGTCTGATTATGGGAACTCCAGTCAGTATTTATACGCAAATCGGCATAATCCTGTTGGTTGCGCTTTCTGCAAAGAACGGAATTTTGATTGTGGAATTTGCCCGTGATTTCCGTGCCGAGGGTAATTCAATTAGGGAAGCTGCCTTTGAAGCGGGGCATGTCCGCTTGCGTCCGATCCTGATGACTTCTTTTGCTTTTGTATTAGGAGTGATGCCCTTGTTATTCGCCACCGGTGCAGGTGCACAAAGTCGTATAGCATTGGGTGCCGCTGTGGTATTTGGTATGGCCATGAACACTTTATTGGCTACCATTTATATTCCTAATTTCTACGAATTCATGCAGAAATTGCAAGAGCGATTCAGCAAAAAGAAAGGAAATGAGGATAGTGAGAAAGATGTTGCCGTATAGAAGTAAAAGGCTGTTTGAAGACTACCTGAAAGGGGAGTTGGTATAGTGACGCCATCTGTTTGGGATGGTGTCACCATAGTAAGCAAATAGCGTCACTATCTTGAACGGATAGTGACGCTATTTTATTCTTATAGGTAAGTATGTTTTTTAAGGCGAATGAAGCGGATCATTTTTATAAAGATTTGTAATCTGGAATATCCTGGAGGAACGTATAACTCTGATTCTCATAATCCATCCGGCAACAATAATGTTGCATTCCGTTGCTGACAATCAGATAATCGACCTTCAATACCATATTATACCGGGTGATCTGATCGAAAACAGCCTGTGTGATTTCGATATGTGGTGCTTTATATTCCACAATCATCCGGGCTGATAAATCCCTCCGATAAAGTACGGTGTCGCATCGTTTGGTAGTACCGTTCAACTTTACCATTACTTCATTGGCCAGAAGGGCAGTCGGATATCCTTTGTGTGCAATAAGAAAGTGAACAAAGTGTTGCCGTACCCATTCTTCAGGGGTAAGGGCGACATATCGTTTACGAATTACGTCGAAAATTACATTTTTTCCGTTTCGTACGTTTATTTTAGTGTCGAATACTGGTAGGTTTAACGATAACATTTATTATTTTTGTAAGTTAAATAATGGTTCCCATTATTGGGAGCACAAATTTAATAGATAATTATGAAAACAAAAGAAGAAATCGTAGCTAATTGGCTGCCCCGTTACACAAAACGTAACCTGGAGGATTTTGGAGAGTATATTCTGTTGACTAACTTCAACAAGTACGTCGAGATTTTCGCAAATCAGTTTAATGTTCCCATCTTAGGAAGGGATGCAAATATGATTTCTGCTTCTGCCGAAGGCATCACTATGATTAACTTTGGTATGGGAAGTCCTAACGCTGCCATCATCATGGACTTGCTGGGAGCTATTCAACCCAAGGCTTGTTTGTTTTTGGGAAAATGTGGTGGCATCGACAAGAAAAATCAGCTTGGCGATTTGATTCTCCCTATTGCAGCTATCCGTGGAGAGGGAACTTCTAACGATTATTTTCCTCCCGAAGTTCCTGCATTACCTGCATTTATGTTGCAGCGTGCCGTTTCTTCATCCATCCGTGACAAAGGCCGTGACTATTGGACTGGTACCGTATATACCACCAACCGCCGTATCTGGGAACATGATGATGTATTCAAAGAATATCTGAAAAAGACCCGGGCTATGGCAGTTGATATGGAAACTGCAACTTTGTTCAGTTGTGGCTTTGCCAATCATATTCCTACCGGCGCATTATTATTAGTGTCCGATCAGCCAATGACCCCCGACGGAGTAAAAACAGATAGAAGTGATAATTTGGTTACCAGAAATTATGTAGAAGAGCATGTTGAAATTGGTATTGCTTCTTTGCGCATGATTATTGATGAAAAGAAAACTGTTAAACACTTGAAATTCGACTGGTAATCCGGTCTTTCTGAAAATTATATATGGCAAAACAAGAACTGACCTGTGATGACATCCTCAAGGAATTGAGAGCAAAGCAGTATCGCCCTATCTATTACCTGATGGGAGAAGAGTCGTATTATATCGACTTGATTGCAGATTACATAACGGATAATGTGTTGAGTGAGACGGAAAAAGAATTCAACCTGACTGTTGTGTATGGGGCTGATGTGGATGTGGCAACGATTATAAATGCTGCAAAGCGTTATCCCATGATGTCGGAACACCAAGTAGTAGTAGTTAAGGAAGCACAGGCGGTACGTAATATGGAAGAGTTGTCGTATTATCTTCAAAAGCCTTTGCTTTCCACCATTTTAGTGATATGCCATAAGCATGGAACGTTGGATCGTAGAAAGAAGCTGGCTGCCGAGGTGGACAAAGTTGGTGTACTGTTTGAATCTAAAAAAATAAAGGATGCACAACTTCCCGGTTTTATAGCTTCATATATGAAACGGAAAGGAGTTGATATGGAACCTAAAGCAACTGTTATGCTTGCTGATTTTGTAGGTTCAGATTTGAGTCGTCTGACCGGAGAACTTGAAAAGTTGATTATCACTTTACCTGCCGGGCAAAAACGCATAACTCCTGAACAGATAGAAAAAAACATAGGCATAAGCAAAGATTATAATAACTTTGAATTGCGCAGTGCTTTAGTGGAAAAGGATATATTGAAAGCAAATAAGATAATAAAATATTTTGAGGAAAATCCGAAAACTAACCCAATCCAAATGACGCTGTCTTTATTATTCAGCTTTTACTCCAATCTAATGTTGGCTTATTATGCACCGGATAAATCAGAGCAAGGGATCGCAAATATGCTAGGACTAAGAACTCCCTGGCAGGCCCGGGATTATATGGCAGCAATGCGAAAATATAGCGGAGTAAAGACGATGCAGATTGTTGGAGAAATACGATATGCTGATGCAAAATCCAAAGGAGTCCAAAATAGTTCTATGACAGATGGAGATATTCTTCGTGAATTAGTGTTCAAAATTTTGCATTAAGTAGGATTAAGAATTACCTATATAATCAGACATATACTTTTACCGTAGATAGAAACGGGAAGTATATGTCTTTTTTTGTATTCCCGCAATTACTTCCATTATAAAAAAGACTTTCACAATGCCAGTGATTATTTTACAAATAGATTTACTCCTTTTGTAGTTTTATAGAGTTACCCATTTAACGAACTACACAAAGTATATTTTTAGAATTTTGTATTGATCTATCTTCAAGGAAACTTTTTCTTTTAAATAGGAGCTTTAATTTTTAAACGAGAAAAGTTTACTTATTCTTGAGTTTATCAAAAAAGCATTTTGGATTTTAAAGGTATCGTTTTATAGTGAGAATGGAGATTTTTTCTTTTCTCTAAAATCATCCATTAGTGTCATTTTGATAATCCAGAGTATTTTTGATTACTATAAGCCTATTTTTTCTAGTTTAATAGAAAAATAGAATCTGAATTATAGGGGTAAGTATTTGTATTTCATTTGTTTATGCTAAAAATGAGCTTCCTAGAATTGAAAAAAAATAAATAAGTGGAGTATCGGTACGGAAATATTGCAAGGATTCTCTTTTTAGAGAAGATTGTAAAGGATGATTAGAAAAAAATAGCAATATACATTGGTAAAGTATGAGTTGATCCCTTCCTTTTATTGCTTTTGCAACTATCAATATTTACTTTTGTGTATTTATGTGGTTACAAATGTGTCGTATATTTATGAGAATGAATTCCAAATGTAATCAAAAGATGGTGTTTACAATAATATATTTATGCATTTACAAAAATAATACCCTATATACAAATGTAGTTTCTCAGGCATTAACAAATACTTTTATCTCTATTATCTTATTATAAATCAAGATTATATAGTTTATTATATCAATTAGTGCTATAAGCGCCTTCTACATGTGGTATGTATATTTGTGAATGTCTCTATTTGAGTTTCATTTGTGTTATATATATGGTTGTATATCTGTGTTTTATGATATATAATTAAACTAAAGCTATATGCTTATAATAACTCGTTTTATTCTATATACAAGCGTAATATTCGATTTGTATAATATAATACACTTTTGTAATATTAATATTTTTATATTTGTAATTTGCTTTTGTGAATCTAATTATTTACCTTTGTATAATCAATGAGATAGTGCGTATTTTTGTGAAATAGGTACATAACACATACAATTGTAATAAAAAGAAGGTAGTATGGAAATAAAAGACAGAATCAGAATGATAATGGAAAGAGAAAAAGTTCCTCCTAGAGTTTTTGCTGAAACAATTGGAGTGCAACAATCTACTCTCTCTCATATTTTAAATGATCGGAATAAACCCAGCTTAGAGGTCGTTATGAAGGTTCATCAAAAGTATGACTATGTAAATCTTGAATGGTTGCTTTATGGTAAGGGCGAAATGATGGTGTCTGAAGAAGGAACTTCCTTTTCTTCTTCTAATCACGATTATCTGCCTTCTTTATTCGACGAGAATCCCGTAAATCCGTCCAAAGAACCGACTCTTCCGGAAAATCGCAAGGAAACGCCGTTAAGAAACGCCGAAAATGCCCCCAAAGAGATTGTAAAACAGGAGATTAGGTATATAGAAAAGCCTGCCAGGAAAATCACGGAAATAAGAATATTTTTCGATGATAATACCTATGAGACGTTTCGACCTGAAAAATGAAGAGTAAAATCGGTGGTTTGAGCAATTTCCTGTATCTTTGCACCCGGAATACGAATTTATACTTTTATATCCATACATGAAGAAATTTATTTTAGATCTGACAGTGACCGAGAATATCAGATTGAATGCAAACTATGTATTGCTAAAATTGACCTCTCAGTCATTACTGCCCGAAATGTTACCTGGGCAGTTTGCCGAACTCCGGGTGGACGGTTCGCCTACTACATTCTTACGGCGTCCCATTTCTATTAATTTTGTAGATAAACAGCGAAATGAGGTCTGGTTTCTGATCCAGCTGGTTGGTGATGGAACAAGACGTTTGGCAGAGGTTAATCCCGGTGAAACAATAAATGTAGTGCTTCCACTGGGAAATGCATATACAATGCCTCTGGAGGCTTCTGATAAGCTCTTATTAGTTGGTGGAGGTGTCGGAACAGCCCCTATGCTTTATTTAGGTGAGCAGTTGGCTAAAAAAGGCCATAAACCTACGTTCCTGTTAGGTGCCCGTAGCGACAAAGATCTGTTGCAGCTGGAAGAGTTTGCCAAATATGGAGAGGTATATACCACCACGGAAGATGGTAGCCATGGAGAAAAAGGATATGTTACCCAACATTCTATATTAAATAAGGTACGATTTGAGCAGATTTACACTTGTGGTCCCAAACCGATGATGGTGGCTGTGGCAAAATATGCCAAAAGTAATCAGATAGAATGTGAAGTATCTTTGGAAAATACAATGGCTTGTGGTATCGGAGCATGCTTATGTTGTGTGGAAAATACGACAGAAGGTCATTTGTGTGTATGTAAAGAAGGTCCTGTTTTTAATATAAATAAACTACTATGGCAGATTTAAGTGTAAACATTGGTGAATTACAAATGAAAAACCCGGTGATGACAGCATCTGGTACATTTGGATATGGTGAAGAGTTCTCCGACTTCATTGATATAGCGCGAATAGGTGGTATTATTGTAAAAGGAACTACTCTTCACAAACGTGAAGGAAACCCTTATCCGCGTATGGCAGAGACTCCTTCTGGGATGTTAAACGCTGTAGGACTGCAAAATAAGGGTGTTGATTACTTTGTGGAGCATATATATCCCCGTATAAAAGACATCCAAACGAATATGATTGTAAACGTTTCGGGATCTGCCATCGAAGATTATGTAAAAACAGCTGAAATCATTAATGAACTTGACAAAATTCCTGCTATAGAGCTAAACATCTCTTGCCCTAATGTAAAGCAAGGTGGTATGGCTTTTGGTGTGTCAGCAAAAGGGGCGTCAGAAGTAGTAAAAGCAGTGCGTTCAGCTTACAAAAAGACACTTATCGTAAAACTCTCCCCGAACGTTACGGACATCACTGAAATAGCTCGTGCAGCAGAAGAAAGTGGTGCGGATAGCGTGTCATTAATCAATACATTGCTGGGTATGGCGATTGATGCGGAACGTAAACGCCCTATTTTGTCAACTATAACAGGCGGAATGTCGGGAGCAGCCGTAAAACCTATCGCATTACGTATGGTATGGCAAGTTGCCAAGGCGGTAAATATTCCTGTCATTGGATTGGGAGGTATTATGGACTGGAAAGATGCTGTTGAATTCATGCTTGCAGGTGCGACGGCCATCCAAATTGGTACGGCAAATTTCATAGATCCTGCTGTGACTATTAAAGTGGAAGATGGTATAAATAATTACCTGGAAAGACACGGATGTAAGTCTGTAAAGGAAATAATTGGTGCGCTTGAGGTGTAATTGAAAACATACAATAACCCTTCGCATTAAGTCTGCAAGAAAAATGCTATTTCTCTTTTAAATAAAGAAAGGATAAACAGGCAGGTAGTGGCAGATGAAAAAGAAGTTCGTGTTTAGAGGAATTGTCTACGGACAGAATCTTTAGATTGAAGATAAAATAAAAACGACGGTGAGGATTTACGTAATCTTCATCGTCGTTTTTATTTACACTTTATTTTACTCCCCTAATAGGTCGGGACGAAGTTTTCTGGTGCGTTCCAGGGACTGTTGCAGTTCCCATTCTTTGATCTTTGCTTCATGCCCGGATAATAGAATATCGGGAACTTTCCAGCCTTTATAATCAGCAGGTCGTGTATATACAGGTGCTGCCAGCAAATTATCCTGGAAAGAATCGGAAAGTGCGGATTGTTCATCGGAGATGACTCCGGGAATGATACGTACGATAGCATCTGCCATCACTGCTGCCGCTAGTTCTCCTCCTGTTAATACATAATCGCCGATACTGATTTCTTTAGTAATCAGATGTTCGCGAATACGGTAATCGATGCCTTTAAAGTGTCCGCAAAGAATAATGAGATTCTGTGCCAGAGAGAGAGTGTTGGCCATCGGTTGGTTGAATTGTTCTCCGTCAGGGGTCGTGAAGATAACTTCATCGTAGTCACGTTCTGCCTTTAGAGCATTGATGCAGCGTTCGATAGGTTCTATTTTCATCACCATTCCGGCAAATCCTCCAAAAGGATAATCATCGACACGACGATATTTATCTTCGGTGTAATCACGTAAATTGTGAATGTGTATTTCTGCAAGTCCTTTATCTTGAGCTCGTTTCATGATAGAACAATTGAAGAAACCTTCAATCATTTCGGGTAAAACTGTTATAATATCAATGCGCATAATCTTTTAATTTTTCGCAAAAGTACAAATATTCAAAGATAAACATGTATTTTTGCCTTAAACAATCGAAGAAATATGGATATAAAAGAAAAAATAGAGGAATTGCGTGCCGAACTTCATCGGCATAATTATAATTATTATGTGTTGAATGCTCCTGAAATCTCGGATAAAGAGTTTGACGATAAGATGCGTGAACTTCAGGATCTGGAACAAGCACATCCGGAATATAAAGATGAAAATTCACCCACTATGCGCGTGGGGAGCGACTTGAACAAGAATTTTACGCAAGTGGCTCATAAATATCCTATGCTGTCATTGGCAAATACATATTCGGAAGCGGAAGTGACGGACTTCTACGATCGTGTCCGTAAAGCGCTAAATGAGGATTTCGAGATTTGTTGTGAAATGAAATATGACGGTACTTCTATTTCGTTGACCTATGAAAATGGGAAGTTGGTTCGTGCCGTTACCCGTGGAGATGGAGAAAAAGGCGATGATGTGACGGATAATGTGAAAACAATCCGTTCTATCCCGCTTGTATTACATGGTGATAATTATCCTGCTTCTTTTGAGATACGTGGGGAAATTCTTATGCCATGGGAAGTGTTTGAAGAGTTGAATCGGGAAAAAGAGGCACGTGAAGAACCGCTTTTTGCCAATCCAAGAAATGCGGCGTCCGGTACATTGAAGTTGCAAAATTCTTCTATTGTAGCTTCTCGCAAGCTGGATGCTTATTTATATTATTTATTGGGAGATAATCTGCCTTGTGACGGACATTATGAAAATCTTCAGGAAGCGGCAAAATGGGGCTTTAAAATCTCTGATTTGACGCGTAAGTGCCAGACATTGGAGGAGGTCTTTGAATTTATCAACTATTGGGATGTAGAACGTAAAAATCTACCGGTTGCCACAGACGGGATTGTTTTAAAGGTGAACAGTTTGAGACAACAGAAAAATTTGGGTTTTACGGCTAAGTCTCCTCGATGGGCTATTGCCTATAAATTCCAGGCAGAACGTGCATTGACCCGATTGAATAAGGTGACCTATCAGGTAGGAAGAACCGGAGCAGTCACTCCGGTAGCTAATCTGGACCCTGTACAGCTTTCGGGAACTGTCGTAAAACGTGCATCCTTACATAATGCGGATATCATCGAAGGACTTGATTTGCATATCGGAGACATGGTTTATGTGGAAAAAGGTGGTGAAATTATTCCTAAGATTACGGGAGTAGATAAAGATGCACGTAGTTTTATGCTTGGGGAGAAGGTTCGATTCATCGTCAATTGTCCCGAATGTGGTAGTAAATTAGTCAGGTATGAAGGGGAGGCCGCTCATTATTGCCCCAATGAAACAGCGTGTCCTCCTCAAATCAAAGGCAAAATCGAGCATTTTATTAGTCGAAAGGCTATGAATATTGATGGATTGGGACCGGAAACCGTGGATATGTTCTATCGTTTGGGATTAATTAAAAATACGGCCGACTTATATAAACTCACAGCTGATGATATCAAAGGTTTGGATCGTATGGGAGAAAAATCGGCGGAGAACATTATAACGGGGATTGCACAAAGCAAAACCGTTCCTTTCGAGCGTGTTATTTTTGCTTTGGGAATTCGTTTTGTTGGTGAGACTGTGGCCAAAAAGATAGCAAAATCGTTTGAGAATATAGATGATCTGCAACAGGCAGATCTTGAAAAATTGGTAAGTATCGATGAAATCGGAGAAAAAATAGCCCAGAGTATACTTGCATATTTTGCGAATGAGTCTAATCGTGAGTTGGTTGCCAAGCTAAAAGAGGCCGGACTGCAGCTTTATCGCACCGAAGAAGATTTAAGCGGATATACGGATAAGTTAGCGGGACAGTCTATCGTTATCAGCGGTGTGTTTGTTCATCATTCACGTGACGAATATAAAGAGCTTATCGAGAAAAACGGAGGGAAAAATGTAGGAAGCATTTCTGCGAAAACAAGTTTTATACTGGCTGGGGACAATATGGGACCTGCAAAGCTTGAAAAAGCAAAAAAACTTGGAATAACCATATTAAGCGAAGACGAATTTCTGAAACTTATATCGTAAGATAAGAAAAATATTCGTACTTTTGCGGCTAAATAAATTAGAGATTATAATTAAAACTCATGATACAGACTAAATTGAAAGGAATGGGGGTAGCACTGATTACTCCTTTCAAAGAGGATGAGAGCGTTGACTATGACGCGTTGATGCGTATGGTGGACTATCTATTACAGAATAATGCGGATTTTTTGTGTGTGCTGGGGACTACAGCTGAAACACCGACTCTGACCGAGGAAGAAAAGAAAACTATAAAAAAGATGGTAATTGACCGCGTTAACGGAAGAATTCCTATTCTGTTGGGTGTAGGTGGTAATAATACTCGTGCTATTGTAGAAACATTGAAAAATGATGATTTCACAGGAGTTGATGCCATATTGTCTGTTGTGCCGTATTATAATAAACCTTCTCAAGAAGGTATTTATCAGCATTATAAAGCGATTGCGGAAGCTACGGAGCTCCCCATCGTATTGTATAATGTTCCGGGACGTACGGGGGTAAATATGACTGCTGAAACTACTTTGCGGATTGCCCGCGATTTTAAGAATGTAGTTGCTATTAAAGAAGCATCCGGCAATATTACGCAAATGGATGATATTATTAAAAATAAACCGGAAAATTTCAATGTAATCTCCGGAGATGATGGTATAACCTTTCCGCTTATTACATTGGGAGCCGTTGGTGTGATTTCAGTAATCGGTAATGCTTTTCCTCGTGAATTTAGCCGTATGACGCGCCTGGCGCTTCAAGGAGACTTTGCCAATGCATTAACCATTCACCATCGATTCACGGAATTATTCAATTTATTGTTTGTTGATGGAAATCCGGCAGGAGTAAAATCAATGTTGAATGCCATGGGTATGATCGAGAATAAACTTCGGTTGCCACTAGTTCCTACTCGCATTACCACATTTGAGGCAATACGCAAGGTTTTGAATGAGTTGAATATTAAATGTTGATGCTTATATTTTTGCTATGTATAAAAATGAAGCATTATGGATTTAGCAGAAAATCGATTTGGAAAAACTTGGAAACATTTCCTTGAAGTAT
>NZ_CP083673.1:6389050-6405665 GCF_025914115.1 Bacteroides sp. DH3716P | reverse complement strand
ACAAGTTTCTTGCGGCCTACCTTATCAATGATGACAAGAGCCAGAATGGTGGTCAAAGTATTGACTAGTCCTACCAGAACTTGGTAAAAAAGAGAATCTCCTCCTGAAAGTCCTGCGTTTTCAAAGATAGAAGGGCCATAATAAAGTACTGCGTTCACACCCATAAACTGTCCTAAAATCGCAATACACACACCGATAATAACAGCTTTGAAAATTCCAGGCTTCATCAATAAAGACCATTCCGATTTTGTTTCAGAGGTCAGCACAGATTTCGTTTCATTTAATTGACTTTTCGCTTCTGTAATTGAATTATATATTTTCTCTAATATATTTACAGCTTTCAATTCCTTTCCACGTACGATTAACCAGCGGGGACTTTCCGGAATAAAAAATATGATTATGAAGAATAAGATTGCCGGCAATGTTTCCATACCCAACATACCTCTCCATACTTCAGTTATAAATATTTTATTCAACCAATCCACACTTAATTGCGTACCACTCTCCGCCCATGCCAATAATTGATAGTTAACTAAATAAGCTCCCAAAAAACCAACTGTTACAGCCAACTGATACAATGACACCAAACGTCCTCTATACTGCGCTACAGCTAGTTCTGATATATAAAGAGGAGAAACAATGGACACAACCCCTATTCCTACTCCACCTATAATCCGATAAACTACCAATTGGGCAAAATCGGCTGATAGAGCACATCCTAGAGCTGATGTGGAAAACAACACAGCTGATATAACCATCGTAAGTTTTCTTCCTAACTTATCGCTTAAGATTCCAGCAAAAAGAACACCTACGATAGAGCCTACTAAAGCACATCCTACATACCATCCCTGTTGTAGTGCATCTAATTGAAAAAGTTGAGTCACTTGGGCAATTGTTCCCGATATAACCGCAGTATCATATCCGAACAAGAAGCCTCCCAATGCTGCCACAACAGATAGGAATATAAGATAACTAAAATTGATTGTAGACTTCATAACATTTATTTTATTTCAAAATATTCTTTATATCTGTCATATAAATGACCAGCTTGCAGATAGGCTGATTGCG
Source organism: Bacteroides sp. DH3716P (assembly GCF_025914115.1). Classification (NCBI taxonomy): domain Bacteria; kingdom Pseudomonadati; phylum Bacteroidota; class Bacteroidia; order Bacteroidales; family Bacteroidaceae; genus Bacteroides; species Bacteroides sp. DH3716P. Next base: position 6,404,597 of record NZ_CP083673.1, on the reverse strand, counting down.
GACTCATAAAATGAGAAAATTCAAAAGTAATAGCCTTATCATATCCGGCACGTTTGGCTGCTTCCAACTTCATCCGAAGTTTATCAAACTTAATGGGTAGAAAACGAATTGGCATATCACGGTCAAAAGATTCGGCATTTGTCCAACATTGCATACCATACTTATCTGCTAATTTTTTATTGACAGAAAAGAACGCATCCAATTCGTCATAATCAATATGCCCATCTTGAAATGCACATGCATCTACCACATCATGAATTCCATCAAAAATTTCATCCCATTCTTTTTCGTGTTGTTGTACAGAAACGGCATCTTCTCTCGTCATTTTTGTCGTTCCCATGATTGCTTTTTTGCCATCAATCCAAGGAGATATAAAAGTAGGCAATCCATTAGATATATCCTTACATTGTTTTCCTAATGCATGAAAAGCACCAATCGCCCCTTTCGTTGCCCGGCTTATTTCACCACTGATATACCATCCTCCAAAACTTTTATACTTGGAACCATAATTTTCCCAAACTTCATCAATTACATATTTGTTATCTTCCACTTCCCAGGTCATATCCCCTGTGTCCCAGTATTTACCCGAATCGTATAGTCCAAAATAGAATTTCATTCCATACTTTTCAGCTAAACGTAAAAACATATCCACCAAGTCAACGGAAGGCATATAACAACCTTTCTTCAATAAATAAGGAGAAGGAAAAGTGACAAACTTACGATAACCAGAACGGATCATTATTACTGTATCAATTCCTATATTTTTCATGTGCTGAAAATCCAAGTCCCATTCTTTCTCACCCCAGTTCTGATGTGGAATATCATGTGATATTTCATCCAAAAAAGTTCCGGTAATTTTTAAGCCATTGTTTTTAGGAACAATGAGTTTACTTTCCAAACCATCAGTTGCCACTACTGTACTGGCACTAGCTTTTGAAGTACAAGATTCAAACAAAGTTGGTACAGTCAAGGCTGACGCGCCAGCCAATGTGGCTTTTTTTAGAAAGCCTCTTCGATCTAATGTTTTCATATTAGTTTAATTAAAACAGCAGTTAACACTTATATTATTATTACCTATTGAATATATTGCCCTATAATATCTACTTTTTTATTATTGAAAGGATCTAATATCTGATCAATCAAAATTGCCATTTCACTTCTCAAAATATTTCGATTCATATCAAAATCTTTCAAATCAAATTTATCCCAGATCTCTTCTACCCTACCCTCTTTCATCTCAATACCTTCTTTTTCTGCAATCTCTCCTACTAGCTCTGTAGCTTTCTGAATTGATATGGTATTATTACCTTCGAATACTTGCTTATTGACAAAAGGATAAACATCACCCAATCCTTTCAACTCATTTGCCAATAATAATGTATCCGCTCTGAACCACATTTGATTTGACCAGTCAACACTTTTACCTATACCTTTTAATATACCTGTAGAGCCGATACGTTGTAGTGACTTAAACATTGGGTGATCTAACTCAACATCTAAATAAGGCAATAAATATCCTTTTCCATCCAAAATCGCATTTTGTACTTCCCGAACAGATACTTCTCTTATATTTTTACCTTCTTTCACCGCAAGAGCTGCTAATGCTCCCGCTGCCTGCCCGATCTGCATAACCATCGGCTGCAAACGAGTGGTACCATTAATTATATTAGAAACAGATATTGATTTTTCAGCAACAATCAATCCTTCAACATCTTTCGGAATCAAAGTTCCTAAAGGTAAACCGTATGACGGTATCGGATGAAAATAAAGATTAGGCAACTCTTCATATCCATGATAACGCGTATGATGATGGTCCACAGGATAATTCCCCACGGCAATACAAGTACGATAAAGAGGTTGAGACTGCCTGAACGGTTCACAAGCATGATTTAAATCAAAACGTACTAGCCCATGGATTCTCCTAGACTCTCTATGGTAAGGAATAAATGGTAATTTGTCGGCTGTAGGATATTCATCATCAGCTAAGCCCAATGTATTAAAACCTAATTCATGTTGCAGAAAATAAACGAAACACATCGTATAATGTTTTGCATATTTCAAGGCTTCTTCACGTTCCTCACGGGTCATTTCAATCAAGTTTACATAATAATCATTGCCTTCTATCGGCCAATTAATCATGTATTTATTATTAGGAAGTTTTCCATAAGTTATCATCATGTCTTTAGACCATACACGATCCGGTTCTTTAGGCATGATACAAACATGACTGGCACAAGCACAAGCAAATTCATCTTTATTATATCCTTCAGGACAAGGAATAGTCACATCTTTACCATAATCTTTCAAGATTGCTACGTATGTAATATCCTGAACTATATTATTTTTCTCTTCCGGAGCAATATCTTCTTTAGTATCATGACGGCTTTCCATACCGACATCATATTTCACCCCGCACATTTTTGCTATATCCCCCAATTCAGTACCATCAATCAATATTTTAGCATGTATTTTTTTAATTGTATTATCTTTCATCTGAATTTGAGCAATCCAAGCATCATTCTCTCTTTCCAGCTTTACCAAAGTAGCATTATGCCATACTTTTAAATTTTTCTCCGCGTCAACCATTTCATGGAAAATTTTATTTCCGACTGAAGGTTCAAACAACACTGCACTCACCCAACCGGTTTTTAGAGAATCAAGCCCTCCATAATAATCTGCCAAATGTCCGCGAAACTCACCAAACAAGCCTGCCGGTAAATCATAGTTTCCGTCAACAGCACTTACACCTGCAGATGTAAGCATTCCACCCAGCCATTCTGTTTCTTCTACTATCAATGTTGCAGCCCCCATTCGAGCAGACTGAATACCAGCAGTCACTCCACTAGCGCCTCCACCAATAATTAGCACATCAACAGAATCATCTGAATGAGAGCATGCCGTAAAACACAAAGCAAATAATAAACACAGACCTAAAAAATAGTTTCTCATACTAAATTCATTTAAGGATATAGAGTTTTATTAATAATATCACGGCACAAATATAGCTATATTTATTAAATAAACAATAGATAATAAAATATTTTATTAATAAAATCGTTATTCCTCGCATTATTAATTAATAGAAGGGGGAATTACCTCACAAATCGTCTTATTTCATTTATTATATCCACAATCGTCCATAGCTACATTATCCTATATATAAATCCATTACATAGTATATAGGGAATATAACATTCAAGATATTCTAATTTTCAAGGTCTCAAAACCACGTATTAATAAAAAAATTAATTATCTTTGTGTGAATTACCAAATATACATAGTTATGAACCAACAATTCTTGAAAGAAATAGAAAAAGGCTCTAAAAGTGCTCTTGTCAAAAAGAGGATTATTACACATTATATATATAATGGAAGTTCTACAATTCCCGATCTTTCAAAAGAGCTGGATTTAAGTGTACCGACTGTCACCAAATTTATCGGTGAAATGTGTGATGACGGATATATTAATGATTATGGCAAATTGGAAACTAGTGGCGGACGCCATCCCAACCTCTATGGGCTTAATCCGGAATCCAGTTACTTTTTGGGTGTAGACATCAAAAGATTCGCCGTCAATATCGGACTGATAAATTTCAAAGGCGATATGGTAGAATTGAAAATGAATATACCTTATAAGTTTGAGAACTCAATCGAAGGGATGAATGAGTTATGCAAGCATATTCTCAATTTTATAAAGAAACTCACTATTAATAAAGAGAAGATCTTAAATATTAATGTAAATGTGTCGGGGCGTGTAAATCCTGAATCAGGGTATAGCTTCAGCCAATTCAATTTTGAGGAAAGGCCGTTGGCGGATGTATTATCCGAAAAATTGGGATATAAAGTAACCATTGATAATGACACGCGTGCCATGACTTATGGCGAATATATGCAAGGCTGCGTAAAAGGAGAAAAGGATATCATTTTTGTAAATGTAAGCTGGGGAGTAGGTATCGGAATTATTATTGATGGTAAGATTTATACCGGGAAATCCGGATTCTCCGGTGAATTTGGACACATGAGTGCTTATGATAATGAGATAATCTGCCATTGCGGGAAAAAAGGTTGTTTGGAGACGGAAGCTTCCGGATCGGCACTTCATCGTATCTTATTAGAGCGTATTCAAAGTGGGGAAAGTTCCATTCTATCTACACGAATCGCCACAGAGGAAAATCCGATCACTCTTGATGAGATCATTGCCGCTGTGAATAAAGAAGACCTGCTTTGCATTGAAATTGTAGAAGAAATCGGACAGAAACTAGGCAAACAGATTGCCGGGCTAATCAATATCTTCAACCCGGAACTGGTCATTATAGGTGGAACTTTATCTTTAACCGGCGATTATATCACCCAACCCATAAAAACAGCCGTACGCAAGTACTCTCTAAATCTGGTTAATAAAGATTCAGCCATCATCACATCTAAGCTGAAAGACAAAGCCGGCATCGTTGGCGCTTGTATGCTCGCACGCAGCAGAATGTTTGAAAGCTAGTTTTATCTTCTACGTTGGGAGAAAAAGTTATCTATAAAGCGAACGATATAGACTACGGCTACTCCGGCAACCACTAAAACAATAATACGACTCAACATAGATTACATTTTTATATTTCACATCTATTACATACGCAGGATTTCCCTTTTAAAATAAGAATAGGGAATCCTGTAAAAATTAGAACGCTGATTATTAATTAATAATCAGCGTTCTAATTTGAGAGCCGCTAGCCAGACTTGAACTGGCGACCTACGCGTTACGAATGCGTTGCTCTACCAACTGAGCTATAGCGGCGTTTGTCTCTCGTTTACGGCGTGCAAAATTACAGCTTTATTTGAGAAAACAAAAAGAATCCGATTATTTTTTGAGCTTAACTTTTAAATCAACTTTTGTTGACGTTATCTAAAACTTTTCTTTGCGTTCAAATTTTCCGTCCTCGGTATAGTACTTCCATGTACCCTTCGGTTTATTATTTGCATACTTTCCACGAAGTTTCAATGTCCCATCTTCATAATATTCGCGGTAACGACCATGGCGTTTCCCTTCTTTTACTTCCGCTTCACTCTTCAATGCTCCCTCCGGATAAAACTCCCGTAAAACGTTTCCTTCAAACTTTTCGATATAGAAACGTTTCAGTTCGCTCATCTGCTCTTTTTCGGTCTCTGCATCTTCGTTCATTTCCTTATCATCTTCATCGGTAGCAATAGCAACGTCAACCTCTTCCAGTTGATATGGGCTATAATCCATCACATACTGCAAAGAAGCCGACTGATCCTCTCCTATAATCTGCATAGTCCAGTAAGGAAATGAATACAAAACGTCTTTGTTTGATTGTATTTCATTCCATGTAGCAGGATTCATCATCGGTTTCAACTGGGAATAAAACTTGCGCACATCTGTATATAAGAAAATAGTAGAACTTGATTTTAAATATGACAGTGCATTTTCAAAACCCGGATTATTTTTTAATAAATTCTTCTGCTCGTAATCTTCTACAAAGGAAAGTAAAGAAGCAGCTTTATTACTAAAAACTACATAATCGTCAACATAAGTATAGTATGGCTTCTCAAATTTATCAAATAGCTTTCCAAAGAACAAGCGAAAAAAGCCTTTCATTTCGACATAATTAATCTCGAAATCCTTATAATTAGCAGTCTTAATCTTAACTGGAGTACGTCGCTTAATCTTCTTTTCAATGAATTCCATGTTCTTACGGGCATCTTTAATACTTTTAGCCCTGATAGCCAGAATCAGTTCGGGATCATGTCCTAACAAACCTGGTTCGGATTGGGTAATAGCAAACTCTCCTGACATCCAACTCAAAAAGTTTTCTTCCAAAGATATACCGAATAACCCTTCTATCTTTTTCCGGGAACTTTGATAAGAATCATACAACTGTTTATTGTGAACCGACAGTGCATTCTCCAGTTCCTTTACAAAGGTCACCGGACTATTGAAACCTATATTCGTATAAAGAGCTGTCCGCCCGGACAGAATCTCATGTGCTTTCATTTTATGTTTTCCCGAATTCAACAAAGCAGTGACATAAGGATCGGCAGAATCTTTTTTCAATGTATATCCTTTCACTTCCATCCGCTCCTTATTCGTATTTAAATAAAGTCCGGCAAAATTCATGGAATTGCTAAACAGATCAATGTACTCATTTCTTGTACCTAAATAAATAGACATAAATTGAGGTACACGCGCATAATTGACAAAGACTCTGACAAGTCCCTTACCGGAAACCAACTTCTCTGTTTCAATAAAAGACTGATCAAGCCCGATTTTAGGTTTATTACGCGAATCAATAGCCGACTCGACAAGTCCGGATGTGTATGAACCAACCAAATGATTATCGACAAAAGCAATATAGAAAATATCCCTCGTCTCGGAATCGCGCATTTCAAGGATATTAATGCTATTATGCATCCGATTAGTCACAGTAAAACCACTCATAACCAATACGGTTTCAACCTGGTCTTTCAATAAGTCCATCTTTGATGTCTTCTGCATATCCAAGATAAGCAAAAAATCCCACTCTGTGGCACGAGTCTTATGAAGCGAAATAAGCATATCCCGTTCACCGACAAGCGACAATAATACCTTATTGCTTTTAACAACGGAATCCAGCTTCTCCACACTTTTCGTCACCTCCTCAAAAGATTTCGCTTTCTTCAGGCATTGCCACGTCTCGCTTCCACTAAACTTCTCCCAATCTTCAATCGGAGCCGATGACTGAATAATAAATGCCGCATCTTCCGGAACCAGATAGATCTGCTGAATATTACGATCAGGTGAGACAAATAAATAAACTACGGAATATACAACATATACCGCCAAAGCCAATGCAGCCACAACTAAAGTTCTCTTCACTATTTTCGAGGTACTTTTTTTCTTCTCCGGGCCTGCATTTTGCTCTCCTTGCCCGCAATTTAATTCATTCATTATTGAGTTGTTATAAACTTGAATGGACAAAAATAGTAAAAAAGATGAGATTAATTAGTTAATTCATACTCATTTAGTGAATTAGTTCAATAAACAAGATTTTATAAAAAACAGTATAAAGGAGATATCCTCCCTCCTATTTTTATAAAAAACTATTCTGAATAAAGCATAAACCATTGACTCGTATCGTAAATATGTATTAACTTTACAGCATGAAAAAGAAATTCCAACTCGAAGTTCCGGGAGGAGCCGATAAAGTCTTACTTCATACCTGTTGTGCTCCTTGTTCATCAGCCATTATTGAATGTATGATGCAACATCACATCACCCCTGTTATCTATTATTGCAATCCTAACATCTATCCGCTGGAAGAGTATATGATAAGAAAAGACGAATGTACACGCTATGCCCAATCATTGGGATTGGAGATAATAGATGCTGATTACGATCATGAAAACTGGCGATGCCATATAGCAGGAATGGAGCAGGAACCCGAAAGAGGAGGACGCTGCCTACGTTGCTTTAAACTACGCTTATTGGAGACCGCCCGTTATGCGCATGAACATGGCCTTTCCGTAATAACCACAACGCTTGCTTCCAGTCGTTGGAAAAGTCTGGAGCAGATTAATGAAGCCGGACAATATGCCACCGCTTCATACCCGGATGTCACATACTGGGAACAGAATTGGCGGAAAGGCGGACTTAGCGAACGACGTATCGCCATTATTAAAGAGTATAACTTCTACAACCAACAATATTGCGGTTGTGAATTCAGCATGAGAAAAGAAGAATAAAACAAACCCGCCATTACTAGCTAACCAATGAATCGAAGTAAAAAAGGTAAAAACAGAAAGCTATTCAAAAAGAAATCACATTCCAATAACAGATTAGGATGTATCATCGCCATCATTGTGCTCATTCCTATTCTTTTTGGCGTCTATTTATATTGCCAACAGATTAATACCCAGAATAATAATGAACCGCAAACCGATATCTCCCTTCAAATTCCACTTGGCAAAGATCTGGAGACACCCATACCATTAGTTCCCCGGCAAGAACAAATAATCCGGCATAGCGGATATACCGTATCATATAACAAAGATTTAAAAATACCCAACTGGGTCTCTTACGAATTAACCCGGGAAGAAACCAAAGGAAAAGAAAAAAGAGGCAATCGTTTTATTGCCGACCCATTAGTGACAGGCCCGATTGCAACCAATACTGACTACACCCGTTCAGGATACGACAAAGGACACATGGCGCCTGCTGCAGATATGAAATGGAGTCCTGAAGCCATGAAAGAATCATTCTATTTCAGCAATATGTGTCCCCAACATCCCCAGTTAAATAGAAGAGGATGGAAAAATCTGGAAGAAAAAATCCGGAATTGGGCTATAGCAGATAGTGCCATTATTATTATATGTGGACCTATTATTGAAAAACAGCCTAAAACGATTGGGAAAAATAAGGTCGTAGTACCTCAACGGTTTTTCAAAGTAGTCCTATCTCCTTTTGCCAAACCGATACGGGCTATCGGCTTCTTATTCAACAATGAGCAGGCAGTAGAACCTCTATCTTCATATGTAGTCACAGTGGATAGCATCGAGAGCCTGACTAATATGGATTTCTTCGCACCTTTACCCGATGAGATAGAAAACAAAATAGAAGCAAATGCAAATTATTCCCTCTGGCCGAACTAAGTAGCAAAACTCGTTTCTCTGAAATGAATTCATTTCCCTATGCCAATGGCATTCTAGTTACAAACAGACTTGCACTTCAATAAAAGGGAGTTGTTGTATTACTCTCAAGGTTTCACATTGTAACGTCAAGAGATTGTCTTATTCCCACATATTGTGGGAAAGTATTCTCTTATTTTATGAGAAAACATTCCCATATATTGCGAGAAAATAGTCCCACAATATATTGGAATAATGGAACTACGCTGGAAACAAAAAGATAATTGCAATGAATGCCAAGCAGCACAATAAGCAACTGAATAAATCAAGCAAGGCAAACGCAACGTGAAAGAATGGATTCATTACCGCATCGAAAGAAAACATACTTTTGATATAGTCTTCTTATGATTCATCCTAAAAAGAGAACAATCCTATCCAAATTCTTTTTATCTTTGGCGAACTTTTTAAATATACCTCAAAAGATGAAGAGAAAAAAGAGAAATATTCTACTATCAATTCTAATCGGAGCATTCCTCCTTTGTGCAATTGCCGGAGGCACCTTTTATTACTATCTGTTTGCTCCTCAATTTCATCCATCTAAAACTGTATATATTTATGTAGACCGGGATGACACAGCCGACTCTATCTATCATAAAATACAAAAATTCGGGCATGTCAATAAGTTCACCGGATTCCAGTGGATGGCAAAATATAAAGATTTCGATCAGAATATCCATACCGGACGTTATGCCATTCGCCCAAATGACAATATCTATCACGTATATAGTCGCTTTTCCAGAGGCTATCAGGAAGCGATCAACCTTACCATAGGAAGTGTCCGGACATTAGACCGGTTAGCACGAAGCATTGGAAAACAACTCATGATAGACTCTGCCGAAATCGCCAGCCAGTTATTCGACTCTACTTTCCAGGCTCAAATGGGATACACAACCATAACACTCCCCAGCCTTTTCATACCTGAAACCTATCAGGTATATTGGGATATGAGCGTAGACGACTTCTTTAAACGAATGAAGAATGAGCACGAACGCTTCTGGAACAAAGAACGTCTGGCACAAGCCACCGCTATCGGCATGACACCGGAAGAAGTCAGCACTCTTGCTTCCATCGTTGAAGAAGAAACCAACAACAATGAAGAAAAGCCAATGGTAGCCGGATTGTATATCAACCGTTTACATCAAGATATGCCTTTGCAGGCAGATCCTACCATCAAATTTGCACTACAGGATTTCGGTCTGCGCCGAATCACCAACGAAAATTTAAAAGTCAATTCCCCCTATAACACCTATATAAATACCGGTCTGCCTCCAGGCCCCATCCGTATCCCTTCTAAAAAGGGAATAGACAGCGTATTGAACTATACCAAACATAACTATATCTACATGTGTGCTAAAGAAGATTTTTCCGGAACTCACAACTTTGCATCCAATTATGCCGACCACATGGCAAATGCAAGAAAATACTGGAAAGCCCTGAATGAAAGAAAGATTTTCAAGTAAATTTGTGATAAAACGAACGGAAAAGCCTATCTTTGCCCGATAGATTAACAAACTGTGATCAACACTAAATAAAAGAAATATATATGAGCAAGCAACTCTTACTTGGCGATGAAGCCATTGCACAAGCTGCACTGGATGCCGGACTTTCAGGTGTTTATGCCTATCCTGGTACTCCTTCAACTGAAATTACGGAATATATTCAAATGGCCCCAATAACGACCGAACAGAATATACACAACCGTTGGTGTGCCAATGAAAAAACAGCGATGGAAGCTGCGTTGGGTATGTCATTCGTTGGTAAACGGGCATTAGTTTGTATGAAGCACGTAGGTATGAATGTAGCTGCCGACTGTTTTGTCAACTCTGCCATCACAGGCGTGAAAGGTGGATTGATCGTGATAGCAGCAGACGACCCCAGTATGCACTCTTCGCAGAACGAACAAGACAGCCGTTTCTACGGAGATTTCTCACTGATTCCCATGTACGAACCCAGCAATCAGCAGGAAGCGTATGATATGGTATACAGTGGTTTCGAATTCTCTGAAAAATTGGGCGAACCTATCTTGATGCGTATGGTAACCCGCCTTGCACACTCCCGCTCTGGAGTAGAACGCAAAGCACAAAAACCACAGAATGGCATCTCTTTCAGCGAAGATCCTCGTCAGTTCATCTTGTTACCTGGAAATGCCCGTAAACGCTACAAAGTATTACTTGCGCGCCAAGACGAGTTTATCAAAGCTTCGGAAGAATCACCTTATAATAAATATACAGATGGTCCTAACAAAAAGTTAGGAATTATCGCTTGTGGCATCGGCTACAACTATCTGATGGAAAACTATCCTGAAGGTTGCGAATATCCGGTACTTAAAATCGGCCAGTATCCATTGCCTAAAAAGCAATTACATCAATTGATTGACTCCTGTGACGAAATCCTCGTTCTGGAAGACGGACAACCATTTGTAGAAAAACAATTGAAAGGTTATCTGGGCATCGGCGTTAAAGTAAAAGGACGCTTGGACGGCACTCTGTCACAGGATGGAGAATTAAATCCGGACTCTGTAGCCCGCGCCGTAGGCAAAGAGAATAAATCGGAATTCGGCATTCCTTCTGTCGTAGAAATGCGTCCGCCTGCACTTTGCGAAGGTTGCGGACATCGCGATATGTATATCACACTAACCGAAGTTCTGAAAGAAGAATACCCATCTCATAAAGTATTCAGCGACATCGGCTGTTACACATTAGGCGCGAATGCTCCTTTCAATGCAATCAACTCATGCGTAGACATGGGCGCCTCCATCACGATGGCGAAAGGTGCGGCTGACGGAGGTCTTTTCCCGGCTGTAGCTGTCATCGGAGACTCCACATTCACCCATTCCGGAATGACCGGACTATTAGATTGTGTGAACGAGAATGCCAGTGTAACCATCGTCATCTCCGACAATGAAACTACCGCCATGACAGGCGGACAGGACTCTGCCGGAACCGGACGTATCGAAGCGATCTGTGCAGGTATCGGAGTAGATCCGGCTCATATCCGCGTCGTTACTCCGTTGAAGAAAAACTATGAGGAGATGAAGCAAATCATTCGCGAAGAGATCGAATACCGTGGTGTATCTGTCATTATTCCACGTAGAGAGTGTATCCAGACATTAGCACGCAAAAAAAGAAGTAAGTAAGCCATGAAGAAAGACATTATATTATCAGGAGTCGGTGGACAGGGAATTCTGTCTATTGCTACAGTGATCGGCAAAGCTGCCTTGAAAGAAGGATTATATATGAAACAAGCAGAAGTGCACGGAATGAGCCAACGCGGAGGAGATGTTCAATCCAACCTCCGTATCAGCGACCAGCCGATTGCTTCAGACTTGATCCCATCAGGTAAATGCGACCTTATCATTTCATTGGAACCCATGGAAGGATTGCGCTACCTCCCTTATCTTAGCCCTAACGGTTGGTTAGTGACTAACGAAACTCCGTTTGTCAATATCCCCAATTATCCGGAAGCAGACAAAGTAATGGCAGAAATCAATAAGCTGCCTCACAAAATTGTGTTGAACGTAGACAAAGTAGCCAAAGAAGTAGGCTCCGCCCGCGTTGCCAACATAGTCTTACTGGGAGCAACCATTCCATTCCTTGGCATCGACTACGGAAAAGTACAAGACAGCATCCGTGAAATCTTCCTGCGCAAGGGAGAAGCAATTGTAGAAATGAATCTTAAAGCATTGGCTGCCGGCAAGGAAATTGCAGAAAAGCTAATGTAATAACAGGCATTATCATGAATACACAATACTGGGAAGAAGAACTAGAAACCATGAGCCGGGAGAAGTTGCAGGAATTACAACTTCGACGGCTTAAGAAAACAATCAATATAGCTGCAAACTCCCCATATTACAAAGAAGTTTTCAGCAAACATGGCATCACTGCAGATAGCATACAATCATTAGACGATATCCGCAAATTGCCCTTTACTACCAAAGCCGATATGCGTGCCCACTATCCTTTCGGGCTGGTAGCAGGTGATATGAGCAATGATGGTGTACGTATTCACTCTTCTAGTGGTACTACCGGAAACCCGACAGTTATTGTTCATTCACAGCACGATCTCGACTCCTGGGCCAACCTGGTAGCCCGCTGCCTGTACGCAGTAGGAATACGCAAGACCGACGTCTTCCAAAACAGCTCCGGATACGGTATGTTTACAGGAGGGTTAGGCTTCCAATACGGTGCAGAACGCCTGGGCTGTCTGACAGTCCCTGCCGCAGCCGGAAACAGTAAACGACAGATTAAATTCATCAACGACTTCAAGACTACCGCTTTACATGCTATCCCCAGCTATGCCATCCGCCTTGCCGAAGTCTTTCAGGAAGAAGGCCTTGATCCCAAAGGAACCACACTGAAAACGCTGGTTATCGGTGCTGAACCTCACACCGACGAACAACGCCGGAAAATAGAAAAGATGCTGGGCGTAAAAGCATACAACAGCTTCGGTATGACAGAAATGAACGGTCCCGGTGTTGCTTTCGAATGTCAGGAACAAAACGGAATGCACTTCTGGGAAGACTGTTATCTGGTAGAAATTATCGATCCGGAAACAGGAGAACCCGTTCAGGAAGGAGAAATCGGAGAATTAGTACTTACGACTCTCGACCGGGAGATGATGCCGTTAATCCGCTATCGCACCCGTGACTTAACCCGTATTCTTCCGGGAAAATGCCCCTGCGGCCGCACGCACATCCGTATTGATCGTATCAAGGGACGCAGTGATGATATGTTCATTATCAAGGGAGTAAATATCTTCCCGATGCAAGTAGAAAAGATACTCGTACAATTTCCCGAATTAGGCAGCAATTACCTGATTACACTGGAAACAGTCAACAACCAAGACGAGATGATCGTCGAAGTAGAATTAAGCGACCTTTCCACTGACAATTATATTGAACTGGAGAAGATCCGCAAGGATATAACCCGCCAATTAAAGGATGAAATATTGGTGACTCCCAAAGTTAAACTGGTAAAAAAAGGCTCTCTCCCGCAAAGCGAAGGAAAAGCCGTCCGAGTAAAAGACTTAAGAGACAACAAGTAACAATTCAAATTTCCATGTGCTAATATACCAACCGCTGTTCACCATGCGGAATGGAATATTAGCACATTATTTAATTAATATCATACAGCATGCAATTACTTAAAAAAAGAATTCTGCAAGACGGAAAGTGCTACGAAGGAGGTATCCTGAAAGTAGACGGTTTTATTAATCATCAAATGGACCCTGTCCTGATGAAATCAATCGGAGTTGAGTTTGTCCGCCGTTTTGCAGCCACAAACGTAAATAAGATTATGACAATCGAAGCCAGCGGCATCGCCCCTGCTATCATGACAGGCTACCTGATGGATTTACCAGTTGTATTTGCAAAGAAGAAGTCTCCTAAAACCATCCAGAATGCACTAAGCACCACTGTGCACTCATTCACTAAAGATCGTGATTATGAAGTCGTTATCAGTGCCGATTTCCTCACTCCAAATGACAATGTTCTTTTCGTGGATGACTTCCTCGCGTATGGCAATGCCGCATTAGGCATTATCGACCTCATCAAGCAATCCGGAGCAAACTTGGTAGGAATGGGATTCATTATTGAAAAAGCCTTCCAAAATGGGCGTAAAAAACTTGAGGAGCAAAGCGTCAGAGTAGAAAGCCTGGCTATCATTGAAGACTTATCTAATTGCTGCATTAAAATCAAAGACGAGTAGATTAATTGGCGAGTAGATTAATTAGGATTGAAATACTGCCCTTTATCTTTCGTTCTTTTCCCATATTGCACCGCATGCTGCGGACAAACATGATAACATGCCAGGCATGAGGTGCAATCCATCCCCCAAACAGGCTTTCTGCCCATCATCATAATATTCCCTACCGGACAACTCTTCTCACAACGCTTACATCCAATACAAGCATCCGTAGTATAAAAATTCCCGGGAGACATCTGAAAGCGATTAAATAAAGGATTGATAATCCTCGTCTTAATAAAAGGAATACTCCCTTCATGACAAAGAAACAACTCCTCTCTCCTACTTATTGAAGCATTTATTTGATTGAGAGTCGGAATAGCATCTGCCAGTTTTTTCTCCTCCAATTCTTTCTTATCTACGTCAAAACCGGGAAGCAATACATAATTATTGGGCATAGTCACAGAAAAGCCTGCATGACACTTCCAGCCTTTATGACTCAAAGCCTTCTCCAGCACCTGCTGCGTAAGCCCGGTATCATCCCCACAGGAACAAACAAAAAACAAATATTGTCTTTTATACCCCTTTAAAGAGAGTTGCCGAATAAAATTAAGTACGATTTCAGGAGGAGCCCACGAATAGATAGGAAATACAAAACCGATCTTTTCACCTGCCTGCAAACTAAACTCCAATGCTTCATTCTTTAGCGCATCGGGAATAAAAACCAACTCTTCTTTTTGCTCTTTGGAAAGCTGATTTGCAATCCACTTAGAATTACCTGTACCGGAGAAATAAAATATCATAGAAAAGTATATAAAAAAAGCCGCATCGACGATGTGATGAAACTCTGATAGAACAAGATTTGAGCGCTCGCCCTCTTTGTAATCCACCGGCTTAAAGCTGTCCCGAAGGATGTGGCCCGCCATTGAAGAACGAAGCTTTCTCGGTGCATCAGATTAATTTGAAGAGTTTCCCGATCCAGTCGATACGGCTAATATTTTTGTATCACAAATGTAATAAGAATCTATGAGACTAACAAGAAAAAAAAGGAATTTGTTTACCTACTAACATTTTTTTCACTCCCTTTTATCCGCCTAACAAAAGAAAAGAAGGTGTGTCAAAATGCACACCTTCTGTTTTTTACGCACAAAGCCCCGACTTTCACAAGCTGGGGCTTTGTTATTACCTAAAGA
>NZ_CP083673.1:6372030-6388950 GCF_025914115.1 Bacteroides sp. DH3716P | reverse complement strand
ACTTTGGGTAATAACAAAGCCCGGGCTTGAGAAAGTCTGGGCTTTGCGCATAAAAAAAGGCTGTGTCAGCGTTTTGACACAACCTCTTTCTCGTTTATTACCCTATTATATAATTCAGTTCCTAGTTTTCCAGAAAGGTACTTGGCCCGAGAATATCATACATATCACTAACGTTGCGCGTTTTGAGCAATACCCCTTGTGGAGTATAGAATAACTGATATTTGATGTCGACATTATCTTGCCCTACCTTAATTACTATAATAGCCTGCCATTTGGGAAACTCCACCATTGTCACATTATCTACCACCCAATTTGCGTATGGGCCGGATACAAAGGCATTATAGACTGTTGGGGTCAGCCGGTCGAGACTGACAAGATCAGTCTGCGTCATCACCCATTGTCCCCGAACGTTGAACCATACATTTTTAGTAAATCCGTTCATTGCAAAGTTGGCACAATAATATCCGTCGTCTTGTGACCAGGCGACGCCATTTGCTTTAGGATACATTTTCTTGAAAGTCGACTGTACATTGCCGGGAGGGGTATCTCCAAAGACAGATGTAGATAATAGCAGAAACAATGCGATTGCACAAATCATAAATTTCTTCATAAGCTTTGAGTTTAGAGGATTATTTATCTACCTAAACAGCCTTTGAGAATATTTGTTTGAGTGATGTGCATAAAATAATCCCCCGGTCATTCATAAGTGACCGAGGGATGAAGAGTATACAGATCTTAGTCTTTTTATTTAAAAAGTAATCTTTAAAATCTTTCCGTTATAGCCTCCTACCGAAACATCCGTGGGTTTATAAGGTAATAGACTGATTTCTTCTTTAGCGCCCGTCATCAAATCAGTGGCCTGATAAGATTCCATTTGAGGAATCTGTAAAAAGTCGAAAGCATGTGAAGGCATATTGATAGCAACATCTACCAGTTGACTGTCGAAATTAATAATGAAAAACAGAATCTCATTTTTATATTTTCGCATAAAAGTATATTGTTTATGCTCATTGAAACGCCATCCGTTTATATTGGCATACATTAAATCAAAGAATACTCCCTTGCTGATTGCCTGCTCTTCATTACAAATCGTCAGTACTTTTTGGTAGATAGAGTAGAGGTGTTTATGCTCTTCAGTAAGCATCTTCCCGTCAAATTTACCTCCGTTGCGCCAGCGTCGTATGCTGTCTACACTCCAATAATCGAATATAGTAGTCCGTCCGTCCCTTCCGCTAAATCCTTCACTATCCATGCCCAGTTCTCCAAACTCCTGACCGAAGTAGATCATCATAGGATTAGTGTTCATACAGGCGGAAACGATCAGTGCGGGAATTCCTTTACGCGGGTTGCCGGCAAAGAAATCAGAAGCGATACGTTGCTCGTCGTGATTCTCCAGGAAGTTGAGCATCTTTTTCTCTATTCCATTCAGACTTTGCCAGCAATGAGTGATAGCGGATGCAGATTCATATCCACAAGCTACATTGCGTAACGTGTCATACAGCCCTACCTTATCATACAGGTAATCAAACTTGCCGCGGAACAGATAGTTACGGTATTCACCTGGATTGTAAACCTCTGCGATGAAAAGTATTTCAGGATAAGCCTCTTTTACTTGAGGAATAGCCCATTCCCAGAATTCAACAGGAACCATTTCGGCCATGTCGCAGCGGAAACCGTCAATGTCTTTTGATGCCCAGAAAAGAAGAATGTCCAGCATCTTTATCCAAGTATCCGGAGTCGGGGAGAAGTGGCAGGTACCGCCATTCTGATAATCCACTCCATAGTTTAATTTCACTGTTTCATACCAGTCGGTGATATTGGGAGTAGCATCAAAACGATTGTTACCGGTAGCTTTCGCCGGGAATTCCCGGTAAGGCTCTGCTGCACCGTCTTTCATATCAAACTGGGCATGGAGTTCCGCTTGCGGAATATAATAGAAATTATTATATGGGCTGAAAGATTGGCTGGAGTCATCGTTAGCTCCCAATTCGGTCGTACCGTCCGGTTGTGCATCCGAGTGATATTGGCGTGCTACGTGATTAGGTATAAAATCAATAATTACTTTCAGACCTGTGCGATGTGTGCGATGTACCAGATTCTCAAATTCTTTCATACGTCCTTGCACGTCGTTAGCCAAGTCAGGATCTACATCATAATAATCCTTGATAGCATAGGGAGAACCTGCTTTTCCTTTCACAATAGCAGGATGATCCGGACTGATATTATAACGGCGATAGTCCGTTTGAGTGGCATGCTCGATGATGCCTGTATACCATATATGTGTAGCACCTAATTTCTTGATTTCACCAAGTGCTTTGAGCGTGAAATCAGCCATTTTTCCGCAACCATTGGTGGCAATGTCTCCATTGTAGACACAGTGGTTGTTGTTATTTCCAAACAGGCGGGTGAATACTTGGTAGATAATTATTTTATTTTCGTCATTCATATAGAGTAGATTATTAATATTCGTATTCATTCTTGTTTCTGATGGATAGGAGATTATTTCCATATTTTCCCCTTTTCTTCCAACAGTTGACTAAGTACTTCGTTAGCTGTATTATAGCCTTGCCCGAAGATTTCTTCAGCTTTTTCCAGTTCGGTGTTACTGTACCCGTATAGGTTGTATGGTTCGATTAATAAATCGCATTTTTCTCTTTCGGGAAAGGTATTGGCGCGGAACATGAAATGGAATGAGCGCATAGCAATGCTTACAATATTCATTTTGTAATCCTGTGCCATGATGGGACTTACGTTGACAGCTACCACTTTATTGCAAACCCTGCGCAGGGTAGAGACCGGAAGATTCATCATCAATCCTCCATCCACATAGTTAGTGCCGTCTATGTTGACCGGAGAAAACATGACAGGCATACAGCAGGAAGCGGCGACCCGTTCCGCTATGCTTCCCCGATGAAAGTGAACCATGCGACCGTGATCGAGGTCAGTTGCTGTGATAATCAGGGGAAGTTGTAGCTCTTCCAGATTTTTTGCTTTTAAGTTAGTCCGGAGAAAATCAATAAATTCACAGAGGTCAAATAGTCCCTTCTTGGGAATCACCAGTTTGGTTAAATCCTGGAATTTATGTCCGGAGAAATAATCAAGTACTTTGTGCGGCTCGTTGCCGTCCGCGTAAAAGACACCTGCAAGTGCCCCTGCACTTACTCCAGAGATGATTTCCGGTTTAATATCATGTTCCAAAAGAGCTTGCATGACTCCCAAATGGGCAAATCCTTTAATAAATCCTCCGCTTAGTGCATAGCCAATCTGATATTTCCGGCTATTCCAGTTATTTGTGAATACCTCCATGAATTGCTTTCTTTAGTTCGCCACGAATTTAGTGAATTTATTGAAAGTAGGAGGAATATAATGGATAGTTTTTTTTAAATCCATACCATCTGTCTTGTTTACATTTGAAATAAACCGTCATAGAACATAAAACACGGATGGAAACTCTGCTCCGGCACCATGCCGGTCAGAATCCGAAATCGTCTATCTCAACTTTGTGCTCTTCGCTTTCTTTGAATGGTTTTGCTTCTTTTTGTACGGGATTTCCTTCGATATAGATGGCACGGAATGGACGGGCTGGGCAAACATATTCACATCCTCCACAACCTACACATATTTCTTTATTTACATGAGGAATCGTCAATCCGTCCTTATACGGCACCATCGCTACTGCTTGTGTGGGACAGTGTTCGGAGCAGGCTCCGCAACTGGTTCCATCTGTATAAACAATGCAATTTTCCTCGATGAAAACAACATATCCCATTTGTGTAAGATGTTTTTGCTCTACACTTATGGGAAGAATTGCTCCATTGGGACAGACATCTCCACAGACAGTACAGTCAAAGTTACAAAATCCTTTCTCAAAGCTAACAGTAGGTTGCATCATGCCTGCCAAGCCATATTCCATAAAAGCCGGTTTCAAGATATGAGAAGGGCATTTGCTGACACAAAGATGACAGGATGTGCATTGCTGTTGGAAGTGTTCCCGACTGATAGACCCCGGAGGAGTGATCGGATTTTCCTTTTTGTATGCCTTCTTACCTTCCAAGCTTGCTACAGATTCTTTGGCTTGGGAGATGAGTTTGGGGGTTGCTCCGGCAGTAACAAGACCGGCAACCAAAAAACGGCGTTTGGATGAATCCAAATCCGGTGATGATGGTGCAGAAGTTTCTACATCAGACTGTTTTTTTAAAGAAGGGGCGTAAACTAATGCTTTTTGTTTGCATACTCCCAAACAGTTGAAACAATCTACACAACGACTATAATCAATAGCGTGTTCTTTACTATTGATGCAAGCTGCTTTGCATTTGGTGGCACAAAGCCCGCATCCATTACATTTGGCAGTATCAATACGGACTTTGAATAATGAAAATCGGCTCAATAACCCCAATATTGTTCCTACGGGACAAATCGTATTGCACCATGTCCGTCCATGTTTCCATGCCATTACAAAGATGACTGCAAGAGTAATAATAGCGATGAGAAGGGAAGAAATGCTCAAGATGGAGGTGTCTACCTGATAAAATGTATAATTGTCAAATCTGGCAAAGAGTGATTCCAGCAGATTATTCCCCAGCATATAGATAGGTTTGAATATGTGCACTACTACACGTCCATACGCACTGTACGGATCGAGCAAACCAACAATAAATGTAAATCCACATAGAAACCCGACCACTGTCAGTCCGAGCACACCCCAGCGCAATTTGTTTTTTGCAGGACTGTAACTATATCTTTTTTTCTTTTTTCCCGTTGCTTTGGAAATTCGCGCAATCACATCCTGCAAGATACCCATAGGGCAGATTGTAGAACAATATACACGCCCGAATAAAAGCGTTAACACAATGAGAAATAATAAGATACCTATACTTAGTGAAAGGATGGCTGGAATAAATTGTAAATGTGCCAGCCGATGAAAACTGTTCGGTAATATTTCTGCGAAATCGAGAAAAAAGAAAGAAATCAGCACAAATAAAAGTGCTGATATTCCAATACGTAGCCTTCTTAACATGGTTGTTTTACATCTTAATTCGCTTGACATTCAATTTGTCAATGTTCATGGTTCCTATTTTCAATGCTTC
Source organism: Bacteroides sp. DH3716P (assembly GCF_025914115.1). Taxonomy (NCBI): domain Bacteria; kingdom Pseudomonadati; phylum Bacteroidota; class Bacteroidia; order Bacteroidales; family Bacteroidaceae; genus Bacteroides; species Bacteroides sp. DH3716P. The sequence goes on along the minus strand of NZ_CP083673.1, from coordinate 6,383,863 downwards.
CCCATTGGCGAGATGTCCTACTGTATCCAGTGGCATCTCACGTACTTGATTGAAGAACTTGGCAGCAGCCGTATCCACGGCTACAATATCCGGTGAGATAAACAATCCTTTTGCCAGTACAACATCGGATGCAGAGCGTCCCCGGGGACCGTTTGTTTTCATGATCCGGTAGGCGTCTACTACGTTGAGTACAGCTTTCTTCTGTAATGTACAGATATCTGCGATGCATTGTTGCAAATCGTTCTGGTGGAAGAATCCGCGATCCCACACAATCCCCATGTGATTTTTCATGGAGATAGTCAGATTGGCACCTCCGTGATTCTTCAGAATAGGAACATTGATCCATACATCACAATCCAGAATCGCTTCGTGCACTTTGGCTTTCTTCATCTTTTTGCCTTTTGGCAGATCAATTGGTTTGTAATACGACTCCAGATGTGCAGGCATTACTTTGGCTCCGGCTTTTTTGGCAGCAGCTTCAATACCACTGTTTTTGTAGCATTTCTGCCAATCGTCACAAGTATGGTCGAACACGACCACTTCTTTAGCTCCGGCGGCAAAACATTGTCTGACGATTTCTTCAATCAGTTTCGGATTCGTATTTCCTGCCAGTTCCGGCACTTTATCCCAACCGATATTAGGTTTTACAACCACTTTCTGTCCCGGTTTCACGAATTGCTTCATACCCCCCAGTTCGCTTATGGCACGGCGGAACATCTCTTCGGGTTCTCCGCCCATAACGGCCACCAGATCAGGATTGCTTCCGTTTGCTTTATTGATTGTTTGAGTTAACACCTCCATAGCCTCCGAACGCTGTATAGTCAAGGCGGCTCCGGTGATAGCTACTGTTTTTAAAAAATCCCTTCTGTCCATCTTTCTATATTAGTTTAGAGTTTGGCAATTGCTTTCAGGAGGGCGTATCCGCCGAACCATTGCAGTAACATTCCCGGAATACCGATACGGAAGTCCTGTACTGCTTCGTAGAAACTTCCGACGATGGCCCATTCAAATGCAACGCCTATGACCTGATAAGTGAGTACGACACCAAGAATGGCCAGTAATGAAACCGATTTTATAGTACGTGCTGCAAGAGCTGAAGCTCCGGCGAGTAAGGACGATTTGATTAATAGGATGGGAAGTACCGCTTCCGAGGGCATGGCAAACAATAAATGATTGATGACTGGTGAAAGAATAGCAGTCAATAATCCTACAAGAAAACCATATTTATAAGCCGCAATCAGCGTGAAAAAATAAATAGGTAACAGGGTAGGACCACCATAAGGTACAAGATGGCATAATTGTGGAAGTGCAATGTTACCCGCTACGAATAGTAAGGCGAACAGGTAGGTTTTCACATTGCTGTGTTTCAGCGAATAGAGTTTGACGGATGTTTCCATTTTCGTTGATACTTTAATGTTGAATAGAACGATAATATATTAATAATAAGACTTTTCTCCAGATAAAAGGTTTAATCCGACTGATATATTATTTTAATCCTGTAGGAAAAGAAAGTTTCAGGCGCTTGAAACTTTTAGTTTCCCGGCATGAAACTAATGGTTTCTCGGTGTGAAACTGATGGTTTCAAAGCGTGAAACTATAAGTTCCACACTGGGAAACAAAATAGGACAGGCAGGGATTGATATTCAGAAAATATCTGTCTTGATAATGAATTGTCAGTATCAAGTGGCAGTTTCTTCCTATAACAACGAAAGAGAAGCCTTGTATGTTCGGAATAAGCATACCTAATGTCCCGATAATTGTATAATAATATGCAATTTCGTTATGGGAGATTATCCGTTCATTCTTTCTTTAATCTTTCCCCATGCATGCGTATCGAATAGACAACTTTGGCGCATCGTCTCATACATCTCTTTAAATCTGGACATAGGTATGGTATAGCTTAGTTTGTCTGCTTCGAAATGAGGGCGAACCGATGGGTCGAAGAAACCGAGGAAAGTGCGTTTGCCTCCTTTACGATTCTCTATCGTGGCTTGCGTCACTACAGCACTACAGCCGGAACCAAAGGTAGAAACGACGCAATCTGCTGCGTTATTATCATAAAAAGCCCAAGTGGTCAAGCCCGAAAGCATATCCGGATTTGCCAGAAATACGACACCTTCTATTTCTTCAAGGCTTTCTACCTTATCTATACGTGCAAAATGAAGATACTTGTTTTCTGTTCGGGGAACTCCGATTTGCTGTATAAAGTCGATGACCATTTCAGGAGTCTGTTTGTATTTCTCTTTGAGCGAAACGAAAGTCGGTACACGTTCTGGCATTTCGGTGAAGCCAGTATAGAATTTACCGCCGCCACAACCGATGTTTTCGGCATTCAGGCTGATAATACCACCATCTCTTACCGTTCTCATACCTTTGAAGAAGCAACCGTTTATCTTTTCTGTTTCTCCTTTTTGTTCGTCCGAGTACCAGAAGACAAGAGGCAATTCAGCATTTTTTCCGAATGCCTCTCTGAAATTTTGAATAAAAGTTTGGATGTCCATAAGCTTATCAATTTTGGTTCTTTATGTAGGTCTTTCTACAAAGTTAGAATAAAAAAGGATAAGCGCAAGTGATTTAAAAGTTAATGTTTGATACACTTTTCTTACACTCTTCCAGCCTCTCCAATCCCTCTTTCGACAGTTTGGGGTAATGTAAATCCAATTGCTGCATCCGGTCACAAATAATTCGTCCTACTGCGTAACGCATGAACCATTTATTATCGGCAGGGATTACATACCATGGAGCCAGTTCCGTTGATGTCTCCGTCAGTACATCGGCATAAGCATTCATATAGTCCTCCCAGAATTGACGCTCTTTGATGTCCGCCGAAGAGAATTTCCAGTTTTTAGATGCATCGTCCAGTCGCTCCATGAATCGATTTTTCTGTTCGGCTTTCGATACATTGAGAAAGAATTTCAGGACAATCGTTCCATTCTCCGTCAGATAGCGTTCAAAATCGTTGATCTGTCGATAACGACGCTTCCAGAAGTCGGGATCAATGTCATTTATGGTTTCGACACCTGGTAACTTGTTGGATAGAATAATTTCCGGATGCACTTTGGCAATCAGCACATCTTCGTAGTGCGAACGGTTGAAAATGCCGATTCGTCCTCTTTCCGGGAGAGAGCGATTGATACGCCAGAGATAATCATGGTCCAGTTCTTCAGCAGACGGTTGTTTGAACGAATACACCTGGCATCCCTGTGGGTTAATGCCGGACATCACATGCTTGATAGTCCCGTCTTTTCCTGCAGCATCCATCGCCTGAAAGATAATTAGGATTGAATACCGGTCTTGTGCATAAAGCATACTTTGCAGCTCCGAAAGCTTCTCAATATCCTTTGCCAGTTGCTCTTTAGCGTCTTGTTTGGATAAATTGCCAGTGAATGACGAGTCAAAATCCGATACCAAATGTTTCTTTCCGGGCTTTGCCAGCAGGTCTTTTAGAATATCCTTTTTCATGTGACGGTAGTTTTAATAGTTCTATTCAAATAAAACAGTTGAGGCAGTCAATTGGTTTTTATAATCAGTATGTTTGAGACATTTCATGAGAAAGAGGCTTCTTGACGGATAATGACCAAAAATGAACGGATATTGCTCTGGTATCATGAAGGAATTTATCCGAAATTTGCAATCGAATTAGTACTATATAATAAAAGAAACAATGAAGTATTTGAATAAAGAAACCAATGGTATCACCCTTTCACGTATCGGACTGGGTGCCATGAGAATGGCTGACGTTCAGCAGGGAGTCGACACGATACATGCCGCGCTGGACAGTGGAATTACGTATCTGAACACGGGGGACTTTTATGGTCACGGAGAAAGTGAACTGGTGATCCGCGAGGCTTTGAAAACCCGGAAGCGCGAAGACATTTTTATCGCCGTCAAGTTTGGTGGAATGCTCACTCCAGATGATCGGTTCTATGGTATTGACGTCCGTCCGCAGAACGTACAAAATTATCTGGCTTACACCTTGAAACGATTAGGCACAGATTATGTTGACCTCTATCAGCCAGCACGTATCAATCCGCACATCCCGGTGGAAGATACTATTGGTGCCGTTCTCCGTCGCCATACCTATGCCAGCGGCAGTTATCAAGGTCAAAGAATAGATTTATAATCTGATTCTTGATGACATAAGAGTGGTAGACGTGTTCTTTATCAGGAATATAACTTTTAATGAGTTCAACCTGTTTTCTCAAACGCAGGCTTTCTTCCTCACTCAACTCTTGCCTGGTATGTAATTTCTTCAACTGACCCGCCTGTTGCAGACGGATGCCGGATGTCATAGCCATTATTTCCTTTTTCAATTCAGCAGAATGAATGATGAGATAGCCCTTGAAATCGGCTGAATAAGCTGTGTGCTCTATAATATCATCTGGATACACCTGCATCACCGTGTTCTTTTTCAGTGTATGCGATAAATAGTTTATTCCTATTGTAATTTCTCCGGAAAGAACAAAGATGAGGGAATAGCCTTTTAAGCGTATCGGATAGTTTTTGACTTGAACCGGCGAACGACGGGAGTTATCTATATCTATGACGGACAATCGCTCCTGAAAGGTAGCTTCTGCGGATATTCTTTCAAAGTATTCTGGTAAAGCTAAATCTACCACCTGTTCCATAAAAACACTATTATAATTTGTAGAAAACAAAGTTCGCACTATTCTTACAGAAAAAAGAGAGTATAGGCCACTTTGTTTTAGTCAGAATCCGATATTACATATTTTTAAGACGATAGCGTCTTCAATCGGGAGAAAAACAGACATTCAACTTCGTTTTCCATAATAATTACTTATATTTGTCCGGATATGGAATAAGAAAAACCGATATGAAGTATTTGTTAATATGTGCAGGCTTGCTTCTCATAGTCTTTCACTCATGGGGACAGGAGAGGCTTGCGGATAGAATCGCTCCTCCGTCAGGATATGTTAGAGAGACCTGCTCCGATAATTCGTTTACAACTTATTTGCGCAATTTGCCATTATTGCCTAAAGGCAGTAAAGTGTTACTTTACAATGGAAAAGAAAAAGCCAATCAGGCAGCCGCATTTGCAGTTGTAGATATGGAGATAGGCAACCGCGATTTGCAACAGTGTGCCGATGCAGTGATACGCTTGCGGGCGGAATATCTGTGGAAACATAAACGGTATGCAGATATAAAATTCAACTTCACAAGTGGATTTACTGCCGAATATAAGAAATGGGCGGAGGGAAATCGAATAAAAGTCAACGGTAATCAGGTTCAATGGTATGCTTCGGGCAAGGGAGTGGATTATTCCTATAAAACTTTCCGTAACTATCTCGATATGGTTTTTATGTATGCCGGAACTGCCTCTTTATCTCGTGAACTCCCAACTGTGCTTTATACTTCCTTGCAACCCGGGGATGTCTTTATTAAAGGTGGTTCACCCGGTCATGCTGTGATTGTTATGGATGTTGCCATTCATCCGAATACCGGGAAGAAAGTATTTCTCCTGGCACAAAGCTATATGCCTGCCCAACAGATTCATATCCTGGTCAATCCAACCAGCCGCAACCTTTCTCCCTGGTACGAGCTGACGGAAACGGATGCAGGGAAACTATACACTCCGGAATGGATTTTTGAGAAGAAAGACCTGAAGCGTTTTAAATAGGATAATAGACGTAAATGCAGCATAACAGAGAAATAATTAAATCTTTTCTTACTTGATTTTCCATCTTTTCCTTATCTTTGGCATTCAACAAACCGTTTTAATCATACAACAACGAAAAACAACCGATTATGAATTATGATTTATCAATGAATGCTAATCAGTTGGTGGCATTCCTTCAAAAACCAACTTCAGAGTTTACAAAAGCTGACATTATCTCATTTATCCAGCAAAAAGATATCCGCATGGTTAATTTTATGTATCCGGCGGGAGACGGGCGTTTGAAAACTCTGAACTTTGTCATCAACAATCAAGCTTATCTGGAAGCTATTCTCACATGTGGAGAACGGGTAGACGGTTCCAGTCTTTTCTCATTTATAGAAGCGGGCAGTAGTGACCTTTATGTAATTCCCCGTTTTTGCACAGCATTCGTTGATCCGTTTGCCGAGATTCCGACGCTGTCTATGCTGTGCTCTTTCTTCAATAAAGACGGCGAACCCCTCGAAAGTGCACCAGAACACACTCTTTACAAAGCAAGCAAGACTTTTACAGAAGTTACCGGAATGGAATTTCAGGCAATGGGCGAATTGGAATATTATGTAATAGCTCCGGACACCGGTATGTTCCAGGCAACCGATCAACGTGGTTATCATGAATCGGGCCCTTATGCTAAATTCAATGAATTCCGTACCCAATGTATGTCTTACATCGCACAGACAGGCGGACAAATAAAGTATGGACACTCCGAAGTAGGTAATTTTACGCTGGATGGTTATATCTATGAGCAGAATGAAATAGAATTCCTGCCGGTTCCCGTATCGCAGGCAGCAGATCAATTAATGATTGCCAAATGGGTGATTCGTAACCTGGGATTTAGATATGGATACAATGTAACTTTTGCTCCAAAGATTACCGCAGGTAAAGCAGGTTCGGGCTTGCATATCCACATGCGTATCATGAAAGACGGAAAGAACCAGATGCTGAAAGACGGTGTTTTGTCGGAAACAGCACGCAAGGCAATTGCCGGAATGATGGTGCTTGCTCCGTCAATTACTGCCTTCGGAAATACCAATCCTACTTCTTATTTCCGTCTCGTTCCTCATCAGGAAGCACCTACCAACGTTTGCTGGGGAGATCGCAACCGTTCCGTATTGGTGCGTGTACCTCTGGGATGGGCTGCAAAAACAGATATGTGTACATTGGCAAATCCGTTGGAAGCTGAAAGTCATTTTGACACCAGTCAGAAGCAGACTGTAGAAATGCGCTCTCCGGATGGTTCGGCAGATTTGTATCAACTGTTGGCTGGTTTGGCTGTTGCCTGCCGTCATGGTTTTGAGATTGAAAATGCGCTGGACATTGCTGAAAAAACTTATGTAAATGTGAATATCCATCAGAAAGAAAACGAAGATAAGCTGAAATCACTGGCGCAACTGCCGGATAGCTGTGAAGCTTCTGCCGATTGTCTGCAACAACAACGGGCAATCTTTGAACAATATAATGTATTCAGCCCGGCAATGATTGACGGTATCATCCGCAGACTTCGTGGTTATGAAGATAAAACATTGCGTGCGGATTTGGAAGGAAAGCCGATGGAGATGTTAGATCTCGTACATAAGTATTTCCATTGTGGATAATTAAAAAATGATATATGAATAAAAGACTATCTTCGGTTGAAAGGTAGTCTTTTATTTTTTTATATAATACATTCAGACCAAACAGGCTACAAATTTACAGGTTTGGTCTACTTAATGCCGGGTTTGGTCTACAAACTCTCTACGCAGATCGGTAAAACTCTACTTTTGTCTCATTCAAACCCTAAAACTGATAAAAGAATGAGGATTATTTTGTTAAGTGCGTTCGCCTTGTTTCTATTACTTCCTGAAAATATACAGGCACAGGTTACTGTGAAAACCGGGTATATATCTTCTTCCCGATATAAAGATGAAAACGGACAGTATCCCGGGAAAGGGGATATGTGCTTTGTGGAAGGGAACGTCAATATTCCCGTATCACAGAAAATGAATGAAAGAAATCAGCCAACTCTTTGGATGATTTCGGCAGGAGGAAGCTATACGGCAATGAATAATAAGAATCTTCAATCTTACATAGACATAGATCAAATTATAAATATGCAGTTGAGCGTAACCAATATTCGCCCTATCAGCAAAAAATGGCTTTTGTTGACGACTGTCGGTGCAGGCGTCTATACCTCTTCTGATGTAAAACTGAAGAATGTTCTGGGACAGGGAGGAGTTATTTTCATCCGGCAGTTCAAGTCCAATTTATCTCTTGGAGCCGGATTGGCTGTGAACAACACATTTGGTTATCCGATGGTATTTCCTGCTATTTATTTTGATTGGAGCACTGAAGGACGTTATCAAATTAAAGTTTCGATGCTGAATGCCATGGAAGTATCGGCAGGAATGAAAATGAATAAATATCTGAATCTAAGGATCGTGGCAGAGATGAACGGGTCATTGGCATTGTTGGAAAGAGAAGGAAAAGATACTATGTTTTCCCAGCAATTCATTATTGTAGGTTTACAACCGGAAGTAAGTATGGGGAATTCTTTTTCAATCACTGCTACTGCCGGTGTGTCGTGTAGCAGAATAGCTTATTACACTACCCGCACTTTAAAGGCTTTCTTCGAAGATATGTCTAAAGATACTGATCCATATTTTAAACCGGCAATGTATGTTTCGGTGGGAATGAAGTATAAGTTCTAAAAAAATGGTAACTTTATCGCCTGATGTCAGTTAAGATACTATTATATACGTTACTGAAGCAAATTGGGATATTTCTTGTAGTCTCCTTTTTAGTGTTCAGAGGCACTTTTGTCGAAAGCGATAGTTTAGGGCTAAATCTTTCTACGGGAGTTAGTCTTTTACTTTCTGTCATTCTATGGGGAATCATAAATCTGCATACTTACTGGTTAATTCCCGGTTATCTGTTTCAGCGTAGATATAAAAAGTATATCATATATTTGAGTTGCCTTGTTGGATTTATGCTGACCGCCATGGTTGGTGCTATTTGTTTTCTAGGGCAATATTATGTTATACCCGAACAGATGCAAAGACTAAACAGTGATCTCCCTTTCTTTCTGTTGATAAATGCATTGGCACTGATACTCTATTTCCTGGCTTTTTCTTTTACTATTTTTCTGCATCGTTGGGTGGCCTATCAACAACGATTAAATGAATTGGAGAATATTAGCATACAGACTGATCTAAATCATTTGAAAGATCAACTCCAACCGGAGTTTTTTTCGAGAATATTGAATAAGGTACGAACCTTGCTGGGAGAAGATGGAGAAAAGGCGTCATTGCTTATCTTTAAATTAAGTCGGTTGCTTAGATACCAACTTTATGAAAGTGAACGGCAACAGGTATTGTTGGGAGATGATATCGATTTTATGACTGATTATATGAAGTTGGAGAAACTATGTAATCCGGAGTTTAATTTTGAAGTCAACATCCTGAATGAAGTGCGTTATATACAAGTTCCTCCTTTATTGTTTATGCCTGTGATAGAATATGTGATTCAGACAACTGTATGTGGAGAGAATGGAAAGGGAGAAAATATAAGGATCGATTTTCAAATGGAAGAGAATCAGCTTCGATTTATTTGTACATACTGTCTGCGAAAAAAGGAAAGTCTGCAAGTAGCACCTGCTTTTGACAAGTTACGGCAACGATTGGACTTGTTATATCCGGGAGGTTATCAATTAAAAAGTGGCTATAATGATGAGGCACTGTGTACCATTGGTTTAATGTTGGAATTATGAAAGATACCTGGAATGTATACGATTGGGGGAAGAATCTGGTAAATGACCGTTTCAGGCTTATCAGTAATTTACTATTGCTATTTATTATACTCTTTTTGGGCTTTCAGAATGTATATGGAGATTTTACTAGAGAAGGTTTCCTATATGCATATCCGGTTAGTATATTGGTTTTTGCATTTCCTATCTATCTGAATATATATTGGTTAGTGCCCCGTTTCCTGTATAAGGCCAAGCGCAAGTTATGGTGTTATTGGATTTCGTTTCTCGGAGTCAATTTAGTGAGTGTATTATTAGGATTTATATTTCTGTCTCCATTATATCAACGATACGGTATTCGTGGGTTTTGTATACAGGATAACCACGCTGTTTCTTTTGATAGTATTGCTTATGGAGTATTAGTACTGCTATTAAGTGTAGGTGGCTGTACGAGCTTTGAACTATTCCGCCGTTGGGTTGTCTCCGATAAAAAGATTCTTGAATTGGAGAAGGCGACTAAACAGACAGAATTGCAACAATTAAAGAAACAGATCAATCCGCATTTTCTTTTTAATATGCTGAATAATGCCAATATTTTGGTAAAGGATGCTCCGGATGAGGCTTCACAGATATTGGAGAAACTGGACAATCTACTTCGCTACCAGTTGAATGACAGTACAAGAAGAGAAGTATTTCTTACTGCAGATATACAGTTTCTCACCAGCTTTCTTGAATTGGAGAAGGTGAGAAGGGATCATTTTGAATATACAATCTTTCAAGAGGGAAATATGGAGAATATCTGTATTCCTCCGTTATTGTTTATCCCTTTTGTAGAGAATGCGGTGAAACATAATTTGGATAGCGACAATTTATCTTATGTTCACTTGTATTTTTCTGTGCATAATAAACAGTTGACGTTTCGTTGCGAAAATTCTAAGCCCCGTGTTCCTGTTAAGCGGGAAGGGGGAATAGGGTTGGCCAATGTGAAACGCAGACTGGATTTACTTTATGAATCACGGTATACGCTACAGATAGAAGATAAAGAAACAACTTATAATGTCAACTTACATCTAAACTTATGAATTGTATTATTGTTGATGACGAGCCGGTAGCTCGCAAAGGTATGAAGTCATTGGTGGAGCAGATTCCACAACTGACATTGGTGGGTAGCTTTAATAATGCTATCGCAGCGTCTGCTTATATAAATGAATATACGGTTGATCTGATTTTCCTTGATATTCAGATGCCGGGAATTACCGGAATAGAATTTGCGCAAAGCATTCCCGTGAATACGTTGATTGTCTTTACAACGGCGTATGCGGAATATGCACTCGATAGTTATGAAGTAAGTGCCATTGATTATCTGGTGAAGCCCATTGAAATGAACCGTTTTCTGAAAGCAGTCAATAAGGCAATAGTATATCATAAACTGTTATTGTCGGAAACAGCCGAAAGAGTGGAGGAGATACAGGAAGAATATATCTTCATCAAATCGGAACGACGCTATATCAAGATAAACTTCAGTGATATTCTTTTTATTGAAGGACTAAAGGATTATTCCATTCTCCAATTGGAAGGTCAGCGGGTGATTACTAAGATGAATCTGAAAAATATTCATGAGCAACTGCCCGCTAAACAGTTTCTCCGGATAAACAAGTCCTATATTGTCAATACTTCACGGATTGACTCTTTTGATACCAATGATATTTTTATTAAGTCTTATGAGATAGGAATAGGAGGTGGAAACTATAAGAAAACGTTTTTTGAGGAATTTGTAGCGAAGAATTTGCAGAAAGACTAATCCGGTAGTTTACATGGAATGGCTTGGTATAAAAAGAATAAGAACGTTAAGTATTGGCCTATTTTCATAAAAAAGATGTTTTGCAGAAAGAAAAAGGAGAGAATATAGTGCAATATCCCCAAATAATGCTTTCCTTTGTACCAACAACAATAAAGAGGTTTATTACGATTTGATTTTTTTACATGAATCTTCTCATTTATTTGAGCATATCCATCTCTAATTAAGATCTTCCTAAAACTTTCTTATTGAATTATTAATTTTTTATATTTGTATTTTATGAATTTGTACATTGGAAATCTTAGCTATAATGTTAAGGAATCAGATTTGAGACATGTAATGGAAGAGTATGGAACAGTTGCTTCAGTAAAGTTAATCACAGATCGTGAAACTAGAAGATCAAAAGGTTTTGCGTTTATCGAAATGCCGGATGATGCAGAAGCTGCTAAAGCTATCGAACAATTGAACGGTGCAGAATATGTAGGTCGTTCAATGGTAGTAAAAGAAGCATTGCCAAAGAATTAATACTGAATACATATACAGTAATAGAGAAAGGAGGTGTGTCGTAATGCACGATGCACCTCTTTTTTTGTTCATCACTATACAAATCTGTTCACTTTCTTTAAGCTGCGATCTTTTG
>NZ_CP083673.1:6336075-6371930 GCF_025914115.1 Bacteroides sp. DH3716P | reverse complement strand
ATCTCTTGTGACCATAAGCATAAAGAATATGCAAAGGGTGTATTATTCTATTCGGGATTTCCGCACGAGAGAGAATTAATAGGAGAAGTGATTGAGCTTGATACAGCCTTGCTTCGTTATCCGTTTAGGATACGAATCGAAGGAGATAGAGCCATTGTGATGGATTTACATGGTCTTGATCATTATGGACACTTATTCCAATATCCTGGTTTCCAGTATTTATCTTCTTTTGGGAAGCGTGGTGATTCACCTACAGAAATGTTATCAATGGAGAACTTTCGTTTACAGAATCATGTAGTCTGGACATTGGATGCCAATAAAAGTGAATTAACTAGGTTAGACTTTTCTTCATCCGGTNCTTCGTGACGAAACGGTAACATTGGATGAAGATATACTTCGACCACTTGATTTTGCTATATATAATGATTCAATGTTTATTATTCCTGACTATTCCGGTGAAAATCGTTTATGTCGAGTTAACCGTAATGGGAGGCTTATAGATAAGATAGGGATTATTCCGACTATTGATGAAAAAGCATTGGAAAATGCTCGTCCGGCATTGGCTCAAGCATGGAGGAGCTTCCTTGACTACAATCCTAACAATGGAATATTGGCGGCAGTAACCCAATTGGGAGAAGTCGTTGAAGTTTATAATTTGAAAGATAGTACTCATATTATTCGTATCGGTGAGCATGGTGAACCTGAATTCAAAGTATCAGATGGATATGGTATGCCAACAGGTATTATGGGTTTTAGTGATGTACAAGTAACAGATAGTGCCATTTATACTGTATTTCATGGAACGTCTTTTAAGGAGATCGCAAGACAAAGCGGAAGGCTTCCTGATGGAGGAAAATATATTTATGTATTTAGTTTGGAAGGAGAACCGTTATGCAAATATGTGCTCGACCATTATATATATGGTATTTGGGTGGATGAAGATACTAAAACGATAATAGCGACAGATGTTAATGATGATCAGCCGATTGTAATGTTTAGTATTAAATAGGTAAAGTAGCAATTTTGCTGCAATATTATTATAAATGAGAAATTATGTTAGTTATAACTATTTTGTATTATGGTTAAGGGTGTAGTTCTAATATTGGGAGTAGTTTGTTTTACATTTTGTGGATGTAAAAATGATCAACTATCAACGGAAATTGAAAAGATAGTAAAAGAATGGACAGGAAAGAAAATTATATTTCCTCAAGATGTTTTTTGTAAATCGATTGATAGGGATACTTTGTGTATTTCTCCCAATTCTACGCCTTATAAAATACTAGTATACACAGATTCAATAGGATGCACTAGTTGTAAATTACATTTGTATAAATGGAATGCTATTATTAAGGAAGTTAATGACGAAATGGCAGGTTTTGTTAATTTTCAATTTTATTTTCATCCTAAAAATATCGAAGAAATATTCTTTTTATTTAGAAAGGACTCATTTAAATATCCTTGCTATATGGATATATGTAATCAACTTGATAAACTCAATACATTTCCCAAAGACAGTAGATATCAGACTTTTTTGTTGGATAAATATAATAAGGTCGTTTGCATTGGTAATCCTACAGAGAATCCTCAAATATGGAGTTTGTATAAGCAAATAATAAATGAAAATAAAAGAGTAGAAAAAACAGACTTATATGATAAGTCTTTGATAACATCATTGACAGTTGATACAACTATTTTGGAACTTAAAAATCTGGAAATAAATAAGACTACTACTGCAAAGTTTAGTCTTAAAAATATTGGACCTAACCCTTTGGTGGTGAATAATGTAACTACTACATGTGGTTGTACAGTACCTAACTGGTCAAAACAACCGGTTTTACCTAATAAAACAACCGATATTGTAGTGCAAGTTACTCCTAATAAAGAAGGATATTTTAAGAAAAATGTTACAATATATTGTAATATAGAAAGAAGATATGTTAAACTTGTAATACAAGGTAAGGTAAATAATCAAAGTAAATAAAAGCTATATATTAAGTAAGGAGGTGTTATTTATGTGAAAAACAAAGAAATGAATAATGATTTTTATATTAGGTTTTAATCTTAAAAAAAATAGATAATGAAGAAATTTTTGTTTAGTGGAATATGTGTTTTAGCCATAGTAACTGTGGCGGTATTGAATATCAAAATAGATTTAGGTTCTCAATCTTCAACGTTATCATTGTTTAGCTTGGCTAATATAGATGCACTAGCTGGAGGTGAAACTGATGTGTCAGGTAGTAGAACTCCTGACTATAGTTGGACTAGTGATGAAGAAACTCATTGGGAGGATGGGTGTCTTGTTACAACCTATAATAGCCATATCGGTTGTCTTAGTATTAATAGTGACAGATGTTATTCGGGTGTTACTACGATGAGGAATAGAGATTGTCCAAATTAACTAGGTTTTAAACATCAGATATCTATTACTAGGTATCTGATGTTTAATTAATATGTGGCGATTGGTCGTCTTGTTACTTTCTAATAATACGTTCTTTTTAATAAAAGAAACATAATTATAGCTCGTTTATGAAAAAAATAATTGTATATATTTTTTTATTATTGTTGGTTTCATGCAATAATCCTCGTAATAATTCTTTAAAAGAAATAGAAGATAGGAATCTTACTTTGTTGGAATATGACTATTGTAGTAAGAAGAATCATTTGCATGAATTTGATTCTGTAACTTTTGTTCCATTAGAAACAAATGAGAGATCATTAATATCTAGTATAACTAAGATATTGTATAAGAATGAGACATATTATATTTTTGATAAAGTCCAAGCTATGATCTTTTTATTTGACGATAATGGTTCATATATTACTAAAATTCATAATATAGGGAGTGGACCAGGAGAATATGCTGATATATCAGACTTTGATATAGATGCAGATTTAAATATATACATATCATCTATTGTAGGACGAAAAATAATAAAATATAAATATCCTGATTACAAGCTGTTTACAGAATATAAAACTAATGCAACTGTAATGGAAATAGCTGTTGATGAAAAAACGGGAAAGATATGGGGAACCAATATATTTCAGACTGAAGACGGTATTTGTTTAGGATTTTATTCGAATGAGAAATTTGTTCCGGTAATAGCATCTAGAGGTATTGCAGATAATGCTAATACTCCATTTAAAGCCCAAAGTTTTTATAAATCAGGGAATCATTTATTTTTTAATCCTAGATATTCTCCATATATTTATATGATAGATAATGATGAAGTAAGCAAATATATGAAAATAATATCGGATGATTTTGTAGATAATTCAGATCTTGAATTAGAAAAGGACTTTAAAAAGGAAAGAGGGGTAAGAGAACAATATTCTACTAATGAGTGCCTAATTTCAGGTGTTAATTCATTCTATCAATGTAAGGGACATTTTCTGGCCGAAATATGGAGAAACCATGGAGCACCTTTACTTTTGGAATATGAAGCAAAAGAGAAAGAAGGTTATTTATTTTGCCCTCTTTTGGACCCTCAAATAAAAGCATTTACGAAGATTGCAGCAGTTTCTTCTGATTTTTATATAAGTTATATTAATGCTCAGTCTTTTTTGAATAATTATGAGGAGACTGTTACTCGTAAATATAATTTGGTTGATGATAGTAATCCGGTATTAATGAATATATATGTGAAATAAAAAAATACATTTTTTAGCGTTGTTTTGACCTATGATAAATGAGAAAGGTCAGTAGAGAACATGAACAGGAAATACTAAGTAAATGAGGATTAATTTATGCTTAAGAAGCTTTGTATATATATTCCATCTATCCTTGTTTTGTTATTTGTGTTAGAATGGCAATATGCAAGAAAGTATTTATTCTACGAAAAAAAAACTATGCTCCCTTTAGAAGTTGCTTTACAGGCGGCAGGTGGAAATAAAAAAGAACTTCAAAAAGTACTTCACTATTATAAGAAGAATCCTATTGATAGTCTAAAATATAAAGCAGCTTGTTTTTTAATAGAGAATATGCCTTTTTACATTTATTCTAGTGGAGAACAATTAGAGAATTATAAGTCTTATTATGCTTGGCTAAAAGTACGTAAGGGTAAAACTGCGCAACAAGTTTCGGATTCAGTCAAGAAAGTCTTTGGTGCAATGAAAGAACCTAAAAAGAAACGCGATATTATGGAAATGGATTCTGCATATTTGTGCCATAATATTGATTGGGCATTTAAAGTTTGGCAGGAGCAACCGTGGGGAAAGAATATTTCGTTTGAAACATTTTGTGAGTACTTATTGCCTTACCGAATAGGGGATGAACCGTTAACTTATTGGCGTGAGATATATTATAAGAAATACAATTCATTGTTAGATTCATTGCGGATGTCTGACACCTTGGATAAAGAAGATCCATTAGTGGCAGCCAGATATTTAATGGCGAGATTGCCGGATAAAAAGACATTCTTTACTTCTATAACTCCCTTTTCTTTCGGACATATCGGACCTGAATTTGTACAATATAAAGTCGGTAGTTGTAGAGAATTGGCAGATTTTGAGATTTACTTATTTCGTGCTTTAGGTATTCCTTGTGCAATCGACTACTTACCTGCACGTAATGATACGAATTTCGGGCATCTTTGGACAATAGTATGGGATAAAAACGGAGAAGGATATATGTCCGACTTTATGACATTTTTGACACGTGTTCGCAAATGTGCTTTGTATCGGCAGGGAGGAACTGCCAAGATATATAGATATACATTTAGTGTAAACAGAGAGTTACATGAACAGATGTCACAATATGGAGAGAAGGTACATCCATTTTGGCATATTCCTAAGTTTAAGGATGTAACTTTTGATTATGCGTATTCATACCAAAAGAATCTGGTCATTCCTTTGGAAAAGCAGTATAAAGAGAAAAGGAGTGGGAGGATTGCTTATTTATGTGCCAGTAATAGAGATCGTTGGATTCCGGTTGATTGGACAGAATACGATGCCGGTCATTTGGCTTTTCGATATGTTCGTAAAGGGGCAGTTTTAAGAGTTGCCACTTATGAAAAAGGATCATTACATTTCTTGACTGATCCTTTTTATCTGGATAAAGAAACTAATGCCCCTCACTATTATTCCGTCGGGAAAAAGACGCAAGATATGGTTTTGTATGCTAAGTTTAATCTTAAAGAAGAAAGTAGTTTTAGAAACAGAATGATAGGGGGTGTTTTTACCGGAAGCAATCATTCGGATTTTTCGGATGAAGATACACTGTTTATTATACAAAGTAAACCTGATCGTTTGAATACTACTGTAAAATGCTGGTCTGATAAAGAATACCGTTATCTTAGATATATCGGTCGACCTAAAGCTCATTGTAATGTTTCAGCAGTCGCCTTTTATGAGAAAAATGATACTGTTGCTTTAACGGGAAAGATAATAGGAACTCCCGAACACGAAAAACAGAATGGGGATCATGACTATACCAATGTCTTTGACGGGAAAACATGGACTTCTTTTGATTATTCCAAACCCACCGGTGGATGGGCGGGATTGGATTTAGGAAAAGAAGTAAAAGTCGATCGTATAGTTTATACTCCGCGGAACAGGGATAATTATGTTCGACCTGGTGATGTATATGAATTATTCTACTGTGAAAGAGACTGGCAATCTGCCGGGACAATCAAGGCGACTGCCGATTCACTGGTGTTTCGGAATATTCCGGAAAATGCATTATTACTTTTACGAAACCATACTCGTGGAAAGGATGAAAGAATTTTTGTTTATGAAAATGGAGAACAACAATGGAGGTAAAGTTTAATATCAGACAAGTTGTAATGTGGAGGATAGTTTTATTTTCAGGAATTATCTCCTTGATATGTGCTTGTTCTTATTCCGGTAAGAAGGTGTGTCCTCCTTTTGATATTTCTTTCTCCGGACATACGTTGTTGGCTATAGCTCCCGGTTTTACCATAAAGGCAACAGAAGATACTTTAAATAAAACCTATCCGTGCTTAAGATCGGGGAAAATGTTTCCGTTGACGGGTATTTTAAAGGTGGATGGTAAATCTTACCGTTTTTTAGGAGGAGATTCGTTACGTATATCCTCTCTAGCCCCTCTTTCAAACGAGAACCTGGGATGGCAGGGAAAATATTCTTATTTATTTCCGGGCAGAGGATGGGAACAAAGGGAGTATAATGATTCTTTGTGGAATAAGGGTAAAGGTGCCTTCGGTTCGGAAAATGGGAAGTTTCAAGCCCATACAGTATGGGGAGCGAAAAATATATATGTTCGCAGGCACATTACCATTGCTAACAAAGATACTTTAAAAGAACGCAAAGTCTATCTCCGTTATATTTATGATGATCAGATAAAGCTTTATTGTAATGGAGAATATTTGTTAGGAGAAGAAGCATTTCTTCCTCAAACGGGATGCTATCGTTTAACGGATGAAACAGTAGCTCAAATTATTAATGGTGATAATGTTATAGCAGCTTATGGGGGTAATGCGGAAGGTACTGCTTTTTTGGATTTTGGTTTATATGTGGAAAATAAGACTTATGTTGATGTGAAACCTGCAATATTGAAACAAATGAATATGCAGGCTACACAGACTCATTATGTTTTTCAATGTGGAGATGTGGAGCTTCTGATTGATTTTGTTTCACCTTCCTTGTCGGAGAAATGGGATATGACAGGATGGCCTGTAGGTTTTCTTTCTTATCAGATTCATGCAAAAGATGAAAAGGAGCATACAGTGGAAATTCTGTTTGATGTAGATATGGAGTGGTTATTGGGTAGGAGCAAGGTGGATAGTTGGTGTGAACAGAATTGGCGTTTTGCCAAGTCCGACAGTTTATATTTAGCTATGGAGGCGAATGAATCAACTTTCTCTAGTGAGGATGGTCATGTTATTTTATCTCAAAAGTTAAGCGCAAAGAATGAGGATAAAGGTGCATTGCTAATAGGGTATGAGGAAGGGCAGACTTTACAATATGGGGGTGAAAGTTTGTCCCCTCTTTGGAAGAAAAATAGAACAGGCGAAATAAAAGAATTAATGAAATCTGTTGGAGATAGATGGCAGGAACTTAAAGAAGAATGCGATAAACAGGATTGTCAGTGGAGTGCCAGAGCTTTTCAAGTAGGTGGTGAAACATTTGCAGGGCAGATGCTTCCTTCTTATCGTAATTTTATATCTTCCCATAGATTTGTGTTATCATCAGAGAATAAAATATTTTGCTTTGGAGATACTTTAGGTAATATCAGGGAGGCTTATGAGAGTTTTTCTACTTTGCTCTATTTTAATCGTATCGACTGGATGAAAAGCCTATTGGATCCTATATTTGAATATTGTGAAGATAATCATTGGGTAAAGAGATATCCGCCTTATGATATAGGTTTGTACCCTATTATTAATAAGCAGGTAAAATTGGATGATAATGCAGTGGCGGTAGCTGCTGACATGTTGATGATGATGGCTGTGATTGTAGAAGTGGAACAGGATTTCAGTTATGCTGATGCACATTGGAATCTATTGTGTTTATGGGCGGATTATTTGCGAGAGAAGATGGAAAAAGACGTTTATCCTTGCGAAGGATTATTAAATGAGGATGATGAACGTGTGAAATGCGTGTTGGGGCTTATGGCTTATCGTAAACTAATTCAACTGAAAGAAAGCGTATGAGCAAAGTGAGGAAAATTTTGGCAATATTAGAGAATCTGGCATTTTTCGTATTCTGCATGGTGCTCATTCTCTTCTTGGTACAACTATTTTGTTTTACCTCGTTTAAAATACCTTCGGATTCTATGGAACCGGTACTAAAGGATGGAGATCGGATACTGGTTAATAAGATGATAAAGGGAGCTAGGTTATTTAATGTGTTTGCTGCTTTAGATAATGAAGACTTCACTATTCATCGGATGCCCGGATGGGGAAACTTTAAGAGAAATGATATATTGGTTTTTAATTTTCCTTATCAGCAAAATCGTTGGGATAGTATTCGAATGGACGTGATGCAGTATTATGTGAAGCGGTGTATCGCTCTGCCCGGAGACACATTGGAAATCAGAGGAGGATTTTATAAGATACGTGGTTGCAATGAACAGGTGGGGAATTATCAGGCTCAACAGTATATTGCAAATTTGCAGCATCCGAAGCAGCACGGGATTGTCTTTGGTACATTTCCATATAACAAACAACTTAAGTGGAATATTCGTGAATTCGGACCATTGCCTGTTCCACAGAAAGGACATGTGGTAGAAATGGACCGCACTACTTATCATTTGTATAAGCAATTGATAGGTTGGGAACAAAAGAAGAAATTGCGTCTGAAAGACGGACAGGTGTTATTGGGAGACAGTCTGATTTCTCGATATCGTTTTGAAAAGAATTATTATTTTGTATCTGGTGATAATATGGCTAATTCGCAGGATTCAAGGTATTGGGGGATGCTGCCGGAAGAATATATTGTAGGCAAGGCTACCCGTATCTGGTATTCAGAAGACAAATTTACGGAGAAACCTCGTTGGGATAGGATGATGAAGAAAATCAAATAAAGGCATATTGACTATCAGATTTAATATAAAATTAGTTACGTATGAAAAAGAAAATTTATTTAAAAATGGCTTTAGGAATTACATTACTAGTGATGATTGGTACTAATATTTGTAATTCGTTTAAAAAAGAGACATTATCTGATTTGGTTCTGTCTAATGTTGAAGCGTTGGCAAATAGTCGTGAGAATGGCGATAAGACTTGGACAGCTCCTAGGACAATTGCATGTGATTATCAGCAAGGTCCGTGGCATACTGCCAGCATAGAAAGAATATGCGAATTTTGTGTAACTCCTAATTCTTGTACACCCAGAGCTTGTGGAATGTAATTAAAAAATGAATAAGTGTATTATTATAATAATGGTAGTTTGTCTTACTGTGTCGTGTACTCATAATAAAACGTCTTTAAGTATCGGCCCCGGAGTTGTCTCTCTGTCTAGTCCACAGGACGTTATCGTTGAAATGACAGGAGAAACTTATGATAAGCTGGAAACTATATTGCAACAGGTATCTTACGTTAAACTATCGGCGATTCCTTTGTTAAGCCGTATTAAAAAGATCCAGATTGCGGATGAACGAATTTATTTATGGGATCTTGTAGTAGGCATTGTATGTTATGATATGTCCGGTGAATTGTTATTTCAATTGAATGCTAGAGGGCAGGGTCCCGGAGAATATACGGATATAAATGCTTTTGCAGTAAATGCTAGTTTGCATCAACTGGTGATTTATGATAATATGAAACAGTCGTTGATGTTTTATTCGACCGAGGATGGTAGGTTTGTCAAAAGTGAGAAGTTTAATAAACCTACACCGGCTGAAATAGCCTATTGGGGAGGATACTTCTTTTATCATAACCGTTTACATCGAAACTATCAAGATGATATTTCTTTGCATTATTACCTGTTAGCGTCAAAGGATGGCATTACCATAGGGAAACGATACTTTAAACATGAAAATAATAAAGAAGACTATCCATTTTCGCCTTCAGGACACAATTTGTATGATAATAATTCGAAGTTGTATTATTGTAGGGATTTTGATAATATTGTTTATCAGATTCATGAAGATAGTGTTGTTCCGCGTTTTCGGATTAATTTGCCGAACCCCTTGCCAGCATCGATGATAGAAGAGAGACCTAATGAAATGAGTTTGTTGCGTTCAGGATACTCCTTAGGTATAACTGATATATATGAGTATGGCGGATTATTGTTTTTTCGTTTTGTGAAGGATGGATATATTTGGTCTTGTTTATATAATGTAGAAGAGAGTAAACAAGTATACTGTGCCAAAAGGATTAAATTTCTGGATTCATCTTTAATTGATACGATTGACGGTATTTATAAGGATTGCTTTTACAGCATATTGACACCAGAGTATCTCGATTATGCTTTTTCTGAAAATCCTCTTGAGGATTATCCGGATTTATTTAAAACGTATGATGTAGAGGGAGATAATCCGGTTATTGCTTTTTATCGGGCAGTAGTCAGATAATTGAAGAACATGAAAGTCAAATTAAAGTTGATAAAAATTGAAAGGAAAGGTATGGCGGGTTTGATAGCACTCTTAGGAGTTGCGTTAATCCTGTGTGTAGTAGCTTTTCCTACTCCGAACGACATATCTGTTGGTGAAATGGCCTATCAAAAACTATGGTTGGGACGCATGACTGTTGTTTTTGCTGTGTGTTGTTTGCCTTTTCTTTGCTTGAATAAGAAACAATATCTGTCTTTTCCGTCAATAGTGACGTGGGTATTGATTATATTGGGAGGGATTGAAGCTATATGGGGCTTGAGGCAAATATATGGTTTCGCTGTTTCTAATCATTCCTTATATGCACTTACAGGGTCTTTCTATAATCCGGGACCTTACTCGGGATATTTGGCAATGATATTTCCGCTTTGCCTGCATGAATGGCTAAATTTGAAAGAAAAGACGGAACGTACATGGATAGAACAGGGAAAGTATTACATGGCATTAGGAGTGATGCTGTTGATTCTTTGTGTGCTACCTGCCGGAATGAGTCGTTCGGCTTGGATTGCCGCCGCCGTATCGGGCGCATGGGTGTATGGAATGCACATTTCATGGGGAAGTAAACTAAAGGAGATTAGAAAGATATATAAGAGAAAAGTTGTGTTGGCCTGTATTGCAGGAAGCATTATATTCATAGTGATTGGTTACTCACTTTTTCAGTTAAAAGCAACTTCCGCCAATGGGCGCCTGTTCATGTGGAAAATTAGTACTCTTGCTATTGCTGAAAGTCCTCTTATAGGACATGGAACTGGGAATTTTGTTTCAGCTTATGGCAGGGCACAGGAGAGTTATTTTGCAAACGAAGAGTATTCGGAAACGGAAGAATTGGTGGCGGGTAGTCCGGAATGTGCTTTTAATGAATATCTTCAAGTAGCAACAGAATATGGGATTCCTTTTTTATTTGTCGTTTTATTAATAATTGCGTTTTGTCTTTGGAAGGGGAGTAGGGAAGGACGAATAGGTCTTTGTGGAGGTATAATTGCAGTGTTGGTATTTGCTTTTTCTTCTTATCCGATGCAGATTCCCGGATTTGCAGTGACCTTCTATTTTCTGCTGGCTGCTTGTGTTATTGGACGCTCGAAGATAATGCTATTATTTTTTATTTCGATAATAATTCTATTAGGGGCATATTATTGGAAAAACAATCAATATGATGCATGTAAGAACTGGTATCGTAGTAAAATGCTCTATAATATCGGAGCATATCAATCAGCTAAAGAAGAATATGAGACGTTGTATCCCGAATTGAAGAATCGGGGAGCCTTTCTTTTTGAATACGGGTATTGTTTGCATAAATTGAAACAATATGATAGCTCTACAAAAGTGTTGAAAGAAGCCATGGAGTATAGTAATGACCCAATGATTCTGAATATTATAGGTAAGAACTATCAGGCAGTAGGAAAGTATGAGAAAGCGGAAGAGAGTCTGATTCGGTCTACGCATCGACTTCCGGGACGAATTTATCCGTATTATCTTCTGGCAAAGCTGTATGCGGAGCCGGAAAACCAACAACCTGAGAAATTAAAGCGTATGGTTGAGGTTGTACTGACAAAAGAACCAAAGGTTCAATCGACAGCGGTAAAAGAGATGAGAGCGGAAGTAAAGAAATTATTGAAACAAATAAACTGATAAATATGATGAAATATGAATGAGCACAGTTAACAATGGTTATATCTTATTCTTATACGAAGATTTATTATTGATAATCAGGATATCGTATTTTAGTTATGTTATTTTTGTAGTTGTATAAAACGTAAAAATAGAACACAATGAGAACAGTAGAAAATAGTTTGTTGCTTTTCCTATCTTGTATGCTATTGATATCCTGTACTGGTAAGAGATCAGATGGAACAATAGTAAATAATGAAGTTGCACTGCAAACGGAAGAAATACATTTTCCTCAACAAGATGTGCTGCAGCTAAAGTCTTATTATTTGTCTTCTCCTGTTCATGGAGATTCTGTGAATATCCTTATCGGATATAATTATAGATTACATTCATTAGATTACCTGGATTTGGAATCAAAACAGGTAACTCAAGTAACGTTGCCCGCCAAAGGTCCTCATGCTATATCTCGTTTGTCAGGCATATATGTACATTCATTAGATTCAGTGTGGGTATCTGATGATTCTGAACATGTTTTTCTCGTTGACAGCAGAGGAACTGTAAAAAATATAGTGGATTTGAGAGAGTATCTGGATGATAAGGAGCAATTATTGATAAATACTAATTATGCCATCCATACTTCCCGTTTATATTATAATAAGAACCGTCAATCTTTGATGTTTTTAACACAAAACTTGTCTTCTAAGGTCTTTGCGGTCAAGGAAGTCTTTATTAATAAAGAGAAAGATGTTGCTATCTATTATTTGTCGCCATCAAATATTATTCCTGATATGAGCGCAGGGTATTCTTATATGTCTTTTCCTAATGTCAATTATGTAGGTGAAAATATTATCTATAATTATCCGGCTGAATCTTCCATTTATACTTTGAATATAGTTACTAATGAACGAAACTCTGTTATGGCAGAAAGTAACTATACTTCTAATATTGTGGCAGAATGTACTTCCGGAAAAGATTATGCTGCATTGGAAAGGCATAGGTTGGAGAATCCTTATTTTTATGATGTAATGTATATTCCTCAATATAAAATGTATGCCCGTTTGCATATTGATAAAGTAGAGTTTGATGCTGATATGGGGATTGAGAAATTGATCAATGATCGTGATTTATATTTAATGTTGTTTGATGATGAGATGAAAAAAGTATATGAAGTAAAGTTGGCAAAACATAGATATAATTATTTTACAGGTTGGTGTGTCTCTTATAGTGGTATTGTTCTTTTTGTAGATAATATGCTGGATACAGAAAATAATACGGATGATTTGACTATAGACTTTGTTTATCCTAAATAGATGATGTGTAATTGATAGCAATAAAGATATTATTATGAGAAAATATGATTGTATATGGTTGATGCTATGTTTGGTTTGGACTGGAACGTCCTCTTGCTCTGACAAAAAAAATAGTGCCGACAAACAGGAACAAGGTGTTTCCACTGTTCTTCCTGATGCTAAGAATGAAGTCACTACTCAAATACTAAAGAGACGTGATTTTCATCACGAATTGGTCAGTAACGGTAAAGTAAGTGCTCTCGGACAGGCTGATCTTCGTTTTGAGACAAGTGAAGTTATTGCTCGTATTTATGTGAAGAATGGTGACCGCGTACATAAAGGACAGAACTTAGCTGAACTTGATAAATTTCGCTTGGAGCAAAAGCTTTCCCAAGCGGAAGATGCTTTGTTGAAAGCCGAGTTGGAACTGAAAGATGTATTGATCGGACAGGGATATACCTCCGAAGATTTTAGCAAAGTTCCTGTGGAAACAATGAAACTTGCGAAAGTGAAGAGCGGATATGAGCAGTCGAGATCTCAATATGAATTGGTGAAAAGGGAAACAGAACATGCTACATTGGTTGCTCCTTTCGATGGGATAGTGGCTAATCTGTTTTCTAAACCATATAATTTAGCTAATACTTCCGAGGTGTTTTGTACGGTTATTGATACCCGTGGGATGGAAGCTGATTTTACAGTGTTGGAGAATGAGTTGGCTTTTATTAAAACAGGTGATAAGGTGATGATTACTCCTTATGCCGGAGGAGATTCGTTTGAAGGCAGCGTATCTGAAATCAATCCATTGGTAGATTCGAACGGAATGGTAAAGGTGAAGGCTGTAGTAAACGGACAAGGAAAACTGTTCAGTGGTATGAATGTAAGAGTAAGTGTCAGAAGAAGTTTAGGGCAACAATTGGTCATTCCTAAAACGGCTGTTGTGTTACGCTCCGGTAAGCAAGTGGTATTTACTTTACAAGAAGGTAAGGCTATGTGGAATTATGTACATACGGGATTGGAAAATGCAACGGAATATGTTGTTTCGGATAAATCACAGAAAGGGATTGAAGAGGGGTTACTGGAAGGAGATACGATTATTGTGACCGGAAATCTGAATCTGGCACATGAAGCGGCAGTAAAGGTCAGTGATTAACGGGTCAGTGATGAGTGATTAGTGGAGTTAATTGATAGATAGAAAAACATGATAAAATTTTTAATCCAGCGTCCTATTGCCGTATTGATGGCTTTTACTGCCTGTTTCATAATCGGGCTAGTGACATATAATACTTTGCCTATATCATTGCTTCCGGATATTGCCATTCCGGAGATAACAATACAGGTGTCTGCCGCCAATACCTCTGCCCGTGAACTGGAAAACACGATTGTGAAACCTTTACGGGGACAACTGATTCAGGTGTCTACATTGAAAGATATTCATAGTGAATCGAGAGACGGAGCAGGTATGATCCATCTGTCTTTTGATTTCGGTACTAATACGGATCTTGCCTTTATAGAGGTCAATGAAAAAATAGACGCTGCAATGAATTATCTTCCCAAGGATACTGAACGCCCGAAAGTTATTAAGGCAAGCGCAACGGATATACCCGTGTTTTACCTGAATCTGACCTTAAAGAATGATAGTGCTTATAGTACGATAGGACAGCAGTCTTTCCTTGATTTGTGTGAATTTGCCGAATCGGTGATCAAGCGAAGGATAGAGCAGCTCGAAGAAGTGGCTATGGTAGACGTGACCGGATTGGTGGAGCGTCAGGTACAGATTGTACCCGATGAGGATAAGCTGGCTATGATGGGGTTTTCCATTGAAGATATTGAATCGGCTTTGGCTGCCAATAATGTGGAGCCGGGTAGTATGACAGTACGCGACGGATACTATGAATATAATATAAAATTCTCCACTCTGTTGCGTACCGCAGAAGATGTGAAAAATATATACCTGCGTAAGGGAGACCGCATTGTCCAACTAAAGGACTTCTGCAAAGTTACTATCGTGCCCGTAAAAGAAAAAGGCGTATCTGTGTCGAATGGGAAAAGGGCGGTGACGCTGGCTGTTATCAAGCAGGCGGACGAGAATATGGATAAGATGAAGCAGTCTCTGATAAGGACGATGGAGCATTTTAGGCGGGTATATCCTGAAATCGATTTTAGTATCAGCCGCAACCAGACAGAATTGTTGGATTACACGATCTCAAATCTGCAACAGAATCTAACTTTAGGTTTCCTTTTTATCTGTCTGGTAGCTGTCCTGTTTTTGGGAGATGTGAAATCTCCGTTGGTGATCGGACTTAGTATGGTAGTCTCTATCGTGATTAGTTTTGTTTTCTTCTATCTGTGTAATATGTCCCTGAATATCATTTCGCTTGCCGGATTAATTCTGGCATTGGGTATGATGATTGACAGTTCGATTATTGTGACAGAAAATATATCCCAATACCGGGAGCGGGGCTATTCATTGCGTCGTGCCTGTATAACAGGAACTAGTGAAGTGGTGACTCCTATGTTAAGTTCTTCCCTGACTACCATTGCCGTGTTTGCTCCATTGATTTTTATGAGTGGTATTGCCGGAGCTATCTTCTATGATCAGGCTTTTTCGGTTACAGTGGGATTGATGGTTTCGTATTTTACTGGTATTATGCTTCTTCCGGTGCTTTATCTGCTGGTCTATCGGACAGGTATTCATACCCGGAAATGGAAATGGCTTTCTTTTAAATTCAATAACCCGATAAAGGATCACACATTGGACCGTTTTTATGATGCCGGTGTAGATTGGGTGTTCCGTCACAAAACGTTTAGTGTATTGTTTTGTGTTGTCTCCATCCCGCTTTGTATATTTTTCTTTTTCTTTATCGACAAGCAGCGGATGCCTGATATAGAAGAGAATGAATTGATTGCCCGAATCGAGTGGAATGAGAATATTCATGTGGATGAAAACAGGCGGCGTGTGGATGAGCTTTTTAGGGATTTAAAAGAACAGGTATTGGAGCACACGGCATCTGTTGGCAGGCAGGATTTTCTTCTGAATCGTGAAAGGGAACTTTCTTCTTCCGAAGCAGAACTTTATTTCCGAACGGAAACATCAGAAACAATCATTCCTTTGCAGCAGGAGATATACCATAAACTGAAAGAACGTTATCCACTTTCCGTTATTTCTTTCTCTCCACCGGAGACTGTATTTGAGAAACTCTTTGTCACGGGAGAACCGGATATCATAGCTGAATTTTACACCCGTAATAAGGCAAAAGCACCGGAAGCGGAAACGATCCGGAATGTGGAGCTGGAGTTAGCCCGTAGGACGGGAATTGCTCCTACAGGCATTGCCTTTGAGAACCAACTGAACCTAAGTATCAATAAGGAGAAACTATTGCTTTACCGTGTTGCTTACAATGAACTTTATAGAGTCTTGAAAACAGCTTTCCGAGAAAATAGTGTGACTATGTTGCATTCTTACCAGCAATATCTTCCGATCAACGTTGCGGGCAGTGAGAAGACGGTGAATGAAATATTACAGGAAGCACTAATACAGACTGAACCGGACAATAGAGGAAACAGAGAGTACATTCCACTCCGGGAACTGGTGACGGTTACTCCTGCCGAGGACTTGAAGAGTATTACTGCCGGACGTAACGGGGAATATGTTCCTTTTGATTTTTATGGCGTACAGGACGGAAACAAACTGATAAAGGAGGTGAAACAAACGGCAGAAGATATGAAAGACTGGGATACTGGATTCTCCGGCAGTTTCTTTTCTAACAGTGAGATGTTGGATGAACTGGTGGTGATTTTATTTATTTCGCTGTTATTGATGTATTTTATTCTTGCCGCACAGTTTGAAAGCTTTTTGCAGCCTTTGCTTGTTTTGGCGGAGATACCGATTGACCTCGCATTTGCACTGCTTTTACTCTGGATTTGCGGACATACGCTGAATTTGATGTCTGCTATCGGGTTGATCGTTACCTGCGGTATTGTAATCAATGACTCTATTCTGAAGCTGGATGCTATCAATGAATTGCGTAAAGCGGGTGTTCCGTTATTAGAAGCGATACATGAAGCTGGCCGCAGGCGTTTGCGACCGATTATCATGACTTCACTGACTACCATCTTCGCAATGGTGCCACTGCTTTTTTCTTCAGATATGGGTTCGGAGTTACAAAAACCGTTGTCTATAGCTATGATAGGAACAATGTCGATTGGTACGACGGTGAGCTTATTTATCATACCGTTACTTTACTGGTTTATTTACCGTAACAAGAAAATAAGTATTAAGTATTAGTCCAAAAATGAGAGTTATGAATAGATTAAAGAAAAGAATTCCTGTTTTCCTTTGTGTCCTCTGTGTCCTCTGTGGTGAATCCCAGCTTCGAGCGCAGAAACACCTGGTATTGGATTTGAACAGGACAATTTCTCTAGCTAACGACAGTTCGCTGGAATCATTCCGTACGCAGAATATGTATTTATCCGGTTATTGGGAGTATAGGACTTTTCGGGCAAATCGGTTGCCTAGCTTGACGCTGGATGTTACTCCGGCACAATATAACCGGGATATTACGAAACGATACGATTCGGGACAGGATTTGGATGTATACCGTACGCAACAGTCTTACTATGCTTATGGAGGATTGAGTGTAAAACAGAATTTTGATTTAACCGGAGGTACTTTTTATCTGGAATCGAATCTTGCCTATATGCGTAACTTCGGAAGTAACAGTGCTACGCAACTTACGAGTGTTCCTATACGAATCGGATATTCGCAAAGTCTGGTAGGATATAACTCCTTCAAATGGGAACGGAGGATAGAACCGTTGAAGTATGAGCGTGTGAAAAAGGAATTTCTCTATAATGTGGAAAAGGTGTCGGAAACGGCTACGAATTATTTCTTCTCTCTGGCTATGGCGCAGGCAGAATATAATCTTGCTAAAGAAAACTTGGCTTCTACGGATACATTGTATCGTATTGGGCAACAGCGTCACCGAATTGCAGCTATCTCACAGGCTGATTTGTTGACATTGAAACTGGATCGTGTGAATGCGCAGAATACATTGCAGAATAAAGCAAGTGACCTGAAACGGGCTATGTTTTCACTGGCTTCTTTTCTCAATCTGGATAAGAATACGCAAATCAAACTGGAACTTCCTTCCCGTCCGGAGATGGTGGATATTCCGGTAGATGAGGCTTTGAGGTGGGGCAGGAATAATAACCCGCAATTGTTGGAACTGAAACAGAATGTACTTGAAGCGGAACGGAATGTGGATAAGACGAAGAAAGAATCTCGCTTTAACGCAAGTGTGAATGCCAGTATCGGTTTTAATCAGGTAGCAGATAATTTTGGAGATGTGTATCATAAACCGATGCAGCAGGATTTGGTGGCAGTCAGTGTTTCTATTCCGTTATTGGACTGGGGTGTTCGTAAGGGTAAGTATAATATGGCAAGAAATAATCTGAATGTAGTGAAGATCTCGGCACGTCAGGATGAGATTAGCATCGAGGAGGAAGTGATTATGACGGTAAGTGATTTTAATATCCAGCAGCAATTGATAGCCAGTGCGGAAGAAGCGTTGGATCTGTCTATACTTGCTTATAATGNAAACAGCGTTTTATCATCGGCAAAGCGGATATAAACAGCCTGACACTTTCACTCAACAGGCAGCAGCAGGCACAACGTAATTTTATCTCTGCCTTGCAGAACTACTGGCTGAATTATTATAAGATACGGAGACTTACGTTATTTGATTTTGCTGCGAAACTTTCACTTTCGGACAGGTTTGATTTTAATGGAGGAAAGTTGGTTAAATGACGAAAATGCAAAATATAGATTCTGAAATAGTAAAATCTCCTAAGGCTTCCGCTTTCACATTGATTGTGGCTTTTGTCTGTGTGGCATTGGTTGGGTTAGCACTCATTCCATTGCTGCCTGTCAAATTGAATCCGTC
The DNA here is from genome assembly GCF_025914115.1 of Bacteroides sp. DH3716P. Taxonomy (NCBI): domain Bacteria; kingdom Pseudomonadati; phylum Bacteroidota; class Bacteroidia; order Bacteroidales; family Bacteroidaceae; genus Bacteroides; species Bacteroides sp. DH3716P. Next base: position 6,353,061 of record NZ_CP083673.1, on the reverse strand, counting down.
GCGGACCTTACCCGGCTTCACGGTGAGATTCAGTATGCCCGGTACTTCAGCACGTGTGGTGGAAATGACGGCTACCAGTAAGTTAGAGGCAATGCTTGCCCGTGTGAAGGGTATTCGAGGGATTTCTTCCACTTCAGGAAACGGATGGGGAAGTGTCAGTGTGAATTTGGATAAACATGTGGATGCAGCGGTTGCCCGCTTTGAAGCTTCTACTATTATTCGTCAGACGTGGCCGGAATTACCGGATGGGGTGAGCTATCCGTATATTCAGATGCACAGGCCGGGGCAGAGTAATCAGGGGCCTTTTATGGCATTTACGATCAATGCACCCGCTACTCCTTTCTTAATTCAGCAGTATGCGGAAGAACATATAAAAACGCGTCTTGCACAGATTCCGGGAATTTATAAAATCAATCTTAGCGGAGCTACTCCGATGGAATGGCGATTGGAGTATGATTCGGAACAATTGCGTGCGCTTGGAATAAATACGGATGATATTCGTCAAGCTGTCCGGTTGCATTATCAAAAAGAATTTTTGGGTACTTATGATGTAGAACAGGGTGCTTCGGGCAGACAGTGGATACGTTTGGCATTGGTTCCCGAGCAGGAGGGCAGAGAGTTTAATGCGGAGCGGATAAAGGTAAAAATGAAAGATGGTAAAATCATAGGTCTGAATGAGCTGGTGAAGGTTTCCCGTATGGAGGAGCAGCCACAAAATTATTATCGGATTAATGGGCTGAATTCAATTTATCTGTCGATTGTTGCAGAGGAAACAGCAAATCAATTGGCATTGAGTGAAAAGGTAAAAGCATTTATGGATGATAACCAGCTATTACTTCCGGCAGGATATGAGATTCACACCAGTTACGACGCAACGGAATTTATTCAGGAAGAACTGGGGAAAATTTATTTGCGTACGGGAATGACTGTAGCGATTTTGCTCCTGTTTGTATTGTTGATCACCTTTAGTCCTAAATATCTTTTTTTGATTGTAATCAGTCTGGCTGTTAATATGGCAATAGCTGTCATTCTTTATTATGCGTTCGGATTGGAAATGCAATTGTATTCTTTGGCGGGTATTACGGTTTCATTAAATTTGGTGATAGATAATACAATTGTAATGAGCGATCATTATTTGCGGCGTAGAGATCGGAAAGCGTTTATGTCCATTCTTGCAGCCACGTTGACCACGATGGGAGCTTTGGTTATCATCTTTTTTCTGGATGAGAAGATACGTCTTAATTTACAGGATTTTGCTGCGGTAGTGATTATAAATCTGGGAGTATCACTGCTGGTTGCTTTATTTTTTGTTCCTTCTCTAATTGATAAAATAGGATTGAAACGAAGAAAGAAACCTTCTCTTTCAATAGTTAAATGGAAAATTGGGGAGGTGCGTTGCTTTGTGTGGATACGTTCAAGAATACGTCGGCTTCCGGTTTATTTCAGTCGTTGTTACAGGTGGCTGATACAAATACTTTGCCGTTGGAGGGTGGCGGTATGTATTTTGTTATTGTTGGTATTCGGACTACCGGTATTTCGATTGCCGGAAAAGATGAAAGGTGATGATAGATGGGCGAGAACTTATAATCAAACGTTGGGGACCACCACTTATAAAGAAAAGGTGAAACCGATAGTAGATAAGGTGTTGGGAGGTACTTTAAGGTTATTTGTGCAAAAGGTATATGAAGGGAGTTACTTTTCACGTAATGAAGAGGTAGTGCTTCACGCCAATGCTAATTTGCCGAATGGAAGTACACTTGAGCAGATGAATACACTGATGAAGAGGATGGAAACTTATTTGAGCGAATTTAAAGAGATTAAGCAATTCCAGACATCTGTAGAAAGTGCTCGCAGGTCATCTATCCACATCTATTTTTCGAAAGAACACCAGAAAAGCGGTTTTCCCTATACGTTGAAAGCGAATATGATTAGCAAGGCGCTTCAACTGGGAGGTGGAAATTGGAGTATATATGGTTTACAAGATCAGGGGTTCAGTAATGATGTACGTGAGAATGCGGGTTCTTTCCGGGTGAAAATGTATGGATATAATTACGATGCACTGTATGATTGGGTTGAAAAATTAAAAGCAAAGTTATTGTCTCACCGCCGGATTCGGGAAGTGACGATCGGATCTGATTTCTCCTGGTGGAAAGATGATTATATGGAATTCTACTTTAATCTGAAAAAACAGCGGATGGCAGAGGAGGGGATTGGAGCCGGAAGGTTATTTTCTGCTATTCACCCGATATATGGGCGAAATATGGAAATAGGTTCGGTAATGGCGGAAGAGGGGACGGAAAAGATAAAACTTTCTTCGTGTCAGTCGGAAGATAGGGATGTGTGGGCAATGCAGTTTTATCCTTTTCAAATAGGAGAGAGGGAATATAAGCTTTCTGAATTGGCAACTGTGGAAAAAGGACAGATGCCACAGGAAGTGGCTAAGGAGAATCAACAGTATCGGCTGTGTTTGCAATATGAGTATATCGGTTCTTCGGAACAGGGAAATAAACTATTGAAAAAAGATCTGGAAGAGTTTAACGAGATTCTCCCGATGGGATATACTGCAAAATCGGAGGATAATAACTGGTCTTGGGGTGGAAAGGACAACAAGCAATATCGTTTGCTTTTGATTGTGATTGCTATTATTTTTTTTATTACGAGTATACTGTTCAATTCTTTGAAACAGCCATTGGCAATAATTTTTGTGATTCCGGTATCTTATATCGGCGTGTTTCTGACATTCTATTGGTTCAAATTGAATTTTGACCAGGGAGGATTTGCTTCTTTTGTTTTGCTTTGTGGTATTACGGTTAATGCGAGCATTTATATCTTGAATGAATATAATTCCGTTCGTAAACGCTTCCCGCGTCTTTCACCGCTTCGGGCTTATGTGAAAGCCTGGAATACTAAAGTGATTCCTATCTTTCTGACGGTGACTTCTACCATCTTGGGATTTGTCCCTTTTATGGCAGGCATGGAAAAAGAAGGCTTCTGGTTTCCATTGGCAGCAGGCACTATCGGAGGATTAATAATGTCTGTAATCGGAGTGTTTATTTTCCTGCCAGTGTTTACATTGAAAAAGAAGTGTTTGGTGAAACCTAAAGCTATACTTTAGCAACTGTAAAGCGTAGCTTTATCCTATCTAAAGCTACGCTTTATAAATCTTACCAATTGTTCCCTGCATTACTGCTACCGATAAGCATCTCCACACGTTGTTTATATAAATTAGCTCCTTCAGCAATATTCTTTCCCGCATCTGCTGTTCCCATTCCGTAGACTACAATAGGGGTTTGCCATGACATTCCCGAATGAATGGCACTTACCTGATAAGGACGTAATAACTCGTCCATCGTGAAGCGGTTTCTGCCGCCACTGCGATACGCTTCGTATTCGGATCCCGTGGTCGTTACCACTGTCAACGATTTGCCGGCGACAGCCGGAGTCTTGGATAGAAAAGTAAAGACTTCATCTTGCCATTTCTTTAGTAATGACGGCGCAGACATCCAATAGAAAGGAAATTGATAGATGACAGCCGAGGCGTCGGAAATGATTTTACTCCATTCATCTACATTGAAAGCGATTTCTTGCGACAGCTCGTAAAGATTGAAAACTGCTACTCCTTCCATGTCACTGACAGCATCAACTAATGCTTTGTTTGCTTGTGATTCCTTGATGTTAGGATGTGCCAGCAGAATCACTACTTTTCTTAAATCTTTATTCATTTTTAATCAGGTATTTAGGATGATATAATACTTACTATAATATATAAGGTGTAAAAATAAGAAAAAGTTCGCGAAAACCAATATCTTAATTAAAAATAAAACAATCCCTCTTTGCTTTTGAATTTGTATTTTTGTACCCACGTTCGTAAAGCGATTAGTCCAGATAATAATTTTATATATGATAGATTTTAACCAGTTCCCTTCTCCTTGCTACATCATGGAAGAAGAACTTTTAAGAAAGAATTTGAGTTTGATAAAAAGTGTAGCCGACAGGGCGGGAGTGGAAATTATTCTTGCTTTCAAGTCGTTCGCCATGTGGCGCTCTTTCCCTATATTCCGTGAATATATCAATCATTCAACGGCCAGTTCGGTATATGAAGCCCGCCTGGCGTTGGAGGAATTTGGTAGCAAGGCGCATACCTATTCTCCTGCTTATACAGAACAGGATTTCCCGGAAATCATGCGTTGCAGCAGTCATATCACATTCAACTCAATGCAGCAGTTTGAACGCTTCTATCCGATGGTGGTTGCAGAAGGAAGTGGCATTTCTTGTGGTATTCGCGTAAATCCTGAATATTCGGAAGTGGAAACCGAACTTTATAATCCATGTGCACCTGGCACACGTTTTGGGATAACGGCCGATTTGCTGCCTGATGTATTACCGCAAGGCATTGAAGGCTTTCATTGTCATTGCCACTGTGAATCTTCTTCTTATGAGTTGGAACGTACGTTGGAACATCTTGAAGCTAAATTTGCCCATTGGTTTCCACAGATTAAATGGTTGAATCTGGGTGGTGGACACCTGATGACTCGTAAGGATTATGATACCGAACATTTGATAAGACTGTTGCAAGGATTAAAAGCACGCTATCCTCATTTGCGCATTATCCTGGAGCCCGGTTCGGCCTTTACCTGGCAGACGGGAGTGCTGACTTCCGAAGTGGTGGATATTGTGGAAAGTCGTGGTATCAAGACGGCTATTTTGAATGTTAGTTTCACTTGCCACATGCCGGATTGTCTGGAGATGCCATATCAACCTGCCGTGCGTGGTGCAGAGATGGGAAATGAAGGAAAATATATTTATCGTCTCGGAGGAAATTCCTGTTTGAGCGGTGATTATATGGGACTGTGGAGCTTCGATCACGAGTTGCAAATCGGAGAGCGTATCGTGTTCGAAGATATGATTCATTATACGATGGTCAAGACAAATATGTTTAACGGAATTCATCATCCTGCCATTGCCATTTGGACAAAAGAGGGGAAAGCTGAAATATACAAGCAATTTTCTTATGAAGATTATCGTGACCGAATGAGTTGATAATCAAAATGATTGTTTTGCGGTAGGTGCAAAGTGAACAGATTTCTGTGAAAAAAGTAGGCAGAATGTTTGCATGTTTACGGAAAATCCCTACCTTTGCAACCGCAAACGAAAAAATGCGGAAATAGCTCAGTTGGTAGAGCATAACCTTGCCAAGGTTAGGGTCGCGAGTTCGAGTCTCGTTTTCCGCTCATGTTTCTTTGAAATGTTGGAACAATAATCTTTGCCCAGGTGGCGGAATTGGTAGACGCGCACGTTTCAGGTGCGTGTGTCGAGAGGCATGCAGGTTCGAGTCCTGTTCTGGGCACAAAGGTTAAACTTTAAAATTATGGAGAGGTGGCGGAATTGGTAGACGCGCTACTTTGAGGTGGTAGTGACAGAAATGTTGTGGGAGTTCGAGTCTCCTCCTCTTCACAGTTTATGAAAGTGAAATGCGGAAATAGCTCAGTTGGTAGAGCATAACCTTGCCAAGGTTAGGGTCGCGAGTTCGAGTCTCGTTTTCCGCTCTTGTTTCTTTGAAATAATGGAACTAAGTTTTGCCCAGGTGGCGGAATTGGTAGACGCGCACGTTTCAGGTGCGTGTGTCGAGAGGCATGCAGGTTCGAGTCCTGTTCTGGGCACCAATCTTTCAGATTTCTGAATGACGAAATTTAGTTTGCGGAAATAGCTCAGTTGGTAGAGCATAACCTTGCCAAGGTTAGGGTCGCGAGTTCGAGTCTCGTTTTCCGCTCCATATAAGATGAGGTTGTCAGTCGATAAGATTGGCAACCTTTTTTTGTATAATATTGGAAGTTTACCGGACGATTGTATCGATAGATTGAACGGAAAAGCGTAATTTTGCAAACGAAAAAATCAATGTACTCCCCCCAAAAAAGAGCGTCATTGATTCACACAGACCTTTAATTAATTTAACTATTTGTGATATGTTAACACAGATTATTAATGCACGCATCCTCACCCCGCAAGGCTGGTTGAAGGATGGGTCAGTTCTTATTCGTGACAATAAAATTCTGGAAGTAACCAATTGTGACCTTGCAATTATCGGAGCCAAACTGATTGATGCCAAAGGAATGTATATTGTTCCGGGAGGTGTAGAAATCCATGTTCACGGTGGCGGTGGAAGAGACTTTATGGAAGGCACCGAAGAGGCTTTCCGGACAGCAATCAAAGCTCATATGCAGCATGGCACTACCAGTATTTTTCCTACTCTTTCTTCTTCTACCATTCCAATGATCCGTGCAGCCGCGGAAACTACAGAGAAAATGATGGCGGAGCCTAATAGCCCTGTGCTCGGGCTTCATCTGGAAGGACATTATTTCAATATGGCGATGGCAGGTGGACAGATTCCCGAAAATATCAAAGATCCCGATCCCGAAGAATATATTCCGTTGCTGGAAGAAACTCATTGTATCAAACGTTGGGATGCCGCACCGGAACTTCCCGGAGCCATGCAATTTGGTAAATATATCACAGCGAAAGGGGTGTTGGCTTCGGTAGGACATACCCAGGCAGAATTTGAGGATATACAGACAGCCTATGAGGCGGGATATACGCATGCCACTCATTTTTATAATGCAATGCCGGGATTCCATAAACGGAAAGAGTACAAGTATGAAGGTACGGTAGAAAGTATTTATCTGATTGATGATATGACAGTGGAAGTGGTGGCAGACGGTATTCATGTGCCTCCAACAATCTTGCGCCTTGTTTACAAGATAAAAGGAGTGGAACGCACTTGTCTGATAACGGATGCATTGGCTTGTGCCGCCAGTGATAGTCAGGTGGCTTTTGATCCGCGTGTGATTATCGAGGACGGAGTATGTAAGCTGGCAGACCATTCAGCACTGGCGGGAAGTATTGCAACGATGGATCGACTGATTCGTACCATGGTGCAGAAGGCGGAAATACCTTTGGAGGATGCCGTGAGAATGGCCTCCGAAACTCCTGCCCGGATTATGGGAGTACTCGACCGTAAAGGAACGCTGGAGCGTGGCAAGGATGCCGATATAATTGCTTTAGACAGAGACTTGAATGTGAGAGCTGTATGGGCGATGGGAGAACTGGTAGAAGGCACCAATAAACTGTTTTAAATCTAATAAATAACGAAAACTATGTTGACTCAAATAATAAATGGAAGAATATTGACCCCGCAAGGCTGGTTGAAAGATGGTTCCGTATTGATTTGTGATGGAAAAATATTAGAGGTGACCAACAGTGATTTGGCGGTTATCGGTGCAACGGTTATTGATGCCAGAGGGATGACGATTGTGCCCGGATTTGTAAGTATGCATGCACATGGAGGTGGCGGACATGATTATACGGAAGCAACGGAAGAAGCATTCCGCACGGCAACTACTGCACATCTGAAACATGGTGCTACCGGGATATTTCCTACATTATCATCTACCTCGTTCGAAAGAATCTACCAGGCAGTTGATGTCTGTGAAAACCTGATGAAAGAGAAGGATTCTCCTGTTCTTGGCCTGCATATCGAAGGTCCTTACTTGAATCCGAAGATGGCGGGAACACAGTATGACGGTTTTCTGAAAACTCCGGATGAAAATGAATATATTCCTTTATTGGCGCGTACGTCTTGCATCAGACGTTGGGATATTAGTCCCGAACTACCCGGTGCACATGATTTTGCAAAGTATACCCGTTCGAAAGGAATTATGACTGCCGTAACACATACGGAAGCCGAATATGATGAAATCAAGGCTGCGTATGCAGTGGGCTTCTCTCATGCTGCCCATTTTTATAATGCGATGCCGGGTTTCCATAAACGTCGTGAGTATAAATATGAGGGTACGGTGGAGAGCGTATATTTGACGGATGGGATGACAGTGGAAGTGATTGCAGATGGTATTCACTTGCCTGCCACGATTCTAAAGTTGGTTTATAAGTTGAAAGGTGTAGAGAATACGTGCCTCGTTACCGATGCTTTGGCTTATGCTGCTTATGAAGGGAATGAACCGATTGATCCTCGCTATATCATAGAGGACGGCGTATGTAAGATGGCAGATCATTCTGCATTGGCCGGTAGCCTGGCTACGATGGATGTATTGGTTCGCACCATGGTGAAGAAAGCGAATATACCTTTGGAAGATGCCGTGCGTATGGCTTCTGAAACTCCTGCCCGTTTAATAGGAGTGAGTGACCGGAAAGGGGCGTTGGCAAAGGGAAAGGATGCTGATATTGTGATTCTTGATAAGGAACTGAATGTACGATGTGTATGGTCGATGGGAAAGATTGTTCCGGGAACTGATATTCTGTTGCATAAAGAATAGTTGAAATAATCCCCAAAGAGGAGGGTCATAATGAATAATAAAACGCAGATTAACACAAATTATCGCAGATTATTTCATTTATATTGATATATTAATCAATGACTTATAAAATTATTTCTGCGATAATTCGCGATAATCTGCGTTTTGACACACTCCCTATTATAAAAGCCAATGTTCTGTATGATATCAAAAGTCCGGCAGTTTATCATCATCAGAAGTATCCCGGACTTTTAATGTATTTCTATTCTGAAAGCAAACTGCTTTCTATCAGTTCTTTCAATTGGTTTTTATTCATTGTACCTAACTTCATTGTCGGTTTGCCGTTCAGCGGGCAAAGTAACAGGTTGGGAATGGTGCGGATTTTAAATGCACTTTCCAATTCCGGTTCCTGATCGACATCTACTTTATAAATATCTAATTTCCCTTCGTATTCTTTAGCTAGTTGGTCTAATATAGGCGATAACGCTTTGCAATAGACGCACCACGGGGCATGAAAATCGACCAGGCAAGGTTTATTCCCTTTGAAGTTCCAGTTATCAGGATAAGATTGATAATCAGCTACCTTCTCTACAAAACTATCTTTGGTTAAATCTATTATTTTCATATATTCTATTTTTAATGGTTCATTTCATTTTCTCTACTGCAAAGATAGGGGAGTTGGGATAAAAGAAGGATAGCCATTTTTCCTGTTGTGTTTACAATTCTTCCTTCTATGGCTGTTTTCTAATCAAATTCTAATCTGATATGAGAGGCTTATAATGACTTTTTCCCGTCTCTCCGGCTACAGAATTGTAATTTTGCCGCGACAACTACAATAAGGTAATAAAGATAAATATAGTAATGAACAGAGTATTTCTAATTTCTTTTTTTCTTCTGCTGACAGGAGGAATATGCGCGCAACAGGCTACCACAGGAACATTAACGCTGAAAGAGGCGGAACAACGTTTTCTGGAACGTAACTTATCACTGATAGCCGAACGGTATAACATTGATATGGCACAGGCACAAGTGCTGCAAGCCAAATTATTTGAGAATCCGGTAATCTCGTTAGAACAGAATGTTTATAACCGCCTGAACGGAAAGTATTTTGATTTTGGTAAGGAGGGCGAAATGGTTGTGGGAATTGAACAGGTAATTCGTCTTGCCGGACAACGGAATAAGCAGGTGAAACTGGAGAAAATCAACAAGGAAATAGCAGAATATCAGTTTGAAGAGGTGATGAGGACACTTCGTCAGGAGCTGAATGAGAAGTTTGTACAAGTCTATTTTCTCTCGAAATCCATATCCATTTATGAGAAGGAAGTGAATTCTCTGCAAGAGTTACTTGCCGGAATGAAACTGCAACAGGAGAAAGGAAATATTTCATTGATGGAAATGTCCCGTCTGGAATCTATGTTGTTCTCTTTGAAAAAAGAGAAGAACGAACGGGAAAACGAGTTGTTGACCCTTAGAGGAGAACTTAATGTCTTGTTAAATCTTCCGGGAGACACGATGGTTGAGTTATCACTGGATGAAGAGGTGTTGAAGCAATTGGATTTGTCTCAACTATCGTTCGCCGACTTGAAAGCGATGGTGAATGAACGGCCGGATCTCAAGATTGCCCGGAGTACGGTCAGTGCTTCCCGTGCAAATCTGAAATTGCAGAAATCAATGGCATTTCCGGAATTTTCGGTGAATGGTAGTTATGACCGTGCCGGAAACTTTATCAATAACTATTTTGCAATAGGAGTGAGCTTGTCAGTACCTATTTTCAACCGCAACCAGGGAAATGTGAAAGCTGCCCGTTTTAGTATCCAGCAGGCAGGAGCGGAACAGGAAAATGCGGCTAACCGTGCGGATATGGAGCTTTATACCGCTTATGCTTCACTGGATAAAGCAGTTCAGCTTTATCAATCTACCAATATGGAACTGGAACGTAACTTTGAAAAATTGATTGCGGGAGTGAATGAAAACTTTAAGAAACGAAATATCAGTTTATTGGAGTTTATCGATTACTATGACAGCTATAAAGAAACTTGTATTCAGTTGCATGAAATAAAGAAAGATGTTTTCCTGGCGATGGAAAACCTGAATACAACTATCGGACAAACTATATTGAACTACTAATATTCATAAATTATCAAAGACTATGAACTGGAATAAATTCCTTCCTTGCATATTGCTTACTACCGTATTGGGAGCATGCTCCGGTAAAGGAGAACAAACGAATGTTGAACCGGCTGCCTTATGCCTGACAGATAGCTTGTTGAGAATTGTATCTGTCGATACGGTTCACGTTCAAGAGGTGATTGACGAACTGACATTGAACGGGCGGGTCACTTTTAATGAGAATCAGGTGGCACATGTATATCCGATGTTTGGAGGTACGGTAACAGAATTGAAGGCTGAAATAGGAGACTTTGTTCGTAAGGGAGATGTATTGGCAGTCATCCGCAGTGGAGAAGTGGCAGATTATGAAAAGCAATTGAAAGAGGCGGAACAACAATTATTGCTGGCACGCAGAAATATGGATGCTACGCAGGATATGTATGCTTCCGGCATGGCTTCGGATAAAGATGTACTTCAGGCGAAGCAGGAGTTGACAAGTGCCGAAGCCGAAGAAAGAAGAATAAAGGATGTTTTCTCTATTTATAATTTCTCCGGAAATGCTTATTATCAGCTGAAATCTCCTGTTTCGGGGTTTATTGTGGAGAAACAAATCAGCAGGGATATGCAGTTGCGTCCGGATCAGAGTGAAGAGCTGTTCACGATTTCGGGGTTGTCAGACGTATGGGTGATGGCGGATGTGTATGAAAGCGATATCAGTAAGGTTTCCGAAGATGCCTCCGTACGCATTTCTACGTTGGCTTATCCGGATAAGATGTTTGTCGGTACGATTGATAAGGTGTATCATTTGTTGAATAGTGAAAGTAAAACGATGAATGTCCGCATCAAATTGAAGAATGAAGAATATTTGTTGAAACCGGGGATGTTTACGAATGTAAGTGTGAAATGTAAAGCGGATGGAACTTCTATGCCTCGTATCGATGCTCATGCACTGGTATTTGAAGGAGGAAAGAATTATGTGGTCGTGGTGGAGCCGGATCAGCGTTTGCAGGTGAAAGAGGTGGATGTGTACAAGCAGTTGAGCAAGGAGTGCTATATCCGTTCCGGACTTTCCGAGGGAGACAGAGTGCTGAATAATAATGTATTGTTGGTATATAATGCGTTGAATGCAGATTAAAAACAGAAAATAGTATGCACAAATTCATAGATAATATAGTGGCTTTCTCGCTGAAGAATAAATTCTTTATTTTCTTCTGTACAGCGATTGCCGTTATAGCCGGAGCTGTTTCCTTTAAACATACTCCGATAGATGCTTTCCCGGATGTGACGAATACGAAAGTGACGATTATCACGCAATGGCCGGGACGTAGTGCCGAAGAGGTAGAGAAGTTTATCACCATTCCTGTTGAGATTGCGATGAATCCCGTTCAGAAGAAAACGGATATTCGTTCCACCACTCTTTTCGGGCTTTCTGTCATCAATGTAATGTTTGAAGATCGTGTCGATGATTTCACAGCACGTCAACAGGTATATAATTTATTGAATGATGCCGACCTTCCGGACGGGGTAACTCCGGAAGTACAACCTCTGTATGGACCGACGGGAGAAATATTCCGTTATACGCTTCGTAGTGACAAGCGCAGTGTGCGGGAACTGAAAACGATTCAGGATTGGGTGATCGAACGTAATCTCCGTTCGGTATCCGGCGTAGCGGATATTGTGAGCTTCGGCGGGGAGGTGAAGACGTTTGAGGTAAGTGTGAATCCTCACCAGTTGATTAATTATGGCATTACCTCTTTGGAACTGTATGATGCGATAGCTAAAAGTAATATCAATGTAGGAGGAGATGTTATCACTAAAAGTTCGCAAGCTTATGTGGTTCGTGGAATCGGTTTGATTAACGATCTGGATGAATTGAGAAATATCGTAGTGAAAAACATCAATGGCACTCCGATTCTGGTGAAGAATCTTGCCGATGTACACGAATCCTGTTTGCCTCGTTTGGGACAAGTGGGCCGAATGGATGAAAATGATGTTGTACAGGGGATTGTAGTCATGCGGAAAGGAGAGAATCCGGGTGAGGTGATTGCCAACCTGAAAGATAAAATAGAGGACTTGAATCAGAATGTACTTCCGAAAGATGTGAAGATAGTGGCATTCTATGACCGGGAGGACTTGGTGAATCTGGCGGTAAAGACTGTGACGCATAATCTGATTGAAGGAATATTATTGGTTACGTTTATTGTATTGATCTTTATGGCAGATTGGCGGACTACCGTGATTGTTGCTGTCGTTATCCCATTAGCCCTTTTGTTCGCATTTATCTGTTTACGGGTGATGGGAATGTCCGCCAATCTGCTTTCTATGGGAGCCATAGACTTCGGTATTATTATTGATGGGGCCGTGGTGATGGTGGAAGGAGTGTTTGTGGCTTTGGACAAGAAAGCGAGGGAAGTGGGGATGCCTGCTTTTAATGTGATGTCTAAAATGGGCTTGATCCGTAACACGGCAAAAGACAAGGCGAAAGCGGTTTTCTTCTCCAAATTGATTATCATCACTGCATTGATTCCTATCTTCTCTTTCCAGAAGGTAGAAGGAAAGATGTTCTCTCCTTTGGCATACACGCTGGGCTTTGCATTGTTGGGAGCTTTGATCTTTACATTGACATTGGTTCCGGTGATGTCTTCCATGTTACTGAAAAAGAATGTTCGTGAGAAAAATAACCGTTTTGTCCATTTTATCAATGCGAAGTGTTCGGCTCTTTTTGATTTATTCTATGCGCACAGAAAACTGACCATCGGAATGGCAACCGTAATAGCGGGTGTCGGATTATGGCTTTTTTCTTTCCTGGGTACGGAGTTCCTTCCGCAGTTGAATGAGGGATCTATCTATATTCGTGCTACCTTGCCACAAAGCATTTCGCTTGATGAATCGGTGACTCTTGCCAATAAAATGAGAAAGAAACTATTAACGTTTCCGGAAGTGCGGCAAGTGCTGTCGCAAACCGGACGACCGAATGACGGTACAGATGCTACCGGATTCTATAATATCGAGTTCCACGTTGATATTTATCCCGAAAAGGAATGGGAGAGTAAGTTGACAAAACTGGAACTGATTGATAAGATGCAGGAGGATTTATCCATTTATCCCGGCATTGACTTCAATTTCTCACAACCGATTACTGATAATGTGGAGGAAGCAGCTTCCGGTGTGAAAGGATCTATTGCGGTGAAAGTGTTTGGTAAAGACTTGTATGAGTCGGAGAAATATGCGGTTCAGATAGATAAGATCCTTAGTACGGTTCAGGGAATTGAAGACTTGGGTGTGATTCGGAACATCGGTCAGCCGGAGCTTCGTATAGAGTTGAATGAACGCCAGTTGGCGCGTTATGGAGTTGCTAAGGAAGATGTGCAATCAATTATCGAAATGGCTATTGGCGGAAAATCGGCTTCACTGTTGTATGAGGATGAGCGGAAGTTTAATATCATGGTAAGATACAGCGAACAATTCCGTCAGAATGAAGAGGAGATAGGTAAGATATTGGTTCCGGCGATGGATGGAACGATGGTACCTATCAAAGAATTGGCAGATATAACGACGATTACGGGACCGTTATTGATATTCCGTGATAATCACGCTCGTTTCTGTGCAGTGAAATTCTCGGTGAGAGGTCGTGATATGGGTACGGCAGTTGCCGAGGCGCAGAAAAAGGTGAATGCTTCCGTACATCTGCCGGCAGGCTATTCGCTGAAATGGACGGGCGATTTTGAGAACCAGCAACGTGCCACAAAACGTCTGGCACAGGTTGTCCCTATCAGTATTGCTATCATTTTTATCATCTTGTTTATTCTATTCTCTAATGCGCGGGATGCGGGACTGGTATTGCTGAATGTACCGTTCGCTGCCGTGGGTGGTATTGTGGCTCTTCTGATAACGCAGTTCAACTTCTCCATTTCTGCCGGTATCGGTTTTATTGCCTTGTTTGGTATTTGTATTCAGAACGGGGTGATTATGATTTCCGATATAAAGGCGAATCTAAAACTCGGCTCGCCTTTGGAGAAAGCCACTAAGGAAGGAGTGCGCTCGCGTATCCGCCCTGTGATTATGACAGCGGCAATGGCAGCTATCGGTTTGATGCCCGCTGCCATGAGTCATGGAATTGGTTCGGAATCACAGCGTCCGTTGGCGATTGTCATTATCGGTGGATTGATAGGAGCGACTTTCTTTGCTTTGTTTGTCTTTCCTCTTATTGTGGAAGTGGTATATGAACGAATGTTATATGATAAAAATGGAAAGTTATTGCAAAGACGTATTTAGTTCATTTCTATTCTGTGGAAAAAACGTTCATAGATTAAATTTGTAGTTTTCAGTAGGTAGAGAGAGAAAGGGATAAAAGAAGGGTGATTAAAAAATCACCCGTACTTTTGTTCCTTTTTCTATTTCTGAAGATATATCCAGCTTTGCATGATAAGCAGAAATGATTTTCAGGGTCAGGCTAAGTCCGATGCCTTGTCCGGCATAGTCCCGGGTATTACTGCCCCGATAGAAAGATTGGAATATATGTTCTATTTCTTCTTGCGGAATACCGATTCCCCGGTCTTCTATATCAAGAATGACTTGTTGTTGCTCCCGGTAGAGAGTCACATTTACTTCTTTATCAGAATATTTGCAGGCGTTATCTATTATATTTTTTAATGCTATCTTCAACAGATATGGATTGGCTTTTACAGTCATCTGCGGGTCTGTCTCTTCCAAATGAAGATGGATTCTCTCATCGGAAGCTGTCAACTCTTTTAATATATCGGCCAGAATAATCTCTTCAATATTGTTTTTCAGGAGTTCTTCTTCTTGTCGTGAAAGAAAAAGAAGATGCCGGATCAGACTGGATAACCGTTTGCTTTCTGAAGAAATTCGTTGAAGGGATTCAATGTATTCTCCCGTGCTTCTTTCTTTCAGCAGACTGATTTCACATTCTCCCTGAATGGCAGTAATCGGATTGTTCAACTCATGTGAAGCATGACTGACAAAGGACTTTTCTGCCTTGAATGCACTGTCCAAACGGTCGAGCATACTATTTAATGTCTTTATCATGTCCTCCAGTTCGTCATTATTGCCAGTAGTCTTTAATCGGCGGTTCAGACTGTTGGCACGTATTCTTTTCAATTCCTTTAGTATGTGTTGCAGGGGAACCAGAATACGGCCGGAATATATTTTTCCGATAAAAAAGATCAGGACGGAACTGGCTAAGATGAGAAATATGGAAAGCAACAATAAGTGTTCCTTGATTTCTGTTCCGTAGGCATTCCGGGACATGACGAGTACGATAAAGTTGCCTTCATTATCCGGATAATAAAGGGCGGCTCCCAGTTGATCCTTATATTTGAAGGAGAAAGGGATGCTGTCCTGTCCTGCCAGCAGAAGAGCCTGCTGGTGTTGCGTGAGGTATTTATTCAGTGTATCACGTACTTCGGAAAGACTGTCCATATTTAAAAGAATCTCATGGGCTTCAGGCAGGAGTTCGTCATATTTGCGCTGGATAATCTGGTAGCTCTGTTCGTCTACTTCATCTTTTTCCCAATGCTTCTGTGCGGTCAGGTAGGCTTTTTCACGCAGGTAAGAAGCATAGAGCTTATTGATGTACTGCGTACTGAAAATATAAAATACAGCAATGATAATGACAGTAGTCAACACACTGATTAACGTATAGAAAAGAGCTATTTTGGAACCTATTTTCATAGCCGGGATTAGTGTTGGTGAGTTTAAGTATTCATGATATATCCTAATCCTACGACTGTATGGATCAGCTTTTTATCAAAGTCACGATCAATCTTTACCCGGAGATAGTTTACGTAAACATCTACGATATTGGTATTGGTATCAAAATTCTTGTCCCATACATCTTTGAGCAGAGTGATACGTGAGAGGGCAACCCCTTGATGAGTCATGAAATATTCGAGCAGGCGGTATTCTTTAACAGTAAGGTCGATGTCTATGTCACCCCTTTTGGCTTTTCGGGTATTGCAGTCCAATACCAGGTTATCGCAAGTCAATAGATTGGAAGGGACTTCTTTGTTGCGTCTCAACAGGGCTTTGATGCGTGCTTCCAGTTCCTGGAAACTAAAAGGTTTGACGAGATAATCATCTGCTCCCGCATCCAGTCCTTTGACGATGTCTTCGGTTGTTCCTAAAGCTGTCAGCATGATTACCGGGATTTGATACCCGAACATTTGGCGATAAAGGCGGCAAAGCTCCAAACCATTTATTTTAGGCATGATAATGTCCAGTATTAAAAGGTCGAAAGGTTCGTCCTGAAGGATTTTCCAACCCGTATCCCCGTCATGGCAGACGGTTACCGAATGCCCGAATTCTTTTAATCCCCGTTCGATGAAAGAGGCGATATTAATTTCATCTTCAACCAATAGTATCTTTGCCATAATTCAGATTGTTTATGTGCAAAGATACTTTTTTCCTGGCATCCGGAGAAAGAAATCCGCCCTACATTTAAGTGTTTCTCCTTTTTGAGTCAGGGCAGACGCATTAAAAATTATTTTCCTGTAAAAGTTGTGACAAATATTTTTCATCCCATCCCGCTTTTAGTCTTTTCAGATTCATG
>NZ_CP083673.1:6316587-6335975 GCF_025914115.1 Bacteroides sp. DH3716P | reverse complement strand
CAAAAGATCGCAGCTTAAAGAAAGTGAACAGATTTGTATAGTGATGAACAAAAAAAGAGGTGCATCGTGCATTACGACACACCTCCTTTGTAACTCGTAAACTATTGATGCTTAAGCAGCTTTAGCTTTAGCAACTACAGCTTTGAAAGCTTCCGGGTGATTCATAGCTAAATCAGCCAAAACCTTACGGTTTATTTCAATACCGGCTTTGTGCAGACCGCCCATCAATTTAGAATAAGACATTCCTTCAAGACGTGCAGCAGCGTTGATACGTTGTATCCAAAGAGCGCGGAAGTTTCTTTTCTTATTTCTACGGTCACGGAACGCGTAAGTCAAACCCTTTTCCCAAGTGTTTTTAGCTACGGTCCATACATTCTTTCTTGCACCAAAGTAACCTCTGGTCAATTTCAAAATTTTCTTTCTTCTTGCTTTTGAAGCAACATGATTTACTGATCTTGGCATAGTTTTACTTTTTTTGAATGTTAGCGCCGCTACTTCACGCAGCGAACTTCAGGCTAATGCATTCGGTTAATACTTTAATAATACTTTTACGCTTTTGATTACTTCATTGCTAAGAGTTCCTTAACCTGGCTTACATTTGTTGTATCAACAGTTGTAGAGTAGCACAGATTTCTTTTTCTCTTCTTGGATTTCTTAGTCAAAATGTGACTGTGAAAAGCGTGCTTTCTTTTGATTTTACCTGTTCCGGTAAGGGTAAACCTTTTTTTAGAACCGGAGTTAGTCTTCATCTTTGGCATCTTACTTGTTTTTAAATTATTAAATATATAATGGCAACGCACTATACCTGCGCGTTACGCATCCTTTTCTTATTCTTCGCTCGTTTCCGGCTTCTCTGCTTTTTGTGCAGGAGCAGCAGGTTTCGGTGCTCCGGCCGTTGCAGGCTTTTTAGGAGCTTCTTTCTTCTTCGGAGAAAGCTGGATAGTCATACGCTTACCTTCCAATATCGGCATCTGATCCACTTTTGCATAGTCTTCCAAATCATTCGCAAAACGAAGCAACAATACTTCACCTTGTTCCTTAAAAAGGATAGAACGACCTTTAAAGAATACATAAGCCTTCACCTTATCACCGTCTTCCAAGAATCCTTTAGCATGTTTCAACTTAAAGTTGTAATCATGGTCATCTGTCTGGGGACCAAAACGAATCTCCTTCACATTAACCTTCACCTGCTTCGCTTTCTGTTCCTTCTGACGTTTCTTTAATTGATAAAGAAATTTAGAATAATCAATAATACGACAAACAGGGGGTTGAGCATTAGGAGAAATTTCCACTAAATCCAATTCTTTTTCTTCAGCCATTTTCAGAGCCTGAAAGATTGGATATACTTTCGGTTCAATATCATCGCTTACTATGCGAACTTCCTTGGCACGAATCTGTTCATTGATTCTGTATTGCCCTTTTAGAGTGTCATTCTTCATTAAAAACGTTTACTTCCTAGTTTGATCTTTTTATTGTTATACTAAATATTTTATTTTGAAACGGCTGCAAAGTTACCATTTATTTATCATATTCTGAACTTCTTCGTTCAAAATTTTAGCAAATTCTTCAAATTTCATGGTTCCTTTGTCACCTTCGCCTTGTCTACGAACAGAAACTTCACCATTTTCAGCCTCTTTTTCACCGACAATCAGCATATAAGGAATGCGCTTCATTTCATTATCACGAATCTTGCGGCCGATCTTCTCGTTACGATCATCTACAATCGCACGGATTTCGTGTATTTTCAGATACATCTTCACCTGTTCTGCATATTCATTGAACTTCTCACTGATCGGCAGAATAACTACCTGTTCCGGTGTCAGCCACAATGGGAACTTACCGGCAGTGTGCTCAATCAATACAGCAACAAAACGTTCCATTGATCCGAACGGAGCACGGTGAATCATCACCGGACGATGCTTCTGATTATCAGAGCCCATATATTCAAGTTCAAAGCGTTCCGGCAAGTTGTAGTCAACCTGGATAGTACCCAGCTGCCAACGACGACCGATAGCGTCTTTCACCATAAAGTCAAGCTTAGGACCATAAAAAGCAGCTTCTCCATACTCAATCTTAGCAGGCAAGCCCTTCTCCGCACAAGCCTCGATAATAGCCTGTTCCGCTTTTTCCCAGTTATCATCGCTACCAATATACTTTTCACGGTTCACTTTATCACGCAAAGATATCTGTGCTTCAAAATTCTGGAAATCCATAGAACGGAACACAATAGATATAATATCCATCACACGAAGGAACTCATCTTTCACCTGCTCCGGACGACAGAAGATATGCGCATCATCCTGCGTAAAGCTACGAACACGAGTTAAACCATGTAACTCTCCACTTTGTTCATAACGACAAACCGTACCAAATTCAGCTATACGCAACGGAAGGTCTTTATAAGAACGTGGGAAGTTTTTGTAAATCTCACAGTGGTGAGGACAGTTCATTGGTTTCAAGAAATACTCTTCCCCCTCTTCCGGAGTATGGATAGGTTGGAAAGCATCCTTGCCATATTTTGCATAGTGACCCGAAGTCACATACAGCAACTTATTACCGATTGGCGGAGTAATCACCTCCTGATAATCGTAACGTGTCTGGATACGACGTAAGAACTCCTGCAGACGCAGACGCAATGCAGTACCTTTCGGCAACCACATAGGAAGTCCCTTACCTACAGTTTCGGAGAACATAAACAACTGCATCTCCTTACCAATCTTACGATGGTCACGCTTCTTCGCTTCTTCCAATAACACCAGATATTCATCCAGCATTTTCTTCTTCGGGAACGTGATACCATAAATACGAGTCAGCATCTTACGATCTTCATGACCACGCCAATAAGCACCAGCCACTGAAGTCAACTTAATAGCCTTGATCGGAGCAGTCGTCATCAAGTGAGGACCACGACAAAGGTCAGTAAATGCACCCTGGGTATAAGTCGTAATGTGTCCGTCTTCCAGTTCAGAAATCAATTCACATTTATATGTTTCGCCACGATCACCAAACATTTTCAGAGCATCCGTTTTTGCGATGCTTTTTCTGACTACGTCTTCTTTCTTTGCAGCCAGTTCCAACATTTTAGCTTCAATGGCAGGAAGGTCGCTTTCTTTAATTACCGCTTCACCCGGATCCACATCATAGTAGAATCCGTTTTCAATAGCCGGTCCGATACCAAACTGGATACCCGGATAAAGTTCCTGCAAAGCTTCCGCCAACAAGTGTGCACTTGTATGCCAGAATGCATGCTTACCTTCTTCATCATCCCATTTATAAAGAACGAAATTAGCATCTTCATTAATAGGACGTCCTAAATCATAAGTCTCGCCGTTCACGCCACATGCCAGCACTTCCTGTGCCAGACGCGAGCTGATACTTTCAGCAATCTGTAAACCGTTCACTCCTTCGTTATACTCACGAACGGAGCCATCGGGAAATGTTATCTTTATCATAATATGATGATGTTATATTTTCATAATTTGAACGCAAAAGTAACTAAATCTTTTGAGTTTTCTATTTTTTATCAAAAAAATGTTATTCCGATTGATCTGTAAAACGTTTGATAACATTATAAGCAGAAACAATCCCCAACTCACCGGCTTTACTCAAATCTGAAATGCCCAGCTTATTATTTCCTAAGAAAATGTGAGTCAGTCCACGATTGAAATAAGCATCCGCAAAATCAGGATTTAGCTCGATCGCCTTATCGTAGTCAATAATTGCGGCACGGTAATCTTTCAACATGGCAGAAACATTAGCACGATTATAATATGCGTACACAAAGTCCGGAGCCAGATTAATCACCTTATCCAAATCTTTTCTCACCACCTCATAATCTACCGCGGTAATCTCTTTACGCTTATTATCGCCAGGAACAACATCTGTTTCGACAGCTTGTTCAGCCTTCTGATATTCCAACTGTTTACAACGAATCAATGCACGCATAAAATATGCCGGGAAGAAATCACCATCCAGCAAGATCGTCTGGGTCAAATCAGAAACCGCACTCGAGAAGTCCTGCACCAGATAAAAATCAATCGCACGGGCAAAACGTTTCGAAGCATTCTTGTCATCTTCCACAATCGCCGATGTGTGTGTATCAATCAAGGCAAAATGCACCTTCACCTGTTCTTCCGTCAATGGAGCTTCCATATTTGTGATACGAAGACGTTTCGGAAGTATACCCGTACGGTTCAAGTCTTCAATATATTTGTGGAAGTTCACCGAACGTTTCACGTCACTCATCTTCTCATAATAAGTCAAAGCGAACATCGGTTCCAGCGTTATATTTACATTCTTATCCTGCACACGACCACGATAATCACTTGTATAGCGTTGTTCGGCTTCAGAATCATCCGCAATCACTATCTTACGATAGTTATTCATATTCTTATCGGATTTCTTACGGGTCTTCTCTCCGCCTTCCTCATCATTTTCCTTATCCTTGTTCTGTGCTACATCTTTGTTCGTCACACCGTTCTGCTTGTCGATCTGCGCCTTCATGACTTTAAATTCATCCTGCTCCGCACCCTTCTTATCTCCAATCTTTCTGCGAGCTTCCGAACGCTGATAGTATCCGGCCAGGAAGTTCGGATACTGATTGATAACAGTTGTGTAATCTTGTATAGCCCCGCGATAATCACCCGTTTGCGCACGCAGCAAACCACGGTTAAAGACAGCCATCATATTATCCGGCTCCATCTTGATAACAAAGTCGAAGTCTTCGATAGCCCGGTTATCATCTCCTACCTGTGCACGTAACAAACCGCGGTTATAATGACCGATAAAGTTATTCGGATCAATATCCAATGCCAGATCATAATCGCTCATGGCACCTCTTAAATTATTCTGATGAAAACGAGCCAATGCACGGTTTATATAATTTCCAGCATTCTTAGCACTCAACGGAATAGCACGGTTGAAATCCGCTTCCGCTTCCGCATACTTAGCCTGTTGTAATTTAACAATCGCTCTTGCAGCCCAAGCATCCGGATCATATTTATCCAGCTCAAGCGCCTTATTGAAGTCATTCAAGGCAGCAATCGTATCTTTCTGTTGTAAAGACACTTCCCCCCTCATCAAATAAGCACGGGTATAGCGTGGAGACACCTTCAACAAGCTTTCCAAATCCTCTTTCGCAGCATTATAATCCTTCTTCTGGATATGAGATAATGTCAGGTTATGCCATAAAGTAATATTCTCCGGATCATAATGCAATGCTTTCTTATAATCCTCAATCGCTCCATCAAATTTACTCTGACGAATCCTTGCCAAACCACGAATCTGATAAGCACCCACCACAAATGGATTGCGTTGGATAGCTGCATCACAGTCTGCTTCAGCACCCTGAAAATCCTCCAGATTCAGTTTAGCCAATGCCCTGAAGAAATAAGGTTCATACAGATAAGGCTTAGCGTTAATAACCTGGTTAAAATACTGAATAGAAAGTACATAGTCCTCAAAATAAAGAGCGTTTCGGGCAATAGTCATCACCCGATCCGTATTTATTTGAGCACACACCAGCGTTGGGAACAGTAATAAAACTGTTAAGATTCTTTTTACCATTGATATTTTATGCTTGTAAACGAAGCAAAAATAATGCTTTTCGCTTACTTAACAGGGATATAAACGTTTTTTATCTTTATTTCACCTGTTTCATCTTATATGAACTGCGCGCTTTTCCCTTCAACATCGTATTCAGCTTTCCTTTAATCATCTGCTTACGAAGCGGTGAGATATGGTCAATGAACATCTTACCATCCAAATGATCGAACTCATGTTGCATCACCCGAGCCAGATAACCTTCCACCTCTTCTTCATGCTCCACAAAATTCTCGTCCATATATTTCACGCGAATTTTATCACCCCTTTTCACTGTTTCGTGAATACCGGGAAGGCTTAAGCATCCCTCTTCCATACTCACTTCTTCACCCCCTACTTCCAGAATGTGGGGATTGATATACGCCTTATTAAAGTCTTTAAATTCAGGATATTCCTCCGAAAGCGGATCCAATGTAATCGTAACCACGCGAATAGGCAAACCAATCTGTGGAGCAGCCAATCCTACACCGTCCGCATGTACCATTGTTTCGAACATGTTCTCAATCAACTCTTTCAGATTCGGATAATCCGGTGTTATGTCCTCTGCAACCTTTCTCAATACAGGTTGACCATATACATAAATAGGTAAAATCATACTTTTATACTCTACTAAAAAATTAAGTTATTCTTATGTCCTATACTAAAAACGTTTACTCTCCAAATATGTTTGCAAAATAATAGTAGCACTTATTTCGTCCACCAATGCCTTGTTTTGGCGGTCTTTTTTCTTCAAACCTGCCTCCAGCATGGTACGGTGTGCAAGAACAGAAGTGAAACGTTCGTCCACATATTCGACCGGAAGGTCCGGATAACGCTTTTTCAGCGAACGAACAAAAGGCTCTATATTCTTCATATTCTCCGAAACCTCATTATTCATTTGCTTGGGCAATCCAATAATAATCCGCTCCACCGGTTCTTTAGCTATATATTCACCGATAAAGTTCAGAAGTTCATGCGTGGGCACCGTCGTCAATCCGTTTGCGATCAGCTGCATTGTATCGCTCACAGCTATTCCGGTACGCTTTCTTCCATAATCTATTGCTACTATTCTGCTCATGGGGTACAAAAATACAAAAAAGACGCTTCCCGTGAAAGGAAACGTCTCTTTTATTCTATTATTTCAAATGTATATTATTCTTCAACAATAGCTACACGGCTTAACTTAGCATCATCATAGAACATGTTGCCTACACCACCCTTGTAATCAACCTTCAATTGAGAAGCAGGAACACCAAATTCATTAACCATCAGGTCACGAACAGCTTCAGCTCTCTTCTTACTCAACTTCATGTTGTATTCAGCAGAACCAGTACCCTTATCAGCATATCCTGTTATAGTAAACACTTTATCAGTTGCTTTGATACCCTTAGCCATAGCTTCAATATTCATGTATTCTCTCTTGCTGATGTTGCTCTTTCCGATATTGAATACAACAACCAGACGTGGAACGAATCCAGCTTCTTTCTTAACGATCACTTCAGGTTTCTTGTTACGAGCTTCAACCAAGTCACGTTTCAAAGATTCGTTTTCACCCTTCAAAGCGTTCACTCTGTCTCTCATGTCGTTCAACTGGCTTTCCGGAACCATTGGTACAGTAGGAACAGCATCCCAACCACGTTTCTTAAACTTGTAAGTAACACCTATAGTCAGACCAGCCAATCCTTCAGGACCTGAATTGCCGAATGCGCCTTTCATCAAAAGTCCACGCAATTCAACGTTAAGATCCAAAGCAGAAGACAAACGGAAACGGTTGATCAAACCGGCATTGATACCCAGTTCGTCGTAACCTGCACCTTTTCCTGAATGTACAAATCCAGCTCCTGCATAAGGAATGAATGAATACAGACGATCTTCTCTATAACCACAAATCATATTGGAAAGATTCAGCATTACATCTCCATGGAAGTTCATCACATTCCACTTTTCTTTGTAGTAGCCATTAGAATACTGTCCTCCGTCTACAAGCGGACCATTAGCATTAGGAGTAGCACCTTTAGCCTGAAGCCCGTTGTAAGCTACACGTAATCCGATACCCGGAGTAAACCACTTACCTACAGCAATGTCAAGTGCCGGAGCAAGACGTTTTCCGAAGTCAGCTTTACCATCATTGTCGCCAAAATACATTTGTGCGCCAACGCCACCACTAATAAACCAGTTAGCACCAAAGCGATTTGTTTCCACTCTATAACTCTTTGCTGCATTTTCTTTTTCTTGTGCAGGCAGACATACAGAGACTGCTGCCAATAAAATAAACAATAAACCCTTTTTCATCTCAATTTATTTTAGTAAATAATATATTTCAATTGTCTTACAGGCTAGATACACAACCCAAATGTTCCACACCTGACTAAGAGACAATAAACGTCATCCTTTCTTCTAAAATTAGTGCAAATATAGATATTTAATATAACACAAACAAAAAAACACGTAATTTTTCATTCATTCATAGAATTTTATAGAGCGATAAAAGTGTAATATAACTTCAGAAGGCATCTGAAGGGGTTTGTTGTGGAAGAATTAAAACAAAAAAAATAGTCAGTGATGAAATTAGATCACTGACTATTTCTATTCTTTGTCTATATACTTTAGTTAATATACCAGTTTTACATTGTCAATCCACAGTGTATTTCCCGGAGAACCGATATAGGCTCCTCCATGACTGGACGTGAACTGAAGACACATATGAGTCGGAACATCATTTTCATCTCCCCAGGCCACTTCATGAATAGGCACGCTTTCACCCTTACTGTTCACCGTATAACTTTCAGTCGCCTGCAAACGCATCATGTGCGACTTATATTCCGGACGATTCGTGATGTCACCGTACATAATTTCATAAGTCGCATTATTTTTCCAGTCTGTAGAATGATAGTAATAAGTCACCATAGTCCCTATCCGTTTTGCATACACATTTCCATTGGCATCTTCCCAACGTTTTTGCAGAAGCAGGATAGCTGCCGGATAATCTTTTCCGGGAACATCCGTAATCTTGCTGAAACCGGTAGCGCGAATACGGTTCTCCCGGTCGGACATCTTCACTTTATAGTCAAACTGAAGAGCCACCGGCTTTTTGGTAAACGGAATACCGGTCTGCAACATTTTCTGTGGGTTTTTAGTACCCTTAATCGGCTCATGCACCGAACCGGTAAAGACAGAGCCAGCCGCCAACACCGTAATATTAACCAGTCCCAACACTTTCACACTCTCCATGCGCGTATCCAAACGGGCGCAATATCCATCTCCCCGCTTCTCCGGGAATACCGAAGTATTAGTTTTCGTAATACCGGCAACTTTCGCCATCACATTTGAAGTAGCCCAAGGCGATCCGCCCATATTCTTATAAACCTGATCTCCCTTAATTACCGTCGTCGGCCCTATCGCATATACATTCTTTGTATTCCCACCGATAATGCTCGATTCCTTTATCTGACGGTCCACCCATTGATCCATGTCCCCAAAAGGAAGCATTTCAACTTTATGTTGCGCCATCAAAGACAAGGAAGAAATAAATGCAACGAAACCTGTCATCAACAGGCGATGAACGCTTTTCTGAATCATCAATACTTTTCCTTTCTTTTTCTTCTTATAAATTATAATCCCATTGTTTCAAAGCAAAATCCCAATTCTCTTCTACCAAACGAATCGTACGGTCGTCATATTTATATTTATTCTTCTTATATCCCTTCTTTCCGCCCACATATTTTTCTATATCACTACGTGCTTCGGCAAATCCGGGGATAGAAAGAGACTGATAAATATTCTCCGTCATTCCCATCGCATCCGCTTCAAAATCTTCAAACTTCACTTCCATCAAGTTACCTTCCGGAATAAATTTCTTATCCGATTCATACTTATGATAAAGTTTTGCATAGATAGAAAGGATATTTTCCTCTAATTGTTCATTGCTGACATCCTGCAATTTCAGCGGCTGAATCGTATTGGTAAAGAAACTGCGTGTAGATTCGAATACAGTATACGGATTACGCATCAGGTAGATAAACTTAGCATTCGGGAACATTTTCACCAGCTCCTTCACCCTGCCGGTATGCGGAGGATTCTTGCTAAGGAATTGAGTACCACGGGTATTCCACAAAGAGATCTTAATCAACTTCGTGAACACCTCTTCAAACACCTTCAACTCGGCATCCGTTATATCATCAAACAAAAGATACTTATCGGCATACTCCTGCTGATATTTCGGCAGGAACCAGAAATTATAATATGTATAAGGCATCATGTTCGACAAAGCAAACTCCTCTTCCTGGGGAAGATCCACTGCCAATTCCATATTATCCGTCGGACGTTTATCCGGCATCAGCCAACTCATATTCTTTTTGAAGAAAGGCTGTCCCCACATCATCAGATGAGGAAATACAGTCTGATAAGTAGTGTTATACCCAAAATGCTTGTCACAAGAGAACACATTATGTACAAATGTAGTTCCACTCCGCCAGTGTCCCAAAATGAACACCGGATCATGCTCCAATGGCTGATTAGCCAGCAACTTCTCGTAACGCCTGTCTTGTAATGACGCCAGTGGAGAAAGCAATCGGCACACAGCCTTCGTCAATCGGTATTTACCTTTGTAGGCTGCGTCAATTTCACGCCCGGCGGTGATAGCCTTGAATGTCTTCCAGTCGGCACCTACCAATGTATTAATCGGAAGTTTATTAAATTCGAGTAATCCCACTTTATTAATTAGAAATTAAGAATTAAAAATTAAAGACGACAGAATGCTGTCATTTTCAGTTTTCAATTTATTGTTGAACAATCTATTTTATTAGTCGCACTGCAAGGCCCTGACGTTCCAGTTCCTTCACAGCTTTCTCTACCGCTTCATAATGTTCCGGAGCAATTCCCAGTTTTGCCATATCCAATACCGGAATATCCTCCGTGTCACTCATATCTTTCATTTCCACGCGGTCGATAATCATACCTACTGCCGAAGTATTATTAGTGATCGGGTCAATCAGGATAAATGAGCCACAAGATTTATTCTTCTTATAAGGATCAAAGAACAATTCCTTAGCCGTAGTCAGCACCACACGGGCAATCTGATTCAACTGCAAAGGCAACGTCTCTTTAGTCAGCTGACCATTCTCCAGAGACAGATGCTCCATCGTATTCACGTCCACCTTATACTTTATCGTATCAATACGCGTACGACTCAAATTGGTAGTCTGCTTAATAAAGAACGACTTATTTACATCCATCGGTTCTTCATCCATCCAGACCATCATAGCATCAAAGTTACGATCCACCGTTGGCAGATTGTCAGGATGCACCAACATTTCGCCGCGCGACACATCGATCTCATCCTCCAATGTCAAGGTCACAGACTGCGGTGGGAAAGCATAATCCAATTCCCCGTCATAAGTCACGATACTCTTCACCTTAGATGTTTTTCCGGAAGGAAGCGCCATCACCGTATCCCCTTTGCGAACGATACCGGATGCAACTTTACCACAGAATCCTCTGAAATCCAGATTCGGACGAAGCACATACTGAACCGGGAAACGGAAATCCGTAAAATTATGGTCATTATCAATATGAACCGTTTCAAGGAAATCGAGCAAAGAAATCCCCTTGTACCACGGAGTACGTTCAGACTTATCCACCACATTATCCCCATCCAATGCAGAAAGTGGAATACAGTTGACGTCAGGAATACCTAATGGAGCAACAAACTTCTTATAGTCAGCCACAATCTCGTTAAAACGCTCTTCCGAGAAACCCACCAGGTCCATCTTGTTGACAGCCAACACCACATGCTTGATTCCTAGCAAAGACACCAGGAAAGTATGGCGACGAGTCTGGGTAATCACTCCGGTACGAGCATCCACCAAGATAATAGCCAAGTTAGCCGTAGATCCCCCGGTAATCATATTACGGGTATACTGTTCGTGTCCCGGAGTATCCGCGATGATAAACTTACGACCATTCGTTGAGAAATAGCGATAAGCCACGTCAATCGTAATACCCTGTTCACGTTCAGCCTTCAATCCATCGAGCAATAACGCATAGTCAATATGCTCGCCCGCATTCCCCACACGTTTACTATCACGCTCCAGTGCATCCAACTGATCCTCATACAGTTTCTTACTGTCAAACAACAAGCGTCCGATCAACGTTGATTTTCCATCATCTACCGAACCCGCAGTCAACAGTCTCAACAAGTCTTTCTGTTCATCCTTGTCCAGAAAAGCTTTTATATCTAATTTATTATCTGCCATAACTAGTTACAATTAAAAGTATCCCTCACGCTTCTTTTGTTCCATACTACCCTCCTGGTCAAAGTCAATCACACGGGTAGTACGTTCACTCTTCGTTGTAGTCATCATTTCCTCCACAATCTCTTCAATCGTAGCAGCTCCACTTTCCACTGCCCCTGTCAGAGGCCAACAGCCCAACGTACGAAAACGAACCATCTTCATTTCAATCTGGTCACGGTACTTTTCAGGCAAACGGTCATCATCCGCCATAATAATATTGCCATCCAAATTAATTACCGGACGCTCCTTAGCATAATATAACGGAACGATCGGAATATTCTCCAAGCGAATATACTGCCAAATATCCAATTCAGTCCAGTTGCTAATCGGGAATACACGAATACTTTCCCCCTTATGCACGCGGGCATTATAAATATCCCACAATTCAGGACGCTGATTCTTCGGGTCCCATTGGTGAAACTTATCCCGGAAAGAGAAAATACGTTCCTTCGCACGTGACTTCTCCTCGTCACGACGGGCACCACCAAATGCAGCATCAAACTTATACTTATCCAACGCATGAAGCAAAGCCTGCGTCTTCATCAAGTCCGTATGCACCTTGCTTCCATGCGTAAAAGGTCCTACCCCTGCATGAAAAGCCTCCATATTACTTTCAACAATCAGATTCCATCCGTACTTCTTCGCATATTCATCACGAAACTGAATCATCTCCTTGAACTTCCATTTCGAATCGATATGCATCAACGGGAATGGCACTTTACCCGGATAAAACGCTTTTTCAGCCAAGCGTACCATCACCGAGGAATCCTTTCCGATACTGTAAAGCATCACCGGATTCTCAAATTCCGCCGCCACCTCGCGGATGATATGAATAGACTCGGCTTCGAGCTCCTTCAAGTGGCTTAATTTATATTCTTCCATATTTATTTCATTTTATACACTTCACTTTTGGCAAAACAAGCTCCAACAAACGGTTCACCGACTCCTCCAAAGTCAATTTGGAAGTATCCAGTGACAAAGCCGGATGTTCGGGAACCTCGAAAGGTGCGGAAATTCCTGTAAAATTCTGAATTTCCCCTTTCCGTGCCTTCGCATACAATCCTTTCACATCACGTTTCTCACATTCCTCCAGCGGAGTACTAACGAAAACCTCCAGAAAATCATCCTTACCAATAATGTTTGCAGCCATTTCGCGAATATCATTATTAGGGCTGATAAATGCAGCAATCGTAATGATACCACTATCCAGAAACAACTTCGACACTTCCGCTATGCGACGGATATTTTCCACCCGGTCCGTTTCGGAGAATCCCAGGTTATTATTAATTCCACTACGGATATTATCCCCATCCAGGATACGGCAAAGCAATCCACGCTTATGAAGTTCACGTTCCAATGCGATAGCAATCGTGCTCTTTCCGGAACCACTCAATCCGGTAAACCAGATCATCACACTGTGTTGCCCCAAAAGCTCTTCTTTGTCCTGCCGCGTCATCATGCGGTCAAATATCGGATATATATGGTTCTTTTCTTCCATTTACAATTTTATTTAAAAGTTCCAGATCAACGGGATCAGAATAATAGAGATTAAGAAAGTGATAATATTAAGCGGCAACCCGATACGTACAAAATCCGTAAACTTATAGTTACCGATACCTTGCACAATCAAATTTGTCTGATAACCGATCGGTGTCGAGAAGCTGGCAGATGCAGCCATACAGATCACCACAAAGAAAGGCGTAGGGCTCACTCCTAATTGGGCAGAGATTGACAGTGCCAAAGGAAACGCCAAAGCCGCTGCTGCATTATTAGTTATCAATTCCGTAAACAAGTTCGTGATAATAAATACCATTGCAAGCAACACATGCGGGCCGTAATCATCACTCAACCCGATAATAAACTTCGCAACACTATCCGCCACACCAGAGTTCACCATTGCCTTACTGATAGCAAAAGCACAGGCAATAGTAATCAGAATATCCCACGAAATATATTTAGTATATTTACGGGCAGGGAACAGATTCGTCCATGCCATAATAATAGTAGTAATAGACACAAAGAAAAACATATCCAGTTTGATATCCGGAAACATCTCCTTCGTTATCGGAAGCTCACCCACCGTTGCGCCGACAATCATCAGAACCAGCAACAGCAAAGCAAACCAACGCTTCTTCTTCCCGGTAGTATCCGGCTCATTCCCATTCGTCAACAAGACAAACACAGAAGATTCCCCCCATGTCGGAATAAACGTATCATCCGCCATCACCACCAATGTATCCCCTTCGTGAAGTACCACTTCCTCCAGATTCGACACAAAACGTTGTCCGTTACGTGTTTTAATCTCTTTTACCTCCGCACCGTAATGACGCTGGAAATTAAAATCCTTCAGTTTTTTATTGATACCGGGAAAACGGGCACCCAAAACAGCCTCTACCCGATGCAACTTCTCCCCTTCTTCTACTTCTTCATCCGGCACAGCCGTATCCGGACGTGCATCCGGCAAAAGACGTTTAGAGAAAAGAAATATATAAATGATACCGGCAATAGCTATAAAAATACCCACCTTTCCGAGCTCGAACATAGAAAAGCCTTCAAATCCGGCCTCCAATATCATACCGTGCACCACCAGATTGGTAGAAGTACCGATCAAGGTACAGATACCTCCCAAAATAGTCACATAAGAAAGAGGAATCAGAAACTTCGTAGCCGGGAGATTCACCGACTTAGCCCAATGCTTGATAATCGGGGCAAAAATAACCACAACAGGCGTATTATTCAGAAAGGCAGAAATAAATGCCACCGAAGGTAAGATACGCAACTGTGCCTTAAATACTGTCGTCTTTCCTTGCGGAAGCAACTTCTTAATCACTTGTCCCAATGTGCCCGACTGACGAATACCCTCACTCACCAGAAACAGCAGAGCAACGGTAATCATCCCTTTATTACTAAACCCTTCCAGCATCTCCTTAGGAGTCAGAATGCCGGCACACAGAAACAAAACCACTACCGAAAAAAGTATCATGCCCGGACGCATCTTATCTGCTATCAAAGCCGCTACCATTCCTAATAGGGATAATAGTACAAATACAATTTCAAATGTCATATAAACATTATTTAGTGTTCTCTTTTTGGCTCAACGATAAACCACGGATTCAATAAATCCTCCTTATTATATCGTAGAGGTTCTTCCTTTCCAGCCTGATATACTTCCATCCCTGCAGCACGGGCTATCGCATGCCCGGCAGCCGTATCCCACTCCATCGTCGGAGCGAAACGCGGATATACATCAGCCTTACCTTCAGCAACCAGACAGATTTTAATTGAACTTCCGCTCGAAATCAACTCCACACTGCCGTGTTTCTTCTTCAAATCTGCAATATATGATTCCGTTTCAGGCGACAGGTGCGAACGGGAAGCAACCACGATCAGATGATCGTGCACCTCCTTCAAAGGTATCTGTTCCGACTTCCCAATCAGTTGTTCCAATGCCACGCCGTCATCTTCCAAACTGACAATACCGGAACATTTATAAGCCCCTACACCTTCGATCCCGAAATAAAGTTCTTTTTTAACAGGCACATAAATAATACCGAATACAGGTACAGAGTTCTGCACCAAAGCGATATTTACCGTAAATTCTCCATTGCGCTTAATAAACTCCTTCGTTCCATCCAGCGGATCTACAATCCATAAAGTATCCCATCCTCGACGGATCTCATACCCTAAATGCTTCCCTTCTTCACTAAGAACAGGAAAAGGAGTATCGTTCAGAATAGCCACAATCGCTTCATGCGCTTTTCTGTCTGCTATAGTTAGCGGAGAGTTGTCAGCTTTCCTCTCTATTTCAAAGTCCGATGCCGGATCATTATAAATAGAAAGAATCTTTTCACCTGCTTTTAGAGCCGCGTCGATAGCAGCCATTACATATTTTTGTTCCATTCAATCTCTAAATTAATGCCCTATTCACATTCAGGCAAAACATCCTCCAAATTAAGAGTTGACAAAAGTAAAAACTTTCTTTGCTATAAAAGTTTCCCCACTATCATTTATAACTTCTTTTAGTAGAAAGATAAAAATATCTAAACGAAAAAGCCACTCATTTTCAATAAAAAAGCAGTAACTTCCCAGTTACCGCCTTCTTATTCGGAAAAAAACGTTCGTTCTTTCCAATATATATTACCAAAAAGAAATCAATATACACGATACAGCAACCAAGCACCCTGGAAATCCGAACGGTTCGGGTATTTAGCCTTGAATGCATCGCGAGCTTCAGCAGCAGCAGTCTTGTCAGCAAAAGAGTTCACAATCACACGATACATTGCCTTATCAGCATTAAATGCAATCGTAGAGTGATATCCCTGTCCGTCCAACCAATCTTTCAGGCCTTCAGCATTCGCTTTCACACCAAAGCTACCTGCTACAACGCTATAATCTTTCAATCCTTCGTTACCGGAAACCACTGTAACCTTTTCCTGACGAACGCCGGATGTATCTGCCACTTTAGTAGTTGTCACAGGAGCTGCAACCACCGGAGTAACCTCTACCGGAGCTTCCACCTGCGGTTCTGCCAATTCTTGCTGTTTTGCTTTTTCGTAAGCTTTCTTATAGGCACTTTCGCTGGATTTACAAGATGCAAATGCTAGCACCAAGCATACTCCCATTCCTAATACGACTAATTTTTTCATAATCCTATACTCTGTTTTAATTAATAATTCAATATTCTCGTCTATTATATTTAGTTTCGGGCAACAAAATAATAGAAATTTTATCATCCGGCAAAGAAATCCGTCAAAAAAAACGTCTATTCCGGCTTCTTCTTATACGAAATAGTGCCTGTTGCCTGATAAGTAGGCATCAAAAGTACCTCCGCAATCTGAATATGTGCAGGAGCCGACGCGGCAAAATAAACCGTTTCTGCAATGTCATCTCCCGTCAACGGACGAATCCCTTTATAAAAATTATCGGCAGCTTCCTTATCTCCCCGATAACGCACCACTGTAAAGTTTGTCTCCACCATTCCCGGTTTGACATTCGTCACTCTCAATGGAGTATCCACCAGATCAATCCGGAGTCCGTCCGAAAGAGCCTTCACGGCAGCTTTCGTTGCGCAATACACACTTCCGCCCGGATAAGCGGCATCCCCCGCAATAGATCCTATATTAATAATATGTCCGCGTCCGCGTTCCACCATACCGGGCACCACCAAACGCGTCATAGCCAACAGTCCCCTTATATTCGTATCGATCATGATATCCCATTCATCCAGGCTACCCTCGAATTCCTTATCCACACCGATCACCAGTCCGGCGTTGTTCACCAACACATCAATCGCCTTCCATTCTTCGGGTAATGATTCCAAAGAGGCGGCAGCCAATTTCCGGTCGCGCACATCAAAAGGCAATATATAAACCCGGACACCATACGCCCCTTCCAGTTCAGCTTTCAGTTCTTCCAGTTTCGATACGGTACGGGCATTCAGAATCAGATTCCATCCCTCCCTCGCAAATTTACGGGCACACCCCTCACCAATTCCGCTACTGGCGCCAGTTATAAAAACAATCTTAGCTTCCATTATGTTTTGATTTACAATATTCGAAAACAAAAGTACGCCTTAACCTTCAAAGGTTAGCTACGAAAGTCAGTTAAATAAGATTAAACCATAAAAGAAAAAAAGAATTATAAAACGTAGCAAAAAATTTCAGTTTTCACGAACAACCTTTCCATAAAAATGTTATATTTGTTGTATCATAATCATTTTAAACATTATACATTATGAAAGGATTGAATGTTTTAGCAGCTTTTCTGGGTGGTGCAGCCGTAGGTGCAGCCCTTGGTATTTTATTTGCTCCTGAAAAGGGAGAAGATACCCGTCATAAAATCGCAGAGATTCTTCGTAAAAAAGGAATCAAGCTTAATCGCAGTGAAATGGAAACTCTCGTTGACGAGATCGCTGCCGAGATGAAGGGAGAAATAGCAGAATAAGTGAGTAACCAAAGACTAAAAACAGAGCGACCATGTTTGCAGACGATAAAAGTATTGAGAATTTTCAGCAGTTGTTTTTCGAGTTCAAGAAATATCTGGAGCTTCAAAAAGAATATACCAAATTAGAATTGACGGAGAAGTTAACCATACTTTTTTCCACGTTAATTATGATATTAGTACTTATTATCCTTGGCATGGTTGCCCTGTTTTATCTGCTTTTTGCTCTTGCTTATATATTGGAGCCTTTAGTGGGCGGTCTGATGTCGAGTTTCGCCATCATAGCAGGCATCAATGTTGTTCTCATCGCCCTGGTTATTATTTTCCGCAAGCAGCTCATCATTTCTCCGATGGTGAACTTCCTCGCTAATTTATTTTTAACTGATTCAAATAAATAAATTATGAATGCGCAGACCCCGCAGAAATTTACATTAGAAAAGATTGCCGAACGTAAAAAGAAGCTTTTAAATGAGATCCATGCTCAAAAAAAGGTCATGACAGCTACTACACGCGAAATATTCGCCCCGCTTGCTCCGGCAACCAATAAGGCAGATGCAATCATGCGTTCGTTCAATACCGGTATGGCTGTATTTGATGGCGTAGTGATGGGAATCAAGATTATGCGGAAAGTGCGGGCGTATTTTAGGAATTTGAGATAAAAAAACATTTAATCAATCGCTTAATTAGATACTTTCAAATCATCTACGATTTGCTGTAGCACATCTTATCTTTTAACTTCGGCAAATCATGTTTTATCACGTCATAAACAATTTCAGCATCTAAATCAAAATAATGATGTGCGATTATATCCCTCATTCCCATTACTCCTTTCCAATCCATCCCTGGATAGAAAGATAATAACTTTTTATCTGTTAATTTATCAACACCTTTCACTCCTTCACCTATAGCTATTAATAACATACAAGTACTCTCCAATCTTTCCATCCCAGACGGAGTCAATAAATAAAAAGAAGGAGAGGTAATAGTTTCCGAGTTCGCTAATATCCTTTCCACCGTTTGGAGAGTTTTCTTTAGCAATGATTCTATTATCTGACTTTTACACATAAATTCCATCTTTATTGATACATCCTCTCAATAATTCATCCATATTATTCCGCAACCGAACCACATCAACAGGGCATTTCAATAGTTTTTCCAATTCTTCTTTAATATGAACTAAAGTAAAGATAGAAGGTCTTTCAATTTCAACACAAATATCGACATCACTACCCTCACGTTGTTCACCACGAGCAACGGAGCCAAATATCCCCATGCGAGAAATACCATATTTAGCAGAATTCTTTCGCATATACTCACGAAGCAAGGATAAATATTCTACAGTAGTCAACATAATAAATTGCTTTTTATCTATACCACAAAGAAATGCATTTTCTTTCAAAAATACAATAGATAATCAATAAAAAATATCCTAATCCTTTCTATAATACAAAACTAGAAATCTGAATATTATTTTTAATCAACAAGCATAAGTAGATGTTCATAATTGGTTTATATCATAAGGTTTTGATACCTTTGCCTCATAAAATTCAAATATGCACTTATGGGCAAAATCAA
>NZ_CP083673.1:6296491-6316487 GCF_025914115.1 Bacteroides sp. DH3716P | reverse complement strand
CTGCTAAATCCATAATGCTTCATTTTTATACATAGCAAAAATATAAGAATGAAAAAAGGCCGACAAGATAGAATCGCGGAGACGCTTACGGTAAAAAGACGGTGTAAGAGCGCCCCTTCACCCGTAAACACACTATTTATCAGGAATCTGGAAGAAAGGTGAAGGGCAGAAAAATAACTACGTTCGAGAAAGAGAATTGAATATCAATTATGCGCATAATACTTCTGTCCTGTTATTACAATCAAAGTTACAATTACAGACATAGGGATTAGTAGTATTTTTCAATTCCCCCAAATCCTTTTATCATTTTATTTTCCTTCGTTTTATTGATGAAGTTGTTCAATCGCTTTTCAAATTCTTCCGGTCGTTTTCTGGCAGCTTCAATGTATGCAATTCGGATACGTCTATACGCATCGGAAAATTGTTGGTAATTCTCCCATACTGTTTTATCCTCTTTCAGTTTTCCGATGATATCATTCGGGAAGACAAAAGGGGCTGACAATACTTTTCGTATATTATCTTCCCTATCAGGGTGAATCATATTATGTTCCAGCAACCATTTCAGTCTCTCTTTGTTGGCTTGCGAGTAGGAACTTTTAGGGTTTCTGGGTGTGAAATGCTGGATTTTATGTTCTTTGTCGAGCGCCTTTATGGTGCTGTCGATCCATCCGAAGCAAAGGGCTTCCTCGACAGCGTCGTTGTATGTAACACTTTTTTCGCCCGAAGATTTGGAGGGGAATACAAACCAAACGTCATTGGCGTTTTCAAAGTTGTCTGCCAGCCATTTTCGCCAATCTTCTCTGTTTTCAAAATATTTTATTTCCATAGTGCTAAAAAGAACAGCAACCCATTGTTGAGAATAGGTTGCTGTTAAATTGGTTATTCATCAGACTTCATGTATGGGAGTCAGGGGCTTTTATTCGTCCGGTCACTTATTTGTCTCCGTACATCTTCGCCCGCAATTCCTTAATATGGTCGGAAGTGATATATTCGTCATATTCCATCATCTTGTCGATGATACCGTTCGGTGTCAGTTCGATGATGCGGTTGGCAACGGTCTGAATAAATTCGTGGTCATGAGACGAGAAGAGGATATTTCCTTTGTACGTCTTCAGGTTGTTGTTGAATGCCTGGATAGATTCCAAGTCCAGATGGTTGGTCGGAGTGTCCAGAATGAGGCAGTTGGCATTGCGCAGCTGCATACGGGCAATCATACAACGCATCTTCTCACCTCCAGAGAGTACGCTTACTTTCTTCAATACCTCTTCGCCGGAGAAAAGCATACGGCCGAGGAAGCCTTTCATATATACCTCGTTGCCTTCTCCAAACTGGCTCAACCAGTCTACCAGGTTCAGGTCGGAATTGAAGAAATCAGTGTTATCCAGCGGCAGGTAAGCAGTGGTGATGGTTACCCCCCAGTTGAAAGTACCTGCATCGGGTTTCATGTTTCCGTTGATAATTTCGAAGAAAGCAGTCATCGCGCGCGGATTGCGTGACAGGAATACCACCTTGTCACCTTTCTCTACGTTGAAGTTCACGTCGTTGAAGAGCACCACGCCTTCTTCCGTCTTCTTGCTCAATCCGGAAACTTCCAGAATCTGGTTGCCCGGCTCGCGTTCGGGAGTGAAGATGATGCCCGGATACTTACGTGAAGAAGGTTTGATTTCTTCTACGTTCAGTTTCTCCAACATCTTCTTACGGCTCGTTGTCTGCTTGCTCTTCGCTACGTTCGCGCTGAAACGGCGGATAAACTCTTCGAGTTCTTTCTTCTTCTCTTCAGCCTTCGCCTTCTGGTTCTGTTGCTGACGGAGAGCCAATTGGCTGGATTCGTACCAGAAACTATAGTTACCGGCAAACATATTGATTTTTCCGTAGTCGATGTCTACGGTGTGTGTACATACAGAGTCGAGGAAGTGACGGTCGTGGCTTACCACCAATACGGTATGCTCGAAGTTGGCAAGATATTCTTCCAACCAGGTCACTGTTTCCATATCCAAGTCATTGGTAGGCTCATCGAGCAAGAGGTTGTCCGGATTTCCGTACAATGCCTGCGCCAGCATGACACGCACTTTTTCCTTACCACTCAATTCACCCATCAATACGTAATGCTTATCTTCTTTCACGCCCAGTCCGCTCAACAGCATGGCTGCGTCGCTTTCCGCATTCCATCCGTCCAACTCGGCAAATTTTTCTTCCAATTCGGATACTTTCAGTCCGTCTTCGTCTGTGAAATCTTCTTTTGCATACAATTCTTCGCGCTGCTTCATGATGTCCCACAACACGGTATGTCCCATCATGACGGTATCCATGACAGTATATGAGTCCCACTTGAAGTGGTCCTGACTCAACACCGAGAGACGTTCGCCCGGTCCGAGCGCAATCGTACCTGTTGTCGGGTCCAAATCTCCGTAAATCGTACGAAGAAACGTAGATTTTCCCGCACCGTTCGCACCGATAATACCATAACAATTACCACTCGTAAACTTCAGGTTTACGTCATTAAATAACACTCTTTTACCAAACTGAACCGATACGTTCGAAACTGTAATCATCTTATTATTTACTATTTTACTAGTTACTATTTACTATTTGAGCGTGCAAAGGTAGACATTTAAAATGAATTATGAGCTATCTGATATGTGCCAATCTGACATAAAAGTGTTACCTTTGCTGCGTTTTTTGGCAAAACGGCCAACTTGGCAAAGTTTTTGCAGACGAAATCTGTGACATCCGGTCAGTCCGGTATGTTTATAAGCGGTATCTTGCATAGATAACGTGTGTTTCTAAATAGTAAATAATAAAATAGTAAATACCAAGATGGATCCGAAAGAAAAAAAAGTGAAGGAAGAGGAACTGAATGTGGAGGAAACTCACAATCCTGCGGAAGACCAACCGCAAAACGAACAAGCAGAGGGAACCGCTCCGCTGACTCATGAAGAGGAGTTGGAAAAGGAACTGGAAAAGGCTCAAGAAGCGCTTGAAGAGCAAAAGGATAAATATCTGCGCTTGTCTGCCGAGTTCGACAATTATCGTAAACGCACTTTAAAGGAGAAGGCCGAACTGATCCTGAATGGTGGCGAAAAGAGTCTTGGCAGTATTCTTCCGGTAGTGGACGATTTCGAACGTGCCATCAAGACGATGGAAACGGCAACGGATGTCAATGCCGTAAAAGAAGGGGTGGAACTGATTTACAATAAATTTATGGCTGTTCTGGCTCAAAATGGTGTGAAAGTCATCGAGACGAAAGACCAACCGCTGGATACTGATTTCCATGAAGCCATCGCGGTAATCCCCGCACCGTCGGAAGCACAGAAAGGTAAGATTCTGGATTGTGTGCAGACGGGGTATACACTGAACGACAAAGTGTTGCGCCACGCCAAAGTGGTAGTAGGGGAATAAGGATTCGCAACCCATAAAACTCATAATTTTTAAAGAAGCATGGCAGAAAAAAGAGACTATTACGAAATATTGGAGGTGACGAAGACAGCCACAGTAGAGGAGATTAAGAAAGCGTACCGTAAGAAAGCAATCCAGTATCACCCTGACAAGAATCCGGGGGATAAGGAGGCGGAAGAGAAATTTAAGGAGGCGGCCGAGGCTTATGACGTGTTGAGTAACCCGGAAAAGCGTTCGCGTTACGATCAGTTCGGTCATGCGGGAGTGAGCGGTGCGGCAGGCAATGGCGGTCCGTTCGGTGGTTTCGGTGGCGAGGGGATGTCGATGGATGACATTTTCTCTATGTTTGGCGACATCTTTGGTGGCCGCGGCGGCGGTTTCGGGGGAGGCTTCGGAGGGTTTAGCGGATTTGGCGGTGGCGGTTCACAGCAACGCCGGTATCGCGGCAGTGACCTTCGTGTGAAAGTGAAGCTGACGTTGAAGGAGATCTCTACCGGAGTAGAAAAGAAATTTAAACTCAAAAAATATGTGCCGTGTGACCAGTGTCATGGCACGGGTGCCGAAGGTGACGGCGGTTCGGAGACTTGTCCTACTTGTAAGGGTAGCGGCTCCGTGATCCGTAACCAGCAGACTATTCTGGGCACTATGCAGACTCGCGTCACTTGTTCTACTTGTGGCGGTGAGGGTAAGATTATCAAGAACAAATGTAAGAAGTGTGGTGGCGACGGAATCATTTACGGTGAAGAAGTGGTGTCGGTGAAAATCCCTGCCGGAGTGGCAGAGGGTATGCAGCTTTCTATGGGTGGCAAAGGAAATGCCGGCAAACACAATGGTGTGGCAGGCGACTTGCTGATTCTCGTAGAGGAAGAACCGCATCAGGACTTGATTCGCGACGAGAATGATTTGATTTATAATCTGTTGCTTAGTTTCCCGACTGCTGCTCTGGGCGGAGCTGTGGAAATTCCGACTATCGACGGCAAAGTGAAAGTGAAGATTGATTCGGGTACTCAACCAGGTAAGGTGCTTCGTTTGCGCGGCAAGGGATTGCCGAATGTGAACGGGTACGGAACGGGGGATTTACTCGTCAACATCAGTATCTATGTGCCGGAAGCGCTCAATAAAGAGGAAAAGAGCACACTCGAAAAGATGGAGGCTTCGGACAACTTCAAACCTAACACGTCGGTGAAGGAGAAGATTTTCAAGAAGTTCAAGAGTTTCTTCGATTAATTTTTTGCTATAATATATAAGGTATAAGTGAGCTGCAATCTTTTTTGTGGCTCACTTCTGTTTTTAGGGCTTGTCCTTTTAAAAAAAAGACATATATTTGTGTAGCAAATAAATAGATACTAAATATAGACTTCAAGTATGGCAGAACCTTTTAAGAATATGTACAACAAGCAATTTTTCGATCTGTTTACGAAAGATTTGAGACTTGTTATCGATGATTTTGATGCTCACGGTTTTGTTTCTCAAATAATGGATGATGAATGGGAAGGCAGGGAACTAAAACAGCGCTGGATACATATCACTAGCATTCTGAAAAAGTTTTTGCCGGCAGATTACAAAGAGGCGATCGCTAAGATTCTTGAGTTGTTGGATCATGTAAAAAGTACGCGGCCTGATTTTTCGGTGATAGACGATACGAAGTTTGGATTGATGCTGGAGTATGGGGTGATTCTGAATAATTATGTCGAGCAATATGGGTTGGATGATTATGAAACGTCTGTCAAGGCGATAGAGAAAATCACACAGTTCACAAGTTGCGAATTTGTGACTCATCCTTTTATAATAAAATATCCGGATGAAATGATGAAGCAGATGTTGGTTTGGTCGAAACATGAGCATTGGGGAGTCAGGCGGCTTTCGTCAGAAGGTTGCCGTCCGCGTTTGCCTTGGGCGATGGCTTTGCCGAATCTGAAGAAAGACCCGACACCTATTATTCCTATTTTAGAGAATCTTAAAAATGATCCGGCAAGATTTGTACGGTTGAGCGTTGCCAATAATTTGAATGATATTGCGAAAGATAATCCGGAAATTGTCATTGATTTGGCAAAGAAATGGAAGGGGGAATCTAAAGAGGTAGACTGGATTATTAAACACGGTTGCCGGACGCTCTTAAAACAAGGGATTCCAGAGGTGATGGAGTTGTTTGGCTTTGATTCTATCAGAAATAATATTAGTATGGAGGATTTTCAGATTTCAAGTCTTAAGGTTAAAGTCGGTGATTCGTTGGAGTTTGGTTTTAACTTGTTGAATCATAGCAATAAGACAATCAAAATACGGCTTGAATATGGTATTTATTACCAAAAAGCAAATGGAACGCTGACGAAGAAAGTTCATAAAATCAGCGAAAAAGAATATACCGGGAATTCTACCACACGAATAACGCGAAAGCACTCTTTCCGCGTGGTTACGACGAGAAAATTCCATCTCGGGCTTCATCAAATTGCTATAATAATCAATGGGAGTGAATTTGAAAAATATGATTTCGTTTTGATTGAGTAATTCGATTGCTGCAACAAATAATATAAATCCTCGATTCTCCGGATGAAAATCGAGGATTTTTTATTTTGATTACTACTATCTTCTTCCTAATACCCCGGATTCTGTTTCAACCTCTCATTCATCACCCGTATTTTCTCCGGTATAGGGAATACAGTTGTATATCCACTTGCCTCATCCGGTAGTTGCGGACGGCTGCTGTAAGCTCTTGTAAACTTCCCGAAGCGGACTAAGTCCTGTCGTCTCCATCCTTCCCAAGCCAGTTCCAGCTGACGTTCGGCAAGGATATTCTCTAAAGTGGCAGTGCGGGGAGAAGCGTTGACACGGCTACGAACTTCATTGAGTTCTTCATCTCCGTTTGCTCCGTTCCGGACTTTCGCTTCACTCTTCATCAACAAAGCGTCTGCATAGCGGAACAATACAATGTCATTCTCCATCAACTTACCGTCTTTTGTGGCAGTCGGGTCGACTTCATACTTTTTCATGCGGGCTCCTGCGGTTTGTTCGTATGGGGTATCTGTTATATCCAGAGATACTTTCCAGGGCAGATATTCCAGTACCGTTCCATTATCCAGTTTGATTATGTTTCCTTTCAGGTCGTGGACAATTCCTGCAAAATAGCAAATATCAAAACGGGGATCTTGTTCCGCGGTTTCATAACCGAAAGCTTCGAGGGCTTCAATGGTGGCGCTGGGACCGTTCTCACCGCTTAGTCCGTAAGCCTTGGCGTGATTATAGTGGCGGGAACGGAAGAGATATTGCATCTGGTTGGTGTACAGAGTTTTGTTCATCGGGATAGTGAAGACATTCTCTACGGACGGTTCGTTGAATATAGAGAAATTCGTTTCGTATTCCGGTTCCAGTTTGTAGCCCATAGTCTTGAGTTGGTCACAATAGTAGATAACTGTTTCCCAGGCATTTAGTTCGCTGCCGTTCACTGTGAACTTTATATTTTTTCCATCCGGGCGTTGTCCGTCCGTCCAATCATTGTCTGTATAAACTTCGGAGTTCAAAGCCAGTTTGGCCAGTAGGAAAGTTACCACGGGGCGAGTGATACGGCCATAGTAAGGGCCGGACTGGTTGCTATGTGCATCGCTCAACAAAGGAGCCGCCTCTTGCAATTCCTTGACAACAAAGTCAAAGACCGTTTTTCGTTCACTTTGCACTACATCTTTCATTGCTACGGAAGAGGATTGAACTAGCGGGATGCGTCCGAACAAATCCATCAGGTAATAATAATACATAGCCCGCATGGCACGTACTTCGGCACGGTATGCCGGCAGTTCCGTAGCGGAATGAGTTTCGGCGAATTTGTCTATCCGTTCCAGTGATTTGTTACTTAACATGACGACTTTATAGAGATATTCCCATGTAGCCTGAATGGCATCATTCTCTATTCCCCAATCGTGCAGGTAAAGTCCTTGCCAAAAACCACCGTCATACCAGTCACCTCCACGGGTGGGGATAATGGCTTCGTCGGAGGTAAAGGTGTTCAGGTCGTAGACTCCCCTACCCGTTCCCTGCAATCCCTGACTATCACTATAACCGCCTACGTATGTATAAAGCGAAGCTACTGCATTGAGATATACTTCCGAGATTGTATTGTAAACGTCATCTTCGGGTAACTTATCTTTCGGATTTTCCTCCAAAAACTTACTACATGAGAATAAACCCAGGCACGTTATAAGAAGGAATACCAGCACTCCCGAAGGACGTAAGATCTTCTTTGAAAACAGTTCCGCTATCCTTGAAAGCAGTTCTTCTTTCTGCAAAAAAAGACTTTTATTTTTCATATATTGTTTCATCATCTCCTCCTCCATTAAAAGTTAATACTCAATCCCAGTGTGTACGTCCGCGCCAACGGATATCCCCGTTTATCATCCACGCCTAAAGTGGAGTTCACTGTTGAACTGTTAATCATGGGTGAAAGTCCCGAATAACCGGAAATGGTTGCCAGGTTGTTGACTGTAAATGCCAGACGCAGGGAGCGGACATATTTCTTCAGTTTCTGCACTTTCTCAATCGGCACGTTCCAACCCAGCGTCACATAGTCGAAGTTGACATAATCTCCCTTTTCCAACCAATAGTCGGTGGCGGTTTGATCCTTGATGTTCTGTTTCGGGGCTTTCTTCATTACGTTATAGTCGGGAAATATATTCATGTTCATATAGGTCAGGGAGGTTCCGTTGTAAATTTTATGTCCGAAAGCTCCGTTAACCTGCAAAGACAGGTCGAAACGCTTGTAGCGGAAACTGATGTTGGAGCCAAGAATCGTTTTAGGTACGGCTTGTCCTGCCACGTAGCGGTCTTCACCATCTTCAAGGCTGACACCTCCGCCATT
This sequence comes from Bacteroides sp. DH3716P, assembly GCF_025914115.1. Lineage (NCBI taxonomy): Bacteria > Pseudomonadati > Bacteroidota > Bacteroidia > Bacteroidales > Bacteroidaceae > Bacteroides > Bacteroides sp. DH3716P. Next base: position 6,308,248 of record NZ_CP083673.1, on the reverse strand, counting down.
CAGATCGGCGATGCCATAGGTGTATCCGCCGTTTCCGTCGGATTCCAGTCCCGTACTGTGGGGAAGATAGAACACGCCCAACGGTTGACCCACCATCTGATATACGATGTGGTTGTATCCTCCATGAAAGCCGGCTCCGTCGAGGCCAGCAAGACTTTTATATTCGGGAGCAGAAAGCATTTCGCCGTTGTACATACCGCTTAATGAGAGCAGTTTGTTGCGCTGGAAAGTGATATTGGCATTGATATTCAGTTCCATATCCTTGGTCTTCAAGGGGGTGATGCCGATGGCGATTTCCGTACCCCAGTTGCGCATGGAACCGATGTTGGCAAGCAAGGTGTTATAGGTGAAAGGCGGTACGCTTACGTTGTAAAGGTAAAGCATGTCTGTGGTTCGGGAGTTGTAATAGTTGGCGGAAAGCAGCAGGCGGTTGCCGAAAAGAGCTACGTCGATACCGGTATTAAAGGTATGTTTCACTTCCCATTTCAGGTCGGGATTCGTGTTCCGTAAGTCTCCTAAAGATACGACGGCGGAGTTTCCGACGGGGACTACACCGTTCGGCTTTACAAGGTTCAATGTAGTGTATGAGTCAATCCCACTCTGATTACCTGCCAGACCGTAGCCAATACGGAATTTCAGATTATCCACCATCGGCAACTGCTTCATAAATTCTTCTTCACTAATCACCCATGCGGCAGATGCGGAGGGGAAGAATCCCCATTTGTGGTTCGCCCCGAATTTGGAGGAAGCATCTGTACGGGCGTTCAGCGTCAGTACGTAGCGGTCGGCGTATGTATAGTTGAAACGTCCCATGAAGGATGCCAGACGGGGTTGGTCGTAGTAAGAATTAGTGCCTTCCCACAAACGGAGTGCGCCTGCCTGAAGATTATTATACCCGAATTTGTCGGTGCTGAAATTGCTTACTGTTGTATAATATCCCGTGTAGGTTTCTTTTTGAAGTTCGGCAAGTGCCAACACGTCAAAGAAATGTTTTTTCCAGTTTTTCTTATAGGTCAGCATCATGTTGCCCAGCAAGGATTCTCGCTTTTTGGTTCCTTTGTAAGCCTGGCCGTTCGCCCAGACGGAGGTGGGGAGGTATTGCGAATTTTCCACGATATTATAGGTATAGGCACCGAAGAGGTTAAGTTTCAGCCCTTCCAGTAGATTGAAAGTCAGACGGGCATGCGTGCTGATGTGCGAAGTGGCATCATCGTCCTGCACTTCCATCCATGCCAATGGATTGGTGATTTGACTGGCGGTCGTTATTCCATCCCAAGAATTGGTGACGGGGTCTTTATGGTTGGGATAGGTGGGGTTGAATGTGGCTGCCGAATAGAACGTTTTCTGATAATCCACCAGATTATGATTCTTCTGAATGGAACCGAACATTCCCAGCTCGCAGTTCAGGAAGCCGTCGAACATTTTCTGATTCATGTTCATATTCGAAGTGAAGTTTTTCATGTCTTCATTCAGAATCACTCCCTGACGATCCATGAAACCAAGAGAAACGCGATAGCTGGACTCACTGGAACCGCCATAAAAGGCGATGTGATGGTTTTGTTGTAGTCCTGTCTGTTCAATCTCTTTCTGAAAATCGGTGTTATTTCCTTTATCCAGAATGGAAATCCCGCGTTCCGAGGCGACACGGCGGTACTCATCGCCGGACAGCATTTTCAGATTCTTGTAGACGGTGGAAATTCCGAAGCTACCGTTGTAGGCTACCTGTGTTCTGCCGCTCATTCCTTTTTTAGTGGTGACCTCGATCACACCGGAAGCTCCTCGTGAACCGTATTGTGCGGTTTCGGAAGCGTCTTTCAGAATGGTGAAGCTCTCAATATCCGTAGGGTAAATGGAGGTGAGCATACTCAAGTCACCAAATACTCCGTCGACGATTATCAAAGGGTCATTGCCACTGGTCAGTGAGGTAGTTCCCCGCAGGCGTACTGCATCCAAGGCTGCCGGACCATTTGACCCGCGTTGGATAGTCAAGCCCGGCACACGTCCGCGGATTGCTTCCAAAGGGTTCGTTATCTGGTCTTTATTCATCTGTGTCTCCGTAATCTTCTCTACGGAACCGGAGAGGGTTTTCAAACTTCCGGTGGCATATCCAACAGTTATCAATGAGTCTATGGGCGTGACGGGAATCTTCTGCGCCAAGGTGCTCTCGCACGGGATTACCAGAAGAAGAAGGGTGTAGAAAATGAGTCTAGCGTGTTGTACCATATTCTTAGTTTTTAAGGTAATAATGCAAATATAACAAAAAAAGAGAGAATCTGGTTGAATAGATTCCCTCTTTTATTCATAAATGATATTGACAATGTCTATTTCACGATTATCTCATCCGTAAATATCCACCCTCCGAATTCGCTTCCGGCCTGTGCCTGGTAACGTACGTATCTTCCTTTGGCTTCTCCCTGCCATGAAATATCCGTAAACCGGATAGGGGTTTCTTTGCTCACTTCAAAGTGTTGTTTTTGCAACTCCGTGAAGTTAATTCCATCATCGGAAATGGAAATAATCACTGTCTCCGGCAGGAATACTTCCGCGCCGACCACTTGCATAAAAGCGGCGGTGATGGAATGGATAGGGGTTTCTTTTTCCATATCAATCGTCACATCGAGACGGTTGTCCGAGATAAATCCTTGCCATGAACCATCACCGTAAGTCCAGTCACCACGTATGCCGTCTGTCAGGGCTGTGTTGCCTTGTGCGGGATAATGGGGGCTATAGGAGGAGTTATAGGTCACTTTTTTACCGAGCGCCAAATGGCTGACTGGTTGAAGAGATTCGGGACGGCTGCCGATTTCCTTGCTCAAATCGAAAGGATGGTATCCTTTTTTCTGTAAATCGGCCACTGCTGACAGTGCGCGGGTATGGAAATCGGGCCACGACTTACGTTCCGGAGCCGACCAGGCTACTTCCGCCAATGCCAGCATACGGGGATAAATCATATATTCCACGTGTTCGGGAGTGGGGATATATTCCACCCATAGGTTACCCTGCACACCATAGACTAACTTTGCCTGCTCCGCAGTTAAGGAAGCGGGGACAGGATCGTAGGCATATACTTTCTTCAATGGCAGGTAGCCACCGATAGCTTCCGGCTGGGAGTACGGGGCGTCCTGATAGCTGTCCAGATAACAGTATGCACCCGGTGTCATGATGGCATGATGGCCGGAGGTGACGGCAGCAATACCACCCTCTTCTCCACGCCACGACATAACGGTTGCATTGGGCGCGATACCTCCTTGCAGAATCTCGTCCCATCCCAAGAGACGGCGTCCGTGATTGTTGAGGAACTTTTCGATACGGTGTATCAGATAGCTTTGCAGCTCGTCTACATTGGCCAGATGCTCGTCTTTCATTCTCTTCTGACATTTCGGACAGGTCTTCCAAGCCGATTTGCCGGCCTCATCACCTCCTACATGAATGTATTCGGAAGGGAAAAGTTCCATGACTTCCGTCAGTACATTCTCCAGAAAGGTGAAAGTTTCTTCATTACCGACACAGAAATCGGAGTTCTTGTAAGGTTCTCCCGAACAGGATAGCTGCGGGTAGGCAGCCAGCACTTCTTCCGAATGGGAAGGCATTTCAATCTCCGGAATCACCGTGATGTAATGCTGACGGGCATATTCCAGTATTTCACGAATATCGTCCTGGGTGTAATAGCCGCCGGAAGCTCCGGGTTCATCGTAACGGAGGTATTTACGTCCGCCGTTCCACCATTTCTTCCAGGTGGGGTCTGTACGCCAGGCTGCAAAATCGGTCAGTAAAGGGTATTTCTTGATTTCAAGCCGCCAGCCTGCCGCATCGGTCAGGTGCAGGTGCAAACGGTTGATTTTGTAATATGCCAATGCGTCTATCTGCTTCTTTATAAACTCTTTGGTAGAGAAATGACGGGATACGTCCAGCATCAGTCCGCGATAAGCAAAACGAGGGGTGTCTTCTATCTCGACAGAGGGTACGGAATAGCTGCCTGTGCTTGCCGGTTGCATCAGCTGTAACAGGGTTTGCATTCCATAGAATAATCCGGCTCCCGAAGTTGCCCGGATCTCGATTCGTTGAGAGGTGACGGAGAGTGTATAGCTTTCCGGTGATGGCAATTGGGGGGTCTTGGGGGTTATCAATAAGAAAAGCATCTGTTTCCTGTCTTTCATTCTCGCTTCTTTCAGCTGAACAGGTAATGCTTTCAGGTAATTCTCCCAGAGTTCCGCTTCTCCACCTTGCAGGTTTGTATAAAGTTTAGTCTTTTCTGACAGTAAAAAAGAGCCCGTCCCCTGCTCCATTTTTAATGGGACAGGTATGAAGGACTGTGCCAGAATGGGATGTGCATGGAAGCACATCCCCAATATCCATAAGAAAAGACAAACTTTAGGGTATTCTTTTCTTATATTCATTAATCAATTTTGATTTCGTCTACAAATAAAAATGCCTTTTTACCTTTTCCTCCATGCCATGCCGGAAGTGATTTCTCCGGTGAAGCAATGACTCTCACGTATTGGGTGGTCACAGGAGCAAAGGTTAGTTTGTGCTCAACGATTCCGTCTTTGTCTGTCTCTTTCATCTCCGGATATTCTTCGGAAGCAATCTTTTTGAAGGTCTTGCCATCATCTGAAGTTTCTACGGACAGGTTTCTGGCATCAAATACCCAGTCCCCTTTTGCTACATTGGTAGAGATTGCCACGCTTGAGATTTCAGTAGGTTGCTGGAGGTCGATAGTCATATCCATGTCGTTTCCGTTGAAAGCGATCCAACGGCCTGACTTATAGCTGCTATTTCCTTTCAGACCATCTATCAAAGTGGAAGCTCCTTTGAACAGGTATTGTTCATTGATAGGCTGATTAGCTACAATCGGCTTCATGCTGGATTTGCTGAAATCAATCTTCTCTGTCACTATCTTGCTTTCGCCGTTGGGACGAATGGCTTTGGCGGACAGGGTTACATTTTCCTTGATTTTCAATACTCCTTCATAAACGGAGGAAGCGGCAGTAGGTTCTGTGCCGTCTAATGTATAGTAAACAGGGGCACCGTCGATGGTAGACAGGGTAACGTCCATTGTTCCTTCTGCCGGATTCGGGTCAAACTCGGCTTGTACGTCAAATACGTGTTTAGCGTAATTGTATCCTTCTGCATCGTACCACTTAATCAGTTGTGGAAGACGGGACAGGAAGTCGGCATAGTTTTTCTTTTCGGGGCTGGACCACTGAATTTCACACAAAGCAGCCCAACGAGGCAATACCATGTACTGTGCATGCGGGAAGGTAGCGATGTATTCTGTCCAGAGGTTGGCTTGCACTCCCTTGATGTATTTCTGTTCTTCCGGAGTAAGAGAAGCCGGCATCGGCTCGTAGCTATACACTCTTTCCATCGGCAGATAACCACCGATACCGAACGGTTCGTTTTCGATGTCTTTAGCTTGGTAGTAGTCGAAATACAGATAGGTGTTCGGTGTCATGATGACATCGTGTTTCTGCTTCGCAGCTTCGATACCACCTTTCTCACCACGCCATGACATCACGGTAGCATTCGGAGCAAGTCCGCCTTCGAGGATTTCATCCCAACCGATGATTTGACGTCCGTGGTCGTTCAGGAATTTCTCAATATGGTTGATGACAAAGCTTTGCAAACGTTCTTCTTTGCTGTGGCTCTGATCTGACTTCAATCCCAATGCTTTGATACGTGCCTGGCACTTCGGACATTTTTCCCATCTTACTTTCGGGCATTCGTCGCCCCCTACATGAATATATTGTGATGGGAAGATTTCAATCAATTCACCATAAACATCTTCCAAGAATTTCAATACTTGGTCGTTTCCGGCGCAAAGCACATCTTCGGATATACCCCATTGTCTCCATACTTCGTACGGGCCACCGGTACAACCCAGTTCAGGGTAAGCGGCAAGGGCAGCTTGCATGTGTCCCGGAAGGTCGATTTCGGGAACAACGGTGATGTAGCGTTCGGCTGCATAATCTACAATTTCTTTGGCTTGTTCCTGGGTGTAGAATCCACCGTAAGGTTTGCCGTCGTATTCGCCGGAGTTACGTCCGATGACTGTTTCTGTTCTGTTAGCACCGATTTCAGTCAGTTTCGGGTATTTTTTGATTTCCAGACGCCAACCTTGATCGTCGGTGATATGCCAGTGGAGGCGGTTCATGTTATGTAAAGCCTGCATGTCGATGTAGGTCTTTATTTCATCCACGGTAAAGAAATGACGGCTGGTATCGAAATGCGCGCCACGATAGCCAAAGCGGGGAGCGTCATTGATTTCTACGGCTGGCATGGCAATATCCGCACCGACAGCCACAGGCAATGATTTGCGCAGGGACTGGATGCCATAGAATACGCCGGCTTCCGTAGGACCGGTAATCGTGATTCCGTCACCGGTAACTTTCATCTGGTAGGATTCCGGATTTTCGTTCTCCGTGCCTAATGCCAGTACGATTGCGTTTTTACCTTCTGTTCCGGCTTCAATAGCGAAATCTTTTCCGGTAGCCGTTTTCAGATAGTCTGCCAGGAATTTTGCGTTGCGTTGCATCTTCTCGTTTCCTCCCGGATAGAGAATTTTCAAACTGCTCTTGAGGATGAAGGGACTTCCTTGAGCGGTTACAATTTCTTGTGGCATGGGGATGATCTGGTAGTTGGCTTCCTGTTGCGCCGATTGGCAAGAGGCAAAAAGTCCTGCTAGTGCCAGACATCCGGTTAATTTAAAGAGTTGCTTCATAAACTAAAAAATTAAGTGTTAAGTTATTAAATAGATTAATTATAAGTTTCACGAATATGTTTGATTGTCAAAGGCAGCTCCTCTCCTTTCTTTATTTGGGGAGAAGTGATGACGACCGTTTTACGTTCTCCGGGAAGAAGGTCGAAAAAGTTGTCGCTGAAACGGGCTCCCTGCAAAGGAATTTCAATAAAGACATCTTTTGCAAGAGCGGGAGAAAACAATGTCAGTTCACACATGCCGTCTTTCTGTTTCATCTTGCAGGAAACGGTTGTTTCAGGCAGAAGCAGGTCTTTTGTTTTTCTAAAGAAGTATACGGTTTCGGCAAGGGTGTTTCCTGCCTTGTCTTTCAGTGTCAGTTGCATGAAACAGCGTTGCTGTTCTTCCGGTGATAGCCAGGTGTCGGGTTTTATACGGTACACGCATTGGGAAGTGTTAGCCGGAACTGTCAATGTGTTGAGTTGTATAGGCTTGCCTTGTTTCTTTCCGTCAAAGTCTGTTACTTTCATTTCCAACATCAGGTGGTCTTTGGTGTCCGGACAGTCGGAAATCAGGTAGATATTGAGGCTGTCGTTCTGCTGGATAGGATTGATGAGGATTGGAGCAAAGACTCGTTTGGCTTGGTAATGCAGGGCTTTCCAGTTACCGTAATAGTCGATGCTCGACCAGGATACTACCGGCCAGCTGTCATTCAGTTGCCAATACAGGGTACCCATACAGTAAGGACGGTTCCGGCGGTGTGCTTCCAGTCCGTGACGCATTCCTTGTCCTTGCAGCACTAGTCCGACATAGACAAAGTCTTCAAATTTTTCGGGGATGATATAGTCGCGCTCCATGTAGGTACGAATCAGGGCGTTGCCGATGCTGCTTTTCTGATGAGCATTCATCACTTCCGATTCTATCTGATAATCTTCCGGAGCGGCGAAAGTGGAGATGGTCTTCATTTCCGGAAAGGACTGAAAACCGAATTCGCTCATGAAACGGGGCAGGTCTGTATCGAGTGACTCGAATGTTTTTTGACCATACCAGACTCCCCAGTTATGGCTGTCTCCTATCCCCCAGGATTCAGGACGCCCCCAGTTGGCAAAATACGGGGAGCTGTGTATGTAGAAACGATCGGCATCCAGTTCCTTAACCTTGGCTGGAAGGAGCTGATGGAACAGTTTGTCGTAGCCTCGAAACATTTCCTGATAGATTTCGGGCGGGAAGTTCTTGTTGAATCCCCAATATTTTAAGGCTTCCAGTATTTCGTTATTGCCGCACCACATCGCCAGGGAAGCATGATTGCGAAGGCGACGGATGTTATAGCAGGCTTCCGCCTCTACCCTTTTCAGAAAGGTGGGGTCGGACGGATAGGGAGTGCAGGCAAACATGAAGTCTTGCCACACCAGTATTCCGTTTTCATCTGCCAGGTCATAGAAACGGTCATCTTCGTACGTTCCACCTCCCCATACACGAATGACATTCATGTTCGCTTCGCGGATGTCGCGGAATAAGGTTTGGTAGCGTTCGGTAGTGACGTTAGTCAAGAGTGCATCCTGGGGGATGTAATTGGCTCCTTTGGCAAACATAGGTACACCATTTACTTCAAAATAGAAGGATTCTCCGTCTTTATCTTTTTCATTAACGAGGCGAACAGTACGCAGTCCTATCCGGTGCGATTGCTCGGCTACGACTTTATCTTCTACTATGATTTGAGCGGAGAAATCATACAGGGCGGGCTTTCCCCATCCATTCGGCATCCAACGTACGGGGGATGCCACTTCGGAAGGTATGGAAACATGATTGATTCCGGGCTGTAAGGTGATTGCCTGGCTGATGCTTTTTTCTGCACTTCTTTCGAATGAGGTATTGATTCTCACCTCTGCCTGAAGTGGCCGGGAGAGTATGTTGTTTATTTCTAATTCATTAGACAGATTTGCGAGCTGGTCGGTCAGTGCGAGTTGCTTTACGTGATAGTCACTGATAGAAGCTGCGTCATAAAAACGGATGGTCACCGGACGCCAGATGCCGCTGGTCACCATGCGGATTCCCCAGTCCCAGCCATAACTGTAAGGGGCTTTACGGGAGAATATGCTTAAATGTTTGTCGTGATGGTCGTTGTCTGCCGGATAGTTGAATCCGTTCGAGTTATATTGAGGCAGTGTCTGCCGGATGGGGGAATGAAAATAGATGTGAAGAAGGTTTTCTCCGATACGGAGTTGGGACTTGACAGGTATGGTATAACCGACAAACATGTTATCGGCTTTCAGCAACAATGCTCCATTGAGGTATACATCGGCGTATGTGTCAAGACCTTCAAAAACCAATTGGGCGTCATCCCGTTTCAGTTGTTCGGGGGTAACTGTAAAAGCAGTCCGGTATTCCCAGTCTTCATTTTCCACCCACTGAATCTTTTGTTCATTGATGCCATAAAAAGGATCGGGAAGTTGTTTATGGTTGATAAGATCCTGATGAACGGTGCCCGGAACCTGTGCCGGTCGCCACAGCTCCGTCCCTGCCTGGGAAAACTCCCAGCCTGTATTTAGAACGACAACTTCGGAATTGTCATTGCTCTGTGCATATGCCATACTGCAACAGCATAGTAGTTCACATGCTATTTGAGCCTTTTTTCCGATCAAATTAATCATCATAGTGGGGCATTAGATATTAACGGATTCAAAGATATTATTTTTTCAGCAAATTTCACTGATAATTTAACAAAATATGTTGTTTTTGCACGCCACGATAAATATACGGTTTTATTCTTTTATCATATCGGATAGTTTAACCGCTATTATATCTATCATTTCATTCCTAACAAATCTGTTAATTTCACCGCCTGAAAAGTCATGTGTGCCACACTGCTCTCATATAGAATACCGATTGTCTCTTTATCAATCATCGTCAGGCAACTATATCCCCATCCTTCTGCTTCGTCGAGCATGATTTGATGTTCGGGCAACCAGGTAAGTCCTTTATCCAGACTTGTTTTTATTGTTATATGATTGCGCCCTTTAGTCGTATCCGGATTTGAAAACAACAGGAGGTCTTTATTCAAAACGTTGTCCTTGGCATCGACATGAATCAGACTGGCCATACATACCGGTTCCTGAAGTGCCTTACGTGAAGACGGGTGTTCTGTCCAGGTTTTTCCCAAATCTTTCGTTATGGCAATAGCCCGGCTTCCTCCTCTATTGTCACGCATATTCAGCATCAATACTCCCGGTTCTATTTCCGCAACTTGTGCTTCCGTTGTATTTGTTCGTGCCATATTGTGCATTTTCCACGTTTTCCCCCGGTCTTTACTATACATGATTCCTGCATTCGGAACACGGGTAGAGTCTATAAACTGCGTTGGAAATACTAATGTGCCGTCGCTCATCGTTATTCCACGTCCGGGTCCTTGAAGGAGAAAATACCAGGACGGATCTTTTACCTGCTCTGTTATATTGATCGGTTTCGACCATGTTTTACCATCGTCTGTACTCTTTGCCAATACCAGCTGTGCGGTATGGTTTATATCCATTCCCGAATGGGAGCTCCACCAGGCACGTTGATTACCCATACCATGTGTCCATGCGGCAACCACCCAGACGGTATTCGTTTGAGTATCTACCAAAATAGAGGGATCTCCTACCCCATTCTGTGCTTTAGGCAAACCGCCATACTCACCAAATGAAAGCGGAAGACGCATTTTCTCCCAGCTCTTCCCTCCGTCAGTGCTACGACTCAAACCCACATCTACATATTCCTGTAAATCGACACTACTATTATATCGGACATCGTACACTCCCAATAATGTTCCTTTATTGGTTGTCACTAATCCGGGAATACGGAAGGAAGCAGAACCGTCATTACCAGCATGACGAACTCCGACTGCCATCCGGTGAGTAATATCTTTCGGGGAAATAAATTTACAATAGAGTTCTTTCCCATCCACTTTTACAGCATGTAAATCAGAGACTATTTTAGTATGCAAAGAGGCATCTGTTTTCATCTGCAAACTGATCCAAAAAAAGTTGACACCTGGAAATAAATTGTAATTACCTCTTAATACAACTTTTTCCGATGGTCCGACCTCTGCACATTTTATGGAATAGGAAGGATTAGCCGCCAATGTCGCACCCGGTCGATGGCTGGATATGTACTCTACAGGGGCAAAGCGATTTTTGTTTTGATCTTGTAAGGCCTCTGTTCCTCCATAATAGAGTTTGATTGCCTGGACATCCGCTAAGTTGGTACTTTTACTGAAATCTAAAACAACTTCATCGAGCATCTTGCTTTCCTTTGCATCCAACCGGATATAGAACAGAACATTGTCCTGCCGCTCTATCAAAACCGGGATTTGTGTTTCATGGATAAACACTGTGTCTGAAGCTTTTACGTCAAAAGAATAGCCTAATAAGACAAGGAAAAGTAAATAAAAAATTCTTCTCATAATGGGGGTATTAGTTAGTTTAACGCGATAAAGATAAAACTTTTCTACCATAATACAGCTATGCAAACAGTTAACTTTCATTTTACCAAGTTCTGGTAGGACTAGTCAATACTTTGACCACCATTCTGGCTCTTGTCATCATTGATAAGGTAGGCCGCAAGAAACTTGTNTTTTACCAAGTTCTGGTAGGACTAGTCAATACTTTGACCACCATTCTGGCTCTTGTCATCATTGATAAGGTAGGCCGCAAGAAACTTGTTTATTACGGAGTTTCGGGAATGGTTGTTTCTCTGATTCTCATCGGCCTGTATTTCCTCTTCGGAGATTCCCTGGGAGTATCCAGCCTCTTCCTGCTTGTTTTCTTCCTGTTCTATGTATTCTGCTGTGCCGTATCTATCTGTGCCGTGGTGTTCGTACTTCTCTCGGAGATGTATCCCACCAAGGTTCGCGGACTGGCCATGTCGATAGCAGGATTCGCTCTGTGGATCGGAACGTACCTGATCGGACAGTTAACCCCCTGGATGCTCCAGAACCTTACCCCCGCCGGAACATTCTTCCTGTTCGCCCTCATGTGCGTGCCGTATATGCTGATTGTCTGGAAACTCGTGCCGGAGACTAC
>NZ_CP083673.1:6276822-6296391 GCF_025914115.1 Bacteroides sp. DH3716P | reverse complement strand
ATGAGGAAAAAGCAGCATAGCCAAAAGAAAATATAGCAGAACTGTAAAATATAAAAGAGGTTGTGCCAACGTTTTGACACAACCTCTTCAGTACCCAGACCCGGTACAAGCCATAGAAATCATAGGAAAATAAAAGAACATATCTTCTTTATTATCAATCACTTGTATATTTCCTATTTTCTCTATTTTTGCCATATTTTGCCCATTTTCCGTTATTCAGTACACTTTTAGTACACTTTGAAATATCATTTTCTTTTGTACCTTTGCAATATCGGAAAACAAAAGAAAATCAACTATTTAGCGTAATCACCCGGTTATGGTACCTAAATCGGGATAAAACCTCTAAACAATGGCAAAGTTAGAAAATAAAACGAAAGAAAACCCCAAGTTAGAACAAAATAAGCTCTCGGATGGTAGAATTAGCCTTTACTTAGAGTATTATTTAGGTAGAGAGGAAAAGCCCGTATTAGATAAAAACGGCAATCAAGTGTACTATGATAGTGGAAAGATGCAAGGTAAGCCCAAGTTTGCAGTAAAGCACAACAGGCGAAAAGAAAACCTTAGTCTGTATCTGATAGATAAGCCCCGTACCCCTGCAGAACGTCAGCAGAACAAAGAAACGTTGGAGCTTGCTACAAAGATACGTGCGGAGCGTGAACAGGAGTTTAAAGAAAGTATGTTGGGCTATCGGTTAAAAAAAGATAGAACGGTCAATTTCTTAGACTATTTCCAAGCCTATATCAACAGTTATACCAAGAAAGATATTCGCATGGTACAAATTGCACTTAGCCGTTTTAAGGACTTCTTAAAAGAGCAATACCCCATGAATGAGTTTAGTATCAAACCGGAACTTATCACCAAAGAAATGATGGAGCAGTTTGTAGCCTACCTGCAATCCCGAAGTGTAGGTGAAGGGGCTAAAAGCATTTACCAGCGTTTCAAGAAAGTTATTCGATATGCGATTGACCACGATGTAATGTTGAAAGACCCATGCAAAAGTGTTACCTGCAAAGTGGATAGCCAAATGCTTCGGAAAGATGTTCTTTCTCCCGAAGAAATACAAAAGTTGGCGGCTTGCCATTATGACAACGAGAACCCGAATGTCAGACGTGCTTTTATCTTCTGCTTATACTGCGGTCTGCGTTTCTGTGATGTAAAAGACCTTACCTATAAGAATGTGGATTACGCTAATCGGTTATTGAAATTTGAGCAAAGTAAGACAAAGGGACATTCTGCCAGTAGTGGTGTAGTTATTCCCCTGAATGATGGTCTATTGTCTATCATTGGTGAAGCCCCGGCAGATAAAAACTGCTTGATATTCGATTTACCTACTTACGAAAGCTGCTGTAAATCAGTAAAACGTTGGGTAAAGAGAGCCGGAATAGACAAACATATAAGCTGGCATTGTGCCCGACATTCGTTTGCCGTGAACATTCTGAACAATGGGGCAAATATCAAAACCGTAGCCAGCCTTTTAGGGCATAGCGGATTGAAGCATACGGAGAAATACACCCGTGCGGTGGATAAATTGAAAGAGGAAGCAATAAACAGCTTGCCCGAACTAAAGTTTTAACCATAAAAGACTTATCTTTGTAACTATGAACTTTGAAGCATTAGTAAAACATATCAGCACGATACAGAACACGTTGCAGGCACAAGCCGCACACGCTGTAAACCTTGCCCTTACTTCCCGTAACTGGCTTATGGGGTGCTATATCGTGGAGTTTGAGCAGAACGGAGAAGACCGTGCCGCCTACGGTGAACAATTGTTGAAAAAACTGGAACAACGACTGAAAACAAAAGGTCTGAACGAACGTAGATTCCGTGAATTTAGGCGGCTGTACCTCGTTTATCCACAACTAAAAGAACCTGTTACACAATACATTGCATCACAAATTCAAATTCGGCAGTCATTGACCGCCGAATTCACTGAACCAATTCGGCGGTTGGTGACCGCCGAATCTGAAAATGGCGTTTGGAAACTATCAACAGAATACCCACAAACCGAAACGTGGATGATTCCGGCTGATAGATTATTCAACAGATTATCTTCCACCCATTTAAATACCATATCGGGAATTGAGAACCCGGTAAAACGTGCTTTCTATGAAATGGAAACCATGCGTGGCTGCTGGTCTGTAAAGGAGTTAGAGCGACAAATCGCATCTTTATATTACGAACGTAGCGGACTATCCAAAAACAAAGAAGCCCTCTCCGCTTTAGTCCAGCAACAAGCAACCTTATTACAACCTAAAGATGTTATCAATACCCCTGTTACTTTGGAGTTCTTAGGGTTGAATGAACGTGCATTAGTGACGGAAAACGATTTGGAACAATCCATTCTTGACAACTTGCAACGCTTCCTATTGGAAATGGGACATGGCTTCTGCTTTGAAGCCCGGCAAAAACGCATCTTGATTGATGAAGATTATTTCTTTGCCGACCTTGTGTTCTATCATCGTATTTTGAAATGTCATGTTATTGTAGAATTGAAGATAGACAAGTTCCACCATGAGTATGCTTCGCAACTAAATATGTATCTGAACTATTTCAAAGCGGAAGTGATGCAGCCGGATGATAATCCACCTATCGGTATTCTGCTTTGCACTGAAAAGGGAGATACATTAGTAAAGTATGCCACTGCCGGATTAGACCCAAATATCTTTGTACAGAAGTATAGGATAGAACTTCCAACAGAAGAAGAAATAAAAGAGTTCATTTCTTCCTCAAACTATGAGAGTTACAAACTTTAAAATTGGCGAAAAGAAAAGGTTATTTCTTCTTTCGAAACTCTGCCTTGCGAAGTTTCACGGAAACACGGGTGTGGGATAGAGATTTCTTCATAAGGATGCTTATTTATAGAGATTGTCTATTCCCTTTTTGGGCACATATACGAAATTGCCGATTTGCCGAGTAGGAATTGAAAACTTTCTGATTTGAAGATAGAGTGTACTGTCATTCATGTGATATTTCTCACACGCTTGCTGTATCGTGTAGCAATCCTTTGGTTCCAAACTATACAGCTTGGGAATGGGCTTGGGCTGCTTTTTAAGCAGACTCTTCCTTAGAGGGTACATCTCCATAAGCGTTTCTTTGCTTACCCGTGTTTGGCGTTGCCCTACATTAACACTTGGAATAACGCCCTTTCGGATTTGGCGATAAAGGGTTTCCTTACTGATGCCAAACAAAGAATAGGCTTCGGGAACTGTTATGTACTCCTGGTCATTGGGAATAGCTTTGGCTATAGCATCCAAACGTTCATTTCTTTTCTCTTCATCTTTCCTGCGCTTAAATGCAACTTTAGAACATCTTGGTGAGCAATACCAAGACGTGATAGTCTTTGCGACGAATGGCTCACCGCAAATCTTGCATTTCCTTGTTATCTCAAACTTTGCTGCACCCATACAATTCTACTTTATTATTACTTATGCTTGTTAAGTGTCACATTATCTACCAATAAGTGTTGGTACAATTATGGCACAATAATACAGCTAATATCCGAATATAACAAAAGAAATACAAAGTTTAACTAAAAAGAAAATCCGCATAACTCATTGAGCTATGCGGATTTATCTATCTATACCTTTCGGTAGTTATCTATACCTACTTAACTTTGTATCATTTAATTCGTAGAAGTATAGTCCTACGAATTAAATGATACAAAGTCGCTATTTTATTCGAAAGAATGATAACCTATACTTCCCAAAGAGAGTATAGCGTACAAAATTAAACAGGACCTAAGAAGCTTTCGGTACAAGTGAAATAGCAAAACCTCCACCAGATGCAGTGCTAATTTTCAACGTTGTTTTATTAGTGACAGTCTTTGTCTCAATCACATAATCTGTGGGATTATTACGATAATGAGCCTTCTTACCATCACGATAAATCGTAGCAATATACTTTTGCCCTGTAGGAAGAAATGAAAAATCAATTGTCGCAATACGAGGAACTTCACCGTTAGTACCACCTACAAACCAATTGTCAGTATTCTTTGCACATCGAGCTACAGTTATATATTCCATTGGTTCAGCTTCAAGGTAATAACTTTTATCCCAATCAAGGGCCACATCTTTAATAAACTGAAAAGCGTCGAGATATTTCTCATAAGTTTCCGGAAGATCGGCAGCCATCTGAAGCGGACTTGACATTGTGACATATAACGAGAGCTGGTGGGCAAGTGTAGTATTCACCCACGATTTTTTATCAGAATTATATTTTGTTATATCATTCTCAAACAACCCCGGAGTATAATCCATCGGACCACCAATAAGACGGGTAAATGGTAGTATCGTTGTATGGCTCGGCTTACTTCCTCCAAAAGCCTGATACTCAGATCCACGTGCAGACTCATTACTAATAAGGTTGGGCCATGTTCGGCAAAGACCAGTAGGACGTACTGCCTCATGAGCATTTACCATAATCTTGTAATCAGCAGCCTTTTCAACAGCATACTGATAATGATTAACCATTCGCTGAGTATAATGATGTTCACCTTTGGGTATTATATCACCAACATAACCACTTTTAACAGCCTTATATCCATTATCCACCATAAACTGATATGCTTGATCCATACGACGTTCATAATTGCGTACAGCACCAGATGTTTCGTGATGCATAATCATCTTTATGCCTCTGGACTTGGCATAATCCCGTATTTCAGGCAAATTAAAATCAGGATAGGGGGTAACAAAATCAAATACATCTTCCTTAAAATTACCAAACCAATCTTCCCAACCGATATTCCATCCCTCAACTAGCACGGCGTCAAAACCATGTTCCGCTGCAAAATCTATATATCGTTTCACTTTCTTTGTAGTAGCCCCATGACGTCCATGAGGCTTAGCATGGGTATAATCTGTTTTTCCAAGATGAATATTAGGAAAATCCCATGTATAGCTCCAATCGCTTTTCCCAGTAATCATCTCCCACCAAACACCAATATACTTGGTAGGAAATATCCATGAAGTGTCCTTGAGTTTACATGGTTCATTAAGATTGAGCGTGATACGGGAGGCGAGAATGTCACGGGCATCATCGGAGACAATGATGGTGCGCCAAGGTGTATAGCAGGCACTTTGCATATATGCCATCTCCCCATTGACATCGGGCGTAAGCCATGACTTAAATACATAATTTTTATCATCAAGATTGAGGTGCATAGCCGGATAATTAACTAAAGCAGCTTCATGAAGATTAATATATAAACCATCATCGGTCTTTAACATCAATGAAGTTTGTACTCCAGTAGGCGAAAAAGACGTCTGTGACAAGTTGTCAGAAATCGATTTTTCCATTAATCCACGTATTTCCGAAAGCCGACTACGTGTGTAATCATATTCCTGTGTATCATAATCTCCTGGAATCCAATAGGCCGTCATATCACCCGACATAGCAAACTCCGTGCACTCGTCTGTGATAACAAAATAACTTAATTCGCGCTGCTGTGGGAACTCATATCGAAAACCGAGTCCATCATTAAAAAGTCTAAAACGTATAGACATTAGACGATTGGTATCCGCTTGCCTGAGATCTACTAGCACTTCATTGTAATGATTACGTATGACCGATTCTTCTCCCCATACAGGTTGCCACGTTTCATTCAACGAATCATTTGTTACAGCAGTCATTTTAAACTTTTCAAATAATTGGTCTGAGTTTTTTAGCATAAATCCAAGTCCACTTGGCTTTATAACAGTTTTCCCCTTATAATACAACGCATAAGTCGGACGCCCTTCTGAAGATAAAGAAAAATTCATTTTCAGATTGCCGTCAGGCGATGAAAATAGCTGTTCGGCAAAAGCTGAGGTTGTACATGCCAAGCAAAATGCCAAACTTAAAGATTTAAATAGTTGAGTTATCATAAATGTCAAAATAATACAAAGATTATATTTTAAATAATTTTGCAACAGCACCACCGCCACGAGCAACAGGAATTGAAAGCGTCGTATTAGCAGTTACTTCACGAGTTTCAATCTCTACCGGATAAGGATTCCTTTCCCAATCAGCATCACATCCATCGCGATAAATAATAGCCTTATATTTACTGTTAGCATCTAGAAAAGAAAGACTGATATTAGCTATACGGGCTTCTGCACCAGTAGCAGTAGCCAAATACCAAGAATCATGACCTTTACTTTTACGGGCAACAGTTATATATTTCCCAATCTCAGCTTCCGGATAAGTCGTTTTATCCCAATCGGTAGGACAATCACAAACAAATTGAAATGGACCAGGATTATTCTCGTAATTTTCAATCATATCAGCAGCCATTTGAAGCGGCGAATAGAGAATCACAAACAGTGCCAGTTGCTTGGCAAGTGTTGTATTGGGATGTGTCTGTGGCATTGCGTCATTCTCAAAATTGAATATAACCGGAGTAAAATCCATAGGGCCAGCCAATCCCCGGGTGAATGGTAAAGTCACTGTATGTTCCGGCGGATTACCACCTTCTTCATTCCATGCATTCCATTCTTGTCCGCGTACTCCTTCTTGAGTCATTAAGTTCGGCCAAGTACGTTGTAACCCTGTGGGAATGACAGGCTCATGATTGTCGATGGCAATCTGATATTTGGCGGCAGTCTCAATCACCTTACGGTAATGTCTCACCCCAAACTGACTACTATGGTATTCTTTATTATCTAGCAAATCTCCAACATAACCGGTTTTGACATAGTGCATTCCATTTTGCCGATAAAGTTTAAATGCATCTTCCATCTGCCTTTCATAATTAGCAATTCGCCCACCCGTTTCATGATGGCCAATAAGTGCAACTCCTTTACTACGTCCATAATTATTAATATGTGTAATGTCAAAATCCTTATACGGATGTACATAATCAAAATTCCATGACTTCCAATCTGGATTCCAACCTTCCACCAATACTCCACCAAAATTATTTTTAGCAGCGAAATCCATATAACGAATAGTATTTTCTGTTGTAGCTCCATGCTGTGGTCCATCATACCATGTGTGAGTTTTCATGTGGTAACACCACCAAACACCAAGATAGCGTTGCGGCTTTATCCACGAAGTATCCATTATCCGACAAGGTTCATTCAAATTAAGCATGAGACGTGAAAGCATCATGTTACTGGCATTGTCAGCGATTATCAGTGTACGCCATGGACTTACCCGTACACCAGTAACAAATACCTTTTCACCACTACTCCATGGTGTAAGCGCAGCACGAAGTACATTACTTCCCGGTGTAGCTCGTACATTCATAGCAGCGAAATCTGTCAAATTAGCTTCATGAAGTGCTATATGCAATCCTTTGTCAGTACGTATGGTGACCGGAGTACTCGCCCATCCTATCTTATCTATAGGGAGTTCACGAAATAGACCTTCGTAAAAACGTATCCCTTCTACTGGAAGTGACCAACTCGTATGGTTATCTGCAAAAGTAAATTCGGTAAGTTCATCCATGATTACAAAGTCACCCAATTGTGCTTGACGCGGAAATTCATAACGAAATCCGACACCATCATTAAATACGCGAAATACAACACTAATCTCACGACCTGGAGCTATTTTCTTCTGCACGAGATCAAGCGCCATCTCATTATAGTTATTTTCAATTACCGATTCTTCACCCCATACCGGATTCCACGATTCCGAAACAGTATTACGCCGAATACTAGCAACTGAAAATCCGGTAATCATGTCAGGAACGTCTTTTAGCTTCAAGCCCAATCTCGATTGCGACAACACTACTTCTCCGCCACGAACAATCCGATAAAAGATCTCCCCTTTTTTAGAAACCTCGAACGTCACTATTATATGCCCATCCGGGGATGCTATATGATGGGTATTACTACCCATCATCAACATGCTCGAACATAATACAAAGAAGCAACTAATAAAAATTTTATGTATCATTTCAATTCAATATAATCAATAAAGAACATACCATTACCACTACCCTTACAGATATCAACATCATTCACGCCTTGGTTAAGTCTTACAGTTACAGTCTGATCTTTCCAAACATATTGTTCATCAAAAGAAATCTGCTTCTCATCTCCGTTTACCTTAAAAACACCAGCACCCGGAATATCAGAGGAAGCACGTCCTCGCACAATAACTGTATAATCGCCAGTCACAGGTACCTCAACAGCAAAGAGCACAGAAGCGCCTTCACCCGTAAAATTACCCACATAACCAAACCCGTCAGAGTTCTCCGCTATCGGCGGTAAATCCGCATCGTCTATTGTCCAATCGTTTTTGCAAGACATCAGTCCTACTGTTATCGCTATAAAAAAGGAAAATATAATCTTTTTCATTTCAGTCATTTCTTACAAATTAATAATCGGTTGTTACTTTTGAACTTTTACACTGCCACGTAGAGCAGCAACTTCAGCCTGATAACGTTTGCATGAAGATGTGATACGAAGAATACGACATCCATGTGCAGGTATGTTAACTTTATAAGCACCTTCAAAAGCACCTAAATCAGAATGAGTCCAAAGATCACGTATATTACTAACTTTTCCTTCTTTAATACCTAAATCACGCAAAAAGTTAATAGACATATTTGAAGCTTCTTCCTCTCTGTTGAACAATCCAACAATCCACTCACCATTAGGCAATTGCCCCACCCATTTCGAGCTTGCAATTTCTGATGGATTACCCGACATTGGACGTGCACTAAATCCCATTTTATTAAGTGCCAGAATTTCCTCGTTTTGATAAAAACGCTCACACCCATTAGCTGTATCATACTGATCGGCAATAGCTATGGGCGAACCGGTTATAGCCATTAGTGATACCCAAAACTGACGTTCTGTATCACTTTCACAAGTATTTAACCTAATAAAGTCGCCATCCATCATGATTTGCCCACGGGCGGCTACATCACTAAATCCAACAAAACCATCAAAAGCATTGCCCCACTGTGCCCAACGGTCTTGTTGAATGCCACGACGACGATTACTGATAAAATCCCATCCCCCACCGAAAACATCCTCACTAATACGAAAAAGATCACCGTATGGAATTTCGTTAGCGGCATGATCGAAACAATTGGGCATTACCAAAGAGATAAAAATTTCATCACCCGCTTCTTCCTTAATCCAACGAAGAGCCTTCACATAACGTTCTGTACCATAAGCATCTTCGTAATAGTTCAGAAAATCTATTCTAAGAAATGAGAATCCAAGATCAATAAAATAACGTACATACCCTTTAATCCACTGTTCAGCACCCTCCTTATCTGTATCTACCCAATAAAGATAATCATTAAAATTAACATTTCCCTTGATATCACGAGTGGTCTTTGTAGAGCCTTTCACTGGTAAATTGTTCTCATAAGCTTTTCTCGACATCCACAACGGATCGTAATAAATCCCTGTTTTCAAACCTTTCTTCTTGTTATAATCGATCCAATAGGCAAAATCATGACTCCAAGCGTCATTATACTTCGTTATATATCCATTTTCATTTACAGTTTGTGCTCTTTCAATCCAACCATCAGTGCATACCATATCATAACCGTAAGAGAGAAAATTCTTGGCTACCCAATCTACCGATTTTTGATAACGATCCTCGGCCAATGGGCTATCAGTTACAAAACACTGTTCGTAGGCCATCCAATAAAGAGGACCAGCGCCATGTCTCGTAAATCTACTATCACGAGCACTGACTACTACTGAAACAAAAACAAGTCCACACAAAAATATACTTCTAATATTCATATCATTTTGATTTAATAGTTTATTACTATAATTACAAATTTACTCTATCTTGAACACGTAAAGTGTCATTCCCTCGACATCGACTTCGATTCGATATTTTCCACTGTTTTCTAGAGAAATACCCCATGACGCAGCCAACGGATTACCAGGTCCCTGAACTTTCTTCATCCTATAAATGCCACTGTCTTCTACTAACTCACGATATCCATCACTATCGCCTTTTTCTGGTATAAGGAAAACCACTTGATCCCAATTTCCTTTAGATGTAATGAAATTGAATTGACGATTTCCTTCTGCCTCAGTATAATAAAGTTCACCTTCCCAACTAAAACGTTTGGATGCCTCATCATATATCAATTGTACTCCCGGATCATTTGAATCAGTACCAGAATTACCCGCAACCCCCTGTATATACAATTCGTTAATCTCTGGTTTGTCAAGATCGCGAACCTTTTCTAACGTAACTGTTAAGGATTCAACATCCACTATAATTTTGTATACGGCACTACCTTCTTCCGGTATTCCGAAAAATGCATCTTTTAGTGTACCTTCACCTTGTGAGCAACGTTGCAACCTATAGGTTCCAGGCTGTATGACTTCGATATACCCGTCAGCAGTAGCATTTTCCGGAACAAGAAAATCAACTTGGTCCCATTCACCTTTTTCTGTACAAAATTTGAACTGCTTATTTTCTGTATTATAATGGATTTCTCCCTCCCAAGTGAAGATATTCCCATCGGACGAATCCATATATAGCCCATCAGGTGAATTCCATTTGCCAGATGCATTTCCAAGCATATAAAGTTCTGGTCCTAATTCAATTTCACTAAGCCAAGTCGCAGTAATAGTAATGTTCTTTTTACCCTTCGAAGCGTCTACTATAATTCTATAATTGCCGGGGGTCTCAATGTTCCATTTGCTATCAGGATTACCGGTAGGCACATACTCCACAGCTACGTCAGCAACACCCGATTTATTTATGACTGTTCCCGCTACAACAGGCATAAGAAACTCATCTTCATATTTTCCATTATTATTAATAGGGCATTTCATCTCCCCCTGTCTAAGCGCTCCTTCATACTGAAACACATTTGGTGAAATATTTTCCATTGGATAGGGATTATTAATATCCCAACCAGCCGGGGTAGCATCTCCAATAATAAAAAGTTGATTTAGTTCAAACTCTTTTTCATCAAGTTTCTTTACTAATACAACAGTTACCGTCATATCTTTCACATTAATAGTGATATCGTAAATACCATCTTCTCCTTCATGAATACCCCAAAAATGGTCTTCAAGATCTCCGGTCAGTTCTGAACAAAGACGTGCATTATTAGGTGCATTCTCTCCAAATGTAGTATAAGCATAAGATTTTCCACCCACCACGCCTGAGGAAGGGATGATATAATAAATTTTATCCCAATCACCTCGTGCAGTACAAAATTTAAATTGTTTATTGTCACCGTAATAACGCAATTCTATTTGACAAGTAAATATATTCGGATTAGATGTTTTTTCCATCGGAACAGCCAAATTAGAATCAAAATTGTTTTCTGCCCCATAACCAAGAATATAAATCTGTTCATAGAGTGAAGCATCACCCGTTTCAACAACCTTTAGTTCCTTTTCTGCATCACAGCTATTCAGCAACACTGTGAAGAAGAATCCCACTATCAATAATAGGTAATTATATATTGTCTTCATCTTTTGTTTCATTGTTTAAAAGTTCAAATAAGTTTGCGGCATCAATAGCCAGGATTTTGTTTAAGATTATGGTTTGTATCCAATGATTTACGCGGAATGGGGAAAATCTTTGTATGATCATCTTCATCGGGCGTCTTATCCCACCATGAACCTGTATTGAATTTCCCGAAACGAATCAAATCGACACGACGACGTCCTTCACCAAGAAACTCGCGTCCCCACTCATCCAAGAGTTCCTGTTCATCAAGTGCAACACCTCCTTCCGGAACATAAAGATAATCACTCCATCTCTCTTGTGGATAATTGCGTTTACGCACGGAATTGAGTAAAATTCCAGCTTTCGACAATTCCCCCAAACGAAAACGACACTCTGCTAAAGCATATATGATTTCCGGAAGGCGTATTTCCACAAAATCCGATTCCATTTGACCGGATTCATCATCACTATAGAATGGATACTTTACATAATGCCATCCGGACTGATGGTCTCCTGAACGGAGATTACTAGTTTTGTTTATAGGCCATTGATTAGGACGTAGTCCCTTAAATTGTCCGACAGCATCACGAATATACAATTCATAACTACCATCAGGGGAGGTCATATTCCCCCTCACCCCATCTTTTACAACAGGAATAGAACCAAACAGGAACAACCCCTCACGTTTGTTGTTACCAAGATTTTTGTAAAGTTTCAATCTGACATCTTCAGGATAATTACGAAATTTCTGAGCAGTATTACCGAGTGTATAACTGTAAAGTTTACCATTCAGATCATAGCTTGGAGTAAGGGCATATTTGCAGTTATGATCACCACCTTCGCTTTTGGAATCATTAACGTAATATTCCATCTGTTGTGGGACGCTCCACCAAAACGTATCACCTTTGTAAAGCCAAAAAGTATAATTCTGACTACTGGGAAAAGCGAAGAGAACCTCATCAGAAATATCATTATTCCAGTCAAATACTTCATCCCAACGGTCTGCTACCTGATAGGGTCCATATTCTCCATCAACTATTTTCTGGGCATACGTAATGCACTCTGTCCAACGTGCTTCTCCAATATATACTTCAGCATTCAGATATAAGCGTACCAATAATGCCGCAACTCCAGCTTGGGTCCATTGCCCTTGTTCGTTACCGTTGCCACCAAGCCCCGATTTAGCATTGATTAGATGGAGGATTTCTTTTAGTTCATCTTCTATAAAAGTAAACAGCTTTTGGGAAGAGACTTGTTCGCCAGATCCACTTTTAGGATCAGAAGAAGTATAGAGAGGAACATTTCGGAACTTATCAAGTAAACGCAGATACAGCCAAGCTCGAAGAGCACGATTCTGAGCTTTCAGATTACTGAATTCCTGCTCGGAAAAGCCAAAATCAGCAGGATCCAATCTACTAAGATCATCTATTATGTAATTACTTTGCATAATACCTGTGTAGCAACCATCCCATTCCATATCAAGATATTTACTTTCAGGAGTTAACTCATGGTATTGAAGAGCCCGCCATTGTCCAGCATCATCCCACCACCCATCACGTGTACAGGTCATTATTTGGTCTGCCGTTAGTTCGTTAAGAGGAATATTTGATTGAATAGACCAATAAGCATGTTCAAAGGGGCGAAGAGCTGCTCGTATAACATCTGTCTTAGTGTTATAGTAATTATCACTCATAACATCACTATATACAGTCTCACTCAAATCCGTGCATCCAGTTGTAATGACAGTGAAAACGAATCCGCCTATAATGGCCAATATTTTAGATTTCATGATTTTAAAATTTTATAAGTTTAGAAATCAAGTTGTACGCCAAGAATAAACTGACGGCAACTCGGATAATATGTACGTGAACCAGTAGCTCCCGGTGTCAATCCATTAGTTTGTATAGAAGAAGGGTCTACCCCACTGTAACGGGTAAAAGTTGCAAGATTCTTTGCTGTAAACGAAAATTTGACAGATTCTAGAAAATGAGATTTAACGGGCCATGTATACCCTAACGAAAGCATATCAAGTTTCACATAATCTCCTTTTTCCAAATAATAATCAGTCACCACATTTTTACCTTTTATTTCTGCATTTTTTGTATATGCTTTTTGCAAGACATTTCCTGTAAAACTCTGAGTACCATAGTAGAAATCATGTACATTGAAAATATCATAACCAAATGCACCACGAAAGAAAATGGAAAGATCCCAATTGCGCCAATGAAAATTGTGTGTCATCGATGCGGTAAACTTTGGAAGTCCATTACCAACAATTTGCTTGTCATCATTTGTTCCGTTAGCAGCAGGTTTTATATTACCTTCCCGGTCATAAATCATAAAATTACCGTTTTTATCAATACCAGCATATTTCCACATATAAAAATTACCGATACGTTCACCAGCAGAAATACGTTGTAAGGTATAGAGCGGATATGGATCAGAAGTTTCAACCATATCATAATAATCCTGTCCCACATAATCGGAATTACTGAAATTAACAAACTTGTTGTCCATAGTAGCCCCAACAAAATCGATAGAGTAGTCAAAATCTTTCAACTGTATCGCAGTAAAATGAAGGTCAAACTCAAATCCCGAATTTTTCATCGTTCCAACATTGACAAAAGTTGTAGAATGCAAATAGGGTGGAACAGGAACATTATAGTCTCCCAAAAGATCCTGCTGTTTACGATTATAATAATTGAAAGAACCGGAAATACGATTGTTTAATAGCGAAAAATCGATGCCAATATTCCAGTTTTTTGCCTTTTCCCAATGCAAGTCATTATTCACATTTTTACCTGGCCCCCACACTTGTAACCACTGTCCGTTATAATAGTAATAACCAAACCCTGACATAGTACTGAGTGACCTGTAGTTGCCGAAATCCTGATTACCGGTTTCACCGTAATCACCACGAATTTTCAAATCATTAATCCAACTAATATCCTGCATAAATGACTCCTCCGATATACGCCATCCGGCAGAAACAGCAGGGAAGTTCCCCCACTTATGATCTTTACCAAATTTTGAAGAACCTTCATGCCGTAGTGAAGCAGTTAGCAAGTAGCGGCTTTTCCAGTCATAGCTGACACGACCAAAGAAAGCTATCAACTTGGAATCTTCAGCCCATGAACCCACTCCCACATGGCCTTCTTCCTTATCCCAATCGCCAGTACCGAGATTATTAGAACCAATACCGTCATTTATAAAATCTTTGTTCTCACCAGAGAGATTCTGATCTTTTGTATACTGATAAGAATAACCAACCATGGCTTTTACATTATGCCCGCAAAATGAACCATTGTAATTAGTAAGCCATTCCAGAATACGTTGAGACTGCTTTGCATATTTGCGCGATCCTTCACCAGAATATCCTTGGGCGATAGCTAGTGTAGAAGTAGAAGGACGAAACCAAGAATCGAAATTCGATGATTCGTGTCCAGCAAACGTAATCTGTGTATTTAAAATCTGCCCATTCTCAGAATCTTTCCATAATAAAGGTAATAAGTTAAGTTTGGCAGTAGCATCATAGTCTAAAAGTTTCGTTTCCGAAGTATTATCTTCAAGGTTAATCAACTCAACAGGATTGTATCCAGCAGCCTGACCAGTAATTGCAGTATATTGACCTGGATTGTCTACATCCATAATAGGAGTCGTGGGATTAATCTCCAACGTATTGCGAAATACATCCCAAGATGAGTTTTTACGTTTAATAAGCCTTGGAGCTACATTAGCTGTAAAAGTGAATAGTCCGTTTCGTGTCGTCTGCTGTATGCCTGCTCTTCCACCATATTCCTCCCGTGACGAGTACAAATCCACTCCCTCAGCTTTACGATAATCTATCGATACACGGTAATTGTTTTTATTGTTTCCGCCACTAAGCGATAATGTATGCTGATGCATCCAACCCGTTCTCGTCACAGCATCTAACCAATCATCATTTCCACCAAGATCATTACCATAACCACCCGGAATACGCAATGCGCGATATTGTTTGGCAGTAAGCATATCCAATTCATGATTTGCAACACTTGCTGAAACCGTTCCCATATAAGAAGTATGTATCTGCCCGTCACGCGTTCCTTTTTTGGTTGTCACAAGAATCACCCCGTTAGAACCACGTGTTCCATAAATAGCTGCTGCTGCACCATCTTTAAGTATGTCAAAACTGGCAATATCGTTGGGATTGATGTTCGTTAGATTTCCACCGGGAATCCCATCAATCACAATTAACGGACCGGTTCCCGCACTTCTCGACGATACGCCACGAATCTGGATACTAGCCTGATTATTAGGATCGGCTGCACCGGTATTAGTAATTGATACACTGGGTACTTTACCTTGAATCATCATAGATACATCAAGAGAGGTAGACTTCAAAAAATCTTTCTCATTGATATGAGAAATTGAAGAAGTCAATTCTTTCTTATCCATGGTACCATAACCGATTACCACAACTTCATTAAGCTGTTCACTATTCTGTAATAACTTGATAGTGAGCCTCTTCATTCCATTAACTGAGATAGTCTGATTTTTATAACCGAGATAACTGACTTCCAATACTGCTTCAGGCAAAATCCCAGTAAAAGAAAAGTTGCCATCGACATCCGTAGTGCAACCTTTTGAGGCTACCCCTTTTAGTCTGACAGTTGCTCCAATGAGCGGCTCATCGGTTTCCGCATCCACAACTGTCCCCGAAACATTGATTGCCTGAGCAAACAACATAGTTGTCCAACCAGACATAACTAACAATGTTAATAACACAAATCTTGATAGTAAGTTTTTCATGGATATGATATTAAATTAATTGAGATTAAAATTCTATCACAAAAATAGAATGCAATTATACAAGATAAAAATACAAAACTGATAATTAAGAAAAACAAAATGGATAATAAGATGATAATCAACTTATTACCCATTTTACAGATATGAAATAATTAAGGTCAAATAAAGATTTTCTCAAATGCTATAATCTGATTTTATCCCTTATACTTTGGGAATTGCCATAATGTAATCATCAAATTCCTCTTTAGGGACAAGTGCTTTAGCTTTGGTTTTGGCTTTATATACATATATCGTATTGGTAGACAGATTTAAATATTTAGCCACATCCGTCGGATTACTAATGCCAACACGCATCAGGGCAAAAATTCTTATTTCAGTGGACAATTCTCCAGAACTATCGATGCTGACCTGATATTCTTTTGGAAATAACTTGTTGTATTCATCAACGAAGTTAGGAAACAATTTCATAAAAGCTTTATCAAAAGCTGAAAACAGCCGCTGCCATTCCTTTTTAACCCCCATATCATACAACAAATATTTTACTTCATCATATTTCTTATCATTCAACTTACGTATGGCGGTATTACTCATCTCAGCAACCTCGTTTACATATTGATTGGCTTTGATAGATTCAATAATGTAACGGTCCTTGATTTCATTCACTTCTTTCAGTTTCAAGTTCAGCTCAGAAAGCTGTTCATTTGATTTATCGAGTTCTTCAGTTTTACTACGAATAGCTGCATTCGACTCACACAAACTTCTATTACGTCTTCTAATTTTAGCATACATTAAAAACAGAAGAAGAAGCAACAGCCCAAATAATGAAATGGCATATATTAACATGGTCTTTGTATTACGAAGCCATACATAACGTGCATTTTCTATTGATGGAAGTACAGAATTAACCTCAATCTGACGAATTCGTGAATTATAGGTTTTGGCATCATCAAGAGCTAAATGAATATATCGACTTGCTCGACTAAGGTCACCGCGTTGCTGCATTAATATAGCAAGGTCTTTAGCAGCTGTATTTTCTCTAGTTAACGAGCGAATATCATAAATTACTGCAAGGGCAGCAAAATATATTGCAGAATCTACTTGCTCCACACCTTTATATGTATTACTCAATATAGAATAGTTGATTGCTTTTTCATGATCGTTCAAATGGTGAACCCTAAGTAGTCGGATGCGCTCATCAATAGATTCTCTCGGTAGATACTTCCACATCACCTTTTTCTCAATAGCTGCATAATCATGCTCATAGCTGCCAACAGGAGTCAGGGACAAGATACTATCATAACACGTTTCCCTTGAATGAGCATAACGAAGCCCCAATTTAGATTCACGACCTACATACGACTCCAAATTTTGAAACATACGTGCTTTTAAGGTATAATAGTGTGGCAGAACCGCTTTGGGAATAGCAGTAACTTTAATCAACTTATCCACTTCAGCGGCTTCCTTAAAGAAACCCACCGAAGTGTAACAGTCGAGGAGAGCCACATGCGCTAGAACGAGCTCTGACTGATTGTTGTTTTCAATAGCGATATCATACATCTTGTCAGCATAGGCATACACTGAATCAAATTGATAATTTCGATATTCGCTATACAGAATACTACATAAATCAAAACGGGATTCTCCAGTAGGTAGGTTAGCCAATTTGTTTTTAAGCAGAATCAACTGCTTTTCCTTTGCCACAATGTAACTGTGACGATTGTCTATTTCAGTATCAAGTGCAGATAATACCGAATCTATTTGCATGGACGTTACTGCGGCAACCGGCATAATAACAAAGCTAAACACCATACTCAGTAAAACAGACCTGATAACTTGACAATACAGTGAATATAAAATTGAATATGCATCCATATAGATAGTTTTTTCGTGGAAATGGTTAACACATTAATAAAAGAATACTGCAAAATTATACAATTTCGGATATATACACCAATTATAGAACAGCATTTTGTAAAAAACGCCAAGCATTGTTTTGGAACATAACAAGCATTGTTACGCCTTATAAGGATATATTCTCAAATAGGTAGGTATCTTCTCAATCGCATAGCGTAAAGTTGTTTGTGACATAGCATTCTTATAGTGTACGACGAAATCAAAAACTTCATCCCAATGTGATTCACTCACTACTTTAAGCATCCAACCGCAATCTTTTCACACCATCTCATCTTGATCGCACAGCATAGCTGTAGTAATCTCAAGTATATCTTCAAAACACAAACCCTTTCGAGCAGGGATAATCAGAGTTACTGCAACATCTTGATGTACCCAACAATTATCCGATTTTATCCATGCTTCCAGATAAAATACATACCGAGAAATCTTTCGGTTCATAACACTTTTTTAATGAATAGGCACACGCCACTACAACTTCTCAGTTATCCAACTGCCATAACTGTTCACACTGTTCGAATATCTCTGTTTTCGATTTAACACAAACCTTCTTATAAAATTCGAGACTATCCAATAAATTGTATAAATAAAAAAAACTAAATCTTGGAGTTTTCTATCACACAAAATTGTGGACAATGACGTATATAAAAAGAGAATAGCTATAAATCATTGATTTATAGCTATTCTCTTTTTATATACGTTTACTTATCGATTTTACTTCACCTCCTCAAATATAAAGTATATTGATAATCAGTTAGTTACTGCTATCAAGGTACAAATGATATGCAAATGTAAGTATAAAACCATATAGAAAAAGTACAAATGGATATTACTTTGTATGATAACATCCTTTTCTAAAGATTAAGGGCCAATACAATGATATACTACTGATATTCAGCATATTGAAGCTATTCTTCCTTGCATTCAACAAAGAGTGTTAAATTATATTAAATCCTACAGGGCCATTATGATTCGTGCAAAGATAATATTTTGCAGTCAAAGGAAGAAAGACTTCTTGAACCACTTCTATGGTTCTATACTTCTGTTTCTGACGTAAGCTGACCCGTACGGTTTTCGGGTTTTAGACGGACATATATACAGTTTACTTTAGGTTAGCATATATATAAGAGCTAACCAAGGTAAACTAAAGTGTTTTTTGTCCTGTAGATACTGCAACTTTGTGGACTCTTTTCTCCTTTGACTGCAAAAACCTTTTATAGCCTTATCTCCACTTGTAACGTTCAGTCATACTGCTGTACCATGCTGTCTGCCATGTACCACCCCATCGGGCTTTGATAAGAATTGTGTTGCAAAGGTACCTGTTATGGCGTTCATCCTACAAGGTCGGTGCCTGTGGTTTGTCCGTGAAATCTCCACGCTCTGATTGTGGCAGAGGTAGTATTTGACGGCAAAACCTTGCATTGATGAGCCATAACACCTTTTGGGGCAACATAATTCTTTAATCAATCCCGATGGTAGTTGGTTCTACAT
>NZ_CP083673.1:6256579-6276722 GCF_025914115.1 Bacteroides sp. DH3716P | reverse complement strand
TTTATTATTTTCTATACTATCTCCTTTTTTATCCTCAAAAAAAAATACGAAAGTTATAAATCTACCCTCACCACCCCTCACCCTGGACCTATTCATTAGCGCACCGTTTAACTCGTTTCTATGCAGTTTTGATTCTTTTCACCACAGAGGACACGGAGGACACAGAGGTGAATTGGGTTTATGACTTACGGTTGTGACCCTAATTTTGATGCGTAATCCTTCCTCTATAAAGTTGAAAAAACATAAAAACATCTGCACCTGCAACCAAACGCGTGTAATACACTAGTTGACAAACAGTTGGAACGTTGCAGATACCTGCGGCAGATAGGTTGCAGATAAAGTATCTGCAACACGTTATATAATCAAAGAAAAAGCCTTGATTCCTTGATGCAAAGCTATGGGATAATTGGGGTGACTCTATGGAGAAATGGTGGTGTCTCTACGGGGAAACGACAGTATCCTTACGTAGAAACTGTAGTGTCCCGCCTTAGAAACTCTCGTTTCCTACCGTGGAAATTGTAATTTCTAATGCCGGAAACGACAGTTCCCCGCCTGGAAACGGGAAGTTAATGTATACAGTATGACTGTTTTCTACACTTCATTCAGTTAAAAGCAACTATACTTATACTTTCCTCTTTTTAAAAGCAATGAAGTACCCGGAAATTTATTACCTTTGTGTAATTGATTTATAAAACCGGAGTATATGAGCACTAAAATTTATCCCATTGGCATACAGAATTTCGAAAAGATTCGTAATGACGGCTATTTATATATTGATAAAACGGCATTGATGTATCAAATGGTAAAAACCGGTAGTTACTATTTCTTAAGCCGCCCGCGCCGCTTCGGAAAGAGTCTGCTCATCTCTACTCTTGAAGCCTATTTTCAAGGAAAAAAAGAACTGTTTACAGGACTGGCTGTAGAAAGGTTGGAAAAGGATTGGATTAAATATCCGATACTACATCTGGACCTTAATATCGAAAAATATGATACGCCGGAAAGTCTGGATAATATACTCGAAAAGTCGTTGACTGCATGGGAAAAGCTCTATGGTGCCGAGCCATCCGAACGCTCATTTTCCCTGCGTTTTGCCGGTATCATAGAACGCGCCTGCAAGCAGGCAGGACAACGCGTAGTTATTTTGGTAGATGAATATGATAAGCCCATGTTGCAAGCCATCAGCAACGAAAAATTGCAAAAACAATTCCGGGACACTTTAAAACCTTTCTATGGGGCACTCAAAACAATGGATGGCTATATAAAGTTTGCGTTCTTGACCGGCGTTACAAAGTTTGGCAAAGTCAGTGTGTTTAGCGACTTGAATAATTTGGATGACATCTCAATGCGAAAAGATTATGTTGAAATCTGCGGTGTCAGCGATCAGGAGCTTCATGAAAACTTAGATATCGAACTTCATGAGTTTGCAGAGACGCAAGGTTTGTCGTATGACAAGCTCTGTACAAAACTAAAAGAATATTATGATGGCTATCATTTTACACATAATTCTATCGGTATATATAATCCGTTTAGTCTGCTCAACGCTTTCAAATATAAAGAATTCGGCAGTTATTGGTTTGAGACGGGGACACCTACCTATCTGGTTAAGTTACTAAAAAAGCATCATTATGACCTGGAACGGATGGCACACGAAGAAACTGATGCACAAGTACTGAATAGCATCGACTCCGAATCAACCAACCCGATTCCAGTGATTTACCAAAGCGGATACCTCACCATTAAAGGATATGACGAACGTTTTGGCATATACCGTTTAGGTTTCCCCAACCGTGAAGTAGAAGAAGGATTCATTCGCTTTCTGCTTCCTTTTTACGCGAATGTGAATAAGGTGGAATCCCCATTTGAAGTTCAAAAATTCGTCCGTGAAGTAGAAACGGGAGATTATGATTCTTTCTTCCACCGCCTGCAGAGTTTCTTTGCCGATACGACTTACGAAGTAATCCGGGAGCAGGAACTACATTATGAGAACGTACTTTTCATTGTTTTCAAATTGGTTGGTTTCTATACCAAAGTGGAATACCACACCAATAACGGACGTGTAGATCTCATTCTGCAAACAGACAAATTCATTTATATTATGGAATTCAAGCTAAACGGAACAGCAGAAGAGGCTTTGCAGCAGATTAACAACAAACGCTATGCGCTGCCTTTCGAAGCGGATGGACGCAAACTATTCAAGATAGGAATTAACTTCAGTGAGAAAACCCGTAATATCGAGAAATGGGTGGTAGCATCCTGAAGTATACCCTGCCTTGACAAAGAGACTGTTATTATTAACGTGGTGATCTTATTCCAATCCCGGCCACGCTTTTGTTGAATACGTAGCCTCAAGCGCATTTTCTAAATTATCATTCAGATTCGGAAAGAAGTCAATTCCTGTCTTTTTTTCCAGTTCGTCTATTGATAATGCATAATCAACTAACTTTGTTGATTTCGGAGTGTCGGTATGCTCCATCCAAAAAGCGATCGCTTTGAATGAATCTCCTTTTTTAAACAACAAAGCCATATAATAATATCTAGGAATGGGCTTGCTACGGTCGTTACTAATATATCCTCTGATCTGATCTTCCTTATCAATCGTTCCTCCTTTTACTACATACAAAGTATCTGAAGCTGTACAGCTACGCCCCCATGATTGCACTTGTCCCTCCAAAGTCAACCAAATGCCTGTATTAAATTTATTTCGTTGAGGACTCATATTAGTGTAATAAAAAGTCTGTTCATTTACCTCACGTGAATAAAGTCTGTCGGCGGAAGCACAAAGATGTCCTCTGTCATAACCTTGTTTTCCAAAATCTGCTTGTACACGTTGATACTGTGAACCAATAGCCGGATCTGCATCAAAAGGTTCATCACTACGTGACACATTTTGCTGTTTTGTTTGATTGTCAAACCGAAATGCAATCCAACGGGAATGTTTCTTACTCTTATCGTATTCCATACTGAAAGAGGTTACTTTCTGTCCATTGAATGTCGTATAGTGAGTTACAAACACATCGTTTGCACCATTGCGAAGGGCAGGGAGTTCTACGATACCGGTGGCAAAATTATTGCTATTATTTTTGTCATTATCACTACATGAAAAAAAGGAAACACATAAAAAAAGGAAACCACCATAAATAAATAGACTTTTCATGTTACCGCCAATATTAAAAAGGATTATATAATATACAAATAGAAAAAGTTGCCCTACAAAGAGCAGCTTTTCCTATTTGTATGTATCCAAAATTTACTCCACCGTATGGGAGCCTAGTCCAGAGATACCAACACTTGCATCATCCTCCGCTGATGTAAGTTTTACTTCGTGCCATTCAGCCAAAGTATATGTAGTATTGGGACTAGTAACTGTAGCAACTCTTCTCAATACAACATTCTCCCCAAATTTCTCTTGTACTCCCGGAGTTCCCATCAAATCAATCAAAGTCTCTCCTTTAAATAAACCAATAGCATCATCACCATTAAAAGCCATAGCGGAACATTTTACAACTTCTCCTGCGTAGTTTACAGCCTGATTATTAGCAAATACGACAACATGTCCCGGTTCAATAGTTCCAGTAAAAGCTTTATTATGAAGAGATGTCCATACTATTTCTTCACCTTCTTTTTTACCATTTGTATTCATTTTCAATGAATAACCAGACAAATCGATCGATTCGCTTGTAGGATTATATATTTCTACATATTTATTATTTCCTTTAAATGATTCCACATATTCAGAGATGAATAATTCACTACCTGATGGTTCCGGGGCAGTACCTCCTTCCACACCATATAATCTAATG
Source organism: Bacteroides sp. DH3716P (assembly GCF_025914115.1). Taxonomy (NCBI): domain Bacteria; kingdom Pseudomonadati; phylum Bacteroidota; class Bacteroidia; order Bacteroidales; family Bacteroidaceae; genus Bacteroides; species Bacteroides sp. DH3716P. Next base: position 6,272,922 of record NZ_CP083673.1, on the reverse strand, counting down.
TTATAAAGCCGGAAACCTACAGTGTTATCAGCTACATCAGCAACAAACTTCAACGTAGAAGCATCAGTACCTGCAACCTCTACTTCCACTTGCATAGAATAGAAAATATTAGCTTCTTTATTTTCTGCGCTCACAACCTTACTTGCTGCCACTACTTCCTTGTCATTCAAAACAACTTTGATAGCACTCAAATCTGCAGTTTCACCTGCATTATACACATTAGCCGCTACTTCATAAGCAACAATGAACTTACTATAACCTGAAGCTTTTATATTAGAAATTGAGAAATTTACCTCACTATTTTTGGGTAGCCAAGCATGATTCACCATAGGTGCATCTGAAGAAACTTCAGGGGTCTTATGAGCAATAGCACGTATATCTCCACTCGTTGCTGCAAAAGTCAAATTTGAATTATCCCAACCCTGATAAGCACTTATAGCTGGTTTTGCTTCATCTTTACCTATAATCTTAGTACCAAACTTTTCAGTAAATATTTCAGTTCCCTCAACAGGAGGTTCAGGAGTTTCACCACCACCTTCACCTTCTCCAACAATCTTCACATTCTTCACTTCCCATGTACCTACAGCAGAAGTAGTACTTATATATTTAAAAGCAAATTGAATATTTTTACCTATATAGCTAGCAAGATCAATATTACCAGAAGAAACAAATTTCCAATCCTGATTAGTTCCATAAGTTGGTATAGTAGCTTGAGTCCAATCAGAAGCAGTACTTTCCTTCACCCATATTGTCAACTCTTTTGCAGGATCACCACAGAATTTATGAGCATGTTCAAATGTCAATGAAGCTTTGGTCGCTTTTGTCAGATTTACAACAGGAGATATCAACCAGCTTTCTGATGCTTCTTTTTCTGTTGCAGAGATATAGGCACTAGCTTTCATATATTTGCTGGTAGTTCCGCCAGTCTCCGGTGTATAAGACTCCCATTTCCAGATTTCGCTTACTTTAGTAGGACGTGTCTTATCTTCAATAGTAAATGTACCTTTATCTGAAGCAAATGATTCTTCAAAGAATGTAACTCCGCCAACCGGAGGCGTAGGCTCATCTCCCCCTTCACCAATAATAGTGCCATCTTCCAATATCGCAGTTGTAACTTCTTTCAATCCCGGTAATCCCCATGTATTTTTCACTAAGGTTCCTTTCAAAGTCACTAAACGAGGAAGAGGAGTTGTTGCATTATCAACCAAATTTAAAGCTGCCTTAACTTCAGAGCAGCCAGCAGTTTTACCACTTAAATTAACCGCTGAACAATTCTTATAATCGCTTTCTCCACGGTCATCTGCAATCAGAAATGCAGTAGCTTTCACACCTGTGGGTTGTGTTCCAAAAACAACATCATTTTCAGAACTTATGGACATATCGGTAGAAGACTTAATACCTGCTACAATATATGCTTGTACCCAAGCTACAGTAGTACCATCAGCCTTAGCCTTTAAATCTGATACAGTATATGGATTATCTTTAGAACCATCACCCGTCAGCCCCGGAACATCACCCTCTCCCAATATATCATAAGGAGCCGGTACATCACTACATGAACTAAATGTGAACACTGCAAGCAGTGTCAAGAATAAAGCATTTAGAATCTTTTTCATAATTGTATATTGTTATTTGAATTATTTATTGCGTTTTACATCACTGCCAGTACGAATAATCAATTGCCAAGCATTGTTATATCGGGTCAGTATACCTGTCACATTTAAAGTACCTTGCGGAAGAATATCTTTTGAGAAGTTAGCATAGATACTGGTATGTGCCACAGCCGCAGACTTAGTACCATCAGCATAGTTGACATTGCGTTCTACAAAAGAAAGATTTGGATTGGCTACATCTTCCTCTGCTGCATAAGTTGTAGTACCATTTGCATCCGGAAAACTTACATTTTTTAATGTAACAAGCAATGGCGCCTGCTTCATATCCACAGCGGTCAATTCTGCAGCCGTAGAGATTTCTAAAGGTCTTAATTCATCATAAAACAACTTCGGTTCATTAATCAAACGTACATGCTGTTTCCATACATATTCGGGCATACGTCCCACTTTGCCTTCATAAATTGAACCGATTTGTGCAAGCTTACGGTAACTACCGATTTGCAATCCCTTACAGTCAATTACGACTTTTTGACCTACCGGACAGAAGGCATATAATCCGGAATTATTAACTCCTACAATAATAGCACCTGTTTCATCACCAACGACAAGCTGTTTGTAGATGTTTCCACTTTCATCATCTCCAATTATTACACCTTCAATACGTGTTTCATCCTCAATAGTAGTATACGTATCAGTACTCGTATCGATGAAATCATTGTATTTCTCTTTCAGCGCAGCTATTGAAATGGTGCGTCCTTCCGGGATTGAATTATTGCCATAAGCATTTCCCGTCACCGGATCATCATAGTTCTCACAGGAAGTGAGACCTGCGCCACATAGCAGCAATCCGGTACATAATATAGATAGTAATTTCTTCATAATTGTTTCTTCCTTTCTTATTGTTTTGGATTGATAACTACACATTCTTAAAATCTATAACCAATGTTCAAGAAAGCGTTGAACGGGAATGCGTAGAAATACTTAGAGTTCTTAGAAAACTTGTAAACACGTGCGTCACCGTCTTTGTAATTATCATCACGGTTTTGTTCGAAACCACCTGTACGCAAATCTGTATTGTTCAAGATATTAGTCAAACTCAAATTAAGGCTAATGCTCTTTCCGTTGCGTAAACGAATGTATTTTCCGATGGAAGCATCCAACATAAATCCACCATCCAGTTTCTCCTGACCCGGTACATGGAGAACCGGATTTCCATTAGCATCTACGCCGGCACCATTTTTATCCAATACGCTGCCAAGACGACGATAGCTTGAGAAATCGATATATACACGATCATAATAGTTTCCGGTCAAATTGAAGAACCAACCTTTTACGTTATAATCCAAAGCAAGGCTATAAGCAGAAAGCGGAGTACCATTAGCACGCATACCTTTAGCATAAACACGATCGAGGTTTGACTCATTCTCACTTTCATATGTCAATACAGCATCCGGATTATTGGTGTATTTAGCTTCACTCCAAGTACCGATAGCCGTCAATGAAAGTTCACTTGTCAACTTAAAGGTAGCCGCTGCTTCTATTCCCCAATGTTCCTTTTCAATGCCATTCATAGAAAGATAAGTGAAACGTGCTTCGCTATCATTATAAAAAGCATCCATTTCTACCTGATTCTGGAAGCGAGTGTAATAACCAGTCAAACGTCCCATCACCCATGGAGTGTTGAAGTTATAAGTCAAATCACCACCAATGATGCGCTCTGTTTTCAAGTCTCTCACAAAGTCATTCTTAATACGTGGAGCAATAAAAGAGTTATAGGCCAACGGTGCACGTTCTTCATATCCGGCATTCAACGTGAAAGAATGGTTACCATTGATAGCCCAATTCAAACCGGCTTTTATACCTCCTTCAAGGAATTTAGCCGTACCGCTGCTACCAAGTGATTTCAACGGAGCACGTCCGTTTCTCATCAATCCATCGCGGAACATCTGTGTAGATCCTATCTTACCGGAAGCAAAATAGTTTAATGACCCGCCATTGTTACCCTGATAACGCACCCATGCACTCTGCTTATTCACATAGATGTTATAATCATAACCAAATTTATCACCTTCACCAATACGGCGGTTAGGATTATCAAGATCATTTTGCACCATATTGGAACTAGCTCCATGATCGCGCACTGCAAATTTGTCGACGTCAGTATAAAGCTGTCCGCCCAGCAAATCCTTCATTTTTTTATAATGCATACCTTTGGTTGTATTCACGGCAACTCCCGCAATGTAGCTGTTGTGTTCATTCCATTGATGATTGAATACCGAACTAAGGTTGAAAGCCAACTGATCGTCATGACGTTCTTCTACATAATAAAGTGTCTCTTTACCTAATGCATTCGCCTGTTTATTGGCAAAATAAAGAGCATCCCAATCTAACTGACGATAAGCTTTATTATTTTTCCAATTATCTGTGACTTCATTAAACTGCTGCAATTCATCGGCAGTAGGAACAGATTCCCATACATCAAAGATTGAGCTAGGCAACTTTTTATAATAATCCGGGCGTGGATCGGCCGCATTACCATTCCAGCCTAGAGCACTTTTCCCATAGTTGGAATATTTGAATCCGGCACTTGTCACTAACTTCTTATTATCATCAATGGTGAAATTCCATGAAGCAATAGCCGATGGTTCGAACTGACGTACAATACGTGCATTTCGTTTTTCTCCATTCTGATATCCCCAGTTCGGATTATAATAATGACTGTTCGCTAAATAATAAGCTTCTTCGGTTGCCGCCATTTGCTGTCCTCTCTCTGTCGGTGTTCCCCAAGTTGCCAAAGAGAGACTATGGCGTTCGTTGAATACTTTCTCCGCACCGAGGAAGTAAGAAAAAGAATTATATTTGATTCCTTCAATATTTCCCTCATTACCCCAGCGATAACCCAATGATCCGGTAAATGCCCAACCATTGTTCATCAGACCTGTAGAATAAGTATACATTCCACGCAAAATGTAGTTGCGGTTACTACCTGACAGTGTTAGTTTTGAGCCGGCCGCATATTGGCTGGCACGTAAATTGATATTGGTGGCACCTCCTATCGCGCCAAAAGTAAAGTTGTTAAATTCAAAAGGACCGATCCCTTCCTTATTACGGGTAGCATCGTTCAATCCTCCTATTAATCCGTAGCTGAAACGTCCTGTTTCTGCATCATTAAACTGTACCCCATTGATATACATGTCACTGTACTGGGAATCATATCCCCTTACACGAAATCTCATTGGGCTAAACAGATAACCTACATTTGACAGATAAACATCATTGTTAGAAGTGACCAATGCAGATGTGCTCTGTGCTGCATCATCATCCTCATTCAATTGTGATTCTGTAAACATGAAAGAAGCATTGTCCTCACGGGCGTTTTGCTTTGCCTTTTGCTGCGCAAAAAGTGCTGGCATTAAGCAAAATAGCACGATCGCTAACCCTAGTCGTTGTTTCATAATTTAATTTATATTAATGTTAATTGGTCTTTCATTTTGCAACATAAAAGAAATATGTTGTTACGCAAAATAACAAAGAATTTTATATATAACAATGTTTTTTGCAAAAAAAGTAACTAGTAAGGGTGGTTTTTCCGTTTTCTTTTTAGATATTTGTCATACAAATGACAAATTACCCACTTTTAAAATCAATTTTAAAGATGAAAAAAAGCTTAATGACTTTAGGTGTACTCGCTCTTTTTGTCCTCATGGCCTACGGACAAGAAAAGAAATTTGCCCTCTACAGTGTAGCGTTCTACAATATGGAGAATTTGTTTGACACCATTCATGATGAAGGTAAGAATGACTACGAGTATCTTCCTAACGGTACTAATCAGTGGAATACGATGAAGTATAAGGCTAAGCTGAAAAACATGTCGGAAATATTAAGTATGTTAAGTACCGACAAGTTACCAATGGGTCCCGCCATTATCGGCGTTTCTGAAATCGAAAATTACAGAGTATTGGAGGACATACTGAAACAACCTGCTTTAGCGGACAGAGGGTACCAATATGTTCACTACGAAGGAGCAGACCAACGTGGTGTGGACTGTGCTTTCTTCTATAATCCCAAATTGTTTGAACTGACAAATAGTAAACTCGTACCTTATGTATATATCAATGATACGGTGCATAAGACACGTGGTTTCCTGATTGCCAGCGGTAATATCGCAGGTGAGAAAATGCACTTTATCGTCAATCACTGGCCTTCGAGAGCAGCTGCTTCTCCGGCGCGTGAACGCGCAGGGGAGCAGGTTAGAGCGATCAAAGACTCACTGTTAAGGGAAGACTCCGCAGCCAAAATTGTTATCATGGGGGATATGAATGACGACCCGATGGATAAAAGTATGGCCGTAGCACTTGGAGCTAAACGTAAGCCTGCTGATGTAGGACCTACAGATTTGTACAATCCTTGGTGGGATACTTTGAAAAAAGGATACGGAACTCTGATGTACAAAGGCAAATGGAATTTGTTCGATCAAATCGTATTCACAGGGAATTTGTTGGGCACTGACCGCAGTACACTGAAATTCTATAAACATGAAATCTTCCGCCGTGATTTTATGTTCCAAAAAGAAGGGAAATACAAAGGTTATCCTAAACGGACGCAAGCAGGTGGTGTATGGCTAAATGGGTATAGCGATCACTTGCCTACTATTATTTATCTAATTAAAGAAGTGAAATGACAAAAGCATTATTTAAACTATTCATCCTGTTCATAGCCTGTAGCACTGCAATCTCATGTAGTGAGCAGGATTCGCCTGAACTTCCGGACAATCCGAGCAATACCAATCAAGGAATTGCCTCTATTGACCAAACGCAAATCAATGCAAATGGAGGCGGATTTATCATCCGTGTAAAAGCTGATGGCACATGGCAGGCTTCAAGCAGTGAGACTTGGTGTACATTGAGTAGAGCATCTGGCAATGGAAATGGCTCTATCAGTGGATATATGAAAGCAAATACCGGAGCTGAACGAAGTGTCATTATTACAATCATAGCAGGGAAAGAAAAAGCAGAGTTTACACTCAAACAATTAGCAGGCAATGGCTCAAATCCAGATCCTGATCCAGACCCGGAAAAGCCTTCAGGATATGCAGGGAGGATTGAAATTCCAGCTTTGCGTTCTGGAGATATGTATAAGTTTATCACGCACACCACTAAAGAGAATAACAAAGAGATTATTACTTATAGCTATGAGTATGATTGTAACAAAATGCATTCTCGTTGGGTCGCATGCACTTTTAGCACTGCCACTTCTGATAAAGATGCAGGAAGAAATGAGAACTTTACAGAAGATCTTTCATTACCTCCAGCATACAGACTTGGAGAAAAAGCTTTTTCTGGTTCTAACTACAGTAGAGGACATTTAATAGCTTCCGAAGACAGACAATATTCAGTAGCAGCCAACAAAAAAACATTCTACATGTCAAATATGAGTCCACAAATTCAAGATGGATTCAACGGAGGTATTTGGCTAAATTTAGAAAGACAAGTTCAAAGTAAAGGCTATAGCATTACTAATTCAAAAGATACATTATATGTAGTGAAAGGGGGAACAATTAGGGATGACCAGATACTAAAATATATATCAGATGGTTCTCATAATATAGCTGTTCCCAAATACTATTTTATGGCACTGTTATCCCTTAAAGATGGAAAATATTCTGCCATAGGGTATTGGTTTGAGCATAAATCTTATAATAGTAAAGAACCCTTTTCTAAATATGAGGTTACTATAGACGAGTTAGAAGCTAATACGGATATTGATTTTTTCCCTAATCTTCCTTCCGATATAGAAAAAGACGTAGAAAAGAGTAAAGACAACTGGAAATGGTAACAAGTCATACCACTACTTAAAGGTATTCAACAAATATCTCAACCTTGAATTTAAATGAAGAGTAAGTTCCTTTTTAATGAAATTTACTCTTCATTTTTTATCCATTTCACTTTATCGAGTATAGTCGATAAAAACACCTCTATTTTATCGATTATATTCGACAAAATAGTAAATTACTTGAATTGGATTAATGAAAAACGATCAATTGCTCGCTTTTCTTAAATATAAAAGAACAGCAACAAAACGAGATTACAAGTAATTACCACACCGAATCCTCCCAAAATCCAAGGACGAAGTTTACTCCCCTTTCCTGCAAAGAATAGAGCATAGAACATATTTACCATTATATTACTAATAATAGCCTGCATACTACAAGCAGTAATTATCAGTGCAGCCACACTGCCTGTATTTTGCAACAAGTTTAATATGAAAGGAGTGATATCACTAAAACCGGATACAAAAGAAAGGAGATTTAATCCGCCTGTGCCCGCATACACTAACGTATAGTGAGTTAAGAAAGTGAATATCACAAAGAGTACGGCAAAAATCAAAGCAACTTTAAATTCCAACGGGTTGCTACTATCATCTTCTTCTGTTTCAGCAGGCTGGTCTTCCGGTCGTTTTTGTCGGGAATGGATAAACCAGGCAACAATAGCCGCCACCACCGCCATAGTCAACAGATACGGATAAATAGACAGGAAGATTTCTCTACTGAAAATAAGTATCAGTATCATAAATCGTAGAAACATCATGCTGACAGCCAACAGCATGGCAGCAACATAATCAGTCGCTTCCTGTTCAGAGGCTTTCCGGCTTTTACGGGCAAGTACCGAGATCGTAGCCGTACTGCTGTATAATCCACCAATAATACCAGAAACTAACGTTCCGGATTCATGGAATACATATCTCTTTAATAGGTAAGAGAGATAGGAAATGCCGGATACTACTACCGTTGCCAACCAGATAGAATAAGGAGTAAGATTAATATCCGGAATCAGATTCTTATGCGGAAGCATCGGTAATATGATACCGCTGATAGCCAAGAACTTGGCTAACGTAATCATTTCATCATTCTTCATCCGTTGAGCAAACTCTGTAAAAGTATGTTTGAGTTCAGTCAGCAGGAGCACAGTCACAACTACCATGACATAAAACCAGGAAGGTTGGGTAGCTACGATAGGAGCCATACAATAAGTAATCAGGGCAATAATGATGGTAGTTACACCAAAAACATGAAATTGTGATTGCTTTACATAATAGTTTAATCCCAACAGCAATCCCAATACCGCTCCACCTCCCATAAACAGACGCATATCCGTAGGGTCTAAGATATAAAGCAAGTAACCCAGTATACCAATAAAGGTAAAGGTGCGGTCGGTTCCGAAAAGAGTAGTTTCCCCCTCACGCTTCAGACTGATTCGACGTTGCGAAAGTCCGATTAATAAAGAAAACAAGGTTACTAAAACAAAAGTAACCAATTCACGCGGCACATAACTGTACAACTGTTCCATATCCATATACTGCTCTCTTTTTTATATAAGAACAAATATACGGTTTATTTGTTAACGCTCACCACGTTTTATACGGTTTTTTCATTAGCTGTGAGTTATAGTAGCGTATGTCGCCCGTTACCTCCTCACCGATAAAGTCGGGCTTTACAAAAGCCTCATCTTCCGATTCCAGCTCTACTTCTGCCACAATAAGTCCTTCATTCTCACCATAAAACTCGTCGACTTCAAATACATGTTTGCCACTACGTACCAAATAACGGGTCTTGTCAATAATCCCCGGTTCGCAAAGCCTCATCAATTCTTCTGCTTCTGATAAGGCCAGCTCCTTTTCCCATTCATAACGACTAGTACCGGAAGCATTAGAAGCTCCCTTTATTGTCAGATAACCTTTATCATCCCGAATACGAACCCGGACAGTACGCCCGCGAGCACTACTGATATACCCCTGCACAATGTGACTTTGCGCAAAAGCCGAAGACTTGAATTCACCGATAACTAAAAATTTACGTTCTATTTCCTGTGCCATGGCACAAAGATAAATTAAAAATTGAAAATTGAGAATTAAAAAATGATAGTTTGACATCTCACATCATGTATCAGAAAACTACAATTCTTAATTCTCAATTTTCAAGTCTCAATTTATTTCAGAATCTCGTCATAAACTCAATCACGATTTTGTCCCGTTCCGATTCTTTTGGAACGCCGGAGTTCTTATAGAAATATTTCTCGAAGTTCAATCGGAGGTCGGCAATGAAAGCTTTGGAAAGACTTAATGTGATTCCGCCTGTCACACGATGTCGGGCATAATCATTTATAATCAAAGCTTTTGTCGTTTCATCCATCTTACCATCACTATGATCGGTCATCATATCATAGCGAGCCAGGAAGGAGATTTTATTGAATACTTTCTTTAATGGTAAATCGTAATTAATAAAACTATTCACCGCATGAACATCTTTAAATGCTTCGTGACCGTACATTTTATATAAATATTCCGCCTCAATATGAAAACGGTCATTCTGATAATAGACACCGGCATCGTACATATTAATCCGCACATTTTCCGGTTTTATCATTTGGGTGCTAAGTGTCAGATTCCAGTTCTTATTAGGCAGTAACTGCGCTTTTATGGAGTAATTCAGCGTTTTATGCCATTCTTTCTGATTTGTCAGACCGGAGCCGTTAAACAATCCCCCTTCAAGAATAAATGGGAAACCGTCTTTATTCGTATAACCAGCCGTCAAACCGACATCACGCACATTTCCTACTTGCTTGGCAATGAATGAACGGTTGGCAAAATACTGCTGATGTGGTGAGCGGTGAGCATCTATCGTGAAAGGAACGCGCATCTGACCGATCGTAAAATTCAGGTCTTTCACCGGAAAAACACGTGCATACGCATCAAGCATCTTGATAGAGCCTTCATCGGAAAGGTCGATTTCCGCTTTATAAGCAACTATCGGATGCACATTTCCCGAAACACTGAAGCGTGCATTACGTACTTCAAAACGGCTTTCACTTGTTTCTGTCTGGTATTCGTACTTTCCCCGGATTGTTCCGTGAATCTCCGGCAGATAATCCTTAAACTCCATGGTCTGTTTATCCAGCATCTTACCATCCCCTGCATCTTCTTTTGCCTGTCCAAAGGCCATTGTCGCCAGCAAAAGCATAACGACGGTTGTTCTGATTCTACTCATTTCAGTTGTCTGCTACTAAATTCACGGCAAAAGTACAACTGTGAGGATACACGGAGATGACAAATTAACTACGGGAAAATGACAGAAAAGTTACATTTATATTACAGAGAACACAAATGCATTACAAAACAAAGAGTTCGCCACAAATTACGCAGATTAACACAGATCGGATTTGATATTCATCCTATCAATAACCAAACAATCTGGGTTAACCGTATAATTTGTGGCGAACTTATCAGCCGAAAAAGGAAAATGCGATCAGCATAATCAATGCCAAAATAATTAATGAGACGAACACTATTTTGACAACCTTCTGGGCTTGTTCTTCTTCTTTCTTACTAATTGCTACTTTTTTCTTCACCTTACCCATAATAGTTAGCTTTAAAGTTCAACGCTAACAAAGTAAGTACAAATCTATTAACTTTCCAAAAATAATTCTTGCTAATTTTATTTTTTATGATTCTTGTGAAGAAAACTCCATCAGATAAGCTTTGATAAAGCCATCTATTTTGCCATCCATCACACCGTTCACATCCGAAGTCTGATAGTTGGTACGATGATCTTTCACGCGACGGTCATCAAATACGTAGCTACGGATCTGGGAACCCCACTCGATCTTCTTCTTACCGGCTTCCACTTTCGCCTGTTCTGCCATACGATGCTGCAATTCCTTATCATACAAGATGGAACGTAGTTGACGCATTGCATTCTCACGGTTCTTCGGCTGGTCACGGGTTTCGGTATTTTCAATCAGAATTTCTTCTTCCTCACCGGTATAAGGATCTTTATACTGATAACGCAAACGGACACCGGATTCTACCTTATTTACATTCTGTCCACCGGCACCACCGCTTCGGAATGTATCCCAAGAGATGTTGGCAGGCAAAATATTTACCTCGATACTGTCATCCACCAGCGGAGTAACGAATACAGAAGCAAAGGAAGTCATACGTTTACCTTGCGCATTGTACGGAGAAACACGAACCAGGCGGTGCACACCGTTCTCTCCCTTCAAATAACCGTATGCAAAATCACCTTCAATATTGATAGTACAGGTTTTGATTCCGGCTTCGTCACCTTCCTGAAGGTTGGCAATGGTAGCTTTATAACCGTTGGTCTCGGCATAACGCAGATACATACGCATCAGCATAGAAGCCCAGTCCTGACTTTCCGTACCACCGGCACCTGAATTGATTTTCAACACACAATCCATCTGGTCGGCTTCGTCACGAAGCATATTTTTGAGTTCGAGTGCCTCTACCGCTTCACTAGCTTTGGCGTAAGCAGCGTCCACATCTTCCTCGGTCACCAGTTCTTCTTTATAGAAATCAAATGCCAGTTCAAGTTCATCTGCCAATGTCTTGAGTTCGTTGTAGCCTTCAATCCACTTTTGCAGGTCTTTCACCAATTTCATTTGAGCTTCGGCCTTCTTCTGGTCATCCCAAAATCCCGGAGCTTGTGTTCTTAATTGCTCTTCTTCGACTTGAATTTTCTTCCCGTCGATGTCAAAGATACCTCCTCAGCGCATCAGTGCGCTCTTTCACGTCTTTAAGTTGTTCAATAGTAATCATTTGATTTACAATTTTATTATTTACAAAATTCAGATATCGGGGGACAAAGATAAGCAAAAATCTGCTACCTTTGTTTTTGTTATTAAAATGTTGTCATATTATGAACAAACTATTGAAACTTTCTTGCTTGTCACTCTTCCTGATATAATATCTGGGTACTTCGGACATGACACCGGAGAAACTGAAAAGTGAATTCTATCGCTTGGCTTGTACTTTCTACGTATCTCCGGGCAACGAACGTACGTATGTCGTACTCTCCGGACTGAATGAGAATATGCCGGAATCGGAGGCTGCATTCAAACTGGCTAAAGACGGATTAACGAACCGCCTGCGTACCGAACGTATCATCAAAGGTGACATCATCTGGAGTTATATCAATGCACAGGACCTAGGCCAAAACGTAGACCCGCGTATCAAGCTCTACAATGATATACAGAACATGACGCTGAAAGACATTGCCGATTTCCAAAAGCAATGGGTAAAAGGACGCACGTATGTTTATTACATTCTGGGAGATAAGAAGGATTTGGAACTGGATAAGCTGAAAGCTGTAGGTCTTATTGAAGAATTGACACAGGAGCAGATTTTCGGATACTAAAAAGGAACGAATAAACTAAGTATGTCTTCTAAATAAGTTTATACTATCAAAATCAAGAAGTTTTTCTTTATAAGGAATTTGTAAAAATGAAAACAATACAAACTAATTAGGGAGATGTACTTATAAATAATAAACGGTGAACAACTCTGCCAATTGCACAGATTTTGTTCACCGTTTTATTGTTTGCAACTTATCGTTTACGGTTTACCGTTTCATATTTAACGTTCACCGTCCATCGCTTATTTCTCATTTTCTTCGTACATCTTTTCAATCTGCTCACTATAATTCTTGGCAACTACCGACCGTTTCAATTTCAACGTATTAGTCAGTTCTCCACGTTCCATACTGAACGGTTCGGGAAGCAGAGTGAAACGTTTGATTTGCTCATAGTGTGCAAACTGCTGTTGGAGTGTATCAATCCGTGCACGAAACAATCCTACAATCTTCGGATGTTTCAACAGTTCCTCCATATCTTTGTATTTAATGCCTTTTTCTTCCGCATACTCTTTCACAAACCCATATACAGGAACAATCAGAGCGGAAACAAACTTACGCTGATCGGCAATAATGGCAATCTGGTCAATATAACGGTCAATAACCAATTTCGTTTCCAAAGCTTGCGGAGCAACATATTTGCCGTTCGATGTTTTGAATAGGTCTTTAATGCGTTCCGTCAGGAAAAGCTGGCCATTTTTAAAGTAACCGGCATCACCTGTATGGAACCAGCCATCGGGTTCAATGGCAGCAGCCGTAGCTTCTGCTTTCTTATAATAACCTTTGGTAATCGTCTTGCCCCGAAGAAGAATTTCATTGTCTTCACCGATTTTCACTTCAATTCCCGGAAGTACAACACCTACTGAACCGATATCATAGCCAACCGGCAATGTACAAGATACAGTGGCCGTCGATTCCGTCAAGCCATATCCTACCACCATATTGATTCCTACCGAATGGACAAATTCATTGATTTCATCGGGGACGGCAGCACCGGCAGTCGGGAAAAAGTTACCGTTCTCAATACCGATTGTTTTTTTCAGTAGAGAGTAGATTGTCTTTTCGTAGAATTTATATTTCAGTTGATTCATCACCGGAGGAGTCTTACCCAAACGCAGATAATCCAGATTATGGATTCTACCTACCCGGATAGCATCCAGCATCAGTGCTTTCTTCAACCCTGTTGTTTCGTTAATTTTCTCCTGTACACCTGCATATACTTTCTCCCAGAAACGGGGAACACTACACATCAGTGTCGGACGAATTTCCTTAATCGTTGTCTGAATATCCGCCGGACGGAGATTGATACAAATCTGCACTCCTTTATGAATACAGAGATAACACCATGCTTTCTCAAACACGTGTGTCAAGGGGAGGAAGTTCATAGATACATCCTTATCCGACATGGTCGTCAAACGGTCATCGTGTGTATGAAACTGTTCCAGATAACAGGAATGATGAAGCATGACGCCCTTCGGTTCACCCGTTGTGCCGGATGTATAGAGAATGTTTGCCAAGTCATCGTATGAAGCCCGTTCGGTACGTTCTTCTACCGTATCATTGTGAGGCAATCCCTCTCCCATCGCCATAAACTCATCAAAATAGATAGACGATACGTCGCGGGGATCTTTCACTACCGAACGGTCAAAAATAATCAGTTGTTGCAGAGAGGTGCAGAAACCAAAGATGCTGAAAGCAGCATCATACTGGTATTGCTCGCCTACAAAAAGGAAACGAATCTGCGCATCATTAATGATATATTGCGCCTGCGCAGGTGAACTCGTTGCATAAAACGGAATAGTAACAGCCCGATTGGCAAACGCGCCAAAGTCGACATAGAACCATTCGGGTTTATTTTGTGAAAATATACCGATATTCTCTTGTTCTTCCACTCCCAATGCCACGAAAGCATTAGCTGCTTGCCGTACTGTTCTGGAGAACTGCTTCCATGAAATAGGAATCCATTGAGCTGTCTCATAGTCACGGTATTTTAAGGCTACCTTGTCGCCATATTTTTCGGCTTGACGATGGACCAGGACAGATAAATGATGATAAGTCATACTCTTTGTATTAGTAAATATGGTACAAAGGTATTGGTTTTACTTCATTTAGGCAACATTAATCCAAGAGTTTTGCAACGCAACATTATGAATCAGACATTTGGCAATAAAAACCAAACGGTTATAAACCAAACTATGCCAGCAAAGCCTACTTCATCTTTACCGGCATAGTATAAATTACATTCTACTGCAAATTAGGAAAAATAATCATATTCCCTAACTCCTATCGATACAACCGTATTTCAGCACATAATGCATTTATAGACCCACCATTAGAGAAATTATCCAGTACATGCACTGTCAGATATCGCACTTTTATGGGCGAATAAAAAGCTATTTCCCAAGGAGTATGATCAGAAGGCATTCCTGTTGTACATGTCGCTATACCTATGCGCGTCAAATTATCCGGCTCATCCCCACCTAATAATTCCACTTTTGAATAATCCAAATTCCATGCTCCCCAATAACCAGCAGGAGTAATTGAAAGCCCTATAATTTCCTGAGGCTCATGCATATGAAATGGTATTTTAGCATTTGGATAGCCAATATAACTCATTAGGAACGTGTTCATGTTATCATCACTTAAATCTTGTGTAGGAACTCCATATCCTCCAATCACATCATAAGAAGTAACATCAATCATTGTTTTATCTTTCAAACTGCCATTCACATCTATATTCGTGATTTCCTTATTCACTTTCCATAAATATGTACTATAATTTTCACTTATCTCAACTGCATCAGTAGTTACCAAAGACAAAGCTACCATTCCACTCTCAGCAAGTTCCTTAAGTGAGCCAGATTCCTCATCAAGCGTGAAGGATATCATCTCCTCACTTTCAAGTTCTCCCTTTTTGATGGTAACCGTTTGATTCAGAAAGGAGATTGCGTCTTCTCCCAACCATGTTACATCATCCTCTCTAGCATCCGATACCGAATTTTCCACTTTCATCGAAAAAACCAAATCCTGGGGAGCAGCATTGGTCAGTTGCACCCGGAGATCCACCTGTTCGGAACCCGCAATCAAATCTCCTCCGTTTCCTGTCTGCACAACTGTAGATTCCATATAATTCTTGGGATAAAAACAACGGTTGTCAATAAATGCTTTGACAATGTCACCACTGTTTTCTTCCGGAAAAAGAGTGCTTCCCACTTCCCGTTCACTTTCACATGCAACAAACCACAATGGCAAAAGCAATACCATCGAAGTTATAATATTCTTCTTTATTGATTTCATGATATTTCAATTATAATACATTATTTAATTGTTAGCATTGAGGCGAACATTATCTCTCCATTCAACAGGATCAATACACCATGCCTCATTTCCATTTCCTGTAGCATCGGTAAACCTGTCACCTTTCCCTTCATTGAATTTAAAATAAACAGATAGCTAAAAAGTAAATTTGAGAAAAGCGTAGCGATTCAACTGAAAGAGTGGTCGTTACGCTTTTGCTTTTGATG
>NZ_CP083673.1:6235745-6256479 GCF_025914115.1 Bacteroides sp. DH3716P | reverse complement strand
CTTCAAAAGATCGCAGCTTAAAGAAAGTGAACAGATTTGTATAGTGATGAACAAAAAAAGAGGTGCATCGTGCATTACGACACACCTCCGATTTCTAATTTTAGGGATTTGTTAGACAGCCCCTTTCTTTTGCATATAAATTCTGTAAAGACGATCATGGAAATTCTTATTTGTTGTAACTGAATGGATATTTATCGGTAGTAGAATGGAATGTTTAATATGGAATGAGCGTATTTTGTAAAAAATGCGATGATCAGAGCAAAAAAAACGGACTTATTTTGTTCTTTCTATAATTAAGTACAATTGCTTGAATTTCACGATTGGACGGCCAAGGTAGCTGGAGGTGCTGTAACCGTTCGCTTTTGCCCAATCTACGACTTTGTTACGCTGCTTTTCCGGATAGTAGATTGTAAGTAGTTTTTTCTCTATTTGCTCTCGCCATGATTCTGGTAAACTTATGTTGTTAAGGTGGCTAATTGAGGCAATGCCAAGAGCGAGAGCAACGACACTATGGGTGAAGTCTCCACTTTCGGGTGTGGGCTCTATCTGTAAATTTTGTTTCACTCCATCCACGAGGCTCTTGATAGCAAGAATATCTTGGGTGAGGTTGAGTTCTGAGATGAAATCAACCTCTACTTTTGCTAATTGATGAAATAGATCCCCTTTCTCTGCGCCAAGTAGTTTTAAACCCCAATCAATTTGGAAACACAGAGATTCTACAGCTCTCTTTATACTGAGAGCATCTTTTTTCTTTGGATTTTTTTTGTATGCCATGACGAATAGAATGTTAAAATGAGTGTGCAAAAATAATGGTGAAGTATGCAGAAACGTTGCACACATAAAAAAAATTGCTATAAATTAATATATTTAGGTGGTATGCAGTTTTTTTGCATACAAAAAAGTTAACTTTGTACTAAATAAGATTATGAATTCTACCCTATAAAACATGCTATCAAGATATCTAAAGTAGGAAAAACAATTAGATGAGATATACAAAAAGGGTTTAAGCAATTGAATAATAAAAAATAGTAATAATATTTTGAAAATCACGGAAGTTTAGAAAATGATAAGTAAAACCTTCAACCGCTATATCTGGTTGCTCAACACGCTGCTTCAGCATCGCAGATTAACTTTTGAGGAGATAAGCTGTCGATGGAAAGATAGTTGTCTCGGTGATGGTAGACCGCTTGCATTACGTACATTCCACATGCATAGAGAAGCTATTGCAGAACTTTTTGGTGTAGAGGTCGAATGTGATACATCCAGCTATGAGTATTATATTTCTTCTTCTAGTCAACTGAAAAATGACAAGACTCGTCAGTGGTTGCTTAACTCCTTCACTGTGTCTAACATGATAGAAGCAGGGCGCAACATGAAAGATCGAATTTTGTTTGAGGAAATTCCTGAAGGAACTGAATATCTCCAAACAGTCATAGATGCAATGCAACGAAAAAAGGAATTGAAGATTGATTATAAACCTTTCAATGGTCATCAGTCAATATTTCACTTGCAGCCATACGCTATGAAGGTTTACCATCAGCGTTGGTATGTAGTCGGCTATCTCAAAGAGCAGGAGGGAATAAGGAATATTGCCCTTGATCGTATTTTGGAAATGGAATTGACAGATGACTCATTTATACTCCCCAATGATTTTGATGCAGAAGAATATTATGCTCATACAGTTGGCATATTTGTCAATGACAAATTGAAGCCACAGAAAGTAGTTGTTCGGGTATTCGGTGTTCATGTAGAGTATATGCGTTCTCTGCCACTGCATTTCTCTCAACAAGAGATAAAAACAGAACACAAAGAGTACAGCGACTTTGAATACCAACTTTGCTTAACTCCAGAGCTAACAAGTCAGCTACTTGCTATGGGTGAAAAGATCGAAGTTATGGAACCAATAGGGCTGCGTGAAGAAATTAGAAAACGACTTTTTGCTGCCATAAATAGATATAAATAGGAAAATAATGGCGTGCAGAGTCTTAGCAGAGATCAATAATACATAGTTATAAACTCTAAATGAAGAAATTGGAAATGGTTAATAATTACACAATAAAAACAACCTATTACGATAGGAAAATGGATGAAAAGTTGCTAACCCAAATAAACGAGCGGTTTCCTTGGATCATCAGTTATGTTAAATCACATAATTGTTTAGATTTCCAGACTGGAAATGATCCTAAAACTAATCGTTCTTGGTTTTCTATATATAGAGGTACTGGACGTATACTAACCTTTCGTAGTCATTCGGGTAAAGTTAATGAAATATGTGATGTAGCCGAGGCTTACAAAGAATTAATGCAACCAGATTTTTTTAGAAATCCAACACCGGATCAGTTTGATACATATTTAGCGAAAATCGCTTCCACGGAAAAGTTCAAAAGATACTATAATACAGATGTTTACAATGAAGGATATTATCAGACATTAATAGGACGTCGTTATACGTTTGGAATTAAAGATACTGATGATTTTATTCTTTTTGACAAGGAACTAGTTATCGGTTTTAAAACAAAAGGCATAAAAGATGAATGGAATAAGGAAATTGTAGACCAACAAACATTGAAAATTAAACAATTAAGAAAAACGTACAATGGAGAACTTCCTGAGAATATAAAACCTGAGTATGGTGAATTTGACTTCCTTGGTCTAAATACTAATGGAGATATATTGATAATGGAACTTAAACAAAATGATCCTACTAAGACTGCATTGTCGCCCATTCAAACTTCATATTACTATCTACAGTTTCAAAAATTAGCTAGAGAAGATGATAAGTTGTACCAACGAATAAAAGCAATGATCGAGCAAAAAATAGATTATGGACTTATCGGTTCCAGTTACAAAAATAAAATACCATTAAAGCTTTCCGGAAGAATAATACCGTGTGTAATTGTGGGAGAAGACAGTAATTTGTCTAAAACAATCTGCGAAAGATATAGATTTATTCGTGATTTATTTTTGCCAGAAATGAAAGCATACACATGCACACCTAAGGAGGGTACTCTCGTTACATCAAAAAACTTAGAAAACAGAATGAATCTTATTATTCATCGTGGGGCTGACCAGATAGGTGGTTGTATTACAGAAATATCGACTGAGAATTGTAAAATTCTTATAGACTTCGGTAGCAATCTTCCTGGTTGCAAAAAAGAAGAACTGACAGAAGAACAAGTAAAATCAATCATAGGAAATGCTGATGCCGTATTCTATACACATTATCATAGTGATCATGTTGGTTTGCACCATCTGATACCAACAAATGTCCTTCAATATATAGGAGTAGGAGCAAAAGAAGTTATGCTCTGCAAATATGACGCTTTGAGGGGGCACGGAGATTACTCCAAACAGATTGAAGCGATAGAGCGTATGGAAACCTATTGTGCGGCAAAACGTATTGATGTCAGTAAGAAAGGGAAGATTTTCGTTACTCCGTATTTTGTTAGTCATTCTGCTTTTGATGCATATATGTTCTTAATAGAATGTGAGGGAAAGAAGATATTGCACACAGGAGATTTTCGCAGACATGGCTATATTGGCAAAGGTCTTTTTCCTACTTTGAAGAAGAATGTGGGAGAAGTTGACATACTTATAACAGAAGGAACAATGTTAGGAAGAAGTCAAGAATGTGTGATTTCAGAGAGCGAAATACAGAAGAATATTATAAAGGCATTGCGTGAACACAAGTATGTCTTTGCCTTGTGTTCGTCAACTGACCTTGACCGGCTTGCAACATTCCATGCGGCGTGTAAAAAGACTGGACGTATATTCTTAGTTGATGAGTATCAAAATAGGGTCCTTAATGTATTCACGAAATATGCAGGATGCAAATCTGATTTATTCCAGTTTAATGCTTTCAAGCTAATCAATTATAGAACTGTCAATGTTAGAAACAAGCTACAGAAGGAAGGGTTCTTAATGCCAATTCGAATGAGCAGTGGCTATTTGCTTAAGGGAATGCTCGATATATATAATGATGAAAAACCGTGGTTGATATATTCTATGTGGGGTGGCTATGCAAAAGAGGGTAAAGACTACACAAATAGCGATGTTATAAATATCCGTAATCTGTTTGGCAATAGAATATTAGATGGAACAATGGATGGTGTTCACACAAGTGGACACGCTGATGTTGAAACATTAAAAGAAGTCTGTCAAACTGTTCATCCTCGTATTGGAGTCATACCTATACATAAAGATGAGAACTCACGATATGATAGCATTAGTGGAATTTCTTCATACTTTATATTCGACGAAGGTGATGTTGACATACATGACATTCATATTTCTGTAAAATGAAAATACTTCAAATTTCTGATACACATAATCAGCATCGGCAATTGACCGATCTTCCAGCTGCTGATGTCATTGTACACTGTGGCGATTTTACGGACAATGGTACAGAGGAAGAAGTGCTTAACTTTCTCAACTGGTTCGTCGAATTACCCTATCCTCACAAAATCTTCATAACTGGTAATCATGACCTTTGCCTTTGGGAGGCTGAAGGCATTGAAGATTTGCCTAACAATGTATACTTCCTTCAAGATTGTGAATGTGAGATTGATGGTATTAAGTTCTTTGGTTTGGCATATAACCATCCTGAGACTTTGATACCAAATGATGTTGACGTGCTCATTACTCATGAACCTCCTATCATGATACTTGATGAATCAGCAGGAATTTACTGGGGAAATGCATTACTTCGAAACAAGGTTTACGAGGTAAAGCCACATTATCATTTGTTCGGTCACGCTCATGAAGGATATGGTACATTCAAGGATGAGCACATCATTTTCTCAAATGGGGCAATACTTGATGACCACTACAACTCTTGCCATAAACCTAAACTGATTATCTATAAATAGGCCAAATTATAGTTCTCCTGATGGTTATAAACAACAAAAAGTGTATATGCTAAGGTTAACTGGAAAGATGAAGTCGGATTATATTTTGATCGTATTGGCATTGACATATATTCTATTTGTATTTTATTGATAGTTAACTATATCTATTCCTGTTCTGGTATCATTCCTAAAATGATATGCCTTTCCTCTCCTGATTCTGGAAGACGGAAGGATAGGCGATACATCGTCTTAGGGATTTCTCTAGGCGTATAATCACTATAAGAGCACTTTATTTTCTAAAAGCTCTATACGTTTATATAACATGTCAAGGAGCCGACTGTTTGCTTTTATTAGCTCACGAAGATCATCTGCCGCTTCGATATGCACGCTACTACAGTCTTTAGCGACTCCAATATTAGTTCCGATAGTACCGGAATTATTGACATACACATTCCCGTCTATTTTATTAAATAGTTCTAATGCAGACATATTCAGTACTTCTGCTATTTTATTTAGCCTGGTTAACGTGAGGTCAGTTTCACCATATTCAATCTTACAATAGGCACTTGTTGATAAGTTCAACTTTTCTCCCATTTGTTCTTGAGTAAGATTCTTTTCCATACGAAGCATTTGCAGCCGATGTCCTACTATCTTCTTTAAATCTGTTTCCATGTATCTTGTTATTGGGAAGCAATTTATTATTGGACAAATGTAACAATTTTAGTGGATATAACAAATGCTATTTTATACTTATTCGAGAGAACTGTGGAAAATGCGATGGTGCAAATAGCTTGGAGACGGGAAAACGACCTCGTTTTATTGAACATACCACTCTTTTCCCTTTTCTCATTGATATTTGGAGATAACTATTCGTTTAACGGATGGTTGTAGTAAATATTGTGTATACAATACACCTTAATGTGTGCTTAACTTTGCAGTCAGAGAAAACACAATCATTCATAACAGTAAATCATTATTGAAAAAAGAACATTCTATATTGTATTAAAAGAGCGAAATATTGCACTAAAAAACAAACATAGCATTAATAATAAATAATAAACAGACATGAAGAAGATTTTACTATTGTTCTCTATTTGCCTAATTCCAATGTTAGGCTATGCACAAACCGATGAAAACGGTAAAGAAAGAGTCTATATTGATTATTTCTCGCGTCCCGGTACTATCAGTAATATTTTGGCGGAAGCATTGCGTAATAAAGTAATAGAAGGTATCCAGAAGATGGGTCGTGTAGAACTTATTGATGTTGATTCTAATGAAGCATTGAAGACTGAAGCGAAAAGACGCCAAGAGGCTTCTGCTATGGGAGATGCCGTTTGCAGAAGCGAGGTCATGACAACGTTAGGCGCCCAATATCTTATTCAGGGAAATATTACCAGTATGCAGGGAGTTAAAAAAACAGATAGTAAAGGGAAGACCTATTATCAGGGGAGT
The DNA here is from genome assembly GCF_025914115.1 of Bacteroides sp. DH3716P. NCBI lineage: Bacteria > Pseudomonadati > Bacteroidota > Bacteroidia > Bacteroidales > Bacteroidaceae > Bacteroides > Bacteroides sp. DH3716P. The sequence goes on along the minus strand of NZ_CP083673.1, from coordinate 6,250,180 downwards.
GTTTCTTACACGTTGAAAATAGTAGACCCTTCTAACGGTACACTCAAAGGAACCCAGACATTCACTCACGAGGGGCTGACCGGGAATATTGGCGATACTCCTGATGAAGCTATCATTAAGACTTTGGATTATGTAGTAATAAGCATGGACGATTTTGTTGACGAGTATTTCAAAATGAAAGGAACGATTGTACAGATTGAGAGTACCAAAAAAGATAAAGCACAAACTGTATATATCGATCTTGGAACCAAGAGAGGGGTACAAAAAGGCCAGAAATTTATCGTTTACATAGAGATGGATATTGCCGGAGAACTGTCATTGAAAGAAGTCGGACGCTTGAATGTGAAAGAAGTATTGAGCGGAACACGTTCTTTATGTACCGTGAGCAAAGGCGGTGAGGAGATAATGAAAGCATCGAAAGAAGAAAAGAAATTGATTATTCTTTCTCGAAAAAATACCTTTTTAGGCGGACTTGGACTATGATGAAGTTACGAATACTGCTTTTGAACCTGCTAGTTGTATACACTATTCATTTCATGGCACAGGAGTCATACTCCAATGACGTAACTTGTGTGAAGGCAGATGATAACATAGCCGTTATCACCGCTTCCGGAACAGCCGAAAAAAAGAAGGATGTATATAATATGGCATTGAAGTCGATCTTTAATGCTATATTCCTCAACGGCATTGACGGAGTGGAAAACGGACAGCCGCTCGTCGGGAAAGAAGATTCTTACTATATGAATCAGTTTTTCAGTTCACGTTATATGCTTTTTGTGAAGAACTATGAAACGGTAGGAGACCCGGTACGGCAATCTTCCAATCTATACAAAGGTACAGTAACGGCTCAAATCTTATTAGGTGCGCTTAAAAAAGACTTGATACGGAATAAATTGATGACGAGACCCCAGGAAGAAATGTCGATGGAGGAAACTCGGCAACAAATGGCTTTGCCGACAATCATGGTAGTCCCCTATAAAAGCAATGACCGAAGCTCATACGCCGATATTCTGAAGAATGATTTTGATCTTCGTATAGCCGTAAGTACGGTAAAGGAGGGATTTGTTAAGCTTGGCGTGAAGACGGTGGCTGCTGAGGGAAAACAGTCAGGAACTTTGCGCGCTTCCGAATGGGAAAGTAAGAATGCTGATTCCAATGATAAGCAGTTGTTGATGAATTCGGGAGCGGACGTCTATGTGATGGTTGATTTACAAAAAGACATATCTGCAGCTTCGGGAAGTAGAGTCTCATTGATTATGACTGCTCGTGAAACGGCTACCGGAGTAGATTTGGCTAGCCGGAAAAGCTGGACGAACCGCTTTAGGACGACGGACGTGGATAAGTTATGCGCATACGCGGCACAAGATGTTCTGGATGGTTTTCTGAAAGATATCTCGAAAGAGTTTGCCCGGAAAGTTCAACAGGGGAATACGGTTGTTCTTCGGGTTAGTCTCGCAGATAATGCTATCAATACGATGAATAGCCGGATAAACGGTACTACTACTCTTTCGGCGCATATACGCAATTGGGTACGAAAAAATGCCCAGGGAGGACGTTACCATATTCAAGGTGCTGTGGACGATAGTCTGATATTTGATTCGATACAGATTCCTGCAAAGGACAGCGACGGCTTGCCGATGGATTGCATCACATTTGCGGATAATCTGGTTAATTATCTGAATGATTCCGGAATAGATAGTGAACATAGAGTGGATGGAAGTACTATCTATTTGACTATTCAATAAATCAAGGACGTATGAAACATTGGCTTTTATTTATTCTTGTGATTTCATGGTTTTGCTTTCCGCTTTCCGGTCAACAAACGAACCGTCCTGACTGGGTGAAACAGCATCCTGTTAGTGGTTTAAGTTACATCGGAATAGGAATGGCTGAAATATCGGAAGGAGATTATCAGCAAAAGGCAAAGCAAAACGCTTTGTCTGATCTTGTATCTGAAATTCAAGTGGTGATTGCCGCCAATTCTTTGTTGAATACGTTGGAGGACGATGGTAATGTGAAACAAACCTTCGCAGAGAGTATTCGTACAGAAGCCCGGGCGGAAATAGAGAACTTTCGTCTGGTGGATTCCTGGCGAAGTGACAATGAGTATTGGGTTTATTATGAACTGAATAAGGATGATTATGCGGCCTTGGTGGAAGCACGTCGTCAGAAGGCAATCCGTAACGGCTTCGATTTTTGGTATAAGGGACACATTACTTTACAACAGGGAGATTTAATGACTGCCGTTGAATTATTCTCGAATGGAATGGAGGCTATACGCCCGGTGCTTAATCAGGAGTTGTTCTGCTCTTACGAAGGAAAGACAATTAATTTGGCGACTGAACTATATGCGGCTTTGGCTGGAGTATTTGATGGAATAACGATTGTTCTGAATCCGGCAACCGTTTCAGTCACGCCGTTTCAAGGTATAAGGGAGCCTATTGCTATAGGTGTTTACCGTAATGGAAATCCGTTAAGGAATATCCGGTTGAAAGCCGAGTTTGTTTCCGGGTCGGGAGATTTGTCTTCCATGTCTCCCACCGACGAATCGGGAGTTGCCGCTCTTTATGTGCGCAATATTACTTCTAAACAGGCACAGCAGGAAATTGGAATTTCATTAATTGATGATGTGTTCAGCTTGTTCCGGAAGGGAAGTTATGCAGCTTTATTCAAACAAATGCTTTCTTCTCTTCCCGGAGCAACGTTGACTATCAACACGGTGCAGACACAGACTTCTGCTTATGTTAGAAGTGCGCAGAGCGATATAGAGGCGGTGGAACGAACTGTGAAGAGTTTGCTGAACAATCATTTCTTTAACGTAGTTGCATCTCCTTCTGAAGCCGACATTATCGTTACATTGGATAATAAGTGTCGTAAAGGCAATACCGTTCCGGGTGAACTGTATAACTTCATCGAATTCTTTTCTACGTTGGGGATTAAAATAGAAAATAACCGGACGGGGCAAATCCTATTGAATTATTCTATTAATGATGAACGGACATTAGTACCTGAAAATAAGTCCGCTTCTCAAGGCAAGAATATGGCGGCGCGTGAATTGATAAAACGGCTGAACCGGGAGTTTGCACGTGAATTGAAGAAAATAACATTCGACAGAACCGGAAAGATTCCGGAAAGACAGAAGATGTTGCCGGATGTTCCTGTTCCGGTAGTCGGTCCTTCCGTACCGGAAAAAGAAGCTGATCCGGTTATATCTGTCCCTGTTGTGGTGCCGGAAGTTATTCCTGCTCCTTTGGTTCCGGTTAAGTCCGCCAAACCAGAGAATCAAAAGGCAATTCGGGTTGAATGGTTGGATGGTGTCTTTTTTGAATTTGACAAACTTGCAACTTTGGGAGACAAATCGAGGATACATCTTAAGATTGTGAATACAAATGCTGACGATTGCGAAGTGGACTTATATAGTGGAAATCTGACGGTTATAAACGAAAAAGGTGAAGAATCTCCGATTGTCAGTCTCAAACTGGGGTCTAAGTTCAATGACCGCAGAGTCACTGCGCTCATTGTGCCTGATCTGCCTACGGAGATGGTTATTGAGGTAAGTAAGTTGCAATCTGTGGCACTGCTGCAATTGAAGGATTTCAAAAATAATATAGTGAAGTTGAGAGGCTTGAAATGAATCATATATTAACATTAAAAAAGACTTGAAATGAAAAGAATTAATTTATTGGGAACAGCATTGCTAATCATTGCTGTTATGACAAGTTGCGGTAGTTCAAAACCTGTAACACAAACAGTGCAGCAACCGGCAGTGCAACAGGACGTAGAAATTAATGTTCCTTGTTCGGGACCGGAATTTCAAACGAACAAAGAGTATTTTAGAGCTAGTTCGATGGGACTTTCTACGGATATGTCTATTGCAAAGAAAAAAGCGATGACGGAGGCCCGGGCTGAAATTGCTACTGCTATCAATGCAAAAGTGAAATCGGTAACCGATAGTTATGTTTCCTCTTATCAGCAAGATGAAAATGATGAAAGCAAAAGTCGTTATCAATCATTGACCCGTACGGTAGTGGAACAGGAATTGAGCGGTACGCGTGTAATTTGTGAAAAAACCATGAAGACTCCTGATGGTAAATACAAGGTATATGTCTCTCTTGAACTGGCAGGAGAGGAAATCATGAATGCTATGGCAAATCGTATTAAGAATGATGACAAATTGCGCATTGACTTTGAATATGAAAAGTTCAAAAAGGTATTTGAAGAAGAAATGAGTAAAAACGCCCAATAAGCAGCTTGTTTAAAACATTGCGGATAGTAATGATCTCTTTAATAACTACCCAACTATTTGAAGATTGAATGATGAAGCTTAATTTGTCGGATATAAGATATAATTGGGTAGTTATTTTTATTATCCAGTTGCTTTTGTCTCCCGGTATTGATGTGTTTTCACAGGCAATGCCTGTTGATACAGTTTATAACCAATCTTATGACTGGAGACCGGGACAGCGGGAGACTTTGCCGGAATGGGTGTTTGCTTCTCAACGGAAAGGCCGGGTAGTTGGTATATCTGATCCTTGTATGAAATCCGAAGCTGCAAGGATGCTTGCTTTGCAAAGAGCGGCTTATCTGTATTCATTGCAGCAAGGGGTACAATTGAGACTTCTCTCGGACGTTTTTTCCACCATGGAGACTGCCAGTAATACATACGAAGACCAAAGAAACAAAATGCTTGTACTGGGAGTGATCGAACATCCCGTTCAACATGTTTCCTACCGGATTGAGCATGAATATACTTCTATATTTGGAGAGAAATTTCTGGAGGTATCTTTTACTCCATCGAATGATAGTTGCGATTTTTCTTATCATTCCATTAGTGAGTTGATGCTTTTGTTTACGAAAGAAAGGGTTGAGGAAGAAGAGGTGAAATTCAATTTATTGTTGGAATCGGATAGTTGTAGGGAGCAATCAGACCAGTCATGGTTTCAGCTTAAGGGAACACAGTCATCTCCTCAAATAATTTCATATATGAACGGAGTTGAAATTTGTTCTTCACAGGAAGGCTGTTGGTATGAAGATGCCGGTTTTGGAGGTCAGGACGGATTGGAGAAGATGGATATGAGGAATGCCTTTTGGAATGCCTATATGTCTTCTTTGGTGAAGGCACTGTTGTTATATCCGTTTTCTGATGTAAATGTCAAGCAGGTGGACGATCGTTTCAATGGCAGCACTGATTCCGGTTGTGGTTTGTATCGGGAGAAGGTTGTCGCTGTCTTGTCCATTTCCCCCTTTATCAAAGATATACGGAATAATAAGCTGTATGTGGATTGGCAGATAACAGAACAACAAAATATAATAAGGAAATGAGGAAAAATAGGATACGAATACTATCTATGGTAGTTTTTTCATTGTGTTTGCCGTTTAGTCTTTTTGCGCAAATAGATAAAGACATGAAGGAGTTTGACGATTTTGTGAAGCAGCAGCAAAAAGAGTTTGATGATTTTGTGAGCGAACAGAATAAGGAATTTGCCGAATTTCTGAAAGAAACCTGGAAAGAGTATGACTTGCAGAAGCCGGTGGCACGTCCTCAAAGGCCGGAGCCTGTAAAACCGGTCAGCTTTGACCATAAGAAGCCGGCAACAAAACCGCAAGAGGTTAAAGTAGGGGAGGTGACACGACTCCCCATTCCGACAGTGACTCCAAGTGCGACATTTTCTCCTTCAAAGGGGAAAACACAGGTTCCGGTTGTACCGGGAGGTAAAGATGTGGCTGTAGAACCGGAAAAGGATTTTGCGGTGCTCCCTGAAATAAAACCGGAAGTGAAGCCTGAAGAAACCGTTCCGGCCAAACGCTCACTTTCCGGTGTAGAGTTTTCGTTCTACAGTAAAGATTGTGTTGTCAATGCTTCATTGAAGAACCGGCTCACTTTAAAAGGGATTGCAGAGAAAGATATTTCTGCCGGATGGGAGACGTTATCGCGTAGCAACTATCAGCCTTTGATAGACGACTGTCTGGCTTTTAAAAAGGATAATGCCCTGAATGACTATGGTTATCTGCTGTTGACGAGGAAAGTTGCTACTGAACTATGTGGAAGTACTCATTCCGATGAAATAGCTCTTATGCAAATGTTTCTCCTTTCTCAATCGGGATATAGGGTTAAGGTGGCGCGTATGGATAACCGCCTTACTTTATTCTATGCTTCGGGTAACATGATTTATGCTACCTGTTTTATAACTTTGAATGGAGTAAACTATTACAGGTTTGATACTACCCCGGATAAAACTAATTCTATTTACACTTACAACCGTGATTTCGCCAATGCGAAGAACCCGGTAAATATGAATATCACTGCTCCTCAACCCTTTTCAGGAACTTACGTGGAGAAAACGTTGCAAGCGAAAGCTTATCCATCCGTCAAAGTCTGCTCGAAAGTAAATTCGGGACTTATTTCCTTCTATAAGGATTATCCGCAATGTGACTTTTCTGTCTATGTGGGAGCTCCTGTCAGTCAGGAAGTACAACAGACGGTGCTTCCATCATTGCAAGCTGCCGTACAAGGGAAAAAACAATCGGAAGCCGCTAATATACTGATTAATTTCGTGCAGACAGCTTTTGATTATAAGACAGATGGTGACCAGTTTGGTTATGAAAAGCCTTTCTTTGTGGATGAGCTGTTCTACTATCCTTATTCCGATTGCGAAGACCGTGCTGTGTTATACTCTTATTTGGTACGTACTCTTATGGGGCTTGATGTTGTATTGTTGGAATATCCCAATCACATGGCAACAGCGGTCTGTTTTGATGAAAACATTGACGGAGATTATATAACTGTAAGCGGAAAGAAGTACATAATTTGTGATCCGACTTATATTGGAGCTTCTATCGGGCTTGCTATGCCGCAATTTAAGAACGTGGCAGCCAAAGTGTTGAAATATTAATTTTATTATATTATGAAGAATATTAAAAAGTATTTGTGTGCCATTGTAATGATGGTTATTTCGATGACTGCATTTGCGCAGGAAGATGTTTTTAGCGGTGACTGGCTAGGAGCAAATAAAGAAGGCGATTTAAAGGTTGCGTTCACATTGAATTGTGATGGTAATTGGCAATTGAATCCTTATAATGAGAATGCCAGATGCAATGGATTTATGGAAGTGAATATGCTGGAACCCGGTGGAAGGGAATCTTTGATGGCAACTTATGAGTTTTACGTCGAGAGTATGAACGGGAATGAACTGACTCTTTCTTTTGTAGGCGGACGTCCGGAGGTTGATGCCGGGATTTCCGGTCAATGCAAAGTCGTTTATAAGGATGATAAGTTGTCGTTTTCCGGACTTGATAAAGGCGGAAAAGATGCTGCCTTTAATGGATTGACACTTGTAAAAAGCGGTAGTGGAGCTGATGCAATAGCTGATGCTGCGGCGGATGACGGAGTTCCTTTGGGAGTAAAGATATTGGCTGTTCTCCAACTGATTTTGTATATTGCCGTTGTTTTATTTATTGTGGGGCATATGTTTTTTGTATGGTATAAGGGCGCACGTTATAAAGAGGTTTTTACGGTAGAAGGAATGTTGAATAAACGCCTTGCAGCCGGAATGCCGGAGAAAATGACGGATGAAGAGATAACGGAGGCGTGGAAACTGATGGATGAGGCATTCGCTACTTGGACGGTGATTGAAAAAACAGATGATGATGAATTCAGAAAGCCGACAAAGATGAAGCAAATTAAGAAATCTGTTCTTTTGATTGATCAGGTTATCGGTATGTGTCCTACTGACGCTGATGTCATAGAACGCTTAAACTCATTGACTGATGTGATTAATAGTGGTGAAGAACGTCATTTTGATGGTTCCAGGAAATTAATCTGGTTAGGTGTCATTGTGGGTATCTTGATGTATTGGATGATGGGAGTCGGTATGATGTTTTCTACTTTAATAGCTACCGGTTTGTATGTGGTAGCGAGCAGGACGCCTCAATTCTTAATTGATAAGCGGGCACTTCGTGGCGGTGGAAATATTCATAATGGTATTTTTGCCGGAGTGTTCGGGTTATTGGCAGGAGCGCAGACAGTGCGGACAATATACAAGTTTAATGATGGTCATAAAGAATATTCTGATGATCATTCACAACATTGGATTGCTTTGGCAATCGGATTTGTCGTTTTGTTTGTATTGGCAATGATGATGGCGTTCTGGGCACTTCTGAACTATTTACGTAATTATGTTCTGTACTTTTGATGGATAAAACTAACATGATTGTTAATAATGGATTCGGCAGCATAATTAGGCTATTTATGTTTTGAAGTAGAATTTAGAGTAGTAGGTGTACAGGGGATCGATGAAAATTCGATGACCTGTGCATCTTTTTTTAATTAGTGATACTACAAAATATGATTAAGAATTTGCTAATTCCAATATAAATTTTAATATTTGCATTATAACAATAGTGTCAATTGAAAACAAAAGATGAAATAATCGCTATTCTCCGGAATTTTAAGGAAGAATTTGGGGAGAGATATGGAATTGAAAAGTTGGGACTTTTTGGTTCTGTGGCTCGTGGTGAGCAGAAAGAGGATAGTGATATTGATATTTGTGTAAAGCTTCAAGATCCGGATTATTTTACTCGAATGGAAATAAAAGAGTCATTAGAAGAGCGTTTTAATGCAAAAGTGGATGTCGTGTCTTTAACCGCAATTATGCGTAGTTTATTTCGCAATCATATAGAGAAAGATGCAATCTATATCTAATGCTGACATATTGGATATGCTTCTTTTTGTAGAAGAACGTATTAATACAACTATAGAAAGATGTGGTAGTGTCATTTCTGTAAATGATTTCTTAGCTTCTCCTGATAAGATGGATATTTTTGATGCAACTTGTATGCGTTTGCAAACCATAGGTGAAACTGTTAAGAATATTGATAATCTGACTAATCATGAATTATTGATAAATTATGCCGGTACTCCATGGAGGAGCATTATTGGACTGCGCAATATTATTTCTCATGAATATTTATCTATTGACCCCGAAGAAATTTTTAAAATAGTAAAAGTGCATCTGCCTGGATTGCTTCTTGCAATTCAGCAGATCAGGAATGATATTGCTGCTAGTATATGAGACCTTTGTAGCTTTTCTATTTTTTATTATGCAAACGGTAGTCTTTAGGTACCACTCCCATCCGCTTTGTAAACTCCTTATAGAAATGTGATCTATTCATAAACCCACTTTGATACATGATTTCTTTAATGAAATTTTTGGGTGGGGATAAAATATCTCGTAGAAAATTCCTGGCGACTCCCGATCATAGTTATTTCCCGATTTGTATAGAGGCGATGAAGCTTGGCATCCATGTGTATGTGGAAAAGCCGTTTGTCAGAACTTCCTATGAATGTGAACTGCTGATGCAGGCGGAACAGAAGTACGGTGTTATCACGCAGATGAGTTACCAAGGACATTTTTTCTGTTTATTATTGACCTTAAACTCTCAAAACTTGCAAAATCGTTTCAATCGTTTCACAGAATCTTTCATGTCTTGATTTTTGTTCTAAAAGTATGATTCGGTTTGTTTTCTAACTTCTATATTTGTCATCAGAAACGAACGACAATGAACCATGGTATCTATATATTGACTATTCTTATGGCTTTATTAAGCCTTCCAGAAAGTGGGTATGCTTCGATTCCATTTTTCGCTGTTGCGAATGATACAATCCGGCGGGCAGTGATATATTTTGATGCGAATGAAGCGAAAGTGGATCTTAGTTATAAAGATAATAATCAGGCAATTACAATTTTAGATTCTTTGCTTCTCGGGAATTTGAATACGAAATATATAACAGCGCTGAATGTGAAAACTTTTGTTTCTCCTGATGGTGATGAATCTTATAATAGAAGTTTGGCTGCTCGGAGAAATGATTCGATAAAGGAATTCTTACAACGGTATAATTCGGATGTTAGTGTTGATAAGATTCATTTTTTTTCAGAGGGAGAGGATTGGTCGGAGTTTCGTAAGTTGGTGGCATCCGACTCCAACTTGCCAGATCGGGAAGAAGTGCTGATATTGATTGATTATCATAAGAATGATGTCAATAAACGGAAACAACTGTTGCGAAAATTGAATCGGGGAATTGCTTACCGATACATTGTTCGCAATATCTTTCCGGAGCTGCGAAGATCGGTTATTACGATTGTCGGAGAAACTTCGAAATTAGGTAAAGAGGCTTTTGAACCGGTATCTTCTGTCTCCGGGTTGTTTGTTTCAAAGCAGGAAGAGGCGCTTCCGAAAGATCAACCTGATAAGCCTGTGGGAGAAAGTGAAGAAAAACAGGCCTGTGAGGTCGATATATCGGAGGCAGAAGGGCCGGTGAAAAGCCAAACTGTACTTGCAGTGAAGAATAATCTGTTATATGATTTGGCATTGGCGCCAAATATAGAAGTGGAAATTCCGATAGGCAAGAGGTGGTCTTTGAATACTGAATATAAATGTCCGTGGTGGCTGAATAGCAAACATGATTTCTGCTATCAGCTCCTTTCGGGAGGGATGGAAGGACGTTGTTGGCTGGGAAACCGTCAGAAACGCGACCGATTGACCGGACATTTTATCGGACTTTATGCTGAAGGCGGGATATATGACTTCCAGCTGCGTGGAGACGGCTATCAAGGTAAGTATTACGGAGCTGCGGGAGTGACTTATGGATATGCACGGCAATTGGCACGGCATTTTTCCCTTGAATTCAGTCTTGGCATAGGGTATTTGACAACAGAATATAAAAAATATACTCCTTATGAGGGAGATATTATATGGACAAATAGTGGGCGTTATAACTTTATTGGTCCTACCAAGGCGAAAGTTTCTTTGGTATGGTTGATAACAACAAAGAGATAGGAGGGCGTAATGCGAAATACAAGATACGGGTTTCTTGTGCTTTTGTCCTCGCTGCTGATGCTAACTGGATGTAGCCGTCGCGATATATTGGATGATTATCCCGTAAGTGGGGTAGATATAAAGCTGGATTGGGATGGAGTGACAGATCAACTGCCGGAGGGAGTTCGGGTGATTTTTTATCCGAAGAACGGAGATGGCAGGAAAGTAGATAAATACCTTTCGGTACGAGGTGGAGAAATGAAAGTTCCTCCGGGGAGGTATTCGGTAGTAGCCTACAACTATAACACGGAATCTATACGAATCAGGGGCGAAGAGTCTTATGAAACGATAGAAGCCTATACGGGAAACTGTAATGGTTTAGGGATTGAAGGAACGGAAAAGATGGTTTGGTCACCGGATTCATTGTATGTGTTGAATATAGATGAGCTGAAAATAGAGAAGAGTGAAGAAGTGCTTCGCTTAGACTGGAAGTTGGAATCTGTGGTGAAGAAATATTCTTTTGCAGTAGAGGCTAAAGGTTTGGAGTATGTTGCAACAGTGGTAGGAAGCATTGATGGATTATCCGATTGTTACTGTATAGGCAAAGGTCGTGGAGTATGTAGCTCACAACCTATCTACTTTGAGGTAAGGAAGGGAGACAATAAGGTAACGGCATCTTTCACCGCTTTCAAACAAGTAAAGGAAATGACAATGCCGACGCGAATGTCAACATCAGAGAGAGAAACTTCTAGTGAGAAAGATGCTATAATATTAATATTGAAATTTATCAAAACAGATAATACAGTTCAGGAAGCAACAATTGATGTTACTGAAATAATAGGTACACTTGAAAATGCTGGAACAGGGGAAGATGGAAAACCAACCCCACCACCGGAGATTGAGTTACCGCCTGATGATAAGATTGAGGTTGATAAGCCGGAAACACCACCGAATCCTGATGGAGGTGGAGGAATGGGCGGCAATGTTGATGAATGGGGGCCCGAAGATAATGTTGAGTTACCCGTGAATTAAATAAATGCTATAAACAAAATATAACAATATTATAAACTTAAAAAATACAGTTATGAAGAAAATTTTATTGGCAGTAACAGCTGCTTTGGCAATTACAGGTTGCTCACAGAATGAAGAGTTTGACTCCCCTTCACAGAAAGCCGAAATTAATTTTAGTACAGCTGCTGTTACAAGAGCAACTGCTATGATTACTGATAATTTTAAGCAGTTTAAAGTGTATGGCTATGCGCATACAGGTGAATTTACTACTGAGACTGAAAGTAAAACTCTTGTTGAAGGAATTTTTAATAAGTCAGAAGACAAAAAATGGTCAGAGAAAGATAGCAATAAGTTTTACTGGCCATCCGAAGGTAATGTAACTTTCTTTGGATATAGCCCTGTAGCAGAAACAGGGACTACTTATACTGCTCCAGAAAGTTCTAAAGGATATCCTACAATCGTTTATACAGTTAATGATGATATTGCTAGTCAATCAGATTTTTTGGTTGCTGATAAGACTGGTAATGGAACTACTAATGTGGATGGTATTTCTTTAGGATTTAAACATGCTCTGACCCAGATTGCATTTAAGTTGAAAGGGAGTGATTCAAATGTTAATTACACTGTTACAAAATTAGTTCTGAAAGGGATTAACAATGTTGGAACATATAAATGGGGAACGAATACATGGGAGTCTACAACTGGAACGAAAGATTATACGATTGATATGGTAAGTTCTGCTGCAACATTTGTCGGTGATGGTGCAGATGCTGTCGAATTGACAGGTAATGATAAAGTGCTGATGTTGATTCCTCAAGCTCCAAATAGTGCAAAAATAGAGGTTACATATACTGCTACTGATAAGACAACGAATATTGTGTATAATAATGCTCCTAAAGAAGTAAATGTACCGACTGACCAGTGGGAAGTGAGTCAAAGAATTGTTTTCACTATTGCTTTAACCCCTGGTAAGATCATGAATATTTCAGGTGAGGTTGTAAACAATGGTTGGGCTGATAAGGAGCCTCAACCGGATGATCTTAAGTAAATATAGATACTGTTCTTTCATATAGAGTTAAATAATTATATTAATAAAAAGCAGCATGAAGTATTCACTTTGTGCTGCTTTTGTATATAATATGGGCTGTCTTATAATTGGTTCGTGATAGTAAAAGGTTTATTTTCACTTTTCTTCCTTTTTTTATGGCAATATGAAAGATTTCATATATTTTTGCTGGCAGCATAAACAAAAACAAACACAGTCAGCGTATGCCATCTATTTGTCAAGGAACTTGGGATTGTCAAATATGTCCGAAAGCAGTGAGCAATGCCATTACTCATGTAATTTATCAGCGTGGTTTTCATAAACCGGCTCAAAAGTGTGAAGAAAATCTTATCCTTTTTTTGATGAAGGGAGAAATACTGGTCAATAGTAAGGAATATGCGGGGACAATGCTTAAGGAAGGTGAATTTATCCTTCAGGCTATTGGTTCTATGTTTGAGATGCTTGCTATGACTGAATGTGAGTGTATTTATTATCGTTTTATCCAGCCCGAACTGTTTTGTGATTTCCGTTTCAATCATATCATGAAGGAAGTATCTCCTCCACTTATTTATACTCCATTAAAAATAATTCCAGAACTGCAATATTTCCTTAATGGGTCTATCACTTATCTGAAAGGGGATAAAGTCTGTCGGGATTTGCTATCTCTGAAACGAAAAGAATTGGCGTTTGTATTGGGATACTATTATTCCGATTATGATCTTTCGAGCTTGGTGCATCCACTCTCTAAATATGTAAATAGTTTCCAATACTTCGTTATTCAAAACTATAAGAAAGTAAAGACAGTGGAAGAACTGGCACAATTGGGTGGATATACCCTTAGTACATTCCGTCGTATCTTCAATAACGTCTTTCATGAACCTGTTTATGAATGGATGCTGGCGAGACGTAAAGAGGGCATTCTGGACGACTTGAACAACTCCGAATATAGCATTTCGGAGATATGCTATAAATATGGTTTTGAATCTTTACCCCATTTTTCTAATTTCTGCAAGAAATCTTTTGGTGCCTCTCCACGTAATTTACGTAGGCAAGACATTTCATAAATGCAACTATGTAAGATAATTGCGGTTCACCGGTTTCATCCAATTCTCTAAATGCCGATGAATAAGGTAACAGCGGGTGAAAGCAAGGGAGAAATTCAGGCGAAACTGAACCTTCCCGGTTTCACCTGTTGAGTTTATTCATACCGACTGTTGGACATATAGCTCCAAGGTGTTGGATATATAGCTCTAAGGTGTTGGATATATAGCTCCAAGATGCTAGATATATAGATGCAACAACTCAAGTATTAACACATGAGAACTAAGGTGTTAAGACTTGGCGGCCAAAGTATTACATCCGCACAGTTCACTCATTAATACCTGAAAGCGGATTTGCTATAAGCATATCCGGATTAGCTATAATGATAATTGTTTTAGCTCAAGGGATATTTTAATAAGACAGGTGAAAGCGGTAAGTAAGCGTCTCCGCGATTCTATATAGTGTATTAAAATAAAAAGGCTAATGATCCCTTTTTAGTCATTAGCCTTTTCCCATCTGTCAG
>NZ_CP083673.1:6214229-6235645 GCF_025914115.1 Bacteroides sp. DH3716P | reverse complement strand
ATAATTTCCGTTACCTAAGAAGTAACAGCTGCGTATTTAGACTGGTTATCAAAGACTTAATATACTTTTCAAAGAATTCCCCTATAATTCCTAACGTAAGAATAATTCAACCGATTTACTTTGGTACGCTCATTCAATTCAAAACCTTTCAAGTAAATTTGTGTTGTCTTAATAGATTTATGCCCCAATGACTCGCTAATCATTTCGATAGGTACTCCCCTGTATTTAGCGGTAGTTGCCCAGGAATGGCGAAACGTATAAGAAGTTACGGATGAATGAATACGTAGCTTCTTGGCTAAACTCTTCAAATCATTATTAAAACGACGCAGAGTGGATTGATATTCTATATATGCCGCTTCGTCATCCCGTTTATTCTTTCCACTTAATATATAAAAAAGATAATCCGGATGCTCGGGGAGAACAGCGGAATGCGTATTACGAAGTCGGGAAACAATACATGAAGCCGATTCTAAGATTTCTATACTCATTGGAGTTCCCGTCTTGATACGGTTGTACTTCAATATATTCCCCTCCAAATTCGACTTTTCCAGATGAGCAAGATCGGCGAAAGGCATTCCGCAAAATAAAAATAACAAATTAGCGATGGCTTGCGTCCGGCGAAGTTTTTCGGACTGTGGATCTTTATAAAGCAGCGTGTGTAATTCGTTTATAGGAATTGCTTTTTTCTGACGAGTATCTACTCCGGTAAAGACATCACGAAACAAGCGATGAATATAAGGAGCCTGATGAGTATCTACTCCCTTATTGTATATGCAACGTAACATTCGCATATAGGTGGAAATCGTGTTCAACTTCAAGCGGCAGGACATCAGATAACTGCTATACCGCTTCAAGTTCTCACGAGTAATCAAACTGAATGACACACACTCTGTTCCACAAAATATGGTGAAAGAGCGAAGTGCATTCTCATAAACATGTGCTGTGGCATAACGCCCTTCCTGACGCAAACAATTTATATAATTATTTGCACATACGGTAAATCCGTCTTTTCTCATAATTTACTTTCTATATTAATTGATTAAAATAAGTTTGATATTACGAGAAATAGAACGAATTTACAACAAAGAAGGTGATTTACGGTCGTTTTCTTATAAAGTTTTTAGTAACCTATACGATTTAATACTAAATTTGGCTATTTATCAGAAAGTGATAGTGCAAGAACTTCCCCATTGGATACTGGTTTTGTTTTCCGTATTCCACAAACATTCACGAGCCGTTAACAAGCGTTGATTCACATCCATGGTAACTACAATAAAGGAAAGTAGACGTTCGTCAGCAGAAGAATACTCACCTTTCATAGGGGAGTCCACCCGGAAAACAGGTAAATCAATTGTTCCATTTACCCCATTCCAGGTATAAAATTCATTGTAATTCTTATCTCCATGAAAGTAAGCCTTAATCATAGAATGAGAATGGATAAACTGCTCCAGCTTTTCCCAATTCTTTGTGGCTTTCTTTTTGACATCAGTCACCAGACAGGTATCTGCCAACAAATTCTGAAACTTATCTACTGAATTGATCGTATGCTTACCGTTCGGATTCGTAAAATGCTTGGTATCGGCAATGGGAGGATCGTGGGTAAATAAAATAACAGGAATAATCGTATCGGTTCCTATTTCCTGATCGAACCATTGACGCATATATGCATCAGGCCACATTCCCATAAAAACAAACCGTACCCCGTCCTTTACAAAGGAATAATGCACCTTATCCGTTTGATAATTAAAAGTCTCCGCCGTACGTTCCACCGCAGGGCGCATCATCCGGTTGAAAATACCGGCAGCACTGGATGCATCTTTTTCTGGAGATAAAACCTTGGAATAACCTATCGCATTAGAAATATCGTGATTACCCGGTACCAGATACAAAGGAGAACTTATCGATGAATCCCAATCACTGCAAAATTGACTCCATGATGTAGTAGCAGATTGAACTCCTTCTTCCATCCGATTGGCAATATCACCCGTACAAACAACAAAATCAGGAGAACCGAATTTTATTCCTGCACCCACCCCACTATCTTCCGGCAGCCGAGTTTCAGAAAGCAATTTGAAGGTTGCCAACATAGCACGACTTACCTCATCACTTCCCACTTCTTTTCCCCGAAATTCACGTTCAAGACCATAATGTACGTCTGAACAATATATAAAACGAAGAATTCTTCCTTCGTCTGCTCCGACAGCGGTGCAGCTAAAAAGAAGAATTCCCGTAAATAATAAAAGGATTAGCTTTCTCATTCCTTACAATTATAATCTTACCATTCTATTTTTGTACTTAGTCCGGCAGTGGTGCTATTACTCTCACCTTGAGTGGCTTTCATCATATACCATTCAGCACCGTTATCCTTACGGGCATACGCCATTCCCTCTGTTTCTCCATTGTATTTAGGTGTTTCTCCCCAAACCTCTTCACCGGCATCCGTTAGATTCTTGAATACGTCTATGGCAGTTTCTTCCGGTGAAAGAAGCTCAATCTTCACAGATTTTTTAGCGGAGAGTCCACTTGTAAAGCCTGTAGAATAATCCGCTTGATCCGAAAGAAGCACTAAAAAACCATGAGACTGTATTTTAGTCCCTTCGGGAGCTATATAAACAATATCCCCATCATCTTTTTTAATCTTTACTCCGGTTATATCCAGTTCACGACCTGTACTATTATACAACTCAATATATTTGGGTTTATTACCGTTCAACTCATTCAGCACCAATCCAATATAATCAATACCGGAAGGTCCTTCAGGTTCCGTAATTTTATTAGCTGTTCCTTTAGTAGCTTTCAATACAACAGTCCATTCTCCCGTACCGTCAGGAATACGTGAATAACTGCCTCCCACTTCATGTTTACCTCCATCACCAAATTCCGCATCCTTATCAAATTTGTCTATATCTTTACCAGAGGGCATTTGCAAAGTGATAGAAACAGATTTAGTATTTGAGATTCCTTGAGTAAAATCAACGCCTTTGACTTTCAGCAAATATGCTTTACCGGCAATGGCTGCCCCTTCCCCAAATGTATAAATAATCTCCGAAACACCTTCTTCATCAGTTTTCACCAGTTTAACGCCATTGAGATTAATTGTTGTATTGGAAGTATTATAAATCTCAATCCAATCTTCTTCACTTGCATTCCCATCGTTTCCACAAATTTCATTCAATACCAATCCTGAATAATCAATATCAGTAGGAATTTCCGGTTCCGAGTCATCTTTACATCCAACCAAAGCCAAAGCACAAAGTGTGCTCATCAGCAAAAACTTTTTCATAATCATCTTTTTTTAATTTATATCGTTATTCGCGTTTAAAAAGAAATCATTGTACGCAACTGAAATACATTAAAATCGATTCCTGAAGGCATTACTTCACTTAAAGGTTTACCTCCCTTGGTAATTTGTCCTTTAGAGTCGGCATATTTATCATTATTCATATAAATGTAATTCAGTCCAATCACCACATTACGTACAGGATACCAGTTCAACGAAGCAGAATAGCTGGTTGCCTTACCTCCTGTAATATACGCAGCCGGATCATGGAAATCATTCATATTTATATTACTGATACGAGCCGCAACTTCCAAATTCCCCCCTTTACGACGCATTTTCATTGGACCAAATTCCGCCTCATCCGGGGAGTATTGACGGTTTTCTCCCAATATCATATAAGATGCCGTAGCATACCAACCATTAAATACTGCATTTTTCAAATCAGTCTTTTGATTATTAGCACCATAGATATAGCGGGATATGTTGTTATAAATATATTCTCCATAAGTCAGTAACTTACGATAACGGAATCCCAGTTCGAAGCCTGTAGTATAATAATGATTGACATTCGAAATCTCGGCTTGCACAAATCGGCGACGGTCTACCCTGCTCTCCGGGAAAGTCCGGAAAAGAACCGTCTTATCCTCCAGCCCTGAACCGGAAGGTGTCTGATAGTTAAAGTATCCGCCGACATGAATCGTCATATCTTCATTGTAAATAGGCGACACTGCTACACGGGTAGCCAGAGCATAACCGTCATTCCCTCTATTACGCTCTTTCTGAATGATATCCACTTCCCTACCAAATACTCCAGCGGAAGCCCACCAATGTTTTCCCCAACCAGTTCCGGCAAGTCCCAGACGGCGCCCGTCAGCAAAAGCTTCCACTGCCATCGGACGTTCCGAAGCCATCAGATATTTAGAACTCGTTGTACGTTCCATACTCATCGGAACTTTAAAATTTCCCGCCTTTACAAAGAAATGATTATTAAATTTATAGCCCAGATACATATCTTTTATTTCCACTTCATTGTAAGCGAAATCCAGATCCAGTTCTGCAAACCATTTTTTGTATAAAGTGGCTTTCACACCGAAACGTGCACGACGAATACTCACCCCGTTGCTAAAACGGAATTGATTGTCATCGTCCTCCAGATCCTTGTTCGTTTTGGATGTCAGATCATCCACATTCGACGTGGGCGAATAAACCGCTGCATCCAAATAAATTCGATTATCAAACCATAAATGAAAGTTTTCATTTTTAGAAGCAAAGTGAAGTTTTCCACTCTCAAAATAAGCCTTTACAGGTATCTTACCCGATTCATCTTCCCAACCGGAAGTCGTGTTTTGTCCCCATACTGAAGTAAATGCCAGCAGACCGGCAACCAGAATCATGTTTCTTTTTCTCATATCGTATCTCTATCGTTTTGCAGGCGCAAAGTAAACGACATGGAAATACCAATGAATGACAGAGTTATTACATTTCTACAACAACAAAGGCCGCTCCCGAATAACAGGAACGGCCTTACCATTTTCATTTCAATATGATGTCAGCCTCTTTTCAAAAAGATGACATTCTGCTTATTTATACTCTGCCCAGCTCTTGATAGCTATATCATCCACACTCATCGTACAGAAGGCATTGATAAATGCACTAGCCAGACGGGCATTCGTAATCAACGGTATATTCAAGTCAATGGCAGCACGACGGATTTTATACCCATTACTTAATTCTCCGGCTGTCAGATTCTTCGGGATATTGACTACCATGTCAATCTCCTTGCGATGAAGCATCTCCAATGCTTGCGGATGTCCCTCCTCACTCGGCCAATAGACATGAGTACTTTCAATTCCATTCTCTGCAAGCGTTTTGTGTGTACCACCCGTTGCAAAGAGTTTGTATCCCTTATTCACCAACATACGGGCCGCATCCATCATATCGGCTTTCTGTTTCATTGTTCCCGTAGACAGCAGGATATTCTTCTTCGGAATACGATAGCCTACGGAAAGCATCGCTTTGAGTACGGCACAGGAAGTATCCATTCCGATACAACCCACTTCACCGGTAGAAGCCATATCTACTCCCAACACCGGATCAGCCTTCTGCAAGCGGTTGAAAGAGAATTGGGAAGCCTTGATTCCCACATAATCCAGTTCGAAGAGATTTTTTTCCGGTTTCTCCACAGGCAGACCGAGCATTACTTTCGTTGCCAGCTCGATAAAGTTGATCTTCAACACTTTGCTGACAAACGGGAAAGAACGACTGGCACGCAGATTACATTCAATCACCTTGATATCGTTGTCTTTCGCCAGATACTGAATATTAAACGGACCGGAGATATTCAAAGCCTTAGCAATCTCACGGCTGATACGCTTAATACGGCGAACAGTTTCTACATACAGCTTTTGCGGCGGGAACTGGATTGTTGCATCGCCGGAATGTACTCCCGCAAATTCGATATGCTCACTTATAGCGTATGCTACAATTTCTCCATTCTGCGCCACCGCATCCATTTCCACTTCCTTGGCGTGTTCGATAAACTGGCTTACTACCACCGGATGTTTCTTCGATACATTAGCTGCCAGTTTCAAGAAACGTTCCAATTCTTCCTGGTTGGAACAAACATTCATCGCAGCTCCCGAAAGCACATAAGACGGACGAACAAGTACGGGGAAACCTACCTCTTCAACGAACTCCTGAATGTCATCCATAGAAGTTAATTCACGCCAACGGGGCTGATCCACACCGATACGGTCAAGCATGGCAGAGAATTTCTCACGATCTTCGGCATTATCAATACTCTTGGCACTCGTACCTAGAATATTGATCTTCTGTGCATCCAGACGCAAAGCAAGGTTATTTGGAATCTGACCGCCGGTAGATACAATTACCCCATGCGGATTCTCCAGTTCCAGAATATCCATCACACGTTCAAAAGTCAATTCATCAAAGTACAAACGGTCGCACATATCGTAATCCGTAGATACGGTTTCAGGATTATAGTTAATCATGACACTGCGCCATCCCTCTTTGCGAATGGTATTCAAAGCCTGTACGCCACACCAGTCGAATTCTACGGAAGAACCGATACGATAAGCACCGGAACCCAATACGACGATGGATTTATGGTCGCCCAGATAACGCACATCATTTGCTACACCGCTATAAGTAAGATACAGATAATTGGTTTGTGCCGGGTATTCGGCTGCCAACGTATCGATCTGTTTCACTACCGGAAGAATGCCTGCCTCTTTACGGTGTTTGCGGATATAAAGAATTCCATCTTCCATATCACCTTCGTAACCGATGGCACGGGCAATCTGGAAATCGGAGAAACCTTGAACCTTAGCTTTACGGAGCAATTCGTTCGGCAAATCGGCAATCTGTTTGTGATTGTTTCCCCAACTATGCAGTTCTTCGGAAGTCTTCATAATATTCATTAACTTCTGCAAGAACCATTTATCAATCTTAGTCAATTCGTGCACCTGATCGATGGTGTAGCCGGCGCGAAACGCTTTCGAGATCACGAAAATACGTTTATCGGTCGGTTCGCGCAAGGCTTTATCAATGTCGGAAATAACCAATTCTTTGTTCTCCACAAAACCATGCATTCCCTGTCCGATCATACGAAGACCTTTCTGGATAGCTTCTTCAAAAGTGCGTCCGATAGCCATCACTTCACCCACAGATTTCATAGAAGAACCCAACTCTTTATCTACACCGTGGAATTTACCTAAATCCCAACGAGGAATCTTACATACGACATAATCCAGTGCCGGTTCAAAGAAAGCGGAAGTAGTCTTGGTTACAGAATTCTTCAGGTCGAAGAGTCCATAACCCAATCCCAATTTGGCAGCAACGAAAGCCAGCGGATAACCGGTTGCCTTAGATGCTAAAGCCGATGAACGGGAAAGGCGGGCATTTACTTCGATCACCCGGTAATCTTCGGATTCGGGATCGAAGGCATATTGTACGTTACATTCACCCACGATACCGATATGGCGGATGATACGTATTGCCAATTCCCGAAGTTTATGATACTCTTTATTGGTAAGCGTCTGTGAAGGAGCAATAACGATAGACTCACCGGTATGAATACCCAGCGGATCGAAGTTTTCCATATTACAAACGGTGATACAGTTATCGAAGCGGTCACGTACCACTTCATATTCCACTTCTTTCCAACCGCGTAGTGATTTCTCCACCAATACCTGTGGGGAGAAAGAGAATGCTTTTTCTACCAGCACATCCAGCTGTTGTTCATTATCACAGAAACCGGACCCCAAGCCTCCTAACGCATAAGCAGCACGAACAATCACCGGATAGCCCAGTTCTTTTGCTGCGCGACGTGCATCTTCCGCATTTTCTACGGCTTCACTCTTGATGGTTTTTACATTGATCTCATTCAATTTCTGAACAAAAAGTTCACGGTCCTCGGTATCCATAATGGCCTGTACCGGAGTACCCAACACTTTTACATTATATTTTTCAAGAATACCTTCTTTATACAATGCTACTCCACAGTTCAGAGCCGTCTGACCACCGAACGCCAGCATAATACCTTCCGGTTTTTCTTTTTGGATCACTTTCTCTACGAAGTACGGAGTCACCGGAAGAAAGTAAATTTGATCTGCCACTCCTTCGGAAGTCTGCACCGTAGCAATATTCGGATTGATAAGAATGGTTTCAATACCCTCTTCTTTCAAGGCTTTAAGTGCCTGTGAACCGGAATAGTCAAATTCACCAGCCTCACCGATTTTCAGGGCACCTGAACCTAATAGCAATACTTTCTTTATATTTTCTTTCATTGTTACAATAGTTTTACAAATTCGTCGAACAGGAATTCCGTATCCGTAGGTCCACTCGCAGCTTCCGGGTGGAATTGCGCAGAGAACCAGGGATTCTTTTTATGTTTGATTCCCTCGTTGGACCCATCGTTCATATTGATAAACAACGGTTCCCACTCTGCACTCAACGTATTATTGTCTACGGCATAACCATGATTTTGTGAAGTAATGAAACAACGTTCCGTACCTATCATACGCACCGGCTGATTGTGGCTACGATGTCCGTATTTCAATTTATAAATCTTGGCTCCGCCCGCTTTTGAAAGCAACTGGTTACCCATACAGATGCCGAAGATAGGCAGTTTCTCATTTACCATCGCCTTCCGTATATTCTGTACCGCAGCATCACAAGTATCCGGGTCACCCGGTCCGTTGGAGATAAACAACCCGTCAAATTCGAGTCCGCTATAATCATAATCCCAAGGTACACGGATCACTTCTACATTACGTTTCAGCAGACAACGAATAATATTTGTCTTTACACCGCAATCTACCAGGATAACCTTCTTAAATTGAGAATTGAAAGTTGAGAATTGAGAATTAAGCTGCGCATAGGAACTATTTACGGAGAAAGTTTGTGAAGTTCCGGCAGGAAGATAGCAAATAATCTCTTTGCAAGATACACGATCTACATAATTGACGCCTGCGTATACTGCTTCAGGCACATTATCCGGTTCATCATCGAAAACGATTTTTCCCATCATTACTCCATGTTCACGAAGAACCTTAGTCAGCTCGCGCGTATCAATGCCTGTGATACCGGGAATCTGCTCGCGTTTCAACCAGTCACCGAGACTTTCCACCGCATTCCAGTGGCTGTATTCATAAGAATAGTCACTTACGATAATCGCTTCCGCATGGATTTTCTCACTTTCCATGAAAGTGGCAAGTCCATTCGGTTCGATGGTAAAAGGAGGAACACCGTAGTTGCCTACCAGAGGATAGGTAAGCGTCATCAACTGTCCGGCGTATGAAGGGTCAGTAAGGCTCTCCGGGTATCCGGTCATGGCAGTATTAAAAACTACTTCGCCTGCCACCGGCTTCTCGTAGCCAAACGACTTACCGGAAAACCGGCTCCCGTCGTCAAGGATTAATGTCACATTTCTCATTCTTATTATTGAATCGTTGTATGGTTGTTAGAATTGATACATTTGTTCTATATAGTCGATGAACGCCCGGTTCACCATTTTCACACCTCCCGGTGTAGGGTAGTTACCGCTAAAATACCAGTCGCCTTTATGATGCGGACAAGCCTCGTGCAATCCCTCCAACGGTTGATAGACAATTTCCACTTTCGCCTTTGTTCCCTTGGGAGTCAGCAGTTCCACCATCTTGGCAGAGATTTCCTCATCGGTGAACGGAGCATAGATATTCTTCACATAGTTTATCATCTGCTCTTTCGGCAGTCCCACCTGATCTTTCGATTTACGGTAGGCAGCCGCAATCACATCTTTCATATCCCGCTCCTTTAAAAGTTCGACAGCAGCTCGGAAAGCGATAAACTCACTCATCTTTGCCATATCGATACCGTAATAGTCAGGATAACGCACTTGCGGAGAAGAAGATACTATCACAATCTTCTTCGGACCGAGACGGTCGAGAATACCGATAATACTTTGTTTCAACGTAGTACCACGCACAATGCTGTCGTCAATAATCACCAGATTATCAACACCGGGTACCAGACTTCCGTATGTAATGTCATACACATGGGCTGCCAGATCATTACGACTGTTTCCTTCGGCAATAAACGTACGGAGTTTGATATCCTTGATCGCCACCTTTTCGCTACGGATGCGGCGGGAAAGAATGACTTCCAGTTCCTCCATATCCGGATGATGCCCTAATGCAGCAATTTGCTGCACTTTCTCCTCATTCAAGTAATCGTCCAGTCCCTGCAACATTCCGTAGAAAGCCACCTCCGCAGTATTGGGAATAAAAGAAAAAACCGTATGATCGATGTCATTATTGATAGCTTTCAATATTCTCGGAACCAACTTTTCACCCAACCGTTTCCTTTCCTTATAAATATCGACATCACTCCCACGGGAGAAATAGATACGTTCGAAAGAACAGGCATGATTTTCGCGCGGCTTGTTAATTTGCGAAGTACGGATTTTACCTTCTTTGCTGATTAACAATGCTTGCCCCGGTTGCAATTCTTTGATTTCCTCAAACGGAACATTCAAAGCAGTCTGGATCACCGGACGTTCGGAAGCAAGAACAGCTATCTCATCATCCTGATACCAGAATGCAGGCCGGATTCCCCACGGGTCGCGGATGGCGAAGGACTCGCCGCTCCCGGTCAATCCGCAGATCACGTATCCCCCATCCCATTCGCGGCTGGAAGTGCGCAACACGTTTGCCAAATCAATATATTCTTCTATATAATGAGTGATTCCCATGCCCGTAAGCCCCTCGGCTTCGGCAAGATTGAATACACGCTCCACTTCACGGTCAAGACGGTGTCCCACCTGCTCCAACATGATATATGTATCGGCATATTTACGCGGATGCTGACCAATGGCAGTGATACGGGCAAATATCTCGTCCACATTTGTCATATTGAAATTTCCGCAGAGGGCCAGATTCTTGGCACGCCAGTTATTTCTTCTTAAAAATGGATGCACATAAGAGATTCCGGATTTTCCCGTAGTGGAATAACGAAGATGTCCCATATATACTTCACCGGCAAAAGGCAAAGTTCGTTTGGCATACGCTGCATCGTGCAACTGTTCGGGAGTGAGATCCTTAAAATTGTTTTGAACGTTTTCAAAGATTTCCGTAATGGCTCCGGAACCTAAAGCGCGTTCACGAAACATATATTCTTCACCCGGATTTGCTTCCAGTTTCACACATGCCAGTCCCGCACCTTCCTGTCCACGATTATGCTGCTTCTCCATCAACAGGTAGAGTTTATTAAGACCATACATCCATGTCCCGTACTTTTTCTCGTAATACTCTAACGGTTTGAGCAAGCGTATCATGGCAACGCCACATTCATGTTTCAATTGTTCCATCTCTCTATATACTAGTTACTACTTAAAGTTACTCTACTGTTACCGACTTCGCCAGATTTCTCGGCTGATCCACATCCATCCCTTTGCATACCGCAATGTGGTAAGCAAGAAGTTGCAGAGGTACCGTAGTAATTAACGGATCGAGACATTCGATTGTTTCAGGAAGTTCGATACTACAGTCAGCGATTTTGCTGATAACGGTATCTCCTTTCGTCACAAATGCAATCACTTTTCCTTTCCGTGCCTTAATCTCCTGAATATTACTTACTACTTTCTCATACAACCCATTCTGGGTAGCAATCACCACTACCGGCATTTCCGCATCGATCAGGGCAATCGGTCCATGCTTCATCTCCGCAGCCGGATAACCTTCGGCGTGAATATACGATATTTCTTTCAATTTCAATGCACCTTCCAGAGCAACGGGATAACTATATCCGCGTCCCAGGTAAATAAAATTATGCGCATAAGTGAAAGTTTTCGATAACTCCGCCAAAGTATCATTCAATTCCAACACCTCTTTCATTTTTTCCGGAATATGATTTAACTCCTGTACGATTGAAAGATAATGCTGTTCGTCAATGGTTCCTTTCGCTTTGGCAAGTGTCAATGCCAACATCGCCAATACAGTGACCTGTCCGGTAAATGCTTTGGTAGAAGCCACCCCGATTTCTGGACCCACATGAATATATGAACCGGTATGAGTGGCACGGGGAATAGAAGAGCCGATCGCATTGCAAATGCCATATATAAATGCCCCGCGGCTTTTCGCCAATTCCACAGCAGCCAATGTATCTGCCGTCTCGCCACTCTGGGAGATTGCTATCACCACATCCTGCCCGTCAATCACCGGATCACGGTAGCGGAATTCGGAAGCATACTCCACTTCCACCGGTATGCGGCAAAAACTCTCAATCAGATGCTTACCGATCAGTCCGGCATGCCAGGAAGTTCCGCAAGCAACAATAATAAACCGTTTGGCATTCAGCAGCTTTTCCCGGTGATCTATCACAGCAGAAAGCACCACATTATCAGCTTCCACATTGATACGTCCGCGCATGCAATCACGAATACAATCGGGCTGTTCGAAAATCTCTTTCAACATAAAGTGCGGATATCCCCCTTTTTCCAACTGACCGAGGTTGAGTTCCACCTTCTTTATTTCAGGTATCATTTCGACATTGTTCAAGTTGACTACCTTCAACTCCTTCCCCAGATTCAAAACAGCTATTTCCCCGTCTTCCAGATAAACCACTTTATCAGTATATTCTACAATCGGAGTAGCATCTGAAGCAAGAAAGAACTCATTCTCTCCAATCCCCACTACCAATGGACTGCTCTTACGGGCAGCAATAATCTCATCGGGATGCTCCTTATCAAGAATCGCAATCGCATAAGCACCAATTACCTCCCCTAACGCCAACTGAACAGCCGTCAACAGACTGACCTGATTAGTGACTTTCATGTATTCTATTAATTGAACGAGGACTTCGGTATCTGTACTACTTTTAAAAATATAGCCTTTGGCTTGAAGTTTTTCTTTAAGAACGGCGTAGTTTTCAATAATACCGTTATGAATGAGAGCGAGCTTTTCGGAAGAAGAGTAATGAGGGTGGGCGTTAGCAGAACAAGGTTCCCCGTGAGTAGCCCAACGGGTATGGGCAATTCCGATTGTACCGGAAATATCTTTCTGTGTGACGAAATTTTCAAGATCAGAGACTTTTCCTTTCGTCTTATACACATTTAACTGTTGGTCATCACTAATGATTGCTACCCCCGCGCTGTCATATCCACGATACTCCAGTCGCTTCAGCCCTTTGATAAGGATAGGGTAGGCTTTTCGTTTACCAATATAGCCTACTATTCCACACATATTATGATATTTTTATTTCGCCTGCAAATATACACATTACAAATAACATAAAGACAACAAAAAGCATATTTATTTGACAGAAACGCATAAAAAAGTTGCAAACACATCAAAAAGTTAAATAATATATTATTTTTAGCTCAAAAAGAAACAAATTACAATCAGCTTCAAATAAGGATAAATAAGCTAACAAATTAAAAGCAAATTTCCTGTTTTTAATAACAAATTAAAAGAATAAAGATTCCTATTCTCATTTCGCGTCACACAAAAGCTAAATTTCACTATCATTTTGAAATTAAAATATTAACTTTGCCAAACAATTTGATACATCAAACAGGTATTATCATACAATAAAGCTAGTAAGAATGAAGAAACAAGAACTTTTTAACAACGTAACAGAAGGATTCCCTTACCAACGACAGCCCCAACAGGTAGGCTTGTACGATGCGGCATACGAACACGATGCCTGCGGTGTCGGTATGCTGGTTAACATTCATGGAGAAAAGTCACACGACATTGTTGAGTCGGCTTTAAAGGTATTAGAAAACATGCGCCATCGTGGTGCCGAGGGTGCGGATAACAAGACCGGTGACGGTGCAGGTATCATGCTTCAAATTCCGCATGAGTTTATTTTATTACAAGGTATTCCTGTCCCCGAAAAAGGACGGTACGGCACAGGATTATTGTTTTTACCGAAAAACGAAAAAGACCAGGCAGCTATTCTAAGTATTATTATTGAAGAAATTGAAAAAGAAGGACTCACATTGATGCATTTACGCAATGTGCCCACCTGCCCCGAAATCCTGGGAGAATCGGCTCTGGCAAACGAACCGGACATCAAACAAGTGTTCATCACCGGATTTACGGAAACGGAAACTGCCGACCGGAAGTTATATCTGATCCGGAAAAGAATCGAAAATAAAGTCAGATTGTCATCTATTCCGGCAAAAGACGATTTTTATGTTGTGTCACTCTCTACCAAAAGCATTACATATAAAGGTATGCTTTCATCATTACAGCTGCGCAACTATTATCCGGACCTGACAAATAGCTATTTTACCAGCGGACTGGCATTGGTGCACTCTCGTTTCAGTACCAATACATTCCCTACATGGGGATTGGCACAGCCGTTCCGTCTGCTGGCACACAACGGTGAAATCAATACTATCCGTGGTAACCGAGGATGGATGGAAGCCCGTGAAAGTGTACTCTCCACTCCCACTTTAGGCGATATAAAAGAAATCCGCCCGATTATACAACCGGGCATGAGCGACAGTGCTTCTCTGGACAATGTACTGGAGTTCCTGGTGATGTCAGGATTGAGCCTGCCACATGCCATGGCTATGCTCGTGCCGGAATCTTTCAACGAGAAGAACCCGATCAGTGAGGATCTGAAATCATTCTACGAATACCACTCCATCCTGATGGAACCGTGGGACGGACCGGCCGCACTACTATTCAGCGACGGACGATTTGCCGGAGGTATGCTCGACCGCAATGGCCTGCGCCCTGCCCGTTATCTGATTACTAAAAACGATATGATGGTAGTGGCTTCGGAAGTCGGTGTTATGGATTTCGAACCGGGAGACATCAAAGAAAAAGGTCGCTTACAGCCCGGCAAAATCCTGCTGGTGGATACGGAAAAAGGCGAGATCTACTATGACGGCGAACTGAAAAAACAGTTGGCTGAAGCCAAGCCTTACCGCACCTGGCTATCTACCAACCGAATCGAACTGGATGAACTGAAAAGCGGGCGCAAAGTTCCTCATCACGTAGCAAACTACGACCGGATGCTTCGTACTTTCGGCTACTCCAAAGAGGACATCGAAAGGCTGATTATGCCGATGGCAAGCACCGGAGCAGAACCGATCAATTCAATGGGTAACGATACGCCACTCGCCGTACTTTCAGATAAACCACAGTTGCTTTACAACTATTTCCGTCAGCAATTTGCACAGGTAACCAATCCGCCCATTGATCCCCTTCGTGAAGAACTGGTGATGTCATTGACGGAATACATTGGAGCAGTCGGTATGAATATTCTGACGCCCAGTGAAAGTCATTGCAAAATGGTACGCCTGAATCATCCGATTTTAAGCAATACCCAACTGGATATTCTTTGTAATATCCGGTATAAAGGCTTCAAAACAGTCAAACTACCCATGTTGTTTGAGGTTGCCAAAGGGAAAGCCGGACTGCAGGAAGCACTGACCCATCTTTGTAAAATGGCGGAAGAATCCGTGACGGAAGGTGTAAACTACATTGTCCTGACCGACCGTGAGGTGGATATTACCCATGCTGCCATTCCATCATTGCTGGCAGTAAGCGCTGTTCATCACCACCTGATTTCAGTTGGTAAACGGGTGCAAACGGCATTGATCGTAGAAAGTGGTGAAATACGTGAAGTGATGCACGCCGCGTTATTGTTGGGTTTCGGAGCAAGTGCCCTGAATCCTTACATGGCATTCGCTGTCCTCGACCGACTGGTAAAAGACAAAGATATTCAGTTAGATTATACCACTGCTGAAAAGAACTATATCAAATCCATCTGTAAAGGCTTGTTTAAAATCATGAGTAAGATGGGTATCTCTACGATCCGCTCCTATCGTGGTGCTAAGATTTTCGAAGCTGTCGGTTTGAGTGAAGAATTGAGCAAGGCTTATTTTGGAGGACTCGGTTCACCGATCGGAGGTATCCGTCTGGAAGAAATAGCCAGAGATGCCATTGCTTTCCATAAAGAAGGATTTGAAAGTATTAAAAATGAAGAGTTATTAAAAAATAACGGTTTGTATGCTTTCCGTAAAGATGGAGAAAAGCACGCATGGAATCCGGAAACAATCAGCACTCTGCAATTGGCTACACGACTGGGGAGTTATAAAAAATTTAAAGAGTACACCCATCTGGTAGACGAAAAAGAGAAGCCTATTTTCCTTCGTGACTTTCTGGGATTCCGTCGTAATCCGATTTCAATCGATCAGGTAGAACCGGTGGAAAACATTCTGCATCGTTTCGTCACGGGGGCTATGTCTTTTGGTTCTATCAGCAAAGAGGCTCATGAGGCAATGGCTATTGCCATGAATAAAATTCACGGACGCAGTAATACCGGTGAAGGTGGCGAAGACGCTGCCCGTTTCCAACCGCTGCCCGATGGCAGTTCTTTACGAAGTGCAATCAAGCAGGTAGCTTCCGGTCGTTTCGGTGTAACGGCAGAATATCTGGTTAATGCGGACGAAATTCAAATCAAGATAGCACAGGGAGCCAAACCGGGTGAAGGCGGACAACTACCGGGATTTAAAGTGAACGATGTGATTGCGAAAACACGTCATTCCATTCCGGGAATTTCGCTGATTTCTCCTCCGCCTCATCATGATATTTATTCGATTGAGGATTTGGCACAATTAATCTTCGATTTGAAAAATGTAAATCCACAGGCCAAAATCAGTGTGAAACTGGTAGCAGAAAGCGGCGTCGGTACGATTGCTGCGGGTGTGGCAAAAGCAAAGGCGGACCTAATTGTCATCTCTGGTGCTGAAGGGGGAACAGGTGCTTCTCCGGCTTCTTCTATCCGCTATGCGGGTATCTCACCGGAATTGGGATTGAGCGAGACACAGCAAACACTGGTTCTGAACGGACTTCGTGGCCAAGTAGTTCTGCAAGCCGACGGACAACTGAAAACCGGACGTGACATCATCTTAATGGCACTAATGGGTGCCGAAGAATATGGCTTCGCCACCTCGGCATTGATTGTATTAGGGTGTGTAATGATGCGCAAATGCCATCAGAATACTTGTCCGGTGGGAGTTGCCACACAGAATGAAGAGTTACGTAAACGCTTTCATGGACGCAGTGAATATTTAGTAAACTTTTTCACATTCCTGGCACAGGAAGTCCGCGAGCATTTGGCTGAAATGGGATTCACCCGGATGGATGATATCATCGGGCGTACAGACTTAATCGAGCGCAAGTCCGATGCCAATGACCCAAATCCGAAACATGCTTTAATCGACTTCACCAAATTGCTGGCACGTGTTGACAACAGTGCGGCTATCCGTCATGTCATCGACCAAGATCATGGAATTTCTGCTGTAAAGGATGTAACCATCATCGATGCCGCACAAGAAGCTATCGAACATGAGAAAGAGATTTCTTTAGAATATACGATTGCCAATACAGACCGTGCAATAGGTGCTATGCTTTCCGGAGTAATCGCCAAGAAATATGGTGCCAAAGGATTGCCGGAACATACGCTGAATGTAAAATTCAAAGGTTCGGCAGGTCAATCTTTCGGAGCTTTTCTCGTACCGGGAGTTAACTTTAAACTGGAAGGTGAAGCGAATGATTACCTGGGTAAAGGATTGAGCGGCGGGCGTATCTCCGTATTGCCTCCTATCCGCAGCAATTTCGAAGCCGAAAAAAATACAATCGCCGGTAATACCTTGCTTTATGGCGCAACAAGCGGTGAAGTATATATCAACGGCCGTGTAGGAGAACGTTTCGCTGTTCGTAACTCCGGCGCAGTTGCCGTCGTAGAAGGCGTGGGTGACCATTGTTGCGAATACATGACCGGAGGTCGTGTGGTAGTCCTCGGACAAACCGGACGTAACTTTGCAGCCGGTATGAGTGGCGGTGTGGCTTACGTATGGAACAAGGATGGCAACTTCGATTATTTCTGCAACATGGAAATGGTGGAACTGTCACTCATCGAAGAAGCCAGCTACCGGAAAGAGCTACACGAACTAATCCGCCAACATTATCTGTACACAGGCTCAAAACTAGCCCGTACCATGCTTGACAACTGGAATCATTATGCAGAACAGTTCATCCAAGTAGTACCCATCGAATACAAAAAAGTATTGCAGGAGGAACAGATGAGAAAATTACAACAAAAAATTGCAGACATGCAAAGAGACTATTAGATTTACAATTTGACTATTTACAATTTACTATTTGAATGTATAGTCTGTAAATAGTCAAATAGCAAATGACAAGATAGTCTAAAAATAGTAAATAGTAAATCGTCAAATAGTAAATAACAAGATGGGAGATCCTAAAGCATTTCTAAATATACCTCGACAAGAGGCGGGATACCGCCCTGTAAACGAGCGAATCGCTGACTATAGTCAGGTAGAACAGACTTTGAATACAAACAGCCGTAAATTGCAGGCGTCACGCTGTATGGATTGCGGCGTACCTTTCTGTCATTGGGCATGCCCGATAGGAAATAAACAACCGGAATGGCAGGATGCATTATACAGGGGAAAATGGAAGGAGGCATACGAAGTATTGTCGTCTACTTGCGATTTTCCGGAATTTACGGGACGTATTTGTCCTGCCCTTTGCGAGAAATCGTGTGTGTTGAAACTTTCCTGCGATCAGCCGGTGACTATTCGCGAGAATGAAGCAGCTATCGTGGAAGCGGCTTTTCGTGAAGGATATATACAGGTAAAGACGCCGAGAAGAAACGGAAAGAAAGTGGCGGTGATTGGTGCGGGTCCTGCCGGATTGGTGGTGGCTAATCAGCTGAATTTAAAAGGATATAGCGTTACTTTATTCGATAAGGATAAAGCGCCCGGAGGGTTATTACGGTTCGGTATTCCTAATTTCAAACTGGATAAGAATGTAATTGACCGACGGATGAAGATATTGGCTGCTGAAGGAATACAGTTTGAGATGGGAGTAGAAATAGACGTCAATCATTTGCCGGAAGGATTCGACGCTTACTGCATCTGTACCGGAACGCCGACTGCACGTGATTTGAGTATTCCGGGACGTGAACTGAAAGGCATCCATTTCGCACTTGAAATGCTGGCACAGCAGAACAGGATTCTGGCAGGACAAACTTTCCCGAAAGATAAATTGGTGAATGCCAAAGGCAAAAAAGTACTTGTGATAGGTGGCGGAGATACCGGTTCCGACTGCATCGGAACCAGTGTACGACAAGGAGCCGTCAGTGTCACTCAAATCGAAATCATGCCGAAACCTCCTGTCGGCTACAATCCGGCTACTCCTTGGCCACAATGGCCGGTAGTCTTCAAAACGACTTCCAGCCATGAAGAAGGTTGTACACGCCGTTGGTGTCTGGCGTCCAATCAGTTCCTCGGAAAGAATGGAAAAGTGACAGGCGTAGAAGTGGAAGAAGTGGAATGGATTCCGGCTGCAGATGGCGGACGTCCCACGATGAAACCGACAGGAAAAAAGGAAGTCATCGAGGCTGATATGGTATTATTGGCGATGGGATTCCTGAAACCGGAACAACCCAAATTTGCAAAGAATGTATTTCTTGCCGGAGACGCTGAAACAGGTGCCAGCCTGGTGGTACGCGCCATGGCGGGAGGACGAAAGGCAGCTGCGGAAATAGATGCTTATCTGACGAAATAGCTTTGCAGTAAGGAAAAAGCAGAAGTTTGATTAGTACTATCTGATTCGTTCCACCATGGTCGAACGAAAGAAACACCCAGGTGGAACGGAAAGACAACCTTGGTGGAACGAAAGGGAAACCAAGGCGGAACGAATTAAGAATAGCTAGTCAGCTTCTTTGAAATAGCGAATAAACAATCAACAGATTACATTACCCCCTCTAAAAATTAAAGTTATGTGTGGAATAGCAGGTATACTCAACATCAAAGTTCAAACGAAAGAGCTAAGAGATAAAGCACTGAAAATGGCCCAGAAGATCCGTCATCGCGGACCGGACTGGAGTGGAATCTATGTAGGCGGAAGTGCCATCCTGGCTCACGAACGTCTTTCCATTGTCGACCCGCAAAGTGGCGGACAGCCGTTATACTCTCCCGATCGTAAACAAGTGCTCGCCGTCAACGGTGAGATTTACAATCACCGTGATATTCGCGCTAAATATGCGGGAAAATATAACTTTCAGACCGGAAGTGACTGTGAGGTAATTCTTGCCCTTTACAAAGATAAAGGCATCCATTTTCTGGAAGATATTAGCGGTATCTTTGCTTTCGTTCTTTATGATGAGGAAAAGGATGAATTTCTGATTGCCCGTGATCCGATAGGGGTTATTCCTTTATATATAGGAAAAGATAAAGAGGGAAAAATCTACTTCGGCAGCGAGTTGAAAGCCCTTGAAGGATTTTGTGACGAATATGAAATATTTCTCCCCGGACATTACTTCTATAGTAAAGAGGGAAAAATGAAACGTTGGTATTCGCGCGACTGGACAGAATATGAAACCGTAAAAGAGAATGATGCACAAACCGTTGATGTGAAAATAGCATTAGAAGAGGCTGTACACCGCCAGTTAATGAGTGACGTACCGTACGGAGTGCTTCTTTCGGGCGGGTTGGATAGTTCTGTCATCTCCGCCATTGCCAAAAAATATGCGGCAAAGCGTATAGAAACAGACGGAGCGAGTGATGCGTGGTGGCCTCAACTCCACTCCTTCGCCATCGGACTAAAAGGTGCTCCCGATTTGATTAAAGCACGTGAAGTGGCTGAATATATCGGTACTGTCCATCACGAAATAAACTATACTGTTCAGGAAGGTTTGGATGCCCTGCGTGATGTCATTTATTTCATCGAGACATACGATGTAACCACGGTACGCGCTTCCACTCCCATGTACCTACTGGCACGTGTCATCAAATCGATGGGTATCAAAATGGTGTTGAGCGGTGAAGGCGCCGATGAAGTTTTCGGTGGTTATCTGTATTTCCACAAGGCTCCCACTCCACAAGCATTCCACGAAGAAACAGTACGTAAACTTTCAAAGTTGCACATGTACGATTGCCTCCGCGCCAATAAAAGTTTGTCAGCATGGGGAGTAGAAGGACGTGTTCCTTTCCTTGATAAAGAATTCCTCGACGTAGCCATGAACCTGAATCCGAAAGCTAAAATGTGCCCCGGAAAGGAAATTGAGAAACGGATTGTTCGCGAAGCCTTTGCCGAGATGTTACCGGAAAGTGTGGCGTGGAGACAAAAAGAGCAGTTCAGTGACGGTGTAGGATATTCATGGATTGACACATTGAGGGAAATCACAGCTGCTGCTGTGAGCGATCAGCAAATGGAACATGCTGCCGAACGCTTCCCTATCAACACGCCACAAAATAAAGAAGAATACTATTATCGCAGTATCTTTGAAGAGCATTTCCCCAGTGAAAGTGCAGCACGCACCGTACCCAGTGTTCCCAGTGTGGCCTGCTCCACAGCAGAAGCGCTGGCGTGGGATATTGCTTTCAGGAATCTGAATGAGCCTAGCGGACGTGCGGTGAGAGGAATACACGAAGAGGCCTATACTTAACTGATAAGAATAACAGAATCTGCTCTTTCTGTTATTCTTTTGTAACATTTCTATTTTAGATTTTCAACGGTTTAATATAACCGTTTGAAGAATAAACATTTAACTGAGTATTTGAGAAACAGTGGTAACGAGTTAGCAA
>NZ_CP083673.1:6189970-6214129 GCF_025914115.1 Bacteroides sp. DH3716P | reverse complement strand
AAAACTTTGGGTAATAACAAAGCCCGGGCTTGAGAAAGTCTGGGCTTTGCGCATAAAAAAAGGCTGTGTCAGCGTTTTGACACAACCTCATCACGTAAGCGCTTCCACTAATCTGCACCTACAACAAACTGTTATCATCTGATATACTGAACATTAATTATTTCCGCAAGAAGTATTAACAGCTATCACCTCAAGTATTAACACTGTAGACTTCAGCCATTAATAGTTGAAAAATCAGGTATTAACACATGGGAAATGGAGTGATAATACCTGATCAATGGTTTAATATCATCTGAAACAACAGGTGAAACGAGCGTATAGATACAGATGAAAGCATCATACCATAATAAGATTGCAAATGGCTTATCCATTAGGAAAGTTCCAGTTTCCAATAGGACGAATGACAGTTTCATATAATGATACTAACAGTTTCCCGGTGAGAGACTATAGTTTCCCCGTAAGGAAACCATTGTTCCCCCATAGGGGAAACTTTAGTTTCAAGCCTGCGAACAGATTGTTTCAAGCCTCTAAACAAATTATTTGAAGCTATAAAACAAATTTAAGCTGCTGACCGGAAATTAGCCAACCAGTAATCACGAGGAAAACACAACTTACCCGACAACTGAAATCAGGATGATCCACACACAGCGTATGCGACTAGAAAGACGTATTCTTACTACTCTATGAGAACAAAGCATTCAACGCTTCGCTCATGCTGGGATGAGTAAAGATGAAATCACGCAGGAAAGTATAATCCTGACCTGTTTTCATTGCCATGGCAACTATATTGATGACTTCGCCGGCATCAGGCGCAAACAGCATACAACCTACTATTTTTCCCGTATTCTTATCAATGACAGCTTTCAACAGACCGTCCGTCTCTCCCAATGTCTTTGCTCTCGGTATCGCCATAACAGGCAATTTCTTGATAATCACATCCAAATCCTGCTTACGAGCCTCATCCTCATTCAATCCGATACGCGCCATTGGAGGATCAATAAATACGGAGTAAGCAACCGGATTACGGTCACTTGTTTTCCGCTCCTTATCTCCAAACAAATCTTCACAGATAATCCGATAATCATCCAATGAAATATAAGTGAACTGCAAACCACCTTTCACATCACCCACGGCACGTATATTCGGATTAGTTGTTTTCAGATATTCATCCACAATGATCGCTCCACGTGCGTCCGTCTCCACTCCGGCAACTTCCAGATTAAGATCTTTCGTATTGGGTTTGCGCCCCGTAGCCAACAAGACAGCATCAGCTTCAAGTCCGAACGCTTCACCTGTTTGTGAGTCAGAAAAAACAACGACAGCCCTATTTTCAACATGCCGCACAGATTGTACCTTCACGTTCATCCGAAAAACAATACCTTTTTTCTCCAATGTTTCCTTTACACTTGCAGCAATGTCACGATCTTCACGAGCAATTAGTTCCGGATAACTCTCAAGCACCGTCACCTGCGAACCGAACGAAGCATACATAGACGCAAACTCTAAACCAATATAACCGCCGCCAACAATAACCAGCCGACGGGGAAGATCGGTTAATTCCATGATTGAAGTACTGGTATAAACCAAAGAATTGTCCGCAATTCCTTCAATAGGCGGAATAATTGTTTCCGCTCCGGTGTTGATAATTATTTGCTTTGATGTTAACCATATTTCTTCAGTAGATGTACGGACGGAAACCACATCGGCAGATACAAAAGAACCTACACCTGTATAAACTGTTACATTAGGATGATCTGCCAGATTATGGTAATTCTTATCTCTCAACGCACTTGTCACAGACTCCTTCACAGCAATAGCATTGCGATAAAACTCTCTTCTTTCTTCAAACGTCGAATTCTTCATGCCGGAAGCAATTTTAGCCTGATGAACTAGCGTCTTTGTCGGAATACATCCGATATTGATACACGTCCCTCCATACATTTTATCAGAACGTTCAACAATGGCAACTTTCCGCCCACGTTTTGCAAACTCTGCCGCAAGGGTCTTTCCTCCCTTACCGAAACCGATAATAATAACATCAAATGCATTCATATCTATATAACTTTTAATGGGTTCAAGACTTGCTTATTAGGTTAACAACGAATGATATTGCAAAGTTCGTCGCTTTCGAAGTAATAAACAATAACCATTTCGCCGGATGAATTAGCAATTATTCCCGTATAAGGTCAAAGTAATAAATAATCAAAAATCGCCGGAACAGATCAATGATTTGCCCGGCGATATCTCATCTTAAACCAATCTCCACTTACTATATATCAATCAACGATTCGGGTGAATGTCCAACTTCACCGGTTTAATCATATTTTCCGGTTTTAAGATAGTATCCAGGTCTTCCTTGGAAAGAATGTTATGTTCCAAAACAAGTTCATAAACTCCCTTCCCTGTTTCCAATGCTTCTTTGGCTATTTTAGTAGAGTTCTTATATCCGATCACCGGATTCAGGGCTGTCACTACTCCAATGCTGTTATGCACATCTCTCCGGCATTTTTCTTCATTAGCCGTAATGCCGTCGATGCATAAGGTGCGCAAAGTGTCAAAACCATTCATTAGTAAATCGGCAGACTCGAAACAGCATTGTGCCATCACCGGCTCCATTGCATTCAGTTCCATTTGAGCTGCTTCACCGCTCATGGCCACACAAAGGTCATTTCCTATTACCTTGTAAGCCACCTGGTTCATCACTTCAGGAATCACCGGATTCACTTTTCCGGGCATGATGGATGAGCCCGGCTGCATTGCCGGCAGATTGATTTCTCCCAATCCACAACGCGGACCGGAAGCCAGCAACCGCAAGTCGTTACATATCTTATTCATTTTAACAGCAATACGCCTCATCACTCCCGAATAACCTACCATGCAGGAAGTGTCCGAAGTAGCTCCCACCAAATCGTCTGCTAGTTTGATATCCAATCCCGTAATCTTGCGCAAAGCGGCAATGCACTTCTCCGCATATTCCGGTTCGGCAGTGATTCCTGTTCCAATGGCTGTTGCTCCCATATTGACTGCCAGAAAATCTTGTGCAGCAAAATCAAGGTTCTTTACTTCATGTGACAAAATACTTGCAAAGCCATTAAAGGTTTGCCCAAGAGTCATCGGTACGGCATCTTCCAATTGGGTACGCCCCATTTTGATGACATGTGCAAACTCATTCGCTTTCTTCCGGAAAGACTCGATCAGAACCTCCAAATGCTTAACCAATTTCAAATGAGTATAATACAGTCCAATGTGAATGGCTGTAGGATAAGCATCGTTGGTGGATTGCGAACGGTTGACGTGATCGTTAGGCGAACAGAATTGATACTCTCCCCGCTGATGCCCCATCAGTTCCAATGCCCGGTTGGCAATCACTTCATTGGCATTCATGTTGGTGGTCGTACCGGCTCCTCCCTGAATCATATCTACCGGGAACTGCTCGTGATGCTTTCCTTCGAGTATTTCTTTACAGGCTCTCAAGATAGCATCCGCTTGTTCTTCAGTTAATAAGTCCAGTTCACGGTTGGCAACGGTGGCTCCCATCTTCGTAATAGCCAATGCCTGAATGAACAAAGGATATTCATTCAAATGAAACTTGCTGATGCGAAAGTTTTCAATGCCACGGAGTGTCTGTACTCCATAAAGTGCACTTTCCGGCACTTCACGACTACCTATCAGGTCACTCTCTGTACGAGTTTTTTTTGATAAATTTTGTTCCATATCGGTTGTTTTATAGTAATAACGTTTTCGTTAGTTCTTATAATAACCAACCAACGATGTTATTGTTTTAATAAATATGCAAAAACTATTCAAAGACTTTTTTGTTGTAAATAGAAGAAAAAGAAAATACAAAGAGAAGAATCGCTTATCTTTGTTTTTGAATTTAAAACAGCAATCTATGATATTACAATTAGCATTTGTTCTGACAGCCATTATTATTGGCGCACGCCTGGGAGGTATCGGACTTGGCGTAATGGGAGGCGTAGGGTTGGCAATACTCACGTTCGTTTTTGGTTTACAACCCACTGCGCCTCCCATCGACGTTATGTTAATGATTGCCGCCGTAAT
Source organism: Bacteroides sp. DH3716P (assembly GCF_025914115.1). Lineage (NCBI taxonomy): Bacteria > Pseudomonadati > Bacteroidota > Bacteroidia > Bacteroidales > Bacteroidaceae > Bacteroides > Bacteroides sp. DH3716P. Next base: position 6,210,067 of record NZ_CP083673.1, on the reverse strand, counting down.
CTCTGCCGCTTCCTGTATGCAGGCGGCCGGAGGTTTGGACTATATGGTGAAACTGGCAGAACATTTGCTTCGTAAAAATCCTTCACACGTCACTCTGCTTAGTCCGCTGGTGACTTACCTCTTTACTTTTGTAGCCGGAACCGGACACGTGGCTTATTCCGTACTGCCGGTAATTGCAGAGGTTGCCACCGAAACAAAAATCCGTCCGGAACGTCCGTTAGGTATTGCCGTCATCGCTTCCCAGCAGGCCATTACGGCAAGTCCGATCTCTGCCGCTACCGTGGCACTTCTCGGACTTTTAGCCGGATTCGACATTACCCTGTTCGACATTCTCAAAATTACGATTCCCGCCACCATCATTGGAGTGTTGGTAGGCGCCTTGTTTTCCATGAGAATCGGTAAGGAACTGGTGGAAGATCCCGAGTATCAGAAAAGATTGAAAGAAGGTTTATTCAACAATAAAAAGGTGGAGATTAAAAGTGTCAAGAACAAACGTTCGGCAATGATTTCCGTTATCATCTTTATATTGGCAACTGCTTTTATCGTGCTTTTCGGTTCTTTTGAAGGAATGCGCCCCAGTTTCCTGATTGATGGGGAAATTGTCACCTTGGGAATGTCTTCTATCATCGAAATCGTGATGTTGTCGGCTGCCGCAATTATCCTGCTAGTAACGAAGACAGACGGGATCAAAGCAACGCAAGGTTCTGTATTTCCGGCAGGTATGCAGGCGGTGATTGCCATCTTCGGTATTGCCTGGATGGGAGATACCTTTCTTCAGGGAAATATGGGACAGCTGACTCTCTCTATCCAGGGAATTGTGCAACAAATGCCGTGGTTGTTCGGTGTCGCCCTGTTTGTGATGTCTATCCTGCTATATAGCCAGGCTGCCACTGTACGGGCACTCGTCCCTCTGGGCATTGCGTTAGGGATTTCTCCTTATATGCTGATCGCTTTATTCCCGGCCGTGAACGGATATTTCTTTATTCCGAATTATCCTACCGTGGTGGCTGCGATTAATTTCGACCGTACCGGGACAACAAAAATCGGCAAATATGTGTTGAATCATTCGTTCATGATGCCCGGTCTGGTATCGACCGTTGTGGCTATTGCACTAGGTTTGCTTTTTATACAAATATTCTAATAGATCATATTATTAACCTAAACATCATTCAGTTATGAAACAATTCAAAAGCTTTGGACTGGTAGTAGTCACACTACTGTTTTCCGTAACTATGGCATTCGCCGCAAAACCGAATATTCATATTCTTGCTACGGGAGGAACCATCGCAGGTACGGGAAGCTCGGCTACCGGAACCAGTTATACGGCAGGACAAGTTGCCATCGGCGCACTGCTCGATGCTGTACCCGAAATTAAAGACATCGCCAACGTAACCGGAGAACAGATTGTCAAAATCGGTTCGCAGGACATGAACGACCAGGTTTGGTTGACGCTTGCCAAGAAAATCAATGAACTACTGAAACGCCCGGACATTGACGGCATCGTGATTACTCACGGAACAGACACCATGGAGGAAACTGCTTACTTCCTGAATCTGACTGTCAAGAGTGACAAACCGGTGGTATTAGTAGGCGCCATGCGTCCGTCTACCGCTCTAAGTGCCGACGGCCCGTTGAACCTTTACAATGCCGTTGTTACCGCAGCCGCAAAAGAATCGAAAGACAAAGGAGTATTGGTTGCCATGAACGGCCTGATCCTCGGAGCGCAGAGCACGGTTAAAATGAATACGGTCGATGTACAAACTTTCCAGGCTCCCAACTCCGGCGCACTGGGTTATGTACTGAACGGAAAAGTGTTCTACAACCAAGTAACGCTAAAGAAACATACTACCCAGTCCGTTTTTGATGTCACTCATCTGAACGCGCTTCCTAAAGTAGGTATCGTGTACAGCTATTCCAACATTGAGGCCGATATGGTAACTCCGATGCTTAGCAACGGGTACAAAGGCATCATCCACGCAGGAGTAGGAAACGGAAATATTCACCAGAACATCTTCCCGGTACTGACGGATGCCCGCCAAAAAGGTATTCTTGTCGTTCGTTCTTCCCGTGTCCCGACCGGACCCACCACACTGGATGCAGAGGTGGACGACGCCAAATATCAGTTTGTGGCTTCGCAGGAACTGAACCCGCAGAAATCTCGTGTTTTGTTAATGCTTGCACTAACAAAAACTACAGACTGGAAACAGATTCAGCAATATTTCAACGAATACTAAAAACCTGACTTACTTATGAAAAAATGGATATTCATGCTGCTCCTCGCGGGTAGCATACAGGGAATATATGCTCAAAAAACAGAGAAAAAGGAGAAATTCAATCCGAACACTCCCCTGTTTGAAGAGCTGACAGACGTGAAAAAGAAAACAGATAAATTCAATCTTTATCTGAATATGCAAGGGAGCTTTGACGCTCATTTCCAGAATGGTTTTCAGGAGGGTGACTTTAATATGCACCAGCTTCGTATCGAAGCCAAAGGAAATATCAACAACTGGCTGTCTTACCGCTATCGTCAGCGCCTCAACCGCTCGAACGATGCAAACGGCATGATTGATAACCTCCCGACTTCTATCGACTATGCCGGAATCGGTATCAAGCTGAATGACCAGTTTAGTCTTTTTGCAGGAAAGCAATGTGCCGCATACGGTGGTATCGAGTTCGACCTGAATCCGATTGACATCTATCAATACAGTGATATGATTGATTACATGAGTAATTTCATGACCGGATTGAATGTGGGTTATAACATTACTCCCGAACAGCAGCTTAACCTGCAGATATTGAACAGCCGTAACAGTTCTTTCGATAATACTTACGGAATCACAGAAGATGCCGAAGGTAATCTCCCCGATCTGAAATCGGGCAAAATGCCACTGGTTTATACATTAAACTGGAACGGTAATTTCAATAATGTATTTAAAACCCGTTGGTCGGCTTCTGTTATGAACGAGGCCAAAAGTCACAATATGTATTATTATGCTTTAGGTAACGAGTTGAATCTTGGAAAATGGAATGCTTTTGTCGATTTCATGTATTCAAAAGAGGATATTGACCGGAAGGGAATCATTACCAGTATCGTAGGTCGTCCGGGCGGTCATAATGCTTTTGATGCGAACTATCTTTCGGTTGTTGCCAAGTGTAATTACCGCTTTCTTCCGAAATGGAATGTTTTTGTGAAGGGTATGTACGAGACGGCTTCCGTAGGCAAGGCGTCCGAAGGTATAGAAAAGGGAAATTACCGTACCTCCTGGGGATATCTGGGCGGTATCGAATATTACCCGATGGAAACCAATCTGCACTTCTTTGTTACCTACGTAGGACGTTCGTATGATTTCACTTCCCGCGCCAAGGTGCTGGGACAGGAGAATTACAGTACTAACCGTATTTCTGTAGGATTTATCTGGCAGATGCCTGTATTCTAATTCTAAAGCAAGAAACCGAGATGACAATAAAAAATACCCGATAGCTTCTTACAACAGTTATCGGGTATTCTTATATGTTCGGTCTTTTTAAATCAATACTCTTCCTCGTTAAAGAAGAAATCCTCCTTACTAGGATAATCCGGCCAAATATCTTCGATACTCTCATAGATTTCGCCCTCATCTTCCATCTCTTGGAGATTCTCAATAACTTCAAGAGGAGCACCCGAACGCATGGCATAATCAATCAATTCGTCCTTGGTTGCCGGCCAGGGAGCATCTTCAAGTTTTGATGCTAGTTCCAATGTCCAATACATAATCTTGAGTATTTAAAATGAATACTAAATTTGTCTCGTTTTCTATTTTTCGGCAAAAGTATAATAAAATCTATCATTTCCAACTATTATCCCAAAATATTTCATTATTTTGCTCATCAAAATTAATTTTTCGGGATAATACAAACAAATAATCTGATAATCTGTTGACAAATGCTAATACTTCGGGAGAAATTGTACAAGTTTCGGATAAAGCCAGAATACGTCTCTCGGCTCTCCTGCAAATAGTACGGCAAACATGACAAACGGCTGCTCCACGACTCCCGCCGGGAATGATGAAAGCGCAAAGTTCGGGCAGTTGTTCGTCCAGCTTATCAATCTCCCGCTCAATATTCTCCACGTTTTCGGGAGTTATGATGCTGGCAGCCTTCAGTTGCGTTTTTTCCTGGTCGGTGGCCAGATGTGAACCGATGGCAAATAGCTTATGCTGAATACTCAAAATGAAATCACGGTCTGATTCATCTTGCAGATAGGTATTCAACCATCCTAGATGAGAATTTAGTTCATCCACAGTTCCGTAAGCTTCCAGACGGATATGGGTCTTTGGAACGCGACTTCCGCCGACAAGACTGGTAGTTCCTTTATCTCCGGTCTTTGTATATACAAGGCTCTTTTTCATAATCTTCTTTTTTACTTATTATAAGGTAAACGTACAAAGGTTCTTAGAAGTTGACAATATACTGCTGTTTTATCTTCGTTTTATCAAAAAATAGTAAACCGACGTCGTAGAGGTCAAAGGTGATGCCTACTCTTTCATCAGCCTGCAGCTTTTTCCAAAGTGCTTTCATCTCTTTGGAATAGCAGATGCCATGGACTACAAATACACTTTTAGGAGTGGCACGATGTGCACAAACCCGGAAGACTTCTTCCAGTAAGTCGGGATTCCGGTAGTCATTCAGATACAAAAAGTCGACTGAAGTGTCTGCATCCAGAAACAGTTCCGACAAGTCGGAAGCAAAAAGGTAGGAAGCCGATGGTTTAGCAGACTGTAAGTAGAGGGTTGTGGAGGAAGGACGCCCAACTTCTATAATCGTATCAGGCTGTACTCTGTTCACCAACCGGAACAGGAAACGGTTTACCTTTTGAGAACCTTTAGTCCACCCACGCTCTCTTATCATCTTTTTCTGTTCTTTTTTCAAAGAAGAATAGGCATAGTAAGGCATCTTCTCATAAATCACATCGGTAATCAGACTAAAAGCAAAAGGGGAATGTACGCCATATCCGCAACGATAACGAAAGCGGGAAAGCCAGATAAAAGGTCTTTTTATACAGAGTAGAAGATTCATAAAACAATCATTCGTATTTTTATTCTCCCGACAAAGATATATTTTTTTATTGAAAAAGGGTCGGTTCCCATAAAGAACCGACCCTCATACTCATTTATTCCAAGTTACTACTGTAGTCTGAATGATACCGGTACAGTAAATTTCACTCGTACTTTCTTACCATTTTGCACTCCGGGAGTCCATTTCGGCATAGAACTTATCACGCGGATAGCTTCTTTATCCAAATAAGGATCAACCCCTCGCACAACTTCAGGATTGGAAATCGTTCCGTCTTTGTCTACAACAAACTGAACAATGACTTTTCCTTGTGAACCAGTTTCCTGCGAAATCGTTGGATATTTGATATTACTACTTAAATATTTCATTAAAGCAGCTGTACCTCCAATAAACTCCGGCATGACTTCAACACTTACGTGAATAACGTCTTCAACTACCGTTTCTGTTTCTACCACTGGGGGTATCCAAATAACATCATGAACTGCATTCATATCCTCTGACACTGTAGAAACGTTATCCGTCACCTCCATATTGTTTTCCACTATTTCGAACAATTCTGTTACCTTAGTTTCGGGAGGAGGAGGCGGTTCCAGTTTCTCTTCAGGGAATGTGATTGGAACTAGCTCTGTTACAAAGATGGATTCATCATCTGGTGATAGTGCTGCAACTCTGACATCATGTTGTGTCCATTCGAACGAAACGAACATGAAGGCTAGCGCAACAACCAAACCCATCAACAACCAAGAACCCCGTTGATTCTCAATTGCAGCCTTTTTTGATTTCTTGGCTTCCATAAAAAATGTGTTTAAGTAATTAATAATAGAAAATATATAGTATATATACTACTTTTCGTTTTTCCTCTTAAGCATTACTTAAAGTGCTCTCTCGCTGCAATAAATATAATCGTTTTATGGATAGGTTGTTACGACGTCTCTTGTTTATTTTATTCTTTTCTCTTCTTTTGGATAAAATTTATGAATAATTCGGCTTTAGTGAGTTTAGTATGAGTAAACGTTTCTATACCACTATTTTTCATATCTCAATATTGAACATAAATTGTACTAAGACCAGTATGACCGGACGCCTGCAATGAATCTCCAGAATAGGTCAGATGCATAGAGATTCCGTTATAATCAATTTTCACCGGATAAGACACCTGCTGCCGGTCTATTGGAATGAGTACATCGAGTATACCTTCATCGTTCGTTTTCACTTTCAGAAAGCCAAAGTCGAATGTTACACCTATAAGTTGCTTTTCCGTTTCATTATCTACAATACAGTATTGAATATGCCCAAACGTTTCAGGATTCCGTTGAATAGGCAATGCCATCTTTGAAGTAATAGATACGATTGTGTCCAACACATAGCAACCATAAGCCTTTGCAACAATTCTCATATTCTGTCCTTTATACTTTCCCGGAATGTTGGGAAACAAAACAGCATTATCCAAATCTTTTAGAACCACTGTGCGTAGATCATTTTCACCTAGAAACAGATACAGACTGTCTGTTTCATCGGCACTAAGTGGGAGAGCCTTGCAAGGTGTTTGTGATAATTGCACTGCTAAATCGAAAGGACGTGAATGAATTGCGTTCACTGCCAGTCCGATGATAATGGAAAGAACAACAATCATCAAAGCGACCAGCTTAACGAGAAAATGCTTTCGACGGTTCCATAATACGCCAAAGTCCACATCAAGCATTCTTGCCACAAGACGGATAAATGCTTGATGGAAACGTATCGCATGGAATCTTGAATTTTCCGCCTGCACATCAATCCCCAAAAGTTCCAATCCGCCTAACGTCAGTTGAGCATGAAAACATTCCCGATCTTTGGAATGAGGAATACCGTCAATGATAAAAGGTATAATCTCTCTTTCGCGTCCCTTCGAGCGGAAGTAGGCAATCTCCTCCCCTACATATTTCGATTGTGCCGAATTCGGCGAACAAATGACAATCAGATATTTCGATTCATCCAATTTATGATGCAGTTCGTCACTAAGTACACCACTCGTCAGTTCATCAGCATCACGAAAGACTTTAAACCGTTTAGGTGCCTCCGGCTTCATTTTCTGAATCATTGTCGGCAAATTGTACGATTCTAATAAAAACTGTAATCGCTTCGCCGCCTTAATGTCCGTATGACGATAGCTAATAAAAGCAAAAAAATTGTGTGCCATTTCGTCTGATTTCTATTTAAAATTAACCACATTTGATAACATTCCACTATTTTTTCTTTTTCCTACACATTCATGGGATATATCTGCAATTGCATGCCTATCATATTATTGTTCAAATCAAAAACATTAATATATTTGTTTCTATCCTCCATCAGCACACTCAAGAACAATATAGTTTTCTGACATTCCTCGCTCAAAAGCGAAAGATCTTTTCGGTGATGGTTCCTAATATAATATGAGTTTTCATAAATTATTTTGTTGTTTCAGGAGATTGTAATACCTTACTATTAGCAACATTAATCAAATCCATAATTTCCTTTGTCAAAGGATGATTTTCACCATAAACAGACAAACGGATTTTCAAGGACTTCTCATAATAGTTCAGAGCTTTGGATTTGTCACCTTGAATTATATACAAACTCCCTATACTATAATAACTCAAAGCTACCTCAGGATGGTTCTCACCAAAAAGAGACAAACGGATTTTCAAAGACTCTTCAAAATAATATAAGGCTTTAGAATAATCTTTTTGAGCAAAATATATTTCTCCTATATGATCATAAATAGAAGATACTTGAGAATGATTTTCACCATAAACTGACAAAACTATTTTCAAAGACTTTTTAAAATAATCCAAAGCTTTGAAATCATCTCCTTGAACGGAATATATTTCTCCTATATCATTGTAAACAGAAGCTACTCGGGAATGATTTTCACCATAAACTGACAAACGAATCTTTAAAACCTCCTCAAAATATTCCAAAGCCTTAGAGTAATCCCCTTGAGCAAAATACACATACCCAATATTATAATATCCGGAAGCTACAGAAGGATGGTTCTCACCAAAAAACGACAAATCCAATTTCAAAGACTTTTTAAAATAATCCAAAGCTTTAGAATAGTCATTTTGAGCAAAATATATCTGTCCTATATAACTGTAACTTGTAGCTACAGCAGGGTGGTTATCTCCATTAAGCAACAAAAATATTTTCAAGGCCCCTTCAAAACAGACCAAGGCTTTGGAGTAATCTCCTTGATTTGAATATACACGTCCCATACCAATAGATACATTGGCTATTCCCCATGAAGCGTTCTCACCGTAAATCATCAAATAGATATTCAAAGACTTTTCATAATATTCCAAAGCTTTAGAACAGTCATCTTGAGCGAAATATATCTGTCCCATACGTTCATAATCATTAGCCACAATTTCATCATTTTCGCCATAAACAGATAGCCGAATCTTCAAAGACTTTTCATAACATTCCAAAGCTTTAGAATAGTCATCTAGCTTCTCATATATTCCCCCTATTATAATGTAACTAGTTGCTTTGTATGTATCATTGTCTGTTGTATTCAATGCAGACAACTGATAATTCATAGCCCGATTGTAATCAGCCATATAATCTTCTTCAAACCTTCCCGCTGCAATCAAATAATCCCAATTTGTTGGAGCAGCTTTCGTGAGAATCTCATAATAATGCGAAACCGAATCATTCAAATGCTGCATCTTGAATGATTCGATAGCAGTCTCCATTTTCCCAAACCATTGACTGCGTTGTTGTATCAACCGTTGTTGTTCTGACAGTCCTCTAGCTAATTCAAGCTTGGCTTGTTCTACTTTTGCATCCGCATTCCGTTGCTGTTGTTCAATCACTTTCCAGGCTTCCTCGGCTCCACCAGGCATAGACTCGCGTATCAAGTCGTTAAGTGCCTTCCATTCTCCGTTTTTTTTCAGTTCATAAATTTTCAGTTCCAAAGAGTCCAAGCTCTGATAATCGGTCAGTGCCAGCTCTTCAGCTAATTCCTTGATAACCTCATCTATCTTATCCTCATTGTTGATGTAATCAAGATAAAGTTTGCGGATGCTGTCACACTCCGCTTTCAGACGTGCATAATGTACATCCGATTCGCTCAATTCTCCAAGACGCTTATTCAGTTCATTGCGTAGTTTACGTAAAGATAACGACTGCTCTTCATACTTTTCTTTCAGTAACTCATACCGCTTCTTATACTCCATCTCCTTTTCTTCTGGTGTTATCAACGAGACTTCCAAGTCATTGGCAGATATAAATAGTCGTTTACCTTTCGATGGCGAAGCCAACATATACTTGGAACCTTGTGGCACACGCACGGCTGTCAGTGTATAACTACCCGCCTTATCCGTGACCTTCACCTTCAACGAAAATCGTCCGTCCTTATCACTTGCTTTATTAGCTTCCCCCGACACAATAACTTGTACACCCTGCACCGGAATGAAAGGATCGGAAGCCGAACGGGTAACCTTGCGGACTATCCCCTTCTGGGTATGAACCTGTGCTGTAACTCCCAATACCATGAAGACGGCAAAAAGGAATACTGTTATCAAACGTAATTTACTCATGTCATTTTCATTATAACTATAGAATTATCTAGAATCTTACCTTTATTATTCTTATAGTCCTTGCTACTTGCCTTTACTATTTTATTCATTAAAAGCGATGGTTTAATAAAACCATCGCTTTTAACTCCTTACAATGCCTGTCCACATTCCGAACAAAATTTTGCACCTTTGATATTCCGATATCCGCAGTTCGTACAGAATACCATACCGTTAATATCCAAATTCAGAGTTGTAAAAGAATCCCGATTTTTTAGCACCTCTTCAGCTATTTCGAGCGCCTTATCATCAAGTTTGGACTGTTGTACTATCCCCCAAATTTGCGTGATAAGTACCGGCCAGAAGAATAGCATAGAAATGATAGTAGGAATAGCTTGTTGACCAAAGATCCCTATCCCAGCCTCAAACGCTATTGCATTATCTTTAGGTATCAAGCTGACTTTCAATGCAGACTTCAAACCAAGTACAGCTTTAAATAAACCGCCCTTTGATATAGAAATATCAACACCACCACTTAATAAATTATCTATTTGTACCTCAAACTGCTCGGCCGCAAATTCTGTTTTTATTTGTTCAGCAATAACAGGAATCAAAGAAGGATTGCCCTGAAGTATCTTTTTTGTTGCAAATGTTCCCATAATTCTATTTTTTAAAAGTGTAATAACTGTAATGCATGATATTGGCTCGTTGTAAATAACACACCGGCTTCAACAAGCAATTCTTTAATTTCACGCTGTTGCTCTTCCGTATAGTTCTTTTCCATAGACTTCAATATAGAAACCATTCTTTCAGACTGTTCCTTGATCTCCTGTTCAGTAACTATACCATCTTCCATAATTTTCTTGAATGTGGGCTGGTTCATGACCGCCTCGTCTAAATTCAACATTCCTTGTTCATTAAAAAACATAAGCTATTATATTTAAAGTTTATTTCCACAATGTTTGCAATAGGTCCAGCCATCCACTATCGGTTGTTTGCAATTCGAGCATACCTTGCCTGATTTTTCTGCCGAAAGATGATCTACTATAGTCTTATATTGAGAACTTTTTCCCCATTTCAAGATTTCCTTAACCCGCACAGCCGAGAACGGATGATTCTGATTCATTATTGCCGCTACCTGCAATGTCTTATTCCATAATCCGTCATTACGGATAGCCTCATATTGGTCTGCCTGTTTAGCCCACTCCTCCATATCGATATTCTTTGTTATAGAAGTCGGACCTCCGGATAGACGAGCCATCGTGCTTGCCACTATGGCCGGAGTAGTCACAATACTGGCAGCTCTGTCACAGGACAACTCACTTTTACGTTCCCAATACAAAATCGCATATTGAAGAGGAGCTCCCAAACTCCCCAAAACGCCCAGCGAATCCAGACCATCCATCACATAATGAGCTATAGAATGATACAAGACATGATGACAAAGGATATGCCCGCATTCATGGGCAATCACTGCATCCAACTCCTCTTCGGTCATCATATCAACCAAACCGGAAGTGATCGTTATAAAAATCTTTGTATCGCCAAAGGTCCATGCGTTAGGATTAGGATCCATAGAGAGATAAAACTCCGGTTGCTCAATACCCAACTTTTTACAAATCGGTGGCAGACGATTATACAGTTTCGGCAATTGACTCGGTGATAAACGAATTGCAGATGCCATATTAACGCCATATTGCAGTTGTTCCAATCCCATTGACATTAACTTTTTCACTAGGGTCGGGAATCCGGGAATACTTTCCAACTGCCTCAATGCAGCTGCATCCTCAGGATGAATAAAATCTGTTGCTTTAATCATGGTTATCAATATTAATATCTATTGTTTTTATGACCTTCATTACAAAACATATCAAGTTCAGTCTTTTCATATCACTGGTATACGCAACAAACTCCTCGTAAGCACCACAGGTTAAAATCCTGATATACAATAAACCGGAAACATAAAAAGAATTATGCGAATAAATTCTTCATTTATCTGATAAAATAAGAAAGCAGCACGATAATCAGTATTAGCTTTTAACAGATACAAATATCATACTGCTAAAATGTTGTCCTTGTGCAGTCCTTTCATTGGCGATTTCAGAGACCTGGACAAACATATTCTCCATATTCTAGTTCACCGCATCATCATTACAAGTCTCAAATATAACGAATAATATAGCAGGAAAAAATTACAAAAGCCCCAATCATGTCTAAACAGACCAAAAACAGAACTATTGATGCGAAAAACATGTCTATCATGACATTTTTTATTTTGCAAATCACAACAACAAAAAGATAGCATTCATTATAAATATATTATTTATATCTTTCATCTTTCACCGAAAGTCACAAATCCTTTTGTTCATCGTACTTTCAAACCATTGACAGTTCTTTTTCAATCTATCACCCAATCTTTCATCTTTCACCACTTATCACATTCAAAGGAACAGCTATTTCTTTCCTGAACTATTAATAGATAAGTTCCTTTTCATTAAATATAAACTTCCTTTTCATTAATAGAAAACTTATTCCTCACCTGATTCAAACTATAAATGCAAGTTCCGTTTTTATAAATGAAAGTTTCATTTATAAAAACGGAACTTGCATTTATATAATCAAAGCTTTCATTTATAGATTACAAACAGCCAAAAGAAACTTCTCTATTAGAGGAAAGAAACTTTGTATAGGGAAGAAAGGAACTTTTCTATTAATAGCCAATGTAAGGGACAGTACATAAGAAGGTTCCAACAAAGAGAAGATGATATATTTGGAGAGTCCGATAATAAAGCATACCTTTACTCGCCTTTTAAATAAAGAAACATAAACAATAAACACATCTATCATGAAACTTACTTTGATGCGGGACAACGGAGGGACGACAACCATGCGAACGTTGGACATAAACATACAAATAGAAACGATGAAGCATGAAACGAAAGCCCAGCCAGTCAGCAACCTACGCACGAGCATCCGTTACGCATCACCGGACAGCAAGCTGGACGACGTCAAGAAATTGGCCAAAGTTGTCCCGGCTGCCACTTTTCGTAAAATAGTCAATGGTATACAGATGACCGGATATAACGGCATCATACAAATAGAAGTGAATCATCTTGCCAACCGGATGGAAGTAAACCGGGTGAAGCAGGAAGCGGCCGAACTTTCACATACATTCGCAGCCTTTATGGGTTCCGGAGGACATTCCGTGAAAATATGGATACGATTCACACGTCCCGACAAGTCACTTCCTCAAAAACGGGAAGAAGCGGAAATATTTCAGGCAAATGCCTACAGGAAAGCGGTCAGCCTATACCAGCCCGCCCTTTCCTATGCTATCGAACTGAAGAATCCTGCTCTGGAACAGTTCTGCCGACAGACTTATGACCCGGAACTTTATTACAACCCTGAATCTACCGTGATTTACATGCGGCAGCCATTGGAAATGCCTTCGGAAACAACTTACAAGGAAGCTGTGCAAGCAGAAGCATCTCCATTCAAACGGTTGATTCCGGGATATGACAGTTTCGACACATTATCCGCTCTCTTCGAAGCTGCTTTAAACAAGGCATATCAATCACTAAGCGAATTACAGCCAAGAATCCATATTCATTCCGATGAAGACCTGAAGCCTTTGCTGGTTCAGGTAGCGAAGAACTGTTTTCAGGCAGGAATACCGGAAGAAGAGACGATCCGTTGGTCCACCGCCCATTTCTATACAAAGAATAAAGAATTCCTGATCCGGCAAACCATACAGAATGTATATACGTGCGAAAAAGGTTTCGGAAAGAAATCTCCCTTATCAGCAGAACAGGAACTGGAATTTCGGACGGAAGAATTCATGCAACGCCGATATGAATTTCGCTACAATACGATGACGACAGTTACGGAATACCGCGAACGAAACACGTTTTGTTTCTGTTTCCGTCCCATCAGTAACCGCATACGGAACAGCATCGCAATGAACGCACGCCTGGAAGGGCTTAACCTATGGGACAGAGACGTCGTCCGGTATCTGGACTCCGACCGTATCCCTATTTTCAATCCTATTGAAGATTTCCTTTTCAGGCTGGACATCCATTGGGACGGACGTGACCGGATTCGGGAACTGGCAACCCGGGTTCCTTGCAACAATACCCACTGGCCTGACTTGTTTTACCGCTGGTTTCTGAATATGGTAGCCCACTGGCGTCAGACAGACCGGAAATACGCCAATTGTACTGTACCGTTACTGGTCGGTCCGCAGGCATACCGAAAATCCACCTTTTGCCGAAGTCTGCTTCCACCTGAATTACAGGCTTATTATACCGACCGCATTGATTTCAGCAATAAGCGGGATGCCGAACTTTCTCTAAATAGATTCGCACTCATCAATATGGATGAATTTGATCAGAACCGAGTGAGCCAGCAGGCATTTCTGAAACATATTCTTCAAAAACCGGTTGTCAACGTCCGGCGTCCGCATGGCACCGCTACTCAAGAGATGCGCCGATACGCATCTTTCATTGGGACAAGCAATCACAAGGACCTACTGACTGATACTTCCGGCAGCCGACGCTACATCGTCATTAACGTGACCGGTCCCATCGACTGCTCCCCCATTGATTATGAGCAGCTTTATGCACAAGCCATGCACGACTTATATAGAGGAGAGCGATATTGGTTCAACACGGAAGATGAAAATGTCATGACGGAGAATAATCAGGAATTTCAGGTCATGCCGGTTGCCGAACAGTTGTTTCACGAATATTTCCGAGGGGCAAAAGAAGGAGAAGAATGCGAGCAACTCCTTGCCATTGAAATACTGCAACAACTACAACATGACAGCAAGATTCATGTATCTATCTGCAGTATTGTCCAGTTCGGAAGAATATTACAAAAGAACAAAATACCTTCTTTGCATACGAAACGCGGTAATTTCTACAAAGTAATACGAATCAAGCCGGGAAGAGGATAAGTTTGCAATAAAAAATATCCAGTGAAAGATGACAGATCAGTGACAGATCATTTTACATCTATCACCAACGTACAACTACCATAGACAGGGAGTTTCAGCAGAAGGTGAAAGATTGAAAGATAAAAGCATAAAGAAAAGCTTTAGTGGAGGGAGTATAGATATAAGACGAAACATCGCCTAACAAATTTTCGTTCTACTCAAATTGAAAAAATAGACTCATTTAAATGGAGCCTGCATTCAACTTTAGTAGAACGAAAATGATCATGTAGATTAAATAAATTATTAATGAAAGAACCGAAAATTAAGTATAGCGTCATAACAGATTATCTTTTACGATTCTCCGTTTGACAGGTTTAGATTAAACGAATAGTACTTATTTTGCTTTTTTCTTTTTCTTCGCGTTATCCTTCTTACGCATATCCTGGTATTTCTTATATTGTTCATCGGTCAGAATGCTTTTTATTTTAGCATCTATTTCCTGCCTTTTCTTTTGCATTTCTTCCCGCGTAGGTCTTTCATTCGATTTATTTTTCGCAGGTCTCATTTCTTCCATTGCAGCTTTGAAATCTTTGGCCTGCTTTTCATTCAAGCCCAGATCGGCAACAATCTGTTCCATACGTTTCTCTCTATCAGCCTTTCCATTCTGACGATTTTGAGCCATACATACAGTTGAGCCAATCAATAACGCAACTGCCAAACTTAAAATTTGCTTTCTCATCATTTTAATTCTCATATTAAATAAGTTATGTATGTTAGACCTCACAAATGGGTGAAAGTTAATTCGATAATGAGGCCAAAAACTGTTTTTTCACATTATTTATCAAAGGGCAGCTAGTATCACATCGAAAAACGAATAAACGTTTTCTTATCCGGTAAAAAAACAGCAATATCCAGTTTATCGGTTTAGAAATATTATTTCTATATTTGCAGGAAACAGATCAAAAGCTTGACATAACCCTTATGCAAACCTATTACAAAACCGATTAATAATTAAGGCAGTAATCACTAAAGTTACACCACGCTGATTTATCATAACTTTTAGTTATACTAATCATGGATAGGATAGGAGAAATATTAATGATAGAATGGGAAGATAGTTATGGAGTAGAATCAGGATGGAGAGATATATCTAATTATTCTGCTTCTGTTCTTACTATTAAAAGTGTCGGTAAAGTAATTTATGAAAATGACAAAATAATCTCATTAGCTCATAATTTCGCAGATGAAACTGATAATACACCAATGCAAGCTAATGGAATCATGGTAATACCCAAAGCTTGCATTGTAAATGTTACTTCTTGCTCTTTTTCTTGTCGGCAGTTTGAGTCAGAGCAGAAGCCGCCACCGTCTTAACCTTTTTAGGAGTCTTAGGATTCCTTAAAAGTTCAGATGCAATACTAGCCACTTTTGGCGATGTTTTTTCATTCTTTCCCATAAACTTAGAATTAAAGATTGTACAAATATAGTTGTTATATTTAGGATGTCCAAAAAAATGATATTTTTATTTGCATATCTCGTTTATTTTCACTATATTGTAGCAACATCAAAGATAAGCGTTATGAAAAAGAGAAGGAAAAGAAAAAGCATCGTAGATTTCAGAGCTTCTTTCCCGGACGAAGAAAGCGCAATCAGATACTACGAGAGTGTAAGATGGGCAAATGGAGTGGTTTCGCCATTCGATGAAACATCTAAAGTGTACAAATGCAAGAACGGTAAATATAAGTGCAAGAATACCGGGAAGTACTTCACTTATAGGACTGGTACGTTTTTCGCTAACTCTAAGTTAGGAATGAGAGATTGGTTATACGCTATTATTATGATTGCCAACCGTAAGAACGCTATATCTTCATACCAATTAGCAGATGATTTGGATATTCCACAAAAGACAGCATGGTATATGCTTCACAGAATAAGAACTGCAATGGCTAAAGAAAACAATCAGAAGCTATCTGGTGACGTTGAGATAGATGAAACATTTGTAGGTGGAAAGAATATTAATCGCCATAAAGATAAGAAAGTAGAGAAATGTCAAGGACGTAGCTACAAGGATAAAGTTCCTGTATTCGGAATACTTGAAAGAGGTGGGAATCTTTTTGCTAAGGTTGTTCCTAACACCCAAGCAAAGACGCTCGTCCCGATTGTGAAAAAGAATGTTGATGTAGGAAGTTCAGTTTATACCGATGGTTGGAGCTACAAAGGACTAGAGAAGAAATACACGCAAATGTCTGTAGACCACGGCAAACATTTCTACGGAATGATCCTAGTTACTGATGATGGAGAGATAATCGAAATCACAACTAACAGAATAGAAAACGCTTGGTCGGTATTTAAACGAACTATAAAAGGAACATATATCCATGTCAGCAAGAAGTATCTACAAAGATACGTTGACGAATTTGTTTTCAGATTTAACACCCGAAAAATTAGCAAATATGAGAGAATTGAATTACTTTTGCAATATGCAGCAGCTTAGATATTATGGCAAATAATAAAGACATAAAGAAGAACAAGCCTAAGAAGGAGAAGAAAAAAAGAAAGCCTATCTACGAGATACAGGGCTTCGTCCTCACTATACCCGAAGAAAGGCTAAAGGAGATGCTGCTAGAAATGAGCAAGCCAAATCCTGAAAAATAAAAAAAAGAAGATACTATATGTTATAGTATCTTCATATAATCAAGTTTTAATCTATCTCTAAAAAGTATCTTCCTGTAAATGTTAAGTAAATTTTATAATCCTATAAGTTTATATTCATCAAACGATATTTAATCATGCCACAAAGATATATATTATTTTTGAAAAAACAAATGAATCCTATACTTTTAACCATTCGTCATCAGGTTTTGCTATTAATCTAGCATTATTAATAGCCATATCTAAAGTCAAACATGTTGAAGCTCTATAAACACCATTTTCCTTTTCAATTACTAATGCCAAATCAGCAGCAGCTTTATTTGTCAGGCAAATAGGAAGAAGCAATTGAATACGTCCATCATAATATTGCGGAACTGCTGTTTTATAATTCCTGCGTATTCTTCTGATAGCATCATTAATAGTACCTTGTAATAATACGCCTAATTGATACCTATCCATCTCTTGTAATGATTTAGGGAATCTTGCTATATTGTCATCTATAATATGATTAACATTAGTTCTTAATTCCAATTTAGTATCATAAATCAAATCCGAAGAATTTTCAAAATAATTCGCATTATCAGGAAGATTAGTGAATTTCATCAAATCCCTATCACTGGATTTTCGCCATCCGATAAAATACCATTTAAAAGAACCGGGCTTTCTGTTTACTTGAAATAAACCATATATCTCTTCTTGATAATCTGTAACTAATCCTGTATTAAAGACAGAGTAATTATTTTGTTCTAAAACTTTTTTCTCTTCATATACTTTTATAAAAGTATGTTTTATATAATTTTCTAAGATTGGATTTTTTCCTGTTGGCTTTTTCTTATAATCCCAATCTTCTCCCATTGCCAATTCTTTAAGTTCTTCGATACAAGTCTGTATATCTTTAAACCATGCGTATTCTAATAGTTTCATGCCATATTTTTTTGCAAAGTTAATATTTAAGTTGTAAACTACAAAGTTTTATATATCTTTGCAACGAAAAGAGAAAATTGGAGATAAATCCAATTTTTTGCAGGAAATAGTTATAGCCTAATCGTCATCAGAATCACCACCTCGGATAACAGAACTAAGGCTATCAGTGAACTTACTCGTTGGGTAAAGTGTACTTCGTCATATACTGACGTGGTGCGCTGCCATTGAGTAAGTGGGCTTGTGGTGAGCCTTGATGACGTATGGCAGTAGCACTACGTCTTTTTTTGTGACTTTGCGTATGGTTATTGCTGAATTGGATAGGGATTTATTCACTTTATGTTTAACTATAAAAAGAAAAAGTTATGAAAAAGTTTCTAAGTATGACGCTGTTGTTTACAGCTATGTTTTTAACGTTCTCTGCGTGTTCAAGCGATGATGATGAAACTACTTACACCTTAGTTTACAATGCTAGCACTTGGGGAAATTATGCCGAAACTGTCAGGATATTCGAGTGTACTGACAATGGTGACAAAATCTTCAATAGTAGTGTAGAATGTAAAAAAGGCTATGAGGAAACCTTCACTGCACAACCTAATGTATCTAAAGTGAAGATTACTATTGGAAGCAAATGGGTTCAGCAGGTATTTCTTCTTAAAAAAGGAGGAAATACTACAATTACAATAGATGGCAGTACTGTTGTAGGACCTAATGAACCATAATTATTACACTTATGTTATTCTACATCTGTTTAATAATATGGGCTGCCTGCTTTATATTTGGCGGTCTAACAGGAAAGAAATAATAGTTGTATATGTGCAAATAATTTGCTATCTTAGCAACCAATTAATACCGGAGGAAAATCCTCCGGTATAACTTTTAGTTATAATAAACAATGCAGTGTAACTTTAGTGATTACTGCCATAATTAAAACGATGAGAACACTTTTCTTTATTCTGCCATTTATCTTTATCACTACAGGATGTATTAAACAGAATACAGAAAAAAGTGATATTTTGACAAAAGAGGATATAGCCAAATTTGACAGTTTATTTAATGCCTGGGAAAAAGAAATACACAACAATCCCAAAGCACAATTAAGTTCAAGTACCCGTGCTTACACCATTTTACCCCAATTCAAAGAGCTAAAAGCTATGGGTAAGAAAATTATCCCATGTATCATAGAACAGTTTGAAAAGGACAATAACACTTTTTTCGCTTTACCTCTTTATGACGAATTACAAGATAATGACAGCCTAAAATCTCACAGAGAAACAAGCGAACAAGATAAAGTGAGCGAGATTGTGCAGAAATTCAGAGAACAGGAAAAAAGAAAGATGTGGGAAGAAGCTAATAGCTACAAGACGTCTATAACCGACACTACTTTCCTGAAGACAAGAGGGACGATGTCGTATGCTGCAATAGATTTATTCACGGGACGAGGTTTCAATAAAGATTACGCATTTAATCAGGTTGTCTATTTGAAAGCCTTACAAAGAGCCCAGAAACATCTGTCTGTCGTAAATGGTCAGTTGGCATGCGACTTAAAGTCAGGTACAGAAATATATATTTCCGAAGATTTATACCTATTTATCACCGACCTTTTTAAGGATTGGAATACGTGGCTGGAATCGGGAAAATATGAGATAATAAAAGACGAGCAAGGGCTTTATACAGTGTTACCTAAGAAAACCAACCAGTCATCGCAAACGAACTCCGTCACATTGCGACCTATTCCCCGTGACATTCCGGCTGGAGAGGACATAAGTCCCGCTTCGCTTTCTATAGAAACAGAACACGATCATTATCCGCTATCAACTACAGAAGTAAAAATAACCATCACCAACCACTCTCACTATGAATATGAGTGCGAATTTCGGTATGACCAACGAGTTACGAGGAGTAGAAAAGAAAAGAGGTTGTGTCAAAACGCTGACACAGCCTTTTTTTATGCGCAAAGCCCAGACTTTCTCAAGCCCGGGCTTTGTTATTACCCAAAGT
>NZ_CP083673.1:6164503-6189870 GCF_025914115.1 Bacteroides sp. DH3716P | reverse complement strand
TTTCCAGTTAACACCAACTAGAAAGAGCTTTTTTATTATAACTAAAAGTTATGGCACAAGGCTAGGTGTTGAGTCGTATATAAGTGCCATAAAAAATATATATCGACAATCTGGTTTGCTTGTGTGATGATATTTTTCTCTCAACCTATTCTAGCACAAGACATAACCTTACAATTAAAGAATGTTACTGTAAAAGAAGCGATAGAAGCTTTACATAAGACCAAGAATTATTCAGTTGTAATCAAATCTTCCGAGATCAACATGAGTAAGAAGGTGTCAATCAATGCCAATAATGCGCCTATCAAGGTCGTTTTGGATCAGATATTCGTGGGACAGAATGTTAGCTATACCATCAACAGACATAGCATCATCATCAGTAAAAAGTCCGATACCAGCCAGCAAAAGTCCGATGAGAAAAAGAAGCAGACAATCACCGGGGTTGTCTATGACGAAGAAGGAAATCCCGTTATCGGTGCTTCGGTGATGAACAAAGAAACCGCACAGGGAGCAATTACCGACTTGGATGGAAAGTTCTCTCTGGAGACTTCCATTCCTTCGACTATTGATATTTCGTATGTAGGCTATGAGGTAGCGACAGTTCATGTAAAAGACGGTCAGACTAAGACAATCCGTCTGGTACCTTCCAGTCTGATGATTGACGAAGTAGTTGTAGTGGGCTATGGTAGCCAACGCAGAAGTAATCTGACAGGTGCTGTATCCACCATTTCAAGCAAAGAACTGAACAACCGCCCGGTAGTATCTGCCGCCAATGCATTACAAGGAGCCGATCCGTCTGTAAATCTGACTTTCGGCACCGGTTCTCCCGAGTCCGGCTATTCATTAAACATTCGCGGAGGGATCTCTGTCAATGGCGGTACGCCATTAGTACTTTGCGACGGTGTAGAAGTTCCACTGAACCAAGTCAATGCAAATGACATCGAGTCGATTTCCGTATTGAAAGATGCATCTTCATGTGCCATTTATGGAGCAAAGGCCTCTGCAGGTGTGGTACTTATCACCACCAAATCGGGAAGTGCTGCAACAAAAGGAAAAGCCAAAATCAGCTACAACGGTCGATTTGGATGGACACAGAACACGACTTCCACTGATTTTATCCGTACCGGATACGATTATGTCACTTTCGCCAACAAGTTCTACCATGCATACAATGGCGTGAATATGTACTTGTACGAAGATGAAGAGCTCCAGAAACTCTATGACCGCCGGAATGATATGACTGAGAATCCGGAACGTCCATGGGTGGAAATCGGAGAAGACGGGAAATATTATTATTATGGAAATACGGACTGGTATGGATACTTCTACAATCGTACCCGCCCACAGATGGAACACAATGTCTCTATCACCGGAGGTGGCGAAAAGGTGAATTACTATATCAGTGGACGTTACTACCAGCAATATGGTATGTTCAACATCGACAAAGACCTTTATAAGGATTATTCGTTCCGTGCCAAAATGGATGCTCAACTAAACAAATGGATCAAATGGTCGACAAATATCGGACTGGATAATAACAATTACAATTATAACGGTACTTCCAACTACGCAATGACTATTGCCCGCCTAGAATCAAATATCAGTCCCTCATTCGTCCCCTTCAATCCGGATGGAACGATTGTGCAATATACCAACCAACTTTATGCCAACTCTCCCTTGGGAGCCGGTGACGGCGGATACCTAACGTCACGAAGAGGTCATAACAGCAAATCCAGAACACTCTTGTCCGTTGTCAATCAGATTGACATTACGTTACTACAGGGACTGACTCTGACCGCCAACTACAGTTACCAACAAAGAAAGCAATTGTACCGTTATCGCAACAATTCATTTGAGTATTCACGCAGTCAGGGAGTGACACAAACTTTCACTTCCGGAAGTATCTTTAATAATTATGAGGAAGACGAATCTTTCCCTGTTACTCACATGTTGAACTATTATGCAACATTTGAACATTCATGGGCAAAGAAACACAATCTTAAAATAGTGGCAGGTAGCCAGTATGAGACTTACCGCAATGTCAACAAAAACACTTCTATGACTAACCTGTCCAATGATAACCTCGACTCCTTCTCGGCAGTAACTCCTGAAAGTGTACTTACCGTATCACAAGATATCAGCGCCTATAAAACGCTTGGTTTCTTCGGCCGTATCAATTATGATTACATGGGTAAATACCTGCTCGAAGTATCCTGTCGTGCCGATGGTTCTTCCCGGTTCGCAGAAGGAGACAGATGGGGAGTTTTCCCTTCAGTATCTGCCGGATGGAGAATCTCCGAAGAGAACTTTTTCAAACCGGTAAGCGACTGGTGGAGCAGCCTGAAGTTACGCGCATCCGTCGGTAGCCTGGGGAACCAGCAGGTAGATTATTACGCTTATCTGGAGACAATCACTTCGGACAATCAGTTCAGCTATACTTTCGACGGAGAAGGCAAAGCATATTACGCAAAGATTTCCAACCCGATTTCTTCCGGACTGACTTGGGAAACCGTTACAACCTACAATGTCGGATTGGATATGTCATTCCTTAGAAACCGTTTAAGTATGAGTGCCGACTATTACGTTCGTAAAACAACAGATATGCTAACTACTTCATTGACGTTACCGGATGTATACGGTGCTTCCACCCCAAAAGCCAACTGTGCCGACTTACGGACAAACGGATGGGAATTATCCGTTTCATGGAACGACTCGTTCAAAGTGGCCAATAAACCTTTCAGGTATGGAATACAAGCTACATTGGGAGATTACCAACGGACAATCACCAAATACAATAATCCGGACAAACTGATCTCCGACCATTATGTAGGCAAGAAGATGGGAGAAATCTGGGGATACCATGTAGACGGATTGTTCAAAACAGATAAGGAAGCAGCAGAATATCAGGCAAAGATCAATGACAAAGTCGTGAACGGACGTGTTTATAGCAGTAAGGTCGACGGTTATCTGCGTGCCGGTGACGTACGCTTTGCTGACTTAAACGGTGACAATGTGATTGGGGCCGGAGCTGGAACAGTAGACGATCCTGGTGATAAACAAATCATTGGAAACACAACTCCCAGATACAGTTATTCTTTCCGTCTGGATGCGAGCTGGAACGGTTTCGACGTATCCGCTTTCTTCCAGGGAATTGGTAAAAGAGACTGGTACCCATCTTATAGTACCACCTCACAGGGAGCAAATTCATTCTGGGGACCATATTCTTTCCCTTCTACCTCATTTGTAGAAAAATCATTTCCGGAAGACTGCTGGACAGAAGACAACAGAAATGCTTTCTTCCCACGTATCAGAGGTTATCAATCCTATTCAGGCGGTTCACTCGGCACCGTAAACGACCGATATATACAGAATATCGCTTATCTGCGTTTCAAGAATCTCTCTATTGGATATACACTGCCTATCAGTAAACGTATTTTTGAAAAGGTTCGTGTTTACGTATCGGGAGAAAATCTATACTATTGGTCGCCTCTGAAGAAGCATAACAAAACTATCGACCCGGAATTGGCAATCTCCAGTAGCACTTACTCATCCAACACGGGTTCGGGATATGCTTACCCGCGTGTTTACACTGTTGGAGTAGATATAACTTTTTAATTAATGACTAATCAGATATAGTATGAAAGCTATCAACAAAATAATAATTCTGGGAATGGCCGTAGCCCTATTCAATAGCTGTGACCTGACACTCCTACCGGAAAATGCAGTGACACCAGAGAATTACTTTCAAAACAAATCCGATCTGGAATTATGGACCAATCAATTTTATACCTTACTGGACGAGCCAGATGCTTCAGCCGGTACAAATGCAGATGATATGATCGACAAAGGCATGGGACAGGTAATTGAAGGAACCCGTTCGGCTGCCAGCGAAACCGGATGGTCATGGACCAAACTCCGCCACATTAATTACTTCCTGCAACATTCTTCCAACTGTGATGATGAAACCGCCCGCAATCAATATAATGGAGTGGCCCAATTCTTCAGAGCTTATTTCTATTTCGTAAAGGTACGCCGTTATG
Organism: Bacteroides sp. DH3716P; assembly: GCF_025914115.1. NCBI lineage: Bacteria > Pseudomonadati > Bacteroidota > Bacteroidia > Bacteroidales > Bacteroidaceae > Bacteroides > Bacteroides sp. DH3716P. The sequence goes on along the minus strand of NZ_CP083673.1, from coordinate 6,185,833 downwards.
GAGATGTACCCTGGTACGATCAAGTGCTGGGTTCGGAAGATCAGGAATTATTAGTCAAAGCCAGGGATTCCCGCGAGTTTGTGATGAATCAAGTACTCAAAGATTTCCAAGATGCCGCTACCAGTTTGCCGACCAAAAGCACAGAAACTCGGAACACAAGAGTCACTAAATGGGCGGCATTGGCATTTGCCAGTCAAGCTGCACTTTATGAAGGGACTTATCGGAAATACCATGGACTGGATAATTATGAGAAATACCTGGAAATTGCAGCAAGCACTGCCCGGCAGTTTATTGACGAAAGCGGCTTCAGCCTGTATAAAGAAGGAACGGAACCTTACAGAGATATGTTCTGTGCCGACAACGCCAAAACCACAGAAGTCGTACTGGCAAGAGCTTATAACTTCGAAGGTTTGCAATTATCACACTCCGTACAATTCAGCATCGCTAACCTGCAAATGGGATTTACCCGCCGGTTTATGAATCACTACCTGATGGCGGACGGAACACGTTTCACTGATAAACAAGGATATGAAACAATGTTTTACACAGACGAGGTGAAAAACCGCGATCCACGCCTGCAACAAACCGTACTTTGTCCGAACTATATCCAAAAAGGAGAAACAACCGTGACCGCCAATGACTTAACTGCTTATTGCGGCTACAGACCTATCAAATTTGTAGGTACCAAAGATCATGACGGAGCCGCTAAAAGTACCTCCGATTGGCCTTTGATGCGAGCAGCGGAAGTCTACCTGAATTATGCCGAAGCCAAAGCCGAACTGGGAACACTCAAACAAGAAGACCTGGATATCTCTATCAATAAAATTCGAGAACGGGCTAAAATGCCGGATCTGAATCTTACGGATGCCAACAGTAACCCTGATCCTTATCTGGCAGCTTGCTATCCGAATGTTGAGCAGGGAACGAATAAGGGCGTCATTCTCGAAATCCGTCGCGAACGTACAATTGAACTAGTAATGGAAGGGTTGAGACAATGGGATTTATTCCGTTGGAAAGAAGGTAAACAAATGTTCAATCATTACGTACCTTACTACGGTATTTATGTTCCCGGAGTAGGAACATACGATATGGATGGTGACGGGAAGCCTGATCTGGAAATCTACGAAACCACAGCGACCTCCCAATGTGATAATAAAAAGAAACTGGATAAGGACATCTATCTCTCCAACGGAACATCCGGTTATATTATCGGATTCCCCAAAGTTACTTATGGCAAAGACTGGAAAGAGGAAAGAGACTACTTATGGCCTATCCCTGCTGACCAGCGCGTACTTACACAAGGCATTCTAACCCAAAATCCGGGTTGGGAAGATGGACTAAGCTACTAACTAACTCTTTATTTATTTCTTCATCAGAAGGTGTATCGGAAGATAATCGATACACCTTCCCATTACTATCGCCTTTCACTAGGCTATCAAATCCTACCACCATGTTAAAACAACTTATCAAATTTTATCACATCAGCACTCCTGCGACTCCTCTTAAAAAAGACAAGAAAAAACTTAAAAGATTGCAGTGGGCTACCTTTCTTTCCGCCACAGCCGGATATGGTATTTATTATGTCTGTCGGCTAAGCCTGAATGTAGTAAAGAAACCGATTGTTGAAGAAGGAATCTTTTCAGAAACAGAGCTCGGTATTATCGGAGCAGTGTTATTTTTCACCTATGCTATCGGAAAATTCACTAACGGATTTCTGGCAGACCGCAGCAATATCAGGCGTTTCATGTCCACCGGACTGCTAATTACAGCCCTGGCAAACTTATGCCTAGGATTCACCCACTCTTTCATTCTATTCGCCATATTATGGGGAATCAGCGGATGGTTTCAGTCAATGGGGACTGCTTCTTGCGTAGTCGGATTATCCCGTTGGTTTGAAAATAAGAAACGGGGATCGTTCTATGGCTTCTGGTCGGCAAGCCACAACATCGGGGAAGCAATGACTTTCATTATTGTCGCCTCCATTGTCAGTGCTTTAGGATGGAGATACGGTTTCATTGGAGCCGGAAGTATCGGAATAATCGGGGCATTAATCGTCTGGAGATTCTTTCATGATTCTCCGGAAAGTGAAGGGCTGCCTGCCGTCAATCATCCACAAATGCAAAGTGAAACAGGTGATGCTGCCGATTTCAACAAGGCACAACGGCAAGCTCTAATGATGCCCGCAATTTGGATACTTGCCATTTCGAGTGCATTGATGTACGTCAGCCGCTATGCCGTAAACAGCTGGGGAGTCTTCTATCTGGAAACCCAGAAAGGATATTCTACACTGGACGCCAGTTTTATCATTTCTATCGGTTCGGTTTGTGGAATTATCGGTACAATGTTTTCCGGTGTCATCTCCGACAAGTTTTTCAGTGGGCGCAGAAATGCTCCTGCACTCATCTTCGGTCTGATGAATGTAATGGCACTTTGTCTGTTTCTATTAGTTCCGGGTGTCCACTTTTGGGTAGACGCGTTATCCATGGTACTGTTCGGTACTGCGATCGGAGTACTCCTCTGTTTCTTGGGCGGATTGATGGCAGTTGACATTGCTCCCCGGAACGCTTCAGGTGCAGCATTAGGAATCGTAGGTATTGCCAGTTACATCGGGGCAGGTATACAGGATATTATGAGCGGTATTCTCATAGGAGGGCATAAAAGCATTGTCGATGGCAAAGAAATCTATGACTTTTCTTATATCAATATTTTTTGGATCGGAGCCGCATTACTCTCCGTCTTTTTTGCTTTATTGGTATGGAATGTGAAATCAAAGGATTAACAGAACTGTCAGTATCATAAAAAACGTGAGTTCTTTTCGTCCTCATATGAATTTATTTCGTATTTTTGCGTGGACATCCCCTTTTTTGATGTTCAGGAAGATAATTTGTTGTTAAAGCAAAGCGAAGATTGATATATGAGTGACGAAATCAACGAGATAACGGAAGGACATTCAGACTACAAACCGGCGGACACGCGGGACGAAAACGTAAAGCATCAGTTAACAGGCATGTACCAGAATTGGTTTCTGGACTATGCTTCATACGTTATACTGGAACGTGCCGTGCCTCATATCAATGACGGTTTAAAGCCTGTGCAACGACGTATTTTACATTCAATGAAACGTCTGGACGACGGACGGTATAATAAAGTGGCTAACATTGTGGGACACACCATGCAGTTCCACCCTCACGGTGATGCTTCTATCGGAGATGCCCTGGTACAGTTGGGACAGAAAGACCTGTTGATCGATTGTCAGGGTAACTGGGGTAATATCCTCACCGGAGACGGCGCAGCTGCTCCCCGTTATATCGAAGCACGCTTGTCCAAGTTTGCGCTGGATGTTGTCTTCAATCCCAAAACTACCGAATGGAAACTTTCTTATGACGGACGAAACAAGGAACCGGTCACTCTTCCTGTGAAATTCCCGTTATTATTAGCACAGGGAGTGGAAGGTATCGCCGTGGGACTTTCTTCAAAAATTTTACCACACAATTTCAACGAACTTTGTGATGCCTCTATCAGCTATTTACGCGGAGAGGAATTCCAACTATATCCTGATTTCCAGACAGGAGGCTCTATCGATGTAGCCAAATACAACGACGGAGAGCGTGGCGGAGCCGTGAAAGTACGTGCCAAGATCAACAAGATTGATAATAAAACGCTTGCTATCACAGAAATTCCATACGGAAAGACGACTTCGACAGTGATCGACTCTATCCTGAAAGCTGTTGATAAAGGAAAGATCAAAATTCGTAAGGTAGACGACAATACGGCTGCCAACGTAGAAATATTAGTGCACCTCGCACCCGGCACCTCATCAGATAAAACGATTGATGCTCTGTACGCTTTCACTGACTGTGAAGTAAGTATCTCGCCCAACTGCTGTATTATCGATGACAGTAAGCCACATTTCCTCACTGTGAGCAAAGTCCTGAAAAAGTCGGCAGACAATACGATGGATTTGCTGAAGCAGGAGCTGGAAATCAAGAAAGGAGAAATTCTGGAATCCCTGCATTTCTCTTCTCTCGAAAAGATATTTATCGAAGAACGCATCTATAAGGATAAAGAGTTCGAGCAATCCAAAGACATGGATGCAGCCTGTGCACATATCGACGAACGTCTGACACCTTACTATCCGACATTTATCCGTGAAGTTACGAAAGAAGATATTCTCAAGTTGATGGAAATCAAAATGGGGCGTATCCTGAAATTCAACTCAGACAAAGCAGATGAACTGATCGCCAAGATGAAAGAGGAAATTGCCGAGATTGATAACCACCTGGCTCACATCGTGGATTATACCGTCAACTGGTATCAGATGCTGAAGAACAAATACGGCAAGAATTTCCCGCGCCACACGGAATTGCGAAACTTCGACACCATCGAAGCAGCCAAAGTAGTAGAAGCAAACGAGAAACTCTATATCAACCGTGAAGAAGGATTTATCGGAACGACCTTGAAGAAAGATGAGTTCGTAGCCTGCTGTTCGGATATCGACGATGTCATTATCTTCTTCCGTGATGGTAAATATATCGTCACCCCCGTTGCCGATAAGAAATTTGTCGGTAAGAACGTTCTTTATGTCAATGTATTCAAGAAGAACGATAAACGTACAATCTACAACGTAGCCTACCGCGACGGAAAAGAAGGAACGACCTACGTAAAACGTTTCGCCGTAACTTCCGTGGTCCGCGACCGCGAATATGATGTGACACTGGGAACTCCCGATTCACGAATTACCTATTTCAGTGCCAACCCGAACGGAGAAGCCGAAATTATCAAAGTGACATTGAAGCCGAACCCGCGTGTACGCCGCATCATCTTCGAGCATGACTTCAGCGAAGTCAGTATCAAGGGACGCCAGGCACGGGGGATAATTCTCACCCGCTTGCCGGTACACAAAATATCCTTGAAACAGAAAGGCGGCTCTACTCTCGGTGGACGTAAAGTCTGGTTCGACCGTGACATACTTCGCCTCAACTATGATGGACGCGGCGAATACCTGGGAGAATTCCAAAGTGACGACTCCATACTGGTTGTACTGAACAATGGTGATTTCTACACCACCAACTTCGATTTGAGCAATCACTACGAAGACAATGTGAGCATCGTTGAGAAATTCGATCCCCATAAGGTATGGACCGCTGCACTTTATGATGCCGATCAACAGAATTACCCGTACCTGAAACGTTTCTGCTTCGAGGCCTCCAACCGCAAACAGAACTATCTGGGAGAGAATAAGAATAACCGTCTCATCTTGCTGACCGATGAGTACTATCCGCGTCTGGAAGTTATATTTGGCGGACACGACAGCTTCCGTGATCCGTTGGATATCGATGCAGATGAATTCATAGCTGTCAAAGGGTTCAAAGCCAAAGGAAAACGCATCACGACCTATACCGTGGATACGATCAACGAACTTGAACCGACCCGCTTCCCCGAACCTGAACAAGAGCAGCAGGAAAGCCCGGAAGAGGAACCGGAAAATCTGGACCCGGACAGTGATAAGAGCGAAGGCGATATTATTGATGAGATCACCGGGCAGATGAAATTATTCTGATGAAGAAAAAACTAATATATCTGGGGCTGACAGGATGCATCCTGTTCGCCCTTTGCACCAGATTACAAGCGCAGATTGACAGTCTGCAAACCCATCGGTATGTAACACGTGCCACCATGTACGGTGTAGGATTTACCAACGTATTCGACACCTATCTTTCACCGCAGGAATACAAAGGAATTGACTTCCGTATTTCCCGCGAGACGATTCGGATGACTAAGTTATTCGATGGAAATGTGTCTGTGCAGAATTTCTTTCAGGCAGACATCGGTTATACCCATAACCGTGCCGATAACAATAACACCTTCTCCGGATTAGTCAACTGGAATTACGGATTACACTACCAGTTTCGACTGACGGAGAATTTCAAATTATTAGCCGGAGGATTGATAGATGCCAACGGAGGCTTTGTCTATAATCTCCGGAACACCAACAATCCGGCATCCGCACGGGCATACGTCAATTTGGATGCTTCCGGAATGGCTATCTGGCATTTGAAAATCAAACGGTACCCGATGGTATTACGCTATCAAGTCAATCTACCGGTGATGGGAGTAATGTTCTCACCGCACTACGGACAATCTTACTACGAGATATTCTCTCTGGGAAATTCGAGTGGAGTGATAAAGTTCACCTCCCTGCACAACCAGCCTTCACTGCGGCAGATGCTCTCGGTCGACTTACCGATAGGATATACAAAAATGCGATTCAGCTATCTGGCTGATTTGCAACAATCCAATGTAAACAATATCAAGACACATACCTACTCGCACGTATTCATGGTAGGATTTGTGAAAGACCTATACCGTATCCGAAACAAAAAAGGAACAGCTTTGCCTTCATCGGTCAGAGCCTACTAAGAGAACAAAATTTAATGTTGAAACTTCAAGTGAGATCAATTAAGAATGAGAAATAAGATTAGACAAATGCTTTGGCTGCTCTGCTGTCTTCCGGTATTGACCGGTTGCATCGGAGAAGAAGACTACGCCAATGATCCTGTAGGAAACTTCGAACAACTATGGAAGATCATCGACGAACAGTATTGTTTTCTGGAAGCAAAAGGTATTGACTGGGATGCCGTTCACGACAAATATAGCCCACTGATTATTCCGACAATGTCTAATGACGACCTGTTCGACATCCTAAGCCAGATGCTATACATTTTAAAAGACGGACATGTCAATCTATCCTCTGCCAAACGTACTTCTTTCTACGATGAATGGTATCAGGGTTACGACTGGAACTACCGGGAAGATATTCTCTATCAAACTTATCTGGGCAGTGCCAGCACAGGATACTATACATCCGCCGGTTTAAAGTATAAAATATTCGATAATAATATAGGATATATTCGTTATGAAAGTTTCAGTTCCGGAGTGGGCGATGGCAACTTGGATGAAGTTCTCCTCTACCTGGCCACCTGCAACGGATTAATCATCGATGTACGTGATAACGGAGGCGGAAACCTGACCAACTCCACCCGCATTGCCGCCCGGTTTACCAACGAGAAAACACTTACCGGATATATACAGCACAAAACCGGACCGGGACATAATGATTTCTCCAAGATGGAGCCGATCTATCTGGAACCATCCAACAGCATCCGGTGGCAGAAGAAAGTAATCATTCTGACCAATCGTCGTTGTTATAGTGCCACCAATGATTTTGTGAATGCGATGCGCAGTTTAAACAAGGACAACGAAGAGAAAAGAATCATCCAGTTAGGTGACTGGACCGGAGGTGGTTCGGGACTTCCCTTCTCATCGGAATTACCTAATGGATGGAGCGTCCGTTTCTCCGCCAGTCCGCATTTCGACAAAAACAAGCAACCCTTGGAAGAAGGTATTGAGCCGGACATTGCCATCAATATGTCTGAATCAGATCAACTTAAGCACAAAGACACTCTGATTGAAAAAGCATTCGAAATCTTAAGTGAATAACTTTATTGTCGAATTATTTGCCAAATCAGAAAATCTTCCTATCTTTGCACCGCTAAACAAAAAAGCTACACATGCGGATGTGGCGTAATTGGTAGCCGCGCCAGACTTAGGATCTGGTGCCGTGAGGCGTGTAGGTTCGAGTCCTATCATCCGCACCAAAAATAAACTATAAGCCTTCAAGATACTATCTTGGAGGCTTTTTAATTAGTTAAACATGAATAAACATCAACTTTGCTGCATCGGTCACATCACATTAGACAAAGTAGTCACTCCTCAAAACACTGTCTACATGCCGGGAGGAACAGCTTTTTATTGCTCACATGCCATCCGCCATTTTAATGATATCGATTATGCGCTGGTAACGGCAGTAGGTGCCACTGAAATGAAAGTTGTAGAGCAGCTGCGCAAAGTGGGTATTAACGTAACTGCCTTACCGAGCAAACACTCCGTATACTTCGAGAACATCTATGGAGCCAATCCGGACGACCGTACCCAACGGGTATTAGCGAAAGCCGATCCGTTCACAGCCAGTCAGTTGAAAGAGATAGATGCGCAAATCTACCATCTCGGCTCTCTGCTGGCTGACGACTTCTCATTGGAAGTAATCAAAGAACTATCTCAAAAAGGGTTGATTGCAGTAGACTCACAAGGCTATTTACGTGAAGTGCGTGACACCCACGTCTATCCGGTGGACTGGACAGATAAGAGAGAAGCCTTGCAATATATTCATTTCCTCAAAGTCAACGAGCATGAAATGGAAGTACTGACCGGTCTTTCCGACCCGCATGAAGCTGCCCGCCAATTATATGAATGGGGAGTGAAAGAAGTATTAGTCACATTAGGCGGCATGGGCTCACTTATCTTCGACGGAAAAGACTTCTATCGTATTCCGGCTTATAAGCCCAGAGAAGTGGTAGACGCAACGGGATGTGGAGACACGTATACCATCGGCTATTTATATCAACGGGTATCAGGTGCCGGCATCGAAGAAGCCGGTCGTTTTGCAGCCGCCATGTCTACATTAAAAATAGAGAAATCAGGTCCTTTCAATGGCAGCAAAGAAGACGTCATTCAATGTATGACCACTGCGGAACAAATGTTTTAAAACAGGAAAGGCATGAACCACACCGGTTCATGTCTGAACTTTTTCAACAGTCTCCTCACCCTTTTGTGTTAAAAACAAGCATCCTCTCTTTTTTCCCAAATCTTTTTTGAATTTCGTTTGTTTCCTTTGTTACTCTCGCCAAAAGACGGCAGAAAAAAGACTTCAACCTAAATAATAACAAATGGAAAAATTTAATGCAATGAGGACTAGACTTTTACAACATCTTCAGAAAAAAGCCATCAGGTCAAGGAGCATCATGACGCTTGTTTGCCTGCTATTGACCTCCACATCGGTCTTTGCACAGACAAAGACGGTGACAGGAACAGTGACGGATGCTGCCAATGAACCATTGATCGGTGCATCGGTACTCGTACAAGGAACTTCCACCGGAACCATCACGGATATGGACGGTAAATATTCAATCTCTGTCACACCGGAGGACGTACTGGCATTTTCATACGTGGGGATGACTTCGCAAACCATTAAAGTGGGGACACAGAACGTCATCAATGTCACTTTAAAAGAAGATTCACAAGTACTAGCCGAAACAGTCGTTATCGGATACGGTAGTGCAAAGAAAAGAGACTTGACAGGTTCTATCACCAATATCAAAGGAGAAGAGTTAGCCAACAAACCGGCAATGAATCCGCTGTCTTCCCTGCAGGGAAAGGTAGCAGGTGTGCAGATTGTCAACTCCGGCCGGGCCGGATCTGATCCGGAAATACGTATTCGCGGAACAAACTCCATCAACGGATATAAACCGCTGTACATTGTCGACGGATTATTCAATGACAACATCAATTTCCTGAATCCGGAGGACATCGAATCTATGGAAATCCTGAAAGACCCGTCATCTCTGGCTATCTTCGGTGTTCGCGGTGCGAATGGTGTCATCATCATTACCACAAAGAAAGCCAAAGAGGGGCAGACGCTGGTCAATATCAATACTTCTTTCGGTTTCAAGAAAGTGGTGGATAAAGTGAAACTGGTGAATGGTTCACAATTCAAGGAACTATATAACGAACAGCTCGCCAATCAAGGAGACGATCCTTTCGATTATACCGGCTGGGATGCCAATACCGACTGGCAAGACGAAATTTTCCAGACTGCTTTCATTACAAACAATAACATCAGTATTACAGGGGCTTCGCCCAAACATAGTTTCTACCTGGGAGTGGGCTACTCTTACGAACAAGGAAACATCGAGCATGAAAAATTCAGCAAGGTAACCATCAACGCAAGTAATGATTATAAGATTACGGACTTTTTGAAAGTCGGTTTCCAATTCAACGGAGCACGTATGCTTCCTGCAGATTCCAAACAGGTGTTGAATGCCCTGCGTGCAACTCCTATCGCTCCGGTATATAACAACGAATACGGATTATATACGGCTCTGCCCGAATTCCAGAAAGCGCAGATCAACAACCCGATGGTAGACGTCGAATTAAAAGCGAATACTACCAAAGCGGAAAACTACCGGGCATCCGGTAATATTTATGGTGAGGTAGACTTCCTGAAACATTTCACGTTCAAAGCGATGTTCTCCATGGATTATGCGTCGAACAACGGACGGACATATACACCGATCGTAAAAGTATACGATGCCGCTGTCAACGGAGGGATCTCTACTTTGGGAACAGGCAAGACCGAGGTCAGCCAGTTTAAAGAGAATGAAACAAAAGTTCAGAGTGACTACCTGTTGACATACACCAACAGCTTTGATAATGGAAATCATAACCTGACAGCTACCGCCGGTTTTACTACCTATTATAATTCGTTGAGCCGATTGGACGGAGCACGCAAGCAGGGGGTCGGACTGGTTATTCCGGATAATCCGGACAAATGGTTTGTCAGCATCGGCGATGCAGCTACCGCTACCAATGGAAGTACTCAATGGGAACGCAGTACATTATCCGTACTTGCACGCGTGATCTACAACTATAAAGGCAAATACTTGTTCAACGGTTCTTTCCGCCGGGATGGTTCTTCCGCTTTCTCCTACACAGGAAATGAATGGCAGAACTTCTTCTCGCTGGGTGGAGGTTGGCTGATGTCCGAAGAAGAATTTATGAAAGACATCAAATGGCTGGATATGTTGAAAATCAAAGCATCTTACGGTACGTTAGGAAACCAGAACCTGGATAAAGCCTATCCTGCCGAACCCTTATTGACCAATGCTTATTCGGCCGTATTCGGTAAACCGTCCATCATTTATCCCGGATACCAGCTTGCCTATCTTCCTAATCCTAACCTGCGTTGGGAAAAAGTAGAAGCCTGGGAAGCCGGATTTGAAACGAACCTGCTTCGCAACCGCTTGCATTTTGAGGGTGTTTACTATAAGAAGAATACCAAAGATTTGTTAGCCGAAGTTCCCGGAATTTCCGGAACTATCCCTGGTATCGGAAACTTGGGAGAGATCCAGAATAAAGGAGTGGAAATGGCTGTCACCTGGCGCGATCAGATTGGTGATTGGGGATATTCCGTCAGTGCCAACCTGACTACTATCAAGAATGAGGTAAAAAGTCTTGTTCAGGAAGGATACTCCATCATTGCCGGAGATAAGCAGCAAAGTTACACAATGGCAGGTTATCCTATCGGATATTTCTATGGTTATAAAGTGGCAGGCGTTTATCAGTCACAAGCAGATATTGACGCATCACCCAAAAATACACTGGCTACCGTTACCCCCGGTGACCTGAAATTCGCCGATGTGAACGGTGACGGAGAAATCACCCCAGAAGACCGTACCATGATAGGTAACCCGACTCCAAAGGTCACTTACGGTTTTTCTCTCGGAGTAGACTACAAGAATTGGTCGTTAGGCATCGACATGATGGGACAAGGCGGAAACAAGATTTTCCGTACATGGGATAACTACAATTTTGCCCAGTTCAACTACCTGGAACAACGCCTGGACCGCTGGCACGGAGAAGGTACGTCCAACACCCAACCGTTGCTGAACACCAAACATTCCATCAACAACCTCAACTCTGACTATTACATTGAGAACGGTAGTTTCTTCCGTATCCGTAATGTACAGTTAGCTTATACGTTCGACAAGAGCTTAATTGCCAAAATACGTCTGCAAGCCCTGAAAGTCTATGTCAACATACAGAACCTGAAGACATGGAAACATAATACCGGATATACTCCCGAACTCGGAGGAACCGCCACCGCTTTCGGAGTAGATAACGGTAGTTATCCTGTACCTGCAGTCTACACCTTCGGTATCAACCTAACATTCTAGTGGCAAGGTGCCACTGCCAGTTTTCCATGCGGAACACAACTTTAATCTTTAAAACTATCATTATATGAAACTGAATAAATATATATTTGCAGCCCTTATTACTTCAACTACATTATTTCTAGGCAGCTGTAGTGACTTTCTGGATCGTAGTCCACAAGGACAGTTTACGGAAGATGATAATCCGAACGCTCTGGTCAACGGTAAGATTTATAATGTCTATACGATGATGCGTAACTATAATGTGACAGCCGGTCCTCCTGCTTTTGCCATCCACTGTTTCCGTTCGGAAGATTCGGAAAAAGGAAGTATCGCCAGCGATGGCTCTGATGTAGCCGAAATGTATGATGATTTTGTGTATACACCGACCAACGGCCTACTGGGTGCTTATTGGGGACAGAATTATGCCATCATCTACCAATGTAATGAGATTCTTGATGCCATTGCAGAAAAAGAAACAGCCGGACAAACAGAAACTGAAGACATCATCAATAAGGGAGAGGCCTCTTTCTTCCGTGCTTATTGCTACTTCAATCTGGTAAGAGCTTTCGGCGAAGTTCCTTTGGTGACTTATAAAATCAACGATGCTTCGGAAGCCAATATCCCGAAGACAAGTGCTGATAAAATCTATGAGCAAATCGACAAGGACCTGAAAACAGCAGAAGAGTCATTGCCGGAAACATGGAGCAGCGAATACACCGGACGACTGACTTGGGGAGCTGCCCGTTCCTTACATGCGCGTACTTATATGATGCGCAACGACTGGAACAATATGTACACAGCCTCCACCGATGTCATCAAAAAGGGGCTCTACAACCTAAAGACTCCGTATAATGAGATTTTCACGGACGATGGTGAAAATAACGGAGGTTCTATATTCGAGTTGCAATGTACAGCTACTGCCGCTCTTCCTCAAAGTACCGTTATCGGCAGCCAGTTCTGTGAAGTACAAGGTGTACGCGGAGCAGGTCAATGGGACTTGGGCTGGGGATGGCACATGGCAACAGAGTATATGGCGCAAGCATACGAACAGGGTGATCCACGCAAAAACTCTACCCTACTCTACTTCCGCCACTCGGACAGCGATCCTATCACACCGGAAAACACCAACGAACCATACGGCGAGTCTCCGGTTTCCCCGGCAATGGGTGCTTATTTCAATAAGAAAGCCTATACCGACCCGGCATTACGTAAAGAATATACCAATAAAGGTTATTGGGTAAACATTCGTCTGATCCGCTACGCAGATGTACTGCTGATGGGAGCCGAATCAGCTAATGAAAAAGGTATTCCGGGTGAAGCAATCGACTATTTGGAACAAGTACGCGCACGCGCCAGAGGCACCAATACCAATATATTACCTAAAGTGACGACTACCGATCAGGGAGAATTGCGTGAGGCCATCCGCCACGAACGCCGTGTGGAATTAGGGTTGGAATTCGACCGTTTCTACGACCTCGTTCGTTGGGGCATTGCAAAAGAAGTGTTGCACGCAGCCGGTAAAACCAATTATCAGGACAAAAACGCACTGCTTCCACTGCCGCAGACAGAGATCGACAAGTCTAAGGGAGTGTTGGTACAGAACCCCGACTACCAATAAGAAAGTTCCTCGGTGCCGAACGGTTGTTTCCTCGGTGCCGAAACTACTGTTCCTCGGTGTCGAACAATGTCCTCCTCGGTGCCGAACATTCAACGCATCAGGAGGACTTTATATGAATAGAGATAAAAGCAACTATAATAATATGATATACAAAAAGTTAAGTCTATCCGTCCTGTTGTTTGCCGCAGGTTTTCTAACCGCGTCGGCACAAAAGTCGCCACAGGATATGGATCGTTTCATCGACGCATTGATGAATAAAATGACGCTGGAAGAAAAAATCGGACAGTTAAACCTTCCTGTCACCGGAGAGATCACTACGGGACAGGCTAAAAGCAGCGACATCGCCGCAAAAATCAAGAAAGGCGAAGTGGGAGGATTGTTCAATCTGAAAGGAGTAGAGAAAATACGTGAAGTACAGAAACAAGCTGTGGAAGATTCCCGGCTGGGTATTCCGTTATTGTTCGGGATGGACGTTATTCACGGATACGAAACGATGTTCCCTATCCCGCTCGGTTTGTCTTGCACCTGGGACATGACAGCCATTGAAGAGTCTGCCCGCATTGCGGCTGTAGAAGCAAGTGCTGATGGAATCTCATGGACTTTCAGCCCGATGGTGGATATTTCACGTGACCCTCGTTGGGGACGCGTATCCGAAGGTAGTGGCGAAGACCCGTTTCTCGGTGCCATGATTGCCGAAGCAATGGTGCGCGGCTATCAGGGGAAAAACATGGAACGGAATGACGAAATCATGGCCTGCGTAAAACACTTTGCGTTATATGGGGCAGGCGAAGCCGGCCGCGACTATAACACCGTGGATATGAGCCGCCAACGAATGTTCAATGATTATATGCTGCCGTATGAAGCAGCCGTTGAAGCGGGTGTAGGCAGCGTGATGGCTTCTTTTAATGAAGTAGACGGTATTCCGGCCACTGCCAATAAATGGCTGATGACGGATATTCTCCGCGGACAGTGGGGATTCAACGGTTTTGTGGTAACTGATTATACGGGCATTTCAGAAATGATCGACCACGGTATCGGTGATCTTCAGACAGTATCCGCCCGTGCCATCAACGCCGGAGTGGATATGGATATGGTAAGCGAGGGTTTTGTAGGGACACTGAAGAAATCCGTTCAGGAAGGAAAAGTCTCTATGGAAACATTGAATACGGCTTGCCGTCGTATTCTGGAAGCCAAATATAAACTGGGATTGTTTGATAATCCTTATAAATATTGCGATCCGAAACGTCCGGCACGCGACATCTTTACCAAAGCCCATCGTGATGCAGCCCGCAGAATTGCAGCAGAAAGTTTCGTTCTTCTAAAGAATGACAGTCCCGACGGTAATCCGAACGGAAATCCGTTGTTGCCTTTCAACCCTAAAGGAAATATTGCAGTAATCGGTCCGTTGGCAAACAGCCGTAGCAATATGCCGGGTACATGGAGCGTAGCAGCTGTGCTCGACCGTTGCCCTTCTTTGGTAGAAGGATTGAAAGAGATGACAGCCGGAAAAGCGAATATCATGTACGCTAAAGGAAGCAACCTGATTAGTGATGCAAGTTACGAAGAACGGGCAACGATGTTCGGCCGTTCCCTGAACCGTGACAACCGCACCGACCAGCAGTTACTGGACGAAGCATTGAACGTAGCCCGTCGGTCGGATATCATCATCGCAGCGCTAGGCGAATCTTCTGAAATGAGCGGTGAAAGCAGCAGTCGTACAGACTTGAATATTCCCGACGTACAACAGAATCTGTTGAAAGAGCTTTTAAAGACAGGCAAACCGGTGGTACTGGTGTTATTCACCGGACGTCCGCTTACGCTGAATTGGGAACAGGAGCATGTGCCTGCTATTCTGAATGTATGGTTCGGAGGTAGTGAAGCCGCTTACGCCATTGGTGACGCCCTCTTCGGTTACGTCAATCCGGGTGGTAAACTGACTATGACTTTCCCGAAGAATGTCGGCCAGATACCTCTTTATTATGCGCATAAAAATACCGGACGCCCATTGAAAGATGGCAAATGGTTCGAGAAATTCCGCAGCAACTATCTCGATGTGGATAATGATCCGCTTTATCCGTTCGGTTACGGCCTTTCTTATACGACGTTCTCTTACAGTGACATCGACTTGAGTCATTCTTCCATGGACATGAACGGTTCGTTGACCGCGGCAGTGGAGGTTACCAATACCGGAACATGGCCCGGCTCGGAAGTGGTACAGCTTTATATCCGCGACGTTGTGGGTAGCAGTACCCGTCCCGTCAAAGAGTTGAAAGGTTTCCAAAAGATATTCCTGGAACCGGGTGAAATGAAGATTGTCCGTTTCAAGATTGCTCCGGAAATGCTTCGATACTATAATTATGACTTGCAACTGGTTGCCGAACCGGGCGACTTTGAAGTGATGATCGGTACGAACAGCCGTGATGTGAAAACCGCGAAGTTCACGTTAAACTAAACTTTTATCACCTTGATTATGAACGATAAATATAAAAGAATAATAGAAATGAGTGCACTTCCGCTCATGTTACTATTTCTATCCGCCGTTGCCCTGACTTTCCAGAGCTGTAAAGGGAAAAGCAAAAGCAACAACCTTTCCGCAGCCACCGACTCGTTATCGGACGACGCCCTGATGGATACCGTCCAGCGACGGACTTTCCTCTATTTCTGGGAAGGTGCCGAGCCGAATAGCGGCTTGGCTCCCGAACGTTATCATGTGGACGGCGTTTATCCAGAAAACGATGCCAACGTAGTCACTTCCGGCGGCAGCGGCTTCGGCATCATGGCTATCCTTGCGGGAATCGAACGCGGTTACGTCACCCGCGAAGAGGGACTGGCACGAATGGAACGCATCGTTTCTTTCCTCGAAAAGGCAGACCGTTTCCATGGAGCCTACCCTCATTGGTGGTATGGTGATACGGGCAAGGTGAAACCATTCGGTCAGAAAGATAATGGGGGCGATCTGGTAGAGACCGCTTTCCTCATCCAAGGGCTACTGGCCGTACACCAATATTACGTCAACGGAAACGAGAAAGAGAAAGCCCTCGCCCAACGGATCGACCAGATTTGGCGGGATGTCGACTGGAACTGGTATCGGCAAGGCGGGCAAAACGTTCTTTACTGGCATTGGAGTCCGACGTATGGCTGGGAAATGAATTTCCCTGTACACGGTTACAACGAATGTATGATTATGTATATTCTTGCCGCCGCTTCTCCTACACACGGAGTACCTGCGGCTGTCTATCATGACGGTTGGGCACAGAACGGAGCCATCGTTTCTCCGCATAAAGTGGAAGGAATCGAGTTGCACCTCCGCTATCAGGGCACCGAAGCCGGACCGCTTTTCTGGGCTCAATACTCTTTCCTCGGACTTGATCCGGTGGGACTAAAAGATGAATACTGTCCCAGCTACTTCCACGAAATGCGCAACCTGACACTGGTGAACCGTGCTTACTGCATCCGCAACCCTAAACATTACAAAGGTTTCGGACCGGATTGTTGGGGACTGACTGCCAGCTACTCCGTCGATGGATATGCGGCTCATTCGCCCAATGAGCAGGAGGACAAAGGAGTAATCTCCCCTACCGCCGCGCTTTCATCCATTGTCTATACACCGGAATATTCCATGCAAGTGATGCGCCATCTATATGGTATGGGAGATAAAGTGTTCGGTCCTTTCGGATTCTACGATGCTTTCAGCGAAACGGACAATTGGTATCCGCAACGTTATCTGGCTATCGACCAGGGTCCTATTGCTGTCATGATCGAAAACTACCGGAGCGGATTATTGTGGAAACTCTTCATGAGCCATCCCGACGTACAGGCCGGATTAACCAAACTTGGTTTTAACACCAACAAGCAAGACGTGAGACAGAAATAAGAGGGAATCTCGGTGTGCGGAAGTGGTCTACTGACCACCTCCACCACCGGTGTTTCCACCTCCTCCGCCGCCACCTTTCACATCGTCATTGTCGATGCTTCGTGCGGCTTTCTTCACACTGGCTTTCAACTCTCCAAGCCGATAGCTAATACTGAAACCGTAATACCGGCTCGGATATTTGCTCGAACTCTTCGAAATAAAGTTAGCTCCTTCTGTGTGGTTATTGTAAGTTCTGTATTTCTCCAGAACATTGCTGCAATAAATATTCAAAGAAAGACGTTCTTCTTTCAGGAAAGAACGGCTCAATCCCAAACTATAATAACTATATCCTGAACCTTTTCCCTGCAAACTGATTCGGGGTGTGCTACCTCCGCCGTTCAGGCTCAAACGTACTTTTCCCGGTAAGGTCTGCTGAATTCCTCCATAAGCAGAAGCATTCCATCCATAATTGTGCAACTCTTGGGCAGGACTCCGCAAATCGCTATAATTGCCACGTCCATTGACGTAAATTCTCGTTTTAGGAGAAGCGTTCCAGTTCAAATAAAAGTTCAATCCTGTTTCCCGGCTCTTTCCGATATTACCGTATGTGCTATACAGTGCACCGTAGGGAGCTTTATGCCCATCTTCAAAGATTTCTCCGTCTTTATCAGTAATCAAACGGCTGATTCTTTCAATTCCATTGTTATTGAAAGAATGACGCAAAGAAAGATTGATGTTGAACTTGGACGTAAAACTGCTGTAAGACAAGTCGAACGAATGACTCTTCTCACTCTTCAGGTTCGGATTTCCCTGATTGATAAACATCGGATTCTGATTATCGAAATAAGGATTCAAATTCCAGATACCCGGACGCCAGATACGCATATTATATCCACCACGCAAATTCTGCGTCTTTCCTAGTTTTATTCCCAAGGAAACGGAAGGAACCAGATCACTAAAATTCGAATCAAAGTTCTCGCCCGGACCCACCAGATACTTCACCTCTTGTATGGTTTGCTCATAACGTAATCCCGGTTTGAAAGTAAATCCCTTGTATTTCAGCGTATATCCGGCATAAGCAGAGAGAATATGATTCAAATGACGGTACTCGCTACTACGATTCTCATTATATGCATAGTTTTCACTTGCTCCCTCGGCTTCATAAAACCGATTATCACTGGAGTTACGTCGGAAAATATATTTGGCACCGGTTTCAATTGTATGCAGCTTTCCAATCGGAGTAGTATAGTCCACCTGGAAAGTCTGCTCCATCGTATTTGTCTTTCCGTCCGAATGGAAATTCTTTAATGACAATTCTTTAATGATATCCAGTTTATTCTCATCAGGCTCGATGTCCAGATAAGTATTATATGAATCATTCGTTTGGGGTTGGGAATTGATTTTATAAGAAAACGTAATCATCCGTTCTTTATTTTTTCGGGAAGTACGTTGATAGTCTATATTTCCGTTGATAGAATACCATGACCCTTTTCCATGATTGTCGGTTCTATAACGGTACGCAAAATCCTGTCGATCAGCTCCGTGCATAATCGTATTTCCGCCACTGTTACTTTTGTCACTGCTACCGTACATTCCGAAAGCCACGGTCAGCAACCTCAACGTATCAATCTCGTAACTGGCTTCCAAATTGCCATACTGGAAATTCCCTTTCGACTTGGAGCTACTTTCCGATTCCAGATATTTTTCATTCTCTTTATCCGGTTCGTAGTTTTCGCGATAACTGTCGGAATAGCTGCGCGGGCTATTATTATAATTGTAGTTATAGTTGGCAGAAACAGTCAGTTTACCTTGTTTCACCATTGCGTAAGTGCCGGCACCTACTCCGTTATTATTAGCATTTCCTCTGAAAGTAGCCGTGTATCCTTCAAATCCGGAACCTACTGTGACGATATTCAGAATACCTCCGATACCTTCCGCATCATATTTAGCTCCCGGTGAAGTTATCACCTCAATATATTTGATCGTGTTTGCCGGCATACTTTTCAGTACTTCCTTCGGATTATTACTCATCATATTATTGGGCTTTCCATTTACATGTATCTTGAAACTGCTACTGCCGTTTACTTGTACATTGTCTTCTCCATCCACCGTTACCAAAGGCACTTTCCGAAGCATCTCCAATATACTGTTCGATTTTGAGTCCGGGTCATCTTCAATATTATATTCAATCTTATCCACATCTACCTTTACCAAAGGTTTTTGTGCAACTACCTCCACTCCTTTCAATACGTTATTGGCCTCTGAAGAAATCATTGTGCCCAAGTCAACCTCCTTCACGGACGGTTTTAGAGTAAATTCCTTTACTATCGGCGCTTTACCAATCGAAGAAATAGTGATGATGTAATTGCCCGCAGCGACATTCAGTTTCTCCTGAAATTTACCATTCGCCCCAGTCACCGCCATCTTGACTGCTTTATCCGGAGCATTTTTCTTTGCTATTTTGATGGTAGCATACGGTTCTCCCTCTTGTGTTAAAGAATCAATAAGTACTCCTTTGACTGTATAAGAAGGAGCTGTGGATTTTTGTGCCCACCCCGCCGCCACGGAGGTAGCGAATACGAATAGAATTAGTAGTAACAGTCTGTGTTTCATGACTAGAAATATATTAGTTTATGTTTATTAGACGCAAGACATTCAAAAATGCTGCAAATTCGAGAGCCAAAAGTAGTTGGTTTATCTACACTTACGAATTTTTCGGAGTTAAGAATATAAAACGAATGGATAAAAAATCTTACTACAGTATATTTCTAGTATTTTTAAACATTTCTATTTAGGGATATCTTTAAATATATCTATTCATGGGCATCTTTAAATTTTCTATTCAAGAGTACTTTTAGACATTTCCGCTCAACGGTATCGGTTATTCCTTATTTAAAAGGAGATAGAATGGTATTTACCGTCGTATCAACCATATCAGCCGCCTTAAGTGAGCGCAGATTCTTCCAACCCAGCAGGTACTAAAGTTCTCTTCATATTTCGTGAACACTTTCTCACAATCCCGGAGCCGGCTGTTTTGCCTTTTCATAGCTGTTTGTATCTCTTTCATTCGAGCTATTTGCTCTCTTTGATACAAGAGTTCTTTGTCTTGACAGCCAATAATTTCAGCATATAAGTTACAGATATTTGCTTTTTCAATACATAGGTCTTCCAATGTGTCGATATACTCGGCTGTAACTCGATCCTTATTCTGATGCAGGAATCCGATAAGGCTTTCTTCATCAACAGTGGTGATACCTTTCTCATACGACATTGGGAATCTTTTCATATCCGCCCAAAGCCAGATTACTTCTTTGTTGATTCCATACTTGGCCGCCGCTTCTTCTACGCTAATCCATTTTGGCATAATGCTTTTGTTTTAATGTGTTCCACAATAAAAATGGAGTATTATTTTGTTTATGTGGCACAACGGACATCCACGTTTTCTGTATTTCGGGCGGACGGGGAATTGTTTAGGTTAGACTTTTAGGGGTAATCATAACCGACCGGACACAAAAAAGACGTGAATGCTGTTGCACCATTATCCGGAATCAAGGCCTAGCGAAACCCTCCCAAAAGATAATAATGACAACAGACACCCACGTCAATCGTTTATATATAACACATCTTTTACGGATATGTTGATATAAGCCGTTAACGTGGAACATCTGTCGCATCATCTCTCCTTGGTTTAAATCGCTAGATTCTGATTCCGAGAGATAACACTTACATATTCCTAATTTAAGTAATATATAGCGCCTCCCGCTAATTTCATCACGCTGATGAGCAGAAAGCGTGTGACAAAGATATACATATTTTTTTAAATGTGGTGGAAATATGGAAATAAATGCTGGAAGTTATGTATATTCAGCAAGCCAGCTCAATTATAATTCTTGGGGATTTGGTTCAGGACAGCCATATCCCTAAAAATTGATTCATTCCCGTACGGGTTTGGCTCATTCTCTGTACGGTTTTGAATAAAATAATGGAGTATTCTGGAAACGTTGTGGTAAATCTGAAAAAGATGATTG
>NZ_CP083673.1:6138361-6164403 GCF_025914115.1 Bacteroides sp. DH3716P | reverse complement strand
ATGAATCTGAAAAGACTAAAAGCGGGATGGGATGAAAAATATTTGTCACAACTTTTACAGGAAAATAATTTTTAATGCGTCTGCCCTGCTGGAGTGCAACGATACAGATAGTAGTAGGAAAAAATGGCAATGATTAAGGAAAAGCATAAGGATATAAGGTGCATGATACACAGGAAAGCAGTAAACAATAGGAAGTTGCTTAATAAACGACATAAGAAAAAGGAATAATCGTAAAGTCCGACGAGAGTCTGGGAAAAGATACAGCCATAATGCATGAGAAAGGAGTAAAATAGATAAAAGGAGTATGAGAATAAGATGAGAAACGATTTTAAACCTATGAGAAATGCATCATTTTTAAGGATAAATGATAGAAATAGTATGAGAAATACCATTTTATATTTTATTTCCCATACTATTATATTATTGATTTACATATAATTACCGTATTATTTATGAGAATATGAGAAATGAAAATGAAAAATCGTTTGCAGGGGGCGCGCTGATATAAATGCAGGAAACTATCATACCAATGTTTTTCAAGAAAATGAGAAATCGGATAAGTCCATATCATAGATTTATTTAGTACCTTTGCCGTCCTATTTATATAAAAAGAAAAAATGAGTAAAGAATACACACTCGCAGATTTCACAGATATTTTCGATTACTCCACAGGCTGGTTCAGCGACAGTAGCATTTGTAGTCTATTCTATCAGATATTCAAACGATTCCCTTCTATGAAAATGGTGAAATATAAAGTAAACCAAGATTTCCTGAAAGAAATCAAAAAACTTTATCAGCAAGACGATGCGTTCGATATATTCGAGCATATATATTGCAATCATTTTGAGAATGAAAAAGAGGAAGAGGAGGAGGAAGAAGATACATCTACAAAAGAGTTATACGATTGCATCGTTATCTGCAAGAAGAATTTAATGATTGGCTATTTTGATAATTGCATAAAAATAGCCTATTCCAATATTGATAAGGAAGAAATCGATCGCATCAATCAGATTTGCGAAAACCACAAAAAGGAGAATGAGAAACTGAACAACCTATTTATAGTAACATACGCTCATAACTACTTCAGCCTGAAACAATCGCAAATCAATAAGCCGGCCATTCAGATTGACCGCCACTATAACAATGATTTTGCTCCCGTAGCCGCTGAAATCGAAAACTTCCTATTAGAGGAGAATAAAAGCGGTTTAATCATTCTGCACGGGAAACAAGGTACGGGGAAAACAACTTATATCCGTCATCTCATCAATCTCGGAAAAAAGAGAATGATTTATATGAGCGGCGACCTGGTAGACAAACTTTCAGACCCTAGCTTTATCACTTTTATCCGTCAACAAAAGAATTCGATCTTTATCGTAGAAGACTGCGAAGAGCTATTATCAAGCCGCAACGGAGGAAACCGCATGAATGCCGGACTAGTCAACATACTGAATATCAGCGACGGACTATTAAGCGATGAATTATGTATCAAATTTATCTGCACATTCAACGCTCCACTAAAAGATATCGACGAAGCCTTGCTTAGAAAAGGACGTCTGGCTGCCCGGTACGAATTTAAAGACCTGACAACCGACAAAGTAAACCAACTGATAAAGGAAGAAGGACTGGATATCCCCCAACAGACACAACCTATGACACTGGCTGAAATCTATAATTACGAAGGCATGGATTTCTCTTTAGGAAGAAAGCGGGTAGGATTCTGAACAAATCCTCCAAAGTAGAACTTTTAAAGAAAAATCGACTATTATTATTGCGAAATATAAGTATCTATATTTTACCTATCAACAAGAACGATTCGACATTTTTATACGTTTATTATACGTTAAAAGAGTTGCCCTATTACGGAGCAACTCTTTTAAATATTAAACTTCTTAAGTTCAAACTTTGCATGTGATACCTTATATCGACATTTTCTTACTTACAAGTTAACGGAAATCCAAAGATACTCACTCGCAAAATCTGTAATTATCCAAAGCTAAAAGGGAAAGTGCTTTCATCAGATAAAGCAATTAATCCGTTCTTCCGCTGGATACAAATTTTGTTCTCTCTTGCTAGCCAACCGGCTGCTAATGCTGTACTTTCTACGCTTAGGTTTAATCTTCTTGCCAATTCAGGTATTGAAATTTCACCAATTTCTTTCAGGGCACACCAAACTTTTCCGGCATTGTTCCCTACAATTGTTTTATCCATGGCTATTTTTATTAATAATTTGGTTACAATATAGTCATTTTAATAATTGTTTATAACAAAACTAACTTTTTTGTTTTAGTTTTTGACATTATTTAAAACAAAGAAATCAATTTCGCGTCTAGTGATTAAAAACTTGGTAATAATTCGTACCATAACACCACTAAAAGGAACATTATATATCAAAATAAATTCTCAAAACAGGAATCGGGCAATCACAGAAAGAAAATAGGAAATTGACATTTCCGCAATATCGGACAAGTCATTTCGCTTTTTTACCAATACCTTTGCGGAGTGAAATACCAGAATAAGTTATGCAACAGAAAAAAACAACGAAAGAAGAATATCAAAAGTGCGTAAATGTTGTAGTGGAATACATCAACCAACATTTGGGAGAAGACATTGATTTAAAATCTCTGGCCAGAATTTCAAACTTTTCTCCTTTTTACTTTCACCGGATCATGAAAGCTTTTCTCGGTGAACCGATTGGTACGTTTATTGTCCGGACGCGGACAGAAGCTGCCGCACGTCTACTCCGCTACTCGGATGTTCCGATTGCCGACATAGCCTATCGGATTGGTTACTCTTCTCCTTCTTCGTTGTCGAAAGTGTTCAAGCAATTTTATGGCATTTCACCTTTAGAGTATAGAAACAATAAAAACTTTGTAATTATGAAACCAGCGATTATCAGGCCAGACCTGGAACTAAAAAGAGAGATCAGAAACGTTTCCGAACGGAATGTGATTTATATCCGCCTCACCGGCGATTACAAACTGAATGATTACGGTGGCACCTGGGGCCGTTTATTCCAATTCATCAAAGAACAACAGTTGCCGATGGGAGATTTCAGCCCGCTTTGCATCTATCACGATGATCCGAAAGTGACACCGGCAGAAAAACTGCGTACAGACGTATGTATGGTAATGCCTGTAAAGGTAGCCCCCAAAAGTGATGTCGGATTTAAGGTGATCCCGGCCGGACGTTATGCTATCTTCTTGTATAAAGGTCCGTATGACAATTTGCAAGCTGTGTATGATACGATTTACGGAAAGTGTCTGCCTGAAATGGAATGTACGCTGCGGGATGAAGCCAGCGCGGAACGTTATCTGAACAATCCATGCGACACTGCTCCCGAAGAGTTGTTGACGGAAATTTATATTCCGGTAGAATAATGCGGACAGACAAATGGCGGAATAAAGAGAATGAATAAAGATGTGATTTAACGTCTGACTTTTTTGGGGGGACAGTGCAAAACCCTGATAAGTCTATCTTTTAGACGCGGATGACACGGATTTAGCAGATTTGTAATCTTCTTATCCGTGTCATTTTGCGTTATCCGCATCTAAAAGCATATTATGCTATAACAGGCTGCCTTCCTCTCTCCTACCTGTTATTTTTCAGCATAAATGCCAATCCGGTTTCCTTCACTATCAGTGAATACGGCAAACCATCCTTTGCCGTCCGCCTCAATCTTTGTTCTGGGAATGACTACTTTCCCTCCTTTCAGAAGTACTTTTTCCAAGGTCTGTTCTATTTCCTCACAGTTGAAATGGATAAGCACTCCATGCGTGGAAGGAAGAAAGTCGAAATTTGAAGCATAAGAGATAGCACCGACGGTTTCACCTTCTTCTGTGAAACAAGCCATTTTTTCTGTTTCACATTCAAAAGTCGGAAGTTGCATACCTAATACTGTTTCGTAAAAATCGACAGCCCGATGGAAATCGGAAGCAGGAATCTCAAAAAATGCAATTAGTTTTTTCATTTCGTTTCTTTTTTATCGTTACTACTAAGCCTTTGCAAAGACACTGCAAAAGTAGGGCAACACGAGGAAGCCTGATAGGAAAAAAGGGACATCTTTAAAGTTCGGAAAAATAATCGGAATAAGGAGCACAGACAGAAAGATACTCTGCAGGGGTGTAACCGGAAAAGAGTTTGAATTCCTTTATCATGTGAGACTGATCGGAGAAGCCACATTCATAAGCTACTTGTACAAAAGGAATAGTGGCATCCTGCTGCAACATTGACAATGCCCGCTGCATACGGACAATACGAATAAATTCTTTGGGGGTAGTGCCGACATAATCGGCAAAGATACGTCCAAACTGCTTACTGCTCAAACAGGCCGTTTCCGACAGATGAGCAATGTTGATTTGCGGCTGGAGGTTTATTTCATGAAACACAGCAGACATCCGCTTGAGGTTATACTCCGGAAGGGTGTATAAACGACGAAGGAAAAACTGCTCTATCAAACGAATAGAAACGGCATTATCAGAAGTGTCAGTGACCTGTTTCACCAAATCCGACAGTTCTACATCTTCCATCGCATCGGTATCTACATTTTGTCCGTGAAACAGATGGCTGGGAATATGAAACAATGCTTTAACTGCATAAGGCTGGAAAACAACAGTAATCATTTCAATCCTACCCGTCGACTGTACATCCGAAAAGCCGACCGATTGTCCGGAAATAAAGGATTGAGGTTGTAGTTCCGACTCGCCCGACAAAAGGAGTTGTTTCCCTTTATGAAATACCAGTTGCATACAGCCAATGGGCAGAGTCCGTTCGGAAACCGGAGTCACTGAATCGTCTTGCAATATCCAGTAATGCCGTATATAAGGAGCAAGCGCCAAACAGGGTTTTATGAGTTGAAATGATTGCATAGAGCAAAGATATTATTTCTTAATTCAAATGCAAAAGTAAAGCTCCTGTTTAAAGAGGTATAGTAAAAAAAGGACTTTTTATAAATTAGGGAGTCGTCCTATTAAGAACAGATATGCCGGAATGATAAACAGATAAGGATTTAAGGCAGGATCCTTATTTGAGAATAAGGTACAATTGAAAAGACGGCAAACCTTTTCTTAATAAAAAAACATCCTCTGTTTGAAAGAGCATGATTGTAGCTCACATTCAAACAGAGGAAGATTCTTTAGATAACGGAAAGTCCGTATTCGTAGGCCTCCGATATCGCATTATAGTCCTCGTCGGAATAGCTACCTTTATCTCTGGCTTTCTGCATATCTTTCATAAATGATTCTACGGAAGTCAGGAAGCTATAATAATTCTTCTGTTCTTCATCATAACCTGTGACAGCAGGAAGTTTCTTTGCAGCTTCGAGTTCTTTCTTCAGTTCGGCCATCTTCATATCAATACGCATACCATCCAGCGCATGTTTGCGTGAATAGAGATTCATGATGCTTTGCACGGTGCCGGACATCTTACGCATGGCCATGATTTGATCTTTCAACGGTTCATCGGCAAGCAGTTCTTTTTCAGCTTGTTCTGTCAGAGGGCTTAGAATATCAAAGATCACTTGTTTATATTCCGACATTTCTACACTAAGCCGATAGTTCTCGTCGAGGAGCTTGCCGATCTTTGCAGTCTCTTTTTCCTGCTTGTAAGAGAGGAATTTATTAAAATTATCATAGAATTGCGTCCTTGCACTGAAAAGTCCTCGATAACTCTGCTTCAGATTCTGACGGACTTCTATATTAAAATAATCTCCCGGATCCATCAATTCCGCTGTATCTCTGGCAGATACTTCAGGTGGTGCAATCGGAGATACTTCAGGAACTTTTCCTGTCTGTTCCATATATCCCAAAACTGCATTTATGTCTTTCGCATTGGCTACATGCCTCAACACGATAAGCGATGTATGATAATAGTTTATCACCTTACTGGCATTGTCCAATTCCTCCGAAGCGACAGAGGACGCAGCCTGTTTCTTGTTTCCTCCCGAACAAGAAACCAACAAGAGAGCACCTACAAGTGCTCCGAAAAATAAAATATTCTTCTTCATAATGGTTCGTTTATTAAGTCTTTCGTACTATAACAATAAAAATCGTTTTTTGTTATAGACAAACAATGCATATTCGAGAAGTGTAGTGGAGAAATTTAAAATGCTGCTAACGATGATTAAGGAATAAGCAACCAACGTGTATAAAAACAAAAAATGGCTACTCATCACGAGCAACCAATCTTTTGTTAACCTTAAATCTAATACTTATGAAAAAAACACAGTACAAAGGTACCATATTTCAGATAAATAGCAAATTTCAGCGCCTAAACAGACGATATTGTAACAGGGTTTAATACTCCGAGAATCGCATTAACATTTCAGACTTCATCCGTTAACATTTAACATATTCATTCACATAAGTTGCTCCCCGGATAAGTAAGAATAGAAAAAAAGGCTAATCATGGAAACGACATTGTTTTTTTTCGTAACTTTGAACTATGATAATCAGTGCCAGCCGCCGGACAGATATTCCGGCATTCTATTCTCAATGGTTTTTCAACCGGATAAAAGAAGGATATGTATTAGTGCCCAATCCTTATCATCCGAAAATGATTAGCAGGATTTCCTTATCTCCTGCTGTGGTTGATTGTTTCGTATTCTGGACCAAGAACCCGGCCCCGATGCTTAACCAGCTGGATAAATTACAGGATTACAACTATTACTTCCAATTTACACTCAACCCTTACGGAGAAAAATTGGAGAATCGTTTGCCATCTATCGATAAACGAATTGATACCTTTAAAAAGCTGGCAGACAAAATTGGCAGAGAAAAAATGATTTGGAGATATGATCCGATACTGACGAATGAGGAATACAACGTTTCTTTCCACCAGGAAGCATTCGCCCGGATTGCCCATGAACTCAAAGACCATACCTCGAAATGTATGTTGGGATTTATAGATCATTACCCCCATATCCGAAACTCGATACAACCATTCAACATCAATCCGCTGACCAAAGAGGAAATAGAAGAAATGGCCGTCTCCTTTAAAAAGACAATAGATATTTATCCCGGTATACAGCTGGACACTTGTACCGTCAAGGTAGATTTAAGACATTTGGGTATTCCCAGCGGCTTGTGCATTGATAAAGGGCTGATTGAAAAGATCACCGGTTATCCTATCCTTGCTCAAAAGGATAAAAACCAGCGTAATATCTGCAACTGTATCGAAAGTATTGATATCGGGACTTATGAAAGTTGTCTGAACGGATGTGTTTATTGCTATGCCATCAAAGGTAATTATAATACAGCAGCATATAATATGAAGAAACATGATAAAAACTCGCCGTTGCTCATCGGTCATTTATCCGAAGATGATATAGTAAAGGAACGGGAGATGAAGAGTCTGCGAGATAACCAATATTCGTTGTTTTAATCTTCCTGATCCGCATCTGACTTACAGGCATAAAAAAAGGCTATCTATCCCAGACAGCCAATCTTTTGTTAACCTTAAATCTAATACTATGAAAAACACAGTACAAAGATACGGACTTTTCGGTTATCTCCAAATTTTCGGCCCGATGCAGCGTATCTTATAACATGGTTTAACAGAATCTGAACCGCATTAACAAATAAGCCGCCGGACATTAACATTTAACAGTTTTCTTAAATAATCAAGGCATAAAACCGGAGGAGATGCAAATGTTTTCCAATCGGACACCTTATCTTATTAAAGAGCGTTTATGAGGTCTAACAAATTCCTCTGCCATCTGTTTCTAATAGAAGGTAACCATCAAATTCACAATATATGAACAGATTCGAAAATAAAGTAGTTGTCATCACCGGTGCTGCCGGTGGTATCGGCGAAGCAACCACACGCCGCATTGTCTCCGAAGGGGGCAAAGTAGTCATCGCTGACCATTCTGAAAAAAAGGCGGAACAGCTTGCCAACGAACTTACTCATGCAGGGGCCGACGTGCGCCATGTTTATTTCTCCGCCACCGAACTCCAGAGTTGCAAAGAGCTGATTGATTTTTCTATGAATGAATATCAACGAATAGATGTACTGATTAATAATGTAGGAGGAACCGATCCCAAACGTGACCTTAACATCGAGAAGCTGGATATCAATTACTTTGACGAGGCATTCCACCTGAATCTCTGCTGCACTATGTACCTTTCTCAACAGGTCATCC
Organism: Bacteroides sp. DH3716P; assembly: GCF_025914115.1. Lineage (NCBI taxonomy): Bacteria > Pseudomonadati > Bacteroidota > Bacteroidia > Bacteroidales > Bacteroidaceae > Bacteroides > Bacteroides sp. DH3716P. The sequence goes on along the minus strand of NZ_CP083673.1, from coordinate 6,156,266 downwards.
CTATCATGACTACCAATGGCGGCGGAAACATTGTCAACGTAGCTTCCATAAGCGGACTTACTGCTGATGCTAACGGTACATTATATGGTGCCAGCAAAGCGGGCGTCATCAACCTGACGAAATACATCGCTACCCAAATGGGAAAGAAAAATATCCGCTGCAATGCCGTAGCCCCGGGATTGGTACTTACCCCCGCGGCATTGGATAACCTGAATGAAGATGTACGCAACATCTTTCTCGGCCAATGTGTCACTCCTTATTTAGGAGAACCGGAAGACGTCGCAGCTGCCATCGCTTTTCTGGCTTCGAACGATGCAAGGTACATCACGGGACAAACAATCGTCGTAGATGGTGGCCTGACTGCTCATAACCCGACAGTAGCGTTATCATAGAACATAACTTTAATACAATGAATAAAATGACAATAATGGGAATATGGCTTCTTTCGCTATTTATCAATAGCGGATGCAACCGGGAATTAGTAGAATAGACAGTAATGATCTTAAAATATCTATCAAAAAGGGGGAAGAGTGGATGCATGATTTTCCATTGTTTCTGGGTTTCACAATGACTTTACCCATGCATTCATTTCGTTAATAGCTTCTAGTGAAGACGGAAGCTCCTGCTTAGTCTGCAAAGCATCAGGACGAAGATCGACGCGCACATACCCCCAGCCGTCTTCGTCGATTTGCAGATAGCCACACTTCCTGTACTCTTCCAGGCAACTGTCAGAGCATCCTCCATAAAAGTCACATTGAAGTTCATCTTCCGACGTTTTTTTATTGGCAATGAATGAACTTTCACCCACCCAGACAAAATCGTCCAAATCAACCTCAAAATAATCCCCTCCTCCCCGATTGAGTGCGGCAACTTCCGCCAAACGTCCTTCGGGAAGCATCTTGTAAACGCGGACATAACATTCTTCCTTATACGGATTTTCATCTACGACAAGGAAAAGACCGGATTTTCCACAGAATAAAGGGGTATCTATACTACGATATTCGTAAACTTCTCCTGTAACATCACTCATCACAAAATAGCCCCAGCTCTCAAACCCTGAATAGTGAAAAAAATGCAGACCGTAATCAGACTGATACCCATCATAGTACCATTTTATAAATCCATCTTCATCTTCTTTCGCCGGAGAATTCAGCAGTGCGAGTTCCCCCTTTTTCCAGCGCACGGACAGTTTATTCTGATTGTCTGTATAACGCCCTTTACCAGAATCAAGCTGTTTATTACAACTATCCGCCTTCATATTCGTATATTCAGCAAATTCAAGTTTTTTCACGTCTGCCCCTGTATTGCTATACATACGCAAGGAGATCATTCTTCCACTATGATAGTCATACATACTCTTTTCAATCCGGTTGCCTTCTTCAGAATAAATTTCAGTCATGACACCCGGCACGCCTTTCTCCGAGTACGGATAACTCTCGAAACGACGTAGCCGCCCGCCAGAATAATTCCTTATATCCAGCCGCTTTTGAGTTCCGACCGTCACAATGCTTCGTTTTACAGAATCACACTTATCATCCATGAAGTATATCGGCTCATCGGAATCCTTTTCAAAATATTTTCGTTTCAGAAGATACTTTTTGCCGTTCTCCAATGCATAAATTTCTTGAATGTAATAAAAGGGAGTCCCTTCTGATGCCTGATATTTATACTCATACCAGTCGGGAGCCTCCGCTACCCCGTCAGGGTCATTATAAGCGTATTCCGAATGGCTATAATACCAACATTCGGTCGGTAACACTTCCTGATCGTCAATATAATGATTAACCTGCCATAGATGTCCGTTGGCATGCCATCTCATTTCCTCTCCGTTTAGCTTCCCATCTTTATAGTGTTCAAACCAGTCCGGCTTTCCATCATAATACCATCTCTGACGTACTCCATTAAGTTTACCTCGTGTAGCCTGGTAAAAGATATGGGGATATCCGTTGGAATAATAAGATTGATAAAGTTCACAAATACTGTCAAGAGTGATTATACGACTTGTCATACAATGGGAAGAGATACTGTAATGACGCACCGTATCGTTCTTTATTCCGTCTTTATAAACAACTACCGAATAATAGGGTTCCGACACAAAAGAATCAGTCGAGCGAAAATAAAAGTGCTTATAAGCACCGTTCATCAATGAGTCCTTGTAAAAACAACGTTCCACGCCATCTACTTGTTTCCGGCAAATACTGTCGGAGTCATAGACCTTCAAAGAAGATGCTTCCGGTTCTTTTAGCAATGATTCGGAAAGCGTATCAGGAATAATCCAATCACTTCCTTTATAAAAATCCATAGAGAAAGCTTCGGAAATAGCAGTAGTTTTTTCGCTTAAAGCGTTTTCCTGTGTTTCCTGATTCGTGGAAGAAGATTGCGAAGTTCCTCCGGTTTTTCCGCCACATGATAACAACAGTAATACGCAGCTATATACCAAAGCGTTTTTCATACCAAATATCTTTTATTTAATACATAATTACGGCAAAATTAATGATAATATCAGATAATCAGGTATAAATCGATCCCAAAAATGGAATAATTATCTGTCAGCAGGCTATTATTTCGTTCAACAAATACTAACTTTACAACGTTATTAATAGAAAAGAACGAACGTCATGATTGTTAAAACACTACTAGATACAGACCTCTATAAGTTTACCACCTCGTACGCTTATATCAAACTGTTCCCCTATGCAATGGGTACTTTTAGTTTCAATGACCGGAACGAAACAAAGTATACCGAAGCTTTTCTGGAAACACTCAAGGCAGAGATCAAGAATCTTAGTCAGTTGAGATTCACGGAAGAGGAGTTGGAATACATGACGAAGAATTGCAGATTTCTCCCGAGAGTCTACTGGGAGTGGTTGTCTTCTTTTCGTTTCGACCCGAATAAGATTGATATTCATCTGGATGAAGCCTGTCATCTCCACATCGAAGTGACTGACTTGCTTTATAAAGTGACTTTATATGAAGTGCCTTTGCTCGCTATTGTTTCTGAAATCAAAAACCGGTTCTTCGGCCATGTAGCAGACATGAACGGGATTCTTTGCAAACTGTCGGAGAAAATAGAGTTATCGAACCAACATCAGCTCCGCTTTTCAGAATTTGGTACACGGAGAAGATTCTCTATTGATGTGCAGGAAACTGTTATCAAAAGACTGAACGAGACAGCGCAATATTGCACCGGGACTTCCAACTGCAACTTCGCAATGAAATATGGAATGAAAATGATGGGGACTCACCCTCACGAATGGTTTATGTTTCATGGAGCACAGTTCGGATATAAACATGCCAATTATATGGCACTCGAAAACTGGGTGAATGTTTATGACGGTGATTTGGGTATCGCACTTTCCGATACCTATACTTCCGGCATCTTCCTTAGTAACCTTAGCCGTAAACAAGCTAAACTTTTCGACGGTGTGCGCTGCGATTCCGGTAATGAATTTGAGTTTATCGACCGACTGGTTGCCCGCTACAAAGAGTTGGGAATCGACGCGACAACCAAAACCATCGTATTCAGCAATGCCCTCGACTTTACAAAAGCATTAGACATTCAAGAATACTGCAAAAACAAAATCCGCTGCTCTTTCGGAATCGGCACCAATCTCACCAACGATACCGGGTTCGAACCTTCGAACATCGTGATGAAACTGACGCAATGCAAGATGAATGTCAATCAGGAGTGGAGGGAATGTATCAAACTGTCGGATGATGAAGGAAAACATACCGGCAGTCTTGAAGAAGTGCAGGCATGCCTGCATGAGTTGAGGTTGAACTAAATTATAACAATGTGGCACATATTTTCCGTAAGTTCTCCAAATGCGCTATAACATTCTTATCTTTTCGGGCAATCTGCATATTATATCTTGTCTGCATATTCATCAGCATTTCCGCATTTATATTGGTAGCAGCTTCAATCAATAAGGCAAAATCCGTAGATACAGGACGACGCCCATTCAATATATCATTCAACATCGTATAAGACACGCCTACCACTTCCGCAAATCGTTTCTGCGATATACCACGAGATTGTAATTCTTCTTTTATAATCTCTCCCGGATGCACCGGAATAAAAGAATACCCTAAGTTAGACATACTATTCTTATTTATAATGATTTGTTATGTCAATAATAGAACAAATAGTTATGATTGGTTCAGAGTCCGTAGTCGATATTTTAAATTCCAGTCGATATTGTTTATCAATCCGAATAGAGGAAATATCTTTTTTACTCCCTGTCAATACTTCATAATTCAACGAATTTAAAGGATAAAGCGCTTCTACATTCAATGCTTCAGCCAAAGTGACAATTCGCTTCACATAATTCCTTATTACTTGAGGTTGAAAACGATGCTTCTTATCGTTACATTTACCTTCATAATAAAGTTCTGAAAGATACTCCTTTTCAAACTCAATAACCATTTCTCTAATTATTACGACAGTACAAAGATAGTAGTTTTTCCAAGAATACACTAAAAAAGTGGATATAATGATAGCAGTTCTATCAAACTTAGTTAAAACCAAGAAGTATTAGATAAAAACTGCTATCACCTTATTAAAATAACTGTATCCAAGCAGCACAGTATACATGTGCTTTCTTTATACTATCTGTGACAAAAGTGACAAAATCCATATCCGTGGAGTTAGATTAAAATCTTTTTCAGAATTTGAATCCTTTCACTGCTTTTTCCAATCTTTCCAAAGGTAATTCGCCGGATTGCCGCCAAAGCTGTTGCCCTTTTCTAAAAAGAATAAAGGTAGGAGTCGACTCCACCGTATAAAAATCAGTAAGGGCAGGCTCCTGGTCGATGTCCACTTCCACCACTTCCAATGTTCCTACCATCAGTTTCTTGAACTCTTCAACAACCGGTTTCATGCGCTGGCAGTGAGGACACCACGTTGCGTAAAACTCTGCCATTACCCAATCACCGTTAGCTAGCTTCTCCTGGTTTCTTTCTTCACGAGCTATTTTCTTTTCTTTCATAATGAATATCTCCTTTTAATTAATAACTATCAACCTAACAATATCAGGAGAAAGATGGTTTAGAAAAGAAGCAAGGTTACACACAAATTAAAGAATCAAACCCGTTTGCATTTACCCGACCAGCTATTAATATCCAAGCAAATCATCTCCGTACGATGAAAAGACTTCTCCGCATCATACTTTGCTCCTATCACTTTATCTTCCGGACTAAGGACAAGCATTGCACAAAATTGAAACTTTCGTGCAAAAAAGGAACATCCTATTCAATATTTATTTATCTTTGCCCCCCGAAATGGTTCAGAATCCGTATCCAACGGACGATGATTAATAGGGAACCGGGTGTAAATCCCGGACAGTCCCGCTGCTGTGAAACTCTGTTCAATGTCTTATAATTGAACTAATTTAACGCCACTGATGTTATTCGGGAAGGCAAATAAGACAAGAGTCAGTCAGAAGACCTGCCATTTTGTGTAAGACGCCCCTCTCCTCGTGGATTAGGAGAAAGAGTATCACTTGTTAAGCCCCAAATCAAAAAAATACTGTTTTTCGTCGGGTGGAGTATATCCATTAGACGGGAAGACATTAATAAGTATGTACTTAATTGAAAAAAGTATGATAAAAAAAATCTTAGTAGCCAATCGCGGTGAAATTGCCGTAAGGGTGATGCGTTCCTGCCGGGAAATGGAGATAACGAGTATCGCTATCTTCTCCGAAGCAGACCGGACCGCGAAGCACGTGCTTTATGCAGACGAAGCTTATTGCGTAGGGCCGGCAGCATCCAAAGAGAGTTATCTGAATATAGAAAAAATCATCGAAGTGGCAAAAGCAGCTCATGCAGACGCCATTCATCCGGGTTACGGCTTCTTGTCCGAGAATGCCACCTTCGCCCGTCGATGTCAGGAAGAAGGAATCATCTTTATCGGACCCAATCCGGAAACAATGGAAGCTATGGGAGATAAAATTGCTGCCCGTATCAAAATGATTGAGGCGGGAGTACCCGTAGTTCCCGGCACACAAGACAACCTGAAAAGCGTAGAAGAAGCCATAGAGCTTTGCAATAAAATCGGCTATCCAGTGATGCTGAAAGCTTCTATGGGCGGTGGTGGAAAAGGTATGCGCCTCATCCACAGTGCCGAAGAAGTGGAAGAAGCTTATACCACTGCCAAGAGCGAATCATTGTCTTCCTTTGGCGACGACACGGTTTACCTGGAGAAGTTCGTTGAAGAGCCTCATCACATCGAGTTCCAGATTCTTGGTGACAAGCATGGAAACGTCATTCATCTGTGCGAACGCGAATGTTCCGTGCAACGCCGTAACCAGAAAATCGTGGAAGAGACTCCTTCGGTTTTCGTCACTCCCGAACTGCGAAAAGACATGGGTGAAAAAGCGGTAGCGGCGGCTAAAGCTGTGAACTACATCGGTGCGGGTACTATCGAATTCCTTGTTGATAAACACCGCAACTATTATTTCCTTGAGATGAACACCCGCTTGCAGGTGGAACATCCGATTACGGAAGAAGTGATCGGAGTAGATTTGGTGAAAGAGCAAATTAAAGTTGCCGACGGACAAGTGCTTCAACTGAAACAAGAGAATATCCAGCAACGCGGGCACGCTATCGAATGTCGTATCTGTGCCGAAGACACTGAAATGAATTTCATGCCAAGTCCGGGTATCATCAAACAGATTACAGAGCCGAACAGTATCGGTGTGCGTATTGACAGTTATGTATACGAAGGATATGAAATTCCGATCTACTATGACCCGATGATCGGTAAACTGATTGTATGGGCTACCAATCGCGAATATGCGATTGAGCGGATGCGTCGTGTTCTCCACGAATATAAATTGACCGGAGTGAAAAACAACATCAGTTATCTGCGTGCCATCATGGATACTCCTGATTTTGTAGAAGGTCATTATGACACAGGATTCATCGCCAAGAACAGCGAGTTTCTGCAACAACGGATTACGCGCACCAGCGAATATTCCGAAAATATTGCCCTGATCGCTGCTTATATAGACTATTTGATGAATCTCGAAGAGAACAACAGCGGTATGGCTGCCGACAACCGCCCTATCAGCAAGTGGAAAGAGTTCGGATTGCATAAGGGTGTGTTGAGAATCTAAATTTTAACAAAGAGAATTCAATTATGGAAATTCATATAGGAAACCGTGTGGCCGAAGTAGAACTGGTCAGCAAGGAAGATAACAAGGTAGTGCTCACCATTGATGGAAAAACGTTTGAAGCAGACGTAGTGATGGCAGAAAACGGTACTTGCAACATCTTGATGGACGGACGCAGTTCGAACGCACAGCTGATTCGCCGTGATAACGGAAAAAGCTATAAAGTGAATACGCATTATAGCAGTTTCAATGTAGAAATAGTGGACAGCCAAGCAAAATATCTGCGTATGCGCAAGAAAGGGGAAGAAGAACAGAATGACTGTATCATTTCTCCGATGCCGGGCAAAGTAGTGAAAATACCTGTTGCAGTCGGCCAGGAAATGAAGGCGGGAGACACCGCTATCGTTATCGAAGCCATGAAAATGCAGAGTAACTACAAAGTGACTTCAGACTGCCGCATTAAAGAAATTCTGGTTCAAGAAGGTGATAGCATAACCGGCGAACAGACATTAATAACATTAGAACCGATTGCATAATAATAAGAACGGATTGCATTATGGAAGAAATAAATAAAGCATACGCCACGTTCGAGGAACGTGACCGCATCGCTTCTCTTGGTGGAGGCGTTGATAAAATAGAGAAGCAACATGAAAGCGGTAAAATGACTGCTCGCGAACGTATCGAGATGTTACTCGATAAGGGTACTTTCGTTGAACTGGATAAGTTGATGGTTCACCGTTGTACGAACTACGGTATGGATAAGAACAAAATTCCGGGAGATGGTATCGTATCCGGTTACGGAAAGGTGGACGGTCGCCAGGTGTTTGTTTACGCTTATGACTTTACGGTATATGGCGGCTCACTGTCAGCTTCCAATGCTAAAAAGATTGTGAAAGTACAACAACTTGCATTGAAGAACGGTGCCCCGATTATCGCTTTGAATGATTCGGGCGGTGCACGTATCCAGGAAGGGATCGAGAGCCTTTCCGGTTATGCTGATATTTTCTATCAGAATACAATGGCCAGCGGTGTGATTCCACAGATTTCGGCAATCCTGGGTCCTTGCGCCGGAGGTGCCTGCTACTCTCCTGCCCTGACCGATTTCATCTTTATGGTGAAAGAAAAAAGTCACATGTTTGTGACTGGTCCGGATGTAGTAAAAGCTGTGATTCATGAGGAAGTAAGTAAAGAAGAGCTGGGTGGCGCAATGACACATAGTAGCAAGAGCGGTGTGACTCACTTTATGTGCAATACCGAAGAAGAATTGCTGATGAGCATCCGTGAACTGCTTTCTTTCTTACCGCAGAATAATATGGATGAAGCTAAGAAAAAACCTTGCACTGACGAAACAAACCGCGAAGATACTTCTCTGGATACAATCGTTCCGGTAGACCCGAACGTACCGTATGACATGAAAGACATTATCGAACGTGTTATAGACAACGGCTATTTCTTCGAAGTGATGCCGAACTTTGCTAAGAATATTATCATTGGCTTTGCCCGTATGGCAGGTCGTTCGGTAGGTATCGTAGCGAATCAGCCAGCTTATCTTGCCGGTGTTCTCGATATTGATGCCAGCGACAAAGCAAGCCGTTTTATCCGTTTCTGCGATTGCTTCAATATTCCATTGATTACATTCGAAGATGTTCCGGGATTCCTTCCGGGATATACGCAGGAAAACAATGGTATCATCCGTCACGGTGCAAAAATAGTTTATGCATTTGCAGAAGCCACTGTTCCCAAACTGACAGTGATTACCCGCAAAGCTTACGGTGGTGCTTATATCGTAATGAACTCCAAGCAGACCGGAGCTGACGTGAACTTCGCTTACCCAAGTGCAGAAATTGCTGTGATGGGTGCGGACGGCGCCATCAATATCCTGTTCCGCAAAGCTGACGAAGCAACAAAGGCCAAGGAACTGGAAGCCTACAAAGAAAAGTTTGCCACTCCGTATCAGGCTGCTGAGCTGGGATATATTGACGAAATCATTTATCCGAGACAGACTCGCAAACGTCTGATTCAGGCACTGGAAATGACGGAAAACAAGATGCAGACAAACCCGCCCAAGAAGCATGGTAATATGCCTTTATAACAACTAGATAAGGTGCGCAAAAGCACCACTCATAAAACGAGCTTGCAGAGATTCTATGATATACTTTAGGAGATTTGTAAGCTCGTTTCTTATTTGTAAGCCTGCCGTTTCTTTATATGTGACAAAAAAAACGGCACCTCGATTCACATCGCAGCACCGTCACAACACAAACACAAAATAAAACACGACAAAACTACTATGCAATCTTCCTGTCATGCCGGGGAGGCATACCTTGCTTGACTTATCTATATTCGCATACACACAAGAAGCTTTATCAGGCGATTTGCACAATAAATAACATACATTTCCGGATTTTGTTCACAGGATTGATAAGATTTTATTCAATAATATGATAAGAAAATGAAATAGCACGCCCTTTAAGGAATTCAAGAGAAACGAAAAAACGGTACCCCGATTCACATCGCAGCACCGTCACAACACAAACACAAAATAAAACACGACAAAACTACTATGCAATCTTCCTGTTATGCCGGGGAGGCATATTCACTAGCCTATATATATTCGCATACCTACAAGTAGCCATCAGGCGATTTGCATATATAAAACATTCAGATTTTTATTTTGTTCACGAAAGGAGAAGTAAAAATGTTATTTCTTCTCCTTATAGTCTTTCAGGAAGCCTTCCATCAGCCATTTGGCGAGTGCCTGACGATTGGAATTCATCACCAACCGACGCTGATCGAACGTATTCTGGATATTACCCAACTCCACAAAGACGGAAGCGGGAGTGGTATGGGAAAGTACGTATAAGTTACGCCCGCTTACTGTGCCGGAAAAGCCCCGGTTGGGTTGATGCTTATCATATTTTGACTCAAACGTATCTTTCATATTATTTGCCAATCGTTTGCTTTCTCCCTTTTTATTCGAATAATAGAAAAAGACATCTGTTTGTTTTCCCTTACTACGGCTATCAATATGAATAAAAATCGCCCTGCAATAAGAGTAGTTCTTACGGTCTTTCCGGTAAAGAGCGTTTATTTTATCACAGCGTTGCTGTAAGCGTTGCACCTGATTCAAAGGAATTGGATCACCCATACAAGTCTCCCGTTTACTGTTTGACAGGTACGAATCATCACGGATACCATCTTTAGCATCTTGAATGATAATACGGACTTCGGCCCCTTCCTGCATCAGGTTACGTGCCAGACGGAGAGCAATATCATAAGCGTATTCATCTTCGTGCAGTTCGTATTTACCAACTTTCCCGATAGCACCCGGATCAGGACCTCCATGTCCGCTGACCACATAGAAGCAAGCACCGGCAAGACGGTTGGAAGTGACTTTCACATCAGCCAGTTGTTTTCCAAACAGAGGCTGATTGAGGGTAGTTCCTATTTTTGTTGATTTAGCTTTCGGAGATTGTTGCTTTGTCCCGGTATTTCCGGAAGGTGATTTCTTGATGGGAGGAATAACATACGTCACGCCCACTTTAAGCACATTGTTCTTTCCCAGTTTCTGTTTATTCAGCTCAATAAAGTCGTCGTAATACTTCTTCGGAGAGCGGTTGTGCCTTAATAGAAAAGAAGAGATACCTTCACCCGCCTTCGGGGTTGCCTTCTGCTGTGCCCAAAGAGTTGTGCCCGAAAAAAGAAAAGCTAAGAATAAAAGAATATAGAGTTTATTTTTCATAACTACATTAACTATCTCCTTCGCAAGAGTATCATTTCACTCATAAACAGGGCAAAAATACAATTATTTTCCCTACTTTTGCAGCATTAAAACATTTTTTGAAATAAAACATTAAAACCCGATAACATTATGGCAAAACAATTCAAACCGGAAACCCTGTGTGTACAGGCAGGATGGACGCCTAAAAAAGGCGAACCACGCGTATTGCCCATCTATCAAAGTACAACTTTCAAATACGATACCAGCGAGCAGATGGCCCGCCTGTTCGACCTGGAAGACAGTGGTTACTTTTATACCCGCCTGCAAAATCCAACGAATGACGCTGTTGCCGCCAAAATCGCTACCCTTGAAGGTGGTGTAGCCGCTATGCTGACTTCCAGCGGCCAGGCTGCCAACTTCTATGCCATTTTTAATATCTGTCAGGCAGGAGATCACTTTGTTTGCTCTTCCGCTATTTACGGAGGTACGTTCAACCTGTTTGGCGTGACCATGAAGAAGCTAGGCATCGATGTGACTTTCGTTAATCCGGATGCCAGCGAAGAAGAAATTTCTGCAGCTTTCAAACCGAATACAAAAGCTTTATTCGGTGAAACGATTTCCAACCCTTCTCTTGAAGTACTGGATATTGAGAAATTTGCACGCATTGCACACAGTCACGGGGTTCCCTTGATTGTTGACAACACTTTCCCGACCCCGATCAACTGCCGCCCATTTGAATGGGGAGCTGACATCGTGGTTCATTCTACTACCAAATACATGGACGGACACGCTACAAGCGTAGGTGGCTGTATCGTAGACAGCGGTAATTTTGACTGGGATGCTCATGCTGAAAAATTCCCGGGACTTTGTACTCCGGACGAGTCATACCACGGACTGACTTATACCAAAGCATTCGGCAAAGGTGCTTATATCACCAAAGCAACTGCCCAACTGATGCGTGACCTCGGCAGCATCCAAAGCCCGCAAAATTCTTTCTTATTGAATCTGGGACTTGAAACGTTGCACCTGCGTATGCCTCAACACTGCCGCAACGCGCAGAAAGTAGCCGAATATCTTTCTAAAAATGAGAAAGTTGCCTGGGTAAACTATTGCGGACTGCCGGACAATAAATATTATAGCCTTGCACAGAAATATATGCCGAATGGTTCCTGCGGAGTCATCTCCTTCGGACTGAAAGGCGGACGTGACGTATCTATCAAGTTTATGGATTCACTGGAATTCATTGCGATCGTTACTCACGTGGCGGATGCACGTAGTTGCGTGCTCCATCCGGCGAGCCATACTCACCGCCAGTTGACGGATGAGCAACTGATGGAAGCAGGTGTACGCCCGGACTTGATCCGTCTATCGGTAGGTATCGAAAATGCGGATGATATTATTGCTGATATCGAACAGGCATTGAACGCATAAGAATACCGTAAAGGTATAAAATAATAAGAGAAGGCACGGGAATGAAATATTTCCCGTGACTTCTTATTTTCCACAAAAAGAAAGTTAATTTCGCAAAGAATCATTTCAAATATGAACCGATAAATCTTCTCGGATGTTTATCTTTGCAGGGAACCAAATTCTGTACAGATATGAAAAAGAATCTATTATTAGCATTCGTATTATGCTTTTCTTACGGATTTTCTTATTCCCATTCATTTAACAACCCAACTAACCTGACTACAAAGATGCAAAACTTTGAAATGGATTCATTTACCACCCAAAATGGGAAAAGCCTGAAGATCACTTTCTTCAGACATGCGAGCTTATTGCTGGAATATGCAGGACAAAAAATATTCGTTGATCCAGTATCCGATTACGCCGACTATACACAACAGCCGAAGGCGGATTTCATCCTGATTACGCATGAACATGGAGACCATTTCGATACCAAAGCAATAGCAGCTATCGAAACAAGCGGGACTAGAATTATTGCTAATCCTAATTGCCGGAAAATGCTGAACAGAGGACAGGAAATGAAGAACAGTGATGTGCTTCAACTGGCAGATGATATGAAACTGGAAGCCGTACCGGCCTATAATACGACTCCCGGCAGAGATAAGTTCCATCCCAAAGGACGTGACAACGGCTATATTCTTACTCTGGGAGGGACCCGCATCTATATCGCCGGAGATACAGAAGATATTCCAGAACTAAACCAAATGAAAGATATTGATATCGCTTTCCTGCCAGTCAACCAACCCTACACCATGACACCGGAACAAGCGATACGTGCAACTCAAATTATCAAGCCGCACATTTTGTATCCTTATCATTACGGAGATACGGATATCAATAAAGTAAAAGAAGGATTGAAAAATGAGAAAACAACCGAAGTACGTATACGGGCTTTACAATAAAGCCCGTACAAATGATTACAAATCCTCCGCAGATAAATTGAAGATCATTGTATCCACCCAATATACAACCGTTCTATCTGCAGGTAAAACATCTTCGAGATAAGGTGAATCAGATACATCTTCCAACCATGCCGTAGTAATCGGACCTCTTTCTCTTGTAAGACTTTGAGTTCCTAAATACGGGCTAAAATTAAAGAAGGTGTGTTGTTTCTCTACATCATTTTCACCTTTATATGTAAAGACACTTCCCATCCATTAAGATACAGGACTGTAGAAGAAATCGTGTTCGTACAGGTTCCCGTTTCGTCGATTAATTCGGAACCGCTAAATAAAATAATCTCTGCATCATCTTGACAGGCTGATATACAAAAAGTCATGAGAGAGAGGAGAAAGAAGCCTAATAAAGTTTTTGTTTTCATATTTTCAGTGGTATGGTTAAATCGCGATTTATGTCATTGTTTTACAAAGATATAAAGTATTTGTATAGTATCATCATACAAATATGATGAATTATGTTTTCTTTATATACACCCGATGTGTTCCTCTACCATCAATCCCGATACCGGAACCGGGCGTATACGCCCATTGGCGCAATTCATTGGTAGCCGCCGTGCGCAGCAGACCTGTCAGTTTCCGGTATTCGTAGACCGTCAGAAAAGGATGTTCCTCCAGATATCTAACAGCCAATGCTAGTCGTTGCTCCGGTGTATACTTCTGTGAAGAGCGTTGCGACTTCCACGGAGCTCTTTCCAGCAGACATCTTCCGTTGATACGCCTCACCATCTTCCTGTCTACACGAAAGTTCACGCTCCCCACCACAATGCTTCGTGCGTTACGATGGGTTTCACCCTCTCCGGTCTTTTCGCGTTCTTTATCTTTGCATAACGCCAACGAAGGAGAGAATGTTCCGATACCATCCAGCTTCACAGACTTGCCTTCTGCCATCTGATGTGCCATTTCAATACCGATCTGTGTAATTACGCCTTCCACATCTCCGACATTAAAACCACTGCTGGATGCTATCTGACGTATTAAATCCTCGGTAGATACCTGATCTATCATTGCAAACCGAGGATAAAGTACCTGTTCGCCCGTTCCATGAATATCGGGCATTTCTTCCATTACGTACATTGCCATAATACTAAAGTTTATTTGAAATATTGATTATTAATAGAAAACTTACTCGCTATAGGTAGAAAACTTGTTCTCCCCTACAGGAAAAGTTGTTTTTCCTATAGGACAAACTAAAACCGCAAGTTCTGGTTTTATAACTGAAACTTCTGATTACATAATCAAAAGTTCCGGTTTTATAATCAGAACTTGCGGTTATAGTTTTCTTACCAACAAAGATACGTTTTCCTGCCGGGATAAGCAAGTTTAATCCCTATGAAAAAGAAGTTTGATTACAATTCAGTTACTTATTACCGCTTCTTTACTTTATATCCTTTCAGGGTAAAACCAACTTCAAACAGGTTCAAAAGGGCTATCCGGATGTTATCTTCTATATAGGTCTCCATATTATCATATTTTGCAAAGTTGACGGGAAGGAGTCTGTTATTCCTCCTAAAGCTTTCATCCGGTATTTTACCCGTAAAACGTCCTTTCTTCTTCACTCCCCAACGAATGGTTTTACTACAAGGAAGAGGTATACCTATCGTCAGCACTTTTTCTTTAGTTACCGTATCGGTGATTCCATGTTTCCAGATACTGATATGGTTGGCTCCCAAATAAGTGCCGATATAAAGGACAACGGTCAGCGTCCAATCGTCCAAAGCCTCATCGGTTTGAATACCATTCACCAAATCAGAGAAATAGCCTTCAACCATTTCTCTGTCAAAACAGTTTAGTTCAGGCCATTCACATTTCTCAAACAGTTGATGCACATTGACAGGAACCAGTAAGGTGGTTATTTCTAACTGATATTTCATTCATTTCGTTTTTATATCATTGCATCTAAAATCGTCTCAAGTATCTTATCGACTATAAATATACAATTTTACCAGATCAAATACTAAAGAATAGAGCTTTTTTAAACCTATTTCTGAAAAAGAAAGGACTGTTTGATACACCCCCTCCTATGTAAACAGGGTTTATCAGACAGTCCTTTCCGTGCGGAGTATGATTCGTCCGTTATTCAGTGGACGATCCTTGCTTTTCGTCCTTACGGCATTTCAGTTTCTATCTGGAATTTACGGCTTACTTTCATCAAATTGATGGTATAAGTGACTACGTTCTGTGCTTCCTGAACCATCGTGAGATACACCATGCTCACCCGGATGCTTCCTGATTGGCTTTGGATGCGTTGCAGTTCCTTACGTTTCAATAGTGAAAGCTGTCCGTTGAGGTCGTTGGCACGACGGATTTCTTCTTCGAAGTCGTTGTACTCGTTGTTTTCCATTTTCTTACGACACTGCTGAATCAGATAGGTGATATCTTCGGATACATCGCTGAATTCACCTTTCTGGATGGCGTCCAATGGGTTGAAGTTGTTGTCGATATGTTCGAGGCAAGGTTCGCAGAGGCGGGAAATACTGTAGACCAATTCGCTGGCGAAGTCGTTGCCTTGATAGTAATAAAGTCCTTTTTCGAGTACGGTGTTATTGTCGAGACGACACATGGCGACGGTGCCCGAACGTTTCATCTGTTTGATGAGCTGTTTCTCAAATTTAGTGGACCCCATGGCACGACGCAATCCTCGCAGATTTTCATGAAGGAATGAAGTGACAGTCAGTTCGAAATTTGTTTCTGCATATTCCAATACTTTGGAAAGTTCTTCGCGGGTGTGCTTACGCATCAGTTGCAAGGCTTCTGTGCTGTCTGTGGTTTGCATCAGTTGCTTCAGCGTTTCGTTACCTTGTTCTTTCGCTTTGCGTTTCTTGTACATCACCTGGCTACGGATCAAGATGAATACAGCTATACCGATGAGGGCGATGATAGAGATGTTACCTCCATAATGGAGTACGAGAGCTACGAAGAAACAGATGGTGAAGGCGGCTCCGGCGGTGATGAACCAGCCTCCGATGACGCTTAATACGCCGGTGATACGGTAAACGGCTGAATCACGTCCCCAGGCGCGGTCGGCCAAAGAAGTACCCATAGCTACCATGAAGGTTACGTAGGTGGTGGAAAGGGGAAGTTTCAGGGAGGTTCCCAAGGCGATGAGCAGACCGGCCAATACCAGGTTGACAGAAGCGCGGACAAGGTCGAAAGCAGCTCCGTCGGCAATGATTGCTTCGTCTTTGCGGAAGCGGGAGTCAAGCCATTTTTTGCTGCCGTCCGGCATTATTCGGGAGATTCCATTGGCAAGTGTCATGCTGATGCGGACTACTGTGCGGGCGATCGGAGTACTTCCGAATGCTTCTTCTCCTTCATCTTGGCGGGAAAGGTCGACAGATGTTTTAATTACAGCATGTGCTTTTTTAGAGGTGCAGAGGGCGTAGACCATGACGGCTCCGGCTCCGATAAGAAAATACCACGGTGTTTTAGCAGGTCCCAGCAAGGAGGTCATCAGGAAGCCGTTCGGATTTCCTTCTCCGTTGGCGGTGTAATCTAAAAAAGAGGAGAAACCTGCGAGGGGAACGCCAATAAAGTTGACAAGGTCGTTACCGGCAAAAGCGAGAGCCAGAGCGAAGGTTCCCATCAGTACGACGACTTTGAAAACATTGATTTTCATCCAGTGAAGGATTTGCATCAGTACGGTGAAGAATACAAAGAAAACGGTGATTAGCATCAGTGTGTTGTCTTGTATCCAGTGTTTGTTTTCAGAGGTCATGAAGGAGCTGTCTTTCAGTCCTTTGATAAGCATGAAATAGATGATAGCGGTAGCGGCTACACCTCCGAAGAGGGCAATGCTGTATTTCATCTTTTTCGTATAGTTGAAAGTGAATATCACACGGGCAAGCCATTGTACAAGCATTCCGAAGAAGAAGGCGATAGCGACGGAGACGAAGATCGCCATGATGACGGAGAGGGCTTTGTCGGTGTTTATGAGGTCGCCCAGACCGAGGGTATCGCTATTATGTACTTTGATAAGTGAGAGGGCAAAGGTACCTCCGAGTAGTTCAAAGACTAGTGAAACGGTGGTAGAGGTGGGCATCCCCATGGAGTTGAATACGTCCAGCAGTACTACGTCGGTCAACATGACGGCCAGCAGAATGCACATGATTTCGGCAAAGTAGAAGTGCTCGGGCTGGTAGATGCCGTGCCGGGCAATGTCCATCATACCGTTGGACAGGGAAGCGCCAATGAATATACCAATACCGGCTATGAAAAGAATGGTTTTAAACGAAGCGGCCTTGGCGCCTACCGCAGAGTTCAAAAAGTTAACTGCATCATTACTGACTCCGACTATCAGATCGAAAACAGCTAGTACAAAGAGGAAGATGATAATGCATAAATAAATAGTCTCCATAATAAATATATGTGTATGTTGTTTCCGGCTGCAAAGGACGGGATTTGACGTTGCAGGGAGGTGTCATACATGTTACATTTATGTTACAATCGTCTTTCTTTTGTCTCGTAATCGTCTTTCTTTTGTCTTGAAACAAAAGAAAGAAGCAAAGAAAAATTCAAGGCTGACTTTTTTCTCCTACTCGCTCCCTGCACTGCGCTAAAGGGCAGAAACTCGCTACGCTCAAACAGTCTGCCCTTTTTGACGCTCCGTTACGGGGGCTCGCTTGACGGAGAAAAAAGTAGGCCGGAGG
>NZ_CP083673.1:6111912-6138261 GCF_025914115.1 Bacteroides sp. DH3716P | reverse complement strand
TCTTCCCATTCCGAACAGAGAAGTTAAGCCTCGTCACGCCGATGGTACTGCGTAACAGTGGGAGAGTAGGTAGCCGCCGTTTTTAAGAAAAGTCCCCTTCAGTAGAAATATTGGAGGGGATTTTTAATTTCTTAAAACTCTGGATATTCAGAGGAAATGTTTTTTTAACATATTAAGTCGCAAACTCATCGAACAAAACATATTGTAGCTTGTTTTTATAAAAGAGTTAAACTTAAATGTTTAAATGATGTGAACGACGATAAACATATACAATTAATTGCTACATTTGTGGCCGAATCTATTGTAATTGATTAAACAACTAAAAATACAATGAAACTTTCCCCGAAATTCATATTAGCTTTTCTTCTGCTGATGCTATCTTTTAGCGTAAGCGGAAATGCTATGAATTTCTCTACTTGTATTTTTAGTGACTCACCTTGTCAATTATCAGAATTATCTTCTGACAGCAATCAACGCTCTTCTGTGGATGGGCAGTCTGTTAGCTATGATAGCGTCCGTTCTTTGTCTGTTTCTGACGTAGAATTAGGACTTAAACTCGTAACAGAATCAAACTCTAATAATTATCGTCTGCGGAGAATCATTGAAATCAATGACTCCTTGAAAGACGTTATGCAAAAGTTTCTCGTGTTAAGAGAAAACTCTTTAGTATTGGATCAAAGTAAATCATTTTATTCCGATAAGGATCCACATTACTCCATTACGTGTAGCGACTACTACGTGTTCGCTTTAAGACGCATCCTTATTTAGTCTTTTCTCCATTTTTATTCGTTTTTTTTCGTACTCTGTATGAAACCGTGTGACTTTACCTATTAAAAGTTGCAGGGTCTGTAGCGCAGTGTGTCTAATTGAAAAATTTACTTCCTAAATAACTAAAATTAATTTCTTAACAAAAAAACTTATTATGGAAACTACTAAAAAAACTCAAGTTGTAGGTATAAAGAATGCCGGTATCGTAATCATCTGCTGTTTAGTAATAGCTGTATGTATCTTTCAATTCTTATTAGGTAACCCGTCCAACTTTATGAACAATGACCCTAACAATCACCCGTTGAACATGTTGGGTACTATTTACAAAGGTGGTATCATCGTACCTATTATCCAGACATTGTTGTTAACCGTACTTGCTTTGAGCATCGAGCGTTATTTTGCTCTTCGTTCTGCTTTCGGTAAAGGTTCATTGTCTAAGTTTGTAGCTAACATCAAAGACGCTTTAGCTGCAGGTGACATGAAGAAAGCACAGGAAATCTGTGACAAACAACGTGGTTCTGTTGCTAACGTAGTAACTTCTACTTTGCGTAAGTATGAAGAAATGGAAAAGAACACAGCTCTTCCTAAAGAACAGAAGCTGTTGGCTATCCAGAAAGAACTTGAAGAAGCTACTGCTTTGGAAATGCCTATGATGCAACAAAATCTTCCGATCATCGCTACTATCACTACTTTGGGTACATTGATGGGATTGCTTGGTACTGTAATCGGTATGATCCGTTCATTTGCTGCTTTGTCTGCTGGTGGTGGTGCTGACTCTATGGCTTTGTCACAAGGTATCTCTGAAGCTTTGATTAATACTGCTTTCGGTATCTTGACTGGTGCATTGGCTGTTATTTCTTACAACTATTACACTAACAAAATCGATAAATTGACTTACGGACTCGACGAAGTCGGATTCTCTATCGTGCAAACTTTTGCTGCTACTCACTAATTCTGCGAACCCTTATAAAATCTATTATTAATCATGGGTAGAGCGCAAATTAAAAAGAAAAGTACGTTCATAGATATGACAGCTATGAGTGACGTTACTGTATTGCTTCTGACTTTCTTTATGTTGACTTCAACATTTGTGAAGAAAGAACCAGTACAAGTTACCACTCCGGCTTCCGTATCGGAAATCAAGATTCCGGAGACGAATGTACTCCAGATTCTGGTTGATCCGGAAGGAAAAATATTTATGAGCCTCGACAAGCAGCAGGATATGCAGGCTGTATTGGAGAGCATGGGTGAAGAGTATGGCATTAAGTTTACTCCGGAACAGGAGAAGAGATTTATCTTGTCTTCTACTTTTGGAGTACCTATCAGAAGTATGCAGAAATATCTTGATCTCCCGGAAGATCAACGGGATAAGATCTTAAAGAATGAAGGTATTCCATGCGATAGTGTTGACAATCAGTTTAAATCGTGGGTACGTAATGCACGTGCCGCTAACGCTGATCTACGTATTGCTATCAAGGCAGACGCTACAACTCCATACTCAGTGATAAAGAACGTTATGAACTCACTTCAGGATTTGCGGGAAAATCGGTACAATCTGATTACTTCTCTCAAGGCAGAATCTGAAAATTAAAAAGGAGGAAATACAATGAGTGCTGAAGTACAAGAGAGCGGCGGAAAAAGAGGAAAGAGCAAGCAAAAGAAAATGACTGTCCGGGTGGACTTTACACCGATGGTGGACATGAACATGTTGCTGATTACTTTCTTTATGCTTTGTACCACACTGAGCAAACCTCAGACGATGGAGATAAGCATGCCGAGTAATGACAAAGATATAACTGAAAACCAAAAGAGTATGGTGAAGGCTTCACAAGCAATCACATTATTGCTGGGAGCTGATAACAAACTCTATTATTACGAGGGAGAACCTAACTATAAGGATTATACCTCGTTGAAAGAAACTAGCTACGGTGCAGATGGACTGCGTGCCGTACTTCTTCAGAAGAATGCTGTTGCTGTCAATAAAGTAAGAGAATTGAAGCAGCAAAAACTTGATCTTAAGATCACGGATGACGAATTTAAGAAGCAGGTTTCTGAGATAAAGAGCGGAAAGGATACACCGACCGTGATTATCAAAGCTACCGATGATGCTTCTTATATGAATCTGATTGACGCGCTGGACGAAATGCAGATATGTAATATTGGTAAATATGTGATAACAGATATTGCTGAAGCTGATGAATTCTTGATTAAGAATTATGATGCGAAAGGTGAATTGTCACAAAACTTGGCCGATAATTGATGTAACACCTAAAAAAGAAAAGTAAAATGGCAAAATTAGATTTAGCTTCTTCGGAATGGTGTCAACTGATTTTTGAAGGCAAAAACCAAGCATACGGCGCATATAGAATGCGTGCCAATTCAACAAAACGACATAATGTCGCTATGTTGATTGTAGTGGTCATAGCAGCGGTTGGATTTAGTATCCCTACACTGCTTAAGTTGGCAACTCCGGAGCAGAAAGAAGTGATGACAGAAGTAACTACTCTGTCAAAATTGGAAGAACCTGAAATCAAACAGGAAGAGATGAAACGCGTAGAACCGGTTGCACCTCCTCCCCCTGCATTGAAGAGTTCTATCAAGTTTACAGCTCCTGTCATCAAGAAAGATGAAGAAGTGCATGAAGACAATGAAATCAAGAGCCAGGAAGATTTGAATGCTACCAAAGTATCCATCTCTATTGCCGACGTAAAAGGTAATGACGAGGCTAATGGTAAAGATATCGCAGACCTTAAGCAGGTGGTAACACAGGCTGCACCGGAACCGGAAAAGGTTTTCGATATGGTAGAACAAATGCCGACTTTCCCTGGTGGACAGACTGAATTGATGGCTTACCTGGGTAAGAATATCAAATATCCGACTATTGCACAGGAGAATGGAACACAAGGTCGCGTTATCATACAGTTCGTTGTTGAACGTGATGGTTCTATTTCTGACGTACATGTGGCTCGTGGTGTAGACCCTTATCTGGATAAGGAAGCTGTTCGTGTGGTAAAAAGCATGCCGAAATGGCTCCCTGGTAAGCAGAATGGAAAAGCGGTACGTGTGAAGTTCACCGTTCCGGTAATGTTTAGATTACAATAAAAGATGATGAAGAGACAATTTAGGCTGATAGGACTCGTAGCGTTGGTGGTCTTGAGTGCTTGTAACTCAAAATCAAAAGGACCGACGGATACTTATTCTTCCGGTGTGGTATCTATCGCAGCGGATGAGAGTTTCGAACCTATCATACAAGAAGAGATAGAGGTGTTTGAGAGCCTGTACCCTTTGGCCGGGATTGTCCCTCGCTACACAACTGAAGTGGAAGCGATAAATTTACTTCTGAAAGACAGTGTCCGGTTGGCTATTGCAACCCGGACACTGACTAAGGAAGAAATGAATTCATTCCACAGCCGTAAGTTTTTTCCTCGCGAGATAAAATTGGCTACGGACGGTCTGGCATTGATTGTGAATCGTGCTAATCCGGATTCTTTGTTGAGTGTACGTGATTTCCGCCGCATCCTTACCGGTGAGGTGAAAAACTGGAAAGAGGTTAATCCGAATTCCCGTTTGAAAGGGATTCAGGTGGTGTTCGATAATAAGAACTCCAGTACCGTACGTTTTGCAATGGACTCAATCTGTGGTGGAAAAGAGTTGGCTGAAGGTAACGTCAGTGCCTTGAAAACCAACCAGCAGGTGATAGATTATGTAGCGAATAATCCCGACGCTATGGGAGTTGTTGGAGTAAACTGGTTGGGGAACCGCAGTGATACAACCAATCTTTCTTTTCGCGAAGAGATCAGAGTGATGTCAGTGAGTGCAGAGGATGTGGCAACTCCTGCTAACAGTTATAAACCTTATCAGGCTTACCTGTTCTATGGTAACTATCCGTTGGCACGATCTATTTATGCATTGCTGAATGATCCTCGCAGTGGGCTGCCTTGGGGATTTGCTTCTTTTATGACATCCGATAAAGGGCAGAGGATTATATTAAAATCCGGACTTGTTCCGGCTACTCAGCCGGTGCGTATTGTCCACGTGAAAGACGAATAATAACTAAAATTAGAGACTATAATGAAAAGAGTACAAATGTTTTTAGCTGGAGCGTTTATAGCAGTAGGGTCGCTCTATGCGCAATCATCTGACGCCGAATGGCAGGCTGGGGTTGCGAAATTGAAAGAAACTATTCAGACGAATCCGGCACAGGCTGCTGAAGAAGCTGAACATCTGATTAAAGGAAAAAATAAGAAAAATGTGGAATTGTTGGTGGCTATTGGAGACGCATATCTGAATGCTGACAAGATTCCCGAAGCGCAGGAGTATGCAGCTCTTGCCAGAAAAGCGAATGGCAAATCGGCTCTTGCTTCTGTATTGGAAGGAAATATTGCCGTAAAACAGAAAAATGCGGGTCTTGCTTCTCAAAAGTATGAGGAGGCAATTTATTTCGATCCGAAATGTACGGAAGCTTATCTGAAATATGCAGATATTTATAAATCAGCCAATGCAAGTCTTGCCATTGAGAAGCTGAACCAATTGAAGGACTTGGAACCGTCCAACACAGCTGTAGATAAAAAATTAGCCGAAATTTACTATTTAAAAAATGATTTTAATAAGGCAGTAGAAGCTTATGCGAATTTTGCAATGGGACCTACTGCTACGGAAGAAGATTTGGTGAAGTATGCTTTTGCTTTATTTTTGAACCATGATTTTGATAAATCACTCGAAGTAGCTAATATGGGATTGCAAAAGAATGCCCGTCATGCTGCGTTCAATCGTTTGGCAATGTATAATTATACTGACCTGAAACGTTTTGATGAAGCGTTGAAGGCTGCCGATGTCTTCTTCAAGGAATGTGATAAAGCCGATTATTCGTATTTGGATTATATGTATTATGGACATCTGTTGGAGAGTCTGAAAAAATATGATGATGCAGTAGTACAATATGAGAAAGCGGTAAAGATGGATCCGACGAAGACGGATTTATTTAAAAATATCTCTTCTGCTTACGAACAGAAGAACGATTATAAAAAAGCAATCAGTGCTTACCAGAAATATTATGCATCTCTTGATAAGGAAAAACAGACTCCGGACTTACAGTTCCAGTTTGGTAGACTTTATTACGGTGCTGGTACGCAACCTGATTCATTAGCAATCACTGTTGAAGAACGTAAGCAGGCGTTAATGTCCGCCGATTCTACTTTCCATGCAATTGCGGAAGCAGCGCCGGACAGCTATTTGGGTAACTTCTGGAGAGCACGTGCCAATTCTGCACTTGACCCTGAAACAACTCAAGGACTTGCGAAACCTTTCTATGAGGAAGTGGCCGCTTTATTGGAAAGCAAAAACGATCCTCATTACAATTCAGCTTTGGTTGAATGCTACAGTTATCTTGGATATTACTATTTGTTAGCTATCGAAAATCCGGCATTGAAAGCCGAAGCAAAGGCTAACAAAGATAAATCCATAGAATACTGGAGTAAAATTCTGGCTATAGACCCCGCTAATGCTACTGCTAAAAGGGCATTGGACGGCATCAAATAGTGAATAATTTTAGTTGTTTGTCGTGACAGGAGGAGTGGAGAGTGATCTTAGCTCCTCCTTTTTTTGCACTTTTTTCTCCTTTTCTATTGGAATATTCAAAAGATTGTCTACATTTG
Source organism: Bacteroides sp. DH3716P (assembly GCF_025914115.1). Classification (NCBI taxonomy): domain Bacteria; kingdom Pseudomonadati; phylum Bacteroidota; class Bacteroidia; order Bacteroidales; family Bacteroidaceae; genus Bacteroides; species Bacteroides sp. DH3716P. The sequence goes on along the minus strand of NZ_CP083673.1, from coordinate 6,131,839 downwards.
TGGTGTACTATTACACTAATACACTAAAAGATCATTATTCATTAAACAAAGATACTATGATTACAGTAGAAAATCTTTCATTTACTTATCGTAAATCGAAGCGTGCGGTACTACGTGATTTTTCGCTTTCGTTTGAATCCGGCAGGGTATATGGACTGTTGGGAAAGAATGGTGCGGGAAAATCTACTCTTCTCTATCTGATGTCCGGGTTATTGACTCCTGAAAACGGTAAAGTGATGTTTCATGATACAGATGTGCGCCGTAGGTTACCGGTTACTTTACAGGATATGTTTTTAGTTCCCGAAGAGTTTGAATTGCCTTCAGTCTCTCTGGTCAGCTATGTGGAGTTGAACGGTCCTTTTTATCCCCGTTTCAGCAAGGAAGAGATGATTAAATATCTCCATTATTTTGAGATGGATATAGATATTGATCTTGGATCACTTTCTATGGGACAGAAAAAGAAAGTATTTATGAGCTTTGCGCTTGCTACAAACACTTCTCTTTTGTTGATGGACGAGCCGACTAACGGACTGGACATTCCCGGCAAAAGTCAGTTCCGTAAGTTTATAGCATCGGGTATGTCGGATGATAAGACGATTGTGATTTCCACGCATCAGGTTCGTGACATCGACAAAGTGCTCGATCATGTGTTGATTATGGATGACAGTCGTGTGTTGCTCGATGAATCGACAAGTAATATTTGCGACAAACTTTTCTTTGTGGAGAGTGATGATCGGGAATTGGCCAAAAGTGCGCTTTTTGCAATTCCTACTATTCAGGGTAACTACCTGATCCTTCCTAATGAAAAGCAGGACGAGTCGGAACTAAACCTGGAACTTCTTTTTAATGCTACACTGGCTACTCCTGAAGAGATAGCCCGATTGTTTCACACTCAAAAATAAAAGACGATGATAAAAGATACTTTTTTCAGTTTGCCTCGTTTTATGAATCTTTGCCGTAAGGAGATGGTGGAGAATTGGAAATCGAATGTGCTTCGTATGGTGTTGATGTATGGAGTGATGGCAGTGGTAATGGTTTGGAATGGATATTTTGAGTATAGAGGTACTTCCAATCATGTCTATGCCGAAGATCCGGCGTGGGTATTTCTTTTGGTTGTTTTTATATGGGGATTATGGGGCTTCGGCTGTTTGAGTGCTTCGTTTACAATGGAAAGGATGAAAACGAAAACGAGCCGCACTTCCATGCTGATGGTTCCGGCAACTCCTTTCGAGAAATTCTTCTCCCGATGGTTTGTGTTCACAGTGGTGTATCTGGTTGTTTTCCTGATTTCTTATAAGTTGGCGGACTATACACGGTTGATTATCTATTCTTTGGCCTATCCGGAAAAAGACTTCATTGCCCCTGTTGCTTTGTCGCATGTGTTTGGAGATGAGAAATATTATACTTTGTGCAACAGCGGGTTGGAATTTGGAGCACTGATGTCAGGCTATTTTTTTGTTCAATCTTTATTTGTACTGGGTAGCTCTATTTGGCCAAAGAACTCTTTCCTGAAAACATTTGCGGCGGGAACCATTATTGGTATAATATATTTCTTGGTCGGTGCTTTGGTAAGCAAAATGCTGTTGGAAAACGGCCGATATTATTCGGGAGGTATTTTCGAGTCAAAAGATACTGTTCTATGGATCATAATTGTTGCCGGCATTCTTTTTACGTTGCTGAATTGGACACTGGCCTATTTCCGTTTTAAGGAGTCTGAAATTATTAATCGAATGTAATACCTTAACCTATGAATTTTAAAGAAAGTAAAGCTATTTATTTACAGATTGCAGATAGAATCTGTGGTGAGATATTGCTGGGACAATATCCGGAAGAGGAGCGAATCCCTTCTGTCAGAGAGTATGCTGCTATTGTGGAGGTGAATGCTAATACGGTGATGCGTTCCTTTGATTATCTTCAGGTGCAGAATATTATTTATAATAAACGTGGCATTGGGTATTTTGTAGCTTTGGGAGCGAAAGAACTGATTCATTCTCTCCGTAAGGATACCTTTCTAAAGGAAGAACTTGACTATTTCTTTCGTCAGTTGTATACGCTTGATATACCGATAAAAGAGATAGAGACAATGTATCATGAGTTTATAAAAAAGCAAAAATAGAATAAAGACGAATATTATGAAACGTACTACTTATATATTTATAGGCCTCCTCGTTTCGGGATTGATGGTAATTGTAGCAACAATTATTTTCATATCTATGTCGGGGAAGCCGTATCGGGAAGATGTAAATTTTGGAGGCGATGAACAAGTGACAATGGATTTGAATGGTGTACATGTTGTAAAGGTGTTTGTCAGTCAGGACGGAGTGCCAGAAGAGAGACATGTGTTTGTAAATGGAGAAATGAAAATAGAATCCATTTTTACTTCGGTAGGGAAGGAACAAATTTCGTATCCTAAGGGGAAATACTTGAATGTTATACAAAAGAATGATACTTTGTTCATGAAGCTAGACTTTAGCTCAAAGAATATTTCTGATAAGTACCATAACAGAGGCTTTATTTATTCGACAGGTTTTGACGTGAAATTAGCTGTGGACTCGCTGGCTGGTATAATTACCGATACAGACGGTTTGAAACTGAATTTGAAGGGGATTGATACGGATTCATTATTTGTCCGTGGTCGCTATAACATACTACTCGATTCTTGCCAAATTCATTCGCTTGATATTCAAGGGAATAGACTGGAGTTTCGTGCAAGAAATAGTATAATTGAAAATTTCTATTTGAATTTGGACGGTGTGTGGAAATGGACATTTGAGAATACGGAAGTAGGAACGGAATATTTAAGTGGCAGTGACCGTCATTCTAATAATCTGCAAAAAGGAGAATGCAAGCGGGTGGTTTGGACACCTCTGACAGGAGATGCACGTTTGCAGGTAAATGTAAGAGAGAAAGCGGCAATTACGATAACACCGGAATAAAGCGAAATAGGTATAAAGATATGAAATATTGCACGATTTTACTAGACAGAATCTAAACTAAAAAGGAGCAATAATGGCTTTTAAAGTGCCTCCTAAAAGTGAGGTGAAAAACTTTTAGGGGGCATCTTTATTCCGTTTGCTCCTTTTAATATGGAGGGTTATATCGGCAAATTACAATGCTTTTGTCAGAGTGAAGCAGTCGATGTCCGGTGCCCAGTTATAACTATTACCCATGCGAATAGTGTTGTATCCGGCTTTTAATTCAACGGGAACTGTGATTTGGTTATGACCGTTATCCTTTCCCAAAGAGTCGATTTTGGTAATGATACCGTTTACGTCCAGTTCTATTTGTCGTCCTTTGCCATATAAATAATGGATGGTCATATCATAGCGTCCGCCATTTTCGCTATATACTTCCCGCCATTCGGCATAGTTTTCAGGTTGTCCGCCAAGGAAACCTACTTTCATTTTGCCGGAGGCTTCCTTATCATGGGCATAAATAATACCTTTAGGATTTTTGCCAAGGTCATTGAAAAGAGGTAGGTAAGCCCATTCCGCTTCGTAGAGGGTCGGTTCCAGACGTGTTTCGCCTTCTATGCGGAGGAACATGGCACTGTGTGCAGGAAGCGTTTGTTCGAAGGTACCGGAGAAGTTTCCTAAATCGCTATGTTTTACCAGATCACGTACTTTTACGTTTCCTCCAAATTCCAGTGAAGAGAACGGCACGGAAAAACTACAGATGGTATCGGAAGGATTGTAAAGAGCTACTGCACGTACATTCCCACGTTTCTGTTCAATATCTTTTACGAGTACATAACCTTCATTTTCATGTTGAGCTACATAAGCCTGTAAGCCCAGCGGATCTTGGTTGAGGGAGATCAGTTCTTTATTTGTCAGCAGTTCGAGCGAAGAATCCGGCATGTTTTCCAGATTGCATCCGATAAGCAAAGGAGAGCTCATGATACACCACAAACCGAAATGAGCTTCTTCTTCTGTCGGGGTAAGACCTTGTCCACCTACTTTACTGTCGTTGCGGAATCCGATGACCATCATATCCATGTCATTATAATGTCCGTTTCCGGCATAAGCCGACAGGTAGAGATTCTTTCCGACTACATATCTTAATGATCCCCAATGTGCATTAATATCTCCACTGATACGCCAGGAAGTTGCTGCATCTTTAGCCCAAGTGCCCGGGAAGGCCCATCGGCAAATATTGATGGAAACATCTTTGTTTACTTTGTCTATACTGTTCCGGATGGAAGTGTAGCGCTCCTTTTCATTAAGTCCCAGCGCATCTCCTCCGCAGTAATCAATTTTGATAAAGTCGAAACCCCAGTCGCCAAAGTATAATTGGGCGTCTTGCGGTTCGTGTCCATAGATACCAGCTTCTACGCCTGCTGCATCATTGTCCCACATGGAGCCACATGTACTGTTGCCCGCATCGGTATAGAGACCGGCTTTCATTCTCAGGCCGTGAACGTAATCCGCAATTGGTTTCATCCCATTCGGGAAACGTTGTTCGTGGGTATGCATAATTCCGTTGTCATCGCGCTTTCCGAAATAGCCGTCATCAACATTGACATAATGATATCCGGCATCTTTCAGACCTTTTTTCACCATCAGGTCGGCTTGATGCTTGATGATGTCTTCGCTGATGTCTACGCGAAATGCATTCCATGAACTCCATCCCATGATGGGAGGATTGACTGTCTTTTCATTCTCGGAAAGGGTAGTTTGAGTTTTTGTGCAGCTGATGCACATAAAAGAAGCTACTGCTACTGTAAAGAGATAAATCCTGTTTTTCATGATATAATAGGTTGTGTTTTATTACATATCCGTCCTGAATTTGTTCAAGTGACTGAATAGAAATAAAGGGGCAACTTACTGTACTCCAGAAAGCTACCCTTTATTTTGTCGGAATGAGGCGACTCGAACGCCCGACCCCTACGTCCCGAACGTAGTGCGCTACCAACTGCGCTACATTCCGATTGCTTAAGAAGTGGTGCCACCAGGAATCGAACCGGGGACACAAGGATTTTCAGTCCTTTGCTCTACCAACTGAGCTATGGCACCTTTCTCGTTTGCGGGTGCAAAGATAAGTATATTTTTTAATACCGCAATAACTTAAAGGGAAATTTTTACCAATTTCTGACTCGTGGAAATATAAATGCATTTTTGTTAGAATAAATATGTAGATAAACAGCTATTTATGCGACATATTTTATAAATTTACGCACTGAAACGATCAAAACAATATAAACACTCTATTACTATGTCATCACTGGCGATTATTGTTATAATAGTTTTGTTAGCTGCCTTCATCTATATGTGGGCAAAGTGCCAGTCACTCCAGAAAGAGGTGCATTCGAAGGAAAACAAAGAGAATGAACTTAAAAAGTTGGCTCTGGTTTTGCAGAACATCAATGCTTACTTCTTATTGATTGACAAGGATTTTGTGGTTTGTGACACCAATTATTATTCTTTAAACCGTCTTCCGATTCAGGTAGGTGGAGTTACCAAAAGAGTCGGGGATTTGCTGCATTGTAGAAATGCGATTGCAGCCGGTGAATGTGGTCAGCATGAACAATGCAAACTATGTTGTATCCGTGCGTCTATCGGAAAAGCTTTTTACAAGAAAGCAAGTTTTAAAAATCTGGAAGCTTCCATGAAGCTATTAAGTGAGGATGAAACGAAGGTGACCCTTTGCGATGTATCGGTATCGGGTACTTATTTGAATATTCATGGTGAAGATTATATGGTGTTGACTGTTTATGATGTGACGGAGCTGAAAAATGTGCAAAGGCTGCTGTCTATTGAAAGAGAACATTCCATTTCTGCTGATAAATTGAAATCTGCCTTTATTGCTAATATGAGTCACGAGGTACGTACACCGCTAAATGCAATTGTCGGATTTTCCGGTTTGATGGTATCGGCTTCCAGTGAAGAGGAACGAAAAATGTATGCTGATGTTATTGCAGAGAATAATGAACGCTTGTTGCGCCTGGTGAATGATATTTTCGATCTTTCTCAAATAGAATCGGGAACAGTAGATTTTGTTTATACGGAGTTTGATGCCAATGATTTGCTAAGAGAGTTGGAGGGAATTTTTAAGACGAAATTGAATAACTCGTCGGTGGAATTGGTTTGTGAGGCACACATACAACCTATAATGATGTATTCGGAACGGGAACGTATCATTCAGGTATTGTCTAACCTGTTACATAATGCAATGAAATTCACCGAATCGGGTGAAATTCGTTTGGGTTGCAGCCTGAAAGGAACGGAAGAGGTTTGCTTTGTTGTGTCCGATACAGGCATTGGCATACCGAAAGAGGAACAGAAAAAAATATTCTCACGTTTCATAAAACTTGATCGTGAAATGCAGGGGACAGGACTTGGACTGACTCTTTCGCAAACGATCATCCAAAATCTGGGTGGAAATCTTGAACTTGATTCGGAAATTAACCGGGGATCTACTTTCAGCTTTGTGTTGCCACGGGTGATAAAACCGGAACTAATAAAGTCACAGGCAATAAAGTAATCTCCAATCGCTAGGTATTGTATCTATTAAATGATGATTGGCATACTTCTAAATAAGAGGGCCTGCAAAAATCTCTAAAATAAATTACCCTCACTACAACCGTGAAGTGCATCCCAAAGGTTTTATAACCGACTAAAGGGGAGCACTTCACTGTAGTGAGGGTAATTTTATAAGTTCAAAGCTGTTTGAATAGCCTCTTACTTTTTGTGAACAGGATGAACACTTAGTCTTTACGACTTAGGTGCATCCTTATCTTTGTCTCCGGTTCCCGGAGATGCTTTGCCGGAAGTAGAATTTCCGCCGGATGTAGCAGAACTGCTGCTTGGTGGAGTAGCACCGGAAGCGGTGGCACCAGAGGATGCCGCATCAGGAGCTGCTGCATTAGAAACGGTTGCACCAGGCTTAGCTGTACTTGCCCCGGTTGCTCCTCCTGTATGTGCAGAAGTTGCGGTAGGACGGGCAGCATTAGCGTTACTTGCACTGACATTGACAGTGGTAGGTTGAGCCTGAACTTCCCAGTGGAACGGTTCGAAATTGGAGTTTGGATCTACCCAAGACGGTTTCTTGGAAGCATAGATAATAAACGGAGCAATAACAACGATAATGGCACCGATAATCAGTACGGAGAACCAAACAGTGTTGCTACCTGTAGAGATCTGGCTGGGCGGGATGAAGCTGAGGATAAAGGCAAGCAATGATCCGCAGAAACCAAGACCGCCAACAAACCACATCAAACCGTTACCTGACTTACCGATACGGAACGGACGGTTGAGTTTCTTCATCTTATAACGCAATGCGATAGCTCCGGAGAACATCAACAAGTACATAATCAGATAAAGAATAACTGTCAGCTGTGACAGAATCTGATAGAAGCTCTGTACGGACGGCATAACGACGAACAACAGACTTAATACAGTTACAGCGATACCTTGTACGAACAGGATATTCTTCTGTACACCCAGTTTGTTTGTTTTCTGGAAGAACGGAGGCATATACCCCGCTTTACCTACGGCAAATATACCTTTTGACGGACCGGCAACCCATGTTAATACACCTGCCAGTACACCAAATGCAAGAGCGACAGCAATGATTGGTGACAACCAGGAAGCATGAATATATCTGAAATAGTTGTCGAAGCCGACGAGTAGACTTTGAGTCAGGTTGATATCTTTTGCAGGGATAATCACACCTAATGCAAAAGTACCCAAAACGAAGATCAACACTGTGATAAGTGCACCGATGAATACGGCTTTCGGATAGTTTTTGGAAGGGTTCTCTACGTCTTTTACGTGGATACCACCCATTTCCATACCGGCATAAAACAAGAAGATACTGGCAGCAAGAACAACATTATCAAAGTTGGTAAAGTCGGGGAAGAAGCTGCTGTTGAAATCCATATTGGAATGTCCGCCGCTTGCCAGATAAATGATTCCCAAGATAATCAACAGGGCAGCCGGGATAATTGTACCGACCATACCACCGATTTTAGCAACCTTACCTACCCAGCTCATACCTTTCAGGGAAATGAAAGTAGCCAGCCAGTAGATGATAAGCACTACGACGAGCGTATAATACTTATTGTTTGCCAGTGACATGTCATGTACGTCATTCATTCCGATGAAAGCGATAGATACGGCACCAAACGTTAACACTGTCGGATACCAGATCGTACTTTCGATCCATTGTACCCAAATGGCGAGGAATCCCAGTTTTTTGCCGTAGGCTTCGCCTACCCACCGGAACACACCACCCTGCTTATCCTGAAACATCGCCGCCAACTCTGCTGCAACGAGCGATGTAGGGATTAGAAAGACAATAGCTGCAAAAAGATAATAGAAGGCCGAACTCATTCCATATACGGCCTCGGCTGGTAGTCCACGCAAGGATACTACTGCCGTAACATTCATGATAGCCAGGGTAAACACACCCAGCTTCACTGCATTTTTAATATTCGCCATAAGTTAAGGTTTTAAGTGAAAAATATTTTAAAGTCAGTGTTATAACAACATTTTGCGTGAGATGTTTCCGCAATCTCTTTCAAAGTTCGTTAATTAACATCCCCGAAATGGGAGATTGTAACCCCGGATTTACTTCTTCCGAAACAATCGCTTTCTCCAATTGTTTTTAAGCAATCTAAATTATAAATGAATCATTTTATTATAAACTAAGTAGTTATGAAATCAGCGCTTTCAGATTTTATTTCCGGGAAAAAGGGAATCTATGGTATTCTTCACATTATTATATTAGTAATGTCCCTATTCCTGGTGATTAGTATCTCGGTAGATACTTTTAAGGGAATTCCTTTCTATACACAGTCTTCGTATATGAAAGTACAGCTATGTATCTGTCTTTGGTTTCTTTTTGATTTTGTATTGGAGTTCTTTCTGGCAAAACATAAGGGACGTTATTTGCGGACGCATTTTATCTTTTTATTGGTGGCAATTCCTTATCAGAATATTATCGCCTATTATGGGTGGACATTTTCGGATGAGATCACCTATCTTCTCCGTTTCATACCTTTATTGAGAGGAGGATATGCGCTTGCCATTGTGGTCGGCTGGTTGACCTACAATCGTGCTTCGAGTTTGTTTGTCTCTTATCTGACGATGTTGTTGGCAACGGTCTATTTTTCCAGTCTGGCATTTTTTGTGCTTGAGCATCGGGTGAATCCCTTGGTGAATGGTTATGGAGATGCTTTGTGGTGGGCTTTTATGGATGTCACTACCGTCGGTTCGAATATCATAGCGCAGACGGTGACCGGACGTGTACTTTCCGTTTTGTTGGCTGCCCTGGGTATGATGATGTTCCCTATCTTTACAGTTTATATCACAAATCTGATTCAGCAATCTAACAAACGTAGAAAACAATATTACGAAGAGGAGGAACTAGAGAAAAAGGCTTCCGAGAAAAAAGAATTGGCAGAAAAAGCAGCCGTACAGAAAGGAGGTGTGTCATAATGAATAATAAAACGCAGATTAACGCAAATTATCGCAGAAATAATTTTATAAGTCGTTGATTAATATATCAATATAATTGGAATAATCTGCGGTAATTTGCGTTAATCTGCGTTTTGACACACTCTGGGATAAGATGAAAAAACAGATGAAGTGATGATGACGGTAAAGTGTTGAAAACCAAAGATGAATTACTTTTCTTAATACTATAATTACTTTTCTTTATAAGCGGCGAAGGAAAAGGGGTGGAAAAGAGGTATTACTTTCTATCTTTGTTGAGAAGAGACAAGACACGACGCTGTTATAACCGTTATTGAATGAATCAAACTTTACCTTATCCGGGTTAATAACAGCTATCTCATTTTAATAACTAGAGTTGTTCAGGGGTAAGTTCAATTTGTAGCATTTGAAAAATGATGCCGTTTGTATTGAAACATTGGCGGGAAATCAAGAGGGTAAGGGGAATAGAAAAAGGTTACTATCAATAGATAGTAACCTTTACCTTTCTTATAAAAGAGATTGAGAGAATTTTAGTCAACAACGGTGATATGGTTGTTGCTAAATACATTCAATTCCAGCTTGTTCATGATGTATTGAATAGCTAACTGCGCTTTCACGGAGTTGCCCGAACCATCCAAGGGAGGAGCAAATGCGGCAATACCGAACTGTCCGGGCAGTACGCCCATCACACCGCCACCTACACCTGTTTTAGCAGGAATACCGGAAGTGTACATCCAGTCGCCGGTATGTTCGTAGAAACCTACGGCGGCAATCATGGCAGTGATTTTAGGAGCCAGGACGGCATCAAAAACTTCTTTTTTAGTCACAGGGTTCACACCACCGTTGGCGATTGTACCGGCTGCGATGGAAAGCTGCAATGCAGTAACTCCCAATGAACACTGGCGGGTGTAAAGGTCTAATGACAGATCCGGGTCATCATAAATCCGGTTGTAATTCTTCAGTAGCCATGCGATAGAACGGTTGTTGAAGTTGGTGTCCGATTCCGACTTGTACAATTCATCAATCAGTTGCGGGGCACTGCCGCATAGGTCTGTCACATTTCCTACGATGGCATCCCATTTCTTGGCAGAGTCACCGATAGGTTGTACCATACTACAGGCGGAGATGGCTCCGGCATTTACCAGTGGGGTAGACGGATGATCGTTCTCCAACAAGATAGCGATGATTGAATTGAAGGGCAAGCCTGTTGCGTCGGCTCCAATCTTGTCCAGAATCTCTTTAGCACCGTATTGACGCAGTGCCAGGATAGCCGTATGTACTTTGGATACGGATTCTATACCGAAGCGATAGTCAGTATCTCCCACATGGATGGTCTGCCCGTTGAGCAGGCAGACACTGATTCCAAAGAGATCCTTGTTGACATTTGCCAGATAAGGAATATAGTCGGCATTCTTGCCGCCGGTATTGGCCTTTACCTGATCGTATGCCTCCTGTACCACTTCTTTCAATTGAGCGAGTGTTACTTTTTTATCCATAGATCATTTTATTTTTTTACGGTTTTACGACGACCACCGTGGTTGAACATCTTGGCTTCTACCGGAAGATTCTTTTCTTGAGCCATACGGGTAGGAGTTGGATATTCCAGTTTTTCCAGTTCGGCGATGGCATTGTTGATGTCGCCCAGAAGCATATCTGCCATGTCACGGCTGAATCCCTGACGAACAACGACACGCATCACTACATAATCTTCCAGTTTAGAAGGCAATGTATAAGCAGGAACCATCCAACCATGTTGAGATAGTTTGTCTTGCAAATCATACAAAGTCCATTTGGCGCTCTTTGCATATTCCGGTTTCAGATACCAGATGAATAGCGGGTTCACAACATCTTCTGAGTAGTTAACGAACGGAACCATCTTGGCTATTTCACTATGGATATATTTGGCAATTTGCAGGGAGTTGTACTGCACTTCTTTGTAACCCTGGAATCCTAAGCGGATGAATTGATAATATTGTCCCAGAATTTGTGCGGCCGGACGAGAGAAGTTCAAACCTACCTGTGTAATGTTGGCGCCCAGATAGTTGACGCTGAATGACATTTCTTCGGGCAGATATTCTTTGCCTTTCCAACAAACCCATCCGAGTCCCGGATATACCAAACCAAACTTGTGGCCGGATACGCTGATAGAAAGTACCCATTTCAAACGGAAGTCCCATTTCTTTTCCGGATACAGGAACGGAAGGATGAAACCACCACTGGCGGCATCTACGTGGATAGGAATGTCATAACCGGTCTTGGCATTGTAAGCATCCAGAGCTTTATCCAATGCTTCGACATCATCATTCAGTCCAGTCCATGTAACACCTTGAATCGGTACGATACAGATGGTGTTTTCATCACACATTTTCAAAGCTTCTTCGGGGTCAAGAGTGGTTTTTTCAAGCGTCAAAGGCACTTCACGCATTTCAATCTGCCACAACTGTGCAAACTTTTCCCAAACAACCTGGAAACCTGTAGAAATAACAAAGTTTGGTTTATCAAATGGTTTGCCCTGTGCTTGTCTTTTCTTACGCCAACGCAACCAGGCAGCTACACCACCCAACATACATGCTTCTGAAGAACCGATAGCCAAAGCACCTGTTTTCCAGGTATCTTTTTCAGGAGAGTTCCACAAGTTGGCAACGATGTTGATACATTTACCGTTCATCACAGCGATACGCGGATATTCTGTTTCATCAATGTAGTTGATGTTGATGGCCTCATTCATCAGCTTGGTTGCATATTCGTCCATATAAGTGGTAACGAAAGTAGCCAGATTCAAACGGGGCTGAGTTTGAGCAAATGTTTCATCTTTCACCATTTGATAGGCGACTTCAGGAGTAGTAGGTCCATCAGGTATTTTCTCTACCGGAGAGGGTTGTAACATTCTGTCTGAACCAAATACATCGGTTTTTGCATCACCTTTTCTGAAATTTAAATCTTCCATACTAATTTGTTTTTTTAAAGGTTTAGGGCGATGGGGATTTTCCCCGTCGAATTTCCCACAACAACAGCAGATAGGTTTGAAAGTTTCCCGGTTTTACATTATTTGGCGTTTATTAAGGAGGAGGACGCCCTTATTGAAGCGGAGCTTTTGTGATTTAGCGGAAAAGCTTATGATCGTACTAGTTTTGAACTAATTTCGAGCTTGTGCAGATTTATTTTTGATGCCTAATGGGTTTATGGCTAATGATACATAATTTTATTCGTCTGACAGCTGTTATTCTTTCGTCTGACAACTGTCAGACGAAAAAGAAACAACTGCCAGACGAAAGTTCAACAACTGTCAGACGAATAAATTTATGTATGATGAATATTAAATCATCGCATATTACCAATTAAATTTTAGAAGAACTAAGATTAGTTCATTCCCACACGGTTATGAATCAATTGATATTTTAGCAAATAAGTATTGAAACGCAGATTAACGCAGATTTTCGTAAAGAATAAAAAAGTTCTCAAACATGGCGCAGCCTTCTAATAATCTGCGAAAATCTGCGTTAATCTGCGTTTCAATAAATGTTCATTTGGCTCATTTCGGTGCATATTTGAACTTTATAAAGCAACTATTGTTTTCTTCAAACCTAAACTTTTAACGAATAAGCATTATGAAGATACAGACGGGACGGGGAACAATTCCTCTTATTACTTTAATTGCCATCTGGTCTATTTCGGCATTGACTTCATTGCCGGGACTGGCTGTTTCACCTATATTGGGTGATCTTACGAAGATATTTCCAAAAGCTACGGATCTGGACATACAGATGTTGACTTCGCTGCCATCACTGCTCATTATTCCTTTTATATTGCTGGGTGGTAAACTGACAGAGAAAGTCGATTATGTCCGTGTATTAAAGGTCGGACTCTGGCTTTTTGCCGCGAGCGGTATTTTGTATCTGATTTCCAATCGAATGTGGCAATTAATTGTGGTAAGTGCTTTGCTCGGTATCGGTTCCGGTCTGATTATCCCTTTATCTACCGGGTTGGTTTCCAGATACTTTGTAGGAACCTATCGGGTGAAACAGTTCGGATTAAGCTCCGCTATTACTAATTTCACATTAGTGATAGCAACTGCCGTAACGGGCTATCTTGCAGAAGTCAGCTGGCATCTGCCTTTCCTGGTCTATCTCCTCCCATTGATTTCCATTCTGCTGGTAGGACATTTAAAAGAAGACCGGACGGGAGAAGTCGCTTTTACACCTTCTTCTTCTGCAGATACTACAAAAGACAACGAATCCTCCGAACAATCTACTTCCATAGATATAGGAGGCAGCAAGTACGGTATTCACATCAAACATCTGATAGAGTTGATGCTCTTCTATGGCGTGATAACATATATCGTGGTAGTGGTGATCTTCAATCTACCTTTCTTAATGGAAAAGCATCACTTTTCCAGTGGCAATTCCGGATTGATGATTTCGCTTTTCTTTCTGGCCATCACCGCTCCGGGTTTTTGCCTGGACAAGATTGTAGCCCTGCTGAAAGGACGTACAAAAGCATACAGCCTCCTGTCTATGGCATTGGGATTGTTGTTAATCTGGATAGCTCCGATCGAATGGCTGATTATTCCCGGATGTATCCTGGTTGGTTTGGGATATGGCATTATTCAACCTATGCTTTATGATAAGACCACCCAGACCGCACTGCCGCAAAAGACCACATTGGCTTTGGCGTTTGTGATGATGATGAATTATCTGGCTATCTTGCTTTATCCCTTTATTGTCGATTTTTTCCAGTGGATATTCCATACCCAATCACAGGAGTTTCCTTTTATCTTTAATCTTCTGATAACTATTGTTACTCTTTTCTGGGCATATCGGCGCCGTAATACCTTTTTGTTTAACGACCAATTAAAATAGAAAATGAAGAATAAGAAACTGGAAGCCAATCTTAGCATGGCTGTCTCGAAAGTATTTAGCGGTTTAAATATGAATGCCTTAAAGTATCTTCTGCCTTTGTGGATGAGTCCATTGACAGGAGCCACGCTCCGTTGCACATTTGCAGCAGCTGCTTTTTGGGTGATCGGGTGGTTTATGCCTCCGGAGAAATCGTCAACCAGAGATAAATGGCTCCTCTTTCTGTTGGGGGCTTTGGGACTTTACGGCTTTATGTTTCTCTATCTGGCCGGATTGAGTAAAACAACTCCTGTCTCCAGTTCCATATTTACCAGTCTCCAGCCTATTTGGGTTTTTCTTATCATGATATTCTTTTATAAGGAGAAGGCGGGCGCTAAAAAAATAATAGGAATTTCTATCGGTCTGATAGGAGCGTTGGTTTGCATCCTAACCCAGCAAAGCGATGATTTGGCCTCTGATGCTTTTACGGGGAATATGCTTTGTCTTCTAAGTTCTGTGGTGTATGCTGTCTATCTGATTCTTAGTCAGCGCATCCTCACGGCCATTGGAGCGATAACGATGTTGCGATATACCTTTTCCGGTGCTGCCGTGTCTGCCATTATAGTCACGTTTATTACAGGATTTGATGCCCCGGTATTCTCCATGCCGTTCCATTGGACGCCTTTCCTTATTCTGATGTTCGTATTGATTTTCCCGACCACTATCAGTTATATGCTGCTGCCTGTCGGTTTGAAATATCTGAAGACAACGGTCGTCGCTATCTACGGTTATCTGATTCTGATTGTGGCGACCATTGCTTCCCTTGCTCTCGGACAAGACCGTTTTAGCTGGACGCAGACATTTGCAATCATTTTTATCTGTATTGGAGTTTACCTGGTTGAAGTGGCCGAAAGTAAAGAAAAGTAAAGAAAAAAGGCATTCCATCACGGAATGCCTTTCATTATTTCATCATCATGTTTTATAGAGAGGAGTTGATTGCTTGCGCTATGGACTTGAATTCTTCATCCGACAATTTCAGTTTCGGATTCGAAAACAACATATCCGATTCCTTTTGAATAGGAATTAAATGAATATGTGCATGGGGTACTTCCAGTCCGATAACAGCTTCGCCTACCTTTTGGCAAGGGAATGCTTTTTTAATGGCACAGGCTACTTGCTTTGCAAACACGTGCATAGCAGCCAAGTCTTCATCGCTCAAATCGAAAATATAGTCTACTTCCTGTTTGGGCACTACCAATGTATGTCCCTTTACCAATGGATTGATATCGAGAAAAGCAAAAAACTTTTCGTTTTCTGCCACCTTGTAGCAGGGGATTTCTCCTGCGATGATTCTACTGAATATTGTTGCCATAACTTTTATTGATAAATTAAGGCAAGCCTCACATGGAGACCTGCCTTTACGTTAAATTGATATGTTTACTACTTCCAGTGCAATTTTACCTTGTGGAACAGTGATTTCGGCTACATCACCCACCTTCTTGCCAAGCAGACCTTGTGCAATCGGGGTGTTAACGGAAATTTTTCCTTCCTTCAGGTTAGCTTCACTTTCGGAAACGATGGTATAAGTCATCTTCATACCGTTCTTTACATTCTTCAGTTCCACTTTATTTAAAATCTGTACAGAATCTGTTTTCAGCTTAGATTCATCAATGATTTTTGCGTCTGCAATGGTAGCTTTCAATTTGTTGATGCGCATTTCAAGCATACCCTGCGCCTCTTTGGCGGCATCGTATTCTGCATTTTCCGACAAGTCTCCTTTATCTCTGGCTTCGGCTATTGCCGCAGAGATCTTCGGGCGTTCCACTGTTTCCAGTTCCTTCAGTTCCGCCATCAGTTTCTTGTAACCTTCTTCTGACATATAAGCCATGATGTTTTCCTCCTTTAATTGTTTTAAATGGTCATATAAACAAAAAAGAATTCCAACATGAGCCATGTTGGAACCCTCTTATCATTATTTCTTTGCAAAGATAGACTTTTAAGTGATACGTGTCAAGTGAAAAAAGATGCTATGTAACATATTTAAATGAAATATGCTAAATTATAACAACTTAGAGCAATGACTTGACAGCTGCTTCCAAATCCTTGATATCTTCGCCGCGAAGCTTTAATTCGTTGTTACGGTTAATCAAAAAGATAGATGGAACTTGACGAACATTATATACAGCTACGTTGGTAGAATACACTCCGTTTCCATCGCGTACACAAACCCAAGGAAGGTTGTCTGCCGCAGTTTTCCAGTAGTGTTCGTCCGCATCGAGAGATACCTGATATATTTCCAGTCCTTGTTTTGCGTATTCATTATATAGTTCGCGAAGCATCAGGTTGTGAGGAGAACCGGCAGGCGACTGGAATACAGAGAAATCGAGCAATACGACTTTTCCTTTCAGGTCGGTCAGTTTGCGCACATTTCCTTTCACGTCACGCAGGGCGATGTCGATAATGCCGGTTTCCACTATTTTCTCTTGAGGAATTTCCAATGCTTTCGCCTGTGGCTGGCGCGTGTTCTTCATCCCCTTAATTACAATATTATAAAGGTTCTTGGAACGTACGGCATGAGGGAACGCATTGTTGAGGCTCGTAGCGACAGCAGCGAAACATTTCACATCATCTTTATTGTTCAACGGATCGAATATCAGGTAATTATTGAGTTTCTGGAACAGGGCAAAGTAAGCGGCTGCCGTGTTGGGAGCAGCGAAAATATAGTTCACTTTGACATCTTCCTTGTAATTGTTGAGCAACGTTGCCAGACTGTCTTCAAATACATCATGCCCCATTCTGTTACTGCGTAAAGCTGCCAGCAAGTCGTCCACCTCTTTTTGAAGGCGGATCTGCTTCAGCGTCAGCTCTTTTATCTTGTTGCTGTTTTCCGAACCTTCCACCGTGTAAGTAGTGGAGAAATCCACATACGGAGCTTTGATCTGAATCGTTTCGATAGAATCTACAGAAAAATTGATGATTTTGTCGTCAATCCGCAAACGATAAAATTCGGGTGATTCGGGACGAGGCTGCTTGAAACTGAATGTACCTTCCCCCTTCAGCTTCACTGAATCGAGCGGAACAATACCTTCCAGACCGGAAGCTTCGAGATAAAGCATTTTACCGTCGGCTCCTGATACATCCCCGTTCACCTGGAATTTAGGGCCGGAACTACAAGCAGTAATAGTAAGTGCGGCGAGCGCTGCAAAAGTAACCTTTTTCATATAGTGTGTGTTATTAACGAGATGCAAATATACTTCTTTTCGAGATTAGTCAAAGCATTTTGCCGGGTTCTTCATCCTAATTTTGAAAAAAAATCAGTTCACCACTAACTTTTTACCTCATTTCCACCTGATTACCACGATAAATGTATATCTTTGCAGGAATTTTGAAAGAAAAAGTATAGATAAAACAATTTTTATGATTAACCCAATTGTTAAGACAATCGAGTTACCTGATGGAAGAACCATCACACTCGAGACGGGAAAGTTGGCAAAACAGGCAGACGGTTCTGTAATGCTTCGCATGGGCAACACCATGTTGTTAGCTACTGTTTGTGCCGCTAAAGATGCAGTTCCCGGAACAGATTTTATGCCTTTACAGGTAGAGTACAAAGAAAAATTTGCGGCATTCGGCCGTTTCCCTGGTGGTTTCACCAAGCGAGAAGGTAGAGCTTCTGATTATGAGATTCTGACTTGCCGTCTTGTAGACCGTGCTCTCCGTCCTTTATTCCCCGATAATTATCACGCAGAGGTATATGTGAACATCATCCTCTTTTCTGCTGATGGTGTGGATATGCCGGATGCATTGGCAGGACTTGCCGCTTCTGCAGCACTTGCCGTTTCAGATATTCCTTTCAACGGACCGATCTCTGAAGTGCGTGTAGCACGTATCGACGGTCAGTTCGTTATCAATCCTACTTTTGAACAACTGGAAAAAGCTGACATGGACTTGATGGTAGCCGCTACTTATGAGAACATCATGATGGTAGAAGGTGAAATGCATGAAGTATCTGAAGCTGAATTGCTGGAAGCAATGAAAGTGGCTCACGAAGCTATCAAGATTCATTGCAAAGCGCAGATGGAGTTGACTGAAGAGGTTGGAAAAACTGTAAAACGTGAATACAACCACGAAGTAAACGACGAAGACTTGCGCAAGGCTGTTCGCGAAGCATGTTACGACAAGGCTTACGCAGTTGCTGCTTCCGGAAACAATAACAAACACGAACGTTTTGCTGCTTTCGAAGCGATCCGCGAAGAATTCAAAGCTCAATTCTCTGAAGAAGAATTGGACGAAAAGGCTGCATTGATCGATCGTTACTACCACGATGTAGAAAAAGAGGCCATGCGCCGTTCTATCCTTGACGAAGGTAAGCGTCTGGATGGTCGTAAGACTACCGAAATCCGCCCGATCTGGTGTGAAGTAGGTCCTCTGCCTGGCCCTCACGGATCTGCTATCTTTACTCGTGGTGAAACACAGTCATTGACTTCTGTTACTCTGGGTACAAAACTGGATGAGAAGATTATCGACGATGTTTTGGAACACGGAAAAGAACGTTTCTTGTTACACTATAACTTCCCTCCTTTCTCTACAGGCGAAGCAAAAGCACAACGTGGTGTAGGCCGTCGTGAAATCGGTCACGGTCACTTGGCTTGGCGTGCTTTGAAAGGACAGATTCCTGCTGACTATCCGTATGTAGTACGTGTGGTTTCAGATATCCTCGAATCTAACGGTTCTTCTTCTATGGCTACCGTATGTGCCGGCACATTGGCATTGATGGATGCAGGTGTGAAGATCAAGAAACCGGTATCGGGTATCGCTATGGGATTGATTAAGAATCCGGGCGAAGAAAAATATGCTGTATTGTCTGATATCCTGGGTGACGAAGACCACTTGGGAGATATGGACTTCAAGGTGACCGGAACAAAAGACGGTATCACTGCTACACAGATGGATATCAAGGTAGACGGTCTGTCTTATGACATTCTGGAACGTGCTTTGAACCAGGCTAAAGAAGGACGTATGCATATCCTTAATAAGATTACTGAAACAATTGCTGAACCACGTGCCGACCTGAAAGAACATGCTCCACGTATCGAAACGATGACAATTCCTAAAGAATTCATCGGTGCTGTGATCGGCCCTGGTGGAAAGATCATCCAAGGTATGCAGGAAGAAACTGGTGCTGTGATTACTATCGAAGAAATTGATGGTATGGGACGCATCGAAGTTTCCGGAACAAACAAGAAATGTATTGATGATGCAATGCGCATGATTAAAGCAATCGTTGCTGTTCCTGAAGTAGGCGAAGTTTATAAAGGTAAAGTTCGTTCTATTATGCCTTATGGTGCATTTATCGAATTCTTGCCGGGCAAGGATGGTTTGCTGCACATCTCCGAAATTGACTGGAAACGTCTGGAAACAGTAGAAGAAGCCGGAATCAAAGAAGGTGATGAAATCGAGGTAAAACTGATTGATATCGATCCGAAAACTGGCAAATTCAAACTTTCAAGAAAGGTTTTGTTGCCAAGACCGGAAAAGAAGTAAGAAAGCGATAGCTTCTATATATAATGAAGGAGGTGTGTCGTAATGCACGATGCACCTCTTTTTTTGTTCATCACTATACAAATCTGTTCACTTTCTTTAAGCTGCGATCTTTTG
>NZ_CP083673.1:6084242-6111812 GCF_025914115.1 Bacteroides sp. DH3716P | reverse complement strand
TCTTTAGGTAATAACAAAGCCCCAGCTTGTGAAAGTCGGGGCTTTGTGCGTAAAAAACAGAAGGTGTGCATTTTGACACACCTTCTTTTTCAATCTTATCTTCTTCTATCAAGAATCTTTTGTACTATGAATAAACTACATACACTTATCTATTCTGTTCTAATCTTCACCTGTCTATCTTGTCAGCAACAGACTCCTCAAACTCAAATAGAACAGACAGCCATAGATTTTTGTGAAGCCTTTTATAATTTCAATTATCCGGTCGCCAAAGAATGGAGCACGCCTTCTTCTCAATCTTATCTTAGTTTCTTAGCATCTAATGTCGGGCAACCCCATCTGGAGCAACTTAAGACACGAGGCGCTGCAAAAGTTTCTGTTATTTCAAGTGAGATAGATGCTAATTTAGAAGAAGCGTCGGTTGTCTGCCAAATCAAAAATGCATTCGTCATTCATCCCATCGGAGGAAAAATGGAATACGTAAGTTCCCTGCAAGATACGCTCGAATTAGTAAGAGTAAATAATAAATGGCTGATTAGAAAGGATATCCCACAGCAAAATGGAAAGCAAAGTCACGACTGAATTTAGGATGAATGATGGGGAAATGCTCTTTCCTCGTTTCATAGGCAGGATTGACAGCTTTCATACCTCCGTCAAAACGCAAAATAAAGAAATCCAAATCCAGGCGGAGACCTAATCCGTAGGCCACTGCTATTTGCTTATAAAACCTATCAAACTTGAAAACCCCTCCCGGTTGATTGGCATAACTCCGGATGGTCCAGATATTACCAGCATCAATAAATACCGCCCCCTGAAACTTCCAGAATAACTTGCTTCGGTATTCAATGCTGGCATCCAGCTTAATATCTCCCGATTGATCGAGCAAATTTCCATTTCCGGCAAAAGAACCCGGTCCCAAATCGCGAACCGCCCATCCGCGAACACTATTGGCTCCACCGGAGAAGTATTGTTTCTCAAACGGAATCGTTTTTGCATTTCCATAAGGTACAGCTATTCCTACACCGGCATGAAACGCAAAGGAGTTACGATGGTCGATTCTGATATTCTTGGCAAAATCAAACTCTCCTTTCAGATATTGAGCATAAGGAATTCCCAAAATAGCGTACTCACCATTACTATTCTTCCGAATATTGGTAGCCTTAGACAGGGCATACATTATATTTCCCGCCGACTCGAAATTAAAACGGATGGAGTATGAATTAGAAGCAATCGTATTGTTGATAATAGATCCTCCCACGCTATTATAATTATAGCTATATCCCATATTTACAATCAATCGATTCTGATAATTATACTGGAAAATATGGTTCTGTCCTTTATTAATATAATCTTCTTTAAACCTGTCAGAGATACGAGGCAAATATAGAAAAGCAATATTAATCAAATCAATACGGTGTTGTATCTTCTGACGTTGCGTCCACTTGTAGCTCCAGTTGGCAGAAGCCATCGTACGCAGGAATTCCGGGCGCAACTGATAATTATATTGCAAACCAAACTCTGTTGTCGCCCTGATTTTCCGTTTAAAATCAGAGGAAATGAAAGGGAACAGGAAATTAGGGAAGTTGATACTCGTTTCCACCCCGTACTCTGTATAGTTATTATTCGAATAACCTGCCTGAAGTCCGGAAATGACTTCATACGCTCCACGGAATTTTATCATAAAAGTTTCCGATCCGCGAAAAAGATTCCTGTTCTGGAAAGAGACGGAAGCTGCCGCTCCCAAGTCACCGGCAGAATTAGTTCCCTCTACCTCGAAAGCTACTGATTTATGCTTGCTCTTAGTCAGCATCACATAACAATCGAGCATCGTTGAATCTCCTATTTGAGTCTCAATAAAACGGATATTCGTATATTTCAATGCCGATAAACGTCCAAAACTGGAATAGGTCTGCTGCACATCGCGCTCATTATACAGGTCGCCGGAAGCAAACCGAAGGTTATCCGTAAGAACTTTAGGACGCAAATAGAGTTTATCCTTATAGTAAATCGGATATCCCTTATAATGAACCGAATCATTGATGTCCACACTACTCATTGCCGAGGACTGCAAAACATCATAATCCGTAATAAAATTAATCTTATTGATCCAATATTGCCGATGTGCTCTTGCCGAATCATTCGCATGAGCTTTATACATCTGCAAATGTTGAGTCAGATCTACATTATAAGTATTACGAACGGTATCGGCAGTATATCCGATATAATCCTTATTAAACTTATAGTAACCATTCCGAAGTAACTTATTCGTGATACGTTGCCTGTCCGCATCCAATACATTCACATCAAAATACATTCCTTCCTTCAGCAAACTTCTGGCAGAATCCTGTTTGAGAAGCGCAGCTATTTTAGGATCATAAATATCATATTTGATAGATTGAACAACGTATGGCTTGCCTGCCGTTACGTCATAATATACTTTGATCTTTTTCTTTTTTACTTTGGTCGAACGTTTCACTGTTGCCGCCATATATCCCATATTATGCACAGCCTTAGTGATCTCTTCTTCAGAGCGTTGCGCTTCGTCCTCGCTATATATTACGGGAGCATCCCCTATTCTTCTCAAGAACTTATTCCCCCATTTGGTCGAATCACGCCCCGACAGATTGTATACATAAAGTTGGGTCTTTATCAGACTGAACCACTTGGCATTAGGATTTTGGCGAACATACATGCGCAAGGAAGAAGGCCGTATATTTTTTTGGTCCGTACGAATTTTGACTTCATCCAGCAAATAAGATCCATCCGGCACAAACTTAGTGGTAGTACACGAAGCAAGTGACAAGACAGCAGCAGAAGCAAGCAAACAAAGAAAATTTCTCCTCATACGGTTTTACATCGATAGCATGAAAAATGCGCCTACAAAGATAAATTATATTTTCCGACGGGGAAAATAATTTAAGAAAAAGACGAAGAAAGTAAGGGTAGATTGGAAATATCTTTATAGCTTTGCAAAAGAATATCAAATCTATGGCATCATTAAGTAAAAACAAAATAAAGTATATCCACTCGCTGGAACTGAAGAAAATACGTAAAGAAGAGCGGGTATTCCTGGCTGAAGGTCCTAAATTGGTAGGTGATTTACTCGGACATTTCCCTTGTCGTTTTTTAGCAGCCACTCCCTCCTGGTTTCAGGAGCATCCGGGTATTGACGCAAGTGAACTGGTAGAAGTTTCACAGGAAGATCTTTCACGAGCCAGTTTATTGAAAACTCCCCAACAGGTACTTGCTATTTTCGAACAACCACAATATACTTTGGATCCGGAGGCAGTTCGTTCATCACTTTGCCTTGCATTGGACGATGTGCAGGATCCCGGAAATCTGGGTACCATTATCCGTTTGGCCGACTGGTTTGGCATCGAACATATTATCTGCTCGCAGAATACGGTAGATGTATATAACCCTAAGACCATACAAGCCACTATGGGTGGAATTGCCCGGGTGAAAGTACATTATACTTCCCTCCCCGATTTTATCCGGTCGCTCGGAGATACTCCTGTGTTCGGTACGTTCCTGGATGGAAAAAACATGTATGAACAACCATTGTCGGCCAATGGCTTGATCGTAATGGGAAATGAAGGGAATGGCATAGGGAAAGAGGTAGCCACATTAATCAACCGAAAATTATATATCCCCAATTACCCGGCAGGCCAAGAGACATCCGAGTCTCTGAATGTAGCCATTGCTACCGCAGTAATCTGTGCCGAGTTCCGTCGACAGGCTGCATGGAAGTAAAATCAAAAGGATAAAACAAATAAGGAAATAAAGCTTCCCCCTTCTTTTCTGCTTCCTGCAGATACTCATTAAAACATTGGGAAGATTGATTCGAAACACTGGGAAGATTGATTTGAAACACTGGGATGTTTTTTAAAATCATCCCAGTGTTTTTTATTTCTTCCATCTGACTTTCAGAAAGCAGCACTATCACTCCCGGCATCCATTCAACCGATTCAATCTCTTCGGTCAATGAGAATACACCTCGGACAACTCCTTCGTCAGTGATCTCCACTACCTGCTGCTTCATATATCCGACGGCAGGTATCAGCAAATAATGAGAAGCAAAGCGTTTCATTACAATCAGTTGTTTGAACGTCTTTGTTGTTGCCTGCGTTGATTCATCTGGCGTTCTTTTCTTTGCTCTATCCGTTCCTTTTGGATATGCTGTTCCACCTGAATCTGCTCCGGCTTCTTCTCACGATGAGTTCCCGTACGACGACGGTTCATCTCTTCCGGTGTCAGACGCTGAATGTCATCTTTATTCTTGTCTATGACCTTATGTAAAGAGTCGGCATTTTCTTTAGTAGCTATCTTCTTCAAAGAATCCGCTTTCAATGCTTCTATCTTATTCAAAGAATCGCGTACGGCAAATGCGAGCGTATCCGTACAATGATAACGAGTCATCATGAAGCGGTCGGCCAATACTGCTCCGCCTTTTTCCTGGCTATCCATCGGATAATAAATGAAACCTTTTATTTCTTTCATCGAACCTAATGTGTCTGCAAACAAACGAATTTGTTGCACACCCGGTTCAGTCACCATTTTCCAATGATTGATCGTATCTTTTTCATAAATCACCTGCATAGCCATAGTGACACCTCTTAAAGAGTCGGCAAGCATCGGCTCCAGGAAACGATACCGCACTTCCCATACCAATGTATCCCGGTCTTTGTAGTTAGAGTCGGTCGGCAAAGTAAATACATATTGATTATCCATCATTTCACCGGTCAAACGTACCATACGCTGCCACGGCCAGACATCGATGCTATCACCCTGCTTAGTCATTTTCGGTTTCTTATCACGCTTGGCTATCAGGTCGCCAACAAGTTCCTGTTCGTCTTTCAAGCGTTTTTTCACCTTATCATAAATTTTCGATAAAATCTCTGTGTTACGGGTATACCAAACCATGGATGAATCAAATGCAGCTTGTGTAGTCCCGTATTTCTTGAAAACGGCGTCGATATACAATGCTTTCTTATAATTCTCACTATAAGGCAAATTATCTCCCATAGACTTTGCCACATGATAATCATACAGCAAATTCTCCATCTTCGATTCCGAGATTACATCACTGGGTCTTTTCACTTTACACCCGGCTACCGCAAAAACGAACATGCAGATGAGACACAGATGAAACCGAAATTTATTTTTCATGATCCGTAGCTTCCTTTTTATCTTTATCCAGTGAATGATAAGACTCATTCAAATATTTACTATAAAAGAGTAATAAGGCAATGATACCGCAACTGATAGCAGCATCTGCAAAATTAAAGATCGGACTAAAGAATATAAAATGCTCTCCACCTACAAACGGCATCCATGTAGGCCAGTTTGTATCTATAATCGGAAAGTAAAACATATCCACCACTTTTCCGTAAAACCAGGTAGAATATCCACCACCTTCGGGCATGAAACTGGCAATCTGCGAATGAGTGCTTTCATTGAAAATAACTCCATAGAACACGCTATCTATGATGTTCCCCAAAGCACCGGTCAGAATAAGAGCCACACAGACGATATAACCTGTTTTGAACCCTTTCTTTATGATTTTATAGAGATACCACCCTATCAATGCTACCGCAACAATGCGGAATGTTGTCAGGAATAACTTGCCGAAGATTTCCATACCGAAAGCCATCCCGTTATTTTCGGTGAAATAGATATAAAACCAATCGGTCACACGTATACTTTCGTGCCAGTACATGTGAGTTTTAATCCAGACCTTGATGATCTGGTCAATAATCAATACGGAAAAGATAACGAGAAGGGCAATTCTCCCCTTCGTGAATAGTTTCTTCATGTGTTTATTATAAGTTAAACATAACGAGCTACAAGTGCCGTGCGTAAACTTTGCGCAGCTACTTGTAGCTCGTTACCTGTAGCCTACTTGCTATCTGTTATTTTTTACCACTGTTCTTTGCTTCAATGCTTAATGTAGCATGAGGAACAGCACGCAGACGTTCTGCCGGAATCAACTTTCCGGTTTCACGGCAAATGCCATACGTTTTATTCTCAATACGTACCAAAGCAGCTTGTAATCCTTGGATAAACTTCAACTGACGTTGTGCCAGTCGGGTCGTTTCTTCCTTGGAGAGCGTATTAGCTCCTTCTTCCAATACTTTATACGTAGGAGATGTATCGTCGGTATCATTACCGTCCAGTCCCATCAAACTTTTCTTCAACTGTTCATAGTCACGTTGTGCTAATTCCAGTTTCTCCATAATAATGGCACGGAATTCCTCGAGTTCCGCATCCGAATATCTAGTCTTTTCTGCCATAACTTTACAATTTTAAAAGGTTAATCAATATAGTATTAGTCTTTTATCACGTTCACAAACAATGAGAAGTCGTCAAACTCCAGTATTGTTCCGTCTTTCACTTCATCTACAAGTTCAAGAGATGTGCCTAAAACCTGGTTACAAATATAAGTATTATATTCATTTACCGCATCATCTGTTTGCGTATTTTTCGAGATTGTTATTTTTATTTTGTCTGTAATCTCGAAGCCGCTTGACTTACGTATATTCTGAATACGGTTCACCAGTTCACGGGCAATACCCTCGCGACGCAGTTCTTCGGTAATGGTCACTTCAAGCGCTACTGTCAGTTTGCCTTCATTGGCAACCAACCATCCCGGAATATCTTCACTAAAGATCTCGACATCTGATGCTTCAATAACAGCTTCCGCACCATCCAGATTTAATGTATACTTTCCGTTTTTCTCCAATTCACCGATGGCCTCCTGTGACATTTCTGCAACAGCAGCAGCTACTGCTTTCATTTGCTTGCCAAATTTCGGGCCTAGCTTTTTAAAGTCACATTTCACTTTTTTCACCAATACACCGGCTGCACCATCAACGAATCTGACTTCTTTTACGTTCACTTCATTCATAATCAGGTTCTTCACAGCTTCGATATGAGCTTTCTGCTCTTCATCTACCACCGGAACCATGATACATTGCAGCGGTTGGCGTACCTTGATATTCACCTTGCGGCGCAATGCCAACACCATAGATGTAACATCCTGTGCCATTTGCATGCGGGCTTCCAGTTCCTTGTCTATCATTTCTTCCTGATATTTCGGGAATTCGGCAAGATGGACAGAAACTACATTGTCGCGTCCTGTTGCTGTAATCAAGTCAGTATACAACCGGTCTGCATAGAACGGAGATACAGGAGCCATCAGTTTGGCAACTGTTTCGAGACAAGTGTACAATGTCTGATAAGCAGACAATTTATCCTGTGTAAATTCACCACCCCAGAAACGTTTACGATTCAGGCGAACATACCAGTTGGACAAATTATCATTCACAAAATCAGAAATCAAACGTCCTGCCTTTGTCGGTTCATATTCATTATAGCATGTATCTACCTCCTTTATTAATGTATTCAATACAGACAAGATCCAGCGGTCGATCTCCGGACGTTCTGCCATCGGTACATCCGCTTCTTTATACTCAAATCCGTCTACATTCGCATAAAGCGCAAAGAATGAATACGTATTATATAAGGTACCGAAGAATTTACGGCGAACCTCTTCCACTCCTTCAACGTCAAATTTCAGGTTATCCCATGGAGAAGAATTGGTAATCATGTACCAACGCAACGGGTCGGAACCATACTTTTCAATCGTAGTAAACGGATCGACAGCGTTATTCAAACGCTTGGACATCTTGTTACCGTTCTTATCGAGTACCAAACCGTTAGAGATAACAGCTTTGTAGGACACGCTGTCAAATACCATGGTAGCGATAGCATGCAAGGTAAAGAACCAACCACGAGTCTGGTCTACTCCTTCCGCGATAAAGTCAGCCGGATATACCTGACGGTTATCCAACAGTTCTTTATTTTCGAACGGATAATGGATCTGCGCGTATGGCATAGCACCCGAATCGAACCATACATCAATCAGGTCTGATTCACGCTTCATCGGTTTGCCGTCTTTCGATACCAATATGACGTCGTCTACATAAGGACGGTGAAGATCAATCTTATCATAATTTTCTTCCGAATATTGACCCGGCACGAAACCTTTATCCTTGTATGGATTGGATTTCATAAATCCGGCAGCTACCGATTTCTCGATTTCATTATAAAGTTCTTCTACAGATTCGATACATATCTCATCCGTATTATCTTCTGTACGCCAGATAGGCAATGGAGTACCCCAATAACGAGAACGGCTAAGGTTCCAGTCATTCAGATTTTCCAGCCACTTGCCGAAACGGCCGGTTCCGGTAGATTCCGGTTTCCAGTTGATGGTTTTATTCAATTCCATCATTCGCTCCTTGCAAGCGGTAGAACGGATAAACCAGCTATCCAACGGATAATAAAGTACCGGTTTGTCTGTACGCCAGCAGTGCGGATAGTTGTGGACATGCTTTTCTATCTTGAAAGCCTTGTTGTCTGCTTTCATCATCATGGCAATGACAATATCCAAAGATTCGGCAGCTTGCGCAGCTTTCTCATCGTATTTGCCATCCACCATAAATTGAGGATCATAAGCATTTTTCACCCATGCACCCTGATATTCTTTGTATTTATCTACATCAACACATTCTTTTACGAAATTCTCATCCAGCTCATTCAACAGATAGAATTTACCAGTTAAATCCACCATCGGACGAGTTTCGCCTTTCTTATTAATCATGAACAGTGACGGGATTCCTGCAGCACGTGCCACATTCGCATCATCCGCACCAAATGTAGGTGCAATGTGAACGATACCTGTACCATCTTCTGTAGTAACATAATCACCCGGTATTACACGGAAAGCCTTATCACTAGGCTTCCAGTTGCCATTTTCGGATACCTCAACCGGTTTTACCCAAGGAATCAACTGCTCATATTCCATACCGACAAGATCAGTACCTTTGTATTCGGCAATCACTTTAAATGGTACAAGTTTATCTCCGGCTTTGTAGTCCTCCAATTTCAGATCAGCAGCTTTTGCATTGAAGTGTACATTCAATAAAGCTTTTGCCAGAACAACCGTGATAGGTTCTCCGGTATAAGCGTTGTAAGACTGTACAGCCACATAGTCAATTTTGGGTCCCACACAAAGAGCCGTATTTGAAGGCAATGTCCATGGAGTAGTTGTCCAAGCGATAAAATAAGGAGTTCCCCATTCCGTCATTTCCGGTTTAGGATTCTTCATTTTAAATTGGGCAACGGCCGTTGTATCTTTTACATCCCGATAACAGCCTGGTTGATTCAACTCATGTGAGCTCAATCCTGTTCCTGCAGCCGGTGAATATGGTTGGATCGTATATCCTTTATACAACAATCCTTTTTTATGCAGTTGCTTCAATAGCCACCATAATGTCTCAATATAGCGATTATCATACGTGATATAAGGGTGCTTCATATCCACCCAATATCCCATCCGATGAGTCAGGTCTTCCCACTCCTTGGTATATTTCATCACGTCTTTCCGACAAGCCGCATTGTAGTCGGCAACAGAGATTTTCTTACCAATATCTTCTTTTGTGATACCTAATGCCTTTTCTACACTTAGTTCCACAGGCAGTCCGTGCGTATCCCATCCGGCTTTACGCTTCACCTGATAACCCTTCATCGTTTTGTAGCGACAGAAAATGTCCTTAATGGTACGAGCCATTACATGGTGAATACCCGGCATACCATTAGCCGAGGGAGGTCCTTCGAAAAACACGAACGAAGGACAGCCATCACGTTCTGTCATACTCTTGGCGAAAACCTGGTTCTCGTCCCATTTCTTCAGCACATCTTTGTTCACCTGCGAAAGGTCAAACTGCGAATATTCAGTAAATCTCTTACCCATAGCTGTCTACGATTTTACTATTTACAATTTACAATTTGAGGGGTATCCCCATTTTTAAGGGTGCAAATTTACAAAAACATTTGTTTAGTTGAGCAAAAAGCTAGGACTTTTAATCGGATTCGTGTGAAGTTAACGATTATAAACCGCCTACAGCCTAAACAAAACAGGTATCTCCTTGTTTTAGTGGGAAACCTAAAAGCACTTTAACTTATGAATTACGGTATTAGCATTTTATTCAGAGCAATCCCTTTGGCGATGGCTATTTTTTGCTTCGGATACGGAGCGTTTATTTATGGTTATGGAGATGACGGGAGTCGTGTTGTGGCCGGTCCTGTTGTGTTTTCACTCGGTATGATATGCATTGCACTGTTTTGCACGGCTGCCACTATCATCCGGCAAATCATACATACTTATAATAAATCGGCCAAATACATTTTGCCGGTTATAGGCTATCTGGCAGCCATCATTACTATTATTGGAGGCATCTGCATTTTCAGTAATGCCACTTCCACCTCTGCATTTGTTGCAGGACACGTTATCACCGGCGTTGGATTTATTACCACTTGTGTAGCTACCGCCGCCACCTCTTCTACCCGATTCTCTTTAATTCCGAGAAATTCAAAAGCGACAAGTAATGAAGTTCCGGAAGGAGCTTTTTCCCTTAATCAGAGACGGGCATTGGTCATTGTTGCCATCATCGTTTCGCTGATCGCATGGATATGGGCATTTGTATTATTAGGCAACAGTCATTCTCATCCTGCTTATTTTGTCGCGGGGCATGTAATGGTCGGTCTGGCATGTATTTGTACCAGTTTGATTGCACTGGTAGCTACCATAGCACGTCAGATACGTAATGATTATTCAGAAAAAGAACGGAATAAATGGCCGAAACTAGTTTTATTAATGGGATCTATCTCTTTTGTATGGGGATTATTCGTGATTTTGGCAGATTCCGGAAGTGCAAACGGTACCACCGGATATATTATGCTCGGGTTGGGGTTGGTATGTTACAGCATTTCCAGCAAAGTCATCCTGCTGGCCAAGATATGGAGACAAGAATTCAAATTGGCCAACCGTATTCCCATGATTCCGGTATTAACAGCATTGGCTTGCCTGTTCCTGGCAGCTTTCGTATTCGAGCTTGCTACTATACATGCTGATTATTTCATTCCGGCACGTGTTTTGGTAGGTCTTGGAGCTATTTGCTTTACGCTGTTTTCTATCGTTAGCATATTAGAAAGCGGCACATCTTCCAAATAAAAAGGTATTCCCTAAAAAGGGCGTCACTATATGCCCCGGATAGTGACGCTATCCAAGGCATATAGTGACGCTATCCGGACGGCATAGCGTCACTCTTTTATTTTTTGAATCTAACTTCATAAACATCGTTTCTACGATCTTTCAAATTCCGCACACTACCATAGGTATGAAGCTCATTCAATAAGTCCAAGTCCACATCCGACACTAGAATCATTTCAGTATTTGGAGTTGCCTCCGCCCGTTTTCCATCTGTTGGAAAAGCAAAATCGCATGGCGTAAACACACCCGATTGTGCATATTGAATATCCATATTGTGTACACGGGGAAGATTTCCGACACTTCCTGCAATGACCACAAAACATTCATTTTCAATAGCACGTGCCTGTGCGCAGACACGAACACGGGAATAGGCATTCTGCGTATCAGTCAAAAAAGGCACAAATAAAATCTGCATCCCCTGATCTGCCATCAAACGAGAAAGTTCCGGAAATTCCACGTCATAGCAAATTAAAACGCCAATCTTCGCACAATCGGTATCAAATGTCTGTAATAACCTGCCCCCGCTCAATCCCCAACTCTTGATCTCATCCGGAGTGACATGCATTTTTTCATACATCTCATAGGTACCATCACGACGACAAAGAAACCCTACATTATAGAGAAGTCCGTCTTCCTTGACATACGGCATACTCCCGGTAATAATATTAATATTATAACTAATAGCCAAGTTTATAAACCTGTCACGGATTTCTTCTGTGTACTTTGCCAACCCGCGAATAGCTTGTGATTCCCCTTTATCATTATACTTCGACATCAAAGGAGCATTGAAATATTCCGGGAAAAGAACGAAATCACTTTTATAATCAGATACTGCATCCACAAAGAATTCTACTTGCTCGAACAGGTCGTCCAACGTTTTATAACTACGCATCTGCCACTGCACCAGTCCTACGCGAACCGTAGTTTTGGGACTGATATATTCCTGTGTAGGTGGCTGATAATAGATGTTATCCCACTGCAGCAAACAAGCATAATGTTTTGATTCTTCATCATTTGGCAGATAATTAGTCATTACCTTACGAACGTGAAAGTCATTCGACAACTGGAAAGTAAGTACCGGATCATAAATCTCGCGTTGACGTACCCGTTCGATATATTCTTTCGGACGCATTTTGTCAGCATATTTATGATAATTCGGGATACGTCCGCCAAACATGATCGCTTTCAGGTTCAATGTTTCGCAAAGCTCCTTACGATATTCATACATACGACGTGCGAGACGCAAACCACGATACCCCGGGTGGATAAACACTTCAATGCCATACAGGATATTTCCTTTGGGATTATGTGTATTGAATGTTTCCTTACCTGTAACCTGTGCATACGTATGGTCATTCTTTACTTTATCATAATCAACAATGATAGAAAGGGCACAACCAACGATTTTATCGTCAACTACTGTGACGATCTGACCTTCCGGAAAAATCTTTATTAACTTTTGTATCTGCTCACGAGTCCAAAACACATCGCTGCCGTCAGAATAAACACGGGTAAACGATTGGGATAGTTGTACATAATCTTCTATTTGCAGATTACGTATCTGCACTTTATTAATTTTAATCGGATGTTGTTCCATAACAATATGTGTTTTATAAAAGATAATGCAAAGGTATAGCTATTCCTTTAATTGTGTTTTCAAACCAAGAAATAATTAACAATACTATCTATTTTATGCATTCTTTTTCTGCAAATTCCAAAGGTGAAGAAGCACTCCTTCACCCACAAAATTCTTACTCACAGATAATTCAGAAGAAAGATGAAGGAGTAGAAAAAAACGTTTCTTATATATAGAGAATGCTGCTTAAACAGAAAGAGAAAAAGCAGTGTTTTAAGAGAAGGAAAGCGGTGCTTTAAGTAGGCTAAAGCAATGCTTTAGCTGCGGAAAATAGCTGCTTTTATTTGATTCTGCTTCTTCTATCCACTTCTCTCTAGTCTGGAAAATTCTAAAGGCAAAACAATTAGATTTTCCAAAGGATTTTTTTTAAGCCAGAAACCGATATGAGAAGTCATAGAATCAACTTTTGAATCATTTTCATATAGGATGCGTATATAAATACTATCTTTGCGAATATCAATCATAAATAAAAGAGTACCCCAAAAGGTAAAGAAAATATATGAATTCCAACAAATCCTCCTATCAAGGACAAATCGAGACAATTCTTCATTATCTAAATTCCATGATACAAAAGAATTGGACAGGTAAAACTGCCGATGAGTTCAATCGTTTGATATCCATACCTGAATTAGCTAAAATGGCATGCATGTCTGTTCGTAATCTTCAGCTGATGTTTAAAGCTTACACTAGCGAAACATTACATCAATATATCATTCGTACACGCATGGAATACGCCCAGCAATTACTCAAAGATAATAAAAAAAGTATAGCTGAAATATATGAATATATTGGATTTGCTAACCAGTCAGCTTTAAATAATACACTTCAAAAAAAATACAATCTCACTCCTCGAGAACTACAAAAGAAATTATTGGAAACAAGTCATACTTATCCTTCATATATTTCTCCTTACCGCATAGTGGAATCAGAAACAATACCTGTCTTATTTTTATCTTATATTGGCAATTATGACACTTGTAGCACAGTTGCTTTTGAGACATACACTTGGGACTGCCTATATGAATATGCAAAAGAAAACTCTTTATTGCCAGATAAAGAAGATTATTGGGGGATAGCTTATGATGATACGGACATTACCTCATTAGAAAAATGCCGTTTTTACGCTTGTATAGCTATTCAAAAAGGAATAGGAACCAATCCCCCTCTTACTAGTCCAATAAAACACATGGATTTACCTCAAGGTACATACGCAGTTTATGTCCATCAAGGAGATTATGCATTGTTAGATGCCTTTTATGAGACAATATTGAAACAATTACCGCAATTTTATAGCTTAGGAGAAACTCCAATCCTGGAACATTACTTGAACTCTCCCACTGACACAGATGTGAAAGAGCTTCTTACTGAAGTTTGGATTCCAATCGTTAAATAATTTTGTATAAGGGCGATATTGCACCCTTATACAAAATTAGTAGCTATCATGCCTGATATACACTTTCTATCAAAGACTTAGGACAATATCCGAGGATGTCAATAGAAATTTTCTCGGCTTCTTCTTTTGAGATGTTATCACTAACGATATAGTTCCTAAATACCTTTTCCTTTTCTTTATATGCATAAGATGAAAGCAGCGGCCCTATGATCGTTCGTAATTGCAAGTTTTTAAAATCGTCACTTTGCTTGTCACTTAGACCAACACGTGTAGAATGCATGATGATTGATTTACTTTCTCCATCACGGCAATCTTTAACAGCTTCTTTTAAAACAGATTCTTTTTCCAAAGTATCATAATCTACATTCTTATCCTCAACAATAAATTTTAAAACATTATTCGGTCCAAATTTAATTGTGCCATCATCAAACTTAGCACTTCTTATTAAGATGCCATAATATGCATTAACGTCATCAGATAAACAAATATCAATACCTCCTCTTGTTCCACCTTTAAATTTTGAATTCTTTGTTATACCTGTACGATGAACATAAAATCTTCCATAATTATTTTTTTGCAGTTCATTTCCATGCACAAACTCATCATTAAATTTTGCATCTTTAAAATAAGCTTCTACTTCAATAGGGTAAATTCGTAGCCCATTACTTAGTTCAAACATATAGTTTGTGACTATTAGCTTATTAATTACTTGAAGCTGTTTCTCTATTTCCTTAAAATCAATACATTGCATTAAAACTGCAATTTCCTTTTTCAAAGTATCCATAATTATTATAGTATTAATATTTCTTTGGGTAAAGATAATCTTTTTAGTAAAGAGTTGTTCCGAATATATCAACTTTTTTATTTCTCACTTAGATGATATCAAATAGTCAACAACAGAGTCCCAATTCGGATACAGTTCCGAACCAAATAAGATTAATTCACCACCAAAATTTTCAGCACCATTTTTGAGGCGATCATCTATCAAAAAGTCTCCTTTGTTCAAATTTTTATGATGACTAAGAATTAATCGTTTATAACCATCTGTACCTAACCATTTTCTCACCCATATTAGTTTATCTGACCAGGCAGAAGGATTATTCCAAGGTGCCGTGGAAAGAATATATACATCATAAAAACGCACTAAATGATGGTAGGCATTAATTGCTCCTTCATACGGACTCATTCTTGCAAAAATATTAGGTACCTCATCATATCGTCCTTCATATTCTCTCTTTTCGTATTCACTCAAGTTGTTAATACCTGATTGAAAGTCAACCAGAACATTATCCATATCAATATAAAGTATAGGTTTGGAAATCGGTAATGCTGATATCATATAATTTCTATAATTTACTCACAGTCCAAGACAAACAATTCAATGCACCTCCCCATTTCTTTACAATCGGAGCTATATTAACTTGGTAAATTCGTCCCTCATAGGAAGGATATAACTCTTTTATCTGTTCTAAAGCCTCTCCATCTGTAGATAATCCAAGTCCGGGAACAATGATTATATCACGTGTCTGAAGCATATTTATGTATGCCCAACTATTCTCATAATACTTACTAAGTTTCAAATCCACAACTACAAAAACGTCATTCAATCTACGTCTCATCTCCCGTTCTATCTTTTGAGGATACACTTTCAAGTTGACCAAAATCTTACCATCGCCAATATTGTGAACAATTCCATCTGTATGACCACAGATATCATATCTATCCCATGGTAGAAATATAATATCTGCTCCATAAAAGTTTGCCTTTAATATTGCCAGTACTTCTCCTTGATCAATCTGCGAATTTTCTTGGAACACCTTTTCTGTCATGATAATAATTGGTTTCCGTTCTCTTATACATGATCCCACCCACTTAGAATTTCCCTCACACACAACAACATTCCCTCCATCAACTATAAGTGGCGATTGAATAATATCTATCTTGATACTCGTGGCTTTAAGTACGGGAATAATATTAGTTTTATACTGTGGTTTATCCGTCAAATAATCAGGTTCATAGCGAAATTGAATATAAGTATTAACTCCCCACTGTATTGGCATATAATCTCGGCACCAATAATCTTTAGTGTGCATCAAAGTCCCATGCGCTATATGATGGCGAGAAAGAATATTAGATAATTCTTCATAAACTTTAGGGTAGTGACGTACAAAAAGGTTCGAAAAATAAACAGTATCTTTATATTGCTCTGTTATCATACTTCAATTTTTATAATGCAAAGATAAGCGTATCATTGGAGAACATATTTACTCAAAAATGCAAAAACACTAATTGTAACACCAACGATAAAACAATTAATGCAAAATAAAATATTGATTTACTGAATGATATGTATATAAACAATTATGACACCATACCATTGGTACGATGTCATAATCTTAATAGAACCATGCCAAGAGGCCGAAGTCATAATGACATGATGAAATTACACTAACCTAATTTATTTATTTTTCTTCCAAAGTTTGCTCATATCTTCCAGTGTCTTACCTTTCGTTTCAGGTACCCAACGCCAAACGAAGATAGCAGCAGCCACACAGATTATGCCATATAAACTATATGCAAACATCGGGCTGAAGTCATACAGTGCTGGGAAAGTAGAAGATACAATATAATTGAATATCCATTGGAAAGCTACAGCGATTGCCACCGCTTTACCACGGATGGTGTTCGGGAATATTTCCGAGATCAACACCCAGCAAATCGGTCCCCAAGACATCATAAAGAATGCTGCATACACAATCACTGAAAGTACCGGGAGAACACCCTTTATTGCCATGCTATCACACATTGCTACCGCAAATGCACCTACAGCCATACCAATAGAACCGATTATCAACAGTGGTTTACGTCCGAAGCGGTCTACAGTGAAGATTGCAACCAATGTAAAGACAATGTTTACAATACCCATAATAACTGTCTGCATCATGCCACCTCCTTCTGCACCTGCATTTTCGAAAATACGAGGAGCATAATAAAGTACCGCATTAATACCGATAGCCTGTTGGAATACAGAAAGCAAAATACCGATCACAATTACTGCCACTCCATAAGTAAAGATTTTCTCTGTCTTTTCATGAGCAGTAGCTTTAATATCATTAAGAATTTCCTGTGCTTTTGTCTTACCATTGATCTTTTCAAGGATCGAATAAGCCTTTTCATCTTGCTGTATCAATACAAGATAACGAGGAGTCTTGGGAACAAAGAACAATAACAGACCGAAGAAAGCGGCAGGGAAAGCTTCCGAACCGAACATGTAACGCCATCCTTCATACACAGTCCACATATCAGATTCAGAACTAACAGACAGTACACCGGCTGCATCTTTCAAAATTACAGGATTTTGATGGTCGCCCATAATCAGGAAATTCACGAAGTATACTACCAACATACCGAAGATGATAGCAAACTGGTTACACGATACAAGCATTCCACGAATATTAGAAGGAGCAATTTCAGCAATATACATCGGACAGACTGCAGAAGCCAGTCCAACACCGATACCGCCCAAAACACGATACAAATTAAAAGCAATCAGCAAATCCATGTTCGGCTTTCCATATTCGAAAAACAAGACTTCCGGATAATAGGAACCTAATGCTGAAAGGAAAAAGAGTACGGCAGCAAGCCTTAGAGAATTACGACGTCCCAAACGGGAAGCAAATATACCGGAGATCGCACCACCCAGTACACAGCCAATCAATGCGCTGGAAGATGTGATTCCATGCATTACTTTATTGTATTGAAAATCAGAGGCCGAAAGGAAAAAAGCCTCCAAGCCTTTCTCTGCACCGGAAATAACCGCTGTATCGTATCCGAAAAGCAGTCCTCCCAAAATGGCGACAGAGGTTATCGAATATAGGTAGAGTTTACTACCTTCGTTCGTTGTATTAATCATGGTTATAAGTAGATAAAGTAGTGTTGTAGTAGTTGGATTTATATCACCACAGATTTCACAGATTGACACAGATAAAATTCAAAATAAGAGAGAAGAAAATCAATCTGTGACAATCCGTGTAATCTGTGGTGGGGTTAATTAGCAATACATATTCAGAATTGCTTCATAAAGTTCTTGTTTACCGCTAGTCTGTTTCGGTTCACCGTTTGCTTTTGCATAAGCAACTACATCTTCCAAAGTCAACTTGCCATCTTCAAACTCCTTACCTTTACCGCCATCAAATGAAGCGTAACGGTCAGCCAGCATTTTCTTATAGGGAGATTCGTTCAGCAGAGCAGCTGCGCTTTCCAATGCACGAGCCATAGCGTCCATACCTGCGATGTGAGCGATGAAGATATCTTCCAGGTCAGTAGAGTTACGACGAGTTTTAGCGTCGAAGTTTGTTCCACCGTTACCCAAGCCGCCGTTGCGGATAATTTGCATCATAGCCTGTGTCAGTTCGTAGTTGTCAATCGGGAATTGGTCTGTATCCCAACCATTCTGATAATCACCACGGTTAGCATCGATAGAACCCAACATGCCGTTGTCTACTGCTACTGCCAATTCGTGTTCGAAAGTGTGACCAGCCAAAGTTGCGTGGTTTACTTCAATGTTCACTTTGAAATCTTTATCCAAGCCATGAGCTTTCAGGAATCCGATTACTGTTTCTGTATCTACATCATACTGATGTTTTGTCGGTTCCATCGGTTTCGGCTCAATCAGGAAAGTACCTTTGAAACCACGGGCACGAGCATAATCACGAGCGATGGTCAGCATTTTTGCCAAGTGTTCTTTTTCACGTTTCTGATCTGTATTCAGAAGAGACATATAGCCTTCACGGCCACCCCAGAATACATAGTTCTGACCACCCAGTTCGATAGTTGCATCGATTGCATTCTTGATCTGAACAGCAGCACGAGCTACTACATCAAAATCAGGGTTAGTAGCAGCACCGTTCATATAACGTGCATGGCCAAATACGTTGGCAGTACCCCACAACAGTTTGATGCCTGTTTCAGCTTGTTTCTGTTTTGCGTATGCTACGATTGCTTTCAAGTTAGCTTCGTATTCTTCGATGCTTGCACCTTCAGAAACCAAGTCTACATCGTGGAAACAGTAGTATTCGATACCCATTTTCTGCATGAATTCGAAACCTGCATCCATTTTATCTTTTGCAGCTTGTATAGCGTCAGCATTACTATTCCAAGGGAATTGTTTTGTTCCGCCACCGAATTGGTCGCCACCTTCAGCACACAAAGTATGCCACCATGCCATAGCGAATCTCAACCAATCTTTCATCTTCTTACCGTTGATAACCTTTTCAGCATCGTAGTAACGGAATGCCATCGGATTTTTACTATCTTTACCTTCGAACTTAATCTTTTCAATTCCTGGGAAAAATTCTTTTGTTGCCATAATTCTTTTATTTTTTAAAATGGTTATTATTTAAATTGTTAATTATTTATCTGAAGATAGAACCGGAGCCGGTATGTTACCGGTCATCGACTTTTCAAGACGGTATTTCCATTTTGCGTACGCGTCAGCATATTCCTGGTGTTTTGCCACATTAGGCTCAATCACATCCAGTTTGTCAAGCGTAGCAAATGCCTCATTGTTATCCTTGTAGATACCTGCACCGATACCCGCACCTTTCGCAGCGCCTACGGAACCGTCTGTATCGTAAAGCTCGATAGTAGCTCCTGTGACTCCCGCCAAAGTATCGCGGAAGATAGAACTCAAGAACATATTAGCGTGTCCGGCATGGATCATCTTCACAGGAATTCCCATTTGCTCCATGATATCAATGCCATATTTAAAAGAGAATACAATACCTTCTTGAGCGGCACGGATAATGTGGTGTTTGCCATGTGCATTGAAGTCCAGTCCACGGATGCTGCAACCGATTTCTTTATTATTCAACATACGTTCGGCACCATTACCAAAGGGCAGAATACTGATTCCTGCACTGCCGATAGGAGCTTTGGAAGCCAATACATTCATTTCATTATAAGATATTCCTTCGGGAGCAATGTTGCGTTTTACCCATGAATTGAGAATACCCGTTCCGTTGATGCAAAGCAATACTCCCAAACGTGTCTGGTCTATGGTATGATTGACATGCGCAAAGGTATTGACGCGTGACTGCGGATCATAGTTCACTTCACCGTTCACACCATAAACCACTCCTGATGTTCCTGCCGTAGAAGCAATCTCTCCCGGATTAAACACGTTCAAAGAAAGGGCATTGTTAGGCTGGTCGCCTGCACGATAAGTAATCGGTGTCCCTTCTTTCAGTCCAAGCTCTTTGGCAGCTATTGCATTTACACGTCCTTGTTCAGCGAAGGTCGGCTTAATATCTGCAATCAAAGAAGAATCAAACCCGTAATAATCCATTAAGAAATCAGCCACCCGATTGTTCTTGAAATCCCAGAACATACCTTCCGAAAGTCCGGAAACAGTTGTGCAGATTTCTCCACTCAACTTCATGGCAATATAATCGCCCGGCAGCATTATCTTATCAATCTGCTCATAGATGGTAGGTTCGTTTTCTTTAATCCACGCCAACTTGGAAGCGGTAAAATTTCCCGGTGAGTTCAACAAATGAGAAAGACATTTCTCCTCCCCGATTGTCTCAAACGCTTTCTGACCGTATGGCACCGCACGAGAGTCACACCAGATGATAGCAGGACGCAATACATGCTGATTCTTATCAACACAAACCAATCCGTGCATCTGATAAGAGATACCGATGGCTTTAATTTCAGCGGCACTCACTCCGGATTCGGTCATAATAGCCTGCGTGGACAACTTTAAGTTTTCCCACCAACTTTCAGGATCTTGTTCCGCCCATCCGGGATTCACTGCAATAATATTCGCTTCTGTTTTCGGAAAAAATGCCGAGGATACACATTTACCAGTCTCCGCATTTACCAAACTCGCTTTTACAGACGAGCTACCTATGTCATAACCTAATAGAAACATAATTTTATTTACGATTAAACGATTTACTATTTACGATTTAACGCTCAATGCCCGACTATTAATACTTTAACATTCAACGCCTAATACTTAATATCTAATACTTGATACTTAATACTTGAATAAAGTCTACCTTCTCACCTTATTATATATCTTCTTATCAAATTTATAATAACGGGCAGCACGGTGAGCCACTCCTTGTTGTTTTTCTTCCAAAGGAACTACATATTCCATCATTGCTATTTTTTTATGGAAGTTACGCACGTCCACGGCTTTGTCGTATACTAATTCAAAAAGAGTCCTTAATTGTGCGGCTGTAAATTTACGCGGAAGTAGTTCGAACAACATGGAAGGATTAAATTCTACGAACTGACGAATATAAGTCATTGCCTCCTTTATAATCAGATTATGGTCGAAAGCCAGTGTTTTCACGTCTTTCAAAGCGACCCAGCAAGCCTGGTGATCGTCCAGATTCTTATCCAACGTACGGTCTATCTTCACCATCGACAAATATGCAATGGTAACAATACGCTCCACTTTTGACTGC
This sequence comes from Bacteroides sp. DH3716P, assembly GCF_025914115.1. Taxonomy (NCBI): domain Bacteria; kingdom Pseudomonadati; phylum Bacteroidota; class Bacteroidia; order Bacteroidales; family Bacteroidaceae; genus Bacteroides; species Bacteroides sp. DH3716P. The sequence goes on along the minus strand of NZ_CP083673.1, from coordinate 6,090,192 downwards.
ATAGCTCTTTCCAACCAACGTACATCTTTCGGATTACTCGTTCTGTTTTTAGAACCAAATGCTTTAAACTGCATCAGATTCACATTTTTAAGTCCTGTCAGTTCATACAAAACTCGTTGTGCAGCTTCATCCAGGGCTTCATCCATATAGATAAGACTTCCGGGAAGTTTCATATCATGATATACTTCTCCATTATCCTCACCTGCACGTTTTACAAGCAACACTTTCAGTTGTTCTCCGTCAAAACCAATCACTACACAGTCTACTGATATATGATTGTTTGCTAGAGGTGTATTTTTCTGTAAATTTTGCATATACATTTCTTTAAGACGATGCAAATATAGAGGCTACAAACCATCAAAACAAAATAAGAAACATGCTATAAAACATTGTTTTTCATATAAATACATATCATACATTCTACAATATGAATAGTTAGTGTTATCTTACGAATTACAATATGTATTTTAGTATTTCCACGGGTGAGTAATTGTATAAAGTACAAAAACTAGATGGACGCTTTATTATCAGTACTTTTCATATCTTTTCCAACAGATACCCGGAAAGGTACTTATTGTATTTTAAACGATATGTCATTTTGTACCTTATCGTTTTTTATCCTATCTTTGTCGGGTAAATATTAAAAAATCTAAAATGGAACGTCATCCAGTCATTTTATCCATTGCCGGCTCCGATTGTTCGGGAGGGGCAGGTATTCAGGCAGACATAAAAACAATCTCGGCTTTAGGAGGCTATGCAGCATCGGCCATCACTGCCATCACCGTACAAAACACACTGGGGGTACGCGCCGTACAGTCTATCTCTCCGGATATGGTTCGTGGGCAAATAGAAGCCGTGATGGACGACCTGCAACCGGTTGCCATCAAAATAGGAATGATAAATGACATTCAGATCGTTCGTGTAATTTCCGACTGTCTACAAAAATATTCGCCTGCATACGTCGTTTACGATCCGGTAATGGTATCTACCAGCGGAAAGAAACTTATGACAGATGAAGCGATAGAAGAAATCAAAAAAGAACTTTTGCCACTTGTGACATTAATCACTCCCAACATCGACGAAGCAAAGGTGCTTACAGGTAAAAGTATTCACAATATTCAGGACATGCAGGCTGCTGCCAAAATGCTGACGGATGATTATCAGACTAATATCTTACTAAAAGGCGGACATCTGGAAGGAGACAATATGTGCGACCTTTTGCATACGTCCGAATTTATCTACCATATATATGAGGAGAAAAAAATAGAAAGCCATAATCTGCATGGAACGGGATGTACCCTCTCTTCCGCTATTGCCACCTATCTTGCCAAAGGCTATCCCATGCGAGAATCCATCCAGCATGCGAAAACATATATCACTCAAGCCATTATCGCAGGAAAAGAATTGAATATCGGCCATGGTAACGGCCCTTTATGGCATTTTCCGGACACCGTTGCACAAATGTGTACTTTTTGTGCGGTTGTATCATAAAAATACGTAACTTTGCACCCGCAATTAAAAATCAATTAAATAATAAAAATATGAAAGCATTTGTATTTCCCGGTCAAGGCGCTCAATTTGTAGGAATGGGTAAAGACCTGTATGAAAACTCAGCTTTAGCAAAAGAATTGTTTGAAAAAGCAAATGATATCCTCGGATATCGCATTACAGATATCATGTTCGACGGCACAGACGAAGATCTTCGTCAGACAAAGGTTACTCAACCTGCCGTTTTCCTTCATTCTGTTATTTCTGCTCTTTGCATGGGCGACGACTTCAAACCGGAAATGACTGCCGGCCACTCACTTGGTGAGTTCTCTGCATTGGTTGCTGCCGGTGCATTGAGTTTTGAAGATGGTTTGAAACTTGTTTATGCACGTGCAATGGCTATGCAGAAAGCTTGTGAAGCTACTCCTTCTACTATGGCTGCCATTATCGCATTGCCGGATGAGAAAGTAGAAGAAATCTGCGCAACAGTAAATGCAGAAGGTGAAGTTTGCGTACCGGCCAACTACAACTGCCCAGGACAAATCGTTATCTCCGGCTCTGTACCGGGTATCGAAAAGGCTTGCGAACTGATGAAAGCTGCCGGAGCAAAACGTGCTCTTCCGCTGAAAGTGGGTGGTGCTTTCCATTCTCCATTGATGGATCCTGCTAAAATAGAACTGGAAGCTGCTATCAAAGCTACAGAAATACATACTCCTAAATGTCCGGTATATCAGAATGTGGATGCACTTCCTCACACTGACCCTGCAGAAATCAAAAAGAACCTGGTTGCTCAATTGACTGCTTCTGTACGTTGGACACAATCAGTAAAGAATATGGTTGCTGACGGTGCTACTGATTTTACAGAATGTGGCCCGGGTGCAGTACTTCAAGGATTGATTAAGAAGATTGACGGTACTGTCAATGCTCACGGTATTGCATAAATATCCGTAAGACAGACTTCATCTTTAAATGATATAGAGCGTGTTGGTAACTATTGCCAACACGCTTTTTTTATATGAAAACCATAGATGAAATACAAACGAACATGTTGTAAAACACCCTGATACTTTTCTTTTCCGGCAAACTTTCCGAATCTTTCTTTTGTTTTTATTACAGGAATCATTTACTCAAATTTATGAGCCATGAAAATACATGAATATCAAGCGAAAGAGATTTTCTCCAAGTACGGAATACCTGTCGAGAGGCACACTTTATGCCGTACTGCCGCAGGCGTCCTGGCTGCATACCGGAGGATGGGAACAGACAGAGTGGTTATAAAAGCACAAGTATTAACCGGAGGCCGGGGAAAAGCCGGAGGAGTGAAACTGGTAAACAATACGGAAGATGCTTATCAGGAAGCCAAGAACATTCTTGGAATGAGCATTAAAGGTCTTCCAGTCAATCAAGTTCTGGTCAGCGAAGCGGTTGATATTGCTGCAGAATATTATGTCAGTTACACCATCGACCGGAATACACGTTCTGTCGTTCTGATGATGAGTGCGTCCGGCGGTATGGATATCGAAGAGGTAGCCCGTCAAACACCGGAGAAAATCATCCGATATTCAATCAATCCATTTATTGGTCTTCCCGATTATCTGGCAAGGCGTTTTGCTTTCTCTCTTTTTCCCCAAATGGAACAGGCGGGTAAAATGGCTGCCATCCTTCAGGAACTTTATAAAATCTTTGTGGAGAATGACGCGTCGTTAGTGGAAGTAAATCCGCTGGCACTTACAAAGAAAGGTACGTTAATGGCTATTGACGCAAAGATTGTTTTTGATGACAATGCGCTCTATCGCCATCCGGAGGTACATGCTTTATTTGATCCGACGGAAGAAGAAAAAGTGGAAGCAGATGCCAAAGATAAAGGATTCAGTTATGTCCACATGGACGGCAATATCGGTTGTATGGTAAATGGCGCCGGACTTGCCATGGCTACTATGGACATGATTAAACTTTATGGAGGTCAGCCAGCTAATTTTCTCGACATCGGTGGCAGCTCCAATCTTGTCAAGGTTATTGAAGCTATGAAACTCTTATTGCAGGATGAGAAAGTAAAAGTGGTCCTGATTAATATTTTCGGTGGGATCACTCGTTGCGATGATGTGGCAATGGGGCTCCTTCAGGCATTCGAGCAGATAAACAGCAATGTCCCCGTCATCGTCCGGCTTACAGGCACCAATGAACATATCGGACGGGAACTGTTACGGAATTACAGCCGTTTCCAAATAGCCACAACGATGAAAGAGGCTGCTCTTATGGCTCTGAAAGCATAATACGTACCAAATCACTAAAAAATAAAGCAATTATGAGCATACTAATAGATAAATCCACCCGTTTAATTGTGCAAGGAATCACTGGCAGAGACGGGCTTTTCCATGCCAAGAAGATGAAAGAATATGGAACCAATGTGGTCGGAGGTACTTCTCCGGGCAAAGGAGGAACAGATGTGGACGGAATCCCCGTATTCAACACCATGTATGATGCTGTCGAGCAGACAAAGGCTAATACCTCCATCATTTTCGTTCCGGCACGTTTTGCGGCAGATGCTATTATGGAGGCAGCGGACGCAGGCATCCGTATCATAGTCTGCATTGCAGAAGGAATCCCCACACTGGACGTGATTAAGGCACATCAGTTTGCCGAACAAAAAGGCGCCATGTTGATCGGGCCTAACTGTCCGGGACTGATCTCTCCGGGAAAAAGTATGGTTGGTATTTTACCGGGACAGGTCTTTTTAGAAGGGAATGTCGGAGTTATCAGTCGTAGCGGAACACTTACTTACGAGATTGTGTATCACTTAACGGCGAATGGCATGGGACAATCCACTGCTATCGGCATCGGGGGTGACCCTGTTGTAGGTCTTCATTTCCGTCAACTGCTGGAGATGTTTCAAAATGATCCGGAAACAGAAGCAATCGTTCTGATTGGAGAGATTGGAGGAAATGCCGAAGAGCAAGCGGCCGAATATATCCGCAATAATGTAACCAAACCTGTGGTAGCATTTATTGCCGGGCAATCAGCTCCTCCGGGAAAGCAGATGGGACATGCAGGAGCTATCATTTCGGGAAGTTCCGGTTCGGCAAAAGAGAAGATTAAATCTTTAGAAGCTGCCGGTATCCGGGTAGCACAAGAACCTTCGGATATACCGAAATTATTGAAAAGATAAACTCCCAAAGAGAAAGAAAAGACAAAAGTAGTCATATCATAACAGATGCAGATTCACTCCCTCAAATAAGTAATTACATACTTATCGTTTAGAGTAAATCTGCATTTATTTTACATACCTTTCTTTATACCTAATTTTATAAGAAGAGCATTCATAGGATATGCACAGAAGAAGCCGAAAAGCATAGCCAACTGCATCATAAACCAGAATATCCATGTGTCTTTGGGTAACGGTTCATTGATGAACAATACAAAATAGACAATCGCCATCCAGCCATACATTCCTACCTGCCAGGACAAAAGAGAAAAGAAATCCGCTTTGAAAGCACGAGCCAAGGCATTACCTACCGATATTTTTTCCATCTCCCGAATAGCATAGAATTGGAAATAAACACCAATCATCAAAGCCAGAATAAAGTCAAGTACCCAATTACCAAAGAGCTGACTTCCTGCCACAGTTACAGGAACATAGTTTGTAAACCACTCTCCTATGATATCTGCCAATGTACATCCTGCACCACAATGAAGCGCCGACAAAGCTACCGATTGCCAATAAGGACGTTGCATTCCTTGCATCGACATTTCTCCCTGCATGGCCATATCCATCTCCATATTATCTTTCATACCGGACATATCCATTCCCTTCATATCAGACATATCTTTCATGCCAGACATATCCATTTTCATCCCATCATCCTCAGCTTTCATCGGACTACTCCGTCCAAACTTATTATACGCCCATAAAGCTAAATAACTTCCCCATAATGCAGATAATATCCAGACTGCATTCATTATCTTCATTGATTGCGGACGATGTGTCAGGTCTATGGCAATATGTACTGCAATTCCGATACCTGAACATACTAAGAAAACGGCTATTAAATTGAGCATGGCTGTATGTTTTTTAAAGATTCAGATTACAAAACATCCTTTATTTGTGAATAGTTCACCCCATTACTTTTAATTTTATCCCGTCGAACTATTCCCCACACGAGTTGTTATCATTTTATAATCAAAACAATAGAATTATGAGCAGACGTAGACAATTAGAGCATGAAGTATCTGTTGCTCAAGAAAGAATAAAGAAAGCTGCAAAAGATACACCGAAGGATATCCTGAAATTATGGGAACAAGAGCTGGTAGACCTGGAATTGGAACTCAATAATATGGTGGATGATGAAGAAGATAACAATGAGGATTAACAGAAGAAAGAAGGTGTGTCAAAATGCACACCTTCTGTTTTTTACGCACAAAGCCCCGACTTTCACAAGCTGGGGCTTTGTTATTACCTAAAGAT
>NZ_CP083673.1:6047092-6084142 GCF_025914115.1 Bacteroides sp. DH3716P | reverse complement strand
AAAAGATCGCAGCTTAAAGAAAGTGAACAGATTTGTATAGTGATGAACAAAAAAAGAGGTGCATCGTGCATTACGACACACCTCCTTTTAATATATCATCATAAATAACTATCTCATTGAAACGTTATTTTTTTGTTGGCTAGGAAATTAGCCCCTCCATAAATAAACAATCCCAGGAATTGAGCCAGATATTCATTCACGTCCAATCCTTCTACCAATAAGACAAGAAATAAAAACTGTGCAGTGTAAGCCACGGCAAAAGCAGAGCAAAAGAGCAGTATCTGTTTCCAGATACTATTCTTTTTATTTTCTACGGGGAATATCCAATATTTGCACCAGATAAAGTTATGGATTTGAGCTATCAGATACGCTGTTATATTAGCCACCATATAGTCACCGTCAAATGACATTTCTTTCATCATTAACCATACAACCAACGCCATAATTAAGGCGTTCATTGTACCGATGATTATAAAACGGAATATGCGTACAGATTCTTTCACTCGCCCTCTTTCAGATCAACGATCAAATTCAGTTCATCAAGTTGAGTCTGGTCGATTGCAGACGGTGCATCCAGCATCACATCACGTCCGGAATTGTTTTTCGGGAACGCAATACAGTCGCGGATAGAATCCAAACCTGCGAACAAAGATACCCAACGGTCGAGTCCGTATGCCAAACCACCGTGAGGAGGTGCACCATACTTAAAGGCATTCATCAGGAAGCCAAACTGTGCCTGTGCCTTTTCCGGAGTGAATCCAAGAATCTCGAACATCTTCGCCTGTAATTTCGCATCGTGGATACGGATAGATCCGCCACCAACTTCCACACCGTTCACTACCATATCATAAGCATCTGCACGTACAGCTGCCGGATCAGTATCCAACATCGGAATATCTTCCTCTTTCGGATGAGTAAACGGATGATGCATAGCCATCAAACGACCTTCCTCCTCACTCCATTCGAACATCGGGAAGTCGATCACCCAAAGGCAAACAAACTTATTCTTATCACGCAATCCCAGTTGAGCGCCCATTTCCAGACGAAGCTCACAAAGTTGTTTACGTGTTTTCATTACATCGTCGCCAGACAGAATCAGGATCAAATCACCCGGTTTAGCACCGAATGCCTCTTTCATTTGCTGAAGCACTTCCTGCGTATAGAATTTATCCACGCTCGATTTTACAGTTCCGTCCGCTTCTACACGGGCATACACCATACCTTTTGCACCAATCTGCGGTTTCTTTACGAAGTCCGTCAGTGCATCCAGTTGTTTACGAGTATAGGTTGCAGCACCTTCAGCACAGATACCACCCACATAAGCAGCATTATCGAATACAGAGAATCCGTGACCTTTCATGATATCCATCAATTCCACGAATTTCATGCCGAAACGTAAGTCCGGTTTGTCGCTACCATAATATTTCATGGCATCCGCCCAAGACATACGCTGGAACGGTTCAGCCAGTTCCACGCCACGCAGTGTTTTGAACAAATGTTTAGCCATTCCTTCAAAAGTAGTGATAATATCTTCCTGCTCAACGAAGCTCATTTCGCAGTCAATCTGCGTAAATTCCGGCTGACGATCGGCACGCAAGTCCTCATCGCGAAAACATTTTGCAATCTGGAAGTAACGGTCGAAACCAGAAACCATCAACAACTGCTTCAATGTCTGCGGAGATTGCGGAAGTGCGTAGAACTGTCCCGGATTCATACGTGACGGCACCACAAAGTCGCGTGCACCTTCAGGAGTAGAACCGATCAAAACGGGTGTTTCCACTTCGATGAAACCTAGACTATCCAGATATTTGCGAACTTCAATCGTCATTCTGTGGCGCAGTTCCAGATTAGAGCGGACAGCGTTACGACGCAAATCCAGGTAACGATATTTCATGCGGATATCATCACCACCATCCGTATTATCCTCAATGGTGAACGGAGGAGTCATAGCAGTATTTAGTACGTTCAGTTCGGAAACGATGATTTCAATGTCTCCGGTAGGAATGTTTGCATTCTTGCTGAAACGTTCATTAACCGTTCCTGTCACTTGAATGACGAACTCACGTCCCAGTTTATTAGCACGTTCACAGAGTTCAGCATTAATTTCTTCGTTAAAGACCAACTGGGTAATTCCGTAACGGTCGCGGAGGTCAATAAAAGTCATTCCTCCCATTTTACGGCTGCGCTGTACCCATCCAGACAGCGTAACTTGCTTGTTTACATCAGAGATTCTTAGTTCTCCACATGTGTGCGTTCTGAACATATATTTTTTATTTAAACGATTATCACTCGCGTTTCTATTTTGATTGAACCAAAACTGCGCAAAAGTACGCAATAATTTGTAATTCGTTGTCAGTAATCCGTTATTTTATCAGACTTTCTTTGTCAGCTTTTTCAATATTTTCTTGTTTCTGTCTGTTATATTGTCGACGATGGCTTCATTCATCAATTTGATGCCATTCATATATTCCTGCGCTCTTTGGAGCACATTGGCAGCATCCTTTTCCGACGCTTGCGGCACCACTACGCGCAATCCCCTTTGAATCAACTCAATGTTCACATTAGCGTCCGTTTCCATGGGATCACCGTCGAAGTGCACTACTCCCGGAGTAGTGCGGCGGATGCACAACTGCTTGCAACGGAAAGTCTTGATACGGCTATTCTGATCGATTGTCTTATTGAATAACTGAAAAGCCAATGAAGGGACATCCAATACGGTGAACGGTTCGAGAATGGTCACATCCAGCAAGCCATCTGTCAGCGTAGCTTGTGGGGCGATATAAGCATTGTTTCCATATTGCGACGCGTTTCCACAGGCAATCAGGAAAGCCTTATACTTGGAAACTCCGTTTTCCGTTTCCAGTTCATACGTTTCCGGTTCATATTTAAGACTCTCTTGCAGGGTCTTTTCCAGATAAGTCAACACCCCGCGTTTACCGGCATGCGCAAACTTCAGACTAACAAAAGCATCGAATCCCACTCCGCAAGTGCAGAAAAAATCCGTCCCGTTAATCTTACCATAATCTATTACGTCCATGCAACCTTCGTTCAGCACTTCCAGCGCCCTCTTCGGTTCCATCGGTATATGCAGATGCCTCGCCAGTCCATTACCCGATCCGCAGGGAATAATTCCCAGTGCGGTATCAGTATGCACCAACGAACGAGCTATTTCATTGATTGTCCCGTCCCCACCGATAGCCACTACTATATCAGTCTTCTCTTCGGCAGCTTTAGCAGCTATTTCTACTGCATGACCGGCTCTCTCCGTATTCACTACTTCCCAAGAGTATCTCGCCTTGTCTATTTTTTCGTCCAGCAAGTTAAGAATCAATTCTTTACTTTGTGTTCCCGAAATAGGATTGACGACGAATTTTATTTTTTTCATTCTTTCGTTCATGCTATTCTTGTCGATTGTAGACGACAAAAGTAATATAAATATCTTAAATTTTAATCTATTAGAGGTTTCTAATCACATGAGGGCAACTTTTTTCTCTTAAAAAGAACAGATAAAAGCAAATTTTGTTATCTTTGCCCCCTGTTTTTAAACACTTGTTAAGATAAAAGGATGTAAGATCGTCAGCGAACGATCTGAGTATGAGTATAATAAATTATAATTCATGGGATTATTACAAGAGAAGTTAGCTAAGTACGACCTGCCACAAAAGTTTATGGCACAGGGCGTTTACCCATATTTCCGTGAGATAGAAGGAAAGCAGGGTACAGAGGTAGAAATGGGCGGACACGAAGTGTTGATGTTCGGTTCCAATGCATACACTGGCCTTACGGGAGATGAAAGAGTGATTGAAGCAGGTATTAAAGCCATGCATAAATATGGTTCCGGATGCGCAGGCTCGCGCTTCTTGAATGGTACACTTGACCTGCACGTTCAGTTGGAAAAAGAACTGGCTGCCTTTGTAGGCAAAGATGAAGCACTCTGCTTCTCAACCGGTTTTACGGTGAATTCGGGAGTTATTCCTGCTTTGACAGATCGCAATGATTATATCATTTGCGACGACCGCGACCACGCATCTATCGTAGATGGCCGTCGCCTCTCCTTCTCTCAACAACTGAAATATAAGCATAACGATATGGCGGATCTGGAAAAGCAACTTCAAAAGTGCAACCCGGATTCAGTGAAGCTCATCATAGTAGACGGTGTGTTCTCTATGGAAGGCGACCTGGCAAACTTGCCCGAAATCGTACGCTTGAAACATAAATACAACGCTACTATCATGGTAGACGAAGCTCATGGCTTGGGTGTATTTGGAAAACAAGGACGTGGTGTTTGCGACCATTTCGGTCTGACTCACGAAGTTGACTTGATTATGGGTACTTTCAGCAAATCATTGGCTTCTATCGGTGGATTCATTGCTGCTGATTCTTCTATCATCAACTGGTTACGCCACAACGCACGTACTTATATATTTAGTGCGTCCAACACTCCTGCTGCTACTGCATCTGCTCTTGAAGCCCTCCACATCATCCAAAATGAACCGGAAAGGCTTGAAGCTTTGTGGGAGGCTACCAACTATGCATTGAAACGTTTCCGTGAAGCAGGTTTTGAAATCGGTGCAACAGAATCACCTATCATCCCTCTTTATGTACGAGACACGGAAAAAACATTCATGGTCACTAAATTGGCTTTCGACGAGGGTGTATTTATCAATCCGGTTATTCCTCCGGCATGTGCACCGCAAGACACTTTGGTACGTGTGGCATTGATGGCTACTCATACAAAAGATCAAATTGACCGTGCTGTAGAAAAGTTGGTTAAAGCATTTAAAGCATTGGATATTTTATAATCTACGAGGAATATATCACTCTTATCGGGTGAATAAAATAAAAGTCTGACACAAATCAATGTGCCGGACTTTTATTTTATCTTATTCACTCTTAAGTACTTCTGCCGGATTTTGCCGGGCGGCTTTCCACACGCGCCAAATAATGCTTAGGAAAATGACAAGTCCCATTCCTATGAATATGACTGCATAGAGCCACCATTCTATCGGTGTTTGCTTTATATAATTTTCTAGCCAATGTTTCATCATGACATATCCCAACGGAAAAGCAAAGAACGATGAAAACACAAGTAAAAGTAAATATTCTCTAAAGAATAGATTCAAGATGATTCCTATATTGGCTCCATTTACCTTGCGTATAGCTATTTCTTTACGACGTTGCTGACAGGACAGAGTCACCAATGAGAATATACCGAACACGGCAATCGCTATACATATAAAGGAGACTATGCTCAACAATTGGCACAATGTTTTCTCTGATTTCATATAAGTGTCATAAACCTCTTCCATATTAGACAAGATCAATTCCGCATTTGGATTAACTTTATCCACTTCCGCTTTTATCTTTTCAGAAACAATGTTCCAAGTTCCCTCCTTCACCTTGAAAATAATGCCTCCTCTGCCTGTATTATCCGGCAAAAAAAACATAGCAGGGGCTACCGGGTGTATTGGGGCATTATATGAAATATTTTTAATAACCCCTTTCACTATATAATGCCTTCCTAATTTATCAATTTTCTTTCCAACTGGTTGTGTCCATCCGAAAGTTTTCACAGCAGCTTCATTTATAACAACCATATTTTTTCCATCCTTTTCATCCAGCATGCTTCCCTCCAGCACCTCAACTCCAAAGAAATCGGCATACTCTTGATTGATCGTCTCATCTTCTAGATCTATATATTGCTCACTATCAGTTGTCTTTCCTTCCCACTCCTTTATCTTGAATGTTGAAAAATACATTTTGGGAATAGGTGTCTGAAAGCCACTCAAATACTTTGTAACATTGGGCATCTGTTCTAATATTTCTTTAAAAGGAACATTTTCAGAGCAATAAACAACAGCTCCCACATTATGCCGTTCTATTCCAAGTTCTTTGGTATTCAACAAGAAGTTAAGTTGCTTCATCATCACCAAAGTACAAAAAACAAAGGCTATACCAATAAACAACTGAAATAAAATGCTATATTCACAGAAGAAGTAAAGGATTACTGGGATTTGGGGAGAATTACCGGCGACTGACACGAATTCCGATGCCTGTCCGTATAAAGTATCTGTTGCAGAATTGTTTATGGACTTAAAGAAATTACCCAACTATATACCTTAATGTACCAAACTTAAAAACAAATCAATATTGCCAATTTGCGAGGTAAAAATAAAGAGGGAGGCCTCACGGCTACCCTCTTTACATTAATTTAGATAAACAACTTTAATATAGTATTAGTTTAAGGTTTATAAGATTAGTTTCGAATCAAGCTGATTACTTCTTTAGTTCAGAATAATCTATGAAAATAGACTGCTTATATGTTCTGTATTTTTCAGCATATTCCTGTATAAGTTTTGGTCTATCTACGACTTTGCTAATTAGACAATTATACACAAAGTCTCGTTTATTGAAATCAGTGTCATTTGCAGTTTTTAACTGTTTCAACATTTCATCAGCTAAGTTGCCCATGTAGCCAAAATCTTCGTGTTTCGTAATTTGTTTAGTCTCTATGATGATTGGTTTTGCCTTCAACATAGCTGCTGTGCCTTCCCTTGGATTTTTGTACTGTTTACGAATTTTGTTGTTTGGTACCCACCATGACATTGTACCTGAATATTTGGCAGATTTAGCTAATCCCTTGTCAACAGTCATTGTTATCGTAACATCATAAGTTGTATCAAAGTGGTTATTTCCTGTTGCATTTACACGTTGTTTCTTAGTTCTTTTGAATATGCATTGACCATGATAAACTCTACATTCATTGACTGTAATATACGGCGCTGTAACAGTTATGACATCAGCTTCATTAATTGGTTCTATCCATTTAGTTTTATAAACACCCGTTGCTTGCATATTTTCAATTTCAACAGGTTTGTTTAATTCAGTTTCAAGACTTGTTAAGATATCGTCTAACTCATTTTTCACAGACTTTAGCTTAATCAGCTGATTTATAGCATTACTATGTTGGCTAGCAGTTACTCGATTGTTTTTATATAGCCTTATTGCAGTAGCATAAGCCTGTGCTATAGAATCACGTTTAGCACGTGCAATAGAATCATATTTTGCGTGAATTGGATTAGAGGGCGTTATAGGCTGAAGTCTACGCACGGCACGTTCTAAGGCGGTAGTATTTAATCTTTGTTCAAATTCGTGCTTAGGACTGTTAATTGATATACTAATAACATTATTTCCTTTCTCTATATTATACGGTGCCATAAGTGCTAGTATGCTATCTACTTGCTGATTTGCACGTTCTGTCTCTGCGATATATCGTTGTATATCATTTTCTGTAAGACATGTATCTAACATATTAATGTCTATTCGCAAGCGCCTTATAACATTGTCGTAATGTCGTTTTTGTTCAACTGTTATAGTTTCATCTCGTTCTCGTTGTCTTGCATATTTCTTGGCATCCTTAAAAAAGCCACCGAATTGTGCAGATACAGTTGCAGACATTAGCAACATCGCTAGTACAATTTGTAATGTTTTCACGTTCTTTGATTTGTTGGTCTTCCTAGTCTCAACAGAAGGGTATTAAATAGAAGAAGCGTGAGACTATTAGACTTATACCTAATGTCGGTTCTGGACTACCTCTGTATTGAATATAAGTACAAACAGCTCACGCCCTTGACCGTATATCAACACACGAGTGTGCGGTATACAAACCAAAGGGAGAACGTTTTGACTATTTCCTCAATACAGTTGAATTGTCCAGATTCACATTAGAGAAAAAGCACTAAACGCTTCCTAAATAATTAAGACGTCCCAAAGGACGCTACAAATATACTACAAATTTCTTTAATTGTATATGTTATACTTCAGATTTGCGTGTTTAAGTCTTTTGTTTATCTTAGGCATAAATTCCATAAACCTTTGCATGTCAGTTAATGTTCTAGTGTTGTATCTATAGGCGAACTCATTACAGTACATTTGTAAGTACTTAGGACTGACTACATGATAGATTCCTTTTATGCCACGCTTTAGATGTGACCAAAAGCCCTCTATACCGTTAGTATGGAAGCCGTCCTTTGCGTAAAGTCCTTTACTATGTTCTATAATGACACGTGTATAAAGATGCGATAGACCGTTATAGCCTGCCCAACCATCGGTTACCAATGTTGAGCCTTCCTCAATCAGTCCAAATACTAATAGATGCAATGTTTTCTGACTTGCATCGTAGGTAACGACCGGATAGACCCTATCTTCTGTTAGTACACCTACCACAGGAGTTTTCTCTTTAAGGCTTCTTCCTTGTGTACCTTTGTTCCATTTGTTCTTATTTTTGCCACCGACATAGGTTTCATCCATTTGAACTATACCACGGAATTTCTCAATTTCATCTTTGTACATATTATGTCTTATTTTAGTCAGCATAAACCACGCTGTCTTTTGAGTGACATTTATGTCTCTTGATAATTGTAGGCTACTGATACCTTTCTTATGAGATAGGAAGATGTAAATAGCATAGAACCATTTCTCCAAAGGTATTTTGCTACCTTCAAACATTGTACCGACAGTTACAGTAAACCGTTTCTTACAATGCCTGCATTTGTAGAGCCCATCGAACTCTCCCTTGTTCTTTAATTTGTAGTGATGTTCAGATTTGTGTTTACAATGAGGACATACCGGTACGCCTTGCCACCTATATTGTTCTAAGAACTCTCTACATGAATTTTTATCATGTAGGGTGCTCATTAGCTCTATAAGTGACTTTATCTCTCGCATACCCGTTTTAAGTTTTTGACGGGTAATACTGAACCGATGTGTTCATATTTGTTATATTTTGTATTTAAATATAACAAATTTAATTAACGCATTAAAAATCAGATAGTTAAATAATTTCCTATCAGAATTTAAATGATGTTAAGTATAACTAATTGGTTCTATATGCAGATAAATTTACTAAAAAATAGCAATATGAAAATAGATGTAAGACAAAAATCCGATAATACTGAAACTGATACAGTATTATCGGATAAGTTTAATAAACGACGCGAACAATTACGGTATGAAACCTATGAACATTTAGTTGCTACTGGTTTCTTTACTGGTACATACGAAGAATATAAAGAACGAACTAAATTAGGATTAATTGGCCCTACGCAAACATTCTAGTAAGTTCTTGCGCGAGTTTTTTATCAATACTAGGACACAGCCTATGTAACATATCAGCAGTTATCAATGATAAATTCGGTTCTAATGTTCTTGCCTTTAATATTATCATGTCATCATACTTCAATAAGCGCTTAACATTATGATATGCTAATTTATATGGTTCTAAGTCTATAACAGAGTCATCGTTAATACCATTATAGTTCATAGAAAAATATGTTGCTAGTCCTTCCTCTAAAACAGTAGTACTACCGTATTTATTTGGTTCTAAACAATGTATAGTTTCATGTGCTAATTGAAACAATGCCTTGTCCATATCATTTATACAATCTTCTGTTAATTGAATGATAATATGCCTGCAATCTCCTGGAAACCAGATTTGTGGTTGTTTTATATCTGCTAATTCGATACCAAGTATTGTATAGTCTTTATTTCTTTGACCAAATGAGCGTTCGGCTTCATGTAACATAGGACCTAGTTGTGAAACTATTGTAAATGTATATCCATCTTTTGATGGTAATAGCTCGCAAGAAAAAATATTATCGTGTAGCATATTTGTTAGATATTAGTTGCTAACAAATATACAAATGATTTAGTTACCTTGTATCTTAAACATGTTATTGTTATAAGAACTTTAACATTTTGACTTTGGTACATTAAGGTATATAGTTGGGAGAAATTATTCCCGGAAGAGTATATTCATTTCGAAATGCCTACATCCGATTTATATTTATATGCAGACCGGGCACAGATAGAGCAAGTGCTTATCAACTTGTTAAAAAATGCCCGCGAAACGTGCGAGCGGAGAACGGATAAAAACATTGAGATAAAGTTTTTTTCTAAAGGCAACCCAACATTCACAATATCTGATAATGGTGAGGGAATTTTGCCAGATGTTCTGGATAAGATTTTCGTTCCTTTCTTTACTACCAAAACATCCAGTTCAGGCATCGGATTGAGCCTGTGCAAACAGATCATGACTTTACATGACGGAAGTATTAACGTAAAATCAGAAATAGGGAAAGGAAGTTGCTTTATTCTTACTTTCCCTAAATAAAAATCACTGAAAGCCTCCCGAATCCTTTAATACAATGATTAGTCTGGGTAGTAGAGGAATTACTTATCCTCTACTACCCAAACTATTTGTATCAGGATTTAACTCCTTAACAGCCTCTTTGACCGCTTTATTAGTTGGCTTACGATATGCTTCCGCTTGTTGAACGGGGACAATCTCATTCACCATTCTTTCATATCCTTTTTGCTCTAACAAGTGCACTTCTTTTTCACCTGTTTCTTTTTGTTTTCTTGTTTTCATAAGGCTTTTCATTTTAAAATTCTTATTTATAAAACAGAAAACATCGAAAGATAGTTCATACTCACAGATAATTTATGTACGGGGCAACTGCTCCCCAATATACTACTATAGGCTTGTTCATTCCGGTACGGATTTGAGCTTAAACTTACATAGTGAAAAAAATATCTATCATGCTATCATTTATTTTTATATCATACTAATTATCAGCGAAATAAATATGATAGATATATTTCTAAAAGGCATCTCTCATACTTATACCACCAAAAACAGGGTATCTCTCATCAATAAAATAGTCGAATAAAGGTCGGACAGGCGTAAGATGGTTTGTTTTTGTTGCAATGAATCCGTATAAATCCGACCTGTATGGCTTAATAATCCCACTTTAATAGCGATAAGTTTATAGCCCACATATGTGTGACGAACAGTCTACATACGTGGGCTGTACAGTTTACAGGTGCGGGCTGTACAGCCTACATATGTAGGCTATAAAAAGATTACCGTTTCCAATGGATTATTAAGCTGCCAAATACAGGTTATCATCCTATAAAGTGAATATCCTTGTGGCTTCATATGGGTGTTTTTCCCTGATTCTACACTAAAACGGATGCAGTAGTGGTATGATAGATACCCGTTTTTTGCGACAGAAACATGATAGATACCTGTTTGAAAAATTATCTATCATACTTATTCTTCTGATAATTAAAACAATATAAAAATAAATGATAGTATGATAGATATTTTTTTCATTATGTAGTATTTAAGTTTAAATCGTACAATTATCATTCAGCTCATTTCTGTACTGGAAATGAAACAAACTTTTGAGGTGGTTGCCTTGATTTATGTACACCTTAATTCTATAATATATAAATTAACTCCTATATTTGTACTTTTATTCAACTTATCCTCTTTATAAATTATGAAAGAAAACAAATATAATAATAGCCATTTCTTCAGTCAATATTCTCAAATGTCCCGTTCGGTAGAGGGCTTGAAAGGAGCCGGAGAATGGCATGTATTGCAGAAAATGCTCCCTGATTTTGCTGGGAAAAGAGTTTTGGACTTAGGCTGTGGATTCGGCTGGCATTGCGCCTATGCAATAGAGCACGGAGCAACACACGCTACCGGAATTGATATTTCGGAGAAAATGCTCGAAGAAGCTCGGAAAAGAAACCCTTCTCCACTCATTGAATACCAATGTATGGCTATCGAAGATTTTGATTTCCAGCCAGATTCTTATGATATTGTCATCAGCTCGCTAACCTTCCATTATCTCGAATCCTTTACGGATATATGCCGAAAAATCAATAACAGCCTGACTCCGGGAGGCACTTTCGTCTTCTCCGTAGAACACCCGATATTTACGGCCTATGGCAATCAGGATTGGCATTACGACCAGGACGGGAAGCCTATTCATTGGCCGGTAGATCGTTATTTTACGGAAGGCAGACGCACAGCAGTCTTCCTGGGCGAAGAGGTTATCAAATACCACAAGACGCTGACTACGTATATAAACGGACTCCTTCAAACCGGATTTGAAATATGCGAACTTATAGAGCCACAACCGGACGAAAGATTGCTGGATACCATCCCGGGAATGAAAGATGAATTACGGCGTCCGATGATGCTTTTGATCTCTGCCAAGAAAAAAAGTAAAGACGCAAAGCTATGAGATTCAAGGCATTGAAAAATAATAGATAAAAAACATTCGTTTAGCTATTGTTAATTAAAAAATACTCCCTATCTTTGCACCGCTTTTGAAAAGAACAACCCTTCAAAAAAGTAGCGGGGTGTAGCGCAGTCCGGTTAGCGCACCTGCTTTGGGAGCAGGGGGTCGTGGGTTCGAATCCCGCTACCCCGACTACAAAAAAGAGGGTTATTAAGTTCAAAGTTTTTCGGGGTGTAGCGCAGTCCGGTTAGCGCACCTGCTTTGGGAGCAGGGGGTCGTGGGTTCGAATCCCGCTACCCCGACGAAGAAAATCAAGTCAAGATTCACAAAATAAAGCCAGTACAATTAGTATTGGCTTTTTTATTATATATAGGATAAGTGTAATTATCCCCGTTTGGGGGCAAATAAAAAGGGCAATTCTTTGAACTATCTTTGAACAGGTTTCTAGCATTATCCTCATTTTCTTATTTAATTTAGAGTAAAAATCTATTTTGTTAACTTTACTACCCTTTTATTTTGGCGTTATCAATGTTTTGCGTTAACTTTATAGCGGAAATACAAACATTGTTTATAGAGAAAACGATAACAAACAAAATACTTAAACACATGAAGAAAACTCTGCTGATGCTCGTTGTTATTTTCATTTCACTATATTCGCATTCACAAAGTCCCTTTCTGAATTTTAGAATTCCAGAAGAATCAAATAAGCGTATCATTGGATATTCTTCAAGTAATAAAATAAATGTTTTTTTGAATATAAAATATCAATCTTGTAATACTCTAATACAGTATTACAAACAGGATTCTAATAAATTGATTGTGTAACAAAAATAACGATATGATGAAAAAGTTTTTTTATTTGAGTGCGATACTAGCCATAGTTTTGGTTTCATGTAATTCAGAAAAGGAGTATATAGCAAAACTCTCTAATACCGCTTCTATGATTGAGAAAGAAGCTGATTTAAGTGAAGCAATAGCTCTTCATTATTGTGATACTTGGAGAAAAGTAATTTACGATCATGAATACAATGGAGAATATTGCACTGATTTCAATGAAGCCTTAGCGAAGCATCAAGAGTTTATTATCACAACAGATACCTATAAGAGACTAAAACAAAAGAAAGATTCAATCGAGGCTATAATGCCACAACTAAATGATTATCCTTCAAGTTGTAAAGATGCTTATAATGAGTTAGTATCAATATATGCAGATGCAGATGAATTATTCAGATTCGCAGATGAGCCTAGGGGTTCTTTATCTACATACTCAACAAAAACGACAGACCTTTATCAAAAGATAGAAAAGTCACTGAAAGAATTTAAAATAAAGCATATACAAAACAAATAATTTAAAAGAGTAGTATAGTTATTGTAGCAGCTTATTGAATTTAAGACTATCAAAAGACAAAATAATAATTTCACTTCAAGAGCAACTTCAGAAAATACTGCTAGCAAATAGTGTTCAAAAGCTAGAAATTACTCTTTTGAATTATGAGTTAGAAAGGAATAGAACGAAGATCTCAAAATAGCGTTTTTGAACTAGCTTTGAAATAGTGACGGTATATGACAGCGATACCGTCACTATCGCAAGCATATACCGTCACTATCTTTACCGGATAGCGTCACCCTTTTACATGTTCAAATAATAATCCCGGGTTAGCGTCATATATTCCTCGCTATATTGATGACGAGCCAGTTCTGTCAATAGTTCTTCTACAATGCACTCTTGATTGGAAAAAGAAAAAGTAATCAAAACACGTTTCGGAATACCGCCGGGTTTAGTGATTACATTCAGTTGACGGACTGCATATAATTTCTTTATAGAAGCTATCTTTTTTACCCGTTCAGCTACATCTGCCGGAATCACCACTGTAAAAAATCCGTTTTCTGTCAATAATCCGCTTACTCCTTCCAACAAATCTTCATAGGTCAAAGAATCATTGTGACGCGCCGCGGCTCTCTGACGATCCGGACATTCCAGCGAATCGACAAAATAAGGAGGATTAGAAACAATTACGTCGAATTTATCCGAAGACCTGTATTTCCTAAAATCAGCCTGCACCACCTCTACCCGCTCCTTCCAGGGCGAACGAATAATATTTTCCCTGGCTTGCCCGACAGCCGCTTCATCTATTTCCAACGCTACAATATTTGCATCCGGCAAACTGCGTTGCACCAACATTAAAGCTACCAACCCTGTTCCCGTCCCAATATCCAAAATCCGGTGCGCACTTTCAACGGAAGTCCAAGCTCCCAGAAGCACCCCATCCGTACCGACTTTCATGGCACATTTATCATGCCATACCGTAAATTGCTTAAATTGAAAATAAGGATTCGACATTTTATCCGTTTATCTTAAAGCCGTTTTATACTATTATTTTATTGCAAATCGCCAAAAATAAATAATAATTATGGAATACTCCCTTTACAAGCCGATATTTTGGCATTGTTTTTGTGTTTTTATTCTGCGCAGTGCTTTATTATTAGAGAGAATCAATTAACTTTGCAAACGATTTATGCATATCAATATGACATAAACTAAATTAAAACGAAAAAATGAAAGAAAGATATTTATTGGAAGATGGAGGCGATAACAACTTCTCGCTAATCACAGACTATGATGGGAACGATGAACAAGCATTTGATGTAAATGTGAAATCTGGTGAAATTCTTCCGGTACTCCCCTTACGTAATATGGTATTGTTTCCTGGAGTATTCCTGCCGATCACGGTAGGCCGTAAGTCTTCTCTGAAACTCGTACGAGATGCTGACAAGAAACATAAAGATATTGCAGTAGTATGCCAGAGATCGGCACATACAGAAGATCCGAAACTGGAAGATTTACACAATATCGGTACCGTAGGACGAATTGTGCGGATATTGGAAATGCCGGATCAGACAACAACAGTCATTCTTCAGGGAATGAAACGTTTAAGTCTGACTAGCATCATCGAAACTCATCCGTACCTGAAAGGTGAAATAGAACTTTTGGAGGAAGATGTCCCCGGCAAAGATGATAAAGAGTTTCAAGCCCTGGTGGAAACTTGCAAGGACTTGACAATGAGATACATCAAATCATCAGATGTGATGCATCAGGATTCGTCGTTTGCTATTAAAAATATCAACAACTCAATGTTCCTGGTCAATTTCATCTGCTCAAACCTGCCGTTCAAGAAAGATGAGAAGATGGACTTGTTGAGCATCAACTCATTGCGTGAACGCACTTATCACTTACTGGAAATTCTGAACCGCGAAGTGCAACTGGCAGAAATCAAGGCATCCATCCAAATGCGTGCCCGCGAAGATATCGACCAGCAGCAACGCGAATACTTCCTGCAACAGCAGATCAAAACCATCCAGGATGAACTGGGTGGCGGCGGTCAGGAGCAGGAAATAGAGGAAATGCGCCAGAAGGCAGAAAGAATGCGCTGGAATTTAGAAGTCAGAGACACGTTCATGAAAGAACTTGCCAAACTGGAACGCACTCATCCGCAATCTCCGGATTACAGCGTACAGCTCAACTATCTGCAAACGATGCTCAATCTCCCATGGGGTACTTATACAACTGACAATCTGAACCTTAAAAACGCAGAAAAGACGTTGAACAAAGACCATTACGGACTGGAGAAAGTAAAAGAGCGTATTTTGGAACACTTAGCCGTATTAAAGCTGAAAGGTGATATGAAATCACCGATTATCTGCTTGTATGGCCCTCCGGGAGTGGGTAAAACATCTCTTGGAAAATCCATCGCATCTGCGCTCAAACGGAAATATGTACGTATGTCTTTAGGCGGTGTGCATGACGAAGCAGAGATTCGCGGTCATCGTAAGACTTATATCGGCGCTATGCCGGGACGAATCATCAAGAGCTTGATAAAAGCCGGTGCGTCCAATCCTGTCTTCATCCTAGATGAAATAGACAAAGTCAGCGCCGACCGTCAGGGAGACCCCTCTTCCGCATTGTTAGAAGTGCTCGACCCGGAACAGAACACTGCTTTCCATGATAACTTTCTGGATGTAGACTACGACCTCTCCAAGGTATTGTTTATTGCAACAGCCAATAACCTGAATACAATCCCCGGCCCGTTGCTCGACCGTATGGAATTGATTGAGGTAAGTGGATATATCACAGAAGAAAAAGTAGAGATAGCCCGTAAGCATCTGGTTCCCAAAGAACTGGAAGCCAACGGACTCAAAAAGACAGATATCAAGCTTCCCAAAGATACGTTGGAAGCTATCATCGAATCATATACCCGTGAGAGCGGCGTTCGTGAGCTAGAAAAGAAGATCGGTAAAATCCTTCGTAAATCAGCCCGTCAATATGCTACGGACGGTTATTTCGCCAAGACGGAAATCAAACCGACAGATTTGTATGATTTCCTTGGAGCACCGGAATATACACGCGACAAGTATCAGGGAAATGATTACGCAGGTGTAGTCACCGGATTGGCATGGACAGCTGTCGGAGGCGAAATCTTATTTGTAGAAACGAGCTTGAGCCGTGGCAAGGGCGGACGTCTCACACTGACAGGTAACCTGGGAGATGTGATGAAAGAATCTGCCATGCTGGCACTTGAATATATCAAGGCACACGCTTCTGTTCTTAGTCTGGATGAAGAGATTTTTGACAACTGGAATATCCATATCCACGTTCCTGAAGGGGCTATTCCGAAAGATGGTCCGTCAGCAGGTATCACAATGGCCACTTCACTGGCTTCTGCCCTGACTCAAAGAAAAGTGAAAGCCAACATTGCCATGACAGGAGAAATCACTCTTCGCGGCAAAGTGCTTCCTGTGGGTGGCATCAAAGAGAAAATATTGGCAGCCAAACGTGCCGGAATCAAGGAAATCATCATGAGTGCCGAGAACAAAAAGAACATAGATGAAATTCAGGATATTTATTTGAAAGGACTGACTTTCCACTATGTAAACGATATAAGAGAGGTATTCGCTATTGCATTGACTAACGAGAAAGTAGCGAATCCTATTGATTTATCTGTTAAGAAACCCAGCCAGGAATGACATTTGAGTTACAATATACAGACACTAAAAGTAATGCCCGTGCCGGTCTGATAACAACAGACCACGGGCAGATACAAACACCTATCTTCATGCCGGTGGGCACACTGGGCACTGTGAAGGGAGTACATCTGACCGAATTGAAAGAAGATATTCAGGCACAGATTATTCTGGGTAATACCTATCACCTCTATTTGCGTCCGGGACTGGACGTGATCGAGAAAGCAGGCGGGCTGCACCGTTTCAACGGTTTCGACCGCCCCATGCTGACTGACAGCGGTGGTTTTCAGGTATTTTCATTAGCCGGAATCAGAAAGCTGCGTGAAGAAGGAGCCGAATTTCGTTCGCATATCGACGGAAGCAAGCACATCTTCACTCCGGAGAAGGTGATGGACATAGAACGTACCATCGGTGCGGATATTATGATGGCTTTTGACGAATGTCCTCCGGGCGACTCGGATTACGAGTATGCCAAAAAGTCATTAGGATTAACCCACAGATGGCTCGACCGTTGTATACAACGTTTTAACGAGACAGAACCTAAATACGGTTATAATCAGTCTCTCTTCCCCATCGTGCAGGGATGTGTTTATCCCGACCTGCGCAAGCAATCTGCAGAGTTTGTAGCGTCCAAAGGTGCTGACGGGAATGCCATCGGTGGTTTGGCGGTAGGCGAACCGGTAGACAAGATGTACGAAATGATCGAGATTGTCAATGAAATACTCCCCAAAGACAAACCCCGTTACCTTATGGGTGTCGGAACTCCTGTCAACATTCTTGAAGGAATAGAACGCGGCGTGGATATGTTCGACTGCGTTATGCCTACAAGAAACGGACGAAATGGCATGTTGTTCACCAAAGATGGCATTATCAATATGCGGAACAAGAAATGGGAAACGGACTTCTCTCCTATCGAAGCCGACGGAGCCTCTTGCGTGGATACATTATACAGCAAGGCTTATTTGCGCCATCTTTTCCATGCGCAAGAGCTACTGGCTATGCAAATTGCCTCCATACATAATCTGGCATTCTATCTGTGGCTGGCAGGGGAAGCAAGAAAGCACATTATCGCTGGAGATTTCTCGACTTGGAAGCCGATGATGGTCAAAAGAGTATCAACTAGATTATAAGAAATGAAAAGCAATCGATTTATAAAACGGCTGGACTGGTATATCATCAAGAAGTTCTTGGGGACATACGTATTTGCTATTGCACTAATCATTTCTATTGCAGTGGTATTTGACTTCAACGAAAAGATGGACAAACTAATGGAGCATGAAGCTCCATGGGATAAAATTATCTTTGAATACTACATGAACTTTATCCCCTATTTCTCCAATCTGTTCAGTCCGTTGTTCGTATTCATTGCTGTTATTTTCTTTACCTCCAAACTGGCAGAAAACTCCGAAATTATTGCGATGTTCTCCACCGGTATGAGCTTTAAGAGGATGATGCGCCCTTACATGATTTCTGCCGCTATCATCGCCCTCGTCACTTTCACACTAAGTTCGTATGTGATTCCGAAAGGAAGTGTTACGCGTCTGAATTTTGAAGACCGGTATATCAAACCAAAGAAACAAAACTCGGTAAGCAATGTGCAGCTGGAAGTGGATAGCGGAGTGATTGCATATATCGACAACTATAACAACGCAATGAAAACCGGTAACCGCTTTTCATTGGACAAATTTGTGGATAAAAAGCTGGTTTCACATTTAACTGCACGACGGATTACGTACGACACCACCACCGTTCATAAATGGACGATCCACGATTATATGGTACGCGAACTGGATGGTTTAAAGGAAAAAATCACTAAAGGAGACCGGATAGACTCTATCATCAACATGGAACCTTCTGACTTTCTTATCATGAAAAATCAGCAGGAAATGCTGACCAGTCCCGAATTAAGCGATTATATCGCCAAACAGAAACGAAGAGGATTTGCCAACATCAAGGAGTTTGAGATTGAATATCACAAACGAATCGCTATGTCATTCGCCTCTTTCATCCTTACCATCATCGGTGTATCGCTTTCGTCCCGAAAAACGAAAGGCGGTATGGGGCTTCATCTGGGTATCGGATTAGGATTAAGTTTCTCTTATATCCTGTTCCAGACGATTACTTCCACCTTTGCCGTGAACGGAAATGTGCCGCCTGCCGTTGCAGTCTGGATTCCTAATATCCTTTATGCAGGTATCGCATTCTTCTTGTACCAGAAGGCACCTAAATAAAAGGTAGGCAAGCCTTCCGCAGTCTTCACGGATTCTATCCATAGATTGCCCCAAGGTTTTGGATGCACCGGATAAACGAAGAGTATAAAAGTAGAAGTTCCGCCTATTCTTGCTAATGCAAGTGTAGGCGGAACTTTTTTGTTGTATCCATTTCCTCTTTTGTCTATTCTCCATTATTTTCACCTGACGGTGATTTGGAAAATCCCTCTTCCTCCTTATATTCTTAAAATCGTTAACCGACTTCTTTTACATAAGCAGAAAGATCTGCAGCAGAGATGTTTTTGGCTATAATTACACCATTTCCATCCAATAAATAGTTAGTGAATCCCCGGTTTAAACGGTACTTCTTAAATAAGCCGGAATCCTCGCCTTCTGTTTCCACGAAACAAGTGGGCGTAACTATTTGATCCTTACGAACGGTTTCCTTAAATATTGACTGATATTCGTCAAATGAAATAGAAACCATTTCCACATTATGAGAAGAACGAAGCGCATTGCTCAAACTTACATTTTGCATCCGGGACTGCGCGTCATAACTTGCCCAAAAACTTAGCAACACGTATTTACCTTTCAAATTTCCCAATTTAAAGGCGGGTTGCCCGTTTGACGTAGATTCGATTTTAAAATCAGGGGCTACGTCACCCTCACTCAAACCTCCGGTAGGTTTGTCTTTCTCAACGAAAGCGGTCAAGGAACAAATCAGTAATACAACAAAAATCCATTTTACATGCTTCATGTAATTCGGTTTTAGTTAATACTATCCGGGACTGTCCTTAAACAGTGGTTTCTTCCCGAAACGTTGTCTTTTCAGGCATCAGGCGAAGAGGAATCCGCTGATTATCAGAGCCTTTATTTTTGAAACCGGGTGCAAAGGTAAGCAAATATTAAATTAACTTCCAAGCAAATAAGCAAAAATCTCACTTTTGGGGTATAACTTTTTATGTTATTTAGCATAAAAACGAACTTTTTTCTCTACTTTTGCAGCGTTAAAGTCTATTTTTTATGCAACCATCAAATACTGAATTGATTCTGATTCGAGTTACCGGCGAAGATCGCCCGGGACTGACTGCTTCCGTGACCGAAATCCTTGCCAAATATGATGCCACGATTCTTGATATCGGCCAGGCAGATATTCATAATACATTATCGCTGGGTATCCTGTTCAAGAGTGAAGAAAGACATTCCGGATTCATTATGAAGGAACTGTTGTTCAAGGCTTCTTCCTTGGGAGTGACCATCCGGTTTGAACCTATCACCACCGAGCAATATGAAAACTGGGTAGGTATGCAAGGGAAAAACCGTTATATCCTGACGGTTCTGGGACGCAAGCTTTCCGCCCGACAGATTTCTGCCGCTACAAGCATATTAGCCGAGCAGGGCATGAATATTGATGCTATCAAACGTCTGACAGGTCGTATCCCGTTGGATGAATGTCAGGCAGATGCACGCACCAGGGCTTGCATCGAATTTTCAGTGAGAGGTACTCCGAAAGATCGCATTGCGATGCAGGAGAAGCTGATGAAATTGGCCAGCGAACTGGAAATGGACTTTTCTTTCCAACAGGATAATATGTACCGTCGTATGCGCCGTCTGATCTGTTTTGATATGGACTCTACATTAATCGAAACAGAGGTGATTGACGAACTGGCTATCCGTGCCGGTGTAGGCGACGAAGTAAAGGCCATCACAGAAAGCGCCATGCGTGGAGAAATAGACTTTACAGAGAGCTTTACCCGCCGTGTAGCACTATTGAAAGGGCTGGACGAATCGGTAATGCAGGAAATAGCCGAGAGCTTGCCTATCACGGAGGGCGTAGAACGGCTGATGTATGTATTGAAGAAGTACGGTTACAAAATCGCCATCCTTTCGGGAGGATTCACTTATTTCGGTCAATACCTGCAAAAGAAATACGGTATAGATTACGTCTATGCCAACGAACTGGAAATTATTGACGGCAAACTGACCGGACGTTACCTGGGAGATGTAGTAGACGGAAAACGGAAAGCCGAACTGCTCCGCCTCATTGCACAAGTGGAAAAGGTGGATATTGCACAGACCATCGCCGTAGGAGACGGAGCTAACGACCTCCCTATGCTAGGGGTTGCCGGACTGGGAATTGCTTTCCACGCAAAGCCTAAAGTGGTGGCAAATGCCAAGCAATCGATCAACACTATCGGACTGGATGGAGTGCTCTATTTTCTCGGATTCAAAGATTCTTACTTGAATATGTAATTAGACCAAAAAATAGATTATCTTTGCTGACAAATTAAATAAAAGAATGAAGTTTTCCGAACTACAATTAAATGCAAATGTGCTTGAGGCGCTTGATGCCATGCGATTTGACGAATGTACGCCTATACAGGAGCAGGCAATTCCAATCATACTTGAGGGTAAAGATTTGATCGCAGTAGCACAGACAGGAACAGGTAAAACGGCCGCGTTTCTACTGCCTGTATTGAATAAATTATCTGAAGGTAAACATCCGGAAGATGCGATTAATTGTGTCATCATGTCTCCTACCCGGGAATTGGCCCAACAGATCGACCAGCAAATGGAAGGGTTTTCCTATTTCATGCCGGTATCGAGTGTTGCCGTATACGGTGGAAATGATGGAATATTGTTCGAACAACAGAAAAAAGGACTCACTTTAGGAGCTGATGTTGTTATTGCTACTCCCGGACGTCTGATCGCCCATTTAAGCCTTGGATATGTAGATCTTTCCAAGGTTTCTTATTTTATTCTGGATGAAGCGGACCGGATGCTCGACATGGGATTCTATGAAGATATCATGCAAATTGCGAAATATCTGCCGAAGGAACGACAGACAATCATGTTTTCTGCAACAATGCCTGCAAAGATTCAGCAATTGGCAAACACAATCTTAAATAATCCGTCAGAGATAAAGCTCGCAGTTTCCAAACCTGCAGAAAAGATTATTCAGGCAGCATACGTTTGCTACGAAAATCAAAAGCTGGGAATCATACGCAGTCTTTTTATGGATGAAGTTCCGGAACGTGTGATTGTCTTTGCATCTTCTAAAATCAAGGTCAAGGAAGTAGCCAAGGCTTTGAAATCCATGAAACTGAACGTAGGGGAAATGCATTCGGATCTGGAACAGGCTCAACGGGAAACTGTTATGCATGAGTTTAAAGCCGGACGAATCAATATATTGGTAGCTACGGACATCGTTGCACGTGGTATAGATATCGATGATATCCGCCTGGTTATCAACTTCGACGTGCCTCACGACAGCGAAGACTATGTACACCGTATCGGACGTACAGCACGTGCCAACAATGATGGTGTAGCACTTACGTTCATCAGCGAGAAAGAACAAAGTAACTTCAAAAGTATTGAGAACTTCCTGGAAAAAGAGATTTATAAAATTCCTATTCCTGAAGAATTGGGAGAAGCTCCGGAATACAAACCGCGTCCTTTTAGCAAGGGCAAGGGTGGCAACTACAAAAGAAAAGATTTCCGGGGAAAAAGGAATAATAATAACGGAGGAAAGAGAAATAACCGTCCGTCTCCCCCCAGACAAAATTAAAGCAAGGCTTTTTTAATCCGGCACTATACGATCTGAATGTATGGTGCTTTTTTATTTGGATGAAGTGATAGTCAAATCTCCTTTAAAACTTACTTCCATATTTACAATGCTATATATGGAAGTTTCCGGAATGGCCAGGACAGCTTGATAATGAAAACCGTTCCGGTCTACTTTCATAAACTTTGTATCTGACAGGATGGATTGCTCCAGAAAATCGACAGGAAGTACTTTGTCAAACATCTGTTTGGTAACATCGCTGGCAAACAGGCTCTTTTTACCTTCATACACACAAATGTGCATCACATTATCATAGTATACATTATCCATGCTAATCCCGTCTTCGGAATAAGTCGTCTTGATGACTCTCATTTTAGAAGGATTAATATATACGTATGCGCGATAGCGAGTGCCATTATAGGTCACTACACTATCGCGTTTGGTTACTTCCGTATATGCCGGAATGACTAATTCCTGACGGACAAAATAGATTGAATCATTGGCATCTTCGGATTTATGCAACTTAATTACATCATCCGTTATGGAATGAAACCAGAATATATGTTCTGCCTGCTTATCAATCTTGTAATAAGTAGTATCATTTCCATAAGTATAAAGAGTATCCCGTATTATTTTAAATGCAATGGGAGTACTTTGTACATCTGCATAGTAGATAGTATCTCCTTCTACACGCATCAACGGGCTCTCCGTTTCATCGTCCAGCCAAATTCCCTGCAGTAGTCCTTTTGCACTAAGATCCTCTTTCTCTTGTTGAAGAGAATGGGGACTCTTATTGCCGCTACATGCCGCGAAAAAGATTGCCATTAACGATACAGCCACATTTTTCATCATCTATTTTAGTTTTTATATAAAGATACTCTTATTTTTTTATTTACCAATACAGTGATAAATAAATCCGAGTTCTTCCATCTCTTTTTTATCATATATATTACGTCCGTCCAACACAATCTGCCGGGACATCGTTTTCTTGATAACGGCCCATGAAGGCAGACGGAATTCTTTCCATTCGGTAACCAACATCAACACATCAGCATCCAGTACGGCATCATACATATCGCAAGCATAATAGATAGTATCACCAATCCTGCGCTTACATTCTTGCACGGCAGCCGGATCGTATGCGCGTACTTTACAACCTGCTTTCAGCAATTTATCGATCAGGACTAATGCCGGAGCCTCACGCATATCATCCGTTTCCGGTTTAAATGCCAATCCCCACAAAGCAACAGTCTTACCCTGCAAATCACCATTAAACTGTTTCATTAACTTTTCGAACAAGACGCTTTTTTGGTTCTCATTCACTTCTTCCACAGCCGTAAGTACCCGCATGGTATAACCATTCTGTTCTGCTGTTTTAATCAATGCCTTCACATCTTTGGGGAAGCAGGAACCACCATATCCGATACCCGGGTACAGAAACTTACGTCCGATACGAGTATCCGAACCTATCCCACTACGCACCATATTCACATCCGCACCAACAATCTCGCACAAGTTTGCAATATCATTCATAAAGCTTATACGGGTTGCCAGCATCGAATTTGCCGCATATTTAGTCATTTCCGCAGACGGAATATCCATGAAAATCACACGGAAATTATTCAATAAGAATGGTTTATATAGTTTGGACATCAATTTCTCCGCACGTGCCGACTCCACTCCCACTACCACGCGGTCCGGGCTCATAAAATCACTGATAGCATTTCCTTCTTTAAGGAATTCCGGATTAGAAGCCACATCAAAATCAACCGTCACGCCTCTCTTATCCAGTTCTTCCTGAATAACCGCACGAACCTTACTGGCAGTGCCTACCGGAACGGTACTTTTGGTAACTACCAATTTATACTGTTTCATGTTGCGACCAATGGTACGGGCCACCTCCAATACGTATTTCAAATCAGCGCTGCCATCTTCATCCGGAGGAGTTCCAACTGCACTGAATATAACTTCCACTTCATCCAGACAACTTTCCAATGAGGTAGTAAACTTCAATCGCTTTGCTTTCATATTACGGAGTACCATCTCTTCCAATCCATTTTCATAAATTGGAATGTTCCCCTTTTGCAAAGATTCGATTTTCTCTTTGTTCGTGTCTACGCACGTTACATTCACGCCAATTTCGGCAAAACATGTGCCTGACACCAGACCCACATACCCTGTTCCCACGATTGCAATTTTCATACTTAATCTATTGTTTGTTTAGAAATTCATTCAAAATAAACGGCGTCCTTGAAAGCAGTTCCCTCTCTGTCTTTCGCAGATAATAACATTTGCGACTCTGCCAACGGCCAGTCGATCCCCAATGCTTCGTCATTATATAAAATAGAGGCTTCTGCCTGCGGAGCATACTTGTTATCTACCTTATATGTAAAAACAGCTTCTTCACTCAAGACAGCAAAGCCATGAGCAAAACCACGGGGAATAAAAAATTGTCTCTTGTTTTCTTCACTAAGCAATACACAAACATGCTTTCCAAACGTAGGCGATGATTTACGCAAATCAACGGCAACGTCGAGCACTTCTCCTTTAAGAACACGAACCAGTTTCGCCTGACTATGTTCTCCTTTTTGATAGTGCAATCCACGCAATACACCAAAAGATGATTTCGACTCGTTGTCCTGTATAAAGTTTACGGGACCAATATTGGCTTCAAACTCTTCTTTCTTATAGGCTTCCATAAAATAGCCTCGTTCATCGGAGAAAACTCTAGGCTCGATCAGCCATACTCCGTCTATTTCTGTCTGTATATAGTTCATTATTGATAGTGATAAATAAAACGATGCAAAAGTAGTGAATTTTTCGAAGTTTTCTGGGATATATTCAATTTATCTCTTAATTTTGCAGACATGATTGAATTGGCACAACATATAGAGACTTTACTACTGGAAAACGACTGCGTCATTGTTCCGGGATTTGGTGGTTTTGTAGCGCATTATTCGCCCGCAACCCGCGTAAAGGAAGAAAATATATTTTTACCTCCTACCCGTACAATCGGTTTTAATCCTCAATTAAAACTGAATGACGGCGTACTGGTGCAATCTTATATGTCAGCATACGACACAAGTTTTGCTGACGCCAGCCGTATAGTAGAAAAAGAAGTAAACGAATTTATCGGTCTCCTTCATGAGGAAGGGAAAGCCCATCTGGATAATATAGGCGAGATTCAATCTAACATTTATGGCAACTACGAGTTCGTTCCTTATGATTATAAGATAACAACTCCTTCATTATATGGTCTCGACTCTTTTGAAATACATGAACTTTCGGCTCTGCAGCAGAAAGAAAAAGTATTGGTACCGACTTATCAGGAAAAGGAAAAGAAGACTTTTGAAATTAGTATCAACCGCGCGTATCTCCGCAATGCTGCAGCAATGATTGCTGCCATCGTACTGTTCTTTGCCTTTTCAACTCCGGTAGAGAATACCGACGTTCAAAAGAACAATTATGCACAGTTATTGCCCAGCGAGCTTTTTGAGCAAATAGAAAAGCAATCGGTTGCAGTAACTCCTGTTTATGTTAAGAACGATGCTGCGCAACAAGCAAAGAAGCTTTCTGCTTCTTCTGCTTCAACCAAAACTTCATCTGCTAAAAAGCATACAACGGATAAAGCCAGGACTTCCAAACCGATCGCAGTAAGAGAAGTGGAAGTGGTAAAACAGGAAACAGCGACTCCTGCTCCTGCGGTGAAATCTCAAGAAAGTGCAAATCATCCTTTTCATATCATTGTGGCAGGAGGAATCAGCCTGAAAGATGCAGAAGTTATTGCGAACCAATTAAAATCAAAAGGATTTGCAGATGCAAAAGCTCTGAACACTGATGGTAAAGTACGTGTCAGTATCAGTTCATTTAACAACCGTGATGAAGCGACCAAGCAATTACTTGAGCTAAGAAAAAACGAAACTTATAAGAATGCCTGGTTACTGGCTAAATAAAAAACCCTTTTAAAAAGCATGAAACGAGTTCTTTGTCCTAAATGTGAGAATTATCTTTATTTTGATGAAACCAAGTATAGCGAAGGCCAATCACTGGTATTTGAATGCGAACATTGTGGCAAGCAATTCAGTATCCGGTTAGGAAAAAGTAAAGTTAAGGCTCTTAGAAAGGAAGAAAACCTGGAAGAAGAAGCTGAATCTCATAAAGAAGAATTCGGATATATCACTGTTATCGAAAATGTATTTGGTTTTAAACAGTTACTTCCCTTGCAGGAAGGTGACAATGTCATAGGCCGCCGTTGTGTAGGAACAAACATTAATACTCCCATTGAAAGTGGTGATATGAGCATGGATCGACGCCATTGCATCATCAATATAAAGCGTAATAAGCAAGGAAAGCTAGTCTACACATTACGAGATGCTCCTAGTCTCACAGGTACTTTCCTTATGAATGAAATTCTGGGAGATAAAGACCGTGTACGCATTGAAGATGGCGCTATTGTGACAATTGGAGCTACTACATTTATTTTGCATACGGCTGAACAAGAATAATAAATAACTTGATAATAAAAAATAGCGCCACTTGTTCAGAGGACAGTGGCGCTATTTTTTTATTTAGTCTTCTAATTACAGAATACCTTTAACGGTCTCAAGCATTCCTTTTTCCTGGATAGAATCCAAATCAGCTTTTACGGCTTCTGTCAATCCCGGAATCTTATTCAAATCTTCTCCCCAGATAAAATCTGCAGCCAGAACACCTTCGGCAACTTTCTTTGTGCAACCTGTTGCCCAAAGTTCTTTCAGCAGGTTCATGATTTCAGGAGCATCATTCGGAACAATTTCAGCACCATCAGCACGTACACCACCTTTATAATAAGTAATGATAGCGGCTAAACCAAGTACCAGTCCTTTAGGAAGTTCACCTTTACGTTCCAGATAAGTCTTCAATCCCGGCAAATCACGAGTTTCGTATTTAGGGAAAGAATTCAGCATGATGCTGGTTACTGCATGATCCACGAACGGATTGTTGAAGCGTTCCAATACATCATTTGCAAATTTCTCCAACTCATCCTTCGGCAAGTTCAAAGTTTCCATCAGTTCGTCAAACATTACCTTGTGGATATATTTGCCAATCACTTCGTGCTGGCAAGCATCACGTACAATATTCACTCCCGAGAGATAGGCAACCGGAGAAAGAACAGTATGCGGGCCATTCAACAAAGTAACCTTACGTTCGTGATAAGGAGCTTCTGACGGTACAAATAATACATTCAAGCCTGCCTTGTCAGCCGGGAACTCTTTTGCAACTTCCTGCGGAGCTTCAATAACCCACAAATGGAAAACTTCAGCCTGAACAACCAGATTATCATCATATTGCAGTTTTTCTTTGATAGCAGCAATATCCTTGCGCGGGAATCCCGGAACAATACGGTCTACCAATGTTGCATATACACCACAAGCTTCTTCAAACCAAGTTTTAAACTCATTACCCAGGTTCCACAATTCAATATATTGATAAATTGTTTCTTTCAACTTATGACCATTCAGGAAAATAAGCTCGCAAGGGAAAATAATCAAACCTTTTGTCTTATCACCATTGAATGTTTTAAAACGATGATAGAGTAATTGAGTCAGCTTACCCGGATAAGATGAAGCAGGAGCATCCTCAAGTTTACAAGCCGGATCAAAAGCAATACCAGCCTCTGTAGTGTTTGAAATAACAAAACGCATTTCAGGTTGCTCTGCCAACTTCATAAACTCGTCATTTTGAGTATATGGGTTTAAAGCGCGGCTGATTACATCAATCATTGTCAAGCTGTTAACAGCCTCTCCTTTATCCAATCCTTGAAGGTTTACATGATAAAGATCATCCTGTGCATTCAGCATATCGACCATACCTTTATCAATCGGTTGAACCACTACTACACTGCTGTTGAAATCAGCTTTCTGGTTCATGTTATAAATAATCCAATCTACAAATGCACGCAAAAAGTTACCTTCGCCAAATTGGATAATACGCTCCGGACGTTGTGTTTTAGGAGCAGTTTCTTTGTTTAATGCTTTCATGTTAGTTGTAATTTATAAAGTTGATATTATACAAATTCAAAATAAAAATCAATGTTTTCCTTTATCAGGATATCAATAGGCATGTATTTTACAGGTTCAACAGACTTCTTAAACACGACATGGTCGCACAACGCCTTCACCCCACAATATCCTTGCAAACCCGGACGTTGCCCGATTAAATAATGCACATCACCGGATTTTAATAAATCTACGTTTGCTTTCAGAAGGTCATATCCTATCAGTCCTTTCATGCTACGTCCCGCATGACGAAGATACTCTCCCAACTGATACACTCTGGAATTAAATACAACTCCCAGTAAAGCCTTCGGATGCGCCTGAAAAAACTCATCCAATGTCTGTTGGTTACTTTCCTGATCGGATTTATTAAGTACTACCTCATGGATTACCAAGTTATTATATTCTTCGGCAATGTAACTCATAAAACCATCCAAACGGCGTTGCATCTGTATTTCAGCCGGATTATCTTTATTGTTACTTAAAAACAAAACCAACTCCTGGCCTTCTCCTGCCGAATAATTGCGCATCAATATTTTCGCTGCGATATATCCGCTCTTATATGAATCCTGCCCGATATACGTCAACGCTTTCGCTTCTTCCATATTGAAATCGACAAAAGCATAAGCAATCTTATTTTCCTGTAAATAGGCTGTCAGCGCCAGTGTCTCTTCCCGAAAATTCGGAGAAATCAATACCGCATCCACATTCTTTTCTTTTATAGAAAGGCAGGCTTCCTGATAACTCTTCTCATCCCCATGGTGATAGCACAAATAATCTATACTCACATTAAAAGGACGTAATTCTTGCCGGGCACGCTCAATCCCCCCTACTACCGAATGCCAATAATCATGCTCTATATAATAAGGTATCAAACAGAGGAAAGAATATTTCTTTTTAGCAGCCAAACCGATAGCAAACACATTGGGCTGATAATGAATCTCATCCAACACCTTTTGTACTTTGGCTTTGCTTTTGGGAGACACGTCACCGCGATTGTGCAACACCCTGTCAACCGTTCCGGCGGAAACACCGGCCATACGGGCAATGTCTTTAATGGTATAGTTCTGGTCCTCCATAGTGCTAAAACTTAAATATTATAAATAATCGCTGCAAATATACGAATTATTTTGTTACTCCAAGTAAATTTTCTATTTTTGTGTTCGATAACGGTTAATAAAACTAAAACAAGATTTACGCCTATTAGCTTTAAAATCAATACTATATAGGTATAAATATAGAAAGTAATAATTTTATATACTTAAAACACAGTAATAATGAAGAACTTCATGGACGAAAACTTCTTGCTGCAAACAGAAACTGCGCAAAAGTTGTATCACGAGCATGCGGCTAAAATGCCGATCATCGACTATCACTGTCACCTTATCCCTCAAATGGTAGCTGACGACTACAAGTTTAAATCACTGACTGAAATCTGGTTGGGCGGTGACCACTACAAATGGCGTGCAATGCGTACAAACGGTGTAGACGAACGTTTCTGTACGGGAAAAGATACCACAGACTGGGAAAAATTTGAAAAATGGGCGGAAACAGTACCTTACACTTTCCGCAACCCATTGTACCACTGGACTCACCTTGAACTGAAAACGGCATTTGGTATCAATAAAATATTGAATCCACAAACCGCACGTGAAATTTACGATGAATGTAACGAGAAACTGTCTCAACCCGAATATTCAGCTCGTGGAATGATGCGTCGTTATCATGTAGAAGCCGTTTGCACAACGGATGATCCTATCGATTCATTGGAATATCATATCAAAACACGCGAAAGCGGATTTGAAATCAAGATGTTACCAACATGGCGTCCTGATAAGGCTATGGCTGTAGAAGTCCCTGCAGATTTCCGCAGTTATGTAGAAAAACTGGCAGAGGTAAGTGGCGTTATCATCTCCAACTTTGATGATATGATCGCTGCTTTGCGCAAACGTCATGACTTCTTCGCAGAACAAGGCTGCCGTCTGTCTGACCATGGTATTGAAGAATTCTACGCAGAAGATTATACAGATGCTGAAATCAAAGCCATCTTTAATAAGGTATATGGTGGCGCAGAATTGACCAAGGAAGAAATTCTGAAATTCAAATCAGCAATGCTTGTGATCTTCGGTGAAATGGACTGGGAAAAAGGATGGACTCAACAATTCCATTACGGCGCTATTCGTAACAATAACACGAAGATGTTTAAATTACTGGGTGCTGATACAGGTTTCGACTCTATCGGTGAATTCACAACTGCCAAAGCAATGGCTAAATTCCTTGATCGCCTAAACACTAATGGCAAATTGACTAAAACAATCCTCTACAACTTGAACCCATGCGCCAACGAAGTAATTGCAACAATGCTGGGTAACTTCCAGGATGGTTCTATCCCGGGAAAAATCCAATTTGGTTCCGGATGGTGGTTCCTCGATCAAAAGGATGGTATGGAAAAACAAATGAATGCTTTGTCAGTACTCGGTCTTTTGAGCCGCTTCGTAGGTATGTTGACCGACTCTCGTTCATTCCTATCCTACCCGCGTCATGAATATTTCCGCCGTACATTGTGTAACCTGGTAGGACGTGACGTAGAAAACGGAGAAATTCCGGCATCTGAAATGGATCGTGTAAACCAAATGATTGAAGATATCAGCTACAACAATGCCAAGAACTTCTTCAAGTTCTAATAGATAGTAGTTACACTATAAAAAAATACCGCTACCAAAGTCGAATATAGCTTTGAGTAGCGGTATTTTTTATTCCTATAGCTGAACTGTAACAACAAAGACTCTTAACAAAAAAGGAGAACCTTTTAAGTTCTCCTTTTAATAATCTTTGTACACCCTCAGGGACTCGAACCCTGGACCCATTGATTAAGAGTCAATTGCTCTACCAGCTGAGCTAAGAGTGCAACATTTTATTTTTATTGCAACGTCGAATTTGTACACCCTCAGGGATTCGAACCCTGGACCCACTGATTAAGAGTCAGTTGCTCTACCAACTGAGCTAAGAGTGCTTAATTCCTCGTTTGCGGTTGCAAAAGTAGGTCTTTTATTTTATTTGACCAAACAATCATGCAGCTTTTTTACTATCTTTTTTTCGTCTTTATTCGAACACATAAAGCTCGGAAGGCGTATTTCGCTTTAAAGCAAGTAGTTGCACATTTTTGCCTACAATAACACCTTTGTTCTTTAATTTCCATTCCACCGTTTTATAAGCCAGCTCCGGGTGATTATTGTCTTTACTTAAATGGCATAACCAGATATATCGCAAATGTTCAGTAATATTTTCCGCCAGAAACTCTGCAGTATCAGAGTTACTCATGTGTCCGGTTTTACTTGCAATCCGTTCTTTCAGATATTGAGGATAAGGCCCCATTTTGAGCATTTCCTCATCGTAGTTGGCTTCAAGTATCAGATAATGGGCTTTACTGATATAATGAGCAGCTGTAGGAGTAATCTCTCCAAGGTCGGTTAAGAAAGAAAAGACTTTGCCATCAATTTCAATGCAATACCCCACATTGTCCGTTCCATCGTGTGGCACTTCAAAAGATTCGATGTGAAAATCTTCCAGCGTCATAGGCTCTTGCTTTTCCAGATAACGAACTGACGAGCTAAGTTTCTCCGTCATACAATAGCTACGATTAATTCCAGCATGAATACGTGCGGTTGTATAAACAGGAATATTCATTTTTTCTCCCAGATTACCCACTGCTTTAATATGGTCAGCATGATCGTGCGTTATAAATACCGCACGAATACTATCCATCAAGATATTATAATCTTTCAGTGATTTTTTGATAG
The DNA here is from genome assembly GCF_025914115.1 of Bacteroides sp. DH3716P. NCBI lineage: Bacteria > Pseudomonadati > Bacteroidota > Bacteroidia > Bacteroidales > Bacteroidaceae > Bacteroides > Bacteroides sp. DH3716P. The sequence goes on along the minus strand of NZ_CP083673.1, from coordinate 6,051,418 downwards.
TACGTATGCCGATTCCGGCATCTATCAGTATCCCATAGGTTTCAGTGCCCAGATAATAACAGTTCCCGCTACTGCCACTCGCCAGGCTTATAAATTTTACTTTCATGTTTTATCCTCTTTATTAAAATGCAAAATGCCGTCAACTTTTACAGCAAAGTGACGGCAAATATACATAAAAAAGCAGAGAATTACCGAGAAGCCTCCTTCTTTTTGTCGATGGATTCGGTGATTTTTGCAAATAATAGTAGCGCTACAGCGGCAATCAGGCCTATAGCAGCAAAGTAATACCATATATAATGGGCATTTCCACTAGCTGCCTCCCATGCTTCCCGCGTCTCGAACAAAGCCGGATCCGGACAATATTTAGTGAGCAGAATTCCCGCCAGACCAAAACCGAAAATGGAAGAAAGGAATGAATGCAAATGACTGAATCCTAAATACATTCCTTCTTCTCCTTTAGGAGCCTGTAAAGAGAAATATTCCAGATAACGCGGTGAAATGAAACATTCGGCAAGCGCCTGCACAACTATACCCGCAATCATCATCAGAGTAATATTGCTCATACCTGTAATAAGATCATTACCCAACAAATTTCCACATGCCATCAGTAATGCCGAAATAGGAATCAAAAACATTCCCACATTCATCGAAGTAATCGCACTGCGTTTGGACATCAAACGAGTGATAAAACTAACGCAGCAAACCACCACAAACGGATTCACGTTGGCAATCCAACCCGGTTTTGCCGTCTCTCCAGCCATACGAATCACATATTTAGGCATAGTGGCATAAAGCTGCTGTTGCACCATCCAGAAACCTGTAACAATCAAAATAAGAATCAATAAACGCCAGTTTGTGATGATTCGCATAAATCCCTGTCCAATCTCATGGAGACTTTTTCCTTCACCTGCCGTATGCGTCGATTTATAAAGAAGAATAACAGCAAGTAAAGCAACTATTGTCATCGCACCGGAGAAATAATTAATATAGATATACGCTTGTTCACCAATGACATTACGCAAAGGATCGATAATCGTTTTACCGGTGAAAGCACCCACATTTACCATCATATAAAATATGGAATAACCACGGGCACGGGTTGCTTCCGTTGTTTCTTTAGCCACAGAAGCGGAGATAATGGACTTAATGAAAGAACCTCCCACCATAAGTACAAACAAAACCGGCACGATGATCCACCGGGTATAGCTATCAGGCAAACCATTAAATTGAGTAGTGGCACCATAACTAACCAAACCGGCAGCTTCCAGTAAAGTGGGCAGTACACCCAACCCTAAATATCCGATGGATAATAAGGAAAATGCTATAATCATTGATTTCCGGAAACCGATCTTGTCAGCATAAGCACCGGAAAAAATAGGAAGCAGATACAATCCACCGGAAAAAAGCCCGGAAATCATACTTGCTTCGAAATCATTAAAACCTAAAATGGAAGATAGATAAATAGTGAGAACGATAAAAACGGCATAATATGCCATACGCTCAAACAGTTCGACTGTGTTGCTGACCCAAAATGCTCTCGTAAAGCCTTTAGCAGCACGCTGAGGGGAATTGTTCATGTATTTATATTTTTATTAAAATGTTAATTTGAGACAAAGATACGTTTTTTTGGCTTACTGTCCGTATCTTTGTTCCAAATTAGGTAATTAAAAACTATGATTATAGCTGTTGATTTTGACGGAACGATTGTAGAACATCGTTATCCACGCATTGGTGAAGAGATTCCATTCGCTGTTGACACATTGAAGTTATTGCAACAAGAAAAGCATCGTTTAATACTGTGGAGTGTGCGTGAAGGAGCACTTCTGGACGAAGCTGTCGAATGGTGTAAAGCCAGAGGTTTAGAATTTTATGCCGTTAATAAGGATTATCCTGAAGAGCAGAAAGGCCATCAGGGATTCTCTCGAAAGTTGAAAGCCGACATGTTCATTGACGATCGAAATCTGGGTGGTTTACCAGACTGGGGAGTCATTTACGAAATGATTAAAGAGAAAAAGACGTTTGCAGATATCTATAGCCAAAACGGAGAAGAAGAAAAAACATCCCTGAAAAAGAAGAAAAGATGGCTGCCTTTTTAGGAAGCTGATAAATATCAAACTAATAAAATAGAAATGCACTCTTATCTGACATGATTAGAGTGCATTTCTATATTCATAAATGATTTATCATTCAACATTGAATCGCAATTTGCTACGCTTCTTTATTTTCCCACTTTTCCCTAAACTCCCATAATTGCTCAATAGTGGGATGAAAAGTCGGATTCTCCCAGTTTCTGGAAATCATTGCAATCAAAGATTCCAAATACGATTTACCATCAATAATGGTAGTACATTTATTGACCTGATATCTTTCTGTTGGATAATTCTTTGTCTCAATCATCTTTTTTGCCCAGTTCAATAATTCCTGAACAGCTTCATTGTCATAAGTATGTTGTGCCATATCTTTAGAATTTTCCGCAAAGATACAAAGTTTATTTATTCATAAATAAAGTTGTTCGTTTCTTTTTACTATAAAGATTCCATTTTAAATTTATACCTTTACGTCCAATATACTCAATTAGACTAACTAATAGAAACAATAATTATGAAGAAAATTTTCATTTTAGTATGTTCATGTGCTCTTTTGGCAGCATGCAACAATAGCGCGAAAACAAACAAGAGTGCCGGTGCAGACAGTACTTCAATCGAAGTAACCGATATCCATAATGCGGAAAATTCACTTGATTACGAAGGAACTTATAAAGGAGTTTTCCCCGCTGCCGATTGTCCGGGTATTGAAACAACCCTGACATTAAATCCGGACAAAACATTCAGCCTCCATTCCGTATATATCGATAGAGACAGCTCATTTGACGAAAAAGGTACATATACTTTAAAAGACAACCTATTGACTCTTAATGAAGAAGGCGGAGAACTTTCTTATTATAAAGTAGAAGAAAATCATTTACGCAAACTAACAATGGATAAACAAGAAATAACCGGAGAACTTGCAGACCATTATGTTTTAAATAAGGAATAAGGTCCAAACAAATTTTGCTATCAATAGAGAACAAATTCAATATTTTTTATGTTTATATAAATAGATATAAACTTAAAAATAGAACAACTTATGATTTATAGTTTTTTATTTCCCACAAAATCGAATACAACGAAAGTATCTTTGTTGCTATTGGCTGTCCGGATCATCTTCGGTATATTATTAATGAACCACGGTATCCAGAAATGGAGTAACTTCCAGGAGATGTCAGCAGTATTTCCTGATCCGCTTGGAATAGGAAGTCCCCTATCTCTCGGATTAGCAATTTTTGGCGAACTCGTATGTTCGATGGCATTTATCATCGGATTCCTGTATCGCTTGGCAATGATCCCGATGATTTTCACAATGATAGTAGCCTTCTTTGTTGTTCATGCTAATGACGTATTTGCGGTTAAAGAGCTAGCTTTCATCTATTTAGTTGTATTTATATTGATGTATATTGCCGGTCCCGGTAAATTTTCAATAGACCATATCATAGGAAACGAATTGTCACGGCGGAAGTCAAGAGTATACAAAAATTAGAAATAACAGCCCCGATTAATTAAAAAATATTATATTTGCATACACATAAGAGAGAAATTATCAATATTTTTTATTAATCAAAAACATTTTAACATGAAAAGAGGAAAACTGACTTTAGTCGCAGTAGTACTTAGTGGTAGCTTATTATTCAGTTCTTGTGTAGGATCATTTGGTTTATTCAACCGCCTGTCTTCCTGGAATCAATCAGTTGGAAACAAGTTTGTAAACGAACTCGTATTCCTTGCTTTCAACATTGTTCCGGTTTATGGTGTAGCTTACCTGGCTGATGCTTTAGTTATCAACTCAATCGAATTCTGGAGTGGCTCCAATCCGATGGCTAATGTAGGTGACGTAAAGAAAGTAAAAGGAGAAAACGGCAACTACATGGTGAAAACTCTTGAGAATGGATATTCCATTACTAAAGAGGGCGAAACTGCTTCAATGGACCTGATCTACAACAAAGAAGCCAACACATGGAATGTCGTTGCAAACGGTGAAAGCGCTGAATTAGTAAAAATGAACAATGATGGCACTGCTGATTTGTTCTTGCCAAATGGCGAAAAGATGAATGTAACGCTGGATGCTCAAGGCATGCTGGCAGCACGCCAGGCTACAATGAGCAATTTTATGTTTGCCGCCCGCTAAAAATAAAAACAAATACGAAGGAGGTGTGTCGTAATGCACGATGCACCTCTTTTTTTGTTCATCACTATACAAATCTGTTCACTTTCTTTAAGCTGCGATCTTTTG
>NZ_CP083673.1:6008618-6046992 GCF_025914115.1 Bacteroides sp. DH3716P | reverse complement strand
TGCTAAATCCATAATGCTTCATTTTTATACATCGCAAAAATATAAGAATGAAAAAAGGGCGACAAGATAGAATCGCGGAGACGCTTACAGCGGTAACGAATGATTTTACCTTATTTCAATCCTCGCTTTCACCCGTAATTCTCTCATTCATAACAGTTCTGGCTATAAGGTGAAATCGGTGAAACTTATGAATTAAAAGTTCATGTTACTGATCCGTATTAATAATAATTGTGATCTACTCATACATAAAGAAATCCCCTGTCGGACTAGCCGGCAGGGGATTCTGTCATTAATCAAATTAAGCTCTCGCTATTGAAATCTAGCAGTTTCTAGTCTTTTAATTTTGCGATGATGAAGTCGCGGTTCAAGCGAGCGATGTTGCTGATAGAAATATTCTTCGGACATTCAGCTTCACAAGCACGAGTGTTTGTACAGTTACCGAATCCCAGTTCGTCCATCTTTGACAACATAGCTTTTGCCCGACGCAAAGCTTCCGGTTTACCTTGCGGCAGCAAGTTCAACTGGCTGACTTTTGCAGAAACGAACAACATAGCAGAACCATTCTTACATGCAGCTACACAAGCACCGCAACCGATACAAGAAGCAGCATCCATAGCTTCGTCAGCGATCGGTTTCGCGATCAGGATAGCGTTAGCATCCTGCGGAGCACCTGTGCGTACGCTTACATAACCACCAGCTTGCATAATCTTGTCGTATGCAGTACGGTCTACCATCAAGTCTTTGATGACAGGGAAACCAGCCGAACGCCAAGGTTCAACAGTGATGGTGTCACCGTCGTTGAAACGACGCATATAGATTTGGCAAGTAGTAGCACCTGTTGCAGGACCGTGCGGGTGTCCGTTGATGTAAAGAGAACACATACCGCAGATACCTTCGCGGCAGTCATGATCGAATACTACCGGTTCTTTTCTTTCGCTGATGAGCTGTTCGTTCAGAATATCCAGCATTTCGAGGAAGGAAGTATCACCGGGGATATCTTTCATTTGGTAGGTTTCAAAAGCACCTTTAGCTTTCGGACCAGCTTGGCGCCATACCTTCAGTGTAAATGATATATTTTTATCCATTTTCTTCTAATTCTTTTAAATGTTTAACTTCACCGATTAGCTCTTGTAGTTACGAGTCTGAACTTTGATAGCTTCGTATACCAGCGGTTCTTTGTGCAATACCGGAGCCTTTTCATCGTCACCTTGATATTCCCAGCATGCTACATAGAAGAAGTTTTCGTCATCACGTTTTGCTTCTCCTTCTTCAGTCTGGTATTCTTCACGGAAGTGACCACCACAACTTTCGTTACGGTTCAATGCGTCGTAAGCAACAAGCTCACCCATAGTGATGAAGTCGTACAGACGGATTGCTTTGTCAAGCTCTACGTTCATACCTTCCTTAGAACCGGGGATAAACAAGTTCGTTTCGAATTCCTTGCGGATTTCTTTCAGTTCGGCGATACCTTTCTTCAGGCCTTCTGCCGTACGTCCCATACCTACATATTCCCACATGACATGACCCAGTTTCTTGTGGATAGAATCAACAGATTCTTTACCCTGGATGCTCATGAACTTGTCAATCTTAGCTTGAACTGCTTTTTCAGCTTCAGCAAATTCAGGAAGATCGGTAGAGAAACGAGGAACAGTGATCTGGTCTGCCAGATAGTTCTGGATAGTGTAAGGCAATACGAAGTAACCGTCAGCTAAACCTTGCATCAATGCAGAAGCACCGAGGCGGTTTGCACCATGGTCGGAGAAGTTACATTCACCGATAGCGAACAGACCCTTGATAGTGGTTTGCAGTTCGTAGTCTACCCAGATACCACCCATTGTATAGTGGATAGCCGGATAAATCATCATCGGGTTATAATATTTCACACCACTGATTTCTTTAGCCAGTTCGCCCGGATTAACGTCAGTGATTTCTTCGTACATATCGAAGAGGTTACCATAACGTTGAAGAACAACGTCGATACCCAAACGGTTGATAGCTTCAGAGAAGTCGAGGAATACGGCCAAACCTGTGTTGTTTACACCGAAACCAGCGTCGCAACGTTCTTTAGCGGCACGGCTGGCAACGTCACGCGGAACCAGGTTACCGAATGCCGGATAGCGGCGTTCCAAATAATAGTCGCGGTCTTCTTCCGGAATATCACTTCCTTTGATTTCGCCTTTCTGGAGTTTTACAGCATCTTCTTTCTTCTTCGGAACCCAGATACGACCGTCGTTACGGAGAGATTCAGACATCAAAGTCAGCTTAGACTGCTTGTCACCATGTACCGGAATACAAGTCGGGTGAATCTGAACGTATGCAGGATTTGCGAATACAGCACCCTTGCGGTAGCAAGAGATAGCAGCTGTACAGTTACAACCCATAGCGTTAGTAGACAGGAAGTAAGCGTTACCATAACCACCAGTAGCGATTACTACAGCGTGAGCGGCGAAACGTTCCAATTCGCCTGTTACAAGATTTTTTGCGATGATACCGCGGGCACGTCCGTCAACGATGACAACATCCTGCATTTCGTAGCGGGTATACAGTTTAACAGTACCTACGTTTACCTGACGGCTCAATGCAGAGTAAGCACCCAGCAGCAACTGCTGACCAGTCTGGCCTTTAGCGTAGAAAGTACGGGATACCTGTGCGCCACCGAAAGAACGGTTATCTAGTGTACCGCCATATTCGCGAGCGAAAGGAACACCTTGCGCTACACATTGGTCAATGATAGCGTTAGACACTTCAGCCAAACGATATACGTTTGCTTCACGGGCACGATAGTCGCCACCTTTTACAGTATCGTAGAACAGACGGTAAACGGAGTCACCATCATTTTGATAATTCTTTGCAGCATTGATACCACCCTGTGCAGCGATAGAGTGTGCACGACGGGGAGAATCCTGAATACAGAAATTGAATACTCTGAAACCCATTTCACCAAGTGAAGCAGCGGCAGAAGCACCTGCCAGACCCGTACCCACAACGATGATGTCCAAACGACGTTTATTAGCGGGGTTCACCAATTTCTGGTGAGCTTTATAGTTGGTCCATTTCTCAGCCACCGGGCCTTCTGGAATTTTTGAATCTATCTTGATCATAATATTATTTACAATTTAATCATTTACAATTTACTATTTAGCAAGCACCGCCACAAATCAGTGTTTTCACGAAGAATACCACTACTACCAGTGCGAAACCGAGTACAACAATCGTAGAATAGATGTTAGAAATACATTTCCAACGATTGATCCATACTTTGTTGTTCCATCCCAGTGATTGCATAGAGCTCCAGAAACCGTGAGTCAGGTGGAACCACAAAGCAAACAGCCAAACGAGGTAAAGAACTACGTAAACCGGGCTAGAGAAAGTCTGCTGGATGTGATAAGCACCGTTAGCGGCATAAGCCAGCGTCAGTGTATCAGCGTGCATGCCCATGTTGTGCATCAGTTCCGGCAACTGCATTTTTGCCCAGAAGTTGAAGAGGTGCAAACCAAGACCTACGATAACGATCAGACCCAGCACCAACATGTTTTGAGATGCCCATTCTACAGTTTTTGGTTTGTCAACCACTGCATAGCGTTCGCTACCACGCGCTTTGCGATTCTGCATTGTCAGCCAGAATGCGTAGATGATGTGAATCACAAAAAGAGCGGCTAGTCCTGCGGTAGCCACTAACGCATACCAGTTTGCTCCCAGGAACTCACAAATCATGTTGTAACCATCAGCCGAGATGATTGCAACCAAGTTCATCGCCATGTGAAATGTTAGAAACAGGACAAGGGCGATACCGGTAACGCTCATCACCACTTTCCTTCCTACAGATGAATTACTTAACCACATAAATGATTGAATTTAAATTATTTAATTGTTAGAACTAAAATTTCGACGTTTTACACCTCTTACGGACTGCAAAAATAGGGGAAATAGATTGATTGAGCAAGGAATTAAAGAAATAATTCTTTAATAATGGATCAATGCGCCAATGTGTCAATATGCCAGCCAGTATGTACGCATGGTGCAACTGATTGGCACATTAGTAGGATGAGGCTGTTTATTGTACTTTCCCGATTTTCTCACCGCCGGCTGCTTTCTTGCGTAAAGCGCGTGGGGTATCTCCGAAAGAGTCTTTACAAAAGTGGGCGAAATGCGACAGGGAGTCGAATCCGTATCTGTTACAGATTTCAGTGATTCGCATTTTGGTGTGCTGTAGGTCTTCCAGGATTCCTTCCCGTTTCTTTTCCAGTATCCATTCGTATACGGGCACACCATAGAGGTTTTTGAAAAGTCGGCGGAAAGTAGTGGTTGTATATCCTCCCAGATGCGCAAATTCTTCCACGTTCTTCACGTTGCTGTAATTCTGCATGACGAAATAGTGGAAACTTTCCGTATAAGTGCTGATCGGATAGAAGAATGAACCCAGTTGGGGCAGCGGATAGAAGTTGGTAATCAAGAAAACCAGTTCTTTGCATTTTAAGTCGATATACTTGCTGCAAGGGTTTTCTTCAGCGAGGAATTCGGGCATACTGGTGACAAGGTGGTAAAGCCTTTCGCTCATAATCAGTGGAGTGTAGGTCAAAGGAGCTTCCGCCTGTTCCATCATTTCCTTATATCGGTCTTCGCAGAGCAAAGGCAGTTCGTTGAACCAGTAGACAACGTATTCAACATCTGTCAGTGCCAGTATTTCGACCTTGGAGCCAATAGCTTGCAAAATAATTTGTCTCTCGCGTAACGTTATTCCGGGATGCTCTTCGCTATTGATAAGTAATTCGCCCTTTATCATAAAAAGCATACAATTCTGCGTACACTTATCCTTGGGGATATGCTCTCCTTTAGGTAAGTTTCTATATACAAGGATATTCTCAACATTTTTTGGACATCCCGTACAGTTGGTATATTGTATGCAAAATGAATCTCCTGGCATGAGTTTTATGCATGATTTATTATCTTAACGGAACAAAGATAGGCTTTTTTTGCGGAAAATGGAACTCTTTCTTTTATTTATGTTTTAGTAGAAACCTGCAAATATTATTCTTATCCCTTTGGATGATGTTAGAGAATTCAATATTTATCTGTTGTAAATTTCTGAATAGAAAACTTTATGTTGATTTTTGGAAGTATTATAGTTGTTTTTGAACATCTGTTTCCCTTTGATATGCGTATTTTTGCAATCTAAACGTTTTAATTATCAATCATTATGCTAATGCTAAGAAAAATTGTATTCTTCTTTTTTTTGTTTGTTGGATTATCATTGTTTGCACAGCAAGACTATATGGTCAGTTCTTATGTGCGGGGTAATTTTTACAATCGTGGTCGTATCTCTACAGAAAGCTTGCGGGCAAGTGACGACCTTATTTTCTTGAATGTTCATCCTAATAAAGACGGATCATTGTCATTTGAGAATCCACGTGCATTTCAGGGAAAAGGGGTGACCACTTGGGAAGGTTTGATTAAATCGGTTCGTGCAAAAGTAAAAGGTACAAAAGTGAAAATACGTTTGGGAGCTTCCAGTGGCGAATGGAAAGCGATGGTGGCCGATGAGGCCGCTCGTACGACGTTTGCAAAGAACATAAAGACTGTACTGGAAAAGAATAAACTGGATGGCATTGATCTTGATTTTGAGTGGGCGGAAAATGAGAAAGAATATAAAGATTATAGTTTGGCTATCCTGAAGATGCGTGAAGTGTTGGGAGACAAGTATCTTTTCAGTGTATCTCTGCATCCTGTTTGTTATAAGATTAGTAAGGAAGCTATTGAAGCAGTTGATTTTATTTCACTTCAGTGCTATGGTCCTTCACCGGTTCGCTTTCCGATAGAGAAATATTGTTCGGATATACAGATGGTATTGGAGTATGGCATTCCGAAGGAAAAACTGGTGGCAGGAGTTCCTTTTTATGGGGTGACCAAAGATAATTCAAAGAAGACAGAGGCTTATTTCAATTTTGTACAGAATGGATTGGTTACGAGTCCTGCACAGAATGAAGTGATCTATCAGGGAGATACTTATGTGTTTGACGGTCAGGATAACATTCGTATCAAAACCCGTTATGCAAAGGAACAGAAGCTGAAAGGTATGATGAGTTGGGATTTAGCTACGGATTTGCCGTTAAGTGACAGCAGGTCATTACTAAAAACAATGACTGAAGAATTGAGGGAATGACTTAGTTCGCACGACTGCTGCTTGTAATGTTTTCTTTTTGTAGATGCTGTTTAACAGGCTCTGTTTTAATAGATTCCCCCCTCTCCCTTATTATAAATCAGGTTTATAAAGAATGTGTTAAAACGCTTTTCTTTAGAGAAATACTCCTGCCGCATCGTTTGAAGTGGCCTCCAAAAGTTGGAGGTTTATAAATTAACAAAATAAATAAAGAGTTCGGTATTAGCACCGGACTCTTTCCTTTTAATTTAGGCATTATGACTTTACCCTCTTCTTTTTCGGTAGGAGCTTAATTCGTTTTTCAAAACGTATTAAATGTAAATGGCTCTCTCCCTTTTTATGATTGTATGATCTGCTTCAGGTAATCCGAAGGCGAGACGCCAAATTCCTCTTTAAAGCATTGACGGAAATACCCCGTACTGTTCATTCCTACTTTATAGGCGATTTCAGAGATGTTGAACTTCCCTTCAAGCAATAAACGTTCTGCATTCTGCATTTTCACTTTCCGGATATATTCGTTGGTCGATAATCCTGTCAGTGCTTTCATTTTCCGGTAGAGGGTGGAACCGCTCATACACATCTTGTCTGAAAGATAGGTAATATCAATCTTCTCCGAAGAGAGGTTTTCTTCGATTAAAAGGGTGATTTTTTCAATAAATTCATTATCCAGCTTGCTTAGAGCTTCGGCGATTACGATACGTTTTTCTTTTAAATCTGCCTGATTGCCCGGAACGGATTGTGTCTGGAATTGAGCTATCAGTTTCTTTCTTGATTCCAGCAGATTATTGATACGGCTACGCAGCAGAGAAGCACTGAAAGGCTTTGTCAGATAAGAATCGGCTCCTACCTCGTATCCTTCTTCTTTGTCTTGCAGAGAATCCTTGGCTGTCAATAAGATGACAGGGATATGACTGGTCCGTACGTCCTCTTTCAATTGCCGGCAGAGAGTGATACCGTCCATGACAGGCATCATAATATCGCTGACTACAATATCCGGGATGCGGCTAAGAGCTTGTTGCTTCCCTTCTTCTCCATTGTAGGCGGTGAGTACTTCGAACGAATCGGCAAAGGACTCGGCGATATATTTCTGTATCTCTTCATTGTCTTCTACAATCAACAGGATCGGTTTGCCGGTATCCAGTGTGGTTTCTTGTGGATATTCAAGGCTTGTTTCCTGATTCGTATCTTCTTGAATCGGTTCTGTAGAATCTGCGTGTAAAGCATTGGGATAGATATTATCCGTCAATAGGCTGATATAGAAAGTACTTCCTTCGTTTTGTATGCTTTCTGCCCGGATTTCTCCTTCATGCAGGGTGACCAGATTCTTCACTAGGGCCAAGCCAATGCCTGTTCCGGATGCCTGATGCTTGCCGCTTTCCTGATAATAACGGTCAAAAATATGTGGCAGGGCTTCAGCAGAAATTCCATATCCCGTGTCACTGACTTTTATCTCTGTATAAGCAACCTCATTGCGCATTGTCTGATACAAACTTAGAGTGACGCGTCCCTGTTCCGTATATTTGATCGCGTTGGAAATCAGGTTGTCCAAAACGATGGTAATGATTTCCTTATCAAAGAAAAGGAGCATTTCTTCTTTCTCTATCTGAATTTGGAAATCAATCTTGGTCTTTTGATTTAGTTCTTTGTATTTAAGCCCTATCTCATAGATCAGAGGAGCGATATTGCCTTTGCTGACACACAATTTCTTGTTTTGTGTCTCTGTCTTCCGGAATTCCAGTATTTGATTAATCAAGTTGAGCAGCCGTAGTGCACTCTGATGAATGACAGATAACTTCTGGGCTTGTTTTGCCGGAAGTGAGGTCTCTTTTTGCATATCTTCCAAAGGACCGAGGATTAAGGTCAACAGCGTACGCAGCTCATGGGTAATATTAGTATAGAACCGCAAACGTTCCTGGTTTAATTCCTGTTCTTGCTCATGGTTTTTCTTTTCCAGCGTATAGAGGCTTTCCAAATCCAGCTTCTTTTTATATGCATGCAGGATAAGATAAATGATGCTGATAGATGCCAAAATATAGATAAGCTTTGCCCACCATGTCAGCCAAAGAGGGGGATTGACACGGATGGTAAGTGAAGTAGCTTCTTCCGGCCATTCCTGATTATGTACCCTTGCTTTGATGAGGAATTCATATTTTCCCGGAGGAATGTTTCGGAAAGTGACGCTGTTGTTCTCATTGACGGTGTACCATGAGTTTTCAAGCCCTTTCAGCATATAAACATATTCCACTTGGTTGACTAGTGAGTAGTTTTGTACGTTAAATGTAAGTCCAAAGCTATTTTGCGCATGACTTAGTTCTACATTCTGTCCTTTGGATAAATTGATAATCATGTCATTATTTTCCAGGTTGCTCAATCGTCCGAGTATTTTCATTTCTGTGATAACTGCTGCCGGAGCTGGTTGTTCGTTCATGGTGATATCGGGATTGAAGCAGCATACTCCATTGATAGAACCGAAATAAATCCATCCGTTCTTGTTTTGTGTTACACAACTGCTTGAGAAACTTCCCGCCGGTACATCATCAGAGTGACCATAGTTGTAAAAACAGTCTTTGCTTGTAACATAACAGCTGATCCCTTTGTTGTTACTAAACCAGATATTTCCTTTTTTGTCTTCTGCTATAGCGCAGATATTCGTATTGATCAAGCCGTCTTTCCGTTGATAAGTCTTATAATTCAGTTCATCGGTAGACAGGAAACAAACCAATCCCTCTCCTGTTCCTATCCACATTCTTTTTTGTTTATCTTGTATGATCTGGTTGATAGTATTGGAACAGAAACCATCCCTTTGAGTGAACGTTTTGATTTTCTGTAAGTCCGGGGTGTATATCCCAAGTCCGTCTCCGAAAGTCCCAATCCAGAAACGCCCTTTCTCATCTTGAGCTATGGAGCGTATAAAGTCACTTTGCAGTTCGCTGTTTTCTGTATTGTAATGTCGGATAATCTCCATTGTAAGAGGGTTCAATACAACAATTCCTCCACTGTATCCTACCCAAATGTTGTGTTGGGCATCTTCATAGATCGTACGGACATCCAGATTAGATTGTCCCATAAGAGAGATGGAACGGAATTTTTTATTCCGGCTATCATAATGGCTGATTCCCCCTTCATAGGATCCAAACCATAAATTGCCTTTTGAATCCTGCAAAGAGGCTAATATAAAATTAGAAGGAATATCTCCACTCTCTTTTTTATAGATGGCGGTACGTTTCTCTCCTTCAAATACATTGATTCCTCCGCCGTCTGTTCCGATCCAAACCCGCCCTTGTCTGTCCATACAGAGGCTGCTGGCTACTTTGTTGTTCAGACTGTTCTCATTGTTTGGAATAGGAGAATAGCTCAATGTGGTGAACAAAGGTGATTTACTACTGATAAAATTGATTCCTCCTCCCCATGTTCCTATCCAAATGTTATCAAAAGAATCCTGAAATATGCATCGGGCACTTGCGTTAGAGAGGCTTCGGCTATCGTCACCTTCCTGTATGTATTCAAGAGAAATCTCCTCTGGTGAGAGAAACATACTTTGTTTTAGGTTCAATATAGCAATGCCATTCAGCTCGGAGGCAATCCAAAGCTTATTATCTTTTAGTTGGCGGATAGATAATATACGACTGCATAAAGTGTCATACTTGTCATTCTTGTTTTTTTTGAACGTAATGAAGTTTTCATTAGCAGCATTATATAGGGCCAATCCTTTATTTGTACCTAACCAGATATTTCCGTTCGTATCTTTTATAATACAAAACACATCATTACCGGGTAAACTCATTGGGTTTCCGGCTTCGTTCCGGAAGTTTTTTACACTTTTATCTTTAAGAGAAAGAATACTGAACCCGCTTCCGACATGTCCGATATACAAATTCCCATCACCTCCGTCCAATACTGTCCATGTTTGCTCACAGGGTAGACCGGGAACTGTATTTTTATTATAATGAGTGAATTGTCCGCTGGTGATATCAAGATATTCTATACCTCTATAATAGGTACTAATCCATAAACCATCATCATGTTGAGTGGAAGGAGAAATGTCTGTTACGTCATTCGTAATCAAACTATGTGGATTCTTCGGGTTATGCTGATAAGCGGTAAATGTTTGCTCATTATAATTATATGCATTTAGTCCGTCTCGTTGAGTGGCTATCCAAATAATGGGACGTTTCGTGTCAGCATACACCCGGTTAAGCTCGTTGCCGGTGATTCCCTGATTGTCCTGTGTCAAATCATTTTTATAGTAAGTAGTAAAGCGGGTACCGTCAAACTTATTAAGTCCTTCTTCTGTGGCAAACCATAAGAACCCTTGTTTATCTTGTGTAATGCTGACTACATAATTATTTGATAATCCTTGCTCTATCCCCAATCTTTTTACGGAATGAGACTGGGCTATCAACTGAAAAGTTGATAACAAGAATAAAAATAGAATAGAAGCAATGTGTTTTTTCATAACTCGTGCTTATTTGTTTCAATTACAAATCCAAAAATAGGAATAAATATTTTATTTAGAGTATGTAAATCGTTCATTGCATGATTTGTGTAGCTCTTCTGCATGATTTTTGTTTATTCAGTCTATATCAATGACGTATATTTGTGTTCGAAAAAACAACAAAAAATGTTTAATCTTTAAATTCTAATTTATGAGGTATTTAAGAATCTTATGCATATGTGTCATACAGCTGTTTCTGTCTGCTGTTGCATTTGCACAAACACAAGTTACAGGACATGTAGCTGATGTAAGGGGAGAGGATATCATTGGTGCCAATGTAACTGTAAAGGGAACTTCTAATGGGACAATTACAGACATCGATGGTAATTTTACAATCAATGTAGATGATAAGAATGGAACACTGGCAGTCTCGTTTATTGGTTATAAGACAAAAGAAGTGAAGATTGGCGAAAAGGCACGTCTTCAGATTGTTCTTGAAGAAGATACCGAAACTTTGGATGAAGTTGTAGTGGTAGGTTATGGTACACAAACCAAGAAAAGTTTGACCGGAGCAATCAGTGATGTCAAGTCTGATGCGTTGACACGTTCTGTTTCTACTACTACTGCCGGAGCGTTGTCCGGTAAAATAGCAGGTGTGTCTACACGTGCTGTGGATGCGCGTCCGGGTAGGGGAATTAATCTCGAAATTCGTAATATGGGTAGTCCGCTGTTTGTAATTGATGGTATTCCTTATGGAGGTATGAATAGTCGTGACTGGTTGCAGGCATCGGATGTTTCCGGTAGTGATGTCTTTAATGCTCTAAACATTGAAGATATTGAAAGTATCACAGTCTTGAAGGATGCTTCTGCTGCTATTTACGGTTTGCGTGCATCAAATGGTGTGGTTTTGGTAACTACCAAGAAAGGTAAAAAGAATGATAAGGTAAGTATCAATGTAAATGGATATTATGGCTGGCAAAACCTGACCCGTTTCCCGAAATTGGCAAATGCGGGACAATATGTAAGAGGGCTGGCTGAAGCAGCGCAGAACAGAGGCGAAGATCCAAGCAAGCTATATAGCCCCGAAGAACTGGCGAAATGGGAAGCTGGTACGGAACCGGGATATAAGAGTTATGACTATTATGATATGGTGATGAGAAAAAATGTGCCGCAGTATCACATCAATGCTAATGTGACGGGTGGCTCTGAAAAGACTAACTACTACCTTTCTGTTGCTCATACCGGACAGGATGCTATGATGCGTGACTTCAAATATGAACGTACTAACCTTCAGTTGAATATTGATACAAAGATTACAGACCGTTTTACGATCGGTGCACAGATCAGCGGTAAATACGAAAAGACCGAAGATGTAGGTTTGCCTGGCGGTGATGGATATTATTCGGCTATTTTGTCTATGTTCAAAATGCAACCGATTGAAAGTCCTTATGCTAATGATAATCCGGAGTATATCAATAATGTACATGAGAATGGTTACAATCCGGCAGCTTTTAGCCGTGATATTGCCGGCTATAAAGATAATCTGACTCGTAATGCCAATATCAATGCTTATGCGCAGTATGATTTCTCATTTGGTTTGACTGCAAAGGCTACTTTCTCGTACAATTATACTAACAGTCGTTTTGACGGTTATCAATATGCTTATCAGATTTATACCTACGATAAAGAGAAAGATACTTATAATGGAACTCCTGCAGTAGGACGTTGGAGAAGTCAAATTGATCGTAGCGTTCCTGCGCGTTATATGCAGTTACAATTGAATTATGCCAAACAGATTAAGAATCACAATATTTCGGCTGTTTTGGGTTATGAAGCCTCCGATTACGATTGGACTAAGAAGACTTATGGCACAGAACCTTCTACCGACTATTTGCCGCTATTGCAGTTCGATGAACTTAACAGTTTCGGTGATGAATGGAGCTACGAGGCACGTGCCGGATGGATTGGCCGTATCAATTACGATTTTGCTCATAAATATCTGGTCGAATTACTGGCTCGTTATGATGGTTCTTATCTTTATGCAGCGAATAATCGTTGGGGATTCTTCCCGGGTGTATCTATCGGTTGGAGAATCTCGGAAGAGAAATTCTTTGAAAAGTTGAGACCAGTTGTAGATGATTTAAAGATTCGTGCTTCTATCGGTCAGACAGGTACAGAAAAAGATGTAAAGTTGTTCGATTACTTGAGTGGTTATACCTGGAATAATGGTAACGCTGTATTGGATGGTGAACTGGTTACCGGACTGAATCAAAGAGGATTGCCTATTACAAATTTGTCCTGGACTAAGAATACGACATCGAATATCGGTTTTGATTTGACTATGTTCAATAATCGTTTGAAGATCACAGCCGATGCTTTCCGTAAGGATATTACCGGTGTGCCGGCTGCTCGCTATGATGTATTGCTTCCGAGCGAAGTAGGCTATTCGTTACCTAACGAAAATTTGAACAAACAAGCTTATATCGGTGCGGAGGGTATGGTTACATGGACCGACCATATCGGTGATTTGAACTATACTGTAAGCGGTAACTTTACTTTCTCACGTTACAAAAGTATTGAGACTTACAAACCGCGTTTTAATAACTCCTGGGATGAATATCGCAATTCTGCAGAAGGCCGTTGGGGAGGTATTTATTGGGGGTATCAGGTTATCGGACAATTCCAGTCGGAAGAAGAAATTCGTAATTATCCGGTAAACCTGGATGGAAATAATAACCGCACCCTGCTTCCCGGTGACTTTATCTATAAAGATGTGAATGGTGATGGCATCATCAATGGTATGGATGAGCGCCCCATCGGTTATCCTGAAGGCTGGGCACCTATCATGTCATTTGGTGGTAATATTGGTTTGCAGTGGAAGGGCATTGACTTGAATATCGACCTTTCCGGTGGTGCTATGCAAGGATGGAGACAGAACTATGAGTTGGCCAATGCATATCATGGCAACGGAAACTCTCCGGTTTATTTGTTGGAAGACCGTTGGCATCGTGCCGACTTGTATGATCCGGATAGTGAATGGATACCGGGACGTTATCCGGCCATCCGTAAAGGTGAATTCAGCTATAACAATAAGAATAGTGACTTTTGGTTGCACAACGTACGCTATCTGCGTATCAAGAACCTGGAAGTGGGTTACAGCCTGCCGGCTCAACTGTTGAGACCGATCCGTGCACAGAAGGTACGTGTTTATGCGAATGTTTCTAACTTGTGTTCGTTCGACAATGTGGGTAAGTTTGGAGTCGATCCTGAAATTACCGCCGCAGCTGCAGTGGTATATCCGCAACAACGTACATTCCTACTTGGATTTAATATTACATACTAAAAACGAAAGTGATCATGAAAAGCAAATCTATAAAAATACTTCTGATGGGAGCTGCCATCACTTCCATGTTGTCGAGTTGTGGTGACAGTTGGTTCGAAAGAGAACCCAAAAACATTCTTACTAATGAGTTGGTATGGAATGATCCGAACATGATTAAATCGCAGTTGGCCAATCTTTATAATCGTATTCCGCAGTTGCACGGTGATTTTAACACCGGTGGTATGTGTGAAACAGACGATGCGATGTATTGTGGTACATTGGACCAGAATTATCGTAACGAGCTGCGTTATGGAAACGATTACGGACGCTGGTGGGATTACGGACTGATACGTGACATCAATATGTCTATTGAGAATGTCGATAAGTATGGAACCGATATTTCGGCAGATGAGAAACTTCAGTTCAAAGCGGAGTTCCGTTTTATCCGCGCCTACGTTTATTTTGAGCTTGTAAGACGTATGGGTGGTGTACCATTGATTACAACGACTTTGGAGTATGACTTTAGCGGAGATCCTTCTTATTTACGCAATCCGCGTGCAAAGGAACACGAAATATATGATTTTGTATATAGTGAATGTGAAGCGATTAAGTCGCAATTGGGTAATAAAGGCAGTCAGACTCGTGCCAACTATTACACAGCGTTAGCGTTGGAAAGTCGCGCTATGTTGTATGCCGGTTCTATCGCTAAGTACAACGCGCTGAAAACTCCTAATATTGTGACTTCCGGTGGAGAAGTGGGTATTCCGTCCGATATGGCAGATGATTACTATCGCAAATCATTGACAGCTTCGCAAGAGATTATCACAAAAGGTGGATATGAACTTTATGAGAAGGAGTCAGATAAAGGGGTGAACTTCTACAAGATGCTTATGGACAAGACCCTGAATAAGGAAGCAATTTGGGTGAAAGATTATAAGAATCCTCTGAAGGTGCATAGCTTCGGTTATGATAATGTAGTTCATCATTTAAGAGAGGATAACGACAACTCTTCTTGCATCGGCCCGTCACTAGGATTGGTAGAGGCTTTCGATTATCTGGATGGAACTCCGGGAACGTTACATTATAAGAATGGTGATGATTATGTAGTATATGACACTCCAAGCGATATTTTTGCCAATAAAGATGCACGTTTGTATGGTACGATTATCTATCCGGGTTCCAAGTTCAGAAATCAAGATGTGGATATTCAGGCAGGAGTAGCAGTTTGGAACGATAAGACCGGTTCTTATGACTTGCTGACAGACCCGAAATTGGGAAGTTTTTATGAAGATAATAAAACTTTTGTCGGTCAGGACGGACCTCAAACCAACAGTCCTAATGTGAGCAACACCGGATTCTATATCCGTAAGTTTATCAGTGAGGCTTCCGGTTACACTCTCCGTAACTACGCTGAAAACTGGTGGCCTTGGTTCCGTTTGGGTGAAATCTATTTGAATGCCGCCGAAGCTGCTTTCGAATTGAATGACGAGCCGACAGCTTTACCCTACATCAACCGCTTGCGTCAGCGTGCCGGTTTCCCGGCCAACAGCTTGACAAGCCTGACAATAGAAAAGATTCAGAACGAACGTCGTGTGGAACTGGCTTTCGAAGATCACCGTTATTTTGATATGAAACGATGGAGAATAGCTGATATTACCTGGAACGGAAATATTGATAATGATAAAGCTATCGTATATGGTTTATATCCTTATCGTATTGCAGGGGCAAAACCGGGAACACAGGATCAGGACAAGTACATTTTCGTAAAGACCAGATCCGAACGTTTCAAGGTGGCAAGAACCTTCCAGCAGTCCAACTATTATTCATTCATTGCTGATGATGTAATTAATAACAATCCGACGATTGTTAAGAATCCATTCCAATAAAAAATAAGAGATTATGAAAAAGATTATACCTTTCTTTATTATGATATGTTGTTTGTTGGCAGTAAGCAGTTGCAGCTACGACAACTTTGAGGAACCTAAAGCCACATTAACCGGAAAAGCTATTTATGATGGTGAGGCAGTAGGGGTTAGAAGCGGAAGTTCCGAATTTGCTTTGTTTCAGGATGGTTATGCTCTGAAAGGTTCTATTCCGGTGTATATTGCCCAAGATGGAAGTTATTCCGTATCGCTTTTCAATGGTGATTACAAATTGGTGCGTATGGGTAATGCACCTTGGGAAAGACCTTCTAATGATACGATCTATATTAGCGTAAAAGGAAACACTGTGCAGGATATTCCTGTGACGCCGTATTTCTTTGTCAGAAACGTGTCTTTTGCCAAAAACGGTAACAAGATTACAGCACGTTTCACCATTAACAAGGTGGTTGCCAATGCCAATATGGAAAATGTAGGTATCTATCTAGGGACAGGCATCCTGACGGATGAGAAGCAGAAAGAAGCAGAGTTGAAGTTGGGTAATGCTGTTTCACTCGATCAGGAAAACACAGCTGAAATTGAAATCCCGAGTGGTTTGGTAAACGAATCGTATCTTTACGCCCGTGTGGGAGTCAAATCGGACAAATCATCAGAATATTGCTATAGTCAGTCTATTAAGGTAGCATTGAAATAAATAGTATCAAGAATATAATACTTGAGGGGGAAGTATCGCAACCTGATATTTCCCCCTTTATCTAATGAATGAAAATAATGATAGTAACGATTAAACAAACTCTAATTGCGTTCGGCCTGCTGTTAGCGGTGACATTTCCTGCTTTCGCACAATCAGGGAATCCTGTCTTGCCGGGTTTTCATGCCGATCCTGAAATCTTGTATTCTAATAAGACAAAGAAATACTACATTTATTCTACTACAGACGGTCAGCCTGGATGGGGTGGTTGGTATTTTACTGTTTTTTCGTCCGTCGACTTGAAGAATTGGAAGGATGAAGGAGTCATGCTGGATTTAAAGTCAGATCAAGTGCCTTGGGCGGATGGTAATGCGTGGGCGCCATGTATAGAGGAAAAGTTAGTAGGAGATCAATATAAATATTTCTTTTATTACAGTGGAAATCCTAAGACAGGAGGAGGAAAGCAGATCGGAGTGGCTACAAGTGATTCGCCTGCCGGACCGTTTGTTGACTTGGGACATCCTATTATAACGGATTCGCCTACAGGACACGGGCAACAGATTGATGTGGACGTGTTCACCGATCCAGCTTCGGGGAAGTCATATTTGTATTGGGGAAACGGTTATATGGCAGGTGCAGAGCTTAATGATGATATGATTTCAATTAAGAAAGAGACTATCACAGTGATGACTCCCGAAGGAGGAACGCTACAGGATTATGCGTATCGTGAGGCTGCTTATGTGTTTTATCGTAACGGGCTTTACTATTTCATGTGGTCGGTAGACGATACTGGTTCTCCTAATTATCATGTAGCTTATGGCACTTCGACATCACCCTTGGGGCCGATTAAAGTAGCTAAGAGCCCTGTCGTATTGATTCAAAACCCGGAGAAGGAAATATATGGCCCTGCTCATAATTCCATATTGCAGGTTCCCGGTACTGATAAGTGGTATATTGTTTATCATCGCATTAATAAGAATTATCTGAAGAGTGATCCCGGTGTTCATCGTGAAGTATGCATAGATCGTATGGAATTTAATGAAGATGGGAGCATTAAACAAGTAATACCCACCCGTTAGTTATATCTTTTCGGATTTCAATAGATTGTTTGTATGTTTTTAGAACTGTATTGTGTGATTTGAATAATTAAAGATTTTAGATGAATAGGATGAAAGGTAAAAAGATTTTAGCCGCTTTAGGCTTCTTCTCAATAGCCAGTGTGGCAGGTGGATGTTCCCAACCTGCCCCCGAAATACGTTATCAGATAGAAACAGACCAACCCTGTCAGACGATGGCATACTTCAGTGCTTCCGATGCCTGGAGTATGCAATTCATCGGGCTTTGGCCACAGGAGAAACAAAACCAAATAGCCGACTGGCTGTTCAGCACGGAGAATGACGCCAACGGACAACCGAAAGGTATCGGCCTGTCACTCTGGCGTTTCAATGTCGGAGCAGGTAGTACGGAGCAAGGAGAGAACAGTCAGATTGCTTCTCCCTGGATGCGTGCCGAATGTTTCCTGAATCCCGACGGAACATACGACTGGAACAAGCAACAGGGGCAACGCAACTTCCTGAAACTGGCAAAAGAAAGGGGAGTCAACAAATTTCTGGCTTTCCTGAATTCGCCTCCTGTATATTTCACACAGAACGGATTGGCTACCAACACCGGACGTGGAGGTACGGCGAACCTGAAACCGGATTGTTATGAAAAGTACGCTCGTTTTCTGGCAGATGTAGTGCAGGGAGTAGAACAACACGATGGCGTCAAGTTCAACTATATCTGTCCTTTCAATGAACCGGACGGACACTGGAACTGGGTCGGTCCGAAGCAGGAAGGCTGTCCGGCAACGAATAGGGAAGTAGCCCGCACGGTTCGTGTGTTGAGCAAAGAGTTTGTAGACCGGGACATGGATACACAGATTCTGGTCAATGAGTCTTCCGATTATCGTTGTATGTTCCGCACTCACGAAACGGATTGGCAACGGGGGTATCAGATTCAGGCTTTCTTCTGCCCGGATAGTGTGGATACGTATTTGGGAGATACTCCGAATGTTCCTCGTCTGATGCTCGGGCATAGCTATTGGACAAATACACCTTTAAGCGATCTGCGCAATATCCGTCTTCAACTACGGGATACACTAGATAAATACAATGTTGACTTCTGGCAGACGGAAACTTGTATTATGGGCAATGATGAAGAGATCGGTGGCGGAGGTGGTTTCGACCGTACCATGAAAACGGCACTTTATGTAGCACGTATTATTCATCACGATATTGTATATGCGGGAGCAAAAAGTTGGCAATGGTGGCGTGCCATTGGCGGTGATTACAAAGATGGATTGATTCGCGAATATACTACGGACGATAACTTCCTGAATGGCAGAGTGGAAGACTCCAAACTGATGTGGGCTTTAGGTAATTATAGTCGTTTTATTCGTCCGGGGGCAGTCCGGTTGTCCGTTTCGGCTTTCGATCAAACGGGCGCTTTGATTCCTGATGGCGACACCGACCAGCAAGGATTGATGTGTTCTGCTTATAAGAATGTAGACGGAACGTATGTGATGGTAGTTATTAATTATGCCAATGAAGAAAAAGAGTTTTCTATTCATAAAGGAAAAGTAGGAAATACGCAATGGCAGATTTATCGTACTTCGGATAAAGAAGGGGAAAATTTGCTTCCGGTGAGGACAGTGAAAAGTGGAAAAACAGTTCAGATTCCGGCGCGTTCTATTATAACGCTTCAGGGCAAATAAAAAACTGTCTCATATTTTTGAGTAGTATATTTGTACGCCTGCCCATTGCTAATTAAGATAGTAATTAATTTGTGTAATTTTTGCACAAGTTAGACGAAAATAGAGGGAAATTCAGTTGTTGCAAAATCTGCGACAACTGAATTTCCCTTTTTATTTTTTCTGATTTCCTTTTATTCATCTGTCTTTATCTCCGCCTTGCCATAATATCCCGGCATCGGCACATAAATCGGATTATAATAAGTATTGATATTCTTCAACTTCTTCTCCTCCTCTTTTAGCCGTTTGATTTGCCGTGCGGCAGTGGTAGGGGCAAAGCCGCACAATCCTTGAAAGTCGCGACGGGTTAATACAGGGTTGCTCTTGAAGTAGTTTGTCAGCAATTTGTCTATCTCGTCATTTGAAAGGACAGCCGAATGGGGTTTCAGTTTACTTCGCTCCACATGAACAACACTGACTGACCTTTTTAGTTTGGCATCCGCTTTAAAGCTGATATTGGCTTTGAGTTTTATCTGATTCGCTTTTAGTTTGGGCGAAGTGATAGGTTCTTGACTATTCAGCTTTATCTGGAAATAACCGATGCCATCCAGATGGACGCTTTGTCCTTCCCGAAGACGATCTCCCATAAAATGACTTAGGGATTCGAGAACAGACTTTACATCCCCTTCAGTTAGAGAAGTTGCTATCTGGATTTCTTTTGCCAAATAGTCTGTGTCAATGTGTTGGAAGTTGACTACACGTGCGTGATACACTTCTTTGTCTTCCTCATCCTTGGGATGGGGAGTCTTGTACAATTCAAATTGTATTGCCATTATTTATTTGTTTTCGCCTTATACATTACTACGTACCTTTAATTAACCGTTGCAAGCCTATAAGGACATTGTTTTTTGTTGTTGCGAAGCTAATCGATCATCTTCGGACTTAGGGGGGAGGGTGTTATATAGCTGTTGTTTGTTTGTTATCAAGCGGCTTTTATAAGTTATCCTGCCTTTATTCTTAGACTAAGGCATAGGGATAGTTGTCTTCCGGTGCCTTTATCATTAGTTTCCCACGGCCGTGGAGAGATCTCTTCATGGCTGTGGTAGTATCTTTCCACGGCCGTGGTAGGAATTCGCCACGGTCATGAAGAATGAACTATATCGGTAACAAAGATAAACTATATCAGGGAGAAAAGCAAACTATCTCTGCTTGTTTGAGGTATTTATACGCCTTGTTCTATCTGATAGATATAGGGCAGGGGAGAATTAAACTATTCAACAAAAACAAGCTATCTTATGCATATAGGGCCTTTATTCGGCTATTTTGTAGATGATAGATAACCTGTTTTTGCTGGTAAAAGTATGATAGATACCTTTTTTAAAAGCTATCTATCATACTTATTTCTTTGATAATGAGTAAACTATCAAAATGAATGATACTTATGATAGATATTTTTTCACTATAGTGAGTATATATGTCCACCAAACTGAAAAATGGTGTCTTATGATTGTTTACTGAATACCTTATTTCAGCTTCTTCTGATACTCATCCGAATTCAGTATCTCCAGCGCCTTTTGTATACTCTCATTGGTGGTATTCATTACCCGGAAATATTCGTTCATATCCCAAAGGTCACGGGCTATCAGTGCTTTAAGCTGTGTTTTGATGAGAGGGAGCGACTTCTGATATTGTTCTTCATTAAATTTCACTCCTTCTTTCTCTCCTATTTCTTTTAAAGTGGCGAGCATATCATCATCAACGACGAACTTCTCATCAAACGATTCGAATTTCTTGTATTTGTTTTTCAACTCCTTCCGGTGCCCTTCGATAAACTGCATGGTGAATTTAATCACAGCTCCTTTAGCTACCAGATTACGGTGATAATCCGTATAAAGAGTAGTGTCAATAGGTACGAAATAGTCCGGCATGATACCCCCTCCGCCATAAACGGTACGTCCTAGCTTCTTAGTTTGTACTTTCAGTGAATCCGGGAAGTGAATACTGTCAGCATTCATCAGTTCACCGTGGTTGAAACGTTCTATCAGGTCCTTGTTGTAATCGACAGTACTGTCGTACGGTTTCTGGATGGAACGTCCCGATGGAGTATAATAGCGCGCAATAGTCAAACGAATCATGGAGCCGTCCGGCAGGTCGATAGGACGTTGCACCAATCCTTTGCCGAAAGAACGGCGTCCTACGATAATTCCTCTATCCCAATCCTGCACTGCACCGCTGACAATTTCGCTGGCGGAAGCCGTATATTCATCTACTAGGATGATAAGACGTCCATTACGGAAATCTCCGTTTCCTTTGGCGTAGAAATCACTGCGTTTGGCAGTCCGTCCTTCCGTGTAGACAATCAATTCTTTTTGCCCCAGGAATTCGTTGGCAAGGTCGATGGCTGCATTCAGGTAACCTCCTCCGTTTCCTTGCAGGTCGAGAATCAGGTCCTTCATACCTTGTTTCTGAAGGCTTGTCATTGCTTTCTTGAATTCTTCGGCAGTGGTTGCTCCGAAGCGGTTGATGCGGATATAACCTGTTTTAGGCTGAATCATGTAAGAAGCATCGAGGCTAAGGATAGGTATTTTATCTCTTTTCACTGTGAACAATAAAGGATCTTGTACGCCACGACGAACGATAGTCAGGTTGACTTTAGAACCTTTCGGACCACGAAGACGCTTCATAATATCTTCCGTACTCATTTTTACTCCGGCAATGGCGCTGTCATTGACCGCAACAATACGGTCACCGGCAAGGATGCCGACTTTTTCGGAAGGTCCGTTGCTGACGGGTTGCACTACTAACAGGGTATCTTCAATCATCTGAAACTGAACTCCAATACCTTCGAAGTTACCTTGAAGAGGTTCGTTCATTTTCTTCACTTCTTCTGCGTCCGAGTAGGTAGAGTGCGGGTCGAGTTGTGCCAGCATCTTGATGATGGCTTCTTCCACCAACTTGTCTTCATCTACTTTGTCTACATAGAAATGGGAGATTGCGAACTCTGCCATTTGTAGCTTGCGCATGGCTTCAGAACCGAAATTTTGGGCCTGTAAGGCTGATACTGCCCACAGGCAAGCCAAAAGGACGTATATTTTAATCTTATTCATAATCTTACTTTATATTAATAGCCGAGTATTAACAACCGGGCACAGATACGCCTGCATCCTTCTCAACTCTCAACTTATCCTCATTCCTTTGGGAATAAACTGGCTGATATCTTTATTATAAGTCAATAATTCGCGTACAATCGTTGAGCTGACGCAAGTCAGTTCCGGTTCTGTGAAGAGCAGGATCGTTTCAATGCCTGCCAGTTTGCGGTTGATGTCCGCAATCGTTTCTTCATACTCGAAATCTTTCACTGTACGGATACCGCGGACAATAAACCTGGCCCCTACTTCCTGCGCAAAATCAATGGTCAGACAGTCGTAGGACATCACTTTTATACGAGGCTCATCCTTGTAAAGTTCCCGAATCATTTCCTCTCTTTTCTCAATGGGAAAGTATGTATTCTTGTTCTCATTGATACCGATTCCTATCACGATTTCGTCCATAAAGGTGAGTGCACGTTCCACTACCGAATAATGTCCGATGGTGAAGGGGTCAAAAGTACCCGGGAATATTGCTTTTCTCATGATGCCAAATCTTCTTCTATAACCAGATTATCTATAATAAAGTTCTGTCGTTCCATGGTATTTTTACCCATGTAGAATTCAAGTAGTTCTTTCACTGCGTCTGTCTTTCGCAAAGAAACTTGCTCCAGGCGCATGTCTTTACCGATGAAATGCTTGAATTCGTCCGGTGAAATCTCTCCTAAACCTTTAAATCGCGTGATCTCCGGATTCGGGCTTAGTTCGTTAATTGCATTGACACGCTCTTCTTCACTATAACAATAGATTGTTTTTTTCTTATTGCGTACACGGAACAAAGGCGTTTGCAGAATATATACGTGGCCTTTTTTTATAAGGTCAGGGAAGAATTGCAGGAAGAAAGTAATTAGCAGCAGTCGGATATGCATACCGTCCACATCGGCATCGGTTGCTACGATGACTTTGTTGTAGCGTAGTCCGTCCAAGCCATCTTCTATATTCAGGGCTGCCTGAAGCAGATTAAATTCTTCGTTCTCGTAGACCACTTTCTTGGTTAACCCGAAAGAATTCAGTGGTTTACCACGTAGACTGAACACTGCTTGCGTGTTCACATCACGGCTTTTGGTGATGGAACCACTTGCAGAGTCCCCCTCGGTGATAAAGATGCAGGAGTCTTCTTCCAGTCCTTTTCCTTTCGGGTCGTTGAGGTGAATACGGCAGTCGCGCAATTTGCGGTTGTGCAGGTTTGCCTTTTTTGCACGTTCACGGGCAAGTTTGGTTACACCTGCAATGGCTTTACGCTCTTTCTCGGATTCTTGGATCTTTTGTTGTATCGCTTCGGCTACATCTGCATTCTTGTGCAAGAAGTTGTCCACTTCCTGTTTGATAAAGTCGCCTACATATTTATTGACTGTCACTCCGCCGGGAACCATATTGGTAGAACCCAGCTTCGTTTTCGTCTGACTCTCAAAGATAGGCTCTTCCACATTGACGGCAATGGCGGCAACCAGTCCGTTACGAATGTCGGTATAGTCCATATTCTTGTTGAAGAACTCCTTGATAGTACGGGCGATGTGTTCCTTGAAAGCACTCTGATGCGTACCTCCTTGGGTGGTATGCTGACCGTTGACGAAGGAGTAATATTCTTCTCCGTATTGTCCGGTATGCGTGAAGGCGATTTCGATGTCTTCCCCTTTCAGGTGGATGATCGGGTAAAGTCCCGTTGCCGTCATATTGTCGTTCAAAAGGTCTACCAGACCATTACGCGACAGGATACGGTGTCCGTTATAGATAATGGCAAGCCCGGTATTGAGGTACGTGTAGTTACGTAGCATTGTCTCAATAAATTCAGGCTTGAAACTGTAATTCAGGAATAATGTATTATCCGGTTCGAAGAAGATGTAAGTTCCGTTTTCCTCTTCGGTATTCTGCGTTTCGTCGGTTAGCAGGTTTCCTTTTGAGAAAGTGGCGATACGTACTTTGCCGTCGCGGTAACTGCGTACCTCAAAACGGGAGCTCAAGGCATTGACGGCTTTCACACCGACACCGTTT
The DNA here is from genome assembly GCF_025914115.1 of Bacteroides sp. DH3716P. Lineage (NCBI taxonomy): Bacteria > Pseudomonadati > Bacteroidota > Bacteroidia > Bacteroidales > Bacteroidaceae > Bacteroides > Bacteroides sp. DH3716P. Next base: position 6,022,638 of record NZ_CP083673.1, on the reverse strand, counting down.
AGTCCGACACTTTTCTTAAACGCCTTGCTGTCGTACTTACCACCGGTGTTCAGCATGCTGACGGCTTCGATGAGTTTTCCCTGCGGGATGCCTCGTCCGTAGTCACGTACGCTGACACGGAGGTTTTCTTCAACGGTAATCTCGATTTTCTTACCGGCTTGCATTTTGAACTCGTCAATACTGTTGTCAATTACTTCTTTCAGGAGGACATAGATTCCGTCTTCGGCATGTGCACCGTCGCCCAGCCTTCCGATATACATACCGGGGCGTGTGCGTACATGTTCCATGTCACTTAGGTGACGGATGTTGTCGTCAGTGTACTCTACTGCATTGTTGTTGTCTACAGGTATCAATTCGTTCTCTTCCATAGCTGTTTTTTATTTTATCTCTTTGATGAACGCACGGCGGCGCTTATGTTGTTGAGTCTCAAAGTAATCCCATTGTGCCTGAACTTTTCCGTTCAGTTCCAGTTCGGGGTTGCTTTCCGCAAAGATAAAACCTAATTTTTGATAAACTGGAATTAAATCGGAAAATAACAAAGCGTTAACACCTTTGTTTTGATATTCCGGTTTCACTGCAACGAGTAGCAGATCAAGCATTTTGGCACGGCGTTTCATAAATAGTGCCTTTAACAGATAGAACCATCCGAGTGGCAACAGACGTCCGTGTGATTTCTGTAAAGCCTCGGCGAGAGATGGCATGGAGATACCTACACAGACCAATTCGTCATTGGCATCAGTAATCAGTGTAACCATCCGTAAGTCAAGGATCGGCAGATACATTTTCACGTATTGGTCGATTTGCCGCTGTGTCAACGGAGAATAGCCATAAAGAGGACTATATGCTTCATTCATCAGCTCGAAAATCTTCTGTCCGTAGTCTTTGGCTATTTTTCTTCCGGAAGTATATTTCTTTATCTTGAGGTTATATTTTCGTTGGATCAGTTCGGAGATACGTTTATGCTTGTCGGGAATGGCATCCGGTATGTAGATTTTGTATTCCACCCAGTCGGCGTCTTTCTCGAAGCCTAACTTTTCCATGTGTACAGGATAGTATGGGTAGTTGTAGATAGTGGCCATGGTACTAAGTTGGTCGAACCCTTCAACTAACATTCCTTCCGCATCGAAATCAGTAAATCCGAGAGGACCGGCAATGTGAGTCATGCCTCGTTCTTTTCCCCATTCTTCCACCGTTTTGATGAGTGCGGATGATACTTCGGGATCGTCGATGAAGTCTATCCATCCGAAACGAACGTTTTTACATTCCCACTTCTCGTTCGCCTGATTGTTGATGATTGCAGCTACACGTCCTACTATTTTATCGTCCCGGTATGCGAGGAAATAATCTGCTTCACAGAATTCGAATGCTGCGTTTTTCTTCTTGTTGAAGGTGTTGAGCATGTCGTCATAGAGGTCAGGCACAGAGTAAGGGTTACCCTTGTACATTCTGTAGTTGAAACGGATAAATTTCTTAAGTTCTCTCTTTGTGGAGACTTTCTTGATTGTAATAGCCATATCTCGTATTTATGATTTGAGCAGGCAAAGATACGTGATAATCTTTAAATTACAACGTGTGGGGTGGCAAAAACTGTATCTATATAATTTTAGTGCTTATGTACCATTTGAGTTTATGCATTATGATAGTGAAGAGGGAGTTTACTTCGATGAAAAGCAATAAACATTACCCGCAAAACCACAAACAATCATCTTATTCCCGGATACGGCTACGGTTGAAAATATAGGCGCTCCAATGTGTCGTTTATCTTTTATAATTCCTGTAGTTTGGTCGATGGCATATAGATAACCGTCGGAAGCTCCGATGTAGACAATTCCTTGTGATGCAACAGGACTTGTTTCAACTCCGGCTTGCGGAGTGGTGGAATAAGGAGCAGTATATACAAGTGAAGGTGACGTTTCTGCTTTCCATTTATTGAAAAGTGTAGATTTGTCCAATGCGAAAACTCCCCGGTCGGCAGTACCGAAAATGATTTCCTGTTCGGTGATGAGTGGGGTGGATGTAACATCCAGATTGGCTGATAACTCTTTTTGTTGCAATACTTTTCCGGTTTGTGGCTCTATTGTGAAGAAGCTCTTGGAAGAGATAATCCATAATTTCCCGTTTTTATAGACAGGAGAGGCTCCCCGGTTGCCAGGTCCGTTATCAGATAGTTTCCAGAGTTGCTTTCCTGTGTGGATATCATTGCCGTATAAACCTCCCCATTGGGTTCCGCTGACTAATACATCTCCGGCAATAGCGAGTGTTGTAGTAGAACCTTCCCGCTGTTTCCAGTCCTTGTTAGTCCATATCGTTTGTCCTGTTTTTAGGTTGTAGGCAGATAGTCCGGCGCCGATTCCGGCATAGACCACTCCTTTGTCTACTGTCAATCCTTCAGTCAGATAGGGATAGCTGTCCAAATTAATAGATTGTTTCCAGAGTAATTTTCCTGATTCTGCGTCTAAGGCATAGAGGTTGCAGGAGGCATCTTGAGCTACTACAATTCCATTTTCATAGGCTATTGTGTTCTTAACAGAATTTGCAGTACGGAATTTCCACAACAGTTTGCCTGAATTAAAATTAAATGCGCAGATAAATGTGTTCAGTGATACATTATCGTCGGTGGTAGCGATAAATACTTTCTGTCCGGCGATAATGGGAGAACACATAAAAATGTTACTGCCTGTATTAGCTGTCCATTGTAATTGCAGGGGGAGCTTGATTTGAGAGTTGTTGACTCCGCCGGAGTGTGCTGCGTTTTGAAGTAATGTATTCCAGTCTTCACCTGCAATAGTGGATAATTTGAAGTCCTTTTGGTAGATAAACTGGCTGGTAGCAGTCGCTTTCTTTCCGTTGCTGAAGAATGAAGTCACTGTGAGATTTAGTTTTTTCCCCATTTCATTAGCCGGCATTTGAATGTTTCCACCCCAGTTCCATTCTGTACGGGAGGCTAGATCGCCTTTAGCTATTTCTTGATTATTTTCCGAATCGCTTAGGATATAAGAAACGTGAGACGTTTTGGCCTGCGAATAATATGTATTGACGGAAACAGGAAGCTGATCTTTAGTGATGGTGCAGGCTGCGGCCGTCTGATTATTCATCGGAGAGACTATTGCGATTTGTGGCTCGATGAAAGCATATCGCAGTTGGGTGGTGATATTGTCGTTTGCGTCTACTTTTATTTCTCTAAAAGAAGAAGGGGAATGGTCAATGCCTCCTTTATCCAATGTGTCGGTACAGATTGTATAAATCCCATTTTGGTTGCGGACATAGTTGTAATGCATGTGTCCGTAGATTTGGGCTTTGGTATTGAAAGAACGAAAATCAAGCAGATGATCGTCATCTGCTTTAAAGACGAAAGAGTCATTTGGAGTAAATAAGTCGTGATTGAAAAGGATAAGTGCCTGGTCTTTTTTTATGAGAGCAAGATCGTTTTTTAGCCAGTTGTATACATCTCTTTGGGTATAGTTGGTCGGGTTATCTCCGTGGTCGATTGGAGTGACTACATAATGAACGTTACCTATATCAAATGAATACCATGTCGGACCATAGAGAGATTCGTAAAGCTCTTCGCCATAGTTGCCTTTCACTAAGTCATGATTACCGATACAATAATAAACAGGACAATCCATTGTTTGTGCATTTACCACTTGATTGTGGATGGTGAGTCCCGGTTCGTAGCAGATATCTCCGGTGTGAATGAGGAAGGCAGGCTTCTCATTGTCAATGTATTGCTGGAGATCGGTTACCCAACGCCCCATTCCACCCGTTACTTCGGTGTCGGTGATTTGCACGAAAGAATGTTTTCTGGGTTTTGTCCGCTCGCTTTCGGTTAAGATAAAATCGTAGCTTTTTCTGTTCTCTTTGGTAGAAAGGTAGAATTGTTGTGTTTCAAATCCCGCAGGAGTTGTAATACTTATGAATCTTGTTTTCTCGAATCCGGGCAAAGAGAACCGACCTTTCTTATCTGTTTTTACTACGTTCAATCCATCTGTTACCATAACTCCCGCCAGCGGCTTATCGCCTTTATCAACTATGCCCGATTGATTAGTGTCGACAGAAACTGTTCCCTTAAATTGAGCGCATAGAGGCAGATATAGTAAAAATGATACCAGAATCACAGATAGTCTTTTCATGGTCGGTTCTCAAATTTTAGTGTGTTAAGCTAATTATTCCTTCTCTTGTTTTAGTTGTTTTATTTCTTCGTTGTACCTGATTTCTTCTTTACACAGAGGCTTATACCAAGTCTTTCTTAGTATCAAGGTCGTAACCAGAAGCAATGCGATAGAGCTCCAGAGCCCCAATTGTTGGCGGACAACGAGATACATTGGGATAATGGTAAGGCTGCATTGCCACACAATGCCGATTGCCACGTTGAATGCGTCTCTTTTGAAGTTGCGGTTTGGCTGGATATGAGGGTAACGGGCCAATGCTTTTTCTTCAATCGGCTTCCACCATCCCCATGGGCGTACACGGGTGTAGAAGTTGATGAGCGTCTCTTCGTCTGTTGGAGGTGCGCTATAGGTTCCTGCGATGCATCCTATCAGGGAAACTCCGAACAGTACGGGGAAGAAATAGAGTACCCATGCGTCGGGAACAGTGAACTTCATGACGATGGCTGCTATTACTCCGGCGGTCATTCCCCAGAAATAGCCTTCACCATTGAAGCGCCACCAATGCCATTTCAGTACGTTGGCCGCGATGTATCCTCCGAAGAGTGCTCCAACAATCCATTGGAATATTTCATTGATGTCTTTCAGGAAGAACCCTATGACAGTGCTGATAACTACTACTGCGACAGAAATAATATAGCTACTGCGTATTTGTGTTTTCACACTCGCTTTCGGATTGATATATTTCAGATAAATATCATTCACGATATAAGCCGGTGCGGCATTAACAGTGGACGCAAAAGTCGACATGAAAGCTGCCAGTAGTCCGGCTAGTAGGATTCCGGCTAATCCTGCAGGCACATAACGTGTGATTAGATGGGGGAGGATAGTTTCAAAATCCGTTCGTGTCACTTCCATTTGTGTCAGACCGCCATCTTCTTTAAAGAAGTAGATAGCCAGCAGAGCAAATCCCATAATCATCAGGTAGCGGGGGATTAATAGTACGACTGATACGGAACCGCTCATCATAGCCGCTTCTTTGGGGGATTTGCAAGATAGAATTTTCTGCATATCATAGTTGGGCGCCGGTCCTGCCATACTCATAAATATTCCTTTGAGCAAGGCCATCATGACGAAGATGCTAATCAGGCTATATGGTTCATTCGCCATCCGTTCCGTCAAGAGGCTCATCCGGCTGCTCCAGTCGATATCCAGCGTCCATCCGAAGAAAGGAGAGTCCCAGCCGGCCGGAACGAAAGAATGAATCATGTCCGGCGCTACCATTTGCATTCCGATAACAACAATTACGATACCTGCTACTGTCATAATCAGGAACTGCACAACGTCTGTCCATACAATACTCAACATTCCTCCGAGCATTACATAGAAAGTGGCGATTGTGGTAAAGAAAATACCATATACATGAGGAACATATTCTGCAGGCACATTGAAAGGAATGAATGGAGATACTACTTCCCAGGGGATGAATATCTCCATAAATTTACCAATACCTATGAATCCATAACTTAAAAAACCGAGTACGCTAAGTAATGCAAAGATGATAACAATCGTATGTGAAAGAGTCGATCCTTTGCCTTTACCGAAACGTGTCTTAATCCATTCTGCTCCAGTGAGTACATTGGAACGACGTAACCACACGGACAGATAAACCATTAGAAAGATTTGGTTGAACACTGGCCACAACCAGGGAATCCAAAGGCTCTTGAATCCGTAGGCAAATGCCCAATATACCATCAGCATCGTTCCTGTGATGTCAAACATTCCGGAAGCATTGGAGAGTCCGAGCATATAAAATGGCAATGATTTCCCTCCCAGGAAATAAGAATCCATATTTTGGGCAGCCCGTTTCTTCAGGATAAGTCCGATGACAATCATGGCAATGAGATAGGCACAAATGATGAGAATATCGATTTCGTGTAGTTTCATATCGTTATTTCGATTAGGTTTTTATATATCATTATTTTATTTGATGCAAAAGTAGGGCGAAAGTAGTGGGGAAACAAATATTATTTTAACTCATTCTGATACTATATTAATATATCTGTGTTTACTTCAACTTTGGTTTTCCTTTGAAAAGTCGGTTTTCCCCTGTATAAACGATAAGATATGCGATTTTATCGTTTATAAAAAGGAATATTGTTGAGGCCTCAGTCTTATGAATAAAATGAAAGAACCAGAAAAAGCACGCCATTGTCAAATTCCGGAAGGAATGGCGATGGTGTGCTTTCCATATTGAAAATTCAGTTACTATACTTTCACCTTATTAGCTTCTATCAGTTGATAAATATTTTCTACGGACGTAGCGGATCGAAGTTTATCTTCCGGAGTATGCAGGCAATAATCTACAAGTCGTTCGATTGTAGAGGTAGCTACATGCATCCGTGTATCTGAAGAAGCATAATAGATGTAGACCGTTCCGTCTTCATCTGTAATCCACCCGTTCGAAAATAATACGTTGGAAACGTCTCCGATTCTTTCTTCTTCTACGGGTGCCATGAAGTAACCTCCTGGTTGGGCAATCACTTTATTGGGGGCATCTAAAGAGGTCATGTACAAATACAACACATACCTGAGTCCTGCTGCGCAAGCACGGACTCCATGCGCGAGGTGCAACCATCCCTGTGGCGTTTTGATAGGATGAGGCCCTTCACCGTTCTTCACTTCTTTGATGGTGTGATAATAACGTTGTTCTACCACCGTCTCTTCTTTAACTATTGCATGAGTGATATCATCTACTAGTGCCCAGCAAATTCCTCCACCAGTGCCTGCTTCAATAAACCCGTCTTGAGGGCGGGTGTAAAGCGCATATTTCCCTTTGACAAACTCCGGATGGAGTACCACATTGCGTTGCTGGCTTTTAGAGATAAGATTAGGCAGACGCTCCCAATTTCTTAAGTCCTTGGTGCGTATGATGCCTGCTACCGCAACGGCAGAAGTCAGATCTCCGGCGGCTGCGTCCGGATCTTTGCTTTCCGAACAGAAAATGCCGTATATCCATCCGTCCTCATGCTGGGTAAGGCGCATATCGTAGACATTCGTTTCTTCCGGGTATAAGTCGGGAAGCTGGATTGGATATTCCCAAAAACGAAAATTATCTATCCCATTCGGACTTTCGGCTATGGCGAAAAACGACTTACGGTCGTAACCTTCCACTCGTGCCATAATGAGATATTTTCCGTTATATTTGATAGCTCCTGCATTGAATACAGCGTTAATACCGAAACGTTCCATCAAAAAAGGGTTTGTTTCCGGATTAAAGTCATATCTCCATTCGAGTGGAGTATGGGCTGCCGTCAGAATAGGATATTTATAGCGTTCAAATATGCCATTGTTGGATCGTATTCTTTTATTTTCACGTGAGATGAGCGTTTCATATTCTTCTGTAAGAATACGTAATCTGTTATCATATCTATTCATATCTGTTCAAAATTTATAAAAAGAGACTGATTACAATACAGATAGTAATAAGGAATATACTGTGTTGTAAGGACAGTCTCTTTTTATGTTGGTCACTTCAAAAGTATGGGGGTACTTCCGAAATACATGTGTGTCAAGTTTATAAATTATTCTTTGGTTATAAAATAGGAACGTACAGTGTATCCGGGCTCCAGGAAACTCACCCAATACCAGCCGTCTTCTACTTTATCAATCCGGCAATCTTCTATCGGATATCCTACATTCTTGTCTACTGCGTTTCTTGTCACCTTATAAAGTGTTGCATTCGTCTTGCTGCCTACTCCCAAATCGCCGGTAAACTGAACCGCGTAACCGGATGCGGATGAAGTTGTCGAACTCTTAACAAGCAATTGCGACAAGTTGAAATCCGCCGAATGCATTATTTCTCCTACTTTTGAAGTAGAAAGGCTTTGGTAAGAATAAGAACCTGCCAGCATATAGCGATATGACGGGTTCTCCAGGTAAGGATCGTCAATAGCGGTAATGGTCACTTCTATCTTTTCACCGTCCTGGTCGGCGATAGTGACTTTGTTGTTGTAACGGTATCTTTTAAGTCCTTCAATTATCACTTCTGTACCGTCTTCAGACATGGAGCATTTCAGGTAAGTTGCAGAACCGCCTGCTGTGCAGGTATATCCACCATTGCCATCCAGGATTTTGATAGTAGCCGGAGTGCCGATAACTAAGTAAGGGATATTTTCACTATTGTCGACTACCATTCTCTTTTTCACTTTTACGATGAGTTCTGTCGTTTTGTCCCGTCTGTCTTTTACGGTGAAAGTGGCAGTACCCGGAGCCAGCGATTCAATTTGAATCTGCCCTTTATCATTTATCGCAGCCTTTGCTATTGATGGATTATCAACAGTGATACTGTATCCTCCATTGCCTGTATAGACCTCTATGGTCTTGTCTTCATTCGGATACATAACTGTAGAAGATACTTTCAGAACCAAGTCTACCAATTGGTCAACAATTACTTTTACGTTGGTTGACATCCTGGCCCAGTCGGTAATAGTCACATTTGCGTCACCGGCTTTCAAACCTGTCACTTGTATTTGGTCATTGTCGATTGTAGCGGTAACCACATCTTCGTTCGAACTGGTAACCTTGTAGTTACCGTTTCCCTGAATAATCTGAATCACTCCTTCTGCTTTTTCATCTAGATTGATTGTCAATTCCTGCTTGTCCGCAACCAGATTGGCATAGGACGGATCATCTTCACTGCAACCGGAGAACAAATTGACGGCTGCAAGCAGGAATCCTGCTATATATAATCGATTCTTTTTCATGATATTCTAGTATTATTTTGACTATTATTCTGCTGCAATATCTTTTATCTTACCAGTAACTGTCACCACACTGAGCTTGGGAACCGTAATGGAACGTAACCCGCTTAAAGAAGGATTGAACTTCTTGCGCTGCCATTTTACGTCTTCGCTGGATGTGTATGCAATCATGTTCTGAAAACTTTTTCCTTCAATCTCAACTAAAGTGGAGAATGACTCCTTCTCCGAACTGTTCACTAATACGATGGTATAAGTATTATCCTTAACATAAGCTGACATCAGAAGTTCTGCAGGGAATTGATTCTCTTCAGAAGGAATAGCCTCAACATCTACACGATGACTGCCGGCTTCGATGAATCTGGTGAACTGCCCGTATGTATAATAGCGGGGGACTCTGTAGTAGGTAGTGCCCGGTATGGCTTCTTCCAACTGGATAAGGTTCTCGCCTGTCGTGCTGCAAGGACGGGCTCCGGCCCACCAGATATAAGCATTTACATTAGCTTGTGCCAGATAGTAATGGAAGTTTCTTGCCCATTTCATGGCATCATTCCAGTCCTCCGAACGTTTTAAGTTGTCACAGTTCTCGGTCATCCATACAGGAATATTGGCATTAACTGCTTCATCGAAAGGTAAGATATTATCTAAATTGGACATACTGTATCCGTGTCCGGCCGCTATGACGTTGTCATTTGCCAATGAAGCTTCGCTTTCCAGACATTTCTTGAAGAACTGATTGGATGCAGTGAGGAAAGACGAGTAACTTGCTTTCCACCATGAGGAACATTCTCCCATTATAATCTTTTTATCATTATATCCGGCCGCGTCCAGAGATTTCCGGAAAGTGTTATGGCTGAAATCTGCCAATTGTTCAGGAGTCCATTTACAAGTAGACCATGCAGTGAAAGTATTATCAGGTTCATTGGTAGGTGATAAGCCATAAATGTTTATTCCGAATTTCTTTTCGTATTCTTTGACGAAGTCTATCAGATAATTGGCGTAATCTTCATAATGAATAGCTTTCAGAGAGCCACCGGAGTTGCTGTCTTTATCTTTCCATTTTTTAGGTGGACTCCATACGGAGAACATATACTTCATGCTTTTATGCTTTCTGGATAGATAGTCCACCAGCCACATCTGGCCTAGCTGTACCTGTTCGGCACATTCCGCACCGTGATATTTGAACCAATAGTTGTTCATGTATTTAGGTTCGTCGGCAGGCAGGTTGAAGTTACGGTCCATGCCAAATTCTATTTCACCCGTGACGTCGTCCTGATAGTGCGGGAATACTTCTCCACGGAATATGTTTAGCTTCAAGCCATTGTCACCGAATAGGTCTGCCATAACGGCATCTCTGTGGTTATTGTTCCAGATACGGTGAGACCATTCTGCAAAACCACATCCAAATCCGTCAATCATCTGATGCTGATGTCCTTCGCCGATAGACATCCTCACAACAGACGTTGTTGTAGGCTCTGTCGCAAAACCATCATCCTCGTCCGACTCTTCCACGGGATCCGGGATGTATACATCACCATGGCTCAGGCTACCGTCTTCACAAGAATATCCTATAAATAAGAGTAAGGATACGAATAATAGTGCATATATTTTTTTCATAATTTTTCTGTTATAAGTTATTGGAAAGATTATTTCCATAAATCTATTTGTTGCATTGCAGAGTTGTTGTTCAATTCGCCTGTCGGAATCGGATAATACCTGTTCCTTTCCTGAAAATTGTCTGCCCCTTGCTTGTCATTTGCTTTGAGGATTGTTTTGATTTCATTGGTTGTGTACCAACGTTTCAGGTCGTCAAACCGGTGCCCTTCTCCGAAAAATTCGAGTAAACATTGATGTTCGATCTGATCCATAAGCTGATCCTGGGTGAATGTTTTGTCTGCCAGTCCGGCTCTTTCGCGGATAAGTTTCAGGGCATAGCTGGCACCTGTCACATCGTTTGTTTTGGCGCAAGCCTCGGCATACATAAGCAGTACTTCTGCAAAACGCATGACACGTACATTGTTGGCTTTTCCTTCTTTGTTTCCCATATTGTCTGCCGCTTCGTCGTTTACATAATAGGCAGTGTATTTCTTCAGAAGGAATTTACCGTCACCCATGCTGAAAGTTGGAGCACCGCCGGCCATTTTACCGGCATTGCCTTCCCACAGTTTCTCCATGGAATAATTTCCGCCGTACCAGCTCTCGTTCTTCACAACATCGCCAAGTGCTTCGGGGTTAAAGAACAGACTGGGATACATACGTTTGTCAAACTTGGTATCGGCTCCCGCAGGGCGTTCTTCAGAAATGAACTGCCCGACAATAAATGAAGTCGGCATGATTTTTGCCCAGCCACCGGAGTTTACCGGGCCGATGAATTGCGGAATAGAACTTCCTAAGTTGATGCCGCTTTCATTCCCCCACGTCAAGTCGCCGTCGCTGCTGTATTGCAATTCGAAAACAGATTCTTCGTTGTTTTCTTTGGCAGTAGTGAAATTCTCCGCGAAGTTTTCCATTAGGTTATAACGTCCCGGATAATAAGGCGCTTTTAATAATAAATCCAATTGAGCTTTAGCTTCCGGATATTTATGCTGTGTCAGATATACCTTTGCCAGCATAGCGATAGCAGCTCCTTTCTCAATACGTCCTTTTTCATCTGCTACACGGGTGACGGGCAGGTTGCATTTGATGGCCTCTGTCAAGTCATCTTCCGCTTGTTTCCAGAGTACCGCTTCGCTGGCTGCCGGTTTGTTCGGCTCGTCCTCATTAGAAGGAATGATACGCAGGGGCACTTCTTTGTAGTTATTAACTAACAGGAAATATTGATAACCTCTCAAAAAAAGTGCCTCACCTTTAATCATGGAACGGTCTTCTTCGGTGATTCCTGTAGCCGGTACATTGTCAATGTATCTTAGTACAACATTTGCGCGCTGTACTCCTGTAAAGAGTGCGCCATAAGGATCATTTCCCGTAGTCGGTGAGTTTTGGAAATTAGCGATAGCCCACATGCCCGGTTCTTCATTAGTGATTGTGAAGATATCGTCTCCACGTCCATTCAGGTTTAGCCAACCGTCAAAAGCCCCAAAATAACCATACATCTGGTACTTGATAGGAGAATATGCGGCGGCAAGAGCGCTCTCGGCATCTGCCTTGTTTTTCCAGAAGTTATCCCCCGTGAAATGATTGGGATCTTTCAGATCCAGAAAGCTGGATTCATTGCACGAACTAAGTATTCCTGAAAGAAGGACTGCCATGCATATATATGATAACCAATTTTTTTTCATACTATATTCAATTATACGTGTTAGTTCTTTCTTATAAATTCACTTGGATACCAAAAGAGAATGTACGTGGGAGCGGGTAACGTCCCTGGTCGATTCCTCTTGTGAATACATTGTAAGTGGTACCTAGATCTACACCGCTTTCACCGAGGTCGGGCGTGTAGCCGGAGTATTTGGTTAACGTAAAGAGATTTTCTATGGAAGTATAGATTCTCACATTTTCAAGCTTGATCTTTTTTAGCAACTGTTTGGGTAATGTATAACCGATATCGAGTGTTTTCAAACGTATGTATGAACCGTCTTCGAGCCATCTGTCGGTATAAGCCCATTTGTTGTCCGCACCGTCGGTAACGGAGAAGCGGGGCATGTCGGTATTCTGGTTGTCGGGTCTCCACGAGTTAGCCAGCGTCGTACTGTAGTTACCGTTGAAGTTTCCTGATTCCAGGCGATAGCGCGGGTAGTTATAGATTTTATTTCCTACCGTACCGTCAAAGAAGAGGTTAAAGTCGAAATTATTCCAGTCTCCACCCAGTCTCAGGCCGAAAGTCATATCGGGGAACGGGCTGCCTACATCATGCTGGTCGTCGGTGGTTATTGAGCCATCGCCATTCCAGTCTTTGTAACGTACGTCGCCTACTTGGGCGCCCGGCTGAATCAGTTTGCCATCGGCTGTTCTATAGTTCTCAATTTCTTCTGCACTGCGGAAAATACCATCTGTTTCAATTAAGTTAAAATAAGACATGGCATGACCTTCCTGGAACATATTGATACCACGTCCGCCCTGACCATGCGCCGAATAACCGGAGATAGTCATATTGTCACCACCTGTAGATATTTTGATAACTTCGTTCTTGTCCGTGCTGATATTAGCCCCTACATAGTAGTTGAACTTATCTTTAATAGAACCACGGTAGTTCACCGCAAACTCGAAACCTTTATTACGTATTTTTCCTGCATTCTGTATCGAGAATCCGCTGATACCGGCAGAACCGGCGTAGGGGATAGGAAGTAGTACATCATTCGTGTTTTTCACATAAGCATCTGCTGTCATTGTCAGTCGTCCGTTCAGTAGGCTAAGATCTAAACCGATGTTGTAAGTCTCTGTATTTTCCCAAGTCAGGTTAGTCGGAGATACGGCGTTTACATAGGGCATTTGTCCGAACCAGATATTGTTGCCTTGAAGATAGTTCATACCACTACCCACCACACTGATAGTCGGGTAATAATTGTCCCCAATTTCCTGATTACCCAGTTTACCGTAGCTGGCACGAATCTTTAGTTGGTCGAATACATTCTCTAATGGATTGAAGAATTTTTCGCGATTGATGTTCCAGCCTACAGACACGGATGGGAAACTACCATACTGATGTCCTTTGCCGAAGCGTGAAGAACCGTCCCGACGAATAGATGCGGAGAATAAATAACGGTCATCATAAGAGTACATAACACGTCCGAAGAGAGAAACCAGTGCCAATTCTTTGAGATTGCTGGAAGCGCTCATGGTGGTTGTGTTACCTGTCATCGTTTCAATAAACTGCGGAATGTCGGAGTTGCTTCCGTTCAGGCCGTAATGTTTGTCTTTTTGGGCGGAATAACCGGCTAACAAAGAAATATTGTGTTTGCCGAAGACTTTATCGTAGTTCAGGGTGTTTTCTATTACCCATGAATCGTATGTGGATGAACCTTCTTTTAAGTCGGGAGCATCATTCTTCCCAAAAGTTCCCAAGTCATATATACCCGTATAGGTACGTGATTTGGTATGGTCCTTTCTGATACCTACGTTAAACTTATATTTTAGATTTTCAACGGTTTAATATAACCGTTTGAAGAATAAACATTTAACTGAGTATTTGAGAAACAGTGGTAACGAGTTAGCAAC
>NZ_CP083673.1:5965723-6008518 GCF_025914115.1 Bacteroides sp. DH3716P | reverse complement strand
AACCTTACCCCCGCCGGAACATTCTTCCTGTTCGCCCTCATGTGCGTGCCGTATATGCTGATTGTCTGGAAACTCGTGCCGGAGACTACTGGGAAGTCGCTGGAAGAGATTGAAAGATATTGGACCCGTTCGGAATAGTAAAACAAAAAGACCTTAATAACTTAATAATAAAAGATGTATGGATTTTAAGAAACTGGCAAATCAATACAAGGATGAACTCTTGGATAATGTTCTTCCTTTCTGGCTTGAGAACTCACAAGACCATGAGTATGGTGGCTACTTCACCTGTCTGGATCGTGAAGGAAAAGTTTTCGATACAGATAAATTTATCTGGCTGCAAGGTCGCGAGGTGTGGATGTTTTCCATGCTTTACAACAAGGTAGAAAAACGTAAGGAATGGCTTGATTGTGCCGTTCAAGGTGGTGATTTTTTAAAAAGATACGGACATGATGGAGACTATAACTGGTACTTTTCACTTGACCGTTCGGGTAGACCATTGGTAGAACCATACAATATCTTTTCGTATACATTCGCTGCCATGGCTTTCGGGCAATTAAGCCTTGCAACCGGTAATCAGGAATATGCTGACATAGCCAAGAAAACCTTCGACATTATCCTTTCCAAAGTAGATAATCCGAAAGGTAAATGGAATAAACTTCATCCGGGCACTCGTAATCTAAAAAATTTTGCCCTGCCGATGATACTATGCAATCTTGCTATGGAAATTGAGCATATTTTAGGCAAGGACTATTTGGAACAAGCGATGGATACTTGTATTCATGAAGTTATGTCTGTCTTCTATCGTCCCGAACTTGGTGGTATCATTGTTGAGAATGTAGATGTGAATGGTAATCTGATAGATTGCTTTGAAGGACGGCAGATTACCCCTGGCCATGCGATTGAAGCCATGTGGTTTATAATGGATTTAGGGAAACGCCTAAACCGTCCGGAATTAATCGAGAAGGCTAAGAATATCACTCTTACAATGCTTGAATATGGTTGGGATAAAGAATATGGAGGTATCTACTATTTTATGGATCGTAACGGTTGTCCTCCCCAACAACTGGAATGGGACCAGAAACTCTGGTGGGTGCATATTGAAACACTCATATCTCTTCTGAAGAGTTATCAATTGACCGGAGATAACCAATGTCTGGAATGGTTTGAAAAAGTACACGATTATACATGGACCCATTTTAAAGATAAAGAGCATCCCGAATGGTATGGATACTTAAATCGGAGAGGTGAAGTGCTACTACCACTCAAAGGAGGAAAATGGAAAGGATGTTTCCATGTACCAAGAGGGTTATACCAATGCTGGAAAGTATTGGAACAGCTATAAACAATAATGGATATGTTAACCAATCTATATTAATAATCTAAAAATTAATTCTATGACAGAGTTTAACTCAAAAATCAAGAAGAACTCTCGTATATTGAAAATATTTATGTTTTCAATCTGCGCGCTATTTGCATGTGCTATCAGTAGTCATGCACAGAGTTTAGTGAAAGGAACTGTTACTGATGGTATAGGAGAACCGCTACCAGGAGTAAGTGTTGTCGTAAAAGGAACTACTAATGGCACTATTACAGATGTAAATGGAAAATATAGCATTCAGGCCACCGCAAAAGACATTTTATCATTCTCATATGTTGGAATGTCAGATCAGGAAATAAAGGTAGCAGGTCAGACGACCATTAATGTGGTTATGAAAGATGATGTGGCAGCTTTGGATGAAGTGATTGTGGTAGGATATGGTACTGCCAAGAAGCAATCTTTAACCGGAGCCGTATCTGCGGTGAAAGGCGACGAACTGCTGAAAGCACCGGCAACCAATGTGTCGAGTCTTTTAGGTGGACGTTTGCCAGGTATTTCATCTGTTCAAGTATCTGGTGAACCCGGAGACGATCAGGCTACATTACGAGTTCGTGGCTCTATTTATAATGTTACTTATATAGTAGACGGAATGCCTCGTTCTATTAATGATATTGACCCTAATGATATCGAAAGTGTATCTGTTTTGAAAGATGGAGCTTCTGCAGCTGTTTATGGATTAAAAGGAGCCGGTGGTGTTATTATTATAACTACAAAAAAAGGTCAGGAAGGAAAATCCAAAATCACTTATAATGGTTCAATAGGAGCATCTATGAATGCAAACTTTCCGCAGTTTATGAATGGACCTCAATTTGCATATTATTATAATATGGCTGACATGATGGATAAAATGGCTAATGGAAGCATTTCAAACATTAGTCAATATAATCCCGTTTTTACAAAGGCGAATGTGGAAGCTATGTTGAATGGTGATCCTACTGACGGATGGGATAATGTTAACTATATTGATAAAGTATTCGGAACCGGTATTAATCAGAAACACAATGTAACAATACAGGGAGGTAGTGATAAGATGCGTTACTTTGCTTCTGTGGGTTATTTAGGTCAAAAAGGTAACATTGACAATTTCTCTTACAAGAGATACAATTTAAGAACTAATCTTGAGACTCAACTGGCTAAGAACTTCCAGTTAAGTTTAGGTATTGCAGGAAATGTCGGTAAACGTGAAACTCCGGGATATGCTTCAGGCGGTACGGATTCTAATTCCGAATTGGGTGAACAAGGTTGGTTGTCAGTAGCTCATCAGACTATAATGATGCATCCATATTTGCCGGAAACATATGACGGACTTTATTCTGCTACCACACAGAATAACACAAGTCTGCCCAACAGTCCATTGGCTGCCATTTATGAATCAGGATACAAACATACCAATAGCTTTGATTTACAAACTAACATCTCTTTACAATATAATGTACCTTGGGTTAAAGGCTTGAGCGTGAAAGTAACCGGAGCTTATGACTATACAACTTCTCATAATAAGAATTTGAATACACCTTACTCCACATATATACATAAAATGCCGACTTCGACAGCAGATTGGACTTGGTCTAAAGCAGACGATCCTCGCGGCACAGCAAATGGAATAAATTTAGGTGAAGGACAGTATAGTTCTCATCAAATGGTAGGCCAAGGAAGCATAAACTATGCAAGCTCCTTCGGAAAACATAATGTAGAAGGAATGGTATTAGCAGAAATCCGGGATTATAAAGAAAACAGTTTCTCCGGCTATAATAAGAACATGAGTTTCTCTGAACTACCAGAATTGAGCTTTGGACAACCGGCAGACTCTCCAATCTCGGGATACAGTGATGCAAACCGTAGTATTGGTTATGTTTTTCGTTTGAAATATGACTATGACAATAAGTATTTGGCAGAGTTTACAGGTCGATATGATGGTTCTTACAAATTTGCCGGCAATGTTAGTGGGAAACGTTGGGCATTCTTCCCGTCAGCGTCAGTAGCGTGGAGAATATCTAAAGAAGATTTTATGTCTAGTCTGACATTTCTGGATGATATGAAGATACGTGCATCTGTCGGTTTATTAGGAAACGATGCAGTGAGTCCGTATGCTTTCCTTAGTACTTACAATTTGATGGATGGTAACAAAAATGCATACCAAACAATTCTGAATGGAAAAGTAATGCAAGCATTACGCGCCTCTGTAATTGCCAATCCTACTCTAACTTGGGAGAACACCTTAACTTACAATGCAGGATTTGACTTTACGATGTGGAATGGTCTGTTGGGAATGGAGTTTGACGCATTCTATAATTATACCTATGATATTTTGACAGCAATGGGAGGCGATTACCCCCCATCTATGGGAGGATATTATTATACTTATGCCAACTATAATAAGGTCGATAGCAAAGGCGTTGAAGTAACGGTGAGCCATCGTAATAAATTAAACTTGGCAGGCAAGCCATTCTCCTATGGCGCAAGCTTCAATCTGACATTTGCAAGAAACCGTTATCTCCGTTATCCGGATAGTCCGAACACAGTAGAGTGGAGAAAACGCACAGGACGTAGTGTCGATGCTTCTGTTGTGTGGGTTGCAGATGGCTTATTCCGTTCAGAAGAAGAAATAGACAATTCAGCCTGGTATGGCACTCGTCCTAATGTCGGTGATATCAAATACAGAGATTTAAATGGTGATGGTAAAATAGACGAAGATGACAGAACACGTGTTGGACGTGGCAATCGTCCCGAATTAACTTACGGTTTGAACCTGAATTGTGCTTGGAATGGATTCGATTTAAGTGCACAATTTACTGGAGGTGCACTGTTTGATGTATCGTTGACAGGAACTTATTACAATGGATATGACGATAATACAGTCTGGACACAGGCATTTAAAGAAGGAGCCAACTCACCACTATATCTGGTTCAGAATGCATATACAGTAGAAAATCCGAATGGAACATTCCCACGACTTACACTGGGTAATCAAGGACACGGAGGAGATAATGGATTAGCTTCCACTTTCTGGTTGCGTAACGGTAGATACCTTCGTCTCAAATCCGCACAATTGGGTTACACATTCCCCAAGAGATGGATGAGTCCTGTCGGTATTCAGAATCTTAGAATTTATGTAGAAGGTTCTAATTTATTCACGATTTCCGGTCTTCCTGATGGAATCGATCCTGAATCTCCGGGAGTAAATAACGGATACTATCCTCAACAACGCACCATTATGGGCGGTATAACTTTGACTTTCTAAACCTTTAAAAGTTCTATTATGAAAACAAAAGTATTAAGTATCATATTGTTGGGAGCCTCTTTAGGGCTTGGCTCATGTAGTGATTATCTGGACATGACTCCAACAGACAGAGCATCAGATAAACTTGTATGGAGTAAACTCGACTATGCAGAACAGGCAGTCAACGATTTCTATCGCTATATAGATTATTTAGGAGCCTACAGGGATGGACAATGTTTGGCAGGAATGACAGAAGCTCTGACAGATCAGCTTAAATATGGTTCCTACAACTATATGGCTAAATGTCAGATACCTAGTGAAATTGCTTATGGAGGTTCTGTTCTCACAGTGAATTATGTTAGTACTTACCTTGGCAACTGGGGGACGATGTACGAATATGTGCGCCGTGTCAATGAAGGTATCAACAAATTAAAGAAATATGCTTCATTTGGTCAGGCTGATGAAGAACGCTTGGAAGCTGAAATGCGTTTCTTCAGAGGGTATCTCTATACAGATTTATTAAAGCGTTATAAAGAAGTGATTATATACGATGAGAATCTGGATAATATAAAAAAGGATATGCCAGTTAGTTCGGAAGCCGACGGATGGAATTTTGTATATAATGATCTAAAATATGCCGGTGAACATTTGCCTGTTGATAAAACTCCTAACGGACGTTTAACTAGCGGAGCTGCTTATGCAATGTTATCGAGAGCTATGTTGTATGCGGAAAGATGGGATGACGCTCGTATCGCAGCTGAAAAGGTGATGGGAATGGGTTATGAATTAGAAGCAAAAGAAGACTATTCAAATGCCTTTAAAGCAGGAAGCAAAGAAGCCATTTTACAATATTGTTATGATAAGAGTTCCACTGTGACTCATGACTTTGATGGATATATGGTTCCTGGAGGTGATAAAGCGCTCGACGGCAATTCCATGACCGGAGGATTCGGTACCCCGACACAAGAAATGGTTGAATCGTATGAATATGCAGATGGTAGTGGCTTCCCCGATTGGAGTGCATGGCATACTGCTGAAGGTACTACAACGACTCCTCCTTATGCCAAATTGGAACCACGTTTTAAAGCTACCATTCTCTATAATGGAGCAACATGGAAAGGCAGACCGATAGAATCTTTCGTAAACGGTACTGATGGTTGGGCTGCATGGAAAACAGATGCCAAACCGGAAGGACGTTCTACTACCGGGTATTATTTACGTAAACTGGTAGATGAAGCTCATAATTTTACTTCCATACAAGCCAGTACACAGCCATGGACCGAAATTCGTTACGCAGAGGTATTACTGAATCATGCAGAAGCATGTTATCATCTGAATGGCTATACGGATAAGGCAAATAAAGACATAAAAGATATTCGTAACAGAGTGGGATTGTCTTACACAGACAAAAGTGGGGATGATTTAATGAAAGCCATCCGTCAGGAACGCAAAGTAGAACTTGCTTATGAAGGACATTATTATTGGGACATGCGTCGTTGGAAATTATCTGCGACAGCATTTACCGGTATTCGTCTTCATGGAATGAAAATAGAGAAAAATGCAAATGGGTCTTTCACTTACATTTATACAGAATGTGATGATAAAGATCGTAATTTCCCGACTAAGATGTATCGTTTCCCAATGCCACAGGCAGAGTTGGACAATAACGGTGCGGTAACTCAATATGCAGAATGGCAATAAATCTAAAATGAAAACATTATGAAAAAGAATATACTATATCTATTATTAGGGATTTTGGCTCTCACGAGTTCTTGCCAGGATCCGGAATATGTGCTTCCTACTGCGGACAGACAGGGAATCACGAGCTTGACTGCACTCTTTACTTCTGGGCCATACGTGGATAAAGAGGCTGTGGTATATACTATTGCAGATGCTTCTGTAGATAAGTATGTAATTCCTATGCCATGGTATTATCCGGAAAATAGTGATAATGAAACTTCAGAATATATGAAAGCGATGAGGATTCAGGCAAAGTTGGCACCAAACTGTACTATTGAACCGGTTCTTTCAATTCTCGATCTGACTAAAGAGAATTATTTCACTTATACAGACGCTCAAGGATATAAGAAACAAATCTGCATCACAGGCGAAAGAGTTAAGTCTACTAAGTGTCAGTTATTAAGTTTCTCAATACCGTCTGAAGACATTACAGGTATTATTGATGAAGACCACAAAACTGTATCTTTAATCTCTGCGGAAGATTTATCTTCTTGCTTGGCAGATTATTCACTGTCGGCTCATGCGACCATGTCACCGGATCCTAAAACAGAGCCTCTTAATTTTAATTCACCTGTTGAGCTTACAGTGATTGCTCACGATGGAGTGACAAAGCAAACTTATACTATTCAAAAAGCAGTACCGGATAAGATTCCTTACGGATATAGAAAAGGTAGTGAGACAGAATTATTTAAATTGGATATGGGAGTTATCGGCTTACCTTGGACTGGAGCAAATGCACCTTCTTTAGCTGTTTCCGGAAATAATCTGGTAGTTTGCTTGGGTGATGGTACCACAACTCCTGCATATTACAATGCATCTACGGGAAATAAGATTGGTAATGTAACTTTGGGTAGTGTGAGTGTTGCATCTTTAGGATGTATGACAAGTGATAGTAGGGGAAATATATTATTAGCAACGAAGGCTACTAATGGCAAGTCTTTCTCAATCTATAAGACTTCTTCTGTTACGACTGCTCCAACTTTATTGACTACTTATACTAATAATACAGGGTTAGATATGGGTACGAAAGTGTCTGTTCAAGGAGATATTAATACTAATGCCTCTATTATTGCTACTTGTGACGGAACAGCCAGTTCAGGTTCCAATAAGTTTGTTCGTTGGATTATAACAGACGGTGTATTGGGAAGTCCTCAAGTAGTAACAGTGAATGGTGTAGGTAATTGGGGAGCTCCCGCATCAAACACTAAAGTTGTGACTAAAGGAACTACTGCTCAAAGTGATTATTTCTTGTCATACTATGATTCTAACATTCTTTATTGGGTGAATGGAACAAATAATAATGCAAGTAAATCTCTGGAAGACTCCGACAATGGTAATTCTTGGGCAATGAATAACAACTGTCTGGATACAAGAAGCTTTAATAATGCACAATATCTTGTATTGGTGTGTACAGCTCATTTCCCGCAATGGGGTGGAACTCCATGCTTATATATGTATGATGTAACGTCAGACGGATCATTCACAGGTACAATATCTACTTCAGATGCTCTGTCATTCAATCCTTCACTTTCCTCATACAATTCATCCGATGGTGTAGCTGCAACAGGTGATGTATTGCTTGCTCCGACAACAGATGGATATAAGCTCCGTGCTTACTACGTGGATAACAACTGTAAGGTTATCGGAGGATATGAGTTTGATTGTATCGACAAATAATTAATTGATCTCTTTATCTCATATATGATGAGAAAATACCCATTCATCATATATGGGATAAAGAAATCTGTAAATCATTTAAAGGAGTAGCTATATGTCAACAAAGAAAAAAATGTTATGGTTATTATCATTACTGCCTTTTTTCATAGCATGTGGTGATGATAACACTGATATCCCGGATTGGCCATGGGCGGAGCCGGAGACTCCAACTGAACCTGTTGAAGCCAATCCTGATATTGTAAATTTAGGCTGGGCCAATGTGAAAAGCACTTATGGAACCTTGCCTGAACATATCAACGTATATAAATCACCAGAAACACTGGAAGGCAAAAAAGCGATAGCTTATATTGCGGTAGGTGATATGAGTAAGGCAGCATTTGGTGTATTAGGAGAAAAGACTGGATTGAAAAAGCCAAAAGAATTTTATGAAGAGAACAACTCCACAATTGTAATCAATGGAGGTTTCTTCTATGAGGGGTCATTAAGCCTAATATGGCGTAACGGTGAAATGGTGTGTAAGAACAATGATGTAACAGCAGAAGATTGGACTAACGGTCCATTCTGGTATCCTGTATTAGCTGCATTCTGTGAAATGAACGATGGCTCATTCAAATCAATGTGGACTTACACAACACTATCCAATGTTACTTATTGGTATTCGGAGCCCTCACCGGTAAAATCAGAAACAACTCCTAATGAAAATTTTCCGTCTACAGGAACTGTCTTAAATGCTAAAACAGGAATAGGCGGTGGCCCCGTACTTCTGTTGGATGGAAACATAAAGAATACATACGAAGAAGAAATTTTATCAGATATTGGCGCCACGGTGAACAGACCTCGTTCGGCTATTGGTATCACCAATGATAAGAAAATGATTCTTTTTGTGTGTGAAGGAGATGGAATGACAACGGGAGTTGCCGGTATGACCACCGAAAATGTAGCTAATATCATGAAAACACTGGGATGTACGGATGCTATCAATTTGGATGGCGGTGGTTCCAGTTGCATGTTAGTCAATGGGCAAGAGACTATCAAGACAAGTGACTCCAGCGGAGACGAAAGATCCGTAGCATCAGTAGTCACTCTTAAATAAAAAATGTACTGCGGATATATCAGGCAGTATATACCTAATAAAACAAGTATGATATGAGAAAATTTCTAAAAATACTAATACTGACTTTCTTGGGAGCAGTTACAATAACCTCCTGTAGTGATGATTCTGATGGAATTCCCGGATGGCCGTGGAACGATAATTCGACAGAAAAGCCGGACGAGCCGGATGTTGCAGAAGCTAAGCCACGATATATTTGGATTGATGCGGCTGCTAATTTTCCTGACTATGCCAATAGTAAGGAAAACATAGCCAAAGATATGGAAAAGATAAAAGCGGCAGGATTCACTGATATTATTGTCGATGTACGTCCCACTACAGGAGATGTATTATTCAATACTAATGTTGTAGATCAGGTGAAACGTATGGATGTATGGGGTAATTCCGGATATAGTTATTATGAAAGGACGGAAACTTGGGATTATTTACAGGCATTTATTGAGGAGGCTCGTATACAAGGATTAAAAGTGAATGCTTCTATCAATACATTTGTAGGAGGCTATTTATGTCCGTATAATTTAGGACATGATGGAGTCTTGTTCCGTGATGAATCAAAAAAAGGATGGGCTAGTGTAGCTAATCTAGCTGACGGGCTAACCAATACGATGGATTTGTTGGACGATGAAACCGATTATGGAGCGAAATTTTTCAATCCCGCTAATGATGATGTACAAAACTTTGTTTTACAGTTGTTGGCCGACTTGGCTAAATATGATTTGGATGGCATCATATTGGATCGTTGTCGTTATGATGACTATGGCTTAGAAAGCGATTTTTCAGATATTTCCAAACAGAAGTTCGAAGAATACATCGGTGAAACTGTAGCAAACTTCCCGGCAGATATTATGGCACCCGGTACGGATGAAATACCTTCTGACCAGCCTGTTTATTTTAAGAAGTGGTTGGAATTCAGAGCGAAAGTTATTCATGATTTCATAGTAAAGGCACGCGAGAAAGTTAAATCTGTCAATAACAATATCAAGTTTGGAGTTTATGTTGGTGCCTGGTATTCAACATACTATACATCAGGCGTGAACTGGGCCAGCCCTAAATACAACACCTCCGCTTATTATCCGAAATGGGCTACTTCCGATTATAAGAATTATGGATATGCGGACCATTTGGACTATATCTTTTTGGGTGCTTATGCTTCCGTGAACAATATATATGGAAGTGGCGAATGGACCATGGAAGGTTTTTGTAAGAATGGACGTGAACTGTTACAAGGAGATGTACCTTTTGCAGGCGGACCAGATATCGGTAACAGTACCGGATGGACTGACGGAGGACAATCTGCAAAAATTCCGGATGCTATTGATGCTTGTATCAGTAATAGTGACGGCTTCTTTGCCTTCGACCTTTGCCACGTTAAGAAATACGACTATTGGAACGCTTTTAAAACAGGCTTTGATAAATATCTGGAATCTATCGA
The DNA here is from genome assembly GCF_025914115.1 of Bacteroides sp. DH3716P. NCBI lineage: Bacteria > Pseudomonadati > Bacteroidota > Bacteroidia > Bacteroidales > Bacteroidaceae > Bacteroides > Bacteroides sp. DH3716P. The sequence continues at coordinate 5,997,960 of NZ_CP083673.1, read as the reverse complement.
AGAATGAGGTTTGAACTAACCAACTAATTATGAAAATATATTTATTACAATTCTTTTTATTAATAGGTCTGGGCTTGAATTTACAAGCCCAGATTCCTTCTAACCCTATTCGCGGGAAAGTAACCTGTAATGGGACAGGAGTCCCGGGGGTAGTAGTGACCGACGGAATAGGCTGTGTGTTGACTGACCAACAAGGCCAATATACTCTCCCCCCTAATAGGAATGTGCGTTTCATTTATTTATCCACTCCTTCCGGATATTTACCGAAAACAGAACAAACAATACCTTTATTCTATCAGAAGCTGAATCCGGCCAAGCAAGATATTTACGACTTCGAATTGGTAAGAAATCCGCAAAATGAGATCAATCATTTGTTTTTGGTGCAGGCAGATGCGCAGGTTACTTCCGAAGATGACGTAAAGGCTTATGCTAAATATCTGCAAGATATGAAAGAATATATTCGTCCGTATATGGGCAAAAAAGAAGTATTCGGCATAGATTGTGGGGATATCGTAGGAGATACTCCTTCTTTATATCCTTCCTATATAGATACGGTATCATCATTAGAGATTCCCATCTATCGGGCAATTGGTAATCACGACATGACGTATGGAGGGCGTACTTTTGAATATTCTTATCGCACTTTCGAAAGTTATTTCGGTCCTATCTACTATTCATTAAATAAAGGTAATGCTCATTATATCGTGCTTGACAATTGCTTTTATGTCAACCGTGATTATCAATATATAGGTTACATTGATGAACGTACTTTCCAATGGCTGGAGAAAGACCTCTCTTATGTGCCCAAAGACAAACTTGTCTTTGTAGTGATGCATATTCCTTCCAGTCTTCAGAAGAAGCTAAGATATAACACGCTAGATCAAGATGAAACGGTCAATACAGCTGCACTATATAAATTATTGGAAGGTTATAATGCCCACATCATTTCCGGACATACACATTTTAATGTAAACGTATGTTTTAATGACTCATTAATGGAACATAACACAGCTGCCGTATGCGGTACTTGGTGGCGTGCAGATATTAATGTGGATGGTACTCCGAGGGGATATGGGGTATATGAAGTAGACGGGAACCAAGTGAAATGGCTATATAAAAGTGCAGGCTACCCGAAAGAGCATCAATTACATGTATATCAGGCCGGATCATCTGACGAGTACCCTTCCGATATTATTGCTAACGTATGGAACTGGGATGAACAGTGGAAAGTGGAATGGTATGAAAACGGAAAGCGAATGGGAGAAATGCAACGCTACAAAGGATATGATCCTGCAGCCAAAGCAATCTGTTCTGACAAAGAAAAGGTGAAATATGAATGGATTTCCCCAGTTCTTACCGAACATCTATTTCATGCTACTCCCCGTAATAAAAATGCTAAAATAGAAGTGAAAGTAACAGATCGCTTCGGCAATGTGTATACTGAAGCTGTCGAAAACAAATAAGAATCATATGTTGAAAGCCAAATATTTTATATTATTGATATGCTTCTCCTTTCTCCTGAAAACAGAAGCGAAAGTAACCCTTACTTCCATTTGGGGGGATAATATGGTGTTACAGCAACAATCGGAAGTTACTTTTTCCGGAACAGCGACTTCGGGAAAACGTGTGCAGGCTACCGCTTCATGGAATAATAAAAAAATCCAAACGAATGTTGATGCAAAAGGTGAATGGAAACTTTCTCTCCAAACACCGGTAGCTGGAGGTCCGTATAGTATTACGTTCTCGGATGGAGAGGACCTCACATTGCAGAATATTTTAATAGGAGAAGTCTGGTTCTGTTCCGGACAGTCGAATATGGAAATGCCAGTGAAAGGATTCCGTGGACAGCCTGTGTTTGGTTCCCAGCCATACATTGTATCTGCTAATCCCAAACGTCCACTGCGTCTCTATACTGTAAAAAATGCCTGGAGTACCATTCCACAGGAAGCTGGGGTGGACGGAGAATGGAAAGAAGCCTCTCCGGAAGATGTTGCTGATTTCAGTGCAACTGCCTATTTCTTTGGCAATCAGTTACAGCAATCTTTGGATGTTCCTGTCGGTCTGATACATTGTTCCTGGAGCATGTCAAAAATAGAGGCTTGGATGAATAAAGAGACTTTATCGGGCTTTCCGGAAATAGCATTGCCTGATGTAATACAGAGAGAGTTCGGGTGGACGGCAGGGACTCCTACATTATTGTGGAATGCAATGGTGAATCCATGGAAAGGATTTCCTGTTAAAGGAGTGATTTGGTATCAAGGTGAAGCAAACACACCCGATCCCGGATTATATAAGAGATTATTTCCTGCAATGGTTTCTCAATGGAGAACATTCTTCAACAATCCCCAAATGCCATTTTATTACGTACAGATTGCACCATGGAAATCGGAAGGCAATGATAAACTGGATTGGGCTTGGTTCCGCCAGTGTCAGTTGGAGTTGATGTCAGCTGTTCCAAATGTTGGAATGGTGACCACAGGTGATGCCGGGAGTGAAAACTTTATTCATTCGCCCTATAAGATAAAGGTCGGTGAACGACTGGCTTATTGGGCATTGGCAAAAACGTATCATCGTAAAGGTATTCAATATTCCGGTCCTATATACAAATTCCACCGGGTAAAAGGGAACGTAGTAGAAATAGACTTTGAACATGGTGAAGAAGGATTGACACCGGAAAATCAAAACGTGAAAGGATTTGAAATAGTGGGGACGGATGGTATATTCCGACCGGCCAAAGCGGAAATTATCAGTGGTTCTTCTACTGTAAAGGTCTGGAATGATTCGATCAATGACCCCATAGAGGTACGTTATTGTTTCCGGAATTATATGTTGGGAGAATTATGCAATAATGCGGCTATTCCTGCTTCTCCTTTCCGGATTGTAATCAAAAAGAAACCTGCGTTAATGTGGTTCGATGCCGAAGCTAACTTCGAACGTTTCAGCCATAAAGACTCGATTGACTATTATTTGGAGAAAATCAAATCAGTAGGTTTCACTCATGCAATAGTGGATATACGGCCCATTACGGGAGAAGTACTTTATCAAAGTCAGTTTGCCCCACAAATGAAAGAGTGGAAAGGCGCAAAGGCCGGGAATTTTGATTATTTGCAATACTTCATTAAAAAAGGGCACGAATTGGGTCTTGAGGTTCATGCTTCATTAAATGTATTCTGTGCCGGGCATAATTATTTCGATCGTGGAATGGTATACAGCGGACATCCGGAATGGGCATCCATGGTGTATACTCCCGAGAAAGGTATTATTCCGATTACGGAAGAAAAACATAAATATGGTGCTATGATCAATCCTTTGAACGAGGAATATCGTACGCATATTCTAAATGTACTGAAAGAAGTGGTGACCAAATACTCTGATTTGGACGGTTTGATGCTCGATCGTGTACGTTATGATGGTATAACAGCCGACTTCTCACCGCTGTCACGTGAAAAGTTTGAAGCATATATAGGTAAGAAAGTGGCGAAGTTCCCCGAAGATATTTTTGTTTGGAAGAAGAATACGGATGGAAAGTTTATCACACAACCGGGAAAGTATTTCCAGAAATGGATGGAATGGAGAACGAAAAACATTACTGATTTTATGGCATTGGCACGTAAGGAAGTGAAAGCCGCCAATCCAAAAGTTTCTTTCGGCACATATACCGGAGCTTGGTATCCGTCTTACTATGAAGTGGGAGTTAATTTCGCCAGCAAAAAGTATGATCCGGCTAAAGACTTCAGTTGGGCCACTCCCGAATATAAAAATTACGGATACGCGGAACTGATCGATTTGTATGCAACCGGAAATTACTATACAGACATAACGATAGAGGAATACAAGAAAACGAACCGCAACATCTGGAACGAGACTGATTCGCAGGCTCAAGCCGGTACATGGTACTGTGTAGAAGGTTCCTGTCAGCACTTGCGTCAGATTCTTAAAGACAACAAGTTTATGGGCGGCATCTTGGTGGATCAGTTCTATGATAATCCGGGGAAATTATCCGAAACAATAGAGATGAACCTTCGTCGATCGGATGGACTAATGGTATTCGATATAGTACACATCATCCAAAAGAATCTTTGGAAAGAAGTAGAAAAAGGAATGCGCGAGGGGGGAGCTTTATGAACAACAGAGCTTTAGCTTTAGATGCCTTACGGGGATATGCAATTATTACGATGGTGCTTTCGGCTACCATCGTAACGCATGTTCTTCCCGGTTGGATGAGTCATGCTCAAACGCCTCCGCCAGATCATGTGTTTAATCCTCTGTTGCCCGGTATTACTTGGGTAGATCTTGTGTTTCCTTTTTTCCTGTTCGCTATGGGAGCCGCGTTTCCTTTTTCCATAAGGAAGCGTGCTGAAAAAGGTGATTCAAAATTAAAACTTGTTTATGAAGCTGTCAAACGGGGGATTCAGTTGACTTTCTTTGCTATTTTCATCCAGCATTTTTATCCGTATATGTTAAGTTCTCCGCAGGATATCAGAGCATGGCTGCTGGCTATACTCTGTTTTGCTGTTCTATTTCCCATGTTCATGCGCATTCCTTTGAAAATGCCGGATTGGGTACATATTTCAATAAAAGTGGGAGCTTACATTGTCGCTGCCATTATGTTGGCTACCACTTCTTATGCGGATGGGAAAACATTCAGTTTATTCTCCAGCAACATTATCATTTTGCTGTTGGCTAATATGGCTATTTTCGGTTCTATCCTTTACATTTTCACAATGCATAATCGTTGGATGCGTTTAGGAATTCTGATATTGCTGATGGCTATGATAGTAGGGAGTACGGTTGACGGTTCGTGGACACAGAGTGTATTTAATTATACTCCTCTGCCGTGGATGTATCGGTTTGATTATTTGAAATACTTATTTATCGTTATTCCCGGCAGTATAGCCGGGGAGTATTTAGCGGAGTGGATGAAAGCATATCAAAAAGAGACGGATGATTATGCTACATCTCCTTATCGTAAAATGAGTATTATGTTGATGATATTATCCGTTGTTATCATCATTAGCAATCTTTACGGTCTATACACTCGTAATTTGGTTGTCAACCTTGTGTTTACTGTTTTATTGTTATTAGCTGGTAAGTGTATATTTCCACGTAAAGTGGATGGAATAGCTTTATTATGGAGAAAGTTGTTTAACGCAGGGGCATATTTACTTCTTCTGGGTTTGTGCTTTGAGCCTTTCCAGGATGGTATTAAAAAAGATCCAACTACTTTTAGTTATTTCTTTGTCACTTCCGGACTGGCTTTTCTAGCTCTTTTATTTCTAAGTATCGTTTGTGATTATTTCCGGTGTGTGAAAAGTACTCGTTTTTTGGTGATGTCCGGTCAGAATCCGATGATAGCTTATGTGGTCGGCGATTTGTTGATTATGCCATTGGCTAATATACTTGGAATTGCTTCATTATTATCTTATTTTCAACAAAATGCCTGGTTGGGATTTCTTCAGGGAGCAATCCTTACTTCTTTAGCTGTTTTAGTAACTATGTTCTTCACAAAAATCAAGTGGTTTTGGAGAACATAAATATCAATGTGATTATTTTATATTAAATTAGTTGACATACTGTCGTTTTTTCTTTGATTCTACTATTTTCCACTTTTTATGAATGAAAGAAAGTAGAGCGAGTAAACAATAAAATACGGTATTTATATGCATAATTACGAATAAAAGAACCGGCATTTGCATATAAATTACCGTATTGTTTGTGAAAAATACACGGTTGATTGTAATGAAACGTACGGTTCGTTTTAAAGAAACATACGGTTGGTTTATAAGAAACAGCACGTACGTTTTAAAGAAAGCTATTTGGGCTCATAAAAATAGGATTTATTGATTTATTAGAAGTGCTTTTATGAACTTACTTTATTAAACAAAGTGCATAAATAGATTAAGAAATACATTCACTATGCAATGCATGATATCAAATAATAATGATTATGCTCTCTAAGGGAAGGATTTCAGGAATTTCTGAATAATACTAATGGCTAATCTATGCGATTCTTTTCCGTATCTGACTGCTCGCCTGAATAAATTCAATTATAGCATCATTCAAATACCAAAATGATAAAATATCATTTTGGTATTTGAAGATTTATTTTTATTGATATAACGTAAAAAGCAACAGTCAAGAGTATTTGGAATAGTTGACCATCTGCTTTTATTTGTGTAATATAGGAATATTCGGTTCTTTTATTACTGTTTAGGAACAAGACAAAGGAGAACTACACCGTGAGCCGGTACTTTGAAACTATACCTATCTCCAGTATCTCCAATATCTTGATGTTTCCAAACATCACGTACTATGTAATGATCGTAAGTTCGGTCTATCCCAATTATGTCAAATCCCCAAAAATGGTAATCAAGAGACCATTCTTTTTCATCCTTGTTCAAGAAACATAAGGCTATACGGCCATCTGACAATTCTTTGATCCATGTCTCATGATATCTTCCACTACGTTCGAACATACGGCCTTGTTTTCCGAGCTTATCCTGGTTTATGGCGATAGCTTCCTTATTGGTAAGTATATCAAGGATTTTCTTATCAATATTACGAAGATCACATCCTACTATCAGAGGTGAAGCGAGCATGCACCACATTGAGAAGTGCATCACGTTTTCATCGTATGTTAGATCTCCATTGCCTACCTGGAGCATATCCGCGTCATTCCAGTGTCCTGGTCCCGCGTATGGCCAAAGAGGAGCCATAATATCTATAATTTTCAGAATGCTCGCTCCTCCCCAGTATGCTGTACCTTCGGTTGTTGCAATAATATCTTCGGATACCCTCCACATCTCACCGATACCTTTCCCCCATTCCCATGGCCTATTCGTCCCCCATTCACAAATTGATAGAACTATAGGACGACCAGTACTTTTTAAGGCATCACACATGGTAAAGTATGCTTCTCGGGCATTAGCTCCGTTGTTGTGGCACCAGTCATATTTGAGAAAGTCAACTCCCCATTCTGCATATGTGACTGCATCGATATATTCATAGCCTCGGCTACCGGGTCTACCAGCGCATGTCTTCGAACCTGCACAAGAATATATACCGAATTTCAAACCTTTTGAATGTACGTAATCAGCCAATGCTTTGATTCCAGACGGAAACTTTACCGAATCAGATTGAATAACGCAAGACTCCCGATGCGTCTGCCAACAATCATCCACATTGAGGTATGTATATCCAGCATCTTTAAGTCCGGTAGAGACCATAAGATTCGCTATTTCGCGTATTTGTTCTTCACTGATATTCTTGTTAAAACAGTTCCAGCTATTCCAACCCATGGGTGGCGTTGGACATAACACTTTTTTATGCTTTTGTGCATTTGCAAAAGTGGATAGAAATATAAATAGAAATAAAAGAATCTTTTTCATATTTAAATCAGATATTTCAAATAACTTTAAATTTTAAGCACAAAGTTCATTAGTCAAATCGGTCATGTTAAAGTATTTAAGACAAATAGGACAAATATTGCTATTTTTATTTGATTGCTTTCTTAATGATTGGACAAACTAAATCAGCATATCTCATCATGCCTAGATCTGTGAAATGAATACCGTCTATAGTAGCTTCTCCATCTTCTTCCAACATGTTTTTGGAAGAGATAAAAATGATATTCTTTTCATTTTCCTTCTTTAGCCGGTTGAATATTTCCTTTAACGTGTCATTCTTTCTTTGCACTTCTTTAGCAATTCTTTCATCATAAAGTGTATGAGTGAAAATCGGATCTTCTATAAAAATGACTGGCGTATCCGGATGTTTACTACGAATGATACGATAGAATGTTTCCATTCGTTCTTTCATCTGTTCTACAGAAGCATTAGGCACAAAGTCTAAAACAAAAACACTGGCATCTACTTCGGCTATCACTTTGGCCACTTCCAAGTCTAAAAGTGCATTTCCGCTAAATCCCAAGTTGATACATTCACGGTTCAGCCTTCTCGATATGATATTTGTATGTGCCATTCCGGGACGTGAAGCACAACCTCCTTGAAGAATACTGGTGCCATAAAATACAACCGGCTTTTTGCGGATCGGATAATCAATTAAAGGCTGATCGATGGTGGCTAACGAATCTACTCCTATAGACAAAGAAACAAGACCATCGTAAAGAGGAAGATAAAGCATATATTCTCTCTCTTCCGGTCGCATGTTAGCAATGATTGTTGCTTGATTTGTTTTTCCACCCGGACGACCACTATTTACAAAACGCCACTCTCCATTTTTCTGAAGACAATAAAGGTCTAAGCCTTTTGCGCCTGTATCCGTCATATGATTCATATGAAAATTGATGAGTGTTTCCCATTTAGCAGCTATTGTGGTAGAATTACTACGAAAACGTATCGCCATTCCGGCAGAGTTACGGCTTAAATTCCATAACGGAGCACGGGAGATATTCTTCAATGAATCCGGGAGTCTTTCATATCGGGCTCCGGTAGCTTCGGTAGCTTTTCCTAATAAAGGGAACTTTGAGGCATCATGATATACTAATTGAGCATATGTATGACACACCGAAAAAAACATTATAAAAATACAGATTCTTCTTTTCATATTTTGAGTATTATTGTTTCAAGTCCGCCAAAAACATTTTATTCGGGTGAAGAACATAGTTATCAGTACTGATAATGTTGTCAATACCACTCCTCGTAAAAATCCCATCCATGCGTTTTCGTTGAAATATACAAGCAATGATGCAATTCCTAATAAATTGACCAAAGGCATAATCAACAGATCTCCTACTACATAAGCCATCATAGGATTTTGTCCGGGCATTACGAGAAAACGCATACTCTTCACGCAACGAAAATAGTCACATATTACATTTAAAAGCAACAAAGCCATAAATGCCAGGCCTGAAGTGAGGAATAAATAACCAAAAGTGGCGGGGTCTTTTTTTATACCTCCTTGAAAAGGTTCAAAACATAATCCCAAGATAACTAGAAAAGCTCCGGCTGTAAAAAGTTCTCTCCAAAGCTTTATAAATCCTGTGCCTTTTCTCAATAAAAAGACTCCACTTATCAATAACGGAATATTTATTATCAGATTCAAGACTGTACAATGTGTATAAAGTCCTGCCAAATTTACAATAATTATAGCTAATGTCAAAAGAATCATTACGATAGCTTTCCATTTATTGGTAGATTCAACAAACGAATCATTGTGTTGCTTCAGCCAATCCATCAAATATTCTCCCGCAATGCTTCCCGGAATCACGATAAAGAGATATTGTAAATACTCAAAATGAAAAGCCCAAGGTAGAGGTGTGTAGTTGTATATAGCTTGTGCCCAGGAATTCTCGACCTGTCCGCTCAACAACAAAGCCATCAATATCAGTAATACACCTACTCGCGCCCAGAGGCTTTGCATTGTGAAAATATATATGGCTGAACCAAAAACAGCCATATTTGCCAATAATAATATGATAATATTGCTGAATGATACATCAAAAACTCTTCCATTTGCGTATTGAGTTGTCAGTAACAGAACAATAGCTATCCCATATGCTACCACCTTAATAGCTATACGCATCCAATCCGGCATTTTCAGTGGAATACGAATGAACATGGGGAATAATATCACAAAACAAAGGATGGCCAATAACCAGCCACGCATGTCTTGTGGATTACTCAATACATGCGGATAAAAATGCTGGATGAAAATAGCAAAGAAAGTCAATTGTGCACCTCGTTTGATAGCTTCATATACCAATCTCAACTTAGTGTCCCCTTTCTCAAATCTTTTTTTGATTGAGAAAGGGAAAGCTGCTCCCATTGCAAACAAGAAGAATGGAAAAACCAGATCCACCCAAGTGATGCCTGATAAACTGGCGTCGAAAGCTCTGTCCGGCGGAGGAGTTTGCGCATGATACATCCATCCGGGTAAAGAATTCCACGCAACCGTTGCCGAAAGCACCATTGTGATTATAGCGTATCCTCGTAGGGCATCTAAAGCATAAGCACGTTTAGTCATAATATCTATGGATTGATCGTTTGAATATATTCTTTGCCAAAACGGTCGGTAACTTTAACCACTATACGAGCATCTTTATTTTTAGGAGTTGCCCGGAACATATGTTGGGTAGGTCTTGGAGTAATCCATGTATAGACCATCTTTTCCCGGTCCGAACATACCACTGATGCGTATGGGTCTAAACCTGTATATTGTGTCATGCTTCCCATCAATTGACCGTCTTCCAACCATTCCACTTTCCACAGTTTATCCCAGTTCCAGACATTAGCGATAATATCCGACGGATGTTCTTTGGAGGCTCCCGCCGGATATGAGCGAAACTGATGTTCTTTAGGATATCCGGAACTTTTATAATACCATTTCACATCGTTACCATTCACTTCGTATACGCCATAACCACGCGGAGTGCCATCCAGACAAACATCCGCTTTCCACCACGTACCACAAACCGCAGCTGTATTATGTTCCATCAGATTCTCATTAAATACTACATTGAGATTGTAGTGAGTGTGTCCTGTGATAAGATGTGCCTTATAGGGTTTCAAGATCTGATGCAGTGCACCAGCATTAACCATCTGATTGCCAATCATATCATAGTTATACAAAAAAGCTTCTTGCTTTTCCGTTTGACGGGAAGGGATATGCATAATAAAGAATACGAGTGACCCTTTCGGTACGTATGATAAATCCTGGTCAAGCCATGCAAATGTCTTTTCGTCCAGATAACCCATATAAAAATAATCACGTCCGATGAAGAAGTTGTTGTCTACTACAATGTAATGGGCATTCCCTTTATTAAAAGAATAGTAGGAAGGACCAAAAGTATCTTCAAAAGTCTTGTAGGAAGTTTCATGAGTACGACCGTCATAATTCATATCATGATTGCCAACTACACGATAAATGGGTATATCCAGTTGATCGGCTCTTTTCAGGTAATCGGGATATAATTCTTGATGGTCGCCTACAATGTCTCCGCAATCGATACCGAAAACATCAGTTGTTGCATAAGAAGAGAGAAGTTGTTTGCAATCATCCACTACATACTGATAAATAGCCAGTTCATCTCTGGAAGTAACCTGTATGTCAGATTGAGTAACAAAGACATGAGAGACATCACCTTTCGGATTCTTCTTCAAATTAAAATTATAGTTTTGCTTTTTAGAATGATCGATTGGTAAATAAAAAGAAGGAATAGTCCCTTTCCGGTCTGTCAGATAACCTGAAGGAGTACAAATATACACAAAACGGCTATCTCCCAAAGTCGGTATATTATACTTTCCAGAAGCATCGGTTTGCACACATATACGGCCATCGGTAACCATTATCCCCTGTATCCCCTTACCTTCGCAGGTTACTTTACCTTTGATGATATGAATCGAGGCTTCTGCCTGAACTGAAAAGTTCAAGCAGAAGCACATTAAAAGCAATAAAAAAAAGTGTAGTTTATTCGTTCTCATATTGAGGTGTACTTTGTAAATTTATCGAATGATTTCTTTTGCGTATTTCTTATAGATTTGCCGGGCTAGTTTTATTCCGTCACCACCTTCGTTATAGTTGATTCTGTTACTCGGATTTACCCATTCGTTTTCATACATCCGTGATTCATTAAAGAAGACTTCCTCATCAAAAGCCTTCTTCTTTTCGACAGCTTTAATCACTTCATTTATAAAACGATCCCACCGGACAGAATAATACTGATTGGTTAGTCCTGCCCATGACCGATTGGCGTAGTCGGTCAGGTGATAGCTATCTCCCCAAATGGTAATCAGAGAACGGGCATTCATCTCATAATAGTTTTTAGAAGTGGCATCGTGTCCCATATCGCGGGCGTCAGTGATCCATTTATTCAGAGAAAAGGTAGGATGACAGCTAACGAGCTTATCAAGATCAGCAAGAATTTCTCTCATTTTATCCCCTCGGTTTTTCATCATCATTATATCTCCGGCTTCATATGCAAGAGTAAACTCATCACGGACTACATTAAAATAATTTCCTAAAACTTGTCGTCCAATATTAACCAAATCAAACTCATAGCTATCCCGTTGACAGTCTTTTACTAACAATAGTAATCTCCACGCTTCAACTAAATCTTTGGGTTGATATTCTATTGTCGGCTTAGTAGTCCAATGTCCATTTCCCTTTAAACAAGGACGTGCATTGGTAAGTGTGCCTTGCCCTACTTGTGCCGGCTGGATATACACTTTGTCTGCCAGTATTTCCCATGCTTTTCTTGCTTCGGGAGACACCTTGCCAGTCCGTCTATCTGCCAGTTTTAAGAACCATTCTTTGTCTGTCTGACCGCTATTCCATGCTTTATCAAGAACAAATTCATACATAAACTGATTCAGGTCTATGCCTTCAAGAGTGGAACCAACTCCTTTAAGATTGCTGCCACCATTTTTTAAAGCATCTGCCAACCGTTCACTTACCAATTTAACTGGCCCTGACAAGAAAGAATTTCCTCCGAAATTGCCTAAATAACACCAAAGATAGGGTTGCCCGAAATAACTATCAGTCTGTTTCCATATTTCTGTATATTCGCAGAAGTAGTCTAATAGAATCAATTTGTCTTGAGGTACAGAACGAAGATAGGATTTTATACGTGGAGTAGTCCAATGCTTGATGTCAGCATAAAACAACCATGTCATTTGTAGCCATATTGCTTTCGGATCTACAGCAGCCACAGACTCGTAGATATGTTTAGCCATCATTCCTAAAGAATCGGTATCCCATGAAGGAGGATCTATCTCGTTAAACGGATCTATACCATAAATATGATTTGTGCCATACAAACGAGTTTGTTCGGTAAGATATTCTTTTTGTATGATCGCATACAAAGAATCCATAGGGTTAAGGAAAGTGCAACGATATTGATCGGCGAATCCTCCCCATTCGCTTACTCTGGATGTTTTTATATTGGGATAGACCCGTTTCAACGCTGCCGGTACATGTCCGGCAAAAGCCGGTAATACAGGTTGCATATTAAACTCACGTTCACGGGCAACGATCTGTTCCTGTAGCTCTGCTTGACTTGACAGCCACTCTTTGGGTAAGGGGCTTTGCCAGCCGTCCAAATTACACATTCGATGCCACGGAAGATGTGCAGGTCCTGTAAAATAGCCACGTATTTCTTCATCTGTCAATCCTAATTTACTCCAGACCTTATACCAGATGGCTTCCTGACCGGTAATAGCAAGAGGCATATTAATTCCGTTTAGAGCCATCCAATCGATGAAATGTTCCCAATCACTCCATTTCCACCAAGTCATTGAGTATCCGAACGTACAATAGTTCAGAAAGAAACGCGTTGGGACATTTGCCTTAATAGTGACTTCCGCCGGTATATTAGGAAGAGTTTTTGGCAATTCTATCGGATCATCCTTATACCATGAAATAGTAGTCAGGCAGTAGTTTTTCAAATAATGATTCAAACCTACAGCCATAGAGTTAGCATTATTTCCGGAAATAATAATTTTATTCCCTTCACTTTTGATGGTAAAAGAATCTGTAGAAGTATCATTCAACAGACGAAAATCAAAAAATGAAGCCTGTTGAGGAAACAACCGTTGTGTCATTTTACGCATGGTAGTGATATTTGTATCTTCCGCGCGAATTTGGCAGATGACAACAAGAAAAAGGAGCACACTAAATATTTTCTTCATAATCATATTATTGTTTGATAAAACGAATAGCACATCCACCGCTTGTTGCCAGTTTGACATGAAGCGTATCAGAAGCCGTTACTGTTTTTTCTTCATATTTAAAAGAAGTCGGATTTGTTTTCCATTCTGCATCATCACCGTCAGCATATATTTGAGCAATATACTTTGCCTCCGTCTCCAAAAAACTTAAAGGAATGTCCAACTCTCTTGCATTTTCGTCAGTGATGCAACCTACATACCAATCGCTGGAGTTACGATCTTTTCGTGCAAATACGGAATAATCACCAATTTTCGCATCTACGACATAAGTTTTATCCCAATCGGTAGGTACATCCTTAATAAAATCAAACGCTTTTATCTCTTTATAATTTTCTGGTAAATCTGAAGCCATCTGTAAAGGGCTGTAGATAACAACAAAGAGTGCTAATTGCTTGCAAAGCGTAGTATTGACACGTGTTCCCGGATATGCCTCGTTAGTAAAATTGAAAGTTCCGAATGTAAAATCCATAGGACCGGCTAATCCTCTGGTAAAAGGAATAACAGTTGTATGTTCCGGAGGATTTCCTCCATCGGGAGACCACGCATTGTGTTCCTGTCCGCGTACACCTTCTTGGGTCATAAGGTTGGGCCAGGTACGTTCAATACCGGTAGGCATAACAGGCTCGTGGTTGTCAATTGCTATTTGATATTTGGCAGCTGTTTCTATTACTTTCCGGTAGTGACGTACGCCATACTGACCGTCATGAGCTTCTTTAAAATCCATTAGGCGATTTACATATCCTGTTTTTACAACATGTACTCCATATTGTTGATAGAAAGCAAAAGCTTTGTCCAGTTGGTTCTCATAGTTGCGTGTAGCAGCTGCCGTTTCATGATGTCCGATCAGTTCCACACCTTTTTCACGGGCATAATCTGTAATTGCTTTAATATCGAAGTCTGGATAAGGTTTGGTAAAGTCTAAAGAATCACCATGCTTCATCCAGTTTCCTTCCCAGCCGACATTCCATCCTTCAACTAAAACACCGGAGATACCATTCTCTGATGCAAAATCTATATATTTCTTTGTATTGGCAGTAGTTGCGCTATGTTTAGGACCATAATACCATGTTCCTTTGCCCAAATGCATTTCCCACCATATACCCATGTATTTTCCTGGCTTTATCCAGGAAGTATCTTTAATTTTGGAGGGTTCGTTGAGATTCAACATTAAATAGGAGGTAACTAGATCGCCCGGTTTATCACCAATCACGATCGTTCTCCAAGGGGTAACAAATGGAGCTTTGATATATGCTGCTACTCCATTAGACCAAGGTACTAACGAAGCACAGAGGGTGGCAGAATCCTTGACTGTCAGATTCATTTTAGGATAATCTGTCAGATTGGCTTCGTGAATGGTAAGATACTTTCCTTCCGCTGTTTCCATTGTAAGAGGAGTACGTACGGTGTCTAGTTCGTTAATGGGAGAGAAGGTTGCTATACACTCATAATACGGATCGGATGCAGGAATCCACCAGGCTTTGTGTGTACCTGACATTCTAAATTCTGTTTCTTCACTCATAATCACTAATGAATCCATGGATTCCTGTTGCGGGAATTCATAACGATACCCAATACCATCATTAAACAGACGGAATATTACATTAAGTTTGCGCTTTCCGTCTGTTTCTTGGAGTAGTACCTTCAATTCATTATAGTGATTGCGTACATACCGGCTCTCTCCCCAAGGTTGTTCCCAAGTCTCGTCTAAAGAGGAACGTTCGGTACCTTTAATCACAAAGTGGTTTAAACTATCCTCATGTTCCAGAATAAATCCCAGTTTAGAAGGGAGTATCATAGCGGCGTTTTCTTTGTTTACTGCGTATGATATTGTATTATCATTTTCTGTGACTGTTAGTTGTATTTTACCATCCGGAGATTTTAGTACCAGATTATCAGTCTCGTTACAAGCTGAAAGGAGGCTGGTGATTCCCAGAATATAAAATACTCTCCTTAATACAGTTAATCGATTCATCTTCTTTCCTTTTTTTATGTTTTTGCTTATTTAGATTGCTGCATTTTGCGGGTATATACATTACCACAATGATCTGTAACTTCTACTCTTATTTCGGAATCCTTCGTTTCAGGAACCGCATAAAACAAGTGTTCGGTAATGTCCGCTCCCAAATACTTATGTTTGAATGTAGAACTGTTTTTCTCGCAGTATTCATAAATAGCAGGATCGTATCCGGAAAAACGGGTCATTTCCCCCTTGTCAATACCATTTTCATACCATTTCACTTTCCAGGTTGAATCGTAATTCCAAACATTTGCTACAACTGCCTCCTTTTTATTACGACTGGCACCTACCGGATAAAGCTCGAATTGATAATCTTTGTCTTTTCCTACACATTTGTAATACCAATTGACTTTACCTCCGTCAAACTCGTAAACGGCATATCCGCCTGGAGTTCCGTCACAAGCCCAGGGAGCTTGCCAAAACAGTGTTGATAAGGGAGCATGTACATGTTCGTAAAGATTGTCTGCCAAAACATAATTTTCATTATAGTGCTCATGTCCCGACATGATATGGGCATTGTAAGGTTTTAGCAACTCATACAAATGAGAACGGTTGTTCATGACTTTCATAGTAGACTCTTTTCCCCATTCTTTCCGACGTGCTTCTCTTGAATATGTAGGAATATGCATGGCAACTACTACTGTAGATCCCGGAGTGACTTGTTTCAAATCCTGTTCCAGCCACTGAAGTTGCTGCTCGGTGAGATAACCAACATATAAATAGCTTTTTGCAATAAAGAAAATATCATCAAGAACAACATAATGTATATCTCCTCTATTAAATGAATAATAAGTGGGACCATAATAAGATTTGTAAGTAATACGGGCATGTTCATTAGAACGTACGTTTAAATCTAAATCATGATTTCCAATTACATAGAAAAAGGGAATTTCCGTTTCAGCTATTGCATCTATCATCGGTGTAAAGTAACTGGGCTTTTTATTGATGTCACCGATAATGTCTCCACAGACTATTCCATAGGCAGGAATCCCCTGATAATTAGTTGCCAACAGTTCTTTTACATCTTTTGAAGCCTGCTGTACTTGTGGCATTTCTTCATCGAAATAGACTTGTGGGTCAGCCCATACCACCAAAACGTGCTTTTTGTTGTCAGTAGATGATGGTGTCAGTTCAAAATCAATATGCACTTTTTTTGAAGGTTGAGCAGGTACTTTTTGAAAGAACGCAGGAACTTTACCTTTCATCGGAATATTATAGCCATCAGGAAGGGTGATGTAAATGTATTCTGCATTAGAGGTACTTGATATGGAATATCGTCCCTTGTCATCCGTAAGGACAATTTGTGTACCATCTGTAACAGGTACATTAGCAATTCCCTTACCTCCGGACAGTACTTTCCCATAATAGACCACGGGAGTAGTGATTGCCTGCACACTGAAACAGGAAAAACTCCATTGTAACAAGCTTAAAAGCAATAATAGTCTTAATTTCATTCTTTAATCCTTTCTATTTTAATCAAACGTGTGAGAGGCTTGTTTATTTTATATATTTGAGTTATCAACTGGTCTATTTCAGCTTGCCAGGCTTCACGTATCTGTGGAAACATGGCTTGGGTATAATTGGTATATAAATACTTCACTAAATAGTGACTTTCTCGCTCCGCTTTGGCAGCATCAAGAGCAGCTTTATTATCTGCGAAAAGTAATCCTCTATGCTTAAAAAAGACATACTGCATAGCCATATACTGGCGTAAACGTTTTTCTATAGCACATCTTTCCTCATTCAGATACATGATAGACAGGCTCTGTTGGTATTGGGGCGTGCATGTTATTTCAGCCAGATTAATTCCTTTACTCAATTCATTGCCGTCCCAGCGTCCTATTTCTGTTCCATCAATAGTCACTCGGAAATTTCCATGCAAATCGGTCACTTTCATTATTTCCTGATTCATTTCCTGCATAAAGGGAACTTGTCTGACAGCATCCCGGGCTGTACCTTTTGTTCCCCAACGAGGAATAGTGTCGACAGGAAAGGGCAAAGAACGGGATAAATAGCTGAAAGATATTGTGTCATTTTCGTTCTTTATGTGAGTTATTCGACAATTTCTCTCTTCCATTGCTTTCCTGTTAGTTGCATTGATATGAAAATAAGCGACTTCTTTTCCTGCAAGCCCCTGTGCTTTTAAGAACAAATACGCCATTACCATGTGGCCGTCTTTATCCGGATGAATTCTGTCACCTCCACAGAAAGTAGCTGTAGAATCAGACTGCTGAATCTCCTTATTCAGCTCACACATCACTGTATTGAAATTAACAAATCCCCATCCTCGCTTTTGGGCAACTTCTGCTTGCATTTCAATAATTCTTTTGATCGTCTCATTCTTTCCATGTAAAGTTTCCACTCCTTCCAATTTCACATTCTCATCATAAGGAGAAGAACCCAAAAGTACTACGTTTTTTATTTTCTTGTCTGCAAGAATCTGCTGTTGTAGTTTTCCAAACTCTGTGTTAGCGTATTCTACCTGTTTATTCGCGTACTTATCATATCCGGGCTTATTATATCCGTCATATCCGGAATCATTCATTCCGAAGGAACAAACCAGATAAGTTGGCTTTTTAATTTTAATATCTGAATCGAAACGAAAAACCATGTGGCTTGCACAATCGCCACCAATTCCTCCATTATAAATACGAAGAGGCAATTCGGGGAAATGCGTCATATAATACAGCCATATATAAGAATGATAATGGCCTCCTTCCGTTATACTATTTCCGAGAAAGACAATTCTGTCATTGGCTTTAAATGATGGAATTTGCTGTGCACTTACGGGAAACAATAAAATGCAACAGGTATATAATATGAATAGTATTTTTTTCATTGCTCAATCTTTTTATTCAATAGGAGTCAGAATTGCTGCCCAACCACCGCCTTTGGCCATTGTGACATTGATCGAATCACCTTTTGAAACTATTACCTCTTCTGTTTTAAAATCCGATGCATAAACATCTGCGTTCACACCATCTTTGAAAACTTCCATTTTATATTTGTCTGCCTCAAGAAAATTCAGTTTTACTTCAATGCTGCGGGCATTCCAGTCTGTCAGGCCTGCCAAATACCAATTCTTCCCATTTTTACGAGCAATCACCAATTGTTCTCCGATTTTGGCTGTTATCGCTTTGGTATCGTCCCAAGTGGTAGGTATACGGGAGATAAAGGAAGCAAATTCAGGAGCTTTATAATAGTTTGAAGGAGAATCTGCTAACATTTGTAACGAGCTTTCATACACTACATATAAGGCTGCTTGATGGGCACGCGTACCTAAACTGATCGGATGCACGAAATTGATGTAAAAATCTTCTGCTGTCGCATTGTTTACTGCACCAGGCGTATAATCCATCGGACCGGCTACCATTCTAGTGAATGGAAGTATCAGGTCATGTACCGGATTAATATCTCTTGAATCTTTATCGTGTTCTAATCCCAGTACACCTTCAAAAGTCATCACATTGGGGTATCTCTTTTGTAAGCCGGAAGGTTTGAAAGAACCATGAAAATCAACGAGTAATTTACGGTCCATAGCCGCTTTTCCTACACGCTCGTAGAAATTAACCATATATTGATCCGAACGTTGCATAAAATCGACTTTTATACCTTTGATTCCCCATTTTTCATAAATATCCAGAATTCCTTCCAAATCTTTATCCAGCGGGTTCCACAAAGTCCATAATACAAGACCAACGTTTCTTTCCTTTCCATATCGTACAAGTTCCGGGATATTAAGTTCGGGGATTGCCTCTTTAATATTCCAAGTCCCGGCTGACCATCCTTCATCTAATAAAATATATTCAATTCCGTATTTTGAAGCGAAATCAATGAAATATTTATAAGTATCAGTATTCACACCTGCCTTAAAATCTACTCCATATACATTGAGTGTACTCCACCAATCCCAAGAGATCTTTCCGGGTTTAATCCATTCTGTATCTTGAGTGACAGATGGAGAGGCCAATTGATATACTAAGTTGTTTTCAATTACTGCTTTATCATCCTCGTTAATCATTAATACACGCCAAGGGAAGGCTCTTGTTCCTTCAGTCTCAGCGATGTAAGAGGCCTTCTCCAGCAATACTTCATCACGGTCAGTACCTTCTTTTAGTGCACTTTTTAAAACTACAGGAGGAAATTCACCGGATAGCGTGTTATTACGATCACCCGTTAAAAATAGATTGGGATAATCGAAAAGATCGGATTCCATAATAACAACTTTCGTTCCTTTAGGAGTAGAGAGGTAAATGGGTAGATAGCCTTTCATATCCTTAGTGAGCGAGGAGATGTTTAATTCATCAAAAATGGCTTCGCAGTGTGTGAGGTATTCTTGATTCTTTTCTCTTGGCCAATATAGCTTACACCCTTCAGTCCAGTTCTGTTCAATAGTTTCGGTATTAATAATAACTTTAGGTTGCTTTAATGAAGTCTCAAAACGATAAGCGGCTCCATTGTTATATACTCTGAAGACTATTGCGTAGTTACCTTTACAAGTCAGAGTTAACTGGTTATATTGATCTTTGATAATTCTTTGTTTAAGTGGAATGACAGCTGTTTGCTCCGAATTTACTTTAAGTGTTTTAGCTTTTATTACTTTCGGATTTACTCCCGGTTGTTCAGTCTGCCCTTCAATATCCATCTGCATCAGACTGGGATTTAGTATACGTTCACCATTGTAATTAATACTCCAACTCAATTGTTTTCCGGCTGTTACCGTCACCTTGATTTTTCCATCCGGTGAACTTACAGTGTAGTTTTTGGCTTGAGTTACTATGCATGTGCATAAAATAATGTGTAATAATATAAGTACTCGTTTCATTTTATATATTATATTTTATTGAATATTCTCTATTTAAAGACTCTCTGCTCGTTGAATTCCTTCTTTAATGGGTGTCCATTGATTGAATTCTATTACTTGCACAATGTCAAACACCATTAATCCTTCGGATTGGGAAAGACAGACATAAACAGCATCTGCTATATTGTCCTTATGATTTAAAGCATACAAAGTGCCATAGACTTTACATGCTCCATGAACAATGCGTTGTGCACGCGCTATTCCATATTCTATGGATTCGGGATCGTTCAATCCAAATATTTTGGTTAAATAAGTTCCACATAGAAAGGTGTCTAACAATCCGGCAAAACCTGTATTTTTATATTCAGGTGAAGCCCAACTGTATTCTTTGGAAAAATCGTATTCGGTGGATGCCCAATTTTGTCCTTGCCCATAAATAGCATGAATCCATGAGGCAGCCCAATATTCTAATTGAATATCCGGTTTAATGTTTTTAATTTCTGTGCGCACCCGTTCTACAAAATTACGTATGACCATAGAGCGGAACTCCCACCATTTCTTGTAATAAGTCCCTGTCCGTTTAGTGCCATCTGTATTCCAAATGAAAATATCATCCGGGAACCGATCTAATTGCTTTCCGATGTATTGTTCGAAAGCCGTTTTTGTTGCCTCCGAAAAATCACTTTCATCTCCCGGATAACGGCAATAGTCTAAGGCAAAACCATCAAAATTGTAATTTGTAACTAACTCTTTTATAAAATTCAGACAAAAGTCTTGTACTTCCGGTAAAACTGGGTTTAAAAAGGCGGAGACTTTTGTTTTATCGTCCTTAATATCTATCAAACCCTGATCTTTGGTATATTCCAAACAAGTTTTTCCATCCCATGTATCATCACGGTACGCCATACCATTTTTAGAAGAAGGTAGGCCTGCCGTAAATATAGTAGCAGAGACCGTAACTTTAAGTTCACGTTTATGAGCCTCATCAATAAAAAATTGAAGATAATCCCAATCTCTTTCGATATGTGTATCGGCAAGATCGGTCAATGGGGTTAAATAGGAACTTTTAAACAGGGCATCGCCTTGTACAGGACGCACATCGACTACAATTTTATTAAAACCTGTTGATTTGGCGAGATCAAGATAATATGTGATATTCTCTTTTTTTGAGAAACGTTCAAAATTTGCTTCTGCATCAAACCAGAGCATTTTTTCTTTTTCAGGAGTTGGTTCTTCCGGAATGACAGGAGTGGGAGGATTTGGCTCGGGAAGCTCGGATTCTACAGTCTTTGTAGAACAACTACTAAATGATAGAAGAAAAAAGAATAATAAAATGCTTGGAATGTATTTCATACTTTATTGTTTTTATTTCCCGACTTCAGGCTGATATTTAGAAAAAAATACAGTCTGAAATCGAGAATAATAAGAAAGCTAAATAAAATAAATTTGTTATCCTAAAGATCTTTCGACCGTTATTTTAAAGCTACTGCCGTAGTTATAGCACGTTGGGCACCAGCACTTGGCTTTATCACCGGTTGACCGTTGACCAACATACAAGTTGAACCACCACCATCAAGATTCATAGCATCTACACAACCTAAGCTCTTCAGGACATTAGCCATCATAGCCATATTCATACCTTTTACACCTTCCGTTACACTGCGGCCTTCACAAACGAAAAATATCACCTTATTATTGGCTGTTATTCCGATAGCGGTTCTTGGATGATAACTTTCGGGAGCAACTCCACTTTCTTCATCAAAAAGTTCTTCAATAAAAGTATTTCTCACACTTCCGTCTTTCAACAGGATCGGTCCACCTCCAATCGCCGTTTCTGCATTTAATTTCACGCCTCTCGTCGGAAAATAAGCCGAAGGTGCAGGTTGAGGCTCATAACCGGACTTATTGGGAGAAGGTTGTTCATAGGTATATGTCACACCATCAGTTGTTGTATAAGCCCAATCTGTGGAGAAATAGCCATTCTTTGACAGCTGAAAGATACCTCGTGTAGGATAATAACTCTTTTGAGAACGTATTTCCTCCTGCGAGTTCACAGCTAAGACCTCTCCTTCACGGCATAGCAAACTGACAGACTTACCTGCTCCCATTACAAAATATCCACCATTCATAATTATCGGATATTTTTGTTGTTCTGCTTGCCAGATTTGATTGGGAGTCTTAGAATATATCAGGTCTCCTATAGTCGCAAAATTAGCTTTTGACATATCCGCAACAGCAATAAAAGCTATGGCTTTCATGCCTTCCAGTTCTGACGGAGATTTGTATACACTTATGTATTCAGGTAATGTGCCAAACTCTGTTGTCTGTTTAACCCAGCCTAATGTTGTCGGATCAGGATCCGGCATTACCACCTTTTCATTATCATCATCTGAACAACTTGTCGCAGACATGGCGGCAATCATGAAAAGAAGCCAATATTTTGATATATTTTTCATTATCATATCGATTTGATCGTAAATATTTATTTCTAGTTATCTTTGTGCTTCCGCACGTTCTATACCTTTTTGGATATCATCCCACAGATTCATTTCAATAACCTGTACTATGTCGAATATCATCAATCCTTCCGATTTCTCAAGACAAAGACTTACTGCATCGGCTATATTGGTTTTATGATTTAAAGCATATATCGTTCCGAATACTTTGCAATCATTACCAACCAATCTCTGTGCACGGGCAATACCATACTCTATAGATTCCGGATCATCCATGCCATAGATACGCTCTAAATACGTTCCACATAAGAAGGTATCCAGATAAGGTGCAAATCCTGATTCATTGTAGGCTTCCGATCCCCACGGATAATTTAATGAGAAATCAGATTTTGGACTGGCCCAATTCTGCCCTTGTCCATAAATACCATGAATCCAGGAAGCGGCCCAATACTCTAGCTTTACTTTATTATTGATAGAATGAATTTCTTTACGTACCTCTTTCACAAAACTAGTGATAACATTAGCCCGGAATGCCCACCATTCTTTATAATAAATTCCAGGATTTTTCGTTCCATCGGCATTCCAAGTGAAAATATCGTCTGGAAAGTTCCGGACTTTTTTTCCTAAGTAATGTTCAAAAGCTTTACGACTGTCAGCAGAGAAGTCACTATCATCTCCCGGATATCGACAATAATCTAATGCATAAGCATCAACATCATAGTTTCTCACTATTTCACGAACAATACTTAAAGCAAATTTGCGGACATCTTTACGAACCGGATTTAAAAAAGCTCCTACTTTTTTCTTATCCTCTCTGATGTCAAGCATCTTTCCGTCAGGTGTATATTCCAAGCATGTTTTCCCATCCCAACGTGACTCATCATAGACCAGACCTTCGCGGGTAGCGGGATGTCCGGACGGAAACATTGCAGTGGAAACAGTGACTTTTAATCCTAACCGACGAGCTTCATTGATAAAATACTGCAGGTAATCCCAGTCACGATGAATTACTTTACCATTCACTGTTGTAAGTGGAGGTAGAATTTTACTTTTATACAGTACTTCCCCGTATATAGGTTTGACGTCTACTACCACTTGATTGAATCCTACTGATTTAGCTTTTTCCAAATAGTAAGAAATAGAATCTTTAGAGGCAAAGCGTTCAAAATTAGCTTCTGCATCAAACCAAAGGTATTTAGGTTGTTCTTTGCCCCTGTTCCCGGCAAAGGAACAGGTAGCAAATAACAATAGAAAAAACGATATAATGCTTTTATTCAACATATTTCAATTCTATATAATTAGGAGTATGCCTATTTCTCGTATTTTGTAAGTTCATAACAACGAATACCTACACCATAACCGTAATAGAGATATAATGATTCTCCGTCATCACTTGGTGAACAAGTAGTCCAGATACAAGAGTTGGTAGTCCATGGCTCAATTGTTTCTGTGATAGGTAATGAATGATTACTAGACGGGTCTAGCAGGTGCAGTCCAACCCAGCCCCAACCACAAGTTATGGTTGCTCCGTACCATCTGCCATTAAATGGAATACCTCTACCGGAAATAAGTACATGATTTCCCCAGCCAGCGTATCCTTTCTTATTCCACATGTCTATATATGGACCTGTGATGCTGCTAAATGCCCCTGCCGTATTTGCTTTATAACCGATTTCCGGTCCCATTACACCTCCGGCATTCACTGCGTCTATTACGTAAAATGGTGGGTTATCCGACATGCCGAGTACAGCCACAATCTGTCGCCAGTTACTATCATTACTGGGACGACCGGTAACCAAGGTTGAAGTGCCTGTATATGTACCATTCTCAAATTTGTAAACTGCATGTGTACCTACACCATCAGGTTTAGAATCATAAACATATCCCACTTTGTCAATATCACCGATTGCAGAAACTTTATTTGCTCCGGGAGTTACATTAGCAACCTTTTGTGGAGCTCCCTCAACAGTAGTCCATCTGTATAATCCTACATTTTTTACTACACCGATCAAATTACCGGCGTCATCATTGACTAACTGGCACAAAGAAGCGTCTATTCCTGTCACATTCAAAGTCTTATCTACTTTCTGCCCTGTATATTTATCATAGAAATTAAATTGGGTGTCTATTATATAATTACCAAACACTGCACCGAAACCATCTTTGTTTTTATTAGATGGAGTGGGTACACTAATTTCCCATTTTTTGAAAAAATATTCAAAACCTTCTCCATCATTTACTTTTCCGCCATAAGTCCATTTTACGGTCCAGTCAGTGGTTGTGCCATCTTGCGCCTTCACTGTGTAATGTACATCTTTTGAAAAATCTTGAGGTACATCGGGGGTAGGTGTAACTGTTGCATATGGAGAGATAAAGAAAGAACAAGTAACTCCATTGAGTTTGCTCAAATCTAAGTCCGGAGTAATCTTAAATTCAATAATGTTACCATCCTTAACGGTACCCTGTTTATAATTACCCTCGCCCAATCTAACTTTGAATCCGGTTATATCAGTGTCAGAGTATAATGTTGGATTATCCGAGCATGCGGAAAATGCAACCATTGTTGCCATGACAGCAACTTGAAGCCAATTATGATATTTTATTTTCATAACATCTACTTTTTTAATTATTTGGGTGTTTAGCAATCAAAGTATACTCCTTTTGCGTTCCATCACCTGCTACAATAGTTAGTTTAAATGGAGTAGATAAATCTTTAGCACCAGTCAATGAAGGATAAGCAAATGCTGCTACAGGCAAATTGGCTGTTATATATAATTCGCTCAATTTCACTTTTGCCGGAAGTTCGAAAGTTATATTTCCATTCTCTGATATGACCCCATCATAAGTAGTACCATCTTCCGGAGAATTAGCACGAACCATAATGGATATGATATCACAATCAGAATGATAATGGATATCATCATGCTTTTCACAAGAAGAAAAGGAAAAGCTAAATGCTATCATTAATATGATGTATGTAATTACTTTAAAATTTTTCATAACTATAATAATCTTTTAATATTACCAAGGAGCATTATTCTCACATAACGGATTATTCTGTAATTCATCTACAGGAATAGGTAGCAAGTAATAGCGTTCTGGAAAGAAGCGGTTTATATTGTCGTCACATGACACTTGTTCATAAGTATAAGAATTATCATCTTTTTTGGTTATTTTTGTTCCATGTGCTTGTTTTCCATCAATAACTTCGCCAGCCAAACGCCATCTGCGTAAATCCCAATAACGGAATCCTTCAAAGGCCAATTCACAAATACGTTCCTTACGTAATAGTTTCATAAATGAGTCTTTATCCGGTGCTTCCTGTGTTGTACGGTCCGGTAGGTCAACACGTCTTCTTACTTCATTGAGAGCTTCCAGGGCATCATCCTGATTTTTAGCATAATCCTGTTCTGCCAGAGCCTCAGCCAGATTTAACAAAACCTCCGCATAACGCATTTCAATCCAAAACTGATCGCTTCCCTTATCATCAAATTCGGTATTGTTTTCTTGTAGATATTTTCTGATGAAATATCCGGTAACAGTTTGTTTTTCTCCCGGATTCATGTTATCTCTGTAAGCAGCAAAACCGTTTTCTGCGTCTACATAGGTATAAATAGTCTTTTCTTTCCAAGTAGCCCCATTATATATAATGGATGCATAGAAACGAGGTTCACGACCTACATAAGGATCTTTGGCCATGGAGCCGCTCCACGAGAAAGGAGTTCCGTCAGCCATATCATAAGAATCAACCAGTTCACTTGTCGGGACAGCTCTTCTTATTCCTTGTTTACCGTCAGGAGCAAAATAGCGATCGAAATAATGGGGCATATCCGGAATTTTGTATGCTATGGAGAAAATAATTTCTTTATTACCTGCCACTTTAAATACATCTTTATATTCATCCATTAAGTCATACTTATTGAGTTTTTTAATCTCATCAGCAGCGGTAATAGCAATATCCCAACGTTTTGCAAAGAGTGCTGTACGACACATATAGGCATACGCTGCTCCTTTAGTCAAACGCCCATCCCATTTGCTGTCCCATTCTTTCGGAAGGTGTTTGGCTGCGAATTCCAAATCCTTCAGAACAAAATCCCATGATTCGGCTTCAGTTGCTCTTGCTTTTGCTTTTTCCCCTTCTGAATCAACTCCATTTGTTTCGTCACGAAGAATAACTCCTCCGAAAATTCTAATCATACGTGCATAATTCACAGCGCGAATAAAACGAATTTCAGCAATACGAGTATTGAGAAAATCTTCACTAAACTTACTTCCATAGATACCGGCATCACGCAGAAATACATTTTCTCTAAATATGTCAGTATAAAGTCCCCACGATGACATCGGATTATTATCTGATGTTATTGTGTTTTGCTGCAATAGAATCTTGTTATGAGCACTCCATGTTTGTGGAACTCCATTTCCATACTTAACTAAATCTGTATATCCATCGGTTAAGGATAAAGAAGAAAAGTTGGATAAGCCATTGAGAGGCTTATATAAGTAAGTCACATACATATCTAAAGAAGATTCCGAGCTCCAGGCTACTGTTTCTGAATATGAGTCTGTGGGATCTTTCTCCAACAAATCATGGCACGAGGTTAGAAACTGTGACGTAAACATCAGCCCTATCCCTAATAGATATAATCTTTTTATTTTCATAATTATTGATTTAATTAGAATGTGATATTTAATCCAACACTATAATTCTTTTGTTGGGGATAATAACCATTATTTATAATAGCCATTTCAGGGTCGCAATATTTAAATTCTGTGAAAGTAAACAGATTGGTGCCTGCTACATATACACGAACGTTAGATAGTCCAATATTGGCTTTCGCAAGTATTTTTTTAGGAATTGTGTAACCAAACTGTAAATTCTTCAAACGCAGGAAATTACCATTTACCAACCACCAAGAAGAGGTATATGCATTATTTCCGTTATGAATGGCACTTAATCTGGGATAACGGGCGCTAGTATTTTCCGGTGTCCATGAATCTTCTACCAGATAATAAGGAGCATTTCCTCCCGAGTAGAATGGTCGTGTATAGACCGTATTGTCCATTGAACCATGATTATAAGTACCATTCAACGTATAACTAACAATAGCAGCTCCTTGCCATAATGCACTCAAATTGAACCCTTTCCAGTTGAAGTCCATAGACAGAGAGTAGTTTAACTCTGGTAAAGTGCTGTGGCCGATTTTAACTTTATCCCCATCCCGCGTAATTTTACCATCTCCATTGATATCCTCATACATGATATCTCCTAAACGTTGAACTCCATTACCAACAAAAGGACGGTTATCCAATTGCTCTTGTGTTTGATATAAGCCTATAGCTTTATAGCCATAAATTTGTCCTAAAGGTTCACCTATGTTTGTCCGGTACCAAGGAGTACTTTCACTTTCAATCCGCGACAGAACTTTATTTCTAGCCCACGCTACACTACCGGTTATACTATAATAAAAATCATTAACGTGGTTTTGGTGCTTCAATACCAATTCAAAACCGCGATTGTCGATCTTACCCGTATTTCCTTTTTGAGCATAATTTCCTCCTAATGAAGGAGGAAAACCGCCACTCCGGCTTTCTTGTATATCTTTTGTCAGCTTATAAAATAAATCGAATTCTACTCCCAATAATCCATTCCACATTGTCAGGTCAGCACCAATATTGTAACTGCGGGTAGTAGACCAGGTTAAGCTGGAAGTAATAGAGTTGGATGCACCTAATCCTGCATAAGGAACTCCTCCGAATATATACGCATTCTTCTCTACCTTAAAAATGCTTCTATGCAAAAAAGCATCTGTATTATCACTACCCAATTCACCGACAGAAGCACGCAACTTTAACAGGTTGATAGAAGAGAAATTGTTTTTTATGAAGTTTTCTTCAGAGATTACCCATCCTAAAGATACAGAAGGGAAGAATCCCCATCTTTTATCTTTTGCGAATTTATAGGATCCATCTACACGAAAAGCAAATTCTACAAGATATCTTTTATCGAAAATATAATTGAAACGCCCTACATAACCAATAGTAGCTTTATCGCTATGACTACCTGTAGGATTGGATATAAATTCAGTACCTAATGAAAGATCAACCGGATCATTAAAATTATAGCCGCCCATCTTTCCTGTCATTGTAGAGCCTTTCAGTTGTGTCTGTTCATATAAGAATAGGGCTGAAACTGCATGCTTGCCAAAGGTATTAGCATACTCCACACTCGGGCGGACCATAAATCTTCTGAAAGAAGATGCAGATTTAGTGTAATTACCTTTCTCGCTTGTAGAAGAGGCACGCATTAAATTATATGATTTAGAATCTGCACTATAAGCATTAACATTGTATCCTACCAAGAAACCGTTATCTTCCGAATAACTAGTATCATAAACTAAACCGAGAGAAGCTTTCAACCCTTTTACCCAAGGAAAGGCATAACTAATTTTCATTGTACCATCAAACTCATGTCTTTGGTTTTTCTGAAATCCGCTATTCCTTAAAGTAGCGAGTGGACTCTGTGTGGTGGAACTACCAGGACCAATCCAAGCTGTATATTCTCCTTGATAATAAATAGGAATAATAGGGGCTGAATAAACAGTCTGCTGAATGGGATTTTGTTCAGCCTGTGCGCTTGTGCTAATTCCGGGCCAGTTCTTTTCTTCATAAAAGCCAGAAATATTAAGTTCGAACGTTAAATCTTTGGTAATATTACCTTCTACGTTAGAACGGACATTGTAACGATCATAATTCACATTTTCGATGATACCGGATTGATCCAACATGCCTATACTGGTGAAGAAACGGATATTCTTGTTACCACCGGAAGCTGAAATATTATGTTGATGTGTGAAGCCATAATCCTTAAAAACTTCTTTTGTCCAGTTTGTATTTCCATATTTACCTTCCGGATCATAGTTGTTAGCCACTTTCGTCTGAATATCAGCTCCATAATATGGCCCGTTACCATCAAGTTCACTTGCCTTATTATACCAATAAATATAGTCAGGACCATTTAGCATTTCAGGCATGGCTGTATTTTTCTGGAAAGTAACAGAACCGTCATACGAAAGAGTTACTTTACCTTCAGTACCTTTCTTGGTCGTTACCAGGATTACTCCATTTGCCGCTGCCAAACCATAAACGGATGCTGTAGCTGCATCTTTCAAAATAGATATGTTTTCTACATCATTAGGATTCACAGTATTCAACATACGTTCAACGCCATCCACTAATATCAGAGGACTAGAATCTAAAAAAGTACCTAAACCACGGATGTTGATAGATGTCTGGTCGTTTCCGGGAAGACCGGAACGTTGAACACTCGTTACCCCCGGTAACTTACCTGTCATCATATTAGAAAGATTAGCTTGAGGAGCCATCATCAACTCTTTAGAGCCTACTTGAGAAACGGAACCTATTAAGAATTTCTTTTTTTGAGTTCCATACCCCACCACTACAACTTCATCCAATGCTTGTGCATCTTCTTGAAGTCTAATAGTAATTTCTGAACGACCATGTAAAGCAACCTCTTGAGTCTGATACCCGACAAAGGAAACTACTAAAGTCGATTTTAAATCCTGTACATTTAGGCTAAACTGTCCGTCAATATTGGTAATAGTACCGTTGGACGAATTCCCTTTTACACTAACAGTAGCACCGACAAGCGGCTCATTGTTTGAGTCATACACTGTCCCTTTCACGTTCGTGTTTTTTTGAGCATGAACGTTTAAGAAAGAAAGCGAACAGATGAATAAGGCTATAAACCTTATACTCCATGTGATTTGTTTCTCCATATTAAATATTAATGTTAATAAAACAAGATAGTTATTTATAATTCATCAAATCTTCTAATGTTTTCCAGCACTGATACAGTCCTCTTGGCACATGGAAGCATCCTTTCCATTTTCCTCCTTTGAGTGGTAGCAATACTTCGCCTCTTCGGTTCAAGTAGCCATACCATTCAGGATATTCTTTATCCTTGAAATGCTCCCAAGTGTAGTCATGTACCTTTTCAAACCATTCCAAGCATTTTTTGTCTCCCGTCAATTGATAGCCTTTCAGCAGGGAAATAAGCGTTTCGATATGGACCCACCAGAGTTTCTGGTCCCACTCCAATTGTTGGGGAGGACAACCGTTACGATCCATAAAATAGTAGATACCTCCATATTGCTTGTCCCAGCCATAATTAAGCATCGTGAGAGTAGTCTCTTTGGCTTTCTCTATCAATTCCGGACGATTCAGACGCTTGCCTAGATCCATGATAAACCACATCGCTTCAATGGCATGTCCCGGGGTCACCTGACGGCCTTCAAAACAATCGACCAAATTACCGTCTATGTCCACGTTTTCAACAATGATACCTCCGAGTTCAGGACGATAGAAAACTTCCATCACTTCATGGATACAAGTATCCATTGTTTCCCGCAGATACATTTCATCCAATAAATGCTCTATCTCCAGTGCCAGGTTACAGAGGATCATTGGCAAGGCAAAGTTCTTCAGATTACGGGTACCCGGATGAAGCTTATTCCATCTCCCTTTCGGATTATCCACTTTGGAAAGGATTATGTCGAAAGTTTTCTTGGCAATGTCCGCATATTCCTGATTACCGGTTGCAAGGCTCAACTGTCCGAAAGCCATGGTGGCGAATGTATACGAGAATATATTATACGGTTCTACCAATGGTCTACCCGAACGATCAAGGGAAAAATACCAGTTATAGTAACTATCATGTCCGTATTTTTTTAGAAATTCACCACCTTGAACGGCACAATCCAGCCATTCCTTGCGTTTTTCCACTTTATTGTAAAGCATGGAGAACATCCACACCTCACGACATTGCAGCCAGATGAACTTATCCGTATCGAACACTTTTCCTTCACGGTCCAGACAGGTGAAATAACCACCATACTCGTGGTCTTGGGAGTGTTCAAGCCAGAAAGGGAGGACACTGTCCAGAAGTTCATCCTTGTACAGACTTGCCAGTTTCTCGAAATCCATACTATTATTTCCATTATAGATTGGTATGGGCAATTCAGCAGTGAAAGAGATGTCTGCTGAATGACCAATGTTGTTCTTACTATCCATATTTATAAGATGTTAGTTTATTGTTATTAAGGTCTGTTTTATATTTATTCCGAACGGGTCCAATATCTTTCAATCTCTTCCAGCGACTTCCCTGTAGTCTCCGGCACGAGTTTCCAGACAATCAGCATATACGGCACGCACATGAGGGCGAACAGGAAGAATGTTCCGGCGGGGGTAAGGTT
>NZ_CP083673.1:5920859-5965623 GCF_025914115.1 Bacteroides sp. DH3716P | reverse complement strand
AGCCTTCCGCTTTGTCTTGCGATCTCCTTAAAAGACGTTCCATGAAATACAGTATAAATGGCACTATCTGTTACTTGTACATCACTAAATCCCATAATACCCGTTGGTATACCATATCCATCTGATATTTTAAATTCAGGTTCGCCATACTCACCTATACGAACAACATGAGTACTATCTTTCAAATTATAGACCTCAAGGACTTCTCCCAACTGGGTGACTACCGCCAGTATTCCATTGTTAGGATTGTAGTCAAGGAAGCTCCTCCATGCTTGGGCTAACGCCGGACGAGCATTTTCCAATGCTTTTTCATCAATAGTCGGAATAATTCCTATCTTATCTATAAGCTTACCATTACAGTTAACTCGACATAAACGATTTTCACCGGAATAATCAGGAATAATAAACATTGAATCATTATATATAGCAAAATCAAGTGGTCGAAGTATATCTTCATCCAATGTTACCGTTTCGTCACGAAGNACCGGATGAAGAAAAGTCTAACCTAGTTAATTCACTTTTATTGGCATCCAATGTCCAGACTACATGATTCTGTAAACGAAAGTTCTCCAATGATAACATTTCCGTAGGTGAATCACCACGCTTGCCAAAAGAAGATAAATACTGATAACTGGGATATTGGAATAAATGTCCATAATGATCAAGACCATGTAAATCCATCACAATGACTCTATCTCCTTCGATTCGTATCCTAAACGGATAACGAAGCAAGGCAGTATCAAGCTCAATTACTTCTCCTATTAATTCTCTCTCGTGCGGAAATCCCGAATAGAATAATACACCCTTTGCATATTCTTTATGCTTATGGTCACAAGAGATNACTTCTCCTATTAATTCTCTCTCGTGCGGAAATCCCGAATAGAATAATACACCCTTTGCATATTCTTTATGCTTATGGTCACAAGAGATAAACAAGAAAAAAGAAAGAAACAGGAGAGTTATACTATTTTTCAAGGCTATATCCGGTAGCAACATATTCTACTTTAACTTTTGTAACCGGACAATCTACGGAACCACTGCCCCAACAATTAGTAGGCACATCTTGCTCATCAGCCGCCAAAGCTTCAATATTATCTAATAATAATGTATTTACTCGAGGTTCTTTTAATGAGTAATTTACAGAAAGAACCGCCATCATCANAGCCGCCAAAGCTTCAATATTATCTAATAATAATGTATTTACTCGAGGTTCTTTTAATGAGTAATTTACAGAAAGAACCGCCATCATCAGAATAGAAAAGAATAATAGTTTCTTCATATATACTATAGTTTTATCGATTAATTAATGGAAACGAAAGTAGGCAATTGGATTACAACCACCAATAGATTAATCTATCCATTTCTATCTAACCGAATCTATCTACTATATATATACTATCATAGAGATAAGGCTCTTATTCAAAAAAATCCCATTTCATCGGAAATTATAGTTTCTTATTTGTTCCTTCTAATTTGTAATTGATATCCAATATTTTCATACCTTTGAATCTCAATAGATGGAACATTCTCAAAAACTCTTCGCAAACGACTTATTGCATTATGAAGTCTCGGATCATTATTTGATTTATCCGACCAAAATATTTTCTTGATTTCTTTGTCTTTCAATATGTAATCTGGAGCTTCTAAAAAATGTTTTAATAAAATAGCTGTTTGTGGTGGTATCTGAATTTCCTCTTTACCAAATATAAGCTTTCTCAAATCTGCATCAAACATAATATCTTGGTCCATTTGATAAATATGAACAGAGGTAGGAACAACAATGTTCTTTTGCCATCTCTTTCTAAAAAATATCACTATATTAATAATAACTGCACACAGCCAATAAATAAAGCCATAAACAAAGCCTCTTACACCCACAAGAGTAAAAAATGAAAAGTAGAAAAAGCCTTTTACTTCAACCTCGCAACGATAACCTGCCGTAATATCGAATTCTGGTATACAATTTTCATGTAAAAAAGAGTCAGGGTATACACTTTCTGTAATATTTTCATCTTTATCGGATACCAAAAGCTGCAATGCAAAAGTGCCAGACAAACTTTGCTGCTTCAAATGCAGTTGCCATTTTTCATATAAAGAGTCCACTACTAAAGGATGTTTAGATAAATAAGCAGTATGTAAAAAACTTAATCGTGGATCAGATGTTACATTTTTAGAACTTTTTTCTTTATCCAAGCAGTATCCACGTTTTCCACTTTCATCTGTTATATAAACCGTATCAGGATACTCCTCCAATCGCTGTTTCCTCCCACTAGTGTAAAAATAACCATCAAAAGCATCTTCTTGTAAATGTTGCAAAAAAACTGCTTTAAAAACACTTTCCACTCTTTCACTGAACATTTTTTTTCTAGCCTCACAATATAATTGTCCTAGAATGAAAAATAATACTATCTCCAGAATAAATATTATTAGCAAAAGGCGCATCTTTTGTTTATCTTTAAATGTAATTGTACCGCTTAGTTTCGTTAGTAATTTCATAGCGTGACTTATTTTATCTGTTTGAATAGCACAAAGGTAGCATTATTTGCAATAATTGACAGACAATATAAAAACTATTTTGAGTTTTTGGTTATATCAAAAATAATCTTTCCAACCAAAGAAATTAGTCTATTTTTAAGATTCACTCTATAAATATTAAATCAAAATAAAAGCAAGAAGAGAAATAAATGCATAAATCAATGCAAGAATATACCGTTTTCAGACTAAATATTACATAAATAAGGGATAAAAAACGAATTATTTACCGCTAACTAAGCTTTGTTCCTCACCGAGGAACGACTCGTTGCCCGGTGTGCGTCGCTTCCTTCCTCACCGAGGAACAATACATTCATCGGTGAGACCCAAATTTATCGGTATATTTTCAGCTATTTCACACTATATTCCATCCAAATCAAATATAGCAAAAAGAAAGTACTTATCAAATAATCAAACGAATATCCGCAAATAATCTCTTTACAGCAAACAATAAGCATCCAAATAATATAAAATAAAGCACCACGGATTTCCATAATCCCTAATTACTCACATATTTATTTGCATACAAGACTCTGTCTTAAATTCAAGCAGGAGAAACGCATAAAATATCCTATTTTTATGTATGTTCTCATTTCAAGACTTCTATATATAAAAAATCCTATATCATGTCTAAGATGATATAGGATACTAACAATTATATAAAGGCGTTTATTACAACGCCTTTATCTCTTCTATAGACAAACCTGTGACTTGCGAAATAACATCGAGAGGAATATTTAAAGACTTCATATTGCTTGCAGCTTCCCTTTTCTCTTCCAGACGACCTTCATTAATACCTTCCATACGACCCTCTACACGCCCTTCAGCATGACCCTCTGCGCGTCCTTCAGCACGTTCAGTGAATATATTATCTTTTAATATGACAATATTATCCAAATGGCGATAGTAAGCATCAAGCTCTGCTTTAGTCATCTTGTCAAGTTTTAATCGTTCACGGGCTTCTGTTAAACCTGGAGCAGTCGCACTATCAGGAATATCACCTGTATTCAGATAATAGATCCATTCTTCCAACGGACTTTTAGCTACCTGATTAAAATCATTGACCTTCAAAATATAATATTCAGGATAAAGTTGACTTACTGTATCCACTTTAAAAGTTTGTTTTTGAAAAGGAGTCAGTTCAAGCATATCTCCCTGATGAATTCCCCGGAATTCCGTTTTACCGTGATATACGGTATCTTTGCCACTACCTAAAGAAAAATAGACAATATTGACACTATATACTTTACGTACCTTATCATAACCTTCTCCACGATTAATATACTCGGTTACTAATTTTGAAGTACCAAACAGCATACGTTGAAAATAAGCATACTCATTATTATTCTGAACTTCAATCAGAATAAGTTCACCTTTCGAGTTTTCAGCAAGCATATCTACACGATTATACTTATCAAACTCATCTTCTTGATTGCTTTCACTCTCTAAAAGCTTCCGAATGATTATCTTTTCATTCAAAAGAGTAGTTAGAAAGCCCTCAAGAACTGCAAAATTGGCTTTATTACGCAATAAACGTTTCATAGCCCAATCGAAACGAATATAATTACTTGACATAAGTTCGTCTCCTTTCTTGTTATCTTGTTTCAAGCTAACAAAGGTAAGCAGAAAATGTTTGATTTCAAGTATATATGCTTCAATTTCTTTCTACTAAGAATATTCTATCTTCCACTGTCCCAAAGTCCGCGTTGTACTATCGAAATTCACTCCAACTTTAACAACCTTGCGATGCTCTACCTCATAAGGAATGGCATACTGTTTACTATTAATTTGTGCCAACGCTTCTTCGGGAGTTCCGTCTACCTTAAATTCAAACACATAAATCGCATCAGGCATCTTGATTACCACATCAGCCCTACCAATAGCATTCTTAACCTCTACATCCACATATTGCCCCATCAAACGGAATAACAAATAGAAAATAGTCTGATAGTGCTTTTCCTGATTATTCTCCAAATCATAAGGTATAGAAGAAAAGAAAGAACGAGTACGAAGAAGGCACTGCTCAATATCACCTTTCATCAGGTCTCTTACAAAAGAGACTACATAAAAATTACTTTCACGTGTCGGTTGATTGAGATAGGAAGGGATCAGAGTCTCAATAAAGCCTATCTTAACTTCTTCGTTGGGATAACCTAATGTATATGTACGAAAGAGAGGTTCATATCCTTTAATAGTCAAATAGCCACTCTGATAAAGTACAGGAATCGGATCGGTAATAACCTCTGTCGCTTTATCAAAATCTTCGTCTTTCACTTCCATCTTTTCCAATAGAGTAAGACTGAAGTCCATTCGCTGTAACATTTCAATCAAGAAAGTAGGCGTGCCGGTAGAAAACCAAAAGCTCTTATAATCTCTTTGCGAAAATGCATTGAAAAGGCTGAACGGATTGTAAATATCTTCACAAATCTTGCTGAAATGATAACCGTCATACTGCCGTTTCAAATGCCGACAAGCTTCTTCATAGGTTTCATTATTCGCTTGAGCTATCCTCTCAATATCCGGTTGCATCTGACTTAGCAACTCTTGCTCTGTAATACCACAAATAGCACTATAATCATCGCTCATACTGATATTCTGCAAGTTATTCAGCTCACTAAATATACTCATCTGACTGAACTTGCTGATTCCTGTCAGAAACAAGAAACGAAGATATTGCCCTTGCGCTTTAAGAGGACTGAAAAACTTCCGCATTTCAGTTCGCAATTGTCCTTGTAAAGCAGAGTCGCTATTACTATCCAATAAAGGTGCATCATATTCGTCAATCAATACAACAGCCTGCTTTCCTGTCTGTTGGTAGATTCGTTGAAGCAAACCGGTTAAACGGGCTGCATAGCTCGTTTCTTCTTCATTTTTCCCATAAGTCCTCTCCCATTCGCTTAGATAAAGATTCAATTGCTCTTGCAAATCTTCGATTGTGGTGTATTTCGTTCTACTAAAATCAATATGCAACACAGGATAAACAGTCCATTCTTTCTCTAACTGTTCCATAGCCAATCCTTCGAACAACTCTTTCTTTCCGGAAAAATAAGCTTCAAGAGTAGAGACTAGAAGACTTTTTCCAAAGCGACGCGGACGACTAAGGAAATAAATCTTATTTGTATGAGTCAAATGATAAATTAATGCAGTTTTATCAATATACACACAATCATTATTACGTAAATCCTCAAAATTCTGTATTCCGATAGGATATCTTCTAAATGTCTCTTTCATACCACTCTAATGCTTTTATTGGAAATATGAACAAAGATACGAAATAAAATGATTACATGACACTTAATATTATTATAAAACCCTACAATATCATTCAATTGCATTGTTCGATTCACATAAACTTATCTAAAGAACTACCTTATTAATAGCCATTAAAATAGTGACGCTATCCCACCAATATAGTGACGGTATATGCTTAGGATAGCGTCACTATCCAAGGCAAATACCGTCACTATATTTAAACCGAATATTTCGGGCTTTTAACTCTAGTTTCCGCGCTGTGTAGGCAAGGTAAATTCCTGCGAATCACAAATCATTCCATTCTCGTCCGCCACTGCGACACGGAATGTCACTTCACCGTCTTTCAATTTTTCACCTGCATGAATGGAAGCGGTATAACGGATGCCTTCACCCGGAAGAATTTCCTCCACCATCACGGAAGGAGAAATGCCGAGATGCTTCACCTTCCCCACCGTTTCTACCACAGGAACTACATTATAAACAGGATTTCTCCCTTCATTCATAATCTCAAAGATTATCTTGCTATTTTCTCCCGCATCAATCACATGACTGCGATTATCATCTATAAAACGGATCTTGCGCAACTTCAGTTGAGAAATAGGCTGTTGCACTTGCGGCTGTTTCTTATACTTTTGCACACGCACTTCCCGTACTTCAGGAATATACGCATCTTCCTCTATTTGCTCTTGCCTCGGCGCCGTCAACGCGTTTCCAATAGCCGCACCGGCAATGGTTCCCACAATATTCCCAATAGCAGAACCACGGTAACCGCCCCTCCAGCCATGATTATTATCTCCGATAAGTCCGCCTATCGAACTTCCCAGACTACCTCCGATAGAAGCACCTGCCATGATAGCTCCCGGATTTCCCATACGCCCCGACGCACATCCACTCACAATCAAAGCGGAAAGCAAAATTACTGTTAGTTGTTTCTTCATGAGTCTCTCTATTTAGTGTTATTATTTATTCTACCACTTTAAAACGAGCGAAACGTAATAATAGTTGTTTGTCTCCCGCATTTTTAAAATGAATAGTTGCTTTCGCATTGTCTCCCGTTCCTTCTACTTTAATCACTTCACCCAATCCGAAACGTTCGTGCTCTATCATCTGTCCGGCCTGTACTCCTGCTACCGATGGCGAAGTGGAAGAGGTTGCCTGTGCACCGCTACTTGGGCTAACAGTACTAACTTTCTTCAAATTCCTCGGTACGCTGGAAGCAATGATCTGTGCTTTCGGACGTTCACGTTGTTCGGAAGATGTACTTCCGAAAGGGGCACGCGACGGAGAAGCTGAACGGGTGAATCCTCCTTCAATCTCTCTACGGAAACGTCCTGCACCTTCATCGACAGCACGGCTCACTCCTGCCTCATGCGGCAATTGCAAGTAATGAACATCGATATCACGCAAGAAACGACTGGGGCTTCCAAATTCCATCTTTCCATAACGGAAACGG
This sequence comes from Bacteroides sp. DH3716P, assembly GCF_025914115.1. Lineage (NCBI taxonomy): Bacteria > Pseudomonadati > Bacteroidota > Bacteroidia > Bacteroidales > Bacteroidaceae > Bacteroides > Bacteroides sp. DH3716P. The sequence continues at coordinate 5,958,386 of NZ_CP083673.1, read as the reverse complement.
GTTTTGGCAAAAGACAGATAACAATGTTCCTCCGCACGAGTAATAGCTACATAGAACAAACGACGTTCTTCTTCCAGTGCCCGGGGAGAATCTCCTACCATCCCACTGGGAAACAGGTTTTCTTCCAGACCGACCACAAATACATTCTTAAACTCCAATCCTTTAGCCGAATGAACTGTCATCAACGTTATCTTTTCCCCATCATCCGCCTTGTCGGAATCCTGATCGGTAAGCAATGCAATCTCCGAAAGGAAATCGGTAAGAGACACATTCGGATTACCCTCCTCCTGCCGCAAAGCGCAGAAGTCATTCATTCCATTCACCAACTCTTCTATATTTTCCTTACGGCTTAGATTCTCGGGGGATGTGTCCTGACAAACATCGTTGATAATGCCGGACTGACGGATGATATTCGTTCCTATTTCATAAGCGTTCTTATCTGCCTGATCGACAATGAAACCTTCTATCAATTCACGAAAGCCTTGCAGTTTTGCATGCGTTCCTTTATTTATATCCAGTCCGTAACTCAATGGTTCACAGAGTGCCGCCCAAAGACTTACGCCATGATCGGTAGCCGCCGATATAATCTTCCCGACTGTCGTATCTCCAATACCACGAGCCGGATAATTAATGATTCGCTTGAATGCTTCTTCATCATTCGGATTCACTACCAAACGGAAATAAGCAATCACATCTTTTATCTCTTTTCGCTGGTAGAACGAAAGTCCTCCGTAAATCTTATAAGGTATACTCCGTTTCCGAAGAGCCTCTTCAAAAATACGGCTTTGTGCATTCGTACGATACAGGATGGCAAAATCAGCATATCCGTAGCGATACTCCCGTCGTAGCTCTGCAATCTTATTAGCTACAATATCTCCCTCTTCCACATCGCTATACGCCTGAAATACGCCGATAGGTTCCCCCTTTTCTTTCTCCGAAAACACGGCTTTCCGTATCTGGCGTTCATTCTTCTCAATCAAGCTATTGGCAGCACAAACAATGGTTTGTGTGGAACGATAATTCTGCTCCAGTTTAAAAACTTTCGTATTGGGGTAGATTTTTGTAAAATAGAGAATATTGTCAATATCCGCCCCACGGAAAGAATAGATACTTTGCGCATCGTCTCCCACTACACAGACCCGTTGATTTTCTTTAGTCAGTTGTAGAACAATGCTATGCTGCGCATAATTCGTATCCTGATACTCGTCCACCAATACATAACGGAACTGATCGCGATAACGTGCCAGCACTTCCGGAAAGTCACGAAACAGAATATAGGTATATACCAATAAATCATCAAAATCCATCGCTCCCGCCTGACGGCATCTGTCCCAATAACGAGTATAGATATCACGGATAGCAGGCATCTTGGCAGCCATATCTCCTTCGTAAGCCTCTTTATTGGCAGCGTATCCCGTAGGAGTGACCAAATGGTTTTTGGCATTGGAGATGCGTGCCTGCACTACTCCCGGTTTATAAGTTTTCTCGTCCAATCCCATCTCTTTGATGATGGAACGAAGCAGGCTCTTACTATCAGCCGTATCATAGATGGTGAACTGGGAAGTGAACCCGATAAATGTTGCTTCGGCACGAAGAATCCGTGAGAAGATGGAATGGAAAGTCCCCATCCACAAATAACGTGCCCTTTCCATACCTACCTGACGGGCAATACGCTCTTTCATCTCGCGCGCCGCCTTATTCGTAAAGGTCAGTGCAAGGATATTCCACGGATTGTAGCCGTTCTCCTGTTCCAGCAAGTAAGCGATTTTATAAGTCAATACACGCGTCTTCCCCGAACCTGCACCGGCTATCACCAGCGAAGGACCGTCATTATAAGTCACTGCAGCACACTGACTCTCGTTCAATTCATCTATATAATTGGTATTCATAACAGCATTATAAAAACAATGTGGATTTTTAACAAACCCTTGGCATTCAAATTTGTTCTCAATACAAAAGTATAATATTCATTCGAGAATGAAGGTATTTTTATGAATTTTCATCACTAACTATTTTAACCTAACACCAAAAAGCAATGAAAAGAAGTATATTTTTATCGATTATTTTGAGTTTGTTTCTGGTCGCCTGCATTCCACAGGCAATGGCACAAAAGCAGAGCCGCCTGGAAAAGCTGCTAAGGTATCTGAACGATAATGACGCCGACAAATGGCAGAAAAACCGTGATAAGATAGATGACGAGACACAAACCTATTATGCCGAGGAACTGGCATTATTGGATGTGCTCAACGGATTGTGGAACGAGCAAAGCGAACAGGCTGCCACCAACTATTTCGGATGCTACGAAAGGGCAACGAAAGCTTATTTTCCCAATATCTGTGAAGAAGAGAAAATACAACTTTCCAACGTACAAAACAAAGCAGAACTGGCCGTTATCTCCATTCTGGATGCTTCGAAAGATCAAATTCCTTTTAGCAAGACGTTGATGGACAGTATCCAGTCAAGCGGTTATCCGGGAGATTCTGCCATCTTGCAAAAGGTACGGGACATCCGTGAAATGGCTTTACTGGAAGGTATGCTGAAAACACCTACGCTGAATATTTATCAAACGTACATCACGGAATATCCGAACGGCAAATTTATCTCTCAAATCAACACTGCGGAAAACAAACGGCTTTACCAGATTGTAAAGAGTAATCCGACATCAGCGAATTTCAAGGCATTTTTTGATAACGCCAACATGCAGAAATTCTTCACGGATAAAGACACGCGTCCATTCCTTCCGGAAGTTCGCGCGTTATACGATGATTTTCTGTTTCAAGGAATCGACAGCCTCCGGGAGAAAGGAAACGCAACAGCCATCCGGCAGATTATTGACGAGTATAAGCAATCACCTTACCTGACTTCCACAGCACGTACTCATCTGGACGAACTTGAATATCTTAGTGAAAAAGCTGATTTTGAGCTTTTAAAAGCTGCCATTGTCAATTCCGAATCTTTGAGTATGCTGCAGGATTTTCTTTGCACACACAAGTATAAGGAATTTCGTGACCAGGCCAATGCACTACGGACACCGTTTATTCTGCAAACAATCATATCCACTCCTACTTCCGTGAAATACTATAATGGAGGACGATTGATTAAGTCTGCGGAAAATGACAGTACGGGAAATACCTCGACCACTTATTCGTATGATGATAAGGGGCAGCTCATTTCTACATTGTCGCTTACCGTAAAGAACGGTCAGCCAAGCAATGAAATACAAACGAACAGATTATACGATCCGCAAGGTCACTGCATCTTTGAAGTGCAAACGAATCCGAAAACCAAAACGGATCTCTACCGACGGACACGCCGTATCGGTACGGACGGAAGTATCGAGAGTGATTCGCTCAAGTATACAGATGGAAGAGTCATCATAAGTTCCTATAATAAACAGGGGTTATTGACCGAAACCAAAGAGTATAATAAGAATGGAGAACTTCAGGCGTACACCGCAAACAAATATGATGATAAAGGCAGATTGATTTCATCCCAACATCAAAACCTGCTTTTTGCCAATTCTTCGGATCAGATTATTTCACAAAAAGATGCTTATGAATACGATAAATACGGTTATCTGACACAAATCGTTTACCAACGGATTTTAGGCAATAACCAGAAAACATCGGGATGCCTGACCTGCCTGTACGATAAATACGGAAACCAGATCGATAGCAATTCTTATTATGAATATGATAATACGGGCCAATGGATCTGCCGGACCGACCGTGAGCATCCGAAAGAAGTGGAACGCATACAGTACATTTACAAATAAAGTAAGATGCTGTGAACATTTTGCAAAGGGCTTCTGTTATTATAGTATAACAAGCCAATTAAAACTTGTAACATTATGAATACTATATTAATGTCTTTAATTATGATGACCATGACTTACGAAATGCCTAAACTTCCTTACGCTAACAATGCGTTGGAACCTGTAATCAGTCAGCAAACAATAGATTTCCATTACGGAAAACATCTACAAACGTATGTAAATAATCTGAATAGCCTCGTGCCCGGAACAGAATATGAAGGTAAAACGGTAGAAGAAATCGTTGCAGCCGCACCGGATGGAGCTATATTCAATAACGCCGGACAAGTATTGAACCACAACCTGTACTTCCTGCAATTTGCCCCGAAACCTTCAAAGAAGGAGCCGGCCGGTAAACTGGGAGAAGCCATCAAACGTGACTTTGGCAGCTTTGAAAACTTCAAGAAAGAATTCAATGCAGCAGCAGTCGGATTGTTTGGTTCAGGATGGGCTTGGCTATCCGTAGATAAAGACGGTAAACTGAAAATCACTAAAGAGGGGAACGGCAGCAATCCGGTACGTGCCGGTTTGAAACCACTTCTTGGATTTGACGTTTGGGAACACTCCTATTATCTGGATTACCAGAACCGCCGTGCCGACCACGTAAACGCCCTGTGGGATATCATCGACTGGGATGTGGTTGAAAAAAGAATGTAATCAAATTTACAAGCTAAACTATACTTATGGAAAAGGTCGTTGTGTTTTTCACAGCGACCTTTTTTACAGATTAAAAAGAAACAGACTTTTATTGTATATCAGATGCATTAGTTGTATTTTTGCAACTCATAAAACAACATAACAAACAATTATGATACTGTATAAAAGAAAAAAAATACGATTTATTGTCTCCATTGCTGTACTCCTTTTCCTCCCCCTTTTCGGCAATGCTGCCACCACAGAAGAATCTGAGGAAGAAATCCTGTTTATCACCTCTTATAATTCTGACACTAAATATACCTACGATAACATCAGCACATTTATAGAGACCTACACCCAATTGGGAGGAAGATATTCGATCATGGTAGAAAATATGAATGCAACAGACTTAACGCAGGCGCATCAATGGAAAAAAACATTGACCGATATTCTGGACAAACATCCGAAAGCCAAATTAGTTATTCTCCTGGGTGGTGAAGCATGGAGCAGTTTCCTCCATCTCGAAGATGAAAAGTACAAGCAGCTTCCTGTTTTCTGTGCAATGGCATCACGCAACGGAATACGTATTCCGGAGGATTCGACCGACATCCGAAGCTATAATCCCGAAAGCATTAACTTAATGGAACGCATGAAGGAATACAACGTAAGATATTGTAGCACATACGAATATGACATTAAAAAAGATATTGAAATGATACAGGATTTCTATCCGGAAACAGAACACCTTGTATTTGTATCGGATAACACATACAACGGACTTGCCGAACTGGCATGGTTCAAGAAAAACCTGCAACATTTCCCACAGTTGTCTATCACCTACGTCGATGGCCGCATCCATACACTCGATATGGCTGCCAGTCAATTGCGCAATCTTCCCAGAAACACAGTCATGTTGCTTGGCATCTGGAGAATCGATAACCGGGGTATTACTTACATGAATAACTCCGTTTATGCTTTTTCCAAAGCCAATCCTCTCCTGCCTATGTTCAGCATGACTTCCACTGCAATAGGTTACTGGGCTATCGGAGGATATGTCCCGCAATATGAAGGAGTGGGACAAAGCATGGGAGAATATGCCTACCGCTTTTTAGACCAGAAGGAAACTGATATCAGCAGTATCAATATCTTACCCAACAGATATAAATTTGATGCGAAGAAACTAAAGGAATGGGGATTTGAAAACAAGAAGTTACCTGTTAACTCAATGGTAATCAATCAGCCCATCCCATTCTTTGTGGCCTATAAGACAGAAGTACAATTCATCCTGATTATATTTCTCGTATTAGTAGGAAGTCTAATGATTTCGCTGTATTACTATTACCGGACTAAAATCCTGAAGAATCACCTTGAAAGAACTACGAAACAACTACGGGAAGATAAAAAGAAGTTGGAAGAGTCTGAAATCGAATTGCGTGATGCTAAAGAGCGCGCCGAAGAAGCTAACCAACTGAAAAGTGCCTTTGTTTCGAATATGAGCCACGAGATACGGACTCCGCTAAATGCTATTGTCGGTTTCTCCAGTCTGATTATCGGTTCGGTAGAGCAGAATAACGAACTGAAAGAATACGCAGATATTGTCCAGACCAACTCCAATCTGTTGCTCCAACTGATTAGTGATGTACTGGATATATCACGCCTGGAATCAGGAAAACTGCAATTCAACTATGAATGGTGTGAGCTGGTGAACCATTGCCAGAATATGATTACTCTGACCAACCGGAACAAGACAATGGATGTAGACATTAAACTGCAAATGCCTAAAGAGCCTTACATGCTCTACACAGATCCCTTGCGCCTGCAGCAGATTATTATCAATCTGCTGAACAATGCCTTGAAATTCACTCCTGCCGGAGGAAGTATTACGCTGGATTATGAAGTGGACGAAAAAAAGCAATGTATGCTGTTCTCGGTAACTGATACCGGCACCGGAATCCCCGAAGATAAACAGGAGCTGGTATTCCAACGTTTCGAAAAGCTGAACGAGTTCGTACAGGGTACAGGATTGGGACTGGCTATCTGCAAACTGACCATCCAATATATGGGAGGTGATATCTGGATTGACAAGAATTACAAAAATGGCGCCCGATTTATCTTTTCTCATCCTATCAAAAAACAGGAATCAACAGAAAAATGAAAAAAAATCGAATGATTTAGTGTTTTTCTGTTTCTTTTTCACTTACTTTGTCCCCGTAAAGACAAAGGGGTGCCCCATGAGGGGCTGAGATTATACCCTAGGAACCTGAGGCAGTTAGTACTGACGTAGGGATTGTGTTTCTTCTTATCGCCTTTCCATTCAAGCACGCTCTTTGTATTTACTTTCAACTTATTTATTCTGATAGGACAATGAAAGTACAAGTGAACAACAAAGAGGTGGAAATTACTCCCGACTCTACCCTTACACAACTGACAGCACAGCTCGAACTTCCGGTTCAAGGCATTGCTATCGCCGTAAACAACAAAATGATTCCCCGTACCGAATGGGAGGGTTTCATATTGCATGAGAACGATAACCTGGTGATTATCAAAGCTGCTTGCGGAGGATAAGGGAATGGTCAGTCTACAATTTATCACGCATCAGACCGAACGGTACTCGTACCTCGAATCGGCACGTATGGCACTCGAAGGCGGGTGCAAATGGATCCAACTACGCATGAAAGAGGCTCCTCTCGAAGAAGTGGAGGCAGTAGCCCTGCAACTGAAACCGCTTTGTAAAGAGCACGAAGCAATCCTGGTTCTGGACGATCACGTTGAACTGGCGCGAAAGCTGGAAGTGGACGGTGTTCATCTGGGCAAAAAGGATATGCCTATCGACCAGGCCCGCCAAATTCTTGGAGAGGCTTTCATTATCGGCGGCACTGCAAATACATTCGAAGATGTTGTACAGCACTATCGTGCCGGTGCCGATTATCTTGGCATCGGTCCTTTCCGGTTTACTACCACCAAAAAGAATTTAAGCCCTGTACTGGGATTGGAAGGCTATTCCTCCATCCTTTCACAGATGAAAGAGGCGAATATCGAAATCCCCGTAGTAGCGATTGGAGGAATCACTTATGAGGATATTCCTGCCATACTTCACACAGGAGTAAACGGGATAGCCCTGTCGGGAACCATTCTCGGAGCGGATAATCCGATAGAAGAAACACGTAGAATCCTGAATCATGCGTAAAGCAATGATGTACAATCAGTAATTTAATTTATAATATATATAGAATGGAAAAGTTAGTAATTGCGGGACGCGAATTTAACTCCCGTCTTTTCCTGGGAACAGGAAAATTCAATTCCAATGAAGTAATGGAACAAGCTATTCTGGCTTCAGGCACGGAAATGGTTACTGTTGCCATGAAACGAATCGACATGGACAACAAAGAGGATGACATGCTGAAACATATTATTCATCCGAATATTCAGCTATTGCCCAATACTTCCGGTGTACGTAATGCAGAGGAGGCTGTTTTTGCAGCACAACTGGCTCGCGAAGCCTTTGGAACAAACTGGCTGAAACTGGAAATTCACCCGGACCCACGCTATCTGCTCCCTGACTCTATCGAGACACTGAAAGCTACGGAAGAACTGGTAAAACTGGGTTTTATCGTGTTGCCTTATTGTCAGGCTGACCCTGTACTCTGCAAACGTCTGGAAGAAGCGGGCGCAGCTACCGTTATGCCGCTCGGTGCACCAATCGGTACCAATAAAGGATTGCAGACCAAAGAATTCCTGCAAATCATTATCGAACAGGCAGGTATCCCGGTAGTCGTAGATGCGGGTATCGGTGCACCCAGTCATGCTGCCGAAGCAATGGAACTGGGAGCTTCCGCTGTATTAGTTAATACCGCAATAGCCGTTGCCGGAAATCCGGTAGAAATGGCAAAAGCATTCAAAGCGGCTACAGAAGCCGGAAGACAGGCTTACGAAGCAGGATTAGGATTACAAGCCGTCGACTTCGTGGCAGAAGCAAGTTCACCTCTAACGGCTTTTCTTGATTAAAAACGAATAAACTATGGAACAAAAAATAAAATTCCCCCGCTCGCAGAAAGTCTATTTACCCGGTAAACTTTATCCGAATATCCGTGTAGCGATGCGGAAAGTGGAACAAGTGCCCAGTGTCAGCTTTGAAGGCGAAGAAAAGATAGCAACACCGAACCCGGAGATATATGTATATGATACCAGCGGACCGTTCAGCGATGCAGATATGAGCATTGATCTTAAAAAAGGACTGCCCCGTATGCGTGAAGAATGGATTGTAGGCCGTGGTGATGTGGAACAACTTCCCGAAATTACTTCGGAATACGGACAAATGAGAAGGGACGATAAAAGTCTCGATCACTTACGTTTCGAGCACATCGCTCTGCCCTATCGCGCTAAAAAAGGAGAAGCAATCACTCAAATGGCATACGCCAAAAGAGGGATTATCACCCCTGAAATGGAATATGTAGCAATCCGCGAGAACATGAATTGCGAGGAATTGGGAATTAAGACCCACATTACTCCAGAATTTGTCCGTCAGGAGATTGCAGAAGGACGTGCTGTATTACCGGCCAATATCAACCACCCAGAAGCTGAACCGATGATTATCGGACGCAACTTCCTTGTGAAAATCAATACGAATATCGGAAATTCGGCTACTACCTCAAGCATAGATGAAGAAGTGGAGAAAGCATTGTGGAGCTGCAAATGGGGTGGCGATACCTTGATGGATCTTTCCACAGGAGAAAATATCCATGAAACACGCGAATGGATTATCCGTAATTGTCCCGTACCCGTCGGCACGGTTCCTATTTATCAGGCACTTGAAAAGGTGAACGGCATAGTGGAAGACCTCACCTGGGAAATCTACCGGGATACATTGATTGAACAATGTGAACAAGGTGTAGATTACTTCACCATTCATGCAGGGATCCGCCGCCATAATGTTCATCTTGCCGATAAGCGGTTGTGCGGTATTGTCAGCCGTGGAGGAAGCATAATGAGTAAATGGTGTCTCGTACACGATCAGGAAAGTTTCTTATACGATCACTTTGATGATATTTGTGATATCCTGGCACAATATGATGTAGCCGTTTCTTTAGGCGACGGACTTCGTCCGGGTTCTATCTACGATGCGAACGATGAAGCGCAGTTCGCCGAACTGGATACCATGGGAGAATTAGTGCTTCGTGCCTGGGATAAGAATGTTCAGGCATTTATTGAAGGCCCCGGACACGTTCCGATGCATAAAATCAAAGAGAACATGGAACGTCAGATTGAAAAATGCCATGACGCCCCATTCTATACACTCGGCCCGTTGGTGACGGATATTGCTCCCGGATACGACCATATCACTTCTGCTATCGGTGCCGCACAAATCGGATGGCTGGGTACGGCTATGCTTTGTTATGTCACTCCGAAAGAACACCTTGCCTTACCCGACAAAGAGGACGTACGCGTAGGAGTCATTACCTACAAGATAGCCGCTCATGCCGCTGACCTGGCAAAAGGACACCCGGGTGCACAGGTACGAGACAACGCATTGAGTAAAGCTCGCTATGAGTTCCGCTGGAAAGATCAGTTCGACCTGTCTCTCGACCCGGAGCGGGCGCAGACCTATTTTCGTGCAGGACATCATATCGATGGAGAATATTGTACGATGTGCGGACCTAATTTCTGTGCAATGAGATTGTCACGCGATTTAAAGAAAAGCGCTAAAACCAACAAATAATGAGTAGGGAGAAACAGAAAGTCAGCCCACTGACCTACCTTCTCCCCTCATTTCAATTTTTAATTTTTAATTGATTAAAATGTTCTCCGACGAATTAGAAAAAATATCCTGGGAAGAGACGACAAAAGCCATCTATTCCAAAACAGATGCCGACGTACGCCGTGCATTGGGTAAAAAAGAGCATCTGGATGTCAACGACTTTATGGCGCTGATTTCACCTGCCGCCACTCCTTATCTGGAAGTGATGGCACGCCTTAGTCAGAAATATACGATGGAACGGTTCGGTAAGACTATCTCCATGTTCGTACCGCTCTACCTGACTAATTCATGTACCAACTCCTGCGTCTATTGCGGTTTCCACATCAGCAATCCGATGAAGAGAACGATACTGACAGAGGAAGAGATTGTCAACGAATACAAAGCCATCAAACGACTGGCTCCTTTTGAGAACCTACTGCTCGTAACCGGTGAAAACCCTGCCGCAGCAGGTGTTCCCTACATTGCCCGGGCGCTGGATTTGGCAAAACCTTATTTCAGCAACCTGCAAATTGAAGTAATGCCCCTTAAAGCAGAAGAATATCAGGAACTGACTAATCATGGTCTGAATGGAGTGATCTGTTTTCAAGAGACTTACCATAAAGCAAATTACAAGACATATCATCCGAGAGGCATGAAGTCTAAATTCGAATGGCGTGTAGACGGCTTCGACCGTATGGGACAGGCAGGTGTACATAAGATTGGCATGGGTGTCCTGATCGGCTTGGAAGAATGGCGGACAGACGTAACGATGATGGCTTATCATCTACGTTATTTGCAAAAGCATTACTGGAAAACGAAATACAGCGTAAATTTCCCACGTATGCGCCCGTCTGAAAATGGCGGCTTCCAACCGAATGTAGTCATGAACGACCGGGAACTGGCTCAACTTACATTCGCGATGCGAATCTTCGACCACGACGTAGATATCTCCTATTCCACCCGTGAAAGTGCAGAAATCCGAAATCACATGGCAACGCTCGGTGTTACAACCATGAGTGCGGAGAGTAAAACTGAACCCGGAGGATATTACAGTTATCCTCAAACCCTGGAACAATTTCACGTAAGTGATGAGCGAAAGGCGGTTGAAGTGGAACGTGACTTGAAGAAACTAGGTCGCGAACCAGTTTGGAAAGATTGGGATCAGTCTTTTGATTTTAAAAGATAGGCAGATGCGATACGATAGACAAATCATACTTCCCGAAATCGGAGAAGAAGGTCAGAAGAAACTGCAGGAAGCCAAAGTGCTTATTGTAGGTGTGGGAGGGCTAGGCTCTCCCATCGCTCTCTACCTGGCAGGCGCCGGTGTGGGATGTCTCGGACTGGTAGATGACGATTTGGTAAGCATCACTAACCTGCAACGACAAGTTCTCTATTCCGAAAAAGAATTGGGTAAACCGAAAGCTATCTGTGCAGCGGAACGGCTCTCCGCTCTCAACAGCGAGATCAGAATACATCCCTACTCTACCAGGTTGACAAAAGAAAATGCTTATCATATCATTCAGGAATATGATATAGTAGTCGACGGCTGTGACAACTTTGCCACCCGTTACCTGATTAACGATATCTGCATAGAGCAGAAAAAGCCTTACGTATATGGTGCTATCTGCGGTTTTGAAGGACAGGTTTCTGTATTCAACTACGGAAACCAGAAAAAGAACTACCGGGATCTTTATCCTGACGAAGAAGAAATGCAACGGATGCCTCCTCCGCCTAAAGGTGTGATGGGAGTTACTCCTGCCATTGTAGGAAGTGTTGAAGCTACGGAAGTGCTGAAAATAATCTGTGATTTTGGAGATGTTTTAGCCGGCGAACTATGGACAATCGACCTGCGGACATGGCAATCTAACAAATTTTCACTATAAAGGTTGGTTTCTGACATAGTTAATTAGTAACTTTGCTAAGCAATCCAATTTTAACAAAAGAAATGAAACTAATTGTAGTTACCACCCCTACCTTCTTCGTCGAAGAAGATAAGATTATTACCGCTCTTTTCGAAGAGGGGCTGGATGTCCTACATCTTAGGAAGCCGGAAACTCCGGCTATGTATTCGGAACGGCTATTGACACTTATTCCGGATAAATATCACCGCCGTATCGTCACGCATGAACATTTCTATTTGAAAGAAGAATTTAATCTGATGGGTATCCACCTGAATGCACGTAATCCCAAAGAGCCGCATGATTATTATGGTCACATCAGCTGTTCGTGCCATTCAGTGGAGGAGGTAAAAAACAGAAAGCATTTTTACGACTATGTTTTTATGAGTCCTATTTATGATAGTATCTCTAAAGTGAATTACTATTCAACATATACTGCCGAAGAATTGCGTGAAGCACAAAGAGCCAAAATTATCGATTCGAAAGTGATGGCATTGGGAGGTATCAATGAAGATAATTTGCTGGAGATTAAAGATTTCGGTTTCGGAGGAGCTGTCGTATTAGGAGATCTTTGGAACAAATTCGACGCCTGTCAGGATCAGAACTATTTAGCCGTAATCGAGCACTTTAAAAAGTTGAAAAAGCTATCAGATTAATAAAAAGCCGATAGTAAACTGACTGTACATTCCTATTGTATATCCAATAAAGGAAATGACTTTCTCAATCATAAAATAAAAAAGCCGCCGCGAATTGTCTTCCGCAACGGCTTTCTGTATTTCGGTGTTTTCTTATCAGAACTTATATCCCACGATAATAGAGAAGTTCATGTTTTTAGGATTACCAACTTTTTCCACATCAACCAGACCAAATTGACCATCCAAGCCTGCAATGATTCTACCAAATTCCAATGCAACTCCTACACCAAGACCTGCATCAAAACGCTTCAAAGCATCATCACCAAAAGTGTCGACTTTACGTTCTGTGTCATTACCTAAGTCAAACTTTGTTTTACCGGCAATACCACAAGCAAAATAAGGACCTGCATTCACCACCAGATTAGTATTATCTGCTACATTGAAACGTGCAGCAGCCATTACTGGCAATTCCAAATACATTGCATTAATGCTATTGCCATCTTTCTTTGCACCTTTACTAGTTAAGAATAATGAAGGTTGCAGTGACCATGTATCAGTAAAAGCATATTCAAAACCTCCACCAAGTTTGAATCCAACCTTTGCATTCAGATCAAGATCACCGGTGTAATTACTAAAGTTCATACCTACTTTGGCATTCCAACCTGTAATTTGAGAGAAACCTGCCACTGAAATCAGTGCAAATAAAACAAACAAAACACTCTTCTTCATAATTTTAAAGTTTTAAATTAATACTAAAGGTTTCTATTGACCTCATTGTTTAACAATACAAATGTATAATTGTAATTTGTATTAAACAACTTTTTCGTTAACAAGTGCGCAATTTATAGAGATTATACATAAAAAAAGGGAATTCCCTATTTTTGAGAACTCCCTTTCCTAATTTGTTGATTTGTTTTCTTCTTATTAGAATGCGTAATGGAAACCAATTGAAAGATCTTCACTAGTAAGTTCAAGACCAAAAGAATCTCCAAGCGTATTTATATTTCTACGATATCCCAGGAAACCATACTTGGCAATGAAAGAGAAGTGATCGTTCAATTTAACAGCAATCCCCGGTCTAAGTCCCACTTGTCCGGCTTTAGTAGTGTCTCCGTCTTTAACCTTCACGAAGCCGAGAGCAGCAGTTCCGTCCAGAAACAGGCGAACCGCACCGGTTTCACAGTAAGACCAACGAATGTATGGAGCAACAATTACTGAATTCTTTGTTAGTCCACCATTATAATTATGTGAATAATCCAATTCAGCACCCAATGCCCATGTTTCATTAAAGTTGTATCCAACTTCCGGAGCAACTTTAAAAGAAGTAGTGTTGCCTGTGCTGTTACGCCAAACGTTCAAAGATCCGCCTACGTAAATGTCTTGTGCTTTTACAGCGATAGTTGCTAACATTACAACTACCAATAATAAACCCTTTTTCATTTTCTTTGTTTTTTTAAATTAAACGTTAGACCCCAATTCGGTCGATTTCTGGGGTGCAAATGTAAAGCTGTTTTTATGATTAAACAAACATTTAGTTAGTTTTTTATAATAAATACCAAATAAATATTGGATGGTAAACGGACATCAGTACCCAACAGGCATAAAATAAAATAGACTGCAAATACTTTCACAAGTATTTACAGTCTATTTATCAGATAGTTAAGTACCTAACCAGCGTATTTGACTATCCTTCTATTGCTGCCTGCGCCGCCGCCAATCTGGCAATCGGCACTCTGAATGGAGAACAACTAACGTAGTTCAAACCTACCCGGTGACAGAATTTCACTGAAGAAGGCTCACCACCATGTTCACCACAAATACCACATTTCAGATCCGGACGGATAGCACGGCCCTTTTCTGTAGCCATACGTACCAACTGTCCCACACCATTCTGATCGAGAACCTGGAACGGGTCTACTTTCAAAATCTTCTTTTCCAGATAAACAGGAAGGAAAGAAGCTATATCATCACGAGAATAACCGAAGGTCATCTGCGTTAAGTCATTTGTACCGAATGAGAAGAACTCGGCAGAAGAAGCGATACGGTCGGCAGTCAAAGCGGCACGCGGAATTTCAATCATTGTACCCACTTTGAAGTCAATGCTATCTCCTACTTCCTCAAACAACTTCTTAGCTTCCGCACGGATTACATTTTCCTGCTCCTTGAATTCATACAAGATACCAGTTAATGGAACCATGATTTCCGGATGAGTTTCCACTCCTTCTTTCTTCAATTCGAGTGCAGCACCCAAGATGGCACGTGTCTGCATCTGTGTAATTTCAGGATAAGTATTTCCCAGACGGCAACCACGGTGACCCAACATCGGGTTATGCTCACACAATGATTCTACACGTTGCTGGATATATTGCAGGCTCACACCCATAGTATCTGCCATTTCCTGCTGTCCCTTCAAATCGTGAGGAACGAACTCATGCAAAGGAGGATCGAGCAAACGAACCGTTACCGGACAACCAGCCATTGCTTTAAAGATACCCTTAAAGTCTTCTTGTTGATATGGAAGAATCTTAGCCAATGCTTTACGACGTCCTTCCGCATTTTCCGCCAGAATCATTTCACGCATTGCCTTGATCTTTTCACCTTCGAAGAACATGTGTTCCGTACGGCAAAGCCCAATACCTACTGCACCGAAGTTACGAGCCACTTCCGCATCATGAGGAGTATCTGCATTCGTACGTACCTGCAGACGAGTATACTTATCAGCCAGCGTCATTAATTCAGCAAAGTCACCGGAAAGTTCTGCAGCCTGTGTTTCTACCTTACCATTATAAACTACACCTGTACTTCCGTTCAGAGAGATATAATCGCCTTCTTTCAACACAACACCGTCAATTTCTACGGTACGGTTTTTATAATCGATATTCAATGCACCTGCACCTGATACACAACATTTACCCATACCACGAGCCACAACAGCAGCATGAGAAGTCATACCGCCACGAGCCGTAAGAATACCTTCGGCAACTGCCATACCGGCCAAGTCTTCCGGAGAAGTTTCGATACGAACCATTACCACACGTTTACCGGCAGCATGCCATTCAGCAGCGTCGTCAGCAAAGAACACCACCTGACCGGTTGCAGCACCCGGAGAAGCCGGAAGACCACGAGTCAACACTTTGGCTTTCTTCAAAGCATCCTTATCGAATACAGGGTGAAGCAATTCATCGAGTTTATTCGGTTCCACGCGCATCAAAGCAGTCTTTTCGTCAATCATGCCCTGACGGAGCAAATCCATAGCGATCTTCACCATAGCAGCACCTGTACGCTTACCGTTACGTGTCTGAAGGAACCAGAGTTTACCTTCTTGTACGGTGAACTCCATGTCCTGCATATCTTTATAATGATTTTCCAGTTTAGTCTGGAGAGCATCTAATTCTTTATAGATTTCCGGCATTGCCTCTTCCATGGAAGGGAACTTCGCTGCGCGAACATCTTCGGTCACACCAGCCAATACAGCCCAACGTTGAGAACCAATCTTGGTGATCTGTTGCGGAGTACGGATACCGGCCACTACGTCTTCACCTTGTGCGTTAATCAGATATTCACCATTGAAAAGGTCTTCACCCGTACCGGCATCACGTGAGAAACAAACACCAGTAGCCGAAGTTTCACCCATATTACCGAACACCATAGCCTGTACATTGACAGCTGTACCCCATTCATCAGGTATACTTTCCATCTTACGGTAAAGGATAGCGCGTTCATTCATCCATGAATCAAATACGGCACATATAGCTCCCCAAAGTTGTTCGTATGCACCAGTCGGGAAATCTTTTCCGGTCTGTTCCTTTACGGCAGCCTTAAATTTCTTTACGAGTTCCTGCAAGTCTTCCACTTTCAACTCGTTATCCAGTTCTACCCCTTTCGCTTTCTTCACCTCTTCAATGATTGCTTCGAACGGGTCGATATCATCTTTATTGGTAGGCTTCATGCCCAATACTACGTCACCGTACATCTGCACAAAACGACGATAAGAGTCCCATGCAAAGCGTGCATTACCTGTCTTACGGATAATACCTTCTACCACTTCGTCATTCAATCCCAAGTTCAGAATCGTATCCATCATACCCGGCATAGATGCGCGCGCACCGGAACGTACAGACACCAACAAAGGATTTTCAACGTCACCGAATTTAGATTTCATCAACGTTTCCACGTGAGTGATCGCTTTTACCACTTCATCTTTCAGTAGCTCAACCACTTTATCACGTCCTAACGTATTGTATTCCGTACAAACATCTGTAGTTATTGTGAATCCGGGAGGGACAGGAATTCCGATTAAATTCATTTCTGCAAGGTTGGCTCCCTTACCACCGAGCAAATTCTTCATGTCAGCCTTTCCTTCTGCCTGACCATTACCAAAGGTATAAACTCTTTTTTTATCCATAATATTGTGTTTAAAGTTACATTATGATTTTTTTCTGTTCGCAAATCTAAGGATATTTCGCAAACTTGAAAACTTTTTGCGAAAAAACTTTCTATCAAAATGCAATTTCGACATTACAATCCGGAATATTTCTGTATACCCGAATTTTTTCCAAAAAAAATACCTACTTTTGCAAAGTAATTATTAGACTGGTGTAAAAGTGGCAAGAAAGAAAAAAGAGCTTCCCTTATTGGAGAAGGTAACAATCATGGATGTGGCTGCCGAAGGAAAAGCCATCGCAAAAGTAAACGACCTGGTGATTTTTGTTCCCTATGTAGTGCCGGGTGATGTCGTAGACCTGCAAATCAAGCGTAAAAAGAATAAATATGCCGAAGCTGAAGCGGTGAAGTTTCACGAGCTGTCGCCCAATCGCGCTGTTCCTTTCTGCCAACACTATGGCGTATGCGGTGGCTGCAAGTGGCAAGTGCTCCCCTATTCGGAGCAGATCAGATATAAGCAAAAGCAAGTGGAAGATAATTTGAGACGTATCGGGAAAATCGAACTTCCCGAAATTTCTCCGATTCTCGGTTCTGACAAGACGGAATTCTACAGGAACAAACTGGAATTCACCTTCTCAAATAAACGCTGGTTGACAAACGAAGAAGTTCGTCAGGATGTGAAGTATGACCAGATGAATGCGGTGGGTTTCCACATTCCGGGAGCCTTTGACAAGGTGCTGGCTATTGAGAAATGCTGGTTACAGGATGATATATCCAACCGTATCCGCAACGCTGTACGTGACTACGCTTACGAACACGATTACTCTTTCATCAATCTGCGCACACAGGAAGGTATGCTGCGGAATATGATTGTACGCACCTCTTCAACTGGCGAACTGATGGTAATCGTCATTTGCAAGATTACGGAAGATCACGAAATGGAACTGTTCAAGCAGTTACTCCAATTCGTAGCGGACTCTTTCCCAGAAATCACTTCTCTTCTATACATTATTAATAATAAGTGCAATGACACAATCAATGATTTGGATGTGCATGTATTTAAAGGGAAAGATCACATCTTTGAAGAAATGGAGGGACTGCGTTTCAAAGTAGGACCGAAATCATTCTATCAGACCAACTCGGAACAGGCTTATAATTTATATAAAGTGGCCCGTGAATTTGCCGGATTAACAGGCAACGAACTGGTATATGACCTCTATACAGGAACGGGAACAATCGCCAACTTCGTATCACGCCAGGCTCGCCAGGTAATCGGTATCGAATATGTGCCGGAAGCTATCGAAGACGCAAAGGTAAATGCAGAAATCAATGATATCAAGAATGCATTGTTTTATGCCGGTGATATGAAGGATATACTGACGCAGGATTTCATCAATCAGCATGGACGCCCGGATGTAATCATTACTGATCCTCCTCGTGCCGGTATGCACCAGGATGTAGTTGATGTCATCTTGTTTGCCGAACCGAAACGGATTGTGTATGTAAGTTGTAATCCTGCTACTCAAGCACGGGATTTGCAATTACTCGATGAGAAATACAAGGTGAAAGCCATTCAACCGGTAGATATGTTCCCTCACACCCACCACGTAGAAAATGTGGTGTTGCTGGAACTTCGATAATCCGTGATGATAATAGAATTTCAAAAGAAAAAAGAAATGGGAAAAAGACCTAGAAGAACTCCTGCTGAAAAAGCACGTGCTCAATATACCAATTATGCAGTGAAAGAACCCATGGAACTAATGGAGTTCCTGGCTACCAAGATGCCGGACGCAAGTCGTACGAAATTAAAATCGTTGTTAAGCAAACGGGTTGTATTTGTTGATAATGTGATAACCACACAATTCAACTTTCCTCTTGAAGCGGGCATGAAAGTGCAAATCAGCAAACAAAAGGGAAAAAAAGAATTTAATAACAGACTGCTGAAAATCGTATATGAGGATGCCTATATCATTGTTGTCGAGAAGATGCAGGGACTTTTATCAGTCAATACAGAAAGACAGAAAGAGCGCACAGCCTATACAATACTTAACGAATACGTGCAACGTTCCGGACGTCAATTCCGTGTGTTTATCGTTCATCGCCTGGACAGGGACACTTCCGGCCTGATGATGTTTGCTAAAGACGAAAAAACACAGCGGACACTACGTGATAACTGGCACGATATCGTGACTGACCGTCGATATGTAGCTGTGGTGGAGGGAAGTATGGAAAAAGATTATGATACAGTCGTTTCCTGGCTGACTGATAAAACGCTTTATGTAAGTTCCAGTGAATATGATGACGGTGGATCAAAATCTATTACCCACTATAAGACCATCAAACGTGCCAACGGATATTCTCTGTTGGAACTCGATTTGGAAACCGGCCGAAAGAATCAGATTCGTGTACACATGCAAGATTTAGGACATCCTATTATCGGTGATGGAAGATATGGAAGAGAAGATGCTCCCAACCCTATCGGACGACTGGCACTCCATGCTTTCAAACTTTGTTTCTATCATCCGGTAACGGGAGATTTGATGGAGTTCGAGACACCTTATCCGGCGGAGTTTAAGAAGTTGTTTCTGAAAAAATAAATTCCTATATTCAAAAATAAAGCCAGAATCATAATCGACTCTGGCTTTATTTTTAATCTTCATTATTATTTTATTGACGCCTCATATAAAATGGCTGTCCATCTATTCTATCTCTAAAATCCTGCCAATTATTATACCATGTTCCACTAAATGTCCTGCCGGTAGCTTCTCCACCCCAAATATAGGCATAAGTGCGGTCACCGTAGAAAAATAATTCCATTGAATTATATCCTCCATCAATCCATCTCCACTCAAAAACCAGATAATTTGGATCACCAGCAGAACCAATCGTTCCTTGATTTCTCGCATTAAATGTCATGAGCGTACCTCTTCCCCAGGTATATGCCCCGAAATCAATTTCTTCATTAGTATACCACTCGCCAGGCAGATTAAATTCTGTCTCTTCTTCACTCTCACACGAAGTAAAGCCAACCAATAAAGTCAGCATCATCAAGATACCTGCATATCTCTTTATCATTTTCATAATTCTCTAGTTTATTGCGTTTATTAATACAAAATTAGCATTTTATATTTACTATACATCACAAGCCACAAGTTTTTTGTACCTTTGCAAAGATAATATTAAATTTTCCACATGAAACTTCTTTGGCTTGATTTAAATAGTTCGTACGCTCATTCTTCGCTGGCATTGCCAGCCTTACATGCCCAGATAGCAAATAATACAGACATTGAATGGTGTACGGTCTCCGCCACTATCAATGAAAATACCGGTAGTGTCGTCAATCAAATCTACCGCCATCAACCGGATATCATTGCAGCTACCAACTGGCTATTTAATCACGAGCAACTCCTGCACATCGTTTCACGCGCAAAAGCGTTACTACCTCACTGCTGTGTTATACTCGGAGGTCCCGAGTTTTTAGGAGATAATGAAGCTTTCTTATATAAGAACAAATTTGTAAGCGGAGTGTTTCGCGGAGAAGGCGAAGAAGTATTTCCTTTATGGTTAAAAGTGTGGAATCAGCCAAGAAAAGAATGGAAATCAATCACAGGACTCTGCTATCTGGATGAATCGGAAGCATACCATGACAACGGGCTCGCCCGTGTCATGAACTTTTCCGAATTAGTCCCTCCTGAAGAGAGCCGTTTCTTCAATTGGAGCAAACCCTTTGTGCAATTAGAAACTACCCGCGGATGTTTTAACACCTGTGCCTTTTGTGTCAGTGGAGGTGAAAAACCGGTTCGCACCCTATCTCTTGAAGCAACCCGGAAACGTCTTGACGTGATACACCAACACGGAATCAAGAATGTACGGGTACTGGACCGCACTTTCAATTACAACAACAAACGGGCAAAAGAATTACTAAATCTATTCCGCGAATACCCGGATATCTGTTTTCATCTGGAAATTCATCCTGCACTCCTTTCCGATGAACTCAAACAGGAATTAGCCACCCTTCCTAAAAGACTGCTACACCTGGAAGCCGGAATCCAAAGCCTTCGGGAAAACGTGCTTGAACAAAGCCGGAGAATAGGCAAACTCTCCGATGCTTTGGCCGGACTCAAGTATCTATGTTCCCTTGAAAACATGGAAACCCATGCCGACTTAATAGCAGGGCTCCCACTCTACCATCTATCAGAAATTTTCGATGATGTCCGTACTTTAGCAGAGTATGGCGCAGGAGAAATTCAACTGGAATCCCTCAAATTACTTCCGGGCACCGAAATGAAAAGAAGAGCGGACGAATTAGGCATACAGTACTCTCCACTCCCTCCATACGAAGTTCTTCAAACTCGTGAAATCACCGTAGATGAATTACAGACAGCACATTATCTGTCCCGCCTGTTAGACGGTTTCTACAATACCCCAACTTGGCGAAGCATCACACGGATACTCATTCTCGAAAACCCTCATTTTATACATGAGTTACTCGATCATTTAGTTCAAACAGATGTGATTGACACCCCTCTTAGCCTGGAAAAAAGAGGATTAATCCTCTATGACTTCTGCAAGAATCATTATCCCGACTACCTGACACAAGTCAGCATTGCATGGATAGAAGCGGGTATGTCATTAAAAAAAGCTCCGGCAGAAAAAGTAAGAACCAAAAGACAGCTACCACCTGAAAGCTGGGAAATAGAATACGGAGCATATCGCGAGAATCTACGATTATGTTTCCTTCCCACCGATGAAGAAGGACATGGTTACTGGTTTGGTTTTGAGTCGGAGATTCAGAAGATACAACCGGTTTTCAAGGCTAAAAAACTATCATAAATAAAAGAAAAGTATTCTCATATTATGTGAAATTATTATTAGTCGCTAATCGTTTAGAGCAGCATTTCCTGTTTTCCACCGTCCATACAATAAACTTTACTAGCACAGTGTATGGACATTCGAAAATATCAATTCAATATTTTTTGCCTATTATTGTTCCCCTTATCCGCAACAGGACAAGAATGGAACAAACAGGATTCATTGAGACTTCAGCAAATGCTGGAATCCGATCAGGAGATCAAGATAAATAGAAAGTTTATCGAAAAAGTAGAGCAAAACATGTACTCTCGAAAACCATTTGTAGATTTTGATCCCACACTACCGACTTTAAAATCTTCCATGATTTTTTCGAAACCTTCCATTCGCACTTATCAGACATTCCTAAAACCGGGTTCCACCTTTTTACCCACTTACTCCTGGTTAAGAATAAACAAGAATCTTGTGCTGCACAGTAAAAGTAATTTTGCAGAAAATTCCAGTTGCTTTCATATCCAAAGCCAAATAGAATATAATTTATCTCCCAAATGGTCTCTCAACATATATGGCGTACAAAACCTTGATACCCGAAAACACCGGGGCCTCCCTTCCGAAGTGGAACCCACCCAATTGGGTAGTAATGTTGTTCTCAAAATAAATAAAAACTGGAAAATAAAAACAGGGGTACAATACCAATACAATGTCCTCCGCAAAAGATGGGAATGGATACCTCAAATTAGTGTTTCATACGAATGGTAACCCGTGCCGACAATCAGGAATCGAAAAGTTTTAGAAAACAAGAAAGCATATTTTCCATTTATTCTCGTACCTTTGTCATACGATTAAATATGCTATCATAATGAAGAACTTTATCAAGGGATTCCGGTTTACCCCCTCTAATTATCCGGCAGAAGTAGAAGCAAAAATACAGAAATACAGAAAGCAAGGTTATAAACTTCCACCGCGCAAAGTACTCCGTACTCCCGAGCAACTGGAAGGTATCCGGGAAAGTGCCAAGATCAATACTGCACTGCTGGACTATATTTCAGAGAATATCCGGGAAGGCATGTCCACCGAAGAAATTGATGTGCTAGTGTATGATTTCACCACCAGTCACGGTGCCATCCCTGCCCCACTCAACTACGAAGGATTTCCCAAAAGTGTTTGCACCAGCATCAACGATGTAGTGTGTCACGGAATACCCAATAAAAATGAGATTCTGAAAAGCGGAGATATTATCAATGTAGATGTTTCCACCATTTACAAAGGATATTTTTCCGATGCATCCCGTATGTTTATGATTGGAGACGTCAACCTTGATATGCAAAAGTTAGTACAGGTAACCAAAGAATGTATGGAAATAGGAATTGCTGCCGCACAACCCTGGAAACAGCTGGGTGATGTAGGCGCCGCCATCCAGGAACATGCAGAAAAGAACGGATTCAGCGTAGTCCGTGATCTCTGCGGACATGGCGTAGGGATGCAATTCCATGAGGAACCGGACGTAGAACATTTCGGACGCCGGGGCACAGGCATGATGATCGTGCCGGGCATGACCTTCACCATCGAACCCATGATTAATATGGGAACCTACGAAGTGTTTGTAGACGATGCCGACGGATGGACCGTCTGCACCGACGATGGACTGCCTTCCGCCCAATGGGAAAATATGATTCTGATTACTGAAACCGGAAACGAAATTCTGACATATTAATGGAACTGATTCTACTTATTGTTATTGCCGTGTTAATGATAGTCCTACTTGTATTATCACTAACCAAAGGCAACAATCAAACTCAAGCAGAACAATTACAAATAGCCTTGCGTCAGCAAATGCAGGAAAACCGGGAAGAACTGAACCGCAGCATCCGGGAACTTCGCATGGAAATGACGCAAACGCTGAACCAGAATATGCAACAGCTCCAAGATGTTCTGCACAAGAATATGATGACTACCGGAGAACTGCAACGACAGAAATTCGACATGATGGCCCGCCAGCAGGAAGCATTACTGAAATCCACCGAGAAACGACTGGATGACATGCGCCTGATGGTGGAAGAAAAGCTCCAGAAAACCCTGAATGAACGTATCGGTCAATCATTCGAAATCGTCCGTTCGCAACTTGAGAACGTGCAAAAAGGACTGGGAGAAATGAAATCTCTTGCTCAAGATGTCGGCGGACTAAAAAAGGTATTGAGCAACGTAAAGATGAGAGGAACGTTCGGCGAAGTCCAACTGGGTGCACTCTTAGAACAAATGATGAGCCCCGAACAGTACGACGCCAATGTCAAAACCAAAAAGAGCGGAACCGAATTTGTAGAATTTGCCATCAAACTTCCGGGAAAAGATGACGCCAACAGCACCGTCTACCTCCCCATCGACGCCAAATTTCCGAAAGATGTATACGAACAATATTACGATGCATTCGAAGCGGGAGACGCAGCATTGATGGAATCGTCCGGCAAACAATTGGAAAATACAATCAAAAAGATGGCAAAAGACATCCATGATAAGTATGTGGACCCGCCTTTTACCACAGATTTTGCCATCATGTTCCTCCCGTTTGAAAGCATATATGCCGAAGTAATCCGACGCACCAGTCTCATCGAAACACTCCAAAAGGAGTATAAGATTGTAGTTACAGGTCCGACAACATTAGGCGCCATCCTCAACAGTCTCCAGATGGGATTCCGCACACTTGCTATCCAAAAACGTACCGGAGAAGTCTGGACCGTATTGGGAGCTGTCAAAACAGAATTCAGTAAATTCGGAGGGTTACTTGAAAAAGTACAAAAGAACTTGCAAAGCGCCGGTGACCAACTCGAAGAAGTCATGGGAAAACGAACACGTGCCATCGAACGCAAACTGCGGCAAGTGGAACAGTTGCCACACGAAGAAAGCCAAAAGATTCTACCTATTGACGTAGAAGACGATTTGACAGATTACTAACTGATATTATTTAGGCACGGATTACACGATAAACACGGAAAGAAAATAAACTTATCCGTGCAATTCGTATAATCCGTGCCTAAAAAAATTAGAGAAAGTGTTTCGACACACCTCCACACTAAACAGAAAATGCTCTACAACATTTCCATATCACGTCAATCCGCATAACTCCGCAAAGCCAAATTCTTCACCCAAAGAACGAAGATACCCGTCAGAATCAGATTCAATACCAGAGTAAGCACTGAAATAACCAATGCCGGGCCACCCAAGTTATATCCCAATGCAATGAAAATGATTCCGGCCCCTACCTCACCACGGGTAAACATACCGATGGAAAGAGCCAGTCGCTCACTTAATTTCCGGTCACGATAAAAGAACATCGGACAAAGCTTTCCTATATTCGACAATAAAGAGACAATCACCACATGAAACATAATCATTCCCCACGACATCATCTCCTGCGAACCAGTCACGGAATAAGAACCAGCATGAGTCTCCGCAAAGTTCACTCCGATAAAATGCGGCATACTCATTCCCACCAGGAACATGAAGAAAAATGAAATCCCGGTAGACACCTTTCGTTCCACAGGTGTGTCATGTTCCTTATGTTTCATAATCATACCCAGAACAAATGCCGGCAACAGGACTTCAATATGAATACTTCCCTCGTCCCCATACAATTCTTTACTCCCCAGATACAGTATTTGAGTAGCCAGAAATATAATCATTGAATAAAAGAGGATAGCCTTCCAGTCCTGACGCCAATCATACTTATTCAATCTTTGCCAGCCGATCGACAATAACAAGAACACAATCACCACCACAATAATCAACTGCCAGCGCAGCCCAATCATCATAATCTGAAGAGGAATCATTAAAAGAATCGTATCCAAGTCATCGAAAATTGCCAATACCTGTATTTTCTTATAAATCCAACTGGACTTCAGTCCGATAGCCGCCAACATCGTAAACAGAATACCGGCTGATGTAGGTGCAGCAAAACGGCTTAACAATAAATTCTCCTTCCATGCTTCCCAACTATTCCAAAAATCGGGAGGAAGCAATACAAACACATAATAAATAGCAATCATAAACCATGGTAAAGCAGCCGTAGCCATGGCTATAAAATAATCTTGAGCGTAACTTTTCCACCGTGTTTTATCAAGGACGAACTCACGGCCTACATTAATCATTATAAAACTAAGACATACATAGAGTAGTACATTCGATATGGATTTAACAGCTCCATACCCATCTCCTGCCATCATCGGCAGGAATTGCGAAACCACGAGCCCCAACATCAGGAAGCCCGAAAAAGACAGAACTTTTCTCATATTTATAGTTGTTTGTTGCTAAAAAGTAATTGCCAAGGAAAGCTCTGCAGACAGAAGGCAATCACCTGGTGTATTAAAAACTAACCGCAAGTCAATTTGTTCAGAACAGATCTCTGAAAAATTGCTTGCGGCAGTATTTTTAATCCAGCTTCAGTACGGCGAGGAAGGCTTTTTGCGGCACTTCCACGTTACCGATTTGTTTCATTCGTTTTTTACCTTTTTTCTGCTTTTCAAGCAGTTTACGTTTACGGCTCACGTCACCACCATAACACTTCGCTGTCACATCCTTACGAACAGCCTTAATCGTTTCACGGGAAATAATCTTAGCCCCGATAGCTGCCTGAATGGCAATATCAAACTGCTGCCGCGGAATAAGCTCTTTCAGTTTCTCACACATCCGGCGTCCCATATCGTAAGCATTGTCAATATGTGTCAAAGTAGAAAGTGCATCCACAGGCTCACCGTTCAACAAAATATCCAGCTTCACCAGCTTCGAAGTACGGAAACCATTCGGATGATAATCAAACGACGCATACCCTTTAGAAATACTCTTCAACTTATCATAAAAGTCAATCACAATTTCTCCCAAAGGCATATTGTAATAGATTTCCACCCGGTTACCGGAGATATATTCCTGTTTAATCAATTCACCACGCTTACCCAGACAAAGCGTCATAATAGGACCGATATAATCAGTCGTTGTAATAATAGATGCTTTGATATACGGTTCCTCGATATGGTCAATCATCGTCGGGTCAGGCATACCACCGGGGTTGTGCACCTCCTTCATATTGCCCTGCTTATCATATATATGGTAGGACACGTTCGGTACCGTAGTAATCACATTCATGTCAAACTCACGGTCCAGACGCTCCTGCACAATCTCCATGTGGAGCAATCCGAGGAAACCACAACGGAAACCAAAACCCAAAGCCAATGAAGACTCCGGTTGGAAAGTCAACGACGCATCATTCAGCTGCAACTTTTCCAAAGACGCGCGAAGATCTTCAAAATCTTCCGCCTCAATCGGGTACACTCCGGCAAACACCATCGGCTTCACCTCCTCAAACCCGGCAATAGCCTTGTCACACGGACGGGCAATATGTGTAATGGTATCTCCCACCTTCACCTCTTTGGAAGTTTTGATACCGGAAATTATATATCCTACATCCCCCGTACGAAGTTCGTTACGAGGCACCATATCCATTTTCAACACCCCTATTTCATCGGCATCATACTCTTTTCCCGTATTGAAAAACTTCACCTTGTCGCCCTTGCGAATCGTGCCGTTTTCAATCTTGAAATAAGCTATAATTCCACGGAAAGAGTTGAATACAGAGTCGAAAATCAAAGCCTGCAACGGCGCCTCTTCATTCCCTTCGGGATGAGGAATACGTTCAATCACAGCAGCCAGTATCTCTTCCACTCCCATACCCGTTTTACCGGATGCACGAATTACCTCCTCGCGCTTGCAACCCAACAGTTCAACGATTTCGTCCTCCACTTCTTCGGGATTGGCGCTCGCCATATCGCATTTATTGATAACCGGAATAATCTCAAGGTCGTGTTCAATGGCCATATACAGATTCGAGATCGTCTGCGCCTGCACTCCCTGCGAAGCATCGACAATCAGCAATGCCCCTTCACATGCAGCGATAGAACGTGACACCTCATACGAAAAGTCCACGTGTCCCGGAGTATCAATCAGGTTAAGGACATACTTCTCCCCCTGATAAGTATATTCCATCTGGATCGCATGGCTCTTGATAGTGATCCCTCTTTCTTTTTCCAGATCCATATTATCAAGCATCTGCCCTGAAGTCACCTGAATGGTGTTAGTAAACTCCAACAGACGGTCGGCCAACGTTGACTTACCGTGGTCAATATGAGCAATAATGCAAAAGTTGCGAATATTCTTCATTCTGAATTCTTATTATTTTATCTTTTTGGTGTGCAAAGATACGTAAATGGCGGAATAAAAAAAAATGCGTTGATAACATTATGATCATGTACCAACGCATTTTTTTATTGCTTAAGTGAGTTACTCGCTTAGATCAATTTGATGAAGAGTTCACCTTCAACTTCTTCCACAGAGACTTTGTCTTCTCTCAATAACCAGCCAAGGCCGAGGAACAGATCTTTGTCAACCAATTTAGTTGCTTTTTTAAGCTGCTTGGCAGTCATTCCTTCTGTTTCGTTCAGTGCATTCCAGATAGTACCTGCAATTACACCAGCTTTTTCTTTCAACATTTGCTTTGCAATTTTAGTTAGACATGCTTAAAATCATCCGGTCAAAAAGACTTTCAGATTTTATTTCGGGGACAAAGATAGTTATTTTTATGTTATATAACACTTTATTGAGCACTTTTTTATCGTTTTTGTAATAAAAAAGCATTTTTTCTTTCATTTAGGATGCTTTTCGAGATATTCAGACCAAATTCTTGCCGCTTCTTCCACCATTTTAGCGCAAGGACGCTTGCTATAATATTGAGCAGTACGCTCTTCCGGAATCGTTGAAACGGGATCTTTTTTCTTTAATCCCAACAATTCGCCACAAATCAGCGAGCCGTTACGCTTCTTAAATTCAGCCGCCAGTTCTTGCACCACCGCATAATTGGCAGCTTTTCCTTCCCGGTCTGTCGCTTCCGTAGCGCCGGTTTCCAAGCCCGCCACCAAAAACATGCCGCAGGCAGCTCCACACGTTTCACGCATTCGTCCTATCCCCCCGCCAAAGGAAGCACCCATACGCAACGCCTGTTCCTGTGTAAATCCATACATATCCGCAAAGGCCGCTACTACCGACTGTGAGCAGTTGTATCCGCTCTTAAAAAGCTCCACTGCTTTCTGTATTCTATCTTCCATAAACTATTTTGCATTTTTATTTCGCACAAAAATATAAAAAAGTATCTTTGCATCAGATAGGGCGTAAAGATTAAAATCAAAAAAAAGAAAATATGAACAAAACTATTTCATATAAAGAATCGACAGCCATTGCCATCCAAGCTATGATAAGCGCAGCCAGAAAGGATGAATATGCTGACAGGAAAAGAAAAAGTGGTTTTCCCCAAAACAGAAAGAAACGTGATGTCACTCTCAAAGATGTACGTGAATGGAACAAGAGAAGAAATTATAAAGAGGATGCAGGAATTGCCGTCAATGCAATGATGGCGTCAGCTATCAACGACCCCTATGTGGACCTGAATCCACCCTCCAAATTCTAAGAGATAAAACAATGGCTACAACATTCGATATTCAACTCCCTCATTACTCGCGTGGATTTCATTTAATCACGCGTGATATCATTTCACAACTACCAGCACTTCCCGAAAGTGGCCTGCTGGTAGTCTTTATCAAACACACCTCTGCCGGACTAACTATCAACGAAAATGCAGACCCGGACGTACGGCATGACTTCCAGACATTCTTTAATAAACTGGTTCCCGACGGTGCCCCCTATTTCATCCATACCCTCGAAGGCCCCGACGATATGAGCGCCCATATAAAAGCCTCCCTGATAGGAAGCTCGGTCACTATCCCCATCAAGAATCACCGCCTGAACCTGGGAACATGGCAAGGTGTCTACCTCTGCGAATTTCGCGACGGAGGAGACACCCGTAAATTGAGTATTACTATCCTATAATATTTCCAACGCCATCGGACAATGATCGGAATGTACGGCCTCATTCAGGATATACGCACGTTTCAACAGCGGGCGTACCGGCTCACTAACCATGCAATAGTCAATTCTCCAACCCTTATTTTTGGCACGCGAATTAAAACGATAGCTCCACCAGGTATATTCCTGTTTTTCGGGACAAAGCGTACGGAAAGAATCCACATACCCCGCAGACAGGAAACGTGTCATCCACTCCCGTTCTTCAGGAAGGAAACCACTGTTTGTTGCATTCCGGACAGGATCATGAATGTCGATCGGCTCATGGCAGATATTATAATCACCACAAAGAATCAAATTGGGACGGGACTTCTGCAACTCCATCACATACTTTTGAAAATCTTCCAGCCACACCATTTTAAAAGCCTGGCGTTCGTCCCCGCTCGTTCCCGAAGGGTGATAAACACTGACTACCGATAAGTCTCCGAAATCCGCCCGGATAAAACGTCCTTCATTATCATAAGCCTCCATTCCCATCCCATATTCCACATGGTCCGGTTCCTGCTTGGTAAGTATGGCCACTCCACTGTATCCTTTCTTCTGCGCCGAATACAAATAAGACTTGTAACCCAACGCTTCAAACACCTCTCCCGGATACTGGTCCGGTTGCAGTTTCGTTTCTTGCAGACAAAGAATATCAGGATTCTCCTGCGCCAGCCATTCCGGCAAACCTTTAGATACGGCGGCACGTAGTCCGTTCACATTATAAGTAATAATCTTCATCGATCTATATGTATTGATTTATATTCATTTTATGAAAACAAAAGCATGATATTCAGTACCGAAACAATAATGGCAATCGAATACAACACAAACGTGCTCCAACGACTATTGACATAATCTCCCATCACCTTTCGGGAAGACGTCAGTCCCACCTGCAAAAATACCGTGAAAGGTAATTGAATACTAAGTATCATCTGCGAAATAATCAATCCTTTGAAAGGATCTCCAATAAAGAAAATCAGCAATAAGGCAATTCCCAGAGATAAAAGGACTCCTACCTGCGAATGGCTGTCTTTGATATGATACGATTCACCGAAAATACCCGCAAAGATGGAACCTGCCGCCATTCCGCTCGTAATGGTGGATGAAATACCCGCCATCAGCAATGCCAGTGCAAATACGATGGCAGCATTACTTCCCAACAAAGGTTCGAGCAATGACTTAGCCTGTTGCAGTTCCTCTACCTGAATACCGCTTTTAAAGAAAGTAGCGGCAGCCAGAAGAATCATGGCACTGTTAATCGCCCAGCCGACAATCATAGAGAAAAGAGTATCAAACAACTCATATTTCAAAACCTTCTTAATAGAAGCATCATCTTTCTTATTATATTCGTGACTCTGAATCACCTCCGAATGAAGAAACAGATTATGAGGCATCACTACCGCTCCCAACACACTCATGATAATCAGCATACTTCCTTTCGGAAAAGAAGGAGTCACCCACCCTGCTGTCGCAGCCGGCCAGTCTATTTCCACCAGAAACAGTTCGTAGATAAACGAAAGCCCGATAACAGAGACAAATGCAATGATGGAACGCTCTATCTTTTTATACGAATTAGTGAAAAGCATGATAGAGACAAAAAGCGTAGTCAACACAGCTCCCCATATAATAGGAATATCAAAGAGCATTTCCAACGCAATGGCACCTCCCAGAATTTCCGCTAAAGAAGTAGAAATCGACGCCAATACCGCCGTACCAAGAATAGGTCGCGACACCCATTTGGGAGTGTATTTAGTGGCCGCCTCCGAAAGGCAAAGTCCGGTAACAATCCCCAGGTGGGCAACGTTGTGCTGAAGCACAATCAGCATAATAGTAGACAATGTAACCACCCAAAGTAAGGAATAGCCAAATTCGGAACCGGCGGCGAAGTTAGAAGCCCAGTTTCCCGGATCAATAAATCCTACCGTAACCAGAAGCCCCGGACCAATATATTTAAAAACATCCAGTCCACCCAGATAGCGTTTATGATCTTTGCGTTTTAAGTCTTGAAAAATATTCTTCATTTTTGCATAATAGTTTTAACCTTACAAATATACTTATAAATAACGAGTGAAGGTCAATTTTAGTTCAAAATACCGACAAGTAAGTAAACAACACCCGGATCCCCCCCTATGGATTCCCACAAAAAAAAGACCCTCGACAAAATAAATTGCCGAAGGTCTTGAAAAATATCAAATTTTACAAAAATAAAAGAAGTCGATTAATATCCCATCTCATGTAATGCACGACACAATTGGTCAGGACATGAAGTCGGTCTGCCACCACAATGCACTCCTTCAAGTTTTGCGATAACATCCGCTACCTTCATTCCTCTCACAAGGCGGGAAATACCTTGAAGGTTACCATTACATCCTCCCCAGAAAGCAACTTCTTTCACCACTCCATCTTCCACATTCAGTTCGATGTTGGTGCTGCAAGTTCCCTGGGTTCTATACACATATTCCATAACCTTGTCTTATTCTCCCTCTTCCGGCTGCATATTGGTATAAACAGTCTGCACGTCGTCAAATTCTTCCAAACGTTCGATCATCTTATCCAATGTTTCGCGCTGTTCCGGAGTCACCTCTTTCATGTCGTTCGGGATATAAGTGAAGTCTCCACCGACATCTTCAAAGCCACACTCCTCCAGGTGTTTCTGAATAGCGGCATAGCTCTTGGGATTACCATAGATAGTGATTGTTCCTTCTTCATCATCCTCTTCGTATTCATCTTCCACATCATAATCGATCAGATCCAGAATCAGTTCTTCCATATCCAATCCGTCTTTCTTCTTGAAAGTGAATACACATTTGTGGTCGAACAGGAACGCGAGAGATCCCATTGTACCGAGATTACCGCCAAACTTATTAAATACCGAACGAACGTCAGCCACCGTACGGGTTGTGTTATCTGTCAGCGTATCCACAAATACAGCAATACCGTGAGGACCGTATCCTTCGTAAGTCATGCTCTTGTAGTCGCTCTGGTCTTTACCCATTGCGTTTTTGATAGCACGTTCAATATTATCCTTCGGCATATTTTCACGCTTACAAGTAGCGATCACCGAACGCAAAGTCGGGTTATTTTCAGGTTCCGGACCGCCTGCCTTTACAGCTATCGCGATTTGTTTACCCAGTCTTGTAAATGTTTTAGCCATGTGGCCCCATCTTTTCAGTTTAGCGGCCTTTCTATATTCAAATGCTCTTCCCATTGGTTTATATTTTTAGATTGAAATTTTAAGTTTATCTAAGTTTGGCACCCAGCTTATCTTCCAAGTTCTTCACCAGTTTCGACATGATCTTATCAATCATCTTATCATTCAAAGTCTGGCTCTCATCCTGAAGCAGGAAGCTCACTGCATACGACTTCTTGCCTGCTTCCAGATTTTTACCTTCGTACACATCGAAGAGTTCCACTTCTTTCAGCAGCTTCTTCTCTGTTTCGTAAGCAATCTTTTCAATTTCGGCAAACTGCACATTCTTGTCAAGCAACAATGCCAGGTCACGTTTCACAGCAGGGAACTTGGAGATTTCCTTGTAGCTGATCTTCACAGAACGGATAGCCTTCATCAGTTCCTTCCAGTTCAAGTCGGCAAAATACACTTCATTGTCAATATCAAATGCTTTCAACAGCTTCTTAGTCACGATACCGAAGGAAGCAAGACGCTTACCACCCTTCGTATTGATAGAAAGTGCGGCAGCAAAAATATCGTCCGTCAGATTACCGACAACCAGATTGTGCAAATCCAGTCCCAGACGCTTCAATATATTTTCTACATAAGCCTTCAATTCATATACCGAACTGTTCTCATCTGCATGTGCCCATGAATTGGAAACCTTCTTACCGGTTACCCACAAGCCCAGGTGATAATCTTCCGAATAAGGAGCCAGTACCTTCTCTTCGTTCTTCTTGTCAGCATTGAAATAATAACAGTTACCGAATTCGAAGAATTTCAAATCAGCGTTCTTACGATTGGCGTTATGAGCAATGCTTTCCAGTCCGCCGAACAGCAAGGTCTGACGCATAGCGTTCAAATCAGCACTCAACGGATTGAGCAACATCACCAGGTGATTGGACGGATAAGCCTCCAACCCATCATAATAAGCAGCACGAGTCAGTGAGTTGTTCAGAATTTCATTGAATCCACAACCCACCAGTTGTTCTGCAATCAGACTCTGCAATTTATTCGACTTGTCGTGTTCACCCTTTGTAGTCAGACTGGAGTTCAGCGTAGTCGGAATTTCCACATTATTATATCCATAGATGCGAAGAATATCTTCAATCACATCGCAATCACGCTGCACGTCTACACGATAAGGAGGAACAGCCAATGTCAGTCCTTCTGCCGTTTCATTGGTAATCTTCATTTCCAAGCTAGTCACAATGCTCTTGATTGTCTCTACCGGGATCACTTTACCTACCAAAGAATGTACTTTTTCGTAAGCAAGATCGACGATAAAATCCTGTGCAGGAGTAGTGAATACATCTTTTATTTCAGAAGAAATCGTACCGCCAGCCAGTTCTTTCACCATCAAAGCAGCCAGTTTCAAGCAATAAATCACACCGTTCGGATCGATACCACGTTCGAAACGGAAAGAAGCATCCGTATTCAAGCCATGACGACGAGCCGTCTTACGCACCCATGTAGGATGGAAATAAGCACTTTCGATGAATACGTCTGTCGTAGCTTCCGTAGAGCCGGAGTCCAGTCCGCCGAATACGCCGGCAATACACATGGCCTCTTCCTTGTTGCAAATCATCAGGTCGCGTTCGTTCAACTTACGCTCCACTTCATCCAACGTAACGAACGGAGTACCTTCGGGCATTGTCTTCACAATCACTTCATTGCCTTTAATCTTTCCGGCATCGAAGCAATGCAACGGCTGACCGAAAGCATGAACGATATAGTTCGTAATATCCACTACATTATTAATAGGACGCACACCGATCAGGCGCAATTTGTTTTGCAGCCATTCCGGACTCTCCTTCACCGTTACACCTTTCACGGTAACACCGGCATAATGCGGACAAGCTTCGCTGTTTTCAACCTTCACTTCGATATTCAAGTCATGGTTTTCCACTTTAAAGCCATCCACTGACGGGCGTTGTAAAGTTGCCTGACGACCGTTCTGAATCAGATAAGCATACAGGTCACGAGCTACCCCATAGTGAGAGCAGGCATCCGCACGGTTAGGCGTGATATCCACTTCCAGTACATAATCGCTCTTGATATTATAATAATCCTTGGCAAGCGTACCCGGAACAGCATTTTCCGGCAATACGATAATACCTGCATGATCCGTACCGATACCGATTTCGTCTTCGGCACAAATCATACCAGTAGATTCCACCCCACGGATTTTTGATTTCTTGATGGTAAAACATTCGTCACCATCATAAAGTTTTGTACCTAAAGTAGCTACCACCACTTTCTGTCCGGCAGCCACATTCGGGGCACCACAAACAATCTGTACCGGTTCACCGTCTCCCAGATTGACAGTAGTAATATGCAAATGGTCAGAATTAGGATGTTCCGTGCAGGTCAGCACTTCACCGATCACCAGTCCTTCCAAACCACCTTTAATGGTTTGCACTTCTTCTACACCACCTGTTTCCAAGCCAATAGACGTCAACGCAGCAGCCGTTTCATCGGGCGTCAGGTCGAAATTGACATACTCTTTCAGCCAGTTATAAGAGATATTCATATATTTAATTTTTTATTGTTTCTCAAAAAGATTTGCAAAGTTAATAAGATTTTTCGGTTGACCGAGAAGGTTAGATAAAAAATTGCGCGTTATTTCACCACAGGGACGCAACTAGAACGGCAAAGGTCCATCCCCCGGTGCTCCGAACGGATTCGCTGTCTGCGGTGCAAAATCAGGCGCGGGAGAAGGAGGTACGGAACCTGCATTACCTGTATTCATTTTCGATCCTAACATAGCCCCGGCAGGCTCACCCGGCATCGGGATAACCATATCGTCCTCCGGATTGGAGAAACGGGTAAATTCTCCCTTAAACCGGAGCAACACCTCGCCTACCGCACCATTACGATGCTTGGCGATGACAATCTCCGCCATACCACGCAGGTCATTACCACGATCATCCTGATAAATCTTATAGTATTCCGGACGATGGATAAAGCACACCATATCGGCATCCTGCTCGATGGCTCCCGATTCACGAAGGTCACTCAACTGCGGACGTTTACCATCAATACCTTCACGACTTTCCACACCACGATTCAACTGCGACAGTGCGATAATCGGAATATTCAACTCTTTCGCCAGTCCTTTCAACGAACGGGAAATGGTACTAACCTCTTCCTGACGGCTACCAAATGCCATACCGCTCGCATTCATCAACTGAAGGTAGTCAATAATAATGATTCTCACTCCATGTTCACGTACCAGACGACGCGCTTTCGTTCGAAGTTCAAATACAGACAGAGACGGAGTATCATCCACGTAAAGCGGTGCATCCATCAGATTCTTCAGTTTATAGTCCAACTGTTGCCACTCATAACCAGCCAACTGTCCGCTCTTGATCTTTCCACTTTCAATTTCGCAGACATTGGAAATCAAACGGTTCACCAACTGAACGTTACTCATTTCAAGAGAGAACAACGCCACCGGGTTCCGATAATCGACAGCAATATTCTTAGCCATAGAAAGAACAAAGGCGGTCTTACCCATCGCAGGACGTGCAGCGATAATGATAAGGTCGGAATTCTGCCAACCGGAAGTCATCTTATCGAGCTTTGTAAAACCACTCTCAAGACCACTCAAACCGTCGGTTCGCGCCGCAGCCTTCTGAATCAGCTTATAGGCTTCGTCAATCACCGGATTGATCTGCGTATAATCCTTTTTCATGTTCTGCTGCGAAATCTCAAAAAGTTTACCTTCCGCTTCCTGCATCAAGTCGTCCACATCCAGCGTTTCATCGAACGCCTTACTCTGGATATTGCTTGTAAATGTAATCAGCTCACGCGCCAGAGATTTCTGTGCAATAATACGGGCGTGATACTCAATATGCGCTGATGAAGCCACCTTAC
Organism: Bacteroides sp. DH3716P; assembly: GCF_025914115.1. Classification (NCBI taxonomy): domain Bacteria; kingdom Pseudomonadati; phylum Bacteroidota; class Bacteroidia; order Bacteroidales; family Bacteroidaceae; genus Bacteroides; species Bacteroides sp. DH3716P. The sequence goes on along the minus strand of NZ_CP083673.1, from coordinate 5,921,491 downwards.
TACTCAATTGAGTAATATAGAACGGGCCTCCCACCTCTTCCAATTCTCCACGTTTGCTAAGTTGTTCCTTTACAGTCAGAATATCCACCGGCTTCTGATTCACCGCAAGATCGGTGATAGCAGAATAAATCAACTGATGCCGGCGTTCGTAAAAAGATTCGGGACGAAGAATCTCACTCACCAATGAGTAAGCGTCTTTTTCAATCATCAAAGCTCCCAAAACTGCTTCTTCCAGTTCAGGCGCCTGCGGCTGAATACGTCCATAATCATTTACCGGTTGTATTTTAGTAGACTTTGAATTGCGGGTATTTCTTTTCTGTTCGGCCATCGAGGTATTTACTATTTTACAATTTACTATTTACTATTTTGCGACCGGACAAACTCCTTTATAACAGAGTTTTTCCAGTCGGGACGACAAAGATAGAATATAATCATGAAGAATGGATAAGGAAAAATGAAGATTTTACTAACTTTGCTCCCGAATTACATTCAACACATGATTAATTGTCATGTGCGGCACTGCAAATAGTAAATCGTAAATTGTAAAATAAACAGATAGCTAAAAAGTAAATTTGAGAAAAGCGTAGCGATTCAACTGAAAGAGTGGTCGTTACGCTTTTGCTTTTGATGTG
>NZ_CP083673.1:5872466-5920759 GCF_025914115.1 Bacteroides sp. DH3716P | reverse complement strand
ACTGGTGCGGCAGGCAGTATTGGTAGTGAACTTTGCCGTCAATTAGTGCAGATGGGAATTCAGAAACTTATCATGTTCGACTCTGCAGAGACACCTTTGCATAATGTCCGTCTTGAGTTTGAGAAAAAATATCCAAATATAGATTTTGTTCCGGTGATTGGTGACGTGCGTGTGAAAGAGCGAGTACGTATGGTGTTTGATCTTTATCATCCTCAAATCGTCTTTCATGCCGCCGCTTATAAACATGTACCATTGATGGAAGAAAATCCTTGTGAGGCTGTACTTGTCAATGTGACCGGTTCTCGTCAGGTGGCTGATATGGCTGTGGAATATGGTGCTGAAAAGATGATTATGGTGTCTACGGANTCTACGGATAAAGCTGTAAATCCTACTAATGTAATGGGCTGTTCCAAGCGTTTAGCTGAAATCTATGTTCAAAGTCTGGGATGTGCTATTCGTGAGGGAAAAGTGAAAGGAAAAACTAAATTTATTACGACCCGTTTCGGAAATGTGCTGGGTAGCAATGGGTCCGTGATCCCCCGCTTCAAGGAGCAAATAGAGAATGGCGGTCCGGTCACCGTCACCCATCCTGATATCATTCGTTTCTTCATGACTATTCCCGAAGCCTGTCGCCTAGTGATGGAGGCGGCTACCATGGGAGAGGGGAATGAAATTTTCGTTTTTGAAATGGGACAGGCGGTGAAGATTGTCGATTTGGCGACTCGTATGATAGAATTGGCCGGTTATCGTCCGGATAAAGATATAAAGATAGAATTTACGGGCTTGCGCCCCGGTGAGAAACTTTATGAAGAGGTATTAAGCGATAAGGAAAATACGATTCCGACGGAAAATCAGAAAATCATGATAGCGAAAGTGCGGAGATATGAATACGCTGATATTCTTGATACATACGCTGAGTTTGAAAAACTGTCTCGTGCGGTGAAGATTCTGGATACAGTGAAACTGATGAAGAAGGTGGTACCTGAATTCAAGTCGAAAAACTCTCCGAAGTTTGAAGTGCTGGATAAAGAATAATAAACTTATCTATTTTATGAATAAATCATTTTGTATGCACACGAGTGTGCGAAAAATGGGGCGCGATGTGATTGCCTGTTTGGTGGCGATCTCCCTGTTCGCATCCTGTCAGTCCTACAAGAAAGTACCCTACTTGCAGGATGCGGAGTCGGTGGAATGGACATCTCAAAAGAAAACCCTGTATGACGCCAAGATTATGCCGAAAGACCTGCTGACCATCGTTGTTTCGTGCACCAGTCCGGAGTTGGCCATACCCTTCAACTTGACGGTAGCCAGCCCTATAAGCATATCTGTCAAGAGTCAGATAACCACCCAGCCTTCATTGCAACAATACCTTGTAGACAACGATGGAAAGGTAAATTTTCCCGTCCTTGGAGAATTGAAAGTGGGCGGTTTGACCAAGAGACAGGCTGAACAAATGATAGTGGAAAAACTGGAACCCTATATAAAGGAAACGCCGATAGTAACGGTTCGTATGGTAAACTACAAAATCTCCGTAATCGGAGAAGTCACCCGTCCCGGAACATTCACCATCAGCAATGAGAAAGTGAACTTGCTCGAAGCACTGGCCATGGCGGGCGACATGACCGTCTGGGGGCTTCGTGACAACGTGAGACTGATTCGTGAAGGTGCGGACGGAAAGCAGGAAATCGTGACGTTGGATCTGAATAAGGCTGAGACCATTCTTTCCCCTTATTACTGGTTGCAGCAGAATGACATCGTTTACGTGACCCCCAACAAGGCGAAAGCGCGCAATTCGGATATCGGTAACAGTACGAGCCTGTGGTTCTCCGCCACCTCCATCCTGGTGTCTCTGGCAAGTTTATTAGTAACCATCTTCAGATAATCTCCCTATGATTGAGGAAAGAAAAGAACAACAAGGTGCACAGCCTGAAGAGCAGATAAATATTCAGGAACTCCTTTTCCGTTATTTAATCCATTGGCCGTGGTTTGTGGCTTCGGTCGTGATATGTGTCGCCGCCGCGTGGGGATACCTGCGTCTGGCCACACCTGTTTACAATGTATCCGCCACCGTCCTGATCAAGGACGACAAGAAAGGAGGAGGCGCTAGTATGTCCTCCGAACTGGAAAAAATGGGACTGGACGGATTTGTCTCCTCGTCAAGCAACGTAGACAATGAAATAGAAGTCTTAAAGTCCAAGTCACTGGCGAGAGAAGTCGTCGAGCGGCTGAACTTATTTGTCACCTATAAAGATAAGGATGAGTTTCCCGTCAGAGAACTCTACCGCACTTCTCCCATCACGGTGAGCCTTACCCCCCAGGAGGCGGACAATCTTCCGAAGCCTATGGAAGTCGCTATGATTCTGCAACCGTCGGGTGCGATGGATGTACAGATCACGGTAGGAGAAAAAGAATATCAGAAACAGTTTGATAAATTACCAGCTGTGTTCCCCACTGATGAAGGAACGGTCGCTTTTTTCGCTAACAGCGATACTTTAACATCGGTTCGTCCGGATAGTGTGACCACAGAGCGTCATATCACGGCCTTCATTCACCGGCCTTCTTCTGTAGCGAAAGGATATACCAACTCTTTATCCATTGCCGCCACGTCTAAAACGACTTCCGTAGCGGTCATCTCGCTGAACAATTCCAGTACCCGTCGTGGCAAAGACTTCATCGACAAGCTGCTCGAGATGTACAACATCAACGCCAACAACGATAAAAATGAAGTAGCGCAGAAAACGGCTGAATTTATAAACGAGCGTATTGGCATCATTTCCAAGGAGCTGGGCACTACGGAACAGGACTTGGAAAATTTCAAGCGCAGCGTCGGCATCACCGATTTGAGCAGCGAGGCGCAGATCGCCTTGACGGGAAACGCTGAATACGAAAAGAAACGGGTGGAGAACCAGACACAAATCAACTTGGTGAAAGACCTCCAACGCTATATGTCAGGAGCGGAATATGAGGTGTTGCCCGGCAACATCGGTTTGAGTGACGCCGCCTCGGCCGGTGCCATCGCCCGTTACAACGAAATGTTGGTGGAGCGTAAACGCCTGTTGCGCACTTCCACGGAAAACAATCCGGCCATCATCAATCTGAACACCAGCATACACGCCATGCGTAGCAATGTGCAAGCCACCTTGGACGCGACCCTGAAAGGATTGGAGATTACGAGAGCCGACTTAGCCCGTGAGGCAAGCCGCTATACCCGCCGCATCAACGATGCTCCGAAGCAGGAACGCCAATTTGTCAGCATCGCCCGTCAGCAGGAAATCAAGGCGGGTCTTTACCTAATGCTGCTTCAGAAGCGCGAGGAGAACGCCATCACATTGGCCGCTACTGCGAATAACGCAAAGATAATCGACGAGGCCTTGGCGGATGCCCTTCCCGTTTCGCCCAAGCCCCTGATGATCTATCTTATTTCACTGGTATTGGGAATCGGCATCCCGGTTGGCATCATCTATCTGGTAGCCTTGGCTAAGTTTAAGATTGAAGGTCGTGCCGATGTGGAGAAACTGACCACCGTCTCTGTGGTGGGCGATATCCCGATGGCGGACGAAAAGCAGGGCTCTATCGCTGTATTTGAGAATCGGAACAATCTGATGAGCGAAACCTTCCGTAATATCCGGACCAACCTTCAATTCATGCTTGAAAAGGAAAGAAATGTGGTTTTGGTAACTTCCACCATTTCCGGTGAGGGAAAGTCCTTTGTCTCCTCCAATTTAGCGATCAGCCTTTCTTTATTAGGGAAAAAGGTAGTCATCGTAGGTCTCGACATTCGTAAGCCCGGCTTGAATAAAGTGTTCAACATCTCTAGAAAGGAGCGCGGCATCACCCAGTTCTTGACCAATCCCTCTATGGATCTGATGGACTTGGTGCAGGTATCTGATATCAGCAAGAATCTGTCTATCCTTCCCGGTGGATCGGTTCCTCCTAATCCAACCGAGTTGCTGGCTCGTGAAGGACTGGAAAAAGCGATTGAATCTTTAAAGAAGAATTTTGATTACGTGATATTGGATACCGCTCCTGTTGGTATGGTAACCGATACTTTACTGATAGGACGTGTAGCTGATTTATCCGTTTATGTCTGCCGTGCCGATTACACCCGCAAGGCGGAGTTTACTTTGATCAATGAGCTTGCCGAGAATAATAAACTGCCTAATCTCTGTATCGCTATCAATGGTCTGGATCTTCAGAAGAAGAAGTACGGTTATTACTATGGCTATGGTAAATATGGCAAGTATTATGGGTATGGCAAACGCTATGGGTATGGATATGGTTATGGAGAACATGAGGGAAGTGAAGAGTAAAATAGGGCAAGTAAAGAGTAAAATAAAGTAAGTATAATATGCGAAAATTTGAAGATTTGAAGATTGCCGTAGCCGGAACAGGTTATGTGGGTATGAGTATGGCGACTCTTTTGGCTCAGCATCATGAAGTGATGGCTGTGGATGTCATTCCTGAAAAGGTGGAAAAGATCAATCATCGCATCTCACCCATACAGGACGATTATATTGAAAAATTCTTTGCGGAGAAAGAATTGAATCTCACAGCGACATTGGATGGAGCGGCAGCTTACAAAGATGCCGATTTTATCATTATTGCTGCTCCGACCAATTACGATCCACAGAAGAATTTCTTCGATACCCATCATCTTGAAGATGTGATAGATCTTGTTCTTGAAAACAATCCAGAGGCCACTATCGTCATAAAGAGTACCATTCCTGTAGGTTATTGCCGTAGTCTCTATGTGAAGTACGCAAAGAAATTCAAAGAAAAAGGGTGGGACACTACACGTAAATTCAATCTCCTGTTTTCACCGGAATTCTTAAGGGAAAGTAAAGCTCTTTATGATAATCTTTATCCCAGTCGCATCATTGTAGGATATCCCAAAATGATTAAACTGTTCAGTGAAGAGAATGAGGCTATAAAAGCGATAGCTGGAAGTCATTTGGAAGAAGCGGCACATACTTTTGCTCGACTCCTTCAAGAAGGAGCCATTAAAGAAGATATAGATACCTTATATATGGGCTTGAAGGAAGCGGAAGCCGTAAAGCTCTTTGCTAATACCTATCTTGCCTTGCGTGTCAGCTATTTCAACGAATTGGATACCTACGCTGAAATGAAAGGTCTTGATACGCAATCTATCATTGATGGAGTCGGCCTAGATCCACGTATCGGTACGCACTATAACAATCCAAGTTTTGGGTATGGTGGCTATTGCTTGCCGAAAGACACGAAACAACTATTAGCCAATTATCAAGACGTACCGCAGAATATGATGACGGCTATTGTAGAGAGTAATCACACTCGAAAAGATTTTATAGCTGATCAAGTCCTGTCTAAAGCCGGATATTATGGTTATAGCGAACAAAATGACTATAATAAGGAAAAAGAAAAAGAATGCGTGATTGGAGTCTATCGCTTGACAATGAAATCCAATTCTGACAATTTCCGCCAAAGCGCCATTCTAGGAATTATGAAACGCATCAAAGCGAAAGGTGCATCTATTATTATTTACGAACCTGCCATGCAAGACGGTGATACTTTCTTCGGTAGTCAAGTGGTGAATGATATGGCAAAATTCAAAGAAATGAGCCATGCTATCATCGCTAACCGTTATGATAGTTGCTTGGATGATGTGATGGAAAAAGTCTATACTCGTGATATTTTTCAACGGGACTAATAAACGGGTAAAAGTAAGCAGTCATTTTAGACCGTATTGTAGTAGTTAAAAATCATTCATATTTTTGCCGCGTAAACTAAAACGTAGCATGAAATGAATAATCGAAAAAATCGTGAGGGTGACTTTTATGCCACGGACATAGAAAGAATGATAATGGAATCCCATTATTTGAATGCGCTTGAGTCGATGCTGGCTATGTAGTCATTGCCGCTCCTACCAACTATGATCCCGTCAAGAATTTCTTCGACACATACACTATATCGAGGATGTGATTGACTTGGTGCTTGAGGTGAATCCTGAAGCGACAATGGTTATCAAGTCAACTATCCCCGTTGGTTATTGCCGTTCACTCTACGTAAAGTATGCAGAAAAATTGAAAGCAAGCGGTTCTGATGTCAAGTTTCGTATTTTCTTCTCCCCCGAGTTTCTCCGTGAGAGCAAGGCGCTCTATGACAATCTACATCCCAGTCGTATCATCGTTGGTTTCCCCAAAATGATGGGTGCAGAATGGGAAGAGGAGAATGAAGCAATTCGCAAGATTCAGGGTAACCACATGAAGGAGGCTGCCGAGACTTTCTCAAAACTCCTTGTAGAAGGAGCAGAAGGTCCATCTGCAGATAATGCAATCATGGAAGAGTATGCAGCGACAAAACACATCCCAGTTTTGTTTATGGGATTGAAAGAAGCAGAAGCTGTCAAGCTCTTCGCCAACACTTATCTCGCCCTTCGCGTCTCCTACTTCAACGAACTCGACACCTATGCCGAGGTCAAAGGCCTCGACTCAGCCGCCATCATCAACGGCATCGGTCTCGATCCTCGTATCGGCACCCACTACAACAATCCTTCGTTTGGCTATGGCGGCTACTGCCTTCCTAAAGACACCAAGCAACTGCTGGCAAACTATCAAGATGTACCCCAGAACATGATGACGGCTATCGTGGAGAGCAATCGCACCCGAAAGGACTATATTGCTGATGCAGTTCTTCGTATGGCCGGTTGGGACGACTATAGCACCCAAAATCAATATGCAGGCCAAATGGAAGTTCCTACTATTGGTGTCTATCGCTTGACGATGAAGTCCAACTCGGACAACTTCCGTCAGAGTGCAATTCAGGGTATCATGAAACGAATAAAGGCTAAGGGGGCAAATATCGTTATCTACGAGCCTACGCTAAACGATGGTGAAACCTTCTTCGGTTCGCAGGTAGTCAATAACCTCGCCAAGTTCAAGGAGATGTTCAAGGCTATCATCGCCAATCGCTTTGACGAATGTCTGGGCGATGTGGAGGAAAAAGTCTACACACGCGATATTTTCCGTCGCGACTAAGAGTGCTTACAAGAAGATGCGTGGAGTTTTAGTTCAATGATTACCCGCACATAAAGATTTTATCTAAGCAACGCGCATCTTCTTTTTACTGGATGTACAAGTAGAGCTGTGCTTATGGTGCGATACCATCATCCAGCACAATACGATAATAATTAAAAACATTATATATACAAATGTTCAACCTCAGTAAATTCATAGGTGACTATGTCACCGGTCGTCCTGTTTCAATGTTCGAGGCGGACATTCAGGCAAATGCCGAGAAGCTTACCGCGGAAATCAAGGGTAAGAAGGTGTGTGTAGTAGGTGGTGCCGGCTCTATCGGTTCCAGCTTCATTAAGGCAGTTCTTCGTTTCGAACCTGCATCGGTCGTTGTTGTTGATCTCAACGAAAACGGACTCGCAGAACTCGTTCGTGACGTGCGCTCTACCGAAGGTCTCTACGTACCTGAGGAGTTTCGCTGTTACACCCTCAACTTCGCTGATCCTATCTTCGAGCGCATCTTCCGAGAGGAGAAAGGCTTCGACATCTTTGCAAATTTCTCTGCTCACAAACACGTACGTTCCGAGAAGGATAAATATTCCGTTCAGGCTCTCATCGAGAACAACGATATCAAGGCCAAGAAGCTCATGGATCTTCTGGCCGTCTTTCCTCCTAAACACTTCTTCTGCGTGTCTACAGATAAGGCTGCCAATCCTGTCAACATCATGGGAGCCAGCAAGCGCATTATGGAGGATCTCGTGATGGCATACAACAGTCACTTCAAGGTCACTACCGCACGTTTCGCCAATGTAGCCTTCTCCAACGGCTCACTGCCTGACGGATGGATTCATCGTCTTCAGAAGAAGCAACCTCTGGCAGCACCTTCTGACGTGAAGCGCTATTTCGTCTCTCCCGAGGAGTCCGGACAAATCTGTATGCTCGCTTGTATCCTCGGCAATGGTGGAGAAGTGTTCTTCCCAAAACTTGGCGAAGACCAGATGCTAACCTTCTCTGCTATCTGCGATGATTTCGTAAAGGCAGAAGGCCTCAAAAAGGTAGAATGCGCCAACGATGCAGAAGCAAAGGCAAAGGCCAACGCTATCAGCTACGATTCAGAGGAATACCCTGTCGTTTACTTCAAGTCCGATACCACCGGTGAGAAGGCTTACGAAGAGTTCTATGTCCCTGGGGAGAAAGTCAATATGGAACGCTTCATGGCTCTTGGTGTCGTTGAGGAAACCACTCGTCGCGACATGAACGAAGTCAATACCTTCTTCACAGAACTTGAAGGTATCTTCGCATCACCCGAGTTCACCAAGGCAGAAGTTGTAGAATCCATCAAGCGCTTTATCCCTAACTTTGAGCATGAGGAGAAGGGAAAGAACCTCGATCAGAAGATGTAATATATAATAAGGTAACAAGTTATCAATTAACATTTACCGCTATGGCAGATTATAAGAATACAATTGACTTTATTAAGTCGGTTTATGGAAATAAAGAATTTACCCCCTTGGCAGTACCTGTCTTCCAAGGTAACGAGAAAGCATACCTTAACGAGTGTATCGACACAACCTTCGTTTCATCTGTAGGCAAGTTCGTAGATCGCTTTGAGGAGGAGATGGCAAAGTACACCGGTGCCAAGAAGGCTGTAGTGTGCGTATCGGGTACTAATGCTCTCCACATGTCTTTGATGTTGGCAGGCGTTCAGCGTGATGATGAAGTGCTCACTCAGGCACTCACCTTCATCGCAACTTGCAATGCTCTTTCGTACATTGGTGCACATCCTGTGTTTATCGATGTGGACAAAACAACCATGGGTCTCTCTCCTGATGCAATGAAGGACTGGCTCATCAAGAATGCAGAGGTGCGCGAGACCAAGAATATCGCTAAGGCCGACATCCTTTCGCATACCGATTACGCAACACCTCAGTACCCACTCACAGAGGATACAAAGGCTTGTTACAACAAGAATACCGGTCGTCGCATCAAGGCCTGTGTACCCATGCACACCTTCGGTCATCCTGTTCGCATCGAGGAGGTTTCTGCTCTTTGTAAGGAGTGGCACATCGAACTTGTGGAGGATGCAGCAGAGTCTATCGGCTCTACTTATAAAGGTCAGCACACTGGTACTTTTGGTCGCATTGGTGCTATCTCTTTCAACGGCAACAAGACCATTACCACTGGTGGTGGGGGTATGCTTCTCTTCAATGATGAGGAGTTGGGCAAGTACGCAAAGCACGTCACCACACAGGCAAAGGTTCCTCATCGTTGGGAGTTCCGTCACGACCACATCGGCTACAACTATCGTATGCCTAACATCAATGCAGCCCTCGGTTGCGCACAGCTTGAGAAACTTGATAAGTACGTTGCTAGCAAGCGCAAGGTGGCTGCTGAATATATTGAGCACTTCAAGAATGTAGATGGTATCGATTTCTTCGCAGAACCCGAGAACACATTCTCCAACTACTGGCTCTCTGCAGTTGTACTGAAGGATAAAGAGGCTCAGCTCGACTTCCTCCAGCAGACTAACGATAATGGCGTCGTGACACGTCCAATTTGGGAGCTCATGAACAGACTTCCTATGTTTGAGAACTGCGAAAACGATGGCCTTCAGAACACCATCTGGTTTGCAGATCGTGTAGTAAATATTCCTTCAAGCATACGTGTTGAAGATCTCTAAATAAATTGTAACCTTTTGAACCCTATATAATGGAACAAAAGAATCTCATTCTCGTTGGTGGTGGTGGCCATTGCAAATCAGTCATTGAGGTGGCTGAATCTGCTGGCTACACTATCCTCGGAATCGTTGATCGCCCTGAAGAACTTGGCAAACTGGTTCTTGACTACAAGGTTATTGGTGTGGATGATGATATTCCCCAATATGTAGAAAAGGCCGAATTTGTCATTACCGTTGGATTTATCAAGAATCCCGCCCTCCGCATCAAACTATATAATAAGGTAAAAGAAGCTGGAGGCAAGTTGGCTACTATCGTTGCATCAACCGCCCACGTTTCCAAGTACGCAACTCTTGGCGAAGGTACAGTAGTCATGCATCAGGCTTTTGTGAATGCTGGTGCACAGATTGGAAATAACGTTATCCTCAATACATTCACCAACATTGAACATGATGCTGTCGTTGGCGACCAATGTCACATTTCAACCGGCACTATGGTCAATGGTGACTGCAAGATAGGTCAGAACGTGTTTGTTGGAAGCCAGTCAGTTCTTGCTAATGGCATTGAGGTTGGTGACAATATTATCATAGGTGCAGGTTCTGTTGTTCGCAAGTCAATCAGTCAAAAGGGTATTTATGTAGGCAATCCTGCCATCCTCAAAATCAAAGCATAATGGAGAAAGTACTAATCATAGCAGAAGCTGGAGTCAACCATAATGGCTCCATCGAGTTAGCAAAAAAGTTGGTAGATGAAGCCGCTGAAGCTGGTGTTGATTATATCAAATTTCAAACATTTAAAAGTGAAAAACTTGTCTCAAAATCAGCAAAACAGGCAGAATATCAACAACGAAATATTGGCAAGGCAGACGAAAGTCAGTTGGCAATGCTGAAGAAGCTTGAACTTTCTGAAGTTGACCATCGGGTACTTATAGATTACTGTAACGAAAGAGGTGTAAAGTTTTTTTCAACAGCTTTCGATTTATCAACTATAGATCTTCTTAAATCCTTTAATATTGGTTTTTGGAAAATACCATCTGGTGAAGTGACTAATTATCCATACATTCGAAAGATTGCGAGATATGGGGAACCTGTCATCTTATCAACTGGTATGTGTGAACTTTATGATATTGAAGCTGCTTTCAATGTTCTGTTGGAAGAAGGTGTCAAAAAGGAAGATATAACCATACTTCATTGTAATACTGAATATCCAACTCCTTATCAGGATGTCAACCTCCATGCTATGCTCGAGATTGGGAACAAGTTTGGTGTCAAGATTGGTTATTCTGACCACACAAAGGGTATTGAGGTACCTATTGCTGCAGTTGCTCTTGGCGCTACAGTTATTGAGAAACACTTCACTCTCGATAAAAACATGGAGGGACCCGACCACAAGGCTTCTCTTGAACCTGATGAACTGAAAGCTATGGTTTCTTCTATTCGTAATATCGAGCAGGCATTAGGTACAGGTCACAAGACCATTTCTGAATCTGAGCGTAAGAACATCGAGATTGCTCGCAAGAGTATCGTAGCTGCACGCCCTATCAAAAAGGGAGAACTGCTGACAGAGGATAACCTAACTGTCAAGCGCCCAGGTAATGGCATTAATCCTATGCGATGGAATGAGGTTCTAGGTACGGTAGCTATCAAGGATTATCAAGAAGAAGACAAGATCGTGCTATGAGAAAGATTTGTTTTATAACTGGCACCCGTGCTGAATATAGTTTGCTTTCTCGACTCATGCGTCTAGTTAAGTATAGTGAGTCTTGCGAGCTTCAGGTCATTGCCACCAATATGCACTTGATGCCTGAATATGGAAATACATACAAGGAGATCGAAGCAGATGGTTTCACCATTGATGCAAAGGTGCCAATGCCAAAGCCTTCAGATGATGCAGAAGGTGTTCTCGCATCTATGTCAACAGAGATGGAGGGTATGACAAAGGCACTCAGTCAGTTGGCTCCTGATATGGCTGTCATTCTTGGTGATCGTTACGAGATGCACATTGCAGCAACCGTCTGCATGCTTCTTCGTATTCCAGTTGCACACCTACATGGTGGTGAGGTATCAGAGGGTGCTATTGATGATAGTATTCGCCATTGCATTACCAAGATGAGTTCACTCCATTTTACTTCTACAGAGGAATATCGCCAGCGTGTTATTCAACTTGGAGAACAACCGGAACGCGTGTTCAATGTTGGATCCATCGGTGTTGAAAATCTGAAACGAGTACAGCTGATGACAAAGGATGAGTTGGAAGCAACTCTTGAATACGAGTTAGACGTGAATACAGTCATGTGTACCTATCATCCTGTAACTCTTGGTAATCGCACACCAGCTGGTGAGATAAAGGATTTCCTGGAGGCTTTAGACGCTTTCCCTCAGATGCGTGTTCTCTTCACTATGCCAAACTCTGATCAAGGTGGAGATTCCATCAAATCGGCTATTGAAAAGTATTGTGCTAAGAACTTACGTTGCAAAGCGTTTGCCAGCCTTGGTATGAAGCGATATTTGTCAGCTCTGCAGTATGTGTCTGCAGTTATCGGTAATAGCTCAAGTGGCATACTCGAAGTTCCTTCTGCACACATTCCGACCCTCAATATTGGTGATCGCCAAAATGGTCGCACAAAGAGTGAATCAACTGTAGATTGCAAGTCAGACAAGGCTTCGGTTATTGAAGGCTTGAACAAAGTTCTTTCACCGGAGTTTAAGTTATTTTGCAAGACTACAACAAACCCATACGATAAGGAGGGTACTGCAGATGCTATTTTCAAGGTAATCTCCACCTATCCTCTCGAACAATTACAACAAAAGAAATTCTATAATCTTTAAGTTTATGGACAACAATATATTGGTAGTGATTCCTGCTCGTGGAGGCAGCAAAGGACTCCCTGGAAAGAATATCAAAGACCTTTGCGGAAAGCCACTGATTGCATATAGCATTGATGTGGCGCGTGCTATCACATCTGATGAAAATATTTGTGTTTCAACTGATGACCAGAAGATCATCGATGCAGTAGAGAACTATGGGCTGCATGTACCTTTCGTGCGTCCGGCAGAATTTGCTACCGATACCGCTACTACCAATGACGTGTTGCTCCATGCTGTAGATTTCTTCGAGAAGAAAGGCAAGCACTTTGACCGCATGTTGCTTCTCCAACCTACATCTCCTCTACGTAAAGTGGATGAAGTAAAGGAAGCAATGCTGCTCTATAGTGATGAGATTGATATGGTAGTGTCGGTAACAAAGTCACATGCACCTGCTGTTCTCTGTAACGACAACGAAGATGGTTATGTAGAACTCGTATACAATAAAAAAGCTGAAGGTCGACAGGCACTTCCTACTTTCTATGAGTTTAATGGTGCTATCTATGTAATCAATATTGAAGCACTCAAAGAGAAAGGACTTGGCGGTTTTACTAAACGTGTAAAATATGTTATGTCTAAGGAATCATCTGTAGATATAGATGATATCTATGACTTTATGTTAATTGAATCGATTCTAAAAAATAGATGACCATGTTTAACAGATATATAATCTCAGAGTCTTCAAGTTTATTGGATGCTCTTAAAGCAATAAATGCAATTGAAAGAGGTGAGGCTTTTACTCTATTTGTTTCTGACTCTGATAATAGGATTGTAGGCACTTTGACAGATGGTGATGTTCGAAGAAGTTTAATCGACGGAAAGAATCTTTCATCTTCTGTCTCTGATGTTGCGAATAGGAAGTTTACTTATCTCAAAGCTGGCAATTATGATGTGAAACAAATCCACATTGCAAAAGAAAAAGGCATTGAACTTCTTCCGGTCCTCAACGAGCAAATGCAGATTGTGGATGTTGTAAACCTGAAGAAGCAGAAGTCCTATCTACCAATCGATGCCGTTCTTATGGCTGGTGGCAAAGGCGAGCGCCTTCGTCCGCTTACAGAGAAGACTCCAAAACCATTGCTAAAGGTTGGTAATAAGTGCATTATTGACTATAACATTGATCGTCTCATCAGCTATGGTGTCCGTCATCTCTCTGTAACTGTCAACTACCTCAAAGAGCAACTCGAAGAGCACTTTGCAGAACCAAGAGGCAACGTACAGGTAAAGACAGTTCGTGAACCTAAGTTCCTTGGTACCATAGGTAGTATCAAGTTCGTGGAGCACTTCTACAATGATACTGTCCTCCTGATGAATAGTGACCTCTTTACTAATATCGACTATGAGGACTTTTTCCTTCACTTCAAGGAGCATGATGCCGATATGAGTATTGCCGCTGTTCCTTACACTATATCAGTACCTTACGGTATATTCGAATTGGATGGCCGTAATGTGAAGGGCGTATTGGAGAAGCCAACCTACAATTATTATGCTAATGCTGGTATCTACCTTATTAAGCGCGAGCTCCTCGAGCTTATTCCTGAAGGAGATTTCTTCAATGCCACCGACTTCATGGATATGCTTATGAATAAGGGTTATAAGGTTATCCGTTTCCCTCTTAATGGAACCTGGATTGATATAGGCAATCCGCAGGAATATCAAAAAGCAAAAGAATTAGTAAAACATATAAAATAGATTATACATGAAAACGGTTTTAATAGCAGGTGCGGGGCAGTTAGGTAGCCGTCATCTACAGGGTGTAAAAACATCAAAACACGAACTTGATATATGGGTTTATGACTTAAGCGAAGATTCATTGGCAGTTGCAGAAGAGAGATATAATCAAGTGGAGTCTGATAATAAAACTGCTCATTTCGTTAACTCATTAGATCTTGTTCCAGCAGAATTGGATGTTGTTATAGTTGCGTCTAGTTCTAAGCCTCGATACACAATTGTAAGTCAGTTGCTTTCAACGCATAGTGTTAAATATCTTGTGCTCGAGAAGTTCCTTTTCCCGAAGCTAAGCGATTATTCCGAAATAGATGAGCTTCTTAAAAAGAAAGGGGTAATGACGTGGGTTAACTGTCCTCGACGTATGTGGGAGGGCTATGAATATATTAAGTCTCTTATTGTTCCTGAATTACCTGTAGAATATACCTTTGAAGGTGGCGAATGGGGCATGTGCTGCAATACTATCCACTTTGTCGACATTTTTATGGCATTGAATGGTGCAGCATCTTTTGAGTTTTGTATAGATGATTTAGAGCAGGAGGTTGTTGATAGCAAACGTCCTGGTTATGTAGAAATCCATGGTACCGAGAGATTTACAACTGCAAATGGTAGCGTTTTGAGATTAACATCAACAACGGCATTTGATGGTGTGTCTCGTTCGATTATAAAAAATGGAAATAATATAATTGAGTATTTTGAGGGTAAGGGAGAAATCGTAGTTAATGGAGAACTTAAAAATGTACCTGTTCACTATCAGAGTGGTCTATCCGGAATATTGATAGACGAGCTTCTAGAAAAGGGAAGTTGTAGGCTTGCTAATTATGAACAATCAGCATCTTACCATGTCGCATATCTTAGCAAGATTGCACCATTTATCAATAAAATTAAGGGCTGGACTTCTGAATCGTGCCCGATAACCTAATTTATTAAAATAAAGCGTATGAATATTTGGATTATTGGTGCAGGATTGATTGCACAAGAATACGGAAAGGTGTTGAACAGCCTTGGCTATGATTATACTGTTATTGGCCGTGGAGAAACAAGCGCACAGAAGTATAAGGAAGTTGTAGGGAGAGATATTGTTATTGGAGGATTAGAAGCATTTTTAAGTACTAATCCAAGAGTAGCAGATAAGGCTATTGTTGCTACAAACCTTAGCGCCCTCAGTCAGAACACCATACAACTAATAAAGTATGGGGTAAAAGAGATATTTTGTGAAAAACCCGGTTTTCTATATCCTGAGGAGTGCGAAGAGGTTGTTAAGGTAGCGCAAGCCAATCATGCAAAAGTCTACCTTGCGTATAATCGTAGATTCTTTGCTTCAGTCCTTAAAGCTCAAGAGATAATCGCGGAAGATGGTGGGGTAAAATCTTTTAACTTTGAATTCACTGAATGGGGACATGTTATAGAAAAGATGGATAAACCCAAGGGAGATCTTGAGAATTGGATGTATGCAAATTCTTCCCATGTTATAGATCTCGCTTTCTACCTCGGAGGAAATCCTGTACAGATAAATTGCTTTACTTCTGGGGAGCTCTCATGGCATAAGCCTGCGGCTTTTGCTGGAGCAGGAATGACAGAAAAGGGCGCACTATTCAATTATTGCGCAAACTGGGCTGCACCAGGTCGTTGGGGTGTTGAAATCTTAACAGCTAAGCATCGTCTTTACCTTCGTCCAATGGAACAACTTCAGATACAGAATATAGGTAGTGTCACTATCACTCCTGTTGAAATTGATGACCATTTGGATAAGGAATTTAAACCAGGTTTTTATCTTGAGACGAAAGCTTTTGTTGAGAATTGTACGAGTAATTTGTGTCCTATTATGGAACAATTGGGACATTTGAATGACATATACGTTAAAATCAAGGGATTATGATGCAATTGCTTTTCAGCTTTAAGTTGTTTCGCAAGTTCTTTCGATGGTATCTTTTACGCCATGTGAAAAGCCATCGAGGGGAACTTTTCCTAGGACCGGCACCTACTATGTTGACTCGTAATACAATCCTGGGGTTAAATCCTAATTTCAATGGGTTAATTATACAGGGTTTGGGTAATGTAACCTTTGGTGACAATTTCCATTCTGGTGAACATTGTCGTATTATTACATCTAATCATAATTTTGAAGGTGAAGCATTACCATATGACTCAACAATGATTCATAAAGATGTTATCATTGGTAATAATGTTTGGTTAGGATATGGAGTCATAATCTTGGGAGGAGTATCAATTGGAGACGGAGCTATTATTCAAGCAGGTGCTGTGGTGGTTAAAGATATTCCGAAGTGCGGTATTGCAGGAGGTGTACCAGCTAAGGTATTTAAGTATAGAGACATAGCACATTATGAAGAGTTAGTTTCTGCAAAAAAATATCATTAATTCATGTCTAAACTTCTCAAGAATACAGCATATTATGGTATTGTACCAGCTGTCCCTAAGGTTGTAAGCATTTTATTGCTACCCTTGCTGACTATGCATCTTACTTCTGTCGATTACGGAATCGCCGGAACTATTGTAGCCTATACTACAGCTATAGCAGCTTTCTCAACTTTGGGGTGTACTGCATTTATCACAAGCAGTTTCTATCACTACGGTAGTCATTATAAAATTATCTGGAGACAGGTATATGGATTCCTACAATATTGGATGGTTCTTTTTGCCATTCTTCAATCCGTCCTTCTATACTTTATAATTCCAGAAGAGGCCATAGAAAATCGTTGGCTAATAATAATATTAGCGAATTTTAACAATGTCTTTTTTGGACCATCCGCAATTCTGGGTGCTATGTATTATAGGCTTAATCAGGAACCTAAGCCTGTTGTATTCAGGAGTTTAGCGTGTGGGTTGATAACAGTTTTTTCCAATCTGATATTTATAGTATATTTAGAAAGTGGCTATATGGGCTGGTATATTAGCTCTTTCTTGGGTACATTCTGTATTAATGCGTCATATTGGTATGTCCTAAATCATAGATTAGGCTTGAAACCTTCCTACATATTAAACCTAAAGGCTATTAAACATGTGTTGAAAGTTTCTCTCCCTACAATCCCCCATGCGTATTCTACATATTTGATTAATGGATCAAATAAGTTTGTAATGGATAGAGCGAATACACCGCTAAGTGCAATAGGTCAATTTAATTTTGCTTCGGAATTCATGAGCTATTTTGAATTGTTTGCCTCTGCCGTAAATTCAGCGATTTCTCCCATGTTTATGGAAGAACTGAAGCGTGGTAATATCCTGGCGTCTCACAGGATATTTAAGCAATCTCTGGTATTTTTTTCTATCGCTGTATGCGGATTTATTATATGGTCGCGAGAGATCTTTCTAGTAATGGTACGGAATGAAGATTTATCAAGCACTTATTGGATTGCTTCTATTTTAGTTGCAGGTTTTATACACCGCCCTCTGTATCTTGCCGTTACTTCCGCTATGTTTTACTATGAGAAGACAGCGTCTTTGATGAAAATATCTCTTACTGGTGGCCTGATTGCATTCCTTGGCTATTGTATGTGCATTCCTTTATGGGGAATTACATCTGCTGCTATTATAACATATCTTTCATTTTTAGCGATTGGGTATTTGGGATATGTCCTACCTTCAACAAGAAAGTTGTATATTTTACCTTATAAGGTATGGAATATATTTATAGCTCTTCACGCCCTCTTAGTTGTCGCTTTTTTTATAATGCAAACACCTTTATATATAAAAGTTATATTTTCAATATCAATATTAATTCTATTGAATAAAATCAGGAATAATTTATGATTGAAATTGTATTTATCTGTATATATATTACAATTATATATTTGGTTTTTTCATCGTTGTCTTCTAAAGATTATTGGGGTGTAGTAGGATTTGTGCTGCTTTTAATGACCTTCTCCCCGATGATGCAGTATATTTATTTCCCAGAGTACAAAATGGACACAGTTCTTTCATATAGACAGTTGCCATTTAAACGTGTATGGTTGGAGTATATACAGGCATTTATACTGATACTCATCTATAAAAAGATTCCTGGAATCGGGCCAAACAGGCTAATAGTTCGTTTCGTGTCGTTGTACATACTGGTTAATCTGTTTCAATTTGTTAATACTCAGGACTTCATAAGGTCATTAAATGGCTATTGGCTGTCTGTCGTCAATCCTTCTATATTTGCCCTTATTGCAAGCAAAGTGCTAAATTGTAACATTCATAAAGAGAGCACTATTTTGAGTGTAATATTTAAGTATCTCTTCATTGTCTTAGGATTATTCTTTGTAATCTCAATATTTAACTTTTTCAGAGGTGGAGTTGTTCAATATGATCCTGATTATGAAGGCCTATTTATATATGGTATAGGATCCGGATTGGGTGTTTTTCGCGATAGAATTTTGATGACAAATGTTTTTATGTTCCTCCCATTGCTATTTTTGCCACATGATAGTATAGTAAAAAAAAATCTTACTAAGAAACGATTAATTCTATTCACTCTTGGAATATTTTTGATATTGTTACTTAGCAATTCACGAACAATGTATATGGCAGTATTGCTCATGCTTCTATTAGTTACAATATTTAATCCATTCCAAAATAAAACGGAGATGATTAAAATTCTTGTTGGTGTTGCATGTTTGTCAATAGTTGTGAACATTGTTAGTTCTGGCGTAGATATTACAGAAGTTATATCTGATCGTTTTACAAATCAGGGTACAAATATGTTCGAATCAGCAAAGGAGGATGAGCGATACGAGATATGGTCTACGGCAAAAGATTTTGCAGAAGATACTCACTATTTAGGAATAGGCTTTGCAAATTTTAACCTTAAATACGCAGGTAGAGCTGGTAACTACTCAAATGCACATAGTATGTACTATACAACCTTAGCAGAAAGAGGAATTATGGCTCTTATCTGGCTTGTTTACACTTTGCTGTTCATTGCATTTAGAAGCTACAAAGAAATGAAAAATAGAACGAGAATGTTAGGTTCTATCTTGTTTATTGGTATTTTATGTTTTTCCTTTGTTGTATATACGGGTGAAGATTTGTTTAATGTGTCCCAGGTTGCTTATGCTCTACCGCCTTATTTTATAATGTTAGCATTGTCGTTAAGTTTGTCTTATAATAATATTCAATCAGATGAAAGCATATATTCATAAACTTTATGACGAAATCTTATGCAAGGAACAGAGCAATGATATAATTATATCAGGAGCTTCATCATTAAAAGTGATTATTTTAATTGTAAGTAAGTTGTTAAATCAAATTTTAATAACAATCACTTCAATTTTCAAAGAGAATCCTGATATTTCAAGCAAGACTGTATGTATTGTTTTGACACAGAATCAAATGCGTTCTGTTTCTCCTTTAGTCGACGATTCAATAGCGGTAATTAGGCCTAGGCTTGATTCTGCGAATATATCAAATTCTAGGATATTTTATTTTCCTGCCTTGGTGTATTTCTGGGATTTTATATTCCAAGTGAGTTACATAATTAAGAGATCTAACACATCTTGGAAACAAATTTACAATGCTGCAGCTTATTATTATTATTACAAATCCTTTAAAAGGTACTTCTCAAAAAACAGACCTAAGTCAGTTGTAATAACGAATCCATCACATCCTATTTTAAGATCGTCAGTTCTTGCTGCCCATGATTTAAAAATTCCTACTGTTTATTTACCCCACGCAAGTGCAAGTCCTTTATATCCTACCATTAAAACGGATTATGCACTTTTAGAAGGCACGGATGCTCTCCATCTGTATCGATTTGCAGATTTTACGAAGAAGATATTATTAGGGTCACCAAGGCTTGATCCATATATAAAAATGAAAAGGATAGAGCACCAAGGTATTAATATTCTTGTTGCAGCAAATTTGCTTGATGATATCGAGAAAGTGTATGAACTTTTCTGTTTGCTAAAAAATAACGATAGTACTAAACATTGCAGATTTTTATTTAGACCACATCCTAACCTATCTGTGGATTGTGATAAGTTTGCAAAATTAGGCATTGAGGTAATATCTCCTAAACAAGAGTCGTGCCTTGAATCATTAGAACGTACGGATGTTTTGATTTCTGCAAATTCAACAATATTTTTTGAGGCAATATATTTGCCAATCCGATGCTATTATTATGATTTTGTTAAGGATGGCTTAGTAAAAGATAGTTATAATCTCAAATCATATAAATTTGTTAATTATTTAAGTATAGATGTAAAGATAGATACTACTCCTTTTTATATAGATAAGGAGGAAGCTGATAGAATAGATATCAATATGCAATCGAAACAAGTCTCCTCCGATTTAATCGTTAAATTCCTGAACAATACTATCCAATGAAAATCTTAATAATTACAGCATGTTATCCTGGCGTGGATATTCCAAAGGATATAACTCCTGTGGTTCATTATTTTGCTAGGCAATGGGTAAAATCAGGACATGACGTTCATGTCATTCATAGTGTCCCCAAATTCCCTCAAATTGTTTATCCTTTATTGATGATGTGCAAGAATCTCATACAAAACAAGTATGGAGGTTCTTTTTTAACACGTCCACTAAAAGATGATGACTATGTGTTAGAGGGTGTGCATGTTCATCGCAGATCAATTTACAAATCTTATCCTCATAGTCTTTATACTGACAAGAGTCTTAATCAGCATGCAAAACAGATTGAAGACTTTGTTAAAAGTAATAGTTATATACCAGATGTTATTTCTATACACTGGGACAGACCAGGTCTTAATATAATAAGTAGGTTACTAAAGAAATATAATATCCCGGTAGCATTCATAGCGCATGGAGCACCACCAGCCACCTCTGCTAATATTGAGGCTTTAAAATCAATAAGCTTAATTGGATACCGTTCTGAACCTATTCGCCAAGATTGTATAAAACAGTTTGACCTTAGTGATAAACAGCAATTTATGTGCTATTCGGGAATACCTCAAGCGTTAATACCTAATGAGGTAGACTCTGTCTCAAGTCGAAGACGAATTTATACGTACGTTGGTATTATGGTAAAAAGAAAGCATCCTGAGGCTTTACTTGAAGCTTTAAAGAATGACAAAGGCTCTTATTTTATTAATTATATAGGAACTGGAGCAATGCAGAGTGATTTAAAGGCTTTATCGCAAAAGTACAAGATGGCACAAATGGTAAACTTTGCTGGTCGTGTCCCTCGCGAAAAAGTTTGTAAATTACTACAAGAAACAAAGTGTTTCATAATGATTAGTTCTGGTGAGGCGTTCGGATTAGTATACATTGAAGCAATGGCAAACGGCTGTATTACCATAGCGTCGCGTGGCGAAGGAATGGATGGGATTATTCAAGATGGAATAAATGGTTTTTTGTGCGAATCAGGCAATTACACGGAATTAAAAAATATTCTCGACAGGATAGAATCAATGTCATGTCTCGAATTAGATTCAATAGCTGATGCTGCGAGGAAAACTGTCAATCAGTTAACAGACGAGATTGTTGCTGATATGTATTTACGAGAACTTATGAAAATTGCCAAACATTAGTAATTAGAAACTTAGTCAAAACTATATGAAAGTAGTTCTTCTTGCCGGTGGCTTCGGCTCACGCATCAGTGAAGAAAGCCAGTTCAAACCCAAGCCAATGATCGAGATTGGCGGTATGCCTATTCTTTGGCACATCATGAAGGAGTATGCCTACTATGGACATACTGAGTTTATCATCTGTGCAGGTTACAAGCAGGAGTATATCAAGGAGTGGTTTGCCAACTACTTCCTTCACAATTCTGACGTCACCTTCGACTACCGCAATGGTAAGAACGAGATGACCGTTCATCAGACCAATATGGAGCCTTGGAAAGTAACTGTAGTCGATACCGGCTACAATACCATGACCGGTGGCCGCATCAAGCGCATCCAACAGTATGTGGGCAACGAGCCTTTCCTCATGACCTATGGCGATGGCGTGTGTGATGTGGAGATTGACAAGCTCATCGAGTTTCACAAGAGCCATGGTAAGCTCGCTACACTTACTGCCGTCAAGATGGCTCAGGACAAGGGTGTACTGGATATCACCAAGGATCAGGCCGTTCGAGCATTCCGTGAGAAGTCTGCTTCTGATGGCGCTCCTATCAATGCGGGCTATATGGTGCTCCAGCCTGAGGTATTCGACATGTTCCCTGGTGGCGATTCATGTGTCTTCGAGAAAACTGCTCTTGTACAGCTCGCAGAACAAGGCGAACTGATGTCTTACGTACATACTGGCTTCTGGCAGTGTATGGATAACATCCGCGAGAAGAGCATGCTCGAGAAACTCCTTGCCGAGGATAAGGCTCCTTGGAAGCGTTGGGATCGTGTTGTTCCAGAAATTCCTGATTACGCAAAATAATACTTCGATAAACTCAGTAACCAAAGAAATGGAAAATATATTTGAATTCTATAAAGGTAAGCGTGTGTTCCTGACAGGTCACACAGGCTTCAAAGGTTCTTGGATGTGCAAGATGCTTGCCAATGCAGGAGCCATCGTGACCGGTTATTCACTCGAAGCACCTACAGAGCCTTCGCTCTTCAAGATAGCTAATATCGAGGGTGACATCCACTCTGTGATTGGTGACATTCGCGATATGGCTGCTCTTAAGGCTGCTTTCGATGAGGCACAACCTGAGATTGTTCTGCACCTTGCAGCTCAACCTATTGTGCGTGACTCTTATAAGGATCCTGTCTATACCTACGAGACTAACGTCATGGGTACAGTCAATATCCTAGAGTGCGTTCGCCAATCGAACTGTGTAAAGTCGTTCCTCAATGTAACTACCGATAAGGTTTATCTCAACAAGGAATGGAACTGGGGCTATCGCGAGAACGAGGAGTTGGACGGATATGATCCTTACTCTAACTCCAAGTCTTGTTCAGAGCTCGTTACCCACAGCTACAAGCGTTCCTTCTTTACCGACAAGGACGGACAGCCTATCATTCCTATATCTACTGCTCGTGCAGGTAACGTTATCGGTGGTGGTGATTTTGCTAATGACCGTATCATTCCTGATTCAATTCGTGCAGCTGCAAAGCATGAGGATATTGTGGTTCGTAATCCGTTCTCTACTCGTCCTTACCAGCACGTTCTGGAACCTCTGTACGCATATCTCGTAATCGCCATGAAGCAGTACGAGGATAGCAAGTATGCCGACTACTATAACGTAGGTCCGGATGATGTAGATTGCTTCCAGACAGGTGCACTCGTTGACCTCTTTGTTACCAAGTGGGGTGAGGGCATGCGTTGGATCAACAAGTACGATGGCGGTCCTCATGAGGCCAACTTCCTTAAACTTGATTGCTCTAAGCTGAAGACCACCTTCGGCTGGACTCCTCGTTGGAATCTCGATGAAGCCATGGAGAAGATTGTTGAGTGGAGCAAGTGCTGGCTCGCTGGTGGCGATGTTCGTGCTTGTATGGATAAGCAGATTGCAGAGTTTTTAGGTAAATAACCTGATAACCTCAATAACCAAATAAACTCTTATTCAAATAATGAAGAAAGTTATCATAACCGGAGCGAACGGCTTTATTGGCTCTTCGCTCATCAAGAAGATGGTAGCCAACAACGTTGAGGTGGTTGCCGTTGATATTACTTTTGCAGGCGACCGTCTGCCTGCTACCGACCTCATCACCAAGATTGAGCCGGGTGTGGATGCAGCTCTTGCCGACAAGATTCCTGCTGGCGAATATGATGCATTCTACCACCTTGCTTGGAGAGGTGTCAACGGAGCTGAGAAAGCAGACCCTACCGTTCAGCTTGCCAATATCCAGATGGCTGTCGATTGTGCCAACATCTGCAAGAAGTTGAGCGTGAAGAAATACCTTTGTGCAGGTACGGTTGCTGAGAACGCAACCTTCAGCCTCTCTAACCTTCAGCAGACTTCTGGCGGTATGATGTATGGTGTTGCAAAGCATGCTTGTCGACTTATCGTAGAGGACTACTGCAAGAACATCGGTCAGAACTTCGTATGGATGCAGTTCTCTAATATCTATGGTGTAGGCAACAAGACCGGCAATCTGGTCAGCTACACACTTGGCGAACTGATGGCAGGCAAAGAGGCTACTTTCAGTCCTGCACTCCAACCATACGATTTTATCTATGTAGAAGATCTGATTGAGGCAGTCTATCGCCTTGGAGCCAACGAAACCAAGAAGGCTTTCTACTATATCGGTTCCGGCTCTCCTCGCATCCTGAAGAATTATCTCCTTCGCATTGGCGAATTGGTTGGTTATGCTGACAAGGTAGGCATCGGCATCCGTCCTGATGATGGCATCAAGTACTCAATGGACATGTTTTGCAACAAAGACCTTGTTGAGGCTGTTGGAGAGTATGTCTCTACCGACTTTGATAATGGTATCAACAAAACAATTGCTTGGCTCAAGAGCCTTTAGCCTCTTAAACCATTAAACTTTAAACATTTACGAAAATGGTTCGGAAATTTGAATTCAAGGAACTTGAAATGAAGGGTGCTTTTGAGATTACACCCTTCTATGCTACTGACGAACGTGGTGGCTTTGTCAAGGATTATAATATCGACATGTTCAAGGCCAATGGTATTGAGCATGAACTTAAGGAAGTATTCTACACCATATCCAAGAAGGGTGTTATTCGTGCTATGCACTTTCAGCTCGTGAAGCAGCAGGCAAAGTTGGTTCGTTGCATCAGCGGACACGTGTATGATGTTATCATCGACCTCCGTCCTGATTCGCCTACCTTCGGCAAGTGGCAAGGCTTTGACCTTACCGGAGATAATCAGAAAACCCTCTATATACCTCAGTTCTTCGGTCATGGCTACCTTGTGCTCGAGGATTCTGTTGTCAGCTATAAGTGTGGTGAAGTTTTCTATGGGGAAGGTGATGCTGGTATCAGCTACAATGATCCCGACATGGGCATCGTATGGCCTTTTGACAAGATTGGTGGCATCGAGAATATGATTATCTCAGAGAAGGACAAGAACCTGATGAGTTTGAAGGAGTATATGGAAAAAATAAAGTAAGACAACACATGGCAGCAAATTTAGCAGTAGTAATCAGTTCCTGCGATCTGTATAGTGATTGTTGGAAGCCACTATTTCATTCCATCCATCAGTATTGGAGTGACTGCCCATATTCAATATATCTCATCAGTAATCACAAAGATAGTGGTGATGAGAGCATAAGAACGATTAAAGTGGGTGAGCATCTTGGCTGGGGAAGTAATACAAAGAAGGCACTGGCAGAGATACATGAAGAGTATATACTATATCTACAGGAAGACTATTTTCTTGGGGCTCCAATGAGTACAGATGCAGTAGAGAAGCATGTGCATTTTTGTTCGGATAATAATGTTGATTATATTCGTTTGGAAGCTCCATATCGAGATAATCTCCCTATCCATGGGAATATAGATTATTGCGAGGACCCTGTTGCTGCCAAATATGCTTTCAGTCTTCAACCTTCTATTTGGAAAAAAGATAGCCTCCATCAGTTCTGTATAGAAGGATGGACTGGTTGGGACTACGAACGTAATATTTGTGATTATATTCAGAAGAACAAAATTAATATAAGGGGCTCGGTCGTAAACTCTAAACGCAAAGCAGATATAGGTTTCCCAATGGTAGACGGTACAGGAATTCGCAAAGGTATATGGACGCGCGAAGGCTACCGTTATCTTATCGAGAATGGCTTTAATGTTGAAGCAGCTGGCCGTAAGGTAGAGGGTAAGTTTATGTCATGTTGCATGAAGCAACATGGTTTTTTCAAGATTCCAGCTCGTGTTATAATACGCATCATGCAAAAGTTTATGAGTCGGTAATTAATCAAGCAGACAAATGGCGCGATGCTGCTGATCGAATCAGTTGTCTGCTACAAATAATATTCTGATAATGCTAAACATTCTAATAGACGCATACGCAATAGCTCCTAACTGGGGAAGCGAGCAAGGAATGGGTTGGAACTGGGTGAGCAATCTTGCCAAATTCTGCAATCTGTATATCATAACAGAAGGCGAGTGGCAAACGGAGATTGAACAATCCCTATCCGCTGCCATGATGAATAATATGGATAAGACAGTCAACCCTACAGGACTCACTCGCCATCAGGCAGAAAACATGCACTTCTTTTACCTACCGGTATCGAAGGAGGTGCGTGAGATGTGCTGGAACCAGGGCACATGGAAGTTCTATATGTACTATGAGCAGTGGGAGAGACGAGCCTATGAAAAAGCACAAGAGATTATTTCAGAGCTTAAAGCTGAGAGTTTAGAGCTTAAAGAACATCGTGAGATTGATGTGATACATAAGCTCAATATGATCTGCTATCGTGAGCCCGGGTACCTATGGAAGATAAAAAACAAGCCTTTCGTATGGGGGCCTATAGGTGGTTATGCCGGTATGACGAATCCATACATGAAAGACGAACCCATTGTGTCGTTGTTTAAGGAGAACCTGAAGAACTTTCTGAACTATCTTACCTTCCATTTCCAGCCTCGTGTGGGTAAGGCTGCCAGACGTGCAGATGCCATAGTAGGTGCATATAAGGAGACCTATGAGGCACTTCGTGATGTGTATCGTCCGGATACGGTTCTGATAAACGAGACAGGTGCATTTATTGACGAGACTTCCAAGCCTCATGCTTCGGACAAGAAGGAACTGAACCTACTATGGGTGGGAAAATATGACCTTCGTAAGCAGCTCGGAATTGCCATCCGCACTATGGAACTGCTGAAAGATAAGAAGAACATCCACCTGTGGGTAGCCGGTAATGGATATCCGAAGGATGTGGAGAAGTACACCAAGATGGTAGAGGACAAGGGTCTGAAAGAGAACGTACACCTGATGGGAGTTGTGCCTAACGTCAAGACTCGTGAGATGATGAAGGAGATGGATATTTTCTTCTTCACCAGTGTGCATGATGCCACCTCTACTGTAGTTCCCGAAGCCATCAGTGCCGGACTGCCTGTAGTTTGTCACGACATGCGAGGTTTTGGTGTAATTGTGGATGACGAGATTGGTCGCAAGGTACAACCCAAGGATCCCGAAGCCAGCGCACAGGAGTTCGCTAAGATCATAGCCGACCTGGATACCGAGCGTGACACTCTTCGTCAACTCTCAGCCGGATGTATCGATCGCCAACGCGAAATATCATGGGAAGCCAATGCCCGCAAGATGGTCAAGGAGTACGAGAAGGCGGTTGAGAGGTTTAAGGCAAAGAAGAAATAGAGGTATCAAGCCGGTCGCAAGAAGTCCGAAGTGCAATTCACCGAAGCACTGTTTGAAAGACCAAGCTCGAGTGCTTGAAGAAAAGTATGGAGTAAAGGATAATCAGGTGACAAGGCGAGAAGCTGACAATTGGATTGTCCAGCCTGCTAAAAAAACATTTCGATTAAGTTGGCTTTGCCGACTTGTTGTTGCCCCGGCATAACAATCAAGCTGGCTTGTTGTTCTACACTTTGCTTCTATCAAGTTGACATTTGACATTCTATCTGGTGGATGAGTGTTTATTAAATTAATAACCGTCTCCTTTTAACGAACCATAAACAGGTGAACTAATCCATAGTTCGCCAAATGTTATATTACCAGAATTTTCTACCACATTGAACAAACGAATAGAAAAAAAAAATTGGACTCTGCTGAGGTCTGCATTGGGTGAAACCGATTGCAGTCTTGTAGGTTATGGAACGTTGACAGAAAAGGACTGGAACGTACTATATGATTTGGCTAGCAATCAGGGGCTGACGGAAACTGTTTTTAGCGCTATTGAAAAATTGCCTAAGAGCCAGTTGCCCCCTATGGATCTCCTCATGGATTGGCTGGGGCAGGTGGAATACATAAAGAGCAGTAACGAGGGCTATCGAGAGAAGGCACATGATCTGCTGGAGGTGTACCGTTCTAAGGGTATCATTTTTGTGGTTCTGAAAGGTGAATCTTGCGCTCGCTATTATCCCGATCCCGAAAAGCGGGCATTAGGTGACTTGGATGTGTTTCTGTTGGAGGAGCCTATGGAAGTTTCAAGTTTCAAATTTCAGGTTTCAGGTGACAAAGGAGTTTCAGGATGCTATATGGGTGGTCATGAGTGGGCGTATGAAGAAGGTAATCGTTTGGCTGAGATCCTTGGCGCGAAGGTGGATATCCATGACTACAAGCATTCGCACATATCCTACAAGGGTCTTATTGTTGAAAACCATCGCCTGCTGACTACTGCACGAGGGTCGAAGGAGAAAAAATCTTTTGAAATGTATCTTCAAAATCTTTTGGAGATTAGAAATTCTGCGCAATTTGAGGCTTAATTCTTAACGGTTCATGCCTACCAGCACTTTATGGAAGATGAGTTGTCGCTGAGGCAGCTTTGTGATTGGGCAATGTTTGTAAAGGCTTGTTGTAAGGAGGTGGATTGGAATGATTACTTCCAATGGATGGAGCAACTGAATATGTTGAAGTTTGCCAATGCTGTCAGATGGATCACCCAATACCAGTTTGCGATAGATGGTGATTATCCTCCTACAGCCCCCGGCATTGAGCAGTTGGCAGAACGACTATTAGATGATACCTTATGCGGCCGACATGGACAGATGTCGTCTGAGAATATTGTTAAGTACCGAATATGGCAGACGAAGAAGATATTCCACAGTAGTTGGAAGTATCGTCTGTTCCGCAACGAGAATGTATTGGTTTCATACACCAAGATGCTCTGGAACCATTGGTTTGATAAAGTATAACCCTAAAGATATGAACATATTTAATATACACATCGAGTTTGACTCAAAGATCTTCTGCAAGACTGTAGAAGATTATATTGCGAAGAAACAAAAGGCATACGTTTGTGTGGTGGACGCGAATGTAATCACCATCGCACAGAAGGACTTGAAGTATCGTGAGATAGTCAAGGGAGCCAATATCAATACCTGTGATGGTAGCTCTATCTCCAAGATGGCCAATGCTATCTATGGCACAAGCTACTCTGCCTTTAATGGTCCTGAGTTGTTTGAATACTACATCGAGCGACCATACAAGCACGTATTGGTAGGTAATACACAAAAGAAGGTGGACCAGATTAAGGCCAAGGTAGCAGAAAAAGGGCTCGACCTGGATTTAACCCATGTAGATGTGCCTTTCGTGCCGGTTGATCAGTTCGATTATCCAGCTATAGCCAAGCAGATTAACGAACTGCATCCGGATATCGTATGGGTGTCGTTAGGTGCTCCTAAGCAGGAAACTTTCATTCATAACATCTTCCCCTGCATAGAGCAAGGAGTATTGTTCGGCATTGGAGCTGCCTTCAATTTCTATACCGGAGACCTTCATAACAATAAGAAGGAGATCCGAGGCCTCCGCTTCATCTGGTTGGAGCGCATTTTCAAGGAGCCCAAGAAGCAGCTCTCACGTGTAGGCAAATTCCTCCTGATGATGCCTAAGATGTATCTGGAGGAAAAGAAGAGAGCAAAGGCGATGAAAAGAAAAATGGTGGAATGTAAATAATGCAATATATGACAAAAGTACTTATAACAGGTGCTGGCTCCTATGTAGGCGAGTCAGTGCGCAACTATATTCTCGGAACTGCTCCCGAACAGTATCAGATAGATTCCGTTGACACCATGGGCGACAATTGGAAAATGGCAGACTACAGTCAGTATGATGTGGTGTTTCATGTGGCAGGTATTGCGCATGTGAATGCTGACCCTAAGATGGAGCCACTGTATTACAAGGTGAATCGCGACCTCACCATCGAGGTGGCGAAACATGCTAAGGCCAATTGTGTGAAGCAGTTCATTTTCATGAGTTCACAGATTGTCTTCCATGAGAGCCAGTCGCTCAAAGGAGAGGTGCTGACTAAGGACACTAAAGAGAATCCTAACGGGTTCTATGGGGATAGTAAACTTCAGGCAGAACTTGGCATCAAACCACTGGAGGATGAGAATTTCAAAGTCTGCATCCTTCGTCCATGTATGATATACGGCCCGAATGCGAAGGGAAACTTCCCTCGTTTAGCAGGTCTTGCGACCAAGGTGCCTGTATTTCCTTGCTGGCACAATAAGAGAAGCATGCTCTACATAGATAATCTGTCTGAGTTTGTAAAGCAAGCAATTAAGCGCAAGTTATCTGGTACGTTCTATCCTCAAAATAAAGAGCAATCAGATACGGTTGAAATCATTCGTTATTTTGCAAAGGCAACCGGTCACAAGGTTTGGATCACCAAACTGCTGAATCCGTTTGTGTGGTTAGGCAGTTTTGTGTTGCAGCCTATCAACAAGATGTTTGCTACATACTACTACGACCCGGAGATGTCGAAGATGGACTTTGATTATCAGTTGGTAAGTTTTGAGGAATCCCTCAAGCGTGTTGCAGAAAGTTTGGAGAAAAAATAAAGAATTTGAATATTCAAAGACCATAGTAACAGATATCTATATGAGTATTTACATTACTTACGGAATTATCTTAGTAATCTTACTTGCCCTTGAGTTGGCATACTTTAAGATTGCCGATAAGTGCAACATCATAGACAAACCCAATGAGCGTTCGAGCCATTCCACAATTGTTCTTCGTGGTGGCGGCATCATCTTCCTGCTGGGTGCATGGGTGTGGAGCGCTTTCTTCGGATTTCAATATCCCTGGTTTATTCTGGGCTTGACTCTGATCGCGGGTGTTAGCTTTATTGATGATATCCGTTCTTTGCCCGATAGCGTGCGTTTGGTAGCTCAGTTCGCAGCAGCTGCTTTGGCATTCTATCAGTTGGGTATGCTGAATGCAGCCTGGTTCTCACAATATGGCATACTGATGGGTGGATTGTTCATTATGCTCGCCCTCGTTGTGTATGTGGGTGCAACGAACGTAATCAACTTTATGGATGGCATCAATGGCATTACGGCTGGTTATGCCCTGGCAGTTCTTGCACCTCTTGCATTGGTATCAGATGATGCAGACCTAAGTCTGATTCTGGTGAGCATCATTTCGGTATTAGTATTTTGCATCTTCAACTTTCGTCCGAAAGGTAAGGCAAAGTGCTTTGCTGGTGATGTCGGTTCTATCGGTATCGCATTCATCATGCTTTTCCTTATCGGTAAGGTAATCATTGCTACTGGTGATTTTACTTATCTGATATTCTTGCTTATCTATGGTGTAGATGGCGTACTGACTATCTGCCATCGCATCATGCTTCACGAAAACCTCGGAGAGGCTCATCGTAAGCATGCATATCAATTAATGTGTAATGAACTGAAGATTGGACACGTAAAAATTAGTCTACTTTACATGGTTATGCAGTTGGCAGTATCATTAGGCTTTATTTATCTCTGTCCTAATTCCATTGCAGCCCATTGGGGATATTTGGTAGCTACTGCTATTGTCTTTGCTTTAGCATATATTCTTTTTAAAAAGAAGTACTACCATCTTCATGAGGAGTATTTGGCTTCATTAAAAAAGTAATTTATTATGATACAGATTGACAAAGATCTAATAAAGAATTTATTTGATAAGGCTGTAGTCTCGGAGCGCAAGCGTATGAATTATGATTTGCGTACTTCTGAGAGTGATACCTCTCAAAGAATGCTGAACGCAATGATGCCTGGAACTGTGGTGCCTATTCATCGCCATCCAAGAAGCAACGAGAATGTTATTCTACTTTGCGGAAAGCTCGTAGAGGTGTTGTATGATGATGAGGGAAACGAAACCGACCGCTTACTCCTTGATCCAACCTTAGGTAACTTTGGTTGTGTCGTCCCTGCTGACGTGTGGCATACAGTAGAGGTGCTTGAGCCAACAGTTATCTATGAAGCGAAAGATGTTGCTTTCGGACAGGATGGGTCAGAGATATTTGATTCCATGAAGAAACTCAAAGAGCAAATCACTTACCTCATCGGTATGGAGCGTCAGTCTGGATCCATGGATGTAGTTACTCCTCTCTACGTCAGCCGAATGCTCAATGTCCCACTTGAGGA
Organism: Bacteroides sp. DH3716P; assembly: GCF_025914115.1. Classification (NCBI taxonomy): domain Bacteria; kingdom Pseudomonadati; phylum Bacteroidota; class Bacteroidia; order Bacteroidales; family Bacteroidaceae; genus Bacteroides; species Bacteroides sp. DH3716P. The sequence continues at coordinate 5,888,599 of NZ_CP083673.1, read as the reverse complement.
TGTTGAAAAGTGTATGAAGGAAATGGGTATATAGTGTCCTCCAGCCACGACTACACCTTATGAGAATACAACAATACAACCGATCTTTGTTGCTGTAATTACATCAACAGTTCAATCGAGATCTGGCGGAGGATGAGTTTTTATCGTTATGTTAAAATTGGATGCTTATAAGTGAGATGAAACATGTAGGTCCCTAACTTCATGCTACACACATGAAGATCCCTACATTTTGTGGTCAGGAAATACACAGCGGTGTATTCCTGATCAACGCCCTCATGTCGGTGTAAATCCGATGTGATTTCTATTATATCAACCGTCTGTGAAGATAGTTGATATTTTTTTTGTAAAGCAATGACTGATGGATAATTTTTAGTAGCTTTGTGAAAAATATGATTGATATGGAAGATTTGCAAAGATTATATCCTATCGGGATACAGACATTCTCGAAGATACGGGAGGGGAATTACCTCTATATTGATAAAACGGAATATGTTTATCGGATGACTCATTCGGCTTCCAGCTATATGTTTTTGAGCCGTCCACGACGTTTTGGGAAATCATTACTTACTTCTACGCTGCATAGCTATTTTTCCGGACGCAAGGACCTGTTTCACGGATTGGCTATGGAGAAACTGGAGAAGGAGTGGACGGAATATCCGGTGCTTCACTTTGATATGAGTATGGCGAAACATATGGATAAAGGAGGATTGGAACGTCTTCTTGATTTTATGCTTGCTGAATATGAACGTACGTTTGCTGTTAACGCAGTAGAGGGGGATGCCAATCTACGCTTAGTTAATCTTATTAAGCGTGCTTATGAGCAAACAGGTAAGAAGGTGGTTGTGCTTATTGATGAATATGATGCTCCTTTGCTTGATGTGGTACATGAACGGGAAAATCTGGATGTATTGCGTAACTTCTACAGTCCGTTAAAAGCTTGTGATCCTTATTTGCGTTATGTATTTCTGACTGGTATTACTAAATTCTCACAACTAAGTATTTTTAGTGAGTTGAATAATATAAAGAATATTAGTATGGATGAGCCATACGCTGTTATCTGTGGAATTAGTGAAGATGAGATACGTTTGCAAATGAAGGATGATTTGGAAGGATTGGCAAAGAAATTGGGGATAACACCTGAAGAGGCTTTGATGAAATTGAAAGAAAATTATGATGGTTATCATTTCACTTCTCCTTCGCCCGATATATATAATCCTTTCAGTTTGCTAAATGCTTTTGCAGATGGAAAATTTGGATCTTATTGGTTTGGTAGCGGTACGCCTACGTATCTGATAAATATGTTGAAGAAGTTTGGCGTGGAACCTTCCGAAATTGGAAATAATAGGGTTTCGGTCGAGGATTTTGATGCACCAACAGAAAGGATGACAAGTATTATCCCGCTGCTATATCAAAGTGGCTATATCACTATTAAGAATTATGATGAGGAATTAGACTTGTATACATTGAATATTCCTAATAAGGAAGTGAGAATAGGCCTGATGAAAAGTCTTCTTCCACATTATGTTGGCGGCAAAGCACCGGAAGCCAATACGATGGTGGCGTATCTTTCCCGTGATATCCGTAATGGGGATATGGATACTGCATTACGCCGTTTGCAAACGTTCCTGTCCACTATACCGCAATGCGATAATACGAAATATGAAGGACACTATCAGCAGGTTTTTTATATCATATTTAGTTTATTAGGGTATTATGTGGATGTGGAAGTTCGTACTCCTCGTGGACGGGTAGATATAGTACTTCGTACGAAGACTACATTGTATGTGATGGAACTGAAATTGGATAAAAGTGCGGGTGAAGCGATGGAGCAAATTGATTTGAAGAATTATCCGGAACGCTTTGCTTTATGTGGATTGCCTGTCGTAAAGGTGGCTGTCAGCTTTGATAGCGAACGGTGTACGATTGGGGACTGGGAGATTATAAATGCTTAAGTATTGTAATAAATATGATTGATATGGAAGATTTGCAAAGATACCCCATTGGGATACAGACATTTTCGGAAATACGGGAGGGGAATTACCTCTATATTGATAAAACGGAATATGTTTATCGGATGACACATTCCTCTGCCAAATATATGTTCTTGAGCCGTCCACGGCGCTTTGGTAAGTCATTACTTACTTCCACGCTGCATAGCTATTTCTCCGGACGCAAGGAGCTGTTTCATGGATTGGCTATGGAGAAACTGGAGAAGGAGTGGGTGGAATATCCGGTGCTTCACTTCGATATGAGTACTGCCAAACATGCGGATAGTGAACAGTTGCTCCAAGAATTGAATCTGAAACTATATGGTTATGAACAGATTTATGGACGGCTGGAGGAGGAGGTTAATCCCAATCAGCGTTTGATGGGACTGATAAAACGTGCCTATGAGCAGACCGGAAAGAAAGTGGTTGTACTTATTGATGAATATGATGCTCCTTTGCTGGATGTGGTGCACGAACGGGAAAATCTGGATGTATTGCGTAACATCATGCGTAACTTCTACAGCCTGTTAAAAGCTTGTGATCCTTATTTGCGATATGTATTTCTGACTGGTATTACCAAATTCTCCCAACTAAGTATTTTTAGTGAGTTGAATAATATAAAGAATATTAGTATGGATGAGCCATACGCTGCTATCTGTGGAATTAGTGAAGATGAGATACGTTTGCAAATGAAGGATGATTTGGGAGGATTGGCAAAGAAATTGGAGATAACACCTGAAGAGGCTTTGATGAAATTGAAAGAAAATTATGATGGTTATCATTTTACATCTCCTTCGCCCGATATATATAATCCTTTCAGTTTGCTAAATGCTTTTGCGGATGGTAAATTTAATTCTTATTGGTTTGGTAGCGGTACTCCCACATATCTGATAAAGATGCTGAATAAATTCGGAGTGAAACCTTCCGAAATTGGATGTAAACAACTAAAGTCCTCAGTTTTCGATGCTCCTACTGAAACGGTGACTGATGCAGTGCCTTTATTGTACCAAAGTGGGTATATCACTATTAAGGATTATAATAAGATGCTAGATCTTTATACGCTGGATATTCCCAATAAAGAAGTAAGGCTGGGACTTATGGAGAGCCTTCTTCCTTATTATGTAAATAACAAGACACCTGAAGCAACTACCATGGTGGCTTATCTTTTTTATGATATTCAGAATGGTGATATGGATGCTGCTTTACACCGTTTGCAGGAATTTCTGTCTACGATTCCTTACTGCGACAATACAAGGTTCGAAGGACACTATCAACAGGTCTTTTATATCATATTTAGTTTATTAGGGTATTACGTGGATGTGGAGGTTCGTACTCCTCGTGGACGGGTAGATATAGTACTTCGTACGAAGACTACATTGTATGTGATGGAACTGAAATTGGATAAAAGTGCTGGTGAAGCGATGGAGCAAATTGATTTGAAGAATTATCCGGAACGTTTTGCTTTATGTGGATTGCCTGTCGTAAAGGTGGCTGTCAGTTTTGATAGCGAACGGTGTACGATTGGAGACTGGAAGATTATAAATGCTTGATTATATCATTGATTTATAAGTCGCTATATACTTGATTGAATATAAAGAGCTCCGCAAGGGGCTTTTTTCTTTTCTATCCGGAATAAAAGCTTCACCTTTGCATCGTTGATCAACAAAATGTGAATAAATAACTTGAATTTAAATCTTAAAAAAACGTAGTATGAGTGTAATTTACAAAGTCATTACGCGGCCAACAGATCCGCGTGTTCCCAATTCTCCTAAGAGATATTATCCGCATCTGATCACTTTAGGTCAGTCCGTCAACCTGAAATATATTGCACAGAAAATGCAGGATCGTTCTTCGCTGTCTGTCGGTGACATCAAGAGTGTAATCCAGAATTTTGTGGAAAAAATGAAGGAGCAGTTATTGGAAGGTAAGTCTGTGAATATCGAAGGTTTGGGTGTGTTTATGTTGACTGCCCGTTCGAAAGGTGCGGAGTTGGCGAAGGATATTAATGCTAAGAGTGTGGATAGTGTTCGTATCTTTTTCCAAGCCAATAAAGAGTTGCGTGTCACCAAAACTGCTACCCGTGCAGATGAGAAGTTAGATCTGATCAGTCTGGATGAATATCTGAAGAAAATTAGCGTTACTGTATCTCCGGAAGATCCCGAGAAACCGGATGAAGGCGAAGGTGGCGGAGATGAAGGTGGCGGTAGCGGAGAGGCACCGGATCCCGCAGCTTAATGTCTCGTTGATTAATAGCTGACGGTTAGAGTGTTCATTTAGTGTTTAATTTAAAAAGAGAAATGTCTATGAAAAAAACGTGGAGTATTATTTTGAAAGTGATTATTGCTGTTGCCGGTGCGATTGCCGGAGTGGTAGGTGTGCAGGCAGCAACCTTGTAATTGATTATCTTATAAATAGGTATATTTATGAATGAATAACAGGCGGGATTTTTCCCGCCTGTTTGTGTTTAGATATAATAAGAGGGTTGCTTTCTTGAAAAATGCTCTTTTTTGTTTTGTTTCATGCTATTTGTTAGGAGTATCGCTCTATATTTTAACAAAATAGAAATTATAATCAAACTCGTTGGCTGAATAGCGGATTTTATCTACCTTTGCATCTTAATTAAATGCGTCATTTTAAGCGAGAAAAAACATGATTCGAAAAATAATAAAAGCTCTTTGGATATTCTTGGCAGTCATAGTATTGGCTATTGTTATAGTCTTTGTCTCCATTTCAAAGGGTTGGATTGGCTATATGCCTCCTGTAGAGGAACTCGAGAACCCGAGCTATAAATTTGCAACAGAGATTTTTTCTGAAGATGAGAAAGTGCTTGGTACATGGTCTTACAGCAAGGAAAACCGGGTGTACACGGCTTACAAGGATTTGTCACCCAGTATTATCAATGCTCTTATTGCAACGGAAGATGTTCGTTTTGTCGAGCATTCGGGTATTGATGCCAAAGCATTGTTCCGTGCGTTTGTGAAACGTGGTTTGATGTTTCAGAAAAATGCAGGTGGGGGTAGTACCTTGTCACAACAGCTAGCTAAACAGTTGTTTACAGAAAATGTGGCGAGAAATACACTTCAACGTCTTTTCCAAAAACCGATTGAATGGGTGATTGCGGTGAAACTTGAACGTTACTATACCAAAGAGGAAATATTGAGTATGTATCTCAATAAATTTGATTTTCTGAATAATGCTGTTGGTATCAAAACTGCTGCATATACCTATTTTGGCTGTGAACCGAAGGACTTGAAGATTGAAGAAGCAGCTACGTTGGTGGGTATGTGTAAGAATCCGTCACTCTACAATCCGGTTCGTTTCAACGAACGTTCCCGTGGCCGTCGTAATGTGGTGCTTGAGCAGATGCGTAAAGCTGGATATATCACAGATGCAGAATGTGATTCTTTGCAGGCTCTTCCGTTGAAACTGACTTACAATCGTGTTGACCATAAAGAGGGGCTGGCTACTTATTTCCGTGAATATCTCCGTGGCGTCATGACAGCACCGAAACCGGTAAGAAGTGATTATCGTGGTTGGCAAATGCAGAAATTCTACGAAGATTCCATCGCTTGGGAAACTAACCCGTTATATGGCTGGTGTGCGAAAAACAAGAAGAAAGACGGTACAAATTATAATATCTATACAGATGGATTGAAGATTTATACAACTATCAATTCACGTATGCAGCAGTATGCCGAAGATGCTGTAAAAGAGCATTTGGGTGATTATCTGCAACCTATATTCTTCAAAGAAAAAGAGGGAAGTAAGAATGCTCCGTATGCACGATCACTACCGGAAAAACGAGTGGAAGAGTTGTTGACGAAAGCAATGAAACAAACGGAACGTTATCGCCTCATGAAAGAGGCGGGAGCTTCGGAACAACAGATTCGTAAGGCGTTCGATACACCGGAAGAAATGACTGTCTTTTCCTGGAAGGGTGATAAAGATACGATTATGACACCGATGGATTCCATCCGCTACTACAAATCTTTCTTGCGGACGGGATTTATGTCAATGGATCCGGCAAACGGACACGTGAAGGCTTATGTGGGCGGACCGAATTATGTATATTTCCAGTATGATATGGCGATGGTGGGACGTCGTCAGGTAGGTTCTACTATTAAGCCGTATTTATATACATTGGCAATGGAGAACGGATTTTCTCCTTGCGATCAGGCACGCCACGTAGAGCAGACTTTGATTGATGAGAATGGAACTCCCTGGACACCACGTAATGCAAATGATAAGCGTTATGGAGAAATGGTAACTCTGAAATGGGGATTGGCAAACTCCGATAACTGGATTTCTGCATATCTGATGGGTAAGCTGAATCCGTATGATTTGGTACGCTTGATCCATAGTTTTGGTGTACGTAATAAAGCAATTGATCCGGTGGTTTCACTTTGTCTGGGACCTTGTGAAATTTCTGTCGGTGAAATGGTCAGCGCATACACAGCTTTTGCCAATAAAGGAATCCGGGTGGCTCCATTGTTCGTTACCCGTATTGAGGATAGTGATGGCAATGTCATTTCTACTTTTGCACCGCAAATGGAAGAAGTAATAAGCGCGTCGAGCACTTACAAAATGCTGGTTATGCTGCGTGCCGTTATCAATGAAGGAACGGGTGGACGTGTTCGTCGATATGGGATTACCGCCGATATGGGTGGAAAAACTGGAACGACCAATGATAACTCCGATGCCTGGTTTATGGGATTCACTCCTTCACTGGTATCCGGTTGTTGGGTAGGAGGGGACGAACGTGATATTCACTTCGGTAGAATGACCTATGGACAGGGTGCTGCTGCAGCTTTGCCTATCTGGGCAATGTATATGAAGAAAGTGTATGACGATCCGACCTTGGGATATGACCAGCAGGAGAGATTCAAACTCCCTGAAGGGTTTGACCCGTGTGCCGGTTCGGAAACTCCTGATGGCGAAGTGATAGAAGAAGGGGGATTGGACGATCTTTTCAATTAAAGAAGTGCACAAGTATATTGTTTGCATAGGGAGTAATTACAACAGGAAAGAGAACTTGACTTTTGCCAGGCAGAAGCTGACTGAATCGTTCTCTTCTATATGTTTTGCTCCCGAACTGGAAACTAAACCTTTGTTTTTTAAGAATCCGGCTCTGTTTTCCAATCAAGTGGTTCTGTTCTATTCCGATAAGGATGAAGAGACGGTGAGGAAAATGCTGAAAGATATAGAACAGAGGTCCGGACGTCGTTCGGAGGATAAGAAAGAGGAAAAGGTTTGTCTGGATATTGACATGCTTTTATATGATAACAAAATATTAAAACCGGAGGATTGGCAAAGGGGATATATACAACAGTCATTATCTGCTTTCCATTCTTCATTATTTATTAAGTAGATGAAATTTCTTGGAATTATACCTGCCCGCTATGCATCCACTCGTTTTCCTGCGAAACCGTTGGCTATGTTGGGCGGAAAAACAGTCATACAACGCGTATACGAACAAGTGGCAGGCGTTTTGGATGACGCTTATGTAGCTACGGATGATGAACGCATTGAAGCTGCCGTTAAGGCGTTCGGGGGAAAGGTTGTGATGACTTCCGTTCACCATAAAAGTGGTACGGATCGTTGTTATGAAGCCTGTACCAAGATTGGAGGTGATTTTGACGTCGTAGTGAATATACAAGGAGATGAGCCTTTTATTCAGCCTTCACAACTGGATGCGGTAAAGGCTTGTTTTGAAGATGTAACCACGCAGATTGCTACGTTGGTGAAGCCTTTTACTGCCGATGAACCGTTTGCCGTACTGGAAAACGTGAATTCACCGAAAGTAGTAGTCAACAAGAACTGGAACGCACTTTATTTCAGTCGTTCTATCATTCCTTATCAGCGTAATGCCGAGAAACAGGACTGGTTGAAGGGACATACCTACTACAAGCACATCGGATTGTATGCGTATCGTACAGAGGTGCTGAAAGAGATTACCATGCTTCCACAGTCTTCTTTGGAGTTGGCCGAATCTTTGGAGCAGCTTCGCTGGCTGGAGAACGGATACAAAATAAAGGTCGGTATCAGTGAGGTGGAAACTATTGGAATCGATACTCCACAAGACTTGGAACGGGCAGAAGATTTTTTGAAGAATAGAATCTAATCTTATGGATCGTACGATACAACCTGAAATACAAACCCTGAAAAATTTTCGTATACTTCCTCCCGTTCGAATGACGTTGCCAAACGGCATTCCGTTGACTGTTATTAATGCGGGTGAACAGGAAGTAGTACGCATAGATGTGCTTTTTGCCGGGGGACGCTGGCAGCAATCGCAGAAACTGCAAGCTCTGTTTACGAACCGGATGCTGCGCGAAGGCACGAAAAAATATACGGCTGCCACCATTGCCGAAAAACTGGATTACTACGGCTCATGGCTCGAATTGTCCAGCTCGTCGGAATATGCATATATCACTGTTTATTCGTTGAATAAGTATTTGGCGAAAACATTGGAGGTGGTGGAATCCATGATTAGAGAACCGCTTTTTCCGGAAAAGGAATTGCATACCATTCTCGATACCAATATCCAACAATACCAGGTCAATACTTCCAAAGTTGATTTTCTGGCACACCGCAGTCTGTTGCAGTCGCTTTACGGTGAACAGCATCCATGTGGTAAAATAGTGGTGGAGGAAGATTATCATGCCATCACTCCGGAAGTGCTCCGTGAATTTTATGAACGGTATTATCATTCGGGTAATTGCTCTATCTTTTTGTCCGGTAAGGTGACGGAGGATATTATCAGCCGGGTGACAGATACATTCGGCACTTCTTTCGGTCAGCATCAGCAGCAGGTGTCGAGATTAAGTTTTCCTTTTACTGCTGTTCCCGGAAAGAGAATTTTTACAGAGCGTGAAGACGCCATGCAGAGTGCTGTGAAGATGGGATATACGACCATTACTCGTAATCATCCTGATTATTTGAAACTTCGGGTATTGATGACTTTATTCGGAGGTTATTTCGGTAGTCGGCTGATGTCTAATATTCGTGAAGAGAAGGGATATACTTATGGTATTTCGGCAGGAATCATGTTTTATCCGGATAGCGGACTATTGGCTATCTCGACAGAAACGGATAATGAATATGTGGAACCGTTGATACAGGAAGTGTATCATGAAATAGACCTCCTGCATCAGGAACCTGTGTCAGCCGAAGAATTGACTATTGTACGCAACTATATGTTGGGAGAAATGTGCCGTAGTTATGAGTCGCCTTTCTCACTTTCGGATGCGTGGATCTTCATAGCTACTTCCGGTCTGGATGATGACTACTTTTCACGTTCTCTGCTGGCTGTGAATGAGGTTACTCCGATGGAAATACAGGATTTGGCACAGCGCTATTTGTGCAAAGAGACATTAAAAGAGGTCATTGCAGGTAAAAAGTTGTCATAAATTGCTTTCCGAAAGTGGGCTGTTTGGGATAGAAATTGTATCTTTGTCCAAATTGTAATTCTAAAATGAGTAACGACTAAAACCAATGAGGAAATATCTATATACTACACTTTTATTGGCTCTTCTTGCACAAGAGGGAGTGATGGCACAAGAAAATGAAGGAAAAAAAGGCGGATTTTTCGGAAAAATTAAAGATACATTCTCCACTGAAATAAAGATTGGCAACTATACTTTTAAGGATGGCAGTGTCTATACAGGAGAAATGAAAGGACGAAAACCGAATGGAAAAGGAAAAACAGTCTTTAAAAACGGTGATGTCTTTGAAGGTGAATATGTGAAGGGGAAACGTGAAGGATATGGAATTTATATGTTTCCTGACGGAGAAAAGTACGAAGGACAGTGGTTCCAGGATCAGCAGCATGGAAAAGGTATCTATTATTTTATGAATAACAACCGTTACGACGGTATGTGGTATCAGGATTATCAGCATGGTGAAGGAACAATGTATTATCATAACGGTGATTTATATGTAGGTCATTGGGTGAATGATAAACGTGAAGGCGAAGGTACATACACTTGGGCGAATGGAGCCAAATATACCGGTCATTGGAAAAATGATAAGAAGAACGGCAAAGGTATCATGAACTGGGACGATGGCTGTAAGTATGAAGGAGATTGGAAAGATGATGTCCGTCACGGAAAAGGGGTATTTGAATATACCAATGGAGATAAATACGATGGTGACTGGGCGGATGATATTCAACACGGAAGAGGTACTTACTACTTTCACACGGGCGATCGTTATGAAGGTTCTTATCTCTTAGGTGAACGCACCGGTGAAGGAGTTTATTATCATGCTAACGGCGACAAGTATGTAGGTAATTTCAAAAATGGCATGCAAGACGGAAAGGGTACTTTTACCTGGGCGAATGGTGCTGTGTACGAAGGAAGCTGGAAAAACAATAAACGTGATGGCAGAGGAGTCTATAAATGGAGCAATGGCGATGTTTATGACGGTGATTGGAAAGACAACCGTCCCAATGGACAGGGTACTCTGAAAACCGTTGCTGGGATGCAATATAAAGGTGGCTTTGTTGACGGATTGGAAGATGGACAGGGCGTACAAATCGACAAAGATGGTAATCGCTTCGAGGGCTTTTTCAAACAAGGAAAGAAAAATGGTCCTTTTGTGGAAACAGATAAAGATGGGAAGGTGATTAAAAAAGGAACCTATAAATTCGGAAGACTTCAATAGATGATAAATGGTAGTGGGCTGCGCATTGCGTGGCCTATTTTTTTGCATATATGTACCAGATGATGGAATAATGATAATTGGTATGGACAAAGAAAAATGGATAATAACCCAAAGCGGTCATTATCCATTTTATAATTTCCTGTTGAAAGTAACTTCAACTATCAACTAGCATTTGTCACCTATCATCTATTAAATGATGTATTGTGAACTGATAGATTCGTTATTCATCACTCGTTTGATTGTTTCAGCAAACATATCGGCAATACTCAACTGTTTTACTTTCGGACATTTCTTTGCGTATGGGATGCTGTCGGTAAATACCATTTCTGTCAGGGCAGACTCTTGCACGCGGAAAGAAGCCGGATCAGACATTACGCAGTGGCTGGCGATGGCGCGTACAGATTTGGCACCGGCATCCAACATGATGTTGGCTGCTTTGGTAATTGTTCCTGCAGTGTCTACGATATCGTCAATCAATACTACGTTTTTACCTTCTACGTCACCGATGATTTGCATAGATGCTACTTCATTGGCTTTTTCACGTGATTTGTTACAGAGTACCAATGGTACACCGAGGTATTTGGAGAAAGTACTGGCACGTTTTGAACCTCCTACATCCGGTGTAGCAATAACCAGATTTTCCAGTTGCAATGACTGGATATAAGGAAGGAATACTGCTGATGCGTACAGGTGATCTACCGGGATATTGAAGAATCCCTGAATCTGGTCTGCATGCAAGTCCATCGTAATCAGACGGTCGATACCTGCAACAGACAGCAGGTCGGCTACCAACTTAGCGCCGATAGATACACGGGGTTTGTCTTTTCTATCCTGACGTGCCCATCCGAAATAGGGGACTACAGCTACAATACTCTTTGCAGACGCACGTTTTGCAGCATCGATCATCAAGAGAAGTTCCATCAGGTTGTCTGAATTAGGGAAAGTGGATTGAACCAGGAATACGTGTGCGCCACGAATTGACTCCTCATATGAAACAGCAAATTCGCCATCGGCAAAATGGGTAATGTTCATATTTCCCAGAGGACAATCCAGGCTTGCGCAGATTTTTTCTGCCAGATATCTCGAGTTCGTTCCCGAGAATACCATAAAGGGTGCTTTTTCGCTCATTTTGTAATAGATGTTACCTATTTGTTAATTTGCCTGCAAAGGTAGGAATTTCTCTTATTATTTAGAAGGACTTATTGTATAAAAAATATTTTTCTCTCCAACTTATCGGAAATATTTGTAGATTTGCTTTCTGAAAACAGTTAATAGTCAAAAATGAGTTCACGCTTTCCTTTATATATAATAGGTATAGTGTTGTTTGCCTCTTTTTTTTCGTGCACTGATATGGTGCCGACCAAAGAGGTGCGCCTGATTGATTCATTAAACGGGAAAGCGTATGCTTATCGTTATCGAAGCCTGGATTCTTCTTATAAATATGCCAATGAAGCCTATAGACAGGTGAATTTCTACAAGTCGGGGAAAGCGGAAGCATCCAACAACCTGGGGTTCTGTGCTTTTATGGCTATGGACTTTGACCGGGCGGAAGCGTTGCATAAGGAAGTATATAAACTGACTAAAAATGAACTCGAACTGTTGATTGCCGACATCGGACTGATGAAAATCTGTCAGCGGACGGCTATGAACAAAGAATTTTATGATTATCGTAATAGTGCGCTCAAGCGCATGAAACGTATTCGTGAAGAGAGTGATTTGTTTGCCGACCGTCACGAGGCACTACGGCTGGATTATGCATTCACCGAATTTTTCATCGTTTCTTCTATTTATTATTACTATCTGCAGCAACGGCAGGAGGCCATCACATCTCTTAACCGGATTCCGGAAGATGAAGCTTTGACAGATACTAATCAGTTGCTTTATTATCATTATATTAAAGGTTCGGCCTCGTTGGTGGAAGCAACCAAGCCGGAAGACCGGAAAATGCGTGAGTTCGACCAACTTTATATTACCTGGCGGACAGCTGTTCAGACTAATCATCCTTATTTCGAAGGAAATGGTCTGCAAGGATTGGCTAATCTGATGGTTTCACCTAATAATTTCGAACTTTTTCGGACGAGAAGGGGATATGCGCTAGATCAGTTTGGGTTTCCCGTAGATTCGCTTTTGCCTTTGCGAATGGCACAGCGTGCGCTTGAAAAATTTCGTGAGTACAATGATTTGTATCAGATTGCCGGTGCGTATGTGTCTATCGGTAAATATATGAATGAGCACGGACGTTATACGGAGGCATTGGATACGCTTGCAAAAGCGTTGGATTGTGTGAATCAACATCACATGCTCTATTATCACCATGCGGCGGATACATTGGATAAACTACATGTTTTTGTAGAAGGAGATACGACTTATACCGGGGTTCCATGGATCATGCAGGAAGATGTGAGAACGGTACCTGAATGGATCTCAAGAATTCGGGAGCAATTGAGTGTGTCGTATGCGGGGCTCGGGATGAAGTATGCTTCTGATTACAACCGGAATATATATTTGGATATTTTGAATTATACCCGTCAGGATAAGGAGTTGGAGAGCCGCTATCTTTCATTGGAAGCCGATTCACGACAAATGACGCTTGTACTTTCTTTGGTTATTGTCGGGCTTGTACTAGTGGTTATTCTTTGGTGGTTTTTCAATAAACGGTCTAAAATAAGGAATCAGGTAGACGTGGAGCGTCTGCAACGGATTCTGACTCTTTGTCGGGACATAACTTCGTCCATTCCGATGAATGTTCCATTAATTCAACAAGGTATCGATCAATTATTTGGGAAAGGACGTCTTCAACTGGAAATTCCGGAGGAAGGAAAAGCGGCACTGGTTCCTCTGCATCGGTTGAACCGTGATGAAAAAGCTTTGGTGCATGTGCTTGAGCCGTATATTGTTTGGGCTGCGGACAATGAGCAGATGGTGGAAGCGTTGAGTGACGAGCGGATGCAGTTGGAAAAGCAACGGTATGTTTACGAACAGCATATTGCAGGAAATAAACGCCAGAATCTTATAAAGAAGGCTTGTCTGGCTATTGTCAATGGAATTAATCCTTATATCGACCGTATCTTGAACGAGGTGCATAAGTTGACGGAGCGGGGGTATATTGATAATGCGAAGATTAAGAAAGAGAAGTATCAATACATTGACGAACTGGTAACTACGATTAATGAGTACAACGATATTCTGGCTCTTTGGATTAAGATGAAGCAAGGAACGCTTAGCCTGAATATTGAAACTTTCAGTCTCAATGAACTGTTTGAGCTGCTAGGCAAGGGAAGACGTGCTTTTGAAATGAAAAATCAGAAGTTGGAAATTGAACCGACTACGGTTATGGTGAAGGCCGACCGGGCACTGACTTTGTTTATGATTAATACGCTGGCAGAAAATGCCCGTAAATATACTCCGGAAGGAGGAACCATTAAAGTGTATGCCCGCACTACGGAGGATGCCTATGTCGAGATCTCTGTGGAGGATAACGGAAGAGGTATTTCCGAAGAGGATGTGGCGTATATCATTGGTGAGAAGGTGTATGATTCCCGTGTGATCGGAATGAAGAATGCAGCCGATCCGGAAGTGTTGAAAGAAAACAAAGGTAGTGGTTTCGGATTGATGAATTGTAAGGGAATCATTGAGAAGTATAAGAAAACGAATGATTTATTCCGGGGATGCGTTTTTGATGTGGAGAGTGAACTGGGGAAGGGAAGCCGTTTTTATTTTCGTTTGCCTTCGGGAGTGCGTAAAGCGATGGGGGTATTGTTGCTTTGCTTGTTGCTTCCGTTGGGGATGGTTTCTTGTCTGCATGATCCGATTCCTCCCATGTTGCAGGATGGCGATTCGATTGTAGTAGTTACGGATTCTGCGTATGAGGATTTGCTGGATGTAGCGTCGGATTATGCGAATGCTGCCTATTTTGCTAATGTGGATGAAAATTATGAGTTGGCTTTGCAATATATAGATTCTGCGATGCTTTTTCTGAATGAGCATTATGAAAAATATGCGCGTCCGGATCGCCCGCATCGGTATATGAAGCTGGTAGGTGAGGGAACGCCTGCTGAAATCAGTTGGTGGAACGAACTGTTTGATTCGGATTATCATGTAATTTTGGATATCAGGAATGAGGCGTCAGTTGCTTTTCTGGCTTTGAAACAGTTGGATGCATATAGTTATAATAATTCGGCATTTACGGATTTGTATAAGTTGCAGGGAGAGGATCAAACTCTCGAAGCATATTGCCGGCAGTTGGAGCGTTCGAATACCAATAAGACGGTAGGAATTATTTTATGCTTTGTTTTATTGATTGTTTCGTTGGTCGGATATTATTTTCTGTACATGAGAAAACGTTTGCAGAATCGTTTGAATCTCGAACAGGTACTTGAGATTAACCAGAAGGTGTTTGCTGCATCTTTGGTGAGACCGCAGGAACAGGAAAATGCAGAGGCGCTTCAACGGGAAGAGAGTATGCTTAAAGAAATTCCGCAGCGGATTGTGGATGAAGCATTCGGTTCGGTAAATGAATTACTGACGATTGACCGGATGGGAATTGCCGTTTATAATGAAACGACACATCGGCTGGAATATGCTTCTCGTCCCGGACAGGAAATGCCGGAGATGGTAGAGCAGTGTTTTAGTTCCGGGAAATATCTTTCTGAACAGCATCTTCAGGCAATTCCGCTGATGGTGGAAGCAGGGAGCGAGCATCAATGTGTTGGTGTGCTTTATCTGGAGCGCAGAGAAGGAACGGAACAGGAGACGGATCGACTGCTTTTTGAACTGGTAGCTCGTTATGTGGCTATTGTTGTGTTTAACGCAGTGGTGAAACTGGCTACAAAATACCGGGATATCGAGTCGGCACACGAAGAAACACGCCGGGCTTCCTGGGAAGACAGCATGTTGCATGTTCAGAATATGGTGCTTGACAACTGTCTGTCGACTATTAAACATGAGACGATTTATTATCCGAATAAAATCAAACAGATTGTAGGGCGGTTGAATACGCAGAAGCTTTCGGAAACGGAGGAGCGTGAAGCAGTGGAGACTATGACGGAATTGATCGAATATTATAAGGGAATTTTTACGATTTTGAGTTCGTGCGCTTCTCGTCAATTGGAGGAAGTCACTTTCCGGCGTACGGTGATTCCGGTGCAGGAACTTTTGGATGCTGCCGGAAAATATTTCAAGAAGTTGATGAAGAATCGGCCGGAGAGGATAGAATTGGAAATAGAGTCGATGGAGGCGAAGGTGATAGGAGACGTGAATCAGTTGCGTTTTCTATTGGAAAATTTGATTGATGAAGCATTGACTGTGCGTGAAGATGGAGTGATACGTCTGCAAGCGCGCAAGGATAATGAATATATTCGTTTCCTCTTTACGGATACGAGACGTGAGAAGAGTGTGGAAGAGTTGAATCAACTATTTTATCCGAATCTGGCACGTATGACTTCCGGTGAAAAAGGGGAGTTGAGGGGAACGGAATATCTG
>NZ_CP083673.1:5824240-5872366 GCF_025914115.1 Bacteroides sp. DH3716P | reverse complement strand
AAACAAATGATAGTGTATTAATAATCAGTAGTATAGCAAAGAAATAACAAAGGAGAATATAGTAAAAAATATAATGCGTCTGCCCTGTTGATAGATAACTTTCATATTCTCAAGTTCGGTTTTTGATTCGGCAAATGTAGACAAAAAATGCCGTTCTCCTGCAAAACGGGTTCATAAAAAAAGAAAATTCGTCTTGAAATGGCTTCTGTAAGACTCTAATAAAATTCTAATAGCGTTCTAACAAATCTCTAACAGGCTTCCGGAACACGTCCACTTACCTTTGCATCCGAAAAAGAATGCTAACTATATTTTTATGGATGATGATGAAAAAGAAAAATTTGCAAATACTTTTAATTTGCGGTGTATTGCTAGTTACCGCATGCAAGAGTAAATCAAAGGAAGAACAACAGAGTGGTTATCGTATGGAAGGTGACACAGTACAGATTACAGACCGTTTTTTATCTGAAAAGATAAAAGTGACTGAGGCCAGACTTGAACTTTATTCCAAAGAAGTGATTACTTCCGGTGTGGTACGTCCTATTCCTACCCGTTATGCCTGCATTGCTTCCCCTTTTGCAGGAAGAGTTACAAAATCGTATATACAAATCGGACAACAGGTGAACCGGGGAACCCCTTTGTTTGAAATCAGCTCACCGGATTTTACTACGGCACAAAAAGAATACTTCCAGGCATTATCGTCACGTGAGCTGGCTAAGAAAGATTTAAAGCGCAAAGAAGACCTGATAAAGAACGGGGTTAGTTCACAGAAAGAGCTGGAAGAAGCACAAAATGCTTTGCTTATTGCCGACAAAGAGTTCGAAAATGCGTCTGCTGCATTGGAAGTATATCAGGTAGAGCATCCGGAGAATATGATACTGGGGCAGCCTCTTGTGGTGCGTTCGCCTATTTCGGGCGAAATTATAGAGAATAATATTGTGACCGGACAATACCTGAAAGATGATACCGAACCTGTTGCAATAGTGGCAGATTTGTCGGAAGTATGGATTGCCGCCCAAGTAAAAGAAAAGGATATTCGATTTATCAATGCAGGCAGTAGTCTGGATATAGAAGTGTCTGCATTACCGGGGATGGTGATTAAAGGTAACGTCTATCATGTAGAAGAGGCGGTTGACGAAGATACAAGGTCTATCAAAGTGCTTTCGGTTTGTGATAATTCGAAGAAACATTTGAAATTGGGCATGTATACTACCGTCCATTTTCTTAGTGCTCCTATTGAACAGATTCAGATTTCGGAGAGCGCATTATTGCAGGGAGAGAAAGACAGTTATGTGTATGTGCAGGTTACTCCGGATATCTTTGTAAAAACACCGGTGAAGGTAGAAGCGACCAAAGATGGATTTGCTGTGATAAACGATGGATTGCATCTGGGAGATAAAGTCATCAGTGAAGGAGGATATTATTTAAAATAGGAGATTATGAAGAAGGATTTGATGCTTTCAATTATACAGAAAAGATGGATAATGCTTTGTCTGTTTGTGATGATGTGCGTTTTCGGATATTACTCATGGACGCAACTTTCAATAGAAGCCTATCCGGATATTGCAGATGTCACATCGCAGGTTGTTACCCAAGTGCCGGGGCTAGCTGCCGAAGAAGTGGAACAACAGATCACTATTCCTTTGGAACGTGCCATCAACGGTTTGCCTGGCATGCATGTTATGCGTAGCAAAAGTACGTTCGGACTCTCTATGATTACGATTGTATTCAAGGATGGGACAGAAGATTACTGGAGCCGTCAACGGGTACAGGAAAGATTGAATGAAGTAGAACTACCTTATGGGGCAGCCCCCGGACTCGATCCGTTGACATCACCTGTGGGAGAGGTTTACCGTTACATTATAGAAAGTGACCAACATTCACTTCGTGAACTGACCGACCTCCAGAATTGGGTGGTTATTCCCCGTATCAAAGAAGTTTCAGGAGTGGCGGATGTAACAAATTTCGGAGGTATCACCACCCAGTTTCAAGTAGAAATAGATCCTTATAAACTGGAACAATATCACTTATCCCTTAGTCAGGTTATTGAGGCTATTGAAAATAATAATGCCAGTGTGGGAGGCAGCATATTGAATAGAGGAGATCTGGGGTATGTGGTACGTGGTATAGGATTGATAGAGAATCTGGACGATTTGGGGCATATTGTAGTCACTACAACTTCCGGGGTTCCTGTCTTTTTAAATGATATCGGTTCTTTGAAATACGGTAATCTGGAGAGGAAAGGTGTGTTGGGATATACCGATCGTACCCGTGATTATTCGGAAAGTTTGGAAGGGATTGTGCTTCTTCTGAAACATGAAAATCCGTCTAAGGTATTGGATGGCATTCATGCGGCTGTGGATGAATTGAATCATGAAATTTTGCCGGAGGGGGTGCGTATACATACTTTTCTGGATCGTACCAGCCTGGTGGATACAACTTTGGATACTGTTTCCCATACGCTATTAATGGGGATGGCATTGGTTGTTATTGTGCTTATTCTGTTTTTGGGTAACTGGCGTGGAGCATTACTGGTTTCAATCACCATTCCGGCATCTTTGCTTATCGCTTTTATCCTGATGCATCTCACGGATATCCCTGCCAATCTTCTGTCACTCGGAGCCATAGATTTTGGAATCATTGTAGATGGTGCCATTGTTATGCTGGAAACTATTCTCAAGAAACGTGAGGATTATCCCGAACAGTACATCGAAGAAAAAAGTATCGCACAACGAGCCAAAGAGGTAGGACGCCCGATTCTTTTCTCCACCATAGTCATTATTACAGCCTACTTGCCATTATTCGCTTTCGAACGTGTGGAACGTAAACTGTTTACTCCTATGGCATTTACGATGAGTTATGCAATGATCGGAGCACTTTCGGTTGCTCTTCTGCTGATTCCGGGACTGGCTTATGCTATTTACCGTAAGCCGCGCAAGGTCTATAAGAATAAATGGCTGGAAAAATTGAAGGAGAAATATACTGGCGCAATAGAGAAACTCATTCAGAAACCAGTAAAGACCATACTCTTTTCATGTTTGATTCTGATTGCAGGTATTGTGTTAAGTGGTGTTGTAGGGAAAGATTTCCTTCCTGAATTGGATGAGGGCTCGATCTGGTTGCAGGTGAATCTTCCTCCCGGCATTTCTGTTGAGAAATCGAGAGAGATGTCCGATACACTTCGTTCCCGTACGATGAAGTATCCCGAAGTAACTTATATCATGGTTCAGGCAGGGAGAAATGACGATGGTACAGATCCGTTCACTCCTTCGCATTTTGAGGTATCTATCGGGATAAAGCCTTATGATGAATGGCCGAACGGAAAGACCAAGCAAGATTTGATTCATGAGCTGGAAGAAGAATATAAGACACTGCCCGGTTTTAGGGTGGGATTCAGCCAACCGATGATAGACGGGGTGATGGATAAAATAGCCGGTGCGCATAGTGAATTGGTTGTAAAGGTGTATGGTGAGGATTTTCGGGAAACACGTCGTATTGCGGAAGAAATCACCCGGGCGCTGGGAACGGTGAAAGGTGCCGTTGATCTGGATATTGACCAGGAACCTCCATTACCTCAACTGCAAATCATTATGAATCGGGATGCGATTGCCCGATATGGGCTGAACGTGTCTGATGTAGCTGATTTGATAGAGGTAGCAATCGGAGGGAAAGCTATTGCGCAGCTTTATCAGGGAGACCGTCAATATGACATTACCTGTAAATATAAAGAAGAAATGCGGGATACACCCGAAAAGATAGCCGGATTGATGCTGACCTCTTCTACCGGAGCTAAAATACCCCTTTCGCAGGTAGCCGAAGTGAAATTGAGTGTCGGAGAAAGTACGATCACTCGTGAAATGAACAGACGTCACCTGACGGTTAAGTTGAATCTGCGTGGACGCGATCTGGCCTCTTTCTTAAAAGAAGCGCAGGGAGTTATTAATCAGAAAGTACAGTATGACAGCAGCAAATACACAGTCAAGTGGGGAGGTGCTTTTGAAAATCAGAACAGAGCCTATACCCGTCTTTCTGTCATTCTTCCGTTGACACTGATGTGTATGTTTATTTTGCTTTATGCTACGTTTGGGAAATTCCGGCAAGCCGGTCTGGTATTGTCCATCGTGCCGTTGGCGCTCTTTGGCGGAATGCTTGCGCTCAATGTACGCGGTATGACATTGAATGTATCGTCTGCCGTGGGCTTTATTGCCATGTTCGGACTTTCCATTCAAAACGGAATTATTATGGTATCTCAGATAAATAGTTTGCGCAAAGGAAGAATGGAACTTCGAGAATCTGTTATCGAAGGGGCACGCCAACGGTTCCGCCCTATCTTGATGACTTCCGTCACAACGGTACTCGGACTGTTTCCCGCTTCTCTGGCAACCGGGATTGGCAGTGATGTGCAACGTCCTTTGGCAACGGTCATTGTGTATGGATTGATGTTCTCATCACTCATCTCCCTGTTTGTGCTTCCGGTTTTTTACTATCTGATTGAGAATAACGTTTTAAATAAAAAGAAGAATGATGAAAAAGAATATACACTTTAATATCTTGCTCCTTTTGCTGCTTGTGGAAGCGATGACTGTTCATGCTTTTGCGCAAATCCTCGTCGGCCAACCACAACGGAATATTTCTTTCGAAGAATATCTGAACAGTGTAGGAAAGAACAATCTGAATTATCTGGCAGAAAAGTTGAATGTGAGTATAGCTGATGCGGAAGCTATGGCTGCAAAGGTGTTTCCTGATCCGGAACTTGGATTTGAAGCTGGTAATGAAACTTTTTCGTTGGGGCTTTCCTATTCATTGGAATTAGGAAATAAACGAGGAGCACGAATCAAACTTGCACGCAGTCAGGCAGCGTTTGAGAAGTTGATGATAGAACAGGGATTTCAGGATTTGCGAGCCGAGGCAGCCAATTTTTTTCTGGAAGCTATTTTGCAGAAAGAGTTACTTAAGGTGCAGCGAAGTTCTTATGAATATATGCTGCAATTGAGCCAATCGGATAGTTTGCGTTATGCGGTAGGAGAAATTACGGAGAATGATGCCCGTCAGTCGAAACTGGAAGCCGTTACTTTACTCAATACAGTTTACGGACAGGAAGCAGCATATCAGTCTTCATTGGTTATGCTTAACAAACAGATGGGCGTGACAGCAGATACTCTTCATATTCCGTTTGGTAATTGGGAGGAACTGAACCGTGAGTTTATGCTGTCGGAACTAATCAAAGTTGGTTTAGACAATCGTATAGACTTACTTGCAGCTCAAAAAAGTACCGAAGTCACTGCCCGTGCGTATAAGTTGACGAAGGCGGAGCGTCGTCCGGATATTGGTTTGTCAGTCTCTTATGAAAGAGACTGGAACGGTTTTCTTCCTCCGGCGCGTTCTGCTACCGCAGGGGTATCTATTCCGCTGTCCTTTTCAAATATAAATAAAGGAGCAGTCAAAGCAGCTAAATTCCGTATTGCTCAATCTGAAATATTGGAAAGGGAGATGGAATTACAAATACAGGCGGAGATTACTCAAGCATGGTTCTGCCATGAAGCGGAAAAAAAGAAGGTAGCCCAGCTTAAAGCGGGGATACTCGAAGATTCACAAAAGGTGCTTGAAGGGATGGTTTATAAGTACAAACGTGGTGAAATCAATATTTTGGATGTATTGGTAGCTCAACGTACCTATAATGAAGTACAGCAGGAATATCTTGAAACCATGAAAGGATATGTAGCTTCTTTGGTAGAATTAGAGAAGTCTTGCGGTATCTGGGACATACGTTTTTAAATATACGATGATTTTATCCGGCTCTACTTTTAGCAATAATAATAGTGCCGGATATGTTTACTTTCCGAATCCTAAATCATATTCCTGTATTCCTCTTGTTTTTTCTTGGGTAACTTCTTTATAACTTCCTCTACCGAGTGGCTAATCAACTCCTTTATGAGTTTATCGGGAACATCTCCTTCCAAGTAAACAGTTATCCAATGTTTCTTATCCGAAAAAGGTCCCCAAAAAAGGTCCTCATATTGCTCAATGAGCTCTGCCGATTTATCAGGGTTGCATTTCATATCTGCCCAGAATCTTCCGTTCTTAGGGCGTAACGTTGCAAAGCTGAACATTTTATCCATAACCTTGAAAACCAAAGTATGTTTATCAAACGGCATACATTCAGTTGCTCCTTTGACTGACAGGCAATATTCTCTATAATCTTCGATATTCATGATTTCTCTCTTTTGATTCATTCAAAACACAAATATATCACTTTCTGTTTGCTTTTGAAAAATATGTTTTTATCTCAAAGTACCCGTTTCAATTTCGCCCTTATCCGGCTTAAACTTACCGGAGTTATTCCCAGATAAGAAGCAAGACATTCCAATGGCATTCTTTGTAATAGCTCCGGATTATTTTGTATCAGTTTCATATACCGTTCGGATGCAGTGGTAAATAAGAGAGAAATAAGTCTTTCCTCTGTTTGCAGGAACTCTGATTCGGCGAATTTGCGTCCCCAGTTGGCAATATGGATATCTTCCTTGAATAATTCGTGTAAGTCTTTGCGCTTTAACAAATACAAAACCGAGTTTTCCATCAGTTCCATCGACTCATACCCCTGTTGATTATTTACATAACTTTTCAATGAGACAATGGTAGATCCTTCTTTCCCAATCCAGAACGTTACCTCTTTTCCGTCTACGGGAATGTAAGCTCTGGTAATTCCTTTCTCGATGAAAAAGATATTCGTTTCAGTCTTGCCAGCCTCCAATATATGGTGACCTTTGGGATATGTGACCTTTGACAGATGTTTAACCACCTTCTCCACCGAAGTCTCCGGCATCCGATATATTCTATTTATAATTTCGTGTATATCCATATCGCATTGAATCATTATTCTGCAAAAATACAAAAAGTTACCATAGGAAAAGAAGAATTGATAATACTCTTACACCGTCATTTCTTATCAAATGTAAAGTGAAAGCTCCGGGTATCCTGTTAATTTTGCAGTCTAATTTAAAAATAGAATGATATGAATTGGATTATATTGATTATTGCCGGACTGTTTGAGGTTGGTTTTACCTTTTGTCTAGGCAAGATGAAAGGAGCAACGGGCACCGATTTTTATTTGTGGGGAACGGGGTTTGTAATCTCTGTAACTTTAAGCATGTATCTGTTGGCGAAGGCTGCACAAACATTGCCTATCGGCACTGCATATCCTGTTTGGACGGGGATAGGAGCAGTGGGGACTGTATTGATCGGTATCCTGTTCTTTCATGAACCGGCAACTTTGGGACGTTTGTTCTTTATGACAACTTTGATTATTTCAATCGTAGGATTGAAACTGATATGAATTTAATTATTGGGAGCTTTAATTGATAGAAAATAGAATTGAATGTTTTTATAAATCAGGATTGCTGTAAAAAAGAACTTGTCTGGTAGAGTACTTGTGTAATGTACTGATGTTCTTTGCCATAAACCCTCGAATATTAGGCTTTTAGAAAAAGAAATCGTTTTAATTGGGAAAAAGATTGGTTTCTAAAATAAATGTATATATTTGCAGAGTGTAAGACGAGATTTCGTTCGGATGCAAAAACTAAACTAAATTCTATTCACAGTTATTGATTAAACATGAAATCCACTGATCCCGAACCTCATGGAGTCGGTATGGAACTGGAGCAGTACCGTACCAGACTCGAACAGATGGTTGAAGAGAAATCTAAAGACCTGATTGCTATTCAGGAGAATCTCGAAGCGACTAACCGGCGGCAGGCATTATTTATCAAGGTATTGCAAATTCTGCAACTGGAACCGGACATACCTACTGCTATGAATATGGCATTGGCCGAGATTGGCCGCTACACTGGCGTCGATCGTTTGGCGACATGGGAAAACCACCTCGATGGAGTTACGTATGGCTGTACTTACGAATGGTGCAACGACGGTATAGAACCCGCTATAGATTACCTGCGGAGTATGACTATTGAAGCGGGAAAACCTTGGTTCGACATGCTGGAAGAAAAACATATCATTTGTACGTCCGATATTTATTCGCTCGATCCCTTTATTACTCAAATGCTCGAAGTGCAAGGTGTAAAAGCCATCGCTGTATTCCCCTTGTCACAATTGGGAGTACATTTCGGATTTCTTTCATTTAACTTTTGCTGGAACAAACAATGGGATGAAAAGGATGTGGAACTGATGAGCCAGATATCGCAAATTGTATCCACTGCTACCAAACGCTGGCAAGTTGAAATATCTCTGCAACAGTCGCAGCGAACCATGCAGAAGGTATTGGATAATATCAATGCTAATATTTTTGTGAGCGATTACGATACACTGAAAGTGATTTTTGCCAATAAGCCTTTCAGGGAAGAAGCAGGAGAAGTTCCGGAAAATGCAGAATGTTGGAGAATGTTGAATGCAGGATTGGAAAATGGGTGTAAACACTGCCCGAAGCCAAAGTTGCTTGATGCCAACCGTAAGTTTACAGGCGTTCATTTTTGGGAAGACTACAATCCGGTCACCAAACGTTGGTACACCATCCAGAGTATGGCTATAAAATGGCTTGACGGGCGTTGGGCAATCATGGAATTGGCTACCGACATCACTACCCGCAAACAGGTGGAACTGGAACTGATTCAAGCCAAGGAAAAAGCCGAAGAATCGGACAGACTCAAATCGGCATTCCTTGCCAACATGAGTCATGAGATACGTACTCCTCTTAATGCCATCGTAGGTTTTTCCAGTCTGCTTGCCGAAACCGATGAGGAGGAATTGCGCCATTCATACATGTCTTTGGTGCAAGAGAATAGTGAGTTGTTGCTCAACCTTATTTCCGACATATTGGACATTTCCAAAATCGAGGCCGGTGCGATAGATCTTACTATGGGATGGGTGGATGTACCACAACTTTGCCGGGAGGTGATTGCTACTTTCTCGCACAAAAAACGTGACGATGCAGTCGAATTGCGTTTTGATGAAAGTTCACCACAGATCGTGATTAATGCTGATAAAAATCGAATTATATAGGTACTCTCTAACTTCCTGACCAATGCCTTAAAATTTACTACCAAGGGCTCGATTACACTTTCCTATACATTGGAAGACGAGAGTCAGGTGCGTTTCTGTGTGACGGATACAGGTAAAGGTATTCCTGATGAACAACAGCATGAAATTTTTAATCGTTTTATAAAATTGGACTCGTTCGTACAAGGAGCCGGATTAGGGTTATCCATCTGCCAAAGTCTGGTCAAAAGGATGGGTGGAGAGATTGGAGTCGAATCCCGGGAGGGGGAAGGTTCGTGCTTCTGGTTTACGCATCCGTATGTTTCCGGTACTTTTCTCTAATACCAATTTTTTTGCTGATTAATTTGCATCTTTCAATATATTATCCGAATATTGCAGAGCAGAAAAAACAGAATATGATTCCAATTGATGAAAAACACATTATAAAAAAGTTAAAGGCCGGGGATAATGAATCATATAAATATATATATGATTATCATTATGTTGCTCTCTGCAAACTTAGTTATTATCTCTTGAAAGACAGAGTGCAGGCGGAAAGCATAGTGAACGATGTAATCTTTCATCTTTGGGAAGTCAGAGACAAATTGGAACTGGTGCCTCCTCTTCGCAACTATCTGATAATAGCCGTACGCAATAAATGTCTGAACTACTTAGCCCTCAAACAGCAGGAGACAGAGATACGTTTTTCTACCATTGAACAGGCTGGTATTCAATTGCAAAATATCGTTTCTGACAATGAGCATCCTTTAGGCAACCTGCTAAAAGAAGAATTGGAATCGAAAATCCACGAATCTATCAACAAATTACCGCCTGCCTGCAAACAGGTATTCACCATGAGCCGCTTCCGGGAAATGAGTTACGAAGAAATTTCTCGTGAACTTGGCATTTCTGTAAATACGGTTAAGTATCATATAAAGAGCGCATTAGTAATACTTAAAAAAGAACTGGGCACTTTTTTATGTATTATTTTTGCTTTTTATCCTACCCTGTTATTATAAAAAACTGTAGTATATATAAAGGCACTATCTTTTATGAATGAACAATCACCACATACGGATATAGTCAATGATTGGATAATCGGTTATCTGACAAACAGTCTGACACCGGAAGAGATGCAGTCGTTACAGAATTGGCTGAATGTTTCGGAAGAAAACCGGAAATATTTTTCCGATATGCAAGAAGTATGGATCGCTGCTTCTGATGAAGCAGATGAACAGCATTTCGACAAAGAGCGGGCTTATCAATTATTTTTAGAGCATACAGAAAACCTTGTGCAACCATCGGTAAAACGAAAAACACTCACTATCAGTCCGTGGATGTATGCCGCTGCAATGGTTGTAATTGTTTTTTTCTGTGGAACGATTGCCTTTCAGAGTGGAAAGAGAGTACTCCGGAATCAATTGACACAGATTACGGTGGAAGCTCCATACGGTTCAAAAACCAAACTGTATCTTCCTGATGGAACGTTGGTTTGGCTTAATGCGGGTTCCAAAATGAGCTATGCACAAGATTTTGGAATTAATGAACGTTCATTGAACTTGTCGGGAGAAGCCTATTTTGAAGTAACCAGAAATGAGGAGATACCTTTTAAAGTACATACGGAAGAACTAGACGTCAAAGTATTGGGAACTAAATTTAATTTCCGGAATTATAAAGACGATTTGGAAGCTAAAGTCTGTCTGCTGGAAGGAAAGGTAGCGCTGAATACCCGGCAAAAAGAGACCATACTTCATCCGGACCAACAGGCGCTGTTGGATAAAAAAACAGGAAAACTATCTGTATCCGATACCAAAGCCGCTTACAGTGCTGAATGGACAAACGACCGCCTTTACTTTGATGAAATTTTGCTTTCAGATATCATTAAAGAACTGGAAAGAAGCTATGACGTAAAAATAACCGTTGCAGACGACACGTTAAATACGATTCGTTTTTATGGAAACTTCCGTAAAAGAGAGCAAAGTATTCAGGAGATTATGAATGTATTGTCGTCTACAGACAAAATGACTTATACCATTAATGGAAAAAATATTGTGATCACACTTCCCAAATGAACAGATGTTAAACCTTTAAAACTTAAAGAAATATGAAAAGCCATTTAGTAAAAACATGATTCACCTCTCCTGATAGAAATATAAAAAGGTCAGGTTCCTTTTCCATCCCCTGACCTCTTGCCTTTCTATCTTAAAAGCCACAGTGACTTTAATTGATGAAAGCTTAGGCAAATATAAATAAAATCCTAAACTTCTCATCCTATTTATCAATTATTTATCCATTGACTTATGAAAAATAAGAAGAAAGTCTTTTTCATGGTCCTGCTCTTGCTATGCTCTTATCTAAGCTCATTTGCGCAGCTTATCAATTTGCAGTTGAAGAATGTAACAGTAAAGCAGGCTATTGAAACAATACAGAAGCAAAACGGATATTCATTTGCATTTGCAACAAACGATCTGAATACCAAAAAGATTGTGACAGTGCTAGCCAAAGATTTACCTATTGAGAAGGTGGTAGAACAGGTCTTGGCAGGACAAGATGTTAGCTACACTATCCAAGGGAAAGATATTATCATCAAGAAGAAAAGCGGCCAGTCCGCACAACAATCCTCCAGGAAATACACTATTAGCGGGATAGTGAAGGACATGTCAGGGGAGCCTGTCATCGGAGCCAATATAAAAGAGAAGAATGGCACGGCAGGTACAATCTCAGGTATGGACGGTAAGTTCCAGTTGACAGTCAGTGAAGGGAGTGTGGTACAAATATCCTACCTGGGGTTTTTGACGCAAGAGGTGAGCGTGAAAAATAAGAATTATCTGACAGTAGTGTTGAAAGATGATACACAGACGTTGGACGAAGTAGTGGTGGTCGGATTCAGTACCCAAAAAAAGATAAACTTGACAGGGGCGGTAGAAAATGTATCATCGGATGTATTTGAAAATCGTCCGGTGGCTAATGTCACACAGATGTTGCAAGGCGCTGTACCAAATCTGAATATTTCGTTAGTCGACGGTAAGCCCAATCAATCGGCTTCGTATAATATCCGTGGTGTAACGTCTATCGGAGCGGGCGGTAGTGCGCTGGTATTGATAGACGGTGTAGAAGGCGATCCGGCCATGCTGAACCCGAATGACATAGAAAGCGTGTCCGTATTGAAAGATGCGGCTTCGGCAGCCATCTACGGTTCACGTGCTCCGTATGGGGTTGTCCTGATTACAACAAAAGATCCGTCAAAGCAAAAAGATAAGTTTACGGTCAATTATACGGGAAATTTCTCCTATGAAACTCCGTATGCTGTGCCGGATGTCGTTGATGACGGTTATGTCTGGGCTTATCTGTTTCGTGAGGCGGAATACAATTACCGCGGGATAGAGCCTACCAGCATTAATAAGTCACAACCTTTCTCAAAAGAATGGCTGGAGACTTTCCGGCAACGGAAGTTGGCAGGAAATACGTTACAGACAGCAGTTGGCCCCGATGGGAAATATACATACTATGGAAATGAGGATTACTATGATGCGCTTTATAAGGATCATACGTTTGCACAGTCGCATAATGTATCTATCAGCGGTTCGAACGGAAAAATAAGTTACTACACTTCCGCACGGTTATACGATTATGACGGTCTGTTCAATTATAACTCAGACACCTACCGCACTATGAATATGCGTACCAAAATCAGCGCACAAGTGTTCAGCTGGCTGAAAATTTCCAATAATATAGACTATACTCATGATAAATATACACAACCATTGGGTTATGTAGAACAGAATGAGGGTCTGGTTTGGAAAGCCATCAACATGGAAGGGCATCCGTCCGAACCAATCTTCAATCCGGACGGAACCTTGACACACTCCGGAGCACGTTCTGTCGGTGGACTGGTAACAGGCAACAACTGGATAAAGCGTACGACTAAAACGCTGAAAAATACGACTACCCTGAATATAACCATGCTGGACAACAAATTGCGTTTTACCGGAGACTTCTCTTTCCGTACGAAAGATTTTATAGAAGACAAGAAGACTACCGCTGTTCCGTATAGCGATTACGAAGGGGTGATTAAATATCTCGGAGTACCGGAAACAGATGATAAGATGTTGGAGAAAGTGCAACAGACTACCTATATATCCACCAATGTATATGCCGAATATGAGAATACATTTGCAGGAAAACATTATATGAAAGCTTTGGCGGGATATAATTACGAACAGCAGGATTACAAGGCAATCTCTTCGGAGCGGAATGGTTTGTTGATGCCTGATGTGGAAAATATAAATTTTGCTATGGGAGATAATATGTCCATTAAGAGTGATGGTAACCGGTGGCGGTATGCCGGAGCATTCTTCCGTTTGAATTACTCCTATGACAACCGTTATCTATTTGAGGTGAACGGGCGTTATGACGGTTCTTCGAAGTTCCCCAACAATTCGCAATGGGGATTTTTCCCTTCAGCTTCGGCAGCATGGCGTTTCTCGGAAGAGAAGTTCTGGAAGGTAAATCCGGCTATTATCTCCAATGGAAAGCTGCGTGTCTCTTATGGTGCGCTGGGCAATAGTAATGTGAAGCCGTATTCTTATCTGGAAAAGTTCTCATTGAAGACTTATTCCACTACCGGCTCATCGAGCGAAGGCCGCTATCTCGACGGTAAGGCACAGTTACGCTACACGCTCAATCCTGCCCAAATTCCTGACAATATCGGTTGGGAAACCTCACGAACCATTGATGGCGGTATCGATTTGGGATTCTGGAACAACAAAATTACGTTATCCGCCGATTATTACGTACGTAAGACTGTTAATATGTATACGGTGGGACCGACGCTTCCCGATACATTCGGTGCATCGTCGCCCAAAGGGAACTATGCTGACATGAGTACCTATGGTTACGAGATTTCTTTGGGATATAACGACTCGTTCCGTTTGGCTGGCAAACCATTTAGCTTCGGCATCAAAGCAACCCTTGCCGATTATCATTCGGTGATAGACAAATATAATAACCCGAAACGTGACTTGGATGATTATTATGTAGGTCAGCGTATCGGTGAGATTTGGGGATTTGTTTGTAACGGACTGTTCCAGTCACAAGACGAAATCGATGCGGCTTTTGACGGAAAGGGTTACAAAAACAACCTGATGCAGACATCTGTCAATTACATCACTTATCCCGGTGATATGCGCTTCGAAGACTTGAACAATACAGGTACTATTGATAACGGAGCCAACACAGTAGACTCACCGGGCGACCGGAAAATCATAGGAAACTCCGAACCGCGCTACATCTATACCCTCTCATTTAGTGCCGACTGGAATAACTTCTTTTTGTCAGCCATGTTCGACGGTGTGGGAAAACAAGACTGGTATCCCAGTGGTGAGAGTTCTTTCTGGGGACAGTATAACCGTCCTTACAACCAAGTTCCGGTGTGGCACTTGAATAACTATTGGACCAAAGACCGCCCTGATGCTTATCTGCCGCGTTATTCGGGTTATTACAATCCTTTATATAAAGGCACGGCCAATACACGCTACTTGCAGGATGTATCTTACTTCCGGCTCAAAAATTTGCAGTTTGGTTACAATTTGCCAAAGAAATGGATAGCAAAAGCCGGGTTTTCTAAAGTATCTGTCTATTTCTCGGGCGAGAACTTATGGTCGTGGTCTCCACTCTACCGTCACACGAAAGATTACGATGTGACAGTGATAACAAAAGGTTCGGATAATGACCTGACTTCCGGTAATAAAGGAGATGGTTTCAACTATCCGACGATGCGGAATCTAAGTTTAGGAATCTCTATTACTTACTAAATAGAAACAAAGAAGATATGAAAAGATTAAGTACTATACGTAATATCCTGCTTCTGTGTGCAACGGTGCTGCTAGGTAGTTGCGATTTGACGGAGACGATGCAGGTAGAGGCTGACAAATCTATGGTTTTCGGCAGCGAGTCCGGATTGCGCCTTTATGCCTATTCCTTCTATCGGGCATTGCCTACACTTTCTACGGGCTATCAGCAGGATGAGATGTGTGATATTGCCGCTGTACGGCAGACGAATGTGTTTATTCAGCAAAATGCGTACAATTCGGAAACAGCTACCAGCTGGTCATGGGGAACCCTGCGGAACATCAATTATTTTATCGACGGTTGCTACTCAAAGGAGTGTACAGTGGATGCAGCTACCCGCGATAATTACTTGGGTATCGCCCGTTGGTTCCGCGCCTGGTTTTATTATGACAAGTTGACCCAATATGGCGAAGTTCCCTGGTTTGGCAGTGAAATCCAGTCTTACCAGTACGATGTCATGTATAAAGAGCGTGACAGCCGGGACGTCATTATCAAGAATATGATCGAAGATCTCGATTTTGCTTACGAACATATTCAGGCAACTTCTTCTGTCAATAGCTCTACACTCACCAAATGGGCTGCAGCCGCACTCAAATCACGTGTGTGCCTGTTCGAAGCCGCCTATCGCCGTTATCACAAACTGACAGGTCTGGAAATCACTCCGGAAGAACTTTACCGCCATGCTGCCAGTGCAGCCAAACTGGTGATGGACAACAGCGGACTTTCGCTGAATACGGCAACAGGTACCAAAGGGGCCTACCGTGATTTGTTCTATCTGGAAGCTCCCATTACCTCCGAAGTAATTCTGGCGGTATGTGCCAATAGCGCATCAGGTATTTACGGGACTCAAAATTACTGGTACAACTCGCTGTCGTACGGTAAAGGCTGGAGTCTGGTTCGTCCGTTTGTCAATACTTACCTGAAATTGGACGGTACCCCGTTCACTGCCGAAACAGGCTATGAAACCAGAAACTTCGTGGAAGAGATGAAGAGCCGTGACCTGCGTTTGGCACAGACCATCCGCGGACTGGATTTCAAACGTGACGGAAAAGCCGTAGTAGCCGATATGACAGTTTGCCTGACCGGTTATCATGTAATCAAGTATTCTCTTGACGATACAAAATACGATAACAATGAAAAGAACAACAACAGTATCCCCCTGTTGCGTTACGCTGAAGTGCTGCTAAACTATGCCGAAGCACAAGCCGAACTGGGTGGGCTTACTGATGCTGACTGGAACACTACCATCGGCGCTTTGCGCCGACGTGCCGGAATTACAGGCGGAACGGAAAAACTCCCTACAACTGTTGATTCATATTTGCAGCAGGTCTTTTATCCGAATATCACTAATCCGGTTTTACTGGAAATCCGTCGGGAACGTACCATTGAGTTGGTGGCTGAAGGAACGAGATTCAATGATTTGCGTCGTTGGAAATGTGGTGAACTGATAGAGGAACTACCGTGGACAGGTATGCACATCAGCGCATTGAATGTGGATATTGACCTGAATGGTGACGGAACTCCTGATTGCTACTTTACTGATAACGGTACGCAATCATCCAATAAAGACTGCAAAACGGTGAACGTAAAGAATGAAACAGGACTTTATGCCACAGCAAATGCCGCAGGCGGATACGATTTGAGATATAACCCCGGTACGGGAAACCGCATCTGGTACGATGACGACCGCCAATATCTTTATCCTGTTCCTGCACAGGTGATCCGCGACTATGAGAGTGCCGGATATAAACTATCACAGAACCCCAATTGGAATTAAAATATAAAAGATTTAGTATGATGAAATTTAACCAGATATTGCCTGTAATTGCTATCTATGTTGTAGCGTTAGGCGGATGCAGTAATACTACTCCTGATTATTCAGAATTTTATAAGGACCCTGAAACAGTAAAAGAGGAAGACCCGTCACTGAATGATAACCAAATTAAAGTCATGTCGTTCAATATCCGGTATTATAATACCAAAGATACGGGAGAAAAGTCATGGGAAGCCCGTACGGCAGCTTTTATACCGATGATCGGAGAACATAAACCGACAGTGATCGGTATGCAGGAAGCGCGGCCACCACAACTGAAGTGGTTGGAAGAGAACTGGAAAGATTATGGATATGTCG
The DNA here is from genome assembly GCF_025914115.1 of Bacteroides sp. DH3716P. Taxonomy (NCBI): domain Bacteria; kingdom Pseudomonadati; phylum Bacteroidota; class Bacteroidia; order Bacteroidales; family Bacteroidaceae; genus Bacteroides; species Bacteroides sp. DH3716P. The sequence continues at coordinate 5,855,400 of NZ_CP083673.1, read as the reverse complement.
GTAAGGGACGCCGTGCCAACAATGCCAACAATGATGAGTTTGTTCCTATCTTTTATCGGAAAAAGGCTGTTGAACTAATCAAGTGGGATTGTTTCTGGCTTTCCGAAACTCCGGATGTACCGGCTTCTCTAGGATGGGACAGTACCGTTCCTCGTATAGCAACATGGGCAATTTTCAAACACATTGCTTCCGGTAAGAAATTCTTCTTCATCAATACTCACATCGATGTAGGTTCTACCATCGCTCCGGGCAAGTCGATGGAAGTGATTGTGAATAAAATGTCCGAGCTCAATCCGGAAGGATTGCCGATGTTACTGACCGCCGACTTTAACAAGCAGATTGACAGTGATATCTTTAACGGAGTTAAAACATTCATGACAAATGTCCGCTTATCGGCTCCGATCACAGACTCGAAATACTCTTATACAGGCTTTGGTACCGCCAATCCTTATATTGTAGATCACATCTTTTGTACAGGCTTTAAGGCTTTGAAGTTCGAGACAATAGATAAAGTTTATCAGAATATCACTTATATCTCCGATCATTATCCCATCATCGGTAAATTGGAATACGTGAAGTAATGAAACGATCATCTAAAATTACAGAAACGCAATGAAAAGAATCATATATTTATTGGTAGCTGCTATCGGTCTGTTGATTGGGTGTACACCTGATGAAGAGACGTGGGTACAGGCGGGATTCACTACAGATAAAGAATCCTATGAGATTGGTGATCTGATTACCCTGACAAACACGTCGACGGCGGAGAATGCCCAGATTGCAGTCTGCAAATGGGAATTTATGGGTAAAGTTTCCTACGAACTGACTGCTCCCGAACCATTTAGCGTGGAAGAGGGCGGAGACTATCTTTTTCGTCTGACTGTCACTTCGGATCGCGGTGCGATGAAATCAGTTTTTGAAAAGACAATTAAAATAATAGATGACGGTGTCCGTCCTACGGCAGACTTCAGCTGGTTGCCCGAACGAATTGTAGCGGGAGAAGAGGTTGCTTTTACGGATCAATCGAAAGCAGCGGAAGGGTCTGAGATTGTCAAAAGAGAATGGACATTCGGTGCTATCCTCTCTACTGAGGAAAACCCGAAAATCACTTTCGGTTCGCATGGAAAAATAAACGTATCACTGACTGTGACGGACAATAAAAAAAGGAAAGATACGAAGACTGTCACAATGGATATAGCAAAGGGAGCCGGTAGTCTTGGCGTGTTATGGTCTCATTCCTACGATGAGCAGGGAGTAGTGTACGGCACTTCTCCGGCAACAAGCACAGATGGTCAGTATATATATGTTTCTTCCAGCAATTATAACCTGGTTTGTTTCACGAAACTCGGTGAACGGACTTGGGGATTTGATTGCGGACAGAACAATGAACCGAACCGAGGTTCTGACTATCAGCACCCGACTCCTACGGTGGATTCCGACGGAACGGTGTATGTGGCTGTCGGAGACAATACTACCAAGGCGGGAGCAGATGCATCCAAGTCTGCCAGTCTCTATGCTGTTAAAGGCGGTGCAGACGGTGGTACGCAGATGTGGTTTACAGCGATTGGCGCAAAATCGAGTATGCGTCCTTTCGGTGCTCCGGCTGTCACGGACCAATATGTGATGATCCTGACGAATTCGGCGCCAAGCACAGATGGAAAACATTTCCGTATTTATGATAAGGTATCCGGGGTACTTAAATATTCGGAAAAAACGTCTTCCGGAAGTTATGGTGGTTGTGTAGGATTGAAAGATGGCAGGATACTTGTTAACACGGGTCAGAGTAGTGGACGATCGTATGGTACACACATATTCTTCCCGGAAGGCAATAGTTGGAGCAAGTCGACCAATGAGCAGAATTATGCTCCAAATGACCAGCCTAATGGCAGCCAGATCGCTATTGGTGCAGATGGCAAAGCATATATCCTTTGCCTTAATTTAGGAGCCCGCATATCTACCAATGAGACAAAAGCATTAGTCTATTGCTATGATGCCAAGAAGACTACCAAGGGGCAAGTTTCGACTCCAGAATGGTATACTGCCGTGAAAGGGGAAAATAAACAAACCGGTTATGGCTTGGTGGTTGATGGAAATGGGGTTGTGTATGTAGCTACTGACAAATATATTACTGCCATATCTTCTACAGGTTCCGTTTTGTGGGCAACGGAAGTAGCGGGTACTGCTTATGGCGTTCCTGCTATAGATAATGAAGGGTATATCTACTATAATGATGCAGAAAAAGGTTCCTTGGTGAAACTCGAACCGGCTACAGGAAAAGCTATCGCTTCACTCCAGCTTGGAACCGAACTGAAATCGTCGCCCACCATATCTGCTGACGGCACAATCTATGTGACCGGTATGCTGGAAGGAAAACCGACTCTATTTGCTGTTGAAGGAGCGGCGACAGGCTATGCAGCCAATGCCTGGTCGCAGATGGGCGGTAATCCGGGTAAGAGCGGATATATGTATTAGTTTTTTATCCATACAAACTTTTAGTTAGCATGTCTCTTTTTTCGTCGGAGCAGGCGTTGCCCTGCTCTGATGAGAAAAGACTGACTGTGCATTTACAAAAGGCTTATAAAATAGAGATAAGATGAGAAAAAGGAACTTTTTAATATTACTGCTGTTGAGCAGGTTATGGCCTGTCATTGGTGTATCTGCGCAAGATGCCTGGAAAATAACTGCCGGACAGATTGAACCCTCGTCCTATTATGGAATAACGGTAGCCAATGGTATGCTGGGATTAGTTTCTTCCCCCGATCCTTTGAAGATTTCCCGTGTCGTGTTGGGAGGACTTTATGATATCTATGGAAAGGGAAGAGTGAATAATTTCTTGCATGGCATCAATATGCTGGATACGGAATTGCAGATAAACGGAACTACGGTGAAAGCTTCCCAAATATCCGGTTATAAACAGACTTTGGATATGCGTCAGGGATTGTTTTGCGGAGAATTTGATTATCAATCGCTTGCACATATTGAATATCAATATACGGCATTACGTCATTTACCTTATTCGTGTTTGCTGCGTGTGCGGATCGTTCCGAAAGAAAATATAGAGGTAGCTGTGGCGAATATACTGACGGTGCATGAATCGTTGCGTAGTCCGCAGGAATCTTTCAACCGCATCTTCAATGGAAAGACAGCGATTGATTTCTGCACATCAATCGCAAAATCTCCGACCCGGGAACTTGAAATCGGTGCTTGTTCATCGTTTGTTTTCGACGATTCTTTTCCCCGTCCGGAAGTATGCCATCGGAGTGCACGCGGAGTCGGGGTACATACACAAGAATTTACGGTCCGTTTGCAGGCAGGCCAGCCTTACACTTTTTCGATTGTCGGGACGACACTTTCCGCTGCTACTCATGCTGACGTCAAGAATGAAGTGGAACGGTTGACGGCATTTGCAGCAGTAGAGGGTGTTGAACGATTATGGAGCAAACATATCGCTGCATGGGACAAGCTTTGGGAAAGCGATATTGTGATTGAGGGTGATCTTCAGTCGCAACAAGACATTCACAGTATGCTTTATCACACGTATGCTTTTGTGCGGGAAGGTTCGGGATTATCCTGTTCTCCGATGGGGCTTTCGGGCTTCGGTTACAACGGGCATGTATTCTGGGATGCTGACACGTGGATTTTTCCGGCTTTATTATTGCTGCATCCCGAATTGGCGGAATCAATGATAGAGTACCGCTATCAGCGTTTGGATGCAGCCAGGCATAACGCTTTCATGCATGGGTATAAAGGAGCCATGTACCCGTGGGAAAGTAGTGGTAAAGGAAACGAAGATAATACAGTTACCAACATTTACGGCCCTTTTGAAAATCATATTACGGGAGATGTAGCTATGGCAGCCTGGCAATATTATGCTGTGACGCAGGATTTGGAATGGCTTCGTCAAAAGGGATTTCCCATTCTTAGTGCTGCTGCCGAATACTGGGTAAGCCGTTCGGAACCGAATGAAGCGGGAGAGTATGAAATCAGGAATGTAATAGGAGCGGATGAATGGAATCAGAACCCTCAAGGAGGAAAGAACGTGAATAATAATGCTTATACAAACGGTGTCGCGAAATCCACTCTGGAAGCTGCCTGTAAGGCTGCCAAACTGTTGAATGTAAAATCAGACCCTATGTGGACGACTGTGGCAGAGAAACTTCGTTTCCGGAAACTAGCCAATGGAGTAACGGCAGAGCATGATACGTATGATGGAGCTATAACCAAACAAGCGGATGTCTGCCTGTTGGCTTTCCCGTTAAAACTTGTTACGGATAAAGAACAGATCTGGAGGGATTTGGAATACTATCTACAGACTGTTCCGAGAAAGAAGACACCTGCCATGTCGAAGTCTATCTACTCTATTTTGTTTACCCGTTTGGGAGACCGTGAACGTGCATGGCATTACTTTAGAGATTCCTATCTTCCCAATCTGAATCCGCCCTTCCGGGTTATAGCCGAGTTTGACGGTGGTACAAATCCTTATTTTCTGACAGGGGCAGGTGGTGTATTACAGTCCGTATTGATGGGATTCGGTGGATTGGATATTACGGATAAGGGAATTGTTGCCGGAAAAGGAGCAATCCCTGATGCATGGAAATCTTTGACTCTGAAAGGAATAGGAAAAGAGAAAAAGAACTATATCATTAAATGAATTGACGGGATATGAGATTTCTTGTTTTGCTCAAAAGAGTTCGGATACCTTTTATTTAAGTTCGTTTATTTATTGCTTTTTTATTTGTTACTCTTTGATTATTATTCTGCGCCATTATGCTTTTTACAATACAAATGCCGCTATTTCAGATGACAGAGCAATAGTCTTGTCTTTCTAAAGATATATCTGCAAACTAAAATAACCCATATTTTGTTGTCTTTATACAGTATTGAGTTTTTAGCGAATAAATATATAAATAATGATGAAGATGACAAAGAACTTATTGTTAGGGATTGCTGCCGTATGTGGCAGCACTTTTCAGGCTGTAGCTTGTACGGGAATCTCGCTGACGTCCCGTGACGGCAGTTATGTGCAAGCCCGTACGATTGAATGGGCGCGCGGTGTATTGCAAAGCGAGTATGTGATTATTCCGCGTGGTCAACAGCTCACGTCATTCACTCCTACGGGTGTCAATGGACTAACGTTTACGGCAAAATATGGAGTGGTCGGTCTGGCTGTTGTACAAAAAGAGTTTATTGCCGAAGGAATCAATGAGGCCGGACTTTCGGCCGGACTATTTTTCTTTCCTCATTATGGGGGATATGAAACGTATGATGCTGCACAGAACCAGCGGACACTGGCAGACCTTCAAGTGACGGAGTGGCTGTTGTCGCAGTTTTCCACTATTGACGAGGTGAAGGCAGCCCTTTCTTCTGTACGTGTTGTAGGACTGGAAAAGACAGCGGTAGTACATTGGCGTATCGGTGAACCGTCGGGGCGTCAGGTTGTGTTGGAAATTGTAGGTGGTGTGCCGCATTTTTATGAGAATGAAGTAGGCGTATTGACGAATGCCCCCGGTTTTGAATGGCAACTCACAAATTTGAACAATTACGTCAATCTTCATCCGGGTGATGCTTCCGTGCAAAAATTGAGCGGTATTACGTTGCAGCCGACTGGTGGCAACTCCGGTTTTCTTGGTATTCCGGGTGATGCCACGCCTCCTTCGCGGTTTGTACGTGCTGCCTTCTATCGGGGAACAGCTCCGCAACGTGCTACAGGCTTTGATACCGTGCAGCAATGTTTCCACTTGCTTAATAATTTTGATATTCCTATCGGTATAGAACATTCGCAGGGTGATATTCCGGATATTCCCAGTGCTACGCAATGGACCTCGGCTATCGACCTCACTAACCGGAAGGTTTATTATAAAACGGCCTATAACAATTCGATACGTTGCATTGACTTAAAATCTATTGATTTCTCAAAGGTAAAATATCAATCACAACCGTTGGATAAGATACAGGAGCAGCCGGTTGAAATGGTTAAGATTCCCCGGTAAAATATGGAATGGTATGGAGGTACTCTTGTATAATAGTTGCTCGCATTAAGAATGTTTTCAAATAAATGTTGGTGACGTTTTACCCTCACACCCTCACCCTCTATGCTCAATCCATTTATTCATCGGGGTTACAGGTGTGAGGGTAAAGGTGAGAGTAGGTGAGGGTAACTTTTTACTCTCACCCTGTGTCTCGTCCAGATTTGAGTTGACTAATCTTGTTCCGTTTTTACACAAACTTCTTCATTATTACCATAATATCCGCTTCCCGGCACATAAATCGGCTGCATGGCTCCACCCATATTTTTCAATTTACCCTCGTCGCGCAGACGTCGGATATGTCGCATGGCTGTGCTTCTTGCCATTCCGCAAAGATATTGGAAGTCATGTCTCCGCATAAATTGGTGAGTTCGGAAGTATTTCGTCAGTTGCAAGTCAATTTCTTCGTTTGTCAGTTGGGTGAAATCCAGTCCTCCTTTGAGGCTTTTCACTTTAAGCACACCGAACTCGTTTTTCAATGTTTGATCGGCGCGAAACTGAATTGCTTTCAGTTTCACTTTAGTTGCTTTCCGTTTGGTACTTATCGTTACGGGTTCCGTAGTGGTCAGGCACGGATGGAAATAACCGATGCCATTCAGATGAACTTGGCGCCCTTCCGCCAATTCCTGTCCCATGATGTGCGAAAGCGCATCAAGTACGGCTGTGACGTCTGTTTCTGTCAGTGAACAACGTTCCTGAATACGGCGGCGTAGTACGTCGGTCCCAATCGAACCGTTGTATTTGATGCGTGGATGCAGGGTGTTTTCGTTTTCTCCCTGCTGTTTGTTTGAAGGCTTCGGGTCTTCATACCAATCGAATAATATTGCCATAGCTCTATATTTGTTTTAAATGAACTCTTCTTGTTATGTATTCTCTTAGATAGTAATACATTAATGCTTAATGTTTCTTTTGTTAAGCTCTAATGCTTTGCAAGGGCTCACCCATGTGAACAAGGCTATTTACGTCTGTAGACGTTTTTATTTACAATTGATAGCCTGTTTGTTCACACGGGTGAGCCCTTGACAACTACTAAGCAAAGATACATAAATAATAAGGCAAATGCAAATAATATGCAGGTATTTATCGGATAAAATGCTTGTTTACCGGAGGATAAAAGCGTATCTTTACAGGAATTAAATATGTAGATGTGATTGTAGAAAAAATAGACAAAAATAGGATGAAAGTTACTTTAATCAGACAAGACAACGGGAGCGGAAAAGAAACTCTTAGTATTTGTGAGACAGGCACACTATTCGACAAAATGAAGACGGAAACCAAAGCGGGACATATCACGGCTTTGCGGGAGATTATACCGTTGCTGGAAGGTACGTATGCCCGATACGAACATATTGATAAATTGCCATACATTTATTCTGCTGTGGAATATACCCGTACCAAAGAGGGCGAACGGAAAATGAAGCAGTACAACGGTTTGGTACAGTTGGAAGTGAGCCGGTTGGCCGGTGGCTCGGAAGCGGAGTTTGTGAAACGGCAAGCGGCACTTCTGCCACAGACTTTTGCCGCTTTTTGTGGCTCCAGCGGGCGTAGCGTGAAAATATGGGTGCGTTTCGCTTTGCCGGATGACGGAGGGTTGCCGGTCAAGGAAGCGGAGGCGGAATTATTTCATGTTCATGCTTATTGGCTGGCTGTGAAATGTTATCAGCCGATGTTGCCTTTCGATATTGACTTGAAAGAACCGGTTTTGGCACAGAGATGCCGTATGACGCTGGACGAATCTCCTTATTATAATCCGGATGCGGTGCCGTTCTGCTTGGAACAACCGCTTATGATGCCGGGAGAAGAGACTTTCCGTCAGCGGAAACTGGGAGAGAAAAATCCGTTATTACGGTTGCAGCCGGGATATGAGTCGGCGCAAACATTCACGAAGATTTATGAAGCGGCCTTGAACAGGGCACTTCAGGAAATGGAGGATTGGAAACGTGGGGACGACTTGCAGCCTTTATTGGTTCGCCTTGCCGAGCATTGTTTCAAAGCGGGGCTTCCCGAAGAGGAAGCGATACGGCAGACGATGATTCATTATTATCGCGAAGAAGAAGAGCAGGTGATCCGTTCGATATTGCATAATCTTTATCAGGAATGTAAGGGATTCGGCAAGAAAAGCAGTATCAGTAAAGAGCAGGAGACGGCTTTTCTGTTGGAAGAGTTTATGAAACGTCGGTATGAATTCCGTTACAATACGGTGCAGGACGATTTGGAATATCGGCAGCGCGATTCTGTTCACTTTTGCTTTAAGCCGGTGGATAAACGGGTGCGCAACAGTATTGCGATCAATGCTTTGAAGGAAGGCATCAGTGCGTGGGACCGTGATGTGGATCGTTTTCTGAATTCGGAATGTGTTCCTTTGTATAATCCTGTGGAGGAATATCTTTATGAGACAGGTCGCTGGGACGGGAAGGATCGTATCCGTGCATTGGCTGGTCTGGTGCCTTGTGATAATCCGCATTGGCAGGAATTATTTTACCGCTGGTTTCTTAGTATGGTGGCGCATTGGAGGGGAGTTGATCGGCAACATGGTAATAATACTTCGCCTTTATTGGTCGGTTCGCAGGGGTATCGCAAGTCAACATTCTGTCGTATTATTCTGCCGCCGGAGTTGCGTTTCGGCTATACGGACAGTATTGATTTTAAAAGTAAACAGGAGGCGGAACGCTATTTGGGACGTTTTTTTCTGATCAATATTGATGAGTTCGATCAGATTAATGTCAGTCAGCAGGGGTTCTTGAAGCATTTGTTGCAGAAGCCTGTGGCGAATCTGCGCAAACCATACGGTAATACGATTCGGGAAATGAGGCGTTATGCTTCTTTTATCGGTACCAGCAATCAGAAAGATTTGCTTACCGATCCTAGCGGTAGCCGCCGTTTTATTTGCATCGAGGTGACGGCTCCTATTCAAACGAACGTTACCATCAATTACAAACAGCTGTATGCTCAAGCAATGGAGGCGATTTATAAAGGGGAACGTTATTGGTTGAATGATGAGGATGAAAACATATTAAAACAGACTAACCGTGAGTTTGAACAGGTGAGTCCGCTGGAACAGCTGTTCCACTGCTATCTTAATCCCGTAGAAGAGGAAATGGAAGGCGAATGGCTGACTGCCATGCAGATTTTGAATTATTTACAGACGAAAACACGGGATAAACTGGCTATTAATAAGGTAGGACAGTTTGGGCGTGCACTTCAAAAACTGAATATTCCTTGCCGTAAGTCTCGTAAAGGGACGCTTTATCATTTGATGAAAGTAGAGTAATTGATAAAGGTGGTGTGAAAGGGGGCTTTGTCAACCAAAATCAGGACGAGACAGGGTGAGGGTAACTTTTTACCCTCACCTACCCTCACTCTTACCCTCATTACTGAAAGGACGATGAATAGGGGAATGCAGGGAAAGTGTGAGGGTGTGAGAGTAAATCATGTATAAAAAATAATTGGAGATTGAATTGAGGGATAGGTTTTCCCACTTTCTGCTTTATATCACTTTGTACGAGTATGAAGGCCAATGCTGTTCCTAAGAATTGTGTGGCGATCGGCAGTCCTTGCCGGGTAATAAAGTATATTGAGAACGATTGATTGTATGGAGGAGTGGGAGGGGAGATTGTCTTTTCTATGTAAGAATAGCAAATTTCGGGTCGTTTATCAGTGATGCGTGTAGTAATTTTGCGGCATTGGAAATAAGAGTGCGAGTATAAAAACGAAAATATTATTAGCTGTTATTTCAACTGTAAATATAATAAACGTATCTTTGGAAGTATGGAAGATAAAACGAATGTGATTAAGATACAGCGTTATCATTCTCCTTGTGGTGATTTGATGCTTGGCTCGCTGGAGGATAAGCTTTGTCTTTGTGACTGGGCGGCTGAAAGTCATAGGGATATCGTAGACAGGAGATTGCGGAAAGTGCTGAAAGCTGGTTATGAGGAAAGTACGTCAGATGTGATACAGGAGGCGATGAGCCAGTTAGATGAATATTTCAATGGCGAGCGGACTGTGTTTGAGGTGCCTTTGCTTTTTGTTGGTACGGAGTTTCAGAAGAGTGTATGGTATAAGTTGTTGGAGATTCCATACGGTTCGACTGTGTCATACGGTGAGCTGGCAAAACAACTCGATTTGCCGAAAGCTGTCCGTGCTGTTGCTGCCGCTAATGGGGCGAACGCTATTTCTATTTTTGCTCCGTGCCATCGTGTCATCGGTAGTAACCGCACGCTTGTTGGGTATGGAGGCGGATTGCCTGCCAAAAAGCGGTTGCTGGATTTGGAATTAAATGGCAAACCTCTGTTATGAATGAGCAAAAAACGCTTGACTATGCACGTATTGCGCAGGCAATCGGGTATATAAGGGAGAATTTTAAAAGGCAACCTGGATTGGATGAGATTGCCGGGGAGGTGGCGTTGAGTACAGCGCATTTCCAACGTATGTTTACGGAGTGGGCGGGAATTAGCCCTAAGAAGTTCTTGCAATATACTAGTATTGAATATGCCAAGAGAATCTTGAATGAAACTCATGCGTCTTTATTCGATGCGGCACAGGAAACAGGGCTTTCCGGTACGGGCAGATTGTATGACTTGTTTGTAAATATAGAAGGGATGACGCCGGGCGAATATAAAAACGGAGGTGAAAGTCTTTCTATCAATTATAGTTTTGCCAAAAGTCCTTTCGGTGAAATCTTCATTGCGTCTACCGATAAAGGTATTTGTTGTATGGAGTTTGCAGACGATCATGACGCGGCTTTTAACTCTTTACGGAAGAAGTTTCCTAATGCAAAGTTTACCTCGATTGTGGATGAAGTGCAGCAAAATGCTTTATTTATCTTCACGCAGGACTGGAGTAAACTCAAAGAAATAAAATTGCATCTGAAAGGTACTGACTTTCAACTAAAGGTATGGGAAACCTTACTGAAAATTCCTGTCGGTGGCTTGACTACTTACGGAGATATAGCCGTAGGAATCAATAATCCGAGAGCTTGCCGGGCTGTTGGAACGGCTGTCGGTGAGAATCCCGTAGCTTTCCTTATTCCGTGTCATCGGGTCATTCGTGCTTCCGGTGAGTTGGGAAATTACCATTGGGGAGAGATTCGCAAGACTGCAATGATTGGTTGGGAGGCTGCAAAAGGTGAGGTAAAGAGGGGATTATAGGGAAGAATGAAGGTGATTTTAGCTCATGTTTTTTTTAGGGCAATGCTGTTTCTTATATTATTAATATATAACTAATTTGATTATGAAATTATTGGTATTCCTTGCTAAAGGGTTTGAAACGATTGAGTTTAGTGCTTTTATAGATGTTATGGGATGGGCAAAGACGGATTTTGATTGTAAAATAGATGTTGTGACCTGTGGTTTGAATCAAAAAGTGATTAGTTCTTTCAATGTTCCTGTTTTGGTGGATAAAGTCATGGATGAAGTGTCTGCAGATGGATATGACGCGCTTGCGATACCCGGCGGATTTGAAGAATTCGGATTCTATGAGGAGGCATATAATGAACAACTTCTGGAATTGATACGACTGTTTGACTCACAAAAGAAATGGATCGCAACAGTCTGCGTGGGAGCTTTGCCTGTTGGGAAAAGTGGAGTGTTGAACGGTCGGAAAGCAACAACTTATCATCTTAGAGGTGCTCATAAACAGAAAGTGCTTCAGGGATTTGGAGCAACTATCGTAAATTCTCCCATCGTGGTGGATGATAATATCATAACTTCTTATTGTCCTCAAACATCATACGGGGTTGCATTGCTTTTATTAGAGAAGTTGACCTCTCATAAAGAAATGGTTTTAGTGAAAGATGCTATGGGATTTTAATAAGTTGCATTTAAGCACTGCACTCGGTTTTGAGTTCGCTATGGATGATGCTTCTCACTGCTTTTTCATGTTTGAATAAATAATAATAAGTGCTTGCGGTAAGAAAAGCCAGAAACCGGATATTGGTTCGACTATGCAACCGATTATGGTGAACAGTAGAATGAAGTAACCTAAAAATAAAGGTGCCGGTTTTTGTTCTTTTCTGATATAGTATTGAAGTGTCTCTCCCCAAAGAATAAGTATTATTCCGCAGATTAGGAACCAGAAAGCAAAGCCCAGGTTATGATTTTCTCCAATAGAGTCTATTAATCCATTGTTAAGCATTTCCGTAAAAGCTTCTTTTCCAAGAAATAACGCATAAATGGTATGAATGACTCCTGTTGCTGTTAAAAGTGTTCCACTATATTTCCAAAGTTTCATGTTCTTGCCTTTTTAGTATTTTATTGGGATGTACATTTCTACAGAATTTGAAATTTAATCCGTTTCAACATATCATCCGGTTCTTAATAAATTGCTCAACAACGCAAATATAAGCAATTATGTACGATTCCCAACGTATGATTTCGACATTTGTGTTTGTTTTAGATTCTTTATAATTGGTCATTCGTTTTCTTGTTGTGATACCTGTGGGCATGAGTTGCTTTATAAATATCCTTTAGTTCTTCTTTATTGTATTGAAAATTATATCTTTGTATTTCAAATAGTTGGATTTATGGAGTTTATAAAAGAGGCTGGCGTCTCACCACAAAAAGTATGGATATTAAGAATGATAAGATCACAATAAAGCCTTTGCGTGATAAGGATGTAGACATTTTCAGTAAATGGTTGGCTAAAGAATATATTTATAAATGGTTTTGCCCTGACGGAGAAGAACATAAAATGGCTTGGTTGGATGAGGTAAATAATAGAAATACCCAATATCATTATATGAAACATTTCATTGTTTATTATAATGATAAAGCCATTGGCTTTTGTTTGTATTTGGATTGTTTTTTTGAAAAAGAATATATACCGGAACATTACGGAAAAACTGTCGATGAGAAAGGGACAGTCTTTGAAATAGGTTATCTCATAGGCGAAGAGGAATATTTGGGTAAGGGCATCGGGAAGATTATTGTAAAGAAGCTGATCGGGGAAATTGCCGAAATAGGAGGGAAAGAGATATTGGCTGACCCTGATGAGGCTAATGTTTTATCCATAAGAACATTGTTAAGTAATGGATTCGTAAAAGTAAAAGATTGCGATTATAGGTATTGTCTTAAATAGATAAGAAAACTTCTTTTGAAAGAAGTTTTCTTATACGGCCATTCTATTTATTATTTGAATACAAAGTTGCTCAATAGATAACTCAAGAAGTTACCATAAATGATTATCTTTTATCTGACTTGTAAACTCATTTATAGCATCATATCTCAGCTTCGAAACGGAAGAATTTACTTTCGCTATTTTCTTCGTCAAAAATCTTTCGATGAAATTCATTTTGTCAAACTGAAACTCGCCACCTAAAATGGCTTTGGGAATCGATAATCTCTGCAAGAACTCCGGGAAAGCCTTATTCATTTCTTCCGCTTCTTGCTCTTCGTTCATACAACAGATGAATAACCCTATTACTTTTTGCTCTAATAACAGTTGATTATTGTGACAGAATTGAGTAATTTTTCGGTTTGGAGAGCCCGCATAAATGGCTGTTCCGAGAATTATTCGATCGTAAGTTCGAATATCAGGTCTCGGACACTCTTTTAATGAGATGTAGTCAACTTTATTAGTCAACTTTTCTCCGATAAGGTGTGTTACTCGCTCGGTAGTTCCATGTTTTGAATAATATATGATAGCTGTTTTCATTTTCAACAGGCATAAGCGGTTTTAAATAGCCACTAATAAGTGACATGGTTATCCTTTGTAAAGGTAGAGACTTTATTCTGACTAGCAAACAGTTTTCGATATAATTAATCTATATCTTGTTTTTCTCATATTTGAAAAGTATGTTCCCCATCTCAAAACGAGATAGGGAGCATTTCTTAATATATAATTAATGTACAGGTGCCAAGATTGATTCCATAATACCTGTACATATTGAAATTCCTACTTAATATCCCGGATTTTGATACTCGCTGCCATTGGTGATTGTTGCAGTAAATGTAGTTGAAATGGGACGTAATGCATAATTCGGGTGAAAGAATTGTGCTAAGTCCGGATGAGTATTCTCCAGATACTCCGAGTTCTTAAACATTCCTGTCCGTTTCAAGTCGTAGAAGCGGCAATATTCTCCGCAAAGTTCACGGCCTCTTTCGTCTAAGATATCTCGTACTGTAATACTCCCTGTAAGCGGATTTGCTCCGGCACGTTCACGAACCTTGTTGATATAACCGGCTGCATTCGCACCACCATTCAGGTAAATATCAGCTTCTGCCGCAATCAAATAAACTTCTGCCATGCGCATGATAAACGTTGCATTCAGATTACCGTTTCTCTGTTTGGAAGCATTGGCTACATAATAATTGCTGCTGTTATGCTTATTCAGTGATGGATAATAGTAGCGGAATTGGTTCTCATTTGTGCCGTCATTTTTGTAATTGCCAGTGACGTTTGTATAAGCATAATTCATGTTCACATTATTATTGTCATCACTATATACATGATGATAATCAATTAGCAAATAATCAGAAATGTGTTCTTTTTGTTTCTCTGTCGCATAATCGATGTCCTGCGGCATGATGAATTTAATGGCTAAATCACCTTTATTCAGAGCTTTGCCAATGACGGTTTCTTCCTTGTCATACATGTGGACGGCACTTTCATCCCACGTGTAATTCTTGTTCGCGTTCCACTCTGTAGTGAACGATTCATGAAATCTGGGGTCCAATGTTCCGTCTTTCTGTACATATAAACTCAATAAATGCTGTGTGGGCATAAAGATACCGGTAATTGAGCCTTCCCAAGTAAGACGTGTTTCCTGATTGTCTTCACGTGCACCGAATTTATTGATATTGCATAAGAAGTATTCGTCGTTGCGGTTCAACTTGTAGTTTCCGTTGCTTGATCCGTGACCGTCTGCTCCTGCATACCAGCGATGTTTCCAGAGAGCTTCCTTGTTTTCCCAGTTATTGCTCTCTTTAAACACTTCGCTATACGATGGATACATATACGTATTGTATTTCCCACCGCCGGTTTCGCAATCGGTAATCAATTTCTTGGCTGTATCCAGAGCTTCCTGCAAATATTCGGTGCTTCCATATTCGTACGTCTGCAAGCAGGCTTTAGCCAGAAAACCGAGAGCGGCTTTCTTCGTCGGGGTGGTAGTAGTTGCATGCGTACCTGTTGGCAACCATTCGGATGCGAATCTTAAATCGGGCAGGATTACTTCCTGATAGATAGTCATCGGATCGGTGCGGGTGGGGGAGTAAGTCAGTGTTTCCGCTGTTATCGGTTCTGTGAGCATCGTCACTGCTCCGAATTGTTCCACTGCATTGAAATAATAGACAGCTCTAAGAAAACGGGCTTCCGCAATCTTGGCATTCCGCTCCTCTTCCGTGGTGTAGGGAGGTTTGTCTCCTAATGCGATAGCTTCGTTACAGGCTCCCACACCGTCGTATGTCCCGTTCCACCAATTATTGGTGTAAGTCGTATTGGGTGATGTTCCTGCGAAAAACCAGAACCACTGTGTGTAACTTGTTGATTCGTTGGCTTTATACGTCCAAAGATCGGTGTCGCCTTCAGTCAGTGACATCCAGTCCGCAGAACCGTAGTAAAACCTTTCCATAGCAAAATAACACTGGTTAATCAGGGTTTCATATCCATCGATGGAAGTAGCCAAAGCCTCTTTGGTAAATGCGCCCGGGTTGTATTCCTCCAAGGTGCAGGAATGTAGAGATAAGGCCGAGAACAGCACACTGCAAAATATGAATTTTATATATATCCTTTTCATGATTATAATCTTTTGTTAGAATGTCAAATTAACGCCAAAAACAAATTGCCGGTAGGTAGGAAATGCATCCGAACCGTTGGTTTCGGGATCAGTATCTTTCAACTGCTTATCTTTTACAAAGATGAACGGATTGTAGGCTGTGGCATAAATACGGCATTTCTCCATTAAAACTTTGCGGGAAATATTGACGGGTAGTGTATATCCCAGCGTGATATTTTTAATCTTAATGAAGGAGCCGTCGCGCACTCTTAATGAAGGATATACGGTTTTTTGTTCGTCTCCCGTTCCGGGACGGGGGAAATAGGCTCCTTGATTATCCTCTGTCCAGTAGTCTACGCCTGCCAGTTGATTCTTGGTTACGCTCTGTTCGGCGGTATAATAACCGAGCAGGTCACTGTTGATTGTCTGTCCGTAACGTGCCATGGCAAAGACGGATAAATCAAAATTCTTGTAGGTGAAGGAGTTGCTGAGTCCGATGATCCAGTCCGGATTGGAATGTCCTAGAATTTGCCGGTCTTCCGTACTGTATTTATGCACACCTTCATCGCCTTTCTGGTCTAAGGTTTCTACCTTGATGAATCCGGGTTTTACGCCGTAGGCATCCAATGTTTCCTGTGGAGTATCGGTTCCCCAAATTCCGGTATATTTATATCCGTAAATAGCTTTAATCGGTTCACCGACAAACAGGTTTTCGGCGATCAGATCACCGTCAGGCAGATCGTCTATTTGTTCCTTGTTCCAGGTGACGGATAAAGTGGTATTCAGGTGAAATCTTTATTCCGTATGTTGTGCGAAGTGATCGTTGCTTCCACGCCTTGGTTACTGGTCTGGGCGATGTTCTGCCAGATAGCCAGAGGCGATCCCCATCCGGTCAGACCGCTGGTGATGGGCAATGTACGTTTGAATAATAATCCTTTGGTGGTTGTCTTGAACCATTCTACCGATCCGTCAATGCGACCGTTTAGGATACCGAAATCCAACCCCACATTCCAGTTGTATGACTTCTCCCAGCCGAGATCGGAACTACCGTAGGTACCGGAGTATTGCGTGAAAGGAACAATCTTCCCATTAATGGAAATTCCCGAAGCGGCATATACGTATGCTTGTGTTGTGGTGCTGTATGCGGTGGTTCCTCCCGAGTTACCCGTGATGCCGTAGCTCACTCTCAATTTCAGGTTGTCCAGCCAACTACGTGTCTTTTCCATAAATGCTTCGTCCGATATTCTCCACGCCAGTGCGCCTGCGGGGAAAGCATCCCATTTATGTCCGGTGGAGAATTGTGAAACACCGTCCCAACGGGTCGAGAAGTTAAATAGGTATTTACCCTTGTATGAATAGTTCAGACGGAAGGCAAAAGACATTTTCTGCGTCTGTGCGAAGTCGGATTCTACATGTTGGGAAGTGCCCGATGTCAGTCGCCAGAAAGACCATTGATCTACCATCTGACCGCTGGCGGCAGCCATGCTACTTTCCGACTGGTTCTTATTCCAGGAAGTAATCAGTGAACCTCCCAGATTATGGTCTTTTGCGATGGTTGTGTTGTAAGCGAGAATATTCTCCCAAGTGTAATTCCAGGCATTGTTGTTGGTGATGGAAGCATGCGGTGAACCTGCATAAGACGGACGGTTGGCATTGCACTTCTCTCCCCAGTATTGCCCGTGGCGTGAGTGATTCAAAGTACCATTGACACGACTGGTAAAAGTCAGGTCTTTGATGGGAGTTAGTTCGACATAGCCACTCATGTTCAGATAGGTGGAACGTGTGTTGTCTACATACTGATTCTCTATGAAATCACTCATCGGGGAATATTGTCCCGTGATGTATTCGTGATTGATCTCCCCTTCTTCGGTATAAGCATCACCCAGCGGGATGGCGGAGAGAGATTTGGTGAATGTGTTTTTCACACCGGAGTTCAAGTCCCGGTAGACTAAATTGGAGGTAAAGCCCACCTTTGCCCATGAAAATATCTGTTGATCCAGGTTGAGGCGTAACGAATATCTGTTCAGATTTTCGTTATTAAGTAAACCTTCTTCCCGATTGTAGGAAGTCGAAGCAAATAATTTTGTCTTTTCAGTGCCACTGCTGACCGAAAGACTGTATTTCTGTGTGGTAGCCGTGTTGCCCGACACTTCATCTATCCAGTCTATCCATTTGCCGTCGTTGTATGCATCTATAAAATCCTGTTTCCCCAGTAGGGCGGACATATCGGTAGGATAGTCACCGTTTTTATATTTATAGGCTTCTTGCTGGTAGGTGACCCATTCATCCCGCGTCATTCCATGCCTGTAGTTAGGTGAACCGCTGAATCCGTAATAAGCATCGAAGTTTACGGTCGCTTTTCCCTCTTTTCCTCTTTTTGTGGTGATGATGACAACACCGTTTGCTCCTGCAGAACCATAAATGGCGGTGGAAGAAGCATCTTTCAATACATCTACACTCTCAATATCCGACGGGCTGACCTGGCTATAGCTGCCGGGGATTCCATCGATAATAAACAATGGTTCGTTGCTGCCATAAATAGATCGTGAACCACGTAACAGGATAGTGACATCACCTCCTACCTGTCCCGAAGTTTTGGTGATATCCATTCCGGGTATCTTGCCTTGAAGGGCTTCCATCACATTATTGGTAGGAGCGGCCAGTACTTCCGCACTTTTGACGGAGGTTACTGCCCCCGTCAAATCCCGTTTTTTGACCGATCCGTATCCTACCACCACTACTTCATCAATCAGTCTGGCATCTTCCGTCAGTATGATTTCCAGCTTGTTCTTGTTGCGTGTATTGACTTCCTGCTCCGTGTATCCCATATAAGATACCTTTAATATTGCATTGGGCGATACGTGCAGTGTGAACAGTCCGTCTACATTCGTAATCGTCCCGTTGCTGGTACCTTTTTCAACGATATTCGCTCCGATAATCGTCTCTCCTTGAGAGTTTTTCACTATACCCGAGATCGTTCTGCTCTGTTGGCAATAAGCCCGTGTTGATCCAAGTATCGATAATGAACCTATTAATAGGAATAATAGGTAAAAATTCATTCTATAAACAGTCTTTAGGGAATTATTCCACCCTATGTTTGTTTTATCAGAAAATGATTTCATGCTTTTTGTTTAATTGTATGTTTACTAATTTGTTTTTGGATAGCTAAATTTTCGGCCGATTTAAAGCTATGTCTCGATTGTAACGACTTTACTTACCCCATAGGCTATTAGATTTTATTGGTTTAATGATGATTGTTCAGAATGTCAATTGCACATCCTTCTGCACTGTTTTAAATGTGGCGCCACGATTCATGTCAGCTAAAAACTGACAGGGCAAAATTATGCATATAGAACTGGGGATTGAAAAATAT
This sequence comes from Bacteroides sp. DH3716P, assembly GCF_025914115.1. Taxonomy (NCBI): domain Bacteria; kingdom Pseudomonadati; phylum Bacteroidota; class Bacteroidia; order Bacteroidales; family Bacteroidaceae; genus Bacteroides; species Bacteroides sp. DH3716P. Next base: position 5,836,286 of record NZ_CP083673.1, on the reverse strand, counting down.
AGAGTTGACTTTTATCAGAACTGAGTTGTTTCTTACTACCTGTTGTATATTTGATTTTATAAAGTAATATTGTTGTTGATTAAACCTTTACCCGTCGTAAACTTTACGGTAGTAAAGTTTTAGAAGTAGATAAAATGATAAAGACTGGGATAAAATAGATCTAATTAGGTTATATTTAAAAGAGAAACAGATAGAAAGCTGTCTTTTTCAAAGGGCGATATGTAGTTGCGAATTTTATTTTCATTATCTTTGTCTCAATGTATTTACTAAAGCAACAATGATATGGATATTAAAGTAAAAGACAAGGTGAATCAAAGGCATGTCGGTCGCAATCTGCAAAGAATCCGTGTGTATCTGGGTATGAAACAGGAAGCGTTGGCTTCTGATCTGGGTGTTAGTCAGCAGGAGATCTCGAAAATAGAGAAACAAGATGAAATAGAAGACGGACTGTTGACAAAAATAGCTGAAGTCTTGGGAATATCTACTGATGTCATCAAGGATTTTGATGTTGAAAAAGCCATTTGTAATATTAATAATTATAAAGATGCTACCATTTCTCCGGGAGCAATTGCTACTGTTTATGCTCATAACCAACAGATTAATCCTATTGAAAAGGTGGTTGAACTGTATGAACGCTTGTTGAAAAGTGAACAAGAGAAAATAGAGATTCTAAGAGAGTGCATAAAGCAGGGAAAATAATCAACAGACTGGAATATGGAAACGGAAAAGTACACAAATACAATTCATCTGGGAAGAAAAATTGAACGGGTGCGTCGGCTTCGGGGAATGACTCAAGCGGAACTCGGTGATTTGTTAGGTATAACGAAACAGGCTGTTTCGAAAATAGAACAAACAGAGAAGTTTGACGATGAACGGTTAGGTGAGATTGCTTCAGCACTAGGCGTTACTGTAGATGGGCTGAAGAGTTTTAATGAAGAGACAATCCTGTATAATACGAATAACTTCTACGAGAATTGTGGTGTTAAAAGTGCTGTCAGTAATACAGGCAATAATCAGACCTTTAATAGTTTTCCTGTTGAACAGGTAATTGAGATTTTCGAAAAGCTGTTGGATAAACAAAAGGAACAATTTGAAACTTTAAAAAAAGAGAAGAAATAAATATCTCCAAGATATTGAATTTTATCAGTAGTAGTTATATTCCTGATACAATGATAGCTGAATTGATTTCCTCAAAAAACAAGGAAATAGATTGGTTGAAAGAAGAAATAAAGTTTTTAAGAGGGGAAAATGAAAAACTGTTGCTGATTGTGGGTGAAAAGATATGAGATGATGTTATCATAATTATGTGATACACTTCTGTCTGTTGTTTATATGGGTAGTTATCACCTTTATGTTGTAAGCATAACTAAGATCTGATTGAGACTTTATAAATAATATTTTTTACTGTAAATGTTGAGGTATCCAAACTCTTTTTAATTCAAGGAGTTTGGATGCTATTTTTAAGTTTACTGCATTATGGTGTAGTATTCATAATACAAAAGCAAATATTTCGGGTGACAAGATGATATCTTTTATCTTTTTCTTTGAAAAAAAATATCACAAACTTTTATTTGAAGACTAATTTAGTTATTCTGCGTTCTTATTACTTTTTGTATCATTAGTATGATCCATACAGATATAACAAAGGGAGCGGTTAAGGTAGTGATACCCAAACTCATTCCTAGAATCTGTAATACGGTGGACAGTAAGACAGAGCATCCTGCCCATACGCCACTTTCCCAGCCCGTTCCTCCTAAAGCTATTGCACATAATACCCCATTATAGCCCATTAATCCGGCATTTAAGTCTGTAGCATCCACTTCAAGTAAAATGGCTAGGGGAATAGGAAGAAGTGCTCCCAAGATAGTATAGAGACTTGCCTTTCGAGAATTAATCAAAATGCCTATAAGGAAACATAATCCGGATAGAATTGTATTTCCCTGAAACATGACTTGCCCTATACCTAAGCAGAAGGCTTGGAAATAATTAATATTCTGTGTGGTATCAATAACCGTATAGGAAACTGATAGTAAATCTGGTATAAGCCAGCTGCAAACTCCCAACATTCCCCATACAGCAAGAATGAAAGGAGCAGTAAAGCCAGGAATTAAACGTTGCTGATTAAAAAAATAGGCAATCCATGTGGAAAGGGCCGAAGCGATAATCAACATGATTAAACTTCCTACCGATAATTGTAGAAATACGCCAACTGCTATACCTACTAAAGTTCCATTAAATCCGTATAATCCATTTTTAATATCATCATACTTATATCCCGAAAAATGGGCTGTCAGTGTACTTATTATATTACCGCAGACTGCTAGTATTCCCATTTGCCATGAGTTTAGAAATATTCCAATTAGCATGAATAATCCGGATAACGCATTATTCTGAAACATCACTTGTCCTATTCCACGTCCCAGAATAAGTAATAAATTGTGTATAAAGACCATTTGTATAAAAGATTGACTGATAAAATGATGACAAAAGTACAACCTTCTATTGAAAATAGCAATATCAAGAGATGGAGAATTAGAAAAGTGTAAAGAGATGTGGAATTATCATGTACGGTCAATTCACTAATTATTGTGCTAAGCATAATATTCATGACTATGTTAATGATTTACTTATAGGGGATGAATCTCGTTTTGATTGGACAGGAATAGATTTAATAGTTCCTTATTGGCCTTACTGTTAATTGAAAGTTCTCTGTTTTTTTGGAAAACATCCAAAGAACTGGAACATTCACCGCAGATATCTACTCCGATAATTTCTTCTTTTTTTAGAATGATGGAGAGGAGTTTCTCCAATTCGGTCAGTGATAGGGAACCCTGATCCCAATTGGTTACTGCTGATTTTATGTCCAATACATCTTTGTCCACTGATATATAGACAGGCTCATTCAGATGTTCATGAGAGAATCTGTTCCATCCTTCTTCGTGAGAAAGTTCTGTTTCGCTATAAAACTTTAATTTTTCTCCATAATTGGGATGCAGTGCTTTGATCAACTTTTCAGCAGCACCGACGATACATACTTTTTGAAGATAAGGATTTGTATCCAATACTTTTTTCACCCAACATCCGCATGACATTAGATTGTCAAATAAGGAAGGTTGCATATCTGGATGATGATCAAAGACAACTAGTGAGAATGGGGTCTTTATTTTATCCGTCCAAAATTTACTGATATAATGATAGTTACCGGAATCAATGAAATGTATTCCTTCAGGTAAGTAGGGGGCCATTCTTTGTCTAATGACTTTGGCTGCTTCTGCATCACAGTAGCAGTTGGTTCCGTTTAGGTCGGTACAATCTATCCACTGGAAATGGATGTCGTTTATAAATCTTTCCTGCTCATAGACATGAGTGAAATTCATAAGAATAATGTTCGGTTTCATTGTTCTTTATCTTTTATTGAATAACCTTTGAAACTTGTCATGTATAAAAGCGGAGTGTGTCAAAACGCAGATTAACGCAAATTATCGCAGATTATTTCAATTATATTTATATATTAATCAACGATTTATGAAATTATTTCTGCGATAATTTGCGTTTTATTATTCATTATGACACACCTCCCTTTTTTTTAAAACCATCGGACGTAACAAAAATCTTGTCTATGTGGTAATAGATTATTTTTGGGATACATGCGGAAAGCCTGTTTGAAACTTCCGGCATTAAAAATTTGAGATGTCCCCTTGAAGGTATATAGATTCCCGTCTTTGGAAACTAGTGGAAGAGGTATGACTTCATAGATATGATCTTGACCACTTTCATGCTGAATAATGACCAATTCAATTCCAATTGCATCATCCAGACCTTTCTCATCGACAACAACTGTTACTTCATATTCCTTTCCGGCTTCGATTGTCGCATCCAACCCGTTTCCGGCTTTTATGGATTTGATTTCAATGGAATCCCACCTGTTTCGGACAGCGGTTTTCCAGTCAGATATCATTTTGGCTTTTGCATTATTGTCAGCAGAGAGAATGTGGAAATGCTCCGACAGTTTGATATAGAATTTCTCATAGTAATCGTCCAGTTGCCTTTTCATGGTAAAACGGGGAGCTATTTGTGCGATTGAATTCTTGATGTACTTAATCCAGTTTTCCGAATACTCCTTATCTCCATGTTCATAATATGCAGGAAGAATGTCATGCTCCAATAGATAGTAAATTGCTTCGGCGTCCAGCTGGTTCTGATATTGTTCATTCTGGTAGATACTTTTGTCGGTCAGCGCCCATCCTGCATCCTTACAATAGCCTTCATACCACCAACCATCCAACACTGAGAAATTAAGTACACCGTTCATCAGTGCCTTTTCCCCTGATGTGCCTGAGGCTTCGGCCAGACGTGTGGGAGTGTTCAGCCAGATATCCACCCCTGCGATAAGATGTCTTGCCAGATCCATATCATAGTTTTCAAGAAATATGATTTTACCTAGGAATTCAGGACGCCGGGATATTTCCACAATCTGCCTGATTAGTCCCTGGCCGGCACCGTCACTGGGATGAGCCTTCCCTGTAAAGATGAATTGTACCGGATATTTCGGATTGTTCACTATTTTAGCCAGGCGGTCGATATCGGTAAACAAAAGATGCGCCCTTTTATATGTAGCAAAACGTCGTCCGAAACCAATCAGAAGGGCATTCGGGTTAAACTTCTCAAAAATGGAAATGGTTAATGACGGATCGATCTGGCTTCTAAGCCAGTCTTTGCTGCATTTTCTTTTGATATAATCTATCAGTTTGGTTTTTAGTTTCAGGCGGGTATTCCATATTTCTTCGTCCGGAATGTCGTAGACAGCTTCCCAGATTTTTTGATTGGACTGGTCATGAATAAAGCTCTCATCAAAATTGTCTTTGAAAAGCTTTTCCCATTCGGTGGCGCACCAAGTAGGGAAATGTACGCCATTAGTCACATAGCCCACATGATTCTCTTCCGGGAAGTAGCCTTTCCAGATAGGAGCGAACATTTCCTGTGACACAGTTTTATGCAACAGGCTGACTCCGTTTACTTCCTGGCTGGTTTTACAGGCGAATACAGACATACAGAAACGTTCTCCTTTGTCTCCCGGATTATGGCGTCCGAGATCCATCAGGTTATTCCAGGTTATGCCCAGTTTGTCGGGATACCCTTTCATGTATTTGTTGAAAAGTCCCTCGTCAAAATAATCATGGCCGGCGGGTACAGGTGTATGTACGGTATAAAGAGAAGAAGCGCGTACTAATTCCATCGCTTGGCCGAAATCCAGACCACCGGCTATATAATCACATAACCGCTGAATGTTGATTAATGCGGCATGGCCTTCATTGCAGTGATATACGTCTTTTTCTATACCCAAAGCTTTCAGTGTCATCATGCCGCCTATACCGAGTAAAATCTCCTGTTTCAGCCGGTTCTCCCAGTCACCGCCATACAGATGGTGGGTAATTGGACGGTCAAACTCGCTATTGAGTTCATTGTCCGTGTCCAGTAGATAAAGGGGGATTCTTCCTACATTGACTCTCCAGACATTGGCATGTACAATAAAGCTGTCGGCGTAGGGAATGTGGATTACCAGCTGTTTTCCATCTGGTTGCATCACTTTTTCGATTGGGAGCTGTCCGAAATTCTGTGCTTCATAATTGGCAATCTGCTGCCCGTCCATGGAAAGAGACTGGTCAAAGTAGCCATAACGGTACAACAGTCCTACGGCACAAAGGTCAACGTTGCTGTCTGATGCCTCTTTCAGGTAATCGCCCGCAAGTATTCCAAGACCACCGGAATATATTTTGAGGACCTTGTCTAAGCCGTATTCCATACTGAAATAGGCTACTGACGGACGTTTATGATCTGGAACTACATTAATGTATTCCTTGAAAGCAGTATAGACGGTATTCATCTTGCGGATAAAAAACTCATCATGTGCCAGTGTTACCAGCTTCTCATAATTCATCCGCTCCAGGAACAATATCGGATTTTGCTCCGTTTCTTCCCAAAGCTCCGGATCTAGGTCGCAATACATACTTTTGGCGTCATCATTCCATGTCCACCATAGATTACGTGCTATTTCCGCAAGTTTTCCCAATTCCATGGGAAGATGTGAACCGACTGTAATTTCCCTCCATTGAGGAGTGTTTACATTATAACTTGGATATTCCATAACATTGTACATTAAATAGTTTATATTTCCTTGTTTATTTTATAATAGGGCATTATCCATACCGGATAAAACTTTGTAGTTTCCCGATGATGATACAGTCCGGTATGTCTGCCTCCCGGAGTGTCTTTCCAAGCAGTGGTGAATTAATAACTTTATATGGACAGCTCGTTAAGTACCCGAATCAGGCTTTTGTCAATAGGCTTGTCATTTTTGATTGCTTGTGCAAAAGGAACATAGACAATTTCATTGTTCCGTATGCCTATCATCACATTCTGTTGGTCTTCCATCAGAGCCTGGATGGCTGCTTCTCCTAATCGGCTTGCCAGTATACGGTCGTTGGCACTTGGAGCCCCACCGCGTTGCAGATGTCCCAGAATGGAAACTCTTACATCATATTCAGGATATTCCTTTTTTACCCGGTCGGCATAGTACATGGCACCTCCATTTTTATTTTGGGGACTTTCGGTCACAATGACGATACTGCTGTTTTTTGTTTTTCTGAATCCACGTCCGATAAATGTCTCCAGCTGGTCCACATCCGTTTTGTCCTCCGGAATAATGGCAGCTTCAGCCCCTGAAGCAATCGCACTGTTCTGGGCCAGGAAGCCCGCATCACGTCCCATCACCTCGACAAAGAAAATGCGGTCGTGTGAGGTTGCGGTGTCTCTTATTTTATCTACACATTCAACAATTGTATTTAATGCCGTGTCGTATCCTATGGTGAAATCAGTACCATATAAATCATTGTCAATCGTACCGGGTAGTCCTATACATGTCACGTTATACTCTTCGGCAAAGATACGGGCTCCCGTCAGAGAACCGTCTCCACCGATAATAATCAGTGCACTGATATTTTCTTTTTGTATAACTTCATAGGCTTTCTTACGTCCTTCCGGAGTGGTAAAAGCTTCGGAACGCGCTGTTTTCAGTATAGTACCTCCCCTTTGAATAATACTGCTCACGTCTTCTGTTGTGAGTTCCTTTACTTCACCGGCAATCAGTCCTTCGTATCCCCTATAAATTCCCTTTATTTTAAAGCCGTTGAAGATGGCGGTACGGGTTACGGCGCGGATCGCTGCATTCATTCCTGACGCATCCCCTCCGGAAGTCAGGATTCCAATATACTTGTTATTCATAATTCATTTTTATACAATTATTAGACAAAATCAGAAAGTAACTGCTTTAATTTTTTCCTACTATGAAAGATACGGCTTTTTATTGTACCTAGCGACACTCCTGTTTCTTGAGCTATTTCCCGATATTTGAATCCGGATATATACAACATAAAAGCGTTGTAATGTTCTTTAGGTAGTGTTTTAAGGGCTGCCCTTATCTCCTTGGCATCTTGACTATTGTCTATGAAAGCAAAAGAGTCATCTCTTAGCAGGAAATGATAGTCGGGTTCGGATAATATATATAAGTCTCCCTGGCTTTTTTTTATCCGGTAGTTATTTATAAAAGCGTTACGCATAATGATATACATCCAGCCTTTAAAATTTGTTCCAGGATCAAATTTATCCTTATTATCCAGAGCTTTCAACATTGTTTCCTGCAATAAATCCTCAGCATCGTGTTTGTCAGCTGTCAATTTATATGCAAAACCTAGCAGATCACTTTGCAGAGCTATTAATGCTTCATCAAAATTGAATGTTTTCATTATAGTGATTTGAGGTTCAAAGGTTTATATCAAGGCATCCCCCTAAATATAAGGAACGCCTTGGGTAAAGTTTAGCTAAGATATCTTATTTGATATCAATAGTTCTGGTTATCTTCTGAACTTCTTTGTCCACTGTTTTGGGAATATCTATAGACAGAATCCCATGTTCTACCTTGGCTGTAATCTTATCTTTTTCAACATTGTCCGGCAGTATGATACTTTGTTGGAATTTGGAATAAGAGAATTCACGGCGTAGGTATTTTTTGTCTTTTTTCTCCTCATTCTTCTCTTCCTTCTTTTCCATGCAGATTACTAGATTGTTGTTTTCATCCACATTAACGGTGAAGTCATTTTTTGTCATTCCCGGAGCTGCCAATTGGATTTTATAGTCCTTTTCATTTTCAATTACATTAATAGCGGGGGCTGTTGCATTTGCCTTCATCATCCACTCATTGTTAAAGAAATCATTAAAAATACTTGGTAACCAATTCTGGTTCATTTTTGTAGGTACCATTTTTACCTCCTTTTTTAGTTAATAATTAAAGTTTAGAAAATATGTCTGGCTGCTTGACAGAACTTTTATTGTTTAGTCATTCCTTGTTTTGCTACAGCTTCCGTCCGTTTACGTATCTCTTCCGGATCACCGAGAAAATAGTCTTTGACAAGAGCCAGCCGGTTGTCGAATTCAAAAACGTAAGGAACTGCTGTAGGCAGGTTCAGGTTGGAAATGTCTGTATCGGATATTTCCTTGAGATGCTTGATGATTCCACGCAGGCTGTTGCCATGGGCAACTACCAGCAGGTTATCCTTACATGTCAATGTGGGAAAGATGATGCATTTCCAATAAGGCATTACACGCTCAATGGCATCTTTCAAGGATTCCGTACGTGGAAGTTCCATATCCGGGACATCTGCATAACGTATGTCTTTACTCGGATTGCGCGAATCGTCCTCTCCCAATGCTGCAGGAGCTATATCATAACTTCTCCGCCAGGTGTGTACTTGTTCTTCACCATATTGGGCAGCCGTCTCACTTTTGTTAAGTCCCTGAAGTATGCCGTAATGTTTCTCATTCAACCTCCATGTCTTTTCGACGGGAATCCAGCTCTCATTCAGGCGGTCCAGAACGTAGTCCAGCGTTTTTATAGCACGTTTTAAGTAAGAAGTGTAGGCAATCTCAAAAGAAAATCCGGCTTCTCGTAATGTATCGCCTGCTTTGCAGGCTTCTACAACGCCTTTTTCACTTAAATCAACATCTGTCCACCCGGTGAAGCGGTTTTCTTGGTTCCATAGGCTCTCACCATGACGTAATAATACTATTCTTTTCATGGACGACCTGTCTTTATGCAATGGTTATTGAAGAATCCAAATATACATCCTGTATGGTGCTCAATAGCTGGACCCCATCTTTCATTGGTTTTTGGAAGGCTTTCCGACCACTAATCAACCCCATACCGCCAGCACGTTTGTTCACTACTGCTGTAACAACAGCATCATGCAGGTCGGATTCTCCATGAGATTCACCACCCGAGTTGATTAGTCCGACGCGTCCCATATAGCCGTTAGCTACCTGATAACGGCAAAGGTCTATCGGGTGGTCAGTTGTCAGCTCTGTATACATGCGCTCATTTGTTTTTCCGAAGCCGATGGCTTTGAAGCCACCATTATTGGACGGAAGTTTTTGTTTTACGATGTCAGCCTTGATCGTTACTCCGATATGGTTGGCTTGGCCTGTCAGGTCGGCTGCAGCGTGATAGTCGGTTCCGTCTTTCTTAAAACCGCTGTTTCTCAAATAACACCATAAAATGGTAGCCATTCCCAGTTCATGAGCATATTCAAAAGCTTGCGATACTTCCACTATTTGGCGGCGACTTTGCTCCGAACCGAAATAAATAGTGGCTCCAACTGCTATGGCGCCCATATTCCATGCTTCTTTTATTGTACCGAACATTACTTGGTCATAGCTATTCGGATAAGTAAGCAGTTCGTTATGATTCAATTTGACGATGAATGGAATTTTATGGGCGTATTTCCGTGCTACGGCGCCTAATACGCCGAATGTAGATGCTACGGCATTACATCCTCCTTCAATAGCCAATTTTACGATGTTCTCCGGATCAAAATAAAGTGGATTGGGAGCGAAAGATGCCCCAGCAGAATGCTCTATACCCTGGTCTACAGGTAGGATGGATACATAGCCGGTATTCGCTAAACGTCCATGTCCATATAAAGTTTGCAAACTCTCCAATGTCCGAATGTTTCTGTCCGAATTTATCCATACCTTATCTACTATATCCGGACCCGGAATATGAATCAGTTGTTTATCTATTGTCTTGCATGTATGGTTTAGGTAGTATTCAGCCTGCCCACCTAATATATCTACTGTTTTGCTCATATCATTTATCTTTTAACTATTCAGGTTTATTATTTGCATCCATCCAATTTAGCATCTATGAAAAGGATACCACTATCTCCGGCTTTCTTTAACAGGTTTACAATATTCTGTACACCGGCTTCTTCCTCTACTTGTTCCCGGACAAATTTCCACAGAAAATCCTGTGTGGCATTATCCTTTTCTTCTGAAGCTAAGTATACCAATTCGTCAATCAACTTGGAGATATGCTTTTCATGTTCCAAGGCATGTTCAAAAACTTCCAAAGAATTTCCCCATCCTTGTGGAACTACATCCACTTTGTCTACTTTCGGTGTCGCCTCACGTTTAACCATATACTCGGCAATGGTGCACGCATGTCCCACTTCTTTTGCAGATTGTTTCCGCATCCAGTTGGCCATACCTGAAAAACCTTCTTTTTTTAGATAGAAAGACATAGACAGATACAAGTTGGCAGACCATAATTCTGCTGTGATTTGTTCATTCAAAGCATTTTGTAATTTCTCACTCATAATGATTTAAATTTTTAGAGTTAATAATAATTTAATATTCTCTCTTATCTTGAAACAAGCATAAACTTGTCCCAAAATGTCGATAAAACCGGGTTATCCTATTAATAAAATATTCATGATCTATTTTATTATTGTTTATTATGTTGCAAAAAGTAGACCATACAAGGTTATATAATCTTTAATATTATGAGATGTTAAATGGAGGGACATACTGTTAGAAATAAGGTAGTCTCCGCACATTTTCTTGGGCAAGAATACGTAATAATTCCAAAAGGGCCGTACTTAGATATATTCGGTCTGAATACAGCCTGTTGATGAAAGAATTAGAGGACGCATCCACGTTTCGGCATAGTATGAGGAGTATGGAGACTAGGCGGGACATATATCGTTCATGTTCAATCAATTCGTTTAAGGCACTTACTGGAGCTTGCCATTTTGCACATCCCGTTTTATCTCATTAATTGCAACGCATCCTCCATTATGATATATCCAGCTCATCATTTGATAGACTTTGTTCATATTATCCTGAGCCTGGGTATTTAGCCAGGAGCTCAGTATCGGGAGTTGTTCACTTTCAAAATAAACCTGTAAAGACAGGTATAAGTTGGTTGACCATATTTCTGCGTTGATCAATTCATTCATGGTACTTTCTATTCGTTTATCTATCATTATTCTGAACATTAAGGTTACATAACTGATTGCGTACGTTTCTTGGTATATAAAAATTCCATTTCATAGAGGTAATCTATAAAAATGAAACTTTTAACGATAGTTTAATGATGCGACATTTTTACTGCATTGGACAAATTGTCGCATAAGGCGGAATAATAATGTCTATTTGTCACTTCCACGAGTGATAATCAATAAAATATCCAACAATTTTTCTATTCTTACAATATTATCATATATAGATTCCAAGGTCTTAGGATACAGATAAGACTTACAGTCCTGTATTTCCTTTGCCAAAGCGAGAACTTGTAACCAAAGGTCTTTTTCTGTATGGTGAGAGGAACCGCTATTATTGGCTATCATGGAGGAAGGTCTCAGAAAAATATGTTGGCATGTAATTTGTAAGATAGTGATTGTGTGTCTTGAAAAAAACAGGAATGGAAATAAACAGAATAAGAATTTCACTAAAGACAGTAACAAACGAAGAACAGAAACCGGTCGAGACAGTCGTCTTACTTTTAGAACAAGTTGCTTTCATAATGTTTATCTTCTAGTCAACTCTGTTCCCTGGAGCTGTGTTTATATATAAAGTTAAGCGTGGGAACTTTGGTATTACCGTTCAGAAGTATCCCCATACTCAACAACATATAATACACAAAGCCCCACGCCTA
>NZ_CP083673.1:5768179-5824140 GCF_025914115.1 Bacteroides sp. DH3716P | reverse complement strand
GAATCTGAAAAGACTAAAAGCCGGATGGGATGAAAAATATTTGTCACAACTTTTACAGGAAAATAATTTTTAATGCGTCTGCCCTGTATAAGGTGATATTTATCACTGCATAAGGTGACCACCTGTCTTTACAAGGGTAAAAAACAGTAAAGATACAAAATTAATTAGCGGAAAGCAAGAGACGGCACAATAAAGCTCAATATATGATTGTAATATGATTGCAAAATAAAATTCATCTGCCAACTACCGGACATCGGTTTCTCTTTATTTATTCACATAGATTTGTTGATTTCTAAATTATTTCAGTACATTTGCCCGACCTACTTCTATTGCAGAAAGGATGAAAATAGACGAAATACAGTGCATAAAAGAACTACGCAACGGCTCCTACCAGGCTTTTACACAGATTTATGAAGCCTATGCCGACCGACTTTACAGCTTTGTTCTTAAACAACTAAAAAATCGTTCCCTGACACAGGATATTGTTCAGGATACCTTTTTACGCCTATGGGACAACCGTAACCAGTTGAATAGCTTCGGCAATCTGCAAGCCTTTATTTTCACTATTGCCAAACATCAGGTAATCGATTATTTCCGCAAACAAGTCAACGAACTGCAATTCGAAGACTTCATGGAGTATTGCGAGAACCAGGCAACTGACGTATCGCCGGAAGATATCTTATTGTACGACGAATTCCTGCAACAACTTCAACAATCGAAGAAAGTTCTGTCACAACGGGAACACGAGATTTATGAATTAAGCAGGGAGAAACATATCCCCATCAAGCAAATAGCCGAACAACTGGATCTCTCCGAACAAACGGTGAAAAACTATCTGACTTCCGCCCTGAAGATTCTTCGCAGCGAAATGATGAAATATAATATTCTCTTTATTTTCTTCCTGTAACAAGAATAACACTTTCAGTAGGAATAATTAAAACTCCACAAAACTCTACAAACACCTACTATTCCTAACTTTTTCTATGCTCTACAACATAAAAAAAGTCTAGTACTCCCTTTATGTATTTACGTATAACCTATAGAAACACCAATAATATGAGTCCACAATTTAAAAAGTTATATTGCCAGTACATCGAAAAAGGAATCACCTCTTCCGATATTGGAAAGTTCAGAAATGAACTCAACAACATACCTGACGAAGAGTTATGGAATACCATGATAGATATGGAAAACGACACAGTAGAGATAAAGATGCCTCCTATGATGAAAAAGCAAATTCGAAAGGAACTACAACAAATCATTTGGAGACGCCGTTGGCTGCAATATATGAAATATGCTGCCATTATCGCTATCATCCTATCATCCTCTTTTGGACTTTATACATGGATGAATAACCCGGAAAGTCAAATGGTTGCTGTAACAGTTAGAGCTGGCAGTAAAGCAGAAATGGCTCTCCCTGATGGTACATTTGTACATCTAAATGCGGCTACAAACCTGGAATATGATGTAAACAACTCCAAGCAACGCCTCGTCAAACTATCAGGAGAAGCCTTTTTCGATGTTGCCAAGAATCCCGATTGCCCATTCAAGGTAATAATCAACGATCTGCAAATTGAAGTAGTAGGAACTTCATTCAATGTAAAGACCTATAAAAAAGACATTGTAGAAACGTCTTTACTTAGCGGACGAATCAGAATATCAGGTGGTTCACTTCCCCATGAATATACGCTTTCACCTGGACAAAAGGCAACCTATTCCGCTATGGACAGAACACTACGAATAAGCAAAGCGGATGCCCATGTTGAAGCCGGATGGAGAGATAATTACCTCATCTTTGAATCCACACCATTAATTGATGTAATAGCCCAGATAGAACGATGGTATGGGGTGGAAATCAGATTGCATCATAAGCAAATCGCACAAGATTTACTATCGGGATCTTTCCGAAACGAAAGTATACAGAATGTCATAAGATCCTTAAGCATACAATACGGATTTAAGTACGAGATACATAAAGATATAATAACTATTTACTAATTTAAAAGAAAGGAGCTTATGGAAAACACATAGTAGTTAAAATCAAAAAAGAACAACCAAAGAATCGCCCAATCCTTTGGTTGTATGGAAGTCGATAAAATTTTATACATCAAAACATTATCAACTATGAATATCACAAAGTTAACATTTTTATTGAGAAGGAAACTGCGGAACAGCCTTATTTTTAGAAACTTTACCATTTTATCCGCTGCTATAATTTTATTCCCTTCGGGAGTGTTTGCCCAAGAAGAAAATGTGTCCATTCATATCAAAAATGGCACGGTAAAAACTTTCATGAAACAAGTAGAACAGCAAACGAGATATACTTTTGTATACCGGAATCATGTTCTTAACGATCAGACTAAAGTGACAATTAGCTGCACAAAGAAACCTATCAGCGAAGCGCTCTCACAGGTATTTACTCCTTTGAATATATCTTATTCATTTACCAACAACACCATCGTATTGGTAAAGCAGGAGACAGAACAAAGAAGTAATGAAAAGAGAGCGATTAAAGGAACCGTACTAGATGAAAGTGGAATTCCTATTATTGGCGCCAATGTCATGCAAGGAAAAGGAACCGGAGTCATTACAGATATTAACGGAAACTTTACCATTGTAGCAGATCCTAACCAACCACTAACAGTATCTTATATTGGATTTGACTCACAACAAGTGAAAGCCGGCAATAAAAACAATCTGAAAATATATTTGAAAGAAAGCAGCATTGCATTAAATGAGATAGTTGTAGTCGGCTATGGCTCCCAGTCCGAAAAACTAGTAACCACTTCTATCAGTAGCCTGAAAGTGGATGATCTGGATCAAGGCAGTGACTACAATGTAGCCAAGATGCTGCAAGGTCGTACTCCTGGTGTAAATGTAGCCTCTGCCAGCGGCACCCCCGGTGAACAACCGAGTGTACGGGTACGCGGTATTGCATCCATCACAGGTAACAGCACCCCACTGTATGTGGTCGATGGAGTTCCCAGTGAATCAATGCCTATGCTAAACCCCAACGACATCGAACGCATGGACGTATTGAAAGATGCTTCAGCTGCTGCCATCTATGGTTCGCGAGCTAACAACGGTGTTGTCATCATCACCACAAAATCGGGGAACACCAACAGTAAAACACGCGTAAATGCCAGTGTACGCCACAGCCTTGGATGGATTGCCAACGATATACCAATGGCAAATGTAGCAGAATATACTCGTACTATGCAAGCAGCCGTAGATAATTGGAATGTGCAGAAGAAGGACACAAAATCATTCTTTATCCCCGACCGGATTACCGAAACAGACTGGCTCGGACTCATTCAACGTGATATAGCACACTCTACTACGGCATCTATCAATCTCTCGGGAGGTAATGAGAAAACTACCTTTTTCACCTCTGTGGGATTTAACGACCAACAAGGTATCATCCGTACCAGCGGATTCCAGCAAACCAACCTAAGGGCAAAATTTACTCATCAGCTGAACAAATGGTTTAAACTGAATCTGAATCTCACAGGATCTTACAGCCGTTTCGATAAAGTGGAAGAGTCATCTACCAGTTTGAAAGTGATTCGTACTGCCCGTGAAGAACAACCATGGATTGGAGCTTATCGGGAAGATGGAGGCTATACAGTGATGTCAACAGAATTATGTCGTCATAATCCCGTTATGCTGATTAATGAAGAAGACTGGACTGTACATAAGAAACAAGGAGTAGCTGCCCTTAGTTTTGATATTACTCCTATCAAAGGACTCAAATACACCCCCTCATTCAGCATATACGGTATTCTTGATGAAGAAAAGAAAACAATTTCAGAGAAACATGACGCACGTTCCAAAAATGCAGGATGGGGTGCACTTAGCGAACAGAAAAATGTAAGTTACCGATATGTTATAGACAACGTAATTTCGTATGAAAATAGTTGGGATAAACTGACTTATTCAGCAATGCTTGGTCACTCATACGAAGAGTATAACTATGAAACTTTTGGAGCTTACAGTGATAATTACGCAAACGGTGCTTATCCTTCTTCCAGCTTCGGTCTGATAAATTCCGGTTCTAACATCTACGCAGGTAGTATCGGATATAATGCATATGCACTCGAATCTTATTTCGGACGTGCCGCCCTGAATTGGGATAATCGCTATATCTTAAATGTAACGATGCGTCGTGACGGTTCTTCACGTTTCTCAAAAGATAAACGTTATGGAACATTTCCTTCTGCTTCTTTCGCGTGGCGGATTATCAACGAACCTTTTTTCCCTAAAGGCACGCCACTGAATGACTTAAAGCTACGAGCCAGTTGGGGTAAGACTGGCAGTATGGATGGTATCAGTAACTGGGCAGCTATGTCATTAGTAACTTCGGGAGGAAATTCCTATAATGGTTCATCCGGTTTTAAAATCGGAGCAGATGCTGCGGATCTTATCTGGGAGAAAGCTAATCAGGTGAATGTCGGAATCAACGCAGAGCTATTCAACGGACGACTGGCGCTATCTGTAGACGGATACTATCAAAAGACAAGCGGATTACTTTATAATATCAGTACACTTGCTACAACAGGATATACTACCCGGACAGCCAATATCGGCTCGCTGGAGAACAAAGGATTGGAAGTGATGGTAAGCGGTAAAATATTCGATGGTCCTTTTAAATGGGAGCTTGCTACTAACCTCTCCTATACAAAAAACAAACTATTGTCATTGGATGGAGTACTTGATATGAAAATCAACGGTGGTGGTGCCAATACCGGTAAAGTAATGCATGCTTTAATGGTAGGTAAACCGGTTAGTGCTTTCTATATGTTGCGTCAGGATGGTATTTATCAAACCGACCAGGAAGTACCAAGCAAACTCTACGCAAAAGGAGTACGTGCCGGTGATTGTAAGTACTTTGACTACAACAATGACGGAGACATCACAGACGATGACCGCATGTATGTAGGAAAGGTTACACCTGACATTTATGGTGGTATCACTTCGACTATGAACTGGAAAAACTTCGACTTATCCATTTTCTGCCAATTTGCAGCCGGAGGTAAAATCCTGTCAGCATGGAAAGGCTGCGGGGGAACAGAAGGTACGGAACATCTCGGCTTGGCGTCCAGCAGTATCAAAGGTTACAAAAATGGCACACTGGTCAATTCGGAACAATTCTATAACATATCAAAATATGCCGCCAACCATTACTGGAGGGGAGAAGGAACTAGCAACACTGTTCCACGCCCTACTTTGGCAGGCACGTTCACCGGCGGTTTCGGAAACAATCTTGTTTCTACCCGCTATCTGGAAGATGCTTCTTATTTCAAATTCAAAACCATCACATTGGGATATAGCCTTCCTCATTCTCTGTTGTCAAAAATACACGTAACGGGAGCTCGCATCTTTGTTTCTCTCGACAACTTTTTTACACTGACCAAATATTCCGGATATGATCCGGAATTCTCATACGAAAGTAATCCGACAGGCAACAGCTACGGAGCAGATTTCGGAGAACAAGCCACATTAAAGAGTTTTATCATAGGTGCAAGCATTAACTTCTAAAACTAACGATATGAAAAATATAAAACTATTATTCACTCTGGTTTTAATGACCATAACTGTACTCGCCACGAGCTGTTCTGACTGGCTGGACGACATCAGCCCCCGACATGCAATTCCTCAATCAGCCTTGACGGATGATGATCTCGAAAAGCTATTAAATGGAGTATACGCCACTATGGAAAATTATACATTCACTTTCTGGTGGTTGGATGATATACAAGGGGAAAATTTCAAAGCAGGTCCTGGAGGAGGTCAAATTACAGACCCATGTGAAATGTCTCCCTCGTATACCAATCAGGCAATTAACATTCTCTCCTTTTGGAGAAACTCATTTACAACATTGCATCAGGTCAATTTTCTCGTAGAAACTTATGAAGCTTCCGAAAATAAAGAAAGTGCTCTCATGAAAAAAGTAGGTGGTGTCTCTTACTATTTCCGTGCATTTATTTATTATCGTCTGGCCTCTCATTATGGAAATGTCCCCATCCTGCGTAAACGTTCAAAAGAGGTGGTTCCTATCTCTCCGGAAGCTGAAGTATGGACATTCATCGAAGAGGATTTGGGTAAAGCTATCCGCTTACTGTCAAAAGCAGATTCCAAATGGTACGTATCTTCTGACGCAGCAAATGCACTTGCTGCACGTGTAGCTCTTTTCCAGAACAAGATGACGGATGCTGCAAACTATGCAGAAGCAGTATTAGCTAATTCCAGTTTCTCACTCGCATCCACCGCTATGGATTTCTCTAAAAATTGGGTTGCAGGAAGTTCAAGTCCGGAAATTATATTTGCCTATGTTAATAATTCAAGAGCATCCAGTCCTCTAAACTTCACATTATACGTTAATGACACGGACGGTTCATGGAATTATGCTCCATCTGATTGGTGTTATAATAGTCTTTTTGCTGATGATAATACTCTTTCACGCAAAGGAGACGTACGGTTAAAAGCCACATTCACCAGCCAAGATGCCAACCGCGTAATCAAATATCCGAATGGAACTTATCAATTGGCGGAAACGTCAGATTATACCTGCACACCGGTAGTAATCTCCCGTATTTCAGAAATGTATCTGATAAAAGCCGAAGCTCTCGGAAAAACGAACGGAGCCGCCGCATTAGTGGAATATATGAAAAAAAGATATACTACCGCTCCAAGTGAAGCAGCAATCAAAGCTCTATCGGACAAAGAATATCAGACATTGATCTTGGACGAACGCCGTCGTGAATTTTATGCTGAAGGCATGCGCTGGCAGGACATCAAACGTACAAATCGCTTAGAATTGCTAGAAACACTTGATGGTCGTACTTATCTGATGTATTATCCGATTCCTCAAGATGAGATTGACATGGCCGGTACGGTAGCCTACCCACAAAATCCCGGATATGCGGGATATACAGGAAATTAATAACAAAACCTTAAATGATTATTATGTGTATGACAACTATTAAAAATAAAGTACGGATATGTCCGTTCATATATATTGTTTGTCTTTTATTATTTGCCGCATGCAGCAACGAAGACAATGCCGGGAAAGACATTCCTTCCGCAACTTTCTCAATCGCTCCCGAAAGAGGGCAAATAGAAGGTGAAATACAATTCACTAACGCATCTTATGGAGGTAGTGGCAACTTTACTTATGTATGGGATTTCGGGGATGGAACGACTTCTACCGAAGAAAACCCGAAGCACGTGTACAATGAGAAAGGTATATTTGTTGTTAGTTTGACCATAACCGACAGCAGTGGAAGATCGAACCTCTACCGGAAAACAATTGAAATTACCGATAAAGTAGTAGAAAAAGGAGACCTTACATTACTATGGACCTCCTCCACTCATTTAGCCAAGTTAGTTTCCAATTCCGCCGCTCTTTCTCCTGATGAAAAAACGGTTTACATCAATAGTAATGACCACATATTACATAGTTATGATGTAACTTCAGGTATTGAAAAATGGTCATTCGACATGACTGATCCATCTTGGGGAGCGCAGGCAACAGGAGGCTCAAACATGACACCGTCTGTAGATACGGATGGTACAATCTACATTGGCACAGGTGACGGAAGCAATGGTAAACTATTTGCTATCAATCCTGATGGAAATAAGAAATGGATTACTTTCAATGATCCGACTACCGGTTTCTGGAATAAAGGTAACGCCGCCAATGCCAAAATGCGTAGTGTGTCACCAGCATTTGATGATAAATATGTATACTGTGGTAATGGGGGAAGCACCGGTTCAATGATTGCGGTAGACAAAACAACAGGAAACCGTGTTAGCTATTTAACTAACGCAGATGGTACCAGCGGTCCTGCCGGAGGTGTTTATGCAGGTCCTGTTATCTCCAAACAAGGAATGATGTATATCATGTGTACCAACTACGGAATGTTTGGTGTAGCAAAAGCTACTATGGCTAAAGATGACAATACTTTCAGCCCATGGGCATGGAGAGCATTTGACAGTGGTTTGAACAGCGGCTGTCATGCATCAATGGCCATAGACAATGAAGGAAATGTATATGGCATGATTTATACATCTGATCTGACTACTACCATCTATTCCGTTGCCAGTGACGGTAGTGTACGTTGGACTACCCCTATTGAGAATACCGGCAAACAAGATCAGGGAGGAGTCGTTATCGGCACAGATGGCACTGTATATACCTCATTGAAAAGTCAGGGAGATATGCCTGGCGGAATTGTTGCATTGTCAGCAGGTGGAACTATCAAATGGCAATATGAGATATCAGAAAGTGTCAGCAGTACTCCTGTTATTGATAAGGATGGACATATCTTGTTCGGTACGGAACGTGGTAATTTCTATATCCTTGACGCAAATGGTACTGACGCTATTGCCGTACTTGATGTGGCCGGAGCAATTGCTAACAGCGAAAGTGCTTATGCATCCGAATGGGCTGCAACACAAGGCAAATTCTGGAGTTCACCGGTAGTGGATGCAGACGGGACTATCTATGTGGCCATTACTAACACTCAAGATGAATCGAAAAGTTTATTAGTGGCCCTGTCATCCAAATATGTGAAAGGATTACCAACAACAGGCTGGCCGATGCGTGCAAAAGACGCTCAACACACTGCTACAGTAAAATAATTCAAATCAAACAGGATAGGTTATTTCGATAACCTATCCTACATTATCTAATAAATAAAATAAAAAGACTATGAAGAAAGTATTTTTTCTTTTGGCAATCATCTTACTTGTATCCGGGCAAGTGATGTGTACCAGTTGCGGCTCTTCCAATGATGAATATGAAAACAAAAATCAGCCGACTCCTCCGGATGATAATGAAGACCCGGAGGACCCAGGTGAAGAACCTGACACTAAAAGTTTAACAACCGACTTAAAGAATCTTTCCGGCAACACAAGTCTGAAAATGTGGACTTGCGCTCATCGTAGCAACACCTATAAGGGAATACGTGACGGAATTCCTGAAAATTCTATTCCCGCTATCCAATATGCAATAGAAGTCGGTGCCGATATGATTGAAATAGACCCTAGAGCTACTTCTGACGGAGTAATCGTAAATATGCACAATACAACCATTAATGCTACAACAAACGGAACTGGTGCTGTAGCCAATATGACTTATCAAACTCTTTATCAATATTTTTTAAAAGGTTCTAAAGGTATCACTGAATACAAAGTGCCTACACTTGAGGAAGTATTGGATGCTGCGAAAGGCAAAATCTATGTTTGTGTCGATGTAAAAGAGAAGGGGCTTTTAGGTAAAATCATTAAAACGGTTGCAGAAAAAGGGATGATCGACCAGGTTTGCTATTATACTGGTTCCAGTACATCATATATTGAAGAAATGAATACTATTAACCCTGGAGCCATTCCTTTTCCATGGGTATCCACTGCGGCAGAAGTAAAAGTCCTCGCCAAATATTACAGTAAAGTACAAATGGTACAATTCGGAATAGACAATGCATCTCTCACTGAACTAATGGGAGCTATTAAAGATGCCAAGTTAGTAGGTTATGCCAATCATTTAGATTGGGATAGCGATCTACTGAATAGTAAATATTCGCACCTTCAAACTTTTATAGATAACAAAATAGAAGTTGTGCAAACTGATTACTCTGATCTTGTCAACTCTTATTTAAAAGAAAAAGGATTAAGATAACTTTATAGGATAGTTTTTCATAGGTACCCAATATAGATCAAAACATTTTATTTAAGAAAAGCACGTATGACAAGGAAAATTATATTTCTATTATCAGTTCTTCTGGTTTCATTATCTGCTGAAGCAGAATCCAGAATTGATAAACTATTGAGGAATCTTCACGACAAGAATTCTCAATATGTATTTGTTATAGCTCACCGTGGCGACTGGAGGAATGCTCCGGAGAACTCCATACAATGTATAGAGAATGCCATCGCTATGGGAGCAGACATGGTTGAACTTGACATTCAGCAAACCAAAGACAACAACTTTATTTGTATGCATGACGCAACGCTAGACCGCACTTCAACAGGAAAAGGCGCCATTAAAAACTATACGACAACAGAACTAAAACAATTTGTGCTGAAAAGTGGAAACGGTATAAAGACCCGCCGATCCATACCCACTTTAGAAGAAGCGTTAATGACATGTAAAGACCGTATTCTGGTCAATATAGATAAAGGCGGAACATATATAAAGGAGATTCTTCCCATCATTCGAAAATGTGGAATGGAAAAACAAGTGATTATAAAAGGAAGGTATCCTGTCGAGAAAGTTCAAGAGGAATATGGAACCAATACCAGTATGCTCTATATGCCTATCATTCATTTATGGAAAGAAGAAGATATAAAAGCGACCGAAAGTTTTATTAAAGACTTTACGCCAATAGCCTATGAACTCTGCTTCAAAGACGAACAGACTTCAAATTTAAAGGTTATTGATAAAATTGTACAATCTGGTAGTCGGGTATGGATGAATACTCTATGGGATAGTCTATGCGGTGGACATGATGACGAAAACGCCCTATTAGAAGGTAAAGATAAGCATTGGGGATGGATACTGGAACATAAGGCAACTATGATACAAACTGATCGTCCCCAAGAATTAATCAAATACTTAGAAGATAAAGGTTTAAGGAAACTATAAAATACCAACAGCAACTTAACACATTTGCAAAAGAAAAAGGCCAATTCACCCCCATGAATTGACCTTTATTTTTTTCTATCTGTCTCTGTTATAATCTTTCATTCCTGTTATTCAGCCTTGAATTTGATCTTCAGAATCTTACTGATAGCCAGTTTATATTTCTTCAACATTCGGTCGAATCCCAAGTCATTCGGATGGGTCCCATCTACAGTCCCCTCATGGTCTGTTCCCAAGAATTGATCTTCTTTTATGAAATACAGGTTTTTGACATTTTTCTTTCGCAATACTTCTACCTGTTCAGCGATGACCTCGTTCTGCCGTTTTACATTCTCACGAGCTTTCTGGTTGAAATTACCTGTTTCACGTATCAATGTCTGTATCACAATAATAGGCGTATCCGGATGCTTCTGGCGCAACGTCATTACAAAATCAACAGTCCGGTCGGTTATCTCTTTGGGAGAAGGATTAGGAATACAATCGAGAATGAAAGCATCCGCATCAATATCCGCCAACATCTCGGCAACTTCTTTCTCCATCTTGCCGTTTCCGCTCAATCCTAAATTGATAAAATTATATCCGCTGCTACGGGACAAACGAGCCGGATAAGCCATCCCGGGACGACTGGCAGATGCTCCCTGCAAAATACTGGACCCGTATACCACTATCTTTTCTTTGAACGGATTTTCTCCTTTACGTATGTGTGCATCAGAAGAAACACCTATTTCCAGACTTTTCAGTTCATCATATAAAGGCAGATATAACAAACATTCTTTCTCTTCCGTACCCATATTATCAACAAGCACTTTTTCCGTAGTCACACCACCCGGTATCCCTACTCCGGCAAATTGCCATTTTCCATCCCGTTTGATATATAAATCCAGACCTTTCTGAGCAACTCTGGTCAGATTGGGTAACTGGTAATTATCAGGAACCATCCATTTGGCTTTTATGACGGGGCTATTCGTTGTAAAAGAGATAGCCAGACCGGCAGAGTTTGTGAATAGTTTCTTCACTGTGGGAGGCATTGTACAATACTTGGCTGTATCTACCCGATGGAAGTATTCGCCTTCGGTAGTTGCTTTGCCTACCAGTAAAAGCTCTTGAGCCGGTACATAGGTAATGTTATCCTTTTGTTGTCCGGAGGCTGTGAAGGGAAGCACCATCAGCCCCAAGCAAACCCAGACATTTCGTATTAAGTTTTTCATAATCAATTTTATATTAAATTTCTTTCGCTACCATCCAGCGCTCTACATTTCGTTTCTCTGCGCTAAACTCTACACCAACTTTTATCACTTGTTGATCCTCTGCCGTATAAGGAAAAGCATAACCTTTTTCTTCAATCTGCTCCATGGCCTGCTCAACAGTCCCATTCAGCTTGAATTCGAAAATATAGATGAACTTCGGGGTTCGTACAACCGCATCTGCACGTCCCCGTGAGCTATATACTTCTGCCTGCGTGAATTGTCCCATCAGTTTGAATATTAAATATATGATGACTTGATAATGACGTTCAGTCTGGTCATTCAACTCGTAAGGAAAATCTGCAAAGAAAGCTTCAAAGCGGTGCATGAAAGCGTCAACATTGCCTGTACGTAGTTCTTGAACAAACTTACCTATATAAAAGCTTCGTTCTTCATCCGTGACTGCCGTATAAAATGGGAGTAAAAAGTTAAGAAAGCCATAACGTACTTCGTCGTTAGGAAAGCCTAAACGATAAAGTCTAAACTCTCTGTCATAATCTTTAATAGTCAGATAACCACTCTGATAAATCAATGGAATAGGATTTTTCCTATCAGCACGATATTCAGTGAAAGCGGAAGCAGCTGTCTCTATACCATCCATCAGCAAGCGAAGATCATAATCGCTCTCTTTCAATAACTCCACAAGGAAAGTAGGAGTTCCGGTCTGAAACCAGTAATTACCGAACTCTTTACTGAAAAATGCATTCAGAACACTGAATGGATTGAACACTCCTTCTCCATTAGGATGAAAATGATAACCGTCATACTGCCGGGTCATTGTTTCCACAACTTCTTTCGTATTGATGTCATTTGCTTGCGATAAAGCTGCAATCTCCGGTTCAAAATTAGCAAGAAGTTCTTCGCGGGTGATTCCACAAAGAGTAGAGAAGTCATAATTCAGACTGATGTCATTCAATTGGTTCAGATCACTAAACACACTTACTTGCGAGAATTTGGTGACACCTGTCAGAAAAGCAAAACGAAGATAGCGGTCTGCACTCTTCAACACACCGTAGAAAGCTTTCAAAGTAGAACGGTAAGAATTGAGAAGCGGTTCATTCTGAATAGCCTGTAGTAAGGGCTTATCATACTCATCCACCAGGACTACAACACCCCTGCCTGCTTGTTCGGAGGCACGACGAATGACACCCAAGAAGCGGGAAGACAAAGTGGTTTCATCTTCTCCCCTGCCATATATAGCTTCCCATTGAGTTAACTGGTTACTTAAAATAGCATCCAATCTGTCCGGTGAATCATATTTCTCGGCATTCAAATCCAGATGCAGTACGGGATATTCTTCCCACTTCTTTTCTAATTGTTCCACGGCAAGTCCCGTGAAAAGGTCACGCCGTCCCTTGAAATAGGCTTCAAACGTAGAAATTAACAAACTCTTTCCGAATCGGCGCGGACGGCTTAAAAAAAAAGGTTTACCGATGTTTGCCATAGTCCACATCAATGCGGTCTTATCTACATACAAGTATCCGTCATTGCGGATATCTTCGAAAGTCTGAATCCCGATAGGGAGTTTTCTGCCCGTCACCAACATACAATTTCTACTATTAGATTGTTATCACATACGTATCTGCTACAAAAATACGAATTCTGGCAATGAAAGCAAATCTGTCAATCAATTATTTGTAAATCAACGTAGATAAGTATTCCTCTGCAAACATCTCATTGGCAACTTCCAACAACATCTCTGCTGTTAGCTCTTCTATACGCTTAAAAACAAGCTCGGATGATTCATACTTATGATAATGAAGGAATGTTTTCGCCATCCCTAACGCATTATTCTCAAAGTTATCGGACGCTACTCCGATTTGCCCGATCAACTGCTTTTTCGCTGCCGCCAACTGGGAAGAAGTCATCTTTGTATCGCGCATCCGCTTCAATTCCTTATAGGTCAATTTCAGGCAAGTATCCATGTCATCCACATCCGTCCCGAAATAAATACAGAAAGCTCCCGTATCCGTATAGGAAGTCAGATTGGATTCGACATTATAGACCAGTCCTCTGCGTTCGCGAAGAGACACATTCAGTTTACTATTCATTCCGGGACCTCCAAGGACATTATTCAGCAGATAGAGTGCAGTACGCTTGTCATCATACGCATTATAGCCACGGCTACCGATCATAACATGTGCCTGGTGCGTATCTCTAGCCACCGTCAAATGTTCCGGCACATACAGAGGCGGAGGTGTACGCCGATTCTCTACCTTCACATCAGGAATATCCAACAGGTATTTTTCTACCAGGCGGATGATTCTCTTGAACTCGTACTGCCCCTGAACAAAAAACACCATATTTCCCGGTTGGTAAAAACGGCGGGTAAACGATAGAACATCTTCCGTGCGAAAACTTCGCAGAAGTTCCGGCTTACCAAGAATGTTTCTTCCCAATGGATGATTGCGGAAGATCATGTCTTCAAAATCGTCAAATATCAGTTCCGACGGAGTATCTTCATACGACTGGATTTCATCGATAATGACCTCTGTTTCTTTTTCTATCTCATGCTGCGGAAAGGTTGAATGAAATACAATATCCCCCAACAACTCAAGCGCACGTTCCAGATGTTCTTTCAGGAAAGCGGCATAGACGACAGTTTCTTCCTTATTTGTGTAGGCATTCAGGTCACCACCTACATTCTCCATCCGGTTGAGGATATGCCAGGCTTTCCGCTTCTCCGTTCCCTTAAAAATCAGATGTTCTACAAAATGGGCCATTCCCTGCTCATTCTCCGCTTCATCACGAGTTCCGGCATCAATCGCAAAACCACAATAAGCTACTTTTGAGAGGGTTGGTTCATGGATAATACGCAGGCCATTTGGCAATGTATATTCGTTACCTTGCATCGTTTTATACTTCCTTATTGAATTAATGCCACAAAAATACAATAAAACTTATTGCTGTTTATAGAAAATTGCAGATATTTGTGGACTATAACAGCAACAACGTATATGGAAAAGATAGGAATATTCTGTTCCGCCTCCGATAACATTGACAAAATGTACTTCGAAAGCGCCAGCCAAATAGGCAAATGGATGGGGCAGACAGGCAAAACCTTGATATATGGAGGAGCCAGCCTCGGATTAATGGAATGCATAGCTCGTGCCGTGAAAGAAAATGGTGGTAAGGTTATTGGAGTAGTTCCTGCCAAACTGGAAGAGAATGGCAAGGTAAGCACTCTGTTAGATGAAGAAATTCATACCCGTAACTTGAGTGACCGCAAAGATATCATAACGGAGAAGTCGGAGGTATTGGTTGCACTCCCCGGAGGCGTCGGTACTCTTGATGAGATTTTCCACGTAATAGCCGCTGCCTCTATCGGATATCATCGGAAGAAGGTCATTTTCTACAATGAATATGGTTTTTACGATGAGCTATTAAAAGCACTCCACACCCTGGAGGACAAAGGTTTTGAACGACAGCCTTTCTCAACCTATTACGAAGTAGCAAACACATTAAATGAATTAAAAGAAAAAATAAACTAATCCTATATGATAGACTCCATCAAACAACTTTTGCAACAGGAAGCACAAGCTGTGCTCAACATCCCCGTAACAGACGCTTATGAAAAAGCGGTGAAACTGATTGTAGAACAAATACACCAGAAAAAGGGAAAACTGGTAACTTCCGGTATGGGAAAAGCCGGGCAGATTGCTATGAACATTGCTACGACTTTCTGTTCCACCGGTATTCCATCCGTCTTTCTGCATCCTAGCGAGGCGCAACACGGGGATTTGGGTATCTTACAAAAAAACGATCTACTCCTGCTGATCTCTAACTCTGGCAAGACACGTGAGATTGTGGAATTAACCCGCCTGGCCCATAATCTGGACCCGGATCTGAAGTTTATCGTTATCACCGGAAATCCGGATAGTCCGCTGGCAAAAGAATCGGATGTCTGTCTAAGTACCGGCAAGCCTGCAGAAGTCTGTGTGTTAGGGATGACTCCTACTACATCCACTACTGCCATGACAGTGATCGGAGATATATTGGTAGTACAAACCATGAAGGAAACAGGATTTACTATCGCTGAATATTCAAAACGTCACCACGGCGGTTATCTGGGAGAAAAATCAAGATCACTATGCGAAAAGTAATCGGTATCGGAGAGACCATCCTCGATATCATCTTTCGAGGTGACCAGCCTTCTGCCGCCGTACCGGGAGGTTCTGTATTCAACGGTATTGTCTCATTGGGACGAATGGGAATAAACGTCGGCTTCATCAGTGAAACCGGGAATGACCGTGTAGGCAATATTATCCTGCAGTTTATGCGTGAGAATCATATCCCAACCGATCATGTAAATGTATTCCCGGATGGAAAATCGCCCGTATCCTTAGCTTTCCTGAACGAGCAGAGTGATGCTGAATATATCTTCTACAAAGACTACCCGAAGCAACGTCTGGATGTTCTGTTTCCGAAACTAGAGGAAGACGACATTGTCATGGTGGGTTCTTATTACGCACTGAATCCGGTTCTGAGGGAGAAGATTCTCGAATTACTAGATCAGGCACGTGAAAAGAAAGCCATCATCTATTATGACCCGAATTTCCGTTCTTCACACAAGAATGAAGCCATGAAACTGGCTCCGACCATTATTGAAAATCTGGAATATGCGGATATTGTACGCGGTTCTTTAGAGGATTTTCTATATATGTATAACATGCAGGATATAGACAAGATTTACAAGGATAAAATCAAATTCTACTGTCCCCGGTTCATCTGTACTGCAGGTGCGGAAAAGGTAGCGTTACGCACTAATCTGGTCAATAAAGATTATCCGATAGAACCATTACAAGCAGTCAGTACTATTGGAGCTGGTGATAACTTCAATGCAGGGCTGATCTACGGATTACTCAAATACGATGTCCGATACCGCGATCTAAATAACTTGAATGAAGAGATCTGGGATAAAATAATCCAATGCGGGAAAGACTTCGCAGCTGAAGTTTGCCGAAGTTTCAGCAATTCGGTTTCGGTGGAGTTTGCACAAAAATACAAGTGATATTACAAATAAGGATTTGGATATAAGTAATTCATCCAGCGAAATCCCTATTTTCATAAAATCCATATTAAGTTAATCTGTCAACCTTAACTTAATATGGATTTCCTTATCTTTGCAAACAACCATATTCAATAAGCAATCTTACTTAATATATGAAAAGATTTATTTTACCTCTATTGATAATCTTTATCTTCATCAGTTTACCAGCAAAAGCAAACGATGAAGTAAAAACATTGTTAAAAGTATTAGATAAATCTCTACAAAACAAAGCTAGTTATACCCAACAAAAGCAAAGACAGATAGACAGCCTGAAAATAATATTAAGACAATCCAGGGATATTCGAAAGAAAGTTGGGACAGCACAGTCTCTTTGTTTTGAGTATTCATCTTTCCAAAAAGATTCCGCTTTAGCCTATGCCATCCACATGAACAGGTTCGCTCAAGAAAGTAATGACAAAGAACTTTTAATTGAAGCTAAACTGGATTATTCAAGAATATTATCTTCGATGGGCTTTTTCAAAGAAGCTTTGGCAATTACCAATTCGATGCAACAAAAGCAACTATCTCCTAAACTCAAAGCTGAATATTTTCTCGGACAAGTCACGATCTATAATCACCAGAAAGCTTTTGCTTCCAACGAGGACGATTCACAAGAAAATGATCTGATAGCACAAATATATCGCGATTCGCTGCTCCAATGCAAAGAAGTCCCATCAAACGTACGAGCTTTTATAACTGCACCGACTCTTCTTTTCCATAAAAAGTATGATGATGCTATTCATATACTGGACAGCACTTATCAAAGTTATACACCCTATTCAAGAAATGCCGGAATCATAGCATATTCTCTGGCATCTGCCTATCAAGGTAAAAATGACCGTGAAAATACGATTAAATATTTCGCAATATCCGCCATTTCTGATGTATTAAATGGAGCTAGAGAAAATCTCTCTTTAAAAATATTAGCCAAGCTGATCTTTGAGAGTGGGGATATAGACCGGGCATCTAAATATATGAAAAATGCAATGGAGGACGCTATCCTATGCAATGCGAGAATTAACACCATCGAAGCCTCAGATATGTATCTTTTCATAGATAAGGCATTTCAAGAAAAGGAGAAACATAAATTTATCATCATAACGGCATTGCTCATTGCATTATGCATTGTCTGCATTCTGCTATTCATCCTGTCCGTACAACTGAAAAAACAAAAAGGTAAAGTGGAACAAGCTAATGAGAGTTTGTCTTATCATCTTTACGAAATACAACAAATGAACTCAATATTGGCAGATAACAATAAAATCAAAGAAGAATATGTAGGGCTGTATATGGAACAATATACCAGTTATATCAGTAAAATTGCCAATTTTAAGAAAAGAGCACTCAAAATAGCCAAAAGTGAAGATATAAAGAAAGTAACCTCTTTCCTCCACTCCTCTCTCAATACAGAAGAAGATCTGGCTGAATTTTATAATAACTTCGACAAAGCAATCCTGAATCTCTTTCCGAATTTCGTCGAAGATTTTAACGCATTGCTTTTACCGGAAAATGCAATCATTCCAGGACCCGGCAAACTCTTAACACCCGAGTTACGGATCTTCGCACTTATCCGACTTGGAATTACAGACAGTGTGAAAATAGCTCATTTCTTACAGTATTCATTATCGACCATCTATAATTACCGCTCAAAAATGCGGATCAAAGCAAATGGAGACCGGAATGAATTTGAAGAAAAAGTAGCTCGAATCGGACAACAAATCCGGGAATAACAGTG
Organism: Bacteroides sp. DH3716P; assembly: GCF_025914115.1. Lineage (NCBI taxonomy): Bacteria > Pseudomonadati > Bacteroidota > Bacteroidia > Bacteroidales > Bacteroidaceae > Bacteroides > Bacteroides sp. DH3716P. The sequence goes on along the minus strand of NZ_CP083673.1, from coordinate 5,805,469 downwards.
TATTAATCATACAGCATCATTTACATTTATCAGAGACTCTCCGATCAAAGACTCTCTGATTATCAACAACATACCCCAAACAATCATTTACAATCTGCTCACTCCCCATTTAAAAAGTAACCGAAATAAGGTATTTTTGTAGAGTCACAATAAAACCTGCGAACTCATTCAAATTACTATTTATATAAACACCACTTAAATAAAAAATTATGAACGGCCTATTACTTAATGTTATTTGTGCTTTCACCATTGCAAACGCAAATCCTAACATAGAAAAAGCACAGCAAACTTTGGATGCTCTTTACCAAAACTATGCAGCAACCAACACTTGTCTGTTACGTGAGAATTATCCTTTTGACCAGGACAATAAGGCAACTTATCTGGCATCAGAAGAACAAGCAAAAAGACGCAATGAATATTCCTACCTTTGGCCGTATTCGGGTACATTCTCTGCAGTAAATGCACTACTGGAGAGCACTGAAAATAAAAAGTATAAAAAACTTTTGGAAAATAAAGTACTACCCGGATTAGAAGAGTATTTCGACACACGAAGGAAACCATTCGCTTACTCATCTTATATCAGCAGTCAACCTCTCTCCGATCGTTTTTATGATGACAACGTCTGGTTAGGTATCGATTTTACCGATTCTTATCGTATGACAGGAAAACAAGCTTATCTGGAGAAAGCTAAACTAATATGGAAGTTTATCCTTAGTGGTAAAGATGACGTACTCGGCGGAGGAATCTACTGGTGCGAACAAAAGAAGGAATCTAAAAATACTTGTTCTAATGCACCGGGAGCCGTATTCGCTCTCAAACTATTTCAAGCTACTCAAGATGATGCCTATTTAAAAGAAGGAAAAGAGTTATACGAATGGACTAAAAAGAACCTGGAAGACTCAAAAGATCATCTATACTTTGACAACATCTCACTCAACAAGAAAATCGGTCGTGCCAAATTTGCCTATAACAGTGGACAAATGATGCAGGCAGCTGCCCTACTCTATCAAATTACCAAACAGAAAAGTTATCTGGAAGATGCACAAAATATAGCAGAAGCGTGTCACAAGCACTTCTTCACTCAGTTCACCTCTCCAGACGGACAAACATTCCAATTACTGAAAAAAGGAAATATTTGGTTCACAGCCGTTATGCTTAGAGGCTTTATTGAACTTTATCAGATAGACCATAACAAGACTTATCTAACCGATTTCCAGAAAAGTCTTGATTACGCATGGCATCATGCCAGAGATGAACGGGGCTTGTTCCAGACAGATTGGAGCGGCACAGATAAAAACGAGAAAAAATGGCTCTTGACACAAGCTGCTTTCATAGAAATGTATGGAAGACTAGGCGGAATCGATTTGCAATAATCACTTTTAATAACCCTCTTAAAAACAATAGAGATATGAAGAAAAGAAATATCGGAATATGTATCATCACGACCACCCTATTAATGGGAGGTCCTGCCAAAGCTACAGAACTTATCCTGGCTAAGGATCATACCAATGTGGTCAATCAAGCAGCTGAAATTGCCGCTTATAAAAGTAATCGTCCACCCGTAAACAAGCGGCTTTTTAAATCAAAAGCCGTGGAAGCAGAAATCATCAGGGTGAAAAAGCTACTTACTAATCAAAAATTGGCATGGATGTTCGAGAATTGTTTTCCAAATACCCTTGAGACAACAGTTCATTACCGTACAACAGACGGTAAGCCTGATACTTTCGTCTACACAGGAGATATCCATGCCATGTGGTTACGTGACTCAGGAGCACAGGTTTGGCCTTATATACAATTAGCGAATAAAGACCCGGAATTGAAGAAAATGCTCGAAGGAGTGATACGCAGACAATTTAAATGTATAAATATCGATCCATACGCCAATGCTTTCAATGATGGGGCTGTGGGAGGAGATTGGATGTCCGACCTGACCGATATGAAACCGGAACTGCACGAACGTAAATGGGAAATAGATTCTTTATGTTATCCATTACGTCTGGCCTATCAATATTGGAAAGAAACCGGTGATGCAAGCATCTTTGATAATGAATGGATACAGGCTATCGCCAACATACTGACAACTTTCAAGGAACAACAGCGCAAAGAGGGAGTGGGTCCCTATAAATTCCAGCGTAAGACAGAACGCGCACTCGACACATTAAACAATAACGGTCTAGGTGCTCCTGTAAATCCTGTCGGACTCATTGTTTCAGCTTTCCGTCCGTCTGACGATGCAACCACTTTACAGTTCCTCGTACCGTCTAATTTCTTCGCTGTTTCTTCTCTAAAGAAAGCTGCGGAAATTCTGAATGTTGTAAACAAAAACACCAGTCTGGCGAAACAATGCACAGATTTGGCACAAGAAGTAGAAACCGCATTAAAAGAATATGCAACTTACAATCATCCTAAATATGGTACAATCTATGCTTTTGAAGTAGACGGATTCGGAAATCATCTCTTAATGGACGACGCCAACGTACCAAGCCTGCTGGCAATGCCTTATCTGGGAGATGTAGACATCAACGATCCTATTTATCAAAACACACGTCGTTTTGTATGGAGCAAAGACAACCCCTACTTCTTCAAAGGAAAGGCAGGAGAAGGTATTGGAGGACCTCACATCGGTTATGATATGATATGGCCTATGAGTATCATGATGAAGGCATTCACCAGTCAGGACGACCAGGAAATTAAGTCTTGCATAAAAATGCTGATGGATACAGATGCAGGAACAGGATTCATGCACGAATCTTTCCATAAGGATGACCCTAAAAACTTCACACGCGCCTGGTTTGCATGGCAAAACACCTTATTTGGTGAGCTCATTTTAAAGTTGGTCAACGAAGGAAAAATAGATCTATTGAACAATATTCAATAAAGCAAACTTAGGTTACTTCTCATTCAGGGCGCTCTTCTATAACGAAGAAGCGCCCTTTTTTAACACGTAAATTACTATTAACTTTGGCTAATTATAGCAAAGGAATTACCACATCTTCGGGTAATTCTTATCTTTGCAGTATACGATTCAAGACAAAGAAACTATGTATAGAAACCTGTTAAGCTGGCTTACTGTTTTATTAGTGCTCCCATCATGTTCTGGCACATCACCTGCTATATCTGTGGTATGTGAAGAAAATAACGTAGGAAACTGTATTATCAAATGGGAAACAGCACCGGTATTAAAAGGACAGGTAAAAGTATACACCTCTACTTCTCCTGAAGCTATTCCGGAAGATTCTCCCATTGCAATGGCAAACATTTCCAGTGGTAAAATGACAATCGTAACCAACGATCCGTCTCAACGTTATTACTACTTGATGGTATTTAATAACAAATACCGGGTTAAAGTGGCCACCCGCAACATTAACATCCCCGGCATACAGAATTTCCGCGATTTAGGAGGATACGAATCTGCTGGTACCGGAAAATCTCTTCGCTGGGGAATGATATACCGTTCCGCACAAATAGACAGTATTCCTCCCTGCTCACGCCGGGAACTCAAGAATATGGGCGTACGGACGATTATAGACTTACGTTCTGAAAATGAACGCCACAACTACCCGCAATTGCATGATGATGAATTTAATATCATACATATCCCTATTCTCACAGGGAACATGGAAGAAATTCTGCAAGGAATTCAGGAAGAGAAGATAAAAAGTGACACTATTTATCGTTTGGTAGAACAAATGAATCGGGAATTAGTTATAAACTACCAAAAGGAATTCAAAAAGCTGTTCACCGTCCTTCTCGACCGTACTCATTATCCGGTTGTGATTCATTGTACATCCGGGAAAGGGCGTACAGGGGTCGTTTCCGCCTTATTGCTTGCCGCTCTTGGAGTCAACGAAGACGTCATTATGGAAGACTATCGTTTGAGTAATGACTATTTTAATATTCCCAAAGCTTCTCAATATGCATATAAGTTATCGGTCAATTCGCAAGAAGCCATTACAACCATCTACTCTGCAAAAGAAGATTTCCTGAACGCTGCCAAAGAACAGATTGAGGCTGAATACGGGAGCGTACAGACCTATCTGAAAAAGGGAATCGGACTTTCTGCAGAAGAAATTGAACAGTTACGCAGCATCTTACTAACTGATAATTAATAGTTGATAAGTGATAAAATAGGGTGGCGTCTATAATAATTATCTACTATCAATCATTCATTATCAACTAAATTAACTATCTTTGCAGCCGAAATAAAAGATATACAGAGATTTAATGAAGACATTTGAAGAGCTTGGCGTTTCTCCGGAGATACGTAGAGCAATTGAAGAAATGGGATACGAGAATCCCATGCCGGTACAAGAAGAAGTGATTCCGTACCTTTTAGGAGAAAATAATGATGTAGTAGCTCTTGCACAGACAGGAACAGGTAAAACAGCCGCATTCGGTTTGCCCTTGCTCCAACAAGTTGACGTAAAAAACAGAATTCCACAATCGCTTATCCTCTGCCCTACCCGCGAGCTCTGTCTCCAGATAGCAGGAGATTTGAACGACTATTCCAAATACATTGATGGACTAAAAGTATTACCTGTATATGGTGGTTCTTCTATTGACAGCCAGATACGCAGCCTCAAACGAGGAGTACACATCATTGTAGCTACACCCGGACGCCTGTTGGACCTGATGGAACGCAAAACCGTTTCCTTGTCTACCATCCACAATGTAGTAATGGATGAAGCGGACGAAATGCTTAATATGGGGTTCACAGAAAGCATCAACGCCATTCTGGCTGATGTACCGCAGGAACGCAACACTCTATTGTTTTCCGCAACAATGAGTCCGGAAATCGCACGCATTTCCAAAAATTACCTGCGCAATGCGAAAGAAATCACTATTGGCCGTAAGAATGAAAGTACCAACAACGTTAAACACGTTGTTTATACCGTACAGGCTAAAGACAAATACGAAGCTTTAAAGCGTATCGTCGATTACTACCCACAAATATACGGTATCATTTTCTGCCGTACCCGTAAAGAGACTCAGGAAATTGCAGACAAATTAATGCAAGAAGGCTACAATGCCGATTCTTTGCATGGTGAGCTTTCTCAAGCACAACGGGATGCTGTTATGCAGAAATTCCGCATCCGCAACTTGCAACTGCTCGTGGCAACTGACGTGGCTGCCCGCGGACTTGATGTAGACGATCTGACGCATGTTATCAATTACGGATTACCAGACGATACAGAGAGTTATACACATCGCAGCGGACGTACAGGACGTGCCGGAAAAACAGGAACTTCCATTGCCATCATCAACCTCCGTGAAAAAGGAAAGATGAGAGAAATTGAACGGATTATCAGCAAAAAATTCATTGTCGGAAAAATGCCAACAGCAGCAGGAATCTGTCAGAAGCAGCTGATTAAGGTTATTGATGATCTCGAAAAAGTAAAAGTAAACGAGGAAGAGATTGCTGACTTTATGCCGGAAATCTATCGTAAACTGGAATGGTTGAGCAAAGAGGACCTGATTAAACGAATGGTTTCTCACGAATTCAACCGTTTCGCCGAGTATTATCGCAACCGTGCAGAAATAGAAGTACCGACTGACATCAGAGGAGAACGTACCGGACGGGGTGACCGCAAAGAAGGTGGTTTCGAAAAAAGAAGCCGCCAAGCTGCACCGGGCTTTAACCGCCTGTTTATCAATTTGGGTAAAACAGACAGTTTCTTCCCTAGCGATCTTATCGGACTACTAAATAGTAACACAAGAGGACGTATCGAGTTGGGACGTATTGACCTAATGCAGAACTATTCTTTCTTTGAAGTGCCGGAAAAGGAAGCGACAAATGTAATCAAGGCGCTGAATAGGGCTAAATGGAACGGACGCAAGGTAGTTGTTGAGATTGCCGGTGCCGGTGAAGAAAACGGAAAAGGACGTGAAAACGGTTCAAATGAGCGCAAGGGAGGTAAACGATTCGGCGGCAAAAGCGACGAACGTGCACCGCGCTATGAAAATAAGGATAGAAAACCGAAAGATGCTTCTGCAAAAGACTCAAAGTCAACAAAAAAAGATAAGCCTAGTCGTGCTGAGCGAGGATACTCTGATGCTCGCGGTCCGAAAAAGAAAGATGACTGGCAAGAGTTTTTTAAAGATAAAGAACCTGACTTCAGCGAAGAAGGATGGGCACGTAGAAAACCTAAGAAGAAATAAATATGAAGCAAGCATAATCCGTAGATTTGTACATTATTAGTCAGAGGTCTTTATGTTACAACTAATTACCATCTTGACATTCTAATGAGAAGGAACAACATTATCCCTATTCTATCTTATTGAAAAAAGACAACTGTTCATACAGAATCTACTTTTGTGTTTCTAATAAACTTTCTTATCGTTTTTAATAAACGGTATTCCTATTTATTAAAAACGATAAGAAGTATATCTACTGCAAACAATTCAATTTTATACAACAAAAAAGGTTGCAAACTCATCAAAAGTCTGCAACCTTTAGTATATAATAAATTTCCTCTTCTTCTAAAGAGAGGTAAATCGTCGGCAACTCTGTTCTAATATTATACTATTCATACACATAATTTCCAATCAATAAGTTTCTTTTCTGATCACAAAGATACAAAATAAAAAGTCGTTTGTCAAGTTCTTATTTCAAAACACTCCATCTATTAGTTATAAAGCAGCTATACAAAAGCACGAAATTGGGACAAACCTCTCTATTGTAACGTGATCTATCCATTCTGCGATTATAGCAAAGGAGTGCAGTGGCCCAATGTCATCCAGCCTCGTCCGGCAGATTATACTTTCGCTTCCATGCCCAATCCGGTAGGTAGCTATCGGAAGGATTTCACTCTGCCCGATTCATGGAAGGGGAGAGATATATTCATCCGTTTCAATGGTGTAGAAGCAGTTTTTTACATCTGGGTAAACAGCAACCAGGATTACCAATCGAAAGACATTCAATAAACAGCTCTCTTTATAGGTAATTCCAAGATATGTTTTCCTGCTTCCAAATTTACTGCACGCTCTCCTTTCACATTGTCGGGTGCATAAAAGGTAGCAGTGCTATTTGCCGGAACAGTTACATGATAGACAATACGGTTCTTTTTACGTTCCCATTTAGAGCAGATTTCCCCATAAGGTGATTGATATCTGGCTTCGAACTCATTTAATCCACTGGGGAAATTAGGCCGAAGAAGAATATGTTTGAATCCGGGATTTTCGGGGTCAGGGAAGATCCCACCTAATCCTTTATAGAACCATCCGCCAATTTCACCGAACATCATGTGATTGTCCGATATGTCACGTGTGGCATTCAAATCCCAGTTCTCCAGTAATGTGGTAGCACCATTGGCAATCCAGCAGCCCCATGATGGATAAGTGTCTTGTGCAGCTAATTTATAAGCCGTTTCAGCTTCACCGTTCTCACTTAACGCATTCAATATAGCTTTTGCCCCCAACACACCTACATCCAAATGAAAGCCGGCTGCTTCCACCTGTTTTGCCAGATTCCGGGCTACTTTTCTCTTCAACTCTTCGGGAACAATGCCCCATTGCAAAGGAACGCTTTGTTCCGTCTGAACGCCGCTACCATAAATGCCCGTTTCTCTATTCAGAAACTTGTCATTAATCGCGTTCTTTATCTTATTGGCAAGAGCAGAATAATATTTATAGTCTTCCGTTTTATTAAACATCTTTGCGGCATTGGCAAGTATTTTGGTGTCCACATAGAAATAGACAGAAGAGGTCAGTTCCTTGGAAGAATGTGATTTAACAGGCACCCAGTCTCCTCTTCCCCATGAGGTCAATCCGGTCGGACTGGTGCGATCCACATAGTCTACATACCGCCTTATATTTTCATAACAGTCTGCCAACAGTTTATGATCGCCATAAAACATATAAATGTTCCATGGAATAATAGCGATAGTGCTTGTCCAATCCAGTCCATTATCCGTGCCATATCCCCAGCCTCCTGTAGGAATTATATCGGGAAGTACACCATTGGGCTGTTGCTCGTCTCTATGGTCGGCAAGCCATTTCTCATAAACAGTGATACCGTCATAATTGTATAATGCCGTTTCAATAGCAAAATGACCGTCGCCTGTCCATCCGTTCTTTTCACGCTGGGGGCAGTCGGTAGGATACCCCATCAAGTTGGACAAATAGGCATTATTTGTTGCCCACCAAAGACGGTTGATAAGTGCGTTCGAAGTATGAATCGTCCCTTTCTGCGGAACATCACTATGCACAAAGTAGGCAGTCAGACTATTCTCATTCAATACAAGGGGGTTAGTGCTTGTTACTTCCACGTATCTGAAACCTTTATAATTGAATCGTGCCATAAATTCATCCTCTCCCTTTCCACTCAAAACGAGGATGTCCGTTTGAAAAGGATCGGAGTTGTCTACCGGGCGGTGATACACATCAATATTTGACGTATTCACTCGTCCGTTGTCATACAACCGCTCACCATGTTTCAGTCTCACTACAGTTCCCTCTTCCCCGGACACTTTAATGCGGGTGACTCCTGCCATATTGCGGGCAAAATCGAATACATACGTTGTGTCATTAAGTTTCTTCCAGGTTTTTACGGGGATCGTTTCTACTGCACGAATCGGCTGCACTTGTTGTGACACCACATTCTGTGAAGGAACAGCCCTATATCCTACTCCATTCCATTTAGAATCGTCAAAGTTCACGGTATTCCAGCCTTTCTGTTCCAAACGGGCGTCGTAATGCTCGGCTGTATAAATGCTATTAAAGATCAATGCGCCGGATGAAGTTTTCCAGTCCCGCTCCGTAGAAACGACTTCAACAGAACCATCCTCATAAGTAATCCGCACATCCATACAGAAAGCAGGACGGTTACGCCAAGGTGCACGATGAAAGTCCCACACGGCCATTGACTGATGATTATACCATCCATTGCCCAGCAACACACCAATCGCATTTTTCCCTTTCTGTATTTGGGAAGTAATATCATAAGTAACGTAGAAATTACGCCTGTCAAACCGGGTATATAACGGGTCCAGCCGGTGGTTTCCAATCTTCTCACCATTGATATACAGTTCATACAAACCTGCTACGGCAATATATGCCCTTGCCGACCATATCTTCTTTCGTGCATCAAACACTTTCCGGAAATAGGGAGCAGGACGGTAATTAATATCTTTGTTATCGCTAATCCAAGCCCCTTGCCAGTATTCCATCCCCATCATGCCCGTTTCGAAACTATTAATATCCGAAGAAGATTTCACTCCATCCTTATCCCATACATTCACTCTCCAATAATACTTGGTAAAAGGACGAAGTTCCTGTCCGGAATAGGTAATCAGAATCTGTTCGGAGTCCTTTTTGCCCGAATCCCAGATAGTTCCCTTCCCTGCAATCAATTCAAGAGAGTCTTTGTCTACGATGACTTGACAGGCTGTTTGCCGTGCTCCTTTTCGAGCATCATTCAGCATCCATGATAACCGGGGAGCAGGATTATCTATTCCCAAGGGATTCACCAAATAATCACAAACCAGGTTCACTGGTTTACAGCTGCCTGACTCTTGTGAAAATGCTGCTTGCAGCATTAAAAATAGTAATCCCGGTAATAGTGTCAATCGTTTCATTTTATCCAAAAATTAGTTTGTATTTTCTTTCAATCGGATGCCATATTTACATCGCGTGCTAATTTACGAAAAATATTGTATGGACGCTTTATCTACTTGCCTCAAAAAAGCTATATCTTTGCGGCCCGAATATATACTTGACTATGAATAAAGTTAATGGTTTACTATATGGGCTGCTTTCATCGGCTTCTTTTGGACTTATCCCTCTATTTACCATTCCTGCCATGCAAGCAGGGATGCAATTTGAATCGATACTTTTCTATCGTTTCCTGTTTGCCTGTCTGGCGTTAGGCGGAATCTTATTGGTGAATGGTCAATCATTTCGCATCAAGAGGCAGGACATTCCTTCCCTGTTTCTTCTTGCGCTTCTTTATTTAATGTCTGCCGTATTCCTGTTCTGGGGATATAAGTTTATGGCTAGCGGAGTTGCCACCACTATTCATTTCATGTATCCGGTGCTTACCACGTTAATCATGATGCTCTTTTTTAAAGAAAAGAAGTCCGGCTGGCGGATCGCTGCCATTGCATCCGCAGTGGCAGGAGTTTATTTCTTATCCGGCGGAGATACAAAAACGGGGAGCTTTTCTTTCCTGGGACTTTTCATTGTTCTTCTGTCGGCACTCGGATATGCGCTTTATCTCGTCACAATGAGCCAATTAAAGATTGGACAGATGAAAGGGCTACTGCTTACTTTCTATGTATTCCTATTCGGAGGTATTCTCCTTTTTATCGGAACGGAAACCATCAGCCAGCTTCAACCCATCAGCGAATGGCATACTGCCGGCAACTTGATTCTATTAGCTTTAATCCCTACCGTAGTTTCTAATCTTGCTCTAGTAAGAGCCGTAAAAAGCATCGGCTCCACACTCACCTCTGTGTTGGGAGCTATGGAGCCGGTAACTGCTGTATGTGTAGGTATCTTTCTTTTCGGGGAAGCCTTCACCACAAGCATTGGTATAGGCATTGCACTGATTATCGCTGCCGTAATCGTTATTATATTAAAACGATAAAAAATGCGGTTTCATCGGAATATTTACTTCATCGACCCATTTTTAATTCCTGAATAAGATGGGCTGCCTTACCGTATTTCTCTATGATAAAGAGCATATACCGCACATCTACCCCGATGCAACGCTGCAAATCTGGTTCGAATACGATATCACTGCTCATTGCTTCCCAGTTGCCATCAAAAGCCAAGCCTAGTAATTCTCCTTTGGCATTAAACATGGCACTGCCGGAATTACCGCCTGTAATGTCATTGTTGGAGATAAAACAAACATTCATATCTCCCTGCGCATTGGCATATCTTCCAAAATCACCGGAAGAAAGCAAACTCAACAACTCCGGCTGAACGGCAAAGTCAATATCACCCGCATGTTCCTTCACTTTCTCAAAAATGCCTTTCACGGTTGTGTAATAATCATAAGTGGCCCCATCAAAAGGAGTATATCCTCCAACCGTTCCGAAACTAAGCCGCATGGTAGAGTTGGCATCCGGATAAAAATTACGATCAGCATACATACGGCGCATGGCTGCATTGAATAAACGCTCCCCCTCCTCTATCTGCTCGGAAGCCTCGGAAATGCTTTGATTCATCTCATAATACTTCACAATCAAATCCAGACTCAAGGAAACAGCCGGATCCTCTATGAGATTATATGTAGTATCTCGCTCCAGAAAACGTTTTAAGCCCTTAGGAGACGTTATATTGGAAGTTGCATACAAAGAGTCTACATAGGTCTGAATATTCCCGTTGTAGAGCGTATCTATCTTCTCATACATAGCAGGCAGAAACTTTTTATCCACTTTCGACTGATACTCTTTGAGCATGGCAGCAAAAACCTCCTTATCAATGGAAAGATCGAGATTATCATACTTCTCCAGTAACTTTTTCATGCGGGTTATCACCAACTTCTCTTCCGCCTCAAAGTCGAAATTGAGAATTTCAAGAGCGAGCTGCACTAACTCGGGACCATTTATAAACGATTCACCGAAATAAGCCAACGCACGATTGGTTTCACGGCGATTACTATAACTCAACTCTAAAGAAGAAAATAAACGAATCAGTTTCTCTCTCTCTTCCGGATGAGACTGAATCCAGTTACGAAGCTCTGCTTCAGCCACCCGCTTCTTTTCCAACACTTTCAAATGCTTGATGGCTTTATTCGTTCCGATGCTATTCTTCCAATAATTGGAGCTTTCATCGTATTTTGAAGCATACTTAATGCGAATATCCGGACGACGGTCCATCTCCCGTTTCCAGATGGTTTGTTTCACTCCCCGTACATCAATCATTGCCTGATTGATTCCATTCATCATCTCTTCGATACCATACGAGGAAAGGTAACGTTCCGTACTGCCCGGATAGCCAAGCGTCATGCAGAAAGAACCTTCTTTGTATCCATCCAAAGAAATGGGTGCTACATATTCGGGATGATAAGGGACGTTTTCAGGAGAATAATCCGCCGGACCATTCTTGGCATTAGCATAGATACGAAATACGCTGAAATCGCCCGTATGACGCGGCCACATCCAATTATCCGTATCCCATCCGAACTTCCCGACAGAAGAAGGAGGTGCAAAAACCAGGCGGACATCATTATAATCACGATAAACAGATAGCCAGAATTCATTCCCTGCATAATAAGCATCTACAATACCAGTCAATGTAGAATCCTTTTCGGAGACTTCCATACTGATTACATTCATAATCGAATCAACAGCTACACGGCGTTCTGTTTCCGTTTTAGCATGCCGGGCGGCAGACAATACGCGTTTAGTAACATCTTCCGTACGAAGCAGGAAACGAACATACAACTCCGGATTCGGCAGTTCTTCCTCAAGACTACGTGCAAAGAAGCCATCTTTCAGGTAATCATGCTCCACTGAAGAATGTTGCTGAATACTGCTAAAGCCACAATGATGATTGGTAAACACCAGACCGTCTTCGGAAACCACCACTCCTGAACAGAAGCCTCCAAAACTGACAACAGCATCTGCCAGACATGGTTTCTTCGGATCATATATTTTATTCACAGGCATCTGCAAACCAAGTTCTTTCATTACCCGGTCAGTCTGTTTATTCTTTCGGAGATTTCCCAACAACCACATTCCCTCATCGGCAAATACATTCGACAGACAGAGAGAAAAGACTATCAAGACGGTTAGTCTGAACTTCATATTATTATTTTTAGATTCATTATTCTGTAATCAGCCTCAACTTCTTCGTTCCTACGCGGGCTTTCAGCCATTCGCTGATTTTCTCTTTTTCAGCAACAGACGGATGTCTGGCGAATTTAAGGACAGCCAATGTTACCGTATCCGTCTTCATCGAATCGACCCGCACTTCGAGCGAGTGAGCGATGGAAAGAGTTGTGATGGAAGGATAAAGTACCTTCAATTCGGGTACTAATGTACGACTCATAGCATCGTACGTTCTGTATTGCTCCAGTGTTGTCTCCAGTTGGGAAATTTTCACCGCCTGTTGTTGAAGCCGTTGCTCACTGTTTTTATAGAAGTCTTCCATGACCATGGCACGGATAGAAGATACATCTACCGCCTCATTGTTCATCCCCTGTAATACAACCAGTTTCGTATCTTCCAGCTTATACTCTTTCAACTTGCTACGAGCAATAGATATCGAAGCGTCAGGCACTTCAGGACCAATCAAAACAACCCGTACTTCTTTATGGTCATAGCTAATTTTCTTATCAAGTACCTGCGTATTCTCAAAGCTCAACTGATCGTTTATAAAACGATTGGCTGCTGCTTCATAGAAAGTGCTCTTTATAATTCCAAATGTCAGATAAACTGCAGGGCACATGGTAAGCACTACAATCAGAACAATGTATTTACGTACGGTCTTCTCACGGGTTTTATCCACAAACTCTTTCCGTTGGAAATGCATCACACGAACACCGAGGAAAGTAGCCAGGCTGATAAAAACAGAGTTGATAAAGTAAAGATAAAAAGCACCCAGGAAATAAATGAGATTACCGGAAGCCAGTCCGTAACCTGCCGTACAAAGCGGCGGCATCAATGCAGTAGCAATGGCAACACCTGGAATCACATTTCCTTTTTCCTTGGTAGAGAGAGCCACGACACCTGCCAAACCACCAAAAAGCGCGATGAATACATCATAAATAGTGGGCGATGTACGTGCCAGCAACTCTGACTGTGAACCGGCAATAGGGGCAAGAAGGAAAAAGATTGTTGCCGTAGTCACACTGAAAGCAGTCGTTATGAGAAAGCTCTTCAAAGAGCGTTTCATTAATTCAAAGTCATTCAGTCCGACAGACAGTCCTACTCCCATAATAGGTCCCATCAATGGAGAAATCAACATGGCACCGATAATAACGGCAGTGGAGTTCACATTCAATCCGAGTGATGCCATGAATATGGCAAAGATCAGAATCCATAAATTGGCACCTTTGAACTCTACCCCCTTACGGATAGAATCCACTGTGGCCAGTTCGTTATCCTTATCTTTCCTCAAGTCCAGATATTCTCCCAGAAAGGACTTGATAGCAAACTTATTACGTTCATCTGTCTTCATAGTTATTTCTTCTTTATAAATCGATTAATAACAGGAATCTGACTCAATGGTAAATCCTTCTTGATAATATAAGCTATAAATAGCAATAAGAGTACGGTACGGAAAGCGAGACGGAGCACTATATTAGGGATAGGAACCTGCTCTCCAATAATGTAAAGTACCGCTGCCAGCAGAACATAAAGTCCCAGGCTCTTCAAGTCATAATGAATCGGGTATTCTTTCTGTCCTATCCAGTAGGATAGCAGCAAGATGACTGCATAGCCTGCAACAGAAGCCCATGCCGAAGCAAGATAACCGTAAACCGGCACAAACAGGATGTTCAATACGACAATAATAACACAACCAATCACCGAGAAGTAGGCTCCCCAATAGGTCTTATCCGTCAGTTTATACCAAAAGGAAAGGTTGAAATAGATCCCTTTACAGATCTCTGCAAGCATTACAATAGCTACTACCCCCAGGCCTTCCCAGTAACCCCTTGCCACCAGATAACGCAGCAAGTCGAGGTAGAACATGACAGCAAGGAAAGCCAGCAAGGAAAATATAAGAAAATACTTCATCGCAGCGGCATACATCTTCCGGTTGTCTCCTTCTCGGTCTTTGCCAAAGACAAACGGTTCGTAAGCATAACGGAAAGCTTGCGTAAACATTGCCATCACCATCGCAATCTTACTGGTTGCTGCATAGATACCCAATTGCACCAACCCTTCCTGCCGGTCTTCAAAAAGAAACGGATAGATCATCTTATCCACAGTCTGATTTAGAATACCTACCAAACCTAAGATTAATACCGGGAAAGAATATACGACCATTCGTTTCAGCAATACCTTGTCCAACTTATAAGCAAAACCTGTCAGTTCCGGAATAAAGAAGAACATCTGGACAACCGAAATAATCAGGTTGCTAATAAAGATATATCCCACTAAATAATCCGGATCATAAAACCAGGAGATCGTTGACGGACAATGTACATTCAGCCACGGGCACACCAATAGGAAAAATAAATTCAAACCGATGCCACCAACGATAGAGAGCAGTTTAATAGCAGCAAACTTAATAGGCCGCTTTTTATACCGTAAATAGGCAAAAGGAATGCATTGGAAAGAGTCTAAAGCTACCACAACAGCCATCATCGCTATAAACTCCGGATAATCGCCATAATCCAGTAAATTGGAAATAGGTTGCAGGAATAACAAGCAAAGGAAAACAAAAATCAAAGATACCCCTCCTACCGATAACAAGGAGTTGGCATATACTTTCATCGGGTCTTCTCCCGATTTGTTGGCAAAACGGAAGAATCCCGTTTCCATACCGAACGTAAGCAGTACAAGCATCAGGGCTGTAAACGCATATACGTTTGAAACAACTCCATAACCTCCGGTGGAAGCTGGCAATACCGCTGTGTACAAAGGCACCAGCATGTAGTTAAGGAACCGTCCGACAATACTACTCAACCCATAAATTGCCGTATCTTTAGCTAATGATTTTAGTCCAGCCATGTTTTATTAGTAATTATCATTTAGATTGGTTCAACGTTTCTTCTTTTGTTTGAACAACCAATCCATAAATCCGGGATAATTGAAAGCCGGATTCCAGCTCCCATGATTGCAACCGGGGAATTCAATATATTCCACATCTGCACCGGCAGCTTTCAGTGCTTTATACGCTTCGCGAGAACCTTTCACCGGAACTACATCGTCCGCATCTCCGTGAAAGATACGAAATTTCACATCCTTGGCAACCGATAGCCGACTTGGATTGACTGTACCGCAAATAGGAACTGCAGCTGCAAAAATCTCCGGATAACGCACGACTAAATCATACGTTCCCATCGCTCCCATTGAAAGACCGATAATATAAACCCGTTGTGTGTCCACTTCGGGCATTACCAGATAAGAGTCGAGCAACTGTTTAAGCGTTTGCAATATAGGACTGATCTCTTGTCCCACTGGCATTTCTGTAGGGATAAGCGACTTCGGACGTCCTGTATAAGCCCAGTAACCGTCTGTCGGACACTGTGGAATTAGAACGAAAGCGGGATACTTCTCTTGATTGACCGGATTAAGAAACATCTGTCCACCATGAGTCAACTGTTTCTCATTATCATTTCCCCGTTCGCCGGCTCCATGCAGAAACAGTACGAGCGGATACTTTTCACCTGGCTTCACCGATTCGGGATGAATCATCCGATAAGGTAAAGAGTCTCCTTTAGAAGAGACAAAAATATCCCTCCCATATTCCTGTTGAGCCGATAAAGACAAGCTCAAAAAGAGAAAAACAAGTAAAGTAGTCCATTGCTTCATCATCCAACTATGCTTTATAAAGTTCTTTTATACCGTTAATACCACTTGTCACATGACGCTTTATGTTAGTCATTAAACAGCGTTTTTTGACTGTTATAAAGACTTCTTCCCAAATGTTTATAGGCAAGTTCGGTCACCTCACGTCCACGGGGAGTACGCTTCATAAATCCTTCTTTTATCAGGAAAGGTTCGTAAACTTCCTCAATGGTTCCCGCATCTTCTCCCAAAGCCGTGGCAATGGTAGTGATACCTACCGGACCACCTTTAAATTTGTCTATAATGGTGCAAAGTATCTTGTTGTCTATCTCATCCAGGCCGTACTTATCAATATTCAGTGCTTCCAATGCAAACTGGGCGATCTCCGTATCGATAGAACCGGAGCCTTTCACTTGCGCAAAATCACGTACCCGACGGAGCAAGGCATTGGCAATACGGGGCGTTCCGCGGCTACGGGAAGCGATCTCCGATGCTGCACGTACCGAACAAGGCACATCCAGTATGGACGCAGAACGACGAATGATATTGCTCAAAATATCATCATCATAGTACTCCAAATGAAGATTAATACCGAAACGTGCACGAAGCGGAGCCGTCAGCAGACCGCTACGTGTGGTTGCACCAACCAGCGTGAAAGGATTCAAATCTATCTGGATGCTGCGTGCCGAAGGTCCCTTATCGATCATAATATCGATGCGGTAATCTTCCATGGCCGAATAAAGATATTCCTCCACCACAGGCGACAACCGATGAATTTCATCGATAAAAAGTACATCGTTCGGTTCGAGACTGGTTAACACTCCTGCCAGATCACCCGGTTTATCGAGTACCGGACCGGAAGTGACTTTAAAGCCAACTCCTAATTCGTTAGCAATAATATTCGAAAGAGTTGTTTTTCCTAATCCGGGAGGGCCGTGCAACAGCACATGGTCGAGTGCTTCGCCACGCAGACGTGCCGCCTTCACAAAAATGCGAAGGTTTTCCACCACCTTGTCCTGCCCGCTAAAGTCTTCAAAGCTTAACGGACGGAGTGCATTCTCGAAATCCCGTTCTTTTGAAGTAAGCTGATGTTCGCGTATGTTAAAATCTTCCTGTTCCATTTATTTCTTGAAAGTAGGAGACAAAGATAGAGATTTACATTCATTTTCAGTATAAGAAAGACGAAGATTTAGTTTATTTGAAACGTAATAACTACTTTTGCACTATCTATATACACGTTATCAACTATGGTTCTAAATTACATTTGGATAGGATTTTTCGTCATAGCCTTTATCATCGCTCTTATAAAAGTGATTGTTTTGGGAGATACGGGGATATTTACGGCTATCATGAACTCTACATTCGACTCCTCCAAAACGGCATTCGAGATATCGCTAGGACTTACGGGTGTACTGGCCCTTTGGTTGGGCATCATGAAAATCGGCGAGAACAGCGGATTGATTAATGCGCTGGCCCACTTTCTTAGTCCGGTGCTTTGCCGCCTGTTTCCGGACATTCCTAAAGGGCATCCGGTGTTAGGCTCCATCTTTATGAATATGTCTGCCAACATGCTCGGTTTGGACAATGCCGCCACCCCGCTGGGACTGAAAGCGATGAAAGAACTGCAAGAACTGAATCCGAATAAGGATACGGCTTCCAATCCGATGATTATGTTTTTGGTGATTAATACATCCGGCCTTATCATCATTCCAATCAGTATCATGGTGTATCGTGCACAAATGGGGGCTGCACAGCCTACGGATGTATTTATCCCTATCCTGCTAAGTACTTTCATTTCAACTTTAGTAGGAGTCATAGCAGTCAGTATCGCTCAAAAGATAAACTTAATCAATAAGCCTATTCTCATTTTAATGGGTGTTATCTGTCTTTTCTTTTCGGGATTGATTTATCTGTTTCTAAGCGTTTCACGAGAGGATATGGGTACTTATTCTACATTGATAGCGAATATTCTGCTGTTCAGTGTCATTATCCTGTTTATTCTGACGGGAGTCAGGAAAAAAATCAATGTATACGATTCGTTTGTAGAGGGAGCTAAAGAAGGATTTACGACAGCTGTACGTATCATACCCTATCTGGTTGCTTTCCTTGTAGGAATCGCCGTGTTCCGCACTTCGGGAGCTATGGATTTTCTAGTGGGAGGCATTGGCTACATAGTAGGCTCATGCGGAGTTGATACAAGCTTTGTAGGGGCACTGCCTACTGCATTGATGAAATCGCTTAGCGGTAGCGGTGCCAACGGATTGATGATTGATACGATGAAAGAACTGGGACCGGATTCGTTTGTAGGGCGTATGAGTTGCGTAGTACGCGGAGCTTCAGATACCACATTCTACATTCTGGCCGTTTATTTCGGCAGTGTAGGAATTACCAAAACTCGTAATGCAGTGACTTGCGGTCTGATAGCTGACTTTTCGGGTATCATAGCCGCTATCTTAATCAGTTATTTATTTTTCTTTTAAATCATAACATTCAACTATGGCTGTAACTTATCAAACAGAAGGCGTAAAAATGCCTGATATCAAGAAACGTGAGACTACGGAATGGATAAAGACCGTAGCTGCTTCTTACGGAAAAAGACTCGGTGAAATCGCTTATATCTTCTGCTCGGACGAAAAAATTCTGGAGGTAAACCGTCAGTATCTGCAACATGACTACTACACGGACATTATTACTTTCGATTATTGTGAAGGCGATCGTCTATCAGGTGACTTATTCATCAGCCTGGATACGATACGCACCAATGCGGAACAGTTTGGTGCTTCATACGAAGACGAACTACATCGTGTGATTATCCACGGAATTCTTCATTTGTGCGGCATTAATGATAAAGGTCCCGGAGAACGGGAAGTTATGGAAGCAGCTGAGAATAAGGCATTGGGGATGTTGCGATAAGCGCTCATTGCTTTCAATTCGTACACTGCTTTTCAATTCGCCTTTCATAAAAAAGAAACCCCGGCGTAATCACTACGCCGAGGCACTCCATTAGCTTATGCTAATTAACACTAAATTATTAAGAGAGAGATTTAGTCAATTTATTAATAGTTTGGAGTTACTTCACTTCAGGAGTAACCAGTTCCTTAATTGATTTTGTATTTAGGTACAGGAAAGCCAAACGAGGAGTTCCTTCGTTCACTATCAACTGCAATGAATCCGATGTCAGGTAGCCGATACGCTCACGAGTTTTGTACACCTCAACCTTTCCATCATCTTCCTTGCTGAATCCTTCCACAATCAGATAACCATTATCCACTTTCCACGTTTTCAAATCTAAAGACGGAATATTGATAGCAGAACACTTACCACCTTTCTTGAACTCAAATCCTTTCAACTCACCCGTAGACTTGTATGTATAAGGATTGCACCATTTTCCGATAATCTGTTTTTCTACTTTCTTCTGTCCGTAGCTTAAAGCGAAACAAGACAGAGCCATAGCCGTAATCAATAATTTTTTCATCTTAAATCAATATTTATTTTTTTAGTAAATCGTATTTCTGATCAATTCCACGCTCTCGCAGATGAATACCTTCCTTCATCCAACGTGGTTCTTTTGTTCCTTTCAGGTAATAGTCAAAGAACTGCATCATCCGGATTGTCCAGTCTTTCTGTGCACCTCTTCCCAGTACGAAATGTCCTTCACCTTTGTAATTCAACAACCATGCAGGACGTTGTAAGCGACGCATAGCCAAATAAAGAGCACGTCCTTGTTCATATGCAACAGCCTCATCCTCATCATTATGTAATATCAACAAAGGTGTATGTATCTTATCAGCCTCCAAAATTACTGAACTTGCCAGATACTTATCTTTTGCCTCCCATAAAGTCTTTCCCATACGACTTTGTGTTTCCTCGTACATAAAATATCGTGGCAGACCGCTTCCATTACGAATTCCCAAATATCCGGTCACCATATCCGTAATTGGAGCCGCTATATTGGCACAAGTGAAAAGATCTGTCTTTGTCACCAAATATGATGTTTGATAGCCAGACCAGCTATGTCCCTGTAAGCCTATTTTCCCGGGATGTGCTATCCCCTGCTCTATCAGATACTTCGTTCCACTCACAACAGCATCATAACAACTCTGACCGGGAGTCCCAACCGTGAAATGCACATCCGGCATAAACACAATATAACCATTGCTGGCAAAATACATAGGATCCCCTAACGCACTACTCAACAAAGGTGCATGATAAATATTCAACTCACCGGAATGAGTTTCATAAAACTGCACCAACGCCGGATATTCTTTTTGAGGATCATAATCTTCCGGAAGATAAAGCAACCCCTTATTTTCCTTATTCTCATAATTAGTCCACTTTATCAGTTTAACTGTACCCCATTTATAATCTGCTTGTTGAGGATTCGCATTCGTCACTTTAACGGGATTGGAGAAATCGGACTTACTCCACCACAAATCCCTAAATTCCGATACATTCTGACGATTCCAAACGCAATACTCATGATTGTCAGAAAAACGATGTATAGTATATACATAATTCCCCTCCATCAATTTTCTCAGACGGCCTTTCATATCAAGCTGATAGACACCCTCATCCATCGTGTCTTTATCCCAAAGGCTAACTATGACTTTTTCGTCTTTCTGAAAAACATCCTTATCTATATTACTCGTCATTTTACGAATAGATTTGCCATGCTTGCGACCATATCCTTTAGTCAGGCACTCCGGCTGACGTTCTCCTGTCAAATCAGTCTTCCACCAGTCATATGCATCGTACAGAAACACATTATTCCCGTCAGCCGTCCACCCTGCTATTCCATAAGCGGGAGCAGGAGCCGGTTTATCATAACTTTCCATGAACATTGGATAACCGATAGCATCAGATATATTAACAACCTTACCGGTAGCACCATCAAACTTATTCCAGACTTGAGCAATCGGATCATACATTACTGCCCACTTGCCATTTACCGACCATTTGGGAGCTGTACGATAACTACGTCCGATCAACCGTTTTGCACCTGTATGCACATTCACTGAATATATATCGAACGGCAACCGATCCAACCACTCACGCTGCATCTTATAAGGAGATTCATCTGTGTAAAGCACATAGTTCAAATTCTCTGCTCCCGATGGTAAGAGTAAATCTACGGTAAATGGAGCAACTTCTGTGAGCTTCTTAGAAAAAATATCATAAATATACGTCACCGACTTATCCTGCCTATAACGTCCGCCCCTTTGTAAAGTCGGAACTTCCATTTCGTTCCACGTCCACAACTCTAATTCAAAACTCTTGTCCGGTTTCTTCTCCGATTCTTCCCTCCTACGGGAAATCTGCTGTGAGTCCCGAAGTTCAAGTATCAAAAAATTATGGCTTTTAGACAAGTCAATACGTCCGACAGACATACCATCAGGCAAAACAATTTCTTTCCGGTCAAAAAGCAAGTTACAACCCGGCTTCTTTAATGAAAAAGCATACCACAAAGAATCATTTACGCTAAACTCCCCGATCATCTCTTTTTCATTAAAACTATAAGAAGAGGGTTCACTCTTTACAGAACTCTGATAAAGAGTCTTATATGGACCAGCTAAAGGGCCATAGCATAGCTCGTTCCTGTCTGACTTTTTACGAATGAAAAGAATAGAACGTCCTCCGTCATATAATGTATGATAGCCGATACTGTCAATATGAAAAGCAACTTCTGTCTTCAGATGACGTACCACCAGCCTGTTAAAAGCCGGAACATGATTTACCGTATCTTTCGACACATTAGTTACAGAGATTGAGTAAGGGGTCCCTTCCACAGGACGAAAAGCCTCTTTATGTTTCCATTCGGTCTTTACTCCCGAAGGCAATGACAACAAAAATGTTTTCATTACTCCTGCCGAGTCTGCCAACCGATAAAAAGCTCCCTGGTCGTTATTATAAAACTCCAGACGCTCTATATCGCCATTCAGCAATATTTCCTTCCGCGTACGGGAATCGAATAAATGCAGTTTTTTTTCTTCCTTGCTAGCCGGATTATATTCCATCAACGATATACGGTAAGTCACCCATCTGCCTGTCGGTGAAATATCCGGTGCATCAATACGTTTCCAAGATGTACATGCTTCTATATCCAACGGTTTCTTTTGAGCCTCAACAGACAAGCTTCCCCCCAGCAACAATCCTGCTATAATCCCTATATATACAAATATCCGGTTCATCTTATCTTCTCCTGTCATCTTTAATCATATCCTTATTCAAATCGACATCAGAATCAGCCGAGTTGTCATGCAATAACAAGCGGGCAAAGTGACGCCACATCTTATGCTCGAAGAAATCCTCAGACTCACCGAAGAATCCATGTGTACATTTCGGCAATACAAACATTTCGAGATCCTTATCAGCCTTAATCAATGCATCCACCAGACGCAATGTGTTAGCAGGATTCACAGTTTTATCCATCGCACCGGTAAACAGCAACAAGCCGTGCTTGTAATTCTTTACCAACTGTTGATTCGGACGTACACGGACACTATAATCATACATCGTACTTTCTACTCCCAAACTATCTTTAGTCGTTTTCACCTTCTCATCTACACCGAAATGAATCTCAACAAAGCCTTTATTATAAATACGATTGTCATGATTACCTGCCGATGAAACAGCAGCCGAATAGAAATCAGGATAAGTACAAATGGCAGCCGCCGACATAAACCCTCCACCGGAATGGCCGTAAATACCGACTTTGGTAGCATCAATAAACGGATAACGGGCAGCCAGTTGCTCAATAGCATATTTATCATCCGCCAACGGATAATCACGCATATTGTTGTATCCATAGGTATGATAAGCCTTTCCGCGCATCGGAGTGCCACCTCTGTGCCCCACAGTGATTACAATGAACCCCAGTTGAGCCAAACGGGTATTATAAACATCATTAATCGTGAAACGTGTCGGCACATATTCGAAGAACGGTCCCGGATAAACATTCGAAATGATAGGATAAACCTTTGTCGAGTCAAAGTCGGCAGGTTTCCACATCACGCCATACAAATCGGTCACTCCATCGGCAGCTTTTATCTTAA
Organism: Bacteroides sp. DH3716P; assembly: GCF_025914115.1. Lineage (NCBI taxonomy): Bacteria > Pseudomonadati > Bacteroidota > Bacteroidia > Bacteroidales > Bacteroidaceae > Bacteroides > Bacteroides sp. DH3716P. The sequence goes on along the minus strand of NZ_CP083673.1, from coordinate 5,782,008 downwards.
AGCGTTCCGGTGCTTTCCATCCCATCTCATAGACAGGCTGCAAATCGGGCTTTTCCAACGTCATAATCACCTTTCCATTCCGGTTACGAACCACATTCACCGGTTCCTGCGAAACAGTAGAATAAGAATCTACCATATATCGGTAAGACGGAGAGATACTGACATCATGTGACGCATTCTCCGGAGTTAACAGACGAACAGCATTCGGACGATCCAGTTGAGCTTCATAAAGAATGTAATAATAAGGGTCAATGCCTTTCTCACGACCATAACCATAGAAATACATCTTACGCCCGATAGTATCAATCTTGGTAACCGGACCAGCTACCCATATTCCATCGGTCAGTTGGTTCTTTAAGTTTCCCGTTGCTGTGTCATACAGGTAATAGTGTCCCCAACCATTACGTTCGGAACGGAAAAGGATTTCTTTCCCGTCATTCAGGAAAGAAACATTACGCATCTGATAATCGAGATATGGTTTGTTTTCTTCATGAATCACTACGCGCACTTTTCCGGTTTCTACGTCTACCTCGCAAATATCCGACTGGTTCCATGGACGGTTATAACGTTGGAAATACAAACGCTTCCCGTCCTTTGAAATATACAATATGTCAATATACTGATCAGGCCAGCGATTAATATCGATTTTCTTCACTTCACGGGTATCGACATCTCCAATCAACAATTCATATTGGGTGACATGTTTATCGCCTGCCAGTTCGGCTTTATAAGTTTTCAGTGTCGGATATGGAGTAGACAACGAATTGATTAACCATAAATCACGCACTTTCCTGTTATCCTCACGAACAGCATAAAAACGATGGCTACCTGGAATCCAATGAGTAGATTCGGCTCCGAAGCGTCCTTCCAGCTTACCCTCATCTTCACGGTTAAATGTATAATTCGGCTCACCGTCCGTTGTCAGTTGTACAGGAATGGTATCTTGCCCTTTCTTTTGATTCCCAACAAAATACAAATTATCCTTGCTGGCATAAAGAAAATAAAGACTATCTGGAGAATACTTCATCCAATACGGATCACTATTTCCATAAGATGGTTTCTCATTAAGCTGCTTCAGTGCTTTCGTATGAATATTGTACGTATAAAGTCCACGGTCAAAATCAATACGAATCGTTTCGTTATCCTTCATGAAAGTGAAAGACAAATATGGATCTGCCGAAGAATAGGCTTTCTTGGTATATACTGCAATTTTACTCAATAATTCAGCCGTATCAAACAGAAGACGTTTTTCCTTTTTCTTCGGATTTACATAATAATACTTCTTTCCTTCACGTGTAGTAAACGAATAATAAAAACAGTCCGTACCATTAATAAACGTTGGCTTGACTTCTGTTGAATACTTTATTATAGGATTCTGTTCTAACAGACGGAACTTTTCCGCTAACTTATAATTCGCTTTCTGCTGTGCATCGGCAAAGCTACATATCAACAATGCAACCACCAGGCACACATATCTAAAGAGAGAGTTTTTCATAAAATCTTATCTATTGTCTTATTTGTTACGGTTAATATCTCCCCAATAGTCTGCACGAGTATCACCCAGCAAATGCTTGGCAAAGAAACGGTACATCTTCTTCTCAAAATACTTATCAGCAGAACCATATCCATGGCCGGCACCCGGAATCACCAGCATATCAAAATCCTTGCCGGCTTCAATCAATGCCTGCGCCATGCGATAAGTATGAGCAGGGTTCACGTTCTTGTCCATATCACCGGTGACGAGCATTAAATGTCCTTTCAAATTCTTGGCAATCTCCGTATTCGGCTTCACATTGAACTTGTATCCATACTCTTTTGTCTCATTACCCAAACTATCTTTTACTACTTTTTCCACTTCCTTCACACCGTTATAGCATTCTCCCCACCCACGATTATAGATATTGTTATCATGATTTCCGGAACAGGAGACAGCAGCTTTATAAAAGTCCGGATAAGTACAGATGGCTGCAGCAGCCATAAATCCTCCACCGGAATGACCGTAGATACCGACTTTTTTACCATTAATAAATGAATACCTCCGAGCTAACTGCTCAATAGCATATTTGTCATCAGCTAATGGATAATCACGCATATTACCATAACCAAACCGATGGTATGCCTTTCCACGCATAGGAGTATCTCCTCTGTGAGACACAGCAATTACGATAAAACCTAACTGCGCCAAACGGGTACAACATCTGTCTTCTAAGGTAAATGAAGTAGGAACTTGACCAAAGTAAGGCCCCGGATATACCACAGAAATAATCGGATATACCTTAGTAGAATCAAAGTCTGCCGGTTTCCACATTACTCCATGTAAATCGGTTATATTATCAGCAGCCTTCACAACAAAACGTTCCGGTTTTTTCCATCCGGCTTTGTAGGCTAATTCAATATCCGGCTTTGCCAATTCAAGAATCCCTTGTCCCTTGTTATCTTTCAACATGATTTTAGGTTCCATATCCACTCTTGAATAAGTGTCAATATAGTATCTATTAGACTTCAGGAATTTAACCTGATGCTGACCGTCTTCCGTACTTAATGGAGTTACTCCTTCCCTATCAATATGCACTTTATAGAGCATGTAATAAGATGGGTCAATATCTTTTTCCCTGCCATATCCATATAGATATACTGTTCGCCCCAAAGTATCAATAGAAGCTATCTGACCTGCCACCCACTCACCGGAAGTCATCACATTCTTCAACTTTCCATTACCATCATAATGATAGTAATGCCCCCATCCCGTACGCTCCGAACGAAAAAGAATATCTTTACCATCATTCAAAATAGCGACACTACGAGCATGCGGATCACGATACGGTTTGTCAACTTCATGAATTATTTCTTTCACCTCCATTGTAGAGAGGTTGACAGAACACAAATCCACTTCGTCCCATGTACGTTTCGTACGTTCAAAAAAGAGGTATTTACTATCCTTTGTCACACACAAAGGATTTATGTATTGATCCGGCCACTTACTTATGTCTGTTTTTTTTACGGTACGCCCAATCACGTCAACTATAACCAGTTCATTTTGGGTTACATTCTTATCACCAGGGAATTCATAACGATAAGTAGTCAGGGAAGGCCTGTCATCCAACGAATTTATCACCCAAAAATCTCTAAGCAGACGTTCATCTTCGCGTACTAAATAAAGATGCCTTGAATCGGGGCACCAACAGATATCAGACATGACTTCTCCTTCTTCGTCCGTTCCTCCATCATGCACATAAGAATAATACCGAACTCCATCAGTGGTCAACTGCACTTCCGTCGTATCCATTCCCATCTCCCCATTACCTTTCACATACAGATTGTGTTTCTTCACATACACAAGATATTTTCTGTCTGGCGAATATTTCATCCATGAGTAACGATCAAATAATGACCGACTCTTTTCTTTCTTTTTCTCTACAATCTGGTGTGTCAGGCGATTATATTCATAGTTCCTACCTTTATAAGAAAAAGAAAAAGAAGCCAGGTTTTCAGAAAATTTGATATCACTCAACTCCAGTTTATTCCTGTCCACTACACCCCTAGTAATCTGTGCAATTCCCGATGCCAGTTTCCCTTTATCAAACAATGGTTCTTTTAACCGACGTTCAGGATCTACAAAATAGTAATCCTTCCCGACAGTCGTATGAAATTCAAACCAAAACTTATCTGTTCCATTAATTTCATTCGGCCAGAGATTTAGACTATTAGCAGTAAAATTACCCCCTAAACCGAAAGCCTGAAATTCATTTGCCAATTCATAGTTGGCCTGCTGTTGGGAAAAAGCATGCAGAATGCCTGACCAAGCAAATAAAACTATAAATAATATTCTTTTTCTCATATTCAAATAAACAAAGGAGAATCACATAAAGTATTCAAGACTCAATGCGATTCCCCGCATAATCTATATAGATCAAGTTATTTTAAAGGTCATACTGAACAATCTGGTTAGCATTTCCTATTTTATATAGTACATCCACTATTTTTCCAAAATTATTATCTCCCTCCTTCTCACTTTCCTCATTCGGGTATAATTGTTTTATTTTTACATCATTAACCAATCCTGATTCTTGCTTGTCCTTCTCTTCCACCCCATATATAAAGAAACTTCCGTCTTCCAAGGCAACCCCTAACTGACCGTTGTAAACTCCATATTTTGGATACAAATATATATCATTAGATGAAAGAGCAATCACCTTCTTGTCAAATGTATGAATCAATTTTGGAGCAGATGCCATACCTTTCACATATTGGCAATACCACAATTCATTCCCCATTGCAATAACAACATACTGCTTTTGTTCAAATACAGCCATATCTGTATACTCTTTATTTTTCAATGACGTCAAGTCATTTTCATAATAATCATATATATCCCATTTTTTATTCTTCATTCTGAAATAGCGCAATTGATAAGACATATCGTTACCCTTCATCAAGGCAACCCATGCTTGCATCATGTCGCCATTCACATTAACTGACGCAGTTTTCATTGTTACAATACTTTCATCACGCATATTCTGAAAGTTCTTAGCATCCTCTCCTTCAAATTCAACTATTTCTCCGGTATCCTTCACCGTATTATCATAAAATGTCGGATCATTGGAACTATTCTTCACCCCACCTCCATTTCGAATAATTACCAATGAGTTATCCTCTTCACGGAGAGCCAGAACCGCATCCATATTTCTGTCCTTAAACTTCTGTACAGGATATAAAGCACTGAATTTAGTATAATTCCACAGTGGAATAGACATATAGGCTCCAGCATGAAAATCATTTGCAACCGGCTTCGTGTGCATATAAATATATCCATTTTCATCACGAATAAATTTTGCAGAGTAAGACATGGCAGCTTCTACAGGTTTGAAGCCTCCCACCGGCAAATCCCCATAGAACTCATCCTCTGTATATACTTCACGCTCCAAAGTATTACCGTTCAGCTCCACCCAACGATCTTGCATCACTACCAGTTCATCATATACAGTCTCTACCTGTCCGAAAGTACTAGGATAACCCAAATGCTCAAAAACACCTTTGGGGTTGGTTCCTAAATCTTTGACTAAATACTTTTCGACAGAATGATATGCGATAGAATCACGTACCACTTTCTCACCCCAGATATTCACAGTTTCTGACACACCATACAAGGTCTTAATCTTGATAAATGAAAGTGTTGACTTTCCATCTACGTCAGACAAAACCACCCATCCTCTCTGATAAGGAGAACGAACCAAAATGTCTGTTGACGCAGAGTACTTAACCCCTGTTTTATTGTCGATGACGGAAAATGTGAGTTCAAACAATCCGATCTTATGAGAATTGAAAGTATACGAAGGTGCTTTTACATTCAACAATTCTCCGTCTAGTCTCCATTCGTAACTCACATCCGGATCTGTTTTATCAATTGTAAACTCAAACGTAGGTGTTATAACTAAGTCTTCATCTATCCCAACACTATAGTTTTTTTCAATATTACTAATAGTGCCTTTCAGTTCATTAATCGGTGTATAATCATAATTGTTTTTATCATCCAGGCAACTGCAAATGCTACTCAATAAAAGTAGTAATAAAATATAAACTGTTATCTTTTTCATACTTCTTCCGTTTTTTAATTATCCGGCAACAGGAATTTCCATTTTACCATACTCATCACTCATGGGTTCATCCGGATGTTGAGTATTATAATCTTTAATTCTATTTTTCAGACGCAGTGCATATTTACGCAATATAAACATATCTTTTCCGTCAAATACCACCCCGTCTTTTTTCAATTCTTCCAAAAACATTAAATATTTCTTTTCCGAATACCTCCCCAAATACCATTCTTCAACAATGTTGTAGGGATTATTCACATCACCGTCGTTTCTAGTCCACCACTCAGGTGCAAACAACAAATTAGATACGGAAATAATAGCACGTGAATAGACACTCGGACCTTGACGAACCTCACCACCGTCATTCACTTGCAACGTCAGCAGTTCAGCTTTCGTATCCAATTTTTCGTAATACTTCAGAACCACCAATATTTCTCCGGTTAGTTCTCCTGCTTTAATTACGCACTTCTCTGGCAATTCATATTGGGTAGCAGGCAAAGTCGTTCGTTCCGGATCTACACTGACCGTAAACTCCAAATCCTTATCCTGTACTTTTCCAGAAATGGTAACTCCTAATAATATCTTAGCATTTTCACCTTCATTGTAAAACTTAAAAGATACACCTGTTGTATCTGTTGTCATATTTTTCTCAAATGCAATATATGACACATCATTTGTATGGGTCAGTAATCCTTGCTCCTCACAAGAAGTAAAGAAGGAGACTCCCAACAATACAATGACTATATAAAAACTTATTCTTTTCATATATCTTCAATCTTTCAAAATTTAAATATTGCTTTCCGAATCAGGCAATGGCATCACCAAATTATCTTCAATCGCCGGATATTCTACGGACTGCTTTTCATCCGACCCTTCCAAGTTCCGTTTCAAACGCTTGTATAAAAAGAAAGTCTGTCCTTCGCCAATAAACTCGCGACGGGCGTCATCAACAATCAGATTAATAAAGTCTTGCTTCGTACCCGATTTGCTAAGGTCAGGAGAACTAATACCTCTCCCTTGTTTCACAGTTTTAAGATATGTCTTGGCCAATTCCTTATCTGTATCATAAATAGCCTCTGCAGCTATATAATATACTTCAGACATACGAATCATAGGCACCATTGTACTATTCACTTTACCAAAACCAGAACCTTCATCTTGTTTTTTATACTTCAATGAACGATAAAAAGAAGAAGTATTCGGTCCTAACTGATACTTAAGACGCCAGTCTTTATCGCTTTCGGTACCGAAGAATTTCGTTATCACAGCATCACTCAAAGCCAGATACTTTTCATCATCCGGTTTGGTAGCATTATCACTTGCATGATTAATCTCCAAATCCCAATCAGTCTGATCTGTAGAATATAATGCAAATATAATGTCTTCATACATCTTTATATTCCCATTCTCTATATTCATAGGTCCACTATAACTACTTGTTACTGCCTTATAATAACCTTTATCAGCATTAATATCTATTAGTAACTTCGCTGTTTCATAGGCCTTTTCCGATTGTCCTGCATATAAGTAAACACGAGCCAACTCCGCAGTTACGGCATGATAATTAAGATGGAATCCTCTGTACCACACAAAACGTTCTTCTCCGGAAGGAGACTTAGTAAAACGATTACCCGAAGTAAACTCTGATGACTTATCCACATCCTTCAAAATCTTTTGCGCTTCTACTAAATCAGCGATGATGCGTTCCAAACAGTAACCGACTGTTTGTCGATCGGATAAATAAGATGGATATTTGTCCACATAAGGAATAAAAAGCCTATCTCCCGGATTCATAGCCAAAGACGGCGCATATATACGTAACAAATCAAAATGCATATACGCCCGTAAGGCAATAGCTTCTCCTAAAATCATATTTTTCTCCTGCGTACGTTTGTAGAACAGCATTGTATCTTCCTCTGCCACCTGCTGTGCAAGGTTATTACAATTGGCTATGATATTCCACGCTGCGCTCCACATAGCATCTGTTGTAGGAGTAAGTTCAGAGTTCTTATACAAAAACTTCGATAATTTCTTCATAGCTTTACCACCACCGCTGTCGGGGGCTTTGTCCAAGTCATATACCTGTCCCCAGCCATCTATCAACCCCCAGCTCAGATTGCTACCGTACAAATCGAAAGTCGCCAACTTCCGGTATATACCGTTCAGAGCTGTACGATAACCATTTCCTGTCTCAAACAAATATTCTTCCTTTATCTCATCCGCAGGTCTCACGTCCAGCCAGTCACTACAAGAACTGAACGAGATAGCTGCTAGACATGACACAAATATTATTGTATATATCTTTTTCATTTTTTCTTCTTTTTTTAGAACTGTGCTTTTAATGAGAATTCCACTTTCCAAGATCTCGGATAGCTCAATCCGCGTTCCTGTTTAATAGAGGACCAGTTTATCAAGTCGCTCGTAGAAGCTTCCAGACGAAGCAGATTCATGCGGAGATGTTTTTTTATCCAGTCACGGTTAAAATCATAGCTGACATTCAATGAATTCAATCGAACCAATGCTTTATCCTGCACGAAACGTGATGTTGGCAAAGTAGTCATCCCCCGGTCTTTAATATCTTTAAACTGAGCTATGTCACCCGGTTTTTTCCATCTGTCCGTCAATACGCGTAAATCGACATTCTTGTTCACTAAGTCCGCATTTTCCACATTGTTGACCAATGTTTGATTGTATTCCTGTCCACCCCACTCATAAAGAAATGAAGCAAACAGAGTCCAATTCTTATACGACAGGTTCAACCCGAAAGCACCACTACATTTAGGTTCTGTATTTCCAACTACAACCTCCTGCGCAGCATTCCACTTATCAGCTATAGAGCCATCACGGTTCAAAAAGATCTCTTTACCCGTAGTAGGATCAATGCCCAATGAACGTACAGCCCAAATTGAAGTCAGAGAAGCTCCTTCCTCATACTGTGGCAGTGGTACCGAATATTCCGCACCATGAGACAGCCCTAATGTTTCTTGATAAAGTGCTTCATTTTTATAATAAGCGGCCACTCTCTCATTATATGCTTTCTGAGAGTCGGAAATCTTCAGAATCTCATTCTTATTGTGCGCCATATTTCCCCATAACGCCACATTCCAGTTTCTGTCACGATAAATATCCGCACGAAGTTTTAATTCTACGCCTTTGTTGGCAACTTGTCCCATATTATCTTTGTAAGTAGAGAAACCGGAAGTTTGGGAAAGAGTGACATCATTCACCAAGTCAATTGTCTTATTATAGTAATACTCGAAATCAACAGTCAGGCGATCATGGAACGTTTTTGTTTCGATACCAACACTCAGCTTATCCGTCTTTTCCCAAGTCAAATCTTTATTACCTAAAGCTTTCAATACAGCCCCATAACCTGTTATATACCATTCATCAAATAAAGTTTCATACATCGTCGTTGCAGCATAAGCCGGGAAATTAACTTTACCGGTACGCCCATAAGAAGCACGTAATTTTAACTTATTGATATATCCGTTACTTTTGAAGAAATCATAGTTATGAATATTAACACCTAAACCTCCAGAGAAGAAAGGAGCCCACTTCTGATTCGCCCCAAACTCTGACGAACCGTCGAAACGTACAGAAGCGTCTACCAAATAAATATCATTCCACGTATAATTGGCAGAAGCTAATACGCTAACCCTTCGTGTGGTATTCTCAGTACGAGTAGGTTTCTTATATACTTCCGCCGCATAATTCAGAGAGTGAAACTCACCCGACGGAAATCCACGATAATGAGCATTTGGTACTCTCAGTGGTACCTGAAGCTGCTTCCCAACCTGCTGAAACATTCAAATTGTGCTGCTTGTTAAAGCTACGTGTATAGTATAAAAAAGCATTGGAATTCCAATCCAAACTTTCTCCATTCGTCGTATACAAATCACCGGCAAGATTATTATCTTTTGAACCTGTAACACTAGTCTTACTTGAAAGCGGATCAATAAACTTCTCTGATTTGGAATATTTCTTCGTTACACTGAACTGCCCTTTAACCGTCCAGTAATCATTCAGGTACCAGTTAAAGCTCAAATTATCAATAACCTCATCATAAGAGTTCCAATTATAATTACCCAAAGTTGCTTCATATAGCGGATTATTATTGTCACGTCCGCTAATTTTCGAATATGTGAGTTTCTCCCGGAGTGTTCCATCATCTTTATAAGGAGAGTCATAAGGCTGTAGTCCGCTAAAATCACTAAACGAACCATACGGAGATTCTTTCGATTTCGTATGCCCGAAAGATACATAGTTTCTTACTTGCAAATTCTTGATGCGATAATCCAAAGAGAAGCCTGCACTATAGCGATTACGTTCTGTACCCTTCATCACACCATCTGCTATATTAAATGAACCGTCCACACCATAACGCAAATTAGGTGTTCCTCCCTCTAAGTAAATACTGTGCTTATGATTGAAAGAATTTTGAAGTGGAATAGACATCCAATCCGTATCTACTCCTTTTTGAATTAAAGCGTATTTCTTATAATAGTTGTTCATCCCTACCGCAGTCGATGGAATGTTAGCTTGTCCTTTATCAAATAATCCTGCGAGACGCTCTATTTCCAGCTTCTCCGATGCATTTGCCAAATTATAATCCCGTAAATCGGGCATTTCCAACGTTCCTGTAAAGTTATAAGAGACACGAACCTCTCCTGCTTTCGGAGCAACAGTAGTAATTACCACCACTCCATTAGCAGCACGTGAACCATACATAGCAGTAGCAGCAGCATCTTTCAAAACCGTCAAACTCTCAATACGGGTAGGATCCAAGTCATATACCTTCTCAATGCTTACTTCAAAACCGTCCATGATAAAAGTTGGTAAATTAGGATTATTCTCCAAATTTGATTTTGAAAGCTGATCTTTATCCAGTTCTTTAACGCCAAAACCGGAACGTCCACGAATATACATTTCTGGTAAAGCATTCGGGTCAGAACCAAATTGTACGTTATCTACCAAACGGAAAGAGGGATCGAATGACTGGATCGCCCCAATTATATTTGTCTGTGACACCTTACGCAAGTCATCACCCGAAATCTGAGTCGAACTACCCGTAAAACTGGATTTACGTACATTGCTATATCCGGTCACAACCACATCTTCCAATGTTTTGACATCATCCACCAATGTAATTTCAACCGTTTTCCGACGAGTAGCATCCACTTGGACAGTTTGCTTCTTCATACCTATAAAAGAAACTTCCAACACCACCTTATCACTTTTTACGTCCAAAGTAAATTCACCTTCAATATTGGTAGAAGTACCTGTACGAGTACCTTTAACAATAATACTAGCTCCGGGAATCGGCTCTCCATGTGAGTCTGTCACCATACCACGGACACGGTTTTCACGCTTTTGTTTTCGAATGACAACAATACCGTCTTTCATCACATAGTCAAACCCTTGAGGATTCAACACTAATTTAAGAGTTGTATCCCATCTCTCGTTCTTCACATCAAGTGATACCGAAGGAACACCCTTGAACATTTGTGAATTATATAACATATTCACACCTGTCTGTTTTTTCACTGCATCCAGGACAGTCTCTATAGAGACATTGTGCAGTTTCAAAGTCACCGTCTTGTCTTGTGACGGTAATGCCCATGCACTAAACGTACAGCACATTGCCACTAGAAAACATAGCAGCCATCGTTTTTCTCTCATAAATTAATAATTAAACTTTTGTGTACCTAATATTCTAACTATTCTAATATTCTATCTTTTCCATTCCTGTTCTTCCACTTTGTCATATATCAATATATTCCTGCCACTGATTTTATAAGTAAGGTCTCCTGTCAGTTCCAGTGCATCCAGGAATGAATTTATTGTTCCGTAGCGTTTCAAGTTACCACTATAGGTAATGTCGCGCAGGTTAGGGGTTTCGTAATAAACCTGTATGTCGTACCAGCGTTCGAATGTCTTCATTATATCGCCCAAGGGACGGTCATTAAAGATGTACATACCATCTACCCAACCAACATATTCTTCCAAATCCACCTTGCGTTTCGTTGAACTATTGGCAAATACAACAGCTTGTTCACCCGGTGAGAGAGTAACCGTTTCCGCATTTAATGTAGAGAATTTCACTTTTCCATGTACTAGGGTTGTATAACAAACAGGGGTATCGGCATAAGCATTCACGTTGAATTCAGTACCAAGTACAGTTATTTCCCCGAGATGAGTTTGTACCACAAATGGATGATTCTCATCTCCTGCTACATCAAAATAAGCTTCACCCTCCAAACGCACAATTCGACGTTTACCGGCAAAACGTACCGGATAGGTCAATTTAGAACCGGCATTCAAATGTACTGTCGTTCCATCTGCAAGGATTACAGTATTTTCACCTCCACGCGGTATTACCAGTTCATTTGATTTGCCAGATTGTTCTTCAATGTTTTTCTCCTCATGTTGTGTCGTGACGGTAGGCTGATAAGACAGCACTCCTTTCTTATATTTTACTTGAACGCCATCTACTACTACGCTTACTTCTTTTCTATGCACATCAATCACGCTGCCATCGGACAAAGTCAATTGTGCCTGCTGCGTTCCCGGCTGAATCAAAGTTTTCCCTTCTTTTTCCGATGAGATATAATTCGACATATAGAAAGAAAGAGCAACGGCTAAAGTAACGACAGCCGCAGCAGCGTACCACCCCACCCGACGAGAACGACTCTTCCGGCCTTTCGATTCCATCTGCCCGATACTCTGAAGAAAAGACTGATAAGCTTTCTTTGACGAATATTTTTGATATTCTCCAAAGGCGACTTTCAAAGTCTCCCCGCTCTGTAACTGCTCGTATACATTTCGTAAGTCCGGACATTCTGCCAACCGTTTCTCAAGATCTTTTTGTTCCACTTCATCAGCCTCCCCCAAAAGAACCTTTCTCATTAAAGCAGCGTCTTGATATACATTTTCGAACTTCTTCATCTTATTGCGTTTTTTTAATTAAACAATTGTTTAATTCATCTTTATTATAGATATACACAACTCATAAAAACGGGTGACAAAAAGATGACATCTTTTTGAGATAAAAGAATAATGAATCAGAATTTAGAGGTAGAAATATATCATAATGTCATTATATAGAAGAAAAAGATTTGATTTTAACAAATAGAATAAATTTTAATCAATCAATAAAAAGACAAAGAAGTATCAGAATGTTTTTTTATTTTTAGAAAAATAAAAAAAGAATTATGGAATGAATGGAATCCCCCAACCTTTCACGGAGGAATTTATAGCTGCGAGTCTTTTGGGTTTTGACAGTATTGATACTTATCTCCAGACGTTCCGCTATCTCTTCCCATGTATGTCCCTCAATTCTCATTAAAATAATCCGACGTTGTTCGGCAGGAAGTTCTTCGATATAGCAATAGAGTTGCCGGATAATTTCTTCTTTTACTGTCAGTGCATAAATCGTATCTTCGTCCACCATACTTTCTTCTTCCGCCAAAGAACTTAAAATAGTATCATGAATTTGATTATTACGTATATATAATAAGGCATTATTATAGCAGGCACGATAAAGATAATTGGTAAGTTCTTTAATATCAGAAAAGGTACGCTTCCCCTCCCATACAGAAATAAAAACTTCCTGTACCAAATCTTCCACCGCATCGGGGACTGGCAATATCTTGGAAACATAAACACATAAAGCAGTATAAAAACGATCGTAGAAATCGCCCCACATCTTTTTATCCTTCCGGTTTACTCCCGCTACTATGATGTCAATTTTATCGTTCATACTGTCACTTTTCCTGCGAAAAAAGAGAACAAAATTTATAAAAATCACCGTAACTACTTACTTTTGCGATATTTATGAATGCAAATATATTGTTTTTTTCAGAAACGCAGACCTTGCCGACTTACAAAATAAAAAATAAAATGCAACAGGGCACAAAAGGCGCAAGCTTTAAAGAGGAATATAAAAATAAGAAATACTTCGATTAGTAATAACATTATTTGCAATAAAATCATTACCAATCAAAATATGTTCGGGACTTGATTGTTTACTACTTTCTGATTGCTATGATATATGCTGTCATTCACAGTCGTCACAGAGGCGTAACCATCTTATTCACAGATATCTTATGTGAACAGGTAGTATCATTCTCACTCTTCACAGCCCGTAAGCGTCTCCGCGATTCTATCTTGTCGCCCTTTTTTCATTCTTATATTTTTGCGATGTATAAAAATGAAGCATTATGGATTTAGCAG
>NZ_CP083673.1:5709414-5768079 GCF_025914115.1 Bacteroides sp. DH3716P | reverse complement strand
ATCAAAAGCAAAAGCGTAACGACCACTCTTTCAGTTGAATCGCTACGCTTTTCTCAAATTTACTTTTTAGCTATCTGTTTATTTTAAGTCCTTAATGATTTCGGCTTGCAGGTAAGCATTCAGGAAAATTCTGGTGCTTTCGTTAGTGTTGTCTATTACATTAGAGTATCCTAGAGGATTCGGCAGGTTGATATTGGCAGAAGTACCCCATCCGGTTGCATTGGTCGGATCATATACCGGAACTACTGAAGGGAATTGCAAGATACCGAACATTGTATCCTGATCAATATTACCTTTTCCTTGAGCCAGGCGAACAATCATAGACTGTCCGATAGTTAGTCGGTTATTCAGGAAAGAATAGTCGCTTTTCAGGCGGATGTTATAAGACTCGTGGTCGGTATTGCGCAGGATACCTTCTTTGTTCAGGTAGCTTATAGATGCGCTATAGGCTCCGGTTTTAGAACCGCCGCTGATGGTTGCGTTGGCCTTGTAGGTCATGGCTGTATTCAGCATGACATCCTGCCAGTCTGTTCCTTCTCCGACGAAAGGAACTGCACCCGTTTCAGCTCCGAAGCCGTCACCAGCCAATTTATAGTAACGGGCAAAGCGGCTATATTCTTCTCCATTGAAAACATTCAGCTTTTTAGGATTATGGCTGATACCTGTAAAGAGGTTGATGTCCAGTTTGGTAGGAGTGTCTTTGCGACCGCTTTTAGTCGTGATAAGGATGACGCCACCTGCCGCGCGTGAACCGTAGATAGCTGCTGAGGCGGCATCTTTCAATACCTCAATAGACGTGATGTCGTTAGGATCGACCATACTGATGTCACCAAATGATCCGTCGCTTTACATAAAGCGGGTCATTATTAAATAATGAACTGATACCACGTACATTGATCGTCATGCTTCCATTGGGGTCACCGCTGGAACTTGCCACTGATACTCCGGGAATCTTTCCTTGTAAGGCTGTTGCGGCATTGGAAGCCACCTGTCCGTTAAGCTCTTTTGCGCTGACTGAGCCTACAGCACCCGAAAGATGACTTTTCTTTACTGTACCATAACCGATCACTACCACCTGCTCAAGAGCGATATTGTCTTCTTCCATTGTGACATTGATTGGGGCTCCGGATGTAACAGCTCTTTCTATTTGTTTCATACCTATTGTTGAGAATACTAGTGTATTCCCTTTGCCTGCTTTGATGGAGTATTTACCATCTGCATCTGTTATTGTGCCGGTGTCTTTGTCTTTAACTCTTACCGTGACTCCAGGTAAAGGTTCATTTGTCGTAGCTTCTGTTACTACTCCTTTCACTTCAATGTCTTGGGCTGCTAGTGGAATACTAGCCATGCAGAGAAATAAGAATAGTAAGAAATGAATTTTTCTTCTCATAATTTATTGCATTAGATTTATAACTCTAGTTCAATTATCAATCGATCCATGGAAATTTCAACTGATAATCGTCTGATGCAAAAGTAGAGGATAATGGCATGTATGGCAAATATTATTTTAGCCGCTTCTGATACAATTTTGCTTCTTGTTTTCTTGTGTAATTAATTGTTGATTAAGAACTCATACCTTGTAAGTGAAGCCCAAATATTCTGTTTATAAGCTATATAGGCTTTGCTTATTATGTTTGTGCAACCAGTATATTGTATATTTCTGTCTTTTTTATTATATTTAAAAAAGGAATTGTGGTATTATAAGAAAGAAATATGGTATTATTATATTTGAATAAATGATACTATTTTGCTATCGATTGTTTGAATATTACTTCTATTGTTCTGTTTCGTATAAGAAATAAGATAGCTATATTGGTTTATTCTATAACTTATAAGAAATAAAAAAGAGAGGAAATAATTCCCTATTTATACCCTGCAATGCGCACTTTTGATAAGCGTTATTTCACCTGCAATACGCACTTATCTATGTCGGTTTGTGTCCTGCTTTATAAGAAGCCCGTCATTGACGTGGAATTTGTCAATGACGGGCAACTAATACTGCTCAAGTATTGAGCTCACATTACCTTAAAAATAAACCTGTTCTGCCATTACATATTTGTTAGCTTCTATGAGCTTGCAAATGTTTTCTACAGAAGCAGCAGAGCGTAAACCGTCTGCCGGGGTGTGAAGACAATAATCTATCAGCCTGTCTACGGTGGAAGTTGCTACGTGCATGCGGGTATCGGAAGATGCGTAATAGATATACACTGTTCCGTCCTCGTCTGCAATCCACCCATTCGAGAAGAGCACATTGGAGACATCACCTATTCTTTCCTCATCTACCGGAGCTATTAAGTATCCACCCGGCTCAGCGATTATCTTTGTCGGATCTTCCAGAGATGTCATATACAGATAGAGCACATAACGCAGTCCGGCAGCGCAAGCACGTACACCGTGGGCGAGGTGCAACCATCCTTTGGGGGTTTTGATAGGATGGGGACCTTCGCCATTCTTTACCTCTTTTATTGTATGGTAATGACGGTGGTTTATAATGATTTCTTCTTTCACTTCTGCATGGGTAATGTCATCTATAAGCGCCCAGCCAATACCTCCTCCGTTGCCGGCGTCGATAAAGTTATCCTGTGGACGGGTGTACAGTGCATATTTGCCATTAACAAATTCCGGATGTAATACAACATTGCGTTGCTGACTTTGGGAAATCAGGTTTGGCAGCCGTTCCCAGCTTTTTAAGTCTTTAGTACGCACGATGCCTGCTTTGGCTATGGCGGAAGACAGGTCGCCTGGTGCAGCGTTCGGGTCAAGACTCTCGCTACAGAAGATTCCATAAATCCAGCCATCTTCATGGGTCGTCAAACGTATGTCGTAGACGTTTGTTTCACTTGGGTCTGTGTCCGGCAAATGTATCGGGTATTCCCAAAAACGGAAGTTGTCTATGCCATTCGGACTTTCGGCAATGGCGAAGAATGATTTTCGGTCGTTTCCTTCTACACGTACTATTATTAGATACTTTCCATTCCATTTGATAGCTCCCGAATTCATGGTGGCATTTACTCCGATTCGTTCCATTAGGTATGGATTTGTTTCCGGATTCAAATCATAACGCCATTCCAAGGGAGTATGAGCAGCTGTCAGGATAGGATATTTATAGCGCTCGAATATTCCATTTTCGGAAAATATCATCTTATTTTTACGTGAGATAAGTGACTCATGTTCTTTTTTTAGAATATGAAGTCTATTATTGTATCTATTCATATCAATTCAACATATTAAGAGATAAAGATTTGCAGTCCATTTCCCTTGCATCTTCTTGACAAGATAAAAAGAAACTGTTCACAATGCAGATAGACATGAAATGCATACTGTGTTGTACGAACAGTTTCTTTTTATGTTTTATCATTCTAAAAGTATGGGGGTGCTTTTAAACGGATATGTCAAGTTTATAAATTATTGCTTAGTGATAAAGTAAGAACGAACGGTGTAACCGGGTTCCAAGAAGCTAACCCAATACCAGCCATCTTCTACTTTATCTATTTTACAGTCTTCTATTGAATAGGCAACATTTTTATCTATTGCATTTTTAGCAACTTTATAAAGTACAGCATTGGTCTTTGCTCCTTCTTCAAGATTACCGGTAAATTGGACTGCAAATCCGGAAGCATAACTTCCTGTACTCTTTATTGTTAGTAGCGAAATATTAAGTTCTTCAGAATAAATAGCTTCACCAACTTTTGCTGTAGAAAGATACTGATAAGCATAAGAACCAGCTATTAAGTAACGATAACTTGGATTTTCCCAATAAGGTTCATCAATAGTCTTGATATGAATGTCAATGGATTGTCCTTCTTTGTCCTTGATGGTGATTGCTTTATTGAAATAGTTTCTTTTCAATCCTTCAATAATAACTTCTGTTCCATTTTCTGCCATCGTACATTTGAGATAGGATGAGGAGTAGTTGGGGGGAGTGCAAGTATATTCACCATTTCCATCCAAAATTTTAATCGTAACGGGTTCGCTTGTTATTAGATAAGTAATATCTTCACTATTATCTACTACCAGCCTCTTTATTACTTTCACAGCAATCTCGGCTGTTTTGTTGTGACTGTCTTTCACGGTTAGTATTGCAGTACCCGGAACGATAGAAGAAGTGATTTCTATTTTTCCATCTTCACTGATTTTTGCTGTTGCTACTGACTCATTGGAAGATGTTATGCTATATCCTCCATTTCCAGTATATATTTCGAGCGTTTTGTGTTCTTCAAAGAACATAGTCGTGGAACTTGTTTTTACTGCTAACTCCTGTTCTTGAGCTACCACTACTTTCACATTTGCCGAATTCTTAGTCCAGTCGATAACGGTTAACGTTGCAGTACCATATTTCAAACCTGTTACAATCACCTCATTGCCCGAAATAACTGCTGTCGCTACTGCAGCATTTGAACTAGACACTTTGTATCCGCTATTGCCCCCAGTAATATTAAAACTCCCTTCGGTTGTCTCATCTAAATTAATTGTCAATGTCTCTGCATCCACAGTCAGACTTGTGTAACTAGGTAAGTCTTCATTACAACCGGAAAATAATCCGATTGCACAAAGTGCGATTCCTGTTAAGTGTATTATATTTCTTTTCATGATATTCTCTAATTTATAATTCGTTATTCAACTTCATGGTTTTTCATTTTACCAGTCACAGTTACAACACTATATTTGGGAACGGTAATAGAACGTAAACCGCTTTGAGACGGATTGATCTTTTTGTGTTTCCACTTCACATATTCACTGGAAGTATATGTTCTCATATTTTGGAATTCCACTCCTTCAATCTCAATCAATGTAGAGAATGATTCTTTTTGAGATAAATTGATTAGTACAATAGTGTAGGTGTCATCTTTCACATAAGCAGAAACCAACAAGTCTTCGGGGAGTTTATCTGTTTCTGAAGAAATAGCTTCTACGTCTACACGTACGGCATTTTGCTCAATAAATTTGCTGAACTGTCCAAAAGTATAGTAGCGTGGAACTCTGTAATAGTATGTACTAGGTAATGCCTCTTCTAATTGAATTAGGTTTTCGCCCGTAGTGCTGCAAGGACGTGCACCTGACCACCATACAAAGGCACTCATATTGGCATTTGCCATATAAGCATGAAAAGTTTTAGCCCATTTCATTGCATCCGGCCATGTCTCTTGGCGACCTTTATCATCACTAAGTTCTGTTTGCCACATGTGGACATTGCGCTTTTCTGCCTCTTCAAAAGGAATGACATTTTCATCTCTTGTAGAATATCCATGACCGGCTACAATGAAATTTGGATCTACCAGTTCCGGATATTTTTTTAAACTATTATTGATAAAATCGACCGCCCATTTCCACTGGGCATTTTCTGCATAAACAAGTTTCATATCACTGTGGCCTCTTTTCTCCATCGCTGGACGAAGTTTTTCGAGGACAAATTTAGCCATTTCTTCTTCAGACCATGCACAGGTTGCCCAACCACCTAAACTAGCAAGTTTATCCGGTTCATTCCATCCTGATAATGCATATATGTCAATGCCGAATTTTTGTTCATATGCATCGACGAAATCCAATAGATATTGGGCATATTCATCGTAATATTCCGACTTGAGGCTTCCACCATTAAGTTTGTTATTGCTTTTCCATTTGATAGGAGGACACCAAACTGAAAAGAAGAAATTGACATCTTTATATTTTCTACTTATAAGGTCAACTAACCACATTTGGCCAAGTTGACATTGTTCTCCGCACTCTTCACCATTGTAGTTTCGCCAGTAGTTATTAATCATAGAAGGATCATCGGGTTGCAACATAAAATTGCGATCCATCTTGAATTCAATGTCTCCTGTAGTTGGATTACCGTAAGACGGGAATATTTCGCCCCGGAAAATATTTAAATCCAAACCGTTTTCACTAAACAGGTCTTCTATCACTGCGTCACGCTGCATCGTATTCCAAATACGATGTGACCATCCGCAGAAGGCACAGCCGAAGCCATCAATTACTTGATGTTTGTTTTCTTCTCTGATTTTCATTCTTACAACAGCGGTAGTTGTAGGTTCTGGTGCAATTCCGTCATCGTCAAAATTTTCTTCAACTGGTTCCGGGATAAAAACATCACTATGGTCTAAACTTCCATCGTCACATGAATATCCTAAGAATAGGAATAATGCTACAAATAATAATGAGTATATCTTCTTCATATATTCTAAGTATAAATTGGTTGTAAAAATATTATCTCCATAGTTCAGTTTGTACCATGGCATCATTGTTGTTCAACTCTCCGGAAGGAATAGGGTAATATTTATGTTTTTCTTGAAAGTATTCTGCTCCCTGTTTTTCATTTTCAGTGAAAATATTTTTAATCTCTTCAGTGGTATACCAGCGTTTTAGGTCGTCAAAACGATGTCCTTCACCAAAGAACTCGAGCAAGCATTGGTGCTCTATTTCTAACATCAAGTCCGATTGGGCAAATGTCTTATCAGCTAATCCTGCTCTTTTGCGAACGAGCTTCAATGCGGTGTTTGCCCCGTTTACATCGTTTGTTTTGGCACAAGCTTCGGCGTACATTAACAGCACTTCTGAGAATCGCATAGCTCGTAAATTGTTTGCTTTCCCTTCCTTATGACCCATAATATCAGCATCAGAAGCATTTACAAAATATGCAGTGTATTTTTTTAGCAAAAACTTACCGTCACCTTGACTGTAAGATGGAGCACCACCACTCATTTTACCGCTATTGCCATCCCAAAGTTGTTCCATAGAACGGCTTCCTCCATACCATTTCTCGTTCTTCACTACATCTCCCATAGCTTCGGGATTGAAAAATAAGCTTGCATACATGCGTTTGTCATACTTCGTATCCGAACCGGCAGGACGTTCTTCTTTCACAAACTGGCCGACGGCAAAGCTGGAAGGCATAAGCTTAGCCCAACCACCGGCGGCAACCGGACCTACAAATGTTGGAAGTGAGTTACCTAGGTTGATACCGCTTTCGTTACCCCATGTCAATTCACCATCACTACTATATTGCAATTCGAAAACAGATTCCTTATTGTTCTCATTCGCTGTAGTAAAATTCTCGGCAAAGTTTTCAATTAAGTCGTAACGTCCTGGATAATAAGGGGCTTTCGTCAATAGTTCCAGTTGGGCTTTTGCTTCTGGATACTTGTGCTGGTATAAATATACTTTTCCAAGCATAGCGATGGCTGCTCCTTTCTCAATACGTCCTTTCTCGTCACCGGAACGAGTGACGGGAATATTGCTATTTATAGCATTTTTTAAATCATCCTCTGCTTGTTTCCAAATTTGTTCTTCTTTAGCCGCGGGTTTATTGCTTTCGTCTTCGTTAGACGGAATTAAACGTAGAGGAACTTCTTTATAATTATGAACTAATAGGAAATATTGGAATCCTCTTAAAAAGAGTGCCTCTCCTTTAATCATGGATCGGTCTTCCTCACTAATTCCTGCCGCTGGAATTTTATCGATGTTTTTTATTACAAGATTGGCACGTTGGATACCAGCATAAAGCGCTCCATACGGATCATATCCGGTAGTAGTTGAGTTTTGAAATGTTGCGATGGTCCACATAGAAGGTTCTTCATTCAGAACCGTAAAAATATCATCACCACGACTATTTAAATTTAACCATCCGTCAAATGCTCCGTAATAACCGTACATTTGATATTTTATGGGGGAATAAGCAGCGGCAAGACCGCTTTCTACATCCGCTTTATTTCTCCAGAAGTTTTCTTCCGTGAAATGATTAGGATCTTTCAGATCCAGAAATTTATTTTCGTTGCATGAAGTCAGTGCTCCGGATAAGAGAGTTGCCATGCATATATATGATAACCAATTCTTTTTCATGTTATTAATTCAATTAGTGGATTTTATCATTGTATCATAAACTAACCTGAATACCAAATGAGATAGTACGCGGGAGTGGATAGCGTCCTTGGTCTACTCCTCTTGAGAATACGTTGTAACCCACTCCGATATCTACGCTGCCACTTTGACCGAGGTCAGGGGAATAGCCGGAATATTTACTTAATGTGAACAGGTTTTCCATTGATGTATAGATTCTTACATTTTCCAGTTTTACCTTCTTTAACAGGCTCTTAGGAAGGGAATAACCGATATCTAGTGTTTTCAGCCGGAAGTAAGAACCATCTTCCAGCCATCTGTCGGTAAAGGCTAAACCATTGTCTATCCCATCTGTTTTAGAGAAACGAGGAATGTCTGTGTTCTGATTGTCCGGTCTCCATGAGTTAGCCAACTTCGTGCTGTAGTTGCCATTGAACTTGCCAGATTCGAGGCAATAACGTTGATAATTATATATTTTGTTACCAGTCATACCATCAAAGAAAAGATTGAAGTCAAATCCTTTCCATTCGCCTCCCATGCGCAGACCGAATGAGAAATCCGGGAACGGATTGCCTACATCATGTTGGTCATTTTCATCAATCATACCATCACCATTCCAGTCTTTGTAACGAACGTCTCCCGGTTGTGCACCCGGTTGTATTTGTCTGCCATCCTTATTCTTGTAATTGTCAATTTCTTCTTGAGTGCGGAAAATTCCATCACTTTCAACTAGATAGAAGTAAGACATAGGATGCCCTTTTTCAAATCTGTTGATACCATTTTTGGCAGCGGCGTGAGCGGAATAACCTGAAATACCCATATCGTCGCCTCCAGCCGTAATCTTCGTTACTTTATTTTTCTCTGTAGTGACGTTTGCACCTATATAATAGTTGAAATTATCGCCGATATTGCTGCGCCAGTTTACAGATAGTTCAAATCCTTTATTGCGTACTTGTCCAGCGTTTAGGATAGGAAGTCCGCTGATACCAGCTGAACCTGAAACAGGAATGGGTAGTAATACGTCATTTGTGTTTTTTACATAAGCATCGGCGGTCAATGTCAATTTACCGTTCAGCATGCTTAAATCAAGTCCCACGTTAAAAGTTTCCGTACTTTCCCAAGTCAGGTTGGTAGGTGAGACTGCGGTAACGTTGGGTAACTGACCGAACCATATATTATTTCCTTGAAGGTAATTCATGCCATCGGATACTATGCTAATAGTGGGATAGTAGTTGTCCATTTGCTGATTGCCTAGTTTACCATAGCTGAAACGGAATTTGAATTGGTCAAATATATTTTCCAGCGGTTTGAAGAATTTTTCACGATTGATATTCCACCCGATGGATGCTGAAGGGAAGCTGCCGAATCGATGTCTTTTTTGGAAGCGTGAAGAACCGTCACGACGGATAGAAGCTGAAAACAGGTAGCGGTCGTCATAAGTATACATCACACGTCCGAAGAGCGACACGAGAGTTAATTCCTTCAATGAACTAGAGGCTGTCATTGTCTTAACGTTACCTGTCATAGTGTAGATGAACTCTGGAATATCCGTGTTGCTACCGTTCAATCCATAGCTCTTGTCTTTTTGTGCAGAATAACCAACCAATGCAGAAATATTATGCTTACCGAATACCTTGTCATAGTTCAACGTATTCTCCAAAACCCACGATTCGTAATCGGATGATCCCTCACTTAGGTCTGGAGCATCGTTTTTACCAGCAGATCCCAAATCGTAAATGCCTGTATATGTGCGGCTCCTGTTATGATCCTTTCTAAGTCCGAGATTCAACTTATACTTTAAACCTTTAATTATTTCAGCTTGTAAATAAGCGTTGAGGAAAATTTGAGTTTTCTCATTGTTTTTGTTCACCGTTGAGTAATATGCATACGGGTTCGGGAGATTGATATCGGCCGAAGTTCCCCATCCTGTAGAGTTTGTCGGATCAAATACCGGTACGACTGAGGGAAAACGCAAGATTTCTCCCATTGTATCTTGATTGATGTTTCCTTCTCCTTTAGATAAGCGAACAATCAGCGACTCACCGATAACCAACCTATTATCCAGAAAAGAATAGTCACTTTTCAAACGAATATTGTAAGATTCGTGGCTAGTGTTACGGAGAATTCCTTCCTTATTTAAATAGCTTGCGGACGCACTATATGAACTTGTCTTGGAACCTCCGCTGATGTTTGCGTTTGCTTTGTATGTCATTGCGGTGCGAAGCATTACCTCTTGCCAATCAGTACCTTCACCTACAAAGGGAACAGCACCGACCTCGTTACCGTAACCATCAGCAGACAGTTTATAATAACGTGCGAAGCGGCTGTATTCTTCACCATTAAATACTTTCAGTTTTTTCGGTGTCTGGCTGAAACCTGTGAAAAAGTTTACCTCAAGCTTTGTAGGCATGTCTTTACGACCGCTTTTAGTAGTTACTAATACAACGCCACCGGCTGCACGAGAACCATAAATAGCGGCGGCAGCCGCATCCTTCAACACTTCAATGGAAGCAATATCTGATGGATCTACCATGCTAAGGTCTCCGAAAGAACCGTCAATGACGTAAAGTGGATCATTGCTAGAGAGAGAACTGATACCACGTACGTTAATGGTCATTCCTTCATTCGGGTCACCGCTAGTACTTGTTACGGATACACCTGCAATTTTACCTTGGAGTGCTGTACCTGCATTTGTGGCAACGGCACCATTCAGTTCTTTTGCGCCTACTGAACTTACAGCTCCGGAAAGGTGACTTTTCTTTGCTGTACCATATCCGATGACAACTACTTGTTCGAGAGCCACATTGTCTTCTTCCATACTGACATTAATCGGAGCGTTAGATGATATTGTATGCTCTATACTTTTCATACCTATTGTAGAGAATACCAGTATGTCGCCTTTATTGGCTTTAACGGTATATTTACCGTCCATATTTGTAACTGTACCAGTGTCTTTTCCTTTAACTTTTACTGTGACTCCTGGTAAGGGCTCGTTAGTCGTAGCTTCTGTTACGACTCCTTTAACTTCAATATTCTGGGCTACCAATGGAATACTGGCTAGGCAGAGAAAGAAGAAAAGTAAGAAATGAATTTTTTTACTCATGATTTATTGCATTAGATTTATAAACTCTTAGACGTATAATTCGTTTTGTTAATTGTGAGTGGCAATAGGGAATATTTTCCATCAACATTGCTTACACTGGAAGTCTATTTACTGATGTAACTTAATAGATGTGCTACTCCAATAAGATAAAATAATTTGTTTTTCATTGCATATATAATTTTATATTGTTTGAATCTGGGAGCAAAGGTAGGGTGGTTTAGTACGAGGGACAAATATAATTTTATCAAATACTAATACAATATTAACAAAAAGCATAAATATGAGTAAAAAAGACAATATAATTTCTTTAATGTGATACTTAAATACCATTAATTGACGAATTTATTGGTATGAATATTAAAGCCTGATTTATATAATGCCCTCTGGGATATATAAAAATTTCCGGCAGAAGATAAATGAAATAAAGAATGAATGGCTTTGATTTACTATTTGGTTCCATTGGATCTGCGATAAACTTCATCTTCAAAATTGGGTATATAATCATTTGCTGTTTGCAGGCAGCAAATGGTTGTGCCTTTTTCTCGTTTTAATAATTCCGGAATTTGGCTGATACCATAGTTGAAAGTTGCATATCTTTTCTCTATTAATGTGCTATTTTTAAGATTTTGTTGAAAAGTGATTATGCTAAAATTGATGAACTATAGAAGATATTGCATAAATAGCTGCATGTATATACGAAAATATAAGCTGATATTGTATAAAACTATACGGAATATGCATCTTTTCCTGTTCGTAAAGCACTTGTTACTTTAAAACCAATGAGGTGTTCCTCGGTGTGCATCGGTTTGTTTCTCACCGGAGAAGCTATTGTTTCTCGGTGAGGAAGATGTGAAGGGGGTATTGAGTGCTTGTTTTCCCTCTGGTTTATTATAAATGTTGAGAACAAGACAGTGACAGGAATGTGTAATATTCGAATTTATTCCTTTTAAATGGTAGGTAAAGAAGGAAAAATGTTGCGATTTGATTGGGGAATCATTTAAATAATAATAAAAAAGATTTTTGTACTTGTAAATGCCGGCGCTTTTCTATTCTTTTCAAACGGTGGATGTAATTAATGCCTTTCCAGACTGTTTAGATATTCTTTTTTTAAGAAGAGTCATTTTTTCAGTGAGTAGACTTTTTGTATAATGACTATATTTCAGCAATAATCTTTCAGTATATTGAAAGATTATTGCTGTATTTGTTTCAGTAAATAAGATGAGTATGGAGAAAAGAGTGATTATTTGAAAACAATCTTCATCGGTCTGCCTATCCAGACTTGTGGTTGTTCGAGATTGAAAATAGATGCTATGGTAGAAGCTACATCATATTGCATCATGCTTACGTCATCAAAACGAAGTCCTTTTTTAATATTCTTGCCGGAAATGATGAAAGCTGTTTCCATTTCTTGCATTGTCTTGCCACCGTGTCCTTTGTCAATGCCGCCGTGGTCGGAAGTTAATATAAAAATAGTATCATCAAGGATTCCTGCGTCTTTTACAGCCTGGACAATTTGACCGACATATATATCCAACTCTTTGAGTTTTTCATAATAGGCGGGAGTATCATGTCCTTCAGTATGTCCGGTATGGTCGGGGCCGTCGTAGCAGATGGCAACAAGGGCCGGATGTTTCTCTTTTATATAGGCTGATGCCATATTGCCTAATTCTTTGGGAGTTTTGTTGCAATCGGCAACATGATAATGATAGTTCAGAGAAAGGGTGTCCACTAAATATTTGATACCTTCCCATTCGTAGAGGCAACCGATTTCTGCTTCCGGACGGGCGTCGCGCAGCAATTGGAATACAGTCGGGAAGATTCCGTTCTTGTTCAATACACGCGACGGAAGTTCAGGTGTTTTGGATCCCCATTCGGTATATCCGTGAAGTTCCGGTCCGGCTCCCATAAACATGGATGCCCAGTTGATGGCGCTGGAAGAAGGAAGTGCCGAACGTTTCTTTAATGTATAAGAACCGTCTTCCATTAATTTTTTGACATTAGGCATATCTGCTTTGGGTAGGCTATATGCGCCCCAGCCATCTAAACCGATGAAAACAACGTGTTTGGCCTTGTCTTTTCCTTTGGCATTACAAAAATATGTGAAACAGAAGAGTAATGCGAATGTAGCGAGCAATGTTAAAAGGTTTTGTCTATTCATGATACTTTTATTTAAATGGTTAATGTTTTATTCGTTGTTTAATGAGCCGTCATCATTGACGATAAGCAAAGGTAGGGCTATTGTGAAAAGGAGACAAATATAATATTAGCATATACCAATACTTTTATACAAATTGCTTTTTATTTGTTTTTTCAGTGTGAATGGATAATAGTTTCCAGTACAACTGGAAACTATTATATGATGCTGATTATCACTTATTTCTCGTGATAAGAATGATCTCTTGGAAAATCATCTCCATCCCATGCTTTTTTCGAAGTCCAAGGCTGTGCGGCATCTGTCCAGAACGGATCATCTGCGGGAAGACCTAACGGCAGGAAGGCAAGTGACGCCATATATAAGCTGCCGTTATTGGTGTAATAATCGGAGATGCCGGGTTGTGAACCGTTGAAGCCCAGTGTTAGAAAACCTTTTTCATTGAAGTTGCGGTCGTTGCCAAACATACGCTCGATAACAGCAGTCATGCCGGCACGTACTTGTCCGTTTGTTAATTCTTTGGGAAGCCATTTTCGCCAGGCGAGTAAGGCTAAAGTTTGCAGGGAACCGGTGCGGTAAGTGATGGAACGTCCGACAACGGGTAGTGTTCCTTCCGGAGAAATAAGCCGCTCGAGAATCATGCCGAATCGTTGTGCCCGTGTGATTGCTTTCTGATAATCGCAGCCGGGCATATTCCATATATTTTTGTGTTTGCCGGCTTCGGTGATTATTTCCAGTGATTCTATATACATAGGATGTATCACGAAACTATTGTAATAATCGAATGCGAAGTTGGGGCCGTCCGAATACCAGCCGTCACCTACGTACCATTCTTCTATCTTCCGTAAGGAAGAACTTATACGGTAGGTGTCGCTGGGTGCGCCTGCTTTTCGAAGAAACGATTCAACAGTTGCACTGAACAATAACCAGTTGCTGTATGACGGATCAACTCGTCTGAGTTGAGTGAATTCATTGATGTAACGTTGTTTAGTGAGGCTATCCAACGGTGTCCATAAAGCATCATAGCCTCGTAGAAAACTTTCGGCGATATAGGCTGCGTCTACCAGTGTCTGACCCTCCTGGCGCCATAACAGATAGTCCGGACTTTTCGGGTCTACGGCATTGGCATAGCTTTTCAGTGCCCATTCGCGGAGCTGTTTACGGTGGGGGCCTTCTGTGGTGTTATCATCCGGCAGTGACAACCAGGGAGCCAGTCCCGCCATCAGTCGTCCGAAACATTCCATATAAGTGACATCTTTGTTGCGGCCGTCCCATGTCGGGCTTAATTCGACAAGCATATTTTGTTTTAGTGCTCCTTCGCTCATATTACTTAATACGGGAGCAGCCATCCGGTACATCACTTCGCACCATATTTCTCTGTCACACTTTTCTGTTTTCTTTTTTGCGGTGGCCTTTTCTGCCGGAATCAACAGAACGGTAACTATTAGTAAGAAGAACCAATTTAATCTATTCATGTATTATTTACTGTTTAAGGATTATTTTAATGGTCAGTTAACTGTTACTGACTGCTGTGACAAAGGTAGGGTTATTCAACTTGCGAGACAAATACAATCTTAGCATTAACTAATACTTTTGCTTTTTTTATCCCAAACTGATACTTTCCTGTGCGAAATGGGTTGTGATCTGTGTTCGTGTTTTGATTTGTTATATATTTGCCTGCAAACAAAATATTACTATGAAGAAGAATTGGATGTATGGCAGTGTGATGACTGCTTTATTGGCCCTGCTGGTAAGCGGCTGTGGTGATTCTCAACGGACTCTTGAGTTTCGCGGAATTTGTGTGGATGATCTGCATGGTGAAAATGGACTCTATAATCCCGGAAGAGGATTCCGGTTGGAGACGGCGGTGGATGTGTTGCACGAGAAAGATCGTCCGACAACGGAATTGTTGGAACTATCGGAAAAGTATGTAGCAGACAGTGTGTCACTCGCTCAAAGCTATTTCTATCTTACCTATTTAATAGGTGAAAAACTATCGGAGGAAAACTTCCAAACTATGCAAACCTATTTTGATGAACTACAGAAGTTGGGTAAGAAAGCGGTGTTGCGTTTTGCTTATGAGCGGGACTTTATGGGGAGAGCCGCCGTCGGTCCTACCGGAGAGCAGATTTTGGAACATTTGGACCAGTTGAAACCTTTCCTGGAGAAAAATAAAGACCTGATTTTGGTAGTGCAAGCCGGCATGATCGGTGCATGGGGAGAATGGCATAGTTCTATTCAGGGTTTGGAGAACTCGGAAGAAACAAAAGCAGCCGTGTTGGAAAAATTGCTTTCGGTGGTTCCCGTAGAGAGAAATGTACAAGTGAGACTACCGGAATTTAAGAACCTGTTGAAAGATAAACCGGAACTGTATAAAAGACTCTCGTTCCACGATGACTTTATTGTCATACGGCCTGACAGGTGGGATGCTGATATGCACGAAGGAACTGTCAAATTCGACCAGATTGTGAAAGAATCGCCTTATTTGGTGGTAGACGGTGAACTTCCCTGGGGATTTTGGAGTGTAGGTGCCGATCCGGACAGTCCTTCAGCAGGATGGATTATCGATGGTATGCAAACGGCGAGACGCCTGTTTCTCCAGCATTATACTTCATTGAGTATTATACATAATTATAAAGAGCAGCATCCTAATAACAGGTTTGATGAGAACAATCCTCCCGAATACTCCATGATTGTGTGGAAGAAAACAATGATAACGGAAGATTCACTTCGTCAGCATCATATGCCTGTATCCGACAGCTATTTTCAGAAGCAGGACGGAACGAAGGTACAACGTAATATGTTCGATTATATACGCGACCATCTTGGCTATCGGATTGAATTGCAGTCGCTTCAACTACCGGAAAAGTTACAGTCTGGTAAGGAAAACCGACTGAAATTAGGCTTGGTAAACAGAGGTTTTGCCACTGTCTTTGGGGAGCATCCTGTCTACTTTGTGTTGATTGACGACAAAGGGAAAGTCACCGAGTTCCTGACGAAAGCCAACCCGTTGGATTGGCAACCGTTCCAACCGGGAGACGCGGCATATACGCCATTGGTACATTCTGTAAATCAGTCTCTTCAATTACAAGGCTCAATGCCCGCCGGAGAATACAGACTGGGTCTGTGGATACCCGATGGTTCGGAACGGTTGAAATATAATCCTCGTTACGCCCTGCGCTGTGCGAATGGTAATACCACCTGGTGGGTGTCTGAAGACGGAAAATATGGCGTTAATGTATTGACAACTGTTGAGGTGAAATAACGATTAGTTTTAATTTACCAGCATGAATGAAAGGAGAGTTTTGACACAGCCTCTTTATTATTCTCAAGTGTTATAAATCAATACCACCGTGTACGCCACATAACAAAGTATCATAATCCCTCCTTCGATTCTCGTGATAGTCCTTTTGGCAAAGAACAGCCCGAATAACCAGAGCAGGATACCGGAACCTACTAGCGTAAACAGGTCGAAGTTGGTAATTCCGCTAAGATGGAGAGGAGTGATGCTGGCGCTACATCCCAGTACAAAGAATATATTGAAGAGGTTACTACCGATCACATTTCCAATGGCAATTTCCGGATTCTTCTTTAATGCGGCAACGATAGACGTAGCCAGTTCAGGAAGAGAAGTACCTCCTGCAACCAGTGTCAGTCCGATAATCGATTCGCTGACACCCAGGTTGCGGGCGATGCCCGTGGCGCCGTCAACAAACAACTGACCTCCAAAAATAAGGGCAGCCAAGCCTCCGATGATATAAAGAATGGATTTCCACCAGGGGAGTGATTTGATTTCTGTCTCCTCTTCTATGGTCGGAGCTTCTATCTGTCCCGCCTGTTCCGTTGTGCCCGGCTTGGAGGCGATGGCAAAGGTATAACCCATGAAGATGACAAAGAAACAAAGTAATAATAAGCCGTCTACTCTGTTCAGGATATTCTCCGGAGCTTTATCTAGAAATACATCATTGGCACAAATCAGCAAGACAATAGAAGAAAGTATGCAGAGCGGTATCTCTTTTCTAAGTGTATTGCGGGTGATGACAATCGGGGCGAATAAGGCCGTGCAGCCCACAATCATCAACGTATTGAAAATGTTACTTCCCACCACGTTGCCTATGGCAATATCCGCGCTTCCTTTGAGAGCAGAAGATACACTGACCGTCAGTTCCGGGGCAGAAGTGCCGAATGCAACGATGGTAAGTCCGATCACGATGGGAGGGATGTGAAAGCGCTTGGCTACCGAGGCGGCACCGTCTGTTAATCCGTTAGCTCCTAGAAGAATGAGGATTAATCCCCCGATAAGTAATAATATATTCATATTTTTTTCTCTTTTAGTGGCAAAGATAATCAATTTGTAAATGGTAATGTCAAAAACAATCCGTATGTTTGCTCTGTTTTTAATGAAATGTTAGATTAACCTTAATTATAATCAAGGAATATAAGGTATGGAAATAAATAAAATAAAACGGTCGTTACTGGTGTTGTTCTTTTCTTTCCTGGCAATCGGGGCGCAAGCACAGTTGGAACAGGCGGTTAAGAAGATATTTGCCGGAGATACAATAACGGGCAGACATGTTCCTTTGAAGCGGGATTCGGATTCTATCCATCTGGTGAATATGCGGAAATCATTGGAAGAAGCCCGGCTCAACGAGGCGAATATGCGGATGGAAATGGAGCAGATGAAGCTCCAGATGGCTACCGCCGACTCCGTAAAATATGCACAGCAGCGTCAGCGTATCGACTCCCTGCGGCAGTTCACTAAGGGCATGCCGGTAGTGGCGGACGGTGATACCTTATTTTACCTTTTCACCAAACGTGGCGGATATACTCCCCAGCAACGTGCACAGATGACCGGTGCAGCGATCGAAGAAATAGGAAGACGTTTTAATTTGAAACCTGATTCTGTTGCTATTGACCATTCGGACATTGTTTCCGATTTGATGTACGGCAGCAAAGTACTGCTTTCTCTTACCGATCAGGACGCTTTGTGGGAAGGAGTCTCCCGTGATTCGCTGGCTAAGGAAAGACAACAAAATGTCATTACCAAACTGCATGAGATGAAGGCGGAGCACGGACTTTGGCGAATGGCAAAGCGTGTGCTCTATTTTGTGTTGGTAATTGTAGGACAGTATTTTCTGTTCCGCTTGACCAACTGGTTGTTCCGTAAACTGAAAGCGCGTATTTTGCGTCTGAAAGACACGAAGATAAAACCGGTATCCATCCAGGGGTATGAATTGCTGGATGCGCAGAAACAGGCAAACCTGTTAGTATTCCTGTCCAGTATCGGGCGGTATATACTGATGGGGTTGCAGCTACTGTTTACCGTACCGTTGATTTTCATCATCTTCCCACAGACAGAAGGACTGGCATATCAACTGTTAGGATATATATGGAATCCGATTCGCGCTATCTTTGTGGGTATCATTGACTATATTCCTAAGTTGTTTACCATTATCGTTATTTGGTATGCTGTGAGGTATCTGGTACGTCTCGTCTTGTATCTGGCACGTGAAGTGGAAGCAGGACGACTCAAAATCAACGGCTTCTACCCGGACTGGGCGATGCCGACTTTCCATATCGCCCGTTTCCTGCTTTATGCATTTATGATTGCGATGATTTATCCTTATCTCCCGGGCTCCGATTCCGGTGTGTTCCAAGGTATTTCGGTATTTGTCGGATTGATCGTTTCGCTCGGATCAAGTACGGTTATCGGTAATATTATTGCCGGACTGGTGATTACTTATATGCGTCCGTTCAAGATGGGCGACCGGATCAAATTGAATGATACCACAGGTGATATCATCGAAAAAACTCCTCTTGTCACCCGTATCCGGACTCCTAAAAATGAGGTTGTGACTGTTCCCAATTCATTTATCATGTCGTCTCATACAGTAAACTACAGTACTTCAGCCCGTGAATATGGATTGATTATTCACTCGGAAGTATCTATCGGTTATGATGTTCCCTGGCGGCAGGTTAATCAGATACTGATTGATGCTGCGTTGAACACTCCCGGTGTGGTGGACGATCCGCGTCCGTTTGTGTTGGAAACTTCGTTGAGCGATTGGTATCCGGTCTATCAAATTAATGCTTATATCAAACAGGCAGATAAAATGGCACAGATTTATTCGGATTTGCATCAGAATATTCAGGATAAATTTAATGAAGCCGGCATTGAAATTATGTCGCCGCACTATATGGCTGTACGGGATGGAAATGAGACAACCACTCCCAAAGAATATCAGAAAAGTAACAATCCTTCCAATAAGGCGGGAGAAGAAAGTAAATCTGAATAGTTATTACTGTCACCGCCGTTATTATTGCTGTTGTGTTGTATAATGGATATCAAAACGTCCGTTAGTCAGACGTTTGCCGTTGCCGAAGGTTGCACTGATAATATTCAATTCTGGGTCGAAATGGCTTATAAAAGCTGTTCCGTCTTCCAGTTCTTCTCCTCTGAACCGTATATCGGTGAGAGTTGCTTCTTTGCCTTCCTGGGGAGATAAAATGATGAAGTGTATGTTGATGTCAGGTTTGACGGAAACATTGACGGATAGTTTGTCCTCCTCCGGATAGTAGTGGAATGAATCATACGTCCAGACATACGAGTGCCCCCAATTCAGGTATCGTCCTCCCACATAAATCCATCCGTCCATCAGACAGCCAAAGGTGTTGGCACCTGTAGTGGTGGCAGAAGGTAAAACTGTGATGTCAATCGATTCATCTTCCGTACAGCTCCAAAAGCTGATGATGGAAAAAAGAATGAGTATATATTTCTTCATAGTGCTTTTTTTAGTGAATGTTAGAAGTAATAGGATAATCCCGTAGTGAAATTTATTCGTGTGAGGTTGGTATCATCATTGCCATCGAGTTTTACAATAACCCTTTCTCCGTGATAGTGGGTTCTCATTCTAAGCAGTTCGCTATACATATATTGTACTCCTAGACTGACTCCCAGATTGGGATTCAGTTTATAGGTAAGATTGGCATTGGTCAGGAGACCAATAGTGAAGGCTTTCACTTTCCGTGTTTTGCCGAACACCTCACTGTTGTTCCGTAGAATGACTCCACCGGGACCAGTTGTTACGCGGATTTGCCAATGTTTGGTGTTGGCATTACACATTCCGATTTGAGTACCAATGAAATGAACCCATAAATGGTCCTTCCCTTCCGGATGACTTCCTTTGGAAGAAAATCCGGAGTAGATTCCTCCAAAGACAAAACGTTTGAGAGGGCGGAAATTATATTGTCCATCCCAGCTTACGCCTTGTGCGAGTGTACGTTGGTAACTATGGGTACTTAACGTGAGTGTAGGAGGGTGATGGAACATAACACCGTAGCCCGCGTGAAAAGAGAACTCGTGTCGCTCAAAATCTCTCTGTGAGAAAAGTGGAGTGTGACAGGACAAGGTGAATGCGATTAGTAATAGAATGGCTTTTATGAGTGTTTGATTCATCTGGATTAGTTTAGATTGTGTTTCTTTTTTGCAAAAATAGAAAATAGTTCAGACTTTCTCACAGCGAATCAGAACTTTTTGCCCATTATTTAATGTACTGGCAAATAAGTAGGTATCTCCTCCTTCAGCCAAATGGATTCGTTTGCGGAGTTCGGCTACTGTGGCGGGGAAGTTACGGACAGTTACATTTGCTTTTTTCAGGTCTGCCAGATTCTCCTTTACTTCTTTTTTATTGAAACTGCACTGGTTGACAATACGGAATATTCTTCCGGGGAAGTTTTCAATGAAAGTATCGGAAGTATAAAGATGGCTATTGGGATGCAGTTTGCGGACAGGGTAAGCTGCTGCAATGCTACGGAAAGCACCGGCTTTCAGAAGGGAGGCATTCGGTTCGTAAAGATAGGTTTCTAAAGAATCCGTATATGTACATTCACTGCATTGCTCCTGTTCGCGGGTGAATACAAAGTGTTGTTCTTCTTGAGTCCCTTTCGTGGAGAGGTTCACGCAATGAATGGAGATTTCTGTCGGTGATGTTTGTCCGAGTAGGATAAGTAGTTCCTTACATTCGTTGTTGACAGACAGAATGTGAACTTCCTGTGTCTGTTTCAACTCCTTCAGTGCCAATGAAAGATCGAGCATGGGGGAGAGTTTTATCATTACCCGGTTGGCTTTTTGAAGTAAAAGCTCTTCCAGTTCGGCTACGTTTGGTTCGCAGTCGGAGATGGCAACCGTTTTTCCGCCGTGCTCATTGCGACGCGCGGGGTCGAGGAAAAGGCAGTCTACGGGGGACATTGCTTGCAGGTAGGTTACTCCATCTTCGTTTTTTATGTTTATATGGTTTAGATTCAGTACGGGAAAGTTATGTGCTGCTATTTCGCAGAGTTCCTCCTGACGTTCTACGTAAGTGGCGGACTTGAATCCGGTGGCAAGAAAAGAACAGTCAATGCCGAATCCGCCGGTGAGGTCGGTCAGAGAATCTCCCTGCAAAAGACGTGCTTTGTAGCGGGCGGTGATTTCTGAAGAGCATTGTTCCAGCGACAGATGTTTCGGATACCATATCTTTTCGATCTCCCACCATGAGGGAATCTTTTCGGCTGCTACCTTCCTTCCTGCAATTTGGGTGATGGCAGTTGGCATATCTATATCCGGGTACTTTTTAGCTTGTAAAGCCAGCACACGTACATCGTCCGATGAATGTTCGCGAATAAAAAGTTGGGTTTCAGGAGAGATTTGCATCATGGTGTTATTGTGTTATAGGATATTACAATGAATCGTCGAGCTCTGATTATGGGGTTGTTGAGTGTCGGTTATGGTATTAACTTATACTTCTGTTTGGCTACGTCCCGGCTGCAAAAATTGAAATGCCACCATTCGCTGGGTAATGCACGGAATCCGGCCTCTTTCATCACTTTTCGTAGCAGTAACCGGTTCTGACGCTCTGTTTCACTCATTTTTCCATTATGTACCAATCCGATCTCGTCTGTGATGTGTGCTTCCATGCCTAAGTGGTCTACTTTGGTTCCCATCGGTAGGGGCTGTCCCAGAGAGTCTTGGATACTGATGTCTACTGCCAGTCCGTAGTTGTGTAACCCGCCTCCACGGTTGGGGTTGGAGACATATTTATATTTGGACGTTCCTTTCACTACGTTCCACATCTTTTTCTGTACCGACATTGGACGCGCCGCATCGTAAATGATAAGACTATAAGACGGGTGTAGTTTCTTTAAGGCTTTTTGTGCTTCTATCAGAGCGTATGCCGCATCCGGATGTAGGTAGGCTTCCGTTAAGTTGTCGTAAAGCACTTCGCCTGTGAAATTATCAGCCTGTGTATACATCAGTTTTACAACGAGACTGCTATCCAGGTCAGCTATATTGACGAGTCCTAATGAGTCCATGTAGAGAGCCATTTCGCTTCGCTCCGGTGGTGAAACGGTGGAACATTCTTCGCGTGGTTGTATATCCTCCGTCGTTTGTTCGTATTCCATGAGGGGAGTGCTCTCCTTTTCCTTATGACTGGAAAAGAAGGAGCATCCTGTCAGCAGTAAACAGAAAATAGCTAAACTATATTTTAGAATAATCATTCAACCTTTTGTTTTTAGTGTGCCAAAGATACTTCTTTTTGGTTTTAGCTCCAATAAGCTACCTCTCTTACCGTTGGATATTAGCCACTGCTTTCTTCAGATTGGGCACTCCTTTCCATGCGTCAAGCAGGTGCAAAACGTGTTTGTCTTCGGCTTTGCTATGGTTGATGGATAACAGCTCCGCATATATTTCCAGTAATTTCTTTAAGTCTTTGACAGGCTTTTCTGGAAGTCCGGCCAACATTGCCACGATTAGTTTCTCCAATTCCCGGTTATGCAGCGGACTGACGTTTATCATTTGTTGCTGTATCAGGTCAGTGAGTCTTTTCAGCGGTCCCCAGCCGGTATGTTGATGCGAGCTTAAGATGCTGCCTATGCGTCCACTGTTTATGCAGCCTTGACCTACACGCTCTATCCAGATTTCGGCAGCATAGGAACGGGAAGTTTTATCGGATACCAGCATGCAAGTGGCTTCCAGCAGATAAGACACTTCGTGCCATGTATGCCTTAACTGATGAAGCGCTTCAATAGCAGCTTGGGTGATACCTGCTTCCCTTACCTCATTTAACGTCGGGGCGTATATGGCACTGCGGATGCACCATACCAATAGTGGCTCCGGTATATTGGGAGTTAACCATGCCAAACGTGGTAAGTCGTTCTGTATGTCGTCAAAACGTTCTATCTGTGGGTACATTTCAACCAGTAACGGATGCGGATCGTATGAATAGTAACTGACTCTTTCATTATATTTGTCTTTATTGATGATATGAGAGTTCTCGCTTTCCGGAATATCGAAAGTAAGATTTGAACAAAGCCATTCTACTGTTTTCTTGTTATAATCCGTGTACGAGTCAGTATACTGATAGGTTCTCCATTTAAAGTTTCCAGTCAGAAATTCACGTGGACTTTTATTGTAAGAGAAGTCTTTAAATTCAGAATAGATTGTTTCCGGTGATTTCATTAATCCTGCCATCATCCACCAGGAAGGATGATTGAAAGGTGGTTGGGGGAGTACATCTTTTTCTCCCAGCAAAAAAGTGAGTAGGTGTCGGTATTCTCCTTTCAAACTTTGGAGGAGCAGAGGAAGCTCTTGCGACGAACTTCCCAGTGCCACTCGTGATAGTGATGTTTGCATATCCATATCGTCCGGTTCGACATTTGCTTGTTGATATTGTTTTAACCTTTCTATCAGGGTTGCCGGAGCGATAAACATCGGTGTGTGAGTGGGAGTGGACAATAGGGGCAAAGGTTTCTCTTTGCTTTCCAGAAGGTCTAATGTCCGGCATAACAGTTGCTTATGAACGGGGAACTTTATTTTTTTGTTCGTTTTTTCACGAATGGTGAGTTTTTGCAGATTACGATACCCCCATTTGCCTTTTTGAAGTTCGTCTTTTTGTACCATTTTCTGATGTAAGTCGCTTAGCTCTTGGGCTTCTTCCGGGAAACGTTTAATCAGCAGTTTGGCATAGTCAAGGAGGAAGGTGGCCATTAACTGGTCTAATATACCGTTTCGGGAACTTCCTCCGCTCATCAGCAATTTGTAGGCACGTTGGAGAATAGGGGTCCATTGAGAGATTTGTTTTACTTCCTGTTGCCGGTCCCATTCCACTAAGGCTCCGAGTAACAGGTCGAAGTGATAGATCTCGTTCACGTCGAGCACTTGGCTGGCTAGAAATATCAGGTCTTCAGTGGAAGTGATTTCCTGTATCCGGTTGTCTTCACGGATGATAGGGAGTATTGGCTCATACGTGAAAGAGGCGGAATCTTCCGGCTCGTTATTCTCCAAATACGCTTTCAGCTCCTTTTTAGTATTAGCCAACATGGTTTCCGTATATATGGAAAGTATCTCTTTTAATGTGGTAGATGCCGTCTCTCCATACGTCTGAATCAGTTTGACTATCTTACTTTGGGTGGATTCTTCCCGGCTCATCAGTCCTTGTGCGGCTGCACAACAGATAGTGTCGCGATGTTCTTTTCTTTCTTTTGCCAGCTTATGGAGTACTGCCAGTGTGTTTTGGTGAATCGCTTTCACGTCCGAAGCAAAAAGCACGGAAGTCTGACTTAGAAACTCTTCAGCCTGGAATTGTGGGTGAGTGCATAAGTTCTTCAGCAGTCCGAGTATGATATTTACCGGACGGCTGTGAGGGGCGGACAGAACGGCAAATATTTCCGGTTGTAGTGTCAGTTGTTCTTCTGTGCTGGGGTTAAGTGCTGTAAACATGCCTGCAAACCAACTGCTTAGGTTTTTGTTCAGATTCCGGTTGACGGCAAGCAGAGATTCTTTTAATACACGCATACGATCTAGTTGACCGTGTTCTACGAAGTATCTGAAAGAGAAATAAGGCTGTCCGCCTGTACGATTATCCGTCCAGTTTTGTCCGCAATCGTATTGGAACAGATACCAGATATGTTCTTTGAGTGTGATTGCCCGCTTTTGCAGGAAATCGGTATTGTTCATGTAGTTCACCAGATAACCGGCGATGGTTTGCGGAGAGGGTGTTAGGGTGAGTACTCCCTGTTCTATCCAATCCATCAGAGTTTCGTAATTCATTCCATAGAAACCGCCAAATTCCCTGCTTTCACCCTCTTTGAAGAAACTGTCGAGCCAGGAAGGAATACACCACGGAATCAATTCGTTCAGCTGTTCCGTATAGATTCCCCATTCGTGTTTGCGGAATTCTTTTAGCGAATAGATGACGAGGGCGGTAAGATTGATGATACGATGCTGTTCGGGAGTTCCGCGTGTACCGTATGTGTTCTCGTTAAGTTGTACGAACTTATTGTAGTGCTCTTCCAATTTGTTAAGGCAGGGAACAAGTGTTTTTCGTTCTTCCTGCGTTAATCCTTGCAGAAAAGGGATGATGGCATCGCCTTGTCCTTTTTCTACTATCTCGTTGAGGCGTTCTTCTATGGTCATAATCATGAATTTGTTATAGGTTGTTGAGTGAAGTCGTCACTTTTTTCAGGTTGCTGTTTGTGCCCCATTCTTGCAGGCGTTGCAGGAGTTGTTCGTCTGCAACCTTGCTGTGGTTGATGGTCAATAGCTCCAGATAAAGTTCGAGCAGTTGTTTGAGTCCGGTAACGGGTTTGTCGGGCAATCCGCCTATAAATTCTGTGAGCAGTGCTTCCAGTTGCTGGTTGTGGAAAGTACTTCGTTTGTACATGCTTTCGTACACTTGGGTGGTGAAGCGTTTTAGCGGAGCAAGTTCCATCTGGATGAGGCGGGCCAGGATTTCTCCTATCCGGTGATTGTTTATTCTTCCTGTGGATACTCCTTCTACCCATAATTCGGCTGCATAGGAACGGACTGTTTTGTCTACAAAAAGCAGCGAACCACTTAGTAGGAGCAAACTCATCTCTTTGAGCGGGCAGTGGAAAGACAACAGCATGCGCAAGGCACAGGCGAGGGTGCGTTTGCTGTCTTCCTGCGGAGTGCCGAAAGTCATGTAGCAAGTGATAATCTGGGCTATCAATGGTTCCGGGCGGTTGGGGAAACAGCATAGCAGAGGTTCCATGTAACGGGAATCATCCATGTTATATTTACTGTTGATAATCAGATGTTCCTGCCATAACTGGCGGCTGTTGTATTCAGTATATGTATGCCATTTGTAGAACTCGAGTTGGAGCAGACGCCTGTCAGTTTCGTATGATTTCTCTTTGGGTTTCACCTCTTTCCACTCGTAGTCTCCTGTCAGATAGTTGTGTGGTAATGTGTTACAGGCGAAAGATTTGAATGCTTCGAATTCCGTCTCCGGTGCTTTTACCAGTCCGGCGGCCATCCAGGCGGTTGGATGATTGTAGGGCGGTTCGGGTAGCGTGTTTTCATCCAACAGGAACAGAGAGAGATGCAGGTATTCATCTTGCAACAGTTGCCGGGCGGTGGCGATGGCTTCTTCTTTGTCTTCCATAGCACATCGGGCAATAGCTAGCTGGAAATCCCATGGACAGGGTTTCGTTTCTGCTTTCTGATATACGGCAAGCCGGCGTACCAGTTCGGTAGCCTGTACGTATGCCGGGGTATGGGTGGGAGTAGAAAGTAGGGGGAAGGCATTGCCTCCTTTTATTTTACGGATCACATTTAGCCATAAATGTTTGATGGGTGTGAAACAGGTTGCGTTGCTGTAGCCGGGTTTCCAGTCGGCAAGTCGTTTGAAAGAGCGCTCGTCATAAGCTCCTCTGTTTTCATCTATTCCTTTCAGCCTTTCTTCCAGTCGGGTGAACATATTTCTCAAAAATCCTGTGTTGGAGGTATCTTTCTGTGCCCATAAACGTTGATATTCCAGTAGGAAGGTAGCGAGAAGATCTTCGTATGGCTCCCAGCTATTGGCAACGATAGTGGCAGCCCGTTGGAAAACAGGTTCCATCCGGTTGAGATCTTCTTTGTCCAATTGGGGATGGAAAGCAATGATGGCGGCGATGGTTGTTTCTATCTCCCAACTTTCCTCCATGTCGAACAAACGACTAAGCTGGAACAGGAAATCTTCTTTGTTGGCGGGGAAGGAAATAGGGTTGTCTTCCCTGCAGATGTGTACCGTTTCTCCCACACTTGCATCGGGCTCATGGGTTTCTTCTGTAGGCTGCGGTTTGAAAGAAGAGAGTATCGCATGCACGCTTTGAAACATCTCCGGTTGACAAGATTGCAGTGTTTCCTGGAGATTGAATGAAGAGGCGTCTCCATGTTTTGATATAAAATTAGCGGCTTTCTTTTGAAGGCTTTCGTCTTTCTTCAAGAAGAGTTGGCAGAGAGTGATGCAGCAGGGCTCTTTCATCTCGGGATGTTGTGCGACGATCTTTTCAAAGAGGGCGTAAATGGTAAGCAGCGAGTTTTTGGGGCTGGAGAAGAAAAGGGTGGTTGCACGTTCGATGAATTCCTGATAAAGGAATCCTTCTTCGGATGCAATATTTTTCAACTGTTGCAACATTACGTTCACCGGTTTGGTATAGGAAGAGGTGAATATTTGCATCATCTCTTCTTGCAAGGATAACAGTTCTCCGGTAGTTGGTTGCAGAGTTTCGAAGAATCCGGCAAACCATCCTGCCATATCTTTTTTGAAACTCCGGTGGAAGGTGGTGAGTGTGGCTTTTAATAGGCGTTCTCTATCCAGATGGCCGTCCAGCGAAAAGCGGTAGAGAGCGGCACTGATACTTTCATCCCGTGCGGTAACTCCTTTTTTATAAGCCTCTTTGGCGCAATCATCTTGATAGCCGATGGACGATTCGTATTCGAAAATCGTCCAGATATGTTCTTTCAGGGTGATGTCCCGCTTGAGTAATAACTCACTGTTGAAAGTATCGTTTCCTTTGGGTTCCTTATTTCTGATGCGGGTAATCCAGGAGAGTACATGTGCAATGCGGCTTGGAGCAATTTCTTTGAGGTATCCCATATCCATGAGCTGCATCAGCTGTTCGTAATTGAGATTGAAATTAAACCAAGTTTTGTCATCATTGATAAAATCCATCAGCCAGGTGGGGCAGTAAAGTGGGAGTAGTTTGCAAAGCATATCAAACTTTACATGATATGCCATATCCATCTCTCGTTTGTTGGCGCAGACAAACTGAACAGCGGATAGAAAATGTGCCCGTGCCGCACTGCAGGTTGTCTCACTACTGAAACCGGCAAACTTACTTTTTATCCATTGTAAATCCCGGATAACCGGCAGCAGCTTCCGCCTTTCTTTCATTGGTAACTCCAGTAATCTTTTGACAAAAGGGATTAATATCTTCTCTTCATTCTCCGGAGTATCCACATAAGCCTTGGATAATTTCTCGAGTTCTTTTTTTAGTTCTTCCATTGTACTAGTTTCTTTACTGCCAGAATATGTTTGCAAGCTCCCCGTTCTCCTTGATTGCTGCTGAACCAGGTGCAAGTGCAACGCTCCTTCTCACTTTCTCTGTCGAGAATGACCGTATGTCTGACACCTCCGCTTCCTGCCACGCGTGCTTCTGTCCGTTTCTCGTCATTCGATATGATTTCTACTTTTTCTTCTTCCAGTAGTTTTTCTGCAGCTATCATTCGAGGATTGAGACTTAAAATACGTTCGGTTTTGAAAGGCAGGCGACGGTAGAAGAAGCTGTTTTCATCCAAATCGAATCCTAATAACCCCATGGCTGCCAGCCGTGCCGCGAGGGAATCTACCTTCTCCAGGTCAATATGTTCCTCTATGGCAAAAAGAGTGGGGTTGAACTGTTGGTTGGCATAACTGTATTTATCCATTGCTTCTATCCATCTTTCGGGGACATCTTCGAGCAGAGATTCCAGTGCGGCGCCTTCTCCGGAAAATCCTCTCCAACATTCGCGGGAAAGAGAAAGGCTGAAGCGTACCGGACCGAAATAAAGTTGCCAAATGGTAGATTGCATGGTGGGATGCGCAAAGACTTTCAGCTCATCGGCAAATGGAAGCAAGGGCTCGAGTAGACGTAAGCGATGAAGTCCTCCAATGCAGACGGCATTCATGCTTTTCACCGGTGAAAAGGCGGGTTTTTGACCGCGCATCACTAAATAATAGTCGCATTTCACACTACTTTTCGGAAGAGTCTGGAAGAGTTGCAAGGTTTGTATGCGATTGAAGGAGTAGAGCTGTTCCGCAACGGATTGATAAATCTGTACTGTAGTCAGCCCTTTTATCCATTTCACGGGAAGAGGTACTTTTCGTTCTATCACTTTCTCACCTTTATGATAAAGTCCCACCTCTTTGGAACCGACCGACATTACCATATTCTCCTGTCTGCCTATTCCTCCTAAGGCAGAAATCATTCCGGGATTAAAATCTACGTTTGTTGTCCCGTTTTCCAGAAATTCTCCGTCGTGTCCGTCAGGAAGCACGTCGACTCTGGCATATACACCTGCACAATTAGAGAATCCTTCAAAACGCAGGCGGTCATTTCCTGCGGTTACAATCGGATCTTTCAGCATGGAAAGCTGTGACGGTGTCAGATTAAAACTGGACTGCACAACATTGGATAATGCGATGAGGCAGCGTGCTGTCATGTAGGGTTGTGTCAACTTTCCCCAAAAGAAACAGGGTGCTTCTTTCTTTTCTATTTCGCTGTATTTGGCAAGAAACAGTTCGTCCTGATCGGCTGACCGTTGCAGTGCGGAAGGAGCTGCATATTGGTAAGAGATGGTATCAGTCATAGATAGTAAATCTGAATTTGGTTGTATATTCTCCAAATATAGAAATTAATTCTTAGTGAAAAA
This sequence comes from Bacteroides sp. DH3716P, assembly GCF_025914115.1. NCBI lineage: Bacteria > Pseudomonadati > Bacteroidota > Bacteroidia > Bacteroidales > Bacteroidaceae > Bacteroides > Bacteroides sp. DH3716P. The sequence goes on along the minus strand of NZ_CP083673.1, from coordinate 5,738,253 downwards.
AAGAAGTAGGAGAATTTACATCGCTTTGGAATACTGATATTATAAAATATCGTCAAATGAAGCATTTATGCCTCTTTTGGCAGCAAATATTAAATACAATTCTTTATAGTCAGGCACAATTTTTTATACATAAAACAACTATTATTTATAACTATTCTTAATTTCTACGTTCCTTTTTGCCGGAAAATAATACTTTTGTTCCCATAATTAGAATGTTTTAGTAACAGATTCTAAATTAAGTCTTATGAATTTTTAAAGATGAAAAAGACAGCTGTTTGTGAAAATCGCTAATATTGTTTGTTTTGTTTGTGTTATCCCATTTTGAGTCAGGTGTGACTTCAAAATGGGATTTTCGCTATAAGGACAGTCTCAAAACCACCTGAATACTATCAGAAATGACCTAAATTCTATCAACTGATAGATTTTCCCCTAAACAATGTTTGTTCTTCACCTGCCACATTTGTTGAAAACGCGTAAACTTGCAACATCGAAATGATGATAACGAATACTCACAATTTAAAAATAACGTATATGAAAAGTTTAAGCTTCAGGAAAGATCTGATAGGAGTACAGGATGAATTACTCCGTTTTGCATATAAACTGACAACCGATCGTGAAGAAGCAAACGATTTGTTACAGGAAACCTCATTAAAAGCATTGGATAACGAAGATAAATATACCCCCGACACAAATTTCAAAGGATGGATGTATACTATAATGCGGAACATCTTTATTAATAATTACCGCAAAATAGTGCGCGATCAGACATTTGTCGATCAGACTGAAAACCTCTATCACCTTAACCTGCCACAAGATTCAGGTTTTGAAAGTACGGAAAGAGCTTACGATTTAAAAGAAATGCATCGCGTAGTCAATGCTCTGCCGAAAGAATACAGAGTTCCGTTTGCTATGCATGTTTCAGGATTCAAGTACCGTGAGATTGCAGAAAAGCTGAATCTTCCGTTAGGTACTGTAAAGAGCCGCATATTCTTTACCCGTCAGAAATTGCAGGAAGAATTAAAGGACTTCCGCTAAACGTTTACTATCAATTTTCAGTTGGTATCAATAGGTATAGGGCAAAAGGATCTCGTTTCCTTTTGCCTTTTTTATTTTATGTGTTGGAGGTTTGTATTTGTTATGGGAATTTTTTCAGTAACTTTGTCACTATTTAATTGACTGCTCTGACTTATCAGTCAAGGATAGTCGATTTGCTTCTCTAAATTGTCGAAGAATGAATAAAGATATAAATGTTATGATAAAAGCGATCATGCTCGATGTGGATGGAACATTGGTAAGTTTTGAAACTCATAAAGTGTTGCCATCCTCTGTTGATGCCCTTAGGAAGATTCATGACGGTGGAATTCGAATAGTCATTGCTACCGGTAGAGCGGCAGGCGACCTTCATGAAATAGCTGATGTTCCGTATGACGGAATTATTGCATTGAATGGTGCCGACTGTGTTTTGCGGGATGGCACCGTGATAAGAAAGCACCTTATTCCGAAAGATGATTTTAAGAAAGCCATGGAAATAGCAAAGACCTTTGATTTTGCAGTCGCTATTGAATTGGATGAAGGTGTGTTTGTTAATCGTCTGACTCCGACTGTCGAACAGATTGCTAAAATCGTGGAACACCCTATCCCGACCGTTGTAGACATTGAAAACCTGTTTGAAAAGAAAGAGTGTTGTCAGCTTTGTTTTTATATCGATGATGAGATGGAACAAAAAGTGATGTCGTTTCTGCCTAATCTTTCCTTGTCGCGCTGGCATCCTTTATTTGCTGACGTAAATGTGGCAGGAATAAGTAAAGCAACCGGCCTTTCGGTATTTGCTGATTATTATGGGATCGGAATGACGGAAATAATGGCTTGCGGCGATGGTGGTAATGATATTCCTATGTTGAAAGTTGCCGGAATCGGAGTGGCTATGGGAAATGCATCGGAGATAGTCAAGGCTTCAGCCAATTTTGTTACTGATACGGTGGAGAATGACGGGCTTTGTAAAGCGCTGAAACATTTTGGAATTATTTAATATTGGGTACTCTATAGCTTAATATTATAGGTGTTATTCCCCTATTGCTTATTCTTCGCCATTTCTGCTTTGTCCGTTGCTGTTGTTTTTACCTGTTTGGGAACAATTAGTTATCTTTTATTCTAGTTGGAGGATGGCTATAAAAAGGAAAAATTCCTGCAAGTGAAGCACTTACAGGAATTTTCAGTGGACCAGCCTGGGCTTGAACCAGGGACCTCCAGATTATGAGAACGGCAAAGTGATATTCAGCGATAGTCCATTTTATCAAATTCTATTGTGTATCAATTAGTTCGATTTTCTCCACTTCCTATAAAACTCACTAAATCCCCCTAACTGGAACCGTTTGTTTTCGCATTGTTTTCGCAGAAATGGTAGAGAAATACATAAAATAGGCAAGACAATGCTGTTTTCTAGTAACAAAAAATCACAAGAAACATCCTACTATACAATAAAAATCTATAACTTTGAATTTTAAAAGTAAATTATATTAGTTGTCTATTATAATTAGGCGACAACATATCGACCTATATCAAAAATATATGGCAAAAGAAGGATTAAATAAAAAAACAATATCTCAGCTCGTTCCTGCGGGTAAAACATGGGCATTATGTGTTGGTGCTGGCATATCATTCCCGATTTTTCCATCATGGAATACTTTAGCGGAAAGAATTATTTTACACAGTTCTCCAAATTCTATTAACATCATAAATGAGATAAATAGCTATTTTTCATCTGAAGTCATAATACAATCCTGTTATGAACAATTAAGATCGGAAAATAAAGATATAAAATTCCCTGAAATACTAGCAGAACTACTTTATAAAGATTTATTAAAATCAGTCAACCAAAGAGATAGAGATTTGTTGTGTAAATGTTTATCAACACAAGTACCTTCCCCTAATTTGGATTGGAATAGATTTCTTACACTTATAAAACAACTATCACCTGTAAGCTCAATAGATTTAGCTCAATTAGTTATAGAAGCCTATAAGAAAGATGCTGGTTTAAATAGTATAATTACTTTTAATGCAGAAACTCTTTTCCCTACACTTATAAATGCTTATGCCCAAATTAGCTTGAAGAAAAATGACAAAATATTGGATTATATAACAGAACCTACAACTTCTCATTATCGCGGTAGGATACCTTTTTATTTTTGTCATGGATTAGTTCCTTTGCCAGGAAGTAAGCAAAAATGGATGAATGCTTCTGATAAACAGGTTTTCCTAGAAAATGAGTATTTACAACTTGCAAATAATGCTTTTTCCTGGCAGGCAATAAGTTTTTATAATATCTTATCTACTAATACCGTTTTTTTTATAGGTTTGTCATTTCGAGATGCAAATGTCAGAAGGTGGCTTTCCTGGTTGCATAAGGCCAAAGTTGATACTATCAATAAATATGGCGGCGCAAATGAAAGTACCACTCATTATTGGATTGAAAAATCTCCAGAATCTTCTCAATTGAAAAAATGGTATGAAGCTTCGGTTGCGCATCTAGGTATAAGATTAATCTGGATAACAGAGTGGACAGAGGTTGCTTCTATAATTAGAACATCGGTTGAAAATTTACGTACATGATATTGTAATAAGTTATAGTTTTTAATCTTCTTATTGTACAATAGTGAAAATAATTTATTACCTTTGCATCATTATATAAGGTGAGCCATGACACAAAATGTGCTCTTTCCCTAGAAAGGAAAAGTGAGTTTGCCTAACCTTCGTGGGAAGGTTATTCCATTCCGATGAATCGAAGCGTAGAGGGAGTGCTAGTCGGAGGGCACTCTATGACAAACGAAACGCGAGAGTTGCTTCAGGGGTTGAGATCGATTAGCAGAAGCCCGGTTACCAGTCAGCGACAGGAGACAACGAGATTGCACCGCTGCATATAACGACAATGTTTTTATCCTTCTAAGGATAGGAACTCTGTGGTTATATGCAGCGTTTTGTGTATGTACGCCTCACATCGCAAAGCGGCTGTATTCAGAGGTTATGTTGAACATAAACAATGAATGCAATGGAAAAATTGACTAAGTCCTTATCTCTTTTCAAAGAGCGTGGTTGTACCGTTTCACTTGCCCTTGATATTCGAACCAACAGGAGGAAATCAAGTGAGTACCCTTTATCTGTGCGTTTTACATTAGAACGTAGAGCTTTTTATTATCCCGTTGGTGGGTCTTATACTGCAAAAGAGTTTTCGGACATTTGTAGTGCTGTAAAATGTAGGAGCGAGAACTACAAGTTGCAAAAGGAATGGAAGGACACGTTTATTCCCAAGTACAAGGAAATCTTGATGAATCTGAACAAGGGAGGCATCCTCACATACGAAATGGTACGTCGATGTATAATAGACGGTGAAGAAGCAACATCCATAGATGACAACGCTACTGTCTCTCAATCTTTTGTTGGCATTTGGGAGCAAGTCATCCATGACCTCCGAACAGAAGATGGCGGAGTACGCTTTACCACAGCCGAAAGTTACGAGTGTTCTCTCAAATCATTCAGAAAGATTCTTGGAGAGAATGCCATAAAAGGCTTTTGTATCAGTGCGGCAGAACTTCAGAAGTGGAAGGATGGTATGCACAATGGGGTAAAAGATGAAAATGGTGCGATTGTCGGGAAAATCAGCGACACTACGGCCGGTATTTATTTGCGTTGTTGCCGTGCCGTATGGAACAGGTGTGTGCATGAGGGCTACCTCAAAGATGTTCCTTATCCCTTTTCTAACAAGAAAGAGAAAGGCTTGGTAAGCATTCCCAAGAGCGCAAAGCGCAAGCAGAGTTTCCTGAACGTAAACCAGATGACAGAGCTTTATAACCTTTTCGTTTCAAAGCAATACCCCGAACATTGGACGGAAGATTATATGAAACGTGCCCATTATTCATTAGGGCTGTTCCTTGCGCAATACCTGTGTAATGGTTTCAACATGGCTGATGCCGGACGTCTGACTTACAACAGTTATTATTACCAGACAGAAGGCAAGGCGTTCCGCTTCAATCGCAAAAAGACTTCCCGAAGATGCCCCGATGGTTCCGAGGTGATAGTTCCTATTATCCCTCCCTTACAATATATCTTGGATGAGATTGCTGCGCCTCCGACTCGTGATGGCTTGGTGTTCCCCGACATATTAAAGGGATCGGAGACAGAAGAACTGCGCCGCAAATACACGGTACAAGAAAACTCAAACGTGAAAGACCGAGTCATCAAGATTTGCCATGAGGCATTGAATTGGGATAAGTCCATCTGTCCGTCCGGCACATGGTGCCGACACTCGTTTGCTACTAATCTGCATAATGCCGGAGTGGATATGGATTATATCTCTGAAAGCATGGGGCATTCAACTTCTGATCATGCCATTACTCAAATCTACATTGAGCATTATCCTCTCGATATACAGATGCAAAACAATTCAAAACTGCTAAACTTGGATAACACTTCTGAAAGGGATGCTCTGTTAGCGAAGCTGGCAAGCATGTCCACAGAAGAATTGCTCAAACTATTCAGATAACCTTAATCAGTAATACAATGATAAACTTCATAGAGAGGATAAAATCCTATTCCAAAAGAAAGGATACTGCTGATATGGCTATTCGTGCGTGGAAATCGGCCAATGAGGAAGCGTATGCCAACTTTTGTAAGCGCATAGATGCTGTGGCTAAAGGTAACATATCAGTTATGATGGACATGTATCTGATGATGCGGGATTGCGTACCACCTGAAGCCCTGATGATGTATAACTGGCTCTCTGATTTTGTAAACGGCAAGGATGTGTCAGACATTGCAAACCAACAATGGGCTGGCCAATATACCGAGACCATCGCCAGATGTATCACCAACATGCGTTTGTGGATAGGCATCAATGTGAAAACAGGTACGGTAGAACTGCTCACTTCTCCAAAGTCAGGGCTACTGATGGTTCATTCTGAAACACCTATTGAAATATGGAATCGTCTGCCGCAGGAGTTAAGGTCCTACTTGATTGGGCAATTAGATATGTTCATGAGAAACAGCAAAGGATGTTATCTGTTGAGCAAACTGGAAAGAAAAATGGTTTATCAGTTCCTGACCTATATCTCTCAAATTGTTTTCCTCTTTCATGCAGTATTCATTGGTGGGTTCATGGCTAACCTGTATGACCGTGTAATGGAAAAGAAAGAGGATTTGGCTTATTGTATGTATTATTTCGTGGTATTTGACCACGGTCTTTCACGTATGGCCAAATTACTTAACCGTCTGTTGAACAGTGAAGAGGTTGACCATGGCGATATACTTCTTGTAAAGTCATGCGTTACCCTGCTTGTAAATGGAAGTATAGAGATGGGCGCAGAAACCAAAGCGGATTGGGAAAACACCGTTGAGAAGTGTAACCCAGAAATCTGGAAGGAGGTGATGTTTGCCTTACGAAAAGTAAAAGGCAGGCGAGGCAATAGAAAGGTGATACAATCATTGGATGATATTCTTTTGGGCGACAAGGAACGTATCAAGCTGGGTATCCTTTTGTTTCTTGAAGAGAATACAGAGGACATAAGTCTTGCCTATCTGTTGAAATCATTGGTAAAGTCTGGCAAGATAAAAGCGTCCACAAGATACATGACATTCCACCGTGCCATAGAACAGTTCTCTCAACGACATTACGGGCACGACATTCCACAGAAGCGGTACTGGGAAATCAAAGAACTTACGTTGAACTCACCTCAAAGAGGAAGCAGTTACACCAAAGCAAAACGGATAATAGACCGATGGACGGACTATTTTGCCAATAACGGGTAGTTGGGAAATCCAGCTATCCGTTTTTTACAGCAAACATCTGTTGTAATTCGGTCGGTAAAATTAAGGTATAAATAAACCGACCAACACACAGAGTTTCATACACTACCTTTGCTTGCGAAATCGGTTTCACAGAGTTGAACCGAGGCTTAAAGTATTTAATCATCAAACAAGTAAAGATATGGAAGAAAAACTCAATTTTACCCAACTACTCCAAAAGCCCATCGCCATGATGACGGGTGAGGAGCTTTGCTTTCTCATCACTAAAAGTGTGGAAAGTACAGAAGTGGCCATTCCCCAAGTGGCATCCAAAGGCAACTACTATGGTATAGAGGGTATCGCCCGTGTATTCGGTTGTAGCGTACCCACCGCCAACCGCATTAAGAAAAGCGGTATCATAGATAAAGCTATCACACAGATAGGACGAAAAATCGTAGTGGATGCAGACCTTGCGTTGGCTTTGGCAAAGGAATCAGGTGGCATTCGCATCAAAGAATAGGTGTATGGAAGATGATTGGAAAAAGAATCTGGCAACAGACAGTTACGGAAATCCTGCTCGTTCCATCAGTAATCTCCGGCTTATTTTCACACTGGATGAGAATCTTAGTCAGATAAGGTACGATACCTTCTGTCAGGACGATGTATGTTTCTGCCCTTTGTTCCGCAATGTCAACGGAAACAAGATAGATGAAGAGTCGGCAGGAAAGATACAGGATTATTTGGAAAGGACATACAGAATACGTCTGACGCAGAATAAGGTATTTGAGATATTGAAGACCACTTCTTCTGAACGGAGTTTCAATCCTGTACAGGGATTCATCGCACAAGAGACATGGGACGGACAACCTCGCATAGCCACAACCATCATAGATTATCTTGGAGCGGATGACACTCCGCTTGTTAGGGAACAGACAAAACTTTGGTTCGTGGCGGCTGTAGCAAGAGTATTCAATCCAGGTTGCAAGTTTGACAACGTACTGACCTTGCCCGGTCCCCAAGGTATTGGTAAAAGCACCTTCTTCAAAGCCATCAGTGGGAGATGGTTCAACGATTCATTCTCTTTCGCCAGTGGTGACAAGGAGAAAGTGGAGACCATAACCAACGGTTGGATTATTGAAATCAGTGAGTTGAATGGTTTAAAACGGGCGAATGACGCGGAAGCAGCCAAGGCTTTTCTAAGCCGTTGCAGTGATTATATGCGTCCGGCTTATGGGCATAAGGTGGTGGAGTTCATGCGGCATAATGTTTTTGCTGCGACTACTAATGAAATGAACTTCCTACAAGGAGACAATGGAAACCGCCGATGGTGGATTATCCCTGTCAAAGGCAGCGGTCATGTGTCAGATTGGTTGGATGATTTGCAGTGTTCCGTTCCTCAACTTTGGGCAGAGGCATACGCATATTATCGACAAGGAATGAAACTCTACTTGTCACCGGACATGGAGAATGAGGCCAACGAGGTGCAGATGCAACATTCCAACATTCTTGTTGACCCAATCATGGAGGACATAGAAATGTATCTGGAACGTGAGGTTCCCGTGCAGTATGCAAATTGGATGATTCCGACACGACTGGCTTATCAGAAAGGAGCATACTCAGAACCAAATTCCACAATGACCTCACTCAATATGGTTTGTGCCCGGCAGATTATAGAGGAACTGCCCAATGATTTAGTCAGACGAAATCCGTCCAAATACACTTCGCAATACCTCAACCGCCTGATGTCCATGTTTCCCAATTGGAAACGGAGTGAACAGGAGAAGGTCAAGGGGCTGCATCCAGCCTACTGCGATAAGACGGGACGGACGAAATACCCATGGGTGAGGGTGGACGCTCCAAGTGAAGAGTCCTGCGCAACGCTGCCAAGTGAACTGGAATTACCATTTTAATTTCAAAATAAGGGAAAAGAAAAAACCAATGTCCCCTTGTCCCCCTTTTGCCCTCGAAAAAGAATAAAAACAGGAAGTAAGCAAAATAGAAAATTATAAAAAACGCTTGGGACACGGGACAATATAAACCAACAATATGAGGAAAGAAGAACTTATCAAACAGCTACAAGAATGTGACCCGTTGTTGGCAAATGCGGTCAGCCACATGGTTACGTATGTTCAAGACCGTTATCCCTCCACCTTTCCAAGCAAGGAACAGACCGAGGCGGTGAACAATTACCTACGAAGTGTCCATGCCGATGGAGACGGAAGTATATCAGAACGGAATTGTGAACACCGCCGTATCGCTTCACAGAACATTACCATTGCCGCCATCCGTATATTAGACAGCCGTCAACTTGACAGGCTTCAAGACGTGCTTGACCACATCGCATACGACAAGGAGTATTATGTGCCGGAGAGAGGTTACGGTATGCACCGCTGACTTTCTCTTTTGGCTGCACCATTTATAAACCATCTCAAATTATACAGACGATGAAAACAGATTTGAACTATTGTATAGTGCTTTCGTCAGAGCAACTTGCGTATCTGGCAGGAAGCAAATACGGCATTGACCGTATGAAGATATTGCACCGACTTATTGAAGCGGCTGTGTTGGAAGAAACCGACTATGCCATAAAAGGATTTTCCACAACCTTACAAGTGGGGCAAGCCATCCTTTCGGAAGTGGATTTGTCCTGCAAGTTAGGCTATGACAAAAAGACCATATCCCGCGTACTTAACAAGATGAACCAGTTGGGAATTGTCGCATCTACGCAGAACAACCGAACAAGCGTTCATACCCTGAAATGTATATCGGCATGGATGGAAAATGGCAATCGTATAGACAATCCTTTCTATGTTCGAATCAAAAACCGACAAGAGGAAGGAGAGAATACAGGCGCACTATCCAATGATGCGAAGCCTCTTTTACCAACACCCCCGCTGGAGGAAAACGTTTCCAATTCTAATGATTACAGTCAATCAGAAGTAATGAATGAGGGCTGTATTTCTGACACTGATTTTTCCTTTGAAGACAAATTACCTGTTATATCAGACAAAGGGGAACTACTCTCGTCCTCTTTTTCTTTCCCTTCTGCTTCGGTTTCTCCACCGCCTGCGAGAGAGGAAGAATCTAACGAGGATGTTTCAGCAGATGGTCAGACATAATCATATTGGATATGGCGGTAGAGCCTATATTTTGTGCGGGGTCTTGCAAGAAGTTCCTATGTCGCACAAATTCGTTACACTCATCCGTACTACATAGGCGTATTCCGGCAGTCGCAAGCTCCCACCCTGCTGTCCCTTTTTAGATTGATGTCTCACCCATAACATAACAAAACATGAAGAAAAAGAATATCAACAATGAAGCTGACGAAGAAAACGACAAGAAAGTTATAAAGCGTACCCTGCGACTTGAAGCCAGAGTAACGGAACAGGAATACGCCAAAGCGAAAGAACTTGCCAAGACCTGCGGTTTATCCATGAGCAACTATGTGCGCCGCACTGCTTTAGGGCAGCATCCACGGCAACGGTTGTCTGAGCGTGAGGTAGAAGCCTTATGCAGTCTGACGGATGCAAGGGGCGACCTTATCCGTATTGCGGCAGCCGTGAAATCCATCCAAGCGGACAAACGAGCCATATACTTCCGCGACACACGCTTTGTAGAGCGATGGATGATAGCAGCTACACAGCTTATTAACCGCTGGGGCCAGATAAAGAATTACCTAACAGAATAAAAATCCTTACCTATTATGATAGCAAAAGCCAGTACCATTCCACATGGTGCAAATGCCATAAGATATTCCGTCAATAAAGACAGAGCGGATATAGTCAAAGCCAACCTGTTGCCCGATGATATTTCACCGGAAGCGATGTACGGTCGGATGATGCTCGTGCAGAAGATGTTTACCGAGAAAATCAACAAGGGCAGACCTCTTGGCAGAAACGTGATAAGAATTGAAATTTCCCCGTCCGAAAAAGAGAGCCGAAACTGGACAATGGATGACTGGGCTCGTTGGGCAGATGAGTTCATCCGGGTATTCGATTCCATAGACCTTTCCCAAAAGACCAAACGGGCTTCCTCAAAACAAACCAATCTCAAAGGTTCGCAGTACATAGCCGCCCTGCATCGTGATTCTAAGAGTGGCATTCTACACCTGCACATTGATGCCAACCGTGTGGATATGAATGGGAAAATAAATGATAGCCATAAGATTGGTGAGAGGGCAGTCATGGCTGCGAATATCATCAACGAGAGACGTGGCTGGGTGCAGTCTGAAGAAATAGGTATACGGCACAAGCAGGAAATCTCAAACTGTTGTATGGAGATACTTCGTACAATGGACAAATTCAGTTGGCGACAATATGAAATGGAACTGACAAAACGAGGTTACAAAGTACACATACAAGAAAATGATAAGGGAAAAGTTTATGGTTATTCCATCAAACGGGGTAACTCAAATTATAAATCATCCGTGTTGGGTATCGGGAGAAATCTGACTCCATCAAAGATAGAGGCTACTTGGGCAAAACTGCATCAGCAGGAAAGGAAATCCGAGCCAACAAAATCTATTCCTCAACAAACACGGACAGCAGATTTGACTCCTATTTTACTGCCTGTTATAAAGCATTACGATATTGCGACAGACGAATATCACAGCTACCATGTAGAGATACCCGAAGCCGCTGACAATATCATCCGGCAAGATTGTTCTTTGAAGGAAGCTCATCCGTTAGCTAAGATTAAAGAGATACAACACACGGCTCTTTTACTCTTTGCAGGATATATGGATGCTGCTACCAGTATAGCTGTTTCAAGTGGCGGTGGCGGTTCTGACACTGGAGGTTGGGGAAAAGACAAGGATGAGGATGAACTTGAATGGGCACGCCGTTGCGCACGAATGGCAAACAGCATGTGCAAACGCAGGAAAGGGCTGCACAGATAATTCACTTTTTATAAATACAAGAACATGGGTATAGGAAAATCAAGAGGCACATCGCCTATAAATGTCAATGACATGCTGGAGAAGGTTGAAATGAACCAACAAATTGAGTCAGAAAAGCAAGAAATTGATAAACTTCTCGTAGAAATCAGAGAGGCAAAAGAAACGCTGATAAAGTTCAATGAGGATTTGGAGAAAGCTATCGCTGCCGAATGTCACATTGAGGGTGCGCTCAAAGCGGCAGTTGGCAGTTGCGATAATATTGTCAATGGCATCTGCAATGCCATTGTGAAAGCTGAACGAGACACGAAATTCAAAACAACAATTACCCCTGACCAACTTGCAAAGCTTAAGCAACTGATAGACCATTCTGTAGAAAGTTGGATTTCGGTATTGGCAAATCACCGTGCCGAACAATCGAAACTTATTACTGAACATGAATCCAACATGCGTAAAATCCTCAGACGGAATGAAGGCGTTTGGTTCTCGGATTTTTGGATGAGAGGCTTGGTGATATTCTTACTCGTTTATACGTTGGGATTAGGGCTGGTTGTATATTATGTAACATACAACTAACAGGGACGGTGTTCCGCCCCTGTTATAGTCTACTTATTGTGGTTTTTGTGTTTATCGGCAAATTGCCGGCAAATGAAATTATGCCTAAGTTTCTGTATACCGAAATCAAGATATAGGATAAGATGCATGCCAATAAATCAGAATTTACCGATGCCTGACCGTTCATCAAGAGTGGAAGAAGTTCGTCTCGCTGCTTAATCAAAGCGTTGATTTCTTCAATACATAGTTTGCGTTTCTCCCATAATGGAGATATGATACTTTCATATTTCTCAATCAAAATTGAATTAGGTAATACCATATTATACTCACAGAGGTTTTCTTGACTGATTTTTTTCTGAATAGAACCAGTTTCTATCTGCTTTGCAGGAATGCTCCTAAGCATTTGATAGGTAAACATTAAATATTGTTCGTTTTTGGGAAGAATTATATGTGCGTGATTGTTCACCCAATTCTTACCCCATATATATTGTACGATAGGGAATCCTTTTGAATCAGAAGTTGAACCATCTTCTGCCAACAGAATATAATCTCCATCAAAGATATATTCATTTACATAGTCCATAATACCTGTTGCACCATAGTACGGATAGTTGCCTTTTCTTTCCTCTCTATCTTTACTTGATAAAGGAATGCGTTTTGAATCAAAAAGATTGATAAAATCTTTTAGCTTGCAATTGTCCCATTCATTTGGTATCTTACGTTTCAACTTTTCATTCCAAACCATTTCACCACCGCTCGACTTGTATGGTTTGCCCTCCTCATTCGGAAAGTCAAATTGCACAAACCAGTAATCGTAAAGCTGTTTTGCCATCGCCTCTAAATTCTGATTTATCGACTCTTTTTAACCCGTTGTGCTGCTAAATTACTATTCATATATACATGGGCATATTCCCACATGACCTTTAATAATTACATTATGAGGTATAGAATTATTCGAAAGAGATTCCTTAGAATCGTTTGTGAATGTTGTGGACATGAGTTCTATGCAGAATCTAGCGTCAATTGCTGTCCTGAATGTGAAAGGCATTGGAACGAAGACTAATTAAAAATGCACAAGAGAGGCTATCAGGTCTCTCTTGCTTATATTCTATATTATAATACATCATTTTTATAGAATTATGAAAGAAAACATCATTCAGGCAATAGTTGCGGAGATGCAGCGTGACTTGGACTGCCGACAAATGGCACGGCTTAAAACTGTGCTTGCATCAGAGTTACATAATGTAGAAATAGTCGAAAAAGAAGATTGTTCCAAACAACAAGCGCAAGAGAATGAGCATCTTCTAAGCTCGTTTATTTCGGCAAAGAAGATAGAGGGGTGCTCAGAGAAGACATTGGCATATTACCGTAATACTATTGAGCGATTATTACTTACGCTTTCAGTAGCGATTTGTCATATAACAACATCAGATATTCGAGCCTATCTATCCGGTTATCAGGAAGAGCACCAATCCAGTAAAGTGACCATAGACAACATGAGACGCATCTTCTCCAGCTTCTTTGCATGGTTGGAAGATGAAGATTATATTGCCAAAAGTCCCGTTAGACGTATCCACAAGGTTAAGACAGATTCGCTTGTTAAGGAGGTGCTTTCTGACGAGCAGCTGGAGCAACTGCGGGATAGTTGCACCAACAAACGAGACCTTGCCCTTATAGACATTCTTTCTTCCACGGGCATTCGTGTGGGTGAATTGGTTAAGTTGAATCGTGAAGATATTGACTTCCATGAACGCCAGTGCGTGGTATTTGGCAAGGGCAACAAAGAACGTGTTGTTTACTTCAATGCCCGAACTAAACTACATTTGCAGCAATACCTTGATGAACGCACAGATGACAATCCTGCTTTATTCGTTTCCCTCCACTCACCTCATACTCGCCTAACAATTAGCGGTGTAGAAGTAAGAATCCGGGAATTAGGAAAGTCCCTTTCTATGCCTAAGGTTCATCCGCATAAGTTTCGTCGTACACTTGCAACAATGGCTATTGACAAAGGTATGCCCATTGAACAGGTGCAACGTCTGCTCGGTCATGTGCGTATAGATACTACCTTGCATTATGCCATTGTGAACCAAAACAATGTAAAGTTAGCCCATAAGAAATACTTGGGATAAGTAATCATGCTGGATTCTGCTTGAAAATGTGTAACTTTGCATCCAAATAGGATGCAAATGGATAAACAGAAACTGGGAGATATTGCCACTGTAGAAATTAGTGGGGTTGACAAGAAAACAAAAGACGGCGAACAAGAAATCCGGCTTTGCAACTTTGTTGATGTCTATTATAACTGGGCTATAACCACAGCTCAGCATGATGGCTTTATGTTTGCGACTGCCCGTCCCAATGAGATTTCCAAGTTCCAATTAAAGAAAGGTCAAGTAGCTTTAACCAAGGATAGTGAGACTCGTGATGACATTGGTGTTCCCACTTATATTGCCGATGATTTTGATGATGTTATCTTGGGGTACCATTGCGCCCTGATTACTCCAAACAAAGATATTTTAGATGGACGTTACCTAAACGCCCTTCTGCATACTGACTATGCAAAGAAATATTTCGCTTGTAATGCTTCTGGAAGCGGACAACGCTATGCGTTATCCGTTGAAGCGCTCAATTCGTTTCCAGTTCCAATGATTCCATTACGTAATCAAGAGCGAATTGGCGAAATATTCTCTGCATTGGACAAGAAAATTGAACTCAACCGTCGGATAAATCAGAATTTAGAAGCAATGGCAAAGCAGTTCTACGATTACTGGTTCGTGCAGTTTGACTTCCCGAATGAGGAGGGCAAACCTTATAAATCAAGTGGTGGTAAGATGGTTTGGAATGAGAAACTAAAACGCAACATTCCTGTTGGTTGGCATTGTGGAAACCTCTTTGAAATTGCTGTTTTTACAAATGGTTTGGCTTGTCAGAAATTCAGACCAAAGGATGATGAAGAGTCATTGCCTGTTATTAAGATACGAGAAATGCACGATGGTATTTCCGATGACACAGAAGAGGTAACGTCAAATATACCAGAGTCAGTAAAGGTGTATAATGGTGATGTGCTATTTTCATGGTCGGCATCACTGGAAGTTATGCTTTGGGCTTATGGACTTGGAGGACTTAATCAGCATATCTTTAAGGTTACTTCTGCAAATGATTTCCCGAAGTCATTTTACTATTTTCAACTTTTGGATTATATTGATGTATTTAAGAAAGTGGCAGAAGCAAGGAAAACAACGATGGGACATATTACGCAAGATCATTTACAACAAAGCACAATTGCCATACCTGATAATAAAGATATTGCGGTTAGATTTGAGGAACTGATATCACCAATCTTTGAGCAGGTAGTGAAGTTGCATGAGGAAATATCATATTTAATTAAGCAGCGTGACGAACTTCTACCACTTCTGATGAACGGTCAAGTATCGGTAAATTCTGATTTATCGCTCGGTTAAGTTCTATCTTGCGGTCAATGGAGCGCAATAACTTACCGATGCGTTTTTGCTCAGATAATTCGGGAATCCACACTGTGCAATCCTTGATTTTATCAGGTGAAGTGTGACGAATTTTAGTCTGTTGGGCAGCAGCACTTAGCTGTTGCTTAACGAGGGCGGAGGATATGAGATAAAATGCGAAATCCTTATCTAACAAGTCTTCCTTGCAGATAATCTTTGCTACATCTTGACTTTGTATGTATTTGCCGCTTTCAGGAATAATGGCAGTAGAACCAAGCAAGCCTATTGCCTGTTCTGTCAAAGGGGTAATAATATCTCCCTCTTCCATTAGAAACTCAGATTTGAAGTCTCCGACATAATAAAGATTGTCCTTGGACTTGTTCTCCTTAAAACAGTTGTTCTGATAGTCGAAATTGCCACAAGTCAGACGGATATATTCACCCTCAGTGGCGTAATACTCGCCACTGAGACTTGCACCTCTTGTAACATCAAGGATTTCTCCCAATTTATATTTCGTCAAAATCATAATAATCTATTTTGATTTTTTAGATATGATTTGGCTTCATGTTCAAAGCAATTCAAAAAGTATTCTTGTCCATTTTTTACATCTTCTTTATGCTCTGTAGTCCAATATGGATTTTCTTCAACTTCTTTTTTCATCTTAGCTTTTAGCCATTCTACACCATCGTGCAAGTCTTTTTCGGATATAGAGTAATGATTGTCTAACATTTCATTTATCGCAAATGCAGACAACTGAAAACCACCATTCGCATTCAATCCCATAGTGGTCATATATTCGGTTATTTTATCATAATCTATCATATTTTTCTTTCAACTTTTATCTTTATTGCCCAATTTTGCTTCTATCTCTTCAATCGTTGGTATTGTTCCATCCACCTTTTTAGGATAGAGTTTAGATAACTCATATTCAGATATTCCTAAAGGAAGATTACTTCCCTCCAATGCGTATTGCGCAAGTAATGAATCCTTTTGACGACAGATGAGTAAACCGATTGTAGGATTATCTCTTCCCTCTTTCTTGAGGATATGATTGCATGCAACCACATAACCACTTAACTGACCCAAGTCTTGAAAATCAAACTCACCAATCTTAACCTCAATTACCACATAGCATGATAAATTTATGTTGTAGAAAAGCAAGTCAATAAATTTTTCCTTTTGTCCTATCTGAAGTCGGTATTCTTTGCCAACGTATGCAAATCCCGTACCGAGTTCCAGCAGGAATTGGGATATGTTGGCGAGCAATGCATCTTTGAGAATTTGCTCATTGTAGGGTTTCGTTATTCCTGTAAAGGCAAAATTGTAAGGGTCTTTCGTCAGTTCTTGTGCGAGGTCGCTTGCCTCGTCTGGCAATGTACGTGTGAAGTTTGTCAGGGCCTTGCCCTCTCGTTCATATAGTCCTGAGTCCATAAAGTTGAGAAGCACATCACGACTCCACCCCTCTTTCATTGTCTTTTTTACATAAAAGAAAGCCTTTTCTGGTTCAGTTCCATATCTGTCAATCAAATAACGATGGTGTCCCCAAGGTATTGAAAAAAGCATCTCTTTCAATTGTCCCACAGGCTGTGGGACAACTTCAGAAGAGTCTTCCGCAGATTGTGGCCCATTTTCATCCTCTAATTGTCCCACAGTTTGTGGGACAACCTTTAGGTGTTGAGAATAAAGCAAATAGAATTTTTTTGCATAATAGATGTTAGTACGAGAAAGCCCCGTTGAATTCGGATTCTTGAGTTGTAAATCCACAGAGAGATTCTTAATGACACTCTGTCCCCAACGCTCTTCAACGTGCATTTCTTCTATGTCTCGACCAAGTTCCCAATAATACTTGAGCAATTCTCGGTTTACTCTTACGGCGGCTTTGATTTGACTTTGCCGATAACGCACACTAAGATTTTCTACCCACTGGGTATAGTCCTTGTCTATGATGGTCAATCCTTTACTCATTGTCGCCTACATTTACGTTGAATTGCAAAGCATTCAACTGTTTCATGATTTCTTCTTCCAACCGATGGCTTTCTGCAAATTGTTCGGAAAGGGTTTGCTTATAGTTAGCCATACGTTGGTTAAATTCCTCCTCGGTAATATCTACATAATCAATCTTGATGTCGAAATATTGTCCGGCTGAGAGCGAATATCCTTTTTCCTTAATCTCATCGTAGGTAACGGCTACAGAAAAATCATCTACGGCCTCCTTGCGTTGGAATGTGCCGACAATCTTTTCTATCTCCTCATCGTTTAGACGTACTTTCTTCAATCCGTTGGCATCCTTGTATTCCTCACCCAATTTGCTGGCATCAATCAGAATTACCTTATCTGTGGTTGCCGACTTGTCGAAGAATAACACACTTACATTCGTACCCGTATTGGCAAATACATTGCTTGGCATGGAAACACAGCCATATACAATCTTATCATCTACTATTTTATGAAGTATCTTGTTCTCAATACCACTTTTAGCTGTGATAAATCCGGTTGGGATAACAATCGCACCCTTGCCTGTCTTTTTCAGCGAGTTGATAACATGCTGGATAAAGCAAGTATAGATTGCCATTGATTCTTTTTTCTTAGCAGGCACATTAGGCACTCCTGCCCAGAAACGTGCAGGCATGGCAGCTATCTTTTCTCTTGTATCTGAGAAATCCATCTTGAAGGGCGGATTGCTGACAACAAAGTCGAATTGGCGCAGTTGCTGTCCGCCATCGCTCTTATGATAAGGATTAACAAGGGTATCACCTTGAATAGCATTGTCAAGTGAAGAGACAAGCCCATTAAGCAGCAGATTCAGCTTCAGCATCTTGTTGCTTCGTTGAGAAATATCTTGCGAGAAGATGGTACAACGGTCTTCACCAATCTGGTGACTAAGTGCCATAAGAAGGGTTCCTGTTCCTGCTGATGGATCATAACATTCCATACTATGAAGGTCAGCATTGTCACCCACCAAAAGACGGGCCATAATCGTGGCAATAGCATGAGGAGTATAGTATTCCGCGTACTTACCACCTCCGGCTGTATTGTAGTCCTTTATCAGGTACTCAAATATACTGGAGAAGAAATCGTAGTTTTGAGCAAATGCCTCTTCAAAAGAGAAGTTCACAAGCTTGTCCACCAAAGCACGAGCGAATGGCGCACGTTGTGCCGTGTCAGTCACAAACGGTGTTAAAGCCTCAAACAAAGGAATCTTTGTGTTGGCAGTTGTTTGCGTAGAGAAAATATCCGCATTTTGCTCCGCAATGTCTGTCATCGTGGAATCAAAGATTGTATCGAAATCCCCTTTACTTTGCTGGTTCCAAAGGTTAGCTATCAGGTGATAAGGCTCAAGCATAGGAACATCGGGCGAAATGGCACTTTGGATAAGCATACGCTCATCATCCGAAAGGTTCTCGTATGCCGTTTCCCATTTCACATCCCCTATCAGTTTCTTGGCAATATCGCTTTTGGCGTTTTTCAACTCATAGCCAAACTTGTCGTTCAAGAATTTATAGAGAAACACCTGAGTGATTATCTTATATTCGTTGCCATCGTTGCCCATACCGTAAGACTGGCATGTCGCTTTCAGTCCGTCAATGAGCTTTAATGTTTTTTCTTTTATATCTGACATAATTCCTTCTTTTTAAGCCATGCCGTATGTGGCATTGTATTGGTTGATATATTGTTGTGAAATTCGTTGCTGGATGAACTTATAATCGTCCATTTCCGGCCTTATTTGTGGAAAATGATACAAACACCCATTGATAAGAGCCATTACCGTGCGCCCGAAGTATGCATCTTTTTTCAAAATATCGTTACGGTCATATACTTTGGCATCCACATCCTCTTTGATAATATTGAGAATGGCTACAATCTCATCATCAAGGAATGAGAACATCGGCTTCTGCCCTTTCTCTTCTCTTTGTTTGTTGACCTCACGGATGCGCTTGTGTACTCGGGCAAACTTCTCATCCCCTTTATATTTCTTTACCAAAGCATTATTTCGTTTTTGCAAGTCCTGCAAACGGGTTATGATTTCATCCAAAGCCTGAGTCTCTTCGTTGAACTTGGCTATGCTGTCAATCACAAAGCCATGCTCCTTGAAGCGTTCCATAAAAGCATCACGCAGCGACATAAATTCAGGATCGTCTTGGTCGAAGTTCTGGGTAAACGAGGCAATGGTGCGTTGCCATTTCTCTTTCAGCTCCGCTCCACCCGAAATAAGGCGCATTTCTTCCTGTCCAATCTTAGAGAAGGTGAACTCTATATCCATCATCGCCTCATTGATTAGTGTCTTTGTTTCATCACCGATGCTAAAAGCTTCCTTTTGGTTGATGATGCCAATACGCCTTTGTACTTCGGAAAGCAACTGAGGCAACTTCGTGATTTCAAGTTTGGCGAATTGTTCCTTCATGTCCTCATCGCCGAAAGTACGCACGAGGTTTGCCATATTTTTCGCAGATTCCAAAGCCTGTTTTAGGTCAAGCAGAACAGCCTTGTCTTCTTCCGTGGAAATCTCCGAAGAAAACTCTTCCGCATTATCGTAGGAATAATCGAAGAGGGTCTGGCGTACTTTTTTCATTTGTGCCACAATCTCGTCCTTGTCCTCAATCACTTGAGTGAAAGTGTCTGTGGCATTGCCGTCACCAGTCTCTTCCACATCGTTAAAACGATTCAACTCTTGCAGATAAGCCTCGTTTGTTTCTTTGAAGTTACGTTTAATGTCGGCAAAGTCAATGACAAATCCGTAACGCATTCCCGGATATGGACGATTTACACGGGTAATGGCTTGAAGTAGATTATGGTCTTTCAGCTTACGACCGAAATACAAACGCTTCAAACGAGGTGCATCAAAACCAGTCAATAGCATGTTGAAGACAATAAGAATATCTACGGTCATATTCTTTTTGAAATCCTTGACTGTCTGTTTTCTTGTTTCCTTGTCGTCTGTGTCGTGGAGAATGA
The DNA here is from genome assembly GCF_025914115.1 of Bacteroides sp. DH3716P. Classification (NCBI taxonomy): domain Bacteria; kingdom Pseudomonadati; phylum Bacteroidota; class Bacteroidia; order Bacteroidales; family Bacteroidaceae; genus Bacteroides; species Bacteroides sp. DH3716P. The sequence continues at coordinate 5,717,613 of NZ_CP083673.1, read as the reverse complement.
TTCCGGCTTTCAGTGGTCTATACTTTGATTTGTAATCCACTTCGGGTTCACCTACCACAAACGTCCCGTCAGGGAGCTTAATCTTGATAGGCTTTGGTTGGTATTTCTGCCACTCCTCTTGGAATACATCATAAAGCCGTCTTGCTTGTTCACTGGTTTCGCAGATGACCATACCGCCTAATGTATCGTCTCCTTGTATCTTACGGAACTCTTTCAAGTCCTGCATGATATAGTGAGCCAGCTCGTTCACATAGCTGGGGTGCTCTATGATTTCCGATTTGCGGATGTCTTTCTTTTGCACCAATGTGTCCAGCTTGTCGTACACGTCCGAAAGTCGCTCTTTGTAGGATGTTTCTATATCCTCACGAATGATTTTCAGCGTATAACCGTCTGCAATGGACTTGTCATAATAATAGGTATGCAGGTAAGTGCCGAAGACCTTGCAACTTGCACGTTCCTCTTTTAACAGCGGAGTACCCGTGAGAGCTATCTTTATCGAATCAGTGTCCGCATCAAAAAGGTTGGCAAGAAAACATCCACCGGGTTTATAGCCACGGTGTGCTTCATCGAGAATGAAGATACGTTGCAGATTTGTAGCATAGTCATTGATGCGTACTTTTTCCTTATCCTCTGCAAAGCGTTGTATATTCACGACTGTAATCTCAGCTTGGCCGCTTGTTCCTTGTTGTGCTTGGTTGCTGCGGAACTGCTCCATCAGTTCCGCCCTTGTGTTAGCAGTTGAAACCACCAGTCCACGGGCTTCAAATTCCTGTGTGGCTTGCTCCAACAAATCAAGGCGGTCAACAATGAAATAGAATTTGGCGACCTTGTTCTGCTTAGAATAGAAGTCATTGAGAATATAGGTCAGATAATAAGACAAAGCTGTCTTTCCACTACCTTGTGTATGCCAAACAACTCCTGATTTTATTCCCTCGGCAAGTTTCTTACGAATAGCCAATGATGCAAACAATTGCTGGTAACGCATGATATGCTTTTGGTCGGTAGATTCAATCTTGCCGTCCACCTCTCGCTCCATGCGGACGTAAGCGATACCATATCTAATGATGTACAATAAGCGTTCTGGCGAACACATGGAAGTCAATATACGGTTGGTGGGCGTATTGAAATCGAGGTTCGTTTGATATTCGGGACTGGTATGGATTACCTGACAGTTGTAATCAGACAGTATTTTCTTTTCCGCTACCCTGTCAATCTCCTTATATGGATAATCATGATGGTATGGAGCAATTTTCTGGCCGCTTGGGTTTTCCTCACGAAAGCAATTGAATGGAGAATAAGTGCGTGCGCCTGTACAATAGAAAGCCCCTTGTATGGGTACGATACCACCCAACGCATCGTATTCCATATTATTACTGAAAATCATCAGTTGGGTTATATTGATGAAGCGACGGAACTTCTTATTCGGGAAACGCTCTTTGTTCATCCGTGCGCTTTCTGCCAGCATACCACCATGATTATTTGGTTTCTTTACTTCTACGAAGCAAAGCGGCAGTCCGTTTACAAACAGGGTGATGTCTGGCCGGAACTCATCCTGACCATTCTTGCAAGTAAACTCAGCTGTAAAATGGAAAGTATTGTTTTCGATATTGTCAAAGTCAATCAGTTTTACAGGAGATACGACTTTAAGGCGGTTGTAAAAGCCACGTCCAAGGTCATCATCGTTCAGTTCTTTGCGGATGTCTTTCAGCACTTGCATCCATTCACCCTCATGACCAGGGTTCAGTTTTTTGAACTGTTGCTCAAAAACAGGTAAAAGAATATTCGTGTCACCGTCATAGACTGTGCCGTTCTTATCTTCACTCAGCTTACCAAAGTAAGTATATCCTATTCGGGTAAGATGAACCATTGCAGGCATCTGTACCCGAGTCGCTTCAGAAAACTGCTTCATGCCTTTTGAGACAATATATATGATTTATACTCGCGAACTATCAATTCTTTAATATCTACTTCCAACAAATCTGCAATCCTTAGCAAACTGGTTATATCTGGCTGCGATGTGTTTGTACACCATTTTGACACAGTTGATGGATTAACCCCCATTTGTTCTGAAAGCCATTTGCTGGTACGTTTTTTCTCTACTAAAACGAGTTTAATTCTGTTTACGTCTTCCATTATTGCATCTTTTGATTGCAAAAATAATGATTATTTTTCATTTTCGTTATTGTTTGGAAATAAATTTATTAACTTTACACTCGAATATTTAAATCAGATAGGCTATATGAATATTATATTTACTGCCAAAACAATTATTGATGGAAACTTTGCACTGAAAGAGCCAGTACAGATATTATATTGTTTACATAAAATTAGTTTATATCTTGAGGGCGGAATGTACATGTTATCTGTTTCCAAAGAGATTAGTATTGAGCATTCAGATTTAGTCGAATTGTCTAAAAATGGAGAAAACAAATCATTTACCATGAATGTGGACAAATACCTTGACAGTAGGGTGCTTGATATATTTCGTAATATAGAAGTTTATGGTGGATTTCAACATGGCATAATGAAAGTCTATTATAATGAATACTTAGACTTATCATGGACAGACAAGGCTAAAAACGAGTTATTGTTTTCTATGAGAAAATCATTAAACAAACAGAAAAAGGTATTAATTACTAGTGACAATTTCTCTAAACTAATGCTTGATAAGACATTTATACCAGAAGCCAAAGTTCCATATAATTTCTTTCGAGAAGCTAATAGCTATCTAGACAAACTAGATTATATTTCTGCTTATATTCATTTTTACATGATTTTAGAATATTGTTTTGCAAAGGGTAAATTTTCTGGAGAGCAAAAACAGAATTTTAAGAAATCTAACATGCTTAAATATGCTGTATTATCGACAATAAGCATGATTAAAGAGCGGAACTATGATTTGTATTTAGAGATTAAACAGGAATGCACCGATAAACACAAAGAACTGAATTTTGATTCTCTTATTGACATAATGTATTGTTATCGCGGAGAATTGTCACACGCAACGAAAAGAGCTGTTTATGAAGAAAAGCAAGAATTGGTAAAACCAATAACACTCTTCATTTCATCTGTTTGCTTTTCTGTTTGTGGCAACATAAAAGTATATTGTGATAAATTTGTTTCGGAAGATACACGAAAACGCAGAGTGAATGATCACATTCAAGAATTAGAAAAGCGACTTGGACTTGAATAACATCAAATTCTACCCAATAACAAATAAAATATCACAGAGATTAACTAATATTCTATTTGTAATAATGTGAAACTCAAACCTTTTGTTTTCGCATTGTTTTCGCAAAACGAAAATCAGCGATTTACGCACAAACGTAAGTCGCTGATTTCTAAAGTGGACCAGCCTGGGCTTGAACCAGGGACCTCCAGATTATGAGACTCTAATACTAACCTTGTATAAGGCAGATTGTCAACACATTAATTATCTCTATGTAAGTTCAGAGGTCAACAATAGGTCAACATTGAACTTACTCTGCAAAGTTAGCAATAATTCCTCATATCAAGAATTAAATCACTGTTTCTTATTATACCCAAATGCAGAATTTTTTATATATGTGTACCTGCTATGCTATATTTAAAACTTCGCTCCATGTATTATATTCTTCCACTGCTTCTTAGTATCTTTACTGTAGATAAATCAATTACCAACCTATTTATTGCTACACAAATATGCAAGTAACACCCAAGAAGACTAACACAATTCATTATTTACCACAAGAGATTAGAGAGACTAGATTAACAGAGGTTACATATTTACCTATTACAAGGGAAATGTTAGAACAACTATTCTCAAATTCAGCTAAGAAGGATAAGCATAAATTAGTTAAGAAGAGAAGGAGGTAATTAATAAGGCAGCAATTAGAAGGTAAAGAGAGGTAGTAAGTTAATAAACCTACGACCTCTCTTTGTTGTTAAAACTCAAACCCAATCTTGAGATTGACAGAACCACATGTCTTGTTCTCTTTGGTTGAACCTGTATACCCCTCGTTTATGTCTATGATATATCCAAGTCCTACATTAAGAAACATATTACGTCCCAATGCAAAGCTTGTTCCCACGGTTGGATTGGTGTAGAAGCCATTATTACATGAAACATCATATCCTGCTTTCAACTGTACAAACGGTGAAACCTTCTTGTCATTGAAGTTGTACTTGGCATCTGCATAAATAGGGAAGGCGTTATCTACATAGCCGTCTGCGTATTGCGGATAATTGATATACCCTCCACCTATACCAAGGAAGATGTTTGAATTAAGTTGATAGCCTATGGAAGCTGTGAAACCAAAGTTCATGGCACTCTCTACGCTTGATGCACCGACTGCGAAATGTCCTTCTACTGCGTACCTCATACCTCTCTGTCTTTCGGGATTAACACTGTACACATTACTAATACAGAGAGTGAAGGTTAATAATATAGTGAATAGTCTGATTCTCATAGTAGTTATTTCCTCTGATATGTCATTTTAGAATATTCCTTGTCACCATCTGACTTCTCTTCATAACATTCAAGTACCAACTTGGTAGAAGTCAACTCTGTAACTTTCAAATCATACACATCTGTATCTGAACCATAGCGTAAAGATAGAAGACCATTACTTAATGTCCATTTACCATTACCAATAACAGAGTTATCTAATTCATATTCAGTGAATGTTCCGTCTGCTCTAAATGTCAAATGTCCATAATCATAACATTCTCCTTCGGGGACTCTCGACCACTCTTCATCATATTCGGGATATGCAGGATTCTTCTCATATCCTTCTTCATAAACCAATATCCACTGACCTACAAGTTTCTCGGAAGTAGGAGTATCATCATCGTCATCATCACCACAAGCGGTAAAGTTCAAACACAACACAACCATTAACAAGGTCGTTCCAATAAATCTCAATGTTCTCATAATTGATATAAATTTAATTCTGCCAACCTGTTCCCCTACGGTAGGCATTATTAAATAAAGAAGGTGCAGGGAACTATTAACTTCATCCTATTGACTGGCTTCTCGCATTGCCTGTAGTATGGATAAAGCAACAGCAACCCCACACCTATTTAGAGCTATGAAATCCCATAAAGGGAAACATAATCAAACAGATATGGGTGCTATTGCTATCATCTTCATACTACTTCCAAATCTTGCGAGAATTTGTCAATAGAAGATAATATCAATAACACCTTTCGTAATAAATACAAGTCAACCTTAACGCTAAAGGCTGAAACTGCCACAAAGTTACGAAAGATGTTTATATTTGCAAGAACTATTGTTCATTAATCATTGAGAGCTGTCTCTACTCAATAATTCAAGGTTGGTATGAAACTTGCCAAATCCCCATATAAGTAGAAATTCTGAGCTTCCATACCAACCTAATTATCAGAAGCTAAGACAATCATAGGTATTAAGTAGTTCCTCTTGCCTTAATCCCAAGTATCTCTTAGTAATTGATACACTGGAATGATTGAATAGCTCCATGAGCTTGACAAGTGCAAGCTCCGAATTATCGTTATTCATGTTGTAGACCTGTCTGCCAAAGGTCTTCCTAAGAGAATGGCAACTGAAATTGCCTATATGTAACCTGTACTTCTTCTTAATCTCCTTCAACATGACATTGATTCTCTGAACTGTATACACTGTCCCCTTCTGACTTATCAATACAGGAGCATTTATGCCAACTGGATTTATATGCTCATAACAATCTCTGATATGTTGTTGTAGCTGCATGTTNTTTATGCCAACTGGATTTATATGCTCATAACAATCTCTGATATGTTGTTGTAGCTGCATGTTAATCCTAATTGTCCTTTGCTTCCCTGTCTTAATCTCTGTAATGGTAAACTCTTCTGCATCTAGTATCTGATTCCACCTCAAAGCAAGAATATCAGAAATTCTTAGACCTGTGAAGCAACCTAAAGCAATAAGAAGTGACATCTTATAATTACTATCCCTTGCCAATTTTCTTATTAAGTTCATCGCTTCGCTCCATTGCAGATAATCTGCTGTTGTACTTGAATATTTAAGTGACATAACGTTCTGTTTTATAGTGAAACTAATATAAGTGAATATTAATTTTAAACTGGAATATCTAACTTGCTGATTATTAGCTAAACATTCACTAATAACAGAAGTGAATATTATAAAGCAAGGACACTAAGTAAATAATGTCCTTACTTCATTCAACCTATATAAAAGGTAGGTGAGCTTCATCCAACACGCCACTGTCAACTATCCGTTGACAAAGTTCGTGCGATGCCTGATTCCTAAGGTCTGTACCATAGTCCTTACTGCCAACCATGCGAATAATCTCCACAATGGTCTTTATTAATTCCTGCTGTAGTGTACGGTGATAACACCTTGTACTCTCTGCAAACCTTCTAGGATTCCAACTATAATCATTCAAGGCTCTTTCAAGTTCTTGCGCTGCCTTGTATTCGCGACTGCCTTCTATTACCATATTTATAATATTTAAGAGGTTTATAAATAGCAAGAGTACCTATATATAGTATATAGATACCCTTATTAGTACTTCATGTACTACTTCAACATAATAATTTGAAATATTGATATATAGCCCAAATAATCATGAAGAAGAATACAATAGGCGAAACTGCACATGCAATAAAGAACATAATAGTCCAAAATATAACAGCGAATAATGCTAGTAACATAAATCTTTAATTATTAATTAAGTAATGAATAAATTAAGGGACACCCTTATTATATGGATGCCCCTGTTAAATACTGTGTAATACCACTAACTAAGAAACCATTGGTATTTGTCATCACCGTGTAAAGCGGAACATATACCTGTTGCAAGTTCTGTAGCATTATAGGCTCTATCCAAGAATGAATCTATATAGCTACTCTTATTAGCGCCTGTGAGCAAGTTGTAGAACTTCCACATAGACAAGTCATTTCCCAAGCTGCCAAAGTTCTCGTCATTGATATACGCTTTAGCCACATTGTTAACCTGTGTATCAGTAAGCAACATTTTAGGAATATCCTTTTGATACCCCTGTGGTAATGATTGATAAAGTCTCATTCTGCCTAATAGTTGGCAGAATTGATGCTCTGTCATACAGGTATTGCCTAAAGACTGCATCAAATGTATGTGTTTGGCTGCATCGTATTTGTGGAACATTTCCAATACCGCTTGATATAAATCCCTTGTATTGGTAACTTCCAAACAACTAAGATAACCGTCTGTAGATACACATAGATTTGTGCAAACCTTACAGGTGAAGCCAATAAACACTTTAAACCGCTCCGCACCCTTCTTTGAATAAAGATTGGTGTGGTTATAAGCTCTGACACCACCAATAGTAAGTGTTAGCCTGTTACCGTGTACTGTCTCATAGATAGTAGGAACTTCAATAACAAAAGCGCACCTCTCATAGTAGATAGTCTTGTCACTCTCTAATAACTGATTGGCTGGCTTATGAATTGCTTCGGGAATCCTGCCTTTGATTACATGAGAAACACGAATATCTGGCGATTCAATTTGTTCACCGCTAAAGAATGTATTGGTTGCATCCTGTACCGCTTCGATAAAAGCCACATGAGATAATGTAGCTTCGTTATCTTTGGCAAATACAGGGATAATACAATCATTCCTTAGATGTTCCAAACTGGCTTCAATCGTATTGGCTTCAATAAATAACGGGCGTTTCTGCTTAATAATTGGCTCTTCAATTATTACCGCTTCTTCTGCATATTCACCAAAGTTTCTACTAATTCTCTGCACTGGCATAATCTGTAATGTTGATTCCATAATCTGATAAATTATTAAGTTAATATGATTAGTAAATACTGCATTTGAGGACAAAATGAGNAAATGAGGGCTTAACATGAAGTTCTATTCATTCACTTATCTTTGTGCATCTTTATATGTAGACATATACAAATCGTTGATAAGTCCGCATATTTCAGAAGTTCAAAGCGTTTGTTGACTGAATAGCGATTCATGTTATCCTTTCATTTCTCCTAATGATTGGTGAGGGGTATTAGGGGTAATAGAGGGGGCTTATGCACGATATACATCTGATACGCTCACTGACGAATCAAATATTTCACCCTATCACTGCATAAAGTCTAAATAGAAACACAACCTAAATCTAAAGGGCGGGGGTATGATTTTAGATACCCTATTCTTGGGTTGGGGTATATAATAAGAAACTCCAAACCGTATTAGTGGT
>NZ_CP083673.1:5651833-5709314 GCF_025914115.1 Bacteroides sp. DH3716P | reverse complement strand
GAATTACCGCATAAGCGACCAACGAACATAATACAGAAATTGCCGTGTCAATACCTAAAATAACCCAATAACTGAAATAATTTTTGCGGGCATATTGCACTATGCTCTTCAATGTCTTTTCCATTATAGTATAAATGAATAAAGTTGTGTGTCTGAAATATAATCACATATTCAAAGCTTCACCGGTTCCACATACCCAACCGGCATATCCGCACAAGCACACCCCAACATATTCAACCGGACAGCAATCTTACTCCTGCCATCCACCGTGACAAGTTCTCCTACAAGACCAGTCAAAGGACCTTTGACAACACGTACTTTTTCACCACGTGCCAAAGGAGCGCTATTCATACAGATTGCCTCTTCNACAAGACCAGTCAAAGGACCTTTGACAACACGTACTTTTTCACCACGTGCCAAAGGAGCGCTATTCATACAGATTGCCTCTTCGGAATAATCGAGCATAAAACGGAAACGGGCCATTTGTTCATCAGGAATAATAGTCGGACTGCTCTCACCGCGCATTACCATATACCGACTAACTGTAGAAAAGGAAAGAACCTCTTTACGTTCTTTAGGATCAGCATGTACAAAAACCATCATCGGAAGCAACACGGACTCAACTACTTTACGGCGGTCACTCCATTGATGTACTTCTTGCTGGACCGGTACAAAATTTTCAATCCCTATTTTGTCTAAACGCTCGGCTACTTTCTTCTCATGATGCATACGGACCAGAGCGACATACCAGCGTTTAGAGTGTGCTACGCCTTCCCCTGTCCCAATACTAGGCCCAGCACTTAAAGTTTCTTTCGTTAGAATCATACTTTTTTACCCCTTATGTTTCCGTTACTTCTTAGGTAACGGATAAGGTACTCATTCACAGGAAAACAGATGAAAACAGAAAAACATGGACAAGAACCGCCTACAGCAATGTTTTTCTAACCTACGCGAAGGGAAAAGCATCTTTGAAAACAGAATATAGGAATATCGGGCATGATAAAACAAAACCATCATGTCCTGATATATTTTTGTTGCATATTTCAACAAATCAGAAAAAAAAGAAGATTTTACTTGTTTACTATTTGTATTTTTGCATATCTTTGCACCGAATAATTATCCGTTACCTAAGAAGTAACAGAAACATTTCGCCCTTGATTTCTAATACTTTATCGTCAATTATCTACCTAAACGATAGTTTCTAATGTAAGATAAATTCCCTTTATTTACCTCTGTACGTTCTCTTAGCTCAAAACCTTTTAAATAGATTTGTGTGGTTTTTATAGATTTATGTCCCAATGATTCACTAATCATTTCAATTGGCACTCCACGATACTTGGCTGTCGTTGCCCAGGAATGGCGAAGTGTGTAAGAAGAAACGGGAGAATTCAAACGTAGAGCTCTCGCCAAATCCTTCAAACTATTATTGAATCTTCGAAGAGCAGACTGATATTCACGGTATGCCCTTTCATCCTTTCGTTTCTTGTTACCGCAAAGTATGTCGAACAGATAGTTCGGACAATCGGGAATGGGTTCCTGATTATTTCGGAGTTGATTAATCATTCCCCTGGCAGTATCAAGCACTTCCACGCTCATGGGAGTTTTCGTCTTGATTCGATTATAACGTAATACACTCTGCTCTAAAGCTGATTTTTCCAGATGCGCTAAATCGGCGAATGACATTCCACAAAACTGGAACATCAGGGCGGCAATAGTTTGTGTGCGACGTAAACGCTCCGATTTGGGATCCTCATATAGAAGTTTGTGCAATTCACCGGCAGGCAAAGCTTTCTTTTGGCGGACATCCACGCCTGTATAGACATCATGAAATAATCGGGGAACATAAGGAGCACTACCCGCTTCCACTCCCCGATTGTAAATGCTACGAAGCATACGCATATACGTAGAAATCGTATTAGGCTTCAAACCACACTCATAAAGATACTGACCATAACGTCGTAAACGTTCTTTGGTGACCTGTCTGAACGACATATTCAACGTACCACAAAACTTACTGAAAGAATAAAGGGCATTCTTATAGACATGCGCTGTAGAATAACGCCCCTCCTTTCGTAAACGATTGATGTAGTTCTCCCCACATCGACTAAATCCATTTTTATTCATCATTTGCATCACTAGTTATTTTATATATATACTATTTGGCAAGCGGCAAAAGAACAAATCTTTTTGCACGTTTAATTCCGCTTTCCAGATATTATTTTTAGAATTAATATATATTTAACCAACGTTAAAATTAGTAGATTATGAAAAGTAAAAATGCCAAAAAAGGTAGTAAAAACGGCAAGGTGAAAAGAAATGTCCAAACAATGAAAAAAGCCCCCAGGAGGCATTCAAGGGAAGAAATCATCAGTGAAGAAGAACTGGATAACAGAATAGCAATCGATGGAGATATCCGTCTTTATTTCACCATGTATTTAAAAATCTTTATTGATGGACATTTCCGCCATCCCAAGAAAAGAAAGCTGATAAATCTAGCCCAATATATCTATGACCAAAAAGTATTATACATCCACAAACACGGTGGCTATAAGTTAATGGAACTTAGTAGTATACATGCTGAATTAGGGGCATTGAGAAAACCTGTTGAAGAAGAGTACATGAAAGAGAAAAAGGAAAAAAGAGAACAAGCTGAAAAGATCAAAAGCAAGTACTAAAAAAAATAATGGGACAGTTGGAATATAAGGCTTACCTTCGCCGCCGTTTTCAACCGGTCGAAAACTAACAGATTTTCTCTTAAAAAAATAGTGACGGTATGCTATCGTTATAGCGTCACTATAATGAAAGGATAGTGACGCTATGACAACAACATACCGTCACTATCTATAAGGGAAGATTTACGCTCAAACAGAAATTTATTTTTCAAAATTAAAAACAGAAGAAAATGAGACAAAAAATCAGGAAAGGCAAGTTAGAAGCTTGCAAATTAGTATGGAAAAAACGTATTACTGCTGAAAAGGGGATTTCGGATAAATGTGCGGAGAGAATTGTACAAGAGTGCATTAAACTAATAGATCGCATGTTGTATGGGAATGTAGTGATAGCTTTTTACAAGCAGGATGGCACGTTTTGTCTGGAAAGAGGAACACTGGTAGGATATGAAAAATTCTTCCATAGAGAATTCAATATCACAGCAAAACAAGAGTCTATTCTCTATTGGAGTGAAGAACAAAAAGGATGGAGAAGATTTATGATCGGGAACCTGATGGAGTGGAGAGCTATTGTATAAGTTAGATTAAAATATATTGAACAATGAATATGATTAATAAAGGGATACCTTATTTTCCGACACCGGCAAACTTCTTTGACGAAGAAGTGATGGAACTATTAGAAGCTAAGTTTGGAGTATTAGCTTCTTACATTGTCATGCGATTGCTTTGTAAAATATATAAAGAGGGATATTATATCTCTTGGAGAAAGGAACAAAACCTGATTTTCGTCCGTAAAGTGGGCGGCGGGATCAAAGAGGACATGATGGAAAAGATTGTCGACCTATTATTGGAAAAAGGATTTTTCCATAAGGAAACCTACGAAAAATACGGCATACTCACTTCGGAACAGATTCAAAGGGTGTGGTTTGAAGCTACTACACGAAGGAAAATAGATTTCTCCCAACTACCTTATTTATTAGAGACCAAGAAGAAAAAAGGGATGCAAAAAGAAGAGTTGAACGCGGAAAATGCAGACATTTTTGAAACTCAAGAGGAGGTGAGTCAAGAAAATGCAGACATTTCCCGACAAACTAAACTAAAGGAAACTAAACTAAATTCTGAAGAAGAAGAAATTAACGATGCTTCGATTGAAATTCCGGGGTATGCCTACAATCTGGCTACACACAACATAGCAGGATTGATGGAGAGTCTGGACAACCATAAAGTGACTGACCCAAAAGAGAAACAGACGATTCTCCGGCTATCGGACTATGGCAGGAAAGGCACCCAGGTGTGGAAACTGCTCTCCAATACGGCCTGGAGTAAAATCGGAGCACCGGGGAAATATATCATTGCAGCGTTAGCTAGCGGACGGAAATAAACCGACTGATTAAAAGCTGATAAAAAAGGTACGAAAAATCTGTGCTTTTCACAAATTCTTCGTACCTTTACGCTCCGGTAAAACAAGTTCTATCCACATAAAAGATAACAAAATGGAAAACAGAAGTTTAGTAACCATTGCCGAACATTCTAAAGAAAAAATCCTCTACATGCTCGAAATGGCGAAGCAGTTTGAAATGAACCCCAATCGCCGGTTATTACAAGGAAAGGTTGTAGCAACCCTGTTCTTTGAACCTTCCACCCGTACCCGCTTGAGTTTTGAAACAGCTGCCAACCGTCTCGGTGCACGAGTAATCGGATTCTCTGACCCCAAAGCTACCAGCTCTTCCAAAGGGGAAACACTTAAAGACACGATCATGATGGTGAGCAACTATGCAGATATTATCGTCATGCGACACTATCTCGAAGGAGCTGCACGGTATGCCAGCGAAGTAGCCCCGGTGCCCATTGTCAACGCAGGTGACGGAGCCAACCAGCACCCGTCGCAGACGATGCTCGATCTCTACTCTATCTACAAGACACAAGGAACGCTGGAAAATCTGAACATTTTCCTGGTGGGTGACTTGAAATACGGCCGCACCGTACATTCTTTGCTGATGGCGATGCGACACTTTAATCCGACTTTCCACTTCATCGCTCCCGAAGAGCTGAAAATGCCGGAAGAATACAAACTTTACTGTAAAACGCACCAAATAAAATACGTTGAACATACGGATTTTACCGAAGAGATTATCGCTGACGCCGATATTCTGTACATGACCCGTGTGCAACGCGAACGTTTCACCGACCTGATGGAATATGAACGGGTGAAGAATGTATATATTCTCCGTAACAAAATGCTGGAAAACACACGTCCGAACCTGCGTATCCTGCACCCGCTTCCCCGTGTCAACGAAATTGCTTACGATGTGGATGACAATCCGAAAGCATATTATTTCCAACAGGCACAAAACGGTCTGTATGCCCGCGAAGCAATCCTTTGCGATGTATTAGGTATCACATTAGATGACGTTAAAAACGATATTTTATTATGAGCGAAAATAAACAAGCATTGCAAGTAGCTGCCCTGAAAAACGGGACAGTGATTGACCATATCCCATCCGAAAAGCTCTTTACCGTAGTGCAACTGCTCGGTGTGGAACAGATGACTAGCAATATCACTATCGGATTCAACCTCGACAGCAAGAAGCTGGGTAAAAAAGGGATCATCAAGATTGCAGATAAATTCTTCTGCGACGAAGAGATTAACCGTATTTCAGTAGTTGCCCCGCACGTCAAGCTGAATATCATCCGCGATTACGAAGTAGTGGAAAAGAAAGAGGTGAAAATGCCGGATGAACTTCGGGGCATCGTGAAATGTGCCAATCCGAAATGTATCACCAACAACGAACCGATGGCCACTATCTTTCATGTGATAGACAAGGATAATTGTATCGTAAAGTGCCATTATTGCGAGAAAGAGCAGAAACGTGAAGAGATTACAATCCTCTGAATAAACGTATAGCCCTATGAAACAGGACTGGAAACCAGGAACGATGATCTATCCGCTGCCGGCTGTACTAGTCAGCTGCGGAAAGGAAGAAAGCGAATATAATATGTTCACAGTAGCATGGACGGGTACGATTTGTACAAACCCGCCCATGTGTTATATATCCGTACGTCCGGAACGCCATTCTTATGACATTATCAAAAAAAACATGGAGTTTGTCATCAACCTGACAACGAAAGATATGGCTTTTGCCACTGACTGGTGCGGAGTTCGTTCGGGACGTGATTATCATAAATTTGATGAGATGAAGCTGACACCCGGACAGTGTACGGTGGTTAGTGCTCCGTTGATTGAAGAATCTCCTCTCTGCATTGAATGCCGTGTGAAAGAAATCATCTCTCTCGGCTCACACGATATGTTTATCGCTGACGTAGTAAATGTGCGTGCGGACGACCGGAACCTGAATCCTGAAACCGGAAAGCTGGAACTGGCCGAAGCCAATCCGCTGGTATATGTGCACGGAGGATATTATAATCTGGGAGAGAAAATCGGTAAGTTCGGTTGGAGTGTAGAAAAGAAGAAATCATAAAAAGTGCGATATTGCCATGAATATGCTGCGTAAATTCATCCTTCCCGGTTTGTTAGCTATAGCCTGCACGGCTGTCGGCCAGAACTATAACGCAGAAAAAGTAGACCGCCCCAATACAAAAAAAATAAATATCGGTATCAAGGCGGGATTCAACTCTTCCATGTTCATGGTGTCTGAACTGAAAATTAAGGATGTAACTATCGATGAGGTGCAGAATAACTACAAGATAGGTTATTTCGGCGCCCTCTTTATGCGCATCAACATGAAGAAGCATTTCATTCAGCCGGAAGTGTCCTATAATGTAAGCAAATGTGAGATCACTTTCGATAAGCTCGGTTCGCAGCATCCTGCCATCGAGCCTGATTATGCTTCCGTGCAATCGGTGTTGCACAGTGTGGATTTCCCTATTTTATACGGCTATAATGTGGTGAAAAAAGGGCCTTACGGAATGTCTATCTTCGCAGGCCCCAAACTTCGCTACTTATGGGGAAAACACAATGAAATCACTTTTAAGAATTTTGACCAAAAAGGGATTCACGAAAGGCTGTATCCGTTCAATGTCAGTGCAGTGATCGGTGTAGGCGTCAACATCTCCCGTATCTTTTTCGATTTCCGCTACGAGCAAGGCATCGGAAATATCTCCAAGTCCATCATTTACGACAATATCAATTCCGACGGCAGCACAGGAGTGAGCAACATTATTTTCCGTCGCCGTGACAGCGCGTTAAGTTTTTCGCTGGGATTCATCCTTTAAGAATAAAATATCATTAAATCCGGCTTTTTACTAACATTTTTCTTGTACTTCCTTCATTCTTTATTTATTTTCATTAACTTTGTGCGCTTAAAATAGGTATCTCGAATTAGAAATTTAATCTTACTTATAAAAGAATGAAAAGAGACGACATCATTTTCGACATCATCGAAAAAGAGCATCAACGTCAGTTGAAAGGAATCGAGCTTATTGCATCAGAAAATTTTGTGAGTGACCAGGTTATGCAGGCAATGGGTTCTTGCCTGACTAACAAGTACGCAGAAGGTTATCCCGGCAAACGTTATTACGGAGGTTGCGAAGTAGTAGACCAAAGCGAACAAATCGCTATCGACCGCCTGAAAGAAATTTTTGGCGCGGAATGGGCAAACGTACAACCACACTCGGGAGCACAAGCTAATGCTGCTGTTTTCCTCGCAGTTCTGAATCCGGGCGACAAATTCATGGGATTAAATCTTGCACACGGCGGACACCTTTCTCATGGCTCACTGGTAAACACTTCCGGTATCATCTATACTCCTTGCGAATATAACCTGAATCAGGAAACTGGACGCGTTGACTACGACCAGATGGAAGAAGTCGCTCTACGTGAGAAACCGAAAATGATTATCGGTGGTGGTTCTGCATACTCTCGTGAATGGGATTACAAACGTATGCGTGAAATCGCCGACAAAGTAGGCGCTATCCTGATGATTGACATGGCTCACCCTGCCGGCCTGATCGCTGCCGGAGTGCTCGAAAATCCGGTTAAATATGCACATATCGTCACTTCTACTACACATAAAACACTTCGCGGACCTCGTGGTGGTGTCATCATGATGGGTAAGGATTTCCCCAATCCGTGGGGAAAGACCACTCCGAAAGGTGAGATCAAGATGATGTCTCAATTACTGGATTCTGCCGTATTCCCAGGGGTTCAAGGCGGACCGTTGGAACATGTAATTGCTGCTAAAGCAGTTGCTTTCGGTGAAATCCTGCAACCTGAATTTAAGGAATATGCTAAACAAGTACAAAAGAACGCTGCTGTACTTGCACAGGCTTTGATTGACCGTGGCTTTACTATCGTTTCCGGTGGTACAGACAACCACTCTATGTTGGTCGACCTGCGTAGCAAATATCCTGAACTGACAGGTAAAGTGGCAGAAAAAGCATTGGTTTCTGCCGATATTACTGTTAACAAGAACATGGTTCCGTTCGACAGCCGTTCAGCTTTCCAGACTTCCGGTATCCGTTTGGGTACTCCTGCTATCACAACTCGTGGTGCAAAAGAAGATTTGATGCTCGAAATTGCTGAAATGATCGAGACTGTATTGTCTAACGTAGAAAATGAGGAAGTTATTGCACAAGTACGTGCACGTGTCAATGAGACAATGAAGAAATATCCTCTTTTTGCTTATTAAAAAACGATTTCAAAGCTAATAGCTTCACTGTTATCAGCTTTATTTCTTATTTATAAGGTCTGCTCTTTGTGAAAGGAGCAGGCTTTTTTTATTTATTAACGGTCCCGCCCGAACCATCTGTCCATATTTTCGTTTTTCTTACTATAAAAGAAATATATGATGTCATATATCACTCATAGCAAGGACGAATTCAACCGTACAGTGTGCAAGAAGAGAAAACAGAAGCGCACTGGACTCTATATACAGTCATCCCCGTCTTTCCACATTTTATTTCATAGGGAAAGACGGGGATTTATTTTACCGGCATCATACCGGAATATTTTTTTGAGGTATATATTTTAGCTCAATCCTTCTATTTCTCCATCCACAATATCGATGTGCAATGCCTGCGGCTCCTTGGGTAATCCCGGCATACGAAGAATTTCTCCGGCAATGGCTACAATCATTTCAGCTCCGTTATTGATAACAATATCTTTAATATGGAACTCGAAGTTGTTTACCGCACCATAAATCTTTGGATCGGCAGAAAATGAATATTGTGTTTTCGCAATACAAACCGGATAATGAGTAATTCCCATTTTCTCGATCAGTTTGATACGGTTGCGGGCAATACTGCTATAAGTAATAACGCTGGCTCCGTAAATATTAGTGGCTACCTTTTCAATCTTCTGCTGTATGCTATCTTCTTCTTTATAAGTGTAGCGTAAAGATTCGGACGGATTGTTCTCTATGGTATCTACTACCAGACGGGCCATATCTACTGCTCCCTCTCCTCCTTCACTGAACGCATTGTTAATGGCGAAACCCACTCCCAACTGTTCGCAATGTTCGCGCAGTAATTCCATTTCTTCATCCGTATCGGATGCAAACTTATTGAAAGCTACGATGATGGTCTGACCGAATGAGCGAAGGTTACGAACGTGTTTGTCGAGATTACGCAATCCTTCTTTCAAGCCTTCCATATTCGGCTCTTTGATACGGTCGAGACTGACACCTCCGTGCATCTTTAATCCTTGTGCCGTAGCGACAATCACCGTGAGACGTGGTTGGAGTCCGCTCTTGCGGCATTTGATATTATAGAATTTTTCTGCACCGAGATCGGCACCGAATCCGGCTTCTGTTATTACATAATCACCGAAAGACATTGCCAATTTAGTGGCCAGAATAGAGTTACAACCATGTGCGATATTAGCAAACGGACCACCATGTACAAAAGCAGCGGTTCCTTCGGTAGTCTGCACTAAATTAGGATGGATAGCATCTTTCAACAACACAGTGATGGCTCCTGCCACTCCCAAATCTTTCACAGTAAAAGGTTGGTCGTCATACGTGAAGCCCAACAGGATATTTTCAATACGGCGACGCAGATCACTCACATCTTTGGAAAGGCAAAGAATTGCCATAATCTCCGAAGCAGGAGTAATATCGAAACCGGACTCTTGGGTAATCCCGTTCGATTTAGGTCCGAGGCCGACAACGATGCTGCGCAACGAACGGTCGTTCACGTCAAGCACTCTCCGCCAAAGAATTTCTTTCAATCCGAAACCTTTTGCCTGGTTCTGATAGAGATAATTATCGAGCAGGGCGGAAATCATGTTATGGGCAGAAGTGATGGCATGAAAATCTCCGGTAAAATGGAGGTTAATTTTGTCCATCGGAAGCACTTGTGCATATCCCCCACCGGCTGCTCCTCCCTTCATTCCGAAACATGGACCGAGAGACGGCTCGCGAAGAGCGACAATCGCATTCTTTCCAATTTTATTCAATCCCAAAGCGAGACCGATAGATACTGTAGTTTTGCCAATGCCCGCTTTGGTTGCTGTGATAGCAGTTACCAGAATGAGATTGCTTTTCTTCACTTTCTCTTCATCAATCAGTTGTTCGGGGATCTTTGCTATGTAGCGGCCATAATTCTCCACTTCCTCACGAGGGATTCCGATACCTTCGGCAACTTGCTTAATCTTCTTCAGCTCAATACTGCGAGCTATTTCTATGTCTGATTTCATACAGAATATGATTAGTTTTATTTTTGAAGGAACAAAAGTATAACAAAAAAGCGAAATAGAGAAATTTAAAGTTCGACGGATATTATATCTCTATTTTTCATAACACAACAAACTCTTTTTACGCTATAACTGTTGTAAATGACATAACCTAAAACAACAACTTAATTATGGAATGGATTATTAATCAACTAAGGGTACATCCTGAACTTGCTATTTTCCTGACGCTCTTTGCCGGGTTCTGGCTTGGCAGACTCAAAATAGGGAAATTCTCCTTGGGGACAGTCACCAGCGTTCTTCTGGTCGGAGTATTGGTCGGACAACTGAATATCACTGTAGATGGTCCGATGAAAGCTGTGTTCTTTCTGCTTTTCTTATTTGCCGTTGGCTATAAGGTAGGTCCGCAGTTTTTCCGCGGATTGAAGAAAGACGGCCTGCCACAAGTGGGATTTGCCGTACTGATGTGTATTGTCAGTCTGGTAGCCCCGTGGATACTGGCCAAAATCATGGGATATCATGTAGGAGAAGCTGCCGGACTGTTGGCAGGCTCACAAACAATATCCGCCGTTATCGGCGTGGCAAGCGATACGATCAACCAGCTGGGAATCAGCGATGCACAGAAAGCCACGTTCATCAATGCAATTCCGGTAGCGTATGCCGTAACTTATATTTTCGGAACGGCCGGTTCGGCGTGGATTCTGGCTTCTCTCGGCCCTAAAATGCTGGGTGGACTGGATAAGGTGAAGGCCGACTGCAAGGAATTGGAGGCTCAAATGGGAACATCGGAAGCTGACGAACCCGGATTTTCCCCGGCTCTTCGTCCGGTTGTGTTCCGTGCTTATAAAATCACCAATGAATGGTTTGACAAAGGAAAGAAAGTCAGTGAACTCGAAGCTTATCTATGTAAAAATGATAAACGGCTGTTTGTAGAACGGATTCGTCAAAAAAGAGTGGTGAAGGAAGTAGATCCGAACCTGATTCTTCATAAGAATGACGAAGTGGTACTTAGCGGACGCCGTGAATTTGTGATTGGAGAAGAAGACTGGATCGGTCCGGAAGTGATTGATGCACAATTACTCGACTTCCCTGCAGAAACTCTTCCTGTAATGGTGACCCACCGGACTTTTGCCGGAGAAACGGTTTCCAAAATCAGGGCGCAGAAGTTTATGCACGGGGTTAGTATCCGGAATATCAAACGTGCCGGAATCAATGTTCCGGTATTGCCTAAAACGATTGTAGATTCGGGAGATATTCTCGAACTTACCGGTCTTAAACATGAAGTGGAAAGTGCTGCCAAACAAATGGGCTATATTGACCGGCCTACCAACCAGACGGATATGATCTTCGTTGGATTGGGTATTTTGCTCGGTGGTCTTTTCGGTGCACTGGCTATTCATCTGGGAGGTGTTCCTATCAGTCTTTCTACCAGTGGCGGCGCATTGATAGCCGGACTTCTGTTCGGTTGGCTACGCAGCAAGCATCCTACTTTCGGAGGTATCCCCGAACCTTCTTTATGGGTATTGAATAATGTAGGACTGAATATGTTTATCGCAGTGGTCGGTATCGCCGCAGGTCCCAGTTTCATTGCCGGATTCAAGGAAGTAGGCGTCAGTCTGTTTATCGTCGGCGCATTGGCAACGGCCATTCCTCTCCTCGCCGGATTGCTGATGGCGAGATACTTGTTCAAATTCCACCCTGCCCTGTCATTGGGATGTACGGCAGGAGCACGTACTACAACAGCTGCATTGGGAGCTATTCAGGATGCAGTGGAAAGCGACACACCGGCATTAGGATATACGGTGACGTATGCAGTCGGCAATACGCTCCTGATTATCTGGGGA
Source organism: Bacteroides sp. DH3716P (assembly GCF_025914115.1). Taxonomy (NCBI): domain Bacteria; kingdom Pseudomonadati; phylum Bacteroidota; class Bacteroidia; order Bacteroidales; family Bacteroidaceae; genus Bacteroides; species Bacteroides sp. DH3716P. The sequence goes on along the minus strand of NZ_CP083673.1, from coordinate 5,697,153 downwards.
GTTGTCATCGTACTACTTATGTAAAACTATATAAATAAATATCATTATGGAAAAGAAAACAAATAACCCTGCCATTACCAAAAGTTATGCCAAGAAAATGGAAACGATCAGCCCGTTCGAGCTGAAAAACAAACTGATCAATATGGCAGATGAAAGTATCAAGAAGATAGCACATACCATGTTGAATGCCGGAAGAGGTAACCCGAACTGGATTGCTACCGAACCACGCGAAGCCTTTTTTCTGCTGGGACAATTCGGCCTTTGCGAATGTCGTCATGCGTTTTCACTGGAAGAAGGAATAGCAGGTATTCCGCAAAAGGCGGGAATTGCTGCCCGTTTCGAGGCTTTCCTGAAAGAAAACGAGAAAGCTCCCGGTGCTAACCTGTTGAAAGAGGGCTATAATTATATGCTGATGGAACATGCTGCCGATCCGGATACGCTTATTCACGAATGGGCGGAATCGGTGATTGGCGACCAGTATCCTGTGCCCGACCGTATTTTACATTTTACGGAGTTAATCGTACAGGATTACCTGGCGCAAGAGATGTGTGACCGCCGTCCGCCGAAAGGAACTTTTGACCTTTTCGCGACTGAAGGAGGTACAGCAGCCATGTGTTATCTGTTCGATTCTTTGCAAGAGAATTTCCTGTTGAACCAGGGGGATGCTATTGCTTTGATGGTTCCTGTGTTCACTCCTTATATAGAAATCCCGGAACTGCGACGCTATCAGTTCGACGTTACCGAAATTTCTGCCGACCAGATGACTCCTGACGGTTTACATACCTGGCAGTATAAGGATGAAGATATAGACAAGCTGAAAGATCCGCGGATCAAAGCGTTGTTTATCACCAATCCGAGCAACCCGCCCAGCTATGCACTTAGCAAAGAGACTACCGAACGTATCATCAACATTGTGAAGAATGATAATCCGAACCTGATGATTATCACGGATGATGTGTACGGAACGTTTATTCCTCATTTCCGTTCATTGATGGCAGAGTTGCCGCACAATACGCTTTGCGTTTATTCGTTCTCCAAATATTTCGGAGCTACAGGATGGAGAACCGCTGTGATCGCTCTACACGAAGACAACATCTACGACAAAATGATTGCCCGCCTGTCGGAGGAGCAGAAATCAATATTAAACAAACGTTATTCCAGCCTTAGCCTGCAACCGGAAAAGATGAAATTTATTGACCGCATGGTGGCTGACAGCCGACAAATTGCGCTGAATCATACTGCAGGGCTTTCCCTGCCCCAACAGATACAGATGAGTTTGTTTGCCCTCTTCTCGCTTTTGGATAAAGAGGACAGTTATAAAGCCAAGATGCAGGAAATTATTCATCGCCGCCTGCATGCATTGTGGGATAATACAGGTTTCACACTGGTAGAAGATCCGCTGCGTGCCGGATATTATTCGGAGATTGATATGCTGGTATGGGCGAAGAAATTCTATGGGGATGACTTCGTTACTTATCTGCAAAAGACCTACAATCCATTGGATGTGGTTTTCCGCCTGGCAAACGAAACTTCACTCGTTCTGTTGAATGGTGGTGGCTTTGCCGGACCGAAATGGAGTGTGCGTGTGTCACTAGCCAATTTGAATGAGGCCGATTATGTGAAAATCGGACAAAGCATCAAGTGTGTGTTGGAAGAATATGCCCAAACATGGAAAGCATCAAAAGAATGAACTAAGTAGTTCATTTTATAAATGAGAATTTAATTCAGACAGAAGAACATAAGAACAAAAAATAAAATAGCAGTTAAATAAACAACAGAAATAATTTTCAAAGCGCAGCATTTATGTTCTTTTGTTCTTATGTCTGAAATTTTTCTCGCTCTTATGTCTAAAAATTAATTAGCGTTTATTTAAAACGGGAGGTATCTACTTCTTCCCTTTTCTTCTCTTTGTATCCCCCAAACTTATAGTTAAACGAAACGCCGAATGTACGGGTGGTCCGCATATAATGGTTCTTTACATTCTGCAATCCGTAGCGAACTTGTGTCGAAACGGTAGAAGTGTTGAATATATCATCACACTTCAAGGTTAGTTGTGCTTTTCCTTTTGCAAAGGTGTAACGAAGTGCCGCATCCAGGTTTCCCGAACGGGGAAGATCGAAAATACCCTGGATGGCTCTATTTTGATAGAATCCGGTCAAAGTGAATTTTAAGTCGGGTTTTGTGGAAAGGGTAAAGGTGTTGTTCATCGTCAACACAAATGTATATAGTTTACGGTCAAACGGGATATCCCAAAAATCACTGTCTTTTTGGCGATAGCGAAAGCCGATGGCTGTAATACGGGAGTCCAGCCATTTTTTTACCTTGAAGGGAACTGTCATCATTAATCCGGCCTGCGATGAAAAATCAAAGTTGAAGAGCTTGTAAATCTCCACCAAACGTTCAGGTGACTGGTAAAGGGTTTGCATTTCGTTGTTTTTTGTATAGCTATAAAAGGCAGAAAAGACGTACTTGCTTTTCAATATATAAGTGAAACTCGTTTCATAGTTCGTTGCAGGTTTAAGATAGGGATTACCTTGAATTTCAGAATAGGCTCCCATGTAAGAAATAGAGTTCTGCACGCTCCAGTATTCAGGATATTCCTTATCACTACTCAATGAGAGTTGCAGGACATGTCCGGCGGCAGGCATATAAGTCAGATTAGCTACCGGATAGAGGCTCCATCCATTCCAGATATCTGTATGATATTGCTCTGCTGCCAGGGAAACATCGGCCGAGAGTTTATCGCCAAAGCTCTTATTCAGTCCTGCATAAACATTCAGGGTTTGTTCGCGACGGCGGGAGGCCATATTATTATCCGGCAGTAAGTGGTCTGTTTCAGGATCGTAATATTTCTGGTAACTATGGTCTAAGGCGGTCGTGTAAGCCATACCATAATTCAATCCCCACCCTTTGCCTAAGGTATGTTCTTGCCCGGCATAAAAACGCCATTGATTGATTTGTTGTTTATCGCGGCTTAAGAAATTCATTGTCTCTGTTCCCATCGTGCTATATAATAATTGGCTGCCAGGAGAATGATAGGATGTAAATGCCACTCCAGCTTTCAGCCCGAAAGGGGTTTGATAATCTAACTTTGCGTTATGGAGCTGGCTGTCTCCCTGTGAATCGGTAACAGAGTTTTGCGCACCGGTAGCTATGGAATAATGTTTGGAATCGGTAAAAGCTGTTGTGTAGACCAGGCTTAACAGATGATCTTCTGCTAGAGAGTAATCCATTCCGAGACGTATCTGATGACTGTTGGTACGGGAAGTCATTATTTCATCCATATCCATCTGATGCGCTGAACCATCGGCTAATGTGTGAAGTGCTTCTTTCTCCGTAATCCTTCGGTCACGATCATAAGAGTAAGAGTAAAGAAGATCTGCAGAGAATTTACGTCCGGAGTACAGAAGACTTCCACGTTCTGCCAAAGATTCGTAGTGATGTTGGTTAAAAGCTGTATAGAGTTCTCCTTGAAGGGAAGATGCTTGTCCTGTGCCGGGTGCTAATATCAGGTTAATCATCGGTCCGCGTACCTGATAGCGTGCCGGAGCGGAATACATCACTTCCGCCTTTTCAATCCGGCTGACAGGAATCGATTTTAATAAAGCATCCAATTGTTCGGCAGACAGAGTGGTCACTTTTCCGTTGATGACAACAGTTACCTCCTGTCCTCCCAACATCAGACTATTATTCATATTTACTATACCCGGAAGATTTTTCACAACATCATAGGCATTATCCACAGGCAGGTTGCCCACCAGTCTCGGCACGTCATACACGAGTTTGCCTTGTTCGGCTTTCACGATAGGGCGTTCACCTATAATCATCACTTCGGGCAGTTCCTGAAACAAACTATCCATATAACCTATATTCTTGATACTGTCGACAGGTTCCTGTGACTGTTGTCCGACTTGTGCTGTAGCGGATATCCACACACATAGAAGAGACATAAATAGTAAATTAATCCGTTTCATTTCGTCTTTATTTTTGGAATACGACAAAATACGGTAGAAAAAATGAAAATTTGCGTTATCACTGGCTTATCTAGTGTTATTTAGTCTTATCAAAGAGAAGAATAAGAATAGTTTCCTATTATCTTTGTCAGTATGAAATTACCACTAAAACATATTGTCATACTGGTTATCTGCTCATTAATCGGAATCTTTGTTTATCAAGCTTATTGGTTGACAGGGCTTTACCGGTCTATGAAGATGGAAATGGAGAGCAATATCAGAGATGCGATGCGGACGAGTGACTTTAACGAGGTCGTGCTCCGGGTAAATGATTTGCAAAAAGATAATGTGGAACACGGTTCGCTGACGGTATCAGCCGGATATGATGCGGACGGCAATTCATTAGTGACTAAACAAACGATTTCTTATACGGATAGTAGCCGTCAGGATACGATACACTCCCGGACAGAAACTACTACGGATACGGTAAAGGCCGTTGGTAACGCTCCGGAAGATTCTACACCTGTTGCAAGTAGCGAGAACGGGCTGGATGTGTTATTGAAAAAGCAAGATTCGCTAAAGGAGCTGTTAATGAGTATTCAGCAGGGTATTCATTCGGGTGTGGACACTTATATAGATGTCAACCTGCAGCGATATGACAGTTTGCTCACCCATGTGATGAAAGAGCATAATCTCTCTATTCCTCATCACACTCTTTTGATTTATACCGGAATCAGTGCCGATTCTTCCATTGTATATACCGATACATTAGGTATTGCGGGAGATAGCAGTTATATTCCCAGTCCCAAGGCAATCCGCTATGACTATGAATTTAATATGCATCACAGCCAACGCTACCAACTGGTGTTCGAGCCGATCAATTCATTGGTGTTAAAGCAGATGACAGGTATTCTGGTCACTTCATTTGTAATTCTTCTGATTCTCGGATTCTCTTTCTGGTTCCTTATCCGGACGCTTCTGAAACAGAAAACGCTGGATGAAATGAAAAGTGATTTTACCAATAATATCACGCACGAATTAAAGACTCCCATTGCCGTAGCCTATGCGGCTAATGACGCATTACTGAACTTTAACCAGGCGGAAGAGAAAAGCAAGCGCGACCAGTATCTACGCATCAGTCAGGAGCAGTTGCAAAGGCTTAGCGGGCTGGTGGAACAGATTTTATCCATGGGAATGGAGCGTCGCAAAACGTTTCGTTTGCATCCGGAGGAAATCAACCTGAAGGAGTTGATTACTCCGCTCATGGAGCAGCACCAGCTAAAAGCGGACAAGCCTGTACATATCGAATTGGATATTCAACCGGAAACGCTTGTCATTGTAGCCGACCGTACGCATTTCAGCAACATCATCAGTAACCTGATAGATAATGCAGTGAAATACTCGAAAGAGGAAGCCGAATTGTCTATTTCCTGCCGACAGACTGGGGGGACAGTAACCGTCAGCGTTACCGACCGGGGAATCGGGATTCCACTTGATAAACAAAAGCACATATTTGATAAATTCTACCGGGTCCCGACGGGTAATCTTCATAATATAAAAGGTTACGGACTAGGACTGTTCTATGTCAAGAGTATGGTCGAAAAACATGGAGGAACTATCACCGTAAAAAGTGAACCGGACAAAGGAAGCACTTTTACCATTACTTTATAAACCCATAAAATCATGAGTAAAAACAAAATTACCGTATTACTGGTAGAAGACGAACAGACGCTCGCCATGATTATCAAGGATACACTTGAAGAAAATGATTTTATCATTCATACGGCGAATGACGGTGAGGAAGGACTAAGCCTTTTCTTCGAACTTCATCCGGATGTACTTGTAGCCGATGTGATGATGCCGAAAATGGATGGCTTTGAAATGGTACGTCGCATCCGCCAGACGGATAAACAGACTCCTGTCTTATTCCTGACTGCCCGTTCGGCCATCAATGATGTGGTGGAGGGGTTTGAACTCGGAGCGAATGATTACCTGAAAAAACCTTTCGGTATACAAGAGCTGATTATCCGAATCAAAGCACTGATGGGAAAGGCTTTTCTCTTCACAGAGAATAAGGTTGCCAATCATTTTGAGATAGGAAGTTATCTGTTTGATCCTGTTGCACAAACTTTATTACACGCAGGAACGAGACAGGAACTCTCTCATCGTGAATCGGAAATCTTGAAACGGCTTTGCGAAAACCGGAATCAGGTGGTCAACACGCAGGATGTCTTGCTCGAACTTTGGGGAGACGACAGTTTTTTCAATTCCCGAAGCTTGCATGTGTTCATTACCAAATTGCGGCATAAACTCTCGCAAGATGAACAGATACGTATTGTCAATGTACGGGGAATCGGTTATAAACTGATTGTCAACTAAACTCTTTAACACCGCAAAGTGCCATGAATAAAAGACAGTTCACAGGATTTATGTTTTTACTTTGTACCTGTACCGCATTTGCGCAACAGGTGGAAGTAAAAAAGGATAGCATCGGCCGTGCGGTTCTTCTGCCACCGGAGCAAAAGCAGCCATTAAATATGGATAAGGAGGGCTTCATCTTACCCGATATGAATATAACGCCGAACGACAGGAAGCCAACCATTCAAACGGATAGCATGACGCTTCATATATCTCCTCCCGAATTTATGGATACTCCCTGGCCTACTCCCAGACTGGGTACTTCTTTCGATCCCTTCAGCCGTGACTATAATCGGTCGGATATTTTCGGGATCAATGCTAACAGCTATTTAAGTACGTATAGTTTGCATAATACGTATCCTACCATGGGGACGCATATTCAGGTAGGTGCCATTTATACGTATGCCCCTAATGAACGATGGGAGCTTTCAGGTGGGCTGTTCAGTGCCAAGTACACAATGCCTTCTTTCCAACATGGTGCCAGAAATGATTTTGGTTTTAGCGGTTCGGCCGCTTACCGGATTAATAAATTTCTGCGTATACGGGCTTTCGGCGAATATTCTGTGAATGGCGAACGAAATGCTTCGCAGGGATATCTCACTCCTATCTATCCGCAAAGCGGTTATGGCATGATGCTTGAAATCAAGTTCAACGATTATATCGAACTCCATGGAGGTATGGAACGCTCATACAACCCGATGAAAAGGAAATGGGAGACGGCTCCTGTCGTTTATCCGGTGATTAAATTGAAAAGATAAGTTTTTTTCTAAGAAAACATAACGGAAGCGGATAGTCAGGTGGAAATTATCTATCTTTGTGGTAAATCAACCTTTACGAAGATGAAAAAACTGATTCTATTTCTTTCGCTGATATTATCGGTCGGTTTTGCATCCGCACAGTCGGAAATTCCTTCCGATAGTATTCGTCGTGCTCCATCTACCAATATCAAAGAGTTTGGTGGTTTTCTGCTGGATATGGGGTTAATGAACGTAGCAACTCCCGAACTTCCCAAGTTTAATTTAGATATGCCTAATATGACGAAAGATTATAATCAGCTCTTTCGTTTAAACACGGATATTACCTATTCTCAAGGATTCACCGACTCTTTTTCTTCGTCTTCTTACTCCGGGTTTGCCGGTTTTGGATACGGATATGGTTGGGGATTGTCTTCTTCTCCACAGTTTATGCAGATGGGATCTTTCAAACTGAAAAACGGAATGAGAATCAATACTTACGGAGATTACAACAAGGATGGCTGGCGGGTGCCTAACCGTAGCGCTATGCCTTGGGAAAGGAATAATTTCCGGGGAGCGTTCGAACTGAAATCTGCCAATGGTAATTTCGGAATACGAATTGAGGTGCAGCAAGGAAGAAATGTTCCTTATTAAATAATAATTAGGCACGGATTACACGTATGTCACGGTCTTTAGGGTTATCATTGCTGAAAAATAACCGCGTTAATCCGTGTAATCCGTGCCTAAAAAATAGCAATTAATTAGTGGCAGGTACTTATTAAAATCAGGAAAATCAGAAGGCTTTGTCTGCCGCACTGATTGCATTGGCTATACGGTCACACCACGAATCAAATTCCGGATCGGGTGTTTGAGTTTCCGGATGAGAAAGCATATAATGTACAGCTTGCCGCAATCCGTCCGCCATAGAGATATGGCATATAAAATCTGGGACGAGCCGCTTTATCTTCGAATTATCGAAAACAACCGTAGCCGCTTTATCTCCTAAGAGTTCCCCCCTGAAATCATAATGATCGCTATGTTTGGCAAGGAAATCGGATGCTACGTGCAATGCGTTCAGAGGTTTGCCTAACGCATCGGCGATTGTCTGGTAAATCTGATTCCAAGTCATACTTTCATCGGTAGTGATATGAAAAGCGTTCCCAATGGCATGTGGATTCGCCATCAGTCCGACATAGCCTTTGGCAAAATCTTTGGAGTGAGTCAGTGTCCACAAAGAGGAGCCATCACCGGGAATAATGACAGGTTTTCCGTCAAGAATCCGTTTGAGAATCTGCCAGTTTCCCTTATCTCCATGTACGGCTACGGGAGGTTTGGTTCCGTTATAGGTATGGCTGGGACGAACGATGGTCACCGGAAAGCCACTTGTCCGGTAGGCTGACATCAATACTTCTTCCGCTTCTATCTTGTTTCTGGAATACTGCCAGTAGGGATTGACCAGAGGGGTGCTTTCGGTAATGCGATAATCGGTTAATGGCTTTTGATAGGCAGAGGCACTGCTGATAAAGATGTATTGCCGCGTTTTATTCTGAAACAGGCGGATATCACGCTTTACGTCTTCTGCCGTATAACCGATGAATTGCGCAACCACATCGTAATGTTCAAGTGCGATGGCTTTTGCCACAGCTTCTTCATCATTAATATCCGCAATGATACTGTGAATTCCTTCCGGCATTTTTTTTGAGCCGCGGTTAAGGAGAGTAATCTCCCACCCTCTCTGTTGCGCCAATGCAACTACATCTGTACTGATAGTACCCGTTCCTCCAATGAATAATGCTTTCATAAAACCTGTTTTTTTATATTCTCCGGAGCAAATATATCAATTCCATGACTTACTTCCAGCAATCATTGCCATTTATTTTTCCGCCCGCAAGTTTATGTAGTATACAGATTACTGATTCTTGTACCCTTATTACTGATTTGAGGTATGAAATAAAAAAGATACCTCCAAATGTTTTATCTTTGTATCAGATTAATAACAAAGCATATGGATGAAATAACAAAAATTGAAACCGTCGATCAGTATGACCAGTTGTTTGGACTGGAGACATTGCACCCTTTAGTTAATGTAATCGACTTCTCAAAAGCTACCAAGTCGGTTGAGTATATCCGTATGAACATCGGATTCTATTGTCTGTTCCTGAAAGATGCCAAATGCGGGGATCTCACATACGGACGTAAGAATTACGATTATCAGGAAGGAACGGTTGTCTGTATGGCACCGGGACAAGTGAGCGGAATAGACAACCGTAACCGAACGGCTCCCCGTACCAAGTCGATTGGGGTTTTATTCCACCCCGATTTAATCCGTGGAACTTCATTAGGACAGAATATCAAAAACTATACTTTTTTCTCTTACGAGGTAAATGAGGCATTGCATCTTTCAGATCAGGAAAGAGAAATCGTAACCGATTGCATACATAAAATCCGGCTCGAACTGGAGCATACTATCGACAAGCATAGCAAGCAACTTATCGTACGGAATATCGAACTGCTATTGGATTACTGTATGCGTTTCTACGAACGGCAGTTCATTACACGCAATCAGGCGAATAAAGATATAGTCGTTAAATTCGAGCAATTACTGGACGAATATTTCCAAAATCAGGTGGCAATGACCGAAGGACTGCCATCCGTGAAATACTTTGCAGACAAGGCATGCCTCTCTCCTAATTATTTCGGGGACCTGATAAAGAAGGAAACCGGAAAAACTGCACAGGAATATATCCAGTGCCGGATTATCGAACTGGCCAAAGAAAGAATACTGGAAGGTGTTCAAACTGTCAGCCAGGTAGCTTATGAACTGGGATTTCAATATCCACAGCACTTCAGTCGGTTATTTAAAAAGCATGTCGGCTGCACCCCGAACGAATATAAACAAAAAAACTAGACGTATTTTAGATACAGGAGTCTCAACATCATGGGAGATAAAGTACTCAAAATAGGAACCGTGCATCAATGCAATTGTTGCCTGGGGAGTAAGACACTACACCCGCTGGTAAGTGTCATCGATCTCTCAAAGGCTGACTTGTCAGCTCATGCGGGCATCAAGTTCGACTTTTATACGATTCTATTGAGTGAGTGTAAATGTGAAGCGTATATGTATGGTCACCAGTATTATGATTTTTCGGATGGTACTTTGCTCTTCCTTAGTCCCGGAGAGTCTATCAATATGAAGGAAAACAGTAAGAATTTTCCTTCCAAAGGATGGATATTGGCTTTTCATCCCGATCTGATTTGTGGCACTCCGCTCGGACTTAATATACATAACTATACTTTCTTCTCTTATCTGCCTGAAGAAGCATTACATATATCTTTGCGCGAGAAGCAAATCATTCTGGGGTTTATGGATAAAATAAACCAGGAACTCGAACGTTGCATTGACCGACATAGCAAGAAGATAGTTTCCAAGTATATAGAATTATTGCTGGATTACTGTATCCGTTTCTACGAACGCCAATTCATTACACGTAATGAAGCGAATAAAACGATTATCAAACAATTCGATAAAATCATAAATAACCATTTCGAGACGAAACAGGTACCGACTGTCGATATACTTTCACATAAGTATTGCGCGAACCTGCTTCATTTGTCTCCTGAATATTTCAACGACTTACTGAAGTATGAAACGGGGAAATCATTTAAAGAGTATATCGAGTTCAAACGCTTCGAGATTGCCAAAGATTGGTTGGTGAATACTGATAAAACAATCAATCAGATAACGCAAGAGCTGGGTTTTCAGAATCCACAGTATTTCAGCCGGTTATTTAAGAAAATCACAGGTTGTTCTCCGAATGATTTCAGGATACCTAATTGAAAGTATATGTCAAAGGGATTAGAGGAAGATAAAGCAATCAAAAAGTCTTAATAAAATTTGAATTGGAATATCAAATTCTTAATCTATGTTATGAAACATACTTTTTTTCTTGGAATATTTGCTAATTTCGCAATAGTCCGTATCTTTGCAATGTGTTTTTCATAGTATTAGATTTAAGGTTAACAAAGGTTGGAGCAAGGCGTTGCTCCTTTTTTTTATGTCTATACGTAAGCTCTCTCCTTTTTCTTATTCATGATAATATAGGAATTACGCTATTTTTCAATAACTTTGCAAAAAGAGAGATGTCAATTATGTCTCGATAAGACAGATCAAAAGGTTCTCTTTTTACGTTACATATAAAAAGATTATTTAATCCTTGTAGAATAATGGAAACAATGCAACCATATTATCGTCTGATGAAATCAATCCTCTTTGTATTATTTCTTTCTTTTGGCATGATTTCATGTGAGAAAGAGGATCCTGTTTCTACCTCTCCAACTACAAGGCAAACGGATGACTCAACTACTGATCCGACAGATCCCGATCCGACTGATCCTGTTGTTCGTTCGAATAATGAACAGACGGTGTTCATGTATCTACCCTGGTCGAACAATCTCACTTCTTTTTTCTATCAGAACATTGCCGATTTGAAAAGTATCATCGGAAACAATATATTGAAGAATGAACGGGTGATCGTATTTATATGTACATCGGCCACCAAAGCCACTCTCTCCGAACTTGTCTATGAGAATGGCAAAAGTGTACAGAAGACTTTAAAAAACTACGATTATCCGGATCCTACCTATACAACCGCAGAGGGCATCACTTCTATTTTGAACGATGTACAAACCTATGCTCCCGCCAAACGATATGCAATGATTATCGGATGTCACGGAATGGGATGGATACCTGTATCGAGAGCAGTTTCACGCAGCAGCTTGCAGATTAGTAAAAAGCACTGGGATTATGAACATGCACCGATGACACGTTTTTTTGGAGGAACACAAACGAAATATCAAACTGATATTACTACGCTTGCCGGAGGTATTTCGAACGCGGGCCTAAAGATGGAATATATACTTTTCGATGACTGCTATATGTCTACGGTAGAGGTTGCCTATGACCTTAAAAACGTAACAAGCCACTTGATAGCTTCTACAAGTGAAATAATGGCCTATGGGATGCCATACGACAAGATAGGCCAGTACTTAATCGGAAATATAGATTACGAAAAGGTCTGTGACGGTTTCTATTCTTTTTATTCAAATTATGTGACTCCCTGCGGAACAATCGGTGTTACTGATTGCTCGGAATTAGACAACCTGGCGGCTATTATGAAAGAAATAAATCAGCGTTATACGTTTAACGAAGAATTAACGGGCGAATTACAAAGATTAGACGGATATACGCCTACCATATTCTTTGATTACGGCGATTACGTTTCCAAACTATGTTCCGATCCGGATCTATTAGAACAATTCAACGAACAGCTGAAACGCACTGTACCCTTTAAAAGGAATACCAAACAGTATTTTACAGCAATCTCTTCCTCCTACTATGGAGAAAGAATTGATATCAATACTTTCTCCGGAATCACGATTTCCGACCCAAGCACTAATCCGGGTGCTTCAAAAAAGAACGAAACAGCGTGGTATATTGCCACTCATTAAATCTACTCTAAGAAGCATACGGTGGTAGAGAGTTGATTCTTCACATGTGGTCTGTCAAATCTCTTAATAAAAATTGAATTGAGAAAACCAATTCTTAATCAATGTTATAAAACATACTTTTTTTCTTGGATTATTTGCTAATTTCGCAATAGTCTGTATCTTTGCATTGTGTTTTTCATAGTATTAGATTTAAGGTTAACAAAGGTTGGAGCAAGGCGTTGCTCCTTTTTTTATGTCCATACGCTAGATACTCCTTTAAACATGGCATGACATTATCCCTTAATCACCGCCATTGGAGCCAGCTCCACCAACGGCTTCACCAAGTCCCGCTCATTCGCTATCACTTGCGCAATATCTTTATAAGCTCCCGGTGCTTCATCCAGTTCGTTCTGCGAACGAAGTCCGTGAATGATACCTTGCTGATCCATTCTCTCCTTCTCTTCATCCAGTGACAAACGGCGACAGGCATCCTTTCTTCCCATTAATCGACCTGCACCATGCGAACAGCTTTTGAAACTCTCCGGATTACCCAGTCCCTCAACAATATAAGACTTGGTACCCATAGATCCGGGGATAATACCGATCTCGCCCTCATAGGCACGCGTAGCACCTTTTCGGTGTACAATCACATCCTGATCGAAGTGATTCTCCCAAGCTGCATAGTTATGGGCAATATTAATCATAGGATCAAAGTCCGTTTCAGGTTTCACTGCCTGGATGGCTTCACAAATACGAGTCATCATCAACTGACGGTTGGCAAAGGCAAAGGCCACACAGTAATTCATTTCACGGAAATAATCCTTTGCCATCTGTGTCTCCATTGGCAGGTAAGCTAGTCCCGATACCATTTCAGAATACCATTTCTCATTCCAATATTGCGCAATCTTATTATAGTGATTGGCAACCTTCAAACCAATGTTACGGCTTCCGGAGTGAATCATCACCCAAACATCAGACGTCGCGGTATCTTTTTGAATCTCAATAAAGTGATTTCCACCTCCCAGAGTTCCTATCTGCTTCAAACAAGCCTCGTACTGATTCTTCAAAACAGGCATCTCTTCAAAGTCGAATCCTTGCGGAAGCAATTCCTGATCCTGCTTTTTATTCTGATGATCGAATCCCAAAGGAACAACTGCACGAATCTTCGACATAATGGAAGTCAAATCCGTATAACTAAAACCTTCCGCTTTTAGATTCGTCTTAATCGCACACATACCACAACCGATATCCACTCCCACAGCATTGGGAACAATCACGCTATTGGTAGCCAACACACCGCCAATAGGCATTCCTTTTCCCGCATGCGCATCAGGCATGATGACAATATGTTTAAATGCAAAAGGCAGTGAAGTCAAATCCATGATCTGCGACATACAAGAGTCCTCTACTTCATCCAACCAAAGTTTAGCGGGTAAACGTGTTCCCATAATTACTTTTTCCATACATCTTTTCTTTTATCAATTCATATAAATCTCGTTATCGGGAGCAAAGTAAGAAGGGAAGTACGAAATCTATTTGCGTAGTTGATATTATTTTTTATTTTTGTAGAAATAATCTATAACATCTATATATAGAACCTAATGAAGAAGATATTAATTATCGGCGCCAACGGATTCACCGGACGCCAGATTGTAAATGATTTATCTGCTTGTAAACAATACAAGCTGACGGGCTGCTCCCTGCATCCGGATATTCTTCCCAATAACGCGGAGGATTATCGTTTCATCGAAACAGATATACGGAATGAAGCGGACGTTAGTCATCTCTTCAAAGAGGTTCAACCCGATGTAGTCATTAATTGCTCCGCTCTGTCCGTGCCGGACTATTGCGAAACGCATCATGAAGAAGCCTATCTTACCAATGTTACCGCAGTAGGCCAACTGGCCGATTTATGCGAAGAATACAAAAGCCGGTTCATTCATTTATCTACGGACTTTGTTTTTGATGGAAAGATAAACGAAACTGCCGGGCTGTTATATACAGAAAAAGACCTCCCTGCCCCGGTCAACTACTACGGATATACCAAATGGAAAGGAGAAGAGAGAGTGGCAGAAACTTGCAGCAGTTATGCCATTGTCCGTGTAGAAATCGTTTATGGCAAGGCACTGCCGGGACAACACGGTAATATTGTACAGCTAGTAATGAACCGTCTGAAAGCCGGACAAGAAATACGTGTCGTATCCGATCAATGGCGGACACCAACCTATGTTGGAGACGTTTCGGATGGAGTGCTACGTTTAATAGAACATACGGCGAATGGCATCTTCCACATCTGTGGCGATGAATGTATGACCATTGCAGAGATTGCCTACCAGGTAGCAGATTATATGAAACTCGACCGTTCTCTTATCCATCCTACCACCACAGAAGAAATGAATGAAAGCACTCCCCGTCCCCGCTTCAGTGGTATGAGTATTGATAAAGCCCGGACAATGCTCGGATACAGGCCCCAAAAGTTAAAAGAAATTCTTGCGAACTGGGATAAATTATAAGGGAAAGAGCACATAACCAACTTTTTACAACCATCTATCTCGTTCCGGATATTCCTTTCTCTTTATTTATTGCATATTTATTTTGAAAATATGCAATAAATAACTATCTTTGCACCAAATTCAAAAAAGACCAATGATGAATCAAACATTACAATTACATAACGCTACTCTTTTTCTTGCAGGAATACCTATTTTCTGTAAGTCTTGTTGCGTGCATGTGCATTGGTTCAGTGGATTCATCTAAATTTCCCAACTATTTCTTTACAGGAACTACCTGCTGACTTGTTTTGTTAGCCATAGCAGTATTCCTTTCTGATTTTCAAGCAGATGTAACATCTTCTTTGAAAATTCTTTTGTGTGTTGTCAATCATCAGTTTAACCTAACCCCAAATATATACAATTATGTTCTCTATTATATCTACCATGTTTTTAGGAATCGGCATCGGCTATGTATTGCGTAACTGGAGTATTCTACAGAAGACAGAAAAGACAATTTCTCTTACAATATTCCTGTTGCTCTTTATTCTCGGTGTATCTATCGGTTCTAATAGCCTGATTGTGAACAATCTTGGTAAGTTCGGATGGCAAGCCATTGTTCTTGCTGTGTCCGGTGTATTGGGAAGCCTGATTGCTGCCCGTTTGGTACTACAATTATTTTTCAGGAAAGGAGGCGAACAATGAAAGGAAGTCTGATCGTTATAGTATTCTTTTGTGTAGGCTGTATCATGGGAGCTTTCAATAAGTTCGAGTTCGATACGCACACAGTTTCCATGTACATACTTTATGCATTAATGTTACAAGTAGGAATCAGCATCGGTTCCAATAAGAACCTGAAAGCCATTGTTTCACATTTGCACCCTAAAATGTTGCTGATTCCATTGGGAACAATTATCGGTACGCTGTTATTCTCCGCCCTGGCAAGTTTGCTATTGCGTCAATGGAGCGTGTTCGACTGTATGGCAGTGGGAAGTGGATTTGCCTACTATTCACTCTCTTCCATCCTTATCACCCAATTCAAAGAACCCTCCATAGGACTGCAACTGGCTACGGAACTGGGAACCATTGCCCTACTGACTAATATTTTCCGTGAGATGATGGCACTTCTTGGTACTCCAATCATCAAGAAGTACTTCGGGAAACTCGCTCCTATTTCAGCAGCAGGAGTCAACTCGATGGATGTACTGCTGCCTTCCATCACCAGATATTCAGGAAAAGAAATGATTCCCATCGCCATCCTGCACGGCATTCTGATTGACATCAGCGTTCCCGTTTTCGTTTCTTTCTTCTGTAATCTTTAACCCTGTCCGGGAATAATAACCTTATTTATTAATGCCCGGAAACAGCCAATACAAACTTGATATCAGCATAGGAGACATCGTCTCCTAATGCTACCTTTATAGCGAATATTCCCATGTATTCATGTTCATCCAAATACTTGCGAATCTTCGCTATATTTTCAGCTTTCACCACCTGCTCCACTTTGATCTTTCCCGAACGGACATAATGCTCCAGATGTCCGGCAATGGTTCCGGATACCAAATCACGAGCCTTGGCTATTTCATCTATATTCATTCCCTGACGGAACATTTCATAGCTAACCAACTTCGTATCTTTCTTCGCCTCCTTCTTTTTCTCCTTCTCCGCCTCTTTCTCCTGTTTCTCTGCCTCTTTCTGCAGCTTCGTCTTTCGTTGCCTTGCAGTATCATCACTATTACCGGAGGAGATTAACAGATCCGTCATCTCCGGTCTTTCCAATTGATTCTCCGCCACATACTTGCGGATAATACCCAGAATCTCAAGCCCGTATTTCTCTACTCCTTTCGCTCCAAAATAAGGTATTGCCTCCAAAGCTCTTGGACTATCCGGTAGCAGATTCACAATCCCCATCAATGCCTTTTGTTGCATAATCACATAAGCAGGAACATTCATCTCCCTTGTTTTAGCTGTTCTCCATTCAGACAGGGCACGATAAAGCTCCGGATGCAGAATATCCGTAGGAACTTCCACCTTTACCTTTTCAGCACTGCGTGTACGCTCTTTCCGTTCCTTGCGTTCTTTCTTCTCTTTCAAAGCCTTCGAAGAACCGGAGGACGTAGAATCATCTTCAAGGCTCAACATTACTTTAGCCTTCAACTTCAAATAATCCGTGATAGCAAACTTCCCTCTTGTAGACACAGCTTCCAACAAAGACTCTTTAATCCACAACGCATCATCCAGCGCCTGCATACGCTCTGCCAACAGCTTTCTCAACTCTTTATTATCAAGAGGCATATTAGTCTTATCATACAAAGCCCGAACCGGTTCCAACTCCTTATGAAAATATCCGGCACCGGAACGAATCCGCTCCTGCAACTCCTCATTCGCCGCATAATCCTCACTCTCATGTATCAACCGGGTATACTGATTGCGGAAACGTTGAGACACCTCCACAATCTTCTCTTTAACATGGGGAGCCAACGCCTTATATTCAGCCAACTGCTTCGGAAAGAGCTTGTACAAATCCTCATCCATAAGACGAAGCAACCGTTTATAAGCCTGATCGATCGAATAGAAATTAAACAAATCACTCAACAAATCAAAGAAATACGCCCTTTGCATATCATTCAACTGCTGGCTACCCGGCTTATTCTGCTCCACCGCTTTGGTGAAATTATCCACCGTAGCATCACTTATTATGGCTTCCCTGCGCAAAGGAGACTCCAACACCATACCCTCCAGCGTCTTGCAACGACTCAAAGCCACGTAAGTTTGTCCATGTGCAAAGGAATTCCGCGCATCAATAATAGCACGCTCAAATGTCAAACCCTGACTCTTATGTATCGTAATAGCCCACGCCAAACGAATAGGATACTGGCGGAACGTCCCCTCTATCACTTCAGTGATCTCCTTCGTCTCCTCATTCAACACATACTTATAATTCCCCCACTCTTCCGACAACAACTGAAATTCGGATCTATCCCCTTTACCACGCACCACAATACCCGTTTCATTAACCGCTACCACCTCACCAATCATACCGTTATAATACCGTTTCTCGGACGATGGATCATTCTTCAGGAACATTATCTGTGCTCCCTCCTTAATTGTCAGAAGTTTATCCGCAGGATACGAATATTCAGGAAAATCCCCCTCTATCTCGGCACTAAAATGATACGCCTTGCCGGGCAACGATGCCAGTTCGCAATCATTAACCCTCTGTGCCTGATTATTATGTGTCGTCAGACGAATATATCCCTCTTCTTTCTGCGGCTGAAAGCCGGGCTGATAACGACGGTTCAGTTCATTCAACACTTCATCATCCGCCTTATTCTCCCGAATTTTATTTAATAAAGAAAGGAAGAACGTATCACTCTGACGATATACTTTCTTGAGTTCAATCGTCATATATGCCGTTTCTTTCAATGCATGACTTGCAAAGAAATAAGGAGTCTCATAATACTTTCTCAAAAACTCCCACTCATTGTCTTTCACGACAGGCGCCAGCTGTTGCAAATCTCCAATCATCAACAGTTGCACCCCACCAAAAGGTTTCTCCCTATCGCGATACCTCCGCAGAGTTGCATCCACCGCATCCAACAAATCAGCACGCACCATACTGATCTCATCAATAACCAGCAAATCCATACTACGGATGATATTCCGCTTTTCTTTACTATAACGATAATGTGTCTGGGAAGAATTAAAGGTTGTTTCGGGCACAAAAGGAGCAAAAGACAACTGAAAGAAAGAATGAATCGTTACGCCTCCCGCATTGATAGCTGCAATCCCTGTCGGAGCCAATATGACCATGCGTTTGGGCGTATGTTCTTTCAATCGTCTAAGAAATGTCGTTTTCCCGGTTCCAGCTTTTCCGGTAAGAAATAAATGGGTGCCTGTATTTTCAATGAACTGCCAAGCAAGCTGCAGTTCCGGATTATTTTCCATGCTTTTCCAATTTTCGGTAAAGTTACTGAATATTCTTTTTCTTTCGTCTTGATACGAAAGAAAAAGAACCAAAAAGAAAGAATCAAGGCTGCGTTTTTCCGGCTACTCCGGTGCTTCCTCCGGCTAAAGGGCAGAAACTCGCTACGCTCAAACAGTCTGCCCTTTTTAACGCCGGAGAAACCACCTGCGCTTGACGCCGGAAAAACGAGGCCGGAAGACCTGCGGGTGGAAGCCTTACAATGTGGGAAGCTTTATTATTAAAAAACTCACCATATAAAAAGAGGACATAGAATAAAAGGCTAATAGAATGATAACCGATGTAGCCTATGTAGTATAAAGAGACTTATGAAAGGTTTATACCCCTTATAAAAAAGCTTTGCTATATAAAAATCGCAGACGTTATACGACTCAATATAGCAAAGCAGAACAATATATAATAAAACTATTAACGATATAACAGCGACTCACCAAAGCAATATCAGACATATCGCACAGCTTCCCCACAAACCTACCCTAGAACATTCAAGCAGCAACACCCACCCCACCAGGTTCCCCGGCCTACTTTTTTCTCCATCAGGCGAGCGCCCGTAACGGAGCGTTAAGAAGGGCAGACTGTTTGAGCGTAGCGAGTTTCTGCCCTTTAGCGAAGTGAAGGAAGCGAGTAGGAGAAAAAAGTCAGCCTTGAATTTTTCTTTGCTTCTTTCTTTTGTTTCAAGACAAAAGAAAGATGATTAATTACTTCATGGATCCCCCTACAATATCCAGCAATTCGTTTGTAATCGCCTGCTGACGACTCTTATTGTACTGCTTCGTCAAATCCTGGATCAGCTCGTTTGCGTTGTCCGTAGCCACTTGCATAGCCAACGTACGTGCAGCATGTTCCGAAGCATTGGAGTCAACAGCGGCAGTAAAAATCTTCTGGCTCAATACAGTGGGGATTAAGCTCGCGATTAATTCCTCTGCGTTCGGTTCGATGATATAATCATTGGCAATCTCGTTCTCCTGTACCTCCTCTTTATTCTCTCTGTCCTCTTCACTTACGACGTTCGTCAGATTAATGGGGAGATACGTCTCACGAAGAAGAATCTGTACCCCCATTGATTTGAAGTGATGATAGATTATTTCCACCCGGTCCACTTCGCCTGCTACATACAGATCCATCAGTCGGTGAGCCAGTTCGGCAGCCTCCTGATACGTTGGTTTGTCGGAGAGCGTTGGAGAAACCTCCTGCGGTTTGAAACCCATCCGTTTGGCCGCTTCATCCACCTTCTTGCCTACCGGGAATATCAAGATATTATCCTGTCCTAAAGTACGGAATTCCCCGATAGTCTGCATCATCATTTTGATGACATTGGCGTTGAAAGCACCACAAAGAGAAGTGTTCGAAGAAAAAACAACGATTGCTACACGCTTCACTTCACGCTCCTGCACATAAGGAGATTCGATAGGCAGGTCCGCGCTTAGGAAGTTAGTCAGAATCTTGTTCAACTTCTTTTGATAAGGCAGCATATTCTCAATGGCCCCTTGTGCCTTGTGTAATTTGGCAGAAGCCACCATCTTCATTGCTGAAGTGATTTTTCGGGTACTCTTGACCGAATTTATTCTGGTTTTTACTTCTTTCAGTGAAGCCATAGTGATAATTAAAAATTAATAATTAAAAATTAAAGGGCGATCTGATTTATAAAAAAGCCAATTAGATAAATCAAAAACCATTCAGATTTATTTTAAAGGCCAATCAGATAAATCAATGACCGATTAGATAAATTGTTTAGTGACCATGGCGGCAGTCTCTTCGATAGCCTTAATCACATTATCATCAATCACACCCGTTTTCAATACATCCAATACATCCTCCTGATGATTCAGTTGCAGCGATTCGATGAAGCTACGTTCAAAGTCCTGCACCTTATCCAGAGGAACATCGTGGAGCAGTCCGTGTGTACCACAGTAGAGAATAGCAATCTGCTGTTCTACGGGCATCGGGCTGTATTGAGGCTGAATCAACAGCTGGCCGTTCTTACGTCCCTTGTCAATCGTCAATGCGGTAATCGGGTCCATGTCGCTACTGAACTTGGAGAACGCTTCCAGTTCACGATACTGTGCCTGGTCGATCTTCAATGTTCCCGCCACTTTCTTCATAGCCTTAATCTGCGCGTTACCACCTACACGGGATACAGAGATACCGACGTTGATAGCCGGACGCGTACCCTGGTTGAACAAGTCAGTTTCAAGGAATATCTGTCCGTCGGTGATAGAAATCACGTTCGTCGGGATATAAGCCGATACGTCACCAGCCTGCGTTTCGATGATAGGCAATGCCGTGAGCGAACCACCGCCTTTGACAATTCCCTTCAGACTTTCCGGAAGATCGTTCATTTCGCGAGCCACTTCCTCCTGACTGATAATCTTGGCAGCACGTTCCAACAGACGGGAGTGCAGATAGAAGATATCACCCGGATAAGCCTCACGACCTGATGGACGGCGAAGAATCAGAGAAACCTCACGATAAGCTACCGCCTGCTTGGAAAGGTCATCATAAACCACCAACGCATGACGACCGGTATCACGGAAATACTCGCCAATGGCAGCACCCGCAAAAGGAGCGTAATACTGCAATGCAGCCGGATCACCAGCCGTAGCAGCCACCACAATCGTGTAGTCCAGTGCTCCGTACTCACGAAGCGTATTAACGATAGAAGCAACGGTAGAACCCTTCTGACCGATAGCCACATAAATACAATATACAGGATCACCTGCCAGGAAGTTACTGCGCTGGTTGATAATCGTATCAATAGCGATGGCAGTCTTTCCCGTCTGGCGGTCGCCGATAATCAACTCACGCTGTCCGCGACCGATAGGAATCATGGCGTCTACCGCCTTCAATCCCGTCTGCAACGGTTGGTTCACAGGCTGACGGTAGATTACCCCCGGAGCTTTCCGTTCCAATGGCATATCATACAGTTCGCCACCAACCAGCCCCTTGCCGTCGAGCGGTTCGCCCAGCGGGTCGATCACACGTCCCAGCATGTCCTCTCCTACACGGATGGAGGCGATACGTTTGGTACGCTTCACGACGAATCCCTCTTTGATCTTGTCCGTCGGACCCAACAGCACAGCACCCACGTTGTCCTCTTCGAGGTTCATCACGATTGCTTTGATACCATTGTCAAACTCCAGCAATTCATTGGCTTCGGCATTTCGCAATCCATAGATACGCACTACGCCGTCGCTCACCTGGAGCACCGTACCGATTTCGTCAAGTTGCACATTGGCGTTGATTCCTTCGAGCTGCTTGCGCAATATATCAGATACTTCGCTTACTTTTATATTTTCAGACATTATACAATTCTCCTATTCTTATCAATAAATTGTTGTTTCACTCGCTTCAACTGCGTGGCAACGCTTGCATCCAGTCGGTAGTCGTTGACATCAAAGATAAATCCGCCTTCGATCGAAGGATCTATCACCGTTTCGAGTTCCATCTGGGCGTGCAAGATATGCTCTGCTGCGGAACGAATCCGGTTTTCCGTTTCCTTGTTGACGGGAACGGCTGTAATGAGCTTACCCACTCCGATATGCTTCAGCTTCCGGTAGAGATCCAGATACATCAGGCTGATAAATTGCAGATAGCCTTCACGCCTGTTTCGCAGTACCAAAGTGATAAAACGGACAAACTCTCTGGTCGATTTTCCGTCACCGTCGGCAGCCGTGCAGACTAACGCCAACTTTTCCTTCGTTGTGATGACCGGATTATCAAGTGCTTCGCGCAAACCGGGCTGTTCACAAAAACTGTGCGACAGCGTCAGGAACTCCTGATATAACCTGTCCTCCAGACCTTTTTCCTGTGCATATTCAATGATGGCTTTTGCATAACGCATTGAGAGTATTCCGACTTCCATCTTCCTTAGTTCTTATTCGGGGTTAGTACTTCATCCAGCATACGGTCGATCATGCCCATCTGTGCTTCCTTGTCCTCAAGACTCTTGCGGAGCACTTTCTCGGCGATGTCCACAGAAAGCACGGCTACCTGGCGACGGATGTCGCGGATGGCTTCGTCTTTCTCTATCTGGATTTGTTGTTTCACCGCATCCAGTTCTTTTTGTGCGGCAATTTCGGCTTGTTTACGGGCCTCGTGAACAATCTTGTCACGTTCTTCCATTGCTTCCCTCAAGATGCGTCCTTGTTCTTTGTTGGCGGCAGCCACCAATGCGTCGCCTTCCTCTTTCAGTTTAGACAACTGGGCATTAGCCTCTCTCGCCACCTCCAAAGACTGGTCGATATAGGTCTTACGACCCTCCACCATCTTGATGATGACGGGGAAGCCGTATTTCGCCAATATCACGAACACAATCCCGAATGAGAGAAACATCCAGAACAGCAGGCCACTATCAGGTAATAGTAATGACATATCTTTTAATTAGAAATTAAAGACTATAAATTAAAAGCTGGGGTGGGTTCTCCCTTTTAGAGGAAGAACACCAACAGACAAACTACTACCGCCAACAGAGCCACACCTTCAATCAAGGCGGCGGCGATAATCATGTTCATACGGATGTCCCCTGATGCTTCCGGCTGGCGTGCGATTGCCTCCATTGCCGAACTACCAATCTTACCAATACCCAAACCAGCTCCGATTACTGCAAGACCTGCACCGATAGCTGCACCTAATTTACTAACTCCTACTGCTGCTGCAGTGGCTTGTAACAATACTGATAGTAACATAATTTTCAGTTTTAAAATGGTTTATATTTTCTCTTGTTTATTATTTAATCATTCATTCCGCGCGTTTATTCCGTATTCTTTTTATCAACGTTTTCACCGCGTTTCATTTCAATTTTCTTCAGCTTTCACTTTGGCACCTTCCTGTGCCAGACCGATAAACACTGCCGACAACATCGTAAATACGTAAGCCTGGATGAAAGCAACCAACAACTCAAGCGCATTCATAAAGATGTTGAACAATACAGAAGCCACCGTCAGCGTGCCGTTCAGTGCAGGCCCCATGCTTGCCGAGATAAAGATCAGGCAGGTAAGCACCAGCATCGCCATGTGTCCCGCCAGCATATTGGCAAAAAGACGAATCATCAAAGCAAACGGTTTCGTAAAGATTCCGAAGAACTCGATGAATGGCATCATCGGTATAGGCACTTTCAGCCACCAAGGTACATCAGGCCAGAAAATATCCTTCCAGTAATGTTTCGAACCGAAGATATTCACTGCCAGGAATGTGCAGACTGCAAGCACCATAGTGATAGCGATATTTCCCGTCACGTTCGCACCTCCGGGGAAGAACGGAATCAATCCCATCATGTTATTGATAAAGATGAAAAAGAACGCTGTCAGCAGATACGGTGCAAACTTCCGGTAGTTGGGTCCTACACAACTCTTGATAATATCGTCGTTCACCATCATGATGAACATCTCCATGAATCCGATAAATCCTCCCGGCGCTTTCGCTCCTTGCGGACGTTTTCTGTACCAGTGTGACACGCTCAATACGATGATGAGCAACAACACGCTGTTGAACAGCAAAGCAAATGTCACTTTCGTGATGGAAATATCCCACGGGCGGACCTGTTCGCCTGCCGCATTATACTCTACCAGTTTGCCCTCGTACTTACTTCCTTCGGGAGCGATGGAAAGTCCTTCATAAGTCCCTCCATTCTCTTCGAGACGGGAAGAAAGGAACGTGTGCCAACCTGTAGTGCTACTATAAACAATAATAGGTAATGGTATAGTAATGTGCGTGTTACCCCACGTCGTAATATGCCATTCGTAGGAGTCGCCGATATGACCGAACACAATTTCTTTCACATCCACCGTGTTCTCCTGTTCCTCTTTCGGAGTAATCTCGTCCTGCGTCTGTTGTGACACCGCTTCCCCCTCCTGTTCCTGTGCAAGAACCGGCAAGCTGACTGCCGCCATGAGGCAGAACAGAATCAACGGAGCTACTATGTTATGCAACTGTTTCATTTTTCTTCTTATTTTTCTTTTTCCGTTTCTGATTCAACTCAAAAGAGAAGAAGAACCAGGTTTCGAATACCAGATATATCAAATAGAACAAGATAAACGTCAGCAGAAAGGCTCTGGCTTCTTCGCGAACGGCAAGACAATAAATCAATACCAGAATCAGCGAAAGAATCATTTTTATCATCTTCGTTGCCAGATACAACAGTAACATTCTCTGTGGAGCATGCCGACGGCAAGCGTCGAAAGCATAAATGCTAAACAGCCCGAAGAAGTAAAAATAGATCGGAATAAACGGATACCCTCCGAAATAATGCCCCGGCAAAGCGAAGTGTAGAATGACAGCTCCGAGTGCCCCGCTAATTACCGCAAATAAGGTATGCCACCAAATAAAATTCCGTTTAGTTTTACTAATATTCACCATGTTACTGTGTTTTTCTGTAAGATTATAACCTCGTTTTTTTCAATTTTTTAATGCTTAGTCTTTGTGCCGGTGAGGAGTTTCCGTCAGGAAACACAGGCAGAAACCGTACCGTCACTCATTTCGACAAAACCGCCCTGAATATCCATCGTGTGCTCTTCTCCGTCCATCGTCGTGTAACTCAACGTTCCCGCTTTCAACGACGAAACAATGGGCGCATGCCCGGGGAGAATAGAAAACGAACCGATCATTCCCGGCAATGTGACAATCTTCACATTTCCGTCGAATATGCTCTTTTCGGGCGATACTATACTCAAATGCAGTTCTTTCATCATGCTATCTTTTTATTTTTTTGCTGCCTGTTCCAGCAATTTCTTACCTTTCTCTATTGCCTCCTCAATGGTTCCGACATTCAAGAAAGCCTGTTCGGGAAGATAATCCACTTCTCCTTCCAGAATCATCTTGAATCCCTTGATGGTGTCTTCAATACCCACCATCACACCCGGAACGCCTGTAAACTGTTCAGCCACGGCAAACGGTTGTGAAAGGAAACGCTGCACACGGCGGGCGCGGTTCACTACCATCTTGTCTTCTTCCGAGAGTTCTTCCATACCGAGGATGGAGATAATATCTTGTAATTCCTTGTTACGTTGCAGAATTTGTTTCACTTGCTGCGCTACGTCGTAGTGTTCCTGGCCAACAATGTGCGGGTCGAGGATACGTGACGTAGAAGCCAACGGGTCTACCGCCGGATAAATACCCAGCTCCGTAATCTTACGGTCGAGCACGGTAGTTGCGTCCAAGTGGCTGAAAGTTGTTGCAGGAGCCGGGTCGGTCAAGTCATCGGCAGGCACATACACCGCCTGTACGGAGGTGATAGAACCTTTGCGGGTAGACGTGATACGTTCCTGCATCGCACCCATTTCCGTAGCCAACGTGGGCTGGTAACCAACAGCGGAGGGCATACGTCCCAAAAGGGCGGACACTTCCGAACCTGCTTGCGTGAAACGGAAGATATTATCAATAAAGAACAGAATATCGCGTTTCTCACCTTCTTTTCCTGCGTCGCGGAAAGATTCCGCCACCGTCAGTCCGGACAATGCCACAGAGGCACGTGCGCCCGGAGGCTCGTTCATCTGACCGAAAATCAGAGACACTTGCGATTTCTCCAGTTCGTTATAATCCACTTTCGAAAGATCCCAGTGACCTTTCTCCATTCCTTCTTTGAATGCTTCGCCGTAACGGATTACACCGGATTCAATCATTTCGCGCAGCAAGTCGTTACCTTCACGGGTACGTTCACCTACTCCGGCAAATACAGAGAATCCATTATGTTTCTTGGCGATATTATTGATAAGTTCCTGAATCAATACAGTCTTTCCTACACCGGCACCGCCGAACAAACCGATTTTACCACCTTTGGCATACGGTTCGAGCAGGTCGATCACTTTGATACCTGTGAAGAGCACCTCTTGCACAGTAGTCAAATCCTCAAACTTAGGGGGGTCGCGATGAATGGAATATGCACCTTTGCGGTCGAGTCCTTTCATACCGTCGATCGAATCACCGACTACGTTCATCAGTCGTCCTTTAATCTGTTCGCCAATCGGCATCGTGATCGGGCCTCCGGTGGGATACACTTTCATGCCTCTCTGAAGTCCGTCAGTACTGTCCATCGCTACGGTACGCACCGTATTTTCGCCGATATGTTGCTGAACTTCTACAACCAGTATTTTGCCGTTTGGCCTCTTTATCTCCAGTGCGTCGTGGATGCTTGGCAGCACCAATTCTGCATCCGTACCCTCAAAGTACACATCGACCACAGGGCCGATCACCTGCGAGATATGTCCGATAATCTGTGACATAAGCAATCTCTAATTTATTTATATTATTCTTTTCTCTCCTTTTTGACTTTATAATATGAAAGGAATGCACATTTTTCGCGTTTTACCTATTTCATTATTATAATAAACAGTTGAGTTCAGTTTTTGTTCAACTATTTTCTATATCCCATAAACTTCTGTCCTTAGAAATAGTTAAAGAAACAACTGCGCAAATGTAGAAACAATTCCGTGTCGTTGTGCTTCCTTTTTCATAATTTGTCGTTCGATAACACTTATTAGACCTACAATGACTACAGATTGACCAATTCAGGCAAATTTCTGCTACAAATCAATAGCAAAACAAGTTTGGGGGCAATAATCTATCAATAAACTAAATTAACCCATCGAGTTTCCTATCTCTTTGTTAAAAATCAATGGATTAGCAAAAACAAGAAATAGTGGCAAAAACAACTAGTTTTGTGCTCGAACACAGAAAAGTCCGTATTTTCATGTTTTCCTTAAGAAAGTTTAAAGCCATATTTCCTGTTTTTCTCCTATCTATTCTATTCCTTATATATTCCGCATTTTTGCATTAAGATTCACATCCATCTTTATAAAGTTCCCAATTTGCATAAAAGAGCAATATAATAACGCCACATACAATTATTATCTCATTTTTTTGCTGTAATTTTGCACCACTAATATAAAACACTCAAAATGATGAAGAAAATACTGTTACTCGGTTCTGGCGAACTAGGAAAAGAATTTGTAATTTCAGCTCAACGTAAAGGCCAGCACATCATTGCTTGCGACTCCTATGCAGGAGCACCGGCTATGCAAGTGGCCGATGAATTTGAAGTATTCGACATGCTGAACGGTGAAGAGCTGGAACGCGTGGTGAAGAAACACCGCCCGGACATCATCGTTCCGGAGATTGAAGCCATCCGTACAGAACGTTTATACGACTTCGAAAAAGAAGGCATTCAGGTAGTTCCCAGCGCTCGTGCTGTGAACTTCACCATGAACCGTAAAGCCATTCGCGACCTTGCCGCCCAAGAACTCGGACTGAAAACAGCCAAATACTTCTATGCCAAAACTCTGGAAGAACTGAAAGAAGCTGCCGATAAAATCGGTTTCCCTTGTGTCGTTAAACCATTGATGTCTTCTTCCGGCAAAGGACAATCGCTCGTGAAGAGTGCCGACGAACTCGAACATGCCTGGGAATACGGATGCAGCGGCAGTCGTGGCGATATTCGCGAACTTATCATTGAAGAATTTATCAAGTTCGACAGCGAAATCACCCTGCTCACCGTTACCCAAAAGAACGGCCCTACCCTCTTCTGCCCTCCTATCGGACACGTGCAGAAAGGTGGCGACTACCGCGAAAGTTTCCAGCCTGCACACATTGATCCCGCCCATTTGAAAGAAGCGGAAGAGATGGCGGAGAAAGTAACCCGTGCCCTCACAGGTGCAGGACTTTGGGGAGTTGAGTTCTTCCTAAGCCATGATAATGGAGTCTATTTCTCCGAACTCTCTCCTCGTCCGCATGACACAGGTATGGTGACACTGGCGGGCACACAAAACCTGAATGAATTTGAATTGCATCTGCGTGCCGTACTCGGCCTGCCCATTCCCAGCATCAAACAAGAACGGATAGGCGCAAGCGCTGTGATCCTTTCCCCGATTGCCAGCCAGGAACGTCCTCAATATCGCGGACTAGAAGAAGTGACCAAAGAAGAAGATACTTATCTCCGCATTTTCGGCAAACCGTTTACACGTGTCAACCGCCGTATGGGTGTGGTACTTTGTTATGCTCCGCTTGATTCTGATTTGGATGCGTTGCGCGACAAGGCTAAGAGAATTGCAGAGAAAGTAGAAGTTCATTAATACAAGAAATTCAGAGATAAGATGAATAAAATCCGCCAAGTAAACCTGTCTGATATTCCAGCACTGCAAGAGCTATATCAGCATACAGTTCTGACTGTGAACCGAAAAGATTATACAGCCGAAGAAGTAGCAGATTGGGCTTCGTGCGGAGACGATACGTCACACTGGAATGAGCTTTTCGAAGAACAACATTATGTGGTTGCAGAAAACGAAGAAGGCGTGATTGTAGGCTTTGGCTCTGTAAACGATGACGGATATATGCACACGCTGTTCGTTCACAAGGACTTTCAGCATCAAGGTGTCGCAACATCTTTGTATAAGCATCTCGAAGCATATGCACGAGAAAGAGGTGCGAAAAGATTAACATCGGAAGTTAGCATCACGGCAAAACCATTTTTTGAAAAACAAGGTTTTCAGGTCGATGAAGAGCAAAAGCGGAAAGCTAATCAAATGTGTCTCACCAATTATAAGATGAGCAAGCAGTTCTGTTAATCACATCTAATCATTTCTAAGATGAAAACATAGAAGAAAGCTCATTTGCAGATAAAGAAAGTCTTATTTTATATAAGAAAAACTCCAGCTATGGTGACGGATAAAGTTACATTAGTGGAGTTTTTCTTTTTAACTTCATGAAATGAAAACGTCATTTCTTACTCAATAAACGTTTAGCCAAATATTTACGTATTGGTTCATCATACAGCTTCAAACACAGATAAGCAAGAATAATACTCAAAATAAAGACACACAAAGCTACGTGCCAGGTTTCACCTAACGTGTAGAGTTGATTCTCAATCAGCCATGCATAGAACAGATACATCAACGGATAATGTATCACATAAACCGGATAAGATATATCTCCCAAAAACTTACATATCTTTGTCGATTGCTTGTCCGTGGTGGTACCCGACGCTCCTATCCACAGAATGATAGGGAAAGCCACAATCACGCAAAACGCTTCATAAACACCATTCATGCAAAGCGGCTCCAACCCTTCCAGATAAGGAACAGAGAACAGGGCAATCAGCGCAATAGCACATATCCAAAATGCACCTTTCACCTTCATAGGCTTGAAATTGCGCGACATAAGCATACCCAACGAAAAAGGGAAAAGCATACGCAAGGAACCGCCCAAAAAGTTAACCCCATCCAGCGTCCAGCCCACTCCTATGTTTCCATAAGTGGAGACATTAAAAACAGCAAACGCCGCCAACGCTACGCCCAGCAACACCACAAACACCGTCAGTGCCTTGTTGGACAAGCGGCGAATGAACAACGCATACAGGATATTGCCGATATACTCAAAAAACAATGACCAGCAAGGACCATTCAACGGAAACATCTCACCGTTGCCACGAACTTCGTACCCAACACCCGGCATGGCAGGAATGAAGAAGATCGTACAAAGCAGAGACAACATTATCATGGAGATAGCTACGTGCGTCCCGTCCCATTGCACACTCCCCTGAATACAGAACGTGATAGCACCGAGAACGGCACCCATAATGACCATCGGATGAAGACGTATCAATCGGCGTTTAAAGAAATCTTTCATGGTGAGACTTTTACCCCAACGGTCGTCGTAAGCATAACCGATCACAAAACCCGAAAGGATAAAAAAGAAATCCACGGCTAAATATCCGTGATTCAGAGTTTCAATAGCGCTATTACTGGCAAAAGCGAAGCCCTCGAATACGTGATACCATATCACCATAAGAGCCGCCACACCGCGAAGTCCGTCAAGAAGATCATAATGCGCCTTGGTGTCTGAAAAAGCTGAAGCAGAAATGTTCGACATTTGTTTTTCTATTAGTAAGTTAGTATTTTCAGAAGGCAAAGATACGGTTTGCGCTACGAAGTTTCTTTGCTCTAAAGCAAAAAAGCCCTGCTAATCGCTATTTTTTAGCACGTACCCGACTAAGGGTATAGATGGAAATGCCCAGAAAAGCAGCCACATATTTCAGCTTCACTCGGTTTATTAATCCGGGATAGCGACGGTTGAACTGTTCGTAGCGTTCTTTGGGCGAAAGTTGGAGGCGCTCCACAAACATGTGGCTAAGCTCCTTATTCACATTCTGATGCAGGATTCTTCCCCAGTTGGCTATGTCGATATATGTTTCGTAGAGGGCATTCAGCTTGTCGATGTGGATGACGTAGATTTTGCAATCGGAAAGCGTTTCAACGCTTTCTACCGATGGTTGCTGATAGTAGAGCGAATCCATGCCGAACGTGACGTCGCCCTCCTGACTGAACCACGTAGTGGTGTCCTCTCCGTTGTGGTGGAATACAGAACGGGCGATGCCCTCTTCAATGAAATATACCAGGCGGTCTGTGACGCCTGCCTGAACGATACGGGTATCTTTGGGATAATACCTTAATTCCATATTCGCCTGAAGCGCTTGAAGTGCTTCGTCGGAAACCGGATAGATTTGCCTGATTTTACGAATGATATGTTCCATTTGGGGGTAATGGCGTATTGGGGGTTAATGACGTACTTTAGGATATTTATTATTAAAACGGAAACCAAGACCGAGCATCAGATAATTAGGGGTCTGGAAATCCTGAAGATTGTAGCCGATGTGAAGGAATGAACTCCGGGTGACGTTGATCTTCAACGCAAAGACCTGATACAGTCCGCGCAAATCGCCACGCCCCAGCACATTCGTTCCCAAGCCGACACCGATGGTAAAAAACGGCATCACGTATTCTGCCCGTCCGGAAAGTCCGAGCGCAAGCTGATTCTGAATGCCCGGCACGAGAAATTTACGACGGGAGGAACCACTGCCTGCATCGTACTCCACCAGCGCATCTTCAGTGTACACATTAGCACTACCGTCATAAACACCGTCCAGCGAAACTCCGAAACGCAGCTTATAGTTGAGATTGTACATCGGAGCAAAGTTGAATCCCGCTACGGGATAGCTGCCCGGTGATGCAATCTGCTTCTCGCCTACATAGACGCCTTTGCGACGCCACGAGCCGAACAACACAAGGTCATAACTGACGTGTCGCGGAAAACGGGGAACGTAGGGATGAACCAATGATTTAGTGAGGTCGGCTTCTTCCCGGTTGAAGTTGTACACCAGTCCGATTTTCGCTCCGGTGGTGTTGACACCTGCATTGGGAAACTTGGTGTTGCCGTTGGAGAAATGCGTGAAGTCTCCGCCGATGATAAAGTCGAAATAACGGGAAAGCGACCAGTTAAGGTAGATACCCGCATTGAGGTAGGCATTCACCCGTGAGCCTACGGCTCCGTTGTAGGAGTTGTAATCGTTGTCATAAGGTTTCCATCCGGCAGAAATACCGAAATTCCACTCGTAATTGAGCGAAAGGCGGGGATTGAAACGGGCAATGCGTGCACCTTGAAAGACATAGAACGTCATCGGATCACCCAGTTGCTTTTTGTCGCCAAAGGTGGTGAAAGCCAAGCCGAAACCTTGATAAGCTCCGCCATAGATGCGGTCGGCACAGGTGTTGGGACGAAACTTGAAAGAGTATTTCAGATGAGCGGCAAATGA
This sequence comes from Bacteroides sp. DH3716P, assembly GCF_025914115.1. Lineage (NCBI taxonomy): Bacteria > Pseudomonadati > Bacteroidota > Bacteroidia > Bacteroidales > Bacteroidaceae > Bacteroides > Bacteroides sp. DH3716P. The sequence goes on along the minus strand of NZ_CP083673.1, from coordinate 5,664,511 downwards.
ACTCTGGATGGGTTTCCACCGTTCGTTCTCGCCTTGCAGGAAAGGATTGGTGGGGAACACGTATTGCGGCCGCGCCTCTATCCCCAACCGGTGAATGAAATGGTGGGGAACGTAGGGAGCTACAGTGTCGGCTCCGCATTGCGGGAAGCTGTTGTGCCGGAAGCCATGAATTTCTTCCTGCAATCTCCGCACTTCTTCACGAAGTTGGCGGACGTCCTGCTGGAGCTGTTCTACGTCTTGCCGCATTTCCTTCACCTCTTTCTCTTCCTGCCCTACCTCCTGCGCACTAAGCGAAGTGCCGGGGAAAAGCAAAGCGGAACAGATTACGGCGATTTCCCATCTGGGTATCTTTACTCTCATATAATAGTCTGGTTTGTCTTTTCAGAACGGAAGTTACAAATGGAGCTTCTCAATAAACTGTGCCACATGATAGCCGTCCATCAACCCATGATGGCAGGTTACGGAAACGGGCATCATCAGTCTTTCTCCATCACGGAAGTACTTTCCGGTGGAGATTTTGGGAACACTGTCGCCCGAACGCATATTGGTGGGGTGCTTCATGTCGGTGAATGAGAGCCACGGCACTGCCGAATAATGAATGGCATTGGGATGGAAAGTGCCTCCTTTGTTGAGTCCCGTAGTGACTTGCAAACGTTCCATTTCTGCCTTTGCCCGACGGATAAAAACGAGTTCGTCCGGATCGTATTCAAAGGCGGCAAAAGAAAAGGTATGGTCGTCACGGCCTACGGTGGCTTCGGGCAGAAGGCTGTCATAGCACACCACCTTATCGCCTTCGATGCGATAACGGAATTCTTCTACCGCAGCAGCGGCAGTCGTTATCCGGTGGAGGACTAACAGGGAAAAGGATATGCCTTTGGTTTTGGCTTCCTGATATGCGCGCGTACAGTCTACCTGAACGGTCACTCCGAAAAACGGATCGTCAAAAGCACTGAAATGTTCGTAATGTTCTCTTCTGTTCCAAGTAGCAATATCGATGATCTTCTCTATCTGATTCATTCTAAACACTCTTTTTTATTTGAGAAACGCAGATTAACGCAAATTATCGCAGATTTAGCCTATTTCCTTTGCGGTAATCTGCGTTTCTAAATTCAGACTCTTTACTGATGTTGCTCACGCAACAAGTCGTTCACTGTTTTTACCGGGTTGAAAGTGGAAAGTGGCACTTCTACAAAGACGGTATTCCAGTCGCTCATCGCTCCGTTCCACAAGCCGGGAAGTTCGAGAGCTTTCAGGTCTTTGCCGTTCTTCGATTTGTAGGAGATGAAGCCTGTTGCTTTATCTACATACTTCACCAGGTCGAACTTATGTCCTTTATAATCGCGCACGGCGCATACGAGGTCTACCGGATTGAAGTGTGTGCCTTTCTCGAACATTTCTTTCTTTTCCGGATCGTCCATGTCGATCTGTGAGCTTTCGAGGATTTGCAGGGAGATGGTTCCGTCGCTGTTGTAAGCAAGGAACGGGCCGCCACCGGGTTCGCCTACGTTCTTCACCATTCCGCAGACGCGCATCGGGCGGTTGAACTTGTTTTTCAGGTAGATGGCGAGTACGGAATCTTCGAGGTCTTTCGTCTCCGGATTCTTGCAGAAGAGTTTCTTTTGCAGGAATTGAAGCATTTCCATCATCTGGTCGTGGGTGTATTTACCGCTGTCGAGCAGGGTAAGGTATTCGAATACTTGTTCTTGCAAAGTCACGAGCACTCCGGCAATCAGTTTCTTATAAGTAACGGTGTCGGCTTTCAGTCTGTCGGGCACTACGTTGTCGATGTTCTTGATGAAGATAATGTCTGCATCGAGGTCGTTCAGGTTCTCGATCAGTGCGCCGTGGCCACCGGGACGGAACAGCAGTTTGCCGTTGTCACGGAAAGGTTGGTTGTCCATGTCGGCGGCAATCGTGTCGGTACTCGGCTTTTGTTCGGAGAAGGTGATGTAATAGTCTACTCCATAGCGTTTGGAAAATTCGTCTACCTTTTCGGCTACCAGCTTCTTGAAGAGTTCACGGTGTTCGGTAGATACCGTGAAGTGCACGTTTACTTTACCGCTCTTTCCGGCAGCATACAAGGCTCCTTCGGCGAGATGTTCTTCCATCGGCGTGCGTGAACCTTCGGGATACTTATGGAATTTGAGCAGACCTTTCGGTAGTGCGCCGTAATTCAGTCCGGCTGTTTCGAGCAGGGCGGATACCACTGCTTTATAGTTGCCGTCTTCGATCAGTCCGGGAATATCTTTTCCGTCGATACGCTGGCAGGCTACATTCAGGTCATCATAGAAAGCAAAATTCTTGATTCCGTCGAAGAATGTCTGTTCGAACTTGGTAGTTGGCCGGTCATAGTCGGCAGACAGGAACTCGAACAGGTTCTTGAACATACGACTCGCTGCACCGGAGGCGGGCACGAACTTCACAACAGTCTTATCTGTGTTGGTATATGCATCCCAGGCGGCCAAATAAGCCTTCTGTTCTTCTGCATCGGGAGCTAATATTCCCTTTTCGATGGAGGCTGCCGCATCCAGCTTCAAAAAGGGGAAACCCGTCTGGAAGCATGCTAATTGTTCTACAATTTGCTCTTCCGTGATGCCTTTCTTGGCAAGCAACTCTTTGTCCTGTGTCGTTATCATAATATCTAATTTTATTAATTGATGCCCAAAAATACAAAATGTTATTTACTTCTTGCCGAATAACCGGGAAAAAAACTAATTTTACATCGAATTAACAAGATTGAATATGGACGACTTTTTTACATCAGAGGAAAAAAAGGAGCTTTTTTCACTCTACCGGCATTTGTTGCAATCTGCAGGAGATAGCATTTCCTGGAAGGATTGCCTAAAGTTAAAGAGACATCTTATCAAAGCGGCCCAGTGTAACGGTCTGCAACGCAATAACTTCGGGATGAATCCCGTCATCAGAGATTTACAAACGGCAGTGATCGTTGCCGAGGAAATCGGTATGAAAGGTTCGTGCCTGATCGGTATCATGTTGCACGAAATCGTGAAGGGGCATGTATTGTCTATCGACGAGGTGAACGCCGAATATGGGGATGACGTAGCAAGTATCATCAAGGGATTGGTGAAAACGAACGAGCTGTATGCGAAGAGTCCGGCTATCGAGTCGGAAAACTTCCGTAATCTGCTGCTTTCTTTTGCGGAGGATATGCGTGTAATCCTGATTATGATTGCGGATCGTGTGAATGTGATGCGCCAAATCAAGGACACGGGCAACGAGGAGGACCGGCTCAAAGTGGCGAACGAGGCTGCTTACCTGTATGCTCCGCTGGCACATAAGCTGGGATTGTACAAGCTGAAATCGGAACTGGAAGATTTGTCTCTCAAATATACGCAGAAGGAAACGTACTATTTTATCAAGGATAAGCTGAACGAGACGAAGGCGTCCCGCGACAAGTATATCGCTGCTTTTATCGAACCGATCCAGAGGAAGGTGTCGGAAGCAGGATTGAAGTTCGACATCAAGGGGCGTACCAAGTCGATTCATTCGATATGGAACAAGATTCAGAAGCAGAAAACGTCTTTTGAGGGGATTTATGACTTGTTCGCCATCCGTATCATCCTCGATTCGGAGCCGGACCCGGCTAAGGAGAAGCAGGAATGCTGGCAGGTTTATTCGATTGTTACGGATATGTACCAGCCGAACCCGAAGCGTCTGCGCGACTGGCTCTCTATCCCGAAAAGCAATGGTTACGAGTCGTTGCACATCACTGTGATGGGCCCGGAAGGGAAATGGGTGGAAGTGCAGATACGTACCCGCCGCATGGACGAGATCGCGGAACGCGGATTGGCTGCTCACTGGAGATATAAAGGTATCAAGGGTGAAACGGGTCTGGACGAGTGGTTGACTTCTGTGCGGGAGGCGTTGGAGAATGCAGACAACGATTCACTGAAAGTGATGGATCAGTTTAAGATGGATCTCTACGAGGATGAAGTGTTTGTCTTCACGCCCAAGGGGGATTTGTTCAAGCTCGCCAAAGGGGCTACGGTATTGGATTTTGCTTTCCATATCCATAGTAAGTTGGGATGCAAGTGTATCGGCGCGAAAGTGAACGGCAAGAATGTGCAGCTCAAACAGAAACTGAACAGCGGCGACCAAGTGGAGATCATGACTTCAAACACCCAGACGCCGAAGCAGGACTGGCTGAACATCGTGACGACTTCCAAAGCGCGCACCAAGATAAGGCAGGCTCTCAAAGAGATGGTGGCACGCCAGCACGCTTTTGCCAAGGAGACGCTGGAACGGAAATTCAAGAATCGTAAGTTGGAATATGATGAAGCGACCATGATGCGCCTCATCAAGCGTTTGGGCTTCAAGAATGTGACGGAGTTTTATCAGCGGATTGCCGACGGTGGACTGGACGTTAACGAGATTCTGGATAAGTATGTGGAGCAACAGAAGCGGGACAGTGATACGCACGATGAAATTGTGTATCGCAGTGCCGAAGGGTATAACTTGCAGGCTGCGCAACAAGAGGAAACGACGTCTAAGGAAGATGTTCTGGTAATCGATCAGAATCTGAAAGGGTTGGAATTCAAGTTGGCTAAATGTTGTAATCCGATTTACGGGGATGATGTGTTTGGTTTCGTTACGGTAAGCGGTGGTATCAAGATACACCGGGCGGACTGTCCGAATGCCAATCAGATGCGCGAACGTTTCGGTTATCGTATTGTGAAGGCTCGTTGGGCGGGGAAATCGGTAGGTACGCAATATCCTATCACGCTGCGGGTTGTAGGGCATGATGATATTGGTATCGTGACTAATATCACTTCTATTATATCCAAAGAGAATGGTATCACGCTGCGCTCCATCGGTATTGACTCGAACGACGGTTTGTTCTCCGGAACACTGACGGTCATGGTGGGTGATACGGGACGTTTGGAGGCTCTTATCAAGAAATTACGTACTATAAAGGGAGTAAAACAAGTTAGCCGGAATTAATTCCGGCTACTCTCCTATCTTACTTTCTTCTTTATATAATAAGGATAGGTAATCAATGCAAAGAAGAGTAAAGCAATGGATGCTACTATCTGTCCGGTATGTAGCATCTTATCTGTATCCAATTCCATGTAGCAGGCGGTAGCGATTCCCAGGGAAATGCCGATTTCGGTTGCCAGCAGATGGGTGGTGTTGGCTGTTCCGCGTTGGCAATGGTGGGATAGCTTTACGAACATCACCAGAAATTCCGGCAGGATAAAGCCTAAGCCCAGTCCTAAGAGTACGGAGGAAATGCCTATGGAGATGTCTGTATTCAGTAGGGACATGGCTACGATTTCCAATCCGAGTCCTATAATGACCAGTCGCAGTGTTTTCTCTTTCAGGAAAAACAGACGTGCAAAGAACAGGGAAACGATGTATCCGAGGGCTGTTCCTACAAAGAACGGTACGGGGATTCCTGTGTTTCCGAGTACGAAATCGTTTAGGAAAGGGTGTACCATGGGAACCAGCAGTCCCGGAATGAAGGTTATCAGGATCAGATTGATGGCAGGAACCCATCCACGAAGCAATAGGAAGCGGTCGAAGGAATAGAGTTTGGTGACAATCGGCGCACGGAAAGGTACGTAGACTCCTGATAACATGAGGATTCCGACAGCTCCGGTTATGACAGATACAGTGAGCAGGGTTTGGAAGGATTGGCTTTGATAAAGCCATACTCCGAGGATAATGCCTGCGATCATTCCCATACGTGCCATCCAGGAGAAACTGACGTTTCCCGCACTGCGCAGTGTGGAGTTGGTGATGTCGATGGCCAATGTGATGCCGGCTGTTGTGCCTATGCCAAAGGCAAGCCCTTGCACGGTGCCCAACAGAATCAGTTCTGTGAGGTTGGTAACAAAGGCGTATCCGATGGTCGCCACTACCATCAGGGCAGCAGCAAACATACAGACGTACTTACGCTTGTATGCATCTACCAGATAGGCATGGAAAGGACCGATGAGGAACATCCCCAAGGTGAAAAAGAGAAAGATTACTCCTGTCTGTGCAGCCGGCACTCCGAGACGGTCGGCCATCTCTACGGAAAGCACCGGAAATAACACATACAAGGATATAAACAACAGCAAATTAGCTACACATATCCGCATAAAATGAACTGTCCACAATTTAACTGCCATATACTATATTTAATATTGTTCCTTCTCGTTGGGGAAGTAGCAATTCTTCACGTCAGAAACGTAACGGCTGATGGCATCGGTCATCACCGTGTACAAGTCAGCATAACGACGCAAGAAACGCGGACGGAATCCGTTGTTCATGCCAAGCATGTCCTGAATCACCAATACTTGACCGTCTACGTGGCCACCGGCACCGATACCGATAATAGGTATGGTCAGTTCGGATGCTACGCGTTCGGCAAGGGTTGCGGGAATCTTTTCGAGTACAATGGCAAAACAGCCTGCTTCTTCTAATAGATGGGCGTCGCGAATCAGTTTTTCGGCTTCGGCGTCGTCTTTGGCACGCACGGTATAGGTGCCGTATTTATTGATGGATTGAGGCATGAGTCCCAGATGTCCCATTACCGGAATGCCAGCACATACGATGCGTCTCACCGTGTCTATGATTTCTTCACCACCTTCGAGCTTCAAAGCGTCAGCGTGGCTTTCTTTCATGATACGGATGGCAGAAGCAAGTCCTTCCATCTCGTTGCCCTGATAGGATCCGAAAGGCATATCAACCACTACCATCGCACGTTTCACGCCGCGTACCACGGATTTGGCATGATAGATCATTTGGTCGAGTGTGATAGGAAGTGTTGTCACATTACCTGCCATTACATTGGAAGCGGAGTCGCCTACCAGGATTACGTCCATTCCCGCACCGTCTACAATCTGTGCCATTGTGTAATCATAAGCAGTCAGCATAGATATTTTTTCACCTCTCTGTTTCATTTCAACCAGGCGATGAGTAGTCACCTTTCTTGAGTCATCTGATATATAACCAGCCATGTCTTTTTAAATTAAAAATTAATGATTAAAAATTAAAACGACGTCAAGCGCCTTCAAAAATCGCGGCAAAGTTATAACATTTAATTCATAACAGAGAAGGAAATGCAAAAAATCCTTTCAAACACCTCGCTTGGATAGCTGGGGAGGCGGTTGGAAGGATTCTGTGAGGTATAATAAAAGCTCCTTAACAATATAAGGAAGCGATTTATCAAGTGCAATAATGCGTTTCGGATTTATTCTTTCTCTTAACGATGCAGGATCAGGAGCTTGTCGTAGGTCATGCCGGTGAAGTCGTCTATTATATAATGTGCTTTGCCAGTGATGGCTTCACGTGTATTGGTGGTGGCAAGTCCGATCACTGTTGCCCCGGAAGTCATTCCGGCTTGCAGGCCGTGGAAAGAATCTTCAAAGACGTAGGTGTTTTCGGGGGTGGCTTCAAAGATTTCCATCCCGAGCAGGAAGCAGTCGGGAGCCGGTTTGGAACGGGCAAACATCTCTCCGGTCAGGATGCGGTCTACCATTCCTTTAAATTCGGGGTGGGCATTGTAGACGTTAGCCATCTTCTCTTCGTTGGAGCTGGTGACTACGGCTATCTTTGCACCGTTACGGCGAAGATCGGCTATAAAGGCTTCTACTCCGGGGATGTATTCGTAGGACATCTTTTGCTCGTAAACGTAGAGTTCGGCGCTTATTTCAAGCTGGGCTTCGGGTTGGTCCGAGAAATACTTTTCATAGATTTGCAATAATGTCTGTCCCTTAATACGGCGGCCGAAATCTTCTTCATTCAGATATTTCCGTCCCTGCTCGTCCCAGAAGACTGTGTACTGCGTTTCTGTATCCATAATGACACCATCAAAATCGAAGAGTGCCGCAATCGTTTTCGTTGTATTCATATATAAACTTTCTTTTTACCTAAACGTTAAACCTTGTGTATCCGTCGTTGCAAAGTTCCGAATAATCATCGAATCAGGCAAATAATTCGTACCTTTGCAAAGCTAAAAAAAACGTAACATACGTTTTTATCCAACAAAATCTACTAGCGCATGAGCAAGAACGACCCACATATCTTAGGCAAAGAAAGTATCGGCAAATTGCTGTTACAATATTCCATTCCTGCAATTATCGGAATGACGATTACTTCTATCTATAATATTATTGATAGTATCTTCATCGGACATGGTGTAGGCCCAATGGCGATTGCCGGACTAGCCATCAGCTTTCCGCTGATGAATCTGGTGGTGGCTTTCTGTACATTGGTATCGGCGGGCGGTTCTACGCTGGCGTCTATCCGTCTGGGGCAAAAGGACATGAAGGGGGCTACGGAAATCTTGTCACACACGTTGATGCTCTGTATCACTAATTCGTTCTTCTTTGGTATTTTGTCTTTCATCTTCCTGGATGATATATTGGTTTTCTTCGGGGCCAGTAGCGAGACGCTTCCTTATGCGCGGAGCTTTATGCAGGTGATCTTATTGGGTACTCCTATCACTTATACGATGATTGGGTTGAACAACGTGATGCGTGCTACCGGATACCCGAAAAAGGCGATGTTGACTTCGATGGTGACGGTGGTAGCGAACATTATCCTCGCTCCTATCTTTATTTTCCACTTTGAATGGGGAATGAGGGGAGCTGCTACGGCAACGGTGATTTCACAGTTGATCGGTATGGTGTGGGTGGTGAGCCATTTTGTCAAGAAAGACAGTACGGTGCATTTTGAGGGGAATATCTGGAAGATGAAACGGAGGATTGTGGAGAGTATCTTCGCCATCGGTATGTCTCCTTTCCTGATGAATGTGTGTGCGTGTGCCATTGTGATTATCATCAATAACAGTCTGCAAAATTACGGGGGCGATATGGCGATTGGTGCTTATGGGATTATTAACCGTTTGCTGACGCTTTATGTGATGATTGTGTTAGGTCTGACGATGGGTATGCAGCCTATTGTGGGGTATAACTTCGGAGCACAGAAGATAGACCGTGTGAAACAGACATTGCGACTGGGGATTATCTCCGGGGTCGTGATTACCAGTAGCGGGTTTATTATCTGCGAGTTCTTCCCTCATGCCGTATCGGCTCTTTTCACGGATAGCGATGAATTGATTGATTTGGCCGTAGACGGTATCCGGCTGGCTGTATTGATGTTCCCGTTTGTAGGGGCGCAGATTGTGATTGGTAACTTCTTCCAAAGTATCGGGAAGGCTAAAATAAGTATTTTCCTTTCGCTGACGCGACAGTTGCTTTATCTTTTGCCTTGCTTGCTGCTCTTTCCCAACTGGTGGGGATTGGAAGGTATCTGGATTAGTATGCCGGTATCGGATGCATTGGCGTTTATTACGGCGGTTGTCAGTCTGATGATTTACATTAAGAAAGTGTCTAAACAACATCCGGAAACGGTAGCGGAATAAAGCATTAACTGCTTTACTCCGCCTGTTGGTTTTTATTCTTTATTCTGCTTTGATGCTCTTTACGGGGTTTTCATTGGCAACGTGCCAGGCTTTCACTACCACGCAAGCCACGATAACCAATAGTACCAGCAGGGCTATTCCTATAAAAAGTAACAGATCCATATCAATTCGTTCGCTAAACTGTTCCAACCATATTTGGCCTGTAAAATAGGAAGCGGCAGTACCTATCAGCACAGAGATTACGGAGATATTCAGAATGTCGTATATCAATAGTTTCAGGATGCCGGAGGCCTCTGCCCCATTCACTTTGCGTATGGCTATTTCCTTGCTGCGGCGTTGAGTTTCTCCATTCACATAGCCAATCAATCCCGTGATGACAATAAGCAGGATGAAGCAGGACGAAATCCAGACTGCGTTACGGAAACGGTATACGCTCTTATAGCCTTCGCGAATCATGCTGTCTACTGAATTGAAGTTCAGGGCTACATTCGGGAATGTTTTTGCCACACATTCGTTCAAGCGTTTCAGGTTCTCGTCATAGGGTTCTTTTAGACGAACATTGATGGTGTGATTGGCCGATTCTTTATCGGCAATCAATACGATAGGAGACTGACTGGAATAGAAACTTCTATTACGAATATCATCAAACACTCCCACGATGGTACCTTCTACCCCACTCACTGATTTTCCTACGGCACCATCGGTCCATTTCATCAAACGAACGAGTTCTTTATTTACCAATAGATCGCCTTTTTTCTTGATGGTAGTGCCTTCTGTTATTCTGATTCCCATCACATTCGGATAATCATAGTCGCACATATTGAAATTAAGGGTGGCAATGCGTTTGCCGTCGTTACCAATCAATCCACGTGTCCAATATTCTCCCAGTACGCTGTGTGTGGATGCCGATACCCCGTCCACCATCGGTTGGCGGAGCAACTCGTCTTTTACATGTTCTACTGTTTCGCCGGACATCCAGGTTTCGGCTTCTACCAGTCCCGGAATCTTGATTCCCATATCTCCATTCATCAGGTGAGAATATTGTAACAGGGTAACCAGCAATAATCCGAGTACAAAGGAGGTACCCGTGAACTGGACAAATAGTAATGAACGTTTCCATCCTCTTTTTCCATCCGTATAGTGCCGGAATACCTGCGTGACGGGAATACGTGAGAACAGTTTTCCCGGTATGCCTCCTGCCAGGAGGAAAAGGACTACTACAGTGAGCAAGGGTATCCAAATGATGTCCCAGGCAAACAGTGAGGCAAGGCTGGTTCCCAACAGGTCTTCGATCAATTCGCCCATGTTGATTATCAACAGGAAGCTAAACAGGACGGATAGTAGAACCAATACTCCGGTTTCTGCCAGAAACATGCCAAAGATGTTTCCGGAACTGGCTCCACTGCATTTATGCACTCCTACGCTTTTTGCACGACGACTGATAGTGGCTATTGAAATCAACATATAATTCATGATGGCTACAAAAAACACTGAAAAGCCGAGGAAGCCGAATATCATCAAACGTTTCTGGGTATCGGCAGAATCCAGATGGCGTTTCGAAAGAGGAACAACGCTGTATTCCAACTTCCAGTCATCCCATTGCAAGGGGCTGTATTTTGCCATTACTTGTTGAATTTTGCTGTTCACCTTGTCTATATCCGACGCATGACGCAAGCGTGCAAAGGCATAAAAGATATCATTCCCATTCCAACCGTTACCACTCGCATAGCGACCATCGCGGTGGATGGTAATCACAAAGTCACGGGAGAGCATCGAATTTTCGGGTATGTCTTTATAGACGCCGCGAATTGTGAGCTCCAACTGCTTGTCGGCCGAAAGGGTTTTCCCAATAGGGTCTGCGCTACCGAATGTTTCACGGGCAAAATGTTCTGATACAAATATGCTATTCGAGATGATGAGATCTTTCGCGTTCCCTTTTAGTACGGGTATACCCATCGTTTCAAAGAAACAGGTGTCGACCATCATGTAATTTGCTTTTGACAGCAGTTTGTCTTCCTTATAAATATGATAAAACTGGGAAGGAAGTACACAGGTGGCTGATTCTATTTCTTCAGGCATATCCTGCGCCAAGGTAAAAGCTACCGGATCACAGACGGTATAGTCATAATTCATTCCGTCATCACCCTGCACTTCGCCGGTCGTCATATTCTGTGCCGCTATTCTCGCCATTATCAGATTCTCCGCTTCCGGGTAACATTTCTCATAGCTCATCTCAAAAGCTATTTGCGAGAAAAGCAAGATGCCAACTGTTAGTCCTAAAGAAAGGGAGAGCACTCTTACGATATTCAAAGTACGCTCATGCAGTAATGTACGTATGCTATAATAGATTTGTCTCATACTTGCTTCTGATCTGGTTTATGCTATCACACTGGCTACCAGGCTGCCGTCGAACAAATGAACTGTACGATGGGCAAAGGATGCGTCGTGTTGTGAGTGTGTCACCATGATGATGGTTGTTCCTTCTTTATTCAGTTCGGTCAACAGGTTCATCACTTCTGCCCCATTCTTTGAGTCGAGGTTACCGGTCGGCTCATCGGCGAGAATCAGTTTCGGGTTGGTCACTACGGCACGGGCAATGGCGACACGTTGTTGCTGACCACCGGAAAGTTGTTGCGGAAAGTGTTTGGCACGATGGCTGATGTTCATCCGTTTCAGAATGTCTTCTACCATGCGGCGGCGTTCGGATGCTTTAAAGCCCAGGTATGTCAGAGGAAGTTCTACATTCTCGTAAACATTCAGCTCGTCGATCAGGTTAAAGCTCTGGAATACGAATCCGAGTTTGCCCTTACGCACATGGGTACGTTCTTTCTCTTTCAATCCGCCCACTTCTTCACCCATCAAGCGGTAGGAACCTTCGGTGGGGTTATCGAGCAAACCCAGAATATTCAACAAAGTGGATTTACCACAACCGGAGGGGCCCATAATGGCTACAAACTCTCCCTCTTTTACTTCAAGGTTTACGTGATTCAAGGCAACTGTCTCTACTTCGGAAGTACGGAATACTTTACTGATGTTGTTTATTTCAATCATACTCTTTTTATTTATGTTTTTAATTATTCACTTTTAAGGCTATTCACCGGATTTTCATTGGCAATCCGCCACGATTTCCAAAGTACGCAGGCTACGATAACGAGAAGATTTACAATCGCTATCAGTACATACGCCGCCCAACTGACAGGCACGTGCTCGGCAAACATATCCATCCACATATCATTGACGTACCATGATGCCGCTACACCTGTCTCTTATACACATCTGACGCTGCCGACGATACTCCTTGTGTA
>NZ_CP083673.1:5579439-5651733 GCF_025914115.1 Bacteroides sp. DH3716P | reverse complement strand
ATTGCTCGATACTTTTTGAATTATACATCTCCATTGTCCAAGTGAAATGTCTTCGCAATGTCAATAATCTCTTTTCAATCATCATATACTGGCGCACGTATCAGTTCATAGACCATCCACGCTGCTATGATAAGTTGGAAGCCGAGATGGATGATGGCCACGGTCTGACCGAAAAGCCATTGGGTAAGCATGAAGTGTCCTGTCACTGCCAGCATACCCATCAACACTGTACACAGATGACTTGCTATCCTTTTCATTTCCTTTGCAGATTTTGTTGTTGACTCTCAGCCTCCATCCCTTGCTCGAAATTCTGCGAAGCCTGTTGTGTCGCCACGATGCCTGTCACCATTCCAGCAATCTTCGTCCGTTTGCTTTCTTCCGACAGATTGGCATTGCCCAAAATGAGCGATAGGCGGTTCATCTCCGAGGAAGTTAGTTCACGGTCAATTTTCACCGTACCGCTCTCTGCATGAAGCACAGCCTTGCCGTTCTCACCCACAGCGATGGTGCATTGCCTCATGCCTGGTACAAGCGAGGTCAAATCTACAAGCTGGTTGGCTGCCATGGCAGAGATGAGTCCCTTTTGTCGTTCCTCATCCTTGCTGTCAATCTGCGCTGCCAACATCATCAGCGACATGAAGGTGGTCATCGCCATGTCAAGTATAGGGTCATTCGTTCCCGAAATGCCCACACCGCTGTCCTCTGAGGAAAGCAGTTTCTTCATCCAGTCCTCTGGTGACACATTCTGCTCCTGCGGCACGTCACTTTTGTATTTCGCCAACAGGTCATCGCCGTTATGCAGTGCCTGTAGCTTGATGTTGCCCTTCTGTCCGATTTCTGCCAGATAAGCAGATGGATCCATATCCCTTTTTGAGCCGTCAGCCGATACGCTCTTCACTCCGAAATGCAGATGCTCGCCAATGGTTCGTGTGCCGGTATTTCCCGACACCCCCAACTTCTGTCCGGCATTGACCGTGTCGCCTACCTTTACTGCTATGTCGGAAAGATGCAGGTAGGAGCATTGCACCTTGCTGCCATCCTCACGGCTGTATTCCACGGTGACGGATTTCCCTCCTGACGTGTTCGCATTATGGTTCACCGCCACCACCTTTCCGCCGTTCTCCGTAGCCAGCACCGCCTCATGGTTCGTCTTGATGTCAATGCCCTTGTGCATCTGCTGCTTGGTGGCATCCATAGGGTCTTGGCGATTGCCGAAAGGCGAGGTGATGAAGAGAAATTCCTCTCGCTCCACAGGATAGGAATACCCGGCAGACTGCGGTACATGGGCAGCAGGTTCTTCTCTGCGAGGATTATTCTCCACCCCGAACGACCTACCTTCTGCCCGCATCTCAGCCATCACCTCACGGTCATACTTGTCCAGTCCGTTGGCTTCAATGATGCGTTGCAGACTCGCTGCATAACCGCCGCCAGTGGCATAGCCAGCCTTCTCAATGCCCTTCGTCCATCCCTTGTAGTCGTCAGGTGAAAGCGTGAAGCACTGCGCATANTAACCGCCGCCAGTGGCATAGCCAGCCTTCTCAATGCCCTTCGTCCATCCCTTGTAGTCGTCAGGTGAAAGCGTGAAGCACTGCGCATATCGCTTGTTCTGCTTCAGGAACTGCGAGTGATGCTCATAGCTGTCACCCACACTTTTGTACTTACAGAATTTCTCGTTGGGCCTATCATCCGTATAGACTCCATACTCACCGCCATTCTTCAGCCACGAATCCGTAGCCTTGATGCCGAAGTGATTGTTGCATTCGCGAGACAGTTGGCTCTGTCCGTTGCTGCTCTCCAAAATGGCTTGCGCCAAGATGACAGAGGCAGGAATCCCATACCTCCGCATCTGTTCTTTGGCTTCCTCCGCATATTGTGCGGCATACGCTGCATTCTTTCCCATACGCCTATCTCCTTAGACTGGTGTGTTGTTCTGTTTCCTGGTTCTCCTGTGCCATCGGCCTTCCAGCCTCTTTTCCAGGTGACACCATCTCCGTTATTCCACGCTTCGACGATGTTGTCTGCTTCGGCACCTCCAGCTGGTCACAGATGGCTACCCGTTCTCCCGCACGAATGAGCTTCGGCAAATAGGTGTCGAGAGCATGATATGGGAATCCTGCCATTGCCAACGGCTTTCCTTCATCATCCTTGCGCCCGTTGCTCTTCGTCAGCGTGATGCCCAATATCTTGGATGCCTTCACCGCATCATCCTTGTAGGTCTCGTAGAAGTCGCCGCAACGGAACAATAGAATGGCATTAGGATGTTTCTTCTTCAAGTCAAGATATTGCTGGACAAGTGGAGTAATAGCCCCCTTGGCTGCCTTGGCTTCTTCCTTCTCCTCTTTCTTTTCTTCTCTTTGCTCTGATGCCTGTTCTTTCTGGTCTGAAGGCTTATCTTCCTGCTGTGCCATTTCCTTCTGTTCATCATGCTTCTCTACAGTAGCCGTCTCTGCTTGCTTCACCTCTGTCGCTTCTTCCTGCTTCTCCTGTGTACTTTGCTCGACGTTGTTGTCTTTCTGCAATACATCGGCAAACAGCGAGGCGGCAAGGCTCTGCTTGTATGAATCCCTGTCAGGAGCCACCCACAATCGTTGCCATTGGGACGGACTGACACTTCTCGGCTGCAATTTCTTGCCGTCGATAGTGGCTGCACACAGACATTCGCCCGACTTGGCACGAAACACCGCTACACGCTGGATTCGGTTCAGATCAACCTCCTGCTCATTGCCACCAAAGATGTCAACCTTCAGGTCGGGTTTCGCCTCTGCCATGGCATAATACTTCTGTGCCAATTCTTCACGCACACGCTCGATGTTGTCCATCGACTGCTTCAAGGTGGTGAAGAAATGATTGAGGTCTCCTTTGTCGGGATAGACGGCGAAGCCTTCCTTGCCTTCGGGCTTGATGTACAATGCCCACCGCTCCTTGTCGTCCTTCACCAACTGCACATTGTCGAAACCGATGTCACGGCTATGGATCACGGCTTCAGAAGCATCCAACGAGGATAGGTCTTCGATAGACCAGTTGCGCAACCTCGATACCGTGATTTTCTTGTCGGCAAAATAACTGTCATCGGGACGGAAACCCAAGGCACCATCGGGATTATAGAAACGCACGTTGTCATAACCCTCTTTCTGCAAGGCATTGGTGAAGCGTTGCTTGTTCATGCCCTTAATTTCGTTGTTCACCTCCAACGACGCACCCTGTGGCAGCACCACATCTGCGGTCTTACTGGCATCATCACGCACGATAACCACGGTACGCTGCTCCTCATTGGGATGCTGCTTGATTTCGTCAGCCACAAAGTAGTGGCTGGGCAACTGCCCCTGTATCTGCGCTGTCTCTCGCTGATGCTGGTCGGTTGCATACTCCACCTTTTCACCCAGTTCCGCTTTTTTCAATACCTTCAGCGCACCGTTTACCTCACTCTCGATGGCATCAATCAGGCAAGGGTCTTCCTTCAGTTCCCTCGTCCAGTAGTTCACCATGCCCAGGCTGTCCTTAGACAGACGAGCAGGCAGTCCCAATTCGAGCATCTTCACACCCGAAGCAAGTTCCGTGATGAGCTTCTCCTTCTTCACGGCATCCTCCGACGGGGCTTTGCCGTTCTTCATGACCATGCCTTCACGTGCCAACCGCTGCTGATGACCGGTGGCAGACACCAACTGACGCATCATTTCCTGTACATAGTCGTTGTAATGCTCAAAGTCACGCTGCCGTGGCAGGTAGATAACATCCTTCTCTGTGTCATAATGCGCCACACCTGTGCCGTCCTGACGGACATTCACGAGGTTGTCCTTCATCTTCTGAAGGAATCCGTTGACGCGCCCATGCAGCTGCTTGTCCTCCTTATCGCCGTACCCTCTGTCTTCCATCGTGCCGTCTTTCTTCAAGGCCGTAGTGTAAGCAGTTTCGTTAGCCATTGGCAGGAGGGTCTGGTCGATATTGAAGAGCACACGTATCTCACGGTTCTTCACTCCCTTGTATTGTTGCTTGTCCTGGTCCGACAGTTCTGCGTATGCCTCCTTGGTAATGACATCATCGGGATTGTTGCGGTTGACATACTTGTTCCAATTGTAATACAGGAAGGGCACGCCTTTCTCATGTTCCCTCACGCTCTCACCCCGTGCCTTGGCTTCGGAGAACTGCGTAAACAGGTTGCTCTTGCAGCCCTTGGCATCGGAGTCGAGGGCAAGGACAAGGGCATTGAACGGACTGACCGAAAAGCCCTTGGGATAGAGCTTCGGATAGAGTTTACCGCTTGCGTTCAACCAATGTCCCTTGGCATCTACCGCACTCGTCAGTGCCTCAGTCAGCAGCGACACCTGTTTCTCTGCCGCCCGCTTCTCAAAATCTGATTTCTCTTTCATGCTTTTATCTTTTTGTTTATCTCAATCACATTCTATAATTGGCTTACCAAGCCACAGTTCCCGACAATTTTGTTGTCGGGCTTCACTGAATCCCCCTCGGTCGCACTACGCTCTCCCGTGCCTGCTCTTCGTACTGCACTGCTGCCATATTTCGCATTTGGTCGTTCTTGGCGAGTATGGCGTTAGCCAATGTATTCAGTGGCAATGCCCCCGACTGATACGCCCCAATCACGCTGTCTGGCAGTTGGATGGTACATGGCACATTATCGATGTTGGCAACAAGACATCGCCCTTGCAGCATCGGGTTGCTGATGCGAGGATTGAGTGGCTCATCAGGATATTGTCGGTACTGCACACGTGGCGCACCAGAACCCACCACAGTTGGTGCAATGCCTTCCTGCTGTTTTCTGCCCAGCACCTCATGTCCCGACTTGTTGAGCAGATTGGCACCTCCCATACCCATCAACAACATCTTCAGTATGGGATTTTTTACGAACATTCCAGCCACAATGGAGGCCAAAGGAAGAAGGCTATTGTCCATATTCAGCGATTTCGTCTTGCCCGTGAACAGTCCCACCAGTACATCGGGCAGCATTGCCAACACATAGCCAAGGTTTTTGCCAATGTCAGAAAAGCCGTTCAGCCCGAAGCTCTGTAAAAGTCCGTCCCATCCGCTTTCATTGGTCTGCAAGGCGGCTTGCTCTGGCGGTTCTACAGATGCTGTTGCCTCTTCAGTCGATGAATCAGGAGTTTCCTGCGGTTCTGCTTTCTTCTCCTTCTCAGCCTCTGCATCAAGTCTCGCCTTAACCTCCAGATACTCGTCTTCCTGTCCGGGTGCGACTATCAAGGGCACATCCTTGTACTTGTCTGTACGTTTGGCTGCTTCGTTTCTCTGAGGGTCAAGGAACGTACCTTTATTCCATGGGAATGAGGTATGTTCAGTTTGTTTCGTCCAATCCATAAATGTGATATTGCTCGTGGGAATCTTGTTCTTGAAATGGCTGTTGGTAGCCTTGATATAGCTGTTCTCNTGTTTCGTCCAATCCATAAATGTGATATTGCTCGTGGGAATCTTGTTCTTGAAATGGCTGTTGGTAGCCTTGATATAGCTGTTCTCGTGATTCTTGATGACCTTTGCCTGCTTGCGGAATGAGGCGAAGACGTTGGTGTCCGTACCGAAAACTCCTTTGCTGATACACTCCTCGACACTGACCTCATGGCTGCTGCCTTTTTTGCCAAGGCGTTCCATGCCGACATTCATCACCATATCGATACCGACAAACTTGGCGAAGGTCGCCCATGAGCCGATACCTCCCATGGCCACGGCATCGGCACTCGCTCCGGCAGCCCATCCCGCCGCCTTCTCTGTCCGAGAGGGCTTATAGGCTGCCTCTCCTCTGGCTTCTATCTCTGCGGCAAGCGGTGACTTGTTCAATTCGTAGGGCAGACCGAACAGACTGCTCTGTGCCGCCTTGCGGATGATATAGTCGGCAGAGGATTTGGGCATACGGTCTTTCACCAGTTTTTCTATCATCAGCTGCTCCATGCAGTGTTCGATATAGGCGTATGCCAAATCACAACCGAGTTGTTTAGAGAGTGCATCGTACCGTTCTCGTCCTATCTCCGTCACCACTGCCTTGCGCCATTCCTCAGCCATCACGGCAAGGTCACGCTGCATGTCCTTGTTGCCGACAATAGCCTCCTTGCACATCGCCAGATAGTCTTCTGTGGTCTTGCTGTTCCACTCGCCTGTAATCCTCAGAGTGGCGTATGGATCATCACCGGGCATATTGGCAGTGGCCAATGAGCGTAGGATGCCAGCCGTACTGTTGGAGTAGGCCCGCATCTCGTCTGCCTGTCTGTTGGACAAGTCCCGCTGCACCCTGCCCATCACGGGGGCAAGGTGACACCCGAAGTAGTCGCCCATCAGACGCTCTATCTCTGCGAATCGCTGACTGTTCTTNCTGTTCCTTTGTCTGCTCGATGGCATTGTGATATATCTCCATCTGCTTAGGATAGTGTTCCTCCAACCATGCGTCCTTGTCCACTTGGCGGTGGATGAACTGCACAGCCATACGTTCCTCTATCTCCACGGAAGGTTCTCCCTCTTCCTTGCCATTGAACCATGCCTTTGTCCACCATCTCACGCCAGCCCGGTCGGGATAGACGCTCACCATCCTCGGTATGTCGAAGCTCTGGATATCCACGTCCAAATCGGCAAGAGAATCAATGATGCCGTCATGCGTCAGGGCTTGCTCTTGGAGTTTTTTTTTTTAATACCTCGTCCATCGTGGAGAGATACACCTGATGTCGCATGGCAAGATAGTTGAGAAAGTCGGCAATGAGCAGGTTCTGCACCTTAGCCGCCAAAGGCATACAGCGGTTGCCGATGCCCAAGGGATTAGCCATGCTCGGTATGGTCTCGTAGAAGTAATGCTTGCTCGCTCCCAACGAGAAGATGTTTCTTAATGACTGCTCCGTATGTTCAGGCAGACTATATGCTCCCTGCTGCAGGTCCTCGAAATAGGAGGGGAGGAAGCGGAGCATCAATGTTTCTATCTCCTGATGGTCGGTGTCGTAGGGTGAAGGTATGTTCATGTCCAGTTCATTGATGCCCATTTTGGAATTGTTCTCCAATGCCTTGATGTTGCCGTAGAGCATGGTGAGGAATTCCAACGGATTGATTTCCTCTCCGTCAAACCTCACCTCCATGTGCAGCATGTCGCCACTGATGGCAATGGTCTGACCGGCCTTGACGCTTTGGGAGAAGTTGGCGAAGACATTGGAGAGGTGTCTGTAAGTCACTTCGTATTTGCCGTAGCGGATGGTCTGGTAGATGCCATGCTCCGCGTCCGACCCGATGGCTGACACGGTTCCTGTGGCCACCGCCGATAGCAGGTAGTGGTTCACCGAGAAGTCTATGCCGTGATGGAAGAATGTTTCTCCCGTCACGGGGTGCTTCTGCTCTCCGTAACCCAAGGACATCTGCACGTCCTGCTTTGTTGGCTCCTCAAACGGCATACAGTAGCCGCTCGATGAGCGTAGTATCATTTCTTCTGTATATCTCATATCGCTGTATATTGGTTATCGTTTCATCCCTCTGTTCTGAGTCTCTGCCTCTTCCATGTTCTGCCCATGCGAAGACGTGCCGCCTCCGTTAGGCAGAGCTTGTGCCACCTTAGAGTTGTTCCCGATAATCATCGCTCCAAGCAGGGCACCCGCAATCTTGCTCATCCAACCAAAGCGTCCGAATACCATGAATGCGGCAGCCACTAGTCCGACGATGCTCATACCTGACACGTTACCCTTGCCGATATTGCCAAAGAGATTGCCTATCATGTCGCATCCTCCGCCACCAAACATATTCCGGAAGAAGTCACTGATACCGCTAAACTGGATGTCCATCTTTCCGGCTACAGTGTTCACCGCATCAACGGCTTCACCAGCCTTGCCCGTCAGACGTTGCACATCGTTGGCAGTTTGCGCCACCGCTTCCGTGGCATTCTCGCCGATGACAGCATCACCTACTATGCGTGCCACGCTCTTGTCTGTGGTCAGCTTCTCCCATGTCACATAGCCTGCGGCACTACCCACTGCGGCTGTCTGCATAGCCTTGCCAGCTCCCATAAGGGTGCGTTGCGGGTGGAGTGCTGCGCTGCCTAAGGTCTTTCCAGTTACTCCGATGACATGGCCGGTACCTCGTGCAGCCTTGCCACCATATTTCAATAATGAACTCCAAAATCCCATATCTTATCGTTTTTTAATCACGGTTTTACGTTCTTGCCCACCTGCTTCCACCGCCTCTTGGCAGCCGCCGCTATCTCGGCTTTGTTCGCTTTGGCGGGTCTTGCCCCTTCATCTATCTCCATCCAGACATCGCCCATGGTGGTGTATTTCACCGCCCTCGTCAGTCGTTTCAACTGCTTGTTCATCTTCTTCAACTTGGGACAGATGCCGAAGACTATCTCCACACGCTCCTTTTCGGTCATCTTGTTGCCCGACAGGCATACTGTGCGGATGTCATTCACAATCTCGATGCTGTTCATAATCAGCTCGCGGTATATCTTGTTGCGCTTGGCAGACAGGGCTACGGCAAGTCCATTAGCTGGATGGGCATCTAATTGAGCCACCAATCCTCCCATGTTGTCCACCAACTGACCTATCTCATGATAGAAACCATATATCTGTGCGGCATAGCTGACGATGGAACGAAAGGAATCCAAATAGTTGTTGAACTCCCGCTGCAGGTCGGTAGTGGCTTCCACTTCCTCCTTGGTCCAGATATGGCCGGTGGATTGCAACAGCATCACCTTCTCCTGGTTCTTCAGTTCTTTCTCTGCCTTATTGGTATACATTAGAATCATCCCCGCAAGAGTCGGGTCGTTCTGCGCCCGCACTCCTGCAAAGGATGACAACATTAATATGGAATAAACAACTATAACTCTCATATCTTATTTTCTTTATGATTAGCCACCGTTCCCGACAATTCCGTTGTCGGTCTGTCACTCTCCACTCACTCTCGCCGCCCGTCTCCACCGTCCCAAAGCCTGAGCTGCTATCTCCCCATTGCTGCGGTCTATCATCCCTGCCGTCACGCTGTTCCAAACGTCAGTCAACGTATAATAGCGGATGGAGAGGTAGAGCCGATGCAGTTTCTTGCTGAAGGCACTCAGCTTGTCGTTCAGTGCCCACAGCGTCTTGCTCCTTTCCGCACCAGTCAGCATGTTCTCTTTGCCTCCCTTGGCGACTGCATCTTTCAGCAGTGTGAAGACGGACACCAATTCCGTGGCGGTCTCCATATACAAGTTGTTCATCGAGAGGGTGGCGACGATGCCTTGCGGATTGTTGCTGATGGCCTTGTGCATCTTACACAAGGTGATGAATATCTTCACACCATCGTCGTACAGATAGGTACAGGCTTTGAGGGAAGAGGCATAACCGCTGGCGGTTTTCAGATAACTGTTGTACTTCTTCTCCCATTCGTGTATCTTTGTGAACTCTGCGGCGATGGTGTTCTGCAACAGGGCTGTCTTGGTCTGACCCTTGATTTCCTTCTCTATCTCACCGTTGATGGCTTCGTTGCCCTCTGCCAGTGCCATCCATTCCAAAGGGTTGGCTGTCACAATCTGTGCATGGGCTGACGGCACGCTCAGTACCAATGCCACGACAATGAGCCAAATCTTATCTATTCGTAATCTCATACACGCCCTTTCTTCGTTTGTTCGTTTCTACTCTTGTTCGTATCACACTCACCACGTCATAGCTGTTCTTGATGCCGGTCATTTCCAACTTTGGAGTCGTCCTGTCCATCGACAACACGGTCACGCTTTTCAGTCCGCACAACTGCTGCATCAAGGTCTGATGCTCCGCAAAGTCCACCACTCGGTACAGCTCCATATAATTCACGCTCCGCTGAAACACTCCGTGCTCACAGATGAGTTGCTCGCTCCCTATATGGTAGCGGATGCTCCTCAGATAGATGAATCGGTAGAGTAAACAGAGGGAGAACAAGAGAGTGATGACAAGCAACAGGGTGCTATACGCACAACCGGGCAATCCTCCGAATAGGAGCATTGCCACGCACAACAGCAACAGAGGCAGCTCGTTGATGAAAAACTGCCCGATGCTGGGGCGCAAGGTGATGATGCTATTATCTTCTTGTCTCATACGCTTCTATGATATGTGTTCTTTTCTTCTTTTTCCCTTTGTTTTTCTGCCTTGCCTGCTGCGATGAACTCGGCATAGTCAAAGGTGTCTGGCTCGCCTTTTGCAATCAGTTCCGCAGACTTCTTGTTGAGTAGCGCATCGTTCCAATCCTTGTAGCAACCCAACGGATGATAAGCTTGCACGTGCTCATGACGGAAGCCCATCTCTGTTGCAACCTTCCTGAGGTTTGCCACAAACTGCCGTCCGGCATCATCCTTGTCAAAACCCAAATAGTGCCTTGCGTTGGGAGTGACGGACAGTAGTCCTCGCATCTGCCCTTCAGTAGGAGTACCGCCCGTAGATACATACACCATCTTCACAGGATTTATCTGATACTCTGACATGGCATCGTATGCACTCTCAAACCATACAATCTNATACAATCTCGTTGGCTTTCTCCAACGGCTTCCCCGTCAGGTTGGCAATCCACAGTCCTTCACTGCTGTTGCTTCCTTCTGCCTTGCCCTTATAGCCGCCACTGCCGTCCATCTTCGGTCGTCCTCGCTCCTCAAAGCCCACGGTCTTGTCGGGTGCCATGGGCAGTACAAGCGGAAAGGCAAGGTTGGCAAAGGTAAGTCCATCCGTCCGATGCTTGGTAGCCAGACAGAAATGCCGATGAAAGGCGTACTGGGTATAGAGGTCAATGCCACGGAACTTGAAATAGGGATAAAACTTCTTCTGTGTTTCCCTGTCCTGCGGATTGAACTTGTGGATGTCGTAGTCATTCAGGTTGAATGGCTTGCTGTCCTTTCTCGGTTCTACGATTTTCGATGGTCTGTCCTCGATGGGTTGGTTGAGCAGTCGGTTGCAGACAAGGTTGACAAGGCGGTCAGGAGACATTCCAGCCTTGTTCTCTGAAAACATTTCAGGATGCTCCTTGATGAAAGAAATGACGTTATACACCTTCTGCTGCGGCGGTTGGAAGCAGCACTTTCCGTTCTGCGTGACGATGAACTTGTCGCCACGTACCCGTCTGCCCTCGCTGTCAGTACGCACATACGACGGATAACGCAAGCCATCCCTCTTGTTCAGATGATAACCTGCGTCCACCAGCACTTCCTGTATGCTCAACCTGTCCAGAAAGTCATCGTATGTCAGCTCGTTCGCTTTCCCTTTTTCAGCCATATCGTCTTGCTGTTTTGTTGTCCTTTGTTGTCAATGTTGTCGTATATAGAGCCACCGTTCCCGAAAGTTTTGCTTTCGGGCTAATATCCTCGTCTAATCTCCGTAGCAACATGATTGGCTTCTGCCTCAAAGTACCTTGCCGCAATCTCCTGTGGTGAATCCACACCAGGTTTGAAGTAAGGACGTGGACCACCATGATGCTCGGCATACAACTCCGGGGCAGGATGGTGGTGATGGTGGTTCATGTCATGAGCAACCTCAGCCGTAACGACCGCTCCTGCCGTCAGTGCTGCCAGTATCTTCGTACCCAGTCCGGCATTGGCTTCGGGACGTGTCTTCATATCCACCTCATTGAATACCTTGGAGAACAGTTTCATGCGATGGTAGTCATCCACTGCCAAGAACTTATCGTAGTCCTTCTGCTTGATTTCGTGCGTGATAGCTTCACCATTGATGATGGCGGTCATGCGATACTTGGCTTCGCCTTTCTTTTCTCCCTCTGCTGGAGGTACTTTCTCCACCATAATATCACCGACTTCCACCTCACGTCCGTGCGCTCCCTCACGATACCAACCCTTGTTCTCATTAATCAAGGCAAGGTCTTCACCTCTCACCATGGCATCACCTTGCAACACGTCCCGTCTGACAGTATCTTCCTCTTCCAAAGGAAGCAAACGTTCCTCGTCTTGTTGCTGTCTCTGCTGCAACTCCTGTTCAAGTTCGGGATGCAGATGCAGGTCGATGCGCTCCTTGCTGTTCAGTGTGTCCATCAGGATTCTGTCAGCAAAGTCGTCCTTGATGATGCCATTCAACAACTCCAAGCGTTGAACGACGGGCACTTCCTTGATGGAGTTGGAGGTGAGCTTCTTCACTTCCTCATCCGTCAGGTCATACACCATGTCGGCATTGACGCTGTTCGATTGGATGGTCAACGTCTTCGCACTTTCATCAATGATGATGCCATGCGATGCCAAACACTCCTGCCACTTCTCATTGGTGAAATAGACAGGCGAGGTAATCAGTTCTTTATAGGGCTTGGCAGGTTCTGTGCTTCTTGGTCTGTTGACGGAAGGCGTTATGATTCCTTCCAAATCTTTCAGCACATCCTGTTGCTGAGGGCTATAACTCTGTTGCAGCCCCTTATAGTAGAACCCGTAACCGCCGCTCTGCAACTCCCCAGGCTTCATTCTGCCGTCCCAACGTTCAGGCACAATCGGGGATTCGGGGAAGAACAATCGTCCTCCAACTCTGCGAAGATGGAATCCATCCTGACTGCGTGGTGTCCAACCTAAAAAGGGTGGTGGCATTCCGATGCGCCCCATTCGTCCATACTCGCCGATACCAACACGATAACCGTGCAGTCCCATGGCCACACGACCGTTGGCATTGCGTGCATGGACGAAGTTCTTGGGCATATAGAAGTCGTTGCCCACAATGCCCGTAAAGGTATTGTAGGCTAACTTGTTGGCATGATTCGTTCCCCAGTCGGTCAGAGCCAACATCTGCTTCTCTGTGATGTTATAGGTGAGCAGCGGACTGTCGTGGCCTTGCACCACAAGCTGATAGCCGCTGCCATTGCTCACCACATGCGCCTGCATACCATTGCGCATGAGCAGGTCACGCATCTCTGGCTGCAGGTCCATCTGTTGACTTTGTCTTCCTCTGTCACGACTCGGGATAGCCCAAGAAAATCTTGGTCTCTCCTCTCGCTGCTCCATCGGTTGGGGATTCGTATTCTTTCTTATCGCCATACTTATTCTTCACTCTTCATTTATCAAGCTTCTCCGTTCTCTATTGCCTTCTCCAACTCCTCATCCTTGTGATGGACAAACTGCTCCGCACTCTCTTCACAAATGCAGAGTCCGTTTTTCAGACAATAGCTTTCGTATTCTTCCTGCCATTCAGCAGAATGATGGTTGATAAACTCCAACCATCCGTACTCGCCGCTTTGCATCTTCTCGACGAGCACATCCTCTGGATAATATTTATTTGATGCCATATACTTATTATATTATGTGTAGATTACTTGTGCATGGAAAAAGAGGCGCGGTTGCGCTCTCCATTCTTCTTCTGCTCATTCCAAAGCTCCTCGGTGTATTCCTCTTCAGGCACATAGTCGAGATTGCCGTCATCGTCCATAACCCAACAGCCATAGCACCCGAAGGTGTATTTGTCCCACTCTCTCTTGGTGTTCTCCTTCCACTTCTGACTGTCACCTTGGTTAATCCTTATGCCGGTCTTGTCATTCAGGTCAATGCCCACCGTCACCTGTTCGTCCTCCATGATGAGCGTGAGTGGCTCACCCTTCTGCATCACGGTCAGCTCTGCCGAACTCAGTTTCAGTTCATCCTTCAGCACTTCCAAGTTGCGCCCGATGACAGGCGTTGGCACGGACATCACCTGATTGGTTTCCGTGTCAATCTGCACAAAAGCCTTGCTGCTTCTGCCTTCCGCATCCTTCACGTCAGCAAGGATAGCCTTTCCAGCCAGCAAGTCCTCCTGCTGTTCCTGAGTGAATGACTCTAACGGCGACTTCTCCAACTGCGGATAGAACACGACATCCACCTTGCCGTCCTCCATACGGACCAACGCAAATCGGGTGCGGCTCTTCAATGTCTCGCCCTCCTCATTAGTCACCTGAATGGGTAGCAGTGGCGAACGTCGTCCCTGACCAATATCTTCCAATGCCCACAAGGGCAGGTCTTCAATCTTTTCCTGTGTGAGACCAAAACGAGCCAGTGTCTGATAAGGCACCTCGCTCTCTTCAAATCGTACTTGCTTCATACTTTAACTTTGAATTTGAAANACGATTATTATTATTTGAGTTTGATTTCTGCTCAAAAATCAAACTCGATTGCTATATTATGTTACAATCTTCTTGTCTTCCCTTTGTTCATTATGCCAGTCCAATAATTGCTTGTTAACTTTGCACCATGAAACGATTTCTACTCATCACAATAGCAGCAATATTCTGTTCATCAGCAACAGTATTCGCTCAGTTCAATACCGTCACGCAGACTAAGGCACACCGCAAGGCAGTGCCAAAAACGACGCAGTCCACAACACCTGAACAACAGCCCCCGTTCTCGCCGTGTCAGCGGCGAGACTCTCTTGCTTTTGCCCAAATACAAACCCAAACGGAGCAGACCGACCGCCTCCCGGCGCTTGTCAGTCCACTCCGTCACATATCTGTCACCAGCCCTTTCGGCTATCGCAGAGACCCATTCACAAAAAGAAAAGCACTACATAACGGGCTTGATTTGAAGGCAAATTATGAACCCGCATACGCCATGATGCAGGGCGAGGTCATCAAGGTAGGCAGGGACAAACGTTCAGGTCTGTATGTCACCCTCCGTCACGGCGACTTCACCATCAGCTATTGCCACCTCTCCCAAAGTCTCGTCACCAAAGGCACCCACGTCTATCCCGGCACCGTCATCGCCATGACAGGAAACAGTGGACGTAGCACTGGACCACATCTTCATTTGACACTAAAAAAGGATGGCAAGAACATCAATCCTGCCATCCTGCTCAATCTTATAAAGCAAACATCTATGAGCAATATGTTTGCCGAGAACACTGCCAATCCTGAAAACTAACTAATCCTTTCACCTTTTCCATTCAGTATCACACCATCTTCGTCATTGTCCTTGCAAAGGTACATGTCATAACCTATTGCCTGGATGCTACAGTATGACGGAGGTGTGATGACCTTGCCATCTGCTGTCATTAGTCCATACCATCCGCTTTCTGCCTCATAACGCCGGCATTTTGCCATCTTCTCCACTGGCAACGGTTCAATGTTTTCCGTCTCACTGGTGAGTGTACCTTCCTCATTGTAATTCTTAGAGGTAGAGTAGCGCAACTCATCAGACTCATAGGTCATATAACTTACGTCATTGATGTAGAAATCATTGATAATCTCACCACTATGGTCGTAACGTTGAATGATGTGGTTGCTGAGAGTAACACTGATATATTCGCTGCTTACCCAAATTTGACCTTTCGTGAACGGAATAACCGTGTTCAGCGTACTGTCCAATACGCTTTTGCCCTCTCCGTTATCGACAACCCAGAAGTTCCCGGAAGATTCGATGGAGAAATATTCTGGCTGCAACACCCACTTGCCCTGCTTGTCCAACAGCCCGAAACGATCACGACGTTCATTGTGGACAATGCAGCGGTTTTTGTGGAATACATAGCCTTCTGCTCCGGGGATATAAGGAATCTGTGGGTCTATCACCACCTTGCCCGATGCGTCGATGAACTTGATCCAGCCTCCATCATCCACCGATGCCAGTCCATCGGAGAAAATCCACGCATGGCTGTACTTCGGCTCAATGACAGGCTTGCCTGTGAACATATTGAAATAGCCGCGTTTCTTGCCGTCACTGTAGCATATCAGTGAGTCCATACCCAGTGGCTTGGCTATCCACCTGATTCCAGTAATGGTCTTCTTGCCGTCAGCAGTCTTTAGGAAACCGTCTTCATCGTAGTAGGTGTAATAGGTGACATTGCGGGAGATGTACTGCGTATCGTAATACGAGCCATCAAAATGCTTGTTTACCTCCAACCGATAGCAAGCAGTACGACAAAAATCCCAACCTGCGGCTATGGCCAGCAACAGCATCAGGAACGCAAAGCAGCTGCCCACTGTTCGACGGAGAATCTTGCCATACTTGGAGTCATCCCTCATGCCCAATATCACCGTAAACCAGTTGGCAATGCCAACGAGGAGGGCGGTCAACCCATGCCAGAACAGAATGAAAGCC
This sequence comes from Bacteroides sp. DH3716P, assembly GCF_025914115.1. Lineage (NCBI taxonomy): Bacteria > Pseudomonadati > Bacteroidota > Bacteroidia > Bacteroidales > Bacteroidaceae > Bacteroides > Bacteroides sp. DH3716P. Next base: position 5,635,763 of record NZ_CP083673.1, on the reverse strand, counting down.
CTTTTCATTGATGTTATCTTCGTTCTCATTTTCCTTCCTCCTCATCAAAAGCTTCGTCTGCCATACTGGTATATAGGTTGTGCCGCTCCTCTGCCGACATAGGTGCTGCGCATCCGTCTGCCTCCTGCATCTTCATGCACGAGAGGCGAGAGAAGAAGTTCATGCGCGTGCTGGTGTCCTTGCCCATCGAGGCACGTGTGCCCTCATGGCTATAGGCAAAGTTTCGCGAGTTGCGGATAGACAGTTTCATTGCCACCTCTACGGAATCCTGGTGGCACCACAATCGAAATCATAAGTCGCTGAAAATCAGCGACTTATCTTTTTTTATAATAACTCTTACTCCCCCTTTTTCTCCCCCACCTATACTTTATACTAGTTTAACCTCCACAACGTTAATATACTCAAAGGACAATACTATTATTTCTACAAATTGTTGCATAGTTGAGCAACATTGATTATTTTTGCAACATGGAAACTGAAAGAAAAATAAGAACATACGGAGGATACTTTGAGAAATTCATGGAGACTCTGAATGAAAAGGAGCAAGAAAAAGTACAATATGGATTGCTTCTACTCAAAACACAAGAAAGATTATCCACTAAATTTGTAAAAAGTATCAGAGACGGTATCTTTGAGCTACGCACTGAATATGGAGGGAACATTTATAGGGTATTTTTATTTTTGATGAAGGAAATATAGTAATACTATTTAATGGATTCCAAAAGAAAACTCAAAAGACTCCAAATAGTGAAATAGAAAAAGCCATAAAAATAAAGGAGGCATATTATGCAGACAAACAATCATCAACTAGTAGATTATGACGCAGTACTTGATGCCAAGTTCGGGGCTAAAGGTACGGCAAGCAGACTTGAAGCTGAGGAAAAAGCCTATGCATTCTATACCGGACAGATTATAGAGGATGCAAGAAAGAAAGCAAAAATAAGTCAAGCTGAACTGGCAAGAAGAATAGGATCCAATCGTTCTTACATCTCAAGGGTAGAAAGTGGACAAACAGAACCTAAAGTTTCCACCTTCTACAGAATAATGAATGCATTGGGATGTAAAATAGAATTGTCAATGTCCTTGTAAAATTTACAATCACTACTATAAACATTTATCCTGTCATAAAACAATGGCAGGATTTTTTTATTCCTCTCCCATTCCCCTCAAACCCTTATATATGAAATAAACAATAACAATAGAAAAATCAAACTATAAATCAAAAACAAAAATACGATACCTGGTCCTATTTATGTTTCAGAGGATGGCATGAATATGGATTGGAAGGATAGATGACAGGAAGTAAGTATAAAGCTACAGTCTTTATATCGAAACCTGATTTGTCTATCGAAGAGCCAAGTTAAAGCGAAGAGTTTCAGACAAGGTTCTTCATTATATATGTGAGGATAATATCTATATGCAAAAAGATTTGTATTAGAAGCCATTTCTAAAACTAACCGAATGATGATTAGTTTTAGAAGTTGTTTCATATTATCCTTATGACAATAGCAGAGTACTGAGAAATCAGTATTCTGCTATTTTTTTATTGCTTACAAGGCAGACATCCATTTCCACGCAGGAATAACATCAATCTTTTTATTTTCTATGTAAATAACATCCTCATAGTCGATGGTTATGATTTTCATATTATCACACCCGGTAGCGGACGATGCTTCAATAATACCTCGTATCTCCCTTTCTTTTGTTTCAGCATCGCTCATATCCCATGTCACCTGAATAAGCTCCACCACAGACTCCTCCCGTTGTATTACGAAATCGCATTCACTGTTGCCTTGATAATACGAAATCTTATCTGATGGCATACGATTTCTATACAGATGCATAAATACGCTGTTCTCTAGATTCTTTCCATTGTCATTGCTCTGTGGCATAATGACAGCACTGCGTAAACCATTGTCTATACAATAATACTTGTCGAGTGATTTCTGTTCTTTGCTGAGCGAACGTTCATATTTGGGAATTCTGATGAACAGAAAAATGTCACACGCATAATCGGCCCAAAGATAAAGGTCGTCTTTTGTAACTTTAAGACCTTGCGACTTTATATCCTTATATATGGCATTTATAGATGTAGGTTTGGTCAGGTTGGACATTATCCTCTTAACGAAATATCTTACCATACCGATATTCGAAATCTTGTAGTGCTCTACCATATCCTTAAGAATCATTGTATCGAAATATCCGTGCAACAACTTTATCTGTTCGGAACGAGTATGTGTAAGAACTATTTCTGGGAAGGAACTTACGCCGTTATATTCCAAGAAAGCATTCCGTAGTCTGGCTATGTCCTGCTCAAGATAACTATCAGTTCTAACACCGATAAACCGACAATATTCATTGAATGATAAAGGAAAAGTTTCGTATTCCAAAGGGTATCCTCTCAATGCGGAACTTAATTCTTTGGATAGCATCGTAGCATTACTTCCGCATACATAAATATTCTTGCAGTAAGATTTGTAAAGGCGCAGCACAAAGTATTCCCAGTCTTTTATTAACTGAATCTCATCCAAAAAGATATGTACATCTTTGAATGCCACGTCAGGATACATCTCCATATAGGCTACAACCACCTCATCAAGTTGTGATGCGTCCATGCTCTTTAATCGTTCATCGTCGAAACCTAACCATAAAATGTTCTTAGAAGGTACTCCGCCTGCAACAAGTTCGTTGATAGCTATCTCCATCATGGTAGATTTTCCACATCGTCGCACACCTGGTACTGTTATAATCTTTTTACGTGCTAAAGGCAGCTTAGTGTCTCTATCTATAACATCGAACGGTATTTCACTCTGTTTTATAGCAATCAGAGATTTTATAATATCCTTTCTCATAGTCTTTCCTTTTTTAAAGGACAAATATAGCAAATTCTTTCCTTTTTTAAAGGAAAGGAATAAAAATATCTATTATCCAAGTATTTCAGGTCTGATATGGTGCTGAGTATCATAAACTTGAATCTTACAAAAGCTTGCCTCTGAAATTTTAGGGGTATCTCAACATTCATTACTAATGTTAAAATCCAAACTTCCTTATTTGTAACTATTGTCATATATCATATGAAGTTGTAACGCTCGACCGATAAAACATTGTAGATTATCAGCATATCATTGACTGATAGAACTCACTTGCGCGAGCTGTTCAATAAGACTAATTTTCATTATTGTCCACTAAAAATCGCAAATAGTTCTTTGAAATAATTGAATTACAGTTTATTAGAAGAGATTTTCTTGCGCAACGATTTGAAATCATAACTTTGCAGCCTTTTATGTTAGGCTGTATATGAATAAAGACAAATACGTTTTCGCCCAAATGGTTGAGTTTTTAGACAACTACAAGTTTCTCCGTATCGTAAAGAAGTATGATGGCAACAAGTATGTTAAGCATTTTACTTGCTGGAATCAACTTCTTACTTTGATGTTCGGACAATTGTGCAATCGTGAAAGTCTTCGTGATCTGATTGTTGCACTGAATGCACATCAAGAGAAATGCTACCATCTTGGAGTTGGGAAACATGTCACCCGAAGCAACCTTGCAAAAGCAAATGAGAACCGGGACTACCGTATCTTTGAGGACTTCGCATTCCACATGATAAGCGAAGCCAGAAAGAAAAGAGTAAATGACATATTCAAACTAAACGGAAATGTATATGCCTTCGATTCTACCACAATTGACTTGTGTCTGAAATTGTTCCCTTGGGCTAACTTTAGTACATATAAGGGAGGTATCAAAATCCACACTTTATATGATGTCGAAACTCAAGTTCCTGCCTTTATCCATATAACCGAAGCAAAGATAAACGATGTCAGGGCTATGGACGTAATAACTTATGAATCTGGCTCATTCTATGTTTTCGACCGTGCATATAACGATTATCATCGTCTCTACAAGATACATATGATGGATTCGTTCTTTGTTGTACGGGCTAAGACAAACATAAAGGCAAGAGTACTCAAATGGAAACGACGTTTACCCAAGAATATATTGTCAGACTGTGAGATTGAACTTACCGGTTTCTATACCCAAAAATCATATCCTGAAACGATTCGTTTGGTGAGGTTTTGGGATGAAGAAGACGAACGGGAGTTCGTTTATCTGACAAATGCAAAACATATTCCAGCCTTACAGGTTGCGGAACTTTACAAGAATCGTTGGCAAGTGGAACTGTTCTTTAAATGGCTCAAGCAGCACCTGAAAATAAAGAAATTTTGGGGTACTTCCGAGAACGCTGTAAAGATACAAGTCTACTCAGCAATCATTGCCTACTGTCTTGTGGCTATCATGCAACATGATATGAAACTTAACAGATCGACATACGAGGTTCTACAAATTCTTGGTATTTCTCTTACGGACAAGACTCCATTAAGAAATCTATTCAGCAAAACTAAATTCAATGATGTCAAAGAACAAAACGGTCTTGATGGACCAAATTTATTTAGTAATTATAATTTTTAATTCGTCCTCTAATTTTTAGTGGACACTAGTGACTAATTTTAATAAATTACCCCGTTTTATAATCCTTAAAACCCTTATATATAGATATAAACAACTAATAATTAACGATTTAAATATAAGGAGAAATGAAAAATTAGAAACAACTAAAAAATTAAAGTAATGAACAAGGACGTAATTGTCATTGCTCTGGAGATTATTACTATAGTCACCAGGGAAATTAGAGATTGGATGTGTAAAGGGAGAAGATAGAATACCGATACACAAGTTTTTAACATTTTAAGGATAAGTAAAATGGAAACAAGACTAACAAAGTATCAGGATGTGGAAGATGCTGTTATTATCGACCAGCCTGAAGAAAAAAAAGCATTTATCCTTGGGAATACCAGGGGAATAGAATTGCAGAACTTACAGGATGATTATTTGGTACCTGTATTTAGTAGAGATAATGTCGAGACAATCAGTCATAACGACTTTATTAATACAGTATTTGATGCCGCCCAGACTTTTTATCAAGGGCAGCAGTTTTTGGAGCCTAACATAAGGGTCAGTCACGAAATGAAGCTAAGAACACGTAAAGGTTCAGGAAAGCTTGTTGAAAATCTAACAGACGAAGATTCAGGCTCATATTATCAGAGAATGATGTTTATTATAGAAATTCCAAGTATAACTTATAACATTGAAGGAAATGATCTTACATTACAGATTGTAGGTGTGAGGTCTTACAGTGAAACGAACTTGCTTGAAAATGCCAGCCAGAAACAGCTTTTTAGAGTTGGTGTAGGATTCCTAAATCAGGTATGCACTAACATGCTATTAAGTACAGACGGAGTTAAACTTGACATAAAAGTGACAAATACAGCAGATTTGTATAAATATTGTATGGAACTTTTCAGCAGATACAATTACATAAAGCATGTCGAGGAAATGAGAACTCTTAAGAACACATTTATTGACGTAACAACTTTTGCACAATTTTTAGGTAAAGCGAGGATGTACCAAGCCTTGCCTCAAAGTGTAAAGACAGATCTTCAGTTGCCGGAGCTGATATTGAATGAAGCTCAGATAAACGCAGCTGTGAGAGATTACTATTCTGATGAAAATTTCGCTTCATTCGGAAAGAACATGTCCGGATGGAATTTTTATCAATTACTCACTAATTATAAGAATAACTACATCGATACAATGATGGAAAGAACTATAAACGCTTATGATATATCTTTAGGTATTACGAAAGCAATATCGGGAGAAGATGATAAATGGGGATGGTTCATTGAATAATTATTTTTAGTAAGATACCGGAGGAGGTATAGAATATCAAAGTTTATTAGAAAACAGAATTATAAACCGAGATAATCTATGCCTCCTCTTTTTGTTTCACCATTAAATAATAACAGAAATGATAAACGTAAATATTGAACTTTTTAAGAGAACTACACCTGTGAAAAAGATTGAAATTATAGAAAATCTGACACAGACCGAATTAGGAAGAGTAACAGAAGAAACCATACTCAAAATCGTCAAGGAAACAGGACGAAGAAGAAAAGGTACAAGGGATTATGAATTTTACATTAATCCCGACAGAAGAAAAGGAAATAATTGGAATTCTGTGGTAGAAGGACTATGGCTCTACAAGGGAAAACTAAGTGTTATGGTATATGTCCAATTCGATAATACAGATACCAGTTTAATAGTACCATTTCAGTATTTCTTTAAGAAAGGTGATTTTAGAGGAACGGTAAAAAGGGATGACCACTATGGGAATCCACAAACCCACTACTATGTGTATGATGAGAAAGATAAGGCAGAAGTTTTAAGAAGCTTTTGTCTTGAATACGTCAACACCAAGTATAAATCAAAACTTAATACTAACAATTAAAAACGATAAGGATTATGTGTAAATTCAACAAACCTATGATTCCTGCTGATGCAACAGCAGATGAACGTCGTTCGCTTATGTTCAACGCATTACATTCAGCTGACCTCTCTGAGGAAACTGAAAAGAAAGCAAACCTGACTTATATTTCATGGAGTCAGGCATGGAAGGTATTCAAAATATTTTATCCTTCAGCTACTTATAAAATTTTCACAAACCCAAATACAGGACTCCCTGTGTTTGAAAGTGAAATGGGGCTGATGGTTCATACATCCGTTCAGGCCGATGGTATTGAATATGAAGATTGGCTGCCGGTAATGGACTATAACAATCGGGCTATGAAATCTGTACCCTACACGATACAGGTATATGACAAGCAGAGCAAACAATACATAGAAAAGCGAATAGAAGCTGCCACAACATTTGATTGTAATTCAGCAATTCAAAGAAGTATGGTAAGGGCTATAGCAAGACATGGCTTAGGATTATATATATACAATGGATTCGAGCATATATGTGATGATTCCGAACAGCCTACTAACAATGTAACTACACAGCAGAAAGGTAATGTAAATCAACCTGTACAACGTCAACAGAATAATACTCGTTCACAGGTAAAACCAGTACAACCCACTGTAAAAGACGAAGCAGCTACAATCAAAGCAGAAATAATTGCAGCTAAAGATGTTACATCATTGGTTTCTCTCTATCTCGATTATACAGAAGCGATAGAAAGCAATCCGGAACTTAAAAACCTTCTCACAAACCGTAAGAAGGCATTAAAAACTTTAAATTCATAAAATTATGGCAAGAATAGAACTTATCAATAATGGTATACTCTTCAAGGAAGAGGAACATGAATACTGGCTTGGAAACAAACAACTTTTTGGAATTACTCAAGCCATACAAAAACAGGTAGCAGGACAGGAATATGATAATTGTCCTGAATATCTTATTAAAAGAGCCGGAGAATATGGTTCAGGAGTACATAAGTCAATCGAACGTCTGATAAATGAGTTTGAACATGACGGTACATTAGAGGTGGAAGATTTCAGAAAGCTCACAAAAGGAATGAATATTGAATCTTGTGAATATAATGTTTCAGACATGGAACATTGGAGCAGTAATATAGACCTGGTTACAAGATTAAGTGATACAGAGTTCGGTTTATGTGATATAAAGACTTACTCTAATGCAAAGCTTACCAAATCACAATTAACAAAAGCGAGATACCAACTCTCAATTTATGCTTATCTGTTTGAATTGCAGAATAAGGGTGCTATAGTGAAGGAATTAACGGTTATCCATATCTGCAATAAGATAAAAAAGGACGGTACGATAAATCATGTAGCAGAACTTGTTCCAATAGATAGAATTCCCGGTGATATATGTAAGGCTCTATTGGATGCAACACTTAAAGGAGAGCAATTCCAGAATCCTTATGAGCTTCCTAAAGAAGTATCAGGAAAGGTGAAGCGTATCATAAAACTCATTCAAGCCAAGAAAGAGGCAGAAGAGGAACTTAATATCATAAAGAAAGACATTTTTGAAACAATGATCTTCCTAGATGTGAACAACTGGAGAGGTGAAGGTATAAGCATTACCAGAACTTCAGATACGACAAGAAGTAGTTTTGACTTGGCTTCATTCAAGAAGGCATTTCCAGACCTTCCTTATGAAAACTATATCAAAACTTCAAATGTGGCAGGGTCACTGAAAATTATGACCATGTAAATTTAACTCGGAAACTTAGACCGGGGAGATAATCATAGAACAACAAGAATAATATGATGTCTCTCCGGTCTTTTTCTTTTATAAAACTTATGAATATGAAGAAGATATATTACTGTCCTATTTGTGGCAGAGAACTAATAAAGTCTGAAATCAAAGGTTACAGTTTTCAATGTCTGCATTGTGATGAAGATTTTACTGAATCAGAAGTAATAATTAAAAACGAAAAAGACAATGAGAAAGAAAAGTAATAAGAAACAGAAAAGCATGGAATTTCTTTTTGGTAAAGAAAATGCCAAGAAATCAATGTATCAGACAGTCTATGAAACTCACCATGAAATAGTCAGAGAATGTGAGTATTGCGACAAACCTTTGAACAGATCTGAAGTGAACAATTTTGGAAGCTTGTGTGAAAGGTGCTATATGGAGGAATATTATGGACGTTAAGAATTATTTTATTGTTCCTGACTGTGAGCATTCGGGGGACATAAACCATTACACAGATATTATAACTGAAAATGGTGGAAATATTCTAAAGGTTAACTGGAGCGGTATGGAAGATGATGATGCTATAATTGTCTATTCCTGCCCTTATGAGAAAAAAGAACTTATAAAAACAGCTTTGGAAAATGGATAGATAAATATGGGACAAAAATTACATGTAGCGAAGAAGTATGAAATCGAATATTCATCTTCTTTCGGATTTAACAATAAAGTGGTTGAATTTCATAACCTCTTGACGGCACTCGGTATTTCTTATAATGGGGAAAGCTGGGATGATGATGTTGAGGTTAATAGAGAGGACTTCAGGCATGGGTTGGAAAAACTGAAAAACTATGACAAACTCGATGAGGAAAAAAGAACGAAAATTGATGAAGCTTTGAGTGAATTTGATGAACCTGTTGAGAAAATCATAGAAATAATGGAAAGGCTCTTGATTGTATCAGACCAAGAGAACGAATATATGTTGTTAGCTTTCTTTTAAGATAATAACAGGCATACTTTAAGCTGCCATGAATTTGTAGAGCATGGCGTAGCTGTATAAATAAGCGAATCTACAATAACGGAGGATATGTGATGTATAAGTCATGTGTCCTCCTTTTTTATTAACAACAACTTAAAATAAGGATAATATGCTATACTATAAATTCAAAAACTACGAAGAGTTCAAGGAGCTTTTCGGGATTGTAAAACATGGTAATGGGAACAAAAGCAGAAAGAATAAAATCCTGCTTGCTTTCATAAAGAATAAGGAACTGCTACATAATGCGGTTGTTTCAGGAGATTATACACTACTCCACATATCGGATATCACAACAATGAAGAATACGGTGATAGAAAAAATAATAAGAAGCGGTGGGGAGGATGAAACATTGTCATATTGTGTGAACCTGATTGGAAAAACTTACTACAGTTCAACTTATGGGACTGATGGGAATAAAGGATTATGTGAAGATGGTGACATGAAAGCCGTAAGATATATAAATTATGAGAAAGGAGAGAAAATCTTTAAAATGAAGGCCGGGAAATTTTACAGGGCTATCATACTTGAAACAGCTTATGGAAAAACTCTTCCGGAAACAATACTGAATTTCCTTTGTGAGGAGTTTGCTTCAGAATGGCAAACCTATTCTATGGGGAAATTACCGAAGAACAAGCTTTTTGTGAATAAGGATTTTGAAAGAATATACTCTTCTGATTGTTGTGAGGGTGATTTCGATTCGTGTATGGTTGACAAGGAACAGCACAGTTTCTATGAGAATGCAGTAAATGCAAGTGCAGCCTATCTTGAGAATGAGGAAGGAAAGATTATTGCAAGATGTATAATCTTTAATGAAGTAAAGGATCAGGACGGAAAAATATGGAGACTTGCGGAAAGACAGTATTCAAGCGAAGGTAATGAGATTCTGAAAAGGGCATTAATTGATACTTTAATAAAAGGAAAATATATTGATGGTTATAAGAGGATTGGTGCCTCATGTAACGAACCTAACGCATTTGTTAATGTTGATGGAAATTCACTATCCGGTAAAAGATTTACAATAGACTGTGATCTTGGATGGGATGAGACTCTAAGCTATCAGGACAGTTTCAAATGGTATAATATGGGTAAAAGAATTGCAGACAACTATGGTAATGGTGAACTGGATCTTGGAACTACTGAGGATTGCCTTGATAATTCAGAAAAAGAATATGATGATTACCACGGATATTATTGTGAGAGTACTACATGTGTTTATGTCGGTGGTAGAGAATATTACTGTAATACCAATGACCTTAGTGATTTTGTATGGGTAGAGTGTGAAGATGAATTTCATCATAAAGATGATGTAGAGGAGTGTCCTGAATGTGGAGAGTATTTTGTCACTTCAAGAGGTAAATATTCTGATATTACAGAAGAATATTATTGTAATGATGACTGTTTGGATAATGCAGAGGCCAAATATAAGCGAGAGAATTGGTATTATTCTGACTATGACGAAGATTATTATGAAACAGAGGATGAAATCACCAGCTTCTATAAATGGAACAGTATTATTGGAGAGTATGAAAAGAAAACAATATCAGAAAAGACAGTCGATGAACTTTTGGATAAGGAGAAACTTTACCGTTTTGGTGATGAACTGTTTGACACTGTGGACTGTTTTTCTAATCTTCCATACGGTTATCAACTAATTAAAATGGCAGTATGAATTTATTGAAGAAACTATATGAAATCCATAGCCCAAGCGGAAGCGAAAAGACTATGAAGAAGTTTATAAAGGGCTATGTGAAGAAACATATCCCTGGAGTAACATTCAGGAGTGATCATGTGGGAAACTTATATATGATAAGGGGGAATTCAGAAACTTACCCCTGTATTGTAGCTCACTTGGATCAGGTGCAGAGAGAACATTCAAAAGACTTTAAGGCTATAGAAACAGAAGAGATAATATTCGGTTACAGCCCCAAGAATAGAAGAAGAGAAGGAATTGGAGCTGATGACAAGAATGGAATATGGATAGCTTTGAAATGTCTGGAGAAGTATGAATGTATTAAAGTAGCGTTTTTTGTATCAGAAGAAATAGGATGTGTCGGTAGCAGAAATGCAGACCTCGGTTTCTTTGAAGATACGAGATTTGTTATAGAACCTGACAGAAGAGAATATGAAGATCTGATAACGGATATTTCATTTACCTCATTATGCAGCAATGATTTTTTAAGGGACATCGGTTTTGAGAGGTTCGGATATAAAGAAAAACCCGGTATGATGACTGATGTACTTGAACTTAAAGAAAGGGGGCTGGGAGTAAGTTGTATAAATCTGAGTTGTGGATATTATGAACCCCACTCAGATGAAGAATTTACTGTAAAGAAAGACCTTCTAAATTGCCTTACTTAGACTGGTAGAACATATCATAGAGAATTGCCAGTCAGTCTATCCTCATGAAAATCTTGATTCGGGATATTATAATGGATATTACGGAATGGATGCTGAAACTGAGATATGGGATATACTGAGTTGTGACCCGAATTTATCAGTGGAAGACCTTTATGAAATGTATCATACCAATTATCCGTTTCTTGAGGTAGAGGATTTTCAGAGAATATATAACGATTTTAATGAACAAATGGACGAAGAAGATTTATGGAAAGATATGAACTCGAAGAAAGCCGTGAATACAAAGTGGCCATGGTTTTAGAAGATGCACTGAATAATACGTGCTTTGATTATAAAATGTTTGCAGAGTCGGTTAAGTATTATCATCCGACACTACAGCAAAACCTGTTCAGACTTATAAGGGAAATTATAAATGTACAGGCCGACGTGAACAGATACTACGATGCAAGAAATAAGGCTTCACATGAGGTAGCAAAGAAACTGAAGGTCGTAGTGGAAAATGAGTGTTTACCCTATATATAATAATGTGTATGGAAAAGAATGATTCTTATGATTTGGAATTGGCTAAGTATATCTGGTCAATCCTAAAAACACAGATTACAATTTTCATGTCCTGGGGCGTTGAACCTAAAAGTATGAAGGTAATAGATGGAGGGCTTAAATTTGAATGTAACGGATTCAAGCATACCGGAAAAGTGCAGATTGTTCTTGATGAAGGGAAAGATCTGTTTGAAGTGCACCTAATTTCTGAAAATGGAGAAAAGGTGAAAACTATAGAAGACGTTTTTCTTGATAAACTCATTTCTGTGGTAGATGAGAATATTGAAAAAACGGAAGACTATAAAAAACGGATTTCTGAAACATATCATATTATGGAGTTTTAGGGAATCTAAGGGAAAAAGAATCCTGGGAAAAGTAGGAATATCAGAAAAACCGAAATTTCTCAGGATTTTCTGTTTTAACTCTTGCCTTAATGGTTATTGAACGTTCGTTTAGTATCCGTGAATAGTGTTAATGAAAGGTTAAACAAATATGGAGAAGCAGAAATATGTTGCTTATCTCCGACAGTCCACTAAGAAACAACAAAATTCAGGACTTGGAGTAGAAGCACAGAGAGAAATAATACAAAAATACCTGAAGGACACAATTCCGATTTCTGAATATATAGAAACAGAAAGTGGAAAGAAATCTGACAGGCCTAAACTTTCAGAAGCTTTGGGAGAATGTAGAAAAACAGGGGCTACATTGATAGTGGCTAAGCTTGACAGACTATCCAGAAATGTAGCATTCACAAGCAAACTCCTGGAAAGTGATGTGGAAATAGTATTCTGTGATTTCCCGAAGGCTAATAAACTTGTCCTTCATATCATAAGCAGTATAGCGGAATATGAGGCAGGACTTATATCACAGAGAACAAAACAGTCTTTGAAAGCTAAAAAAGCAAGAGGTTTCAGTCTGGGAAAACCGGAAAATCTTTTGGAAAAACTTGATAAGGCTATTGAAAACAGTAACAGGACCAACAGGATGAAAGCACTCGATAATCCAAACAACAAAAGAGCTGCCGCATTTCTTAGAGTTCTGATTAAAGAAGAAAAATCATTATCAGAAATGGCGAGGATTCTGAATAAGGAAGGATTTGTAACTTCTCAAGGAAAAGAATTCAAACCGTCTCAAGTAAGTGTATTAATCAAACGTTACGGATTATGAATTACTATTACAAATACCACTTCTATGCTATTCAGTGTGGTAAAAAGATTAAGTTTCATGTATGTGCCAATAATGTTTACTCAGCTATTCAGAAGGCTAATAAGATATATCCGAGAGCTGAGAAGATACAAATGCAACATACTGAGAGAATGTGATTGAACTTTAAAAACTATTGTCGCCACAGTTTTCTTCATGGTGGAGTTTAGAAGGTGACACATTATTATATTATTATGGAACCTAAATTTGTATTGATACTGGATAATAGTACTGGAGCTTTGAGTATAATAGAATTGACAAAAGAAGAGCTAAGAGAATCAGAAAGTTATGAAGACTTTGAATCATTTCTTACAACTATCGAAAATAAGTATGGATTCAGATTGACTTATTCTTCATGGATGACTACTGAAAAACTTGACATCTATAGATATAAAGACGGAAAGGAGGTTGAAAATTAAAATGTAATAAGGGAGACTATCTGTAAAAAGGTAGTTTCTCTTTTTTTTATGGCAGAATTTAATTTACATCCTCGACAGTCTTATTTTACACAAGCTATTGCCTACTTTTTTATGTTAATTTTTAATCTTTGAATCAGGGCGCCAGCTCCTAATTCGCATAAATTATTTAAATTCTATTTTTTCTTCAGTCTCCACTACTTCAAGCATTTTATTTGCCTTTCCTTTATATACGTTGTTATTAAACTTTAAATTTTTTGAACACACAACACTTATAACCGGATTATCTGGAAATTGTTGTGGATATGTTCCACTGTTAGTTATAATATTATCTGTAAAAGTTAACCCATCAACGTTAGTGATTTGCAATATCAGATTGTCAAAATGATTGAATGTATTTGATTTAATATTAATATTACTAAAAGCCATATTTTTATTTTTCTCATCTGTTCTAAAGCATATAACCCCTCTATCCATACCGCCAATAGTACAATCTTGGAAAGTATTATCCTCAATAGTAACATTTGCAGCATTACCAGATTCAAACCAAGAAGAACTTTCAACAGGGAGAAGTATAGCTTCCATTTCTGTAGAGAAATAATTATTTTTTACAACGGTTTTTTTAGGAGTAGAAATAAGCAAACCTCTGGCTCTATTTCTACTAATATCACAATTTTCAACTAAAACTTCAGGGTAAGCTGAAAGATTTTCAAGCAAATCGCCCACTTTTATGTTATCAGGTATAGATTCATTCAGATATACAATCTGATAGCGTCCATTTATCTGATCCGTCCCCTTTACAGTCAATTTATGATAGGCATGAAATGAATCAGACAAACGAACCAATCCTACTGTATCTCCAGTGCATGCAAGCCTGAAACCTAATTGCTGAAAATGCCCAACTCTCATTCTTAGAGTTTTATCATCAATTATCTCATAAACTTCCTGATATGCACCATGAACATTCATTGCATCGTCAAGCTGATTATGAAAAACACAATTGCGAAGGGAAACTTTTCCTCTACAACCTACAAAATGAGTAGCATCTGCAGTAGTCGACACCATCCTGTTACCAGATGGTTCAACGACACATTTATATAAATCCACATTACTACAGTTCTCAAAAAGAAATCCCATTCCTCCTGCATGATGAACTATTACATTTTCTGCTGAAAAGTCCTCTGTATCATTAGCCTTGAATGCTGGTGCAAATCTATTTTCACCCTGCTCTCCTTTTGAAGCTAATACCATTCCTATTGGAGGCATTTTTTTCCTATGGTTATACACTCTCACAAGACCGGGTTTCAATTGTTTTACCTCCAACTGATTACGTCTCCCTCTATATCTTATATAATCATCTTTTGAATCCGTTTTATATTTATATTCAAAATCTTTATAATTCTTTTCTTTGACTTTTGTCAATGTTGTTAAAGGTGTATATATCTCTGTTTGATAAGCAATAGCCTTTCTTGTCGGGTCATATAATATACTCTGCCCCAAAGAATGTTCGTAATATGGTTTAACAAAAACCAATTGTCCGTTACGTATTTCATAAGGATATTCCTTTGATATACTCATATCAAAAGAGCCATCACTGTTATGCGATGTTATAATTGACTCGCTATGGAACGGTTCCGCAAAATCAATTGAAAGATTTTTCACTCTGATATTTTTACATTTTTCCATTAAAAAAGGAATCATCCTACCATGAAAAATAAACTTAGAACCATTCCCGTCAATGGTCAGATTTCTTTTATCTTTAAGCATGAATGCTATTCTTGCCATCACATCATTGTGATTGGAAATATAACAATATTTCTCGTAAGCAAATTCAGGATAGAAATGATAAGTACCTTTTTCGAAAGAAATAGTAGCAGCGGCATCATAACTAAGTTTATTAATTATGTTATAAACACATGACGTAGCATCATCGCCTTCTTCTAATGATATTGTAAAATTCAGGTCACCATGAATATTTGAGGAACAAGATGCTGTAAGCAGCATATTAAAAATAAAAACCGATAACAACAAAAAAGTAAATTTCATTCGCATAATATTAAATATAAAAAACAAGAATATTAATATCAATAACATCTAACCTCATAAAGTCTGATATGTGGACATCCGTAAGTTTCTTTCAAATTAATTCTTACCTTAGTCACTGACATTGCCGGGAAACTGACTGGAACAAATCTTTTTATATTATCAGTAATTTCACCCACAGTATGCCATCGTCCCTTAGAATAAACATCTACCGAGAATGTTTTAACAAGTTCAGGAGGCATACCAGGAACTTGATCAAAATTCTTTGCCGGATTCTTATGCATCATTATCTTTCTATGAAGATTTGTGTCAAACTTTATTTCTACACTCGACATTTCAACAGGCTTTTTCCACTCCAAGAACAACTTTTCATTCAAACCATCAGACTGCCAATGATGAATTTTATTTTCTTCATCTCTTGCTACACCATCAAACAAATTATGGACATCACCTGATGATGTAGAAGTAGCCCAAACTTTATCTACAGTTCGAGTTAGATCATTAGAGTCATTAGCCGGTCTGTTAGGAATATAGTAATCGTTTCGTAACATTCTTTCTTGAAGTTCATCAATATAAGAAAGATATATTTCGCGCGGATTTATATTTTTTTCTATACACATAGCAGTCGCCACACCAACAGCCTGTCCCATCATACAGCAAGTACCAATTATGCGAGTAGAGGATAGAGCCATATGCGACACACTAACATTACGTCCTGCAAACATTAAATTAGGAACATTCTTTGAATAAAGACAACGATAAGGTATTTCATACACTTTTTTAAAACGTTCGTGGAAATAACTCGGACGCTGATCCAATGACAAAATCCCACCCGGACAATGTTCATCTAAAGACCACCCTCCCCAAGCCACAGCATCATCGAAATGTTTATAGCTAAGCAGGTCTTTTTCAGTCAGAATATAATCACCCATAAAACGTCTTGACTCGCGCTTACCAGGAAGGGATCCCACCCATTCCAAGGCCAAATTTGCAGCCTCTGGATACTCACCTGAATTTTTGACATAATCCCACACTCCATAAAAATAGGCCATCAAATCATGTCTATTCTTTTCACGGTCTGCTATAATATCTTTAGGACTACCAAGCTCTACCCACCAAAACCCCTCCTTAAGGTTTTTGATTTTACGATCAACAGCCTTTGAAGCGTCAAACTTCTTTGTATAAGACGGCGGATAGAAAGGTACTGGACGCCCCATATCTTTGGTTATCATCATTATACTCTCCCCCATCATCCATCCGTCCAGTTCATCCGGAGCGTATTTCTCTCCAAATTCAGCTTTTCCTTCGCGTCCAGTACGATATTCGGCTCCTGAAGTTGCAGCAAAAAGCCCATCTCCAGAACAGTCAACAAAGATTTTAGCATTTATAACAACTTCTGTTTCGGTAGTAGATTGCCAGCAAAAAGCAGACTTTATACGTTCACCATCCATTATAGCCTTTATAGCCTGCGTGTTCAGCATTAGTCTCAGATTAGGTTGCCTTACTACATAATCATACAAAACATGATCCCAAATGGGATATGACTCTTGCGGATTGTATTTTTTATTTTCAAGAAGTATCTCTTCAATGATTCCGGTTTCACGTTCAACGGGATTCTTAGCTTTTAAAGTCTGAACCCCATTTACAGTAACTCTAATTTCACTTGAAGCATTACCCCCTAACACAGGACGGTCGTTTATAAGAACAACATCTGCGCCTTGCCGGGCAGCAGCTACCGCAGCGCTTATACCAGACATCCCAGCCCCTATTACCGCAACATCACAATTAACTGTTTTACTTCTCTCAGGTATTTCACTACTACCAGTTCCCAAGCAATACCATTTATGTACCCTTGTTGAATCAGAGACAGCCCTTGCCTGATTAATAAATATAAATGACAAGAATATGCCTAAAAGATAGATTAAACTTTTATTCATAAGATTATTAGGTTTTAAATTTCATATGCAAATATAATCTTATGAATAAAGGTTTGTGTAGCAATAAATAATTAATATGTATTTCTGAGTATTTAAGTCATTATCAGATTCTATTTACCACGCTTTCCTTATATTTACTCGGAGCAACTCCATATTTTTCTTTAAAGAGTCTGCTGAAATGAGTTCTGCTCTTAAATCCTGTCATCATACAAACTTCATTAACATTATATTCTTCTTTAACTAAAAGTTCCGCCGCTCTTTGGAGTCGGTAATTCTTCAATAATTCAAATGGAGAATCATTTGTAAGAGCTTTAACTTTTTGAAAAAATAATGAACGATTTACTCCTATTTCTTTTGCTAAAAGTTCCATATCAACACATTCATCATCAACATATTCATTAAATTTAGCATATAATGCACATATAAATTCATTGTCCTTTGCTGAAACTTCATTCTCGTTAGCAGCGATATTCAATGGTACACCAGATTGAAATCTTTCCCATAATTTAGCTCTATTATCTAATAATGTGCATATTCTGGTCAACACATGCTTAGGATAGAATGGTTTAGGAATATAAGCGTCAGCACCGGACTGTAATCCCTTAATCTTGTCATCTACTGTATTACATGCGGTCAATAGTATTACAGGGATATGGCTTGTCTTTAAATCTGATTTTATCACATTGCACAGTTCATTACCATCCATCTCCGGCATCATAACATCGCTTACTATTATGTCAGGCCACTCTTTATTCATACCATCCAGACATTCTTTACCATTAGCAAATGATTTGACTGTAAAAAACTGACCAATAATCTCAGTCAGGAAAGAACGCATCTCTGTATTATCTTCAACTAAATAGACCAAAAAACGTAAATATTTAGAATCTATCTCAATTGATTTTATATCCCAATCTCCAACATATAAATCAGTTTCACCTTCTTGCTCATTAGTTTCATCAATAACATCAGCCTCTGTTACATTTTGTATGATAGGTAGATTTACAGTAAAAGTAGAACCTTCTCCTAATTTGCTTTCAACACCAATATTACCTGAATGCAGCTCTATAAGACGTTTTGTGAATGCCAGACCTATACCTGTTCCTCCTATGTTTTTCAAGCCCTGATTAGAGGCCTGATAAAATCTATCAAATATATAAGGTAGGTCTTTTTCTGATATGCCATCACCTGTATCATACACTTTAATAGTTAAAAGTTGATCATGATAAGAAATATCTATACCTACTTTGTCTCTCTGAACGGTATGTTTAAAAGAATTGGTAAGAAGATTATTCAACATCTGCTCTATCATACTGTAATCAGCATAAACGTTTACATTTTTATTAGGATAGTTTACAACAAAATCTTTATTATCGTATTTTGCCATAAACATAAAATCTTCAGTAATATCTTTTAAGAATTTATTGAATGAAAACATACATGGTTTCACCTTTAACATATTCCGTTCATTTAATTGAAGTTCATGAGACAATTCAATTAAATTAAGCATCTTCTTAGCCTGTCGCTTTATTATAGCAAGCTTTTCTTTTACATCAATATCAAGTAAAAATCTTTCTGATAACACTGTAATAGGGGCAAGAATTAAAGTAAGAGGTGTTTTAAGTTCATGTGAAATATTAGAAAAAAATCTCTGTTTCTCTATATTCAACAATTCTAAACTCCTTTTCTGTATAGCTTCTTCTCGTAACTCATACTTTAATCTTTGAACACGCATAAGATTATACACAATAATTGAAATAAACAAAAGAGCCAGCAGAACATAAATCACATATGCAATTGCAGACCTGCTAAATGGAGGAGCTATGTTTATACCTATAGAAATGGGCTTAGTCCATTCATCAAATGAATTAGAAGCAGACAAAGAGAGTCTATAGTTATCGGGTTTAAGACCATTAAAAGAAAGTTTTTGATCTTTTGCCGGTATTTGAATCCATTCATCATTTAGCGGCTCAAGCTTATATCTTATAAAATGATCGGTAGCCACCTTAGAGTATAAAGCATCAATATCAAAAGAGATACTATTTTCATTATATTTAAGATTTAAAACATCATTATCAGACAGTCTTGAATCAATAATAATTCTATCATTATATATTTCATTCGGTAATATTTTATCACTCAATACATTAAAAGATCTAATATGTAATTGTGGAAGTTCCTCTTTATTGGGAAGCAAATCCGGATTAAAATAGCAAAATCCTTCAAATTTAGAAAAAACCAATGTTCCGTCATTCATCATAAAACTTGCGTACCAGAAATCATCAAAAGGAAGACCATCAGATGTTCTATAAACATGAAAAGAACCACTATCATTTCTATAAATGTTCAATCCTATATTAGTTGCAATCCATAAATTTCCTGATTTATCACCCAGTAAGCTTTTTACTACATTATTTGACAAACCATCTTCTTCTGAATAGGAAATAAACTTCATCCTTTGTCCATCCTCTTCTATAGCCCTACATAAACCTCCTTGTTCAGTTCCAAACCATAATATTCCACTTTTATCACGTATAATGCTTGACACAAAATTACTGGAAAGAGAATGTTTATCTCCTTTGTCAAACATATAATGTTCTATCTTGATATCCTTTATAGGTTTCTGTCTGTCAATATATAATTGATACATTCCTTGCACATCTGTTCCTACAAACATAGATGAAGTTCTACTATCCCAATACATTGCTCGTATCTTAGATATGCCACAAGAATCAAACATTACATTTTGATGTATCGATTCCACTTCGTCTATCTCATGGTCAGAAGTAAAAGAGATACGATAAAGATTATCTATATACCCTAACCAAATATTGCCCATAGGATCTGAATAAAAAATCTGAGGGGAGTCGTCTTTCAATAATAACAGCTTAACGTCCTTGTATTCTTTAAGTTTGGTATTCTTATCATAAGAGAACAATCGGTTCTCTTTAGTTAGAATCCACAGTCTGTCTAATGAATCTACATAAAAAGACTTAACATTGTTTTGTAATTCCTTACTAATGACAGAAGCAAATTCTGAGATTTTATTCTGTCTGAAATCATAAAGATAAAGAGATTTGTTATTTTTTGCCAATAAGCCATCACCGTACGCGGCTACTTGATAAAATTTGAATCCTTTGAAATCAACTTTCTTGAAGATTTCATTTTTAAAGCTGTAAAAATGAATACCTCCATCGAATGTAGATATACAATAGCTATTGTCTAAAAACGATATCTCACTAATCCTTTTGTAGTCAAGTAATTTCATTTGATATTCAGAGTTACCGTCTGATGGATAAACCATTACACCATCATTTACAGTACCTATCCATATCCTTTCATTATCCTCCAATTCAAACGTTTTTATAGCACTTCCTATATTAAACGTATTATGTATTTTTATTTCAGAAAGAATACCATTGTCAACTACATGGCTGCAATCATATAGGATAGAGCCACTGCTTATATATATATTATTATTTCTCGACACTCGCAAACAAGAAGAGTCTTTTATCTTATCATTATTAATCTTGTATAATTCTTTATTAGTTGTATTATAACAAAATATTCCAATATTAGAAGACAAAAGATAATTATTGGCATCTATCGCACATAAATCATTAGCTTCAAGTCTTTTAGGATATGATATATTAGTAACTAACGATAAATTCATATCATACTCCAATATACCGTTACTTTCAGAAAGACAAATCATAATTTTTCTATGTTTGTCAAACATAATTCGTCGTATTATAAAATTAAAATTCGACTTGAATTCATTCTTATTGTCTACAGATAAACGATAGAACTTATATTTATCATAGTCAAAGACTGTAATTCCTTCATCGGTTCCAAGCCATAATCTGCCATATTCATCTTCTGCAATACACCTGATTCTATTGCTATTGAATAGATTCTCAGATAATGTGTTTTTGTATATCTTTACGGTAAATCCATTATATTGATTTAAACCATCGTATGTACAAATCCACAAATATCCTCTCGAATCTCGCATTGTTGCCGTTACTCCATTATGAGACAAACCATTAGAGATATTTACATTATTTATATTACATAATGATAATATATTTTCATTACTTGAAAACATACTAATAGCGGTCATCATAAATATTATATAGCACACAAAATGTTTCATAAAAGGAGTATAATAAGAATATTAAGTTATTTGATAACAAAACTAAATATTTTTATGGTAATAAACAAAAAAAGAGAATGTTCCCATTCTCTTTTTTTAATAGACATGATATTTCTATTCTAAACTCACTTCAAGCAATTGTACATCATTAGGTTTCAATACTATCTTTGTTGCAGATTTAAGGCCTGTGAGTACTTCGCTTACAGACTTGATATTTCCTTTAGCAGCAGACATACTGACTGTAGCATCCGACTTTCCTATATTAACAATGTTTACAATATACTTATTTTTATCTTTTGCTATAACTCTCCATTCGCATCCAGGCATGTTTCTGTCATTTGTTTCAGCAATAGAAATCATAGGCATTCCTTTATTTGATTTTACAGCAGCCAATGCCTCGTTTTTCATCTCATTTAGTGTTGACACTACAATAAGCTTACCTTTACCTTGTTTTAAGGTCAAATCAATCTTTCTGCCATACTCGTCAGTCTTGAAACTTTCGTTGTCAATAATGACAGTTCCACACTCGTCAAGATACTTCTGTACAGTTTCTATATCAGATTTGAAAGCATAAGGAGTCTTATATACTACTATTGCATCCCATTCATGAGGATTGTTTTTCAGAATTCCTTCTGTGGCAAATCCTATTGGAAGACCACTGAAATTGAGTTTCTCATAAATTCTTAATACATCGTTCATGTGCTCCGCTTTGTTTATAGACGATGCTTTAGTGTAGAAAATTCTCAAAGGCTTGCGCTGACGCTGGAACGACATAATGTAGTCCGACACGGAGTTCAGGTCTATCATTGTGGCATGCACTTCATTGACAATCCTCGGCTGGTGATTATTCGAAGCTGCGTAACCATTAGAGTCGGAATGACCTCTTGAAGACCCATCTTCTCTTCTGCACCAGTACCATGTCTGGGTTGCAGTAAGTCCATGAATGGTTGCCAACCAATAATTACCTCTGGCATATTCTTTTGTTTGATATAAATCTCTGTACTTGCCTGTAGAAAGCATATGTCCTTCGGTATTGAACATCACTTTGTCAGGACTCACTGACTTCATAAAGTCGTATGCCATACATATTTCCACCCAGTCAAATGCATAGTTTTTCTCCCAAGATTTAGGTTTTCCCCACATCCATGCACCGCATGAACTGGCATCGTTTCCTATTATCTCACTGTTTCTCGTAAGAGCTTCAAGGTCTATACCACTGTCACGCTTATTGTCTGACCAAAGATTTGGCATAATCTTGATATGAGTCTTAGCCTGTGGGTCGTATTTCCTGATTTCATTCTTCAGGAAAGAAAACCATTCTGTTACTCTGTCCATATTGAAAGCCATAAAATCAAAATACATTGGAGAACCCTGCATTGACGCTTGCATTATTCTCGGCCCGTCCACAGATGAGAAGTCTTTATAAGACGTGCTCCACAACTCGTTCAACCGGTCAATGTTACCATGTTTGTTCTTAAGCCATTTTCTGAATTCTTCATAAGCATATTCTGATATAGGTGCCGAAGCCCAAGTCTTCTCTATGCAGTTCCAGTGAGGTTCATTACAAAGCATATACCCCAAGCCTGTGTATTGCTTTCCTGCCATATACGGTACTGTACCTTTAATCAAATCAGAATTCACCTGCCTTGCAAGCGGATGGTTGATATCATACATTGTATATTTAATACCCGGACCATCTTTCACAGTAGGATCCTTCTTTTCTGCCCATTTCGGGAAGTTTGAATGATTCAAGAATACAAAACCTATACTTCCGTCTTCTTTTTCCTGCAGTTCATTAATGACTTTTGGGCTGATATCCCCTTTATTATTGATGACATTTGCATTTGTCATGAAGAATCCGTCAAGATTACCATGATATTCGATATACTCCTTTATACGAGGTTTCCATGTCCAGTCAGCAAGAAAGACAGGCTTGCCTTCGTAAACCAACATATCCTTATCAACTTTCACCTTAGTCCAATCCACAACAGGTGTAGGCAAGCGCTTGAGTTCCCCTCTCATCACCGCTTCAAGTTCTGAGATTGAAGAATTCATCATCTCTATAATTTCCTGTCGTTCAAAATCCGGAAGAAGTTTTGCATATTTTTCAGATTCATTCTTATACTTTTTCACCAATGAAAAGTTTTTCACATTAGCATCAATGTTATTTTCATCCCATTTAGCATATCCCATAAAAATTTCAGCCGTACGCAAAGCCGTCTCTTCTTTTAAAGTGTTTATGCCTGATTTTTTTGCTTTGGCTATAAGTTTGCGCAGTTCATTTATTTTACCCGAAGCTTCTTCTTCCTTATTTGAATTAGACAGAAATGATTCTGAGTATACATTATTATATAAATAATTGATACCTGCCGATGCATCCGAAGCAATAGTTAGAAAACCCGCAAATACAAAAGATTTAACTGTAGTAATTTTAAAATTCATGTAATTCTAAATTTTATGGTTAAACTATATTTTCACTAATGCAAAAGTATAGTAACACATAAAGCAAACGGTAGCTATAAGTATTTTAAATGTAGCTAAGGGTAATATATCAAAATCAACCATAGTAGATAATCGTTTAATTAAATAATAAGTAATGTACAGACTCCTTTATAACATTAAGTTCTTTCCTTATTTAGTTTGATACATGTCAAACGATAAAGACTCTTCATTATCTTCTGTTCAAGAGTCCATCATATATCTTCTTTTTTTTAAAAGATACTTATTATGTACTTAAAGATACATTATTATTACGTGAATTTTATTATTTTGCGGTAATAAAAAACCCTTATTTAATTATTTATAAACCATGAAACTAAAATCCATTCTATCAACAACGCTGGTCGCATCCTTACTCCT
Organism: Bacteroides sp. DH3716P; assembly: GCF_025914115.1. Taxonomy (NCBI): domain Bacteria; kingdom Pseudomonadati; phylum Bacteroidota; class Bacteroidia; order Bacteroidales; family Bacteroidaceae; genus Bacteroides; species Bacteroides sp. DH3716P. The sequence goes on along the minus strand of NZ_CP083673.1, from coordinate 5,611,153 downwards.
CTCATGCGGTCGGACTGGAAAAAATGACCAAACCGACTTTAACGGGAATTGGGCTTTCCACATAGTAGAGGACACTTTAAATTATCATATAGATTATTCAGCTACAGACTTCGAGACGGACAGCTGGGAGAACGTAAGATTACCACATACGGCAAACATAGAACCTCTCGTGGTGAACGACCAGTGGCAGGGAATATGCTGGTACCACAAAACCTTCGACATTTCAAACTTCAGCAAAGAGAAGAAATATTTCATCGAGTTTGAAGGTGCTATGAACGTGATTGATATTTGGATAAACGACAAGCATCTGAAAAAAGACATGGGAGGATATCTGCCTGTGGCTGCAGATATTACGGACTATGTGAAAGAAAAGGATAACACTATACGCGTAAGGCTGGACAACAGAGACAATCCTACTACAGGACCGAAACCGCTTAAGATTTTGGACTTCAACATGTATGGAGGGCTCTATAGAGAGGTGAACTTCATAGAGAAAAACAATATCTACATTTCTAATCCCTCGATTGCAGATATAGAAGCAGGAGGAGGTGTGTTCATTACATTCCCTACAGTGAACGAGAAAATGTCTGAAGTGAAAATACAGACTCACGTGATAAACGAGGGGGAGAATGACAAAGGAGCAAGAATAAAGCATGTGATAAAAAAAGGAAACGATATAGTAGAAGAGGTTACGGCAGACATAATCCTGAGAAAAGGGAAGCAGGGGAATACGTGGTGCTACACGGTGGAAATGGACAGCCCTGCGTTGTGGTCACCTGACAGCCCTACGCTCTACACATTGGAGACTACCATCTATGACGAGGACGGAATGGTAATGGACAGAAATACGGAGAGATTCGGGATAAGGAAGTTCGAGTTCAAGGACAATCAGCTTTACATAAACGGAAAAAAGACTTACCTGCGTGGGGTGAACCGCCATCAGGAGTACCCATACATAGGCTATGCACTGTCCGACAATGCACAATATAGAGATGCATATAAGATAAAGAAAGCTGGGTTTGATTATGTTCGCCTGTCTCACTATCCTCATTCGCCGGCCTTTATGGATGCATGCGACGAGTTAGGTCTTGTGGTGGCAGATGCTATATTGGGATGGCAGTATTTTGCCGACAATGATGCATTTCGCAACCAGTGTTACCGCTCGGCTCGACAGTTGGTACGACGGGACAGAAACCATCCGTGCGTGATGGCATGGGAAGTATCGCTCAACGAAACAAAGATGCCTATAGATTTCATGGAGGTTTTAGACAGTATAGTACATAAGGAATATCCCGGCGAAAACGTGTATTCATGCGGATGGATGCCTGAGGTATATGACATTTATTTCCAGGCAAGACAACACCGCATACTCCACAAGGACAGGATGACATTCGACAAACCGTATATAGTATCTGAATACGGCGACTGGGAGTATTATTCCAATAATGCTGGGCTGAACCAACACAAGATGCCGAAGAACATGAGACTGGAATTTTCGAGCAGGCAGTTCAGAAAGAACGGAGAAGAAAGACTGCTGCGCCAGGCTCGCAATGTGCAGGAAGCGCATAACGATAATATGAACATTCCTGCTACAGGTGATGGATACTGGGTGATGTTTGACTACAACCGCGGCTATCACGATGACATAGAGGCTTCGGGGGTTATGGATATCTTCCGTTTACCGAAATTCGCATACTACTTCTACAGCAGTCAAAGGGATATGAAGTGCGAAGAGGACTGCGTGCTGAAAATAGCGTCTTATTGGAACAGCAAATATCCTACAGACGTGAAGGTATTCAGCAATGCGGATGAGGTAGAACTCTATCTCAACGGAAAGCTCATAGGTAGACAGAAACCAGATAGTGATGCAATCTCAACAAACCTGAAGCATCCACCATTTACTTTCAAGACCAGAGGGTTCGAGAAAGGAGAGCTCAGAGCTGTGGCTTTCTGCAACGGGAAAAAGGTGCTAGAAGACTCAGTAGTTACTCCTCAAGCTCCAGTAAAGCTGCATTGCGACATAGACATCAGCGGAAAACCCATTGAGGCAGGATGCAACGACGTAGCATTCGTGTATATCTCTGCCAGAGATGAAAACGGTACAGTAAACCCAGACTATGAGGAGTTTATCGATATCACACTGCCTGAAGGCATAGAACTGATGAATAGGGACGGAGTGAAAGCTGAAGCTGGTATAGCCACTGCTCTGATACGGATTGGTGAAAGAAAGGGAAAGGCAAGAATTATCGTAAGCGACGGACAACTTAAGGGTGATATGGAAGTGGAAATAAGATAATCTATTAGACTATGAACAGAAAAATTAAAGTAACAACGGCAGCCGCCTTCATAGGCATGACGACTGCCGCTCAAATTCAGCAAAAGCCCAATATCCTTTGGATTATGGCGGAGGATATGGGACAGGACCTGGAGTGTTACGGAATGAAGGCGGTGCGTACGCCTAACCTGAACAGGATGGTTGAGGAGGGGGTGATATACCGCGCAGCGTGCTGTACGGCTCCCATAAGCTCGCCAAGCCGCTCGGCTATGATGACGGGGGTGCATCAAACAGTAATCAATGCTCATAATCACAGGAGCAACAGGGATGTGCCGCTCGGCGATGGGGTGAAGCCCATCACTTATTATCTCAGGGAAGCGGGGTATACGTGCATATTGGGCAACTCGAATGTCATGAACAAGGGTAGAAAGACAGACTGCAACTTCAAACATACACCGCTCGGAGAATGGAACGGAAAAAACAAGTTCGGACTGTTCGACAAGTATGATGAGTTTACGCCGGAGGACCAGCCGTTCTTTGCTCAGGTGCAGCTTGTGGTGACGCACAGGGGGGACTGGTGGAAGAGGGTAACAGCGGGGTCGGAGCATCCGGTGAACCCGGACAGTGTGGAGCTGCCTCCTTATCTGCCGGACGATGCGAGGGTGCGCAGGCAGTGGGCTTCGTATCTGGATCAGGTGGAATATATGGATAATGAGGTGGGGATGCTCATGGACGAACTGAAGAGGAAGGGGATGATGGATAATACTATCGTGTTCTTCATTGGCGACAACGGAAGATGTGAGGTGAAAGGCAAGGGTTATCTGTACGAACCGGGGGTGAAGATTCCGATGATTGCGTGGGGAAAGGGCATCAGGCCGTCTGAGGTGAAGGAACTGGTGAGCACTCTCGACATATCGGCCACTGTTCTGGACCTGGCCGGTGCGGAGATGCCTGACTATCTTGACGGCAAGCCTCTGTTCGACCGCGCTACGGGCAAGGCTGCAAGGGGACGCGACACGTTCTATGCCGCACGCGACAACTGGGACGAGATAATAGACTGTATGCGCTCCATTAATACCGAGAGGTATAAGTACATAAGGAACTATATGCCGGAGAAGGGATGGGACGAGCATCAGCAGTATTTGGAGTTTCACCGTCCGGCTATTCATGTGCTGAGAGAGCTGAAAAAGGATGGCAGGCTGAGCAGTGTGCAGATGCAGTTCATGGAGGAGAAGAAACCGGCCGAGGAGCTGTATGACCTGAGGAACGACCCACACGAGACAAGAAACCTTGCCGGATTGCCGCAGTATGAAAACGTGCTGAAGGATATGAGGTTCAGAATGGACAGTTGGCAGAAGAGGCATAAGGACTGCGGACTGAAAGACATGGACAGAAGGGTGCCGGAGGATATGGGCGACGTGAGGGGTTATGTGATGAGGAACTATCCGGAGGAATGGAAGAAGCTGACGGACGGGGAGATTTGTGACAAGTACAAGAAATTCGCGTCGGAAGCAAGAAAGGACAGTAAGAAAAATAAAAAGGAGAAGAAATGAAGACGCTGTGCTTGTGTATTGCGCTGCTGATGTGTGCGCCGGGTGTAGCATCGGCAGCGGAGAGGGATACGCTGACGGTGCTGCTAATAGGCGACAGCACTACGAAGGGGGCGACTCCGCGACGGGTAAAGCCGGACGGGATTCATCTGGAGGAAATGATAGAGCAGCTTGCGGCATTGGAGCCTTCGATGCCGGCTGTAAAGGTGATAAACAGCAGCCGTGGTGGAGAAACGGCTCTCTCGGTGGTGGAAAGTGGACGGTATGAGGAGGAGATAGCGCCTCTGAAGGATAGAAAACCGGATTATATCTTCGTGAGGTATGGCATAAACGACTGGTTCAAGTGTAAAAACCTGAAGAAGGAGTTCCCCGAAAACCTGAAATCGCTGCTGAGGAGGATTGAGGGGGATTTCGACGGGTCGAGGCTTGTGGTGATGACGATTGTGCCTTTCATGCCGTTCGAGGAATGTGAGGTGGTGAACGGACTGATAAAGGAGGTGGCGGAGGATATGGGGCTGCCTCTGTTTGATATCTATACGCCCTATAAGGAGGCTGTGATGAAGTCCGGACCGAACACTTATCATGTGAGGAGGATTGACCTTGAGAAGGTGGACAAGAAGTATCACGAGTGGCTGAAGCCTTTCACGTATGACTATACGCAGAAGGGCAGGACGCGGAAGGTGGTGCTGGCGGACGACAACTCTCTGGACCCTATCTTAGGAAGATACAAGGAGTGGTACTACGACCATCATCCGAACCTGGCGGGATATCATCTCATAGGATTTGAAACTGTTGAGTTTCTGAAGTCTAACAACTAACAAATAAAATCTAACAACTAACAACTAAAAAACCATGCTTAAAAACAAACTGACTCTACTCCCCTTGCTTGCGACTTCGGCAGCGGTGATGGGGGAAAACGAACAGCCTAACATACTGTTCTGTATTGCCGACGACGCTTCGAGAGAAAGCTTCGGAGCTTATGGAGGAAGAAACTGTAATACTCCGGCTATCGATGCTCTGGCATCGGAAGGAGTGGTGTTTACAAACGCTTATACGCAGAACCCTAAGAGTGCTCCGTCGAGAGCGTGCATCCTGACGGGGAAATACTCGTGGCAGCTGAAGGAAGCTACCAACCATTTTCCGCATTTCCCGGCGGAGTTCACACTCTATCCGCAGGTGTTGATGGAGAACGGTTATTACGTGGGGTATACGGGCAAAGGTTGGGGTCCCGGAACGTACGACACAAAGGACAACCCTGCAGGACCGGAGTATAACAAGCTGACGGTGAAGGACAGACCGGCAAAGGGTATCTTCAACACTGACTACTCGGGCAACTTCAGGGCATTCCTCGACGATAACAAAGAGGGAAAGCCTTTCTGCTTCTGGCTGGGTTGTAAGGAACCGCACAGATTCTACGAGAAGGACTCATGGAAGAAGAACGGGAAGAGCATCGACAGCGTGTATGTGCAGCCTTTCTATCCAGACAACGAGATAGTGAGGGGGGACATAATGGACTATGCCGTGGAGGTGGAATGGTTCGACAAGCATGTGGGCGAGGCGGTACAGATTCTCAAGGAGAAAGGTATGCTGGAGAATACCATGATTGTAGTGACATCAGATCATGGCATGCCGTTTCCTCGTATCAAGGGACAGATATATGAGGAAGGCTTTCATGTGCCGTTCATAGTATACTGGAAGGGTAAGGTAATGGGCGGACGCTCGGTAGACGACTTTATCGGTTTCCACGACATCGCTCCTACCCTGCTGGAGGCTGCACAGATAGACGGAAACTTCGGCATGACGGGAAAGAGCTTCATAAACCTGCTCACATCGAAGAAAAGCGGACGCATAGACAAGAAGCGCGACCATATGATTCTGATTAAGGAAAGACACGATGTGGGACGCGCCAATGAGGATGGAGTGAACTTGGGTTATCCGGTGAGAGCCATAAGAACGGACGAATATCTGTATGTGGTGAACTATAAGCCGGAAAGATGGCCGGTGGGAAATCCAGAGTATGACTACAGAAACTGCGACAACTCGCCTACGAAGTCGTACCTGACGGGACTGAAACCAGGCGACAAGGATTACCGCTACAACGAAATGGCGTTCGCAAAACGCCCGGGCGAGGAGTTCTACCTCATTAAGGAGGATCCACACTGCATGAAGAATCAGGCGTTGAACCCTGAATACAGAAAGGTGATGGACAAGCTGAGAAAACGTATGGAGAATGAGCTGAAGAGAACCGGCGACCCGAGAATGTACGGCAAAGGGGATATCTTCGACAAGTATCCGTATATGGGTAAAGCTCTGGACTATAGCAAGAAAATTAAATAATAAGGCTTCAGTTACGAGTTGATAAGTAGACGAGTTGAACTATGTTACCGCCTGGATGGCAGCCTTGTCAACTCGTCTAATTGTCGGATTGCTACCTATTAAGATACTCAAAATCTATAAATCTCATCGAACCGGCAGGGACTTCTATCGTTATGATGTCTTTGCCGGTTTCTATTTCTTCGCCCGTAAGAATGTCTGTGGCCTTGATAGGTCTGGCATTCTGAAGCATTATTCTTGCCTTAATCTTCGAGGGCGAGACGTATCCGGGGTCTATGAGCAAAAGGCGCGAGTGGGTGTCGTCTATCCTGAACAGACTCCATGAGGCTCCTTCGACGAGCATCGGGAGTTCACGGGAGGTTTCAGCTACTGTTACCGAATTTCCGCACCAGTGCACTCTGGCTTTACTTAGCACTGCATCGTTGTTCATAGGTGTGTAGAGGGTAAGGTTGTAATCTAAGCTGTTCACTTTTTCAAGGCAATTCATTTCTTCCCCGCCTGTTTGGTGCGCACACGTCGCGTATGGCTCCAGTCTGTGGAACTATGTTTTCGAGTGCGGCATGTAATAGCCCGGTCGGACTTAGGGTTGCACATACAAACCTACAATCAGCCGGACTAATTAAAGTTTTGAATCGTTTATCTGGTTATGTATCAAACATTTACATAAAAGGTTTCTGCAGCTCTATATCTATGAATCTGAACATGCCACACGGAACGGTGACATCGAACGAGCTGTCCTTGACGCTGTAGGAAGTTCCGTCGAGTATGTCGCTGACTTTCTTCACTGCGAGATTGTTGAGCGTTACTTTCACCTTTCTGTCCATCGGGGCGAGATATCCTCCGTCGACAAGAGTGAGTCTTAAGTGGGTAGGCGATACCTGAGCCACCACCCATCCTGTCTTTTCACCTTTTACGAGCACCGGCAGTTTCTTCGCTCCTTCTTCTATGTCCTTCTTTATCTGCTTGTAGAACTCATCGGCTTTAAAACGCTGCTTTCCGTCGGCAGAGAGATAATCCACTCCGTCGGTGATGTATTCCTTCATTATGGATTTGTAGAAAGGATGCAGATTGTCCGCAAGATTGCCTCTGACAGAGTTTTTCTCTCTCAGAGCCTTGTTCTGTACGGGTGTGATGAGCACCATGCCGTTAGGATAAGTCGGGATGGAGTTCTGTCTTCTGTCTGTCACGCCCGATGCATAGGTGGAGAAATCCCATGGAGTGAGCGAAGCGCCAAGCCATGAGGCGTTCATATGGCTGAACACTTTCGGCTGTGTCTCCTCTCTGTCCTTGTCGAAATATATCCACCATTTGTGGTCTTCGGCCTCAGTAAGATAGCTTTCCTGCGGATTATACATGCTCAGATGAACGGGCGAGATGCTCAGTATCTCATTTCGCTTAGGAACGTATAGGGCTTCCTTGGCAAGCAGTTCGTATGCGAGGCTTGCATGGTATTCCAGTGTCTCATTGTCTGACTCTGCTGTGTTATGAATGTATTTTGCTCCGCAAGCAAGGCTGTAGACGGTCTTTCTCAAAACATGATTGGAGAGTTTCTGTGATGAGAACTGACGCGAACGGTCGAAACTTGGATCATCGCGCGAACAGCGTACCCCCCATCCGTCAACACTTCCGGCTGTCCATAGCCCCATACGTCCGGCTATACTCAAATCCTGCGTCTTGTCAGTTGTTTCTTCCAGGATAGGAATGACTTCGGCTGCATATTTACCTGAAACGACCGGCTCCCAATCTTTAGTGTAAACCTGTCCTTGCCAGAATACATTCTTTGCACGGAAAGCCACGTTAGACTTTATGGTACCCATAAATTCCACCAGCGGATAAACCTGATTTTTCATTACGAACCCAAAATCCTTATCTGTATGGTTCATTTCCGGATATATGTATATGGTCTTTTTCCCATCATGCTCATATCCATACGATGCAATTTCCTTAAGCACGTCAAGAGAATAATACAACGGATCATTCCCATGGCCTGCCCACGTTGAAATACCTTTCACTCCATCATACGACGGAGTGAAATAATCAACTATTTCCTTTGCTGAACGGTCATACTTGTTTCTTCTGTCCCTTGAATTAAGATATATGTTTCCTTCATAAAGTGGTAATCTCCACGAAGATTCCTGATTATGTCCTCTGTTCCATGGCGAGCCTAAAAGGACGAGGGATTTAGAGTCATCAAGTTCTTGGAATATAGGCTCTTTTGAACCCTCAAATCCGGTGACACAGACCGGCTCGCGCTGCCATTCGGGCTTTCTGAAGTTCTTCAGCTGTTTTCTCACCTCAGTGGTGTAGTCCATTATGCGCTGTATGTTTCCCTCCGGCATCAGATCTTCATAGTCGTACTTCCACGAGGACTTTCCGGTGTCGATAATATGGATGCAGCTGCCTCCGTCCTGACAACTTGCAAGTATGATATTACCCTTGTCGTCCTGACACATATCATTATAGGCAAATGTCGTGAGGAGTTTGTCCTTAATCTGTTTTGAATATCCTTCCGAGGAAAAGAAAACCATTGCATTTGACGAAAGCACTCCATAGTCATAGCCCGATTTGCCGTATAAGATGAAAGGCTGGTTCACTCTGTAGGATACTTTTCCTATATTCTTCTGCTGTATGGGATACGAAAATAATTTGGCATGAGTATAAGTATCGGAGAACTCTATTCTTCCGAACTCGTTGCCGTTGAGCACCGACGAGCCGAACAATACCTCATATGTGCCGTCACCATCAGGGTCGGCCACACGCACATCGCCCACCGTACCTTTCTGCTTCAAGGGTTTTGCCACATACGAAAGCACCTTGTCAGTCAAAGGTTCCATTACATAAAACTCACCCGAGGACTGCATGTGATTGTTCGAGCCATGGAGTAAGAGCAGGTCGTTCTCCCCGTCTAAAGGAATAGGACGGAGGAAATTCGCTATATGCAGAGAATTGAATTTCTTGTCAATCTTGAAGACCTTAGCCTTGGAATAGTCCCTGCTCGAGAGTTTCTGTACGAGTTTTCCAGTCACGGCATCGAGATAATAACAGTCTGTAGAGAAGTCACCGCAGACTACATATGGCTTGTTCTCCTTCTTCACTACGCACACGGAATACATCGGAGTGCGATGTACGCCATCATAAGGAGTGAATGTCCATTTTATATTACCTTTCAAATCAAGACATACCACTCTACCGCTAGCATTGGCTGCAAAGATTTCCTGCTTGCCGTCGGAGTCTATATCAGCACACCACAGGTCATGGTTCATGCTTCCGTGGCCAACATCTGTTCTCCACATGATGTTGCCCTTATAGTCGGTGGCAAGGACTACTCCGTTATAATCCGAGCCGATAATTATATTATCATTCCCCCGTTTGGCTATACGCACTTTCATCACGATATTCCCTTTTGTGTCTATTGAGCTTATATTACCTGCCGACACCAATGCAGGCATGACACTGACAAGCAGTGCCGTAATAAAAGATTTCTTTCTCATTGTTTGTACAATATTAATATGTTGAATTCACCTCAATAAATGGAGCTTAATTTTTAATATCAAATTTTAATTTAGTACTTTGAATTTATACTATTTTAAATAGTTTTTTAACATCATTGTATCATAATATTAAATGATATGGAAAATTTATATGTTCAAGAAAAGTCCCTCTGCTAAACACTTTGATATGTTCAATAAATCTTCTGGTATGATGTGTTCTCTTTTAAGCCGATACTGAGATAACATTTCTAAATGGAATAAAAAGCCCAATGAAGAAATAACCTTAACGATTCCCGAAGCAATCTTCAAACAGTTTGTTTACTGAAGGTAATGAAGAATACAATAACGGTCATCCCAATGCTTACAATCATATTATTGTAGCCACATGTGTGAGAAAGGAAGGATACGGGTACAGTGATAAGTTTGCATGTTCTTTATCGCCGTTACTCAGTCTTATTTGAATAGACAAATAGTGCTCCTGTATTGGAGTCCATCACGTACTTCGCTAATGAATCTGAGAGTATGAGAAGAAAGCCAGTATAAATTTGTTTGAAGAATGCTTCAAAAGCATAACTAATAAATAGTTATGATCTAATAAATATTCTGGATGTCCTTTAAGGAGGGGCATATTTTGTGTTTTTAGAGTTTTTTTATAATAAAAACATTTAGTATTTTATAGTACCGCTTGAACCGTATAACAAAAATTTACTTACTTATTAAAGCGAACTCATTTACTAACATTTTTATATTAAATTTTACAAACTACTTGCCATATGGCAAGTAGTAATGTTATCCAAATCCTTTTACCTTAAAAGCCACTAAAACCTTAATATAACATTATTTCTTTCTCTCCGAAGCATAAAGCGGATAATTATGATTCACAGTATGTTCCCTTTTCATAATCTCCATCGCCTTGGCTGCGATTTCCGGATTGAGAGCAGCCACATCATTCACCTCAGCCACATCGCTACTGATATTGTAAAGCTTCAGAGGTGCATCCTTGTCCTTAAGCAGCCCTGTACGTATAGCCTTCCAATCGCCCATTCTTATAGCCACGTTCCCCTGATGCTCCCAATAGAGGAATTCGTGAGCTTTCTGCTCTCCACTCCCAGTAATGACAGGCAATAAAGATATACCGTCAGTTTTGTCTACATCCACTCCAAGCAGATCCGCAAATGTAGGCATGAAGTCATAAAAGGCACCAATATGCTGCTCTACGGAGCCGGCTTTAATCCTGTCACCCCATTTTATAATCATAGGCACTCTGATGCCACCATCCGTCATACTCCTTTTATATCCGCTGAAATCACCATTGCTATTCCAAAAATCCGGGTCGGCTCCGCCCTCAAGGTGAGGTCCGTTGTCGCTGCTGAATATCACTATCGTATTATCGTCTATTCCGAGTTCTTTGAGCAAACCTGTCACATCGCCAACATACTTGTCCACCCTTGACACCATAGCAGCAAAAGTGGCATGAGGTTCCGGCTGCGAGCAGTAAGCTTTCACATCGAAGTCCGGATCTCCATATTCCGCACCTTCTTTGTCTGCCACAAAAGGAGTTTCCGGATACTTTCCTCTATACTTTTCAATAATACTATCCTCAGGAACCAGAAGTTCTGCATGTGGCTGTATCACGGGAATAAATGCAAAAAAAGGCTTATCTTTATTAGTTCTGATAAAATCCAGGGCTTTTTCATGTATCAGATCAGGAGCATAAACTGTCTTGTTTTTGGTATCATTCCCCTCTAAAATGACTTTTTCCTGATTATGCCAAAGATGAGAAGGATAATATCTGTGAGCCTGTCTTTGACAGTTATATCCAAAGAACTCGTCGAATCCCTGATTATTAGGATCTCCTTCAGATCCAGGGAAGCCAAGACCCCATTTTCCGAAAGCCCCGGTGGCATATCCATTATCCTTAAACATGCGCGCAATGGTATATGTCCCCTCCGCCATCGGCAACTGGCCTTCACCTTTCAGTTCTCTGTTACCTCTAACTTGAGCATGGCCTGTATGAAATCCTGTCATCAGCGAACACCTTGACGGTGCAGACACCGTACATCCGGCATAAAACTGAGTAAACTTCATACCCTCGGAGGCAAGAGCATCTATATTAGGAGTAGTGAATTTCTCCTGTCCATAACAACTCACATCGCCATATCCCAAATCATCAGCCAGGATAAATACCACATTAGGGCGACTCTCTAATTTGTTCTTTTCGGACACTGAACAAGACGCCAGCATACAAAGAGCAAATAATGATGTAAAACTTTCTGTTTTCATAATTTTTAAAGGTTATTGTTTTTCTTCGAACACAAAAATACCAATACCATCATATTAATATGTATTTATAGGTATATTTATCGTATCTGCAGGTACAGGAATGTATCTTTAAGCAATTGAGAAACATAATAATACCTACAGATACATCTATTATACAACAAGATACCCACAGTATGGATTTACAATTTATATTTGCAGATATAAAAAAAGGGAACAAATTCTTTAAAATATTTTATCATGAAAAATTATTTATTATTCAGTTCTGTTTTGGCTCCTTTAGCCATAAGTTCGACTGCATGTTCTTCAACAGAGAAAACAGAGAAAACAAGCAAACCGAATGTAATAGTAATCCTTGCGGACGATTTAGGATACGGCGACGTCAGCGCATATGGAAGTAAAACCATCTCTACACCAAATATTGACAAATTAGCGAATGGAGGTGTTTGTTTTACTGATGGGCATGCCACTTCTGCTACATCAACACCTAGTCGCTATGCGATGTTTACAGGTTCATACCCATGGAAAAACAAGAATGCCAAGATTCTTCCGGGCGACGCTCCTCTTCTGATTGACACAGCACAGTTTACAATGCCGAAAATGTTCAGAAATGCAGGATATACTACGGCGGCAATTGGCAAATGGCATCTTGGAATGGGTTCGGGAAATCCGGACTGGAACAAGAGAGTAACTCCCGGGGCAAATGAAATAGGTTTCGATTATTCATGTCTTATAGCAGCGACAAACGACCGTGTACCTACAGTCTATGTTGAAAATGGTACAGTAGTCGGACTTGACCCTGAAGACCCTATTCAGGTGAGTTATGAAAAGAATTTTGAAGGAGAACCTACAGCCATAGACCATCCGGAAATGCTGAAAATGCACTGGGCGCACGGACATAACAATTCAATAGTAAACGGTATTCCCCGTATAGGCTATATGAAAGGTGGAGAGAAAGCTAAATGGGTGGATGAAGATATGGCTGATTATTTCGTAGGTAAAGTAATGAATTTCATTGACGAAAACAAAGAAAAACCATTCTTCCTTTATTATGGACTTCACCAGCCACATGTACCACGCGCCCCTCACCAGCGTTTTGCCGGCAAAACGACAATGGGACCTCGCGGAGATGCTATTATAGAGGCAGACTGGTGTGTTGGCCAACTGATAGAGAAGCTTGAGAAAGAAGGCCTGTTGGAAAATACTTTGATAGTATTCTCGAGCGACAACGGCCCGGTACTTAACGACGGTTACAAAGACCAGTCACCGGAACTTGTTGGCGACCACAAACCGGCAGGCGGATTAAGAGGAGGTAAATACAGTCTGTTCGAAGCAGGAACAAGGGTTCCATTCTTTGTCTACTGGAAAGGTCATATCAAGCCGGTCAAATCGGATGCCCTTATTTCGCATATGGATATGCTTGCATCATTTGCCGAGCTGATAGATGAAGAAATTCCTGTAGGACTTGACAGCCAGAACTTCTTACCGGTGTTCATGGGAGAATCTACTGATGGTAGAGAATCATTTATAACTGAAGCAATGGGCCGCCTTGCATACAGAAAAGGCGACTATGCACTTATACCTCCATACAAAGGTGAAAAGGTAAACAAAACAGGAAATGAACTCGGAACTGTCGAAGATTTTGCTTTATATAACCTGAAAAATGATTTTGCCCAGAATGAAGATTTGGCTGCTAAAGAAGGCAAAATGCTTGAAGAAATGAAGGCCGAATTCCTAAATTCTGTAGGAAAATACTACAATCCGAATAAAAAAGGAGAAACTCTAAAATAAATCTATTACTGCCGGATAGTGGAGATAATCTTTACACTCCACTGTCCGGATATTTATTCTTAAAATAATTCAAAAATTTATGACTATACCCAAAATCTGGAAAAGAATTACATTTCTGTCTGTATTAACACTGATAACAAATTCATATACAGCTGCAAAAGAAATCATCAACATTCCGCTACAGAATGGCGAGGTAACTATGAATATAAGAATGGCTATAGAAAGTGCGAAGACAGATGATATAAAAATAGTACTTGAAAAAGGAACATATTTCTGCAAGCCGGACTATGCAACAGAAAAATACTGTGCAATAACAAATCACGGCAATGGTTCAAAGAAAATCATATTCCCTATCAAAGGCTTCAAGAAAGTGGAAATAGAAGGCAACGGAGCTACCATCTTATGTCATGGTCAGTTATTCCCTTTCCTGATAGAGGAATGTAATGAAGTGAATATATCAGGCATTACCATAAACTGGGACATACCTTTTACATTCCTTGCTGAAGTCATAGACATCAATCGCAAAGAAGGATGGAGGGAAGTAAGACCATTAAGGGATGGTTTCTCATGGAAAATAGAGAAGAATAAAATAATGTTCCCTAACATTGACGGATTTAACTATTCCATATTAGGCAGCACATTGCCTTTCGACAAGGAAAAGAAGAAAGTAGTAACCGGTGCACAAGATATGCACAGTGACCCGTCAAAGGTGGTGGAGCTTCCTAACGGAAACCTGCGTATATACGAAAAACAAAAATACTATCCACCAATCGGCTCACTGCTAAGCTCTAAGGGCGACAGAGAAAAGGACAGATATGCTCCTGCATTCGATTTTAAGGAGTGTCAGAACATCACTCTCAACAACGTAACGGTACATCATGCCCTAGGTATGGCATATCTTTTCGAACGTTCTGAAAACATAAAAATAAGAGGTTGTAAAGTTGTTCTTCCCCCTAATTCAGACAGAGTAATCTCATCTACTGCAGACGCCACACATTTTGCCAACTGTAAGGGAGATATTCTGATTGAAGGATGCACATTTGAGAATATGCTTGATGACGGAACTAACGTACATGGCACATATGTGGAAGTAAACAAGATTATCGACTCCAAAACGATACGAGTAGCTCTGAAACACTTCGAACAGTTGGGATTCAAATTTGCTGCCCCCGGCGACGAGGTTTGGTTCATAAAGTATCCGTCACCGGCCAGAGCTGAAACAAATACAGTCACAAAAATCAACATCATTAACGAAACATACATGGATCTGACTTTCGCCAATGCTATTCCGTCTGATTTGAAAACAGGAGATGTAGTGGAAAACAAAACATGGAATCCGACATTTACAGTGAGAGGATGTACTATAAGAAACCATAGGGCAAGAAATCTCATTCTGAAAACCCCTTTGAAAACTGTTATTGAAAACAATAATCTGTCATCAATGATGTCGGCAATACTCTTCAGAGGCGAAACATTCTTCTGGTTTGAATCCGGTGCTGTAAACGACGTGACAATCAGAAATAACAAGTTCAAGAACTATGCCGACTGCGGAAAACCTCATGCCGCAATATACATCACTCCACGACTTGGCAAGAACTTCGACCAGACTGAGTGCTACGACAAGAACATCAATATCATAAACAATGAGATTGACGGATTTAATCCGAGAGTGGTATGGGCGGACAGAGCAGAAAACCTTATTATCAAAGGCAACAGAATAAACCTTAACAATGAGGAAAAAGCCCCGTTCCCTGACGCACCGGTTTTCCAGTTGGAGAATTGCAAAAATGTCACAATCGAGGATAATATACACACAGGACTGAAACCGGCTAAAGTACTGGAAGCCGACAAGAAATCAAGAGAAACTTTGAAAATTAAAGGAAATAAAAATCTGAAATTCGAATAATTATGAAGAATCTAATAACTGTCTCTGCCCTATTGCTAGGAAGTCAGGTAACGGCATTCTCACAGGAGCAGCCCAACATAGTAATGCTGTTTGTAGATGATCTTGGATGGGCTGATTTGGGATATAACAACCCTGTATTCGATACTCCAAACATCAACAAACTAAAGTCTGACGGACTGTATTTTTCAAGAGCCTATGTAGCCAGTGCTACTTCAAGCCCGAGCAGAGCATCGCTTCTGACAGGCAAAGAATCGTTAAGATGCGGATTCGTAAGACATATATACGGCAAAGATACAAGCCTTGAATTTGAAACATTCGACAAAGACCCCGGCAAAATGAAGTCGAGAGCGTATCTCCCCTTGGAAGAAATCACTTATGCTGAACGACTTAAAGAATTCGGTTACTATAACATGTTTGTAGGTAAATGGCATCTTGGCACAGAACCATATTTCCCTACAAAACAAGGATTCGACGCTATGTACGGTACATGCGAACACGGACATCCGAACAACTACTACCAACCGTTCTTCAAGACTAACAATCCTTTCCCAAAAGCCAGAAAGAATACTTATCTGACAAATCTCATTGGAGACGGAGCGGTAGATTTCATTAATAAATACGACAAAAAGACACCTTTCCTGCTCAACGTGTGGTATTATGGAGTACATGGCCCTCAAATAGGAAGAAAAGACTTAGTGGCAAAATATGAAAAGAAAGGGCTTACCGGAAAATACGCACAGTATGCAGCGATGATTGAGGCGCTTGACGAGACTGTAGGAGAAATCAGAAGTTCGCTAGAGAAAAAAGGAATTGCTGACAATACAGTTATAATCTTCTCTTCCGACCAGGGAGGGGCTTTCAAGAACGGACATTTAAGAGGTGGCAAGATAGGAGGAGATGCACTGGCTGAAGGCGGTTCACGCGTACCATTTATCATATACGACCCTACTCATAAGAAAATGATGGGCAAGACTATAACTCAGCCGGTAGAAACAATCGATGTCTACCCTACTCTTGTAGAACTTGCTTCAGGCAAACCATGTAAGGACAAACAGGTAGTAGGAAAGAGCCTCGTCCCAGTTCTAAAGGGTAAGAAACTAAAAGACAGAGACTTGTTTATGTTCCGAAGCTACGAAGACCAGAATGCTGCTATAATAAACGGCGAATGGAAACTGATTAAATACAGAAGCGGAAAGGTGCAGCTCTATAATATCAGCAATGATGAAAGCGAAACCACAAATCTTATCAACGTATATCCGGAAAGGACAAAAGATATGCTTGAAAGACTGAACAAGTGGATAGAAGAAGCTACTCCAAAAGAACTTTTATAACATAAAAAGATACTGGAACCTTTTACTACTTCTATAGCATTAAATATAGGAAACATCTGTTACTATCATAGGTAAAAACTAAGCAGACAGATGTTCCCTATGCTATAAATATTGTAAAACTCAATAAACAATCTAATCCTATACCCTATATGAGAAATATATTTATCTTAACACTTTTACTGTTATTAAACATAGCGAATATCTCAGCAAATATAAAAAACTTGAACAATAACTGGAAATTCTTTTACGGTGACATACCAGAAGCAAAATATGTAGATTTTGATGACTCAGAATGGAAAGACATCCGCATACCTCACGACTGGGCTTTTGAGAACGGATATTCAGCAAATGCCTCACAGAAAGACAAGGGTGGCTACCTTGGAGGCGGTATAGGATGGTATCGCAAAGAGATATATCTGACTGAAAAAGACCTGTCAGATGATTTTATTTTCATAGACTTCGAGGCTTCATACATGAACAATCAGGTATGGATAAACGGTAACTTTGCAGGAGAAAGACCATACGGATACATTCCGTTCTCATTCGATATAAAGAAATACCTTGTGGAAGGCAGAAATATCATCTCAGTAAGAGTAGACAATAGTATGGAACCCAGCGCCCGCTGGTATCATGGCTGCGGAATATATGGAAATGTATCATTAAGAAGCCACAAAAATGCTTTCTTTGAAAAAGATGGAATTTTTATCACTACCCCCTCGAAAGACAAAGTCTGTGTAAACGCAAAAGTTATTTCAGCCGAAAAATCTGCCAACTATTTAGCCAAACTGGAAATTTTTGACAAAGCAGGTAAATGCAAAGCACAATCGGAAACATTAGAGTTTTCCACTAACAACAACAATGCAGAAATCAACTTCAACCTAAAAATCAAAAAGACCGAGTTGTGGTCTCCTGAAAATCCTAACCTATATACATCAAGAATAACACTTACCGACAGAAATAACAATATAATCGAAACGAAAAGTATCGATTTCGGATTCAGATATATAGAATGGAGTCCCAATAAAGGATTTATACTGAACGGAAAACAGTATAAACTTAGAGGCGTATGCGAACATATGGAAGGAGGTCCTACTGGAGCCATTACAACAGAACAACTCATCAGATGGAAAGTTAAACTTCTTAAAGATATGGGATGTAATGCCATCAGAACGGCTCACAACCCTCATCTGCCTATTTTCTATAAAGTTTGCGATGAGCTTGGAATGTTCGTCATGGACGAAATATTCGACGGATGGCACAAAAAAGCAGACTTTGACTATGGATTCCAGGCTTTCGACAATTGGTATGAGAGAGACTTAAGAGATTTCATTAGAAGGGACAGGAATCATCCCTCAGTGTTCCTATATAGTATAGGGAATGAAACCAAAGGCGATGTTGCCAAAAAGATGGTAAAAATATGCCATGAGGAAGATCATACGAGATTAGTCACTTCAGGAGACTCAAACTCTGAAGATATGGATGTATATGGCGTGAACGGATGGAGCGAAAAGAAAACTTTTCTTGAAACATATAAGCCGGGAAATAGAGCATTCATAGGAACAGAAAACCCTCATACATGGCAAGTTAGAGGATATTATAGAACACAGACGTGGTATAGAGACAAGTACCCCAATAAGAAACAAGATCCGATGTTCATACCCAACCTTACGGATAAAGAGATTTTCTCATATGACTGGACATCACCAGACAGAAGAAAGAGTGCAAAACAGATATTCAACTCTTCGTATGATAATGCCACCGTGCGAGTTACAGCCAGACATATCATAGAATCGTTAAGAGACAAAGACTGGTTCTCCGGAAGTTTTAGATGGACTGGTTTTGATTACCTTGGCGAAGCAGGATATGTACATGGAGGATGGCCGTTCAGAGCTTTCCAATCTGGTGCACTTGATTTGGCAGGTTTTCCAAAAGACTTGTACTTTCTCTACCAAAGTGAATGGACAACAAAGGATATGGTTCATATTCTGCCACATTGGACACATCCTAAAATGAAAGAAGGAACAGAAATACCTGTATGGGTGTATACAACAGGCGATGAAGTTGAACTTTTACTCAATGGGAATTCTCTTGGGAAAATAAAAAAAGGGGAAAAATGGAATGAAATGCAATGTGAATTCAGAGTCCCATGGACACCAGGAAAGATTGAAGCAATAGCATACAGAAAGGGAAAAGAAATAGCCAGGACATCGCAAGCCACAGCGGGCACACCTGCTAAAATTGATATTGACATCGAAAACAAGAATCTGAAAGCAGACTGTCAAGATATCAGCATTATATCCATAAGTCAAAAAGACAACAACGGAATATTATACCCGTATGGAGAAAACAGAATACATGCCAATATAAAAGGTGATGCAAGAATCCTATCATTTGAAAGCGGTAACCCTGTTGATACAGAAACAAACTTCATTGCAAAATCAAAAAGATGTTTCTTTGGACTTAACAGGATTTTCATCCAGTCTACAGGTTATAATGAAAATTCGCCCGTTACATTATATCTTGGATGTATATCAGGCGATAAGAAATTATGGGCTTCAGACAAAGTTTCAATTTTATATGAAAGCATCTCATTAAGAGGAAAGAGTCCCCAAGATAATGTTGAGATATATTATACTACAGATGGTAGGAAACCTGACAAGAATTGTAAAAAATACAATGCCCCATTTTCGCTAAAAGAGGCGGCTACAGTTAAAGCTGTTATATATATAAATGGTAAAGATGAAATTTACATGCAGGAAAGTTTTGGTCCAAACGAAGGCTTATATTGGGGAAAGCCAGGAGAACCGGCATGCGAGTTCAATGGAGAACAGGCTGAAACAGCCAGTCTCACTAACTGTGTCAAAACTAAAAAAGATGGCGAAGGGTATTTCGGCGACGGATTTGTTATACCGAAAGCAGGTAAAGGTTCTATCACATGGTATCAGGAAAATGATGGTGGAAAATTCAATGCCAAAATTTCTATAAGATACTCACAGAAAAGTAGCAGCACATATTCATATATGGAGCTGTATAATAACGACAAGCTGTTGGAAAGAATTAAATTTACCGATACAGGAAGTGTTGGTTTCCACTGGCGTGAAATGTCAGTTCCTATAACCATATATTCCGGAGCAAACAATATAACCTTAAAAAGTGTAAGCAATGATGCTACACCAAGTATTGATCAAATAACAATTTTACAATAACAAGCGATGAATAAATTTACATTAATGGTGTTAACAGGCTGCGCACCAATTACAGGAATATCAGCTGCCGAAAAACCAAACCTGGTCATAATCCATACAGACGAGCACAGTTTCAGAACCTTAAGCTGTTATCAGAACCTTATGCCTGAACAAGAAGCTTTTGTTTGGGGAAAAGGATGCAATTCAACAACCCCCAACATAGACAGAATAGCCAGCGAAGGAGCTATATGTATGAGATATTACTGCAGCTCGCCGGTATCAACACCATCAAGAGCCTCGATGATTACAGGCCTCTACCCACAAGCAACAGGAGCGCCCAAGAACGGAATGTTTCTGAGTGATAAAATCCCCACATTTGCATCCATATTAAGCGAAAACGGCTATGCCACATCGTATGTAGGCAAATGGCATCTTGCCGGAGATGAGAATAAATACACGTTCGGCATAAAATATAATGGAGGATTCCAGGATAATACATACATGATGACAGGAGGACACGCTCCTTACTTTCATATAAAAAACGGTAAAGTAGTGGCAGGTATCGGTGATAAAGCAGCAGCTAAACTTCCTGCGAATGAAATAATCCATCTTACAGACTTCTTTACAGACAAAGCTCTTGAAATACTTGAAAGGGACAAAAACAAACCTTTCTGTCTGATGTTGTCAATTCCGGATCCTCACACTCCGGACTATGCTCGCCCCCCCATATCACGATATGTACAAAAACATGAAGCCGGAAATGCCTTTTACAATGAAACCTGAATATGCATCACAGCGGCCAAACTGGGGAATGGGTGGAGAGAAAGACAAAAATGAAGCTAAGTCTTTCGACGCAAATGCACTGAAACAATATTTCGGAATGGTAAAACATATTGACGACAGCGTAGGAAGAATACTGAAGTTCCTCGAAGATAATAACCTGCTCGACAATACAATCGTAGTTTTCACTTCCGACCATGGGGATATGTTCTACGAGCATAAGAGAAGAAACAAGGGTGTCCCTTACGAGGCTTCATCACGCATACCGTTTGTAATAAGATACCCTGGTAAAATCAAAGCCGGAAAAGTAATAAACAAAGCTTATGTTAATACAGACTTTGCGCCAACCATACTTTCTCTGATGAGTATAAAGACGGATGCGAAATTCCATGGAGAAGATACATCAGCCGATTTTACAAGTAAAGATAAAATAGTGGATGGAAACAGAATTGTTCATTTCGCACAATGCGATGGATGGTGGGCTGCAGCGACCGACGGAAGATATAAACTGATTATTGATAAGAAAGAATCTCCTTGGCTCATCGATATGAAAGAAGACCCGTTTGAACTTAAGAACTGCTATAATGATGCAGACAAGAGAACCATTGCACAAAAGATGCAAATAGAGCTGATGAAGCAACTTCAAGAGTTTAAAGGCACGGGACTTAACAAAAAACAAGGATACATACTAAAATAATTTACCATGAACAATAATATAAAGAGCTTAGGCTATGCACTGACGTTCATACCCGCACTTTACGGATGCAGTAACAGCACCGGAAAAATCAAAGAAACCACCTCTTTAAAACGCCCTAATATCATACTGTTTGTGACAGACGACCATGGTATGGATGCACTGGGATGCTACGGAAACAACATTATCAAAACCCCTAATATGGACTCGCTTGCTGCTAATGGAGTAAGATTTACTCAAGCATATTGCACAAGTGCAAGCTCAGCAGCAAGCCGTTCGGTCCTTCTTACCGGAAAATATGGGCACGCTATCGGAGCATACGGCCATACACACGATTACCATCATTTCAGTACTTTTAAGGATGTGCGTTCTCTTCCTGTAATCCTTTCAGAGAATGGATATTTTACAGGCAGAATAGGCAAATATCATGTAGCTCCTGAATCCGTATATCATTTCGACAAAGTATATAAAGCCAATCCACGAAATACTGTAGAAATGGCAGAAAACTGTAAAGAGATTTTCAATTCTGAAAAACCATTTTTCCTCTATTTCTGTACTGACGACCCACATCGTAGCGGATTTACAGAAAAAGTTGACGACTGGCGTTCCCCCAATCCGTTCGGTAACAGAAAAGACGGATACAAAGGATGTACCAATATAGTATATTCGCCGGACAGTGTCATTGTTCCTTCATTCCTACCTGACAACAAAGAAACAAGAGAGGAAATCGCACAATATTATCAGTCAGTTTCCAGAGTAGACCAGGGTATGGGTAAACTTCTTTCATATCTGAAAGAATCAGGAAAAGCCGATAATACTATAATTATCTATATTTCAGATAATGGAATGGCTTTCCCCGGAGCTAAAACTACTGTGTATGAGCCGGGGCTAAAGTTACCTTGTATAATTAGCTCACCATTCATCAAGTCAAAAGGAATTACAAACGATGCAATGATTTCATGGGTCGACATGACCCCTACCATACTTGACATGGCAGGTATAAACACCAAGGATGAAGAATTTATGGGACGCTCCTTCCTACCGGTTATAGAGGGTGAATCTCATGAAGGATGGGACAGGATTTTCGCTTCACATACATTCCATGAGATCACAATGTATTATCCAATGAGGGTAATGAGAAAAGGTGACTATAAAATAATATGGAACATAGCCCATCCTTTGGAATATCCGTTTGCATCCGATTTATGGATTTCGTCAACATGGCAAAGCATTTACAGAAACAATCTGACACATTTCGGTAAGCGCACTACTGACTCCTATCTTCACAGACCGGAATTCGAGCTTTATAATCTTAAAGAAGACCCTGATGAAATAAACAATCTGGCTTTGAAAAAAGACTATACAGACATACTCGAACAAATGAAAAAAGAGCTAAAAGAGTGGCAGTTGAAGACTAAAGATCCTTGGTACATAATGTGGAATCACGATGCTTCACTTCAGGGAGTCGGAGAAAAATTATAATAATAAATTTACAAAATGAATATGAAACTACTACTTTCCTTAACATTAATTCTCATGGGGGCACTGTTAAAAGCAGCCCCCTCTACAGAAACTAAAATAAGAGTTACAGAAGATTTCAACATGGGATGGAAATTCTTATTAGGAGACAGCCCTGAGAGAAGAGAAGTCAACTATGATGACTCACAATGGAGAACTCTTAATCTGCCACACGACTGGAGTATTGAGGGAGACTATACACCGGATTTCCCTGCCGGGAAAAACAACGGTTTCTTCCCCGAGGGATTAGGATGGTACAGAAAAACCTTTACTATTGCCAAAGAAGATTTAAACAAACAGTTTGTAATACAGTTCGACGGTGTATTTATGAATTCCGAAGTGTGGATTAATGGCAGTTACCTTGGAAAAAGGCCATACGGATACTCAACATTCAGATATGACCTTACTGATAAACTCAAGTTTGGAGGAGAAAACGTAATAGCTGTAAGGGTTGATAACAGTAATCCCGGAGCAGACAGATGGTATCACGGGTCAGGAATATACAGAAACGTTCATCTGATAAAAACAAACTATGTTCATTTCCGCCATAATGGAGGTATCTATATTACCACTCCTATAGCAGAAAAACATACAGCCACAATAAAAGCGAATTATGAAATCATGGGCACATTCTTCGATGAGAATGAAATAAAACTATTTAAAAAAAACAGATGGCTGCGTGAAGAGAACAAATGGAAGAATGCTCCAAGAAAACATGACTGTATTATCCGTACTATAATTTACGACCATGATGGAAATGAAGTGGCAAGAACAGAAAACAATCATGTCATCGAAAACTACGAAACGAACTATAAAGCGACACAAACCGTTACTTTCAATAATCCAAATCTGTGGAGCGACAAAACACCATATCTCTATACTGTAAAAAGTGAGATAGAATACAATGGCAAAATTCTGGACGATGCAGTTACGGAGATAGGTATACGAAAAATCGATTTCGTACCCGGAGCAGGACTTTTTGTCAACGGCGTTGAAACAAAATTGAAAGGCGTTTGCCTCCATCATGAAGCCGGTAGTCTCGGTGCCGCAGTACCGAGAAAAGTCTGGATATACCGTCTGAGTAAATTAAAAGAAATGGGATGTAATGCTTTAAGAACATCGCATAACCCTTTTGAACCGGCCTTCTATGAAGTATGCGACAGTATGGGATTTTATGTAATGGACGAAGCCTTCGACGAATGGACCAGCGGATGGCAAGTAAATTGGACAGAAAATCCTACCGGAAAAGCAATGAATGGATATAACCATCTCTACAATGAATGGTGGCGTACCGATTTGGCAGATATGATAAAAAGAGACAGAAATCATCCATCAGTAATAATCTGGGGAGTAGGAAATGAGATTCCAGATTACAGGCACTATAAACACGCAGGAGAAACGATAGCACCAATGCTGGCTCTATGCAAGGAGTTAGATCCTACAAGACCATCATGTGTAGGCGACAACAATTGTAAACTTACAGACAAGAATGGAGTAACAGAACAATTGCCGATTATGGGATTCAATTACATAGAACGCGATTTTGGCAGCAAGGACATGTACAGACCCATGCACGAAAAATACCCTGAGAAACTGT
This sequence comes from Bacteroides sp. DH3716P, assembly GCF_025914115.1. NCBI lineage: Bacteria > Pseudomonadati > Bacteroidota > Bacteroidia > Bacteroidales > Bacteroidaceae > Bacteroides > Bacteroides sp. DH3716P. The sequence continues at coordinate 5,586,421 of NZ_CP083673.1, read as the reverse complement.
GCTTTGGAAGTGAAGTCAACAAGGAACTATGCTATCATATTGCAATGAGAGACAATCCTTATGTAATAGGAGGATTCATCTGGACAGGTATAGATTACTTAGGAGAGACTAAAGAACTTGGAAGAAGAGGATGGAACTCATCGCTACTGGATCTTACATTAAACAAGAAATATGAAGGGGCTATGTACGAAGCATGTTGGACTGAGGAACCAAGGATATTCATCACTTCTTGCGATGTCTCAGCATCAGAACCTTTGGAGTACACTACATACGGACAGGCTGGCGAACGTGTCGTATTAAGCAAAGAGAGGGTGTTCAGCTGGAATAAAAGAGAAGGCGAGAAAACATTTGTCACAGTATACAACAACTGTGATGAAATAGAACTGAAGCTAAACGGCAAGTCTTTAGGAAGAAAGGAAACAGGAAAGGACACATATTATGCAGAGTTTGAAGTATCATACAAACCCGGAAAACTTGAAGCTATAGGCTACCGCAACGGAAAGAAAGTCGGTACATGCAAGCTTGAAACAACAGGAACCGTTTCTAAGATTCAGGCCAATCCGATTTGGAAAGAAATGTCAAGAAACGGAAAAGATATTAATATAATTGAGGTAAGACTGACAGACGATAAAGGCAGAACAGTGCCTGAAGCAGAAAATGAAATCATCGTTACCGTAACGGGTGGAGCAAAACTTATCGGTATAGACTCACCTAACTTGTATTATACAGGAAATTTCAAGACCGACCGCCGTAAGGCACAAAACGGAACTTTGCTTGTCACTGTACAGTCAAACGGCAAAAACGAAAAAACAGTCATTAATCTATCATCAAAGGGATTAGAAGATACTACATTCAGTTTCTAAAGCTGAGCATTAAAAGTGTCGTGATTTAATGAATCATGACACTTTTTTTAATGGCTATCTGTCAGGGCTACGTAAATAAAACTGTGTCAACCCTCTAGCTTATCATTTATTTAGTTCAATATTACCTCAAACACATCTGATTTTCAGATGTTTATCCGAAAGTAATATTTGAGATAATCAGGTTTGTTTAAGATTGACACAGTTTGAATTACGGTCTCATCTGTCAGTTCTGAAAGATGACACTGGCATCCCATTTCCCCCTTTCTGAAATACTAGACACATAGATTTTATCACTCCATGAAGTTTTAATCTAAAAAGGAGGTTCACCTTTAATAGTTTCAATCAATGATTTCACTTTTATTATTTCTTCCTTTGTCCCTACAACAATCAATGATATACCTCCTTCTCTTCCAGACAATCCACCAAGGCCGTATAAAAAGACCTTTACATTTGCATACTGTTGGATAGCCTCTATCTCTGTAAAAATCATTCCGGTTTTATATAAATAAAGTTTAGGTATAGAACCTAATCTTTCATTATTAGCATTTAAAACATTTTCAGAATCTTCCAAGTTCAGAGAAGTTTCTTTCTCAAGACCAATAGGAATCACCAAGTTGGCTTTATTCTCACCCACATATGGTAGAAACTTATGAGTTGTACCGCCATCATATGCACCTATACACACCGCAGCTTGTTTTCTAGAGTAATTTAAAAGATTACCACCCTTTAAAACCAGATCTCCAGGTTTCAATAACCTTAGAGCTTCAGAATAACTTATATCAATAAGTTTTCCATTCTCAAATACTATTTCTTTAATATGGTTCTTCTTAATATTTAGTGCTTTTTTTCCAGAAGGAACAAAATGTCCAAGAAGGAAACTGCCATGCTCTATAGTTTTCTTCATCAGTTCCTCTGCAATATATGAATTAGTAGAACCTTTAGTTATTATAATCATACCTTTTTGTAATTTATCTTTTACTAAAGGCATATTGATTATTCCTTTTGCTATAAGACGTTTACTCTCACTGACTGTAAGGTTAACATCCAGAAACACATCATTATCAGAAACTAAAAAAGATTTATTCTTTACACTCATAATATTTTTTATCATAATAACACTTCATCACATACCAGGCATTCTTCTTTCTATATTCTGGTGATATTAATCCTTTCCTGTTCCACCCTTTTTGAAATAAAGCATGCGAACGACGAGGGACTCTAAAATCGAATAAAATCCATGGTGAAAGTCCTACTATATCTTCTGAATTATCGAAAGATATTAAATCCTTCTTATAAACATTCTCCATATAAGTTTCGCTCCATGAGTTTAGATTAGTAGTATCTCCTAAATTATTACCTTGTACACATTCAGCCCCAAATTCACTTATTATAAGAGGTTTTCCATATGCTTCCCATTTCAGATTTTCCGGCTCGCAAGGGAATTTCTGGTACCAACCTAGATATTTATTATATCCCACAACATCTAAAAGTTCAATTAAAGGATCTTCAAGTTTCATTACAGTCCATTCATCTTCTTTCACAGCTTGTGACTGGTGGAGAGCAGAAGATACTAGTCTCGTATTATCCAAGCTCTTTACCCTAGTAACCAATTCAGCCAGGAATTTGTTTCTTGGCTTGCTAAATTTTGAAGTCTCATTACTGATACTCCATATAATCACACCACATCTGTTTTTATCCCTTTGAATCATCTCATCGGCCATAGTCTCCGCAAGTTTGCAGACCTCCTCAGAAGCAAAATTAATTTTCTGCCACAATGGTATCTCTTCCCACATTAAGATCCCCTTTTCTTCTGCAAGCCTTACAGTATATTCGCTTTGAGGATAATGAGCCAGGCGAATAAAATTACAATTCATTTCTAACGCACTATTTACAAGAAACTCTGCATCAGCTTTAGAATAAGCTCTCCGTTTCTCGTTGGCTATCTCTTCGTGAAAGTTTACTCCTCGTAAATATATAGGTTTCCCATTTAATAAGAGCTTATTGCCATCAACCTTTATGCTTCTGAATCCTATCCTATCTGTTATTTTGTCATTACCGGAAGTAATCGCAACATCATACAACTTAGGTTTCTCAGGTGACCACAGTTCTAATGAAATCTTTTTTGATGAACGAGCAATACCATTTTCGTCTGTCTTTAAAGTGATTTTCTTATTTATTTCGTTCAGTTCAACAACTATCTCCTTTCGGGACACATTTTCACCATTCAATTTGACCTTGATATCCAACTTCCCTGTATCATTATTGTCTACACGTATGAAATAGTCTTGGATATAATTTTCAGGAACATACACTAAATCAACATCCCTTGTTATTCCACCATAATTCCACCAATCAAAACTAAGAGCCGGAATAGTATTTTCACCTCTTATATTATCTACCCGTAATATAATATAATTATCTTTCTCCTTTAATTTTCCAGTTACTTCAAACTGAAAAGGAGTAAACCCTCCCTTATGTTCACCTATCTTTTCACCGTTAAGAAAGACAATACAGTTATTACTTACAGCTCCAAAATGTAAAAACATTCTTTTATCTGGAAGGATTTTAGAGTCAAACCTACGCTGATACCAAATATGCCCTTCATATAAATATAATTCAGGTAACTGATGATTCCAGTCGCCCGGAACTCTCAATGTAAGATTTCCCTCGTAGCACAGCTCATTAAGTCCACCATTATTTGAATCTCTAAGGATATACCATTTTTTTTTCAACCCCTCGTCATATGCATCGATAAGAATATTCCATACACCATTCAAGCTCTGTTTCTCCCTACCTGACACATTCTGCATGGAAATATCTGCATATAAAATACCTGGAGCGCTAATTATAATCAAAATTAGAAACAATTTAATTTTTTTGTAATTCATAACGTATATTTTTTTAATTTATTGTAACACTTTCTATCTGCCATTCAGCATCTGTTATATCAGGTACCGGCATTATAGCAATCTGATGGACAAATTTACCTATAGTTTTAAATTCATTCAAATTGATTGTCACCTCCTGATATAAATCATCACGTAACAACAATTCTTTTTCAATCCACTCCTGTGTATTCCAGTCTACATATTTGGGAGCTAGTTTAAAAAAGCCCTTATCAAAGTTATAGCTGCAAACAGCAACTTTTATTGTCTTGGATTTACTGACGTTTTTAAGTCTTATTTTTAACTTCGAATCATCTGTTACCCGGAAATGTAAGAATTTGGTAGAAGATATGATTGCGTTCTTTGCTGTAGTATGTCCATAAATATTACATGGACAATCACGTTTTACTTCAGTTCCGGTTTCTCCCGACCATCCTTGTGTAGAGTACTTGAAATTATAAGCTTTCACATGTGACGAGTCATTTTCTTCTTGGGACAAAATTATAGTTCCATCTTGATTAAAAGATAGCACTCTGATTTGAGTTCCTCTATAAAAAATATTAGTTTCACTCTTTTCCTGGATAGCATACCATTTACCCTTAAATTCAAAGACGCTGGCATGTCCTCCTGTGGGGAATTTACCAATATATCGATAAGGTCCCTTAAGTTTTCTCGACATAGCATAATTATTCCCCCATGAAAGATAGTACCATCCATTCCTAAAAAACACGCACGATTTATCGGCTGTAGGAACCTTATTACCGGAGTCGTCTTCAATAACAACCATTTCAGGATTCGTTTTCCTGACTTTATCACTTTTTTAAAATTTTCTCATGAACCTGCCCTATAGGTATCTGTAGCAGTGTTTTTAAGTCTAATTTGGGTGACGCACTGAAATTTTGTATCTTCGTGCTATGTTTGTGCGTAGGAAAAAGAATCGATCCGGCTCGACCAGTGTTGTCATCGCCGATAAGAGTTCCGGTAGATTTACGGAACTCCATGTCATAGGTGTGGGTACAACCGAGAATGAAATTCGTCAACTTGTAGATGAAGGAAAGAATTGGATAGCCCATTACGGTGGACAGCAAACCATAAGCTTCCCTGATGATGAGTGTGAAAAACTAAGACGGTAAGAGAATTCAATGACTGAGTACATTGTATCCAATATAATAAGTACTTCTCTGAATTCACCTCAGAGAATCATCAATAAAGTTTACGATAAAATCGGATTCAATATCATACAGGATGAGGAACTACGTCATCTTGTAGTATCCAGAATATGCTCTCCCATGAGCAAGAAGGCCACAGTGGATTATCTGAGACGGCATTTCAAGGAAGATGTCAGTTTGCAGAAGATTTATCGTTATCTCGATAAACTATATAATACCCAGCAGGAACTCGTGCAGGAGATAAGTGTTAAGCATACCAAAGGATTGTTTGGTGGGAATTTAGGGATACTTTTTTACGATGTCACAACCCTTTATTTTGAGACAACGAATAAGGACGAGTTACGGGAATCCGGTTTTTCCAAAGATGGTAAAAATGCAAATTCACAAGTTGTTTTAGGACTTCTTGTCAGTCGTGGAGGATATCCTTTGTCTTATTCTCTGTTTAACGGTTCACAATATGAGGGATATACAATGCTTCCCATCGTAGATGATTTTGTTCAAAGATTCAATCTCGGCAATGATTTTGTAGTAATTGCAGACTCCGGACTTATGAGCGCAAAGAATGTAAAGCTACTCCGTGATGGTGGATATAAGTATATAATAGGTGCCAGGATAAAGAAGGAGTCCGGCCGGATAATGGAGAAAATAATTGCAACAGAGCGTCGGAGTGGGGTCTTCAATGATATCAAATATCCGGATGGAGACAGGCTTATTGTTGGATATTCTGATGAAAGGGCCAAGAAGAACGCATTCGATAGAGAACAAGGTGTGGAAAGGCTAAGAAAACGTTTTTCTAAGGGAACACTGACGAAGGCGGACATCAACAAACGAGGATATAACAAGTTCCTTTCTATCAGTTCTGGAATTACAGTCAGTATAGATGAGGAAAAGATAAAGGAAGATGCAATGTGGGATGGATTAAAAGGGTATAAGACAAATACGGATCTAAGTCCAGAGAAAGTCTATGAAGCCTATCAGAATCTATGGAATGTGGAACGGTCGTTTCGTATTACCAAAGGTACGCTGGATGTAAGACCGATGTTCCATTTCACGCCAAGAAGAATTGAGGCTCATGTTTGTATATGTTTCGTTGCTTTGAAAGTATACAAGGAACTTGAAAGGCTATTAAAATTGTCTGGGTGTCCGTACTCTGTAGATGAAACACTCAAGATAGCCGAGACTATAGTTACTATTGAGATTGCACGTCCGGAGAATAAAGACACTATAACAAAAACTCTCTGCCTCACAGAGGAGGAGAGAGCTATAGCGTACCTCATTGATACTGATGACTGGTTAGAGTTATGATTTGGGTGACGCAATGATAAAGTCAGGGGAGTCGTCTTCAATAACAACCATTTCAGGATTCGTTTTTAATGAAACCATATCATATCCCAATTCTGCAATATAATATGTGCCGGCACCCCACATGATATAATATCTATTACCCTCCTTGATGATTTCAGGATCATAAGATTTAGTTTTGGCCAAACCTTGAGGTAATAAAGGTTTTCTTAAAGCGTCGCTCCACAGTCCATTCATTGACGAAGCAACCATAACACCAGTATCTATGTTTTTGTTAGAAAAATACCAGTAAAACTTACCATCCTTTTCTGCTAAATCTCCGGCCCAACAATTTGGTTTATCCCCTATATAAGTCGAAGCCGGAGAGATATCTAATATATGAATCCATTCTGTCAAGTCTGCAGTTGCCCACAACTCCCATCTATCCATCACCCAAGTGTCAACTGTGTGCCATGATTTATCGTGACCAAACATACAATATAAAGTATCATTAACAATAATTACATGCGGATCCACAATACCTCTATCAGGGATTACAGATTTTACAATTATTTCACTACCATTATTGCATCTTACGCCATTGAAAGCCATCAAAAATATAATTATAAACAAAGGTTTATATATATTGTTATTACTAAGAATAAAGCATTTCATATTCATATAAGCAAACTAGTATAAGTAACTAATTAAAATTAAGCAGCATTATGTTTAAGTTTAATACCCAAGGTATCCCCGACAGCCGCCAATGCCCTATTGACGGTGT
>NZ_CP083673.1:5480773-5579339 GCF_025914115.1 Bacteroides sp. DH3716P | reverse complement strand
ATAATTTCCGTTACCTAAGAAGTAACGGAAACTTAAGGGGTAAAAAAGTATGATTCTAACGAAAGAAACTTTAAGTGCTGGGCCTAAAATTGGGACAGGGGAAGGCGTAGCACACTCTAAACGCTGGTATGTTGCTCTGGTCCGTATGCATCATGAGAAGAAAGTAGCCGAGCGTTTAGATAAAATGGGGATTGAAAATTTTGTACCGGTCCAGCAAGAAGTACATCAATGGAGTGACCGCCGTAAAGTGGTTGAATCCGTGTTGCTTCCGATGATGGTTTTTGTACATGCTGATCCTAAAGAACGTAAAGAGGTTCTTTCCTTTTCTACAGTTAGTCGTTATATGGTAATGCGCGGTGAGAGTAGTCCGACTATCATTCCTGATGAACAAATGGCCCGTTTCCGTTTTATGCTCGACTATTCCGAAGAGGCAATCTGTATGAATAGCGCTCCTTTGGCACGTGGTGAAAAAGTACGTGTTGTCAAAGGTCCTTTGACTGGTCTTGTNGAAGAGGCAATCTGTATGAATAGCGCTCCTTTGGCACGTGGTGAAAAAGTACGTGTTGTCAAAGGTCCTTTGACTGGTCTTGTAGGAGAGCTTGTCACGGTGGATGGCAGAAGTAAGATTGCTGTCCGGTTGAATATGCTGGGGTGCGCTTGTGCGGATATGCCGGTTGGGTATGTGGAAAAGATTGAAAATCAAGTTGCTGTATAAAAATGAATTATTGCATCAACTAAATGGGGCTTAATATTAAACTTTATTCATGAAATAATTATTCGAATGAATTATATATTTATAATCTTAGCTTTTGTTATTTCTGTCTGTATAGCGTTATTTGTCATACCTCGCATATTACTAATTTCTCTTCGTAAGAGATTATTTGATATACCAGATAAACGTAAAATCCATACATGTGCCATTCCACGTTTGGGGGGAGTTTCTTTTTTTCCAACGATATTATTTTCTTGTTGTTTGGTATTGGCATTCCGTACTATAACAGGATATTATATTTCAGATTTACATGCAACTTGTTTTTTATTGGAATGTTTGTTTTTAGTCTGTGGGTTGACTCTTTTATATTTGACAGGAATTACAGATGACCTTATTGGAGTGCGTTATCGCCAAAAGTTTGTGATACAAATTCTCTGTGCTTGTTTTTTTTCTGTCGCAGAGCTTTGGATAAATGACTTATATGGGTTATTGGGAATATATGCAATTCCAAATTGGATTGGTATTCCTTTTACTATATTGACCATTGTTTTCATTACTAATGCTATTAATTTAATAGATGGAATTGATGGATTAGCATCAGGATTGAGTAGTGTTGCGCTTTTGGTCTTTGGCCTTTTGTTTATAGAGAAAGGGCTGTGGATGTATAGTATGCTTGCGTTTAGTACCTTAGGTGTATTAGTTCCTTTCTTTTATTATAATGTTTTCGGTAATGCAGAACGGGCACGGAAAATATTTATGGGAGATACCGGCAGCTTAACTTTGGGGTATATACTAAGTTTTCTTGCTATCAAATATAGTCAGAACAATCCTGAGGTAATTTCTAATACCAAAGGTACTTTTCTTATAGCCTTTAGTACATTAATAATTCCAGCTTTTGATGTGATTCGTGTGGTAATGGTACGTTTGCGTAATGGAAAGAGCCCTTTTGAACCAGATAAGAATCATATTCATCATAAATTTTTGGCAATGGGATTTACACCCCGTAAAGCTATGATTATTATAATATTAATATCCTGTGCATTTAGTGTTGTAAATATTTTATTGATACCATGGGTGAATAATACTGTGATATTGATAGGAGATATTGTAGCCTGGATTGCTTTAAATCTTTGGTGGGATAAAGTGAGAGATAAGCGCACACATTTAAACAGATTATATTAAAATGAAAGGTATTGTTTTAGCCGGTGGATCTGGTACTCGTTTGTACCCTATTACCAAGGGAGTTAGTAAGCAGCTTCTTCCCATATTTGATAAACCGATGATTTATTATCCCATTTCGGTTTTGATGCTTGCAGGTATTCGTGAGATTTTAATAATTTCTACTCCGTATGACCTTCCTGGTTTTCAACGATTATTAGGTGATGGTTCTGATTTCGGTGTCCGTTTTGAATATGCAGAACAACCTTCGCCTGATGGTCTTGCGCAAGCATTCATTATTGGAGAGGAATTTATTGGTGATGATTCGGTTTGCTTGGTACTAGGAGATAATATTTTTCATGGTCAGGGGCTGACTTATATGCTAAAAGAAGCTGTACGCATGGCTGAAGAAGAAAACAAAGCTACTGTATTTGGCTATTGGGTATCAGATCCCGAACGTTATGGAGTTGCGGAATTTGATAAAAACGGTAATGTATTAGGATTGGAAGAAAAGCCTGTTCACCCAAAATCAAACTATGCTGTAGTGGGCCTTTATTTCTATCCCAATAAAGTGGTTAAAATAGCAAAGAATAGCAAGCCATCTGCACGTGGAGAATTGGAAATAACTACAGTAAACCAATGTTTCTTGGATACTAAAGAATTAAAAGTCCAACTTTTAGGACGTGGTTTTGCATGGCTTGATACTGGTACGCACGATTCTTTATCAGAGGCTAGTAATTTTATTGAAGTGATAGAAAAACGTCAGGGGTTAAAAATAGCTTGTTTAGAAGGAATTGCTTTTCGGAAAGGCTGGATTACTCCTGAAAAAATGATGGCATTGGCACAGCCGATGTTAAAGAATCAATACGGGAAATACTTGATGAATGTAATAGATGAATTAAAAGAGAAATAGAAAGATGAAGCGGAATATATTGATTACTGGTGGTGCAGGATTTATTGGAAGCCATGTTGTTCGCTTATTTGTGAATAAATATCCTGAGTATCATATTATAAATTTAGATAAGTTGACTTATGCTGGAAATTTAGCTAATTTGAAAGATATTGAAGGTCAGCCGAATTATACTTTTGTAAAAGCTGATATTTGTGACTTTGAGAGAATAATACAGCTTTTTAAACAGTATAATATTGATAGTGTGATACATTTGGCAGCAGAAAGCCATGTTGATCGTAGTATTAAAGATCCATTTATTTTTGCACAAACGAATGTGATGGGTACCCTTTCATTATTACAGGCAGCTAAGTTGGCTTGGGAAACTTCAGAAACGGGATATGATCATAAACTTTTTTATCATATTTCAACAGATGAAGTATATGGTGCATTAGATTTTGACGGAACATTCTTCACTGAACAAACAAAATATCAGCCACATAGTCCTTATTCTGCTAGCAAGGCTGGTAGTGATCATTTCGTACGTGCTTTTCATGATACATATGGAATGCCTGTTATTGTTACCAATTGCAGTAACAATTACGGGCCTTATCAATTTCCCGAAAAGCTTATACCTCTTTTTATTAATAATATCCGTCATGGTAAAGCCTTACCGGTTTATGGTAAGGGTGAGAATGTACGTGATTGGTTGTATGTAGTAGATCATGCACGTGCTATTGATATCATTTTTCATAAAGGAAAAATAGCTGAGACTTATAATATTGGTGGTTTCAATGAATGGACAAATATTGATTTAATTAAGGTTATCATTAAAACTGTGGATCGGTTATTGGGTAATCCGGACGGTACTTCCGAAAAGTTGATTACATATGTAGCTGACAGAAAAGGACATGATTTACGCTATGCTATTGATTCTAATAAGTTGAAAAAAGAATTAGGATGGGAACCGTCTTTGCAATTTGAGGAAGGTATTGAAAAAACTGTTCGCTGGTATTTGGAAAATAACGAATGGATGGAAAATATAGCGAGTGGAGAGTATAATAAGTATTATGAAAGTATGTACAAAATATAAAAGTTATGAATGTATCAGATTGTAGGTTGATTGATCTTCCAAAATTTTTGGATAAAAGAGGTAATCTCTCTTTTGCCGAGGAATTTAAGCATATTCCATTTAAAATAGAACGGACATATTGGATATACGATGTCCCTGGTGGAGAGAAACGTGGAGGGCATGCATATAAAGAAAATCAGGAATTTATTATTGCACTTTCCGGTAGTTTTGATGTGCTCTTGGATGATGGTAAAGAGAGGAGAAAAATCCATTTGAATCGTTCATACTATGGATTGTACGTACCAAAGCAGATATGGAGACAGATGGATAATTTTTCTACTAATTCGTTAGCTTTAATATTATCTTCAACTCCATATGGAGAAAATGATTATATACGTGATTACGAAACTTTCAAAAATACTGCATTATGAGTAAAAATAGTACAGTCTATGACTGCACAATTATAGAGCTTGATAAGCATCACAGAGATGAAGGTAATATCACTGTGGTTGAAAATGTTAAAACTGTTCCATTTGAAGTAAAACGTACCTATTATCTATACGATATACCAGGTGGCGAGGCGCGTGGTGGACACGCTCATAAAGAATTGTTTCAGCTGGTGATAGCTGCTAGCGGTAGTTTTAATGTAACAGTTGATGATGGCAGTGTGAAACGTACCTTTTCATTAAATCGTCCTTATCAAGGTCTATATATTGTTCCGGGAATGTGGAGAGAACTGGATAACTTTTCATCTGGAGCAGTGTGCCTGGTACTTGCTTCAATGCCTTATGATGAAGCTGATTATATACGAATATATAAGGATTTCTTGGAGTATAAGAATACAAAATGAAAAAGCGGGTATTGATAATTGGTGGTAATGGACATGGTTCTGTTATTGCAGCTTGTATAAAAGATAATCAGAAAAACGGATACGATGAAGATATTGAAATCTGTGGTTTTGTGAACGATTTTGTAGATAATGTAGATGAGTATGCTGTTTTGGGAGGTACTGATAGAATTCAGCATTTTGTCGATGAAGGGTATTATTTTATATGGGGAATACATATGATAGGACGAAATGTCTTGACAGAAGAACTGTTTAAGAGACTAAATGTTCCATTGGATAGATTAGTAACAATAATACATTATACAGCATTTATTGGAGAGAACGTGGTTCTTCATCCAGGGGTAGTGGTCATGTGTCATGCATATATTGCTCCTCGAACAGAACTGGGCATAGGGACAATGGTAAAATCCAATACTTGTATCGGACACGATGTTAAATGTGGACCATTATGTCATTTTGCAATGGGTTCGATAACCGGTTCATTGGTGGTTATAGGTAAGTGTGCTGATGTTTCTATAGGTGCTACAGTTTTAGAAAAGAGAAAGATTGGCAATTTTGCTATGGCAGGAGCAAGAAGTTTGGTTACTCATGATATACCAGACTCTGAAATACATGTAGGGTTACCTGCAAAATTCTTGAGAAGAATTATGGAAGATTAATTCAATAATACTAGGAATGTCAGAAGCAATGGACACTGAAAACAGAAACTCGTATAAACAAAGCCTAAAAGCTACATCATTGTTTGGAGGGGTTCAAATCTTTAATATACTTATACAAATCATCAGGTCTAAATTTGCTGCAGTATTATTAGGCCCTGAAGGGATGGGGGTTATGGGATTGCTTAATTCTACCATTACAATGATTTCATCCTTTACAAATTGTGGTTTAGGGACCAGTGCCGTACGTAATATTGCAGAAGCTAACGGAGCCAATGATACTAAACGTATAGCTTTAATTATTTCTGTATTTAGGAGATTGGTTTGGATTACCGGATTGACAGGTGCATTGATTTGTTTGGTTTCAGCTTCATTGTTAAGTCAAGTGACATTTGGAAATACAGATTTTACTTTTGCTTTTATAATACTTTCATTCTCGGTTTTATTGATGCAATTAACTTCCGGGCAAAATGCTTTAATGCAGGGGATGCGGAAGTATCGTTATTTGGCGAAGGCCAATGTAGTTGGCAATGCAGTCGGTTTAATATTTATCATACCGTTATATTATTTTTGGAAGATAGATGCTATTGTCCCTGTTTTATTGTTTTCGAATGCTTTGATTTTTATCCTGTCTTATATATATGCCCGCAAAATAAAGATTGAGAAGGAAGAAATAACCATTACGGATATAAAAGTTGAAGGGCGAGATATGTTGAAGATGGGAGTGTTGATCAGTCTTCAGGGTATGTTGGCAATATTAGCTTCCTATTTCATTCGTATTTTCATAAGTCGTATGGGTTCTATTGATGATGTCGGGTTGTTCAATGCGGGGTTTACAATAGTCAACACATATGTTGGATTGGTATTTACGGCTATGGCAACAGATTATTATCCCCGATTGTCAGCGATAGCTTCGGATAATGACTCATTTGTTAGGGCGATTAATCAGCAGGCTGAGATTTCGTTACTGTTGCTTGCTCCAATAATTATTGCTTTTATCGCTTATATACGGGTAGCTGTAGTAGTACTTTATTCTACAAAGTTTATACCTACTGAAGGTATGATGTATTGGGCAATGGCAGCCATGTTTTTTAAAGCCATGGCGTGGAGTATGTCTTATGGTTTATTAGCGAAAGGTGATTCCAAAGTATACTTTTGGAATGAATTTATTACAGTTTGTTATGGATTAATTTTTAATATGATAGGGTATTACTATTGGGGATTAATAGGACTTGGCATATCATCATTCATTAAATATGGATTCTATTTTTTGCAGCTATGGATCATTTGTCGAATAAAATGTAATCTCAAATTTACCAGATCAATAATGAAATTATTTATACTATTTTCTTGTATCACTGCCATAGTCCTTACCTGCAAAATATTAATGTTTGGCTGGAGTGGATACGCAGTGGTGACAGTGTTTTTAGTTTTAACGACATATTATTCATATACGGGACTAGATCGTAGGATAGGGATTAGGCAGGTTATAATAAACAAATTACATCGTAAAAACTAATATGATGGATGATGAAGAAAATATTGCTCGAAATAAAACATTCAATAAATAAAAGAATCGGAAATGCTATAGAAAGTATATCATGTAGACTCTATTATCATTCAAAAAAGAACAGTTGGGGGCATTGTTTATATGCGATGAATAATATGGTTTTACGTTGTGTTTCGTTTGTACCGTTTGAAGTTGTTAGTCATCATGTCTATGCGAAATCGCATTTGACTTCATCTATAATACCACTTATTACTAATAGAGTAGGGTATACAAGTAAGTTAACCTATGAGTTGGAGCCTTTGAAGAAAGAACTGATATCAGTTCCGATGCAAGATATTTTTATTTATAAACATGAAGGTGTTAGAATACAAGGAAATTCCGATTTTATCTTAAATGTGAAAGAAAAGTGTGTAATTAACGACTTCTGTTATAATATGAACGATCGCTATGTGATGTTTGATGGGCTTTTATTGCGGTTAAAGAATAATGTTGCTGTTTTACGTAACGATGGCGGTATTGGGAAATGTCGTTATTTGAAGTCTGGAATTATGCTTTCAGGGAAATTTTCATGTAATTACTATCATGAATTGTATGAAATTCTCATTAAACTGCTTGTCTTCAACAGAATAAACATATCAAAAGATGCTCCGTTGATAATCGATGAAATCGTAATGAAAATAGATTCTTTTAAAAAGATTTTTGAGATTCTTAATGAAACCCAACGTGACATAATTACTATAGGAGAAAAAGAAATAGTAGAATTTGGTACTTTATATTCTCTTTCTGCTGTGAATTCTATTGCACCTCATTATAGAGATATTACTGATCCTGATCATTTATTTGGGTTTGTTTTTGATTGTCATTTAACATTGCAAATGCGTGATAAATTGCTCTTGTTTAAGTCTAATTTAGCAACTCCGAAACGCATTTTTCTGACACGGAAGAGTACAAAAAAGAGGCATTATAATGAATCTGAAGTTTGGGGAGTACTTAAAGAATATGGGTTTGAAGTTGTTGCTCCCGAAACATACACTTTTTGTGAGCAAATGGCCTTGTTTAATAATGCTGACTATATTGTGGGTGGTTCTGGAGCTGCATTTACAAATTTATTGTTTTGTCATAGCGGTTGTAAGGTTATTTGTTTTAGATCCATAAGAAACTATTCTCCAATATTTTCGACTATTGCTAATATTGTCGATGTTAAAATGCGGTATTTAGCTGGTATTTCTGATAGTACAGTAGATTTACATGCTGATTACATTGTCAGCACTGATAAACTGAAAAAAATGATTGATTATAATGAGGATTAAAAATAGTAATGACATAACTTATTTTATAGGAGGTATATTACTTTTGTTAACTCTAAGGCCATTTTTTACTTGGAGTCTAAGTGGGTCTTATGCGCAAATTGTATTTCTTTTCCCATTGGCGATTCTATTCTGGCGGAATTATAGAATGAATAGATTGAATGTGCTGTATCTGTTTTTCTTTGTTTTTACCCTTTTGTTAGCTTCTATTTCTCAAAATCGTAATCTGATAGGATTCTTTTTTATGATTATTTTGGCAGCAGTACCTTTTGGATCGAAAAGATTTATGGTTAACGTGTTTGATAGGTACAAAACGTTATATTCTATAATAATTGGAATATCCATTTTGGTATGGCTGTTACTTTTCTTTGGTATTCCTGTCCCTGGAAAAATAATAGCTCCTTTGAATGCTGTAAAAACATATAATTATATTGCATATCCATTTTTAGTTATTCCCAACTATTTAGGGGCAGGTCTTGATGTTTATTTTCAATCATTAAGATTTTGTGGCCCTTTTGATGAGCCGGGTGTTGTTGGTACTATCGCCGGACTTATGCTGTATATAGATAATTTTAATCTGAAGGATAAAAGGAATATATTTATTTTAATTTCTGGACTTCTTTCATTGTCTCTATTTTTCTATGTCCTTTCTGCCATTTTTTTAGTGTATTTTTTATTTTCTAGAAATGTCAAGGTCGTATATAAATTCTTCATCTCTTCTTTAATGGCATTGTTAATTGTTTTTTCTATGCAAAATACAATGACTAGGTTGTTGATTTGGGATAGATTGGAATATGATAAAACACAAGGGATGATCAGTGGGGATAATAGGGCTGATAGTAGTTTAAAAAGTTATTTTAATTCTATTCAGGGTACAAGTCAATATTGGTGGGGGGTAGATAATAAGAGACAGTTGGCAAACTTCTCGGATAGTGCTGGTTATCGAAATGCAATTCTGTCCAATGGAGCTGTTGTCTGTATTATGTACCTGCTTTTCTTTGTTCTTTATGCCTTAAATCGTATAAAGTCCATATGGTATATTCTTATATTTATAACCTTGCTACTTGCTACATTATATCAGCGTCCTGGGTTATTTTCTGTTAATTATATCTTTCTATTTTCTATGTATATAGTAATGCACGACAAACGTGAAAATATAAAATTAAATCCATGATGCATATTTGTTATCTCACAGGGCTTTATTCTCGAAAAGACCCATTGATCTTTGACCGTCAGGGGAAGGCATTGGCAATGGCTGGCTATAAAGTTACTATTGTTGTTTGTGACTTAGAACCGAATGAAACAATTGATGGTATTGAGTTTATTTCGTGTAACTATAAGCCATGCTCGCGTATAGAGAGGATGCTGAATACCAAGAAATTTCTTTATAGGAAAGCACTGATGATAAATGCAGATGTATACCAAATTTCTGATCCGGAGCTATTATCTCTTGGGGTTAAATTGAAACATAAGGGATATAAAGTTGTATTTAATCTTCGTGAGTTTTATCCTGGCATCATTCATGATAAAGCATATTTGCCTAAAATGGCTCGTAATGTAATTGCAGTGCTGATGGAGAAATATCTGAAGTCATCTCTAAAGAAATATAATGCTGTATTTACTGTAACTGATGATACTGACAATCGCCTTGAAAAGTGGGGAATAAAGAATCATTATGTTATTAAAAATTTCCCTGTTGTATCTTCCAGGTTTACTTTATCCAAGGAGGAATATTTATCCCGTAAAAATGTTCTTGGATATATTGGAACAGTCTATTGGATTAGTTGTCAAAAAGAAGTATTAAAAGCTTTAGCGGAATTGCCGGATATCAAATATTATGTTGCAGGTGTGATTGAAGAAGGATATGTTGATGTTCTTGAAACTTTTCCAAACTGGAAGAATGTGGATTTTGCAGGGCCGTTTAAGAAAGAAGAGATATCAACAGTTTTTTCAAAAATGACTATTAGTAATACTCTTCGGGATTTTAGTCGGACAGGCAGTCCGAATGGATCTTTTGGTGTGTTGAAAATATTTGAAAGTATGGAGGCGGGGTTACCGGTGTTGCTTTCGGATGTGAAATGCTATCGTGAAATTGTAGAAAAATATAATTGTGGAATTTGTGTTGATCCACATAATTCGCAGCAAATAAAGGAGGCTATTCAATATTTAGTTGAAAATAAGGAAATGGCTTATCAGATGGGGCAAAATGGTCGGCGAGCAGTTTTAGAAGAGTATAACTGGGAAAGTCAGGCTAAACTATACATTGAAGTATTAACAAATATATAAAGCGAGGAATATATGATACACCCACTGGCTGACTGTCAAAGTAAATTAATTGGTGACGGGACTACTATATGGCAATTTTGTGTCATCTTAAATGGTGCTGTTATTGGAAGTAACTGCAATTTATGTGCCCATGTTTTTGTAGAGAATGATGTTATTATAGGTAACAATGTTACTGTAAAATCAGGAGTACAATTGTGGGATGGTCTAAGAGTAAAAGATAATGTTTTTATCGGAGCAAATGTCTCTTTTATTAATGATTTGATTCCTCGTTCAAAAGTCTATCCAAGTGAATTTTTAATGACGACACTTGAGGAACATTGTTCGATCGGAGCCAATTCTACAATAATGGGAGGATTGATTATTGGTGAGTACGCTCTTGTCGGGGCAGGAAGTGTTGTTACAAAAAATGTTCCGGCACATGAGATTTGGTTTGGTAATCCTGCATGTAAAAAAGGGTATATCACTAAAGATGGTATTGCTCTGGACTTAAATATGTGTGATAAAAATGGAGTTAAACATAAAATATAAAACGGATATGATTAAATTTTTAGATTTACAGAAAGTTACTGCAAAATATGCAGAAGAGATTCATGAAGCAGTATTGAGAGTCGTTGATTCAGGGTGGTATTTACAAGGCAAAGAAAATGCAATGTTTGAAACACATTATTCTTCATATATTGGTACTAAATATACTATAGGATGTGCTAACGGCCTTGATGCATTGATTTGGATTTTCCGTGCTTATATTGAAATGGGGATAATGAAACCTGGAGATGAAGTTATCGTTCCTGCAAATACCTATATTGCTTCTATTTTAGCCATTACTGAGAACGGACTCATTCCTGTGTTGGTTGAACCCAATCTGGAAACATATCAAATTGATGATTCTAAGATTGAAAAAGCTATAACTTCTCGTACAAGAGCTATACTTATAGTACATCTCTATGGTCAGTGTGCGTATACTGAGAAAATAGGAGAATTATGTGAAAAATATAATCTTAAGCTTGTAGAAGATAATGCGCAGGCACATGGCTGCAAATTTAATGGGAGAATGACAGGCTCGATAGGCGATGCTGCAGGGCATAGCTTTTATCCGGGTAAAAACTTAGGTGCATTAGGGGATGCAGGAGCTGTGACAACGAATGATGATGAGTTGGCACATATAGTAAGGTCGGTTGCTAATTACGGATCTGCAAAGAAATATGTTTTCCAATATGTAGGGCGTAATAGTCGTCTTGACGAAATTCAGGCAGCTATTCTTGATGTTAAACTCCGTTATCTTGATAATGATATACAATTAAGAAAAGAAGTTGCAAAATATTATATAGAAAACATTGAGAATCCAGCGATTATTTTGCCAATTGTGAAAGATTGGAATGCACATGTATTTCATCTTTTTACAATTCGTTGTGCAGATCGTGATGGCTTGCAACAATATTTAGCAGAGAATGATATTCAAACTAATATCCATTATCCTATTCCTCCTCATAAACAAGAATGCTATAAAGAATGGAATGATCTTAGCTTTCCAATTACAGAATTGATTCATGCTGAAGAATTGAGTATTCCAATGAGTCCTGTTATATCTATGGAAGAGGTTGAAAGGGTTGTAAAAGTGTTGAATGCTTGGAAGTAATAATCTTATGATGAAGAAAAAGACTATTTGGTTCATAAATAAAGATGCAGCACCTATTGAATTTTATGGCACTCATTTGAGAACAATAAAGTTGGCACAATATTTTCAATCAGAAGGCTATAATGTGAAATTGTTTTGTTCTAGTTATGTTCACAATAGAAACTTATGTTTGTCTGACTCTAATAAGACATTTGAAGAGAAAACTTATGATAATATCCCTTTTGTTTTAGTAAATGCAGGTTGTGGATCTACTAATGGGATAAGAAGGATTATATCATATTTTAGGTTTGCGGTTAAATTATTCATCCATAGAAAACAATTTGAGAAACCGGATGTGATAATTCATACATCTCGTATTCCTTTTGATATTCCAATTTATCAACTTGCTAAAAAGGTAAAAGCAAAATATATTGTGGATGTTACAGATTTATGGCCTGATTCATTCGTAAGCTTAGGCTTATTGGGAAAAAATAATCCATGCGTGAAAATTGCTTATTGTTTAGAACGATATATTTATAGTAAAGCAGACAACGTTGTTTTTTCTATGCCTGGTGCAGTTAATTATGTGAGAGAAAACGGATGGGATAGTGATCAGGGGGGGACAATTGATTTAAATAAATTGCATTATATAAATAATGGTATTGATTTGTCTGAGTTTAATGTTAACATGCAAAGATACAAAATAGAAGATTTTGATTTGGCAAACGATAAAACTTTCAATATTATTTATTTGGGAAGCATTCGATTGGCAAATAATCTTAAACTGCTTATAGATTCAGCTAAAATATTGCAGAATAATAGTGTGCAGGTCTTGATTTATGGTGATGGTGAGGATAGGGCTTTTTTAGAGCATTATTGTGAAGAACAACAGATTACAAACGTAAAATTTAAAGCAAAATGGACATCACCTGAGTATGTGCCATATATACTTTCAAAAGCAGATGTGAATGCTCTGAATTATTCTACTAATTTCGGGAAGTATGGTGGCAGTATGAATAAGATGTTTTTGGGACTGGCAAGTGGTAAACCATTATGTTGTAATGTGGGAATGCCATACAGTATCATATTAGAGGAGGGTGTCGGCATAGACTGTAAGTTAACTGATCCGCAGGATTATGCCGCTGCTATACTTTCGCTTAAAAACTTGCCTTCTGATGAGTATCAGACAATATGTAATAAAGCGAAAAAAGCAGCCGAAAAATATGATTATGCGAAACTATGCGTGAAATTTAAAGATGTCTGTAATTTGTAAATTGTTAGTAAAAAGATAATTAGTAAAAAACATGAAAATAACTTTAATTGGTGCGTCAGGTTTTGTCGGGACTCGTTTGATTACACTTTTGAAAAAAGCACAAAGATATGAGATGTTGAATATTGATTTGCAACAAAGTCGTTTCTTTCCAGAAGTTACAGCAATTGGTGATGTACGTGATCAGGATTATTTAGATAAGAAATTGGAAGGGGCTGAATGTGTTGTTTTATTAGCAGCACAGCATCGGGATGATGTTGTTCCGGTATCTCTTTATTATGATACAAATGTAGGTGGTATAGAAAAGACATTAAAAGCAATGGAGAAAAATAATATAAAACGAATCATTTTTTTTTCATCTGTTGCAGTATATGGTCTAAATAAAAAGAATCCAAATGAAGAATATCCGGCAGATCCGTTTAATCACTATGGGAAAAGTAAATGGCAGGCAGAGCAAATTTTGCATGAATGGTATAAGTTACATCCGGATTGGAATATTGATATTATTCGTCCAACAGTCATTTTTGGAGAACGTAACAGAGGCAATGTGTACAATTTATTAAAGCAAATTGCGAGTGGAAAGTTTCTAATGATTGGTTCTGGAAACAATAAAAAGTCAATGGCTTATGTCGGTAATGTTGTTGCTTTTGTAAAATACATGATTGATGAGGTTCGGACAGGTTATAATGTGTTTAATTATGTTGACAAGCCGGATTTTACAATGAATGAACTAGTGGCTCATGTGAGCAAAGTTATGAATAAACATATTCCGGCTACTCATTTCCCTTATTGGTTGGGCATGATAGGAGGATATTGTTTTGATATATTTGCTTGCATTACTCGTAAGAAATTGGCAGTAAGTTCTGTGCGTGTGAAGAAGTTTTGTGCAACAACTGAATTTGATGCTGCTAAAATACATTCTTCTGTTTTTAAAGCTCCTTATTCTTTAGGAGAGGGGCTGGCAAGAACTTTAGAGTTTGAATTTATATACCCCCCTACAGATGATATTACTTTTAAAAGTGAATAAGATGATAAGAATATGGAAAAAGTAAATAAACTAATATGTGTGATATTGTTGTCTTTTTTATTAGCAGCATGTCAATCTTATAAAAAGGTACCTTATTTGCAAGACGTGGAAGCAGTCAATCAAGCTACTCAGCAGGAAACTCTTTATGATGCAAAGATCATGCCGAAAGATTTATTGACAATTGTGGTTTCGTGTACCAGTCCGGAACTAGCTGCACCCTTTAACTTGACAATTGCCAGCCCGTCTAATTTATCAATACAGTACACTACTACTCAGCCTGTGTTACAACAATATTTGGTTGACAATGAAGGGAAAATATCTTTTCCAGTATTAGGAGCACTGACAGTTGGAGGGCTTACAAAGAAACAGGCAGAGCAGTTAATCGTTGATAAATTGAAGCCTTATATGAAAGAAAATCCTATTGTTACAGTACGTATGGTAAATTATAAGATATCAGTCATTGGAGAGGTTGCTCGACCGGGTACATTTACTATTTCTAATGAGAAGGTGAATCTATTGGAGGCATTGGCCATGGCTGGTGATATGACGGTATACGGTCTTCGTGATAATGTGAAGCTGATTCGTGAGGACGCAAATGGCAAACAGCAAATTGTCACTTTGGATTTAAATAATGCCGAAACGATTCTTTCACCTTACTATTGGTTACAACAGAATGATATTGTTTATATAACTCCCAATAAAGCAAAGGCTCGAAATTCTGATGTGGGCAATAGTACCAGCCTCTGGTTCTCCGCTACCTCTATCTTGGTATCCGTTGTCAGCCTATTAGTAAACATCTTAAAATAACGATTTGCAATGAAAGAAACAGAATTCAACGGAACACAAGAGCCTAAGGAAGAAAGTATAGATGTCAAGGAACTGCTGTTTAAGTATTTGCTCCATTGGCCTTGGTTTGTGGGGGCGGTTGTGGTATGTTTGATTACAGCATGGGTCTATTTGTATATAGCTACTCCTGTGTATAACATATCTGCTACGGTTTTAATAAAGGACGATAAAAAGGGAGGTAGTGCCGGAATGCTTTCTGGGCTAGAGAGTTTGGGATTGGATGGTTTGATGTCTTCTTCACAGAATATTGATAACGAGATTGAAGTGCTCCGTTCCAAGACTATCGTCAAAGAAGTGGTTGAAGATTTGGGCCTCTATATTTCTTATACGGATGAGGATGAATTTCTTTCCAGGAATATGTATAAAACTTCACCTGTACAAGTGAGCATGACTCCGCAGGAGGCCGATTTATTGGAGAAACCGATAATTGTGGAGATGATATTGCAACCACAAGGAAGTCTGGATGTGAATGTGAAGCTTGGCGATGATGAATATCAGAAACATTTCGAAAAGTTACCGGCTGTTTTTCCTACCGATAAAGGAACATTGGCTTTTTTCCTGACACCGGATTCTGTATTATCTAAAAAAATATTGGAAAAAAATACAGATTCAGAAAAGACTACACGTAATATTACAGCAACAATTAATAAGCCTTTGGCTGTAGCGAAAGGGTATTGCAAAAATATGACTATTGAGCCTACTTCCAAGACCACTTCTGTGGCTGTCATATCATTGAAAAACTCAAATGTACAACGCGGCAAGGATTTTATCAATAAGTTATTGGAGATGTATAATATCAATACGAATAATGATAAGAATGAAGTGGCACAGAAAACAGCAGAATTTATCAATGAACGTATTAGTATTATTTCTAAAGAACTGGGTAGTACGGAAAAGGATCTGGAAAGTTTCAAACGTGGGGCGGGTATTACGGATTTGACCAGTGATGCACAAATAGCTTTGACGGGTAGTGCTGAATATGAAAAGAAGCGTGTGGAGAATCAAACCCAGATTAATTTGCTGCAGGATTTGCAAAAATATATGCAAAATGAAGGTTATGAGGTTTTACCTAGTAATATCGGATTGCAGGATGTGAATCTTGCGGCTGCCATCAACCGTTATAATGATGTGCTTGTTGAGAGAAAACGTTTGCTGCGTACATCAACGGAGAATAATCCTACCATTATAAACTTGGATACAAGTATTCATGCCATGAAAGAGAATGTACAAGTATCTTTAGACAGGGTTTTGCGTGGATTGTTGATTACAAAGGCAGATTTGGATCGTGAAGCGAATCGTTATTCCCGTCGTATTAGTGAGGCACCTGGTCAGGAGCGTGAGTTTGTGAGTATTGCTCGCCAACAGGAGATAAAGGCCGGACTTTATTTGATGCTTCTTCAGAAGCGTGAAGAGAATGCGATAACTCTGGCTGCTACAGCCAATAATGCGAAGATTATAGATGACGCTATAGCGGATGATACTCCTGTATCTCCTAGAGGCAAGATAATTTATCTGGTTGCTTTAGTGTTAGGAATCGGAATTCCGGTGGGGATTATTTACCTGCTCGAATTAACCAAATTCAAGATTGAAGGTCGTTCTGATGTAGAAAAGCTTACTTGTGTGCCTATTGTTGGTGATATTCCATTGACTGATGAAAAGCAGGGTACTATTGCTGTATTTGAGAATCACAATAACTTGATGAGTGAAACTTTCCGCAATATCCGAACGAATCTTCAGTTTATGCTTGAAAATGACAAGAAGGTGATTCTGGTTACTTCTACGGTTAGTGGTGAGGGTAAATCTTTCATTTCTGCTAATCTTGCTATTAGTCTTTCTTTATTAGGGAAGAAAGTAGTAATCGTTGGTCTTGATATTCGTAAACCGGGCTTGAATAAAGTATTTAATATTCCGAGAAAAGAAGTTGGTATAACTCAATATTTGGCTAATCCGGAAAAGAACTTGATGGATTTAGTACAGCTTTCTGATGTAAGTAAGAATCTTTATATTCTTCCCGGTGGAACAGTTCCTCCTAATCCTACCGAATTATTGGCTCGTGATGGACTGGATAAAGCGATTGAAACTCTTAAGAAGAATTTTGATTATGTGATTCTGGATACAGCTCCTGTTGGTATGGTAACTGATACCTTGTTGATAGGACGTGTGGCTGACCTGTCTGTTTATGTCTGCCGTGCAGACTATACTCATAAAAACGAGTATACTTTGATCAACGAACTTGCTAAAAAAGATAAATTGCCTAGCCTGTGTACTGTAATCAATGGTTTGGATCTGAAAAGAAGAAAATACGGTTATTATTACGGTTATGGTAAATATGGCAAGTTCTATGGTTATGGTAAGCGCTATGGTTACGGTTATGGATATGGAGAACATTTTCATGACAAGGAGTCATAAATTCAACCAAAATATAGCGGTTAATAAACTTTGACATAGAATTCGCCAATATATATTTTATTGGTGATCGAGATTTTTTTAAGTTAATAATGTCATAGAGTACTTTTAATACTTTACACAAAAGTGAGATGGAACATGTAGGTCCCTAACTTCATGCTACACATATGAAGCACCCTACATTTTGTGGTCAGGAAATGTACGGCGGTGTATTCCTGATCAATGCCCTCATGTCGGTGTAAATCCGATGTGATTTCTATTATATCAACTGTCTGTGAAGATCGTTGATATTTGAAATGATATTATCACTAGATAATATACAACTCAAAACGGGAGACAGCACTTTTGTTGTCTTCCGTTTTTATATTGAATACTTCTTCATTATAAATATTGGTACTTTATCGGGAGCTTACAAATACTCTTATTTTTATTTGCTGTTTTGGACATTTTGAAGTACCTTGCACACCTATTTTAAAGAATATTTTTTTAACAGGAGAATAACAGGTATGGATAATCATGTTGTAATAATGGCTGGTGGCATAGGGAGCCGCTTTTGGCCGATGAGCACTCCGGAATGTCCTAAACAATTTATTGATGTAATGGGATGTGGCCGGTCGCTGATTCAGTTGACGGCAGACCGTTTCGACGGTGTTTGCCCTAGGGAAAATATGTGGGTCGTAACTTCTGAAAAATACATTGATATTGTTCGGGAGCAGTTGCCGGAAATTCCGGAAAGTAATATTTTGGCGGAGCCTTGTGCGCGCAATACTGCGCCCTGCATTGCTTTTGCTTGCTGGAAGATCAAGAAAAAACATCCGAATGCTAACATTGTAGTAACTCCTTCGGATGCATTAGTCATTGATACGGGAGAATTCCGTAGAGTGATGGAGAAAGCCCTTCGTTTCACAGATGATGGCAGCGCTATTGTAACGATAGGTATCCGGCCAACTCGTCCGGAAACCGGATACGGATATATTGCTGCTGCCGATCAGCTCCAGACAGATAAAGAGATTTATACAGTAGATGCATTTAAGGAAAAACCGGATAAAGAGACTGCCGAAAAGTATCTGGCAGAAGGCAATTCCTTCTGGAATGCGGGAATCTTTGTATGGAATGTGCGTACTATTACTTCCGTGATGCGTGTATATGCTCCGGGCATCGCACAAATTTTCGATCGCATTTTCCCCGATTTCTATACAGAGAAAGAGAATGAAACAATCAAGAAGTTATTCCCTACTTGCGAAAGCATTTCTATCGACTATGCAGTGATGGAGAAAGCACAGGAGATTTATGTACTTCCCGCTTCTTTTGGTTGGTCAGATCTGGGTACATGGGGAGCACTTCGCGGTTTGCTTCCACAGGATAAGTCTGGAAATGCAACCGTAGGAACCGATATCCGTTTGTACGAAAGTAAAAATTGTATTG
Source organism: Bacteroides sp. DH3716P (assembly GCF_025914115.1). Classification (NCBI taxonomy): domain Bacteria; kingdom Pseudomonadati; phylum Bacteroidota; class Bacteroidia; order Bacteroidales; family Bacteroidaceae; genus Bacteroides; species Bacteroides sp. DH3716P. Next base: position 5,560,313 of record NZ_CP083673.1, on the reverse strand, counting down.
TGCATGCCAGCGAAGAAAAACGAGTAGTCATTCAAGGCTTGGATGGATATATCATTGCAGAGAAAGATAACACATTATTGATCTGCAAGCTGGAAGAAGAGCAAAGAATTAAGGAATTCTCGAAATAAAATTTATTTCGAGAATTGATACTCATGTGGTGTCATTCCTGTCATTCGCTTAAAGAACTTCGAGAAAAAAGAAGGATTAGGGAAGTTCAATTCATCAGAAATTTGATAAACAAGCAGATTGCTATGTTTTAGCAATACTTTAGCTTCTAATATAATGGACTGGTTTATCCAGTCCATTACTGTTTGTTGACTGGTTTGGCGGATGATCGTATTAAGATAACGAGGAGTGAGACATAGCTTATCCGCATAAAAACTAACATTACGTTCTTTCTTGCTATAAGCATTGACTAAAGAAATGAAACGCTGGAAAATCTCTTCCTGATGTGTCTGACAGCTCTGTTCTTTTTGATTGTTGTTTTTGACAAGATATTCTATATTGCACAAAAGACTGATTAGTAGATATTGAATAGCTTCCCGTCGGAACGTCGGTTCTTGTAATATATTCCATATTAAAGCAAAATAACTCTTAAACAAGTCGTATTCATGTGAGGTCAGAGATAATATGAGGTTTTTCTGTAACTGTGAGAGATGAGTGAAGAAATTGTCTTTTCCGGCTATAGAAAGAAATTCCGCGTCCATGGCTACCATCTGCATATCAAAATCCGGAGAGACTTCTATAATCTGAAGAATGGAATTCGGAACAATTAATAGTAGCTTGTCCGGCTGAAAAGTTTCTTCTATCAGGTTGATTAATACGCGTGCATATCCCTGTTTGATAACTGCGATACGTCCCTCTTTGATACGATAAGGTTGATCTATTGTGATAAGATTGGATTCTATTTTGGCGAAGCTGTTTACGAATCCGAAATGCGGAGATATGAAACGAAATTCGTTAAATCGGACGATATCCGGATTTTCTAAGATTTCGAGACCTATATTTAATGGTATTTTCTTTTCCATCTTTATCTGTTTTTTCCGCCAAAGATAATAAAAATCAGCAAATAGCCTTTTATTCTTTCTCTTTATCGAACTATTGGAACATTTTTACTAACTATCGGAATGTGAACGTATCTTTGAAACCTCTATCTTTGTCTTTTGAAGAAATTAAAGAAATGATGTGTATGAAAAGAATGGTTTTCAGTTTCTCCTTTTTATTGTTTGTATCGGGAATAAATGCGCAGATAACGTTGGAAGAATGTCAACGGAAGACGCAAGAAAATTATCCGTTGGTACATCAGTATGGCTTGGTGGAGAAAACAAAGGAATATAATCTTGAGAATGCGGCAAAAGGATATTTGCCACAGTTTGCCCTTTCGGCTAAAGCTTCTTATCAGAGTGAGGTAACGGAAATTCCGGTGAAGCTTCCCGGAGTGGATTTGAAAGGAGTGCCGAAAGATCAGTATCAGGTGATGTTGGAGTTACAACAGAAAATCTGGGATGGTGGAGGAATCCGGATGCAGAAGAAACAAACGACTGCGGAAGCGGAGATAGAGAAAGAAAAACTGAATGTGGATATGTATGCGCTAAATAGTCGTGTAAATGACCTTTATTTTGGGATTCTTTTGTTGGACGAGCAACTGAAACAGAATGCATTGTTGCAAGATGAACTGGAGAGAAATTATCGCCAGATTACTGCTTACGTAGAAAATGGCATTGCCAATCAGGCCGATTTGGATGCTGTGAAAGTGGAGCAGTTGAACACAAAGCAGAAAAGAGTTGAACTGGCTTCATCGCGTATGGCGTATTTGAAGATGCTTTCACTTTTGGTAGGAGAGAAATTGTCGCAGGAAACGGTTTTGGAGAAACCTGTTCCTCAAGATGACATTTCGGCTGTCGGTGAGATTCGTCGTCCGGAATTATCTTTGTTCAATGCGCAAGGAGTAGGATTGCAAGTACAGGAGAAAGCTTTGAATGTGCGTCATCTTCCACAGTTCGGATTATTCGTGCAGGGAGCTTATGGAAACCCCGGATTGAATATGCTGAAAAATGAATTTTCTCCCTACTATATTGCGGGTGTTCGCCTTTCATGGAATTTTGGTAGTTTGTATACCTTGAAGAATGACCGGAAGGTAATTGAAAATAAACGCCGGCAATTGGATAATAACCGGGATGTGTTTCTGTTTAATACAAGATTGGAGATGACACAACAAGATCAGGCCATCCAATCATTGGAAAAGCAAATGCAGGATGATGATGAGATTATCCGTTTGCGTACCAATATTCGCAAATCGGCAGAGGCCAAAGTGGCGAATGGAACATTGACGGTGACCGAGATGCTTCGGGAATTGACCAATGAGAGTTTGGCACGTCAGTCGAAAGCGTTGCATGAAATTCAACGGTTAATGGGAATTTATCAATTGAAATATACTACGAATGATTAATATAACTTCTTTAGATATGGAACGAATGACAAAGATAGGAATGTATGGAGTGGCATTGATTATGTTGGCTGCTTGTGGTAAGGGAATACCCGGCTATGATGCAACCGGCACGTTTGAAGCCACGGAAGTGATAGTCTCTGCCGAAGCTGCCGGAAAGCTGTTGCGACTGGAGGTAGAAGAGGGAACAAGACTGAAAGCAGGTGAGGAGATTGGGCTGGTGGATACGGTGCAATTGTATTTGAAGAAATTACAACTGGAGGCCAGTATGAAATCAGTGGAAAGCCAACGTCCGGATCTTGCTAAACAGATAGCTGCTACCAAACAGCAAATAGCAACAGCAGAACGTGAAAAGAAACGCGTGGAAAACCTGCTTGCCGCTGGAGCGGCGAATCAGAAACAGTTGGACGACTGGGACGCACAAGTCAAATTGCTTGAAAGGCAGCTTGTCGCACAGGAATCGTCATTGCAGAATAGTACGAACAGCCTGATAGAACAAGGAAATTCGGTTGCCATACAAGTTGCACAGATGGAGGATCAATTAGCTAAATGTCATGTCCAGTCGCCTATTGAAGGTACCGTATTGGCAAAATATGCAGAAGCCGGTGAATTGGCGGCAATAGGTAAACCGCTGTTTAAAGTGGCTGAAGTGGATCGCATGTATTTGAGGGCTTACATCACCTCCGAACAGTTGTCGCAAGTGAAACTGGGAGATGAGGTAACTGTGTATGCTGATTATGGAAACTCGGAGCAGAAAGCTTATCCGGGGGTAGTGACCTGGATTTCCGACCGTTCGGAGTTCACTCCCAAAACGATTTTGACGAAAAACGAACGTGCTAATCTGGTATATGCAGTGAAAATTGCCGTGAAGAATGACGGAGCATTGAAGATTGGCATGTACGGAGGAGTGACATTGAAAAATTAAAAATTGAAGATTAAAAATTAAACGCAAGGGAATGGCAAAGGAAGAACCCATAGTGGTTGTGAAAGAAGTCGGCAAGAACTATGGAACAGTGGAGGCGCTGAAAGACGTTTCTTTCGTTGTGGAACGGGGAGAAATCTTTGGGCTGATAGGGCCTGATGGTGCCGGTAAGAGTTCCTTATTCCGTATTCTGACTACTTTGTTGCTGGCGGATAAAGGAACGGCCATAGTTGCCGGGCTGGATGTGGTAACGGATTATAAACAGATTCGTACGAAGGTGGGATATATGCCCGGTCGTTTTTCACTTTACCAGGATCTTTCGGTAGAAGAGAATCTGGAGTTTTTTGCTACCGTGTTCCATACGACAGTTCAGGAGAATTATGATTTAATTAAAGATATCTATCAACAGATAGAACCGTTCAGGAAAAGAAGGGCAGGGGCTTTGTCAGGTGGTATGAAGCAGAAACTGGCATTGAGCTGTGCTTTGATTCATAAACCGGATATTTTATTCCTGGATGAACCTACTACCGGAGTAGATCCCGTGTCGCGTAAGGAATTCTGGCAAATGCTCCGAAACTTACGGGAACAGGGTATTACCATTGTCGTTTCTACTCCTATCATGGATGAGGCCCGGCAATGTGACCGGATTGCTTTCATCAATCATGGACAGATTCATGGCATTGATACCCCGGAACGTATTCTTCATCAATTTGCGTCTATCCTTTGCCCTCCTTCTTTGGAGCGGGAGGAAGTGAAGCATGAAGTAGCTCCGGTCATTGAAGTGGAACAGTTGACAAAATGTTTTGGAGATTTTACTGCAGTAGATCATATCTCCTTTCAGGTGAATCGAGGCGAGATATTTGGCTTTCTGGGTGCTAATGGAGCAGGAAAGACGACAGCTATGCGTATGCTTTGCGGATTAAGTAAACCGACATCAGGCATCGGAAAGGTGGCAGGATATGATATTTACCGGGAGGCCGAACAAGTTAAGAAACATATCGGATATATGAGCCAAAAGTTTTCGCTATATGAAGACCTGAAAGTGTGGGAGAATATCCGTCTGTTTGCCGGAATTTATGGCATGAAGGAACAAGAGATAGAACGGAAGACAGAAGAATTGTTGGATCGTTTGGAGCTTACTGCCGAACGGGATACTCTGGTGAAGAGCCTTCCGGTGGGATGGAAACAGAAATTGGCTTTTTCAGTATCAATATTCCATGAACCGAGAATCGTTTTTCTGGATGAGCCGACCGGTGGAGTAGATCCTGCTACGAGAAGACAGTTCTGGGAATTGATCTATCAGGCAGCTGATCAGGGTATTACCGTGTTTGTCACTACCCATTATATGGATGAAGCGGAATATTGCAACCGGATATCTATCATGGTGGACGGTCAGATTAAAGCACTTGATACACCTGCCCGTCTGAAACAACAATTCGGTGCGGAAACGATGGATGACGTTTTTCAGAAATTAGCCCGCGGTGCGGTGCGCAAAGCAGATTGATTATGAGACAGTTTATAGCTTTTATAAAGAAAGAGTTTTATCATATTTTCCGTGACCGGCGAACCATGCTGATTTTGTTGGGGATGCCTGTCGTGCAAATTATTCTATTCGGTTTTGCTATCAGCACGGAAGTGAAGAATGTTCGGTTGGCGGTGCTCGATCCTTCTAATGATGTGGTAACGCGAAAAATAATTGATTGTTTGGATGCCAGTGAGTATTTCACCGTTACTGCACGTTTTCATTCGCCCCAGGAAATGGAAGCTGCTTTCCTAAAGAATGAAGTTGATATGGCGATTGTCTTTAGCGAACGGTTTGCGGATGATCTCTATACGGGTGATGCTCGTGTACAGCTGATAGTAGATGCAACAGATCCCAATATGTCGACTTCGCAAGTTAATTATGCGACAGGAATCGTTTCTATGGTAGGCCAGGAGATGATTCCCCCGAATATGTCGGCTGCCCGCCTGACTCCTGATATCAAATTGCTCTACAACCCGCAGATGAAGAGTGCTTATAACTTTGTTCCGGGAGTGATGGGCTTGATCCTGATGCTGATTTGCGCCATGATGACCTCGATTTCCATTGTTCGTGAGAAAGAAACAGGCACGATGGAAGTATTATTGGTTTCACCTGTGAAGCCGCTATTTATTATTTTGGCAAAGGCTGTACCTTATTTTGTGCTGTCGTTTGTCAATCTGATAACGATCCTTTTGCTTTCGGTCTTTGTGTTGGATGTTCCGGTGGTAGGAAGTTTGTTCTGGTTAATCACCGTATCTTTGCTGTTTATCTTCGTATCCTTGGCATTGGGCTTATTGATTTCATCAGTCACACGTACACAGGTTGCGGCCATGCTGGTTTCCGGATTGATGCTGATGATGCCCACAATGCTTTTATCGGGCATGATTTTCCCTATAGAGAGTATGCCGGTGATACTTCAATGGATCTCGGATATACTTCCGGCACGTTGGTATATACAGGCTGTGCGTAAACTGATGATTGAAGGAGTACCAGTTGCATTGGTGTATAAAGAGATTGGTATCTTGTTATTGATGGCGACGGTACTTATTACGATCAGTATCAAGAAATTTAAGTATAGATTGGAATAATATGTCGATATGCCAATTGGTTGTATGAATACTATACAGTGTGCTAATGGGCAGATTGATAAATGGAAGAATTATTTATGATAAAGTTCCTGATAGAAAAAGAGTTTAAACAATTGCTTCGCAATTCGTTTCTTCCGAAATTGATTCTTGTATTTCCATGCATGATTATGCTGTTGATGCCTTGGGCGGTAAATCTGGAAATCAAGAATATACAGCTGAATATTGTGGATAATGACCATTCGGCTATTTCACAACGTTTAGTCAATAAGATTGCCGCCTCTACCTATTTCCGTCTGGTGGAAGTGCCGGTTTCGTATGAAGAAGGCCTACGGAATATTGAAATTGGAACGGCGGATATTGTGATGGAAATTCCGCGGCATCTGGAACGGGATTGGATGAATGGAGAAGATACCCACATACTGATAGCAGCCAATGCTGTGAATGGGACAAAAGGAGGGCTGGGGAGTTCTTATCTATCTTCTATTATTAATGATTATGCAGCCGAGCTGCGTTCGGAATATCCTGCAACTGCTACAGTCTCCGGTGCTTTCCCTTCGATAGGCATTGATACACAGGGGTTGTTTAATCCGAATCTGAACTATAAACTCTATATGATTCCGGCATTGATGGTCATGTTATTAACTTTGATTTGTGGTTTCTTGCCTGCATTGAATATAGTTAGCGAGAAGGAAGTAGGAACGATTGAGCAAATCAATGTGACGCCGGTTCCGAAGTTTATCTTTATTTTGGCAAAGCTCCTGCCTTACTGGTTGATTGGTTTTGTGGTGCTGACTGTATGTTTCATATTAGCTTGGTTAATTTATGGCATAGTGCCGGTCGGTCATTTTCTATTGATTTACTTTTTCGCAGTTCTTTTCGTTCTGGTAATGTCCGGTTTCGGACTTGTTATTTCCAACTACTCGGCAACGATGCAACAGTCTATGTTTGTTATGTGGTTCTGTTTGTTGGTTGTAATTTTGATGAGTGGTTTGTTTACTCCCATTAGCAGTATGCCGGAATGGGCTCAAATAATAACCAGGCTCAATCCTTTGAGGTATTTTATGGAAGTGATGCGAATGGTGTATTTAAAGGGGAGTGGTTTCTTTGATTTACTGCCACAGTTTGGAGTATTGTTGTTTTTTGCAGTAGTGTTTAATAGTTGGGCAGTGATTAGTTATCGGAAGAATAACTAAGGATAATAATATAAAAACAGCTCGTTTCCTTTTCAGGGAAAGAGCTGTTTTATTACTTCTTATCACCGTTTCCGGTGAACAGCAAGTGGTTACCGTATTACTTTATTTCGATTTGCCGATTGGGCTTCTTCACTTCTTCTTCAGAGAGTTTCGGAAGTTCGATGTTTAAAACACCATGTTCTACGGATGCAGCAATTTTTTCTTTGTCCACATTGTCCGGTAGAATCATTGTTTGCTGGAACTTAGAGTATGAGAATTCGCGACGCAGATAGCGACCGTCTTTCTTTTCCTCCTTGTTTTCAGTCTTCTTCTCCATGCTGATAACGAGGTTGTTGTCTTCATCAATGCGAACATTGAAATCATCCTTCGTCATACCAGGAGCAGCCAATTCCACTTTGTACTCTTTTTCTGTTTCCAAAACATTAATTGCAGGTGCAGTAGCATTTGCTTTTACCATCCAATCGTTATCAAAGAAATCATTAAAGATACTTGGTAACCAACTTTGAGTTCTTCTAACAGGCATCATAATTTTAGTCTCCTATCTTTAAGTTAAACATTCAATTAATAAATTTAGAACTTCGGCATTTTCACTTCCGATGGTATCGGTTATCCCGCCTTCCATCGTCCGCTCTCGAACCGTTGTTCGTTTCTATAAATGCAAACCTTATGCCAAGAGATTTTAGAGACTAAAATTGTCTATTTGTCATTTTTATAATGTCATTTTTGCAATATAAATGACAAAATGTATCCTGTTTTTATTTATTTTATATAAGATAGATATTAATTTGATAACCTGTTTACTTCTTCTCGATCAGTTTGAACCTTATTCTTAGTGTTTGCCTTTCTTCGTCATAATCATAACTAATGATTTTGAAGGTACCCACTTCAGAAGTATGGGATACATGCAATCCGATGCAGGCGCAGGCATCATAATCTCCAATGCGGACAATGCGAAGAGTTTCGCTTGCATCGGCAGGTAGCTTACTTAAATCTACAATATCTTTGGCCTGTTCATGAGTCATAAACTCAACAGTCACAGGTAGGTTCTGACTGATTACCTCGTTCACTCTATCTTCAATAGACTGGATTTGTTCCGCTGTCGGACATGACGAAAGTATATAGTCACATTTGCTTTTTTTTCTTTCGATGTGGGCATTGCGAGAACGTGGGCAGCCAAAGGTTTTCACCATGGTTGCATTGAGTAAATGCTCTGCTGTATGCATAGGAGGGTATTCCTGCTTATTGTGATCGTTGAGTTGAATTTGTTGTTCCATAATTTAATAAGTTATTTCAAGTTTATTATTCAAAGCATAATTATCTGCACTATTTTCTGATTTGTAGTTTGCTGCTTTATTATAAACTAACCATACATTGACACAATGTCCGATTTCATGCATTAATAAACGTTCAAGATAATATCTTCTTGCATTTTCTTCTGTGAATTCAATATACCAGTTATCTCGTTCTTTTACAGGTTCAGATGCATAGCCTTTATACCATGTTAGTAGTTTGTGACTGGGTTTGCTCTTTCCTATGGATATTTTGTTGTTTTTGGGAAATGGATACAGTATGATGGCATATACTCCACTACCCGTAGTAAAATAACTTTGGCAATTTACTTTAGAATTAGGCTTGCGTAGCCATATGTGTGTTATACATGATACATCTTTTTCGGGTAATTGATTCAATACACTTTCAATATGGTCTATTGTTATTGGAAAATAGAAATCCCTGGACGGATTTTCCATTATATAAATGGGGCATTTATCAAATTCAGTTGGTTTTAATAAAGAGTGTTCTCTTTTCACTATATTATCCTTTAATTTGATTCGCATTCTTCCTCCTTTAATGTCACCAAAGGTGCGACTTTTCTTCCAGGCTGTTTTTTTCTTATTTTGTTGATGTCTCATAGGTTTTATCTTTTGTGTTTATTCATGGCATTTTGTATTTAGTCATTTATTGTTTCCAATAATGATTTTCTCCCCCAAGAAATGAGGTTGTTTATCCATACCTAAATCTATAAACATTTTGACTCTTGCGAGTAATTCCCGGATGTTAGTTTTCAGTCCGGCATAAGCATTTACATTTTGTGCGTTGTACCCGATGGCGTCTATTCCATTTTTCTCTGCAAGATAGATCGCTCGTTCATTATGGAAACGTTGTGAGATGATGGTCAGACGATTCTGTCCAAACACTTCTTTGGCACGTACAACAGAGTCGAGAGTCCGGAATCCGGCATAATCTAAATAAATGAATTTTTCAGGAATACCTTTTTGTATGAGTGCTTTCTTCATTTCTTCCGGTTCATTGTAATCCTCTTTACGGTTATCGCCGCTGATGAGGATATATTTAATTTTCCCGGCTTTATATAACTCTACTGTTGCAAGAATTCGATAATCGAAATATAAATTGTTATTTCCATTTTTCAACTTGGGAGAAGTTCCGAGAAGTAATCCTACATTGTTGGAGGGGATAGTATTTACTTCCGTATATAGTTTGGAGACTGTGTGTTTCTTGATCGTCCTGTTACATACAAGTATGCTGATTACACACAGAATAGCTATTATTAGAGTGGTATAAAGTAGTTTGCGTTTCATGTTTCGGATAATAATTGTGACTTTACAAAAATACCATTCTTTTTTAGGAAATCAAGCATATAGACATAAAAAAAGGAGCAACGCCTTGCTCCAACCTTTGTTAACCTTAAATCTAATACTATGAAAAACACAATGCAAAGATACGGACTGTTGTGAAATTAGCAAATAATCCAAGAAAAAACGCATGTTATATAACATAGATTAAGAAAAAGTACCTTCGCCTTAACGGTTATTCGATATTTTGGACGACAGATAAATGCGTATGCTTCCATTTTTCTTTCTTCATCAACTTTTTTAATAATTACTATGAACTGATTTAACAGCTGAATTTATTCGAAAAAAGCAAAGCTACAAATAAATTTTAGCACATGCGATTTGCGTTATAAAGATTCAAAAATAGAAAAATCGAACTATACATTTTAATATATATAGTTTATTATTTATATATTTATAATAATACCGGTAAGTGTTCAAGGGGGCTTTTTAGGAAGGCGTAACCAGTTGTCATATAGTGAGTTATCTGCCTTTGGAGAGTGTTCCACTATGCGTTCGGCAAAAAGGCGCTTTTTATTCCCTAAATGGAGGCTCTAAACCCATGCGGCAGAGCCTCTGTTTGATACATTCAGAGGCTTCGTTTCAGGCAAATGAAGCCTCTAACTTTTGCTTCCCCAAAGAAAGGTTATTAATATGCGAACGTATATGACTATTTAGAACCGAAACCAATTGAAAAGAACCGATGAATTTAGAAGCTCCCAGCGTATGGCGTATTTTTGCTGGAAACCTGAAAACAATAACAAATATGCAGAAAAAATCTCTCGCGTCTGACATTTATCAGCACATTATGGCATGGAAATGCACAAAAAATAGCCGTACAAAGTATGGTGCATCGCTTTTCTTTTTATCTTTGCATGAAATATAATATTACTAATACTTAATATAAACATGGATAAAAGAAGATGGGGCCAATGGATATTATTGGCTGTTGTTTGCTTGAGTTTCTCGATAGGAGAAAGCTATGCGCAGAAAAATGATTTTGCTAATCTACGTCGTTATTCAAAAGAAAATGCTGCACTTCCACAAGCGACAAAGAAAGACAAACGGGTTATTTTTATGGGAAATTCCATTACGGAAGGATGGGTAAGGACTCATCCGGATTTTTTCAAATCAAATGGTTACATTGGCCGTGGAATCAGTGGGCAGACTTCCTATCAATTCTTGTTACGGTTCCGGGAAGATGTGATTAATCTTTCTCCTGCTTTAGTGGTGATTAATGCCGGAACAAATGATGTCGCTGAAAATACACAAGCGTATAATGAAGATTATACATTCGGAAACATCGTTTCTATGGCGGAACTGGCAAAAGCAAATAAAATAAAAGTAATTTTGACTTCCGTATTGCCTGCTGCTGCATTTAAGTGGAGAATGGAAATAAAAGATGTTCCGCAGAAAATTAAATCTTTAAATGACCGGATAGAGGCTTATGCAAAAGCAAATAAAATTCCGTTTGTTAATTATTACAAGGCAATGGTGGTTGACGAAAATCAGGCCTTGAATCCTCAATATACTAAAGATGGAGTTCATCCAACGAGCGAGGGATATGATATTATGGAACCGTTGATTAAAAATGCCATAGAGAAGGCTCTTTGATTTATCATCGCTTGAAGTAGGAATAATCCAACTATAAGAAATGGGAGGATTGCATGAATAGATTCAGTCGTAATGAACGATCAGTCTATATCTGCAATCCTCCTTAATTTATGCTTTAGAGAGTGGTACATTATGTCTTTTCAATTTTATATTTTTCATTGAAGGTGACGTATAGACATAAAAAAAGGAGCAACGCCTTGCTCCAACCTTTGTTAACCTTAAATCTAATACTATGAAAAACACAGTGCAAAGATACGGGATTCCGGTAACTTTGCAAATTATCAGCCCTTAATTGGTGTTTTTATAACACTAATTAATAGACTAAATGCGAAGTTACAGGTTTGTTAAGAGTTTCAGCCCTTAGCAATCAGGCTATAATAAGTGAACAAAGGGGAAATTTTATCCCCATTTCTCTTTCATCAAGTCCTCCAGTTTCAATAATTCGTCACGATATTGTGCGGCTTCGATAAATTCAAGTTTCTTGGCTGCTTCCTGCATCAGTTTGCGGGTACGCTCGATACTCTTTTCCATCTGCGCTTTACTCATATACTGCACTATCGGATCTGCTGCGATATTCGGAGTAGAAGGTTCTACATAAGCATGTCTTTCTTTCAACAGCTCATCTGCCTCTTTTGCATTACCGAATACAGACAAGTTTCTGGCCTTTTTAATCTGTTGCGGGGTAATTCCGTTTGCCTCATTGTATGCCAACTGCTTTTCGCGGCGACGGTTCGTTTCATCAATCGTCAGTTTCATACTATCCGTCATCTTATCAGCATACATGATTACCTTACCGTTCACATTACGCGCGGCACGTCCCGCAGTTTGTGTCAACGAACGGTGGGAGCGGAGGAATCCTTCTTTGTCTGCATCGAGAATAGCGACGAGAGACACTTCCGGAAGGTCGAGACCCTCACGAAGCAGGTTGACCCCGATAAGTACGTCATAAACTCCTTGCCGGAGATCATCCATAATCTTCACACGTTCCAGTGTGTCGACATCACTATGGATATAGGTACATCTCACATTATTATTAAGAAGATATTCTGCCAGTTCTTCTGCCATTCGTTTGGTTAGTGTAGTGACGAGTACGCGTTCTTCCTTTTCAATACGGAGCTGGATTTCTTCCATTAAATCGTCAATCTGATTGAGACTCGGACGTACTTCGATGATAGGATCAAGCAGACCGGTAGGACGAATCACCTGTTCCACGACGATTCCTTCCGACTGAATCAATTCATAATCCGCCGGTGTAGCACTGACGTAGATTACTTGTTTTGCCATCTCCTGAAACTCTTCAAATTTCAACGGGCGATTGTCCATAGCGGCAGGCAATCGGAAACCATATTCCACAAGATTGATTTTTCGCGCACGGTCTCCTCCGTACATTGCACGGATTTGGGGTACACTTACGTGGCTTTCGTCGATAACGATCAGGAAATCATCCGGAAAGAAATCGAGCAAACAATAGGGGCGGGTACCGGCAGCACGGCCGTCGAAATAACGGGAATAATTCTCAATTCCGGAACAATGTCCCAATTCCCGAATCATTTCCATATCGTAAGTTACTCGCTCATACAATCGTTTGGCCTCGTATTCCTTGCCGATAGATTCGAAGAAAGCTACTTGCTTGGTCAAATCATCCTCTATTTCATGAATAGCACGGAGAGTAGCCTCTTTGGTAGTCATGAACAGGTTGGCCGGATAAATCTTATAGGCGTCAAATGGTGCGATAGTGACTCCTGTGATAGGGTCTACCTCTTCGATGCCGTCAATTTCATCCCCCCAGAAGGTGACGCGGAGCAGGTTGTCGGTATAAGCCAGATAAATATCCACCGTGTCGCCCTTGACCCGGAAATTGCCACGGTTCAAGTCGATATCATTGCGAACATACAAACTGTCTACCAAACGACGTAGAAACACATTGCGGTCCATCATCCGTCCCCGTTCTATTTCGATGACATTTTTGTAGAAGTCCGAAGGATTTCCCATACCGTAGATACAAGATACGGAAGAAACCACTACCACGTCTTTTCGCCCGGAGAGTAGGGCGGAAGTGGCAGAGAGCCGGAGCTTGTCGATTTCGTCATTGATGGCGAGATCTTTCTCTATATATGTATCACTGTTCGGCAGATAAGCTTCCGGCTGGTAATAATCATAGTAAGAAACGTAATATTCTACCGCATTGTTTGGGAAAAAACCTTTAAACTCACTGTAGAGCTGGGCAGCCAGTGTTTTGTTATGGCTCAAAATCAACGTAGGTTTATTGATATTGGCGATCACATTGGCAATGGTAAATGTTTTTCCCGACCCGGTCACTCCCAATAAAGTCTGTGCGGGAACTCCCTGAAGGACCCCTTCAGTAAGTTGTGCTATAGCTTCCGGCTGATCTCCGGTAGGTTTATAAGCTGATGTTAGTTCATAATTCATAGTTAAATCCTAAAAAGTGGAGCAATATTCGGTAAAATAATCGAGATAACAAATCATTTTTCCAAATAAATCCTTTACTTTGCAACATATTAATATCAAAAAACAGATTCATACAACTAGTAATACCAGAAACACATGATTTGGAATGAGAGCATTGAGTGTATGGACCGCGAAAGTCTTCGCAAGATTCAAAGCATACGACTCAAGAAAATTGTAGATTACGTTTATCACAACACGCCTTTCTATCGAAAGAAGATGCAGGAAATGGGGATTACTCCCGATGACATCAATAGTATTGATGATATTGTAAAACTGCCGTTTACCACGAAACATGATTTAAGAGATAATTATCCGTTCGGACTTTGTGCCGTGCCGATGAGCCAAATTGTACGTATTCATGCTTCTTCCGGAACAACCGGAAAACCGACGGTTGTCGGATATACCCGTAAGGACTTGTCTACATGGGCGGAATGTATATCACGTGCTTTTACCGCTTATGGAGCGGGGCGTTCTGATATTTTTCAGGTATCTTATGGATACGGACTGTTCACGGGCGGATTGGGAGCACATGCAGGAGCCGAAAATATCGGTGCTTCTGTTATTCCGATGTCCAGTGGTAACACGGAAAAACAGATAACCTTGATGCACGATTTCGGATCGACCGTGCTGTGTTGTACTCCTTCCTATGCGCTTTATCTGGCAGATGCAATCAAAGATTCCGGTTTACCGCGTGAAGAATTCCGACTGAAAGTCGGTGCTTTCGGTGCAGAACCCTGGACGGAAAATATGCGTCATGAGATAGAAGAAAAGTTGGGAATCAAAGCATACGATATTTATGGCTTGAGTGAGATTGCCGGACCGGGTGTCGGGTACGAGTGCGAATGTCAGCACGGGACTCACTTGAATGAAGACCATTACTTCCCGGAAATCATCGACCCGAATACATTGCAACCGGTGGAATCCGGTCAAACGGGAGAACTGGTATTTACTCATTTAACCAAAGAGGGTATGCCGTTACTTCGTTACCGTACGCGTGATTTGACGGCCTTGCATCATGATAAATGTTCCTGTGGCCGTACATTGGTACGTATGGATCGTATTTTGGGACGTAGTGATGATATGTTGATTATCCGCGGTGTGAATGTATTCCCGACGCAGATTGAATCAGTCATTCTTGAAATGGAAGAGTTTGAACCGCATTATTTGTTGATAGTAGGTCGTGAAAACAATACCGATACAATGGAACTCCAGGTTGAAGTACGTCCGGAATTCTATTCGGATGAGATCAACAAAATGCTGGCTTTGAAGAAGAAACTGGGAGGACGTTTGCAAAGCGTACTCGGACTGGGAGTCAACGTGAAACTGGTAGAGCCTCGCAGCATTGAACGCAGCGTAGGTAAAGCAAAACGTGTGATTGATAACAGAAAGATTTAATACTTAAAACTTTACGATAATGGTAGCAAAACAACTTTCTATTTTTTTGGAAAATAAGTCAGGCCGTTTGACGGAAGTGACTGAAGTGCTGGCGAAAGAAAATATCAATCTTTCTGCCTTGTGCATTGCCGAAAATGCTGATTTTGGTATTTTGCGTGGAATTGTATCCGATCCGGATAGAGCATACAAAGCTTTAAAAGATAATCATTTTGCAGTGAATGTGACTGATGTGGTAGGTATAAGCTGTCCCAATATACCAGGTGCTTTGGCAAAAGTGCTGGGATATTTATCAGAAGAGGGCGTATTTATTGAATATATGTATTCGTTTGCCAATAACCATATTGCAAATGTAGTGATCCGCCCCAGCAACCTGGATAAGTGTATCGAGGTGTTGAAAGAAAAGAAAGTCGATCTACTGGCTGCAAGTGACTTGTATAAGCTGTAAATATACAGTGAGCAATAAATAATGAACGGTAAACAGTTGTGTTATCCAATTCAAGGACAGCGCAATTGCTTACCGTTTTTACTATAAATATAGTGACGCTATCCGGTGAAGATAGTGACGGTATATGCCAACGATACCGTCACTATCCTGAACACATACCGTCACTATTGTGATTCGTTTATAATCTGCAGTTTATAGTTTGTCATTTGTATTTCGACGTCATTTTCTCTCCTTTTGTCGATGTTTAACGCCTTTTATGTATTAAAAAACACAGATTAATTGCTAAATTCCCAGCGAATAAGTAACTTTGCGCATTATTTTTAAATAGGATGAAGAAAAATATCATTATAACTTTGCTTGCGGCGGCTACTCTTACATCATGTGGAGAGTACAATAAATTGCTGAAAAGCACCGATTACGAATACAAGTACGAAGCCGCCAAAAACTATTTTGCGAAGGGACAGTATAATCGTTCAGCTACGTTGCTGAATGAGTTGATAACCATTCTGAAAGGAACCGATAAAGCGGAAGAATCTTTGTATATGTTGGGAATGAGCTACTATAATCAGAAAGATTATCAGACAGCTGCCCAGACATTTATCACCTATTTCAATACATATCCTCGTGGTACTTTTACTGAACTGGCACGTTTCCATGCAGGTAAGGCTTTATTCCTGGATACTCCGGAACCACGTTTGGATCAGTCAAGCACTTATCAGGCTATCCAGCAATTGCAGATGTTCATGGAGTATTTCCCGAACAGCACAAAGAAGCAGGAAGCACAGGATATGATTTTTGCTTTACAGGATAAACTGGTATTGAAAGAGCTTTATTCAGCAAGGTTATATTATAATCTGGGTAATTATTTGGGCAATAACTATGAGTCTTGTGTAATCACAGCTCAAAATGCATTGAAGGATTATCCTTATACTGATTATCGTGAAGAACTTTCCATTTTGGTTCTGCGTGCAAGACACGAAATGGCTATCTATAGCGTTGAAGACAAGAAGATGGATCGTTACCGCGAAACGATTGATGAATATTACGCTTTTAAGAATGAATTTCCTGAAAGTAAATATTTGAAAGAAGCCGAGAAGATATTCAATGAATCACAGAAAGTAATTAAAGACTAAATTTAAATAGATTTATGGACTACAAAAAAACGAATGCTCCTGCTACAACAGTAACCCGTGATATGATGGAACTCTGTGCTGATACAGGTAATGTTTATGAAACAGTTGCCATTATTGGTAAGCGTGCTAATCAGATCAGTGTAGAAATCAAAAACGATCTTTCTAAGAAACTGGCAGAGTTTGCTTCTTACAATGACAATTTGGAAGAAGTGTTTGAAAATAGAGAGCAAATCGAAATTTCTCGTTATTATGAGAAATTGCCGAAACCGGACTTGATTGCTACGCAAGAATACATCGAAGGGAAAATATATTATAGAAATCCGGCTAAGGAGAAAGAAAAACTTCAGTAATTTATTTTCTGACGAAGAATTTGATAGTCAAGTAGTAAGTGGGATGATGATCCCTGCTCCTTATTGCTTGGCTATTATTGTTTAACTCAACTACTATTTAGAATACTTATGATTCAACGAATTCAAACTGTTTATTTATTGATTGTTGTAGGATTGCTGATTACAGCCATGTGTTTGCCGATGGGCTACTTCATTGATGCGATGGGAGAACATCCTTTTAAGGCATTAGGATTGGAAGTAAACGGTGCTATTCAGTCTACATGGGGCTTATTCGGAATTCTGATGGTTAGCACTATCGTGGCTGTGGCTACTATCTTTTTGTATAAGAACCGTATGTTGCAGATTCGCATGACAATTTTCAATAGCTTATTATTAGTAGGTTATTACATTGCTGCCCTTGCTTTTTATTTTGCATTGAAGAATGATGAAAATATGTTCCGTATAGGCTGGGCATTGTGTTTGCCGCTTGTTTCCATCATCCTGAATATACTGGCTATCCGTGCTATCGGACGGGATGAGGTGATGGTAAAAGCTGCGGATAGATTGCGATAAAAAGGACTAAAGTCCCCAGAAATAGAAATCCCCGCTAATTCGTTTAGAGTTAGTGGGGATTTTTTAGTTCGTTATGAATGGGATTTTGTTTATAAATAAGAGGTTTTAATCTCTTCCTCCTTGAAAGAGGGGTTATTTCTTCAAATCAAATAAATATGTGAGCTTTATGGTAATGGTTCCATGCGCTGCACGGGCGAAATAATCTTTCTTAGTAGTGCTGTAGAAATCAGACAGGGCAAAGTAATAACGGCCTTCAACGATGAAGCTACCAGCTTTCTTTGTTCTAAGTTCTACACCACCGCCACCAGCAATACCATAGTCAAACTTATTTTGAATCTTAACTCCGTACAGGGCTTTCTGTGTATCAGATAAGCTATTCATATCAATACCTTTTATTGTTTCCGATTCACTGATTAGAAAGCTGATTTGAGGACCTGCATGGACAAAGAATTGCAATCCTCTGTCTCGTCCGAAAGCAAGGTGAGCGAGGAAAGGAATATCTATATAAGTCATTTTGCGAGTGTAAGTTTTAGTAGGGTCCTTCGAAGTGACTTCATATCCGTTGGCGTCCAGTGATATTGTTTCAAATAATTGGTCCCAGCCTCGTTGCGAGACATTCAACTCGACCTGTGCGCCACAAATCATGGCAAAATACTTCTCGGATATATAACGTGCTGTCAAACCTCCGGTAATTCCCATCAGGCTATTTTGCTTGATGGTGGGAGTAAAAGAAGCACTGTTTAAATTGACACCTCCATTGATACCTACCGATAAATTGTTTCGTGCTTCTCCGATTTGAGCGACAGCAGGAAGGGCAAATCCTGTAAGTAGGAGTGTTGCGATCAAAAATGGTTTTATCTTTATCATTTTCGTATTATTCGAAGTCAAGTTTTACTAATTCAAAATTCTTAGTGAAACGTATGAAGAACACCTTTTTATTAATAAATCCTCCCCAGTTGTTTACACGCTCGAATTTGAATCCGGTCTGGATGGGAGTCAGGTTCATTTTAGGCAGATTGTTTTCCAGTTCCGAGCCATAAAGCGATAATCCTTTCAGGAAGAAGAAGCCGGTGTCAAAACCCAGCATTGCGTAATTAGGGTATTTGCTTGCCAAATCTTTGCTATACCATTTATGGTAAGCATTGGTAAACTGCACAGCTGCCGGGAACAACGTATTCGTATAGAATGAAGAATAGAAATATACATCCAATTCAAAGAAGTTTTCCAGATGATCTCTGGTATAGGTCTGCCATTCCGGATAGCCGAACAGATGAATATTCTCTGCAGGATTCTCTCTGACTAACAGCGTCAGTTGAGGAAGTATCTTAATTAGTAAGACGTTGTTGCCTGATGTCGGAATAAAGATGTTTTCTTTATCACTGCGGAGCGCTGCTTTCAACGTTTCTTTCGTTGCGCTTTCACTGACGGTTCTCATTGGAATTCCTTTACTTTTCAACTCTTGTTTCAAGCCGCTGATAAATTCCGCTTTCTCCTTATCAACGCTCGCCGGTTCTATGAAGATAACGTTTGCATTGGGAAATTGACGGGTGAAGTGCTCGTAAACTTCTGAATATAAGTAAGATTGAGGCGTATTGATCTGATAAACAGCCGGGTTGTTGAATACCTCTTCTCCTTTTTGAGAGAAAGGAATCACCAGGCGTATGTCGTTCTTCTCTGCGAAGTCGGACAATGGCTTTATTTGATTCTGATGCATCGGACCGAAGATGATATTCATACTTTTCATCTCGTTCTTGGCAAGAATTGTATTTAATGTAGAAACATCTTTTCCACAATCATATACATATAGATCAAGAGAAATACCTGTACGTTTCAGACTGTCTACTGCCATCAGGAAACCTTCGTAGTATTCCACCATGCGTTTGTCTTCCTGGAAAGGCAACAATAAGGCTGCTTTAATGGTAGACAGCTTTTGGGGAGTCTCTTTACTTTTGCGGAAAAGCTCGCTATTGCTGGGAGGAATAGCGTAAGGATCTTCCTTCTGTGTAGGTTGCACGGTCGTTGCTGCCGGGTAAGGGATGCAAAGGAATTGTCCCTTTTTCATGCCTTTTTTCAGTTCCGGGTTAGCTGCAATTAACTCCTGCTCGCTGATTCCATATTCACGGCTCACGCTAAAAATAGTCTCTTTGCGTTTTACCTTATGCATATCCTTGCATTTCGGAACAACAGGACCTTGAATGGTGGTCTGTTCGGTAGGCGTTTGAGTTGCAGTAGCAGTTTGCTCTTCTTTTTTCTGTGGAATCAGGATAACCTGTCCGATACGGAAATTTTCGGCACTCAAACCGGGGTTTGCTTCACAAATATCTTTGGCGGATACATTATACATGGTTGTCAGTTTGTATAGTGTTTCTCCGGCTTGAATTGTATGGAATGTTTCTCCCTTCTGACTCTCTTTTCCCGTAGGAATTTTGATTGTCTGTCCGGCATAGATCTTTTCGTCACAGCCCGGATTCAGACGTATGATGTCTGATGTAGTGACATTATACATCTTGGAGATGGAGTATAAACTTTGTCCTTTTTCGATGGTATGCAAGAAATATGATTGGTTTTCCTGTGCATAACTGATAGCATATGAAACGCTTATAAAAAGCAGAAATAAGAATATACGGTTTATCGGTTTCATCAAATTATAACTATTGGTTCTTGAAATCAAGGAACAAAGGTACAAATAATGCCCTATATCTTCATAAGATTTGAGTTAAGAAAATAATATTGTGCTTTTTTAGGAGCATATTTCGGGCGGAAACATTAATTTTGCAACATTTATGGAAGGATATGAATATGCAGGAAACAGAATATATTAATGTGTACGGTGCGCGCGTGCACAATTTAAAGGATATTGATGCCGAAATTCCCCGTAACAGTTTGACTGTTATCACGGGATTGAGCGGTAGTGGAAAATCTTCTTTAGCCTTCGATACGATTTTTGCCGAAGGACAGCGTCGTTATATCGAAACTTTTTCAGCGTATGCCCGTAACTTCTTGGGCAATCTGGAACGTCCGGATGTCGATAAGATAACTGGTTTGAGTCCGGTTATCTCCATAGAACAGAAAACAACGAATAAAAATCCCCGTTCTACCGTAGGAACGACTACGGAGATATATGATTATCTCCGTTTGCTGTATGCCCGTGCTGGAGTGGCTTATTCGTATCTGTCGGGTGAGGAGATGGTGAAATATACCGAAGAGCAGATTCTGGACTTGATTCTGAAAGATTATAAAGGAAAGAAAATATATCTGCTGGCTCCGCTAGTTCGTTCACGTAAGGGACATTACAGGGAACTTTTCGAACAAATACGTAAAAAAGGATACCTGTATGTACGGGTGGACGGTGAAGTGCGTGAAATAACGCATGGCATGAAACTCGACCGCTATAAAAATCACGATGTAGAAGTGGTTATTGATAAATTAGTGGTAGCGGAGAAAGATGACCGGCGCTTGAAACAGAGTGTGGCAACCGCTATGCGCCAGGGAGATGGGTTGATGATGATTCTGGATGCCCAGTCTGAAAGCATCCGTCATTATAGTAAGCGGCTCATGTGTCCTGTCACCGGATTGTCTTATCGTGAACCGGCTCCGCATAACTTCTCATTCAATTCACCGCAAGGGGCATGTCCGAAGTGTAAGGGATTGGGAGTAGTCAATCAGATTGATGTGGACAAAGTGATTCCCGATCGTGAACTTTCCATTTATGAAGGAGCGATAGCACCTTTGGGAAAATATAAGAATGCGATGATTTTCTGGCAAATCGGTGCTTTGCTCGAGAAGTACGACGCAACACTGAAAACTCCGATAAAGGAGTTGCCGGACGATGCGATTGATGAAGTCTTGTACGGTTCTGATGAACGGATTAAAATCAAGAGTTCGCTGATCGGTACTTCCTCCGATTACTTTGTTACTTACGAAGGAGTGGTGAAGTATATTCAGATGTTGCAGGAAAAGGATGCTTCTGCAACAGCACAGAAATGGGCGGAACAATTTGCCAAAACAACGGTTTGTCCCGAATGTAAAGGGGCTCGTTTGAATAAAGAAGCTTTGCATTTTCGTATCCATGATAAGAATATCAATGAGTTGGCGAATATGGACATCAACGAGTTGTACGACTGGTTGATGAAGGTGGATGAGTTCCTGTCCGATAAGCAGA
Organism: Bacteroides sp. DH3716P; assembly: GCF_025914115.1. Classification (NCBI taxonomy): domain Bacteria; kingdom Pseudomonadati; phylum Bacteroidota; class Bacteroidia; order Bacteroidales; family Bacteroidaceae; genus Bacteroides; species Bacteroides sp. DH3716P. The sequence continues at coordinate 5,538,392 of NZ_CP083673.1, read as the reverse complement.
AGAAAATATCGGTGGAGATTCTGAAAGAGATTCGCACACGTTTGAAGTTCTTGCTGGACGTGGGTCTGGATTATCTGGCATTGAATCGTAGCTCTGTTAGTCTTTCCGGTGGTGAGAGTCAGCGTATCCGCTTGGCTACACAGATTGGTTCGCAATTAGTGAATGTACTTTATATTCTCGACGAGCCGAGTATCGGTCTGCATCAGCGTGATAATCTGCGTCTTATCAACTCGTTGAAAGAACTCCGCGACATGGGGAACTCCGTGATTGTAGTGGAACATGATAAGGATATGATGCTGGCTGCCGATTATGTCATCGATATGGGTCCGAAAGCCGGACGTCTCGGAGGCGAAGTCGTTTTCGCCGGAACCCCGCAGGAGATGCTGAATACAGATACAATGACTTCGCAATATCTGAATGGCAAGATGAAGATAGAAATCCCTGCCAAGCGTAGAAAAGGAAATGGGAAATCTATCTGGCTGAAAGGAGCGAAGGGGAATAACCTGAAGAATGTAGATGTTGAATTTCCGTTGGGTAAACTGATTTGCGTAACTGGTGTATCAGGAAGTGGAAAATCCACCTTGATTAATGAAACTTTGCAGCCGATTCTTTCACAGAAATTCTATCGTTCTTTACAAGATCCTTTGGAATACGATTCGATTGAAGGGTTGGAAAATATAGATAAGGTAGTAGATGTGGATCAATCACCTTTGGGACGTACGCCACGCTCCAATCCTGCGACTTATACCGGTGTGTTTTCTGATATCCGTAACCTGTTTGTGGGTCTGCCGGAAGCTAAGATTCGCGGTTATAAACCGGGACGTTTCTCCTTTAATGTTGCAGGTGGGCGTTGTGAAGCATGTACGGGAAATGGTTATAAGACGATTGAAATGAATTTCCTTCCTGATGTATATGTGCCTTGTGAGGTTTGTCACGGTAAACGTTATAACCGGGAAACACTGGAAGTACGTTTCAAGGGAAAATCAATTGCCGATGTACTTGACATGACGATCAACCGTGCTGTGGAATTCTTTGAAAATGTGCCGCAAATCTTGAATAAGATTAAAGTCTTGCAGGATGTCGGACTCGGATATATAAAACTGGGACAATCTTCTACCACTCTTTCCGGCGGAGAAAGCCAGCGTGTGAAACTGGCAACGGAGCTATCAAAAAGAGATACGGGCAAAACTCTTTATATCCTTGACGAACCGACTACCGGACTTCATTTTGAAGATATCCGTGTATTGATGGGAGTATTGAATAAGCTTGTAGATAAAGGTAATACTGTTATCGTCATCGAGCACAATCTGGATGTGATTAAAATGGCGGATTATATTATCGATATGGGCCCTGAAGGTGGTAAGGGCGGGGGAGAACTCCTTAGTTACGGAACACCGGAAGAAGTTGCGAAGAGCCCTAAAGGATATACACCTAAGTTTCTTCGCGAAGAGCTGGGTCTCTAATTTAAATCATAGAGTGCCAACTTATCGGACAATCTTCGATGAGTTGGCACTTATCATATCATATTCTTTATTTATCAGATACAGAACTTATAAATACAACGAAAATGAAAATCAATAAAACAAATGCCGCACGGCTGTTAGATAAGGCTAAGATAGCCTATGAATTAATTCCCTACGAAGTAGATGAAAACGACTTGAGTGCTGTTCATGTGGCAGCAAGTTTAGGAGAGAACATCGAGCAGGTCTTTAAAACGCTTGTTCTGCACGGCGATAAAAGCGGATATTTTGTCTGTGTCATTCCGGGAGAACATGAAGTTGATTTGAAACTGGCAGCTAAAGCTTCGGGTAACAAGAAGTGCGAGTTGATTCCCGTAAAAGAACTTCTGCCACTTACCGGATATATCCGGGGAGGTTGTTCGCCGATCGGTATGAAAAAGCATTTTCCTACTTATATTCATGAAACCAGCCAGCAATTTCCGTATATTTATGTAAGTGCCGGTGTACGGGGACTTCAGATAAAAATAGCTCCGGAAGATTTGATTCGTGAATCCAGGGCGGAAATTTGTCGTTTATTTGAGGAGTAGTTTAACAAATCATTGTGCAAAAACTCGAGAAAAAGTATATATTTGCAAAATATATGTGGTATCGACCATTAAATCATTAATTTAATAATTTATATTCTATGTTTAACAAACACCCTAAAGGACTGATAGCAGCCGCTTTAGCCAATCTAGGTGAGCGTTTTGGCTTTTATACTATGATGGCTATCCTTGTGCTTTTCTTGCAAGCCAAGTTTGGAATGAATGGAAAAGAAGCAGGATTTATTTACTCAACTTTTTATTTTTCTATTTACATTTTGGCGTTGGTCGGAGGTATTATTGCCGATAAGACGAGGAACTACAAAGGAACTATTTTCACAGGAATTGTGTTAATGGCAGTTGGTTATTTATTATTGGCTATTCCATCTAAGACTCCGGTAGATAACAAGATGCTCTATCTGGTTATTACTTGTGCTAGTTTGTTTGTTATTGCATTTGGAAACGGATTATTTAAAGGAAATTTGCAGGCATTGGTAGGACAGATGTACGATAATCCTCAATATGCCAACATGCGTGACTCCGGTTTCTCTTTATTTTATATGTTTATTAATATCGGTGCTATTTTTGCTCCGTTTGCAGCTGTAGGCGTGCGTAACTGGTGGTTATCTACTTTCGGTTATAATTATGATGCTGATCTTCCTGCTTTGTGCCATGGTCAATTAGCAGGTACTTTGTCGCCTGAAGCTACTGAAACTTATCATACCTTAGTTACCAAAGCTTCTACTGCTCCTGTACAAGACTATACGGCTTTCGCTTCAGATTATTTGAATGTCTTTACTACTGGATTCCATTACGCATTCGGGGTAGCTATTATTGCTATGGCTATTTCTTTAACCATTTATTGGTTGAATAAGAAAAACTTCCCGGATCCCAGTAAAAAGACCGTTGCTTCTTCAGCATCTTCTACAGTTGTAGAAATGAGTGCACAGGAAGTAAAACAACGTATGTATGCTCTGTTTGCTGTATTTGGTGTTGTTATTTTCTTTTGGTTTTCATTCCATCAAAATGGTCTGACTTTGACTTATTTTGCGAAAGAATATACTGACTTGAATCTGTTTGGTATGCCTATTTCAGCAGAGCTCTTCCAATCGTTAAATCCATTTTTTGTAGTGTTCCTGACTCCGGTGATTATGGCTATTTTTGCAAGTCAGCGTAGACGTGGTAAAGAGCCTTCGACTCCTAAAAAGATTGCCATCGGTATGGGAATTGCTGCATTGGCATTTATTGTAATGGCAGTCGGATCTTATTTTGCTAATTTGCCGTTGCATGAGGATATTGTAGCTGTTGGAACTTCACCAGTGAAAGTTACTCCATTTTTATTGATGCTGACCTATCTGATCTTAACAGTAGCTGAACTGTATATCTCTCCATTGGGAATTTCATTTGTATCTAAGGTTGCTCCTCCTAAATATCAAGGTATTATGCAAGGAGGATGGCTGGGAGCAACAGCACTGGGTAATCAGTTGCTAGTGATTGGTGCTATCCTGTACGAATCAATTCCTATTTGGATGACATGGACTGTGTTTGTTGTAGCTTGTACGATTTCAATGTTTACAATGATTTTCATGTTAAAATGGCTGGAACGTGTAGCGAAATAAAATCTTGCCATTAACTAAATAAACAAAATGCCCCGGAACAAGTATCATAAATGTTCCGGGGCATTTTGTTTGTATATCAAATATCCAGTCCCATAATATAATCATTCATATAATACCCGTTACCAATCGGGAAATCACCTTCCCGCAACTTTCTCATTCCCATGTGCTCGTAAAACTGCAAAGCCTTATTATTACGATTTACGTTGAGCTCCATCAAACAAGATCCCGGGTGTATCTCCTTGATACACTTGATTGCTTCCTTGAATAAAAAACTGCCGCAATGCGTACCCTGAAAACGGGGGAGGACATATATCTTCTGAAGATGGAATACATCCTTTTCCTGTTGTTGAATGGAAACGTATCCGCATGGTTCATTCTCCTTATAAGCAATGGAGTACACATGTCCCTCTTCCTCCATTTGTTTGCGCACATTGGAAGGAGCATACATCCAGTCCATCATATAATCCAGTTGTTCGGGAGATAAAATTTCCTTGTAGGTGGCGGGGAATACCTCCTTTGCCATCTTATGAATAAGCTCGCAATCGGCTACCGTTGCTTTTCGAATTGTAAACATACGTATTTTCTATTTCTTGGTTTAACGGGCACAAATATAGCCATTATTTCTTTTTATAATAAGGTGGAGAGTCTCTAATGTTTTAATTATTATTAATTTATAGTACTTTGCAATGCAAGGTACTAAAGTAATGCATATATTTGTGCATCTAAAAGAAGTGAATAATGAAAGTAGACAATGTAAAATCACAGATGAGGAAAGGCATGCTTGAATATTGTATCATGCTTTTGTTGCACAAGGAGCCCGCTTATGCTTCTGATATTATTCAGAAATTGAAAGAAGCCCAACTGATTGTAGTGGAAGGCACCTTGTATCCATTGCTTACCCGTCTGAAAAATGATGACCTGTTAAGTTATGAGTGGGTGGAATCTACCCAGGGACCTCCCCGCAAATACTATAAACTCACTGAACAAGGAGAAGTCTTTTTGGGAGAGCTGGAAATTTCCTGGAAAGAACTTAACGATACAGTGAATCATATAGCCAATAGATAATCCGAAAAAGAAGAAATAAAAATGAAAAAGACATTGACCATAAATTTAGGAGGAATTGTCTATCATATAGATGACGATGCCTACCGATTGTTAGATAATTATCTGTCTAATTTGAAGCATTACTTTCGTAAACAGGAGGGTGCGGAAGAGATCGTAAACGATATTGAGATGCGTATTGCCGAACTGTTTGCAGAGAAAGTAACTGAAGGAAAACAGGTCATCACAGTTTCGGATGTAGAAGAAATTATCGCTCGTGTCGGCAAACCGGAAGACTTTGGAATTGCTGATGAGGATATGGACTCACAGAAAAGAACGGAACAAACATCGTCCGCTAATCAAGGCAGTACGCAAACCGCTGCTCAACGCCGCTGGTTTCGTGATCCGGATAATAAATTGTTGGGAGGCGTAGCGGCAGGGTTGGCAGCTTACTTCGGTTGGGATATCACATTAGTGCGTATATTGATGATTATCCTGGTATTTGTACCTTATTGCCCGATGATTATACTTTATATTATCGGATGGATCGTTATTCCGGAAGCCCGTACTGCCGCGGAAAAATTGAGTATGCGTGGAGAAGCAGTGACCATTGAGAATATTGGCAAAACAGTGACAGACGGTTTCGAACGTGTAGCGGACGGAGTTAACAACTATATGAACTCCGGCAAACCTCGTACCTTTCTTCAAAAGATAGGCGATGTATTTGTTTCCATTGCTGCTGTTCTCTTTAAAATATTTCTGGTAGCTCTTGTCATTCTCTGCTGCCCTGTCTTGTTCGTACTGGCCGTTGTACTGGTAGCACTGGTGTTTGCAGCAATTGCCGTGGCAGTTAGCGGAGGAGCACTGCTTTACGAGATGCTGCCTGCCATCGACTGGATGCCGGTTGCTTCCGTATCTCCAATGATGACACTGCTAGGTACGATTGCCGGAGTTGCCCTCATCGGCATTCCGTTAGGAGCTTTCTTGTATACTATCTTGCGGCAATTATTCCATTGGTCACCGATGGGAACGGGTTTGAAATGGTCGCTATTGATTCTATGGATATTGGGTGCAGTCATAATGATTATTAATCTTTCAGCTCTTGGCTGGCAACTGCCTTTGTATGGCTTGCACTGCTCTTAACGAAGTCTCATTCTATTAAAAAAGGATAATATTTATTCCTTTATAAGTAAATGTACCCCGATAGTGTGTCCGGGGTACATTTTTTGTTTACTCTAATTCATCGTAAATCGAGAAATTTTTAGTAAGTTTGTAAATACGTATTCAGGAAATAAAAATGGGTGAACATATATGTTTTAGGAGAAACGAACGTTTAGCGACAGTCAACCCTTATTGGAGAGGAAATCCGATGGTGCGCGGGCGTTTTTTTAATCGGCAGCATCGCTTCCGTCCGGGGATGGGGAGTGTACTGAAATGGCGTCTTTCGCCCAATCCCCAACGCAAAGAGAAGAAAACGGTGAAATGGGATCCGAAAGTTTGTTATCTCCGTTCATTGGATGCGGTGGTGGGAGATTCCCTGATATGGCTCGGACATAATTCTTTCTTTCTCCAGTTAGCAGGTAAACGAATCATGTTCGATCCTGTGTTCGGCAGTATTCCTTTTGTGAAGAGACAGAGCGAGTTTCCCGCTAATCCTGACATATTTACAGGGATTGATTATCTACTTGTCAGCCATGACCATTTCGATCATTTGGATAAACAGAGTATAGCCCGTTTACTGAAGAATAACCCGCAAATGAAACTCTTTTGCGGCTTGGGAACCGGTGAGCTGATTCAGGGATGGTTTCCCGAAATGAAAGTGATTGAAGCCGGATGGTATCAACAAATGGAAGATGAGGGATTGAAGATTACTTTTCTACCGGCACAACACTGGAGCAAACGTTCCGTACGTGATGGTGGCCAGCGACTGTGGGGAGCTTTCATGCTGCAAGGAAATGGAATTTCTCTTTATTATAGCGGTGATACAGGTTATTCCAGTCACTTCCGTGAGATTCCCGATCTGTTCGGAGCACCGGATTATGCTTTGTTAGGCATCGGGGCATACAAACCTCGCTGGTTTATGCGTCCCAATCATATATCGCCTTACGAATCATTGACTGCCGCCGAGGAAATGCATGCTGGGCTTACCATTCCCATGCATTATGGCACATTTGATTTGTCTGACGAGCCTTTGCATGATCCCCCGAAAGTCTTCGCAACAGAGGCTAAGAAACGGAAGATTCCGGTGAAGATTCCCTATTTGGGAGAGATTGTGAAATTGAATAAACAGAAATAATTAGATAAGTACCTGCCATGAATTAATCGTTATTTTTCTAGGTACGGATTTCACGGTTTTTAGTGTTGTTATTGTTGCAAAGTAACCGTGTTAATCTGTGTAATCCGTGCCTAAATTATTATATAAACTAATTATGAATACATATTTACGAATAAAGAGATGAAGAAATTAGAAGTAAAAGATTTGAAAGAAAATTTTTTCGAAGCGATTGGAAAAGAGTGGATGCTGGTTACAGCCGGAACAAAAGAGAAGTTTAACACGATGACAGCAAGTTGGGGTGGCATCGGCTGGTTGTGGAATAAACCGGTTGCTTTCGTTTTTATCCGTCCCGAACGGTATACATACGAGTTTGTAGAGAAGAACGATTACCTGACACTTTCTTTCTTAGGAGAAGAAAATAAGAAAATTCACGCTGTTTGTGGTTCCAAGTCGGGACGTAATATGGATAAAGTAAAAGAAACCGGATTGAAACCTGTATTTACAGAAAAAGGAAATGTCCTGTTCGAGCAGGCACGTTTGAGTCTGGAATGTAAGAAACTTTATGCTGACACTATCAAACCGGAATGTTTTCTGGATAAAGAATCAATAGAAAAGTGGTACGGTGGTGCTCATGGAGGTTTCCATAAGATGTATATTGTAGAAATTGAAAATATTTATTCGGAGTAAATTTAGCGAACTTTTTTATAATTTTAGCCGATTTTGATGAATGCAATGGAGAAGCCCCTGAACTCAAAAGATTGAGAACAGGGGCTTCTTTTAGTTTACTATGTTTATTCTACTATGTAATTAACGTAAAATTTTATTTAGACGGAGCTTTCTTCACCCATTTGTCCAACCATTCAAAGAATGTGCGCTGCCATAACACTCCATTCTGTGGCTTCAATACCCAGTGGTTTTCATCCGGATAAATCAGCAGCTCTGCAGGAACACCACGCATCACGGCAGCATCAAAAGCAGCCATAGCCTGATTAGCCAGGATACGGTAGTCTTTTTCTCCATGGATACAGAGAATAGGAGTATCCCATTTCTCTACGAATAGGTGAGGAGAGTTGGCAAACGTACGCTGTGCCACCGGATTCTGTTTTTCCCAGTATGCGCCTCCCATATCCCAGTTGGCAAACCATTTTTCTTCAGTTTCCAGATATTGCATTTCCATATTGAAGATACCGTCGTGGGCGATGAAGGCTTTGAATCGTTTGTCATGATGTCCCGCCAACCAGTATACAGAGAATCCTCCGAAGCTGGCACCTACACATCCCAAGCGATCTTTGTCTACATACGGCTCTTTTGCCATTTCATCGATAGCAGTGAAATAATCTTTCATACACTGGCCACCGTAGTCACCACTGATCTGTTCGTTCCATTCCACGCCAAATCCCGGCAAGCCGCGACGATTCGGAGCAACAATGATATAATCATTGGCTGCCATAATCTGGAAATTCCAGCGATAAGACCAGAACTGGCTTACCGGACTTTGCGGACCTCCTTCACAGAACAGCAAAGTCGGATATTTCTTGTTCGGATCAAACTGCGGAGGATAGATTACCCATGTCAACATCTGTTTGCCATCTGTTGTTTTCATCCAGCGACCTTCCACTTTACCCATTTCCAACTGGTCGTAGATCTGCTTGTTTTCCTGCGTCAGTTGAGTAGTAGAGCCATCCAGTGCCACAGTATAAATTTCATCACCCATGCTCATTGAATGACGTTTGGCGATCAGTTTATCCCCGAAAAGAGCTACACCTTCATAATCGTACATTCCTGAAGTAATGGCCTTTACCGAATCATTTGCCAGGTCAAGCGCATAAATCTGTGACTCTCCATGCCATACACCTGTGAAATAAATCATCTTTGCATCTGCTCCCCATACAAAAGCGTCTACATTCGATTCGAATGCTTTGCTCACAAAACGTTTCTCTCCGGTTTCCAAATTCATGATGAACAGACGGTTTAAGTCGGCTTCGTAACCGTCACGTTCCATACTCTGCCAGGCGATATATTTGCCGTCTGGAGAGTATTGCGGATTGGTATCGTACCCTTTGTTTTCTTCCGTGATATTTTCCGTTTTTTGGGTATTCAGGTCATAGACATAAATATCCGAATTGGTAGAAATCGCATATTCCAGTCCTGTCTTTTTACGGCAAGTGTAAGCCACTTTGTCCGAAGTTGTATTCCAGGCAAGTTGCTCAATGCCACCCCAGGGTTTCATCGGACTTTCATACGGTTCTCCGTTCAGGATATCCACGATATTGGAAATACCGTTACCGTCGAAGTCGGCAATAAAAGGATGTGGAGCTGTCGTTACCCATTCATCCCAATGTTTGTACATCAGATCGGTCACGATGATACCTGTGGCTTTCGGCAGGTCCGGATATTTATCAGCAGTGCTTTCTTTCGTCTTTACTTGTGAGATAAACAGTAGCTTTTTGCCATCTGGCGAAATGGAATAACCTTCGATGTCTCCGTCGTAGTGGGTCAATTGCTTGCGTCCGCTACCATCCGGGTTCATTTGATAGAGCTGGCTGCTTCCGTTGTCATTACTTAAGAATGCAAGTTTGGTGCCTCCTTTAATCCATGTCACTTCATTTTCCTGATACGGGGTATGAGTGATTTGCTGGTTTTCGCTTCCATCTGCGTTCATCACGAAAACTTCGCGGTTACTCTTGTTTTCCGGTACACTGTAATACGTTACCGTATACGCAATTTTCTTTCCGTCGGGCGATACGGCGAATCCGCCGATACGTCCCATAGCCCAAAGTGCTTCGGGAGTCATGCGCTTCCCTTCGATCTTAATATCCGATTTCTCGATAAGCACCTGATCTGTTTTGCCTGCGTCTTTCGTTCCTCCGCAGGCAGCTAACAACATTGCTGCCGACATCATAAATAAATTAGCTTGTCTCATATATTTTATAAAATGTTTATTTTCTTGCGAAGATAGTGAAAAAAGGATTTAAATCTTCTTTTTCTGCCAGTTTCCTTTCTTCATATACCAGTAGCAGAACAACAGTATAAAAGTACCGTACACACATTCCGTTGTCCAGGCAAAAGCGACGTCCATCTGCAGGTACATAATGAAATATGCCGAGTAGGTGACATAGATAGCCAGTACACAAAGTTCCATAGCCAATGCAGTCCGCGTATTTCCTGTTCCTGATACCGATTGGAAATACACATTGGCAGGCACCAGCACCAGATAGGCAGAACATAGTACCCACAGTGAAGGAACGGATGCCGCCCTTAAATCCGGGATGTCTGTATAAATGCGCAGAATCAGATCCGGGAATAAACAGAAGAATACCAGGATCGGCAATACAAAGATATATCCGATACGGATATGCTGTTTGATAGTTCCCCGTACACAATCCTGTTCGCCTGCACCGATCAGGTTACTTACCAATGAACCGCAGGTGGAAGCAAATGCCATTGCAATCATAAACGGTATCCCCGACACGTTGCGGATGATGTTGGCAATCGCCAATGACCGCTCTCCCAAATGTTCCACAAACAAGAAGAACATGAACCAGGTAGACAAAGAAACGAAATTCTGAATCATTGTCCACACAGAAACATTCAGTATGCGTTTCAGTGTTTTTCCATGGAATTTGGGCAATATGTTCAACGCATATTTCTTGCAGTCAATTCGTTTCCATGTATAGATGATAAAGAAAATCACCGATACCATTTCGGCCAGTGACGAACCGATGGCAGCACCGGCAATTCCCAGTTGCGGGAAACCGAATTTACCGAAGATCAGGATATAGTTGAATACCACGTTCGAAAGCACCATTACGATAGAGTTCAGCGTCAGTGTTTTGGTTTGTGTCGTACCTACAAAGAAGGCGCGGAACATGACCATGACAAAAGAAAAGAAGAACCCGTACACACGCCAGTGAATATAACTTTCGGCTGCATCGTAAATGTGAGGAGACGAAATGATATTCTTTAAGATATATGGTGAAAATACGATGGAGAATGTGAATAAAATCACTGCCATGGCAAGCAGGAAATAAATGCCCTGATAGAAAATCGGTCCGATTTCCTTGTAGTTTCCTTCTCCGTTGCGGCGGGCGATTAAGATCTGTGCGCCGATGCTGAAGCCGAATGCCATCATAAAGATGGCGAGATAATATACCCCTGCGATAGCAGAAGCACCCAGCTCGATTTCTCCCACACGTCCCAGGAAGGCCGTGTCCGTCATGCCGATCATTTGCTCCATAATCAGACTGATCAGGATAGGGAAGGTGATCGTCCAGATTTGTTTATACGAATATTTAGTTTTCATCTTATTATATTGTTTAGAGAAAGAAAGCTGGGCAACCAAAATAGGGTGTCCGGCTTTCTTAGAATATGATTCAGGAATAATTCCTTATTTTTTATTCTGTCTTTGCTGTTGCAGTAGCTCTTGTTGCTTTTGCATCGCTTCCAGGCGAGCAGCAAATCCGGTCTTTTTCATTTGTTTCGGGTCCTTCTTTTTCGCTTCAAGAATAGCCAACAATTTAGTTTCGTCGGTCGTTTTACGAAGCAGAATCATAGTACCCACGCTAATCAGCGTTGACACGAAGTAGTAATAGTTCAAACCTGACGGATAGTCGTTCAAGACAAACAAGAACATAATCGGCATCAGATACATCATCCATTTCATTGCCGCCATTTGTGGTTGCGCTCCGGTATCCTGCATAGACATCGTGTACTTCGTGTTCAAGATGTTTGTCACCGTCATCAGCAAGCAGAACAAGCTAAGGTGGTTGCCCAGGAACGGAATATGGAATGGGAATGTGATGATAGCGTCATAAGTAGAAAGGTCGTCTGCCCATAAGAAACTCTGTTGACGCAGCTCGATAGCACTCGGCACGAACATAAACAAAGCCATCAGGATAGGGAACTGCAATAACATCGGCAGACAGCCGCCCATCGGGCTTACCCCGTACTGGCTGTAAAGACCCATCACCTCCTGCTGTTTCTTCATTGCATCTTCCTGCTTCGGATATTTCTTGCTGATTTCGTCAATTTTCGGTTTCAATACACGCATCTTGGCAGAAGACATGTACGTTTTCCAGGTAGCCGGATAAACCACGACTTTCACCATGATGGTCAGAATCAACAGTACGATACCCATGCTCAATCCCCAACCGGATAACCAGTCGAATACGTTGATTGTGATAAACTGGTTAATCCAGCGAATCAACGGCCAGCCCAGATAAACCAGTCTGTGAAGTTCCCATTTCTCGTCGCGGCCTTTATCCAGCGCTTTCAGCGTCTTAAAGTGGTTCGGACCGAAGTAGAAGTACATCTCTGTCGGTTCCTTGCCTGACGGATCAAAGAAAGTATTCATTTCAGCAGAATAATCTTTGATATATCCGCTTCCCTGTTGTTCCATTTTTGACTTAACGGAAACCTTGTCGAAATCCTGTTCAGCGATAAATACAGACGAGAAGAACTGATTCTTGAAAGCTACCCAATCAATGCGTCCCGGCAAATCCTGACTGTCATCTTTGGCAGCAGACAAGTTGTCTACATTGTCACCTGTTACTTTATAAGTCAGTTCCGACAGACGATTCTCATAAGTGAATCCTTTTTCCAGTTGGCGGGCACGTTGTGACCAGTCGATGTCCACATACTTAGTACTAGCCAACTTGTCTTCCATGCCTGTCGCTTTGATTTCAAAGTTCATCAGGTAGCTATCCGGTTTCAGCGTATAGATGAAATCGATATAGCTTGCGCTATCCGCAGCCAGGCGCATTGTAACACTACTGTCCGTCTTGTTCACAGCTTCAAAGAAATAATCTTTGGTCTGGATGGCTCCTGCCTTGTTGTAAAAGTTGAAGTTCATCGAAGCATCGTCACCGTCGAACAACATGACCGGCGTCTTTTTGTCTTGTGCCATATAATCTTTCAGCATGGCTGAATAGACACGTCCGCCTTTGGTTGTGAAAGTGATTTCCGCTACATTATTCTGGATGCTGATTTTAGAGTCGGTTCCATGCAAGGCATTGAAAAACAAAGCAGAAGAATCGGCAGCCGATGCCACCTCTTTTTGACTGTTAGCCAGTGCAGCTTCCGTTTTAGCCTTCAACGCTTCCTCCTGCTGCTGTACCACGGCAATAGAATCGTAGTATTTCTTTTGCGCAGCTATCTGTTCCTCGCTTGGACGGCTCAAAAAACTGAATCCTACCAATAATATACCTATCAGAACGAGACCTGTGATGGTGTTTTTATCCATTCTTATTTTAATTACAAATTATATAAATTACAAACTACCGGTTGTTTACCACGTATCGTTAGCCGTTCACCGTTGCTTTTTCGTTTTCGATGGCAGCTTTCACAAATGCAACGAACAACGGATGAGGGTTCAGTACCGTACTACCATATTCCGGATGGAACTGTGTACCGACAAACCATTTCAAAGTTGGGATCTCAACGATTTCTACCAGATCCGATTCCGGGTTGATACCTACACATTTCATGCCGGCAGCTTCATATCGGTCTTTATAATCATTGTTGAACTCATAGCGATGGCGGTGACGTTCCTGAATATGTTCCTGTCCGTAAGCCTGATATGCTTTCGAACCTTTCTGCAATACACATTCGTAAGCACCCAGACGCATCGTACCACCCATATTGGTGATTGCTTTCTGCTCTTCCATGATATCAATCACGTTGTGCGGAGTCTTTTCATCCATTTCACGTGAGTTGGCATCTGCGTATCCTAGTACGTTGCGTGCAAACTCAATAGCAATACATTGCATACCCAGACAAATACCGAAAGTCGGAATGTCATGTGTACGTGTATATTTGATAGCGACAAACTTGCCGTCGATACCCCGTTGACCGAATCCCGGACCAATCATTACGCCCGCCATACCTTTCAAAGCTTCAGCTACATTCTCATCTGTCAGTTTCTCGCTGTTTACGAAATGAACTTCCACTTTGCGGTCATTGTAAGTACCCGCTTGCGATAAAGCTTCACGGATAGACTTGTAAGCGTCCTGCAAATCGTATTTTCCAACCAGTGCAATATTGATCGGTTCTTTAGTCTCTGCAGCGTGACGACGTTCCAGGAATTTACGCCATGGGCCGAGTCCCGGAGTTTCTCCTACCGGCAGTCCCATCTTTTCGAGGATAGTGCTGTCCAGCCCTTGCGCCTGCATCAGGATAGGTACTTCGTAAATTGTTTCCGCGTCGATAGACTGCACGACGGCTTTATCGTCTACATTACAGAATTGTGCCACTTTCTTACGCAGTCCGTCACTTAGCGGATGCTCGGCACGCAGTACCAGTACATCCGGCTGAATACCCACACTTTGGAGTTCCTTTACAGAATGTTGCGTCGGTTTTGTTTTCAATTCTCCGGCAGCAGCAAGATAAGGAACATAGGTCAAGTGTACGCAAAGAGCGTTCTTACCGAGTTCCCATTTCAACTGACGGATACTTTCGAGGTAGGGGAGTGATTCGATGTCACCTACCGTACCACCGATTTCAGTAATCACAAAATCAAACTTGTATTTATTACCAAGCAGTTTTACATTCCGTTTGATCTCGTCTGTGATGTGAGGAATCACCTGGATCGTTTTACCCAGATAATCTCCACGACGTTCCTTGTCAATGACGCTCTTGTAGATACGTCCCGTAGTAATGTTGTTCGCCTTTGTCGTTTGTATACCCAGGAATCGCTCATAGTGTCCCAAGTCGAGGTCGGCTTCGTGTCCGTCTACGGTTACATAGCACTCTCCGTGCTCATAAGGATTCAATGTTCCCGGGTCGATGTTGATATACGGGTCAAACTTCTGGATGGTTACATTATAACCTCTTGCTTGCAGCAACTTACCGATGGATGATGAGATGATCCCTTTTCCTAAAGAAGAGGCAACACCACCGGTGACGAAAATATACTTTGTTTCTCCCACAGCTATAACTGTTTTAATAATTGTTTACTTAGTAGTATTCTTACGAACTTAAAAACCGCAAAATTATAAAAAAAAGAGGAAGATTACAGTCTTTCGTCTCCACAATTTTATTAAAAAATGCAATTTTAAAAGAATCCTATGATTTCTGAACAAAATAATGTAGCTTTGCACTCTAAACCATAGACAAATATGATGAGAATTACTACTTTATGTTCAGCGTTTATTCTGTCAATCTTATCGTTATCGCTTTTTGCACAGGAATCTGTCGATCCCTCTCCACTTCCGACTGACTCTCTGCAGCCTGCTCCTGAAGCGATTAAACCTGCCAAAACGGTTAAATCTTCAACAGTTGTGGCAAAAGCCAGAGTCGTGAAAGCAGATACGCTTTCGGCGGAGCTTCAGAAATATTTGATGCTCAAACTGAATATGTCGGGGCCGACTCCGAAACTGGATACCGTTTCTTATTTATATAATAAGTATGTCGCGCAATTAGATTATTTGAACGATCTGTCTGTGCCGCCACGTTATATTCCGTCTGATCCCGATTATTTTCGTCTGTTCACACCATTGGCATATTATTATGCTCCGATGGCACAATATTCGAAATTGGAATGGAAGCCTATGCAATGGGACACCACTCCTCAACTGACAGCGGAACTTCTGCCTTATGATACCCTGGCATTTACCAAAACCCAGCGTGCCGAGAAAATAGTGAACAGTGCATTGATGGATCTTTATTTGGAACGTCCGAACTTGGTTGTCACTACAGAAGACCGCATCATGAGTCGTGATGTATTCCGTCACGATGTGAAGCCGAAAATATCTCCCAAAGCAAACGTTATTCATCTGTTTCAACCGGAAAATATGGATGATAATGTAGGGAAAGCCAATATGAAGATTAGTCGGCCGAACTGGTGGGTGACCGGAGGTAACGGATCGTTGCAGATTAGCCAGAACCACCTTTCGGATAACTGGTATAAGGGAGGTGAAAGTAACTTCTCCGGATTAGCCACTTTTCAGATTTTCGCCAACTATAATGACAATGAAAAGGTGCTGTTTGAGAACCAGCTGGAAGCTAAAGTAGGTATGACTTCCACTCCGTCAGATGAATACCATAAATATCTGTTCAATACAGACCAATTTCGTTTGTATAATAAATTAGGTTTGAGAGCTTTCAAGAATTGGTATTATACCATTTCGTCCGAGTTTAAGACACAGTTTTTCAACGGATATAAAGCTAACAGCGAAGAATTGGTTTCATCTTTCATGTCTCCGGCAGATTTGGCGGTCAGTGTCGGTATGGATTATAAATTGAGTAAGAAGAAATTTAATCTTTCTGTGTTTATGGCGCCGTTGACTTATAACTTGCGTTATATCGGTAATTCTGAAGTAGACGAAACAAAGTTTGGCTTAGACAAAGGAAAATGCTCTAAAAACGACTTTGGTTCCCAGTTGCAATCCACATTGAACTGGACCATCATCTCTGCAGTAACTTTAGAGTCTCGTCTCAATTATCTGACCAACTATCATTGGGCACGTGTAGAATGGGAAAATACATTCAACTTCGTTTTGAACCGTTATCTTTCTACCAAGCTCTATATACATACCCGTTTTGACGATAGCTCGAAACCGACTGAAGGAGACAGCTTCTTCCAGTTGAAAGAATTGCTTAGCTTCGGTATCAATTATAAGTGGTAAGTAAATCGAAAGAATAGAAATCAGGCGCGGAAATTCCGCGCCTGATTTGTTTAGGGATGTTGTACAAAATATGGGTGGTAAAATAGAACCAATGTGATAGCGGATTTTTCACGTCCAAGATAGTCTTAACTGTATATTTCTATTTGTATGTAAAAAAAGAAAGCGTTTTTTCTTGTTTACTATTTATAATTTTATCTATCTTTGTCACCGAATTCAATCCATTGCCTAAGGGGTATGGAAAAATGAGGGGTAAAAATACATGATCATTAAGAAAAATGACGATCGAAATCTTCTGCCAACAGATGTGATTGGCAGCGGCGTAGCGCGCTCAAAACGTTGGTTGGTGGCAATCGTACGTATTTGTCACGAGAAAAAAACGGGTGAGCGGCTTACGAAAATGGGGATCGAAAATTTCCTTCCAATTCAACAAGAAGTCCATCAATGGAGCGACCGCCGTAAAATTGTCGACCGGGTACTGCTTCCGATGATGATTTTCGTTCACGTTGATCTGCAAGAACAAAAAGAAGTCCTGACTTTATCTTCTATCAGCCGTTACATGGTATTACGTGGGGAGAGTACTCCGGCTGTTATTCCTGATCAACAAATGTTGCGATTTAAGTTTATGCTCGATTACTCGGATGAGACGATTAGCATGAGTACATCGCCATTGGCTCCGGGAGAGAAAATACGGGTAATCAAGGGACCATTGGCAGGATTGGAAGGGGAATTAGTACATGTGAATGGGAAATCGAAAGTTGCTGTTCGATTGACAATGTTAGGGTGTGCATGTGTAGATATACCGGCTGGGTGTGTAGAGCCGGTATCTGAAAATGGGGATTTACGTGATTGAGTAATCAATCTATTTTATAGGGGTATGGGGATTTTACTGCAAAAATGTAATGAAAGTCTGTAAAATAGCAGGCAGTCTATCTGACATCGGTAACCAAACAGTGGATATATTTATCGATGACCTCTCTCAAAAATAAAAATCCATAAAGTATTATGAATTATATCTTTACAAAAGATATAGTGTAGAAATGTATGTACGTATCGAAAGATGAAGGGATTCTTTGTTGGGCTACACCAACATGGAAATCGTAGTCATAGTCCTTGTACTGATCATAATCAATCAGATAAATCAAATTTCGAAATATTATTTTATTCATTTATACTATAATGGAAAAAACATTGAAGGACATAGTGCAATATGTCCGCAAAAATTATTTCAGTTATTGGGTTATTTTAGGTATTGACACGGCAATTTCTGTATTATGTTCGTTGGTCGCTTATGCGGTAATTCATTATATGGCGCATGTTCCAATGACCGACTGGATGCTCTGTAAATTTGCTTGCGTTTCTTTGGTGNCCGCAAAAATTATTTCAGTTATTGGGTTATTTTAGGTATTGACACGGCAATTTCTGTATTATGTTCGTTGGTCGCTTATGCGGTAATTCATTATATGGCGCATGTTCCAATGACCGACTGGATGCTCTGTAAATTTGCTTGCGTTTCTTTGGTGGCAAGTGTTGCGGGCTCTTTATTATTCCATACTTATCGTAATACAATTCGTTTCTCACAGGCACGTGAACTTTGGCGTATCATGTGTGCCGTTTTATTTAAAATTGCCTGTTTGGTCATTATTTCTTTTGGAGTTGTATATGAGACCCAATTGCCATATAATTATAAAATATCCTATCTTCTATTTGATGGTTTATTGACTTTAGTGATCTTGACAACCTTCCGTGTATCATTGATAATCGTCTATGATTTTTTATTGGATTGGGTGAATAAAAAGAACACACGTATTCTTATTTATGGTACTAATGAAGAGAGTGTAGCCTTGAAGTTACGTCTTAGGGATAGTGCCCATTATAAGGTAGCCGGTTTTTATGTATATGGCAAAAATAACAGCCGACGCCGATTGGCAGATCTTCCCGTTTATTACTTTGAAAATGAATCGGATGTTGATTATATCATGCGGAAGCGCGGAATTAAGGGGATTCTGTTTGCCCGTTATGAAGATACCCGTCTGGAAGAAAAACGCCTTCTGGAATATTGTAAAAACAATGAACTTAAAACATTGATAGCTCCTACTATCAGTGAAGCGGATTCTGATGGAAACTTTCATCAGTGGGTACGTCCTATTAAGATTGAGGATTTGTTGGGTCGTGCCGAAATTAATATCAACCTTCGTCAGGTTGCAGAAGAATTCAGGGGAAAAGTGGTGTTGGTGACTGGTGCGGCAGGCAGTATTGGTAGTGAACTTTGCCGTCAATTAGTGCAGATGGGAATTCAGAAACTTATCATGTTCGACTCTGCAGANACTGGTGCGGCAGGCAGTATTGGTAGTGAACTTTGCCGTCAATTAGTGCAGATGGGAATTCAGAAACTTATCATGTTCGACTCTGCAGAAACACCTCTGCATAATGTCCGTCTTGAGTTTGAGAAAAAATATCCAAATATAGATTTTGTTCCGGTGATTGGTGATGTGCGTGTGAAGGAACGCGTTCGTATGGTATTCGAATTGTATCATCCTCAAATTGTTTTTCATGCCGCCGCTTATAAACATGTGCCTTTGATGGAAGAAAATCCTTGTGAAGCTGTACTTGTCAATGTGACCGGTTCTCGTCAGGTGGCTGATATGGCTGTGGAATATGGTGCTGAAAAGATGATTATGGTGTCTACGGANTCTACGGATAAAGCTGTAAATCCTACTAATGTAATGGGCTGTTCCAAGCGTTTAGCTGAAATCTATGTTCAAAGTCTGGGATGTGCTATCCGTGAAGGAAAAGTGAAAGGTCATACCAAATTTATCACCACCCGCTTTGGTAATGTATTGGGTAGTAACGGTTCTGTCATTCCTCGTTTTAAAGAACAGATAGAGAATGGTGGTCCTGTCACTGTTACTCATCCTGATATTATCCGTTTCTTCATGACCATTCCCGAAGCTTGCCGTTTGGTAATGGAGGCTGCTACCATGGGTGAGGGTAATGAGATCTTTGTCTTTGAGATGGGAAAAGCTGTGAAGATTGTTGATCTGGCGACTCGTATGATCGAATTGGCTGGTTATCGTCCGGGTGAAGACATAAAGATCGAATTTACGGGATTACGTCCGGGTGAAAAATTGTATGAAGAGGTGTTGAGCGATAAAGAAAATACGATTCCGACAGAGAATAAGAAAATCATGATAGCTAAAGTTCGTCGGTATGAATATGCTGATATTCTTGATACTTATGCAGAATTTGAAAAGTTGTCGCGTGCGGTAAAGATCATGGATACCGTGCGGTTGATGAAAAAAATAGTTCCGGAGTTCAAATCAAAAAATTCTCCGCGATTTGAAGTATTAGATAAAGAATAAATAGGAAATAATTAACAAAAGATTCTATAAATAAATTATCATTTAATATGAATAAATCATTGCGCACGCATTTGAATGTACGAAGCTTGTATGAAAGTCTGTTTTCTTGCTTGATAGCGGTATTTCTGCTTGCTTCCTGCCAGTCTTATAAGAAAGTACCTTATTTGCAGGATGCGGGAGTTGTAAAGGACATCAATCAACAGGAAAATTTGTATGATGCAAAGATAATGCCTAAAGACTTACTTACTATCGTGGTGTCGTGTACTAGTCCGGAACTTGCAGTTCCGTTCAACTTGACGGTGGCTACTCCCGCCAATGCGGCTACTGCCAGCACCCAATTGACTACTCAGCCTGTTTTACAACCTTATCTGGTAGATAATGAAGGCAAGATTAATTTTCCTGTTTTGGGTGAATTGAAAGTGGGTGGATTGACGAAAAGAGAAGCTGAACAACTGATAATAGAAAAACTGAAACCTTACATAAAGGAGACTCCGATAGTTACTGTTCGTATGGTAAACTATAAAATATCTGTATTAGGTGAGGTTGCCCGTCCGGGTACGTTTACCATCAGTAACGAGAAAGTCAACTTGTTGGAAGCTCTAGCCATGGCCGGTGACATGACGGTTTGGGGAGTTCGTGATAATGTGAAACTGATTCGTGAGGGTGCTGATGGCAAACAGGAAATTGTGACATTGGATTTAAACAAGGCGGAGACAATTCTTTCTCCTTATTATTGGTTACAGCAGAATGATATAGTTTATGTGACTCCTAATAAAGCAAAAGCCCGTAACTCCGATATAGGTAACAGTACCAGCTTGTGGTTCTCCGCTACTTCTATTCTGGTATCATTGGCAAGTTTATTAGTAACAATCTTCAAATAGTAATATAGATATGATTGAGGAAAAAAGAGAGAATCGGGGGGAGCAACCGGAAGAGCAGGTGAATATTCAGGAAATCCTTTTCCGTTACCTGATCCATTGGCCTTGGTTTGTGGTTTCTGTAATAATCTGTATCGCCTGCGCATGGGGCTACCTGCGTCTGGTTACTCCTGTCTATAATATATCTGCTACAGTCTTGATCAAGGATGACAAGAAAGGCGGTGGTGCGAGCATGTCCTCCGAACTGGAAAAGATGGGGCTGGACGGCTTCGTTTCCTCGTCGAACAATGTAGACAATGAAATCGAGGTGCTGAAATCAAAGTCTCTTGCCCGTGAAGTGGTTAACAATCTGGGACTGTTTGTGACTTATAAGGATGAAGATGAGTTTCCTAGTAGGGAACTTTACCGTACCTCGCCCGTAGTGGTGAGCTTGACTCCACAAGAGGCGGAAAAATTGTCTGCACCAATGGAAGTGGAGATGACTTTATTTCCCAATGGTGGGATGGATGCGTTGATAACAGTGAAAGACAAAGAGTATCGGAAGCAATTTGATAAATTACCTGCTGTTTTCCCGACCGATGAGGGAACGGTCGCCTTTTTTGAAAGCAAGGATACATTGACGACCAATCAGGCTAAGGAGGAAAGTAAAGAGCGTCATATAAAAGCTTTTATAAACCGGCCGATGTCTGTGGCCAAAGGATATATCCAGTCCTTGTCGATAGCCCCTACATCAAAAACCACTTCTGTGGCTGTTCTTTCGTTAAAGAACTCAAATACCTGGCGTGGCAAGGACTTCATCAACAAGCTCCTTGAAATGTACAATATCAATGCCAATAATGACAAGAATGAGGTAGCCCAAAAAACCGCAGAATTCATCGACGAACGTATCGGCATTATTTCCAAGGAACTTGGAAGTACAGAACAAGACTTGGAGAACTTCAAGCGTAGCGCCGGAATTACAGATTTGAGCAGTGAGGCGCAAATAGCCTTAACCGGTAATGCTGAATATGAAAAGAAGCGTGTGGAAAACCAGACTCAAATCAATTTGGTGATGGATTTGCAACGCTATATGCAAGGTAATGAATATGAGGTCTTGCCAAGTAATATTGGATTACAGGATGCGGCATCAGCTGGTGCAATAGACAGATATAATGAAATGTTGGTTGAAAGAAAGCGTTTGCTCCGTACATCAACCGAGAATAATCCGACGATCATAAATTTGGATACTAGTATCCGTGCGATGCGGAGCAATGTACAGGCTACGCTGGATGCTACATTGAAAGGATTGCAGATAACCAAAGAAGACCTTGCCCGTGAGGCGAACCGCTATTCCCGTCGCATTAATGACGCTCCGACCCAGGAACGTCAGTTCGTAAGTATCGCCCGGCAGCAGGAAATTAAGGCTGGTCTTTATTTGATGTTACTTCAAAAACGTGAAGAGAATGCCATCACTTTGGCAGCTACAGCAAATAATGCCAAGATTATTGATGAAGCGTTAGCGGACGACAATCCGGTTTCTCCTAAAAGGATGATGGTCTATCTTGCCGCCTTGGTATTAGGAGTAGGATTTCCGGTAGGTATTATTTATCTGATTGGATTGACCAAATTCAAGATTGAGGGCCGTGCTGATGTTGAAAAACTAACTTCTCTTCCTGTTATTGGCGATATCCCGTTGGCGGATGAAGAGTCCGGTTCTATAGCTGTATTTGAGAATCAGAATAACCTGATGAGCGAGACATTCCGTAATGTACGTACTAATCTTCAGTTTATGCTTGAAAATGGCAAGAATGTGATTCTGGTGACATCTACCATCAGTGGTGAAGGTAAGTCTTTTGTATCATCTAATTTGGCTATTAGTCTTTCTTTGTTAGGGAAAAAGGTTGTGATAGTAGGTCTTGACATTCGCAAACCGGGATTGAATAAAGTTTTCAATCTTTCGAGAAAAGAACAAGGTATCACCCAATTTTTGACTAATCCGGCTGTTAATCTGATGGATTTGGTACAACCTTCTGATATCAACAAGAATCTGTTTATTCTTCCCGGTGGAGCAGTTCCTCCCAATCCGACGGAATTATTGGCCCGTGACGGCTTGGAAAAAGCCATCGAAACATTGAAGGCTAATTTTGATTATGTGATTCTGGATACGGCTCCCGTGGGTATGGTAACTGATACCTTGCTGATAGGTCGTACTGCTGATTTATCGGTATACGTATGCCGTGCCGATTATACCCGTAAGGCAGAGTTTACTTTGATCAATGAACTTATGGAAAACAACAAACTGCCTAACCTCTGTATCGCCATTAACGGCTTGGATCTTCAGAAAAAGAAGTACGGCTATTATTATGGTTATGGTAAATACGGCAAGTATTATGGCTATGGTAAGCGTTATGGTTATGGCTATGGTTATGGAGAGAAGCATACAAGTCGGGAGGGTAAATAAACTGCTATTGATAAAACCAAATCAAACATAATATGCGTGATTTCAAAGAGATTCGGGTCGCAGTAGCCGGAACCGGTTATGTGGGACTGAGCATAGCGACACTGCTATCACAACATCATCATGTAACTGCCGTGGATGTAATCCCGGAAAAGGTGGAGAAACTGAACAACAAGGTTTCCCCTATTCAGGATGATTATATTGAGAAGTATCTGGCTGAAAAGCCGCTTGACCTTGTTGCCACTTTGGACGGGAGATCAGCCTACGCTGACGCCGACTTTGTGGTAATAGCCGCTCCTACAAACTATGACCCGGTGAAGAATTATTTCGATACGAGCCGTGTGGAGGAGGTTATTGACCTTGTACTTGAAGTGAATCCCGATGCCATAATGGTGATAAAATCTACGATTCCGGTAGGCTATACCCGTAACCTTTATGTGAAGTACGCCCGGAAAGGAGTAAGGAAGTTTAACCTATTGTTCTCACCGGAGTTCCTTCGTGAAAGCAAGGCTCTTTATGACAACCTCTATCCGAGTCGTATCATCGTAGGCTATCCGAAAATCATTGACCGTCCGGAGTTTGCTGAAGAAAACAAGGCGATCCGGTCTGTCACGGATGTCACTATGTTACAGGAAGCAGCTAGGACATTTGCCGCCCTTTTGCAGGAAGGGGCTGTCAAGGAAAACATCGACACGCTTTTTATGGGTATGAAAGAAGCCGAAGCAGTGAAGCTATTCGCCAATACCTATCTTGCTCTCCGAGTAAGCTATTTTAACGAACTCGACACCTATGCTGAGGTGAAAGGTCTTGACTCTAAAGCTATCATTGAAGGTGTAGGTCTTGACCCACGCATCGGTACACATTATAACAATCCTTCATTCGGCTATGGTGGCTATTGCTTGCCGAAAGATACCAAGCAGCTCCTTGCCAATTATGCTGATGTCCCCCAGAATATGATGTCCGCTATCGTTGAGTCTAACCGTACTCGTAAAGACTATATTGCAGATGCTGTCCTCCGTAAAGCTGGTTGGTACGACTATAGTACTAACCAGCTTTATGACGGCCAGAAGGAGCCTGTCACCATAGGAGTGTATCGTTTGACTATGAAGTCTAATTCGGATAATTTCCGGCAGAGCGCTATTCAGGGGATTATGAAGCGTATTAAAGCAAAAGGAGCAGAAATGATTATTTACGAACCTACACTTAGCAATGGAGAAAACTTCTTTGGTTCCAAAGTTGTTAACGATCTTACTCGTTTTAAAGAATTATGCAAGGCCATTATTGCTAATCGTTTTGATGAGTGTTTAAGTGATGTAGAAAAGAAAGTGTATACACGCGATATCTTCGGTAGAGATTAAAATAGCCTTTTTCTGCAATCAATAAATTGGGTTACTCCTCTGTATATTCCATTTGTTTTTATATATTTTGTAAGTACTCAAATCAGGCTCTAGATTAAAAGAAATATCTTCGTTGAAAGCTTAAAAATATGTATAGCAATGGATTGTGCAAGATTTTATTTCAAGTACAAAATTGAAGTTAGATTTTGTGAAGAATCTCTCCAAATATTTTGGGACTCAATACTATATAGAACTTTGTAAGATAGTTGCTATACAAACATGACAATTCTAAATATAGAGAATATAAGAAATACTATATATGAAACAGTTAGCTAGGAATATATACAATAATATTCGAGGAGGAATAAATGGACTTAAAAGCACATTAATTGAGAGATTTATACCAAGTCTTCCAAGTAAAACTCTCAGAAATCTTTTCATTCGATGGAGTGGCGTAAAGGCTTCAAAGAATGTTCATTTTTACTTTGGATTCACAGTGAGGAATCCTAAAGGTTTAATAATTGAGGATGGGGTTAATATCGGTCCTAAATGTCTTTTGGATGCAAGAAAAGGTCTTATAATTCGTAAAAATGCTGTTATTGCATATGAGGCTGTTATCTGGTCGCTTAATCACGATTATAACGATAAATATTTTTGTGGTAAAGGAGCACTTACCGAAATTGGAGAATATGCTTGGATTTGTAGTCGTTCAATAATACTTCCTGGAGTTAAGGTCGGCGAAGGAGCTGTAGTAGCTTCCGGAGCTGTTGTGACGAAGGATGTTCCACCATATACAATTGTCGGTGGAGTCCCCGCAAAAGTCATAGGTAAAAGGGAACGTAAAGGTTATCAGTATGGCTATCACTTTAAAGATGATACTTCGCATTTATATTAAAAAGTATGCAAACATCAACAAGAGTAATATTTAATACAATCGTACTTTATGTTAAGGTTATCCTGTCCTTGGCAATTGCTTTTGTTTCTATTCCGTTGGTGTTGAATGCCTTGGGAGCGAGTGACTATGGTTTATACAATCTTGTGGCAGGAGTTGTGGCGATGCTTTCATTTTTGAATAACTCAATGACTGTCTCTACCCAACGATTTATGTCTGTTGCGATGGGAGAGAAAAATGAAGAAAAAATTAATTCTATTTATAACACAAGTTTTCTTTTACATTTACTCCTAGGCTTGCTGGTTGTTGTTGCTTTTGAGACTATTGGGTTATTTGCGATTGATAGACTCAATATTATTCCAGAGCGAGTGTGGTGTGCAAAGATTATTTATCAACTCCTTATTTTTAGCACCTTTGCAAAGATTGTATCAGTTCCATTTGATGCTTTGGTCAATGCGAAAGAGGATATGTTGCCTTTTTCTGTCATAGAGTTAATTGATTCTGCACTGATGCTTGCTGTTGCGCTTTCTATTGCGTACATTTCTGGGGATAAGCTGATTTACTATGGTGCTTGTGTCGCCTTTATTTCTGTTTTGACTTTTTTTATGAAATATGGGTGGTGCCGGTATGCTTACAAAGACTATTGTATACAATTAAATACATATCGAGGAAAATTCATAATCAAGGAGATGGTAGGCTTTACTGGATGGAATCTTTTTGCAGGTCTTGCAATGATTGGAAGGAATCAAGGTGTTGCAGTTATTATAAATATTTTTTTAGGTACAATAGCAAATGCAGCATATGGGGTTGCGAATCAGATAAATGGTGCTCTTGGACATTTTTCTGCTACATTTCAAAAGGCTATTAATCCTCAGTTAATGAAAAGTGAAGGAATGAATGATAGAAATAGACTTTTTCGTATATCATTTATCTCATCAAAGTTCTCTGTACTTGCTCTTGCGTTCTTTGCCGTTCCTTTCATCATGGAGATGAACGAAGTTTTGACTCTTTGGCTAAAAGATGATATCCCACCATTTACATTGAAGTTGGCTCAGTACATCCTTCTTTTATCTATAACATATCAATACTCAGTGGGAATTATGGCTGCTATTCAGGCAACAGGAAAAATTCGTAATTATCAGATAATTATGGGAAGTCTTCTACTAATGAATGTTCCTATAGCTTATTTCATTTTAAAGATGGGGTATTCTGTATATTATACAACTATAGCTTTTGTGATACTGGAACTCATTTCTTTGTGTGTAAGATTGTTTATGGCGAATAAATTGACAGGTATGAGTGTCAAAGAATATATTCAGAATGTTATCCAACCAACTATGATAATCATAGTTATTCCTGTTATTGTTGCGATGATTCCTCACTTTGTGATGTCTAATTCTTTCTTGAAGCTTGTAATTGTATGTTCAATATACTGTTTGCTCTTTGCTGTATTAATGTTCAGATTTGCATTTGATGAGGGTCAACGAGAGCATATTAAATCAAAAATTCAGCATCTTCTAAAGCGATAAAATGAAAATAGGATTATTAGCATATCATGCAGCTTGTAACTTTGGCGCATTTTTGCAGCTCCTTTCTACTGTCGAATATATCAAGAAACAGGGTGATGAGCCTATAGTGATAAATTGGATTCCTAAGGATTTCAGTAAAGATTACGAGAAACGGTCTCTGCTAAAGGTTAGAGATTTATATGTACGTATAAGAAAACAATACTATCCAATGACAGAACTTTGCGAAACAGATAAGCAAGTAGCAAAAGTAATTGAAAAGGAAAGAATTGAGGCTGTAATTATTGGTAGCGATGCTGTTATTCAGCATCATCCTTTGCGTGAACGTATTCATTTCCCTTGTAAGAGAATCATATATATTGGGCATCCTACTAGTGACAGAATGTATCCAAACAGTTTTTGGGGGGCATTCAATAGATATTTGGATCATCCGGTTCCGATTGCGGTAATATCCGGTTCATCTCAGGATTCAATGTACCCTTTCATAAAGGGTAGAACTAAGTCTCGGATGAAGCAGTCTATTTTGGGATTTCGCTATATGTCTGTTCGTGATGATTGGACCCAAAAGATGGTGGCATATCTTACTGATGGAGAAATGATTCCAGAAGTTACACCTGATCCTGTCTTTGCCTTTAATCACAATGCATCTCATTTGGTACCTTTTAAAGAAGAAATAATTAAGAAATTCAATATTCCTGAAAACTATATTCTACTCAGTTTTAAGGGAGAGAAATCTGTGAATCAGGCTTGGATTAATGAATTCCAAGAATTGGCTAATAAAAATGGTCTTGTATGTGTAAAACTGCCTTATGCTGATGCGTCTGCCTTTGGCGATATTCAATACACAGCAGGTGATACTATATCACCTTTAGAATGGTATGCTTTGATTAAGTATTCGAAAGGGTATGTAGGAAACAATATGCATCCGATTGTGACATCTATAGCTAATGGTGTCCCGTTCTATTGTTTTGACAATTACGGAATTCCGAAGCTTGACGGTCAATGGACTAATGGAGAATCAAGTAAGATTTATCATATTCTGAGTGCAGCTGATTTATTGAAGTATCGAGTTTTTATATCTGGTCAGGATTATTCTCCTACATCAGCATCTACTGTCATGGATGCTATTTTGTCTTTTGATGCTGTTAAGGAGAAGGCTTTTGCTGTAAGGTATTACCAAAGTTATTCAAATATGATGATTCAGGTTCTCAATCAATTAAAAAAATAACGATGATTTCTGCTTGTATAAATATACAAAGCAACTGTAAGCCATGGCTTCGCAAAGCATCTATGATGATTCTTGCGTTGTTGCCGATACTGGCTTGGTATAAGATTCCATTTCCAGTTGGTTTGGGGTACACTTTAATATTGTTTTTGTCAACATATATTATAGTTAGAAACAATTTTAAAATTAATGTGGTTCCTATTATATTCTGGCTTTTGTTTGTGTATATTTGTCTGATATGGATATATCATCACCATTTTGAATTATGGACTCTGATTCCTCCGGGTGGATGGCTTTTCTTTTTATTCTTTCTTGCTCTTATAGGAGGTGTGTTATCTTTTGATTTTCAGTTGATTAAGAGATATATGCGATGGGTGGTTCTAATTTCGGCTGCTTTGTTTTGGGTGCAGTTTTCTTTGAAATTAGCCACAGGTTCTCATGTATTTTGTTTTGTACCAAATCTCACAGGTGCATTTACTTATGAGGGGATGTCGTATGCAGAACTTGTTGCCCATCAGATGTCAGGTCCGCGTCCATGTTCGATATTCCTTGAACCATCATATATGGCTTATTACTATGTGAGCTATCTGGCTTTGATATGGTTTGAAACTAATAAACAGGAAAAGTGGTTGAATAAGGAGGGTATTCTTATCATCTTCTCTCTCGTAGCTTTGAAGTCTGGTTCCGGAATGGTCGGACTGGTGATTCTCTTTGCTGTGAAAATGTTCAGCATATTTTGGAATGCGAATATTATTAGACGTTTTATAATGATTATGCTGTTCGTTCCATTAATTATTGCTTTAATATACATGTATGTTGGAAGTGAAATGGGACAAGAGATGCTTTTACGAACTGAAGAATTCTCTACTGAAGGAGCGAGTGGTTTTACTCGAGTCGTCGGAGGTTATTTAATGTTTGATCAGCTAACTTTTGATGAACAGATTATTGGTATTCCTGATGCACGAAACAGATTTGGAATAGAGATGTATGACGGAAATTTTATTTTTTACGCTAATGGTGTACAAACTATTCTACTATCTCTTGGTTATATTGGTGCTTTGCTATACGGTCTTTTTTATATAATACTTTTTCGTAATACGAATCTTGTATCGAGGATGTGTATAATTATCTTGTTCGTAATGGGACTTTTAGAGTCAAACTATCTTAATCCGTATATGATGCTATTGACGATTATTCCTTGTGCAGATTATCATTTCACTAGAAATAGGCTAAGAGTCTAAATATGAAAATACTTTATTATTCTCGTACGTGCTTTGGTGATTGTGATTTTCCACTGATAAAAGCACTTATAGCACAAGGTCATGATGTGACTGTGTTATATTCTATGACCCCCCGCTCTTTAAAATCTACAGTGTTCAATATTAATCAGATTATTCCTAAAAGAGGCATATTCCCGTTAACAGCTTATTCTGAGCTGAAAATATTTTCTTCTTATGTCCCTATTGAGAATATTTACATAGCAAACGAACCAGTGGGCCGCTTTGGTTGGAGTAGTTTTATGCTAGCGATGAATGTTTTGTCCTTTTTTAAAAAGGGTAACTATGATATAATTCAATATATTGAAACACCATCATTATTCCATTTTGTGCCATTGTGGTTCTTTAGAAATAAATTAGTCGTTACAATTCATGACGGAAAGCCTCATACAGGGGAAGATGATAGGAAAGAGGATATTCGTCGTTCGATTATAAAGTGGTATGTCAAGAAGTTTATTGTTCTCAATAAAGCCGAAGTGGATGTATTCTCAAAAGGATACAATGTGCCTAAAGATAGAATATTCACATCGCATTTAGGATATTATGATATGCTTCGTATGTTTGGAGATGTAAACAAGAAAAAAGAGAATTATATACTTTTCTTTGGACGTATTTCTCCATATAAGGGGATAGAATATCTTTTTCGGGCGATGGAAAGGGTGCATAAAGTCCATCCTAATGTAAAAGTCATTGTTGCAGGTAGTGGAGAAATGTATTTCGATGCTTCAGAGTATGAGAAATATGATTATATAAAGATTTTTAATCGATTTATAGAACTTAATGAACTTGCTGATCTAATTCGTGGTGCATTATTTACAGTGTGTCCTTATACTGATGCAACACAGAGTGGAGTAGTATATTCATCATTTGCTCTGAATACTCCTGTAATTGCTACCAATGTAGGTGGGTTATCTGAGATGATTGATGATGGTAAGACAGGAATAATTGTTCCTCCTAAGGATGTAGATGTTCTTGCCAATGCAATACAATCATATCTTGATAATCCTGTTTTTCTTCAGCAGATGAGTGAGAATATAGCTGAGAGTGCAAGATTAGGAAAAGGTTCATGGAATGTAATTGCTAAAGAATATGTTGAAATATATAATAAATAGAGTCAGATGAAGAATAAAGTTTTGGTAATTGGTGCAGACCACCATAATACTCTTGGTATAGTTGAGAGTCTCGGCCAAAAAGGGCTCAATTCTTATGTGCTTATAGTTGGCGAAAATATAAACAGCTTTGTACTTAAAAGTAGGTACGTAATAGAAGGTTGGGTATGCTCATCACCAGAACAAGTGGTTGATGAAATGCTAAAACATTTTTCTGATACAAAAAACAAGGTGATAGTGTATTCATCGTATGATAACATATCTTCTGTGCTTGATTCTTCTGTTCAACGGCTAAGTCCCTTTTTTATACTTCCAGTAACAAATATGCCAGGAAGTTTGGAACGTAAAATGAGTAAAGAATATATGTCTGATCTTGCAAGAGAGGTTGGGCTTGATGTTCCTCGTACGTGGATGGTATCTGATAGGGAAGTGCCTACAGATATTGAGTTTCCATGTATAACCAAGGCTATTTCAAGTGTGGAGGGAAGCAAAAAAAATATTAAAATTTGTAAGAAAAGAGAAGAATTGGAGGAATTTTTAGCGAATTCTGAGCATTGTCCGATTATACAGATTCAAAAGTTTATAATAAAGGATTTTGAATTTCAGTTTTTAGGTTGCTCAATGGATAATGGAAAACATATAATTATCTCAGGGCGTACACATATTGATCGTCCTAACGGAATAGATAATACTTTCTTTTTGAAATTTGATCAGGTTGAACCGGAGTTCTTAGATACACTTAGTAAGGCTAAAGAGTTTATTAAAAGGGTTGGTTATTCAGGAACCTTCAGCATTGAGTTTTTGAAAGAAAAGTCAACGGGTAAGAACTATTTTACAGAAACAAATTTCAGAAATGATGGAAATGCAATTTGCCAAACATCGGCTGGTATGAATATTCCATATATTTACTATTTGTATTATTCTGGAGGTGATTGGCAAAAAGAGTTGTCGGTGTCCACTGTTAGCACTACTTATTTAATGCCGGAAATATATTATTTTAAGTGCATGCTGAAACGTGAGTTCTCATTGAAAGAGTGGTGGCGAAATTATCGACGTACAACATGCTTTATTACCTACTTTAAAGAAGACCAAAAGCCATTTTGGCATAGTTTATTTAGAGAACTCAAAACAACACTTAGGAATCGATTGTAAATTCTATTATTTATGAATGCATTGCGGAAATTGTATAAAGAGCTGACTTCTCTTCATTGGGAAATCGGTTTCTTGGATAATACTTTTGAAGGTATTGTTAGAGGTGATAAACTTAAACTAACTCTTGTAACTCATAATTTCCCCAATTCTTGGTTTGCTGATCCGTTTATTCTTGATGTAACTGATGATACTATCATAGTATTGGTGGAGGAAGTGACGAAGAAGATTTCTAAGGGAAGAATCTCGAAGTTAGTGATTGACAGGAGGAACAATTACGTTATAGAGAAGAAAGTGATATTGGAACGTCCAGGACATCTGAGTTTTCCTATTATATATCGTAAAGATGATAAAATATATGTTTATCCAGAAAACAGTGAAGATGGTGTACTTAATATCTACGAGTATAATCCTATAAATGACGACATGACATTGATTCATGAATTGTCTGACAAACCATTAACAGATGCTGTATTTACAGATTTGTTTGGGAAACCTCAATTATTTACAACACAAGCCGAGTATGCAAATGGCTTTCAGCTTGACCAATATGAGTGGAGTGACACGAAGCAACAGTTTGTATATGTGACGAGTAGCATTTTTCCAGAGCGTATTGCTCGAATGGCTGGGTATTTTTTCAAAGTTAATGGAAAGGTGTATCGTCCTGCACAAGAGAGTAATACCAATTATGGTCATGCTATCTCTTTGCAAGAAACCTCTTTTGTTGATGGAAAATGGGTCTTTAGGGAAGTTAGAAGAATGGCATCACCTCATCTTGAATTGAGTCAGTCATTTCATACTTTGAATTCTTACAAAGGAGTGATTGTTGTTGACGTACTTGGTAAACGTTATCCGTTAGCGAGTAAAATGGTGAATGTGGCTGCTGCTTTAGCGAAGAGGATTTTAAAAAAATAAATTACTATGAAATTTGAACACTACAAAACTAGAAACGGGAGCGAAATAGATATTCCTATTCCCACAAGTTACAGAGACTGTCTTGAACTCCTGAAAAGTGATTACTTTAGGATTTATGGACGAGTCGATAGTCTTGGGGTGATATGGTTAAAGTCATTTCGTGATAGGGCACTTAAACATTTGTTTTGGTTGAGATTTGCAAGTTATCGTGGCTGTCTCTATCCTATATGTAAATTGCGTCATGAACATTATAAACTTAAGTATGATTGTCGAGTTCATGCTGGATCTAAGATCGGCTATGGTTTGTATTTAGGGCATGCAATGAGCATGTGTGTTAGTATTAGGTGTATTATTGGAAATAATGTTAATTTGTCTCAGATGAGTAATATAGGTACAAATGAGGGTAATCAAGCAATTATTGGCAATAATGTATATATAGGTCCTATGACTTGTTTGATAGAAGGTGTACATATTGGCGAGAACTCATTGATTGGTGCAGGTTCAATAGTAACGAAAGATGTTTATTCGAATAGTACTGCTGTAGGAAATCCTTGTAGAGTAATTGGAGAGAATAAACATCCTGAGTACATTCAAAATCGATGGTTGATTAAAAGATAAAAAATGGGGGTATAAAGACGCATTTATCTTTTTTTTGATTGTTGAAATATTTTAACTGTTATTGCTGTGATATATATAGGTGATGTCACTATTTATGAGTATGTGAATATTGGAACAAACAACGGCAAATCAGCAATCATTGGAGATTATGCAACCATAAATTCTCGTGTGTGTATTGTAGGGACAATAAATATCGGAACTGATGCGGTGATTATGGCAGGATCTGTGGCTACCAAAGATATTGAGCCTTTTGTGATTGTCGGAGGTAGTCCTGCAAAGAAAATAGAAACAAAGGAATAATGAAAATAGTAGAACTCATAACATTCTTAGCCGGTGGAGGTGCAGAACGCTTTGTTGTCGATTTAAGTAATCAGTTAGCTAAAGAAAACGAAACATATCTTGTCACTATTTTAGATGATAAGAAGGAAACGGAAGTTAGGAATTTTTTTAGATCGGAGATTTCCGATAGTGTACATTATGTGAATTTAGGGCTTCCGAATGGCCTCAAGTTGTCTAGTCAGTGGAGGGTATATACTGCTCTCAAAGCACTCAATCCTGATGTAATTCATGTACATATGATTCCTACCCTTAAATATAGTGCATTGGCTATAGGATTGCTTTCTTTTTCGAAGAAAGTGTATTTTTCCGTACATAGTGATTTGCATAATGGTTACGATAAGGGACTGCTGAGGTTGTATTGCAATATTTTGGGAAGATGGGGCCGTTTTAAATTGTCTTGTCTCTCAGAAAAAAACTATGCTGATTTTAAGGCATTTTATTCGCGCACCCCTATACGTTGTATAACTAATGGACGAGCTCCAATAGTTTCTACAGATTTATTTGGAGCGGTAAGCAATGAGATGAATCTGCTTAAAAACAACGCTTCCTCCCTCTTACTGATTCATGTTGCGAGGTGTCATCCGGTAAAAAATCAGAAGCTTCTGATTGAATCAGTGAACATACTGGTACAAGAGGGTTACAACATTGATTTGATTGTCGTGGGTGCAGGATTTAATACTCCGGAAGGACAGTCGATAGTATCAATGGCGTGTAATAGGATTCACTTTGTCGGACCTCGAAAAAATGTGGCTGATTATATGCTAAATGCCGGTATTTTTTGTCTATCCTCAAATTTTGAAGGAATGCCAATCACACTTCTTGAAGCAAGTCTTGCGGGACTTCCAGCTGTGAGTACTCCGGTGTGCGGAGCTGTGGATTTGATTAAAGATGGTGTAAATGGCTTTCTCAGTAAATCTCATAGTTTGGAGGATTACAAGAATGCTTTAATAAAAGCCATTGATAATTATGATTCAATTAAGGAAAATGCAATGAGCATGAAGGACAACAGTCCTTATACAATTGCTGGGTGTGCAAGAAAATATGTGGAATACTTTAATGAATAAACTTCATGTCTGAATCAAGTATATTTGAGAAAGTTCTGTTTGTGGGAATGGATTACAAGATTCCCAAAGGGGGCATTGCTAGTGTACTCAATACTTATTCTATTTTTATTCATCCTTTCAAGTTTGTCAGGACTGCTGCAAGTGAATTGAACAATGTGCAGAAAGTATGGTATGCTGTCAGTGGATATTTGTTGCTCATTTGGAAACTTTTCACTGATCGAAAAATTGAGATTGTACATATTCATTCTGCTTCTGGTACTAGCTTTTGGCGAAAGACCTGTGCAATAAAGATTGCAAAGATGATGGGGAAAAAAGTAGTTTTTCATTGTCACGGAGGTGGCTTTAAAGAATTCAGACTCTCGAATATTAAAAAAGTGGATGTTATTTTAGCAAAAGTAGATTGTGTCGTGTGCCTTTCCGGTGAATGGAATAATTATTTCCAGAGTATCGGATGTAAGCATATTGTGACTATCAAAAATGTGATAAGAGAACCAAATATTGAGAATGTTGAAAAGAATGGAGTTGTACATTTTCTATTCCTTGGACTAATTTGTGATAGCAAAGGTATTTTCAATGTTTTGAAGGCGATAGGAGATCATAAGCAGGAACTTCAAAATAGGATAGTTTTGCATATAGGGGGGAACGGGGAGACAGATAGACTTCTTTCAATTATCAAAGAGTTGGGAATAGAAACATTAGTAAGATTTGAGGGGTGGGTTGATAAAGAGAAGAAACAATATTTATTGAATTTGGCGGATGTTTACATTCTTCCTTCATTTATTGAAGGTGTGCCTATTTCCATTCTTGAGGCTGAATCATATCATAAACCTGTCATAACCACTAATGTAGGAGGGATTCCTTCTATTGTGCAAGATCGTGTGAGTGGGGTGTTTGTCACTCCCGGAAATGATAAAGAGATATATCTGGCTATGAAAATGATGGCTGAAAGTGAAGAGCTTAGGCAGAAGTATGGTGAAGCTAGTTACAGAATAAGTCGGGACTATCAGCCTGAGGCTATAAAAAAAGAATTAATAGGGTGCTATGATAAAATTTTAAAAACGAGTAATATAAGATAGGATGAGTTGCGCTAATCTCTTGATTGGATGTACAACAGATTTACGATTATAGTATAAAGACTGTCATTACAAAAGACTTATTGAAAGATATCAATATTTTATAATATACTGTTATGAAGAAAGTCATTCTTGCAGTTGTAGCTTTGTTTTGTAAACTTCATTTGTTGAAGCCTATACAAGTGGCTCGGTTGAAGTACTTCTACAAGTTTCATAAGATGCCGAATTATGAGCATCCTACCGATATTAACGAAAAGATTAATTGGAACAAGTTTTATGGTGATACTAGCCGATGGGCTGACTTAGCTGATAAATATAAGGTTAGAGAATATGTGCAGTCTTTAGGACTTGGAGATACACTGGTAAAACTTTATGGTCGATGGGACAAGGCAAGTGATATAGATTGGGACAGGCTTCCCAATCAGTTCGTCTTAAAAGTGAATAACGGTTGTGGTGATATTCTTATATGTCGTGATAAAGATAAGCTTGATAAAGCTACTGTTATAGATACTTATGATAGACTTGTATCAATTAAATATGGTGATGTTACGGGTGAACCTCATTATGCCAGAATTCAGCCTTGTGTCATAGCGGAGGAGCTTCTTGATATTAATAAACAGTCTATCAATACCTCTTCGCTAATTGATTATAAGGTTTGGTGTCTCAATGGTAAACCATATTGTATATGGTGTGCTTGGAACAGAGGAAAGGAAGGGGCTGATACCGGAGTCTATGATTTGGATTGGAATTATCATCCGGAGTGGTCCGTATTTACGGAGCATTACAGACAAGGTAAAGAAATTCTTCCTAAACCAAAGTGTTTTGAACGTATGCTTGAAGTTGCATCTAAGTTATCTGAAGAGTTCCCTATACTTCGTGTTGACCTATACGAAGTAAATGAAAAAATATATTTTGGAGAACTTACTTTTACTTCACTCGGCGGATTTATGGATTATCTTACTTCAGAAATTCTTTTGGATATGGGAAGCAAAGTCAGAATAAATGAGATATCAGAAGAATATGTACATGTTAAGTGTTGAGAGTGTATTGAAAATCAAACATACACAATGTTTTTAGGTAGATATATAGATATGTTTTTTATAGGGAAAAAAATCAGACGAAATAGTTTATTGATGCAACAGGTATTTACGTTTTTGTTTTTTGCAATAG
Source organism: Bacteroides sp. DH3716P (assembly GCF_025914115.1). Classification (NCBI taxonomy): domain Bacteria; kingdom Pseudomonadati; phylum Bacteroidota; class Bacteroidia; order Bacteroidales; family Bacteroidaceae; genus Bacteroides; species Bacteroides sp. DH3716P. Next base: position 5,501,425 of record NZ_CP083673.1, on the reverse strand, counting down.
TGTTGTTGTGTCTGTTTCCTTTGTATGCTATACAAAAGGGGGTAAAGCCATATTCAGATAATAAAGAAGTAAATAGGTATATTAAGGAGGTCTACGTAAGGAATGTTCCGGAAAATTTTGATTCGCAAAAAATAACAATTTGTTTTGGCCTAAAGTCTAAGAAAACTAGACGTTATTATAATTATATCAGAATAGGTGATGAAAGCAAGGGACCTTCAGGCTATGTGGAAATTTTATCTCATCTTTACGATACTTATCAGGAGGCAATATCGGCTTCCAAAACTTATAAAGGTATTATTGAAAGCAAGGTTGGACTGTTAAAGTGTGATTTTTCTCAAGTACCTGACGCTTATTCAAAGTCGTTTGTTTGTAATTATTATGATATCACAAATATTGATAATTCTCCTGATATAAAGCAATATATGCGGAAGAATAGAATGCTGATTGAGACGACAAAAGTTAAAACTAAGGCTTTGAAGAAAGCTATCAATGGTAAAAATACATATCAGTGTGAAGATCAGTTTGCGGATTTGTCAGAAGTGGTTATATATCGGAATGGTAGAAGAGTGAAGCCCGAGAATTATACTCTTTTCAAACAAGGGAAAGTGCAATTTAATGATTGCGAAAAAGTAGTACAAGGACAAGTGTTTTTTGAGTATGACCGTAATGTAAAGCATTATAAGCCATATTCCAATGACTTGTCTTGTGACGTTTCGGAATTTCAAGATGTCCATAATGGTTCTGAAGGGATGATGTATTCGTTTGTACCAGACCCAACAGGAGAAAAACGCAATGTGTTGATGATAAACTGCAAAAGTTTACTCAAAGAAGCCTCAAATATGAGACAGCAGTTTTCTTTGGCAAAGTATCCGTTAACTTATTTCAAAGATAGAATCAAGTTCTTTCTACCCGAAGATATGAAAGAAGCTATGTTGTCATACCCAAAAGCTATTACATGGTTTAGTATTCAAGGGTCATGGTGTAATTTTGGCTCATCTACAGGTCAGAAAACAGATATGTATTCTGGTTCTGCCAATTCTTTCGGGATATCAAAACCTGCCCCTGATTCAAAAGAACTCTATTTCCATTTACTTTGTCGGAGGAGACACTGTGATGTCAATATTGGTCTTGAGAACTATGATGACTTGAATGACGAACTTTCATCTTTTCTAGTGAAGGCCGGTGAATGGATTACAATTGAACGAGAGTGGAAAGTGGGTAATCCGGGAATATGTAATCATACTATTATTGATTCCGAAGGTAGGCATGAGTTTTATGTAAATGCATATAATAGTGTATGTGATCCTGAGAATGAGCCGGAACGTTATGCAGACAGATACGCAGGAACAAATCCGTACAACGTCTGCTTTCCTTTTATTTGTAAATTATATACGAGTAAAGAATTGGCACAATATTGCATTGATATGATAGGGAGCTGTTATTTATATTATAAGGATTATGAATTGATAGAGGCTGAGAATGTGAATGCATTAAATAAAGAATAGATAAATGGTGACATATGGTAAAATTGAATAATATAGTGATTTTTGCCTGTAATGAAGGAGGGCATTTTGCTCAGCTGATGGCTTTGAAGGAGCTCTTTAGCAAGTACGATTCTGTTATACTCACCGATAATAAACGCGCAAATAAAGGAATACCGTCACTTAAAGATGTAAAAGCGATTGAGTTTGCGATGGCGTTTGCGGATAAACGTGATGAACTTACTAAGGATAAAGATCGTAAATTGACTCATGCGAGTTATCTGTCTGCCTATTGGAAGCTCTTCAAGCAGTGTCATGCGATATGGAAGAAGTATCGTCCGAAAGTGATTATCTCTACAGGAAGTAATATTGCAGTGCCACTTTGTTTTATTGCGAAGTTTCATGGTTCCCATTTTGTGTACATTGAGACTCGCGCCAAAGTGTATAACAAAACTATTTCAGGTAAGATCGTAGAACGCTTTGCAGACAAGGTTATAGTCCAGTGGCCCGAAATGGTTGATGTTTATAAGGGACATGCAGAGTATTATGGAACCTTAGTATAAGGAGGACAAGAATATGATTTTTGTAACAGTAGGAACACAGCCTAATGGTTTTCTTCGTTGTTTACAGGAAGTAGAGATGCTTATTGGGAAATATGGAATTACGGAAGAAATTGTAGCGCAGATCGGAAATACCGACTTCGAGACCAATAAGTTTACGACCATACGCTTTACCGGTGAAAATGAGTTCAAGAAATATATCAAGAATGCTTCTGTTGTGATTTCTCATGCAGGTAGTGGTGCTCTTTTTAACAGTATTAAAGCAGGCAAAAAAGTGATAGCCATGGCTCGTCTGCATGAATTCAATGAAATGGCCGATAATCATCAAATAGAACTCGTTAAGAAACTTAGCGATGGCGGATATATTATTGACGGAACTTATTCTCTTGTAGAAGCATGGCCAAAACTTGAGGGTTTTGTTCCCAGAAATAATGACTTCAAATGCGAGATAGTGCCAGTATTGGACAGGTGGATTTCTGCGTGGATGGAGCAAGAAGGACGACGGATAAGTAATTTATAGCGAGGAAACCAATGAGGTGGTTATTTTTTGCATAAGAATAAGAATTTAATTCAGTTCTATTTAGGAGTATAGGATATCAGTACTGGAAGAAATAATAGAATAACATAAAATAATTTATCAAATGAATATCCTCATTACTGGAGTCCACGGTTTCGTCGGCTCAAATTTAGTGAAAGCGCTTTCGCCTGAGAATACAATATATGGTCTGGACATTGTGGCTCCAGAGAAGGACGGTATAGTAAAGACTTTCTCATGGAATGATCTGGGTGGCATTGATTTGCCGCAGATTGATGCTGTTATCCATCTTGCTGGTAAGGCACATGACACTCGGAACAAGAGTGCGGCGGATGTGTATTTCAAGGTAAATACAGGTCTTACTCAGCGTATTTTTGATTGGTTTCTTGCCAATGAATCTGCAAAGAAGTTTATATTTTTCTCTACCGTAAAGAGTGCTTCTGACAAAGTGGAAGGCAAATGCCTTACAGAAGAATGCGTTCCCACTCCCGTAGGTCCTTATGGAGAGAGTAAAATTAAAGCGGAGGATTATATAATCGGGCATTTCGCACCTGAAGCTCTCAAACGTCCTTATCACAATTTTGATGATGGCGACTCTCTTGTAAAAGGGAAGAATGTGTACATTATACGCCCTTGTATGATTCACGGTCCTGGAAACAAGGGTAACCTCAATCTTCTTTATGGAGTAGTGAATAAGGGGATTCCATGGCCTCTTGGTGCTTTTGAGAATCGCCGTTCGTTTACCAGTATTGGAAATCTTTGTGTAGTAATTGACGGATTTTTAACTAAGAATGTATCTTCGGGCATTTACCATATGGGAGACGATGAAGCTCTTTCAACTAATGAACTCATTCAGGTTATTTGTGAGGCTCTTGGTAAGAAAACTCATATATGGTGCATTCCGAAAGGTCTGATGAACGGAGTTGCAAAAGTGGGTGGGTGGTTTCATCTTCCGCTTAACCCTTTTCGGATGCAGAAACTCACAGAAAATTATGTAGTGAGTAATGCCAAGATCAAGGCTGCTCTTGGCATTACGCGGATGCCGGTAAGAGCGAAGGATGGATTGATGGACACTATTAGAAGTTTTAAGCAGTAGAATGATTATGAATGCATACTTGACTTACGGAATTATTTTTGTGATTCTATTGGCATTAGAGTTATGCTATTTCAAGGTGGCTGACCACTTTAATATTATTGACAAACCCAACGAACGCTCATCACACTCTACGATTGTATTGCGTGGTGGAGGTATAATATTCTTGATTAGTGTATGGATTTGGGGCGCTTTCTTTGGCTTTCAATATCCTTGGTTTCTAGTCGGCTTGACATTAGTAGCAAGCATTAGCTTTGTAGATGACATCCATTCATTACCGGACTCTGTAAGATTGGTTGCTCAGTTTGCAGCTGCCGCAATGGCATTCTATCAGCTTGGCATATTACATTGGTCAATGTGGTGGATAATATTACTGGCACTAATAGTCTATGTCGGTGCCACGAATGTAATAAACTTCATGGATGGAATCAATGGTATCACAGCAGGATACTCTTTGGCTGTATTGATACCGTTGGCACTGGTGAATATAAATGGCGTTTTTGTAGAACAGAGTTTGATCATATCTACGGTTCTTGCTTCATTGGTGTTTTGTATTTTCAATTTCCGTCCGAAAGGGAAAGCGAAATGCTTTGCAGGAGATGTCGGCTCTATCGGCATTGCTTTTATCATACTGTTTCTGTTAGGTAATGTGATGATCAAGACAACGGATATTACTTGGCTGATATTCCTGTTGGTATATGGTGTGGATGGCTGTCTGACTATTGTACATCGTATTATGTTGCACGAGAACTTGGGCGAGGCACATCGTAAACATGCTTATCAGATTATGGCTAATGAGTTGAAAGTGGGGCATGTAAAAGTTGCATTGTTGTATACGGTTATGCAATTAGTGATTTCTCTAGGATTTATCTATCTTTGTTCCGATACGGTGTTTGCTCATTGGTTATATCTGGTGGGTGTATCAGCTGTATTAGCTATTGCTTACATATTGTTCATGAAAAAATACTATCGTTTACATGAAGAATATCTCATATCATTGAAACAATAACGATTATGGAATTTGATAAAGAATTTTTAGATAAGTTATTTGAGCAAGCTATGGAGAATCCACGTTTGCGTCAGAACTTCGATTTGCGTACCTCACCTGCCGATACCAGCCAGCGAATGCTTAACGCGCTACTTCCGGGTACAGTTGTGCCCATTCATCGACATGAAGATACTACCGAAACAGTAATCTGCCTGTGTGGTAAGTTGGACGAAGTAATTTATGAGGAAGTCGTTTCGTATGAGAAGGATACGGATGATTTTCAGAAGGGGATGAGTGTACAAGATGTAGCTCGTAAGGTTGAGTATCGAGAAGTACAGCGTATCCATCTCAATCCTATAGAAGCCAAGTATGGTTGTCAGATACCTAAGGGTGCATGGCATACTGTGGAAGTGATTGAACCATCTGTCATCTTTGAGGCTAAAGATGGAGCTTATGCTCGTTAAACGATGAAAAACAGATGGAATGAATAGGAAGTACTGAAAGTGCTTTTTAATACGTTATGTTATAATTGAATATTTACAATGAGATGGAAAAATGTAGGTCCCTAGATTCATGTGACAAACATGAATCCCTACATTTAGTAGATTAGGAGCAATATAGTGGTATTGTCCTAATCTCGCTCTTCATATTAGTGTTAACACTAATATGATTTCCAAAAATACCAACTGTCTGTGAAGATCGTTGATATTTTTTTATACAATAAGCTGTGGTGGAAATCTAAAAGGAGCTATTTTTGATAAGAAATTATTTGGGAATACTCTTTCACCGCATCAAAACACGGACATCCTTTCATTGGATTCAAGTCCCGGTGTCCCACGACCAGTGCTTTCGGAAACTGTCTTTTCAACTCCCTCAACAAAGCAAGCAAAGCTCCTTTTTGCTCCAATGTACGTGTATCTTTCGGTTTCCCGTTCGCATCCAGTCCTCCCTCATAACAAACACCTATCGAATGGGCATTATGATTACGACAGTGTGCTCCAATCTTTTCTAAAGCACGTCCCCGGTGAATCTCCCCATCACGAGTAATGTAAAAATGATAGCCAATATCACGGAAACCACGGTGCAAGATATGATCCTGTCGGCAAGCCTCCGCCGAAAGGGACTTTCCTTCCGGCGTGGCACTGCAATGAATGATAATTAATGTAATAATCCGCATGGGATTACATGCAACTTTGTATTCCGAACACACCTCCGATGGCGGTGGCTACAGTGATAACGATTTTGAGGACTAAGCTCCATACAGAGCGGGGAGATGATGATTTACTCATACAATAACAGGTTTTAAATAAATTAATAATAGTTTTCTTTTACCACAGATTTACTGTAGGTTTGCCATAGGTTTACCACAGATCTACACAGACTCACACAGATAAATAATCGACTACTTTAGCAACTACCAATTCAATATAATCTGTGGAAATCTGTGTCCTCTGTGGTGAACCTTTTAAGCAGCCGGGTCAGGCGCTTCGCCACCTCCATCCGGTTTCGGATCAGGGTTGTCGCCCGAATCAGAACCTCCGCCGGCAGTTGTCGGTTTCTGATACTCCGTCTGCTGCTTCAACTGGCTGTCGAGCTTCAGGTTCGTGGTAGACAGATTACCTGTGGCACGGGCTTTCAGACGCATGCCGCTAATATTCTTCTCTAACGAGAACTCTTCCAGCGTATCGGCTGCCTTACTGCGAATACCCACACCAAAAATGGCAAGATCATCAATTTTCACACACTTGCCGTCTAGCAACAATTCCTTGATGCAATCTACCATATCCGAAAGCACACCTTTGATGACACCACCGGAATACGGTGAATTGTGCTTCGACATATGTTCGGCAAGCTTTGCCAAATCAAACGTCTCGTCGCTTACTGCACGGGCGAACCACTTACCCGCATTCAAGCCTTTCTTCTGCTGGTTCTGATAAATTTTGTAACGAATCATAAAACAATAAATTAAAGGGTTAAACATATTGTCCGGGGATTCTTTTCCCTTTCGACGATACAAAAATACTACTCCGGATCTCCCGGAAATCAGCAGTATACGGTTGTGTCTGGTAGCGGTCGGTTATTTGTCATTATAGTCGGTTATTCAATGGAAAAACGTTGGTTATATAGTCGTTTTTTCGTATTTTTGTAACAGTAAATCAGAAACATAACCATCATGAGCGAATTTAAGATACGTGCTTACGGACGCATGGAACTGGCGCAACTTTATTCTCCGCAACTAACTGACATTGCTGCCTATCGAAAAATGAAGAAATGGATCTCTTTGTGTCCCGGACTTCTGCAACGCTTGTACGACTTAGGCTACGAATCAAAGCGACGCTCATTCACACCATTGGAGGTGAGAGTCATTGTGGATGCCCTGGGAGAGCCTTAAATAAAGCGTTGCTTTATGGTGTCTAAAGCACCGCTTTACGATGTCTAAAGCTTAGCTTTACACCTCCTAAAGCGATGCTTTATGCAGGACAAACGATTGTATCAGTCAAAACGGATGCGGTAATTGAAATGACTACTGCATCCGTAAGTAAAACGGGTACAGTAGGTACACTTTTTCCGGTTCACTCATACACACACGCACGCGCATACAACCCTTTACCGTCCATACTGATTAATTTTCCGTGTTTGGTGAGTCGTTTCAGCCAAGTGAGGGCTGTGTTTTCTTTAATTCCCATGGCAACTGCTTCTTCCAGTAACTGGGTACGAGTAAATTCATCACCCAGTTTCTGGAAAAGATAATCACGATCGGCATTAGGACGGTGGCTGATTTCTGTATTGGGGAGGAACGATAGAATATGCGTGGCATGACAGTAGAGAGGTTCCGCAAGACTAAGCACAGCATGAAAGTCTTCCTGTGAAATGGATACATCCCAACGAGTGATGATGTCATCTTTGCGGTTGTCCGCAGGAATCTCCTTGTCCGGTGTGAAAGGAGAGGTGGGAGAGGTCTTGAAGTCGTAGGGTTGCGGGCTTTCGAGGGCACGCAATACAGCTACTTCCGACATGATTCTGCATAGATTGACGGCCAGACGTGCCACAAAACTATACATTTCCCTTCCATTAGCTACACTGGAGCGTTCAAACAAGTCGGAAAAGACGGCGTCGATTTCTTCTTTTTGTTCATCCGTAAGTTGCAGGGTATGAATGCCGTGTGTTTTTATCACGCTCAACTTTTCTTTCCATTCCAGTCCCATAGCGGTGAATATCTCCTCCCAATCTATCTCGTTGTCCATAAATTGGCTGATCCATTTACTGATTCCGCACATGTAATAATATAATTGGCGGGAGTATGATCCGTCTTCTGCCGTCGGAATGAAAGTTTGCACCTGCGACGGCGTACCCGAAATCAGGACAGAAAGATAGCTTTTCTTCACTTCCCGGTATTCCTGGTCGGTGCGGCGGTTGTAGGACAAGCGGTCGTGGTCGAACGCTTTGCGCAGGGTATCGCTCCAATGACCGTGGTCCGATCCGATGGCGGTGGAAAGGGTGTCCGCTTCCGCTTCGCAGATAAGTCCGGTTCCGTCGGAGTCCATGATGTTTTGTAGGATACCCGTACCGGTGTTGTTGCCCGAAATGAGGAACATCCTGTTAGGGGGCATTTGTGGAGCCTCCTTTTTGGTTCGTTCTTTTCCCATTGCATCGTACTCGGCTTTCTCTTTTTTGTATGCTTTCATCTGTATGGTCACTTCTTTGCGGATCTCGTCGTGGATAGGTTCCACGAGTAAGCGGATGTAGGAAAGGATACCTTTGCCGGAAGCCGAAGGAGCCACTACGAAACATTGGAGGCTGGGGTGATGGTATTTGCCGCCATATAGGCATCGCACGTGGCGCGACATACAAGCACCCAGGGCAGTGAGCGCTCCCAATAACATGATGTCGTGTTGTATTGGGCTGCTCCCGGCTTTTATGATACGTTGCAAGAATTCCGGCCAGTTGTTTTTCGGAAAAGTGGGCAATTGATGTTGCGGTTCACTGCCCGGCAATAGTTCTTCTTCCCCTTCTCTTTCTTCGGAGATATTGTCATTCCCTACCTTATTATACGCGCCCGTGTGTGGGGGAAATTTGCGTGCTGTACCTGCTGTACCTTTTGTACCTGTGGGATGTTTGGGCATTTCTTCTATGCAGATGCTTACTCCCGTCGCTTCGGCCAGGTGGAAAGCGGTGCCCAAGTGCACTTCTCCACGTTGGGTGTGGAGTGCGTTGGAGAATACCCGTTCGGCATGTTCGCGCTGATACTTGGGAGACACCCGGCACAGGCGATGAAAAAAGTCACGTCCTGCTTCACCGCAATCCGTTGCGATGGCGAATGACAATTGTACGTATTCAAGATAAGTGGGAGCAATGTCCGCTCCTGCCGCTTCGACTGCTTCGGTGAGACGGCATAAAGATTCAATATCGGTCATGTTTTGATTTTTATAAAATAATGTTTAATTATTCTCGTTTACTTGGTTCTGAACAATGCTTCCGGGTCGTAACTAAGGAAACAGGATCTCACGAGGTCTTTGCCGGAGAAATCTACTTTGGATTTCGTTTCGGAAGAAACCGCTGTTACCGTATTGTATGCCGTCTCTACGTACCGCATCGCCCAACTCATGTTTTCTGTGATATTTTTTGTATCATTTGTCGTGGAGGAATAATGGCAAGGAACAAATGCCTTTACACCCAGTCCGCTGGGGCTGATAAAGGTGAGTACAGGTTGTAGGAGAGGGTCGTCATAGAGCATACGTCGCATTTCTACTGCTTCCTGATAAGAGTGGAGACCGTCCACATCTACTATCACCAGATGAGACGGGGAGACGAAATCCTTACAGCTACGGCGGGTGAATGTGCCGCAAGGGGTCACATAGGGAAGCAATGATGCTTTGGCGGCTCGTATATCTGTGGCATTCCGTACTTGTGCGGTCAGGGTTTTGAGATTCTCATTGCAAGTAATCATTTGGAAAACTTGTTCGATGGAGACTTCGCAGAAGGGGATAAGCGTGGGAGGAGTCATCAGTCGGCCTTGTTTGTCTTTGATGGGAGCGATAGGTGGCATAAAATAGGACATTCTGTAGTTGTTTGACATCATTTTCTTTTTGTTTCAAGTTAAAATGTTTATTTTTGCAAAAAATATGAGTGTGTTTCAAAACACGGCGTAAAATTAGTAAATGCAAAATAGACATCGTCCCGACATGTTGGGATGAAAGTGAAAATAATTAACCGTTACGGTGTAATTTTAACAATAAAAAAGAATGGAAAATGAAAAAGGTTTATATGTAGCTTTAGGAGTTTACATAGGAGAGTTGCAAAAGCGTGCGGATTTGAAAAATGACGAAATACGGAAGAGCGTACACATCGGCCACTCTACTTTTAATGATTTAAAAAAGGGGCAAAACGCCCATTGAGTGATTACGTAAAAGTGGTGGAGTGCTGTCTGGATGCCTTCAATGAAGAGGAAGCCGGAGTTATCTGGGATGAATGGAGGAGAATGTATTTTCGATACAGGAGAAGAAAAGAGGAGGAGAGAGGAGAACGGTGAAAAAACAGATAAGGTAAAAGCGGCAGGCGGGAAAAAGTTTCCCGCCTGCGGTCTTTATGAATGGATTTTTTTTGTAGCTTTGTGAAAAATAAGATTGATATGGAAGATTTGTCTGGTAATTTTTATAATTTAAGAAAAAGAAGCGTATGAGTAGCAAGATATACCCCATTGGCATACAGAACTTTGAAAAAATCCGGAAAGACGGTTATTTCTATATTGATAAGACTGCTTTGATTTATCAGATGGTGAAGACAGGCAGTTATTATTTCTTGAGCCGTCCCCGTCGTTTTGGAAAAAGTCTGTTGATATCTACGCTTGAAGCGTATTTCTTGGGCAAGAAAGAACTTTTTGAGGGCTTGGCCATGGAAAAGCTGGAAAAGGATTGGACTACATATCCCATTTTTCATATCGATCTTAATACGGAGAAGTATGATACGCGGGAGAGCCTGGACAGTATATTGAATTTCACATTGGAGAAATGGGAACAGCAATATGGCACCGCTCCGTCGGAAACAACTTTTGCATTGCGTTTTCGCGGCCTTATTGAACGGGCTTATGAGCAAACCGGGCAGCGTGTGGTCATTCTGATAGATGAATATGATAAGCCCATGTTACAAGCAATAGGTAACGAGGAGCTTCAGAAGGAATTCCGTAATACCATGAAAGCTTTTTATAGTGTGCTGAAGACCATGGACGGTTGTATTCAGTTTGCATTTTTGACGGGAGTGACGAAATTTGGTAAGGTAAGCGTGTTCAGCGATTTAAATAATCTCGATGACATCTCAATGCGGAAGCAATACGTGGATCTTTGCGGAGTTTCTGAAAAAGAATTGCATGATAATTTGGAAATTGAACTGCATGAACTGGCGGATGCAAAGGAGCTGACTTATGGTGAACTGTGCAATAGATTGAGGGAGTACTATGATGGCTATCATTTTACATACAATTCTATCGGAATATATAATCCGTTCAGCTTGCTTAATACTTTTAAATATAGAGAGTTCGGTAGTTATTGGTTTGAAACGGGAACTCCTACTTATCTAGTGGAGTTGCTGAAAAAACATCATTATGACTTGGAACGTATGGCGCATGAGGAAACGAGTGTCGCTGTATTGAACAGTATTGATTCAACATCGGACAATCCCATTCCGGTCATTTATCAGAGCGGTTATCTCACTATAAAAGGGTATGACGAAGAATTTGGAATTTATAGTTTAGGCTTCCCTAATCGCGAAGTAGAGGAAGGATTTATTAAATTTTTGCTTCCCTTTTATGCGAACACCAATGCGGTAGAGTCGGAGTTTGAAATATAGAACTTTAACGCGAAAATGCGTAATATTGAGAAATGGATAGTGGAGTAATCTGTGAAATAATTGATGGAAAATCCCGGCTGAAGAAATAAAACGGCTGGGATTTTTTGTTTAGGATGTCTATTTGCCATTCTTGAAAAATATCAAATGGTAGCTATATCTTTTCCGTGTGCGATAACGAAAACGCAAAAAATAACAATTTATTATGTAGAAAAAGTTGGGGGAATGCTTCGTAGTTCACAAATAATGATTAAATTTGCCGCGATTTGTAATGCGGAGTTTGCAAAATGACGAATAATACTATAAAGCATCTAGGTATTGTGGAAAACATCCAAGGTTCTCATCTGTCGGTGAGGATTGTCCAGACATCGGCTTGCGCGGCTTGTAGCGCAAAGGGGCATTGTTCCTCGGCGGATAGTAAGGACAAAATCATAGATATTATAGATACCGCGGCTTCTTCCTATCAGGTGGGAGAGAAGGTGATGGTGGTCGGCGAAACGTCGATGGGCATGATGGCGGTAGTGTTGGCTTTCGTACTTCCTTTCGTACTTCTTATATTTTCGTTGTTTCTTTTGATGGCATTGGTAGAGAATGAACTGTATGCGGCTCTTCTTTCTCTGGCTGTCCTTATACCTTATTATTTCGTTTTATGGCTTAACAAAACGCGACTCAAACAACAATTTTCATTTACTATAAAACCAATAAATAACTAAAAACATTATGAATTTGATTCTGATTGCAGTGATTTCATTGGGAGCTATAGCGCTCGTGTTGGCCGCTATTCTTTATGTGGCTTCCAAGAAATTTGCCGTGTATGAAGACCCGCGGATTGCCCAGGTGGGAGAAGTGCTTCCCCAGGCTAATTGTGGTGGATGTGGCTATCCCGGTTGTAGCGGCTTTGCCGACGCTTGCGTCAAAGCCGGTTCGCTGGATGGTAAATTCTGCCCCGTAGGCGGACAGCCTGTCATGGCACAAATTGCTGATATCCTAGGGCTTGCAGCCGGAGAAGCTGAACCGATGGTAGCAGTGGTAAGATGTAACGGAACGTGTATGAATCGTCCGCGTATTAATCAGTACGACGGTGCGAAGAGTTGCGCTATTGCCGCTTCGCTCTATGGTGGGGAAACGGGTTGTAGTTACGGATGTCTGGGGTGTGGTGACTGTGTGGCTGCCTGCCAGTTCGATGCCATCCACATGAATCCTGAAACAGGACTTCCGGAAGTGGATGAAGCGAAATGTACCGCTTGCGGTGCCTGTGTGAAGGCTTGTCCGAAGGCGATTATCGAAATCCGTCCGCAAGGAAAGAAATCACGCCGTGTGTATATCTCTTGTGTGAATAAAGACAAGGGAGCTGTGGCACGCAAGGCTTGTACGGTGAGTTGTATCGGCTGTGGCAAATGCGTGAAGACTTGTCCGTTCGAAGCTATCACGTTGGAGAACAACTTGGCTTACATCGATCCGCACAAGTGTAAATCTTGCCGGAAATGTGTGGAAGTCTGTCCGCAGAATACCATTATCGAATTGAATTTCCCGCCGCGGAAACCGAAAGAAGAAGCTCCGGCTGCTCCGAAACCGGCTACAAAAGTGGAAACTCCTGCTGCAAAGGCTACAGAAGCTCCGAAAGTAACAGAATAATAACAGAAAAAAATACAGAACTGTATGTTAAAGACATTTTCAATTGGTGGAGTTCATCCACACGAAAATAAATTGTCGGCACATCAACCTATTATCACAGCGGAAGTTCCTGCAAAGGCTGTTATTTTGCTGGGGCAGCATATCGGTGCGCCTGCAAAACCGGTTGTAGCGAAAGGGGATGTGGTAAAGGTAGGCACACGGATTGCCGAACCTGCCGGCTTTGTTTCGGCAGCAATTCACTCTTCGGTCAGTGGTAAAGTGGCGAAGATTGATACCATAGTCGATGCCAGCGGTTATGCGAAACCTGCCATCTTCATTGATGTGGAAGGCGACGAATGGGAAGAAACAATCGACCGTAGCACCACACTGGTGAAAGAGTGTGAACTTTCCGCAGAAGAGATCGTGAAGAAGATTGCCGATGCTGGAATCGTAGGTCTGGGCGGTGCTTGTTTCCCTACGCAGGTGAAACTTTGTCCTCCTCCTTCTTTCAAGGCTGAATGTGTGATTATCAATGCCGTAGAGTGTGAACCTTACCTGACTGCCGACCATCAGCTGATGCTGGAACACGCGGAAGAAATCATGGTGGGTGTTTCTATCCTGATGAAAGCGGTGAAAGTGAACAAGGCATTTATCGGAATCGAAAATAATAAGCCGGATGCTATCGAACTGATGACCAAAGTGGCTTCCAGCTATGCAGGTATCGAAGTAGTGCCCTTGAAGGTGAAATATCCGCAAGGAGGTGAAAAGCAGCTGATCGACGCGATTACCAAACGTCAGGTGGCGAGCGGTGCATTGCCTATCTCTACGGGAGCAGTCGTGCAGAACGTGGGAACAGCATTTGCCGTTTATGAAGCTGTACAGAAAAATAAGCCGTTGTTCGAACGTGTGATTACCGTGACAGGAAAGTCGGTTGCGAAACCTTCCAACTTCCTGGCTCGTATCGGTACACCGATGAAACAGTTGATTGACGCTTGCGGTGGTCTGCCCGAAGATACGGGTAAGGTGATCGGTGGCGGTCCGATGATGGGTAAGGCGCTCGTAAATATCGAGGTTCCTACTGCGAAGGGCAGTTCCGGTATCCTGATTATGAATCAGAAGGAAGCCAAACGTGGTGAGGCGCAGACTTGTATCCGTTGCGCGAAGTGCGTGAGTGCCTGTCCGATGGGACTGGAACCGTACTTGCTCGGAGCCTTGTCCGAAAACGGAGATTTTGAAACAATGGAAAAAGAAAGAATCATGGATTGTATCGAGTGCGGCTCTTGCCAGTTCACTTGTCCTGCCAACCGTCCGTTGCTCGACTACTGTCGTCTGGGCAAAGGCAAAGTAGGTGCTATGATTCGTGCACGTCAAGCTAAAAAATAACGAATATGGAAAATAAATTAATCGTATCACTATCACCCCACGTTCATGGCGGAGACAGCGTACAGAAAAATATGTATGGCGTGCTGATCGCACTGATTCCGGCTTTTCTGGTGTCTCTCTATTTCTTCGGACTGGGTGCCCTGATTGTCACGGCTACTTCCGTTGCAGCTTGTTTGTTTTTCGAATGGGCGATCGGGAAATATTTAATGAAGAAACCTACCACCACCATCTGCGACGGCTCTGCCATCATCACAGGTGTGTTGCTGGCATTCAACTTACCGTCTAATCTCCCTATCTGGATTATCATTCTGGGTGCACTGTTTGCTATCGGTGTAGGCAAAATGTCTTTCGGCGGATTAGGTTGCAATCCTTTTAATCCGGCACTGGCAGGACGTGTGTTCCTGTTGCTTTCTTTCCCGGTACAGATGACCAGCTGGCCGGTAGTCGGACAGTTGACCGCCTATACGGATGCTACCACCGGTGCCACTCCGCTGGCATTGATGAAACAAGCGATTCATGCTGCAGATAAAAGTGCGGCTATGGATGCTTTAAACCAGATTCCGGATGCATTGAGTTTGCTGATCGGACAGAATGGCGGATGCTTGGGTGAAGTGAGTGCATTGGCTCTATTGATCGGACTGGTTTATATGCTCTGGAAGAAGATCATTACCTGGCATATTCCTGTGTCTATCCTGGCTACCGTGTTTATCTTTGCAGGTATCATGCACTTGGCAGATCCGGAAAAATATGTTTCTCCGATATTGCAGTTGCTCTCCGGTGGTCTGATGCTGGGTGCTGTCTTTATGGCAACCGACTATGTGACTTCTCCGATGAGTAAGAAAGGAATGTTGATTTATGGTGTATGTATCGGTCTGCTGACGGTTGTCATCCGTCTGTTCGGTGCTTATCCCGAAGGTATGTCGTTCGCCATCCTGATTATGAATGCGTTCACTCCGCTGATTAACACCTATTGTAAACCAAAACGCTTTGGGGAGGTAGCGAAGAAGAAATGAAAAAGTTAGAATCATCTTTAAAGAATATGTTGCTGGTACTTACGGGCGTGACTGCTGTCTCCGTAGCGTTGCTGGCTTATGTAAATGAACTGACAAAAGGCCCCATTGCCGAAGCGAATGCGAAGACACTGAACGAGGCTTTGAAAAAGGTTCTTCCCGAATTTACCAATAATCCGGTAGCGGAAAGCGATACGATCTTCAGCGAGAAAGACGGAAAGAAGAATGTTGACTTTATCGTTTATCCGGCTAAGAACGGCGAAGAATTGGTAGGAACGGCCGTCGAAGCTAAATCAATGGGATTTGGTGGCGAACTGAAAGTGTTGGTAGGCTTTAACGCCGAAGGTAAAATCTATAATTACTCGTTACTCGCTCACGCGGAAACTCCGGGACTGGGTTCTAAAGCCGACAAATGGTTCGGAGCATACGACCCGGCCAAGGGAGAACAGGCTGTGTCTCATGAAGAGAGTAAAAAGTCTATTTTGGGGATGAATCCGGGTGAAGCTCCGTTGACCGTCAGCAAAGATGGGGGAGCGGTGGATGCCATTACAGCTTCTACCATTACTTCACGTGCGTTTTTGAATGCTGTAAATGCTGCTTATCAGGCTTATAAGGCAGAAGGTGGTAAAGTGAATGGTGTCAGCGGTGCTTCTCAAAAGGCTACAGGCGCAGACTCTGACACTGCTACGGGAGCTACGATAAAAGTTGAACTTACTGATTCGGTCAGTGCTAAATAAGAAAGGAGACAGATATGAATAACTTTAAAGTAATGATGAACGGGATTATCAAAGAGAATCCTACGTTTGTACTCCTGCTCGGTATGTGTCCTACATTGGGTACGACTTCGTCGGCCATCAATGGTATGGGTATGGGACTGGCTACCATGTTCGTATTGATCTGCTCGAATGTGGTGATCTCTTTAATCAAGAACCTGATTCCGGATATGGTGCGTATCCCGTCGTTTATCGTGGTGATCGCGTCTTTCGTAACCTTGCTTCAAATGGTGATGCAGGCATACGTGCCTGGACTGTACGCTACGCTCGGACTTTTCATCCCGTTGATTGTAGTGAACTGTATTGTGTTGGGACGTGCCGAAGCATTCGCCGCCAAGAATAACGCAGTTGCTTCTATGTTCGACGGTATCGGCATGGGACTTGGTTTCACCATTGCCCTGACATTGCTGGGGGCTGTCCGTGAATTTCTGGGAACCGGTAAGATTTTCGATCTGACCATCATGCCGGAAGAATATGGAATGTTGGTATTTGTATTGGCTCCGGGTGCTTTCATCGCTTTGGGATACCTCATTGCGCTGATTAACAGTTTCAAGAAAGCCTAATTCAATTAAATAAGAAAAGAATATGGAATATATATTGATATTTATTTCGGCAATCTTTGTAAACAACATCGTGTTGTCGCAGTTCTTGGGTATCTGTCCGTTCCTAGGCGTATCTAAGAAAGTAGAGACTGCGATGGGTATGAGCGCTGCGGTTGCTTTCGTGTTGACCATCGCTACCATCGTTACCTTCCTGATTCAGAAGTTTGTATTGGATGTTTTCGGGCTGGGATATTTGCAGACGATTACGTTCATTCTGGTCATTGCCGGATTGGTGCAGATGGTGGAAATCATTCTGAAAAAAGTATCGCCTGCTCTGTATCAGGCTTTGGGCGTGTTCTTGCCTTTGATTACAACCAACTGTTGTATTCTTGGTGTGGCTATCCTGGTGATTCAGAAAGACTACGACCTGCTGACAGGTGTTGTGTACGCGTTTTCTACGGCCATCGGTTTCGGTCTGGCACTGGTGCTTTTTGCCGGATTGCGCGAACAGATGAGCCTCGTGAAAGTACCTAAAGGAATGCAAGGCACTCCGATTGCCTTGATTACCGCCGGTTTGCTTGCTATGGCATTCATGGGATTCTCCGGCGTGGTGTAAGGATTTACAGTTGATAATTAAATAGGGGATTGGAAGCTCTGCTGTATGGCGTCATACAGCTTTGAGTTTCCAATTCTTTTTTATACCTGATTGCCACCCAATCGTACCTAAATTACTTTTCAGCAAATAAAATTGTGGCAAATTATTGCTATTCCATTTTATTTCCATACATTTGTAACTCAAACAATGATAAGCCGAGAAACTAACCATTTTTATAAAGTATATGAAAGAAAGAATTTTAGTAACAGGCGGGACAGGATACATAGGGTCTCATACTGTTGTAGAACTACAAAACAGTGGATATGAAGTAATCATCATCGATAATTTATCAAATTCAAGTGCTGATGTTGTTGACAATATAGAGAAAGTTTCCGGTATTCGCCCAGTTTTTGAAAAGCTGGATTGTCTGGACTTTGCTGGTCTTGATGCAGTATTTACAAAATATAAAGGAATTAAGGCGATCATTCACTTTGCAGCGAGCAAAGCAGTAGGAGAATCGGTACAGAAACCGTTGCTTTACTACCGTAATAACCTGGTTTCTTTGATTAACCTTCTCGAACTGATGCCAAAACATGGAGTAGAAGGTATTGTGTTCTCTTCTTCCTGTACAGTATACGGCCAGCCGGATGAATTGCCGGTAACAGAAAAGGCTCCGATTAAGAAAGCGGAATCGCCATACGGAAATACGAAACAGATTAATGAAGAGATTATTCGTGATACGGTAGCTTCAGGTGCTCCGATCAATGCGATTATGCTGCGCTATTTCAATCCGATTGGTGCGCATCCTACGGCATTGCTGGGTGAACTGCCTAATGGGGTTCCTCAAAACCTGATTCCATATCTGACCCAAACCGCCATCGGCATCCGTGAGAAACTTAGCGTGTTTGGTGACGATTATGATACACCGGACGGTTCTTGTATCCGTGACTTTATCAATGTCGTTGACTTGGCTAAAGCACACGTGATTGCTATCCGTCGTATCTTGGAAAAGAAACAAAAAGAAAAAGTAGAAGTATTTAATATTGGTACAGGACGTGGTGTTTCTGTATTGGAATTAATAAATGGCTTTGAAAAAGCCACTGGCGTAAAATTGAATTATCAGATTGTCGGACGTCGTGCAGGTGACATTGAAAAAGTTTGGGCTAACCCGGATTTTGCTAATAAAGAGCTGGGTTGGAAAGCCGTAGAAACTTTAGAAGATACTTTACGCTCTGCATGGAACTGGCAGCTGAAACTCCGTGAAAGAGGGATTCAATAAAAGAGAAACTTGTTTTAAATAACATAAAAGTTTAAACAAATCGTGCATGCGATTTGTTTAATTGATGCTAATCGACCTGAAGCTATTTATGAGTATGCGAATATTCGTAAATAGTACTTATGTCTCCCCGGCATAGACAGGAAAGATTGCATAGTAGTTTTGTCGTGTTTTATTTTGTGTTTGTGTTGTGACGGTACTACGACGTGAGTCGTGGTACCGTTTTTTTGGTACGCCCAGCATGGATGTTCTGTTTTATAAAATATTTAGCACTAATTCTTTTGTTATCCAAAATTATTTTGTAATTTTGTATCAAATGAATAAGATATGAGAGTAGTATCACATAAGAAATTGAAAGATTTCTACGAGACGAAAGGGTGTGAAGATTCACGTGTTGCTTTAGAACGTTGGTATGATATAGCGGAAAAAGCAGAATGGCGGAATTTGTCTGATATAAAAGCGGATTTTCTATCGACTGATTATGTGGGCAATCAACACTATGTTTTTAATATCAGAGGGAACAACTATCGGCTGGTAGTGGTTGTTAAATTTACGGTGGGATACATTTTTGTCCGTTGGGTGGGAACTCATAAAGAGTATGATAAAATAGATTGTTCAACTATATAATATAATAGATATGACTAAAATAACGAAAGAACAATACGAATTTGCATTGGCAAGAGTCGAAGAACTTCTGCCTTTGGTGGACGACAGCACTCCTGCAAATGACAAGAGCATGGTGGAGCTTTCTGTTATGTCTGATATAGTGATTGCGTATGAGAAGGAACATTTTCCTATAGAAAAACCAACCGTAGCAGAATTGATAGAATTGTCCCTTGAAGAAAAGGGGATGACACAAAAACAGCTTGCCAGTGAAATAGGGGTTAGCCCTTCACGCGTGAATGATTATATTTCGGGTCGCTCGGAACCTACTTTAAAAATAGCTCGCTTGCTTTGCCGGGTACTCAATATACACCCCGCTGCCATGTTGGGATTTTGAAAAAATAGTCAAAACATAATTGTTAGTGAGATTTATTTGTTTAATGTACCTTTGAAGCAGAATACGTCAGTTCCCCAATCAATTTCTGGTAAGACGAATCCGGGAGTAAACAGCCCGAATACGGATGAGCCGGAGCCGCTCATGGATGCGTAGATTGCTCCTTGATGATAGAGCTCTTCTTTGATTTCTTCGATAACGGGATGTTGCGGGAATACACTTGCTTCAAAATCATTGATTAACGTATCCTTCCATTCTTGTACAGGACGCTGGATTGCCTCCCTAACCGGATATTTCGGACGATGGGGATGAATGTTTGAAAAGGCTTCCCGGGTGGAAACAAAAACATTCGGTTTTATAATCATGATTTGGTAGCCGTTTAATGAAAGTTCGACCGGGGAGAAGATGTTTCCAATTCCCTCGGCAAATATCGGTCTGTTTTTGATAAAGAAAGCGCAGTCTGCTCCCAAAGTGGCAGCGTATACTTCCAATTGTTCTTCGGATACTCCCAGCTGATAATGATCGTTGAGCAACTTTAGCATAAAAGCGGCATCGGATGAACCGCCCCCCAGTCCGGCTCCCGAGGGAATATGCTTATATAAATGAATTTCGACAGGGGGAAGATGAAACTCCTTATCCAGCAATGAATAGGCCTTTGCCACCAGGTTGTCTTCCGGATTGCCGGCTATCTCCATGCCATACTGGTGGAGGATAATCTTCTTTTCTGTTTCAGAAGAAGTACGGATTTCGAGAGCGTCTTCGAGGGCTACCGGATAGAAAACGGTTTCCAGATTGTGATATCCGTCCGGGCGTTTTTCCGTGATGGAAAGTCCCAGGTTTATTTTGATATTAGGAAAAGCGAGCATAAGGTTATTTACTATTTTAGATTTTCAACGGTTTAATATAACCGTTTGAAGAATAAACATTTAACTGAGTATTTGAGAAACAGTGGTAACGAGTTAGCA
>NZ_CP083673.1:5421588-5480673 GCF_025914115.1 Bacteroides sp. DH3716P | reverse complement strand
CGAGATCAGCCTCGGTCTCGTGGGCTCGGAGATGTGTATAAGAGACAGGACTTAAGTCAAACGAAAACTCATTAGGCAATCAAAAAAATAATATAGGCAAGAAGAAAAAATAAAAGTAGCATAGTGGCGAGGTATAATTAACGATAGCATAGTTCATTCATTTCCGTACCGGAATGAATCTATTTTTAAGGGTGTGATTGCCCTGAATCAAATCCCCAAAATTTTCAGACTGAGCCGAGTTCTGGTGGAATCACTCATATGTGAGGTGGATGTTGCTCATTCTTTTTCAGGTAAAGACACTAATTTATGCATTAAATGAGAAAATACGATATCCACCCTTTATATTTTCTAAAAAAAACTATACCTTCGAAGTGGTTTCTTTCTTTTTTATCAAGTATGGATGGATTTCCGGCAAGTTCTCCTATATTTCCCGAATTAATATTCATTAACTTATTTGCCGTAATACTTTTTAATATCTCTTGTGTATTAGCTAATAGATATTGAACTATTAACTTTAAAGACTAATATTATGGAAAAAGATTCTCCTTTTTCATCCACCGGCAGAAGGTGTATTGTAACCCTAATGTGCATATTTGTCACTGCTTTTGTTTATGCACAACAGCAAAAAATATCGGTTAGTATCAAAGAGCTTCCTCTTAAAGAAGCTATCAGTCAGATAGCAGAGAAGGCATCGATGAATGTAGCCTATAGCAAAGAATTTGTGGATACGAGTAGGAAAGTGTCATTGGAGGTAAAAGACACAGAGATAAACAAAGCGCTAACTCTTTTGCTAAAAGGGACTAACATTGGGTTCCGTTTCCTGGATGACAGTATTTTATTTTATAATAAAGAATATCAAAATAAAACTGACCCTGTTGATTCGCAAGGAGAGAAAAAGGAACTATATGTGAAAGGTAAAGTTACTGACGAGAATGCGGAACCGATCATCGGAGCCACCGTATCGGTAAAAGGCTCGACTACAGGTACAATCACCGATATCAATGGTCAGTATTCCATCAAGGTACCCTATGGAAGTACACTTCGGTACTCATACGTCGGCTACCGTGAAGAAAGCGTCATAGCGAAAGCAACGACAGTAAACGTAGTGATGAAAGAGAATGCTGTCAGCCTGGAAGATGTAGTAGTTGTAGGTTATGGCGTGCAAAAGAAAGTGAATGTAACAGGTGCCGTATCTATGGTTAAAGCGGAGGCTATTGAGAACAGGCCTATAACTAACGTAACTACAGGGCTGCAAGGATTGTTGCCTGGAGTTAGTATTGTTTCCTCTTCGGGGCAGCCGGGTGCTGTGCCCAGCATCAACATTCGTGGTACGGGAACCATCAATAGTAGTACAGCACCTTTGATCTTGATTGACGGAGTAGCCGGGGGAGACATTAACTTATTGAATCCTTCGGACATCGAAAGCGTATCAGTACTGAAAGATGCCGCCTCATCAGCTATTTATGGAGCACGTGCCGCTAACGGTGTTATTCTTGTAACGACTAAAAAGGGAGAAAAGAAAGAGCGCGTAGTATTCCAATATAACGGATATGCCGGATTCCAGACTCCCACAGCATTGCCCGAACTTGTTAATGGAAGGGAATACATGGAACTCTCCAATGAAGCCATGAGTGCTGCTGGATTTTCCAAGCCCTATACACAAGAGGCTTTCGATAAATATGATTCGGGATTGTACCCCAACGAATATTCCAATACAGACTGGATTGACGAAATATACAAAAGCCGGGCTTTTCAAACGGGACATAATGTGAGCGCACGGGGTGGAAGCGAGAAAACCGGATTTTTTATGTCGTATGGTTTTCTGGATCAGGATGGACTGGTTGTAGGTGACGGATATAGTTCCAAAAGACATAATGCGCGTATCAGTGTAAACACGGAGGTATATGATCGTTTGAAACTGACCGGACAGATGAGCTATGTTGATTTCTATAAAAAGGACTTAGGTTATAGTGGCACATCAGGAGTATTCCGCCTGTCACAGCGTATGTCTCCGTTACTTCCCGTCATGTGGCAAATTCCTGATGAGAATGGCCGGATGGTAGATAGTGAGAACTGGTCGTACGGTTCGGTGCGTAACCCCTTGCAAGTAGCCTATGAGTCGGGAATGGAAGAACGGAAAACACGTGTGCTCAATGGTATTTTCAATGCAGATCTCAAAATTATAGACGGACTGAACGTAGGTATGCAGTACTCTGCTAATATATATACCCGCCAAGTGGATGAGTTTAACCCGAAGATGTTGTCTTATTACTCGGACGGTAGCCCGTTGAAAGCAAATGAAGATGCCAAGGACTATATCTCACAAAGCCATCTCGACGTTATGACCCAAACGCTGCAATTCACCCTGAACTTTAATAAAACCATAGGACGCCACGAGTTGGGAGCATTGATGGGATTTTCGCAAGAGTGGGAAAACAGAAGCACACTGGGGGCTACACGTGATAATGTGATGGTTGAGGATATTCACGTTATTAGTGCCGGAATGATTAATTTTATGAATAGCGGAACAAAAGACGAGTGGGCTTTGCGTTCTTACTTTGGTCGTGTCAACTATGCTTTTGACGGTAAATACCTGTTTGAAGCTAACCTGCGTGCCGATGGAACTTCAAGATTTGCCAAGGGCAATCGTTGGGGATATTTTCCATCGTTTTCGGCAGGATGGAACTTTTCACGTGAAAAATTTATGGAGTTCGCTACTTCGGTATTGAGCTCGGGCAAGCTGCGTGCTTCCTGGGGTGAGTTGGGAAATCAAAACATTCCCGGTAATTACTACCCCTACTTGTCACCTATCATAACCGAAGAGTCTTATCCTATCGGAGCTTCTAATACACCTGTTATGGGACTTTGGCAAAACAAAATCGGTAATCCCGACATCAAGTGGGAAACCATCCGCATGCTTAATTTCGGGGTAGACCTTAGTTTTTTGAACAATAGACTGAATGTGGACTTTGATTGGTATAAGAAAGAAAATATTGATGCATTGGTTCGTCCCGATGTTCCGGCTATTGTCGGGGTTTCCAGTAGTAACGTAGGTTATGTCAATCTTGGTAAGATTGATGTCAAAGGATGGGAACTTAATCTGTCATGGCGTGATAAGATCGGAAGTGTAAATTACAATCTCGGGTTCAATCTGTCGGACGCCCGTAATAAGATTACCGATTTGGGTGGAACTCCGGAGTCGCTGACCAGTACGGCTTCCGGTTCGTATCGTCGGGTAGGTGATCCGATAGGTGCTTTCTATGGTTATCTGACTGATGGGCTGGCGCAAGTGTATGACTTCGAATCGGTGAATACAACTACAGGTAAGTACCAGAAACCAAAATTTCCTCTTGTTGCATCACAAAACGGCATTGTACAGCCCGGAGATATTAAGTATCGGGACATCAGTGGTCCTGACGGCGCTCCCGACGGGGTAATTGATGACTACGACAAAGTGGTGTTTGGCGAGAAAGAGCCCCATTACACCTATGCAATCAAGGGTGGTTTGGAATGGAAAGGCATTGATTTCAGTTTCTATTTGCAAGGCGTAGGCAAAGTTGCCGGTTACCTTGAGGATGAGGCTCGACATGCGTTTATCAATGACTACTCAATTCCTAAAAAAGAGCATCTTGACAGATGGACGCCTATGAATCCAAATGCTTCTTATCCCAGACTTTATCAGTCGCAGGAGCACAACAGGCTCTTCAGTGATTACTGGAAAGAGGATGCATCGTACTTGCGCCTGAAGAATATTCAGATAGGTTATCGTTTTCCTGCCCGGATGGTGGCACCTCTTGGCATTAATAGTCTTAGAGTATATGCTTCGGCAGATAACTTGTTTACTAAAACCGATTACTTCGGAGCTTATGACCCTGAAGTGAGGACCACCAGCGGAGATGTCTATCCGCAAGTAAAAACCTATGTTTTTGGATTATCAATAACATTCTAACCTATTAAACGACTATAAAGATGAAATACTCAAAATACTTTTTAATCATTGCTTTCTTTGGTATAGTTACCTCATGTAGTGATTTTCTGGATAGAACGAACCCTAACGAGCCGGACAATGTAACATTCTGGGTGAATGAAGATCAGCTTAAAAATGCCTTGCCTCCCTGTTACGAAGCTTTACAAAAAGACTATCTCGTGAATTGGAGTGAATCGACGGCCGAAACTGTCATGTGGGGGAATATTACTAGTGGACTAAGTAAGGTTTCGGGAGGCAAGCACTCTTATACTGACGGCTTCCCCTTCACTACCTATTGGACAGGAGCGTATAGCTATATTTATCGCTGCAATAATTTTCTGGACAACTATAATAAAGCGCAGGTAGCTCAAAATAAGAAGGACGTTTATGCCGCAGAAGTAAAAACCATCCGGGCGCTTATGTACTTTTACCTCACGACATTTTGGGGTGATGTACCTTGGGTAGGAGAAGTCATCCAGCCCGAAGATGCATATATCGAACGTACTCCCAGAGAGAAAGTCATCGACCAGCTCGTCGAGGATTTGAAATGGGCGGCGGAGCGTATGCCTGAAGAAAGGTATACGGGCGATAAACTGGGAAGACTCGACCGTTGGGGCGCTTTAGCCATATTGGCACGTATTGCCTTGCAAAACGAAAGGTGGGAACTGGCTGCAAAAACGAGTGAGTATATCATCGAAAACAGTCCCTATGGCCTGTATGAATATGAAAAGCTATTTCATCACGAAGGAGATGTCGAGAATGATCCGAAAAATATCGAAGCCATCGTATATAGCCTTTTTGTACCTGAAATCCGTACACAAAGTCTGCCCAATGAAACTTGCAGTCCGACAGACTATATACGCCTCAATCCAACGAAGTCATTAGTGGATGCTTATCTGTGTACAGACGGTAAACCGGCAAAAACCGGATTGGAATATTATAAAAAGACCGGTGTGCAGACCTCATCGTTATACAAGTCGCCTGAAGAGCATTATGTGGATTATTTCCAGAACAGAGATCCTAGAATGAAGATGACTTTATATGCTCCGGGTGACAAATGGCCGGGAGGAGATGACGGTGATCCTGATACGGATAAGGCCAACGAGATATTTAATCTGCCTCGTTTTGCTTCATTGCAAGATAATAATCGTGTGGGGGCAAATAGCCGTACAGGTTTCTATCTGAAAAAGTATAACGATATTGATTTGGCCGGTTCGAGTGTGGGTGGGCATGGGAATCTCAATGTCATCCGCTTTGCCGAAATCTTGCTGATTTATGCCGAAGCCACTTTCGAACTACAAGGCAAGAAACTGACACAAACACAGATTGATTACTCCATCAACAGGCTTAGAGATCGTGTGAATATGCATCGTATGAACCTTGACGAACTTGGCGCATGGGGGATGGATCTCGAAACCGAATTGAGAAGAGAACGTCGCATTGAGTTGGCAGGTGAAGGAACAAGATACGCCGATGTGATGCGCTGGCGTGAAGGCGAACTTCGCTTTGGACGTGCCATCACCGGTCCCAGCCTGAAAGTTTGTATGAATGATTTGGGCGCCAACCCGTATCCCGATACCGGAGTAGATGAGTTTGGTGATGTTATCTACGAAAAGTCTACCGCGGAAGGCGGAGCACGCTACTTCGACGCAACGAAACATTATTTGTGGCCCGTGCCTAATCCCGAGCGTCAGAAGAATCCTCTGTTAGGACAAAATCCGGGCTGGGAAAAGTAATCATAAAAAAATAGAAACCATGTATTCAATGAAGAAATATTTATTATTGTTTTTATGCCTGACTTTGGGCGTTGCCTATGCGCAAGATACTCTACGGGTGCGGGTAATGACCTATAATTTAAGATTTGGCGAACTGGCATCTTTAGAGGAACTTGCTCATCACATCAAATCCTTCAAACCTGATTTTGTGGCGCTTCAGGAAGTGGATAGCAAAACAGACCGTAAGCGTACCCCGCATCAGAAGGGGAAGGATTTTATATCCGAACTTGCCTATCATACAGGGATGTTTGGGCTTTACGGAAAAACGATTGACTATTCTACCGGTTATTACGGTATTGGGATGTTAAGTAAATATCCATATATTTCTGTCCAAAAGATAATGCTGCCCCATCCGGTCAAAGAGCATGAGAGGCGGGCCATGCTGGAGGGATTATTCGAAATGGGTAATGATACCATTGTTTTTACCTCTACGCATCTGGACGTCAACTCTCAAGAAACACGGGCGGAGCAAATAAAATTTATTACCGGGCATTTCAAAAATTATAAATATCCTGTAATTTTGGGAGGTGATTTCAACGCGCGTCATTACTCGGAGGCAATACGTGGTATGGATAGCTGGTTTGCTGCAAGCAACGATGATTTTGGAATGCCGGCATGGAAACCTGTGATTAAGATCGATTACTTGTTTGCTTACCCGCAAAAAGGATGGCGTGTGATTAGTACACAAACTGTTCAGTCGCTTTTGTCAGACCATTTACCGATTATTACGGAACTGGAATATGTGAAAGAAGCATCGAAGAAAAAATATTGATACTCACTTATAACATTTATGATTTTCTATGATACATACAATAATCAAGTATTTATTGATTTCAACAACGCTTTTTTTCTGCTCATGCCACAAGCCTAAGACGGATATTATCACCCCCGCCAAACAGTTAATAGAACGTCAGATTGGGGAAAGAGCACAGTCTATCCACTTTGAATATATCGAACCATCCGACGGTAAAGATATATTCGAAGTGATAGCAAGCGACGGCCGGCTTACCCTAAGGGGAAGCAGCTCCGTTGCTATCTGTTACGCTTTTCATACGTACATGAAAGAGGCCTGCAAGAGTATGAAAACATGGAGCGGTGAACATATAACGTCGGTGATGCCGTGGCCCGATTATGAATTGTATGAACAGGTGTCCCCTTATGAGTTGCGTTATTTCCTTAATGTTTGTACATTCGGCTACACTACTCCTTACTGGGACTGGGAGCGTTGGGAAAAGGAAATTGACAGGATGGCTCTTTATGGTGTAAATATGCCTTTGGCTACTGTGGCCAGCGAAGCCATTGCGGAACGGGTATGGCTGCGTATGGGATTGAACAAAGAAGAAATCCGTGAGTTTTTCACTGCCCCCGCACACCTTCCCTGGCATCGCATGGGCAATCTGAACAAGTGGGACGGTCCCTTATCTGATGCATGGCAACAGAACCAAATCGCTTTGCAGCATCAAATCCTGACCCGTATGCGCGAGTTGGGTATGCAGCCCATAGCACCCGCGTTTGCAGGTTTCGTGCCGGAAGGATTCGTCCAGAAACATCCCGACACACAATTCCGGCACATGCGGTGGGGTGGTTTTGATGAAGAGTACAACGCCTATGTATTGCCACCGGATTCACCTTTTTTCGAAGAGATAGGCAAACTGTTTGTCGAAGAGTGGGAAAAAGAGTTTGGAGAAAATACGTATTATCTCTCGGATAGTTTTAATGAGATGGAGCTGCCTATCGATAAGGAAGATAAAGAAGCGAAATATAAGTTATTGGCCGAGTATGGAGAAACGATCTATAAATCAATTGCAGCCGGAAACCCGGATGCCGTTTGGGTTACACAGGGATGGACATTCGGATATCAACATTCATTCTGGGATAAAGAATCGCTTAAAGCCTTGTTAAGCAATGTACCTGATGATAAAATGATTATCATTGATTTGGGCAATGATTATCCGAAATGGGTGTGGAACACCGAGCAAACATGGAAAGTACATGATGGGTTTTACGGAAAGAAATGGATATTCAGCTATGTACCCAACTTTGGTGGGAAAAACACCATGACAGGAGACTTGGACATGTATGCTAGTTCCTCGGTCAAAGCATTACGTGCCGCAAATAAAGGTAACTTGATTGGGTTCGGTTCTGCCCCTGAAGGACTCGAAAACAATGAGGTTGTTTACGAACTGTTAGCCGATATGGGATGGTCATCAGATAGTATCGACCTGGACGATTGGATGAAGATATACTGCGAGGCCCGTTATGGAGGATATCCCGATGCCATGGAGGAAGCTTGGAAACTTTTTCGGAAAACAGCATATAGTTCTTTATATTCATACCCCCGTTTTACCTGGCAAACCGTAATATCCGATCAACGGCGGATCAGTAAAATCGACCTTAGTGATGATTACTTGCAGGCTATACGTTTGTATGCTAGTTGCGCTGACGAACTGAAAAGCTCTGAATTATACAGAAACGACCTCATAGAGTTTGTTTCGTATTATGTAGCGGCTAAAGCTGAAAATTTTTATAAGCAGGCCCTAAAAGATGATTCGGAGAATCGTGTTCTCGCAGCGCAACGTAATCTGCAACAAACTGTTGATTTGTTGATGGACGTTGACAGGCTGTTGGCCTCTCATCCTTTATATCGATTAGAAGAATGGGTGGAACTTGCGCGCAATAGCGGAACAACTCTTCAGGAAAAAGATGCTTATGAGGCAAATGCCAAACGCTTGATTACAAGTTGGGGTGGTATTCAGGAAGATTATGCTGCCCGTTTCTGGAGCGGGCTGATTAAAGACTACTATATCCCTCGTATACAGCTCTATTTCACAAAAGACCGGAATAAAATCCGAGAATGGGAGGAGCAATGGATTACATCTCCCTGGAGTAACAGTACGACTCCGTTTGATGATCCGGTCGAGGCTGCATTGAGTTTAATAGAGAAAACAAATAAGTGATAGCTTTTATGAAAAAGATTGTATTGGCATTCGACTCGTTTAAAGGTTCGGTCGGTTCTTTCGAGATAGCGAAAGCTGCCGAAAAAGCGATTCAGGAGGAATTACCCGACTGTCAGATTATACGTTTCCCCATAGCTGATGGCGGCGAAGGGACTACAGAAGCTCTATGCTCTGCCCTTCATGCTCAAACGGTGTCATGTCGGGTGCATGATCCATTCATGAAGCCAATTGAAGTATCGTATGGCATCGTAAACAATGGTGCGATGGCTATTATCGAAATGGCCTCGGCCTGCGGTCTGCCATTAATCGATTCAAGTCGGAGAAACCCCATGAAGACTACGACTTATGGAGTTGGAGAAATGGTTGCTGACGCATTAAAACGCGGGTGTCGGGAATTCATTATCGGTATCGGCGGAAGTGCTACGAATGATGCGGGAATTGGTATGCTAAAGGCTTTAGGTGCACGTTTTTTAGATAGCGGAAACGGTGAGTTGGAGCCTGTCGGCGAAAATCTGATAAAAGTCCATCAAATAGATATTTCCCAATTGAATCCGGCATTGAAGGAGAGTCACTTTACGATCGCCTGTGATGTTAGTAATCCATTTTTTGGAAAAGAGGGTGCAGCCTATGTATACGCTCCCCAAAAAGGGGCAAATAGTTTGCAAGTGATAGAGTTGGACAATGGGTTGCGGCATTATGCACAGGTGATAAAGGAATATACAAATATGGATATATCGCAGCTTCCCGGTGCCGGAGCAGCCGGAGGAATGGGAGGCGGCCTGCTTCCGTTTTTGAATGCAGAATTGCAATCCGGAATAGAAGTTATATTGAAAACGCTTCGTTTCGAAGAGGTCGTCCGACAGGCAGATCTGATACTGACCGGAGAGGGTAAACTGGATCGCCAGACTGGTATGGGAAAGGCGCTGGACGGAATTTTACGTGCCGGTGAGAAATGTCAGGTTCCGGTGATAGCGCTGGGGGGAGCGGTCGAAGCCACCGAAGCGCTTAATAGGATGGGGTTTACTGCCGTACTGCCTATTCAACCTTTTCCGGTAACACTTGAAGAGGCGATGCGACCGGAGTTTACGAAAGAAAACATAGAGAGAACGGTGCGACAGGTGGTGAGAATCATAAAACAATTTACTAAATAATACTCAATGACAGCGATAGGCGCATTAATCGGGCTTTCATTATCCATACTGTTAATCATAAGAAAGCTTTCTCCGACATACAGTCTGATTATCGGAGCGATAGTTGGAGGGTTGTTGGGAGGACTATCTTTAAATGAGACCGTAACGGTAATGACCGAAGGGGTGAAAGAGGTCACCCCGGCGGTATTGCGGATTCTGACAGCCGGAGTCTTGTCAGGCATATTAATACAAACCGGGGCTACCACGGTCATCTCCAATGCGATTATAAACAAAATGGGTGAGAAACGGGTATTTATGGCATTGGCACTCGCAACGATGTTGCTTTGTACGGTAGGCGTCTTTATTGATGTGGCTGTGATAACCGTTGCGCCGGTGGCTCTTTCGATAGGCAAGCGTCTAAACCTGTCTCCATCTGTATTGCTTATTGCTATGATCGGGGGAGGTAAATGTGGAAATATCATATCACCTAACCCGAACACCATTATAGCAGCCGGAAATTTTAATGCAGATCTATCGGCTGTAATGTTTGCCAATATTTTACCGGCAGTGATCGGTTTGTTTTTCACTGTTTTTGTTATTGTCCGTCTGATGCCTCAAACAGTGAAAAACAAAAAAACAATGATGCAAACAGAGGATAAAGAGGAAGAGAGAAATCTGCCTTCGTTAAGAACCAGTCTGATTGCTCCTGTTGTTACGATTGTTTTATTGGCATTACGTCCTGCGGCAGGAATCAATATCGATCCTTTGATAGCTTTGCCGGTAGGTGGCTTATGTGGTGCTATCTGTATGAAACAATGGAAAAACATTCTTCCGAGTATAGCGTATGGACTGCAAAAGATGTCTGTGGTAGCTATTCTGCTGATAGGAACCGGAACTATTGCCGGCATCATAAAGAACTCTTCTTTGAAAGATTGGATTCTTACAGGATTAGATCATGCTCATATTAGTGATGCATTGATTGCTCCTATATCAGGCGCGTTGATGTCGGCGGCTACCGCATCGACAACAGCCGGAGCGACACTGGCTTCTTCTTCGTTCGCTGAAACGATATTGGCTATAGGCATTTCTGCAGTTTGGGGGGCAGCTATGATTAATTCCGGAGCTACAGTTCTTGACCATTTGCCACATGGTTCGTTCTTTCATGCGACAGGAGGCGTATGCGAACTCAACTTTAAAGAACGTCTGAAGCTGATACCTTATGAATCGCTTATAGGGATAGTGTTAGCTGCCGGAACGACTATTTTATATATAATAAGTAATTAAAAGAATCAAATATTATGAATCCGAACAAACGGTTACTTTCGCTTGATGTACTTCGGGGTATTACTGTTGCCGGGATGATCTTGGTCAACAATACAGGAAAGTGCGGGTATAACTTTGCCGCTTTTGCACATGCCAAGTGGGATGGCTTTTCGCCAGCCGATCTGGTATTTCCGATGTTTATGTTCCTGATGGGTATTTCGACCTACATCTCCTTGTGTAAGTATAACTTCCAGTGTCGACCGGCCATTGCGAAAATCATAAAAAGAAGTCTCTTATTAATATTTATTGGTCTGGTTATGGAGTGGTTCATAACAGCAATAGATAGTGGTAACTATTTTGATTTGAGTCAGCTCCGGTTGATGGGAGTTATGCAACGGCTTGGGATTTGTTATGGTATTACAGCCTTATTGGCCGTGACAATACCGCATAAGCGTTTTATGCCATTAGCTATTATCTTGCTGATTGTCTACTTTATTTTTCAGTTATTTGGAAACGGATTTGAAAAGAGTGCGGATAATATCGTCGGGATTGTTGATTCGGCTATTTTAGGGTCTAACCACATGTATCTTCAGGGCCGCCAGTTTGTCGATCCCGAGGGGATACTTAGTACGATTCCCGCTGTGTCTCAAGTAATGATCGGTTTTGTTTGTGGAAAGATAATCATCGATATTAAAGACAATGACCGCCGGATGCTGAATCTATTTCTTATAGGTACCACGCTGTTGTTTGCCGGCTATTTGTTAAGCTATGCCTGTCCTTTGAATAAACGTTTGTGGTCTCCTTCGTTCGTTTTGCTCACTTGTGGGATTGCGGCATTGTCATTGGCATTGCTGCTCTATATCATTGATGTGAAGCAGAATAAAAAGTGGTTTTCGTTTTTCGAAGCATTTGGAGCGAATCCGCTTGTAATCTATGTGTTTAGCTGCATAGCCGGAGGATTGCTTGTGCATTGGCATATCCATACGGCTGTATTCAGTAATTTGCTTAACCCGTTATTCGGAAATTACTTCGGTTCATTTATGTACGGTGTATTTTTCCTGTTGTTCAATGGGCTGTTGGGATATGTTTTGTTAAAAAGAAAAATCTATATAAAATTATAAATCAGAATGAAAAGAAAAAGTGTATACACGTGTCTGGTTATGTTGTTTATGTCGTTGGTTCTTCAGGCTAAAGACAAAGACGTAGCTGTTGCGGAAGCATTATTGAAACGTTTGCTTCCGTCATACATCGAGAGTTTTCAGTTTCAAAAGTTGAAAGGAGAGAAAGACTGCTTTACGATAGAGTCTGTAAAAGATAAAATTGTAATTGGCGGAAACAATGCCAATTCAATGGCGATGGGACTGAACCATTATCTAAAATATTACTGTCTCACTACAGTGTCATGGTATGCGGATATAGCCGTTGAAATTCCTGAAGAATTGCCGATGGTTGGTGAGAAGGTGGTTTCGGAAGCGCGAGTGGATACTCGTTTTTTCCTGAATTACTGCACGTATGGTTATACGATGCCTTGGTGGCAATGGAAAGAATGGGAGCGCTTTATTGACTGGATGGCCCTTAATGGTATAAATATGCCTTTGGCAATTACCGGACAAGAAGCCGTGTGGTATAAAGTCTGGTCGAAAATGGGAATGTCGGACATCGAAATACGCTCTTACTTCACGGGACCGCCGTATCTGCCCTGGCATCGGATGGCTAACATAGATCGTTGGAACGGTCCGTTGCCGATGGAATGGCTGGAACACCAGGTAAGCTTGCAGAAAAAAATACTCGCACGTGAGCGTGAATTGAATATGAAGCCCGTATTACCAGCCTTCGCCGGACATGTACCTGCCGATTTAAAACGGATTTATCCCGAGGCCGATATTCAATATTTGGGCAAATGGGCCGGCTTTGCTGATGCATATCGTTGTAACTTTTTGAACCCTAACGATGCTTTGTTTGCGAAAATTCAGAAGCTATTTCTTGATGAACAAAAAAAACTTTTCGGAACCGATCATATTTATGGTTTAGATCCTTTCAACGAGGTTGACCCGCCCAGTTTCGAACCCGAATATTTGCGGAAGATAGCATCGGATATGTACGCTGCATTGACGGCTGCCGATCCCAAAGCCCAATGGATGCAAATGACGTGGATGTTTTATTTTGATAAAGATAAATGGACTTCCGAGCGAATGAAGGCTTTGCTGACAGGAGTGCCACAGAATAAAATGATATTACTTGATTATCATTGTGAAAATGTTGAATTATGGAAAAGAACAGAGCATTTTCATGATCAGCCCTATATTTGGTGTTATCTGGGCAATTTCGGAGGAAACACGACTTTGACAGGTAACGTCAAAGAAAGTGGCGCACGACTTGAGAATGCTCTCATTAACGGTGGAGGCAACCTTAAAGGAATCGGCTCTACGCTGGAAGGATTGGATGTGATGCAATTTCCCTACGAATACATTCTTGAGAAAGCATGGAATCTGAATGTAGATGATAATAAATGGATTGAATGTCTGGCTGACAGGCATGTGGGATGCGTGTCGCAGCCTGTGCGCGATGCTTGGAAACGATTATTCAATGACATTTATGCACAAGTGCCGCGCACATTGGGTACTTTACCCGGGTATCGCCCTGTATTGAATAAGAACAGTGAAAAACGCACAAGTAATGTGTACAGCAATGTTGAACTACTAGAGGTTTGGAGAAAACTGAACGAAGCACCTTCTGACCGGAGAGATGCTTTTCGTCTGGATTTGATTACTGTAGGCAGACAGGTGCTTGGAAACTACTTTCTTGATGTGAAAATGGAGTTTGACAGGATGGTTGAAGCTAAAGATTATCAGGCTTTGAAAGCTTGCGGCGAGAAAATGAAGGAGATATTGAATGATTTGGATAAGCTGAATGCCTTTCATCCTTACTGTTCGCTGGATAAATGGATTGATGATGCACGGAAGATGGGGGATTCTCCCCAGTTGAAAGACTATTATGAAAAGAATGCTCGCAACTTGATTACGACTTGGGGTGGAAGCCTGAACGATTATGCCAGCCGTTCGTGGGCAGGACTGATAAGAGATTATTATGCAAAACGCTGGGAGGTGTATATCAATACATTCATCAAAGCGGTCGAGAAAGGTGTAGAGGTGGATCAGAAACAACTTGAAGATGAATTAAAAGAAATAGAAGAAGGTTGGATAAATGCAACTGATCGGAATGATGTTCGAAAAGATATTCATTCAGCAACTGACGGATTATTATCATTCTCCACTTTTTTATTCAGCAAATATCAAAGACTGGTGAAATAAATAAGAGGCCTGTTTCATTTGTTGTTCGCGAATCATGCTATATCAGAAAGAATTAATATATTTGAAAATAAGGACTTGATATAATAAGCTTTTTATTTTCATATTTAAAATGATTAAGATGTCCCAGAAATACTCACAGGATGAAGCCCAAGCTTTGGTTAAGGCTCTGAAAGAGGGGAACCAGCTGGCATTTAGTATTGTATACAAGACGTATGCGGCGCAGACCTTTTCTTTGGCATTTAAATATCTGCTGAATAAAGAATTGGCTGAAGATGCTGTGCAGAACTTATTCTTAAAACTCTGGCTGAAAAAAGAAGAGATCGATGAAACAAAACCCATAAACAGATACCTTTTTACGATGTTGAAGAACGATCTGCTCAATACGTTGAGAGATTCAAAGAAAAATATCTATTTACTTGAGGATTGCCTTTCAATGGTTTTGGAATTGGAAGACAATTCTCAAAACGAAAACCTTAAACAAGAACAAATGAACATCATACAGCAAGCTCTTGAGCAACTTTCGCCACAACGCCGCAAGGTTTTTGAAATGAAAGTTTCGGGAAAATACTCCAATCAGGAAATAGCCGATAAACTTAATCTTTCGATCAATACAATTAAATTTCAATATAGCCAATCTTTGAAGCAGATTCGCGCGACAGTGGGAGAGCTTAGCCTATTGTTGCTTTATTGTATGATGTAGTTTTATCACTTTTTGCTGATATGGAACGTTCTTTTGAATTAACACGGTTTAACGTAGTCTGTATAATACTTTTTTGTAACAGTGTGTATTACTAATAGATATTGAAATATGAAATCAAAAAAGAAACATACAAATCAGGACTTTGAAGTAGTTGACGGCATCGGGAAATATATGGATGACGACATTCAGAGGATAATAGAAGGCAAACAGCTCGAATTGGGCGACAGAGAATTGCCTCCTTTTGATGAATATCGCATTTATAAGAATATTCAGGAAGCCGTGATGCGGGAAGAAAAACGAAAGAACAGGAGAATCAGGATGCCATTGTTCTTTAAGTGGACGGTGGCCTGTGCAATTGTTTTGCTAGTGATAGGTGTGGGATATAATTTCTATCAAAGTCATAATGAGGCAAACCTTGTTTATCGGGAGGTCTGTGCTGTAAGGGGGGAGAAGCTACTCGTATTACTTCCTGATGGTAGCCGGGTGTGGTTAAATGCCGATTCTAAATTGACCTATCCGGAACAGTTTGCAAAATACAACAGGAATGTTACGCTGGAAGGAGAGGCTTATTTTGAGATAGCAGAAAACAAGAAATCCCCTTTTCAGGTACTTGCCGAGAATGTGAAAATACAAGTGACGGGAACGTGTTTCAATGTAAAAGCATACGCTTCGGATAAGGTAATCAAAACTACACTCGACGAAGGAAGTATAAATATCGGGCATGTGCAAAGCCGCAGGCCTATGCAGCAAATGCTTCCCGGACAAACTGCAGTTTATGAAAAAAGGAGTAATGTAATAAAAATAAAAACTGATAGATATCACGATGATGCTTCGAGTTGGAAAAGCAACCGGCTTATTTTCAGAAATGCATCATTGAAAGAGGTGCTTACAACACTCTCGCGTCATTTTGATATAGAGATTACAGTTAAAAACGAAAAGATTGCTTCGTTTACGTACGACTTCGTTTGTAAAGGGAACGACCTGAACTATGTGTTGGAGGTGATGCAATCCATAACACCGGTTAGCTTTAAAAAAATATCAGAATATACATATACTGTTGAATAAGTAAACTTAATCTAATAACAAAAACAAATTTATGAAAGCACTTTTAAAGCCCATTGTATGGGTATGCCTTTTCTTTTTTGCGTATCAAAGTACGTATGCGCAGGCTCTTAAAATAATGAGCTATAATTGCCGGATGTCCGGGGAAATGACCGGTTACTCGGTGAAGGAGTATGCTGTATTTATCAGGAAATACAATCCGGATGTTGTAATGTTGCAAGAGATAGATTACAACACAAAAAGGAATAAAAATCAGGATTTCACCACTCAATTGGCTGCGGAGTTGGGATTGTTTTCCGTATTCGGGAAAGCGATGGATACTGGTGGTGGAGAATATGGAGTAGCTATCCTTTCAAAATATCCTTTTGTTTATATCAATAACAAAACTTTTGAAGGTATAGACGGAGCCAAAGAACCCCGGACGCTATTATATGTAGATATTCAGGAGCCGGGAACTTCAGACGTAATCAGGATAGGAACGACTCACCTGGATCATTCGACGGACCTGATAAGGAGTGCAATGGCCGAACAGATTAATGAGCGGATTGGTACGGGAGATACTCCGACACTGCTGGGGGGAGATTTTAATGCCCGAACCGACTCTAATGTGATTTGTGAGGTAATGAAGAACTGGCAGAGAATCTGTGATGATACATTCACCTATCCGGCAGATCAGCCGACAATCAAGATTGATTATATATTCGGACTTCCACAGAATAAGTGGAAAGTGAAGTCGTTTAAAGTTTTATCTAATCCGGAAGTTTCTGACCACAGGGCTTTGTTTGCTGAAGTTGAATTTGTAAAATGAATGAAATATGAAATCAAACTATCTATATCTGCTATTTATATGTGTCATCTCTTGTCTGTTTGTTTCGTGTAGTGATGAGGATAACAAGGGAGAAGATATTCCGGAATGGAACCGGTTCAGAACAACTAACGTATTGGTTTATGCACACTTGTCAGAGCAAAATCTATTTAGTTCTTGTAGTTATAAAGAGGTGGCGTCATCTATCAGAAACACTGTTCATTCAGTGGCATTGCTGGACAGGACGAACGCTGTCTATGGGCAAACAGCAATCATAAATACGGGTACGGAGACTGCTAGAGAAAGCAAGAAAGTGCCGGTGTTTGTACCTGTCAGCTATAGTGACGGAGAAAAAAAGATAATCGGCAGTACTGTGCTTTTTCCTTCTACTATTTCCGAGATGACACAATATGTAGTAAAAAACGATTGCAGATATCTTGAAACAAAAACAGAAGCAGTGAACGGAATAGATATGCTCTTCTGTTCTGTGTCATTAAACAGTGAAGACCTGATAGCTCCGGCTGTTGACGTATTTAAGAAAAAGGTAAACGAACAGACGGTTCTGGTAGGCACTGTTAAACGTGCGTTATTGCCTAATCTTGAGTCGGCAATTACTTCTAACTTAACTTCTGATACCTATTCTTTCGTAGAAGTGGAAAATAGAAATAGAGACTCCGAGTATTGTATATTTGTCCTGACTTCACATAAATGGGCTTTTAGGGGGGTAACCGAAACAAGTGTAAGCGGAGATTTACATTGTTTTCAATTACAAATCGAATCTTTAAAATAAAAAATGAACGGTCATGAAGCAATATATCAAAAATATAATGATCCTGATACTTGCCCTTCCATGGGGTTTGTTGTTGACAAATTGTAGTGATAGTGAGTCCGATTATTCGGACGACAACGCGTATCCGCCACCTACTGTAGAACTCACTTCTCCTTCCGAGATAGATGTGGTGGAGTATAACTCGACGGTGACTGTATCTGCCAGAAGTTTTTCAGCTGTGGGTATACATAGCATATATGCTACCTTGTTGAAGATGGATGAGAATGGAGAATATGAAGAGATAAACGCGACTGAACGTCAACGTTTAAAGATAGATACCTTGCAAACTGATATGACACTTGAATTTGACTTGAATGTCAAGGTCAACACGCGTGAAGCAGCCGGGATACTGGTAACATCAACGGACGTTTTGACAAAAACGGCACAAAAGGTAATACCTATTAAAAAGATAACCAAACTTCCATCCCAGATATTCACCGAACCATCAGATTTCCCTGTTTTAGTACCCGATGAAGAGGTTTCTCTGTCTGTAGTGATTCGTTCAGCTGTGGGCATTAAGTCTATAAAACATACGTTGTGTAATAAAGTACTGGGTGACCTGAAGGAATATACGACTATTCCGGTATCAGGCAATCCGTTGGAAATGGAATTTATCCTAAAAACTGTCGTAGACAATAAAGAGACCAATGGAATCAAGATTGTGGTAGAAGATATAGAGGGGTTGAAAGAGGAAAAGATTATCAATATCGAAGGTCTTGAGGGTGTTGACAATAATGTTGCGCTTGTTTTCAGCGATATCGAAATGGCACCCGAATGGGAACATTCAACAGAACCGGATCAACCTTATATTTTCTCCATAGAGGGAATAATGATACGGGGTGTGCAGAAACATGTATTAAGCTTGAAGGAAATTAAAGGATATGGCTCAAAGGCAAATAGCGTAGACTTTGCTTTCATCAATATATGGAGAAATCCGAGCTTTGTTGCCGTTAAAAACAGAGGTTTCTCTTATGTCAGTGCGTCAAGAATTAATGGAGGGCCGATAGGGAGAGCTTATGATGTGAATGACTGGATCAAACCGGCAGGTGTTGCTACCAACAAAACGCTGTTTACCCTTATCCCTGATGATAAGGTTACTGATCTTGGTATTGATGTGATGATGGCGAATGCGGCTTCGGACGTTCATACTTTTGAGGCGTTGAATATGTTGGAAAGTATAACTAAAGGAGGTGCCGATATGTTAATGCAAAGAGTCAATGCGTCTGATGGATACCCGAATGATCCTTGTAGTCTGCAGATAAAAGACAATTCTTATATTGCTTTTGTTACTGCAGCAGGCAAATACGGTGTCATTCATGTCATTGAAGCCGCAAATGATACGGATGCGTTAGTTGCCGGAGGATGTAAAATAGCTACTCCTACAGGAGTGGTAGGAAGCCAGGGACCAGCCTACTCGGGAGCTGGCATAACCGGACTCACTTATGATGGTGTGGCATTACTCTATGGACGTACCTGTAAGTTGAAAATTGTGGTTCAGAAGTAATGTTGTTATAAATTAAGGAATAAAGAACAATACATTTATATTTTGATGTAAAAGTAAAGAAAGGTCGGCTCATAAAAGAAAATGAGTCGGCCTTGTTTTTAGATGTTTTTTTAAAATATTGGTTATAATAGTTTTGATGTTATCTCATTAATTTGCGTATCAAACACGAAAATATTATTTTCCTTTATGCTTTTTGCCGGAAAAGCTATAACTTCGAAGCACTTTTTAATTTGAATAATAAATGTTGGATTTAAAACAACTTACAGCTGATGTATGCCGGATTGCTACGGAAGTTGGACATTTTTTGAAAGAAGAACGAAAGAACTTTCGTCGTGAGCGTGTGGTGGAAAAACATGCACACGATTATGTGTCTTATGTAGATAAAGAATCTGAAGTGCGTGTGGTGAAAGCCCTAACTGCTTTACTGCCTGAAGCGGGATTCATAACAGAAGAAGGCTCTGCTATTTATCAGGATGAACCATACTGCTGGGTGATTGATCCGTTGGATGGAACTACGAATTATATTCATGATGAGGCTCCTTATTGTGTGTCCATCGCTTTACGTAGCTGTACCGAACTTCTTTTAGGCGTCGTTTATGAGGTTTGCCGGGATGAATGTTTTTATGCTTGGAAAGGCGGAAAAGCGTTTATGAATGGCGAAGAAATTCATGTGTCGAACGTTGAAAACATCAAAGATGCATTCGTCATTACAGAATTGCCTTATAATCATCTGCAATATAAACAGACCGCTCTTCATCTCATCGATCAGCTTTATGGAGTAGTGGGAGGCATTCGCATGAATGGCTCGGCTGCTGCCGCAATCTGTTATGTAGCTATTGGGCGTTTTGATGCATGGATGGAAGCATTTCTCGGAAAATGGGATTATTCTGCAGCGGCACTGATTGTTCAGGAGGCGGGAGGAAAGGTGACTAACTTTTATGGTGAAGATCATTTCATAGAAGGACATCATATTCTTGCAACGAATGGAAATCTTCATCCTTTCTTTCAGAAACTTCTGGCAGAAGTCCCTCCATTGAATATGTAATTGCAATATGTAGGTGCTATTGCAACTTTAAATCTCTATTATTATGAAACACACACTTCTTATCAAAGACTGGCTTAGTTCTTTCTTATCTTTGCTATTTCCCCGTTGCTGCGTTGTTTGTGGCCGGCCGTTAGCAAAGGGTGAAGAATGTATCTGTACAGAATGTAATATCAATCTACCCCGTACTAATTATCATCTTCGAAAAGATAATCCGGTAGAGCGGCTCTTCTGGGGACAAATCCCTTTGGAACGGGCTACTTCTTTTTTCTTTTATGAGAAAGGAAGCGACTTCCGGTTGATTCTTCATCGGTTGAAATATGGTGGACAAAAGGAAATAGGTGCAATTATGGGGCGGTATATGGCTGCCGAACTTTTGTCTTCCCATTTTTTTCAGGGAATTGATGTGATAATCCCCATACCGCTTCATAAGAAAAAACAGCAAATTCGCGGTTATAATCAAAGTGAGTGGATTGCCCGTGGCGTTTCTGCTGTAACAGGAATTCCCATTGATACAGAATCCATATTACGTAAGAAAAATACGGAAACGCAAACGCGTAAATCTGTGTTTGAACGTCGGGATAATGTGGAAGGTATCTTCGAGCTTCAGCATCCCGAAACACTTGCCGGAAAACACATATTGATAGTTGACGATGTGTTGACCACTGGTTCTACTACTCTGGCATGTGCTTCCTGCCTAGTGAATGTGGAAGGAATACGGATTAGTATATTGACGTTGGCAACGGCTTAAATTTGTTTCAAGAATGTATAAAGGGCTTCTCAAAGATGACTTTTTATAAAAAAAACGAGATTGAGAACCGAATGAATTAATAATTTCTTATATTTGCACTGTCGTAGATCGACATGTTTTTATGTTTTTGAAGAAAAAAAGCGTTTAGCTGATTTCTGTGCAAGCGAAAAGTCGAAAATTCAAATGTGCACATGAAACAGTAAAATGCTCCTTGCGATATGCGGGGGGTGTTTCCTGTTTGTGCACATAGGGCTTCGACTCCCTCGCTTGCGGATAGGCAAATGCCCTACCGCTTTTTTTGTATATATAGGGTTTGTAATAGGGCGCAAACCATCATTTGTTATAAATGGAAAGAACAAAAAAAATATGCCCGCTTTCTCCTCAAAGCAATCGTGTGATTTGCTTGAGAATACCCCTCTTGGCTGCATTGCCATACAATCAAGAAATCTCCGGCTGGACATCTCTTATGGTATTCTTTCCTTCTTTCATGTATATAAACCGATTTGAAATGAATGAAGATAGAGAAATAAACAGGTTCGGCTAAGACCCCAAGACGAGGTGGTTTATATCCAAACGGTAGGACTGCCTCGTCTATTTTTTCATTAAACAAATGAAGTGTCACGGCGAATCCATAGCAGCCAATTGGTTGTGGTTTGCTATTTTTCGCCAAGATCTAATGTTATTTAAACTTTAAAGGCAAGTCAAATGGGACGGAGTGGTGTCTGACGGCTAAAAGGTCGAAAACTTTACATTTATGTGTAACTACTTGCCTTTATCAAGAAACGATGAGGTACGACCAGTATCAGAGGGGGACTAATGGATTTATCCGGGAGGTTCCTCTTATTCTTTCGTCTTTGTTCTCAAACTGATCCCCAAATCCCCAATATTCAGACTAAGCCGCCGTTTTCAAACTGAACCGCTGTCTTTGGAGTAGTAGCAAATCAGCGGGGATAAATTTTAGATTAGTCTGAAAAATCGGGGAACAGTTTAAAAGTTTGGGTAATGTGCTTCAGGGCAGCCTATACCAAAAAAGTTCGTTCCTGCACAGTTTTGAGCTAAACGAATGCATGCCTCGCCACCGTATCTCCGTTAGGTGTGCCAATAAGACTTTTTTAATTGCCCAAACAAATTATCTTTATTGCCTAGTCAGATTATCTCAATTAGCTACTTTTACTTCGTTCCACTATAATGGAACGAAATAAAAATAGCAAGTGGAACGAATCTGGATAGGCAAACGGATAAATAG
Source organism: Bacteroides sp. DH3716P (assembly GCF_025914115.1). Classification (NCBI taxonomy): domain Bacteria; kingdom Pseudomonadati; phylum Bacteroidota; class Bacteroidia; order Bacteroidales; family Bacteroidaceae; genus Bacteroides; species Bacteroides sp. DH3716P. The sequence continues at coordinate 5,458,331 of NZ_CP083673.1, read as the reverse complement.
AAATGCCCAATTAAAATCATTTCCTATGAATAGACGATTCGACTCATTCCATATGGGTTTTGAACAATTCGATGCTCTTTTCTATAACATGTTCAATTCTTCCAGCTCCTTCACTTTTCTTCTGTATTGCCGATAAACAAGGAGTTTGCAGGTGAATAGCCGCCCCTTCACCTTCTCTTCATCATGAATCAAGTCAAATTGCTACTTTTAGATTCCACCATTGAGCAAGATTAGTAAAGCTATTTCGTAATTAGTTTCAACCCTATTTGAAACTAGATGTTTCACGCCGAGAAACAAAGTGTTTCGCTACTTGAAACGAAGTGTTTCTCGGTGTGAAACGGATTGTTTCAAGCCTTGAAACAATTTTTGAAACTAATCGCTACAGGAGAAGAGATGGTGAAGTTGTTACCCTTCACCCGCAAACTCCTTATTCATCGGAGAGACAGAGAAAAGATGAAGGGGGACATGGAAAAATGGAAAATAAATATCCAATAAGAGAATTTATTCAATTCTGTTGTGATTCAATACCACACCAGTTAATCACTATTTAATTCCTTTTTGTACCGATATGATGTACCTACTTTTAGAGATATGGTTGTTCTGAGCCAAATCCCACAAGATATATTATTGAGTCCTTTGGATGATAAGAAAGGTGAATATATAGAAAAGCCACCCTTCTAGGTGGCTTCTTTTTGCTCTTCCTCTTGGACTTGAACCAAGGACCCTCTGATTAACAGTCAGATGCTCTAACCGACTGAGCTAAGGAAGAATGTTTGCAATCAAGATTTTCAACTTTGCTCTTCCTCTTGGACTTGAACCAAGGACCCTCTGATTAACAGTCAGATGCTCTAACCGACTGAGCTAAGGAAGAATGTTTTTCTCAATTGCGATGCAAAAGTACTAGGTTTTTTTGAAATATGCAATATCTTTGCAAAAAAAATATTAGGAATGGACAAAATAATAGGATTGGGCAACGCCCTGGTAGACGTACTCGCAACCCTGAAGGATGATACTCTTTTGGATGAAATGGGTTTACCCAAAGGAAGCATGCAGCTCATCGATGACGCTAAGTTACAGCAGATTAACACAAAATTTTCACAGATGAAAACCCACTTGGCAACAGGCGGATCGGCAGGAAATGCCATCCTCGGACTGGCTTGTTTGGGTGCTGGAACAGGGTTTATCGGAAAAGTGGGAAATGATAATTATGGAGAATTTTTTCGTGAAAATCTGCAGAAAAATAAGATTGAAGACAAATTATTGACCTCGGATCGACTGCCTTCCGGTGTGGCATCCACTTTTATTTCACCGGATGGAGAGCGCACTTTCGGAACCTATCTGGGAGCAGCGGCTTCTTTGAGAGCAGAGGAACTGACCTTGGATATGTTTAAAGGTTACGCGTACCTATTTATAGAAGGCTATCTTGTTCAGGACCACGAAATGATTCTTCACGCCATTGAACTGGCTAAAGAAGCCGGTTTGCAGATTTGTCTCGATATGGCTAGTTATAACATTGTGGCTAATGATCTGGAATTCTTCACCTTGTTAATAAACAAATATGTCGACATTGTCTTTGCAAACGAAGAGGAAGCGAAAGCCTTTACCGGCAAGGAGCCGGAGGAAGCTTTGAGAGTGATTGCCAAGAAATGCAGTATTGCTATCGTAAAAGTCGGGGCAAACGGTTCTTATATCCGCAAAGGGACAGAAGAAATAAAGGTTTCGGCCATTTCGGTTCAAAAAGTGGTGGATACTACCGGTGCCGGTGATTATTTTGCTTCCGGATTCTTATACGGATTGACTTGCGGATATTCGTTGGATAAATGTGCAAAAATAGGTTCTATTCTCTCGGGAAATGTTATTCAGGTAATCGGAACAACGATACCACAGGAACGCTGGGATGAAATTAAGTTAAATATTAACAGGATTCTGGCGGAATAACAAAGGATTGAGCTACTTTTACGACTCATTTAGATTGAAAGAGGTATGAAAAAATTGCTGAACAGGCAGATAGCTATTGTTGCAGTAGCGGTGATAGCAACAGTTGCTTTCTTTAGTTTCAAGAGTGGAGACGACCGTAATTTCCAGATTGCAAAGAATCTGGATATATTTAATGCGATTGTGAAAGAACTGGATATGTTCTATGTAGATACCATTGATCCGAGTAAAACGATTCGGGAAGGAATCGATAATATGCTTTATACGCTGGATCCTTATACGGAATATTTCCCGGAAGAAGATCAGAGTGAACTGGAGCAGATGATTAAAGGATCATTTGGTGGGATGGGTTCTTACATTGCTTATAATACGAAACTAAAACGTTCGATGATTTCTGAACCTTTTGAGGGAACGCCTGCTGCAAAAGCCGGTCTGAAAGCGGGAGATATACTGATGGAGATTGACGGACAGGATCTTGCCGGTAAGAATAATGCGGAAGTCAGCCAGATGTTACGCGGACAGGCAGGTACCAGTTTTAAGCTAAAGATTGAGCGCCCGAATGAGAAAGGTGGACGTACGCCGATGGAGTTCACGATTGTACGTGAGTCTATTCAGAATCCGGCGATTCCTTATACTGCCGTATTGGATAATAATGTAGGTTACATTAGCCTTAGCACTTTTTCCGGCAACCCTTCCAAAGAGTTTAAGAAAGCATTTCTGGATTTGAAGAAACAGGGAGCTACTTCGTTGGTGATAGACCTCCGTAGTAATGGCGGTGGATTGCTGGATGAAGCAGTAGAAATTGCGAATTATTTCTTGCCGCGTGGAAAGGTGATTGTAACGACCAAAGGGAAAATCAAACAAGCTAGTAACACTTATAAGACATTGCGCGAGCCGTTGGACTTGGATATTCCGATTGCGGTATTGGTAAATAGTGGAACCGCTTCTGCTTCCGAAATCTTATCAGGTTCTCTGCAGGATCTCGACCGTGCCGTTATCGTTGGTAACCGTACCTTCGGAAAAGGACTGGTACAGGTTCCCCGCTCTTTGCCTTATGGCGGAACGATGAAAGTGACTACCTCCAAATATTATATTCCAAGTGGACGTTGTGTACAGGCTATTGACTACAAGCATCGTAATGAAGATGGAAGTGTAGGAACCATTCCTGACAGTTTGACTAAGGTATTCCATACGGCTGCCGGACGTGAAGTACGCGACGGAGGTGGTGTAATGCCGGATATTGTTATCAAACAGGAGAAATTACCGAATATCCTCTTCTATCTGGTACGCGATAATCTGATTTTTGATTATGCAACTCAGTATTGTTTGAAACATCCTACCATCGTTGCTCCGGAGGAGTTTGAGGTGACAGATGCCGATTATAATGATTTTAAAGCATTGGTGAAGAAAGCCGACTTCAAGTATGACCAACAGAGTGAGAAAATTCTGAAAACGTTGAAAGAAGCTGCCGAGTTTGAAGGGTATATGGATGATGCTTCAGAGGAGTTCAAAGCACTTGAAAAGAAGTTGAACCATGATCTTGATCGCGACTTGGATTATTTCTCATCTGATATAAAGAAGATGATTGCTACTGAAATTATCAAGCGTTACTATTACCAACGTGGTAATATCATCCAGCAGTTGAAGGATGATGACGGTTTGAAGGAAGCAATGAAAATTCTGAATGATCCGGTGAAATATAAAGAAATGCTTAGTGCTCCGGCTGCTAAGGAATAAATGAATATATTTCGAACATAGATATATGCGGAAAACGCGGCTTTGTTACCAACAAGCCGCGTTTTCTGTATATCTATATTTAATTGTAAAAGTCCTGTAAGGTCATGCCCGGACACTGATATTTGTGTCCTTAATCGATCTTTATTGACGAACCAAAGGCAGGGTAAAATAGAATCTGCTTCCCTGGCCTTCCTGAGAGCGCAACCAGATACGTCCACCCATCTTCTCTACTAACATTCTGCAAAGAGTTAATCCCAATCCTGTTCCCTGAACAAAATCGTCGACCTTTCCAAAGCGCCGGAAAATTGTGGCAATTCTTGCTGCCGGAATGCCGATGCCGCTATCTTTAACGTAGAACTCTACAAAATCCTCCTTTTCCCGATATCCGAAATGAATTTCTCCTTTCGGGGTAAACTTCGTAGCGTTACTAAGCAAGTTACTTATAATTTGTATGATGCGATTCCAGTCTCCCGAAGTATACATGTCCGCATCTACGTCGTCCAGAATAAGTTTGACACCGTTTTGCGTCTTATGACAGAATTGTTGTTCCAGCTGCAGGCAGATATCTATTAATTTGATCGGGCGGATATTGAATTTTAGAGAATCAGCTTCAAGTGATGCCAGATCCAGAATATCATTGAATAGATTCAGCAGCATTTCCGAATTTCGTTCGATGATTTCCGAATATTGATTCTTCTCTTCTGCAGATGTTGCGTAAGTGATTAGTTTGGAGAATCCTACAATGGCATTGAGCGGGGTACGTATTTCATGACTCATGTTTGCCAGAAAAGCAGATTTCAATCGGTCCGACTCTTCCGCTTTGATTCTGGCAGCCTTTAGTTCTTTCTGTTGCTGGGCATTCGTCTGTTCCGCCTCCCATTGTTGGGATATATCACGGCACATACACAACAGATACTCTTTATCCAAAGGAAAGATACGGTTTTCGTAGTGATGTAAAACACCATCCAACATAAGATCGTGTCTGGCTGTTGAACTTTCTCCTGTGAGAATCACCTTATCCATATTCTTGCGGACACTTTCATAAGCCTCTTTGGGCAGAATGTCTTTTACGTTAGTGGTAGTGATATTGTTGGGGCTGATACCTTCTACGTGATTAGTTGCCGGAGAAGAAGCAAGCTCTATAATATTGGCGTCATGGTCGAAGACGGTGAGCATGTCAGGAAGAGCATCCAGTATCCGGGTACTATATTTATCACGAAAACGTTCTTTGGAAGGAGAGGAAGAATCAGAAGAAGAATGAGAGGAAAGAAAATCTATTTTCTTCTCTAATTGTTCGATTATTTCCAAAAGATCCTCCTTTGTTTTGTTTTCGTAATTTCTCATAGAAGATTCGTTATTATTCATTAGAATGTTGTAGAAGTTGTTTTATCTGTTGCAAATATAAAACAATATTCCGAGATGCTGACAGCCTCCCTAGTTATTATAATATAAAAAAAACGGATAGCTTTTGCCCTACTAATCAGAATGTTCTATCTTTGCATCCATTATATATAAATGATTTACAATATGTCTACAGAATTATTCTCTACTCTGCCCTATAAGGTGGCAGATATTACACTTGCTGATTTCGGACGCAAGGAAATCGATTTGGCAGAAAAAGAAATGCCCGGCCTGATGGCTCTTCGCGAAAAGTATGGAGAATCCAAACCGTTAAAAGGTGCCCGCATTATGGGGTCGTTGCACATGACCATTCAAACGGCTGTGCTGATTGAAACATTAGTGGCTTTAGGAGCTGAAGTACGTTGGTGCTCTTGTAATATATATTCAACGCAGGATCATGCTGCTGCTGCGATAGCTGCTGCCGGTGTACCGGTATTTGCATGGAAGGGCGAGACTCTTGCCGATTATTGGTGGTGCACGTTGCAGGCATTGAGCTTTGACGGCGGTAAGGGACCGAATGTGATTGTAGATGATGGCGGTGACGCAACAATGATGATCCACGTGGGTTATGATGCTGAAAATAATGCTGCCGTATTGGATAAGGAAGTACACGCGGAGGATGAAATAGAACTGAATGCTATCTTGAAGAAAGTGTTGGCAGAAGACAGTACTCGCTGGCATCGTGTAGCGGAAGAAGTGCGTGGCGTATCTGAAGAGACTACGACAGGCGTACACCGTTTGTATCAGATGCAGGAAGAAGGCAAATTGCTGTTCCCGGCATTCAATGTAAACGACTCGGTAACGAAATCTAAGTTTGATAATCTGTACGGTTGCCGCGAATCGTTGGCCGACGGAATCAAGCGTGCAACAGATGTGATGATTGCCGGAAAAGTAGTAGTGGTATGCGGTTATGGTGATGTGGGTAAAGGCTGTTCTCACTCCATGCGTTCTTATGGAGCGCGGGTGCTCGTGACGGAGGTAGACCCGATCTGTGCACTGCAGGCTGCAATGGAAGGTTTCGAAGTAGTGACGATGGAAGAGGCTTGTCTGGAAGGTAACATCTTCGTGACTACGACAGGTAATATCGATATTATCCGTATCGACCACATGGAGAAAATGAAAGACCAGGCTATCGTTTGCAACATCGGCCATTTTGATAATGAAATTCAGGTAGATGCTTTGAAACATTATCCGGGCATCAAATGTGTGAATATCAAACCGCAGGTAGACCGTTATTATTTCCCGGATGGACATAGCATTATCTTGTTGGCCGACGGCCGTCTGGTAAATCTGGGATGTGCAACAGGACACCCGTCATTCGTGATGAGTAATTCATTTACCAATCAGACATTGGCGCAGATAGAACTGTTCAACAAGAAATATGATATCAATGTATATCGCTTGCCGAAGCATCTGGACGAGGAAGTGGCTCGCCTGCATCTTGAAAAGATCGGTGTGAAACTGACTAAGCTGACTCCCGAACAGGCCGCTTATATTGGTGTATCGGTGGACGGACCTTATAAAGCAGATCATTATAGATACTAATTTGATTTACGATTAGACGATTTACCATTTACGATTGATAAATGAGGGAGATCGATATTCCACTGTTATCAATTGTAAATGTTAGATTGTCCGGTCGTATTTATTTTTATATTCAAACTTCAATCGTAAATAGTAAATCGTGTCATCGTAAATGAAAAAGTTTCTTCCTGACTTAATAGCCATTCTGGCTTTTATCATTCTTTCTTTCGCCTATTTTTTTCCGGCTGATATCGAAGGTCGTATCTTGTTTCAGCATGACACGGCTGCCGGAGTCGGTGCAGGACAAGAATCGAAAGAGTATCTCGAGCGTACCGGAGAACGTACGCGCTGGACAAACTCGATTTTTGGAGGTATGCCTACTTATCAGATGTCTCCGAGTTACGACTCGACAACGTCCCTGAAAGGGGTGGAGAAGGTTTATCGCCTCTTTCTCCCGGATTATGTAGTGCTGACTTTTATCATGATGCTGGGATTCTATATCCTCTTGCGGGCGTTTGGAATATCGGCCTGGCTGGCAGGATTAGGCGGAGTGATATGGGCATTCTCTTCCTATTTCTTCATTCTGATACCGGCAGGGCATATTTGGAAGTTTGTGACATTGGCTTATATACCACCTACGATTGCAGGTGTCGTTCTGGCTTACCGGAAGAAATACCTGTTGGGCGGAATCGTTACGGCCCTGTTCATCGCCCTTCAGATTCAGTCGAATCACATTCAGATGAGCTATTATTTCATGTTTGTGATCCTGTTTTTTGTAGGAGCTTACTTTGAAGATGCTTATAGAAAGAAAGAATTGCCTCATTTCTTCAAGGCTAGCGGGGTTTTAGCACTGGCTGCCGTGGTAGGAGTCTGCATCAATATTTCCAATCTGTATCATACGTATGAATATAGTAAGGAGACGATGCGCGGCAAGAGTGAATTGAAGCAGGAGGGAGCTGCTGCCAGTCAGACTAGTAGCGGATTGGATCGTGATTATATAACCAACTGGAGTTATGGTATCGGTGAAACGTTGACGTTGCTGGTTCCGAATGTAAAGGGGGGAGGATCAGGATCTACGATGTCACAGAGCGAAGCTGCTATGGCAAAGGCCAATCCAATGTATAACGGTATTTACTCACAGTTACCTCAATATTTCGGTGAGCAGCCGTGGACAGCCGGTCCGGTATATGTGGGGGCATTTGTGATGTTCCTCTTTGTATTGGGGTGCTTTATAGTGAAAGGTCCTCTTAAATGGGCGCTGCTGGGAGCTACTATCTTCTCGATTCTGCTTTCATGGGGAAAGAATTTCATGGGGCTGACGGACTTCTTTATCGATTATGTCCCGATGTATAATAAGTTCCGCGCTGTATCTTCTATTCTGGTAATAGCTGAATTTACAATACCTTTGTTGGCGATTTTTGCCTTGAAAGAGATTTTGAGTAAACCGGATATGCTGAAACAGGAAAAGAACTGTAGAGGAGTGATTGCTGCGTTGGTACTAACTGCCGGTGTTGCGTTCATTTTAGCTGTCGCCCCGGGCGCTTTCTTCTCCAGCTTTATAACGGCACAGGAGATGACTGCTTTGAAACAAGCACTTCCTGCCGAACATTTGGCTTCGTTTGTGGCCAATCTGACTGAAATGCGCGAAGCCATTATTGCTTCGGATGCATGGCGCAGCTTCTTTATTATAGTGATCGGTTGCCTGTTCTTATTCTTGTATCAACTGCGGAAGTTGAAAGCCTCTTTCACACTGGCGGGTATTGCGCTTTTGTGTCTGATAGATATGTGGAGTGTCAATAAACGCTATTTGAATGACGAACAGTTCGTGCCGAAGTCGAAGCGGTCAGAAGCATTCGTGAAAACACAGGCGGATGAGATTATTCTTCAGGATACGACTCCGAATTATCGTGTACTGAATTTCATCGGTTTCCCCGGTAATACATTTAATGAAAACAATACAGCATATTGGCATAAGAGTGTCGGTGGCTATCATGCAGCGAAACTTCGCCGCTATCAGGAAATGATAGACCATCACATCGTGCCCGAAATGAAAGAAACTTATCAGGCTGTGGCTACTGCCGGTGGACAGATGGACAGTGTGGATGCTTCTAAATTCCGTGTACTGAATATGCTGAATACCAAATACTTCATTTTCCCTGCCGGAGAGCAAGGGCAGGCTGTTCCTGTCATGAATCCTTATGCATACGGTAATGCATGGTTCGTAGATAAGGTGCAGTATGTAAATAATGCAAATGAAGAAATAGATGCTTTGAACGATATTCTTCCAACGGAAACAGCCGTAGTGGATGTAAAGTTTAAAGAACAGCTGAAAGGTGTGACAGAAGGATATAAAGATTCACTATCTACCATCCAGTTAACCAGTTACGAGCCAAATCGTTTGGTTTATAAGGCCTCCACTCCTAAAGACGGAGTTGTTGTTTTCTCTGAAATATATTATCCGGGATGGCAGGTGACTATCGATGGCCAGCCGGTGGATATTGCCCGTGCAGACTATATCTTGCGTGCGATAAATATGCCGGCAGGGGAACATACCATCGAGATGTGGTTTGATCCGCAAAGCATACATGTCACGGAAAGTATTGCTTATGCAGCATTGGCTTTATTGTTAATCGGAGTTATGCTTCTTGCGTGGACGCAGCGGAGCAAGATAGCGAAGAAGTCCTAAGCGAAATAAAATAGTACGTAAACCTGTTGTGTATCATAAGGTTATTAAATAAGGGCGGCTCTCTTCCTCGCGAAGAGAGCCGCTACTTTACATTCACTAAAAAAATTATGAAAAACAAACGCTATTATTCATAGAAACATATTAAGTGTGATATTTAGAAGCTTTTTTGTTCAAAGTCCGGACCCTTGTCAGGATGATTATCTTTGTGCATTCTTCTTTGAGAAGCTTTTTTACGTGCGGAATTTTGTTCGGTCTGCCATTTCTCATACTGCTCTTTTGTCAGAATCTTTTTTATTTTCTTTTCTTTGGTTTCTGCGGCTTTCTTTTGTGAGTCGGCAGAATTGGTATCTCTGCTCATCATCGGACCACCTCCCATTCTGCCCGGGAAACCACCTTCTCCCATCATTGGCGGTTGGCCTCCACCCATTGGCGGACGTCCTCCCCGCATACCGGGACCTTCTCCCATTGGTGGGCGATAGTCATCCGAATTTTGCATAGCCTTGAAAAATGCTTTTTGCTCTTTCAGGTTCAGCTTATATATTTTCTTATATTGTTTATCTGTCAGTTGGAGCAACTTATTCATTTGCTCTGTCATCTGGGTTGCTACCTTCTCTGGATTCAGAACTTCGCGTGGAAGATGCTTTTCTTGTTGCTGCCTTTCTTGCGGCTCATTATTGGCTTCTTGTGCATCTATAAAACCTGCACAGCATGTTAAGCTGACTGCCAATCCTATCAATTTCATGTTTTTTCTCATTTCTCTTACTGCTTTTATTTGTTTTAATATCTCAAAGCTAAGTAGATACTGGAGCAGATAAAAATAAAATCGACTAAGGGTGGAGATTTGTCTATCAAATGCCTGACTTTTCTTCGTCCGATGGGTTTATGCTATTATGCTTTGGGGTGGAGGAAGGTTCCCCGCCTTGAAACTACAACAGTAACCTATTACCATTCTGAAAATACGATGAATAAAGGGTTTGATAATATAGGTGATAGGTTGAAAGAGGATTCTTGTTTTTATCTATGAGAGTGACTGTCCATTCATTTACCCATTGAAAAAGGAAAATATGAATATAAACAAATAGTTTGTGGATAGTCTCATTATGCTATAAGCTGCTAAATTTGTAGCCAATAATAGAGCATATATTATGAAAAGACTACTATTCATTTTTTCCTTTTTTTTCTTGTTCGTGTTAAACGGAAAAACACAGGAGGTAGAGATTCTGACATTAGAGGATTGCCTCCGCATTGGTATTGACAATAACTTGTCGTTAGAAGGGAAACGTAAAGAAATACAAAAAAGTAAATATGGCGTATCTGAAAACCGTTCGAAGTTGCTGCCGCAAATTAATGCGATAGCCGGTTATAATAACAATTTTGATCCTCCGGTGTCAGTCACAGACGGTTCATCTTACGGAGTTCCCTATAATATAACGAAAACATTGCAACATTCTGCTAATGCAGGACTGGAAATGCAGATGCCGCTTTTCAATCAGACTCTTTATACTTCTATGTCCATAGCTAAAGTGATGGAAGAAATCAGTCGTCTGTCTTATGGAAAAGCCAGGGAAGATGTTATTCTTCAAATCAGTAAGATGTATTATCTCGGACAGGTCACGGCCGAACAAATCATGCTGATAAAAGCAAATATCACCCGTCTGGAAGAATTGAGAGATATTACACAGGCTTTCTTCGATAATGGAATGTCTATGGAAGTCGATCTGAAAAGAGTCAATATCAATTTGGAAAATCTGAAGGTGCAATATGACAATGCACAAGCAATGATGAAACAGCAATTGAATATGCTGAAATACATTATGGATTATCCGGCTGAAAAGGAAATCGCGCTGACACCGGTAAATACCGATAGCATTACTACGGTAGCCCTGACCGGCTTGTCGGAAAATATCTATGAACTTCAACTCTCACAATCGCAAGTGCAACTGGCGGAACGACAAAAGAAGATCATTACTAATGGATATATCCCTTCTCTTAGTCTGACAGGCAGCTGGCGATATGCCGCATATACGGATAAAGGTTATCATTGGTTCCACTCCGGTCCGTCCAATCAATGGTTTCGTTCCTATGGAGTGGGGCTAACCTTGCGTATTCCGATTTTCGACGGACTGGATAAAACCTATAAAATAAAGAAGGCGATGATCGATATAGAGAACAAAAGGCTGGCATGGGAAGATGCCCGGAAGAATCTGCAAACTCAATATCTGAATGCTGTGAACGACCTGATGAACAATCAGCGTAACTTTAAGAAACAGAAGGATAACTACTTGCTTGCCGAAGATGTGTACGCAGTCACTTCCGACCGTTACCGGGAAGGCATTGCTTCTATGACGGAAGTGCTGCAAGATGAAATGCAGATGAGCGAAGCTCAAAACAACTATATCAGCGCACATTATAACTATCGGGTGACTAACCTGATGCTGCTTAAACTAACCGGACAAATAGAATCATTAGTCAAATAATACGCAAATAACAATCATAAATATGGAAACAATGGAAAATAACCTTCCTTCCGCTACTCATCAGGAGAAAGCAAAAAAAATGAAGAAACTTCGTCGCTGGCAGATTGCTATCAGCCTTTTCGGAGTGGCTATTATTGTTTGGGGAGTGATTGAAGTGATCTGCCTTTTTTTGAATTATAGCCAGACGGAGACTAGTAACGATGCACAAATAGAACAATATGTGTCTCCTATCAATCTACGTGCTTCAGGTTACATTGACAAAATCTACTTTACAGAACATCAGGAGGTACATAAAGGAGATACTTTGCTGGTACTGGATGATCGTGAATATAAAATTCGCGTAATGGAGGCTGAAGCTGCCTTGAAGGATGCGCAAGCCGGTGCGACCGTCATCAATGCTACACTCAATACCACGCAGACAACAGCATCTGTTTACGATGCGTCTATTGCCGAGATTGAAGTACGGTTGGCGAAACTGGAAAAAGACCGGAAACGATATGAGAACCTCGTGAAACGAAATGCGGCTACTCCTATCCAACTTGAACAGATTGTCACTGATTATGAAGCTACGCGTAAGAAGTTGGAAGCTACGAAAAGGCAGAAAAAAGCAGCTCTTTCCGGTGTAGATGAAGTGTCCTACCGTCGCATGAATACCGAAGCGGCTATTCAAAGAGCAACAGCTGCGCTCGAAATGGCCCGGTTGAATCTTTCCTATACGGTTGTAATAGCTCCTTGTGACGGAAAACTCGGCCGTCGTTCATTAGAGGAAGGACAGTTTATTTCGGCAGGGCAGACCATCACCTATATTCTTCCTGATACCCAGAAATGGATCGTTGCCAATTATAAGGAGACACAAATCGAGAACCTGCATATCGGACAGGAAGTATTTGTCACAGTAGATGCCATTAGCGATAAAGAGTTTAAAGGCAAAGTCACCTCTATATCAGGAGCTACCGGGTCTAAATATTCATTAGTGCCGACGGATAATTCGGCAGGTAATTTTGTGAAGATTCAGCAACGTATTCCCGTACGAATCGATTTCACCGATTTATCGAAAGAAGATAACGAACGGTTAGCAGCAGGCATGATGGTAGTAGTGAAAGCCAGACTCTAATCCCTCCGCCTCTTCTGTCTATATACAGTGCCTTATAATTTTTAATTTATATTTTTAATTAGTCCGATGCCCTCTTATCCTAAAAATTATCCTTTCTATGGTTGGATGCCCAAGCCGTTGGGTATTATCATTCTGTTATTTTTCTTTCTGCCGATTCTTACGGTAGGCGGGGTTTATTCGGTGAATAGCACCGAAATGATGAGCGGGCTTGGCATAATATCCGAGCATATCCAGTTTGCCAACTTTGTTACTTCTATTGGTATGGCAGCCTTTGCTCCTTTCCTATATCAGTTGGTGTGTGTACGGCGGGAGAAGATGATGTGTATTGTCGGGTTTGCGTTCATGTATATATTCAGTTATATCTGTGCAAAGACAGACAGCGTTTTTCTGTTGGCGCTTTGTAGTCTTCTGACGGGTTTCTTGCGTATGGTACTGATGATGGTCAATCTGTTCACACTCATTTGGTATGCGGGTGGAATGGAAGCTACCCGCAATATTACTCCGGGGTTGGAGCCGAAAGATACTGCCGGTTGGAATAAATTGGACATTGAAAGATGTGTGAGTCAGCCGGCTGTTTATCTGTTTTTTATGATTCTGGGACAGTCGGGCACAGCATTGACGGCTTGGCTGTCCTTTGAATATGAGTGGAAATATGTGTATTACTTTATGATGGGGATTCTCCTGATCTCTATTTTGCTCTTGTTTATTACCATGCCGAATTATAAGTTTCCCGGAAGGTTTCCTATTAATTTCCGTAAGTTCGGCAATGTCACTGCATTTTGCATCTCGCTGACTTGTCTCACGTATGTGCTGGTTTATGGAAAAGTACTCGACTGGTATGATGACGAATCTATTCGTTGGGCGACAGCTGTAAGTATTCTTTTTGCGGGAATTTTTCTATATATGGACGTAACGCGCCGGTCGCCTTATGTTTTGCTGGATGCGTTCAAACTGCGTACTATACGTATGGGAGCATTACTTTACTTATTATTGATGGTGATAAACTCCAGTGCTATGTTTGTCAATGTGTTTGCAGGAGTGGGGATGCATCTCGATAATCTGCAAAATGCTTCATTAGGTAATTGGTGTATGGTAGGTTATGCTATTGGCGCCGTGATTGCTATGGTGTTGGGAGGTAAGGGGTTACATTTTAAGTATCTGTTTGCGATGGGATTCTTCTTCCTGTCTTTATCAGCTGTTTTCATGTATTTCGAGGTGCAGACAGCAGGAGTTTACGAGCGTCTGAAATATGCAGTTATCATCCGTGCCATAGGCATGATGATTCTGTATGCGCTGACGGCTGCTTATGCCAATCAACGTATGCCTTTTAAATATCTTTCCACCTGGATCTGTATTATGCTTACTGTGCGTATGGTTGTGGGACCGAGTATTGGCGGAGCAATTTATACAAATGTTTTGCAAGAGCGGCAACAACACTATATAACCCGTTATGCGCAAAATGTGGACCTGCTTAATCCGGATGCTTCCACTTCCTTCCTTGGTACGGTACAGGGTATGAAATATCAGGGAAAGAGTGAGACGGAAGCCCGTAACATGGCTGCTATATCTACCAAAGGGCGTATTCAGGTGCAGGCCACGCTCTCTGCACTCAAAGAGATGGCGGGATGGACAATTTATGGTGGGTTAATTTGTATGATATTTGTGCTCGTTGTTCCTTATCCTAAACGAAAATTGCTAACTTAGCGTCGTTTTTGATAATGATCTGTTAATATATTAGTATGATGGATAGCGGACAAGATCGTTTATTGCAGTTTGATCGCGATTTATTAAGTGGGAAAAATATATGTAGTTCCGAAGGGATATTTGTAAATTTTCCACCCTCACTGAAGAAACCTTTTCAAATGAAAGGACTGGGGCTGATTATTTGCCGCCAGGGTAATTTCCAGTTTTCGCTTAATCAGAAAAAGCATTTCGCAGGAGCAGGCGAAAGTTTGTTTATTCCCGAAGACGGCGAGTTTCAGGTTTTGCAAGAGTCGGAAGACATGGAGGTGCGGATTTTGATCTATCAGATAGAACCGATCCGGGATATTATGGGGAATCTGGTTGTTTCCATGTATATGTATTCCCGCCTTACTCCCGAAGAACCTTCTTGTGTATGGTCTACTGGTGAGGAAGAAGAGATTGTAAAGTATATGTCCTTATTGGACAATGTGTTACAGTCGGAAGAAAATTCATTTAAACTTTATGAGCAGAAATTACTTCTACTTGCATTGACGTACAGGATTTGCTCTATTTATAATCGCAAACTCGTCAATGACGGGCGGGAAGTGGGAGGACGCAAAAATGAAGTCTTTATTCACTTGATCCAGTTAATCGAAAAATATTATATGCAGGAACGGGGTGTTGAGTTTTATGCGGATAAATTGTGTTTGTCTCCTAAATATCTTTCTGCCGTTTCTAAGAGTATCTGCGGATATACCGTGCAGGAACTTGTATTCAAAGCTATCATTCGTAAGAGCATCTCATTGCTTAAAAATACGCAGAAAGATATTCAGGAGATTTCAAATGCCTTCGGCTTCCCTAATGCTTCTTATTTCGGTACGTTCTTTAAGAAGCAGGTTGGGGTTTCACCGCAGCAATATCGGAAGAATCTTTAAACGTTTATTCTTTTTCGCCGTAGGCAAGATCGCCTGCATCGCCCAGTCCCGGAACAATGTAAGAATGTTCGTTGATTTCAGGATCGATGGCAGCGCACCAGATTGTCGTCTTGTCTTCCGGAAATACATTCTTTATATGATCGATAGCCTTTTGGCTGGCGATAATCGAAGCAACATGAATTTCGGCCGGGTGGCCTTTGGTCAGCATTGCCTGGTAACTAAGTTCCATACTCCCTCCTGTTGCCAGCATAGGGTCGGTGATAATCAGCGTTTTGTCATCAATGCGGGGAGAAGCGATATATTCTATGTGTATATCGAATTTTAGCGTATCTTTATATTTGCGGTAAGCGGAAACAAACGCATTCTCCGCTCCGTCGAAATAACTAAGGAAACCTTGATGGAAAGGAAGACCTGCACGCAGGATCGTACTGATTACTAAATTGTTGTCCGGTGTACTGACCGGAGCGATTCCCAGTGGTGTCTGGATGTTCTTTACCGAGTATTTAAACTCTTTACTCATTTCATAAGCCATGATTTCTCCGATCCGTTCTATGTTACGGCGGAAACGCAGGCGGTCGTTCTGAACTTCTACATTTCTAATTTCGGATATGTACTGGTTTAGAATCGAATTAGTTTGGCCAAAATCAATTACTTTCATATTATATTTTAATCAGATTTTAATCTCATTTTCACAGCATTGCTAGCATACTGACTTGCAAAGTAAACGATAATCTTTCAAATTGCAATATTCAGTTTGCAGATATTGTTAGGAATTTATAAAAGAGTTTCAATTAGGGAAAAATTTCTCTAATACCTTCTTCCTTTCCAAAGAAAGTATTACTTTTGTAGCCGGATTTACAAGGGGCTATCCAAAGCTCCCCATGTTAAGGTGAAAAGAGATAGAAAACAAAATACCAATTTTAATTAATTCAAAGAAAATGGCAAATTTAGATTTAAGCAAGTACGGCATCACAGGTGTGACCGAGATTTTGCACAATCCGTCTTATGATGTTTTGTTCGCTGAAGAAACAAAACCGAGTCTGGAAGGCTTTGAAAAAGGTCAAGTAACTGAATTAGGCGCTGTGAACGTGATGACAGGTATCTATACCGGTCGTTCTCCTAAAGATAAATTCTTCGTTAAGAATGAAGCTTCTGCTGATTCTGTATGGTGGACTTCTGAAGATTACAAAAACGACAACAAACCATGTACTGAAGAAGCTTGGGCTGACTTGAAAGCTAAAGCTGTAAAACAACTTTCCGGCAAACGTTTGTTCGTTGTTGATACTTTCTGTGGTGCTAACGAAGCTACTCGTATGAAAGTACGTTTCATCATGGAAGTAGCTTGGCAGGCTCACTTCGTAACTAACATGTTCATCCGCCCGACTGCTGAAGAACTTGCTAACTACGGAGAACCTGATTTCGTATGTTTCAATGCTTCTAAAGCAAAAGTTGACAACTACAAAGAACTGGGCTTGAACTCTGAAACTGCTACAGTATTCAACCTGAAGACTAAAGAACAAGTAATCCTGAATACTTGGTACGGTGGTGAAATGAAGAAAGGTATGTTCTCTATCATGAACTACATGAACCCGCTTCGTGGTATCGCTTCTATGCACTGCTCTGCTAACACCGATATGGAAGGAACTAGCTCTGCTATCTTCTTCGGTCTGTCTGGTACAGGTAAGACTACTTTGTCTACTGACCCGAAACGTAAATTGATCGGTGACGACGAACACGGATGGGATAACGAAGGTGTATTCAACTACGAAGGTGGTTGCTACGCTAAGGTTATCAACCTGGATAAAGAAAGTGAACCGGATATCTACAATGCTATCAAACGTGACGCTTTACTTGAAAACGTAACTGTTGATGCTAACGGTAAGATTGATTTCACAGATAAGAGCGTGACTGAAAACACTCGTGTTTCTTATCCTATCTATCACATCGAAAACATCGTTAAACCGGTGTCTAAAGGTCCTCACGCAAAACAAGTTATCTTCTTGTCTGCTGATGCATTCGGTGTATTGCCTCCAGTATCTATCTTGAACCCGGCACAGGCTCAATACTACTTCTTGTCTGGATTTACAGCTAAATTGGCTGGTACAGAACGTGGTATCACTGAACCGACTCCGACATTCTCTGCTTGCTTCGGTGCTGCTTTCTTGTCATTGCATCCGACTAAATATGCAGAAGAACTGGTTAAGAAGATGGAGATGACTGGTGCTAAAGCATACTTGGTTAACACTGGATGGAATGGTTCCGGCAAACGTATCTCTATCAAAGATACTCGTGGTATCATCGATGCTATCCTTGATGGTTCTATTGACAAAGCTCCTACTAAGGTTATTCCTTTCTTCGACTTTGTTGTTCCTACAGAACTTCCGGGTGTTGATCCGAAGATCCTTGACCCACGCGACACTTACGAATGTGCTTGCCAATGGGAAGAAAAAGCTAAAGATTTGGCTGGACGTTTCATCAAGAACTTCGCTAAATTTACTGGTAACGAAGCTGGTAAGGCTTTGGTTGCTGCTGGTCCGAAACTCTAATTGGAGAATCAGATATAATATGGAAGGCGGTTCGATTTCGAACCGCCTTTTTTGTTTATGCCTGTGCCTTTCTATGAGAATAAATGCTGTTTGTTTAAAACTTTTCCCTATATTTGCCAAAACAGGAGTACTAACCTTTAAAGGCGGTTATGGTATATCTAGCTACTGACAAACAGACCTATGCGGATCTAAGCATTACAGAGACTGCTAATAATGAGCAATTTCTTTTCTCTTTGTTTTCCAAAACAGAGACAAAAGAAGGAAAAGCGCTGATGTTGAACTGGATTATGTATCCGCTAAGTGATTTGGGGGAAATCCGTAAAAGACAGGAGGCTATTGTCTGGGATGCTTTGCCCGAACTTCTTTTGAATGAAGAAGAGCTGGATTTTATTGAGTATTACCTGGCTTATCGTGACCAGATACGGGAAGCTCATATTTTACTTTCATGTGCTACTGTTATCGACCGTCTGGTGCGATATGATTCGACCCGTTATGTGATCTGCAGAGGGGTGAAATTAGTGGTTCATCTCTTGCATTGTCTGAAGGAATGGGCGACAGAACTACCACAGGGCGCCCCGCAACTCATGAAAGAATCTGCTGCTATGATTGATAATATTCTCCATGGAAGTGAATTGGAGGAAGTATTGGAGCAGACCTCTGATGAGGAAAAACGACTATCTAACTTTGTCATAGACAAATTCGATTATCTGTTCCGGTGTACTCGGTTGTTATCTTTGAAGGAACTTCTGTCTGTTATATATCTACTTGATGTCTGCCGTACAGCTCACCGGGTGGCAAAAGAGAAGAACTTCTGTTGTATGCCGATAATGGTACCGACAATGGACTTCTCGGTGGAGGGAGTCGTTCATCCTTTTGTGAAAGATGCGCAGCCAAACAGTTGGCAGATGTCCCGGGGAAATATATGCATTTTTACAGGCTCTAATATGGCGGGAAAGTCAACAACTTTAAAGGCATTGACCTTGGCTGTCTGGTTGGCACATTGCGGTTTGCCTGTTCCTGTGAAATCAATGATTTGTCCTCTTTACGAGGGGATTTATACCTCTATTAATCTGCCGGATTCTTTGCGGGACGGACGAAGTCATTTTATGGCGGAAGTACTCCGTATTAAAGAAGTGATGCAAAAAGCTGTGACCGGAAAACGCTGTTTGGTGGTATTAGATGAGATGTTTCGCGGGACGAATGCTAAAGATGCGTTTGAAGCCTCCGTTGCCGTCAATGAATTACTGAAAAGCTTCTCTCATTGTCATTTCTTGATATCGACACATATTTTGGAATATGCGAAAGCCTTTGAAAAGGATTCTTCCTGTTGCTTTTATTATATGGAAGCAGAAATTATTGATGATGCGTTTGTCTGTCCTCATCGGTTGTTGTCAGGGATTTCAGAGGCCAGAGTCGGGTATTGGGTCGTGAAAAAAATACTGTCGGATGGTTTGATGTAATTTTACCTCATTATAGAGGTTGTTGAGATTCTGTTTTATTTTTATTAGATATATATTTTGACTACTTTTGTACAGACTATAAATAGGTTATTAATCTTAAATAACGACGCGACGACCATGAAGAATTTTTATTTCCTTCTTATTAGTTCCCTATTCCTTACCTCCGGGCTTTATGCGGGAGAAACAGATTATACTCAAGGACTTTCCATCTGGTTTGATACTCCGAATACTTTGCAGGGATATGCTGCCTGGTATGGCGGAAGACCGGATTTGTGGAAAGATGAAAATAAACCGGTAACAGCAGGAAGCGGACATAATCTGGATGCCAGTTGGGAGTCACAGTCATTGCCTATTGGTAACGGTAGCCTCGGCGCAAATATTATGGGATCGGTGGAAGCCGAACGTATCACTTTCAATGAAAAAACGCTTTGGCGCGGTGGTCCGAACACAGCGAAAGGTGCGGACTATTATTGGAATGTCAATAAACAATCGGCCCATCTTTTAGATGAAATACGCAAAGCATTTACAGAGGGAGATCAGAAAAAGGCTGAAATGCTAACGCGACAGAACTTCAATAGTGAAGTGTCGTATGAAGCTGACGGAGAAAATCCTTTCCGTTTCAGTAGCTTTACTACAATGGGAGAGTTTTATGTAGAAACCGGACTGAATATGATAGGAATGAGCGATTATAAGCGCATTCTTTCTTTGGATTCGGCTATGGCAGTCGTACAATTCAAAAAGGATCGTGTGGCTTATCAACGCAATTTTTTTATCTCTTACCCCGCCAATGTAATGGTGGTACGTTTCAGCGCGGATCAATCGGGGAAACAAAATCTGGTTTTCAGTTATGCGCCCAATCCCCTGTCTACCGGCAGCATGGTTTCTGATGGAAATAAAGGACTGGTTTACACAGCTTCTTTGGATAATAATGGAATGAAGTATGTTGTGCGCATCCAGGCAGAAACAAAAGGAGGAACACTGTCTAATGCAGATGGAAAGTTGACGGTGAAGGATGCAGACGAAGTTGTATTTTATATCACAGCGGACACTGACTATAAGATTAACTTTGATCCGGATTTCAAAGATCCGAAAACATATATAGGCGTTAATCCCGAAGAAACGACAAAGCAGTGGATGAATAATGCAGTGGCGCAGGGATATACAGCTTTATTCAATCAACATTATAATGATTATGCTACTCTGTTCAACCGGGTTCGGCTGAATCTGAACCCAGCGGTGAAAGGAGTGAATCTGCCTACTTCCCAACGTCTGAAAAATTATCGGAAAGGACAGCCGGATTATTATCTGGAAGAGTTGTATTATCAATTTGGACGTTATCTTCTGATTGCCAGTTCCCGTCCGGGCAATATGCCTGCTAATCTACAGGGGATTTGGCACAATAATGTCGATGGACCGTGGCGTGTGGATTATCATAATAACATCAATATCCAGATGAATTATTGGCCTGCTTGTTCTACCAACTTGAATGAGTGCGTGCTTCCGTTGATTGACTTTATCCGTACACTGGTGAAACCGGGGGAGAAGACTGCACAAGCTTATTTCGGAGCAAGAGGATGGACGGCATCTATCTCCGGCAATATTTTCGGCTTTACCACTCCGTTGGAAAGTCAGGATATGTCGTGGAACTTCAATCCGATGGCAGGTCCCTGGCTGGCTACTCATATATGGGAGTATTACGACTATACAAGAGACTTGAAATTTCTGAAAGAAACCGGCTATGAACTAATAAAGAGTAGTGCGGATTTTGCAGTCGATTACCTGTGGCATAAGCCGGATGGAACCTATACGGCTGCTCCGTCCACTTCGCCCGAGCATGGTCCTATCGATCAGGGAGCTACTTTTGTGCATGCCGTAGTGCGTGAAATTCTGATGGATGCGATTGAAGCAAGCAAAGTGTTGGGTGTAGATAAGAAAGAACGTAAGCAATGGGAGCATGTGCTTGCCAATCTCGTTCCCTATCAAATAGGTCGTTATGGTCAGTTGATGGAATGGTCGGTGGATATTGATGATCCGAAAGATGAACATCGTCATGTGAATCATCTGTTCGGCCTGCATCCGGGACATACTGTTTCTCCGGTCACTACTCCCGAACTGGCGAAAGCTGCTAAAGTGGTATTGGTGCATCGTGGTGATGGTGCTACCGGTTGGAGTATGGGTTGGAAGTTGAATCAGTGGGCGCGTTTGCAGGATGGTAATCATGCTTATACTTTATTCGGCAATTTATTGAAGAACGGAACCATGGATAATTTGTGGGATACGCATCCGCCTTTCCAGATTGATGGAAACTTTGGCGGGACAGCGGGAATCACCGAAATGTTGCTCCAAAGTCACATGGGTTTTATTCAATTATTACCGGCTTTGCCGGATGCATGGAAAGACGGTTCTATCAGTGGTATCTGTGCAAAAGGAAATTTTGAGGTGGATATGATCTGGGAGAATCATCAGTTGAAAGAAGCTGTTGTACGCTCTAATGCAGGAGGCAACTGTGTCATAAAGTATTTGGATCAGACTATCTCCTTTAAAACAGTGAAAGGACGCAGTTATCAGATTGGATATGATGCAGCCAAAGGGCTTATTAAAAATTAAACACAAAATATCGGAAAATTAGAAAGAAAGGATGGTACTGGAGTATTTAAAATTATTCGTGACATTTGCAAAGATTGGGATGTTTACTATTGGTGGCGGTTATGCCATGATTCCGTTGATTGAACGGGAGATTGTTAACAAGCAATGGATGAATAAGGAAGAATTTATGGAGATGTTTGCTTTGACGCAGTCGCTTCCGGGTGTGTTTGCTGTGAATATTTCTATTTTTGTAGGATATAAGTTGTATAAGGTGGGTGGTAGCCTGGTGTGTGCATTGGCTACGATTCTTCCCTCTTTCGTTATCATGATGCTGATAGCCATGTTTTTTGCACAGTTTCAGGATAATGAAGTGATGATTCGTATCTTTAATGGAATACGTCCTGCCGTGGTAGCATTGATTCTGTTTCCTTGCATTTCTGCTGTTAGAGCTTTGAAACTGAAGTGTTTTCAGTTGATTGCTCCTGCCATAGCTACCGTGTTGATCTGGCAGTTCGGCTTATCACCTATTTATATTGTGGTGGCCGGAATTATAGGGGGATTGGTATATACATTATGGTTGAAAGAAAAAATAGCGAATAAACAGGTATGATATATTGGCAATTACTTTGGGTGTATCTTAAAATAGGTATGTTCGGTTTTGGGGGTGGATATGCGATGCTTTCCCTGATTCAACATGAAATAGTGGATCTTCATCATTGGCTGACTCCTCAACAGTTTACGGATGTGGTCGCAATTTCGCAGATGACTCCGGGACCGATTGGCATAAATAGTGCTACTTACGTAGGTTATGCGGTAACACAAAGTGTTTGGGGCGCTGTGTTGGCCACTGTAGCCGTTTGCTTGCCTTCTTTTATTTTGGTGTTGCTAATTTCTTATTTCTTTGCGAAGTGTAAGGATAATAAGTATATTAAAGCGGCTATGTCCGGACTGCTTCCTATGTCGGTCGCGCTGATTGCTTCGGCTGCATTACTTATGATGAATAGAGAGAATTTTATAGACTATAAAAGTATCGGTATTTTCGCAGCCGCCTTTTTGGTTACATGGAAATGGAATCTTCACCCTATTCTGTTGATTTGTCTGGCGGGTGTGGTAGGATTACTGTTGTATTAGTATACTTATGGGAAAAAGAGCCCCCCGGTTGAACACTGTGTTTAACCGGGGGCTCTTTTATAATATTATGAAAGAATAGTTAGTTCTTGTTTGCACGTTTACGTTCGATTTCGTCCAAAATCACTTTACGCATACGCATTGCTTTAGGAGTAACTTCTACATATTCATCTTCCTTAATATATTCCAGTGCTTCTTCAAGTGAGAACTGGATAGGTGGAATCAGGCGTACTTTATCATCCGAACCGGAAGCACGCATATTCGTCAACTTCTTCGATTTGGTTACGTTGATAACCAGGTCGTTGTCATGAGAGTGTTCGCCTACTACTTGTCCTGCATAGACTTCGTCCTGCGGGAAGATAAAGAACTTACCGCGATCCTGTAATTTGTCAATGGCATAAGCAAAAGCTGTTCCGCTTTCCATAGCAATCATAGAACCATTGGTACGACGTTCGATTTCTCCTTTGTGCGGTTGATATTCTTTGAAGCGGTGTGCCATGATGGCTTCGCCGGCAGAGGCAGTCAGTACATTGGTACGCAAACCGATGATACCGCGTGAAGGCATATTGAACTCAAGATTGATACGTTCACCTGTATTTTCCATCTTGACCATTTCACCTTTACGGCGAGTAACCATATCTATAATTTTGCTGGAATATTCTTCCGGTACGTTGATGGTCAGTTCTTCAATCGGCTCGCATTTCACACCGTCGATTTCTCTGAAGATAACCTGCGGCTGACCTACCTGCAATTCATATCCCTCTCGGCGCATTGTTTCAATTAATACAGAAAGGTGGAGTACGCCACGGCCGGAAACAATCCATTTACCGTCTTCTTCACTTTTTCTTACGCGGAGAGCCAGATTCTTGTCGAGCTCCTTCATCAGACGGTCGTGGATATGACGTGAAGTCACAAACTTGCCATCTTTACCGAAGAAAGGAGAATCGTTGATAGCAAACAGCATACTCATGGTCGGTTCGTCGATTGCGATTGGCGGCAATGCTTCCGGATTCTCGAAATCACAAACAGTATCTCCAATTTCGAAACCGTCGATACCTACCAGTGCGCAGATGTCACCGGAAGAAACTTCGTTTGTTTTCACGCGGCCTAAACCTTCGAAAACATGGAGCTCTTTGATTTTGCTCTTGAGCATATCACCGTTACGTTTCGCAAGCGTTATATTCATACCTTCTTTTAATGTACCGCGATGTACGCGGCCTACAGCGATACGACCGGTATAAGAAGAATAATCCAGAGAAGTAATCAACATCTGGGGAGTACCTTCCAATTGTTTGGGTGCCGGAATATTTTCGATGATACAATCCAGTAGCGGAGTAATACTGTCAGTCTGTTGCTTCCAGTCGGTGCTCATCCAGTTGTTCTTGGCGGAACCGTAAATCACGGGGAAGTCCAGCTGATCTTCCGTTGCGTTCAAGCTGAACATCAAGTCGAAAACCATCTCGTAAACTTCTTCCGGGCGGCAGTTAGGTTTATCTACCTTATTAACTACCACAATGGGTTTCAAACCGATTTCGAGCGCTTTTTGCAGTACGAAACGAGTCTGTGGCATCGGACCTTCGAAGGCATCTACCAACAGAATACAGCCATCGGCCATATTCAATACACGTTCTACCTCACCACCGAAGTCGCTGTGTCCCGGAGTATCAATAATATTAATTTTTGTACCGTTGTAATTGATGGATACGTTTTTGGAGAGAATCGTTATACCACGTTCACGTTCCAAATCGTTGTTATCCAGGATAAGTTCACCACTATTTTGGTTGCTGCGGAATAAATTTCCGGCTAATAGCATCTTGTCAACCAGCGTTGTTTTCCCATGGTCAACATGGGCAATGATTGCAATGTTTCGAATATTTTGCATATAATACCTATTATTTGGCTGCAAAGGTACGAAAATAGGATTAGAAATATGCGCAATGATAGCAATTTTTTCTTGTAAATCGTTGTGTGATATAAAGATAATGCCTATCTTTGCACGCTCAAAAGAATAATTTATCAATTAAAATTCTAAGAATTATGTATTTAGACGCTGCTAAAAAGCAAGAAATCTTCGGAAAGTACGGAAAGTCTAACACTGACACCGGCTCAGCTGAGGCCCAAGTGGCATTGTTTTCCTACCGTATTTCTCACCTGACTGAGCACATGAAGCTCAACAGAAAAGATTATAGTACTGAAAGAGCGTTAACAATGTTGGTAGGTAAGCGTCGTCGCTTACTCGACTACCTGAAAGCAAGAGATATCGAAAGATATCGTGCTATTGTTAAAGAGCTCGGTTTGCGTAAGTAATCTACTTGTCGCGAAAAGATTTAAAGCCGTTCCTCATGATAGAGGAGCGGCTTTTTTTTAGTTTCTTCTTTTTCTTCCTGATAGTCGTATTTTCTTCGGTTATAATTGTGTTCATCTAAAGATTTTGCTATTTTTGCAGCTTAATTATTATAATTTATCACCTTTGATAACTAAAATGCTTTCAAAATGGATACAAGTAAGATTGTTGGCGAAAAAATTAAAGCCCTCCGCGAAGATAAATCAATAAGCATAGAAGAGTTGGCGCAACGTTCAGGTTTGGCTCTCGAACAGGTTGAACGTATTGAGAATAACATTGATATACCTTCTCTCGCACCGCTGATTAAGATTGCGCGTGTGTTGGGAGTACGTCTGGGTACTTTCCTTGATGATCAGGATGAAGTCGGACCGGTCGTATGCCGTAAGAAAGAGGCCAAGGATGCGATCAGTTTTTCCAATAATGCGATTCACTCTCGCAAACACATGGAATATCACTCGTTGTCCAAGTCAAAGGCGGACCGTCACATGGAACCGTTTATTATCGATGTGATGCCGACGGAAGATACTGACTTCGTGCTTTCTTCTCATGAAGGAGAAGAGTTTATCATGGTTATGGAAGGTATCATGGAAATCAGCTATGGCAAGAACACCTATCTGCTGGAAGAGGGTGATAGTATTTATTATGATTCCATTGTTCCTCATCATGTACATGCTTATGAGGGACAGGCTGCAAAAATCCTGGCAGTAGTTTACACACCGATTTAATGAAATAGTAGGAACCAAGACTTAAGTATAATTACATGCAATTATTTGATCGTACTTTGGGGCAGTGGCTGGAGCACTGGGCTGAAGAGACTCCCGATAAGGAATATATCGTATATTCCGACCGAAATCTCCGTTTTACCTGGAGTCAGTTGAACCGTCGTGTGGATGATATGGCAAAAGGGCTTATTGCCATTGGGGTGGAACGTGGTACTCATGTGGGTATCTGGGCGGCTAATGTTCCCGATTGGTTGACATTGCTATATGCCTGCGCGAAGATTGGTGCGGTATATGTTACAGTGAATACGAACTACAAGCAATCGGAATTGGAGTATCTTTGCCAGAACTCGGATATGCATACGCTTTGTATTGTGAATGGTGAGAAGGATAGTGATTTTGTGCAGATGACATACACGATGCTTCCTGAATTGAAGACTTGTGAGCGTGGACATTTAAAGAGCGAACGCTTTCCATATATGCGAAATGTAGTATATGTAGGTCAGGAAAAACATCGTGGTATGTATAATACAGCGGAGATCCTGCTGTTGGGAGATAATGTGGAAGATGACTGTTTGAATGAACTAAAAAGCAAAGTGGATTGTCACGATGTAGTAAATATGCAATATACGTCGGGCACTACCGGCTTCCCGAAAGGGGTGATGCTGACACATTATAATATTGCCAATAATGGATTTCTGACGGGGGAACACATGAAGTTCACGGCAGATGACAAACTTTGTTGTTGCGTTCCGTTGTTCCATTGTTTTGGGGTAGTATTGGCTACCATGAACTGTCTGACTCATGGTTGTACACAAGTGATGGTAGAACGTTTCGACCCGTTGGTTGTGCTGGCCTCTATTCACAAAGAACGTTGTACGGCTCTTTATGGTGTGCCGACTATGTTTATCGCCGAGTTGCATCATCCGATGTTCGATCTCTTTGATATGTCTTGTCTTCGTACAGGTATTATGGCGGGTTCGCTGTGTCCTGTCGAACTAATGAAGCAGGTAGAAGAGAAAATGTATATGAAGGTGACTAGTGTCTACGGATTGACAGAAGCCGCTCCCGGTATGACGGCCACCCGTATTGATGATCCGTTCGATGTACGTTGTAATACGGTAGGACATGATTTCGAATTTACGGAGGTGAAGGTGATTGATCCTGAAACAGGTGAAGAATGTCCGGTTGGTGTACAAGGTGAAATGTGTAACCGTGGTTATAATACCATGAAAGGATATTATAAGAATCCGGAAGCAACGGCGGAAGTGCTTGATGAAAACAACTTCTTGCATTCCGGCGACTTGGGTATTAAGGATGAAGATGGAAATTATCGGATTACCGGACGTATCAAAGATATGATTATTCGTGGTGGCGAGAATATTTATCCGCGCGAAATAGAAGAGTTTCTTTATAAGCTTGACGGAGTGAAAGATGTTCAAGTAGCTGGTATTCCTTCTAAAAAGTATGGTGAGGCAGTCGGAGCATTTATTATTTTGCAGGAAGGAGTACAAATGCAGGAAGCCGATGTACGTGATTTCTGCAGAAATAAGATATCCCGTTATAAGATTCCGAAATATATTTTCTTTGTGAATGAATTCCCGATGACGGGTAGTGGAAAGATTCAGAAGTTCAGATTGAAAGATCTGGGACTGCAACTTTGCAAGGAGCAGGGAATAGAGATTATTTAGAGACTCATGATTATTTAAAGACACACAAAGTTTTTCGATTATAAACAGTGAACGGTGAACTCTCTGCAATCAATTATGCGGTTTGTTCACCGTTCACTATTTGTATGGTCTTATCCGGTTTTGGCTCCGGCGTCAGGTTGCGTGTTATTAAATGAAATCATCGCCCAGTTGCATTTGGGCGTCGTTTACATATTTACGGATGGCATGTTCTTCATCTTTGCGGCAAATCAAAAGAACGTTGTCCGATTCGGCTATCAGAAATCCTTCCAGTCCATCGATAACGGCCAGTTTGCCTTTCGGAAGTACTACCATATTATCTTTACTATTATATATAAGTGAATGGCACTTCAGCGTAACATTGCCTTCCGGGTCTCTTTCCGATAAATCATAAAGTGATCCCCAAGTTCCAAGATCGGACCAGCCAAAATCTCCTAATGATACATACACATTATCCGCTTTCTCCATAATGCCGAAGTCGATGGATACATTAGGACATGCTGGGAAGTTTTCTTCGATGAATGCTTTCTCCTTGTCGGTGGCATAAATATCTTTTCCCGGTGCCAGTTTGGAAGCTAATTCAGGCAGTAAATCTTCACTTGCTTTGATGATTGTATTTACATTCCACATAAATAGGCCGGAATTCCAATAAAATTCTCCGCTCTCTACGAATACTTTAGCTAATTCCAGTTCCGGTTTCTCTGTGAATGTTTTTACTTTATAGAAGTTTCCTCCTGCGGGTTCGTCTATTTGTATATATCCGTACCCTGTTTCCGGGCGATTGGGTTTAATACCTAATGTCAGTAGCTTTTCCGAGCGTGAAACAAAATCAAGTCCTTTTTCGATAGCGGCAAGAAACTCATCCTCTTTTAAAATTAAATGGTCTGAAGGAGCGACTACGATATTAGCGTTCGGGTTCAGTGCCCGGATGTGGTAAGCGGCCCATGCTATACACGGAGCGGTATTTCGTCTTGCGGGTTCCAGCAGAATCTGTTCTTCGTTCACTTCGGGCAATTGTTCCTTCACTAAGTCCGCATACATTGCATTGGTAACGATGAAAATATTTTCTGTTGGGATAACCTTTTGGAACCGGTCGAAAGTCTGTTGTAAAAGTGAACGGCCCGTTCCGAAGAAATCTAAGAATTGTTTGGGCAATGTTTTGCGGCTAAACGGCCAGAAGCGGCTTCCAATGCCGCCACCCATAATCACGCAATAATTATCCTGGTTTGTCATGATAGTGACTCTATTTTAAAGTTTCTGCTAATGTACGGTTTATTCTCTGAATAGAGAAGTGTTTAAGATATGTTTTATTATTTTTTTCTCCTTTTTTTTGCCAAACTATTGTGGAATCAAAATAATGTCGTATCTTTGCACCGCAATTGAGAAATCAAGTATGCGCCCAGATGGCGGAATCGGTAGACGCGCTGGTCTCAAACACCAGTGGATTCACTTCCATCCCGGTTCGACCCCGGGTCTGGGTACGAATAAACCCTGATAATCACTTGATTATTAGGGTTTTCTGCTTTTATAGGGCGTACTAAACGTGTACTGAATGACGAATACAAAGAAAAGGTGTACTTTAATAGTTTTCTTCCCCATATCTTTATAATTTCTTAACGCTTATCCTATCTTTATCTACCTTATTATTGCCGATGTTTTCGGGAAAAGTGAGATTCTTACCTTATATTTGTAGTAAGAACGTTTAAAGGCGCACGATTATGGAAAATCATATGGAAAACAATTTCAGAGAAATACAGAAGATATTAGATAGTTGTATAGCTCATGACTATAAAACTAAAGTAGATGCACTATTTTTAAAACGTGAATATTTGACGCAAGCTCAGCTAAAGGATTATTTGCGGCAAGAAATTTTCCGTGTGACTGAAAATATTGTAGCCATCCAACAAAAATACCGTGTCGTGCGTAACATTGTATTGGATATGGATATTCCCGATTTTTTGTGGGAAAGCGGTTATTTTGAGGACTTGAATTCTGATGAAAGAAAAAAGTATATCGGTTTCCGCTGCTCTGATTTTGATATGGACGCATATTTGCATGAACCGTCCTGTTATGATGGGCGGCTTCCCTATTTGTCTATTATCGTTAATCTTGTCGTGCTTTCCAAGTATTTGCGCTATCTGCAAGAACAGGAAAGCAATTACCATACAGATGCGGTTGCCATCCAAGAGCAAGTCTTGCCAAAAGAGAAAGAGGAAAGTGCAGATACTAATCCAACCAAGATTGTGGGCAAAAGCAATCCTTTCAAGTCCACGTTGAAAGCCAATGAAATCAAACTTCTGACCGACTGTGTGAATGAAGCGAATATGTTTACTACTACCGTCAGTGCCAAAATACTTACCGATTTTTTCAACTGCAAACTGAATGGGGTATTGAAAGTTAATAATACTCGTCTGTTAGCCTATCTTATGATGCAACTTAGCTGTTATAATTACATCGTTTATGAATGGCAGTCTGTCATAGCAAACAATAAGCTGATATTGAAGAAGATAAAAGGAGAACCGCTTACACGTACTGACCTGTCGAGTGCGACAGACCAAGCAAAAAACATCTATCCGAAAGGATATGAAATCATAGACAAATACATCAAACAACTGAAAAAAGGTTGAGCATAGATTGAACGCTCAAACAAAGGTCAATTAGACTTCATTTTCAACCTCTTAACTTTGCCCCCGTTAACAAAAAAACGAGGGTGCGCACCTTCATATTGTTTCACCTAAATTCCTAAACAATATGGAAAGAGATTTAGAGTTAAGAGTTTCCGAACTCGAAAAGATGTTGTTCCTTTCAAAGAGTGTGCTTAGCTTCGATGAAGCGAGCAAGTTCTTGAACCTTTCTAAAAGTTACCTGTACAAGTTGACTTCGGGTAACTTGATACCCCATTACAAGCCGCAGGGCAAAATGCTTTATTTTGAGAAAGCGGAGTTGGAAGCATGGTTACGTCAGAACCCGGTCAAGACGCAGGCGCAGATAGAGCAGGAAGCGCAGAAGTATATCCTTAACCGTCCTCTAAAGAAATAACGGCTATGGAAAATAGAAAAGCGACAGAAGCCGGGCAGGGTGTTACCATACAGAAAGAGGATTTCGCAGCCCTTTGGAAAACCATTCATTTAAAGGTAACGGACACTTACGAAGTGCCGCCCGAAATACTCTGGGTGAACGGCTCTACCATTGGCACGCTGGGTAATTTCAGCGCATCCACGGGTAAAGCCAAGAGCAAAAAGACATTCAACATCTCCGCTATCGTTGCGGCAGCGTTGAAGAATGACGAGGTACTGAAGTATTCGGCATACCTGCCACCGAACAAGCGGAAAATCCTCTATGTAGATACCGAGCAGAGCAAATACCATTGCCATAAGGTCATGGAGCGTATTTTACGGCTTGCCGGACTACCTACCGACAAGGACAGGGACGATTTTGTTTTCATCGTGCTAAGAGAGCAGACCCCCGACAAGCGGAAACAGATTATCGGCTATATGCTTGAAAATATGCCCGATGTGGGGTTGCTCATCATTGACGGAATCCGTGACTTGATGTACGACATCAACAGTCCCAGCGAATCAACCGACCTAATCAACCTTTTGATGCGCTGGTCAAGCGGATATAACCTGCATATCCATACTGTTCTACATTTGAATAAGGGGGATGACAACACAAGGGGGCATATCGGCACGGAACTGAACAACAAGGCTGAAACCGTCCTGCAAATCACGAAAAGCCGGCAGGACGGCAACATAAGCGAGGTAAAGGCAATGCACATACGTGACCGGGAGTTTGACCCGTTCGCATTCCGTATCAATGACAACGCTTTACCCGAAATCGTGGATGATTATGTATTCCAACAACCTAAGCAGGACAGGAATTTTCCGCTTACGGAACTGACTGAACAGCAACACCGGGAAGCGTTGGAGAACGGTTTCGGCAAGCAGGTGGTACAAGGCTATTCCAATGTCATAGCGGCATTGAAGCAGGGTTATGCGAGTATCGGCTACGAGCGTGGACGCAATGTCCTTGTGTCACTTAACAAGTTTCTTGTGAACAAGCGCATGATTGTGAAAGAGGGCAAGGGCTACCGCTATAATCCCGATTTCCATTATTAAAAGTCCGTTTGGTTTAGTCCGGGTGTATATATAAGAGGAACGGACTTACTATTTCCCTGTATCGGAACAAGCAGGTTTAGTATGGTACGGGTATATATATAACGGACTAAACAGGACTGGCGCACTTTTCAACTATTTTTTAATCCCCCAAAAAGAAAATGTTATGAATATCGAAGATGTGAAACAAATACCCATCGCAGACTATCTGCACAGTTTAGGCTACTCTCCTGTCAAGCAGCAGGGCAACGGCTTATGGTACAAATCACCGTTAAGGGAGGAACACGAACCGTCTTTCAAGGTGAACACTGACCGCAACCTTTGGTATGACTTTGGCGCAGGTAAGGGCGGCAACATCATTGCACTGGCAAAGGAACTTTATTGCTCCGGCAGCGTGCCATACCTTTTAAACCAGATAGCAGAACAGACACCGCACATCCGTCCGGTCAGTTTTTCTTTTCCCCAGCGTAGGACAGAACCGAGTTTCCAACATTTGGAAGTCCGTGACTTGACCCATCTGGCATTGCTCCGTTACTTGCAGGGACGAGGTATCAATGTCGAACTGGCAAAAAGAGAATGCAAGGAACTCCATTTTATCAATAACGGCAGACCATTCTTTGCTATCGGTTTCCCGAACATGGCAGGAGGTTACGAGGTTCGCAATTCCTTTTTTAAGGGTTGCATCGCCCCGAAAGACATCACCCATATACGGCAGCAGGGAGAGCCGAGAGAGAAATGTTTGGTATTCGAGGGTTTTATGGACTATCTTTCTTTCCTCACGTTCCGGATGAAGAACTGTCCGACCATGCCCGACCTTGACAGACAGGATTATGTCATACTCAACTCTACTGTCAACGTGCCGAAAGCCATTGACGTGCTGTACCCGTATGAACGCATCCACTGTATGCTTGACAATGACGAGACGGGGTATAAGGCGACACAGGCTATTGCATTGGAATACTCCTTCCATGTGCGTGACTTCTCGGGCAATTATAGGGGCTATTCGGACTTGAACGATTACCTGTGCGGCAAGAAGCAGGAACAGAAGAACAGCACCAGCCAAGTGCAGGAGATAAAGCAGGAAACCGGACAACGTGCCGCCCCAAGACAGAAAAGGGGCAGGGGGATTTAGTCCGGCAGGATTACCAACGGCAGGCGGTTTAATTTGGAGAGCAAGGTTATGTTTCGGTAAACCGAAACTACCTTGCTTTGCTCATCGCAAAGAAAATTTCTCCCGTTGGTCGCAATTTTTAAGACACTATTTAAACGTAAAAACTTATGACGAATATAAAGGATAAGCCGGGGGGACGTCCGGCAAAGAAACGGATAGAGAAGCAGCAACGGGTTGTCAGTACGAAACTGACCGAGTTGCAGTATTACGCCATCAGAAAGCGAGCCGGAGAAGCCGGGTTGCGTGTCAGTGAGTATGTACGGCAGGCAGTTGTTTCGGCAGAGGTCATACCCCGGCTGAACAGGAAGGATGCGGACACCATTCGCAAACTGGCAGGGGAAGCCAACAACATCAACCAGTTGGCGCACCGGGCGAATGCCGGAGGTTTCGCACTGGTGGCGGTGGAACTAGTGAAACTGAAAAACAGGATTGTCGAAATTATAAACCAGTTGTCGGATGATTGGAAAAATAAAAAAGGGAAGCGGGTTTAAGGGCTGCGTGAACTATGTGCTTGGCAAGGAACAGGCGGCTTTGCTCCATGCGGAGGGGGTACTAACAGAAAGCCGGGGAGATATAATCCGCAGCTTCTGTATGCAGACCGGGATGAATCCCGACTTAAAAAAGCCAGTCGGACATATTGCGCTAAGCTATTCGGCAGTGGATGCGCCCAAATTGACAGACGGGAAGATGATACAGCTTGCGCAGGAGTATATGCGTGAAATGAAAATCACCGATACGCAGTATATCATCGTGCGCCATCAAGACCGGGAACACCCACATGTGCATATCGTATTCAACCGTATTGACAACAACGGCAAGACCATTTCGGACAGGAACGATATGTACCGTAACGAGCAGGTATGCAAGAAGCTGAAAGCCAAGCACGGGCTTTATTTCGCTGGTGGAAAAGAACAGGTGAAGCAGCACCGCTTGAAAGAGCCGGACAAATCGAAATACGAGATTTACAACGCTGTAAAGAATGAAATCGGGAAATCCCGAAACTGGCAGCAGTTACAGGAGCGGTTAGCGGAAAAGGGTATTACTATCCGGTTCAAGTACAAGGGACAGACAGGCGAGATACAAGGCGTTTCCTTTTCCAAAGGTGAATACACGTTCAAGGGTTCGGAGATAGACCGTAGTTTCAGTTTCTCCAAACTGGATAAATGTTTTGGGGATGTAGGGCAGATGACAGTCGGAAGCAATAAGCAGACGGTTACCGCACCTGTTCAGAAATCAGTATCAGCACCCGACAAAGCGGATAATTCTTTTATAACAGGTTTAGGCGGTCTGTTTTCCGGTTTGTCAGCCCCGGCTGATGAAATGCCCGATGATTCCTTTTTGAGAAAGAAGAAGAAAAAAAAGAAAAAACAACTAAAGTTATAAGCGTATGGAGGAAAATTTGATTTTAGAGGGGCTTCTCTCAATGGTTACAGAACTGAAAGAGAAGCAGGAAGCACAGGTAACGCCAGCCAGTCGGGGGGAAACTCTCGAAAGACTGAACGCAATCGAACAGGCATTGTCGGAACTGCACAGTAACCCGGCTGTTCCCGAAAAGGATTTGCAGGCTATCCAAAGCCAGCTTGACGAGATAAGGAACAGGATGCAAGGTCAGCAGAAACATATCGAGGACACCAAGAAAATAGTATTGGAAACCTACCGTTGTTTCAAGGTAATGATTGATGTTTTGGGCTCTTGCAAGACGGATAAAGAGGAAGCTACGCCCTTACCGCTCTATCAACGGATTTACAACAAGGTAGCTTCTTGGATTTGTCCGGGATTGTTTCTTTTTTCGGCAGTGCTGGTTATCTGTTTCGTTTCCATATTCTTGAATGTTCGTTTGGCTGAACGTATGCAGCAGTTGCAGGACAACGATATGAAATACCGCTATTTGTTGATGCAAGGACAGGCAGACGGAGAAACTTTTGATATGCTGGAAAACAAGTTCAAGTGGCAACGGGATAATGGTTTTATCCGAAGGCTGACCGATTCAGTGATGGATTTTGAATACCGCATCCAAAAGCAGGCGGAAGCACTGGAACGTGCAAGGCTGTTGAACGAGCAAGCCGAACAATTGAGAAAAGAAGCCGATAAACTGGGTAAACTATAAGCGGAGTAAAGCTGAAGTTATGAACCGTATTCATAACTTCGGCTTATCTAAATTAGTTTGACTTAGATAAAATATTGATGTTGAAAAGAACAAAAAAATATTTTTTGCGAATTTAAATCTGAAAATTGTTATTTTTGCATGGACTTTGATTTATTGAAGTCTATAAATGTATATATTAAAGCGTTAGCTTTTATTCTTGCTTCTGAAATTTGGCGATTTTAAGTACTGCAATGAATTTAAGTGAACGCCTGCGCTATAGCGTGGGCTTTCCTTATTTGCAGTACAGGCTCGCCAAAGTCTCAGAAGCGTAGGGGATGTTCCACGCTTTTTTCATCTTAAAAAATAATATTATGGAAACGAAGAAAAAACAAGTTTTTAATGGACAAGAATTGGCTATGTTGTTTCAAGCTTTTTCAAAAAGAATATTTTCCAGACCTCAAAAGGGAGATATTTATTCAAAATCCAATTACTCGGATGATAATAGTTGTACATTTTATATTAGTTTATCTTATTATGACACGCTGTTGAAAGAATTTCAAAATGCGTATGTGCAAGGAAAGTTTGCGCACAGTAATGCTAATATTACATGGGTAAATTTAATGAATAAATTGATTGATGCCTCTAATGTTGTTGATTTTGAGGAAGTGAAATAAGCACATAGAGAAATAAGAATACAATATCAAATGGAAAGCGTGTAGCTCAATGAGTTACACGCTTTTCTTGTTTTTGGCCGTACACAATAATATTGCTATCTTTGCGTTATTATTATAAACANGTAGCTCAATGAGTTACACGCTTTTCTTGTTTTTGGCCGTACACAATAATATTGCTATCTTTGCGTTATTATTATAAACATCTGTACCTTATTTGTACCTGTAAGAAAAAGTAGATATGATGAGAAGAATAGATATTAAGAACTACAAAATGAATGAATTATGGCAGTAGCAAAGTATAAGATAGTACGGAAATGTCCTGTGTGCGGAGAAGAGTTCTTCGCAAGGACTTTGGAGTCCTGGTATTGTTCACCCAAATGCTCCAAGGTGGCGTGGAAGCGTAAGCATGATGAAGAAAAACGCCAACTTGAACTGGACAAGATTGTAAGCAATATGCCCAAGTCTAAAGAGTATATCAGCATAACGGAAGCGTATGCTATGTTTGGTGCAAGCCGCTCAACCATTTATAGGCTCATCTACATGAAAAAGATTTCCTTCATTGAGCCAGAGAAAGGAATACGACTTGTATGCAAAGGAGAACTAATGAATCTGTTTCCGTTAAGACAGTCTCCGCTTGACACCAAGCCAAGGAAACCAGTTACCATGTACCGCATGGAACCAGAGGATTGCTATACAATAGGTGAGATTTCCAAGAAATTTCATCTGGATGACAG
>NZ_CP083673.1:5359941-5421488 GCF_025914115.1 Bacteroides sp. DH3716P | reverse complement strand
TAACCTGTAAGGCGTTTGAAGGAGTGGATTATTATTCTGAAACGGCAATATGCTTCATTGTCAGCAACGGTTACAACAAGCATACCCTAATCAGCATTGATATGGATATTCCCCAGATTGCAGGACGTATCAGAACCAAGTCCAATCCGTTCAGAAACAAGATAGTCCATATCTTCAATCCAAAGGTTATGAACTACTACCTTCCGTTTGACGAAATGAAGCAGAAGATAGCTAAGGAGCTTGCAGCAGCAGAGGAACGGGTACAGGTATTGAATGAGAGCAAGTTAGGGGAAGTTGCAA
Organism: Bacteroides sp. DH3716P; assembly: GCF_025914115.1. Taxonomy (NCBI): domain Bacteria; kingdom Pseudomonadati; phylum Bacteroidota; class Bacteroidia; order Bacteroidales; family Bacteroidaceae; genus Bacteroides; species Bacteroides sp. DH3716P. The sequence continues at coordinate 5,421,188 of NZ_CP083673.1, read as the reverse complement.
AGAAACAGCAGGACGATGAACTTAAGAAACTGGGGGCTGATACATATATCATCAAGAAGGGTGACAGGTATGAAGTCAATGACATGGTTGCCCAGTTAAAACTCTACCAACACTGGACTACACGTATAGTGTACAGGTCGGCAGAAGCATTGCAGGAAGGCTACAGACAGTTGGGCATGGCAATAGTCCAGACGTATGAATGGAGTATCGCAGACGAGAATATTATCAAAGGCATACTTACCACTCCCCAATTCAGAGACAGGCTCAAACGCTTCTGTGACTTGAAGGAGAAATCCGCTCTGACTGATAACGAGCGGCAGGAGTTGGAAAGCCTTATGAAGAGAGACCCAATATTAGAACAGGGATATCAGCATCTTGGATTAAGCCAACTAAGGAGAACAAGAACCAAGAAGGCTATCAAGGCTTTGATTGAATAAGAGTAAAACTCCAGACCACTAATACGGTTTGGAGTTTCTTATTATATACCCCAACCCAAGAATAGGGTATCTAAAATCATACCCCCGCCCTTTAGATTTAGGTNACCACTAATACGGTTTGGAGTTTCTTATTATATACCCCAACCCAAGAATAGGGTATCTAAAATCATACCCCCGCCCTTTAGATTTAGGTCGTGTTTCTATTTAGACTTTATGCAGCTATAGAGTAAAATATTTGATTTGTCAGTGAACAGGCTGACATATATCAGATGTATATCATGCGCTAAGCTTTATTGTTACCCTAAAACACCCCCTTACCCATTATTGGAGAAATGAAAGGATAACATGAATCGCTATTCAGTCCACAAACGCTTTGAACTTCTGAAATGTGCGGACTTATCAACGATTTGTATATGTCTACATATAAAGATGCACAAAGATAAGTGAATGAATAGAACTTCATGTTAAGCCCTCATTTNCTCATTTTGTCCTCAAATGCAGTATTTACTAATCATATTAACTTAATAATTTATCAGATTATGGAATCAACATTACAGATTATGCCAGTACAAAGAACTAGTAGAAACTTTGGTGAATATGCAGAAGAAGCGGTAATAATTGAAGAGCCAATTATTAAGCAGAAACGACCTCTATTCATTGAAGCCAATACGATTGAAGCCAGTTTGGAGCATCTAAGGAATGATTGTATTATACCCGTATTCGCAAAGGACAACGAAGCTACATTATCTCATGTGGCTTTCATTGAAGCGGTACAGGATGCAACCAATACATTCTTTAGCGGTGAACAAATTGAATCGCCAGATATTCGTGTTTCTCATGTAATCAAGGGTAGGATTCCCGAAGCAATTCATAAGCCAGCCAACCAGTTATTAGAGAGTGACAAGACTATCTACTACGAGAGGTGCGCTTTTGTTATTGAAGTTCCTACTATCTATGAGACAGTACACGGTAACAGGCTAACACTTACTATTGGCGGTGTCAGAGCTTATAACCACACCAATCTTTATTCAAAGAAGGGTGCGGAGCGGTTTAAAGTGTTTATTGGCTTTACTTGTAAGGTTTGCACAAATCTATGTGTATCTACGGACGGTTATCTTAGTTGCTTGGAAGTTACCAATACAAGGGATTTATATCAAGCGGTATTGGAGATGTTCCACAAATACGATGCAGCCAAACACATACATTTGATGCAGTCTTTAGGCAATACCAGTATGACGGAGCATCAGTTCTGCCAACTATTAGGCAGAATGAGACTTTATCAGTCATTACCGCAAGGCTATCAGAAAGATATACCTAAAATGCTGCTTACTGATACACAGGTTAACAATGTGGCTAAAGCATATATCAATGATGAGAACTTTGGCAGCTTGGGGAATGATTTGTCTATGTGGAAGTTCTACAACTTGCTCACAGGTGCAAATAAGAGTAGCTATATAGATTCATTCTTGGATAGAGCCTATAATGCTACAGAACTTGCAACGGGTATATGTTCCGCTTTACACGGTGATGACAAATACCAATGGTTTCTTAGTTAGTGGTATTATACAGTATTTAATAGGGGACATCCATATAATAAGGGTGTCCCTTAATTTATTCATTACTTAATTAATAATTAGCGATTTATGTTAGTAGCATTATTCGCTGTTATATTTTGGACTATTATGTTCTTTATTGCATGTGCGGTTTCACCTATTGTATTCTTCTTCATGATTATTTGGACTATATATCAATATTTCAAATTATTATGTTGAGGTAGTATATGAAGTACTAATAAGGGTATCTATATACTATATATAGGTACTCTTTATTAGCTATAGCTAGTAGTATAATATTCACTTTGTTAATTAGTGAATGTTTAGCTAATAATCAGTAAGTTAGATATTCCAGTTTAAAATTAATATTCACTTATATTAGTTTCACTATAAAACAGAACATTATGTCACTTAAATATTCAAGTACAACAGCAGATTATCTGCAATGGAGCGAAGCAATGAACTTAATAAGAAAGTTGGCAAGAGATAATAATTATAAGATGTCACTTCTTATCGCTTTGGGTTGCTTCACAGGTCTAAGAATTTCTGATATTCTTGCCTTAAGGTGGAATCTGATACTAGATGCAGAAGAGTTTACCATTACAGAGATTAAAACAGGGAAGCAAAGGACAATTAGGATTAACATGCAGCTACAACAACATATCAGAGATTGTTATGAGCATATAAATCCAGTTGGCATAAANAACATGCAGCTACAACAACATATCAGAGATTGTTATGAGCATATAAATCCAGTTGGCATAAATGCTCCTGTATTGATAAGTCAGAAGGGAACAGTCTACACAGTTCAGAGAATCAATGTCATGTTGAAGGAGATTAAGAAGAAGTACAGGTTGCATATAGGCAATTTCAGTTGTCATTCTCTTAGGAAGACCTTTGGCAGACAGGTCTATAATATGAACAGTGATAATTCAGAGCTTGCACTTGTTAAGCTCATGGAGCTATTCAATCATTCCAGTGTGTCAATTACTAAGAGATACTTGGGATTAAGGCAAGAGGAATTATTAAATACCTATGATTGCCTTAGCTTCTGATAATTAGGTTGGTATGGAAGTTCAGAATTTCTACTTATATGGGGATTTGGCAAGTTTCATACCAACCTTGATTTATTGAGTAGAGACAGCTCTCAACATTTAATAAACAATAGTTCTTGCTAATCAAACGTAAATTCGTAACTTTGTAGCAATTTCAGATACCTAATGTGTTAGGGCTGAAGGGACATAGTTAACGAAGAGCGTTTAAGATATTATCCTTAATCTGAAATCTGGACAATTTCAAAACACAAGGATAATAAGCAAGAACGCTCACGTCAATGTTATATACCTATCTTATTAGATAGTCTATATATCGTTTGGCGTGGGCTATTGTTTATTACTTGTGTTTGGGCAGTCCAGAGCCTCGGATTAGGTAATATTCAATAGTTCCCACGCTTCTTGTATGTAGTAACCAACTATAGGGAACAGGTTGGCATAAATACAGGTATATAAGAAACAGACAGTCTATTTTACTACTCAACAGTTCTTTATCAAAGAAGTGTGCAACTCCGTGTTGTGTTCCTCACACTTATATCTAAATTATTAACGCTCTCTATTGGGAACGTAGAAGCACAAACAGATTATTACAATGAAGATATTCAGATTAATTGGTATGCTTCTCATAGGAAGTAGTACTCTATTCTCTTGTAGTAATAATGAGGATGAACTACCACCTAAGGAGCAGACTAACCAAGAAACCTACACTATCTCATTCAATTTGGGCGGAGAGTTTATCTCCACTTCTGAAACTCCTTTAAGCAGAACAGAAGTTGCACCAAAGAAGATATATGGGATTAATGTGTATTATAAGAAGGACGGAAATACGTGGTATGATAATTATGCCTATGGATTGTTTGACAACATTCAAGATATGACTATATCCCTGATTAGTGGATATAGGTATAAGTTTGAATGTACCATGATACAGAATGACAATGATATAATTTATCATGATAAGAATGGATATTATGGAAGACCTTTTATGTCTGGAGATAATTATAATGGAGATTATAACGCAAACACAGTTACCCAACTGACTAATAAATTCCATGTCTCAACAACGACTTACCGATATTTAGATTACATTAAATATGGTACTACGGACGTATGTACGGAGTCAAGTTTTGTCAGAAGCAATTATCCTAAAACAGATAGATTCTATGGCGAGTTAACCGATTATATTCCTACTAAAGACGGAGTTGCTAATATAGATCTAAAACGTACAGCCTTTGGACTTAAATTTATAGTAACTCCACCTGTAGACGGTAAACTGTATATTAGCAGTATTACAACAAATGATAACTCTTACCATTCCATAAATTCCAATGTGGAGGTATCAGCAGACGATAATATATTGGAATCTTCTTCTATGTACACCTTCTATGAGGTTTATGAATGTTGGCAAGCAGAGAACTATACTAAAGACTTCACCATACGGTTAAAATGGAAACGGGCTAATGGAGCAACCCAAACGTTTGAGGAGGTAATTACTGTAAAACGCAATGTAATGACTACTGTCAATGTAAATGTGAATGGTGGTACTACAGATTCTTCTTTAGGAGTTAAAGAGGATGATACTCCAATGGGAAACGAGAATGTTGATATGAATTTCAACGGTGGTGATTTAAATGATAATGAGGTGAACCCTAATGTATAATTTATTAATTAACTAAAACAATTTAAAGATGAAGACATTAAGATTTATTGGTATGGCTATAGTAGCCATTATTATGAGTGTAAATTTCGTTGCTTGTAGTGATGACGATGAAGAGGACAACAGACCTCTTGCAGAGAAGATTATAGGGCATTGGGTACTTACTTATGAGGAAGGATTCATTAAGGATTCTGAATATCCCGAAGATGATGAAGCATGGAGTCATGCGCCTAAAGATGAATGTGAATATTTCGGTAACTTCACCTTTAGAGAAGACGGTACTTACAGTGAATATGATTTGGACGGTACAAGTAACCCGCAGAGTATTGAGAAATGGGAAGTGAATGGTAATGTTATAACTCTTATTGAAGATGAATATGAACAGTATGATTTAAAGGTTCTTGAAATCAGTTCCAATAAGTTAGTACTTGAATTTCATGATAAGGATGAAACATCTGAACATTATGCTAAGATGACCTATAAGAGAGGTTGACCTCTTAATCCAACAAATAAAGGCAGCATTTGAAGTAACATTCATTTGCTGCCTTATTAATTACCTCCTTCTCTTCTTAACTAATTTATGCTTATTCTTCTTAGCTGAATTTGAGAATAGTTGTTCTAACATTTCCCTTGTAATAGGTAGGTATGTTACTTCTGTGAGTTTGGTTTCTTTAATCTCTTGTGGTAAATAATGAATTGTGTTAGTCTTCTCTGTTACTCTCATATTAGAATTAATGTTAATAGATTAGTGATTGATTTATCTACTACAAAATTACAAAGAAGGGGGGGTGAACATAATGTAAGAATGGAATCTTAAATAAATGATGTAAAGTTGCTTATTAGCGTTAATCTATCATTGCTCAAATATCCCTTTGGATGAAACTGGAGTATTATGGTTTAATGGATAAGTGGGAAGGATAATATTGACTGGAACTTGTTTGGGTAAAGTCAATTTGATATGTTTAATAATGAATAATGTTTAATCTGATTGATATATGATTTGCACTGGTGTAAACCATAGTGTAAACCGCCACCAATTGATGTATAAAAGAAAAAAGCACCCAGAAGTGGAAGCCTCCCAAATGCCTTATTCTTATCAAGTAGCGGGACCCGGGATTGAACCGGGGACCTCATGATTATGAATCATGCGCTCTAACCAGCTGAGCTATCCCGCCATCGTTTCTCGATTGCGGGTGCAAAGATAGATGATTTTTTATAATCTCCAAAACAATTCATAACTTTTTTGTGTTTTTTCTTTAATACGGGTCTTGGTTTTCCCTATAAACAGGGAGTTTGAGGCTCGATAATGAAAGAATAATTAAATAAAGTGTCTGATTTATGCGGTGTATTTAGAAAAAAGTATTTATCTTGGCACACGTAAAAACAATTCGAAATTGCTATGAAAAAGGAAAAGATTCATTTGGAGTATTTGTTGAATGCAACATCTAAAAATATACTTTGGGGAGCTATTAGCACACCGACCGGGTTGGAGGACTGGTTTGCAGACAAAGTTATTTCTGACGATAAAATAGTAGAGTTTCATTGGGGCAAGACAGAACAGAGGAAAGCAGAAATTATTGCCATTCGCTCTTTCTCTTTTATCCGCTTCCGTTGGCAGGATGATGAAAACGAACGCGATTATTTTGAAATCAAGATGACTTATAATGAGCTGACTAGTGACTATGTGTTGGAAATTACCGATTTCGCAGAGCCGGATGAAGTAGCCGATATGAAAGAATTGTGGGAGTCGCAAGTAGCTAAATTAAGAAGAACTTGTGGTTTTTAGTTAACTTTCAACTAAAAATTTTCGATGCTCCTTTTTTTGTGCTAATTTTGCATCCTAATTGCACGAACCTATTAAGATGCTACGCATAAAGAAATTAGATATATTCATCGTAAAGAGTTTTTTGATGCTCTTTATTGGTACATTCTTCATCTGTCTGTTCATATTCATGATGCAGTTCCTGTGGAGATATGTAGACGAATTGGTCGGAAAGGGATTGGAGATGAGCGTAATGGCTCAATTCTTCTTTTATTCCGCGTTAACATTAGTGCCGGTATCGTTGCCATTGGCAGTGCTACTGGCTTCTTTGATTACTTTCGGTAACTTTGGCGAGCGTTATGAATTGCTTGCGATGAAAGCCGCAGGTATTTCTCTCCTTAAAATCATGCGTCCGCTTGCTTTCTTCGTTTGCGGGCTTGTCGGTGTCTCATTCTATTTCCAAAATGTAGTAGGTCCTATCGCCCAGGCTAAGCTGGGAACCCTGATCCTTTCGATGAAACAAAAATCTCCGGAGTTGGACATTCCGGAAGGAGTTTTCTATTCTGAAATCAAGGACTATAATTTAAAGGTAGCTAAGAAGAACCGGAAGACCGGTATGCTATATGATGTGCTGATTTATAGTATGAAAGATGGCTTTGAGAAAGCACGTATTATATATGCTGATTCCGGGCGTTTGGAGATGACCGCGGATAAACAGCATCTTTGGCTGCATTTGTATAGCGGAGATTTATTTGAGAATCTGAAAGCTCAAAGTATGAAATCGGAGAATGTACCTTACCGACGCGAGGAATTTAGGGAAAAACATACCATTATTGAGTTTAATTCCGATTTCAATATGGTTGACGGTGAGATTATGGGTAAACAGTCCAGTGCTAAGGACATGGCGCAGTTGCAGAGTTCCATTGACTCGATGACGGTTGTGGGAGACAGTATCGGACGACAGTATTACAGGGAAGTGGCAGAAGGAAATTTCCGTCCTTCTTATGGATTGACAAAAGAAGATACGGTCAAAATAGAAAAGGCGGATATTCATGAATATAATGTAGACAGCCTTTACGAAGTAGCCTCTTTAACGCAGAAACAGAAGGTGATTTCTTCTGCTGTCAGTCGTGCGGAGAACGTGGCTAACGATCTTGGGTTCAAGAAATTCACGATGGAGAACAATGATTATAGTATTCGAAAACATAAGACGGAATGGCATAAGAAGATAACAATTTCACTTTCTTGTCTGCTGTTCTTCTTTATCGGAGCTCCGTTGGGCGGTATTATCCGTAAAGGAGGTCTGGGAATGCCGGTCATCGTATCAGTGTTGGTGTTTATCATTTATTATATCATTGATAATACAGGATATAAAATGGCCCGCGACGGTAAGTGGATTGTTTGGATGGGGATGTGGACAAGTAGCGCAGTCCTTGCCCCGTTAGGAATCTTCCTTACTTATAAATCGAATAAAGACTCTGTGGTGCTTAATGCAGATGCTTATATCAACTGGTTTAAAAAGATTGTGGGAATTCGTAGTGTGCGTCATATATTTAAGAAAGAAGTGATTATTCATGATCCTGATTACGCACGTCTGACGGGTGATTTGGAACAACTTTCGGCAGAGTGTAAAGCGTATGCCGCCAGGAAACGATTGGAAAAAGCACCGAATTACTTTAAGTTGTGGATGGCGAGTGAGGATGATAACGAGGTGATGGCAATCAATGAAAAGCTGGAAGCGTTGGTCGAAGAAATGTCCAATACGAAATCTGCCACTTTGATCGGTGCATTAAACAATTATCCGGTTATTTCCGTTTCTGCTCATGTGCGCCCGTTCCATATATATTGGTTGAATCTGGTAGCCGGAGTCATTTTCCCTATCGGTTTATTTTTCTATTTCCGCATCTGGGCGTTCCGCGTTCGTCTGGCTAAGGATATGGAACGGATTATAAAGAACAATGAACAAATTCAATTCATCATACAGAAAATCAATAAATAAGTGTTATGAAAGAGACTATTAAAATGGATAGAATAGAAGATGCGATTGCCGACTTCAAAGAAGGCAAGTTTGTCATAGTAGTGGATGATGAAGACCGCGAAAACGAAGGCGACTTGATTATTGCAGCTGAAAAGATAACTCCCGAAAAAGTAAATTTCATGTTGAAGCATGCACGTGGCGTACTTTGTGCACCTGTCACAGTGTCTCGTTGCAAGGAGTTGGATTTACCGCATCAGGTAAGTGATAATACTTCCGTGTTGGGAACTCCTTTTACGGTTACTATTGACAAATTGGAAGGCTGTACAACAGGTGTTTCCGCTTCTGACCGTGCCGCTACTATTCAGGCGTTGGCCGATCCGACTTCTACACCGGCTACTTTCGGGCGTCCCGGACACATCAATCCGTTGTACGCGCAAGAAAAAGGAGTACTTCGCCGTGCCGGACATACAGAAGCTACGATTGATATGGCTCGTCTGGCAGGACTTTACCCCGCAGGTGCCTTGATGGAAATCATGAGTGAAGACGGAACAATGGCACGTTTGCCCGAACTCCGTCAGATGGCAGACGAACACGGGCTGAAACTGATTTCTATCCATGACCTGATCGTTTATCGCCTGAAACAGGAATCCATTGTAGAAAAAGGAGTAGAAGTAAATATGCCTACCGAACACGGAAAGTTCCGTCTGATTCCTTTCCGCCAGAAATCAAACGGATTGGAGCACATGGCTATATTTAAAGGAACATGGAGTGAAGACGAACCGATCTTGGTACGTGTCCATTCCTCTTGCGCTACTGGGGATATCCTTGGCTCACAACGTTGTGACTGTGGCGAGCAGCTGCATAAAGCGATGGAAATGATCGAAAAAGAAGGAAAAGGTGTGGTGGTTTACCTCAATCAGGAAGGACGTGGCATCGGTCTGATGGAAAAGATGAAAGCATATAAGTTGCAGGAAGACGGTATGGATACCGTTGACGCGAATATTTGTTTGGGACACCTTGCCGACGAACGTGATTATGGAGTAGGCGCACAAATCCTTCGTGAACTGGGAGTACACAAAATGAGACTTTTGACAAATAATCCGGTGAAACGTGTTGGTTTGGAAGCATACGGATTGGAGATAGTAGAAAATGTACCTGTTGAAACAGTTCCTAATCCGTATAATGAACGATACTTGAGAACAAAGAAAGAAAGAATGGGGCATACTTTACATTTTAATAAGTAAATTGCCAATTTGTTTTCATATATCAAATATTATCGCTTATTTTGCAACGATTTTCACTCAACAACAATAAAATAGATACAAAATGAATCAATTATCAGATCGTTTGAACAGCTTGTCGCCATCGGCGACGCTTGCCATGTCGCAAAAGAGCAACGAGCTCAAGGCACAGGGTGTTGATGTTATTAACTTAAGTGTAGGAGAACCGGATTTTAATACTCCTGACCACATCAAAGAAGCTGCGAAAAAAGCCATAGATGATAACTTTTCTCGTTACTCTCCGGTACCGGGTTATCCGGCTTTGCGCAATGCTATTGTTGAGAAACTGAAAAAAGAAAACGGTCTGGAATATACAGCCGCTCAAATTTCGTGTGCCAATGGTGCCAAACAATCTGTTTGTAATACCATCCTTGTATTGGTAAATCCGGGTGACGAAGTCATCGTGCCGGCTCCTTACTGGGTAAGTTACCCGGAAATGGTGAAAATGGCAGAAGGTACTCCTGTAATTGTTTCAGCAGGTATCGAACAAGATTTCAAGATTACTCCGGAACAGCTGGAGGCAGCCATCACTCCGAAGACGAAAGCATTGATTCTTTGTTCTCCGTCTAATCCGACAGGTTCTGTATATACAAAAGAAGAATTGGCCGGATTGTCAGCAGTATTGGCTAAACATCCGCAGGTGATAGTAATCGCTGATGAGATTTATGAACATATCAATTATATTGGTGCACATCAGAGTATCGCTCAATTCCCAGAAATGAAGGAACGTACAGTGATTGTAAACGGTGTATCCAAGGCTTACGCTATGACAGGATGGAGAATCGGTTTCATTGCCGGTCCGGAATGGATTGTAAAAGCTTGCAACAAGTTGCAAGGTCAGTACACTTCAGGTCCTTGCTCTGTTTCTCAAAAAGCTGCTGAAGTGGCATATACAGGAACACAAGAACCGGTAAAAGAAATGCAGAAAGCATTCCAACGCCGTCGTGACCTGATTGTGAAGTTGGCTAAGGAAGTTCCGGGATTTGAGGTAAACGTTCCGCAAGGTGCTTTCTATCTGTTCCCGAAATGCGATGCTTTCTTTGGAAAGAGCAACGGCGAACGTAAGATTGCAGATTCAGATGATTTGGCAATGTACTTGCTTGAAGAAGCTCACGTGGCTTGTGTAGGTGGTGCCTCTTTCGGTGCTCCTGAATGTATCCGTATGAGTTATGCTACAAGCGATGAAAATATCGTAGAGGCTATCCGTCGTATCAAAGAAGCATTGGCTAAGTTGAAATAATAGTTCACCACAGATTATACAGATTGACACAGATTGAAAAGAGATTGTCTGTCTGAAAAATATTAGATTAATAAAATCATCCTTACTACAGTATGCAGTAAGGGTGATTTTTTGTTTAAGGAACTTCTTTGTATTTTTCTATCCGTGTGATTGTGAATTAATCTGTGTTAATCTGTGTAATCTGTGGTGAAGAAAGAGGAATAAAAAAAGGCTGCCTTCCATAGAAAGCAGCCTATACTCTTTTTGTAACTTGTATTATTCAGCCGGGTGAATTGCTTCAGACGGACAAACGTCTGCACAAGTACCACAGTCAGTACATACATCTGGGTTGATAGAATAGATATCACCTTCAGAGATAGCTTCTACCGGACACTCGTCAATGCAAGTTCCGCAAGCAATACAATCGTCACTAATTACGTATGCCATTTTTCTAAGATTTAAATTATTAGTACTAATTTCTCCGGCAAAAATAAGGCTTTTATTGATTGGTTGTTATGCTTCTATGTTTAAATTGACTTAATTTGTACGTCTTCTAAATAAGCTACCTCCCTATAATCTGCTATATTTTTCGTATTTTTGCACTCAAATTACTAATATATAGCGATTATGCCTTTAAATTTACCCGATAAACTACCTGCGATAGAGCTTTTGAAGGAAGAGAATATTTTTGTGATCGACACTTCCCGCGCTACGCAACAGGATATTCGTCCGCTACGGATTGTGATTCTGAATCTGATGCCGTTGAAAATTACAACGGAAACAGACTTGGTGCGCTTACTCTCCAATACACCTCTTCAGGTGGAGATTTCATTTATGAAGATCAAGAGCCACACGTCAAAGAATACGCCGATAGAACACATGAAAACGTTCTATACGGATTTCGACCAGATGCGTCACGAGAAGTATGATGGTATGATTATCACCGGAGCTCCTGTAGAACAGATGGACTTCGAGGAGGTGACCTATTGGGATGAGATTACGGAAATCTTTGATTGGGCACGTACGCATGTCACTTCTACCTTATATATATGCTGGGCTGCGCAGGCCGGATTGTATCATCATTATGGAGTTCCTAAATATCCGTTGAAAGAGAAGATGTTCGGTATCTTTGAACATCGGGTATTGGAACCTTTCCACTCCATCTTCCGTGGTTTTGATGATTGTTTCTATGTGCCGCATAGCCGTCATACAGAAGTACGCAGGGAAGACATTCTGAAAGTTCCGGAATTGACGTTGCTTTCCGAATCGGAAGATGCCGGTGTCTATATGGCAATGGCACGGGGCGGTCGTGAATTCTTTGTCACGGGACACTCCGAATATTCTCCGCTGACACTGGACACGGAATACCGTCGCGATCTCGATAAAGGCTTGCCGATAGAGATGCCCCGCAATTATTATATAGACAATGATCCTGAAAAAGGCCCGTTGGTACGTTGGCGTGCTCATGCCAATTTGTTGTTCTCCAATTGGCTGAACTACTTCGTTTATCAGGAAACACCTTACAACATCAACGATATTCAATGATAAAGCAGCGTAAAATAGAACTTCTCGCTCCGGCGAAAAACCTGGAATGTGGCATTGAAGCTATCAATCATGGGGCAGATGCAGTATATATCGGTGCTCCGAAGTTCGGTGCCCGTGCGGCGGCTGTGAACTCATTGGAAGATATTGAAGCATTGGTGCAGCATGCCCATTTGTATCATGCACGTATTTATGTCACGGTCAATACGATTCTGAAAGAAGAAGAGTTGAAAGAGACGGAGGAGATGATTCATGCACTTTATCGGATTGGCGTAGACGCGCTGATTGTGCAGGACATGGGGATCACGAAGTTGAATCTTCCTCCGATACCGCTTCATGCCAGTACACAAATGGACAACCGTACACCGGAAAAAGTAAAATTCCTTTGGAAGGCGGGTTTCCGGCAAGTAGTCCTGGCGCGGGAACTATCGTTGCGTGAAATAAAAAAGATACACGAAAATTGTCCGGAAGTGCCTTTAGAGGTATTCGTACATGGGGCACTTTGTGTCAGCTATAGCGGGCAGTGCTATGTCAGCCAAGCCTGTTTCGGTCGTAGTGCCAACCGGGGAGAATGTGCGCAATTCTGCCGGTTACCTTTTAGTCTGGTAGACGCGGACGGGAAAGTGATTGTCAAAGACAAACATCTGCTTTCCCTGAAAGATATGAATCAAAGTGACGAACTGGAGCAATTGCTGGATGCCGGAGCTTCCTCGTTCAAGATAGAAGGGCGACTGAAAGACGTTTCTTACGTGAAGAATGTAACGGCCGCTTATCGTCAGAAGCTGGATGCCATCTTTGCCCGTCGTCCGGAATATGTAAGGGCTTCTTCGGGTACGTGCAATTTCGAGTTTAAGCCACAACTGGATAAGAGTTTCAGTCGTGGATTCACACATTATTTCCTGCATGGACGTGACAAAGAGATTTTCTCTTTCGACACTCCCAAGTCGTTGGGCGAGGAGATGGGGACTGTGAAGGAGATTCGCGGCAATTATCTGACGGTTGCGGGACTTAAATCCTTTAACAATGGAGACGGTGTTTGTTATATCGACGAACAGGGACGTTTACAGGGCTTCCGCATCAACCGGGTGGACAGCAACAAACTATACCCACAGGAAATGCCTCGCATCAAGCCTCGTACCACATTGTATCGTAATTTCGACCAAGAATTTGAACGAGTGCTTTCCCGTAAGTCTGCCGAAAGGAAAATCGCAGTGCGAATGTTGCTTGCCGACCATCATTCCGGTTTCTCTTTGACATTGACTGACGAAGATGATAATAGCGTCACAATCACCCTTCCACGTGAGAAAGAGCCGGCTCGGACTCCACAAACGGACAACCTGAAAACGCAACTGTCCAAATTGGGGAATACGCCTTTCGAAGCAAAAGAAATAGAAATCTCTTTTACCGGCAACTGGTTTCTGCCGGCTTCGGTATTAGCCGATTTCCGCCGGCAGGCAATCGACCGGTTAATAACTGCCCGTCGAATCAATTACCGTCAGGAATTGTCGGTATGGAAGTCAACCAATCATGCTTTTCCACAAACGACGCTAACCTATCTGGGAAATGTCATGAATACTCGTGCAGCCTCTTTCTATCAGGAGCATGGGGTTCAACAGGTAGCAGCGGCTTACGAAAAAGAAGCGGTGGAAGATGCGGTACTGATGTTCTGCAAACATTGTTTGCGTTACAGTATGGGATGGTGTCCCATCCATCAACGGGTACGTTCACCTTATAAAGAACCCTATTACCTGGTGTCAAATGACGGCAAACGTTTTCGTCTGGAATTTGATTGTAAGAATTGTCAAATGAAAGTAAAAGCGGCTCAATGAGAATCATTATTCACAATTTTCACCACCGTTTTCACCACAGAGGACGCAGAGGACGCAGAGGACACAGAGGATATAGTGGAGGTAACATCTTCACTCATTCTTCTGATACAGACTGTTTGAGTGTTTTTTGGAAAAAGTGTAGAAAGTTTTTCTCTTTACCTTCTTTCCCCTTTTTACCCTCTTTATCCTTTTTATCCTCTGTGTCCTCTGCGTCCTCTGTGGTGAAAATAGTGATGAAAACAGTGATGAACCTCCTACTATGTTTACTTTTGCTCTCATCTTGTTATTATAAAGCACCGGCTTTGGATTCGGAAGAACTGTCGAAGAAGACGAAAGACTCGTTGACTTACTTGTACGAACGGCATTATACATGGAATACAAACTTGGAAGTAGTCGATGATTCCATCTCTTTGGAATGTCTTCCGATAAAAGATACTTTTATTCAGTTGAATAAAGGGGATAGGGTAGTGGTGGCAGAGTTTGCGGTTCACCCTGCCGATAGTGTAGACAGTGTTTGGGTGAAGCTGGCTCACACACAGGATGAACAGGGCTGGATACGTGAAAAAGAACTCAAGAAGTCATTTGTGCCGACTGATAGTATTTCGCAGGCCATTCATCTTTTCAGTGATACGCATGCTTCTTATTTCATTATCATCTTCGCTTTATTCGTCGGTGTATATCTGTTTCGCGCTTTTCGTCGAAAGCAGTTGCAGATGGTCTATTTTAATGATATAGATAGTGTTTATCCGTTATTTCTCTGTTTGTTGATGGCTTTCAGTGCAACGATTTACGAATCGATGCAGGTCTTTGTGCCGGAAACGTGGGAGCATTTTTATTTCAATCCTACTTTGTCGCCGTTCAAAGTTCCTTTTATTCTCTCTGTCTTCTTGTTGAGTATTTGGCTGTTTTTGATAGTCGCTTTGGCGGTGCTGGATGATTTGTTCCGACAGTTGACTCCCGCTGCAGCTATCTTTTATCTGCTGGGGTTGATGTCTTGCTGTATTTTCTGCTATTTCTTCTTTATCCTGATGACACATATTTATATCGGTTATCTGTTCCTTGCCTTTTTTATGCTGGTTTTTGCGAAGAAAGTCCATCGGAACATTGGGTATAAGTATCGTTGTGGGCGTTGTGGGGAAAAGTTGAAGCAAAAAGGTGTATGCCCCCATTGTGGAGCTATCAATGAGTAATTTTATTATCTGTTTTATTCTTGAATAACTTTTCAAATGATGGAAATCAGATCTACCGAAATAAAAGATCTCCCTTTAGTGATGGAGATTTATGACTATGCCCGTGCCTTTATGCGTGCAACCGGAAATACTACTCAATGGATTGACGGTTATCCTTCTGAAGTATTGATTCGTCAGGAAATTGAAGATGGACATAGCTTTGTCTGCATAGATGAACAGGGAGAAATCTTGGGGACTTTTTGTTTTATCTTGGGCGACGACCCTACTTATCAACAGATTTATGAAGGAACATGGCTCAATAATGAACCTTATGGAGTGATTCATCGGCTGGCAACGAACGGAAAACAGAAGGGGGTATCGGAAACCTGCTTGAACTGGTGTTTCGAACGTTGGCCCAATCTCCGGGTAGATACTCATCGGGACAATAAAGTCATGCAGCATATATTGACGAAGTATGGCTTTCAACGTTGTGGTATCATTTATGTAAAGAACGGTACAGAGCGTATCGCTTATCAAATGACGCGTGTGTCTGATGGAACAGAGAAACTTGCTTAATCGTGGTGGAGTGTAGTTGAAGTGTATTAGATGTAGACAAGATAATCTTAGATATAAGCAAACCAATAGGAAACTGTAGGTAAAGTAATGCCAGAGTACCGGTAAAGTTCCGTTAAGATGCCGGTATAGTTGTGTGAAGGTACCGCTATCTTTACCTTCCCACGGCCGTGGTGACTTCTTCTCACAGCCGTGACGAGATCTCTCCACGGCCGTGAAGAGAAGCTACCACAGCCATGGAAAGGTAAAGATAGCGTAGGGTTAAGAGAACAATGCCTATTGGATTAATTAAGTATAACGACTTTATAATGCATACTTCATAGAGGCATACGTTCTTCTATCACGTATTCCATGCCATCAATCTATAAGAGACAGGCTGACAATAAAAGTCCGAATCTTTTATTGTCAGCCTGTTTTTGGGTTATTGTCAGCACTTATTGTCAGGTGTCAATGGATTGATAATCATTGTTTTATATGGATAAAATCTTTAGCTGACAATAAAATGACTAAATAATATCTCTATGAGTGAAAATGATTAGAACCGGCAGCGGAGATCTACTCCAAATTGCATTGGGCGTCCTTTTTGCATAAAACCTTTGTTCATTGTTTCGAAATAGAAGGCGGCATATTCTTTATTCAAGAAGTTGCGTGCCCAGAAACTAATCATTGCGTCACCGATTTCCAGATTCGTTCTCCAGTTGAGTGTGCCATAGAAAGATTGGCTGACATCGTTTTGTTCAGTCCAGTAGATACGTCCGGCAGCGTTATAATTAGCTTGGAATACAACCCGGTCGAAGATAGAGCGCGGACTGCAGGTGATGGCGTATTCTCCTCCGATATTTAAGGTATGTTTGGGGACAAAGGGAACATATTTGCCATTATAATCTGCGGTTACTTTAAAAGTGCCGTCTTTTTGCTCTTCGGTGATTACATAATCCGTAAAGGTGGCATACGTATATCCGTAACTGACATTCAGGCTAAGTTCTTTTGTCACACTGGCACGAAGGGCTGCTTCTGCACCATAACTGCGACTTTTTCCTGCATTGATCGTGATACGTCCCAGACCACTTTCTGCAAATTGGGAGAGTTGTTGGTCGCGGGTATCCATATAGAATGCTGCGACGTCGGCCCAAAGTCTGCCTTCCCATAAAGTAAGGTGGCTACCTGCTTCGTAGTTCCACGAATATTCGGGTTTGTAAGTGGTGGATGCTTTTACATCAATCTCTTTTGTAGGTACCATTTGGTTCATCATATTAATGATGGTTTTTCCCCAGGTGGCATCTTGCCCTATTGTCGGACTTTCTTTGATGGCATTCATCATCGAATTTTTCAATTCTGTTTGTGATAAGTCAGAGAACATCTGGATGTTATATCCTCCCGAACGATATCCCCGGGTGACGGTGGCATAAACGTTATTTTGATTCTTCCATTCATATTGAATAGCAAATTTGGGTAGGAGCTGTACATAATCAGTAGAGAGCTTGCCAACGAAAGAGGCAGGGGCTTTCATATTCTGATCAGACAAGTTTATTTGGTTGGGTCCCATAGCTAAGTGAAAATCAAAACCAAAATCGATAGGAGTGCTAAGAGAATTATACTTCATACTGATTTTCTCGTAATCGAGCCGGAGGCCGGCTGTAACGGACAGTCCTTCTATGAACAAGTTGTTGAAAGTAGACTGATGATAAAGTGCACCGCTAAGAGTCGGGGTGTCGAAAGTTCCTCCTACGCTTAAAGTCGGGTTGTGCACAGTCATTCCCATGGTGGGAGCTCCGGGTTTGGCAGATACTTCTTCAAAAGCTGCATTGGCGTTGTTTTCAATGACCGACTTCACTCCTTCTTCTTTAAACAAAACAGGTCCCGTAGTATGCAGCCATTGATAGAATCCGAAAGCGCCCGTAGCCCACTGCCATCTTTTTCCGGGTTTGGCTTTCAACACAATCTCTTCGGAAATGGTGTTGGCACGTTGCTTTTGCTCAATATTGAAAATATCTCTTTCTGTGAAATCCTGATCGAGAAACATGCGGTCGTTCAGGTTCTGATAACCTGTCACGGCACTTAATATAAAGTTGTTGGCTTGATATTCGATGTTAACACCGGAGTTGAGCAATCCACGGCGGTAACTGCTGCGGTCGTTATATGAAATCTTACCGATATAATCTGCCCGGTCTTCTGTCATTTCTTTACCATTTTCTTTCGCTTTAGCTATCGCACTGGGGGTAATCCCGGTATAGTAATACGGATATCCGCCCTGATCGCTATATTCATAGCTAAGGGCCATATCTATTTTCAGGTTCGAACTAGGCAGGTAAATACCACGGAAACGTCCGCCACCGGCATTGCTCTTGTCTACCTTTTCGTTGTTTCTTGCCGAATTTTCAAAGAAGCCACCTGTGTGTTCGTAGAAACCTCCGGTAGAAAAAGCGAAGCGGTCGGATGTCCGGTGATAGTGGGTGAGTGACACATTATAATTATTGTAGGTCGCTGCTCCCATGCGGATATCAGTACCTTGATAAGTGAAAGGCGATTTTGTGTGCACTTTGATAAGTCCTCCCATCGTATTACGTCCGTAGAGAGTACCTTGTGGTCCTCGGAGAATGTCAATACGTTCGATATCAGCATAGTTGAAGTCGAAAGCGGATTTGTCGATATAAGGGATGTTGTCTACGTAAAGTCCTACGGACGGAGTGTTGATACGTGAGCCGATTCCGCGGATATAAATGGAAGTGGTCAGTTTGGAACCATAATCGGGGATAAACAGATTAGGGACGATGCCTGTCAGGTTTTTCACAGAGTTCACCTGATTGGCGCGCATATTATCTTGCGATAAAACAGTGGCTGCCACCGGTAATTCACGCAACTTACGATTCTCTTTCGGAGTGGCAATCACTACCACTTCTTCGATGTCTACTATTTTTAGTGAGTCTTTCGGGAAATCTTCCGCCCATGCTGTACCTGTCGTCAGGAGCGTGAGGGCAATCATAATATTCTTTGTCTTCATCTGCTGTTAATTTATCTGGTGCAAAGTAACGGCAAATATAGATGACAGTCAATCCTCATTTATTAGGATTATGACTTATTTTTTAAGAGGTCAGATTCGGTCAGCTTCGATATATCCGTTCATTACAGCATAAATAGTCAGCCCGGAGACGGACTTAATGCCTAATTTCTCCGTGATATTTTTTCGGTGAGTGATAACGGTAGTCAGGCTGATATTCAGTTTATCTGCTATTTCTTTGTTGATTAATCCTTTGGTTATCAGTACGAGCACTTCTATTTCACGGGCGGATAGAATTTCCTGATGAGGCTGCATCGGAGGCATGGGTGGCATATCTTTTACCGGATAACCGTCATGGTGAGCATGTTGGTGAAGTTTCAATATGTTTTTCACCAGCTCTTCTTCGGATTCGTGAATGTTGAGTACAGGTACGCCGGACAGTTGGAATTGCGGACTGTCGCTTGCCAATACAATCGTTTTTCGTTTCCGGGGGAGAAAGAAAGCATTGTGCTCCACGTAAATCTGTGCGGAAATGAAATAGTGGGCATACATATCGGGAGTATCGTCCATCAGTTCGCTGAAGTGATGAAAAGTCCGTATGGTTGCCATAGGAATCATTTCCTCCAGGATTCCTTTCAGACCGAGACAGGTCAATGTATTGGCTTCTACGATTGCTATTTCGGGTTGATAATTCATTTTAGTGTAAGTTTAATTAATGATTGAAATAGTTGGCTGCTGCTTCTGCACATCGTTCGCCGTCCACCCCGGCAGACACAATTCCTCCGGCATAGCCTGCGCCTTCTCCGCAAGGAAATAATCCGCGAACGGTGACATGTTGTAGAGTATCCTTATCGCGTATGATACGAACGGGGGAAGAAGTTCGTGTTTCCACACCAATCATTACTGCCTCATTTGTCAGGAATCCGTGACTGCTTCGTCCGAATTGTTGGAAACCAAGAGATAGCCTTTTGCTAATAAATGATGGCATCCAGAAATGAAGTGGAGACGAAATCAATCCCGGACTATAGGATGACTCGGGCAGATCGTAACTCAATTTCTTGCGGGTAAAATCCAGCATGCGTTGTGCCGGAGCAGTCTGTCGTCTGCCTCCCTGCAACCAGCATTGACGTTCCAATTCCTCTTGAAAGTGAAGAACAGATAGTAACTGTGAATTAATCTCTGAAAGTTGTGAACTTTTCAAATTCGGGTTTAGTGCCATCAGCTGTTCATCTTGTTGCGCAGCCAATTCTTTATTCCTCATTTTTAATTCTTCATTTCCCAAATCTTCCGGTTGAATTTCCACTACCATTCCCGAATTACTCCACCGTGACCCACGGTTGGCAGAAGACATGCCGTTTACTACCACTTGTTCCGGTCCGCTGGCGGCAGGAACGATGAAACCTCCGGGACACATACAGAAACTATATACTCCTCTGCCTTCTGCCTGTGTTACAAAGCTGTATTCAGCAGCGGGCAGGTATTTGCCCCGTCCATTCTTATTATGGTATTGTATTTGATCGATCAACATTGCCGGATGCTCCAAACGGACACCGACTGCAATGCCTTTCGCTTCAATCGCCACATGATTCGCAGCCAGCCAACGATATACATCTCTCGCCGAATGTCCGGTTGCCAGTATCACGGGTCCGAGAAAAGTCTTTCTTGTATTTGTTTCGATACCTTTGACTTCATCGTTCTCAATAATCAATGCATCCATTCGTGTCTGGAAATGTACTTCTCCGCCACATTCGATAATGGTGTTCCGCATATTTTCAATGACACGTGGCAATTTGTCTGTTCCGATATGCGGATGCGCATCCACCAATATCGAAGTTGAAGCTCCATGCTGGCAAAATACGTTCAGAATCTTATCTACATTTCCTCTCTTCTTGCTCCGGGTATAGAGTTTCCCATCCGAGTAAGCTCCTGCACCTCCTTCTCCGAAACTGTAATTCGATTCTGGATCAACAGTGTGTTCCCTGCTGATTTGTGCCAGGTCTTTTTTACGTTCGCGCACGTCTTTTCCACGTTCGATGACGATAGGGCGTAATCCAAGTTCAACAAGGCGTAATGCAGCGAATAATCCGCCGGGACCTGCGCCAACGACAATCACTTGCGGTTTTCCTTCTACATTATTATATATAGTACGTTCGTACTCATCTTCTTGCGGCATTTCCTTGATGTATGCCCTTACCTTCAGATTGACGAAGATAGTCCGCTGGCGTGCATCAATACTCCGTTTCAAGATTCGGGTAGCGGTGATGTCACGTAAATTCAGACCTTTTTCTTTAGAAAGATATTCCTTTAATTTCTGTTCGTTTGCTGCGATTTCGGGAAGTATACGGAGTTGGTATTCTTGTGTCATTTAGTTATTATTGATATTGTTTTCGATTATCCAATTAGAAAAACGGGCTATTTATGCATCAGTGTCTTATCCGAATAAAGCCCTGAACGCCTCTTCTACTTTTCTCACCGGTACTAATTCTATCTTCAGTTTTTGGGTATCGATCCCTTGCAAGTTATATTTAGGTAGCAAGAAACGTTTGAAACCTAACTTTTCAGCTTCACCGATACGCTGTTCAATTCGATTCACAGGACGTATCTCTCCCGACAATCCGATTTCTCCCGCCATGCAAACTTCCGGCTCAATG
This sequence comes from Bacteroides sp. DH3716P, assembly GCF_025914115.1. Lineage (NCBI taxonomy): Bacteria > Pseudomonadati > Bacteroidota > Bacteroidia > Bacteroidales > Bacteroidaceae > Bacteroides > Bacteroides sp. DH3716P. Next base: position 5,399,488 of record NZ_CP083673.1, on the reverse strand, counting down.
GCTGCATCCATATTGGAAGAAAGGATTGCACTGATAACCGGCAGATCGATAGCCGGATCATTCACTTTCAATCCTCCGGCAATATTCAGGAACACATCTTTCTGTGCCAACTTAAATCCCACCCGCTTTTCGAGAACAGCTAGCAGCATATTCATTCTTCTCAAATCGAAACCGGTTGCCGAACGTTGCGGATTTCCGTAGACTGCAGAGCTTACCAAAGCCTGTGTCTCAATCAAAAACGGGCGAATCCCCTCAATGGCGGAGGCAATGGCTACCCCGCTCATCCCTTCATGATCCTGACTTAGCAAAAGTTCGGAAGGATTACTCACTTGGCGCAACCCATCCTGACGCATTTCATAAATACCTAATTCTGCCGTACTACCGAAACGATTCTTGATACTGCGTAGAATACGATACATATAATGTTGGTCGCCCTCAAATTGAAGAACAGTATCTACGATATGTTCCAGCACTTTAGGTCCTGCAATACTTCCTTCCTTATTAATATGTCCGATCAGCAATACAGGCGTATGCGTTTCTTTCGCAAAACGAAGAATAGACGCCGAACACTCTCTGACTTGCGCTATACTTCCGGGAGACGATTCGATACTTTCGGTGGAAATAGTCTGTATAGAGTCGATAATCACTAAATCGGGATTCGTATTCTTGATATGCACATAAATCTGTTCGAGTGAAGTCTCGCAAACGATGAGGCAATCGCTGGAAGTGTCAGAGAGACGGTCAGCACGAAGTTTCAGCTGTCGTGCACTCTCTTCACCGGATACATAAAGAATCTTCTTTTCCGGCATGTGCAGTACGGTCTGCATGACGAGCGTCGATTTACCGATTCCCGGTTCGCCGCCTATCAGGACAAGAGAACCCTGTACAAGTCCGCCTCCCAATACACGATTCAGTTCATCATCGTGCATATTGATACGTGGCTCGTCGTCTGCCTCTATATCGCTAAGTGCCAGTGGCTTGGGCTTTTGTGTTTCAATGCCCGACACCGGACGGCGGTTAGTGGGTTCTTTCCGTACGATTTCTTCAACATACGTATTCCATTCTCCACACGACGGACATTTACCCACCCATTTGGGTGAATCCTGTCCGCAATTACTGCATACATATACGGTTTTCTCTTTTGCCATCGAAATTCCTTTCTTCTTGTAGGGTACAAAAATAGGGATAATTTATTAGAAATAAGTTATCCCTGCCTAATAGAAATAGATGAAGCCTACAGAGTTATCTCTCCCGCTATCGAACGGTTCATCCGGTCGCGTACCTCATCCGGGGTATATCCATGTCCCAGTAAGAACATTAATTTAGTGACTGCCGATTCCGTTGTACTGTCATATCCGGAGACAACGCCTGCCTGCAATAACTGGTATCCCGTTTCGTAACGTTCCATTTCTACCATTCCTGCGCTGCATTGTGTTACGTTGACAATCACAATTCCACGTTCACTGGCCTGACAGAGCCGGCGTATAAACCATTCCTTTCGGGGAGCATTCCCCGAACCGTATGTTTCGAGCACAACCGCCTTTAAACCTTCAATCCCCAGAATGGTGGCAATTACATTTTCCTGGATGCCCGGAAAGAGCTTCAGTACCACTACATTGGTATCCAGCAAATAGTGCGGTTTCAATTCCCGTTCTTCACCATTTCCGTGAATTTGTACATTATTATATTTAATATGGATTCCCGCTTCCGCCAATACCGGATAATTGAAAGAACGGAATGCATTGAAGTTTTCTGCATTCATCTTTGTCGTACGGTTTCCCCGCATCAGGTGATTTTCAAAGAAGATGCATACTTCGGGCACCAGTGTCCTTCCTTCCTTGTTTTGTGCAATGGCAATCTCGATACTGGTCATCAGATTTTCCTTTCCGTCCGTGCGGAGTACGCCGATGGGAAGCTGTGAGCCTGTGAGAATGACGGGTTTGTCCAGTCCTTCCAGCATAAAACTTAGGGCGGAAGCGGTATAAGCCATCGTGTCCGTTCCGTGCAGGATGACGAAGCCGTGGTAACGATTGTAGTTGTCATGAATAATGCGTACCAGCTTCCGCCACATATCCGGTTCCATGTCCGACGAATCCATCGGAGGATCAAACTGATAGGTGTCAATTGGAAAATTGAACTTTTGCAGTTCGGGGATATACTTTTGCAGTTGCTCGAAGTTAAAGTTCTCCAGAGCACCTGTCGCGGCATTCTCAATCATACCAATTGTTCCACCGGTGTATATTAACAATACGGAAGTATTTAATGGGCTCATAAGCTGATTTTGTGCGATTGTTTTCGCAAATATAATAATAGATTTGATAAATAAGTAACAAAATGTCATAAAAGTGAAGGCGGATGACCGGATAAAGCGCAGGCGAAAGATTCTTTTTATCAGAAAAAAACCGAAAAAAGTGATAGATTGAACGTTTTTATTATTACTTTTGCGACACTTATCAAAAACAAGAGTAGAAACAAGGACTATGATGAAGTACTATCCACATACAGTCACATCCATGTGTACCATGACCCTTAGGGGTTAATGGATAGTTTTTGTGTATCTACGTGATTCACGCTTGTATAAGCAGGCAAAATTCAAATTCAATTTTATTCGTAAACAACCAATCGTTCTGTAAAAAGCAAACTGCAGGACATTGCATTTAAATAAGTATCTTCATGAAAGTAATGAAATTCGGCGGAACATCCGTAGGTTCCGTGAACAGCATTTTAAGCGTAAAGAGAATTGTAGAGTCGGCAAATGAGCCGGTAATTGTAGTTGTTTCCGCATTGGGAGGCATCACTGACAAATTGATAAATACATCGAAGATGGCGGCAGTGGGAGATTCAGCCTATGAGGGTGAGTTCCGCGAAATCGTTTACCGTCATGTGGAGATGATTAAGGAGGTGATTCCTGCCGGAGAAAAGCAAGTATCGTTGCAACGTCAGATTGGCGAACTACTGAACGAATTGAAGGATATCTTTCAGGGAATTTACCTGATTAAAGACCTTTCCCCGAAGACTTCGGATACAATCGTCAGCTATGGTGAACGCCTTTCATCGATCATCGTCACTGCACTGATTGAGGGAGCAAAATGGTTCGATTCGCGCACTTTTATCAAGACGGAAAGAAAGCATAGCAAGCACACGCTGGATACCGAATTGACTAATAAACTGGTGAAAGAGGCTTTCCAGTCTATTCCTAAAGTAGCGCTGGTGCCGGGATTCATCTCTTCGGATAAAACGACAGGGGATGTAACAAACCTCGGACGCGGTGGCTCGGACTATACGGCTGCCATTGTTGCTGCGGCGCTAGATGCGACAAGTCTGGAAATCTGGACGGACGTAGACGGATTTATGACGGCTGATCCGCGTGTCATTTCGACTGCTTATACGATTACGGAATTGAGTTACGTAGAAGCGACCGAACTTTGTAACTTCGGCGCAAAGGTGGTTTATCCGCCGACTATCTATCCCGTATGTCACAAGAATATTCCTATTATAATAAAGAATACATTCAACCCGGATGGAGTGGGAACGGTTATCAAACAAGAAGTTTCCAACCCGCAGAGCAAGGCTATCAAGGGGATTTCCTCCATCAACGACACAAGTCTGATTACTGTTCAGGGTCTTGGTATGGTAGGTGTGATCGGTGTAAACTACCGCATTTTTAAAGCATTGGCAAAGAATGGAATCAGCGTGTTCCTCGTCTCACAGGCTTCATCGGAAAACAGTACTTCTATCGGTGTGCGTAATGCCGATGCCGACCTGGCTTGTGAAGTGCTGAACGAAGAATTTGCGAAAGAAATAGAGATGGGTGAGATTTCTCCGATTCTGGCGGAAAGAAATCTGGCAACAGTGGCTATCGTAGGTGAGAATATGAAACATACACCGGGTATCGCAGGTAAACTTTTCGGTACACTGGGACGTAATGGTATCAACGTTATCGCTTGTGCACAGGGAGCTTCGGAAACTAATATCTCTTTTGTGGTCGATTCCAAATCCTTGCGTAAATCATTGAACGTAATCCACGACTCTTTCTTCCTCTCCGAATATCAGGTATTGAACCTCTTTATCTGTGGTGTCGGTACGGTAGGGGGTAGTCTGGTAGAACAGATTCGTTGCCAGCAACAAAAGCTGATGATGGAAAACGGACTGAAACTCCATGTAGTAGGCATCATTGATGCAGCCAAGGCAATGTTCAGCCGTGAAGGTTTCGACCTCGCCAACTTCCGTGAAGAACTGTTGGAAAAGGGTAAGGACAGCAGCTTGCAAACCATCCGCGACGAGATTATCGGAATGAATATCTTTAATTCTGTATTTGTAGACTGTACGGCCAGCGCTGACATCGCATCGCTTTACAAAGATTTCCTGCAACACAATATCTCTGTGGTAGCAGCCAATAAGATTGCGGCTTCTTCCGCTTATGAAAACTATCGTGAACTGAAAACGATTGCCCGCCAACGGGGTGTGAAGTATCTGTTCGAAACAAACGTAGGTGCAGGTCTTCCGATCATCAATACAATTAATGACCTGATTCATAGCGGTGACAAGATTCTGAAGATTGAAGCGGTGCTTTCCGGTACACTGAACTATATATTTAATAAAATCAGCGCCGATATTCCTTTCAGCCGTACCATCAAAATGGCACAGGAAGAACGCTACTCTGAACCGGACCCACGTATTGACTTGAGTGGAAAAGATGTGATCCGTAAACTGGTGATTCTGGCACGTGAAGCCGGATACCGTCTGGAACAGGAAGATGTTGAAAAGAACCTCTTTGTTCCGAATGACTTCTTCGAAGGTTCTCTGGAAGATTTCTGGAAACGTGTTCCAAGTCTCGACGCAGACTTTGAAGCCCGTCGCCAGGTATTGGAAAAAGAAAACAAGCACTGGCGTTTCGTCGCCAAACTGGAGAATGGAAAAGCCTCCGTCGGCCTGCAGGAAGTAGGAGCCAACCATCCGTTCTACGGCTTGGAAGGCAGCAACAATATTATCCTGCTCACTACGGAACGCTATAAAGAATATCCGATGATGATTCAAGGATACGGTGCCGGTGCCGGCGTAACGGCTGCCGGAGTATTTGCCGACATCATGAGCATCGCAAATGTTTAAACGCCTTATGAAACATATTATCATATTGGGAGACGGAATGGCCGATTGGCCAGTGAAGTCATTAGGGGACAAGACGCTCCTGCAATATGCAAAGACGCCTTATATGGATAAGCTAGCTCGCATGGGACGTAACGGCCGCCTGATTACTGTGGCGGAAGGTTTCCATCCGGGTAGTGAAGTTGCCAATATGTCCGTGTTGGGATATAATTTGCCAAAGGTATATGAAGGTCGCGGACCGCTGGAAGCTGCCAGTATTGGTGTGGATCTGAAACCGGGTGAGATGGCAATGCGCTGTAATTTGATTTGTGTGGAAGGAGATATTCTGAAGAATCACTCCTCCGGACATATATCTACGGAAGAAGCAGATGTATTGATTCAATATTTGCAAGAAAAACTGGGCAATGACCGCGTACGCTTTCATACAGGAGTTCAGTACCGCCATCTATTGGTTATCAAGGGAGGTAATAAAGAACTGGATTGTACACCTCCGCATGATGTACCTTTGAAACCTTTCCGTCCATTGATGGTGAAACCATTGGTTCTGGAAGCACAAGAAACGGCAGATCTGATTAACGACCTGATTCTGAAATCACAGGAACTGCTGAAAGATCATCCATTGAATCTGAAACGTATGGCAGAAGGTAAAGATCCTGCGAACAGTATTTGGCCCTGGAGCCCCGGTTACCGTCCGCAGATGCCTACTTTCTCCGAGACTTTCCCACAGGTAAAGAAAGGAGTAGTCATCTCGGCTGTCGATCTGATAAACGGAATCGGTTATTATGCTGATTTACGTCGCATCGCAGTAGAGGGAGCAACCGGACTTTATAATACGAACTATGAAAACAAAGTGACCGCTGCCTTGGAAGCATTGAAGACGGATGATTTTGTTTATCTGCATATCGAAGCCAGTGATGAGGCCGGACACGAAGGAGACATCGACTTGAAACTTCTCACTATCGAGAATCTTGATAAACGTGCCGTAGGTCCTATTTATGAAGCAGTGAAAGATTGGGACGAACCGGTAGCCATTGCTGTATTGCCCGATCATCCTACTCCCTGTGAGCTTCGTACTCATACATCTGATCCCATTCCGTTTCTTATCTGGTATCCGGGTATCGAGCCGGACGAAGTGCAGACGTATGATGAAATAGCCGCTTGCAACGGTAGTTACGGACTTCTGAAAGAAGACGAGTTTATAAAAGAATTCATGAAATAAGTCACCACAGATTATGAAATATTATAGTACGAATAAACAAGCACCTGTTGCCTCACTGCAAGAAGCGGTGGTAAAAGGGCTTGCTGCCGACAAAGGGCTGTTTATGCCTATGTCTATCAAACCTCTTCCACAGGACTTTTACGATACGATTGATAGTTTATCCTTTCAGGAAATTGCTTATCGCGTAGCCGATGCTTTCTTCGGTGAGGATATTCCTGCCGATACGCTGAAACAGATTGTATATGATACATTAAGTTTCGATGTACCTTTGGTTAAGGTGGCAGATAACATCTATTCACTTGAACTTTTCCACGGACCGACGTTAGCATTTAAAGATGTAGGCGGTCGTTTCATGGCGCGTCTTTTGGGATACTTCATTAAAAAAGAAGGACAAAAGAATGTCAATGTATTGGTAGCTACTTCCGGTGATACGGGAAGTGCTGTTGCCAACGGCTTTCTGGGTGTGGAAGGTATTCATGTGTATGTGCTTTATCCGAAAGGAAAAGTGAGCGAAATACAGGAGAAGCAATTCACTACGCTCGGACAGAATATTACTGCGCTTGAAGTGGACGGAACATTTGATGATTGTCAGGCATTGGTGAAATCTGCTTTCATGGATAAAGAATTGAATGAACACCTTTCGTTGACTTCTGCCAACTCCATCAATGTAGCCCGTTTCTTGCCGCAGGCATTCTATTATTTCTATGCTTATGCACAATTGAAACGTGCCGGAAAAGCTGATAATGCTGTAATCTGTGTACCTAGTGGAAACTTCGGAAATATCACCGCCGGATTGTTTGGCAAGAAGATGGGTTTACCCGTGAAGCGTTTCATTGCTGCTAATAACCGCAACGATATTTTCTATCAATATCTGCAGACAGGTAAATATAATCCCCGTCCGTCTATCGCAACGATTGCTAATGCTATGGACGTAGGCGATCCGAGTAACTTTGCCCGCGTACTCGATTTATATAGTGGTTCACATGCTGATATCTCTGCCGAGATTTCAGGAACAACTTATACCGATGAGCAAATCCGCGAAACGGTGAAGGAAACCTGGAAAGAACATCATTATCTCCTTGATCCTCATGGTGCTTGTGGATATCGTGCGTTGGTAGAAGGCTTGAAAGAGGGAGAAACAGGTGTATTCCTTGAAACGGCTCATCCTGCCAAGTTCCTCGAAACAGTGGAAAGCATTATTGGAGAAGCGGTAGAAATCCCTGCCAAATTGCAGGAATTTATGAAAGGCGAGAAAAAAAGCCTTCAAATGACAAAAGACTTTGCGGACTTCAAGAAGTATTTGTTGACGCTTTAATCCTCTTCTTCCTATGAATGAATTTGTGCCACCTTGTTGGCACGGTTGTGCCATCGAAGTGTCACGGTCGTGCCAACAAGGTGGCACAATTGTGACAATAGGGTGGCATAAACCGGATAATTGCAATATAGTTTATATAGAAGCTAAGAATACTAAATATTCTCCCGTACAATGAACAGTAAACTCATTTGCTGTTGCTTCATTAAGCGTTCCTTGCCACCAATTAGTAAAATCACTAAGAGGATAAACTAATCCCTCTCCTTGCAATCCTTTCGCTCCGAAATTGAAAATAGAAACTTGTTGCCCCGGATGAGAGGCGAAGGTTTGCGTGTCTTTGGCGGGGATAAACATACCATAATCGGTAATGGTACGTACCTCGATACCATCTTTCATGTAGTCGATCAGCAGACTGATGTTTCCTAACGTATGATCTTCCCGTTTGCCGGTGGCTCCGACGATGGCAATTCTCCGGAATCCTTTCTTTTGCAGGAAATGAACGGCTTTGGTTTGGTCGTTCGTTTCTTGATCCGCTATCTGATGTACAATAGGGGAGAAAAGTTCTTTATATTCCGGGGAAAGAGAATCCCCGTCACCGATAATTACATCGGGGGTATGCCCACGCAGGATATATTCATTGGCAGCCCCGTCACAGCAAACTACAAATTCTGCATTTTCCAGCATTTGCAGGGGAAGAGGATGGCTGGGATATTCGCCATTGGCAAGTATCACGGCTTCGGGAGTATAGTGTTCGTATTTCATTGTATGCTCATTAATTTTTTCCACTTAAAGTAGCCAAAGATAGCTATAATGGAGTAAAGTCCGTATAAAGCGGAAGTAAAATAAAGGTCTTTGTAGATATAAAGTCCGCAGCAGACAATATCCACAAAAATCCAGGCAAACCATTGCTCGACGTATTTGCGTGCCAGCATCCACATACCGACAATGCTCAATGCGGTAGTAAAGCTATCTAGCCAGGGAACATTGCTATCCGTATATGCTATCAGTATCCATGCAATACCGAGGAAAGAAACGACGAATACCAGAAAAAGAGGCAAGTAACATTTTCCCGGAGTATGTACGATAGGAAGATCTTTAGGGGTGTCACCGGTTGAAGCATCTGCTGTCGTCAGTTGACCTTTCTTTTTCCTGTGTCCCCACATCCAGAAGAACCAGCCGTAGATGGCAGCTATCAGGTAGTAGATATTGATGCCAAAGTCAGCATACAATCCGGCTTTGTAATATACGAAGATGTAGATGGCAGGCATCACAATACCCGCTATCCAAAGGTAGATACTTGCCCGGTACTCTAACCAAAGGTAGACTAGCCCGACAATCGTACCGAATATTTCCAGAAAATTCAATTCCATAACTCTGTGTGATTAAAAGCGGAAAGAAACATGTCCCATAACGTTTGTTCCTGCTTGAGCTGCATATCCGGCATAGTTTCCCCGATTTTCCAGCGTATCGGTGTAGTCACTTGATGCCCAGCCGTTGTTTTCATATTTTTCATTAAACAGATTGTATACAGTAAATCCTATGGTGACTTCTTTCAGTACTTTCTTGGGACGGAAGCTGTACGCCAGATTGAGGTTGCTGACAAAATACTTATCAAGAGTCAGTTCTTCAACTTCTGCGTTTGTCATATACTGTTTGCTCACGAACTGTGATTGCAGGGCAGCTTCGAATCCCTTATAATTGAATGAGAAACGATTGTTGAGTAAGAAGTCCGGTGAGAAAGCAATGTGAGTGTCTTTATGCTTTATCTGAATAGTCGGGAGAGAAGTAGAGCTACCGTCGTCATTATAGTGGTAGCCCGGCAGGCTCTCTACGAAATCCTGAATACGGTTTTTGCTCCATGTAGCGTTGATATCCCATTGAAACCATTTGCACGGTTTGATTCCCAGCATGATTTCGATTCCCATGCGATAACTGTCCGGCACGTTTTCGGTCAGTGCTTCACCTATATCGTTTAAGGCTCCGGTCAGAACCAGTTGGTCGGTATAGTCCATGTAGTAGAAGTTTGCACCTGCTGTCAGCCATTGGTTGGCGAAGGTATATCCTGCTTCATAGTCGAGCAGCTTTTCTGCTTTGGGGTACGAGTCCGGATCACCATCCGTATAATTGTTTCTTGTTGGCTCTTTTTGAGCAACCGAGAAAGAGGAATAGACACGATGGTTGGAAGTGATGTTCCAGTTTAATCCTACTTTCGGATTAAAGAAATCGAACTTTTTATCTACTGCCAGTGGACGCAGCGCATTCTTACTCCAGTCATATTTATCATTGTTTCCGTCGATGGTATAGTTGATGTGGCGATACTGGAGATCGGCATAAGCACTTAGTCCTCTAGTAAGATCGTAGTTCGCTTTCAGATAAATATTTCCATCGGTCTTCTTGGATTTGTTGCGGTAATATTCATGGTCGGGAGATAGAGAACCTACGTAGTTTTTCACCCAGGGAACTCTTCCGAAGTTATTGCCCCGGTATTGATTTAATCCGCCGCCCAGGGATGCACTTAGCCTGTTGGCTGTGTAATTGAGAGAAAAAACGCCGCCGCCGAATTTGTTGTCCATCTTCTTTTGACGGACTAAATCGCTTTTAGATACTTCGGTTCCATCTATTGTAAATGATTTTAAACCATATTCTATCAGGTATCTGCCGTCTTTGTACTCTTCGTAATAACCGTCACCTTTGGTATAATGTAAGGCAACGTTCAGATTCCAGGCTGTCGAGAAAGTATGATTGAAGAGAAGCTGATAATTCTTTTGCAGATAATTATCTGTTTGGTCGTCGTAATAATATTTTTTGCCGTTGGCATCAGTGTACATTTCCCCGCAAGGATTGTAGCGTCTGCCGAATTTTTCCATTTGCTCTTTTGTTGCGTATCCCCAAGCATGATATGTTTTTTCTTTTCCGGCAAATGCAATGAGCTTCACAGATGTGTTTTCTGCAAAATAACCTCCTTGCAGGTAGTAAGAGTTCAAGTCCACCGAAGCACGGTCTATGTATCCGTCCGTACCGATATTGGAAAGGCGGGCGTCAAACGTCCAGTGGTTATTGAGTAGGCCGGTTCCCACTTTCACTGTTTCCTTGTGCGTGTTGAACGAACCGTATGAACCATTGAATTCGGCGTATGGTTTCATAGATGCACCTTCGGTTTGCATATTGACACTGGCTCCGAAAGCACCTGCTCCGTTCGTCGATGTACCTGCTCCGCGCTGCACCTGCATATCTTTTACGGAAGAAGAAAAGTCGGGCATATTCACCCAGAACAGGTTATGGCTTTCGGCATCGTTCATCGGTATGCCGTTTACCGTGATGTTGATTCGTGTGCCATCGGTTCCACGTACGCGAAGTGTCGTATAGCCGATACCAGCTCCTGCATCCGATGTGGTCAGTGTGGAAGGAGTCATACTTAGCAGATAGGGGATATCCTGTCCGAAGTTTACCTTTTTGAGTTCTGCTTTGCCTATATTGGTGAATGCCACGGGAGTTTTGGCTGTGGCACGTGTGGACACTACCTGCACCTCTTGCAGGTTTACTACTCTCATACTATCCTTTGCACTCGTCTGTGCATGAACAGTGATACCTGCGCCCAATAAGGCGACGGCCATCCATACAATTCTTTTCATTTTTGCTTACTAATTAGTTCTCTACGCCGGCATTACCCGGATCAGATTCTATGGGTATGTTCTCAGCCCGTCATGTTAAGGCACCCCTACCAGTGAATCGGTGACAAAAATACTGCTTTTGCAGGAGGAAAGCAAAAAAAACTTTTAGATTCACTAAAAACAATATAACTTTGTAAATTGTTGAAATAACAAAACTGCATTTATTCACTTAATATATATTTAATTATGCTACTATTATTGCAAGCAACACAAGCTGCGGACTCTGTGCAAGTGGCTGCAGACGAATTAATGAAAGAGGCGATTGCCAATGCTGACGGATTGGATAAGCTTTCGCTGATTACTCAACAATTGATAGACTTCGGTATTCGTGCCGGAGAACGTATATTGATTGCGGTCCTTGTCTTTGTCGTCGGACGTTTCCTCATCTCGCTGCTCAACAAATTCATCAGGCGTCTGATGGATAACCGAAAAGTAGATGTAAGTATCAAAACTTTCGTTAGAAGTCTGGTCAATATTCTGTTGACAATCCTGTTAATCATTTCTGTTGTCGGTGCCTTGGGAGTTGAGACAACTTCATTTGCGGCTTTATTGGCTTCCGCCGGTGTCGCTGTCGGTATGGCTTTATCCGGTAATCTGCAAAACTTTGCCGGTGGACTGGTTATTCTTTTGTTCAAACCTTATAAAGTTGGCGATTGGATAGAAACACAGCAGGGATCAGCCGGTACAGTAAAAGAAATTCAGATATTCCATACCATCCTTACTACTGGGGATAATAAACTGATTTATATACCGAATGGTTCATTAAGTAGTGGAGTAGTGATTAATTACAGTCACCAGGAAACCCGCCGTGTAGAATGGATTATTGGTATAGATTATGGGGAAGATTACAATAAGGTTCAGCAGATAGTTCGTGATATTCTGGCTGAAGATAAACGTATCTTGAATGAACCTGCTCCGTTTATAGCTCTTCATGCGCTAGATGCCAGCAGTGTGAATGTGGTGGTACGTGTATGGGTAAATAGCGGAGATTATTGGGGTGTTTATTTCGATACCAATAAAGCTATTTACGAAACCTTCAATGAAAAAGGTATCAACTTCCCTTTCCCACAGCTTACTGTGCATCAGGGAAATTGATTGTTATACTCTGATAATTCAAAAAATAAGGGAGTTGTACTTAACGTGCAACTCCCTTATTTTTTGGAAAACTTGTCTGGTGTGATTGAATAAATCTCTTTTTTATTTTATACCGAAATCTTCGGCTAGTTCATATCTATCTTCTTTGATTCCCAGTACATGATTAATTTTTCTCCTTTTCTCGAGATCTTTAAAGTAGTTTTCCACAACCTGATAGAGATCGAAGTTAGTGGTTGATCCTGCGGCTAAATCGAGTGATTCCACCATCTTTTCTACGGCTTGATGGATTTTCTCTGCGTCTATCAGATGCAGTTCGTTGCTGTGTATTAAATATTTTTCCATGACTGCAATGTTTTTAATGTTATATAGGTATAACATCTTGCAGTCATGGAAAGTTCAATGATTGAATGTTAGATTTTGGCAAGCGCCTGATCCAAATCCGCAATCAGGTCATCAATATGTTCCGTTCCAATTGATAAACGTACGGTGCCCGGATAAATCTCCTGTTCGGCGAGTTCCTGTGCATTGAGCTGTGAATGGGTAGTGCTTGCCGGGTGGATCACCAATGATTTCACATCGGCAACATTGGCAAGCAGGGAGAAAATCTCCAGGCTGTCGATGAAGCGGTGTGCTTCCTCTTGTCCGCCTTTTACCTCGAAAGTAAAAATGGAACCGGCACCATTCGGGAAGTAACGTTGATACAGTGCATGGTCAGGATGATTGGATAATGACGGATGGTTCACTTTCTTCACTTTCGGATGATTGTTTAAGAAATTCACTACCTTCAATGCATTTTCTACATGGCGTTCTACGCGCAAGGAAAGAGTTTCCAAGCCTTGCAACAGGATAAAAGCGTTGAATGGACTGATGGTGGCACCTGTGTCGCGCAGCAGAATAGCCCGGATACGGATGGCATAGGCAGCCGGACCGGCTGCATCAACGAAGCGTACGCCATGATAGCATGGATCAGGTTCGGTTAGTTGTGGAAATTTGCCGGAAGCTACCCAGTCGAATTTGCCCGAATCTACAATGACTCCTCCTAATGACGAACCGTGTCCGCCAATGAATTTTGTTGCGGAATGTACTACGATATCTGCTCCGTGTTCGATAGGGCGGATTAAATACGGGGTACCAAATGTGTTGTCAATAATCAAAGGTATTTTGTGGCGGTGGGCTATTTCAGCTACTGCCTCTATATCAATGATATTTGAGTTCGGATTTCCCAATGTCTCGATAAATACGGCTTTCGTATTTTCCTGAATGGCTTTTTCAAAGTTCGATAAATCACTTGGATCAACGAATGTTGTTGTGATGCCATAACTGGGTAAGGTATGAGCCAGTAAGTTATAGCTTCCTCCATAAATAGTTTTGGCTGCCACAATATGGTCGCCTGCACGAGTGATGTTCTCGAAAGCATAAGTGATAGCAGCGGCACCCGAAGCAACTGCCAGCCCTGCTACTCCTCCTTCAAGAGCGGCTACGCGTTGTTCAAAAACTCCTTGAGTGGAGTTGGTCAGACGACCGTAGATGTTTCCCGGGTCCTGCAGGCCGAAACGTGCGGCTGCGTGAGCGGAGTTGTGAAATACATAAGAAGTAGTCTGATAAATAGGTACTGCACGGGCATCTGTTGCCGGATCTGCTTGTTCTTGTCCTACATGAACTTGTAAAGTCTCGAAATGTAAATTCTTTGTTGCCATAATCGTATATTTTTTAAGTTTAATATTCTTTCTTTATTTTCTTGCAAAGTTATTGGATGAAGATATATCGAACAATATATATCTAAAATATAGAAAATAATGCTATTTTTGTGCCATTATATGGAATAATATAACTGTGCTATTCCTAGAAATCACCTTTTAGAAGAATATTTTTCTTATGGATACTTTTGATAAACTGGATAGAGTCGATTTGCAAATACTCCGTACTTTGCAAGAAAACGCCCGATTGACGACAAAAGAGTTGGCTGCACGGGTGAGCCTTTCTTCAACTCCTGTTTTTGAACGTCTTAAACGGTTGGAGAGTGGAGGATATATAAAGAAGTATATTGCCGTATTGGATGCGGAAAAGCTGAATCAGGGATTTGTCGTATTCTGCAGTGTGAAGCTTAGACGTCTGAACAGGGATATAGCAGCCGAGTTTACACGGATTATACAGGATATTCCTGAAGTAACCGAATGTTATAACATATCAGGAAGTTATGATTACCTGTTGAAGATTCATGCTCCCAATATGAAATACTATCAGGAGTTTATTCTGAATGTGTTGGGGACGATTGATAGCTTAGGATCACTGGAAAGCACGTTTGTAATGGCTGAAGTGAAGCATCAATATGGGATACATATTTAGTTCGTTGTGTGATAGTCTGAAATTTATCTTGTATATTTGCTATGTAATATAAATCCTCTTCTGCTGACACAATGAATTCAAAAACATATCCTCGCACCAATGATTTCCAGACTGTTTATCTGAATACAGTGATTAAGAATCCTGCCATTATGGTAGGTGATTATACAATATACAATGACTTTGTAAATGATCCTGTTCTTTTTGAGAAGAACAATGTATTATATCATTATCCGATTAATAAAGACCGATTGATAATTGGCAAATTCTGTTCCATTGCTTGTGGAGCCAAATTTCTTTTTAACAGCGCAAACCACACATTGGGTTCTTTATCCAATTATACGTTTCCTATCTTTTTTGAGGAATGGAATTTAGATAAAGGAGATGTAACTTCTGCTTGGGATAATAAAGGGGATATAGTAATAGGTAATGATGTCTGGATTGGATATGAAGCTGTTATCATGGCAGGAGTTCATATCGGAGATGGAGCGGTTATTGCGTCGCGGGCAGTGGTTACTAAAGATGTTCCTCCTTATACGATAGTAGGTGGGACACCAGCCAAAGAAATCCGGAAGCGTTTTGATGAGAATACGATTGTCCAATTGCAGAAATTGCAATGGTGGGATTGGAGTATTGAGAAGATATCCGAATGTATACCTTATATTACAGGTGGAAAGATTGAAGAACTGATAAAAAGATAAACAGTGTGTATATATGAAATTTACAATAGAGCCCGGAACTTCTGCTGATATAGATGAACTGGAAAAGCTGTATGATGAACTGAATGATTATCTGGCTGCTACGACTAATTATCCCGGGTGGATAAAAGGTGTTTATCCTGTTCGGGAAGATGCGGTTGCCGGTGTAAATGATGAAACGCTTTACGTAGCAAGATATGATGGAAGAATTGTCGGTTCAGTCATTTTAAATCATCAACCGGAAAAGGCTTATGAGAATGTCAAATGGAAAATAGAACTGGACTATAGTCATATCTTTGTGATACATACTTTTGTTGTACATCCTTCTTTTTTGAAAATAGGAGTAGGGCATGCATTAATGGATTATTCATTGGAATTGGCTCAAAGTTCGGGGATAAAGTCTGTGCGGTTAGATGTTTACGAGAAAAATCTTCCGGCTATTTCATTGTACGAAAAGTGTGGGTTCGAATACATTGATACCGTAGATTTAGGATTGGGTCATTACGGTTTAGAGTGGTTCAAACTTTATGAGAAAATCATTTTATAATCCCTTCCTTACATTATGCATTCATTGTTATAATTCAGTTGCTCTTAGATTTATAGAATAATAAATATCACATCATAGACATGAAGAAACTAATTATTGTATTTGTTCTTTTATTATCAGCACTCTCTTGTTTCTCACAAATAGAGTTTTCGACTTGCCTTTTTGATGCTTCAAGAAACAGAGTGATACCGCTAGCCGTCTATCAGCCGCACAAAGTGAATTCGAAAACAAAAGTCATTATATTTAGCCACGGCTACGATGGAAATAAAAATAATAAGTCCAATCAGACTTATGCCTATCTAACACGATTCCTTTCCCAGAAAGGCTTTTACGTAATAAGCATACAACATGAATTGGCAGATGATCCTCTTTTGGCCATGGAAGGTAATTTCATGGAAACACGCATGCCAAATTGGGAAAGGGGAGTGGCAAATATTCTTTTTACTATTCAGGAATTTAAGAAATTGAAGCCACAATTAAATTGGAATGACTTTATATTGATAGGACATTCCAATGGCGGAGATATGACCATGTTATTTGCTACCCGATATCCGCAGTTGATAAATAAAGCCATATCTATGGATCATCGCAGAATGATAATGCCTAGAACACGGAATCCTCGACTTTATACGTTAAGAGGATGCGATTATGATGCGGATTCAGGAGTATTACCCACTGAAAAGGAGCAGGAACAATTCCGGATGAAGGTTGTGAAATTGGACGGAATAACGCATAGTAATATGGGGGAGAATGGAACGGAAGAACAACACAACCTTATCAATCAGTATATCTATGGATTTCTTACACGGAGATAACTGATGTATTATATTTATTTTATCCAATGGTTTTAAATCGGAAGCCTGTTTTTCTTATAACTTTGCAACTGATTTTAGAAAAAGAAGTTTGGGATGATAAATAAATATGAAGAACGACTGGGGACAGAGCGCATGTTACCGCTTGTTTTTAAGATGGCACTTCCGGCTGTGGCAGCGCAATTTGTTAATTTGCTTTATAGCATGGTCGACCGTATTTATATTGGTCATATCCCTGGGATTGGTACGGATGCATTGGCGGGTGTAGGAGTAACGACTTCTCTTGTTATACTGATTTCTTCTTTTTCAGCGATAGTAGGAGGTGGCGGTGCGCCGTTAGCGGCTATCGCACTCGGACAGGGGGATCGTTCACGTGCCGGAAAAATTCTGGGTAATGGCTTTATCCTGTTAATACTATTTACCTTGTTTACTTCTCTCATCGCATATACCTTTATGGAGCCGATTCTACTCTTTACAGGAGCTTCAGAAAATACATTGGAGTATGCAGTCAACTATCTTTCTATCTATTTATTAGGAACTATCTTCGTAGAAATATCCACAGGATTAAATTCTTTTATCAATGCACAAGGGCGTCCTGCTATCGCCATGTACTCGGTATTAATAGGAGCACTGTTGAATATCGTCCTCGACCCGATTTTCATTTTTTGGCTCGATATGGGAGTAAAAGGTGCAGCTCTGGCTACAGTGCTTTCACAGGCATGTAGTGCAGTGTGGGTTTTAACTTTCCTTTTCTCCCGGCACGCCTCTCTCCCTTTAGAAAAACGTTATATGGCGTTGAACCGGGAAATAATACTTTCTATATTTGCTTTGGGCGTATCACCGTTTATTATGGCAAGTACCGAAAGCCTGGTCGGCTTTGTTCTGAACAGCAGCCTGAAAGATTTTGGAGATATTTATGTCAGCGCATTGACCATCTTGCAAAGTGCGATGCAATTTGCAAGTGTCCCATTAACAGGATTTGCGCAAGGGTTCGTTCCTATTGTGAGTTATAATTATGGGCACGGCGATAAACAACGCGTCAAAGACTGTTTCCGTGTCGCATTGATAACCATGTTCTCATTCAACTTACTGCTGATGTTGTTTATGATTCTTTTCCCCTCAACAGTAGCTTCCGCCTTTACGAGTGATGAAAGATTGATAGAAACAGTCCGCTGGGCAATGCCTGTTTTCTTGGGTGGTATGACTATTTTCGGATTGCAACGAGCCTGCCAAAATATGTTTGTAGCCTTGGGACAAGCAAAAATTTCTATTTTCATAGCCTTGTTGCGCAAAGCAATCCTATTGATCCCATTGGCATTAATATTGCCACATTTTATGGGAGTAGCCGGTGTATATGCGGCTGAAGCAATATCCGATGCGACAGCGGCAATTTGTTGTACTTTGTTGTTCTTCTGGCAGTTCCCCAAAATATTGGGAAAAATCCAAAGGAGCACTTTGCACATAAGCTAAATTTCCTGATGTTTATCCATAAATATAACTAATTATGTAACGGCTTACGTATTTTTGCGAAAAATGTTTGTTCATATTATAAAAAGCTAATATATTTGCGTAATCAATTACGTATTTAGTGACGCAACTAATAAAAACATGGACTTTTTTAATCAGACAGGCAAATTAGCCATCGGTAGCAGATTACGCATGTTGACCGATAAAATAACAGTAGATGCAGCCGCCATCTATAAAATGTTTGGAGTAGACCTCAAACCGAAATGGTTTCCTGTATTTTTTGTATTATCACGTGGGGAGGCAAAAACCATTACGTCCATAGCCAAAGAGATTGGTCATTCTCATCCTTCCGTGAGTAATATTATTAAAGAAATGGTAGCTAAAGGATTAGTGAAGGAGACAAAGGACAAATCCGACGGGAGAAGAAACATGGTCATGTTATCTGCCAAAGGAAAAAGAATGTCCGACTCTTTTTCGGAACAGTGTATAGATGTTACGGCAGCTATTGAGCAAATCACGCAGCAAACCCGGAATGACCTTTGGGAGGCTATCGAAGAATGGGAGAATCTTTTGTTGGATAAATCCCTGTTGGAGCGGGTGAAGGAAGCGAAAAAGGAACGAGAGAGTAAGGACATCAAAATAGTTCCTTATGAACCTTGCTATCAATCTGCCTTCCGGACCCTTAACGAAGAGTGGATAACTGCTTATTTTCGGATGGAAGAGGCCGATTACAAGGCTTTGGATCATCCAAAGGAATATATTCTGGATAAGGGAGGAGCTATTTTGGTGGCTCTTTATAAAGATGAGCCGGTCGGTGTATGTGCTTTGTGTAAGATGGATCATCCGCTTTATGATTATGAGTTGGCCAAACTGGCTGTCAGCCCTAAGGTTCAGGGCAAAGGTATTGGAGTACTGCTTTGCGAAGCAGTTGTAAATAAAGCGAAGGAGCTTGGTGGTAAAAGAATCTTTATAGAGAGCAATACGCGTCTGAAACCGGCTATCCATATTTATCATAAGTTGGGCTTCAAGGAACTTCCCGAATATCACACGACTTATGAAAGAGGAGACATACAGATGGAATTAATGATTGAAGAGTGAAAATGAAAAAGGTGGATGGTGAATTTATTAAGGGGCGCATTGCCCCTTCATTCCAGTTCCTGCGCATAAATGTTGATAGCGCGTAATGCCTTTGATATTTCAGTCGGGGTGATTCCCTGACATTCTATTCTCAACACTTTTTCCTAGTCCTCCATATCTACATTCCATTTGTAGATTTGGGGACATAGGGTGAACAGCGCTGCGATATGTTTGATATCCCGTACATTCTTTACCGAGGTGCGAAAAATTAGTATTTGCTCTTCCATAGTTGCTATCGATTACTTTTGTTTTCTGTGCAAAGGTAAGTTTAAACAGGGTTCTGTATAGGATTATTCGACGAACGCCCTGATTCCTCATGACGAAATAAGTAATATGGGAGATTAACTTCATATAGCTATCCTTTGAAAACTCCCTCATCTGTACCTGTCAATATATAAAAAAGTGTATCTGTTCTCGTCTTTCTTTTTTGCTTTACTTTGCAGTGTTGTTTTAATCTCCTAATATACTTAAAGGTTATGAAGTTGAATTTTGCTAAAAGAATGTCTTATATAAAGGCTTCGGAAATAAGAGAGATATTAAAAGTGACTGAACAGGAAGATGTGATTTCGTTTGCTGGTGGTCTGCCTGCTCCGGAACTTTTTCCAATAGATGAAATCAATGAGATCAATCAGATCGTATTGAAAGAAGCAGGTACAAAAGCACTTCAATATACCACAACGGAAGGTTATGCTCCTTTGCGGGAATGGATTGCCAACCGGATGAACGGGCGTTTGGGCACCGCTTTCGATAAAGACAATATTTTGATAACCCATGGTTCGCAACAAGGGTTGGACTTGTCCGGAAAAGTCTTTTTGGACGAAGGAGATGTCGTGCTTTGTGAAAGCCCAACCTATTTGGCTGCGATTAGCGCATTCAAAGCGTATGGGTGTAGCTTTATTGAAATTCCCACGGATGAGGAAGGGATGATGATGGACGTTTTGGAAGATGTTTTGAGTAACACTCTGCATATAAAACTGATATATGCCATACCTACCTTTCAGAATCCTACAGGAAAAACGTGGAGTCTGGAAAGACGCAGGAAATTGGCTGAATTATCTGCCAAATACGGTGTTGCAGTTATTGAGGATAATCCGTATGGCGAGTTAAGATTTGAGGGAGAACCTTTGCCGTCTATAAAGTCTTTTGATGAGGCTGGAAATATCTTGTGTACAGGCAGTTTTTCGAAAATATTCTGTCCCGGCTTCCGGATTGGCTGGATTGCGGGGGATAAAGATATTATCCGTAAATATGTATTAGTCAAGCAAGGTACGGATTTACAATGCAACACTATTGCCCAGATGACCATTGCCGAATATCTGAAGCGGTATGATATTGATAAACATATTGCAAAAATAGTCGAAGTATATAGAAAGCGCAGGAATGTTGCGATTGAAAGTATAGAACGTTATTTTCCGGATACAATAAAGTTTACTCGTCCCGAAGGCGGACTATTTACCTGGATAGAACTTCCTGTGGGGATTTCAGCACGCGAAGTTTTAGTCAGAAGTCTGGAGAAAAAGATTGCTTTTGTTCCGGGAGGTTCTTTTTATCCGAATGGCAACAAGGAAAATACGCTTAGAATAAACTACTCCAATATGCCTGAAGACAAAATAGAGAAAGGGCTGAAGACTCTCGGAGAGGTGGTAAAGGAGTATATCCGCCAATCAGAATGATTCTTTGATAACGCTTCCTAAAACCTGCAAGCGTTCTTCGATAAAAGGACTCCATTGCTGACCGAAGCTCAAACGCATACAGTTTCTGTACTGGTCGTGCAGTGTAAACATGCGTCCGGGAGCAATGCTGATCTTGTGTTGCATGGCTTTGTAATATAATTCTGTGGTATCAATCTTTTTGTTTAGTTCCACCCAAAGCATGAAACCTCCCTGCGGAGTTATGATTTTAGTGTCTTCGGGGAAATAGTAGGTAATAGATTGTGCCAGATGAAGACTGTTGGAATGTAATTCATGGCGCAACCTGCGTAAATGATTCTCATATCTGCCTTTTCCATAAAGTTGGCAATAGCCTCCTGATTGAGGGTAGGGGTGGATATTAAATGAATATGTTTTTGGCGAATAACGGCATCCTTAAATTTACCGGGGGCAATCCAGCCTACCCGGTAACCGGGAGCTAATGTCTTTGATACAGAGCCACACCATAACACAAGCCCCTTTTCATCGAAAGCTTTACATGGCTTAGGGCGTGAATGTCTGAAGAATACATCACCGTATAAATCATCTTCAATCAGAGGAATATTATATTCTGCCAACATCTGCACTACCTCTTTCTTATGCTCGTCGGGCATACAACTTCCCAGTGGATTACTGAAATTACTGATAAGCAGGCATAGATTAATCTGTGGCAATACTTTTCTTAAAGCATCGGGCTCAATACCTGTTACAGGATTGGTGGGCAGTTCCAACACCCGGAGTCCCATGCTGTTGGCCAACTGCAATATGCCGAAATAAACAGGACTTTCAACAGCTATCGTATCTCCTTTTCGGGCAATGACGGATAATGCTAAAGAGATGGAATTGGTCACTCCCGTGGTAGTGACAATATCATCTTCAGTCAGATTTCCATTCCAGCTATATGCAAAACGGGCAATATAGTTTCTTAACCGAATATTTCCCTGCGGGTCTTCATACCTGGTACCGCTTCCCGGAAGTGAATACATTGCCTTGATTAATTCTTTATTGAGCTTTGCGATAGGCAATAGAACATCTTCCGGTATTCCCAGTGAGAAACGGGTGATGGACGAGTCTTCGATGGAATGATATACTTCCATGATTAAGTCGGCCTCTTCCTTTCTTGAGCGGAAGGCTGTGTTGTTGCCGGCGCAGACAAATTTAGTGGCTTATAATTGACAATGTACCCTGATTTGGGGCGGGAAATGATGAATCCTTCCTTTTCCAATTCATAATATACCTGAATGGCTGTGTTTAAACTTACACCATATTCATTGCTGATAGTACGTAAAGAAGGTAATTTCTCGCCTGCTTTCCATATACCTGTTTTTATTTGCCAGGCGATAGTGCCGGCTATCTTTTGATATAGGATTTCTCTTTTCATGTTTATTCTGTACTTGGCAAAGATACAAAAATGATGTCTGTATCTGTTGTTGTTTGATTGCAAATAATTCATTCGGTCATTTTTTAATAATTGCTTGCCTATCCGGATTTACATCATTTGCTACTATTACTTCGTTCCACTATAGTGTTCCGCAAGAATAACTATAGTCTCCCTTGCGGAACACTATAGTGGAACGCAAAGGAAACAGTAGTGGAACGAAATAAAAGTAGGTATCGAAGTTAATCATATCAGGTAAAGAAACAAATAAAAACAGCATGTTGACGGAGAATCTTTGGCGATGCTTTACAAGCAATACATTTGATTTTTTTTCTGTACCGTTTGGCTTATTTCCGTTTTGAATCAAATAATAATAATTGGAGCTTAGGAAGAATCTGCATGATGAAATAAACATTCATAATAGTGGCATTTCTATTCTCGTCACCTGTTCTTCTTCGGGTACGTTGGGATTGCTGTAATAATATTCTATGGATGTTCCCGAAGGTTTGTAACCGTTGTTTTTTATCCATTCCATCATTTCATTGTACAGAACAGCCAGTTCACTGTAAGTTCCTCTATGCAGACAGGAAACTATTTTTCTTTCCGGTATCGTTATAGATCGTATATCCCCTTCACCCTGTAACTCTCTGGATGATTTTAGACCAATAATCATTTTTATATTGTGTTCAGTCAGGCTCTCAAAGTCGGGATACTCGACATAAGGAATATCAGTAGTGATTTCGCCTTGTGCCTTAAATAAAGAGTCTATTTTTACGAAGTTCTTCCCGATAGCCTCTGACATTCCGTTCATATCCGTGTGTACTTCAACAGCCAAAGCGGATTGCTTCGGTTGTTTCAATAGCATGATTTCTGAAACCTTTCCCATAATGCATTGTTTTAGAGTGTTGATAATTTCTTATTTCTTTGTGACCGGAATATAAATGTCGGTCATTAATTCTGTTCTAAGAGTAGAGGTGGGACGGTTCATATACATCTCAAAACTGAAAGTACTTTGAGGGCGATATTTACTTTCCGGAAACCACTCTTCATAAATAGTCCGGTAGAACTTATGCAACAAAGAGTAGTCTCCGATATGCCTGAATACAGCATAACGTCCACCGGGAACTTCCATCACTCCCGGTTGCGAATCATTTTCAGTGGCATCAATTGTCACCCCGAGATAGAAGCGGCATTTATTCATGGGAGTTATGGACGGGTCATCCATACTAAGGCTGACAAACTTATAATTCAACTTTTCTTCATTATGCTGCTTAGCGTAATTGGTCAGTCTGTTCCATATTAATTTGTATCGGAGCTCATCTTTGTATTTTTCACCAACCTCGATACAAAATACTTTCATTGGCAGAATCGACCGGATTTCAGGAGTGATAACCGCATGTTGCTCATCATACATCGGCTTGTACTTCTCTCTATATTGAGAGGTCGATACGCCAAAATGTTTTTTGAAGGCTTTGGCTAGACTAAATTTGGTCTGATAGTTTGTCTGTTCCGAAATCTGATTTAATGTAAACTCGGTGGATACTAACAAATGTGCTATATGTTCGAGACGTAAACGCTGTATATAGCTTCCGATATTTTCTCTGGCAACAGTTTGAAACACTCTTCTGAAGTGATATTTGGAAAGTCCGCTTATCGTGCTAAGCATGTCTGTATCCAAAGTGTCGAATAAATGATTATTGATATAAACGATTATATCCTGAATCTTCTGATGATGGATATTACAGGTTTCCAACTTTTGTTTCCACCGTTTCAGATTGGGTAACCGTTCGTTTAGTATGTGCCTAAGTTCCTCCGGCGAATAAGCAGTATCTGCATATTCATTGTACTTGTCGGTGTATTTTATCCAGATATTAATCATTTCCGACATCGGAATGTCGACGATATATTTTCCGTCTTTCAGGCAGTAATAGCAATATTCGTCACTTCGCGAACCGTCAGAGTTAGTACCCAGATATTTCTCTACATCAAAGCGGAGAGGCATCCCGCAACTTTGACAATACCTCTTATTTATTTCTGATTCAATCATCGATTGGGTTTTCGTTTGATAGATAGGAGCCGCTCTATATCATTAAATAAAGAAGTATCTTTTAATTCGAACATAAGCCACTTCCCATCATGGAAAGTGGTCGTCTCATCATATATCTTTTGAGCCGCATTGGAGAACATTTCTCGCATGGATTCGAATTTAGTGCGTTCATCTTTACCTAAAATAACCATGAACCCAATCGTTTGTTCTTTGGCGTATAGGGCACATAGAGTTTTTCCGCCTCTGCGATATTTGTATTCGTAAGTCCATTTTTTCCCTCCATGATTCCACATTTGTTCCATATTGTATTTCTGTTCGATAAGTTGGTGAAGTGAAGTCCATAGATCATAAAGTTCCTTACCTGTCAAGGCTTCCAGTGTTTCGGGAGTTGGGATTTGAAAAGTTTCTTTCATGGCATTCTGTATTTACTTTTGATTATCTACATCACAAAGGTAGACTGAATTTCTAATAGATCGTTGTCCAATATAGGCATTTTAGATAGTGCAACTGAACAAACTGTCCCGAAATTAATTTATTTTGTAGAAACGGGATATTGGTGTATAACCTTTATCTTTGCATTAATTTAAAATAAAGCAAAATTTAAAGAAAATGAAAACAATGCTATTAGCGGTAGGTACTCTGTGCCTCATGGCAGGTTGCTCGTCGAAAGTGAGTAGTTCTAAAGGAATTGTAAGTGATGCAACCATGAATACGGTAACGATTGTCACCGATAAGAATGATACCCTTTCATTCAGTACGATGGATGCAAATAAAGAAGAAGTCAACGGTTTACTTCTGAATGATACGCTGGAAGTGTTTTATACAGGAAAATATACACCGGGGATGCCGGCTACCAAATTAGTTCAGTATCCGCAATCTCCGCTTGTAGGAGGTGACCGGGATGAACATGGCTGTATCGGTTCTGCCGGATACGTATGGTGTGAAGTGCAAAAAGACTGTATCCGCTTGTTTGAGAAAGGGATTCGTACAGAGGCGGTGGATGATAGTGACACTTCTGCTTTCATTGTTTTTAGTCCCGATTCTACACAGCTGGAACTTTTCTTTTCCAATAATCAGCCCAATGAAATATTGGAGAGACGTAGCCTGCCTTCGGGAGGTTATGCGTGGAACGTGGAGGACGATGATACGAAAAATGTACGACTGATAGATGGCTTGTGGACAATAAGCCAAAGAGATAAATTAATTTATACCCAGAAGGGCGGAAGTTGATTTTAAAAGCTCCGGCTTTCTGTAAGCTTGTTTATAGCACCA
The DNA here is from genome assembly GCF_025914115.1 of Bacteroides sp. DH3716P. Lineage (NCBI taxonomy): Bacteria > Pseudomonadati > Bacteroidota > Bacteroidia > Bacteroidales > Bacteroidaceae > Bacteroides > Bacteroides sp. DH3716P. Next base: position 5,373,696 of record NZ_CP083673.1, on the reverse strand, counting down.
TATTCCTGGCCGTCAATGTAGCATAGACATTTTCTGCGTATTGTCTTCCTATGGGGATTACAATCCGGCATCCGGTCAGGTTTATTTCCCGTTTAGAAAATCGTTCCACCTTATTAACCGGAATGATATACGAGCGGTGTGTACGTAGAAAAGCCTTTTCGGGTAACATCTCCTGAATACTTTTCAGACTTGTGCGCGATAATATATAGTTGCCGTTTATACGGAATATTTTCGTATAATTCTCCATTGCTTCGATATAAAGAATATCGGAGATAGGAATAGATATATTATTGTATTCTTGTTTGATTATGATGTTTTCCGGTAGTTTGTTCTGGCGTGCTTCAATAAAAACAATCGCTTTCTCCACTGCTTTTTCAAATCGTTCATAAGCGAAGGGCTTGTGCAGAAAATCCACGGCATCGAGGTCGAAGCCGTCCAGTGCATACTGTGCATGGGCTGTCGTAAAGATGAGACAACTCTCGGGAGGAAGTGCATGGGCAATATCCAATCCGCTGATGCTGTTCATTTCAATATCCAGAAAGACCAGATCAGGTTTGCACCGGGCTATTTCCTTCAGCCCGGTCAGCGATTCGCTGAAAGTAGTAAGTTCCAGTCCGCCTTTTCGTTCGCAAAACTGGCTGATGATGAGCAATGCAATCGGTTCGTCGTCAATAGCGATACAAGTCAGCTTTTTCATCGTAGTTGAATGTTAAGATAGGTTTTGAAGTATCCGTTTTCTTCTTTTGTAAGCAATACAAAGCGGTTGGGATAAAGAAGTTCCAGCCGTTTACGGCAATTGTCTATTCCGATGGCATGAGGATTTTGATGGTTCTCCTTCATAATCATATTCTCGGTTTCGAAGATAAGCTGCCCTTCCTTTACGATGATACGAATAAAAATAGTACAGTCCGTGTCGGACGAAACACCGTATTTGAAACTGTTCTCGACAAAAGTAATGAGAATCATCGGAGGAATCTGTATCTGTTCGTCATCCATCTCGGTTTCAAATACCACTTTCGTATGCTTGTTTAAACGCAAAGATTGTAAATCAACATATTGGCGTATATATTCTACTTCATTGCTGATGGAAATCAGATCAGAAGTAGTTTGGGCATACATATATTTCAGGATATTGGAAAACTTGATAAAGGCGGATTCTGTTTTGTCCGACTTCGTAAGTACCAGTCCGTAGAGGGCGTTCAATGTATTGAAAAGGAAGTGCGGATTGATTTGCGCCTTGTAGAGAGCCAGTTCCGCCTTGTTCTTTTCCGCTTCAATCTCCTGTTTGGAAAGAATTTGCCGGAAAAGTTCAAAGATCAGTTCTATGGAAAGACTGAACCCCGTCACTACCAGGAAAAAGAACCACACAGTTTGCGCCCGCATGTGCTGCCGGGCTTTATGCATCATCGGGTCTATATGGTTGGGTTCCGGTGGATATGGAAAGTGGGTTAGCAACCATGTGATAAAGATAAGCGATAACATGAGCAATAAGATATGTCCGAACTTCCGTTGCATGAAAAGCATCGGTAGTTTCACTTTACGGTAGATGAAGTACAGACCGTAGAGATAGGCAATCAGGGTCAGCATAAAGACTGTGTGGTGTACAATCCATTTGTCTACCGGCACTAACATGATGATGGGCGGCATGATTACCAGACAGAAAAGCAAGTCGATGTAAACAGGTATATTAGTACGTTTCATATTCTTCTCATTGCTCGTTTAACTCCCGGAAGTATATTTTCTCACTTCTTTGCAAAGATAAAAGATTGTTCTGAAACCCCAAGCATTCCCTTTTGCCGTTCGTCATCATATTCTTGCTGTTCGTCACTACATTCTTATTTTATTGTTTGATAATTCTTAGATTTGGTCAGTCGCGCTTTTTATAGAATAATGGGTTATAAATCATTAACAATCATTTAAATATAGCTACAATGAAACAACTAATCATTTTTGCCTTGGTTTGTTTGCCTCTGCTATGTGCTTGTGGAGGTTCGCAACAGAAAGAGGCAGATGCCACGTACAAAACACTTACCGTAACACAAAGTGACCAGATTTTGAAATCCGATTATACAGCTACGCTACGAGGGCGGCAGTATGTTGAAATTCGTCCGCAGGTGAGTGGTATAATTACCCGGATATGTATCAATGAAGGAGATCCCGTTCATAAAGGGCAGACACTTTTCATTATCGACCAGGTTCCTTATAAAGCAGCGTTGGAAACAGCAGTGGCTAATGTAAAAAGCGCGGAAGCCAAGCTTGCCACTGCTAAATTGACAGCGGATAGCAAAGCTGAACTTTACAAAGAACAGATTGTGTCCGAATTCGATCTGCAAACAGCCCGCAATGAACAAGCGGCGGCAGAAGCAGCATTGGCACAGGCTAAAGCACAGGAAGTGAATGCGCGCAATGACCTTTCTTATACTGAAGTAAAAAGCCCGGTGAACGGAGTAGCCAGCATGATTCCTTATCGTGTAGGGGCGTTGGTGAACAGCAGTATCACCGAGCCGTTAGTCACTGTTTCGGACGATAGCGAAGTATATGCCTATTTCTCCATGACGGAGAATCAAATACTCGACTTTGTGCAACAGTATGGTTCACTTAAAAAAGCGATAGAAAACATGGACGAAGTGGAACTGACTATGAGCAATGGAAAAACTTATTCCCATGTCGGAAAGGTAGATGCTATCAGCGGTACGGTGGATGAAGGAACCGGTGCTGTTGGGCTGCGGGCTGTTTTTGTCAACCCCGACCAGTTCCTGCGTAACGGTGGAAGTGGTAAAGTCGTTGTTCCTACCATAAAGAAAGGAGGTATCATCATTCCGCAGGCAGCTACTTACGAATTGCAGAATCGTATATTTGTATATAAAGTAGTCGACGGCAAAGCGAAATCAACCCCGGTAGAAGTGTTCCGGTTGAATAACGGTACTGAATACATCGTCGAAACAGGGCTTGCACCGGGTGATGTTATTATAGCCGAGGGTGCCGGACTGGTGCGTGAGGGAACAGTAATCAAGAGTGATCCGACTAAAGAATAAGATGCCGTTATGAAAATCAGAACATTTATAGACCGGCCTATTCTCGCAGGAGTAATTTCGGTCGTTTTTCTTATCATCGGATTGATAGGACTTTCGCAGCTTCCCGTTGAACAGTTTCCTGAAATTGCACCTCCTACCGTCAGCGTTTCCGCTACCTATACCGGTGCTAATGCGGAAACAGTACAGAAGAGTGTAGTCGTGCCATTGGAAGAAGCGCTCAATGGAGTAGAGAATATGATGTACATGACCTCTTCCTCTACCAATAACGGTTCAGCGAGAATAACCATTTACTTCCGTCAGGGGACTGACCCCGATATGGCGACAGTTAACGTGCAGAACCGTATTGCTACGGCACAAGGATTATTACCGGCAGAAGTCACCCGCAGCGGTATCACTGTCCGTAAGCGCCAGACAAGTAATATCAAAGCATTGGCATTGTATAGTCCCGACAACACGTTCGATGAAAGTTTTCTGAATAACTATCTGAAGATCAATATCGAGCCCCGTCTTTCACGTATTGCCGGGGTAGGTGAGGTGAATGTGATGGGAGCGGACTATTCGTTACGTATCTGGCTCGATCCGGCTAAGATGGCCAAATATGGACTGGTTCCGTCCGACATCACGACGGTACTTGACGAACAGAATCTGGAAGCTCCTACAGGAACGCTTGGTGCTGAATCGAAGAATACTTTTCAGTATGTATTGAAATATCGTGGACGTTATGAAGAAGAAAAAGATTATGGAAATCTGGTAATCCGTTCGCAGGCAGGAGGTGAGGTGCTGCGGCTGAAAGATGTAGCACGTATCGAATTGGGTGCCAGCTCTTATACGTACATCGGTGAAGTGAACGGGCATCCCGGTTCCAACTGTATGATTGCGCAGACTTCCGGTTCGAACGCCAATGAGATTATTAAGGAAATAGATAAGGTGACAGCGGAAATTGCTCAAGGATTACCTAAAGGAATGGAGCTGGTAGACCTGATGAGTTCGAAAGAGTTTTTGGATGCATCCATTAAGAATGTGATAAAAACCTTGATTGAAGCCATTCTGTTAGTGGTACTTGTGGTTTACGTTTTCCTGCAAAGTTTGCGGTCTACGTTTATTCCGGCCATTTCTATCATCGTTTCCCTTGTGGGTACTTTTGCTTTTCTCTATGCCGCAGGTTTCAGTCTGAATATGTTGACGTTGTTTGCACTGGTATTAGTTATCGGAACGGTGGTGGATGATGCTATTGTTGTGGTGGAGGCGGTACAGGCAAAGTTCGACGAGGGATATAAATCGGCTTACCGGGCCACCATTGATGCCATGGGTGGCATCACCTCGGCACTGGTAACTACCACCTTTGTCTTCATGGCAGTATTTATTCCCGTATGTTTTATGGGAGGAACTACCGGAACGTTCTATACCCAGTTCGGACTGACCATGGCTGTTGCCGTAGCAATATCTCTGATTAACGCGTTAACTTTAAGTCCCGCTCTCTGCGCACTGATAATGACACCGCACATGGAGGCTGCGAAAGGGGAGAAATTGAGTTTCTCATCCCGTTTCCATATGGCATTTGATAGTGCTTTTCATCGGTTAGTACTGAAATATAAGAGTGGCGTATTTTTCATGTTGAAACGTAAATGGCTGGCGGGAGCATTGCTGTTAGTCGCTTGTGCAGGATTGTTCCTTCTGATGAAAACCACCAAGACCGGGTTGGTTCCTCAAGAGGATATGGGAACTATCTTTGTAGATGTGCGTACTTCACCCGGAAATAGTCTGGAAGAAACCAAGATTGTAATGGATGAAATAGACAAGCGTATCCATGACATACCGCAAATCAGAATGTTCTCTAAAGTGACGGGTAACGGTATGATAAGTGGTCAGGGAGCATCAAACGGTATGTTTATCGTCCGTCTGAAACCATGGGATGAACGTACGGAAAAGGAAGACGGTATCAATGCTGTTATTAACGAGATTTATCGGCGTACGGATGACATTTCTTCTGCACAGATTATGGCCTTTGCACAACCGATGATTCCCGGGTATGGAGTAAGTAGTGGTTTTGAGATTTATATTCAGGACCAGAAAGGCGGTTCGGTAGAAGATTTGCTGAAATACACCCGTCAGATGATTGACGCGTTGAATGCCCGGCCTGAAATCGGACGTGCCTCGACTTCGTTCGATACGAAATACCCTCAATACCTGGTAGAAGTGGATGCCGCCCTTTGCAAGCGGAATGGAGTGTCGCCTTCGGATGTATTGAGCACTTTGTCCGGCTATATCGGTGGTAACTATGCATCCAATATGAACCGTTTCTCTAAACTTTACCGTGTAATGGTACAGGCTTCACCGGAATTCCGTCTGGATACTGAAGCATTGAATAATATGTTTGTCCGCAATTCCGACGGAGAGATGTCCCCTGTCAGTCAGTATCTCACTTTGACACGAGTCTACGGTGCAGAGTCGCTGACGCGTTTCAATTTGTTCTCTGCCATCTCCGTCAATGGTGCTCCGGCAGACGGTTACAGTTCCGGACAAGCTATTCAGGTGGTACGTGAAGTTGCGGAACAGGTATTACCGGCAGGTTATGGCTTTGAGTTCGGAGGTATGTCACGTGAAGAATCCTCTACAGGGAATACCACAACACTGGTATTTATCATCTGTGTAGTCTTTATCTATCTTATTCTTTGTGCGCTCTACGAAAGCTTGTTCATTCCGATTGCAGTGATTCTTTCCGTACCATTCGGACTTGCCGGAAGTTTCCTTTTTGCCAAGATGTTCGGCCTGGAGAATAATATCTATTTACAGACAGGTTTGATTATGCTGATTGGCTTGTTGTCGAAGACAGCTATTCTGCTTACGGAATATGCTTCCGAGCGCCGTCGTCAGGGAATGACGATCACACAGGCGGCTGTTTCGGCTGCGCAAGTCCGTCTGCGTCCAATCCTGATGACATCTCTTACGATGATATTCGGTATGTTACCGATGATGTTTGCATCGGGAGTAGGAGCGAACGGTAATATTTCCATCGGTGTAGGAACCGTAGGTGGAATGTTGATCGGTACGGTTGCCCTGTTGTTTATCGTACCTGTATTGTTTATCGTGTTCCAGTATCTTCAGGAAAAACAGATGCCGGCACGTAAACCGGCAGAGTTGGAGAATCTTTAATTGTTGAAGTGTATGAAAAAGATAATAATATGTTTATTCCTGTCGGCCGGATTGAGCGGTTGTCATGTGTACCGGACTTATGAACGTCCGGACACGACGGTTACCGACAGTCTTTACCGGCAGCCGGTTGTTGCGGGGGATACCGCTTCCATTGCTTCCCTTTCATGGAAGGAACTATTTAGCGATCCGCAACTGCAACAACTGATTGAAACGGGTATCGCGAATAATACCGATTTGAATATTGCCCGTTTGAAAGTGAAAGAAGTAGAAGCATTACTGCTTTCTTCCAAGTTGGCTTATCTGCCTTCTGTATCGCTCACTCCGCAAGGAACATTGAGCAGCGTGGATGGTTCGAAAACTTCCAAGACCTATGATCTGGCAGCATCGGCAGACTGGGAACTGGATATTTTCGGAAAGTTGACCAATGCCAAACGAGGAGCCAAAGCCGCCCTCGAACAGAGTGAAGCCTATAGGCAAGCGGTACAGACGCAACTGGTAGCAACGATTGCCAATAGTTACTACACCTTATTGATGCTTGATAAGCAACTGGATATCACCCGTCGCACGGCTGAAACATGGGATGAGAACCTGCGTGCAATGAAAGCATTGAAAAGAGCCGGGCAAACTACGGAAATGGCTGTTGCCCAAACAGAAGCGAGCAAACTATCGGTAGATGCTTCCGTGCTTTCTATTGAACAGCAAATCAGTGAAATGGAGAATTCTCTTTCCGCCCTGTTGGGTATGGCTCCGCAGCTGATAACACGTTCTACGCTTGACAACCAGCGTTTCCCGGAATCCCTTTCAACCGGAGTGCCGTTGCAACTGTTGCACCGTCGTCCGGATATTCGTCAAAAGGAAGCTGAACTGGCTGGGGCTTTTTATGCAACGAATCAGGCACGTTCTGCTTTTTATCCCTCTATCACCTTGGGTGGTTCCGCAGGATGGACAAACTCGGCAGGTGGCGCTATAACCAATCCCGGACAGTGGCTGCTTTCCGCTGTCGGCTCATTGGTTCAGCCACTTTTCAATCGCGGACAGAATATTGCTAATTTGAAAATAGCGAAAGCACAACAGGAAGAGGCGTTACTCACCTTCCGCCAAAGTTTGCTTGATGCAGGAACGGAAGTAAACGATGCGTTGGTGCAATGGCAGAAGGCTCAAGGCCGTTTGGCACTCTCCAAACAGCAGGTCACTTCGCTTCAGTCCGCAGTGCGTAGTTCCGAACTGTTGATGCGGCACAGTTCGCAAAACTACCTGGAAGTACTTACTGCCCGTCAGACTCTTTTGCAGGCAGAATTATCTGTCGCTTCCAATCGTTTTGATGAAATACAGGGAGTTATTAATCTTTATCATGCATTGGGAGGAGGATACTGATTGATAGTAGATGGATTAAAACAAAATTGTTAATAAGTTGATATCAAAGATGCTGAATATATAAACTCCCATCATAATCTTTGTATTTAGCATCTTTGTATATATCAACCAGTTGATTACTGTAATCAAGGATAATATCTTTGGACGCTTGTGATACGTTTGTCGCCAGAATACCACTTCCCAAAATGCCGGGATTACATAATACACTGTCTTTCCTTATTGAATTCATGGTAAGCTCTACACCTGTGTAATCTTTGATACCTGCCTTTTCCAGACTGGATGTAATATAGTTGTCCAAAGATGCTTTATCATCTCCGGTCATGAATCCATACCATAATAAACACTTCATTCCTAATAGGGTAGCCTGTATCAGGACATCGAGATAGGTTACTCCAGAATCTCCTTTCTTGTCTATTTCGTAAGGATCGATATGGATGAAAGAGGATGTGGGAAGTGAAGGCAGTAGCTCTATGGTACCTCTCGAAGAGTCGGCATGATGTATCTCTACAGAGGCACTTAATTCGATTTGTTTGGCATAGGTACCCACATTCTCCAGTGCACTCTTTTCTAAATCAAAGAATACAAACCTTTTTGCTTGCTTCCCTAATACATTCATAGCCAAGGCAGGTGAACCTAAATAATTTCCTTTTGCCATTTCTCCGCTTTCCAGTTGATAATATATAGAATCTTTTAGAGATGGTACCTCATCTGCTTTCTCCAGGAAATGATAGATGCCATATTGCTGCTCCGGGGTTTGTGTCATCGGATAGATGGCACATGCCGAATTGGTCTCTACATATATTTGCGGAGTTTCATTCTTGAGTACTTCACAGAGTATCAGATGTTTTAAGACATCGGGTTGTTTTGCGAAATGAGTGTAAGTTGCCATATCGGTGTATTTAGAAATTAACCAATTCATGAATCGAAGTCGCACCAATAGCTTCGGAATTTGGCATGGTGCTTCCTTTCTTTAAATGTTTTTTGTGAATTACATAATTCTACAAATATAAACAGATAGATAATACGGGAAAACAAAAGGGGGCTTTTTATCTGAAATCATTGTGGACGAATTGTATTTTTAATTAGCTTTGTAGAAATAAAACAAAGAATTATGAAAATGAAAGTTCTGCTGTCTGTCATTGTATTTACGCTCTATACTGTTTCTTATGCGCAGAATATGAAAATGATTGATACTAGTATGCCGAAAAAAGATAAAAAGGATGCTGTAGTAATTGAATATGATTCATTAACTAATATACGCCCTTATAAAGATGCTTCATATTATAAACAATTTATTGGGCAAAGTATTTTGTTCTATCCTCGGAATCCAAATTCTTCGGAATCACTACCTAAGTATTATGCTAATTTTCTAACTTCTAATGAGCAGGTTGTTGCCATTGACACTATTTGGCGAAAAAAAAGATCCAACCCTAAACCTAAAGATTATAAATTAAATCAAATAACCTCCAAGAGATATAAACCTCAGTTGGTGAAGGATAATTATGTTACTTTATGTGCTTCTTTTCACGATATACTTGAACAAGGATATAGGATTTTTCCATTTGAAATATATAGAGCAACGAAATGTCCTATGGGAAAACGTGATGGCATTTTCACACCTTATAATGAGATAGAAGGCAAGACTTTTAAAATTTTAGATATAGAGCTGTCTGATGCCGAAGTTGAAGAAAATACAATTTTTGCACTACAGTCTGAAGAAGGTGATACTCTTTATTGGTATGCTAAACGTGGTGAGTATGATGGATTCAGTTATACTAGGCAACACTATCCTGTCATTGTATTAGGATTTATGGATAAAATGAAACAGTTGTATTTGAATAAAGACATATACATTAAAAATATTCATCCGATTAATAAATATAAATGTATGGAAATAGCCTATTCAGGCAGTGAAGATACTTATATGGTTCCTTCATTTGTTCTGAAGAATGATAGTGCCGATTTGATAATGCCATTATGTGAGAGTCCATCTCTTTTTTCATACGAAGTAAGCATATTTGATAATCAGAAAAGAATGACTCAGATGTATTTCTATAATTTGGATGTTGTCGAAGCGGAAGTTTATGAGGAAACAATGGAAAGAGAAAGACTTGCTAAAGAAGAATTATTGATGAAGGAAAAGTTAGCACAAGAAGAGGCAAAGAAGTTAGCTAGTATAAAAAGACAACAGAGAACTAAAGAATTATATAAGAAATACGGAAAAGCTACGGCGGACTTGATATTAAAAGGCCAAGTGTGCATTGGGATGACTAAGGCTATGGTTTTGGAATCATGGGGGCATCCTTCGGGTGGTATTAATAAAACTACCGGTGCATGGGGGATACATGAACAATGGGTATATGGAATGGGACAATACTTGTATTTTGAGAATGGAAAATTGACAACTATACAAAATTAGTCTGTCTTGTTTTGTATGAGCAGCCTTAATTTTAACAAGGGAGGCACTATGAAATATCAGTCTTTCTTAAACCACCTGTAAAACCATTTACCCACCTTCTCATAATGCCGGGTTTCGGTATCAGTGTATAGTTTAGAGAAGAATGACGTATCTAATGGTTCCCCCGATTGGTTAGGATATAATACGATTAAGCTATTGTTAGAGAAATATTTACTAAGCTGTCTCGGTAGTTTCTCAAAAGAACTGTCGTAAGAGAGAGTTCCCGGTCGTGCACTGATAATAACTAATAAATGGTCGTAGCTTACCTGTCCTGTTAATACCAGCAAGTCATTCCAGTCTTCCAAAAGGGAGAAATCGGTCAGCGTTTGTTTATGTCGCTTCTTTATCCACGCTTGTAGGCGTATGGTCGTTTTTTCATTGGCAAAGAAATGTACCCGGCATCCGAGGGTACTTCCCATTCTACAGAAATGTTCCATCCAATGAGGAAAACCGGATTCGTATTCGGCTTTAGGAGGGACGGCAATGACAATTCGTTTGATTGTATGGACTGGTATTAGAAACTTAGAGATAATTATCTCACAGTTTAATCCATTCAATAAATGTTCGGCAAGTATTCCAAAGTATGAGTCTGTGATATTTTTCTTACGATGCAGACCGGTGATAATACTTGTAATCTCATTTTCCTTGACTGAATGTATAATGCCGGAAGCTATATTCAAATCATACCGTGTGACTTTCTTCAGTGGTACATTTGCTTCTGTTGCTGTCGTTTCCGCTTTTTCCAGGTAATATTTGCTTCGAAGTCGTAGATTATCGGAATTATTATTGTCGTTGATTACATTGAGGGCCAGTAGATTATCTTTCAATTTAGAATCACGTATGATTAGAGACAGATTCACCATGTCTTCGATAGTGTCCGGGTTGGCTATGGATACTAAAATCTTCTCTGTTTCTTTTGAAGATTCATTTTCCGATAGTGAGTCATCCATTGCCACCTTTCTGGCTGCCCGTTCGGTAATCAGTGAGCTCACTACGCAAGTGACCAGGATAAGCAAGACTGTGCCGTTCAGTACATCGTCATTCAGCAAGCGCTCGCCGGTGGGCAGAATAATGTTATATCCGACCAATACGGCTGCCAATGTGGCTGCTGCCTGTGCGTTACTTAAACCATACATCAGATTTCGTTCAAGAACAGACATCTTGTATATCTTTTGTGTCAGCCAGCAAGCAATCCATTTGCCTGTCAGTGCCATGGTTATCATTACGGCAGCAACTTTTAAAGCATCCCCATGTCCGAAAATAACCCGTAAGTTGATTAACATTCCTACTCCGATAAGGAAATAAGGAATGAAGAGGGCATTACCGACAAACTCTAAATGATCCATCAATGGAGAAACGTGCGGAATGAGCCGGTTGAGTACCAATCCAGCGAGGAAAGCTCCCAAAATACCTTCCATACCTACGAGTTCCATCAGTCCTGCTCCTAAAAATACCATTGCAAGCACAAAAATGAACTGCATCACGTTGTCATTGTATCGGTGGAAGAACCAGCGACCGATGCGTGGGAAGAAATAAATGATAAGTGCTCCTAGAAAGATTACTTTTACTACTAGCCAAATCCAGAATAAACCACCGGTTTCTCCTTTGAATAATCCGCCTATAACGGCTAGTACCAACAGTGTGAGCGTATCCGTCACCGCCGTTCCTCCTACGGCAATACTTACACTACGATGGCGTGATATACCGAAGCGGGTGACGATGGGATAGGCAACGAGTGTGTGGGAGGCATACATACTGGCTAGCAGTACAGAAGTGATTACGCCGTATTTCAGATAAGATACATTTGCCACGAATCCAATCCCGATGGGGACGATAAAAGCCAGTAATCCCAACACTAACGCTTTGTTTCGCGTCTCCTTGAAGTCTCCCATGTTCATTTCCAGACCAGCCAGAAACATGATGTAATAGAGCCCGACTTTGCCGAATAACTGAAAACTGCTATCGCGTGCCAGAATATTAAATCCATGTTCGCCAATAGCCAATCCCGCCAGGATCATACCGATAATATGAGGGATGCGCAGCTTATTCAATAATATCGGAGCAAACAATATGATTAGGAGTACAAGGAGAAATATCCATGTAGGGTCGGTGATAGGGAATGTTAAATCAAGGCCAATCCAATCCATAATTTGACAAGTTCGTGATATTTGTTCCGCAAAATAACCTAAAAAAATGCTTCTAAAAAAGGATTAGTTAATAAAATTAGTCATTTATTTTTTCTCCAGATTCATGATTGATGGAATGAAGAATGCAAGTGTCCCTGTTATCACAATTGCAATACCGCATATAACAAAGACATTGGCTATGCCGATAGCGTCTGCAATAAATCCGGTTGCCAGTAATCCTAAAATGGAGGGTAACAAACTGATACTGTCGAACAAAGAGAATACGCGCCCCAAGAAAGACACTTCAATCTGTGTTTGCAACAAAGCTGTAAACGGACCGGAATAAAACGGCATGGAAATACCCTGTACTATTGCAAATATAGCATAGATAATGAATGCTGAAGGAGGAAGGATTCCGGAAACGAAAATAGAAACTCCTATTATGATATAAGATATGTTTATCATAACGACCTTTCGGATGCGCGGATTCCATATTCCCAGTAAAATACCACCGACTAATGCTCCCGAACCAAAAAGAAGTTCTATCAGACTGACTTGATAAGCTGTTCCGGAGAAGTTTTTCAGAGTCATCAACGGTATCAGAGCAACAACAGGCATGATAAAGAAAGTGATGAGTACTTCAGTGACCATCACCCATTTCAAACCACAATTGCTACAGATTGCCTGAAAGCCTTCCTTCATATCCCGGAGTACATTATTGGTTGTTTCAGTTTCTGTTTTTTCCGGATTAGGGATAAATACAAACATGAGTGTTGTACAGGCTATGGCTGCTCCCGCAACGTCGAGCAACATAACTACACTCATATTCGTACTGACAATCAATGCGGCACCTAGCACAGGACCGCAGATATTACATAAGGCCTGTATTGTCTGATTAATACTGGCAATACGCGTCAGTTCTTTTTCAGGAGCAAGCAGCGGTATGGATGATTTCATGGCAGGTGCGTGGAAAGCGCTTCCGACAGAACGGAGCATAAGCAGCAGATAAATCTGCCAGATTTCGATAACGTCCAGATAGAATAATAACGCAATAATGCCCGAACAGAGTGCAACGAAACTGTCGCCCAATATCATAGTCCATTTCCTACTCCACCGATCGACGAAAACGCCGGCAAAGGGACCTAATACTACTTGGGGTAAAAGTGCGGCGATAGTAGCAAATGAAAGCACCTCTGCCGAACCGGTCTCAAGACTGATCCACAGAACAATGGCAAACTGGGCAATAGAACTGCTAAGAATAGAAAATAACTGTCCGGACCATATAATGATAAATTTCTTTTTCCAATTATTCATAATACTTTATTGATTACGGATGATGATAAGGGGATTGCCTGTCTGTATATAAAGAGGGCAAATACCATTATGACTAAATAATAAACAAATGATTGAGAGAAATTGCTTTGATTTTTGTTGTTTTCCTGTAATGGAGGAAAGAAATAAAAAAACGGAAGCCCAGCTAAGAGAGTTCCAGATGAGGTACGGATAAAATGAATTGATAGATACAGGGCAGACGCATTAAAAATTATTTTCCTGTAAAAGTTGTGACAAATATTTTTCATCCCATCCGGCTTTTAGTCTTTTCAGATTC
>NZ_CP083673.1:5298565-5359841 GCF_025914115.1 Bacteroides sp. DH3716P | reverse complement strand
CTGACAGATGGGAAAAGGCTAATGACTAAAAAGGGATCATTAGCCTTTTTATTTTAATACACTATATAGAATCGCGGAGACGCTTACTTCCAAACAGGTGAAAAAGGCTGTGTAAGAGTTGCCCTTCACCCGTAAACGACTTATTTATAGGGAGCCCGGAAGAAAGGTGAAGGTGAAGAGGGAATTGAAAATAAAAGATATGAGGGGATGTATCGCTTGTTTATAATGACTGACTTTTGAATCTTTTTAGTTTAGTTATAGCTAATTTCTTCGATGAAATGGGAGAAAATAAAAATCCTCCGCATCAAATGCAGAGGATTTTGTGATCGCGACAGGATTCAAACCTGTAACCGGCTGATCCGTAGTCAGCTACTCTATTCAGTTGAGCTACGCGACCTCAAATAATATAACTTGTAAATTTTTCAGTGACCGCGACAGGATTCAAACCTGTAACCGGCTGATCCGTAGTCAGCTACTCTATTCAGTTGAGCTACGCGGCCATTCTGTTAATTCAAAAAAGTGATCGCGACAGGATTCAAACCTGTAACCGGCTGATCCGTAGTCAGCTACTCTATTCAGTTGAGCTACGCGACCGTTATTTTGTTTTAACGGGTGCAAAGATACGGACTTTTCCCGAATTAGCAAGCTTTTCACCGACTTTTTTTGTAGAAAATTATTCTATGAACCGATAATTGAATAGTTGTAAACCTATACTTAGTCCGACATTCCACTCCCTTTTCGGTGAGCTATAATGATTTACATATGCAGAGATATCTCCAAAAGGCAATTGACATACAACAGAAATTTCTCCTAAATATTCAAACTTGGAGAAAGCTTTTCCGTAATATGCTTTATTCAACGAGTTTTTTTCGATTGGATAAATAGGCATAAAACCATAAAATTCTCCCCGAAGATGGAACATCTGGCTTAAACGGTAAATAGGCCGAATGCCGGCTCCGACAAATTGATTGGCACGAAAGGCTTCGTTGTAAGTCAATTTGCTATGTAATGTAGGAGAAAACTCTCCAGCTTGCATCATTGTGGCCGTATAGTTCTCGGAGAAGTTTTTGGAGGCATACAGGGCTTTCAAATACCATCCTAAAACCCAATGTTCACTCATATTATGATATTTCTCTTTCATATAAGATAATTGCAGCCAGGAGTGATGATCTTTGTTGTTACTGGTCGTACTTCCTTCGCCCGGATAGAATCGTTCTTTTCCAACGAAAATCTGGGCTACAAGGGCTTCTCTGTATCCACGTGTAGGATATTGTTTGGAATTAAGAGTACTTCCATTAAAACTAATTGATCCACCAAATAAATCATAGCGGCTTTTATCAAATTTGTCATTTCCGAAGTCAATGACACTTTTTTGAAAATATTTATCCTCTATTCTTGCAATTCCTACTCCAAACTCTGCTCGCTTGCTCGAAAGGAAAGGTAATCCAACCTGTAATTTCAAGAAACGTTCGTCTTTCTGGTTAAAGGCCGGTTTGTTATTTCGCGAAAAAAGTTTGTCCTTCTTAAAATAGTCGAAAGTACTGATCGAACCTATAAGACGATACGAGGTAGGAATGGCAGTGGCAAAGTCTATTTTTGCCATAAATTGCACGTTGTTATATACCTTTCCAAGTTGCCCGTCAAGAATAAACTCTTTGGCATAGTAGTTTAAGTCCTGATAACTAAGTCCCAGGTAGATCTGATTCGAATTGGAGGTGGATATGTTACCTCCCAGCCGTACAGCAAAGTTGTTTTCCAGTTTGACTTTTAAATGCAGATCATAGGTGTCATCTTCCGGATTATAAATTGCATGCGGTATGATTTCTGAAATCATTTTATCTGATAGCAATCGAAAATAACCTTGCTTTAAATCTTCATAGGTGAATTCTTTGTTATCCGACTTATGAAATTCTTTCTTCATATATGCCTGTTGTTGTGGATTAGCTCCATCAATGATGATATTTTTAAAACGTAGTTCCGGGAAATTACTACGGTATACCATTCTCCTTAAACGAATATTGTCCAGATTCACACGCCGATGGATACGGCTTTTGATAGAATCCATCATGCTGATGGTTCGATTATATCCTATATCATGTAATTCGTCGATGCGTTGAAAATCCATCAGGTTGACGTTGTCATATTTGAATGTCATTAAAATCCCCATAGAGTCCGGAATAGAATAGTCGGTTTTCTGCATCACCATATTCTCAATTTGACTCATGAGGTCATTTTCCTTGGGTTTAGTGGGATTGGTGGATACAACGCTTCCTATAATGACATCCGGATGAAAATCATCTCTCATGACGTCCGTGGGAAAGTTATTATAGATACCTCCATCGTAGGCCAGTACATTGTCTATTTCAATGGGTTTAAACATGAAAGGGAAGCTCATGGAAGCTCTGACGGCATCTCCTAAATCTCCTTCCTTCATGACTAACTGTTTTTTATTGTACACATCGGACGCAATGCAACGGAAAGGAACAAAAAGTTTATCAAAATCTCCCTTACAAGCGGCCGTAGCACGTGCATATAGGTCAACAAACACGAGATTCATTTGAATCGGGTTGACAACACTGGTAGGCAGGAATTGAGGTTTTAAACTCTTCAGTGAATCTTTGAATGAAAAACGAATATTGAAAAATTCGGGAGTGGGAAGATTCTTTTTGAAATGATATACGTATTTCTCTTCCACTTCTCCGGAATACCATCGTTTAAAGTCCTCCGATTTGAGTAGTTCTACCATGTCATCAGGAGAGTATCCCATGGCATACAAGGAGCCGATAATGGCTCCCATGGAAGTACCAGCAATGTAGTCAATAGGGATGTTGTTTTCTTCCAATGCGCGAATGATGCCGATGTGCGTCATTCCTTTGGCGCCACCACCGCTTAATACAAGTCCTACTTTTTGGGCATGGATAGCCGGGATAATCAGCCATAAAGTAATGAACACTAAAAAAATCTTTCTCATAACCCAAATCAAACAATTGAATTTTTTGTCTATTAAGTGTTCAAATATATACAATACTTTTCAATTAATCGATATTTTGCCGATCGTTTTAAATTGAAAAAGAGCATTACAACGTGTATTTAACGTTGAATGCTCTTTCTTGAAGTATGTGTAATGTTTAAAGGGGCGATATTAAATCAGCTCAATGCTACGTTTTACGAAGTTATTCAAAGCTTCACCTCTTAACATATTGTTTTGAAGTAAGGCCAGATCGATAAGCTGGCGGATAACTTTGTTATTGCTTGCATAGCCGATAAAGATAGCTTCTTTCTTGCTTTTCAGATCATCCCACTTCTTGTCGAGATCGTTTAATTCATCTTTTTCAGCTGTTGGGATGTCTTCTTCCTTTTTATCCTTCTGTTTGTCTTTCAACTCATTACGTTGTTTGTTGACGTTATCCATTTCGGAGAGTATCGGAGCTACTTCTGCTTGACAGGCATTCTCTTCTTCATTCAATACTTGTTTTATCAACTTGTGGTCTGAATTCAGGATCAGATTGAACATGTCAGGCATTTCGCCGTAGAAGCTCATTCCGGCTTGAATATTTGCCATTTCTTTCATACGACGCATATATTCGCTTTGAGTAATCATGACCGGAGCCGAATTTTCTCCCAACGCTTGCGTCATCACATTGAATTCAACCTTATCCATTTTAGGCAATTGGCTCTTGAAGGCTGTTGTGATTGCATCTTGTTTGTTGGCTTCCAGAGTTTCACCTTTCTTGTCTTCTTTTACAATCAGATTGTCAACAACATCACTGTCTACACGGGTGAAACGGGATTTCTCAAGCTTTTGCTCCAACATACTTACCATAGCTACATCTAACTGGCCATCCATGAGCAAGACATTATAGCCTTTATTGGTTGCAGCCTCAATATAGCTGTATTGTTCGTCCTTGTTATTTGCATACAGATAGATTAGATTTCCATCTTTGTCTGTCTGGTTATCTTTAATAAGGGTCTGATATTCCTCGAATGTGTAATGTTTGTCATTTGTATCGGTGAAAAGGGCGAATTTTTGCGCTTTATCATAGAAATCCTCTTGTGTGAGCATTCCATAATTGATAAATATTTTCAAGTCGTTCCACTTTTCTTCAAACTGCTTACGATCATTCTTGAATATAGACTGTAAACGGTCGGAAACTTTCTTGGTGATATAAGTTGAAATCTTCTTCACGTTTGAGTCGCTTTGCAAGTATGAACGGGAAACGTTCAACGGAATATCCGGAGAATCTATTACTCCATGTAACAAAGTCAGAAAGTCTGGTACAATGCCTTCAACAGAGTCTGTTACATATACTTGATTGCAATATAACTGAATCTTGTTCTTATTTAATTCTATATTGCTCTTTACCTTCGGGAAGTAGAGAATACCAGTCAGATGGAATGGATAATCCACATTCAGGTGAATCCAGAAGAGTGGTTCATCAGACATCGGATATAGCTTGCTATAGAATGATTTGTAATCTTCATCCGAAAGTTCGCTAGGTTTGCGTGTCCACAAAGGAGTGGTATCATTGATTATATTATCTTCAGCCGTTTCTACCTGTTTGCCGTCTTTCCATTCTTTCTTTTTTCCAAATGCAATAGGAACAGGAAGGAAGCTGCAATATTTCTTCAGAAGTTCGGAGATACGTGCTTCTTCGAGGAATTCTTTGCAGTCGTCATCAATGTATAAGATGATATCTGATCCACGGTCGGCTTTTTCTATTTCTTCAATAGTGAATTCAGGGCTGCCATCACAAGTCCATTTTACGGCTTTTGCATCGTCTCTGTATGATTTAGTGATAATCTCCACTTTCTTTGCAACCATAAAGGCAGAGTAGAAGCCAAGTCCGAAATGTCCGATAATGGCATTTGCATCGTTCTTATACTTCTCCAGGAAGTCATTAGCTCCAGAGAAAGCTATTTGATTGATGTACTTCTCTATTTCTTCTGCAGTCAAACCGATACCACGGTCAGAAATGGTAATAGTATCTTTGCCTAATTCAACGTGAACAGTTAAGTCACCCAGTTCACCTTTGAATTCGCCAATAGAAGCAAGCGTATTCAGCTTCTGAGTGGCATCTACCGCATTGGATACTAACTCGCGCAGAAAAATTTCATGGTCACTGTACAAAAACTTTTTAATGATAGGGAAAATGTTTTCTGTTGTAACCCCAATATTACCTTTTTGCATAATACGTATATTTTTTTAGTTTATCTATTGATTAATTTTAATTGATATTTGTCCATACAGAGACAAAAAAAATGCCAGACCCGAAGGTCTGACATTATGGCATATTAAATTATTTTCTTATTCAGGAAATAACTCTATTCCGGAGAAACAACTTTCATCTCCAATTCGCCTTTTTCTTCATTAAGGGTTACTTGAATAGTATCTCCCTCTTTTAAAGACGAGGAAATGATGAGCTCGGATAAACCATCCTCCAGATAGGTTTGAATTGCGCGCTTCAAAGGACGGGCGCCATATTGTATGTCATATCCCTTGCTAGCGATGAATTCTTTCGCCTTATCTTCAATAACAAGCTTGTAACCAATAGATTCTATTCTATCGTACAATCCTTTTAGCTCTATGTCTATAATCTTTGTTATCGCTTCCAGAGAAAGTTGATCAAACGTGATAATCTCATCTACACGATTGATGAATTCAGGCGCGAATGATTTATTTAGAGCTTTTTGTATAACACTTCGCGAGAATTCTTTATCATCCAGGCGGCTTTGTGTCGCAAAACCAACACGACGTCCAAATTCTTTCAGTTGGCGGGTTCCGATATTGGAAGTCATGATAATAACGGTATTTTTGAAATCTACCATTCTGCCATAACTGTCAGTCAGACGACCCTCATCCATTACCTGAAGCAGGATATTGAATACATCCGGATGTGCTTTTTCTATTTCATCAAGCAATACAATAGAGTATGGTTTACGGCGCACTTTTTCTGTCAGCTGGCCACCTTCTTCATATCCTACGTATCCCGGAGGTGCCCCAACCAAGCGTGAAACAGTGAACTTTTCCATATATTCACTCATATCGATACGAATCAGTGCATCGGCAGAACCGAACATATACTTGGCCAACTCTTTTGCTAGGTGAGTTTTACCAACTCCTGTCGGACCTAAGAACATAAACGTGCCAATGGGCTTATTAGGATCTTTGAGTCCTACACGGCTTCGCAAAATGGCTTTGACCAGCTTTTCTATAGCTGTGTCTTGTGCGATGACTTTAGCTTGCAAATCTTCTTTCATACCTGCTAGCTTGATGCCTTCGGCCTGTGCCATTCGTTGTACTGGAATGCCTGACATCATTGAGATAACATTGGCAATTTCTTCTGCATCAACAGTTTGCCTGTTTTCTTTTAGATTGGCTTCCCATTCTTTTTTCATCTCATCCAATTGGATAGAAAGTTCTTTCTCTTTATCACGGAAGCTGGCTGCAAGTTCAAAATTCTGCGATTTTACGGCTTCATTTTTCTTGTTTTTAGCTTCTTCGATCAGCTTTTCCTGTTCTTCTATCTCTTTGGGTACATTGACATTAGTAAGATGTACACGTGAGCCGGCTTCATCTAAAGCATCAATGGCTTTATCAGGGAAATTACGATCTGTGATATAGCGGTCTGTCAGCTTGACACATGCTTCCAATGCTTCATCTGTATAATACACATTGTGATGATCTTCATACTTATCCTTGATATTACGCAAAATCTGCAGAGTTTCGGCAGCAGTAGTCGGTTCTACAATTACTTTTTGGAAACGACGTTCCAATGCGCCATCTTTCTCAATATTCTTACGATATTCATCAAGAGTGGTGGCACCGATACATTGTATTTCTCCTCTTGCCAATGCTGGCTTTAGCATATTGGCGGCATCCATAGAGCCTGCCGCAGAGCCTGCGCCTACAATCGTGTGAATTTCATCAATGAATAATATAACATTCGGATTCTTCTGCAATTCATTGAGAATGGAACGGATACGTTCTTCAAATTGTCCACGGTACTTTGTTCCTGCCACAACAGCAGTCATGTCAAGAGCAACGACTCGTTTATCAAACAGGATACGCGAAACCTTTTTCTGAATGATTCTCAATGCAAGACCTTCAACAATCGCTGATTTTCCTACACCGGGTTCACCAATCAGAATTGGGTTATTCTTTTTGCGTCGACTTAATATCTGCGCTAAACGTTCGATTTCTCTTTCTCTGCCCACAACAGGATCCAACCGTCCTTCTTCTGCCGCTTTTGTCATGTCAGTACCGAAATTGTCAAGTACCGGCGTATCATTAGACGGCTTCTTGGAAGCGGTTTGTGCCTGTTGGCGTTCATCCGAGCCACCTCTGCCGGAACGAGGAGAAGACATTTCTTCGTCATCCTCATCGTCTTCCGAAAAGCCCATGCCGGAATTGATATCCGGCTGCAATGTAGCTTGCTCCAGTACTTTCACGTAGTTTATATCGTTTGCTTCAAGTACGGAAGCCGCCATATTGTTTTTTTCTCTTAAAATAGCCAATAATACATGTTCTGTATCAGCGATGTTACTTTTCATTCCACGAGCTTCTAAAATACACATTTTTAATATCTTTGCCGCATCATTAGATAACGGCACCTCTGCATCAGGCAATAACATTTCATCAGCTTCTGCCTTCAGCTGAGCTTCAATCTGTTGCTTTATAGCAGCCAGATTGGTGTTGAGTTTAGACAATATCTCGATAGCTTTTCCTTCACCGTCACGGAGTATTCCCAGAAGCAGGTGTTCGGGACCTATATACCTACTTCTCAACCGATTCGCTTCTTCCTTACTATAGACGATAATGTCGGAAACTCTTTGTGAGAATTGATTATTCATACTTTTTCCTTTTCTTCTAAGGGTTATTCACTGGCAAATATACGCATTTAATCAAGTTTGTATTGCAATATTTGCTTTATTTCTTATATCTACAAATGGCGTGCCATAAAAACAGTGTATTTGTATTATATATATAAGGTATAACAAATAATAGGCTCTTTTTTACCGATGTTATTTATCTTTCCATATTATATTTATCGTTTTTATCTTTTTATTTTTGTATTTTAAAGTTTGGCGGGTTATCGTCCCGGTCATGATAAAACTTTCTTTCTAAAAACTTTCGTATATCGGGGAAAAGTAGTACTTTAGCGTGGTTTTTCACAAACCGTAGAATGTATAATTAATAATCATTTTAAATGCTTGAACAAGACAGAATTATAAAGATTAACATCGAGGAGGAAATGAAGTCATCGTACATTGACTACTCCATGTCGGTCATCGTTTCGCGTGCCCTTCCGGATGTTAGAGATGGATTTAAGCCTGTTCACCGTAGAATTTTATACGGAATGATGGAATTAGGCAATACTTCAGACAAACCTTATAAAAAGTCAGCGAGAATCGTGGGTGAGGTACTTGGTAAGTATCATCCTCATGGGGATTCTTCTGTTTATTTTGCAATGGTACGTATGGCGCAGGAATGGGCAATGCGTTATCCTTTGGTAGATGGACAGGGAAACTTTGGTTCTGTGGATGGTGATAGCCCTGCTGCTATGCGTTATACAGAAGCTCGTCTCAATAAGTTGGGTGAAGCAATGATGGATGACCTGTATAAGGAAACCGTTGATTTTGAGCCAAACTTTGATAATACGCTGGTGGAACCTAAGGTGATGCCGACGCGTATCCCGAACCTTCTGGTGAACGGAGCATCCGGTATTGCTGTTGGTATGGCTACCAATATGCCTCCTCATAATCTTTCGGAAGTGATTGAAGCATGTGATGCATATATTGATAATCCGGAAATTACGGTAGAGGAACTGATGGAATTTGTTAAAGCACCGGATTTCCCTACTGGCGGATATATATATGGTGTGAGTGGTGTACGCGAAGCATATTTGACAGGTCGCGGACGTGTAATTATGCGTGCGAAAGCTGAAATTGAAAGCGGACAAACACATGACAAGATCGTAATAACAGAGATTCCTTATAATGTAAATAAGGCCGAACTGATTAAATATATTGCTGATCTTGTAAATGATAAGAAGATAGAAGGTATCTCAAATGCCAACGATGAGTCTGACCGTGATGGTATGCGTATTGTTATTGACATAAAACGTGATGCAAATGCAAGTGTAGTGTTGAATAAACTCTATAAAATGACAGCTTTGCAGACCTCTTTTGGTGTTAACAATGTGGCTTTGGTTCATGGACGTCCAAAAACGTTGAATCTAAGAGATTTAATTAAATATTTCATAGAGCATAGACACGAAGTTGTTATTCGTCGTACTCAGTTCGATCTTCGTAAGGCGAAAGAGCGTGCGCACATTCTTGAAGGTTTGATTATTGCTTCAGATAATATTGATGAAGTAATTCGTATCATTCGTGCTGCAAAAACTCCGAATGACGCAATAACAGGCTTGATTGAGCGATTTAACCTGACAGAAATTCAGGCTCGTGCAATTGTAGAAATGCGTTTGCGTCAGTTAACCGGTCTGATGCAGGATCAGCTTCATGCGGAATACGAAGAAATAATGAAGCAGATAGCTTATTTGGAAAGTATTCTGGCTGATGATGAAGTATGTCGTCGGGTAATGAAAGAGGAATTGTTAGAAGTCAAAGCGAAATATGGAGATGTACGTCGCTCTGAAATTGTTTATTCTTCAGAAGAATTTAATCCGGAAGACTTCTATGCAGATGATCAGATGATTATTACAATTTCTCATATGGGTTATATTAAACGTACACCGTTGACCGAATTCCGTGCACAAAATCGTGGTGGAGTAGGTTCGAAAGGTACGGAAACCCGTGATGAAGACTTTGTAGAGCATATTTATCCTGCTACCATGCACAATACCATGATGTTCTTTACACAAAAAGGTAAGTGTTATTGGCTGAAAGTATATGAAATACCTGAAGGAACGAAGAATTCTAAGGGCCGTGCTATTCAGAACTTGTTGAATATTGATTCGGATGATAATGTAACTGCATACTTGCGTGTGAAGAGTTTAGAGGATTCCGAGTTTATCAATAGCCACTATGTATTATTCTGTACTAAGAAAGGTGTAATAAAGAAGACATTGCTTGAACAGTATTCTCGTCCTCGTCAGAATGGTGTAAATGCTATAACTATCCGCGAAGATGATAGCGTAATTGAAGTTCGTATGACGAATGGAAATAATGAAATCATCATTGCAAACCGCAATGGTCGTGCAATTCGTTTCCATGAGGCAGCAGTTCGTGTAATGGGACGTACAGCAACAGGTGTACGTGGTATTACGTTGGATAATGATGGTCAGGATGAAGTAGTAGGAATGATTTGTATCAAAGATTTGGAGACAGAATCTGTAATGGTAGTTTCCGAACAAGGATATGGTAAACGTTCTGAAATTGAAGACTATCGTAAAACGAACCGTGGAGGTAAGGGTGTGAAGACCATGAATATTACCGAAAAGACAGGTAAGTTGGTAACAATCAAGTCGGTAACCGATGAAAATGACTTGATGATTATCAATAAGTCTGGTATCACTATTCGTTTGAAGGTAGCGGATGTTCGTATAATGGGCCGTGCTACTCAAGGCGTTCGTCTGATAAATCTTGAAAAACGTAACGACCAGATTGGTTCGGTATGTAAGGTTATGACAGAAAGTCTTGAAGATGAAATTCCGGCAGAAGAGGCAGAGGGTACAATCGTGAGTGATCCGAATGCTGATGTTCCTGATATTGATGATGCAGCGGACGTAAATGAAAACGAAAGCAATAACGAAATTGAGGAATAGACATAATATTAATAATTAATCAAACAACAATCATGAAAAGAGTATTATTTTCTATGGTTTTATTGATGGCTGTTAGCTTCTCATTCGCTCAGATGAAGAATGTGAAGGAAGCAAAGAGTATGGCTAATGACGTAAAACCTAATTTTAAGCAGGCTGAACAGCTTATTAAGGAGGCTATGAAGAATCCTGAAACGAAGGATCTTGCTGACACATGGGACGTTGCTGGATTTATTCAGAGACGTATCAACGAGGAGCAAATGAAAAATGCTTTTTTGAAGAAACCGTATGATACATTGAAAGTATACAATAGTATTCTGAAAATGTATGAGTACTATAATAAGTGTGATGAATTAGCGGAAATACCTAATGAAAAGGGAAAAGTTAAAAACAAATATCGGAAGGCTAATGCTTCCAGTATGTTGGCTGAACGTCCTAATTTGATTAATGGTGGTATTCAGTATTTCAACCTGGACAAGAATAAAGAGGCTTTGAAGTTCTTTGCAACCTATGTAGAGTCAGCTTCTTATCCGATGTTAGCTGATAAAGAATTGGCTAAAAACGATACTCTTCTTCCGCAAATTGCTTATTATGCAACATTAGCTGCTGATAGAGTAGGTGATAAAGATGCGATCATTAAATATGCTCCTATGGCTTTATCCGATAAAGATGGAGGTAAATTTGCAATGCAATTGATGGCTGATGCTTATAAAGCTAAAGGTGATACTGCTGCATGGATTAAGTCTTTGGAAGAGGGTATCCTTAAGTTCCCTGGAAATGATTATTTCTTCGCTAATTTGGTTGATTATTATAATAGCTCTAATCAAGCTTCTAAAGCTATGGAGTTTGCTGATAGAATGTTAGCTAATGATCCGAATAACAAGTTGTATTTGTATGTAAAAGCATATCTTTATCATAATATGAAAGAATATGATAATGCAATCGAATACTACAAAAAAGCTATTGCTGCTGATCCGGAATATGCAGAAGCATACTCTAATGTAGGTTTGGTATATTTGATGAAAGCACAGGATTATGCTGATAAAGCAACAACAGATATCAATGATCCTAAGTACGCTGAAGCACAAGCTGTGGTTAAGAAATTCTACGAAGAAGCTAAACCATTCTATGAAAAAGCCAGAGCTTTAAAACCCGATCAACAAGATTTATGGTTGCAAGGTCTTTACAGAGTTTACTATAACTTGAATATGGGACCTGAATTCGAAGAAATCGATAAGATGATGAAGTAAGATCGTTTTCTGAAAAAATATAAGAAGGCTATTAGAAATAGTAGTCTTCTTTTTTTTATTCAATAGTTTAAAGTAGTAATTGAAAAATCTTATATTTGATATGGACTTGAGTGGAACAGGTAAATTTCTTCATTTAAATAAAAATAGAAAAAGGAGTAAGGTCATTATATTACTCCTTTTTCTATTAAACATAATAAGTATTATTCCCTAATCTTGGATGCTCATTTTTTGCCTGATTTGATCAGCTGTTAATAACAAGCAATGGTGTATCTGAATGGAAAATCATTTTTCTGGCAATACTTGGATTAAATAATCGAGCAAATATATTCCTTTTGTAAGAAGTCAAAGTGATTATATCTATATGATTATCTTTGATATACTGATCAAGTCCTTTTAATAAATTATCATTCATCACTACGTCATAATGAATTTCAAGCCCCGGATATTGCTTGTGAAAATATTCTTTTATACCTGCTAGTTTTATTTCATTCCAGGTATCTTTAGAATCTGTAAGGTGTATCAAAGATACAGAAAAATGGAATGATTTCCAAGTATTAAAGAATGCCTCGAAAGCAATTAGATCTCTTTGATCAAAATTGGTAATAAAGGCAATCCGTTTTGCTTCACTAAACTGTTTAAATGGTGTATTTTCCGGAATAGCCAATACAGCCGTGCGACTCCTGTCAATAACTTCAGCGGTTACACTGCCAATTAAATCAATGTCTTTCTGATTTTTGCCTCGGGTACCCATAATGATAACCATAGGACGCTGTTCTTTAGCATATCTTAAGATTTCCTCCTCTGGAATACCTTCACGTAAGATGCAGCTATATTTAACGTTGGGAAATTCGCCTGATGCAACTTTTTCTTTTATCTTCTCTGATAAAGCATTGAGATCAGAATGGACTTTTTGGATAATCGTTTTTACAGATTCTTCATCTCCAATCTGGTAATTGAAAACATCCCCATAAGGCAACGACGATGCATAAATAGGCGTGAAATAGACATGCAACAGGATGACTTCTGCATTTTCTGTTTTTGCCAGGTTGAATGCAAATTCACATGCTTTCATCGAATAATTAGAGAAGTCGACGGGAATTAAAATCTTATTTGATTTATCTTTTACTTTGGGCTCCTTCTCTCCCACTATACTTTCAGACAGCCATGTAGAACTTTCTGTTATTTTCAAAGCACGTGGCAGATCGCTTTCTTTAATTCGTAAACGCACTCCCGATGAAACAACCGGTTGTATTTGATTAACGTTATGAATGTAGGTTTCTATACCTTCATTTTCCAAGACATTCTTTAAGATCTGCGCTTTGGTGTATGTCAGAATGGCCAGGGTTACTAATTTGTCTTCCATAAATGTACATTTTATAAGGTGAAAACAAATAAGAAATCCCAATTGTTTGATTCAATTGGGATTCAGTTTGTTATATTTTAAACTTGCACAGATTCGGTAGCCTGTTCTTTTTGCATACTCATATTCAATTCATCTAGGATTTTTAAAGCCCGATCAAGAACGGTCGTGTCATCCAACATTACAAGCCCACCATCTGGACCGGGCTCAAGATGTATTCCGACGCTTTTTCCCTCCTTGAAATTGTGTCCTCCGAAGAAGTTTCGCACTGTATCTACGTGCAAACCAAGTTCGTCTGCTATTCTATGCATGCTACCGCTAGGCAATGAATCTTTAATTTTACGAAGTTCATTAAACGTTATTGTTCTCATGTCTCATAAATTTAATGGTTAATACTATGTGATTTTTTTATCACGCTATAAACTTAAGCAAAAAAAAAGATAAAACAAATTATTTGCTTATCTTTTTTTCTTGAATATATAAAATCTATTAATGACCTTTATATCACCTCGATAGCAGAAGCAGGTACCCACCCGACTTTTCCATCTTCCAGTCGAATTTCTTTCCATTCTTTCATAGAGTTGTCTTTGACACTTACCTTTCTCCCTTCATGGAGAATAAACAAGCTAGTCCCACTCTCACTTGGAGTACTTCGTACTGTTACACTCGGATTCATTACTATCGCCTCACTTCGATTAACCAAATGCTCTTTTTGTTGCGAAGCAAAAAGATTAGAGCAAACAGTGACAATCAGCAAAATGATTCCTGATATGAATCCTATTTTCTTTAACATAATCTGTTTGGAGAATATAAAGAAATAGAAAGCGATAATCAATAGAATAAAGGAGACAATACCCCATGTGGCCCATGCATCTACACTCATACTATTTGTCAGAGATTTGATCCATGAAACAAAGAATACTTCAGGAACAGGTTCAACCTTATCTATTGTTTTTGCACGTGCCACTTCAAGATTAGCACGGATGTCACCATTTCCTGGTTGTAATAGCAGAGCACGCTCATAATTTAAAACAGCTTTCGCTATCTCCCCTATTTTATAATAACTATTTCCCAGATTGTAATAGACGTCGGCAGCTTCTCCATTTTTCAGTAATGCTTCATATATCTGAATAGCTGCTGCATAATCTTCTTTTATATATGCGGAATCTCCTTCAGCTTTTGTTGCATCTTCCAGTGTATTACTGGAAAATGTGGTATGCGAAGCGTGGATAGAATCAACTCCATTCGTTTGTCTAGTATCAATGCTTAACGAATCTTGTCCGAAACAAGTAAGCGACATTGATAATAATATAAAAAATAATATCCTTTTCATGACATAATCTCTTCTGGGTTAATGTTTTATTGAATTCTCCATTTTGCTTATTACTTCTATTGAAGAAGAATAAACTTTATCCATAGCTTGATTCTCATCACCTGGAGCAAACCGTGCAAATTCACAATCATTCAATGCATTCAGGAATTCTTTGATTAGTTCCTCATTTACTCCGTGATTTCTTAGTTTCTCTTCAATATTATCTTTAGATAAACGAGATACCGGAATATTCAGTTTGTCACTTATATATCCCCACAATGCCTTTAATACCTCATCGTAGAAAGCATCTTTTTTATTTTCGGAGAGTAATTTTCCTGCAAGCTTCATACGCTTCGTTGCCACTTTATTTGCTTTCTTCGTACGCATTTTAGCAACATTTGCATTTTCAGCAGCTTGCTTACGATAAATAATAAAGAAAATAATAAAGGCAAGAGCCGGAATGATATAGAATAACCAATATGTCATTGAACCATAGAAGAAACTTCCTTTAGGTTGGAGAGTAACTTCATTCTGTTTGATATAACGGATGTCTTCACCTAATACTTTCAAGTCCTCTTTATTCGTGAAGTTAGCAATTACTTGATCCGCATTACCTGCACCTTTCTCAACATTTACTACATAATCTTCTGTTTTCAGTGTTTTGTAAGACTTGGAGCGAATATCAAAATAGCTGAAAGATACTCCCGGAATCTTATATGTTCCGGCATGTCTCGGAATTGCTAAATATTCAATAACTTTATTGCCTGTGAGTCCTTCCCGGGTTAATCTGACTTGATTGTCTACTTTGGGATCATATACTTCAAAATCATCCGGGAATTTAATTTCCGGATTAGAAATCAACTTCAGGTTACCTGTACCGGATATTACCAGTTTAATAGTAATAGCATCATTGGTTTTCAGTTCCTTACTGTTGATAGAAGAAGATATATTGAACTCTCCCACTCCACCTGAAAAATCTGCAGGTTTACCCGTAGGAAGCGGATTGACATTTATTGCTATCTTAGGAGTGGAAATATTTTTTTTAATTTCAATGACATTACTTCCTCCATTGAAGAAGGCATCAAAAGGATCATCTGATTGCACAGGTTTTCCGATAGTCATCTGGAACTGTGCCGGATCAATATATAGCTTTCCTGATTGTTGCGGGAAGAGAACAAACTGGCGATAAACCGTTGTATAGTAATTACGTCCCTGATAATGCTCCGGAGTCCATCTTGCATTGGTTGTCATTTCTATTTCTTGAGAATGGAAACCTTTAAAGTCGGGCAATTTCGCATTATTAAGTTGTAAGTTGGATTCTCTGGTGTATATTTTATAGGTCAGGACAAAAGCCTCCTGTTCATACACATTTGTTTTACTGGCACTTGCCATAATAAAAAGGTCCTGATTAGAGACACTTGTACCAGATGAGGAATGTATAGAACCACTACTACTATTATTTTGTCCGCTATTGCCACCTTGATCTTGTGGCAATACTTTAATCTTTACTGAGTTTGCCACCATTTGGTCACCATCGGCAATAATGGAGGCACCGGGTATTGTGTATTCTCCGGCATTATTAGCCATTAATATGTATGTAAATGTAATACTGCTAGTAGATGTAACATTACCATTCACTATTTGAGTACTACTTTGTTGTGATCGGCTTGGACCCATCAATACATCAAAACCTTTGATTGATGGTGCCCGAAAATCTTTCACTTTTTGTGTAGTTACAATATACGACAGCCTGAATTGTTCGCCTACTACCACTGCATCAGGAGCAGAAGCAGTAAAAGACACCTTATCAGCAAACACATGAGTGCTATATGCTATCAATGCCATCAATATAATAATCAGTTTTTTCATTGCTTATGAAATTTATATCATCAACTTTATATTACCAATCTTTTTCCAAGCGACCGCCTTGCATAACTTTTTGTTGCTTCTTCACTTTATCCTGCACATCTTTCTCGTCCTGCATGACAGAATTCAGTAATTGTTCAGCATTTTCCTTTGACATCTGATTATCTTGTTTCTTTTCAGATTTCGGTGGTTGCTGCTGATCTTTCTTTTCATCTTGTTTCTGATCCTTCTGTTTGTCTTTATTCTGGTCCTGTTTCTGATCTTGCTTTTGCTGATCTTTGTTTTGGTCCTGATTTTGATCTTGATTCTGTTGATTTTGTTGGTCTTTCAGCATTTTCTGTGCAAGAGCCAAATTGTACCGGGTTTCATGATCGGTAGGATTATTACGCAGTGACATTTTATATGCATCTACAGCTTTGGCATAGTCTTTACCAGCCTGGAAAATTACTCCCATATTGTGATAAATATGGGCGAGTTTCATTTTATCTTTTTCTATTTTGCTGGCCGATACATATTGTTCCATGGCATCCTGAAACTTTTGCTGTTGCGAAAGGGTATTTCCCAGATTATACATGGATACCGTAGACTTGGGATTAGCTTCCAAGGCCTTCCGGTAGTTCACCTCTGCATCAACAAATACGCTATCATTAAACAGACGGTTTCCCTTACGGATATAGTCGCGTTCTGCTTTCTGAGCCGATACACCAGCTGCTGCTAACAGAAATACAGCGAATAGAATATATTTACTTTTTAACATACGTATAACTATTTCTTATTAGAAAACAGGTGAATGTTCTTAAATAAAGGATTTTTGCGATCCAGAATTAGGATTTCTGCCAATAACAATAGTAGAATAACCCATGCAATAGCCTGGAATTGTTCGTTAAACTCTGTATATACTTTCGACTCTACATCAGATTTCGCCATTTTATTCACTTCTTGATTGATGGCCTTTTGGGCTGAATTAGAATTATCTACTCGTACATATATACCTTTTCCTTCTTTTGCAATTTCCTGACACATAGCTTCATTCAAACGGGTAACGATCACATTACCTTCCCGGTCGCGGCGGTAATCATTCGTTCCTTCCACCGGTATTGGAGCACCATCAGGCATACCTACTCCCAATACACTTACCTGAATACCCTTTTCTGCCGCAGCTTTAGCAGCTTCCACTGCACCACCTTCATGATTTTCACCATCAGTAATAACAATAATGGCGCGTCCTACCCCTTCTTGCGGAGTGAAACTACGAGCTGCCAGATTGATTGCTTCCCCAATAGCTGTACCCTGTTTAGAAATCAACGAAGGACTAATGGATTCTAAGAACATCTTAGCGGAAATATAGTCACTTGTAATTGGCAGCTGTGTAAAAGCGTCACCGGCAAATACAATCATACCTACCTTATCATTATCAAGCTCATCTACTAATCTGGATATTAATCTTTTTGCTTTTTCTAAACGGCTAGGCTGTACATCCTGCGCTAACATAGAGTTTGAAATGTCCAAAGCAATAATTACCTCTACTCCCTTGCGTTTAACCGTTTCCAGTTTTGAACCGAATTGAGGGCGTGCCAGTAATACGGAGAACAAACCAATAGCAACAAAAATAATCCAGAATTTTACATCCGGACGATATTTGGATACGTCAGGCATTAACTGAGCCAACAAAGTCGGATCTCCGAAACGTCGGATATTCTTTCTCCTCTTGTAATTGGAATACAAGTAGAAAGCTGCTAAAAAAGGTAATAGCAACAATAAATATAAATATGTAGGTTCTCCAAATCGAAACATCTTCTTACTATTTTATGATTGGCAAATAACGATTGACAAACATCCTTATGGAATTTTCTTGAGTACCGAATTACGTAATAGTACTTCCAACAAGACACAGAGGAAAGCTGCTAAAGCAAACCAATGATATTCTTCGTCCCGCTTACTATACTCTTTTACATTCAGTTTCGTCTTTTCCAGTTTATCAATTTCTTCATATACTTCTTTAAGCTTCGAGTTGCTCGTAGCCCGGAAATAGTTACCATCTGTCGTTCCGGCAATCTCTGTCAATGTCTTTTCATCAATTTCTACCGGCATACTTACATATTGCACCGTATTTCCGACTGGATAAGGATAAGGAGCCATTCCATTGGTACCTACTCCGATGGTATATACACGAATACCAAAGCTTTTTGCTATTTCTGCCGCTGTCATAGGCGAAATATCTCCCTTGTTATTTGTACCATCCGTCAATAGGATAATAACTTTGGATTTCGCTTTGCTATCTTTTAAGCGGGTTACAGCATTTGCAATACCCATACCGACAGCAGTACCGTCAGTGATAAGACCACATTTGATATTATGTATCATATCCAACAATACAGCATGGTCTACAGTCAACGGACATTGGGTGAAAGTTTCTCCTGCAAATAATGTAATACCGATATTATCATTGGGACGTCCATTGATAAACTCTGCAGCTACGTCTTTAGCAGCTTCCAGTCTGTTCGGCTTCAAGTCTTCAGCCAGCATACTGGTAGAAACGTCGATAGCCAGCATAATATCAATTCCTTCTATCTCACTGTTCTGCCACTTATTAGTAGTTTGCGGGCGTGCAAGAACCAAAATAACTAGTACTAAAGCAAGGCAGCGTAATAGAAATGGAACATGCAACAAATAATTCTTATAACTTTTAGGTGTATGCGCATATACCCGGGCATCTGAAATTTGAAGAGTTGCTTCACTTTTCTTTTGCTTCAGGATATACCATACAATATACGGTATAAGCAATAATAGCAAAAACAGATATTCAATATTGGCAAAAACCATTTTATTTATGATTTAACAGTTTACTATTTAGTATTAAGCTATACATCCTTTATACAAAAAGATTGTATAACTGTAGACCTATATATATAAAGGTACCGATCAATGCTGCTGATAACAATGCAATTCCACAAATCAGCATAGCTTTAACACGTAAAGAACGTTTCTCAATAATAGTGATTTCCGTTGGTTGCGGTTTCTGATTTTCCTCTTCCGGTTGTTTGGTCTCATTGATAAAATCAATGGCATTAATCAAATTGGCATCGTTTTCATTCATCTGAGGATTATGCTTGGCGAACTTCACTAAATCAGCAGTCTGGAACAATAGTTTTAGGTCTGATATGGCCTCTTTATCATTCATTTCCAGTAACTGATCGATTATTTCAGAAGAAGTCATTTCCAATGCATTAAATCCGAAACGATCCTTAATATATGTACGAATAGCATCGGTAAGTTCGGTATAGTACTCCTTCGATTGCCCTTTCTGCCATACCTTCTCTGTCTTGATACGTTCTATCTCTTTCATTGCAGCCTGATGTGGCGGCAATTTAGGTTCAACTTTAATTTTACGGATAATCGGTTTATTATCACGTATGCGAACAATCAGATAGATCAGCAGGCCAAGCAAAGGTAAAGCCAGGAATGAACAAGCGATCAATCCATACCAGTCTTCCCATGCGAAAGGAGCTTTCATCACAGATTTTTGTCCGAAGAACTGGTCCGGATGTAAGGTGTCAACCGGCATTGAATATACTTTTAATGCGAGAGCTTTGGAGTTGTACACTTTCCCATCTACGGTAACTGGCATTGGCGGGAGATAATATAGAGCAGAGTCAAAAGAAGTGATAATGTACTCCTGCGTAATCACCATCCGCTGACGATCATTCAGGAATTGTGTATCTGGTTTGACTGTTTCTATAATTTCCACACCTCTTACCAGTGTATCAGTGTAAGCAGGAAAAATAGCACGCTGTTTGGCATCCATGGCTACTTGCAGTTGCACTTTCGCCTGTTCGCCGATCAGTATCTGCAGTGAATCAATTTTTGCTTCTACTGTAACAGACTGTGCTACTGCTTTACTGACAAACAATAGACCTAATAATGCTATCAGAATAATATTTCTATTCATCTTTGATTCCATTAATTTCGTTTGGCAAATAAATTCAACAATGCCTTTACGTAATCCTGATCGGTTCTGACGGATACAGCATCTACGTTACTTTTGGTAAAAGTATCGTTCAGTTCAGTCTGCTTTTGTATCCACCAGTCGCGATGTGCCCGGCGTACAGCTTTGGAAGAAGTGTCAATCCATTGTTCATGCCCAGTTTCTGCATCTTTGATTCGCATCAGTCCTACTGGAGGAAGATCACTGACTCTCCTGTCGTATACTTGCAATGCTACTACATCATGTTTCCTGTTAGCAATGGTCAGCGCATTCTTAAAGCTTTCCTGGTCAATAAAATCTGATAAGATAAATGCAGTGCAACGCCTTTTCATTACGTTTGTCAAATATTCCAAGGCAAGACGAATATTTGTGCGACGGCTTTCCGGTTGGAAATCAATTAATTCACGGATAATATACAAGATATGTTTACGTCCTTTCTTGGGAGGAATAAACTTCTCTATCCGGTCTGAAAAGAAAATCACACCTATTTTATCATTATTCTGGATGGCAGAGAAAGCAAGAGTAGCAGCGATTTCCGTCACCATATCTTTCTTTAACTGCTTGATCGTACCAAATTCCAAACTTCCGGAAACATCAACCATTAACATAACTGTCAGTTCACGTTCTTCTTCAAACACTTTCACATAAGGTTTATTGAAGCGCGCAGTCACATTCCAGTCTATGTCACGTATATCATCACCGAATTGATATTCACGGACTTCCGAAAATGACATACCCCTACCTTTGAAAGCCGAATGATACTGGCCTGCAAAGATATTGTTAGACAATCCTCGTGTCTTTATTTCAATTTGGCGAACTTTTTTTAGTATTTCACTTGTTTCCATTTATACAGTAGTTAATTAGTAGGTAGTTAAGTAGTCATGCATAGATATTTATGACTACTTATTGACTGTATTATAACTACAAATTAGGGTACTTCAACCTTATTCAGAATCTTACTGATGATTTCGTCCGAAGTCATGTTGTTAGCTTCAGCTTCGTATGTCAATCCGATACGGTGACGAAGAACATCATGTGCTACAGCACGTACATCTTCCGGAATAACGTAGCCGCGACGTTTGATGAATGCATACGTACGAGCAGCTAAAGCCAGATTGATAGACGCACGAGGTGAACCTCCGAATCCGATCATATCTTTCAGTTCCTTGAGGTCATATTTTTCTGGGAAACGAGTTGCAAATACGATATCTACAATATAACGCTCGATCTTCTCATCCAGATAGACTTGACGAACAACCTTACGTGCTTCAATAATTTCATCCGCTCTTAGAATAGGTTTCACATTGAACTTCTCACCATTGATATTCTGACGAATAATCAATTTTTCTTCTTCCAACTTCGGATAATCAATGACTACTTTCAGCATGAAACGGTCAACCTGTGCTTCAGGAAGCGGATAAGTACCTTCCTGTTCGATAGGGTTCTGAGTTGCCAATACAAGGAAAGGTTCCGGTAACATGAATGTTTCTTTACCAATAGTAACCTGACGTTCTTGCATTGCTTCCAGCAAAGCACTTTGTACTTTTGCAGGAGCACGGTTTATTTCATCAGCTAATACAAAGTTTGCGAAAATAGGTCCGCGCTGCACTTTAAAAGATTCATCTTTCTGACTGTAAACCATTGTACCGATAACGTCTGCAGGCAATAAGTCCGGCGTAAACTGGATACGGCTATATTTCGCATCAATCAGAGAAGCGAGTGTCTTAATAGCCAAAGTTTTCGCCAAACCAGGCACACCTTCCAAGAGGACGTGTCCATCGGAAAGTAATCCGATAAGCAGTGATTCAACCAAATGTTTCTGACCAACAATGATTTGGTCCATACCTGTCGTAAGATTGGTAACGAAAGCACTTTGTCTTTCAATCCGCTCATTTAGCTCGCGGATATCAATTGATTCAGCCATAAATACTTAATATTTTATTATTTAAATCCCATTAATTTTATGTAAGCCTTGCCTGTGTCATAAGGCTTTTTATTTTGCCCCAAAAGTACGCCATATAATTAACGATTGCAACTAATTTTTATTAAAAAACAATGCGAAATCTTTAGATTAAGGTACTTTCATACGCTTTTGTACATCCATAACACTTCACCCGACCAATACAGGATTTGCATGGTCGGGTGAATGGATTATAACTACTTATTCTTTTGTAAGTTCTGGTATTTCAATAGTTGTGCCATACGGTACATTGTTGGGGTTCTTAATAACCTTCGGATTGTGTTTCACAATGTATGGCCACATTGCCTTTGTACCATAAAAACGCAAGGAAACCCTAGTCAAAGTTTCTCCTTCTTTGATTGTATATTTTGTCTTGGTTCCCGTAATCTTATAAGATGCTGAATCCAGATAGGCAGAAGTAGCAGGTTGTTGTGTAACCGTTTGAGGTTCTGCTTTGACAGGAATAGCTTCTTCTTTTTTGGCAACCGGTTGTGTCGTGGTAGCGACTTTGGATACATCAGGCGTT
Organism: Bacteroides sp. DH3716P; assembly: GCF_025914115.1. Taxonomy (NCBI): domain Bacteria; kingdom Pseudomonadati; phylum Bacteroidota; class Bacteroidia; order Bacteroidales; family Bacteroidaceae; genus Bacteroides; species Bacteroides sp. DH3716P. The sequence continues at coordinate 5,336,801 of NZ_CP083673.1, read as the reverse complement.
ATTACCTTTGTAGTATCCTTATGTGCAATCGTATCAGAAAGCTGCGCTTCCGGTTGAACGGGTTGAGTCGTCACAGGCGGCATATTAAGTGCATTCTTGTCAGATGAAGAAGAGAATAAATCCGGATAATAAATAAAAAGAATGACACCTCCGCATAATAACAAAACGACTACAATAACAGCTATTAAATAAGGTACAGGAGATTTTTCCTTCACTGGGGCTGTCTTTTTAGAAACCGGTTGGGATACTTGTTCCGGTTGGACCGGTTTTATCGTTTCTTTTTCAGCAGGAGGCACTATAGGAGTCACAGGTTGCAGATTTGCTTTTAGAAGCTCTTGCTCTATAATCTTTTCGGCAGTGATCTCTTCTTTTTCTTCTTCTATAGATGCTGCTTGCTGCTCATTGATTATCACTTCCTCTTCCGGAACCTCTTCATCTTCCAGCTGTTCTACCTTTTCTTCGATATCAGTCTCTGTAATGGCTTCTTCGGGCTCTTTAGGAGACGTCTGTTCTGTCGATTCCTGTGCTATTGCAGATTCCTCAGTAATAGCAGGTTCTTCAATGGACTCTTCCGCAAGTGGCTGACTGGCTATTTGCTCTTCCTGAATCGGCTCTTCTTCCGAAAGACCATCATCAGTACCTTCATTTTCTTCTATCACAGTAGTTTCAGAGTCATCCCCCATCTCATTTAAGACTGCCTGTGCTGACGCTTCCTCTCCTGTTTCTTCTTCCTCAGTCTCTTCTATCGGAGTATCTTCCAGAATTGTATTTTCATTCAATACAACAGTCTCAAAGTGTGCAAAAGGTTTATTTATCGTATCCCTTAGATTTGCATCCGGAGAAAATGAGACTTTTGTATGTCCTTTTATCTGGAAACGCTCGCCTGTGTTGACATTGACACTTTCCCGGCTATCTACATCAATAAGTTTGAAAGTTCCCAATCCTTTGATTTTTACAGTCTTTTCGTTCTCCAAGGCTTGTTCTATCAAGAGGAAAAACTCTTTAACAAACGCTTCGGCGTCTTTCTTGGTCATGCTATGTTTGGCTGCCAATAAGTCAGTAAGGTCTTGAATTGTTAGTCTTTCATTCATAACGGGAAATATTTATTTAAACTTATCTTTCAATGTATTACTAGGTCTATACGATAATACCAATTTAGGTGGAACCAGCATGCGTTGTTTGCTTGCCGGGTTGATTGAAATCCGTTCCGCTTTCTTTTTCACTTCAAAAGAACCGAATCCTTGAATTGCAATCACATTACCTTCTTCCAATTCTTGTGTCATACTGGACAACAAAGAATTCATCAATTCGGAAGTATCCTTGATTGTGTATCCCAATCTTTCCGCTAGTTCGGATGTAAATTCCTTATTATTCATAGTCATTTATAATCTTTGCATATAAATCAAAATCGTCCGCATTCACCACTTCTACCTGATACAACTGTCCGATCTTAAGTTCTCTCTCTGAACGATCAATCAATACTTCCGGATCTACTTCCGGTGAATCAAATTCTGTTCGTCCGATATAATAATCTCCTTCCAGACGATCGATGATAACTTTCATCTGTTTACCGATCTTTTCTGCACTTAACTCTGCCGAAATACCTTGCTGGATATCCATCAATTCATCAAGTCGGGCTTGTTTAACCTCTTGTGGAATAGAATCTTCGTATGTTTCTGCAGCATAAGTCCCTTCTTCTTCGGAATATGCGAAAGCACCCATTCGATCAAAACGTACTTTACGTACAAATTCTTTGAGATCCTCGAAGTCTTCCTCGGTTTCTCCGGGATGTCCTACCATTAAAGTCGTCCTCAGGTGAATGCCCGGCACTTCTCTGCGGAATTGTTCGATCAATTGGTAAGTATCCTCTTTGCTCACTTGTCGGCGCATTAACTTCAACATATTGTCACTGATGTGCTGAAGGGCAATGTCCATGTATTTACATACATTGTCACGTTCGCGCATAACCCGGAATAAATCTGTTGGGAAATGTGCTGGATAAGCATAATGCAAGCGAATCCATTCCACCCCGGGTATATCAGAAATACGCTCAATCAATTCCGGAAGCATTTGTTTCTTATACCGGTCTATGCCGTAATAAGTCAATTCCTGTGCGATCACCTGAAATTCTTTCACGCCTTGCGATACCAAGTATCGTACTTCGTCCAGAATTTCTTCCATTGGTTTGGAAATATGGTGTCCTGTAATAATAGGGATAGCACAATAAGAACATTTACGATCACATCCTTCTGAAATTTTCAGGTAAGCATAATGCTGGGGAGTTGTCAATGTCCGTTCGATATATAATTCATCGTGATAGACCTTTCCCAAGTCCTGTAAAAGCTCCTTCCAATTAAACTTCCCATAAAACTTATCTACCTGTGGTATCTCAACAGCTAATTCCTTGAGATAGCGTTCGGAAAGACAACCCATCACGAAAAGTTTCTTTAAATCCCCTTCTTCCTTTCTTTCAGCGAACTCCAGAATCATATTTATGGATTCTTCTTTGGCATCACCAATGAAACCACATGTATTGATTACCGCAATTTCTCCTTGCGGATTTTCAGTGTCATGAGTTACGCTGTATCCGACTTCCTCCAATTGGCGCATTAGCTGCTCGGAGTCAACCAGATTTTTAGAACATCCTAAAGTAATAATATCTATTGTTTTTCTTTTCATGCATTTTCTCCAAACAAGGAATCAACGAATTCATTTTTACGGAATACCTGCAGGTCTTCCATGCCTTCGCCTAGTCCGATATACTTAACAGGAATCTTGAATTGATCGGAAATACCAATCACAACACCACCTTTAGCGGTTCCATCAAGCTTAGTGATGGCCATAGCGGTAACTTCCGTCGCCAAAGTAAATTGTTTGGCTTGCTCAAATGCATTTTGTCCGGTGGAACCGTCCAGTACCAATAAAACTTCATCCGGTGCATCAGGCACTACCTTTTTCATCACATTCTTAATTTTGGTCAACTCGTTCATTAAGCCTACCTTATTGTGCAGACGACCGGCTGTATCAATAATAACCACATCTGCGTTATTGGCAACGGCCGAACTAAGAGTGTCATAAGCCACAGATGCGGGATCTGCTCCCATTTTCTGTTTAACTACGGGAACTCCTACCCGTTCTCCCCAAATCATTAGCTGTTCCACAGCTGCAGCGCGGAAAGTGTCAGCGGCTCCCAAGTAAACGGATTTACCTGCTTTCTTGAATTGATAAGCCAGTTTACCAATGGTCGTAGTTTTACCTACCCCATTTACTCCCACAACCATAATGACATAAGGTTTTCTTGCGATGGGTACGTCGAAATCAGCTACATCACCCGAATTATTTTCAGTAAGCAGAGCTGCTATTTCGTCACGTAATATAAGATTCAGTTCCTGAGTATTTACATACTTATCTGCAGCAGCACGTTTTTCGATGCGCTTGATAATATTTAAAGTTGTTTCTACGCCGACGTCAGATGTAATCAGCACTTCTTCCAGATTATCTAATACTTCATCGTCTACTTTTGACTTGCCAGCCACAGCACGAGCTATTTTACTGAATACGCTCTCTTTGGTTTTAGATAATCCTTTATCTAAAGTTTCCTTCTTCTCCTTTGAAAAAAAACTAAAAAATCCCATATTTACACTTGTTTGTATAATACATTTGCTACAAAGATATAACAAAGGATTGGAAAAGTAAAAAAAGAAGCAATAAAAAATCCCCTCATTGTTCGCCAATGAGAGGATTTTGCAGTTATAGCGTATATGCTATTTCGATTATTTTTTGAAAAAGTCTTGTACTTTTTCGTTCGGAACCATTTGTTCATCAAAAACGTATGCTCCAGTTTTCGGAGATTTTACCATTTTGATAACCTTGGTATAAGCACGACCTTCTTTAGAACCTTCGTGCAAACTTGCTACTGTTTTCTTTGCCATGGGTTATACTACTTTATTATTTAATTTCCTTGTGTACTGTTACTCTCTTCAGAATCGGGTTGTATTTTTTCAACTCAAGTCTTTCTGTAGTATTCTTTCTGTTCTTAGTTGTGATATAACGAGATGTTCCCGGCATTCCACTGTCTTTGTGTTCTGTACATTCCAGAATCACTTGTACTCTGTTACCTTTTGCTTTCTTTGCCATTGTAAGTTTTCTCCTCTACGTTTAGCCGATTACTTTAATGCTTTTCCAATCACAATAACCTTTAGCCACTGCTTCAGTCAGCGCAGCATCCAGTCCTTTTTTGTTGATAATACGCAACCCGTTAGCACAAATGCTAAGGCTGATCCAACAATCTTGTTCTACATAATAGAACTTTTTGTTAAACAAGTTCAAATCAAAGGTTCTTTTAGTTCTTCTCTTTGAGTGTGAAACATTGTTGCCAATCATGGCTTTCTTTCCGGTAATTTGACAAATCTTCGACATTTCTATCTTATTTTTATAGTTTTATATCTATACTTCTTTCAAACAGGACGCAAAGTAAGCACTTTTATCCGTATAAAACAAGAATTTCCTAAAATAATTCACTTCCAGGCACCTATTTTTCTTTATTTGAGTAAATCACGGAGCATTAGTAGTGCATTATTGCCTGCTCTTTCGATATTCATGCTTCTTCCGCGGTTCGTTTCCTGTTTGTAAGTATGAATTTCGTTTTTATAACCAGCGGCTATCCAAACAGTTCCCACCGGCTTCTCGGGAGTACCCCCTCCAGGACCTGCTATCCCTGAAGTAGCAACGGCGCAATCGGTTTTTAGTGTTTTCATCGCACCTTTTACCATTTCAATCACAGTTTCTTCGCTGACAGCCCCATGTTGCTCCAATGTTTCGGAGGAAACGTGTAAAAGTCCCATTTTTACTTCATTAGAATAGGCTACTACGCTTCCGTTAAAATATTCAGAACTACCGGCAATGGAGGTCAAACGTGCGGCAATACTGCCTCCGGTACAACTTTCTGCGGTGGAAACGGTCAATTTCTTCTTTTTTAAAAGTTCACCGACTATAACTTCCAATGGCGTATCTTCTTCACCGAAAATGTCTTCACCAAGTATTTTCTCTAATTTTACCTTTTCACGTTCAAGAAGAACTTTTACTTCTTCCCTGTTTTGTCCGCGTCCTGTCAGTCTAAGACGAATAATCCCCAGCTTAGGCAAATATGCCAATTTGATACATTCTGGCAGAGCACTCTCCCACGGTTCCAGTTTTTCTGCCAATACGGATTCCGGATAGTGTTGTACAAGAAATGTTTGATGCATAATCACATCCGTTTGAAACCTCTCGTGCAGCTTAGGTAATACACTTTCTGTCATTACGGCAGTCATCTCTTGCGGAACGCCCGGCATGGAAACAAGTACCTTTCCATCTCTTTCGAACCAGCTGACAGAAGCACTTCCTACAGGATTATTTATCACTGTACAATCTTTCGGAACCATTGCCTGGCTTTTGTTGAGTGCATTCATTGGTATTTTCCCTGCCAGTACCCGTTTTACATTTTCGAATACTTCTTCGCTGAAAACCAGTTCTGTATGAAAGTATTTGCATAAAGTTTGTTTGGTGATATCGTCTTTGGTAGGTCCGAGTCCTCCGGTTACTAAAACAATATTCACCCTTTCCATCGCATTATCAATCGCTTCCAAAATTTCCTTTTCCCGGTCACGGATTGAAACAATACGAAGAACCTCAATGCCTATTTTATTTAATTCCTGCCCCATCCAGGCTGAATTAGTGTCGACAACCTGTCCTATCAACAGTTCGTCGCCAATGGTTATTATTTCGGCAAACATACTTCTTAGTTTTTATCCTATTATATATAATAAGGTGTACCCAATTATAACGTCACACGAGAATAAGCCGGAAGATCAATAGAACAAAAGTCCTTATCCAGATATTTGAAATATCCGGTAATGGCGATCATGGCTGCATTATCAGTCGTATAACTGAATTTAGGGATAAAAATGTTCCAGCCATATTTCTCGGCATGTTCCCGGAAAGCATTACGCAATCCATTATTTGCAGAAACTCCTCCGGCCACAGCTATTTCATTAATCTTATATTCTTTGGCGGCTTTTCGTAATTTATCCATCAGAATATCCACTACAGTAGCCTCCAATGATGCTGCAAGATCTACTTTATGGTGTTCTATGAAATCAGGATCTTCCTTTAACCAGTCGCGTAATGAATATAAAAAGGAAGTTTTCAATCCGCTGAAGCTGTAATCTAAACCAGGAATATGCGGTTTGCTGAATGTAAAAGCTTTCGGATTTCCCTGACGAGCCAGTTTATCAATGATCGGTCCGCCGGGATAACCAAGTCCCATCACTTTAGAGCATTTATCAATAGCTTCACCTGCGGCATCGTCAATAGTCTGTCCAAGAATCTCCATATCATTATAGGCTTTGACCAGTATGATTTGTGAATTTCCTCCAGATACCAGCAAACAGAGAAATGGGTAAACAGGTTGTCTCTCTTCTTCTCCTTCCGCTTTAATAAAATGAGCTAAAACATGTCCGGTCAAATGATTAACATCAATCATTGGGATGTTTAAAGAACGAGCGAATCCTTTTGCAAAGGAGACTCCAACAAGCAAAGACCCCATCAATCCCGGTCCGCGAGTGAAAGCTACCGCGCTCAACTCTTCTTTGGTGACGCCGGCACGTTTTAATGCTTCATGTACTACCGGTACGATGTTTTGTTGGTGTGCCCGTGAAGCCAACTCGGGTACTACTCCACCGTATGCTTCATGTACGGCTTGACTTGATACCACATTTGACAGCAAATAACCATCCTTGATTACGGCTGCCGACGTATCGTCACAGGAGGATTCAATTCCTAAAATTATTGCACTCATAAGTATTTAAACTATTAAACGGTGCAAAAGTAATCATAAAACTACGATTCGTAACGAACTATTTTATATTTTTGTCCGCAAAATAAAAGTTATCGCATATCAGAACGCTGAAAAAGACTGTACGCTGGGTAGTAGGTATTGTACTGGGAGTATATATCGGGACTATTGTTTTGCTGAATATACCAAACATTCAGCAAGCAATGAGTGTATTTGTAGCTGAAGAACTTTCTGAAGTTTTAAATACAAAGGTAGTGATTGGTAGAATTAATATGGGTCTATTGAACCGTATTATTATTGATGATGTATTGCTTGACGATCAGAGTGGTCAGGAAATGCTCAAAGTCACACGCTTGTCTGCCAAGTTCGATATTATGCCCTTTTTTAAAGGAAAGATATCCATTAGCAGTGTCCAGCTTTTCGGATTTAATATCAATCTCCGGAAAGAGACTCCGGATTTCCCTCCTAATTTTAAGTTTGTTTTGGATGCTTTTGCTTCCAAAGATACCGTGAAGAAAGAAAACTCCCTTGATTTGCGTATTAATTCCATCCTGATTCGTCGTGGAAGGATGTCTTATCATGTGTTGTCGGAAGAAGAAACACCGGGGAAATTTAATGCTAAGCATATTCAGCTTCAAAATATCATCGCTAATATATCGCTGAAGGCATTAAGTAAGGACTCTTTGAATTTAGGGATCAAGCGATTGAGCCTTGATGAAAAAGCATCCGGCTTCTCTTTGAAAAAAATGAGTTTGAAACTGGTTGCCAATAACAAGCAGACAAACATTGATAATTTTACAATAGAATTGCCCGAAACCTCTCTCAAGCTCGATACCATTCATTTGGAGTATGATAGTTTGAAAGCTTTTGACCGTTTTACAGAACAGGTGCATTTCTCTTTCCGTACTTTGCCATCGCAAGTTACTTTAAAAGATATTTCTCCTTTTGTCCCTATCCTCTCGCATTTCAAGGAACCGGTGACGTTGGATATGGAGGTGAAGGGAACTGTGGATCAGTTGACTTGTTCGCATCTGGAGATTACAGCCGATGACCGTCAGTTCCGTCTGCGAGGAGATGTATCGCTTCAGGACTTATCGCATCCACAAGATGCGTATGTATATGGAACCCTTTCCGAACTTTCGGCCAATACGCGCGGAGTCGGTTTTTTAGTGCGTAATTTGAGTCCTAATTATAATGGAGTTCCTCCTCTTCTCGAACGTTTGGGCAACGTGAGTTTCCAGGGAGAAATTTCGGGATACTTCACGGACTTAGTTACTTATGGACAATTACAAACGAGTCTTGGAAATGTAAAGACCGACTTAAAATTGAGTTCTGATAAGACAAAAGGATTGTTTGCGTATTCCGGAGCTGTCAAAACAGAGGATTTTCAACTAGGTAAATTATTGGATAATGAGGAATTGGGAGAAATTACTTTCAATCTGGATGTACATGGCCGGCATATTGCTGACCACTTGCCTGCCGTAGAATTGAAAGGACTGATTGCTTCGATAGATTATAGCAGATATAGATATGAAAATATCACACTGGACGGAGAATACAAACAAGGCGGATTTAATGGAAAGATTGCGTTGGATGATCCTAATGGCTCTATTTATCTGAATGGAGACGTAAATGTTGCATCCAAAGTTCCTACTTTTAATTTTCTTGCAGTAGTCAATAAAGTACGCCCACATGATTTGAATCTTACGACCAAATATCCTGATGCAGAGTTCTCTTTAAAACTGAAAGCCAATTTTACAGGTGGATCAGTGGATGAGATGATTGGAGAAATCAATGTGGATAGCTTGGAATTTACAGCTCCGGATAAAGCATATTTCATGCAGAATATGAATATCCGGGCAACCAAACAAAATGGAGAAAATCAGCTTAGATTGACTTCCGAATTCCTGAAAGCAAGCATAGAGGGAAAATTCCAATATCACACATTGCCTGCCAGTATTCTGAATATTATGCGGAAATATGTGCCGTCTTTGATATTACCTCCCAAGAAGCCGATTGAAACCCATAATAACTTTTTGTTTGATATACATATATATAATACGGACATTTTATCTACGATATTTGATATACCGTTAACGGTATATACTCATTCTACGTTGAAGGGATATTTTAATGATGCTTTACAACGCTTGCGTGTAGAGGGATATTTTCCCCGTCTGCAATATAAGAACAACTATATTGAGTCAGGTATGATTCTGTGCGAGAATCCGGCAGATCATATTCATGCACGGGTTCGTCTGACTAATTTGAAAAAGAAAGGGGCAGTCAATCTATCTCTGGATGCACAAGCTAAAGATGACAATGTCAGTACGACTTTGGATTGGGGAAATAATGCTGCAGCAACATATAGCGGGAAATTAGCAGCTGTTGCCAAATTTCTACGTACAAGTGGAGAAAAGTCATTGTTGAAAGCGATGGTGGATGTGAAGCCTACTGATGTTATTTTAAATGATACTCTCTGGAAGATACATCCTTCGCAGGTGGTGGTCGATTCCGGACGAGTGGATGTGAATAATTTCTATTTTAGTCATCAGGATAGGTATGTACGTATTAACGGCCGGCTTTCCGAGAATCCTAAAGATACTGTAAAGGTTGATCTAAAGGATATAAATATGGGATATGTATTTGATATTGCAAGTATATCCGACGATGTAAATTTTGAGGGCGATGCAACAGGAACGGCTTATGCAAGCGGAGTGTTTAAAAAGCCTATCATGAATACCCGTTTATTTATAAAGAATTTCTCACTCAATCACGGTCGTTTGGGTGAACTGGATATATATGGTGAGTGGGATAATGAAAACAGAGGTATCCGGTTGGATGCATCCATTCAGGATATATCTCCTTCTCCGTCGCGTGTCACGGGTATTATTTATCCATTAAAACCCGAGAGCGGACTTGATTTAAATATTGAAGCAAATGAATTGAATCTGAAATTCCTCGAACATTATATGAAGTCTATTGCCAATGATATTAAAGGGCGAGGAACAGGAAAAGTACATTTCTATGGAAAATTTAAAGGATTGAACCTGGATGGTGCGGTTATGACAGATGCATCCATGAATTTTGATATTTTAAACACACATTTTGCGGTAAAAGATACTATTCATTTGGCTCCTACCGGATTGACATTCAATAATATACATATCTCTGATATGGAAGGGCATTCGGGGAGAATGAATGGATATTTGCATTTCCAGCATTTTAAGAACCTAAACTATCGTTTCGAGATACAGGCAAATAATATGCTTGTGATGAACACAAAAGAATCGACAGATATGCCTTTCTATGGTACGGTATATGGTACCGGGAATGTATTGCTCTCTGGAAACGCCATACAGGGGCTCGATGTAAATGTGGCCATGACTACAAATCGAAATACTACCTTTACCTATATTAATGGTAGTGTAGCATCGGCTACTAGCAATCAGTTTATCAAATTCGTGGATAAAACACCTCGTCGTACTATCCAGGATTCTGTTCAAGTAATCTCATATTACGAACAAATACAGCAAAAACGTCAGGAGGAGGAAGAGCAGAAAACAGATATCCGTTTGAATATTCTCGTGGATGCAACTCCCGATGCCACCATGCGAATCATTATGGACCCTATTGCCGGAGATTATATCAGCGGAAAAGGTACGGGAAATATCCGGACGGAATTTTATAATAAGGGCGATGTGAAAATGTTTGGTAATTACCGGATCAATCAAGGAGTATATAAATTTAGTTTGCAGGAAGTGATTCGTAAAGACTTTATTATCAAAGATGGAAGTACAATAACGTTCAATGGTGCACCTTTGGATGCTAACATGGACATACAAGCTTCATATACAGTGAACTCTGCCTCTTTGAATGATTTGATACCGGATGCTTCGGCTATTATACAACAACCCAATGTGCGTGTAAATTGTATCATGAATCTAAGTGGTATGCTGGTACGACCGACTATCAAACTGGGTATTGAGCTTCCGAATGAAAGAGATGAAATACAAACATTGGTACGTAATTATATCAGTACGGAAGAGCAAATGAATATGCAGATTCTTTATTTGCTGGGTATTGGCAAGTTCTATACGGAAGATGCCCGTAATAATAATCAGAATTCGAATGTGATGTCATCGGTGCTCTCATCTACTCTCTCCGGCCAGTTGAACAATGCACTTTCACAGGTCTTTGAAACGAATAACTGGAATATCGGTACGAATTTGAGTACGGGTGATAAGGGTTGGACAGACATGGAAGTAGAAGGTATTTTGTCGGGACAATTATTGAATAACCGTTTATTGATAAACGGAAACTTCGGTTATCGGGATAATCCGATGGCTAATACTAACTTTGTAGGAGACTTTGAAGCAGAATGGCTGATTACCCGTTCGGGAGATATTCGTTTGAAGGCTTATAATGAGACAAATGACCGTTATTACACAAAAACAAACTTGACTACACAAGGTGTAGGTATCATGTATAAAAAGGATTTCAATAAATGGAGTGATCTATATTTCTGGAATAAATGGCGGTTACGCAATAAGCGGAAACGGGAAGAAGCTGAAAAGGTGAAACCGCAACAAACGGACAGCATCACTGATAAAACTGCTAAATCGGCAGTGAAAAGAAAACGTGTACAGGAGCAGTAAAAAATAATAAACGATGACATATCCCCCAGGAATTATGTCATCGTTTGTTGTTTGTGAGAATTATGTTTCAGAATTATGCACTTTGACCTATGAAAGGACAGTACCGTTCTCGCCTATGTTTACTACTTTATCTACATCCCCCTTCTCAAGTTCAATTCGATAATATATGCTACCATCTGCTTTTTCAATATACTCCGCTTCGTCAAAACGATATTCTCCATATTGATTATTGAGAGTATTGTTTACTGCTTCAGGCAATTCATTCTGACGTATTTCCCATGAAGTAGAATACCAATTTCCAGTCTGGTTGAACAATACATCTTTGGGGATTCCATTATGAATGATATCTACCTCTGTATATCCAGAATCCCAATCATTTCTATCATCCTCAACGTCTACTTCCATGATTCTTGCATTCGGATACTTTTCATTGATGAAGTTTTTCATAGCTTCAGTCAATTGTACAGGAAGATGTTCGTTGTTATCATCATCAGTGTCTACAATGCTTTTAATCAGAGTTCCATCAGCAGAATAATACAAATCGACCTCCTGATTCTGCTTTTCGACTTCAATTACGAAAACAGTTTCAACGCCTGTCCGTTCCAGTTTGTCTATATCATCCCGCTTCCATGAGGCATATTCGCTGTTCTCAAAAGACATTTTTACTGCTTGTGGTAATGCATTGTAAGGAATGTCCGTTTCTGTCATTTGCCATTTACCATCTTGGGTGAACCATGCAGATGCTTCATATCCGTCATAGAAATCTGCTACATAATATCCAGACTTAGTTTCCCACTTCACATTTGCAGCATTAGGGAATTTGGATGAAAATGCACTTTGAAGTTCGGCAGGAACAGCTATTGAACCATCGTCATCGTTGTCACAACTTTGCAGACTCCATGTGACGCTTAGTGCCAGTAAAAGTGTATAAATCTTTAGTTTCATCTTTGTTCAATTTAAATAGGTTTAGAAATCAATATCAATCAAATTAAATTTCAGGTCAAACTTCAGTTCCGTACGGTTGGACAGTTTTACTTCATAATCTTTCTTATCTCTCTCAATTTTTAGAATTTTAGCATCAGGGTAATTGGTCGCTACGTATTTCTGAATAGCTGCCGGAATAATTGCTGTAGGTACAGAACTATATTTGCAGTTCACTTCTTCCCAGTTACCTTTGTTGTCAAACTCTACTTTATCGCCATTCGTGAAAATCACTTCATAACTTTTATAGAAGAAATCACTTTCCATTTTGGCTAATGCTACTTTGCTGTCGGCAAAATGCTGTTTGATAAACTGCTGTGCCGGTTGTGGCATTTGAGTTACCTGGATTGGTTTGTCGTCATCTGCACGAGCTACTGTTTGCAAAGTGAAAAGACACACTAATAAGAATACTAACTTTTTCATAATCGTTGTTTTTTAATATTGGTTTTTACTATTATTATTAATTTGATAATGCAAAGATGAGAGGAGAATCTGAAAAGATTTGGGAATTTTGAGAATTTCCGAAAAAAAATCGAAAAAATATAGTGACGCTATCCGGTTAACATAGCGTCACTATATATAAAGGATACCGTCACCATCCTATAGGGATAGTGTCACTATAATTTCTTCCTGAAATTAGATTCTTTAGGATTCTTTTAAAACTACTAATAGATACATCGTTTATTTTTGCACACACAAATTTGACAATATTCATATTAAACAACCATAAGAACTTTTGTATGACTATGAGAACAAATTATTTTTTATTATTAGCTATTCTATTGGGGATTATCCCTATGAGTTACACGCACGCCAATGATTCAATACCTAAGAGCGTGATTCTGTACACACCTTACACAAAAATCTCCGTATCTCCCGGAGCGTCAATTGACTACAGTATCGATCTTATCAACAACACAGACCAGTTGATGAATGCGAATCTTTCTGTCAGCGGATTGTCCGCCAGTTGGAAACACGAAATGAAATCCGGTGGCTGGAGCCTTAGCCAACTATCGGTACTTCCCAAAGAGAAAAAGACTTTCAATTTAAAAGTCGAAGTCCCATTAAAAGTGAATAAAGGTAATTATCACTTTGTAGTATATGCCGGAAACGCCAAACTTCCATTGGATGTGGTGGTTGCTCAAAAAGGAACATACCAGACTGAATTTACTACCGACCAACCCAACATGCAGGGAAATTCCAAATCAACCTTCACTTTCAGCGCCACTTTAAAGAATCAGACTGCCGACCAGCAGCTATATGCTTTGATGGCTAATGCACCCAGAGGTTGGAATGTAGTTTTTAAACCTAATTATAAGCAAGCCACTTCTGCACAAGTGGAAGCCAACAGTACCCAAAATGTAAGTATAGATATTACTCCTCCTGCCAATGTAGAAGCCGGCAGTTACAAAATTCCGGTACGCGCCGCTACAGGTACCACTTCCGCTGAATTGGAACTGGAAGTGGTTGTTACCGGCTCTTATCAAATGGAACTGACTACTCCCCGTGGGTTATTGAGCACAGATGTCACAGCAGGTGATATAAAGAAAATAGAACTGGAAGTCAGAAATACAGGTTCTTCATTACTGAAAGATATTCAGCTGTCTGCTAATAAACCTGCTGACTGGGAAGTAACTTTCGAACCTTCAAAAATCGATGCACTAAAAGCCGGAGAGACATCAACGGTTATGGCTACTTTGAAAGCTTCTAAAAAAGCATTGCCAGGCGACTATGTGACTACCATCATGGCAAAAACTCCTGAAGTAAATGCAGATGCGCAGTTCAGAGTTGCAGTAAAAACTCCGATGATATGGGGATGGGTAGGCGTTCTTATCATTATTGCCACCATCGGCGTGGTTTACTATCTGTTCCGTAAATATGGAAGGAGGTAAATTATGGGCGAACAAGTGATCGTACTTACCGATTTGACCAAACAATACGGTAATTTCACTGCTGTAGATCATATTCGCCTGAATATCCGGAAAGGAGAAATCTTCGGATTACTGGGACCGAATGGTGCTGGAAAATCAACTACTATCTTAATGATGTTGGGATTGACAGAGCCTACTTCGGGAACAGTTGAAATTTGTGGAATCAATTCTACTACACACCCCATTGAAGTAAAAAGGAAAATTGGGTATTTGCCAGAAGATGTAGGATTCTATGATGATATGACAGGACCGGAGAATTTGATCTATACAGCGCGATTAAATGGTATTTCTGATAAAGAGGCAAAAACCAAGGCTATGGAACTGATGAAGCGGGTAGGCCTTGAAGATCAGTTAGCCAAAAAGACAGGGAAATACTCTCGTGGTATGAGACAGCGGTTGGGATTGGCTGATGTACTTATTAAAAATCCGGAGATTATTATTCTCGATGAGCCGACTTCAGGGATTGACCCTGCAGGTGTTCAGGAATTTATCGAACTGATTCGCTGGTTGAGTAAAGAAGAAGGACTGACAGTGCTTTTCTCTTCCCATCATCTGGATCAGGTACAGAAAGTGTGCGACCGGGTAGGTTTGTTCAGTAATGGCCAATTACTTGCTTTGATTGATATGGCAGAATTGAAAGATAAGAAGCAGGAATTGTCTGATATTTATAACCATTATTTTGAGGAAGGAGGAGAAAGACATGAATAAAGTCAATCATCCTTTTTGGGTTATCGTCAACAAGGAAATTTCCGATCATGTCAAAAGTTGGCGTTTTATTATACTAATAGGTATTATAGCACTTACCTGTATGGGGTCGCTATATACAGCACTCACCAATATTAGTGAAGCCATCAAACCTAATGATCCGGACGGTTCGTTTCTTTTCTTGAAGTTGTTTACGGTTTCAGATGGGACTCTCCCCTCTTTTGTGCTGTTTATTAACTTCTTAGGTCCCCTATTGGGAATCGCTTTGGGATTTGATGCAGTCAATTCCGAACAAAATAAAGGAACATTGAGCCGTATGCTGTCCCAGCCTATTCATCGCGATTGCATTATCAATGCGAAGTTTGTGGCTGCTTTGATTGTGATAGGTATCATGTTGTTTGTATTGGGCTTTCTGGTGATGGGATGTGGGCTGATTGCTATTGGTATTCCTCCTACGGCAGAAGAGTTTTGGAGAATTGTTTTCTTCATCATTACCAGTATCTTTTATGTAGCATTCTGGTTGAATCTGGCTATTCTGTTCTCACTCCGTTTCCGTCAGGCAGCGACTTCTGCCTTAGCATCTGTGGCTGTTTGGCTGTTTTTTAGTGTATTCTATACCATGATTGTTAATTTGGTGGCAAAAGGGTTGAGTCCGTCACAGATGGCATCACCTTATCAGATTATCAGTTATCAGAAGTTTATTCTAGGGTTGATGCGTTTGGCACCGAGTGAACTGTTTAATGAAGCTACCACCACACTATTGATGCCTTCTGTCAGAAGTTTGGGGCCATTGACTATGGAACAGGTACAGGGAGCTATCCCTAGTCCGCTCCCATTGGGACAAAGTCTTTTAGTTGTATGGCCACAGTTGACCGGATTGATTGCGGCAACGGTTATTTGCTTCGCTATTTCTTATATCATGTTTATGAGGAGAGAAATACGATCCCGATAACCTGCTCACTATAAAAGACGCAGAGGACACGGAGAAACAGGTGAATGGATATACCTGACAAATTGGTTTTATGATAACCGACAGGTCGTTCACTTAAAATCCGTGTCCTCTGTGTTTTTCAGATGAATCTTATGATTGGGAAATCTCGAAGCAATGTTCATTCTGCTCGAAGTAATATTTTATATTCAGATGTTGCAAACGACAGATGGAATCGGCTATAGCTAATCCCAGCCCTGTAGATCCTTCTTTTTTGCTACCCTGATAGAAACGTTCGAAGATATGTTCCTTGTTCAGCGGATGTTCCACTCCCGAATTTCGGAAAGTAATACCGTTCTTAGTAACGGTGATTCGGATATGTCCTCCATCAATATTATGTACAAATGCATTTTTCAGGAGGTTAGTGAGCAAAGCAACAGCCAGGGATTCGTTCATTGTCACCTTGAAAACGCCTTGTTCATCTATCGTGACTTCTATGTTGCGATAATCATAAACTTCTTCGTAATCTTGCAGATATTGTTTGAGAAGTACATTGAGTTCCAATTCTTTGGTATCCGTAAACTGACCATTATCAATCTTGGAAAGCAATAATAGGGATTTGTTTAATTTAGTAATGTATTCTAAAGTCTGATGCGTTTTCATCAGTTCTTCCAGTTGTTTTTCTGATAGCGAATCATCTTCCATCAACATTTCCAATCGATTACGGCAGATAGCAAGTGGAGTTTGTATCTCGTGTGAAGCATTTCCGATAAACTGTTTTTGTTGTTCGAACATCTGCTCCGTACGTTCCACATAACGAATGGCAGCCTCATTTAATTTCCGGAATTCCGTGATTTGAGTATCGTTACTCAAAGGTTTATTTCTTTTTCCTGTTTGATAACCGTCCAGCCAGTGTAGAAGTACATAGAGCGGTCGCATATTCCGGTAAAATACCCATACGGAAATGATAATAATGCAGAATAATAAAGCTACATATAGAAATATAATCCACATTTGGATGGCATCTCTCAAATCATCTTTTTCAATGCTGGGGGTCGATACTGTCAGTTCGTGGTATCGTCCTTCATCATCTTTAAAGATAGTAGTAAGAATACGTGCCGGCTCGGTCTCTCCTTTTTCTTCAATGTATACCATAGAGTCTTTATACTGAATATCCTCCCGGCTTTCCGCATACTCTTTGCTTACTTCCAT
Organism: Bacteroides sp. DH3716P; assembly: GCF_025914115.1. Lineage (NCBI taxonomy): Bacteria > Pseudomonadati > Bacteroidota > Bacteroidia > Bacteroidales > Bacteroidaceae > Bacteroides > Bacteroides sp. DH3716P. Next base: position 5,319,551 of record NZ_CP083673.1, on the reverse strand, counting down.
CATATAATATTGATTGTTGGAGCCATTGGTTTTAGAAGGTAGCTCCTCTCCTGCCAATGCCCGGATAATGATGGTTTCCGAATAATCTTCCAAAGCATCATCCACTTCATCGTTGACTTCATCGATCATCGTAACATAAAAGAAGATAGCCCAGACCGTCAGTATGAGAGTCAGAGCAAGGGTAATACGAAGAATGATGTAATATATTAATTTCATGGACAATAATCTCTTTCCTTTTTATTCTACTATCATTTTATACCCAAATCCATAGACTGCTTTAATTTCAATAGTTGCACCCGAATCCTTGAGCTTTTTGCGAAGATTCTTGATTTGTGCATATATGAAGTCAAAATTATCGACCTGATCGATATGGTCTCCCCACACTGATTCGGCCAAAGTGTTTTTATTGATTAATCTCCCAGGGCGATTGATAAAATATAACAGGATATCATATTCTTTTCTATTTAGTTCCACTTCCTGCTCGTTGACAAATACACGATATTTATCCGGTTCTATCCGTACGTTGCCTTGGCGGATATCAATCTCTCCATCATGCTGATGGCGACGAATCACGCTTTTAATTCGTGCATTTAGTTCAACCAAATGAAATGGCTTTGGCAAATAATCGTCCGCTCCCAGTTCTAATCCCAAAACTTTGTCTTCCAGAGAGTCTTTCGCGGAAATAATAATCACGTTCTCCCGCTTATGGAGAGCTTTCAGTCGTTCAAGAAGATCAAGTCCGCTTCCGTCCGGTAGCATGATGTCCAATAAGATACAATCATAGTCGTAATCTTCAATTTTGCGTAGAGCAGAATTGAAGTCACTGGCTGTTTCTACAACGTAACGTTCTTTTTCAAGTGAACATTGAATCAGTTCTCTCAAAGAGGGTTCGTCTTCTACAATCAATATCTTCATAATTTTGTCTCCTTTCTTTTTTACATACTACAAAGAAAAGGGATATTTCTGAAATAAAACTGAAATGGATTGAAAAAAGAGCTTGAAATAACTATTGAATGTCTAATGAACTGTTAGGACAGGCCATAAATAATATAATATGGAAGGAAAAAAAGAAAAGGATGAAAGCGATTGAGCCGTTTCCATCCTTTTTATAATTATGTGCGAATTTTGTTTAATAAGAACGTGCAAATATCACGCGGCAAGCAGATGGTTTACCTGTTACCATACATTTACCAGGTTCTTTGTCTCCCGGAACAAATGACTCGAACGGAATACAACGAATGGTTGCTTTAGTTTCTTCCTTAATTTTTTCTTCGGTTTCAGTAGTTCCATCCCAATGAGCCAGAATAAATCCGCCTTCTTCGATTTTTTCTTTAAATTCGTCATAGGTGTCTACTGTTGTAATCTTGGAGTTACGGTAGTCCAATGCTTTCTTGTAGATATTAGCTTGCATTTCTTCAAGCAAATTCTGAACGTATGTTTCAATGCCTTCACAAGTAACCGTTTCTTTTTCCAGTGTATCACGGCGCATCACTTCCATAGTGTTGTTTTCAAGATCGCGACCACCCATAACCAAACGAACAGGTACACCCTTCAATTCATAATCAGCGAATTTGAAGCCCGGGCGTTTGTTATCTGCATTATCATATTTCACAGAGATACCCAATGCTTTCAACTTAGCTACAATGCCTTCTACTTTAGCGTCAATTTGTTTCAGTTGTTCGTCATTCTTATAGATAGGAACGATTACTACCTGAATCGGAGCCAAATGTGGAGGTAATACCAATCCGTTGTCATCCGAGTGAGTCATAATCAATGCACCCATCAAACGAGTAGAAACACCCCATGAAGTAGCCCAAACATACTCCAACTTGTTTTCCTTGTTAACGAACTGAACATCGAATGCCTTTGCAAAGTTTTGTCCCAGGAAGTGGGAAGTACCACTTTGCAATGCTTTTCCGTCCTGCATCATGGCTTCTATTGTGTAAGTGTCAAGTGCACCTGCAAAACGTTCATTGGCTGATTTCACTCCCTTTACAACGGGAACAGCCATATATTTTTCTGCAAATTCACCATATACATTCAACATTCTGATTGCTTCTTCCTCTGCTTCTTCACGGGTAGCATGAGCGGTATGTCCCTCTTGCCACAGGAATTCGGCAGTACGCAGGAAAAGACGGGTACGCATTTCCCAACGGAAAACATTCGCCCATTGGTTGCAGAGAATAGGCAGGTCACGGTATGACTGAATCCAGTTCTTATAAGTATTCCAGATGATTGTTTCTGATGTCGGACGGATAATCAATTCCTCTTCCAATTTAGCTGCAGGATCTACTACAACTCCTGAACCGTCTTCCGCATTCTTCAAACGATAATGTGTTACTACGGCACACTCTTTCGCAAACCCTTCTACGTGTTCTGCTTCGCGGCTTAAGAATGATTTCGGGATTAATAGCGGGAAGTATGCATTTACGTGTCCTGTTTCCTTGAACATGTCGTCCAATTGACGTTGCATTTTCTCCCAGATAGCGTATCCGTAAGGCTTAATCACCATACATCCGCGCACAGCAGACTGTTCTGCCAAATCAGCTTTTACCACCAAATCGTTATACCACTGTGAGTAGTTTTCACTACGTTTGGTAAGGTCTTTCAGTTCTTTTGCCATTATATTTTTCTATTTAAAGTTTTCTTGAGTGTTAAAACAGGGTGCAAAAATACGAAAAATGCATGAACTGCCCTATTCTTCATGCATTAATTTTCTAAAGTCATGTACTTCTATATTACATATCTCATTTTTCATATTCGTTATATAGTTGCATCCGCGACTGTGCTTGTTCAGCATAGCGCTTTTTTGAGAACTAAAGGCACTATGACCCGATGAAAAGGTTTTATACAAAAGAAATAAGCCTTTCCTACCCAATTATGGTATTTTACTAATGTGGTAACCTCAATCATTTGTTTTCCTGTTTCCAATGGCGTAATGAAAATATCGACATAAAACAATAAATGTTTATCGTCTTTTCTCATAATTGCTTCTTGCTTGTCTTCCTCTATAATAAGTTCTTCACTTTCAATAGCTTTAGTTTCTATACCGAAAGGTTTGACTAAACAGGCCCTTATTGCATACAACATTCGGAGCCAAGCGGGGTTATGAGCAAAGACTTTTAAAATAATATCTTTAGGAGACAAACGATTTTCTGTAACTTCTATGGAAAAACTGTCACTGTAATCTACGGGGAGATATTTCTCTATTTCCTTAGCCATATTGGTTATTCAATTAGGGTTATTCTACAATATGTTCAGTTTAGGTTTCGTCCGATAATAGATAAAACCATAGAAAAGGGGGCTTGAAAAATAAAAGATCAGGCAGTTTTTTTTAAGATAACCACCTGATTTTCAAAAGAGCGGTAAACGAGGCTCGAACTCGCGACCCCCAGCTTGGGAAGCTAGTGCTCTACCAACTGAGCTATTACCGCATATTTACTGCATTTCTCGACTCAAAAGCCTTATGAAATGGTGATGCAAAGGTAAACATAATTTTTATATCTCAAATAAAATCGCAGAAATTTTAATGCAAGAAAAAAGAGAAATTAAAGCCTCTTCAATTCTTTTGTTTTGATGAAAAACAACCGGATATGAAAAAACGCATATTAGTAGCCCGTATAATTAAAAATATACAGATTGGCGATAGTCGCTATAGAAAAAATTCCAGGATTTCCGGTTAATAAGATTCAGATATAAACTATTTTAGTGAATAATCTATCACTAGGTTCTAAATAGAGAATGAATATTGAATATGTGAGAACAAAGTTGCTTATATTATTTCAAATTGACAGATTTAGTTTCTAGCAAAATAAATAAGATTTAGAGACAAACTGGTACTTTATGGGCTGTTTGGTAGCTTTCTTTTAAAGGGAGAACACGCTTCTCACCGACCAACGGTTGGTTCCATTTAAAGGAACAGAGCTTTTCCTTTAAAGAAACAACTCCAATATGCATTTATATTTTGTATAATCAAGTAGTTTATATCCATTAATAACACGCTTATTGCATATACTTGCATTATTTTATGCATCATTTTTTCTATCTGATAGAAATGATACAAACGTGATTCAAAGAGAAGATGAAAAATAGAACATCTTATAAAAAAGCGTTGAAACCTTCTTTTGTTGTATTGCTATATTCTTTCTGATGAACAAACCTCTCTTTTCATCTGTTAGAATATCTCAAATTCAGATATAACCTAACCAGTATGAAAAAAAATAAGCGACTTTGTATACTATTGACTTTGTATTTTTCCATCGGTCAGATAGATGCACAGATACCATTAAGTTTCGAAGAATCACTGCATCTGTTGAATCAAGGAAATCAGAGTCTGAAAATAGCGGATAAGAGTATTGAGATTGCGAAGGCTGAACGTGATAAGTTGAATGCTTTTTGGTATCCCAGTCTTCAGTCTACAGGTGCGTTTGTACACATGTCGGAGAAGATCGAAGTTAAACAGCCTTTATCGCAGTTTACCGATCCGGCTAAAGACTTTGTACATTCCATTATTCCGGATGACCAGATCATTTCGTCTATACTGGATCAAATTGGGGCAAATACCCTTATATTTCCTTTGACTCCAAGAAATTTGACAACTGTTGATTTATCAGCCGAGTGGGTACTCTTTTCCGGTGGTAAGCGTTTTCATGCCACCAACATCGGAAGAACGATGGTTGATCTGGCACGGGAAAGTCGGGCACAGGTATCGGCCAATCAGCAAAGTTTATTGGTTGAAAGCTATTACGGGCTTCGACTGGCACAACAAATTGTGACGGTTCGTGAAGAAACCTACAACGGATTGAAGAAACATTATGAAAATGCCTTGAAGTTAGAGGCAGCAGGAATGATTGACAAAGCAGGAAGGCTTTTTGCCCAGGTAAATATGGATGAAGCCAAACGTGCATTGGAAGCTGCGCGAAAAGAAGAAACAGTAGTGCAAAGTGCCTTAAAGGTTTTGCTGAATAAAAAGGATGCAGATGCCAATATCATTCCTACCTCTCCCCTTTTTATGAATGATTCATTGCCACCTAAAATGCTATTTGATCTTTCAGTAAACAGTGGGAACTATACACTCAACCAATTACAGCTGCAGCAGCATATTGCCAAACAAGAAGTGCGGATTGCTCAAAGCGGCTATTTGCCGAATATAGCCCTTTTTGGAAAACAGACCTTGTATTCGCATGGTATTCAGAGTAATTTATTACCGCGTACCATGGTAGGCATTGGTTTTACATGGAACCTCTTTGACGGACTGGATCGTGAAAAAAGAGTGCGGCAATCAAAATTAACGGAACAAACTCTGGCTTTAGGCCAGATGAAGGCCCGTGATGATCTGGCTGTTGGGGTAGATAAGCTTTATACGCAGCTGGAAAAGGCACAGGATAATGTAAAAGCTTTAAATGCAACGATTGCTTTAAGTGAAGAATTGGTACGCATCCGAAAGAAATCATTTACAGAAGGGATGGCAACTTCTACCGAAGTTATTGATGCTGAAACCATGCTTGCCAGTGTAAAAGTGGCTCGCCTGGCAGCATATTATGAATATGATGTGGCACTAATGAATCTACTCTCGCTTTGTGGCACACCGGAACAATTTGCAAACTATCAACCTAAACCGTAACAAACAATGAAACCAACTAGTAAAACCCTATCATGGGCTTTTGTCATCATTCTTCTGGCTGTCGGTATTTTCACCGGCTTGGGAGTTATATTAATGCATAAACAGCCGCTGGTCTTGCAAGGACAAGCTGAAGCAACAGAAATCCGTATCAGTGGGAAACTTCCCGGCCGTATCGACACTTTCTTCGTTCAGGAGGGAGACTGGGTACACCGGGGAGATACTCTTGTCGTCATTAATAGCCCTGAAGTACATGCCAAGTATCAACAAGTGAATGCCTTGGAACAGGTGGCAGTACAACAGAACAAGAAAATAGATGCCGGAACCCGTCGTCAGATCGTGGCTACTGCACTGCAATTATGGAATAAAACGAAGAGCGATCTTACTCTCGCCCAGACAACTTACAACCGTATTCTTACTTTATATAAGGACAGTGTCATTACTTCTCAAAGAAAGGATGAAGTAGAAGCTATGTATAAAGCGGCTGTAGCAGCCGAACGTGCTGCCTATGAACAGTATCAGATGGCTGTAGATGGTGCACAAAAAGAAGATAAAGCGTCTGCTGCCAGCATGGTGGATGCTGCTCGAAGCACAGTGGATGAAGTCTCGGCTTTGCTGGTCGATGCTCGGTTGACCGCTCCGGAAAACGGTCAGATAGCAACAATCTTCCCTAAACGTGGAGAGTTGGTTGCACCGGGAACTCCCATTATGAATTTGGTGGTGATGGATGATATACATGTTGTTCTTAACGTGCGGGAAGATCTGATGCCGCAATTTAAAATGGACGAAACATTTGTTGCGGATGTGCCCGCTATCGGTAAAAAAAATATTGAATTCAAAATCTATTATATTAGTCCGCTAGGCAGTTTTGCTACCTGGAAATCAACCAAGCAAACCGGAAGTTATGACTTACGTACCTTTGAGATTCATGCCCGTCCAACCCAAAAGGTGGATGACTTGCGTCCCGGCATGTCCGTGTTATTGACTTTAGATTAATCGACATCAAATAAACCAGAGAATGGATGAATCACAAACATATTCCCCTTTTCGTTCCGTACTGCTCAGAGAGTGGTGGCGAATGACTTCACGGCGCCTTTATTTTGGTGTCTGCATTGTCTTGCCATTGTTCACCCTTTTCTTTATGGCTACGATCTTTGGTAACGGACAGATGGAAAACATTCCTATTGGTATTGTCGATCAGGATAATACTGCTACTTCCCGGACGATAGTCAGGAATATTTCTGCCGTACCAACTTTTAAAGTGACAAAGCATTTTGTAAATGAAGCAGCTGCCCGTGAATCTGTGCAAAAGAAAGAGATTTATGGATATCTTTCCATACCTCCCCAATTTGAACAGAATGCGATTACCGGAAAGAATGCAACACTCTCCTACTATTATCATTATGCATTAATGTCGGTAGGTGGTGAGTTGATGGCGGCATTCGAAACTTCCTTAGCTCCGGTGGCTCTTTCTCCTGTGGTGATGCAAGCGATGGCACTCGGAGTAGAACAGGATCAGATTACCACCTTTTTATTACCCGTACAAGCTAATAACCATCCGATATATAACCCTAGTCTGGATTATTCGGTATATTTAAGTCAGCCCTTTTTCTTTGTGCTGTTTCAGGTTTTGATTCTGTTGATTACCGTGTATGCGGTTGGCATTGAAATCAAGTTCCGCACAGCAGATGATTGGCTGGCGACTGCAAAAGGCAATATAGTGACAGCTGTTTTAGGTAAATTATTACCTTATACCATTATATATATACTGATAGGATGGTTGGCTAATTACGTCATGTTTGGTATTTTGCATATTCCTTTTCAGGGGAGTTGGTGGTTAATGAATATCATGACTGTGCTTTTCATCATTGCAACACAGGCTTTAGGGCTGTTTTTATTCTCGCTGTTTCCGGCAATATCGTTGGTTATAAGTGTAGTTTCTATGGTAGGTTCTCTGGGGGCTACTTTGTCCGGAGTAACCTTTCCGGTTCCCAATATGTATCCGTTGGTGAGGGATGCTTCCAATTTGTTCCCTGTCCGTCATTTTACGGAAATGATGCAAACCATGCTCTATGGAGGCGGTGGGTTTATCCATCTTTGGCCGTCGGCTGTGATACTCTGTATCTTCCCGTTGCTGGCCCTGTCGCTGCTTCCTCATTTAAAACGAGCTATAGAAAGTCATAAGTATGAAAACATTAAGTAAGTTACAACAGTTGTCATTCATCATTCGTCGTGAATTTCTAGCTATCAGTACCAGTTATGCGGTTTTACTGGTGTTGATGGGAGGAATCTTCGTTTACGGGTTGCTCTACAATTATATGTATGCACCGAATATTGTAACCGATGTACCTGTTGCCGTAGTCGACAATTCGCACAGTGAATTGAGCCGTGATTTTATCCGTTGGCTGGATGCTACTCCCCAAGCAGAGATTTTTAGTCAGGCTATGGACTATCACGAAGCAAAAGAATGGATGAAAGAAGGCAAAGTACAGGGAATACTCTACCTGCCTCATGATTTTGAGGAACGGGTGTTCCGGGGAGATGAAGCCGTATTTTCCCTTTATGCAACTACTGATGCCTTCTTGTATTTCGAAGCTTTGCAAGGTGCTTCTTCACGTGTCATGCTGGCTATTAATGATAAATACCGGCCAGATGAAGCAGTGTTTCTTCCACCACAAGGATTGCTCGCCGTAGCTATGGCGAAACCGATCAATGTGGAAGGCACTGCACTCTACAATTATACCGAAGGATATGGTTCCTATCTTATTCCGGCAGTCATGATGATTATAATTTTCCAGACCTTGCTGATGGTTATTGGTATGGTGACCGGAGAAGAATACAGTAGTAAAGGAATCCGTGCATATACTCCTTTGGGGTATGGCTGGGGAGTTGCTATTCGTATAGTGGCAGGAAAAACGTCCGTATACTGTACTCTTTATGCCATCTTTGCCTTTTTTCTATTAGGCTTGCTCCCTCACTTTTTCAGCATCCCCAATATTGGAAACGGATTGTACATCGTACTATTATTGATTCCATATTTGATGGCAACTTCTTTCTTGGGATTGGCTGCATCCAGGTATTTTACGGATTCTGAAGCTCCCCTACTCATGATCGCCTTCTTCTCCGTAGGATTAATCTTTCTTTCCGGCGTTTCCTATCCAATGGAACTAATGCCCTGGTATTGGAAAGTAGTCCATTACATTTTCCCAGCTGCACCAGGCACACTCGCTTTTGTGAAACTGAATTCTATGGGAGCCAGTATGGCTGATATCAGACCGGAATATATAACTCTCTGGATACAGGCACTTATTTATTTTACAATAAGTATATGGGTCTATAAGAAGAAACTGGAATCAAATCTGATTAGTTAAATTAACAAAAACAAAACATGCGCTAATTATAACATATAGCAAAAGAACACTTTCAGATAAATCAACTTCGCAAAGTAAATAATCAACTTTGGAAATAAAAATGTTTCTAAATAGATGTTTTCTTGTAGAATCTCTCCTATTTCTTTGCATTTGTCATTGTTTTTGTCTAGTTTCGTTAACTGTTATGTTTATATGATCGTTAGAAGTAGTTTAAAAAACAACTATTTATATGAAATACATTGTATATATTCTTCTCTTTTTTCCTGTTTGGGTTACAGCACAAACATACAAATATATAGGAATAGAAGATGGCTTGAGCAATCGCCGGATATTCAATATTCAGAAAGATGCTCAGGGCTATATGTGGTTTCTTACAAATGAAGGGATGGACCGATACAACGGTAAAGATATAAAACACTATAAATTAAATAAAGAAGGCACTATTTTGGATGCTCCCATACGTTTGGGATGGTTATATACAGAACCACATATCGGTATATGGGTGGTTGGCAAACAAGGACGAGTCTTTCAATACGAAGCCGACAGAGACGATTTCAAAATGGTATATAAATTACCGGATACCTCTGAAGCAATAAGTTGTGGTTATCTGGATCGCAATGATAATATCTGGATATGTCGTAAAGATACTGTATTGCTGTATAATATTAAAGATGCTCATATAGTTCGATTTCCCAATGTATTGCATAGTAGTATTACGGCAATAGAACAAGTAGATGAGCACCATTTCTTTATAGCAACGGAGACGGGCGTACGATATGTCAAACTGGAGAATGGTATTTTAGAGACCATGCCTGTTGAAACACTGGACTATTTTCATGCACAGGTGAGTGAACTGTATTTTCATCGGCAATTAAAAAGATTGTTCATTGGTTCATTTGAAAGAGGAGTTTTTGTGTACGATATGAATACACAGGAAATTATACGTCCGGACGCTGATCTTAGTGATGTAAACATAGCTCGTATCAGCCCATTGAATGAAACAGAGTTACTGATTGCAACGGAAGGAATGGGGGTGTATAAAGTTAACGTAAATACCTGTGAACTGGAAGATTACATTATTGCTAATTATCAGAGTTATAATGAAATGAATGGAAATAATATCAATGATGTTTTTGTAGATGAAGAAAAGCGGATATGGCTTGCTAATTATCCAACAGGAATTACAGTGATTGATAATCGCTATGAAAATTATCATTGGATGAAACATGCTATGGGTAATGCACAGTCATTAATCAATGATCAGGTACAAGCGGTTATCGAAGATCATGAAGGTGATCTGTGGTTTGGAACTAGTAATGGTATTAGTCTTTATAATTCAAAAACAGGTCAGTGGCATTCATTTCTAAGCTCTTTTAATCATCAACTAAAGGACAAGAATCATATATTTATTACTTTATGTGAAGTGGCTCCTGGCATTATATGGGCAGGAGGATATACTTCCGGCATTTATAAAATAAATAAAGAAACGCTATCAGTTGAATACTTCTCTCCTTACCTTCTTTCTCACGTCAATATGCGTCCGGATAAATATATTCGTGATATAGTTAAAGATTCAAGAGGACATATCTGGTCGGGAGGCTATTATAATCTAAAATGTTTTGATTTGGAGACTAACAGTGCACGTCTATATCCGGGACTGAATTCCATAACATCAATTGTTGAAAAAGACAAAGATAATATGTGGATCGGAACTGCTGCTGGCTTGTATTTATTGAATCGAAATACTGGTGAATATCAGTATATTGAAATGGAGATAGGAATCACTTATATTAATACGCTTTATCAGGCAGATAATGGGTTGTTATATATCGGGACAAATGGTATGGGAGTATTTATCTATAATCCTCAAGATAAGACTTTCGAACATTATTTTTCTGATAATTCTGCTTTAGTTTCAAATAGAATATTTACAATATTGCCGGAAGTAGATGGACGTATAATGATGAGTACAGAGAACGGAATAACCTGTTTTCATACTAAAGAAAAGATATTTCGTAATTGGACTAGAGGAGAAGGCTTGTTGCCTGCATACTTTAACGCAGCGGCAGGAACGGTGCGTAAAAATAAAAACTTTGTATTCGGTAGTACGGATGGAGCAATTGAACTTCCGATGAATGTGAAATTCCCGGATTATAAGTTCTCCAGATTGGTATTTAGCGACTTTCATCTGTCTTATCAACCTGTTTATCCGGGTGTCAAGGATTCTCCTTTACAGAAAAGTATCGATGAGACAGATGTATTAGAGCTGGCTTATGATGAGAATACGTTTTCATTTGAAGTTTCTACAATCAATTATGATTCTCCCGGAAATGCACTATATTCGTGGAAATTAGAAGGCTTTTATGAGAAATGGACTCAACCGGGAGCAAATAATTTGATTCGTTTTACCAATTTGCCTCCAGGTAGATATATTCTTCATGTACGTGCTATATCCAGAGAAGAACATGACATTGTTTTTCAGGAACGTGCTATGAAAATTATCATCACGCAACCTTTTTGGTCGAGTTGGTGGGCTATCTTGTGTTATATTCTGTTGGTAATAGGGGGATTTTATTTTGTTCTACGTGTGATAAATCTAAGAAAACAAAAGAATATATCTGATGAAAAAACGCAGTTCTTCATCAATACGGCCCATGATATACGTACTCCATTAACTTTAATAAAAGCACCTTTGGAGGAATTATTGGAAGAAGAGACGCTTACCGACAATGGAATAACTCGTACGAACATTGCATTGAGGAATGTGGAAGTTCTTTTACGCCTGGTCAGCAATCTGATTAATTTTGAGCGAACGGATGTATATTCCTCTAAAATGAGTGTTTCCGAGTATGAGTTGAATACCTATATGAATGAAATATATAATTCATTCTCTTCTTATGCTGCCATTAGGCGTATTGAATATACATACGAGAGTACTTTCAGCTATATGAATGTATCGTTTGATAAGGAGAAGATGGATTCTATTTTGAAGAATATAATATCGAACTCGCTAAAATATACTCCGGAAAATGGAAAGGTCAGCATTTCCGTGTCCGATACGAATGATTCATGGAAAGTGATAATCAAGGATACAGGTATAGGTATTCCTGCCAGTGAACAAAGTAAGTTGTTCAAGCTTCATTTCCGTGCCAGCAATGCTATTAACTCTAAAGTGACGGGTAGTGGTATCGGATTAATGTTGGTAGGAAAACTGGTGAGCCTTCATGGAGGTAAAATTAGTGTAGATAGTGTCGAACATCAAGGTACGACAATCAAAATTGTTTTTCCGAAAAAGAATAAGACTTCTCAAAGTATCAGTGACGAAGCATCTTCTAAATTTGAGGCGTTGGCTCCTGTACTGCCCGCTCCGAATGTACCGGCAAAGACAACCGCTACGATAGATGATCCAAATTTACGACGGATTCTTGTTGTAGAAGACAATGATGAGCTACGCTCCTATCTGGTCAGTTCATTGTCTTCTATATATAATGTACAAGCTTGCGCTAACGGAAAGGAAGCATTGATTATTATCAAAGAATATTGGCCGGAACTGGTTCTTTCTGATATCATGATGCCAGAGATGCGGGGAGATGAATTGTGTGTGGCTATCAAAAGTGATATTGAAATTTCACATATTCCTGTGTTGTTGCTCACTGCTTTGGGAGAAGAAAATAATATTCTGGATGGACTGTCGATTGGTGCGGACGAATATCTCATCAAACCTTTCAGCGTGAAAATATTACGGGCGAATATCGCTAATCTGTTGGCAAACCGGGAACTGTTGCGCATGAGATATGCCAATCTGGATATAGAAGCGAAATCAATGGTTCCATCTGCAAACGGTACTAACAGCCTCGATTGGAAGTTTATATCAAATGTAAAGAAAATCGTGGATGAGAATATAAACAACCCTGAATTTTCCGTTAATGTGCTCTGTGAATCAAGTGGCATGAGCCGTACCAGTTTCTATTGTAAATTGAAAGCATTGACGGGACAGTCTCCGACAGAGTTTATTCGGGGATGCGTTTGAAACGTGCTACCGAGTTATTGAAAGAGGGTGAATATGCTATTAATGAGATTTCAGACATGGTTGGATTCTCTGAAACTAAATATTTTCGGGAAGTATTCAAAAAATACTATAAGATGAGTCCGAGCAGGTATGCTAAAGAAGGAGGCAATCCCTCTGCTGAACTGGAAGATGACGAAGAAGATTGATAAATAAAAAGCGAATAGATACGTTGTATTTAAAAAAGTTCTCCTCTGTTATGGGTATCTATAACAGAGGAGAACTTTCTTTTTCAAGGCTTATAACTCTTTTCAGGGAAAAGCGGTTATTGATAAGGAAGTTATTTGCGAATCAAATATCTAATGAATAAATAACCTCCGAATACTTGCAGGCACATTCCGGGAATTCCAATGCGGAAATCCTGAATGGCATTGTAGAAATTTCCTATATACATCCACTCTCCCAATGTCCCTACAACTTGATAGGTAAGTACTACGCCAACCAATACCGGGATGGAGATACGTCCGAAACGTTGTGCGGCCCAACCGGCAGCAATGGCGAGCAATACGGACTTTAATAAAATAGCAGGCAGCACCACCGGCATCGGCATACCAAAAAGTGAGGAGTTGATAATAGGGGAAAGAACAGCAGTCAGCAGACCGACTTTCCATCCGTACTTATAAGCTCCGATCAGTGTGAAGAAATAGATAGGCAGCCAGGTTATTCCTCCTTGCGGTATGAGATGAAAAAATTGGGGAAAAAGGATGTTGCCAACGATGAATAACGAGGCTGCCAGATAAGTTCTCACATTGCCGTAATTCAGCGAATAGAGTTTTACAGTAGTTGATTCCATATCATTTTATTATTTAAAAGTTCAAATTAATACCACCCATAAACGTAGCTTTGGGCATGGGATAACCTGCATTTATTTCATAACGCTGTGCCAGCAGGTTCTCTCCTTTTATGAAGAGGTTAGCGAAACGGCAGACACGATAATTCCCACGAAAATTCCATAAAACAAAATGATCCTGTTGCTCGCTACCCTTTACAACAGAAGTATAAAGTCCTTTCACATATTGTACTCCAGTCGATATACTCCAACGTCCGGAAGTATAGTCCGCCCCTGCATACAATTTATGTTCGGGGGCAGCAAGAACGGGATTCTCCATGTGCAACCAGCTATAATTGGCGTTCACATTCCAATGTGAATTGATGTGGTAGCCTATATTCGTTTCAACTCCCCAATTCTCTATCTCTCCGGAATTGATATTCAATGGAGGAAAGAGTCCGTTTGACATAATCAGATTGTCGCCATTGATATAGTAAAGGCTGATTCCATAGGACAATACCCCTTCCAGCAGACGTTGTGAATAGGAAAGTTCATAGTTGATTAGTTTTTCCGGTTTCAATTCCGGGTTGGCAGGAGGAAACATATACATCTCACGAATGGTTGGATTACGGTATCCTTTGCTGACCATTGCTTTAAGTTCTGCATTCTTGGGTAAATGAAAAGCCAGTCCGCCTTGTGGAATCCATTCTGTACCTACGTGTGAATGGTGGTCTACACGAATACCTGCGTCCAGTGAGAACCAACTGCTGATATCCTGACGGAAATCAACGTATCCGGCAAACTCATCCATTTGCTTGTCTACTCCCGGAGTATGTTCACCCGTAGCCAGTACTTTGTTCCATGATTCACCTCCGAAGTGTTGATAATCAAATCCTACGGTCAAACGATTACCGGTAAAGAAAGTGGCACTCTGATACCATGATACACCCAGCATTTTGTCTTTAGAGTTGAAATGTGATTTTTGCGGTTCTTTTCCTATCTGATAGCCATCATTGATTTTATGTCGTCCCCAGTTATAGAAAAAGCTCAAACCTCCTGAAGTCTTTTCATAATGATTTTCCAAAGCGAACGATGTCATTCCACGAGTGATACGAGAATCGTTGTCAATCAGTGGTACTTGGATAGTCCCCGGATTGGAAGCATTAAAATGGGTTACATTCACATCTCCCCATACTTTCCAGAAAGAACTGATATCATAACCTAACTTTGCGTATCCACCATATTGCTCGAATCCCATATCGGGACGATGTCCATCTGTACGATTATATGATCCGGTTACGACGCTACTGAAACGTCCCTTCTTGACACGGTTGGAAAATTCAGTCTGCAACGTGTTATATGAACCGTACCCAACTTGCATATTCGTCTTCACACCTTCTTCCTGTTGCCGACGGGTAACAATATTAATCACACCACCCATGGCATTCGAACCATAAAGTACAGATGCAGGACCACGTAAAACTTCCACTTTCTCTGCCATCATAGATTGATAAGCATCCGCTATCGGATGTCCCATCAACCCCATGTACTGGGGATGACCGTCAATCAGTACCAATAATCCCGCTGTCGGACTACCACCGATACCACGCAAGCTCATGCCACCTGCAGCTCCGGTAGATACGCCATATCCCATGATGCCACGACTGGTAGTGAATAATCCCGGTACCTGCTCCGTTAACAACGGCAAAAGAGAAGGCTCATATCTTTTCTCAATTTGTTGCCTGCCGACTACGGAAATGGTCATCGGAAGATGACGCACATCGGTTTCATTACGTGTTCCGGTGACTACGACTTCATCAATCATATAATTTCTTCCGGCCTGTATGCTATCCTTTTTAGTCTGTGCCATTCCCGAGATGGAAAGCAAGCTACCGAACAGGAATAAACAAGCTGTATTTCTTTTCATACTTTATTTCGTGTTTCAAGTTTCTTCTTTTTACTTCTTATTTCTGATCTTTTCCAGAAAATCGCGGATCAGTGGTAATATTTCTTCTGCTGATTCCACTTCGCTGCACATTGTCTCTACAGGACATCCTCCTGTATGGTTACGGTTCCAGATAAAAGGTACTTTCTCTGTAAAACCAACTTTTATATCTGATTTCTGAAGCAACTCCAGAGCTTTGGTACTGATAATATCAGTATATAACTCTTTGATACCTCCCAGAATCATCAGGGCGGCAGCTCCCTTTCCAACCACCTTATCAGCAATCGAGGCTCCTTTAAGAAACTCCGGTTCCTGGGTCAGTAAATCATAGATATCAGCCACACCGCGTTGAGTGAAAGTACGGATTTCTCCTTTGTTGGCAATAGTACAGGAATATCCTCCCGTATGTAGTAAATTGATTAATTCTTCCATCTTTTCTTTTATAAAGTACCTTGTTTCAATTGTTCTACGAATTGATCTATCCGATGCAGCTCTTTCGGAATATCAATGTTCTGCGGACAGTGTGCCACACACTGGTTACAACCGATGCAATGGCTTGCCTGACGAAGTTTGGGCACGCTACGGTCATATCCGACTAGAAAAGCACGCCGGGCTTTCGCATAATTCTCATCCTGCCCGTTCCTGGGGACATTCCCTTCATTGACACAACGGTTGTAATGTAACAACACAGCAGGTATATCCAACCCATACGGACATGGCATACAATATTTGCAGTCGTTGCAAGGGATCGTTGGATATTTCAACATTAATTGTGCCGTTTCTTCGAGAAACTCTTTTTCTTCATCTGTCAACGGTTCCAAAGGAGAATAAGTGCGGAGATTATCTTGCAGATGTTCCATATAAGTCATACCACTTAACACAGTCAGAATGTCCGGAAATGAACCGGCAAAACGGAAAGCCCAGGAAGCGACACTACTTTCCGGACGGCGTTGTTTGAGCCGTGCCACCAGGTTGTCATTCAATTTAGACAAACGACCTCCTAAAAGCGGTTCCATGATGATAGATGGAATTCCTCGTTTATGCAATTCTCCATACAGATATTCAGCATCCGTATTCCGGGTATTGGTTTCTTTGGCATGTTTCCAGTCTACATAGTTCAATTGTATCTGTACGAAGTCCCACTTGAATTCATCGTGCCGTGAAAGCAGATAGTCATACACTTCGATATCCCCGTGATAGGAGAATCCCAAATTGCGGATACGTCCTGCCTCCCGTTCTTTCACTAGAAAGTCAAGCATTCCGTTATCCAGGTAGCGTCCTTTAAGGGCTTCCATTCCTCCCATGCCGATGCCGTGAAGCAGCATATAATCAATGTAATCTACCTGCAGGTCTGCAAACGATTTGTGGTACATCTTGAGCGATGCTTCACGAGACCATGTATCGGGAGAGAAATTGGATAACTTGGTGGCGATATAATATTTGTCACGGGGATGACGGCTCAATGCAATACCCGTTGCCTTTTCGGAAAAGCCCTGTACGTATGCCGGAGATGTATCGAAATAGTTTACTCCGTGAGCGATTGCATAATCAATCAGTCCATTCACGGCATCCTGGTCGATTACTTCACCATTACCGTTGGGAACAGGTTTGAGAGGCCAACGCATACAACCATATCCCAAGAGTGAAACACGGTCACCGGTAGTCGGAGACGTGCGGTAAGTCATTTTATCGGTAGGCACCTCTCCTTCTCCTGTTGCGCTGCTTGAAGAGGAAGTACCTTTTGAAGAGCATCCGTATAATAGCCCTGTCGACGTGGCTGCACTAATACCTACAATCTTAATGAAATCTCTTCTATTTATATCTTTCTTATTTTTATCTTCCATAATCTTATACTGATTTAGATCAAATAATTCTATGCATCTGATGTCCTGTCACATAAATAGCGCTGAAAGGACGGGACGGACAAAGGTTCTCACACGCCCCACAACCGATACATTTTTCTACATTTACTACCGGAATCTTTGGAGAATCTGTTTTTTCAGGATCGGAAGCTACCATCTGTATGGCACCTGTCGGACAATGGCGGGCACAGTTGCCACATTCCATTCCATCTGTCAAAGGTACACAGTTCTCTTTAATCCATACGGCATGCCCGATCTGAATAGCTGATTTCTCGGCAAGACTGGTGAGATGAATAGCACCGGCAGGACAAACTTCCGAACATTTAGTACATTCGGGACGGCAATACCCACGTTCGTATGACATTTCCGGTTGCATCAATGTCAATAGGTTGTCCGATGGGCGCAATACCTGGTTGGGACAAACAGAGACACATAATTGGCAGGCTGTGCAATGTTGAGTGAAATTGCGTGCGCTTAAAGCACCGGGAGGATAGATAGGATTTTCTCTTTGGGGAATCTTTTTATCTTCGATAGTAGCCAATCCTCCGTCTACTTTTTTCTCTTGTGCTTTCAGTACAGAAGTTGTTGCAAAAATGGCCGATGCTGAAAGGAAGCTACGACGGGCATTGTCTACCTGTTCAGTAGTGACAGACTTTGCTTTCGTATCTTCGCTCGTAGCTGTTTCGTTCTTAGGTTTCCGTCTTGTGTATGTAATGGCTCCATGCTTACACTTTCCGATGCAATCCATACAAGTCACACAACGGCTATAATCTATTTCATGAGCTTTCGGATTAATACACGATGCTTTGCAATTGCGGGCACACAAACCGCAACTATTGCATTTGGAAGTATCAATTACCGGTTTGAATATCGCATATTTGGATATAAACCCTAATACAGTACCTACGGGGCAGATCGTATTACAATAGGTTCGTCCGTTGCGCCACGCCAGAATGAAAAGAACAACAAGGGTAACAATGGCAATCAGCATCGTCGAAAGACTCTTTATCCATACATCTACCTCATAAAAAGCATAACTATCCACTCGTTCGGCGAAGTACGCCAACAGGTTGTTTCCCCATTGCCAGACCGGTGCAAAAAGACTGGAAGCTATCCGGCCATAAGCACTATACGGTGCCAGCAAGATAGCCAAAGAGTTCAATCCTGCAACCATCATAATAATGAATACTCCTAAAACGCCATACCGCAACCATTTCATTGCTGGTGAATAACGGAACCGGTTTTTCTTTTGTTTGCCGGATACCCACGAAACAATGTCCTGAAACACTCCCAACGGACAAATAACAGAGCAGTAGATACGTCCGAACAGGAATGTAAGTACAACTAAAAACAATACGACACCTATGTTCAAGGCTAATAAAGCCGGCAGAAATTGAATTTTCGCCAACCATCCGAACCATGTGTGCAATGTACCCGTGAAGTCGAGAAAGAGCAGGGTAATAAGTGTAAAGCACACAATGGCGGTTGTAAGTCTGATAGTACGTAGCATAAACTAATTAATTTTCAATTTATAGTAGTTATATCTAAATGTCTAAAACTGTCAGGATTGAACCATCTATATTTCAACTTTGCAAAGTTAATCAGGGAAATTTGTTTTTCAACTATACAAATTACAGAATGTTTTACCAATTTCACTGATAACAGACGGGAAAACCTTTAGCCGATTGGGTAAAACACTATTTTTCTAATGCCACGACCTCTCCAATCTCCGGAATCAATACATTCAGAGAATCTTTATTCTTCATCTCTTCTGCATTTTTGAGAGGTTCATCCCAACGATGTTTGGCCAACGCATATTTAGAATGATGTACGGTCAGAACTCTTTTCGCTTTTAAATCTCTGGCCGTCTGTGCCATATATTGGGGCATCAGATGAATTAAGCTCCACTCTTCGTTGTATTGCCCGTTTTCAAGAATTGCGAGGTCGATGCCGGGGAACCGGTTGCCTATTTCTGCATAATGCGTATCATATCCTCCGTCTCCGCCAATGTATATCTTTTGTGAAGGAGCTTCTAGCAGGAAAGAAGCCCAAAGTGACTGGTTGGCAGTAAGTCTGCGACCGGAGAAATGACGGGCAGGCAAACAATGTATCATAAAGCCCGGAGCGAGGTTTGCGTCTTCATTCCAGTCAAGTTCTATCAGACGCTCTTTATCAAATCCCCAATATTCGAAATGTTCGCCAACACCCAACGGACAAATCACTGCTCCAATCCGGTCTTTTAATTTTTTGACTGTGTTGTAATCCAAATGATCCCAATGATCGTGACTAATCACGAGATAATCAATGTCCGGCATATCATCCGGTGTATAAAGTTCCGTACCTTTGAATGGCTTGTTGACAAAAGATACGGGAGAAGCCATACAAAATACCGGGTCAACCAATATTCGCTTTCCTCCCGTTTGAATCAGGTAAGATGAATGTCCGAACCATACCAATATTTCTTCATTACGGCCAATCTTGCGTAAATCTGTTTTTATTGCTTTGACAGCCTGTTCGGGGCGCAAACCGTCTATCTTTCTGAAAATGAACTCCCAGATTCCGCTAAAACGTCCCCTGTCGGAAGTCATCAATAGAGTTTCATGCTGATTTTTAAATTCTCCGTTTCTGTAATTAGGAGATTTCATGACTCTTTCCAGCCGTTCCCCACGGGGAGTTCTGCCGAAACTGGCTTGATTGATAAAAACAATGACTGACACCGCCAGCAATGCTATTACAGCTAATATACATCCTACAATCATACGTGCTTTGAATTTCTTGAATATGATACGCATATAATTCATAACTAAATTATTTCACGCAGCAAATATACAGGTATTCAGAGAGCTTGTTAGTATATATATTACAGATTGTTATACCATAATTACTGAAAGCAGTTGCCTGTTGGGTGTCAGTCTATTGTGTGAACAAACCCTTTTCTTGTTCAGTTATTTAGAAATAAATTTTGTAGCTGATGTTCGGAATCAGACCCGCTCCGTCTTTTTCTTCTACTACACTCGTTCTTTCATTGTATTGATAGAAATGCATTCCGGTGCGCATACCCACATTCAGTATTTTCAGAGAAAACTCGTGGGATACTCTTTTCTTATTGATCCGGAAGCTGATCGAAACATCACCGTTTATAGATGGATTGAATCGTTTAGTATATGCTTTGCTCTCGTCAAAAACGATGTCTTTTTCTTCCTGACTTTTTTCTTCATCCACAGGTGTATAGCGTCCTCCTCCCTGAAAGAACAGACGGCCGTTTACACTTAATACATTCTGTTTGAGTCTGCCAACCATCCATTCTTTTCCGGCGAGCAGGTTCACTAAAAAACTTTTATCCAGTCTCGTAT
>NZ_CP083673.1:5231626-5298465 GCF_025914115.1 Bacteroides sp. DH3716P | reverse complement strand
ATGAGGAAAAAGCAGCATAGCCAAAAGAAAATATAGCAGAACTGTAAAATATAAAAGAGGTTGTGCCAACGTTTTGACACAACCTCTTCTTGATTTAAAGATAAAATTATTTTTTCTTTCTAAGTACTACAGCGGTACGGGCAGGAATATAGAGTTTCAGCCACTCTTTCTTTTCCTTCTTGTACAGCGGATCGGTAATAGTGAAGTGCACGACAGAGTCGTCTGCCAAACCATTTCCTCCAAATGCTACATCGTCGGTGTTCAGTATCACTTCATAAGCTCCCGGAGTTACCAGAAATCCATAATCAGTGAATGACTGCTTTGGATTAAAGTTAAAGACAAATATAAGGTCTTTCCGTTCGTATGCCAATACCTGATCGCCATCATTATGCCATATTTCCTGAACAGGTGTTGCCTGGAAATCTTTCACACTCTTGAGAACTTTCAGCATTTCTTTATCAAAATCACCCATATAGTGATAGGTCAGATTTTTGTTGTCCACCAAATCCCATTGGCGGCGGGCATATTTGCACGACCATCCGTTACCTTCACGCGGGAAGTCAATCCATTCGGGATGCCCGAATTCATTTCCCATAAAGTTCAGATAACCTCCGTTGATAGTCGAAGAGGTCAGCAGGCGGATCATTTTATGCAAAGCAATACCACGGTTGACAACATAATTTTCGTCTCCCTTCTGCATGTGCCAGTACATATCGGCATCAATCAGGCGGAAGATAATCGTCTTATCTCCTACTAATGCCTGGTCATGACTTTCTGCATACGAAATGGTCTTTTCATCCTGGCGACGGTTGGTTACTTCCCAGAACATGCTGGAAGGCTTCCAGTCTTCATCGATCTTTTCTTTGATTGTCTTGATCCAGTAGTCCGGAATATTCATGGCCATACGATAATCGAAGCCGTAACCGCCATCTTCTACTTTGGCAGCCAGTCCCGGCATACCGGAAACTTCTTCGGCAATGGTTATCGCCTTCGGATTTACCTGATGAATCACTTCATTAGCCAGTGTCAGGTAACAAATCGCATTATCATCCTGATGACCGTTGAAATAATCTCCGTAGTTACAGAAAGCTTCACCCAGTCCATGGCTGTAATATAACATAGAAGTCACTCCATCAAAACGGAATCCGTCAAATTTATATTCTTCCAGCCAGTACTTGCAGTTTGACAACAGGAAGTGGATCACTTCATTCTTGCCATAATCAAAGCAGAGAGAGTCCCAAGCCGGATGTTCGCGACGAGCGCCCGGATAAAAATACTGATTCGGATCACCGGCAAAGTTTCCTAGTCCTTCTACTTCATTCTTCACTGCATGTGAATGAACGATGTCCATAATCACAGCAATACCCATCTCATGAGCAGCATCAATCAATGCTTTTAGTTCATCGGGGGTACCAAAACGCGAAGAGGCAGCAAAGAAACTGGATACATGATAGCCGAAGCTTCCATAATATGGATGTTCCTGAATAGCCATAATCTGGATACAATTATATCCTTCTTCAGCAATACGAGGAAGTATTTTCTCGCGGAATTCGTTATATGTGCCCACTTTTTCCTCCTGCTGTGCCATTCCGATATGACATTCATAAATCAACAGCGGATTCGTGTCGGGCTTAAATGTTTTCTTCTTGAATTTATAGGGGTTCTCCGGAGCCCAGACTTGTGCACTGAATATTTTGGTCTGTTCATCCTGTACCACACGTGTAGCCCACGCAGGAATACGTTCGCCTTGTCCGCCTTCCCAATATACATTCAGTTTGTAGAGATCGCCATGATGAATGGCATCCGCCGGCAGGTTGATTTCCCAAATACCATTCTTTTGTTTTTTCAGCTTGTAGGCAGCTTTTTCCTCCCAATTATTAAATGTACCCACCATATAAATATGAGTAGCATTAGGAGCCCATTCACGGAAAGTCCACCCCTTATCGGTGCGATGCAATCCAAAATAAAGATACCCCGATGCAAAATCTGAAAGGGTTTGTTTTCCCTTATTCGTCAATTCAGCTTCTTTGTCTAATACATGCTGATGGCGTCCGGTGATAGCACCGGCAAAAGGCTCCAGCCAGGGATCGTTTTTTACGAGATTAAGTGTCTTTTCCATATCAGAATTGAATTAGGATTATGCTTTTACTTTTACGATTACTTTCTTCACACCATCTGGAGTGATACCGGGAGCATGACAGTCTTGCGGGAAAAAGATAGCAAACATTCCCGGTTTTACGGCAACGTATGTTTCTGCTAATCCTTCGAAGAAAGTAATATCTTTTTCCTCGTTGTAAGGTGCATCTGCCGGAACACAGTCTTTAGCAGCAGTATACCCCATTATTTCTGTTCCCGACAATGGGATTTGAATATCAATAAATTCGTTATGAGTTTCCAGTTTGGCTTCCTCTTTTGTTTTAGGTTTGGTTTGTGCAATATTCACCAACAGATCTTTTCCTTTCAGTTCTGTCTTACCAACTTCCATGGCTTGGAGGTCATGAGACTTCAAGAATTCAATAGCCTGTGCAAACAGAGGGTTTAAAGACGCATATTTCTCCAGATTTTCTAAAGTATCTACTACCATATAAGTTAAATTTTAAAGTTTATATTCTAGGCATTATTTATTCAAAATCATCAATCGTATAATTTATAAAATCGGCAAACCGTTTGAATTGCCGGAACACTTTGTCTATCTGTTCCAGTATATCCGGTCGGGTAAAGAAGTCATCTGGAACATTATAAGAGCAAACATATTCTTTACATTTCAAATAATCAATGTACTTGAAATCTTTCGGAAAACCTTTCGGAGCTGTTTTCAGAAAATCCTCTCCTATCACCGGGAAGTATTTCTTAAACTCCGGATCTTCTACGATCGCAACAAACTCTTCGATATTATCATAGATAGATTGTCGCACTGCTTTCAGGATATTGGTAGGCAGACACAGGCTTCCTCCGGCAAGCATAGAACCATCCGGCTGTAAGTGTACATAATATCCACAATGATCGGACTTCTTTCCTTTGGCATTGATATAACCTCCGAAATGTATTTTATAAGGTGTTTTATCCGCAGAGAAGCGGGTATCCCGGTAAATACGATAAGTACAGTCTTTGGGCTGAATCCCCCGGATAGTTTCATCAAACAGGGAAATACGGGCGATCACTGTTGCCAAAAAGTTGTCGAACTCGGCACGGGCTGTTTCATATTCTGCCTTATGCTCATTAAACCACTCACGATTATTATTCGCGGAAAGATCTTTTAAAAACTGAAAGATAACGGGTATGTTCATCTTTATCATTTTCTATTATTACTCTACAAACGTACAAATTTTATTTCATATAAACTACAAAAGGGGGTAAAAGGACATAAAAAAAGCATCGGCCTGGTAAAACCGATGCTCTAACACATTTATCAAAAAAACAGACTCTTCTGTCTCTGACGTACTTTAGCTTTCACAAGTGAAGTACAATCTCTTTAATTAATCTTATATCTAATACTATGAAAAACACATAAATATAACAGTACAAAAGAGACTTTTGTTCAGCAGTTCTCTGTATATTTCAGTTAATTATAGTTTATAGAATTAAATGTTTCTCATTTATAGGTAATATAATGTGTTTCCAGTCAATCATTGCATTGAATAACATGATATGGGAATAGTCTTTCAAACATATTTGCGGAATGTCTTTCTCAACAATGAGCTGCCTGTCCAGAAATTCGCTTCGTTTCGTCCCCCGGAGTAACGGATGAGCTGGTGTGAACCAGGTATCTCCGTCATAGAGAGCAACATTAGCTATAGAGGTATCTGTCAGATAGCCATTTCTCACAATTAAAATATCATCCGCCATTCCTTTTTGAGTGTACAAGGCATTCAGTTCTTCCCGATGCGCACTTTTATAAGTATAATCAATGGTATCGGACACAACCAAATGCAAAGAAGATACCTGTCGCATCTGATAGGGCGCATACGTAACTTCTTCCACTTCTTTTCCATATACAATCCGGCATTTATGAATTCCATTTAAAGTTGGCGGAGATATAAATTCCCGTAAATCCAGCGGAGTGCTGTCTTTCCAAAAAGCTGCACGGGTTTCATTAAAGCGCTCTGTGTGATAATCAAGATTATAAATCTGTCCATCCTCTATCCGGATAGTCTCAATAAATGGGTACATATACTTTTTGTTTCATTTCATTATACTCGCTTTCCACATCACTCTGGCAGGTGATCCCACCTCCACTTTTAAAATACATCTTCTCTCCTTCCTGTTCTACAAATCGTATCATAACGGCACTATCTAAATCAATGCCATCAGAATATCCCATAACTCCCGTATAAAATCCTCTGTCGTAGGTTTCAGCTTCCTGAATAATCTGCATCGTTTTTCTCTTTGGAGCACCGGTAATAGAACCGGCTGGTAATAGCCTGAAAATAATATCTCCCAAATGCTCCTGATAATTTTCAGGCAATATACCCTGAATTTCAGAACTCGTCTGGAAAATGACTCCCCGATTAGTCTGTAACCTGTCCATATACCGATACCGGGAAACTGACACCCGGTTGGCAACCATACTTAAATCATTACGAATCAGATCTACAATGGTAGCATGTTCGGCAGTCTCTTTCGGATCATTCATCAATAATTGAGCAGCAGAGGGAATTGAAGCATCAATGGTTCCCTTCATCGGATATGAGCTAATTTTTCCTTGATGAATTCTAACAAATATTTCAGGAGAGAAAACCGTAAAACGATCTTTAATCCATAGCTTATAAATCGCTTTTGAATGAAAATAAATATCTTTCAGAGTGAGATTGGTTTCTACCGGAGTGCGACACGTCAAATTCGTAAGGAAACTATTTCCTGCCAGGATGTTCCGTCGCACGATATTAAACGAACGTTGATAAGAAGAGAAAGATTCTGCGAAAGGCTGCCAATGTAGTGAAGGCACTGTTTTTGCGGAGTAAGTAGCTATATCATCTTCAGCCGATATAATCTGATTGGTAAATCCATTCAAATTATACAAAACTTCAGCGGAATCAACAGCGGCAACCTCCTCTATATAAGATACATCTTGTAGATAATTTATAATGAAAATGAAAGGACGGTGGAGTTGTCCCAACTGGTTCATTCGTTTAATAGCCTGTTCCTTATTATATAAGTGCATATAAAATACTTCTACGTTTAGGGAAGGCAAATGTACACAAAAAGTATAGATTAGAAAAAGATAGCAATAAAAAAGGGTTGTCCGACGTGTCATATCGGCAACCCTTTATCATTTATAAAATTGGTCAAATTACTTCATAACAGCTTTCACTTGAGGAAGCATCTTCTTCACATTTTCATTTTCCGGAGAGATCTTAGCAGCTTCTTCCAGATAGTCTAATGCTTCTTTAAATCTACCATCAGCTTTTTCTTTTTCTGCAGCATATTTATCTGCATCAGAATTTGCCAAAGGAGCAGCTTTCTTCAGGATATTAGCGCCATCATTATAGCACAGAACTCCTAAACTGTACAATGCATTTGTTTTATATTGCTTGTGATCCAAAGGAATTACTTTCTTAAAACAATCTTCAGCTTCTTCTGCTTTTCCTGCTTTCTGTGCTGCAAGTCCTGCTTTTAGATAATGAAGACCATAATTCTTCACCATTGTCTTATTCTTAGGATCGACTTTCAGCCCTTCTTCTAATGTAGCTACATATTCAGCAGTCTTCTTTTGTGCATCTAAAGCCAAAGCTTTACGAGCATACGCATTTCCTATATTAAATTTTTTCTGAATAGCAATATCGAAAAAGGTCACGGCTTCCGCATACTTTTTCACTTCGTCTGCTGCTATACCACAATAGTAAGCTGTTGCAGAATCCTGATTATTAGTCTGTTTCAGATATTCGCTGAACTTCGCATACGCTACTGGATAATTTTTAGCATTAAATGCATCATTTCCTTCTTTTTTCAATTGCTCTGGGGCGGTTTGTGCAAAAACATTAGTCACTACAATACAAAATGCAAATAAAAAAATCAATTTCTTCATAACTTTATGTGTTTTTTAGTTGTTTATCGTTCAAAAGTAAAAGTTATAATAGAAAAACACAACCCTATTTTATTTTTTTGAGCTTTTTGAAACCTATATAACGTTCGTTATTCTTCGTAAAAATGGCGTTTTTCTATTCATTCTTCCCAAACCATATAAATAAACAAAATGCCACCTCTATTATAAACTACTGATTCATAGTCACAAAGAAATATATGAATAAAAAAATGCCAGAAAGTTTTTGAGTTTTCATAAAAAGCACTACCTTTGCATCCGCAAATAAGGCTGGTTCCGTAGCTCAGCTGGATAGAGCAACGCCCTTCTAAGGCGTGGGTCAAGCGTTCGAATCGCTTCGGAATCACTATTAACATCCGGTAACAGTTAAATGTTATCGGATTTTTCTTTTAAATAGCTGATATTAAACGTTTTACTTTCGCCCCGTTTAACTTTTAATAACCTGCCTGTGTAGGCATATTTGTAGGCATATCCCCTCTACAGGCATAAAATAGGCATATAAAAATGACGGCAATAAGAGTTGTAAGACAAGGCAAAAAAGGCAAAACCGACCGGCTCCCCCTGTATGTGGAATTTTATATCAACCGCGAGAAAATAAGGATCGCGGTAAGGTTAAGTGTCACCTCTAAAGAATGGGATGAGCAAAACGAAGTGATAAAAGGCCGGGACAAAGAAAGTAAGGATAAAAATTTAATCATCTCCAATATCCGTTCACGAGTAAGCGATATATTTGTCCGTGCCCGTCTTAAAAATGAGACGCTGACAAAAGAAAGTTTCTTCCGCCAGTATAACAATCCCTCCGATTTTGGTACCTTCTTTGATTTTGCACGGGTTTACCTCAAACAAATTAGCAAAACTATTTCTTTCGGTACCTGGAAACATCACGTTTCTATCATCAAGAAACTGGAAACATTCGCACCCGGCCTTGTATTTTCAGAGATTACCCACGAATTTCTCCTGTCTTTCTTTGCATATCTTCGCAAAATAGGTAACATGGATTCTACGGCATGGCGTAACATGGCTACTATCAAAATATATGTAGGTGCCGCCATACGCGGCGGTTATATGGACCAGGACCCGTTCGCGGCCATAAAGATACGTCGCCCCAAAAGTGAAGTTATATACCTGACGGAAGAAGAACTCCTCCGTCTGACCGCCTTGTACCGGTCCGGCCGCCTGGAAGAATGTACCCAGAACGTACTCCGTTTTTTTCTGTTTCTTTGTTTTACTTCTTTGCATATAGGCGATGCAAAAGCATTGCAGATAAACCAGTTCATAGGGAATGAACTACACTACACACGAGGTAAGACAAAAATACCGGTAACTGTACCCTTATCGGACCCGGCACGTTATATCTATGAATATTACCGGGCCGGACGTACAAAAGGTAACTTGTTTATGAACCTTCCCACGGATCAGGATATAAACCGGGTATTGAAAACAATAGCCGGTAAAGTAGGAATAACAAAGGATATCAGTTCAAAGACCGGGCGGCATACATTCGCTACCTTGTATTATAAGAAAACACATGATATCGTAACGCTATCCCACCTTTTGGGACATAGTTCTATAACTATGACAATGGTTTACGCACATGCTCTGGAAGATGAACGCGAAGCGGGAATACACGCCTTTGATGATATGTTATAACTAAAAGAGTGAAGGGGAAACGTGTTTCCCGCTTCCCCCTTCACTTTTTCTACTCCAACGTATAAACGCTCCAGTCTATCGCCTTTTTAAGTTCCCAGCCTTCCTTTTGTGTCTCCTGTATATGTTTCACGGCACCGGTGTAAAACTCTTGTAGTTGCTGCATACTTGCAAACTCGTAAAACGTCGGGTTGTCTTCTTCCCCGAGCTTGAAAGTAACAGGAAGGTTTTCCCCGCCTGTCTGCAAGGCAAGATCGTACGCCGTCTTATAATTCATCTGGTTCTCCATGGAAAGCCAGACTTTCAGGCCGTTCCATACGTACCCGCTTTCGATCGTGTCGGTTATCTTCCGGTTATACCATTCATTAATAACCGCCTTGATTTCTGCCAGTGCGGGTAGATGATCGAACGTCTCTTCCATGTAACTACGCTGCACTCCTTCTGCTGTCTCTGTTTCCTGGTAATCCCACGTAATACGCCAGATTCCCCGGCGGCGGTTGGTACATCTTACCGGTTCCGCCTTGCTGTCTGCATAAATTCGTATCATTTCAAGTAAAATGTATAATTATCAATCCTTTTTCACTTACTTCACCTTCGCAATGTGCTTCAAAAGGCAGTTCTCCGTCTCTTGCCGCTGATTCACAAATGAAAAGTGTTTCCTCCAGGCTGGTAAAATACTTTCTCTCCTTGCCGTCGAGTTCCAGCTTTATAACAGTCCGGTTTCCGTTTTTCGTCGGAACATCCTTTTCATAATCAAGTACGATCACATCCTTGTTCATCAGTTCGGGCGACTTGATCCTTGCCCCGGTAAATCGTTTCCGTCCGTCTTTAGGCTTGTACTTGTAGCCCAGATCTTTTAATTTTTTCATTTTCTTTCCTGTTAGTTTATAAAATAAGTTCTTGCAATCGGCATGTTTTGTAAGCCCGTAAAATGAGGCGGTCAGCTCCTGCCTGCGTTTCTTGCTTTTAACCTTGTGCATCTTGCGGGCGAACTTTTGTTTGTTACGCTTCCTTAACCGTACATGATCCGGGCGGGTTACATATCCCAGGAAGTCGATACCTTCGGTGATCGGGAAAACGGTATCATTGCTTTTAATCTCCAGGCGGGCTTTACGGGCCTGTTCATGAATGATATCCCTAACCTTCCAAAGGTATTTCTTACTACCGGAAAGCACCAGACCGTCGTCACAATACCGGTAATAGTGTGCTACTGCCTCCTGATCCTTTAACCGGTGATCCAGGTAAATGGATAGAAGCAAATTACAAAGCCCCTGTGATGATCTTAGCCCGATACTTACGCCTTTAGGCATCATGCGGATGCACTCTTCCAGGATTCCGATTAATATTTTATCCTTGAACATCTTTTTCACTGCATCCAGCAAAATGTCCTGGTCTACGCTTTCATAGAATTTCGTTATATCGAACTGGTACCCGAACAGGGTTCCTTCGGGATCATCCTTTATATCTTTAACGATATACTGTAAAAGGTCATGCGTTCCCCTGTTTTTAATGGATGCGGAAGTAGTCCGGATAAAACGTACTTTCAAATGCCGGTCCACCACATTCATAACAGCGTTAAGAACGATCCTGTCCTCCAGGGAAACCGATTGTACGGTCCTTACCTTCGGCCCGTCGTCTACGGTCATTTCCCGATATCCTCCGAGCTTGAACCGCCCACTCCTGATCCGCTGCCTGATCCTCTCTACTGCCTTCGGGACATCCGCCAGTATTCTACGCCCGGCAAAGCTGCGCTTTCGTCTTCTTTTGCGCAATACCGTTTTTATGGCGTCCTCTATATTGGAGTCCTCGACAATCTCTTCTATAATATTATCTTCTCTCCACATGATAATTAAATTAGCCTTCAATTCCCCGGGCCGGGCTTCTTCGAAAAAAATTCCTACCAAACCCCATTGCCCTGCGCTTTATTTTTCCCCTTTCCAGCCGTAAACGGCTGCTGTTGGCGAGGCTCATTCCTCTTGGCTCCACGCCGGGGACACGTCCCCACTGTTGTACGCCAATCTTTAAGGCTTATGCGCTTTTTCTTTATCCTAATTGTTTGCAAGCCGAACGCCGATGTTCGCATTCGTGTTCGATGAATCGTTATTCGCGTTCGCATACGAAACACCGCCTAACGCGTTCGCGTTGTTGTTCGACCGATACACCACACGAGTGTATATGAGGAAATCCGCCTTTGTACTTTCAGGAAGCACCGGCACCCGTCTTACTTCCGGACGCCTGCGCTACCCGCACAACGTTTTACGTTGCTATTTTTTATCTTAATCTGCCTGATTTATGGCTTTAAAGGCCGCGACGCTACCCGCCCAGCGTATGATGCCCCTGAAGGCAAGCCGAACGCCGATGCTCGCATACGTGTACGATGAATCGTTATTCGCGTTCGCATACGAAACACCGCCCAACCCGAACGCGTAGCTGTACGACCGATACACCACACGAGAAAGCCCGGTACCCACATAGAACCTGTCGAACCAATGAGAGGAAGTGGAACCGCCTTCCTTGGCCGCAATCAAATCCATATACCGGCCCCAAACCATGTGGGTAGGATAAATATCCGCATTATAAACAGTAATTCCCTGTACAACGCGTTCCGTTCCGTCCGGCATGGTAATAAACCACCTTCCGTCCGCCGCCGTCTTGTTTACTGTGACATACTGCAACCATTCCGCCTTGTTTCCCTGGAAATTCTCATATCCCAGCACATTGACGGACTGATAATTTACACCGTCCCGGTAAGCACCTTCCGCCTGTGGATTGGAACCGCCCTTTTCCTTATAATAAGAAACCGTATCACGCATCCCCAGCGCATTTGTAAGGCCTGTCACTTTCTGGTAATTGTTTGTTCCATATCCGCAAACTCCCTGCGAATCGGTATTACCGTATTTAAAGAAATGCAGATTACCCACATCCTTGTGCATCTCCCAGTCGAACAGCTGGAAACCTTTGCCCCTGTTCTGGGCGTATTTGACTGCCTGGCTCTGTGAAATAGTTCCTACACTTGAAACACCACTGACAGAACGCAGCACATCATCAATCAGATAGGCTTCATAAACACCGCCCAGGCATTCCGTATGCTCTACCCAGTCCGGCTCGATCGCTTCCACACTTTCCGATGTTGTGAGTAAAACGAAATCGAAGGCCGCCGAATTAAGGAAAGTAAAGGCCAGTTTCGTAGCCCCTACAGGAACGGCACAAAACAGATACATACCATTGATAAAACCGTTCGCATTTGAAACGCTGATCCGACTTACTATTTTCCCGGCATCATCTATAAATACAGCACCGTAAAGAGTAGAAGCAAAACCGGGAAAACGAACCTGCTTGTAATCCCGGACGTCCACCAGGGCGAACGATCCGGATTCGTATTCATTCTTCGCCTCTTCAATGGTTGTGTAATCCGTATTCTTACGAATCCCGATCCCTTCCGTCACATCCAGTTCCTCGCGGGTAAATCTTATACTGGTGTACCCTGCTGCTGCCGGCGCATCCTCATTACTTGAAATAAAACCGTAAAGGCACTGATTCAGCACGTCCGTTACTCCCTTGTACCAGTAATGAGGCTCATATATGTAAACTTCACCTTCCGATCCGGTTAATACTGCATCCGTGGCGTTCTCCACGCTGTCACTATCCGCGTATTTATTTCGGTTCTCATCATGAAGCGGGTAACAGGTCATTTCACCCTCCGCCGTCTTTTTAGCCAGAATACAACGTCTTTTCGACAACACTTCCAATATATGGGAAGACGGGGTAAATTCAGTATTATAGTCATATCCGGTAGAGTTATCCAGATTCGTAATCTTTTCCCCGTCTCCTACCGTCTGATCTATTTTTATACCGACAAACTGCGGCTGAATGATATTCAGTTCCGGGAAATGTGCACAGGTGGCGGCGTACTCTTCATCCGACATGGACTGGGTGAGCCGGTACGTACCTACCAGGCGGCACGTCTGCACGTTTCCCCCGTCTTCATCAACGCCGCCCATTGTCATAAGCCTGCGAAGCAAATTACCGTTCCCGTCCATATCTATACCGGTAATTCGTAGATAGCTGGTCGCACTGCATTGCTGTAATAACGTGTTCCAGTCGATCAGGCTACAGTTATCAATCACAAGGCGCGTGATATTTGCCGTACCTTCCAGCTGCAGCCCTGCATTGGTTAGTTTGTTCAGGTACCGGAGTTCGAGCGTCTGCAAAGTTCCGGGAAGGACGCAAACGGCCAGAGGCGCACCGCCGGCAAATGTCACACCGGTAAGGGATGTATCACCGGCCAGGAAGGTTTCAAGTTTGGTATTACTTGAAAGGTCCATACCGGTAAAGGAAGAAGATTTAAGTCCGGATATGTCGAGTTTTCGAAGATTACGGCAATTACCCACCAGAAGGGCGTTAAATGTCGTCTGTCCGGCCTCACAACTAACATTCAGTTCACGCAAGGCCGTGCAGTTGTTCAGGTTCAACGTGCCGACAATGGCGTGGGCTACATCCGTCAGATCAAGCCCGCGAATACGGCTTGCACCGTAGAAATATTGCGGATCGTTTACAATTAAATCCGTGTCCATTGTCAGTTCCACCACAGCCCCGGCCGTTTCTGCAAGTACCGCGCTTTGGTGCGGTGTTCCGGACGTGTACCCGTACCCGTAATAATACCGTTCGGAGGCCGTAATCCGAATTTTCCGGTTATCGCTGCCGAACTTGTATCCGAAATAAGCCGCGAAGCTGTCACGACGGTAAGTACCGGCCACATACTGACTATCCAAAAGGGCGAAACGGTTCTGAATGGTATAAGTACGGTGCGCATAACGGCTTCCCTGCAAGGCATACAGATAATTATAATAACTGGTTCCGCTGCCGGTTGTCACCCCTTCGGTAAGCGGAAGGATATATTTATATTCCGAATCCTTGTTATAAATCCGCTCGCACCAGTTGCCCATTTGTTCCTCGTTAAATACTTGCAGGACATATTCAAGGCTCATATTGCTACGCAAGGTTTCCGCCACTTCACGCAATTTGTCCGGACAAGACCGTACCAGTTCCCATAAAACGGAATCATGGCCGGCAAAAGCATAACTACCGATACTATCGTCAAAACTTTCGTGGGTAATGGTATATTCGTATTTCAGTACCGAATCATTACGCACACCGAACAGCGTGTCCATATCGTAAGGAAGGAAATACCAGATCAGAGAGTCCCAAGTCGCCAGCATCATGTTTTTTGCCCGGTTATCCACAGCCATAAAGTAATCGGTAATCAGATACCATGCAAACGGGCTGTCATTACCGAAATACTGGTTATATTCCGCCAGGAACTTGGCGGGATCATCCTTACATGAATCGATCCAGTTCCAAAGCCTTGTAACTGCCGCCTTGTCGTCCTCGTGTGCATCCGCCCAGGTAGTGTCCGCCTTGAAACGAAATTCCAGCGCATCATCAAAAGAAGACATGTCGGTAGTCCCGAACAGACAAAGGGCCTCGGAGTTGTTCAGGAACTCCAGACAGATACATTTGTTACGCTGCCCGTTCAGGGCCGCTTCGTCGTTGAATCCTTCAATTCCTTCAAAACCGTAAATGATCGCACTTTCCGACTTCTCATTATTGAAATTGTATTTTCCCAGATAAGTATTCGCACCGGTGCCGTCGTTGTCATAAAACAGGTCCATAGGGAAACCGTCCACGCCTATACGTACGTCATATTCCCCCTTATATGCAGCCTGCGGCGGTGTCAGCCACCCGCACCTCTTCCAAACGTCGTTCACAATACGCACCGCACCGGTATTATGTGTACCGGAAGAATCGGAAAAGTCCGCTTTCAAACAGAATATACTGATCGGCCGTGCTCCCGGTTTGAAACTGTATTCAAGGGACGGCACATCCACGCCGTTAACTTCCAGCGTGGTACCGTATTTTTCCAGGCGCAAGAAATAAAGACGGTAATTCTTACGCGGATAAGTGGTGGATGATGTACCCTGTATTCTTAGACCGACATTCCTTGCTACAAAATCGTACTCCTTACCCTGCGGGCTATAAAAATAGATATCGACCGGTACCTCGAATTTCTTGTTATTGGTGGCGTTGACAAGGTTCACATCGCCGACAATTCGCATAACCGCCTTTCCCTGGGCGCGTAACTTGTCTATGTCGATATCCGTACCGTTGTCCCCCGTAACATCATTCTTTTCAAATAACAGGACCATTTCGTCCGACGTAGTCCGGTCTACCATGTAATTGTTCAATTCTTCATCATCCGTAAGCGCACGGTTATAAATACGGAAATTCCTGATCTCCACATCCGCCGTATCACTGAACAAACGGATGTTCACCGGTTCCGCCTGCAGTAATCCTTCGGTAGCCCCATACTGCACCGCTCCGCAACGGATTCCGTTTACATAAAGTTCCAGCAACCGCTTACCGGCCTTGGCCCCGACAATAAAGGCCATTTTCAGGTTCATATCACTTGCAAACTTCGTACTTACTTCCGTACCGCCGGAAACACGCATAAGGGCCTGCTCCGTTGTCATCTGGAAACCGATATCGCCGGCCATACAGTCCAGTATCACCCCCTGCCGGTCCGTTACCGACGAACAAAGAATTTCCATTTCATAGGTAGCCCCGGTAGTGGTTGCATCCGTGGAGAACGGCCGGTACCCGATTTCAATCTTCGCGCCTCCCGTAAGTTTCAGGGCGTCACCCGTCCAGCCGTTGCTGCTCCAGTCGAAACCAGAAAATGTCGTATGTATGTCGCCATAATCCCAGGCTCCCGGATCGGATTCGCTGTTGCTCCGCCCGGCTGCCGAAAGTTTCAGTACAAGCCCGGCGGTAGTTTCCTGCAAGTCGATCCCGCTTTCCGTTACGTCGATATAAAACGGGTATTCCGTGGCCCCCGTCTTAAATTTCATAGTGATCTCGCCCTGCTCCGTAAAACGGTTGGTATATGTCTGCGTAGTACGGGCCACACTGACAGACTGCGTTTTCACCCCGCCCCGGTAAACGTCCATTTGAGCCGGCGTTGCGTCAGGATCATAAGCCACAAAGTCAAATTTTACCTGTTCGTACTGCCCCGCTTCCAAGCGCGGAACAAGATGGTCCTCCGTAAAAATACGGCCGTCCGGAAAACTCATCATCGTGCCGATGAACGGTGCCGATCCTCCGGATTTCAGAATATCAATATAGATACTTTCAGACTTTAACACGAGATCGGCGGAAGCCTCCATTTCGGCAACCATTTGAACGGTATTCCGGCCGGTCACAAGCGAAGAGGGGGACAAACTGAAACTGCCGTTTGTCGTTCCCGATCTTGTAATGGTGTGCGCGTTCTGTTGCCGGCCGTTCAGATAAAGCGTGACGACCTTTGTTCCGGAACCGCTCACGGCATAAGGGATATTAATCGTGTCGGCCAGGGTATAACCGCCTGCGGCTATGGCCCCGGCCAGATTGTAAGAGCTGGTAAGGGAAAGGCTGACAACCTTCACGGATGTAAACGCCTGTCGGGTCTGTTTCTTGCCGGTAGTCGGATCGGTTGTGGTTGCCACTACGTAAATATCGGTATTCCCAACAAGCAAGTAACTTGAAAGGTCCAGTTCGTAACTGCCTTTGGAAACATCGCTGACCGTCTGGGAATACATGGTAGTTGTTCCACGCCTGATCGTAACGGTGATATCCGCCTTTTGCCCGGTAGATTCCCCCTTTTCATCCCCCGTGGTGTATTGGTGATCGTATGTATAAGTAAGACGGGCGTTTCCGCCTTCCTTGATTATGGCGTTATCTACAGCCGCATTCAAGACAATTTTAGTAGCCACCGTTTCGCCGGAACCTCCACCGGAACCGGCCGGGATATCCACGGCGGTAATTTCCGCGCCGCTTTTGTTCTGGAAAGACAGACGGACGGATGTTTCATCCTCGCTTACCTCCGCATTTACGTTAAACAGCGTGGAAGCGTCCACCTCGTTAAAACGGGCGGTTACTACCTTGTTTTCTACCGGATTGGTGGAATCGGCGGACAAAGTCTCGTCCACTTCCAGGATATCCACGTTTACATTCACATTACCGGCCGCGTCCGGCGTCTGCTTCTCGCCGTTTACCGTTACGCTCTTTACCGTTCCTTTGCCGCCGAACTCTTCCCAGCTCGCCTCCTGGTCCCAGGCATCCAGGGCGGTTCCGGTAAACTGGTACGTCTCCCATTTGCCGAGCGATGTTTCAAAGGTGATGACACGCCCCCGGCCGCGCCACTTCTCCGGTACCGCGGCAATGGCGGAAGCCAGGGTATAGAAACCTTCCGTAAGCGGCACACTGCCGGTTACATTATAGGTATTCCCGCCGCCTGAACCGCCGCTGCCGAAATCCTCCCACTTTTCGACATTCTCAAAATCCGTGTCCGGATTGCCTTTAAATTGTTTCGTCACCCAGCCGTCGGCAGTGAGGAAAGAAAGGATCACGCCGTTTTTCCGGACATCGTCAATCTTCCCCGCCGTTTTCAATGCTGCAAACACCCCCGACAGATCACTATAAACGCTGCCGGCGTTCAAGAGGTTGTTTACATTGGTAAAGGTGGAAGACAGACGCCCGGCAGTTTCCTGCAACTCCTGTTTCATTTCGTCACGGTCTGCCTGCAACGTGCTTATGTCCTCGGAACAACTGCTAATATCCTGGGACAGACTTTTCAGCTTTCCCCAAAGGGAACCGTCTTCACTCTGTGAACCGTCTTCGCTGCCGATACGGGCGTTGATATCGGCCAGCAATGCGGCCAGCGAATCACTGTCTTTAAGCCCGTCCAGAAAAGCAAGAATTTCGTTAAAGTTGTCGATTGCCTGCGAAGCGTTGTTGCCGACAAGCCGGTCGATACGTAGAGAAACGGCGTCGATAGCCTTCTGCAAGGCTGCATCGGCGGCAATGCGGGCGGCTTCCTCCGCCTCGATTTCCTTACCCTGGGAAACCAGTTTCAGGTGTTCGTTCAAGAAGCCAAGAACCGCCGCCACCATTTGGTTGGTAACGCTTTCCGCGTCCTCCGCGGTTTCAATGACTATAATAAGATCATCGATATACTCCTGTGTTGCCATATAGATACATTAATTAAATTGTTTACTGAACTCTTTGGAATGAACCCGCGGTTTCCGGTAGCCGCTTTCCGTGATTTCTCCCGTCCAGTTGGACTCCTTCTCGGCAAACGTGAGCTTTAACGTCACGTTCTGCGGCGCGTCCGGACGGACACGGTAAGAAAACTCTTCCGCCGAAGGAATTACCTTGATCTCTTCCCGGCCGTAACCTGCCAGGTAGACATCATCGGAGGAAAGCAGGTCAAGAAGAAAGCGTATTTCCTGCGGGCGTTTGAATCCCGTCTTAACCGTTACGGCTTCCTGTATCTCCGTACGTATGCGATCCGAATAATAATCATCGGTAATTTCATCGTAACGCCGGAAAACAGCGTCTTCGTCTTCATCCATGCCGGGAGTTACGCTCGCCTCGCCTTCCAGGGAAAACACCTCGTAAACCCCGTAACTGTTCAGGAACCGGAGCCGGTAACGCTCGCGGACCGTCGGGCTTTGCTCGATCCCGATCCGGAGAGCGAACGTTTCACCGCTATACACGTCAAAAAGGTTGGCCAGTACCCCGTAATCGGTAAAGAATTTAAGTCTTACGGCCTCCAGGTTCAAGGCGTAGAAATTCCCTGCCGTGCCTGGTACTGCAAGGCTTTGTCCGGTAAGAAGTTCCGTTATTTTCAGCTCGTGCTCCGGATAGATGAAACAGAGCGGGTAAAGTTCCGTCTCGCGCATCGTTATACGCCAGTCATTGCTCCGGGTGGTAAAGAAGAAATTGCAGGATTCATTCAAGAACTTCAAAGAAAAGATGTTATTACCTTCTTCATGCAATTTCTTAAAAGCCCGTTTGGATATACCGCCACGCCAGGCAGTAACAACCAAAGTGGCCGTTTCTTCCTCCTCATTTTGAAGGGTGATCGTGACGACCGCCTTGTTATACCGTTTATCGGAAAGGCTTATCAACATCTCGGAACTGTCCGTTAACGGGGGAATATCAACAAAAAGCGTTTCCAGGACCTCCGCGATATTCACCTTGAAACTTCCATTACCGTTACCGGTAAATATGGAACGCATAAATTCAAAGTTCACGAAATACATTATATTGTAAGTCGCCATAGAAGTAGTTTCTACCGAAAGATAAACAGGGTTTCCGGTAAAGGCGTTTTCCGTCGGATCAATGTTTGCTGTCAAACTCATAATTCAAAGGTGTTAACGATGAATATTCCGTTAAACTCACTCTTATTTTCAAGTCCGGAAAGGAAACGATCACGCTGATCCGTGGGAGACGTCAGGAACTTGTAAAAGTCCGAGAGCCGCCCCGCATGGTTTTCCCTCCAAAGCTTATAAAGCTCCGTCACCTGTGAAGATGACGGGGCAAGGATGATATTATTCTGCTTTTCCATGCTGCAAAAGTTGGGTTTATCAAAGGAAGAATAAAGGACGGGATCAGCTAAGCACCCTCGATGCGACAAACCTTACCTGGTATTCGACTTCTTCCGTTTCGTAACAAAAATAGTTGGCCGCGCCGGAACGCTCGTTTACCTCGATTTCAACCTCTATCTTACATTTGTAAGTTTTTTCTATGATGTTATCCTGTGCGGTGGGCGGATTTTTTAATATATCCTCATCCGTTGACGGCGTAACATACCCGTCATATATCGTATTCGATACACGGCAACCGTACACAGCATACATCCAGTGATAACGGTAATAATCTTCCCAATATTCCACCCTTCCGGCCTGTACACTCTGCAAATTGGAAGAATATACGACCCACACGTAGGAAGCACCGCCCCACACGGGAATGCCCTGTTCATTATCCAGATTATAGGGACCGATCAGACGCAGGGAACGCAACGTAATGTTTACCGGTACCAGTTTACCCGCAGGAAGCGAATAGGAAAGGCCGTCCAGAAGCATGTACTGCCCCCGCAGGGCTACCGGGGTCAAGACATCCATTTTCATAAGCTGGTGAACCGGTAAAAGGGTGTTTGTGTCCACCTGGTTAAAAGAGTGCCTTAATACGGCGTCATACTTCTGCCAGAACTTGGCAAACAGACCGTCTTCAAACTGGAATAAAAGCGATATCGTATGTTTGCTGCCGTCTTTTAACGTAATTTCTCCGCCGTCCGGAGCGTATGGTAAAATAGAACCGAAGGAATAATCCGTACTTTCCGTAACGGCCTTTGTAAAAGCGAAAGCGAAGGAAAGCGGCGTCTCCTCCTTTTCCGAATCCTCTTCATCATCGGAAGAGGTTTTCAGGTAGGTATAACGGTGCACATACCCGGCCAGGTAATACGGGGAAAGAAGGCCGTTCGGGGCAAAATCCATAAACACGCATTCATCATCGCTCGCCAGCTCCTCGTCCTCTACGTTTTCCGTCTTCCGGTCCCAGTTAAAGAAACTGGATGATGATAACGTATGCTTCTTGTTGCCCGAATCCCATTTGTACCAGTTGCCGGTGGTCTTCTCGTAGTTCAGCCACACGGAGGCCTGGGAAGGATCGAAACGGCTTACACGGATAACCATTTTTTCGTTCCCCTTGATATAGTCCTCGTACCGTTCCACCGAAGGCGCGGCACCGGTAAAAGACGTTTTGGCCGATAACTTTATCTGACGGGCCGTTTCATAATTGATAAGGGGTTCCGCCGTCAGATTCCGGGACAGATCAACGGCAGGTTCATCTTCCATTATATCCCGGATCAGTCTTAAAGTGGCCGTTTTCGTATCGGAAGAGACATTATAAACCAGTCCGAAACGTACATACAGCGCGTTTAAAAAGTCCTCAATCGTACAATCCGGCATTAAATCGGCATAATTGAGGATACCCGTCACGCAACAGTCGGCGGCATTGTTCAGGATTACCAGGCTGGAAAGTTCCTTGTCCGTCTTAAAAGGATTTTCGGTTATAGTATAACCAAATTCTGAAAATATAAAGTCCAGGACACGGTGCACGTATAAGAAGGGGGCCACGCCGTACCCTTCCGGTAAACTCGTTTCGGTCGGGGTATCATTTATCAGTAGTGTTTCCGTCCTTGCCTGATAGCATAAGGCATATTCACCGTTTGAATCCAAAGTGATACGGTTTATGTATTGCGGGTAATACGTGCCGTCCTTGGAATCATTTTTGACTACTATTTGAAATATGGCAAAATCTTCATGGGAATCCGTGAAGAACCAGTTTATAGAGGACATAAGACCGCTAACGGTACCGCCGCTTATGCTGGGTAATGTGATCGAGTTCAGTTTCTTTGCTTTCCAGGCGCTGTAGGCTTCCGAATTGTCAAAACCGATATTTAAAGTAATTCCTTCCGTCCTGCCGGCGGAAACGATATTTATCTTTCCGGTACGTTTATACACCCCGTCCAATACCGTACATGTCTGATCTTCATTCATCGGTTTTACACCCATGTCGAGCCGGTGGGCAAAACCGGTTATCCCTGCATTGTTGGCAGTGACGGGAACCGTGACCGGTACGGTTTGTGATCCCCGGTCGTTCATGACGGGGGATTTCTCGTCGATCTGTACGGTAAAGTCACCCCCTAAGTCCAGATAACCTTTGTTCGTCTTAATCTTTAGCATAATGATTACTTATTTTCCGCGTGTAAAGGTGTCGCGGGCGTTATCTATAGTTTCTTTGGCCTTCTCCAAATCCTGGTAAACGATATAGGCCTTTATCAATTTGATAGCCTCACAGGAGGCGCGAAGCTCCTTTGCCGCTTCCAGGAACTCCCGGTAGGAAGAATCACCTGCAGGGGAAGTCACGTAACCGCCTTCATAATATTCACCCGGATTCTGTGGTAACGGGTTGGCACTGGTACGCTGCCGCCTGATCGCTTCGATAGTGCTAACGGCGTCGATCACTTTAGGATTATTCATTTCCGGCTGTGGTACCACATATTCCCCCTTATGAACCACGCCGGCCACTTCATAACGTCCGCCGGGACCGGTGTAACCACCTTCATAATACCCACCACCGGAAGAACCGGAAACAACACGTTCAGCCGTGGCGGTCTTGCTGCCGGTGGTGTTTTTCAAGGACATGTTTTTAATCCTGTCCCGTTCTGCCTTGGCCGATGCAAGCTGGGCCACACCGGTAGCCGCAAGCATTACTGCAGCAACGGTTCCGGCAATCGGCCCGAGGTCCGCGTACGCCTTCATAATCGAAACGGCCGTATCTGCTATGATCTGGGAACACTTGATAGCAAAGTTTACATCCGCGTACTTCTTTTGAATCTCCAGTTTCTTATTTTCCTTCTCTTCTTCCAGGGCGGCAGTATCTTCACCGTTGTTCTCGGCTTCCTGTATGAGAACATCGTATTTTGCTTCCACCTGGTCGATTTCGGCTTGTTGAATGGCTTCCACCATGGAAGAGGAAAGACCGGAATAGTAGTCAAAGTATTTTTTAGCGTTATTCATCTGCATTTGCAGCTTTTTACGCTGGTATGTCTTTTCATCTATTAATTCCTGATCGTGCAGATTCTTTAACAGGGCCAGTTCATTCTGGTATTCCTGTGCCCATGATACGCCGATCTGGGATTGAATCTGGTATAAACTATTCTGGTACTCAAATTCAAGCTGGCTAATTTCCTGCTGTTTCTGTTTCTCCAAACCAACGGTAGAAATTCCCGCCTGCCTCGCTATCTCAATTATGGCATTATAAGTCGTTTCTACATCCTGAACCTGTTTCCGGTGTGCTTCCTGCATACCGGTTATTCCTACCGGAACGGAAGTTATTTCACGTACTTTTTGAGCAATGGCCGCCCGATCACGCAATAACTTCATTTCAGACTCACGCACGGCGTCGGCCGCTTCCGTCGCTGTTTCTATACGTTTCTGTTTACCGGTAATTTCCAAAGCGGCAATATCATTCTGGTAAGTACGGTTTATCTCCAGAAGTTCTGCGGCGTGCTCCGCTTCAACTTCCAGCATATAGGCGTCGGCGGCTTCCTGCGTGATACTTTGGTTTAATACCGCTTTTTCCATGGTGTCCTTCTGGACATTGTAATAGGCGGTTTCAATCTTTAACCGTTCGTCCCGTTTCTCCTGTACCAGTTTTATACGGGCGTCCTCCTGCTTGCCGGTTTCCGTAAAAATGGCCGTCTGTGCTTCTGTTTCGAGCTTGTGGATTTCATCGAGTAATTTCTTTTTATTAGCCGGCGTTTTTGCTTCCAGCTTCTGGAGTGCGTCGATACGTTCCCGGTAATAGCGAAGGTTTTCCGCCGTCCCTTCGAGAATATACTGGGCTTCCGTCTTATTTTCCTTCTCCCGGTTCTGTTTGATTAGAAGCATACGTTTTTCGTGCTCGATCTCCAGAGGTTTTAACGTGGCGTCCGTTTCCGTATTTTTATACTCCCCGGCTTCCGCCTTCTTTTTGACCTTCCCCAGTTCGTTTAAACGTTTTATTTCGGTGTCGATACGTTCTATTTCCTTGTTTTTCTTGGCGATATTCGCTTCGCTGTCTTCCGCCCACTGTTCCTGAACCTTTTTCTTTTCGGCCTCCAGTTTCTTTATGAGGGATGTTTCAGTATTTATATTTTCTTTATTGGTTCCGGTTAATGAAGTGGCCGTCGCCTCTGTTTTTAAGATATCATTATTGATCTGGGCGATTGCTGATTCTATACCGGCCAAATCCTTCTGTGTTGTCTGTAGGGCTTTCAACTGGTTAGCCTCTTTTTCCGTACCAAATAAACGGCTTATTTTAGCGGTAAGACTGTTCCGGTTATATCCTGACAATGTATTTTGCTGGCGGGTGTCCCAGTAAGCGTCGCTTTGCTCTGATTCCTGGCTTTCAAGATTCCTTTTTTTCTTGTACAATTCTTCCAGTTCCTCCTGGTAAGCTTTCAACTTGATTTGTTTTTCCAAGGAAACTAAATATTGATCTATAGCCTCCTTGTTGTTGTTTATGAGCCTGCCTTCTTCATTCAATTCCGCATTATAATCCGGTATCAGTTCTTTTAATTCAGCGAGCCTTTGTTTACGGGTGTAGTTGGAAAGGTTCTCGTCATTAATAGCAGCTACAAGAGTTTTTATTTTTGCTTCCTGGCTGGCATATTCTTCATTCACTTTCTTTACGACTTCCTGGTGGGCCTTCATCGCCGCCGAAGCCTGTTCCGTCTTCTTTGCAAGCTGGTAGATAGCAACACCGGCTGCCACGAGTAACGCGAGCAGGGCCGTATATGGATTCTTCAAAAGTTCGATCCTCATTAACCGAAGGGCGGCGGTACATCTTTTAATATTCAGGTGCAGCAATGCCTGGGCCGCCGCATAAGCCAGAGTAGCCGCCCGGCTGATATAAAGCTGTACGGCGTGCGCTTTCTCTGCAACGACCGAAGCAAGGGTCGCCGTTTTAAAACGGGCGTGCCACATGGTAGCGATTTTCAGTCCTCCATAGTAAGAAACCAAATAAGCGGTAACGGTATAAGTGACAACACCCCATTTATTAAACATGTCGATCATACCGCCCACACCTTCCACCATAAGCGTAACAAGGTCTATTAAATCCCGAAGAATACCCTTTGATTCATAGAAACGTAAAACTACCCCTTCGATAGTTGAACTTAATGTATTGAGGGAACCTTGTACATTATCACCCATTTCTTCCGCCATGGCATTAAATCCCTCTTCGGCTCCTGTTACTGCATCACGGAGATTTAAAACGGTATCAGTACCATTTAAAAAGGTATTAAATGCGGCAACCGAA
The DNA here is from genome assembly GCF_025914115.1 of Bacteroides sp. DH3716P. Classification (NCBI taxonomy): domain Bacteria; kingdom Pseudomonadati; phylum Bacteroidota; class Bacteroidia; order Bacteroidales; family Bacteroidaceae; genus Bacteroides; species Bacteroides sp. DH3716P. The sequence goes on along the minus strand of NZ_CP083673.1, from coordinate 5,275,031 downwards.
CGTTTATCCGTTAAATCCAGTGCCTTATTAAGGTCTATTCCTTCACTGTTCAGCTTTTTCAGCCCCTTTACAAGGTCTTCTAAGTTATCTACAGGACCACCAAGGGCAAGTGCAAGTTTACCGCTACCGTCAGCCAAGTTAAGCAAAATATTACGTGTTGCCGTCGCTGCCGATGAAGCGTCGAAACCGCTGTTTGCCAAAGCCCCCAAAAGGGCGGTCGTTTCCTCGATCGTGAATCCGAAAGAATTAGCAACCGGCCCAACAATAGACATTGCCGTATTTAAGTACTCGAAGCTTAAAGCGGATGCGTTACATCCCATAGTCATAGTAGAAACAGCCCGTTCCGTATCTTCCGCATCAAGGTTGAAAATACGCAATGTTGCACCGGCAAGCGTAGCAGCCGAGGCAAGATCAGTGTCCACAGCCTTAGCGAATTTCAGCACGGAAGGCGTCATCGCTTTAATATCCTCTTTAAAAAATCCCAGCTTGGCAAGCTCTATCTGAAGTTCCGTTACCTGTGCGGCCGTATAAGAAGTAGTAGCACCCAGCCGGCGCGCTTCATCTGTTAAATCCTTGATACTCTTTTTCGTGGTTCCCAGAATAGCGGCCAAAGTACTGTTTTTCTTCTCGAACTCTATAATAGTACTGATCGCATCCCTTAGCCCGCCGACAATCTGTCCGGTTATCATTGCGCCGATAGTGACAAACACACCGGCCAGAACCGTTTTTATCTTATTCAGGGAAAGAAGGGAACCGCCGAAACCTTCCGCCTTTTTCGTGGCCTGCCCGTATGCTTTCTCAACTTCTTTCAGTTCCTTCTCCAGGGCGGCATATTTTTCCGGCTGCAAGGATTTCACCGTATCGCGAAGCTCTTTCCGCAAGGCGTTTGCCTTCCTTGCCAGCTGGTTGGCACTCATGGTGGTTTTATCCAGCCGTTTCTCACATTCGGCAATCTTCTTGTTATTCTCGCCGATCGTCTTATTATTTTCTTTCAGTTGCTCATCAAGCCTTTTCCATTGTTTACCGCCAGCTTTCCCGGTGGCGATTAAATCGGTCATAGCCTTTTTTATCTCCTTATTGCTATCCCGGAGCTCCTTGTTCTTTTCTGAAAGATTATGTATTTCCTTCTGCGCATCGGAGGCGTTCAGGGTTAACACCCATTCGATATAGTCAGGTTTTAATTTTGCCATAAGAGTAAATTTTATAAGGCAAAATTATCCTGGTGTAAAGTGGCGGAAAAGGACACAAAAAAAGCCCGTAGAACCATTCTACAGGCTTATTATACTAAGAAGAAAGTATTTTATCTCTTAAAGGTAAAATCCGAAGGATCAAAACATTCTTTATCCTTAATTGTTGCCCGATCTATCATCCAGCAAATGTACCAGGTTAGAGGAACCGATATAAGAGGCGTCACGATAAAGGAAAGAAAGGCAAAAGCAAGCCACCCGGATAAAGTAGCCGGTTTATGCTTACATCCTACGAAAAAAAATATTACCAGGAAAAAGCCGATCAAAAATAAAATATCTTCGTATGTCATACAATCATCGTTAGTTCTTTACCGATATCTTTAATAGTATTTACTATTAGGGCCTCCCGTTCTTGTGAGGGCTTTTTTATTCCACTTATATATTGAGACATAAGGCTTTGACTTATTCCCATACGTCGAGCCACCGCAGAAGCATTTAGTTCCGGGTGAGAAATAAAAATCCGATATAAGAAAGTTTCTTCCTTCTTATCTTGAATAGCTAAACAATCATTCATAGGGTCTAAAAATATGCAGCTATACCAATTTCATATAAAAACTCCGGTGCAAGGTCGGCACCATTGGCCCATTCAATAGTAGCACGGGTTAAACCATATTGAACAAATTTTTCCTTATCCAATAACTCCCCGAAAACCTCACCTGTAAGATAAGGTTCCAAATTTACGATCTTTTTACTCCCGTCGCTGAAAGTAACAAGAAGCTCGTAATTCCTAATATAATCCACATCTATAACCCGTAACATAAGCGTTTATTTTAATGGTTCAATTTTATCTATTTTTTCCCCTTTTTGGGCCTTTTCCCAAAGAGAAAGTATTTCTGCCTCGTGCAAGTTAATCCACTCATTTACTTTTGCAATAACTTTAGCTGGAGCCTGACCGTCTACAATCCGATCCAATACGCTAATAGAACATTCATAATCACCATAAGTAAAATGAATATGTGGCGGATTATGATCTTTCCAATAGAGGAATATAATAATACCGAAGAATCTACAAATTTCAGGCATAAACTTTGTTTTATTGGTTACTGAAACAAAGATAGGTAATAAAATCATTACCTACAAATATTTAGGTATTAATTTTATTACCTATTTTAGCGAACTGGCAAACATTTCTTTTATCCTTTCCCTTACATAATCCTGATATTCATATTTAATCTTCCCGAGTGTGTCATGATATAGAATCCCGTATATCTGCCGGTTATAAATCTGGTAATTACCGTGTTTCTTCATATCCAGGAAGCGGGTATATAATGGAAGGTTAGAATGTGCGATTACTCCTTCGCCGTCCGGAATGACCGAATAATTCGGGTTCTGTAGTGCGGCCATTAATGCACCGGATCGCCCTTGTATGATCTCCCCGGTTCCCTGTACTTTCCTACGCTCACGGCCTTTCTGGTAAATCCGTTTGGTAGCGATATCCAGTTGGGCTTGAAATATGTCCTGTATTCCACGCCCGATCCGGTCGGTAAAAAAATCCGTTTTAAAATTCTCGGCCATTCAGTTAGAATCTTGTTTTAAATGAGAAAGCCAGGCTCCACCCTGCAAACGTCCGGTAAAAGCCGGATTCCGGAAGAGTGGAAAGGCTGGTTAAATCCAGTTCCTTAGTGACAGGGCAACCGGTGGCAGAATCTTCTATCAGCATTTGTTTGATACGCTCCATAACCGGCTGCACCTCTTCGATAGTCTCATAAGCCCCTTTACGTTGGGGATCGTACTTGCTCATAAGGAAAATAACGCATAAATTATTTTCCCTCACATTGTCAGCCGAAAGGCTGGCACCCGTTCCCGACGGAATCAGAATAAAGAGCACCGGACATTCTTCTTTTGATAGCCCCTGTATCGTCTTACTCATTTCCTCGTCAATGGTAACGGGTAGCACCTTCTTTATTTCAGGAATACGTTTTTGTACGCCTTCCCAGTATTCACGGTAAACCTTTATATCTATCATATCGTCAATCCCTGATAACGTTTCGCCTCCCATTCACGGCGGGTAACAAGCCCCGGAAGAATCTTACCGCCCCCGTATATCCACTTTTTAAACTCTGCCGGTATGGATGGCTCATACGCATCCGCTCTGATCTTCTTATAAAGCGTTGATTTCTTGAATTTTCCGATACCTACATTAAAGCAAAAGCTTACTACCGCGTCAAACTGGTACTGTCCCAAATGAAGGGGAAGCGCGTTTACCTGGTTTTCTACCGCCCTGATATCCGATTCAAAGAAAGCGTCGGCCCGGGCCTCGGTGATAACATCTCCCGGTTTTACGCCGGTTGTGTGACCGTAACCGATCGTACATACTCCCGCGGCACATACATACGCTTTCAGGCGTAGCCCCTCAAATTGCTTAATCTTGTTTTTTGTTCCTGTTGTTGTTCTCATTTCTTGTTACGTTTTTGGTGTAAATACTCAAACTTACATTTATACAGATAAAGTAATACATCCCAAAAGGGTGTATCGTCCACCTCCTTCTTATTACCGAACACGCCGGAAGCCGCCACTTCAAAGACTATTCCGGTCCAGCCGGTTTTATCGTCCGCCTTCCGGTCCTCGGATGCCAACTTCTGAAATAATATCCGAAAGTCAATATCTTCACCACCAATATAAACCGGTCCGGAAAGAACCATTTCCCAAACAGCGGAAAAGAAGTTTACCGCATGAATGGCAAGCAAGGAAGGAACGGCCGGCATCTTCTCCGGGTCCTTGTACCGGTAAAGCTTTAATGTGATATCCTGGAAGATTTCATTTATAGCCGGTTCGTCTTTTTCTGTCGCCGCCTGCTTGCTTTGCTGCAACAAATCCAGGCAATCACAAAAGTTACCGAAAGTAAGACCGTTCAGCATGTCACCGACACCATGCCAGCTCCCAAAATCCTGCATCAGGTTACGCCCGGTTTTCAGAATGGGCGTAACGATCCGCTCGCCCTCCTTACCGGTCGTATAAGAGAAAAAGCCGTCCAGCTTTTCCAGTTGGCCGTCCAGCTCCCGGATGATCTCACGCCGGTACATGGTGTAATCCGCTTTCATGCCCAGAAGGAAAGAAAGCCATTTTACGCGGAACTGTCCGGGGCTGATCGTACCGCGGTTCATCAGTACCGACAATATAAGAAACTGCCGGTACTGCTCACTGCTGACTTCATCCAGGCATGAAGGAACCTCCGCCGTCTTACTATTATATGTAAACTTCTCCATGTCCGGACATTAAAAGGTTATTCCTTTGGATTGTACGGTAACACCCGGTATATAGTAATCCACCGTTTCCGACTGCGCATCCAGTTCCCTGATGATATCCTGCAATACATCCAGGTAAGCCGCCGCGTCCTGCTCCAGACTGTTAGCAACCGATTGCCGGGCCTCTTTTTCCGCCCGCAATTTATCCCGTACGGTTGTGCTCTGCTGTACCTGTACGATTCCATTGGGTAGAACTTCCACCGGTAAACGTTCAACGGCCTTTTTTATGGTGAGAAGTGCAAGCGGGCGGCGTACATACTCCAGCAATTTCTCCGTTAAAACGGTATCGCCTTCAATCAGTTTATTATAACGGTTCCGGGTGATAACAGGTATTATCTGCCCGTCCTGGACTTCCCGGATCATAGGAATAAGCACCAGAAAAAGCCGGTGACTGCCGATATTGTAATATTCATCGAACGTTTCCTTATTCTGGATTAGAAGCCGGTTTATAGCCTTTTTCTTAATGCCGTTCATCCAGAAATCAAACTTTTCGCGGTCCATTAACTCCACCAACGCGTCTACGGCTTCATAAGCCAGGTTCCGGATATTCTCTTCATCCTTGAACTCCTGTAAGGCGGTCATACCCGTTTCATTCTCTCCAAGGTGTTTGCCACGTCCGGCCGTTCCGTGTTGTGCGTCTAAAGTGGGAATGACCTTTAACCAGGTAAACATTGCCACCGCCTGCTGCATCAGCCGCAAAGTTTCCGCCATGCCGTCCGGTTCCGTACCGTCCGCATGATCTTCACGGTAATACTTATCTACCGCGTCTATGGGTTCCGTTCCGATGATAGCCTGTAAATCCCGAATACCCAGCGGTAAGATAGGTTCCCACTTGGTAAAATCAAGATCATTATCGATCAATCCCAGAACACGGACTATTTCACCGGCACCGTCACCGCCTTTATTAAATAACTTCGTCATTTGCTCGGTCTCTTTTTAATGTATATGGTTTCCAATTATCAAAATCCTTTGTGAAATTGTTTATTTCATCGTAGAACTCCTTATAAAAGCGGGCCAGCCCGGTATCTATCGTTATACAGGTCTGCTCCGTGCGCGGATTGGTGTTCACATTGGCCGAGCTTTCTATTACAAAATCAAAAGCGTTACCAAAACCGGCCATTACTTTAGCATGATTACGGAAGATGCAGACACGTGATCCGAAACGTTCCGCCACCTTCTTTAGGTATAAATAAACATCCGCGTAGGAACCTTGAAAGATTTCACCTACATAAAAATCCGCGTGCCCTATGTCTTTTCTCTCCAGCCATTTCTCCACCTCCTTAACATCGGTAATTGCCATACACCAGGTAGAAATCAGAACATATTCCACCGGTTGTTGCTTCACGATCACACGAAGATAAGTAAGGCTGTCAACGTCCCCATGACTGATACAGTGATAAGACGCCCCTTTCTCAAAATGCCAGGGCAAACACTCTTCCAGGTGCAGCTCCGATTTTATCCGCCGGTCAAAATGAACGTTTTTCGTCCGGCGGGCCTTTATATGCTTATCCGGGGTGTTATCGGCCCGGTTCTCTTCCGGTTGCCGGTCGCTTACCGGTTCTTCCGGCACATCTTCCGGTTTCGGTGTAAAAAACAGACTACGCATTTTCTTTCATACGGTTAGAGGGTGAAACGTTCTGTTCCGCTTCCACTATGGTACGATAAAGCCCTACTTTCGTTGCGGTACCCGGAAAGTTGGCATTAATATACTGCTGTAACGGCTTACAAAGGATCATGTCCGGAATAGCCGTTTCAGAAGCGTTATACACTTTCAGGCTGTATAATTTCTCCGATCCGGAAGAAAGTTTGTTTTCTATAATCAGATTTGAAAGTACCGGATCAAGACCGAAGCCGGAAGTGGCGGCAGCGTCCGCCTTATTGGATATCTTAATCTGGGCGTCCACATAATCCTTTATCTTCTTATCCAGTGGTTCCACCGTCCAGCCCTCAAAGTTATTCGCTTCCGGATTCCAGAATTTGGTCGTGTGCATGTATTTTCCGGCGTTCTGCCTTCCGGTAATGTTGGAGGCGAATTTCTCCATAGCTTCGTCCTTGAAATCTTCCAGCATCTGGGCCGTGTATTTCTCGCCCGTACGCTCGCAAACCTGTTTTATACGTGCTTCCGCGCGGTCCCAGTAAGACTGCGGCGATTCGATATGCAGGGAAATGGCCGAAGCGTTTTCGTTATAGGCGATCAGGATAGCGGCCAGACCGCCGGCAAGCTCCAGCCAGTCAAGCGCACCCAAAAAACGCGGTGTACTCATAAAATCCTTGCAAAAGGAATAGATATTATAATATTTCACAGAAACCGGATATTTGAACGGGTGGGCCGGATCAAAGACCGGGTAACGGTAAGTATAGGCCGGATCAGGATAAGGAAAGTCGCCCACAAGTACTTCCTGCGGTTCATCCTCGCCGTCGGGAGGATATACCAGGCGGGCCTTCTGGTAGGGAATATGTTCCAGCCGTACCAAACGCCCGGGATTGCCTACACGCGGCGCACGGTTCCGGACAAACTTTATAAAAAAGCCCTGCATGTGTGTTAAGTCTACGAGTGAGCGGTGAAGAACCGTCGTGTAATCCCACGACTCCAGGTCGGCGGTTATTTCCGGATCGAGTTTCCAACGCCGGTAAAAACGGTTATTCTCTTCGTCGATCGCATCCTCATACAGCCGCGGGCCTTCTCCCCACTGTAAACCGGCTATTTTACCCATAATACCTTCACCGGCGTAGAATTTATCCAGTAAACGCATGACCTCGCCCGGCATGTCGTTATTGTCACCCATGGGAACGATAAAGGTACCGTTTACGCTGATCTTTCGCGAAAAGAAAGCCCCCCGCCGGTTTAACTGGATGCTGGAAGGTTCCCAACCTTTACCGCGGCCACCGATAGAAAAGGAGATCAAACCCTTGTCGGTGCCGGTATCTATAATTCCAAAGTTGCCACTTCGTCTTATTTCCATAATCTTAAATCGTTATTCTTTTCCCGTTGAACTCCATTACCAGACATTCCCAGCAATTCAGCGGCCGGCCCGTTGTGGTGTCCGTCAGGAATAGTTTATAGCTTGAATTTTCGATGCTTTCATCCGTCGCCTTTTTCCTCAAACGGGCGGCAGTAAGTATCACCATGTCGCCGCCGTCCCGCGTCTGACGGTTCCATTTCCGGAACTTGATAGAAAAGGTACCCCCGGAAATGGTAATCCGCTTCATCTGTTCTACCGCTACATAAAGGTTTATTTTTTCCATAGCCGGCGGATAAAGTTTTTAATACTGGCCCAGTTATCATGTACCAAGCAGAAGGATAGAAAGAAAAACATGAATTTTAGGAACGTCCATAGGCTACACCCGTTTGTAGTCTTTTCTTTTTCCTGGCTTTGTTGCTTAACGTCGGATTTACGGGTAACGGCTGTTTCCGTTTGACTGGTAGTTTCCTTATGATCCCGGAGGGAACTGCTTTGATTCTTTCCAGTTCTTTTTTCAGTTTTTCGGTTACTGAAATCAATTTCTTTAATTCTTCCGAGGCTGTCGTAGTCGATACGGATATGCGTACTATCTTCCCGGTAAACGTCAAGTACGTGCTCCTCATGGCTCGAATCTCTCCGCGCAAGTTCAATAACTCCGTCAGTAGTTGTTTGTTTTTCTTCTCCAGTTGCTTCTGTAACCGTTTTTCGTGTAACAGAGCGAGGAGAACGACAACCGTAAAAACAAGCTGCAAAACAAATAAGAATAAGTAGGTGTACGATTCCATGTCTCATAATTGATTTTAGTTATTAGTGTCGAAAGTGATAGATTTACGGTTCAGGCAATTTTTCACCCCGCAAAGAAACGGTTTCATGATATCCATTACGCGGGCGTTCTGCCTGATATCCTTTTCCATTTCGTTACATTTCTGCTGGAGTTCCCGGTACTGGCTCTCTACATCGTCGATCCGCTGTTTCAATTCCTTACGGTCATTCTTCATATCCTCAATCAGTTCCTGGTAAACCTCCTGTACTGACTTCATGGCGTCAGCTTCCGCCTGTTTACGGGTATACCGGAGAGTGAATAACCAAGTCAGGCCACCCGTGCAAAGAGCTGTAATAATCGCTGTAATTATCGTTTCCGTCATATTAGTAGAGTTGAAAATGTTACATTATAGTCCGGACGATACATACATGCGTCAAATAACCCGCCACGATCCCGGCCAGGTCTGCCAGAATATCCTTCCAGTCCCATTTATTACAGGGGGACATTTCATCCCCGTATTCCTTACCCAGTGAAGCACCCAGGGCAAAGGGAACACCATAATCACCCAACAGGGCACATATAGCGTAATTAATTCCGAAATGCTTCCATTTGTCCGTTCCTATTTTCATAATTTGAATCATTGGTTACTGCAAAGGTGGGAAGAACGGAAACGGACGAAAAGGACATAAAAAAGAGTGCCGGGAACCACCCCGGCACAAACAAACCCTAACCTGGGACTTAAACCCAACGGCTGCCTTTTCAGCCGGTATGCTAAATTGTTAATATTAAGGATTAGACAACTTTTCGATGTCTTTTTTCATCATACGTAATAATTGAATCCTTCTTAACACCTCATTTGTTGGTGTACTTTCATCTCCTTTCTCTATTAGGAAATCGATTAGGTCCTCAATAACTTCGATGTAACAAGCGGAAACCGGTTCCGTCTTAGTTTGCCACTGTGTCAAAATCTCGGCACTTTCATCTGTTATATGTGCGCCGTTTACTTCTATATCTTTCATAACAAATCTTTCATTAAACGTTTTTAATCGGTGTAGTCTCTAAGGTAGTGAAATCAATTATTCCGGCCTGCCGGTATATCCCGAGGGCGACTTTCCTAAACCGTTCGTAATTACGTCTGTCAATGGGCGATAACTGCCACCTCTTCATGTCTTTCATCAAATCCGGTATATTATTGGCACTATTATACAGACAGTTGTTTTTACCGTACTCGTGATGAAGTGATACAGACTGAAAATCACCGGAGAAAACAACCAACCGCAAACGTTCAAGTTCAAGGAAAGCAAACTCATTGTTAACCTTCTCCACCTTATAGGCTCTTAATTCAATGGAAGGCGTGCCGTATTCACGTCTAACGAAAAATAGGATATCAGGATTATTTGTATTCATTTGGCACCTCCTTTTAAGTCTTCTAATTTAATATGTGAAATACTTGTTATACTTTCCAGTACCCCGTCGCATACACTTTTAACCCTTAATCCGCGGGAACCGTCTTTCTTGGGTAAATTCAGGTGATAATACGGGCGATTCCTCCAGAATGTAATCCGGAAAATCCAGCCACGAACTTTAAAAGTAGCATTGCTTATTTTATAATCAATCTGTATCAGATCACCCGGTTTAAATTTACTTTCTTGTAGAAACATTTCCTGTATTTCTTCCTTTTCCTTCTTTATTTCCTCAATCCTTTTATCATTGTTTTGTAATTGAGTAAGTAACACTTGCTGATATTCAGTATATATCATTCGGCACCTCCTTTCTTTTCTATCTGGGGACGCTCTGAAAACCTATATATTCTTTTAACCCGGTAAATGAAAAAATAGGCTACAGGCTTGTCACAGCCGTTATTATGTGTTTTAGTGTCCTGATCTATATGAATAAACCCGCTACCGGAAGATATTTTCAGCGGCATTGTTTTAGGGTATTTCTCGTTCAGCTCCTTTACCTTTGCTTCCAGTTCAGTTTTAAAAGCATCAAAGGAAATTTTATCAGGGCAAAGCGTATTACCAAACTGGTTTGCAAACTCTGCCATTTCAGCACATTTTCGGTTCTGTGGCTTATATTCGTTAAGCTCTATAAAATAAGATATCATTTTCGGCCTCCTTTCCTCGCTTTCTTGGCACGACACACACATATAACTGCACCAATGACAGCCGGTGGATAGATAAAAGTAAGACAGAAACAAGCGATAGCAGATAAGTAATAAGCCCCAGAAGTTGAACAAACAGTACATTCATGTTTCGGTTCCTGAAAATAACGATGTTGGATTGTGTTTACGTCCGTGCTACCAGTACGGAACGAAGGTACATAGCTTGTACCGGATTGAAATTCATTTTTCATAACGGTGTTAATTTTGACTATTTTACATGGGAAAGGCGGTTACCATTTCCCCTAATTCGTCAAAATTAACACCGCAAACCGTCCGAAGATCGGGTTATAAGTTTAGGGAAAGGCAACCGCCTTGTATTAAACAAGCACTTATCGGGCATAAAAAAAGCCCGTTATTTATTCGAGCCAATAACCGAGACTCACCGGACCGCACCAGCGGTGTTAACTTTGACAGGGGCAAATGTCGGCATTAAATTCTGAACAAAAAAAAAAAAACGTTAATAAAAGTTTATTAGGAAAGAAAGTTTCTCGACTCTACGATTCGTTACTTCGTAACAAAAAACGCCCACCTGATTAAGGGTGAGCGTTACACACTATAATTAATATTCTATTTGTCTTTTAAATTAATTCCCTCTTTTATCTGTTCATCAGAAGTTACCTTTTTACAAAGAATATAGTGATAAACAGGGTCTTTGCTCATTCCTTGTGTAGGTGTAACCGGATAAGCCAGTATTAGTTCCCAACCCAATTTAGCCAAATAGTTAACGGCGTCTATCATTGAATTAAAATTCATCTTTTCACCGTTTTCATCTACTAAAAAACGAGCATTTGGTGTTGCCCATTTTGCCTTCTGGCCGAAATCTACTTCTATTTTTACTTTTGTACCGGTTATATTTCCAGTACCCACGATTTCACAATAAGCCTTATACGGTTCTTGTGCAATGGCTGCCATTGTTAGTATGGCCAATACAATAACTAAAAAAAATCTTTTCATATCAGTAACTTAAAATTAGTGTGTACTTTAGTTTGTACCACCCCGTAAGTCCTGACGGTATATATGCAGTGTAATTTTGACGATTGCAAAAGTACTTAAATATATACATTTATAAAAAATATTACCCCAAAATCAATCAAAAATGAAAGGCAACCGCCCCAAAATACACGGTAATTCACCCAAAAATGGGCAAAAAATGAAACAAAAACACATAAAAAACGCACTTTTTCGCGTAAAATTTTGGTCTAAATGCAGATAAACGACTGAAAAACAGTCAAAAGCCGAAAAAAAATTCAAAAACTAAAAAAATGACACCTTCCGAAGACCGAGCCGCTCAGAAGTCGGAAAGCAGTTGCCCTCCCCCTAAAAGGTGAAATATGACCTCTCCCGGAGGGGTACCCGTAACCTGGTAACACAAAAAACGCCGGAAAACCAATTTTCCAGCGTTACAAGGCAATTACCTTTTATGCCTGTTCTCTATCCATTGATCCACAAACGAGTCGGCCTGCAGCGTCCGCTTGCCTCGTACTAAAGCTATCCAGCCGGGGCGCATCAGTAAGTATTTGAAAGCGTCGGAGAAATTGGTGGATAACATCGGTAGTTTTTTTGGTGCCAGCTTTTCGGACTTCTTCACTTTGAACACTACTTTAGAATTACCCCGGTATTTGATTTCAGCCTTTGCCTTTTCTACAGAACTAACCATTTCTTTACAGTTCACCGCATCAACCAACAGGATAGGCAGGTTCTTGTTGGTACCGCCCATAATCTCCTGCATGAAGTCGTATTCCGCATCCTGCCGGATAACTGCCTGTTTGCGGCTCTTTAGGTTTACGATCCAGCCGGTACGGTTTCCGCTGCCGTCTTTTTCTATGGCGTCTTTGATCTTACCCGCGTAATCCTCCTTCTGTTTTTCAAAGTTATTACCTGCACGGTCATAGTACAAATCCAGTTCTTTGTATTCGTGGTTCTGGAAAAAAGAAAGGAACTGGTCGGCGATCTCCCGGAACCAGCCCGGCGGTATCTCAAAAAAGTTCTTATGTACCCGGTAATAAGCACCGTCCGGCTGACCGATCACCAAAGAAAGCATATTACCGAAGTCCATACCGCCTTCAATCGCTTTATCATGGTGCAGGTACCGGAGTTCCCGCGAGCTGTAAGCGGCTTCTCCAGACATGGTACCGTTATAATACTTATGTCCTTCACCAAACAACACATAGAAACGTAAATCCCTGCGAAGACCGGGACGCATACCCACCACCGACTTTTTAAATTCGTGAAGCTCCAGCGTACCATTATACAACCGCTTTAAATACTCTATCGTAAGTATCTCAACATTAGCGAATGAAGAAGCGTTAAGAAAGAACGTCTGCCCTTTTCTCAACTTCAACAAAGCCCGATCGTAATATTCAATATCCCGCTTCAAACGTTTCAGTTTCAAGGGGGAAGGCCTGTTCTTTCTTTGTTCCCGTAAAAGGGAAATTATCAAGTCATTACGTACACTTGCCGCCTGCACTATTTTAATGATCCGTTCCGGGTCCATTTGCTTGACATACCGGAAAAACCAGTCGTACTCGTTTTCGTCGATATCCGGCATATCGGTAGTAATGGTTATTCCCAGGAACAAATGGGAATGTCCGTAAGTGATCGCATCACCGCGAAGAATAGGCATAGCGCGGTTTACTTTCATTTCCTTATCGTACTTCGCTTCATCATAAAACAGATGTATTACAGACTTTCCGGCAAGCAATGAAGGGTTATCCAGTGATCCCATGAAAATAACACATCCGTTCCAGAAGCTATAAACATGCTTGTAATCATCTACGATAACCGAACATTTACGCCGCCAGGATTCAGGCGGGCGGGTATCTTTTACATAGTGTACCCCTTCGATCAGGCCCATAAGTTGCCAGCCCTTCTGTACGGCCGGCATTATATTATCTTCCAGGTTACTGTAGGTATTGGCAACAAAAGCGAACGCACCGCCGGGCATTTCTTCCACACACCGGGCGGAACGCCTGGCTTGTATAACGGTAGATTTAGCCATACCGCGGCCGTCAATAGATACAAGGATAGTAGTATCGATCCAGTCCGTCAGAACCTGGATTATATGACCGTATTTTATTTCTACATCATCGGCGTTACTCACCTTCGTTATCTTCCCCGAACTCTTTGATATCATACAACATACGTTTTTTCAGATCAAAAGCTTTAATACGCGCATCCTCTTTTATATTATCACGTACAATAACAGGAATTTCCGGTATCGCGTCGATAAACTCTTCCAATTCCTTACGGTCGATTTCAGGAACACCCAGATCCTTACGGCTGGTAGTATAAATAACCGTGCTTTTCTGTGAAAGCAGTTCCTCCGGTATTTCGGTCTGTTGGTCCTTATAACATCCGCGAAGTTCCGCCGCCAGTTTCAGAAGGTTCTTAGCCTCCTTTACATTACCCATAAGAAAGACGGTATTCGCCCAATTTTCGGCCTTTTCCGCATACAGGTTGGCGAAAGCCTGCGGACGTACGTTATCCTGTGTATAAAAGAAATTGAGACTGTCGGCGTACACCTGGCGGGCCATCCAGTCCGAAAGGCCGTAAGGCTCCGACTTTAAAAGGCGGATGATACCGGCCTTTGTCACCAACTTGCCATTTATACGCATACGGGCACGAAGGCCCCGTACCATTTCCATAAGGCTGTAATATTCCCTTTCATCGGGCGCGAGTGCTTCCAGCGTACCGGTAGAAAGAATCCTTTGAATCTGGTTGATATCCACCTTGTCAAAGTCTATTCGTGAGGGCTTAATTAAATTCGTCGTCATCCATTTGTTCGATTAAACGTTCAAAAGTATGTCTTTTCCGTACGGCCTCCAGCTGTTTTATAGCTTCCACGTTTCCACCTTCCGCCGCTTCATGGAGTTTTATTTCAGGGGCGGCACGTGCTACGAGAATCCCTTCCCGGATCAGAAAGTTAACAGAAGTTCCCACCGTTTCCGCATCCCGGACAAAAAGCCCGACATCTTCCGGAGAAAGCCCCAGGGAAACGGCTATGTCTTTCGAAGAATACCCTAAAGAAGACAAACGCCGTACATCCTCTTTTTGCTGCGCATCCAGGTAAATACTATCTACCACCGTTAAATCGTTCATACGCATCTTTTATTCGTTTCTGTGCCGTGAAATAATAAATTTCGTCCTGTTCCATTAAAACAAAGTTCCGGCCGCTTTCAATGGATGCCACGGCCGTAGTACCGGAACCGCCGAAAGTGTCCAGGATCAAATCGCCCGGCTTTGTACTGTCTTCAATCAGTTTACGGATCAACGCCACCGGTTTTTGCGTGGGATGAACCTTTTCACCTTCTACCAGTTTAGCACCGGACGCAAAAGAACGGATATTATCTATTATGTTTGTGGCACCAATAGAAACACCCTTTCCACAATGAAACAAAATAAGTTCATGTATAAAGGCGTAATGATTACCCGGCCCCGACTGTTTATTCCAAACGAGCATGTTTGACGCGCCTAAATACAAGTCAAACAACGGATAATAAAAAGCATATCCGCGCCAGTCCGTAAAAAAATACACGCAAGCACCGGGTTTCTTCACCCGGTTAAACTCCTGAAACAAATCCCGGTAAAAGGGTTTACAGATAGACAAATCTTTAAAACTGCCTTTCTGCCCGTTATGTGTCATTCCCAGGAAATAAGGCGGATCGGTTATTATACAATCTACAGAATTGTCCGGAACACGTTTCAACGCCTCCAGGCAATCCTCGTTATAAATTTGGTTTGTTATCATTGGAAAGTTGTTTAAGCCGGCTTTCTTCTTTTTCTATCCGGAGGGTTAATGTCTTGAGCTGGTGCCCCAGCTCCGAGCGGTCGCAAGGGTGAGAAAAACGGCCCCGGTCCTTCATGATCCGTTGCCGTTTTCCTGTCAAAGTGGCAATAAGTTCAACTACTTTTTTTTTCGCGCCTCGATTTCTTCCTCTATGGCTTTCTTTGTAGTCTCCCACTTTTGGATCATTGCAAGGGCACTCGCTTTCTTCTTCTCATCATCCCCGGCCTGTTCCAGTTTCGCCTTATTCTTTGAAAGGTTGGCACGAGCGTTATTCAATGCCTTTTGTATGTCGATATCCGAAAGATTCTCGACACCCTTACGGACGGACAAACTTTTTACCTTCTCACATTTACCCAAAATCTTTCCGTTTTCCCGGTAATATTCCAGTTCGTCCCACATTTCGCGGTTAGTAATGAAATTTTCCACAACCGCCTGCGCTTCCTGTGCTGTAGAAAGTGAACTGACATCATCCGGCGTAACCTCCAGACGGGCGAAAGCCTCCTTATACTTCCCGTATGCGGTGAACATGTCGGAAACAAGTATTTTCAGAATGTCGGGACAATCCGGAGAGTTCAGGAAGGTAAATTTCTCGCGGAAACGTATCATTTTGGTTACGGTTTCCGGAGCCGCCTTGTATCGTTTCTCCGCCTCTTCCAGTTCCTCTTCCAGCTCTTCCACACGGTCGGCATTTTCATCCATGGAAAGAACCTTATCCCGGAAATCGGACGAAACGAGTTCTTCCACGCTGACGCCGAAAGATTCGGCAAGTTCCAGCAGCAAATCATCGCTGTATTTTACCGGCATTTTTGGAGGTTCCTGTCGGGCGGGTTCCATTTTTACCGCGGCCGGCTGTTTAGAGTTGCGCCGGATCGTCTTAAATTCACGTTCGGAAAGCCCGGCCAGCTTCCGTAGTTCCTCTAAAAGAATGGCCTTCATCGTTTCCGTTTCTCCCTGCCGGCGAAATGACTTCTTTAGCATACGGTTGATACCGTATTTCTCGTACAGTTCCACGCCTTGAATAAAGTTACGCGGACCGGCCAGATAGGTAATAATTTCCTGTTTCATACTATATAAAATTTGATGATACAAAGAAAAAAAAGGCAATTACCCCCAAAAAGGACAAAGGGTGGCCGGGCATGTGCTGCCGGTCACCCTTTGAATGATATGAAAGCCGTTTACTTACGCCTCATAACGGCTTTGTTCAATCCATTTCATAGCCTCCGAACCGTCGTTAAACGCCCGCAATGTCAGTTGGGAACCTTCGGAAGCGGTAAACGTCTTACCGCCTTTCAGAAGGAAATTACCGCCTTTTTCCACTGTTGGCGCAACGCCCGAACATCCCATAAGGGTAATTACCGATCCATGACTTCCACCGGTAACACCGGCTATTTTGGCCGCACCTGCGGAAAGCTGGTACTGCCCGTCTGTCTGGTAATCTATATCTGTGGCACCGGCTTCCACTACGGCCACCGGTTCTTCCAGGGTGTCGGTACCCCGGTAAATGGCGATATCATCCCCCTTGCTGATCTGGGTGAAAGTAAGTTCGTTCGTATTCGATTCATTGGAACCGGTATAAGAAACGGATAACTTAGACGGGTTACAGGGCGTTCCGATCAGATCGGCAGGCTTTCCGCTACAATAACGGAGAACAACGATACATTTTTTAGACAGCCAGTTTGTCTTAAACTCGCGAATCTCCTGTTCGTTACCGGGATGATTGAACTTAACGGAAGGCGTATAACCTTCGGCGTCGGTTTCCCCGTCACTGTTGGAACTGATTTCAGCGGTACCGGGTGTCAGGTAAATACCGATCGCATAACGCCCCGCCTTCATCACGATATCCTCCTCGATAACCACGCCGGCCTCGTTTCTTGGCGGAAAATAAAGAATATCGTCAACGTCGTAAATTACGAGCTGATCCTTGGGCTGAATACCATTACCGGGATTGCCGGCCGGCCTTCTTACGCTTGCTTTTACGTATGTCATAACTTAATGATTTATAAGGTTATAAAATGGAAGGGATAAAGTACCCCTTCCGATTAATTTAGCCTCTTGCCACTTCGTAGAATTTACCGTCAGCAGCTTTCGCCAATTTGATGAACTTGCCTTCGGAAAGCGTTATAGCTTCGGTTAAAACAAAGTTTCCACCGCTGGCAATGGTAGAAGCATTTTCAGAACCGTTTCCGTAAATCGTGTAAACGATTCCGGCTTCTGCATCGGTAAAGTTAGTGATTGCCGTTGCTTTTGTATTTACACCGGTAACGAATACTTCACCGTCAAGCAAGGAAGGTGTCGTTTCATCCGGCGCAAACTGCAACGCATCGGAAGAAGCGTTTTCGCGACCAATCTCGATAAATTTACCGTCGGCACGTTTCATCAGTTTGATAACGTCCCCCTTACCGGGCTGCCAGGCATCGGAAATAAGTTCAAAATTTCCGCTTTTCTCGATCTTAACACCCTTATCCACGCTTCCGCATTTCAGGGAAATAACCGCACCTACCGGAGCGTCTTCAATATCGGTAATCGTAAATTCGGCCGTATTGGCTACGGTAACAATGGATGTATGAAGTTTGGCCGACGGGTTCTTGTCCTTGTCAGCATCCACGAAGTAAGACGCCGGGCGGTCATACTCATTACAGAAGATCATCTGGCGCGTATAGTCCATATCTTCTTTCTTGGTGTACTTGAATCCCACGGCAATAGCCCAGATACTTTCACGCCAGTTACTCCAGACTTTCAGGCTCCAGTCTTCCTGCTCCAGGTTGAAAGCCGTCATTTCACCCGGCTTATCCTCGTAGGTTTTAATGTTACCTTCAAACGTCCAGAAGATACGGTGGTGGTTGTCAGCATTGGGAACCGGAATAATCTTCACCGCCGGATATTCCTTCACATACATGATGTTAGCCTTGTAATCCTGGTTCTGCCCGTAATGCAATTCATTGTATTTATGATACAATACAATAAAGTGCGAAGGCATATAAAGTGCCAGGTTACCGCTGTCACGAAGAACCGCCGGGATCATGGAAGTACCCTTGTACACTTTTTCACCGATGTTTGCTTCGGTAATTTCCCCCAATTCGAACGGCTTGATCTGGTAAACGAGTTTTCCGTTATTGATATCGGTATGTCCGTTCACTTTCTTGTTCAGGAACTCATACAGTCCGTCAGCTGCAGCAAGTGCTTTGCCGGGTTCGTTCAGATTCGGGTCCTTACGGATTCCGTTAATACGGCGTTGTTCACGCTCGTTATGCAACTTTTTGGCGGTTTCGGCCAGGATATACTCGATAAAAGACCACTTGATAGGGTTTGAACCTTCCTTGTTCAAAGTGCCGATCCAAGTTTTCTCCAGGGCCTTTAAATTTTTGAAACGGTGTGCAAACATCACGTTGAACATGCGCAGGGTTTCATCGTCGAACTCGTAGGAACCTTTAGTCACCTTATCGAAGTCGGATTCCTCATTACCGGCCTGTGAAAACTCACCCAGCCAGATATTAACCAGCGTAGCCAAATCCTGATAACCGGATTCAAGCGGGAAAATACTTTCAATGGAAGGAAGTTCCATTAAAAACGACTGCAAACGCTGCTGCCAGGGAATACGGTAAAAGGCCCCGAGGTCCTCCTTCAAACGGCTGTAGTCAATGGAACTTGCTTTCGGAAGAGCGATCATTTCAAAACCGGCAGCCTCCATTAACGCAGCTTTAGCGCGAAGGTTATACGGGCGGTCCTCCAGTGAGAACATTTCACCCTGCAAGCCCCCCAGCTGCTTTTCGTCCTGGAGATTGAATTTCCCTTTACCGTCCGCCTGGGCGTTGTGTTGTTTCCCTTTGCCCGGATCATCTTCCGCAGCGGCCGAAAGTTGAGCGATAATACCGGAAAGCTTTGTTATTTCGGCATCCTTCTTGGCAATTAACGCGGTGTTGTTCCGGTTCTCGTCACGCTGTTGCGTCTGCAAGGCTTCAAGCTGTTCCTGCGCTTGTGTCAGACGTGCCGCAGTGTCACCCAACAAACCACGAAGGAAAGCGGTAGTTTTAGGTTCCTCGGTTTCCTCTCCCTGGTTCCCGTCTTCGGATTCGTCCTGGAAATCGTTTTCGAGGGACGCTTTAAAGTCCGTGAGGAATTTTTCGGTAAAACCGTAATTTTTCAGTTTTGCCACTTCCTCGACCGTGATAGAGTTTTTGTCCTCTACCTTGCTCCATTCCGACAGACCCAGCAGGGCCAGAATGTGAGCGGAAAAGCTCTTAAATTTCATATATACAAAATTTTGAAGTTAATACTATATGTTATACATCTCATTTACTTTTCTGACGGTGGCCTGTGCCAGTACCCACTTTACAGCGTCTTCCAGCGTGCCGAACTGGTCTATATAACCGTTTGCCACGGCTACGTCGCCGGTGAATATCTGTCCCCGGAAAAGGGGAAGTTCCGGATCGTAGGCAATACCCAGATTCCGACTGATCGCATCACAGAAAATACGGTGCATGACTGCCAGACGTTGTTTTATAGGCTCTTCGTTGTTCTCTTTTTCAATCGCGCGGGTTTCATAGTTTTTCAGATCGGCACTATCCGGATAGATTTCCCGGTAATCAATGCCCTGTTTCCTAAAATATTCCTTAAAAGATTGGTAAG
Organism: Bacteroides sp. DH3716P; assembly: GCF_025914115.1. NCBI lineage: Bacteria > Pseudomonadati > Bacteroidota > Bacteroidia > Bacteroidales > Bacteroidaceae > Bacteroides > Bacteroides sp. DH3716P. The sequence goes on along the minus strand of NZ_CP083673.1, from coordinate 5,255,237 downwards.
TAAGCATGATCCCGACGGAACCGACTTCACACATAGGGGAAGCGATAAAGGTTCTACCGGCGGCGGTTCCCAGCCAGAAATGGGCACTCCCCATGGTACCGGCCACATAGGTAGCTATAGGCTTGGAAGATTCGGCAATCATTTTAGCCGCCAGGTCCACATGTGCGACCATACCGCCCGGCCCATTGATCCAGAGTACCGCACCGCAAATCTTAGGATTATCGAAAACATCCCGGAGCTGCTTTTCCAGGCGGTAAGTCTCCCAGGAATACAAGGTGCCTTCCAGGATAATGACGGCCACACTGTCAGCCGGCAATGTCTCATCGTCCAGTTCCCACCGGTTGGCAAGGTAAGGCGTAGTAGCGTAGGCGGTTATTTTATTATTGTCGAGCCGTTTTTCGATCGCATCCAGGTTGCCGGCTGCAACACACGGCACAAGTAAGGAAAGCAACCGGTAATAATCATTATCAGCGATTGCCCAAGGTGCTGTAAAAATCTCCTGTATTTTGTCCACGTTCTCTTTTTTACGGCAAAGAAAACGCCTATATAATAGGTAGAGAAGGACTGAAAGGAACCTACAGGAACGCATCAACGCCCGGACCCGTACCGGACAGGGTGCAGTTATACAGGCCCCCGCCGATCTCAAAAGAAAAGGTAAGCGGGTAATCGGGAGAACCGGAAACACGGGTGTTACCCGTTTCGTCAGTATAGAGGGCGACAAAGGGCGTCGCTTTCAGGTTTTCCAGGTAAAGCGTCTTATTTTGCGACACGTCGGCAAGCTTGAAGGTATGTTTTTTAGTATAGACGTCTTCATTTTTGCTGTCACCCGGTTTTAAGGTTCCCGGTACGATCATAAGAATATCAGGTTTTCCGATAGAGCGGATAACGACTTTCGAGAGCACGACGCCAAAATGGATAATGTTGTAAACGGGAACCAGTTGCAGGCTATGGGCGGCGGATATTAACTTTCTTGACATAATTACAGATATAAAGCATTGATAATCAAACATTCAGCATTTTTCGGACGTTTTTCAGCCAAAAACCGGACAAAAAAGGACAAACAGATACAGTTGGTAGGTAAAAAATAACTTGCTTTTTTACACTTTTTTTCGGTTATACGCCCTTTTCTTCTTACGCCTGAAACTGTCCCGCCACCGCTGGTAGTTTTTCAGCAGCCCGTCTTCCTGAATGGAAGAGATATCATACTTTTTCAGGAAGGTAAAAACGGTTTCCTTAAACTCGATTCCGTGCAGGTGCTTGTTTTCGTCCATGAGTTCGTGCAGCTCGGCCCACATCAGGGCACGCAGACGCTTTTCAAGAATGGCGGTACCGCGTACGGAAATGTAATTGAACTGTTCCGGAGACTTGCCGCCGGCAAAATTGGCCTCCCGGCGGTCAGGCAGCATAAACTCCAGGTTGCCGCGGTCAGCCGGACAATTTACCGGCCGTTTCTCCATGAGATCGTAAACGGTCACATAGATATCGGACGAGGAAGGAAAACGGACGGTACCGACCGTTTCGTCGTAATATTTGCCCCGGACATACTCGGCCAGGTAGGATTCGATCTGTATTCGGGTGGTAATCATAGCAATAACATTCCTTTTTAAAGGCAAAGATATTCCTTTATCGGCTGTTGGTCTGCCATTTACGGGAAAATGTAGGCTTTCAGTCGTCATTTTGATAAATATACTCCGGGAGAATAATTATAATATGCCTTTTCCAGCCGCCACACACCCGACATTTTCTCTGCCAGGCTGTGCTAATATAATTCGGTACTAAATTTTTGTAATTTCGTAACCGGGCAACCGACAAAGGTAAAATCCTGTATCTTAGCAACTTAGTAACGTTACTAATTTCCGTTACAAAAAAATGGCCGGAAAACAGTTTGTAACCGGGCTTACCGGTAGAAGATAAAAAGGCCGGTGTTACAAACCGGAAAAATTCGTAACCGTTTTGTAACTGCAACTTCGTAACCTTTATTTCCTATTTATTTATTTGATTTTCAGACTTTTTTCTTTCAAGCAAACAAAGGTTACAAGGTTACTAAAATTTTGTATGAAATAGAGGTGGGGTATGGGGAGGGAAGCCGGGCGGGACGCATTTGTTTCCATACGAAAAGAGGGACCGACACATTCGTATCTGGTCCCTCTTTTCGTATTTTATACCGGCTCCGATCCGTCTTATACGCGATGTTTGCACCTGCTTAAAATCCATTTCTTTACGTCCGGGGGTATATAGCGGTGCACGACGGCCGTATAGTCCTCGTTAAATTCATACTCCAGGTAGTTGTCGCCTTCCAGGATAAAAACACAGGCCGTTTTGATGATCCATTCGAGCTGCTCGCCCGAATAGCGTTCCAGTGCCAGGACGGTACCGGGTTTCATACGCTCCAGATAGCGGTAGACCTGTTCGGCGAATTTCCGGAACCTCTCGCCGCTGTTCCAGAGCGCGGTAAACTCGGACATGCTGTTTAATTTCAAATGCGCGTTATTCATTCATCCGGTCGTTCATCAGGTACAAACATGAGTGTCGGATCGGCCGGTTCCGTTCCACCACCGGCAGCCGTTTCCGCCGTGCCGCATGAACGCAGATAGATCATGTCGGCGGCCTTGCCGTCGTTATCCTTACGTACAATACGCCCCTGGGAGTTGCAAAGGTCCTTCGGGTTGAGCTCGTCAATGTAAGGGCAAAGGGCCACAAAGCCTTTGAGGGCCTTTGTAAAACGCTGCATCGTGATTTTATTCACACCGGAAAAACTTTTGTAATCAGCAAAAGCCTTTTCACGGACGATAAAGCTGTCCAGGTGCTCGCTGTCCGGAGAGAAATAAGAGTTCGCCCAGTCCTCAAAGTTATTGCCCATATCGGCCTTGTATTTACGCCTGATAATGTTTTCCATGGGCGGAAGCAATTTTATAGATTCCTCGCAAAGGGAAAGGTAAAAACGGCAGCACTGCAAGAAGAAATTTATATCGGCGTTCCACTCGTTCTCGCTGTAAGTCTTGGAAAACAAATCCTTACCGAAATCGTCCCGGATAGAACGCGTTTCCCGGTAGTCGTTATCTTCCGTACGCTGGTGGTAGTAGTCGGAGAATACCAGGTACAGCAAACGGGCTTCCGTAGACGGATCAAAATCAATAGGAACGTAATTAGTTGTAAATCCCAGCTTGGCCGATTCCTCGAAAGGTATAGTAAACGACTGGTTGTTCTTCGGGTTCACGGTCATATCTGATGTGATGATATCGTAAAACAGGCCCGTATTAAGATACCGGTCGCAATCATCCACCAGGATAAAGTCGGTATGCTGGTTTACCTGGTCGAACACATGCGGGTTATCCATTAACTTGGGATTACGGCCGGAAAGCTTGACGGTCTTCATAAAGTAGGAAAGGGCCTTGAACATGAACGATTTGCCCGAACGTCCGTTACATTCACCGTCTTCACCGATCTTGTTATCCATGGCCTGTGGTGCCCAGGCACGCGAAGGGGATTTATAACGGTGCAACATATAGCCGATAGTAAAGATCTTGTTGATAAGGTTCCTTTTCTGTTCGGCCACTTCTTCCGCCGTGAGGCCTTCCCCCTCGATATCGAATTTATGTTTTTCCCGGTAGGATTCCGCTTCCCCCACGCTCTTGTCGTCGAAATTATATTCCAGTTCCTTACGCCAGTAAACGCGGCTCGAATTGATTACATAGCCGAAAAAGTTAGACGGGACGGCATTGATCCGGATATCAAAAACATCGTTCCCCTCTATGTCTTTTTTACGGGAAATGGTAAACATGTCTTCCATTAGACGGACTTTGTGTTTCAGGACGTTTTCTTCCCAAACGTAGTGGGACAATGTGCTGCCGTTGGCCGGATGCTCCTTTATACCGGTACCGCTTACCTCCATGCTGCAACCGGGAAAGAAGAACATCTGCGTATTATGGGTATAATTGGTAAAATCCAGTTCGATCTCCTGCAAGTTGTCCAGGGCCGTATCTGACAGTTTGGGGCTGTTCAGAATAAGATTCCTTATATCGCGGGATAAAAAGCTCTCTTGGGCCCACTCACGGATAAACTTCCGGATATCCTTTGCCTTTATCAGTTTTACGATATTGCCGGTAATACGGATGTATTTCGTTGAACTGGAATTTTCATCATGAAGCGAATAGAAACCGTTAAGACGTAAAAAGTAGTGAAGGCAGTCCGCGTCTATATTGTGATCCCATTGCCGGGATTTCTCGTTAAACTTGGAATACCAGAATTTGGCGGGCATGGCAAGCGTCATAAGGTTACGGAAATCTTCGTTCTTGCTTCTTAATTCCATGAAGTCCCGGAAGTCCTTACGCGGTTTGCCCCGCTGGTCCCGGTAAGTGGTAAGCCAGGCCGGTAGCCAGATCGTATGGATATCGATAAAGCGTAATGCAAGTTCCGTACCCTTCACCCTGCCCGTCGTGTCGATATCGGGTATGTTATACAGGACCTCAACGTATTTCATGATCTCTTTATAGTCCTGTTCGGAAAGTTTATACGTCTCCGAATTAAACCAGATCGGGGAAAAGCCCAGCGATTTAACACACAGGGCGTCGCGCTCTCCGGAACATATAAACGCCTCCTGCAGCTTCTGCTCCTTATAGGGCTTTTCCGCATTGGCCGGATTCTTTTTAAAAGCGGCTTCCTCCCTGGAATTAAATTCCCGGTATAAGGCTTTCAGTTCGGAAAGGCCGTTTATATAGTCTTTCGGCTTGACACCTTCCGGGGTGTAGGAAAAACGCCACTGCTTGTCCGGATTCAGGGGCTCGTATATTTTATAGAACTTCACTTCGGGCGTGTCACCCTCGGCCGGTTTTACCAGACATTCGCGCATAAAGATAGGGTATGTCGCAGTCGCGTATTTATAAGTTACCTCGCGATTTTTTACATACCCTATGTATTTGGCCGAATACCAGTGCAGGGCCTCGGCGTTCTCCTGGGTGACACGGGGGCCGAGTATGCGTAACTGCTCCGGGGTGAGATGATCGGCAAGCTCGAAAATTTTAGTACCGTCTTTCTGATCCTGGGAGGCCGGAACCTTACGGATATCCGGCTTGTTTACGTTACGGTTGAGTTCATCGGTTACGTTGTACATGGATGCAAGTTTAAGGATAGCCTCGTTAAACCGGAGGCCTTCCTCATACATGCAGATATCGACAGGGCTTTGAGCCGTTCCGGTATCGCCGAAATCCGTTACCTTATAAACCTGCTGGGAACCTTCCTTTCCGAATAACTTGATACAGGCCGACGCGTCGTCCTCTGACGGCCGGCGTTTGAAATGGCGGTTGGTTCCGACACAATCCCGGGCTTGCGGATAATAATGTAGAATTATATCCAGCCCGTTGTTGGTTACTTTGTAGATGTCTTCTGCCTTTATCATCGTTATAAAGTTACATGGTTACTTATTCTTCGTTGTCTTCTTTCCGTCCCGGGCACATCTCCGTCCAAGGTTGATACAGGAAAACGAATAATAACAGCCAAAGAAAAGCGGTTTTACCCGTATAATAAATGACAAAGGCAATCAGCCCCATAAAGGCAACCACGATGATAGCGTGGGCGATGTATTTTAAATTTTTATCTTTCATTGTTCAAACATGTTATACTGAATTGAAAAACCGAATTTGCTTAATCTCCTTTCCTGGAGAAGGGAACGTTTGTCATGTGAAGGCATAATGGCCACCAGGTTCTTTGTATCGAACTGGTAACCTTTCTTCCGCATCTGATAACGTAGGTTTCTTCCGCATCTGATAACGTAGGTTTCTTAGGCGTCTGTCTTCTTTCATGGCATTTCGTTAAGATCGTCTTAGTTTACAGAAGACATGGCACACTATCGCAAAGGATAGCGCTTAAATCCTCCTGTATAGTTTCCTGCTGCTCTCTGTTCAAGTGTACCAGGAAATAACCTTTTCCGCCGGAAAGATTCTTAATCTCCGCCAGATTATATTTCCGGTCCACCGCATCCACGAACGCAGGGGATTCCATGGGGCGGAAGCTACTGAATATTTTATAGGTTCCACTACTGCCTTCTATTCGTAGCGTGGTTAATTCATCGGGGGTGGTAATTGTTGATTTCATTTCTGATTTATTTTTAATTATTCGACTTGTTCCTCACCTTCACGTATTAGGGTAAAAGGTAGTTTGGTACCACAATTCACACAATAAGCTGTTTTACTCTTGTTTAAGGAAACTCCGTCGGAATATTCCCCACCGGAATATGTACCGTCAGAATTATGCACACTCGTGTAACTCATTCTAAACAGATCACTATACTGATAACCGTAAAAACCATTGCAATAAGGGCAAGGAAGCGGTTGTGCTTCAGTTACTTTTATGGAGATTTTTTTGCTCATTTCTGTTCTTGATTTGAATTATTTTTCACCACTTATTTTTAATTTTACCAATTCACCAATAGGATAGGTCGTATGTTTCGGTCTGTTTATTTTCACTTTATGAGAAGAAAGAAACAACGGAACAGATTCTATTCGATAGAAAGTGTAGTAAGCTTCTTTAGGAGCCGTTTTTACATATTTCTTTAAATATTCTTCTGCTTTATTTCTCGTATCAAATGCGGCAAGGATAGAAAACCAAACGCCGTCTTCTTCGTATTTTCCAGATTCCCTTTTAGTTACTATGTAAATTTTGCTCATTGTTGTTTATAGCTGTGCCGGAGGATAGCATCGAACTACCAATAACACCCGCTTTCGCCCTTCGGGGTTATCTCCACACTCCGGCGGTTATTATATGGAGCGGCAAAAGCCGCCCCGGTTATTTATTCACTTTTCTTTTCCGGAAGAAAAACAAAGTCCGCCCAAATATCAAGGAATTGTCGACCGCAATACGCTGCCAGTTCTGACGTTTTGAAGGCAAGCCGAACGCCGATGCCCGCATACGTGTTCGATGAATCGACATTCGCGTACGCATACGAAACACCGCCCAACGCGTACGCGTAGTAGTACGACCGATACACCACACGAGACTTTTCTTCCTCGTCCAACTTATTGTATTCTTCCCCTGTATAAAGAATAAACCAAGGATAATAACGGTATTCATCCTCTATAAATTGAGGTTCCCAGCCTTCATTTAAAGCCTTGACAATGATACGGAGTTTCAGGAAAGCCAGAACGTCAGGTTCAAGACCGAGGGATATTTTATCCCGGCTCCATGCTTCCGCATCAATGCCAATTTCACGGCAGGCGTCCTCAAACGTCTTAATACGTTCTTTTACGTCTTTCTCCGGTTCATCAATAAGAGTTAAGATGCCATTTCTCCAGACGGCCGTTTTACCTTCCGGAATTTCGATTTCTAATTTCTTTGATTTCATTTTTCTTTTATTTATTGGTTTTCACTATGGAAGATTTTTACGCCTGTTACTTCCTCGATCTTATCCTTGGCAAGTTCGGGAATACGACAACGACTACCCCGCCAATTACGAAAGGTATGTAATGGCACTTTACATGCTTCTGCCAATTTAAGGGACATTTCAGAAGATTCTTTTACCGGCAAATTCAAAAGGTATATTCTTAGTTTCTCGCCGTCATCATTCCTTTTTAATTTTTTTTTCGTCATACCTTTGTGATAAATATACTCATTATTATTAACTTTACATAGCAAAGGTATAATTATTTTCACCACAAGTGAATAAGAATTACGTTAATAAAAGTTATAACAAAGATATAATATGGCTAATTTCTTGTTAATAAGAGAATTATGTGAGTTAAAGAAAATCACTATACGAGAACTTGCATCACGTATAGGAAAAGAAGATAGTAGCATACAGGCTATTGTCAGGAATGGAACAACGAATACAAAAACCATTGAGGCAATAGCAAAGGTTCTGGAAGTTCCTGTAGGTGTATTCTTTGATAATATTCCCATACCTGGAATAAAATCAAATGAACTTGATAAGGATGCAAAAATAGCTGATTTAGAAAGGATAATTGAGGAGAAGGAACGTCTAATACAAGTCTTATTAAGTAAGAAATAACCTGTAATAGATAAGAAATGTAGGCATATTGTAGGCTATACAATTATACAAGCAATTAATAATCAAGCGATTAATAAACGTTACTTGAATCACTTAAATAAAACGCTGATTATCAACAGATAATTAGCGTTTTGCTTTTCTAAAAAAGTTCATTTCTGAATTAAAAAAAACAATCTACATAGACTCCCTATTCTAATCTGTATTTCACAAAAAAGATCGTTCTTACATCAAAACAGAACTATCTTATGACATAAGTATACTGCTGATTAATGTAAAATAGCCACTCAAAAAAAGAAGGGAGAGATTCTTTTTCACATAAAATTCATTTTAACTTGGTGCATTAAATTATAAAGTATATATGAAATATTCCTTTGATAATTTGGAGAAGGTTCTGAAAATGAAAAAGGAATAATTCCTGAAAATACAGTTCTAAGCTCAATTTGTTGGCGTAAAATTTGCTAATACGTGGTTTTGTGTGTTCCTTTGTACTATATATTTGCCTCGTCAATAAAGGAAACATATACTTCCGCTAAAGTAAAGATTGGTAAATATTTTATGGTAGCAATATATAGCGACTCTAAAACAGGATATCATTGGCTATATTCAAATAAATATGCTTGTCAATATGTTGACATACCATATCGATATAATCCATGGGACTATTCTGTAGTTTTCCCATGTGATTTGCATAATTATGGAAAGATAGAATGGGTTTCATGGAATCAAACTCCTTATCCATATGAGTTTGAATTTTCAAAATAGGTCCATCTGCCGAAAACATTTAAAATCAGCAATACTCATTTCAAATCGGACTCTCTATAAAATAGAGCAATTTCTCAAGCTCTGAAAATAAAATATAGATACCTCTAACACTTTACTGTATCTGTTTCAAATTGCTAATAATAAAGCGATGAATTCAAATTCATCGCTTTATTATTAGCCCTAGATGGAAATATTTCCTTTACTCTTTTGTATTCTCATCCCCCACTATACCTGATGAAGAATTATCAGGAGCCTGATCTATCAAATCCATAAACTGATCCAGTTTAGGAGTTATAATAATCTCGGTCCGGCGGTTACGAGCTTTTCCTTCTGCCGTATCATTACCGGCTACCGGATTAAATTCACCTCGACCGGCAGCAGTCAGGCGTTTGGGATTTATACCATAAATATTCTGTAATGCCTGAACAACAGATGAAGCACGCAACGCACTCAAATCCCAATTATTACGTATATTCGTACGAGATATCGGATCGGTATCTGTATTTCCTTCTACCAGAACATCATAATCTTTGTAGTCCTGAATGATTTTGGCTATTTTACTAAGCACAGCCTCTGCTTTATTGCTAATTTCATAACTTCCTGATTTATAAAGCATGTTATCTGCTAAGGAAATATATACAACACCTTTCAATACCTTAATATCCAAGTCACGCATCTCTTCACGGGTAAGCGAACGGGTAAGTTTATTGACCATTACGAGATTCAAAGAGTCTGATCTATTCTTTTCTTTAACCAAATGCTGGATGAAACGGTTTGAAGCATTGATCTCATCTATTAACTTACCCATATTCATATTCCCTTGAGAGCTCTGTGTAAGACTCTTATTCAAGATGCTTTGCATATCGGACAAGCTCTTGCGTAACTCACTATTATTCCGCTGCGCTTCGGCAAGTCTCTCCTCAAGACTTGTTGAACGTGCCTGATTTTCTCTTAGCTGCAATTGACTTTCCTGATATTCTTTTTGCAACTTTGTATAATCAGTTTTTAAACCTTTAAATTGCTTCTGACTTACACAACTCGCCAATACTATACATCCTGTCAGTACTAACAACGGTCGAAAAAGATTCTTCATAACTCTATTATTTTAATTACTAACTTTTTAAGTGACCAACTGCAGCCGTTTCCACAACAATTGCGTAAATCGGTTGGTTATGAACACATTTATCGAGATAAAGCTCGAACGACCTTATAACATTTCAAAAGAACGAAAAGTTTAGTATGTAAATAAAATCTGTTTTTATCAGAGTTTGATCCATCCTGCCAAGTTATCCAACTTAATTTTATAAATTTGCACCATACTAAAACATTACTGCGTGAAAAACAAACGTTGGATTTATTTAGCAATTATTTCCGCAATTATAGTGTTAGGATTGGCTTCCCGAAAACATGGTGATATATTGCCCGAATTTATCGCAGAGTATTCAGGCGATACGCTTTGGGCAGCCATGGTGTATTGTGGAATACGCTTTCTTTTCCCGTCATTATCTATACTCAAGACCATTGTTATTTCCTTATTATTTTCTTATTGTATAGAAATTAGCCAACTATACCAAGCAGACTGGGCAAATACTGTACGAAACACCACACTTGGAGCATTAATCTTTGGACATGGTTTTCTATGGTCAGATATGATCTGTTATACTGTTGGAGTATCATTATCCGCTGTTATAGATTCAGGAAGGATTATTATCTCCCAAAAGAGAAACCCCTAGAAAAAAAGCACTGCAAACCTACTTTGTTTACAGTGCTCTTTCCGATTATCATTTAAACTACCTATCACAATCTACAATGAAAACTATCGCTCAAAGGTAACTTCTTATTAGTGGAAACAACCTTTATTTCATTTTCACCAGGTTCTAGTTCCACATTTTTCCATTCCAGAATAGCATACGAATCCGGTATTGCTTTACCATAACTCTTACCGTTTACAAACAATTCGGCTCCTGACAGATTCGTGAAAGCAGTAATTGTTTGCAAACGTTGTGTACGTACTGTGTTACGTTTGCCTGTTAAATAAAGCATTGGTTCTTCCCTATTCCAGTTGGCCTTATAGAAGTAGAAAGCATCTTTACGAACTTTCCGGTCGAAGGTAACCAAACCTTTATCATTAATTCCGGGACGGTCTCCTTCAGTGCGATGTGCAGCGCCAAAATCAAACATATTCCAGACAAAGCTCCCCCATACATAAGGACGGGAAGAGATTGTTTTCCAGTTTTCAATGTGATAATACGTCTGCCAGTTTTCAGGATGCCACCAACTGGTTGGTACAGTTTTAACCAACGAATCTTGTTGATGGTAAATACTTGCGCCGGCACCATATTCACTGATAGCAATACATATTTCCGGATGATCCTTATGCATTCGATCCAACCATTTCCCCAAATCAGCGGGAGTGCCACCATACCATCCATCATAACGGTTCCAAGCAATAGCATCCGTTATGAAATTCAAATCTCCCATTTGATTACTTGCGGAGGTCGTAGGCCGGGTAGTATCTTCCTGATGTGCCAGCACATTTAATTCTTTGATGTACTCAACCGGATTATCTCCCAACTCCGTCAACTCATTAAACAGCCCCCATACACAAATAGAAAGATGATTATAATGTTGACGAATCAGTTCTTTGAGCTGCTCTTTTCCGTTGGCACGGAAAGCAGGTAAATCCACAAAACCTTTATCATTATATCCACCAGGACCCACAAAAGGTATTTCAGCCCATACAATAATACCATTCTTATCCATCAGATCATAAAAATAAGTAGCCTGCGGATAATGCGCCAAACGAACAGCATTCACTCCCATCTCCAACATCAATGCCACATCTTCCTCATGGTGTTGCGGGCGCAGCGCATTGCCCACCTCACTCCTATCCTGATGACGGCAAACGCCTTGAAGAGGCAAATGTTTTCCATTCAGGAAAAAACCTTTATCAGGGTCGATCCGGTAAAAACGAAGTCCTAACGGTTGTGTAACACGATCTACCATCTGACCATTCCGGAAAAGAGTCACTTCCGCCTGATAAAGGAAAGGATCCTGACGACCATTCCACAAATGAGGCTGATCGATTTCAAATGTAAGTTCCTGCTGCATTACTTCGTTTCCAGAAAGATTCACATTCTTTGTTCCTTCTTTCACCACCCTTTGACCATCTAACAGGCGTACGTTAAGCTCCACTTCCTGATTACCACTACTCCCGTTTGATAAATCAACAATAGCCCGCACCTTAGCATACCGATGGCTCACACTATCCTGTATCAGACGTACTCCGGGGGAAGCATAATCCAAAGGAGAAATACACGTCTCATCAGTAATCAACAAATGTACATCACGATAAATACCTCCGTAAAAATTAAAGTCACCGACCAGAGGCATAATATCCAACTGTTCACCATTATTCACCCGTACTAATATAGAGTTTTCTTTTCCATATTCCACCTTTCCTGTGATCTCAAAGATAAAAGCTCCATATCCCCCACGATGCTCACCTATATGACGACGATTTATAAACACATCTGCAATGTTATTCACTCCTTCGAAACGAATAAAAAGACGTTTTCCTTTCCATTCGGGACGAATAAATAAATTCTTCTCATAATTACCAATTCCCCGTTTATAGTCTATCTTACCGGACAAAGCATCCTGCGCATTCCAAGTATGAGGCAAATCAACTCTTACCTCTGTTCCCTTCTGTACCTGATGCGAAAACCGGAAATTCCAATCATTATTTAGCAAGATATCCTGTCGCTGGGCAAACATCGACATTCCGTAAAGCATGAATAAAACAACCGATACCAAACGGCTGGACTGTAATAAAACTGTTTTCATATTATTTCTTTAATGATGACTTCTTTATTCTGATAAAAGAAGATAATGATTCAACCTTATTCTTATATTTTTTTTCATCGACCCGATTCTTGTTTTCCTTCCCGTCAATCCGATGGTCAAACAACATACTGGCTTTCTTCACGTCGCCTTTCATCCATTCCGCATAACTATAACGCCGGTCAACGGCATTATCTCCTCCTTCCCACTGAATATAGACTTCACCTTTCGTCTTAGCTTTCAGATTCTTGAAAACCCCGGCAAAGCTTTGCCCGCTTAGCTGTTCAGCGGGAACAGGCAGTTTACAAAGTTCACATAAAGTCGGGTACAAATCAACAAATTCCACCATCGATTTTGTTTTTCCTTTTTTCATTCCCGGCACACGGACAATCAACGGTACATGAGTAGAAGTATTCATCAGATTATGTTTACCTATAAAATCATGTTCTCCCAGATTCCAGCCATGATCTCCCAACAAAACCACAATTGTATTATCCGATAATCCCAGTTCATCCAATGCATCCAATACCTTGCCAATCTGTGCATCCACATAACTCATACAAGCATAATATCCATGTTTTACCTCCCGCTGGAAGTCAATATCACTCGTATCCGCAACCCGTGCATACGCATATATCTCGCTCGAATTACGAACCTGCTCCGGCAATCCTTCAGGTCGGAAACGATTGGTAGCCAAAGGTATTTCCTCCCGTTTATATAAATCCCAATATTTCTTTGGGGCATTGAACGGCAAATGAGGTTTCCAGAAACCACAAGCCAAGAAGAAAGGTTTGCCAGCCTCCTTCATCCTTTTCAAGTCACGAATAGCTCGGTTTGCAAGTTTCCCATCATCATAGGCAGTATCAGGAACATCAGCAGATTCACAAAAAGGTCCCCTCATCGTTTTCGGATTAATCGTTTTTCCCGATTCCGAATTCATCCAAAGTTCCCATTTATTATATTCCGCCCAATATACATCATATCCATTCGGATGATTCCGGTAAGGAGGCTCACTCCACGAATCCGCATGATCGCTGATATGATGAAACACCTTGCCGTCCGAAATAGTATGATAACCATTCCGGGTGAACCATCCCGAAATAGGTATTGCTTCGGGACAATCTTTGCTGGCATAGGCGGAAAAACTAATAAAGCGATCGGGGTAATGAGGATATACACCCGTCAATAAACTAGCCCGGGATGCCCCACTCACAGGAATATTACAATACGCATTCTGAAACAAGACGCCACTTGCCGCCAAACGGTCCATATTAGGAGCTTTCACTACATCTACCCCGTAACACCCCAGTTCGGGGCGCATATCATCAGCCATTATAAAAAGCACATTCATTTGGGATGCATCCTGTTGTGCACGTAGTATAGATGAGATGCAGCAAGCTGTTCCACAAAAAAACGCATATTTTATTGATATTCTATTTTTCATTTTCTACCTTAAATTTTCAAGACCTGCAATATACTAAAATATTACAGGTCTTGTGCATCATTTCAATTTAAAATTACTTTGTCCATACCGGATTTTGTTCCAAATTCGTATTTAACGCCAATTGCTTCAAAGGCAACGGATACAGATAATAATGTTCCTGCCATCCAAGCGGGGTATCAAAGAAATAAACATATCCTTCATCAGCACCTGCACCACCCGTTACTTTCAAATTCTTGGCCGAAGCCCCTGTCACATAGGCACCCAGCGGTTGTTTGTTAACATAGTCTCCTTTCTTCCACCTGCGCAAATCATCCAAACGGAAACCTTCGCCCATCAATTCAACTCGTCTCTCTCTACGCACTTCCCACAAAAGAGCAGGAACGGAAGGATCACGCTTCGGATCAAAAGCATCATTAATATCATTCACCACCATTTTCGCCACATTAGCTCTTGCCCGAAGTTTGTTAATAGACTTATCCGCAGCAGCCTGGTCGAACTTGTTCAATTCGCACATCGCTTCGGCATAGTTTACCATCACCTCACCTATACGGAACAGTGGGGCATCTGTTGTATTCACCCCATTCGCGTTGGTAGCTACAGTATGTGTATTATAATATTTCCATACCCAGAAGCCCATTTGGGAAGCGTTCCAGCCCTGTCCCCAGTTCATATTCTTAAAGTGAGGTTGTCCTTGCACGGTGAATCCTTTAAAGTTGGAAGACGGCAAACGATGATAAGTTTCACCGGAAATCGTAGCCATTAAATCTATAAATTCCCTGTCCTGTGCATTATCCGTATATTTCCAATCAGCCGTACTGGGTCCGTTTTCTTTCTTCACCATATATGGAGGACAGATCGTCAAATACAACCGGTAATCACGATCACGGAATTGTCCATACATATTCTTATCACCCCCATAACGGCTAGTCGTCGTGCTAACCGGTCGTCCATCCGTACAAAGATAACTGTCTACCGCGTCTTTCGTTGCCTCAATATAAGATTCACCTGTACGCACCATACGGGTCAAACCATGCATTAACTGTCCGGTTTCATAAGCCTTATACAAAAGAATACCTGTCACCCCATCCAGTGTTTCCGAATTAAACAACTCATCATATTTAGGATGCACATTCGGATATTGCTTAATCACCTCTTCAGAAGCACGGGCACA
Organism: Bacteroides sp. DH3716P; assembly: GCF_025914115.1. NCBI lineage: Bacteria > Pseudomonadati > Bacteroidota > Bacteroidia > Bacteroidales > Bacteroidaceae > Bacteroides > Bacteroides sp. DH3716P. The sequence goes on along the minus strand of NZ_CP083673.1, from coordinate 5,240,018 downwards.
TTCTTCCAGATAAGTATCCGCTCCCGACAAACCATGATATTTTCTCCAAGTTCCTTCAAATAAAGCAAAACGGGAAATAAGAGCTTTCACCACATACATATTAATTGTATTTTTCCCATCCGCTTCGATATTACTGCCAATATGTGTTTCCGCATATTTCAAATTAGACAGAATATTGGAAGCCACCAAGTCACGACTATCACGTTTTCCATAAAGCTCGGGACTTTCCTCAGTCAAAGCATGCTCTACCCAAGGAATATCACCAAATTTAGAAAGCATCTGAAAGTATTTATAAGAACGGAAGAAATATCCCACACTTCTCCAATGCTCCCTCTCGGTTTCACTCATTTCCGAATGATCAATATTATCGAGCATCAGGTTAACACGACGGATATAATCATAATCCCAATCTTTAGACTCATCCGTAGCCTTTGCTTTGCGATATGCCCACTGACCTTCATATCCATCCAATCCTTTTATCATGTTATCCGATTCAAAATCACCACGGAAAATTTCATCCGTTTGCCCTGTATCATACGTATATCCGAAGAACACGTTATACAATCCCCATGTATACGTTTTAAAGTTGTCATAGGTAGTAAAGACCGATGCTTCTGTTTGCTGTCCTTTGGGATAAACCTCCAGAAATTCGTCATTTAGACAAGACGACATCAACAAACAAAGACTAACGCTTACACATAGTATATATTTATTCATAATAATTACTCTTTAAGTTGTGAAACAATCAGAATGAAAGGTTTATACCGAACGAATACTGTCTCATATACGGATAGGTAAAACCACGTTGTCCTAAATCATCCGTGACAGAACGTTCCGGATCAAGTCCTTTCGGCAAGTGGTCGAACGTATAAAGATTCTCACCACTGAAGAACACAGCCAAATTATTAACTCCAATCTTACTCATCCACTTAGACGGAAAATTATAAGAAAGCGTTATATTACGAATACTTAAATACGATCCATCCTGTAGATAACGAGTTTGTACACGTGTATTGGCATCTGTATTTCCGGCCGCTTTCTCATAAATACGGGGGAAATAACTATTCGTATTTTCCGGAGTCCAATAATTCAACTGTGAATCATAAACGGTAGTCCAAGCATCATAATGCGGATAAAACAGATCGTTCATCACCCACAAATCTCGTTTACCAACTCCTTGCAGCAAGAATAACAGAGAAAAACCGTTCCAACTTGCACTACCATGAATACCATACTGATAACGCCGGGTATTATTACCAATGATTTTACGGTCTCCCGGATCTTTCGTTGTACTGGTACCACTGTTGATAATATCATTACCATCCAAGTCCTTATATAATATATCTCCCGGATTCGGATTATAACCTTCCACTTTAGCAATACCCGGTTTCAGTTTGCCATCTGCATCGAAATCATCCACTGTGTACAAACGATCGGTCACATACCCCCAAATTTCACCCAGTTCCATTCCTACGCGATATGTTTCATTATCGTTCTTGTCCTTGCCAAACAGTCCTGTTTCGTTGTTGTATTTAGTAATCTTTGTTTTCGCATCGTAAAGATTAAAGCCTATGCTATATTTCACTTTTCCGATCTGATCGTTCCAGTCAACCGAGATTTCCCAACCTTTAGAACGAAGGTCAGCCGTGTTCTGTAAAGGGGCACTTGCACCTAATACACCCGGAAGTTCAGAGCCCGGAGCAAGCATACCCTTAGTATCTCTACGATACCAGTCGAACACCATATTCAATCTGTTATCCATTAGCCCAAGATCGAATCCGACATCAATTGTCGTTACTTTTTCCCAAGTAAAGCTATTGCTAACCAAAGCAGCTGGTTTCAAAGTAGTAACTTTAATACCGGAAACAGTCCAATAAGCCTGTTCCGCATCCATACCGGGAATATATGCGTAAGGAGTGATGCTCTGATTTCCAATATTACCCCAAGAACCACGCAATTTCAAGTTCGAAAGAACAGAGTTCAAAGGTTTCATAAACGCTTCCTCGCTGATACGCCATCCGGCGGAAACCGAAGGGAAGAAACCGAAACGGCTATTCTTCGGGAATTTGGAAGAACCGTCATAACGTCCGTTCGTTTCAAGCAAATACTTGCCGGCAAACGAATAGTTAATGCGATAGAATAACCCTCTTACCGTATAACGTTCAAATTTGTCTTTAGCAAAATAATCACCTGTCGACTGCGAAATAGACGGCAGATCTTCATTAATCATATTCATACGCGACATCTCAGCATAACGATAATCACTACTCTCCTGATTGAAACCTCCCATCACCGTTACATCATGTTTGCCCCATGAGTTGTTATAGTTAGCATAGAAGTTCAATGCATTATAATCCGTAATACCATTGGAATATTCATACTTGGAATTGGCAGTGGAAACCTCTTTCACAAAGTTACCTCCATGTGCATAATAGAACTTCTTCTCAAATTTCGTTTTCTCGTTACTTAGATGATTGAATGTATACTCACCAATCAACTTCACATTCTTCAAAGGACTGATCGTAACCTTTCCGAAAATACGAAGATTATTCTTTTGAATAGTTGTCGGATATGCCAGATCAATCAAGTTACGAGGAGTATTGATCGGTAATTCTTCGCCGTCAATATTCATTGTTCCAGTAGGGAAATAAGAAGGGAATGCGACTGCTGCTCCCCATATACCATATCCTCCGGAAGTTTCCGGCAATGAAGAGTTAGAGTTCGTATATTTAATATCCAATTCCGGAGTAATCCATGAAAACACATCTGAACGGAGATAAGAAGACACATTGTAACGCTTGTACGTATCTTTATCCGAAGCCAGTACCCCATTTTCATTCACCATACCGAAGGAGAAACGATAAGAAATATCTTTCGTACCGCCACCTACCGAAATATTATGAGTTTGCTGGAAACCAGTCTCCATCATATCATCGAAAAGATCAGTTTCTGCCAAGCTATAACGCAGCCCGTCCACCATTGCATAACCATCCGGATATGCAGACGGATTAGCATTATATTCCTTCAAAAGTCCCAACCAGGTATCTACGTTCTGACCACTTTGATAATTTATTGTCCCCATGTCCTTATAAGCCTGTACCGTTTGGAGCGGAGTAGCCTTATGAGGCATATTGGCAGGTCTGCTAAAAGAGAAGTTATTTGAATAATTAATAGAGAGTTTAGTTGCATCCGAGCCTTTCTTTGTAGTAATCAAAATCACACCGAAAGCTGCCCGTGCTCCGTAAATAGCAGAAGATGCCGCATCCTTCAAAACAGTCACCGATTCAATATCGTTCGGATCGAGCATATTAATATCCATCTCCACGTTATCTACCAGCACCAGCGGTTTCCCATTCTTATCCAAACTGTTGACACCACGAATGTTGAAACTCATTTCTTCACCGGGTCTTCCTGAATTACCTGTAATCTGCAAGCCGGGCATTGCCCCTTTCAAAGCGTCACTCACAGACACCACCGGACGGTCACCTAAAACATCATCCATCTTCACACTGCTCACCGCACCTGTCAGGTTCGCTTTCTTTTGTACGCCGTAACCAACAACTACTACTTCGTCTATTAACCGAGTATCTTCTTTCAAAGTTACATTGAGAGGACGTTGATCTTTCACCACCACTTCCTGTGTGGCATAGCCGATATACGATATGGATAAACGGGCATTCGGAGTAACCATCAAAGAAAAATTGCCATCCATATCCGTAATGGTACCTTCCGTAGAATCGACCACTTTCACATTTGCCCCAATCACCCCTTCACCTGTAGGATCAGTGATTCTACCTTTTAAGACAAACGCTTTTTCCTGTTCTTTCTGCGGTGTCACTGCATGGAACATAATCACCCGGGGGCCGTTCACTTCATAACTGACGTCCGTACCGGCCAGCAATTGTCCCATCACATCATTAATAGTACCGTTATTTATATTCACAGAGACTTTCCTATTCAAATCAATGTCATTATTACGAATCAGGAAAGAGTAATTGCCTTGCTTCTTTATTACTTCAATGGCTTCTTTCAAAGTAATATTATCTACTTTCACACTGAATCGCTTACTTTGTTCCTGTGCCGATAGCTGGAAACCACCAGTCAAAACGTTTCCTACAGACAAAAGCAGAAGCATTAATAATATTCTTTTTACTATTAATCTCATATTTTTCACTATTAAAGGTTAACATAATATCTTTCTATACAACGCTGAACCACCGATATATCTATCGACTAAGTTCCCAATCATACTTTACTTTTTCTTATTTTACCTCCTTTTTCTTGTCAGTTATAAAGATAGTGTCTCCACTAACTTTCCATGTATATTGCTTCTCAACGTTGATTTCTCCCAATATATCATTGATACTTTGATTACTATTGAAACATCCGGAAAAGCGTTCCGCTTTCAGACGTTCACTCTCTAAACTGATCTTCACCTGGAATTTGCGCTCCAGACGGTGTGCGATGTCGGCAAACGGAGCATCTTCAAATGTCAGGCCACCATCCAACCAGTCACAGGCAGAACTAGCATTTGATTTCATTTTCTCCATGCGGCCCGTATTCTTATCGTAAAAAGCCTGTTCGCTAGGGAATAGTTTCATTACCGAACCGGACAAAGTGGCTAAATTGACACGACCTTCCAACAAAGATACCATTACATAATTATCGTCATCATAAGCGCGTACATTAAAAACAGTCCCTACCACCTTTACCTGTACACCATTCGTATTTACAAAGAAAGGAATCTTCTCATTTTTCGCCACCTTGAAATATCCTTCGCCATCAAGCGTAACATCACGTTCACGAATACCGAACCCACGGCAATAACGTAACACAGAACCCGCATTCAATGAAACCTCTGTTCCATCCGGAAGCACAATATTCGTCCGCGAACCAGCTGGCACTTTAATTTCATAAGGAGAATCCGCATTCGTATATACTTCCGTAAGATTTTCAGTATAAGTGTACCAGAAGTAATTACAGCCCAACAACAAAATAATTGCAGCAGCTACCTTCAGCCACACAGGAACTATCTTCCGCGAACGGACAGGTTTCATCTCAGCAGCGGCTATTTTTTCTTTTATCTGTGATAAATTAGCATCCTCTACTTTGGCAAATGCAGGCACAGAAGAAACAGCCCATACTGCGGACATCTCCCGGAAAATTTTAGCTGCATCTTCATTGGAAGCCAGATAAGCGAACAGAGCTTCTTTCTCCTCTTCGGTGCAGTTACCGGACAGATAGTTGCTTATCCGGATTTCCAATTCTTCTATATGATAAGAGTCATTCATAAACGTACTTTTTCTATGGGTGTATATAACTAGATACGCAATAAAAAAAGAAACGTTTAAAAGAAAAGCGATTTTTTTTAGAGAAACATCAAAATAGCTATCATATAAGGAGTACCCAGTGATTCGCGTAGCTTAGTCAATGCTATTTTCATCTGTACTCTTACAGTGGTCACATTAATATTCTGCTCCTCGGCAATTTCACTGTATGTCTTACCCTCATACAAACTTGCTTTAAATATGGCACGGCATTTGGCTGGCAATTCCTCCACCTTCTTCATGATGATGGTATTCATTTCGCTATGCTCCAATGCCTGCAAAGGATTATCGGAAGAAAGAATATGATTTTCGAGAAAAGCCCAGATTTCTTCCATCTGTTCCATCATCTGTTTTTCGTTGAAGTAGGAAGAACGCAGATAACTAATACTTGCGTTTTGAATAGCACGCCGCAAGTACGGAAGAGCCGGGTGAGTGATATGGTGGCGATTCTGCCAAAAAGCGACAAAGACATCATTCACAATCTCCCCTGCCACCCTCTTGTCATGCACATAATAAACAGCTATCGCACACAAATAAAGGTAGTAGGTATGATAGATTTTATCAAATGCTTTTGTATTACCGTGATTTAACTGTTCAATTAGATTTTCAGAGATTTCTGGTAGATTCATTCGTTGTCTTTCTTTAAGGAACGGTGCAAATATAGCGATTAATTCAGAAAAACAAAATTCCAATCAGATAAACCGGAGCCCGGCAATCATTCCTTAACCCTACAATCCCATCGGTATTTTCAACAAATACCAAACGATAAACAGCAATGTCCAGACAACCAGGATGCCTAATGAATATCTCCAAGTATATTTCAGCAATGAACCATACGTAATCTGCTTATCATATTGCCGCATATAGGTAAGCACCAGAGGCATATAGAATAAGAAAGGAGTAATGGCATTCGTCGAACTATCTCCGATACGGAAAGCACATTGTGCTATATCCGGAGCAATTCCCATCTGTGCAAACATCGGGATAAAGATAAAAGACATAAAAGCCCATTTGGAGGTAGCAGATACCATAATCAGATTTATCAATGCCGTAAACAGAATAAACAGAACAAGAGCAGACAAAGGAGCCGGTTCAAACGAAGAAAGCAAGTCAGCCCCCATAATCGCCAGACATTTATCCAGATGGGAATATTCAAAACAGGCAAACATCTGCGCAGCGAAGAAAGCGATAACGAAATACACTCCAAGAAGTTTCATTGGCTGCGTAAGTCCTTCAATCACGTCATTGTCAGTGCGATACCGTCCGGAACTGAATCCATAAGCCATTCCCGTAATACCTGCTCCCAAAGAAAGCAAAAACAAAATACCGGCAATAAAAGGCGAATGCATCAAACCACCATTCACACCCCGCAAAATTCCATAAGAAGAAAAAGTAAGCCACAAGATAAGAGCCACATAGATAGCTGCCACAACAATGGAAATCATAATGGCACGCCGCTCTTTACGAGACAGAGGATGGTAAGCCACCACCTTCATACTGCCTTCATACTTACCTAACGTAGGAAGAAGCCATTTTTGAGTAATCCAATACACAATAGCCGTAATGGCCACCGTTGAAGCACTCATAAAAAAGTAATTGCAAAGAGGTTCTGTATTCCCCTGATAACCCGTTTGTGCCAGTGCAGCCTCTTGCGTGGTATGCGCCAACAACGGGTCCATCGTACTCAATACAATATTAGCACTATACCCGCACGCAACGGAAACATAAGCCGTAACAATCCCTGCAATCGGATGAAGCCCCACCCATTGAAACAGCATAGCAGCAATAGGCAATAAAATGATATATCCACCATCACCAATGGCATTCGACAACAAGCCAAGCACAATCACCCACAAGATGATCTTCCTCTTTTCCTGCCGGTTTCCCACCCCCATGCGGATACAAGCATCAATAAAACCGGAATGTTGTGCCACTCCCAATCCGAACATAGCAATAATCACCATGCCCAATGGAGCAAAACCTGTAAAGTTCTTAATAGCATTCCGCAACCACCAGCGGATTCCTTCCGGACTCAACAGGCTTTGTACACGGATGTCCTCACCTGTTTGTGGCAATGTCACTTTCAACCCATAGATATCGCATATCCATGAAAGAAAGACCACTGCCATTGTTAGCAGAAGGAACATCGTAGCGGGATGGGGCATACGCCATTTATTCTTCATCATTTTCCGACTAAGCAAGAAGCTACCGTTAATACTTAATTTACTCTTCGTCAGGCTCCAGATTATCCAGATCAATAATACGCAATTCCAATGCACGTACTGCCAACCGGGTAGCATTCACTCCCACCCGTTCTCCATTCGGGAAAAGACGTCCAATAAGATCATTCTGCCGTTTCTCCAATGATTTCACACCAAAAGGCATTCCTTTCAGATTGGCAATCATCTCTTTCGTATAACCCAAAGCCAGATGACGGAGAAAACGTTCATCGTATTCATCAATATCATAGCTGATGACAGCCTCCTGACGCTTAGCATCATTGGCTACAGATTTCTTGAAACGATCTACAATCTTTTCCAGAATCGGATAGTTAAATACCAATTTCTTTCCATCCATCACAGCCTGTACATCTGTTTTCGTCAGTAGCTCACCCGTTTTGAGGATGATTCCATCGGCACCGGCATTCAATACGTCCACCCACAACTTTTCGTTCAGAATCTCACCCGTGAAGATCAATACCCGAACTCCTTTGTAACGTTTGAATATATTCTTGCAAATATCAACACCAATGGTCGTAGAACCTCCTAGTCCTAAGTCCAACAATACCAGATCGGGAAGCTGGGCCTCCATCAACGGCCAAAACTCACTTTCCGTCATTGCCGTGCCGATTACTTCTGCATTCGGTATTTCATGACGGAATATTTCTTCTGTCCCTTTCAACTCCAGTTTTACATCCTCTACAATAATAACTTTAAACTTCTGTTCTTCCATGTTCCTTATCTAATAACTTTTATGTGTTTTCCTTTTATCGGCGCGGAATAGTGAAATAAACTGTAAACCCGCCGCCTTCAGCCGGCTCGGCATTGATACGGCATCCCCTACGT
>NZ_CP083673.1:5145653-5231526 GCF_025914115.1 Bacteroides sp. DH3716P | reverse complement strand
TATCTGTCACCCTTCAGGGACGAGAAGACCGCATCGTTCAAGGTCAGCAAGAAGGAGAACCTGTGGTACGACTACGCCATTAAGGAGGGTGGCGACCTTGTGGAGTTGGTAAAGCGCATGTATAACAAACACTCCGTTTCCGATGCCCTTGCCTACCTTGCGTCCAAGAATATCACCACTGTGGATAAGGCGATAGAGACCGCCATCGCAGCCAAGGAATACACGACAACCAAAATGAACGATGTGAAGCTGCTTCCTCTGAGCAACCATTCTCTGCTGTCCTATTTCAGTAGCCGACGGATAGACATCACCATCGGCAGGATGTATTGCAGGGAGATACACTACAAGGTTGAGCAGAAGCATTACTATGGCATTGCCTTTGGCAACCTAAGCGAAGGACATGAGGTGCGCAATCCCTATTTCAAGGGCTGCATCGGGCATAAGGATATCACCCTGCTTGCCCATACATTCAATGAGTGGCAAAGCGGTTGTCTGGTTTTTGAGGGCTTCATGGATTTCCTTGCGTATATGACCCTCGTCAAACAGCAAGATAGATGGTTTGTCGTTGAAAGCCCTTGCGACTATATGATACTGAACTCAGTCGCCAACATCAAACGAGCATTGCAGTACCTTGACCGTTACACCCACATCCATTGCTTCCTCGACAACGACCAGGCAGGACGCAAGACGGTTGAGAGTATCAGCAATGTATTCGAGTACAGGGTGACGGACGAGTCCTTCAGGTATGCCGACTACAAGGATGTCAACGACTATCTTATGAGGAAAAGATAACCTGTCAATGAATAAATTGTTTGGATTCCGACTCAAAAAAGCTCTTAAAACCGCTTTTCATGTTAATTTATCACAAATATGTGCGATTTTGAAGAGAAATATCGATAAAGTTCCCTTTTAATGGGAATTATTTATTATCTTTGCACCAAAAATAAATGCTGAATGCATGATTAAAGTTGAAATACAAGACGATGACCTGCGTGAACTCATACTATATGGAATGAATGCAGGAAAATATAAAAGAATCGCTCGCGACAAGAAATTTGTGAAGAAGCTGACTGATATATACAACCTGATGAAATCAGTGGAGCATGTCTCCAAATTGAGGGATTACAGTTTCCTTCACTACGAGCAACTGAGACATATATCCTTAAGCTCTGTCAGGATATTCAACAATAGAGTTGAGCGGCTGCTGTTCCGGGAAACAGAGACAGGATTGGAAATAACGTTAATAGAATTAAATGATGACCACTATGGCAACAAGAAATGAAAGCAAGACCCCTTGGACGGCAACCCATCCGGGTACCATTCTGAGGTATGAATTGGAAGACAGAGAAATCTCCCAAAAGGACTTTGCAGTCATGATTGGTATGCAAAAGTCACATCTGAATGAGCTGATAAAAGGCAAGAGACCCATAACAAAGCCCATTGCAGACAAGATAGAAGAGGTTCTCGGCATCTCTGCAGTATCGTTGGTAAACATGCAGACCCAATATGAATATGACATGAAGGTGATAGAGCAGAGAGGCGTTGAAGAGTTTGAAGCGCAAAACGCCCTCAGTCTTTATAATGAAATCTTTGATGTCAAAACCTTGTTCAAGCGAATCGGCAAAGAACTGACTACAGCGGTTCAACAGATGCAGTATATTTCCGAAACCCTTTGTCTGCCCCAGCCTGCCGAGCTGAAACTGGAGACATCCGGCATGTTCAGAAAATCGGCAAAGACAGGTCAAGACCCTCGTATGCTGATGACATGGAAGCTTTTGGCAGAATCAAAAGCCAAGAGACAAAAGGTTTCACAACCATTCAACCAGGAAAGAAGAAATGAGGTGGTTGCAGCATTGGTAAGAGCCTTGCATGACAATCGCTCCACGGAGAATACTGTAAAAGAGATATTGGCTGCCGAGGGAATAGCCTTCTGCATCGAAGAAAAGGTGGATAAAGCCTCTGTGGATGGTTATTCTTACATAGAAGACGGCATACCTTATATAATATTGACAAGGAGATACGACCGCATAGACAATTTCGCTTTCGCACTGATGCACGAGGTCGGGCACATCTATCTGCATTATCTCGATGGCCGCCGAAGCGATTGTAAACTCAGCATCCCAGATTATGACAACGAGAGTGCAGAGGAAAAAGAAGCCAATGCCTTTGCTGCCAATGCCCTCATACCAAACGAAGAATGGAAAAATGCCCCGAAGGTAAGGTTAAATCCTGCGATGATACAGCGCAAATATACCCAATGGGCTAATGAGAAAGGCCTGAACAAGTGGATTGTGTTAGGCAGAATATCATACGAGACAGGAATGTACAAGTTCCGCTCTGACGAAAGCAGAAGAATCGGTTAATCGGAATATTGGCATCAGCCAAACCAATAGAATAAGCTCTTCCCTATCGGAAGGGCTTTTTTATGCCCTTTGAGTTTGATTGATGAGAATTGGCTATCTAATGAGAAAGAAACGAACGGCATCGGAATGACATTATCAAGACGAAAACATTATCATTTGGTGCAGAAACGGCTCAAATGCATTGAAATTACATATCAAATCTGCACTTTTTCGCCAAAATATGCCTGATTCTCAATTATTATCCTTATTTTTGCATCGTTTTAATGTATCATTAAAATGTAGCAGAATGGAATTGAAAAAAGAAATAAGGATATTGGGCAGACGCATTGAGGTGGAACCTCGTGCCAAGGAAAGCTTGAAAGGTATCACTGTCGGAGAGAAACTCTCATACAGTTTCTATGACGGCACATACCAAGGCATGTCCCTGCTGTTCGTTAAACCTAAGAAAGAAGTCAATCCCTCTCCACGGGCTTGCGCCATCACGGGCAAGCGATTGACTGAAGCCTTGGGACTGCCCGCAGTATTCATCCTTGCGCCCGGACCCACCTACGAGCGGCACAGGCTGGCGGACAAGGGAGTCTTCTTTGTCATGTCCGAGGAGTATGCCCACTTGCCTGGCATCATTGCATTGGAGAAGACAAGCAACAGGAAGATAGCTGAGGTACTGACTCCTGTGGCACAATACATGCTGCTCTACCACCTACAGGTCGGCAGTCTCGAAGGAATGTCGCCAAGAGACATTGCGCCCTTGCTTCCCTATTCCTATGAAAGCGTCACGTTGGGTGTCACCTGCCTTGAAGACGTAGGGCTGTGTCAAAAGATTCAGAACGGACAGCGCAGTAAGGTGGTACACTTCGAGCTGAAGGGCAAGGAACTGTGGGACAAGGCACAGAACGTCTTGCTGTCACCCGTAGAGAACCTTATCTATTGCGATGACATACGCTTGGATGCGGAATATCCCGTATGTGGCATCAATGCCTTGGCGCATTACACCATGCTCAACCCCGACAGGGAACAGATGATGATGATGACAAGCAAGGAGTACCGTGCCGTCAAGTCGGCTGATGTCATGGAAAATCCCAACATCTATGACGGCAACTATATCATAGAGGTATGGAAATACCCTGTCGTCAGCAAGATTGGCGACAAGAACCAGTGGGTTGACCGCCTTTCCCTTGTCCTTTCATTGAGGGAGGACAATGATCCGAGAGTGGAAAAAGAAGTAGAACGAATAATCAGTGAACAGAAATGGACGGATTAGATAAGTTCCGCGAGGCTTTTGCGGAATACTCAGACAACTATGTAGTGATAGGCGGTGCAGCCTGTGACATCACCATGACCAATACCGTGGTGCGCCCCCGCGCCACACACGACATCGATATGATAGTCATCGTAGAGAACATGACCGAGGCATTCGCCAACCGCTTCTGGCAGTTTGTACGTGAGGCAGGCTATCGACCTGAAAAGAGGAAACAGGAGGCTGGTGAACCACCAAGATATGAAATGTACCGCTTCCTTGATGGCAAAGATGGTTATCCCGAGATGATAGAACTGCTGTCACGCCACCCCGACGTGCTTGGAGAGCCAAAGGGATTTGTCATAGAACCTATCCCGACCGATGANGAACTGCTGTCACGCCACCCCGACGTGCTTGGAGAGCCAAAGGGATTTGTCATAGAACCTATCCCGACCGATGAAGATGTGTCGAGTCTCAGTGCCATCATCATGGACGATGACTACTATCACTTCACTATCGCACACAGCCAACTGACTGATGGCATACGCCATGCCAATTCCGCTGCCTTGATAGCGCTGAAGGCAAGAGCCTACCTCAATCTCATGGCAGACAAGAGGGACGGCAAGCATGTGAACACCAAGGACATCAAGAAGCATCGTTCTGACATTCTGAAGAATGTGGTCATAATGGCCGAGGACAACATTGAGGCACCTGCTTCCATAGTGGCATGTATAAGGGAGTTTGTCGCCTCCATCAGAGCCGACTGGTCAATTCTCGCAGAACCATTGTCAAATTCGCTCGGTCAAGACGAGGCATTTGTGACTGGACTGTTGGACCAACTGGATGAATTGTTTATGGAAGCATGAACAATATGAAGATACAATACGCATCCGACCTGCACCTAGAGTTTGCCGACAACTGGCGGTATCTGAAAGCCCACCCCTTGGAGGTGACGGGCGACATACTGCTGCTTGCCGGTGACATCGGCTATCTCGGTGATGATAACTACTCCAAGCATCCCTTTTGGGACTGGGCATCGGAGAATTACAAGGAGGTGCATTGCTGCATGGGCAACCATGAGTTCTACAAATACTATGATGTGGCGACATTGCCCGACGGCTATCTCTTGGAGATACGTCCCAATGTATTCAGCCACTACAATGGTGTTGTGAGGATTGGCGACACCGACATCATCCTCTCCACCCTTTGGTCGAGGATTCCTTTGGAAGACGCTTACTTCACCGAGCAAGTGATAAGTGACTTCCGCCGTATATTATATAAAGGTGAACTGATGACCCATGCCCAATTCAATGCCGAGCATAAGCGTTGCCTCACGTTCATCAAGGACGCTGTGGCACATTCGCAAGCAGTCCATAAGATTGTTGTCACCCATCATGTGCCGTCGTTCCGTATGCTCCACCCCAAGTTTCAGGGCAGCAAGGCAAACGGGGCTTTCACTGTAGAACTGGAGGACTATATCACCGATAGCGGCATTGACTATTGGATATACGGACACTCGCACACCAACATCAATGCCAGGATAGGCAACACCCAATGCCTGTCCAACCAGTTGGGCTATGTATTCTCCAACGAGCATCAAGACTTCTCCCACGACAAGCATCTGACCATATAGCCATCCACATTTTCTCATCCACCCTCTTTACAGGCTCTTCCATATCGGAAGGGCTTTTTTTGTGCCTTTCGAGTTTGATTTTTGAGTATGATTGTGAGTGTAATCAAAATTAGAGTTAAGATTTGGCTCTGCGGAAAGGCATTTCGGTTTAAGATTGAAGAAAAGGTAGTTCCTTTGCACTGGCAATAAGCCAAATCATAGTAAAATCAAACTTGAAAATATGAAGTCATTTGTAATATTCGCCATTGTCGTGACCGTAATCTATGTCATCTACTATACGGTCATCATCGTGCAGGATCTGTACGGAAAGCCCAAGGACGAGAAGTCACAGGGCGAGTCGTTTGATNGAGACAGCCTACGAGGAGAAGCAGCTTGCAGAGCCTACAGAGGAGGCAGCCGCCACTGCGGAAGAGAGCAAGCCTCATGTGCTTGAAAAAATACAAAGCGCAATCGAGAAGAAGATGGAGGAAGTGAATACCACCTATTCCGACCCCATGTTTTCGGAAGAATTGATAAACACCATCATCGCCCGTGGCCTCCGTCACAATGGTCGTGAAATGGTCAAGGTGGAATCACTCAATAATGAGATATGATGTCAAAAACAAGAAGTGCATTTCTATCATTATATGCCGCTTTAACCCCAGTTCTGGCCAGTGCTAAGTGTGGCAACGTGGACTACAGCTGGGGAGCGGACGCACTTGCGAGTGCCCACGACTATGCCGTGACGATGATGCTCTATATCGTCTATATGTGCTATGCAGTGGCGGGCATCGTGGTCATTATCAGTGCCTTGCAGATATATATAAAGATGAATACGGGCGAAGAGGGAGTGAAGAAGAACATCATGATGCTGGTGGGAGCCTGCCTGTTCCTCATAGGAGCGACCATCGTCCTGTCTCTTATACACATCTCCGAGCCCACGAGACCGAGGCTGATCTCNTACAGGTGATACGAGATAAGATAACTCAAAGTGTAACAAATTAAAAGGTAAAAAGAATGTTTGAAAGGATTAACAAGAAGGTGAAGGGACTCTTCTCTTCACAGCGCATGAAAACGCTCGCCCTGATGCTGCTTGTCGGCACCACCGCAGCAATGGCACAGAACGCAGCCGGCGACTACTCAGCAGGCACGACCGCGCTTACCACAGTGACGGAGGAAATTGCCAAGTATGTGCCTATCGTGGTGAAGCTCTGCTACGCCATAGCCGGTGTCGTTGCCATAGTCGGTGCGATCTCAGTTTACATCGCCATGAACAACGAGGAACAGGACGTGAAAAAGAAGATCATGATGGTCGTCGGCGCATGTATTTTCCTCATTGCAGCAGCNACGAGGAACAGGACGTGAAAAAGAAGATCATGATGGTCGTCGGCGCATGTATTTTCCTCATTGCAGCAGCCCAGGCACTGCCTCTGTTCTTCGGCATTGGAGGTTAAACGCAGCGTGAGATTGTGAGTATGTAGAACGTTAAAACACTGACAGTTATGGCAGAGGCAAAGCAGGAGCGATTTCCTGACTATCCCATTTTCAAGGGACTGCAACGTCCATTAGAGTTTTTCGGGTTGCAGGGACGCTACATCTACTGGGCGGCAGCCACCGCAGGAGGAGCCGTTGCGGGCTTCATCCTCGGCTACTGCATCTTCGGTTTCGTGGCAGGACTCGTGCTGCTTGTCCTCGCCGTGGCTGTCGGTGGCGTTCTCATCGTCATGAAGCAGCGCAAAGGCTTGCATAGCAAAAAGAGTGACAACGGAATATTCATCTATGCCTATTCAAAGAAAGTGTAAAACAAAAAAAAGAGAATCCATTATGTCCAAGTGGAATGCTATCAATGATTGTAAGTGAATGAAGGTGGGGGCATCACGTATGAGGGTGCGCCCGCCTTTTTGTGATTAAAAAAGAAAAGAACAATGACCCTATACATCATACTCATATTCTCAGCCATCTGCGTGGGCATGGCCATCAGTGTCAAGGCATTCGGCACGGGAGGNAAAAGAACAATGACCCTATACATCATACTCATATTCTCAGCCATCTGCGTGGGCATGGCCATCAGTGTCAAGGCATTCGGCACGGGAGGCAAGCGCAAGCGCATCTTCCAGGACATCTACTTCTCCATCGAGGAAGTAGATGGCATCGGTGTGCTCTATACCAAGACGGGCGAATACTCCGCCGTGCTGAAAATGGAGAACCCCGTACAGAAATATTCCGCCAATATCGAGGCCTACTATGAGTTCACCCACCTCTTCGCCGCCCTTGCCCAGACCTTGGGTGAAGGCTATGCCATGCACAAGCAGGACGTGTTTGTGAGGAAGGCGTTCAAGGAAGAGAATGCGACTAATCATGAGTTTCTGAGCGAGAGCTACTTCCGCTATTTCAACGGCAGACCATTTACCGACAGCGTCTGCTACCTGACCATCACACAGGAGAACAAGAAGAGCCGCCTGATGTCGTTCGACAACAAAAAATGGCGCGACTTCTTGGTGAAGATACGCAAGGTGCACGACCAACTGAGGGATGCTGGTGTAAAGTCCCGCTTCCTCGGCAAGACGGAAGCCAGCGAGTATGTTGACCGCTTCTTCTCCATGAACTTCCGTGACAAGGTGGTGTCGATGACCAACTTCAAGGTCGATGACGAGACCATCGGCATGGGCGACCGCCGCTGCAAGGTGTATAGCCTTGTGGATGTGGATTGTGCCAACCTGCCGTCGGTTATCCGTCCCTACGCCAATATCGAGGTGAACAACACCAGTATGCCCGTTGACCTCGTGAGCATCGTCGATAGCGTGCCCGGTGCCGACTGCGTGGTGTTCAACCAGATGGTGTTCGTGCCCAACCAGAAGCGCGAGCTTGCCTTGCTCGACAAGAAGAAAAATCGCCATGCCTCCATGCCCAATCCCAGCAACCTGATGGCTGTGGAGGACATCAAGCGAGTGCAGGAGGTGATAGCGAGGGAAAGCAAGCAGCTCGTCTATACCCACTACAACCTCGTGGTGGCAGTGAGCGGCGACACCGACATACAGAAATGCACCAACCATCTCGAAAANCAGCTCGTCTATACCCACTACAACCTCGTGGTGGCAGTGAGCGGCGACACCGACATACAGAAATGCACCAACCATCTCGAAAACTCCTTTTCGCGCATGGGCATCCATATCAGCAAGCGCGCCTACAACCAGTTGGAGCTGTTCGTCAACTCCTTCCCCGGCAACTGCTATGGCATGAATGCCGACTACGACCGTTTCCTCACCCTCGGCGATGCCGCCACCTGCCTGATGTACAAGGAGCGCATCGTGCACAATGAGGACACCCCGCTGAAGATATACTATACCGACCGCCAGGGCGTGCCCGTAGCCATCGACATCACAGGAAAGGAGGGAAAGGAGAAGCTGACCGACAACTCGAACTTTTTTTGTTTGGGTCCTTCGGGCAGNGAGTATGTGGGCGGCAAGTACATCGCCTATACGGAGGACAAGCCCATCACCATGAACCCCTTCAACATCAGCAAGCGGGAGCTGAACATCGAGAAGATCGACTTCCTGAAGAACCTGATTCTGCTGATATGGAAAGGCTCGGAGGTGCAGATACCCGAACTGGAGTTCCGTGTGGTGGAGCAGTTGGTGACGGAATATTACGACTTCTACTTCAACGGCGTTCAGCCCTATCCTTCCTCACAGAAGGAGACACTGAGAAAAAACCTCTCCACCATGGAGAAGCGGCGCGGCACGGAGCTGACTCAGATACACGACAAGGTGGAGAAACTCATCCACGGACTGGAGGAGCGGCGCATGGCATTGGCAGTGAAGACGCTGTCCTTCGACTCGTTCTATGAGTTTGCCTGTGAGCGTCTCGACCAGATATGCATCGAGAACAACATCACCACCATCGACTGCGACAACTTCGCCTACATGCTCCAGAACTTCTACCGTGGCGGCAAGTACGACAAGATTCTCAACGAGAACGTCGATAGCACCCTGTTCGACGAGACCTTCATCGTCTTCGAGGTGGATGCCATCAAGGAGAACAAGCAGCTCTTCCCCATCGTGACGCTCATCATCATGGACNACGAGACCTTCATCGTCTTCGAGGTGGATGCCATCAAGGAGAACAAGCAGCTCTTCCCCATCGTGACGCTCATCATCATGGACGTGTTCTTGCAGAAGATGCGCCTGAAGAAGAACCGCAAGTGCTTAGTCATCGAGGAGGCATGGAAAGCCATCGCCTCGCCGTTGATGGCCGAGTACATCAAGTACCTCTACAAGACCGCCCGAAAGTTCTGGGCGAGCGTGGGCGTGGTGACACAGGAGATACAGGACATCATCGGCAGTCCCATCGTGAAGGAAGCCATCATCAACAATTCCGACGTGGTGATGCTGCTCGATCAGAGCAAGTTCCGTGAGCGTTTCGACGAGATCAAGGCGATACTGGGCTTGACCGATGTGGATTGCAAGAAGATTTTCACGGTCAACCGATTAGAGAACAAGGAAGGACGCAGTTTCTTCCGTGAGGTGTTTATCCGACGTGGCTCGACGAGCGGAGTCTATGGTGTGGAGGAACCGCACGAGTGCTATATGACCTACACCACCGAGCGAGCTGAGAAGGAGGCATTGAAATTGTATAAGCGAGAACTGAAGTGCAGCCATCAGGAGGCTATTGAGCGGTATTGCTGGGACTGGGATGCCAGTGGCATCGGGAAGTCGTTGGCATTTGCGCAGAAGGTGAATGAGGCGGGAAAGGTGCTCAATCTGAGGGACAACAGCCCGATGACAAAATCATCGGGAACGGACGGAGTAGCGAGAGGAGAGTCCCAAACTCGTTTGGGCTATCCCGAGTCACGTCGGACGAAGACGAAGTCAACGGTGGCTGGGTAGTAGATACTATCAGTAGTGAATACTACCAATAGTAAATACTACAAGTAGTAAAGTAGTGGAATAGTAGAAACTGAAAGTAGTAGAAACGTAAAGTAGTGAAGCAATGAGACGTATACACCTTATTATAATATATATGTGTCTGACGCTTGTCGTGGGAAAGGTTCATGCGCAGTATTACAGCGTGAACTATGACAAGCAGACCGTTGCCGCCATGGCTGCCGCATTCGGTGCTGGAGCTATGGCTGAGAGCTATTATAACGAGCAGGCGGGCGAAATCTTGAAGCACTACAATGCCGCAGAGGTTGCCACTGCCGGTATCTTCGCCGCCAAGTTCTTGGAGCGCAAGGCATTCACCGACCTCGGCATCTGGAGCAGCAGTACGGAGAACTACTATTACCGCCGCATCCACAATATGGTGGCAAACAAGATTATGCCCAAGATCTGGACGGTGGCAGGCATGATGCTGAAGAGTCCGCAGACCGCCCTCTATTGGGGCAGTTACCTGATGAAGATATGTGCCGACACCAAGTCGCTGTGTATGCAGTTTGAAAGCGTGGTGACCAACAGCAGCCTGACCTTTGCCGACATCCAGTTTTTGGAAATCAACCAGGAGATAGCCGCCATCCTCAAGCTCTCGGAGATAGGCAATGTGGATTGGCAGCAGCTGTTGGACGACATCGCCAGTGTGCCTGGCAACTTCACCGTGGAGAACCTCACCGCAGACATCGAAACCCTTTACAACATGGGAGCATCGTTGGTTACGGCAGGCATCAACGGGGCATCGGACGCACTCTTGCAGAAGAGTGCCTTCAATGAGTTGTTCAATGGCAAGGTGAGCAAGATACTGGACATCTATGACAACTACCATGACCTCTATGAACAGGCAGAGAACGGCATCGGCAGCACCCTCCTCAGTCTGGTGGGTGGCGAGGACAACGTGGCAGCCCTCTTTGACCTCTCCAACTACAACATCACCTCGTGGATGACAGACTATCTGAGCGAGACGCAGGGCAACTACTACACGCAGCGTTGGTACATCGCCCGACGAGACCAAGGCAGCGTGAGCCTCTGTGACTACTATCCTCCGACCGATGACAACAGCATTCTGAACGGTGACCATTGGTATCGCATCAATACTTCCGACCCCAACTTCTACCCTAACAGCACGCAGCGAGAGCAGATATTGACAATCTCGGAAAACCATGCCGGATGGAGTCGCAGCCGTGTGCAGCAGCTCAATGCACAGAACGACGGCTTCACCTATACGATGAACTACTGGATGTCCGCGTACATCATCAGCCGTGGCGGCAAGCAGACCAAGAAAGCCTATGCCTACGAGATACACGTCTCCAAGAGTTGGAACAACGTAGAAGAGGTGTATGAGGATGTCTTCGACTCCTACAGTATGGACTTGAATACCTTCAAACGCCAGTTGCAGGCACGTCTCTCGGAGTACAACGACAACGAAGAGGGCTATGTCTATTACATCGGCAGTGATGCACGCCGCTACTACCAAGCCACCGATGCCGCCAAGCTGAAGGGCGTGGAGAGCGTGACCATCAGTGTCACCTGTTCGGACGGTGTCACCCTCGGACAAGGCAGCACGCGGTACAAGTGCCGTGAGTGCGGCGGTTCGCTCAATGCCCACAGCAAGGAGTGCGCCATGAGGACAACCGTCACGGAGAACAATCTTGACCTCTCGGAACTGGACGAGAAGGAACGTGAGGCAAGCAACAAGATAGCCCTGTTGGAGGCGCAGATAAGCCAGTTGGAGACAGAGAACAAGAACCTGCTCACGCAAATAGCCAATGCTTCCGTAGAGGAAGCCCCTGCCTTGCGACAGCAATACAATGCCAACAAGACGAAGATAGACAACCTGAAAAGGGAGTTGGCGACATGGCAGCAGCAGTTGGCAGACATACAGGATGCCAAGAGCGAGGCGGCTAACGACAATGCCACAGCCACCGATGACTACTACNGGATGTGAAGTCAGCCTACAACCTCACGTGGCAAGGAGCCGGTTCGTGGAACGGCTATACCTACGTGCGCACAGCCACCATGCCTAACATCAACGGCATCATCACCTTCAAGGCAACACTCTCCATAGCGAGGAAGCCCAAGTACTTCCTTGGCATCAAGATACACCGTGCGATACTGCAAATTTCGTGGGAACTGACCTCGGAATACACCGACACACAGGTAGTGGATGTGCTGACCCTTGACCCGAATGCCTCTGATGAGGAAAAGACGCGGCAGGTGAACAGCCGTATCTCAGAGATAGCCCAGGAGTTCCCGACGTGCAGCATCACTACGGAGTATGCCAAGAGCGAGGCGACACAGACTGCTGACAATGACGATGTGATACACCTGCTCTGGTCGAGCGACCGCCTGGAGATAGCCCGTGAAGTAGATAGCCGTATCACCAATATATACGCCGACTTGGTATCATTAGAAAAAATGATGCACTACAAGCGTAGCATTATCGACGTGCTGAAGGACATTCTTCCCTCGATAGATGCTGACCAAGGTCGCAGAAGGACACTCATTGAAGAGTGCTACGAGCGATGGAGAGAGAATGCAGACCCGAACAGAGGGGATGGTGACGAAAACGAGAACGAGAATGAAAATGAAAATTGAGGGAGGAACAAAGAATGAGACATACCATCATCATAGCTCTCCTACTGATAACTCTCTTCCCCAAGACAGCCTTGGCGCAATGGGGCTTTGATGCGGTGTCGGTAGAAGCATACATCAACGACCACAAGATGCAGCGAAGCCTCTTGTTGGCACGAAGTACCTTGGAATACAGCAACCAACTGCTGCATGAATACAGTAGCGAGGAGGTGGGCAAGTACAAGGAACTGAACGTGGATTTGGACAAATACACCCGTGCCTTTGACATCATCGATGTGATGTACCAGTCATTGCGCACGGTGCTGAATGTGAAGAGCACCTATCAGACGGTGAGCGACCGCATCAGTGACTACAAGAACCTCTTGGAGGACTTTAATGATAAGGTCATCAAGCGGAAGCACATCGAACTGGCAGACACGATGCTCATCAGCATCAACAAGAAAGCCATCGACAACATATACAACGAGGGAAGTCAGCTCTATCATAGTGTCAACGACCTCGTGTTGTATGCCACGGGAGCGGCAGCCTGTTCCACCTCTGACCTGCTGATGGTGTTGGACAATATCAACAACTCGTTGGACCTGATAGAGAAACATCTGAACCAAGCATACTTCCAGACATGGCGGTATGTACAGCTGCGCATGGGCTACTGGAAAGAGAAAGTGTATCGCACCCGGACGAAGGAAGAGATACTCGAAGATGCCTTCAGCCGATGGAAAGTGGCAGGAAAACTTGACTATTGACGGATTGCAAACAAAAGAAGAATGAATATGAAGAAGACAATGATACTCATCATGGCGGCTGTAGCCACCATCACAGCCACAGCCCAAAGCGTAACCTACAACCACGACTCATCGAAGCAGAACCAGATAACGGTGATGGAGACGGGTGGCGGTTCTCTCACCCCTGAGTTCTATTATTGGCTGTTGCACAACAGCTACAAGAAGACGGCGGCAGAGAAGAACAAGTTGGGCTTCCGCACCCTTGCCGGCATCAACCTCTACAACCAAGTGGATGATGCGGAAAAGATAGACTCTGCCCTGACCAAGCGTGCGGAGGTGGAAGCCCTGAACGTCGCCGACCGTGAGATAGACCTTGCCTGGCTTGCCGAGAGCAGCAAAATCAACGGTCAGTTGGACAAGATGAAGGCGAACATCGACCACATCATCCCCACAGGCGGCACCATCAACGACAAACGCCGTTGGGAGGAACTGTACAATATGTACCAGTGTGCGGTGAAGTCCACTAAGGATGCCTATATGCCCAATGCGCAGAGGAAACGACAGTATCTGAGCATTTATGCCGACCTGACGGCACAGAACGAGACATTGCTCAAATATATCGTTCAGCTCAACACCCAAAGACAGACCACCGTCCTCTTGGCAGCCACCAACGACCGTGTGGTGCAGAAAGGCAGCATCATCAGCGATGCCAAGAGCCGTTGGCAGGAGAACATGAAGGGTGTGAGGAGCACGACAGGCACTGACGGCGATGATTCCAGCGGCGGCGATGGTGAAGAAAGTGTAAACAGATAAATCAGAACAGAGATGGATAACAACATTCAAATTTTCAAAAACCCAGAGTTTGGACAGATACGAACACTGGAAATGCCCGACGGTCAAGTTGGCTTCATGGGAAAGGACGTTGCTGAAGTTCTTGGGTACAAGAATCCCTCCAATGCCATTGTGAATCACGTAGATGAAGAGGACAAAACCTCATACCTAATTCAGGTATCAGGTTCCAACTACAAGGCTAACACCGTCTTTATCAACGAGTCAGGACTCTACGCGCTCATACTGTCATCCAAGATGCCCAAGGCACGTGAGTTCAAGCATTGGGTGACATCGGAGGTGCTCCCCACTATCCGCAAGCATGGTGCCTACATGACACAACAGACCATCGAGAAGGCATTGACAGAGCCAGACTTCCTGATACAGTTAGCTGTCAATCTGAAGGAAGAGCGACAGAAGCGTCTGCTTGCCGAACAGGAGTGTGAACACCAAAGGACACGCATCGTTGAGTTGGGTTCCAAGGTGGATGACCTGCAGCAGGAAGTGACGGAGATGAAGGACAAGGTGAGTTACCTTGACANACGAGATCAGCCTCGGTCTCGTGGGCTCGGAGATGTGTATAAGAGACAGGTCTTGGTCACACAGATAGCACAGGACTATGGCGAGTCGTCCATCCGCTTCAACCGACGGCTTAAGGACATGAATATCCAGTACCAGCGCGGCAAGCAGTGGATTCTCTATGCCGACTACAAGGACTGCGGTTATGTGACCAGCGAGACCTACCTCATTAAACACAAGGACGGCTCGGAAGATGTGCGCATGAACACCAAGTGGACACAGAAAGGCCGCCGCTTCCTCTATGAGAAACTGAAGAGCGTGGGAGTCATTCCTGTTATCGAAAGAACATAAAACAAAAAGAAGTAGCTATGGAATCAATATCAAAAATACAGTTGCGCCTCTATGCCGCCAAGAGAAAAAACGGCAAGTGGCAGTTGGAGATGTCGAGGATGCCGAAGCGAATCAGCGTCATCGGCAGGACACCCATCGTTGATGAGCATTATATGCCATCTGATTTACAGGTAGTTTCAATGTCAAAGCTTCACAAACATGTCGGAAGTTACTACGGCAAGATTGTGAAGACGCTCAAAGAGGAAGGAATCATCACCAAGGAATATGGGATGTGGAAACTGCGTGAAGACCTTCAGGACAAGGGCATTGCGGTTTATGTCACAGGCAGGATGCGCTGCTTCTACCACTTCTATCTGTCGTGGACACCGGAAGGCGTAGAGTTTATCAAAGAGATTATCAACCATAGAACCCAGCACTGATGGCAGACAACATACTCAGCGATTTCGGCATCAACATCCTCGAAGAGGAGATTGACGATGTGATATTCCAGACCAACGAGTTCCTGACCGATGCCACCTTCACAGGCTCACAGGGGCCATTCTGGTGGATTCTCCAAATGTGTATGGCATTGGCGGCACTATTCTCCATCATCGTGGCGGCAAGTATGGCTTACAAGATGATGGTGAAGAACGAACCATTGGACGTGATGAAACTGTTCAAGCCACTGGTGGTGAGCATCATCCTCTGTTGGTGGTACCCACCTGCTGACACAGGCATGACCAATAGCGGCAGTAGCTGGTGCGTATTAGACTTCCTATCCTATATCCCGAACTGCATCG
Organism: Bacteroides sp. DH3716P; assembly: GCF_025914115.1. Lineage (NCBI taxonomy): Bacteria > Pseudomonadati > Bacteroidota > Bacteroidia > Bacteroidales > Bacteroidaceae > Bacteroides > Bacteroides sp. DH3716P. Next base: position 5,215,595 of record NZ_CP083673.1, on the reverse strand, counting down.
GCAGTTACACCCACGACCTCTATGAGGCAGAGGCGACGCAAATCTCCGACAAGTTTGAGGAGGTACAGCAGTTGGTATATGTCAGGGACTCGATGTACACCGACCTCCAGGCACAGGCAGACGTGGCGCATAAGGGCACGTCAGACCCCAACCTGATAGAGGCGACGATGGAGCAGACGGGCGTGGACGAAGTGACCAACATGGAGAAGGATGCCAGCAAACTGTGGTTNGCGACGATGGAGCAGACGGGCGTGGACGAAGTGACCAACATGGAGAAGGATGCCAGCAAACTGTGGTTCACCTCACTGACGGCAGGGGCTGTGGTGGGCATCGACAAGATAGTGATGCTGATAGCCCTAATCGTGTTCCGTATCGGTTGGTGGGCAACGATATACTGTCAGCAGATATTGCTCGGTATGCTCACAATATTCGGTCCGATACAATGGGCATTTTCATTGCTGCCCAAGTGGGAAGGAGCGTGGGCGAAATGGCTGATACGCTATCTGACAGTACATTTCTACGGAGCCATGCTCTACTTCGTCGGCTTCTACGTCCTGTTGCTCTTTGACATAGTGCTCTGCATACAGGTAGAGAACCTGACGGTGATAACAGCCAGTGAGCAGACGATGGCAGCCTATCTGCAAAACTCGTTCTTCTCGGCAGGCTATCTGATGGCGGCGAGCATCGTGGCGTTGAAATGTCTGAACCTCGTGCCCGACCTTGCGGCATGGATGATACCAGAGGGCGACACTGCCTTCTCAACGAGAAACTTCGGTGAGGGCGTGGCACAACAAGCCAAAATGACGGCTACGGGAGCCATGGCGACAGTGATGAGATAACAAGTGAGTGTGCGGTGAGACACCGCACCTCCTATTGAAACAATAAAAAGTATAAATTATGGTAATCAAGAACTTAGAAAACAAAATCAAGCTGGTGGGCATTATCTGCACCGCCTTTCTGATTGGCTGCATCATCATCTCGGTGTCGAGTATCTGGACGGCACGCTGCATGGTGACGGATGCACAGCAGAAGGTGTATGTGCTGGACGGCAACGTGCCTATACTGGTGAACCGCACCACNCGATGGAAGAGACGCTGGATGTGGAGGCAAAGAGCCATATCGAGATGTTCCACCATTACTTCTTCACGCTTGCTCCCGATGACAAGTATATCCGTTATTCGATGGAGAAGGCGATGTATCTGGTCGATGAAACTGGTTTAGCGCAGTACAATACGCTGAAGGAGAAGGGCTTTTATAACAACATCATGGGTACGAGTGCCGTGTTCAGCATCTATTGTGACAGCATCAAGTTCAACAAGGAGAAGATGGAGTTCACCTACTACGGAAGGCAGAGGATTGAGCGAAGGAGCAACATCCTGATGCGTGAACTGGTGACGGCGGGACAGGTGAAGCGTGTGCCAAGGACGGAGAACAATCCCCACGGACTGCTCATCACGAACTGGAGAACCTTGCTCAACAAGGACATTGAGCAGAAGTCGAAGTCAAACTTCTAATATCGCAGCGGTATGAGTGTGAAAGGAATCAGACGGATGCTTGTGGGCGAAGAGATGCCCGACAAGAACGACCCCAAGTACAAGGAGCGATATGAGAAGGAGGTGGCGGCAGGGCGCAAGTTTGCCAAGACTACGAGGATAGACCGTGCGGCGGCTAAGGTGCAAGGCTTCGCCAATGCACACAAGACGCTGTTTCTCGTCGTCGTCTTTGGCTTTGTTGCCACCTGTTTCGGCATCAATATCTACAGGATGGTGCAGTACTACGGTCATCGAACGGAGGCGACAAGTGCCATTGAGCGGCAGGAAGGGCGCATACGGCAGGTGATGGATGCCGCCCATTGCACACTTCCTCCCGTGAAACATCAAGTTGGTGATGGAATCCACAAGAAGTCAAACGAATCAAAATCAGACAGCGATGAAAATAACAGATAAGATAAACTTCCGTCAGCCGAAGTACATGCTGCCAGCCATCGTGTACATCCCATTGCTTGCCACAGGCTATTTTGTCTTTGACATGTTCGATACGGAGGTGGCGAAGAAGCAGGACAAGAACCTGCAGACCACCGAGTTTCTGAACCCCAACCTGCCAAGTGCAAAGATCAGGAAGGGCGACGGCATCGGCGGCAAGTATGAGAACATGGCGAAGTCGTATGGTCGCATAGCCGACTATTCGGCTGTGGATAACATTGAGCGTGACAACGAAGAAGAGAAAGAAACGTATGAATCCAAGTACACAGAAGAAGACCTTGCGGAACTCGTCCGTCAGGCAGAAGAGAAGGACGATGCAGCCGAAGTGGCCGATGCCAAGGCGCGAGAAGCGGAAGCACTCGAAGCACTCAACAAGGCACTCGCCGAAGCGAGGCTGAGAGGACAGGCNGCCGAAGTGGCCGATGCCAAGGCGCGAGAAGCGGAAGCACTCGAAGCACTCAACAAGGCACTCGCCGAAGCGAGGCTGAGAGGACAGGCTGCTGTTGCCCCCATGGTACAGGACACCACACAGGCTGAACCTCCCAAGGAGCCGATTGAGGTGAAAGGTCAGATTGCCGAGGACAGCAAGGCGTTGGATGAGGAGGATAAGGCACAGGAGGTGGTGAAGAAGGTGAAGGTGACTTCCGACTATTTCAACACCCTGACGCAGAACGAGCATGAGCCGAAGCTCATCAAGGCCATCATTGACGAGGATGTGAAAGCTACGGACGGATCGAGAGTGCGGCTGAGATTGTTGGACGACATAGAGATTGGTGAGACCATGGTGAAGAAAGGGTCGTATCTCTATGCCACCATGAGCGGTTTCGGTTCTCAGCGAGTGAAGGGCAGCATCAACTCTATCTTGGTGGATGACGAGCTGATAAAGGTGTCGCTTTCGCTCTATGATACGGACGGACTGGAGGGCTTGTATGTCCCCGGTAGCCAGTTCCGTGAAACAACCAAGGATGTGGCGAGCGGTGCGATGCAGAGCAACATGAACATCGACCAGAGTGGAGCGAACAACAGTTTCTCGCAATGGGGAATGCAAGCCGTGACCAATGCCTACCAGAANCAGAGCAACATGAACATCGACCAGAGTGGAGCGAACAACAGTTTCTCGCAATGGGGAATGCAAGCCGTGACCAATGCCTACCAGAAGACGAGCAACGCCATCAGCAAGGCTATCAAGAAGAACAAGGTGAAGCTGAAGTATGGGACGTTTGTGTATCTGGTCAATGGGAAAGAGAAGAGGAAATAGACACTGCCCGATGACAAAATCATCGGGAACGGTGGCTCATCAAGTATAAACATCAATAATATCAACAATTATGAATATCATTCAGAAGATTAACGTCTGTGCATTGTTGTCGCTGAGCGTGCTTTCAGCCAAGGCGCAGACTACCTACATGGAGATGGAGCAGCTGACTGTCAACGACCAAGTGACCACCGTCATCACCGCCTCCGAACCCATCCGCTTTGTCGATATATCCACCGACAAGGTGGTGGGCGACCAACCCATCAACAACATCATCCGCCTGAAGCCCAAGGACAACGTGTATGCCGACGGCGAGGTGCTGGCGATAGTGACCATTGTGACGGAACGCTACCGCACGCAGTATGCACTGCTCTACACCACGAGGATGCAGGAGGCTGTAACCGACAAGGAGATAGAATGCTCGGAGCGCAATGCCTACAATAACCCGGCTGTGAGCCTCTCCACTGCCGACATGACCAAGTATGCGCGTCAGATATGGTCATCGGCTGCCAAGTATCGCAATGTGGCGACGAAGATGCACCGCATGGTGATGCGTCTGAACAATATCTACAGCGTGGGCGAATATTTCTTCATCGACTTCTCCGTGGAGAACAAGACCAACATCCGCTTCGACATTGACGAGATGCGCATCAAACTGTCGGACAAAAAGCAGAGCAAGGCTACCAATGCGCAGATAGTGGAGTTGACCCCAGCCCTTGTGTTGGACGATGCGAGGACCTTCAAGTACGGTTATCGCAACGTGATTGTGGTGAAGAAGATGACCTTCCCCAACGACAAGGTGCTGACCATAGAACTGTCGGAGAAGCAGATAAGCGGACGTACCATCTCGCTCAGCATCGACTATGAGGATGTGCTGTCAGCCGATTCGTTTAACCATATACTGTTGGAGGAAGAATGATGAAAATGAAGAGTGAAGAATGTAGAATGAAGAAACAACGTTCGGCGGCCAAAGGGAAAGCCAATAGGCTTGCGCATACATTATTGCTGATAGCCATCTATTTTATGGCAAGCATGACTCCGGCAATAGCGCAGCAGAATAGCGACCGCATATCCTTGGGGTTCGGCTGCCTGTATGAGCGAGGACTGGACGTGACGCTGTCTTACGAGCATGAGACGAAGTACCACAATGCGTGGGAGTATTTTGCCAATGGCTACATCAAGTGGGACGAATGCGCCTCGTGCGGTCATGTGTGTCCTGAGAGCTTCTGGAACAACTACCGCAGTTATGGTTTCGGCTTTGCCTATAAACCCTGTGTGGTGAGAGGACGCAACCACCATGGCAACATGCGCATCGGAGCATCTGCTGGTAGCGATACCGACAGGTTCTTGGGCGGCATCCACCTCGGCTATGAACATAACTACACCTTGCGCCATGGTTGGAAACTGTTTTGGCAGGTGAAGACCGACGTGATGATTAAGGGCGAAGACCTGTTTAGAACGGGTATTGTCCTGGGTGTGAAACTTCCTGTAAAATGACTATGCGTATGAAGAAGCTATTATCAATACTTGCAGTTGCGGCAACGGTGTTGCTGACTGCCTGTGACGAGCATCAGGACTTTCCCGATACTGCCATGAAGGTTACCCATATCTTGACCACTGACGGCAAGGTGATGCCCTACGAAACCTATGAGCAATCGGGCAAGCAAGCCATTGCCGTGGTGTTCAACATCAACCAGAGGGAAGAAATGGAGGGTAACGGATATGCCGTCTATCTGTGGGACATCGTTCCCGAAGCCTTTGCCGACAGCATCGGTGTAGAGCAGGACACATCCTGTGACCTCACCGCCTACGATGGTAATGCCAACACCTTTGCCCTCTATGGCACGGCCGATGTGAAGTCGCCCTTGGCAGAACGTGTCTTCGACATGTGGCGTTACGGTCAGAGTGCCTATATACCGAGCGTGGCGCAGATGCGTCTGCTCTATCATGCCAAGGACATCATCAACCCCTACATCTTGAAATGCGGCGGAACACCCATCCCCGATGAGGATGATGACTGTTGGTATTGGACTTCAACGGAGGTAGAAGGACAGGCGACCGCCAAGGCATGGCTCTACTCCCTTGGCAGCGGTGCCATACAGGAGACTCCCAAGTGGCAGCCGCATAAGGCGAGACCCATCATCACGATTATGGATTAGTCCATATACAGACATCGAGAATCACCCGTATCATCATCAAAGTACAACAATTAAAAAAGAAAAAGCATGAAAAAGAATTTGTTTCTAATGTTGGGACTTGGAGCCGTGCTCCTCACGTCCTGTGACCAAGACATCGTCAATGAGATTTACCTGCCTGGTGGCGGCGGTTCTGTGGTCGTGACCGACAGCACATCAACCAAGCAGCTTCAGGTGTTTACCAATCTGGAGATGCTGCAACCTACCGTTTCCACACGAGCCGTTGACAATCAGTGGGAACTCAATGATATGATTGGTATTTCTTCCACAGGGATGATCAACAACATGAAGTTCACCCGAAGCGGCGGCACCAATCAGTTTGTGTCAGCCAACAAGGTGTTTTTCACGGACACAGACACCCACACCTTCAATGCCTACTATCCCTATACGGCAAATCCTACCAACGATCTCATAGAGTTCCAAGTGCCGGAGGCAGCTGTACAGAGTGAGCAGAAGGTCAATGATTTCCTGTTTGCCAGTGGAACGGCATCATACGCCAATCCGAGTCTCACATTGAACTTCACCCATCAGATGGTGCGTGTCATCATCAAGGTCTATACCTCGCCCGAATACGGTTTCACTACCAACGATTTTGCAGGAAGCCTACTCACGTTCATCGGTTATTTTGACAGCGGCACTTTCAACATCAAGACCGGAAAAGTGGAATGTAGTGACGAGTCGGTGACAACCTATTATTTCGGCGACCCACAAAGTGACCACATGGAATATACGCTTTATGTTCCTGCACAGGTTATGCCAGACATGACATTGCAACTGAGTAATGGGGAGAACTTTGTATTCCTCACAAACGACACTTGGAAAGCAGGTCATTCCTACAGCTATTCATTGAAGCCTGTGCGTAACACCTTGGAGGTCATATCTGCAACTATCTCTCCGTGGACAGTAGAGTCTGAGAAGACCATCAACGGCTACGAATAAAACTCAAAAGAGGACAGAAGGGTGTCCACCGTGGCATCCTTCTTCCTTTTCTCATTATCACCCAAAATCATTGTAAAGTAAATGGAAGAAAGCAAAGAGTTACAGGGTTTTTACAAGATATTCAGGGCGGTGATTTACGTCTCCATCCTGATGGAGTTCTTCGCCTACGCACTGGAGCCGGAACAGTTGGACTTCTTGGGCGGCGTGGTGACGGACATCCACGGGCGCATCAAGCGGTGGATGATATACCATGACGGCAACCTCGTGTATAGCAAGGTGGCTACGTTCCTGCTGATATGTATCACCTGTGTAGGAACGCGCAACAAGAAACATCTGGAGTTTGACGCTCGTAGGCAGGTGCTTTATCCGCTGCTGTCGGGAGTACTGCTGATTGTGCTGTCCGTATGGCTGTTCGGTCATTCGATAATGCTCCGTTTCTATACTCTCCGTTTGAACACTTGGCTCTATATGCTCACTTCCATCGTCGGTGTTGTGTTGGTGCATATTGCCCTCGACAATATCTCCAAGTTCCTGAAGGAGGGCTTGCTGAAAGACCGCTTCAACTTCGAGAACGAGAGCTTCGAGCAATGCAGGGAATTGCAGGAGAACAAGTACAGCGTGAACATACCGATGCGCTATTACTACAAGGGTAAGTTCCGCAAGGGATGGGTGAACATCGTCAATCCGTTCCGAGGCACATGGGTTGTGGGTACTCCTGGTTCTGGTAAGACTTTTTCGATTATTGAGCCTTTCATCAGGCAGCATAGCGAGAAGGGCTTTGCCATGGTGGTGTACGACTATAAGTTTCCCACCCTCGCCACCAAACTCTACTATCATTACTTGAAGAACAAGAATGCCAAGGACAGTAAGATGCCCAATGGCATGAAGTTCAACATCATAAACTTTGTGGATGTGGAGTATTCTCGCCGTGTGAACCCTATTCAGTTGAAGTACATCAACAACCTTGCCGCAGCGAGCGAGACCGCCGAGACTCTGCTTGAATCCCTGCAAAAGGGAAAGAAGGAAGGCGGCGGTGGCAGCGACCAGTTCTTCCAGACCTCTGCCGTCAACTTCCTTGCCGCCTGCATCTATTTCTTCTGCAACTATGGCAAAGAGCCCTACGACAAGGACGGGAAGATGCTGATAGCCGAACGACGTGAAGACCCGAAGACCAAGCGGCTGATACCCACAGGACGGGTGTTCGATCATTCTGGCATGGAGGTGCAGCCCGCCTATTGGTTGGGCAAATACTCTGATATGCCGCATATTCTGTCGTTCCTCAATGAGAGTTATCAGACCATCTTCGAGGTGTTGCAGACTGACAATGAGGTAGCCCCGCTGCTTGGTCCGTTCCAAACCGCCTTTGCCAACAAAGCCATGGAGCAGTTGGAGGGAATGATAGGCACGTTGCGTGTCTATACCTCCCGCCTTGCCACCAAGGAGAGTTATTGGATATTCCATAAGGACGGCGATGACTTCGACCTGAAGGTCAGCGACCCGAAGAATCCGAGCTATCTGCTCATTGCCAACGACCCCGAGATGGAGAGCATCATTGGTGCGCTGAATGCCTTGATTCTCAACCGCCTTGTGACAAGAGTGAATACAGGACAAGGCAAGAACGTTCCTGTGAGCATCATCGTCGATGAGTTGCCGACCTTGTATTTCCACAAGATAGACCGACTGATAGGCACAGCCCGAAGCAACAAGGTAAGCGTAGCCTTGGGCTTTCAGGAACTGCCGCAGTTGGAAGCCGACTATGGCAAGGTAGGAATGCAGAAAATCATCACCACGGTAGGTAATGTGGTGAGCGGTTCGGCTCGTGCCAAGGAAACCCTCGAATGGCTGTCGAGTGACATCTTCGGCAAGGTGGTGCAGCTCAAAAAGGGAGTGACCATCGACCGTGACAAGACCTCCATCAACCTCAATGAGAACATGGACAGCCTTGTGCCTGCAAGCAAAATCTCCGATATGCCCACTGGATGGATTTGCGGACAAACCGCCCGTGACTTCGTAGCCACCAAGACCGGCATGAACGGCTCGATGAACATTCAGGAAAGCGAGGAGTTCAAGACTTCCAAGTTCTACTGCAAGACCGACTTCGACATGGCGGAAATCAAGAAAGAGGAATCGGAGTATGTCCCTCTCCCTAAGTTCTATAAGTTCAAGTCGAAGGAAGAGCGAGAACGCATCCTCTACAAGAACTTCGTTCAGGTTGGTGAGGACGTGAAAGCCATGATCAAGGAGATACAATTATTCAAGTCAATGTAGTATTCAACAAAACCAAGAGAATGAACATAAGAACAACAGCATGATACGACCTATCACAATAATTCTGTTGAGCATATTATCCACTTGCCCTGTACCCTGTCACAGTCAGCAACCAGATAGGGTACTTTTTGAACGTCTTGTCACCTCGACAAAATATTTTGAGGGATGGCATACGCAAAGCAAAACGCCTGGGCATGTCGGATATGGTCACAAGATTCAACAAGGAGAACATTTCCGCAATTCACTGACTCGCCGACAGGCGGATTCCCTGTTAAGAAGTGACCTTATACAGCACTATCGTCTATATTCGCGATATGGTAAGGATGCCTATCTTCTCGCAGCTCTTTCATACCAAATAGGTCCTGCAAAGTTGTTGGGCAATACGAGATATCCAAAGTCAACCTTGCTCATCCGTTTGGAGAAAGGTGAAAGGCAAATTCTGCCTCTCTATTTGAAGTTTTGCAAGTGGAAAGGGAAAGCCATACCTTCTATCCGAAGAAGACGATTGGTAGAGTATAATTTGCTCTTCTCTCCATAGTTCTTTATTTTGTCCTCACTTTATATATTGATCAGAGTGGCACATGCCTGTATGTGCAGATACTTGGGCTTAGATGTGCACATACTTTGCCATTTATGTGCACATACTTTATGATGGCATAATAAGTGTTTTTTTTGACAATATGGCTTTTTGACGGATTAAGTGGCTCAAATTTGATGTTATTAAGCACTTTTTCTTATACAAAAATTCGGAATACGGTAATTTTTATAGTTAATTCGTGTTAATTTTAAGATTTGTACAAAAATTTCTTTTCGGTTGTTATCATCTAATTCAAAAATTATGCGTACCTTTGCACTTGGACTATTAGCCTTTCGCTCTATCTGTCGCAGTTAGACGTGTTCTTACATGGCATTAGCGAGGCAGCCTACGCCGTGCTGAGTATGGCGGAGTCACATGATGACAAAGCAATACAAAGCGGGCATTGGGTGGGAAAGATAGTCCAGACATAATGAAGGCGTTTACTTGACGCTGTGTTTGAGACGGTCTGTAATCTAGCAAGTCACAGAAATGTTTGGTCTTGAACGTAGCAACGGTAGATGTCCCGGGTGTGATTATATCACTCCTGCGGAGACCTTGTAAGCACGAATTGTACCTTTTCGGGTGCAATAAAATTGTTTATATAGGTCTCCCAAAAGTAGCGCAAACCGAAAGCGGAACCGCCAAGCTGGCTTGAGCGTTTTGCTGAGTTGTCGCCTACTTTATGCAATGGAGCGATTACTCATATCGGCGTGGGCTCTGACGTTGTCTGTTCAACCAAAATAGGCAATTGCTAGAGCCTCAGACCGTGGGACGGACAACAGGACGATCTCCGTATTCTATGCTCAAGACTAATAACCTTGTTCGTAAAATGCACGCTTGTGAGACTATGGGTGCAACAACAGTTATCTGCACTGATAAAACAGGCACTCTTACACAGAACAAAATGCAGGTTAAGGAGTGTACTTTTGGGAAATTAACTCCAGAATTGGCAGAAGGAATTGCTGTAAACTCTACTGCATCACTCGATTTCTCAGAAAGCCAACCAAGACCTATTGGTAATCCTACGGAAGGCGCATTACTCTTGTGGTTGCATACCAACAAATATGATTATCGTCGTCTTAAAGAAGCATCTAACACAAAGAATGAAATTCCATTCTCTACTGAAAGAAAATACATGTCAACCACAGTTTTTTCAGCAGTAACTAATAGGGAAGTTACATATACTAAGGGTGCTCCTGAGATAGTCTTTGGCATGTGTGATTCTTCCGATATTGACGAGGTCACTCTGAAGGAATCACTTCAGAAATATCAAGATAGTGCTTATCGTACACTTGGTTTTGCCATAGACAAGCACTTCGTAGGTGTAGTTGCTATTGAAGATCCTGTCAGAGAAGATGTTCCTGATGCAGTTAAAGAATGTATGAATGCTGGTATAATGGTCAAGATAGTAACTGGTGATACTCCTGGAACTGCAAAGCAAATTGGTCGTGAAATTGGCTTATGGGCCGATGCCGACACCGATCGTAACATAATAACAGGTACAGAACTTGCAGAACTTTCTGATGAGAAGTTGCAAGAGTGTGTACTTGATTTGAAGATTATTGCTCGTGCACGTCCAATGGACAAAAAACGTCTTGTTGAAGCACTACAAGCACGCAATCAAGTAGTCGCAGTTACCGGTGATGGTACAAATGATGCTCCAGCACTGCATCAGGCAAATGTTGGTCTGTCGATGGGTGCAGGAACTGCTGTTGCAAAAGAAGCATCTGATATTACAATCATCGATAACTCATTCTCTAGCATTGGCAAGGCTGTAATGTGGGGGCGTTCTCTATACAAGAATATCCAGCGTTTCTTGCTTTTCCAGCTCACAGTGAACGTAACAGCTTGCTGTATTGTTTTTGTGGGTGCATTGGTCGGAAAGGATTCTCCTTTGACCGTAACTCAGATGCTCTGGATCAACCTCATTATGGACACATTCGGTGCGATGGCATTGGCATCATTGCCTCCTTCAAAGGATGTAATGAAAGACAAACCTCGTAAGCGCGGAAGTGAACATGTAAATAAAATTGGAAACTGGGCATATTTTAAGGAGCAGTGGAAGCTTGGTGCATTTATCATCAACAAGCCTATGCTTGGCGAGATTCTTAGTGTTGGCATATTCTTCTTTGTATTGTTGTTTGCCTTCTTGCTTATATTCCAGCACGCTGACATCAATAGCATGACTGACTTTTTGAATATTCATTTCTCAGGCAATGGCGAAGTTTCTCATTACGAACAAACGTTGCTATTCTCAATCTTTGTATGGACTCACTTCTTCTATCTGTTTAATGCACGTGCTTTTGAAACAGGTGAAAGCGTCCTTTTGAATTTGTTCAGCAAAAAGTTCTGGAGCAAGGGCTTCTGGACTATCGTATGTGTAATTGTCTTCGGTCAGTTACTCATTACTGAAGTGATGTTTAAGTTCTTCAATGTTGAGCCAATGCTGCATAATGCAGAGCATCCTAATGGTTGGTTAGATCTGCTAATTATCATTGGTTTCTCATCTCTTGTTCTTTGGATAAGAGAAATCTGGCAATTGTTTAAGAAATAGTTCATCTGGTTAAGGAGGCAGAGCTATAAACTCTGCCTCTTTTTTCAATATGGTTATAGAATAGAAAATGAGTAATAACATTAATCATCCATTAGGTGATGCACCATGGTTTCACGTTATATTATCAACAGGATTTGGTGCAGGCTTTGTCCCGATTGCCCCAGGAACAGCAGGAGCATTAGTTGCACTTGCTTTATGGTGGGCAGGGTACAAGTTTTTACCTGTAGATGTTTTATTTTGGGTTACACTGATAACAACAATCGCTGTAACTGTTGTTGGGGCTTGGACTTCTAATATTATGGAAAAATATTGGGGGGAAGATCCAAGAACTGTAGTTATTGATGAATTTATAGGTATCTGGATTCCTGCTCTTGTTGCTCCTTGTGGAGAAAACACATGGTTATTGGCGATATTGGGATTTGTTGCTTTTAGAATCATTGACATCTTCAAGCCATTAGGATGTCGATGGGTTGATCAGAATGTGAAAGGCGGTTGGGGCGTAATGTTAGATGATGCTCTCGCAGGTTTTTACTCTCTGATAATTTGTCTCATTGTCAAACAGTTTTTGTAAATGAAATCTTATAAATATCATATAGGTAAGTAACTGTTCAAAATTAATTTTATACGTATGAATAATTCACAAATAAGTTCGTACCTACAGATGCGAGAGCTCTGTTCGTACAATAGAAGAGCGAGTCCTTAGTATTGTAATCAGCAGGTCTTATCCATTTGCCTTTCAATATGCGCCACAGAGTTTCGGCTGGATTAAGTTCCGGAGAGTATGGTGGAAGATAGAAAAGGAATAATCCTCTGTCCTCCCATATTTTTCTCATTTCCTTTATCTTCCGATTTCTATGGACAGAAGCATTGTCAAGAACAACTACCGTTTTCTTCTCAACCTTAAAAGAGAACCTGTCAAGGTAATCCACAATCCTGTCTGCATTGATGGATTCCTGTGTCGTAAAGCCTTTATACTGATTTCTTCGGGTAATCATACCAAAGATATTAAGTCTTGCGGCTTTCTCGGATGGAATATAGACATACTCATCTTTGAACTGCCATCCGTAAGGTACATAACCATCGGTACATACATGACTTTCATCAGCATAATAAAGTTCTATTTTACCTTTGGAATCAAGGCTTTCAAGTTCTTGCAACTTCTCTTTCTTGTATGAGTAGAGTTGCGGTGAGGGGGTACCCCTTGGGCGTTTCCTTATTCGCTTATATCTTGCACCAATGCTCCTAAAAAACGTTTGAAGGTAATGTCGCTGGCTTTTTTGCCGGAAGCTTTTTCCCAGGCTTCACGTGCTTTTGATACACTCTGACGGTCTTCCTCTATAGCCTTACGGACTAATTCCTCATCAGAACAATCCATTATTGGTTTACGACCTTGACCGGGACGTGTTTCCAAGCCTTTGATACCATTTTCTTTATAACGTTTTATCCATGCGTATACTGTTGGTATTGTCACATCGAATATTTCAGCTATTTCTGAAGCTGATTTTCCTGACGACTTCAACAATATGGATTTGCATCTGATACGATAGTTATGAGTAGGCTCATTATGATAGCCTTTCTCTAATTTGAGGCGATCAGCCTCACTTAATTCGAGCACTTTAATATGTTTCATGATTTACATGTTGCAATAACATGATACAATATTAATATTTTGTGCTGAATATAAAAATATTTTAGATCACTTACTTATATTAATACTAATAATACTTCTTGTTTTAACGATACCTTATGCATGGAAGTTAGTACAGATATTATTCTTTCCTAAGCATGTTAAGATATGGCAGCAACTATCCTTGTTCCAATGGGTTGCTATAGGATTCGTTGGGTATTCTTTCATGAGACGATTTCTAAATAAGAATGCCTTATGGCTTGAGACTTTCACGCATGAACTGACACATATTGTTGTGGCAATGCTATTCCTTCGTAAGGTGCATTCTTTTCATGCAGAAGAAGGTTCTGGTGTAGTATATACGAGCGGACAATCAAATAACATGATTCCACCAATGGCATTGGCTCCATATTGCTTACCGATATACACTTTCCTGTTATTATCTGTACGATGTCTAATGAACTTTCACGGAATGTGGATATTTGATATAATAATAGGTGTAAGCCTGTCTTTTCATGTAAATTGCTTTATTCATCAAACTGGTAAATATCAAACCGATATAAATCATCACCCTTTGTTGTTTTCATATCTGTTTATATACGTTGCTCGACTAATTAACTGCTGTATTATACTTGTGGCATTCTTCCCTCATTACAATGTGTTTACGTCATTCTGGAGATTGTTGAATGCTCAGTATGACAACATTATATATTTCTGGTCGCTTCTTTTTTGATTTATATGGCAAAAAAATATCGGAGAAAGTCAAGAAAAAAAGAAAATAAAGGGTTATTTTATTGCATTAAAAGGAGATATATAAAATTCCTACACCGTATTCGACCATTGTCTATATGTACATTGTGTGTCACCATATTTTGTGCTATATGGCATCTTTATAATAATATAAAAATTGCTTATCCACAGAAAGAACGTACAACAATTTTTTCAGACGACTATAATGGTATAGATGTCTCTAAGTATCAAGGAAAAATAGATTGGGAAAAAGTCGCTTCTGACCCCAAAATACAATTTGTATATATAAAGGCAACTGAAGGTGCGAGGCAAGTAGATAATAAGTATCATGATTATGTGGATGATGCAAGAAAAGAAGGCCTCAAGATAGGTAGCTATCATTATTTCATCGGCAGAAAACCTGCGAAAGACCAGTTCCGCAATTTTAAGAAGCATATAGACAAACACACGCAGGATTTGATTCCAATGGTTGATGTTGAAGAAGCAGGAAATAGCTCTATTTCTAGAGACGAACTCCAACGTAAGTTGAATGAATTCATGCAACTTGTTAAATCAGAGTATGGCAAATATCCTCTACTGTACAGTCAATATGGTTTTTACAAGGAAAAATTGTCTCCTGAATTTGATAAATATTTCCTCTTTATTGCTAGATATGGGAAGAATCCACCGACTCTTAACAGCTTTGGAAGACACAATATTTGGCAATACACAGAGAAAGACGAAATCCATGGTGTCAAGGGATATGTGGATCTTGACAGATTCTGTAATGGAACCACGCTTTCTGATATAGAATTATAAAGCTGGATGTAATTGTTTGTTCATATTGCGAAAACATCCTAATCAACTTTGAACGCAGTGGAGACTGAGACTTATGACAAATGGAAATGTCAGAATTTTGGACTGTAGTATTTTTTTGCTGCGGTATAATGTATATACCTCTTTGGGGCGATTGGTGACTTCTGTATGGAAGAATGGAACTTGTGTTATTGAATATTTATCTGAGATTTTGAGACATTCATTGTGTATGATGGCTAATCCCAAATACAAACGCTTGAATGGTTTTAAGGATTAGAGAATAACACCAACAATTTCAAAAATGAAAAGAACAAAACGGCATGAAAAAGAACATTATGTTTGCGATAATTCTTATACTTTGTGCATGTAAAAGCAATAAGACTGGCGGAGATGCTTTGGTTGAACAAGACTCTATCTCTACTGAATTAAATGATGATAAAATATCTGCACTAACAAATAGGAACATAGATGATGTGGAGATTACGGGTGAAGTTCTTCATACAAGAATGACCTATTTTAATTTTGATAGTGTCAAAAATCTTGTTTCTTTTTTTGAAGAGATTGAATTAAAGCATGAAAAAATAGTCTTTTGTGAAGAAGATAAATCAACAGTTGATAGGTGTATATTACAAATAGATAAATACCGAAAAGGGTTATGCAAATTCTATCCTGACACCTTGGTTTATAAATCTTTATCATACTTAGGACATGGTGCAGCATATATTGACAACCATAGGCCAGGTGTAGATCTTACTTATGCGGAGTGGTTTATGATGTTAGTTGCTTATTACAGTCCAGACATCACCTGCTTAGTTAACATGCAAAGTCCAGATCATATAGTTGGTGTGCGTAATTTTGGCCATGAATACAATCACAATCCTTGGTGGTCATATTTATTTGTAAAACGCACCAAAGGGTATGAAGTCAGAGCCATTGGGGAGGACTGTTCACTAATAACTAAACTATATCAATTGGAAGATAGAAATCATCGAAAATATTATCTTTGTTCAAACAATGATTATGAATTATCTTTCATGCATTACCTTTATACGTTTGACGTAAATGGAAAATTGATTGAGGTGAAACCAGAATGTAAAATAAGATTCCCGAATGTACAATATGATGAGATTTACTTCAGCCCCGAACATTTGGAATGGTCTTTGTGTAAACTCAATAAGAAAACAGGCAAATTGGTTCCTGTAACAGAAAAACCATTAATGAAGTTAGAACTCAAAGGAGAAGAATCTTTTTTTTCGTCTTCCTTTAGATAAACCATCTGAACAGGGATTACTTCTTTGAGTTTTTACATCAAGTTTATAAAGAAATGTAATACTTAATGGCTATTCGAATACTGTTCATTTTGCTTCTGCTCGTTGTGTCGTCCACATCACATGCTCAGACACGGCGAGCTATTGTCATTGGCATTGGCAAACATGAGGATAAGACATGGGGAAAGATAAATGGTGATAAGGATGTGCCCTATGTGGAGGAGATGCTGGTAAATGCGAAGTTCAAGGCGGGTAATGTCAAGAAACTCGTGAATCAGCAGGCGACGAAGGCAGCTATTGTGAGTGCCTTCAAGTCTTTAGCATCGCAGTCAAAGCGTGGGGATATGGTGTATGTACATTTCTCAGGGCATGGTCAACAGATGAAAGATGTGCATAATGACGAGAAGGACGGACTGGATGAGTGCTGGATTCCATACGATGCCTACAGAAAGCCATGCGAGAAAGACAAAGGTGAGAAACACCTCACGGATGACGAAGTGAACTATTATCTGAATGCCATCAGAGACAAAATTGGAGATTCGGGCAAGATGCTGGTGGTGATAGATGCTTGTCATAGCGGTGATGCAACACGTGGTGATGAGGATGAAGTGGTGCGTGGCGTGGAAGACATATTCGAAGCTATCAAAACCTTTATCTGGGGAGCTTCTACTGATAAAGGCAAGACGGATGTAAATCCAAATGCCCAGGTGAATAAGGAAAGGTGGATTACCATCAGTGCTTGCAAAAGCGACCAAGTGAACATTGAAATGAAAAGTCCGGCTGTGGGTAAACTTACCTATGCAATATATAATAAGGTAAAGGAAAGCACAGGAAATGACAACGATGATTTCTTTCGAAGAATAAGAATGTTTGTCAATTCCAATACGGGCAGCAGACCTCAATATCCAGTAATGACTGGCGAGACCGATAGATTTAGAATAACAGACATCATACAGTAATGGCAAAAACAATACAATTCAGAGCCCCCATACAAGAGAACGAAGCACGACTTGTAGCGGGTATAGCAGACAAAGGTCGGCGCACTCAGTACGAGCTGTACGCATACTGCTCCGATTACTTTTGGGACAACTATAGGGGTGTGTTCTTCGCTGACGATAATGCGGCGGCAGAGATTCTACAGAACACCTTTATTGCGTTCTGGGAGAACATAGAAAGAAGAAAAATTTATGTGGAGGATGGAATCGTGATGGGAAAAGACAACAAGCCCCTGAACGGCAGCATCCTCACCTACTTTATGAGCATAGCCCGAAACAAGTATTTAGAATACGGACGCGAGCATCCTGTATATGCTGACCCCGAAACAGAATTAGGACGGTTGCTAAGGGCTGAAGGCTTCGACCCCAACGATTATATAGATATGCTCTATGATTCGGGCGAGAACTTGATGCTTGACATTATAGCGGATGTCATATCACACATGTCACCAAGGTGCAGTCAGATACTCACCAAATTCTATTACGAGGAGAAGAAACTGGAGACTATCCTGAAGGAAATGCCGACAATAGAGTCATACAATGCCTTAAAGACGAAGAAGAACAAGTGCATGAACTCTTTGCGAAAATCGGCGAGGGAAATCTATAAGAGAAAGTTGAACTCATAAAGAATTACAGATATGGACGAAAAGTTTCAAGACAGAATAGACAACTACCTGCTTAACCGCATGGATGATGCCGAAAAGACGGAGTTCTTGCGTGAGATAGAACAAGATAAAGAGAAGAAGGAACAACTGGAGTTTACACAGGACGTGAAAGACTGCATCCGAAGTCGTGAGGAGAAACTAAAGGCACTAAAACAGTTCCAACGACAGTATGAACAAGAACGAAAAACTGCTGCTTATCGTGCTACAGGTACTAAACAAGCAGCATGTTATTGTCCTGCTCCAGAGGTTGCAGCAACAGAGCCAGTGCGGTCAAAGAAGAAGATATGGCTGTGGATTTCTGGTGTGGCAGCTGTGCTTGTTGTAGGTTTCTTTGCCATCAAGCCAATGTTTGATTATGAGTCATCTCCTAACTATAACGGGGCACCTATGGAGCAGATGCGTGGAGGGGATGAAGTGTTCAGCCCTGCCCCGGCAGACAGTACGGACAACGATACCATAAAGTATAATATCGAGAAGAAAGTAAATCCAGATGAATAGAATCATAGTATTCGCATTGATGTTTTTCTGCATGACAATGCAGATAGAAGCCCAGACCCTGTCAGAGGAAGAAGTGACTGCTAAAATGTATCAGGCATTTGAACTGAACAAAGCCGCCAAGAAGGCAGAAGCACTTGAGTTGTTTCTTATTGTTGGAGAGAATACCAAGCAGCAACGCAACGAAGGCGAGCGGCAAGTGTACGTTTGTAGTCAGACAATGGCATGTCAGTGTTATGAATTGCTTGGCAGGTATAAAGAAGGGTATCTTTTAGGAAAGAGTTTGCTTCAAGGTAAGTTGAATGATACAGAAAGAAAAGACGTCGGCCATCTCTATGCTATGAATGGCTATATGTATGCTTGCGAATTTATCCAGCGTGATGAAAAAGGACGTGCCGATTATAAGCGTGGAAGGGAACTCATATCAGAAATACTTCCCTATTCTGACGGTCAGGTAAAAGAATACGCGGAGACAAAGATTCCTCTATCATGGTATTTTGAGGGAGCGCAATATGCGATGACACAGAGTTATGACGAGGCGCTTTCTTCGTATGAAGAAGCCTTGAATGGATTCAGGGATTTGGGTAGGGTGTCTGAAGAAGTAGATGTACTCTCCGGCATAGCATCGGTAAAAGCACACCTTTGCAAGTTTGACGAAGCAAAGCGAGTTTACTATCAGGCATTTGTCTTGGCACATCAAAATGGCAAGGTGAACAAGCAGATGGATGTGTTGAGGGAGTTGTGGTCGCTGGGCAATTCCACTGGTGACATGAAACTGATACGCTCCGCTTCGGCTTCCATGGATTCGTTAGTGGAAAAGGCAGGAGATGTGAAAATGAAATTTGCATACTACCATCAAAAAGGTGACGAGGCGAAATCCAAAGGTCAGTATAATTTAGCCGAGAAGTGGTATATAAAGGGCAAGGAACTGGCTGAAGGGGACAACAAAGACCCTGCGGCAAGTAAACATCTGGCATATAACAAGCTGAGAAATCTATACATTGCCACGGGGCAATATGACGATGCCATCGCATACGGTCGCAAAGTGTTGGAAGAATACCAGAAGCAGATGAATCCAGAGGAAGATGCGTATTATCTTCCGTATAGCCTGGTGGCAGACATCTACAGACTGAAAGGAGACAAGGAGAATTGCTTTGCATGTATAGACTCTCTCTTTAAGAGTGAAAGCAGGATGAAAGAGCCAAGGGAACTATGTCAAATGTATATGGTTCGGGCACGCTGCCATAATGGCTTCAAAGAATACTCCGCAGCTCTCGCAGACTATAAGAAAGCAGATGAAATACTTGCATCGAAATATCCCCAAACGGAAGAGAATAGGATAATGCTCCTTGCATCCATGGGAGGAACGGAACATCGCCTTGACATGTATGATGAGTCTGAAAAGCATTATCAACTCTATGCGGATTACACAAAGCAACTTTATGGCGAAAAGAGCATGGAGTATATCAATGCGCTAATGATGCTCGCCAATGCAGAGGGATTCTCCAAACATCTTGATGCTGGTTGCACACACTATACGGATGCCGCTTTCAGGTTGAAAGAGTTGATGAAGGAGCGTATTCCGATGATGAGTGTCGAGGAACGTGAGAGTTTGTGGTCGCCAGTGTCTTCACTGTTTACGATGATGACACCATACGCCATTGAAGCCAACAGATACCAGGATGAGTTTACCGCAAGCTGCTACGATGCGCTTGTCATGTCGAAGTCTTTTCTGCTGGAGTCTGAACGCTCGTTGTTTGACGTGGTAAAGAAAGAAGGTACTGATGATGATATGAAGGACTATATGCTGCTTACCTTGATGAAGAACCAAATAAAGGAGTGGGAGAAGGAACAAGCACATTATGCCGATAGCATATTAAGTATGTCACAACGGGCTGATCAATTGGCGGCACGTCTGACCGAAAGATGCCGCAGTTTCGACAATATCACACGTTTCATGGATATAGACTATGCGACAGTTAAGAGTGCTCTGAAGCCCAATGAAGTCCTTTTGGACTTTACTGATTACGTTTCAGAGACCATGGGGCGCAAATATGCAGCCTATATCATCAACAAGAGCGATGAATACCCATTGGTGAAATACCTGTTCGCCGAAAGACAGATTGATTCGTTGGGCATCACCCGACCTGATATGTATTATAATCAGGACTATGCCCCAGAGGTACTGAAACTGTTATGGGAGCCATTAAGAGCATACATAGCTGAAGGTTCGACTGTTTATTATGTTCCATCACAACTGCTGTTCCAAGTGTCATTAGAGTCATTGCCTCTGGCTGACGGTTCGTTATTGGGAAACCATTACAACTTCGTAAGGTTGTCTTCCGCAAGGGAACTGGTAAAGGCACAGTCGCCAGTCTTGGCATTTGCACCGCATTCTGCGGTGTTATATGGTGGACTGCAATATGACATTCAACCGACAGCAATGATTGAGGAGGCGAAGAAATATGACTTGACAGATTTGTTGGTGATGCGTGGCGACATGGTTCGTGGGGATTCTGTCTTCTGTGAACTTCCTGGCTCCAAGCAGGAGATTATGCAGATTGAGTCTCTGCTGAAAGCCAGCAAGTGGCAGGTAACACCCCGAATGGGAATGGAGGGAACTGAGGAGTCGTTCCTCAGTATGCACGGAAATGCTCCTCAGTTGTTGCAGATAGCCACTCACGGATTTTATTATACTCCTGAACGTGCCGCTCATGTAGATTATCTGAAAGGTTATTCTGATGCCATGATGCTCTCTGGCATTGTACTATCAGGAGGCAATGCGGCATGGAGAGGCAAGGAATTGCCTGATGGAGTGTTAGGCGGTATTCTTACAGCCAACAACATCGCTCGCCTCGACCTAAGTGGCACGGAGATGGTTGTGCTCTCAGCTTGTCAGTCGGGACAAGGCAAGGCTACTTCCGAAGGTCTTTACGGCTTGCAGCGTGCCTTCAAGAAAGCCGGTGTTGGCACTATGGTCATGGCTCTATGGAGTGTCAGCGACAAGGTGGCTACAGAGTTTATGACTGCATTCTATGAGCAACTGGCATCCAAACAATGCAAGTGGAACAAACGTAAGGCATTTGAAAACGCAAAGTCCATCATTCGGGAGAAATATCCCGACCCATACTATTGGGCGGCATTTGTGATGCTGGATTGAGACATACAACACACGAGTTAGAAACTGCACCATTCAACAAGTTTGATTTGGTGCAGTTTTTTTTATTGATAGATATGGTTACTAATCACGCTCATATACCATAAAGAGTATAACAAATATAATTGAATATGAGACAAGAAGAAATAGTGAATGAAATTAGGAAGAAATGTGGGCATGTGGAAATGTTGCCGTCAATGGGTTGGCATTTTATCTACCACGACAGGCATTTCTTTTATATGACTGGGAGAAATGAGGATATGATACGTTTCTGTGTCCCTCATTTAGTAAAGGCAAACGAGTACAACACTGAATTATTGTCGGATGCTATCAATGAGACAAACAGGAACGTGAAATTTATCAAAGCAGTCAAACTGGACTGTGGCAGTGTTTCATTGGATTATGACCACAAAACGACATCAGATGAATCGGCAGATACGATTGTCCCTCATATCATCAATGCCTTGGATTTCGCCTCGACCTATTTACTCAACAAACTGAAAAGGACATGAAAAAGTTAATCTCAATTATAATCATAACGCTCGGCTTTCTGCCCCTTATGGCGCAAAATGACTACTATATCAAGCAAGCCCAATCATATCAGCGTGAGGCGGAATACTACACGAAGCAGGCATTGGGCTATGAGCAAGAAGTCGATTACTATAACCGACAAGCACAAGGTTATCTCAGAGAGGCTGAATACTACTCGAAGCGGAAGAACTACGATAGTGTGAAGACATATCAGCAACGGGCAAAGAATGCCACGGACAAGGCAGAAGATTACGCACGAAAAGCAAAGAATGCCCGAGAACGTGCTCAGGACTATATGAGAAAGGCAGAGTATGCGCTGAAGAGAGCAAAATAATAACACCACAGATAAAACAAACCATCAAATACAACAACAATGAAAACATTTACTACACATCTGCAGACCATGATTCTAATGGTTCTGTTCGCATTTGCAACAGTTCAAAAGGCGAATGCTTCGGCAAAAGCCGGAGAAGCATCAGTCTATGAAGGAAGTACCGTAACCATAGCGTTGGCTGACACTTACAAACGTACACTTATGCAGTCAACGGGTGTTACCTATCAGTGGTATTCCGAGAACAATTCGTATGCCACCGTGACCAGTTCCACTCGCTATAATGCCACTGTCAAGGGAATCAAGGCAACATCTTCGTGCAAAGTATATTTTAAATGTAGCTATTTCATTGATGGCTTCTATCGCACTATGGACTTTTACTATACGATCACCGTAAAATCGACAAGTGTCAGTGTGACAAGTGTAACACTGAGCCAATCGTCCATCAGTATGAAAGAAGGAAATACCTACCAACTGTCAGCCTCTGTCTATCCTACAAATGCAACGAACAAGAATGTAAACTGGTCAAGCAACAATACATCTGTGGCTATGGTGAACAACGGACTTGTGTCGGCAAAGTCTGCGGGAACTGCTACTATTACATGCCGTGCTGCGGATGGCAGTGGGAAATATGCTACTTGCAAGGTTTCCGTAGAGTCTGCAACGGTATATGTTACAAGTATAACACTGAATAAGACTTCTGCTTCTCTGTATGTTGGAGAAACCACACAACTTAATGCAGCTGTTAGCCCAAGTTCGGCGACCAACAAAAGTGTTAGTTGGACATCCGATGACACGTCTGTAGCCACGGTGTCATCCACTGGACTTGTCACTGCAAAATCTGCTGGCACTGCCACTATTACATGTAAGGCAAAAGACGGAAGCGGGAAACAAGCAACGTGCAACATATCGGTAAAAGAGAATGTAAAGCCGACATCTATAACGCTCAGCGCATCCAAGGCTTCACTCACCGAAGGAGAAACATTACAATTGACAGCCACGGTAAGTCCATCTGATGCTGTCGATAAAACCGTGACATGGATGAGCGACAATACAACCGTCGCAACCGTGGACAACACTGGTCTTGTCACCGCAAAGAGTGCCGGCACAGCCAACATCATTGCTACAACTTCCAACAATCTTGCCGCTGTCTGTGCTATAACCGTGAATGAGGAAGTCATAGGAGAAACAACAGTATGGTCAGGGAATTATAGGGTCGCATCCAGTCATGTGGAGAACAATCCCACGAGGGAGTATAAAGATGGATTCGAAATGACTATTACTGAGAAGAATGGATCGTATTATATCACTTCCATGTTTGGTGATGACCTTACGGAATACAATGACGGAGGATTCAAGTTGTATGACAATGGAGATGGTACTGCAAAGATTGATGTATCATACTACAATATCCTGAAATATACCGATAATGACAGTCCGTTATATGCAATATATGTGTTTGATGAGACAACGGATGATTGGGCAGACACATGGACACTGAAAATGAATGAAGACGGAACGATAACTGTAGGGGACTTCTATGTAGCAGCCTTTTCATGGGTGGAAGATGAGGAGAAATGGAAAAATGGACAGTTGGAGGCATTGTATTACAGCATGACGGCCAAGATAGAAGATGTCACAGGTCTTTCTGAGACAATAGCCGAATCGCCTGTTATTCATATAGAGGACGGAACCGTTTGGCTGGATGAAGCGTCATACATTACGGTGTACAAAGACAATGGAACCAAAGTCTATTCTGGAAAGACCAACCGCATCGAGAACCTGTCCAGAGGGTTGTATATTATCAAGATAGGCAGTCAAAGCAAGAAAATCCTGATAAAATAATGCTCCAAGGGGTTACTATGCCTAACTACCCTTCATAAACAGACAAAGGAACAATAATAACAAACTTAGAAGTTGCGCCCGATGACGTATTAGGGTATAAGACAATGAAGAAGATTTTTGCAGTTGCATTTGCTCTCATCGCTTTAGTAGGTGCCAATGCACTTTACATAAATGCGAAAACTACCAATGCTGAAGTTGCGCCTGTTACATCGGATGTCACTGTGCATGTAGCAGGGAATGATGACGGACACTGTCATTATTGCGGTCCCAACAAATGCCCGTATTTTAGAGCGAAGAGCGGTGCCGACCCTACGACATGTAAGTGTGGTCATTCCAAGCGTTCTCATATTGACAAGTATTGAGTAAATATTATCACCTAATTTTAGAAGTTGGGCGCGTCACAAATCAAGCGTATATAGAAATGAAACATTTTGGAATTATGCTATCAATGATGTTTATGTGCTTAATAGCAAGCGCACAGATGGTTGGGGGCTTCCAGCAAGGTAACGATGGACATATCTATTTTGTTGCGAATAATCAAACAGGTGCAACATTCAATATACAGATTGTCGCAGCCTCTACGGACAGGAATAACTCTGAAACTAAGACAATGACACCTAACGGAGGCTTCTATCTTGGGCCTACAACCCCATGGAGATGGTATTGGAAGAGAGGAGATAAAATTTCAGTTGTCTATGCCAATGGACAGTCTCAGACGTGGGTCTGCCCTCAAAGCGACAGCGCTTACAATCGTTCTAATGTTACATTTCGAGGGAAACATTGTACAGGAACGGTAGGTTGTAGTTGTTCGGGATTCTCTCCCATCACCAATGGAGATGTATGGCAACAAGCATACTGCAAGCATTGTGGACACAAAAAGAGTTGTCATAAATAGAAGGGTATTATAAGGCTATGACATAAAGAGGTGGGGGCTTGATGTTCCTGCCTCTCGTCATAAGAATTATTCATCATATTAAAACGAACGATTATGAAGCGGTTTAAGAACAATGAGACCATTGAGGTCTTGGGAGCATCTTTCAATGGTGTGAAAGAAATGATAGAACACGCAAGGAAGCGAATGCCAAAGGATGGTGTGTATGTGGGCGAAGACTCACAACTCTATCCTTGCTTTGACAGCGAGGACTATATGTATGAGAATCGTTATTTTACCAATCTGGTTTTCGCTAAAAGCCTAGAGGAGATAGACGAGAAACTACGCATACTGAATCAGGTGGAAAGACATGGTAACTACAATAAGCTGAATTGCGAACTTCATCCAATGGCTTATTGGCAGGGCGATATATGTCATGATGTGCTGTTGACAGAAATGGGAGATGAGCGATGACGACAATTTGTATAATTGAATAATATGAAGATACATTACGCTACAATCAGTGAAACGGGAAAGCGTCAGAACAATGAAGACGCTTTCCGTATCGTAAATGGTGAGGACGGTAACCGTTGGTTGGCAGTGGTCTGCGATGGCATGGGAGGTCACGCCATGGGAGAAGTGGCAAGCGAGACCGTTTCAGATGCCATTGTGGATTACTGGAAAAAACATACGGACGAGCCTGACAGTAAGACAAAGGTGGAAAAGGCCTGCGCCCATGCCATGAGGGCACTTGACAAGAAAGCCAACTCGTTAAACCATTGCCAAATGGGAACGACGATGGTGATGGCAAGCATTGAGGGCGACACCGTGACCATTACCCATGTGGGTGACAGCAGATGCTATTTGCAGCGTCCTAATGAAGGGCTGCTCTACCAGACGAAGGACCATGTGCGTTTGGATTATGGCTGGGAGGTCATTGACCGTTGCTTTTTCTCCTATCATCATGAGGCAGATGTCCCGGACATAGTACAGTTCAAATTGAAGGCAGGCGACAGAATGTTGCTTTGCTCCGATGGCTTGTACAAAAGCATGGCTCCAGACATTCTGTTGGCAAGGATGATGGATGAAAAGCCGCTTGCCGACATTCTTGATGTTTATGATTTCATGTGCGAAAAGCAGGGCGATGACAACTATACGGCAGTCTTGATTGAGGTAAAAGAATAAGATAGGACAGATAGTATGAAATGGTTTGGTATTATTGCCATGACATTGTTGATGACAATGACTGGCTGCAAGAAAGAAATGGGAACGCAGTATCGTGGATGCTTTGAGAATGACGATGCCGTCAGTCTTAAAGACATAATCGATATTTATGACAAATACGCAAGTGCGAAGGAAGACAGCACGGACTTTGACCTCTTTGCTGCCTTCTATGGACAGGATGCGGCAGACAATGTTCTCGAATACGAGATTGTGAGTGATACGGCATTCGCCCTGCAATTGCCGGAATATGCCGCAAGCAAACAACCGTTTCTTTCCAATGCAGAGGTGTTCTACAACTCTTGCCTGTTGGCTTTCAACGTGTGGAGCAATCACGAGTTGTGGCTGAGAGGATGTGATGGTTTTGAACTTGCTGAAGAAAAAGACGTTGTTGCCGGCATCAAGGCTATTAGCGAAGATTGCATCAGGGACAAAGAACTCCGTAAGGCTGCCAAGATTTACAAGGACAGCATCGTCATTATGATGAAGCGTTCTCCAGAAGAATGGGGCGAAGACGAACATTCCATGGATCTGTTGATTGCCTTTGGCAACAAGATTGAAGCCAAGTCCTATCAGTATTTCACTGATGAGGGGAAGTTTGTCGATTCCTTGAATGCCATGACCAAGGAACTGACTGATGCGACAAAGCCAACTCTTGAACTATACAAGCAGGTTGAGGCAGACAAAAGAGTGGAAATGATGCTGACTAGCTTGAATGACTGTTCCACTTTTGACGAGCAATGCTCCCTGTTCCTAAATTGGGCAGACAGTCCGGAAGCAGATCTTGAAGACGAGTGGATTGTGGCTGTGGCGGAGAAGCTAATGGACAGCGGCAAATACAACCCTTGTCTTAACAACATTTGGATTATATGGCGATGTCTGTATCAATATTGCTATGGCGGAATATCCCGTGATTCATCCATTCCCAACAGCATCTATAACGATATGCGCAAGAAATGCTATCAGACCTGTCTGAAGAGGATTGAGAAAAATCCTAATGATGTTTTTGCCATGAACTGTGCGGCAGCAATTGGGGGCAGGGTGAACATCAACCGCTTCGGACAGAATATGTTTGGCAATGAAGCTGTGATAGAGAAGCACACCTACTTATCCGGTCGTGACGATAAGGAGGATAAAGAAAGTGAAGAAGCTGAAGATTAAAGAAAGATAATGATTATGAGACAGAGTAAACGAATGACAATGGTTTTGGCATTGCTCCTCTCGGTGATTGGAGCTGATGTCTTTGCACAGAAGGGGGCGGATTCGGTCTGGGTAGATTCCGTTGAAGTGGATTCCGTGGCACTTGCCGAAGAGTTTAAATCGGATTATGACTCGGAAGAAGACAAGGCGAGGATGGACAGTTTGATCCAGTCACGTTACGTCATCGTCTCCATGAATGGGAAGTATGGTATCTATGACCGTGAGAAGAACGACAGTGTCACGGCTGTGGATATGGAATACATCGAGTATTCCCACTATTTCCAACCAGAAGACGGTATGTGCTTCTGCTATTTCTACTATGAGAAAGGGCTGCAATGCGGAAAAATCGGCATCAATATGAATGACAACACGAAAATGGAAGCGTTTGCCGACAATCCAAGACTCGTGGGGAAAGTGGAAGACTTTCCTGCCATAGACTCATTGATTTCGGCGAGGAGTTATGACGTGCTGAGTGAATGCATGGCGGCTATTGATGGAATCCAAGGACAGGTGTCGGTCATTGACGTAAGGACAGGTGATGTCTTGACATGGGGAGCATTGGAGAATGTAGAGGGTGACATTGTGTATGCTCCTCTTCTTAAAAGGTTTTGCAGTTCGGAAACATATATGCCTTTCGTGGCTGCCGACTGCCTCGCCCAGTCAAAAACATCTTTGGAGGACAGCGTCGATACAGGACAAGGTATTTTTGTGTTGAACGACAGCGTGCGGATAAGAGACCATAATTGGCGCAGAGGTGGTTACGGAATGTTGACATACAGACAGGTTCTGCTCAACAAGTCGAGAATTGGAATGTATCACGCCATGATGACCTTGCCTGACGGCATGGATTATTGGAAGTACGCTACTGACCAGACAAAGAACACCAATGCGTTGGAACTGGCTACGGTGTTCAACAATATCTTCCATTTGGATTCCGTGAACGTCTCTGCGGAAAGACGCGGCAATATCCGTGCAATTGCCATCGGAATGTT
This sequence comes from Bacteroides sp. DH3716P, assembly GCF_025914115.1. Lineage (NCBI taxonomy): Bacteria > Pseudomonadati > Bacteroidota > Bacteroidia > Bacteroidales > Bacteroidaceae > Bacteroides > Bacteroides sp. DH3716P. The sequence goes on along the minus strand of NZ_CP083673.1, from coordinate 5,187,082 downwards.
CAAGGAAGAAGGCATACAACATAAGCGTGCACCGAAGGACTTGGAACTTGGAGGAGTATATAATGTGGCTGATGACGGAACGGAGCAGACATTCACGTTTGTAGGCTGCTTCCCTGCCAACAAGCCGAAGTATGCTGTCAGCATGGTCGTGCAGAGAAAGCATAAGCTGCCGGCATCGCCTGCAATGGTGTCAGACAAAGCGAATGAATTGATTGAGTGGTTAAACAAAAAGTAAATACGAATATAATGAAGCAAAAAGTATTTTGGCTTGATTTGGCCGTCTGTTCTTTATGGCTGTTTGTTGCATTGGCAAACTGTAGTTGGTGGTCATTACCAACTCATTTTCTTATGGTAGTCACAGTCGTGATGAGAATCATTCTCTCCTTCACCCTTTATCGTGGGGAGAAACGAAGTTGGATTCCATTGACAGTTTTCTCGGCTCTGTTTGCCTTGCTGTCTGTTGAGGGACCGGTTATGAGGACAACGGGTGATTTCGCTGATTTGCCGTTTGTCGTTATGGGTATAAACAATGACCACTTGACCCATAACATTATAAAATGCATATTGTTGGCATGGCTATTCTTGGGACCGATAGCTGTATATATTGTTGGACTTATCAGGAAAACAATGAAGTCATCTACCTTGACTTGGAAGGATGCTTTGGGAGCGATTCTCTGGAAGGACAAAGGGACAAAGGCCTATTGCCAACTGATGTTGATTGCCATCTGTGCGTTATATGCAGGGCTTGCCATGGACATGAGAATGTGTCGTTTCGCTTGTGTCGTCCTGCCGCCTCTCAGTCTATATCTGATTGCCAGATATATGACTTCCTGTAAAGATACAACAGAGAAGAATCCTGTTGTCGGCAAACTTTGGATGATGGTAGCTGCTATGGTACTATTCTTCTATGCCCAACGCTATGCCGGGATGTGGCGCGTGTGGATGCTCGTTGCCAGTATAGCAATGGTTGCTTACGTATGTTGGCGCACTTTTGGTAAGCTAGGATTGGCAGGAATAAGCATATTGGCTACCGTATATTTGGGAATACTCCTCCCAACCTTGGCAATTGGTTATAATCAATACGCCTGTATAGAATATGGTCGCCGAGGGTTATATACGTTGGAACCATTGAGAGGCATTTTCTATATCAAGGACACTAATACGGACAAGGTCGGCTTGCGGGACAGATACGGCATACTTGTCGAACCTATATATGACAACATTGTTCATAATTCACGCAATCGCCCATTGGGAATCTATGAACTAAGAAATAACGGATGCTATACTTTGTATAATGTATATCAAAACAAAATGATGACATCAAATATCAGCGACCCGAATCTACAGGACAGTATCTGTCAAATACTTGATAAATATTGTGACAGGAATGCTTATGGTCACAGAGACAGGTTGGAAATACGTGTTACCAATAAGTTCAAGGCGGAGATTCCTCTTTCTCACGTCAAGATGACGAGAAACGGAATTAACTCATACTATGATTACTCAGACCAACCGTATATATCGGAAGACTCGGTGACTCTTCGTTCCGGGGAGTTTGCAACCGACTCTGTTGTGCGCTATGGTGACACTTTTCATGTACTCCATTACTCCTATGACGTGAAGCGTGACAGCACGGTATTATACAATATTGACCTGAAGACCGCAAGACAAAGTACACCACAACATGAGGAGTTGAATGAGTTGGCAAAGAGCATAGAAACACTATTGAAGCAATGAGTTAAACCGAAGCAAGATGAAGAACCTGATAATGCTTTTCATTGCTTTCATCACCCTTATAGGTTGTGGGGGCGGCCACCAGCAGGAAGAGAATACTTCTGAATGGGGTGACAGTATAGCCACGATAAACAACACGGCTTACTATTGGCTGCAATTAGCAGACGACTCTGCACGGATTTCAGCAGTCAGAGACAACCAGTTGGTAACTGAGTGTGTCGTTAGAGGACCAGTATATGGCGCAAGGCAATATGATGACGGAGAAATATACATCCTCTGCGGTCAAAACCAAATCACTTGGTTTGATGTCAGAAACATCCCAAGCGAAATAGATTTGATGACCGATGAGGATTTGGATAACTATGATCAGTCGCAAGAAAATGCTGATGCAATAATCGATATAGGCATGTGATATGAACGCAAGCATCCGACTGTTTCTAACTTATAGAAAACGTCGGTCTATTGTGATAGAAAACAGGTTACTACAGCATCTTTTACTACTCCAAGAAGTAATGTGACTGAAAAATCGAATTGAAAAATGGAAGAAAATTATATGGCTACCACACGGAATGGACACGAACTGAAGGATATGTACAATCCAGAAACTAACACGCTGGATATACGTTCCAATGGTTTGTACCCATCCAATGTGCTCAGCAATTTGTGCAGCAACGGTTTCCGCCTCGACGGAATGGTGTGCAGCAGTATGGAGGGTTTCTTGCAATCTCTGAAGAGGAAGGAACTCGACAAGCAGCGGCAGATATGCAGCATGAAGGGCGGCAATGCTCGGAAAATGAGCGTCACATCGTGGCAGACTGACCAGATTGTGTGGTGGAAGGGGCAGGCAATAGACCGCCAAAGCGAAGAGTATCAGCGAATCATACGCCGTGCCTATCAGGCGATGTTTGAACAGAGTGAACGGTTTCGTGCCGCACTGATGCAGACTCGTGGCATCAAACTCGTTCATACAAGCGGTGAGCCGAGTTCCTATAAAACGATACTTACTCCTGCTGAATTCTGCGACATCTTGATGAACATGCGCGACAGCTATGACCTTCGGGATAAGACAAAGGAACTGGAGGAGAAGTCTATCCGAAGGAAGAAACTCATGTATCTTCATGGTTTCGGCTCGTCGGCTGCCAGCGGAACGGTAAAGACTCTACGAGAGCTGTTGTCAGACTTTGATGTCGTTGCTCCCGACATACCCGTTGACCCTGCCGAGGCTCTGCCCTTCTTGCGAGGGCTGTGTATGAACGAAGTGCCGGATGTCGTCGTAGGCACCAGCATGGGAGGCATGTATGCACAGCAGATGCGTGGATATAACCGCATCTGTGTGAATCCCGCTTTCGAGATGTCGAAGAAGAGCAAGATGCTCACGGTTGGCACACATGAATACTTCAAGCCGAGAAAGGATGGTACTACTCATTTTGAGATTACCCCAGAAATCATCCACAACCATGCGGAGATGGAAGAGCATCAGTTTGAAGGGATTACCGAGGCCGACCGCAAGCAGGTATGGGGGATGTTTGCCGACAACGACCAGCAGGTGAATGGAGAATCTTTGTTCCTGCAATACTATAATCAAGTAATCCACTTCAGTGGCGAGCACCGTATGGATGACAGGGTAATAGAGGACGTTCTTGTACCGCTGATTTATAGATGTGTCGCAAAATGAACAACAGAATATTTGACATCATATTGCTGTGTGCGCTATCCCTGATATTGGGAAGCTGCAAGAAGAGTACCCCTGTATCTACATCAACAACAGAGCAGAAATCTGTTGTGCCTGTTGTTTGTGTATATACGTTGGGCGCAGTCAATGTAGATTTACAGCGTGCCATGATGGATTCTTTAAGAGTTCATTATCCCAAATGCAGAATGGCCGGTAATATTCACTTGCCCGACTCTGCCCTTACCACTAAAAGGAATGACCACAAACGATATAGGGCTGATGTACTGAACAAGGTGCTATGTCATTATAAGTCTGATTCAACTATTGTCGTTGGACTTACGCAGGCGGATATCGGACTTGATAATTTCAGAGGTCGTGCCCATAGCGGAATTATGGGACTTGCCAGCGGTATAGGGACAGGTGTGGCGGTATTCTCGTCCTATCGTCCTCATGGCAACGGGCAGTTGTTTAGCGTAATGCTCCACGAATTAGGTCATGCCCAAGGCTTGCGGCATTGTCCTGATATAAAATGTATGATGCAGAATGCCAAAGGTGGTAATCCTTTCCGCAAAACAAACGTATTCTGCGACAAATGTAAGAAATATATGGAATCCAAACACTGGAAGCTATAATACCTTTTATAGGAGAAATAATAAGTAGAACATATGTTAGTGATACATCCAAAAGACAAAACCACGGCGATGCTTTCAGCCCTATATGATGGGCTGGAAGCACAAGTCGTTGCCGACTACCGCACAACCAAGGAGATGGGGCGTTTGTTGCATCATGTCTCTACACAGGAGCGCATCATGTTGCTGGGGCATGGCTCAGACAAAGGACTGTTCTTTCGTGCGGATGACAGCAAGGACGAGTTCGACAAGATAATCGTGAGCCATTCCCACGCTTATCATCTGCGCAAGCATGGAGGCAACATTGTGGCTGTGTGGTGCAATGCCGACCAGTTTGCCCGTGCAGAAGGCTTGCATGGTTTGTTTACGGGGATGATAGTTTCAGAGTTAAATGAGGCTCTTTTATATCAGGTAAAGACGACGCAAGAGGAACTTAATCGTGAGAATGTGAAGTTGGCCCGTAGGCTGAGAGCATTGATTGATGAAAGAATCCCCCTGAGCGAGATACCTAAACGTATGCTGGCAATGGATGATGTCCACTCACCCTTGACCACATTCAATTACAAGAATTTCTACTATTTATGAGGATTAATGAGATGAAGATCAAGAATCTATTTTTTGCCATATATGACCAGTTGACTCGCAAAGGTGCTTGGAGAAACATCTTCGTGACGCACAACGCCTTCGGCATTTTCAGCCGATATAGCCATACGGCACGAGGAAGCGGCAAGCAAAAGATGTCTTACCCTACGAAAGCTGTTGCTTTGAGGGCTGCCAAGGCAATGAGCGAGAAGCATGGTGTGCATTTCTCCGTCTATAAATGCGCGTGGTGCGATGGGTGGCATGTGGGAAAGAATGCCCAAAACAAGGTCGTCCATGAGAACAAATCTGAGGCGAACAACCTTTCAGTTGTCAACAAGCCCAATGCTCTGTATGAGGCATTGATGCGATACCCCATTGTTGACCTTGCCCCTGTCTATGACAAAGGAGTGAGAGGCAGGACTATGTCGGGACGTGGCAGCAACTGGTTGTTGGCAAAGGTGCGTGATGCCGGTGTAAAGGTCATCATTGACCTCCGCACGGCTGACCATACCGACCGCTACGACCGCAATGTGGTAGAGGCTGGCCTGGAATACCACAGTCTGCCCATCGACAGCAGGAACACGGACGTGCATCAGATTATTAGCTCGCTTCCGCTGCTGTTCGAGTTGATGGACAAGGGTGGCTTCTATATTGCCTGTGCTATGGGCAGACACCGCACGGACATTGCCATTGCGCTTTACTATGTGATGCACCCTTCCGTTCCGTTTGAAGAGGTGCCGGAGATGAGAGGGCATCGCTATGTGGAGAAAAAGGAGTTCCGCTGTGATGACATTGCCGCAAGGCTCAACAGCATTATCAAGGCAATCACTCCCGACGAGCTTGCCATGCTAGGGTTGCCCGCAGACTATGAGGCAGAGTTTCTGAGACGTAAAAAGCATTTGTTTGATGTAAACCGTATTTTTGAATGAACATGAACTACAAGATTTGCTTTGTATGCACAGGCAATGCCTGTCGGTCACCATTCGCAGAATGTGTGACGAAGAAACTCTTGGCAGACGCAGGAATGAATGGCATCGAAGTATTCTCACTTGGTACATTGGACTGTGGAGAGTATCCTCGTGATGCTGCCATGGTGGATGTGGCGAAGGAATTGGGATATGATTTAAGTGGTACGACCACGGTTATGACACGTGAGAAACTGATGGCAGCTGATGCGGTCATTGTGTTTGACGAGCGTCACCGTGATGCCATAACACGAGTATTGGACTATAGCTATTGGAACAAAATCGTTCTGTTCAACAAGATGGCATTTGATGAAGACGGCAATGTGGAAGACCCTCATTACCAGACTGCAGCTGTATATCATCGTGTGGCTAAACACATTGAAAACGGTTGTAAACGATTGGTAGAGCAGTGGAAACTACAGCCACCAAAGCCTAAAGATTGAAGATTGCATGAATGCAATGATAATATCCCTTTGGCTAATGTGGCAAACAGGCACAATAGACCAAAGGGATATTTTTTTTCAGCAGAAAGTAGGGATAGATGATAGAGAATGGTTACAAATGCCACTCTCTTATCATAGAAGTAAAACAAAACAGTGGAGGATAGAAAGATGCATACGTCAGAAGCCGAGAAAGATTGGTTGCGCCGCATCTGCGGAGGACAGCCGGTGACAGAACAGCAGACAGCCCCTGCAAAGGAGGCTGAGCACAAGCCTGTAGCAGAGAAGAAAGCCAATGGTCATGGATTTGGAGACATTGCCGGCATGAACGAGCTGAAGGAGTTTGTGACCGAGGGATTTATCAACGTACTGAAGAACCGCAAGTGTGCCGAGGTATATGGCATCAAGCCTCCCTCCATGCTCTTTTATGGTCCTGCAGGTTGCGGCAAGACGTTCTTTGCCGAGAAGATGGCCGAGGAGATAGGCATCAACTTCATGAAGATCGTGCCTGATGACCTCGCCTGTACATGGGTACATGGAACACAACAGAAGATAGGCGAAGTATTCAAGGATGCGGAGAAGAAAGCACCCACACTGCTGTTCTTCGACGAGTTTGATGCCATGGTGCCCAAACGCTCCGGTGACGAGGCAAACCAACACTATGACAGTGAGGTCAACGAGTTTCTCTGTATGCTCAACAATGCCTCCGAACGTGGTGTATATGTCCTTGCCGCGACCAACCATCCTGAACGCATCGACAAGGCTGTGCTACGGACAGGACGTATCGACGAGATGGTGTATATAGACATGCCCGACAAGGAAGCCCGCAAGAGTCTGTTCACGTTGGCACTCTCCAAACTTCCCTCGGATGAGGGGATAGACATCAACAGACTGGCAGAGCTGAGCGAAGGTTATAACTGCAGCGACATCAGTTACATAGTGAGGTCGGCGGCAAGAAAGATGTTCAATGCCACTATCAAGGGCTGCACAGACGAGTACCAGCCTATCAGCCAGGCTCTGCTCGAAGAAGTCATTTCCAAGAAGCGTCCTTCTGTCAGTGGCAGAGACCTGCGGGAATTCGAGCGAGTGAGGAGTGAGTTCTCTCCAAAGGATGAGGGCTGTCGCCACGCCACTATAGGTTTTAGATGAATAATAATCAAATTTTTGTCATGTACTTAAAAGTTGTTTGTAAAATGTTGTAAATGTTAATATTTTGATTGTTTATTACGAAAACTTGCGCAAATAATAAAATAGGAATATATTTGCATACGACATCAGACAACATATAAAGAATTAATGTTTAATTTTAAAATATAATATTTATGAGTGAATTAGGTTTGGTATTGCTCTTGTTGGCAGGTTTTGCTCAAGGGTCTTTTGGCTTAGGTATGAAGAAACAGTCTCCATTGTCATGGGAGTCGTTCTGGTTGATTTATTCATTGTTTGCTATGCTTGTCGTTCCTTTTGTATGGGGATACGCAGGTTTTGATTCCTTCATGGAGTCAATATTAATGACAGATTCGAAAGTAATTATGACATCACTGCTTTTAGGCTTTTTGTGGGGTATTGGTGGAATTTTATTTGGAATGAGTGTCTCTTATGTTGGAATATCTATAACCAATGGGGTAGTAATGGGATTGGCCGGAGGTCTTGGAGCCATAATTCCTTTGTTTGGCATAGAAGGGGCTACTCATCAGCCGTCGTTTATTTATGTGATATTAGGAGTGGCTATAATGTTGGTTGGCGTGGCTCTTTCGGCATATTCCGGAATTCTTCGTGAAAAAGAACAGAATGTAGGTTCCTCAAAGGTGAATAACAGTCAGAAATCATCTTTGGTAAAGGGACTCGTAATTGTTGTATCGTCAGGTATTCTTTCTTCTCTTCTTAATGTAGGTTTCGAAGCTGCGATACCGATTATTGACAATGCGAAATCTTTGGGTGCTACGTATTCGGCTTCTTCTATACCGGCAAGGGCTGTGGTTGTTTTTGGAGGATTATTGATGAATGCGGGTTATGCCATCTTTCTGTTATGTAAGAATAAGACTTGGGGTGATTTTAGTTTTAAACAACAAGGAAGTATCACGGCTTCAGTATGGGCTGTAATTACAGGCTTTTTGTGGTTCTTGCCTTTAGGTTTAAGTGGAATTGTCTCGGTTTCTATAGGTGAACTTGGAAATGTTATAACATGGCCGGTAATGTTGTCGTTATCATTAATATTTGGTAATATATGGGGGTATCTGACAGGTGAATGGAAAAACACCAAACACTCGTTTCTATTGATGATAGTTGCTTCTGTCATATTGATTGCAGCTTGTATGATATTGACTTTTAAAGATAGTTTTATAAATTAATAAATTCCAAAGTTATGAAAATAAAAGATATAGAAGTCTTTTTGTTGTCCGACCAATTGGATGAGGCTTTTTATTTCTCGCAGTTTAGTTATTCTTCACGTTTGATTTGTATTGTAAAGGTTACAACCGAAAGTGGTTTAGTAGGATGGGGCGAGGGATACGGCCCGGCAAATATAATCAAGAGTGGAATAGAATTTTTAAAACCTTTGGTGGTTGGAAAATCTCCATTGGATAGCGATATAATTTGGTCTGATATGTTCAGACGTTCTATAGATTATGCAAGGAAAGGAATTTTGCTTTCTGCCATAAGTGCTATTGACGTTGCAATTTGGGATTTGAAAGGAAAAATTTTAAAGCAGCCTGTTTCTACTTTGTTAGGTGGAAGATATAGAGAGAAGGTCCAGGTTTATGCAACAGGTTTGTATTTCACGGAAAGTATGAAAGACCGAATGTGTGAAGCATTGGCTGAAGAAGCTTTGATGTACAAAGAGCAAGGTTATTCAGCCGTCAAAATGAAAGTCGGACTTGGAATAGAAAAAGATATCCAGAATGTGTTGGCTGTTAAAAAGGCAATAGGAGATGATGTTAAACTGGCAATTGATGCCAATCATGCATATAATTTCCGTGAAGCGCTTCGCCTGTCGAAAGCTCTTGAACCGTATGATATAATGTGGTTTGAAGAACCTGTCTCTCCTGATGATTATATGGGATTCAAAGAGTTACACCGAAGAACTACTATTCCGTTGGCTGCCGGTGAATGTGAATTCAGGGCTGATGGATTTAAAACATTGTTGGATAATATGTGTGTAGATTATATACAACCTGAAACAGGAACTACGGGTGGTATTACTGAGGCAAAACGCATATCTGTTATTGCCGATACGCATCACGTAGAGATGACACCACATAATTGGGGTACAGGTATCATTATAGCTGCAAATCTCCACATTTCGTCAAATCTTAAATATGCACCGGGTCGTATGTTCGACAAAAAGCCGCTTTTGGAATTTGATCGCAGTCCTAACAGAATCCGTGAGGAATTGATTACTAAACCTCATGTGGCAGTGAATGGATATATAGATGTGCCGACAGGCTATGGATTGGGAATAGAAGTGGATGAAGATAAATTGAATTACTTTAAGTTGAATGATTAATTTAACCTTTATATAGTTATCATGAAAAAAAGATTATTATTATTAGCAATGTTGGCCCATACTTTGGGTTCTACAGTCTCTGCACAGCAGAATGCATATGTGGCAGCAACAGAGAATGCATATGTTAAAGCTCGTGGAGCCGATATGGGAGAAGTAAAATGGACAAAAGGTTTTTGGAAAGACCGTTTTGATATGGTAATGCCGAATCTTATTCCTGCCCAATACAAATATTTCATGGAATTTTCCGAATATAACTTCAAGATTTTGGCTGATGGAGCAGATGGCTCTAAAGGATTTAAAGGTACATATTGGCAGGATGGCGACTACTTTAAATGGCTTGAAGCGCAAATCGCTGTTTATGCAGTGACAAAAGACCCTGAACTATTGAAAGTTATTCAGGAAAAGGCTTCCCGTCTGGCACGTAGTGTGGCCGAGGATGGATATTTTACTACACATACTCAGATAGGTTTCGGTGTTACAGGTTCAGAACGTGCATGGAATAAGCCATTTAAGAATACTCAGAGATTTAAGGGACCAGGATTTCATGAAACATATAATATGGGTCATTTCCTGACATTGGCCTGTGTGCACTATCGTGTTACAAAAGATCGCACTTTGCTGGATGCAGCTATCAAAGTTGGTGATTTCCTGGATAAATATTTTGCAAAAATAACTCCTGAACTTGCTGACGTTGATTTCAACCCAACCCAAATTATGGGACTTATGGAATTATATCGTAGCACAGGCGAAAAACGATATTTGGATTGTGCAAACCGATTCATAACCGGTAGAGGAAATAAAAATGGTAAAACACAAAACCAGAACGATACAAAGCTTAGAAAAGAGCATCGTGCTGTAGGACATGCCGTTTTAGGTCCGGTATTGTATATAGGTGCCGCCGACTATGTAGCTGAAATAAATGACAAGGAACTACTTGTTGCCCTTGAAACAATCTGGAATGATATGTACAATAGAAAGGCTTCTTTTACGGGAGGCTTGGGTAATGTGCATAGAGGTGGTTCGGAAACTCCGCGAAATGCTACTGAATGTGTGCATGAAGCATTTGGTTTTCCATATCAGTTGCAAAATTCTACGGCATATAATGAAACATGTGCGACTTTTTATGGGGCATATTATAGTTGGCGTTTGTTTATGTTGACTGGAAATCCTATGTACTTGGATGTTATGGAGAAAGCGTTCTATAACAACTTGTCGTCCATGGGGCTTGACGGAAAGAGTTATTTCTATACGAACGTGTTGCGTTGGTATGGTAAGCAGCATCCGCTATTGTCGTTGGATTTTCATCAGAGATGGACTGAAGAATGCACTTGCGTTTGTTGTCCTACAAGCTTGGTGCGTTTCTTGGCTGAAACAAAAGATTATGCTTATGCGAAAGATGAAAATTCTCTTTTTGTGACTCTTTATGGAAGTAACGAAATAGACACAAAAATCAATGGCAAAAATGTCAGGTTTGAACAAGTTACAAATTATCCTTGGGATGATAAAATAGAAATGAATTACAAGGGTGACAAGAATGCTGAATTCTCATTGAAATTGCGTATTCCGGCATGGGCTATAGGAGCAACTCTTAAGGTAAATGGTATAGATATGCCTATCAATACTGGAGTATTTGCTGTGGTTAATCGTAAATGGAAGTCTGGTGACAAGGTAGAACTTGTATTGCCAATGAAACCTATATTGAACGAGGGTAATCCAAAAGTAGAAGAAGTACGCAATCAGCTTGCTGTCTCTTATGGACCTTTGACATATTGCGTGGAAGGAATAGATTTGCCTAATAAAGTCAAGATTGAAGATATTCTTCTGCCTGTAGATGCTAAATTTGACGTTAAATATGAAAAAGACCTTCTTGGCGGAGTAAAGACTCTTACCACAGATGCTTACGTACGTACAAAGAGATTTGATGAAAACAAGTTGTATGCTCCTTTGCAAACTGGATATAAGCCATTCAAATTGAAATTGATTCCTTATTATACATGGAGTAACCGTGGCGAACATGAAATGAGTGTATTTATACCTGCTAAATGGTAATATATAGTCCAGGTCGAAAGGAATATCCTTTTGACCTGGTTGGAAATAATATTTGACAAGATGATACAAATGAAAAATTCATATATTCTTTCTGCCATTTCTTTGATGTCTATACCTGCAATAACAACATATGCGGCAGAAAAAAAAGTTTTAGATCCTAAGCATCCGGAAAAGAAAAACGTAATTTTAATTCTTACCGATGATATGCGTTTTGATATGTTAAATTATGCAGGTGGCAAGGCTAAAACTCCCAATCTGGACGAATTGCGTAATTCGGGTACAGACTTTTCTAATGCTTGTACCGTGACAGGCCTGTCGTCGCCTTCAAGAGCTGCTTTGTTTACAGGACGCTTGGCTCATCGTACCGGTTTGAATGATAATCTTCACCTTTGGCATTGTAAGGATATGACTTTGCCCATTGAGCAGAGTACTATCTATGAATGGGCAAAGGATAAGAATTATAATGTGGGTTATTTCGGTAAATGGCATGTGGGCTATGTTACTCCTGATGTCCGTGGTGTCGACCAGTATGTAGGAAGTGCAAATGAATGTTTAAGGGTCAAGCCAAAACGGCCAAGTTTCGAGGCTATAGAAAGGTATTATGACAAAAAGGTCTTCAAGGATAAAGCAGATAGTCCTGAAAAACCGGATTATTACTGCACATTAAAGACTACATACGAAAAGAGTGAACCTAAGAAACAAGTTGATTTAGGTATTAAATTTTTGAACGAAGCCGTAAATGATGAGCGCCCGTTCTTTCTTACTGTAAGTTTCCATTATCCACATCCGCCATACAGGGTGCCGTCGCCATGGAATAAAATGTATGATTACAGGGATGTACAGCTTCCTCCTTCATACAGGAAAGATATGAAGAAAGGCCTTGAATATCAGTATTCCGTAATGTGGCCATGGATGGATTTAGGACATATGACAGAAAATGATTGGAAAAAGACCATAGCTTATTCCATGGGAATGGTAACGATGTTGGATCAAGCTTTGGGAGAACTATTCCAGACCATAAAAGATAAAGGCTTATGGGATAATACAATGATAGTTTTTGCATCCGATCAAGGCAGTATGCTGGCCGAACATGGATTGTATGATAAAGGTCCGTATGCCTATGATGGATTAATGAGAATCCCATTGCTTATGAAGGTGCCTGGGGCGAAACCAGAAGTGGTAAAACACCAAGTGTCTCTTATTGATATAAATCAAACGTTGGTAGAATATATGGGACTTCAGCCACGCCAGTCGAATCAAGATAGCCGTTCTTTGTTACCTTTGGTATACGATGGTGACGAGGCATGGAAGAATGTTCCGGATGAATCTTTCTTTTTCTACGAATATTATAACGGTCATTGGTTTGGCGAAAGGGCTATTCGTACCCCGGAATATAAATACTGTTTCAATCCGTGTGGCGATGATGAGCTTTATGATTTGAAAAACGACCCGCATGAAATGGTTAATCTTATAAATAAACCAGAATTGAAAAATGTTATTAAGGATTTGCGGGTTCGTCTTTACAAGCATTTAGTTAAGACGGAAGACGATCATGCTATTAAGCTTTTCCGCGATTATACAGGAATCGGCAGGGAAGATGAGTAATTTTAAAGATTATTTATATGAAAAATATAATTAGCAATACTACGTTAGGGATAGCGGCTTTTTTAGGAGTTTCCAATAATGTAATGGCTGCATCCAAATCGGTAAAATCATCGGCAGAAAGTAAAAGAATGAATATTGTAATGATGTTTGTTGATGACCTGGGATGGGCAGACCTTGGTTTACGTAATCCTCATTACAACACTCCGAATGTAGATCGCTTATTTGCTGATGGAATGAATTTCGAACGTGCATATGTCACACAGCCGGCATCCAGTCCAAGTAGAGCGTCGCTTATGACTGGTAAACAGCCGGTAAGATTCCAATTGGTGAGACATATTGACAATAAAGTGGCAGGTACCACCGAACCATATTCTTATTGGCCTGAAAACTCTCCGGAATTAAACGAGTATATGCCTTCGCGTAACTGGCTTCCTATGGAAGAAACAATTTTTCCTCAACTTATGAAAGAATGCGGATATTATAATATGTTTGTGGGAAAATGGCATTTGGGAGGACCTGAAGTATGGCCTGACAAGCGTGGGTATGACGAAGTTTATGGATTGTCCGATTTTGGAAATGTTTCAAATTATTATGCTCCATTTTTCCGTATGCGTGGTGCTGACACAACGAAAAAAATAGCCAAAAATGGAGACTATATTACAGATTTTCTAACAGATAAGGCTGTCAGCATGATAGAAAATTACGACCGCGACCAACCGTTCATGCTTTCAATGCATTATTATAATGTTCACAGTCCTAATATCGGAAGAAAAGATCTGTTCGATAAATATAAAGCGAAAGGAATGACAGACATTCAAGCAAACTATGCAGCGCAGATTGAGGCAGTTGATGAGTCTGTAGGCAGGATAAGGAAGGCGATTAAGGACCGTGGAATAGAAGATAATACTATAGTTATATATTTCTCTGATCAAGGAGGACTATATTCGAATTATCCTCTTCGCGGATGTAAATTGATAGATGATACAATGGCAGAAGGAGGAATCAGGGTGCCTCTTGCCATTTATTATCCGGGAGTTACTAAAAAAGGTAGTGTTTGCCAAACCCCAGTGCAGGCTTTGGATTTCTTCCCTACATTCATGGAAATAGCCACAGGAAAGAAATATAAGAACAAGGAGCTTGACGGCGAAAGCATTATGCCTCTTTTGAAAGGAAAAAAGATGAAAGAACGTAATCTTTATTTTTTCCGTGCATATAATACAGACCAGTATGCTGCTATTATCAACGGTGATTGGAAACTGATAAAATATCATTCAGGTAAATATCAGTTATATAATCTTCGTGACGATATAAGTGAGACTACAGATTTGCAGAATGTTTATCCCGAACGTTTCGAAAAAATGAAAAAAGATTTAAGAAACTGGGAGACTAATGTTGTTCCCGAATATGAAAATGATTATAGAAAACGTATAAATTATTGATTATGGATTTTGGTGTAAAAAAAATGTATATAGGCGGACGCTTGTGTGAGAGCGTTGCCGGAACGCAGAAGGAGATTATTAGCCCTGCAACAGGCGAATGTATTGCAAAACTTTGTGTAGCGTCAAAGGAAGATACCGAATTGGCTTTGCAGGAAGCACAGAAAGGTTTTGAATATTGGTCAAAATTGTCTTTGTCCGAAAGAAACGAGTGGATTGCCAAATTGCGTAATGCCGTTATCGCACATAAAGACGAACTTCATTATGCTGTGATGTATGAAATGGGAAAGACATGGGAATCGGCAGACGAAGATATTGACATGATAGTTGATGCACTTGAATATTATCCCAACGAGATGTTAAGAATGCGTTCGCAGGTATTGCCCGATTTGCAGGGGTCGCATACCAATATCCTTGTTCACGAACCAAGAGGTGTGGTTTGTGCCATGTTGGCATGGAACTTCCCGATTTTGAATGTGGCATATAAAGTGGCACCGGCAATAGCGGCAGGATGTTCCATAATAATCCGTCCGTCTATTGATTCTCCTGTTTCAGCCTACTTGTTTGGGGAGATTTGTGCTGAAATAAATTTCCCGGCAGGTGTCATTAACGTTCTTACAGGTTCAAGTAAGGATACAAGCATTCCTATGTCAGAGAGCCTTATCCCAAGAGTTCTTACCATGATTGGTTCGAGTGCCACAGGAAAGAAACTTGTAGCGCAGTCTGCAACATCTATCAAAAAATTAGGCCTCGAACTCGGCGGAAATGCTCCTGCATTGATTTTCGATGATTGTGACATGGATAAAGCAGTAAATACAATGGTTGGACTAAAATTCAACAACAGTGGCCAGGTTTGTGTTACGCCTAATCGTATTTTTGTGCAGTCATCTATTTATGACGAATTTATGTCGCGTTTCACGGAAAAAACTAAAGCTATCAAGGTCGGCTTTGGTAAAGATAAAGGTATAAATATGGGACCTGTCATCAATGTTAAGGCTCGTGAACGCATAATGGAATTGATAGACGATGCTGTAAGCAAGGGAGCCAAAAAGTCTCTTGGAGGAATACCGGAAGGTATGCCTGAAAGAACAAGCTATCTGAATCCTACGATTCTTGAAAATGTAACTCCTGATATGCGTTGTTTCAACGAAGAGATGTTTGGTCCTGTTGCTACCATCATCAAGTTCAATACGGAAGAAGATCTTGACCCTATGGTGAATGTTCCAGATGCAGGTCTCGCTTCGTATGTGTTTACAAACAGTCTTGAAAGGGTACAGAAATATTCTAAATTTATAGAATGTGGTGAAGTTCAGGTCAATGGTGTCAAGTATGGTATAAATTTACCACATGGAGGTATGAAAGACAGTGGATTGGGACATGATTGCTCGCATCTTGCACTTGAAGATTATCTGTACATTAAACGTATTTCAATAGCACTTTAATTATAATTTATGAGAAAGTTACACCATTTTGGCATACCGGTAACAAATCCGGTAGATGGTGAAACTCACAATGATGAGCTTCATCTTTTCTGTACTGATGTGGCAGCGAGTCCAAATAAGATTGAATTTTTACGTTTTGAAAAGGGGTGTCCGTTTCCCGAACTTGTTCAGACAATGCCGCATATCGCATACGAAGTAGAGTCCATGGACGAAGAACTTAAGGATGCTAAACTTATTTATGGTCCTTTTATTCCTGTTCCTGGGATGACTGTTGCTTTTATCGAGGAAGAAGGGATACCTGTAAAATTAGATTATTTTTCATGAATAGATTAATATAAAGACACTATGACTGTAAATTATATAAAACAAAAAATGAATGATGGCCACGCAGTATTGGGCCCATTCTTGAAAATGAATGATCCTGCTCTTATTGAACAGGCGGCTTTGGCAGGTTTTGATTTTTGTATTATAGATATGGAGCATGGACCAATCAGTTTTGAGTCTGCCCAGAATCTTATCCGTGCTGCAGAGCTTCATGGAATGAGTCCGATAATTCGTACCACCGATACAAGTGATGAGAATATCCTTCGTGCGCTCGATTTGGGAGCGCATGGCGTGGAAGTTCCACAAGTAAACAGCAAAGAGTCGGCTCAAGCCGTAGTTAGTGCATCTAAATATTTTCCGGAAGGGACAAGAGGGGTGTGCCGTTATACACGTGCTGCCGAATATACTCATGTGGAAAAAAGTAAACATTTCAAGTTGTCTAATGAACGTACCATGGTATTGGTACATATTGAAGGACTGGAAGGAATCAATAATCTGGATGAAATCCTTGATGTGAAAGGCCTTGATGTAATATTCCTCGGCCCTTACGATTTGTCCCAGTCTTGCGGAGTTCCGGGCGATGTCACAAACCCTATAGTAGTAGAAAAAATGAAGGAAGCTGTAAAGAAAGCTGCTGCCAAGGGGGTTAAAGTAGGTACATTTGTAGAGTCGGCTGAGAATGCAAAATTTTGGCGTAATCAGGGTGTGTTGTATATAGCCTATTCTGTAGATTGCGGAATTTATTTCAATGCTTGTAAGAATATTGTTGATAGTGTAAACAAATAGTATCATGAAAGACAAAATATTTCCATTCCTTTCATTGGTTGTTTCGTGTGCATATGCATCAGAAAAACCAAATCTTATTGTCATACAAACCGATGAACATACCATCAATACATTGGGATGTTACAGGAGATTGGTTGGCGATATAAACGATTCTCCATGGGGTAAGAATGTTGTTCAGACACCTAATATAGACAGGCTGGCAAAAGAAGGAGCCATCTGTACCAGGTATTATGCTTCATCTCCTGTTTCTACTCCTTCAAGAGCATCTTTCCAGACAGGACTTTATCCTGTATCTACAGGATGTCCGATTAACGATATGCCTATGAATCCAAATTTGATTACATATGCTGAAATGTTGAAACGTGACGGCTATCAGACTTCATACGTTGGAAAATGGCATTTGGGCGGTGTTCCCAATATTGGTCGTCCATATTTTGAACCAGGATACAACTTCGGATATATGGATCGTACTTATATGTTCAATGATGGTCACTGGAAATATTTTGAAATTGTAAAACAACCCAATAAAATCCGTTCGTATTGGTCGGGCCCGGTTAAACCTGGATTTATCCATGTTACGGAGTATCTCACCGACAGGTGTCTTGAATTGCTTGAACGCGACAAGAATAAACCTTTCTATATGATGTTATCCATTCCGGATCCTCATTCTCCAGATATAGCGAGCGAGGAATATCTTCAGAAATATATCAATCTTGATTATGAAGCTCCGGAAACGATGGTCACAAATGATACTGACCAACGTCCGCGTTGGGCCAGGGGTGGACAATACAATGTAAACAAGGATAAGTTTGACAAGAAAGCGTTGGCAAACTATTTTGCCATGGTGGAATGTGTAGACGATAACGTTGGCCGTATTTTGGATTTTCTTGATAAAAATAATCTGACTGACAATACTATAGTTGTTTTTACTGCCGATCATGGGGATATGCTTTATGAGCATAGCCGAGTAAACAAAGGACTTCCTTATGAATCGTCTGCCAGAATTCCGTTTGTTATACGCTATCCTGAAAAGATAATTCCTGGCAAGATTGTCAATACTGTATATACATGTGTAGATTTTGCTCCAACCATTCTTGGATTGATGGGAGTGAAACAGATTCCTGGTTTGCAAGAGGGTATCAATGATGCCCAGGCATTTACAAACAAGGAAAAGAATGTCAAACAAGACAGAATAGTTTATACTACAGCCTCTCCGTTTAACGATTGGACGATGGCTACGGACGGACGGTATAAATTAGTCCTTTCTTGCAGGGAAACTCCTTGGTTGTTCGATCTTGAGGTCGACCCGGATGAGATGAAAAATTTCTATAATAATCCTAAATACAAGGAGATAGCTGACAGAATGCAAAAAGAACTTATCAGACAGATGAAATTATACAAAGAACCAGCTTTGTCAATCGGTTTACCATATCTTTATAAATCTACTGATAAGGTAAATTATAATCCTGCTAAATATAAGTCTAAAGTACAGCCCAATGCATTGCTGCCTATGATACATACGATTGAGAAAGTGTGTATGCGTCCATTGAAATAAAATTCTATTATTTAAACTTTGCAAGTCTAACTTATACTTTGCAAGTTGACAAGAAGACAAGTTGACAAGGTTTCATTTCATCAAAATATACAGATGGGAAAGCTATTTTTGCAATATGTAAAAATAGTATCTGTATGGGAAACCTTGTTGGCTTGTCAATCAACTATTAAGTGCCCCACTTGCAAAATCTTGATTATATTATAAAAAGATAATTACCATGAAAAGACATTTATTTTCAGGCCTTTTCCTTTTGTTTTCGTTTGGGATGGGAGCATATGCATCCCAAGAAAAATATGTGAGTTTCAATGATAATTGGTTATTTACTTTGTCGGATTCTCATGATTATTCATTGACTACATACAATCCTGAAGGTTGGAGGCAGTTGGATCTCCCTCATGACTGGACAATAGAAAAACCATTTGACAAGAATCTCGAAGGATGTACGGCATTTACTCCCGGTGGTATAGGATGGTATTCTAAGATTTTCAAAACTGAAATCAGTGAAAACCAGAAATGTTATATCATCTTCGATGGCGTGTATAACAATGCGGATTTTTGGATAAACGGTATGCGTTTGGGAAACCATCCTTATGGATATGCCCCCATTTGGTATGATTTGACGGATTTTATTGAACCGGAAAATGGAATTAACAGATTGTCGGTAAGGGTAGACCATAGTAGATATGCCGATTCCAGATGGTATACCGGTTCTGGTATTTACCGTAATGTGAAAATGTTGATTACGGATAAATTGCATATTCCTGTTTGGGGAACATTCATTACGACTCCCGTAATTAATAAAGAATCAGCTTCTGTTAATATTCGTGTAGATGTGGAAAATGATTATTCTGAAGCTAAATCGGGTAGAGTATATACTGACATTTATGATGCGGATAATAAAAAAGTAGCCACAGTGAGCACAGCTTTTAATCTTGCTTCAGGCGAAAAGGTTACCCTCAATCAGGACGTAGAACTATTCGATCCCAAACTTTGGGATATAGATTCTCCATATCTCTATATCGCTAAAACATATATAGTTAGTGGCAATGAAACGATAGGAAATCGCGAGACCAGATTTGGAGTAAGGACTATACATTTTGATAAGGACAAAGGTTTTTTCCTTAATGGAAAGAATATGAAAGTAAAAGGTGTATGTTTGCATCATGATGCTGGTATCGTAGGAACTGCCGTTCCGAAAGATGTATGGAAACGTCGTCTTGCCATACTTAAAGCTGGAGGTTGTAATGCTATCAGGACAGCTCACAATCCTGCTTCGGATGAATTCCTCGATTTGTGCGACGAAATGGGCTTTCTTGTTCAAAATGAGTTTTACGATGAATGGGATTTGCCAAAAGATAAAAGATATAATATGCACGATAAAGAAGTAGATTATATTACCAGAGGACATTCTGAACATTTCCAGCAATGGGCAGAGATTGATTTAAAGAACGTAATGCGTTCTTCGCGCAATCATCCTTGCATATTCCAGTGGAGTATTGGAAACGAGATTGAATGGACATATCCAGGTAATAGATCTGCAACAGGATTGTTTGGCAATACGGATAGGAACGATAAGATGGACTGGACTTTATGGCGTACTCCCGTACCACCAAATTCTCCGGAAGTTGTACGTGAGTTTTGGCGTAATTATCCACGTCAGACTTTCAGTATAGGAAAAACGGCTGCAAAATTAGCCAAATGGTCACGCGAGATGGATACCACACGTTATGTAATAGCCAATCTTATTCTTCCTACTTCAAGTTTTGAAACAGGATATACCGATGTATTGGATATTGCAGGTTTCAGTTACAAACCAGCGCAATATGACTATTTGCGAGAAAAATATCCAAATAAAATTATGATGGGTACCGAGAATGTCCCTAGATGGTACGAATGGAAAGCTTGTATCGAAAGAGATTATATAGCAGGAGTTTTCTTATGGACAGGTGTCGATTATTTGGGTGAACGCCGTGCACAGCAATGGCCTCAGAAAGCTACGCCTGAAGGACCTTTGGACTTGGCAGGATTTCCGCGTGGATCGTATTATCAGTTTAAGTCGTTTTGGACTGATGAACCGGTTATTGCGATATATACTCAAACAGCTAAACTTTCAATTTTTAAGAAAGATGCAGATGGCAATGTTGTTGAGAAGAAAAAAGATTACTGGAAATTGGCTCCAAGAGTATGGCAAAATGTTAATCCGCACTGGAATTACAGCGAAGGCGAGAAAATCATAGTGGAGATTTACTCTAATTGCGATGAAATTGAACTTTTCCAAAATGGAAAGTCATTGGGAAAACAAAGTTTGAAAGATCAGGAAGACAGAATCTTCAAATGGGCAACAGATTATTCAAAAGGTAAACTCACGGCAGTAGGTACTTATAAAGGAAAGAAAGTAAAAGAAACTCTTGAAACCGTTGATGAGGCGTATTCTATTAAACTCGTTCCAGACCGAAAGATGATGACGGCCAATAATACAGATGTGCTCCATGTTGTGGCTCAGCTTGTAGACAAGAAAGGTAGAGAGGTCAAGAATGTAGACGACGAGATAAAGTTCACTATTTCAGGTGATTATCGATTCCTTGGAACAGACTGTGGAAAGACAGAGAAAATGGATTCATTTAAGAAAAAAATGGTAAAAACGGAATTTGGACGTTGTCTTTTGATGATACAGTCCACCAAGACTCCTTCTGACATAACTATAACAGCTACAAATGAGTCTGGTAGTTTAAAGTCTAAACCATTGGTTATACCGGTAAAAGAATTTAATTGATTTTTATGATATTTGCCTTAAGAAATAATTATGTTAACATTCAAGTTTGCGGTTTTATTTATTCTTTTGGAAGTTTAAACTAAGGCATAATAAATAAAAACAGTTTCTAATCGTTTTCTGCTTCTAAGTATTTGTAAGTTGCGGTAAAAACAGAAGATTTGAGTATGACATGATATCTTTATAGATGGTCGGTTAGTGATACTTGAGATAAATAATGTTTAAATGATCACTGTATAACAGAGAATGTGAATTCCCGTCAGGAGATGAGCATTCTCTGTTATTATTTTATTATTTAACTATTCCAATAATAAATGTTAATAATTTATTTTTCATCTATTAATACTTTGTATGTAATGTAATTATTTATACTTTTGCATTGTCATCAGACAACACATGATATATTCTTTAGGTAAAAAGTGAATTGAAATAATATAGGGACAAACGATATACAAATTGATTGAGTCATAAAATTATAATTGGATAAAATTTCAGGATAGAATTAATAATGCATTCATGCTTTATAGAAAGTTTATTTTTTACAGAATTCTAATATTAAGTATTTTGAGGTAGAAAGAGAGTTTTCAGGTAACTTTTGTGTGTTTGTAGTCTATATTTGAATATTCTTGTGAGAGTGTGCAATAAGGTAAGGTCATAATATTGGATACACTTACATAGTAACTTAAATATTTAATTAATCATGAAAAAAAAACAGTTTCTCTTTATTTTTTTATTGATTCCTGCGTTAATAATGGCATCGGAGTCTGTAGAAAATGCAGAAAAGAAAATTTCTAAATTAAATTCATTGATAATTGAGGCTAAAAGCAAAGGGCTTGATGTACAGCGTGAAGAACTTGCAGTATGGATGTCCAAGACATTTCTTGGCTATGCAGCTTGGGATGAGAAAAACATTGAGCCTAATGTTTATCAGTTCAGAGCATGGCCGGCTTATAAAAAAGATGCAGAAAAGATGGCTGCAGAGCTTGCCGAATTCGAAAGAGATGAAGTAAACAAAATGCTTGATACCGCTATCGAAGAATTACAAGGTGTTATATCAGGCAAATATGTACGTCGTCCGGTTCCTTCTATAGATTGGGAATCCATTAAAGTAAAAGGAAACCAATTTGTGAGTGGCAATCGACCTGTATATATAAATGATTATTTTACGAAGCCCGACTTCATGGTTAATGAATATTGTGGAAAAGTCGATAGAGTTTCATTGGCGTTACCATCCATAAAAAATGAGAACGGAGATCTTTCGTATATGGGTGTTGAAAAGATAGCCAAATATCCATCCAAATATTCCGGTTATGTACTTTTATGGCATGGAGTAGCTCCAAAATGGGCCTTGGACATTGACCCTGATTTAGGTATAGGCTCAAGATACTTTACAAAATACGATATTGACAATCCTAACATACGTAGATTTTGGGAAACGACATTTAAATCTACGATACCTTTAATGAAAGGCAAGGCCTATACGGATATGGGGTATATACTGTCAAATGAACCGCATTGGTTTTCTATGCAGAAAACGTGGGCTACTGGTGTAATCTCGAAATATACAATGGAAAAGTTCCGTGTTTGGTTGAAAAACAAGCATGGCAATATAGCTCATCTCAATAAATTATGGAATACATCATTCTCTTCTTTTGATGAGGTGGAGTTTCAAGTTCCGTTTGCCGTAAATCTTAAGGGAAAACCGGCCGGCTATGATTGGATGTCGTTTAATATGGATAGAGTGACAGAATGGTTCAAGTTCCTTGATTCAGGAATAAAGAAATACGATTCTGATGCAAAAACACATTTAAAAATCATGCCACATCTTTTCTCGGACGATAAGATAGATCATGGTATTGACATGGAGGCTCTGACAAAACTTTCAGATATAATCGGTAATGACGCTAAAATAGTAAAGAAACAGTGGAACCACAGAAAGGAAAAAGAATATTGGGAAGGGGTTTATTCTTTCGATTGGAAAGAAGTGACTATGACTTATGATTTTTGCAGGTCGGTTTCTCCAAACAAGCCAAATGTAAACTCGGAGTCACATTACCTTTCCTCGTCACAGTATCGTAACCTTTATATGACACCTGACTTTGTTCGTTCTGCATATTGGCTTGCAACCCTCCATGGTATGAATGTTAATTATACATGGTTTTGGGCAAGAGAAAAAGACGGAGCTATACGAAAAGATCTGATGAATTATAGAGGGCCTGACAATGCGATGAACAATGCATATGCGGCAAGTGTGGTTCAGCAGCCAAGGGTGGCAAACGAAGTTGCAAAAACAATGATGGATCTTAATGCTTTCAGTAGTGAAATCGCAGCAATGCAAAGCCTTAAACAGCCTATACGCCTGTTCTATTCTAAAACTTCTGTCATCAACAAGTGGTTCCATATGCAAAACCTTTTCGATCTTTATCGCAAAATGTATTTCAACGGTGTTCCATTGGGATTTGCTACGGAAGATATAATCAACAGTCAGAAAAATAATCTTTGGGAATTGATAGTAGTGTCGAAAACAGAATTTGTGACAGATGCAGAGTTTAATTCCATACAAAAATATCTTGACAATGGCGGCACGGTTATTATAGATTCTGTCAGTTTGAAGAAAAATGAATATGGACAACCTCGGAATATCTCCTTGAACGCATCTAAAGGCAAGTTAATCCCGATGGATGGCATTGGCAAAATAACGAACGAAGCATTTAGAATTCTCGAACAGAAGAAACTTACGCCGGATGTGTTCATTGTAGAGAAAAATGGAATAAACACAAAAGGTTGTATGTGGAGAGTCGTTCCGACAGGCAATAACAAATATGTCATGTCGATTATAAATTTAGGATGTACTGATGCCACAGTGACTTTGAAGTCAAAGAAAGGAAACATAAAGAACGTCGTAAATCTTATAAACGGAACGTCGCTGGGACAACAATTCACTTTGACTCCTGAGAAAACAATACTGATAGAAATTCAGAAATAAAGAACTGATAAGTAACTTAAACTTAACATTGTAGATTTATGAAAACCATAAAAACATTATGTTTAGCTATGATGCTTGCATCAGTAAATGGTGTGGCGCAGAATAGGACAGAGTGGTTAGACCCTGAAGTAAACCAGGTGAACCGCATGCCGATGCATACATATTATTTTGCTTATGAGTCTGAAGAACTTGCCATGAAAGGTGATAAATGGCTCTCGGAAAATATCATGTCTTTGAATGGAATATGGAAATTCAATTGGGTAAAAGATTCGGATATGCGCCCTCTTGATTTTTATAAAACAGATTTCAACGACCTCGGATGGGGCAAAATGCCAGTGCCCGGAAATTGGGAAATGAACGGATATGGCGACCCGCAGTATGTCAATCTTGGCTATCCATGGAGAAGCCAGATTGAAGACTGCGAAATAAACGACCTAACCCAGGCATGGACCAACAAATATTATCATACTCCGCCTAAATTTCCTGTTGAGAATAATCATGTAGGCTCTTATAGAAGAAGTTTTGTCGTTCCTGCCAATTGGAAAGGAAAAACAGTCATAGCACATTTTGGTGCGGTGACATCAAATATCTATCTTTATGTAAATGGAAAATTCGTAGGATATAGTGAAGATAGTAAACTTGAGGCAGAGTTTGATCTCACCCCTTATGTGAAATTTGGAAAGGAAAACCTTATTGCTTTCCAGGTATTCAGATGGTGCGATGGAACTTATCTTGAGGACCAGGATTACTATAGGCTGAGTGGCGTGTCGCGCGATTGTTATCTTTACGCCAGAAATAATAAACGTATTGACGATCTCCGTATAATGCCAGATTTGGACAAAACATATACTGATGCTACACTTGACGTTTCTTTAGAGCTAAACGGACGTCAGACTGTATCTCTCGAACTATTCTCTCCGGACGGACAGCCTGTCGAAACCAAGACGGTTTCAGGGAGTGGTCACCAGACAGTAAGCTTCAATGTGAAGTCTCCTCTGAAATGGACTGCAGAGACTCCTAACCTTTATAAACTTCTTGCCATTTCAAATGGTGAGGTAATTCCCGTAAATGTTGGTTTCCGCAAGGTGGAACTGGATAACGAAAAAGGACAAATTCTCGTGAACGGACAGCCTGTATTATTCAAAGGTGCCGATCGTCACGATATTGACCCGGATTATGGATATGTAATCAGTAAGGAAAGAATGCTTCAGGACATACGTCTCATGAAAGAATTAAATATAAATGCCGTACGTACGAGCCATTATCCTAATGATACATATTGGTATGATTTGTGCGATAAATATGGAATTTATGTGTGTGCAGAAGCTAATATTGAATCACATGGGATGATGCTCTTCGAAGATCGTTCGCTTGCAAAAAACAAACAATATGCTAAAGCGCATCTCGAAAGAAACCAACGCCATGTTCAACGTAACTTCAACAATCCTTCCATAATATTCTGGTCTTTGGGTAATGAAGCAGGTATGGGACCTAACTTTGAGGCTTGCTATAATTGGATTAAGAATGAAGATCCTTCTAGGGCATGTCAGTTTGAACCGGCTATGTCTCAGGTTATCAGAGACCTTAATAAAGGCATGACATTAGAAGAATCCCTCAAGAAGAATCCTAGTGTTGACTATACAGATATTTTCTGCCCAATGTATGCCGGATATAGCCCTTGCGAAAAATATCTTAAGGCTAATCCTAAAAAACCGCTGATTCAGTGTGAATATGGACATTCTATGGGTAATTCTATGGGAGGTTTCGAACATTATTGGAATATGATTCGTAAATATCCGCAATTCCAGGGAGGTTTTATATGGGATTTTGTGGATCAGGGTATACGTCAGTATGATGACAAAGGTAATATGTATTATGCTTATGGTGGTGATTTCAACCCTTATGATGCATCCGATAATAACTTCTGTGCCAATGGTCTGGTAAGCCCGGATAGAGTGCCTAATCCGCAAAGCTATGAAGTGAAATATTTCCATCAGCCAATTTGGACTACGCAGTCTGATATTAAAAATGGCAAGGTTAATGTCTACAACGAATATTTCTTCAGGAATATTGATGCTTACAACATGAAATGGAATCTGGTTGTAAATGGTAATGTAGTTGAAGAAGGCGTTATATCAAATCTTGATGTACCGGCACAATCTGCAAAAGAATATCAGATACCTTTCTCGTCATCAGAATTTACTGCCGATGATGAGGTTTTCCTTAATGTATATTACACCTTAAAGAAGGCAGAACAGTTACTTAATGCCGGTTATGTAATAGCCAAGAGTCAGATTCCGGTTAATACTTCTGGATTTGTGTTTGAACAGTTGGCTAATAAAGCTAGTGGACATCCTGAAATCTTAGCTCCTAGAATAAAGGAACCGGATGTTAACAGAGTAATTGTCGAGGGTGAAAACTTTAATATTGAATTCAGTAAAGTTGATGGTTTCTTGTGTCGTTACGATGTAAACGGAATCTCAATGCTTGAGAAAGGAACAAGCCTTATTCCGAATTTTTGGCGTGCTGGAACGGACAATGACTATGGAGCACGTCTTAACCTCAAGTATAAGGTCTGGAAAAATCCTGTAATGAAACTTAAGGGAATAAATTCCCGGGTTGAAAATTCAATGGTATATGTCGATGCTGAATATCAAATGCCGGAAGTGTTCTCTATATTGAAACTGTCGTATGTCATCAATAATGAGGGGGATATTCAGGTTACCCAGAAACTCTTGACGGAAAAAGGCAAGAAGGTTCCAAATATGTTCCGTTACGGAATGCGTATGAGAATGCCTAAGGAAATGTATTATAGCCATTTCTATGGACGAGGACCTGTAGAAAACTATATAGACAGAAACCACAATTCGTTTGTCGGTATATATAAAATGACCACACAAGAACAATTCTACCCATACATTCGTCCGCAAGAAAATGGTTGTAAGACCGACATCAGATGGTGGAACCAAACAAATAAAGGTGGTATAGGTTTGAATTTTGTGGCTTCAAAACCTTTCTCTATGGTAGCATTGAACTATACAATTGAATCTCTTGACGATGGTGACCTCAAAGATCAAAGGCATTCAGGTCAAGTAGAACCTGCCGATTTTACCGAAGTATGCATAGATTACGCCCAGCAAGGATTAGGTGGCGAAAATAGTTGGGGTAGCACCTGTTTGCCTCAATACAGGCTAACATATAAAGATTACGAGTTTACATATCAGATTAAACCACTGGATACAGTTTATTAATTAATTTTTTTGTTTAGGGTATCGCAAGCTTACATATCGAAAAAATATTAAGCTTGCGATTTTTTTCTTTATCCAAAGTCCGTCCCATGTCATATAATCCGAAAGTTTCTTTCCCATAGTCCTAAATAAGTATCGCAAAAAGCATAGAATTTACATTGTGTTTATTATAGTTAAATATCACCATTAAGTGTGATTATATTTTAAAATTATTTGTATATATAGAATATAATCCCTAAACTTGTAAAGACATCAGACAACCTACACTTGATTTAAAGTCTAAAAGAACGATATTTAAGAGAAAAACAATAATTCATAAACTAAAATTTAATTATCATGAAAACAAAAGTATTATTTCTAGGCTTGGCTATTGCCTCTCTTACAACAGTTAGTGCACAGACATTCAACAAGGCTAATTATGCGTTTGAAATTGGTAAAATTCCTGCAAATTCGTCTAATAAAAGTTCATGTAACTGGTGGATTCAGAACAATGACGTGTTTTCTATAACTGATTCAAAGAATCATACTCCTAATGGAAAGCATAGTCTTTATTTCAAGACAGAGGCTGCCCTTGAAAAACAGAAAATGGCATGCGCTTCTTTCAATCCTGATGGTATGGTAGAGTTGAAAGACGGTGAATACACTGTCAGTTGCTGGGTTTTCGTTGAATCTGGTAAGATAAAGAACTTCAGCATGATATTTCCTGCTACAAAATATAAAGATGGAAAGAAACTTGCTCCAAAATCAAAAGAGTCTGCCGATTTTGAATCTCCATATTTCTCAGCTATGATTCAGACTGCTAAAGTTCCTGCCGGCAAGTGGGTGAAAGTAACTTCGCGTCCTTTCCGTTCAAAGAATGGTACTCATATTGATCATGTTAAAGCAGCTCTTCAGGTAGTAGCTCCAAAAGGAACAGAAAATGTATCATTCTATGTTGATGATATAACTTTCGAAAAAGTTAAATAACCTGTATTCATTTACAGGCTTTTGTAATAATGTTAGGTCTATTTTTACGACATCTATATTATATGATTTATAAGATTGTATACATATCTTTTTTTCTAATGTTTTTATTGTCTTTTTCTTCAGGGTGTAGCTCTGAAGAAAAAGATATTCCAGATCCGGATTCTGGAATTCCAGGAGGTGATGAAGGTTCGGATGATGGAGATAAGGAAACCGATAAGGTTTCTCCTTTCATGTGTACACCATACAACTCTGACAAGTTTGAAAAGCAGATTTTGTATTCGTGCGAGTTTGACCGTGGCTTTGATACTGAATATTGGGAGAATCCTAAAGACGACAAGTTTGCAACCTGGACTTTCTTTCCGGAAAATGTAGAAACACGAGATGGAAAGCTGGAATTGAAAATCAAGTATTACAAGCATAAAAGAGGCACTAAAGACTTGTATTTTACTTCCGGAATGTTGCGTTCAAAGTCAAAAGTCGGTTATGGGTATTATGAGGCGAGAATAAAAGGAGCAGATGTTTGGCCTGGTACATGTTCTGCTTTTTGGCTTTATACTTTTCCCAGTGAAATCGATAACTCTAATGGAAAGAAGAATGATGTTGTCTACAATGAGATTGACGTAATAGAACTTCAGCAAGTCCCTAAAAGCAAGTTTATTCTTAGTCAGAATATGCATATATGGATATTAGATGAGGATTTGAAAAATGAACAGATTAAAGCCGGACAATACCCTAAATTAGGTAAGAATGAAACAACTGTCAGTTGGAATCCTGAAGACGACTATCATGTTTATGCAGTGGAAAACCGTCCTGACTCTGTTGTATTCTATGTGGATAATGTAAGGGTTGCATCCAAACCGAATTATTTTTGGCACATGGATATGTATCTTACTCTATCCTTAGGGCTACGAACTCCATTTGAAAAATACGAAGCTGATGGTCAGCGTTTAGCGGTCAATCCAGATGGGTTGGATAAATCTGTTTTAGATAATGAAGGTGAATTTATCAATCCTGAATCTCCACAGCGATTCACTTCGGTGATGTATGTGGATTATATACGTTCATGGAAACGTGATTATGAGAATTTTGAATCTTCTAAGCGTGCTTTTACTGATGAAGATAAACAAAGATTCAAATAGAAAATGTTAATTTATTAATCAAAATTTTTACTCAATGAATGAATACTTGGAATATAGATTAAAGAGCCTGTTATTGATGATAATGGGATTAGTCTTTTCAGTTCAGGTTTTTGCACAGGCTATTACTGTTAAAGGCGTTGTAAAGGATAGTGCCGGTGAGCCTGTAATAGGTGCTAATGTTGTGGTTGTAGGGACTACAAACGGAACAATTACCGATTTTGATGGAAACTTTACAATCAAGGCTAATAAAAATGCCAAACTTGAAATATCATTTATAGGATATAAGAACACCGTAGTCAAAGTGTCGCCGAATATGAATATTGTTCTTAAGGATGATACTCAATTATTGGATGATGTGGTGGTTATAGGTTATGGTGCGGTAAAGAAAAAAGAATTGACGGGTGCTGTAGCACAGGTGAAATCGGAAGATATAACCAAAATCAATACGTCCGACCTTGGAAATGCCCTTCAGGGGATGGTTTCCGGTGTAAGTGTAACGGCTGAGAGTGGTGCGCCTGGTGCTGGTTCGGAAATTCTTATTCGTGGTGTTGCTTCAGTAAACGGTCAGAATACTCCTCTTTATGTCGTGGATGGTGTTCCGCAGGAAGGTGACCCGCGTATCAGTCCAAACGAAATCGAGACTATAGATATCCTCAAAGATGCCGCTTCTTGTGCAATTTACGGTACTCGTGGTGCAGCAGGTGTTATTCTTATCACAACCAAAAAAGGTAAGGAAGGTAAAATGTCAGCAAGTTTTGATGCAAGTTATGGTATCAAGAAAATCACGTCAACGGATTATCTGATGAATACACAGGAACAAACATATTTTAATCTTTTGTTCAAAAGAAATACTGGTACTTCCAATACGTACGATGATACCACATTGTTGGACTTGTATCGTAGCCTGCAGTACTATCATAACGATACTAATCTTTTGGATCAGGTTTTTGTAGACAATGCTGCCACACAAAACTACTCATTGACATTGAGTGGAGGTAATAATGGTCTCACATATAGCATAATGAATGGTTTTTATAAACAGGATGGTAGTGTTATCAATTCAGGTTTCAATAGATACAATACACGAATTAATCTTGGCTATAAGAGAAAACGTCTTACCATGAATGCCAGTGTAGGACTTTCTGTCGAAGATACCGATTATTCTCCTGCTGGACTTATTCTTCAGGCTATAAAATACAGCCCTACCCAGCCGGAAATCAAGCCCGGTGATACTTTCGAAACAGTAGGTGGCAATGAACAGAACAGATTGACTTATGTTCTCGACAGTTTCTTCTCTGAGGATTATCAGAGAATGACTAATTCTTTTGCTAATTTCAATATCAATTATGAGCTTTTCAAGGGTTTCAATGTCAGCGGTAGAGTTGCATTGAAGGAATCAGGTGGCTACCGTCGTAACTTCCGTCCATATAAGGAAATAAAAGACCAGGATGGCGAACTTATTACTAAACCTGAAGACAGTTATATTTCCATGATTTCAACTAACAGGAATTCTATAGTATGGGATTTCGGAGCACAATATCGTAAGACTGTCAAAGGGCATAAAGTAACTGCTTTTGCAGGTGTTACCGGCGAAGAATATGTTTACGAAGGTTTTACTGCAAAGAAACAGGGTGTAGTCGATAATGACATTAAGGTATTGAACGGTGGTTCTCTTAATCCTTCTGCCACTTCAAGTGACAATTATGTAAACAGGCTTATAGGTTCTATAGGACGTCTTCAGTATGATTGGAGAGGAAGATACCTTATAAGTGCAAGTATCCGTTGTGATGG
Organism: Bacteroides sp. DH3716P; assembly: GCF_025914115.1. Classification (NCBI taxonomy): domain Bacteria; kingdom Pseudomonadati; phylum Bacteroidota; class Bacteroidia; order Bacteroidales; family Bacteroidaceae; genus Bacteroides; species Bacteroides sp. DH3716P. The sequence goes on along the minus strand of NZ_CP083673.1, from coordinate 5,155,458 downwards.
TTCTTCGCGCTTTGCTTCGAACAATAGATGGGGATTCTTCCCTTCAGCATCTGCTGCTTGGAATATTAGTGACGAACCTTTCTTCAAGCCACTTGCTGATGTTGTGAATAACTTTAAATTGCGTGGAAGCTATGGTACTACAGGTAATCAGAATTTTACTCCTTATACGTTTAGCGGAGTCATTACCAACGGATATGATTATGTTATAGGAGATGCATCTAATCAGTCTTTGGCTATCGGTTCTATCCAGAGCGAATATTCAAATCAGAATGTAAAATGGGAAACTACACGACAGTATAATATTGGTGTAGATTTGGCTTTGTTCAATAATAAGTTCACTTTGGCTGCCGAATACTATTCTACCGACAAGAAGGATATGCTTTTCCCTGTTACATTGCCAGGCTCAACAGGAGCTACTAAAACTCTGGTAATGAACGTAGGTAACATGACCAACTCAGGTTATGAGCTTACTGCAAGATATCGTTCTGCAATCAAGGGATTTTCATATGATTTTAGCGGAACATTCAGTACCAACAAGAATAAGGTGACAAGAATAAATGGAGATGGTACACGCATCAGTGCATATCCTCAAGGACTTGTTTCAGGTGCAGCAGCCCGTTCACAGGTAACTTTTATAGCAGAAGGTTATGAAGCGGGAGCTTTCTTCCTTTATCCTACAGATGGAATCATAAATACACCAGAAAAACTTGCCGAATATCAGAAAATCAATCCTACTGCACAGATGGGTGATTTGATTTTTGTTGATACCAATAAGGATGGAAAAATCTCTGATGACGACAGAGTATATTCCGGTAGTGGACTCCCTAAATATGAAATCGGTTTCAACATGCAATTCAGATACAAGGGTTTCGATCTCTATGCAAATCTTTATTCTGCACTTGGACATAAAATCATGAATGGTTCCCGTGCTACTGCATTTGGCTATGGACGTCACAAAGATTTGGTGGCACAATATACTGAGTTTAACACTGATTCGCCTATTCCTACTTATAGAGGTGATGTGAAGGGCCATGAAAACTATAGGGCAGATACCGACTTATGGCTTGAAGATGGCTCCTATTTACGCTTGAAGTCGATAACCTTAGGATATTCATTATCAAAGGCTTTGGTTACTCGCATGCGTCTGTCTAATTTGCGTTTTTACATTTCAGGACAGAATCTGTTTACTCTGACCAAGTATTCAGGCTACGACCCTGAAATAGGTGGAGGCATCAACAAGCGAGGTATGGATATGGGTAACTATCCTACATTTGCAACATATTCTGTGGGTCTTAACTTGTCGTTTTAAATTAGAATGTCATGAAAAAATACAATATATTTAGAAATATAGCCTTAGGGGCTCTGGTGGTATCTTCTTTGTCTTCTTGTGAAGACTATTTAAGCTTGTCAAATCCTAACAAAACAACGGTTGAAACATTCTGGACTGATTTGAAGGATACGAAGTCAGGTCTCTATGCTACATATGCAGCTCTCAGAAATGACTATGTACTCAATATTCGTGAAGAAGCATGGAGAAGTGACTTGTGTTGGCCGGGATATGGTAGACCTCAACCACAGAACAATGCTGAAGGTTGGAACTGGTATTGTCAGAATTATACTAACAGTACTGTCGCAATATCCAGCAAATGGGATGCTCTTTATATCAGTATCTGGCGTGCCAATCAGGTAATCGAGGCTTTAGAAAGAATTAAGGATACCGTTTCGGGTGATGAAATTGAAACATGGAATATTCAGATGGGACATGCCCGATTCATCCGTGGTCTGATGTATTTTTATTTGCATTCTTCTTTCAATAACGGAAGTGTTGTGCTCCGCACAAGCACTGCACAGTCTTTCAACTTGCCTTTGTCTCCTGCAGAAGATGTCTTGAAATTCTTTAGAGAAGACTTGGAAGTTGCTTACGATTTGCTACCTGTGCCTCAGGATGTAACTTCTGATTATGAGGGTTTGGCAACAAAAGGTACTGCAGCAACTATCCAAGGTATTTCATACCTTTATGAAAAAGAATATTCCGAGGCAGAAATGAAATTCAAGGATGTAATTGATAACTACGGCTATGAACTGGAACAGGACTGGACTAAAATGTTTACTAACGCAGGTGAGTTTAATTCTGAGTCTATTCTTGAAATTTCATATTCGTTGGATTACAGACAGGATATCACAACTTGGGATATGAATTGTATGTATAATCGTCTTGCCACTCTTTCCACTAGTTTGGGTGGATTCTTGCCTGCAGCTTGGTTGGTCAACGAGTTTCTTAATGATAAACCTGACAATAAGGATTCAAGAAACACAGGACGTCAGGTCTCTCTCAGAGCGTCTGCTATGGTAGCTTTGGTTAAGGATGAAGTTACTCCATATTATATCAATGGTAATGCTTCCGAAAAATGCCCTATGGGTGGTCCATTGGCCGATTGGGGATTCGGAAAGTTCAAGAAATATACCAATCATGATATCGTAACAAAAGAGAAGCCTTCAATGTCCGGAAAGAATGTCGTTGTAAACAGACTGTCAGATGTATATTTGATGTATGCGGAATGTCTTTTGCAGAGAGAGACGCCTGATATAGCAGGTGCATTGTTGTACATCAACAAGGTGAGAGCACGCTGGGGTGTTGAACTTTTGGGTATCGAAGCAGAGTTTGCCGGAATTCGTACATACGACGGAGAGTCTTATACCAAAGATGAATTGATGGAACATCTTATGTTTGTTGAACGTCCTCTTGAACTTGCTACTGAAGGTCATCAGATTAGATGGCAGGATTTGCGCCGTTGGGGATTATTGGAAGACGATGGTAAAAATATTTTCAAACTCCATCATGATAATGACGATTTCTGGTCTGTAGAATATACGGCCAAGAAACTTAACAGCAATCAGACTCAGACAAAAAACAATTCTACCGTACAAGAAGGAAGTGGTAATCTGAGCTTGAATTATGAATTTGAAATTGCTGCACAGAACTATAGTAAAGAGAGAAACCTGTATTTCCCTATCCCTCAGAAAGAATTGATGAATAATTCAGCTATCAAAAACAATAACTAATACGCTAAAAATATGATTAGAAATATATTTTCAAAACTGCTTTTACCATGTTCTATTGCCGCAGTACTGGCAACAAGCTGTAGAAAAGAGTATGAACCGCTTGATAAGGTCAGCGATTTGGCGTGGTATACAAGTGAGACAATCAATCAGGGAAATTCTGAGTATGTAGTAAATGTAGATACATTTATCTCATTTATAGATGCTTCCCAGGGATTTACTTCACACAAGTGGGTAATCGAAGAAGGTAGTAATTTTATGATTGATGACTTCGACTATAAGAAGCCTCCTATCAAAAATCAGGTAGATCCCAATAAGGGCCTTGTTTCAAAGAATGCCGCCGAAAGCATATTTTTCGGCACTCCGGGTAAGACTACAGTTACATTGGTTGACACATTCAACGAATGGGCGACTTCTCATGAGAAGAATCCTACTCAGACAGTTCTCGAAGACGGGATCTGGGTACTCCGAAAAGTGTTTACTGTAAATGTTTATGCAAAGCCAAGGCCTGCTTTCACTGTAAAGAAGTCTGACGGGACTGTATTGCTTAATGTTTTGCCGGACGACGTAGTTTCTTCTGATAAGTCTACATGGAAGAATGTAGAAGTGGAAGCCGGCGAAAGTCTGACTTTTGTCAATAATACGCCAAACCAGGAATTCGAAACTGTTGAGGGTATAACATGGAGTGTTGAAGGTAGTGTACAGAAAACTTCTGCTGCCAACGAAGCTGCTTTCACTTTCAATGTACCAAGCGAAGAGGGATATAGCGAACATTCTTTGGCTGCACGCCGTGTAGAAAAACCGGTTGCCAACGTAAAGAAGTCCATACCGCTTGTCATCAAAGTTGTGAAATCATCCAAACCATTTGAAGTTGATACAAAATCAGGAATGTCCACTGTAGATATAAAGACAATAAATATCAAGATATCAAGCGGAGCTTTGGCGTCAATCGCTACAGATGAAAAGTTAAGGTCAAGTTTCACGGTGAAGTGTGGTAGCGAAATAATCCCGGTTTCCAGTGTGACAGCAGATGCTAACGGAACAAAACTTAAGATTTCTCTAAGCGCTCCGTTGTCGGAAGGAGCACTTGTTAAAGTATATTATGATGGCACGGGTGGCATAGAATCGATGGATGGTCGTAGCCTTGAAGGTTTTGAAATATCCGTACCGAATACGGTAACTTCTAATCTTATTCCTAAATCTGTTTCAGGCTTTGAAGTTGGTGGTACTACACCAAGGGAGAACGGCTGGATGGTAGATAACAAAAATACAGGCGCATCTGCCGTTGTAACGGCCGATCCGGTTAATACCACTAACAAGGCATTGAAGATTGTTTCTGGTACGGCCAATGACAAATATGTATCCTTCCAGTTGGCTAATCTATTGGATATTGATGGTGGAAAATTCAAAGTGTCGTTAATGGTATATACAGACCAGGCGATAAACGACGCGCAGATAAGAGTCCAGAAGAATGGTGCTAATCCTCTAGAGAAAATTTCTGATTTGAATGTTACTTCAACAGGTACATGGACTAAAATTACATCTGAATTTGATACCGGTACTGACAAGGTTACAAACCTTCAGTTATTTTTCCCTGCAGGAAAGTTGCCTGTAAATTCTAAAATATATTTTGATGATATTAAGTTGGAATACGTAAATTAATAGACTTATGAAAAAATACTTTAATTATATATTAATGACATTTTTAGGGGTACTCATATCATGTACCCCCGAAAAATGGACTGAAGAGCCTACAGTCATGACCGATATATATCGCCTTGAAAATCTTCGTGATGGGTTAGCCATTGATGTGTATAGAAATCTTCCATTGATGATTGAAGAGAAAGGAAATCTCTTGACATCCTTTGCCACAAGCGATTTTGTTGATAATTCGACAAATAAAATATACAGTTTTTCATATTCTGTAGTCATAAAGTCCAAGGCAGATACTAAGTCGGGCGATGAACAGACAATACTTAAGAAATATGTATGTGATGGTTCGCGCCAGTCAGGTATGGCTAAACTTGTAGTAGAGACTTACATAAATGATGTATTGGATAAGGAGGAGAAATTCTCATCCTTGGCTCTTTATGAATTGCAGCGTCCTACGTCTGCTGCCGATGTTCCTGCTTCTGAAATTCCTTCGGATGTATTCTGTATAGCTGTCGATACATTTTTCGTTGATCAATCAAACACCAGAAATATCTGTGTTCGTGCCAATGCTCCGTTTGGTCTTGTCGAGAATTCAGGATTTACTGCTATAATAAATAATGATACGGTAGATATTTATGGAGTGACCGTTAGTTTGGAAAATTCTTCTATCCTTAAGGTAAGGGTAGACAGGATGTTGACAGCCGAAGATGTCGTAACATTGAGTTATGATGGAAAAGGAAATATCAAATCGTCTATTGGCAAGCTGCTCGAACCTTTTGAGAAGTTGCCTGTAAAGTTTGTTGAAGAGCCTGAAGATGAAGATGATGATGGAGAGGTGGACCCCGACTCAAGAGAAAATATATTCTTAGGAGATAAATTCACATTTAATTCCGATGCCACAATAGGAAATCTTGGATGGAGTATTGCTCCCAATGGTGCAATTGTAAAGGATTCGCAAATCAAGTTTGGCGATAAAGGATACTCGCTGAAGATAACAGCCTCGGGCACTTCCGGTAATTTTTATTTAATGAATTTGGCACAACATACCATTGACATACCTTCTGGAAATTATGAATTGATTTTTTATGTGTATTTCCCTTCCGAAGGCTATATACCGACAGGAAACTTCAATTTTGATTTTTTCAAGAAGCCGGATTCGAAAAATCCTACCACATTCACGTTCTCTAATGAAATGCCAAGGGGTAAGTGGATAAAGCAGAGTGCAAACATCGCTATTGAATCCCAACTGTCAGGGATGCAATGCAGGTTCATGTTTAATACTCTTGTAGGAGTGGGAACTTTCTATCTTGACCAGTTGGAACTTCGCAGAATAGGAGAATAGTATAACTTTAAATTAAGGAAAAATATGAAACTAAATAAGATAATAGCAGCTTCGGTACTGATTTCTACAGCTTTTGCTTCCTGTTCTAAGGATGATGCTGCTGCAAGCAATGCCATAAATCCTTCGTATTCGGTGTTTGTGAACGGAGTAAAGATTGTTTCTGCTGATATGCAGAATTCTTCACCCGAATCCAAGGAGGTAGAGGTGACACAGTATGACAATGTCAGTTTCTGTAACAGTTCGGTAAATGTATCTGCAGCAAAATGGGTCATTTCTTCTGAACAGAACTCTATAGAGGCTGAAGAAGATACGCTGCGTATGCAATTCCCTAATGCTGACGATGTGTATAATAATATTAGTTTGTCTTTGACCGGTATTTCTGCCGGTCAAAAGATGAATCTCTCGGTTCCGGTTACGTTTAATGTAAAGTCTTTTGAGTATTCTGGTTCCGGCGAAGGTGAGAACCCTTCTGTAACTGACGAGTCTTATGATATTTTGGGTGAAAATAACACGACATCAATGCTTATATCTGATGATATGCCTGATGTTGTCAAAATCGATTTAGGTGGAGATTTGGATTTCAAGCTCATGCCTTATTCTACCAAGGGATTCACGGTAACAAGCACACCGTCGTCAGTATTTTCAATTGATGGCAATTCTTCGCTTCTTGTCTTGAAGGAGGTTCGCCGTTCTCAAGAAGACGGTTCGGTGCTCGAATTGAAATTAGAGCAGGCAGTAACAGCAGGAGTTAGTGTTTCGGTTGCATACGATGGCACTGGTGATATTATGTTTATCAATGGTAAGAAACTGGCAGCATTTGATACTGCAAAACATCCGGATAATGATGTGGAAAATAACGTACTGCCTTTTACTTCCGACAAACTGAACTTTGTAATTGAAAATAATGACCCTGATTTGGTTGTTATAACCTTTAAGGAAGAGCAGTCCGCTTCAGCTTTTGCAGATGGTATAACTTCTGTAGGATTATCTGTAAATATTGATAGCAAAGCAGCAACAATCAATAGTATCACTATGTCCGACGATAAGAAATGCTTAAAATTACAACTCGCTGAGAATGTAAAATATGGCAATAATGTTACAATTTCTTATGATGGAAACGGAAATATTGCTTTGAATAATGGAGTTAAGTTGGAAGCCTTTGGTAGCGTGAATATAGAAAACAAGGTAGAGATGCCTGTAATAGAAATTTCAAATGATATGATTTCTTTCTATAATAATCAATCTGTAACAGCAATATCTATAAAACCAGGTTTAAAGGAAGATAATTTTAAAACTCCTACTAATCTGATTAATAGCTTTGAGGTGTATGCAAATGGAAGTCGTGTAAATATCCGCTCTGTAAATATTGCTAACAATAATATCAATGTTATACTGCCTGTTGCTATAAGAGCAAATGATATTATTAAATTGAAATTTAAGGGAAAAGGACTGGAGACTGAAAATAGTTTTGCTGTAGCACCATTCGATTTTGATGGTTTAACTCATAAGGGTGCTGATAATACCAGTGCTTTTGACCCATTCATGCATGGTTTTGAACGTTACTTGCAAAATCCAGATGAATTTCAGTTCTCCAATTTTGTAACTCTGGGTTGGTCTGTTGCAAGCGATGTTGGTAAAGAAACTAATACTCCGGTAAAATATGAGAATCTGACTGAGGGTAAAAACAAGAATATGGTCTTGGTTATTGATAATACCGGTAACATAAGTTCAAAAGGTCAGATTTATTTTATGCCAAAAACTGATGGAGGACAGGTGGTTTCGTTTCCTAAAGCTGGAACATATAAGTTGAAATTCAGATATAAAGCTAACATTACTGGTACAGCAGCTTGTGTCTTCCAATATAAAGATACTTCGGCTTCGAATTTTATGAAAGCCACAGATGTAACATTGTCGAATAATGGTGAATGGACTGTTTTTCAGTCTGGAGAATTCACTTTTGATAAAGATTTGACAACTTATAAATTCAATTTTGCCAGGTATGCCATCCCTGATGGAACTAAAATCTATATTGACGACATCCAGCTTATACCTGTTAATAATTAAACCACAATAGAAGGGAGCATCCATAAAATGTTCCCTTCTCAGCTATAAAAATAACACAATAGTATGAAACGCTTATTATTCTTAACCACAGCATTTGCAACATGCCTTTTCACTGTCAATGCTATTATCAATGATACTCCGCAGAAGAAACCGCTTATTAAGCACGATTCAGCTATTACCGAGAAAGGGAAACAGGTGGTAACTCCGCATACCGACCCGCAACTTTTCGAGGTAGTGGAACAGTACACTGACGATTTCAACGGGACAGAGATAGATAAATCAAAATGGAATACTCCGTGCAGACCGTTTGCTACTGTAAGCTTCAGCCCTGATAACGTGAAGCAGGAAGATGGAAATCTCAATATCACAATTAAACACCATGAACATGATTTCAGTAAGGCATTCCCACATTATTATTTCCAGTCGGGTATGCTGAATTCAAAAGGTAAGGTGACATACGGATATTTTGAAGCAAGGATTAAGGGAGCGCATGTGTTCAGAGGTACATGCCCTGCCTTTTGGCTTTATTCTCTTCCTGGTGATGGAAAGAAAATCAAGCCTCAGAAAGAGAATACGGTGGTGTATAACGAAATAGACATAATCGAACTGCAGCAGGTTCCAAAGGATTTTCATATCATGAGTTGTAATTATCATATTATGGTGCTGAAACCGGACGGTACTAACCCTGACGGCAGCGAGAAGTTTACCAACAAGTTTCTCCATCCACAGAGCATGTGGGGACATAATGAAACTGTGGTAGATTGGGATTCACGAGACGATTATCATCTGTATGCATGTGAGAACCGCCCAGACTCAATAATATGGTATATTGATAATAAAAGAGTGGCATCTGTTCCTAATTATTATTGGCATCTGGGAATGTATATCACATTGTCTATGGAGCCTCGTACTCCGTTCGAGAAATGGAATAACGGCAAGCGTTATCCTGTTCCTACCACGAAAGAGCAGGCCGATGCAGCCGGATTTCCTTCGACTATGAAGGTGGACTATATTCGCACATGGAGGAGAAAGGACTATTCACAATTCAAGTCTTCCAAGAGGGAGTACAATCCTAATGATTTTTAAGCTTTCATTTGTATGGATGTACTGCTCGGAAATCTTTCTTGAAAAATGCTGTATAACATATATTGTTAAATAAATATTAAAAAGCTTGCTGTTATGCTCTTTAATATGTATTTTCGTGTAGATGTCAGACAACAGAAAGTTCTTTCCTTTAAAAACACTGCGATGTTAGGCTGTATATCTCGTTAGGATTTTTATTTGTTTACGAATACTAATTAAATAAAATATATTAATATGAAAACAAATCAAACAATTATCGAAAACGGTTCTTTGAAGGACGTTTCTTATGAATCCCCCAAGTGTGTAGTGATTAATGTTGAGTCGGAAGGTGTCTTGTGTTCAAGTAACCCCGAAGGTAATGGGATGGAGAATTTCGTAATAAGTCAATCAAATCGTTTCGATTCAAGCATTTGGAAATAACCATTTAAAAATTTGAAATTATGATTAGAAAATTTTTTTGTATATTGAGTCTTGTAACACTTGCAACATCTTGTACTAAAGATAACTTTGGGAATGATAAGTAGATGTTCATAATTGGTTTATATCATAAGGTTTTGATACCTTTGCCTCATAAAATTCAAATATGCACTTATGGGCAAAATC
>NZ_CP083673.1:5019294-5145553 GCF_025914115.1 Bacteroides sp. DH3716P | reverse complement strand
CTGCTAAATCCATAATGCTTCATTTTTATACATCGCAAAAATATAAGAATGAAAAAAGGGCGACAAGATAGAATCGCGGAGACGCTTACCAAAACGTAATCCCACTCCTGATTTTTTAGATAACTCGATTTGTGTAAGATTGTATTGCTTACGTATAGCCTTTACTTGCTTGGATGGTATGTTTGCACTTTGAATGTTTAATTTTTTAGTTTTTGGCGATAACCAATATAGAAAATGCGAAGAAGGGGAGATGCCTAGAGTATCTAATGGAAAAATGATTTCAGCTTTGAAAGATTCTCATTTCTTTTGGGAAATACTGAAACTTGCTCAAAATCAGTTTCCCGATGATGGGATACTTAAAATTGAAAAAAAGAGTGAAAGAGCTATTGTTAAATAATTCCTGTTTTGAGGTAGTTGTAATGTATGCTTTGTTTTAAAAAAGTTCTTGAATGTTGGCGATATAAGGGATTGCTATATCTCTTTTATTGCCTCGGAATTTTACATCTGCTAAATTCAAGCATTCAAGATTGATACATTCCGCAGTTTTTAGTTTGAACGTCAGGTATTCATTGCCGGAAGGGGCAAAACCAAGGTGGGATAGTTCTGACCCAGACATGACTTTCGGGTGATCTTCTACCATTGCATACAAATATCTGTTACTGCAATTGTGTAGCAACAGATATTTAGGGGAAGTAGCTCCTATTGGCATTTGCAATGCTCCTCTGCGAAACCCTGTGCGTACATAATAAAGTTTGTTCCTCAATGTCATGCGTAATTGGTGTTCGTCTTTATAATAAGCAACAAGAACGTCTGCTTCCTTTTTTCCGTTCATAGAGCCTAGAGCATCTTTGATGCTTAAAGCTAAGCATCTGGCCAGCCGAGGGGGTACAGCATTTCCCACCATCTTATAACCTTCTTTTATATGTGTATAGGAAAAACGGAATTTATCGGGGAATGATTGGATTCTGGCGCATTCCCTCACGCTTAATCGACGGTAGAGGTGTTCATAACCGGGAAGAAAGATGCGTTGATTGGGGGAAACGTACTTCATAACTGGTGCCTGCGGATGTAAAGGGCAATTTTTAGCCTGTGCTTGTATGGTAAATGATACTTCATCCCAAGAACGTACGCGATTACGGGCCATAAATTTTGTATCGAACGGACCGGTAAAAACGTCATGGTTAGTCCATTTCTCATATTCTTGGTTTACGCGTTCATTGTCATATAGATGTGGTTCTTCAGTAATGTCACCAATTGCTTTTTGCAGTGTTACCAGAGGCTTTTGTGATGGTTCCGGAAATTTGAATGCGCCATTCAGTTCTTTTATGAAGCCAACAATAAATACACGGAAGCGATCTTGCGGTATGCAGTAATCAGCAGCATTCAGCAACGAATAGCTTACCACGTAACCAGCACATTCAAGGCTGGAAAGGAATGACAGGAAGGTTTTAAAATGCTTGTCGCTTATCATTCCTTGTACGTTCTCTATGATGAAAAACTTGGGACGTTTTTGTTTTATTAATTGGATATAGTCAAGAAACAAACGTCCCCGGTCATCATTTAGTCCTAACTGTTTACCACCTTCGCTCCATGATTGGCATGGAGGTCCTCCTATAAATCCATCGCAATCGGGAATATCAGCAGCCTTTAATGTACGGATATCGGATTTGCATAGGTATGTATTTGGGTGATTGAACTGATAGGTTTCGTGTATACCTTCATCAAATTCATTCGCCCAGATAACCTCATAACCAGCCTGCTCGAAGCCAAGATCTAGTCCGCCACATCCTGCAAAGAAAGATGCTACTTTCATTTCAAATCAACAATGATTCCCTTTTCAACCAAAGTTTTCTTTATTTGCATTGCCACATGATAAGCCAAGTTTACTGGTACAGCATTACCTATCATTTTATAACCATAATTCACATCATCATATATGAACTGGAATTCATCAGGGAAACTTTGTACACGGGCAACTTCACGGACTGTCATCCTGCGGTAAAGGTGTTCGTATCCTTCAGCAAACTTCTGCAGATTCTTTTCAACCTTAATCATTTTAGGTGCTTGAGGGTGCAGTTGGCATTGGCGACCGCTTGCTTGAACCGTGAAACCTGGTTCATCCCATGAACGAACTCGATTTCGGGATAAGAATATAGGCGAATATGCACCAATGAAATACTCGTTGTTAGGTATTTTGCAAGCCTTTCCATTTGTCTTGTTCTTTTCGAGAGCCGGTATAGCTGTAAATTGCAAGTCCCAGATACTTTCACGTAGTGTTGGTTTGTGTTTTTGGGGAGTAGGATATTCAAAGTTATGAATATTCAAATCTTTACGGAATCCGATATAGAATACACGGTCACGGTCCTCGGGCACATCGTAATCATTAGCATTAAGCATTTTCAAATTTACATCATAGCCTGCTTTGTCAAATAATTCCATGAAGCCACGCACGGCATCTGTATGGCGCTTGGCCAACATGCCGGATACATTTTCAGCAACAAAAAACAAAGGCTGTTTGTCGTGTAAAATACGAATGTATTCGTAGAATAACTGTCCCCGGGCATCCTCAATGCCCTTTAAAGAGCCTGCTTCACTCCATGACTGGCATGGAGGTCCGCCTATTATACCAGCAATATTATCCGGAAATTCGGATGATGGTATATCACGGATATCTCCTTCAATTAGATTAGTATCTGAAAAATTGGCTCGGAAGGTCGGGCAAATTTTAGCATCAAATTCATTCGCTGTAACTACTTTAAAACCGGCTTTATGAAAGCCTAAATCAAGACCTCCTGCACCAGAAAAAAGGCTAATCAAGTTCATCATATTTATTTCCAAAGGCAATTTATTGTGATTATAGCAGTAGGCATGCCTACTATTTGAATATCAAACTTTAAAGTTGGCACAACATAGGTTTCTGCATTATGTATGCGAAAAGAGAACTGCCAACCACCATCCATATAAAGCTCAACAGTGTTAGTTTTCTCCGGAACAAAACCTAAACTCACAATGCGTGTAGGCAAACATGCTACTGGAATTTGAATGGATGCTTGTTCTGATTCGCTGTTTTGATTGAGCGTACCGTGCAAATTATACGATTGAATCCGAGTGGTTTGTTCTTTATCGATGCTAATTATTTTATAGAAATCATGCTTGCCTAAAAGGTATTCTACCAATTTGCCGGGGATGTCCTTATGAACCTGATATTGTCGGTTGATTTCATTTATAAAAGCTGTTAGCAAGGGTATGTATACGTCATTTTCTTTATCTGTCAGTTCATTAAATTTTGTATGTTTGTTTTTTTCTGCAATGAGATAGTCGAATATTGGTTTAACTCCATTCCAATAATCCTGTGAACAAGGAATTCCATACCATTCTTTTCCAAAGTCCAATCTTCTGCTTAGGCGGCTATGTTTTACTGCAAAATGGTTATGCTTGAGGCTTAACCCAATCTCCCACTGGATGTTGTGCCGGATTATTAATATATCTCGTACATCACCTTTTTTCCCTTTAGCGTCTGTCTGTATCAGTAATTCCAAAATGTCATTATTGTTCTCGACGATACGGGGCTCTAATTCAAAAATCTTAGCAACGGCAACATAAGAGCTTGCCTTGTAAGTCTCTTGCATCTCATTGGATAAAGTGCACCATGCACGTTCTGCTGCGGAGTAACTACTATTTTTTATTATATTGACAGGACGAAGCTTTTTGATTTTTTCTTCAAGGGTGAGCAAACATACGAATTCATAAGCCCTTCCTTGGTCATTACTTTTACTACTCATAATTATGGGGTGTTTATTTAGATGCGAAGTTACTGAAACTCCTGTAAAAACAGCATTCTTATTTCTCTTTTTTTCATATTCCGTTATATTATCGGCTGCAATGCAGGGAGAATTTTCTGTAATCTCATAAGTTTTAGGAAGCTTTTGCCGATAATGTTCTAAAAAGCTATGGTTTATCCAGTATTCCATTTCATGTAATGTCTGTTCTCTTACAGCAGGTTTTAATTGGCATTCCCAAATAGTCATTACTTTCCAGCCCATTTTCTTTAAAACCTCTTTATGCTTTTCATCCCTTTGTTGGTTACGCTTTATTTTATTACGCCAATAATCACTGTTGGAATGTGGAATATGTCCGTCTACTTTGTGCCCATGCCAAAAACATCCATGGATAAATATTACAATACCATACTTACGCAATACTATATCGGGTGTACCAGGCAATCCTTTTACATTCTTGAGATAACGGTATCCTCTTGAAAACAAGTAACGTCGTACAATCCACTCTGGCTTTGTGTCTTTACTCCTTATTTTTGCCATAACGGCAGAACGTTTCTTTTTGCTCCAAATATCCATTTATAAAAGGTATAATACTTCGATGAATTATTGAATTCTTCTAACGTCTTTGTGTAGATATTTATTTAGTTCATGGAAATTGTTCTTATTTATTTGCAAAGTAGCTAACAAGTTTTTTATATTTTTGCCTATGCTATGTCCTTTTACTGACAATGGCTTTTCGAAAACGAGCTTTCCTTGGAGTTTTCCTTCTTGATCTAGAAACCAGTTAACATACACAGACAATGATCTGTCCCCATCCCATTTGTCTTTGTTGGCTCTGTAGTTTAAGGCTTTACAAACAAAATATATATCTTGTTGTTTTGCAAAATGTTCAATAGGCTGCATCTTAGATAGATAATAATTTAAATCTTTATTGGGCGCATCTATAGTTATAATGTAATTAGCAACCCCAGAATTTATGACAGTTTCACCATTTACGCTAGAATTTTTTTTATCTAAATTTAAATTTGTACCAGCATATATATCTATTTTTTGTTGGTCGGTTAAATCTATAATTCCACATTTCTTTCCTCCTAACTTATTTATAAACTCAAATTTCCAGCCCATTGTCAAGCTTAAAGCTTTCGTTTTCTTGTATGGCTTGAAATATACTAGGTAATCATCTTCGAAGGTTTTCTTTATTTTTGCAATGCTTCTTTCAATAATTGATTGTGCGTCGCTTCCTAAAATTTCAATTGCTCTATCCAAGCTAATTTTATTTTCTAGAAAATCAGCATTGTTTTGTTTAACTGATATTTTAAATTCTTTTTGATTACCAAGGTCATCTTGGGCTAATACATATACATCAGTTTTGCATTCTCCTTTAGAGGACGTGGGCTTATCACATTTTAATACCGAATAGTTGGCTTGTTCGTAAGTGAACTTTTTTTCGGATAAAAATAAGTCTTTTATCTTGCGTTCTGTTTTTCCAAAATTACTCATGTGTTTCTAGAAGTTTGGTTAATGGTACATTTAAAGCTTTTGCTATTTTTTCGGCAACAGCTAGTGAAACATTACGCTTTCCATTTTCAATGTCAGGAAGGTATGTTCTGTCTATGTCGGCTATATTAGCCAATTTCTCTTGTGAGAGATTTAATGCTATGCGTTGTTCTCTCACTCTAATACCAAATAATTCATTTATTGTCATAACTTTACAAAGTTCTTTATTCTTCGACAATTGTGCAACGGACTATTGTCTACAAATTAATGTTTTTGGGGATTAGAATACAATTTAAATTGTATCTTTGCCATCAACTTGAATAACAATAAATAGGTAAAGATGAAAATAGTTTCACTGTTTGCGGGAGCAGGAGGATTAGACCTGGGTTTTGAGAGAGCTGGATTTGATATTGTGTGGGCAAATGAATATGATAAAGATATTTGGAAAACGTATGAAAAGAATCATAGCAATACAATATTAGATAAAAGGAGTATAACTGATATTCCAACAACTGACATCCCGGAATGTGATGGAATAATTGGTGGACCACCTTGCCAAAGTTGGAGCGAAGCAGGGGCTTTAAGAGGAATCAATGATAAACGCGGACAGTTGTTTTTTGATTTTATACGTATTCTACAGGATAAACAGCCTTTGTTTTTTTTAGCAGAAAATGTTAGTGGGATGCTTTTAGGAAGACATTCGGAAGCTTTATCAAATATAAAAATATGTTTGCAAATGCTGGAATTGGCTATGAATTATCATTTAATATGCTTAATGCACATGATTATAATGTCCCGCAAGATCGTAAAAGGGTATTTTTTATAGGTATAAGGAAAGATCTTAATTTTAAGTTCGAATTTCCAAAACCTTATCCTTATAAGAAAACATTAAAAGACGCGATTGGAGATCTTGCAGATAATGTCGTCCCTTCCATTGGGAATAATAAAGCAAACCCTGATTGTAAAGTGACTAACCATGAATATATGACAGGAGGATTTTCTCCAATATTCATGTCTAGGAATAGGGTGCGAAAATGGGATGAACAATCATTTACAATTCAGGCTGGGGGCAGGCAAGCTCCTATACATCCGCAAGCACCTTTGATGGAATTTGTAGAGCAAAATGTGAGAAAATTTGTAGAAGGGAAGGAACATCTTTATAGAAGGTTAAGTGTTAGGGAATGCGCTCGGATTCAAACATTTCCGGATGATTTTATTTTCTATTATAATAGTGTTGCAGCTGGATATAAGATGATTGGAAATGCAGTCCCGGTTAATTTGGCTAATGCCTTAGCTGAATCAATCAAACAGCAACTTCAAATACATGTGTAATCATTGGATGAAAAACTAAAAAAGTACATTGTGGTAGATATTTTAAGAGTAATTTATAATATTGTTTATCAAACAGAACGTAATACCGTAAATAATGAAGTTCATCTGAAAATCGGATGAATAGTATGGGAAGTATATTGGGGATATTTAAGCGATCGACGTGTTTGTAAAACTTTCTTCTTGATTTATAAGAAAAAGAGGGACATTCACGGAGTATCTCTGTTATAGCGCCATTCGTTCTTTAACAAGATTGGGTATATATCTATTACGATACATCTCAATTGAGGTACTGGGATTGGATAAGATATGCATCAATTGAATAATATCTCTGTTCTTCTCGTATGTTATATTGGTATCAGTTCTTATATTCATTCTATTTTAACTTACTAGTCCTCCCATGTTAAATCCTTCAAATCTTTTAGTTCTGGGTAATAGGCATATATTTCTTTTTCTGTTATTTCTTTAAAACGATCCATTTTAATACCATTTCGGACTACCTTGTCAAAAAACATAGTTTTAGGGCGGACCCATATTTCATGTTTACCATATAATGCCTGATAAACAACCATCTCCTCAAGTGTCTCACTATGCTGGGCAATACCCAGCATTTTATACAGTCCACCTTTAAAATGAATGAAATATCGTTCTTTTTCCATAATACTACCATTGTTCTTATGCAGGTATAAAAGTAGTAAATTCTTAGATAATAAGAGTCGGTTGTTTCTGATATTTTTTTTTAACGTTGTGTAACCTGTCGTTATTAAGTGATCACTATTAAATAAGGTGTGATTTTTTCGTAGCGTCATCTCTTCATTTTCTTTCTCCACCTCTGAAACCCTCTCATCAAACTTTCCTCTTCCACCGACTCCGCCATATCATACTTTACCACAAACTCATGCATCGACTTTATATACATCACCCCATTTTTGAACTTATTTTCCAACAGAAACGAATAAAGCTCCGCTTTCATTTCCACCTCAATTTCCTTTTCAATAATAAAGATACTGTCCTGACCGAAATAATTATAAACTTCCGGATTCTTCCCTTGCCTTGGGCTGGGAAGAACAAAAGTGATATTTCCAGTCTCTTTCCAGGAGACGCCTTGCGGATGAGGAACAGATAATTGATGCAGGAAGTGATAAATGGGAGTGAGGTGGGAGAGGTGGATTGGAATGGGGAGCCTTGAAGGTGGATTGTTGTGCGATAGAAGTTCTAAACTTTGTCCGTACCGGACATGCATATACCTCGCCAGATATGGCTTGATGGCAAACGTGGCTGTAACCATGGGATTTGAATTTTGGATTGTTGAAATTTGTTGTATACTGATTGCCGCTTCGTGCGGCAGATTCTGTCGTGTTTGTTGGAAAAAATCCCATGGGTTACGGGGACGGAATTTTAATTCAGTAAGAAGTTGAAATTCAAATGGTTACAAATGCCGGTTTTTCCTTTAAAACCAACGGGTCGTTCCTTTAAAAGGAACGACCCGTTGCACACCGAGGAAGGACCTCTTCCTTTTAAAGGAACGGACGGCTCCCTAAAATCCATAGTGCAAAGCTATGCCTAATATTCTAATTTTTCAAAAGGAATAATAGCGGAAATATTTATATTATGTAATGAAATATCATAAATAGTATACATCTCTAATTTATGCGTATGCATATTGGAAATATGTAATAAAAATATACTGATTACTAGAACGTGTATTTTAACTATATTTATCAGATAACTATTCTTAAAGTGGAAAAACTTTTTATTCCATTTCTTGTTTCTTGCGTAACAGGCGGAAAAATAGTTCTGATAAGTAAGGTGAACTTCGTACTTTTACGTTTCAAACAAAAAAAGCAAGATATGATAACATCAGTGAAACTTATGCTGAATAAGAGCAGGATATTGAATAATGGCAGTTATCCTTTAGTATTTCAGGTGATCCACAATCGGAGAAAAAAGTTACTGTATACAGGCTACCGGGTGAAAGAGGAGGTGTTTGACGAGCTGGAAGGGAAGATTATGAATGGCGTAGGTTCTACTTTTACGGCTACAGAGGTCGTGAAAATGAACCGCGAGCTGCGGAAGATGCGGAATCGGATTGATACACGGATCAGGCAGCTTGAGCGGACAAGGGAAGAATTTACAGTGGAGGATATTCTGGCTCAAAGTGCTTTTGGTACAGGAAAACCACAGTTTTATTTATTGCGATATATCAATGCGCAGATTGAGCGTAAGCAGGAACTGAAGAAAGTGGGGATGGCTGCGGCCTACAAGAGCACCCGCTCGTCGTTGGCAAAATTTATAAGCCGCCCCGATGTCCGGATGTCGGAGGTCGATTCGGCGTTCGTCAGGAGATACGAGGATTTCCTGTATAGTAACGGCTCTTCCGGAAATACGGTAAGCTATTATCTGCGCAACTTGCGTTCCCTGTACAACCAGGCGGTAGCGGACGGTTATCATCCTCGTGGCGAATATCCGTTTGCGAAGGCACAGACCCGCCCGGCGAAAACGGTGAAACGTGCTTTGTCACGGACGGATATGCAGAATCTGGCGGACTTGAATTTGGAGAATGAACCTGAACTGGAGTTTGCCCGCGATTTGTATCTGTTCAGCTTTTATGCGCAGGGAATGGCTTTTGTCGATATTGTCCTTTTGAGGAAGAGCGATATTTGCAATGGTGTGCTGACTTATTCCCGTCATAAGTCGAAACAGTTGATTCGCATAGCGGTGACTCCGCAGATGCAGGGCTTGATGGATAAATACAAGACGGAAAATGAGTATCTCTTTCCGATAATCAGCGGTGAATACGCTTCGGGATACAAACAATACCGCCTGGCGTTAGGGCGTATCAACCGCCATTTGAAGAAAATCGCTGTTGCAGCTGATATAAAAGTTGCGTTGACGACGTACACCGCGAAACACAATGAATTATCTATTTGATTGAAAATAAGATTATTATCACCTATTTCGTTGATAGTAGGTAACACTTTAGAAACGAGCGAATTACAATATTTTGTTTTCTTCTGCATCAGTCAAAGAACGATTTTCCAGTTGCAAATATACATTTTACTCGTGACAAAAGCAATCTTTTTCCGCATTAATCGGCTTAAAGTCATCCCTAAAGAAGAGGGTATTGAATGTTGAAGTGCCCCCAAAAGTTAGACCAAAAACTTTTGAGGTGCATTCTTTATGAAATACACTTTTGAAAAGTTCAATATAGTGAGCTATCGATTGGGTACGTTTATATGATAAATACGGGGTTAATACCCTAAGAATACACCCCAACATAAAGCCTCAAGTTATTAAGGAATGGTTGTACGAGAGCATTGATAAAGTACCGTATAAGCCGTACAGCACTTGAAGGCTGGGTTCGTACGATTCGTAAACATGGATATGAGGAATTACATATATTCCGACATATGGCAAGATCTAAGAAAAAAGAATATCAGACAGAATTGGAAAAGCTTCAGGCGGAAAACTTGCGCCAGAGGGCAGAGAATGCGTTGCTAAAAAAGTGAAGGCCTTAGTCGAGGAACAGGAAACCCGGGCACGTCTCAATGGGTAGAAGCCATTGACGAACTAAGGTCTGAATATCCTCTTGACTTATTATTGGAATTAAGAAGGATAGCTCATTCTGTATTCTATTATCACCTGGAACGGCTTGAGGGACAAGATAAATACGCAGTGGAGAAAGAGGAAATCAAATCCATTTTCCATCATAATGGAGTATATCATAACCTGTATGTGAATAGTAGCCGACATTCAAACTCTTGCAAACATTCTGAAATCGTATTACTACCTACATAAACAGGTATGCTAATGTATATAACCTCAATATGAATCAAAATTTCTCGATTATCTTTTGAATATCCTCCTCTATGGTCACTATACCATCATCATCAATGAAAATATGACCTTGAGAGGTTTTTCTCTGGCAGACAATATTATTATCTGTGCTCAGATTGTTGTCACCTTCACAATAGTCGGTCGAACTGTATCTACTGTCTACATTTCTATTATCATCACCATTAGCTTTTTCCGAAACAATATTAAGTTTCTTTGTCTTACCACCTTTCATGGCACCGAAAAGTTCGGTACTGAACGAAGAGCGTAAACCGTGATGAGGGCACACTAGAAAATCCACGCCCTGCCCCAGTTTCTTATTCAATTCAGGGTTATCCTCTAACAGTTTCTTCATACCCTCCTTCTGGATGTCAGCGGCGAAGAAAATTCTATAGCCAGAGTGTATATACAGAACGATACTGATATTATTGGTATAACTTTCGTTTCTAAGAGTGCTGTTATTCTCAACCCAGCCGGGATAAAGATAACCAATGGTCATTCGAGAAGGGTCACACACCCTTAGGGGAAGGTATCTTCCCTTATATACCTCCTTAACCTTTTTAACCTCATTACTACCAGGATCGTCTACCAAGTTCCAGTTAACATTTTTATAACTTTCCGATCCTTTCGACAGATCATTTGGTGTAGTAAACAAATTTATGTAAAAATGTTTTTCCAAATCATCTAAATCGGAAATATGATCCAGATGGGGATGTGAGATAAAGACTTGACTTAGATAATATTTGTCTCTTAAATACTTCAATTTGCCTCGCTTCTTAAAAAGAGGAAGCAGGAAATCATTTACCATTGAGAAGTCATTGCCCTTACCAAGGTCAACAACAATTTTATTACTTCCCATCTCAATATAGGCACTCAAAGCAGGCCCGACATTAAAAATTACTATCTTCATAAGCTTTCTCTTTATTTTTTTCCTGTGAATGTTGCAAATAGGTACTTGGCATAAGACCACCCTCTTGTTTCCAATAACAGATAGCAGCCCACCATCAACAGCACTTGAATTATCAATGCTATCGCTAAAGTCCACCACGGCAACCAACTGCGGAAGATGTTAGCAACGGCTATACCTATTATTAACAAAATACTCCATACGCTTGCACCAAGGTAGTTGCGGCAGAAGCCGAACTCAATGTTATACTGTCTCAAGATCTTATCACCACGGCAATTTTGCCTAATCTGGTAGACTGCATCCACAATTGTTTTCTTGGCCATATCGAGGTCTGCTAGCTCTTCTTCACGAGTAGGCAGCTCGATACCGAACGTATCTTTCACTTTTGTAGAGATCTCATTATGATACGCAGGTGAGATGACCGAATTCTGCCAAAGCAACAGCTTTGTAGTAGGCATCTCCGTCTCGTCCTTTTTGAATAGCGGGTATTGGAAGAGCCACTTCGATGTCTCCTTAAATAATTCTCTTACTAGATAACCTACGGCCATACTTGCCAATGCTGTTCCACCAATCAGACACAGTACCCACTTAACATTACCCAATAGTGCCTGATATTGAGGGAACCACTCCCTCATGCACATGGCGATCAATATACATGTAGGGAGCATTCCCAAGACAGCCGGATATACCCTTGCTTCTCTAATGTATTTATCCATCATATACCTTAAAGTTTTTTATGATTGGGAGATGCAGTTTCTGTCACAACATATAGTCCGTTGCTTGGATCTATAAACAAATAGATGTTACCATTGCTGCGTGTTGTTAGGACTTTACCAAAATATGAATGTTTATCCCCTATATTATAATATTTAACACCATCAGCATAGTTCGAGTATCCCGTATACACATCTGTCCCCTCCTTTGTTGCCTCTGAATCCTTCGACAATATGATGGTCCTCACATTGCCTGTCAGGTCAAACAATGCCTTGGGAAATCCAGAATCATGACCATGGTGTGGTGCAACAAGCACATCCAACCCATTCTTCATCAGAGTTCGAAAGTTCATGTTGTTATTAGCAAGCCATTCCCAACCTACCGTTTCCAAATCACCGGCAAACAGTATCCTAACATTATTATACTTTATATAGCGTATAATACTGCTGTTGTTTCTAACCTTGCTTTTAAGCTTAGGATCCGACTTTACAGTATCTATCGGAATTGAAAATGTTTTACTTTCTTCAAAGCCCCAGTCAATTATTTCAGGATTGTCACCTCGATACTTCTTATCCAGGTTCTTTACATAATCTTTATTAATCAAAGCCGAATCATCATACAGCTCTGTATAGTTGCGGCATAACAAATATGGCGTTAACTCATTATATACCCTTTCTGAATTTCTAACGTGATCGTCATCTGGATGAGTAATATGGAGTAGTGCTAATGGATATGACTTTCCTTTAGAAGTTACATAAGGTTTTGACTTTAACAATTCACTATTGCCTATGCTAAAGTTTTTAATAGACTCGACAGGGTTCTGCTTCTCAGCTGAAGAACCGCAATCAATCATCATCGCGTACTTATTGGGCGAGCAAATGTAATTGCAAGACGCGTTGCCAACATCAAATACTACTATATACATATTTTATATAATTAAATTATAAATAATTTCTCTTTCATATTGACAAAAAATATGCCAAAATCAGTAAAAGGGAACTTTAAGCTCGCGAATTCATTTCTTGTTTTAGCACACAATGCGCCATTTAACCCAATAAGCAATAAAACAGTACTACCTGTCAACGTTTTGAAAAACTGCTGACAGGCCACACTACTGCCAACTGACAGAATAAACATTCTAACTGTTAATTTGACACAAATTGTCCGAATCAAGGCTATGAAATCTAAATATATATATAAGATAGTCTCTAATTCGGATATTTTTTGCGTATCTTTGCTCTCAAATAAAATAAATACATGTTATGGTTATTGAACTACGAATCAAGAACTTCCTTTCTTTCAAGGAGGAAACTACTATAAGTTTTGAGGCCTCAAAAGACACATTCAAGGAGGATTCTTTGCTGGTCACTATGGCAGACGGTACCCGTCTCTCTCGCATCGCTATTATATATGGTGCCAACGCCAGTGGTAAGTCCAACCTCCTTGAAGCATTCGAGTATCTCTTTTGGTTTTGGAAACGTAAAACCGATGATCAGGATGCCCCAACTGGTGTAGAACCCTTCATCCTTGACAGTGACACACCATCGCAACCCACCGAGTTTGAACTCAAACTTTATATCAACGGCAAAAAATACATTTATCAACTTATTTTGTCACCAAAGGACATCCTTTCAGAGAAATTACATGTCTACAACAGTAACCAACCATCACTCCTCATGCATCGCGAATTGGTTGACAGTAACACTGCACTAAAGTTCAACCAATCACTCATCAAGGTGTCCGCTGCAGTAAAAGATGAATTGACCGCAAAATGCCTTAAAAACATGTCACTATTTGCTGCCCGCAAGGCTGTCAACTGTAATTTAGGTGAAATTGATGATGTAAGGGATTGGATGATTAACCATACGTTGCCAGTTATCGACTTAGGTCAGAAGATGTTTAATTATGCAGAAAGAAATATGCTTGAAAATCCCGATGCAAAAAAACACCTTTTGGACTTCTGTCATAATATTGGATTCAACATCGAGGATATGGCTGTGGAGAAAGATTACATGTCTTTGACACCAGAAATGATACAGTTCATAAAATCGTCAGGGCAGCTCTCGGATGAGAACGCAAGCAAACTGAGCAAAGACCCCAAAATGCCTAATGGGTTCAAAACTGATTTCATTGTGTCAGTTATTAATAAAAGAGGAAAGGAAATATACACTTTGCCAAAAGCCAGTCAAAGTGAAGGAACGCTAAGAGCTATGGGTATCGAAACTGCTCTCTACGTGGCAGAACAAAACAACAAATTGCTTCCTATTGACGAGATAGAGACATCTATGCACCCATTGTTATTAAAGTTTATGATACAGAGTTTTTTGAAAGTACAATCAAGAAGCCAGTTGCTCCTGACAACACATTACGATCCGTTGTTTACAGCTGTTGATGATTATCTTCGCAAGGATAGTTTCTGGTTGATGGATAAAAGAGATGATGGACATTCTGAGTTATATCCTCTCATTTCCAAAAATGGTGTCAATAAAATGCGGTCACTTCAACGAGCATACTTAAACAACAAGCTTGGTGCCCTTCCCCAGATAGCAAATGTATAAGAATCCACTTCTATAAGTCACAGGAGCAGATACTACAATGCATCATCCCCACCATGTGAAAAGAGGTGGATTTTGAATCGTATCCGTTTCCAAGCAGCTCGTGCAGTTCCGGGAGTCAAGGTCAGCCAAGAGCCTGAGTGCCTAGCAGAACAGGTCCAAGAAATACGACCAAGTTGTCTGTGAAGAGTTCGGATATGTAAATTGTGTGGAAATGCTCTTCAACCATCTCCCGCTCAGGATTGGAAAGAAAGCGAACATTATCACCACGAACCTCGCATTCAGCAGGTGAAACGAGATCATAGGGACAAAGTCTTGGTGTAGCAATGGTCGACAAGCTTACGCATAAAGCCTATCTGGTGAATATAAGGTTGATAGGTCTCTTATCGTGACTTGCTTTCAGCTTGCTCATGATAAACCGCCTGAAAGCCATACATTCCCTGCACCGAAACTTGAAGACAACGGAGACTATCATTTCAAGATTATACACATCACAACTTCATTTCCTGAAATAATAAAACTTAAATTGACATGAGTATGAAATTGAAAGCAATGCGGAAAATTGACGCCATACTGAAAACCATCACAGGGGTGGTATCGAGTGTTAACTCTACAGCGGGCACAATTAGCTGTATCGCTGATTCGTATGACGGACTCAGACTGGGATTTGAACTGAAAAAATGATAAATTTGAGAGTTGTTGTGTAGGAAAGCATAGAGAGAATTTCAATGATAGCTGAAACGGCAATTTACCGAAAATATCTCTACATTTCCTTGTTTTTTCTACGGGGATAATTCCGATACAGCTGATATAACATCACAGTAATGCCGTGACTCTTTGAGAACGAAGGGGTACATAAAAGGTATCTGCCATGTTCTCGTCATTTCTTTCTTGGCGTTGAGGGATGGGGATATCTGATGATTGGGATATTCCTCTATTCCTTGACAAGAGAGGGAACGAACTCCGATTGTCCAACATCCAACAAGCATTTATATATAATATGTAATGCTGCCGATACACGAAGGGATACTATCTCATTCTGATGTACGTCTGCAAAACCTGAAACACTGTATATTTTTGTAAAACAAAATAAGATAGTTACCCTCTGTTCCGTTAACAACACGTAACGATTCAGAAACGAGCGAATTACAACATTCTGTTTTCTTCTGCATCAGTCGAAGGACGATTCCTTAAGTACAAATACATATTTTATTTGTGAAAAAAACAGGTACTTAATAATGGACTAAGAAACTAAAATCAACTATGGCAAAGGGGGGCTGGTTTCGAGGGCACTGAAAAAGTGTTTTTCGACTTCAAACTGTAAGTGGATGATGATAAAAAACGCCATTTCAAGGCATAATAACGTAAAAAGTGTCGTAAAACGCCATCAATTTGTCAATTGAAGTTACAAACTATAACTTTTTTCTTTCAAAGGTCGAAAAAGTGGGGACTCTTTTTCAGGAGGGCACTGAAAAAGGTATCCTCTTAAGATTTAATCCCAATCTTTAAAAAGACGAAAGCAGATTGTATTAGCCTTTATATCGGTTTTGCAATCTGCTTTTATATATCTTGATAGGAGTTTATATTCGGCCTTGTATAGTCAGTAAGGCCATCATATTATACGTGGGTAATTTTTATAAGTGTTTTTAGCTTAGTTTCAATATTCTCTTGATATTTGCGGCAAAGATGGTCATAGCACCTTGCATCTGCATACCATCCAGCCCATACGACAGTGCCTTATCATAACCGTATACCTGCTTTAATTCTGCATTCTTTGCCTCAATCTTGTATCTTTGACGAGCTATATCTTTAAATTCTTGTGATTTCTGGAATCCAAGCTGCCTTTTCTGTTCTTCATTCCTGATAGGTATACTATAGGTCTTGCTTTTAGCCCCCTCCTTGTAGCATCCTTCTCTTCGTGAACAAGTCTTGCATTTCTCTATATCAAAGAAATAAGTCATGGATTGATTCCATTTCCCATCCCTTTTCCCCTGCCTTGCTTTTCTGATTGCCATATGACCGGCAGGACAAACAAACATGCCTGCATCCTTGTTATAATCAAACTTGTCTTCATCTTTCCTGAGTCCATGACTTATGGCCGGATGTAATTTTGATACCAAAGTAAATCCCTTCTCTTCATCTTCTGCCAGTCTAAGGTTTTCCGATCCGGAGTATGCGGTATCACCAATGACAGTGTTCACTTCCATTCCGTTTTTTCTGCTTTGCTCCACAAGCTCTTTCAACTGAGGCCCATCGCCCTTTTCGCCAGAAGTAACAGTTGCGGCTGTTATGATACGCTCATCACTCATTGCAATGTGAGTCTTATATCCGAAAAACGAACTGTCCTCTGTTTTATGACCAATGCGGGCATCTGCATCCTTTGAGGTCGTATAGTGATCCTCTATATCTGAAAGCGTTTCCTTGAGCATGTTAAGTCGCTGCTTTACTGCAGGCACTTCTGAAAGACTGGCATCTGAAGTGATAAGTTTCAGAAGGTCTTTGGTATAATCCAACTCATGCGCAAGATCATCCTCTTTATTCTTAGACGGCAGGGTTTGCGTGATATTATCATCCATGGCATAAAGTACCTTACGGAGTTGCTTTGAACGGAGTCGCAGAATCTCTATCGGGGAGTACGGGTTAGACCTGGCTTCTGTATGAGTAGCATCTACAATAATAGTCCTTGATTTTATGATGCCTTTCTCTATCGCTATTTCTACGCTCTTCTGGATTAGCAGGTTCATAAGATCCATGTCTTCCAGCCGTAACTTGCGGAACTTACAAAGACTGCTGGCATTAATAACGTCTTCCTCTGGAGCCATACCAAGGAAATACTTAAAGGACATATCATAACGGGAACGCTCTACGACATCTACGTCGGAAATATCGTATATGGTCTTCAGCAGAAGATACTTGAACATGCGAATAGGGGATTCTGCTGTTCGACCATTATCCTTGCAATACTTATTGGCAAGTTCCTGATAGACAAAAGTGAAATCTACAAGATCATTAATGCGGCGAAGAAGATTGTCTTGGGGGACAACTATATCGTAGAGTGAACTATATTCACTGAGCGGAAGTTCTTGTTGTTGTGATAGCATGGACCTTAAATATTATGGCATTAAGGTACAAAAAATCTGCACATAGCCAAATAATATACAGGCTATGTGCAGATTTAATTCTTTAAAAAGCTGCAAGGAAACTTTTTCAGTGCCCTCCTTTTTCAGTGCCCTCCTTTTTCAGTGCCCTCGTTTCACGATATCCTTCTCTTCCGAGGCCAATACACTTTTCCTGCAAAAGGCACATGGCATTCTCCTCTTTCCTTATTATCAACAGCTCAAAGATTCTTATTCTCTGAAATACAATATTTTGCATACTTCAATAAGTGGTTGTATCTGATAATTTTGCATCCTGTAAAATTTAAAATCAGAGAATTTATGGCTACTGTAAAAATTAAGTTCCGATCATCTTCCGTAGATGGCAGGGAGGGTACGGTCTATTACCAAGTAATCCACAAACGTGTGGCAAGACAGATCAACACTCCCTACAAACTGTTTCCCGCCGAGTGGAGCAAACAACATTCCCGTATCATCATCACGCTATCCGATGAGGGCAGGCGGCAATATCTATTGTCACTGGACAAGAAGATTTCCGAGGATACCGACAGGCTGGAGAATGTCATCACAGCTCTGGGACGTAAGGGAGGTGCTTTCACCGCCGATGACGTGACCTCCGCTTTTCACGGCAATCATTGCGGTCTTTTCTTTTTTGTTTTCATGCGGGAGGTTATCGACGGTCTGGAACGTCTGGGGAAGATACGGCTCGTCGAGACCTACGGCTCCACACTCAACAGCTTCATGCGGTTCATGAATGGAAAGGACATGCCACTCGGGGATATGGACTCCGACCTGATGATCGCATACGAGGCATGGTTGAAGTCCAGAGGAATTTCCATGAACACGGTCTCCTTTTACATGCGTATTCTGCGTGCCGGCTATAACCGTGCCGTGGAGAAGGGACTGACCGTGCAGCGTTTTCCATTCAGACATGTCTATACTGGGGTTGAGAAGACAACGAAACGGGCGGTACCCCTACATGTGATAAAGCAGCTCAAGTCATTGGACCTGTCACTTGAGCCCGCAAAGGCCTATGCGAGGGACATGCTGCTCTTTAGCTTCTATACAAGGGGGATGTCCATGGTCGATATGGCATTCCTGAAAAAGAAGGATCTTAATAACGGCATCCTCTCATACCGGCGTAAGAAAACCGGGCAGCAGCTCTTTATAAAATGGGAGCCGTGCATGCAGGAGATCGTGGATCGCCACACTATTCCCGAATCCCCGTACCTTCTTCCCGTTATCGGCAGGCCGGGGACGGACGAGAGAAAACAGTACATTAACGCCTCCCATTTGGTCAACAGGCACTTGAAAACCATCGGGAAGGAACTGGGCCTTTCTGTCCCTTTGACCCATTACGTGGCGAGGCATTCCTGGGCCAGTGCGGCCAGGAGCAAGAACATTCCGATTTCAGTGATCAGTGAGGGTATGGGGCATGATTCGGAGGCCACAACAAGGATCTATCTGGCCTCGTTGGATACCGCCACTATTGACAAGGCAAACAGGTTGATTCTAAAATCTTTGCAGGATGTATAAAATGTTGGGCGGAAGAATGCTCTCTTTTCAAGAGAGTATAAGAAAAACAAATCTTCCATTGAAGCGGATTTGTTTGGGGAAGCCCCGGAGACACACTGTAAAAATGTCACAAGGATAGAAAAAAAATGGTGTTGAGTTAAAATTATTGTCTCTCCCTAAGAGAGGTATAAGCGGGTGCAAATTTACGAAAAATATTGAGAATGACCACAAAAACAAGCAAAAAATGATAATAAAACATGGACTGCTTCTTAAAACCGCAAAGCAAATTGTTGAGCAGACAGTTTTCAGGAAGAAGGTAAAAGCTTTATTATCTGATTGTTTTATTCATACTATGCTTCATTGTACCTCTCTTAGGGAGAGAGGTACGACCAAAGAGGCGTAAATAGCGCGTAAGAATCTGCTATAAGGCAGACAATATTCATTGTTGATGAAGACAGATCGACATTGTTATGCAGGGGTAAAACCCCGAACTTTTGAGAAGAATAGTTGTAACTGCTTGATTTATGGAAAGTTCCACCATCATGCAGGATTGATAGAATTGTCTTGAATCGAAATGAGGACACCCCAAGGGAATGAAGAAACGAAACAGTGGTACGTGATGCGTGACTTGAAACGGATCAATGCCAAAGAACCTGCCTATAAACTGTTGGAAGGAAAGAAAATGGAAGTTTTTGTCCCGAAAGTGTACAAACTGTGTACCAGACAGGGAAAGCGCGTCCGCGAGGAAGTGCCCTTCATACAGGATCTGCTTTTCGTACATGAAACTCGCCTGAACCTTGACCCCATAGTGAAAAAAACTCCCACCCTGCAGTACCGCTGGCTGCGCAACACCTGGCGCGAACCGATGACCGTCCCCGATGCGGATATGGATCGCTTCATCCGTGCTGTCAGTAACTCGGAATTCCCCCAATATTACTTGCCGGAGGAAATAACCCCGCAGATGTACGGACGCCCAATACACATTGTGGGTGGACCTCTTGACGGTTACGAGGGCAATCTGCTCACCATGCGCGGCTCAAAGGTAAAACGCCTGCTGGTAGAATTGAAAGGTTTCCTTTCCGTGGGCGTGGAGGTAACCCCCGAATATATACAATTCGTCTGACATGAACGACTTTATGACATTTATTGACGGGCTCGATGTTCCCGTTATTTTTTGGACAATCAGCTCCATCTTTGTGTTCCTTTTCTGCGTGCTTTCCGCTGGTGTTCTGATCCCCCAAATCCTGCTGATCTCTTTCCAAAGGAAACTTTTCGACGTGCCGGACGAGCGCAAGATACATCAAGGTGTTGTCCCACGCCTCGGCGGGATAGCCTTCAAGCCCGTGGTGTTCCTCTCGGTCGCCCTGTTGATCGGTGTCAGCCTTTTGCTTGGTTACGGGGACATGCTTGGGGAACTTATTTCGGAAGGACGTGCCCTCTCCTTCGGCTTCTGCTGCATCATGGTGCTTTACCTTGTCGGCATAGCCGATGATCTGATAGGCATCCGCTACAGTGCCAAGTTTGTAGTACAGATAGCTTGCGGACTGATGGTTATCGCGGGCGGCTTGTGGATGAATGATCTGCACGGACTGTTTTTCATCCACGGACTGCCCTGCTGGATAGGCTGGCCGCTTACGGTCCTGGCAGTGGTGTTCATCATCAATGCCATCAACCTGATTGACGGCATCGATGGACTGGCTTCCGGTCTGTGTGGGGTGGCGATGCTTTTCTACGGAATAATCTTCCTCACGGCACACCAGTACATCTACGCCGTGCTTGCCTTCGCCACCCTTGGTGTGCTCGTACCGTTCTTCTATTATAATGTGTTCGGCGATGTAAAGCGGGGAAAGAAGATATTCATGGGTGACACGGGAAGCCTGACCATCGGCATGATGTTGTGCATCCTCAGCCTGAAATTGCTGCACAGTTTTCCGGACGGATTTCCATCGGACCATCCCAATATCCTGATATTGGCCTATTCGCCGCTTATCATTCCCTGCTTCGACGTGGTTCGTGTCTACTTGCACCGGATGCGCAACGGAAAGAACCCTTTCCTGCCCGACAAGAACCACATCCACCACAAGCTGCTTGCCGTCGGCATGAGGCAGCGTGCGGCCATGATTACCATCGTGTCGGTATCCGTGTTGTTCACCCTATGCAACATCCTGCTGTCGTGCCATGTTGACGTGACCGTACTATTGTTGGCGGACATTACGGTATGGACGGCGGCCAATATCTGGCTGACACGCAGAATAAGCTCAATTAACAAGAAACTATAGTTATAACCGAATATGAAATTTTGCAAAATTCTGATGGCGGCGACATTTGTCCTTGCGTTAGGCTCATGCTCCACGCCCAAACAAATCTCTTATTTCCAGGACTTACGTCCCGGAGAGAGCGAATTGGAACTTACGGCTCCCGTTGAAATAAAGATTCAGCCGAAAGACAAAGTGTCCATCCTGGTCAACAGCCAGGACTTGAGACTGACCAACCTTTTCAACCTGCCCATCATTTCGCAACAGGTGGGGCAGGAAATATCTACCGGTACCAACCGGGGAATGTCCGGTTACACGGTGGATTCCAACGGGAATATAGACTTCCCCGTATTGGGAAGAATCCATATACAGGGCATGACCCGCGAGGAAGTGGCTTCGCATATCAAACAGGAGTTACAATCACACGATTTGGTTAAAGATCCCGTGGTCACGGTGGAGTTCATGAATCTGGCCGTCTCGGTCTTGGGAGAAGTGAACAATCCCGGACGGTATAACATTGACAAGGACAATATCACTATATTGGACGCACTGAGTCAGGCGGGGGATCTGACTGTCTATGGCAAGCGTGAGAAGGTACTGATACTCCGCAACGAGGACGGTAAACAACGTGTGTATGGCGTGAATCTCTGCTCCGGAGATCATATCTATTCCTCTCCTGCCTATTACCTGCAGCAGAACGATGTAGTCTATGTGGAGCCGAACGACACGAAGGCCCGCCAGTCCACAGTGAACGGCAACAATGTCCGCTCCACTTCTTTCTGGATTTCATTGGCTTCCCTGCTGACCTCCATCGCCATATTAATTGTAAACTGACCCGACATGGCAACTATACAAAATAACATCCCTGCACAAAACCAGCAGGATTTCATCCGTATACAAGACCTGTTTTACCTCTGTCTCGGCAAGTGGCACTGGTTTGTCATTTCATTGACCGCATGCCTCGGTATAGCGGTATGGTATCTGCTCATCACGCCCCCGGTCTATATCCGTACGGCCTCCATACTTGTCAAGGACGATTCCAAGGGCAAATCCACCTCCGACGCGATGGAAAGCTTCGCCGATTTCGGCATGTTCACATCGAATACCAACGTGAACAATGAGATGGGGACTTTGCAATCTCCGGACTTGATGCGTGAGGTGGTAACGAGGCTGCATTTGCAGATGAATTATTATGTACCCGGAGGCTTTCATAGACAAACCGTTTACGGCGACCAGCTGCCGGTTGACGTATCAGTCATAGACCTTCCGGGAAACGAATCCGCCTCATTTACCCTGAGACTGGAAAAGGACGGTATTATTACACTATCCGACCTTGAAAGAAATGGGGAGGATGTGGATTTGGAAGTTCCTGTGCATGGAGGTCTTAACGACACGATACAAAGCCCTATAGGGAAAATCGTCGTGATGCCTGCCGCATCCTATACGGAAGGGGAGGAACTGCTTGTACAAGTGTCACATTCTCCGTTACAGACAGTCGTAAGTTCCTATTCCTCCAGCCTGACCATTTCTCAGACCGACGAGAAGTCCAACATCATCACCCTGTCATTCAGGGATGTCTCCAGCCAACGGGCAGAAGACGTACTGAGCACCCTCATTGCTGTCTATAACGAGAACTGGGTAAAGGCCAAGAACCAGATAGCCGTCAGTACCTCGATGTTCATCAACGAGCGTCTTGGCGTGATAGAAGGCGAGCTGGGGAATGTGGATGATGACATATCCTCCTACAAGAGTGAGCACCTGTTACCCGACGTGCAGGCAGCGGCCAGCATGTACATGGCACAGGCCAGTCAAGCAGATGCTTCCATCAAGGAATTGAACGACCAGGCATACATGGCCCGCTACATCCGGGGACACTTGGCCAATGAAAGCAACAAGTACCAACTACTTCCCGCCAACTCGGGCATAGATAATCCAAGCATTGCCACGCAGATTACCGAGTACAACAATAAACTTTTGGAGCGCAACAGCCTCGTGGCACACAGCAGCACGAAGAATCCGTTGGTTGTGGAAATGGATGCCTCGCTCTCATCCCTGCGCAGTGCGTTGCTCACCTCCATCGACAACCAGCTGGTCGCATTGAACGCACAAATCCGGAGTCAGCAGTCACTGGGTGGACAGGCCACCTCACGCATCGCCTCCAACCCGCAGCAGTCCAAATACCTGCTCTCGGTGGAACGCCAGCAAAAAGTGAAGGAATCGCTCTACCTTTATCTGTTGCAGAAACGCGAGGAGAACGAACTCTCGCAGGCATTCACGGCCTATAATACCCGTGTCATCACCATGCCGGGCGGCAGTATGATCCCTACCGCCCCGGTGAAGAAGAACATCCTGCTGGTGGCTTTCGCCTTGGGCCTGCTCATACCGATGGTCATCATCTTCATCCGTGAGAAGATGAACACTGTGGTGCGCGGACGCAAGGACCTGGAGAGCATGACCATTCCATTCGTGGGAGAAATACCGCTCGCATTCCGCAAAAAAGGAAACCGTTTCTCGCGTCAACCGAAAGAAGAGAAGTGCGCCGTAGTAGTAAAGGATAAGAGCCGCAACGTGATCAACGAGGCTTTCCGCGTGGTGCGCACCAACCTCGAGTTCGTGGTCGGAAAGGAACGTGCATCGAACGTCATCATGCTTACCTCAGCCAATCCGGGCAGCGGCAAGACCTTCATCACGTTTAACCTCGCCACCAGCCTTGCCATCAAGGGCAAACGGGTTATTGCCATCGACCTCGACCTACGCAAAGGCTCGTTAAGCGAGTACGCGGGCAGGCCAAAGGCCGGCATCTCTGATTATCTTGTCGGACAGGTAAACCGCATTGATGAGGTCGTCATCCGCTCCGACAATGCCAATTTGGACATTATTCCCGTGGGTACCATTCCTCCCAACCCCACGGAACTGCTGTTTGCAGAACGGCTAGAGCAATTGGTAGACAATCTGCGCAAGGAATACGACTACATTTTTATCGACTGTCCGCCGGTAGAGATCGTGGCTGATGCTGCCATCATCAACAAGCTGGCTGACATGACCCTGTTCATCGTCCGCGCCGGGCTGCTCGACCGCAGTATGCTTCCGGAGATAGAGAAATTCTACACCGACAAGAAATACAGGAACCTGTCACTTATCCTGAACGGTACGGACGGAGGTAGCGGGCATTACGGCTACAAGTACGGATATAAATATGGGTACAAGTATGGTTACCATTACGGATATGTCGGATATACCAATGAAGAATCATAAAAATTCATTCTTAATTCATTGTCTACTTCGTGTGGCTCTTTAAGAAAAAAATAAGATTGAAGGATAGCGGATTCTTCCAAGGCTTTATAGACTGGCATTGTCACTTACTTCCCGGCGTGGACGACGGTGTGCAGACGATGGAGGAATCCCTGCAAATCCTCTCCTTTTATGAACAGTTGGGGGTCAGCGAGGTTTGGCTGACTCCTCACATCATGGAGGATATTCCGAACACGACGGAGGGTTTGAAAGAACGGTTTGCGAAATTGAATGCCGCTTATCAAGGGAACATCACTCTCCTCCTTGCTGCCGAGAATATGCTTGACAACCTGTTTGAAGAACGTTTGGCAAAGAACGACCTGCTCCCTTTAGGAAAAGATGGAAAACACCTGTTAGTGGAAACCTCCTATTTCAATCCCCCGATGGGGCTGAATAACATCCTGCTCCGCATCAAATCGAAAGGATATGTCCCCATCCTGGCGCATCCCGAACGGTATGTGTATATGGATGAGGACGATTACAAACATTTGAAAAGCATCGGTGTCCGATTGCAAGCCAATTTACCATCTTTACTCAATACATACGGCACTGATGCTCGTCGGAAAGTAGAGTGGATGATTCGCGAACATCTGATAGATATGTGGGGAACTGATACGCATCACTTTCATGCAATATCCCAACTTGTTATGGAAAAACAGTTAAAACAATCTATTGCAATAACTCTCAAATCAAATAGAAAATGAAAGGAATTGTACTTGCCGGAGGTTCCGGCACCCGGTTATATCCAATTACAAAGGGCGTGAGCAAGCAACTTTTGCCCATTTATGACAAACCCATGATTTATTATCCCATTTCGGTATTGATGCTTGCCAGAATTCGTGAGATATTGATTATCTCTACCCCATACGACTTGCCAGGTTTCAAACGGCTGCTGGGTGATGGTTCTGACTATGGCGTACATTTTGAATATGCCGAGCAGCCCTCTCCCGATGGACTTGCACAAGCATTTCTTATTGGAGAAAAATTTATCGGCAATGATTCGGTCTGCCTTGTATTGGGGGATAATATCTTCCATGGAACAGGTTTTTCCAAGCTATTGAGAGAAGCGGTAAAAAATGCCGAAGATTCGAATCAAGCCACCGTGTTCGGCTATTGGGTAGATGACCCGGAACGTTATGGCGTGGCTGAATTTGACGGTAACGGAAATTGCCTTTCGATAGAAGAGAAGCCTGCTAATCCTAAATCCAACTATGCTGTTGTGGGTCTTTACTTTTATCCCAACAAGGTGGTGGATGTAGCCAAACAGATCCGCCCTTCCGCCCGTGGCGAGTTGGAAATCACCACGGTCAACCAAGTCTTTTTGCAGGAGCGCAAATTGAAAGTGCAGACGTTGGGACGTGGCTTTGCTTGGCTCGATACAGGCACGCATGATTCACTTGCCGAGGCATCCATTTTTGTGGAAGTGATTGAGAAAAGGCAAGGTTTAAAGGTCGCCTGCTTGGAAGGAATTGCCTATCGTAAAGGATGGATTAGCAAGGAAAAAATGGAAAAACTGGCACAACCCATGTTGAAGAATCAATACGGAAAGTACCTACTGAAAGTGATTGACGAGGTGGCACACACCGGGAAAGAAAATTTGGATTGACAATGGAAGTAATAAAGACAGCAATAGAGGGCGTGGTCATTATCGAACCACGCATTTTTACGGATGCCAGAGGCTATTTCTTTGAAAGTTTCTCCCAAAAGGAATTTGACGAGAAAGTGCGCCCCATCCGTTTCGTGCAGGACAATGAAAGCAAGTCAAGCTACGGTGTCATGCGTGGGCTGCATTATCAGAAGATGCCTTATACGCAGAGTAAACTGGTACGCTGCGTGAAAGGTTCTGTATTGGATGTGGCGGTTGACATCCGCGAAGGCTCTCCTACATTCGGGCAGCACGTGGCAGTGGAACTGACGGAGGAAAACCACCGACAGTTCTTCATCCCGAAAGGGTTCGCACATGGCTTTGCCGTATTGAGTGAAGAAGCCGTTTTCCAATATAAATGCGATGAATTTTATGCCCCGGAAAGCGAAGGCGGCATACAGCTGATAGACGAGACTTTGAGCATTGACTGGAAAATCCCGGTGGGGAATGCCATTCTTTCGGAAAAAGACCTGCACAGAACATGCTTAAAAGATTCCGTATTAGATTTCAAATACGGTGAGGATTTGTATAAATAAGGAAACTGATATGAATATTTTAGTAACAGGAAGCAACGGACAGTTAGGCAATGAAATGGTCCGGGTTTCCGGCAACAGCAAAGACCGCTATGTCTTTACGGACATTGCGGAATTAGATATAACGAATTTGGATGACGTTCTTGCGCTTGTGCAGAAAGAGCGGATAGATGTCATTGTCAATTGCGCTGCCTATACCAACGTGGACAAGGCAGAGGAAGACGAAAAGGCGGCAGACTTGATCAATCATGTTGCTGTCAGTTATTTGGCTGCGGCGGCAAAGTCTGTCAACGCCACGCTTATTCACATATCCACTGATTACGTTTTTAAGGGGATAAACTACCTTCCTTTTACGGAAAAGGACACCACGGAACCGACCGGCGTATATGGCAAGACAAAACTTGCCGGGGAAGAAGCCGTTGTCAACTCCGGTTGTAATTACATTATCCTGCGCACCGCATGGCTCTACTCAGCATGGGGCAAGAACTTCGTGAAGACCATGTTGAAGCTGACGAAAGAGAAAGACGCGTTGCCTGTCATTTTTGACCAAATAGGTACTCCTACTTTTGCCGGAGATTTGGCAGATGCCATAGGCTGGATACTTGACAGGAGATTGACCGGTAAGCAGGACATTTATCATTTCAGTAACGAAGGCGTATGCTCCTGGTACGATTTTGCAGTGGTTATAGCCCGGTTGGCAGGAAACGAATGTGATGTTCGTCCGATTCATACCTTTGAATATCCAAGCAAGGTGAAACGCCCGCATTATTCGGTTTTGGACAAGGCGAAGTTCCGCGAGACTTTCGGTTACAAGATTCCGCATTGGATGGACTCTTTGGAAAAATGTATCAACCAAATAAAAGCACAGAGCAATGGAATTTAAACGGAATATACTTATTACGGGTGGTGCAGGCTTCATCGGAAGCCACGTGGTGCGTCTGTTTGTGAATAAATATGCGGATTATCACATTGTCAATCTTGACAAATTGACATACGCTGGTAATCTGGCAAACCTGAAAGATATTGAGGATAAACCGAATTACACGTTTGTAAGGGCAGACATCTGCGATTTCGAGAAGATGCTGGAGTTGATGCGGCAATACCATATCGACGGTATTATCCATTTGGCAGCAGAAAGCCATGTGGACCGGAGCATTAAAGATCCATTCACCTTTGCCCGTACCAACGTGATGGGAACTCTTTCCTTGTTGCAAGCAGCCAAGATTTATTGGGAGGGCCTTCCGGAAGGCTACGAAGGGAAGCGGTTCTATCACATTTCGACCGATGAGGTCTATGGTGCGTTGGAATTGACACATCCCGAAGGGGTAAAGCCACCTTTCACCACTACGGCATCTTCTTCAGAACACCATTTGGCATACGGTGAGGATTTCTTCTATGAAGATACGAAATACAATCCGCATTCACCCTATTCGGCAAGCAAGGCATCGAGCGACCATTTTGTCCGTGCCTTTCATGACACGTATGGAATGCCTACCATCGTGACCAACTGCTCCAACAACTACGGCCCTTATCAGTTTCCGGAAAAACTGATACCGCTTTTCATCAACAATATCCGTCATTGTAAGCCACTCCCCGTTTATGGCAAAGGTGAGAACGTGCGCGACTGGCTCTTTGTGGAAGATCATGTACGTGCCATCGACCTTATATTCCATCAGGGAAAGGTTACCGATACCTACAATATCGGTGGCTTTAACGAATGGAAGAACATCGACATTATCAAAGTCATTATAAAGACGGTTGACAGACTGTTGGGCAATCCCGAAGGAACTTCCCTCGATTTGATTACTTTTGTGACCGACCGTAAGGGGCACGACATGCGCTATGCCATTGACTCGTCCAAACTGCAAAAGGAACTGGGCTGGGAACCCAGCCTCCAGTTTGAGGAAGGCATTGAAAAGACCGTCCGCTGGTACTTGGATAATCAGGAGTGGATGGATAATATCACTTCCGGGGAATACGAGAAGTATTACGAGGAAATGTACCGAGGAAGATAACATTCTTACAAATGCTGCAATAATACGTAAAATGAGGAACAACAGAGACAAATCTTTAGATATAGCGAAAGCCATTTGCATTATTCTTATGGTTGTAGGTCATAGCGGATGCCCGACTTATCTGTATGATTTTGTTTATATGTTCCACATGCCTTGTTTCTTTTTTGTAAGTGGTTGGCTGCTAAACGAAAAATACGTGACGGACTTGAAAACTGGATTGATTCAAAAGGCAAAAGGTTCTTATTATCCTTTTGTCAAGTGGACGTTGATTTTCCTGCTTTTCCATAACGTATTTGCTTCGATGCACATTTATGAGAACAGCTATTCATGGCAAACATTCATTGAGCGTGTCATTAGAACTTTCACTATGACCGGTAGTGAATCTCTTTTGGGAGGCTTTTGGTTTTTGATTTCATTGTTTTGGGCCTTGATTATCTCCCTGTTTTTCTTTAATACGCTCTCAAAAGCGGAAGTATTAACAGAAAAAACATTTCGGGGATTTTAATCCTCTTAGTTTCAGTATTTTGGCATTACATACCTGTGACATTGCCGCAAATGTTCGGGGAGCAGACTTTATTGGCAACAGCGTTTTACATGAGCGGTTATCTTTGTCGTAAGAAGAATATGCACTTTGCCCATCCGCTTATGACAGGTTTGCTTTTATTGTTAGTTCCGGCTATTGCAGCATGCTTCATCAAATTAAATATGGTAACGGTGCAAGGATGGCTTGTGTTGATTGATTATGTGATTGCTATGACAGGAATGATGGGCGTAGTGTTGCTATCGAGAGAGTTGTCAAGACATTGCATCGCTCCTGTATTTGCATATATCGGAGATAAGACCTTGTATATCTTGGTCTTTCATTTCCTTGCATTCAAGTTGGTGAGTTTCTCATATATTTTTGCCAATAACCTACCAATCGATTATTTAACGCAGTTTCCTGTCATACAAGATGCAAATACCTATATGTGGGTTATATAGTATTGTAGGGATTGTGTTCTCTTTATTGGCTTGGAAGTTATTCCATGTCGTACAGTATATGCAAACGAGAATGAAATAGAATAGAACATTACCATTCATATTAAAACTGTAAAAATATGACAAAATCATTTCAGATATTTGATGGGAAAATCAGATCCCTAAAGCAGCATCTTCAGTTAATAGATTTATCATTGACTTTGGCATGCAAATGTTGTAACAAAGAGAAAGATAATGGGAAAAATATTGCAACGACTCTCCATGCTGTTAGTGGAACTCATTTACAACTCAATATACCAAATAAAACAACCGACATAAAGCGAACATTTGCATATAGCAGACGAAAATTAAATGAGCAGGCGATAATAGAACTATATAGGTTGTTCTCTGATTATATATCTAATATAGTTAGCGAACTATTTAAAAATAATCCATATCAATTATTTGGTGCAATTACTGATAAAAATGAGAGAGCATTATTTTATCATGAAATTATCCAATTAAGTAGTTATGATGCTATTATAGAAGAAATTTCGAAACGTATTTACCGTTCTTTTGAGAAACAGCGTAGTACTCCAAAACTATTAGAAAAGATAATTTCGACTACTAAAGTTAGTATATCCAATGAAATAAAACAAGATGCTTTATTATATTTGGAAATACGGTATTTGATTATTCACAACAATTCAAATGTTGATGAAAAGTTTAAAAGAATGGATAAGGATAATAAAATCCATATAACTGGTAAGAAATTAAATATGACCTATGATTTAGCCAACGCTTCAATGAATGCTGTATTTAAACTATGTAAATCTATTGATGACCAACTTATACATAGAACACTCGTTTCTACACTTTAGATAATGGGACTAAAAAGAACAAATGGAGACGAAACAGATTAAATTGGAATCGTTGGGGGGGAGTCCATCATTTAATTAAGTCTCTATTGAAGCAAAACAAATAATTCTTATTAAAACAAAATTCTGAATGGATTCTGTCTTAAAGAAAAAGACGATAATTGGAACTTTTTGGAGTGCCATAGATCGTTTTTCTGTTCAAGGAATAAACTTTATTCTGAGCTTAATTATCGCCCGGTTACTGGAGCCGTCCGATTATGGAATCATTGCTATGATTTCATTATTTCTAACTTTGTCAAACACATTTGTAGACAGTGGTTTTGCAAATGCGTTAATAAGGAAGAACGACAGAACGGAGACAGACAACTCCACGGTATTCTACTTTAATATTGTAATTGGAATTATAGTTTATGCAATAGTTTGGATGTTGGCGCCATATATTGCTAATTTCTATAATATGCCGCTTCTGGACAAAGTAATGAAAGTGACAGCACTCACTATCCCTTTCTATTCTCTCTCCATCGTTCAGCAAGCTATCCTTACAATTAACATAGATTTTAAATCACAAGCGAAAATCTCAGTAATTTCCGCATTTTTATCAGGAGTGATTGGAGTAATATTGGCATATAATGAAGCAGGTGTATGGAGTTTGTCAATACAGATGATTTCTGCTGCTTTTTTTAGAATGCTCTTACTATGGTGGTACATAAAATGGTTACCTACAAAGTCATTCTCAAAAAGATCATTTGAGGAATTGTTCTCATTCGGTTCCAAATTGTTGTTGGCAAACATTGTTGTGACTGTAGGAAACAATATAACAACTCTGATTATTGGAAAAAAATTCGCACAGAAACAATTAGGATTCTATAACAGAGCAGAACAAATAGGATATTTCCCAGCTACGAATCTTACGGCTATTTTGCAACGCGTCACATTCCCTGTGTTTAGTCAAATGCAAGATAGTCCTATTACGTTACGTAATAGTTACTTGAAAACGATCCAAGTTACTTCATTGCTGACGTTTTTTATAATGGGATCACTCTTTATATTGGCAGAACCTTTGATTATTGCATTACTTACTTCCAAATGGTCTTCTTCTATCAAATTATTGCAGATATTGATTACCAGTATTATGTGGTGGCCTTTTTTTGCATTAAATGTTAATATTTTACAGGTGGTAGGCCAATCAAAACAAGTTCTGATAATAGAGTGTATCAAAGCATCCATCAACATATTTGCTATTTTCATGGCATCCCTAATCAGTATAGAGGCAGTATGTATAACATTATCACTCACTGCATTTTTGAACTCATTCATCTATGCTCATTTCACGAAAAAAAGCATAAATGTATCATGGGGAGGGCAGATAAAAATCATGCTCCCGCATATATTATCGGCTATAGTTGCGGGAACAATTTCTTTTATTGCTTATAACTATATTACTAATATGTGGTTAAAAATTATGTTAGGTGGTTGCTTATATACCTTACTATATGTAGGTATAGCCTACGTAATTGACAAATCAAGCTTTATGACTATCTATAATTCGTTAAAAAAACAATAAATGCAATTATGAATATAAAAGTAATTCCAGTATATCTTCCTCAATTCCACCAAATTCCAGAGAATGACAATTGGTGGGGAGAAGGCTTCACAGAATGGGTAAATGTACGTAATGCACCCCCCCTTTTTGATGGGCATAACCAGCCACGCATACCGTTAAACCATAATTATTACGATTTGAGTGATATTGAAACTTTAAAATGGCAATGTCAATTAGCGCGTAAATATGGTATTTACGGATTTTGTATGTATCACTACTGGTTTAACGGTCACTTGTTGCTCGAAAAACCTATGGAGATGCTCCTCGCTCATCCGGAGATTGATATCAACTATTGCATTTCGTGGGCAAACCACGATTGGAATGATTCCTGGAAAGCCAAAGATGGTGCACCACAGACTCTAATATCCCACGATTTCGATGATGAACAAGATTGGGTAAATCACTTTAATTATATGCTTCCATTTTTTAAAGATTCACGCTACATGTGCGAAAATAATAAACCCATAATGGTTATATATGTGCCTAATCTAATCCGAAAACTTAACAAAATGCTTGATATATGGACACAAATGGCTAAAGATGCAGGATTTGAAGGTCTTACATACATATATCAAAGTGCTGCATCAGCATACGATAATTCCTGGGACAAGTCTAAGTTTGCCTATGGAGTGGAAATGAACCCTCAATATATTAACCTACTGTATGACAACGAACCACAAAAGGTACCTTTTGGACTTGTTAAAACGATAAGATTCATAAAACAGTTGTTTCACATAAATAGAAGTCTTGCGCCATTTATGTATAACCGGAAGTCAGTCCGAAGATTGGACTATGATTTATGCTGGAAAAACATCCTAAAACATAAACCTGTTGCCGAAAACCTAATCCCATGTGCATTCACTGATTGGGATAATACACCAAGACACCGAATGAACGGATATTTGTATGACGGCATGACAGCCTCAAAATTCAAACGTTACTTTAAGGAACTGGTCACTAAAGTAAAAAGAGAATATCATACAGATATGATTTTCGTATTTGCATGGAATGAATGGGCAGAAGGTGGATATCTAGAGCCAGACGAAAGAAATGGATATGCTCTACTTGAAGCGATAAAAGATGCATTAAAATCTTGAAGAGCCTTGTGAACTCACTACTTTCCCCTAATACATCAAAATACATATTTTGCGTCGGAATATGTGCATTAATGATTTCGCTATCTTTTACCTTAGGTGATGGAAACAGAAATCTGTTGTTAATAGCAGTAATGGGAATATCACCTTTACTGCTTATCTTAACCCCCATTATTACAAGAACTGATATTAAAATTTATGCCATTATTATTCTAACCATACTATGCCCTTTACTTAACCATCCGGAAACAATGAGATGGAGTACAGTT
Source organism: Bacteroides sp. DH3716P (assembly GCF_025914115.1). Lineage (NCBI taxonomy): Bacteria > Pseudomonadati > Bacteroidota > Bacteroidia > Bacteroidales > Bacteroidaceae > Bacteroides > Bacteroides sp. DH3716P. The sequence goes on along the minus strand of NZ_CP083673.1, from coordinate 5,111,767 downwards.
CTTTACAGCTGTATGTTTTGTCTATATTTCATTTCACTTTCTCATTTATTTTCATTCTCGAACATTTCACAATCCGGGATTCTCAAACTTTTAAAATATATACTGATCGCTTATGCAATCGTGCTGTTCATTCAACAAATATGTGTATTATTGGGTATTCCGATCATTAATCTTAGCAACTATGACATACGACAACCATGGAAACTGAACTCTTTAATGTCTGAACCAGAGCATAGTGGCCGTATGGTTGCACTGTTAATGTATTCATATTTGTCTATCAAATCGGCTAACAATGGCAAAGAGAATTTTATCGAATCTTGGAAAAATGACAAACTGTTATGGATGGCATTTTTTTGGTGCATGCTGACAAGTATGAGTGCGGGCGCTTATTTATTCCTCTTAATTGTCTTGACAAGATTTATGACTATAAAAAGTGCATTTCGTATTATAATTCTTATAGTAAGCATTTTTATTATAGTGAATCTCTTCTTAGAACCTATAGCATTAAAAAGATTCATGAAATTCGGTTCTGCGATATCAACTTTCGATATTCATAAGATTTATAGTGCGGATCAAAGTGCAGCTTTAAGAGTTATTCCTTCTTTCATCTGTTTACAAAAAATAGATTTGTTTACTGTTGATGGATGGTTTGGGTATGGTATTGATTATGTATCAGATTTTATGTCAAATTATTTAGCTGGTGTCCCCAAAGGATATACTGGAGGTGGATTACTTTTATATGCAGTGGAATACGGTTTTTTGCCATTCATCGTCCTTGCAATCATCACATTCCATTTATGCTATGACAAAGGGAACAAGATACCAACAATACTTTTTTGGATATTCTCCATACTATTTACTGGCGTAAATTCTCAACTTGCATGGTCTACAATAACATTACTTTATATAGTGAAGATATCACAACAAATAAAAACTGATAATGAATATACTGATACTAGCATATCTGCTTTCTCCAAGTAAGGGCAGCGAATATTCTGTAGCATGGAATTATGTTACCCACATGTCGAAAAAAAATAATTTGACTGTACTATACGGTGCTTCTGGTAATCAAATGGGAGATTGCGATGAAATGGAGGATTACATAAAACAGAATCCTATTCCAAATGTCTGTCTGATACCAATTTATCCCAATAAGCTGGCAAATATACTCAATTGGCCTAACCGCCATCATGTCTTAGAATATACGTTTTATTATGCTTATCGAGTATGGCATTTGCAAGTGTATAAAGTAGCCAGTGAGTTAATGGAGACAAAACATTTTGATTTGATTCATTATGTTGGAATGATAGGTTACCGTGAACCGGGATATTTATGGAAATTGGGATTGCCCTACGTATGGGGTCCCGTAGGGGGAACCAATAATGCCCCTCAACAATTGATGGAACGTATGCCATTAATCGGGCGAATGAAATTAACATTCCGTAGCATTGTAAATACGTTTCAATTCCATACCAAACGACGTTTAAAAAAAGCATTAAAGGCAACAGACATATTGCTTACTGCAACATCAGAAAATCAGCGCAATTTCAAGAATGTTCATCATAAAGACAGTATATGGATTCCAGAAAATTGCATAACAGGTAATATAGTTCTCAATAAGAGTAAATTTATTAATAATGGGAAATTCAATCTTATTGTCATAGGTCGATTGGATTCCAATAAAAATGTTGGCATTTTACTCGAAGCTCTGACGCATGTCAAACATAGGGAGTTATTGCACCTTGATATAGTAGGAGATGGAATGTTAAAGGAAAAATTGCAACAATACGCAATTGAGCATGACATAAACAATATGATTACATGGCATGGGCAGTTGCCTCGTGTTGAAGCCGTGAAGGTCTTTAATTCAGCACACTTGCATGTGATTACAAGCGTGAGTGAGGGCAATCCCACCACTATTTGGGAGGCGATGAGCTACGGAGTGCCAACGATGAGCTTCGACCATTGCGGAATGCATGATACTATATGTGACCGATGTGGAATACGCATACCAATTGCAAAACATTATGAGGAATGTGTTTCGGCCGTTGCGATAGAAATTAATAAGCTACTTGAACATCCCGAACGATTCCAACAATTGGCAGAAGGTACTATAGAATGTGCATATCATTATAAATGGTCTGAACGAGAACGTTTCCTAAATAGTCTTTACGAATCACTTCTGTCCAAAAAGAAAGTATATTGATAAAACTATAAAGTATCTGATAAAAAAGATTTCAATTCTTTTAGGCTAATTTTTAATGGAACGTGTGATTTGCTTTCATCTCTTCAATGACTATAGCGGCAGTCCCAAAGTAATGAAAATGGTATTGGAAGGATTGCTTAAAAAAGGATACCGGATAGATTTGGTTTCTTCTAAAGGTGGGATATTCGATGAACTACATTATCAAAACTTACACAGACATTCTTATCCTTATCGTTTTTCAAACAATCCTGCTGTTACCATGTTACGGTATTGTGGGGTACAATTTTATACCTTCCTTCTGGCATTCCGATGGCTGTTTTGCAAGGGAGTTGTATTTTATATCAACACATTGCTTCCAATTGGTCCTGCATTAGCGGGAAAGCTGATGGGAAAACGGATAGTGTATCACTATCACGAGAACGCTTTTGCCAAGGGTACATTTTATAAGCTCTTGGCAAAAGCCATGCAGAAGCTGGCAAACGAAATCATTTGTGTGTCAGCTTATCAGGCTTCTTTCTTACAACGAAAAGAATGTGTAACTGTTGTTCCCAATGCTTTGCCACAAGATTTCATCAGCAGATTGGTTTTCTCACCAGAAACAGCTTTTAAAAGGAAACAAGTATTGATGCTAGGTTCGTTAAAACTATATAAAAGTCCATTAGAGTTTTGCAAATTGGCAGAAAACTTACCTCAATATTTCTTTGATCTAGTGGTGAACGACACACAAGAGAACATAGATTTATTCATTGAAACGTATAAACTACATATCTCTAAAAATTTACTTATCTATCCCCAACAGAACGATGTAGCGCCGTTTTATAATCGTGCTTCACTCGTATTGAATTTGTCGAACAAGGAAAAGGTGGTGGAGACATTTGGCCTGACGGCACTAGAAGCTATGAGTGTCGGTTTGCCAGTAATTGTACCGACAGAAGGTGGTATTGCTGAGATGGTAGAAAACGGAGTAAATGGATATAAAATAGACGTGACACAGCTTGCTAAAATTGAGCAAACCATTGAATCTATATTGGAAGATAAAAACTTGTATATACGCTTATCAAACAATGCCTTAGCTTGTTCAAAGCATTATGATATCAATTTGATGATAAGTAATATCATATTGTGCATAGAAGCTTTGTAATATTACCAACAACCTCAATCTATTTTTTCACCGCTTGATCTATAATAGCGGGAAATTTTTATTTAATTCATATAATCCATGAAACAAGTGGCAATCGTGGGTACCCAAGGTGTTCCCGCAAGTTATGGAGGGTTTGAAACCTTAGTAGAGAATATTATCGGAGATAACTGCCCTCCTGATATACAGTATACGGTCTTTTGCAGCAGCAAGGATATTCCCAATGGGAAGAAGCGATACAAAGGATGCAGGTTGAAATACATTCCACTGCACGCCAACGGAATCCAAAGTATCCCTTACGATATTTGGTCGTTGTGTAAAGTCATACAAGGCTATGATACGATCCTCGTATTGGGTACATCCGGGTGTAGTTGCCTTCCCATATTTCGGTTATTATGTCGGACACGGCTAATTGTCAATATTGATGGGCTGGAACACCGACGTGCCAAATGGGGACGTATGGCACGTTGGATTCTGCGGTTTTCAGAAGCGATGGCTGTTCGCTTTGCCGATGTGGTTATTGCCGATAACAAGGGCATACAGGATTATGTGTATGAGACTTATCATAAGAAAGCGGCGTTGATCGCCTATGGTGGGAATCATGTCTATCGTAAAATTCCGACAGAAATCCAAATCCAGGTTCTTATGAGCTATGGTCTAACATCTGGAGAATATGCCATTACTGTCTGTCGCATCGAACCCGAAAACAACTGTCATATGATACTAGAGGCTTTTACTCATAGTGAGAAAAAACTGATTTTCATCGGCAATTGGAAACATAGTCCCTATGGTCTCAGTCTAAAAAACAAATATTGTGGTTATCCCAACATCGTCCTACTTGATGCAATTTATGACTTAGATATCCTTTATTCATTGCGAGCTAACGCCGGAATATATATACACGGACATAGTGCAGGAGGTACAAACCCATCGTTGGTGGAAGCAATGTTCTTCGGTTGTCCGATTGTTGCTTATGATGTGGTCTACAATCGAGAAACGACTCAAAATAAAGCGTATTATTTCTCTAATACTGAAATGTTAATATCAATCATATGTCGTTCCGATTTAGAAGGAACTGCGATGAAACGTATTGCAGAGGAGGAGTATACGTGGCAATATATATCCCGGCAGTATTACTCTCTATATTAGTATTTTCATATATAAGGAAAGCGATCGAGCACCTTAAAAATATATGAATCCAATAAAAATAGTAAACATCATGCGGAGATATTATGTTAAAATATTTTCATAGCAATATATATCACTATGAGATAAAATGTGTAGTAAATAGCTCATAATGTTTTAGTATGAAAAAGACCGTTCTTGAATATACGACCGATACCTATCAGGAAGATATTCCGAAACAGCTCCTCCAAGAAAACATGATACGTTTAAACTCTTTTTTCTCAGAGCAGGAATCCGTACAGAAGAAAGGGAGCCGTTTAATATTCAAATACACATTTTACTCCGTCGAAAATCCCCGTAAGGCCACGAAACAATATCTATTGAAAGAATACGCTAAACTGCCTTTAGCAATGAAGTGTATTCAACCGGAACAAATACCTAGTATGGAACAATACAAAGAGATAATACTATATGGCGATGAAACCTCTCCCAAAACACAAGAAAAGTTGACGGAATATCTTCAAAAGCATGATTCATTGAAAGTCCAGTTGTCTTTTTTTGACAACAAGAATGACTTCACTTGCAAGGACGAACAGACTATCGCATATGCGGAACTGCAAAAGGCGTTATTTTTTTGTAAAAGAAAGAGGATTCCGCTTTTGTTCGTATCTGTAAAAGAGATGGTAAATGATATTCGTTTTCTCAATATGTTGGAGGAGAGCTACGTTGATTTCAGATGTATTGATTTTCCATGGTTCTGCAAGGAGAATCTGCGTCTGATAAAGGCAGTTGTGTTATATAAAAAATTGCAAACAAAATAAATGTAAAGTAGCTCCTTCTCGTTGGGTATTTTTCCTCTGTTTACCCTATCAGAAAGCCTATTCTCCAGTGGACATTGATATGGAATCCATGTCAAAGGTGGTGTTATTCACTATCAAAAATAGATTTGGATATTTTATCGAAAGACGGAAATGTTTTGCTATTTAGATAATGAAAGAACGACAGACGTAACTTGCGTTACATTCAGAGCTTCCTAGAGAATTTCAAAGATTCGATATACTCCAATGGTAAGTTGGTTTACAAGTAATTGGGTGGGATAAATTCTGCAAATGAACATATAACTTTACTGAGGAATGTAAGGAGCAAGCTCAAAATAACAACTGAAGTTAACAAGGATAAAAAGTAGCCTGATTCGTGGAACAAAGGTCCAAAAGAAATATTGTATATTAAGAAAGTTTTGTCCATGAATTATGGGAAAGTCCGATATACCTACCTTTCAACCTAATTCGATATAAAATAATTTCCAAGCGACTTCGGAGCTTGGAAGGGTAACGGTTTAACGGCGTAACACGCTGTTAAACCGTTTGGTTTTCGTTAAACGAAAAGACAACTTGCTGTCCCCTAATGGGGACAACATTCTCCAATAGGAATTGTGTATCAGCCTATTGTACGGTTATTCTCCTGTGATTTTCGGGTCATTTCCATCAGGCATTTGCCGGCTGCTCTCCCCATAAAAAGGTGGCTATCTCTCCTGAATCATGTGACTTACGCCCATAATTCAGGAATAAGGGAGACGTATGTACTGGAAATCTGCCCTTTCCATACCCTATTCTCCATTAATGGATTGTTATTTTTACACATCTGCAAATGGAGAATGACAGGTAGCCGTATACGCCTTATTGTTTTTCTTCATTGTCTCCATTAACGGATTGCTACTTCTACACTTCTGCAAATGAAGAATGTGCATGTAACCGTGTATGTCTTATGGTTTCTTTTCCTTGTCTCCATTGATGGATTGATACTTCTACACTTCTGCAAATGGAGAGCGGCAGTGAGCCGTATATGCTTCATGGTTTTTCTACATTATCTCCATTAATGGATTGCTACTTCTACACTTCTGCAAATGGAGAAATGGACATGTAGCCGTATATGCTTCATGGTTTTCTGCATTATCTCCATTAATGGATTGCTACTTCTACACTTCTGCAAATGGAGAAATGGACATGTAGCCGTATATAGTTCATTGTTTTTTTCATCGTCTCCATTAACGGATTGCTACTTCTACACTTCTGCAAATGGAGAATGACAGGTAGCCGTGTATGTCTTATGGTTTCTTTTCCTTGTCTCCATTGATGGATTGCTACTTCTACACTTCTGCAAATGGAGAACGTGCAGGTAGCCGTGTATGACTTATGGTTTCTTTTCCTAGTCTCCATTGATGGATTGCCACTTCTACACTTCTGCAAATGGAGAATGGGCAGGTAGCCGTATACACCTTATTGTTTTTCTTCCTTGTCTCCTTTGATGGATTGCTACTTCTACACTTCTGCAAATGGAGAATGGGCATATAGTCGTGTATGACTTATGGTTTCTTTTTCTAGTCTCCATTGATGGATTGCTACTTCTACACTTCTGCAAATGGAGAACGTGCAGGTAGCCGTGTATGACTTATGGTTTTTCTTCATTGTCTCCATTAACGGATTGCTACTTCTACACTTCTGCAAATGGAGAATGGCAGGTAGCCGTATATGCCTTATTGTTTTTTTTCATCGTCTCCATTAACGGATTGCCACTTCTACACTTCTGCAAATGGAGAACGTGCAGGTAGCCGTGTACGCCTTATGTTTTTTCTTCCTTGTCTCCATTAACGGATTGATATTTTTACACTTCCACAGACCGATAATCCAAGAATCCGTATCAGGACGGATGCATGCTCCCACACCTGCCCATAAGGATTTGAAAGGGGCGGTGGACAAGGAACGGAATCCCGCCACTTTTCCACGCCGCTACGGACAGCAGGATTCTGACGTCACTCCCGCATGGGAAGAAGCATCCGGATGGAACCATATGTTCGTCCCCACCATCATGTGTATCATGACAATAAACGACTTTGGATGACTATAAGCGACAGGTGGTTCCGTCCTGTCCTCTTCTTTCTTTATTTTGTATTCCGAAACAATGCCAGTTGTGTAATTTAATAAATTAAGATTTTAAGACAATGGATTCAGAAAAGGAAAAGAACCGGCTTTCCGATATCGTTCTCGAGAGGGTCGGACTCACGGGAAACCTTCTGTCAGCTCCCGTTTCCCCATCCCCGGAACCGGCGGTGGGTATGCCGGGGCATGAAAGGCAGGTCCGTGCAGGGAAAGTGACAGCCCCGGAAGAATACAAGAGGAGGTTTCTTGTTCCCGCTCCCAAGTCTGTGGAGTGGAAGACCGCGTATATTGACGGGAGGCTGCACCGCCGGATCGCCATGCTGGTCAGGGCCGCCGGTTGCGGCAGCATCTCCGGGTTTATCATCCGGCTGCTGGAGCTCCATATGGAGGAGCACAGGGAGGATATCGCCGCCCTGCTCGGTGAGGTCTACCGTCCCTGGGATGAGGACGGACAGCGTGGAGGAACGGCCCGCCGATAAAATGTTGTCATTGTCCAAGAAGATATATCATGACAGGAAAGAACGTAAAAGACCGGATTGGTCCCGGCGGGATGGACGCGGACCGCATCCGTGAGATCATGGGGGAAGCACCTGCCTGTCCCCGGAAGGGACGTGGAATGTCCGGTAACGACATAATGCGTCCCGCAAGGAAAAGCGGCCCCATGCAGCCGTCCGTCTATGGGGAGGAATACCTGCGTGGCATTGCGGGCGTGCAGCGCCGGTCACTGCATATTCCTGCCGCCCTGCACCGGAAACTGTCCATCCTGGCGGGAGCCTCGAGAAATGGGAAGGTCACGCTGGAGGGGTTCATCAACCACCTTGTCTCGCGGCATCTGGAAGAATACAGGGAAACGGTGGAGATGATTCTGGAAGAGTCCCTGCCCGGCCGGTCATAATAGTGTTTAACATTTAATGCAAGAAGTATGATGAAAAAAGAAAAAGAGTTGTTGGTTGCCGTCGCCAGCCAGAAGGGTGGCGTGGGAAAATCCGTCTTTACGGTACTGCTGGCCAGTGTGCTGCATTACCGCAAAGGCCTGCGTGTGGCGGTTGTGGACTGTGACTACCCGCAGCACAGCATCGCCCTGATGCGTGAGAGGGACATGGAGAGTGTCATGAAAAATGACGACCTGAAGGTGAGCCTTTACCGGCAGCACGAGAGAATCCGGAAGCTTGCCTATCCGGTCATCAAAAGCGATCCGGAAAAGGCGGTGGAGGACCTGCGTCGTTATATGGACGAAAAGGGGGAAACTTTCGATATCGTGCTTTTCGACCTTCCCGGAACGCTCCGCAGCGAGGGGGTGGTCTATACTGTTGCTGCGATGGACTACATTTTCATCCCGATCAAGGCGGACAACATCGTCATGCAGAGTTCCCTGCAGTTTACCAAGGCTCTGGAAGAGGAGTTGGTCTCCAGGAAGAACTGCAACCTGAAAGGGACCTGGCTGTTCTGGAACATGGTGGACAGGCGGGGGCGGAAGGATTTGTATGACGCCTGGAACCGGGTCATCGACAAGATGGGGCTGCGGCTGCTGTCCTCACACATTCCGAACACCCTCCGCTACAACAGGGAGGCGGCCCCTGTCTGCAAGGGTGTCTTCCGCTCCACGCTGTTTCCACCCGATCCCCGTCAGGAGAAAAGCTCCGGCCTTCCTGAACTGGTGGAGGAGATATGCCGTACCATCGGCCTGGAGGAATCCGATACCGACCGGTAGCGGATGTCAGGGTATAGACACCTTAAATAAGGAGTTTTAGCCTAAGATAAAGTAAGCTAATGGCATGATAATAAGGTTCTTATAATTACGACTTCTCCTGTAAAAGCATTACTTTAGTAAAGCGAAAAATAAAGGAGGAAACAAGTAATGAACGAGCAAATCAGAAACATTTTAGTACAAGAAACGACAAAGACGAGCAAGATCCGGCAACTGTATCTTCTGGGTGTTCCCCGTGCGGAAATCGCGAGAATGGTGACCAACGGAAACTACGGCTTTGTAGTGAATGCCCTGCGCCGGATGAGGGAACGTGAGGGCGGTCCGAATGTTCAACCGTTGGCAGCCGCACCGGATTACACTTTCAACCGCAAGTTCGGTATCGAGATCGAGGCTTACAACTGCTCCCGTGAACGGCTCGCACGCGAGCTCAGGGAGGCCGATATCGAGGTTACGGTGGAAAGTTACAACCATACCACCCGTCCGCATTGGAAACTCGTGACGGACAGCAGTATAAACGGAAACGACACCTTCGAGCTGGTCAGTCCGATCCTTGTCGGCGAAGCAGGGTTGCGGGAGCTGGAGAAGGTCTGCTGGGTGCTCGACCTGTGTGACATGAAAGTGAACGGGAGCTGCGGGCTTCACGTGCATATCGATGCCGCCGGTTTCAGCATGGAGACCTGGCGTAACCTGGCCCTGAGTTACAAACATCTGGAACCGGTCATCGACAAGTTCATGCCGGCATCCCGCAGGGATAACTACTATTGCCGTGGACTGGGCCATGTCTCTGACGGGATGATACGTTCCGCCCGGACGGTGGACGATCTGAAAAGCAGGATCGGCAACCGTTACCATAAGGTGAATCTCGAGGCCTACTCACGGCACAAGACGGTCGAGTTCCGCCAGCATTCGGGAACGACCAACTTCACAAAAATGCGTAACTGGGTGCTGTTTCTCCACAAATTGGTTACCTTTGCCACAAAGGGGCAGGTGCCTGCGGCCACCGCGCTCCAGGACATCCCCTTCCTGGATGGTGAACAGAAACTATATTATAAACTGAGAACTAAAAAATTATCGGCATGAACAGGCATATGTATATTTTGGCGGATGGCGGCAGGATTACCGCCTCCGACCCTTCCGAGTTTGTACGTCTCCTGCGTGAGGGCAGCTGGTTTGACAGCGGGTGCACCGATAAGGAGTACATGGTGAATTTCTCCAACCGTTACCATGAACTGCACGGGGTGACGGTGAGGACCGACACGCCGGAGCATTTCATGGACGACCTGAAAAAGTACGGTTACATCAAGGGTTGAGAGAGCCCGTTCCTTTATTGTTACGTTCCCTGCCGGTTCATTCATCTCCGGTGGGGATTTTTTTCTTTTTTCACAGTATCTGATCTCCGTCGTATCCTGTTTTCCGGAGACTGGTTTCACGGCCTCCTTCCGCAATCATTTTTTCTTTTCACCGCCCCTCCGCGATAACAAAAACTGGCTATCCATGATAATATAATACATGACAGGGGATTTAAAGGTGTTCCGCCTGTTATCTAGTATCATTATATCCCCAAAAGAGAAGCGGATCAGGAGGGGGATACCGCCAAATTTGAAGAAGATCCCCAAAAAGAAAAATGTAGAGTATCTATTTTGAATATTATTATGATTGATAATCAGAAGAATAAGTTAATGTTGTCTTTGCGATACAGGGAATTAAGATTTGCGATATAGACGTTTTTTATCCAATTTGACAAGCCGTTGTATTTTTATTTGTATTTTTGTCTGTAGTCGTAAGAAGTCACGGCTTTTTCATTTAAGCTTTGAATTGGGCGTACCATTCCCATACCCATGCCAATGCGGCATGGGCGGAAATACCATTATTGGTAATCAATGCGTTACGAATATATCAAATCTGAATTTTTCTCATTTTTGAGCCAGAAAATGCAACACGTTAGTGAAGCTTACCGCCAGCTCCCTTATTATCTGCGCCGTTCCCTTTTGCTTATCTGATATTTTTTTCCTTCTGTTCTTCCAAACGGCAATCAGTGCCAACACCATCCTTTGAATTGTATCCAGGTTCCTAGCCGCTCGTTCAGCCTTACGCTTTATGCTGTCCTGGCGGAGGTTGCGGTCAAGATCCCAGTGCATGCTTTCAATAGCCCAATGCTGTTTGGTTATCTGACTAAGCCGCTCTGCACTGCTATCCAGGCTTGAAATATACAGTCGCTGTTCAGACGTACTTCTGCCATCAGACTTTTTCTCCGTAGATGTGAGTATTTCTATAACTGTCAAATTTCCATTCCATTTCTCCCTGTCGGCAATCAGTTCTTCCCCACGGAATATACGGCATACCCTTGACTCAATCCTGCCGTGTTCCAAGTATGGACCTTCCTTGTAGATATCAGTTGGGGTGGTGGCTTTTATAGAGTCTTCAAGCCCATAGCGCAAAGATCTTTGATTCGCCTTGAGTTCGATCACGAAGTCGCCTCCTTTACCTCTAATCTTGTCTATTATCCCCTTTTGGCATGACATGGCATCTGCTGTGACGACACATCCTGACACATCTAGTTTATCCAATAGTCGGGGCACGGATTTGATTTCATTACTTTTCTCTTTGCAAACATCAGTAGCCAAAGTAAAGCTGGAACGGAGTGAATATGCAGAGACGATATTAGGGTTGCGTCCGTTGTCGTACAAGGTACCTCGCATGGCCTTGCCAACAATACAAATGATGTCAGTTGCCGAAGCGGATATTTCCTTGCGGAAAACCTCTGCAAAAGCAGACATTCGATCAGCCATCTTTTCATCGTCGATGCTTTGAAACACACGGCAGAGCGTAGCTTCTGAGGGTAACCCATACGGAAATAACCCTTTCGACTGCAGGCGTTTCAAGTGACGTTTGCCAAATTGAAGTATTTCAGCTCTGGTAATACACTTGCTGAGTCTGCCCAATATTACGAGCATGAGTATATCTTCAAGTTTGTGTTTGAAGTTTCCTCTGCTTGTTCTGCGGTATTCAGGGACTGAGGATACAAATTTTCTCAAATGAGTCATGATGCTGCCACGAAGACAGTCAAGGTGTTTCTTTTTTAGTAATATTGCGTATAAAAAGTTGTATATCAACGAAATAAATCGTATTTTTGCTATTGCAAAAACAAAGGCGGAAGACAATATCAACATCATATTCTATTGAATTCCGCCTATAAAAAAAATAAAAATGAACGATAAGAAGAAACACCTAAGGCGGTGCTTCCGCATCGCTGTGCACGAATATAAGCATTTTTACTACAATTACAAGCGATGAACAATATTTCTTAAATGAAAAAGCCGTGGTAAGAAGTTACGAAAAGAGTGTAATTTGTTGGAAATGAGCATAAGTTTATTACTCATAATAGTAATAGGTTACGATTAAGTTAGTTATCTGCTGCATTATTTTTCTGTACGTTGCGTAACCTTCAAAGAACTCTTCAAACGCAACGATAAGACAAAAATCGGAATTATAGAATAAGTTTTTCTATATTTTCCCGATTAATGCATTTATATTTTAGATTTAATATCTCGTGATTATTATTGTTTAATATCCTCCAGTAGCTTATTAAGTATTTTTGTCCTATTATCAATCTTACTAATTTCACATTGCCATATAATTATAACTTTCCAGCCGAGTTTTACAAGTAAATCGGAATTTTTGGCATCTCGCGATTTGTTGTTTGATATTTTTTCCTTCCAGAAATCTGTATTTGAGGATGGTAATTTTCCCTTTTTGCAATTATGCCCATGCCAAAAACATCCGTTCACAAATATTATTGTTTTATATTTAGGCAAAACTATATCAGGTTTACCCGGCAATGTTTTGACATTAATACGATATCTGAATCCTTTTGAAAATAAGAACTTACGAACTAAAATTTCCGGTTTAGTGTCTTTACTTGATATTTTTGACATTATATCCGATCTTTTAGTTTGAGAAAAAATATCTGACATAGCCTATATTATTGCTTTGCGATAAGTCTTAACCATTCGGATTCATTCAATCCTACGCGAGACAGTTGTGCACAGTAACTGTTTAAAATACGTTGTGCTTGCATTTCTTTTAAGTCTACCACCCACTCATAAGTTTCTCCATAGGAAGAATAGAATACATATTTGTCCTCCTTTTTTGATGCTTGAATAATTGTAGCACCTTCTTTTGGCTTGAATTTCACTGTTTTTATTGCAAATGAAGATTTATTTGGAAATAATTTCAATTCATTATTCACAATTAACGGATATTCGCCTTTTTCTTCTAAAGGTAAAAATAAGAATCGTCTTTCCTCCTTAATTCTCACCGAATCGCATCTTTGTTGAATACAAACATAATACTTGTCTACAGATTTTATAACTGTTCCAAGTGTTAATATCGGAGCCCCAATAGCAGGTTGAAATATATTTTTATGATGCGTCAAAATGGCAAAATCTACATTCGATTTATTCACATCGATACCATCATATGCAAATAACTCTATGGTATGCGATTGTAATTTCCCCTCGTCTTTATTTGACATATCTTTTCCTGAAGCTTCTGTATATTTATCTTTAAGTCGAGGTTGCTCGGAACTAAACATTTTTTTTAAAAGGTCTTTCGATTTGCCAATAGACACTCCATTTATACTTATCGTTTCGTCTGTAATACGGTTTTCAATCCAGTTATCAACCCAATCCTTTGTATCAATATCTGTTGTCTCCAATAATTCCGAAATAGCTTCGCCAAATAATTTTATTAATAGTTGCTTGGATTCGAATGTGTTTTCCAATAATATTTTGTGCCCGAGATATGCCGGATCTAATTTGGGAGAAAAGACGCTTAACATTCTGGATGTATTATTCCTTATTGCCGATATTGAAGATAAAGCAAAATTCGATAACAAACCGTTGGTCATGTCTGCAAATTCTTCAACAATCAAAGTCGGAAGGCTTTCATACGATACTATTTTATCTTTCAATTCCGGATTATGTGCAAATTGAGTTTCCGAATTTTGTTTTTTAGCTCTAACTAATATCTTAGAATTTAAAGATTGAATAACGCAATCTCCTTTATGAAAAGAATGCTGATCCACTTTCTGATATATACTGTTCGTAATTTCAAATAAATCCGTTTCTCCAGTATACACAATTAACAGTTTCAACATCCCAGTTTGTGATAATAAATCAGATATCAATTTTAATGTAAACTCTCCGCGCGGATCGTCATTATCTGCATCTGCATCGGGATCTTCAACTTGGTTCTCCTCCTTTTCTATATCTAAATACCAATCTAAAATGACAACATCTGCTTTATTTAGTATAGTATTGTAACTATTAACATCAGAAATGGATTTGGGTGCATATACAGCACAGATTTTTCCAGATTGTGCAAATACATTCGATACATCTAATGCGCTAAATGCATTGTTAGTCATATCATTCTTATATGCTTTGTCATCAATAAAAACAATATTTTGTATAAAGTTGTTTGCAATTTCTTTCGATTGCTCAATAAATCTGTCTGCCATATTTTTATTGCATTTTTTGAATTTTAAAAGTAACTGTAGAGCCTTCCTTAGGTTGTGCCACAAATATATCATAGTTCTCTGCATTCAAAACCTCTTTACTGATACTCAACCCCAATCCTCTTCCATTGGGCTTTCTGGAAAATCTTAATTCAAAGATTCGTTCCTTATCTTGGGGTTTTATTTCAATACCGTTATTGGAAATGTATATTCCCGTATCATCCGCATGCAACCGAATAACTTTTTCAGGAACATCACTTTGTTTTAACCAATAAATGGCATTATCAATGATATTCACAAATACAGGATAGAATGTAGAACGAAATCCGTGTATTTTTCGACCTGCAAACCCGTTAGTATGTTTAAAAGCTATATTGTGTCGTTCAAGACGGGATTTGAACAAATCTATTAAAAATGTTTTAATATCCAATAAAGATATGTCTTCCCGACGTCGATTCAATCGTCGATTTAACGGGGTAAACAAATTTAAATAGCCGTCCAAATGTTCGAAATTTACCTTGATGTTTTTATATATTCCTTCCAATTTGATATCTACATCCGACCATGCTTTTAAATCTTTCAGACTATGTCGAATCGAATTAACCGTACCGTTGAATTCATGGTGCAATATTCCGACAGCCAATCCTAATTGGCTTAATTCAACGTCCGATTGCAATCGTTCCCGCAATTCCTCTAACTCTTCCGAAGCGGCTTCCGCTATTTGGTCATTTGTAATTATTTGACCGTCTTCGTTTTTTTCGACATAGAAACTTTCAAATTGTCGAATTATGCGTTCCATAACATCCGTATTTCGACTGCTTATGGATTCTATTTCTGCTTCCATTCTCTTGCGTTCCGTTACCAAATCAAAGTTATCGGCTTTATCGGTTGCCAATAATTTGAATTGATTCTTTACGCTTCGTATTTGATTATCCAAATCGATTATCAGTTCATTCGTAAGATCCTTAATTTTGCGAGAAACATCGGAAACAACATCATTGGTTTCGCTTTTCTTCTTCTTATTAAGTGACAGAGCTTCGGCTGAAATCAGTTCCACCGCTTGCTCCAACCGCTTTCGCTTACTTATTTCCAGATTCAACTGTGCCGTATAATCATCGATTAGCTGATCGATATTTTCATTGATATTTTTAAATACCGTTTGTTCCAGAATTTTAAACTCATTAAGGTACGTGTCAAAATCCGTTCTCATTGATTTTGACATTGCAAATCCTTTAGGACTTGTCACCGATATTCTTTTTCTGTAATCGGAAACTTTTTGTCTCATGGCAAATTCCAGATCTATTATCTTCTGGCTTGCTTCATCCGCATCGTTAATGTATAAAACCGAATGTAAATCGTTCCTAAAATTCGTAAGTAATTCTTCCAGTTCGTTTTCGAATTTATGTTCCGTTAAACCGGCAAAAAAGATATCGAGCTCACGAGCAAATCTCTCCTTTTTCGATTTGGCCAATTTATCCCGACGTTCAAGTGCGTTATGGTACGCATTGAACTCGTCTTTCTTCTGATTGAAGAATTCCGATTGTGCCGTTTTGTTTTTTTCGCTGAAAAAATCAGCGGCAAGTTGTACAAAGAAATTTTTTAAAATCGCTTGAAGTTGGCGATATGCTTTATTTTCAATAAAACCTTCGCGTCCGGCTTTCTCTACCAAACCGCTGTGTTCTCGGTCCGCTATTTCAATAGCACCGAACATTCGTCGATAAGAAAAGAAATATGTTGATGCTCGTTTCGAACGATTTTTTTCAATATCCAGAAAATCATAATCGGAGTCACCATACGGTAGAACTCGAATATTATCTCTATATATGTATAAACCTCCGAATTTATCTCCTTTGGCTTTAATCCTGGCATAATTTTCGACATCTACACGAGAACTTTTCAATTCTCCTTGTAAATACGCCAAGTTAATTTTAAACGGACCACATTCGGTTTCTCTATAATAGTTATCCCGCCAATTTACAATGTGATCAAATGTTTTTTCTCCATATATTTTTACTAATCCCTTGAATTGTCCGAACTCATCAAATTGCCCTTGAAAATGGTGATCCGCCAATTCAAATTCTTCCGTGGTAAAAAAGTGTTCTTTATCTATGATGCTGACAAAACTACCGTCATTCGCCCTATAGTCTCTAAATGAAATGTCAACGACGGGAGTAGGATGATCGGGGGTCATTGTATTGTGAAATCCCATCAACATTTTCTCGATTTTTGTAGCTTCGTCCGAATTGCCGTCTCCCTCTATATCGGAAATAATCGTATCGTAAACTGGGGAGATGAAAAATTGAGTTCCACCACAGCCATTGGTTAATTCAAATCCTTGTTGTAGTTGTAAAGAAAGTTGGTGTGGGTCAACTTTAAAAGACGTGATAGAACTTTTTATTTTTTCAAAATCCTTGTCGTCAATAAGTTCTTTTTGATTTAATTTATCAAGGGATTGTATTACTTCATTTTTAATACTGTCAATATCGGCTGCATTCGGCATATGAGAGTATTCTCTTACCGGAATAACAATATCCTCCAAGTTAATCCCCGGCAACTCGAATATCTCCCAATTAATGAAAGCCACAACAATATCATATTCTTTAGATCTTAATTTTGCTTTCGATACGATTAAAACCTGACTTCCTATTGATGCAATAGCCAATCTTCCTATGCCTTTTTCTCCCATGATAGGACGTCTTGGCTTTGATATGTCAATAGGCGGTAAACTGCTTTTTTTATTTGCCAATTTACTTTCGGTCCCGAGCGTAAGCCAACGAGTTTCAAATTCCTCTTTTGTCATACCGAGCCCGTCATCACGTAATACCAGCAGATTATTACATCGGAGAAAATCGATATCGAATTTATCCGCATACGCATCATGTGCATTTTTTATAAGCTCGTTAATAGCTGTAGGGATACCGGCAATTTGTTGCCGTCCCAATAAGTCGAGAGCTCTTGCCCGAGTTTTAAATTGTGCCATTGTTTTCCAGTGCTTTTATCGTTTCACCTAATCGCCGAGCATATTCACACGGAACTGCATTGCCGATTAATTTTGCCGTTGCGGCAATACTATTTGTTTTAAACACATAGGTTTTCGGGAATGTTTGCAATGTAGCACCTTCCCGTAAAGAAAGAGCCCGATCTTCTTCCGGATGTCCGAAACGTCCGTTTGAGATACTATAAAATTTAGTTGTAATAGTCGAAGCCGGTCGATGCCACCACATACGCCCGAATGTATCTTTAAAACAATCGTCTTTTCCTACAAAGCAAGGTAATTGCAATTCCGGATCATTTGCCCAATCAAGTCTGTTCCCGCCGTCGTGTTTGGTCTTTGCCAATCGTTTAAGACATACATCACTTAATCCGGCAACCGTATGGTTAAACACACTACTGTCTTTATGGCCTGCGCTAACTTTGGGAAAACCGTTCCTTTCACCTAAATAATCGGCTAATACGGTCTCTTTATCGTCCGCCTTAGGTAAATGTATATTGACATTTTCCAATCGTGTTGCGATAAGAGAAAATCTTCGACGACTTTGAGGTACGCCGTAATAGCTCATATCTACAACCTTATAAACAGGATTTTTATATCCGAGATCTTCCAATTTTCGTAGAAAATAAGGTAAGATGCTATCTTTATTTGTGATTATGCCCGGAACATTTTCCACTAATACATATCCCGGTCTATAATATTCGATGAACCGAGCAAAGTTTTTTAATAAATCCTTAGATTTTAAGGCTTTATTCTTATCCGTATTAATTATACTGTAAAATTGGCAGGGACTGCATCCTACCAAAATCAAAAAGTCATCATTTTTCCGTATCCCAAATTTTCGCTCAAAATAATTGCTCCGTAAATTCTTTATATTAGTTTGAATGAAAACACTTCCGGAATTATTGTATTCATACGTTTCTTTGGCATCTTGATCAAAGTCCACACCTGCTATAACGTTAATCCCTGCCTGTCTTAAACCGCAAGTCATTCCACCACCTCCGCAGAAAAAATCGATTGCTTTATATTTGGATGCCATCATCTTGATTACACATTTGCGTAGAACAAAGTAATTCTTTAATATCAATCTTTAACGTTTCGGCAATCGTCAGTAGTGTTTCTACCGAAGGTTGAACTTCGTTTGTACACCAACGAGAGACTGTCGATTCATTTTTACCTAATGCATGCGCCAACCATTTCCCTGTTTTACCTTGTTCCGCAAGCACTATTTTCAGTCGATTTATCCGCTTCATTTGCATAACTATTGCTATAATCTGCAAATTTAATAAAAACAACCCGAATGACAAAATGATTAGCGCGTTTTTATAATAAGAAATATTTCTAATATAAACATAAAAACATTCCGTAAAAGCGGTTTTATCCGTCGGCACACCATCGCCCAAACAGGTTTGTACGAACGTGTACCGACTGCCGCATAAGCGGAGAAAAGGGCTTTGCATCACGCCTAACCAATGGTTTAGACTGATGATGCAAGACCCATTTCTTTTATGCTTATGCCATAGAGGTGCTTTTACGGGTTTTCTATGGATTTTTCTTTTTGCGGTTCCTTTGAGCCGTAAGCGGAAAGCTGTATATGACCGCTTGCCCATGAATGGCACAAGCCGTCCCCACGGCAGGCAAACTGGGAAGAATGATTTATCCGCCCGACCAAACGAGTTTGGACAGACAGATAAACCATACTTCCTTGCAGGTGGTTTGCCGGTTTCATGTTTCCGGCAATGTTCCTTTTCCTTTTAGGTTTCTTCTTTTCACGGATTTCTCCTTTGAAGTTTTCCTGTCTAATCTGCCTCCACTTCCGTTTACCTCCATTTTCGCGCCTTTCAGTGGGCCGCATCAGGCAGTCATTTTCGTTCTGGGCGCAAAGGTAACTCCGGGATTGGACGGGAAAGCAAGGTCAAGCCTCCTGTTTTCGGAAAAAATCTCCAGCCCTGCGGGTAGTATTTTGGCCGAAAAATTATCACAAGTTATGATAATTTCTCTGCAATGATTGTCTTCATACTTTTCTGTTTCGAATTTTACAAATTGTTTCTTAGGATTATTTGTGTGGAACATAGGTTTTCCAAAGTCGGTTTGTCCACGATAAACATCTCACAGTCCGTTTCCGCTTCTATCTCTATCGTTGATGCGGTCTGTCCATAGTAGCATGACATGCTTGCGGCCATTTCACCGCCGAATGCGAACCATTGCGTCACACCGCATCCTGTGTCGGGAACAAAAGCACGGCAGATGCCGCTTTTCATGATGATCATTATCATTTTTTATTTCTTTCTTATTCTACTTTGATATGATCGAATCCTTCTCCATAAACTCCTATAACGGCACTTTGTGAAACAAAAGCCTCCGTGTCTATATTTTTTATCAGCCGGAAGCTGACCGGCGCTTCCCTCTTCCCGGCTAATATAAACATCATCTTTACTTCTCGTCCTGTATAAAAGCCGGTTGTATTGATAATCGTCACTCCCCGGTGTGGGTATTCGTTGATATGCCGCCCTATTTCTTCATTTATTGGATATGATAAAGAACTGGATTGTCGGGTACTATTCATTGCCCTGGTCGATAGCAAAGCTACAAATATAAAGAGTTACAAACCCGTCACCACTTTTTCCCGGTCTTTCAATACAAAATGACTGGAGGAAATGATAATCATATCGCAGATAAGCACCGTTCTCCCAATGTGATGTTCCGGTCTTTGTTGATGATGGCTGCAATAATATCTGTACCTTCCGTACTTCCGTTTGCTGAAAGAGCCTCCCTATGGCAACTTCCACACTCCAACGACATAATCTATCACAATATCCGTAACTTGGTATGTCATTATCCCGATAATGCAGTCTGCCAATATCTCCATGACCTGATATATCACAATCCCGGCAACGTCGGGGAGAATCCAGACCTCCCGCCGGACAGCCGTTTGTCATGTCTTTTGCCGGTATTGACTATTCATGTCTATATATGACTATAGCTGACAAGGTACCCTTTCCCACGTTTATTCTTTTTTTCTTTGCGGCGTAGGACGATAATCCGTCATCGGGAACGTCCGCCTTACAAAACGCCCAATTGTCACATGGAATTAATGTATAAATCATAGTTATGGACAGCATTGAAAGGAAAAAACCAAATCCGTATCATATCAACGAGAAGGAGA
Organism: Bacteroides sp. DH3716P; assembly: GCF_025914115.1. NCBI lineage: Bacteria > Pseudomonadati > Bacteroidota > Bacteroidia > Bacteroidales > Bacteroidaceae > Bacteroides > Bacteroides sp. DH3716P. The sequence goes on along the minus strand of NZ_CP083673.1, from coordinate 5,090,978 downwards.
TACTGGATATAGTTGCCGCCAAAGGCTCATATTTGAGCTGCATTTCCGGGGATCTGGAAGAGGTGGTACCCCACAAGGAATCTTCATCCCGGCCGGAGAGTAAAAAGACGATAACGGAGGAAGAGGTAAAAAATATATTGAAGCCCTCCTGAACAACTTTTCATCCAACCGGCGCAAGCCCCTGCATATTGACGCACAGGTGTACGAATGTATCTCAGACATTGTCTGGGCGGTCAGACGTAAGGATTTCACTGTTTCCGGTGTTATAAGCCGCATACCGGTTGAACATATTAAGGAAAACGCCGACGTGATAAGGAAGATCACAGGACGGGATTACAAACTGTTCCAGCCGTAATATGACGGGAAATCCTCCTTAAAACGGCTCCGGAGGGGGAGTCGGAAACCACGACACCCAGCCGGAAGTGCCTTTGGAAAGTATTTTGAACTGTATTTCAATAATTTGAGTTCCTGACAGGAAGCAATTTTAAATAAAAACAAGAAAAATGGAAGTATATTACATTGAAGCCGGAATCTTTGAGGAGATGCTGGCTCGGACTGAGAGCCTGTCCGCACAGGCGGACCGCTTGTATGAAAAGAACAGGGAAAAGAAACCGGAAGAGTGAATGGACAACCAGGATGTCTGCCTGCGTCTTGACATCTCTCCACGTACCCTGCAGACTCTCCGGGATACCGGACGGCTGGCATTCACCCAAATCCAGCGGAAAATCTATTACAGGCCGGAGGACGTAGAAAAGCTGATGGCCTATGTCGCCATGAAACGCAAGGAAAAGGCGGTGAGAGAAAAAAGAAAGAATGAATAATTAATCGGAAGTAGCATGGAAGGGATTATTAGCAAAGAGACGGGCAGTGTCCGCCGGTTCTTTGGCCTGCTGGATAACATCCAGACGAAGCTGGAAAGGCTTGCGGAGGATAACCGCCCCCTGTTTAACGGCGAGCGTTTTCTCTCTGACAAGGAGTTGTCGGACCTGCTAAGAATCAGCCGCAGATGCCTGCAGGATTATAGGGACCAGGGGCGTATTTCTTATATCCGGCTGGGCGGAAAAATTTTGTATAAGGTATCCGACATTGAGAAACTCCTGGAGGATAATTATCATGAGGCCCTGATATAATCGGGGGCGTTCAATATTTAAGAATGCCGGCCGGAACCAATGTTTAATGGTTCCGGCCGGCATTTCATTATTCGGACATTTCCGTCAGAAGGACCGTATCCCCTTTCTGTCTTCTTTTCATCAGCTGGTCCATGTCACCGGATATCTTCCGGTCGGTAACCTGTGCATAGACCTGCGTACTGTTGATGTTCGTATGGCCCATCATCTTGGCGATGCTCTCTATCGGGATGCCGGAGGACAGCATCAGGGTTCCGAACGAATGGCGGGCCATGTGGTAGGACAGGTTCTCCTTCATGCCCAATGCCACGCCCATTCCATGTACCTCGTACCAGAGGACGTCGCGGACCGGCAGCGGGAATACCGGTCTGTCGTCATCCGTGGTGTTGTAAAGTTCCAGTATCTGTTCGGCTATGGGATGCAGCGGGATGAACGCCTCCACGTCCGTCTTGGCCCGGCAGACGCGGATATATTTTCTTCCTTCCGAGGTCTTTCCGATGTGCCGGGGATGGAGTGCTCTCGTGTCCGCATAGGCCAGACCGGTCAGCGAGGAGAAGATGAACGTCCTGCGTGCAAGCTCCATCATCGGGTCGGGCAGCGGGGTTTCCATCATCCGCTTCAACTCACCCCGGCTGATGTGCCTTAGCTTTAACGGTTCTTTCTTTTCATATGCCACATCCTCTATCGGGTTGGCTCTCAATATCTCCCGGTCCACGGCGATGTAGATGAGCCGGTTGAGCCAGCACAGACAGTGGTTCACGTGGCTGTTCCTGTAGCCCAGCTCCTTCTTAAGAAAGACCTTGAACGATTCGGCGAACTCCTCGGTGATGTCCGAAAAGGCGATGTCCTTCATTCCGCGGGATTCGATGAACTGTCTGAGATTGAGCTGCGTGGTCTTCGACTGGCGGTAGGTCGAGGTGGAGTTGATTTCTGCCGAGCGGATTCTCAAACGTTCGCGTTCCACCTCTCCGGCCTGCAGGAGGTATTCCGGCACGGAATTGGCACCTGACACGGTGGCCTTGAGCAGTTCGGCCGTGACCACTCCCTGGTTCCTCAGCAGGTTCCCGTACGCCTCTTCCAACCGGCTGCGGAAGGCGGCGAGGCGGTTGTTTTCCCTGACTGTTCTGATCTCACACTTCTTGCTGTCCCAGTCCTCCGGCCTGCAATAGATGCCGGTGGCAACGGCTGACTTCTTGCCGTCAATGCTGATCCGGCAGAGGACGGCGGTCGTGCCGTCCGATTTCACTTTGTTACGGTTGATGTAGAATAAGAGCTTGAATGTACTGCGCATGGTAATGATATTTTTTAGGGTTAAAGAATGAGTTTCAAATCACGGGTTGCCTCGATGAACCTGTCCATGTCCTCGAACAGCCGCTTCGGGCTGACACGGGCGTAAATTTGTGTGGTCCGGACATTGCTATGTCCCAGCATTTTGCTGATGGTCTCGATCGGTACTCCCTCCTCGAGCGTGACCAGCGAGGCGAAAGAGTGCCTCCCCATGTGGTAGACAAGGTCCTGGCTGAGTCCCGCCATCAGACGCAGGGCTTTCATATTTCCTCTGAGGGTATGGTAGTCCTGTGGTGGGAAAAGAGTCTCGCGGGTATCGTCCCGGTATTTCTCAATCAGCGCGACGGCTTCCGGAAGCAGCTTGACACGTCCGAGGTAGTCGGTTTTCTTTCTACGGTACTTCAGCCAGAGGCTGCCCCCGTCGTCAGTGAAAAGGTTCTCCCGGGTGATGCTTACCGCATCCGCGTAGGCGGTGCCGGTGTAACAGGCGAAGAGGAAGAGGTCTTTGGTGATAATATGTGACCTGCGTTTTTCCGGTATCTCCAGATCACGCAGTTTCTCGAAATTCTCACGGCTCAATGCCCTCGGCGTACTTTCCTTCTGCTTGGGCAGCTTGAAGTGGCAGAAATGGTATTTCTCCGAGTGGCCCTCCTTGTAGGCGATGCGGCAGATCTTTTTCAGGATGGCCAGGTAGCCGCGAAGCGTGTCCACGGCATATCCCTTTTCCAGAAGGATGAAATCCTGGTAGTCGCGGATGAACTGCTCGTTGAGCTGCCCGAAGGCAAGGTCCGGAACCTTGAATTTCGCCTTGATGAATTCGGAAAGCGTGCGGTAGGTGAAGAGGTAGGTCGAGAGTGTGGTGGGCGCACGGNCAAGGTCCGGAACCTTGAATTTCGCCTTGATGAATTCGGAAAGCGTGCGGTAGGTGAAGAGGTAGGTCGAGAGTGTGGTGGGCGCACGGTCCACACCAACACGGGCCTTCATTTCCCCGTTATGCCGGTCGAGAAGTTTGAGCAGGGTCATCTGCATGCCCGCATTGCCCTGGAACATGTCCCTGACCGCAGCGGCATCGAAATCCCTTTTTCTTTCCATGAGGGAATTGAAGGCCGAGTGTATGGCAAGCAGCAGTCTTTCTATTTTTTCATTGGTCTCCACCGCTTCCCGGCTCTTGCCGTTCAGCCGGCTCTCACGCGCGTTCCACAGCCCGGGGGTGCAGGAGAGCTTGCAGCTGAACTGCGCCATCGTGCGGTTGAGGGTGATCCGTCCCATGATCGGGGCNCGCGCGTTCCACAGCCCGGGGGTGCAGGAGAGCTTGCAGCTGAACTGCGCCATCGTGCGGTTGAGGGTGATCCGTCCCATGATCGGGGCCTTGCCGGTCTTGCCCGGCTCGCTCTTTTTCAGGTAGAGCAATACCTTGAATTTTTCCACTTTCATACGCTCTTTTTTAGGTTGTAAAAATACTCCTTTCAAAAGCGTTCTTTGGTATGCAAAACATTGATAAACAGTGAATAAAAATCCGTTCTGCCTCTACCGGTAAAAATCCGGTTACCTGCCGTTGTTTCCGAAACAGGCGGCTAACAGTCTGGTAACTGAAACGCTGCAATATTTTGTTTTATTTTGCAGGTCTGACTATCATGCAATTCTTGTAAAATGCTTAATTATAAACGATTTACGTTTAATTCGCACCATTCTGTTTTTTATTGCATTTCTAAATATTACTTATATCGGCCGCCATACCTGGGCTACCCTTGCCCGTGACTATGGAGCACCAATTTCTGTGATTAGTGCCGGACTAGGGCACACTTCGGAAGAAATGACACGCGTCTATTTGAAAGATTTCGATGTATTCATGCTTAATCAGGTGAACAGCATGGTTACAAATTTATCCAAGTGAAATGAAAATTTGTAATATAATCCGTTGAAAATTAGAAGATATAATATTTTTATTTATCTTTGCGATATTGTAATCTATTCTGTAATAGAGATTATATTAAAATCTCTTTGTTGTTTTGAACTATTTCACGCTGCAAAGTAAGCTTATTTTTTTATAATATAAATTGTCATAAAGTACATTTTTTTATTCATTTTGTACACGTTGCGTGGTTATCCTCATAAATAGGGCTGTTTTCGGTTTGGCAGCGTTCCATTAACTGTTTGGCGGTGCATCCGAAATATAGTTTGCAGTGACGGTTGAAGTTACTTTGCGAATCAAATCCCAATTCTTCAACGGCGTCTTTTATACATACTCCCGGTTCGGTCATTTTTTCGAGTATCCTTTGGTTCTTTTGTTTCAGCATCCATTGTTTGGCAGTCATTCCGAACACCTCGTTGAATTTGGAAAAGAAGCGGCTTCTTCCCAGGTTCGATAGTGAGATGAGCTGTTCTATATTATCCACTTTGGTATGGTTACGCATGACAAAATCCTTGAAGTCTATTTCTTTTCCGATGATAGGGTGAAGCAGGGTTGCAATCTCCCGCTTCTCATAAAATCCGCGCAGGAGAAAGAAGAATTCCCGTTGCATCAGGGTGTGCAGGTGTGCACAACTCATCCCGTTCTTGATACAGTGGGTTAACACTTCGAGGAATGGTGTCAGTGGGTAGTGTATTCTAATCGGTGAGAAGTCATATTCAATGTTGTTGCATAGCTCTGATAAAGATTGCAATATGAGCTTGTCACAGTTTCCTTCGGGCATATCGAAAAACATGGAGAGCAGGCTTGAACCGTTTTCTCCAATTCCCTTCAGCCGGGAAGAACGGGGGATGAGTATCATCTCTCCGGCATGAAACGATCTGTTGTGGAACTGGTTGCAAGTTATGGTGAAATCACCTTTCAGGAAGAATAGAAGATAATTCTTACTTGTAGTGTCTTCCTCAAATTCTGTGTTCTTATCGAACTCCAAATACTTGAATCCGGTTTCAATCGTTGTCATGTAGTTTTGGCATGACAGGTGTTCTTCGATGTACAGCAATTCGCTTTTCATAAGTTTTGTTTCCATGGCAATAACTGTTTTGATTGTTTGGTCTGTTACCTATCTGTTTGTTTCACAATTGTTTCAGTATCTGTATTTTTAATGAATTATATATCAGAATATTATTTTCTGTTTTGTTTGCTATGATTCATTTTATCATGATACTGAAACGTTATATGGGTGCTTTATGTGATATAAATCATTGGTAATTAGGTTTTTATTGTTTGTATTCTTTTGTTTTATCTCTATTACAGAATAGAGATGCAAGAAAAGCAACAATAAATAATAAGATGACATGAAGAAATATCTATGTTTAATCGGTGTCTTGGGAGTACTCCTTTGCAATACGGCCAACTCTTATGCCCAAAAGGTTGCGGTAAAGACCAATTTGCTTTATGACGCTACTACTACAATGAACCTGGGGCTGGAAATAGGCCTGGGCAAGAAATGGTCTCTCGACTTATCCGGAAATTATAACCCCTGGAAGTTTGATGATGAAACGCGCCTGCGCCACTGGGGCGTGCAGCCGGAACTTCGCTACTGGCTTTGTGAGAAATTCAACGGCCATTTTCTGGCTCTGCACGGACATTACGCCAAATACAATGTGGGCGGAATGTCATTTTTGAGTGATAACATGGAGCGCCACCGCTATCAGGGACATTTGTGGGGCGGCGGAATATCCTACGGCTACCAGTGGCTGCTCGGCAACCGCTGGAGTATGGAGGCTGTGCTTGGAGTCGGCTATGCGCGGTTGGATCATTCCAAATATCCTTGTGCCACATGTGGAACCATTCAGAAAAGTGAGAAGAAAAACTACTTCGGCCCAACAAAAGCTGCAGTGAGTATCATATACATTATAAAATAGGCTAATGATGAAAAGAATCTGTATATACGTGACCTTGGGACTGCTAGGCGCAGTTTCCGCCCATGCCCAAGAGATAAATATCGGACAAGCCGTTGCCCGGAAAATAAGCGATGACAAAGTGGAAGTCTCATTTAATATGGATTGCAGCACGCTGCGGCTCCCTTCACGCCGACAGATGATAATCACTCCTTTGATAATCAGCCGGTCGGAAAGCGATACACTCGCCCTGCCTTCAGTTTGCATTGCAGGCAGAAACCGTTATCGCATGAACAAGCGGAAAGAAAGTCTGTATGGCAAAGAACCGGCTGCGGGAGAGGGACAGGAAATGATTCGTTTTAACAGGAAACGGGATATGTTGTTAGAATATAACGAAACAGTTCCGGCACAGGAGTGGATGTCCGGAGCACGTGTCGAGATATTCCGTGAATTACAGGGATGCGCAGGTTGCGGAGAAGCACTGGGTAATGCTCCCGTTGCGGAGCTTCCTTTATTCAAAGAGGTAGTGGAACGCCCGAATCTGGAAATAATGGTGGCACAGGCAGAGGAGAAACGTCGTTCTTTCACCCGCAGTGCATATCTTAATTTTAAAGTGAACCAGTCGGCATTGCTTGCCGATTATATGAATAATCCTACCGAACTGGCTAAAATCCATTCGTCCATTGATTCTATCCGTGAAGATGATAACTATCGTATTGCCCGGATTAAGATAGTGGGCTACTCATCGCCGGAAGGCAATTATGACGGCAATGCCCGCCTTTCCGAACAACGTGCGAAAGCGTTGGTACAAAACCTGAAACATGCCTATAAGCTGGACGACAGTATGATAGAATGCCGTTTGGTGCCGGAAAACTGGGAGGGACTAGCTGCATGGTTGTGCGAATACCGTCCTTCCTATATGCAGAAAGTACTCGATATTATCGGGCAGACTCCCGAACCGGATGCGCGCGATGCGAAGATAAAAGCTATCGATGGCGGAAAAATATATAATGCCTTATTGCAAGAGGTATATCCGAAGCTGCGCTTAGTGGAATATACAGTCAGCTATACAGTGGTTCCGTTCTCTGTAGAGCAGGGACGGGAAATCATCAGAACACGTCCCGATAAGATGAACCATAACGAAATGTATCAGGTCGCAGTCAGCTACGGCAAAGGTTCGGACGAATACAACAGGATTATCCGGATGATTGCCGACCGTTTTCCGAGTGACAGGATAGCTAACAATAACGCCGCTATCGTGGCTTGGGAAATGGGAGATTACGACGCGATGCGGGTGTACCTGAAACGTTTGGAAGGTATAAAAGCTGAATAATATAATCTGAAACTTATACTTAGTAATTAACATTTTAGTATTCATTAAATTTTAAAACAATGAAATTGGACAAATCTTTTTTAACGCTGTTTGTCGGACTGGCGATGGCAGCATGTAGTAATGATGAAGAGATGGCAACCGGCGGACAAGACCTGTTGCCGATAGACGGCAGGGAGGCTTATATGTCCGTAGTTGTAGATATGCCTAAAAGTACGGAAACACGCGCTCCTGGAGAAAATCACGGAACAGCGGACGAACAGAATGTAAACGAAGTACTCCTTGCATTGTTTGATGCATCAGACGTTTGTTTGGAGACAAAGACATTGGCTTCGACCGAGTATATTTTGAATGTAGGCGGTAATCCTGCAGCAGGGACCGGAAATGCATTCAAAGTTCCTTCTACTACCGCCAAAGTACTGGCAGTAGTCAATCCGAGCGACAAGTTCAAAGCTGCCTGTGTGGCTTCCGCTTCCTGGTCTGTCATTAACGGTGCGGTAGAGCAGACACTTGACGAAGTGATTGGAGCAACAAAGGACAACTTTATGATGATTAATGCCGGCGACAATGCAAATCCGGCTAACGGAGCACTGGTGACAGCTAATGTGAAGGTGGTTGATGGAACGTCTATTGCTGACGCTACTGCCGCGATTGCCGCTGCCGAAGCTGACCGTTCACTTATTCATGTAGACCGTGTCGTAGCCAAGGTTTCTTTAGGAACAAATCCGGACGGCGTCAAGGTTCCTGCAGGAGTGACTTGTACATTCGGCAACTGGGCATTGAATGTTACCAACAAGAGCATGTTCCCGTATGCTGAAATCGTAATGCCCGCCGGAGGTTCTGCAGGTGCGGATTATAGAATTGACCCGAACTACGAACTGGCAGGATTCAATGTGTCACAGTTCAACTATCTGAAAGTTGCTGACGACGGAACTTTGCCTGCTGATTTTTCAGCTATGACGGATAGCAAATACTGTCTTGAGAACACAATGGCTGCCGACGCACAAACCCAGGCACAGACTACAGCTGCCGTAGCAAGTGCGGTTTACACTCCTAATTCATTTACAGCAGGCGATAGCTGGTTCCGCCTTTTGGGTGTCACTTATAAGACACTGGCTGATTTGCAGGCAGTATATAATGCTGCAAAAGCAGTTACTTCACCGGATGCATTGCAAACACAGATAATCACTCTTTGTGACCAGTTCTATGCACGTATGTCTGCTGCCGCTACTGCACAAGGCAAAACTGTCGGTGCTGATTTTGCCGCTATTACTCTCGCCGAACTGGACGCTATTGCGAACGGTGGTGAATACTCCAAGCCTGATGCAACAGCCGGTGAAACCGTAGGTGTAGAATACTTCCAGAAAGGTGTATGCTATTATAACATCCTCATCCGTCATGACGATGCAATCACCGCCACAATGGCACTTGGCAAATACGGTGTTGTACGTAACAACTGGTACACATTGACTATCAACAGCGTGAAACAACCGGGTACTCCTTGGATTCCTGATACCACAGATCCTACTGACCCTGAAAAACCAGGTGAGAATGATGATGACGCTGAAGCATATCTCTCTGTAAGTATTACGATAAATCCATGGACTACCTGGAGTCAGGGAGTGGATTTGTAGTGATAACTATATTGGGCTAAAATAACAATTAAAATAATAAGAAGGCGTTATGATACGGCGCAGCTTGTCTTGTGACGCCTTCTTTTTTTCCTCTTTTCGTTTTTGTTCAGCCGGCGGAGGCTTATTTCCGTGAATCAAGACCTTGATATAAAAAACTGATAAAAACAGGTCTTACCATACAGGCAAGTTTCGCGACTTGTCAACTAAAGCAGATTATTCCGAGAAAGGCAAAAGTCGCTTTTCCACACTATATATGAAACTAGAAAAATAAATAGACCCATAGATTATGAGAAAGATAATGAATACAAAAGGTGCTGTCTGACGGATGAATTATGGAAGTTGCCTGTTGTTATTGCTTGTACTCTTTTCCTGCACATCCATTGATGAGACACTACCGGAATGTCAGTTGTATGTTCGTTTCCGGTATGACTATAACATGGAGTTTTCCGACGCTTTTGCGGCTCAAGTGAATCGTGTCGACGTGTTTGTATTTGACAAGGAAGGTACGTTTATCATGAAGAAGAGCGAGCAGGGAGAAACTTTGGGCAGCGGTAGCTACCGTATGCCGTTGCCGCTTCCGGTCGGTGAATACCGGATAGCCGCTTGGGCGGGAGTGAGCGATGACTTTGAAATGCCGGAACTGGTTGCCGGGAAATCAACATTGGAAGACTTGATGGTAAGAATGAAACGGAAAGAGTCATTGGTGCACAATAAAGCTCTGAACCCGCTTTGGTATGGCGAGGTGAAGACTGTCGACTTTACCGGCAGACAGGAACAGACGGAAATGGTCTCTCTGATAAAGGATACCAATAAATTCCGCTTTATCTTGCAAAAGTCCGGTCCGGGAGAAGAACTGGATATGAGTGATTGCCTGTTCGAAATCCATGCGGACAACGGATATTATGACTGGAATAATGACTTGCTGGATGACGACGTGATTAGTTATCAGCCCTATCATTTGGAAAAAGTGGAAGATGTGGGCATTGTGGCGGAAATGAATACCATGCGCCTGCTCGAACATAAAAAAGTATATCTGACGCTTACACGCATGTCGGACAGTAAGGAACTGATGAAGGTTGACCTAATACCTTACCTGCTGCTTACAAAAATGGAAGGGCACAATATTCCGGCGCAGGAGTACCTCGACCGTCAGAGCGAGTATGCGATTGTCTTTTTCTATAACCCGGAATTATTGAATTTCCTTTCCACGAAGATTGTGATTAACGGCTGGACTATCTGGTTGAAAGGTGAAGACCTTTAGTAAACGTAAACTATAACGGCAAATGATATGAGATATACAAAATATAAATGGATGATGTGGCTTGTGCTGCTTTGTTTCTCATGTGTGAATGAGGAACAACGTGCAGTTCTGTCGGATGAACCGGGAAAGGTGCGAATGAATATGAGTATCAGTACACGTGCTACATATGATCCTGAAGTATTGAACGAAAATGAAACGCGTATCAACCGGTTACGTCTTTACGTTTTTGATGGCTCTACTTTAGATAAGATGTATTATTGGTCGGATTTGAATATAAATGATGGTGTATACGTTACTCCGATATTTCTAGTAAAGGCTGCTACTGGTAAAACGTTTTATGCCATTGTAAATGAGCCAACGGATATGGATTCCCGTGCTTTATTGGAAGCAGTGGATCATCCGGGTGATTTGGCTGAAATACAATACAGGAGACGTGATATAATGGATTATTGGAATCCTAATATAATGGGCTACTATAATGATTATTGTTTGCCGATGTATGGAGAACTGACAGGAGTGGACGCATTGGAAGGGACGACACAAACAATCAATCTGCAAGTAGACCGAGCTGTTGCGAGGGTAGATGTTTATATGAGGAGGGAAATAGGACAGGATGAAAACTACTGGGAAAACAGGCTTTATATTGAAGAGTTAGGAGTGGATCGTATATCAGATATTGGATTTATATCGCCTGTCCGAGTGCCGGATAACCGTTACGATAATATCTATTTTATGGACAGAAAAGAAATCAGAGAAGAAGTATATTCTGATGATAAAGGAGAATTATTATATTCTTTTTATGTTCCGGAAATGGAGTGTATATATGATAAATTATCCTTAGATTTCCATTATAGATATGAAACGGGATATGATGGTTGTGCTTGGGTCGAGTTGGGCGGATATGATCCTTATACCGGTTATCTCTATGGAGAAATTCTAGAAAAAATAGAACGTAACCATGTATATAAACTTTTTTGCCGTTTTACTCAAAAAACAGCTAAGTTTAAACTAAATCTGACAGTGTGTCCATGGGAATATCTTCCGCCACAGGCAGAAGAGGTGAAGGGAGAAGTTAAGATGACGAATTGTTATATGGTAGCTCCGGGCGGAAGGGTGGATATTCCTACTGAAAACGTATATAAGATATGGGCTCAACAAGTAGAGTTTGGCAATATTCCAATTCCGGATGGAGACGTAATGGCAGAACTCGTATGGCAAGATGAACAAGGAGTTATTGCGGACGGAGGAATCACGGTGGTCAATGCTTTGGAGCGCGAGAGGGCTTACTTGCAGGTAAGGACGGCAAAAGAGGGAAATGCGGTTGTTGCGATGAAAGTAAACGGCGAGATTTATTGGAGTTGGCATATTTGGTGTACAGATTATGAACCAAATGTAACAGAAGGACAGAAGTTTTTTAATAATTTGGTTTGGATGGATAGAAATCTGGGAGCTATGACTAATGAATATACAATTGACGGTGGAGTAAAAGGTTTACTGTATGAATGGGGACGTAAAGATCCTTTTCCTAGTGCTGAAAATTGGACTCAAAAGGAAAAAACACTTTATACGGAAAATAGTGTAACCAATGTCCGTTTTAAAGTAGCTGAAGTGGAAAACTTAGTAGAGTCGGTTCGTGAACCTCTAACTTATATAACTAATGAGCGAAGTTGGGGAGACTGGTATACAAATTCGGTGTCATTAATGAATTATTCATTATGGTTGCCAAATAATAAAACAATATTTGATCCATGTCCGATAGGTTGGCGTGTTCCCCCAGACAATCAACCTTGGAAGGGATTACAAGCTGGTTCAACTGAGAGTACACAAGGTATTATTCATCCAGAAGCAGGCTATTATCCAAGATCAGACAAACGTCTGCCTCAAGATGGTCGTCTTATATCTGGATTGTCGCATTGGGCATCTGTAGCTTCAGTAAATTCAGTTTATCCTTTAGGGGGATATGGTTATGGCTTGGGACAAGAATGGCAACCGTTTTGGCGGGCAGACGGACGTTCTATACGTTGTGTTAAAGAATAAACTAAGAATAGCAGAAATAATATATAGTATGAAAAAGTACATTGTATATCTAATATTATGCTTTGTAAGCTGTTTTATATTCTCATGTACTTCAGTGTATGAGAAGGGAGACACCTCATGCATACCGGAAGGAATGGAGAGGCTTACTTTTAAAGTCATAGTGTCTTTTTCTAAAGTTGTGGGTTCTAATACACGCAGCATTGCTTTAGAAAAAGAAAATGAGATAAAAGACTTGTTTGTAAAAATAGGTTGTTATGATGGCGACCATTACAGAAATTTCTATTCTACGCAGAATGGAACAATATATCTTGATTCCTATGTTTATGAGGATAGTATATATAGGGCAAGTATTGAAGTGCCTGTTGGTACATTTAGAGATGGAGATAATATTTATGTGTGGGCAAATCAAGAATATCCGATTGATGTCACTTCAGAGGAGGAATTGACAACTCCGTTATATATGTCCGGGATAGGGACAATAAGAGATAGGTGGGGCGGTGGTCGTGAGTTTGAGGCTGATGTACATTTACTTCGTGGAGTCGCTAAGTTACGAACCGTGGTTCGTACTACAAAACGCTCCGTTCTAGGGTCATGGAATATTAATATAAATCAGGTAGAGACTCAAATACTTCATATGCCTTTGTGTATTCGTCCATTTGCACCTTTTGAGACTCACCGTAATCCTGCTGCAAATGATTGGTGGAATGACGTATATCACAGATATATAGATTGTACTTTAAAAAATGTTGATTGGTGGTTTCGATGGGAAAATTCTCATTTATTATCATCCGTTGAGTTACCGATAGATGACGGGGTAAATGTTGATAAAGTAGCGGAGACGTCTTATGACCGCTATATTTATGAGAACTGGTTAGAGAATGAATCAGACTATGATGAAAATACGAATGTTACAGCTTTGAAAGTCAGGATTCCTTTGTGGAATAATGAAACTGGAGAAAATCGCACGATTGAACGCGTTATTCCCATTAAAACAAATGATAGTTATCGAATATTGAGGAATCATATTTATACAGTGGACGTGAGGGTGCTAAGTCTTGATAAAGTGAAAATATTCACGAATATGCTCGATTGGGAAGATGTAGGCGTTACAGGTGATATTGTAGGAGGCGTTGACTTTGATATAGACAGGACAAAAATAACTTTGATTAAAGATATTGTCGACCCGGTGAAACTGCTGAAAGTGGACTGTCATGCTCCGGGACGCTTACAAATCAGAGCTTTGAAGCCTAATAAGACAGATTTAATATCAACAACAGATTTACAGTTATATTGCAATGGAATAACGGAAACGGATAAACTGGCGGATAACAGTGGCATTTATGACCTCACTGCCGCACAAGTAATGAATTTCTATTGTACCACCGGTAGTGTTCCCGCCAATTATGAAGGTGGTTTTATAGAAATTTCTTCCGACAATGTGCATGTGGAATATATTCCTGTCAGTTCATTGGATACTTTTACTCCGTTAGACACGGAAGGGACTGCCAATAGTTATATAGCAGATAGAGGTGCAGGTTCTTATTCTTTCACTGCTACCATAATGGGAAACGGAGTGGACGGTATTATTGACGAAGGGAAGTTTGAAGACGCAAGTGGCAATATCTTGACAAAAGCCGGTGGTGCCAATATTCATCCTTTATCGGCCAAATTGCTTTGGCAGGACACGGATGAACTGGTGGAACAAGTTGCTTTAGTCAATGGCAGGGTTCAGGTGAAAATGGGACGAAGCCGGGGAAATGCAGTGATAGCTGTTTATGATAAGACTAATCCTAATGCGGAGGATGCGAAAGTGTTGTGGAGTTGGCACCTTTGGTGTACGGCTACCCCAAAGATACTGGAATTCGTCACTTCGATATATACGGGCAATAACTATAAAGTGATGGATCGTAATCTTGGTGCGACTGCTACTAAAGCGTATTTAGGCACTGTTCAAGGATTGCATTATCAATGGGGGCGTAAAGACCCGTTTTCGGGTTCATTGACTTATGATGGCATACGTACTATTTTATATGACGTAAGAAGTGGTCAGGTCGTATATAAATATTCCGATGAACGAGTGACTGCCGGTCAAGCTATAAGTACTCCGAGTTCCTTGTATAGTCCAAGGAGAGGATTGGGGAGTGAATCTTGGTGTACGAAAACAACAGAACTGAAATATCTGTGGGGAAATCCGGACGGAGAACAGGATGTTTTCCCTAAAGAAACATTAAAATCGTTGTATGACCCTTGTCCGTATGGTTATAAAGTTGCACCGCATGACGTTTTTAAAATCTTGAGTAAAGGTGAGATCGCCATATTCCCCCCGGCCGGAGCGTCACTTGGGGATATGTATTTCATAAAAAGTTATTTTGCGAATGGATCAACCTTTTATTATGATAATGCAGGGATTGATGAAACGAAGCTAATTTATTTGCCGGAGACTTATAGACCTAATGGTGATGGTATAAAGTTAGGAAAACGGGGAGTTTACTGGTGTTCTTCACCTCATCCTGCTGACAAAGAACATAGTGGGCTCATGTTTAACTTTCATCCATATACTGCTATGGACTTTGAATATAATATATATAATCCGGTGGTTACTTCAACGCCTGCTTCGATACGCTGTGTAAAGGAATAATTCATTAGAAATCTAAAAAGTATGAATGAAATGAAAATAACAATACAACAATACTTGTTCGGGATATGTCTGTTGGTTTTCTTCGCTTTTAATATGTTGTTAGGTGGTTGTAACGATGACACTGAAATGGAAATGATTAATTCCTCTCAAAAAAATGTCATCAGCTTATCTATCCCGGATGCGGAATTGGTACAGGTACGCAGTGTGGCGAATGAATCGGAATGTAAGATTAGTGGCATACAGGTGTTCGTATACAATGATTCTCACGCCTCATCCCCTGTATATTATCAGGAGGGTAAAGCTGATTTGTCCTTTTTGTTTGGAAATGGAACCGCATCGCCGACTGTGACATTGAAAGAATACATTCCCGCTGACAAAGAACGAATTTATGTAGTTTGTAACCTGACTAATCGTTCTTCTGCATCAGGAGCAGGTGATTTTCTTATAAATAAAACGGCTAGTGAAGAGCAGTTGAGGAATTATACTAGTCAAGGAATGATGAAGGGCTTTTCCGGTCTGCAAAGTGAAGGGCGGACTATTCCGATGTACGGTTGGATAGAATGGAATGAAAAGGCTAGCTCTAATGTTTGCCTATTGACCCGTTGTTTGGCAAAGGTTACAGTAGATGCCGAGACGGATTTGTTTTCCGGTAAACAAGTCTATTGGGAATGGAGAAATCTGAATTATTCGGATTTTACGTTAGATAGCGAGTATAAGGGAGGAATCTATCAGGGCAGTATCAACGAAAGCGGCAGTTCAGAAAAGCATGATTTACTTTCCGCTACAACTCCTTTGGATGTAACGAAAGGATTGGTGACAAGTTACTATCCTTTGGAATATGGACACTCCATTTACGCTTTAGGAAATAAGGTTGATAAGAAAACATTCTCCAAAGATCGTGCAATGTTGCTTCTTGTAGTCCGGAATCCGGACGGTTCGAATAAAGAGTATTATCGTTTGGATTTCCTGGATAAGGAAACCGGGCAGTATCTGGATATAATACGTAATCATTCTTATCGCTTTACTATTGCCGAGCTAAAGAATAAGGGATATGATACGGAACTGGAAGCCATTCAAAATCCGGGAAGTAATATCGAGTATACGGTGACGGTTTCGGATAATTGGTCGCGGGGATATGCTTCTAACGGCCAGTACTTGGTAAAAACGGATAGGGAAGACCTTAAGTTGATAGAGAATGGCATCACAGACCCGGTAACAATGGTAAAATTTGAATTGCAGGCTGATGAGACAGGGAATGTTGATTTAAATAATGTCACTACCCGTAAAGTTCGTATTTTAAATTCTGACAAGGAAACTTTGGTCTCTTCATCTGATGTGTGTCTGTTTTATAGCGTAGATAATAAGAACTTGATGCAGGTAAAGGGAGAAGATGGACTTCCGATAAATGAGGCGAATCTTCCACAAGGTAGTAATGTATATTGGATTTATTGCAATGTACCAGGAGATTCTTCACTAAAGGAAGGATATTTGGAGATAACCATAGGTAATATTGTGAAGTATATCCCTTTTAGTATCATACCTCATTCTGAAGCGATTGCTGTGGATGAAGACGGTCCGGCAAATTGCTTTATTACTCCGGTGACTTATGGTCTTTATTCGTTTGATGCTACGGTGATAGGAAACGGGACGGATGGTATAGTAGGAGAAACAAGAATATATACATTCGGTTATATTTATGATGAACAAGGACGTTTAGATAAGGGGCAGATTATAGGTGATGATGCAGAAGTGTATCATTTTAAGGATGCTTTAGGGAACGATATTTCAAATTCTAAAAATGTTAGAATAACTCCTCTTTCTGCAAAGTTGATTTGGCAAGATGTGAAAAATCTGATTTCACAAGTTGCATTTAATGCTACTACTAATCGGGTTGAATTTTTGAGTAACGGTGCAGGAAATGGGGTCATTGCAGTTTATGATAAATCAGATCCGAACGCGGAAGATGCAAATGTGCTTTGGAGTTGGCATGTCTGGTGTACGGAGAAACCTGATATTATTGAACTGGGGTTACCTACTAATGGAGAAACTTATAGTGGAAAAAACTATAAAATAATGGATCGGGATTTAGGAGCAACAACAACGATACCAGATATATTGACTACATGTGGCTTAGGTTATCAATGGGGACGTAAAGATCCTTTTATTGGGCCTGCTTCCCTTGGAAGTATTGAAAATGCTCCTATCTATGATATACGAGGATCTGATTTGAATTTTAAGGAAGTAAATAAAACAGAAAATGTAGGTACAATAGAATATGCGATAAAGCATCCGGAAGAGTTTATTATGATGAATGAAAATGTTGAGAATAGTGATAATGACTGGCTTTATTATAATGAGCCAGAACCTGCAGGGAATCAGTATTTATGGGGAAATCCATATTCCGTACATCATATGGTAAACATAGGAAAAATCATGAAAACAATTTATGATCCGTGCCCTGCTGGATATAAAGTTCCCCCGCAAGATGTTTATGGGGCGTTTTTGAAGAATCCTGTTATAGAATATGTGGGAGAATACAATAATCAGACTAACGCTTATATTCAAAAAGAAGATTTTTATCCTCTTTTAGCTACAGAATATGGAGCTTATTTTCATTATGGAAAAAATGGAGATCATTCAGTCTATTTTATATCCGGTTCACATCGTTATGGAAGAATTGAATTCAAAGGGTTAAAGCCATTCTTCTATACAGGACATACAAGTGGAACTGGTACTAAAGGTAGGAGGAATGGTAATAATTCAGTATTGACATTATCGCTATTTATAAAAAATCCTATAGTAGCGGACTATGGATTCGGAGGTGGTGATGGTTGGGATGATCGTGCTACGGCTGGTTCTATCCGCTGTGTCCGTGATGAATAAACATATAAAATCATTCTTAATATAAACTTATGAACAAATCAGAACTAATCAAAGAAGTAGCCCTTAAACGTAAGTTGAGCTTTAACGAAGCTACGAATGCAGTAGATGCAATAATGGAAGCCATTGCGGAAACAATGCATAAAGGAGAGGGTGTTACCTTAGTCGGTTTCGGAAGTTTTGTCATTCAGGGACGGAAAGCACGCAACGGGCATAATCCTGCCACAGGCGGCTCAATGCTGATTCCGGCAAAGCGACAAGTGAAATTCCGTCCCGGAAGTAAAATGAAATTAGAGTAAAGAAACAGGTTAAACTAAATGTTGAACATAAAAATTGAAACATGAAAAAGAAAATTATTACAGTTGCATTGGTATTATCATCAGTCTGTGTTATGGCACAGCAAAAGGAAAATCGTGACACGGACAGAAATATTCTCCGTGGCCCGTATGAAACGAATGGTTTCTGGAGTAACTGGTATATCGGTGTAGGCGGTGGTATCAATATCTATGAAGGTGAATTTGATAACAAGACATCGGTGGGCAACCGTATTGCTCCTGCATTAGATGTTTCGTTGGGCAAGTGGATAACTCCTTCTTACGGAGTGCGTCTGCAATATTCGGGTCTGAAAGCCAAGGGGCTGACGGACGCAAGCGGGATGTATGCCAAAGGGGCGCATCGTGGTTATTACAAGGAAGAGTTCAATGTTTCCAATCTCCATGCGGACTTTATGTGGAACTGGTCGAACGGTTTCCTCGGATTCAATGAGAAACGTGTGTGGAATGTGATTCCGTTTGTAGGTTTCGGTTGGGCACGTTCGTGGGGAAACAGTACGCATGACAATGAAATTGCCGCCAACATCGGTATCTTGAATACGTTCCGCCTGGGCAAGCGTCTGGACCTGACTCTGGAAGGACGGCAAATGCTAGTGAAAGAGTGTTTTGACGGAACTGTAAGTGGCAGCAAAGGTGAAGGTATGAGTTCGGTGACACTGGGTCTAAGCGTGAAGTTGGGCAAGACCCGTTTCAATCGTGTCGAGAAAGTGGCTCCTGCAGATTATTCATCTTATAATGAACGTATCAACGCGCTTCGCGCCAAAAATCATGATTTGAGCACCGAAGCACAGCGCCTTGCCGCCGAACTGGAAGCTGCCAGAAGTCGGAAACCGGAAGTGGTGAATGAATCGAAAGTGACTGCTTCGCCGGTAGCCCTGTTCTTCAATATCGGCAAAGCTACCCTGGACAAGAAGGAACTTACCAATCTTGAGTTTTATGTGAACAACGCCATCAAGGCGGATAAGAACAAGACTTTCACGCTGATTGGTTCGGCAGACAGCGCTACGGGCAGCAAGGAACTGAACCAGCGTTTGAGTGAACAACGTATGGAATATGTGTACAATTTATTAGTCGAAAAGTATAAAATTTCCCCTGAACGTCTCGTGAAGAAAGCGGAGGGCGATACGAACAACCGTTTCAGTGAACCTGAATTGAACCGCGTCGTAATCGTCGAATAATAGTTTTATTTCATTTCAAGGTATTTCAGGCAACATTGCGGGACTGTCTCGTTTTCTTCTACGTCGGGACTGAAAGTGCTTTGTCGTTACAAGGTGGGCTTGTCGGCCGGTAGTTGGACGGCCCTTTGCAATGTTGTTTTTTTGAATGAAGAGGAGGATATGATAATATATAATAGTCTGTTGGCGAAAACTTTCCTGAACAGGAAGAAAAGGCATTATTTTATGATTTTCGGATGTTGTTTCACCCGGTTCAAATATTTGGAAGGGTGGGAGGAGATGGAACTTCAGATTCATGCGCGGCAGTATACGGAATGTTTCTTCTTGGCATTATTGCCTGCATTGGTGCTATCCGTCTGGCTTTCGTGGTGGTGGATGTTGCTTGCGTTCATGAGTTATCATCTGCTTTACTGGCTGGAGAGGTGGTTCGGACACCATTCTTCATTTGACTGGGAAGCGTTGGAGCATTGTAGCGATGCGCTTTATTTGAGAAAGCGGAAATCTCGTGCTTGGATGAAATGGTATGGGAAGAAGTCGTTGCCGCCTTCGGAATGGGAGGATGATTAGAGAGAATAGTATATCTTATACGAGTAGAAAAAGTAGATTATGAAAACGAAATTTATAGCTGAAATGGTGGGCACTATGGTGCTTGTCTTAATGGGATGCGGTGCTGCTGTATTGAATGGCGGTGCGACATCGGTAGCCGCTGTGTTGACGATTGCTTTCGCGTTCGGTTTGTCGGTGGTGGCAATGGCGTACACAATCGACCCTGTTTCGGGCTGTCATATCAATCCGGCCATCACTATCGGTGTTTGGCTGAATGGCGGACTGTCGGTTATGGAAGCCGGTGTGTATATCGTAGCGCAAGTGACGGGCGGAATACTTGGCTCTGCATTGCTGTGGTTGATTACCGGCACAATGGGGATAGAAGGTACGGGAGCCAACGGTTTTGAAGAGCCGTATTTGCTGGCTGCATTTGTGGCCGAAGCGGTGTTTACGTTCATCTTTGTATTGACTGTACTGGGCACTACCGACCGGGATAATAGCAGTCCTCATTTTGCCGGGCTGGCTATCGGATTGACTCTGGTCCTGGTGCATATTGTATGTATTCCCGTTACGGGGACATCGGTTAATCCTGCCCGTAGCATTGGCCCGGCATTGTTTGCAGGTATGGAGGCTATCAGCCAGCTCTGGCTGTTTATTGTGGCTCCGATTGTCGGTGCGGTGGTAGCAGTGCCAGTCTGGAAAATAATAAAAGGAAATTAATTGTTTCATTTCATGTTTTTGTGAGAATAGAAAAAGATGTAGGTTTTTCCCATATAGTATAATAAATGAGTTTAATGGCCTATATCCTTTATGTCGCTGTGAAGCGCCTCATTTCCCCAAGAGAATCCGTGCCCCTGCCATTTTTCTTTTTATAATAGTAGCATAGGAAAAATGGAATCATGGGTTCTACGCTGCCTGTGAAGGTCGCTCTATTGTTTGTTTTGTTTGTGTGGTGCATCTTTTTCCCGGTGGGGAAGAAGGTGCACTCTTTTTGTATAATGTATTAATGGTCGGAAGTATTACATACGTCCATAGGCTTCCCAATATGGCATTAAAGCCTCTTGCAGCCAATGTGCCACCTCGGAGAATGAAAGGCTATTTTTGATAGTTGCCTTTTTTAGAAATGCTGACCATCGTAACTGCATCTGCGGATGGTTGGGAAAGTCTTTCCTGAAGAACATCGTATCTGCATTATAAAGAGTATGACGATTCTCGAAAGTGCGGTTGATAGCATCCTGTAATATGGTATTGTCATATTTGAATGATGTGAGCAGGTGGTAGATGTCATAATAGTCTTTCATCCGGCTGCTTTGGTCAGCTAAGTCTATGATGGCGTGCATCTTCTCCGCAATTACGGTTTCAGTGGAATAGGCAAGAATGTTTGCTTCTGGCAGTTCTTCCAATAACAATGGGTAATCTAATGATACAGGATGTGGTGTTACCACATCTCCAAAACCAATGTCCATTGTCAGCACTTGGGCAATGGTGTCCATTGTCGCCGGAATACTTAGACGGATACCGTGGTAGTCTTTGAACTCGGTGATGTTCTGTG
This sequence comes from Bacteroides sp. DH3716P, assembly GCF_025914115.1. Classification (NCBI taxonomy): domain Bacteria; kingdom Pseudomonadati; phylum Bacteroidota; class Bacteroidia; order Bacteroidales; family Bacteroidaceae; genus Bacteroides; species Bacteroides sp. DH3716P. The sequence continues at coordinate 5,069,369 of NZ_CP083673.1, read as the reverse complement.
CTGCAATCTTGTCGGCAGCAAACCTTACTCCGTCTTCCTCACACTCTACAGCGCATATTTCACGGAACGCCTCGGCGATGCGTTCGCCATCATTGCTGATATGCGTGCCAAGAAAATCAATATCCAATGTCGGACGTGCAGCAAAGCGTTCGTATGCATACATCAGTGCTCCACCTTTCAGGTAGAAGTTCTCACGGTAATGAGTTTGTGAGACACGGTACAATAGGCGTTCCTGAAAATATCTGGTCAGAATGGTCTGGTAGAACACATCCTTCTGCTTGGCTACATTGAGCAGCTTTGCCCGGATGGACTTTCCAGGATTTTTGATTTCACTCATAGTTTTATTGCAATATACTGTTCGAGGATTCGTTTTACTCTTAGTTTGTCGGCATAATCCATCAGCAGGGATAGATTTCTGTCTGGCTGGGAAATGTAGTTATTCACCACTTCGGAACAAACATCCATGCCTATCTTGTTGCGGTACTTCACTGCATCGCACACGCATCGCTCTTTATTATATATATGTATGTGGTAACCGCTTGCAACCAGTTCCTCGACACCTATGTCAAACATCGTGTCTGTGATATGATGGAGCTCTATCTTGGGAAATGTTGGAAGCGTGATTTTGCGACCTCTTTTTACCGCCACATGGTATGCCTGAGGCAATGAGGTGGTGAGCCCATGCACATTCCATGCGGAGAAAAGGCACAGCACACCGCCTGGAATGATGGCTTCCACATCTATCATCGTGTCCGCCAACTGCTCGGCTGTGGCATATACGCCCCGTTTGATGCGTACCGCGTCTCCGTCACGCACACTGTCCAGCAGCTTATAATAGGCTGTCCGACCTTCTTCCTTTACAATACTAGAGGAAGTAAAACTGTTATTATATCTCTTGCTTTCCATGCCTATACTCTTTATTTTAGTACAAATATACTACATTTATTCGTGATTGTAGTGCATTTGTACAGGGAAATGCTTATTTACCATGAAATATTAACATATATCAGACAATCTTGCCCGAATCATCTCGCAACAATCTCGGCAATTCTTGGTTTTCATTGCTTTCGATATACCGGCATAATTGCAGTTTGCTCTCTTTCAATATACGGTATCTGGCTATTGACAGCCTTGAGCGCCTAAAACTTTCCATGCTTTTTAGTATGGTATTTATTAGTTTGAATATATTTGTTTGTTTATTATTCTCCCCCGGCTATCGGTTTTGTCGCTTTTTCCTTGCTTTTTGTCGTTTATTTAGTTCCTTTATGTCGGTTGCGTATGTCTGAAATGCTTTTTAGTACTTTTCTGATGAGGCTATTAGGTGTCGTTTCATCTCCGTGGAAGATGCTGCATCTTTGCATCGTTAACGTTAGCGAAGTGATAATTAAAACAGTATTCATTAAAAAAAGAAAAGTAGTATGGCTATTAGATTTAGAAGGGTGTCTCGCCTGTGTGACCCTACAAATAAAGAAGCAGGAAAGAAAGTGTATCCGGTGATTTCTTATCAGTATGATACGAGTGCAACGTTGGATGAGTTTGCAAAGGAGATTGCGTCTGCTTCCGGTGTCAGCGAGGGTGAAACGATTAGTGTATTGAAGGATTTCCGTACGTTATTGAGAAAGACATTGCTGGGTGGCCGTTCGGTGAATATCGCCGGTCTGGGATATTTTTACCTTTCTGCCCAAAGCAAAGGGACGGAGAAGGCGGAAGATTTTACGATCGCTAATATTTCAGGGCTTCGTATCTGTTTTCGTGCTAACTCGGACATTCGTCTGTTTACCGGGACGACTACCCGTTCGGATGGATTGAAGTTCAAGGATTTGGATCATATTAATGATTTGGGTAGTGTTGGTGACGGTTCGGATGATGGGGGTGAAACTCCGGATCCGGATGGTGGTTCGGGTGGTAATAGTGAAGCACCGGATCCGGCTGCTTGATTCATGAGCCGTTGAGAACTGTCTGGTTTGTATGGAATGGGGCTTCGGCCTCATTCTTTCTTTATAACTACGTAAAAATATAAATATGCAAATAACTACAATCCTTGCTTTTATTACCGCTATGGGTGGTTTGGAAGCTGTGAAATGGTTAGTGAGGTATATCACTTGCCGCAAGACGGATGCACGGAAAGAGGAAGCGTCCGTGAACAGTATGGAAGAAGAAAATCGCCGTAAAAAGGTGGACTGGCTGGAAGAACGGCTGACTCAACGTGACGAGAAGATAGACGGGCTTTATATTGAACTTCGCAAGGAGCAGGAAGAAAAGATAAACTGGATACATAAATGTCATGAAGTGGAGTTGATACAGAAGGAGTCGGAAGTGAAGAAGTGTGAGATTAGAGGGTGTGTGAAGCGTATGCCGCCTTCGGATTATTAACAGGTACATTTGAACTAATAATGAATTATCATGAGAAATATAGATTCTATCATAGTGCATTGTTCGGCTACGAAAGCCGGACAGGATTTTACTGCCACAGATATTGACCGTTGGCACCGGGAACGTGGGGTCAACGGTATCGGGTATCACTATGTGATCCGTTTGGATGGGAAATTGGAAAAGGGGCGGGATGTCGCTTTGGCCGGTGCTCATTGTAAAGGTTGGAATGAGCAGAGTATCGGGATATGTTATATCGGCGGATTGGATGAGAACGGGCGTCCGGCAGATACCCGAACGAATGCTCAAAAACGGGTGCTTTATCAGATTATTATGGATTTACAGCGGGAATATAATATTCTCCAAGTGTTGGGACATCGGGATACTTCACCGGACTTGAATGGTGACGGAGTGATTGAACCTTATGAATATGTGAAGGCTTGTCCCTGTTTTGATGTGAAGGAGTTTTTGAGGAGTGGGAGGGAGTTACTGTTTGTGTTGTTGGTGGCTTTGGTTGTGCCTGTATTGCTGTCGGGATGTAGGAGTAAGAAAGAGGTGATAAACAGGGAGAGTGAAGTTAGGGTTGATTTAAGTTTAAATAGTAGCTCCGGGAAAAGTCTTGTTAAAAATAAGGTTGCTTCAGAAAAGGATTCGGAGGTGGTGGGGGAGCATATCGAGCAGGTGTTGTTTGTGTTTCCTGTGGATACGCTTGGATTGAAGGTTGGGATGGTGGTGAAGACTGTGGTGGATAGGAAAAACGTTAATGAGAAACAACTTCTTCAAGAAGTGAATTCACAGTCTGTGAGCTTGTCGGATATGAGTGCTAAGACAGAGATTCATAAAACGGGAGTTGAGAAAACTACTAATAGGACAACCGGAGGTTGGTATTGGTATGGAATTATTTTGCTGGTTTTAGTTATCGTGTGTTGGATTTGCAAAGTGAAGAGGAAGTGAGATGTTGTTTGTCTGGTACAAAGTTAGTTTTGATGAAAAATGGAGTCATGGTAGTGCTGTCTGTGAAACTGTGTACTTTTTTGTGGAGTTTGTATGTGTATTCCCATGGAAATGCGTATCTTTGAATAATCAAAATAGAGGAAAAATCATGGACGGGATATTACGTAAACTTCCTATTGGAATACAGACTTTTGAGAAACTTCGTGAAGGAGATTATCTTTATGTGGATAAGACTGCTCTTGTATGGAGAATTGCTTCAACGGAGACTCCTTATTTTTTAAGTCGTCCTCGTCGTTTTGGCAAGAGTCTTCTTCTTTCTACTTTTGAAGCTTATTTCGAAGGTAAGAAAGAATTATTTGAAGGGTTGGCCATAGCTGATATGGAAAAGGAATGGAAGACATATCCGCTATTTCATTTGGATTTAAACGCGGAAAAATATGATTCTCCCCAGGCTTTAGTCGAAATTCTTAGCAGGCAGTTGACGCAATGGGAACTGAAATATGGCAAAGGAGAGGATGAGGAAACTCTCTCCGGACGTTTTGCGGGTGTAATTCGCCGAGCCTGTGAACAGTCTGGTCGTGGAGTCGTAGTCTTGGTGGATGAATATGATAAACCTTTGTTGCAGGCATTGGGTGATGACGCTTTGCTTGATGACTATCGTAAGACATTGAAGGCCTTCTATGGTGTACTGAAAAGTTCTGACCGTTATCTTCGTTTTGTTTTCCTTACCGGTGTGACTAAGTTTGCGCAAGTCAGTGTGTTCAGTGATTTGAATCAACTGAATGATATCAGTATGAAGCCGCAGTATGCCACGATTTGTGGTATTACGCGACAAGAATTGGAGGATACTTTTATTCCTGAACTGAATCGATTGGCAGAAACGAATGAACTGACTTATGAAGAAACATTGAACAAGATGACGGCTTTATATGACGGTTATCATTTTTGTGAGTTTGCGGAAGGAGTATTCAATCCATTCAGTGTGCTTAACGTTTTTGACGGGTATAAGTTTAGTAATTATTGGTTCCAAACCGGTACTCCTACTTTTTTAGTCGAACTGCTTAAAAAGAGTGAGTATGATTTGCGTACGTTGATTGATGGGGTAGAAGCCAATGCTTCTTCGTTTATGGAATATAGGGTAGATGCTAATAATCCGATTCCGTTGATTTATCAGAGTGGCTATTTGACTATAAAGGGGTATGACAAGCGTTTTGGAAACTACCTGCTGAAATTTCCCAATGATGAAGTACGATATGGATTTATGGATTTTTTGGTTCCTTATTACACATCAGTGGTAGATGATGAACGGGGTTTTTATCTTGGTAAATTTGTACGTGAATTGGAGAGTGGTGATGTTGATGCTTTTCTTACCCGCTTACAGGCTTTCTTCGCAGATTTCCCTTATGAACTGAATGAAAAGACCGAACGACACTATCAGGTTGTATTTTATTTAGTTTTCAAACTGATGGGGCAATTTACCGGAGCAGAGGTTCGTAGTGCCCGCGGACGGGCGGATGCAGTGGTGAAAACTCCGAAGTATATTTATGTATTTGAATTTAAACTGAATGGTACTGCCGAACAGGCTTTGCAGCAGATTGATGAAAAAGGCTATCTGATACCTTATCAGGTAGACGGGCGTGAGTTGGTTAAAGTTGGAGTGGAGTTCAGTGCAGAAAAAAGGAATATAGACCGGTGGTTGTATTAGCTCGATAACCATGTTGTTAAAGGAGTTACGGAGCCGTTTGAGATTGTTCAAGCGGCTCTTGTTTTGCGGGTAGTTCTTTTAATTTTCGATGTTATATTCTATTACAGGAACCGACAACTGGGTGAAGAAACAGAATAAGGCAAAGTTAACTTGTGCATAGCCCTTGTGGTTGCCACATAAAGCATACTTTTATCAATATTGGAATGATAGTTCTTATCATCTGTTTGCGGAATGATTACTTCGTCAAATTCCAGTCCTTTCGCCATATGGGCGGAAGTGATGATAATCCCTTTTACATAAGCAGAACTTTGATTGGACAAAAGTGAGATGTCGTTTGCATATATCTGGAACTTTTGAACAAGTTCTTTTGCTTGGGATTCTGTTTTGCAGATAATCCCTAATGAGGTATAATGGGAGTTCCTGAAGGAGTTTACTAAATCCGCAATACCTTGGATCTCTTCTTCTGTATTTTTGAATGGAAGAATCTTGGGGTGTTCCCCATGTCTCATAATCGGTTCTAATTCATTGTTCGGTTGAATTTTTTGTGCAAAACTGGTGATCTCAAAAGTAGAACGATAGCTTTTGCAAAGTTTCATTATTTCTCCTGTTGCAAATGCTTTCTGAATCATATCGGCAGTGGAAGAACCATAAGGATTGACGGATTGGGAAGTGTCTCCAAGAATTGTTTTTCGACACGGATAAAGTTTTTGAATCACTTTGTATTGTATGGGAGAATAGTCTTGCATTTCGTCTATCAGAAGGTGTTTGACGTAAGATTGGGCGTTATTCCCATTTAATGCGATATGCAGATAAGCCAAAGGGGCTAAGTCCGCATACTCTAGTATGCGGACTTAGCGTGTCTTGAACATCTCCGGTTTTCCGATCCACTCAAAAAAGTCTTTATAGATTTGGAGAGCGTTATTTCCCGCGAACATCTTTTTTATCTCTTTCTTTAGTTGGTTTTTCTCCGGAGTGCTAACTGTGAGATTATATTGTAGTTGCATCATTTCCAGGATGTAATCTGTCATAGTCTCAAATCGTTGACGTATGGGATAGCGGTGGAATCGTTTGAATTGTTCGTTAATAAATTCGGCAGGAATGGTGATGTATTTGGTGAGTTTTATGTCTGTTGCTTTGAAATAGTTGTTTTCCATGTAAAGGATGAATTTGTCAAGTAGTGATATAAACTCGAAGGAGGCTTTGTATTGTATCCGTTCGATAAAGTCGGGTGTCGGGTTTTCTAATAGTTCCGTCACCTGTTCGAAGAAATTCTGGTGTTTATATTTGTTGTCAATTACGTCCGACAGAATTTGCCCCATGCTGGTTTCGGGAACGGTCTCTTCGCCAAGTTCCGGAAGTACATTAGAAATGTAATCGGCAAATACTTTATTGGGGGAGATGATTAATATGTCTTTGGAAGAAATCTGTCCTTTCTGTGCATAAAGCAGGTAGGCAATACGATGGAGGGCGATAGAGGTTTTTCCTGAACCGGCAACACCTTGTATAATAAGTACAGAAGCGTTTTCATTACGGATGATCTGATTCTGTTCCCTCTGAATTGTCGTGACGATATTTTTCATTTTATTGTCGGCATTGGAACATAGTTCTTTTTGCAGAATATCGTCATGAACAGTTACGGAACTTTCAATCATGTACTCCATTTTTCCTTTGCGAATACGATATTGGCGTTTGAGTGAGATCGTCCCGTTAATTTTGCCTGCCGGGGAGGAGTAGAACGCCTCGCCTAATTCATGATCGTAGAACATGCTTGAAATAGGAGCTCGCCAATCGTAAATCAGATTCTTTTTTTGATTGAGGTCATAGAAAGTATGTATTCCTATATAGATCGGACTAACTTGGCTTTTGTCTTTCTTTTCCTGAAAGTCGATTCGTCCGAAATAGGGGATATCCAGTATTTTGCTTAGTCGCCTACGTTTGTCAATTACATTTTCACCTAATGCAAAATGATTTAATATGCTTTCGCGCATGGAACGGATTTCGTGCGGATCGATATCTTTGTTCGACCATAGATAATCTTTGTACTCCTGCAGGGTGTCTATATACTCTTTGACGGAAGTACTGGTGGTGTTGATCGTATCATGGATAGTGGTTATGACTTGCTGTAAATACTCTTTTTCCTGTTTCTCTGTTTGATTGAATATCATAATCTCTTTTTAGTTGTATGGTGAAGAATTGAATTTGCGGACAAAGTTAGCTCAACCCATCAAGGGATTAAATAGTTATTTATAGCTATATATGTATCCTTTTTCGTATTTTTGCATACTTACTTAATAAGGATAAAGATGAATATTCTTGAATTGGCAAAACGTAACCAGCAGAAAGCTTGGGAGATTATAGAGGATACCCGTATTGTTCGGATATGGGAGGGGATTGGTGCCAAAGTGAATCTGGTAGGTTCGTTGCGTACAGGATTATTGGTGAAACATCGGGATATTGATTTTCATATTTATACTTCTCCTTGGGATTTGTCTGCCAGCTTTCGGGCGATGGCTGAATTGGCGGAAAATACGTCCGTAAAGAAGATTGAATATACGAATTTATTACATACAGCAGAAGCGTGTATAGAGTGGCATGCATGGTATCAGGATATGGAAGGAGAACTCTGGCAAATGGATATGATTCATATCCAAGAAGGCTCTCGTTATGATGGCTATTTTGAAAGGGCGGCCGAACGCATTTCTGCGGTATTGACAGATGAAATGAGACTGGCTATCCTGAAATTAAAATACGAAACGCCTGATACGGAAAAGATTATGGGAGTGGAGTATTATCAAGCTGTGATTCAGGATGGTGTACGTAGTTATCCGGAATTTGAGGAATGGAGAAGATTGCATCCGGCGGTGGGTGTGGTGGAATGGATGCCTTAGACAGACTGGTAGCTTCGGGAAGAGTGCGTATGGGTTAATTAACTTAGTAGTCCGGTTTCCTGTCCCAAGCGAATGGCTTCGATGGAATTTTGCACACCTAATTTGCGTAACAGATTCTGCCGGTGAATATTGACAGTGTGAATACTGATACATAGCTTGTCTGCAATCTCTTTACTTAACAACCCTTTTTGAATAAGCCGTAATATCTCTATTTCCCGATTAGTGAGGTTGAGCGAAGAAGGCATTAGCAAAGAGGAAGGAGAGAAGAATTCCCCGTTCTTCAGATTTAGGACAGTGCAGTCTACTGTTTCGGAATGTTTTTGGTCGGGTGAAATATCCATATTGCCTATTACGAGCCATGCTTTGCCGTTACGGTCTTGTTCCAAAACTTGATGTCGGCTAGTGACACGTATATATTGCTGCCTGGCATTGAGTATACGGAAACTGTAAATGTTGGAATAGTCGTTTCGCTGTTCGAGAGGCAGACTGTAAATGAACTGGCTTAACGTGACCTGTAATGCTGCCAGTTGCGCACGGTCGTCCGGATGAATACGTGATTCTAAATAATCTCCCTGCTTTTCCAAAGTTTCTATCTTGTGACTGTCATACCCCAGTAAATCAACGAAATTCGAGGATGCATACGTGTAATTGCATTTGTAAACATCGACAACAAATGTGCAGTTGTGACAGATTTTTGAAAGTTGGTGAAGTATGGATTTATCCCGTTCCCACACAGCGTAATCAATATCGGTAGCAGACAAGCATTGCTTTGCCCACATTTCTTCCCGAGTGATATTGTTTGATTTATTCATAGCGAATGTTTTTGGGTACTGATAATCTGTTTTGAGAAATCGTTTATTTACCAATCAATTTCTTCTATTCCCTTGCTATGCAAGAAAGCATTGGCTTTACTGAAGTGTTTACAACCGAAGAAACCATATTCGGCAGAGCGGGGAGAGGGATGAACAGTGGTTAGTACCAGATGTTTGTTGGTATCTATCAAAGATCGTTTCTCTTTCGCATAACTTCCCCAAAGCATAAATATCAAATTCTCCCGTTTTTCACTTAGTTTCCTGATAACTGCGTCTGTGAAGATTTCCCAACCCATATTTCGATGAGAACCGGTTTCGTGCGCACGTACAGTAAGAACAGAGTTTAGCGGGAATACACCTTGAGCTACCCAACGATCCAAATTACCAGAAGTTGGAATTGGCTTTCCCAAATCTTGGTGTATTTCTTTGAAGATGTTGCTTAGTGAACCTGGGATAGCTACTCCATCAGGCACAGAAAAACAGACTCCATAATATTGTCCGGGATTGGGATAGGGGTCTTGTCCAAGGATAACTACTTTTACCTTTTCGAAGGGACAGGAATTGAATATATGAAAAATCTGATGTCCGAGAGGGAGGACGTGTGCCCGTTTGTATTCATCTTTGACGAATGTAACCAACTTTTCGAAGTATGGTTTGTCAAATTCTTCTTGTAATTGTTGTTTCCAACTTGGTTCTATTCTGACATCCATAAAGTGGGACTTGATAATTTATGTAATGGCAAAAGTAGATATATTACAAGAGAATATCAAGAATGATAGGCAAAATTGTGTATCTCGCCGATTTAGGATGAATTGTGTGCTAATAAATGATAATTATCGTCTTTCTTCCGAAAAAGAACGGGTATAAATGTATTATTCTGATTTATTGTGTTACCTTTGTACCAAGAGTTTGAGTTACGAATCATTATCGTATAGTTCTTCTTTATAATATTTTATTAGCAAGCAGTCCTTGTCTTTAATTATCCTCCTCACTCCAAATTAGTATTTATTTTAATAAAATTTTAAATGAACATTTACATTTCAGGTTTAAGCTATGGCACTAATGATGCTGACTTAACAAATTTATTTGCAGAGTTTGGAGAAGTTTCTTCAGCTAAAGTAATTTTTGACAGAGAAACTGGTAGATCCAGAGGATTTGCTTTCGTAGAAATGCCGAATGATACAGAAGGACAAAAAGCAATTGACGAACTGAATGGAGTTGAATACGACCAGAAAGTTATTTCAGTAAGCGTGGCACGTCCTCGTACTGAAAGACCGTCTAACGGTGGTGGCCGTGGTGGTTATAATAACTCTAGAAGATATTAATATCCAAATAAAAGCAGAAGATATTATCTTCTGCTTTTATTTAATAAGTTATTTCCGTTTCATGATTCAACGGAGGAGTCTTCTGATTGACACAGGGGAAGACAAAAAATCATATTACATTTAAGTTCTGCTAATTCTGGCTCTTTTTCTGTGCAATATCAGGAATATCTACTCCTGCACTTTCCATTCTGAAAATAGATTTATTAGACTTTTTTGTAATACACAATACTCTTGAAGAAGTCAGGAGTAAAGGTTTAATAAATTACACCCAACAAGGCAAATAGTCAATGACAGGGCCAATCTTGAGCGCTTGAATAAAGTGTGCTCACACTGTTTATCTTGTTCAATTGCTCTAAAGCAAAATAAAACATATGAAATCATTCTTTATAGGAAATATTGAGATAAAAACACCTGTAATACAAGGTGGAATGGGAGTAGGTATCTCGCTCTCGGGTTTGGCTTCGGCAGTAGCAAACGAAGGAGGAGTAGGCGTTATATCATGCGCAGGTTTAGGTTTGTTATACCCCAAAGGGAAAGGTACTTATCCTGAAAAATGTATTAACGGGCTGAAAGAGGAAATCCGGAAAGCACGTGCGAAAACAAAAGGTATTATTGGCGTAAACGTCATGGTTGCTTTATCGAATTATGCGGATATGGTGCGCACCGCAATCGAGGAAAAGATTGATGTGGTATTTTCCGGTGCCGGGCTTCCACTCGACCTGCCTTCATATCTGACTCCAGAGAGTACAACCAAGCTAGTGCCTATTGTATCTTCTTCACGAGCAGCCAAAATCATCTGCGATAAATGGCAGAAGAACTATAATTATCTGCCCGATGCAATCGTGGTGGAGGGGCCTAAAGCCGGTGGACATTTAGGATTTAAAAAAGAACAATTACAGGATCAGCATTATGCTTTGGAAGCTTTGATTCCGGAAGTGGTAATGATTGCATCCAGTTATAAAGAACAGAAACAGATTCCGGTGATTGCCGCTGGCGGCATTTCGACGGGTGAAGATATTGCACATTTTATGGAGCTGGGAGCTTCAGGGGTACAAATGGGAAGTATATTTGTTACCACCCAGGAATGTGACGCTTCCGAGACGTTCAAGGAAGTATATATTCACTCCAAGTCCGAAGATGTTCTTATTATTGAAAGTCCTGTGGGAATGCCAGGACGAGCTATTGACGGGGAATTTATTCACAATGTGAATAGTGGACTGGAGAGGCCTAAGAGTTGCTCATTCCATTGTATCAAAACATGTGATTATACAAAAAGCCCTTATTGCATTATTAAGGCTTTATATAATGCAGCCAAAGGAAATATGAAAAAAGGCTATGCTTTTGCCGGTAGCAATGCTTTTCTCGCTGAAAAAATCAGTAGTGTAAAAGAAGTAATGAGTACACTGGAGCGCGAGTTTTTCTTGGCAACCCATAAACTGGCTTAACCTACGGGATTTTCATTCCCATGATGGAGTTTGTCAGTCCCTTTACAATATAAATTAATAGCTGTTTTGATACAGCAAAAATAACAATTATGACATTTAAAGAATTAAATATAACCGAACCGATTTTAAAAGCTATTGAAGAAAAAGGATATGCAGTGCCCACTCCCATTCAGGGAGAGGCAATTCCGGCTGCATTAGCAAAAAGAGATATATTAGGCTGTGCGCAAACGGGAACAGGTAAAACTGCTTCGTTTGCTATTCCCATTATACAACATTTGCAAATGAATAAAGAGGCAGCCAAGTGCCGGGGGATTAAAGCGTTGATTTTGACGCCCACCCGTGAGCTTGCCTTGCAAATAAGTGAATGCATTAATGATTATGCCAAATATACCCAAGTGCGGCATGGGGTTATTTTTGGCGGAGTAAATCAACGTCCTCAAGTTGACATGTTACACAAAGGAATTGATATCCTGGTTGCTACACCGGGACGTTTGCTTGACTTGATGAATCAGGGGCATATCCATCTGGATAAGATACAATATTTTGTACTTGATGAAGCAGACCGCATGCTTGATATGGGATTTATTCATGATATCAAGCGGATATTACCGAAACTTCCGAAAGAAAAACAGACTTTATTCTTCTCCGCTACAATGCCTGATACAATTATTTCTTTAACGAATTCTTTGTTGAAGAATCCTGTACGAATCAGCATAACTCCGAAATCATCGACTGTGGATGCTATTGAACAGATGGTTTATTTCGTAGAGAAAAAGGAAAAGAGTCTTTTATTGGTTTCGATTTTGCAAAAATCAGAAGATCAGTCGGTGTTGGTATTTTCACGTACGAAGCATAATGCTGATAAGATCGTAAAGATACTGGGCAAGGCGGGAATTGGTAGCCAGGCGATTCATGGAAATAAAAGTCAGGCGGCGCGGCAGTTGGCTTTGGGCAATTTCAAGTCGGGCAAAACACGTGTGATGGTGGCTACTGATATTGCAGCCAGAGGTATCGATATTAACGAACTTCCTTTAGTTATCAACTATGATCTTCCTGATGTGCCGGAAACGTATGTGCATCGTATCGGACGTACCGGAAGAGCCGGGAATACAGGGACAGCACTGACATTCTGCTCGCAGGAAGAGCGTAAACTCGTTAATGATATTCAGAAACTGACGGGTAAGAAGCTGAATAAAGCCAGTTATACTATTTGAAATCAACAAATAACAATCTCTTTAAAATTAATATAAAACTAAATATAAATTCTATGGCAAAATCCATGACAGTTGGTAAACGTGAAAATGAAAAGAAAAGACTCGCTAAACGAGAAGAAAAACTGAAAAAGAAAGAAAGCAAGAAATTATCGGGCAGCTCAAATAGCTTTGAGGATATGATTGCCTATGTAGATGAGAACGGAATGATAACTTCGACTCCTCCGACAGAGGATATAAAGAAGGAAGAAATTAATCCGGATGAAATAATTATAGCAACTCCTAAAAAGGAAGAAGAGGAGCCGACGATCTTGAGAGGACGGGTTGAGTTTTTTAATGAGTCAAGAGGATTTGGCTTTATTAAAGACCTTTCAGGTGTTGAGAAATACTTTTTTCATGTAAACAATGTCATTGGCAATATTGCAGAAAATAATATCGTAACATTTGACCTTGAGCGTGGAGTGAAAGGCATGAATGCGATCAATATCTCTTTGGAAAACAAATCTACATCGGAAGATTTAGCTCAATCTAAACCTGTATAGGGAAGTGTATATTCTGCTTGTGTGTAAAATAAAAAACAAAATAATTAGAGATATGAAAAAAGGTAATATAATGCGTGATGTTATTTCATCCAGTCAGTTTACTGAAAATGTTATTAAAGAGTATAAAAAGGGTTTGGGAGATATGGTATTGGTAGCAATAACTCCGCGGACTACCATTGAACTTCCTGCGCATTTGACTCAAGCAGAAATAGATGCTCGTGTGGAGATTTATAAAAAACTGCATAGTTCTAAAGTATAGGCGGTTGCAAATTGCAATACGAGGAATAAAAAAATCCCTTGAACTTCAAAAGTTCAAGGGATTTTTTATTACCGAATCGTTAGTGGTGCCACCAGGAATCGAACCGGGGACACAAGGATTTTCAGTCCTTTGCTCTACCAACTGAGCTATGGCACCTCGTGCTTGTTCGGTCCGGTAATATCTCTTTTGCGGTTGCAAAGGTAGTGAAACTTTTGGATTCTGCAAGTCTTATGGAAATAAAAAACACTGATAAAAAGTTAGTCGGCTAATTATCAGTGTTGTATAAGATGAAAAATATTTCAGGTATGTGATGAAATCTATTATTTATCTTCTTTTAATGGATTCCATCCCTGTGCTTTTAGTTCGAATTCTTGTCCATCACGGGTAATCAATGCACAGCCAAGTTCAGGTTTGGTAATATGTCCGATGAGACGAACTCCTTCCATTTGTGAAATTTTCTCATGATCGGCGATGGAAACAGTAAAGAGTAGTTCATAATCTTCTCCACCATTCAAGGCACAAGTCGTAAGATTCATGTTAAACTCTTCGGCCATAACAGCTGTCTGATAATCGATTGGGATATGCTCCTCGTAAACGCGGCAACCAGTATTGCTTTGTTTGCAGATATGCATCAGTTCTGATGACAGGCCGTCAGAAATGTCCATCATAGAAGTAGGGATTATATTGGCGGCTGCCAATTTCTCAATGATATCTTTGCGCGCTTCCGGTTTCAATTGGCGTTCTAATAAATACTCTTTGCCGGAGAAATCCGGTTGGACATCTTTATCACCTTGCAATACGACTTTTTCACGTTCCAAAAGTTGTAAACCCATATAGGCTGCTCCCAAGTCGCCGCTGACGCAGATCAGGTCAGTGTCTTTGGCTCCATTACGGTAAACTACTTTATCCTTATCGGCATCGCCGATACAAGTAATGCTGATAGCAAGACCTGTCAGAGAAGAAGTGGTATCGCCTCCCACAATGTCGACATTGTATTGCTGGCAAGCCAGACGGATACCGGAATAAAGTTCGTCCATATCTTCCACGCTGAAACGCTTGGAAAGACCAAGAGATACCGTAATCTGCCGGGGAGTACCGTTCATGGCATAAATATCGGAGAAATTAACTACTGCTGATTTATATCCCAAATGCTTCAAGGGAACATAAGTCAGGTCAAAATGCACACCTTCCATAAGCAGGTCGGTTGTTACCAGTACTTGCTTTTCTGAAGGGTAGGAGAGAACGGCGGCATCGTCGCCCACTCCATATTTGCTGGATTCGTTTTCCAGTTTGATTCCCTCGGTGAGGCGGTCAATCAGACCAAACTCACCAAGAGATGCTATTTCAGTTCTCATAAATCGGGATGATTGTTTAGGCACGGTTGATAAGTTCACGCATGATCGTGGTCATTTTCGGTTGAGCAGCGTCAGCGGCTTTCTGAACTTCTTCGTGTGTTACTTCTACGATTTTTCCTTCTACTCCTAAGTCGGTAATGACGGAAATACCAAAAACTTTGATACCACAATGGTTGGCTACGATAACTTCCGGAACGGTAGACATACCAACTGCATCAGCACCAAGGATATGGAATAATTTATATTCGGCAGGAGTTTCGAAAGTAGGACCTTGCGTACCAATATACACTCCGTGTTGTACTTTAATTCCTTTTTCTTTGGCAATCTCGTCAGCCTTACTAATCAATTCCTTGCAGTATGCTTCGCTCATGTCCGGGAAGCGAGGTCCGTAAGGGATATTTTTTCCGCGAAGCGGATGTTCGGGGAAATAGTTGATATGGTCAGTGATAATCATCAGGTCACCGATTTCGAAATCTGCATTTGTACCGCCACTGGCATTGGATACGAACAAGGTTTTGATACCTAATTCACGCATGACACGTACAGGGAAAGTTACTTCTTTCATCGAATAACCCTCGTAATAGTGGAAGCGTCCCTGCATAGCCATGATATCCTTATTGCCTAGTTTGCCGAAAATCAGCTTACCGCTATGACCTTCGACGGTAGATACCGGGAAGTTGGGGATATCTGAATACTTTATTTCATACTTCTCGGTGATTTCGTTTGCCAAACTGCCAAGTCCGGTGCCTAGTATAATGGCAGTTTCCGGACTGGTATGCATCTTACCTTTCAGATAAGCTGCGGTTTCTTGTATTTTCTCTAACATAGTCAATAATATGTTGGTTAAATTTATCTTGTTGATTTTGTAATATTTCAATTTCAATAGGCAAGGCGTAGATAAATGGTTTCAATTCCTTGTCCAAAGCCGGATGGTTAATCAGGCGTGTTGCATCTTTCTCGGTGGTAATAATCAACCGGTGTTCTCCTTTCAGTTTATGAAACCGTTCTTTGATAAGCTGTATATCCCGATGAGTGAAATTGTGGTGATCGTCAAACGATAGTAAATCTATTTGTTTGGTACAACCTTCCAGTCTTTCGAGAATAGGGGCAGGTGAGGCAATTCCCGTCATCAATAATATATCAGTGTTTGTCAGTGAGGACAAAGCAACCTCATGGTTTGTCGAAATTGCATTTGTGTCCGGAGACATGGTAGGGAACACTGGTTGCAGGTTACCATACCGGAACGATGAGAAGAATAACTGTTGATATGGATAAAGGCTCAGCCGTTTCGTGATAATGTTATAATCAATAGGCTTGATGTCTTGCGGGCATTTGGTGACAATAACGATTTGCGCCCGATTCTTGCCGCTAATTGGTTCACGAAGCCGTCCTGCGGGGAGCAAAGTGTCATCACAGAATAATCGGTGATAATCCGTTAACAGAATACTCAATCCCGGTTTGACGTATCGGTGCTGGAAAGCATCGTCCAATAGGATAACATCTATTGAAGGCTTTTGCAGTGCAAGCAACTTTTCTATGCCATGACAACGCTTTTCATCGACAGCTACTGTGACAGACGGGAATTTTTGATGCATCTGGTAAGGTTCGTCGCCAATGCTTCTTGCCGTACTTTCCGGAGTTGCCAATACATAACCTTTCGTGTGCCGTTTATATCCCCGGCTTAATACAGCTACCTTATATTGATTACAAAGAAACTTTATCAGATATTCAGTGTGTGGAGTTTTTCCTGTCCCTCCTACAGCGAGATTACCCACGCTGATAATAGGTATATCAAAACTCTTTGATTGAAGAACTTCCCAGTCAAAGAGTTTATTTCTCATCATTACCACTGCTCCGTAGAGCCAGGAGGCAGGGTAGAGCCACTTATGTATCTTGATAAAGTGTTCGTCCATGTATTACGGTTTATTTTATATTCAGTTCGAACGGAATACGTGCCTGAATCATAGATTGTTCTTGCAGATTTTTCAGTAAGCCGAATTGCTGGTAGTACTCGCCTAATTTACTTTTCAGTAATTGTGATTCTACATAATTCGTCGGTTTCGTATCAAGCAGGGAAGACAGGAAATCTTGTTTCTCAGGATAAGACACAACGGTATAGCCTTCGATACCGGCTTTTGCAACAGCAATGTCCAGTGCCTTGTCAATACCACCTAATTCGTCTACTAATCCCAGTTCTTTAGCAGTTTCCCCAGTCCATACACGGCCTTCAGCAATCTTCTCGATAGCTTCCTTCGTCATGTGACGTCCTTCGGCACAACGAGTTACAAAGGTATCATATCCTTCAGTTATCATCATTTGAAGCAATGATTTCTCATCCTCGTTAAACGGACGCATGATATTTCCGAAATCAGCGTATTTATTCGTTTTTACGACATCATAACTTAAACCGATTTTATCAGTCAATCCTTTCACATTAGGAATCATACCGAAGATTCCGATAGAACCGGTCAGGGTAGTAGGCTCTGCAACAATCGTATCGGCAACGCAAGAGATATAGTAACCTCCTGACGCAGCATAATCACCCATAGAGACAATGACCGGTTTCTTTGTTTTCAGCTCTTTCACAGCATGCCAGATTTGTTCCGAGGCGAAAGCACTTCCACCTGGAGAATTGACACGGAGTACAACAGCTTTCACATCATCATTATCTTTCAATTTGCGCAGGTCACGAATTACTTTCGAACCGACAATCCCATCTTCGGAAGTTGCAGAGCTCGGATAGTCTGTAATTTCACCGGATGCATAATAAACAGCTACGATATTACCGCTTTTATCTTTCGGCACATTTTTCCTTACGTTCATCATGTCGCCCAATCCTAATATAGGAAGATTATCATCTTCATTGATCTCTACCAATTTCTTAAGATAATTACGCACATCATTGCGATAAATCAGAGTATCAGCCAATCCACATTTTACACTCTCTTCTGCCGGATAGAACATGAGCATGCGATCTGCATAAACATTCAGTGAGTCTACAGAAATATTACGTGAAGTAGATACCCCTTCCGTAACCTGTCCCCAGATAGAAGTGATAAATGTGGTAACCTGTTCGCGGTTGGCAGGACTCATTTCCGTAGCAATAAACGGCTCTACGGCAGATTTGTAAGTTCCCACCTTGAACACCTGCATCTCAACTCCTATTTTTTGCAGCAGATCTTTGTAGAACAGGGGAGCAGAGGCGATACCCCGCCATTCAATCATTCCTTTGGGATTGAGCAACACCTTATCGGCTGCGCTGGAAAGATAATAAAGTCCCTGCGTATAGGAGTCTGCATAAGCAATAACGAATTTTCCACTTTCTTTGAAGTCGAGCAGTGCGTTGCGGATTTCCTGCAAAGAAGCATAGGAGGTGCCTAATGAGTTTGCCTGTAGATAAATCCCTTTAATATTTTCGTTTTCTTTAGCCTTCTGGATGGAAGAAAGAATATCGTCCAGTCCGTACGTGTTAGAACCGTCACCCAACAACTGTGATAAAATATCCAGCGGATCTTCTTGCGTACGTTCAACCAACGTTCCGTTTAAGTCGAGCATCATTACAGAATTCTTTTTTACGATTGTTTCCGTGTCCGAAGCAGACATGATGCCAAACAACGTTACCATGCTGATTATAAATAATACAATACTTGACAAAATGATACCTGTCACCGTGGCAAGTGTAAATTTCAAGAAATCTTTCATTATACTTATTGTTTTTTGCGCCAGCTTGTTATTAAGCTAACAAAGATAAATAATTGAGTTGATATTTATTCAATAAGTCGTACGAATTTTTGTTTTATCACAGCGAATCCATATAAATAGGAACTTCCTTCATTTAAGATTTAAGTATATTTGTCTGTATCAAATCCTTTTAAATGAGAAGAAATCTCTAATTTTGTGGCACAACTATTAATACATTGAATAATACTATCATGAAAAAACTCACATCTATCCTTTTATTGCTTTTGTTTGTATGGACGGTACAAGCACAAACTGCTCGTGAAGAGATCCGTGCAAACCGGTATTTATCCGCTAATAATTATTATGCATATCCCACGCCTACTGCCAAGCAGACAGCTGCTCCTAAGGGGTACGAACCTTTTTATATCAGCACATATATGCGTCATGGTTCACGGTATTTGATTGATCCGAATGATTATCGTTTCCCCAAGCAAACTTTATTAAAAGCCGACTCTTTAAACAAACTTACTGCAACAGGTAAAAACACACTGGATATTGTTTTGCGCATGGCTGATATGGCGGAAGGTCGTCTTGGTGAACTGACTTCGGTGGGAGCACGCCAACACAGAGGAATTGCAAAGCGTATGTATACTAATTTCCCACAGATATTTGCGGATGGAACAGAAGTGGATGTCCGTTCCACAGTTGTCATCCGGTGTATATTATCCATGACATCCGAATGCCTCCAATTGCAGGCGATGAATCCTAATCTATGTATCAAGAATGATGCAAGTTACCATGATATGTATTACATGAATCCTCCTGCTAAGGATTTGAGTAAAATAGCTAGTTCCGATAAAGTGAAGAAGGTTCAGAAAGATTTTGAAGCTACCCATGTACGTCCGCAACGGTTGATGAAAACATTGTTTACAGACGAAGCGTATGTAAAAGCAAACGTTGATGAAGCGCGCCTGATGAGACGTCTTTTTGATTTGGCTTGTAATATGCAGAGTCATGATACAGATATGCAGCTATATTCTCTTTTCACGGATGAAGAGTGTTATGATTTATGGAGTTGTAACAACTTATATTGGTATCTGACACACGCTTGTTCTCCTGTAACGGATGGTTTGATGCCCTATCGGGAAGCCGACTTGTTGCGTAATATTTTAGATAGGGCAGATGCTGCTTTGAAAGAAGGTAAGAACCAGGCCACTTTAAGATTTGGTCATGAGTCTTGTCTGTTACCGTTAGTCGCTTTATTGGAACTGAATCATTATGGAGAATCTTACCCTGACGTAGAAAAGTTATCCGAACAATGGAGAGCGTATGATATTTTCCCGATGGCTAGTAACGTGCAATTCGTCTTTTTCCATAAAAAAGGAAGTAACGATGTATTGGTAAAAGTATTACTTAATGAAAAGGAAGCTAAACTACCGGTGAAAACAGACGTAGCTCCTTATTACCACTGGAAAGATGTAGAAAGCTACTATCGTGAAAAATTAGATAAATATCAGCATATATAATGCGACATTAACTTAACATTATTATATTTACCATGAGAAGAAAAACCCCTTTTATGGCTGCAACTCTGGCAGCAGGCTTGTTTTTTTATTCTTCTTGTACTCCGGCTGAAAAGACGGATACAAAAGATTATACTCAATACGTTAATACCTTTATCGGTGCTGCTGATAATGGTCATACATTTCCAGGCGCGTGTTATCCTTTCGGTATGATCCAGACCAGTCCTGTGACGGGAGCAGTTGGTTGGCGCTACTGTTCTGAATATGTTTATGAGGATTCCCTGATTTGGGGATTTACTCAAACACATCTGAATGGAACGGGATGTATGGATTTAGGTGATATTTTGGTGATGCCGGTCACCGGTACACGTGTACGTGCGTGGGATGCCTATCGCAGTCATTTCCCTAAAGATAAAGAAGCGGCTACTCCGGGATATTACACCGCAGAGCTCTCTGATCCACAGGTAAAAGCGGAACTGACTGCCTCTATCCATGCTGCCCTTCACCGCTATACTTATCACAAGGCTGATTCTGCCTCTATATTGATTGACTTGCAACATGGTCCTGCATGGAGAGAAGAACAATATCATTCACAAGTCAATAGTTGTGAAGTGAACTGGGAAGATGCTCAAACACTGACAGGACATGTCAATAACACGGTATGGGTCAATCAAGATTATTTCTTTGTGATGAAATTCAACCGTCCGGTAGTCGATTCACTTTATCTTCCGATGGGCGAAACCGAAAAAGGAAAACGCATCATTGCCTCTTTTGACATGCAGCCGGGAGACGAGCTGATGATGAAAGTGGCTCTTTCCACCACCAGCATAGACGGGGCTAAAAAGAATTTGGAAGCAGAAATTCCTGCCTGGGATTTTGAAGGAGTAAGAGCTACCGCCCACAATGAATGGAATAACTATTTGAGCCGTATTGAAATAGAGGGTACCGATGATGAAAAGACAAATTTCTATACTTGTTTCTACCACGCATTGATTCAGCCTAATCAAATTTCGGACGTAGACGGTATGTATCGTAATGCCGCCGACTCTATTGTAAAAGCCGGAACTGGTGCTTTCTATTCTACGTTCTCTTTGTGGGATACTTACCGTACCGCTCATCCGTTTTATACATTAGTGATTCCCGAACGTGTGGACGGTTTTGTGAATTCTCTCATCGAACAGGGTGAAGTGCAAGGCTTCCTGCCTATTTGGGGATTGTGGGGAAAAGAGAATTTCTGTATGATTGGTAATCACGGCGTATCAGTCATTGCCGAGGCTTATCGCAAAGGATTCCGTGGCTTTGACGCTGAACGTGCTTTCAATATAATAAAGAAGACGCAGACTGTATCTCATCCGTTGAAGTCTGATTGGGAGGTTTATACGAAATATGGTTATTTCCCGACAGATCTGATAAAAGCAGAATCTGTATCTTCCACTTTAGAATCTGTATATGATGATTATGCTGCTGCCGATATGGCACGTCGTATGGGTAAAGAGGAAGATGCCGCTTACTTCGCGAAACGTGCTGACTATTATAAGAATCTTTTCGATTCGGAGACGAAGTTCATGCGTCCGCGCAAAGCTGACGGAACTTGGAAAGCTCCGTTTAACCCAAGTGCGTTGGCACATTCTGAAAGTGTCGGTGGAGATTATACGGAAGGAAATGCATGGCAATATACTTGGCATGTACAACATGATGTTCCAGGATTAATCCAGTTGTTTGGGGGAGAAAAACCTTTCTTGAATAAATTAGACTCATTGTTTACGGTTAAGCTAGAAGGTGAAAGTTTGGCAGATGTTACTGGATTAATCGGGCAATATGCTCATGGAAATGAGCCAAGCCATCATGTGACTTATTTGTATGCACTGGCTGGTCGTCCGGAACGTACACAGGAATTGGTTCGTGAAATATTTGATACTCAATACAAAAACAAACCCGACGGACTTTGCGGAAATGATGATTGCGGACAGATGTCTGCCTGGTATATGCTTAGTGCGATGGGATTCTATCCGGTAGATCCGGTAAGTGCGGAATATGTATTCGGTGCTCCACAGTTGCCGAAGATGACCTTGCATTTGGCCGATGGCAAGACTTTCACAATTATTGCGGAGAATTTGTCGAAAGAACATAAATATGTAGATAGTATTACATTGAATGGCGAACCATATACAAAGAAAACGATCTCGCATGAAGATATTGTAAAAGGTGGTACACTGGTGTATAAGATGAAGTAATAAATTCTCAAGCATTCTCACTGCGATGAGTATTTTTTCTCATCGCAGTGAGAATTTTTTCTCATTCCTATGAGTATTTTTTCTCATAGTATTGAGAATTATCCCTTGTCAGAACATACGGAAACGGCGTTTTACACAGACTGAAACTACCTTTATTGCATAGTCCTACTCACCTCTATACGCTGCTTTTCAAACTTCTCATTATTGGTGTTGCGATTACTAACCTCTTTACAGCGAATAGGTGCACTCATTTCAAGCAAGCGCAAAATCTCATTTAAAGATTCACCTTCAAAAGTCGCTTTATAGGAATACTTTCCTAATTCAGCGTCTTTCAGAATAAATTCCACGTTATAAGTCTGTCCCAAACGCTTGAATACATATTCCAGCGGGTCATCTCTAAAAATGAGTATTCCATCTTTCCATGAGCACCATTTATAAGTATTGGTTTTATTGACGTTATATAAAGAAGTGGCCAGATTATAGTCAATTTTCTCTCCCGGTGAAAGGGAAATCGTCTTTTTCTGGTCAAGAGTGACTGCGACCTTTCCTTTTACTAACGTCACTGCTGCTACATGATCCGGAGCGTATGCGTTCACATTGAATGCTGTGCCGGTAGCTTCTACAGTCAGTTGTTTGGTTTTTACGATGAAGGGATGCTTTTTATCGGATTCTACTTCAAAATAGGCTTCACCCTGCATCGAAACAACTCTTTGCTTATCATTGAATTGAGTCGGATACTTTAAAGAACTTCCGGCATTTAGCCAAACCTTAGAACCGTCAGGCAGATTAACTACCGACCAAGTGCCATAAGGAGTGAATAACTCCTGATAAGTCTCTGCAATTTGAGAAGCGGGTTTAAAATAAAGATAAGCAGATAATATCAGTAAAGGAAGAAGCAAGATAGCTGCCACTTGCTGCCAATAGTGCAGGAAGGACAACTTAGGACGAACGGAAACCGGCTGGTTTTGATGGAGAATCTTCTCCATTACTTTTCTGTGCGCATTGTCCACATCTATCTCTTCCGGATTAAAAGCCGGGTGACTGACTTCCCACACATTCTTTTGTGATAGAAAGCTCCTATAGTTTTCGGGAGTAGCCGATATCCAATCATCCAGTACCTTTATTTCTTCTGGTGTAGCCTCTTTCGAGAGATATCTGGAGATTATAATTTCTATGTCTGAATCTTTATTTATCATATGCATTTTACCTTATATATAATAGACGTTTCAGAAAGAAAATCCCACATTCATTAGTGGAAAAGAAATAAAAAAAGTAGTAAATAAAAATCTTTTAATAAGATGCGGAGCTGCTTCAATGCTTTGCTGATACGTACTTCTACCGTTCTGACAGAGATATTCAGGCGATTGGCTATTTCCTGATATTTAATGTTTTCTAATCGGCTCATCTCGAACACTTCTCTTTCTTGAGGAGGTAATTGTTCCAATGCATTTTTAAGTTGCCGGCATAAATCAGAATACAGTATGTAGTTTTCTGTCGTATCTATATCTATAGAATCCGATTTAAGTTCGTAAGCAATGTGTTCATCTATAATCCTGCGATGGCGTAATTCGTCCAGACAGTAATTCCTGACCGCTTTCAGTAAATATGATTTTAGTGAGTTCTCAATTACCAATGATTTCCGGTCATTCCATAGTTTGAGAAAGATATTTTGCACAATATCTTCACAGGTAGATTTCTCCGGAATGTAAGTACCGCCAAACAATACCAAATCTTTATAATAAGCATGGAATAGTCGGGTAAAAGCCTGTTTATCATCCTGTTTTAGTGCTATTACCAGAAAACGGTCGTCGGAAGTCTGTTGTTGGATATTCGGCATAGTATTGTAGTAAAGGTTCTATTGTCGGGGGTAAAAATAGAAAGATTATTTGGGATAAACGATAGTTTGAAGAAAAAATAATGCAGATGAAAAAATAATGCGATATCCAATGTGGCTTTTATTTTTAGAAACGTCTTATTGATAGAAACGAGAGAAAAACACATTTATTAACCTTTAAATAATACAAGCCATGAGAAAGACATAATCAGTGAATTCAGCTTCCGACAACTGATAAAAAAAGGAAGGTCTGACTCACCTTCCTTTCCAAAGATTCAGTTATTCGTTAATCAACTTATTTGTAGAACCAATAACCAAACATGTAAAGGTATGAAACTTATTTCAATTAGAAAAATGAAAAAGAGAATTAATGTACCTGCGAATGTAAAAATGGGGAGAATCTGTGCTATATGGTTGTTTTGTATAGCTTTGCAAGCTATCAGTATACCTATCTTGGCACAATCCGCCCAAATTACATTGCGACTGAAGAATGTGACTGTAGAGGAGGTCTTGACTAGTATCGAAAATCAGACAGAATATCGTTTCTTATACAACAAAGACATTGTTGATGTAAGCCGTATAGTAAGCATTACTGTGAAAAATGAACGGATGACTCTGGTGCTGGATAAACTTTTTAAAGGCGAAGGAGTATCTTATACGATTGAAAAACGTCAGATTGTATTAAACAAAGTTTCATCTCAACCACAGGATAACAAACAGCCGATCAAAGTGACCGGAAAGGTAGTGGACGAATCCGGAGAGGTTCTTCCGGGAGTGACTGTGATGATAGAAGGGGCTACTCAAGGAACCATTACCGGTATAGATGGCAATTACCAGTTGCAAGTTCCGGAAGGCTCGACACTGAAATTTACTTCAATAGGTTACACTACATATACGCAGAAAATTACCCGACCGATGACGTTGAATGTGACGATGAAAGAAGATTCGAAACAGTTGGATGAAGTTGTTGTGGTAGGGTATGGGACGACCACCCGTAAGAATCTGACAACTTCCATTGCAACGGTAAAAACGGAAAAAATATCGCGAGCCGCAACAAGTAATATGTCACAGATGTTGCTTGGGCGGGCTGCCGGACTGGAAGCTACGTTGACAAGCCCGCAACCGGGTGGAGCAGTTGACCTTTCAATTCGTGGGGCAGGTACTCCTATCTTTATAGTGGATGGCGTAATGATGCCTTCCACTTCTTTAGAGGTTGGAAACGGAAACCAGGTTATGCCCAACTCTATCAATCGTTCGGGATTGGCCGGACTTAATCCTGCCGATATTGAATCTATCGAAGTGTTAAAGGATGCATCTGCCTCCATTTATGGAATTGGTGCAGCCAATGGTGTCGTTTTAATCACTACAAAGAAAGGTACTGAAACTCGTCCCCAAATCACTTATGAAGGAAATTATTCTATCGTGAAAAACTATCCGTATCTGGAACCTTTGAGTGGGGAAGAATATATGAATGTTGCCAACATTTTCAATAAAGAAAACTATTTATTTACGAACGGTATGTATCCTTATGGTGATAAACCTTTTGATAATAAATGGGTACCTCAATTCTCACCTCAACAGATAGCTGCCGCTCAAACAACAGACTGGCTGGATTGTGTATTAAAGGATGGTAGCATCAATAATCATAATATCACAATTACGGGTGGTTCTAAACTGCTGAAATATTATCTGTCCGGAAATTATTACAAACAGGAAGGTACGGTAGAAAACTCCGCTATGGAACGTTATGCTCTTCGGACAAACATTTCTTCACAATTGCTTCCATTTCTTAAGTTGACAGCAATTGTTAATGTAAACGAAAATGAATATACAAATTCAACTTCCGGTGGCGGAGGTGGTGGAAATGGGTACGATGCCATACAATCAGCATTGACTTATCCTTCTTATTTACCAATCAGAGGTGAGGACGGAAAGCCTACTTTATATTCAAATTACCCTAACCCGGCTGAAATGATAAAAGTTAGTGACCGGACTAAAACAAGCGGTTATTATCTAAACTTTGCTGCCGATGTGGATATAATCAAGGATATGTTGTCCTTCCGTTTGATGTATGGTATTAATAAGGAGAATGCTAATCGTAATCTGTATATTCCTTCTGATATATATTTTATGGACATGTATAAATCAAGAGGGCATTTGGGATATGTTGAACGTAGAAACCAAACTATGGAAGGCACGTTGACTTTCAAAAAGCAGTTTGGAGATTTGTTACGTGTCGATGCCGTAGTCGGTATGGGAAGGTATACGAACGATTCAAATGGTCTTGAACTTGACTACGAACAGATTAACGATCACATTGCTGCTGATAAAGTGGAAGCTGCGGAAGGCGCTTTCTACCCGACTTCTTTCAGGGCAGCCGACGAACGTCGTTCTCAATTTGCCAGGGCAAGTGTGGATGTACTCGACAGATATGTGGTTGCCGCTACTATTCGTCGCGATGGAACGGATAAGTTTTTCCCGGGAAAGAAATATGCCTATTTCCCTTCAGTATCATTGGCTTGGAAATTATCTAACGAGCCGTTTATGAAGCATATATCATGGATTGACCAGTTGAAGATTCGTAGTAGTTATGGACAGACAGGTAATGATAATCTGGGTAGTTCGCTTTATGGCACTTTCAGTCTGGCAGCCCAATATATCAAGTTCTCTAACAATTCAGTGACTTATGTGCCTTATTTGCTTAGCGGTCCTGATTACCCGAATGTTACCTGGGAAAAGACTACCATGAAAAATATAGGTATAGACTTTTCAGTCCTGAAAGATAGAATCTGGGGAAGTTTTGATATGTTCCGCAATGATGTAACCAACTTGCTGGGATATGATTCTGCCTCTCCGCTTAGTATGACATCTTCCGTCCCGATGAATTATGGACATTATGTACGTTACGGATGGGATGCGACTATTAACTCACTAAACTTTGAAATCCCCCGTGTGTTTAAGTGGACCTCACAATTGACCTTATCACATCATAATGCCGTTTGGAAAGAACGGATGCCCAACTATTATTATGAAGAATATCGAATCCGCAAGAACGAACCGGTGAATGCTTATTATTACTATGAAACGGAAGGCGTTATCAACATAGATAAAAGCAATATGCCCGAATCGCAGAAATCTTTGCCGGCAGATGCGCAACAGCCCGGTTATCCGATTATTAAGGATGCAAATGGGGATAACAAAATAACGATTGATGATGTGAAGATGCGGAATACACTTCCAAAAATTCACATAGGCTTTGGAAATACATTTGTATACAAAGATTTTGATCTGGATGTATTTATGTATGGACAATTCGGACGTACACGCTATAACTATGCATATCGTTGGGCACTTGTCGGAGATGTGTACTACACGAGTCCCAAGAATTCGAACAAATATGTATATACTATCTGGAATTCCCAAACCAATCAGAATGGAAACCGTCGTGGTATTGCTTCAACAAAGGCTGTCGCTTTACCTGGTAACGTAGGCTTTGAGGAAGATTATCAGAATGCTTCGTTCGTACGTGTCAGGAATATCACTTTAGGATACAACCTTTCAGGAAAGAAGCTGGGAAGAGTGGGTGATTATGTGAGTTCTATCAGAGTTTTTATCGACTGTCAGAACCCGTTTACTTTTACCAAGTTTGTAGGTGTCGATCCTGAAATAAAGACAGGTGGCGACGGCTCCAAAGCGGAGTATCCGATGACGAGAACATACTCCTTCGGAGCAAAAATATGTTTCTAAGAAAACCTGTAACGAAAGAAAAGATTGAAAATATGAATAAGAATAAATTATTTAAGGTGTTTGTCATGATTGCATTTATCATGTGCAGTTGTGAGGATAATTTTGATCCCAAGATGTATGGCACGTTGAATGTTTCTAATTATCCGGTGACTGAAGCCGAATACGAATCATTTATGATGACCTGCTATATGCCTTTTACGACAACATGGACCTATTGGATCGGTGCCGGAACAAGTGGCAATCAGCACGGTTGGTATATCCCTGCCGGAGGTGTACTGAAGTTCTTTGATTATCCGACAGATGAGGTGGCTGTGTGGAATAATGGTTGGGGAGGCGGATATTATTTCCTTTCTAAAGCCGATTTTAGTCAGTGTGTTTATTATACAAGCGGTACGTTAAGTGATGAAAGGCCGAACCACTTTCCGAAAGTAAGTGAGATTTCCTACTTCACCAATGTGATTGGAACACTGGAGAAAGCTTCTACCGAAGTGGTTTCCGAAGAGCGTAAAAGGGAATTTATTGCTGAAGCCCGTCTTTGTCGTGGATTGATGATGTATTATTTATTGCATGTATATGGTCCTGTTCCTTTGATTGTCGATCCGAACGATCTGATTAATCCTTCAAAACTGGAAAATCTGGTGCGTCCGACATTGCAGCAAATGACGGAGTGGATTATGGCTGATTTTGATTATGCTTATCAGTATATTGCAGATACGCAGCCGGAACAGGGACGTTACAATAAAGACTATGCACGTGTATGCATCATGCGGCATTGCCTGAATGAAGGCTATTATATGTCCGGTTATTATCAGAAAGCGATTGATATGTATAACGAGTTGAAGGGACGGTATAGTCTTTTCAAGAAAGGGGACAATCCTTATATCGAGCAATTCAAAAATGCCAATAACTTTAATTCGGAAGTGATTATGGCTGTCAGTTGTGATGAAACGGCGGATGGTACGAATAAGTCCGGCAACTTTAACCCGCTGATGATGCTTGCTACTCCCGATAATGCAGCCAGAGTGGACGATCAGGGAAATCCGACTCCTTTCTATCTGCAAGGGCAGGGATGGGGACAAACTTTCAACGTGTCTCCGAAATTTTGGGATACGTATGATCCTTCGGACAAACGTCGTGAAGTGATTCTGACCAAATATTATACGACTGCAGGAACCTGGATTGACCGGAATACTACTACATGGGACGGTTTTATCATTAATAAATTCCCGGTGGAAACAGCTACGGCTTTTCAGGGGACTGATATACCGTTAGCTCGTTGGGCAGATGTATTACTCATGTATGCGGAAGCCGAAGTACGTAAAAACAATGCGGCTCCGTCCGCTGACGCTATTGCTGCGGTCAATGAGGTGCGTAAGCGTGCCGGACTGGGAGATCTTCCGTCATCGGCAACAGCGAATGTTGACGCTTTCCTGGATGCTTTACTTACGGAAAGAGGACATGAAATGTTGTATGAAGGGATGCGTAAAATAGATCTCATCCGTTTTAATCAGTATGCGCAGCGTACAGCGAAGATCAAAGGAGTGGCTCCTACACATCAATATGTGCCTATTCCTAATTATGCGGTTCAACAAGCTTCGGAATCTTATGGAAAAGTGTTGGTACAGACATTTGAACGTGAGGGATGGAAAGCGGATCTTGCGGCAGCTCGCAATTAATGTCATCATTCATTATTGTTAAACTAGAGATCTTAAGAAAAATGAAAAAGATATACGTATTATTCATGTCGTCGTTATTGCTCCTTTCGTGTGCAAAAGATGATGTTAGTAAGCCAAGTGAATGGCCGGAATGGCCTACACCTTCAAAACCTAAAATAGAAAATGCCGTATTGCGGGGAGTGAATGGTGAAACGGTTGTGGCGGCTGGTGATAAAGTGAAGTTCACTGCACAAGTAAGTGATGAATATAATGATTTGGTTTCATTCCAATTATTAGTGACAATGGATGGAGCCGAAATCTTGAATTTGTCTAAAGGATTGAGCGGACGTTCTGCGGTTATTGAAGAGGAAGCTACTTTACCTTTTGTTGCCGGTTTCCAGAATGGACGTCCTGTGGTGACTATAAAAGCTGTAAACGATTTAGGTGGCAATGAATCGACTCTGACTTTGGATGAGGCCGCAAGTGTGGCGGTGACCCGTCCGGAAACACCTTCCCAATTATACCTTGTTGATGATTTGGGAAATGTGTATGAAATGGACAAGGAGAGTCAGAATGAAACGGATTATAGTTTCCGGACGAGTGCGGCGGATTTGGCAGGGATTGGCGACCATTTTAAAGTTGCCGAAAAGATAATAAATAATAAACCTGATTATTCCGGTTTGGTATGGGGATATTCAGACAATAAGATCGCGATTGTGACTGATGATGCAGCTACTTCGATTCCGACTCCTAAGGTAGGGAGTTATACATTGGAGAATATCACTTTTGATATGTTGAGCTTTCTGGCTGATAAGACTTTGACATACAGCATTGATATTGATAAGTCCCGCTTCTTTGATGTGGGAGGAGGATATGTCCAGTTGGATGTTCAGTTGGTAGAAAGTGCCAAGATTAATTTTATAGGTTTTGGTAGTGATGTCACCAATATGCTCCGGCCGGAATTCTTTAAAGATGTTTCAGGGAGCAAAGCAAAATTCGATGGTCCGTCGGTACTTTATAACTTGAAATATAATACATCAAATGGTTTCATGTATATGGAACGTCCGCGGGATGTTTTTTATCCGGAGGTGATGTATATTCTCGGTACTGGAGTCGGATTTCCACGCGAACCTTATGTGGCTACGCTTGCTTGGGACTTCGCATATCCTCACCAATGGTTCTTCTTTAAAAAGGTCGGTGCAAGTGCCTTTGAAGCAGTCGTTTACATTGACCAAACTATGGGATTTAAGTTCTATCGGGGATATGGTTGGGCGCAAGAGGAGGACACGAAGAATCTATATACGGTTGAGCCTGCTAACCTGATAACGAGAAACGCTCCCGGTGATTTGATTCCCGGTCCTGATTTTAAAGCCGGACTTTATACAATACATATTGATAAAGCCAGTGAAGTGATACGATTGACTCCTTACAATTAAGAGGGGGGCATGATTAATAGTCTTTAATTTAATATTCAATAGAATTATGTATATATCAATGAAAACATATAGTAAGAAATTTCTGGTTACGTTCTTTTTCTCGATGTTGCCAATGTTATTAATGTCTTGTTCGATGGATCCGGAGAAAGCCTCTTTTTCTATTTCCGGGAATTTGGAGAAGTTACAGATCGGTAATGACGGTTTTACGGAGGTCTATTCGATAAAATCTAATACGGAATGGAAATTTGTAAACGAGACGGATCAGTCTTGGGTTACCGTCTCACCGGCCAAAGGAAGTGGAAACGGAACTGTGACAATTACTGCAAATGCAAATACAGGAACCGGACGTACGGCTGTATTCCGCGTGGTACCTAATGGAGTAAAGACACAAGAAATTGAGATCATTCAGGGTAATTCTTATATCCCTACAACTGATGGAGAATTCCCGATTATAGCATGGACCGGAGTGGAAGCAGACAAGTCGCTGGAGAAATTTCCGGTGATGAAAGCATCCGGCATTAATATTTATCTGGGATGGTACGATGATTTGGAAACAACATTGAAGGTGCTTGACGCCGCACAGAAGACCGGAGTGAAAATGATAACTTCTTGTAAGGATCTCTTGTCTGTTGCTACTGCCGAAGAGGTTGTAAAAGCGATGATGAATCATCCGGCTTTGTATGCCTATCATTTGAAGGATGAACCGGAAGTGAATGATTTGCCGGGTTTGGGTGAATTGGTGAAGAAAATTAAAACCATCGACAGCCATCATCCTTGTTATATCAATTTGTACCCCAATTGGGCATGGGGGAAAGAACTTTATTCTGAAAATGTAAAGTCGTTTATAGAACAAGTCCCTGTTCCGTTTATTTCGTTTGACAATTATCCTATTGTATCTATAAATGGTGCTCCCAGCATTGTCCGTCCGGACTGGTATCGGAATCTGGAAGAAATATCGGCTGCTGCTAAAGAGAATAATAAGCCGTTCTGGGCATTTGCACTTGCACTTTCCCATAAACTTGATGAAACTCATTTTTATAAGATACCGACATTGCCTGAGTTGAGATTACAAGTTTTCAGTGATTTGGCTTATGGTGCGCAGGCAATCCAGTATTTTACCTATCGCGGACTTCAACATGATGATCCGACTGAAGTGTATGATTTGGTCAAGACTGTTAATCAGGAAGTACAGCAACTTGCGGGTATATTCTTGGGAGCACAGGTTATTTCAGTATCTCACACCGGAAGTGAAATACCTGAAGGCACGAAGGCTTTGGGAAGTCTGCCGACTCCTATAAAATCATTGACTACGAGTGATACAGGTGCTGTTGTCTCTGTTCTGGAGAAAGGTGGTAATCAATATCTTGTGGTAGTAAATAGAGATTTTCGTAATGTGATGAACCTGTCTATCGATGTGGATAGTTCTGTTAGTAGAGTGTTGAAAAATGGTTCAACGACTACTCCGGACGGCTCTACGATAGCAGTCGAACCGGGTGATATGGTAATATTTACGTGGAGAAAATAAAAAGATTTTTAATTTGATAAAGTAAAACGATTATATGAAAAAGATATTACTTTCCTTTTTTATTGGTGTTATGTTGATTGCCTGCAACCAGAAAACTGTCTCTGTTCGTGAGGTCTGGACGAAAGAGCAGGCTAATGAGTGGTATAAACAATGGGGATGGCTTCGTGGATGCGATTTTATTCCAAGCACGGCAATCAACCAAATGGAGATGTGGCAGGCAGATACTTTTGATCCGGTGACTATTGATCGTGAACTGGGTTGGGCGGAAGAAATAGGCATGAACTGTATGCGCGTATATTTGCATCACCTGGTTTGGGAAACAGATAAGGAAGGCTTTAAGAAACGTATCAATGAATACCTTACTATTGCCGACAAGCATCATATCTCTACCATCTTCGTCTTCCTGGATGATTGTTGGAATCCTGTATATCAGGCTGGCAAACAGCCGGAACCACAGCCGGGAGTACACAATTCGGGATGGGCACGTGACCCGGGTGATCTGTATTATAAAGGCGATACGGCAGTGATACTTCCGGTATTGGAAAGCTATGTGAAAGATATCCTGATTACCTTTAAGGATGATAAGAGAATCGTATTATGGGACTTATATAATGAACCCGGAGGTTCGGGAGGATATAGATACGGTGAAAGAAGTTTGCCGTTATTGCAGAAGATATTTACGTGGGGACGAACGGTGAATCCGTCACAACCTCTGTCGGCCGGAGTTTGGGATATGAGCCTGACTAATCTGAATAAGTTCCAATTGGAAAATTCGGATGTGATAACATACCACACGTATGAAGGCGTGAATTCGCATCAGCAACTCATTGATACATTGAAGCAATACGGTCGCCCGATGATTTGTACAGAATATATGGCACGTACTCAAAATAGTACTTTCCAGGATATTATGCCAATGCTGAAGAGAGAAAATATCGGTGCAATCAACTGGGGACTTGTAGCTGGAAAAACAAATACGATCTTTGCATGGGACACTCCATTGCCTGATGTTGTTGAACCTCCATTGTGGTTCCACGATATATTCCGTAGTGATGGAACCCCTTATTCGACAGAAGAAGTGGAATGTATTCGTTCATTAACTAAATAATTCCCTTATGATAACTATGAGGAATATATGGATAATGATGTTGGGGATATGCCTGTTTGGTTGTGGGGCTGGTAAACAGCCCCCTTCCTCACAGCTATCCTTAACATGGAAACTGGAAAAAGATAGTGTGGAAGCCAGATATTTTAAGAATACATTCTGTCTGACGAATAATGGGAATAAATCCTTGACTAATAATTGGGTGATCTATTTTAATCAGACACCTATTTATTATCAGCAACCTATTAATGCACCGCTGGAAATTGAATGTTTGGGTTCGACTTACTATAAAATGTACCCCACTGAACACTACCAGGCATTGCCACCGGGTGAAACAATCACTTTTACCATATTGAGTGAAGGAAATGTGATTAATGTGTCCTCGGTTCCTGAAGGGGCTTATATGGTAACTACCGATGAAAAAGGAAAACCGTTACAACCGCAAAATGTCCCCATCGAGATCGAGCTTTTTAAGCCCGATACCCAATGGGTTAGCTCGAGGAACAGCTTTCCCTATGCAGATGGAAATTATTTCTATAAGCAGAATGATGATTTTAGCAAACCGGTAGATTGTGATATGCTTTCTCTTTTTCCTGCTCCTAAAAAAGTGGAAAAGACGGGCGGTGTTTCTTCTTTCTCTCAAAAAGTCTGTCTGAAGTTTGATGATGCGTTTAAAGAGGAAGCTCTTTTATTGAAAAGTCAATTGACTTCATTATTAAGATGCAGCGTTTCCGATAAGGATGAAGAAACAATCATTGAATTGAAGAAAATGGAGGTTCCTATTACCTGTCAATATCCCGATGAATATTACGAAATCGTGATAAAGAATAACCGGTTGACTTTGAAAGCTAGTGATACACATGGCATATTTAATGCTTGTCAAACATTGCTTGCCTTATTAGATAACATGGAACTAACTTCTTCTCCGATACCTAATCTTCATATAACCGATTATCCGGACATGGGGCATCGGGGAATTATGTTGGACGTAGCCCGCAACTTTACAAAGAAAGCGGAGCTGCTGAAACTGATCGATATATTATCATTCTATAAGATGAATGTACTGCATTTACATTTGAGTGACGATGAGGCCTGGCGTGTGGAAATACCCGGATTGGAGGAATTGACAGAAATAGCTTCTCGTAGAGGACATACCACAGATGAACAGACATGTCTTTATCCTGCGTATGCCTGGGGATGGAATGAGACAGATACTGCTTCATTGGCTAATGGATATTATTCTCGCAGTGACTTCATGGATATTTTGAAATATGCGAAAGAAAGGCATATCAGAGTTATTCCCGAAATAGACATTCCCGGACATTCCCGGGCAGCGATTAAAGCCATGAATGCCCGTTATCAGAAATACATAGCTACAGACCAACCGAAAGCGGAAGAATATCTTTTGACTGACTTTGCAGATACTTCCCAATATCTGTCGGCACAAAATTTCACAGACAATGTGATTAATGTTGCCATGCCTTCCACTTATCATTTTCTTGAAAAAGTGATTGACGAAATCGTGCAGATGTATCAGGATGCAGGAGTAGAACTGACTGCTTTCCATGTGGGTGGAGATGAAGTACCAGAAGGTATTTGGGAAGGTTCTTCTATCTGCCGCACTTTTATGCAAGAGAACGGACTGACTAAGATACGGGAACTGAAGGATTATTTTCTGGAACAAATATTGGAAATGCTGGACAAACGTAACATACAGGCAGTCGGATGGCAGGACATTGTTATGAATCCGGATAATACCGTTAACGAACATTTCAGAAACAGTAAGGTATTAAATTATTGCTGGAACACCATTCCGGAACAGGGTGGGGATGAAGTGCCGTATAAGCTAGCTAATGCGGGCTACCCGATTATACTCTGTAATGTGGGTAACTTCTATTTGGATATGACCTATTGCTATCATGTGGAGGAACCGGGATTGCGTTGGGGCGGTTATGTGGATGAATATGTGACGTTTGATATGTTGCCTTTTGATATTTATAAGTCTTTACGACGGAATTTGAAAGGTGAACCTGTTGATGTGAAAGCTGCTTCAAACGGAAAACAGCCCTTGACAAAGGAAGGTTCTCAAAATATTAAAGGTCTGTCCGGACAAATATGGTCGGAAACAATCCGTAGTTTTGAACAGGTAGAATATTATCTTTTCCCAAAAGTCTTCGGATTGACAGAACGTGCTTGGAATGTTCAACCATCGTGGGCATTATCTCCGGACGGCAAAGTATATATGGATGCCAAACGGAAATATAATGCCGGTATTGTAGATTATGAATTGCCACGTTTAGCAAAGCGGGGAATAAATTTCCGGGTGTCTCCTCCCGGTATTATGATAAGGGATGGATTACTATTGGCTAATACTGCCATTCCCAATGCGATAATCCGCTACACAACCGATGGTAGTGAGCCTACGGAAAGTTCCATAGAATGGCAAACTCCGGTAGCATGTAATGCTCCACTGATAAAAGCAAAGGCTTTTTACCTAGGAAAAGAGAGTGTAACTACCGCATTGTTTAATAGATGATATATGAATAAAAAGCTATTTTAATAATATTAGAATAGCTTTTTATTTATGCATTTATGAAATTTTACAGATTAAGGGGTAACTGAAATTCTAGCTCTTCTTTACAATATTCAACAAATTTAAAACTGGGAGTATGAGTATTAATAATAATTGATGGTTAAAATATAAATACATTTTCGACTTTCGTTTTAATTAATTTTTTCATATTTTTGCAGAGTATTTTTTTGAATATTAGTGAAAGACATGAGTAGTTTTGTAAAAATGAGAAGATTCTTTTTGTTTGTACTTCTTCTCATTAATGGTACTGTAAGCAGGGGACAGATTTATAAGTACATAGGACTGGAAGATGGGTTGAATAATCAGAAAATATACCATATCCAAAAAGACCGACGGGGATATATGTGGTTTCTGACTCAAGAAGGGATAGACCGTTATGATGGCAAACATATCAAGCATTACAACTTTTCAGACGATAACATGACGTTGGATTCACGGATTGCCTTGAATTGGCTTTATATGGACAACGGAAATGTATTATGGGTAATTGGTCAGAAAGGTCGTATTTTTAGGTATGATTCGCAGCATGACAAGTTTGAACTGGCTTATGTGCATCCGGAACTGATCAGAAATAAGTCGCAAGCATTTCTGGATTATGGTTATTTGGACAAGAATGACCGTATATGGTTGTGCTGTAAAGATAGCATTACCTGGTATGATACCCATACCGGAACAGTGTTACATATGTCGGTGCCGGTCGACGGTGAAATAACTACCATTGAACAGACAGATGGTAACCATTTTTTTATAGGTACGGGAAGTGGTTTATTTCGTGCCGGAATAGAAGAAGGGAAGTTAAAGGTGATTCCTGATGAAGCGTTGGAAAGCATCGCTCCAGTGCATGAACTTTATTACCATGCTGTTTCAAAGCAGTTATTTGTGGGAAACTATAAAGAGGGAATACTTATATATGACATGGGGGGAACAGGAAAAATCATCTCTTGTCAATTCCCCAATCATGTAGAGATTAACCAGATTGCTGCTTTAAACGCTCATGAACTTCTAGTGGCTACTGGGGGAAGAGGTGTATATAAGCTGGATGTGAATACATACATGAGTGAACCCTATATAACAGCTGATTATGGCAGTTATAACGGGATGAATGGAAATAATATTAATGATGTCTATGTGGATGAAGAAGATCGCATCTGGCTCGCAAATTATCCCACCGGCATTACAATCCGTAACAACCGTTATGGAAGTTATGACCTGATAAGACATTCTCTTGGTAATACCCGGTCACTGGTGAACGATCAGGTTCATGATGTGGTGGAGGATAGTGACGGTGACCTCTGGTTTGCAACCAGTAACGGTATCAGTTTCTATCAGACTGATACAAAAGAATGGCGTTCCTTCTTTAGTTCCTTTGATCCGGTACCGAATGATGAGAATCACATTTTTTTAGCGCTGTGTGAAGTCTCTCCCGGTGTAATGTGGGCTGGTGGTTATACATCGGGTATTTACAAGATAGAGAAGAAGAAAGGGTTTAAGGTAACTTATCTTTCTCCTGCTGCCATTGCAGGAGTACGTCCCGATCAATATATTTATGACATTAAAAAAGATTCGGGAGGTGATATCTGGTCCGGTGGATATTATCATCTGAAGCGTATCAATCTTGAGACTAAAAATGTGCGTTTATATCCGGGAGTAAGTTCTATTACTACCATTCAGGAGAAGGATGACCGGCTGATGTGGATTGGTACGCGAATGGGACTCTACCTGCTTGATAAAGAATCCGGAATTTACCGGTATATTGATCTGCCTGTTGAATCTCCCTATATATGTGCATTATACCAGAGAGAAGACGGTATCTTGTATATCGGTACCCGTGGAGCCGGACTCCTTGTTTATGACATTAATAAGAAAAAGTTTATCCATCAATATCGTACTGATAACTGTGCGTTGATTTCCGACAATATTTATACAATTCTTCCGCGTCAGGACGAGAGTCTTCTGATGGGTACGGAGACCGGTATTACAATCTATTCTCCCCAGAAACATTCTTTTCGTAACTGGACACGTGAACAAGGATTGATGAGTGTCAGTTTTAATGCAGGTTCTGCCACGACCTGCAATAAAAGCATGCTTGTTTTCGGTGGTAATGATGGTGCTGTTAAATTTCCGACAGACATACAGATACCGGAACCGCATTATTCACGTTTGTTGCTGCGCGATTTTATGATAGCTTATCATCCCGTTTACCCGGGTGATGACGGATCTCCTTTGAAAAAGGACATTGACGAAACTGACCGGCTGGAACTAGCCTACGGACAAAATACTTTTTCCCTTGATGTAGCTTCCATTAATTATGATTATCCTTCCAACATTCTTTATTCATGGAAGATTGACGGTTATCATAAAGAGTGGAGCCGTCCGAGTCAGGATAACCGGATTCTTGTCAGAAATCTGCCTCCTGGCAGTTATACGTTACAAATTCGTGCCGTATCCAATGAAGAGAAGTATAAGACTTATGAGACAAGGAACATTCAGATTGTTATAACACCTCCGGTATGGGCCAGTTTGTGGGCTATGGTGGGATATGCAATTCTGTTGGTATTGGTTATGATTATCATCTTTCGTATCATCATGTTGCAAAAGCAGAAGAAAGTGTCGGATGAGAAGACACGGTTCTTCATTAATACGGCTCATGACATACGTACGCCGCTTACGTTGATAAAAGCTCCGCTGGAGGAAGTCATAGAAAATCGTATGGTGACCGAACAGGCGTTACCCCATATGAATATGGCTCTTAAGAATGTAAATACATTGCTTCAGCTGACAACGAACTTGATAAATTTCGAACGGATAGATGTCTATTCATCCACTCTTTATGTTTCCGAGTATGAGCTGAATACTTTTATGAATGATGTTTGTGCTGCTTTTCGCAAATATGCTGAAATGAAACATGTCAGGTTTGTTTATGAAAGCAATTTTGACTATCTGAATGTGTGGTTTGATAGTGACAAGATGGGATCTATTCTGAAAAATATCTTGTCGAATGCATTGAAGTATACACCTGAAGAAGGTAGTGTCTGCATTTCCGCTTGTGAGGAAGGAAACACGTGGAGCATTGAGGTGAAAGATACGGGAATTGGTATTCCTTCGTGCGAACAGAAGAAATTGTTCAGGAACTGTTTTAGAGGTAGCAATGTTGTCAATCTAAAAGTGACAGGTAGCGGAATAGGGCTGATGTTGGTATACAAACTAGTCAAATTACATAAAGGCAAGATTCAGATTCAGAGCAATGAACAACAAGGCACTTGTGTACGAGTTACTTTCCCGAAAGGAAATAGCCATCTTCATAAAGCTAAATTTATTTCTCCCAAGCTGCCGGATGAACGTCCGGAGACTATCATACCGGCTAGCATTTCAAACTTGTCGGTTATGGAGATAACCCAGATAAACAGTTCCTTACAACGTATTCTGATAGTGGAGGATAATGATGATTTACGTAATTATCTGGTGGATATACTTAAAACGAGCTATAATATTCAGGCTTGTCCGAATGGAAAGGATGCACTTATCATAATCAGGGAATTTAATCCGGATCTTGTTATATCCGATATAATGATGCCTGAAATGAGCGGAGATGAACTTTGTTCAGCGATAAAAGGGGATATTGAGATGTCTCATATTCCGGTCGTTTTGTTGACAGCACTGGGAGATGAGAAGAATATGCTCGAAGGGTTGGAAATCGGAGCGGATGCTTATATCACCAAGCCTTTCAGTGTAGGAATACTCAAGGCAACGATTAAGAATTTACTGGCGAATCGTGCTTTGCTCCGTCAGGTCTATAATAGTATCGAAGAGGAAGAACAGAGTTTTCCGGTTAATTGTACTAATACTCTGGACTGGAAATTTATTGCTTCGGTCAAGGAATGTATAGAGAAGAACATGGGGGATCCGGATTTTAATGTAGAAATGCTTAGCAGTCGCCATCACATGAGCCGTACGAGTTTCTTTAATAAATTAAAGGTCTTGACAGGTTATGCTCCGGCTGATTATATCCGGATGATACGTTTGCAACATGCTGCACAATTGCTAAAGCAGGGCGAATATACAATAGCGGAAATTACCGATAGGGTCG
The DNA here is from genome assembly GCF_025914115.1 of Bacteroides sp. DH3716P. Lineage (NCBI taxonomy): Bacteria > Pseudomonadati > Bacteroidota > Bacteroidia > Bacteroidales > Bacteroidaceae > Bacteroides > Bacteroides sp. DH3716P. The sequence continues at coordinate 5,029,083 of NZ_CP083673.1, read as the reverse complement.
GGTTCTCGGATGCGAAATATTTCCGTGAGGTATTTAAAAAATATTATGGTGTAAGTCCGAGCAAGTATGGAGAGTCGGAAAAGACAGGATCTTATCCGGCAATCAATTTAAAAAATGAGAAATAGTAGGTGGCGTATATAAACATTGTTCTATGTCCGGTTGTTATGTTTGACAAACAAATATATATTCTGCCGGATGAGAGCAATATTGATATTTTTAGCTGGTCTGCTTTTCCCTATAACTTTTTTATTCGGGCAAAGTGCAATTCAGAAATATGCAGGAACGGCTATGCCGTATCCTTTGATAAAGAATCTGCCTGTTTTGAACCATGATGGTATGGTTCCTTTTTATATCAATCATTTAGGAAGGCACGGAGCACGGTTCCCGACTTCGGGAAAAGCATTAGAGAAGGTTAGAAATGTGCTTATATTGGCGGAGCAGGAAAACAGATTGACTGTAAAAGGTCAGGAACTGCTTGCTACGGTATTACGGCTGTCCGAAGCTTTCGAAGGACGATGGGGAGAATTGTCGGCAGTAGGAGAGCAGGAACAAAAGGGAATAGCAGAGCGTATGCTATTGCGTTATCCTGAAATATTTGTAGATTCGGCGCGAATTGAAGCGATAGCTTCCTATATTCCTCGTTGTATTAGTAGTATGGATGCTTTTCTTTCTGGTATGGAAAAACAGGATTCCTCATTGGTAATAAAGAAAAGTGCAGGAAAGCAATATAACCCACTTCTTCGTTTTTTTGATTTGAACAAGCCTTATGTTTATTATAAAGAGAAAGGTGACTGGATTTCTTTGTATGAATCATTTGTGCAAGATAAGATAGTTTTTACACCTGTCATGAAAAGGATTTTTCTCACCTCAGGACAAGAAACAGAACAGGAAAAACGGGAGTTTGTCATGGCTTTGTTCTCAATAGCAGCTATACTTCCTGATACAGGCTTATCTTTTAATATGAAAGGTATTCTCAATGATAAAGAATGGTATGGTTATTGGCAAACACAAAACTTGCGGCAATATCTGACTAAAAGTGCAGCACCAGTTGGAAATATGTTGCCGGTTGCAATTGCATGGCCGTTACTTTCAGAGTTTATTCAAACGACAGAGCAGGCAATTAACGGGCAATCGGACAATCGGGTGGATCTTCGTTTTGCGCATGCAGAAACTGTCATTCCTTTTGTAGCATTGATGGGTATAGGAAAAACGGATATACAGATAGCATCACCTGATTCCGTATCCATTTATTGGAAAGATTATGAAATTGCTCCGATGGCAGCTAATGTGCAATGGGTGTTTTATCGTGATAAGAACTGTCAAGTCTGGGTCAAAATACTTTTGAATGAGCAAGAAGTAACCATTCCGGTGGTCACATCCTTTTTCCCATATTATCGGTGGGAAGAAGTCTGCCACTATCTGAAACAACGGATAGCAATATCAAAAGAGATTCTTTCCAGGTTTTCAAGTAAGACTGATTAGCAAAAAAGCCCTGTAAGAATGATTGCTTCTCACAGGGCTTATTTGTATGGGAAGAGAATTTTTTATAATAATTTGTTGGAACCAAGTATAATCAACATGGTATATCCCAATATCAGTCCGATGATTCCCATGATTATTCCGACTTTTTCCATATCCTTTTGCTGAATCATGCCTGTGGCATGTGCCAATGCGTTGGGAGGAGTACTGATAGGCAATATCATTGCTAATGATGAACCGATTGCCACTCCAATCAATAAAGTCTCTACCCCACCTAGGGAAGATAGGTTCTCACGCATGCTGCTTCCTGCAATGGCTAGGATGGGGACGAGCAATGCGGCAGTAGCTGTATGTGAGATGAAATTAGCCATAGCATAACAAATAAGTCCGGAGCCGACAATCATTAATACAGGAGGCCATGTGTTGAATGGGATAGCTTCAATCATATGTTTCGCTAGTCCGGTTTCTTGTAAAGCAACGCCCAGGGCGAAGCCGCCGGCTACCATCCAGAGTACGCTCCAACTGATTTCTTCCAGATCGCGTTTGGTGATGACTCCCGTTATACAGAAAACGGCTACCGGAATCATAGCTACTACATTAGAGTTTACTCCCGTCACCTTGTCAAACATCCAAAGTATGACTGTGATAGCAAAAGTGATATAAACCACAATGGAACGCCAGTCTTTTTTGGCTTCACCTTCAATTTGTAATTCAATATTTTTTTGTTTAAAGGGAAACAATCGTAAAAGTATGAACCAAGCGATAAACAATACAATAATAGTATAGGGTAACATAAAACTCATCCATTCTCCGAAACCGATATTCAGGTTCAGTCCCTCCGGATCATTCAGGTATTTTAAGGCAATTGCGTTGGGCGGTGTGCCGATAGGAGTTCCCATGCCACCCACATTAGCAGCTACAGGAATAGCCATAGCCAGACCTATTTTTCCTTTACCGTCTGCCGGAAGTACTTTTAATACAGGAGTTAGGAAAGTGAGCATCATGGCAGCTGTAGCCGTGTTGCTAAGGAACATTGAAAATGCAGCTGTAACAAGAATGAATCCTAATAGTACATAGCGTGATTGGGTTCCGAAAGGTCTTAGCATGACGCGTGCCAACAATACGTCCAATCCGCTTTTGGTTGCTGCGATGGCAAGTATGAACCCACCAATAAATAACATAATGATTGGATCGGCAAAGCAATGCATAATGGACTTATATTTGACTGTCTGTCCCAATTCTTCTGTCGAGATTCCTTGAGTAAGGAACCATAAGCTGCTGTCGGAAACGGTGAGTAACAATAAAACGACAATCAATACGGAAGTGGTCCATGCAGGGACAGCCTCGAATACCCACATCAGTGTGGCAAAAATAAAGATAGAAATAAGTCTTTGTTCTATAACTGTTAACCCTTCTATACCAAATGTGTCAATAGGGAGGAGCCATAAAATAAGGGACAGGGTAATAGCTACGGTTAGCTTTATACATCTGGCCACTGTCTGATTTTTTGCCAACCGTTTGGCTTTCTTTAAGTCCTGATAAGCTTCCACTAGATGGAAGCCGTGAAAAATCTTGTACATAATACTAGTTTAAGATAAAATTAAAAAACGGTGCAAAAATAACTTTTTATTCTATATCTCGTAAATCAACGAGAGAAGTTTTTTATAATTCTTTTGGATTGTGATGTTCTTGAAGATATTAATATGGATATTAGGTAGTCTGTCTCTTATCATAATTACGATAATGAGGAACGGCATGGCGAATGTATCAAATTTTTAAAGATGCTTAACCGTCCGTTGATTTGTACCGAATATATGGCCCGTCGCAATGACAGCCGCTTTTGTAATGTTCTTCCTTTGATGAAAAAAGAAAAGGTAGGCGCCATCAATTGGGGATTTGTTGCAGGAAAGACAAATACTATTTTTGCTTGGGATGACGTCATTCCGTCGGGTGAAGAACCGGAATTATGGTTTCATGATATCTATCGTCCTACCGGAGTACCTTATCAGCAGGAAGAAGTCGATTGTATTCAATCCCTGACAGGAAAAAAATAGAATTACGTATTCTTTTTTATCTCTGTTTTTTAGTTTTCATATAGGTTGCTATACTATATTATTTTATTTTTGTATCGTTCTTCTATAATTTGATAACTACTATAATTAAAACCATGAAAAAACTGAAGATTTTATTATTCTTATGTATTGTCGCATGTACGCTTACGGTACAAGCGCAAAAACAATTTACTTTGAACTCTCCGGATGGAAAGCTTCAAACGACGATTACCGTAGGTGATAAGCTGACTTATGACATCCGCTGTAACGGACGGCAGATTCTTGCTCCTTCTCCGATTTCGATGACATTGGATAACGGAGAAGTCTGGGGAGAGAAAGCAAAGTTGTCCGGCACTTCCGGGAAAAAAGTAGATCAGATGATTCCTTCTCCTTTCTATCGTGCCAGTGAATTGAGAGACCACTATAATGAACTGACTCTTCGGTTTAAAAAAGACTGGAATGTCGAGTTTCGTGCGTACAATGATGGTATTGCTTACCGCTTTGTCAGCCGTGCGAAGAAACCTTTCAACGTGGTAGATGAAACAGTAGATTATCATTTCCCATCCGATATGGTAGCTTCTGTACCTTATGTAAAAACAGGAAAAGACGGTGATTATGACTCTCAATATTTCAATTCCTTCGAAAATACTTATACTACCGATCCATTATCGAAGTTGAATAAAAAACGTTTGATGTTTTTGCCATTAGTCGTGGATGCCGGAGAAGGCGTTAAGGTTTGTATCACAGAATCCGATTTGGAGAATTATCCCGGCCTCTATTTGTCTGCTGCTGAAGGAGAAAATCGGTTGACGGGACGTTTCGCTCCATACCCCAAGAAGATGATGCAGGGCGGACACAATCAACTTCAAATGTTGGTGAAAGAGCATGAAGCTTACATTGCCAAAGTAGATAAACCCCGGAATTTCCCGTGGCGCATGAGCATTGTTACCACTTCCGATAAGGATTTGGCAGCAAGCAACTTGAGCTATTTATTGGCTGCCCCTTCCCGTCTGACAGATCTTTCATGGATCAAACCCGGCAAAGTAGCATGGGACTGGTGGAATGCCTGGAATTTGGATGGCGTTGATTTTGTGACCGGAGTAAATAATCCGACTTATAAAGCCTACATTGATTTTGCTTCTGCAAACGGTATTGAATATGTGATACTTGACGAAGGCTGGGCGGTAAATCTGCAAGCGGATTTGATGCAAGTGGTGAAAGAGATTAATCTGAAAGAATTGGTAGATTATGCAGCCTCCAAAAATGTAGGCATCATTCTTTGGGCCGGTTATTATGCTTTCGAGCGTGATATGGAGAACGTTTGCCGTCATTATGCCGACATGGGAGTAAAAGGTTTTAAGGTCGATTTTATGGATCGTGACGATCAGCTTATGACTGCGTTCAATTATCGGGCTGCCGAAATGTGTGCTAAATACAAACTGATCCTCGACTTGCACGGAACGCACAAACCGGCCGGTTTGAATCGTACTTACCCGAATGTATTGAACTTTGAAGGTGTCAATGGTCTGGAACAGATGAAATGGAGCCCAGCTTCGGTGGATCAGGTGAAGTATGACGTGATGATTCCTTTCACTCGTCAAGTATCCGGTCCGATGGACTACACTCAAGGAGCGATGCGCAATGCTTCGAAAGGTAACTATTATCCTTGCAATTCAGAACCGATGAGTCAGGGAACTCGTTGCCGCCAACTTGCTCTGTATGTTGTATTTGAATCTCCTTTCAATATGTTGTGTGATACGCCGAGCAACTATATGCGCGAACCGGAATCAACAGGATTTATTGCTGATGTTCCGACAGTGTGGGATGAAAGTATCGTGCTTGATGGTAAGATGGGAGAGTATATCGTAACAGCACGCCGGAGTGGAAATGTCTGGTATGTAGGTGGAATCACCGATTGGACGGCACGTGACATCGAAGTGGATTGCTCTTTCCTGGGTGGTAAGACGTATGACGCTACATTGTTTAAAGACGGAGCAAATGCTCACCGGATCGGGCGTGATTATAAATGTGAATCCATCCGGATAAAAAATGACAGTAAGTTGAAGATTCATTTGGCACCCGGAGGTGGTTTTGCTTTGAAGATTAAGTAAACAACCACTTTACACACTACATTGTCTATTAAATCTTGAAATAGATTTGATATATCTGCAATAGGTTAGATAAGGGTGCGTGCAAATCTTTATAAACGAAGAATAACCCTCGTTACAACTATCTGTAGCGAGGGCTATTACATTAAAAAGAGAGTTCTGGCACATTCCTGTCAGATTCTTATAAGCAAGTCGATTGGGAGGATCACCCTGTAATGACGATGATAGGCAGGGAGGTGTCAGGATAAAGCCGCAATACCTGTCCCTATCAAATTGGCATTATTCATGCTTTTGATATCAACCTCTACATCTTCCAAACCAAACAAACTGAAAAGCTCCCGTAATTTTTCCATGACAATCATGTTGTAGTTCTTGTCTTTTCTGTTCTTGCTCCAAAAAAGGCTGCCTTCTGCAACCAGGCAAATTTTTCGTATATTCTTGTTGTATGACTTCAACAACATGATAAGCCCTGTCAGTGAAGCTGCAACTAACTGTGCTGATCTACTATATATCCACTGTGCTACTTCTACATACACCTCCTTATAAATATCGGGATAGTTCATAATAGAGGTGAGCTTTTGTGCATCAAACTTTTCTTCGAACTCCTCCAATGGGAAAGTGGCTTTTAGAATATCTCCCAGGTACATACCGGATACAGCTTTTTCGAAACGTTGTTTTCCCGGATTCCCAGAGATTCCATCTACTGTATTATCCACTGCAGTGAGGAACGGTGGATGAAAATTGCCGGATTCCAGATTGACGGGAATCAATCCATCTACTTTATGTGACGGATTTAATTTTTTAATTTTGTCAGCCGGAATAAAAGTTGCCATATTGGTGCCTGTTCCTACAATCAGACCTATATACGCATCGTAACTACTGTCGGTAAGTCCGGCAAATAAACTGGCAACAGTGTCATTGAGCACTTTTATGTTCGTAAACTTGATTTTATTTCTTTCATTCAGATAGTCGAGCAAAGGTTTTCCAACAACTTCTCCGATCATCTCTTTTATATCAACTCCTTTGGTCCAACGCAGCAGTTTAGCATCTCCACCTGGGACGGACTCTGTCGGATAAGAAAAACAATATCCAATTGGCATCTCTTTTTCCCGTTTTATTCCGGTTATCATATCTGCCATTTCTTTGAACAACTCCTCTCGGGTATAACCAGGAGTTTTCATAATCGACATATCTTTTTTCCAACCATTGTTAGGATGAATGGTGGGAGGCATTTTGCTGAAGTCAACGATTGCTACCCGGTAATTCGTTCCTCCCAAGTCGAGTACTAATGATTTGCCATTGATGCCACTTGCTTTCGGAGTGATGAAAGTGGGAATGCATTGTATCTCTGCATTTTCAGTATTCAAACCTTCTTCTACTTTCGCTTTAAATGAGCGAGCAATTTCTTTGAGCTGCTCATTATCTAACTGAAAAATATTTTTCTCCATGATATTATTTTTATTGTATAGAATATGTTTATGTATGAATAACAACTGAAGAGGAATTTTGCTCGTTAGGTATACGGTATATGGATCCAATCGGATTCCTGGATTTATCTCTTTCTTTTTGCTCTTTTCCTTTTTGCTCTTTCTTAAAAAAATGCTGAATTCAGTTTACTTACGCACACTTTCTCCTGTCGCCTATTTTCACTTGCATTTCTCATATTCTCATTGTTTTCCGATAAACGAAAGATAATCAAATAGATATATTATGAGAAATACTTTTCAAAACGGCATTTCTCATAATATTACCAGCTTTTTATGCTGAAAATAGTGTATTTCTCATAGACTTTTTTCTTATTCTCATATTCCTTTTATGCATTTTCTCTATTTCTTGTTTTTTGTGGTCGTCATTCTGTTCCTCCCAGTCTTTTTCCGGACTGATTGTTATTCTTCCTTTTTTATATAAGTAACTTTTTATAAAGCAATTACCTTGCCTTACTTTACTGCTTTCCTGTATTAAGTTCTCCTTATCCCTTTATATTTTATCCTAATCATTGTTGTGTTTTGCTATAAGTATTTGTATCGTTTCACTGGAGTGGGCAGATCATTGCACTCTAGTGAACGGTACTGTCTACTCTAGTGCACAGACCTTTCCACTCTAGTGGAACGATATGGCTGCTTATACATAAATATGCTAATGTCTACTCTTTATACTCCGCATGTCCATTTTATAATCTATTATTTAAGTATTACCTGATTACATCTCTAGCTTGGCTTGACTTCATAATAGTCTGATGCTTCCTTTGCCTTGTAGTAGACTCTTTTTTTACTGCGGTTTCGTTGCAGTCCATGCTAACTATTACGGTTTTGTCGAAGAATAACTTGAATACTCTGCAAAACAAGTAAAAAAGTATTTGGAATCGCTTGGAAAATCTATGAGAAATGTTTTTGAAAGTGATGAAAAGCTATGAGAAATACGTTGTTTTATGGATAAAACGCTGGTAATACTATGAGAAATGCCGTTTTGAATAGTATTTCTCATAGTGTTATGCATTTGATTTATATATAGTTATTGTATTTACTATGAGAATATGAGAAATGAAAATTGAAAATCGTTTGCAGGAACCTGCCCTGAGCGTTTTTATTTTGATACAATCAGGGCAAACGTCCGCCTGAGTTTAATTCATCAATACATTGCTTTAAGTCGTAAGGACAAATTAGTGGGGATTTGAAAGTTGCCAATATATAGCTATAATAATTTTATGTCTCATACCTATTTCTTTGTCAAAATTGTTTGTTTGCTAAATATAAATTGCTACTTTTGTCGTAGTTTACTTTCGAGCGATGAAGGTAACTTTTTAATATTTTTATTGAGAACGGTTATTTGTTGCATTCAATCATAAAAATCCGCTAATTTTTTACCAGTGAATGACAATGAGTGACAGGTCTCGCGCACCTTTGCATATATACTTTGTTATATACACAATTGGGCGTGGGACTATCACTTGTGTTCACTGGGGGTCTTAGCGGATACCTATGATTGGCATGAGCAGATAGTTTCCACGCTCTTTCTTTTTTATAAACCCTCGCACCATCGGGAACTGATGCGGTAAATAACGCAACCTATGTACGGAGACTTTAATCGCATTGTTGTCCAGCTGGTTCAGCATCCTGTCATGCACAAACCTCTCTCGGATTTAACCTATACGGAATGTGAACTGGCCTATGCTTTGATAAGAGAATTGATTGATTTGTCAACTGAAGGTGATTATACTTTATTGGACTATATCCAAATGGCTCGCCTGGAGTATTATCTGGGTGAGTTGTCTTGTAAGATCAACTGTAGTAGGGAGGAAACTGCCCTTCATTATGCGGGCGCCCTTCATCTATTAGAAAAAGGCGGCTTTGATTTGGGCATAAAGAAGTGGGTTGAACTTGTCAGCCTGCGGATCGAGAATCCTAAAAAAGAATGATATTCTGATTTTGTATATAGAATCTGATCGGTATCCACTCAGTATTTATCCGGCATATCTATATGGAATAGTCAACCGTTAGACTGCTTAGAACAAGTATTCTAACGGTTGACAATAAATTCTCTTGCTTTTATAATATTTTTCTATATATCCTGTTTATTACTCTATTAGTCATGCCCAATTAACCATTCCAATTAATCCATCCTCTTTAATAATCCCCTTTAATAATCTCCTTTTGTAATTTCCCTTTGTGGTATGTCCCTAGTATTCTTTTTACATTTGGTTCATTTTTTTGCTTTCCTTCTATATTGTCTTCTTGTCTCTTTCTTCCTGTTGTCTTTTTCTCATCTGTAATTCGACTGTAATTTTGTTATTTCTTTTNTTCTTGTCTCTTTCTTCCTGTTGTCTTTTTCTCATCTGTAATTCGACTGTAATTTTGTTATTTCTTTTTTCTGCATCTTTTTCTCTCTTACGTGCGCTTACGCGCCCGCGTGTGATATAATAATGTATCCCATGTGTACCGTTTCCGCCCCCAATCCACTTATGATAAAAAAACATGTTCTACAACATCATTATCCTTCAGCACTTTAGCAGATTCTTTCAAAAAAACTTAGAAAAAAGAGTTTAATATATTTGGATTGTATACTAAAAGGGCGTACTTTTGCACCCGCTTTCCAAGAGAAGAAAGCCTTGCAGAATTGACATAGTGAAAAAGCGAGATTGCGCTTAAAGAAAA
>NZ_CP083673.1:4951295-5019194 GCF_025914115.1 Bacteroides sp. DH3716P | reverse complement strand
CATGAATCTGAAAAGACTAAAAGCCGGATGGGATGAAAAATATTTGTCACAACTTTTACAGGAAAATAATTTTTAATGCGTCTGCCCTGCTGGAGTGAAAGGACTTGGCTACTGGAGTGGAACGATTGAGATGTCAGTCAGATAATCCGGGCATGTCGGTTGGAAAACATGAAGAGATGGGTTATATCATACACAAACTATAGCTTTAATACATTCAATATATGAATAAACTAATCACAATCTCCTCTGTACTTCTTACAGCTGCTGCTGTAAAAGCGCAAACACCTAATATCGTATTTATATTGGCGGATGATTTGGGTTATGGAGACATCTCGGCCTTTAATCCCGAATCTAAAATCCATACTCCTAACATTGACAAACTGGCCGAGCACGGGATTGCCTTTACGGATGCCCATGCTTCTTCCGCTTTATCCACTCCTTCCAGATATTCTCTTCTGACCGGAAGGTATCCGTGGCGAACCAAGCTGAAACGAGGTGGTCTTGATGGCGATTCGCCTGCAATGATTGATCCTGAACGTCGTACCATCGCGCAAATGTTTTCTGCAAATGGCTATAATACCGCTTGTATCGGTAAATGGCGAAACGGGCTATGAGGCAATATGTAGAGAATGTCCGTTCTACTCCTGATGAAAAAGTATCGAATGATACGAAGAATAGTTGGAATCAGGTAAAGAACTTCATGCAGGAAGAATAAGCATTTCTGAAAAAATAAAAAAACAGCACCCTGAATAGACGTCAGAGGTGCTGTTTTAGTTTCAACAAGGAAAAGAGTATTATTCTATTTATTATTTATTCAGAGAGTTACAGATCTGTTGGTTGATTTCTCTGACTTTAGCTTCATTCATCTTGATAACTTTACGGTCATAAGTCATCAGACCGTTGATTTCACCTTCTACGTCTGTTGTCTGGGTATATACGGCAGCAGAGAATCCTTTCTGGATCAATTCCAACAGATGTTTGCCATATTTAATGTATTCGTTCGTTACTTCGTCCGATGTATTGAACTTCACATAACCCCAGTTTTTTTTGTCATTCACCCAAGTGTTTCCTTCTACTACCAAGCCGATACCTCCATATTCACCCAATACGGTAGCACGTCTCGGATCGTAAAGGAACATGTTCGGGCCCGGATAGTGGTGAAGGTCGAGAATATCGCCACAAGTATAGTGATTACCACCACTGGCAGGATTCACCAGACGGCTAGGATCGTATTCTTTCGTCCATGCTACGATTTCCGGAGTCTTGAATTGTCCCCATGCTTCATTGAAAGGAACCCATACGGCGATACTCGGATAAGAATACAGACAGTCGATGATTTCTTTCCACTCTTTGCGGTAGTTAGCTTCGGAAGCGGCAGAACGAATCACTTCTCTGCCGTTAAAGTAGTTGCGTGCCTGCCACTGTGGGCTAGGACCACCGTTCGGCATATCCTGCCATACGATCAATCCTAATTGGTCGCAATGAGTGTACCAGCGTGCAGGTTCTACTTTGACGTGCTTACGTACCATGTTGTAGCCGAAGTCTTTCGTCTTCTTCAAGTCATAAACCAATGCTTCGTCTGTCGGTGCGGTATATAAACCGTCAGGCCACCATCCCTGGTCGAGCGGACCGAACTGGAAATAGTCTTTGTTGTTCAATTGCAGGCGAGTGATGCCATTCTGACCCTTGCGGATAGAAAATTTGCGCATAGCCGTATAACTCTTTACCTGGTCTATTGCTTTTCCGTCTTTATACAGAGTCACTTCCATATTGTAGAGGAAAGGAGAGTCCGGAGACCACAGTTTAGCATTAGCAGGCATTGCCAGTTCAACAGGTACTCCGTTCAACGCTGCGCCTTTGGCTACAAGGTTTTTGCCATCGAATACTTTTACTTCCACTTTGTCTGCGGAGGTCGTATTGGCAGCAACTTCTACCTTAACAGAATTGTTGTCAATATCGGGAGTCGTTTTCAGATTAGTGATGTATTGTGTTGCTACCGGTTCCAACCACACTGTTTGCCGGATACCTGTAACCGGAGTGTACCAAATGCCATGAGGGTTTGCTATTTGCTTTCCTCTGGGTTGTTCGCCACGATCTGAAGGGTCCCATACTTTTACTACCAGGTCATTATTTCCTTTATTAAGTACAGAAGTAATATCGAAATAGAAAGGAGTAAATCCGCCTGTGTGTTCGCCTACTTTTACATCATTCACCCAAACTTCTGCTTTCCAGTCTACTGCTCCGAAATGCAACAGGATTTGTTTACCACGCCAGGCAGAAGGAACGTCGAAAGTACGTTGGTACCACAGTTCTTCTTTCTCGTTTATCATTTTGCCTACGCCTGATAAAGACGATTCTACGGCAAAAGGAACAAGAATATCACCTTGGTAAGTGGCAGGTGCAGGAGTACCTTTGGGAGTGATTGCATATTTCCAAAGCCCGTTCAGGTTTTTCCAGTCGTTGCGCTCCATGATAGGACGCGGATATTCCGGCAATACGTTTTTAGGGTCAAGCTGTTCTCCCCACGATGTCTTGATTTTGTCACCGGCAGGTTTCCATTGAGCAAAAGTCGAACTGCATAAAGCCAATGCAAGCAGCATTGTTAGAAAATTCTTTTTCATGTTCATGGTATAAAAATATAGTTAGTTATTAGATATAAATTCCATTAAAAGGATATTGCAAAGAAAGGGGAATTAAAAGAGAATAAAGGAAATTTGCCGTTCAAAAAACAGCAAATTCTCTTCTTTTTGATCAAATAATGAGTTTTTTCGCTAATAAAACGGACTATTGACTAATTTTTATTCTTTATTGGACCGTTAGTTTCATGCGATATTGGAAATTATGTACATCTTTGTAATGCCAATATCGGGTAACGAAAATATAATAACTTCAAAAGTTTTCTTTATGTGAAATTTTATATATTTTTGCAATAACGATTGTGGTAGCTTATCTATATTTATCTGATATTTATGCAGGAACATAAACAAAAATATATTTGGGGCTTTTGGATAATATCCTTTGTTATTACTTCTATATTTTACATGGGTTGTTCAGGTGAAGAACCATTCGGAAATAAAGAGGAAATAGCTGGGCAAATGTCGCTTGCTCTACAACAGAAGGATATGTATTGCCAAAAGAAACTGGATCGTATCGATTCTATTCGAAACTTCTTGAATGTGAATGAAAAAAGGAGGACGGACGAAGAAAAGTTTCAGATCAATGCAAACTTGTATAATGAATTTAAACTTTATTCTTTCGATTCTGCCTTTCATTATGCCACACAGTTGTGCAAGATAGCCAGTAGCATAGATAGTGCTGCATATATGGTAAATGCTAAAACCAAGCTGGGATATATTTTAGCACGCGGAGGTTTCTTTAAAGAGGCTATAGATTCACTTTCTTCCATCCGGATTGAGAAAGAGACATTACCTGCTCAAGTGTTGGCGGACTATTATATTAGCTTTGGGCGTGTTTATCATGATTTGGCGGATTATGCAAAAGACGATGTGTTTTCATCCAAGTATAACCAAATAGGAAATGAACTCTTGACGGAAAGTCTGTCTTATCTTTCTGATTCGTCAACAATCTATTATGTGAGAGGAAAAATAGCCCTTAAAGACGATAAGTTAGCTGAGTCCAAACAACTTTATAGGCAGGCTTTAGAATTATGCGATATGACTGACACGGAAACACTTTCCGTACTCCTGTCGACATTGGCATTTATCGATCGTAGGTTGGAACTGAACGATGAGGCTATCTATTACTATGTGAAGGCGGCTGTGAATGATATCCGCAGTGCCACCAAAGAGTCGGTCTCTATGAGAGGATTGGCAACGATGCTGTATTATCATAAAAATGATGTAAACCGTGCATCTGAATATATAAATGAGGCATTTGAAGATGCAACTTTTTATGGAACCCGTCACAGGATTAATGTCATCGGAACTTTATTACCTGTATTTGTCGGAGAGAAACTCGATATAGAGCAGGTTAAGCGGCAGACTTTTCAGGATAGTCTTATCTTGACTTCTATTTTTGCGATTATATTAATAGTGGCCATCATTTATATTCTAGTACAGATGAAGCACTTGCGTCGTTCCCGTCAATTGTTGGAAAAGCTGAACTTGAAATTGTCGGAAGCAAACCGTATTAAGAATTCGTATATAGGACACTATCTGGATGCTACTTTTAAATTAGTTAATCAGCTTGATAATTTTGTATTGGTAGGGCAGCAAAAGTTGGAGAATAAGCAGTATGATTCTCTTTCTTCGATGATTCATAATTTAAATTCGGATTTTAACAGGAAAAGCGCTTTTGCTGATTTTGATAGGACATTCTTGTCCTTATTTCCAACATTTGTCGAAAATTTCAATTCATTGCTTCAACCGAATGATAAATTTGCATTGGAGAATAAAGATGCGTTAAATTCTACCTTACGTATTTTTGCCTTGATCCGGTTGGGAATTACAGAGTCTGAACAAATATCAGAAATCCTGGGATATTCCGTGAACACCGTTTATAATTATAGAGTTCGCACTCGAAATAAAGCTGTGGATCCTGCTAATTTTGAAAAAAATATCAGAAAAATAGGTCTGTAGTTGTTATATAAGTACGTATAAACCCCTATATTTTCACCTGTTTTTGATTTTGTAATCATTTGATTATTAGTTGATTAGTTTTCTAATTTCCCTATATTTTTGTTATATGGCGGATATATCCCCTCTTTTTCCGGTTGGTAATTCTTAATTTTGCCTATGCTTCGATTAACAAAGAGTATAAACGACTTAAATCAAAAAGAACCGTGAAAAGTATGAAGAACTACAACCGATTATTTTTATTGAATCTAATTGCTTTATTTTTTCTTTCCACTTCGTCTCTGGCAATAAATTCCATTTCTTCTTTAAAATTGGAGAAAGGTAATTTTCGGATTTTGTTATCCGGGCATGAAGTAGAACCTGTAAAGCTGGCGGCAGAAACCTTATCTAAAGACTTTGAGAAGGTAATGCATTACAAACCTGTAATCTCACAAACGATTGATGAGGCAAATAGTATTGATATTGTTATCATTAACGAAGAGACGGGCGGTTCTTTGCTTCAGCCTCGATTCATTCGTCCTTTGGATGGTTTCGAATCTCATAGGGTATATTGTAGTCCCGATGAGAAGCGTATTTATCTTCATGGAAAAGATATGCGTGGTGCTATATATGCTATTTATACTTTTAGTGAATTATTTCTTGAAGTGCCCCCGTTGTGGTATTTTTCTTCTTGGGAACCGCAGTATAAGAAACAGGTGGAGATACAATCGGACTTTGACTATTTTCAGAAGTCACCACAAGTCAGGTATCGTGCTTGGTTCCCTAATGATACCGATTTGTTCAGTCCCTGGAGACGCTTGTCGAAAGAGAACAACGAATTGTGGCTGGAGACTATGTTGCGGTTGAAGCTTAATACTGTCGAATTGGAAGCTACGGTTACATATCCGGATTATAAACTGAATGGTCAGGCTGCTTTATTACGTAAATACGGACTGGTACTTACTTCTCATCATCACGTAGCCTGCAACAATAATCTGAAAAACTGGGAAGGATACTGGCGACGAGTGCGCGGCATGAAAGCACCGGAGTTACTTTTATCGAATGAAAAAGCTCTTGTTGAGTTTTGGCAATATAGCATAGAAACGGTGTGTCGTGATAAACAGGAAAATCTGTGGCAGATTGCTTTTCGTGGTGTAAACGACCAGCCTTTTTGGGCTGCTTTTGCCGATGCTCCGGCGGGTGATAAGGAACGTGCAGAGGTGATTAACCGTATGATCCGCATACAATTGGCTATGATAAAAAAAGCAACAGGAGAGAATGATCCTTTTGTACGAATGACTTTCTACGATGAACTTTCTGACTTGTTGGCTAAAGGCTATTTACAACCTCCGACAGGTAAGAATATGCTTTGGACTTTTGTTGCCGGACGGAGAGATCACTATCCTTACGATGATTTGGTTACATTCGATACGACAAAGCAAGTGAAACTGGGGTATTATATGAATCTCCAATTTACTTCGACCGGTGCTCATCTGGCTCCTGCAGAAGGTCCATGGAAGATGGAAGCGAACTATCGTTATGTGAATACACGTGGTCCGCTGACTTTCTCGGTGGTTAATGCTGGCAACTTAAGAGAATTTGTCATGGAAATGTCGGCCAACGCTCGTATGATGTGGGATATGAAGGCGTATAATACAAATTCTTTCCTGATTGATTTCTGTACCCAATATTTTGGAAAGGAGCATGCTACTGAAGCTGCCAAGCTTTATCATGATTATTACTATGCCTATTGGCAACAGAAACCGTCAGAGTTTCCGGGATTGGAACGTCAGTTTATCTTTCAGGATTTACGCTACTCTCGTGTTTTTGAACAGATCGGAAAACGCTTTGATGACTTTTCTCCGAATCCTTTGTATGAGATCGGATTTGAACGGGTGCCCGGTCGTTCGTTCCGCATTGACGGAAATAATCAGGTTGATTCATTGATTGCGGGAATGAAAAAGACAGCTGTGCGTTTCGAGGAGGTTTCACGACATTGTGAAGATTTTCTCAAATCTTTGCCAAAACAAAATCAACGGTTCTTCAGAGATAACTTGGCTGCTCCTTGCCATTATATGGCAGCATTGAGTCATTCATTATATCATTTTGTATCTGCTTATAAAGAAAAGGATCGCAGTAAACGGACTGAACATCTGGAAGTCGCTATCCAAGAATTGGAAGAGGCACGTGATGCCCTGTATGAAACGCAGGAAGGAGTATTTTCCACTTGGTATATAGGTGATTCCATGAATGGTAAATTTAATATTCCACAACAACTCAAATTGTTAAATAAACTGCACAAAGAATTTTAGTAACAATTTATATTAATTACCTAATTGAATCTAATTTATGAGAAATTTAGACTTTAGCACGAAGGTATTTCGTCTGCTGATGCTGGTTCTCCTACTCTTTTCGGTACAGATAAGCCGTGCTGATGAAGGGTGGCCGAGAACTCTCAAAGGGCGAATTGTTGACGCGAAAAGTGGAGAAACCCTTATTGGGGTAAATATCCAGATCTTGGGAACTACCACAGGTACAATTTCAGATTTTGACGGAGGATTTCAATTGGTGGTCAAAGCCAATTCCGTTATCCAGTTTTCGTATGTGGGATATAAACCCATTGAAATCAAAGCTGAAGAAGCGGTAAAGAAAACTGTTTTCCAAATGGAAGAGGATGCTGGTGTACTTGAAGAAGTGGTGGTAGTGGGGTATGGTACCCAAAAAAAGGTGACTAGCGTAGGCTCTATCACACAAGCTGATGGAAATAAGTTATTAAGAGGAGGTAGTGTCAATTCAGTAACCGAAGCATTACAAGGGAAATTGAACGGTGTAGTAGCTATTAATTCCGGTGGTATGCCGGGAGGAAATGATGTTTCTATGTATATCCGTGGTAAGAGTACATGGGGAAATACAGATCCGCTTGTATTGCTCGATGGTATTCAGAGTGATATTAAGGATGTGGATATGAATGAGATCGAATCTATCTCTGTATTGAAAGATGCTTCGGCAACTGCTGTATATGGTGTACGGGGAGGTAATGGTGTCATTTTGATTACTACTAAGCGTGGTACAAATAAAGCACCTACTATCAGTTTTTCGGCAAATTATACGTATAAGTCACCGACTACCAGTATGGAACTTGCTGATTATGTTACGTCCATGCGGGCTTATAACCAAGCTATGGCTAATGATGGGAGCTGGAACAAGTTGATTCCCAGGTCTACACTTGATGCATGGGAACGTGCTTATGCCGAAGGAAATTATGGTGCGTACAATGATGTATTCCCTTATGTAAACTGGTGGGATGAGTTGGTCGGGGCAGGTTTTACCCAGAATTATAATGTTAATATTCGTGGTGGTACGGATTATATGAAGTATTTTGCTTCGGTTGGTTACCAGGGTGACGGTGATATTTATAAGTTAAAGAAAAATGACTCATTTGATCCCCGACATAGTTATAAACGTTACAACTGGCGGTCGAATTTTGATTTCAATATAACGAAATCCACAAAACTTTCTATTAATGTGGCTGGTAAGATGGCTTATCGTAATAAAGCACTTGATGACAGTAATCCGTTCTATGCTATATTGACGAGTCCGACGAGTGTTTATCCTGTGAAATATTCTGATGGGGAATGGGGAGATGATACTTACACCAATCCGGTAGCTAATATGAATATGGAAGGTGCTAATCTGCGTAAAACATTTCAAGGGTGGTATGATGCTTCTCTTGAACAGAAGCTTAATTTTATTACTAAAGGGTTGAAAGTAAATGCCAAGGTTTCTTATTCTTCATCATCTACTACTTCTACAGCCACTTATCTGGGTACGGAAGCAGCAAGTCAGGCGTTTAAATATATTATTCGTTATTCACGTACATACGACTATGCTAACCCGATTATTGGTGAAGATGGACAGTTAACTTATCCGATGTTGGAAAGCAAGCGTCTTCCTTATGAAACATCTGTGTCTAATCCGGCTTTTGTTAAATATTACGATCAGTTGGATGCTTATAGCCGTCGGTTTTATTACGAATTCTCTATTGCTTACAACCGTTCGTTCGGGGATCATAATGTAAGTGCACTTGCATTGGTGAATCGTCAGATCTTTGACTCAAAAGATGGTGGCGATATTCGTTTCCCGAACTATAATGAGGATTGGGTTGGACGAGCTACCTATAACTGGCGCGAACGTTATCTGGCGGAGATGAACATTTCATATACAGGTTCGGAGAAGTTCGCACGTGGACATCGGTTCGGTTTGTTCCCTTCTTTCTCATTAGGATGGCGGTTATCTGAAGAATCGTTTATCAAGAAACATTTGGGAGACGTACTTACAAATGCCAAAATTCGTTACTCGTGGGGAAAAGTAGGATCGGATGCCGGAGCAAGTCGTTGGAACTATATTCAATCGTTTACCTCCGGAGACCATCTGACTTTGGGCACTGATGCTACCGGACATAATTGGGGACCGCTTTATACAGAAGGTTCTATCGCTAATCTGGGCTCTACTTGGGAAAAATCAACCAAACAAAATTTAGGTATCGAAATTGGTCTGTGGAATAAATTGTCATTAACGCTTGACTTGTTTGACGAAAAGCGTAGGGATATCTTAATGACACCCAATACCACATCTTCTATTGCGGGAGCTACTTTTAATTCGTTGAATATTGGAAAAACGAAGAATCATGGTATCGAACTGGAGTTGCGTTGGGATGATAAGATTGGTAAGGATTTTCATTATTATGCCAATTTTACAATGGCGTCAAGCGAGAATCGTATTGTATTCCAGGATGATCCGTATAAATCTCCAGACCATTTGAAAAAGGCGGGAAAGCCGATCGGGCATCAAGCACGGTATTTGGCAATAGGTAACTATGGTTCTATTGACGATGTATTTAATTATGCTCAAAGCGGCACTATCAATTCCATATCACCGAATCAGGTGATTCCTGGTGACTTGGTATATATCGATTTTGATGCTAACGGTATTCTGAACGGTCAGGATAAGGTGGCGGTCGATCAGTTGAATTATCCGCTTCATACCTATGGTCTTGATTTGGGATTTAATTGGAGAGGGTTGAGTTTCAGTGCTATGATATATGCTCCTACAGGTGTATGGAAATTGGTGGATACAGTTTATGCATCTTCGTTTAAAGGCGGAAGAGTAAATGCACAACTTGGAGCGTTAAATACCTGGTCGCCTGAAACGGCTAGTTCAAGTGGTATTCAGAGACCTTCTTTACATTTAAAGGATGATGGTGGATTTAACGGTACTGAAAGCACTTGGCGCTACCGGAACTTTTCATATCTACGTCTAAAGAATGTGGAGGTTAGTTATCAGTTACCTAAGCGTTGTCTAACTCCAATGCGTATTTCTAGTTTACAGGTTTACGTTACAGGTAATAACTTGCTGACTTTTTGGGGAGGTGACAATCGCATAGATCCGGAAGGTAATCAGACAGGTTATCCAATTCTGCGTTCGGTAACATCGGGAATTAGACTTTCATTCTAATCTTAATAAAAATAATGATCATAATGAAAAATAAATGTACATATATACTTGTCGGTCTCATGCTTTTCCTGACTGGATGTGAAGATTTTCTGGATAAGCGTGAAGATGCAGGCGGACTTGATGAAACTGCTATTTATGCCAGTTATGAGTCTATACGTGGCTTTTTGGATAAAGTATACAGTAAACTGGACACTTATAACTGTATGGTGAGCCGTGATGCAGGAAGTTACGGTCGTACGTATGTCGGCGCAATGGCTGATGAGATGGGAGTAGTATATAATAATACGGTTTTTAATAAGTTCTTTTCAGGAGCATGGTTGCTGACAGGGAAGAGCGAGAATGTTACCGAGATAGGTAATGGAAGCTTAACTCCGATTGGCAGGGCTTATCCGGCTTTGCGTATAGTGAACCGTGTTATTGAGAATATAGATAAAGTTCCACTGACGGAAGAACAGCGGAATGAAATATTGGGACAGGCTTATTTCTATCGTGCCTGGTTCTATTTTCAAGTTATCAAACGTTATGGGGGAATGCCGATTATTGATCGTGTATTTGCCGGTGGAGACGATGATTTGCCTCGTGTAACTTATCATGAGAGTTCGGAATGGATGGTTAGTGATATAGATAAAGCGATTGCAATGCTGCCTGATACTTGGGAAGCTATGCATTATGGACGTCCTACTAAATTGGCTGCCTTAGCTTTCAAAGAAATGGCACTTCTGTATGACGCGAGTCCGTTAATGCAAAATGACCTGGATGCCGTAGTGGTGAAAGAATATGATAAAGAACGGGCTAAGAAAGCGGCACAAGCAGCTTGGGCAGCTATCAGTTATATGAAAAAAAATGAATCGCTTACAGGAGTCCGGTTGGCGACAAAAGAGGAATATACGAATACTTTCTGGTTTCCCGATACGGAACTCAAGAGGGCGGAACATATATGGATGTGCCGTAATATACAGGGTACGACTAATCGCTCTATGTGTATTCGTGCATTTTGGCTGTATGGAGATATGACCGGGCAGACTGGGGCGGAATCTATGGCTATGTCATGTCCTACCTTGAACGCAGCTAACATGTACGAGCGTCAGGGCGAGGATGGTATCTATTATCCGATTGACGATCCGAGATCTGGTTACCAGTTTGATCCCGAACATGCTTTTGTCCGCCGTGATCCTCGTTTTTATAATAATATCCTGATTCCGGGTGATGAATGGGGGACGTATAAGGATGGAGCTCCTCATTATATCCGTTTGTGGGTAGGTTGTTCTGCTTATAATCAGTATTTGACGAATTCTAATACGAATGCTCGTGAATTGTCTGGTTTTATGTGTCGCAAATTCTTATGGCCGGAAGCAAACCAGAAACATACAGGAAGTACGAGTGGGGCGGTTACTTATATAGGTAAAATAGCACAAACGGTATTTATCAGAGTTTCGCAACTTTATCTGGATTTCGCCGAAGCCTCTTTTGAAGCTACGGGAAGTGCCACGGCTAAAGTGGAAGGATGTGATATGTCTGCTGTAGAAGCGCTGAATTTAATTCGTAAACGTATCGGGGTTACAAATTTGCCTTCTGATATTGTGAATGATCCAGTTAAGTTCCGTGAAGCTTATCGCCGTGAGCGTGGTGTGGAGCTGATGTTCGAGCATCATCGCTGGTGGGATTTGCGTCGTTGGATGATTATGCATGAGGTGTTTAAAGCGCCGTTCCCACTCAAAGGGGTACGCTTCCATCCGGTAGGAAGTTATGGAGATAAGGCAGGTAACTATACTCGTCCGGCTAGCTTTATGTATGAAGAATTTGAAATGACTAAAGAGGTACGTAACTTTTCTAATATGCGTAATTACTGGTATCCGCTTCCTCAACATGACGTTGATGCTCTTCGCAATCTGAAACAGAATCCAGGTTGGTAATGAAAAACACTTAATAGTTGATGTTAATGAAAAACAAATATCATATATTCTTTACTGGTATGCTGTCCATTGCTTTTTTCATGGGAGCTACCGTAGACACGAAAGCTCAAGATTCGATAGCAGTCGTTAGTCGTGTCAATATTGAACACCTGAAAGCAATGCCCGACTTGCAACTCTCCAATACATTGCAAGGGCAAGCGGCAGGTTTGATTGTTATTCCTAATACGGGAGGTATCGGTTATGCCAACTCGACATTTTATGTTCGGGGACAACATAGTAACGGAACTAATAAGGCTATCGTAATTATAGATGGCATTGAACGTCCGATAGATGATATATTGCCTGAAGAGATTGAATCTATTGAGGTATTGAAAGACGCATCTGCCAAGATTCTTTATGGTGCGCAGGCTACGAATGGCGTTATCTTAGTGCGTACTAAACGTGGTCAGGCTGGTAAACGGGTGATTCGTTTTGGTGCCGAATACGGGGTACAACCTGTGACTCGCTTACCCGAATATCTTGATTCTTATAATTATGCGACACTCTTTAATGAGGCTTGTGTCAATGACGGCTTGCTTCCTTTGTATTCCGACGCTGATCTTCAAGGGTATCGTAATTCTACCGGGGTGAATGATTTACTTCATCCCAATGTTGATTATTATAAGGAATTTTTGCGCAGCTCAAGTACGTTCCGTAAAGCGACACTGGAATTGAGTGGAGGTAATGCAAGAGCTAAATATGCCGTTACGGTAGGTTATACAGGAAGTTCCGGTTTGGAAAAAGTAGGCGATCGGTCTGACTTGAATCGGGTGAACGCCCGTGGTAATCTGGATATACGTATTACCGATTTCCTTTCGGCTTCGGCAGATGTGGCTGCCCGTGTGGAAAAAAAGGACTGGGGAGCTAAAGATGGTGGCGGGATGTTTAGTGAAATATCGACACTCCGTCCTAATGAATATCCTTTTATGATTTCGGCTGAGGATATACATGGTCATAATGGTATAGCGGCAGATGAAACGTCGTTGTTATTTGGAGCCAGTTCACGTAAGTCAAGCAATCTTTATTCGGATATGCTCTATGGCGGTAATACGTCGGAACGTTATGTCAATAGCCAGACTAACCTCGGTCTTAATTTTGATTTGAATGAGTTTGTGGAAGGACTGGCTGCGGAAGCGTATATTACTTTTGATAATTATAGTTATCTGCGTCAACAATTACGGAATGATTATCCCACTTATTCTATTGATCGTTACCTGAATGCTGCTGGAGATGAGGAAATACGTTTTACAGAACGTAAGAAACTGAATTTGCCAAAGAAACAGTCTATTGCGTCTAACAGCACTTATCGCTATTTCGGATGGAATGCGCGTGTAAAATATAATCGTTCGTTTGGATTGCATGATATGGGAGCAAATGCTGCTTTTCGCTATACGGCAGAGGAAGCTACGGGTAGTTCACAAGATTTGAAAGAAGGTAATTTCACTTTCCGTGCCAATTATGCGTATAACAAACGGTATATGCTTGAAGCTACATTGGCGGCAATGGGGTCTAACAGATTTCAGGGAGATAATAAGTATTTCTTCGCTCATTCGGTAGGAGGTGCATGGATAATATCTAATGAATCTTTTTTAAAGGATATGAAGGCTGTAAATCTTTTGAAAATGAAGGTGAGCTACGGTCATTTAGGATATGCAGGGGATACTGACTTTTTTCTCCATAGAACAAATTGGAGACAAGGGGATAAGGAGGAATTCAAACCTAGTACGGGGGCCAATACAACCGATTTGATTCGTTTAGGTAATCCTGACTTGAAATGGGAGTATTCTAATGAACTGAATATCGGTATTGAAGGTCGTTTCCTGAATAATCGTCTGTCTGGTGAGGTTAATTACTTCCGTGAGTTACGTAAGAATATAATTGGTATCAACTCTGCTAAATATGCAACGATAGGAGGAAATTTCATTCCTTCTGAAAACATAGGTGAGGTATTGAATCAAGGTATTGATGCCTGTGTAAACTGGAATGACAAAGTAGGTGAAGATTTTACGTACAATCTTGGGCTTAATATTACTTTTACTAAAAATAAACTTCGTAAAACGAATGAACTAAGTAATATCGAAGACTATCGAAAGAGTATTGGACAACCTACCAGTGCCATTTTTGGCTGGCAGTCACAAGGTTTATTCGGAAAAGATGTGGCTATTGCCGGGCATCCCTTTCAGAGTTTTGGGAACTATCAGGTAGGAGATATTGCTTATGCTGACTTGAATAATGACGGAATGGTGGATAATAATGACCAGACACGTATCGGACAGAGTTTCCCGAAGACTACGTTGGGAGTGGATGTAACTTTAAACTACAAGGGATTCGGACTCTATATATTGGGTACGGCAACAACCGGAGTCACTCAAATGTTGACTAGCACTTATTACTGGAACAAAGGACTTGATGGTTATTCCGTGCTTGCTGAGGACCGTTATCATCCGGTAAATAATCCTACTGGTACGCAGCCCCGCCTGACTACCACTTCGGGAGTGAATAATTATCGCAACTCTACGTTTTGGACAAAGAACGGTTCATTTTTCCGTCTCAAGAATGTTGAATTGAGCTATACCTTGAATAATAATTCGAAAAAAGGCATAGGCAAGAATTATAAATTCTTTGTGAGGGGAGCTAATTTGTTTGTATTGTCGGGTATTAAGGAACTTGATCCGGAACAGATGCTTGCCGGTATCAGCAATTATCCTGTGTACCGCACGATTACAGGTGGAGTATCTATTAACTTCTAAAGTTGATGCAATTATGAAAGTATTGAAATATATATTTAGTATGATGCTATTGGGTGGCATCATCAGTGCTTGTGCCGACCTTGACACTAAGCTTACAAACGAATGGTCGGAAAGTGATACATGGAGAGATGCGGATATGGCGCAAGGTGTTTTGTTATCTGTTTATCAGGATGTCATGATTGCGCCCGATGCTTGGGACGGCAATTTTCTGGATGCTGCTACAGATAATGCACTGACCCGGAATTATGACTCTAAGGTGTATCGTGCCAGTCAGGGGGCATTTAGTCGTTCTACTAATCCTCTTGGCAATTGGAGCAGTTGCTATGATCAGCTTCAACGGATTCATTTGTTCTTGGATAAAGGGCTGACAGATAACGTGAGTTATGATGTAGCAAATGCAAATAACGACAAAAGAACCAAGCGTCGTCTTCAAGGTGAGGCACTTTTTCTGCGGGCATGGTGTAGTTTTCAGTTATTACAAATGTATGGAGGAAAAACCGATGATGGAGAAGTGCTGGGATATCCGATTGTGACCCAGTATATTACTCCGGAAGAATCTGCCCATCCTGAAAATTTTAAACGTGATACTTATGAGGATTGTGTAAAGCAGATATGCGATGACTGTGAAACAGCTATGTCTCTGTTACCATTAACCTATTCGGGAGGGGATGCTATCTTGGGCGATATATCTTTTGGTAGAGCGTCCGGATTGGCTGCTGCTGCATTGAAAGCGCGTGTATTGCTGTATGCGGCGAGTCCGGCTTATCAATCTGACCGCGTCGTAAAATTGAATGGTATGGGGGATTATACGATTATCGATCAGGTTGCCTATAAAGCAAAATGGGAACGTGCAGCACTCTATGCGTATGAGGTGCTCCAGATGCAAGGGATGGCTACTTATGCTGCGTTGATACCCAATGAATTGTATGACGGCGGTGATGCACAATCTGCAGAATTTCTTTTTAGAACATTCGTAGGTCGCAGTCATGATATTGAAACAAGGCATTATCCTCCTTACTATTATGGGAATGCACAAACTATTCCATCCCAAAATCTGGCTGCTTCATTTCCTGCTAAAAATGGTTTCCCGATAGATGATCCTCGTTCTTTATACGATAAGGATAATCCTTATGATTGCGAACGCGATAACCGTTTTTTAGTGAATCTGTATTACCAAGGACGTCAGTTTGGAGCTAATGCATCTTATATTGACGTAACACCCGGAGGTAAAGATTCCGGCTATTTGGATGTGAAGGCCAGTCGTTCGGGATATTATCTGGCAAAGTTTATCAATGCGGATGTAGCTAATTTCCTGAAACCGTTGGAAGAGCAAGATTCACGTCATTATTATCCGATGTTGCGTAAAGGAGAGGTTTGGTTGAACTTTGCTGAGGCTTCCAATGAAGTGTGGGGGCCGAAGGTAGCAGGCCCCGGATGCTCCATGTCTGCGTATGATGTCATTCGTGTGATTCGTGAGAAATCGGGAGGGATTACGAATACGACCTATCTTGATGAAATGGCTGGTACACCGGAGAGTTTTCGGAAACTGATTCAGAATGAACGCCGGATCGAGTTTGCTTTCGAGAACCAACGTTTCTGGGACTTACGTCGTTGGTTGCTGCCACTAAATGAATCAATTTTAGGTATGGAGGTTACTCGTAAAGAGGATAGTAGCGAAAATTTTGAAGTAAAATTGGTGGAGGAACGGCCGCTCAATGATATCCGCTATTACTATCTTCCTTTGCCGTATGATGAATTACAGAAGAATCCGAATCTGAAAAATAATAAAGGTTGGTAATAATCTAATTAAAAGAAAATAAACACATGAAATTAGTAAAGTTTTTATTCGTATCGTTCGTTGTGCTGGTTAGCTTTACCTCATGTTATGATGAGTATACTAACGATTATGAAACTCCCAATATGGGTTTTGCTGTGGCTAACCCCTTGCGTACAGTGATTGCTGATAGAGATATGCCTATATATATAGGCGTATCTATCGGTGGTAAACGTGAAGTGGATATGTCGGATTGGGCAAAATTTGAGATTGATCCGTCATTGGTAGAAGAGACTGGCAAAGTATTGCTTCCAAGTAATTACTATACATTATCTGACCAGGAATATTTTCGTGTACGTAAGTCTAATCTTCCGGTTGCTGATGTCCGTATAGATTTTACGGAGGCATTTTATAACGATCCGCTTTGTCTGGAAGCGCACTATGTATTGCCATTTCGTATGACAGAAAACTCTTTGGGAGCTTTACGCGAGGGAGCTGAAACAACTGTTGCTGTTATTAAATACATTAGCACTTACGCCGGAACTTATTATCGGATGGGAAAGGTGACAGAGGTGGATGCTTCAGGGATTGCCATAGGACAACCGGTAAGTTATGGTGATACGTATGATATCATCAACTGTAGTACCGTTGCTTTTAATAGCAAGGCTCCGCGCATTGTGGTTTGTCCTGGTGTTGGTAATGAAAAAGAGGGGGTTGGTAGTGTAACGCTCTCAATGGATGCGGACAAGAATGTGTCAGTAACTGGTGTGGATGGAAAGGCGGCTATCAGCAATGCTTCAGGAAGTTATAAAATAGAAGGAGACTATGAATATGTTGCTGATGTCACTAAACGCGCTCCTCAATTTGATTTGGAGTATACTTATGAGAAAGCGGGCAAATATTATCATGTAGTAGAAAAATTGGTTCTACGTCAGGATCCGCTTTATGATTTGCGCGTTGAGACATGGTGATGAGTAATAGATATGATTGAAACATAATATTAAGCAAAGATGAAAAAAAATGTATTTCTCGTGCTATGCATTTCTTTTATTTGTTTTGGCTGTAGTGCAGAAGCGGAATGGGAAAAATTAAAAGTAAAAGAAGTAGTGAAGACGGATCCTGTTATTGATTGGTCGGCTACTGCTGATAGTTGTACCTATGTTCTTATTGAGCAGTTTATGAATAAAGAAAAAGGAACTTTCTGGAAATCACCGAAAGATGTGAGTGGAGGCTCGTATAATATTTATTGGCAACAGGCACATGCGATGGATGTCGTTATATATTCTTATGAGCGTATAAAGGATAAGAATCCGGCATTGGCTGCCACATACAAGAATTATTTCAAATTATGGTTTGATAATAAGGCGAATAATTATCATCATAGTGACAGTGATGAAACTGGATTTTTGAATCCTTTTACGGATGATATGTGTTGGATTTGCCTTACGTTGATACATTTGTCGGAAGCTACCGGTGATGCTGTTTATATAAATATGGCAAAAAATATTTATGATACACATATTATAACCCGGGCATGGACAGATGCTAAAGGAACCGGATTGCCTTGGAAAAGCGATGATAAGAGCCGAAATGCTTGTACAAACTCTCCTGGTTGTTTAGTTGCTGCCAAGCTGTATAGGAAGTTTGGAGGAGAAAATTATCTCGAAGATGCGAAAATGTTATATAAATATATTGTGGGTAGTTTACTGAAAAGTGACGGAAGAGTGGAAGAGCCTCCTTTGACATATACACAGGGGACTTTTGGAGAGGCATGCCGACAATTATATCATATTACGCAGGAACGGGAATATATGAGAAAGGCTGAATTGGTAATAAACTATACAATGACTAGTGATCGTTGTTTGCAAAACTGGATTTTGCGGGATGAAGGAACAAATATGGATGGAAGTATTTTTAAAGCGGTATTTGTGCCTTATGCTGTAAATTTGGCTTTGGATGATGATACTTCTGATTTTGTGAAAAAGCGTATTAAAACTTTTTTGTTGGACAATGCCGAAGCATTGTGGAAAAATATGGATAGAAGAAAATATCCTGCTATGTATTGCAATTATTATTGGGGTAGTATGTTTCCTTCCAATGAAATTGCATCCATGGGGGCACAGGCAAGTGGTAGCTCTTTAATGGAAGGAGTTGCCCGAATGATGGTGACTCCGGAAAAATAAAGTTATCTTTGTAGCCCAATATAATTAAATCGAGCTTATGAATCATCGGTTCCGTTGTTCTTGCATTATCTTGTTCATTTTTTATTCTTGTATTAGTCATCTTTATGGGCAGGTGCAGGCAGTATCTACCGTTGATACAGGATATGAACTTTGGTTGAATTACAAATCCGGCTCCAATTCCCGATTGAAGCAAGCTGCTATTCGGTATGCCAGTCAGGTTCGTTTGGCGGGAAGCCAGTATGATGAAGTAATAAGAGAGGAATTGGAGCGTGCTTTAAAAGCATTGCTGGAAATTACACCAGGTTTTGTTCGTGGTGAAGAGGCTGGAATTCAGATGAGTTTCTGTACAGATAAAAGGCTGGGTAAGGAAGGATATATCATCCGTAGTGGTAAAAAGAGGATAACACTTCAAGCCTATTCCGATGCAGGGTTTCTTTATGGCACGTTCCATCTGATTCGATTGATTCAATGTGGTGAACCACTTGTACAACTGAATATAAGAGAGATACCTGCATTGGAATTTCGACAACTTAATCATTGGGATGATTTAAATGGAAATATAGAGCGGGGATATGCTGGTAAGTCGTTATGGAAATGGGAGGAGTTGCCGGAGAAAGTCGATAGTAGATATACTGACTATGCCCGTACTAATGCATCTATAGGCATAAATGGAGTCGTGTTGAATAACGTTAATGCCGATCCTCGTATTTTGCGCAGGGACTATTTGAAGAAAGTAGCTGCCTTGGCAGATGTTTTTCGTAAATACCATATACGGGTTTATCTTACAGCTAATTTTGCAGCACCTTTAAAACCGTCGGCAACTCCGGATGTGATGAAGCAATGGGGAGGGATAGGTGACCTTGATACAGCTGATCCGCGAGATCCTCATGTACAAGCGTGGTGGAAAGCGAAAGTTGATGAGATATATGAGCTGATTCCTGATTTTGGCGGATTTTTAGTAAAGGCCAATTCGGAAGGTATGCCCGGTCCTCAAGACTATCATTGTACTCATGCAGAAGGAGCAAATTTGTTGGCCCGTGCTTTAAAACCTCATGGAGGCATTGTGATGTGGCGCACTTTTGTTTATAATCCAGAGATTGATAAAGATCGTATCAAACGTTCTTATAAAGAGTTTCTTCCGCTTGATGGAAAGTTTGATGACAATGTGGTCTTACAGACGAAAAACGGGGCACTTGATTTCCAACCGAGTGAACCTGCCCAACCTTTATTTGGGAGTATGAAATATACTTCTTTGATGCCGGAACTCCAGATTACTCAAGAATATACAGGGCATTCTACATATCTGGTTTATTTATTGCCTATGTGGAGGGAGTTCTTGGATTTTGATACCTATAGTGAAGGAAGAGGAAGTACAGTGAAGAGTATTATTACAGGTAGGACTGCTTCTTATCCCTTTCGTGCAATTGCAGGTGTGGCAAATACTGGAGATTTACAGAATTGGACAGGACACCACTTTGCGCAAGCCAACTGGTTTGCTTTTGGGCGTTTAGCATGGAATCCCGATGAAGAAACAGAAAAAATAACTTCTGAATGGATAAAGTCTACCTGGAATTGTGACGAACAAACTCTAAAGGTTATTGAACAAATGATGATGCCGACTTGGGATCGCTTTGTTCGTAGTCATTCGCCTTATAGCCTTGGATTAACTACTCTGGTAAAATGTCATTATAAAGCAGGATTCGGAATACGTGCCAATAAAGAGTGGAAAATTAGTAAAGAAAGTATTGGTAATGATCGTACTGTCAATGGGTCTGATTATGTATCTCAATATTGGAGGCCTAATCGTTCAATCTTTAATGATATAAATCTGTGCCCTGAACTGTATTTGCTCTGTTTTCATAATGTATCGTGGGAGCATAGAATGAAATCCGGTTTGACTCTTCGTGAAGAATTAACCGCTAATTTAAAACTGGGAATAGAACAAGCTGATAAAAATATCCGGCTTTGGAAATCAATTCGTCATAAGATTGATTCCCGGAGATTTGCAGAGGTAATGGAAAGTCTTTTGAAAGAACGGAGAGATGCTGAAACATATTACAATGTTGCTATTCATTTTTTTGATCTTTATAAGTAAAATCTGTATTGGATGAGTTTTGATGTGAAAATGGTTATTTTTTGTTCTTTATTGAATGGCTATTTTCGTAACTTATTGGAAAGATTGCCGAACTTTGGGTGTGAGTAATTCATACACTTCTTGTTACTAAACTTATTACGATATTATGTTATGAATAGAAAAGTTTTATTCTCAATCTCTGCTGTTTCTGGTATGATAAATATCATCCCAATGTCGGCACAAACACCCAAACCCAATGTTGTTATCATCATGACTGACCAACAGCGAGCTGATTTGTGTGGTCGCGAAGGTTTTCCGATGGCTGTCACTCCTTTTGTCGATTCACTGGCATTGAGTAATGTCTGGTTTGATAAGGCGTATACGGTAGCTCCTGCTAGTATGCCTGCGCGTTGTTCCATGTTTACAGGACGTTATCCGACTGCTACGCATGTCCGTACGAACCACAACACTCCCGATATGTATTATAAGAAAGATATGCTCGAAGTGTTTAAAGAACAAGGATATAAGACGGCATTACTGGGAAAGAACCATGCGCATGTGAAAGGGAAAGATTTTGATTATTGTGAGGAATATTTTCATTGGGGAAAGAATCAGCGTGATACGCAGGAAGATAAGGACTTTGCATTTTTTCTGAATAATAAAGCGAGAGGTCAATATTTGGAAGCCACCCCTTTCCCGGCAGAAGCGCAGAATCCGGTGAAAATGGTTACCAAAGCTTTGGCTTGGGCGGAGCAGCAAAAAGATTCCGCATTCTTTATGTGGGTTTCAATGCCTGAACCGCATAATCCATATCAGATATCAGAGCCTTATTTCTCAATGTTTTCTCCAGAAAAGATACCGGCAACTTTGACTAGCCGGAACGATTTATCTAAAAAAGGAAATAAGTATGAGATTTTGGCGGAATTGGAAGATACAGCCTGCCCGAACCTGGCAAAAGATCTTCCTCGTTTGCGTGGAAATTATTTAGGAATGCTTCGTCTGATTGATGACCAGACCAAACGTCTGATTGAAGGATTCAAAGCAGCCGGGCTTTATGAAAATACTATTTTTGTAATCCTGTCAGACCATGGGGATTATTGTGGGGAGTATGGCTTGATTCGTAAAGGTGCAGGAGTGCCTGAATGTTTGACCCGTATTCCGATGATTTGGGCAGGATATAACATTCATCCGCAAAAATCTCCTATGGATGCACATGTTTCTATTGCTGATGTATTTCCTACTATTTGTACAGCAATTGGTGCAGATATACCTCTTGGAGTGCAAGGACGCAGTTTATGGCCGATGTTGACGGGTAAATCGTACCCCAAGAAAGAATTTTCGAGTGTAATTGTACAACAGGGATTCGGTGGTGAAGATTTCACCCGGGATGAACCGTTGACATTTGCTAAAGAGGGGGCTTTGCAACCCAATAAAATAGCTCACTTTGACGAACTGAATACCTGGACACAAAGCGGAACTGAACGTATGGTTCGCAAAGATGACTGGAAACTAGTACTCGACAATTATGGTCGTGGTGAACTGTATAACTTGAAAGCCGATCCTTCCGAGATTAATAATCTTTATAATAAAAAGAAATATGCCTCCAAACAAATGGAATTGCTGGAAGAATTGATGACTTGGGAACTGCGTGTACAAGACCCATTGCCGGTGCCAAGAAATCGTTATCATTTTAAGCGGAATCCATATAACTATCATTTTGAAGATAAAAAGAAATAGAACTGAATAACTAGAACTACTGTATCAATGAGAATCTTTTCGCTATTAATATTATTGGTAGTGGCATCTGCCCTGCAATCACAAGTGGTTGTGAATGAGAATGTAAAACATAGTAAATATACTTTCCCATTAGTCGCATCGAAAATAAAGGCGACCGTGTGTTATGATGCCAATGATTACCCGGTTGTAAAGAAGGTTGCCGAACTGTTTGTGTCTGATATTGAAAATGTCACAGGACAGAGATTAAAATTGGCAGATGAATGGAAGAAAGGAAGAACAGTGGTGATTGTCGGTACTATTGAAAAAAATCAGGCAATTCGTCAGCTAGCCTCCAATGGGAAAATAGATATATCTCCTTTGGAAGGAGCATGGGAACGTTATCTGATTCAGACAGTTAATCATCCTTTTCCAGGAGTAGATAAAGCGTTGATTGTAGCCGGAAGTGACAGGCGAGGAGCTTCTTACGGTTTGTTTTCTCTTTCGGAAATGGCAGGTGTGTCTCCTTGGTATTGGTGGGCGGATGTCCCTGTGAAGAAACATAAAACACTTTATGTGGATGCTCCCACCTCTGTTTCCAAGACCTCTTCCGTCAAATATAGAGGCGTTTTTCTGAATGATGAAGATTGGGGACTGAAACCTTGGGCCGCTAAGACTTTTGAGAAAGAGCGTGGCAATATAGGTCCCCGTACTTATGCCAAAATATGCGAATTGTTGTTACGGTTGAAAGCCAATCATCTGGCTCCTGCCATGCATCCGGTGTCGACCGCATTTTATAAGATACCTGAAAATAAGTTGGTGGCAGATACTTTTGCTATTGTAATGGGGTCCAGTCATTGCGAACCATTATTGTTAAATACAGCTAGTGAATGGAATTCAAAAACGATGGGGCCTTGGGATTATGGTAAAAATAAGGATAAAATTAATGAAGTTCTAGGAAACCGTGTAAAGGAAAACTGTGCTTATGAGAATGTATATACATTGGCTTTGAGAGGATTGCATGATGCGGCAATGGGAGGAGGTGATGTCCCCATGAAAGAAAAGGTCAAAATGCTGGAGAGTGCGTTGAAAGACCAGCGTAATTTGATTGCAGAACATTTTGATCGACCGGTTGAAACAATTCCACAGGCATTTACTCCATACAAGGAGGTGTTGGAAATCTATTCGAATGGATTGGAATTGCCGGATGATGTAACCATTATTTGGCCGGATGATAACTTCGGCTATATGAAGCGCTTAAGTGGCCTGCATGAACAGAAGCGCTCCGGGCGTGCAGGTGTTTACTACCATGTCTCTTATCTGGGAGTTCCCCATAGCTATTTGTGGTACAGCACTACTCCCCCGGCTCTGATGTATGAGGAACTCCGAAAGGCTTATGATACGACGGCAGACCGTATCTGGCTGGCTAATTGCGGTGATTTAAAAGGAGCCGAAATGCAAGTCTCTTTATTCCTTGATATGGCTTATGATATAGATAGCTTTAATGCGAATAATGTGGTTACCTATCCCGCCCGTTGGTTGGCAAAGATGTTTGGGGAGCAGTATTATAGCGTATTTGAAGATATCACTTCTTCGCATATCAATCTGGCCTTTTCCCGGAAACCGGAATATATGGGTTGGGGATATTGGAATAATTATTGGGGCGGGGGAGAGAAACGTACGGATACGGAGTTCTCTTTTGCCAATTATAATGAAGCAGAAAATCGTCTGAACGAATATAGCCGTATTGGGAAGAAAGCGGAAAATCTTTTGGCATCTTTGGATAAAGACAGTCAGCCGGCTTTTTATCAGTTATTATACTACCCGGTGAAAGGTGCCGAACTGATGAACCACATGACTATAAAAGGACAATATTATCGGCAGTATGTTCGTCAGCAGCGTGCCGCCGCCAATTTGATAAAGGAGAAGGTAAAGAATTACCATGATAGTCTGCAAATCATAACTGAAGGGTATAATTCTTTGTTGAACGGGAAATGGAAATATATGATGTCTTTGAAACAGAATTATGAAGGTTCCAGTTCTTACTTTATGCTCCCGTTGATGGAAGAAAGTTATACACCGGTTGGTGCTCCTAAATTGGCTCTTCAGGCAGAAAGTGAAATTTTGGATAAAGGTGGGATAAGCTATCATAGTTTGCCTGTTTATAACACTTTTTCCCGTAAAAGCCATTGGGTCGATGTGTATAATCAAGGAAGTGGAGATTTGAGTTGGACTGCAAAGTCTTCGGACGATTGGATTATAGTGTCTCAAAAAGCTGGGAAAACTCCGACAGAGGACCGAATTAGGGTATCTGTTGATTGGGAGAAAGTTCCGATTGGAGAGAGTATTAAAGGTTCTGTGGAGTTTAGGTCTAATGATCAAAAAGAATGTGTATTGGTTTCTGTTTTTAATCCGGCGTCTCCTGTGCGTGATGAGATGCAAGGAGTGTATATGGAAGAGAATGGGTATGTCTCTATTCCGGCTGCAGGGTTTCATCGTAAGTTTGAGAGTAATGACATAAAAATGAATATTCTTCCCGGGGTTGGGGTTGAAGGGCATGCTTTGCAATTAGGGAATCCTATATCTCCCTTACAGATGTATCGTGCTGGTGATGTACCTAGAGTGGAATATGATTTTTATACGTTTAATGCCGGGATTTATGATGTGTATACCTATGTTCTACCTACATTCCCTTTGCACGCAGAACGAGACTATAAATTGCCGGAACATACTAATTCGGACACAAAGTATAGTGTCCGTATAGATGATGGTTCTATTTCTACTCCTTCTACTTCTGCTATTGAGTATTCTCAAGTTTGGTATGATAGTGTGCTAAAGAATTGTAGAGTGAATAAATCTACTTTGTATGTGAAGAAGCCGGGCAAACACACTCTACAGATACGTTGTGGTGATCCTGGAGTTGTCATTCAAAAAATAGTCATCGACATGGGAGGATTAAAACGTTCATACCTTGGACCTGAAAGTACAAAATGTAATTAGTCTAATTGATTGGAGAACCAGATGGCTTTGCCATGGGTTCTCCTTCTTTTTGTGGTATTCCCAATATAGGCATCCTATCTTTGTCCCACTCTATTTTTTGTAAGCGGGGAGTACGTGAGTCCATTGCACCCGGAGCATCATTCGGTATCTGACGGGCATGATAAAGCATATAACATTCCTTTCCATCCGGTGAAGAGACGAAAGAACTGCCGCCGGGGCCAAAAACTTCATTCTCCGGTTTCTGCTGAAATACAGGTATCGGATGTTTCTTCCAGGAAGCAGGATCCAACAGGTTGGCATTGGCGTCTGCTGTTAGTAATCCTACACAATAATAGGGAGTCCAGCTACCGCTGGCGGAATAAAAAATGCATACTTTATCTTTATTCTTCGGCTGAAAGAAATGAGGTGCTTCGTTCACATGGATCGGATAGGCTGTTTTGCTGCCATCGGGATTAACCCATTGACACTCCCATTCATATTCAGGTTTGGAAATCAGGACTCTGTCAGAAGAAAGAGTCCACGGATTTTTCATCGAAGCGATGTAAATACATTGTGTCTCGCTGTCAATTCTTCGTTTTTGCCATCCGCACCAAATCATGTAACGCTGTCCGTTGTGTTCGAAAGTACTCGCATGAATTGCCCAGTTATTATCTTTGTCGGTCGGTATGCGCCCTTTCATGACAAACTTACCTTCTGTAGGAATATCAGCCTCGTTTTCGATCACATAAATCTGGTGATTGTCCATGTTGCCATCGTCTGCAGCGAAGTAAATATACCATTTGTTGTTGATGCGATGCATTTCGGGGGCCCATAAGTGATGGGAATTACTTGGGTCGGTTGGTATCCATACAGGTTTTCTAAGACTATCATTCAAATTTGTTATGTCACTGGTTTCCCAAAGCATAATTCTACTTTCAGAGCCTTGCGTATAATAATATTTTCCTTCATGAAAAACAGCCCATGGCTCTGCTCCTCTTTCACGTAGCGGATTTGTATAAGTAGCTCCTGTTACGGCTTTCTTTTCCGGCTCTGTTTTCTTCTTGGGTCGACAGGATACACAAATAATTATTAAAAGTACGGTTAGGAATAACAATCTGCTTCTCATGGTATTTTTTACTTAATAATAATATTGCAAAGAAAGCATAAAATCTTGATAAATCATCTTTTTTTTGCAGATTGGTTAGTATTTATCCTTAATTGGTTCGTATTTATTGAATTTTCTAGTTGTTTTTTCTCATCTTTGCAGCACGAACTTTAAAATTGATATTGTATGAAACTGAAGCACCTTATCCTTCTTAGTATTATTTGCTGTTCCCAGTCTGTATTTGGACAAAAAGCCAATCAACAACCGAAGACGAGTGGCAATCCTGTATTCCCGGGATGGTATGCCGATCCGGAAGGAGTTGTATTTGGGGATGAATACTGGATTTATCCTACGTATTCGGCGCCTTATGACGAACAGACTTTCATGGATGCCTTCTCGTCTAAAGACCTGGTGAACTGGACAAAGCACCCGAAAGTGTTATCAAAAGAGAATATTAGTTGGTTTAAACGTGCTTTGTGGGCACCTGCCGTGATTCATGCGAATGATAAATATTATATATTCTTCGGTGCGAATGATATTCAAAGCAATAATGAACTGGGCGGTATTGGTGTAGCTGTGGCCGACAATCCTGCCGGACCATTTAAAGATGCGTTAGGCAAACCTCTGATTGATAAATTTGTAAATGGTGCGCAACCGATCGATCAGTTTGTTTACAAAGATGATGACGGACAATATTATATGTATTATGGTGGCTGGGGACATTGTAATATGGTGAAACTGGCCCCGGACTTGTTGAGTATCGTACCGTTTGAAGATGGTACCCTTTATAAGGAAGTAACCCCCGAAAAATATGTAGAGGGACCTTTTATGTTGAAACGTAACGGAAAATACTATTTTATGTGGTCGGAAGGCGGTTGGACCGGACCGGATTATTGTGTTGCTTATGCCATTGCCGACTCACCGTTCGGACCCTTCAAAAGAGAAGCAAAAATATTACAGAGAGATCCCAATATTGGAACAGGTGCCGGCCATCATTCAGTTGTAAAAGGGCCGGGAGAGGATGAATGGTACATCATTTATCATCGCCATCCATTGGGTGAAACGGATGGAAACGCTCGTGTGACCTGCGTTGACCGTATGTACTTTGATAAAGATGGAAAAATAAAACCCATAAAGATGACTTTCGAGGGAGTAAAGGCAAGCCCATTTAAGTAAAATCTGAAAAGTTCAGCCCGTCCGTAATTAATATTTTAATAAAGATGGGCTTTTTTTGATTTATTGTTTTATTTTTGTCCTTGTAAATCAAACATACTTATTATAATGAAGCCAGATATACACACTCTTTCCGACTCCCTTTTGTGGAAAAGGTTTCTCGAGGGAGATTCGAGTGCGTATACCCAAATCTATAATCGAACGGTGCAAGATCTGTTTCGATTCGGACTATTATATACTTCAGACAAAGAATTAATCAAAGATTGCATACATGATGTGTTTGTGAAAATCCACGTGAATCGTGCAAAGTTAGCCCCAACAGATAATATTGCAGCTTATTTGACGGTAGCGTTGAAAAACACTCTTTTTAATGCGCTAAAAAAAACAACAGATTCTCTTTCGTTTGATGAAATAGGTGAGAGAGAAGAGACGGTTGACGAATCCCCCTCCACTCCGGAAACTATATATATTAATAATGAACAGGAAAAACAAGTTCAGGCAACCGTACATACTATGATGTCTGTATTGACGGACAGACAGCGTGAAATTATTTATTATCGATATATCAAAGAGATGAGTATCGATGAAATAAGTAAGGTGACAGACATGAATAATCAATCTGTTTCTAACTCCATTCAACGGGCTTTGGGACGTATCCGGGACTTATTTAAGAGAAAATAAGAGAGAATAATCAGCCTATTTTTCCTGCCTATCAAAAAAAAGTGGAAAAAACTTCGGAAAAGGTGAGTATAAAATGAAAGTACAACTGTTATTCATACGTAAAGACAATGAAAATGATGAACTCTGAACAAAAACATACAGATTTTTCCCTATATACTTTTGAAGAATTCCTTCAGAATGATTTCTTTATTTCTTCCATGAATCATCCTACGGAAGAAACACAGAAGTTCTGGGATGAATTTGAACAGATGAATCCTTCTAATATAGATGAATATATAGCAGCAAAAAGATATTTGGAGGTTTTTTCAAAAGAGAAAGAAGAAGTACTTTCAAACGAGGAAACGGATGATTTATGGACTCGTATTCAGGCAACCAATATAAATAAGGAGAAGGCGAAACGTAAGAACTATTTCTTAATAGGATTGAGCTCGGCGGCCAGTGTTGCTATTCTTGTGGGATGTTTCTTCTTATTAAAGAGTTATTCTTCGGTGCTGGATCCGGATATTGCCACTTTTGCAGTGAATACCAAAGCTGATTTGCCTCTGACGGAAGAAACACTATTGATTTTGGCGGAAGATAACGTAGTGAGCCTGAAAGAAAAAGAAACGGAGATTACGTATGATTCCGTAGAAATCAAAACAAATCAGGAAAGTATACAAAAGGAAAAATCGGCAGCTTACAATCAATTGGTCATTCCGCGTGGAAAGCGATCGGTATTGACGTTTGCCGATGGATCTAAAGTCTGGGTGAATGCCGGCACGAGAGTGATTTATCCGGTAGAGTTTGAAAAAGATAAACGTGAAATCTATGTGGACGGAGAAATCTACATAGAAGTAGCCAGAGATGAAAACCGCCCTTTCTATGTGCGGACTAAAGATATGAATGTCAGGGTGCTTGGTACTAAATTTAATGTAACGGCGTATGAGTCGGAAGCGATTAGAAGTGTAGTGCTAGCGCAAGGATGTGTTCAGGTAGAAACAGCCCGGACTCCGAAAGCGATTTTGGCTCCTAATCAGATGTTCAGTTCTGCCGATGGAAAGGAAAATATATCACAAGTAGATGTAGAACAGGCAATATCGTGGATAAATGGACTCTATTGTTTCCAAAGTGCCGATTTGGGAATAGTCTTGCAACGCCTGTCTACCTATTATGGTGTGAATGTAGAATTTGACCCAGCGCTAAGTAAAATAAAATGTTCCGGAAAAATCGATTTGAAAGACAACTTTGAAACAGTTATTAATGGATTAACCTTTGTTGCACCAATTTCTTATGCCTATGATGAACAATATAAAACGTATCGAGTAGTAAAGAAATAGATATAAAAAATAAGATAATAAACTAATCTAACTCCCGTATTTTATGGTAATTATTGAAGAGAGTGGATGATACGAACTATCATCCAGATGGGACTTGTGTGCCTATGAATGTTTATATACAGAAAATAATATTATGAGAAATTTTTAACATGTTTAATATGAAAAATGCAATTAGAGAACGAAAGAGTAAGGTTCTCGGGCTATTCCTGTGCTTTTTACTTCTCGGAATAGACTACTCTTTCGCAAGTTACAACAATTATTCTCAATTTAAGACCCTTTCGGTCAGCATGAGTAACTCGACGTTGAGAGAAGTGCTTAAAACAATAGAGAAAAGTAGTCAATTTGTTTTCTTCTATTTAGATGACGCTGTCAACTTAGAACGTAAGGTATCTATCGACAGTAAGAATAAAAATATAGAAGAAATCCTTTCTGAACTTTTCGAAGGTACTTCGTGTACTTATCGGATCTCTGACAGGCAAATATTTATTTCCGGAAAAGCCCCTGCTTCAACCGAACAGCAACAGAATAAGCGGAAAATATCCGGACGTGTCACTGATATAAAAGGAGAGCCGCTTATTGGGGTCAACGTTACTGTGGATGGAGATGCAAACGGTTCGATTACAAATATGGATGGTTTGTATGAGATATTCGTAACCAAGAAGAGCGTAGTGCTTAAATTTACCTATATCGGGTTTAAAACTTCTGAAATACGAACCAATGCTTCGACCAACATTTATGATGTCACCTTGGAAGAACAGGTCAACGAATTGGAAGAGACTGTTATTGTGGGTTATGGTACCCAGCGTAAAATAAGTAATATCGGTGCACAGTCTTCCATGAAGATGGAAGATATTAAGACGCCTTCTGCCAGTTTAACAACTACATTGGCAGGTCGTTTGGCGGGTGTTGTGGCTGTACAACGTACAGGAGAACCGGGAAAAGATGCTGCTGATATCTGGATTCGTGGTATTTCCACTCCCAACACTTCTTCTCCGCTAGTATTGGTGGATGGAGTGGAACGTTCGTTCAATGACATCGATCCGGAAGATATTGAATCGTTGACAACGCTGAAAGATGCATCAGCAACAGCTGTGTATGGTGTACGTGGTGCCAATGGCGTAATTTTGATTAAAACCAAACCGGGAAAGGTAGGAAAACCGACAGTGAGCGCGGATTATTATGAATCGTTTACCCGTTTCACGAAGATGGTTGATTTGGCAGATGGTATCACTTATATGAATGCAGCCAACGAGGCAATGCGTAATGACGGTATTGCTACGAAATATACAGAAGATCAGATACGTAACACGATTGCTGGTAAGGATCCTTATCTATATCCGAATGTGGATTGGTTGAAAGAAATCTTTAATGATTGGGGACATAATCGCCGTGTGAATGTAAATGTACGCGGTGGTAGCGAGAAAGTCGCTTATTATGCATCAGTCAGCTACTTTAATGAGACAGGTATGACGGTGACTGATAAGAATATCGACACCTATGATTCTAAAATGAAATATAGCCGTTATAACTTTACTACCAATTTGAATATCGACGTAACTCCTACTACTAAGGTCGAGATCGGTGCGCAAGGTTATCTGGGAGAAGGAAACTATCCGGCCATCTCTTCTGCCGATTTGTATAATGCGGCAATGTCTATCTCACCGGTTGAATATCCGAAGATGTTCTTTGTTAATGGAGAAGCCTTTGTGCCGGGAACTTCAACCAATAATAACTTTAACAACCCTTATTCACAGGCTACACGTCGTGGTTATGACAACCTGACGAAAAATCAGATTTACTCTAATTTGCGCGTCACACAGGATTTGGATATGCTTACGAAAGGACTGAAACTGACTGCTATGTATGCATTTGACGTATACAATGAGATACATGTACATCAGGACCGTGCAGAGTCTACCTACAACTTCCTGGACACTAGTGTTCCTTACGATATGAATGGACAACCTATTCTGCAACGTATTTATGAAGGAAGTAACGTGTTAAGCTATAAACAGGAAACGAGTGGTAACAAAAAGACCTATTTGGAGGCTTCCTTGAACTATGACCGGACATTCAACGACGATCATCGTGTTAGTGCGTTATTCCTGTTCAATCAGCAATCCAAACTATTATATCCGAAAGGGACATTGGAAGATGCGATTCCGTATCGTATGATGGGTATTGCCGGTCGTGCCACTTATTCATGGAAAGACCGTTACTTCGCAGAATTCAACATCGGTTATAACGGTGCCGAGAACTTTTCACCTAAACATCGTTTCGGAACTTTCCCTGCATTTGGTGTAGGATGGGTTGTTTCAAATGAGAAATTCTGGCAACCTCTGTCGAAGGCAGTTTCTTTCTTGAAGATACGTTATACGGATGGTAAAGTGGGTAATAGCGAAGTTTCCGACCGTCGTTTCATGTATCTGGATCAGATGAAAGAAAATGGAGACTATGGTTATAAATTCGGACCGAATGGAACTAAGTGGTCCGGTTATGAAACAGTGAATATGGCTGTTGACCTGATTTGGGAAGAATCTCGTAAACAAGACCTGGGTATTGACCTTAAGCTATTTAATGACGATCTGTCTATTGTATTCGACTTGTTTAAAGAACGTCGTGAAAACATCTTGTTGAAGCGTGAACATTCTATACCTTCATTCCTGGGATACAACACATCTGCTCCTTACGGAAACATCGGTATTATAGAAAATAAAGGATTTGACGGAACGATCGAGTATAACAAGCGTATCAATAAAGACTGGGTAATTGCGCTTCGTGGTAATGTCACCTTTAATAAGGATAAATGGATTCAGGGAGAATTGCCGGAACAGAAATACGAATGGATGAACCAATATGGGCACAACATCAATGGAGTGAAAGGATATGTTGCCGAGGGGCTGTTCACTCAAACTGAAATAGATGATATGGCACGCTGGGAATCTTTGTCGGATGCCAATAAAGCCATTACTCCCAAACCGTTTGCATCACAGTTTGGAACAGTGAAAGCCGGAGATATCAAATACAAGGATTTAAACAATGACGGTCAGATAGACGCATACGACCAGACTTACATTTCTCGTGGTGATGTGCCGACAACTGTCTATGGTTTCGGATTTACAGTAGGTTGGAAAGACTTGTCTGTGGGTATGATGTTCCAGGGCGTAGCAGGAGCCGAACGTGTTTTGAATGGTAGCAGTGTTAATCCG
This sequence comes from Bacteroides sp. DH3716P, assembly GCF_025914115.1. Taxonomy (NCBI): domain Bacteria; kingdom Pseudomonadati; phylum Bacteroidota; class Bacteroidia; order Bacteroidales; family Bacteroidaceae; genus Bacteroides; species Bacteroides sp. DH3716P. The sequence continues at coordinate 4,986,197 of NZ_CP083673.1, read as the reverse complement.
TTTAATGGCGGTGGCGGTAGTGGTAACCTTTACTCTAACATTGGCGACCGTTGGACAGAGGAAAATCCGGATCAGAATGCCTTTTATCCGCGTTTGTCTTATGGAAGCGAAACAACCAGTAATATTAATAACTTCCAGAAAAGTACCTGGTGGGTACGTAACATGAACTTCCTGCGTTTGAAGACATTGCAGATCTCTTATAATCTGCCTAAACCCTGGGTGAATAAAGTTCATCTGAAGAATGCGGCTGTATATGTAATGGGAACTAACCTGTTCACTTTGAGTCGTTTCAAATTGTGGGATCCGGAGTTGAATACCGATAATGGTGCTTCTTATCCGAATACGACTTCTTATTCAGTTGGTATTAATTTCACATTCTAAACAAAAAGATAATGAAAAAATATAATTATATAATCGTTAGTTTGCTGGCGTGTCTCTTGACGACATCTTGTAATGACTATTTTGACCAGGTGCCTGATGACCGTTTATCACTCAAGGAGATTTTCACAACCAGAGATGGAGCCTTGCGGTATCTTTCGAACGTATACACATTCTTACCGGATGAATTTAACCAACGTCAGGTGCATGAAACAAGTCTGTACCGTACTCCCGGTCCTTGGACAGGCTCCAGCGACGAAGCAGAGTGGACAAATGACAATAAAGGGAAATTGATAAATAACAACTCTATCGATGCGACGGAAGGAACGATGGTGTTGTATCGCTGGAAGAGCTGGTTTTCAGGTATTCATGAAGCGGCAGTATTTACAGAAAATGTAGATCAGGCACCGCTGACTGTTACAGAAAGAAATCAATGGAAAGCGGAAGCAAGAGCTTTGCGGGCGATCTACTATTTTTATCTAGTACGTACTTATGGTCCGGTTCCTTTGCTTGAAAAGGACTTCCCGATGGATACTCCGAGCGATGAGTTGCAACTCCCTCGTAATACGGTAGACGAGTGTTTCGATTTTATCGTATCAGAACTGAAAGGTGCGCAAAACGATGGTTTACTGGACGATGCTTCTACCGACAAAGTGTCCGGATATGGCCGTATTGATAAGGCGATTGCACAGGCGTTTATCATCGAGGCATTGACTTATCGTGCCAGCTGGTTGTTTAATGGTGAGTGCAATTACTATTCAGACCTGGCTAATACGGACGGAACAAAACTGTTCCCTAACAAACCGGACGAAGCTACCAAACGTGCTAATTGGCAGAAAGTGATTAATGAATGTAACACTTTCTTCTCTAATTATGGAAGTCGTTATCATTTGATGTATACCAATAAGGACGGTGTTTCTGTTTCCGGTCCGGACTCGGAAGGCTTCAGCCCGACAGAATCTTATCGCCGTGCAGTAAGAACCCTGTTTTCTGAAATGGGTAACAATAAAGAAATGATTTTCTATCGTTTGGATAATGCTGCCGGAACCATGCAGTACGACCGTATGCCGAATAGATCCGGTAATACGACTAATTATAGAGGTGGTAGCTTGTTGGGAGCAACCCAAGAAATGGTAGATGCCTATTTCATGTCAAACGGAGAATCTCCTATTTCCGGTTATAGTGCTGACGGAGTCACTCCGATTATCAACGAAAAATCCGATTATGTAGAAGAGGGAGTCTCTACAACAGAATACAAAGGAACAGACGGTACCTTATATGCACCGGCAGGAACCAGAATGATGTATGTTAATCGTGAACCTCGTTTTTATGTAGACATTACCTTTAGTAATTCAAAATGGTTTGATGGAACAGAAGGCGATTATATAGTAGATTTCACTTATAGCGGAAGTTGTGGTAAAGAACAAGGTAGCAATGACTATACAAGTACAGGTTATTTGGTGCGCAAAGGAATGGATTCCGGCGACCGTAACCAGAACTTGGTTTGTGTGCTCTTGCGTCTGACTAATATTTATTTTGACTATATCGAAGCACTTGCGCATGTCAGCCCGACTCATGAAGACATCTGGACGTATATGAACATGATCCGTAAGCGTGCGGGTATTCCGGGATACGGTGAAACAGTCAATCTGCCTAAACCGACTACAACGGAAGAAGTCATGGAGCTGATTCGTAAAGAGAAACGCATTGAGTTGAGTTTCGAAAACTGCCGTTATTTTGATGTACGTCGCTGGGGATTGGTAAATGAGTATTTCAACAAGGCAATTCACGGTATGAATGTCAATTATGACGGAAATGAATTCTTCAAACGTACGGAGATTGTGAAGCGTATTTTTGACCGTCAGTACTTCTTCCCCATACCACAGGGCGAAATTGATATTGATAAAAACTTGGTTCAGAATACAGGATTCTAAATACTGATTATAAAATAGAAATTATGATGAAACAATATATTTTCTCTGCAGTTTGTCTCATGTCCGGTGTCCTTTGTATGTCCTCTTGCAATGAGGATAAACAGGCAAAGCCATATACCCCGGATTACGAGATTGTACCGGAGTATACCAATGCGGATACCTGGACTGCCTATGAAGCATTTAATGATAACTTGCTGGATCCCGATAAGAACATTTATAAAACAAGTACCGCTTATACTGCTGCTACTGACCGTAATAACGGAGCTGCTGCTATCTGGTGCCAACCGATCTATTGGGATATGGCTATGAACGCATATAAACGTGCAAAAGCGGAAGGGGATACGGAAAGAGAAAACAAATACAAGCAGTTGTGTGATGATTTGTTTGCCGGAAATAAAGCACATTATGTAAACTTTGATTTCGACGATAATAATGAGAATACCGGCTGGTTTATCTATGATGATATACAGTGGTGGACCATTACTTTGGCACGTGCTTACGAATTATTTAAAGTGGAAGAGTATCGCAGTCTGGCAGAAGCAAGTTTTGCACGTGTATGGTACGGTTCTCCCCGCGTAGGTGATACGGGTTCTTATGCAGATCCTGAAAAGAATTTGGGTGGAGGTATGTTCTGGCAATGGCAGCCTATCGGCAATCCGAATGAAAATGCAGCCAGCGATGGTAAGATGGCTTGTATCAATTTCCCGACTGTGGTAGCTGCATTGACCCTTTACAACAACGTTCCTGCCGATCGTGTGGCTGATCCGAATCCGGAAAGCTGGAGTAATAAGTACGGTGATTTTACCCGTCCGCATTATGAAACGAAGGAAGCTTATCTGGCAAAAGGAAAAGAAATCTATGAATGGGCTGTGAAGAATCTGGTAGACAGCAATACCGGAGAAGTTGCCGACAGCAAGCATGGTGAAGGCAATCCGGCATGGTCGGACCATGTATACAATCAGGCCACTTTTATCGGAGCTTCGTTATTGCTTTATAAAGCTACCGGTGAGAAAACATATTTGGACAATGCAATTTTAGGAGCTGACTATACAATGAATACCATGTCCGAAACGTATGATTTACTGCCGTTCGAGAGTGGCGTGGAACAGGGTATTTATACCGCTATCTTTGCGGAATACATGGCCATGCTGGTGAATGATTGTGGCCAGACCCAGTACGTACCGTTCTTGAAACGTAACATTAATTACGGCTGGGCTAATCGCGACCGGACACGTAATTTGTGTGGTGGCGAATATCATAAGGCACAGATAGAAGGCGCTACTATTGACAGCTATAGTGCATCCGGAATACCGGCATTGATGTTGTTGTTTCCGGCAGATAAATAATTGTAACCCATAAAAAAGAAGAATAATGAATACGAAATATTCAAATTGGAAAATGTGGTATTATGTGTTATGCATGGTACTGACACTTCAATTGGCGGCTTGTTCTGAAGAAACGCATGACGAGTATACCGCGGCTCCTGAAATAGAAGATACCTATATCGACCAACTGGATGCATTGATTGCTGAAATGACCGATTTGCAGCAAAATTCAGACTACGGAGATAAGAAAGGACAGTACCCCACCGAAAGCCGGGCAATTCTGACAGATGCGATAGATGATGCCAATCGTGCGGTACTTTTAATCAAATATCAGCAACCCTCTCCGTCGGAAAGTGAGAAACAACGCTATGTGGCAGAAGCCAAGGCGTCTATAGAACAGTTCAAGAGTACGATCCGTACAGAAGACGCTGAAACAACACCGGCTGAACTGTTTGTGGACGGACGTGGTGATGGTGGTTCTTATATCGATTTCGGACGTAGCGAAGAATATGTCAATTTCGGAACCGAAGGAAACCAAGCCTTTACTGTTGAGTTTTGGGTGAAAGTAACCAAAGGTGGTGGAAAAGACCAGAATGTGTTCCTGTCAACTTATATGGGCGGTGACGGATGGCGTAATGGCTGGATGATGTACTGGCGTAATGCGGACGGTGGTATTTATCGTGCAACTTGGGGCGAAACAGGAGGAAATATCTGTGAACCGTCACTAAAGGCACCGGAAGATGGAGAATGGCAACATTTCTTGTTTGTGTACAGTGATAAAGGCTTGCCGGGCAGTCCGGAGCTTCGTGCGAAATTGTATGTGAACGGAGAAGTGAAAACAACCGAGGGAAGCGTGGGTAACAGGTTCTATAATTCGAGCAACTATGCCAACTATAATGCACCGATGACCGCTTTCGGACGTTATATGCGTACCAGTGATAATCTGTTTGAAGAAGGCTTTGCCGGTTATATGAAGAAAATCCGTATCTGGAAAAGCGCAAAGGATAACGAATATGTTCAGAATTCTTATAATGGAACGGCTGAAGTGACGGGTAAAGAAGCAGACTTGGCGGCAGCATGGGATTTCATGACCAAACCTTCCGGTTCGGGTAATGAAGTAATAGACCTGACAGGCCGTCATACTGCTAAGATTATCGGTACTTACGAGTGGCAACGTATTGTTGAATAATAATGTAAAAACGATGAAAAACATGAAATGTTTAACTAATAAATGGAGAGAGGGAGCAATGCTCCTCTCTTTCCTCCTGATTTCTAGTCTGGCAGGGATATTTACCGCTTGTGACGATATTGAAGACGAGTATATAACAGATACACAGTTGAGTATCTTGCAGGAAAATCGTGCGTCATTGAACTATTTATTGAAGAATTCAACCTACGGAACTGCTCCCGGGACATATCCTGAAACCGGAAAGGATATATTAAATGCCGCTATTACCGAGTTGGATGCACTGATAACACGGGTAGAAGCTGGCGAAGAACTGGATGAAACAACTTTGGAAACTGCTGTAGCAAAGGTAAATCAAGCGATTGACGAGTTTAAAAATTCAAAATATTACAATCTGTCTCCGGAAGCACAGCAATATATCAATAATTTACTGGCTAAGGCGGATGAAATACTTGCAATCGTAAATGATGAAACGAAGTGGGGAAATCATCAGGGACAATATCCGGTAGAAAATAAGTCGGTTTTGGAGAGTGCAGCTAAAGACTTGGAAAGTCTGGCTGAAAGAATCAAATCCGGTTCCATCACAGATATGACGCAGGAGATTTATGATGAGGCTATTGCTGCTGCCGATAAGAAAGTAGAAGAGGTAGAAGATTCTGCATGGCCGGATAACAGTCAGATTACCTGGAATCTGTTTGTAGATGGAAATGCCGGTTCCTATATAGACTTTGGTTATAGTGAGGATTATGTGAAGTTTGGAGAGGATGACAATCAGGCGTTCACGATTGAACTTTGGGTAAATATCAAAGAATATTGCAATAAGCAGGGAGAAGATAACTGTACTTTCCTTTCTACCATGACAAACGATCCTTATTGGAGCGGATGGCGTGCCCAGGATCGTACGAAAGGATTATTGAGGACAATGGTTGCTCACTGGGAAGATGATAATCATACAAATCCTCTAGAATGGGAACCGGGATGGAAAAAGTCGGACAACTGGACCAAAGATCGTTGGACGCATTATGCATTCCTGTTCAGGGATAAGGGACTGCCGGGATTTGATACTCCGACAGATGTGAAGTGTTATTCCATGATTGACGGTACGAGACAAGGAGATCCTATTCGTGTGGGTGAGTCCTGGAGAACGTATATCAATGAACAATCCATAGCTAATCAGATTCGCATGACCGGATTCTGTATGATGGACAAAAATGGAAATCGTAACGAATGGTTCTCCGGTTACATAAAGAAGATCCGTATCTGGAAAACAAATCGGACAGAAAATCAGGTATATGCTTCTTATATGGGTAATGAAGAAGGTGTAAGTGCCGATAACCCGGATTTGGTAGATGCTTGGGATTTTGAAGTGAAAGGTGATCAGCCTACTCAAAGTGCTACCAATACAATAACAGGTTTGAAAGGCCATACGGCGACATTAGTTGGTGATAACTGGCAATGGATTGAATCCACAGACATTACAGATAACAAATAATTGTTTACCGGGATGAGTTTTCAATAGGTAGATTAAATATTCCCCTTATCTCTGTCATAAGGACAGAGTGAGGGGAAATTATTCTCCAATACCCCTTTATTAATCCTTTATTTTTATTGTAGAAAAGTGTTTTGGTCTGTATTTGTTCTTTATTGAATAAATATTATCGTTTTTTTTCAGCTATTTCTGCAATCTTTGTAACAGGAAAAATACTATAAACTTATAAACTATCATGAAAGGCAAAATTCTTTTGGCTCTGACACTACTATTGGGAGTATCAACTACCACATGGGCAGTCGGCAATTCAGGAAAAGCAAACCAGAAGAAGCATGCGTATACGAACGAAGATGTATGGGCAGCTTATGAAGGATTTAATAATACACTACTAGACTCCAATAAATATATTTACAAGACAAATTCGTCCTATCCAAGTGCTGTTGACCGTGGCAATGGAGCAGCGGCTATCTGGTGTCAGCCTATTTATTGGGATATGGCAATGAATGCCTATAAACTGGCAAAGGCACAGAAAGACAGAAAGAAGACAAGTTATTATAAAACACTCTGCGAGAAAATATTCGCAGGGAACAAAGCGCAATATTGCCAGTTCGATTTTGATGATAACAATGAAAATACCGGCTGGTTCATCTACGATGACATCATGTGGTGGACTATCAGCCTAGCACGCGGCTACGAACTTTTTGGAGTGGATGAATATCTGAAACTCTCGGAAGCTAGTTTCAAACGGGTATGGTATGGCTCGGAAAAAGTCGGTGATACCGGTTCGTATGACAAAGAAAACGGGGGTATGTTCTGGCAATGGCAACCCATTCAAAATCCGAAACCGAATAAATTCGGTGATGGAAAGATGGCCTGTATCAACTTTCCGACAGTTGTTGCAGCATTAACCCTCTACAATAACGTGCCTGAAAATAGAAAAGAATCGACCGACAAACGGCCGGATTATCAGACGAAAGCTCAATATCTTGCCAAAGGTAAAGAAATCTATGAATGGGGAGTGGAAAATCTCTTGGATAAAGTAACAGGAAAGATTGCCGATAGCCGTCATGGAAATGGCAATCCCGCATGGAAAGCACATGTCTATAATCAGGCAACCTTTATCGGAGCCTCCATATTGCTTTATAAAGCGACCGGAGAGAAACGTTATCTGGACAATGCTATTCTGGCAGCAGACTATACAGTGAAAGATATGTCTGCAGAACATAAAGTGCTACCTTTCGAAGGTGGTATTGAACAGGGTATCTATACTGCCATCTTTGCGGAATACATGGCATGGTTGGTGTATGATTGCGGACAAACCCAATATCTCCCGTTCCTGAAACGTACCATCAAAACAGGTTGGGCAAACAGAGATAAGACACGGAACGTATGTGGAGGCGAATACTATAAAAAGTTGCCGGAAGGTGCGGAAATCGACAGTTATTCTGCTTCCGGTATACCGGCATTGATGCTTTTGTTTCCGGCTAAAAAATAAATAGAAAACGACGGAATTTGCGTAAAATAGATTAAATAAACAGGTGATTTAAATTATGAAACAACAACTGATGATGCTGTTACTGGGAACAGCTTCTGTATTTTGTAGCTGTGAGACCCAGGTAGAACAGCACGAGAAGAATGAATTACGTGCTCCGGCATATCCGCTGGTGACAATTGATCCTTATACTAGTGCATGGTCTACTACGGACAATCTATACGACAGTCCTGTAAAACATTGGACAGGCAAGGATTTTTCTTTACTTGGTGTTGCAAAAGTAGACGGACAAACCTACCGTTTCATGGGAACGGAAGAGCTGGAACTAAGACCTTTGGTGAAGACATCCGAACAAGGTAGCTGGACAGGAAAGTATACCACTCAACAGCCTGCTGACGGATGGCAGAATGCCGGATTCAATGATAAAGCCTGGAAAGAAGGCGAAGCTGCCTTCGGAACCATGGAGAATGAACATACAGCAAAGACTCAATGGGGTGAAGAATTTATCTGGGTACGCCGGGTAGCTGATATTCAGGAAGACTTGACAGGAAAGAATGTATATCTTGAGTTCTCTCATGACGATGATGCTATTATCTATATCAACGGCATCAAAGTGGTAGATACAGGTAATGCTTGTAAAAAGAACGAGAGAGTGAAACTGCCCGAAGAAGTGGTAGCTTCTTTGAAACCGGGTGAGAATCTGATTGCCGGCTATTGCCGTAACCGTGTAGGAAACGGATTACTGGATTTCGGATTGTTGGTAGAACTGGACGGTTACCGTTCTTTCCATCAAACAGCACAACAAACATCTGCAGACGTGCAGCCTATGCAGACTTATTATACATTTACTTGTGGTCCGGTAGATCTGAAACTGACATTTACCGCTCCTATGTTTATGGATAATCTGGATTTGTTGTCACGTCCGGTCAACTACATTTCTTATGAAGTAGCTTCCAATGACGGTCAGAAACATCAGGTAGAGTTGTATTTCGAAGCATCTCCGCAATGGGCAATCGACCAACCTCACCAGGAGTCTGTTGCTGACAATTTTACTGATGGTGATTTGTTATTCCTTCGTACCGGAAGCCGCAATCAGGGGATTCTGAAGAAGAAAGGTGATGATGTTCGTATCGACTGGGGACATTTCTATCTGGCAGCTGAAAAGAAAAACAGCACATCTGCAATCGGTGACGGCAGAGAACTGCGTAAGAGCTTTCTTGATAATAAGTTAGGAGCTTCTACCACAAACGGTTATGATAAACTGGCTTTGGTACGTTCATTGGGCGAAACACAAAAAGCTGATGGCCATCTGCTGATCGGATATGATGATATTTATTCTATCCAATACTTTGGTGATAACCTGCGTCCTTACTGGAACCGTGAGGGCAATGAAACGATTGTTTCCCAATTCCAGAAAGCGGAGAAAGAATACAAGACACAAATGAAGAACAGCGCTGCTTTCGACAAGAAACTGATGGAAGAAGCTACTGCTGCCGGTGGACGTAAATATGCTGAACTTTGTGCATTGGCTTATCGTCAGGCATTGGCTGCACATAAACTGGTACAGGCTCCGAACGGTGACTTGGTGTTCCTTTCTAAGGAGAACTTCAGTAATGGTTCCATCGGAACAGTCGACCTGACTTATCCGGGAGCTCCGCTGCTTTTATATTACAATCCGGAATTGGTGAAAGCTACCATGAACCATATCTTCTATTATAGCGAAAGCGGAAAATGGGCGAAACCATTTGCTGCACATGATGTCGGTACTTATCCATTGGCTAACGGCCAGACTTATGGCGGTGATATGCCGGTAGAAGAATCGGGTAATATGGTAGTGTTGGCTGCTGCCATTGCAAAGGTAGAAGGTAATGCAGATTACGCACAAAAACATTGGGAAACTCTGACTACATGGACAGACTATCTGGTAGAGTACGGACTTGATCCGGCCAACCAACTTTGTACCGATGACTTTGCAGGACACTTTGCACACAATGCCAACCTTTCTATCAAAGCGATCATGGGTGTTGCTTCATACGGTTATCTGGCAGATATGCTGGGTAAAAAAGACGTGGCTGAAAAGTACACACAGAAAGCGAAAGAAATGGCTGCCGAATGGGTGAAAATGGCTGATGATGGTGACCACTATCGTCTCACATTTGACAAACCGGGAACATGGAGCCAGAAGTATAACTTGGTGTGGGATAAACTGTTGAATCTGCAAATCTTCCCTAAAAATGTTGCAGAAACGGAAATAGCTTACTATCTTTCGAAGCAAAATAAATATGGTCTTCCGTTGGATAACCGTGAAACATACACAAAGACCGACTGGATCATGTGGACAGCTACATTGGCAAATGACAAAGCTACCTTTGAGAAATTTATCGAACCCGTATATCTGTTTATGAACGTTACACCTAACCGTGTTCCGATGTCCGACTGGGTATTTACAGACGAACCGAATCAAAGAGGCTTCCAGGCACGTTCCGTTGTAGGTGGATATTATATCAAAATGCTTGAAGGAAAACTGATTAAATAAAACAAAAATACCATGAAGAAACTAGCTCTATTCGCTTTTACGTTACTTAGTGCATGGGCTATGACTGCAAAAACAATTACCGGACCGGTGGACTATGTTAGTCCGCTGGTTGGTACGCAGTCAAAGCACGCATTATCTACCGGAAATACTTACCCTGCCATTGCGCTGCCCTGGGGAATGAACTTTTGGGTTCCGCAGACTGGTAAAATGGGCGATGGATGGGCCTATACGTATGACGCTGACAAGATCAGAGGATTCAAACAAACCCATCAGCCAAGTCCTTGGATCAATGATTACGGTCAATTTGCCATCATGCCGGTAACCGGTAAGGCAGTATTTAATCAGGATGAGCGTGCCAGTTGGTTCTCTCATAAAGCTGAAACGGCTACTCCTTATTATTATAAAGTATATCTCGCCGATCATGACGTAGTGACCGAAATTGCTCCGACAGAGAGAGCGGCTGCTTTCCGTTTCACTTTCCCCGAAAACGACCACTCTTATGTAGTGGTAGACGCTTTTGATAAAGGTTCGTTTGTGAAAGTAATCCCTTCGGAGAACAAGATTATCGGTTATACCACTAAAAACAGCGGTGGTGTTCCTGCCAACTTTAAAAACTACTTTGTACTGGTATTCGACAAACCGTTTACTTATACGGCTGCCGTAGCCAGTGGTGTGATTGACACCAACAAACTGGAAGCGACAGACAATCATGCCGGTGCACTGATCGGTTTCAAAACCCGCAAGGGCGAACAGGTAAATGTGCGTGTAGCTTCCTCTTTTATCAGCCCTGAACAGGCGGAACTGAACCTGAAAGAGCTGGGTACGGACAATGTTGAACAGATTGCAGCGAAAGGCCGCAAGATATGGAACGATGTACTGGGACGTATCGAAGTGAAAGACGATGATATCGACCATTTGCGTACATTCTACTCCTGCCTGTATCGTTCGGTATTGTTCCCCAGAAGTTTCTATGAGATAGATGCCAAAGGAGACGTGATGCACTACAGTCCTTATAATGGCGAAGTGCTTCCGGGCTATATGTTTACCGATACCGGTTTCTGGGATACGTTCCGTTGTCTTTTCCCATTCCTTAACCTGATGTATCCATCCATGAATACAAAGATGCAGGAAGGATTGGTGAACACTTATAAAGAAAGCGGATTCCTGCCGGAATGGGCGAGTCCGGGACACAGAGGTTGCATGGTTGGAAACAACTCCGCTTCCGTAGTTGCCGATGCTTACCTGAAAGGATTGAAAGGATACGATATCGAAACCTTGTGGGAAGCTGTGAAACACGGAGCGAACGCAGTGCATCCGAACGTTGGCTCTACCGGACGATTAGGACATGAGTATTATAATAAATTAGGATATGTGCCTTATAATGTAGGTATTAACGAGAATGCAGCCCGTACACTGGAATATGCATACGATGACTGGTGTATCTATCAATTGGGTAAAGCCTTGAAGAAACCGAAAAAAGAGATTGAAATTTTCGCAAAGCGTGCAATGAATTATAAGAATCTCTACGATCCCGAATACAAACTGATGCGTGGCAAGAATGAAGACGGTACATTCCAGTCTCCGTTTAATCCGTTGAAGTGGGGGGATGCCTTTACGGAAGGTAATAGTTGGCATTATACCTGGTCGGTATTCCATGATCCTCAAGGTCTGATCGACCTGATGGGTGGTAAAGACGGATTCAACCAGATGATGGATTCTGTATTTATCCTGCCTCCGATTTTCGATGAAAGTTATTATCGAGCCGTTATTCATGAAATCCGTGAAATGCAGATTATGAACATGGGCAACTATGCACATGGCAACCAGCCGATTCAGCACATGCTTTATATGTACAACTATTCCGGCCAACCCTGGAAAGCGCAACATTGGATTCGTGAAGTGATGGACAAACTTTATACTCCTGCTCCCGACGGTTATTGCGGTGATGAGGACAACGGCCAGACTTCTGCCTGGTATGTATTCTCGGCAATGGGATTCTATCCGGTATGTCCGGGTACGGATGAATATGTCTTGGGTACTCCCTACTTCAAGGAGATGAAGCTGCATCTGGAAAACGGAAAGACGGTGACTATCTCCGCTCCGAATAACGGAGACGATAAGCGTTACATTTCATCAATGACATTGAACGGTAAAGAATATACCAAAAACTATCTGACTCATCAGGATTTGTTGAATGGCGCTAGCATTTCTTTCAAGATGGACGCGAAACCCAATCAGCAACGTGGTACAAAAGAGTCCGATTTCCCTTATTCTTTCTCTAACGAATTTAAAAAGAAGAAGTAATCATGAAGAAACAGATCAAATATATCAGCGCAGGTATGCTGGCAGGTATGCTTCTCTGTGGCGGGGAGCTGCAAGCCTCCAACCGTATGACGGAAATGCATGTATGTCTGGCGGATGCCATTCAGAAAGATAACCGCCCGGAAATATCCAATCGTTTGTTCCGTTCCAATGCGGTAGAGAAGGAGATTCTCCGTGTACAGAAACTTTTAAAGAATGCGAAGTTGGCATGGATGTTTACCAACTGTTTCCCGAATACACTGGATACAACCGTACATTTCCGTAAAGGAAGCGATGGCAAACCGGATACGTTCGTATATACGGGCGATATTCACGCCATGTGGTTGCGCGACTCCGGTGCACAGGTATGGCCTTACGTACAATTGGCTAATTCGGATCCCGAACTGAAAGAAATGCTGGCAGGTGTTATTCTCCGCCAGTTCAAATGTATCAATATCGATCCGTACGCGAATGCTTTTAATGACGGCGCTATTCCTGACGGTCATTGGATGAGTGACCTTACGGACATGAAACCGGAGTTGCACGAACGTAAATGGGAAATAGACTCTTTGTGTTATCCGTTGCGCTTGGCCTATCATTACTGGAAGACTACCGGAGATGCGAGCATATTTAACGAAGAATGGATTCAGGCAATCACTAATGTACTGAAAACATTCAAAGAGCAACAACGCAAAGACGGAGTAGGTCCTTATAAATTCCAACGTAAGACGGAACGTGCACTGGATACTGTGAGCAATGACGGTCTGGGAGCACCGGTGAAACCAGTCGGTTTGATTGTTTCCAGTTTCCGTCCTTCGGACGATGCTACTACGCTTCAATTCCTGGTTCCTTCCAATTTCTTTGCCGTATCTTCTTTGCGTAAGGCAGCCGAGATTTTGGAGAAGGTAAACAAGAAGACAGCTTTGTCCAAAGAATGTAAGAACCTGGCGCAGGAAGTGGAAACAGCATTGAAGAAATATGCGGTGTATAATCATCCTAAATATGGTAAAATCTATGCCTTCGAGGTAGATGGTTTTGGAAATCATCATCTGATGGACGATGCCAATGTGCCGAGTTTGCTTGCGATGCCTTATTTGGGTGATGTGAATGTAAACGATCCGATTTATCAGAATACCCGCCGTTTTGTATGGAGTGAGGACAATCCTTACTTCTTTAAAGGCAAGGCAGGCGAAGGAATCGGCGGACCGCATATCGGTTATGATATGGTGTGGCCGATGAGTATTATGATGAAAGCCTTCACAAGTCAGAATGATGCCGAAATCAAAACCTGTATCAAGATGTTGATGGACACCGATGCCGGTACCGGTTTTATGCACGAATCTTTCCATAAGGATAATCCGAAGAATTTTACCCGTGCATGGTTTGCCTGGCAGAATACTCTTTTCGGTGAGTTGATTTTGAAGTTGGTTAATGAAGGAAAGGTAGATTTATTGAATAGTATACAGTAATATGCTGACATAGTAAATTGAACGCGGATAACGCGGATGATGCGGTTCTTTTTCTGGTGCAAAATCAGAAAAAACGTGTTATCCGCGTCGTCTGCATCTAAATATGAATAGCTGAAAACTAATAGTTAAAAACCAATTGTATCATGAAAAAGTTATGTGTATGGGCAGTTGCCGCCCTTTTAATGGCAGCTTGTACTCCGAAAGCTGAAAAGGCTACAGATTCCGGTTTATTGCAGAGTAAATTCCAGACAGAAGTAGATGGAAAGAAGACTGATTTGTTCACTTTGCGTAACAAGAACAACATGGAAGTTTGTATCACGAACTTCGGTGGACGTATTGTTTCAGTGATGGTTCCCGACAAAGACGGACAGATGCGTGACGTTGTTCTCGGTTTCGATTCTATTCAGGACTATATCAGCAAGCCTTCGGATTTCGGTGCCACTATCGGACGTTATGCCAATCGTATCAATCAGGGACAGTTCACTTTGGATAGTGTAGAATATCAGCTTCCCCGCAATAACTACGGTCATTGTCTGCACGGCGGACCGCAAGGATTCCAATACCGGGTGTTTGATGCCGAATTGCTGAATCCGCAGGAATTGCAGTTGACTTACCGTGCAGAAGACGGTGAAGAAGGTTTTCCGGGAAACATCACTTGTAAAGTGTTGATGAAACTGACGGACGATAATGCCATCGATATTCAATACGAAGCGGAAACAGACAAACCGACGATTGTAAATATGACCAACCACTCTTATTTTAATCTTGAAGGCGATGCCGGCAACAACTCCGGTCATTTGTTGATGGTGGATGCGGACTATTATACTCCGGTGGACAGTACCTTCATGACAACTGGCGAGATCGTTCCGGTAGAAGGAACTCCGATGGATTTCCGCACCCCGACTCCGGTAGGCGAACGTATCAACGACTATGATTTCGTACAGCTGAAAAATGGCAATGGTTACGATCACAACTGGGTATTGAACACGAAAGGCGACGTAACCCGTAAATGCGCTTCTTTGAAATCACCGAAGACTGGTATCGTACTCGACGTTTATACTAATGAACCGGGTATTCAGGTATATGCAGGTAATTTCCTCGATGGTTCACTGACAGGAAAGAAAGGCATTACTTACAACCAACGTGCTTCCGTATGTCTCGAAACACAGAAATATCCGGATACTCCGAACAAAGCGGAATGGCCGTCGGCTGTACTTCGCCCGGGCGAAAAGTATACAAGCCAATGTATCTTCAAATTCTCTGTTGATAAATAGGTTATAAAGGCAGTTCATGCCATTGAAGAACGGGTTGTCTGATTAGAGATTATCCGTTCTTTATTTTAATGTAATTTGTTAGTGCTCAATTGGGTTCATAGGGAAATTAGGATGATTTCCGGAAGTAGTAGAATAGACGAAATGAAGAAAAATAAAACGAAAGGACTTTTTGCATCGATAGTGCTTGGAGTGGCGGTTACAGCTTGTGCGCCTGCTTCTTCTTGTGGTACGGTGACGGTAGTGGACCGACCGGACATACAGTCCGTCAATACCAATTATATCGGGTATCGCGCTCCGCTTCGACCGTTGAATTTTATAAAGTTGCCGGTAGGTAGTATTCAGCCCGAAGGATGGGTGAAGAAGTATCTGGAGTTGCAACGTGACGGTCTGACCGGACATTTGGGAGAAATCAGCGCTTGGCTGGAAAAGGATAATAATGCCTGGTTGACAACTGGTGGCGATCACGGCTGGGAGGAAGTTCCTTACTGGCTCAAAGGGTATGGCAATCTAGCATATATCCTGAATGACCCGAAGATGATTGAAGAAACCAAATATTGGATTGAAGGTGTATTTGCCAGTCGCCAGCCGGATGGCTATTTCGGTCCGGTCAATGAACGTAACGGCAAACGCGAACTTTGGGCACAGATGATTATGCTCTGGTGTCTGCAATCTTATTATGAGTATTCTCAAGATCAGCGTGTCATTGACCTGATGACGAATTACTTCAAGTGGCAGATGACTGTTCCCGATGACCAACTTCTGGAAGATTATTGGGAGAAAAGCCGTGGCGGTGATAACATCATCAGTATCTACTGGCTTTACAACCATACTGGGGATGCTTTCCTACTCGAATTAGCCGAGAAGATTCACCGTAACACAGCCGACTGGACGAAATCCACCTCCTTACCTAACTGGCACAATGTAAATATCGCCCAATGTTTCCGTGAACCTGCCACTTATTATATGCAGACCGGAGATTCAGCGATGCTGAAAGCCTCTTATAATGTCCATCATCTGATACGGCGTACTTTTGGACAGGTTCCCGGAGGTATGTTCGGTGCGGACGAAAATGCTCGTCTGGGATATATCGATCCCCGACAGGGAGTGGAAACCTGCGGTTTGGTAGAACAAATGGCTTCCGATGAAATCATGCTTTGCATGACAGGAGATCCCATGTGGGCTGAACACTGTGAAGAAGTAGCGTTCAACTCTTATCCGGCTGCCGTGATGCCCGATTTCAAGGCATTGCGTTATATCACTTGTCCGAACCATGCCATCAGTGATTCGAAGAACCATCATCCGGGCATTGACAATCGTGGCCCGTTCCTTTCGATGAATCCTTTCAGCAGTCGTTGCTGCCAACATAATCATGCACAGGGCTGGCCTTACTTCACCGAACATCTGGTATTGGCAACTCCCGACAACGGAGTGGCAACAGCTATTTATGCAGCTTGCAAAGCTACAGTGAAAGTGGGTGACGGCAAGGAAATCACTCTTCACGAAGAGACAAATTATCCTTTTGAAGAAGGCATTGCCTTCACTGTTTCTACCGATGAAAAGGTCGCTTTTCCATTTTATCTTCGTATTCCTTCATGGACTCAAAAGGTGGAAGTGCGGGTGAATGGCAAGAAGGTAAGTGCAGCTCCTGTAGCGGGAAAATATCTTTGCATCAATCGCGAGTGGGCGAATGGTGATTGTGTGGAATTGACTCTTCCGATGTCTTTGTCTATGCGTACCTGGCAGGTGAATAAAAACAGCGTAAGCGTAGATTACGGACCTTTGACTTTGTCTCTTAAGATTGCAGAGAAATATGTAGAGAAAGACAGTCGAGAAACAGCTATCGGTGATTCAAAATGGCAGAAAGGTGCTGATTCGAAGAAATGGCCTACTACTGAAATCTATCCAGATAGCCCTTGGAATTATTCGTTGGTATTGGATAAGAAAGAACCTTTGAAGAATTTCAAGGTAATCCGTAAATCTTGGCCGGCTGACAACTATCCTTTCACAGTAGCCAGTGTACCTTTGGAAGTAAAAGCTATCGGTCGTCCGGTTCCTGAATGGAAGATAGACGAAACAGGACTGTGTGGCGTATTGCCGGAAGAAGATGCGGTGAAAGGTGATAAAGAAGAAATAACATTGATCCCTATGGGTGCGGCACGGTTGAGAATCTCTGCGTTCCCGAACACAAAAGAATAAATTAATAACTAGAAAACTTAGAATAAATGAAACGTATTGTTTTTTTAGATTACATCCGTGTGTTTGCATGCTTTCTCGTCATCCTTGTTCATGCCAGTGAAAATTTCTACTGTGCTCCCGGAGCCACTGATATGGCAGGTCCGCAGTCTTTTTTGGCAAATGAAGTAGACCGGCTATGGGTATCAGTGTACGACGGTTTTTCACGTATGGCAGTACCCCTGTTCATGATAGTCTCTGCCTTCCTGCTTGCACCGATGAAGGAAGAGCAGTCTATGTGGCAATTCTATCGCCAGCGCTGTCTTCGCATCCTTCCACCGTTTTTCATATTCATGATACTGTACAGCACTCTACCTATGCTGTGGGGACAGATAGACGGAGAAACATCTATGAAGGACTTGTCGCGGATATTCCTGAATTTTCCGACGCTAGCCGGACACTTGTGGTTTATGTATCCTCTGATAAGCCTTTATTTGTTTATCCCAATTATATCCCCATGGTTGAGAAAAGCCACGGCTAAAGAAGAGCGTTTCTTTATAGGGCTGTTCGTGTTGTCAACCTGTATGCCTTATCTCAATCGTTGGTGCGGTGAAGTGTGGGGACAATGTTTCTGGAATGAATACCACATGTTGTGGTACTTCTCCGGTTATTTGGGCTATCTTGTTCTGGCACATTACATTCGTGTACATCTTACCTGGAACCGTTCCAAACGTTTCACTGTAGGAATCATTTTAATGGTAATCGGTGCTGTATGGACTATTTATTCATTCTATGTGCAGGCTATACCCGGCGAACTCCATTCCACACCTGTAATAGAAATAGGATGGGCTTTCTGTACGATTAACTGTGTGCTTCTCACAACGGGTACATTCCTTATGTTTACATGTATCAAACGTCCGCAAGCTCCCAAGTTAGTGACGGAAACATCGAAACTTAGCTATGGTATGTATCTTATGCACATATTCTGGCTCGGACTGTGGGTGACTGTGTTCAAAGATACATTGGCGCTTCCCACTGTTGCCGCTATACCATGTATCGCAGTGGTTACGTTTATCTGTTGTTTGGTAACAACTAAGATAATCTCGTTTATACCGGGCAGTAAATGGATAGTAGGATAAATATCCGGAAACAATAAGATTTTGAATAGATAATCAAGTCTTTTCTGATTTTCTATTCAAAATCTTACTGTTTATAGCCTATTTCCCTCTTAATGTCCTCTTTCTCTTTTCACCTCTTTCACCCCTTTGTAAACTGTTATTTCCCAGTCTCTTACGGGTGAATCCTTCCTCTGTCAGAAGCTTTATGCCGCTTTCATCGGTTTCACCAGATACACATTTCCATATTTGGTATGTTTGCGGGTGACACCTGCCGCAAGCAAAACTTGCGCGAACGTAGCCGGATTACTTCCACGCATGGCAGCGGGGTTATACATTTTCAGTCTTCTGAATATGTCCGAAGCCGAGAGCCGTTCGCTTCCCTCTTCATCATCTTTAGCTATCCGGAAGCAGGCATGAAAGACTTCCTCTGCCGGACACGGATGATAAAAAGCGGCGTTGTGGCGTTGCAGTTCCCGTTCCTCTTCTTTTGTGAACCAGTAGCGGATGCCGGAGAGCAGTTCAGCTTTCAGTTGGGCATAGATCTGATCGTGCATGATACCTTCGCAGTCGATCAAATGTTCTGCTTCAATGCAGATGAATCGCCGGCTACCGGTGGGATCGGTGAGCAAGTCAAAACGGTTGCTTGTACCGATGAAAGAAGCGATGCGCGGCAAGTTGCGGAAATTCTTTTGATAAGCTTTGCAGATATTCAGGTTTGCCATTTGCATCAGATTCTTCAATAATGGCATTTGCTGCGTTCCGTATTTGTCAAATTCATCCATGTTCAGAAGTCCCATTTCGGCAAGTAACCTTTCGGGTTTTCCTTGTGCAGACAGTTTCAGGTTGTCCATGTAATAACGTGACAGTGCCGGCGGCATCAGTGCCTTGCAAAATGTGGATTTTTGTCGTCCCTGCTCGCTGCTGACAAGTATGGGGGCTACGCTGTTGGCATGTATTCCCGTCATGCCTAACCATTGGGCGGTGAGTCCCAGCATCCAGGTATGGAAGCTTTTTATCCAGAGCTGATTGTCAGAGACACGCTGCGCCAAAGCTTCCAGTCTGTCTGTCCCATCCCAGCCGGGCAGTTCCTCCATGTAAAGCCGGAAAGGATGGTATTTAGGAATACAAGTGGAATAAATGTAACGGCTCAAGTCTTTATCCCAGCAGGATATGCCCTGGTCGTGTGCTTCCATGCAGAAAGTGTTCAGTTCCCGCTTACTTACAGGTTCGAAAGGAACGGCACGCTTGTTGGCAGGACGATATTCCGTTTCTTCCGTCAATAGGTTGTAACGAAAATCATACTGTTTTTGCAGGAATGTACGTACCTCTTGGGTTAATCGGACCGGTTGTTTTCGTTCTGTCTCTTTCTCCCTTCCAGTAGGCGGTGCTGTGTCCGGCAGGGGAACGGTATATTTATCTTCATGACATTTTAGCGTTTTCTGTGGCTCTTTGTCTGTTTTCTCAACTGCATCTTCTTTGTTTTCCTTCATTTGAAACAATTTTAGTTCCTTCAATACCTGTCTCCATATCAATGTTATTGCATTCATTGTTTTTTCTATTTTTAAGTGATTAAAATCGGTTTATTGTTCAGCACTGATACTGCGAATGTACTATAGGATGATACCGGTTTGCAAGTGTTTCTCCGGAAAAAATATAAATTTCTACTTGACTGAAGAAGGCGGCTTCTTATCGTCCTTTTCTCTATTTTTTATCGTATCTTTGACGAAGAGTTATTGTTGATTCACTTTCGTGGTTTAATCAAATGACAAAAGTGATCTACTTGGATAACAACTGTGATTTAAATGAACCACGGTAGTGGTTTGATGATAAACTTAAAGTTTTTACATGAAATATATTCACTATCAAAACGTTAACTACTAATGGCTATACTTTACGATTGGTATGAGAATCCCGGTGAGTCCGATGATTCGGAAGAGAAAGGTTTGCATCCCCGCATTTTTTTGAATGGTAAGGTGGGAACGGATAAACTGTGCCGGATGATTCACGGACGCAGTTCGCTTTCTGTAGGTGATGTAAAAAATGCGTTCGAGATGCTTGCCCAAATTTGTGGTGAAGAACTACGTGAAGGACGCGAGGTACATATCGAGGGGCTAGGCTATTTTGCCCCTATTTTGAGGAGCACGCAAAAGGTGACCCGCAGTACTAAAAACAAATGGTCGAAGATGGAACTGAAAACAATCGGTTTCCGTCCGGATGCTCGCCTGCGGGGTGAATTGGTAGGTGCCAAAGCCAGCCGGAGTAAGTATGCGCGCCATTCGGAGTCTTTGTCGGAGGTGGAGATAGATATGCGGCTGAAGGAATATTTCGCCGATCATGACGTAATGCTTCGTTATGATTTTCAGGAAGTATGCTGCATGACACGGACTACGGCGAATCGTCATCTCCGGCGATTGCTGGAAGAAGGTAAATTGCGAAATATCGGCAAACGTATGCAGCCGATTTATGTGGCTGCAGCGGGTTATTACGGGGTATCTCGTGATGTGCTCCGGCGGTAAATGGAAACGATTTGAGTAAGCGTCGATTTGAAGTGTGTCGGTGAAAATGGTGAAAGCGTGATAGAAGGGCTTTTGCATGGTCGCTTTCACCCGCTTTCCTGCTCTGGATGGAGGTTTCGGGAAGAAGGTGAAAGTGGTGAAAGATGTAGTCTTATAGATGATTTACTTTCATTATTTGATTGAATAGTAAGGCTTTTTTAGTTATCTGTTAAATTGATAATATATCTGCTTAGAGGGGATTATTTAATAGCATCGAACTTCAGTGTCCCGTTTACGTCGATAATTTTCAAAGTACGGTTACCCTTTATTCCCATATCAATGAAATTGACCTTGTATAAACCATTTCCCAATGCAGTTACTGATGTTACTTTAGATATGTCGCTTGGTCCGTCTTGCATACCTGTTCGGAAGTTCCATATCGCATATCCTTCGCTGTCATACTCGTAGTTATCTTTCAGCTGCTTTTGCAATTTGGCTGTACAATGCTTTTTTACTGCCGGAACATAATTCTTTGCTCCAAAAACGTAGTTTGCGTAGAAATCTTTGATGAACTGAATGGTTTTGGTATTGTCCACTTTAGGTGATTGTAGAATAATGGCAGTCCCATTGGCGAGAACAGCCTCATTGTCGAGACAACAAGCTTGAATTTGTATGGGTTGTAGGGCAAATCCTAGATGAATGATATATAAAAATAAAATCTTTTTCATATTCGTATATTATGTATTTTGAAAGTCTTATTTAGATTTAGCGACCTATTGCAAAGATAGCGTTAATTACGAAAAATGAACGAAGTATGTGAGAAAAAGATAATAATATCATATCAAAAGATGAAATGAATTGTCCAAAGCCATTTTGATAAGAGAGGGGAATGAATGTTATAATTAGCGATGAATAGGGGATATTTCGTTTATCTATACATTGCAGGGCAGCCGGATAGTAGCCTCATTGATTGTACTATTCTATTAAATGATATAGATTTAATGTGTATCTTTGTAAAAAATGCAAAATAAAACATGGAATCAAAATAAATGAAATTAGATAATTATGAAAAACATTTTCCTTCCTAAAGTAACGATGTGTATAATTGCACTGTTTACTTTAATTTTACCAGCTTCTGCACAAAATACAAATGCGACAGATGAGTACAAAGAAACGTTGAAGAAAATCATGGATTTTTCTGGTACTTCGACTACTACGGATGACTTTCTCCAGAGATTATCATCTATAATGAAATTGAATGCGCCGAAAAAGGATGAGGCTTATTGGAATGAGTTCTCTAAAAACTGGAAAGAGAAAGTAGAGAATAAGGTGTTTGAAATGTATATGCCTGTTTATGAGAAGCATTTAACATTGGAAGAATTAAAAGCTGTTGCTGCATTTTATGAATCTCCCGTAGGTAAAAAATATAAAGAGGCTTCATTGATTGTTATGCGTGAGACAACGCCGTTGTTAGTGCAGCAACTCCATACAGAGATGTCCAAAGAGGTAATGCCGGAGAAAAGTGAACGAGTAAAAAGAGGTGAACAGCGGTTGAAAGAATATGAGCAAAAGCAGAAGCGTGATAAAGAATTATATGCACAAGCCTATATGCTTCCAAGCGATAGTATAGTTATAGTTCCTGAAGAAGTGTATGAGAAAGCGTATGAAAATGGGATGTCTACAAGTCCTTCTTTATATTCGATTGAAAGGAGAAAGAATGATACTAAAGTGACATTCATACAACCTATTTATTGGGATTGGCAATGGTTGTATTATAGTCCGGGATTTAAGATTATCGATAAGAAAAGTGGCGATGAGTATAATGTGCGGGGATATGATGGTGGAGCTCCGATAGGGAGGCTGTTGGCTGTCAAAGGATTTAATCATAAATATATTTATATCAGTCTTTTATTCCCGAAACTGAAGAAGAGTGTGAAAGAAATAGATATTCTTGAGTTGCCACACAAAAAAGATAAAGAACAGTTGCCTTCTAATGATGATGGAAAGTCTAAATCATATTTTAATATAAAGGTGAAAGATTATCAGACCATTTCCGATAAGAAAAATAAGAAGATCTATTATTAGTTTAAATGATTATCAGAATTTGAAATGATAATAGCAGGTATTGAACATGAGTGTTTACTGTTTTTGATATAAATTTATTCTATATGAGAAATCGAATTATGATTTTATGCACTTTTTGTGCTATTGCTATATTTTCTTCTGCCCAAGAGAAATTCTCTATCCAAGGTATTGCTAATGAGGAATTGAATAATCAGTTGTTGTATTTGTGTCTGATGGATGATGGAGAAAAAGCCAAAGAAGTCGTTCTCGACAGTGCAAAAGTGAAAAAGGGAAAGTTCTCTTTTTCTGGTGTACGTCAGACACCGAATATTGCACTTATTAAGGATAGGGATGGAGAAACTTATCCGTTGATTCTCGAAAAAGGAAAGATTGTGATCAATCTTACCACGAGGACCGTAGGAGGTACGCCGCTGAATGATACTTTGGATGTGGCTTGGAAAGGAATGCAGTCGGTGATAAATAATAACAAACAAATAGTGAAAAGTAATATTTCACTTGTCATGAGCCAAAAATCCGGAGAGAGTTTTAGAGAAGCACTGAAACGGGATACTGCATTTGCTGCAATATGGCGGAGAAATGTGGAGATAGATTTGGCACAGAGGGATTCGATTCGCGCTTTTGTAGAAGAACACCAAAACAGTTTGGTGGGAGTATTTCTGTTATCTTTAAAAGAAGTGTCTATATATCACAGTCTATTGGAAGATATGATGAGCGAGGCTTCTTCTGTGTTTGCGCAGCATGTATTGGTGAAAGATAAATTAGAAAAAATGAGGCAAATGGCCCGGCGTTTTGAGGCCGAGCGTGAAAAGAAAATGACTCCGGAGGAGCGTGAAGAACAAAAGAAACGGCAGGCAATGGACGCTAAGATAAAGATTGGCGAACGTTTTCCGAACGCTAAGGTGAAAGACAATGCTGGAGAGATAAAACAGTTGTCCGACTATGTAGGTAAGGGGAAGTATGTGTTAATAGACTTTTGGGCTTCATGGTGCGGTCCGTGCCGGAATGAAATGCCCAATGTGAAAGCTGCTTATGAGAAATATGCTTCTAAGGGATTTGAGGTGATTAGTATCTCTATAGATAAGAAACAGAAAGCTTGGAGGACTGCTATTGAAGAACTCGGAATGAACTGGACACAAGTATTGAATGTGGATGCTGCTGATGTATATGGTATTTATGCAATACCCAAAACTTTTCTTGTAGATCCGGAGGGCATTGTTGTTGCAAAAGATTTAAGAAGTAAGAAGCTGGAAAAGACATTGTTTAATCTGTTGGAATGATTGTTGTATTATAGTATCGTGATTTGCTAATCTGGATGAATTTGTTCGTATTGGTGGACAATTCATACCTGCCGTGACAGTTATATCGGATTTCTTACAGCAAGTATGAATAGCTATGGCTTAAATCAGAAGCCCGTCCAATAGCTCTAAATAAAGTCCAATAGCTTCTTCTATTTCTTTTAACATGATATATTCTTCTGCCGTGTGTGAGCGTGACGAACGGCCCGGACCTATTTTCACTGATGGAAAGGACATTAGTGCCTGGTCGGACAATGTTGGAGAACCAAAAGGAACGCGTCCTAGCTTCACAGCTTTTTGAACAAACGGATGTTTCTCGTCGATTCGTGAAGAATTGAGACGGAATGAACGAGCTTGGGCTTCACAGGAAATATGCTTTTTGATTTCAGCAAACAATTCTTCATTTGAGTAAAGCTCGTTACTCCGGACATCGACGATGAAAGTACATTTATCGGGAATCACATTGTGTTGTGTACCGGCATTGATAACAGTGACACTCATCTTCACGGGACCCAACAAGGGTGATTCTTTCTCAAAACGATAGTCACGGAACCAAGCTATGTCGTCTAACACCTTGTAAATTGCATTGTCTCCTTCGTTACGTGCTGCGTGGCCTGCTTTACCTGTTGCGGTCACATCTAGTACCATTAATCCCTTCTCGGCAATGGCAGGTTGCATTTCTGTAGGTTCTCCTACGATAGCGAATGAGACTGGAGGAAGTCCCGGCAATACACTTTCAATTCCGTTTTTTCCTGAGACTTCTTCTTCACAAGAGGCTAGATAAATCAGATTGTATTTTTGCGAAGTACGACATAGTTGCAGGAACACCTGTAATAACGAAACAACGCTGGCACCGGCATCGTTACTTCCTAATCCATATAACTTACCGTTTTCTTCACGTGGAGTGAACGGATCTTTCCGCCAACCGTTAACCGGTTTCACTGTGTCTATGTGGGAGTTAAGTAAAATAGTCGGCTTCTTCAGATCAAACATCGGACTAAAGCACCACACATTATTTCCTTTACGTCCCGTCTGCATACCTGCCATTTCAATATAGTTTTGCAGGAAATCCGCAGCCTGGGTTTCTTCCCGACTGATTGAAGGAATACTAATCAGTGATTTAAGCAGGCTTACAGCCTCTGTTGTCATATACGGAATATCATATTTCATAGTGCAAATCTTTTATCTATACCTTAATCTTTGCACAAAGATAGTCGTTTTGCACAGTTGTTTCAAATAAAAATAATGAATTAATTCTTATCTATTGATTATTAGTTGCTTAGGTCCGGAAAACTATTGAAATCTTTCTTTTTTTGATTCTTTTCTTATGAAAAAGGTTGTTGATAAATTATTTAATAATTAACTTTGTTGAAGGGTTTTATATTTTACTTGTTAATCTTAATGGATATACATGATGATTATCACACGAATGGAAGATAAAGTTCTTCGTTTTAAAAAGTTTTTTGATCTGAATTTCCCCAAAGTAAAAACTTTCGCATGGCAATTGTTAAAATCAGAAGAAGATGCAGAAGATATAGCTCAAGATATATTTGTTAAGCTATGGGAGAAACCGGATTTATGGTTAGAACGTGAAAAATTGGATAGTTATTTATATACAGTTGTACGAAACCATATCTATAATTTTTTGAAGCATAAGGCTGTTGAATATGACTACTTGGATGTTGCAGCAGAAAAAATGCGAATGGCGGAACTGGGATTGCCTACGCCGGATGATGAATTTTGTGCTCATGAACTTGAGCTTTTTGTTCAGATGGCTCTTGAACGCATGCCGGAACAGCGCAGGCGTGTTTTTTTAATGAGCAGAGAGGAAGGGATGACTTCACCGGAAATTGCTGAGAAGTTGAATGTTTCGGTTCGTACAGTTGAGCAACATATCTATAAAGCCCTTCAAGATCTAAAAAAAATCATTTTATTTTTATTTTTTTTCTATTTAGACTAAGTATGTATGTCTGGCAAGTTGTCTCTTATATGTAACACTTGATTTGGTATAGATGAAAAGTAAATTGGAAAAACAGCTACGCTCTTTTATTGACTTTGATTATTCAAAGCGGACAATCGACAGATTTCATCGTTGGATGATTAGTCCTGATTCTGCAGAAGAGAAAGAAATGGCGCTTCATAATTTATGGTTTAAGACGAAAGGAAAGTTTGGACACGGTATGGAGCATTCGTTTCAGCAGGTATTGGATAAAATCGGCATTGAATATACTCCAATGGTTACAAATGTAAATCGTTGGAAGTTGTGGAAATCTGTTGCGGCAGCTGCTGTTATCGTCATTCTGTCTGTGACAACTACTTTGTGGGTAAGTTATAATCATTTTGACAGGGACAATATCGCAATGGTGGAACATTATGTGAATAATGGGGCCAGAGAGACAATCAGTCTTCCGGACGGAACTACCGTATGTCTGAATTCTGGTTCATATGTATTTTATCCTGAAAATCTGGAGGGCAAGACCCGAACGGTTTATCTGATGGGAGAAGCCGAATTTAAAGTGGCAAAAAATCCGGAGAAACCTTTCATTGTGCGATCATCAAATATGGCAATAACTGCCTTGGGAACAGAGTTTAATGTGAAAGCTTATCCGGAAGAAGATATAATAACCACTTCTTTGATCGAAGGGAAAGTACGAGTGGACTGTAATGATACGATTAGTTATGTTTTAACTCCCGGATATCAGGTTGTGTATAATAAATGTACAGCTGACTGCCAAGTGCTGACTGCCAACATGAAAGATGTAACGGCATGGCAACGAGGGGAAATTGTATTTAATAAAGCCACAATTGCTGAAATTATACAGACATTGGAGCGTCATTTTGGAATTATGTTTTATGTTTCTACGAAGAAACGTAATCAGGATCGCTACAACTTTGTGTTTAAAGAAAATGCAGGGCTGGAAGAAGTTTTGGAAGTGATGCAAGTGGTTGTCGGCCAATTTGATTATCGTTTGAAAGACAATGCCTGCCATATAATTTGGTAATGAATATTTTTCTTATTATTTAACGCTCAATTTACTCCGCCTATGTAGAAAAATATCCGGAGAAGGCCCCACCTACTCCGGATATGAAATAAGTTTAGTATTAAAATGGTGTAAAAAATAGTTTACTACCTTTGTTTGACTTGAGAAAATATTATGATTTTAACACTAAAACGCTGCTAAGATATGAATTTATATCTGAAAAACATTAGAAAAAGTATATTAATAATTTGTCTGCTATTAGTAGGGTCAGCGATTTATGCTCAGAATAGTAGTAAAATAACAATAAAAAGAAAAAATATTTCACTACAGGAAGCATTGGCTGAAGTCAGGAAGTTAACCCACATGTCTATTTCTTATAATGATTCTCAACTTCCTGTGAATAGAATATCTTTAGATATTGAAAAACAACCTTTGGAGCAAGCTTTGAAAGTAATTCTTAAAGGAACAGGTTTTACATATTTGATAAAAGATAATTATATAATGATTGTGCCGGAACAAAATATCAAAAAGGCTAAAAGCAGAAATATATCCGGCAATGTTGTAGATGCGAAAGGAGAACCGTTAATCGGAGTTACAGTGATTGAAAAAGGAACAACTAACGGTGCGGTGACCGATTTGGATGGCAATTATAAAATAACAACTAAGACTGCAACGCCTGTTCTTGTTTTTTCATACGTAGGTTATCAGACAAAAGAGACTCATGCTACAGAAAATATTGTCAATATTGTTTTGGAGGATGGAGCTCAGGAACTGGGGGAAGTGGTCGTTACGGCTTTAGGAATTAAGCGTTCAGAGAAAGCATTAAGTTATAATGTTCAGAAAGTGGGCAATGATGCTGTCACTACTGTGAAGAGTGCCAATTTCATGAATTCATTGTCCGGTAAGGTTGCAGGAGTGAATATCAATGCTTCCTCAGCTGGTATGGGCGGCGCTGCCCGTGTGGTGATGCGTGGTCCGAAGTCTATCAGCCAAAGTAATCAGGCTCTTTATGTTATTGATGGTATTCCTGTGACTGGTAGAAGCCAGGGAGAATTGAAGGGGGATGCAATGATGTATGCGAATCAGCCGGGGACAGAAAGTATTGCGGATGTCAATCCGGAAGATATCGAGTCTATTTCGGTGCTTAGCGGACCGGCTGCTGCCGCTCTTTACGGTTCGGCTGCTGCTCAGGGAGTGGTTATGATTACTACTAAGAAGGGGCAAGAAGGAAAAGTGTCCGTCACGATTTCTAATAGTTCACAGTTTGCCAATCCATTTGTAATGCCAAAGTTTCAGGACCAATATGTGAATCGTCCGGGGGAGATAAAAACTTGGGGAGATAAAGCTACTTCGGAATTCGGTACTTATGAACCGGCTGATTTCTTTAATACGGGTACTAATATTCAAAACAATATTTCACTGACAGCAGGTACTAGCAAGAATCAGACATATCTTTCTGTGGGTACGACGAATGCACAAGGGATTATTCCTAATAACTCATATGATCGGTATAATTTTACGTTTCGTAATACCACCTCATTCTTGAATGATAAGATGACTTGTGATTTTAACTTTAATTATATTCGTGAGAAAGATAAAAATCTGATGGCTCAAGGTCAGTGGTTTAACCCTTTGACTTCTCTTTATCTTTTCCCGAGGGGAGAAAGTTTTGATGCAATCCGTACATTTGAGGTATATGATCCTGTTCGTAAGATATATGTGCAAAATTGGAACTATGGAGATGCTCTTAAGATGCAGAATCCTTATTGGGTGGCAAACCGTATGAATCGCACTAATGACCGGAATCGTTATATGGTGAGTGCCAGCCTGAAATATGAAATATTAGACTGGCTGAATGTTACCGGGCGTTTGCGCTGGGATGATGCTGCCACTAAGCAGGAAGATAAACGGTATGCCTCTACATTAAAGTTGTTTGCACCTTCCGATTACGGTTTTTATGGCTATGATAAGATTAATGATCAGACATTGTATGGAGACTTGATGCTTAATATCAATAAGACATTAGGGGAGAATTTTAGCATTTCTTCTAATATGGGTGCTTCATTTTCCCGTTTGAAATATGATGTTACCGGTTTTCAGGGAGGTCTGAAAGCTCCTTCTAATGTGTTTACACCGAATGCTATAGATTATGGAAACGCAACCAATGACAATCGTCCTATTTTTGAGAGCTACAAACATTATATCAATTCAATGTTTATCAGTGCCGAGTTGGGGTATAGAAGTATGCTTTACTTGACTCTGACCGGTCGTAATGATTGGGACTCAGCTTTGCATGGAACCGCACAAACATCATTCTTCTATCCTTCTGTAGGGGTATCTGCGGTTATTTCGGAAATGGCGAAGATGCCACAAATGATTAATTATTTGAAAGTACGTGCTTCGTGGGCGTCTGTCGGTTCGGCTATTGAGCCTAATCTGTCATCGGCATGGAGGTATGAATATAATCCCGCTTTGGGAACTTATAAAACAGTAACTTACAAATTTCCGAAGAAATTTTATCCGGAACGTACGGATTCATGGGAGGCAGGTGTCACTGCACGCTTGTTTGGAAATGCTTTGTCTGTTGACTTGACTGTTTACCAATCCAATACACGCAAACAGACATTGTTGCGGGATGTTACGTCTGGAGCTGCAGGTTTTAATAAGGAATATATTCAAACAGGTAATATCAGGAATCGTGGATTGGAATTATCGGTGGGATATACTAAATCCTGGGCGGATTTTACATGGAGCTCTTCATTGGCTTACAGTATGAACCGTAACAAAATAGTAGAACTGTTGGAGAATCCTAACGAGGTGGTAAGGCAGGCAGGACTTAGTGGTTGCGGAGTAGTCCTGAAAAAAGGTGGCGGTATGGGCGATATTTATACATATACTGACTTTAAGCGTGATGCTGAGGGGAATATCGCTCTTGATTCCAACGGGAATGTGATGCAGACCAACTTGTCCAATCCACAATACCGGGGTTCGGTATTGCCTAAAGGCAATCTTGGTTTTTCAAATGATTTTTCATGGAAAGGTGTGAATCTGGGATTTGTCCTGACTGCGCGCCTGGGAGGTATATGTATGTCACAGACACAGGCTATTCTGGATGAGTATGGCGTTTCAGCGGTGAGTGCTGAAGCACGAAATAATGGTGGTATAGCAGTAAATACCGGAAAAATCTCAGCCGAAGGATATTATGCGGTAGTAGGTGGAGACAACCCTATATGGTCCGAATATATTTACAGTGCGACCAATGTACGTTTACAGGAAGCTCATATTAGCTATACTTTACCTAGAAAATGGTTGAAGAGTAAAGAACTGACCTTGGGAGTGACTGCCAATAATCTGTTTATGATATACAGGAAGGCTCCGTTTGATCCGGAATCAACTGCGTCAACAGGGACTTATTATCAAGGGTTTGATTATTTTATGCAACCAAGTTTGCGTACCCTGGGATTCAACATCAAATTGAAACTTTGATATTAACTTAAAAAAAAGAAAGATGATGAAGAAAATAAATATAGTGAGAAGTTGGTTGATCGGTTCATTTGTTCTATTCGGGATTACCTCTTGTACTGCGGGGTTTGAGGATGCTAACCGTCCGGGACATGAGACTTCGTTGGAAGAGCTTGGACGAGACGACTATGCGGTTTCCTCTTTTATCACAGAGTTGCAGAACTTTGCTTTTCCTGAACAGGAGAATACTTATCAAAATACGGAAGATCTTATTGGTAATTATTTGGGGCGTTACATGACTTATGTGAAGCCGGATTTTTCGGTGAAGAATTATACTTGTTTTAATGCATCGGACGATTGGAAAATCGTACCGTGGCGGGATGTGTTTGCCAAAGCGACGTCTTCATTTAATGCTGTGGCTGTCCTCACACAAGAAGAGGGCCCCATGTATGCATTGGCATTAATTTTACGTGCGCAGTTAATGTTGCGTTTTACTGATACATACGGTCCTCTTCCTATTGGGGTGGAAGAAGATGCCAATGCTTATTCTTCTCAAGAGAAAGTGTATAGCCATCTCATAGAGACTCTGGATAAAGCAATTTCCATCATAACTCCTTTGGTGGAGACGAATCCGGGATTGGTTTTGAAAGCGGATGCGGATAAGGTGTATGGAGGTAAAATGAATCAATGGTGTAAATTTGCAAACTCGTTGAAGTTGCGTATGGCCATCCGCATGCGATTTGTCAATCAGGATGAAGCTCAGCGAATTGCTGTGGAAGCGTATAAAGCGGGAGTTATTGAACAGAACGAGGACAATTGCGCTATAACATATATTCCCAATGGACAGTATAAGACTTCTGTCGACTGGGGAGACAGTCGTGCCTGTGCCGATTTGGAAAGTTATATGAATGGTTTTGGCGACCCGCGTATTTATCAGTATTTTAAAAATACGGAAGAATATGGTAGACGTTCGGTTGTGGGTTGCCGTGCAGGTGCCAACGTGACCAATAAGGACCTTGCTATGAAAAAATATTCTGCTGCCAATATTGAGGAAGACTCAAGGGGAATGTGGATGACGGCTGCCGAGATGACATTTTGCCGGGCTGAAGGTGCGATGTTAGGTTGGGATATGGGAGGAACTCCCGGTGCGCTTTATAATCAGGCGGTTCGTTTGTCGTTTGAACAATGGGGGGTGGCCGGCCAGGAATATTACTACTTGGAAAATTCGGAAAACACACAAGAGTATTATTATGATGCTGCGGATGGATATGGAGGCAATCATGCACCTGTCAGTACAATCACGGTGAAGTGGGATGATAATGATTCCCCCGAAAGAAAAATGGAAAGGCTGATTGTACAGAAATGGATTGCTTTGTTTCCTGATGGTCAGGAAGGATGGAATGAAATACGTCGTACCGGTTATCCTTGCGTATTTCCTGTGGCTCAGTCCACCAATGGATACGATCTGGATGTGCCGAATCGTATTCCGTTTGATCCGAGAGAGATGAATGGCAATAATCAGGAAAATTATCGGAAAGCTGTTGAAATGTTAGGCGGGAAAGATGATTATGCTGCAAGGATGTGGTGGCAAAATGGCGGTAACAAGTAAGAAATCTAAATGTAAAAAACTATAAAAATGAAACGATTATATAAATATTTCTTTGGAATTTTAGGAATATCATTTGCTTTGACGGCCTGTGATGATTGGTTGGATACGGAAATTAAAGATCCTGCGAATCTGACTATATCTAATAAGGATGAGGCTTATTATGCCCGTCTGCGTGAATATAAAAAGAGTGACCATCCGGTTGCGTTCGGATGGTATGGTAACTGGACGGGAACCGGTGCTTCTTATGAGAATTCCTTAAAAGGATTGCCGGATAGTGTAGATTTTGTGTCATTGTGGGGAAACTGGAAGAATCCGTCACCTGCTATGATGGAAGATTTACGTTATGTGCAAGAAAAAAAGGGAACGAAGGTATTGTTCTGTTTCTTGGTGCTTGATATTGGCGACCAGATTACACCGCCGATGCCACAGGAGGAAATAAACAATGGTACATCTATAGAAGACTGGAGACATAAGTTCTGGGGGTGGGACTATTCACTGGAGAATCGGTTGGTTGCAGTGGAGAAATATGCGAACGCCTTGTGTGATACGATCGAAAAGTATAATTATGATGGGTTCGATTTCGATGCTGAACCGAATGTACAGCATCCGTTTCCTACCAATAAGGAACTTTGGCAAAATAACGGTCAAGTAATCGCGAAGTTTGTGGAAACGATGTCGAAGAGAGTCGGCCCGAAGTCTGGTACGGGAAAAATGCTGGTTGTGGATGGTGAACCGGATGCACTGCCTGCTGAGCTGTTTCACCATTTTGATTATCTGATTCTGCAAACGTATACAACTTATTATAAGCAAGACAACAGTCGGCTGGATGCTCGCTTCGACAAACAGTATGCCCACTTTAAAGATGTGGCGACAGCTGGAGAGATTGCGAAAAAGATTATTATCTGTGAGAATTTTGAGGATCATGCCAAGACTGGTGGGGCGGCTTTTATACTTCCTGACGGCACGGAGATAAATTCACTTAGTGGTTTTGCTTATTGGAATCCGTCGGTTGGTGGCATACAATATCGCAAAGGCGGTGTAGGAACTTACCATATGGAATATGAGTATAAAGTGAATGCACAAGGGAGCGAAACTTATCCGGCGTTGCGTAAAGCCATACAAATTCAGAATCCAAGTATTAAGTAAATAAAAACGAATAAAAAATGAACAGATATTTATTAAAACAAAATATAATCGGACTATTATTCTTTACATGTCTGTTTGTCGGTTGTGATAATGCCGAATATTCGGTGTTACATAATCAGGCCTATATTTCACAAACTGGTACGAATCCGAATACTGCATTAAAAGTGTTTATTGATCAAGATTTGGTGACAGCCAATTTGAATGTGCGTCTTTCCGATCCGGCAGAGAAAGACTATAACTTTGAGTTTGTGGAAGATGCTGAATTATTGGCAAAGTATAATGAAGTTAATTATACATCCTATAAATTTCTTCCTGCCGAACAGTATAATTTTAAGGGGAAAGAGGCTGTGATAAAGCAGGGGGAGGTTCTTTCGGAATCGTCAGGGTTGGAAATTCTTCCCTTGACGCAGGAAATGAAAGATAGCGGAAATAAATACGCCATTGCTTTGACACTTCAGAGTAAAGATGGTACAACAGAGGTCTTGAAACCCGGAAGTACTATACTTTATTTGCTTGACCCGGCCATTGTGACTTCAGTCCCGGTTTTCAACTCTAGACATAATGTTGCTTTCAGTTTGATTGAAGATTTATCTTTAAGCGAATGGACTTTAGAGTTCTGTGTCAATATGAGCAAACTTGGGAAGAAGGTTGGGGAATTGAATAATCAGGCCCTTTTTGATGGTTCAAGCAGTTTGGGCGAATCGGACGGGCAGATTTATACTCGTTTTGGTGATGCCCCCATTGAAGGAAACCGTTTGCAGATAAAGACGCAAGGCTTACAGATGAACAGTGCAACGTTGTTTGAAGAGGATAAATGGTATCAGATAGCTTGGGTATGTACAAGCAGCAAGTTGTATCTGTATGTTGACGGAAAATTGGATAATTCGATAGATGTACCGGGTAAAGTGACGAATCTCAGTAAAACGAAATGTAAAATCGGAAATACCGAATATTTGAAAGCAGATGTTCAGATGAGTGAATTCCGCTTATGGAAGCGGGCTTTATCTCAGCGGGAAATAGCCAACAACTTGTATGCGACCGATCCTCACTCCAATGCCTTGTTTGCTTATTTTAGATTTTCAACGGTTTAATATAACCGTTTGAAGAATAAACATTTAACTGAGTATTTGAGAAACAGTGGTAACGAGTTAGCAA
>NZ_CP083673.1:4754940-4951195 GCF_025914115.1 Bacteroides sp. DH3716P | reverse complement strand
AAAATCTTTAGGTAATAACAAAGCCCCAGCTTGTGAAAGTCGGGGCTTTGTGCGTAAAAAACAGAAGGTGTGCATTTTGACACACCTTCCACTTTTTATATAAAATCACTTCTGTGGGAGTATTTCAATCCAGTAATCATCCGGGTCATTAATGAAATAAAGCCCCATGGCAGTGTTCTCAAAACATACACAATTCATTTCTTTGTGATAGGCCCTGATTGCATCGTAATCACCGGCTACACGAAAACATAGGTGACTTTCGTTTTCCCCCAGTTCGTATGGAGCAGTATGATCTTTGAGCCATGTCAATTCCAATAGGAAACCAGTTTCATTATCTGTCAGGTAAACCAGTGTGAATGAACCGTCGGATGCTTCTTTCCGATGATGTTCTTTTAAGCCGAGTGCTTTCTCATAAAAAGCGATACTCCGCTCCAGGTTTGTAACGTTGATATTAAAATGGTCAAATTTACTTTTTATTTCCATTGTTGCAATTTTCCTTATTTTTTCATTAAGAGTTTCACAATTTCTCCAACATAGGTACGGGGTTGTCCGGCTTGCGGAGTTGTCTGTGAAGGCATTTTCTTACATTCGATAACAGCTGAAGGAGTTGTCTGGTTCGGGGCATACAATTTCAGTGTATAGCTGTCTGCCTTTTCTATTGCCTCATAAGGTTGGTCGGGTGAAAGTGTGCAATATGCAACAGCTTTTCC
This sequence comes from Bacteroides sp. DH3716P, assembly GCF_025914115.1. Classification (NCBI taxonomy): domain Bacteria; kingdom Pseudomonadati; phylum Bacteroidota; class Bacteroidia; order Bacteroidales; family Bacteroidaceae; genus Bacteroides; species Bacteroides sp. DH3716P. The sequence goes on along the minus strand of NZ_CP083673.1, from coordinate 4,950,485 downwards.
TGATTGATAACCTAATGCACCACCTGCATTTGCAGTCATATTGGTCATGTTGAACTCATCTTTTCCAATACTGATTACTAATTTACCACTTCCCATTAAGGCATATACTTCGCCCGGAATTTGTTTCAAATCAATTTCTGTATAACCCGGCATATCTGTGGAAGCTTTGCCTACTGGAGTAGCAGGAGTGAGAGTCGCAGCAGGAACTGTAGTTTGAACGGGTTCGGCGGTCGTCACTTTAATATCAGTCTTTTTATCTGTGCCACCAATGATAATCGGGCCTGCGGCTGCAACGATTGATGGAGTTTGTTGCTCTTCTTCTTTCTTCTTTTTCTCTGTCTTCGGACGAGTATCAGGTGCTCCGAAAGCTACTGCTACATCCATAAACATATCATCTGCGAAGTCTACAGTTTTTCTACGCCATTTAGCCAGGCCGCGCACTAATTTGGTCTTTGCTTTATTGAGCGCATATTTATCAGTAATCCATTCTTCCGCTTTGTATTTCTCTGTTTCGCGATAAGTGAAACGGATTTTCTCAAGCTCTACTAGGCAGTTGCCGGGTTTACAGGTAACGGTAATCTGATAGTTGACCAGTGTACGGTCTAATGACAGAGCACTGGAACTGAAAACAATCCATTCTTCTCCAACACCGGCAATTGTTCCCTTTGCTTCGTCAGAGAAAACAATGCGGCTATCAATATTTTTATTTTCTTTCAGACGTTCGTCCATCCACTTTGTCATTGTGTCGTAGATTTGTGCCTGACTCATTCCGGGAATCTGGAACTCTTTGGAAAATACTACTTTACCATCTACTTCAGGAACAGCTCCTACAAGGTACCTGGTGTCATCTTTCTTCTCTTTTGCAGAATCTGCCTTCATCGCCATCGGCAATGCAAGGAACAGGGTAAGAAACAGAATCGTAAATTTATTCATAATTATCATGTGTTTATTTGGTAATCTCAAAACTTTCGCCCCGATGGGTGATGCTGATAAAACGGCATCCGGCATTTTCAGCAAAACTACGAAGCGCATTTCCCCCCTCATAATCTTCACTGAAGTGCATGGGCACAAATATAGTAGTTTTTATTTGTTCGATGAACTGTTTTGCCCCTTTCATGTAATCTTTTCCCATTCTCCGATCCACCGGGAATAGTATTAAATCGATGTTTGGCGCTTTTTCTTTTAAATATTTAACTTCTGCAAGGAAATCACCATTGGCTTTTCGGATCTCTTCTTCAGTAGATTCCTCACTCCAATGCCAGTTGTTCAAGTCGCCGGCATGGAAAATACTCCAATCTTGCAGGTGAAGCAAGAACGAACTGCCGACATCCGTTGAGCCGAAAGCATCGATACGAATTGTCTCGTCTTCGTATGTTTCTCCTTTTTTAATATAGAAAGCATCTTCGGCTTTGGCACGATGGGATTTCAAGATATCTTTGGAGAAAATATATTGAATGTCGGGGCGTTGTTTTTTCCAGGTCAATATCTCACGGTTAAAGTGGTCGGGATGGAAATGGGTGGCCAATACATATAGTTTACCCGGCCTTTGCAGGAGATAATCATGTACGATTCCCCGGTTATGTTCCGTTTCGGAAGAATCTTTGTAGTAATCGATGATAACGGTTACACCTTCCATTTCGATGGCGAAACCGCTGTGATAAATATAATCCAGTGTCATAAGCTGACTATTTTATAATTGCAATATTACGTATTCTAGTTGGAGTTGCCAAGAAAAATCGACGAAATCAAGGAGCAAGACGACTGATTTTCCATTCCCCGTCCGGTTGCAGGGTATATAGAAAACGGTCATGCAGACGGTTGGGGCGTCCTTGCCAGAATTCAATCCTTGTAGGGGTAACGGCATATCCGCCCCAATTATCGGGCCTCTCCACTTCTTTTCCGATCCACCGGGCTGCCTCCCTGACAAAAGACCGTATTAATTGCATTCGGCTTGTTATAGGTTGACTTTGGGGAGAAATTCGTGCACCGACCCGACTTTTATAAGGACGTTTCCGGAAATATTCATCCGATTCTTCCGGAGGAACTTTCGTCGCTATTCCCTCTATATGTATTTGTCTTTCGAGGGCGTGCCACACAAAAGAGAGGGAGATATACGGATTTTGTGCCAATTGCCTGCCTTTACGGCTTTCATAATTGGTATAGAAGACAAATTTTCCATCATGGAGCCCTTTTAATAATACGGTACGCGTGGACGGTCTCCCTTCAGGAGATACGGTTCCTACAATGACAGCAGTTGGTTCATCCACCTCTGCGTCAATTGCTTCTTGTAGCCAACGGTTGAAAAGCGAAAGCGGGTCGCCCGGAAGTTCATTTTCCCGCAACCCGCCTTTCGTATATTCCTGTCGGATATCTGCTATGTTTAATTTCGCCATAAGATTATCTGGCAGTTTTAGTTCTTAATTTCTAATGATGGAATCACATAGGTACTTCTATTAATAGAATATGTGAATCTTTCAGTGTCTCCAGTTCGAAACTGTTGGTATCGTAAACACCCATACCGTCCCGGCGTTTCAACACTTCGCCATCTACTACAATTTCTCCTTCAATGAGGAAAATATAGACGCCTGCATGACTTTGATGCATGTGATAACCCAGTTCCTTTCCGGCTTCTACTTTACCGATTGAGAACCAGGTGTCTTGCAAAAGGGAAGCAGGTGTACTGCCGTCAGGAGATACGATGACTGCCAGTTCATTCGGACGTTCCAACTCTGTGATACTGAAATCCTGATAAACGGGACGGGTGTTCCGTTCTCTTGGCATAATCCAGATTTGCAGGAATTCTACCGGTTCTACAGGGCTTGCATTCACTTCACTGTGGAAGATTCCCGTTCCGGCACTCATTGTCTGAATTTCTCCAACAGTAATGATGCGGCTGTTCTTCTTGCTGTCTCCATGTTGCAGATGTCCTTTCAGAGGGATGGAGATAATTTCCATATTCTTATGCGGGTGAGTCTGAAAACCTTCTCCGGGTGCAACTTTGTCATCATTCAATACGCGAAGGGCACCGAAGTTGATACGATTGGAGTCGAAGTATTCGTCAAAACTAAAAGTATGGTAACTATCCAACCAATCGTACTGGGAATGTCCTCTTGTATCTGCTTTGTGTATTACTTTTTTCATAAAATCTGTCCTTTCTCTTATTTGTTTATATGTTTTGTAAACAAAGAAAGGAGCTTAAAAGTTTTATTTCTTCACTTCATTTAGCAAAGGCTTATGATTGATAAAATCTTTTATGTTTTGCAGGGTGGTCGCCGCAATATTCTCCATCGCTTCATGTGTGAAAAAAGCTTGATGAGAAGTGACTATCACATTGTTGAATGAAAGTAAGCGGGCGAGTACATCATCGTCGATGATGCGGTCGGATTGATCTTCATAAAAGTATTCGCTTTCTTCCTCATATACGTCCAGTCCTGCGGAACCTATTTTCTTGTTCTTCAACCCTTCAATCAGTGCATTGGTGTGAATCAGCTGTCCACGGCCGGTATTGATAATCATAACTCCGTCTTTCATTTTGCTGATAGAGTAGTCGTTAATCAGATACTTGGTCGCTTCGGTGAGCGGGCAATGCAAAGAGATGATATCCGAATTGTGATATAGTTCGTCCAGTGAAGTATAAACTATTTGTTCTTCACGGGCGAAGTTATGGTCCGGATAGAGGTCATAAGCCAATATGTTCATTCCAAACCCTTTTAAGATGTGAATCAGTATTTTCGCGATTTTTCCTGTACCGATGATGCCTGCTGTTTTTCCGTGCATATCGAATCCCATCAGACCGTGCAGGGAGAAATTACCATCTTTGGTACGCCAGGAAGCACGGGGAATTTTCCGGTTTAGCGATAGCATAAGAGCTACGGTGTACTCTGCAACGGCATAAGGAGAGTAGGCAGGAACCCGTACTACGGTAATTCCGGCAGCGGCGGCAGCATCTAAATCTACATTATTAAATCCGGCACAGCGTAGTGCCAATAGTTTTACTCCGTTGGCTGCCATCACACGGATTACTTCTGCGTCGGCAACGTCGTTCACAAAGATGCAGACAGCATCCACTCCTTGTGTCAGTAGTACGTTGTTCTTATTCAGATGCCCTTTGTAGTAGCGTATCTCAAACCCGAACTCTTTGTTTTTGTCATTGAAAGAGGACTCATCATAAGGCTTTGTGCCGAAAAATGCAATTGTATAGGCCATAATATTATTCTATAAATTATATAATATTAAACGTTGGAACAGGTGAATTTGTTTAATCAATCCATCATTCGAAAAATAGATTGTTTCATTAGAAACAGTTTGATTTTTCAATTAAAATGGCGGATAAATGAAAATAAGTGCACAAATATGTGCTCCCTGTGCAATATTGTTATATCTTTGCGCCGAAATAATTTTAAAAAAGATTTAGATGAGAAAAATTTCGTTGATTGGTCTTGCAATGTTGATCGTTTCAATTCCAACTTTTGCTGGAGATTATCTAACCAATACGAATCAGAATGCTGCTTTCTTACGCATGATAGCCCGCGGCGCTTCCATCGATGTTGATGGAGTTTATAGTAATCCTGCCGGACTGGCATTTCTTCCCAAAGATGGTCTTCAAGTAGCACTTACTATTCAAAGTGCATATCAGACCCGTGATATTGCTGCAACAAGTCCTTTATGGACCATGGACGGACAGAATACTGTACGTAAGTATGAAGGAAAAGCTTCTGCTCCCGTTATTCCTTCTATACATGCTGTCTATAAAAAAGGCGATTGGGCGTTTTCCGGTAGCTTTGCCATTGTAGGTGGTGGCGGAAAAGCTTCATTTGACAAAGGTTTACCTATGTTTGATGCGGCTGCTATTAGTCTGGTAAATACAATCGGTCAAGGGATGCTGTCTCCTAATCAATATGCTATTAATTCGGCTATGGAAGGTCGTCAGTATATTTATGGTTTTCAATTAGGAGCAAGCTATAAAATTAATGAGCACTTCGCAGTTTTTGCTGGTGCACGTATGAATTATTTTACGGGTGGCTATAAAGGTTTCCTTGATATCAATTTGAAAGAGGGTGTAGCAGAACAGTTGGGTGCTGAGATTGTAAAAAAACTAATGGCCGCCGGTATGACTTTAGAGCAGGCACAACAGGCAGCATTACAAAAGTCGCAGCAGCTGAATGATGCGAAACTTAAATTAGACTGCGATCAGACAGGTTGGGGATTGACACCGATTATTGGTATTGATGCTAAGTTCGGAAAATTGAATCTGGCTGCAAAGTATGAGTTCAAAGCCAATATGAATATTGAGAATGATACACATGACATAACTGCTCCGGATGCTGCCGCAGATTTTATGGCACCTTATCAGAATGGTGTGAACACTCCGAGTGATCTTCCTGCTATGCTTTCTTTAGCTGCAAGTTATGAGATCTTGCCATCATTGAGAGCATCGGTAGAATATCATTTCTTTGATGATAAGAATGCCGGTATGGCGGATGGCAAGCAGAAAACACTGAAACATGGTACACACGAGTATTTGGCGGGTGTTGAATGGGATATCAATAAACTGTTCACAGTCAGTGGAGGTTATCAGAAAACAGACTACGGATTGAGCGATGCTTTCCAATCGGATACAAGTTTCTCTTGTGATTCTTATTCAGTTGGTTTCGGAGGCCGTATTAATTTCACGGAGGCATTGAGCCTTGATGTTGCTTATTTCTGGACTACGTATAGTGATTATACTAAAGAAAATGTACGTGGATTAGGTGCATCTATTGATAAAGACGTTTATAGCCGTACCAATAAAGTATTTGGCGTGAGCGTGAATTACAAGTTCTAAATTTCTAATCCTTTATATGTATATAAAAGCCGTCTCGGACATGATGTTGAGACGGCTTTTTTGTTTTACTGTTCTATGTTAGTTTAGAAAGAATACTGCACCAGCATATTCAACCGGTTGGCATGACGGGTTGCGGAACTGAAATCAGTACGCCATCCTCTTAAATATTCTACGCCCACTTGCAAATTACTGCTTACATTCCAGAAAGCATTAGCCACTAAATACTGTCCTTTACGATAGGATTCCGGATTTTCACTTGGATATCCGTTTTCAGAATAAAGTCTGGATAAACTATATGTACCGGATATAAAGATGCTCGGACAAAGGTTGTATTGCAGCCCTGCATACCATCCCAGCATTGGGAGAACCTGCATTTTTCCCTCATTATCAGGATCGGGAACGATATCTACGTTCAGATTACTTAAATCGTTCAGGTAAGATCCGATACCTTTTCCATAATTAAACTGTCCGAATGCCTGTAATTTCTTCGTAATATTGAAAGTTGTAGATGCTTGCAGACCGAAGCCGGTGGCGGAATAGGCTTTCTCATGAACGTTACTTGAGTAAGTCATACTACGGACAATAGCACCTAATTTAACGTGACTGCTACTATTCCAGTTATACTGTACGGAAGTGGCAAAGTCCGGCATTCGTTGGGTGTTGATAGACAAGTCATTGTTGGTTGTACCGTCTACTGAAGGCATTTCCATTGAAACACCGAATTTCCAGTTTTTCAACTTATCGCACATATAGCTCAATTGCGTAGTGCGGTAAAAGGCTGATCCGTTAGGACCTGCAAAGTCGATGGTAGGAGGCAGTGCGGAGAGGTCCATGAACGAACCGTAGCTGTATCCGATCGTGAAACCGAGGAATTGCGCATAAGCATTCTGCAATTCAAAGGTTTTTCCGTCACCCCGGAAGTTTCCGGCTGTGTAGACAACGAAGTCTCCCAGATGTTTCGTACGTCCTACCAGTTTGAGGAATAGGGTAGAAGTGGTGATGTCCATCTGGAATTGATTCTTGGCAAAATTGCCGCTTCCGCGTTGTGGAATCAATGCCGGATAGAAATTGACATCATTTACGATACCGTTAAAGTCATACTCTGCTGTTGCACGAACATATCCTCCGATACCCAGGGCAAATTTCCCTTTCTGGTCGGTTAGCAGGAAACGGGGAGCATTCGGGTCGTGGAAACGCATCTGCGAACGGTCGTTCATGATTCGGATGATTTCATCTCCTGCTTTGTTTTTCGAAACAAACATGATAGAATTCGGTTCTTCATCTTCGATGACTACCTTCTGTTGTGCATAGGCACAGAGGGGGAAAATTCCTATCCCCAGTAGCATAGCTACCATTTTAAAGCTTGTTTTCATTATCAGTTAAGTTTTAGGTGAATGCCCAATGAACAACTAAAAAAAGAAATGGTTGAGAGGGGCAAAGGAAAAATTGCCAAACTAATCGGAAGAATTGCTATTTATAATGATTCTAAAAAAACGGACCTTTGTATCGTACTAATTAGATAAAGGAAATACGACGATGGAAAAAGTTGATTTTACTCAAGGAATATTAGCGATACAACCGGATTTGCATCGCTTCGCATATAAATTGACGGCAGACCGCGAATCTGCTAATGATTTGGTTCAGGATTGTTTGTTGCAGGCATTAGATAATCAGGAGAAGTTTACGTATAGCAAAAATCTGAAGGGATGGATGTATACGCTTATGCGTAATATTTTCGTGAACAACTATCGTCGCACAGTTCGTGAAATGAACCTGATTGATGATAGTTACTCCATCAATCAACAACATCTGATAGAAGATGAAGATGCTGATAGATTCGAGTTTACGTATGATATGAAACAGTTGTACCGGGTGATACATTCCATACCGGAAGAGATGAAAGTGCCTTTTCAGATGTTTGTAGCCGGATTTAAGTATAGAGAAATTGCCGAAAAATTAGGATTGCCGATGGGAACGGTAAAGAGCCGTTTGTTTTTCATCCGTAAGCGGTTGAAAGAGGAATTGAAAGACTTCTCCTCTTGATGCGGATGCCTGATTGAGTGATGTGTTTTTAAGGTCAAAGTGATGAGCCTTCCTGTCAGAATACGACGACTGACAGGGAGGCTTATTTTTTCTTCAATTATCGGGAAGACAGATTCTGGTAAGATGAATGTGATAATTCCAGTTTTATTTTTTACCTTTGCACTCCGAAAGAATAAAAAATGTATGATGCCGTGAATAGCGGTCGTGTATTCTAGAACACCACGTAAAAAACAGGAATTATGAAAGAAAAAGTATCTGTACCCTTTATGCTGCTGGGCATTCTGTTTAATGTCTGTCTCATTGCAGCCAATCTTCTTGAAACAAAAGTAATTCAGGTAGGTAGTCTGACCGTGACAGCCGGATTATTGGTTTTTCCTATTTCTTATATTATTAATGATTGTATCGCCGAGGTTTGGGGATTCAAGAAAGCGCGGCTCATCATTTGGAGCGGTTTTGCCATGAACTTCTTCGTGGTTGCTCTTGGGTTGATAGCTGTTGCCATTCCGGCTGCTCCTTTCTGGGAGGGCGAGGAACATTTCAATTTTGTGTTCGGTATGGCTCCCCGTATTGTGGCTGCCAGTCTGATGGCTTTTCTGGTAGGCTCATTTCTCAATGCGTATGTGATGAGTAAGATGAAAGTAGCCAGTCAGGGGCGTAACTTTTCGGCCCGTGCCATCTGGTCGACTGTTGTAGGTGAGACTGCCGATTCATTGATTTTCTTCCCGGTAGCTTTTGGTGGAGTTATTGCCTGGAAAGAACTGCTTATCATGATGGGGATTCAGATTGTGCTGAAATCCATGTATGAAGTTATTATCCTTCCGGTGACAATTCGTGTGGTGAAAGCAATCAAGAAAATAGACGGTAGCGATGTTTACGACACCAATATCTCTTATAATGTATTGAAAGTCAAAGATATTTAATATAGAATATGAATAGAGAAGCAGCATTGGTTGTGTTTAGTGGTGGGCAGGATTCTACCACTTGTTTGTTTTGGGCAAAACGCAACTTTAAGAAAGTATATGCCTTGAGTTTTCTTTATGGTCAGAAGCATCAGAAAGAAGTGGAGCTTGCACGGGAGATAGCCCGGAAAGCGGAAGTGGAATTTGATGTGATGGATGTTTCCTTTATCGGACAGTTAGGTCATAATTCATTGACCGATACTACGATGGTGATGGATCAGGAAAAACCTGCAGATAGCGTTCCTAATACCTTTGTTCCGGGACGTAATCTGTTTTTTCTAAGTATCGCAGCAGTATATGCCCGTGAACGTGGTATTAATCATTTGGTAACGGGAGTTTCTCAAACAGATTTCAGCGGTTATCCCGATTGCCGTGATGCCTTTATCAAATCTCTTAATGTAACTCTCAATCTGGCTATGGATGAACAATTTGTGATTCATACCCCTTTGATGTGGATTGATAAGGCAGAAACATGGGCATTGGCCGACGAACTGGGGGTATTGGAACTGATTCGCACCGAGACTTTGACCTGTTATAATGGCGTTCAGGGAGATGGTTGCGGACATTGCCCGGCTTGTACATTGCGTCGGGAAGGATTGGAAAAGTATTTAAAAAGTAAGAATCAATAATATCTCTACATAGAGATTAAAATGCGTTTTTTTGCTGTCATCTGTCACATTGTTGTAGATAAATGTTTGATTATAAGATTTTTAGTTTGTGACAGCAAGTAGTGACAGCAGCTAAATTTGACATTTTGCCGTCACATCTATTGTCACCGGTAAGTTCTAATTAATAAATGATAGTAGTACAGTACAGAATGTATTGGCTTAGATTAGTTTCAACGGTAGGAAACTAAAGTTTCTAACGCTTGAAACTATAAGTTCCAAGACTTGAAACAGTTTGTTCCAAGTAATGAAACACTTTGTTTCAAGGCGGGAAACACATTGTTTCAGGCAATGAAACACACCGTAACAAGTAAGATGAGGAGAAAGCAAACGTAGGATAAGAGTTGATGGTGATAGGTGATAGATGCGGTGATAGGTTGTGAAATGAATCCTTCACCACTAAAACCTCGATGAATAAGGCGTTTGAGGCAGGACGGTGATAGGTGAAAGAAGAAATGCGTTTTTTTGTTTAGAGTAGAGGTTGTAGTTAATGAGTGCAATGACAGAATTAAAAGACCAACTTTCCTTATTAGGAAGAAAAACCGAGTATAAACAAGATTATGCTCCTGAAGTACTGGAAGCCTTTGATAATAAGCATCCTGAAAATGATTACTGGGTACGTTTCAACTGCCCGGAGTTCACAAGTCTGTGTCCTATTACCGGACAGCCGGACTTTGCCGAAATACGTATCAGCTACATTCCTGATATAAAAATGGTAGAAAGTAAGAGTTTGAAACTCTATCTTTTCAGTTTCCGCAGTCATGGAGCCTTTCATGAAGATTGTGTGAATATCATAATGAAAGATCTTATCCGATTGATGAGTCCCAAATACATAGAAGTAACGGGAATATTTACTCCTCGTGGTGGTATTTCCATTTATCCGTATGCCAATTATGGTCGTCCGGGAACAAAGTTCGAACAGATGGCAGAACATCGTTTGATGAATCGGGAATAATATAAATAAAAGAATTCACTAGCTAAAAAGATCGAATATGACTCATCATGTGCCTGCTGAATTGCAAAACTATGTTCGGCAAAGTATTATTCCTCAATACGCTAACTTTGATAAAGCGCATCAAATTGACCATGTAGAAAAGGTTATTGAGGAAAGTCTGAAATTAGCGACGCATTATGAAGTCGATTATTCGATGGTTTATGTCATCGCTGCTTATCATGACCTGGGGTTGTATGAAGGACGTGAATTTCATCATATAACCTCCGGCAAAGTGTTGTTAGCCGACGAAACTTTGCGGCGTTGGTTTACGGATGAGCAGCTGTTGCAGATGAAAGAGGCGATAGAAGATCATCGGGCTTCCAATAAACAGGCTCCCAGAACAATCTATGGAATGATTGTTGCCGAGGCTGACCGAATTATTGATCCCGAAGTCACTTTACGCCGTACCGTACAATATGGGCTGTCTCATTATCCGGAGATGGATAAAGAAGAGCAATATGCCCGTTTTCGGAAACATCTAACTGAAAAATATGCAGAAGGAGGGTATCTGACGTTATGGATACCCCAATCGGATAATGCCGGACGGTTGGCAGAACTTCGTCAACTAATTGCGGATGAAAAAAAACTTTGTAGAGTTTTTAATAAAATCTATGAAGAAGAGAATAATACAGTTTTGTGAAATATAGCTGTTAGCTTGCGTTCGATTCATTTTTTATTTTTATCTTTGTCATATTTAAGGATTGCAATACGATAGATAATGGAAGAATATATTACTCGATTTTCAACATATCTTTTTTGGGATGTCAATAAAGATGATTTGGATATGGAGAAGCATTCACAATATATAATAAAGAGAGTGCTTGAATATGGTATGTTGCAAGATTGGAATATTGTAAAACAATATTATGGACTTGGGAGAATCGTCGAAATAGCTAAGGGGTTTCGTGAATTGGAGCCTCGGGCTTTAGCTTATCTTTCTGCCATTTCACAAACTCCTAAAGAACAATTTAGATGTTACACTTATCAACGGTCGAATCCACAACACTGGAACTTTTAAAAAAGTTGCAACAGTTACCTGTACTTTGTAATACTCGTCTAGTCGGTGGTACTGCATTAGCTTTGCAATTAGGACATCGAAAGTCGGTCGATTTGGATTTTTTTGGTCAGATTAATGTAGATTCTCAAGATTTGAAGGAGGCTTTGCGAACACTTGGGACACTGACTATCTTAAATGATTCTAAGAATATACACATTTACGTATTGAATGAGGTTAAAATAGATATCGTGAACTATACTTATCCTTGGCTTGATGATGTCGTATATAAAGATGGGATACGTTTGGCAAGTCCTAGAGATATTGCGGCAATGAAAATTACTGCTATTGAAGGGAGAGGTACTAAAAAAGATTTTGTAGATATTTACTTTTTGTTGAAAAAGTATTCATTGAAAAATCTATTGGATTTCTATTCTCAAAAATATCCTGACTCATCTTCTTTTATGGCTATGAAAAGTTTAGCTTATTTTGAAGATGCGGAGGAGGAGCCAATGCCTTATATGTTTGTGGATGTATCTTGGGACGAAATTAAAAAGTCTATTTTGTCTCGTTTATAATAGTATATGAGATAAGTTACTATTCATGATGATACGGCCCTCCATTCAATATAGTCATCGCCCGATAAATCTGCTCAACGAATATCAGCCGGATCATCTGATGTGAGAAAGTCATCTTGGACATTGAAATCTTTTCGTGTGCCACTTGATAAACTTTTTTAGAAAAGCCATAAGGCCCTCCGATAATGAATACCAGTCGTTTGTTGACCGTGTTCATTTTTCGCTTCATATATTCGGCAAACTCCAGAGAACGCATTTCTTTTCCGTGCTCATCGAGCAATACCACCACGTCGCCCGGTTGGAGAGCTTTCAATATCAGTTCCCCTTCCTTTTCTTTCTGCACTTCCATTGAAAGACTCTTCGTGTTTTTCAATTCAGGAATCACTTCCATGTCAAAAGTGATAGACCGTTTAGTGCGCTGGATATAGTCGTTGATAGCAGTTATATAGTGTTGTTCTACGGTTCGTCCTACGACGAGCAAGGTTGTTTTCATACGTCTACAATTCTGATTATTGCACAAAAATAGGCATTTTTTATGTTATTCTGCAATTAATGCTTACCTTTGCCTATCATTAGTTGAAAGTTTAAGCCTTTAAACTTCAACTTAAAAGCTTGTAATTATGAAAAAACGAGTGCTCGTAGGAATGACCGCATTGCTTCTTTCCCTCTCGTTGCTAATGGCGCAAGAGATACCGGCAGGAGTGATTACGGCATTTAAAAGAGGAAGCTCGCAAGAGCTAAGTAAGTATATGGGGGACAAGGTAAACCTGGTGCTCCAAGGTCGCTCGACAAACGTTGACAAACAGAAAGCAACAGCTGCGATGCAGGAATTCTTTACGAAGAATAAAGTCAGCGGATTTAATGTGAACCATCAGGGAAAACGGGACGAATCGAGTTTCGTTATCGGTACGTTGGCTACTACTAATGGGAACTTTCGTGTGAACTGCTTCCTGAAGAAAGTGCAGAATCAATATTTAATACATCAAATAAGAATTGACAAGATCAATGAATAAGGAAAAAGAACTGATCGACAAGTTGATCGATCTTGCTTTTGCAGAAGATATAGGTGATGGCGATCATACCACCCTTTCATGTATTCCCGCTACGGCAATGGGAAAATCAAAATTGCTTATCAAAGAAGCCGGTGTGTTGGCTGGCATCGAAGTAGCTAAAGAAATCTTCAACCGTTTTGATCCTACCATGAAAGTGGAAGTGTTTATCAATGACGGAACAGAAGTGAAACCGGGTGATGTAGCAATGGTAGTGGAAGGAAAAGTGCAATCTTTACTTCAAACCGAACGCCTGATGTTGAACGTGATGCAGCGTATGAGCGGCATTGCAACAATGACCCGTAAATATGCAAAGGTATTGGAAGGTACAAATACCCGTGTGCTTGATACCCGCAAAACAACTCCCGGTATGCGTATCCTCGAAAAAATGGCAGTGAAAATCGGTGGCGGAGTAAACCATCGTATTGGTCTGTTCGACATGATTCTTCTGAAAGACAATCATGTGGACTTTGCCGGAGGTATCGACAAAGCAATCACTCGTGCCAAAGAATATTGCAAGGAAAAAGGTAAAGACCTGAAAATAGAAATAGAAGTCCGCAGCTTCGACGAACTGCAACAAGTTCTTGATCTCGGCGGAGTAGACCGTATCATGTTTGATAACTTCACTCCCGAAATGACAAAGAAAGCAGTAGAGATGGTAGCAGGCAAATACGAAACCGAATCTTCGGGTGGTATCACCTTTGATACTCTTCGTGAGTATGCCGAATGTGGCGTAGACTTCATCTCTGTAGGAGCTTTGACTCATTCAGTGAAAGGACTGGACATGAGTTTCAAAGCATGCTGATAGTATAATAAGCGGTGAACTGTAAGCGGTGAACGATAAACAGTAAACGGTGGATATTTTGTAGCATGATTATGCGCAGCTTTGTTCATCATTTACCGTTTATCGTTCATCGTTTTTTCTTTCCCGTTTATTATTATCTATCCTTTAACTTCTTTTAGCAATATTCCTTGCAGCATTCCTCAAACTCTCGCGTCTAATGAGCAAACGACGCAGACATACGTTCGATTTTAAAAAAAAGTAATTGACTTTGGAAAACGAGATAGAACTGATAAAGGGCTGTCGGGCAGGAAAGGATTCAGCCCGAAAGGAACTTTACACTCTCTATTCCAAGCAGATGCTGGCGGTATGTTTCCGCTATACGGGCGATATGGATGCGGCGCACGATGTACTGCATGACGGTTTCATCAAGATTTTTACCAACTTTTCGTTCCGGGGTGAGTCTTCACTTTGTACATGGATTACCCGGGTGATGGTTACTCAATCACTCGATTTCCTGCGACGGGAGAAGCGAGTCAGCCAGTTGGTAGTGCATGAAGAGCAGCTTCCCGATATACCGGATATATCGGATTCGGGAGGAGGGGCTGGAATCTCCGAAGAGCAGTTGATGGCTTTTATTGCCGAATTGCCGGATGGTTGCCGAACCGTTTTCAACCTTTATGTGTTTGAAGAGAAATCGCACAAGGAGATAGCCAAGATGCTTCATATTAAAGAGCATTCATCTACTTCGCAGCTGCACCGGGCCAAATATTTGTTAGCAAAAAGAATTAAAGAGTATAGAAATCATGAAGAAAGAAAATGATGAAATAACCGATCTGTTTCGCACGCGTCTCGCTGATGCCGGGATGAGTGTACGGGATGGCTTTTGGGAAGAGCTCTCGCAGGAAATTCCTGTGGCTTGCCAGCATCGTCGTCGGATTCTGCTCTTCCGTGTAGCGGCTGCGGCATCTGTATTGCTTGTTTTGGCAGCCTCGTCGGCTACTTTCTTGTATTTCTCTCCAAAGGAGGAAATGGAAGAAGCATTTACAAAGATAGCCGTGACGAATGGAGGACAGATGGATGGAGATGGAATACGCGTCAATCAGTTGCCGTTGCCGGTAGAACCGGTGTTGCCGAAACCGGCTCCGAAATCTTACGGTATGCTGTCGCAATATACGGAGGAAGAAGATTCTCTTTCAATCACTTTCTCTATGTCGTTTTCTTTTTCTTCCACTACTTCTACGGGAAATGGCAACCGATATGGTAATCAGGGGCATAATGGTTATTGGCAGGCAACAAACGGTAATACAGGATCATCTGTCGCTTCGGAAGAACAGTCGAATGTCGATATGTCTCAACCCAAAGCAGTGAAAAAGCATCGCTGGGTGATGAAAGTTCAAGTGGGTACAGCACTTCCGGCAGATAACGGTACTTATAAAATGCCGGTTTCCGCAGGGGTGACGGTAGAGCGTAAGTTGAACGATTTTCTTGGCATAGAAACCGGATTGCTCTATTCGAACCTCCGTTCTGCAGGGCAGCACTTGCACTATCTGGGAATCCCCGTTAAAGTGAACGTGACGTTGGTAGATACGAAAAAAATCGACCTTTACGCTACTGTAGGAGGAATAGCCGATAAATGTATTGCCGGTGCACCGGACAACAGTTTTAAAGAAGAACCTATCCAGCTGGCAGTGACTGCCGGTATTGGAATCAACTATAAGATTAATGACCGACTTGCTGTTTTTGCCGAACCCGGAGTTTCGCATCATTTTAAGACAGATTCGAAATTGGCTACGGTACGAACAAAACGGCCGACTAATTTTAATTTACTTTGCGGACTCCGCATGACGTATTAATCCTTATGAAAATGAAAAAAACACTACTAATGCTGTGGATGGCTGTTTGCCTGATCGTATCCTTTACAGGATGCACCAGCGAAGAAATGGATTATAACAATCCGGATGTTGCTCTTTTTGTGAAGCAATTGAAGTCGGGTACGTACAAGATGAAGAATGAAAAAGGGGTGGTGGAGGTTCCTCATTTCACGGAAGAGGATATCCCCGAACTTTTAAAATATGCAGAAGATCTGACTATTATCCCTTCTTTTCCGTCGGTTTATAATATGAACAACGGTAAGATTCGGTTGGGTGAGTGTATGCTTTGGGTGATTGAATCTATCCGTCAGGGCACACCTCCGTCATTAGGTTGCAAAATGGTATTGGCGAATGCTGAAAATTATGAAGCAATCTATTTCCTGACCGATGAGGAAGTACTCGATGCAGCCGCTTGTTATCGTAGTTGGTGGGAAGAACGCCAATATCCGAAAACGAGATGGACAATTGATCCGTGCTACGATGAGCCGCTTTGCGGATCGGGTTATCGTTGGTGGTAATAAAGGGGAAGAGCCTTCGGAAAGTAAAAAATAGGAAACATTCATGTGGGAACATTTGTTTGTATCAGCAGTCTTTTGCTGCTGACAGGGGATTATTACGCTCAAACGATAGGCTCTCATACGTGCAAATGTATATGAAGTGCTCCGAAATATAGGTAATGAAAGAGTAAAAAGGATGGATGGATTAAAACGGTTTATAACAACGATGGCACTGTGCTTGACTGCTGTATTTGCATATTCGCAAGTATGGACGGCGCAAGATTCTTTGCATTTGAAGAAATTGCTGGAGAGTGACCAGGAGTTGCATTTAAATATGGATGCTGTGAAATCGATTGATTTCGGAAGCGCAGTGGGTACTCCCCGGATGTCGGAGGAGAAAAGCTGGATGATGCCTGACGAATCGCTTCCTGAAGCGTTGCCTAAACCGAAAGTGATGTTGACTCTGATGCCATATAAAGCGAATACCCGCTATAACTGGGATCCCATCTATCAGAAGAAGATAAAGATCGATAAAAATACCTGGCGGGGTGATCCTTTCTACGAGATACGCCATCAAAGATCTTATTCAAACTGGGCACGCAATCCGATGGCAAAGGGAATGCGTAAGTCGTTGGATGAGATACAGGCGAGTGGGGTGCGTTTCCGTCAGTTGGGTGAACGTGCTAACGGAATGATGGTGAACACGGTAGTGATGGATGCACCTATTCCCTTGTTTGGTGGGAGTGGAGTGTATATCAATGGTGGAACTATCGGCGGACTTGACCTGATGGCTGTCTTTACAAAAGATTTCTGGAATAAGACGGGACGGGATAACCGTGCCCGCACATTGGAAGTGTTGAGAACTTATGGAGATTCTACCACTGTGTTGATAAATAAACCAATTGAACAGATTGCCCGTTGAAGGCGTTATAATGATGTGTTGATGTAGCAATGCGCTAATGTGCTGACTAGAGAATGTTTGTAATTGAATAATTAGTATATTTGTGTGTTGTTATGTTGGCGCATTGTTATATAGCTTTGTCGCTATTATTGGTATCTTAGTATATTAACACATAGATAAATTATTGGTTATGAATAGAATTACTTCTCTTCTGGGTATTCGGTATCCTATTATTCAAGGTGGTATGGTGTGGTGCAGCGGTTGGCGTCTTGCTTCTGCTGTGAGCAATGCCGGTGGACTGGGATTGATCGGTGCCGGTTCCATGCATCCGGACACTTTACGCGAGCATATCCGTAAATGTAATGCGGCCACGAAATTGCCTTTTGGTGTAAACATTCCTTTGATGTATCCCCAGATAGAAGAGATTATGAATATTGTGGTGGAAGAGGGAGTGAAGATTGTTTTTACCTCTGCCGGAAATCCGAAAACGTGGACTGGGTGGTTGAAAGAGCGTGGAATAACGGTTGTTCATGTTGTTTCTTCTTCCCGTTTTGCTGTAAAATGTGAGGAGGCTGGAGTAGATGCGGTAGTGGCAGAAGGGTTTGAAGCCGGAGGGCATAATGGACGCGAAGAAACAACGACTTTCTGTTTGATTCCGGCTGTACGTGAGGCTACAACATTACCTTTGATAGCTGCAGGAGGTGTCGGCACAGGGGAAGGAGTATTGGCTGCTATGGTGTTGGGAGCCGAAGGGGTGCAGATAGGAACCCGTTTTGCTCTTACTGAAGAGAGTTCAGCGAGTTCGGTATTTAAAGATTATTGCTTGAGTCTCAGAGAAGGGGATACTAAGTTGTTGTTGAAAAAGCTGGCTCCAACACGTTTGGTAAAGAATGCTTTCCGCGAAGCGGTGGAGAAGGCTGAAGATAGTGGAGCTAGTGCTGAAGATTTGAGAACTTTATTAGGACGGGGGCGTGCTAAAAAAGGAATCTTTGAAGGTGATCTGGAAGAAGGGGAATTGGAGATCGGACAAGTTTCGGCAATCATATCCCGTCGGCAGTCTGTGGCAGAAGTAATGAACGAATTGGTAGCGGCTTATCAACGGGCGGCAAAGAAAGATTATTTATTTTAAAGATATAGCTCACCACAGAGTAATACAAAGTCTTGCAGAGTTTTTTAAAGGTTATCAATCGAAGACGTAAGACATTGAGATAGCCTTACTTTGAAAAAAAGAAAGAACTCTGTAAGACTTTATATTACTGTATGGTGAAAATGCATAGTTACAGGTTGATAGGATCGTACTTCAAACCAAATACGTCGGCAACGGCCTTATAAACGATTTTTCCTTCTACGATATTTAATCCGAGTGCTAATGCTGGATTCTCTTTGCAGGCTTTTTTCCATCCCTTATTTGCTAAAGCTATCACATAGGGGAGGGTAGCATTGGTTAGTGCAAGGGTGGAAGTGTAAGGTACAGCTCCCGGAATATTAGCTACTGCATAATGAACGATTCCGTCTACAATATAGGTCGGTGCACTGTGGGTGGTCGGGTGAGAGGTCTCGAAACATCCTCCCTGATCGATTGCTACATCTACTAATACTGTGCCGGGCTGCATTATTGAAAGCATCTCTTTGGTAATCAAATGTGGTGCTTTATCACCGGGAATCAGTACAGAGCCGACAACTAAATCAACATCCGGCAATTCTTTTCTGATTCTTAGTTCGGATGCGTACAATGTCTTTACATTCTTCGGCAGTGTCTCGCTCAAATAGCGCAGACGTGCCAGATTTATATCTGTAATAGTGACATCTGCCCCCATTCCAGCAGCCATTTGTGCAGCATTGCTACCTACAACTCCACCTCCTAAAATTAATACTTTAGCTGGTTTAACACCTGGTACACCTCCCAAAAGGATACCTTTTCCGCCTTGCGGTTTTTCCAGAAAACGGGCGCCTTCTTGGATAGACATACGTCCGGCAACTTCACTCATGGGAATTAATAAAGGTAATGAGTGGTCTGCTTCTTCTACAGTTTCATAAGCCAGGCATATTGATTTGTTAGAGAGCATAGCAAGGGTTAATTCCTTGTCGGAAGCAAAATGGAAATAAGTGAATAGTAACTGTCCTTTTCTTATTAAGTTATATTCAGTGACTATCGGTTCTTTCACTTTTACTATCATCTCAGCAGTGGCGTAAATATCTTCTATTGTTGGCAGGACATGTGCGCCGACAGCTTGATATGCTTCATCCGGAAAACCGCTATTTACTCCCGCTGTATGTTGGATAAACACCCGGTGCCCTTGTTTTACCACTTCGGCCACTCCTGAAGGTGTCATGCCTACACGGTTCTCATTGTTTTTGATTTCCTTTGGTACTCCGATAATCATAATGTTACGTATTAAAGATTTAACATGTTCGAAAGTACGAAAAATCCCCTTACGTTGTTATTCGTAAGGGGATGTTTTAGAACAGAATGCCTTGCGTGTTGAGATGAATAAATGCGTAGAGTGGTTGTTTTATAGACATTCACTGCCCTGTTTGTTGATTTTCATGCTTTTTCCATAGAGACCCACTCGAGCTATGTTGTTATAAAAGGGTTCTGCAATATCGTACTTAAAAGGAAGTACTTCTTCATTGTCTTTGTTTATATACCCCCACTTGGACGACTGACTTTCAATACAAACAGCAGCCAATCCTTCAGAGAAAGAGCGTCCATTATCATATTCCAGGGGAATGACAACTTCTCCTTTCTTGTTAATGAATCCTATCTTATTGTGTAGCGAGACGAGAGCTAATCCTTCCGCGAATTGTTCTATTTGACTGTAAGTCGGTGGAAGAATGTAGTTTCCTTGTCTGTCAATCAATCCCCATAATCCATCGTGGCATACCCGTGCACATTCTTGTTCAAACGAGTGAGCGGCTGTGTATTTAAACGGAATCTGTATTTGTCCGGTATGGTCGATGAATCCGTATTGAGAATTGAGTACTACCATCCCTAATCCTTCTTTAAAAGAGAAAGCCCGTTCGTACATTAGAGGAATGACAACGTCATATCCTTTATTGATGTATCCCCATTGGATTTTTCCTTTTACCGGAGCCAATCCTTCGGAGAAACGGCCAATTGCCGAGAAGCGCTTTTTCTTATTAGCTACCCCATAAGCTAAAAAAGAAGCGAAGAACTTTGTAATAGTGCTGCTCATTACCTTTATTGTTTGTGTGGTAAGCGTCCGGATACCATATATATACAAGAGAAGCGTGGACGTCGTTAGTTCATTCTATTCAAGGCTCTGGTAAACCTATTGGGAAATGAACAACAGAGTCCACGCCCTTGCATATAACAAAGACGTGAACGCTTAGTTGCCATTATCTCCCCAATTAAAGAATTTACCAGATTCTGAATAGAGATAATATTCTAAACGCTTCTACGTTATTAATCGTAATAAGTCGCTACAAAGATACGGATTTCTTGTTAAAGAACAATGCTTTTAGGGGATAAAGATTTAATGGTGAA
Source organism: Bacteroides sp. DH3716P (assembly GCF_025914115.1). Lineage (NCBI taxonomy): Bacteria > Pseudomonadati > Bacteroidota > Bacteroidia > Bacteroidales > Bacteroidaceae > Bacteroides > Bacteroides sp. DH3716P. The sequence continues at coordinate 4,929,818 of NZ_CP083673.1, read as the reverse complement.
TGAGGTAGGTGTACAAAATGAGAAATGGCTAATAGATAGATTAAAAAAAGCTCCTTTTACGCTTTAGGTAAAGGGAGCTTTTTAGTCTATGATGTCAGGCGGTTTGTTTCTATGAAAAATGCTTGGTTATTAGTTTAAAAGTCCGGGATTAGCATCAATTGCATCTTGTGGAATACGCAATGTGTAACGGGAATCATCTTGTACAAGTGTGTAGGTTACATCTTCAATTTCTTTTTTGATTTCCGGTCGGGTAGTTCGGCGTAAATCAAACCAGCGATGGCCTTCAAAAGCAAGCTCGCGAGCACGTTCTTTCAGAATTTCTGTGACTAGCTTTTCTTGGCTCATCGCGTTTATTTCATTCTTTTTCTGCTCATAACCTTCTGATGTATAACGATTCTCTATTAGTTTCAAGAGCCGGGTACGTGCTTCAGGTAATTTGTTTAAATGTGCAGCAGCTTCTGCTGAATTTAAATAAAGCTCTCCGGTGCGGAAAGTACATTTGAATTTAGATTCACCACTTTTGATGGAAGTATAATTTCCATTTTTATTTGCTTGATAATACTTGTTTGGACGTAGATCTTTTCCTTCCTCATATTCTTGTAAAAATGAAGGGTAAAGTAAGAGTGATCCGGCATAATCGCTATTTGGAAAAACTTCATAGGCAGTGATCATTTCTACAGATGTAAATTCATTAGGAAGTTTGCCTCCTTCATCATTTAGGTTTACCAATGTCGATTTTCCGGCTAATACACGTTCCGAAGCTTCATAAGATTTGCTCCATTCACCCATGTATAAATATACCCGTGATTCCATAGCATCTACTGATAATGTTGAAAAACGGTATGAATATTGAATTTCCCATTCTTTTTTATTAATCAGTTTCCGTGCTGTTTCTATATCAGATAAAATAGAGGTATATATTTCCTTTACAGTATTTCTTGATGGTATTTCTTCTAAATCAGTATTGAGTTTTAGAGGAACTGCTTTGGTTTCTAATGCTCCGGTAGCTGTATAAGGTTGTCCATAAAGATTGACCAATATGAAATGCATATATGCTCTCATGAGGTAAGCTTCTCCAACTAATTGATTAATATCTTCTTGGCTTCCTTCTGATATTTCATCTTTTTTATCGATGATTGCGTTGGCATAATAGATATTGGTATAATAGGCCGCCCATCCAAATTGTCTCGTACTTGCATTCGGATTAACATCATTCCATTTTTCAACATCTCCTAAAGAATTTTTGGAAGTGGCATCAGACTGTAATATGGTTGCGATATCTGTTCTGATTTCGCATATTCCTCTGTCATTGAGTGCTGTATTGTAAGCTGTTGTGAATAAAGCTCTGTATTCAGCTAGCGTATTGGGAATTACTTGGCCTACTGGTTGTATGTCCAAATAACTATCACAGGAAGATAATAACAGGCTTCCTATTAATGTGAATATATAATATATTTTCTTTGTCATAATATATTTTTTAAAAGTTAAGACTTAGATTGAAGGTAATGGATTTGGGAACTGGGGTAGAGTATAGGTTGCCCATTGATTCCGGATCCATATAATTATCATAATTAGAGCTGATAACGAATAGGTTACGAGCCTCTAATCCTACAGTTGCTCCGCCGATACTTAGTTTATGAAGCCATTCGGATGGAACCCGGTAAGCAAGACGTATATTTTGTAGACGTACAAAGCTTAGCTTTTTTACCCAGATATCCAGTGATCTGTAAATGTCATTTCGAGTACTGAACAAGTAGTAGTCGGCCGGATTGTAATTGTACGTTGCTAATGCAGGGAACTTTCCTGTTGTATTTTCCGGTGTCCATCTATCCAGTATGTCTCTATTCATATTGCGCCCTGGGTCTAAGTCAGATACATTATAACTTGGAGTTGTTTTTACGTGTGCTCCAAAATTATATGAAAAATTCAGATTCAGTTCCCAATTTCGGTAATTGAACGTATTTAGAAAACCGCCTGTGTAGGGAGCATCTGACGTTCCAACATAGCTGTAAAAGTCTCTTTGTTCTTCAGTACTTGGTCCTATTTGGTAAGTGCCAAGACCATCTTCATTCGATGTCATTCTGAATAACTCTTCTACAGTGACAGCTTTCCCCTCTTTATTCTCAAGATAGATTTGTCCTGTATCAGGATTTATACCTTTTGTTTTTAGTGCAAAGATTGCACCTACGGGATATCCTTCCAGACTAGGAGTCACTTGGCTTTTATCTGTAAGTACTTTTAGTACTTTATTTTGATTATATGCGAAGTTGAAAGTAGTGTACCAAGAGAAGTTTTTAGTGGTGATATTACGTGTCTGCAGGTTTATTTCTACACCTTTATTTTCCATACTAGCCCAGTTTATAGACATATTAGTGAATCCATTTTCTAAAGCTAATGCTTTAGAACCAATTAAGTCTGTTCCTTTTCTATAGTAGTAATCTACACTAAGATTGATGGCTTGATTGAGTACAGAAAAATCTATTCCTAGATTGTAAGATGCTGTTTTTTCCCAGCGTAATTTACTGTTGGGAGCACTATTGATAATAATATTTTCTTCACTGTAACCTGGTAAAATATTCACATTATCATATTTTCCGACTAGGAATGGAGAGGTTCCCTTATCAATATTTCCTTGTAAGCCATAAGAAAGGCGAAGAGCTAAATTATCAATCCATTTGTATTGTCTAATGAACGATTCATTAGATAAACGCCACAAACCGCTTACCGAATAGATTGGTAAGAAACGGTATTTCTTATCTACTCCGAATAAATCAGAACCATCCATGCGCACACTTCCTCCCAATGTATAACGATTCATTAAAGTATATGAACCATTGGCAAAGAAAGAAGCAAAAGCGTTTTCCTTGTACGATTTAGTTTTTAGATTCCAATCATTGGCTTGTGCTTCATCTTTAAATATGAGATTCTGGAATGTTAGTTTCTTGGGATCATATCCGTATCCGGTTGAGGCTTGGTTGTCTACCCAGTTTTTGCGAATTTCCGAACCAGCCATTATTTGTATGTCATGTATATCCCCAAATGTGTTTTTGTATTCTCCTTGGATTTTCCATGTGAGTTGTGAGGTTGTACTATTAGTTGTTTTAAGCATGCCTCCTTCTGGTATAAGATAGGTTTGTACACCATTTTTCCAATATTTATTGGTTTCACGTATATTCCTAATATTATATGAATTTATCCCGGCATATTCTTCTTGCGACAATTGATCCCATTGCACACCAATCTGTGAATAAACTTTCCACTGATCGTTAAAACGTAGCTGAACATCAAAGATAGAATTGATGGCTGTGGTGACAGATTCTTTATTGGTGTTTGCTCGTTCTTCGAATATATTAAAGCCTTGCTTTTCATCTGTTTCATTACTTCTGACTACGTCGTAATCGTAAAGGTAGTTTCCTTGTTCGTCAAACGGAGCAAAGTAAGGGTTGGCGATACGTGAATAATATATAGGGTTAATAAGTCCGTAAGTATCAGTCATAAATGTGTTATTCTTGCGTCTGTTGGCAAAAATAGACATTCCAATTTTTAATATTTTGTTGATTTGGTAAGACGTTTTACTGGTCAGATTAAAACGGCTCATGCTTACACCTGGTACATTTCCGTTTTCTTTGACATAACCAAGTGAGTTGTAATAAGTAACCTTTTCGCTACCACCAGAAATGCTAAAGTTATATTCTTGCGTAAAAGCATCTCTGAATAATATGTCATTCCAGTCTGTATTGATTGTTTTCAGTTTGTTTATAGCATTTTGGGCTTCAGGTGTCAGTCCGTTCCACCCCTGTTCTTTATAGATGTCTATTAAGTTATATTGTTTCATGATAGCAGCAACTTTTCCTTTTTCAGGAAATACCGGTATCGGATCTGTTAATCCCCATAATATGTCAAACCGTGCTTCTTTTAACAATTGAAGTTCCAAATCGACTTTCTCTTCCGAGTTTAGTAAGTTGAGTCGTGAAGTATTGAGATTTGGAGTATAAGTCAATTTAGTATTGAAGTTAATAACAGGTTTTCCGGTTTTTCCTCTTTTGGTTGTTACCACAATTACGCCATTTGCAGCACGTGCACCATAGATAGCAGTAGCAGCTGCATCTTTTAATATCGTAATGCTTTCAATGTCGTTTGGACTTAAACCTGCGATAGAAGATTGTGACATATTTACGATGTCATTATCGTTGTCTTTGTTGATTTCCGGAATATCTGTCCCCTCCAAAGGTATCCCATCCAATACCCACAACGGGTCTTGTGTTCCATTCAGTGAAGCAGTACCACGAATACGAATACGTGCTGGAGCTCCCGGTGCACCGGAAGTTGTCGTTACAGCCACACCGGCGATTTGTCCCGCTAATGCCTGGTCGATACTTTTTGCTGCACCTACCATTCCATCTGTAACATCTACTTTGGCAATGGCAGCAGTCAGTTTACGACGTTCCAGTTCTTGATAACCGGTTACTACGACGTCTCCCAATGTGTGTGCAGAAGCTTGAAGTACAATACGATAAGTATCTTTTCCTGCTTGCAAAACGATGTCTTGTTCTTCAAATCCTATATAACTACAATGTAATCTAGTCACCTTTTCCGGAATGGAAATGGAGAATTTACCATCCATATCAGTGATAGTACCTAGAGAAGTCTGTGATGCTCCGGCCTTTTTTAAGTCATCTGCGTTAACATATACGGAAGCGCCGATCAGAGGTTCATTATCTTCACCGGATATAACGACTCCGGTGATTGTACGATTAGCAGCGCTGGCAAAGGCCAGCGCATTTGCAAAGAGGCATATAAGAATGCACAAGTATTTTTTTCTCATTAATGTAGATAGTTAAAGTAATAAGTGGTTTTATTTGATTCCTAAAGCAGTATTAATACGCAGAATCATGTCCTCATAATGATAGCGTGCAGCAGTATCGGAAGTTCCGAGACGGTTCTGCAACAACTTCTTGATACGTAATAATTCACCGCGTTTCACAGAAATAGCATCTGAAATACGGTTGAGCTGGCTGCCATAGAAATTGAGCACACGTGGAGCCCCCATCCGCTCTTCCTGACGAAGTGCACGTTGTTCGGCAGCGTAACAGCTACAGAAAGGAGTAGCGTGGTCAAGCAAGAAATGTTCGTTGGCGATCTTCTTGTTGATTTTAACAGCTTCCGGTTCTGCAGCGGCTGTAAGTAATGCATCGAGGAAGTTTTTCTGCAAAGAACGTTCCATAACATTAGGGATGCCACCGCGTTCGGTAACACCGAAAATATTCTTATGAAGTCCGTCCATAAGTTCCACTACTGTAAAGGCTTTCTTTCCGTTGACAGATTCATTCTCTATCATACGCATCAAACGAGTATTGCCCAGTAAATCCCAAAGGATATAGGCTTGGGCGTTCTTTAAGATTTGTGTAGGAGCATTTTCCTGTTTTCCGATGGGAGTATTGCGAAGTAGATAAGTATATTGCCCCACTTCCGTGTCAAACAGCCATTTAGGGTATGTCAAAACTTCATCCATCAGAAATTTCAGTGAAGCTTGTTGTTTCTCTTTCTCTACAAATGTATAAGTTTTAACGCCGTCTCCTACAATTGTATTTTCAATGTAGATGCCACCAATATTGGCAAGGACATGATATAAATAGTTGTTCCATTGGTTGATTACAGCGTAGTAGAGGCGAGATGCTTCTTCATAAGTTTGTCCCTTCTCACCGGTAGTAGTCCATTGAAGAATTTGTGGAACGATACGTTTCAGATTCTCAATACCAAGTAAAGAAGAGCGAACCGGATCATCACCTAAATCTTCGTTCTGTGCACGTGGATCTACCGCATCGCGGACGTCCTGTGCCTCACTATATTTATAAAGCCGATCAGTATGTTTGCTCAAGAAATCGAATAAAATATCCTTTTCTTCTTCCGGAGTACTCTTTCCGTACCAACGATATCCATATTCGATAGCGAACATATCGTATGGACCGATATGCGGAGAAAGAACTTTCACGCCATCTCCAGGCTGTGCGATATAATTGAATCGTGCATAATCCATGATAGATGAAGCGGTAGAGTTCATTCTGGAAGTGAATGCTTCGGAACGTAATGAATCTGTCGGGAAAGCCCATGAACCCATCATATTGTGGCGGAGTCCCAGAGAGTGGCCTACCTCATGACAGGCGACGAATCGAATGGCATCTCCCATCAAAGCATCAGGCAATTGTACATTACGTGCTTCCGGACACACTGTTCCGGTCTGGACAGTAATCCATTCACGTACCATAGAAAGCACATTGTGCCACCACATAATATCAGCTTCCAGGATTTCTCCGGAACGGGGATCTAACAGAGAAGGTCCCATTGCATTTTTCTTTTCCGAAGCAGCATAAGTCAGTACGGAGTAATTGACATCATCCATGTCTACATGCATACTGTCCGTGATTTCTTTGGCAATAATCGCATTCTTGAAACCAGCCTTTTCAAAGGCAATCTGCCAGTCCTCGATACCTTTCTTAATGTACGAACGCCATTGGTAAGGAGTTGAATTATCAATGTAGAAGACAATCGGTTTGGCAGGTTCCACCATCTGACCTTTCAGATAAGCCTCCCGATCTTCCGGTTTGGGTTCCATACGCCAGCGGGTGATATACTGTGTCTTATCCGTACGCTGCTGCGCATCACTAAAACTTAATAACGGATTCGTGAAATAACCGACCTTCTGATTGTCGAATCGTCCCATCATCGGCTTTTCGGGCAATAAGAGAATAGAAGAACTAACTTCCACCGTTACATAAACAGTGGTAGTACCTTCCGTTACCCGGGTAGTCAACTCGGAAGTTGCCACGACATTGTTTGAAAAAGATTTGATGGATAAAATACGTGATAAATTCTTGATAGCCGAAGTACCCAGATTAATATTGGTAAATACGTTATTGATACTGGTTTCCGTACCATCATAAATATCATTCACCTTGATTACTAATGCCGTAGAATCTGCATTGACTGCTTCGATCTTGAATGCGGCAATCAGCGGAGAGATAAAATTATCCTTTACCGAACGGAAGATAGCATCCGTTTGGGGGGCCAGAGGTAATGGACGTTGTTGGCGTAACATTAGTTTGCCCGTCGCTTTGTCCCATTCCATGCAAACCATCTGGTTTTCATAGTTTACTCCGCGGTTTACACCCGCATCATTAAGTTCGGCAGGAACTCGTTGCAGCTTATTGACAACTAATAAGTCACGTCCCAAAAGTGAGGTGGGAATTTCAAAATAATAATCATTCTTCTTTTGATGTACAGCAAACATCCCTTTGGTCGTTTTACTGTCTTCCACTAATTTCTCGTAGTCGCTTTTACTCTTCTCTTCTTTCTCTTCTGGTTTTTTCTTTTTCTTTTTAAACCAACTCAGATTTTCTGTAGCGGGGGTAGTTGCAAATGCCGAGAGCGCTTCTCCACTCAGCAATATACATGCAATGACCGCTGCCATTACTTTTACATACATTCTCATTGAGTTTCTAACTTTTAATTATAATTAAAAAACGGCTACAAAAGTACTAATATTAATAACATAATGACTACTAATTTGCAATGAATATAACATTAAAAAGAAATATTAACTAGCATCTATGGTCATCATTCTCCTCGGATATTTCATAGTTTAGTGGGAATAGTGTACATTTGCGGGAGTAAAAAAGTGAACGGAATGATGAGACGATATATCACTGCTTTGATGCTGGCTTGCTGCATCGGAGGGTATGGACAAGAGAAGAAGCAAGTAACCTTTGTACCTCCTTTTGACTTTCCTCTTACATTGAGTGGGAACTTTGGAGAAATCCGCTCCAATCATTTCCACGGCGGACTGGATTTTAAGACAGGCGGAGTTATCGGTAAACCCGTTCGTGCTCTCGCTGATGGCTATATTTCGCGTATTCGCGTCACGAATGGTTCGGGATATGTACTTGATGTCTGTTATCATAATGGCTATTCAACGATCAACCGCCATTTGAGTGGTTTTGTTTCTCCCATTGCCGAAAGGGTGGAGAAACTTCAATATGAAGAAGAAAATTGGGAAGTAGAGATTGTTCCCGAACCGGGAGAATATCCGGTAAAAGGAGGTCAGCAGATCGCATGGAGCGGAAATACCGGATATTCGTTCGGTCCGCATCTTCACCTGGATGTATTTGAAACGGAATCGGGAGATTATATTGACCCTATGCCTTTCTTTCAATCGAAAATAAAAGATACGCGTGCTCCGAAAGCGGATGGCATTCTATTTTTTCCACAACTGGGTAAAGGAGTAGTGGATGGAAAGCAAGAGAATAAAACCATCCTTCCCAATAGTGAGCGTCCGGTGGAAGCATGGGGAGTGATAGGTGTGGGGATCAAAGCATACGATTACATGGATGGAGTGAATAACCATTATGGAGTTTATTCAGTTGTGCTTACGGTAGATGGAAATGAAATATTTCGCAGCACCGTAGATCGCTTCTCGCAGGAAGAGAACCGGATGATTAATTCCTGGACTTACGGGCAATATATGAAATCTTTCATTGATCCGGGCAACACTTTGCGTCTGCTAAAAGCATCGAATGATAACCGTGGCTTGGTGACGATTGATGAGGAACGGGACTATCAGTTCTTATATACATTAAAAGATGCTTTCGGAAACACTTCCAAATATAGTTTCACCGTACGGGGTCGGAAACAGCCGATTGAACCGTTGAATCATCGGGAGAAATATTATTTTACCTGGAATAAGACTAATTATCTGCAAGAACCGGGATTGAACCTGGTTGTTCCGAAAGGAATGTTGTATGATGATGTTCTCCTCAATTATCAGGTGAAGGCGGATAGTGGTGCCGTTGCTTTTACTTATCAGCTGAATGATAAGGCGGTTCCGCTGCATGCAGCTTGTGAACTGTGTATCGGGTTGCGTAGAAAACCAATTGCCGATACGACGAAATATTATGTGGCCCGCATAACTCCAAAAGGAGGAAAGTACAGCGTAGGCGGAAAGTATGAAGACGGATACATGAAAGCATCTATCCGGGAGTTGGGAACTTACACTGTTGCCATCGATACCATCCCGCCGGAGATTATCCCTGTCAACAAGAATCAGTGGGGAAGAAACGGAAAAATTGTCTATCGTTTGAAAGATCAGGGCGCGGGAATTGCTTCCTATCGTGGAACGATTGACGGAAAGTATGCGCTTTTCGGACGTCCCAATATTGTGAAATCATACTGGGAATGTACGTTGGACCCCAAACGCGTAAAGAAAGGAGGCAAGCATACTGTTGAATTTACAGTGACCGACTATTGTGGGAATGAAACAGTGGCCCGTGAAAGCTTTGTTTGGTAAATTATTAAAAGTGAATCATATATTTATTATGAAGAGAAGAATTATTCTTTGTGCCGCCGTATTGATGGCGGCTGTGGCGAACACCTTCGCCTGCACCAACCTGATTGTCGGAAAAAATGCGTCTGCCGATGGCTCGACGATTGTTTCCTATTCTGCCGACTCGTATGGCTTATTCGGAGAACTTTATCATTATTCGGCTGCTACCTATCCAAAAGGTACGATGCTGAAAGTTTATGAATGGGATACTGGCAAGTATCTGGGAGAAATAGAGCAGGCACGCCAGACTTACAATGTAGTCGGTAATATGAATGAATATCAGGTTACCATTGGTGAGACAACTTTCGGCGGACGTCCGGAATTGGCCGATTCTACAGGGATCATCGATTACGGAAGTCTGATTTATATCGGTTTGCAGCGTTCGCGCACTGCCCGTGAAGCAATTAAGATCATGACCGACTTAGTGCAGCAATACGGCTATTATAGCGAAGGAGAATCCTTTACTATTGCCGATCCGAACGAAATATGGATTATGGAAATGATTGGTAAAGGTCCCGGCATCCGTGGAGCAGTTTGGGTAGCTGTACGTGTGCCCGATGATTGTATTTCGGCCCATGCCAACCAGTCACGTATCCACCAGTTTGATATGAACGACAAGGAAAACTGTATGTACTCTCCGGATGTCGTTTCTTTTGCCCGTGAGAAGGGATATTTTAATGGAGTAAACAAAGACTTTAGCTTCTCATTAGCCTATGCGCCTCTTGATTTTGGTGCCCGCCGTTTCTGTGAGGCTCGTGTGTGGAGCTATTTTAATAAGTTCACAGATAACGGAAAAGATTATCTTCCTTACATTGAGGGAAAGACCAATACGCCGATGCCTCTTTTTGTGAAACCGAAACATAAGTTATCCGTGCAAGATGTGAAAGATATGATGCGCGACCATTATGAAGGAACGCCTCTTGACATCTCCAATGATTTTGGAGCCGGACCTTATAAGACACCTTACCGTCTTTCTCCTCTGAACTTCAAGGTAGATGGTCAGGAATATTTCAACGAACGTCCGATTTCCACTCAACAAAGCGGGTTTGTATTTGTTGCACAAATGCGGGCTCATAAGCCGGACCCGATAGGCGGTGTACTTTGGTTTGGCGTGGATGATGCGAACATGGCTGTATTTACCCCGGTTTATTGTTGTGCTACTAAAGTGCCGGTATGTTATACCCGTGTAGATGGGGCCGATTATATTACTTTTTCCTGGAATTCTGCTTTCTGGATTTTCAACTGGGTATCTAATATGGTCTATCCGCGTTATGATTTGATGATCGGTGATGTACGGGAAGCGCAGAAAGAAATGGAAACTACTTTCAACAATGCACAGGAAGGCATTGAAGAAATGGCTGCCAAACTGCTGGCAAAAGATAAGAACGCAGCGGTTGACTTTCTGACAAACTATACAAATATGACCGCACAGAGCACTTTCGATACTTGGAAACAATTGGGTACATTCTTGATTGTGAAATACAATGATGGAGTGGTGAAACGTGTTAAAGACGGTAAGTTTGAGCGTAATTCTATCGGACAACCTGCCGGAGTGATGCGTCCCGGATATCCGAAAGAATTCTTGCAGGAATATGTCAAGCAGACTGGTGACAGATATTTGGTAAAATGAAGAATTAAGAATGAAAAATGAAGAATTATGCTTTGCAAATATGTCTTATAATGCGATTCTTCATTTTTCATTCTTAATTCTTCATTAAATAACTAGGAATTATAAACTTATTATTTTACATTTGTGTGCTCAAGAAATTGATAATAAATAATTCATTAACCAATAAATAACAATCGAAATGGAAAATCAGGAACTTATTAAACAGGTCACTGAAAAAGCCGAAAAATGGCTAACCCCGGCTTATGATGCTGAAACCCAGGCTGAAGTGAAACGTATGTTGGAAAACGATGATAAAACCGAACTAATTGAAGCTTTCTACAAAGATCTTGAATTTGGTACTGGTGGTCTGCGTGGTATTATGGGTGTAGGTAGCAATCGTATGAATATCTATACGGTAGGTGCTGCCACTCAAGGACTTTCCAACTATCTGAAAAAGAACTTCAAAGACCTGCCGCAGATTTCTGTAGTAGTAGGTCACGATTGCCGCAACAACAGCCGTTTGTTTGCGGAAACTTCTGCTAATATTTTCTCTGCCAATGGTATCAAAGTATATCTGTTTGACGACATGCGTCCGACACCGGAAATGTCTTTTGCCATCCGTCACCTCGGTTGCCAAAGCGGTATCATCCTGACTGCTTCTCACAATCCGAAAGAATACAACGGTTACAAGGCATATTGGGACGATGGTGCGCAGGTATTGGCTCCACACGATAAGGGTATCATCGACGAAGTGAATGCAATTGCTTCTGCTGCCGATATCAAATTCCAGGGAAATCCGGATTTGATTCAGATTATCGGTGAAGACATCGATAAGATTTATCTGGATATGGTGAAAACTGTTTCTATTGATCCGGCAGCTATTGCCCGTCACAAAGATATGAAGATTGTCTATACTCCGATCCACGGTACAGGTATGATGTTGATTCCTCGTGCATTGAAAATGTGGGGATTCGAAAACGTATTTACTGTGCCCGAACAGATGATTAAGGACGGTAACTTCCCGACTGTCGTATCTCCGAACCCGGAAAATGCGGAAGCTCTTTCTATGGCTGTAAACCTTGCCAAAGAAATTGATGCTGACCTCGTTATGGCTTCCGACCCGGATGCTGACCGTGTGGGTATTGCTTGCAAGGATGATAAAGGCGAATGGGTACTGATTAACGGTAATCAGACTTGTATGATGTACCTTTATTATATTCTGACACAGTACAAACAACTGGGTAAGATTAAAGGTGGCGAGTTCTGCGTGAAGACAATCGTTACAACTGAACTAATCAAGAAAATCGCAGATAAGAACAATATCGAAATGCTTGACTGCTACACCGGATTTAAATGGATTGCCCGTGAAATCCGTCTGCGTGAAGGCAAACAGAAATATATCGGTGGCGGTGAAGAAAGCTACGGATTCCTTGCCGAAGATTTCGTTCGCGATAAAGATGCCGTATCAGCTTGCTGTTTGATTGCTGAAGTTGCTGCATGGGCAAAAGATAATGGAAAATCCTTGTATCAGTTGTTGCTGGATATCTACGTAGAATACGGATTCTCTAAAGAGTTTACTGTAAACGTAGTGAAACCGGGTAAGAGCGGTGCAGAAGAAATCAAAGCGATGATGGAGAACTTCCGTGCTAATCCTCCGAAAGAATTGGGTGGTTCTAAAGTGATCTTAAGCAAAGATTATAAGACACTGAAACAGACGGATGATAAAGGTAACGTAACTGCAATCGATATGCCGGAACCATCTAACGTACTTCAATATTTCACTGAAGACGGTAGCAAAGTTTCCGTTCGTCCTTCAGGTACAGAACCTAAGATTAAGTTCTATATGGAAGTTCAGGGTGAAATGGGTTGCCGCAATTGTTATGCTTCTGCCGAATCTGCTGCAATGGAAAAGATTGAAGCAGTGAAGAAATCATTGGGTGTCTGATTTTGTTTCTTCTGAAATTTCAGATATAGATAACGAAAGATAAATAATAAATAGCGCCTCCATGGTCTTTTCGAAGATTATGGAGGCGCTTCTTTTTCTCTATACATAGCCCTGATTCTGCCTATTTTCGGGCTTTTTCCCCAACTTGGCACAGTTCTTTCATTTCCTTTGCATTCTTTAAGTCCACTTGCTAATCCTTCTTGCGAGAATCTTGTTGTATTGACATCATCTCAATTTCAACCCGCAGGCTGCGGATACACATGTTTTGTTGATGCTTTAGAGTGATACGTTCAGTTTCATATTCGTAAGTTGTTCGTTTGTAGTTATGTGTATTTCGTGGCCTGCTTTCTTAGTCTATTTTTCAGTCAGTGCTATTTCTTTTTTTCTGTTATTTCTTCGTGCCTATCCAAGTCCATTTATGCCATATTGTTTCCAATGGTCCTTGTTTATGTTTAGACAGCCACCATTTGCAGAACCGAACTTGCGCCAGGAAAAGAATAATACCGATAATCAGGCTAAGAGTATATCCACAGTAAGGAGCAAGATAGAATCCGAATGGGAAATAGATAATGGCTCCCAAAATAGATTGATAAATATAATTGGTCAAGCTCATTTTTCCGTAGAATCGCAGATTAGATACAGTTTTCTTGAACTGATCTTTCTGATAAAGCAACACGAAGGAAGCAACAAGTACAATCGTAAATGCAAATTTCTGCCACATATCAAAGGCAGTGCCTACCGTTTGCTGAATTAAACTGCTGTCACTTTGCATGATCTGTTCTTTCAGAGAATACAGTGGTGCGAAACTGATAGCTGCAATAATAAGTGCTTTCATCCAGAACTTCAAATGAGATTCGGTAGCAACGAACAATTCTTTGCGTCCGATATATAAGCCAAACAGGAAAAGTCCGGCAGTCTGCAAGAAACGTCCGGCACCGATAGCCCAAAACAAGCTTGCTTTCTGTCCTAAAGTAACATTACCTATCAGAAAATCCCAAAAGTTTCCGGCTTTGGTGTATTCCGCTACTTCAGCATACATGGCTCCGACATTCAAATCGGGTAGGGTATAAGCAGGATTGAAAAGGCTCATTATATAATGAAACCATTCAATCGGTTGCAGTGAAAACAAGATGGCGGTGATTAGAATCGCTTTGTCACTCCATTTACGTACGATAAATAGTACAAGACTGACTACAACAAACAGAAGCAGGACATCTCCTGCCGGGAAGAAAGCGGCATTCAAAGTGGCGAATCCTGCCAGCAATATCATTCTCCATAAAAAGCGGTAACCAAAATCTTTTCCTTTCAACTGCTGGTTGTGCGACTGGATATAGAAAGTGAATCCGAAAAGCAGAGCGAATATGGCATAAGACTTTCCGGCAAGCAGTGAAAATGTCGCATTAAATACTCCGGCATCCAAAATGGTAAGCCATTCAGGAGAACTTTCCGGATATACGGGGAAAATGAAATGCTCCAGGTTATGAACCAGAAGGATGGCCATTACAGCAAATCCTCTAAGAGCATCTACTACTTCAATTCGGGGTGTTTTTGTTGATAATTTCATGGGGTTAATTTATGATTATTTTTAGTAAGTATGCATTTTATCCGTCTTTTAGCAGGCTTCGGGAACATACTGACGGATTCCTTTGATGATGTTTACCGTGTTTGATTATTCATTGGGATGCTCTATCCACCAATCAATCATCTTTCGGGCAAGACTAAGTTTTCTGGGAAGTTCGGGTAAATTGTCTCTTGTATAAAAGTCTCCCGAACTCAATTCTTCATCTTGGAGGTTGATTTCCCCTCCGGCATAATCGGCAATAAAGCCGACCATTAGTCCGCTGGGATAAGGCCAGGGCTGATTACTGAAATAAGTGATATTTTTTACATCCAGTCCGGTTTCTTCTTTCACTTCACGTGCTACACATTCTTCTAGCGTTTCTCCGGTTTCCAGAAATCCGGCAACGAGACTGTTGAATGTTCCTTTAAAATTGCGGGCGTGCACTAAAAGTAGTGAATCTTTTTTTCTCACTAATACAAGAATCGCTGTGGAAATGGAAGGATATACCTCCCGGCCACATTTCGGACAACGCTTCATGATAGATTCTTTCTGTTCCATAGGCGTGCCGCAGGCGGAACAAAAGCGGCTGTTTCTATCCCAATGCAGAATCTCATGTGCTTTTCCTGCTGTCTGATAATGAGACAAAGGAAGATATTCATAGGAGGCACGAAGCCCTATCATGATCCATTGCTCCGATTCTTCAATGGGAGAGGAGAGGGAGAAAGCCTTGCAGTTTTTCCTTTCTAGTGTGGTGATATTGTGTACGGTTGTTTTTTCTTTAATAACAATAGGAGAGCTTTCTCCACACGGGACGGTATATATACCATCCTCTTTTTTCTCAAGAAGCAGTTGGTCTTTGTAAAAGATAAACCACCATGATTGTGCTGTCTGATTCATTTTAATTCTAATTCTTGATCTTCGCGCTGCGAAGTTATAAAAAACTAGATTGATATTTAGACTTATCAGATAAAATACAGTGCAACCGCACCAAAATTTGATTCATAACTGTGCAGAAACGAGTTAAACGTTGCGCTAATGAATGGGTCCAGGGTGAGGGGTGGTGAGGGTAGATTTATAACTTTCGTATTTTTTTTTTGAGGATAAAAAAGGAGATAGTATAGAAAATAAAATAATAAAAGGTTATAAATCTACCCTCACCACCCCTCACCCTGGACCCATATCTTATAATAAAAAGATAACGGGGAATCTTAAAAACTCAATCATCTTTTTCAGATTTACCACAACGTTTCCAGAATACTCCATTATTTTATTCAAAACTGTGCGGATATGAATTAAATTTTGGTGCGGTTGCCCTGGATAAAATATCAATAGACTAACTCAATAAAATGCATTGTTCGACACCAATTTCCTGAATAAAATAATTGTCGTGTGAGATTGCTATCACAGTACCTGCATAATTTTTGATAGTAGCAGTGATAATTTCAATACTTTGTATGTCCAAATTGTTGGTAGGTTCATCCAGGATAAACATATCAGGGGTATTGTTACTAATCATCAGACAGCAGAAAGCGAGACGCATTTTCTCACCACCACTAAGTTTCCGGCAGGATTTGTCCCATTCGGATGCAGGAAACAAGTAACGGTTTAGAATAATCTTTATTTCATGCTCCGGCAGATTCCGGCTGTTGAAAGCGTAAGTCTGTTCAAGAATACTGTTCCGGTCGTCAATGATCGAATACTCTTGATTCAAATAGACATAGCTAAAGTCCGTCCGTGTCAGGGTTCCTTCCTGTGGTTGAAGTTGGCCGGTGATTAATTTCAATAGAGTTGTCTTCCCGCTACCGTTGGCTCCTTCTATACGGAGGCGGTCTCCGCTCTTTAGCTGAAAACTGACAGGAGCTTGCCAAAGCTGTTGTTTTGAGATACTATTTTCCTGAATATCATTGCTATTCGGATTGGGATGATAACCTGTGTCAGACGAATTTATTTCATCATTCGTCAGAATATCATTGTTAACCGAATTGGAATGATAACTGAAGTTAATCTCTTTTGCTGTCACTAATATCTTCCCGGTATGAAGCGAGGAACTATTGAAGTCGGTTTTTAATGCAGCAGTCGGAGAGAGCGAACCTCGAAGCTGGTTGCGTTCATTTGTTAACTTCTCGGCTTTCTCCTGATGAACGCCAGTCAGTTTACTGGTGCTCTTCTCGGATTTCCCTTGGAGTGCGTTCAATACAATGCGTGGAACTCCTTTTTTTATATTACTCTTTTCGCCGCGTACATTCTGTTTGTCCCTGCGTTCGGCCGTTTCGCGAGCCACTTTACGGGCAATACGTAGTGCCTTTTCTTTTTCTTCAATACGTTGTTGTAATGCTTCCTGCATCAGCGTTTTTTGTTCTTTGTAGAATTCGTAATTTCCGCCATAATAATTGATTTGATGCTTCTTTAGTTCGCAAATCTCGGGGAGAAGATTGAGCAGGGTGCGGTCATGACTTACCACCAACAGGGTGGAACGATATTTTTCTACCCAGTCATATAAACGTTGTCTGCCGGAAGAATCGAGATGATTGGTCGGTTCATCCATAAGTATGACAGATGGATGATGAATGTCCATACCTGCCAGGAATACGCGGGTCTTTTCGCCGCCACTAAGCAGATTCATCGGGTAGGATAGCGTAAACTGTCCTAATCCCCATAAATCGAGAGCGGCGATGGAACGTTCTTCGATATTCCAGTCATCATTTAGAATGGTGAAATTCTCGTTTGAGACATCTCCTGCCAGGATGGCGTGCAGAGCTTGCTGTTTACGCTCTATTTGAAGAGCTTGTGCAATGGTCAGTGAATCATATTGCCCGAAATGTTGCGGGATATAATATAGGTCGTCCGGGCGGACAATGACACCGGAAGAGGGTGATAACTGTCCGGCAATAATTTGTAGCAAAGTAGATTTGCCACAACCATTGTTACCGACTAATCCCAATTTCTGCCCTTTACTGATGGCGAAATTGAGGTCACTGAATAATACTTCTTTATCCGGATGGATATAGCTGATTTGTTGGATACTGATAGACATGACGATCTATTGGGTTTGAGGTTGAAAATAGAGTGAAAAAAAACACAGGATAGGGGGAACGACAAACACAATACTGGCTAAACAACACGGATTTCGTGATGCTTAACAAAATAGAAAAAGCATATAAGAAAAGTGATGTTTACTTAGAAGTGTTGTCTTACTTAGTAATTCTCATTGCGGTAGGTATATAGTTTAACTTGGCGGCAAAGATAACACTTTCTATTAGATTTCACTCTATTAAGACTGAAAAAGAATGAATTTCATTTATTTAGAGGCTCCGTTTACCTCATTCAGAGCCTCCGATTACTCCAAATAGAGCCTCTGTTTACCCTATTCAGAGGCTCTGTTTTAGAAGTGAGTTATACTCTTTCTTATTCTTATACATCAAACAGTTGATTTAATCCCTCACTCATACTGGGATGCGTGAAGATAAAATCGCGCAAGAATGTAGAGGTTTGCCCTGTTTTTATCGCCATAGCTACGATATTGATGATTTCTGAAGCATCGGCGCAGAATAGAGTACAGCCCATAATCTTCCCGTTATGATTATTGATGATAGCTTTTAGCATACCATCTGTCTGCCTCAATGTACGGGTACGGACGATGGAGGAAGCCGGCAACCGGGAAACCTTAAATGAATATCCTCTTTTCAGAGCTTCTTCTTCACTGATTCCGATATGTGCCAATGGCGGATCAATAAACACTGCATATTGCACAGGATCACGGTCTCCGATATCACGTTTCTTGTCGCCGAAGAGCTGATCGCGGATAATCCGGAAATCATCCAGCGAGAGATATGTAAATTGCGATCCGCCTTTCACATCTCCCATTGCCCATATATGAGGAACAGTAGTGCGTAACTGATCGTTTACGATGATAGCTCCGTGAGCATCAACTCCTACACCCGCTGCTTGCAGATTCAATCCCTCAATCATCGGTTTACGTCCCGTTGCGATAAGAATGGCATCTCCATCTACATAATAAGGAGTACCGTCGGATATGTCCGAGTAAGTCAGTGTCACTCCGTCATTCGTGTCATGGATAGACTGTGCACGAGCGTTCAGATGGATTTCAATACCTTTCTTCTCCATCACTTCTTTGACGCTGTTTGCAATATCCCGATCTTCGCGAGGCATAAATTTGTTTCCTCCTTCGAGTATCGTCACTTTACTGCCGAAACCGGCATACATAGAAGCGAACTCCAGTCCGATATATCCTCCACCTATGATAATCAGGTGATGAGGAAGTACACTTAAGTCCAAAAGCGCACTACTGGTATATACGTGCTGACTTTGCTGAATACCATCTATTGCAGGGATAATGGGAGTAGACCCCGTGTTGATAAATATCTCTTTTCCTTTCAGTTCGATTTCTCCTTCGGGAAGTTCCACTTTTATGGTATCGGCGGATATGAAAGACCTCGTTCCAGTATAGATAGTCACATTAGGACGTTTGCTTAGTCTTTCGTAATTATCATTCCTAAGAAAGGAAGTGAGGCGGTTCTTTCGGCCGATGGCCTGTTTGTACATATTCGCCTGCTTCGGAAAATCATCGTGGTAAAGCAAAGCGGAAACCTCGGCTTCATGCACCAGCGTCTTTGTTGGGATACAGGCTACATTCGGACAGCTTCCTCCATACATCATGTTGGAACGTTCTACGATGGCCACTTGCCATCCGCGGTTGGAAAGTTCGGCAGCCAGGGTTTTCCCTGCCTTGCCGAATCCTATAATAATTGCATCATATTGTTTCATAACTTCTTGTATTAATGATTTGTATGAGACTATATAACAGTCTGAAAATACGATTTGTTCCGCAATGGCAAGAAGTCAGAATCCTCTTTAGTGGTTGTCTTAGTCTTTTTTAAGTGTTTTGAGTACGCGTTGTGACGAGTCGGATAATAACACTACGGCACTGGCCAGGATCACAATGTCTTTAATCACCAACCGCCCTGCACCGGATAGTAATGGGAAACCGAATTCTCCGCTTCCCAAGTCGGGAACCCAGACTTCCGGGGTGGTGACAAGAAAAGAAAGTGTGCCGAGCGTCATGATAATGGCGAGGGTGTCGCCTGCCAATCCCACTTTTGGGAAAAAGATTCCCAAGAATACCAGTATGCCGATCCCCATAATAAGAGCTCCCAGTCCGTAAGAGAAAGTATAAGTGCGGTTTGCTTCGTGCCATGCACGATTTTCCGGGACAAAAGCACCTTCCGCATTTTTATGTTCTTTGTATTCGGGTGCACCTTTAGCATAGAAGAAACTCATAAAAGGACTGTTGGCAACAAACGGAACAATCCCGTCGGCTTCATAATGGAAATACTTCAATCCGCCTATCCATACAAATACTACCAGGATGGCAACGCGGATAAATTTCATACCAAAACTTTTCAGACTTGAAGTGAAGGTCAGTAAAGCGATCAATTTCTCTTTCATTTTGTTGGGGTTTTAATGGGTTTATCTTATGTTGCAAAGGTCGTCCATTTCCACTACCCCCAAAATAGCAATACTTCCGTATGCCTTGTCAATTTTTCCCTTCCTGTGTGTTTCTGAATTGCACGGCGCTCTGTCCAGTCATATTTTTGAAGAAACGGCTGAAAGAAGCCTGGTCTTCAAATCCCAGAATATCGGCAATCTCTTTGGCGCTTTTGTTGCTGTAAAGCAGGAGACGTTTAGCTTCCGCTTCCACCCGTTCGTGGATAACCCGAAGCGGCGAAGGCAGTTTGCAGGTAGAAAAGATGTTCGATAGTGTCTTGGGAGATTTATGCAACATATTGGCATAGTCCTGCACCTGTTTCTTCGTCCGGTAATGCTCGTCGACCAAGTTATAGTATTGGCGGACAATCTCAAAACCGGATTCTTTTTCACGGGTGATATTCATGCGGTGACGTGCAATTCGGGTACATTGGATAATGAAACGTTTTAGCAGGATGCGTAGCATCTCCTCCTGCAGGCTGTCGGAAACGGTAAACTCGTTTTCCAGTGCTTCGGTAATGGTGTCGAGTTCTTTACGTTCTTTTTCATTCAGGGTAAAACGGATCAGGTGAGAAGAACCGTTGAACAGGAAACCGCTGCATGACACTTCATGGTCGTTGCCATAGATACAATAGAAATTGCTGTTGAACAACAAAGTCAGGTATTCACCATCAATCGATTTAAATTCGAGGTGTTGCAGATGAGTGAGTGAAATCACTTCATCTTGGGTAAGTATCATTTCCTGATGGTCGATTTCTACTGTGATGCTTCCGTTGCGTACCCATATAAATTTATAAAGCCCTTTTTCTTTTTGCAGTGCTTTTTCTGTCAGATAAGAGTCTGTAAGTGCGAGTGTTCCTTTTAGTTTCGTGTGATATTGTTGTAACATAATTAATCCTCCATTGCTGATGCGTCAAATGATAACGGCAGTAGATCGCCTATACTTTTTACTTCGTAGATACATTCTTTGCCATATAATAGGAT
This sequence comes from Bacteroides sp. DH3716P, assembly GCF_025914115.1. Taxonomy (NCBI): domain Bacteria; kingdom Pseudomonadati; phylum Bacteroidota; class Bacteroidia; order Bacteroidales; family Bacteroidaceae; genus Bacteroides; species Bacteroides sp. DH3716P. The sequence continues at coordinate 4,908,838 of NZ_CP083673.1, read as the reverse complement.
GCGGATGGGTTGTTTGTAACGCTTTTCCGTTTCCAGAATCACTTGCCGGCAAGCACCGCAGGGAGGAATCGGATGGTCGATGAAGTCCTTTTCCGTTCGTGCCGCAATGGCAAGAGTGACAACCGGTTGGTCGGGATATTGGGAGTTGGCATAGAATAGGGTAGTACGTTCTGCACAAAGCCCCGACGGATAGGCCGCATTTTCCTGATTGGTTCCTGTCACTACTGTCCCGTTGCCCAATAGCGCAGCGGCACCTACGGAGAAATGGGAGTACGGAGAATAACTACGAGCTGTTGCCTCCATGGCAGTCTTTATAAGTGACCGATCGCCCTCATTCAACTCATCATATTGATATACTTTAATAATAGCGGTAATTGTGAGGTCTTTCATATACGTCAGGGTATTGGTTTCTACAATTAATGTTACAAAGTTAGGAAAGAGATTGATAATCCCAATTATTTTTCAGATTTTTGTGCCATCTAATTCACATCTGAATAAAAATGGAGAATAAACTGCATAGACTTATCTTTTTAACCGTTGTTTTTTTCTTTGCCGTAGGAGTGCAGGCACAGAAACGGAATGCCCGTTACGTCGAGTATATAAATAAGTATAGTGATTTGGCTGTTGAACAGATGAAGCTTCATAAGATTCCGGCGAGTATTACATTGGCACAAGGATTGCTGGAAAGCGGTGCCGGATACAGCCAGTTGGCACGAAAGAGTAATAACCACTTTGGTATTAAGTGTGGTGGCAGTTGGCGGGGACGTACGGTTCGTCATGATGATGATGCCCGTAACGAATGTTTCCGTGCTTATAAGCATCCGCGTGACTCTTACGAAGATCATTCCGACTTCCTTAGAAGAGGTGCCCGTTACGCTTTTCTTTTTAAACTGGACATCACCGATTATAAAGGCTGGGCGCGTGGACTGAAAAAAGCAGGCTATGCTACCGATCCTTCTTATGCTAATCGTCTGATTACAATTATCGAAGATTATGACTTGTATAAATACGACCGTAAGGGGGTATATTCGGAACGGAAACTGAAAAAGAATCCTTGGTTGATGAGCCCGCATCAGGTGTATATCGCTAATGATATTGCTTATGTGGTAGCCCGCAACGGTGATACCTTTAAAGATTTAGGCAAGGAATTCGATATTAGTTGGAGGAAACTTGTGAAGTACAACGACTTGCAGCGTGATTATACCTTGATGGAAGGAGATATCATCTACCTGAAGAGCAAGAAGAAAAAGGCTTCCAAACCTTATACTGTATATGTTGTGAAAGATGGAGATTCCATGCATGGCATCTCTCAAAAATATGGTATCCGCCTCAAAAATCTGTATAAGATGAATCGTAAGGATGGTGAGTATGTTCCGGAAATCGGAGATAGATTGCGTCTGCGGTAGAGACTTCTCTCAAAAGTTTCGAATTTCGGAAACTTAATGACTCATTCATGTGTTATTATCTTGATAAAACATGATTAGAATATGAGTCTAAACATTGCAAAAAGTAATAAGAAACGTGTCGTCATAGTAGGCGGTGGTTTCGGTGGCTTGAAACTGGCTAACAAGCTGAAAAAGTCAGGCTTTCAAGTCGTATTGATAGATAAAAACAACTATCATCAGTTTCCTCCTTTGATTTATCAGGTGGCTTCGGCTGGTATGGAGCCAACTTCCATATCCTTCCCCTTCCGTAAAATATTCCAGCATCGGAAAGATTTCTTTTTCCGTATGGCGGAAGTACGTGCCATTTTCCCGGAAAAGAATATGATACAGACTTCCATCGGAAAAGCAGAATATGACTATCTGGTGTTAGCAGCAGGTACTACAACCAACTATTTCGGTAATAAACATATCGAAGAGGAAGCCATGCCGATGAAAAATGTGTCAGAAGCGATGGGATTGCGAAACGCTCTTCTGGCTAATCTGGAACGAGCGCTGACCTGTTCAACGAAGCAGGAACAACAAGAGTTATTGAATATTGTAATTGTGGGAGGTGGAGCTACCGGGATAGAAGTAGCCGGAATACTTTCCGAGATGAAGAAATTTGTCTTGCCGAATGATTATCCTGATATGTCCAGCAGTCTGATGCACATCTATTTGATTGAAGCCGGGCCGCGATTGCTTGCCGGAATGTCGGAAGAATCATCTGCACATGCTGAACAGTTTCTCCGTGAAATGGGAGTAAATATCCTGTTGAATAAACGCGTTGTGGATTATCGTGACCATAAAGTAGTACTCGAAGATGGTACAGAGATTGCCACGCGTACTTTTATCTGGGTGAGTGGTGTCACCGGTGTGACTATCGGAAATCTGGATGCCTCTCTGATTGGGCGTGGAGGACGTATTAAAGTCGATTCATTTAACCGTGTAGAAGGGATGAATAATGTGTTTGCTATTGGCGACCAATGTATTCAGTTAGCTGATGAAAATTACCCGAACGGGCATCCTCAACTGGCACAAGTGGCGATCCAGCAAGGAGAACTATTGGCAAAGAATCTGATTCGTATGGAGAAAGGACAGGAAATGAAACCTTTCCATTACCGCAATTTAGGTTCGATGGCGACTGTCGGGCGCAATCGTGCCGTAGCAGAGTTTAGTAAAGTAAAGATGCAGGGATGGTTTGCCTGGGTGATGTGGCTCGTTGTTCATCTGCGTTCTATCCTTGGAGTACGCAATAAGGTTATTGTACTCTTGAATTGGGTATGGAATTATTTCACTTACGATCAGTCTATGCGTATGATTGTCTATGCCCGTAAAGCAAAAGAGATTCGTGATCGTGAAAAGGTGGAGGAAACTACCCATTGGGGAAAAGAACTGATACAGGAACCGAAGCAACACTCTCCGCAGGAGATTCAGCAAGCTTCCGAACAAGAGAAAAAATAGTCAATGAGAAGTCATTATACCGTAGTTGACAATCCGGCATTATCCAGGTATACTGACCTTCCGCCGACAGGTGGATAGATTCATATTCTGAACAGTAAATTCGTACAGGGTGTCCGATATCGGACACCCTTTGTTTTTTGTTACATTCTATTTATCAATTACTTATGATTTTGGCATAGATTTGGTATATGAAATGCTAAATTGATACATGATAAAATCGTAAACGATCAGATATGGACAGAGAAATTCCTAAAGAAATACGTCAGAAAGAACGTAACAAGAAGATCATTCGTTATTCATCCATCGGGGTGGCAAGTATTGTTGTCATTGGTGTACTTATATCTGTACTAAGGGCAGGAGTGGAGGCAAAAGATCTTGTCTTTTCCACAGTCGATACAGGAGTTATTGAGGTAAGTGTCAGTGCTTCCGGCAAGGTGGTTCCTGCATTTGAAGAAATAATCAATTCTCCAATCAACAGTCGTATTCTTGAAGTTTATAAAAAAGGAGGAGATAGCGTAGATGTAGGTACTCCGATTCTGAAACTAGATCTTCAGAGTACGGAAACCGAATATAAAAAGTTGCTGGACGAAGAGCAGATGCGTCGGTATAAGCTCGATCAGCTTCGTGTCAATAATCAGACGAAGCTTTCCGATATGGCGATGCAGATTAAAGTTTCGGCAATGAAATTGAGTCGTATGAAAGTGGAGTTGAGAAATGAACACTATCTGGACAGTCTCGGTGCAGGAACAACGGATAAGGTACGCCAGGCTGAATTGAGCTATAATGTGGCTCAATTAGAGTACGAACAACTTCAGCAACAATATAAAAATGAGAAGGAAGTAGCTGCCGCCGAACTAAAAGTTCAGGAGCTTGATTTTAATATCTTCCGCAAGAGCCTTTCCGAAAAGAAACGTACTTTGGATGATGCGCAAATCCGTTCTCCGCGCAAAGCTATTCTTACCTATATTAATAACCAGATTGGTGCGCAGGTTTCCGAAGGCGGACAAGTCGCTATCATTTCCGATTTAAGTCATTTTAAGGTAGAAGGCGAGATTGCTGATACGTATGGCGACCGTGTGGCAGCTGGAGGAAAAGCAATTGTTAAGATAGGAAGCGATAAACTGGAAGGAACGGTCAGCAGTGTAACACCGTTATCCAAGAATGGCGTCATATCATTCACGGTTCAGTTGAAGGAAGATAATCACCGTCGTCTGCGCTCCGGATTGAAGACAGATGTTTATGTGATGAATGCCGTGAAGGAAGATGTGATGCGTGTTGCCAATGGCTCTTTCTATGTGGGGCGTGGTGAATACGAATTGTTTGTCTGCAACTCTGACAATGAACTGGTCAAACGTAAGATACAGTTGGGTGATTCAAACTTTGAATATGTAGAAGTTTTGAGTGGATTGCAACCGGGTGACAGGGTAGTGGTAAGCGATATGAGTGCATATAAGAACAAGAATAAGCTGAAGATTAAATAATTTAAATACTAGAAGTTATGATAACATTGAACTCTCTTTCCAAAATTTATCGTACTGATGAGATTGAAACGGTAGCGTTGGAAAATGTGAATCTGACGGTAGAACGTGGAGAATTCCTAAGTATAATGGGACCTTCCGGGTGCGGAAAATCTACATTGTTGAATATAATGGGATTACTTGACGCACCTACCATGGGAATAGTGGAAATCAATGGAATACGTACCGAAGGAATGAAAGACAAAGAATTGGCCGTTTTTCGTAATAAAACGCTTGGTTTTGTGTTTCAGTCTTTTCATTTGATTAATTCGTTGAATGTGATGGATAATGTGGAGTTGCCTTTACTTTATCGCCGTGTTGGCAGTAGTGAGCGAAAGCGGTTGGCGCAAGAGGTATTGGAAAAAGTAGGGTTAAGCCATCGTATGAGACATTTTCCTACACAACTTTCCGGTGGGCAGTGCCAACGTGTAGCTATTGCCCGTGCTATTATCGGTAATCCCGAAATAATCCTTGCCGATGAGCCGACAGGTAACTTGGATTCAAGGATGGGAGCCGAAGTCATGGAACTGCTTCACCGACTGAATAAAGAAGACGGACGCACCATCGTCATGGTTACCCATAATGAAGAACAGGCGAAGCAGACTTCGCGTACCATCCGTTTCTTTGACGGACGTCAGGTGCAGTAGAACCTGCGTTTTATACATAAAACTAAATAGAAAATAGATTAATATCTCTCTAAATTAAAAACCACCATGACAAAGAATATTTTTATCGTTGCGATAGCTGTCCTGTTAAGTGTTGCTTTTTGTTCGCTATCGGCACAAAATGTGAGTAAAGATTATAATGTAGGCGACTTCTTTGCCATCAACCTGCAATCTGTCGGAAATATTATTTTCGCTCAATCGGCAGAATGTACCTGCCGTTTGGGAGGGCCTTCTGAATTTGTAGAGAAAACCCGGGTAACGGTGAAGAACGGCACACTGGTTATCGATTATAAAGAGAAGAACGTAAAGAATGTCAAGAATCTGATTTTTTACATCACTGCTCCCGATTTGAGTAAAGTGAAAATCGACGGGGTAGGGAACTTTGATGCAAAGGAAAAATTGAATCTTAAAAATATAGCTTTCGAACTTGACGGAGTGGGAAATTGCAACGTGAAAAATCTTCATTGCGATGAACTGAAACTCGATGTCGACGGAGTAGGCAATATGAAAATGAATGTTGACTGTGGCCTTATCAAGGCTAAAGTGGATGGAGTAGGTAATATCACTTTATCGGGTAAGACTGATACTGCATTCTTTAAAAAGGATGGTGTTGGTAAAATCAATTACAAAAACCTGAAATGTAAGGATATAACAAAGAAGGGATGGAATTTCTAATATGGAACGTTCTTTGACGAACTTCTGTGGAACCTAATCGAAGAAGAATAAAAAAGACGAGTAAGAAATATACTGAACTCTATACTGGTAACGATCATGATAAAACTCTATTTTAAACAAGCATTCCATCTGTTGGGAGAAAATAAACTGCTTTCATCTATTTCCATTATTGGTACAGCTTTGGCTATTGCTATGATAATGGTAATTGTGATTACTTTACGTGCGACTATTGCTCCCTTTGCACCGGAAACCCATCGTGACCGGATGCTTATTTTCCGGTTTGCCGGACTTCAAAGTAAGTCCAACGTGAATTGGCAAAGCAATGGCCCTATCGGATACAATACGGCAAAGGCTTGTTTCAAAGCAATGACAATTCCCGAAGTTGTTTCCATAACCAATATCTGGCAGGAAACAATGCTGGCTGCTAAACCGGCAGGTGAGATGGAAAGTTGTAGTGTGTTGCAAACAGACGATGCTTTCTGGAAAATATTTGAATTTGAGTTTCTATCCGGTAAACCGTATGATAATGCCGATTTTGATGCCGGAGCAGCAAAAGCTGTGATTTCCGAAGATATGGCTCGCCGTTTGTTCGGAACATCAGAAGTGGTTGGAAAAACATTCCTTCTGAATCATTCGGCTTATATTGTTTGCGGAGTGGTACGTCCGGTCTCTAAACTGGCGAAGTACGCCTATGCGCAAGTTTGGATTCCTTTAAGTTCAACAAGTGCCTTCACAGCCACTTGGGGCGATGACAATATCATGGGTATGACTGCCGTCTATATACTGGCTAAATCGAGAGACGATTTTCCGGCTATTCGTCAGGAGGCAGACCGCTTGCGGGCTATCTTTATGGCAGGGCATCCCAATTTCGATTTACTCTATCGCGGACAGCCTGATACTTATTTCGTAGCCGCGCAACGCTATTCCGCCAACAATCCTCCTGCTGTGAAAGAAGCAGTACGGCAATACATACTGACATTACTTGTCTTATTGATTGTTCCTGCCGTCAACTTATCCGGACTTACTTTGTCACGCATGCGTAAGCGTATCTCCGAAATAGGAGTGCGAAAAGCCTTTGGTGCCCCCAGACGGGAGCTTATGATGCAGGTACTATCCGAAAATATGCTTTATTCCCTGTTCGGAGGAATTCTCGGACTGGTATTAAGTTATGTCGCCGCTTTCCTTTTGGGAGGAATGCTTTTCTCCGTAGACTTTGTATCCAATGGGGTGGAAGATTTGCGGACCATGTGTGTCGACTTACTGTTCGATCCTACCGTATTCCTGCTGGCATTTCTGGCTTGCTTCCTACTCAATTTATTAAGTGCCGCCATTCCGGCATGGAGAGTAACTCGCACCAATATTGTGGATGCCATCAACGAAAGATAATTCTTCAACTCATCTAAATTCTAAAGAAAATGCAACTATTAAAACAAATATGGAACGAGCGCCGGTCAAACGGATGGTTGTGGTCAGAACTATTAATTGTTTTTGTGGTCCTGTGGTATGTGGTCGACTGGACGTATGTGACAGCGCGTACTTATTACGAACCGGTAGGATTTGATATTACCGATACGTATTATTTGGAGCTAAGCCTGAAAAACGACAAGAGTAATTCTTATCTTTCGAAAGAGCAAAAGAGTACATCTTTAGGACAAGATATTATCGAGTTGACCAATCGTCTCCGGAGATTGCCGGAAGTGGAGGCCGTTTCAATATCCAATAATGCGCGTCCCTATATCGGGAGTAATTCCGGTAGTATGTTACGTATCGATACATTGGTTAGTAATCCGCTACGACGTTCGGTAACCCCTGACTTTTTTCAGGTCTTCCGTTATCAAAGTGCTGATGGGCGTGGTTATCAGCCGTTGGTGCAAGCTTTAAAGAATGGCAATGTCGTTGTTGGTGAAAATTTCTTGCCCAAAGATTATAAAGGCGATCGTACGCTGTTGGGTAAAGAAATGGTCGATGTGGATGATTCTACGAAAGTGTACAAGATAGGGGGAGTTTCGAAGAAGGTGCGTTACAATGACTTTTGGCCTAACTACAGTGATCGGTATGTAGCCATTGAATTTCCTGAAAAGATAATGGTCGAACTTGACGATGAACTTTATCCTTCGAGTGTAGAAGTTTGTCTGCGGGTGAAACCGGGGACTTCCAGAGACTTTGCGGAACATTTGATGAAATTGTCCGCCAACCAGTTGAGTGTCGGTAACTTATTCATCCTGAAAGTGCATGATTATGAAGATCTGCGGAATGACTTCCAGCAAGGAAGTTATAATCAGGTACAGGTACGTTTCTGGATGATGGGCTTCTTATTGCTTAATATCCTGTTGGGTATTGTCGGCACCTTCTGGTTCCGTACGCAGCACCGTCGTGCCGAGTCTGCGCTTCGTATAGCAGTCGGGGCCAGCCGGATGCAGCTTTGGCAACGTTTAAATAAAGAAGGATTGCTATTGTTGACTCTGGCTGCTTTGCCTGCCGCCGTCATCTGTTATAATATCGGCCATCTGGAGTTGACTGAAGGGTATATGGAGTGGGGAGTAGTGCGTTTTCTTATTACATTTGTCATAACCTATTTCCTGATGTCTTTAATGATTCTCGTTGGCATTTGGTTTCCTGCTCGTCAGGTAATTCGCATACACCCTGCCGAGGCGTTGCGCGAAGAATAAAAAACTTGGGCTATCTGTTTGTTTTCAATATAATTAACGTATCTTTGTCGGCATAATATTGAAAACACCGCAGGCTTTAATTATATGAATCGACGCTACTATTGTTTGCTTATCGTTCTGTTTTTTGCTGTTCTTATTCAGGCGGCAGCAGCGGAACGTACATACAATATCCTGTTTATACAGTCATACACCTCACAGACTCCTTGGCATAGCGACCTTAATCAGGGGTTGGTCAAAGGATTTAAAGAAAGTGGCCTGAAGGTGAATATAACAACGGAGTATCTTGATGCCGATTTTTGGGCATTCAACTCCGAGAAAGTAATTATGCGTCGTTTTTGTCAGCGTGCTCGTGACAGGCAGACCGATTTGATTATAACAGCAAGTGATGAAGCTTTCTATACTCTTTTTGCCTGTGGAGATTCGTTGCCTTTGCAGATACCGGTCGTGTTTTTCGGCATTAAGTATCCTGATATGGAGCTGATTGCTACTCATCCCAATGTTTGCGGGTTCACTGCCAATCCGGATTTTGATGTCATATTGCGTCAGGCGCAAAAGATATTTCCCCAGCGGAAAGAAGTGGTATGTGTGATAGATAACAGCTTTTTGAGTAACAAAGGCCTTGAAGATTTTGAAGAAGAGTGGAAAATCTTTCAAAAAGACAATCCGGATTATAGAATGAAAGTCTATAATACCCAAAATCATACAACGAGTCACATCATTGCTGCTATTTGTTACCCTCGTAACAGCTACGAACGTCTGGTGGTTGCTCCTAAATGGTCGCCTTTCCTTTCATTCGTTGGCAAAAACTCAAAAGCTCCCGTATTTTCGAGTCAGAATGTGGGGTTAACTAATGGCGTATTCTGTGCATACGATTCCGATAGTTATGCTTCAGCATTATCGGCAGCTCAAAGGGCTGCTTTAGTCTTAAAAGGTACATCTCCCCAAGAAATAGGAGTGACAGAAATCACGCAGGGATTCATCTATGACTATAAACAGTTGGATTATTTTCATATTGACCCTGATAAAGTATCCTCTAGCGGAACCATCGTCAACGAACCGTATTGGGAAAAATATAAATACCTTTTTATACTGCTCTATCCGTCTATCCTGGCGTTGCTGATAGCTTCTATCGTGTGGTTGATGCGTGCCAACCGGCGTGAGTCCAAACGACGGATTCAGGCACAGACCCGTCTGCTCGTGCAGAATAAACTTGTGGAACAGCGTAATGAGTTTGATAATGTATTTCATTCCATCCGTGATGGTGTGATAACGTATGATACCGATTTGCACATTCATTTCACAAACCGCTCCTTATTACAAATGCTGCATTTGCCGTATGATTCAGGGGGCCGTTTTTATGAAGGAATGATGGCAGGCAGCATCTTCAAGATATATTATAACGGTCAGGATATTCTTCATTCTATGCTGAAGCAGGTAGCTGCTAAAGGAGAAAGTGTGAAGATACCCCAGGGAGCTTTCATGAAAGAAGTGCATAGTGATAAATACTTCCCGGTGTCGGGGGAAATAGTCCCGATCCGTTCAAAGGATACGATTACCGGTATGGCACTTTCCGCACGGAATATTTCGAATGAAGAAATGCAGAAGCGTTTCTTTGATATGGCAGTAGACGAAAGCTCCATCTATCCGTGGCAGTTTGATATGGAAACCAACTGTTTCATTTTCCCGCAAGGTTTCTTGAAACGTCTTGGATACGATGAATCGGTTACTACCATCTCCCGTGATGAAATGGATCGCACTATCTATCCTGATGATTTGAAGGAAATAAGTCCGTTATTTAATAGAGCATTGACAGGAGAAGATTCTAATACCCGTCTGAATTTCCGTCAGCGGAATGTCAACGGAGAGTATGAATGGTGGGAATATCGTTCTTCCGTAATCACGGGATTGACACAAGATTCATTGTACAATATATTAGGTGTTTGCCAGAGTATCCAGCGATATAAGACTGCCGAGCAGGAGATGAGAGAGGCTCGTGATAAAGCCCTCCAGGCTGACAAACTGAAATCGGCGTTCCTTGCCAACATGAGTCACGAGATTCGGACTCCGTTGAATGCGATTGTAGGTTTCTCCGATTTGCTAAGCGATACGAGTGGTTTTACAAGCGAAGAGATTGCCCAGTTTATCGGAACCATTAATAAGAATTGCGGCCTGTTACTGGCTTTGATTAATGATATTCTTGATTTGTCACGTATCGAATCGGGAACCATGGAATTTATGTTCGCCGAGCATAACCTGCCGCTGTTATTAAAGACCGTCCATGATTCTCAACGCTTGAATATGCCACCGGGAGTAGAACTGGTGTTGCGTATGCCCGAAAGTGATAAGAAATATCTCACGACAGATAATGTACGCTTGCAGCAAGTCGTGAATAATCTGATAAATAACGCTGCTAAATTTACGAGCAGCGGTTTCATTACTTTCGGCTATGAAGATGATGAGGTTCCCGGCTACACCCGCATCTTTGTGGAGGATACCGGAGTCGGTATTTCTGAAGAAGAGGTATCCGTCATATATTCGAACGATTCTATAAAGTCGATAATTTCACCCAAGGAGCAGGTTTGGGATTAAGTATTTGTCAGACCATCATCGAACGTCTGAATGGTACCATCTCCGTCACCTCCGAAGTAGGTAAAGGCACTCGTTTCACTGTGCGCCTTCCTAACTACTGCGAATAATCGAACGTTCACTTTTGGGCATAGTGTCCGAAAATGGACACTTTTCTTATTTTCTAATCTGTTGATAATAAAAACTTTACTTTTTTGGCACATCGTTTGATTCTCTCATAGTGGAAAATACTGTGTATAATGAAAAAGAAAAGTATATTGTTTGCTCTTGCTGCCGTTTGCCTGCCGTTGGCATTGTCGGCACAGAAGGAAAGGGAAATAACCTTGAATGAAGCTATTGCTATGGCGCGTATTCAATCTGTTGACGCTGCTGTTGCCTTGAATGAATTGAAAACGGCCTATTGGGAATTTCGTACCTTTCGTGCTGATCTTCTGCCGGAAGTCAACTTGACCGGAACCCTGCCCAATTATAACAAATCGTATAGTTCCTATCAAAATTCGGACGGTTCTTACGGTTTCGTCCGTAATAACACATTGGGGCTTACCGGTGATCTTTCTATCGATCAAAACATCTGGCTTACCGGTGGTAAACTCTCGCTGACTTCCTCTCTCGACTATATCAAGCAATTGGGAGCCGGAGGAGACCGGCATTTTATGTCGGTTCCTGTCACATTACAACTTACACAACCCATCTTTGGAGTCAATAATATAAAGTGGAACAGACGCATCGAACCGGTTCGTTATGCCGAAGCGAAAGCAGCTTTTATCACTGCTACCGAAGAAGTGACGATGCGTGCCATCACTTATTACTTTAATCTTTTGTTGGCAAAAGAAAATCTTGGCACGGCGAAACAGAACCAGACAAACGCCGACCACCTTTATGAAGTAGCCCTTGCCAAACGCAAAATGGGGCAAATTTCCGAGAATGAACTCTTGCAGTTGAAACTCTCCGCTTTAAATGCGAAAGCTGCATTGACGGAGGCAGAGAGTGATCTCAATGCCAAGATGTTCCAGCTCCGTGCCTTTTTGGGAGTAGGAGAGGATGAAGTACTAAACCCGGTTCTTCCCGAAGCTGTGGATGGCCCGAGGATGGAGTACAATCAGGTGTTAAATAAAGCATTGGAACGTAATTCTTTTGCACAGAATATCCGTCGCCGCCAGTTGGAAGCCGACTATGAGGTAGCTACCGCACGCGGAAATTTGCGTAGTGTCGATTTGTTTGCAAGCGTAGGATATACGGGTGAGAACCGGAATTTTCCGGCCGTTTACAGGAACCTGCAGGATAATCAGATTGTTCAGGTAGGCGTTAAGATTCCGATTCTCGATTGGGGAAAACGCCGTGGGAAAGTCCGGGTAGCCAAGAGCAACCGGGATGTAGTGCTTTCAAAAATTCGTCAGGAACAGATCAACTTCAATCAGGACATTTTTCTGTTGGTGGAGCATTTCAATAATCAGGCACAGCAGTTGGACATAGCGAAGGAAGCCGATGCAATTGCACAGCAACGTTATAAGACCAGTATTGAAACTTTCCTGATAGGCAAAATTAATACCTTAGACCTGAATGATGCGCAGAACTCTAAAGATGAGGCAAGACAGAAACATATTTCCGAACTCTATTATTATTGGTATTACTATTATCAGATTCGCAGTCTGACGCTATGGGATTTTCGTACCAATACCGAACTTGAAGCTGATTTTGATGAAATCATCCGGCAATAGAAAGGGTAGGAAAAAGCTTTTGAATCTTATGGAGGAACTTGCAGTAAATAGTATTATTTTCTATTCCGTTCTTGCTTTTTACGAATTAATTTCGTATCTTAAGAGTTTTAATCCTTTCGGAGACAGGTGGTCATATTATAGAGTGCCAATAGTCATCTTATAAGATGATATTTATCACTCTATAAGGTGACTTTTGTCCCATTGTAACTGGATAATTACTCGACTGCATAAACAATTATAAATTACTGTACTGAAAATCTTTATTTAGTGCAGTGGAAAATCTTAAATACAATAATAAGAAAACAGCTTTATTACGTAACTTGTATTATTGAAGCGTGCATTCCGTGATTTATATATCAATCATTTGGTAGCAAACTATTTATTAGTACCTTTGGAGTGTGAGACAAAGTTGTTAATTGACTGGGCAAAACTCAAATATAACTATGATTCTGATAATTGACGATGACAGCGCAGTGCGTTCTTCGCTTAGCTTCATGTTGAAGCGGGCAGGATATGAAGTACAGACCGTTCCCGGTCCACGGGAAGCTATGGAAGTGGTACGTTCCGTAGCTCCGGATTTAATCCTGATGGATATGAACTTCACTCTTTCTACAACGGGTGAGGAGGGTTTGACCCTACTCAAACAAGTAAAAATATTCCGTCCCGAAACACCGGTGATATTGATGACTGCTTGGGGAAGTATCCAACTTGCTGTGCAAGGAATGCAGGCAGGAGCTTTTGATTTCATAACGAAGCCCTGGAATAATGCTGCCTTGTTGCAACGCATCGAAACGGCACTCCAACTTTCGGGCACTCCACAGGAACCAACGCAGGAACAGAGCGATTCTTTCGACCGCAGCCACATCATCGGGCGTAGCCAGGGATTGATGGATGTGTTGAATACGATTGCCCGCATAGCAAAGACCAATGCCTCTGTTCTCATTACAGGGGAAAGCGGGACAGGTAAGGAATTGATAGCCGAGGCCATTCATATCAACAGTCAGCGTGCCAAACATCCCTTTGTGAAAGTGAATCTTGGAGGTATCTCCCAAAGCTTGTTCGAAAGTGAAATGTTCGGACACAAGAAAGGAGCTTTTACCGATGCTTCCGCAGACCGTATCGGACGTTTTGAAATGGCAAACAAAGGGACGATTTTCCTGGATGAAATAGGTGATCTCGACCCTTCGTGCCAGGTGAAGTTACTGCGTGTATTGCAGGATCAGACATTTGAAGTGCTCGGCGACAGCCGTCCGCGCAAGACGGATATCCGGGTAGTATCAGCCACCAATGCCGATTTGCGCAAAATGGTAGGCGAACGTACTTTTCGTGAAGACCTCTTCTATCGTATCAATCTGATAACAGTGAAACTGCCGGCCCTGCGCGAACGTCGTGAAGATATTCCTTTGCTGGCACGTCATTTTGCCGACCGTCAGGCGGTAACCAACGGATTGCCCCGTACGGAGTTCTCTGCCGATGCCCTGCAATTCTTGAGCCGATTGCCCTATCCGGGGAATATTCGTGAATTGAAGAACTTGGTGGAACGTACCATTCTGGTAAGTGGTAAACCGCTGCTTGATGCTTCCGATTTTGATGCGCAGTATATTCGCCACGATGACGCAAGAGTGACCGAAGGCGCAGCTCTGGCCGGTATGACTTTGGATGAAATAGAACGCCAGACCATTCTTCAGGCGTTGGACCGTTACAAAGGAAATTTGAGTCAGGTAGCTACGGCATTGGGTATCAGCCGTGCAGCACTCTATCGTCGTCTCGAAAAATATAATATAACAATGTGATAAATTTAGGCACGTGCCTAATAATATTAAGATTAACCGTTAACCACAGATAACGTGCGTATAAAAGGATTCTTTTACATACTAGTCTTTCTGCTGCTGGCATTAGGTAGTGTATTGCTGTTCCTTTCCAGTCAACTGAATACAATCTTTTTCTACATAGGGGAGGGGCTGATACTTTTCATCCTCATTTATCTGACCTTTTTCTATCGTAAGATTGTGAAGCCGTTGAATACAATCGGAAGCGGTATGGAACTGTTGCGTGAGCAGGATTTCAGTAGTCGTCTTAGTCCTGTAGGCCAATATGAGGCCGATCGTGTGGTGAATATCTTCAACCGCATGATGGAACAACTCAAGAATGAACGTCTCCGCCTGCGTGAACAGAATAATTTTCTTGATTTGCTGATTAAAGCTTCTCCGATGGGAGTGATTATAACTTCCCTTGATGAAGACCTTTCGGAATTGAATCCGATGGCTCTGAAAATGCTGGGTGTTCGTTTGGAAGACGTACAAGGCAAGAAGATGAAAGAGATTGATTCTCCGTTAGCGGTGGAATTAGCCAACCTCCCGAAAGGAGAGAAGGTAACCGTCCGTCTGAACGACTCGAATATCTACCGGTGTACTCATTCTTCTTTCATTGATCGTGGATTTCAGCATCCTTTCTACTTGGTAGAAACTCTCACCGACGAAGTGATGAAAGCGGAAAAGAAAGCATACGAGAAAGTGATTCGCATGATTGCCCACGAAGTGAACAACACGACTGCCGGCATTACTTCCACACTGGATACGGTAGAACAAGCCCTTTCCAGCGAAGAAGGAATGGAAGACATCTGCGACGTGATGCGTGTATGTACCGACCGTTGTTTCTCGATGAGTCGTTTCATCACCCGTTTTGCCGATGTGGTGAAAATCCCCGAACCGACACTCTCTTCTGTCAATCTGAATGATTTGGTTTTCACCTGCAAGCGGTTTATGGAAGGAATGTGTAATGACCGTCGCATCACACTCCGCATGGAAATAGACGAAAGTCTGAAAGATGTGATGCTGGATGCCGCTTTGTTTGAGCAAGTACTCGTAAATATCATCAAAAATGCAGCGGAAAGCATTGAAGCCGATGGGGAAATAATAGTCCGCACCCTCGCTCCGGCTACTGTTGAAGTGATAGATAACGGTCAGGGAATCAGCAAAGAAACAGAAGCTAAACTGTTCAGTCCTTTCTTCTCTACCAAACCGAACGGTCAGGGAATCGGACTCATCTTTATTCGCGAAGTACTGATGCGTCATGGGTGCACATTCTCTTTGCGAACCTATGCCGACGGACTGACCCGATTCCGTATTACTTTCCCCTAATTGTGTCAAATAAGAACATTTCTTCCGTCAAATAGACCTTTTTTTGTCTTGAAATCACTCCTACCTTTGCCCCGCTCAATTCAATAGGATTTAAGGTATGAGATTAATGAAAAAAGGCACATTGACGCTCTTTCTTTTATTGGCTATCAGTATTCCGCTCAGTGCGCAGTATGTGGTACAAGGGGTGGTGACTGATTCTCTGACCAAAGAACCTTTGCCTTATGCATCTGTACGCTTAAAAGACACGACCGAAGGAACTACTACCGGAAGCGACGGACGCTTTTACTTCAAAACCCACCGCTCCGAAGCAGTGCTTGTAATCTCTGTAATCGGATATAATGACTATGTCCGCACCATTCGCCCTGCCCGTAATGCATCCTATAAAGTAGCACTTGCGCCTACCGAATACGCGCTTGGTGAAGTGGTAGTCAAACCCAAACGTGAGCACTACCGGAAGAAAGATAATCCCGCCGTAGAATTTGTCCGCCGCATGATTGAAAGCCGTGACAACTACTCTCCCTACGAGAAAGACTTCTGGCAACGCGAACGTTATGAAAAGACCACCTTTGCGTTGAATAACTTCGATGAAGAGAAACAGAAAAAATGGCTATATCGTAAATTTGATTTCCTGACAGAATATGTAGATACTTCTGCCGTTACCGGTAAACCGATTCTGACGGTATCAGCCCGTGAACTGCTTGCCACAGACTATTACCGGAAATCTCCCCGTTCCGAGAAGCAATGGGTGAAAGGACGCAAACAGGCCGGTGTCGATGAGTTTCTCTCTAAACAAGGGATGCAGGCAGCCATCAATGAAGTCTTCAAAGACGTCGATATCTACGAAAACAACATTTCCCTGTTTACGAATAAGTTTGTCAGTCCCTTGTCCCGTATCGGCACAGGCTTTTATAAATATTACCTGATGGACACGTTGCAGATTGCCGGAGAGCTTTGTGCAGACCTCGCTTTCACGCCTTTTAATTCCGAGTCTTTCGGTTTCAACGGACACCTGTATGTGACGCTCGACTCTACCTACTTTGTTAAACGTGCCGTATTCAACTTTCCCAAAAAGATAAACCTGAACTTTGTAGACTACATGTTGCTCGAACAGGAATTTAAGCGCGCTGAAGACGGCACACGCCTGCTCGATCATGAAAGTATCACTGTTGAGTTTAAACTGACCGAAGGACAGGACGGTATTTTTGCCCGCCGGGTAGCGGATTACAGCAACTACACCTTTACGCCGACTGCTGAAGCCGACAAAGCCTTCACCAAACCCGAACGTATTATTGAAGAGACGGAAGCCCTGTCGCGTCCCGAATCATTCTGGGCGGAGAATCGTCCGCAAGCCGCCATCTCCCAGCAGGAAAACTCGGTAGACCGCCTGATGACACAATTACGCAGTTATCCGGTGTATTACTGGACGGAGAAAGTGCTTTCCATTCTCTTTACGGGATATATTCCCACCTCCAAAGAAGCACCACTTTTCTATATCGGCCCGATGAATGCCACTATCAGCGGTAACACATTGGAAGGCCCCCGTATCCGTGCCGGAGGTATGACTACCGCCTGGCTCAATCCGCACCTGTTTGGCAAAGGATATGTGGCTTACGGGTTTAAAGATGAAAGAGTGAAAGGATTGGCGGAACTGGAATATTCTTTCAAGAAGAAGAAAGAATACGCCAATGAATTTCCTATCCATTCATTGAAATTGCGTTACGAATCAGATGTGAACCAGTATGGACAAAATTACCTGTATACAAGCAAAGACAATGTGTTCCTGGCCTTGAAACGTGAGAAGGACGACCGTATCGGCTATTTCCGGCAGGCGGAGATGACCTATACCAATGAGTTTTATTCCGGCTTTTCTTTCCAGTTGACAGCGCGTACACGGAAAGATGAGTCCTCCTACCTGATTCCTTTTTTAAAGAAAGAAGGAGATACCTACACCCCGGTAAAAGATTTCTCTGTCAGTGCGGCAGAGTTGAAACTGCGTTATGCTCCGAACGAGAAATTCTTCCAGACCCAATGGAACCGTTTTCCCGTATCGTTGGATGCACCGGTGTTTACCTTGTCTCATACCATTGCCGGAAAAGGAGTGTTGGGCAGCGATTACACTTACAATCATACCGAAGCCGGTATTCAGAAACGTTTCTGGTTTTCCGCGTTCGGCTATACGGACGTTATACTAAAAGCAGGTAAAGTGTGGGATAAAGTACCTTTTCCGTTGCTTATCATGCCTAATGCCAACCTTTCTTATACCATCCAACCGGAATCTTACTCGTTGATGAATGCGATGGAGTTTATGAACGATGAATATTTCTCGTGGGATGTTACTTATTTCCTCAACGGATGGCTGTTCAACCGGGTACCGTTGTTGAAAAAACTAAAATGGAGGGAAATAGTTTCCTGTCGTGGATTATATGGACATTTGAGCGATAAAAACAACCCGGCTTTGAGTGACGGTTTGTTCGCTTTTCCGATAGAAAACACACAAACAATGGGAAAAACACCTTATGTGGAGGCGGGTGTCGGTATTGAAAACATTTTCAAGGTGTTACGTTTGGACTATATCTGGAGGCTCACTTATCGTGATTCGCCCGGGATTGACAGATCAGGCTTGAGAATAAGTCTCCATATGACCTTTTAAAAGTTAAATCCTGCTAATTGCAATGTTTATATGACAAATAAAGACTGTATTAGTAATTAATTAATCTTATTTTTGCATCAATTTTAGTTTAATTTTAATAGAATAGAAATGAAACAAGAAATTAAACCCGCTACCGGGCGTCTTGGCGTACTGGTAGTCGGAGTGGGTGGTGCGGTAGCTACCACGATGATTGTAGGTACACTAGCCTCTCGCAAGGGACTGGCAAAACCGATAGGATCTATTACACAGTTAGCCACAATGCGCATGGAGAACAACGAAGAAAAACTCATCAAGGACGTTGTGCCCTTGACGAATTTGGAAGACATTGTTTTCGGAGGATGGGATATTTTCCCGGACAACGCATACGAAGCTGCTATGTACGCCGAGGTTTTGAAAGAAAAAGACCTGAATGGAGTAAAAGAAGAGTTGGAAGCTATCAAACCGATGCCGGCTGCTTTCGATCACAACTGGGCAAAACGTCTGAACGGTACACACGTGAAGAAGGCTGCTACCCGTTGGGAAATGGTAGAACAACTTCGTCAGGATATCCGCGACTTCAAAGCTGCTAACAACTGCGAACGCGTAGTGGTGCTTTGGGCTGCAAGTACTGAAATTTACATTCCGCTGTCTGACGAACACATGTCACTCGCTGCTTTAGAGAAAGCAATGAAGGAAAACAATACAGACGTGATTTCTCCGAGTATGTGTTACGCGTATGCTGCTATTGCAGAAGGTGCTCCGTTCGTAATGGGGGCTCCTAACTTGTGTGTGGATACTCCTGCTATGTGGGAATTCTCTAAACAAAAGAATGTACCTATCTCCGGTAAAGACTTCAAGAGTGGTCAGACACTGATGAAAACCGTATTGGCTCCGATGTTCAAAACCCGTATGCTGGGTGTGAACGGTTGGTTCTCTACCAATATCCTCGGTAACCGCGATGGTGAAGTGCTCGATGATCCGGATAACTTCAAGACAAAAGAAGTCAGCAAGCTGTCTGTAATCGACACTATCTTCGAACCAGAAAAATATCCGGATCTCTACGGAGATGTTTATCATAAAGTACGTATCAACTACTATCCTCCCCGCAAAGACAACAAAGAAGCATGGGACAACATCGACATCTTCGGATGGATGGGCTACCCGATGGAAATCAAGGTGAACTTCCTTTGCCGCGACTCTATCCTTGCAGCTCCTATCGCTCTTGACCTTGTGTTGTTCAGCGACTTGGCAATGCGTGCAGGCATGTGTGGCATCCAGACTTGGTTGTCATTCTTCTGCAAGAGTCCGATGCACGATTTCGAACATCAGCCCGAACACGACTTGTTTACACAATGGAGAATGGTAAAACAGACATTGCGTAACATGATTGGTGAAAAAGAACCTGATTACTTAGCTTAATCAGTAACCCCAAATAATAAGTTGAGATTGAGATTTACCATCCTATAAAGACTGGTGGATGCTCAACCTCAACTTTTACTTTTTTATTGTACAAATTCCCCATTCGTTGGGGGACTCGTGACACAACCGACTCGTAGTTTGTAATTAGTAATTAGTAATAAATGAAGCGTCCTCCCTTTCTACCTGTTTTTATAGGCACGGGCTTTGGCTCCGGTTTTTCTCCTTTTGCTCCCGGCACGGCTGGGGCGTTACTGGCTTCTATCATTTGGATTGCACTTTATTTTCTCCTTCCTTTCTCTTGGGTATTATGGCTGACTGCCGCTTTGGTGATTGTATTTATATTCGCCGGCATTTGGGCTGCCGATAAGCTGGAGACTTATTGGGGAGAAGATCCTTCGCGTGTGGTAGTAGATGAGATGGTGGGAGTGTGGATACCGTTGTTGGCTGTTCCCAATGATGACAAATGGTTTTGGTACGTGATTGCGGCTTTTGCCCTGTTCCGTATCTTTGATATAGCCAAACCGTTGGGCATACGTCGTATGGAAAGCCTGAAAGGTGGAGTAGGGGTCATGATGGACGATGTTTTGGCGGGAGTGTATAGTTTTATATTGTTAGTGGGAGCGAGATGGGTGATTGGCTGAAAAAAGTTGCACGGATGATTTCCCAGAAAGGCGGCATCTTCATGTTTTTGAGGGCGCAGCTTTCTGCTCAAATGGCAACTATTGCAGACTTTCTCGTTACGATTCTTCTGGTCAGGCTGTTTGATGTCTACTATGTATATGCCACCCTGGCGGGGGCTATCTATGGAGGAATCGTTAATTGCGTTATCAACTATAAATGGACTTTTAAATCGAAAGGAAAGAAAACACACGTTGCTGTAAAATTTATCCTTGTATGGGTTTGCAGCGTTTGGCTCAATACGTGGGGAACGTATGCACTGACGGAATCATTGGCGAAGATTCCCTGGGTACGCAACACACTTAGCCTGTATTTCGGAGATTTCTTCATTATCCCTAAAGTGGTAGTGGCAATCATCGTGGCACTGTTTTGGAATTATAATATGCAGCGCTTTTTTGTTTACCGGAATATAGATATCAGAAGTTTATTCGGAAAAAGAAACTGAAAAAACGGATTGAAAAGACTGATGAGAAAACGAAAGAATTAGATATATACAGATTGAGAAAACAGAAGATTTAGATAAAAATAGCTATAAACAGATTTAAACAGATGAATTACAGAGATTATTTACAACAGTTGATTTATAAGATTATCAATCCCCTGATACGCGGAATGATTAAAATAGGAATCACTCCTAACTTTATCACCACTACCGGATTTATCCTGAATGTAGTAGCGGCAGGTATGTTTGTATATGCCGGCATATATGGCGGACAGAACGATTTGGCCATTATCGGCTGGGCAGGAGGTGTGATTTTGTTTGCCGGACTGTTCGATATGATGGACGGACGTGTAGCTCGCCTAGGCAACATGAGTTCCAAGTTCGGTGCGCTTTACGATTCAGTACTCGACCGTTACAGTGAATTGATGACTTTCTTTGGTATCTGTTACTATTTATCAATGAAAGATTATTTCCTTTATGCACTCATTGCATTTGTGGCACTAATCGGCTCACTGATGGTAAGCTACGTGCGTGCCCGTGCCGAAGGCTTAGGAATTGAATGTAAAGTCGGATTCATGCAACGTCCGGAACGCGTAGTGCTGACCAGTCTCGGAGCTTTGTTCTGTGGCGTTTTCAAAGATATCACCGTTTTCGAACCAATCCTGATTATGATTGTTCCTCTGGCTTTTGTTGCCCTGTTTGCCAATATCACGGCATTTGCTCGTGTGAGACATTGCTACAAAGCGATGAAAGAATGAATTAATTTATTGTTGGACGATTTACTATTTACATCGTACATCCTAAATAGTACATCGTAAATAGTCCAATAGTAAATAGTCTAGTTGTCTAATCAAAACATTATAATGATAAAGAATATTCAAATGCCGTCGAAGAGAGAAGCCCTGACTGTGACAGTCATTATGGCTCTTTTCCTTTTGCTGACAAGTATCTTCATCGGGCTTCGTTCCGAGCACCTGTTAATGGCGGTACTCTATTTAGTTTTATTTTTTGCCGGATTACCTACTCGTAAGTTGGCTGTGGCCCTGTTACCTTTCGCCATTTTTGGAATCTCGTATGACTGGATGCGTATTTGCCCCAACTACGAAGTGAACCCGATTGATGTGGCCGGACTGTATAATCTCGAAAAGTCTCTTTTCGGAGTAATGGATAATGGTCTTCTGGTTACTCCTTGCGAATACTTCGCTGCACACAACTGGCCGATAGCGGACGTTTTTGCCGGAATCTTCTACCTTTGTTGGGTTCCCGTTCCCATCCTGTTCGGTCTTTGCCTGTATTTCAAGAAGGAAAGAAAAACCTACCTTCGCTTTGCGTTAGTATTCTTGTTTGTCAATTTGATTGGTTTTGCCGGTTATTATATTCATCCGGCCGCTCCGCCTTGGTATGCCATCAACTACGGTTTCGAACCGATATTAAACACACCGGGTAATGTTGCAGGATTGGGACGCTTTGATGCATTCTTCGGAGTAACCATCTTTGATTCTATCTACGGGCGTAATGCTAATGTTTTTGCGGCAGTGCCTTCACTGCACGCGGCCTATATGGTAGTTGCATTGGTGTATGCCATTATTGGTAAATGCAGGTGGTATGTGGTTACTCTTTTCTCTATTATCATGGTCGGCATTTGGGGAACAGCTATTTATTCATGCCATCATTATATCATTGATGTATTACTTGGCATCTCTTGCGCGTTAATCGGTTGGCTGGTATTCGAATACATATTGATGAGAATCCCGGCGTTCAAAAGATTCTTCGAAAGATATTATACGTATATAAAGTAAGATTATATGTGAATAAAGTGAGATATATACCCATACAAAAAGCAAGTATATACTCATATAAAAGCAGATATATACCCATATAAAAAATAGATATAAGTCTCACAAATAGTGAAGAACAAGTACCGTAATATATTTCTCGCTTTTGGTATCATTGCCGTTCTGATAATGATATTCACTTTTGATATGGATTATCAGGAGCTTTGGCTGAATTTGAAGCGTGCAGGGGTATATTTACCTTTGGTTTTGTTGCTATGGCTGTTTGTCTACCTTATTAATACAGTATCGTGGTACATCATCATCCGTAGTGGTGGTAAGACGGGGTTTTCATTTGTCCGGCTCTACAAATTCACAGTAACAGGTTTTGCGCTTAATTACGTGACTCCTGTTGGGCTGATGGGAGGCGAACCATATCGTATTATGGAGCTGAAACCCTATATAGGAATAGAACGCGCCACCTCTTCCGTGATTCTTTATGTGATGATGCATATCTTTTCCCACTTTTGCTTTTGGTTAAGTTCAGTGTTGCTTTACGTTTGTCTCTATCCGGTGGGGTGGATGATGGGGATAATCTTAGGAGCTATTACTGTCTTTTGCTTGCTGATTGTTATTCTTTTTATGAAAGGCTATCGGCAGGGGATGGCTGTGGCTTTTGTCCGTATGGGTGGTCGTATTCCTTTTCTGAAAAAGAAAGTATTTCATTTTGCAAATGCGCATAAAGAGAAGTTGGAGAATATAGACAAACAAATTGCCCTTCTCCACCAACAAAAGAAACAAACCTTTTATAGCGCCCTCATACTGGAATATACCGCCCGTGTAGTCAGTTGTCTTGAAATATGGCTGATACTGAACGTGCTGACCACCCATGTCAGCTTTGCCGACTGCTGCCTGATTGCGGCTTTCTCTTCTTTACTTGCTAATCTGCTGTTTTTCCTGCCTATGCAATTGGGAGGTCGTGAAGGTGGCTTTGCCCTCGCCGTAGGCGGCCTTTCCCTTTCCGGAGCTTACGGAGTCTATGCCGCTTTGATTACCCGTGTACGCGAAATGGTCTGGATTGTAATCGGACTTGTACTAATGAAAGTAGGAAATTTTAAACAATCAAAAGAAAGATATTCTGCTTAAATTTATAACTTTGTCTGATCTATAAAGACCCTTATGAAGGGCTCTATAAAAGAACTTATAGAAAAACTTGTCAAAGGAGTTCTATCTGGATCTATAGAAAAGACTGACGAAAAGACCTATAAAGAAAACGACAATGAATAATTTTATCTTTTACAGCCCTACTGAATTCGTGTTCGGTCGGGATACGGAAGCGCAGACCGGAGTGTTAGTACAGAAATACGGTGCACGTAAAGTGATGATTGTTTATGGCGGCGGTTCCGTGATACGTAGCGGCTTGTTGGCCCGTGTTGAGAAATCATTGCAGGAAACAGGTATTCCCTATTGTATGCTGGGCGGTGTACAGCCTAACCCGATAGACACGAAAGTGTATGAAGGAATCAACCTCTGCCGGAAAGAAAACGTAGACATGATGCTCGCCGTTGGTGGTGGCTCTGTGATTGATACGGCGAAAGCCATTGCAGCCGGAGTTCCTTACAACGGAGATTTCTGGGATTTCTACATCGGAAAAGCCATTGTGACGAAAGCATTGAAAGTAGCCGTTGTGTTAACGATTCCTGCTGCCGGAAGCGAAGGTTCCGGTAACACCGTCATCACGAAAGTCGATGGCTTACAGAAATTAAGCCTCCGTGCTCCCGGTGTACTACGTCCTGTTTTTGCCGTGATGAACCCCGAGCTGACCTACACACTTCCTCCTTTCCAAACCGCCTGCAGCATTGCCGATATGATGGCACACATCATGGAACGCTATTTCACCAATACAAAAGAAGTGGAAATAGGCGACCGCTTGTGCGAAGGTACACTGCTTACCATCATCAAAGAGGCAACTACCGTCATGAAAGACCCCGAAAACTACGGAGCCCGTGCCAATCTGATGTGGTGCGGAACGATCGCCCACAATGGAACCTGTGGTGTAGGTTGTGAAGAGGACTGGGCTTCCCACTTCCTCGAACATGAAATCAGCGCCATCTATAACGTGACTCATGGTGCCGGACTCTCCGTAATCTTCCCTGCCTGGATGACATGGATGACAGAACACAATGTGGGTAAGATAGCCCAATACGCCATCCGAGTGTGGGGAGTGGCAGAATCAGACGATAAAAAGGCGGTAGCCCTTGAAGGAATTTCCCGTCTGAAATCCTTCTTTACTTCCATCGGCCTGCCTGTGACCTTCAAAGAACTTGGCATTGAGAATCCCGACATCGACCGCCTTGCAGATAGTCTGCACCGGAATAAAGGTGAATTGGTAGGCAACTATGTCAAATTAGCGAAACGGGACAGCAAAGAGATATACCGTCTGGCATTATAAAAAACAGATATAACCGACAGCTGCATCATTTGCCTTTTGATAGAGGATAAATGATGCAGTTATTCTTTTTGCTATTGATTAATACCTAAACAGAAGCAAAAAGATTTTGCTTTAATTATATTTTGGTATAATAGTTGTGTAAAATACCTAAAATTCGTGATTGCTCCGTCTATCATATAAGAATACTTTTGCGGGTGTAATAACTATATATATCCGTTATGCAAAAGCTAAATTCCGGGGCTTTGAATAGAATCTTATTGTTTGTATACATTTTATCACTATCTACTAATGCAATAGCCCAAAACAAAAATAATTCAAAAGAGACATATCTTCTTCCTCCACACGGAAATTATGTTTATGGCCGGGTGATTGAGAAACTCTCTAAAGAACCGATGGTAGGAGTGACGATTCGTTTGGATGGTCATTCTACTGGTGTAATTACCGATATAAACGGTTGCTATGTATTGACCCTGCCCGAAAAAGGCGGTCTGGTTATCTATTCTTACATCGGTTTTGAAACCCGTAAAATCAAAGTCACTTCCCGGCAGAAAGTCGATGTGCAGATGGTAGAAGCTACCGAAAGTATTCAGGAAGTGATTGTAACCGGCTATAACTCCATACAGAAAGAAAGTTTCACAGGAAATACCACAAAGATAGAGAAAGAAGACCTGTTAAAAGTCAACCCGAACAACCTGATTTCGGCCATTCAGACTTTCGATCCCTCTTTCAGAATACAGGAGAATCTGGCTGCTGGTTCCGATCCCAACAGCCTGCCTCAATTCGTCTTGCGTGGTCAGACCGGTATCGGAGAAACGACACTTGGGCAGACCTCCACCTCCTCCATTTCGCGGGAAGTGCTAAGCGGTAATTCCAACCTGCCTATCTTCATACTGGACGGCTTTGAAGTCGATGTAGAAAAGATATACGACCTCGATATGAATAGCATCCACAGCATCAATATCCTGAAAGATGCTGCCGCCACTGCCATGTACGGTTCACGTGCGGCCAACGGAGTAATTGTCATTGAACGGCGTGCGCCCGAAGCCGGAAAGTTCCGTGTACAGTATTCCGGAGTACTTTCTGCCGAACTGCCGGATTTATCCTCCTACAATCTGATGAACGCCCGTGAGAAGCTGGAAACCGAACGCCTGGCAGGACTATATGACAGCAACACCCCGGAAATAGACCCCTATACCAACGGTTACTACCAACGACTCAATAATGTACTGACAGGTGTCGATACCTATTGGCTTTCTCAAGGACTGCGCACGGCTCTGAACCATAAACACTCCGTTTTCATAGACGGTGGAGAAAACGACGTGCGCTGGGGAGTGGAACTGGGATTCAGAGGAACGGAAGGAGTGATGAAACACTCTTCCCGTAAGAATGCCAATGCCGCTTTTTATGTAGACTACCGCATTGGCGGACTACAAATAAAGAACAAAGTGACCTACACTTATAACAAAAGCACAGATGTCCCCTTCAATTCATTCAGCGATTACTCCCATTTACTTCCTTATATGCGTCTGTATGATGAAAATGGCGATTATGTGCGCCGTCTCGAAAAGTTCGACGGGGCTAGCGGCACACAAGTAAATCCACTGTACGAAATCAACTTCTACAACAGCTTCGACCATTCCGGTTATGATGAAGTAACCGATGATCTTAGTCTGAATTGGCGTATCACCGACGGTCTGCGTCTGCGCGGTCAGTTCTCCGTCCTGATGAGAAATTCTACCGGTGATCTGTACAAAGATCCCGCATCGGCCAGTTATTCAGCCAGTACAGGCAACATCAATGGTGAAAAAACAGAATCCACACAAAAGAGAACAGTGATAGACGGAAGCCTGTCACTCATGTACAACAATACCTTCAAGGGACACAATCTCAATATCTGCTTGTCCTCCAACATGAGACAAACGCAGAGCACTGCTTCCGAAACACGTTACCGGGGATTCCCTGGTGGCGACCTTGTCTCTTCAAACTATGCGGCAGAAGTATACGGAAAGCCCAGCAGCTCCGACAATACCACCCGCTTGGTAGGAGCCTTGCTTACTTCCAACTACACCTATAACAATATCTATCTCGCCGACCTTACAGGACGTATCGACGGTTCTTCCGAATTTGGTTCCGATAAAAGATGGTCCATGTTCTGGTCAACAGGAGCAGGAATCAACATTCATAATTATGATTTTATGAAGTCGAACGAACTCTTCTCCATGTTGAAGTTCCGTGCCTCCTACGGACTGACCGGAAAGACCAACTTCTCCCTCTATTCGGCCAAAGATATGTATCAGCTGCAAACAGACAGCTGGTATCCCACAGGCTACGGTGTATTCCTCTATCAGATGGGAAATCCGAACCTGAAATGGGAACGTAAATACACCCTCGACTATGGAGTTGAAATCGGACTGTGGCACGATAAAATCTATCTGAAAGCCTCTGCCTACGACGAGCGTACCATCGACCTGATAACCGATTATACCATCCCTTCCTCTACCGGATTCACCTCCTACAAAGAAAACATGGGAAAGGTGAAAAACACCGGCGTCGAACTGGAACTGCGGGCACGACTTTACAGTGACAGAAACTGGCTCTTCCAGCTCTACGGCAGCTTTGCAAGAAACAAAAACACGATTATTGAAATCTCCCAGGCAATGCGCGACTATAATAAAAGAGTGGAAGAACTGTTCAGCGGATATAACCCCGAAAGCAGCTCCGATTCAAAATATGCTAAAACATACCTGAAATATTACGAAGGAGCCTCTCTGACCTCTATTTACGGGATGAAGTCATTGGGAATCAGCCCCACAAACGGCAAAGAAATCTACCTTCGCCGGAATGGTGACGTTACCGATGTATGGTCTGCCGACGAATGGACCATTATTGGCGATACAGCTCCCAAGGGACAAGGCTCATTCGGTTATACCCTGTCCTATAAACAGTTATCCATGTTTGCTTCTTTCCTCTATACTTTTGGTGGAGATGCTTACAACAATACCCTCGTCTCCTATGTAGAGAATGCCGACATTAAAAATGACAATGTAGATAAGCGGGTATTGCTCGACCGTTGGCAGAAACCGGGAGACATAACCACCATGAAAGATATTCGTGACCGTAATGTCACCACCGGCGCATCTTCGCGTTTTGTACAGAAAAACAATACCCTGCAATGGAGTTCATTGACAATGAGCTACAATTTCCGTCCCGAACAATTAAAGAAACTCCATCTATCCGGCCTGCGTCTTTCGTTCACGATGAACGACCTGTTCTATTGGTCTACCATCCGTCAGGAACGGGGACTGGATTATCCTTATTCGCGTTCATTCAATCTGACTACTAACATCATATTCTAACCATACAAATGAAGAAACTAATCAGCCATATACTAATAGCCCTGACAGGAATGTTAGCCGTTTCCTGCAATGCCTGGCTGGACGTAACACCAGAAAATGCGATAGCCGACGACGATCTGTTTTCCACCGGTTTCGGCTACCGGAATGCCCTGAATGGTATCTACACCAATCTGGCGTCCGACGAACTTTACGGTAAGCAACTAAGCTGGGGATTCCTTAGTGCCATCTCCCAGCAATACAATCAAAAGGCGGGAACCATCTCTCCGATGTATGCCGACGCTTCCGAACTTATCTATAACACGGTCGACACCGAACCCGTCGTGACAGCTATCTGGGAAAAAGGCTATAAAGTGATAGCCAACCTGAACAAGCTCATCGAGAACATCCGGCCCACGGACATCTCTTTGTTCGAATACGGAGAAGAAGAGAAAAACCTCATTTACGCCGAAGCCTTGTCATTAAGAGCCATGATGCATTTTGACCTGCTTCGCTTGTTTGCTCCTGCAACGGCAACCAATCCTTCGGGCGCCTATCTTCCTTACCGCGATAAATACGAAGCCGCAGTGGTAGAAAAATGTACCGTTACCGATTTTATCGAGAAAGTCCTGAAAGACCTGCTCGAAGCGGAAGACATTCTGCGTAAGTTTGACACCGAATACCATCCCGAAGCGATGTACGCTTCACAAATGTACGAACCTACTCCCGAATGGAATGCCCGCTACCGCTTCAACTCCGGTTCCTATATAGACGATATGGGAGCATTCTTCTGGTATCGTGGCATCCGCTTCAACTATCTGGCATTGCTGGGGTTGAAAGCCCGTGTCTGCATCTATGCCGGTCCTGCCTATTACAAGAATGCCGAGACAGCCGCCAAAGAACTTTACAACACCTATTATCAGCAGAAACGGTGGATAGGCTTTACAGAAGGAGAGAACATTACCTGCAATCTCAATTCCCGATATACAAAAGTCTCCCACGACATATTGTTCGGCTTGTACAAGAAACAGCTGGCTACGGATTATGAACAGGCCGTATGGGGCTCTTCCTCTTCTTCGTCAACCACCCGTTTGCCGTTGGCAAATATCCCTTCCCTGTTTGCTTCGGACAATACGGGCGTATATACCGACTATCGGCTCACCTACCTGATCGGGACTACCAATGAAACCCAGTCGAAGTATTACACACTGAAGTATAACCCTTCCGTAGAATCAGTAGTAGAAGCAATGGAGAATCCGATGATACCAGTGATCCGGTTCAGTGAAATCTGTCATATCCTGGCGGAGATCAGTAGCTATAATGGCAAGATAACCGAAGGAATCAACTACCTCGAAACAGTTCGAAAAGCCCGTGGAGCTGAACGTACCCTTAGTCTGACAGTCAGCACCCGTGAACAACTGGATGCCGAAATACTGCTCGATATACGGAAAGAAATGATAGGCGAAGGTGGAACCTTCTACACCTACAAACGGATGAACCTCTCCACCGTGCCCGATTCCGACGAGGAAGGAGAAATCAACATGACAGGTTCTTATGTACTTCCATTGCCTACCAGTGAAACAACCAACTAATGCCCGGATAAGATGAAACGAATATTGACATATACCATCTTCTGCCTGCTGTTCGTTCTCACCTCTTGCAGTGAAGAGCAGCTGGACGTTTATAATGGAGACAATTACGTCTATTTTACTTACATGAGCGATAAGTCTCCACAGAAAATAACATTCAACTTTGCTACAGATGCACCCTTGCTTCGAGAAGGAACCGTGAAAGTGAAAATGACACTTCTTGGCTACCTGCTCGAAGAAAATGCCACCTGTGATATTTCCGCAGTGGGAGAGAAAAGCACCGCCCGTTCCGGCATCGACTATGCCCCTTTGACCTCCGGCATCTTCCATAGCGGACTGGCGGAAGACACCTACGAAGTCACCGTCTATCGCAATGAAGACCTGCTCAACACAGACTACACCCTTACCCTTTCACTGGATGCAGTGGAAAACTGTCTGGTGGGTCCGGCAGAATACAAACACGTCACGATTCAAGTGACCGACCGGATTTCCCAACCTGTTTGGTGGAACCAGAGTTCGGCAGCCAATCTGGGTACTTATTCGGATATGAAATACCGTGTTTTTATCATTTTCATGGATGGTGAGATACTCGAATCATTGGATAAATACACCGGTATTGAGTTTGTCAACCTGATAGCCGACTTCAAGGCCTGGTGGAAAGACCAGTGGCAGCAAGGCAATTACCAATATTATGATACAGACGGAGTGACACCGCTGTATGAAACCATTCTCGATAACTGATAATAAATTATGAAGCGAAAAACAATACTATTCATTTCAATCCTGCAGCTTCTCGTGATAACCGGCTGTTATGACGATTTGGGAAACTATGACTATACAAACTCTACCAAAGTTTCTTTTGTGAACTCCGCTTCATCGGACTACACGTTTATGGTAGGCAACCTTTTCGAGATGGATGCGCCCATCAACTTCTCAACGGACATCGGGAATGTTGATGAACTTTTCACCGTTCAATGGTATCTGAACCGTGAACTGATCTACACAGGTTATCATCTGAAGTATCAGTTCGAAAAAGGCGGAACGTACGAACTGATACTGAAAGTCATCAATAAGGAAACGAATGAAACATACATCAGCAATAAATATACCTTGACGGGAAAGAACAGTTTCGACTGGGGCTGGATGATTCTCTCCAACAAAGGAGACGGAAAATCTTCTTTATCTTTCATCAATCCCGGCCTCCGGGCTACGCACGATGTAGAAAACATCATCGAAGATGGTCTGGGTACAGACCCGCTCGGGATCTATTACTATTATGTATTAGGCTCTATCTCCGGTTCCTACGTGTCAGGTTTGCCGAAAATCCTGATAAATCAGGGTAGTGGAAGTGTCACGCTAGATGGCAATTCGTTGCAAAAAGACATGTGGCTTGCCCACGAATTTGAAAACCGTAAAGAGCCGGAAGGCTTGAAGATAATGGACTTCGCATTCAAGGAAGAATATTACGTGATTTGCTCCGAACAGGGGGAAGTGTATATCCGTGCCGTAGGCACTGACAATAAAGCGATTCCTTATTACGGGAAGTACGGCGCCATGCCGTATGAGTTTGAGGGAGGTAGCCGTATCACCTGTTTCGCACCGTTCCACAACGTCACTTATTGGTGTGCCGACGAAGAACGTTGTATCTTGTATGATGAGCAAAATGCCCGTTTTATCGGCATTACACATTATCCGCAGTGGGGAGCAGTTTATACTCCTGCCATCGTCTACTTCAAAACATACGATCAGGATTTGGAAGTTCCCTCCGGTGTGTTGCGGGTGAACAATATGGGAGCGGGAACCCGCTGCCTGGCAATAGGGGCTTACGAAAAGAAAGATGTAGCCTCCAACGGCGGGCTGACATTTTGGTCAAACTACGTGTCGCTGATTGACGTGCAGGGAACCGGAAATTATGATTTGCACGAGTTTGCCGTAAAAGACATGGATAATAACTCTCACCTGATAACCGGTACGGATCAATACGGATTCAGCGGCAGCTCCTTATTGACTCCGCAAAGTGTCATTAAGATGTCCTCCAATTTTGAAAAGAACCCTTATTTCTACTTTACCGATGGAGATAAGAATCTCTATATATACAGTATGCAGATGCGCAGCCATATGCTGGCTTACACAGCAGGCAGCCGTATCACCGGCATCAGTGGAAGTCCTGTTGTTTGTGAGTTTTATGGCTATGGGGGAAATAGCACTGATCCGAATTTCCGGCTGGCACTTTCGCAGGAAAATGGGGATATCGCCATCATCGATGTAAACACGAGCCAGATGGTACGTCTCTTCGAAGGTTTTGCTCCCGATTTGGAATTGAAGACTTTTAGCGGGTTTGGCGATGTGAAAGGCATGGTATGGTGCACGAACTATGAAGGAGAATATTAATTGGAAAAAGAAAATAACCTATCAGTAAATAATTAATCATTTAAACGAGAAAAGTATGAAAAATAGACTGTTTTATTTTGCTGCTTGTGTAGCTTTAGTATTGTCTTCAGTAAGTTGCAGCAGTGACGATGGTGAAGAAGAAGATGCAGATATTCCCGTAGTGGGGAAAATTGCTGTTTCCGGTGCTTATAATGTGTATT
Organism: Bacteroides sp. DH3716P; assembly: GCF_025914115.1. NCBI lineage: Bacteria > Pseudomonadati > Bacteroidota > Bacteroidia > Bacteroidales > Bacteroidaceae > Bacteroides > Bacteroides sp. DH3716P. Next base: position 4,876,079 of record NZ_CP083673.1, on the reverse strand, counting down.
CCCATGGAAGCCAGGGATGGATTGAAGCGGACAAGATAGGAATATATGTGTTGTCCGATGGCAAACCGCAGGATAACTTGCCGTATGCTCCGTCGGAAGTAGCGGTGGCTACTACTACAGAATTGGATGGTAAAACGTATATAGTATATGATCGTGATAGTCGTGTGACTGAAGATATTACGCTGAATCCTTCTTCCGAACTTGCTGCAGGATTTAAGGGTGGCGATCACACTATTTATGCCTATACGCCCTATAACGCAGCTTCACAAGATTATAAGGCTGTCGCTTTGCCCAACTTAGCTGTGCAGGAGTATTATGAATCAGAGTTTATGCCGCATCGTAATTATAGCTTTGCTTATGCTTCGGCTACTACATCTAGCTATTCTGCTGCAACTGTTTCTTTGGGAGAATTCAAACCATTGTTTTCTCAAATCACTTTACCGGGTGCGGGATGCCCGGATTCTTTTGTCGGTAAGAAATTTACTAAAGTGGTGGTGAGCTGTGACCATCCGATTGCCTACGAAGATGGAGCAACTGTAGATTTGTCGACAGGTAAAATTTCCGGTACTCCGATAAACAGTATTACTTATAATCTTCCTAATGGCGGCTTCGAGATAACTGCCGGGTATTTTGGTGCCAGTTTGGAGACCTGTTATATGATGATTGCCGTACCTTTTGAAACAGGGCTAACTTATACCTATAATTTTACTTTGACAATTGATGGACAGGAATATACTATTTCAGGCAAACCGAATGAAAAGATGTCTAGTATCAACAACTTAAATATGTATGGCATTGCCGGTATCGAATAATTATTATCTTTGTATCTGTATATAAATATTAAAAAAGAAAGCATGAAGAAATTAGTTTCAATTCTGATGATTCTGGCAATGATCGTTCCATTGGCCGGAGCACAATCGACGGACATCTTCAAGAAAAAGAAGAAAAAGAAGAGCAAGACGGAAGCGGTGGATAAAGCCAAGGCTGACTCCATTGCCAAGAGTAAGAAAGATGCTCTGCAACCTTACGCAAAAGTAATCACCGGCAAAGCCAAAACAATGGACGGCTTTTTTAAAGTGCATTACGTAGATGGTAAATATTTCTTCGAAATAGCCGACTCTCTTTTCGGACGTGATATTTTGATTGTGAACAGAGTTGTGAAAGCACCGGTAGACGCGCAGAAACGTAAAGTAGGCTATCCGGGAGATTACATCAGCGACGAAGTGATCCGTTTCGAGAAAGGACGCGGCGACAAACTGTTCGTGCGTGAAATCTCTTATCTCGAACATTCTGCTGATACACTGGGTATGTATCAGGCCGTATTGAACTCCAATGTTCAACCCATTGTGGCCACCTTCCCGCTGAAAACTGTCCGTAAAGAAGGAGAAACTACCAACTATGTGATCGACATGACCGACTATATCCGTAAGGACAACGAAATGTTTTCATTCACCAGCCGGGTGAAAGACAACATCGGAGCGAGCAGCATGGTAGACGACGCCAGTTATATCGACACACTGAAAGCCTTTCCGCAAAACATCGAAATACGTACCGTGCGTACCTTCCAGCGGAAGAAAGGAGGAGGCAGTGGACTTGAGAAACTGCTGGCAGCTTTCTTTGCCACCTCTACCACTCCGTTGACTTACGAACTGAACAGCTCTATGCTATTACTTCCCAAGGAACCGATGAAACCGAGATTGCACGACGACCGGGTAGGTTACTTTGCTGTGAGCTATAAGGATTTTGACGAGAATCCGCAAGGAGTGAAGTATAAAGCGAATATCACCCGCTGGCGTCTCGAACCCAAAGACGAAGACCGCGAGAAATACCTGCGTGGCGAATTGGTGGAACCAAAGAAACCGATTATCATTTATATCGACCCTGTCACTCCGAAGAAATGGGTTCCGTACCTTATTCAGGGAGTGAACGACTGGCAAGCCGCTTTTGAGAAAGCAGGATTCAAAAATGCAATCTTCGGCAAAGAAGCACCGACGGACGATCCTACCTGGAGCTTGGAAGACGCCCGCCATTCGGCTATCGTGTACAAGCCTTCCGATATTCCGAACGCAAGCGGACCTCACGTGCACGACCCTCGCAGCGGTGAAATTCTTGAAACGCATATCAACTGGTATCACAATGTGATGAGCCTGCTTTACAACTGGTACATCGTGCAGGCAGGAGCCATTGATCCGGGAGCACGCAAACCGATGTTCGACGATGAACTGATGGGCGAACTGGTACGTTTTGTATCTTCCCACGAGGTGGGACATACATTAGGACTGCGTCATAACTTCGGTTCTTCCAATACCGTCCCGGTAGAGAAACTTAGAGACAAAATATGGGTGGAAGCCAACGGTCATACACCGTCTATCATGGACTATGCACGCTTCAACTATGTGGCACAGCCGGAAGACAACGTTTCACGTTCGGGAATATTCCCCCGTATCGGTATGTATGATAAATGGGCGATTGAATGGGGCTATCGTTGGATGCCTGAATATGAAACGGCGGAAGCCGAAATACCTCATTTGAATAAGTGGATCATTGAGAAGCTGCGGGAGGACAAACGCTATACGTTCGGAACGGAACTCGACAGAAACGATCCCCGCAACCAGAGTGAAGATTTGGGAGATGATGCCATGCTGGCAAGCTCGTATGGAATCAAAAACCTGAAACGTGTGATGCCTGAAATCATGAACTGGACTTATGAACCGAATGAGGGTTATATGAAAGCTGTCCGTTTGTATCAGAATGTGGTGGGACAATTCGACTTGTACATGGGCCATGTGGCTACCAATGTGGCCGGTATCTACCACAATCCGATTTCTGTGGAACAGACAGACATGAAAGCGGTGGAATATGTTCCGAAGGATATTCAGAAGAAAGCGGTCGACTTCCTGAACAAGGAACTGTTTACCACACCGACCTGGCTGATGGATGATAAACTGTCCGAAAGAACTGGTATCAATACTTTCAATTCGATCTACCGTGTACAGAGCAGTACATTGAAACAACTGCTTAGCAGCCGCACACTTGATAAGATGACGGACAACGAACTGGTCAACGGAGCGAAGGCATACACAGCCAACGATTTGTTCCGTGATTTGAAGAAGAGTATCTGGAGCGATATGCAAGGAGGAAAGAAACCGGATGCTTCCCAACGTAGTTTGCAAAAGACTTATGTCAATGCGTTGATTGGAATGCTTGATAAACCGAAGAACAGTTCCGGTTCGCTCGGAAGTCTGGGTGGTTATTCGCTCGTAGCTTTCGATTTCCCTTCTGAAGCACCGACTATTGCACGCGGACAGTTGACTGATCTTAGAAGAGACCTGACCAATGCGGCAAATGCTTCCAGTGGAATATACAGAAGTCATTATCTGAACTTGAAAGCGTTGATTGATGCTGCATTCGACGTGAAGTAGAAAAATAATTTACGATTAAGTTCATTTACGATTAGACGATTTACGATGTACGATTGGAGTTAGTACATGGTAAGTCGTCTAATTTGTAGATTAGCTGATTGTAAATACGTTCTTTTTGCCCCATCTTTACGACAGTATTAGGCGGATTTGCCCCATTTTTGGAACATAAACGATAGACTTTTGCCCCATCTTTGAAACAAAATCAATGGTATTTTGCCCCATCTTTGGAAATTCTTTATAACTTTGTTGCTGGAATTAGTTTATCCGACTACGGCAACGGAAGTTCCGGCCACTCCTGAAATAAAGCGTATGCCCAAACTGGTCTGGTTAGATACAGGATTGGTGAATTATGCGGCACAGGTACAGAAAGAGGTTTTGGGAGCAAAAGATATAATGGATGCTTGGCGTGGTATGATAGCGGAGCAGATTGTAGCGCAAGAACTGTTGACACTGACAGATAAAGTCAGTCAGAAACGTTGTTTCTGGGTGCGTAATAAAAGTGGTTCTAATGCAGAAGTCGATTATGTGTGGGTGCAGGATTCTATGGTTTATCCCATTGAAGTCAAATCAGGGCATAACGCCCACTTGCGTTCCTTACATTCTTTTATGAATCACTCTAATCAGACTGTTGCAGTCAGAATATGGTCGCAGCCTTATGCTGTGGATGAGGTAAAGACGGCAGACGGAAAAGAATTCAAATTGATAAATCTACCTTTTTACCTCGTTGGAAAATTAGACAGCATATTACGTCGGTTCTAAACGGCCTTTGATAACGCGTAGTCTAGCAAAATCATAAGTTAAAGATTAGGCACGGATTACACAGATTGCACGGTTAGTGCTATGCTTGTACAAAGCAACCGTGAAATCCGTGTTATCCGTGCCTAAATTATAATAAAGCTAATTTTTTTAGACTTTATCCCAATCCTTTTCAGCATTAAAGCAAGGACAGGCTTTGATCCATTCTTCCGGTTCAATCTCGCCGTTTCCGTTCAGGTCGGGGCTAAGATCCCGGTGTCCACATATCCGGCAATCGGGATACTCTTTCAATAAAGTGAGAATTAATACACGCAGAGAGTGTTTTTGCCAACAGGTGCGTGTGTCCTTCGGTTGTCCCATGCAGTCGAGTCCTCCTTCGTAGCAGATACCTATACTTTCCTTGTTGAAACTGCGACAATGCGCACCGACCTTTTCTATCGGACGGGTAGACTTTATATCACCGTTCTTGCGGATATAAAAATGATACCCCGTTCCGTTGAATCCGCGCCTGCGGTGGCAGATATCCAGATCATATTCCGTGAAGCTCTTGTCCTCGCGCGTGGCGGAGCAATGGATTACTATTAGATTGATAGTTCTCATGGATAAGACCGTTCATTGTCAGGCTTCCGCCATGCTACGTTGCGAGCACTCTTTATGGATGCATTGCAAGGTGGCAGCCTGCGCCAGCTGACCTCTTAATGAGAATATCTCCGTATGCATCTCTTTCACTTTCGAGCTAAGGTCGAAATAATCCTTCAACACTTTTTCCAACTGCTGCATCAGAAAAGTATATTGGTCTTTCACCAGTTCGCTGAACTCTTTTACTTCTTGCGCCATTACTTTGCGCTTTTTGCGGTTACTGCCCAGAAAGGGCAGGATCGTTATAATGATCTCTATGATTTTATCAAGCATTTTAATAAATTGAGGATTGAAAATTGAGAATTAAAAAATAAATGTAGAAGAAAACAGAAACCGCATAGAGAGTAACTGTAGAAATCACTCCGTAATATCCATGCGGCGCTGTTTTAAAGATTAAGCTGCCGGGTCCGGAGCTTCTCCGCTTCCGCCGCTGTTTCCACCGCTACCGCTATTTCCGTCATCGTCACCTTCTCCGTCGCCCTTTGCTGTCAGGATAAAATCGACATTATTTTCGCCTCGGGTAGTGGCATGGCTCGTATTTACCAATTGAAGCGCCTTGTCCGCCACGAAACGGACATTTACTTTGCGGATGCTGCGCACCGTGCAATCTTTCTCTTTTTCTGCCCCCTCGCTGCTCAATGTGATATGAAACGTACCCAATCCGTCAACCTTCACCTTGTCGCCCTGGGTAAGCGATAGGCGTAACTGCTCGACAAAAGCCTCAATGGCATGCTTCACGTCTCCTGCAGTGAGCGAGGAGTTCGCTTCGATGGCATCCGCCAGCTTGTTGATGTCCATCACTCTCACTGTGCCCGATTTCTGGCGTACATAATACAACATCTGTGAATCCGGTTGATTCACATACTTTCTGCGCTGATAGCGCTCCACTAATACATTCATACAATAAAAAGTTAAGGTTTAAGTAATAAAATTTTCTCTGTCCTTACGACATTACAAATATACGAAATATGAGAGGGAAAGTCAAGTGTTTTGCTATATATATTGTATGTATAATGAAATAAAATGAGAAAATGATTTATGCTATATGTTGTAATATAAAATTGTATATTATTAGTGTAACTGTTTCTTATTTGGCATGTTTCAGCATATACTCTAACGGAGGGACATATTCGGTGATCTTGGTCATTTCCGGATTATGTCTGAAATAGACGTTTCCTGTCTCTCCGTTGCGTTGCTTGGCTATGATGACTACTCCCAGACCTTCGGTGGGATAACCACTTTCCCGGTCGGTCGTCACCCTTGCAAGGGCGGGACGGTAGAGCAGCATGACGACGTCTGCATCCTGTTCAATAGCTCCGCTCTCGCGGAGATGAGCCAGTTCGGGACGGCCGGCAGGGCGGTTTTCCGATTCGCGGTTTAGCTGGCTAAGCAGTACGACTGGTACATTCAGTTCTTTGGCTAGCAATTTTGCCTTGCGGGTGGCTTGTGCCACTTCCTGTTCGCGGTTGCGGTTGTTTTGACCGGTCGTCATGTCGCAGAGTTGCAGGTAGTCGATAATAATAGCATCGCACGCATGTTGGCTTTGCAGCAGTCGCGCGCTGGAACGTATATGTTCCATGTTGACCGATGTGCTGTCGTCTACGTGTATCGGCAGGCGTTTGAGGTCAGCGGCTGTTGTGCGTGCCTCTACGAGTTCCTGTTGGCTGACGGTTCCCGATCGCCAATGGCGGGCGCTGATTTCGCTGACCGCTGTCAGCCATCGGTCTGCTAGTCGTTCCCCTTGCATCTCGAGGCTGTAGACAGCTACGGCATACCCTGCCATTGCTGCGCTTCGTGCCATGTGTAGTGCGAATGCCGTTTTTCCTACGCCGGGACGGGCGGCGACCACCACCAACTCGCCTTTCTGTAGTCCGGACGTCATGCGGTCCAGATCCGCCAGTCCGGTAGGGAGGCCGGTTACTCCGTTTTTGTTGTTGGCGATACGTCCTTCGGCTTCTACCATGGTGGCGGTCATTAGTTCATCCATGTCGCGCATGTGGTTGTTATGGCCGAATTCGCCTTCCAGACGGTCGAGCAGGTTATGCGCGTCTACCAGTGAGTCGTCAATATCCATCGTTTCGTCTAGCGAACAGGCGAGGAGTTTGTTGAACCCCAGAATCATTTCGCGTCGCAGGTATTTCTCGTGTACGATCTGCGCATGATATTCAAGATGGGCGGAGGTTGCCACCTTGCTGCTCAATTGGGTGATGCCGAACGGTCCGCCCGCCTCTTCGAGCTTTCCACGGTGGGAAAGCTCTTCTTTTACGGTGAGGATGTCTATCTTTATTCCTGCATGATACATGGCCAGTATGGCGGCATAGATAACCTGATGGCGCAGGACGTAGAACATTTCGGGACGCAGCTTGTCGGCTACCAGTGGTATGGCTCCCTGTTCTATCAGGCAGGCGCCGATGATAGCTTCTTCTATTTCGGGAGCCTGTGGCGAAACTCTGTTTTCGGTATTCATATTATCAGTATTCGTTAAGAAAAGCTTTGTTGGATAAATAGCTGGCGGCATGGAGAAGGAAATTGATGTTCGTTTGGTGGAAATAATATTCCTCTATCCTGTCGATGGCGAGTTGCTGTTCCTTGTCGCCCAACTTTTTCCATTCGCGTTGTGCTTTGGCGATATTCTCTTTGGGGAGCTGTGTGATGCTGTGGAATTCATTCCAGAACAGGTGAAACTTTTCGTTGACGGCTTTCTTTTTCTGCTTGTCGCTATCGGGAACTCCCATCCATTTATCGTATTCGACGACACGAATATGCAGGGAGGAATTGTTGGGGTGAGAGATGATTTCTATAATTCCCAGCGTGGCAAGCTCGTGTATGAACCTGAAGGCTTTTCCGACAGACCAGTGGAAGATGTGGCTCCAGTCGCGATAACTAAACAGGCTTTCGCCTCTTTTACACAGGCAGTTTTTATTTTGACGGTCGTTGTAGAGTGTATCCGAATAATTGACCTTCATCAGAATTTTCAGGAGAGCTTCTATTTCTCCTTCTTGCATGTGTCGGTCTTCTATCTGCTGCTGTAGTAAGGCTTTAGGGATAATGAGAAAACCATGTTTCAGCATGGCTTGAAAATTGAAATTTTTCATTGAGTGTTATTTAAATTTTCTGTAAAAGTACGCTATTCCCGTGCGGTTTGCAAGGGGTGTGTCTGTTTGTGGACGGGTGTGGACGAAGAAGAATAGTTGTGGTACGTAAGTTGTTGTATTTTTGTTTTCTTTCATGGGGCGAAGAAGCGATCAGGAGATGAAACGGATGCTCTGTTTGTGTTTGATAGAACTTCTGCCGGAGATAAACAGAGCCTTCGTTGGGAGGATTCGGAGGCTCTGTTTGGAATGAAAAAAACGGTCATTTTGCCGAACGCTTTGTGGAACGCTTTTTTCTTTCTGTAAATAGCTGTATAAATGATAGTTATCTTCTTTTCCGAAAAAAGTGGTGAACGCAAAGTGGAATACATAATAAACAATAAAAAGATAAATGATATATTTAAAAATATATAGTTCGATTTTCTTTTTATTCCTTGTCGATGTTTTCGTTTTCTACTACGTAATTAAACGTTGGTCGGCAGGTCGATGTGGGGAGGTCCCCAATGGCGGTAAAGGATTAGTTGCATTTCGGGACTGATGTCGATTGTTTGGCAGGTGTAATACGCGGCAGCCAGTTGTTCGTTCAACGTCTTGTCTGCTTTGATGCGTTTGCGCATTTTTTTGCTGGCGGAAGAGGCGTTTGCCAGATCTGGAAAATATTCTTTCGCCAACTCGGAGAAATACTTGAATCCATTGATGCTGTAGTGTTCGGCAGCTGGTTCATTGTTGTTCATAACTTTGTTGTTTTTTAGTAATTAAAATGATTATTTGTTTAAAAAAACTGCGCAAATGTATAAAAATAAATTTGATAGATAATGTGAATATTTCAGTTTTTAATATTATAATTTTATATATGTAAATCTTTGTATATATATTTTCGTATTTTACTAAAGTAAATTGTGAAATTAGTAAATATTAATTATTAAATTATTTTTTAATGAAAAAGGAAAGTTTTACTTCGTTTATGAAACAAGTGGCTGTTGATTTGCAGCAGAGTGGGAATTTAGGGACTGCTCATGTATATAGAAGTAGTTTGAATGCGATTCTTACTTTTCAGGGTTCCGGTTGTTTGTCGTTCCCGGAAATAACTCCGGAGTGGTTGAAGCATTTTGAGGGTAGCCTTCGTGCTCGTGGGTGTAGCTGGAACACGGTGTCTACGTATCTTCGCACGTTGCGTGCGGTTTACAATCGTGCTGTCGATCTTCGGAAAGCGCCTTATGTGCCGCATTTGTTTCGCTCCGTATATACAGGTACGCGGGCGGACCGTCGTCGGGCATTGGATGCGGAGGATATGAAGAAGGTATTTGCCCGTCTGTTGCAGTCGGATGCGGTTACTCCTGCCATGAGGGGTGCGCAGGAATTGTTCATCCTGATGTTCCTGCTCCGGGGGCTGCCTTTTGTCGATCTGGCTTATCTGCGTAAGAGTGATCTCCGGGGGAATGTGATTAGCTATCGTCGTCGTAAAACGGGGCGTCCACTGTCTGTGACGTTGACGTCGGAAGCGATGTTTCTTTTACGGAAGTATATGAGTCGCGAGGAGCAGTCGCCCTATTTATTCCCGATTCTTCACAGTGACGAAGGTTCGCCAATGGCGTATAGGGAATATCAACTGGCTCTGCGCAATTTTAACTATCAGTTGGAACTGGTGGGAAAGCTGCTTGGACTCAAAGACCGGTTGAGCTCATATACCGCACGTCATACTTGGGCGACGACTGCGTATTATTGCGAAATTCATCCGGGCATTATTTCCGAAGCAATGGGACATTCGTCTATCACTGTAACGGAAACTTATTTGAAACCTTTTCGAAGTAAGAAAATTGATGAAGCAAATAAACAGGTGCTCGACTTTGTAAAACGCTCGGTGATGGGTGCAAGTGCTTGATTTTTACTCTGTTACTTCGTAGGTAACGGGTTGAAATATCGGTGCAAATATGAGCATATTTCTTAAAACAACCAAACGAAATCATACATTTTTTCTAATAAACTACTCAAAAGAGGAATTAAACAAATAAAACACACGGATTCTTTGTATTAGGACTTTGTTAACTTCTAAATTTTGCAAAAGATTTCCCTCCCTCTACTGCCTTTCAGAAGCAGGGGTAAAAATGTTTCATTGCTTATCGTCTTATTTTTCAGTATTGACTACTCCAAAAGAGCAGGTACAAAGGTTTATCCGTTACCTACGAAGTAACGGGCGGCTATTATTGAAACTTAGTGTTTAATAATATATTATTAATGTAATTTTTAAGTAGTTATGAAGAAAAAATTTGTTAGGGTAATGCTTTTTGGGGCATTGACGCTTGCGGTTAGTACAACTGTAACGAGTTGTAAGGACTATGACGATGACATCAAAAATCTGCAAGAGCAGATTGATAAAGTTACGTCCACTAATCCGGTGAGTACAGAGGACATGAAAGCGGCCATATCTAGTGCCATTCAAACTTTGCAGACTCAATTGCAAACTGCTATTGATGGTAAGGCGGATAGCAAGGCAGTACAGGATTTGCTGAAAACAGTAGAAGCGTTGCAGACTGCGTTGGAAAACAAAGCAGATGCAAGTACTATTAAAACATTGGGCGACCAGATTACCGAACTTTCAAAACAAGTAAACTCAATCGAGGGAACTTTGAACGAAACGAAAAAAGATCTGGAAGCTAAAGTTGCCGACCTGACAGAAAAATTGGCTGGTGCTGCATCTAGCGAAGACCTGAAAAAATTAGCAAATGAACTGGCAGAAGCTAAGAATGAATTGAAGGCTGTAAAAGATATGGCTGACAATAATGCGGCTGCTATTGTTGAGATACAAGCTAATATCTTGGAACTGCAAAAATTGGATGGCAGAATCACCGCATTGGAAACATTCAATCAAAACGCTGCATCGAAGGATGATTTGACTGCTTACGTAGCCCATTCTGAACTTGCAGGATTGGTTGATAACGAAGTTCTGGAGTTGCTGAAAGACAATGGCTCTATTGCTAAATATGTAAACGAGGTTATTGAATCACAGGTATTGGCGGAAACCTCTGCTATCAATCTTGCTATCAAAGGTGTAGACGATAAATTAGCAACGTTGAGTACTAGTTTTGAAACTTATAAGAGTGAACAGGCAACTGCTTACCAAACTGTTACCAGTAATATCACTACGCTTACTACATTTAAAACAACTATCGAAACAGCTTTAGCTGGTGGTGGTTATGAAAATTTTGCGGCAGTATTGGCTGAAATCTCTACGATCAAAGCTAGTTATGGCTATTGCGCTACTAAAGCAGATTTTGATAATAAAGTAGAAGCCTATCTTGCTACTTATAAAAGTGGGGTAGATGGAGAGTTTACTGCATTAAAAACTCGTATCACAGCACTTGAAAATCAGATTCAGAGCGTAGTTTATGTTCCTGAATATGAAGATGGTAAAATCATCTTTATGTCTTATTTCTACGATAATAAATTGGTAGCTGAAACGAAACCGATCCAGATGAAATTCCGTATTTCTCCTGCAACGGCCGTTGCCAACTTCGCAGAGAATTATGCTCCTTCGTTCGACGGACAGGAAATTAAGACCCGCACAGCCGAGATTTATAACATTGAGAAAACGGAAGTAGACGAAGCTACAGGTATCGTTACTTTTACTATTTCTACTTCAACGGACAAGAGTTTCGCTGTTAGTCTGAATCTTATCGCTAAAGATCAAAGCAAGAATCTGACTAATATCAGTTCGAACTATTTCCCGGTAATTTCGGATTATAGAGCGATTACTGATGTAAAAGTGGAATCACCGAATAAAGAAATTGATTATATTCTTTATGATAAACCTCTATCAGTTGTAGATTATGCAACGGGAGCTGTTCTTCAGATTACTGGTAAAAATAGAGCTGGTGATGATGTTACTAATGAGCCAATGGCAAGCAGTGTGAATGCCGAGAAGTTCGTAGTATCATATAAGGTAGAGGGCGATGATGCGGCTTCCTATACCATTGAGAAGGGTGTACTGAAGTTGAAAAATTATACTGATGCTTCTAATGGTAAAATAGCCAAACCAAAGGCCACTGTAACAATCACTGGTACTGATTTCGAGAAAGTTACTGCTTTTGCTGATGTTACCGCTAAAGCGGCATCGACAGATCCGGAAGTTTCTCCAACTATTTCGGCAGTTAAATTTGATGGAACAAAAGAACAAGTAGCTGATGTGACAGTTCCTTATGGTACAACTGGTGGTAGTACTGATATTGGTATTAGTCAGGAAGTTTATGAAAAATTGCCAGCAGAGAATTTTGCCTTTAAAGCTGCAGAAGGAGTATATTTGAGATTTAAAGCTAATACCACTACAAACGAATTGGAAATTGTAGTTCCGAAGGGTACAGTAAAAGATACTTATGTACCGGAAGTAAAAGTAAAGGTATCTGATGTACAGAACTTCACTTTGAAACCATCAATTACAGTTGAGGTAACAGATGCTGATTACACATTGACGTATGATGATAAGATTATTACTGGTGGATCAAGTTTGGCTTTGACCGCAAATCTTCTTCCGGCAGACAAGCCTACATCTATGAATTTCATGATGGAAATCCCTTCTCTCTTTGCGAACTATGCAACGATTGTGGACAATGCTAAGAAGGTAGGTGCTACTGTTCAGTTCTCACTGAAAGAGGCGATCACTGGTGTTAGCCTTGCAGATAATGTCTTGAAAGTGGATAATACATACTCTAACCCTGCTCCTGCTAAGGCTATAGTAGTTGTTGCTAAGGTTATTGCTAAAAATGCGGCTGGAGCAGATATCGAATTAGTAACTTCTAAGGAAACAACCTTTACTCTTGCTGATCTTAGTGGTGAATGGACTGCTCCGACTGCTACAACAGTGAAGATTGGTAGTGATAAAGTGGATGCAACTACTCAACTTGCAACAGGAGCTATATGGAAAGCTTCTAATAAAGAGAAAATGTGGGAAGCAGGTAAGGAAGTAAAAGCTGGCGACAAATGGGGAGCAGCTCCATTAGGCATATTCGGATTTGTAGCTCCTACATTTGAATTGGCTGATGCCGCTAATGCTAAATATGTTACTTTAGATAAGAATACGGGTGCTTTGACTCTTACCAATACAGGAAAGCAGTTGAAAGCTGAAGTTAGCATTATTGTTAACATTGTTGCCGAATCACGTTGGGGAACAATTACTAATTATGCTGCTGGTAAAACGGTTACAGTGAAAATAGATCCGACAAAAGAGTCAACTAGTATTCCAGACTAAAAACCCTTCTTCACCTATGTGTGAAAAAGATATTTTTACCCCAGAACAAAGCGAAGGACACAGCTTGTGAAAGTCCATCCTTCCATCTTTGTTCTTCTATTAGAAAAGGGATGCCACCCTAATTTCCCACTGGCATCCCTTTTATCTTTACTCTTGGAACGTCTTTTTTGTTGTACTAGAATCAAATTGCTAGTCCCTCATTTCCCTATAGGTAAAGGAGGCGTTCACAAGATATAGAAAACCCGAGCTTGCGAAAGTCCGGGTTTTTGTTATAAATCGACTTTGATAGCTTTCTCTATAAAAACATCTTCGTTTTCAGTTTTGTTCGTATGATGAGTTTTTAGATGAAAGAATACTTGTATCTTTATTGTCGAATAAATTAATAAATTGAGAAAATGTTGAAAGTAGTAACATTTATGAAGCAAGTAGCCACGGGGCTACAGGTGGAGGGAAACTTCGGTACTGCACACGTTTATCGTAGCAGTCTGAATGCCATCATTGCTTATTGTGGGAAAGCGGACTTCACCTTTGAAGAAGTGAGTCCGGAGTGGTTAAAAGGATTTGAAATACATCTTCGTAGTCGTGGTTGTAGCTGGAACACCGTTTCCACTTATCTGCGTACGTTTCGTGCGGTTTACAATCGTGCCGTCGATCTTGGGAAAGCTCCTTATGTACCTCATCTGTTCCGTTCTGTTTATACCGGTACTCGTACCGATCATAAACGTGCGTTGTGTGATGAAGATATGAAGAAGGTGTTTGCCAAATTGTCTCGTACGTCAGGTGTGCCATTTGCTGTATGTCAGGCGCAAGAGTTGTTCATTCTGATGTTTTCGCTTCGTGGTATGCCGTTTGTCGATCTCGCTTATTTGCGTAAGAGTGATTTGCGTGATAACGTAATAACATATCGCCGGCGTAAAACAGGGCGCCCGTTGTCTGTGACGTTGACTCCCGAAGCGATGATCCTGGTGAAGAAGTATATGAATCGCGATCCCTCTTCTCCCTATTTATTTCCATTGTTGAAAAGCCGTGAAGGAACTAAAGAGGCGTATCGCGAATATCAGTTGGCATTGCGCAGTTTTAACCAACAGTTGATGTTGCTAGGTGAATTATTGGGATTATCCGATAAATTGAGCTCGTACACCGCCCGCCATACCTGGGCTACGACAGCTTATTATTGTGAAATCCATCCGGGTATTATTTCCGAAGCGATGGGACATTCGTCTATCACTGTGACGGAGACTTATCTGAAACCTTTCCGGAGTAAGAAAATTGATGAAGCAAATAAACAAGTTCTTGACTTTGTAAAACGTTCTATTGTAGGTGTAAGTGCTTGGAAATAACTCTGTTACTCTGTAGGTAACGGGAATGAATATCGGTGCAAATATGAGCATATTTCTTAAAACAACCAAACGAAATCATACATTTTTTCTAATAAACTACNGAATATCGGTGCAAATATGAGCATATTTCTTAAAACAACCAAACGAAATCATACATTTTTTCTAATAAACTACTCAAAACAGGAATTAATCAAATAAAACACGCGGATTCTTTGTATTAGGGCTTTGTTAACTTCTAAATTTTTGCAAAAGATCTCCTTTCCTCTACTGTCTTTCAGAAGCAGGGGTAAAAATGTTTCATTGTTTATCTTATCATTTCCCAGTATTGACTACTCCCGAAAAGCAGGCACAAAGGTTTCTCCGTTACCTACAGAGTAACGGGCGTGCTATTATTGAAACTTAGTGTTTAATAATATATTATTAATGTAATTTTTAAGTAGTTATGAAGAAAAATTTTGTTAGGGTAATGCTTTTCGGGGCATTGACGCTTGCTACTGTCACTTATGTAGGCTGTAAAGACTATGATGATGACATCGACAATCTGCAAACGCAGATTGATGCCAATGCGGCAGGTCTTGCTGAACTGCAAGCAAAAGTGAATGCAGGTAATTGGGTAACAGACATTAAAAGTATCACTGGTGGATTTGAAATTACTTTCAACAATGGAAATAAATATTCTATTGTGAATGGTAAAGATGGATCTGTCGTTGAAATTGGAGAAAATGGAAACTGGTTTATAGACGGTGCTGATACTGGGAAACCGGCACGAGGTGAAAAGGGTGAGACCGGTGCTACTGGTCCTGTTGGCCCCGAAGGTCCTGTTGGTCCTGAAGGTCCTGTTGGTCCTGCCGGTCCTGCCGGAAAATCTCCTTTTATTGGCGATGGAACAGGTGAATTTGAAAAAGATTATTGGTATTTTTATGATGACGTTACAAATAAATGGGTAAAAGGTGATTATTCGTCAGCCACTGTTTATGCTGTACAGAATGAGGGATTACCTAGCTTCACTCTACATGTAAAAGATAAAACTACTGGAACTGAATTAACAAGTATTTTGCCTACTGCAGCTTTGATTAGTAGCATTGAAGGAGTGAATATTAATAATGGTAAAATCACTACAGGCGGAACAAAGGAACTTAAATTAAGTTATGCTCAATGCAAAGCTGATTTCACTTTTGGTATGGGTGATGAGAAAAAAGAATTTAAGAAAAATGACCTGTTAATAACTAATTCCGGCGTGTTGAATGCGTTGATTAATCCGGTAGGTCCTGACTTTACTGATAGCAAATATCAAATCTATTTGATGAATTCTCAAAATGAAGCTAATTTTGTTATCTCTAAGATCGAACAAAATAAAACTGCAAAACCATTGACACGTGCTACCGAAGCTAAAGTGAATCGTGGTGTTTACGACCTTACTGTTACACTAAAAGATGGTTTGAATCTGGAGAATGCCCTTCCTGCCGATGAAGCATACGCATTCTGTACAAAAGACGCATGGAACAATGAAATAATCTCTGCTTATGATGTTAAAATCAAACCAGAAGCAGTTACAAGTGCTACTAAACTGGTAGATGCAGCAGTGTCCGCAAAAGTTGGTGAGGTACAGGTTTTGGATGACTTGGCAGCTGCAGCTACCACCACTCCTATGGATTTGAGTACAGTCTATGCATATTATTATAAGTTGGCAGCCGATGCTCCTGAAGGTGTAACATTGGGAACGAACGAGGCCGGCAAACAAACCATCACTTCTACCAAAGGGCAAGAAGCAAAGGTTGAAGTCTGCTATATAACTACAAATGGTATTCCTTTTGATGGAGAAGCTCATGAGGGCATTGATTATTCTAGCGTCGGTGGCTCCTCTGCTCCGGCTAAACTGACTGTCACCTTTAAGCAAATAGAAACAAAATCTTTGGCAGCACAGACGGTAGTTTGGAATAAATCAGAAAAATCCGACATTGTTGTGTCAGCAGCTAATATTAAGGCAATCAAAGACGCTATTACAGCTGCTAAACTTGCTAGCTCAACTGCTACGGTTAACGATGGAGACAAAGTGAAGTTCAGTGGTATTGGTGCTTCTGGTGATACTAAATATGATAACCTGAAACTGACAGTAGCCGCTGCATACAAGGGTACTATGGAAGTCGTATTGACAGTTGACGTCGACGCAACGAAGCAAATTATATTCAAAATGCCGGTAACTGTTGACTATAAGATGCCTGTATTTACAAAAACTTCAGGTATGTGGACTGAAGATGACGAGGTATCTCTTCTGATTAATGAAACTAAGAATGGTGATAAGATTCAGAGCATCAGCCTCGAAAGAGAAATGGGCTCAATCTTTACTACATGGAGCGCTATTACTGAAGGAGTTAATGCAGGTATATACAACAATATTACGTATGCTATAGACAAGAATGGTGAAGATCCTGTAGGAAGTGAATCTAACGGTAAATTCACAGTAGACATGGATCACGCTAAAGACAATATGGCATTGACCGTAAATGTAAATTGTCAACCTAACGATGCTGCTGAACCTGCTTCAATTGCTAACCAAAAGGTGAAATTTATCTCATTATCAAAACTGCTTACATCAACATTTGGTGCAACGGACGCTAAAAAAGGTATCACAACAGCGTATACAGCTGAAACCATAGATGCAGAGATTGATGTACTGGGTGACATTGTATGGAAAGACAGAAAAGGTAAGAATATGTGGCCGACTGCAAATGGTGAAACTTATGACACTAGTGTTTTGACTACCGCTGACGATGTTCTTGCTCTTTATGGATATTCTATTAAGGTAGAACTAAGTGATAAAGTTAACTTCGAGTTTGATGCTAATAAGAAACTGAAATTAACAACAGTTGGTAAGGCCTTGAAGGGTCTTGTGCAAGATTTGGTAGTGACGGTTACTATTACTCCTTCAATCAGCTGGAGCGCAACATCTCCTGCACCTGTGGTGAAGACAGTAACATTCCCTACTGCTCTCTTTGCGGATTAATTTGAAATCCTTTAATGTTCTATTAGATAGTTCCTCTATATTTGCCTCTGGCAGAGGTGGGAGCTATCTCTAGAATGATATAACATAATAGGAGAGCCCGTGCTTGTTGAAGTGCGCTCTCTCCATAAATATGAAACCCTTCTTCACCGAAGTGTGAAGATTATATGTTGAGAAGTGACAAAGCGAAGAGACACAGCTTGTGAAAGTCCATCCTTCTATCTTTATTCTTCTATTAGAAAAGGGATGCCTCCCCACATTTCCCACTGGCATCCCTTTTATCTTTACTCTTGGAACGTCTTTTTTGTTGTACTAGAATCAAATTGCTAGTCGCCCATTTCCCTATAGGTAAAGGAGATGTCCCCAAGATACAGAAAGCCCGAGCTTGCGAAAGTCCGGGCTTTTCGTAATTTTGTGCAGTCATCATCCCCTTATTTTATCGTCCCTAAGTTTCCGGGGAAATGTGCAGAATGAATGATTGAAAAGAATCTTTTAACCTGCTATGACAAAGAGTTCTATTAAAAATATATATCTTTGCAAGAAAGGCATTGATTAATAAAAGAAGAGAATATGAGCCATAAAATTTATCCGATCGGCATTCAGAATTTCGAAAAAATTCGTAATGACGGTTATTTCTATATTGATAAGACAGCACTGATGTATCAAATGGTAAAGACTGGAAGTTATTACTTCTTGAGTCGTCCGCGCCGTTTCGGAAAGAGTCTGCTCGTCTCCACCTTAGAGGCCTATTTTCAAGGAAAGAAAGAACTGTTTGAAGGGCTGGCTGTGGAAAAACTGGAAAAGGACTGGATAAAATATCCTATACTGCATCTGGACCTTAATATCGAGAAATATGATACATCCGAAAGTCTGGATAATATACTTGATAAATCGCTGACAGCATGGGAAAAACTATATGGTGCCGAGCCGTCCGAACGTTCGTTTTCTTTGCGTTTTGCCGGTATTATAGAGCGCGCCTGTAAGTTGGCGGGGCAACGTGTGGTTATTCTTGTCGATGAATATGATAAACCCATGTTGCAAGCCATCGGTAATGAGGAATTACAAAAGCAATTTCGGAATACATTAAAGCCTTTTTATGGAGCGCTTAAAACAATGGACGGTTGCATCAAGTTTGCATTCCTTACCGGTGTGACAAAGTTTGGCAAAGTCAGTGTGTTTAGTGACTTGAACAACTTGGACGATATATCCATGCGAAAAGATTATGTTGAAATCTGTGGGGTTAGCGATCAGGAACTTCATGATACTTTGGATGCCGAGCTTCATGAATTTGCGGACGTACGCGGTGTGACGTATGATAAACTCTGTGCAGAATTGAAAGAATGTTATGACGGCTATCACTTTACACACAATTCAATCGGCATGTACAATCCGTTTAGTTTGCTCAATGCTTTTAAGTATAGAGAATTTGGCAGCTATTGGTTTGAAACGGGCACACCGACCTATCTGGTGAAATTGCTGCAAAAACATCATTATGACTTGGAGCGGATGACGCATGAAGAAACCGACGCCCAAGTATTGAATAGCATAGACTCTGAATCTACTAATCCCATTCCGGTGATTTATCAGAGTGGTTATCTCACTATTAAAGGGTATGATGAAGAATTTGGAATGTATCGGTTAGGTTTCCCGAATCGTGAAGTAGAAGAAGGATTTGTCCGTTTCCTGCTTCCTTATTATGCGAATGTAAATAAGGTAGAATCTCCGTTTGAAATTCAGAAATTTGTTCGTGAAGTACGTTCCGGGGATTATAATTCTTTCTTCCGTCGTCTGCAAAGTTTCTTTGCAGATACCACCTACGAAGTGATTCGCGATCAGGAATTGCATTACGAGAATGTGCTTTTCATTGTCTTTAAACTGGTCGGCTTCTATGCCAAAGTGGAATATCATACAAGCGAAGGGCGCATCGATCTTGTCTTGCAGACAGACAAATTCATTTATATCATGGAATTTAAACTGAATGGTATGGCCGAAGAAGCCTTGCAGCAGATAAATGACAAGCATTATGCTCTTCCTTTCGAGATGGATGAACGGAAACTCTTTAAAATAGGAGTGAACTTCAGTGCGGAAACCCGTAATATTGAAAAATGGATAGTTGAAGAAAATAGATAAAACAAAAAGGCGACTCGTTTTGACCGGGCCGCCTTTTCTGTCTATTTGATTTCGATTTCTTCCTTCATATCGATTTCTTCTCCATGTGTATCATAGAACACATATTGCAGAAATGCGAGTTTTTGACTTGGAATAATCTTGATACCGAATCCGTATTTCATTTGCCACTTCCGTTTCAGAGAAACGAGTCCCTGATTGATATAGGCGGCAACATACGGATGGACGTGTAACGAGAATTTCTTAACCTTCAGTTTATTGACCAGGTAATCAATTTTACTCTCCAAAGTGTCCGTAAAGAGAATGGACGACTTGATAGTGCCTTTGCCGAAGCAAGTAGGGCAGGTTTCGGTCGTGTTGACGTCCATTGCCGGACGCACACGTTGGCGTGTAATCTGCATTAGCCCGAATTTGCTAAGCGGCAGAATATTATGCCGTGCCCTGTCTTTCTGCATATTGGCACACATTCGTTCATAAAGCTTCTGACGGTTTTCGGCTTCATTCATATCGATGAAGTCCACGACAATGATACCACCCATGTCTCTTAATCGCAGTTGGCGGGCCAGCTCGTCGGCGGCTCCCAGATTTACTTCGAGTGCGTTACCTTCCTGCCCGTTGGCATTCTTGGTGCGATTACCGCTGTTCACGTCTACTACGTGAAGCGCCTCAGTGTGCTCAATAATCAGATAGGCACCACTCTTGTAAGAGACTGTTTTACCAAACGATGATTTAATCTGCTTGGTGATACCGAAATTGTCGTAAATGGGAAGTTGGCCTTTGTACAGTTTCACGATATTAGCCCGGTCGGGCGCAATCAGTGATACGTAATCCCTAATTTCATTGTACACAGCCTCGTCGTTGACGTGAATATTCTCAAATGATGGGTTGAAGAGGTCGCGCAACAAACCTACGGCGCGGCTGGTTTCTTCATAAATCAACGTCGGGTACTTGGTGGCTTTTTGTACTTTTACCATCGCATCTTCCCAATGCTTAACCAAAACTTTAAGCTCTCCGTCGAGTTCGGCTACGCGTTTGCCTTCGGCTACCGTGCGGACAATGACACCAAAGTTTTTAGGCTTGATGCTCATCAGCAGTTGTTTAAGGCGGGCGCGCTCTTCGCTCGATTTAATCTTTTGTGAAACAGAAACCTTATCATTGAAAGGGATCAGTACGAGATAGCGTCCGGCAAACGAAATTTCGGACGTCAGTCGCGGTCCCTTAGTGGAGATCGGTTCCTTAACGATTTGCACCACTACTTCTTGTCCTACTTTGAGGGTGTTGGATACAGTTCCATCCTTGTCAAGGTCGGGAAGCAGGGTTGCTTTGCTGATGGAGGTCAGCTTCTTTTTGTCGCTTAAAGTCTGCTTTACAAACTTTTCGAGTGAGTTAAATTGAGGACCCAAGTCTAAATAATGAAGGAAAGCGTCTTTCTCGTAACCGACGTCTACAAAGCATGCATTTAGTCCGGGCATCAATTTCTTGATACGTCCCAAATACATATTGCCCACAGAGAAAGAAATATTTCTTCCTTCGCTTTGAAGTTCCACCAGGCTCTTATCTTCGAGAAGGGCGATGGAGACCTCTTTGGGCTGTACGTCAACTACTAGTTCATTTGTCACTGTTTTGTTTCTTTATTATTGATTGAATCTCGTTTATATGAACAACTTTTTTGACAAATTGTTCATTTTGGGTTAGCTACTTAAACAAAGAACAAACTTGAAAGACATTAGCTTCGCAAGTTTGTTCTTTATTTCTGTGTGATCCAGACTTAAAAATTATTTTTTGCTTTTATGTCTGTTCTTTCTTAGTCTTTTTTTACGCTTGTGCGTAGACATTTTATGTCTTTTTTTCTTTTTTCCGCTTGGCATAGCTTCACATTTTATGGGTTAATACTCTTGTTTATTATTTCTTTACTGAAATTGTAAATGTCTTAGCCGGTTTGAAAGCCGGAATGTTGTGCTCCGGAATAATGATCGTAGTGTTTTTAGAAATGTTACGAGCAGTTTTCTGTGCTCTTTTCTTTACTACGAAACTACCAAACCCACGCAGGTATACGTTCTCATCGTTAGACAGTGAATCCTTTACTGCATCCATAAATGCCTCAACTGTTGTAAGAACTGTCTGCTTATCAATCCCAGTTTTCTTTGTAATCTCGTTTACAATATCTGCTTTAGTCATTTTTCCTTAAAAAAAATATTATTACTATGTTATTGCTAATTTTTTGGACTGCAAATATATAGCTTTTTAAGCTCCTAAAAAAATATATTCTGCACATTTTTCTAAAAAAATAGTGGCATAGGGTTTTCTTAGAGCTAAAAGAGTTACTTTTGTGTGCCTTTTGAGTAGGATATACAAGATAAATGTTAGATAATACATTAGGAATGAGGATATGAACGAGTTTACGAAAACGATTGTAGAGTGGTATGAAGAGAATAAACGTGAACTGCCCTGGAGGGAGTCTGCCGATCCGTATCTGATCTGGATTTCGGAGATTATTCTTCAACAGACGCGGGTGGCGCAGGGGTATGATTATTTTCTTCGCTTTATCAAGCGTTTTCCCGATGTACAGACTTTGGCTGCTGCGGATGAGGACGAGGTGATGAAGTATTGGCAGGGGTTGGGGTATTATTCGCGTGCCCGCAATCTTCATGCTGCCGCCAAAAGCATGAATGGTGTTTTCCCGAAAACATATCCGGAAGTGCTGGCTCTGAAAGGAGTGGGGGGGTACACGGCGGCAGCTATCTGTTCGTTTGCTTACGGTATGCCTTATGCGGTGGTGGATGGTAATGTGTATCGGGTGCTTTCACGTTATTTCGGTATAGATACTCCGATTGATTCGACGGAAGGAAAGAAACTTTTTGCAGCATTGGCAGATGAGATGTTGGATAAGAAGCATCCGGCTGTTTACAATCAGGGGATAATGGATTTCGGAGCGATTCAGTGTACTCCGCAGTCGCCCAACTGTTTGTTTTGTCCCTTGGCAGGCGGTTGCTCGGCACTTTCGAAGGGGTTAGTGACAAAGCTTCCGGTGAAACAGCATAAAACAAAGACTACCAACCGTTACTTCAATTATATTTATGTACGTGCGGGCGCGTATACCTTTATAAATAAACGAACAGGAAATGATATTTGGAAGAATCTGTTCGAATTGCCATTGATAGAGACTCCGACGGCTCTTTCGGAGGAAGAATTTCTTGCTTTGCCGGAATTCCGTGCATTCTTTGCATCGGGGGAAGTGCCGGTGGTGCGTTCTGTTTGCAGGGAAGTGAAGCATGTGTTGTCTCACCGGGTGATTTATGCTAATCTGTATGAAGTAACATTATCTGAAAATTTGACTTCTTTCGGTGATTTCCAGAAAATAAAAGTGGAGGAACTGGAGCAGTACGCTATTTCAAGGCTGGTGCAAACTCTGCTGCAAGCACTAAATGGCAAGTATTAAGTTTTAATACTTAAAATTCTTGCATCCTATTGTTATTCTGTTTAATTTTGGCAGCAGATTTAATTTTAAGAATCATAAACTTGATGCATATATGTCAGTAAATAAAGTAATATTGTTGGGAAATGTAGGACAAGATCCTCAGGTGAAGTATTTCGATACAGGTTCAGCGGTGGCTACTTTCCGTTTAGCTACAACTGATAGGGCCTATACATTGCAAAATGGGACCCAAGTGCCCGAAAGAACAGAGTGGCATAATATCGTTGCATCTAACCGTTTGGCGGAGATTGTAGATAAATATGTGCACAAAGGTGACAAACTGTATCTGGAAGGGAAGATAAGAACGCGTTCTTACAGCGACCAGTCGGGTGCTATGCGCTATATTACCGAAATTTATGTGGATAATATGGAAATGTTGTCTCCGAAAGGAGCCAACCCGGGTGCGGGGGCTTCTGCTTCTGGACAGCCTGTTATGGGACAGCAGCAACAACCGGTTGTCAGCCAGCCGCAACAAACGCAGCAGTCGCAGGCGCAACCTGTACAAGATAATCCGGCAGATGATTTGCCGTTCTAAATAATGTGATAGTGTGCCAATCGATTTTTTCTAACTCATTGGCACATTATCTTTTGTTTAACTAAAATATAAACTCTTTGGACTCAGATGGTTATTTAAGCCAATTGGCTGACATTTTCAACGGTATTACCGTAAACACTCCTTCTATCTCTGCTATTATTGCCATAGTGCTGGCAGGTGTGCTTCTGCTTGCTTCCGGCTTTGCTTCGGCTTCCGAAATAGCTTTTTTCTCGCTATCTCCTTCTGATCGGAATGATATTGATGAGCGCAATCATCCTTCCGACGATAAAATAAGTGCTCTTCTTGGGGACACCGAACGTCTCTTGGCAACGATATTGATTACGAACAATTTTGTGAATGTGACCATTATCATGCTCTGCAATTTCTTCTTTATGAATGTGTTTGTTTTCCATTCTCCGTTGGCAGAGTTCCTGATACTGACCGTCATCCTGACCTTCCTCCTGTTGTTGTTCGGTGAAATTATGCCTAAGATCTATTCGGCACAGAAAACATTGACTTTTTGCCGTTTTTCGGCACCGGGAATTTACTTTCTGGAAAAGGTATTCCGTCCGATAGCTACTGTGCTTGTGCGTTCGACAACTTTTCTGAATAAGCATTTTGTGAAGAAGAGCCACAATATTTCTGTGGATGAACTGTCGCACGCGTTGGAACTGACGGATAAAGCAGAGCTTTCTGAAGAGAACAATATTCTGGAGGGAATTATCCGTTTCGGTGGGGAAACCGTGAAGGAGGTGATGACATCACGTCTGGATATGGTCGATCTGGATATCCGTACATCTTTCAAGGAGGTGATGCAATGTATCATTGAAAATGCTTATTCACGTATTCCTATCTATTCCGGTTCACGGGACAATATTAAAGGGGTGCTGTATATTAAAGACCTTCTGCCTCATGTCAATAAGGGGGATAATTTCCGTTGGCAGTCATTGATTCGCCCGGCTTATTTTGTGCCGGAGACGAAGATGATTGATGATTTGCTGCGTGACTTCCAGGCGAATAAGATTCATATTGCTATCGTTGTGGATGAGTTTGGAGGAACTTCCGGGCTGGTAACGATGGAGGATATTATCGAAGAGATTGTAGGTGAGATTCACGACGAATACGATGACGAAGAGCGTACATACGTTGTTTTGAATGACCATACCTGGATATTTGAAGCGAAAACGCAGTTGACGGATTTCTATAAGATTGCAAAAGTGGACGAAGACGAGTTTGAAAAGGTGGTGGGTGATGCAGATACATTGGCAGGTATGTTGCTCGAAATTAAAGGTGAATTCCCGGCGCTGCATGAGAAAGTGACGTATCACAATTATGAGTTTGAAGTGCTCGAAATGGATAGTCGCCGTATATTGAAAGTTAAGTTTACAATTCTGCGGAAAGAAATGGAAGATGGCGTCGTTTCTGCAGTATAAGACGAATGGCATACAGTGGGCTGTCTGGAAGATGGAAGAGTCTTTGGATGCTTTATTGCTTCTTTTGCCCGGTGCGCGAAGAGCTTTCTGTGAGCAGGAATTGAATCGCTTTGTCTCCGAACGTCGTAAGATGGAATGGTTGTCGGTTCGTGTTCTGTTGTATTCCATGTTGCAGGAGGATAAGGAAATCGGTTACTCTCCCGAGGGGAAACCTTATCTCACAGATCATTCTTTTTTTATCAGTATTTCTCATACGAAAGGTTATGTGGCGGTGATGCTTGCTTCTTCGGTTCCGGTAGGCATTGACATTGAACAATATGCCCAACGGGTTCACAAGGTATGCGACCGCTATGTCCGTCCTGATGAGCAAGTAGAATCTTATCAGGGAGATATAACTTGGGGGCTGTTATTGCATTGGTCGGCAAAGGAAGCTGTTTTCAAGCGGATGGAAAATGCGGATGCTGATCTTCGTAAACTCCGGCTGACGCATTTTATTCCTCAAGAGGAGGGGACGTTTCAGGTTCAGGAGTTAGTTAAGGCGCAGCAAGAACTTTATTCTGTCGGTTATCGTATTTGTCAGGACTTTGTATTGACGTGGACATTGAATTGAACGGATGAGGAAATGTGTGAGGCTCTTTTCTCGGTGTGTTATCATTGTCCGAATGTAGTGTCTTTCTAAAACGAAAAATGAGACTGCCTCATTTTTTTATTTTGAAGCAATCTCATTTTTATGAATTCAAAGCCTTTCAGGCGAAGTCTTTCACTATTGGGTTATTTCTCTTTTTTATTAAGTCGATAGCTCAATGCTCCTGACGGACATTTGCCGATTTGTGCAATTAATTCTTCTGTTGTCGCATTTTCAATCTGCACCCAGGGTCTTTCTTTGGGATGATAAACATTGGGTAGCATCTTTACACATATTCCGGCGTGCTGACATAATTCAGGCTGCCACACAATGGTCAGTTCACCATTAGTATATTCAATTTTTTTTCCCATATATGTATTTATTTAATATGAATACCACGCATTACAATTCGCTTCCATTCCGGATGTTTGTGAATATATCCGGCTACAAACGGGCAAAGCGGTACCAGGCGTAGACCTTGTCGCTCGATGTCTGCCAATGCTTTTTCCGCAAGTTGTGAGCCTACTCCCTTGCCGCCTAATGAGGCGGGTACTTCGGTATGTACAAGGTATATTTCTCCATTGTTTGATTTGATATAGTCTATTTCAGCTATTTTGCCATCGATCTGAAATTCATACCTATGCTTTTCTTCGTTGTCTATTAATTTATAATCTTCTGCCATAATTTTTACGTATTAAGTTCGATTATAATATAAACACTTGGGGAACACTTTTGTTTTACGCGAACAAATATTCTCCAAGTTTATAGTCTTTCCAATTGAACTGTGAAGTGTCTCATTAAGGGAGCTTCCCAGGCGATACGTACTCCATGAGTGATGCTTTCTCTGCGTTCGTATACATTTTTGAGGGCGGCAGCTATTACATTCATGTGATTGTCGGTATATACTCTGCGGGGGATTGCGAGACGAAGTAGGTCAAGGCCGTTAAAGCGATTTTCATGGGTCACCGGATCACGGTCGGCAAGGATATAACCGATTTCACATCCACGGATACCGGCTTCCAGGTAGAGCTCTATAGTTAGCGTCTGTGCCGGGAATTCTTCTCGAGGAACATGTGTCAGGACTTTAGGCGCATCAATGAAGATAGCGTGTCCTCCGGCTGGGCGTTGGTAAGGGATTCCGTATTCATCCAGTTTCTTTGCCAGGTATTCCACTTGTTTGATACGTGTTTCGAGGTTGTCGAATTCGGTGTTTTCGTCCAGTCCGATGGCGAGGGCGTTCATATCCCGTCCGTTCATGCCTCCGTAGGTGAGATAGCCTTCGTATTGTACACAGAAGCCTTTTGCACTTTCATACCAGTCTGCACGTCGCGTGGCAATAAATCCTCCCATATTGACGATTCCGTCTTTCTTGGCGCTCATTGTCATGCCATCGGCAAGAGAGAACATTTCCCGTGTGATTTCTTTGATCGTTTTGTCTCGGTAACCTTCTTCGCGCATTTTGATGAAGTAGGCATTCTCGGCAAAACGTGCAGAGTCGAAAAGTACGGGTTTGCCATATTTGTCGGCGATGGCACGTACTTCGTACAGGTTTTGCATGGAGACGGGTTGTCCTCCGGCTGTATTGTTGGTGATGGTGACGATGATAAAAGGAATCCGTTCAGCGTATTCTGTGAGGGCTTTCTGTAATTTATCAGGGTCTATATTTCCTTTAAACGATATTTCTAGTTGGGTTTGTTTGGCTGCATCGATGGTGCAGTCTAATGCGATGGCATGACGTCCCTCGATGTGGCCTTTGGTGGTGTCAAAATGTGAGTTGCCGGGCACAATATCTCCTTCATGTACCAAATAAGAGAAAAGAACATTTTCAGCGGCACGTCCCTGATGGGTTGGTATGATGTATTCAAATCCTGTTAGTTTCGTAATCATCTCTTTCAACTTGAAGAATGAGGTCGCTCCGGCATAGCTTTCATCACCTAGCATCATTCCCGCCCATTGGCGGTCGCTCATCGCTCCGGTGCCGGAGTCGGTGATGAGATCGATATAAACTTGTTCTGATTTGAGTTGAAAGACATTATAATGTGCTTCTTTAATCCATTGCTCGCGCTCTTCACGTGTGCTTTTCCGGATGGGTTCTACCATCTTGATTTTCCATGATTCAGCAAAAGGTAATTTCATTGTTGTAGATTTAATAGTTTTGAACGACGAATGTAGCTAAAATATGCGTGATTAACAAATATATGATGACCTTTTGTAAGTTTGGCTGATGCGGATGCCTTTTTGTGAAATAGTAGGAAATCAAAATATAGTGGGTGGAGAAATGAAAAGAGTCAGACTTCCATTGGGAATATCTGACTCTTTAAAATTATAGGATGATTTCTAATGTAGTACTATGTTTATTGAAAGGCTATAGTCGATGGGAACCAATAAGTACCAGTATAATCAATTACTTCTTTTTGAGTACCAGTGACTCCATTTGCTATGTAAATATTAGTATTTAAATAATGTGTCGACCATCCGTCTTCTGTATAGATAATATATACATCTCCATTTCTGGGATCGACTTGAACACCTGCTCCATATACCGATTTATCAGCAGCGGGAGCAGAGAAGAATAGGGTAGCATTTTTTGTTTCTACATTATATTTATAAATGTTCTTGCCATATACACTGTAACCTTCTTCAAACATTTGTACTAAATATAATGCATTCTCTGTTATAGATGCACATAAGCCTGTAGGAGTATAGCCCCACTGATTATAAAAAACACTAAGTCCGTTAGGTAATTCAACTTCTTCATAATCTAATGTCTCTACATTAATTTTAATTAATTTGTTACCATTTGCGCCCCATAATGTGCCATCCTTGGTTTGGGCGAATCCTGTTTTTATTTGGTAGGCTATGTCTTGTTTAAAGGAAAGATCATTGGTATTATATACTTTAATTGTGTTTTTGCTGCTAATGAATATGTATTTGTCTGTTTTATATATATCTTCATTATCGCTGCTAACTGCATCTAAACCTGATAACTTTTCACCTAATGTCAATTGCTTTAAATTAACTTTGAATGCTCCATTACTAGTCGTAAGAATACCAGTTTCATTATTAACAATGCAAAAGTTTTGTCCTTGTGCATTTTGGTCCAACCCGTCTTCTATCTTATTCACAATTTGGTTATTTTCCAAATTCATTTTAACAAGGAAAGGACTTTGTTTACTAACGATATACATATAACCGTTATTGATAATACCTACAGTTGAAGTTACTCCTAGTCCTTCTACTATATTATATTGCCATTGTTCCTGTTTGTATCTATTAACAGAACCTTTGCCTTGACCTTCATTAATAACATAGAATGGTGGTTTAACGACTATTATATTAATACTTTTTTCCTGCGCTTCATTGTTGGCTGTTACAGTTAGCGTTATCGTGTGAGTTCCTGTGACATCACTTTGAAAAGTATAAGTGCTTTGGGTAGAGACTTCCTTTCCAGCTGTTGACCATGAGTAATGAACTTCTCCTTGTGGGTTGCTTAATTGAGCTTCAAGTTGAATAATTTGTCCTGTTACTATAGTAGTTCCATCTTCTACACCTAAACTGGAAATTTCTACTTTTGTGCTATTGTCATCGTCATCACTACATGATGTTGAAACAAATGGCAGTGCGAATAATGCCAACAGATAAAGTTGGCTGATTAAGAATTTCATTTTCTTCATTTTTCTTGAATTAATAAATTATATATAGTTTATTGTCTTTCTATTTCTTGAAGTGTAAATCTTCAACGGCCTGTAGCTCTGTGGAGATTTCTCCCATCCATCCACTATTTTGGTTGACTGCCGTATAGATTCTTACAAAATCGATTCCATCTAATACGACAGGATTTCCGTTCTTATCTACTGCCCAGTCTATTTTGAATTTACATTGTTCTTCTCCATTCGGATGATTATCGGCATATCCCCAGGCATAACAATAACCCACCCAATGTTCGGGCATATTTTCATGCGGTTCATTCACTGTATTATCTTTCAGACGACTTCCGTGGAATGTGATTTGATCTTCCTTTATCCATGCTGGGTAATAAGAATTTGTTGTATGGTAATCATTCCGATATACATATCCTTCATTACCTTTATTGTCAGTCCACTTAACATCTTCTTTCGGAGAGGATGGGCGATAATATGTGATTGTATAATTTTTGGTCGTAGCAGGAGAGTTATATTCACTTCCTGCCAGTTCATACCATTCATCATCTGCTAATCCATTTCCATTAGTGTCTTTGGACACTAATACAATACCAGGTTCAGCGCTTCCCCCGAGAGCACCGGTCAATGTTCCGAACATATCATAGTATGCGTTACCATATATCTTAAGATCGTATTCACCCGGGACATTAGGAACGGTATGATCGAATCCTACTGTGATATAACCACCATATGCTCCAAGACTAATCAAGCATAGGTCGGTATCTTTCAATTGTTCTTCTGCATATTTTCTAACCTCTTCAGCGGTATAATTCTCTTTATAAGCAGTGGTAACAGTATTCATATATTGACTGGGAGCCGGATTGTAGTCTAATACTTTATTGGCAAAAGCAGAGGGGGCATTCGGGTCGGATTCTTCTCCGTCACTATCCCCAGTCGATGCTTTTTGGCTAAATATGACACTGTTGGGATTGAGACCGATACGGTTTAATCTGAATAATAATTGACCGTTTGTATTGAAACATAATACATCTCCGGTTATCGTATAGCTATATGCTTCTGTGATATACACATTACCACTATAAGGGTTGACATTAATGCTATATGGAGTACTAATCTTAGTTCCATCTGTGATGAAATTCTCCCGTATCGTCTCTCCGGTTCTTAAGTTTAGTACTTTGATAGACGATGCTTCGGTATTGTAATTATAATTATATAGATAGGCTATGTTGTTATTATCGATGGCAAAGTTCATCACTTTTTCGTTATAAATGCGTTCTACTTCGTCCGTTTGGCTATTAATCTTCACAAAGTTAAAATCTCCGTCTGCAATATTGCTTCCATAAGTTGCCACATAGACCGCTTCGTCCGGTCCTGGTGAAATACAGCCGGGGTTAGGACCAACTTCTATCTTTTTTATTTCGGTGAAAGATTCGATGTCGATAACGGAGACAGTATTATCTACCCCTAATCCTTCCGAATAGTCTAATCCTCCAGAGTTGGAGACATACAATTTCTTATTCTTAACACAAATGTTTTCCGGATTTCTTCCGGCTTTTGTGAAACTTTCTATTTGCAGCGAAGTCGTATCAATACGTGCTACTGTTCCATCAAACGAACATACATATGCTTTGTTTTCATAGAAAGCGATATGGCGTGGTTGTCTGGAACTTCCATTATCCGTAAACATGGGGATTTGTTTGATCGATATACCTGTTTGGAAGTCAATCACTTCAATGGTACTTGATACATTCACTACAATATACAGTTTACTTCCGTAGAGTACAATGTCGTTGGCTGTATCACCTAGCCCACGCTTATTCAAGTCTTTAAAATAGTTTTTGACTAGTTTGTTGCTTTTGAATGAATATTTAGCTAATGAACTATTGTTCAAGTTGAACAAACCCTCACTTAATATGTATATTTCGGCTGTTCCGGTTTCTGTAATATTACCATCTATGGTTGTTGAAGTCGACTTGTCTTCTAAGTCATCGCAAGCTACGAAGAGTGACAGGAATGCGCAAAATAGTGTCTGATATATATATAATATTTTTGTTCTTATATTCATAATTTACCTGCTTTTATTCTTAATATCTTATATTTAAAGTTGCTCTGACGAAGCGCCCTGGCATGGGGAAGTTTTTCACAATCTCATAGTTTTTGTTGGCTATGTTTAGTACTTCTACACTGACTGAAGTATGAGTTTTTAGAATGTGAAAACTGCGACTTATTGAAATACTATGATCGCTATAACCCTCCATACTATTCTCGGCTATATTTTCATTCTGCACATACCGTTTCCCAGAGAAGAGGAATGAATACGAAAAGTTGATCCACGGTGTTTCGATGCCGGCTTGTCCCGAACCGGATACACGAGGAGTATAAGCTATCTGATGTTTGTAAGTCCTCCCTGCTTCGGTAGTGGGGTCAGAATTAGTTATATCCAAAGCTTGTTGGTAGGTATAATTACCGGAGAGATTAATACGGATTCTTTCCCAGGGCTGAAGAGATAAACTACCCGTGGCGTCAATTCCTTTGATTTCAACCTCACCCAAATTTCTCATACTCCATACGGCAAGATTCTTAGTTGGGTAGGCGATGATTTTATCTGTCACCTTGTTGTAATATGCATCGATTGTGGCAGATAAATAAGGTAAGAACGGACATACGTTTTTGCTATATGTCAGACCTACGTTGTATTGTCGTGCGTTTTCCGGTCTTAATTTAGTGTTTCCCACTTCCTGATAATATAAATCATTGAAACTAGGTAAACGGAAAATGTCTTTATAAAAGAAGCGAATACGGAATTCTTCGTGATAAAATGGTTTGAATGAAGCACTTATATACGGTGTTAATTTACGATGGTTGCCGGCACTACCCCCTTCTTTTACATCCTCGTTGATAATTGTTGCTAAAGCTGATGCAGAGATTGTTAGCCAATCATTCATGTACTTCCCCGCAAAAGCTGTCAACCATGAATAACGTGTAGGTTGTGCAAACTCATTAAGATTAGCATTCATTGTATTGATGCTTCCATCTGTAGAAAGAGAGAATGAAAGATTGTCCAACATCCGGTAGAGGACAGAAGCAGAGAGGTAATACTCTTGTTGATAATAACTGTTTTCTGTCTTACCTTTAGAATTTGGAGTGTCTGGGTCCAGATAACGCTGATAACTCCAGTTCCATTTGGCAGAAGATTGAAATACCCATTGGCGGCTGAATTCTTTTTTGTATTGGCTTTGTACAAATGTATTTTTATCCCACAATTGTTGTAGAGAATGGTCATTGTAAAGAGTGGTGGCTTTGGGTAGTCCTCTGGAAGACTGAAAATAATATGCTTTAAGTCGGTACTGTTCTTTATCAGAAAAAATGCCATAAAGTCCCGCTTCAGCACGAAAAGTCTGCACGTCTGTATTCTTTCGCTTTTCACGAGAGGTCAGATCTTCTTTTGCATCTCCATAGTGTAGAGTATATGGATAATGTCCATCGGAAGACATCCATTCACCATTGGCTGATACCGTCCATTTGGAGTTTAATTGTTGTTCTAATAGTATGGAGGGATTGACCAGCCCCCATGAACCGGTTTTGAAAGATGCACTTATATTGGTTGTTTTTTCTTTCTCAAAGCGGGGAGTGAGTGTCTGGATATTCAAGATACCTGCTGCTGCAAAGAAGCGGGCGGGCTGGAAAATGTTGTCGCTTTGACCATTGCTTAAAGAGAGTTGGTCAACATTATCAAGCGAGAAACGCCCGATGTCGATTTGTCCCGTTTGGCAATCGGTTAGGGTGATCCCGTCATAGCCAACAGCGGTATGTTGTGCTCCCAGGCTTCGTATGGATACTGTTTTTAGTCCGCCAATACCTCCGTAGTCTTTTACGGTCACTCCGGCAAAGTGTTTCACTGCGTCGGATACTTGCAGGGCGTGCAGGTTTTTCAGGGCGTCTTTGGAGAATACTTGCAGGGGAGCGGTAGAACGTACTTCGCGAGTCTGATAGATATCTGATACTGTTATTTCAGGAATAGAATATGTATGTGTCGTATCTACCTTTTGCTGTTGTGCAAAAAGTGGTATGGATAAGAATTGGCAGCAGAATACTGCAAAGATCATTTTCTTAAATGTTCTCTCTTTCATTTATTCCTTATTTCAGTCTGTTGCTATTTAAAAGTGTCCGGGCGAAATCCCTTCGACCGGACACGCATAAATAAACTTGGCAGAGTTTATTCGTTTTAACACACTTTCTCTGAATTAGAGTGATGAATGAAATGATAGACGACTTGTCCGGTTCATTAGACTCAACGCTTTTTCCTCGAAAGCAGTGAAACATAATTGCATGGTAGGTCTTCTGACTTATTCCTGTTACAAACGCCTTCCCAGATTATTCTCCAGTGGCAATGAGTGAATTGCTTGTAACATGCATGGAACTTACAGCAGCGGGACTGTTCAGGATTTACACCTGATTCCCTTTTAATTGCTTCCCCCGTAAGGGAGTCGCAAACCAATGCGGGACAAAGATAGGGAGTTTATTTGTTTTTTCCAAGTTGGGGGATATTCTTTTTCTTTCGTCCTGATACGAAAGAGAAAGAACCAACTTGTTTTTTTCGATATTTTCTGTATTTTTGTAAATGAGACTGTCACTTATTACAAAATTTACCAAATTAGCGGATTTTAGAGGCGGGTATTGAGTTGCCCGCCTTTTTTTATTTGTTTGACATAAGATTAGCTTTTAAAAAGTATCTTTGTCTATGTCCAACGTTGGACGTATGAAACAGATTTATTGAAACATAATTGGTCGTTTTTTATAGGTGGATGCAGCGGTATCCACCTATTTTGTTCCTTACTGCACGGTTTTGAACTAATTCATTTCGGTATGGTTTTGAAGCAAATGATACTTTAGCAAACAAGTATTGAAGTGGTAGCCCGAGAAATAATATAGAATTTACCTAACGTACAAACGTACGTTACCTACCGTGTGAATGTCCGTTACCCACCGGGCGAGCATCAACAACCTACCAGACAAAAGTCGGTTATCTGCCGGACGAACAGTTCATGAGGGACACGGGAACAGAAACGGCACCGACGAAGTGGTCCGAACCGACAACGGCAGCATCCAAAGCCATCTTCTCTGCCCAGTATTATTGCTGTTGTTTATAACAGAAATAATACTTTTACTTACTCTTCTTTACTCTTCTCTACTCTACTGGTTTTCATTGGCTTTTCCCCCTTTACTGGTGGGCGTTTCAGCGCTTTGTACAGCCCTCTCCGAACACCCTCATTTTTGTATCGTTTTACTCTAGTTCAACATTAGTTAAGTATTCTTCGATAGCTTGTGCGGTGGCGTCTTTTAGGAGCACGGTCTTTTCTTTGTTTAAAAGGTAGAGGGTGGGGATAGCCTTCAAATCATATAGTTGTTGTTCTTTGATGGCAAATTTCTTGTCATATCCGTTGATCCATTCTTTGGGGAATTCATTCAGGTGTTTTCTCCATTCGTCCAACTCTTCGTCAGGGTAGATAGAGAGGACTGTTAGTTTCTTTTGTCCCAAAAGTCGGTTGATGATAGGTGCGTTTTTCAGGGCATCTATTGTTTCTGTGCAGGCATGACAGCCGGGGTTGTTGATGAATAGGAGGATATAGTCGGCTTGCTGTTGATAGAGGGAGCCTTGTGCGCCGGAAGCTAATGTGTAGCTGAAGTTCAGGGCTTTGGTTCCGATACGGTTTTTCTGTGCTAATTCCCGGCGGGCTTTAGGACGTACTTTCTCAATTTCCTCTAACAAGGGAGAAGCTAACATGGCGTCTAATACGGGAATATAGAATTCTTCGTTACGCATGGGGGAGTTGGGGTCGTATAAATATTTATCCGCCAGGTCGGTGATGTAGGTGAATACTTTTTTGTCTACATTCGTTTGTTCGATTGTTTTCCGCATGGCTTCTTGTGCAGTTTCCAACGGGACGTGATTCAGTATGTCACAATAATCCGCCCAAGCTTGTTCGGTCACTTCGGGGTGGTGGATGTAATTAGTGTCGGCGAAGTTGACGTTATCCCAATAGTGTTTTACCAGAAAGTCTGCCCGTTGTTCCGGGGCTGTCATCATTGGGGGGATGGCAGGCAATGTAAAGGTTTTAATGGTGTCTTGTATTACATCATTTTTGTTCAGACTGGAAGCGTTGCCGCTTTTGCAGGCACAAAGGCAAAGGATGCATATAGCTGGAAGAATATGGATGTTTGTTTTCATAACTAACAATTATTACATTGAATTTATGTAGATTACATTGGTGACAAAGATAATGTCCTTTCTACTTTATTCAAAGAATTTTTCTTCCTTTTATTTTGCTGCGTTCTCTTCTGTTAGTTTTTTTGATTAGACAAGTTTTGCAGGATAACTCCTGATTTTACTTCTCCTTTGCCAATGTAAATACAAATTCCAGCCCGCCTCCCTGATTGTTCTTGGCGGAGATGCTGCCACCGTGGATGATGACGGCGTTCTTCACAATAGCTAGTCCCAGTCCTGTTCCACCTACTTTCCGTGAACGACCTTTGTCTACCCGGTAGAAACGTTCGAAGAGACGATTCAGATGTTCGGGAGATACTCCAATACCTGTGTCGGCAAAGCTGAAATAGTAGAAATTCTCATCTTCACGGAAACAGTTGATATTGATCTGGATATTACTTCCGGCGTATGCGATGGCATTGTCCATTAGATTACGGAAGATGGAATAAAGTAGTGAGTAATTTCCTTTGATTTGTATACTCTTCTTTAAGGAGTTGACGACTGTAATATGTTTTTCGTCAAGCTCCAACGATACTTCGTTGATGATGTTACCTACCAACACACTGATGTCTACCCGTTCCATGTCGATCATGCTGGCGGCTTCATCCATGCGGGTGAGTACGGAGATGTCGCGTAATAACCGACTTAAACGGTTGCTTTGTGCATAACAACGTTCGAGGAATACGTTGATCTTCTCGCGTGGAATATTTTCATTGCTGACAATGGTTTCCAAATACCCTTGGATACTGCTGACGGGAGTTTTCAACTCATGGGCGATATTCTGGGTCAGTTGGCGTTTGAGTCTAACCTGTTCTTCTTCCTGGGTAACGTCGTTGATGGAAATCTCGAAGCTGGCATCCTGGAAGATGATACATTCTACGATAAATGTCCGTCCATTCTTATTGATGGTGACAGACATTCGTTTTTCACCTTTTCCTCTCGAACGTTCTTGCTGATTCTTATTGATAAAATGAATGATCTCTTGCAGTTCGCTGATGGCAAAGACTTCTTCTGTTGTTTCCAGGTTGGAGTCTGAAATCAGGTTACTGTATTGGGTGAAAAGATTGTTGACAAGAATCTCTTTTTTGTCTTTAGTAAATATACCTAGTCCTTCGTGTGAGATTTGAAGGTGGGTGATTAGCTTTTCACGTTCAATGTAGAGAGCTTCTTTGGTTTCGTGCAGTCGTTTGTAGATTTGAATGATGTGCTGTGATATTTCTCCCAGTTCGTTGTGCGGGAAGGCGGATTGCATAGCCATTTCGATAGGCTCGTTCCGGTCGGCGCGCATCGCAAATTCACGGAGCTGGCTGATGGAAGTCCCCAGTTTGTTGGTGAATTTGTAGAAGATAATCATTAATAATAAGGTCACGATTACGGTAAACCATAAATAGTGCGGGTCTGCTTGCAGGTTGTTGATGAGGCTGACATTGTAAGGTAAAGCCGAACGGACAATATAATCTTTATAATGAGTGGCCGAATAGAAATAGGGAACTCCGGTTGTCTCGGAAGTACGGCGTACATCATATCCGTTGCCATGTTTTATGGCTTTCTGTACTTCCGGACGGTTCAGGTGGTTCTCCATCTGGTTATTATGACTTGGATAGCTGTCGTAAACAACATTTCCTTGAGCATCAATAAGGGTTACACGCAAGTCTTCCAGGATATGGTTATTGATATAACCGTCGATGATTTCACTGTCAAGAGGTTGATTCTCCAGTTGTTCGTAGAGCCTGCTGTTGTAATCTTGCAGTTTGGTGTTTAGCAGTTCTATTTTATATTCCCGTTCACGTTGATACTGGTACGCAATAAAACAAATGGCAAATACCAGGAATAGTGAAATAACCGAAAGGAAAAGTTTTCGGCTAAAAGAAAGAAAATGCTTTTGAGTTACAGGCAGGTTCATAATAACTATTTAATTCGGCATAATTATTTATTCAGCTTCAAAACAGTATCCATATCCGAGACGGGTGACAATGCATTTGCCGTATACCCCAATCTTTTTACGTAGACGGGTGATGTTTACGTCGATAGTACGGTCGAGCACGTACACTTCGTCACTCCAGATGCGGGCCAGGATGTCTTCACGGGAAAATACACGTCCTTTATTCTGTACCAGCAGAAGCAAGATCTCAAATTCTTTTTTGGTCAATGGCACTTCTTCATCGTCGATACTTACTTTTTTCTTTGTGATGTCAATAACGAGCGACTGATAAGTAAGACGTTCGGGGACTCTTTCCGTTTCCGTTGTCACTGTGCGTCTTAATACGGCTTTCACACGGGCGATGACTTCACGCAGCGAGAAAGGTTTTGAAATATAATCGTCTGCTCCCAGGTTGAATCCGGTCACAGTATCGTTTTCGGTATCTTTTGCTGTGATAAAGATAATAGGCACTTTAGCTGTTTTCTTGTCTTTTTTCAGGATGTTCGCCATTTTGAATCCGGAGATTTCTCCCATCATCACATCGAGGAGAATCAAGTGATAGCTGCTGATGTCCATCTTCATTGCTTCTTCAGCAGAGTTTGCAGTATCAACTTCATAACCTTCGTTTTCAAGATTGAATTTCAGAATCTCACAGAGGTCTTCTTCATCGTCGACAACTAGAATACGGTAATCGTTCATAAGATGTATGTATTAATGTGATATGACAAAGTTACGTTTTTATTTTATCCTTTGCAAAGATGAGGAGACTTTGTTACGGGCAGATGAAACAGACGTTACAATCGTGTTACATTCCGGGAATTCCGAGAATTGATGAGGAATATGGAAGTTTTTGTTGATTGTAAGAGGAAAAACCGCTCACTATTTGTTATCTTTGTTAGC
Source organism: Bacteroides sp. DH3716P (assembly GCF_025914115.1). NCBI lineage: Bacteria > Pseudomonadati > Bacteroidota > Bacteroidia > Bacteroidales > Bacteroidaceae > Bacteroides > Bacteroides sp. DH3716P. The sequence continues at coordinate 4,837,644 of NZ_CP083673.1, read as the reverse complement.
GAGATACAATAGAAACGTTTGATTATAGAAACTACAAATAATGATAAAAATTGACTTAAAACGGCATCGGAAGGAAATAATAGGATCGGTGGTGGTACTGTTAATTCTCCTTGGCGGTATGTCTGTGTTTAAATATACTTCATTCAATTCCGGTTTTGAAATTGTGGATGATCTGGGCGGAAATATATTTCCTTCAGCGATTTTGTCTGTTGCCACTACTGATGCGCAGGTGATTGTTCCGTTGGATTCTAATTATTTGGGGAATCCGAAATCGTGTATTGCTGTTCGGGTGAAGTCGAAGACAGCCTATAGCCGGGTACGGATTGAAGTGGCTGAAACGCCTTTTTTCTCCCGTTCGGTGTCGGAATTTGTACTAAACAAGCCTCGAACGGAATATACGATTTATCCTGATATCATCTGGAACTATGAAGCTCTGAAAAATGAGGTGCAGGCAGAACCGGTAAGTGTGGCTATTACTGTCGAGATGAATGGAAAAGATCTGGGGCAACGGGTGCGTACATTCTCTGTGCGCAGTATCAATGAATGTCTGTTGGGGTATGTATCGAATGGAACCAAATTCCATGATACAAGTATTTTCTTTGCTGCCTATGTCAATGAAGAGAATCCTATGATTGACCAGTTGCTTCGCGAAGCACTGAATACTCGTATTGTCAATCGCTTCTTAGGCTATCAGAGTAAGGCTAAAGGGGCGGTGGACAAGCAGGTGTATGCTCTCTGGAATATATTGCAGAAACGCAAATTCCGTTACAGTTCTGTTTCCAACACCAGCCTTTCGAGTAATGTTGTTTTCTCGCAGCGGGTTCGTACGTTTGATGATGCACTGGAATCTTCGCAGATTAATTGTGTGGACGGTAGCGTACTGTTTGCATCACTGCTTCGGGCTATAAATATCGATCCTATTCTGGTACGTACGCCGGGACACATGTTTGTGGGGTATTATACCGATAATTCACATACTGATAAGAACTTCCTAGAAACAACAATGATTGGTGATGTCGATCTGGATGACTTTTTCCCGGATGAACAGCTGGACTCCACAATGGTAGGCAAGTCGCAGAATGAAATGTCGCTATTGACTTTCGAGAAATCGAAGCAATATGCTAATAAGAAGTATAAGGAGAACGAAGAAGGTATTCATTCCGGGAAATTGAATTATATGTTTCTGGAGATTTCTAAAGATGTGCGGAGGAAAATACAGCCAATAGGGAAATGATGTTTTGTAATTCGTATTTAATTCGTACTTTTGCCAAGTAATCATTTTAAAGTAAAAGGATGCAAGGCAAGAAATTTATCTCTCCCGGAGCATGGTTTTCTATGAACTATCCATCAGACTGGAATGAGTTTGAAGATGGCGAAGGCTCTTTTCTTTTCTATAATCCCGATGTATGGACGGGGAATTTTCGTATATCCGCATTTAAAGGAAAAGCCGGTTATGGCAAAGATGCCATCCGGCAGGAACTGAAAGAGAACGATTCGGCTTCATTGGTGAAAGTCGGAACGTGGGAATGTGCGTATAGTAAAGAAATGTTTCAGGAGGAGGGAACTTATTATACTTCCCATTTGTGGATTACAGGCGTTGACGATATTGCTTTTGAATGTTCTTTCACCGTGCCTAAAGGTGGAGTTGTGAAGGAGGCGGAAGATGTAATCGCTACTTTGGAGGTACGTAAAGAAGGGCAGAAGTATCCTGCTGAATTGATTCCTGTACGTCTTTCTGAAATTTATTTGATTAATGAGGGATATGAATGGGTGGTATCTACTGTGAAGCAGGAACTGAAAAAGGATTTTCAAGGAATAGAAGAGGACTTGGAGAAACTTCAACAAGTGATTGACAGCGGTAAGATTGGTTTGAAAAAGAAAGAGGAATGGTTGGCTATTGGTATCACTGTTTGTGCAATTCTGGCAAATGAAGTGGATGGCATGGAATGGAAAACGTTGATTGACGGCAACCGGGAAGCTCCTGTTCTCCAATATAAAGATCGGACCATCGACCCGATGAAGCTCGTTTGGAGTAAAGTAAAGGCGGGAGAGCCTTGCAATGTAATAGAAGAATATAAGAAGTGTTTGGATTAAAATGGCAGTACCTTATTTACAGATAGATAACCTGACCAAGTCTTTCGGTGACTTGGTTCTTTTTGAAAATGTATCTTTGGGCATTGCCGAAGGTCAGCGGGTAGGATTAATAGCAAAGAACGGTAGTGGAAAGACTACCTTACTGAATATCATTGCCGGAAAGGAAGGTTATGATAGCGGTAATATTGTTTTTCGTCGTGATCTTCGGGTGGATTACCTGGAACAGGATCCGCAATATCCCGAAGAACTGACAGTGCTCGAAGCCTGTTTCCATCATGGTAACAGCACGGTGGAATTGATAAAGGAGTACGAACGCTGCATGGAAACCGAAGGTCATCCGGGATTGGAAAACCTCTTGGCACGTATGGATCAGGAGAAAGCTTGGGAGTATGAACAGAAAGCCAAGCAAATCCTTTCACAACTTAAAATCCGTAATTTCGATCAGAAAGTGAAGCAACTGTCCGGCGGACAGCTGAAGCGTGTTGCTTTGGCAAATGCTTTGATTACCGAACCGGACCTGTTAATCCTTGATGAGCCGACCAACCATCTGGACTTGGATATGACCGAATGGTTGGAAGATTACCTGCGTCGTACCAACCTTAGCCTGCTGATGGTGACTCACGACCGTTACTTCCTTGATCGTGTTTGCTCCGAGATTATCGAAATAGACAATCAACAAATCTACCAATATAAAGGTAACTACAGCTATTATCTCGAAAAGCGTCAGGAACGTATTGAATCTAAGAGCGTGGAAATAGAGCGTGCCAATAATCTGTATCGTACAGAACTCGACTGGATGCGCCGGATGCCGCAGGCACGCGGACATAAGGCTCGTTACCGGGAAGATGCTTTCTACGAATTGGAAAAGGTTGCGAAGCAGCGTTTTAATACTGATAATGTAAAGCTGGAAGTGAAAGCATCGTATATCGGAAGCAAGATATTCGAAGCCGACCATCTTTTCAAGAGTTTCGGAGATCTGAAGATTCTGGATGATTTCTCTTATATCTTCTCTCGTTATGAGAAGATGGGAATTGTAGGAAATAACGGAACCGGAAAATCTACTTTTATCAAGATATTGATGGGACAAGTCAAGCCTGATAGCGGAACAGTGGATATTGGCGAAACAGTTCGTTTCGGTTATTATTCGCAGGACGGACTTCAGTTTGACGAACAGATGAAAGTGATTGATGTGATACAGGATATTGCCGAAGTCATCGAATTGGGCAATGGAAAGAAGCTGACTGCTTCTCAATTTCTGCAGCATTTCCTGTTTACTCCTGAAACCCAGCATAGCTATGTCTATAAATTGAGTGGGGGAGAGCGTCGCCGTCTTTACCTTTGTACCATCCTGATGCGTAATCCTAACTTTCTAGTATTGGACGAGCCTACCAATGACCTCGATATTATCACGCTGAATGTGCTCGAAGAATATCTCCAAAACTTCAAAGGCTGTGTGATTGTCGTTTCCCATGACCGTTACTTTATGGATAAAGTAGTAGATCACCTGATGGTATTCAACGGGCAGGGAGATATCCGTGACTTCCCCGGAAATTATAGTGATTATCGTGACTGGAAAGAGGCGAAAGAACAAAAAGAGAAAGAAGCGGAGAAGCCGCAGGAAGAAAAGACCGCCCGTGTCCGCCTGAACGACAAACGTAAGATGAGCTTCAAGGAAAAGCGTGAATTCGAGCAACTGGAAAAAGAAATCGCCGAACTGGAAGCTGAAAAAACACAAATTGAGGAACTTCTTTGTAGCGGCACACTTTCCGTTGACGAATTGACTGAAAAGTCAAAACGTTTGCCCGAAGTCAATGATATGATTGACGAAAAGACAATGCGTTGGTTGGAACTTAGCGAAATAGAAGGCTGATTCGTGCCACTATATTGGCACCTTTGTGCCACTTCGATGGCACAAGTATAGTTTATTATATTCCCGGATAACCAAATAATGATAATATACCCCCAGACAATATAACCTAGTATGACAAACCTAACCAATTATCATAGCCACTGCCTGTATTGCGACGGACGAGCCAATATGGACGATTTTATTCGTTTTGCTATCAGCGAAGGGTTTACTTCTTATGGCATTTCTTCTCATGCTCCACTATCATTTTCTACCGCATGGACGATGGAGTGGGATAGAATGGAAGATTACCTTTCCGAATTCTCTCGTCTGAAAAAGAAATATGCAGGTAAGATAGAGCTTGCCATCGGTCTCGAAATTGACTACCTGAATGAAGAAAACAATCCCTCTTTGCCTTGTTTTCAAAAACTACCACTTGACTACCGGATAGGTTCTGTGCATATGTTGTATTCTCCAGAAGGGAAAATCGTAGATATTGATACCCCGGCAGATCTTTTCCGTCAATTGGTAGACAGGCACTTCGATGGTGACTTGGATTCTGTTGTCCACCTTTATTATAAGAACCTGCTCCGTATGGTAGAGCTGGGAGGATTTGATATTGTCGGCCATGCTGACAAGATGCATTATAACGCTTCCTGTTATCGTCCGGGTTTGCTTGATGAAGCATGGTATGACACGTTGGTCCGCGATTACTTCGCGGTGATTGCCGCACGTGGTTATATGGTGGAAATCAATACCAAGTCTTATCATGGCTGGGTACATTCTATCCGAATGAACGTTATTTCCCTTTCCTGAAAGAATTGGGTATTCGGGTACAGGTGAATAGTGATGCGCACTACCCTGAAAGAATAAACAATGCCCGCTTCGAAGGGTTAGCCGCTTTGAAGAAAGCAGGTTTTACTTCGGTGGTAGAATGGCATGGGGGGAAATGGGAAGATATTCCCATAGGATAAGTTATTCCATATCCAGGATCTCTTGTTTCTCTTCATTCAACGAAATCAACGTTTTCTTTAGCTCGTCTATTCGTGAATCAATTTCAGTCAACTTCTTCAGATACATAGTTCTAGGTAGCGCATCTTCATAGGCCATGATAAACTCCTCTTTTTCGTCAAAGAGCTGCTCTATTTGCTCTTCAACTCTATTTATAGCACATGTAATTTCTCCTATCATAAATCTTTCGTTTTTTATAGATGCCTTTATTCCATCCTCTTGCAAGCATTTGCCTGGAAAAACTCGTTCAACGTATCTTCATAGTTACCATGAAGCATAATATGATGATTTCCCAGTGGATTCTTTAAGAAGTATTCGGCCGGAGTATTCATGCGGATGCGCACTTGTGTACGGCACATATTAATATAATTAGTATTTTCAGTCAATGTTCCTGTAGACAAGTAATATTCATCCAGACATTCACCGCCACATTTTATGATCGTTACATCCCCCGTCGGAAGTAGCCCTTGTATGGCAATTCCTTTTTCTGTTTCAAAGTGATTGCGGATAATATATCTCTCCGTTTGTTTGAGACCTACGGTGCAATGTGCCAATATCAGTTCATTCGTACGGGAATTAATCATGGAAGGATTTGCCATAAATCCGTCTTTACCCGTAAGTGCTTTAACTGCTAATAGCGTAAATACAGATTGAAGATCTCCTTCACAACCTGCTATTATCCCGTCATCATTCAATAAAGATAATGCCACGCATCCGGTAGTGTCGATTTGTTCAATCAGTTTAAAGCAGCTTAATGTCAGCGCTTCCAGATTTTCTTCCTGACAGACCTTTTTGATTGCCCGGTATAATCGCATCGCTTTGATTAAATCTTCGGGAGTTCCTTCGCGGCAGGCAAGAGCTTGTGATGCTACAGCTGCGCATGATGCTCCGACTTGGTCATCCGTAATGTGTTTAAATTGTTCATAAATCCGTTCCAATGGAATATCTACATATTCGATTCCCCAACGACGTTTTGCCAACAAGTAGTCTACGTTACTGGCAACTAACCAGGAAGAAGGACTTCCAATGACTCCGATACGTTTGCCGAACAAGGAACGTTGTGCCTGGAAATTATTATAAAGTGTATGGATACGTAAGATGATAGCCGGTAATTCACCGTGCAGAATTTCACTTTTCATTCCGCGTCCCCGTAACCAGGTGGAAATTTCCAGTGCGGCAGCAAGAGAATTCTGCATGCCGTCTGCCAGTAAAATGGCGGGGCGAGGGAGGTTTTCGAAATGCTGTATGACCAGTCTTTCCACCCCACCGGTAGCGACGAAAATGATTTTGAAATCGTCACTACTAAGTTTGTCCATATCTTGATGGTCGACGAACTTTACAGTATAATATTTTTCAATCTCGCTCAAAATAGCTTCGTGCGAGCTACGTAGCGAGACTTGTTTGTGAAGTATTGAAGCGAATGAGATAAGGTGTATGGTCATTATGATATTGTTTTAAGTTTTCCGTATGACAAATGTATAGCTTTCTTTTCAATTTACCATAACGATTTTAACCTTGCTAAGGTTTTTAAAGTTTTTATGTCTCTGTATTCAAATTATTGCGTACATTTGCAGCTCCAAGTAGAAAAAGTAAATAGTAATTAGTAATTTGTAGTTAAAATTATGCCAACCATATCCATTCGCGGAAACGAGATGCCTGCATCTCCTATCAGAAAACTGGCTCCTTTGGCAGACGCTGCCAAGCAACGCGGAGTCCATGTGTTTCACCTGAACATCGGACAGCCTGATCTGCCCACTCCTCAGGCCGCGATTGACGCGATACGCAATATTGATCGTAAAGTGCTGGAATATAGCCCCAGTGCAGGTTATCGTAGCTATCGCGAAAAATTAGTGGGATATTATGCAAAGTTCAATATCAACCTTACAGCAGACGATATAATCATTACATCAGGAGGTTCGGAAGCCGTGCTTTTTTCCTTCCTTTCCTGCCTGAATCCGGGAGATGAAATTATCGTTCCGGAACCTGCATACGCTAACTATATGGCATTTGCAATCTCTGCCGGGGCTAAGATTCGTACTATTGCTACGACCATTGAAGAAGGTTTTTCTCTTCCGAAAGTAGAGAAGTTTGAAGAACTGATTAATGAACGTACGAAAGCGATTCTTATTTGTAACCCAAACAATCCTACCGGTTATTTGTATACACGTCGTGAAATGAATCAGATTCGTGACTTGGTAAAGAAGTACGATTTATTCCTTTTCTCTGATGAAGTATATCGTGAGTTCATATATACCGGTTCTCCTTATATTTCTGCCTGCCATCTGGAAGGTATTGAAAATAATGTGGTACTGATTGATTCGGTATCCAAACGATATTCCGAATGTGGTATCCGCATTGGTGCGTTGATTACCAAAAACAAGGAGATACGCGATGCTGTTATGAAGTTCTGTCAGGCTCGTTTGAGTCCTCCGTTGATTGGACAGATTGCTGCAGAAGCTTCTTTGGATGCTCCGGAAGAATATTCACGCGAAACGTATGATGAGTATGTAGAACGTCGTAAATGTTTGATTGACGGTTTGAACCGTATTCCCGGCGTTTATTCGCCCATTCCGATGGGAGCTTTCTATACAGTGGCCAAACTTCCGGTAGATGACTCCGATAAGTTCTGCGCATGGTGTCTTTCTGATTTTGAGTATGAAGGTCAGACTGTATTCATGGCTCCGGCTTCCGGTTTCTATACCACTCCGGGATCTGGAATCAACGAGGTTCGTATTGCTTACGTATTGAAAAAAGAAGATTTAACCCGTGCACTTTTTGTCTTGCAGAAGGCTTTGGAAGTGTATCCGGGAAGAACGGAATAAATTCTAGTATTAAGTATTAACCGTAGTTTCTGGGGTGTTTGTTGCTGCTACACTTAATACTTAATACCTAATACTTAAACAAATGTCTTTATCACTTTTCATAGCCCGGCGTATCTATCGTGAAAGCGATGGCGGAAAGCAGGTGTCACGTCCTGCGGTCCTCATTGCCATGGCGGGTATTGCTATTGGTTTGGCCGTAATGATTATTGCAGTGGCGGTAGTCATCGGGTTTAAAAGTGAAGTGAGAAATAAAGTTATAGGATTCGGGTCGCATATCCAGATAACTAATTTGGATGCGGTCAGTTCTTACGAAACCCATCCCATTGTGGTAGGAGACAGTATGATGACTGCTCTTGCTGATTATCCGGAGATAAGCCATGTGCAGCGTTTCTCTACCAAACCGGGTATGATTAAGACCGATGACGCTTTTCAAGGAATGGTGTTGAAAGGTGTAGGTCCGGAGTTTGACCCCCATTTTATAAAAGAGTATTTGGTAGAAGGGGAGATTCCTGTTTTCAGTGATTCAGTTTCTACCAATCAAGTACTTATCTCGAAAGCGTTGGCAACTAAAATGAAGTTGAAACTGGGAGATAAGATATATACCTATTATATACAGGATGATATTCGCGCTCGTCGCCTGACGATTGCCGGAATTTATCAGACGAATTTCTCCGAATACGACAACCTCTTTTTACTGACGGATCTTAATCTGGTGAATCGTTTGAACGGTTGGCAACCGGAACAGGTGACCGGTGTGGAATTACAGGTGAAAGATTATGATAGACTGGAAGATATAACCTATGAGATCGCAACTGATATTGACAACAGGCAAGATGAGTTGGGAGGTGTGTATTATGTGCGTAACATCGAACAACTGAATCCTCAAATCTTTGCTTGGCTTGATTTATTGGATTTGAACGTATGGGTGATTCTGATTTTGATGATAGGAGTTGCTGGCTTCACCATGATTTCCGGTTTATTGATTATTATCATCGAACGTACCAATATGATTGGGATTTTAAAAGCATTGGGAGCCAATAATTTCACGATTCGCAGAACCTTTCTTTGGTTTGCAGTCTTTTTGATTGGCAAAGGAATGTTTTGGGGCAATGCCATTGGCTTGGCATTCTGTATCCTTCAGTCTCAATTCGGATTCTTTAAACTTGATCCGGCGACTTATTATGTAGATACTGTTCCAGTTTCTTTTAATGTTTTACTTTTTATCTTGATTAATTTGGGCACTTTGTGTGCATCTGTATTGATGTTGATTGGTCCTTCATTTCTTATCACTAAGATCAATCCGGCAAGCTCCATGAGATACGAATAATCCTCTTTTTTCCTATCTGATTTTTACTGCAAAAATAATTTGGTCTATTGCGTGATGTGGAGTGAATAATATGTCTATATTTGCGCCCAATTTACTTAATATCCTCTTGTAGGTTTAATTTTTAACCATTATGAATAATGTGTTAATCCTGTTGGATAATCTGGATGACTGGAAACCGTATTATGAGACAAGTAGTGTCCTGACTGTTTCCGACTATCTAAAAAACAAGCCGGTGGAGAAAGACCGGAAGTTAGTTATTAATCTTAGCAATGATTACAGCTATAACTCTGAAGGGTATTACTGTTCGCTGCTAGCCCAAACGAGAGGACAGAAAGTCATTCCGGATGTTGATATCATCAACAAAATGGAGGTTGGAACGGGGGTGCGGATGGACCGTAGTCTGCAAGCCCTTTGTTATCAATGGATACAGAAGAATGACATCAAGGATGATATCTGGTACCTGAATATTTACTTTGGCAAATGCCGGGAAAAAGGTCTGGAACGGATTGCGCGTTTTATTTTCGAGAATTACCCTTGCCCATTGTTAAGAGTGGCTTTGAATACTCATCCCAGAAATCAGATCGAGGGCATTCATTTTCTTCCCCTGAATCAGCTTAATGATGCAGAGCAGGATTTCTTTGCCAATACGCTGGATAACTTTAACAAGAAAATATGGCGTGCACCGAAGTCGGCAAAGGCTTCCCGTTACAGTCTCGCTGTATTGGTCGATCCACAGGAGAAATTTCCTCCCAGCAATAAAGGTGCTCTGCACAAATTGACTGAGGTAGCTAAGAAAATGAACATCCATGTGGAGATGATAACCGAAGATGATGCTATCCGTTTGCTCGAATTTGATGCCTTGTTTATTCGTACTACAACTTCGCTCAATCATTATACATTCCATTTGTCACAGTTGGCTGCACAAAACGGAATGGCTGTCATTGACGATCCGTTGTCTATCATCCGGTGTACGAACAAAGTGTATCTGAAAGAACTTTTTGAGAAGGAAAAGATATCTGCTCCCAAGTCTACATTGATTTTTCAATCCAGCCATCATTCGTTCGAACAGATAAGCGAACAGGTGGGCGCTCCTTTTATCCTGAAAATACCGGATGGCTCTTATTCCATTGGTATGAAAAAGGTGTCGAACGAAGAAGAACTGCAAGCCAGTCTGAAGATACTGTTTGAAAAATCGGCTATCTTGTTGGCACAGGCATTTACTCCAACGGAGTTTGACTGGCGTGTCGGTCTATTGAACGGTGTACCGCTCTATGCCTGCAAATATTATATGGCGAAAGGACATTGGCAAATTTACTGTCACTATGATTCGGGCAGAAGCCGTTGTGGATTGGTAGATACGATTCCTATTTATCAGGTGCCTCGTGTGGTATTGGATACAGCTGTAAAGGCTGCCAATCTGATAGGAAAAGGGTTGTATGGAGTCGATCTGAAAATGGTGGATGATAAGGCTTATGTAATTGAAATCAATGATAATCCGAGTATCGATCATGGACTGGAAGATGCCATTATCGGTGATGAAATGTATTACCGCTTGTTGAATCACTTTGAACAAGTGCTAGAAACAAAACATTATTGATTATGGAGCCGATAATCGTCCGTAAAGCACAGCAGGCAGACATTCCCGCTATTTTGGAAATAGAGTGGGAGTGTTTCCGGGAAGACAGTTTTTCAATAGAGCAGTTTGCCTATCTGATAAGCCGTTCGAAAGGAACTTTCTATGTGATGATGGAGGCGGATAGGGTGATCGCTTATGTCTCCCTGTTATTTCATGGGGGAACTCGCTATTTAAGAATCTATTCGATAGCTGTTCATCCGGATTATAGAGGAAGAGGACTGGGGCAGGTATTGATGGACCAGACGATTCAGACGGCCGGTGAATGTAAGGCTGCAAAGATTACGCTTGAAGTGAAAGTGACCAATACTTCCGCTATCGGGCTATATATGAAAAATGGCTTTATTCCAACAGGAATAAAGCCATGCTATTATCACGATGGTTCGGATGCTATTTATATGCAGCGATTGATTTAACAATAAGTCTGTCTTCTCACGAAATCCGGTTTATCTTCTCATGAAATCTCCTTTTCCCCGGAAGAAACGGCAGAGTTTGAACTTCAATGACTGTACAGGTTGGATAAGGTCGAAAACAGGTAACGAGAAATAGTATTTTCGTCCTCCACCCATTTCTTTTGCCGTGCGGTTGATAATGACAGCTTGTACTGTAAAGCGCAGTAACCACATCAGGAATGCGATGCCTGCTACTAGCCAGTGGAAATTAAGTATCCCGAATACGATACCTGCTATACAGGCAATATAGAATAACAAACGGGAGAATGTCTCAAATCCCAGGAGGTAACGCTGTATTCCGTGGTAGAATCTGGCAGTAGCCATATAACTAACCTTTTCTTCTTTCCAATCTTTGTAGCGATATACGGGCTGTATCCGTGTGGTAGCGTTGAAGTCTGTTTCAACACGGGTGTTGGCGGAGGTAGCTAGTTCATTAATGAATAAATCATCTTCTCCACGTTGCAGATTCAGGTATTTGGAGAAACCTTTCTGTTGAAAGAATAGTTCTTTCCGGTAAGCCAGGTTGCGTCCGATACCGATATAAGGTTTTCCGGCTAGCGCGAATCCCAGATAGCGCAAAGACTGGAACAAAGTATCGAATGCAGTACGTTTGTGCAACCATCCCTTTGTGCGGTCGTATCCGCTATATCCCAACACAATTTGGGTCTGCGGAGTGAAATTACGTGCCATCAGTTTTAGCCACTGGTTGCTGGCGGGCATACAGTTTGTTTCCGTAAATACGAGCCAGTCATGTTTGCTGGCTTTGATGCCTAACGTTAGAGCCAGTTTCTTATGACTGATATAGCGTGCACTTTCGGGCGTAAAACTATGATAAAGATGAGGATATTTTTCTTCCATCACTCCCAGTATATCCTCGGTATCATCTGTGGAAGCATCATTGATGACAATCACTTCAAATTGTGGATAGTCCTGTTCCAGAATGGCAGGTAGAATTTTACGAAGATTTTCAGCCTCATTGCGTGCACGGAGAATCACGGAAAGTGGAGGCAGTTCTCGTATGAAATGCACCTCTTCTTTGCCTACAGCTTTATTGTGGACATGTATTCGATTGTACAGGCCGAAATAATAAATGAGCTGGATGATAAAAAGAATACCTGCCACCGATAAAAGAATCAGTTCGACAGTATTGAATGTAAATGTTTCCATCAAATTTTAGTGTCGTTTTTACAGCCGCAAAAGTACACAATTTTTCGGTAGTTTCGTCATCTCGATGGGAGGTTATTTCGCAAGTCGAGATATTCTTTCTTGAACATATCCACAAAAAGAAAGAATAATGAAAGCAGCAACGGACCGAAGATGACTCCCATAAACCCGAATATCGGCAGACCGATGACTACTCCAAAAATAGTGATAAGCGGATGCGTATCCGCCATCTTCTTTTGAAGGATGAACCGGATGAGATTGTCCGATTGCGATACGACGATAGCCCCATAGCCAAAAAGCCCGATGGCGTTGAACCAGTCTCCGCTGATGGCAAGATAAGCGGCTACAGGAAACCATACCAATGCCGTACCTACCATCGGAATGATGGTTGCAAAGCAGGTCAGGAATCCCAGCATCAGTATGTTCGGTGCTCCGAAAAGCAGATAGCCTATCATAGCCACGCCTCCCTGGATGATAGCCAGTAAGGGAATACCGATAGCATTGGAACGGACAATCATATTGATTTCGTGAATGACTTCCTGCGTATTGGTTTCATTAAATGGCAGAATGTCATTGACATAAGCTTCCATCTTTTTTCCTCCAATCAGCATGAAATAAAGCACAAAGATCATGACGAACAGGTTGATGGCAAGGCTGCTGATGCTTTCCATTATAATTTGTCCGATACGGGGAAGTATGGACATGATGAATGACAGCGTATCTTTTCCCAATACATCGTATCCTGTTTTCTCTTTGATGAATTCTGCTACCTGTTGAATAGGTGCAATATAGGTCTGTGGATCCAGATTGATATCCTGTAACTTGTTTGCCACCATCCAGACAGTCAATCCCAAAGGGATAAGAAAGACGAAAATCGTTTCTGCGGTAATCAACAGTGCGCTGATGCTTCGTTTCAGCTTTCGTTTTTCTACCAGATGATTCATCTGTCCGCGTACAAGAATGTAGATGGTGAGTGCTCCCAGCAATCCCCCCAGGAAAGGAGTGATTTGGCGGAAGATGATGACTCCCATAAACAGGATGATGACAATGAGGGAATATTTCCAGTATTGTTCTTTGGTGCTCATATCGTGTAAAATTCGTTTATATGATAATAAACACTCGAAGACCGTGAAAGGTTTGTTTTACAGTGAAATGTCGATATGAAAAATTGTTTTACCGGGACGGCTTTCCAAAATAGACAAATGACCGTTGTGGTTACGGATGATTTGTCGGCAGAGACTTAATCCGATACCGGTTCCTTCGGATTTGGTGGTGAAGAACGGAATGAATATTTTTTCCTGCAGTTCATCGGGGATACCGGGACCATTGTCTGTGACGTCGATAGATATATGCTCGTCCCGATATGCATAAATTTCGATTGCTCCGTCTGTTCTTCCGTCTAACGCCTGAATGGAGTTTCTAAGGAGATTGAGCAGGACTTGGGATAGCTGGTTCTCGTCTCCATCCATGTCGATGAATTCCGGCTGACAGGTAAGTGTGAAATGAATCTGATTTTCCTGAAAATCGGTAGACAGGAGTTCTTGCAGATTTTGCAGGAGGGCTGTTAGTGAAAACCGTTTCCTTTCCGGTTGGGGCAGATAGGAGAGACGACGGAAAGATTCGGTAAATTCCAGCAGGCGTTCACTTTGTGCCTGGATGATATGAAGTCCGCGAAGTGTTTTTTCGCTGTTGTCCGGATATGCGGATAATGTTTGCGACAGGGAGATGATGGGAGCAATGGTATTCATGATTTCGTGGGTAAGCACGTGGCTTAGCTTGTTCCATGATTCACTCTCTTTATCATTCAGTTCATTGCTGATATCCTTGATGGATAAGATGGTAATAGTTTCGTTCTGTAATTTCATCTGGTTTTGAGACAGACTAAGTCGTTCTTTCTTCTCTTTTTCCTGCAGGATAGGTTTCAGTTGGTCGTATTGGGCTAGTTGCTGGCATCCCAATAAAGTCAGTGCGGCACTGTTGGCCATCATTATTTTTCCGGAAGAATCCCATGCCAACACACCGCTAGGGACTTCTTCCAATAGCGAACGGTAGAAATGTTCCTGCTTTGAATATTCAGCTTGAGTTCGGATGAGCAGGGCATTGATACGGTTGAGTGAACGATTCAGCATTTCCTGTTCCCGGCTGACATTGTTTTCGGGGAAATAGAGCATATTGTCTTTGTCTTCTATCGCATCGAAGAAAAGGCGTAATTTTTGGTTGAAAGAGTTTAGCTTATTCACTAATCTTCCAATCTGAAACAAGGAGCAGATAACCAGTAATATCCCTATTACCACTCCTTGTTGGGAAATAATGAGCCATAGACCTGTTCCTGCGGTAGCAAGAATAAATAGGATATGTCCTAATGTGGTCCAATATATATGTCGGCTGAATAGCATACGGCTTAGGGCTTAAATCGTTTCAGTTTATTGTAGAGCGTTTGTCGGCTGATACCAAGTTGTTCGGCCGCAGCAGTCAGGTTTCCATTATTTTGCAAGATGGCCGTCTCGATGGCTTGTCGTTCCACTTCTTCCAGATTGGGCACCGCTTGGACTGTCTGTGGTTTCCAAGTCTGTTTCACCAGAATATCTTTAGGACGTATCACGTTGCTTTCGCATAAAATAACCGCCTTTTCGATGGTGTGTTGCAGTTCCCGGATATTGCCCGGCCAATGATAGGAGCGTAGCTTTTCAATCGTTTGCTCATGCATTCGCATTTCCGGTCGTTGATATTTGGAAGCGAAGCGATGAAGAAAAGCATCGATGAATAATAATAGATCATCTCCCCGTTCTCTCAAAGGGGGAATTTCCAGATGGATGGTATTGATGCGATAGAATAAGTCTTCGCGGAACAAACCTTCTTTAATCATCTCCGGTATGTCTTTGTTGGTGGCGGAGATGAGTCGGATATCAACGGGAATCACTTTGTTGCTTCCGATTCGGGTGATATTTCGGTTTTGTAGTACAGTCAGTAGTTTGGCCTGCAATGCAAGAGGGAGATTTCCGATTTCATCCATAAAAAGCGAACCACCATTGGCGGCTTCGAATTTACCCGGACGGCTTTCATAAGCATCAGTAAACGCTCCACGTTCGTGTCCGAAGAGTTCACTCTCAAAGAGCGATTCGCTGATAGCCCCCATATCGACACTAAGTAACTGACGGGTGTTTCGTGAAGATAAGCGATGTATTTCCCTGGCTAACATCTCTTTTCCTGTTCCGTTTTCTCCGGTTATCAGGATATTGGCATCGGTTTTGGCGACTTTAGTAACTACCTTAATTAGCTGTAGCATTGCAGGGGAATGACCGATCAACATTTCTGACTTATTCAGATTTTCATCACCGGATGCTTTCTGGGTTGATTTGGGAGAGTTTTTATGATGGGTTGGACGATTGTTTTGATAGGCTTCCTTTATTTTCTGTATCAGTATGTGGTTATCCCATGGTTTTAGTAGAAAATCTGTTGCACCATTCTTCAGTGCTTTAACGGCTAATTCTACATCACCGTAGGCGGTTAGCATAATAACGGGCAGTGAAGGGCGGATTTCATGGATATGTTTCAGCCAGTACAGTCCCTCGTTACCATTGTTGATTCCTGCTGAAAAGTTCATATCCAGAATCACAATATCAATCGGAGTGGTAGATAAGATGGTCGTGATTTGATTAGGATTGGCAGCTGTGCGGACTGTGCTGAACACATTCTCGAGTAATAACTCCAGTGAGGCTAATACACTCTTATTGTCGTCTACAATTAAAATCGTTCCTGTTTCCATACGCAAGATTGGGGGCTCTGTCCGTTGAATGTTCCTTTTAAGTTTTCGGGTAAAGGTATCTGTTTTTGATTTTCTTTGCAAGGGAGTGTCCAATAATTAGACGTTTTCATACAAAGTTTATGCTGGAATGAGTCAGAACGAGTTAGAATGGGGTAGAATAGAGGGATTCTCTCGGTAATGTCCAATTATTGGACGTTAGGGCGTTTAATTTTTGGACGGTGGAAGAATTATGTAATTTCTATTTGTTTTATAATCAATTATTTATGATTTGTGGCATTGCATTTGCTTTTATCATCCTGCTATCACACAATCATATATTATAAAGGATGAAAAGATTTCTTTTACTACTATTGCTTTCAGTGCCGGTTTTCCTGCTAGCCCAATCCGCTATGAGTTTGGACGATTGCATTCGTTTGGCTTATAAACAGAATCCGGCTGTACGTAACGGAGTTATCGGCATAAAGGAAACGAAAGCGGATTATATAGCTTCTGTCGGTGCTTTCCTGCCGCACATAGTGGTTAATGCGGAAACAGGCAAACGATTCGGACGTTCGCTGGATCCTGACACCAATGGGTATACCAGTGAATCTTTTGAAGAGGGAACGGTGGGACTCGATATGACACTTTCCTTATTTGAAGGCTTTTCGCGTATCAATCAGGTGCGTTTCCGGAAAATGAACAAAGAACGTAGTGAATGGGAGCTGAAAGAGAAACAGAATGAACTGGCCTATCAGGTGACGGATGCTTATTACAAACTGATTCTGGAGAGAAAATTGCTCGATCTTGCTTTGGAACAAAGCCGGTTGAGCGAAAGGTATTTGAAACAGACAGAGGTCTTCGTGGAACTGGGATTGAAATCAGCTTCCGATTTACAGGAGGTGAAAGCACGCCGGGAGGGAGATATTTATCGTTATCAGTCGCGCGAAAATAGCAGTCGGATCGCTTTATTACATCTGAAACAATTAATGAATATCCAGCCGGGCGACACACTCGCTATTCTGGATACGATTACAGCATCCCAATTACCACCATATTCTGTTTCGACTGTGGAAACTCTATACGCACAATCTATCGAAATATTGCCCTCCATACGTATGATTGATTTGAAACAAAAAGCAGCTCATAAAGAGTATGCGATAGCGGGAGGAGCTTTCTCACCCTCTGTCTTTGCTCGTTTCACCGTCGGTTCCAATTATTATAATACAGCTTTCTCGGCCAGACAATTGCGTGATAATATAGGAAAATATGTGGGTGTTGGCATCTCCTTTCCCCTGCTAAGCGGTTTGCAACGTTTGACCAATCAGCGCAAGCTGAAATTGAATATGTATCGGCTCACAAACGAAGAAGAACTTGAAAAACAACAATTATATACGGATATTGAGCAAACACTCCTTTCTCTTCACACCGGATATAGTGAACATCAGCAGGCATTATCACAACTTGACGCTGAAACACTGGTACTGAAAGAATCCGAACGGAAATGGGAAGAGGGATTGATTTCCGTCTTTCAACTGATGGAAGCCCGTAACCGGTTTATTGCTGCCAAAGCAGAACTGGTTCGTGTACGCTTGCAAATAGAAATGATGATGAAACTAGAAAAATATTATCGACAAGGAACTTTTTTATAAACCATTATGGATACACTTATTGAACGAAAACCCGGCATCAATCGCAAACGTCTTTATTGGGTCGGTGGGGTAATGCTCGGACTTGCTGTGATTGCCTATTTTATTTTCAGAGATACAGCTTCTTCTATGGCAGTGGAGAAAGACCGGCTGACAATTGCTACTGTCGAGCAGGCCGAGTTCAGTGATTATATCCGTGTGATTGGTCAGGTCATGCCTAGCCGGATTATCTATATGGATGCCATCGAGGGCGGTCGTGTGGAAGAGCGCCTGAAAGAAGAGGGAGCTATGGTAAAGGCCGGTGATGTGATTCTGCGTCTTAGCAACCCATTGCTCAATATCGGTATCATGCAGAGTGAAGCCGATCTTGCTTATCAGGAAAACGAGTTGCGTAATACCCGGATTAGTATGGAGCAGGAACGACTGCAACTGAAACAAGAACGTATCGGCCTGAATAAAGAGCTTATCGGGAAGCAACGCCGTTATGAGCAGTATAAACGTTTGGTAAACGAACAACTGATAGCACGTGAAGACTATCGCCAGGCAGAGGAAGAATATATAGCAGCCAAAGAGCAACTGGCTGTTATTGACGAACGTATCCGGCAGGATCATATTTTTCGGGAAAGTCAGATAGGCAGTCTTGACGAGAATATACGTAATATGAAACGGAGCTTGGCATTGGTTCGTGAGCGTTTGGAAAACCTGAAAGTGAAAGCTCCGATTGACGGACAGGTAGGAAACCTGAATGCGCAAATCGGGCAATCTATTTCTGCCGGCGAACATATCGGGCAAATCATCACTTCCGACCTTAAAGTACAGGCACAGATAGACGAGCACTACGTAGAACGGGTACTTCCCGGACTTCCTGCCGACTTTACCCGTGACGGAGGAACCTATAAACTGGAAGTGACTAAACCTTATCCTGAAGTGAAAGACGGTCAGTTTCGTACAGACCTCAATTTTATATCCGAACGACCGGAGAATATCCGTGCCGGACAGACTTATCACATAAACCTGCAATTGGGTGATCCGGCACAAGCTATTCTGGTTCCCCGTGGCGGATTCTTTCAAATTACCGGGGGCCGATGGATGTACGTTGTCGATGAAAGTGGTACATTTGCCACGCGGCGCCCTGTGAAGATAGGACGGCAGAATCCACTGTATTACGAGGTGACAGACGGTTTGTCTCCGGGTGAGAAAGTAATCATATCCGGGTATGAATTATTTGGAGACAATGAGAAACTAATACTAAAATAATGAATAATTATTATGATTAAAACAGAAAAACTATCTATGCTTTTCACCACAGAAGAGGTGCAGACAAAAGCATTGAATGATGTCACCTTACAGGTGGAACAAGGAGAATTTGTAGCGATAATGGGACCGTCAGGATGCGGCAAATCCACCTTGCTGAATATTCTCGGTACATTGGATTCTCCGACTTCCGGTTCTTACTTTTTTGAGGGGAAGCAAGTCGATAAAATGACTGAAAACCAGTTGACTGCTTTGCGGAAAGGTAATCTGGGCTTTATCTTTCAGAGTTTCAACCTGATTGACGAACTGACCGTGTATGAGAATGTGGAACTGCCACTTGTCTATCTGGGTATGAAGACTCTCCAACGGAAAGAACGAGTCAATAAAGTGCTCGAAAAAGTCAACCTGTTACATCGTGCGAATCATTATCCCCAGCAGTTATCCGGCGGACAGCAACAGCGTGTAGCCATTGCCCGTGCCGTAGTGACCGAATGTAAACTACTGCTGGCCGATGAACCTACCGGAAATCTGGATTCGGTGAATGGCATCGAAGTGATGGAACTGTTGAGCGAACTCAACCGTCAGGGAACCACAATCATTATCGTCACCCACTCACAGCGGGATGCGAAGTATGCACACCGGGTCATCCAACTATTGGACGGACAGATTGTAGCCGAAAACATCAACCGTCCGCTGGAAAAGAAAACGTCATCTAAAAACGAAACCGTATGATAGGGAATTACTGGAATAGTGCCTATCGGAATCTGATGAAGCGGAAGAAGTTCAGTTTCATCAATATCTTTGGATTGGCAATCGGAATGGCATCGGCATTACTGATGCTAACCTATGTCACTTTTGAGTTCAGCTTTGATAAAATGCACACGAAATATGCCCATATCTATCGGGTGCAAAGTACTTTTCATGAAGGGGAAGTCCTGACCGATTACTGGGCGACCAGCTCTTTCGGATATGCCTCGGCCATGAAAGAGAATCTTGCCGGAATCGAAGATTATACCCGTATCGCTACCCATCTCCAACCGGAGCAGATTGTGAAATATGGCGAACTGACATTACGGGAGAATCAGATAGCCTATGCCGATCCGGGCTTCTTCCGTCTTTTTGATTTCGAACTTCTGAAAGGGGATAAAAAGACTTGTCTCTCCATGCCCCGGCAAGTGGTAATCACCGAACGTATTGCCCGTAAGTATTTCAAAGATGAAGACCCTATCGGCAAAATTCTGATCTTTACCGGAACGTATGATAAAGTATCGTGCGAAGTGACCGGAGTCATGAAAGAAATGCCCTCCAACTCACACATTCATTATAATTTTCTGATTTCCTATGCCTCTCTGCCTCAATATATGCAGGAATACTGGTATAAGCATGAAGCCTATACGTATGTTTTGCTCGATTCACCGGAAAGAAAAGCGGAGATAGAAAAAGAATTTCCTGTGATGGCGGAGAAATACAAGACAGAGGAAGCACTGAAAAATAAGACGTGGGGCGTGTCTTTAATTCCCTTGGCAGATATACATCTCACCCCACAGATAGGCTATGAGACGGAAACCAAAGGAAATCGTTCTGCTATGATCGCCCTGATTTTTGCGGCTGTCGCTATTCTGGTTATTGCCTGGATTAACTATATCAATCTGACCGTAGCACGTTCGATGGAGCGTGCTAAAGAAGTGGGAGTGCGCAGGGTAGTGGGAGCTTTCCGCCAACAGTTGATTTATCAATTCCTGTTTGAGGCCTTGGTTATGAATCTGATAGCTTTCATATTAGCTGTGGGATTAATAGAACTGGTTCTTCCACATTTCAACCAATTGGTAGGACGTACAGTTACGTTTTCTGTCTGGTTCATGGATTACTGGTGGATTTTGCTGGTTCTCGTTTTTATAGCCGGAATATTTATTTCCGGGTATTATCCGGCATTGGCTTTGTTGAATCGCAAACCTATAACCTTGTTGAAAGGGAAGTTTTTGCATAGCAAGTCAGGCGACCGAACCCGTCAGGTACTGGTGGTTGTCCAGTATACAGCTTCCATGATTTTACTTTGTGTTACATTGATTGTTTTTGCACAGCTGAATTTTATGCGCAATCAATCTTTGGGAGTGAAAACCAGCCAGACATTAGTGGTTAAGTTTCCGGGACATACAGAGGGGCAGAATATCAAGTTGGAAGCAATGAAAAAAGCAATCGCGCGTCTTCCTCTGGTCCATCGGGTTACTTTTTCCGGTGCCGTGCCGGGCGAAGAAGTGGCCACATTCCTTTCCAATCGTCGCACCAATGACGCTTTGAAGCAGAACCGTCTTTATGAGATGCTGGCTTGTGATCCTGATTATGCGGATGCATACGGTTTGCAGATAGTAGCCGGAAGAAGTTTCTCCGAAGAATATGGTGATGATGTCGATAAACTGGTGATTAATGAAACAGCTGTACGTAATCTGGGATTTGCTTCCAATGATGAGGCGATAGGCGAGTTGGTAACAGTGGAATGTACTGATGCGCCGATGCAGATTATCGGAGTGGTGAAAGATTATCATCAGCAGGCGTTGAGCAAGAACTATACACCTATCATGCTGATTCATAAAGATAAAATTGATTGGTTGCCCCAGCGTTATATCTCTGTTGTGATGGCTTCCGGAAATCCCCGTGAACTGGTATCTCAAGTGCAAGAGATCTGGAATCAGTATTTTGCGGATTCCAGCTTTGATTATTTCTTCCTCGATCAGTTCTTCGACCACCAATATCGGCAAGACGAGGTTTTCGGAGCGATGATCGGTTCGTTCACCGGATTGGCAATCTTTATTTCCTGTCTCGGACTTTGGGTATTAGTCATGTTTTCCTGTTCCACCCGCACCAAAGAGATGGGAATACGTAAAGTGTTGGGAGCTTCCCGCTGGAATCTTTTCTATCAGTTGGTCAAAGGATTTTTCCAGTTGATTTTGATTGCAGTTGTTATAGCTCTTCCGGTAGCTTGGTTTAGTATGAATGCCTGGTTAAGCCATTATGCTTTCCGTACCGATCTCAAAGCGTGGTTCTTTATAGTACCTGTATTGCTGATGTTGTTCATTTCATTTGTGACAGTGGCTTTCCAGACAATGAAAATAATAATGAGCAAACCTGCTCGTTCATTACGATATGAGTAATCTCTGAATCTACTCCATCGGATATTCGTTAATATCCGATGGATTTATGTTAAATGTTAACGAAACTGTTACTTCTATTAAACCATGTTATAAGATACGCTACTTGAGCCTGAAAATTTGGAGATATGCAGAAAGTCCGTATCTTTGCAATGTGTTTTTCATAGTATTAGATTTAAGGTTAACAAAAGATTGGCTGTCTGGGATAGATAGCCTTTTTTTATGCTTTTTCCCAAGCAAAAATATAGCGTCACTATCCGGTCGGGATGGTTACCCTATCCCACGAATATACCGTCACTATCATAAGTGGATACCGTCACTATGTTTAAAATGAATTTTTCTATCCTTTCTGTTATTCTATTATTCTCATCCTATCGTGAGTTGTCAATAAAATTCCAATATGCTTATTAGTTGAAATGGTGATTTGGTAAATTGTTGATATTTAATTGATTATATGACTTGTATTTTGGTTTAAAACCAAAGCCCCGTTCCTTTAAAAGGAACGACCCGTTTCTCGGTGTGCAACGATGTGTTTCTCACCGAGGAACAAGACATGTACTTTAATTAAGTCGTGAAACTAGCTTAAATGTTCGTTTTTTTATTTCCACAAAGAAAAAAGGTACAAGATATAACCTTGATTTTTATATGTGATTTTGGCTGTATCTTTAATTGCTTATCTTTATATTTGCGCATAAAAGTATAAATATGATGAAAACTCTATTTATTAGGATACTTCGCTTTTTGATGCTTCTGATATTTATTGCTTCGTGTGGCATTGGATATGTTATCTACGAAGATACACTGACTGCCTGGTGGATACCTCTTGGAATGGCGCTTTTGATTGCTCTTGTTACTATCCCATTCTATAAGAAATGGATATGGCTGACAACCGTGGATGGTAAAGTAATTAATTGTTTGTGTCATCTGGCTTGCATCGGTGCCATCAGTTATGTCTTGTTTCTTGGCGGTAATTATTGGTTTGCCGATCCTGCTTCCACACACGAAGAAACAGTGATGGTACAGAAAAAATATGTGGAAACACATAAGAAGACCCGTAGAGTAGGCAGGCATCGTTATGTTTCGGATGGCATACGTAAGGAATACTATCTGCAGGTAGCTTTTGAGAATGGAGCTGTGGAAGAGCTGCATGTGTCACTTTCCACTTATAATAAGGCCAAGGCAGGTGCATCGAAGATACTGACTTTACAAAAAGGCTTTTTCGGATTACCGGTGATTACAAAAGGACTTTAATCAATCATTATGATATAGATATGGAAAATAGAGAATTGTATGAAAGAATGTTGTCGGGGACTATGTATAATGATTTGTCTACAGAACTGGTTCAGAGAAGAGAACAAGTCGTTTTTCTGACTAATGATTATAACTCTACTTATGGAAAACCCAAAGAGGTTCGTGAAGCATTATTACGCAATTTGTTGAAAGGCATTGGGGAGAATGTTCACTTCGAACCCAATTTCCGGTGTGAGTTTGGATTTAATATCACTATAGGAAACAACTTCTTTGCTAATTTTGATTGCATCATGTTGGATGGGAATCTTATTACAATAGGGGATAATGTATTGTTGGGACCACGTGTGGGATTGTACACAGCAAATCATGCACTTGATGCCCGGGAACGCATTATGGGAGGTTGCTATGCACATCCGATTGTAATAGAGGATAATGTCTGGATTGGTGCAGGCGTTCATATTATGGGTGGTGTTACCATTGGGAGAAATTCGGTAATCGGAGCAGGAAGTGTAGTGACTAAGGATGTGCCGGAAAATGTAATCGCTGCAGGAGTGCCATGTAAAGTAATTCGGGAGATCACGGATAAAGATAAGACCGACTTTTTAGGGTAGGTTGGCGTGTGCTATTAAAAAAAGTCACATCACTTTTAGAGGATATAAATCGTTCTGAAAGTGATGTGTCTTTTAAAAAGAGCTTCTTCTTTAAGTGAAATTCCATAGTTCGGATGATTTTTCGTCTTACCAATTTTGTGTTTTGTCTACAAACGGGATGTATTCGTCTCATTTCAAAAATCGGCAATCTTCTATACTCTATCTTCGTGACGAAATAAAAACAGAATAAAATCATGAAGATGAATAAAACTAGATTATTAGAAAAAATATCTATTCAGTCGGGTATCTCCGCAGATGAATGCAGCACAGTACTCAAAACCTTTGAAAGAGTTCTTGGTGAAGAGTTAACCCGAAAAACACATCGTTATGGCGGGTGGATACTTTTGTTGGTTGCTTTGTTGGTATCCGCAGTGGCTTTTAGTCAGACACCGCAGAGAAAAGGTCGGCCGGTACAGACAATCCGGGGAATGGTTATTGACGGGGATTCAAAACACCCGATACCGTATGCAACGGTGAGATTATCCGAAAAAGAGGGAACAGGTACGATAACAGACAGTCTCGGGCGTTTCAGCATACCACAGGTTCCTGTTGGACGGCATACGGTAGAGGCAGCCTTTATGGGATATGAACCGGGTATTTTCAGAGAGATACTGGTAACTTCCGCCAAAGAGGTTTATTTGGAAATTCCTTTGAAAGAAAGTGTAAACGAACTCAATGAAGTAGTGATTCGTGCCAGGACCAATAAAGAGGAAGCGATGAATAAGATGGCTACTACTGGAGCCCGTATGTTGAGTGTGGAAGAAGCGAGCCGCTATGCCGGAGGTTTTGACGACCCTGCCCGTTTGGTATCTTCCTTTGCCGGAGTGGCCCCCAGTGTATCTTCCAATGGAATATCCATTCATGGCAATGCTCCCCATCTGTTGCAGTGGCGATTGGAAGACGTTGAAATTCCGAACCCGAATCACTTTGCGGATATTGCCACATTGGGTGGAGGGATACTTTCATCTCTTAGTTCGCAGGTATTGGGTAATTCCGATTTTTTTACCGGAGCTTTTCCGGCAGAATATGGAAATGCGGTATCTGGTGTGTTTGATATGAAATTGCGTAATGGAAATAACCAGAAGAATGAGAATACGCTTCAAGTGGGCATCATGGGAATTGATGTAGCTTCCGAAGGACCGTTAAGCAAGAAGCACAAAGCATCCTATATTTTCAATTATCGGTATTCCACAACAGGACTTCTGAACTTGGAGGGCGGAAAGATGGACTATCAGGACTTGAACTTCAAACTGAATTTCCCGACACAGAAAGCAGGAACATTCTCTGTCTGGGGAACCAGCCTGATTGATAAATTCGGCAGTGATTTTGAAAAGAATACGGATAAATGGGAATATATGAGCGACCGTAGCGAATCAAAAGACAAACAGTATATGGCTGCCGGAGGTATCAGCCACCGTTATTTCTTCAACAATGACGCATCACTGAAAACCACTATTGCCGGTACTTATTCGCAACTGGACGGTGGAGCAACCATGTTTAACCACTCTTTGGAATCCACCCCCTACATGGATCTTAACTCAAAACATACTAACTTAATACTAACTTCGACTTTTAACCGTAAATTCAGTAACCGTTTTACTAATAAGACAGGATTTACGTATAATGCCATGTTCTATCAAATGAATCTTGCCATTGCTCCTTATGAAGCCGAATCACTGGAAACCGTATCTCAAGGAAAAGGTAATACGAGTCTGATATCTGCCTACAATAGTTCTTCTGTAGGATTGACGGAACGCTGGACGCTCAATGCCGGTATTTACGGGCAATTTCTGACTCTGAATAATAAATGGTCTGTTGAACCCCGTATTGGTTTGAAATGGCAAGCTACTCCGAAAGCAACTTTTGCACTGGCTTATGGTATGTACAGTCGCATGGAGAAAATGGACGTCTATTTTGTGAAAACGAAAAGTACAGGAGACAAATCCGTCAACAAGGAACTCGATTTCACCAAAGCGCAGCACGTCATGTTATCTTTTGGATACAAAATATCCGATCGCATGAATCTGAAAATAGAACCTTATATCCAATTTCTCCATGATGTGCCTGTGATGGCTGACAGCTCTTATTCCGTACTCAACCGTTCTGATTTCTATGTGGAAGACGCATTGGTTAATAAAGGAAGAGGACGCAACATCGGTATTGACATCACTTTAGAACGTTTCCTGGAAAAAGGGCTCTATTACATGATTTCCGGTTCTCTTTTCGATTCCCGCTACCGGGGCGGAGACGGTGTGTGGTACAATACGAAGTTTAATCGGAATTATGTCATCAACGGACTGATTGGAAAGGAATGGATGCTGGGACGTAACAGACAGAATATTCTTAGCATCAATCTGAAATTGACCTTACAAGGAGGTGACCGGTATTCTCCGATTGACAGGGAAGCAACGATGAATCATCCTGATAAAGAGGTGCAATATGACGAAACGAAAGCATTTTCTAAACAGTATTCTCCCATGCTTATCGGCAACTATACCGTGAGTTACCGCATCAACAAGAAGAAAGTCTCTCATGAGTTTGCAGTGAAAGGACTTAATTTTACCGGTGCGAAAGAACACTATGGACATGAATATAATGTGAAAACTGGAAAAATTGATGTTAGTGACGGTTCTACAACATTGACAAATGTGAGTTATAAACTTGAATTTTAAATAACCGATATAGAAGTCCAACCGGAAAAATGTTTTATCTTCGTCCCCGGAGATAAAACATCTTCCCTGATTAAATACACGATGGCTGAAACAATAACAACAGACAATAAATCTACTTTATTATATCGATTCCTCGTTAGTCCGGAACTTCGATGGGCGCGTTATCTGGTGCTTATTATGGTGTTGGCTACCATATCATTCAATCAGGTTTTTATTATATTCCTCGATTATCGGGATATATTGGGAGGATGGATTTATACATTCACTTTCTTATATCTACTGACTTATATAGGAGTTATTTATCTGAATCTTTTCTGGCTCTTTCCAAAGTTTTTGCTGAAAAGACGCTATCTAACCTACATATCCTTACTTTCAGTAGCAATGATGCTTGCCCTGGCAATACAAATGGCAACGGAATATGTATCTTATTCCTGCTGGCCGGAATTTTACGAACGTGCCTCCTATTTCTCCATACCTATAGTGATGGATTATATATCTTCTTTCATGTTGTCCACACTCTGCATGATAGGAGGAACAATGACCGTTCTCCTGAAAGAATGGATGATAGATCATCAACGTGTCTCACAAATGGAAAAGGTTCACGTTCTTTCGGAAGTGGAACAGCTAAAAGAACAAGTCAGCCCCGAACTTCTTTTCAAAACATTGCATCATTCGGGGGAACTGACATTGAGCGAACCGGAAAAAGCTTCGAAGATGCTGATGAAATTAAGTCAACTACTTCGCTATCAGCTATATGATTGCAGCAGAACAAAGGTATTGCTTAGTAGTGAAATTAATTTCCTGAATAATTACCTGACCTTGGAACAGAATTCTCAGGCACAATTCAATTATGAACTGCTTGCGGATGGAGAAGTAAATAGAACACTGGTTCCACCCTTGCTTTTCATTCCATTTGTGCAATATATTGTAAAATCAATCAACGAACAGCGAACATCAATCCCTGTTTCTCTCAAAATCCATTTGAAAGTAGAAGAGAACACAATTATATTCACTTGTCTTTGCCTACAAGTGAATCTTTTGGAAGATAAAGGACTTGAAAGAATCCGCCAAAGACTGAACTTATTATATGGCAATCGTTACAGACTATTCCTGACGACAGAAAGCATCTGGTTGGAATTGAAAGGAGGTGAAGTATGAACCTGAATACAGAACATAGAAGAATGGAAGATAAAAGTGTCACAGCTTTTCTGTTAAGTCCTCATTACCGGACATGTAGACATCTGTTACTGCAAATAATAGTTCTTTTGATGACTATTAATGTCTTTTGGTACGAACCTTTGCAGTCAGTTTCTTTTTGGCGGCGTTTTGGTGGATTCCTGGCATATTTTGTTTCCATTAATACGGTAATCTATATGAACCTGTATATATTAGTACCCTGTTTTCTGTTGAAGAACCGTTTGGGGCACTATGTCCTGGCGGCTGTCCTGACGAATTTGGTAGTCATCGTCTTCCTTTCAGTCACCCAGGGATTACTCTTTGAAGTAATTCTGCCCGGAAAAGATCCTGGCAGATTCGCTACTTTCATTAATACTTTTTCGGGGATACTGACCATCGGTTTTGTTACCGCAGGTTCGGCAGCCATATCCTTGTTTACCCATTGGTTGCGTTATAATCTGCGTATTGACGAACTCGAGTCCACTACTTTGCAATCCGAACTGACATTTCTGAAGAATCAGATTAACCCGCATTTTCTTTTCAATATGCTGAATAATGCCAATGTCCTGATAAAGAGAAATCCGGAAGAAGCTTCCAAAGTACTTTTTAAACTGGAAGATTTGCTACGGTATCAGATTAACGACAGTTCGCGTGAAAGAGTTTCATTGGCTTCGGATATCCGTTTCCTGAATGACTATCTGAATTTGGAAAAGATACGCCGTGACAATTTCCAGTTTACGTTGAGGCAGGAGGGAGAAGTGGATTCCATTTGGATTCAGCCTTTGTTATTCATTCCTTTTGTGGAAAATGCGGTGAAACATAGTTTTGATAGTGAGCATTCTTCGTATGTCCATGTCTTTTTTAAGGTGGATGCTCACCGACTGGATTTCCGGTGTGAGAATTCTAAACCGGCTGTTGCAGTCCAGCAGGGTAAAGTCGGTGGAATCGGACTTGCCAATATCCAGCGTAGGTTAGGATTACTGTATCCTGAACATTATAAGTTGGAACAAAGAGAAGATGAAAATCTCTATTTTGTAATTTTAAGTATAACATTATGAATTGTATCATTGTAGATGATGAACCCTTGGCACGTGAGGCCATGAAGTTATTGATAGAAGAATCCGATAACCTCCAGTTGATAGGCAGTTTTAACAGTGCTGCAACTGCTTCCGACTTTATGGAGCAACAGGGAGTCGATCTGGTTTTTCTGGATATTCAGATGCCTGGGATTACAGGAATAGAGTTTGCCCGTACAATTTCCAAAAAGACACTGGTTATTTTCACCACAGCCTATACAGAATATGCGTTGGATAGCTATGAAGTAGATGCAATCGACTATCTGATTAAGCCTGTCGAAGCGGAACGTTTTCAAAAGGCGGTGGATAAAGCGTTATCCTATCATTCTCTATTATTGAAAGAAGAAAAAGAAGCTATCGAAACGATTGTTGCCGCTGAATATTTCTTTGTAAAGGCAGAGCGCCGGTATTTCAAGGTGAATTTCTCCGATATTCTCTTTATTGAGGGATTGAAAGATTACGTCATTCTTCAACTGAACGACCAGCGTATCATTACTCGCATGAGCCTGAAAGCCATATTCGATTTATTACCAAAATCTATTTTTTTGCGGGTGAATAAATCCTATATCGTCAATACCGATCACATCGAGTCATTTGACAATAATGATATATTTATAAAATCGTATGAAATTGCTATCGGTAATAGTTATCGGGACGACTTCTTTGAGGGTTTTGTAATGAAACAAAGATTGTGATTTTTCATTTTTGTTTGGTTACATAATTTTCAAATGGTATATTTGTAACCAAAATAAAGAATACGTGATTGGCACAACAGACTATATTAGTATTAAGTTAACTGATGAGACGCAGTTTCGTTCTATATTCGACAAATATTACATATCTTTATGTATGTTTGCTAATCAGTATGTCGAAAATGATGCATTAGCGGCTGATATTGTTCAGGAGTGTTTTGTGAAGTTGTGGCAGTTGCGCGATGATTTCATGTATGTGCATCAGATTAAATCATTCCTCTATACGTCGGTACGCAATAAATCTTTAAATGAACTGGAACATACCAAGGTCATGAACGAGTATGCACAGAAAGTTCAGGAAATGAGTAAAGACTCTTTTTTCCAAGACAAGGTCATAGCAGAAGAAAGTTACCGGATATTAGTGGATGCCATTGAAAAACTGCCACCGCAGATGAAAAGCATTATGCAACTGGCACTTGAGGGAAAAAGCAATCCGGAAATTGCTGAAACACTGAATATTTCCGGCGAAACGGTACACTCCCAGAAAAAGATTGCCTACCGTAAATTACGCGTATATTTGAAAGACTATTACTACCTGGTTTTTTACTTTTTATAGTTTCTTTTAAAAAAAATCATTTTTAATACACCCTGATTTTCAATTCACCTGTTTTAGTATAAACAACGATTAAAACATGTGAATTATGATAAACCAACATTTCTATATTGCAAGACTCATTGCCAGATACTTATCTGATGAAATCGAGGAAGAAGAACAGGCAGAACTGACCCGGTGGAGAAATGAATCGCCCGAAAACGAACGCCTTTTTCGGGAAATCTGCAAGGAAGAGAACATAAAGCAGAATATGCAGAAGCGGCAAACTTTCCATACAGAGGACGGATGGGAGGGAGTGCAAAGAAAAATCCAACGCCATCGGTTCAGACATCGGATACTGAATATATGTAAATATGCTGCTATTTTCATTTTTCCGGTGGTTATTGCTACTGTGGCAATATATAAGAGCGGTAATGAACCCCAGCCGTTATCTCAAGTAGCGAAACAAATTGTTCCGGGTGGTAAGAAAGCCGTTCTTATTCTGGATAATGGAGAAGCAATTGATTTGAAGTCTACCTCCGGCGTGGAATTGAAAGAAAAAGATGGTACAGTCATTCAGGTGGATTCTACAGCATTGAATTATCAGCAGGCTCCCGCCCGGACATCCGAAAAACTTGCATATAATAAGGTAAACGTTCCTCGTGGTGGTGAATATCAGCTGACGTTGAGCGATGGAAGTAAAGTACAGTTGAATTCTATGAGTTCCATCCGTTTCCCTGTTCAGTTTGCACAGGATTGCCGTCTGGTAGAATTGGAGGGAGAGGCCTATTTCGAAGTAAGCAAAACCGGACAGCCTTTTATTGTACAAACCAAAGGGATGAAAATAGAAGTATTAGGAACTACTTTTAATATATCAGCTTACGCAAACGAAGAATATCAAACTACACTTGTCAGCGGTTCGGTAAAAGTACAGACTGAAAATGGAAGCAACCGGATTCTGAAACCATCGGAACAGGCTTGTATTACTCCGGGCAGCAACCAGATCAATGTACGCAATGTAGATACTGCATTTTATACTTCATGGATACATGGAAAGATCAATTTCAAGGACCAGCGATTGGACGACATCATGAAAACTCTTGCCAGATGGTATGATATGGATGTAGTCTATGAGAATGAGGCGACGAAAGAGTTACGCTTCGGTTGCTATGTTAACCGCTATAATGAGATTACCCCATTGGTGAAATTGTTGGAGCAAACGGGTAGAGTAACTGTCACAGTAGAAGGAAAAACTATCAAAATATTCACTAATCATTAATCCCTGTTTTATGGAAAAACTACGTAATGTTGCCAGATTTGGGAAATATGGAAAACGTCTTTGTATGATGTTCCTTTTTCTCTGTATTACGACTTCAGGGCTGATGCGCGCATCTGTATTCGCACAGACCACGGTTACAGCCAAATTCAGAAATGTAACACTGAATGAAGTTCTTTGGGAAATTCAGAAACAAACGGACTTTACCTTTATCTACAGCACAAATGATGCAAAGAAAGTCAGAGTGGAAAATCTGGATGTGAAGAATGAACTGATTTCTGAAGTGCTTAACAAATGCCTGCGAAATAGCGGACTGACTTATACGGTTCATGATGGAGTAATTGCCATCCGTAAGGCTGAACCCGTTAGGACGGAAACTGTTGCACGTGAGAAATATACGATTACAGGGAAAGTAATTGAAGATAGTGGAGAGCCGATAATCGGAGCTAATGTCATCGTGAAAGGTACAACTAACGGTATGATGACTGATATGGATGGTAATTTCCATCTGGAAGTTACAGACAAGAAAGTGACTCTGATGGTTTCTTATATCGGTTATGCGTCACAGGAGGTAGTTGCAACTCCCGGCAAGCCGATGAGCATAATCCTGAAAGTGGATAATAACCTGTTGGACGAAGTAATTGTAACGGGATATGGTACTTTCAAGAAATCGGCTTATGCAGGTTCTGCCAGTATCGTAAAGACAGATGCTGTGAAAGATGTGCCTAATGTATCTTTCCAACAGATGTTGGAGGGGGCGGCTCCCGGTGTCAGCGTAAATACCGGTTCGGGTATACCGGGTTCGTCAACGTCCATCCGTATCCGTGGTATGGGTTCGTTCAATGCCTCCAATTCTCCGCTGTATGTAGTGGATGGTGTTCCCGTATTGTCGGGTAATATTGGTGCATCTGGTAGTGATTCCGGTTTGGATGTAATGTCTACCTTGAATACATCGGATATTGAAAGCATCACTGTTATCAAGGATGCCGCTGCTGCTTCACTTTATGGTTCACGTGCAGCAAATGGCGTTGTCATTATTACTACGAAACAAGGAAAAGCAGGTAAACCGGTCTTTAAATTGAAATCGGATTGGGGATTCTCTAATTTTGCCATGCCTTTCCGCGAATTGATGGGCGGACAGGAACGTCGTAACCTGATCCACGAGGGGCTTCGAAATTATGCTTTAACTTATAGTGGTAAGACCGATGATGAGGTAGGACTTCATCAGGGGATGACCGAGAATGAAGCATGGGCTTATGCCGATTCGAATATTGACCAGTATGCACCGATCCCTTGGTGTGGTTTTGTGAATTGGGATGATTATCTGTTCCGTAACGGTAGCCACCAGAATTACGAGTTTTCAGCTTCCGGCGGACAGGAAAAGATTAAATACTATACGTCCATCGGCTATATGAAGCAGGATGGTGTTACGATAAACTCCGGTCTGGAACGTATTTCTGCACGTTTGAATGTAGACTATCAGATGGCTAAATGGATGAATATCGGTGCAAAGATACAGTTCTCCAAAGTGAATCAGGATACTTATTCGGAAGGGACATCGTATACTTCTCCAATTTACGGTACGCGTAATGGAGCCACACCGTCTGACCCTATATGGAATGAAGACGGTACCTGGAACCGTGCATTAATCAAATTGGATGACCGTAATCCGATGTTATCAAATTCTTATAATTTTAAGAGAGAATATGCGACCCGTTCTTTCAATACCGTATATGCATCATTCGATATTTGGAAAGGAATCAAGTTTGCGTCTACATTCAGTTATGATTTTGTGATGAACAAGTCTCGTGCATGGAAAGACCCGCGTACCAGTGACGGTGACGATGATAACGGACGTTTCAGCAAAGATTATAATGATATTACCAATATGACATGGTCTAATATTCTGACTTATCAGACAAAGATCAAGAAAAAACATAATCTGGACCTTTTGGCTGGTTATGAAATCAACAGTAAGGAGTCGGATGGACTGGGAACTACTATCTCTAATTTTGCACGCTGGGATAAACCGGAAGTCAACAATGGTGTAGTGTATCAGAGTATGGGAGGTTCTAACAGTACGACGCGTATTGTCTCTTATATTACACGTGCCAACTATGATTATGACAACAAATACTATCTGGGAGCGAGTTGGAGAACAGACGGAAGTTCGCGATTGGCAAGAGAGAATCGTTGGGGAAATTTCTGGTCATTGTCCGGTGCATGGAGAGTGAGTAGCGAGAGTTTTATGAAACCTCTTCAGAACTGGTTAAGTGACTTGAAACTTAGAGTTTCTTACGGTGTGAACGGAACTCTGCCGTCTTCTTATTATGGATATATGGGATTGAGCAGTCTGACTAGTAATTATAACGATAATCCGGGTATCACGCAGTCGCAACTGGAAAACAAGGAACTGACTTGGGAAACCAACTATAACTTCAACTCCGGTATTGACTTGGGATTCTTCGACAACAGACTGAATGTTACATTTGAATATTACGTTCGTACAACGAAAAATCTGCTTTACAGCCGGCCATTATCTCTTGCAACAGGTTTCTCAAGTTATCTTGCCAACATAGGTAAATTACAAAACAAGGGATATGAATTGGAAATTCGTTCAACTAATATCGAGACAAAAGATTTTCGTTGGAGCACTAGTTTGAATCTGGGACATAATGCCAATAAAATCCTGAAGTTGGACGGAGATTTGAAACAAGTAACCAGCGGAACATCTATTCATAAGGTAGGTTTGCCCTATTCTACCTATTATATGATTGAATTTGCAGGCATCGACCCGGTAGACGGTGAACCGATGTTCTATAAGAATACGACGGATGAAAATGGAAATCTGAACAAAGAAACTACTAAAGATCCGCGTAGTGCGGAAAAAGTGATACTGCAATGTGCCGATCCTACTATCACCGGTGGACTGGGTAACAGCATCTCTTATAAGTGGTTTGATCTGAATTTTAACGTGAATTTCTCTTTTGGGGCATGGAACTATGACGGCGCGGCAGGCAAACTGGAACACGGTGGCGATGGAACGCTGAATATTCCTATTTATTACCGGAAACGCTGGCAGAAAGAGGGTGATGAAACGAGTATTGAACGTTTTGTAGTCGGTAGATCAATTTCCATGACCGATTATGCTACCACACGTCGTTTATACAGTGGAGATTATGTTCGTCTGAAGAATCTGACTTTCGGCTTTACACTGCCGAAGACATGGACCCGGAAAGTGGGTATAGACAATATACGTCTGTATGCATCGGGCAATAACCTGTTAACTTGGGCGGCATACGATTATATTGACCCCGAATCGGGTTCATCACCTAGTTGGGATACTCCTCCGATGAGAACTTATACATTCGGTTTGGAAGTGAAATTCTAAGTGCATTAATCTATAAATGAATAAGTATGAAAAAGATAAAATATATAGCTTTAGGTGCCTTTGCAACCTTATTGAGTAGTTGCGGAAATGATTGGTTGGATTTGCAATCTTCCACAGCTATAGAAACTGATGGTTCATTGATCGAATTAAGAGATTTTGAATTTGTGCTGAACGGTGCATACAGCAGTATGCAGTCATCCAGTTATTATGGAGCAGATATGTTCTGTTATGGTGATTTGAGGGGAGATGACATGAAATCTTATAAGTCTTCCAGCACCAATGTCAGTTTCTATACATTCAAGTACAATAAGACGAATGGACCTAGTGGTTTCTGGGGGATGTACTACGGTATTGGTAAGAACCTGAACATTTTATTCCGGGATATTGAAAAGATAAAGCTTGTTCCCGATCGGGAAATTACAACTCCGAAACTGGAGAAGCTGACAGAGCAGGAGTATTATAATGACTTGAAAGGAGAGGCTTTGGCAATACGTGCCTTGTTGCTGTTCGATATGACACGTATTTACGGGTATCCTTATCTGAAAGATAACGGGGCATCACTGGCTGTGCCCATTATTGATAAAGTGGTAGAAGATAAGAATATCAAACCTTCCCGCAATACGACCGCCCAATGTTATAAGGCCATCACAGACGACCTGACAGATGCGGTGAAGCTGCTTCGTCCGGTAAAGAAAGAGGGTAAGATCAATAAATGGGGGGCAATGACATTATTAAGCCGGGTTTATCTCTATATGGGGAATGACAAAGAGGCATACGATGTGGCTGCCGAAGCTATCAAAGGTGCGGAAAAACAAGGCTATAAGTTGTGGACCAATGATGAATATGCCAAGATATGGGCTACTCCGTTCAATAGTGAACTGTTGTTCGAAATTGTGAATCTGACAACTGATAGTCCGGGAAAATCATCCATCGGTTATCTTAGCACCAAATATAATCTGATAGCTACCGAAAAGTATTGGAAAGACTACATGAAAGACAATTCCGATGATGTTCGTAGTCAGATGGTGTCTACGGCAAGTAGCAGTAAACCTTATTGCTTGAAATATCCGGCCCAAGGTTCTAAATCGTATGAAGATGCCAATATCCCGGTTTTCCGTCTGTCGGAACTCTATCTGAATGCGGCTGAAGCTGCGATTAAGAGGAATGATATACCTAATACGCGCAAGTATCTGAAACCTATTTATGCACGTACGGGTAAGGATCTGGATGCCGTGGCAGATGAAGATATAAATCTGGATCTGGTGCTTGAACAGCGTCGCATTGAATTCTGGGGAGAGGGACAACGTTTCTTTGATTTACTTAGAAATAACAAGAAAGTGATACGTGAAGATTATTTGAGCGAAGTTCCCAATGAAGCGGTAGAGTTTGATTGGAGTTATTATAAAATCGTTCTTCCTGTTCCTAACCACGAAATGGAGTACAATGAGAATATGGTTCAGAATCCGGAATATGAATTGCATTAATTAACGCATTAACGTATAGAAATTATGAAAAAGATATATAGCATCTATTTCCTTTTGGGTTTGTTCATCACGGCCTTTTATTCGTGCGGGGAAGATCTGACTCCCGTGGGACCGGATATAGCTGAAATCACTCATTTCCGTAATGATGGTCCTTACCTTTTCTATGAAAACGGTAGACTTAAAATTCTGGAAGTGACTAAAGATAATGCATTGAACATTCGTGAAGAATCCGGATTACCGGCCGGATTGAAACTGGATGTGTATTCGGATGATAATCAACTCCTTTTTCAGGTACCCATTAATAAGATTGAGAATTTTGAACGTCCGGCATGGGAAGACCGTACCGAGTATGCTAAAACATTTGCCGTATCCGACCTTCACGGGCGTTTCGACTTGTTTGCTGCTATTCTGAAAACAGGGGAAGTGATTAATGATAAATATGAATGGATATATGGCAGTAACCATTTGGTGATTGATGGTGATATTTTCGATCGTGGAGCAGACGTACTTCCTATTTTATGGCTCATATACAAATTGGAATTTGAGGCGAAAGCTGTTGGTGGCAGAGTGACAACCATCTTGGGGGATCACGAAGAAATGATAATGCGTGATAACTTGAAATATACGTATGCCAAGTACAACACTCTTTCGCAAAGAGCGATGAACATGACCTATGGAAAGATGTGGGGACTGACGAATGTGATGGGTAACTGGCTGCGTTCTAAAAACACCATTCAGATTGTAGGTGAAAACCTTTATGTTCATGCAGGATTGAGTAAGGTGTTTATGGAACGCGAAGAGACGATTCCCGAAATCAATGAACTGGTGAGCAAGAGCATTTACCTTTCAAAAGAGGAACGGAAAAAACAATATCCGGATATTGCCGATTTCCTTTATAGTGATAGTTATAACGGTCCGTTGTGGTATCGTGGAATGGTTAAGACTGGCAGTGAGTACAGTCCGATAAAGGAAGCGGATGTAGATAAACTTCTGGCTCAATATGATGTCAAACGTATTATTATCGGTCATACGGAAAATAGTCGTGTGAAGTATACCTATAATAAAAAGGTATATGATATTTGTGTTAATCATCCCAAGGCTTTTGAAAAAGAGACTCGTGCTGTGGTTATTGAAGGAGATGATATTAAAGCCATCAATGACGAAGGAGAATTAGTAACGATTAAAAAATAAACTTCAAGCAAGAAAAGAATATGAGCACTCGTTTTTTGAGATTATTTCTTTCTACTCTTGTTCTCGTTTTAATAAGTTCCGGCATTCAGGCCGGAACTTATCATTCAGGAGATAAGAAGAAAGAAAAAAAAGAGAAATTGTCTGGTGACGGACCCTATATACTCTATCAGGCAGACGGTAGTACACGGGTTATTAATGTCAATAAGAAAGGACGGATTACCGATAAGACTTATGCGACATTACCTAAAGATTTCAGTTTCCGTGTGACGGATCATGAGGGACGGTATCCGTTTGATGTAAAACTCCATCCATTGAAAAGACCGGAGTGGCAATATACCCGTCCGGAAAAAGTTTTTGTGATGTCCGATCCTCATGGGCGGCTGGATTGTGTGATTAGCCTGTTGCAAGGAAACGGAGTGATTAATGATAAATATCAATGGAATTTCGGTAGCAATCATTTGGTGATTATCGGAGATATTTTCGACCGTGGCAAGGATGTACTGCAGATCTTCTGGCTGTTCTATAAATTAGAAGACGAAGCGGCTAAAGCGGGAGGTCATGTCTCTTTCCTTTTGGGAAACCATGAGGCTCTGGTGTTGTCCAACGATCTTCGCTATACAAAAGATAAATATAAATTGCTGGCAGAAAAACTGGGAGTGGAATATCCCTCATTATTCGGCACAAATACCGAATTGGGCCGTTGGCTTGCAACACGTAATACAATGCAAATCATTGGAACTGATTTATATGTGCATGCCGGATTAGGAAAATTATTCTATGATAAGAACTTGAATATCCCCACTGTGAACGAGGAAATGAGCCGGGCACTTTTCATGAGCAAAAAAGAGCGTAAGGCACTTTCTCCATTGACTGATTTTCTGTATGGTAATGACGGTCCAATCTGGTATCGCGGCCTGGTGAGAAAAGATCCCAAATATAAACCGTTGGCACAAGACTCTTTACAAATGATGTTGGATCGTTATATGATAAAACATATCTTTGTGGGGCACACTATCTTCAAGGATATTTCAACCTTTTATAATGGTAAAGTCATCGCTGTTAATGTTGACAATAAAGAGAATCGGAAGAAAAAGCGTGGACGGGCTGTATTGCTAGACAATGGAGTTTATTACGTCGTTGGTGACGACGGTGTTCAGAGGAAACTATAATGAGTTTAACTAAAACTAGCCCTCTATCCATCTTCAAAAGACGAATAGAGGGCAGTTGCCATGACGAGAAAAAAGTCGAAGTCTATTGCTTTGCTTCGTTATTTTGTTTCAGAAGAAATTCATCAATTGCTTTTTTAAGCTGGTCTTTGGGCATAGCTCCCTGCATGATTCTAGGTTCCTCTTTCATTGGAATCATCAATAGGGTAGGGATGCTGCGGATACCGAATGCCGCTGCCAGATCTTGTTCTTTGTCCACATCAATCTGGTAGATATCTACTTTACCGCTATATTCTTTGCTAAGTTCTTCCAGAATCGGGTGCATCACCTTACATGGACCGCACCAGGTAGCATAGAAATCTACGATAGCAGGACGGCTGCCCTCAAATTTCCAATCGTTCGGATTGGCTTCATAATTATATACTTTCTTTAAAAAATCGGCTTTATTTAATGCTACTACTTCCATTTTATTATCCTCCTTTGTTGATTCATTACTCTTTTTATTTTCTCCGCTGTTGCCTGCACAAGCTGTGGTTGCCAAT
Organism: Bacteroides sp. DH3716P; assembly: GCF_025914115.1. Taxonomy (NCBI): domain Bacteria; kingdom Pseudomonadati; phylum Bacteroidota; class Bacteroidia; order Bacteroidales; family Bacteroidaceae; genus Bacteroides; species Bacteroides sp. DH3716P. The sequence continues at coordinate 4,798,345 of NZ_CP083673.1, read as the reverse complement.
ATAACGGCAAAGGCACTCAATAAACCTTTCATTAGTTTCATATACTATTCTTTCTTTTTGTTTTCTATGTTGCAAAGATAGGGGATATAAAGGGAGTAAAAAATAGCAATTTGACAGAAACTCTTGGCAAAACTTCCCTCGGATAGTTACCGAACGCTAAAATTTGTCTATTATTCTTTGGAGGAAATAAAAATAAGCACTAATTTTGCCGCGATAAAATGAGTATTCACCCTTTAAAAACAGATGGAAAGGGTATTAATTATGTTGGAGCTATAATATTTTCAAATTAGGACTAAGTTGTCTCATCGAGAGGATGAGGCTTTGCAACTTACTGTTTTTACACTGAACCTATGGTTCTTATATTGACCGCAATTCTACTAACAAGCGGTAATGGTTGATTAGTCCTGCAATCACTTTTTATATTTTAAATTAATCACTTTAATGCGGTGGTGGGGTATTTCATATCCATATCCAAAGCATTGGTATCACGTGTATTACATTGTTGTCTGCCGGTGAGGCCGACAGGGAATGCTGTATGCGAACGAAAAAAGAGTATGGGAATACGATTAAAAGATTTAAGCAAACTGGGATACCGGGATAATGTTGCCCGCAGTCTGGTAGTGGACATTGTGAGCAAACATTGCAAATACGACACTAAAGAACAGATTGAAATGACATTGAGCGATATACTCGAGCATCCCGAATCTTACAAAAATAATGAAATTTGGAATAAGCTGGCCGAACGCCTTTCGCCTACTATAATAGCGAAAGAGTTTATAGCTTATGATTTATTGGATGAGCCGTTGAGGTATAAAACCTATGGAGGTAAATTTATCGAAACGCTTGCCAAACAACAGATGAACCTGGCTATGCGCTTACCTGTAACGGTGGTCGGAGCATTGATGCCTGACGCTCATGCCGGATACGGGTTACCTATCGGTGGAGTGCTTGCTACGGATAATGTAGTGATTCCGTATGCCGTAGGCGTTGATATCGGTTGTCGGATGAGCCTGACGGTATTTGATGCCAGCGCCGACTTCCTGAAACGATGTACCTATCAGATGAAAGAAGCCTTGAAAGATTTCACCCATTTCGGTATGGATGGCGGATTGGGTTTTGAGCAGGAACATGAGGTGTTGGATAGGGAAGAATTCCGTTTGACACCTTTGTTGAGGGATTTGCATGGAAAGGCAGTACGTCAACTGGGGAGTTCTGGTGGTGGCAATCATTTTGTAGAGTTCGGCGAGATCGCTCTGCAAGAAAATAACGTGTTGAATCTTCCGGAAGGAAATTATCTGGCATTGTTGTCACATTCCGGTTCACGAGGATTGGGAGCTGCCATTGCCAAACATTACAGCCTGTTGGCACGTGAGGTGTGCAGGCTTCCCCGTGAAGCACAGCATTTTGCCTGGCTGGATTTAAACACTGAAGCGGGGCAGGAGTATTGGATGAGTATGAATCTGGCAGGCGATTATGCCCGTGCCTGTCATGAACGGATTCATTTGAATTTGGCGAAAGCATTAGGGTTGAAGCCGCTCGCTAATGTCAACAACCATCATAACTTCGCTTGGAGAGAGGAAATAGTACCGGGGCGTATGGCAATCGTACATCGTAAAGGGGCTACTCCGGCACAGAAAGGACAAGCGGGATTGATTCCCGGTAGCATGGCTACTGCCGGTTATCTGGTTTGTGGCAAAGGGATGGAAGCTGCTTTAAATTCGGCTTCTCATGGAGGCGGCAGGGCGATGTCCCGCCAGAAGGCAAAAGATAGTTTTACGCAATCGGCTTTGAAGAAGCTACTGTCGCAGGCGGGAGTGACTTTGATTGGTGGGAGCGTGGAAGAAATGCCACTGGCATATAAGGACATTGACAGAGTGATGTATATGCAGGAGACACTGGTAGAAGTGCAAGGTAAATTTATGCCTCGAATCGTTCGAATGAATAAGGAGTGATGCGATGAAAGAAATTAGTATTTAATTAAAAGAAGAAAATGATATCAGAGAAATATGGTCGCACCTATCACTATCCGTTCTCTCCCGGAACGACTAGTGACGACCGGATTAACCATACGTATTGGGAGGACATCCAACGGATTCGGACATTGGTGCATACCGAGAAGCTGGATGGAGAGAATAATTGTTTAAGTCAGTGGGGCGTTTTCGCCCGTTCGCATGCTGCTCCCACTACTTCACCCTGGACGAGGCAACTGCGTGAGCGTTGGGAATTGATAAAGAATGATTTGGGTGATATAGAAATCTTTGGAGAGAATCTATATGCTGTGCATTCCATAGAATATCAGCGATTAGAAACGCATTTTTATGTCTTTGCAGCCCGTTGTATGGATCAGTGGCTGTCATGGGAAGAAGTAAAGTTTTATGCAGCTTTATTTGACCTTCCTACTGTTCCGGAGTTGAAGATAGAGCCTGTTTCCGGTTTGACACCAGAACTTTTGAAACAGGAAATTATCCGTATGTCACAAGAACCGGCTATTTTCGGCTCTTGTGATCCGTGGACGAAAGAGGTTTGTACCCGTGAGGGAGTAGTCAGCCGCAATGTCGGAGAATATCCGGTAAGCGAATTTGCACATAATGTATTTAAGTATGTGCGGAAAGGACATGTTAAAACAGATGAGCATTGGACACGTAACTGGAAGCGTGCCCCGCTTGTTTGGGAATTTAATAATGAAAAGGAGGAATAAAGATGAATTGGAAATTGGTAGAAGATAAATCGTGGTGCTCACTCGAACAACAGTTCGAGTGGGTGCGCGAAATGAATACTGTTCAGCAGGATATTCGTTATCATGCCGAGGGAAGTGTAGCCGAACATACCCGTATGGTGTTGGAGGCATTGCAGCAGTCTTCCGCTTATCATTCTCTTTCTACTTTGGAGAAAGAAATCATTTGGACATCTGCCTTGTTGCATGATGTTGAAAAACGTTCAACTTCCGTGGATGAAGGAGAGGGGCGGGTATCTGCTAAAGGACATGCCAGAAAAGGAGAGTACACTGTCCGCACTATTTTATACCGGGATTGTCCTGCTCCATTCCATATCCGGGAACAGATTGCATCTTTAGTCCGGTACCATGGATTACCTGTTTGGCTGATGGAGAAGCCTGACTCTGTGAAGAAACTCTGTGAAGCTTCTTTACGGGTAGATACTTTATTACTAAAGATGTTGGCCGACGCTGATATCAGAGGACGCATTTGTGAAGATAAGAATGAACTGCTGGAAGCACTGGAACTGTTTGAGATTTTCTGCCGTGAACAGGATTGTTGGAAGAAACCAAGAGAATTTGCCACTGATTATGCACGTTTTCATTACTTCCATACTGAAGACAGTTATATTGATTATGTCCCTCACGAACAGTTTAAATGTGAAGTGACGATGTTGTCAGGACTTCCGGGAATGGGGAAGGATTATTATATTCAATCTGCTGGCATAGATGTTCCGGTGGTGAGTTTGGACGTCATTCGTCGAAAACACAAATTGAGTCCTACGGATAAGTCTGCGAATGGATGGGTAGTGCAAACAGCGAAAGAGGAAGCCAGAACGTATCTCCGCAAAGGTCAGGAGTTTGTTTGGAATGCTACTAACATAACTCGTCAGATGCGTGCTCAATTGATTGATTTGTTTGTTGATTATGGTGCAAAAGTAAAGATAGTCTATCTGGAACAACCATACCACATTTGGCGTCAACAAAATAAAAGCAGGGAATATGCACTTCCTGAATCTGTTTTAGATAAAATGTTGGATAAACTGGAGGTTCCTCAACTGGCGGAAGCGCATGAAGTCGTATATCATGTGGTATAAGCAACGTGAAAAGTTGATTCTAGAGCCACTCATTTGATGATGAGAAATAGAATTGTTATTTGTTAGAAGAATTATTGTGTATCAGAATTATATCCGTTATATTTGAGAATATTATGATGGTTGTAATTCTGATATCATGGAACACATAGTTAAAACTTATATTTTACTTTTATTCTCTTTATTAGTATCTTCTATAGGATATGCACAAGAAGAGAACGATATCATATATATTCAGGAAGGGAAATGGGGCGTTATTTTGTGTGGTGAACGTGGTTATGCTTGGCTGGATAATAAAGGAGATACTATTTTCGGCTTTGGAAAATTACAGGAAATTTCAGCTGATGATGACTTTAATTTGGTCTTGGCTGAAAAAGCCTTGTAGTGAAGAGGCAGGATAAGGTGGGAGTGGTGATGAAGGATGGTGAGCAGCTAATTCCCTGCGAGTATGATTCGATTTCTTCATGGTGGGAATATGGGCCTTCCGCGCATTATGTTGTGAAAGATAAAAAAGTGGGAATTATTGATTATATCGGTAAAGTATTACTTCCTACAGAATATGATAGTTTGGATTATGTAACTAAAGATGTTGTAATAGTAACTAAGGATAGTAAATATGGAGCTGTTGATATAAATAATAGATTAGTGCTTCCTTTCGAATATGATGATATTAGATTTGATATTGAGGAATGGTGTGCTACAGGTTATGAGTATATTAGATATATTTATGTGCGTAAAGATAAGAGATATTATAAATATGATAGAGAAACACCTGTTATGGAAGTGATGCTTCAGAAAAGTATAATAGATAAGATATTTAAAAATTATTTGTAGTTATATTTAACAGTTTCAAGGAAAGATGTGAGAGAGAATAAGTTGAAATCACCCTCACTACGCTAATGCTGTAGTAAAGGTGATTGCTTATTTCTGGCACTTTTCGTACGTTTTCTACCAAGAAGAACCGGTTTATATCAGTGTTTTACTGCTATTTTCTTCATCGGATCCTGCATTAAGTCGTTTCTGCAAATATTTTACATTCTCAAGATGTATATAGTTAACCAAGTACATCTGCTTAAACTGCTAGGTGTTTTTTAGTAGTATTCACAATACGGTACGGAAATGAATGAAAGTTTTTCCTACTATAAAGTTGAAAAACATAAAAACATCTGCCACCTGCAACGAAAAGCGTGTAATACACTAGTTAATAAATAGTTGGAACGTGGCAGATACCTGTGGCAGATAGGTTGCAGATAAAGTATCTGCAACACGTTATATAATCAAAGAAAAAGCCTTGATTCCTTTATNAGATAGGTTGCAGATAAAGTATCTGCAACACGTTATATAATCAAAGAAAAAGCCTTGATTCCTTTATGCAAAGCTATGGGATAATTGGGGTGACTCTATGGAGAAATTTTGGTATCTCTACGGGGAAACGACAGTATCCTTACGTAGAAACTGTAGTGTCCCGCCTTAGAAACTCTCGTTTCCTGCTGTGGAAACTGTAATTTCTAATGCCGGAAACGACAGTTCCCCGCCTGGAAACGGGAAGTTAATGTATACAATAAACTTCTGCACTCATGGAGAATTAGCTTATGTAAGGTTTATACTGTGTTGCAGATACTTTATCTGCAACCTATCTGCCGCAGGTATCTGCAACGCTCCAACTATTTATCAACTAGTGCATTACGCGCTTTTCGTTGCAGGTGGCAGATGTTTTCATATTTTTTCAACTTTATAGTAGGAGGATTACGCATCAAAATTAGGGTCACAACCGTAAGTCATAAACCAAATTCACCTCTGTGTCCTCCGTGTCCTCTGTGGTGAAAAGAATCAAAACCGTGCAAAAACGAGCTAAATGTTTTAATATCTAATGGTTAAGCGGAAGTATTATCACGCTTTGTTAACAGTATTATTATCTTCTTCAATTTTAGGGTAATTAACTGAAAATATAAACAATAATTCCTGTAATCGCCACATATATTAAAGCATAAGGAATAGCTGCTTTCAGTATTTCACCTTCTTTTCCCTGTTGGTTTCCGGCAGAAGTAGCAATGGCAATACTTTGTGGAGAGATAATCTTACCCCCTGTAGCACCTACTGTATTTGCAGCAGACAGCCAATCCGGACTGACATGAATTTGCCCAGCCACGTTTGCTTGCAACTTTCCGAAAAGGATATTGGAAGAGGTGTCGCTTCCGGTGATAAATGTTCCCAGACAACCGATAACCGGAGCAAATAACGGATACAAACTTCCGGTAGCCGTAGCCAGTGCTGTGGCAATCACAGCGATCATTCCGGAACTATCCATAATAGTAGATAACCCCACGAGGCAGATAACCGTAATGAATGTTTTCTTCAACTGCTTCACGGTATTCCAAAGAACGATGAACAGATCTTTTACTTTAGCCCCCTGAATCAATCCACCGATAAAAGTACCGATGAAAAGCAATACTCCGGCATGAGTCAGCCAGGAAATAGTATAATTGACGGTGGACGCATTGATAGGCAGACTGATTCTCGTAATCCAATTGTTCTCTAAAGTATGACGCAATCCCGGAAAGAGCGGACTGGTCAGAATAATCAGAAACAGAATCAGTAAATAAATGCTCCATGCATTTAATATATCTTTCGTTTTCAGATGACTTTTTCGTGTTTTCTCTTCTTTGGATGCAGTAAGTTTTCCATAAATAACGATTACGATAATAGAAAGAATACTGCCGATTATGGCCGGAGATTCAGCACCCATATATTTTGCTGCCACATATTGGCTGGCTAAAGAGACTCCGCCTACCAATAAAGCCAGGAATATATTTTTCGGGAGCGATTTAAGTTTGGAGTCAGTAAGGAAAAGTAGAACCAGCGGAATCAGGAACATTAAAACGGATAATTGCAATACGACATTCGTACTAAGATGCAATACGTCCAAATTCGTTTCTTTGGCCAATACTAATACCGGAGTTCCGATTGCTCCGAAAGCAGTGGCTACACTATTGGCAATCAGACTCACCGTTGCCGAAAAGATAGGCTTGAATCCCAGACTGATAAGAATTGCCGCCGGAATAGCTACTGCTGTTCCGAAGCCGGCCATAGCTTCCAATAGACCTCCAAATCCCCAAGTCAGTAATAACACCTGAATACTTTTATCGGTAGAAATAGATGCGAATTGCTGTTTGATAATCTCCATCTTTTCAGTTTTCAACAATACATTATAACTGAAAATAGCCATCAAAATAATGATTAAGATAGGAGAGACAGCTTTTAATGCTCCATATAAAAAGGAGTAAAACAGATTGTCTACCGAGAAAGCAAAGCCGAAAAGAGCAATCAGCATCGTTACAATCAGAGAAATGATACTACTTTTATCACCTGACATTTTAAAAAATGCCATCAGTATAATCAACAGTAACACTGGAATAACAGCAAGGATCAAGGTCATAATTATCAGATTTAAAAAGTGGAACGTCGTTTATTATTGATATAACAAACGAACGCCCCACTTTGGTCGGTTGAATAAATAGATTTTTCTGTTTATTTCATCTTCACACTTAAAATTTGTTGTAATTGTTTTAAGTTGGCAAGGGCAGCTTCGTTACCTAGCTTTGCTGCCTGCTCGAATGCGGCCATGGCACGGTTAATGTCTCCGTTAAGGAAATTGTAGACTCCGGTATTGTTGATGAACTCGGCAGTATTGTGATCGGCTTTCTCCATAAACTTCACTGCTGCATCCAAATCCTTTTGTGATAATGCGACGGCTCCTGCGTTCAGGTTAGCTACGGCGTCAGTAGGATACATGCGTACAGCAATATCGAATACATTAACAAAATCCTTGCTGCCTTTCGGATAACTGTTGGCCACCTGATACATTTCGTTCAGACTAAGATATTTCGGATTTTCCCGGATAATGATGCGGCCTTGTTCAACATCGAAATTGACAACGGTGTAGTCAATTTTGCAATTCACTTTACGCAGTCCCGGATAAATCTCTTTCAACATGGTACGGTAAGGAGCTCCGCCGCCTACACGCATGATTTCCTGTTTACGTTTGGCATCGTCAGTTGTATTTTTGATGATGTTCAGGAATGTTTCCTTCTCCTTCATCGAAGAAGATTGGAGTGCTTTTACCAATCCATCCCAGTTTTCTCCACCGAAAGTCACTTTATATAGTTTGGAAGACACTTTTTCGTTCTTAACCAGATAATCCTTCAAAGCTTCCGCACGTTTTTGGGAAAGCTGTTCATTGAAGGCAAGAGGTCCTTCCGGCGAGGCGAAACCTTTGATACTGATACCTTTCACAGTCAGGTTCCGGTCATTCTGTATTTTGTCAAACATGGCATGGATATTCACCAATTCAGCATGATTGTTCATGAAGTCGGTAAGGATCACCGATTTGTTGACCGGAAAATCCAGATGAGCTTCATATTGTTCGCTACGGTTTTTGACCACTTCTACGGTTGGCTGAATATAGGCAATGATAGGAGACATGGCACTTAAACGTTTGGCTTCGGTAGATACATCATTGGTAATCAGTTCCTGTGCATTCATTTCCTGATAATTGCCGCATCCGCATAGATTCTCTACAAGTTGTAAACTGGCATTAGCCATCCAGGGTTTGTAAGGAATCACCTGCGTATAATTAAAAGTTTCCCTTTTATTATAAGGAACGATAATGGCGGTAGGTTCTTGCTTAGTGATTGCCAGACCGCGGATATATGCTTTTTCGCGTCTTTTACCATTGACGATGATTTCTTGCAAGGGTATATTATGCTGTCCGTCCGTCAGCAGGGGAATAAGGCTTAAACTTCGGGCGGAACCTATTGTCAGATTCTTCATGTCGAAGGTCATGCCGACATAAAGAGAGTTACCTTGTTGCCATAAAGATACGTTCGAGAGAGTGAGCGCATCGTTCAGGAATTTTTGTGCATGAGCCGGTAGGATGGCGGCTGCAAAAGCTATAAATAGATAAATAAGTTTTCTTTTCATCATTGTAAGTTTTAGAGAGTTCGATTATTTGATGACATAAATGAAACTAAGACCGATTTTGGTCGGACCGAAATAATTGCGGGTGTTATGTCCCAACTTTTCACCTCCGTCACCACGAGCATACTTATCATATTCCAGACGGGCGTATCCCACTCCGATGGTAGCTTCCATACTCCATCGTTTGCTTATGATCCATTGATATCCGTAGGAAATACCGGCTCCGTACAGATTGCCGTCGTAACGGTCATGTCCCATTCCGAATATATTCAGATTGCTGACATTCATTTCTCCGTAATGTCCGTGCAAACCGAAGAAACTTCCGTTGAAACGTTCGCAGAGCCAATAGCGTAATTCCGGCTGAACGAGCCAATGTTTGATTTGACGGTCGTCACCAAACTTCCACGGATTGTAGTTACCGGATATGTCGAGAGTCAGTTTCTTTGCCAATCCCACTTCGATTCCTAAATTGGGCGTAGAAGTGGCCCAATAGAGAGCATTGGTCTTGATGGCAAATTTGGGTAGATAGGTTTCATTCCGTTGTACCTGTGCATGAATACTTGTACCGAACACGAGCAGGAAACCGGCTGCTAATAAGATTTTAATTGTTCTCATTTTGTTAGGGTATAGGTTTTATTAAAAATGATAAGCGATAAACAGAAAAGCGGGGAAGTTTGTTGTCGCAACCTGCAAAAAAAGCTCCCTAAATAAATGGATAAAGATGTTTTAAGGCATAAATGCTAACAATTTCCACGCATGATGCGTTCATTATATAAAAGTACCTTTGTGTAATCAATATGACAATGATTTCATTTATTACTGTTTATTTTTACACACACATACAACTTTAATAATTACAGCCTATGAAAGAGCTTATTAGCAACCTGGAAGTACTGAACAGGAAAGCAGAAAAAGGCGGCGGAGACGCTCGCATTGAAAAACAACATTCTGTGGGCAAGCTGACCGCCCGTGAACGCATCGATTTATTATTGGAGAAAGGTTCGTTTATCGAACTGGATAAGTTGGTAACCCATCGGTGTACCGATTTCGGTATGGAAAAGCAGAAATTCGCCGGAGACGGGGTGGTGACGGGATATGGTATGATTGGCAAGCGCCTGGTTTATGTATTCGCACAGGATTTCACCGTATTTGGAGGAGCTCTTTCGGAAACGCATGCTAAGAAAATTTGTAAAGTGATGGACATGGCCATGCAGATGGGAGCACCCATCATCGGATTGAATGACTCGGGAGGTGCACGAATTCAGGAAGGAGTACGTTCTTTGGCCGGATATGCCGAGATATTCCTGCGCAATTCTATGGCATCCGGAGTGATTCCGCAGATTAGCGCAATCATGGGACCTTGTGCCGGTGGTGCTGTTTATTCTCCTGCATTGACCGATTTTATTTTGATGGTGAAAAACTCCGGTTATATGTTTATTACAGGACCGGATGTGGTGAGAAGCGTGACACAGGAAGAAGTGACAAAAGAAGAACTCGGTGGAGTAGGCGTGCACATGACAAAGTCCGGTGTAGCCCATCTTTCTGCGGAAAACGATATTGAGTGCATCAATTATATTCGTGAATTGATCTCCTATCTGCCGGGGAATAATATGGAAGAGCCTCCGTTTGTAGCGACCAGCGATTCGCCGACTCGCCTGACTCCGGAACTGGCAGATTTGATTCCGTCCAATCCGAATCAGCCGTATAATATAAAAGAGATGATAGAAGCGGTGGCTGATGATAATAGTTTCTTCGAGCTTCAGGCAGAATATGCTGCGAATATTGTGACGGGATATATCCGCCTGAATGGAAAAACGGTGGGAGTGGTGGCTAATCAGCCATTGGTGCTTGCTGGTACACTGGATATCAATGCGTCTATCAAAGCCGCCCGTTTTGTCCGCTTCTGTGATGCTTTCAATATCCCTTTACTGACACTGGTAGATGTTCCGGGATTCCTTCCGGGAATCGATCAGGAATATGGCGGAATTATCCGTAACGGGGCAAAATTACTTTATGCTTATTGTGAGGCTACGGTGCCGAAAGTGACGGTTATTACCCGCAAAGCATACGGTGGTGCTTACGATGTGATGAGTTCCAAGCATATCCGTGGAGATGTAAATCTTGCTTTCCCTACCGCCGAAATCGCGGTGATGGGACCGGATGGAGCTGTGAATATCCTTTTCCGTAAGGAAATAGATAAAGCCGAGAAACCCGAAGAGAAACGGAAAGAACTTCAGGATGATTATCGCGGAAAGTTTGCCAATCCTTACCGGGCGGCGGAACTGGGATATGTGGATGAAGTAATCGATCCGGCAGTAACCCGTTTGCGGTTGATTCGAAGTTTCGAGATGCTTGCCAACAAACGGCAGTCGAATCCTCCTAAGAAACATTCTAATCTACCGCTGTAAGCCTGTTTATGGATTAAATCCGTGCCTAAAATTATTAAATTGCTCTTTTAAGTTTTGACTTCTAAAAAGAAAAAGATTATGATAAAAAAAATATTAGTAGCCAACCGGGGTGAGATAGCGATGCGCATCTTTCGGACTTGTCGGGTGATGAATATCTCGACAGTGGCTGTTTATACCCATGTAGACCGCGGAGCTTTGCACGTGCGTTATGCGGAAGAAGCCTATTGCATCTCCGAATCGCCCGAAGATACCTCCTACCTAAAGCCGGAATTGATATTGTCCATTGCCAAAAAGACCGGAGCCGCTATTCATCCGGGATATGGTTTCCTGTCGGAGAATGCGGATTTTGCCCGCCGTTGCGAAGAAGAGGGAGTGATTTTTATCGGACCGAGTGCGGATATTATTTCCAAAATGGGAATCAAGACGGAGGCCCGTAAGATTATGCGGGAAGCAGGATTGCCTATTGTGCCCGGAACCGAAACACCCGTACAGGGCATTGATGAAGTGAAGAAGGTAGCTAATGAAGTTGGCTATCCCATTATGCTGAAAGCACTTGCGGGAGGTGGAGGAAAAGGTATGCGTCTGGTACGTACGGAAGAAGAGGTGGAAACTGCTCTCCGTTTGTCGCAATCCGAAGCAGGGACATCCTTTGGCAATGATGCGGTTTATATTGAAAAATATATTGAGAATCCGCATCATATCGAAGTTCAGATCATGGGAGATAAGTATGGAAATGTCGTTCATCTGTATGAACGTGAATGTTCCATTCAGCGTCGTAACCAAAAGGTGATAGAAGAAAGTCCTTCTCCTTTTGTGAAAGAGGAGACGAGAAAGAAGATGTTGAAGGTAGCCGTGGAAGCCTGTAAAAAAATAGGTTATTACAGTGCCGGGACATTGGAGTTTATGATGGATAAGGACCAGAACTTCTATTTTCTCGAGATGAATACCCGTTTGCAGGTAGAGCATCCTGTGACGGAGGAGTGCACAGGCGTTGACTTGGTACGGGATATGATAACTGTTGCTGCCGGAAATCCATTACCTTACAAACAGGATGATATTGAGTTTAGCGGAGCAGCGATCGAATGTCGTATTTACGCCGAAGATCCGGAGAATAACTTCATGCCCTCTCCCGGTGTGATTACTGTCCGTGAAGCTCCCGAGGGACGTAACCTGCGTCTTGACAGTGCCGCTTATGCCGGATTTGAAGTCTCTCTGCATTATGACCCGATGATTGCCAAGCTATGTTGTTGGGGGCGTACCCGTGCATCGGCCATTTCCAATATGGCACGTGCTTTGCGCGAGTATAAGATTCTGGGAATTAAGACAACGATTCCTTTCCATCAACGTGTATTGAAGAACGCAGCTTTCCTGAAAGGTGAATATGACACGACGTTTATTGATACACGCTTCGATAAGGAAGACCTGAAACGTCGTCAGAATACAGATCCGACAGTGGCTGTCATTGCTGCCGCAGTGCGACATTACGAGCGTGAGAAAGAAGCGGCTTCCCGTGCAACAACACTCCCGGTAGTAGGAGAATCACTCTGGAAGTATTATGGTAAATTGCAGATGACTGCTAATAATTATTGATTTGAGACTAATAAATAACGGAACAGATTATGGGTACAACATTAGCTACATATTACGCCAAGCTCCAGGATATGCCGGACAGTGAATATAAGGTGGAGATTCTGGAGGACGGACCAATCAAGAAGATTGCAGTCAATGGTAAGATATATGAGGTCGATTATAACATGGGTGGCGACTCTATCCATTCGATCATCATTGATCACCACTCGCATGGAGTGCAGATTTCTCCTTCTTCCAATAATTCATATACGATTATGAATAAAGGGGAGCTTTATCAGATTGAATTGCAGGGAGAAATGGAGAAGATACATAATGCCCGCACTGCTGCTGAATCCGTAGGGCGTCAGGTGGTACAGGCACCGATGCCGGGAGTTATCCTGAAGACGTATGTAAAGAAAGGAGATCTCGTGAAGCGGGGTGATCCGCTTTGTGTATTGGTGGCGATGAAAATGGAGAATGAGATACGTTCGGTGACGGATGGAGTTGTGAAAGAAGTATTCGTGGAAGATGGCATGAAGGTGGGATTGAACGACCGGATTATGGTAATTGAGTAATTCTTTGAAAAAAACGGGGTAAATACGTGCTTTTATTCAAAAAAATATTTACTTTTGGCAGATAAGTACGTATTTACACCGTTACATTATGAGTATCGAACAAAGCAAAGAAGCATTATTAGAACAGTTAGAAGCACTTAAAAAAGAAAACGAGCAGCTTAGAAAAGAACTTTCTACCCTTAGGGATGAGAAATATAACGATCGTCCTGTTAGTTTTAAAGAAAAATATGCTGTTAGAATACTAGACTCTCTTCCCGATATGCTGACTGTCTTCAATCAGAGTGAGGTAGGTATTGAAGTTGTTTCCAATGAGGAAACCAACCATGTAGGAATATCAAACAAGGATTTTAGAGGGATGCGTATGCAGGATATGGTTCCACCGGAAGCATATCAGAATATTCACTCCAATATGCGTCATGCTATCACCACCGGAACTGTTTCAACTGCACATCACGAACTGGATTTTAATGGTGAACGCCATTATTACGAGAACCGTATTTTTCCGTTGGATGAGGAATACGTGCTGATTATGTGTCGTGATATAACGGAACGAGTAGCTACCCAAAGGCAGTTGGAAGTTTTTAAAAGTGTGCTCGATAAGGTGAGTGACAGCATTCTTGCTGTGGCGGGAGATGGAACGCTGGTTTATGCGAATAAGCAATTTATAGAAGAATACGGTGTAACGCAAGAGTTGGGTACACAAAAAGTATATGATTTGCGTGTCTCTATGACCGACAGGGGGGCGTGGGAAAAAAGATTGCAGGAAATTCGTGATAACGATGGTAGCTTTGCTTATCGGGCGGCTTATATACCTTACGGGCATACGAAGGAGAGAGTACATCAGGTATCTGCTTTTCTGATTCGTGAAAATAATCAGGAACTCATTTGGTTCTTTACGCAGGATATTACTGATGTTATCAAGAAACGGGATGAACTCCGCGAACTGAATTTATTGTTGGATGGTATTTTAAATAATATTCCGGTCTATTTGTGTGTGAAGGACCCGGAAGATGATTTTAGATATTTGTATTGGAATAAGGCATTTGCCGATCATTCAGGTATTCCGGCGTCTAAAGCTATCGGGCATACGGATTATGAAATATTTCCGGTGCATGGAGATGCGGAGAAATTCCGTAAAGATGATTTAGAATTACTTCAGACTCATAAGCGCATTGATATGCAGGAAACTTATTTGTCCGCTAATGGAGAAGCGCGTATCGTGCAGACTTTGAAAGCACTTGTACCGATGGAGGGACGTAAACCGTTGCTGATTGGCATTTCATGGGATATTACTAATCTTCAGAATATTGAGCAGGAACTGATTAGGGCAAGGATTAAAGCGGAGCAATCCGACAGATTGAAAAGCGCTTTCCTTGCTAACATGAGCCATGAGATCCGGACTCCGCTGAATGCTATTGTAGGATTCTCCCAGTTATTGCCTTCTGCCGAAACTGCTGAAGAGAAAAAACTCTATTCGGATATAATCAATCAGAATTCGGATATTTTGTTGCAATTGATTAATGATATTCTGGATTTATCGAAGATAGAAGCCGGGACACTGGAATATATCAAACGTCCAATGAATCTGGGAGAGGTCTGCCGAACAATTTATACTGTTCATAAAGAACGTGTGAAAGAAGGGGTAACTCTTGTCTTTGATAATGAGGAGGAGGATTTGCTCATGGAGGGAGATCAGAACCGTATCATGCAGGTGATAACGAATTTCCTGACTAATGCAAGTAAGTTTACCTATGAAGGAGAGATCCGTTTTGGTTTTGGACGAATGGATAAAGATATTCGTGTGTATGTAAAGGATACAGGAATAGGGATAGAACCGGAAAAGGTAGATCATATCTTCGAGCGTTTTGTCAAACTGAACTCTTTTGCCCAAGGGACAGGATTAGGTCTGTCTATCTGTCGGATGATTATCGAAAAAATCGGTGGAGAAATAGGGGTGACTTCCGAACTGGGTAAAGGCTCCACATTCTATTTCACGATCCCTTATGAAGAAACCGGAGAGCATGGTAAATTCTTTAAAGAGTCGAAAGTGGTATCTAAAGGAAATACAGTCAATCGTGTACAACAGATTAAGAAGATTCTGGTAGCAGAAGATGTGGAGAGCAATTTTATCTTGCTGAAGAATCTGATTGGCAGGGAATATACATTGCTTTGGGCTAAAGACGGAGTGGAAGCTATCGAAATGTATAAGCAGTACCAACCGGACTTAATCCTGATGGATGTAAAAATGCCGCGTATGGATGGACTGGAAGCAACCCATATTATCCGCTCTTATTCTAAAGAAATTCCAATCATTGCTTTGACGGCTTATGCTTTTGAGGCGGATAAAGAATTGGCATTGGAGATGGGTTGTAATGACTTTGTGACCAAACCGATTTCGGAAAGAACATTGAGAAAGGCTTTAGATAAATATTCGACTACTGTTTAAAAAAAGGATTATGGCTATATGTATCCGGTGAAAGTTACTTATGATAGCCATAATCCACAAAAGAGTACGATTGTTGTTGAGTGAAAGTAGTCGGTGATTACTTTTCTATAGATTCTTTTTTATTTCCGGAACCAGTATAAACTTCGTTTCCGGAAAATACTTTTTCAGCCAGGTCCGGATAAATTCCATTGTATCATTCTGAATCGTCTTGTCTTCTACGGTAGGATATAAATTATATAATACGGTATCTAGTACAATGCCGCGTTTTTGTATTGCTTCGAGACTAAGCAGGGTATGATTGATACTCCCCAGTTTGCCCGAAGTAACAAAGATAAGCGGATATTTTTCTTGGACGATGTAGTCAATGGTTAAAAGTTCAGTTGTCAGGGGAACCATAAGGCCGCCTGCTCCTTCAAGTAAAACAGAGTCATACCGTTCACTCAATTCTTCGGTCGCACGTTTTATTTTATCAAAGTCGATGGGGCGGTTATCCAGCTGGGAAGCAAGATGCGGAGAGGCGGGATAAGAGAAAATCTCCGGCATGGTTAGTCCCTCTTGGTCTTCTTTGGTGAAAGGGATTCCCATGATTTGCCGATGTAGGTCAATATCTTCGGAATGACCTACATTTCCCGTTTGAATAAATTTCTGGGTGATGGTGCGATGCCCGTTCTTGTTCCATTCACGAGCTAGAAAGCCGGTGGCATAGCTTTTTCCGGCATCAGTGTCGATACCGCTTACGAAATATACATTCTGTTTCATACTTTTTTCTTTTTTGCGATGATATAAATAGGGTGATATGTTAAGGACACAGAAGTGCCCTGAGTAAATTCCTGCGTGTAACGTTCACAGAAGAGTTGCAAGTCACGACGAGTCCACTGTTGTTGGGGGAGATTGTTCTTAGAATTAGTTCTTGAATTATTCTTTGAATTGTTGTCTGATGAACACAAATCGTTCTCTTGTTTTCCGGTAGGAGAGGATTGCGTTGATAAGCCATTGACTCCGGTTTGCTTCAAGTGATATAGTACTTTTATCGGGTCTTCGAACGAAAGCGGGATAAGCTCTTCTTCTGAATACAGTATGTCAAAATGGGGTGACAAAGCTACTTCGAGCTCTTCCCGTGAACGATAAGGAAGTCCGTTGCCGGTAAGTTCGCGTATTTCTTTCATGTTTTCTTTTCCAAAAGTGCTAAAAGCAAAATAACCCTGATTATTGAGTAGGGTATTACACCTTTCGAAAAAGTTTTCTGGTGATTCGAACCATTGCAAGGCGGAGCAGGAAGTTATCAATGTACTTTCGGTGGGGAAAGAGACTGTTTCGGCATCTCCCGGAAGAAAAGAAACCTGCTTCTTCATTAATAAGTCCTCACAGCAATATTTCATATCGGGGCAAAGGTCATTAAGTAATAACTCTTCCGGACGGAGGGCTTGGAGCAGCATACGGGAGTAAATACCGGTTCCGCAGCCAAATTCAATTACTTTCGAACAGGGAGAAGGTATGTGTTCTGTAAGCAAACGAATCATTTTACCTGCTATTTGCCGTTGCACGTTTGCTTCCTTTGGATAGGTAGTGATAGCTTTTGAAAAACGTTCTGCGATTAGTCGTTTATTCATAATCAATATTTATTTAATAGGCTGATATACTTGATAATCACTTTATTTTAAAATGATGGATGCATCAGTTCTCCGGCTGCATGAGTATCGTGTTAAAAAGCTCTTGTTGGTAATGTGCCGCTTCCACTTGTTCAAGAGAGTCCACTTGGTTTTCCCATGCCAAATATTGGTTATCCGGGAGGAAAATGCGGTCGCCTTTTCCTATGATAGCTTTTTGCCATTTAAAATCAGAGGGCGGCAATGATAAATATTGTTGTTGTATAGCGGCAAGTTCTTCTTTGAGTTCTTCCATCGGACGCTGGGGGGATATGGTTTGAAAAGTTTTATAGTCAGCTATTGAACCACACATTCTTCTTTGAAATTTTTGCAAGGTTTGTTCATTCAGCCCTTGAAGTGTGCCATCGAAAATAGAGTGAGCGATACCTTTGGTTTCGTGTATGGGGTAGAGGGTGCCGTTGATGGCGATACTTTGGGAGACAGGCAGATGTGGGTACTGCTTCATGATTTGCGAAGCTGCCCAGACTCCCATCGACCAGGCGATAAGTGTAATCTGGGAATAGGTTTCTAATAAGTCGGTATCAAATGCTAATGAACGGTAATCATAGCAAATCATCCAGTCCTTATCTGTAGGATGAATGGTCAGGAAAGGAGTTTCGTCCATCCCCCAACCGGCGAAGAAAAGCAATAGATGCTTCTGATTATTCTTTATGATAAAATGCTGCTTCATTCGTTTATCAATTTGATGAGTTGGTCAATTTCATGTTCAGTGATGTCCGCTGTCAGTGAAAAACGGATACGTGAAGTTCCGTCGGGTACGGTAGGCGGACGGACGGGCAATGCATAGAATCCTTTGCGCTGGAGTTCTTCTGCTTTCAATATGGTATCTTCACTGGCTCCTATAATCATAGGTACAATATGGCTCACCGATGGGCAATTATATCCTTTGGCTGTAAGGGCTACCTTTAGCTTTTCACTGATTTGTAGCAGGTGAGCCCTCTTATGTTGTAAAGCTGAAAGGCGTTCTAACATCCACGAAGTCCACTGGATATTGATAGGAGGAAGTGCGGTGGTGAATATAAACGTGCGCATTTTATTAATAAGATATTCCCGAATGAGTTGCCGACAGACAATATAGGCACCTGCCGAAGCAATGGCTTTTCCGAATGTTCCTACTAAAAAGTCTATATCGTTGATACAGTCCTGTTCTTCGGCACATCCTAATCCTTTTTTTCCTCGTATACCAAAAGCATGAGCCTCATCTACATAAAGAAGAACATTGGAATAACTCTTTTTGAGTTGAATGAGAGCGGGAAGATCAGCTTCATCGCCATCCATGCTGAAGATACTTTCGGTAACAATAATAAGCTGCTCATAAGCGTTATGATTTTCAGCAATCAGTCGTTGCAACTGGGAAATATCATTGTGACGATACCGAATACATTTAGCTGATGATAATTTAATTCCGTCTATCAGGCTTGCATGCACTAGCTTGTCGGCAAGAATCAGTGTGTGAGTATTGCAAATGGCAGGAAGTATTCCTGTATTGGCATGATAACCACTATTGAATATAAGTGCACTTTCCGTTCCGAACATCGTGGCTAGCTGTTGCTCCAACTTCTGATAGTCACTAAAATTGCCGGTCAGTAACCGGGAAGAGGAGGAAGTAGGCAGGAATGTTTCAGGGGTGAGTGTTTTTAAGAATTCCTTCCTCAATGAAATGTCATTGGACAGCCCGAGATAATCATTAGAAGATAGGTTCAACATTCGTTGTCCGTTCAGCAGAACATCTCGTCCTTCGTGAATTAGCGGTGGGAGAGAACGGTAGTTCTTTTTCTCTTTCAAGGTCTGGAGTTCCTGGTTTATATGTTCTAATGTCATGAATTATTGTTTTAAGTAATAAGTATTCGATATATGGATGGTTGAAAGCGTAATCAGTTGTCTATAAGATGTTTATTGTCTAAAGAAGTATCCCGAAAGTTTCTCACCGACCAAGGCATCCTTCCTCGGTGAGGAAAGGCCCGTTCCTCACCGAGGAACACCCTTTTGCTCACCGAGGAACAGATTCTTGGGTGAAAATCTGGTAATATTCTTCTTATCTGTCATCTTTTTTGAATAACTTTAAGTAAGCCGGAAGTCAGTTTGCTTAATTGTTCCGAAGTGATGATGAAAGGCGGCATCAGATATACCAGCTTGCCAAAGGGACGTACCCAGATTCTTTCTTCCACAAATCTTCGTTGCATATAGGCCATATTTACCGGACGTTTCATCTCAATGACTCCGATGGCTCCGAGTATTCGTACATCAGCCACTTCCGGAAATTCCCGTGCAGGAGCCAGTTCTTCTTTCAGTTGAGTTTCGATTCGCTTCACATTCTCTTGCCAACCGGATTCGAGCAGCAGGCGAACGGAAGCGCAAGCCACTGCACACGCAAGTGGATTCCCCATAAATGTAGGTCCGTGCATAAAAGCTCCCGGTGTGTGGTTAGAGATTGTATCTGCTATCCGGTTGCTGGTCAATACAGCAGAAAGTGTCATATATCCTCCGGTCAGTGCTTTACCGATACACATTATATCCGGTTCTACTCCGGCATGTTCCCAAGCAAAAAGTTTACCGGTTCGTCCGAATCCCGTTGCTATCTCATCGAAAATAAGAAGAATATCGTGCTTCCGGCAAAGCTTTTCTGCTTCGCGCAGGTACTGCGGATGATAAAACCACATCCCGCCTGCTCCCTGTACCACCGGTTCCAGAATAAGCGCCGCTAACTCTTTTGAATGTTTTTCAATCATCTCTTGTAGAGGTAGTATATCTTTCGGATTCCATTCTCCGTCGAACCGGGAAGTGGGGGACGGGACAAAATAACGTACAGGCAATGCCGAACCGAAAAGACTGTGCATACCCGTCACCGGATCACATACAGACATGGCATTCCACGTATCACCGTGATAGCCGGAACGGATAGTCACGAAATTGTTCTTTTCCGGTTTTCCTGCTGCATACCAATATTGTACAGCCATTTTCAGTGCCACTTCTACGGCTACCGAACCGGAGTCTGCATAGAATATTTTCTGCATGGAGGAAGGAACCAAAGGCAATAACAGTTTCCCCAGTTCAATGGCCGGATCATGCGTCAGTCCTCCGAACATGACATGAGACATTTTATCTAATTGTTCTTTTGCCGCCTGATTTAATACCGGATGATTATATCCATGCACTGCACACCACCAGGAAGACATTCCGTCAATGAGCGTTCGTCCGTCTTCGAGGGTAATGGTAGCGCCGTCTGCCCGTTTTACTTTGTAGACAGGAAGCGGATCGGTAGTCGAAGTATACGGATGCCAGATGTGCTCGCGATCAAATTGGGAATCGGCGAAATGATAGCCTTCTTCCTGAATCATCTTTTTGTCTTCCGATACTTTGGAGCCGAGTGTTGTCAATAGGTCGCCTACGATAGCCGAGTTAATTCCGATATATAATGCCTTGTGCATCGCTTCGGAAGAAAGTTGTGAACGTCCTCCGGCAAAACGCAGAAAAGCGGTCGGATTGATAAAACGAAAGAGTGCGATGGTTTTAAGTATTTCTTCTTCGCTTAGAGGCTGCTCGTTTTCCAGTGGAGTTCCCGGAATCGGACTAAGCAGGTTGATAGGTATGGATTGAACATTCAGTTCTGCCAATGTGAAAGCAAATTCAATCCGTTGTTCCATCGTTTCTCCCATGCCGATGATACCTCCGCAACAGATATCCATGCCTACACGACGGGCTGCATCGAGAGTAGCCAGTTTCTGTTCTTGCGTATGCGTAGAGCAGAGTTTGGAAAAATAAGACGGGGCAGTTTCCAGATTACAGTGATAACGGGTGATTCCCGCTTCATGCAGGGAACGCAATTCTTCTTCATTGAGCAGTCCCAGAGAAGCACAAAGTTGAATCGACGAATGTCGACGCATATAACGGACTGTATCGCAAAGTTGGGTAATCTGTTTGGGAGATGGTTTTCGTCCGCTGGTAACGAGGGAGAATCGGTTGACGTCCTGGGCTTCGTTGTATTGGGCCTGTCGGAGACATTCTTCAGCGGGGAGGAGATCGTAAATCTCGGCTTTGGTCTGGTAGTGGGAGGATTGTGCACACCATTTGCAGTTTTCCGGGCATCGGCCGGACTTGGCGTTGATGATGGAACACATGTCGAATTCGTGCGAAGCACGTGCGACGGTAATCTCATGCGCGGCGGCATAAAGCGCCTCGCTGTCAGCCATGTTGGCTAGCCAAGCTGCTTGGTCGGGTGATATGTCGATACCCGCCAACACTTGGTCTTTGATTTCCTGAAGTGTCATAAATGTATGATAAGGGATAGTTTGTGCAGCATTCTGCTTACGAAGAGCAACGTCTACTACATTGGTATGCAGATGACCGATTTGGAATTCGCGTCCCATACTTGCAAAGGCAGCATAGTTCTTTCTTCCCCAGTAGCGAAAGCGGGAAAGAAGAGTGCGTGTGGTCTGTATGTGGCGTTGTTGCTTCATTGATTTTTTTACTTTTGTTCGTTAGAACGTGGCAAATGTACAAAGATTCTTTGGATAAGCAAGCAAGTTGATGATTTCTAGTTTCTGTGGAATTATTTCTTTTTCCTGTATTCTTTGCGGGTGTTGAAGTTGAATCCGGCATATATTTGGAGAGTACCGAATCCATTGTCGACAGAGAAATTGTTGCGATGATAATTGTAGTTTTTTCCAACAAAAGAAGTACCTACGTAATACTTGCCTGTGTTGTAGACAATCCCTGCCCGAACCAGAAAATCCAGATTGAATTTACCGTACCATGCTTTTGCTTCATTTGTTTCTGCGTCCACATCGGAAGCTTTGTAGGCAATGGCAGGGGTGAGAGACAGGCATGCCAGACAGTTGCGGGTAAAGACCCAGTTGTAGGCGTAGCCGAAACTGATATTGGCATTGGTGTATTTAATATTCTTGACTTTCATGGCAGGATTCATCGCCTCCTGGATAAATCCCGGAAGTGCTGTATAGTCGAAGTCGAGATGATGCTTTGAAATGGAAAAACCTGCAATAAATGTACCTGCATTGCGTCGTTGATTAGTGGACTGACTGAATGCGGCAGGATAGGAGAATTTACGGTTATTGAAGATATAATATAGATTCAGTCCTTTGATATCTACCTTTATTCCGCTGAAATCTTCGGAATAGTTAGAGGGGATATCGTCTGAAAATCCTCTGATTTTATGTATTTTGTAATCATTACCAGTGCGGCGATAGAAGATATCCACACCCAGTTTGGAACTGTATAGGCTAAGATCGAATTCTGTTCCTCTGTTCTTTCGGGTACCTTTTTTGAAAATATCGTTCACATCTACAGACCATCCCAGGAAAATCCATCGCCAGCCGAAATACAATCCTATCTTGTTGTGCGGGTTGGGAGAAAAACTAAGTTTCTGTGGCTGCGGCAATTCACTGGTGATAGAATAATACTCAAAGTTGCTGAAATGAGTAACCATCAGCGCATAGTTATAACGGTTGGGACTGATATAGAGCGTATCGAAATCACTGAAGTTCATAAACTTCTTGATCGCTCTTTTAAAAGCACTTGGCTTGGTGGTTGTTGTGGAATCTACTTCTGTACTATCGTTGCCTAAAGAGACTTTCTCTTCAGTCTGCGCCTGTAAGGACAGTGAAAATAACAGAAAAAGATATAGAATAACCCGTTTCCCCATGTGGTTCTTTGTTGGTATAGATATTTTTAGTTTCACGAATGTACTATCTTTCGTTGATTTATACTAGCAATCTTCTAAAAAATGTTTCGTTTCCTAAACAAAAAAGTTCAATGTACTGTTAGTTACAACAAGCAAATAAATCTTAAGCCACAAAATTATGAGAATCTATTTACGTTTATTAGTCGTGTCTCTTCTGCTTTTTGTAGGAAATATAGTATATGCGGAAGCACAGCAGGAGAAACGCGTGACAGGCACGGTGACTTCTGAAGGAGAACCTTTGCCTGGTGTCTCCGTACAATTGAAAGGAGCATCTTCCGGCACCATTACCGATATTGATGGAAAGTATTCGATTGAGGTTCCTGCTACCGGTACTTTAGTGTTCCGTTTTGTAGGAATGAGAACAGTAGAACAACCGGTGAATAACCGGAGTGTGATTAATGTCACGTTGGAATCGGAAAGTAAGGAACTGGAAGAAGTAATGGTAGTAGCTTATGCTACCGCTAAAAAGTATAGTTTTACCGGAGCAGCTTCGACGATGAAAGCAGGTGAGATTGAAAAGTTACAGACTTCCAGCATATCACGTGTATTAGAGGGTACGGTATCCGGAGTACAGGCAAGTGCGGCAAGTGGGCAGCCGGGTACGGATGCGGAAATCCGTATTCGTGGTATCGGGTCTATCAACGCTTCCAGCGCTCCGCTTTATGTAGTGGACGGTGTACCGTTTGATGGTAGTGTGAACTCTATCAATCCGGATGACATATCTTCGATGACAGTATTGAAAGATGCGGCCTCTGCTGCTTTGTACGGTTCCCGTGGTGCGAATGGAGTGATTATTATCACCACCAAGCAGGGAGATCAAAATACCAAAGCAACGGTAAAGGTGAAAGCTTCCTTAGGAGGTTCCAACCGTGCCGTGCGTGATTATGATCGTGTCAGTACCGACCAATATTTTGAATTATATTGGGAAGCACTTCGCAATCAGTATGCCAAGAGTGCGGATTATACTCCGGCAACTGCCGCCACGCAAGCATCCAAAGACTTGGTAACGAAATTAATGGGAGGTGGCCCGAACCCCTATGGTCCTCAATATGCGCAACCGGTCGGTACAGATGGAAAGCTGGTGGCAGGTGCCCGTCCGTTATGGAATTCTGACTGGAGTGACGCCATGGAGCAACAGGCACTTCGCACAGAGTTAAATCTAAGTGTTTCCGGAGGTGGAAAAGCGAATCAGTATTTCTTTTCTGCCGGATACCTGAATGATAAAGGTATTGCACTCGAATCCGGTTACCAGCGTTTCAATCTCCGTTCCAATATCACCAGCGAGATGACTTCCTGGTTGAAAGGAGGCGTCAATTTGAGTTTCGCACATTCCATGCAGAACTATCCAGTTTCATCCGACTCCAAAACCAGTAATGTGATTACCGCAGGACGTACCATGCCGGGATTCTATCCCATTTATGAAATGAATACGGATGGTAGCTACAAATTGGATGAGAGTGGAGACCGTATTTATGACTTCGGTTCCTATCGTCCTTCCGGTTCGATGGCAAACTGGAACCTTCCGGCTACTTTGCCTTTGGATAAATCGGAACGAATGAAAGATGAAGTCTCCGGTCGTACTTTTCTGGAAGCTACGATTATTGAAGGATTGAAATTCAAGACAAGTTTTAACTTTGACTTGATTAATTATAATACATTGGATTATACGAATCCGAAGTTAGGCCCGGCTAAAGAAAACGGCGGCGGCGTCAGCCGAATGAATACCCGTACTTTCTCTTGGACATGGAATAATATTGTTACGTATGACAAGACAATTGGTGAACATCATTTTAATGTTCTTGCCGGTGTGGAGGCCTATTCTTACCGCTACGATGAACTGACGGCATCACGTTCCAAAATGGCGCAGCCTGATATGCCGGAGCTGGTAGTCGGTTCACAGTTGACCGGAGGTTCGGGGTATCGCATCGACTATGCGTTGGTGGGTTATCTGACTCAAGCATTATACGACTATCAAAATAAATATTTCTTCTCGGCATCCTATCGTCGCGACGGTTCTTCACGTTTTGCGCCGGAGACCCGCTGGGGAAATTTCTGGTCGTTGGGTACTTCTTGGCGTATCGACCGGGAAGAGTTTATGGCAAGTACTTCCGACTGGTTGTCTGCCTTGACTCTGAAAATGAGCTATGGTGCGCAGGGAAATGACAACCTGGGTACTTATTATGCAAGTAAAGGACTTTATACCATTGTTTCCAATTTGGGAGAAAATGCGTTAGTGTCCGACCGTATGGCAACTCCGAATCTGAAATGGGAAACAAACCTCAACTTTAATGTAGGTATCGACTTCTCCCTGTTCAATAACCGTTTTTCCGGTTCGTTTGATTTCTTTACACGTCGTTCGAAAGACCTGCTTTATTCACGTCCGCTAGCTCCTTCCCTGGGATACGGTTCTATTGACGAGAATGTAGGAGCCTTGAAGAATACAGGTATAGAAATGGTGCTTAACGGAACGATTATCAATCAGAATGGTTGGGTATGGAAACTGGGTATGAACTTGACACACTATAAAAATAAGGTGACAGACCTCCCATTGAAAGATATGCCGCGAAGTGGTGTGAACAAGTTGCAGGTAGGTCGTTCGGTGTATGATTTCTATATGATAGAGTGGGCGGGAGTAGATCCGGAAAATGGAGATCCGCTGTGGTATAAGGATGAGGTGGATGCAAATAAGAATCCGACCGGAAAACGTGTGACAACAAACGATTACGATTCGGCTGACTATTATTACATCAATAAATCGTCTCTCCCGAAGGTGTATGGTGGATTTAATACCTCTCTTTCCTGGAAAGGATTTGATCTTTCTGCCATCTTTGCTTACAGTATCGGTGGATATATCTACAATCGTGATATAACAATGATTCTGCACAACGGAAGTCTGGAAGGACGTGACTGGTCGACAGAGATTCTAAAAAGATGGACTCCCGACAATCGCTATACAGATGTCCCGGCCTTGAGTACTACCTCTAATGACTGGAATTCGGCTTCTACCCGTTTCTTGCAGAATAACTCGTATATGCGATTGAAAAATCTGACTCTTTCCTATAACTTACCCAAACAATGGATTAGTAAGTTATCATTGAGCAGTGTGCAGGTATATGTACAAGGAGATAATCTGTTTACCATTCACCGGAATCAGGGACTAGACCCAGAACAGGGAATTACCGGTATTACTTATTATCGTTATCCGGCTATGCGAACGATCTCCGGAGGTATTAACGTTTCTTTCTAAATTCAGACTAAATTATGAGAAAAATAAAAATTCAATCCATTCTTGCGGCAGTTGCCGGACTTTTCCTGGCAACGAGTTGTAGCAGCAGTTTTCTGGATACGGACCCAACGGATGCGGTAAGTTCAGAAAAAGTACCTGTACCCGAAAATGCGGAGGCACTTGTGAATGGTGCCTGGTATAATCTGTTTGATTATTCAAGTACCTATGCCAATATCGGTTATCGGGCGCTTCAGTGTCTGGACGACATGATGGCAAGTGATGTTGTTTCCCGTCCGAAATACGGTTTCAATTCTTCGTATCAGTTTAAAGATATAGCGCAATCCTCAAATGGTAGAACAGAGTTTGCCTGGTATCTGATATATAAAACGATAGATAATTGTAACACTGCCATTTCTATCAAGGGGGATTCGGAAGAACTCCGTCAGGCACAGGGACAAGCATTGGCATTACGCGCCTTTTGTTATTTGCACCTGGTACAGCATTATCAATTCACCTACTTGAAAGATAAAGATGCTCCGTGTGTTCCTATATATACCGAACCTAGCAATAGTTCCACTGTACCGAAAGGAAAATCAACAGTGGCACAGGTTTATCAGCTTATTTTCGACGACCTCACTTTGGCGAAGGACTATTTGAAAAACTATGTCCGCAGCGGTGATAATCAAAAGTTCAAACCAAATGTAGCAGTAGTCAACGGTCTTTTGGCTCGTGCTTACTTGCTGACAGGACAGTGGGAAGAAGCTGCGAAAGCTGCTGAAGCAGCACGTGCAGGATATACGTTGATGACAACTACAGCCGAGTACGAAGGTTTTAATAATATTTCCAATAAAGAATGGATATGGGGATTTCCTCAAATTCCTTCCCAATCGGATGCCAGCTATAATTTCTATTATTTGGATGCAACATACGTAGGAGCATATAGCAGCTTTATGGCTGATCCCCATCTGAAAGATACATTTACCGAAGGTGATATTCGTTTACCTTTGTTTCAGTGGATGCGTGAAGGATATTTGGGATATAAGAAATTTCACATGCGTGCAGATGATACGGCTGATCTGGTCTTGATGCGTGCTGCTGAAATGTATTTGATAGAAGCGGAGGCGAAAGTTCGTGATGGCGTAGCGTTGGCACAGGCTGTAGCTCCATTGAATACATTGCGTAATGCCCGTGGAGTAGGGGATTATGAGGTGACAGGAAAATCACAGGAAGATGTAATCAATGAGATTCTGATGGAACGTCGCCGTGAACTTTGGGGAGAAGGATTTGGTATTACCGATATACTTCGTACACAAAAGGCAGTAGAACGTGCTGCTTTATCGGATGAGATGCAGAAGACTGAAGTCGATTGCTGGCAGGAGGGTGGTAGCTTTGAAAAACGAAATCCTCTGGGACATTGGTTCCTTAACTTCCCGAACGGTAAACCGTTTACAGTAAATAGCACCTATTATTTATATGCTATTCCACAGAAAGAAATTAACGCTAACCCTAACATATAAATAGCTCTCTTAATTTTTTGACTTTGACCTTAACTTGTAGACCGGTATACGTCGTGACGACGCATACCGGTCGTTTTCTTTGGAAAAGAGGGAGCGCAAAATGTGACACACCCTATTTTATTTAATCTAATCTTATTCTATTTTTTTCTTCTTCAAATTAGGTAAAAAGAATGTGACCAATCCTAGTAGCGGCATATAAGCACAGATATTATATACATATTCAATACTCGTTTTATCCGCTAAATTACCGAGTACAGCAGATGCTACACCAGCCACCCCGAATGCAAATCCAAAGAATAACCCTGATATTAATCCGAGCTTGGTAGGAAGCAATTCCTGTGCATAAAGCAATATGGCGGGAAAAGCGGAAGAAAGCATCAATCCCACACAGAAGCTAAGGATAATAGTCCACATCAAATTAGCATGTGGCATTAGTAAACTGAACGGGGCAGCTCCTAAAATAGAAGCCCAAATCACATACTTCCGACCGATACGGTCACCGACAGGTCCGCCGATTAATGTTCCGATAGCAGTAGCTACCAGAAAGATAAATAAATATAGCTGCGAATCTTGTACACTTACATTGAATTTATGAATCAAATAGAAAGTATAATAACTCGTGAGACTTGCCATATAGATATATTTGGAGAAAATCAGAATCAGCAATATCGCGATTGAAAGGGCTGTCTTATCCATAGGCAAAGGAAGATGAACAGGTTTTCTAACACTGACAGTCTGTGCTTTCATCCGGTTTAGATATGATTTATACCATTTGCAAATTGGGTACATCACTCCGATAGCAGCTAAAGCCACAAATGCAAATACGATGAGATGTTGTCTGCCATAAGGAGCCACCAATAGAGCAACCAGTAAAGGACCTAATGAACCTCCGAAGTTGCCACCTACCTGAAAGAGTGATTGTGCCAGTCCACGTTTTCCGCCGGAGGCAAGGAACGTGATACGGGAGGCTTCCGGATGCAGTACGGAAGAGCCAATTCCGATTAAGAATACGGAGGCTAATATCCAGTATAGATTATCAGAGAATGCTAAGTTTATCAAACCAATCAGTGTAAAGCTCATTCCGATAGGCAATGACCATGCGACGGGATGCTTATCAAAGAAAATTCCGGTAATCGGTTGAAAAACTGAAGCGGAAAGTTGATAAACTAGTGTGATAAGTCCGATTTGCGCGAAACTAAGTCCTAAATCATCTTTAAATAAAGGATAAGATGCTGATAGCACCGACTGTAAAAGATCGTTGAGGCAATGCGAAAGACTCAATGCAATCAAAATGGAAAATGTAATTTTTCCTACGGGTTGTTCCTGATTCTGTACCATAATACCTATTTACTATTGAAGTGTTCCTGAAAAATCGGCTGCAAAGGTACGGAAACTTCCCGTTTCTCAATATATATTTGCTGTGATTAATTCAATATGATAGGAATAAAGCTCTAAGACTAAGGATTGTAAATTGTCGTTAATTCAGTTTTGAGTGACTGAACTATTCTTCATACCTACTGTTGTTAAATAAAAAAGGAGGATTATATGGGCTTTATATGGTATATCGTTATTGGTATTGTGGCTGGATTCCTCGCAGGTAAAATAATGCGCGGCGGAGGTTTTGGTCTTGTTATAAATTTATTACTTGGTATTCTTGGAGGTGTACTGGGCGGTTGGGTGTTTGCCCTTTTCGGACTGGCAGCTTCAGGACTGATCGGAAGTTTGATAACTTCCACCGTAGGAGCTATCCTTGTATTGTGGATTGCTTCTTTATTCTCGAAATCTAAATAGATATTTATATAATTTATTTTTAATCCTAAAAACAGAACTTGATTATGGAATGTAGACATGGAAATTTCTGGATTGGACTCGGAATTGGGTCAATCCTTGGCGCAGTAGCTTATCGTCTTTCACGTACAGCAAAAGCAAAACAATTAGAAAGTGAAATTTATAATGCTATCCATCGCATAGGTCGTGATGCTGAAATAGCTGCTGCTCATGCTGAAAGAAAAGCAGTGGATCTTGGACTTAAAGCAGTAGAAGCCGGTGCGGAAATTGCTGATAAAGTAGCAGATGAAGCCGATAAAGTGGCTGGAAAAGCAAAAGATAAGTGGGGGAAATAAGAACTCCAAAACGGGTAATCGATTTAAATAGAATCGGTTACCTGTTTTATTTTATATACGTTTAATCTTTTATTTCTAGCCTTATCAGTCACTATTTGAATGATGTGTGCACGAACACATATTGGTGTGTCTTCTCCATTATTTTCACTTCCTTCAAGAATCAAAAGCTATTTTCCCTCTGATTTCTCATCTGATAAATGCTTTTTTCTCTATACTATCTTTACTTTTTCTTATGTTTAACAACATGTATACTTCCTGGTTGTTCTGGTTAACTAGCTGATTATTAATAATATGTTCTTTATTGTATGTTATGTGTGTGCGCACACACTATTGCTTAATTCAATAATTCATTTTACTTTTGTCGATGAAAAACAAGATACTTATCAATAAATGGATAAAGAGTTTTCAAATATTCGGATTGTAGACATTGCTAAGATGGCAGGTGTCTCTGTTGGCACGGTAGATCGTGTAATCCATAATCGTGGTAGGGTATCTGAAGAAAATAGGAAAAAGGTACAGGCGATTCTGGAGATGGTACATTACCAGCCCAATCTGATGGCACGTTCATTGGCGGCCTCCAAAAAGCAATATCATCTTCTAGCGATTACTCCTTCTTTTGTTCAGGGAGAGTATTGGGAAGCTATTTCGGAAGGTATAGATAAAGCAGCGTCGGAAATGGAATCGTATAACATCACCATTACCAAACTCTTTTTCGATCAATATAATAACAAGACTTTTGATGATATCATCCGTAATCTGCTGAATGAGAAAGTAGATGGTGTATTGATTGCGACTTTGTTTACGGATTCTGTTATCCGGCTTTCGCAGGAACTTGACAGGAATGAAATACCTTATGTGTATGTTGACTCCAACATTGGAGGGCAACATCAACTGGCTTATTTCGGAACGGAGTCTTATGATGCCGGAGTGATTGCTGCCAGATTGTTGATGGACCGGCTTTCTTCGTCTTCCGATATATTGATGGCGCGAATTATTCATAGTGGGAAGAATGACTCTAATCAGGGAAAGAACAGGCGCGAAGGTTTCTGCCATTATCTCACGGAAACAGGGTTCAACGGAAATCTGCATGAAGTAGAGCTGAAAATAAATGATTCAGTGTATAACTTCATGAAGCTGGATGAAATATTTGAAGCTAATCCGAATATAAATGGGGCTGTTATTTTTAATTCAACTTGCTATATTTTAGGGAATTACCTGAAAGCGAGAGGAATGCAGTCTGTCAAACTGGTTGGTTATGACCTTATCGGGAGAAATACACAGTTGCTTTCCGAAGGTGTGATAACCGCATTGATTGCGCAGCGTCCGGAGCGTCAGGGATATGATGGTATTAAATCATTGTGTAATCATCTGTTGTTCAAACAGGGCAGTGAAAAGGTTAATTTGATGCCTATCGATATTCTTCTCAAAGAGAATCTGAAATATTATCTGAACAATAAATTATAAACATATAAATTTGTAAGAACCATGAATGAATTATTTAACGTAAAAGGCAAAGTAGTTGTTATCACCGGTGGAGCTGGTATTTTAGGTAAAGGTATTGCTGCGTATCTCGCAAAGGAAGGTGCAAAAGTAGTTGTGCTCGACAGAAGTGAAGAAGCAGGAAAAGCATTGGTAGACAGTATCAAAGCCGAAGGAAATGAAGCCATGTTCCTTTACACGGATGTGATGGATAAAGAAGTGTTGGAAGGCAACAAAGTGGAAATCATGAAGGCTTATGGCCGTATTGATGTATTGTTGAACGCTGCCGGAGGTAACATGGCAGGTGCAACTATTGCTCCTGATAAAACTTTTTTCGATTTACAGATTGACGCATTCAAGAAAGTAGTGGATTTGAACCTTTTCGGTACAGTATTGCCTACGATGGTATTTGCTGAAATTATGGTGGAACAGAAGAAAGGTTCTATTGTAAACTTTTGCTCTGAATCAGCTCTTCGTCCATTGACTCGTGTCGTGGGTTATGGTGCAGCTAAAGCAGCTATTGCTAACTTTACTAAATATATGGCTGGTGAACTGGCTTTGAAATTCGGTAACGGTCTGCGTGTAAATGCCATCGCTCCGGGATTTTTCCTGACCGATCAGAACCGTGCGTTATTGACTAATCCGGATGGTTCTCTGACTGACCGTTCAAAGACCATTCTTGCTCATACTCCATTCAACCGTTTCGGTGAACCGGAAGACCTTTATGGAACAATCCATTATTTGATTAGCGATGCTTCTAACTTCGTAACAGGTACAGTAGCTGTTATCGACGGTGGATTTGATGCATTCTCTATCTAATATTGGGATGATATCATTCTGTTTTTAATCATAATTAGTAACTTGTAATCAGGAAAGAATAATATGTATTTATGTGAACAAACTTGGCGCTGGTATGGTCCTAATGACCCGGTTAGCTTGTGGGATATTAAGCAGGCAGGCGCTACTGGTATAGTAAATGCTCTTCATCACATTCCAAATGGTGAAGTGTGGACAGTAGAAGAGATCATGAAGCGTAAGCAAATGATTGAAGAAGTGGGTCTGACATGGTCTGTGGTAGAAAGTGTACCTGTACACGAGCATATCAAAACACAGACGGGCGACTTTATGAAATACATCGAAAACTATAAGGAAAGTATCCGTAATCTGGCGAAGTGTGGCGTGATGGTAGTTACTTATAACTTCATGCCTGTATTGGACTGGACCCGCACAGATCTTGCCTATACAATGCCGGACGGCTCTAAAGCACTCCGCTTTGAAAAAGCAGCTTTTGTAGCTTTCGATCTTTTCATCTTGAAACGTCCGAATGCTGAAAAAGACTATACTCCGGAAGAAATAGCTAAAGCGAAAGCTCGTTTTGAGCAGATGAGCGAAGACGACAAGAAATTGTTGGTTCGTAATATGATTGCCGGACTTCCGGGTTCGGAAGAAAGTTTCACGGTAGAACAATTTCAGCAAGCATTAGATCGTTATGACGATATTGATGCAGAGAAGCTTCGTTCCAACCTGATTTTTTTCTTAAAAGAAATTGCTCCTGTTGCCGATGAAGTAGGAGTGAAACTGGTGATTCATCCGGATGATCCTCCTTATACCATCTTAGGTTTGCCTCGTATTTTGAGTACGGAAGAGGATTTCAAGAAATTGATTGAAGCCGTACCTAACGAATCTAATGGCCTCTGCTTGTGTACAGGCTCTTTTGGTGTGCGTGCCGACAATGATCTTGCAGGTATGATGGAACGTTTTGGCGACCGTGTGAACTTCGTACACTTGCGCAGTACACAACGTGACGAGGAAGGAAACTTCTACGAAGCTAATCACTTGGAAGGAAATGTAGACATGTACAACGTAATGAAGAGCCTTATTCTTCTACAACAGCGTCGTAAATGCTCTATCGCTATGCGTCCCGACCACGGACATCAAATGATTGATGACTTGAAAAAGAAAACGAATCCGGGATATTCTTGCCTGGGCCGTCTTCGCGGCTTGGCTGAACTTCGCGGCTTGGAAATGGGTATTGCAAAATCTATCCTCTAATCGAAGTACATAGTTAGCACTTTATTATCAAACACTACGGCTATTATTGATTGAAATAATAGTTGTAGTGTTTTTCATTTGCTCTTTTTCACTGGTTGAGGAATAAGTGAAGCGAATAAATCTCCAACATGTATATCTTTATCAGCTTTCTTTGTTTTTCTTGCTTTTTTCGGTTCGGGAATAATAAGTAAAGCTATTTGTGCGCAAGCCTCTGCATCTGCCAGTGCGTGGTGGTGATTCTCTAAATGATATCCGCATCGTTCTGCTACCGTATGCAACTGATGATTGGGCAAATCTTTTCCAAAGACTTTCCTCGAAGTACGGCAAGTACAATAAAACTTATAATCAGGATAAGTCATGTCATATAATTCGTGAACCGCCCGGAGACAACCTTCATCAAAAGGACTGTTGTGCGCTACAAGTGGCAGACCGTCTATCAATGGTTTGATTTCCGCCCATACTTCCGGAAATTCGTCGGCTTCCATCGTGTCGTCGTAAGTTAAGCCATGAACAGCTGTGGTCCATTGCGTATAATAATTGGGGCGGGGACGGATCAGACGATAGATTTTATTCGTTATTTTTCCTTCCCTTACGATGACAACCCCAACACTGCATACGCTGGTACGTTTGCCGTTGGCTGTTTCAAAGTCGATAGCTGCAAAGTTTATCATCGTTTCTATTATTTTTTCGGATACAAATATAGCATAAAAAATGAGGTTGGAGAAAATATAGTAACAGGATTGGCAAATAGAAACCTTTTACTAAAAATTGAATTAAAATGGACTTTGGGGAAACATTTCCAATAAAAAACTCTTCTTTTAAAGAATTTACACTATTTTTGTTCGACATAAACCAAAGGCATGGACAAAATGGAAAATCCGGGACCATTTGCCCCCTCCTGTCCAAATCAAATTGATCCCCTGAATCCAATCTAAATTGATTCCTTTTGTCCAGCTGAAAGTGACCCCTTCAAATTGAACGTACGGATATACTGGTGATGTTCCGCTTCCGGATATCACAACGAAAGAAAAGGCGCAGCAATATATCGGTTTGGATATGGCTGCCGAAAAGGTAGGCAAAGATAAATTTCTCGAAGAGATTGTCCCTGAATGGCTTCAAAAGGCAAAGGCAAACGGACGCATCATTGATTAGAATTTATTTTCGCTATATTTGCGTACAAAATAGATCCATGTATACAGAATATCAGCCTTCTCATTTACTTGTTCCCTACATTGATAGCTATTGGGAGTTTAAGGGCAATCCGGATTATGGTATGCGCATCCATATTCTGCCGGATGGTTGTACCGATTTTATATTTACGCTGGGAGAGGTGGCTAATGCTGTTGAAGAAGGGAGTCTGATTATGCAACCCTATCGTTCCTATTTTGTAGGACCTATGACAAAATATTCGGAACTCGTCACTTATACAGAATCGATTCACATGTTTGGCGTTCGTTTTTTACCTTGTGGTTTGTCTTGCTTTACAAACCTGCCTCTACACGAGTTTGTGAATAGCAGAGTCAGTACTAATGAGATGAAGGCTGTTTTTGATGACACTTTTATTGAAAAATTAGGTGAGCAGAAGCATGTCACAGATCGAATACGAGTAGTGGAAGAATATTTGCTGGCATATTTGGCGCGTCATTATCAGCCTGCCGATTCTCATGTCGCTATGGCAGTGAGCATGATTAATCATTCCAAAGGAAAACGTTCAGTTCGCAGCTTGATGGATGATGTCTGTTTGTGTCAGCGTCATTTTGAGAGAAAGTTCAAGCATTATACCGGATTTACTCCTAAAGAATACAGCCGTATTGTTAAATTTAAGAATGCTGTGGAATTGTTGAGAACCACAACATCAGCCAATCTGTTGACTACGGCAGTTGATGCAGGATACTATGATTTAGCGCATTTTTCAAAAGAGATTAAGTCGATGTCCGGCAATACTCCTGCGTCTTTTCTTTCCCTAACCGTTCCGGAAGAAACCACACTTACTTATATCGAACCACAAAGATAGATTAGGTAAAAGTCGCTTTTTTACAATAGAATGGGAAGATATGCCGTTACCTTTGCAAGATTAATAAAAACCAATCAGCTTATGACCACAAAAACAATGAAAGAGAAAGCAACAGAATTGTTGCAGAGATGTGAAGTAGTTACCCTTGCTTCTGTGAATAAAGAAGGTTATCCCCGCCCTGTACCGATGAGCAAAATCCTGACAGAAGGAATTTCCACTATCTGGATGTCTACCGGAGCAGATTCACTAAAAACAATTGATTTCTTATCGAATCCGAAAGCAGGATTATGCTTTCAGGATAAAGGAGACAGCGTGGCGTTAACGGGGAAAGTGGAAGTTGTGACTGACGAAAAGATGAAGCAGGAACTTTGGCAGGACTGGTTTATCAATCATTTTCCCGGTGGCCCCACTGATCCCGGTTATGTCTTGTTGAAATTTGAATCGAATCATGCAACTTATTGGATTGAAGGAATATTTATCCATAAGAAACTCGACTAATTCTACTCGGAAAGATAGAGGAATAGCGGATTTAATGAGGCTGTTCTCGAACAGCCTCGTAATTCATTTAGAATTCAAATTTTTCCAATTTCATTTCAGCCAATTTCTGAATGATACCTACATATTGAGCGAAATGAGGAGATTTTTCGTGTGCTGCCAATACTTCGGCATTCTGCCAAGTTTCGCAAATCATGAAAACGTCAGGACGCGTGCTGCTTTCGAAAGTATCATAAGCAATGCATCCTTCTTCTTTTAAAGAACAGGCAGTCAGTTCTTTTGCCGCTTTTATCGCTTCTTCGCGGTTGGATTCGTTTACACGAACAAAAACATTTAATCTGATCATAGTCTTTTTTATTTATATAATTAAAAGAATTGCTTTCTCACAGTATCTGTGAAAAGTCGGAGGCAAAGATACTATTTTTCTATACTTCTGGTGAGTTTATTTCAAAATTTCATATAAACTTCATGTCATCCTAAAAAAACAATTATATTTGCATCTGAATTCTAAAAGCAATGATTTTGGGCACAATTCTTAAATTTGTTATAGCTTAATATTAGCCTCATAAACCACAGGCTAATTTCTTTCGTTTGAGTAGTTCTATACTTGAACAGGTTTTTCATTTTATCATTTTTATTATTCACTGCATCGTTTTTCAAAACTGATGCAATTAAGGTATTCAGGCTTTTAGTCCGGTTTATGCTAATCAGATGGGAGTGGTGGGTGCGTTGAGAATGAATGGAAAATTTCGTAAGAAATAGTAAGCTGAACATAGAAGAAGAAATAAAAAGGATTGAGCTTCAGACGGTTGATCCTTTGGATAGAATCAGGCAGATCATTGGTGTCGTACAGGTTTCACTGACCTCGCTGAAAACAGCTGTTGCCGGATATCAGTTTCGAAGTGCTGAAGAAGAGATTCTTTTCTTTAAAGTATCGAAACCGCAGATTTCCGGTCTGTTGATGTTTTATGTCCGTTTGTATCAGATTGAAAAGAATCGTATCGACAAATCTCTGTCATCCCAATGCAGATATCTGAAGATTGAATTGGAGAACCTGCAAAAATCATTTTTGAATAATGACTTTTATGAATATTACCGTGCCGGTCGAACAGAGCTTGATAACCGCTATTTTATTCGGGAGAATTATGATATTCTTTCTGATATACATTGTCATCTACTGGATAGAGATATTTCTTTTACCACCTTGCATGATTCGAGTGTTGCAGAAATTCTGGCGAATAATCGCTTGATAGAATATGTGTCGGAGGAAATAGAGCAGCTGACAGAGAAACTTCATCTTAAATTCACTTCCATTGTAGACAGTAAACTGTTGCAATGGACGGACAGTAAAGTTGCTTTGGTTGAGTTTATCTACGCCTTGTATGCAGGTAAATGCTTTAGTAATGGAAATACGAGTTTGAAAGACATTGCTTTTTGTTGCGAAACACTGTTTAATATCGAGATAGGTGATTTTTATCGTATATTCTTGGAAATCAGGAATAGAAAGAAAAGCAGAACCCAATTTCTGGATAAGTTGAAAGAACAGATTATAAAGATGATGGATGAGCTTGACAGATAAATTTCAGGGCGTCTTGTGACATCTTGTGAATTATACAAATGGCTATTATCCAACTTTGCGGAGAAATATAATTGATTCACAAAGAAAGATAATCGCTTTTGTATAGTTATGGAAACAACATTTACATGGGAGATAAGGGTGAAGAATTGCCCCTTATTAATTAAGAAATGCAGTCACTGTGATAGTGACCGCTTTTATTGCAGTGATAAGTTCAGGATGAATGCACAGAAGAAAAACATTGATGTCTGGCTGATTTATAGATGTGTGAAATGTGATAACACTTGTAATATGACTCTGTTGTCACGAACTAAACCCGACTTGATTGATAAAAAGCTCTTTCACAGCTTTTCTATGAATGACAGGGAAGTTGCCTGGCAATATGCCTTTTCTGCCGGAGTGGCAAGTAGGAATAATCTTCAATTAGATTATGACAGTGTTGAATATGAGGTGATAAATACCGTCTCTTTAGAAGACATCCTGAATATGAGTAGTGAGATCATAAGTATCCAAGTCAAGTGTGATTTCGACTTGAGCCTTAAATTATCCTCATTGATAAAAAGATGTCTGCCTCTTTCCAGTACCCGCTTGAAGCTGCTGTTTGAAAAAGGGTATATTTCTTTACTTTCCGGCAAAACATCTTCCAAGTGTAAGGTAAAGAATGGCGATACTATTTTGATGGATCGAAAAAGCCTGATTGATTTCTTGGGATAAAATCGGTTTTACAGTTTTTTTTAATAGCTTTGTGAAATGATAATTCGCATTCTGTAAAAGAGGTTGTACTATTAAGATTGAAGATATGAAAAAGGTATGTTTATTAGCTTTTGTTTTGTTTACTTGGAGTATCGTTGTGAATGCACAGGAAAGTGATGGACGATACGTTGAAGTGACCGGTTCTTCTGAAATAGAAGTCGTTCCGGATGAGATTCATTTTCTGGTTCAGATTAAGGAGTATTGGCAAGAAGAATACACCGGTAAATCAAAAAAAGAAGAAGATTTTCATACGAAAGTGCCATTGGCAATGATAGAGAAAGATTTGCGTAAAAGTTTGCGCAAAATAGGAATAACGGATGATGCTATCCGCACACAGGAAATAGGAGATTATTGGCGTCAGAGAGGAAAGGAGTTTCTGATAGGTAAGCAATTGGATATCCGGCTTACGGATTTTGAGCAGATTAACTCTATTATTCGTTCAGTCAATACGTGGGGAATTGAGTCCATGCGCATCGGAGAACTCAAACATAAGGATTTGCCAATGTATCGGAAACAAGGTAAGATTGAAGCACTGAAGGCTGCCCGTGAGAAAGCATCTTATCTGGTGGAAGCGATGGGGCAGCAGTTGGGTGAAGTGATTCGTATCATCGAACCTGCCGATAATAACATAAGCCGTTATCTTCCTTTCGAAGCGCAGAGCAATGTAAGCATGGGTGCGGCAGCTACCGAGCAGTACCGGGTTATCAAGCTACGGTATGAAATGACGGCTCGTTTTGCCATTAAATAAAAATAGTCTATCTTTGTCGCATGACAAGAAATAATAAATCGGATTTGGTTTAGTAAACAATCTGTGTTTCTGATACAGATTGTCCTTTCGTTTGCTCTCGGATGATTCCTTCCGGGAGTACTCTTTATGTCTTTATAATTTCAATTTTTAACTTGCGTACAAGGGTGCTAAAAGTATCGTGGTGCTTTGTAACGTGTACGCTGTATACATTAAGATCATGAATAACGAAAATCAAACAATTCACAAATTCGACTTTAATTTAAACTGGTATGGCTGGAATGATAAACTAAGCCAACTAAAACAAGAATCACTCTACAGCACTCTTCCTCATGGACGTATATCCATAGTACATCGTACCTGCTACGAGGTCGTTTCCGAAAACGGATTGTTTCAGTGTGAACTCACGGGAAACATGATGTATGGGAAATCTGATGCTGAATTACCCTGTACGGGTGATTGGGTGCTTTTTCAACCATTTGATGAGAATAAAGGGATTATTGTCTATATGCTACCTCGTGAGCGGACATTGTATCGCAAGAAAAGTGGTACAGTTGCCGATAAGCAGGCCATTGCTTCTTACGTCGATAAAGCATTTATTGTGCAGAGTCTTGACGATAATTTCAATGTCCGCAGAGTAGAACGTTTTATGGTTCAGGTATTAGAAGAAAACATCAAGCCTGTATTGGTGCTTAATAAATCCGATTTAGATTTTGACAGGCAGAGTGTTGAAGAACAAATAAATCATATCTCCAATCAGATACCCGTATTTTTTACGAGCATTCATCAACCCCAAACGATTCTCCGGTTGCGGGAATCCATATCAGAGGGAGAAACTGTTGTGTTTGTCGGTTCTTCGGGTGTCGGGAAAAGTTCTCTGGTAAATGCACTCTGTGAAAAATCTGTGTTGCTTACCTCCGATATAAGCCTGTCCACAGGAAAAGGCCGGCATACATCAACCCGTCGGGAAATGGTATTGATGAATGATTCGGGTGTTTTAATCGATACTCCGGGTGTGCGTGAATTTGGCTTGGTTATCGACAATCCAGATTCACTGGCCGAAGTACTTGAAATCTCTGACTATGCAGAATCGTGCCGTTTCAAAGATTGCAAGCATATTAACGAACCGGGTTGTGCTGTTTTAGAAGCAGTCAATAGCGGTGTGTTAGATTATAAAGTTTATGCAAGCTATCTGAAACTTCGCCGGGAAGCGTGGCACTTTTCAGCTTCCGAACATGAGAAACGTAAAAAGGAGAAGTCCTTTACAAAACTTGTAGAAGAAGTAAAGAATCGTAAGGCAAATCGCTGATTTCTATTTAAACGATGCAGGTATTGGAATTTATTTTTTTCTTTAAAAGAGCAAAAAAGTTTTAGTTGCGCAAAAAGGCTGCGCACCACTGCATCTATCTTTGTCGAAGAAACAAGAAAACAGGTCAAGTACGGGTTACTTCCATACATCCTGTTAAGATATTGACTCATACGATTATCAGTTTTCCTGTTTCGTAAAGGGGCAGTAGCTCAGTGGGTAGAGCATCATACATAATCTTGAGATTATCCTGATGAAAAAGGTCAATTAAGATTTACTTCTATCCTGTGACGGTCGTCGGTTCGACTCCGGCCTGCTCCACAAAAAATAAATATAGAGGTAGGACAGCAGCTTCGGGATTATCTGAAATGAGGTCAACCGGGGCTTACTTCTTAACGGTGGATAACGCTGGTTCGAATCCGGCCTGTTCTACCTCTTTTTATCAACTAAGGTCAAGGAAGACTTACTTCAAAACCGCAGGAATGCTCCATTGATTCACAGTCTTCNGTCTTCCGATTACCTTACTTAAAAAAACAAAGTTATGAATAAAGATTTGTTGAAAGTGTCTATCAGGCAGAATGCAATCTATTTGCCTTTGATAGAAGAAGAGAAAAAGCAGGAAGAGTTGACTTCGACTACCATTGCATTGGTAGCCCAACTCCGTAAAGTAGGATATAGCTTGTCCGAAGAACTGCTGCATGCCATTAATCAGTTATATCCGGCTCAACAGATGATGATTCTTCAGGTGATGAAAGAAGCATTGGGCGTGACGCTAAACTGGTCTCCATTGGTGAAAGGGTGGGATGTACCTACCGGAGAAACGCGCTTGGATCATCTGGTTACATGGATCGCTAACCTGTTTAATAGCCAGAAAGGCCTTAAACTACCTTGCGGACACGTGATCCCTGATAATACATTTCCTATGGAACGATACAACGGTTGCCCGTTCTGCGGAACTCCGTTCCAAACGGCTACTACGGAATACTTCGGACAGGGAAGTAAATTGAAAGTGCTGGAACTTTGGCAGGACAAGGAGCTGAATGCTTTTTTCTGTGACTTGCTTGAATCGCGTACAGCTCTTGATGCCACACAAGCGGATAGCTTGAAAATAATGCTTGGCGAACTTCCGTTACCGGCAGTCGAAATCAAAATGAAGGAGACATTGATGTTGGTGATAGATACATTGGTGGAACAGGATAGAGCGCAGGAAGCG
The DNA here is from genome assembly GCF_025914115.1 of Bacteroides sp. DH3716P. NCBI lineage: Bacteria > Pseudomonadati > Bacteroidota > Bacteroidia > Bacteroidales > Bacteroidaceae > Bacteroides > Bacteroides sp. DH3716P. Next base: position 4,756,699 of record NZ_CP083673.1, on the reverse strand, counting down.
CAAATCTATTTCTCTACTCCGAATGATATATTGCGTTATCTGTGGTATAAGAAAACCGGATTCCTGCAAATCATAGAGCCTAAGACTATTATCCGTAAAACAGGTAGAAACAACACACATATATGTGGAGTTTTGGATAAAAGTCGTTCGGCAGCTCAAGCGAAGCGTGAGGAGTTGAAGTTGAAATATACGCGTCGTGAATGTAAAATGGTAGCTCTTTGGTTGAACAACCTGACAATGGCTCCGGAGAAGGCTTGCGAAATCATGCATCCGAAAAGAGAGATGTGGGTACGTATGATACGTGCGTTGCGTCTGGCGGAATATGCCCGTAAGCCGGAATTCGGAAATTTGAAGGAATTGATGGATATATTCTACCGCGAGGCATATACCGTTTGGCAGGGAGAAGTGGAGCGCAACCGTTTGAAGGCGGATGCGGAACAGACATTTGCTTTGTTAAAGCAGCGACCGGGTATGTTTGCACGTTCTTTATTTGCGAATATGCTTTGGTTCGGAGCGGAAGAGACGTTGGCTGCATTTAAAGAAGTGGTTCATTTGTTGCCGGCACGTTTGGTAGTTACTTTGGGTATGTATGCGGAGAGCTACTTTGAACCGGGACATAAGAGAATGGTGAAACCTTTAGGGGGGAATGCTCTTTTGATAGAACCACATTATTTGGTGGGTCTGTATATGGAGGATCAGCTAAAAGCGATGGTGAAGGATGTACAGGATTTGTGTAAGGAAGTCGTAGCTGCCCGTTTCGCCAGTGCAACTGTCGAAAGTGAAAACAAAAGTATGTATATTGACCCTATGTTGTTCCATATTCCGTTGGCTATCGGCGATCGTAGCGAAACAATTCAGGATACTTCCTGTGCTTTGCAGGGAACGCGTTTCCCGGTAGAGGGGGATAAAGTGCGATTGTTTATGCAGTGGGGAAAAGGGCTTCCGGCACAGCATCTTGACATGGACTTGAGTTGTCATATCACTTTGCCTTCCACAACAGAAGTTTGTTCCTTCTTCAACTTGCAAGCTATTGGCGCTAAACATAGCGGGGATATCCGAAGTATTCCTAATAAGAAAGGTACTGCTGAATATATCGAGCTGGATTTGAATGAACTGAACCGTGTAGGTGCGGAATATGTCGCTTTCACTTGCAATGCATATAGCAACGGGACTATCTCTCCTAATCTGGTGGTAGGTTGGATGAACTCTGCCTATCCAATGAAGATATCGGAAAGAACAGGAGTAGCTTACGATCCTTCTTGCGTACAACATCAGGTACGTATTTCCCAAAGTTTGCAGAAAGGGCTTGTTTTCGGAGTTCTGAAAGTGAAAGAACGGGAAATCGTTTGGCTGGAAATACCTTTTGGTGGACAGACGATTCTTTCTTTGGATACACAGACCATTGAAAAGTATCTGGATAAGCTGGAAGCGAAAACAACTGTTGGTGAACTGTTAGCTGTCAAAGCACAGGCACAGGGATTGAAGTTAGTTGATATTCCGGAAGCGGACGAGATATATACTCGTGAATGGGCATTGAATACTGCCGCTGTGACTAAATTACTGTTGGGTGATTAAATTCTTGGGAGGAATTGTCTTTTTCCTCCTAAGATTTAAAGGTCGTATCGCATAAAGTTATACCTTTGTATGCGATAGATTAATCGTCTGACAGCTGCAGGGCAGACGCATTAAAAATTATTTTCCTGTAAAAGTTGTGACAAATATTTTTCATCCCATCCCGCTTTTAGTCTTTTCAGATTCA
>NZ_CP083673.1:4683078-4754840 GCF_025914115.1 Bacteroides sp. DH3716P | reverse complement strand
AATCTTTAGGTAATAACAAAGCCCCAGCTTGTGAAAGTCGGGGCTTTGTGCGTAAAAAACAGAAGGTGTGCATTTTGACACACCTTCTTCTTTTTTTCTATCAGCATACTTCTTTTAGCCTTTTCACCACAGAGGACGCAGAGGCTATAATTATCTCTAAACTAGAACTCTGAAAACTCTATGTCCTCCGTGTCCTCTGTGGTGAAATAGTTCGTTTATGAAACAAGAATGAGGTTTCCGCCTAAAACTAGGTTTTACAGGAGATGATTTCTGTATATCTTAAAAAATAAGATTTCTTATTAGTATCATCCGGAGCTGAACTGTTTTATATATAGAGTTAGTATATATTAGATTTATTCAGTTTATTAAAACCTTTAAAAAGATGAAAGACACCTTATTATATCCTCCCCAAAAAAGAATCGGAAAGTACCCCCATACTTCCCGATTCGAAACAGTCAAAAATCGACCTTAATCAATTTATTAACTTAACACGTCGCAAAGATATGAGAAAAATTTCTTTGAAAGAGCTTTTTTATTTAAAAAGTTTATGATACAGGCAAATATACCAGTTAATAAGGTCGTTTTTCTTGCTTTAAAACCAAAGCTTCACTCCTTTTAAAGGAACGACCCCTTCCTTTAAAAGGAAGAGGCCGTTGGTTCTAAAGAAATCTGGTGGGGTGTTTATATAGAAATTTGGATTAATGATTTTTCAATTATATAAATCCGTTTACAAGTTTGTTTTATACTCCTCTTTTATTCGTATTATGTGTGCTAAGTTCTTTTCCAGTAATTCATTTAGCTCATCATCCGAAAAACATTCTCCTAAATAGATCGTGCTTTCTGTTTCAAAATCAAATGATTCGTCGTCTTCATTCACAACAATCTCAATTTTTCCTTGTGCATCTGTAGAGATCACTGCATTGTATTTAGTCATCAATTCTTTGAGCCCTTTTATGAACCTGTATTCTTTGCTTGTCAATATTCTTTTCATCTTCACTTGCTCTTTTGTTTTGTTGCCCTTTCGTGCGGTAAAGTTCGTGATAATTTAACACATTATGCGCTGTTTGAAGTATTCATTTTATTCTATTTGTCAGGTTGTAATATTCCTTTTATCCATATTATCACATCTATTCGTTTTTTTCGTATATTTGCTTCGAGCGAAACTTTTCATTTGTATATTTGTTGGATTTTAAAAAGAAAGAAAATAAAAATGGAAACAGAAGAATTGACAATTGGGAGAGTCCATCACGGACGCAATATACGTCGTACCCGTATTGAAAAGAATATGAACCAGGAGGGTTTGAGTGAATTAGTACATCTCTCACAACCTGCTGTTTCTAAATATGAGAAGATGAAGGTGATTGATGATGAGATGTTGCAACGCTTTGCACGTGCATTGAATGTCCCTTTCGATTATCTCAAGACTTTGGAGGAGGATGCACAGACGGTGGTGTTTGAAAATAATACGGTGAATAATTCAGAACAAAGTGCAGGTGGGGCAAACATCAGCATGGGTATAGTTAAGTCTGATACCGAAGATAGTATTAATGATAGTCGAGTTAACAACTTCAATCCTATCGACAAAATCACTGAACTCTACGAGCGTCTTTTAAAAGAAAAGGATGAAAAGTATGCAGCATTAGAACGCCGTTTGCAGAATATTGAAAAAAGTCTGCAGAAATAAGAGACAGATAAATTGAAAGGAATCGCAATATGATGAAACAAATACCTTACGGAATAACTGATTTTAGCCGAATTCAGAAAGAGAATTATTATTATGTAGATAAGACAATGTTCATTGAAAAAATAGAGATGCAACCGCCTTATCTGTTTCTGATACGTCCTCGTAGATTTGGGAAGAGTCTGACTTTGGCTATGTTAGAGGCCTATTATGACGTAAATCATGCTGAACAGTTTGACGAGTTGTTTGGTCAGCTATACATAGGTCAGCATCCGACGAAGCTTCACAATCAGTTTCTCATCATGCGATTTAATTTTTCGGAAGTGAGTTCCAATGTCAACGAAGTAGAACTATCGTTTAAGCTACATTGTTGTAGCAAACTTAAAGATTTTGTCTTTAAGTATGAAGATTTGTTAGGAAAAGAAATTTGGGATGTTCTTGATGAGAAAATACAAGAAGAACCCGGTGCTTTTCTGTCTGCGATTAATTCCTATGCTACCCGTAAGAAAAATATTCGTATTTATTTACTTATTGATGAATACGATAATTTCACCAATACCATTCTTTCAACTTACGGTACGGAGTTTTACAGGAAAGCAACGCATGGCGAAGGTTTTATTCGTGGCTTCTTTAACGTGATAAAATCTGCCACTACCGGAACCGGAGCTGCTCTTGAACGGTTGTTTATTACCGGAGTGAGTCCGGTGACGATGGATGATGTAACTAGTGGCTTTAACATCGGAACCAATATAACGACTGATCCTTGGTTTAATGATTTAGTTGGTTTTAGTGAGAAAGAATTGCGTGAAATGCTGACTTATTATAAAGAACAAGGAGTGTTGATGCAATCTGTAGATGAAACTGTTGTCATGATGAAACCTAATTATGACAATTATTGCTTTAGTAGAAGTAGATTGGTGGACTGTATGTTTAATTCTGATATGGTACTTTATTTTATGAAGTCTTTTGTTTTGCATGGGGAAAAGCCTGAAGAAATCGTAGATCCCAATATTCGCACTGACTTTAACAAGTTGGCATACTTGATAAAGCTAGATCACGGGTTGGGAGAGAATTTTTCCGTTATAAAGGAAATAGCCGAGCAAGGAGAAATCACTACTGACATCGTTACTCATTTCTCTGCATTGGAGATGACGGACCCCAGTAATTTCAAGTCTTTATTATTCTATTTCGGACTTCTTTCCATCAAAGGTGTGGACATGGTGGGAAGACCCATTTTACATGTACCGAATTTGGTTGTAAGAGAACAACTGTTTAATTTCTTGATACAAGGCTACATCAAGCATGATATCTTTAAAATTGACATGAACAGGATGAGTGCTTTATTTGAGAATATGGCTTTCAGGGGAGACTGGAAACCTTTGTTCGATTTTATCGCCAATGCTGTTCGTGAGCAAAGTCGTATCCGTGAATATATTGAAGGTGAAGCGCACATTAAAGGCTTCTTGCTTGCCTATTTAGGAATGTATCGTTATTATCAGCTCTATCCGGAATACGAATTGAATAAGGGTTTTGCAGATTTCTTCTTCAAACCTAGTCCGTCGGTTCCTGTACTGCCTCCTTTCACCTATCTGCTTGAGGTGAAATATGCAAAAGCCGGTGCTTCGGAAAAAGAAATACGTATCCTTGCCGATGAGGCACGTGGTCAGTTGCTTCGTTATAGTGAAGACGAACTAGTGGCAGAAGCCAGGGCGAAAGGTGAGTTGAAGTTAATTACTATTGTTTGGCGTAGTTGGGAGCTTGCTTTATTGGAGGAGGTAACTCTTTCTTAAGAGACAAGTAGCATACATGTTGCTATAAGGTGTGTGGCTCCTCTATCTTTTTCTGATTTTTGAAACGTTGATGAATAAGGAGATCACTTTTTCCTTTTAATGAATATCCCTAATAAGTCTTGAAGAATAAAATTTGCCTCTGCTATGGATTCCCATAATAGAGGCAAACTTATCAACATGAGACTTAGTTAAACAGTCTCTTGTTTTTTATGAATTTAACGAATCTTTTTTAGGACTTTAGAGAAGGAGTAAGGAAAGCTTTCCTCTTCCGTTCCTCTGTTTAAATTGGGCTGGCTTCCCATTTGGAAGTTAATGTTTCCTCCTTTTAATAAGTCTTCATGGCGTAGATAGTTCTTTTTATATTCTGTGCCGTTCAGATTCATTGTTTGAATATACATATTCTTCTTGTTGTTATCGGTTGCACGGATGATGAGGCTGTTACCGTTTTCAAGATGTAAGGTTGCTTTTTTAAAAAGAGGAGCTCCAACGACGTATTCGTCGGTTCCCGGACATACGGGGTAAAAACCTAATGCGGAGAAAACATACCATGCCGAAGTCTGCCCATTATCTTCATCTCCACAATATCCGTCAGGGCCCGGTGTGTACATTCTATCCATGACCTGGCGTAGCCAATACTGCGCTTTCCAGGGTTGACCGGCATAGTTGTATAGGTAGATCATGTGTTGGATTGGTTGGTTGCCATGCGCGTAATTCCCCATATTCATGATTGTCATTTCACGAATCTCATGAATAACCTGCCCGTAATAACTCTCATCAAAGACAGGAGGTACGGAAAATACAGAATCCAGCATAGTGATAAACATATCTTTTCCTCCCATTAAGTCAATTAATCCTTGTGGATCGTGGAATACAGACCATGAGTAGTGCCAGCTGTTTCCTTCGGTAAATGCATCTCCCCATTTCAATGGTGAGAATGGAGATTGGAATGTTCCATCTTCATTTTTTCCTCGCATGAGCTTGGAGTCTTTATCGAATACATTCTTATAGTTCATCGCCCGTTTGGCAAAGAGCTGTATTTCTTTTTCCGGTCGCTTTAATTCTTTGGCTAATTGATAGATACACCAGTCATTGTAGGCATATTCCAAAGTTCTGGCTGTGTTTTCATTGATTTTTACGTCATAAGGGACATAGCCTAACTTATTATAATATTCGTATCCGCGTCTTCCTGTGGAAGATACGGTGGGATGTACGTTCTTTGTTCCGTGTATTAACCCTTCGTACAAAGTTTTCACATCTTCTACTTTAATACCTTTTAAATAAGCATCTGCCAGTACGGAAGCCGAATTATTTCCTATCATGCAGTCTCTGTGTCCGGGGCTGGCCCATTCGGGGAAGAATCCGCTTTCTTTGTAGGTATTGATGAGCCCTTCCTGCATTTCTTTATTCATCGACGGATACATCAGATTCAGTAATGGGAAAAGACACCGGAAGGTATCCCAAAATCCGGTGTCGGTAAACATATATCCCGGTAGAACTTGCCCGTTATAAGGGCTGTAATGAACAGGTTTTCCGGCTTCGTCCAGTTCGTAGAATTTTCGGGGGAAAAGTAACGAACGGTATAAGCAGGAGTAGAAAGTGCGGTATTGATCGAGGTTTCCTCCTTCCACTTCGATTTTTCCCAGTACTTGGTTCCATGCTTTCTGTCCCTTTTGTTTTATCTGCTCCAGATTGTCATTTCCTAATTCTTTCATATTTCTTGCAGCCTGTTCGAAGCTGATAAAGTAAGAGGCGATGCGTGCATGTACTTGTTCTCCACGTTGAGTTTTAAAACCTATAATGGCTCCTGCATGGTCAGTTGTCTGTTCGGTTGCATTTTCTTGAATATTTCCATTATTTACAGTGGCTTTATAGGTGAAAGGCTTATTGAATTGAATAATAAAATAGTTCTTGAAGTTTTCGGGAACTCCTCCGCTATTGCGTGTACTATAACCGATAATTTTGTTTTCTTCTGGGATAATCTGAATAAAAGAACCTTTGTCAAATGCATCGACTGCGATATACGAATGTGCGTTTTCCGGGAAAGTGAACCGGAAGAGAACAGCACGTTCGGTCGGAGACATCTCCGTGACAATATCGTATTCGGCCAGATACACCTTGTAGTAATAAGGAGTTGCTTCTTCTCCTTTGTGTCCGAACCAGCTAGCCCGCTTTTCTTCGTCGAATTCAGGTTTACCCACCATCGGCATAATGGAGAACTGTCCGTAATCGTTTATCCATGGGCTGGGCTGATGAGTTTGTTTGAATCCACGGATTTTATTGGCTGTATAGACATATTGCCATCCGTCTCCCATTTTTCCGGTCTGTGGCGTCCAGAAATTCATTCCCCAAGGGCGGGCAATGGCAGGGTAGGTGTTACCTGTTGATAATTCAAAAGATGATTGTGTTCCCATTAACGGATTAACGTATTGTGTCCAGTCTTTGGACTGGGCAAGAAGCGTGCAGCTAAGCACTAAAAATAATAACCAACATTTCTTCATAATTTTCTTTTTGAGTTTATAGCTTGCGAAGTAATCACAGCGTTTTCATGTGTTGCCAATGTTGAATGTTCCAACGGGTTGAGACATGGCAAAGGTATAGCTTCGTGGTTAAGGTCGTGGTTAAAATCGTGGTTAATGCGATGGCTAATAGGCGCTTTTTTTATTAACCCCGCTAAAGAAACTATCGCAAAAGTACTTTTTTACTATGTTATTCAACTATCTATGTGAAATAGACAAATATACCTTACTGTTATTATTTGTATTAGTGTTCTTTTTGGTCGAACCATTTATGTGCTCAAGACTTTATATTAGCAGGCATTGTGAATGATGCTGTACAGTTAGCCGTTTCCAATTAGAAACAGAAACTATCAGATTGCTTGGTGATTGGTAACTGAATAGCCTTTTTGTGCGCCCGCCTATTTATAGATTTGTATCGGCAATTCCCCCTTTAGTGCTCCTATGGCATTAAATGCTAACGACTCCATTTCATTCTCTCCGGGATAAACATAGATGGGAGCCAGGAAAGAGATTCTTTTTTTCAGTCTTGAAATCACATAGTCCGAATAGGCGATACCTCCTGTCAGAAGGATGGCATCTATCTTCCCACAAAGTACGGTGGCACTGGCTCCTATCGCTTTTGCAACATTGTAAATCATGGCATCCAGTATCAGTTCCGCTTTTTTATCTCCTTCTTCGATAGATTGTATAATGGCGGGAACATCGGTTGTACCTAGATGGGCGGTCAGTCCGGCGCGTCCGGAGATACGTTTTTTCAATTCGTCTTTGGTGAGTTGACCGCTAAAACATAGGTCGATCAGTTGACCGGCGGGAAGTGTACCGGCACGTTCCGGTGAGAAAGGACCTTCACCGTCCAATGCATTGTTGGCGTCAATGGCTCGTCCGTGGTGATGGACTGCGACAGAGATGCCACCTCCCAGATGGCAGATAATTAAATCCAGATTTTCGTATTGGGTTCCCTGCTCTTTGGCAAAGCGGCGGGCGATTGCTTTCTGGTTTAATGCATGCCAGATGGTGATCTTCGGCATTAAGGGAGAACCTGTAATGCGTGCTATATCTTCCAGTTCATCCACCACTCCCGGATCAGCAATGAAAGCCGGACAGTCGGGTAATGTGGAGGCCAGTTCGCTGGCAATCAATCCTCCTAAGTTACAAGCATGGGTACGCATAGCATGCACTGTATCACGTTTCATGGCCTCATTTACCTCATACACTCCGCCCGGTATCGGTTTCACTAAACCGCCGCGTCCGATGATTGCATCAAAAGAAAAAGGTATCTTATTGTTTTCCAATTCTTGTAACACCAGGTTTTTCCGGAATTCAAACTGGTCTATCACCTCGGGAAAAGCGGATAGTTCTTCTACAGAATGTTTTATATTACTGACAAACAGCGGAGTTTCATTTTCGTAAACTGCTATTTTAGTAGAAGTAGAACCGGGATTGATAACCAGAATTTTCATGAATAGTAGGCTTTTAGTGGTGAATTTAGAATGATGAGCCGGTGACTTGGCTGACTTGTTTTCTGCATTTGCAATCTCCTGACACTTGTAAGCATGCCATTGCAATGCTGTAATATTTGGACAAGCCGGAATCACTACGCGATGGAAGTACTACAGGGCAAATAGGACCTTGCAGCAATCCTGCCATTTCTGCCTGTGCAAACAAAGAGACGGATTTGTAGAATGCATTACCCGATTCAATGTTCGGGAATATCAAGACATCTGCCTGTCCGTTGATAGGAGATACAATCCCTTTAATATCACCACTTGCTTGTTCGCAGGCAGTACGTACATCCAGCGGGCCGTCAATAATCACATTTCCGAATTCTCCCGCTTCGGCAAGTTCTACGATATTCACATAATCTAGTGAATGAGGGAACTTGGCACTCACTTTTTCTGTGCAGTGAATCAATGCGACACGCGGTTGTTCGATACCAAAGTGACGGCAGGTGCAGATAGCATACCAAATCATTTCTATACGTTGCTGTAAAGTAGGACGCGGAATGACGGCGGCATCCGAGAAGAAAAGCAGTTTATGGTAAGTAGGAATTTCCATTACTGCCAGATGCGTGAGGATTTTCCCTTTCGGTAACAAACCTTTTTCTTTGTCGAGTATGGCATGCAGTAAGTTGTCCGTATTGATAATCCCTTTCATCAAAATATCCGCTCCTCCTTCACGCACAATGCGGACAGCTTCGCGCGCCGCTTCATCCGGATTTTCTATGTGGATGGTTTTTACGTATTCAGGATATTGTTTGAGCGTGGGATATTTCTTCAGAATGGTAGAATCTCCAATCATCAGAAATTCTGCAATCCCTTCTTCCAAAGCACGGGAGATGGCATATTCAGTGTTAGGATCGTTCGCACAGACCACGGCAATTCGTTTTCTATGGTTTAGTTTTTTAAGATGAGCCGTTAACTGGGCAAAATTTAGAATAGGTTCCATAACGTTAGATTTTTAGCAAATATCAGAAAAATGATTGGAAAAATAATGATTATAACCCGAAAAATTACATCCATTATGTAACATTTTGCTATATTTTATTTGTTTTGGCTGTTGGATGTGCATGGAACCGTTTTTTCCTGTATTTTTGCAAATAAATCCCCCAATAAAATAAAAGCACCATGAAACAGTTTAAAAATCTATTATTTCTTAGCTTAATTCTCCTTTGTTGGACGCTTGTTTCCTGTAAAAGCAGCAAGACGTCTTCCGGTTGGTCTTTGATCTGGGAAGAGAACTTTAATCAGAAAAAGAGTTTCGATTCACAGGTCTGGAGCAAGATTCCACGAGGTAAGTCAGACTGGAATAACTATATGACAGACTTTGATTCCTGCTATGCCATGCGTAAAGGCAAACTGGTGTTGAGAGGTATTGCCAATCATACCCAACGCAATGACACTGCCCCTTATTTGACAGGCGGTGTGTATACAAAAGGCAAAAAGGCTTTTACGAACGGGCGTATTGAGATTTGTGCCAAGTTGAATGCGGCGGGAGGAGCATGGCCTGCCATCTGGATGTTGCCTGAAGGAGCGGCATGGCCATCCGGCGGTGAGATTGATATCATGGAACGTTTGAATAACGATTCTATTGCTTATCAGACAGTTCATTCCCATTACACTTATACGCTGGGGATCAAGGATCATCCGGTATCACATTCTACGGGAGTGATTCACCCTGACCGCTACAATATTTTTGCAGTCGAAATGTATCCGGACAGTCTTTCATTTTATGTCAATGATGTACATACGTTTACTTACCCCCGCATACAAACGAAAGAAGAAGGACAATTCCCTTTTACTCAGCCCTTTTATCTGCTGATTGATATGCAGTTGGGAGGTTCGTGGGTGGGAGCAGTCTCTCCCGAGGATCTTCCGGTAGAAATGGAAGTGGACTGGGTGCGTTTTTATCAACGAAAGTCAATAAAATAAGAACATATATGGATATTCAATTTCCTCCCTTTTTGCAGAAAGGTGATAAAGTGGTTATTGTATCACCTTCGAGTAAGATAGACCAACAATTCCTAAAAGGAGCCAAGAAACGGATGGAATCATGGGGCTTGAAAGTGGCTATAGGAAAGCATGCCGGAAGTTCATCCGGAAGATATGCCGGGACAATCAAGCAGCGGCTGAAAGATTTGCAGGATGCGATGGACGACCCTAAAGTGAAGGCTATTCTTTGCAGCCGTGGAGGGTACGGGGCGGTACATTTGATCGATAAAATTGATTTTACGGCCTTTTGTGAACATCCGAAATGGTTACTGGGCTTTAGCGATATAACCGCTTTGCACAATCTGTTTCAGAAAAATGGATATGCTTCCCTTCATTCATTGATGGCACGTCATCTTACGGTGGAACCGGAAGACGATCTTTGTGCGAACTATCTGAAGGATATTCTATTGGGAAATATTCCTTCTTACATGTGCGAGAAGCATAAACTGAACAAGCAGGGGACGGCACAAGGCGTTTTGCATGGCGGTAACATGGCGGTAGCCTACGGTTTGCGTGGCACTCCTTATGATATTCCGGCGGAAGGCACTATACTGTTTATTGAAGATGTTAGCGAACGTCCGCATGCCATCGAACGTATGATGTATAATTTGAAACTGGGGGGCGTGTTAGAAAAACTGTCCGGATTGATTATCGGTCAATTTACAGAATATGAAGAAGACTGTTCGTTGGGCAAGGAACTGTATGCTACTTTGGCAGATTTAGTAAAAGAGTATGATTATCCCGTCTGTTTCAATTTCCCGGTGGGGCATGTGACTCATAATCTCCCGCTTATCAACGGTGCAAAAGTAGAGCTTGTGGTGGGAAAGAAAAATGTGGAACTAAAGTTTATATGTTAATAATCCATTCCATCTGAACGATGCTGTGGTGAAAATGACTAATTTTGAGGCTTTAATAGATAAAAGGACGATGAAAAAGAAAACTATGATAGTATTAATGAGTGCCTTTTTGTTATTATCAGCATTCTCTTGCGGTGGAGGTAACAAGGCAAATAGTACGAGTGAACAAGACGAAAAGACAGTTGTGAATGTACCTCAGTTTGATGCGGATAGTGCTTATTTGTATGTAAAGAATCAGGTAGATTTCGGACCTCGTGTTCCTAACACTAAAGAACATGTTGCCTGTGGCAATTACCTTGCCAGTCAATTAGAGGCTTTCGGTGCTCAAGTGACTAATCAATATGCTGATTTGATTGCTTATGACGGTACGCTGTTGAAAGCGAGAAACATTATCGGTTCTTATAAGCCGGAAAGTAAAAAGAGAATCGCTTTGTTTGCACATTGGGATACACGCCCATGGGCTGATAACGATCCTGACGAGAAGAACCATAAAACTCCGATTCTGGGTGCAAATGATGGTGCCAGTGGGGTAGGAGCTTTGCTCGAAATAGCTCGTCTGGTCAATCAGCAACAACCGGAATTGGGGATTGATATCATTCTGTTGGATGCAGAGGACTATGGTGCGCCACAGTTTTATACAGGAAAGCATAAGGAGGAATTCTGGTGTCTGGGATCGCAGTATTGGGCACGTAATCCTCATGTACAAGGATATAATGCACGTTTTGGTATCCTGCTCGATATGGTAGGAGGTGAAGGCAGTGTGTTTATGAAAGAAGGGTATTCGGAAGAATTTGCTCCGGACATAAATAAGAAGGTTTGGAAAGCGGCAAAGAAAGCGGGTTACGGAAAGACTTTCATGGATGGAAACGGAGGATTTGTAACAGACGACCATCTGTTCATAAATCGTCTGGCACGTATTAAAACGATCGATATCATTCCCTACAATCAGGAAGGTGATTTTACCCCGACATGGCATACTGTCAATGACAATATGGAACATATTGATAAGAATACGTTGAAAGCAGTCGGTCAGACGGTATTGGAAGTGATTTATAATGAGAAATAATAGAATTGAGAAAAATATAATAAGGTGTTGATAGATTGATATGCCGGTTTTAAATACGGCATCTGCTATTCGCACATTGGTATATTGTCTAATTAAATAATTACTATAATGTCAATTAATGAACTACAAGATGAAGTGATTGCGGAATTCAGTGACTTCGACGATTGGATGGACCGTTATCAATTACTTATTGATCTGGGGAATGAGCAGGAACCACTTGAAGAAAAATATAAGACGGAACAAAATCTGATTGAAGGATGCCAGAGCAGGGTATGGCTTCAAGCGGATGATGTGGATGGTAAAATCGTTTTTAAAGCAGAAAGCGATGCTTTGATTGTAAAGGGGATTATTGCCTTGTTGATTAAAGTCTTTTCCGGACATACTCCTGATGAAATCTTAAATGCAGATCTTTATTTTATAGACAAGATCGGACTGAAAGAGCATCTATCGCCAACGCGTAGCAACGGTTTGCTGTCGATGGTAAAACAAATACGAATGTATGCATTAGCATTCAAAGCGAAAGAGGGGAAGTAAAAACTTCCCTTTTTTATTGCTGCTTTTGGGAAGTCAGGTGGTTCATGGTCAGTATGATACCGATAAACAGGAGGATTGACCCGAATAGGACGATGAGATACGGGGTACCGTTAATCAGGTCGTCCATATTTTCTGCTTCGGGGTATTTGATACTAAGATATACTGCTAAGGAGTTATTCAATATATGCATGAGTATACAGGGAATCAGACTGCCGGTTTTATAGTATGTCCATGCCAGCAGGATACCAATCAGAAATGCCGGAAGTATCTGGGCCGGATTGATGTGAAAGACACCGAATAGAAGTGCTGAAATGAGGATGCCTTTCGTCGGGTTGTATTGTTGCAGCAAAGCTTTGGTAATGGCTCCGCGGAACAACAGTTCTTCAAGTACAGGACCGATGATAGCTATTGCAAGAATACCGCCCCAACCGGATTGGAGAATGTCGAAAGATTGCTCCATGATGTTGGGTATCCAGTCTAGCAGTCCCATCAGTGCGGATACCAGAAAACCACCGGTGAGAATAGCTAGTCCGCTACAAATTAGGAATGGAGCTGATACGGGTGACCATGTTGTCTTCTTTTTACTGATATAACCGGCTTTCCATAGATAAATACCCATCATAATCTGTCCGGCTAGTTGTGCCGGGATCATAATCATTTGCGTCAGAGTGACTTTATCCAGATTTCCCGTGGTGACGAACAAATAGATCGTACAGGGAATCATAATCAGGATAGGGGCGACAATCTGTGCAATGAGAAGGTCTATTAATACTAATTTGATAGCCGTTTTCATGGTTTTTTATTTAGTGGTAAAGAAACTATAGATAAACATAGCTAACATGGATATAGCTATTACCACCAAAGAGATGCTCATAAATGACTTTTGCATAAGAATCTATTTTTTAAGAATTGTTTCTGTCTCTTCAGCATCCTTATGGAGCTGTGTTATTAACTCGTCGATACTGGAGAATTTCAGTTCGGGACGTGTCCGTTTAACAAAAGTAAGCCGGATGAATTTATCATATATGTCAGAATGGAAGTGGAGGATATTCACCTCAATCGTCCGGTTCGGACCATTGTCAATCGTCGGGCGGACACCTATATTCAGCATCCCCATATACGTTTTCCCGTCAAATGTTACCCATACGGCATATACGCCATCGGCAGGAATCAGTTTATCGGGATCATCCACCCGTAAATTGGCCGTTGGGAAACCTATCTTTCTGCCTACCTGATAGCCGCCTACTACGATCCCGTCAAGGAAATATTCATATTTCAGACAATGGGCGGCCAGGCTAACTTCTCCTTCATGAAGAAGTTTGCGGATCAGGGAAGAGCTCACCGGAATGTTGGGTTCGTTCCCTATTTCTATATTGCTGGTATACGCTTTGGCGCGAATTACTTCTATGCCAATTTCTTTTCCATAACGTACATAATCCTCGAAACCTTCGCTGCGGTTATGTCCGAAACGATGGTCATAGCCGATAACCAGGTATTTTACCTGATAACGCTCTTTTAGCAACTGTGTCATAAACTCCCGGGCAGTGAGCCGGGAAATTTCCGGAGTGAAATCAAGCATCAGGCAGTAGTCTACCCCGATGTCTGCAAGCAGACTTATTTTTTCTTCGGGGGTAGTCAGAAGTTCCGGATGATACTCCACATTCATCACTTTTCGGGGATGAACGGGAAAAGTAACCAATGCAGAGCGTAGACCTTTGGCGGCGGCTATCTCTTTCACTTGCTGAATCAGATAGCGATGTCCTGCATGTACTCCATCAAAGAAACCGATGGTAGCTACGCAGGGTTCCGGGGTAATTGCCGATGTGTCACGTATAATCTGCATATCTCTAAAATTATTTGAGGTTGAAAAGATGGCTCCAGTCTTCGCCTACTTTCGCTGTATAGGTAGAAATTCCTAAATTTTGGGCTGTCTTACAGTTCATTTCAGAGTCATCAATAAAAAGCGTTTCTTTCGGCTCGATACCGGCATCCTCTATGATTGCCTTGAATATCTCCGGTTCGGGCTTGGCCATTTTCATTTCAAAAGAGAGGTACGTTTTTTCAAAATAATCTTCCACCTTAAAGGTGCGGTAAGGAAACAAATGAGCACATGTCCATTCCCAATGAATTTGGTTGGTATTGCTCAATAAATAGACGACATATTTCTCACGTAATTTTAATAATAAATCCAGTTTTTGTGTGGGTATATCTACCAGGAAACTATTCCAGGCTGCATCTATTTGTTTGTCGCTAACTGCTTTGCCTATCATTTTACGAACTCCGTCACGGAATTCGGCAGGTGTTATCAATCCTTTTTCCTGTTGCATCAGGAGTCCGTCCTGGTTCTGGATATCCAGCAATGCATCCACGTTTTGGAGCCCTAACTTCTGAAAGTGCTCAATGCAACGTTGGCGGTCGAGATTGATAAGTACACCACCCAAATCAATAAGAAGGTTTTTTATTCCTTTACTTTTCATTTCTGTCTTTTTTGTGAATAATACGTTGAACAAGGCGAACAAGTTCTCCAACCCATAACACCGTGGACGAAACGCCTATAATAAGAAGCCAGGTTTGCCAGTCGAGCGGTTCCGTGCGGAATACGGCTCCACCGAATTGTACGATGAGGAATTGTCCGGCAAGAATAGCCAGTACAATAAGCTCCATCCCATACGATTTGGAAAGTCCCTTGAATGCCGAATCGGTAGTACCGAATACACGGGCATTGAACAGATTCCAGAATTGCAGCATGACAAAGAAGGTGAAGAAAATAGTCAGGTTGTGTACATTCATTCCTTGCGTACTGTGGTCGAAATAATAAATCATTCCGAGCAATACGATGAGGAAGATAGAGCCCACACCTATTATATTAGACCGCATTGCCTTACTGATAATAAAATCGGTACTGCGACGAGGTTTCTCAAGCATCACCGTTTCGCTGGGTGGAATAGAGGCAAGAGCCAAAGCGGCAAAAGTATCCATAATCAGGTTCACCCATAACATTTGTGTTACAGTCAGCGGAAGTTCCGTACCGATTACGGAGCCTAGCAGAACGATAAGCAATGCCACAAAGTTAATCGTTAGCTGGAAAACGATGAAACGCTGGATATTCTTATACAGTGAACGTCCCCACATAACAGCGGTTCCGATACTGTTGAAAGAGTCGTCGAGCAATGTAATATCACTAGCCTCTTTGGCTACAGAAGTACCTGTACCCATCGATAAACCTACTTGGGCATGATTCAAAGCCGGAGCGTCATTCGTTCCGTCTCCGGTTACAGCTACCACTGCTCCTTTTTGTTGAAGCAGTTGTACCAGACGTTGTTTGTCTGTCGGACGGGCGCGGGACATGATTTTTAAGTCCATCACTCTGTCCAGTGCTTCTTCATCGCTCAATTCGGCAAATGCGACACCGGTGATTCGATTTCGTTCCGTATCAGTTTCAGGGTTCCAAAGACCTATCTGGCGTGCGATTTCTGTGGCAGTTCCCGGAGTGTCACCGGTCACGATCTTGATGCCGATACCTGCAGACTGACATTTTGCAACCGCAGCAGGTACATCCGGACGAATCGGGTCGGAGATGGCAACTACTCCCAAGAAATTGAGGTCGTTGGCTGAAACTAGTTCCGTGCAATCGTTCGGTTCATTTTCTCCGACAATCTTGAATGCAAATCCAAGTGTACGCATAGCCATATTCTGATAGTTCAACAGTTGTGCTTCCACTGTAGAACGATACTCTACCGCATCCACTTGCCGTCCATCCAGAACAACTTCTTTACACTTACCCAAAACAATTTCAGGAGCTCCTTTTATATAAAGTATTTTTTTGCCGATCAATGGAGATTCAACAAGAGTTGCCATGAATTTCCGTTCGGTAGAGAAGGTGAGTTGATCGAGAACATGAGCTTGTTCGCGGAGTTGCAGGTAATCTCTTCCCTGTTTGTTTAGCCAGAGTAATAAAGCCACTTCGGTTGGATTTCCTACGCCTTTGGGTTTTTCTCCATTGGTTGATTCTTCAAGGAAAGCTGTTGAATTGGCGCTGATTCCTTCTGCGATAAGTGCGCTAATATCGTCATCAGACAAGTCACTGCCATTTTTTATACCATAGAAATTGGGTTCGTGCACTTGCATCAGATTTTGAGTCAGTGTACCGGTTTTATCCGTACAAATCACGGTGATGGCTCCCATTGTTTCGCAAGCATGCATTTTCCGCACCAGATTGTTGGTGGAAAGCATACGACGCATGTTCAATGCCAGACTAAGCGTGACACTCATTGGCAATCCTTCAGGCACAGCTACTACAATCAGCGTAACTGCCATCATAAAATATTTCAGTGTCCGTTCGAAAACCGGAAGCCACTCATGCCATCCGTTCAGCGAACCGAAATCAAAATATAGCACTACATCCTTCACGAAGAAAATAAGGAAAGCCAGACCGGCAACGGTGAAACCTATCTTTCCGATTAGATTTGCGAGTTTGGTGAGCTGTATGTTCAGCGGGGTGGGTTCGAGGTTATCCTCTGTACTCTGCCGGGCTACTTTTCCGATTTCAGTAGCATCTCCCACATGCAGCACGCGCATGGTACCATGTCCATCCACCACTGTAGTGCCACGCATCACCAGATTGGAGGCATAAGTCGCTTCTTCATCAAAATCAGCTTCTACAGTAGTTTTATTAATAACAGGCTCTCCCGTCAGATTGGATTCGTTCACTTGCAGAGAAATAGCTTCCAGCAACTCTCCATCAGCGGGAATTTCTTCACCTGTTTCCAGAATGACGATATCACCTACCACTATGTCTTTACGAGGGATTTCCTGTACGCGTCCGTTTCGGACCACTTTTACCAGAGTTTCTTCATTGACTGCATTCAGCAGATCGAACTTCTTACTGGCATCATATTCGAAGAAGAAACCGATTCCGGTAGCCAATAAGATAGCGGCTATGATTCCGATTGTTTCGGCATATTCGTTTTCGATGATGGAGATAATTAATGAGAAAGCGGCTGCTACTAATAATACACGGACAACCGGGTCTTCAAATTTTTCCAGATAAAGTTTCCAGAGAGAAGGACGCTTGGGGGGCGTTAACAGGTTAATACCATTTTTCTCCCTGCTTTGTAGGACTTCGTCATCAGTAAGTCCTAAATGATAATAGTCATTTTTATTTGTACTCATGCAGATACATGCGTTTAGTTTGAACCGCAAAAATACAACATAAAATTGTGATAGAATGTTTAATTAAAACTTTTTATGAAGTCGAATTTGTTAGCGTGGTTTACCACATGACCGATAAGGAATTGTAAACCAGAATGTAGAGCCTTCACCTTCTACGGAATCCGCTCCGATTTGACCGCCAAGTTTGGCGACAATAGTTTGAGATATGGAAAGTCCCAGTCCGGCTCCTTTTTTATCTTTATTCAGTTTCACGAAACGCTCGAATACATCCGGTAATTTCTCTGCTGGAATTCCGGTTCCGGTATCCTTGACATAAAAGTAAAGCTCGGTATCTCTAGTTTCATAGCCGAGGCGGATGCTACCTTTATGGGTGAACTTAATGGCGTTGCCGGCAAAGTTTGAAAGCACTTGTGCCACCCGGTTCCGATCTGTTTGAATCATGCAGGAAGAACGGGATGATTCCGCTATAATTTGTATATTTCCTCCGGCGTCATCGACTCTCATTTGAAAAAGTTGTTGTAAATCTGAAAGTAACTGATTGACAGTCAACTGTTGTCTGCACAAATTCCAATGTTCCGGCTTCGATTTTTGACATATCGAGAATGTCGTTGACCAGTTGCATCAGGAGGTCGGCATTCATTTTTATGATTTCTTGATATTGGGCCTTTTCCTCTTCTGTAGTTGCACTGCCTAATACCTCTGCAAATCCGGTAATAGCATTGAGAGGGGTACGGATTTCATGGCTCATGTTGGCTAAAAAGGCAGATTTTGAAATATCGGCTTTTTCTGCTTTTTCTTTGGCTAGCCGTAACTCCTTTTCAGCTTGTTTTCGGCGGGTAACATCGTGTACGGTGATTACCATGTTCTCTTCTTCATTCAGAAGGAAGTAAGAACCGGATATTACTGCATCACATTCCACGGTAGTATTATCAGATGTAACTATGGATAAAGTGGCTTCAAGATCCGTGAAGTTTCGTCTCTGTTCGAAGGCTTGTCGTATGGCGGTACGTATCGGGCAAGAGCCGCAGAAACTATGTGTGCCGCAACCTCCTTCGGCTGCCAATGCATTGCGACATTGCAACAAGTCGCCCACTCTTTTCTCTTCTGTTCCTTTTCTGGTTCCGGTTTTTTGGTAATAGTTAGTCTTCAGTACCTTGAAATCATTGTCTATTAATAGGATAAAGGCATGCACATTTTTCAAGATGGCGCCGGCAATATGGCTGGTGCGTTCCAACTTTCTGGATTCACGGAACAATCGTTGTTGCATCCGCAGACATTTCCTACGTTCCAATAAAAAACTGATTAGTAGGACTGCGCATAAAACTATTAAGGTAGACAATAGTGCTATAAGCATAGTATAATATTGTTGTTTTAGCTTGATAATATGACTACAAAGATAGTTTTTTTCTTTAGTTTAAAAATAGTGTTGAACAAATATCTTGCTATTTGTGTTATATTATTTAGAAAACCAATTAAAAATACGAACGTTATGAAAAAGTACATTTGCACGGTCTGTGAATATATTTACGACCCCGAACAAGGAGATCCGGAAAGTGGAATTGAACCAGGAACAGCATTTGAAGATATTCCTGATGATTGGACTTGTCCATTATGTGGAGTCGGAAAAGAAGACTTTGAACCGTACGAAGGATAAAACCAAGAGAGAGAATTATTAAGAGGAGAATGACTGGGTGTATAAATATATACCCGGTCATTTTTTATTTTTATGGTTGGAAATTATTCTGCTGATTATAAATGTGATATCTTTGATGCAAAAATCGGAAGTTATGTATAATAGAGCAACCGTCATAACCGATCTAAGGTATCTATCATACCCTGTAATCTTTGTATTATTGATATTCAGCCTTTTGATGGCTGGTTGTAGCGACGATGAGAATGAAGAGCAACCTCCTGCTCTGGATGTTCCGGATTATAGCACGCTTGTAGTAAAAGATATACAGAATATACCTGCGGACTTCACATTTGACCGGGTTGAGGTGAAAGTGACGGGTGTTGATTGGCAAGTGATTGAGACTCTTAGCTTTCCTTATGAGAACGGGCAAATAGTAATGACACTTCCCACTAGTTTTCCTTCGGAAAAGCTTCAGACAGTAGACCGGCGTAATGGTATGGGTGGTTACTGGACCGGAACCTCAGATGATGCGGACGCTCTTGTGGCGACGTTAGGAGATTTCTTTGTTTTTAATGGAAATAAAAGGGTGGGGCGAATTGCTATTTCCAACTGGTCGGGTAAAGGGTCTTCTGCCGGAAAAGCTACATTGGTGAGTTATCAGTATGCCGACCGTTCTTTTACATTGACAGGCAGTGACAAATCATACTATTATAGTAACTGCTCTTTTAATAAGGGATGGAATATTTTTGCCAATATAAATCCGGCCTCAGAAGGCGGGACTGCAAAAGTGCTTCGTACAACTACTGTTCCGGAATCTACATTGTTCTGGCGTTTGGCTGAATCATACGTATATAATTGATTTTATAAAAGATACTATTAGATATAAAAAGGAGAATCAGGTATGTATTGATACTACTGATTCTCCTTTTTTATTCTTTATTTTATCTGTTAAGAAGCTCTTTTCTCTTTCACATCACTGCTGGCTTCTACTACATTCACTACGTAGTCGCCAAGTTTCTCGCACTCGGCGATAATATCCATGTAGTAAACTCCCATCTGATAATCATATTCTTTGTTGTTCACATCCAGAATATTCTGATTCTTCAGTTGATTACGATAATTATTAATTTCGTTTTCAATGTTGAAGGATTTGTTGATGTCAATGCTCTGATGCTCCGGTTTTTCTACTACCACAATCATTTGGGCAAGTGCATCGTTAGTCAGCTTCATCATGAAATGAATATGCTCATATTGTTTCTCGGTAAAGTCTTGATTAGTCTGACGTTTCCGGTTGATGGTACGTGCCAGATTATAGCAGCTGTCGCCAATACTTTCAATTTCTGTCACTTCACGCAACATGGCGCGTATCTGTAACTTACTTTCAGAACTCAAACGGCCTTCGGATACCTGATTCAGGTAGTTGGCTATTTCAAGTTCCATATTGTCGCTGATATTTTCATATTTCTCTATCCGGCTGAACAGCTTATTGAAATCGTCATCCTTTTCCGTATGCAACAGATCCTGCACCATGCCAAACATCCGGTGGGTACGTTCTGCGAAAAGATGGATTTCCTTACGTGCCTGAAGGATGGAAAGTTCAGCAGTGGAAAGCATACCACCAGTGATAAACCGCAGGCGAGGTTCTTCGTCCTCTTCTTTGGGGTGGATTAAAGCGCATACGGTACGTTCAATCAGTTTTACAGCCCATATCAAGATACATACGTTACAGATATTGAAGATAGAGTGGAAAGCAGATAGCTTGTAGGAAATAGCAACCTCTGGATTACTGCTTTGAAAGAAGGTGTCTACTACCCAGTTTACTAGATCCATGAAAGGATGGAAGACAATCAATACCCAAATGACCCCAAACACGTTAAAAACAAAATGGGCCAATGCTGCCCGCTTAGCCTGTGTGTTGGCTGTAAGTGCGGCAAGATTGGCCGTGATAGTCGTTCCGATGTTTTCTCCCAATACGAGTGCTGCTCCCAGTTCCAGGCTGATCCAGCCGTTGGCACACATAATTAATGTGATTGCCATGGTAGCTGCAGAGGCTTGCACAATCATGGTCAATATTGTACCGATGAGCAAGAACAGAATAATGGAAAAGAATCCCATATCCGTGTAGTTCTGTACGAAGGCAAGCATTTCCGGATTGGCATTCAGGTCGGGGGCGTTTGCTTTCAGATAAGAGAGCCCCATGAAAAGGAAAGAAAAACCAAAAATGAATTCACCGATGGACTTGCGGTTGCTTTTTCCAGAAAAGATGAGCGGGAGGGCAATGGCTAAGAGGGGAAGAGCGAAAGCAGCCATATCGACCTTAAATCCGAAAATTGAAATGATCCAAGCAGTTACAGTAGTACCGATGTTGGCACCCATAATAACGCTGATGGATTCGGCAAGTGTAAGTAACCCGGCATTCACGAAACTAACGACCATCACCGTCGTTGCTGAAGAAGACTGGATAAGGGCTGTAATCAACACTCCTGTTAGAACTCCCGTTACCCGGTTGGTGGTCATTGCCGTTAGAATACTTCGCAATCTATCACCCGCGACCTTTTGTAAGCCCTCGCTCATGATTTTCATTCCGTAGAGGAAGAGTCCCAATGAGCCTATGAGCTTTAAAAAATCATAAAAAGAATATTCCATCTATAATATTTTTAATGGTTATTTGTTCTCAATCTGATTATAAGTATATTAGTCCCAAATTATTCACCTTTTAACGAACTCGATGAAACAGATGTTACAAATATGTTGCAAAAATAACAATAATTCCAAAGAATTCCCTATCGGAAGCTCACTTTTGGATATTTATTACGGTTTTAATCTTAATTTTCCTTATCAAGTAGTGAGTGCCAAGGTCAATAATCGCTCCGAGGGACTTAATTTCAGAGTATATAATAATAAGGATGTAGAGTTTCTGGATGTGAGAGATCAGTCCGGTATGCGTACTTATGTCCGTTCGCTTTGTTTTGTCTTGTTTAAGGCTGTCACGGAACTCTTTCCCGAGGGAAAATTGTTTGTGGAACATCCTGTTTCAAAAGGTTATTTCTGCAATTTGCGGATTGGACGCCCCATTGAACTCGAAGATGTGACGCGTATCAAGCAACGGATGCAGGAGATCATTGCGGAAAATATTCCTTATCACCGCATTGAATGTCATACGGCGGAAGCGGTACGGGTTTTCAGCGAGCGGGGGATGAATGATAAAGTGAGATTACTTGAAACTTCCGGTTCTCTTTATACCTATTATTATACATTGGGTGATACAATTGATTATTATTATGGTAATCTGCTTCCCAGCACCGGATATCTTAAATTGTTCGATATCGTGAAGTATTATGATGGGTTGCTACTCCGGATTCCGAGTCGTGAAAACCCAAGTATGCTCGAAGAAGTTGTGAAGCAGGAGAAGATGCTGGATGTTTTTAAGGAATATCTGAATTGGAGTTATATCATGGGGCTTAATAATGCCGGAGATTTTAATCTTGCCTGTGAAGAAGGACATGCCACTGACTTGATTAATGTGGCGGAAGCATTGCAGGAGAAAAAGATAGCGCAGATAGCCGATACTATCTTCCATCGTGGCGAGAACGGTAACCGGGTAAAACTGGTATTGATTGCCGGCCCGTCTTCTTCGGGAAAGACAACATTCAGCAAACGGCTTTCTATTCAGCTGATGACAAATGGCTTGAAGCCATTCCCGATCTCTTTGGATAATTATTTCGTAGACCGTGAAGAAACCCCTTTGGATGAAAACGGAAACTATGATTATGAATCACTTTATGCGCTCGATCTGGAATTGTTTAATCAACAGCTGCAGGCGCTTCTTCGTGGCGAGGAGGTGGAATTGCCACGTTTTAATTTCTCTCTTGGCAAAAAGGAATATAAAGGTGATAAACTGAAAATAGAAGATAATACAATTCTGATTCTGGAAGGTATTCATGCCTTAAATCCGGAACTGACACCGCATATACCAGCCGAACGGAAATTCAAGATTTATGTTTCAGCATTGACTACTATTTCGTTGGATGACCATAACTGGATTCCAACTACTGACAACCGTTTGTTGCGTCGCATCATCCGCGACTTTAATTATCGGGGATATTCTGCACGTGAAACCATATCACGCTGGCCTAGTGTACGTGCCGGTGAAGACAAATGGATATTCCCTTATCAGGAAAATGCTGATGTCATGTTTAATTCAGCGCTACTTTTTGAGTTTGCCGTACTTCGTTTACACGCTGAGCCTATTCTGATGGGTGTTCCGCGTAACTGTCCTGAATATTGTGAAGCCTACCGATTGTTGAAGTTTATCAAATATTTTGTTCCGGTACAGGATAAAGAAATTCCGCCTACTTCTTTGTTGCGTGAATTTTTAGGAGGAAGCAGCTTTAAATATTAAGCAGAAAAATTAGGATATATTCGTGAATTGTGTTTCCTTTGCAGAAAATACAAATAAACCTTTTGTTGTAGTGAAGCAAGGGAACACAAAAATAAACAATATTTGAGTGATATTTAGGGAAAGAATGTTATGGTTGTTATGCAAAACTTTAAAATATTGAACCTTTAATTACTTTTGCTGTTAAGAAGGGACTACATGCAACAAAAAAAATGTGAATATGATTTTTTATAATAGTCTTTTAGCAAAGTGGTTCTTAGGAAAAGGGAAGAAGCACTATTTTATGTTAGGCTGGTTTTTCTTTACCCGCTATAAATATCTGGAAGTCTGGGAAGATATGGAACTCCGAATTCATGCCAGACAGTATTGGGAATGTTTTTCTTTAACCCTGATACCAGCACTTATTTTATCGTTACTGTTTTCATGGTGGTGGATGGTGTTACCATTCGTGACTTATCACATACTTTATTGGTTTGAAAAGATCATCTGTCACCATTCTATCTTTAATTGGGAGGCGATGAAACATTGCGGCGATACGCTTTATCTCAGGAAGAGGAAAGCGTATGCCTGGAAAAAAGGTTACGGGAAAAAAGAATTGCCCGCATCCAGATGGAATGATTAAAACTTCACTTTAAATGCTTCTTTATCCAAAGCAGATGTCCATACTCGGTATCGTTGGAAGTCCAATGCTCATTAATGGGAGTAATCAGTGCTTCTTTCGGACAGTTTAGTACATTGTATACGATGTAGCTGGTTGTCGGAGGACAGGTGTCATCATTGAATCCCCATGTTATATAGGTGTCTGCTTTTATCAATTTAGCAAAGTTCACTACATCATAATAGGCCATTGTCTTTATTTTTTCGGGGGTATCCATATCCACCGAATTTCTAAAGAAATGAGGATAGCCACCGGCACGTCCGGCTTTATAGCCTGCCATATCGCTTAATGCTGGATGATTGGCGACACAGGCTGTCACCCGTTCATCCAGTCCGGCAGCGATCAACGCCAGGGCGCCTCCCTGGCTACCTCCTTGTGCAATTACATTTTTGCCATCCCATTCCGGTAGGGATGTTAAAAAGTCGATGCCACGCACACAGGCCAGATATACCCGTTTCATATAATAATTATCACGACTGTCGAGCCCATTGGTCAGGTAGCCGTTTTCTCTGCCATTGAAAGCGTTGCTGATTTCTTTGAATTCTTCTTCACTCATTTCCGGGTTGAGGCCGTGTATCTCGAATTCAAAACGGATGCATCCTTGTTCCGCATAATATTTATGGCGTAGAGGTTCTTTGATGGTTTTGATTCCTGCTCCCGGAGGGCATAAGACAACCGGGAACTTTCCTTCTTTTTTCGGATAGAATAAATATCCGTAGACGCATTGTCCACGTTTGTTCAGTTGCAATTTTACGAGATAACAGTCTATTTTATCAGTGGAATATTTTTCGACATGTTCTTTGGTATACGTTAGGGGAAACTCCTTTTGTTCCGCTTTAGCCTTTTCCCAAAATTCCTTGAAATCGGAAGGCATGGTTGTATATGGGCGAAGTTTCTCCGGTGAAAATCCTACTTTGATATGATGTGAATAGGTCTTTCCATCTACGGTTGCTTTCAGGCGGCAGTCGCGGAATCCCGGCTCTTTCATTGTGCCCACAGGAATCACCCCCCTGCCATTCTTTAAAGTTATACTTCCTTTTGTATCGGCAACAGGCATCATATCACCGCCAATTTCATAAGTGACGGTTACATTATCCCTGGGGATGCCGTATTTATAGAATTGTACTTCTACAGTTGCTTTTTCTCCGGTTTTATAAAGCCAGTCGGCATGATTGGGTACGGTGACCCAAAGCACATCGCTTTTATAAGGATAGTTTTCAGCTACGGCGGACAGTAAGGAAAGTGACAATAGCCATACAGATAAAAGTAGTCTCTTCATGGTGTTATTCATTGTTTTTATATCATTAAAAAGTGAATTATTTTAATTCTGTTGCAATATTACGCAAGATTCGGGAAAAGAAGGGTAGAAAAAATGTGATTTTAGATGGACTATTTGGTACTTTGACAAAAATAGCGGAAGTTTTTCATCCGGATGAAAAGCTTCCGCTATTGATTTTGAATAGAAGAAAGGTTCTTCTTTTATTTTGATGAGGCTTTTTATCTTAAAGCTTCCACCTCTTCCGGTGTCAAAGGAATCTTCTTGCCTAATCGGCGGGCACCGGTTTCTGTAATCAGATAATCTTCCTCATTGCGGATACCACCGAAGTCCTTATAAGTCTCCACTATCTCGTAGTTGATAAAATCGGTAAATTTCTTTTCTGCTTTCCACATGTCGATCAGTTCCGGAATAAAATAAATACCCGGTTCTACCGTGTGTACAAAACCCGGTTCCAATGGAATAGCGAGGCGTTGCGATTTGCGACCGAACTGTGTGCTCTTCGGTTGACCGTTGTAACCTACCCATATCTCTCCCAGATTCTCCATATCATGTACATCCAATCCCATCATGTGACCTAGTCCGTGCGGATAGAACAACGCATGGGCACCTTCGCGTACAGCATCCTCGGTATTTCCTTTCATCAATCCGAGCGTCTTCATACCGTCCACCATGACGCGGGCTGACAGTTCGTATACGTCCATATAAGGAATACCCGGACGGAGAGCCTTTACGGATTCCAGATGCATGGCGTTCTGAATCTCGTATACTTCACGCTGACGGGTGGTGAACTTCTTATCGGCAGGAATGGTAGACGACATATCACCCGCATAACCTGACTCTACTTCTGCACCGGCATCGATTAAGAACAAATCACCCGGCTTCACTTTATTTCCGTGATAATGATTGTGCAGAGTCTGCCCGTTGATAGTGGCAATTGTAGCGAATGATAGCTGGCAGTTATTAGATTCGGCCACCCGGTTCATTTCAGCTACCACTTCATATTCGTACATACCCGGACGAAGTACTTTCATAGCTGTAATATGCATATCGGCAGTTACATCGCAAGCCTTTTCTATTTCTACGATTTCTTCTGCAGATTTATAGTTGCGTTGAGCGATCACGGCACGGATGAATGGAACAGAACCTTCCTGATGTGCGGGAGGAATACCCAGCCAGTCCATCAGTTTCAGTTTATGTTCAGGGCGGTAAGGAGGCAGATAGTGAATTGCTTTCCCTTTCTGTACACACTGATGGAGGTCGCTTACAATGTCAGCAGACGGCATCAGATTTTTTACGCCTACACGTTCGCATTTTTCGTGCAACGTCGGCTGTGATCCCATCCATACGATTGCGTCGATAGACAACTCATCACCAAAGATAATTTCTTTGTCTTCATCTATATCGATAATAGCCGAAAGTCCGGCACATGAAAGTCCGAAATAATAAAGGAAAGTGGAATCCTGACGATAACGGAATGTGTTATCTTCGTAATTCAGTCCGCACTCGTCATTTCCGAGAAATAACAACACTCCGGAGCCTAAGTTCTTTTTTAGCAGGGCTCTCCGCTGCATATACGTTTCTTTGGCAAACATATTTGTCCTAGTTTTTAAGTTCGTGCAACAAAGATAACGAATTTTGTGTTATAGGATTAAAAATTATCTCCCTAATCTGTGTAATCTCTCGTTAAAAAGTTACTTTTGTAGCGAGAAACAGTAGAAAGCAAAAACGAATATGGCACAAGGTTCCCGTCAAATACAATCTCAGGCGCAACAGCAGGTACAGACGCTCTCGCCCCAGCAGATTCTGGTCGTGAAACTGTTGGAGCTTCCCGCAGTAGAGTTGGAAGACCGTATCCATGCTGAACTGCTTGAAAATCCGGCACTTGAAGAAGGTAAAGAAGAGAATGCTACGGATAATGAATATTCCGATACCGAGAATGCAGAGGATGGCATGGATAGCGATGCCAATGACTATGATTCTTTGAGTGACTATCTGACAGAAGACGATATTCCCGATTATAAATTGCAAGAGAACAACCGTTCGAAAGATGAACAAGCGGAGGATATTCCATTTTCCGACTCCACCTCTTTTTATGAAATCCTGAAAGAACAGTTGCGTGAACGCAACCTGACAGAGCACCAGTGTGACTTGGTGGAATACCTGATCGGTTCATTGGATGATGACGGATTGCTTCGCAAATCTTTGGAAAGTATCTGCGACGAACTGGCGATTTATGCCGGTATCGAATCGACCGAGGAAGAACTGGAAGAAGCATTGAACATCTTACAGGACTTCGATCCAGCAGGTATCGGTGCGCGTAGTCTTCAGGAATGTCTGTTGATACAGATTCGCCGGAAAAAAGAAGAAGAGAAAACTCCCAGTCCTATCTTGAATCTGGAAGAAAGGATTATCAGAGAATGTTACGAAGAATTCACCCGTAAACATTGGGAGAAGATTATAAAGAAACTGGATATTGATGAAGAGACTTTCCAGGAAACCATTACTGAAATAACCAAACTGAATCCACGTCCGGGTGCTTCTTTAGGAGAAGCAATTGGCAGAAATCTCCAACAAATAGTTCCTGACTTTATTGTGGAAACGTATGATGACGGAACCATCAATGTAAGTCTCAATAACCGCAATGTTCCCGAACTCCGTATGAGTCGTGACTTCACGGAAATGGTGGAGGAGCATACAAAAAACAGGGCTAACCAGTCTAAGGAATCTAAAGAAGCGATGATGTTTCTGAAACAGAAAATGGATGCGGCACAAGGATTTATCGATGCTGTCCGTCAGCGTCAGAATACCTTGATGGTTACCATGCAGGCGATTATCGACCTGCAACGTCCTTTCTTCTTGGAAGGAGATGAATCGCTATTGAAACCTATGATTCTGAAAGACGTGGCGGAACGTACGGGATTGGATATTTCGACAATCTCCCGTGTGAGTAACAGTAAATATGTACAGACGAATTACGGTATCTATCCGCTCAAATACTTTTTCAGCGACGGATATACCACAGAAGATGGCGAAGAGATGTCTGTCCGTGAGATTCGTAAAATCCTGAAAGAGTGTATTGAAGGCGAGGACAAGAAGAAACCCCTGACCGATGATGAATTGGCGGATATATTAAAGGAGAAAGGTTATCCCATTGCCCGCAGGACAGTAGCCAAATACCGTCAACAACTGAATATCCCCGTGGCGAGACTGCGAAAATAATGGATAATTAACAATGAAGAATGAGAATTGTAATTTGTAATTAGTAACTAGTAATCAAAGAAGAGTGGACAGAGAGAGAGAACATATCATAGCGGATAAGACGATGTTGCAGGTGGCGAGAGTCACTTCGATGGTCTTTACTCCATTTTCTATTCCGTTTTTATCGTTTCTGGTGTTATTCCTGTTTTCTTATCTTCGTATCATGCCGATACAATATAAGTTGATAGTGTTGGGAATCGTTTACTGCTTCACCATACTGACACCTACTATTACAATTTTCTTGTTTCGTAAAATCAATGGGTTTGCCCGTCAGGAGTTGAGTGAACGTAAGAAGCGTTATGTACCTATTCTGCTGACCATCATCTCGTATGTGTTCTGCCTGCTGATGATGCGTAGGTTGAATATCCCGTGGTATATGACTGGTATCATTCTTGCTTCCCTGGTAGTGTCTATCATTTGCATTGCAGTAAACCTGAAATGGAAGTTGAGCGAACACATGGCAGGAATGGGCGGGGTGATCGGAGGCTTGATTTCTTTCAGTGCCTTGTTCGGTTACAATCCGGTCGGATGGCTATGCCTGTTTATTTTGATTGCCGGTATATTGGGCTCTGCACGCATTGTTCTGGGACATCACACGCTGGGTGAAGTGCTTTCCGGTTTTGCTGTCGGTCTGATATGTGCCCTTTTGGTACTTCATCCGGTGAGTAACATCTTATTTCGAGTATTTTTATTTTAAAACAGTATAAATCCTAAAAACTAATCATTATGAACTTTCCACAGAATTTGAAGTACACGAACGAACACGAATGGATTCGCGTTGACGGAGACATTGCATACGTTGGTATCACCGATTATGCACAGGAACAATTGGGCGACATTGTGTTCGTAGATATCCCGACTGTTGGTGAAACGTTGGAAGCCGGTGAAACTTTCGGAACGATTGAAGTAGTGAAAACTATTTCCGACCTTTTCCTGCCGATAGCAGGTGAGGTGCTCGAACAAAATGAAGCATTGGAAGAAAACCCGGAACTGGTAAATAAAGCTCCCTATGGCGAAGGTTGGTTGATTAAAGTGAAGCCGGCGGATGTAAAAGCGGTGGAAGATCTACTGGATGCCGAAGCGTATAAAGCCGTGGTAAACGGATAGTGCAAACAGAAATATAACTAATATAAGTTGAATGTAGCTGAACCCCCTCTCTTCGTGAAAGGGCTGTGAAGAGGCTTTTAATTTTTATTCTATGACTCCAATTGTAAGTATTATCATGGGCAGCACGTCCGACCTTCCTGTTATGGAGAAGGCTGCACAGCTGCTGAATGATATGCATGTACCGTTCGAAATGAACGCTCTTTCTGCTCACCGCACGCCCGAAGCTGTGGAA
Organism: Bacteroides sp. DH3716P; assembly: GCF_025914115.1. Taxonomy (NCBI): domain Bacteria; kingdom Pseudomonadati; phylum Bacteroidota; class Bacteroidia; order Bacteroidales; family Bacteroidaceae; genus Bacteroides; species Bacteroides sp. DH3716P. The sequence goes on along the minus strand of NZ_CP083673.1, from coordinate 4,725,170 downwards.
GAGTTTGCGAAGAATGCCCACAACCGTGGCATTAAAGTAATTATCGCTGCTGCCGGAATGGCTGCCGCCCTTCCCGGTGTAATTGCGGCTAACACTACATTGCCGGTAATCGGAGTACCTGTAAAAGGTTCCGTGCTCGATGGTGTGGACGCACTTTATTCTATCATTCAGATGCCTTCGGGCATTCCTGTAGCAACGGTTGCCATCAACGGAGCGATGAATGCCGCTATCCTTGCCATCCAGATGCTGGCATTGAGCGATGAGAAACTGGCAGAAGCTTTTGCTGCTTACAAGGAAGGACTGAAAAAGAAAATCGTAAAAGCAAACGAAGAACTGAAAGAAGTGAAGTTTGAATATAAAACGAACTAATGGATCTATTCAATTATTTTCGAAGAGAAACCACAGAAGTAAATATTGGGGCTGTGCCGTTGGGCGGCCCCAATTCTATTCGTGTCCAGTCGATGACAAACACGTCTACGCAGGATACACAGGCTTGTGTGGAACAGGCGAAACGTATTGTTGATGCAGGTGGAGAGTATGTCCGCCTCACAACCCAGGGCATCAAAGAAGCCGAAAACTTGATGAACATTAATATCGGACTGCGTAGCCAGGGATATATGGTTCCGTTGGTTGCCGATGTGCATTTCAATCCGAAAGTGGCAGACGTGGCTGCTCAATACGCAGAAAAGGTGCGAATCAATCCGGGAAATTATGTAGATGCTGCGCGTACTTTTAAAAAACTGGAATATACAGACGAGGAGTATGCGCAGGAAATACAGAAAATCCATGACCGGTTTGTCCCGTTCCTGAATATCTGTAAAGAGAATCACACGGCTATCCGGATTGGAGTAAATCATGGCTCTCTGTCCGATCGTATCATGTCCCGTTATGGCGATACCCCCGCAGGAATGGTAGAGTCCTGCATGGAGTTTCTCCGTATCTGTGTAGAGGAAAACTTCACGGATGTGGTGATTTCCATCAAGGCTTCTAATACGGTGGTCATGGTAAAAACTGTCCGCCTGTTGGTAGACGTCATGGAAAAAGAAGGGATGGCTTTCCCATTACACCTCGGGGTGACAGAAGCCGGAGATGGAGAAGACGGACGTATCAAGTCCGCCCTTGGCATCGGTGCGCTGTTGAGTGACGGATTGGGAGATACTATTCGGGTATCTTTGAGCGAAGCTCCTGAAGCTGAAATCCCGGTGGCTCGTAAACTGGTGGATTATGTTCTGTTGAGGCAGGATCATCCTTATATCCCGGGATTGGAAGCACCGGAATTCAATTATCTGTCTCCCGAACGTCGCAAGACAAAAGCCGTCCGTAATATCGGAGGTGAACATGTACCTGTGGTTATTGCCGACCGCATGGACGGGAAGACAGAGGTAAACCCGCAATTCACACCGGACTATATTTACGCCGGAAGAACCTTGCCCGATCAACGGGAAGACGGAGTAGAATATATTCTTGATGCGGATGTATGGCAGGGAGAAGACGGAACCTGGCCTGCATTCAATCATGCACAGCTGCCTTTAATGGGAGAATGCAATGCAGAACTTAAATTCCTGTTTATGCCCTACATGGCACAAACGGATGAAGTGATAGCCTGTCTGAAACATCATCCGGAGGTAGTGATTGTTTCCCAAAGCAATCATCCGAACCGTTTGGGTGAGCACCGTGCATTGGTACATCAACTAATGACGGAAGGTTTACAAAATCCGGTTGTCTTCTTCCAGCATTATTCGGAAGATGATGCGGAGAATTTGCAGATAAAGTCCGCAGCCGATATGGGAGCCTTGATTTTTGACGGTCTTTGTGATGGCATCTTCCTGTTCAATCAGGGTAACTTGAGCCATGCCGTCGTTGATGCTACTGCTTTCGGAATCTTGCAGGCCGGACGTACCCGCACCTCCAAAACAGAATATATATCTTGTCCCGGTTGCGGCCGTACACTTTACGACTTGGAAAAGACTATTGCCCGTATCAAGGCAGCCACTTCACATTTGAAAGGGCTGAAGATCGGCATCATGGGATGCATCGTAAATGGTCCCGGTGAGATGGCAGATGCAGACTACGGCTATGTAGGAGCAGGACGGGGGAAAATCAGTCTCTATAAAGGCAAGGTGTGCGTAGAGAAAAATATTCCTGAAGAAGAAGCGGTAGAACGACTTCTGGAGTTTATCCGGACAGACCGGGAAGAAAACCAACAATGATATTATATTGGGCACGGAATACAGGTGATGGGGTACTAAGCTCATAGAAAATCTGTAATCCGTGCCTGACTAAGTACTGTTTCAGATAGTCACCTACGTTTTTTTCTCCTGGTGTTGCTGTATTTTTACCTCCGCAATTGCGCTTAAAATAGAAAAGTAGGTTCCATAATTTTTCCAAATTCTTCTATCAACAAATTTTTCCTTCTTCGACTCAAATGCCGATTGCTGAATTCGTTTTAATTCCTTTAGTTCTTCTTCCCTATTAAAAACTTTATGATCGTTTCTATTGATTTGTACCTGTTTTATTGTCAAACTGTCAGAATGGTATTTAAGTATGTGAATATCAATACTATATCACCTGACAATAGATGCTGATAATAGGCTGATAATAAAATATATCTACTTTTACTGTCAGCCTTATTTTTATCTCTTATGATCCTTTTAATAACCTGATAAACAAAAGCTTTATGAACATGTTTCGAAGTAATGCCGCATTTTTATAACAGCTTTCCAAAGTGATATCTTTTCATTAATATACCTATATAGTTCCGCTAACACGCCAGTATAGTTCCTCTAGGGTATCAGTATTGTTCCACTAAAGCACCGGTATCTTTAGTTCTCCACGGCCGTGGTAACTTCTTCCCACAGCCGTGACGAATTCCTACCACGGCCGTGGGAAGATCTCGTCACGGCCGTGGGGAGTTAACAACACCGACACTTTAATGGAACAATACCTGCTTGGTAAGTGAAAGATACCGGCTATGTAGCATTCATTTAATAAGGGCGTATTCATTTTATAAAGCGTATGTGTTCCTTATGCCGATGATATTGTTACTGTAAACAATGATAGTCTTCAGTAGTTTATAACATGGATCAAGCTGGGAATTAAGTCAGAGTATATCGACACATTGGAACGAATCTTATAATCTTGCTCCAAAGGGATTAAAGAACAGGCTGACAATAGAAGTTATAATTTTTTATTGTCAGCCTATTGTCATGGCTTATTGTCAGCATGTAAACCGATGATAATCATTATACTATTTGGGAAAAGCTTTGGTTGACAATAAGAATCATCAAATTTATATGTAGATCTAATATCTGTCTTTCCAATAGTACACATCTTCACAAAAATAGAGGGGAACTCCTGGATGAATCCATTTGTTCCCCTTGCAGGTGTAGCTAGCCTCTGTTTCTTATATTTTCAAAGGCAAGTAGTAACATCTAAATGTTACGTTTTCGACTCTGTAGTCGTTCGGGGGCCGCTCCACCCGAATTGACTTGCCTTTGTGATTATTACTAATTTGTCGTTTGTATCTATTGCAAATTTATAGGCACAAAAAAAGCGGAGAGCATTTGCCTATCCGCCAGTGAGGGAGTCCAAGCCCTAACGCACAAACAGGAAACACTCCCCGCATATTGCAAGGAGCATTTATCTGTTTCATGTGCGTTGATTTTATTTGGACTTTTCACTGGCACAGAAATCAGCTAAACGCTTTTTTTCTTAAAACAAACAATACAGTCGTGCTACGACTGATTGTGCAAAGATAACAATTAATTAAGTTATACAGTCTTTCATTCTTTGTTTTTTCTCTGTACAGAGTGTTTTTGTTCTATATCTCGTAAAATCGTTTGAAATAGTCCGGTTCTTTTGCTATGACTATACCTCATAAGATTCATATCGTTTATTTTTTATATTTTTACTAAATCTCTCGGAGTTATGCGAATTATTGTTATTTTTGCCTCACATAATTTCTAAACAATAATTAAATTATTTATTCGTATGAAAAAGGCCTTATTATTATTCGCTTTGGTAGCGATAAGTGCGGTGAGTATCAATGCTCAAGACAATCTGAAATGGGGTGTGATGGCAGGTATGAATGTTAGTAAATACACCATTACAGGTTTTGATAGCAGGATAGGTTTTCACGCAGGTGTTAAAGCAGAGTTGGGATTGTCGCAGGATGCGAATGGTAGTGGTGCCTATATGGACTTCGCTGCATTGCTTACATTGAAAGGTGCTAAAATTGATGGAGGATCACTTGCGAGCATAAAATTTAATCCATACTATCTGGAAGTGCCGGTACGTGTCGGGTATAAATATGCCGTCAATGATGATTTTTCATTATTTGGTAGTGTAGGTCCTTATATGGCTGTTGGGCTGTTTGGAAAAGCAAAATTGAAAGTGGACGGTGATATTGCAGATATTGCGGAATTAGGAGGTAACTCGATGTCCGAAGATATATTTGGAGACGATGGTCTAAAACGATTCGACTTCGGTCTTGGACTAAAAGCCGGGGTTGAGTTCAGTAAGAAATATCAAGTTGCCATAAGCTATGATTTCGGACTTGTTGAGGTAATCAAAGAAGTAGGAATGAAGAACAGAAACCTGATGATCTCGTTGGGATATATGTTCTAAAACCGGTTTTGCAACTTTGTTGCATAAATCATTTGCTACCTTTGCATCAACTAAATGATGAAAGTTATGGGACATTGTAGTTGTGGCGCTCATTCATGCGCAGCAGAAAAAAAGGTTGATGCAAAGGTTTCGGTATTCCATGAATATGGGAAAGTGATATTCTCTCTCCTGCTTCTGACAAGTGGAATAATTATGAATGCTCTCGATTTAGCATTCTTCCGTGAAGGATCTGTTGCCTTGATATGGTATATCGTGGCCTATCTTCCGGTAGGAATTCCAGTGATGAAAGAAGCCTGGGAAAGTATCAGGGAAAAAGACTATTTCAGTGAGTTCACTCTAATGATTATAGCTACTTTGGGAGCTTTCTATATTGGTGAATATCCGGAAGGAGTAGCCGTGATGTTATTCTATACAGTAGGAGAACTGTTTCAGGATAAAGCGGTAGATAAAGCCAAACGTAATATTGGAGCCTTATTGGATGTAAGACCCGAGAAAGCATTAGTGCTCCGGGAAGGCAATCTTGTTATTGAAAGCCCTAAAAAGATAAAAGTCGGTGAAATCATAGAAATAAAGGCAGGCGAACGGGTGCCATTGGATGGAACTATGCAGAATGAAGTGGCTGCCTTCAATACAGCCGCATTAACAGGTGAAAGCGTTCCTCGTAATATTCGGAAAGGTGAAGAAGTACTTGCCGGAATGATTGTAACCGATAAGGTTATCCGGCTCGAGGTAACGAGACCTTTTGATAAGAGTGCACTTGCCCGAATATTGGAGCTTGTTCAGAATGCTTCCGAACGTAAGGCTCCGGCTGAATTGTTTATTCGTAAGTTTGCGCGCATTTATACACCTATTGTTATAGCGCTTGCAGTGTTAATTGTTTTGTGTCCATTTGTTTATTCACTTATTAATCCTCCATTTGTATTTGCATTTAATGATTGGCTATACAGAGCTTTGGTCTTTCTGGTGATTTCGTGTCCCTGTGCGTTGGTGGTTAGTATTCCGTTGGGCTACTTTGGGGGAATTGGAGCGGCATCCCGGTTGGGAATTTTATTCAAGGGTGGTAATTATCTGGATGCTATCACTAAGATCAATACAGTGGTATTCGATAAAACTGGAACCCTGACAAAAGGAACCTTTGAAGTACAGGCCTGTAAAAGTGCAGGCGAGGTTTCGGAAGAAGAATTAGTGAAACTGGTTGCTTCGGTAGAAAGTGATAGTACTCATCCGATTGCCAAGGCTGTTGTGAATTATGCGAAAGAACAAAACATTGAATGTGTAGCTGTTACCGGTACAAAAGAATTTGCCGGCTATGGTTTGGAAGCAACGATAGACGGGGCTATGGTTCTGGTCGGTAATTGCCGGTTACTGTCTAAGTTTGATATATCCTATCCAAAAGAACTGCTGGAAATAACGGATACCATCGTGGTCTGTGCTGTTGGAAACCGTTATGCAGGTTATCTGCTGCTGGCTGATGCCCTGAAAGAGGACGCAAAGGTAGCTATTGACAATTTAAAAGCTTTAAATATTGAAAACATCCAGATACTATCCGGTGATAAACAGAGTATTGTTACTAACTTTGCAGAAAAGCTCGGTATATCGAAAGCTTATGGTGACCTGTTGCCGGAAGGAAAAGTGAATCATCTGGAAGAGCTGCGGCAGGATGAGGCAAACCGGATCGCATTTGTCGGTGATGGAATGAACGATGCACCGGTGCTCGCTCTAAGTCATGTTGGCATTGCTATGGGAGGACTGGGTAGTGATGCGGCTATTGAAACAGCCGATGTCGTGATACAGACAGACCAGCCGTCGAAGGTAGCCGAAGCTATCAAAGTAGGAAAACTGACACGAAGAATTATTTGGCAGAATGTATCACTGGCATTTGGAGTGAAATTACTTGTATTGATTTTGGGAGCCGGTGGAATTGCTACTCTTTGGGAAGCTGTCTTTGCAGATGTGGGTGTTGCGCTACTTGCCATTATGAATGCTGTCAGAATACAGAAAATGATAAAATAGGAGAAAGATGGAAGAAGATATTTATTTGGATAAGTTGGATAGAAGAGGTATCAAGCCAACTGCCATAAGGCTTCTGGTGATAAAAGCGATGATGCAGGCAGAGCGTGCGGTGTCATTGCTCGATTTGGAAACACTGCTCGATACAGTCGATAAATCGACTATATCCCGTACCATCGCTCTCTTCTTGTCTCATCACCTCATACATAGCATAGACGATGGGAGCGGCTCGTTGAAGTATGCCGTTTGCGACAACTCCTGCAATTGTGTGGTACAGGATTTACATTCGCATTTTTATTGTGAGAAATGTCATCGTACATTCTGCCTGGAAGGTACACATATCCCGGTGATTGATTTGCCTAAAGGATTTACTTTGCATAGTATAAACTATGTACTAAAAGGAGTTTGTTCCGAATGTACTTCTCAAAAATGACAGATATTTTATAAACTTCGATGCGCAGTTTTATTCCATTCACTAATTTGGATAGGATAATCACTATATTTCGCACTTTGAGTACCTGTAACTTCAGTTTAGGTACTTTCCCCATTTTGTCTATTTTTTTAATTGACGAATTATCCCCAACTTTGCATAGTCATTTGAATTGGAGTCTTGAAAGATTTATAGACTAAGTGGGGGGTATATGTGATATGTAAGTAATTGGAATAAAAGCCGAAAAAGAGATGTATTTTCTCTTTTTCGGCTTTTTGCTAATATTGTTTGATTAGTCAATATTGGGATTCAATGCGTGCCAGTCTTTAATAGCTGGGATGATCCCCATTTCAATCACTTCATCACGAAGTTTGCATAAATGCTCGTAGCTTTTTTCCAATTCTTCCTGTTCGGCAGGAGTTCCGGCTACTTCTTTATAAGTGACGCCGTCTTTAGTTATTGAAGTTTCCATCGCCATCATGATATGGTCGAACTTACTGTTAGAAACATACGTTCCGGCAGGCCAGCGGAAAGGTTGTCCACCCATAGCAGCGGCAATCATTTCGATAGAAAGATAAGCCGGGCTTTGGAAAGAAGAACGACCGCGCAGGTCGATAATATGCTTACCACCCTGGATGACACGTACTTTCAGTGCTTCCCAATCTGCCAATGGAAGACGGGTAGTGCCGATGAAATCGGTCAAAGGCTCTCCTTTTATTTTGGTTGTAGATGCGAATACAGCCATTTGTTCGCCATGACCACCATACGTACGGCAATTCTGAATGTCGGAAGCCGGGATATGGAAGAATTTCACCAGTTCGTTTTGCAGACGGGTGCTGTCCAAGGCAGCCAGTGTAGAAACTTGAGAGGGTTTCAAACCTGAATACAACAAAGTAATCAATCCGGTGATGTCTGCAGGATTAAAGATCACAACGATATGTTTTACGTTTGGGCAATATTGATGAACATCTTTACCGAATTGAGCGGCAATTTCTGCATTTCCCTTCAGCAAATCTTCGCGGGTCATACCTGCTTTACGGGCAGCTCCACCGGAAGAGACAATGTAAGAAGCTCCTGTCAGCGCTTCTTTGATATCGGAAGTAAATGTAAGGTTGACACCTTCAAAACCGCAGTGATACAATTCTTCAGCTACTCCTTCCAGAGCCGGGGCAAATGGATCATACAGGCAAATATTCGGAGTGAGTCTCATCATCATGGCTGTTTGTGCCATATTGGAGCCGATCATTCCGGCAGCTCCTACAATCGTAAGTTTCTCGTTGGTTAGAAATTCCATAAGTTTATATGTTTAAAGGTGAATAATTTACTTTTTCTTTTTGTCGCTACAAAGTTAACATATTAGAAAGCAGATTGTTCATTGCAAATAGTTTTGCCCGATAACGAAAAGTTATGGCTGACTGTTTGAGAGATCTATTCAAAATAGATTATCTTTGTGTCTTATTACAATAAATAGATAAGAATATGAGCATCGAATTAGGAAAGTTCAATCAGCTTGAAGTCGTGAAAGAAGTAGATTTCGGCGTATATCTCGATGGTGGGGAAGAAGGTGAGATTTTGTTGCCTACCCGCTATGTGCCCGAAGACTGTAAGATAGGAGATTTTTTGAACGTGTTTCTTTATCTGGATATGGATGAAAGACTGATTGCTACGACGCTGACTCCGTTGGTGCAGGTAGGTCAGTTTGCCTGTCTGGAAGTCTCCTGGGTGAATCAATACGGAGCTTTCCTGAACTGGGGATTGATGAAAGACCTGTTCGTTCCGTTCAGTGAGCAGAAGATGAAAATGCAGGTTGGGCGGAAATATGTGGTCCATGCGCATTTGGATGAAGAGAGTTATCGTATTGTGGCTTCAGCAAAGGTGGAACGTTATCTGTTGAAAGAAAAGCCGGAATATACTCCGGAAGCAGAAGTGAATATCCTTATCTGGCAGAAGACGGATTTGGGCTTTAAAGCGATTATAGATAATAAGTATAGCGGTTTGCTGTATGAAAATGAAATATTCTGTCCGTTGGAAACAGGAATGGAGATGAAAGCTTTTGTGAAACAGGTGCGTGAAGATGGTAAGGTAGACCTGATTCTTCAGAAACCCGGTTTTGAAAAGATTGACGATTTTTCGAAAACGCTGCTCGACTATATCAAAGCGCATGGAGGACGGATCAACTTGAATGATAAAAGTCCTGCGGAAGATATTTATGACACGTTTGGTGTTAGCAAGAAAACCTTTAAGAAAGGAGTGGGCGACTTGTATAAGAAACGTCTGATTACCTTGCATGAGGATGGCATTGCTTTGGCGGATTCCTAAACAGAATAGGGATTTCCCTACATACGAATAGAGAGAATCATTGGGGTGGGGAGTTTCCTCACCCTATTTTTGTGCTATCAGATTAAAGATATAAATAATAAAAACTAGATAAGCTATGCGTAAGATTATAATAAGTTTCTGCATCCTGTTCGCTGCCCTCTCCTTACAAGCGCAGTCTGTTAACGGAATCCGTATCGATGGCGGGAATACTCCGATTCTTGTTTACCTGGGAGGGAACCAGATATGTTTACCTACTACTACCTGCTTTATAGCCAATTTAAATCCCGGACATTATACTGTTGAAGTGTTTGCCACCCGCTTTACCCGTGCGGGAGAGCGAGTATGGAAAGGAGAAAAATTATATAAAGATCTCGTTTATTTTGATGGGAGAGGAGTGACAGAAATATGGGTAGACGGACGTGATAACATGCGCCCGGAAAGACCCAGCCGTCCCGAACAGGGAGAACATCGTCCGGGATATGGTTACAACAGGGTGATGAACGATCAGCTCTTCCAAACGTTTTATAAAGAGATGAAGAATGAGCCTTTTAAAGATGACCGTATGAAGTTGCTCAATGCTGCATTGGCTGGTTCTGATTTCACATCTGCCCAATGTCTCCAACTGACCAAACTATATACATTCGATGATGACCGGATGGAGATTATGAAGATCATGTATCCCCGGATTGTAGATAAGGAAGCTTTCTTTACGGTGATTAATACCCTGACATTTGGCTCCAGTAAGGAAAAGATGAAGGATTTTATCATAGGGTACGGTAAACGTTGATACTATTAACTAAAAACGATACGGTTATGAAAAAGATACATATTATGCTGTGTTTGGCATTGGGAATATTGGTCAGTGGCTGTTTTACCAGCTATGTATCTACCAAACAGATGATGGGTATATATCAGGGAATGACTCAATCGCAGGTAGAGTCCGTTTTAGGAAAACCTGATTTCCGGCGTTTTGACGGTGATATGGAAGAATGGGAATTCCATCGTGATAACGGTACGCCTGTACTTACTTCGGAACCTGTGACGATAATCGTTCAGTTTGTAAATAGAGAGGTGGTTAGTATGGATACGTTCAAAGGTTATGGCAGACCTGCACCGATGCATTCCGTTGTAGTACCGCCTGCTGTGAACACTACCGTTGAAGTCTTTCCTAATCATGAACAAGTGGAAGAAGCTCGTTTGATGACTGATCCGGAGTTTGATGAATTTATCAATAAGCTCAAAATAACGGTTATGAATGAAGACCAGAAGAAGCTTGTCGATCGGATGTTGAGAACGTATGATGTCACTTCAAATCAATGTGTGAAAATAGTGAAGGAGATTTCGTATACTCCTGACCAGGTGGAGATGATGAAGAAGCTGTATCCTTATGTAAGGGATAAAAGAAATTTTAATAAGGTGATCGATATTTTATTTTCTAATGCATATAAAGATGAGATGCGTAAGTTTATTGAGGAATATCATCAGAATAATAAATGATAGGAGATTGAATTATGAAACGAATACTGTTTTTACTCTTTGCTGTCGGTCTGACTGCCAATATGACCGTAATGGCTGGAATGAGCACTAGCAAGGTACGTAAGGAGACGCGTTTTCTTACCGATAAGATGGCATATGAATTGAGCTTGAGTACACAGCAATATAATGATGCGTATGAAATTAATTACGACTTTATTTATTCTGTCCGTAATATCATGGATTACGTAGCACGTGGTTACGAATGGGCATTGGATGATTATTATGAAGCGTTGGATATCCGTAACGACGATCTTCGCTGGGTATTGAGTGATGCACAGTATCGCCGGTTCCTCGGTGCCGAGTATTTCTATCGGCCAATCTATGTAACCGGAGGGAAATGGAGTTTCAGGGTTTATGTTAATTACCCGAATCGCAGTTTGTTTTATTTTGGTGTGCCTTACCATTACCGTACTTATTGTGGAGCACATTATCGTCCACACTTTCACCATGTGAGTTATTATCGGGGCAGATATACTAATTTCAACCATTATTCTGCACCGCATCGGGTGAGAGATCAGCGAGTATTCCACTCTTATCGTCGTTCGGATTTCGGTTCTGTCCGGTTCCGTCCGAATACTTCCACTCGTCCGCATAATGCACCGACACGTCCGGGTAATTCTTCCCGTCCGGGTTCATCGACAACGCGTCCTGGTACGTCTCGCCCAAGTACCTCTACTCGTCCTGATACTTCTACTCGTCCCGGAACGACAACAAGACCTGGTACGTCAACACGTCCCCGTCCGGAATCTGGAGGAGATCGGCCTTCGACTTCTGTCAGACCATCTACACCGTCCGGAAGTGGGAGACCTGGTAACAATGTTGCTCCTGATAAAAATGGGAATACGAATAGAGTAGAAAGTGATCGTAATTCTGGTCGTCGTCCGGAAACAGGTTCCGGTTCTTCAAGCTCTAATCGCAGACCAACAAGCGGAAGTTCAACTGGTTCCAGTTCCTCCAATCGTGAAAGTGGAAAAACAAGTAGCAGTTCGAGAGAAAGTTCAAGTAAACGAAACGATAGTGGTTCCTATAATAGAAATAACAGTTCCGAGAGAAATAATAGCTCTTCCGGTTCCAGTCGCGGTAGTTCCAGTCGTAGTAGCTCCAGTCGCAGTAGCGGTAGTACTACTAGTCGTAGCAGCAGTACCACTTCTAACCGGAGTAGCGGTAGCTCGAGCTCTACTCGAAGCGGCGGTAGCTCTACCCGGAGCAATGTTTCTAGTGGACAAACAGAAAGACGCTCTTCTTCCGGAAGTACGAGAAGCAATAGCACTCAAAGTTCTTCCCGTTCCTCTGAAAGAAACAGCAGCAGTTCAAGAAGATAACCTATTCCTTTATTATTTATATCAATCTCATTACTCCTCAGCGGAAGGAGAACTAGACTCCGGGTTTTCACCGGCTAGACTATTCCGGGCAGCGCCCGTAACTTGGATATCGGGGCGGATACTATCCGCCTCGATTTCACTTATTACTCCTTTCTGTGCAAGCCGCTTGGCTATCAACTTATAATAGCCTTCCATATTCTCCTTTAACTGTCCGCCTTCAGCAAAAGAGCTGCGGAAATGCTTGGGCTTCGGGATAATGGAAGCCAGGAAAATACTTTCTTCCGTGTTCAGTTGTGAAGGGCGTTTATTGAAATAATAAGCAGAAGCTTCCTGAATACCATAAACGAGCGGTCCCCATTCAACAATGTTCAGATATACTTCGTACATGCGTTCTTTAGAAGTTAATCTTTCATTTTCTATTAGCCATACAATCAATGCCTCTTCCAATTTACGTGCAAAGTTCTTATTACGGTTCAGGAATACATTCTTTACGAGTTGCATGGTGATCGTGCTTCCTCCACGTGCAAAGCGTTTCACTTGCAGGTCGTAAATCAATGCTTCCCGTAGGGCATCGGGCAGGAAACCGCGATGGTAAAAGAATGCTCCATCTTCACTTTGCATAACGGACATTCTTAGGATGGGTGAAATGCTATCCAATGGTGTAAAGTGTTTGCACGAGGGACCAATAGGAAAAGTCCGCACCGGTATTCCATTCTCATAAGCTGTATAAATGAACTCGCCGGACATTTTGGAGAGTGAAGTGGCTCCATAGCTTGTGATGCGGAAGTCTTTCTCTTTCAGTCCGGATTCCAGTTTGAGACTATCTAGTTGTGCAAAATCAATATCTAATAGAAAATGATAGGCCAACTCGCCACTTGTTTTTATGCCTTCCAGATTGCTGAATAATCCTTTGGGGAGAGAGCTGAACAGATCATCTGCCGGAAACCAGGATTTGTTGACCGCAGCAGTGAAATGCCAGTTTCCTTTCTCTTTCTCGGCTCGCAAATAAGGATGAAACTGGAGTTTGTTGAAATCAACGATGGTCGTGCTATCCAGTTCGAGTGAGTGCCCGCTAATGTTCATCTCGTAACAGAGTTGTCCACGATCGAGATGAATTACTTCAGGAGAGAGGGCTTTATGAAATACGTCAAGTCCGTTCACTCTCGCTTTTCCTTTGAGGAGCAGTTGATTGGATGCACGCTTATCTTTAGTCATATTATAAGATAGGGTGTCGAAAGTGACTTCTGCTCCAAAACGGCGGGTAATATAAGGTAGTGAGATTTTTCTTTTTTCCGGGGCAAAGACAGATGCTTTTAATGTATAGTCTCTTCTGTTTAGTTCGCCGGTGGCTTCCCATAGTTGTTGAGGCAGTGTATCTTCTTTTATCTGAATGGTTGATTGGAAATGATTGTTCTCAATAATAAAAGAAGGAATGTTGACTGCAACGAAATTACTATCTTTACGTTCGGTTATATTGATTTGCCTGAGTTGCCCGTTTTCAGGCAGGAAACCGTAAATGAGGTTTAATATCCGGTCAATACGGTTGGCATAGTCACTTTCTATGACAGGTTGGGGTTCTGCTTCTTGTTGCCGTTTAAAGAACAGGAAATCGTAGTTAGCTATGCTATCATACTTGATGAAGTTGATTGCCAGGCCATTCATAAGCACATTCCGTACTTCGATTTCTCCTTTTAGCAATTCCCAAAAACTTAGTTTTACATTGACGGATTGTAATGTCAGGAGGGTATCGCGTTGGTTGGGAACAATATAAAGTCCTTGTAAAGCCACTTCATTGCAGCCTTTCATTCGTAACTCCTGATAATGAATTTGTAGACCGTATGTTTGTTCGGCACGTGTAGTTCGTTTGTCAACGATATGGCATAAAATGACATTGCGGAATGCAAAGAGACAAATAAGGCCGGTAAGCAAGATACCGATAGCCGATAGAATGATAATTCTTTTTTTGTTGGACGTTTCCATCTTCTTTTTCTTGATATGATAATCGCTGCAAAGGTAGATAATAATTCGGGCAACAAGCGGAGTATTTTCCCATTTTTAGAGTTATATTCATCAGTAGAAAGAAGAAAATGCGAAAAAAATGGTTAGTTGTTCGCTTTTAAGCGTACAACTGTTCGTTTTCGTACACCGTTCTGTTTTATGATTTCCTTGATTATTAGCTAGTTATCGTTTTGGCACGCTCGTTGCATCTCTATAGTCGCAAGCGGACAACGAAGAAAAATGAAAAAAACTTCAGAAGGTTGCAACCGTTTGAGACGCTTGATCCGTCTAATAAACAGAAGAACAAAAACAGAATGTTGAACAAATAAAAAATATACAATTATGAAGACTACAGTATTATTCAGAATGATCGTTTTAGTTGCTATGGTATTTGCAGGAATCGCTAATACAACAGTGAAGGCACAGGGTAATAACTTCATTACTAATGAAGAAAAAGTAGATGAACTTGTAGTATCGAAAGTGATTTACAGACTCGATGGTTCTCTCTATCGCCACATGAAATATGATTTTACCTATGACGATCAGAAGAGAATGTCCTCCAAAGAAGCTTTCAAATGGGATGCTTCTACTGAAAAATGGATACCGTACTTTAAAATTGATTATACTTATTCATCTAATGAAATCACTTTGGTATATGCACGCTGGAATGACTCTCACAGAGCTTACGACGCATCTGTTGAAAAGAGCGTTTATGAACTGAACGACGCTAATATGCCGGTTGCTTATATGAACTATAAATGGAATGATAAATGGATTGAAGAATCCGCTGCTAGCTGGGCTATGAATGTATCTACTCCGGCAACTAATGAAGCAACTCTGCTGACTGCCAGCAGATAAAAATAAATCGGAGTTGTGAAACTCCTTCTCTCTCTTTTAATTTAACTACATTAAAAATGGTGGATTTCCTTATGGGATAATCCACCGTTCTGTTTTTCTAATGAACAGTTACGATTAGCTTTTGTAACTCTTCAATATCTATTTAACGAGTGGTAGATATTCTCCATAACCTTCCTCTTTCATTTTATCTTTCGGGATAAAACGAAGTGAAGCGCTATTGATGCAATAGCGTAATCCACCTTTCTCTTTCGGCCCATCTGTGAATACGTGTCCCAAATGAGCATCTCCGGTTTTACTGCGTACTTCCGTACGTATCATGCCGTGCGAAGTATCTTTCTTTTCTGCGATTAGATCTTTTTGAATCGGTTGGGAAAAGCTTGGCCACCCGCAACCTGAATCAAACTTGTCGGTAGAGACAAACAGAGGTTCTCCGGTAGTAATATCCACATAAATGCCGGGACGATGCTCATTCCAGTATTTATTGTGGAAAGCAGGTTCAGTGGCATTCTTTTGGGTTACGGCATATTGTTCCGCCGACAATTCCTTACGAAGGGTTGCATCATCCGCTTTTTGATACGCTTTAGCTTTCGGCGCATTCGCTTTGCGTGCCATTTCGAATAAAGCGGGATTGATATGGCAGTATCCACCCGGATTTTTATCCAGATAGTCCTGGTGGTAAGTCTCTGCCGGATAGAAATTTGTCAATGGCTTTACTTCTAGGACGATAGGAGTTTTATATTGCGCGGATAATAGTTGAATCGCCTGCTTGATGACAGGGAGATCTTCTTTATCTACATAATAAATTCCGGTTCTATACTGCGTTCCCCGGTCATTACCTTGCTGGTTGAGGCTGGTAGGATCGATTGTCTTGAAATATAGATCGAGCAGTAAATTCAAATCTACCGTTTTCGGATCATAAACCACCTTTACTGTTTCGGCAGCATTGGTTTTTCCTGAACAGACCTGTTCATAACTCGGATTGGCAACATTACTGTTGGCATACCCTACCTGAGTATTTTCTACTCCTCGAATTTGTTTCAGGAAATGTTCTGTCCCCCAGAAACATCCTCCCGCAAAATAGATTTCTGCTTGATTCTTCATTGGTTTAGCAACTCCTAAAAATGTATTACTAATCATTACAATCACTAGGACGATAAAATACTTCATATCCGTTAGTTCTTTCTATAATAACGAATGAACCAACGGATATGTTTTAAGGAACTACTATACTAAACTCAACTTTATTTTTTTTCATTCAATGACCTGTCCTTTGTAGAAATCCAGAATTTTAGTCCGGAACAGGTAGTCATATTTTGCCTGCAACTTATCCGAAAGAGCTTTCGTCAGATTAAGTTTGGCTTCATTGTATTCCACAAAGGTAGCCTTGCCGTTATTGAACTTCTCACTCATCAGGCGGAAAGATTCTTCGTTGGCTTTTACTGCCACTTCACTGGAGTTGTATTTACTTTCTGCTGCCAGAGCATTGTACCAGGCTTGCTGAATTTCTTTATAGAGTATTTTTTTACTGTTATCCAACTTCAAGGATAAATCTATTTGTTGCAAACGAGCGGTGCGTACCCGGTTTCTTGTGGCAAAACGGTTGAAGATTGGCACGCTCAAATTAAATCCTATATATTTATTCAGATTGTTTTTCATCTGACTGCCGAAGCTGCTCTCTGATCTTCCGCTAACCGTATAATAATTACTTCCCAGACCGGCACTGAAAGAGAGTTGTGGATAAAACGCACTTTGGGCAATACGAATACTATTAAGACTACCTTGTAAACGATATTCTGCAGCCTTAATGCTTGGTTTGTAAGTAAGCGCCTGTGTATATATGTCATCCGGCGGAGTGAGAGATTCGAACTCTAATTCTTCCTTAGGGCTTTCGAGTACAAATCCTTCAGGCGTGGGTAATTCCAAGAGTTGGGTGAGATCCAGTAAGGACAGTTTGTACGTATTGTCTGATTGTACAGCAGTCATTTCATCCTGTGCAACACGGGCTTGTGCTTCGGCCACTTCAGAAGAGGATGCCTTACCCACTCCCTGAAGACCTTGAATACGTTTTAACTGGTCTTTGCTTAAATCGACCTGATTATGAGCAATCTTACTTAATTCTTGATTGAATAAAACCTGTAAATAAGCCGAAGTGACATTGATTGCAATATCCTCTCTGGCTTTATTCAAATCTTCTATAGCAGCTTTTAAATCCAGTTTGGCAAGTGAATATTGGTTGGACAATTGCAAACCGGTAAATATAGGTACGTTTGTTCCCAAGCTGAAACTGGTATTGGCGCTGTTGATGTCACTATACGAGTTGTCTATCGGAGAAGCGGTACGACCCCAACTCCAGTTTTGGCTGGCACTACCGCTCAGATTCGGAAGGCGTGCCCATTTAGTAGTGTTTACACTCACTTTGCCTGCTTCGACATTATTGGCCGATTGACGGATTTCTATATTATGTTCAATGGCATAGTCGATACATTGCCGCAGCGTCCACGCTTGCGAAGAGTTGTTCTGTGCCTGAATGGAGGTGATTCCGACTCCGGCAAGCAGAAGGGCTGATATGGTTTTACGAATTATTTTCATCGGATTCAATTATTTATCTTTTTTCTCTGCACCACGTATTTTGTCCTGAACGGTTACCCCTTTCTTGATTTCTATCTTGATTCCATCACTCATACCGGCAGTCACCTGTGTACGCTGGAACTTTTGTTCGGGCACTGAATCTGTCATGATGTACACAAATGTAGAGTCACCACTAAATTCAACAGTGCTTTCGGGCACTGCCAATACCTGATTGGCTTTTTGTAATACGATTTCCGCATTAGCCGAATATCCGGAACGAATCTGAACAGAATCCGGAATGGTAATCGCAGCCTTGATTTCAAACTGGTTGGCTCCATTGGTTTCCACCCCTTTCGGAGAGATATATTCCAGAATGGCATTGAAAGTCAGATTTTGTAAAGCTCCGATGGTCAGCTTGATTGGCATTTGTTCGTGGATACGTCCCACTTCTGTTTCATCAATATTACCGCGGAAAATCATATCGTTCATGTTGGCTACCGTAGCAATCGTGGTTCCATCATTGAACGTATTACTCATAATCACCGAATTACCAGCTTTTACAGGTACGTCCAGGATTAACCCGTCAATGGTAGAGCGAATCATCGTGCTACTGAAAGAGGCACTGTTTTTGGTAATTCCTTCTTTTACGATTTCCAGATTGTCTTTGGCCGTCTGTCTCTCTTCGCGAGCCTGTTTCAAAGCCACTTCACTTTTCTCGTATTCCTCCCGGCTAATTAACTGACCGTCATACAACTTCTTCACACGGGCGAAATCCGTTTCTGCCTGGGTTGCATTAATTTCTGCCAGGCGCACACGGCTTTCTGCAGAATTCAGTTGTCCGAGTTCAGGGATTACTTTTACTTTGGCAATAACTTCCCCTTTTCTTACAGCTTGTCCGGCTTCTTTATATACTTCGTCGATAATACCCGAAATTTGCGGTTTGATTAAAATTTCGTCTCTCGGTTCCACCTTTCCGGTAGCTACTGTAGTTTTTTGGAGGTCAGTCATTTCCGGTCTAACTGTTTCGTAAGTGATTACCTTAGGCTTGGATTTCTGATAAAGGAATACGAATGTTCCGACAAGAATGATAGCAATGACTACCAATAATGTGATTTTCAGATACTTTTTCATGATTTTATTTATAATTTTATTATTTACGATTGATGATTGAAACTAAACTCCTCACATATCCAGATAACTGTTCCACTTCCTTATTCATCCCGAATCGCCTCAATCGGTTTGATAGCCATGGCCCGGTAAGCAGGTGCCAGACCTGCCAACATTCCCAGTGCGATTAGAAGGGCACAAGTACCGATTGCCAGTCCGAAAGTAACTTGAAAACGGGTGTCCCCTCCGTCAGCGTTGGCTCCCATCTCTACAAGTTGCAACACCATGACGGCAAAGGATATTCCACACATTCCTGCAATGGTGGTAAGTACCATACTCTCTGATAGAATTTGTTGCAGAATATCTTTCGGTCGTGCACCGATCGCCCGGCGGATACCGATTTCAGTGGTACGTTCTTTAACGGTCACCATCATAATATTGGATACTCCGATGGCACCTGCCAGCAAAGTTCCCAATCCTACCATCCAAACAAGTATGTTGATACCGGTAAACAGGTTATCGACCATAGAGAACATAGCTTCGGCATTCAGGCACATAACAGCCTGTTTGTCATCCGGGGAGATATAATGTGCGGCTTTAATGACCTGTTCCATTTTGGGTTGTATTTCAGACACTTTGACTCCATGCTTCGCAGTGAAACAGATCACATCAATTCGTCCTCCCAGATTATATGTTTGCTGCATCGTAGTGAAAGGAAGAGTGACGGCCTCCGAAGCCCGTCCCTGTATATTCATGTCCCCTTCGGAAGAAGACATGCCAATCACTTGATAATAAATGCCATCTACTCTTACATATTTGCCACACGGGTCTTCTCCCGGTTTGAAAAGACTTTCATAAATTCGTTTTCCGATGACACATACTTTGCGTGCTTCCTTTATATCCACCTCATTGATGAACCTGCCGTATGCCATTTCCTGTGATTCAATGTGGAGATAATCCGGATACAATCCTTTCACGCTACAATCATATTTCTTATCTTCGTATACGGCTTTGGAACCCCAACGGGCTACGGACGGAGTAATGATCTCCACCTCTTTCACTTGGGAGCGAAGACGGTCAATGTCGGTAGATTCCAGATTCCACCATCTCCCTTTGCGGAAGCCTTTGTAAGCCTCGCCCGTTCTTTGCGAGACAAGGAAACCAGAATTGGTGGCAAATCCTTCAAAGTTCTTTTTCATCATGTCCTCCAATCCTTGCCCGCCGCCGATAAGGGCTACGAGCATAAAGATTCCCCAGAAAACACCGAATGCAGTCAGCAGGCTTCTCGTTTTATTTCTTGTAATGGTAATGAGGATTTCCTCACAGGTATCCATGTCTATTCTCATAGTCTTAATCTGCTCTAAGTGCTTCGATCGGTCGGATGCTAACTGCTTTTCGGGCAGGGAATAATCCGGCTAACGTACCAGCTATTATTAATGTGAGTGTAGCCTGTATGGCGATTCTTATATCTACTGTCGGATTCAGGAAAACGGTTTCCGTCCACATTCCGGTGTCCATGGTCTGATTGCCGAAAGCGCTGTTCATCCATTCGGTCACTCCGATACCGGCTACCATGCCGATATATCCGAATATGGTGGTGATGGTGACGCTCTCTACGATAATCAACCAGAGAATGGAAAGCGGTTTGGCTCCCAAAGCCTTACGAATACCAAACTCGCGGGTACGTTCTTTGACGGTAATCAGCATGATGTTGGAAACTCCAACGATTCCGCTAAGTAACGTAAAGATGCCGATTACCCAGATGGCGATACGCAGCATGCCCGAACCTTTCTGCTGTTGCAGATAGTTGGTAAACCGGTTCCATATCCAGATAGCACTGTGGTCCGTTGGGTCAAACCGATGGTTGGCTCCCAATACTTTGCGGTAATGGGCTTCAAAAGCCTCATTGGCCTCTACTGTTTCCAGATTTTTGGTAGTCATGACCAGGTTATTCAGTTTGTCTCCTTTATTATAAATCGTTTGCAGAGTGGTAAAAGGAATGTAGGCATCGCTGTCTCCGCTATTTCCTTTATCATTATAAAGACCTACTACCTGATAAACCACATTTCCGGCGTTGACAAACTGTCCGATTGGCTCGGTATGAGTCTTGTTAAAAAGGATTTCTGCTGTTTTCTTATGAAGCACAATAACTTTCCGGCGTTCCTTGATATCGATTTCATTGATAAAACGTCCTTCGAAAAGCTTCACGACTTCTACCTCTGTATGATTGGGATATACGCCGGAAAGGTTCAGGCTGACGTATTCTTGTCCGAAACTAAGATTAACGCCTCCCTGCCACACGGTTGCTCCGGCCTTGATGACATGATTCGGGAAATAATGACTGGTAGCATCCATGTCTTTATTGTCCAGTTGCACCCGTCTTCCTTCTTTCAGTCCGTCGTATGATTTACTGGTCCATCCCGGAAAAATCTTGATGGAGTTCATGGCACGTTCGGAAGCCGATTGCTCGAATGCGTGGATCAGTCCGTTGCCTGCACCTAGTAGGACGATAAGCATAAAGATTCCCCATGCCACGGCAAATCCTGTGAGAAAAGTCCTTAGCTTGTTGCGTTTGATGGTACTATATATTTCTTGCCAGATGTCAATCATGATAATGTTTGTATAGTGGTGGATTTTAGATTATTTCATGATACCGTCTTTGCCGAACGGAGAGGCATCGTGGTCGATATTATCTTCAATGCGTTCGATAACCCCGTCCTTGATGTGTATAATCTTGTCTGTTTGGTTGGCAACTCCGCTTTCGTGGGTGACAACTACAATCGTCATTCCCAGCTTATGAAGATCTTTCAGAATTTGCATCACTTCCACGGAAGTTTTACTGTCCAAAGCTCCTGTAGGCTCATCTGCCAGAATGATTTGCGGTTGGGTGATTAAAGCCCGTGCGATTGCCACACGTTGTTTCTGACCGCCACTCATTTCGTTGGGCATGTGATGTGCCCAGTCTTTTAAACCCAGACGGTCGAGATATTCCAAGGCAAGTGCATTTCGCTTCTTGCGGCTTATCCCTTGATAAAATAAAGGAAGTGCTACATTCTCTACGGCATCTTTAAAGGAAATCAGGTTAAATGACTGGAAGATAAATCCGATCATGCGATTCCGGTATTCGGCAGCTTTGGTTTCGCTTAAGTTCTTGATGAGTACGTTATTCAGATAATACTCTCCGGTGTCGTAGTTGTCGAGAATTCCCAATATATTGAGTAAAGTTGATTTCCCAGACCCGGATGCTCCCATGATGGAAACAAATTCTCCCTGTTCGATATTGAGATTGATACCTTTAAGTACATGGAGAGGCGCTCCGTTGTTGTAGGTCTTGTTGACGTTTGTTAGTTGTATCACAATTTTCTTTATTTAGATTCTGTTTTCTAATAATTTTCTACTATTAGACGGCTGCAAGATACGAAAAGTTGCAAAGAGGTTGAACTTTTTTTGAAAAACATTTTGTAGACTCAATCTTCTTTACGTAATTTGTGTGCAGTAAACTTAATGATTAACTAACCCTTTTAAATAAAAGTATCATGAATTCAAACATGGAAAAGCCCTACGTAGTAGGTATTGACATAGGCGGAACGAATACCGTCTTTGGAATTGTAGACGCACGCGGAACTATTATTGCCAGCAGTTCAATCAAAACATCTGGTTATCCTACAGTAGAAGAATACGCTGATGAAGTGTGTAAAAGCCTGCTTCCATTGATTATTGCTAATGGTGGCGTTGATAAAATCAGAGGTATCGGTATCGGTGCTCCGAATGGTAACTATTACACGGGAACGATTGAATTTGCTCCAAACTTGCCTTGGAAAGGAATTCTTCCGTTGGCTGCCATGTTTGAAGAAAGACTGGGTATCCCCACTGCTTTGACAAACGATGCAAATGCTGCTGCTATCGGTGAAATGACTTATGGCGCTGCCCGTGGTATGAAAGACTTTATCATGATTACACTGGGTACCGGTGTGGGTAGTGGTATTGTTATCAACGGCCAGATGGTATATGGACATGACGGTTTTGCAGGCGAATTAGGACACGTGATCGCTCGTCGCGATGGTCGTCTTTGCGGTTGTGGACGTAAGGGATGTCTGGAAACTTACTGTTCGGCTACCGGTGTAGCTCGCACAGCTCGCGAATTCCTTGCCGCTCGTACGGATGCCAGCTTGCTTCGTAACATTCCTGCAGAAAACATTACTTCAAAAGATGTATATGACGCAGCTGTACAAGGAGATAAATTGGCACAGGAGATCTTCGAATTTACAGGTAATATCTTGGGTGAAGCTTTGGCGGATGCTATTGCATTCTCCAGCCCTGAAGCCATTGTATTGTTCGGTGGCTTGGCTAAGTCCGGTGACTATATCATGAAACCGATTCAGAAGGCCATTGATGATAATATCCTGAATATCTATAAAGGTAAGACGAAATTGCTCGTTTCCGAATTGAAGGATTCTGATGCTGCTGTACTGGGTGCCAGTGCATTGGCTTGGGAACTGAAAGATTTGAAAGAATAATATATCATTATTATAATAAAGGTGATGAAGCCTCGGGAGTCTATGACTTTCGGGGCTTTGTTTTATTATTCCTTTCCGCCATCTACAAGGCATCTACAGCCTATTCAGAAAAGGGTTTATTCTCACTAGTATGAGAAATAATACTCATACTAATGGGAATATATTCTCATAGGTATGAGTATTTTTTCTCACAGGTGTGAGTATAGTTGAGAAAATGTACTTCCCAGATAATAGCTTTGCGAGAATGGTAGCAATAAAAAAGGGAACTTCATTCATTATGAAGTTCCCTTTTTTATTTCGAATCGAAAAGTTCGGCTTAGCCGTTAGCTCTTTTTTCTTTGATTCTAGCTTTCTTACCAGTAAGAGCGCGCAGGTAGTACAATTTAGCGCGACGAACTTTACCTACCTTGTTCACTTCGATGCTATCGATAGCCGGTGATTCGATTGGGAAAATTCTTTCTACGCCTATAGTTCCTGACATTTTACGTACAGTAAAACGTTTTTTGTCTCCGTGACCGGCGATTTTGATAACAACACCACGGTACAGCTGTACACGTTCTTTGTTACCCTCGATAATACGATATGCTACTGTTACAGTGTCTCCTGCTTTGAAGCTCGGGTGCTGTTTTCCGGTAGCGAATGCTTCTTCTGCAATTTTAATTAAATCCATTGTTGTTATTATTAAATTGTTTCATCGTTACAACGCAACATACCAAGTATCTCTTCTCTTGACAGCGATTGCGCGAAAGCGGTGCAAAGTAACGAATTATTTGCCAGATAGCCAAATGTTTTTGTATATTTGTAGCATATCTAAAAATAGCGAACATGAAACAGACTTATGCAAAGTATCTGATGGTGGCAGCGTTGGCAGGAGGCTTCCTGTTTACTTCCTGCCGGACCGCACGCGAGACTACGGCTCAGTACGAAGTAACTAAAGTAGAGGGCAGCATGATAACGATTGATTCTGTTTGGGATACCCATCCCAACGCGAAAGCTGCCGAAATCTTAAAGCCTTATAAGGAAAAGGTGGATGCGATGATGTATGAAGTCATCGGCACCAGTGCGATGAAAATGGACAAAGGAGGTCCCGAAAGTTTACTTTCCAACCTTGTTGCAGGTGTTTTGCAGCAAGCGGCTGTTCAGGTGTTGGGGAAACCTGCTGATATGGGATTGGTAAATATGGGCGGCTTGCGTAATATCTTGCCCGAAGGAGATATTACGGTAGGCGATGTGTTTGAAATTCTTCCTTTTGAGAATTCTCTTTGCGTACTGACTATGAAAGGAACAGACTTGAGACGTCTTTTTGAAGCGATTGCATCTCTACACGGAGAAGGAGTGAGCGGTATCCGTCTTGAAATCACCAAAGATGGAAAGTTGCTGAACGCCTTTGTCGGTGAAAAACCACTAAAGGATGACCAGCTCTACACGGTGGCTACTATCGACTATCTGGCAGATGGAAACGGACGGATGGATGCTTTCCTGCAGGCGGAAAAGAGAGTATGCCCCGAAGACGCAACCTTACGCGGACTATTTCTTGATTATGTACGCAAACAGACTGCCGAAGGCAAAGCGATTACCTCTAAACTGGATGGACGTATTACCATAAAATAAAAAGGAGAATCTAAAAATATTGAATATGAAAAGATTTCAGATATTATTCCTGTTATGTCTTGCATTGAGCTTTACTTTCTCAATCTTTGCGCAGGATAAGGATACCAAAGAAGTGATTATTTTACAAACAAGCGATGTGCATAGTCGTATCGAACCTGTCAATCAGAAGGGGGACGAATACTATAATAAAGGTGGTTTTCTTCGCCGGGCTGCTTTTCTCGAACAGTTCCGCAAGGAGCATAAGAATGTGCTGCTTTTCGACTGCGGAGATATTTCTCAAGGGACACCTTATTATAATATGTTCCGCGGAGAAGTGGAAGTTAAACTAATGAATGAAATGGGTTATGACGCTATGACTATCGGTAACCATGAGTTTGATTTTGATGTGGATAATATGGAACGTATTTTCAAGATGGCTAATTTCCCGGTCGTTTGTGCCAACTATAATCTGGATGCTACGGTATTGAAAGATATAGTTAAACCCTACGTCGTTCTTGAGAAATATGGTTTGAGAATTGGTGTGTTTGGTCTTGGAACCCAACCGGAAGGGATGATTCAGGCTAATAAATGCGAAGGAGTCGTTTATGAAGATCCTGTCCGCGTATCCAACGAAATAGCTGCTTTGTTGAAAGACGAAGAAGGTTGTGATTTGGTAGTATGCCTGTCTCATCTGGGCATTCAAATGGATGAACATCTGGTTGCCGGAACACGCAATATCGACGTGATTCTGGGCGGGCACTCTCATACATTTATGAAAGGCCCCAAAACATACTTGAATATGGACGGAAAAGAGGTGCCTGTTATGCACACGGGAAAAAATGGTGTTCGTGTAGGCCGTCTCGATTTGACTTTGAAACATAAATGAAGATAATCCCCTCAATAGTAACGCTTTTATTCCTTATTGCGGCCGGCACGGTTTCAAGTCCGGCGCAGAATGCTACAACCGTTGAACCTCTGCTGGTGTATAAAGCCCTTCAGGACAAAGACTGCCGGCACTGGGTTGATTCGGTTATGGATAAGCTTTCCTTTAAAGAAAAGGTAGGGCAGTTGTTCATCTATACCATTGCCCCGGTAGATACCAAACGAAATCTGGAACTGTTGCGCGAAGTAATCGACACCTATAAAGTGGGCGGACTTCTCTTTTCCGGTGGGAAGATGCAAAATCAGGTTGAACTGACAAACCGGGCGCAACGGCAGGCAAAAGTCCCTTTGATGATTACCTTTGATGGAGAATGGGGACTGGCCATGCGTTTGCGTGGTATGCCTGTTTTTCCACGGAATATGGTATTGGGATGTATCCGTGACAACAAGCTGCTCTATGAATACGGGCGTGAAGTTGCTCGTCAATGCCGACAGATTGGAGTACAGGTCAACTTTGCTCCGGTGGCGGACGTGAATATAAATCCTGAAAATCCCGTAATCAATACCCGTTCTTTTGGAGAAGATCCGATACAGGTGGCTGATAAGGTTATCGCTTATGCTTCCGGTTTGGAAAGTGGAGGGGTTTTATCTGTGTGTAAACATTTTCCCGGACATGGAGATACCGATGTTGATTCGCATAAGGCGCTTCCGGTACTTCCTTTCACTCGTGAGCGTCTGGACAGTGTGGAACTTTATCCTTTTAAAGAAGCCATCCGTGCCGGATTGGGCGGTATGATGGTAGGACATTTGCAAGTTCCGGTGATAGAACCGATTGGTGGACTTCCGTCTTCCTTGTCCCGCAATGTCGTATACGATTTGCTGACAGATGAACTGGCGTTCAAAGGACTCATATTTACAGATGCGCTTGCCATGAAAGGAGTGGCGGGAAATGGAAATGTCAGTTTGCAGGCTTTGAAAGCTGGTAATGACATGGTATTGTCTCCCCGAAACTTGAAGGAAGAGATACCGGCCGTACTGGAAGCCATTGAAAAAGGAGAGTTGACCCGCGAAGATATTGAAAGCAAATGTCGTAAGGTCTTGACTTATAAATATGTGTTGGGACTGAAGAAAAAGTCGTATGTACAATTATCCGGTCTGGAACAACGGATTAACAGTCCGCAAACGCGTGATTTGGTTCGCCGGTTGAATTTAGCGGCAATAACAGTTCTGAACAACAAGAATCATATTCTCCCCTTGCATACAGACAAAGAGCAGACGATTGCATTGCTCGAGGTAGGAGATCCCGGAGAAACTGATGCGTTGGCGAAACAACTTTCCCGCTATACGTCTTTGGCTCGTTTTTCCCTTCGTGCCAATCAGACGAAAGAGGAAAATCAGCGGTTGCGTGATTCTTTGTCTACCTATAAACGGATTATTGTAGCCGTCAGTGAACAGCGGCTGGCTCCTTATCAGCCTTTCTTTGCTAAGTTTGTTCCCGAAAGCCCGGCCATTTATCTGTTTTTTACTCCCGGGAAGATGATGTTGCAGATTCAGCGCGCGGTGGCTCATGCTTCGGCGGTGGTGCTGGGACATAGCTATAGTAGTGACGTGCAGCGCCAGGTGGCAGATGTGCTATTTGCCAAGGCATCTGCAGACGGACAGTTGTCGGCAAGTCTGGGAGAACTGTTTCCAACGGGAGCAGGAGTGACTATTACCCCTAAAACGCCGTTGCATTTCGTTCCGGAAGAATACGGGCTTTCCTCTGCTCATCTAAAACGGATTGATTCCATTGCATTGGATGGTATTCATCAGGGAGCCTATCCCGGTTGCCAGGTGGTGGTGCTGAAAAACGGTCATATTATGTTCGACAAGGCTTTCGGTACTTATACGGGTAAAGGAAGTCCTCGTGTCGAATCTACGAATATCTACGATCTGGCTTCCCTTTCAAAAACGACGGGCACCTTGCTTGCCATTATGAAACTCTACGATAAGGGACGTTTTAATCTGACAGATAAAATTTCGGATCATTTGCCGTTTTTGCAACGTACTGATAAGAAAGATATAACGATTCAGGAAATTCTGTATCATCAGTCCGGTTTACCTTCCTGGATTCCTTTTTATCAGGAAGCTATTGACAAGGATAGCTATGATGGAAGATTGTTCAGCGCACGTAAAGATATCCACCATCCGGTACAGATTGGTACGACTACGTGGGCGAATCCGAAATTCAAATTCAAGAGTGAATATATTTCTCCGGTCAAGACCGGTGATTATACTGTTCAGATCTGTGACAGTTTGTGGTTAAACCGTTCTTTCCGAAAGGTGATAGAAGAGAAAATTGCAGAAGCTCCGTTAAAGCAGAAGCGCTATGTATATAGTGATGTCGGATTTATACTCTTGGGAATGTTGGTGGAACAACTGGCCGGTATGCCTATGGAAGCCTATTTGCAACGTGAGTTTTATGAGCCGATGGGGTTGGAACATACAGGTTACCTGCCTTTACGCCGTTTTGCCAAATCGGAAATTGTCCCTTCCAACAAAGACCGTTTCTTGCGTAAAGAGACTTTGCAGGGATTTGTGCATGATGAGGCTTCCGCTTTCTTTGGCGGATTGGCCGGAAATGCCGGACTTTTCTCTACTGCCCGTGATGTAGCCCGCGTTTATCAGATGTTGCTGAATGGAGGAGAAATAGATGGTCAACGCTATCTAAGCAAAGAAACCTGTCAGTTGTTTACTACGGAAACTTCAAAGATCAGCCGGCGTGGCTTGGGCTTTGACAAACCGGATGCTGATGATCCGAAGAAAGGAAATTGTGCTCCTGCTGCACCTGCCGAAGTGTACGGTCATACCGGCTTTACCGGTACATGTGCATGGGTAGATCCGGTCAATGAACTGGTTTATGTATTCCTTAGCAACCGGATTTATCCGGATGTAACAAATCGCAAACTGAACCAACTGCACATTCGTGAGCGAATACAGGGAGCTATTTATGATGCGATGAAGAAAAAATAAAAAAAGAAAGGTAAAAGGTGCCTATATTAAAAGCTACCTTTTACCTTTTTTATTATTAACGTAATATTCTGATAGTTGTCAGCCAGTCTTAGAAGGATACACCCAGGCGGAAGCCGAAGTTGCTCAATCCATCTACACTGTAATGCAGTACGTCAGCCTTGTTGGTACCATAGCTGTAGTACAAAGCAAAGTGCAAACCCGGTCCGTAAACCCATGGGAATACATTGATACCTACTTCAGGAGAAGCATAGAATCCCCAACTGTTTTCTCTTGCTTCCAGCATGCTGAAATTAGAGCGGATTTTAGCATATTCAGCACCTAATTTAGCACTGACGTATGGTTGAAAGGCTCCACCGCGATTCCACTGGTAACGTGCAGCAGCACCGAAAGGCAATTGGAAAATGGTATGTTGCTGATCGGTAGTCACTTCACCGGCGCCCATTTGGAAGGTTTCGCGACCTACATATTCGTGGTTGCTGTGATAGTTGAGGAAAAGACCCAAACCGATGTTAGGAGTCACGAAATAACCACCTTCGAAGTTCATACCCCAACCGCTTGCTTTATCAGCAAAATTGTTACTTAGCGGAGCGTTGAACTGCCAGTCGATATTTGCATATCCATTGTCCGATAGCTGTGCCTTAGCCGGCATGGCGAAGGCGATGGCAATAGCCGCCAAGGCTACTACCTTGAAGTATATATTTTTTCTTGTTTTCATAACAGTTGTAGTTGTTTATTTGTTAGTAAGATAAGGTGACTGTGTAAATGACTGGTTGACAGCTTCTACTGCAAGAGTACGGTTGATAGCTTTGGAACCAGTTTCAAATCCGGTCAGATAACTTGTCCATACAACAGGCAGTTTTTTACTGTCTCCCTGTTCGGCTTTCAAGTTCACCATTTCTGTCAGGAAGGAGTTGGTGCTATAACTATAAGTTACTGCATACGGGTAGTACCATCCACCACCCCAGTTGCCACCCCAGTAGCCAGGGCCCCAATATCCGGGATAACCCCACCACCATTCAGGTTGTGTGTAGCTGGTGAAATAATAAGTACTTGCGATGTAGCTCACTTGGATACCAAGATCTGCGCTTTCCTGGTCAGCTGCTGCTTCGTAACCTCTAGCTTCCATATTGTCTGTATAAGCTGCCAGAATTTGTTCTGCGCCTTCACCTTCGAGATATTCCGGTTCTTTACTATCACTGATGACCAGAATCTGTGGTGCCAGATAGAATGTAGGAACTTTGAAATCGGCTTTCTTGTCGTAGTTAGTGTATACCAGATAATTGTCATCCAGTTTACCCATGTCCGGGTCTTTTTCACATGAAGCGAGTGCAAAGACCGCCAATAAAATAGGAATTAATTTCTTCATATCTTTTATAATGTTTAGGTTATATAAAAATCACGCCCAGGTACCTTGGGCTTTTGATACAAACAACAAGAAAGGTGGAAAAAGGTTCGCGTGGAAATTTCTTTTGCCGGAAAATTAACATATTTCTTTGGCCCGGCGGAAAGAAAAACGGTGAGCGCTCTGCCCTATTATCAGGGAGTTTGCTCACCGTTTATTATTTACAGATATTTATTTGAAAAATCCGTTTATTAAAACAGAGGTTTTAGTAGATCCGGTATTTCTACCTTATCAAGTTCCAGTTCAGTTACCCGTTGTTTACCCAATTGAGTCAGATGGAAATACATCTGTCTCCGGTCTTCACTTCCGAGTGATCGGACGATTAGTCCTTTTTCTTCCAGTATCCGCAGCATTTTGGATGTGTGTGAGGGGCTTAGTTCGGTTTGTTTAGACAGGTTGGTAGCCGTCACTTTGTCCGAAGCCTCTTTAAGGGCACACAATATCATTGCTTCATTAAGCGTTATCTGGTACATTTTTTCAAATGCTGTTTCAAAGTTTCCCATTGCTTTGAATACATCACGCATTGCACATATTGTTTTCATACCTTATTTAAATATTTCATTTGTTCATTTTTTAAATAAATAGATTAACGTTTGCGTTATCCGCCCGTTCCATATACGTTGCTACGCCGCCAATGGTCACCTCGTCCAGGAGTTCTTCTTGTTTGACTCCCATCACGTCCATTGACATCTGGCAAGCAATAAATTCCACACCGTTTTCCAGCGCTTGCTGGCGCAGGGATTCCAGTGAATCAATCCCTTTTTTGTTCATGATATACCGCATCATTTTTCCGCCTATTCCGCCCATACTCATCTTAGAAAGTTTCAGCTTTTTAGAGCTGGAAGGCAGCATCATGCCAAACATTTTTCCGAAAATATCCTTTTCGGTTTCCGGTTTGTGCAACTTCTTGATGACGTTCAGTCCCCAGAACGTAAAGAAGATGGTGACTTTCTGCCCCGTAGCTGCTGCGCCGTTTGCTAGTACAAAAGTGGCCAAAGCTTTATCCAAATCATCACTAAACATGATAAAGGTTTTTCCTTTGCCCTCACATGAAGTAACAATATTGCACGATTTTGGTTCTCCTTTTTCTATGACAACAACAGATTTTCCTCCGGAGCTGTCTTTCGAAATCAGTTGATTGCCCGTTGAACTGCACCATGCGGCGGCGTCACGCGGAAATCCCGGATCGGTTGAGGTGATTTCCACCCGTTCGCCTGAAGCCAGTGTATCCATTGTTTTTTTCATTTTCAAAATCGGGCCGGGACATTGTAACCCGCAGGCGTCTACCCGAACTGTTTTAGCGGGGGTTGCAAGGGCATCGGCGGTGACGGCAGCCGTGGCAGTAACCGTGGTATCCGAAACCTTAGCAACCGCAGGTTGCCCAACTTGGGGACTACCTCCCTGTTGTTCGGGTGATTCGTCTATTTCATTTCCATTTTCTTCGCGTATGATAATCGGAGCAGTGGCGGCTCGATAAGTCTTCAGTCCTCCCGAGAGATTACGCACCTTGTCAAATTCATGTTGAGTCAATATCCGGTAGGCAAGATAGCCCCGTAGTCCGACAGCGCAGAAGGTATAAATCATTTTATCTTTCGGCAGTTCGGCCAGCCGGTCACGAAGCTCATCCAGCGGAATATTCACGGCACCCGGTAAGCTGCCTAAAGAATATTCGTCCGGGGTGCGGACATCCAGCAGGAACTTATTTTCCATTTCAATGTCCCGCAACTCTCTCCAATATACCGGATTGGTTTTGCCGGTAATGATGTCTTCCGCTACATATCCTGCCAGTGCTACCGGATCTTTGGCCGAAGAGAACGGAGGAGCATACGCTTGTTCCACTTTCATCAGGTCGTAGATCGTTCCCTCGTGTTTGATGACAAGCGCGAGTTCGTCAATCCGTTTGTCCACTCCGTCGTAACCGACGATTTGCCCGCCGTACAATCTTCCCGTCTTTTTGTCGAAAGTGATTTTGATACTCATCGGCATGGCATCCGGATAGTAGCCGGCATGAGAGGCGGGATGGATGGTAGATGACATATAATCTATCTCTTCCTGGCGCAGGCGCTTGCCGGGTAAACCGGTTGAAGCAACGGTCATGTCGAAAACTTTTGCGATTGAAGTGCCGATAGAACCTTCGTAAGGTATTTTTGCCCCGAGAACGTTGTCTGCAACGATGCGTCCCTGACGGTTGGCAGGTCCGGCAAGATAGTTGAGCCAGGGTTTTCCGGTGATCGGATGGCGGAACTCGATTGCGTCACCGATGGCATAAATCGATTCATCAGACGTTTGCAGGTAATCATTCACGGCAATACCTCCTGCGGGGCCGATAGTCAGTTCGGCAGCTCGTGCCAGACTGGTTTCCGGGCGTACTCCGATCGACAGGATAACGATATCGGCAGAAATGGACTGACCATTTTTGAACGTTACTTTCAATCCTTTTCCCTCCCGGCTAAAAGAGGCGACAGCTTGTTCCAGATAAAGATTGACTCCTTTATCCATCAAGTGCTGGTGGACGAGCGATGCCATCGAGAAGTCGATAGGAGCCATCACTTGATTGCCCATTTCCACAATCGACACTTTCGCTCCCTGTGTATGTAAGTTTTCCGCCATTTCCAGACCGATAAATCCGGCTCCTACGATAACGGCTTTTCGCGGAGCGTGGCTCTTGATATATTCTTTGATCCGATCCGTGTCGGTGACATTCCTTAACGTGAAGATTCCGCTAAGGTCGATTCCCGGAAGAGGAGGACGCACCGGGGAAGCTCCGGTGGAGATGACTAATTTATCGTAGCTCTCCTCATAAGTGTCTTCACTGCTTTGCCGGATGGTCACTGTCTTTCTTTTCCGGTCAATAAAAATCGCTTCGTTTTCTGTACGTACATCTACACGGAAGCGTGTAGAGAAGGCTTCGGGCGTTTGCACGAACAATTTATCCCGTTCCTCTATCACTCCTCCTATATAATAAGGAAGGCCGCAATTGGCGTATGATATATACTTTCCTTTTTCCAAAAGGATAATTTCTGCTGTTTCATCTACTCGTCTGATTCGGGCAGCAGTGGTGGCTCCTCCTGCAACTCCCCCAATAATAATTATTTTCATCTGTTTATAGTGTAAATAGTTTCCTGTGGAAATAACAAACAGGGGCGAAGAAATGTTCATGGATTCAGATAAAAAAACTATATTTGCGCACCCTGTTTTTCATTCTTCTATATTAATGTAGACAATTTGTATGAATAAAATTCTTATTATTGACGATGAAGTCCAGATTCGCAGCCTTTTAGCTCGTATGCTGGAACTTGAGGGCTATGAAGTGTGTCAGGCAGGTGATTGCAAAACTGCCATCAAACAACTGGAAATTCAATCGCCCGACGTAGCTTTATGTGATGTTTTTCTTCCTGATGGAAACGGAGTGGATCTGGTTTTGAATATCAAAAAAATAGCTCCCAATGTGGAAGTGATTCTTCTTACTGCTCACGGCAATATTCCCGACGGGGTGCAGGCTATCAAAAACGGTGCGTTTGATTATATAACGAAAGGAGATGATAATAACAAGATTATCCCTCTCATTAGTCGTGCCGTAGAGAAAGCAAAAATGAATGTCCGTCTCGAAAAACTGGAAAAGAAGGTCGGGCAAATGTACTCGTTCGATTCTATCCTGGGGGAGTCAAAAGTGCTGAAAGAGTCGGTGTCTTTGGCGCAGAAGGTGTCTGTGACAGATGTTCCCGTATTGCTGACGGGAGAAACCGGAACAGGAAAGGAGGTCTTTGCGCAGGCTATACATTATAACAGCAAGCGGAGCAAACAGAATTTTGTGGCGGTCAACTGTTCGTCTTTCAGCAAAGAACTGCTCGAAAGCGAGATGTTCGGACATAAGGCAGGTTCGTTTACCGGTGCGTTGAAAGATAAGAAAGGGCTTTTTGAAGAGGCCAATAACGGAACGATCTTTCTGGATGAAATCGGAGAGATGGCTTTCGAATTGCAGGCAAAGTTACTGCGTATCCTTGAAACAGGAGAATATATAAAGATCGGTGATACCAAGCCGACAAGAGTCAATGTGCGTATCATCGCTGCTACCAACCGGAATTTGCAGGAGGAGATCAAAGCCGGGCATTTCCGTGAGGACTTGTTTTATCGTCTTTCGGTTTTTCAGGTGCATCTTCCTTCGCTTCGTGAACGTACCGGTGATATCAGAATTCTTGCAACTGCTTTTGCCAAAAGTTTCTCCGAAAAACTTTCGTATGCCATCAATGAGATGACTCCTGCTTTTTTGGAAGCGCTGGAACAACAGCCGTGGAAAGGGAATATCCGTGAGTTGAGAAATGTGATTGAGCGTAGCCTGATTGTTTGCGAAGGTGGACGGCTGGATATCTGCGACCTTCCTTTGGAAATCCAGAACACTCATTATGAATGTTCGGACGATAGTACAGGTAGTTTTGAACTGGCTGCAATGGAGCGCAGGCATATTGCGCGTGTGTTGGAATATACGAAAGGGAATAAAACGGAAGCTGCCCGCTTGTTGAAAATCGGACTTACCACCCTGTACCGGAAGATAGAGGAATATAAAATCTAAGCATACATTTTCTTAAGTCCTTTTATGCTGGCTTTGGGATATATAGCATTTCAAAATAGGCAAAAAGGACTTGAGAAACCATACCATAAGGACTATCGGAAATTTTCTGCATCTTCTTCCTCTTTGTCAATCAAAGTTGTGGCACTGCTTTTGATGGCTTGAATAATAGAAGAAGTGAAGCCTTTGTGCTCCAGTTCGTTCAATCCTTTTATAGTGGTTCCGCCCGGAGTGGTTACTTTCTCTATTTCCAGCAATGGATGAGTGTTATGATTCAGAATCAGTTCTGTCGCTCCTTCCATGCTATACGCTGCCATTTGCATGGCATCCTTGCCGGGAATTCCTAGCTCAATCCCTGCCTGCATAACCGCTTGCATATATTTTAAGGCGAAAGCTATTCCGCTGGAGGTTAATGCGGAAGTGGTATCTAGTTGTTTCTCTTGCAGGAACAGGCATTTTCCTCCTTCTTCAAATATCTGTTTTATTAATTGCTGATATTCTTTATCAGTTCCGCGGGAAGCTATCAAAGTGAGGCTGGAACGTTCTGTAATGGCCATATTGGGAACTGCCCGAAAGATAGGCATCTCGGCTTCTGTTAAATGAGCCAGGTGGGAGATACATACTCCGGACACAAGAGATACGAGGATTTGTGTACGCGAGAAACGTAGAGGGGACAATACTTCATCTACTTTCCAGGGATTGATGGCGAGGACGATTACTTCAGCTTCCGATATGGCTTGTTGGTTATCGGTCGTTATGTGTATTGCAGGGAAATGTTCTTGCAGTCTCTCCAGTTTATCGATATTTGGATTGGAGACAATAATGTCTTTCTCATTGTAAAGATGTCCTTGCGCCAGACAAGTGACGATTGCACTCCCTATGTGTCCGGCTCCTATAATAGCTATTTTCATCTCTTTATTTTTTTTATTTGGCTTTCAGATGTCTCTTTTTATCCGGCTTTGAATCAGGCTGCGCACTGACTCTCGAAAAATTGTCTGGATAGCGAACTAATCAGTCTGTTTTTATCTGTGGTATGTACAGATAGTGTGAAACAATGATCGCTTCCTCCATAAGAAATGAGAGATACGGGGATATCTTTGATAGTATCCATAATATGACTTTCTACTTGTGTGCGTTCCCAATGAAGGGAGCCGATGATATGTATTACAGACATATTTTCGTCCATAACCATTTCGGCATATTTATGTAGTTCCCTTTGAATGATTCGCAGGGTGTCCCGGCTGGCTGTCAGCATCATCGAGATGGATACATTGGATGAGGCCATTGAGATGACATTGATTTGATATTTGTTGATAACTTCCAATATCTTACCCATAAACAAATATCCGGGCAATACATTCAATGAGGTAAAACGTACAAAGGTAGCCGAATCCTGTGAGAGGATGGCCTTGACACTGTTGCCTGTGTCATGGGAAGATATATAGAGTCGTTCTGTTGACAGATCGTGTATATCGGTTAGGCGGATAACTATATTGGAGCGTGCCGCAAGGGTGATACAATCTGCGTAGAGCAGGTGTACTCCGCTGTTAATCAGTTGTTCGGCTTCTATGTAAGTTAGTGAATGTTGTTCTCGCAGGCAATTCCGGTTTGCGTAGATATGGTTGATAGGGGTGGATAACAGTATTTCGTCCGCTTTGAATAAGGTGGCAAGCACTGTTGCATAGTAATCATTGCGTTGTTCGCTCATAAAGTCTATTTCACCATACACATTCCTGCAAATGGAAAGTGGGGCGATAAAAATATCCACATTCCGGTTCTCGTCAATGTATTGTTGGATAGATTCCTGAATATATGGGATATCCGGCTTTCTTTCCAGGTTGATCTGTATAAGTTTGCCGGTATCTAATGTTTGGGCACGAAGACCCTGTTGACGTAAGCAATAAGTGAATAAATCGCTGGATAATCCGTATATTTCCGCTTTTATCATTTTATCAATCAGTAAATCTGCTTTGTCTTCTACAAGTATATGTATTTTCTTTATACACTCCAGAATCCGGTTTTTAATTTCCTGATTTAAGTGCGAATCTGTAATGAGATGATTGGCAAGGGTACAGCAATATGCTTCGATGGCATTGACTGTGGTATGAGAAGCTTCATCTTCTTCGTGAAACCAACTGATGGAAATAGCCTGTAACCACTCCTGTAATTGTGCCAATATAGGGACTACAGCTACATAAGGATGTTCTTTCTGAATACAATTGATTACTTGCTTCATTTCATCCTCATCTTTAATTTTCTCGAATTTACAAACTTTCATTGTTATCTGGTTATTTATTGGTTACTACTCTTTTCAAAATGATATGCCTTTTTTCAAAAGAGAAAGATATTTAAGAATTATTCCTTAGCTTTAGAATATGGTATATCTGTATAAATCAATCTGTTAATGTTGCAATCAATGTTTTTAATACATTTCTTTACTATAAGTAATCTGCTAATACCATACCACATTGGGATATGAAAATAAGATTTCTTATCTTTGTTGCGTAATTGATTGATAAACCAGCAATATTCATCCATTTATGAAACTCTGCATATAGCTACGCTCAACGAATAGCATCATTTCTAACAGGGCTATTCAGCTATCCGACAGGCAACTACTCGCCTGGCAAAGAGTTTTATATCCATTTTTATAAATTTACGGAACTGTGTGCTGCTATGATGTGGTATACCGTATCGTGTTATTTTTAAGTTGAGCAATGAATTATACATATAAGCAAATATGGCTCATCAACTTTCCTGTGATGATGAGCATTCTGATGGAACAATTAATCAATATTACCGACGCTATTTTCCTGGGGCATGTGGGAGAAGTCGAACTGGGAGCTTCTGCGCTTGCCGGAATCTATTATTTAGCTGTTTATATGTTGGGCTTCGGATTCAGCATCGGGCTGCAGGTAATGATTGCCCGGAGAAATGGGGAACAACATTATAAAGAGACGGGACGTACATTTTTTCAGGGAGTATATTTCCTGTCGGGGATGGCAGTCATTCTTTGCCTATTGCTCCATTTGGCTTCTCCCTTGATCTTGCGCCGGTTGATAACTTCGGATGAAATTTATCAGGCAGTGATTCATTATCTGGATTGGCGTAGCTTCGGTTTGTTATTCTCATTTCCTTTTTTAGCTTTCCGGTCTTTTCTGGTAGGGATAACAACGACCAAAGCATTGTCCGTGGCAGCTATCATGGCTATCTGTATCAATATTCCTTTTAACTATCTGCTGATATTCAAACTGAATCTGGGTATATCCGGGGCGGCGATGGCTTCTTCTTTGGCAGAGTTCGGAGCTTTTATCGTACTCCTATTATATATGTGGGTGAGGGTAGATAAAGTGAAATATGGGCTGAAGGTCGTTTATGATGGGAAAGTGTTAATAAAGTTGTTGAGGATATCTGTATGGAGTATGCTTCACTCTTTTATCAGCGTTGCTCCCTGGTTTCTGTTCTTCGTTGCTATCGAGCATCTGGGAAGGACAGAGCTTGCTATTTCCAATATTACTCGTAGTGTTTCTACCGTCTTTTTTGTGATTGTCAACTCTTTTGCATCCACTACTGGTTCATTAGTCAGCAATCTAATTGGGGCGGGGCAGGGGAAGGAACTTTTTCCCGTTTGCCATAAAGTTCTTAGGTTGGGTTATGCCGTGGGGGTTCCATTGATAGTTATGGCTCTTTGGGGTAACCAATGGGTTATCGGATTTTATACGAATAACGATAATCTGGTGAGACTAGCTTTCTATCCTTTTATAGTTATGCTGTTGAATTATGCTTTTGCACTGCCCGGATATGTTTATATCAATGCTGTTACCGGTACAGGAAAGACGAAGCTCGCCTTTATCTTCCAGTTAATCACCATTCTTGTATATTTGATTTATCTGTATCTGTTAAGTGAATGTTTTCATGCTTCTCTGACTGTGTATATGACGGCAGAATATTTGTTTGTTATTTTATTAGGGATACAATCTATCATTTACTTAAAGAGGAAATCCGACTAGAATATGTATTTTTGTACTTTCAATACTTGATACTTCCTCGAAATGACTGAAGATATAAAGAATAAACTTTTAATGTGTGCGGAGATGTATCATCGCGCAGACTTTATACAAAGCGATCCGGTGCAGTTTCCCCATCGTTATACGCTGAAACAGGATATCGAAGTCAGCGGTTTGCTGACAGCAATTATGAGTTTTGGCAATCGCAAACAGATATTGAAGAAGGCGGAAGAGCTGCACGGGCTAATGGGAGATTCACCTTATCAGTATGTATTGTCCCGTCAGTGGGAGGGGGATTTCCCACCGGGGGCAACCGGTAGTTTTTATCGGATGCTGTCACATGCTGATTTCTATGGATATTTCCAGCGATTATACATTGCTTATACACAGTTTGAAAGTTTGGAAGAAGCCTTGAAGACATACCCCGGAATACCGATGGAAAAGCTATGTGCATTTCTTGAAGTCTCTGCCAAAAGTCCTCAAAAGAAACTGAATATGTTTTTGCGTTGGATGATTCGCCGGGACTCGGCGGTCGATTTGGGCATTTGGGAGAGTTTTGATCGCAGGGATTTGATTGTTCCCTTGGATACACATGTCTGCCGGGTAGCCCATTATTTCAAGTTGACGGATGCAGAAACCTTTTCTTTGAAAAATGCCCGCCAGATAACGGTAGCATTGGCTGAGGTCTTCCCGGATGATCCATGTTTGGGCGATTTTGCCTTGTTCGGATTAGGGGTGAATGGGGAGATTTAATACATAATCCTATAAAATGAAATTTTCGATTATAATCGAGAAAACGTGTTTTTACTCTGGCTTTTTCGATTATAATTGAAAAAAGCTATATTCTTAGACAGATAGCTTCAAAACTGATCTCCGAACTGGGGGTAAATCCTAATAATATCTATATGCCTGCTGTAGTTTATCACTGCCTGCTTCCCGAATAGCAATCCGTATCCCGTTGATGAACGACTCATTAATAAAAATACTATTCGTAGGACAATTCCTGCTACATGTCTGACATTGGATACAGTTGCTTTCTCCCGTGGGAAGAATAATCCTTGAATTATCATATTCCTTTATCTCAAACACATGCATTGGACATAGATTGATGCATTTCATACAATGAATACAAGTCGTAATATTTAATAATGTCGTTTTGCCGGCAATCTTATTAGCGTTAGAGGGATGCTTGTAGATAGGGGAATAGTCTATCTTATCAATCATAAATTTCTTCATTTTGGAGAATTTGGCTAATGGATGTATGCGTCTTTTCATA
Organism: Bacteroides sp. DH3716P; assembly: GCF_025914115.1. Classification (NCBI taxonomy): domain Bacteria; kingdom Pseudomonadati; phylum Bacteroidota; class Bacteroidia; order Bacteroidales; family Bacteroidaceae; genus Bacteroides; species Bacteroides sp. DH3716P. The sequence goes on along the minus strand of NZ_CP083673.1, from coordinate 4,685,143 downwards.
CTATCGGCAAATAATTTCGCTTTAAATAAATCTTTCTCGTTAGGGCGTGCCTTGTTGTATCCGTTTATTGCTACCCATGGACCAGTCCTATCAAAACCTTTACAGGAAAATTCACCGATAAGATTTCCACCTTTATCTGACAATATCCTTTTGAGTGCTTGATGATACTTTCCAAGGAATGGACGGCAGCGGGTGGAGAAGATGAAGACGTTGCGATTTCTGAATTCATGTGACTTCGCAAATGAGAGAAGTTTACAGTGATGTTGGGCAAAGTTTATTCCTGAACCGAGTCCGATTAAGTCATAATCTGATAAGTCGATATTTTCTGCTTCCCGGGTAGTGGCTAAAAAAGCAGATAGTTCGTTTGCCATTCTTTGGGCAACTTTGAGCGTATTACTTTGGTAAGTAGAAACATAGATAATAATTGCTTTCATTGTTCTATTTTTTTTAAATTTAAATCGTGAATATATCATTGAGTATTATTTATTTAGCTTTGATAATTGTTTCAGGAGTACCGGGACCGCCGTTTACTCCTTTGTAACCTATGAATTGGTGATTTGCCGCATTGAAATAGTAGAGGCAACTCCAAAAGTGAGATAAGATGCCTGTAAGCCTCACCTTTATTTCATAGGTTTTTTGATTGTTGAATAATACAGTGGTAGCTTTTCGTTCTGCCTGCATGACATATAATTCCAGATTGTCAGGACGAAAACACTCGTATTTTATACTATTCTTATTGATTGTTTGTCCGGCAGAATAAGCTATATTTTGATACCACGGATAGCCTTTGCTTTTAACCGTTTTATTATAGGGCTGGTTGTTGAGTGTACCTTTAAAATAGTAGTTATTATTATATAAGACAATAGTCAGATTCGTATGTTTTATTGAATCAGTCAACTGCCAGGATAGAGTTGTGCATAAAGGCGAGAGGCGATAATGATGAACTTCTGAATTTTGGGAAGTAGTCAGAAAAATAATGTTGTTTTCTGTTTTCTCATTCCATATTATTATGTTCTTTTCTTTTCCACAAACAGATTCAAAATGTCTCTGCCGGGCCTGTGCATTACAAGAAATGCTATACAATATAGAACAGCATATCACTAAGCAGGATAATATTGTATTACATTCAATAATATTGTGTGGCATAGTCGTTAAATGATAAAATCGTTTCATTTCAGGATATTTTCAAAAAGTGCACGAATGTATTTATAAATAGTTTGCTTGCATAACTCCCAAGCTTCTGGATTACTAAAATCGATACCGTTGAATATACGATATTGTCTTGTGGCTAAGACAATGTAATTTATAGAAGCAATTAATATAGTGATGAACATACGTACATCTTTCGATTCTTTTCCCAATTTCTTTTCCAGTTCCTCCTGAAGTTTGAAACCATTTCTTTCCCGTTCATCCTGAATACTTCTGAATGTAGAATTTCCCGATAACTCCCATGCTAACAATTCCTGCATTAGCTTGTTTGTCCGTAAGAAGTTCAGTTGTTTCAATAAGACGGTTTGGGTCAATTTAATAATATCTTCAGAACTTTCCGCTTTTGTCACTCTTTCCGAATAAGCCTGATAAGCTAAAGTATAGAAATCATTATCTTTAGCCCAAGCAGCTAATAAACCTTCCAGTCCACCAAAATAACGGTAGATTAACACTTTATCGCATTTTGCCTGCTTGGCGATCTTATTGACTCCGATTTTACTGAATCCTTCGTTTTCAATAATTTGGCTAACGGCAATTAGCAGCCGTTTTTCTGCATTTCTTAATTTCATAATATAAATATTGTCACTGTTCGATGACAAAGGTAGACTTCAAAGTGGTGACATATTCTTCATTAGGAAAAAATGTAGGAAATTTAAGTGATATTTATTTGCACTACGCCTACTTCACTTCCAAACTGATTTAGTATTTGGTTTACTTTATCTACTCGAAGAGTCTGTTTGCCTTGTTCCAATTCACGAACAAAACGTAGTAAGCGTCTCCGCGATTCTATATAGTGTATTAAAATAAAAAGGCTAATGATCCCTTTTTAGTCATTAGCCTTTTCCCATCTGTCAGG
>NZ_CP083673.1:4593783-4682978 GCF_025914115.1 Bacteroides sp. DH3716P | reverse complement strand
CCTGACAGATGGGAAAAGGCTAATGACTAAAAAGGGATCATTAGCCTTTTTATTTTAATACACTATATAGAATCGCGGAGACGCTTACCGTGAAAGGATGGGTGAAGGGAACACCCTTCACCTATAAACTGCTTATAGATAGGATAATACAAGGAAAAGTGAAGGGTGAAGAAATTGTTCATTATAACTCTTCGCATACCCGCATTTCCATACCTTTATATACCACTACAATCTTGTGTAGTTGCGTGGAGCCGATAGCTTGTTTCACCGTGTCCGTGTCGGCATAGCGGTTGGCTTGGGCGATGGCTTCTTGACGCAATTCCTCCACACGGTTTTCAGAATCGCGATATTTGGCGTATTTTAACTCAACGATGTAGCTGTGCTTCATGTCAGAATATATATCCAACATGGGACAGAGGAAAATATCGACGTAACCCGCTTGTGTATCTTGCTCGGAGATAGGACGGTAGAAGCGGTTTTGCGCAGTCATGGCCAAGGTGAAGCCGTGAACGAAGAATTCGCCCTTTTGCTTGTCACGTTGGGATGCATAACGTTTCAGGCAGTCGGCAATGTAGCCGAAATAGGCTTGCCAGTCGCCTCGATAAGCCAGCTGGCTTGAAAGTTCGCTTTTCTCATAGCTGCTGAAACTCAAGTCTGCGTCGTTGTATGTATTAAGTAAATAAGTGTATAGTTGCTCCTGAACCACCAGGTTGGGAATGGTCAGCTTGGTTTTTCCTTCATGCATTCCGCTAATGGTCAACATTCCGAAATAGTAGAGCAGGCTTATAAAATTGTCCGGACTGGTGATGTTGACGGCAGGGAAACCTTTCTTCAGTTCACCAGTGATATAACCTTGACTCACTAAAGTTTGAATGACGGAAGCATCGTGTGCAAACTCCTTATCCTTTCGAATGAGCATACGCAGCTTTTCATAGTCGATACGTATATTATCTTCTATCATTTCTCGTGGTGCTTTGCCGTTATCTATGTAATTCTTCACGAAGTAGAGCACCATGTTGGAGTTGTACATGGTAGTTTCACCGTAACAATCCTGCGCGAAGCAATAATTGTCGTACCACGGTTTCATTATTTCCATCAGTTCGTCAACAGTATGGCGGAAAGGGCTGTTGGTTGAATAGTAAGTCAGCATTTCGCGCACTTCTTCTTCGGTGAATCCCATCATTTGGTTAAATTGGGGGGTAAGTGAGTAGTTCGTGCCGATGTTGAAGCCACTCGTCAGGTCATCCATCGTTACGGGGCTTACGCCAGTGATGAAACAACGCTCTATGCTGGAATAAGTTCCTGCCTTCACCTTATTGAAGAAAGCACGTAGATAACCTTCGCCATGCGTTTCGTCAGTGTAACGGTGCAAGCTTTCCGCATCGGAAAGGATGGCGTTGGTGAAGTGGTCGTATTCGTCGATGAAGAGATACATTTTCTGTCCGGCACGTTCGCACTCCGAAACCAAATAGTCCAGTTGGTTGACAGCCCCGTCCTTTTCGTCCAATCGTTCTCTGATACCTTGTGGCAGGAGGTCGGAATAGACTTCACAGAAGAAGTCGAAGCGGATTTGGCAATGTGCATCCAGTCCTTTTCGATAATCGTTCAGTTCGCCGGTGATACCTGAAAAGTTAAGGTAAAGCACCAGATAGCTGTTGCGGTTTACTGTGGGATGCTTCCCGATGTAGAGGTCGCCGAATAAGTCGTTGAACTTATCGCGGGTACGCACATCGTAGTAGTGTTGCAGTACGTTCAGCGTGAGGCTTTTGCCGAAGCGGCGGGGACGGATGAAGAAAAAGAACCGGTCTGCCTGCTCTATCATAGGAATGAAGCGGGTTTTGTCTACATAATAATAGTCTTCGCGGCGGATGACTGCGAAGTTCATCATACCGTAAGGTAAACGCTTTCTGTTGGGTACTATATATTCCATTGGATCCATCTTCTGTCCTCCTGCTGATTTCTTTTTTATAACTTGCTTATTAATAGCGTTAACGACACAAAGATAGTAAAAGTTCTTGTTGGGTACGAGGCATCCTCAAAAAAGTATTGGAAAAACTCATTCACACAAAGAACTGCAGCCCTGACAAAGCTATTCTGAAACAGCAGTGAAGTGGCGGAAATAATTCTCGAGGTTAGCTTGTATATATTGAAAGATACTGTATTTTTGTGCAGAACTAAAAAAAGAAGAGACTATGTTGGACATTATTTTGATCGTAATTAGTGCCCTTTGTATGATAGCCGGGTTAGCAGGTTGTATTCTGCCGTTTCTTCCCGGTCCGCCTATTGCTTATGTGGGGTTGGTCATTCTGCACTTCACGGATAAGGTACAATATTCTACGACACAATTAATCGTATGGTTATTGATTGTAGCTGTTTTGCAGGTATTAGATTATTTCACTCCGATGCTGGGAAGTAAATATAGTGGCGGTAGTAAATGGGGTAATTGGGGATGTATCATAGGAACTCTTGTCGGTCTTCTTTTCTTGCCTTGGGGCATTATTCTCGGTCCGTTTCTAGGGGCGGTGATTGGTGAACTATTAGGAAATAAAGAGTTCTCGCAGGCACTCAAATCAGGTGTGGGCTCTTTACTCGGATTTATATTCGGAACTTTACTGAAGTTCGTTGTCTGCGGTTATTTTTGCTATCAATTTATCATAGGTCTTATTCGGTAACCTATTTGATGTTGTAAAACATTCGTAAGAATAACTTATCTATTGCCTTTACATAGAGTACTAAATCGATGTGTGTTCGTCTTTATTGAAGTAGCACATTGAGGTAGTACCATGAAAAAGACTTTTATTTATCTTTCTTTTATCATTTTCTTGGGGTGGTTTCCCTCGCTTTTTGCGGGAGAAATTTATGTATCCCTGCAGGGGAATGATAAGAATCCCGGGACAAAGGAAGCTCCGTTTTATACATTAAACCGGGCAATCAAGCAGGCTCGTGAATGGCGTAGACTGAATCGGCCGGAAGTAGCCGGAGGAATTTATATTCGTTTGGAAGAGGGTGTTTATGCCCAGCGCAATTCTCTGTTTCTTCGTCCGGAAGATAGTGGGACACCCGATTCTCCAACGGTGATTTGTGCAGTAGATGGTGCTCACCCTGTAATTAGTGGTGGAGTTGCTGTTACGGGGTGGAAGCGTGGATGTAATCATCCGGCAATTCCTGAAAAGCTAAAGCAGAAGATATGGTCGGCAGAGGCTCCCCTAATAGGAAATAGAAGAGTAGAAACTCGGCAAATGTGGGTGAACGGTCATAAAGTTCAAAGAGCTGCGCAATTTCCTGACGGAGAATTGGAACGAATGATTGACTTCAATCCGGAAGAGCAGACAATAACGATCCCCGTTTCTCAAAGTGTAAATCCGAATAGACTACAAAATGCCGGTCAACTGGAAATGATTGTCCATCAACGCTGGGCGATTGCTATTTTGCGCGTGAAAAGTATAGACGTGAAAGACGGACAAGCTGTAGTTCGCTTCCATGAACCCGAAAGTTACTTGGAGTTTGCGCATCCCTGGCCGCAACCCGTCATCGGAGGAGAGAAAGGAAATTCTTCCTTTTGCCTGACCAATGCACTGGAATTGCTGGACCAACCCGGTGAATGGTTCCAGGAATATCCTTCCGGCACGATTTACTATTATCCGCAGGCGAGCGAAAATATGGAAACAGCTGAAGTGATTATCCCTGCCTTGGAAACTTTAGTGACCATAGACGGTACATTGTCCCGTCCGGTAAAACATATACAATTTAACGGAATTACTTTTGCGCATACCTCTTGGATGCGTCCTTCTTTTCAGGGGCACGTCACCTTGCAAGGGGGATTTCCTTTATTGGATGCCTATAAACTACAAGAACCGGGGCTTCCGGAAAAAGCGGAACTGGAGAACCAAGCCTGGATCATCCGTCCCGAAACAGCGATACGTGTAAGAGGTGCCGAACATATTGATTTCAAGCATTGCACGTTTCGTCATTTATCATCCACCGGACTGGATTATGAATGGGCAGTCACAGCATCGAGCGTCGAAGATTGTCAATTTACGGATATTGGAGGAACGGCTTTACTAGTCGGTGCATTTCCGGACGGAGGATTTGAGACGCACATCCCTTTTATTCCTGCTGACGTACGGGAATTATGTTCCCATATTACTATCAGAAACAATTTCATAAGTAATGTGACTAATGAGGACTGGGGATGTGTAGGTATCGGCGCCGGATATGTCAGAAACATGGATGTTTCTCATAATGAAGTCTGCCATCTGAACTATTCAGGGATTTGTGTAGGCTGGGGATGGACATCGCTGGAGAGCGGAATGTGTAACAACCGGATAGAAGCAAACTATGTACATCACTTTGCCCGTCGGCTATACGATGCAGGCGGTCTGTATACTCTTTCCAACCAGCCGGGTTCCGTCATGCGTAATAACCGGATCGAACATTTAATCGAGGCACCCTACGCTACGAATGACCGGGCTTTTTATATCTATCTGGATGAAGCTACGGACGGATATACAATGGAAAACAACTGGTGTCCCACTGAACGTTTTGATTCGAACCGCCCCGGGAAAAAGAACGTGTGGAAGAATAACGGGCCTCAAGTGGCGGACAGTATTAAATACAAAGCTGGAAGAATAAAGCAAGATTGAAACAAATCAATGGATTAACATAGTCATCAATGTACTAGTATAGCAATCAATAAACTAGTGTAATAATCATTAGAACTAGACTAGTATGGTAATCATTCAAACTAATCTGATAATTATAGTAATCAATAAACGATATTTAATCAATAAAATAGATGAAACCAACGAACTATCACTTATTTGATTTCCTTGATTTCGATACCGAGTTATCAAGGAATGAGTCGCTTTGGAAAGCATACAAGCCAACGGCTGTTTATGAAAAGGAAGGAGATATTTACGTAACAGTTCCCTTTCAGAAGCAAAAGCTGGCTAACGATATGATGGCGGATACCGATGTTCCCCAGGAGGAATATATGTTAATCATCCGTCAGTATAACATCGGTATCACCCGCCTGTTTCTTGGCTTCGGCGATTATGTGCTGACAGATGAGTCGGAAATGCTACAATTCAGTGACCGGATTCAGAAAGTGCCCCTGTTTATAAAAGAACAAAAAGGAAAATGGATTCTTTCGACGGAGGACGGAACGAAGCGTGCCGTTATCAATGTGGAAGAGCCTCTATTAGACCGATGGAGCGAATTGCTTTCCGACCCTCAAGAAACGCTTGATATCACTTTATACCCTGATGGAAAGCGTGAAATCCGCTTGTCAGCCTACGACCATTTTTCGCCTCCCCGCTACGATGCGTTACCTGTTGCTTTTTGCAAACGCGACGGTCGGAAAGAACGTGCAACGCTTTCTTTTGAATGTAAGCCCGATGAATGTTTTGCCGGAACCGGAGAACGTTTCTTTAAAATGGACTTAAGCGGACATACTTTCTTCCTCAAAATCAACAGTATCTCTGTATGAGCAACTTGCGTACACGTGTTGCAATTATATCGCAAATCCGAAAATAAGCATCCATAAGCAACCACAGCTCTTGACTGCAAAAATATAAAATTTTCCAATAAATATCGTGATATAAACGCATAATAATCAAAAGTATGGCACGAATTTAACAGAATCTCCACTTTTATCCTTACCTTTGTACATGATATTGGGGAACTATACCCTAACAATTATAAGGAAACGATGCAAATTCAAAACAATACATTGATAGCGGAATGCTCAGCTTACGATTTCAAGGAAATGTTGGAACGTAAGAAAGTGAAGTCATGGCTCAAATCCGTGTCGGCTTTTGCCAATACAGAAGGTGGCAGTCTGTTCTATGGAGTGAACGATGATGGAGTGATTGTAGGTTTGGAGAATCCACAATCCGATGCTGATTTTATCAGTGAAATGATGAAGGCACGACTTGACCCTGTGCCGGAAGTTCAGCTTATTCCGATAGAACACGAAGGGCATACCCTGCTTGAAGTGAAAGTAAAGGCAGGAACGCTTACACCTTATTACTATTATCAGGATGGGACACGTACCGCATATGTACGAGTTGGCAATGAAAGTGTAGAATGCAACTCCCAACAATTACTTTCGTTGGTATTAAAAGGCACGCACATGACATGGGATTCTCTTCCTACCCAAGTGGATGCCGGCAAACATTCTTTCATCATCCTTGCCAATACTTTCCGTGAGCAAACCCATCAAGAATGGAACGACAAGTATCTGGAATCATTCGGACTAGTAACTCCTGACGGCAAACTGACCAATGCAGGATTGCTGTTTGTGGATAATTGCACGGTATTTCAATCGCGTATTTTCTGCACCCGTTGGACTGGACTCTATAAGGATGATGCCATCAGTTCCGTAGAACATCGGGCTAACCTTGTGCTGCTCTTAAAATATGGTATGGATTTCATCAAAAACTATACCATGAGCGGCTGGGTGAAGATGCCAAACTATCGCCTTAACCTCCCCGACTATTCCGACCGTGCCATCTTTGAAGGACTGGTAAACCACCTTATCCATAGAGATTATACTATAATGGGCGGTGAAGTACATATCGACATTTATGATGACCGCGTAGAACTGGTATCACCTGGTGCTATGCTTGACGGTACACAAATTCAAGACCGTGACATATACAAAGTGCCGTCCATGCGTCGTAATCCTGTCATTGCAGATGTGTTCACACAGTTGGATTATATGGAGAAACGTGGTTCCGGTTTACGCAAAATGCGAGAGCTTACAGAGAAATTACCTAATTTCTTGCAAGGCAAAGAACCGCAATATCAAACGGAAGCGACCTCTTTCTACACCACGTTCTATAATTTGAACTGGAACGAAAGCGGAAGAATACCTGTAGAGGAAGTAGCCAACAGGGTAAATAGTACCCTCGAAAAGTACCCTGTAAACGAAGAAAGTTCGGTCGAAAAGTTCGGTGTAAACACAAAAGAGTTCGGTGTAAATGAAGAAAGTTCGGTCGAAAAGTTCGGTGTAAATGCGGATAAGTTCGGAGATACATCGGAAACACAGAAGAAAGTCAGTAAAACTGCACAAAAGATAATCGACCTCGTTATTTCAGATCCTTCAATCACAGCTGATAATATGGCCAACAAGATTGGTGTAACTAAACGCGCTATAGAGAAAAATATCAAGAGCCTTAGGGGTATGGGAATTTTGGTTCACGAAGGTTCAGACAAGGCTGGTTATTGGCGCATTATTGTTAAACCATAAACAGAACAACAAACCTATGGAGACCTCTTTCATACCACTCTTTGCAATCATAGCCGTTTTGATTATCGCCTTTTTGTTTGCCTCTTTGCCACAGGTAAACCATAAAACGCGATACCGAGTGCTTTATGCAATAGCCATTATCATGCTATTAGCTGTTATCCCTATTAGTGAATATATGGCTGGTGGCATACAAAACTCAAGTAACAATTATCTGCTTGTCCTAATATTCGATATTGCAGTAGGATATTTCTGTATGTACATTGCTGCTTTGCTAAAATTCAACGTTCTTAAACGAAAGAACCAAGCATTAGAAAACGCCTTGACAGAAAAGCAACAAGAAAATGTAGCAATCCTATTGGAGCATCAAAACGAAAAACAACAAGCACTCCGGCAAAGAGAGCTTGAATGGTTAGCTGGGAAAATAAAGATGTTTACCGAAGAAGAACAGGAAGCTATTCTTGCCAGTGCTCTATCATTTGCTGAACATGACTTGATAGTTGCTCCCTCAATAAGCATACAACCTAAAGAAACATGTAGTCAGCAAGAACTAATGTACTTTGTCTGCTCTGCTTTTTACAATATGGATAAAAGTCGTAGTGAAGTTGTGGGTTTCTTATATAAAGTTTTTCCTCTCTATTTTCCAGCAGGAGAAAGTGCATTGGCTAAAAAGATGCCGGGATTGGAAAAAGTAAAAGAGAGGAGAGAGAAAGAATGTAATTAGCGCATATTTTCAAACCATAGAATAGAATTAAAATGAATAATACACTTATAGATAATTCCATAGAAGCACTTTCAATGACAACAACATTGAGAAAATGCTTAGCCATTGATGGTATTAAAACAGTTAGTATTGCCACAGGCTATTGGGATATTCCCGGTTTAGCTATACTACAAGAAAATTTGAGGTCTTTCATTGAAAAAGAAGGAACAACGCTTCGTTTACTTATAGGAAAAGACCCTTATATATACGTAAATCAATTAAAGTCACCTAAATATAAAGATGCAAATTATCCGCTGGACTTCATAAAAACTGATATCCACGAACTTAATGTTACTGAGGAATATAAAGATGCTATACGTCTGCTTCTTGATTATTGTACGGAAAACAATGATTCAAAGATTCAGATTCGTGTATTTCGAAAAAATGAAAATGACGAAACTCAATTTTTACATTCTAAGTGTTACATCTTTGACGGAAAGTCAAACGGCATTGGTATTGGTATCGTGGGTAGTACAAATTTTACACAAAAAGGATTACAAGGTAACGCTGAATTAAACTATATTGAAACAGCTCCAAATCAAGTGTTATCGCTTGATGAAATACCTGGTAATAAATCTCATTTGATATGGTTTAATGAAAAATGGGAAATATCTGAACCTTGGAACAAACAATTCTTAGAACAAATCCTTAAATCTGCACCTATAACAGATGACGTGGAAAAAGAACGCAAAAGTGAACAACAATCATTCACTCCATACGAACTATATATCAAATTGCTACAAATTAAGTTTGGTGACATTGTAGACAAATCACTCGGACAACAGATAGAAACTTATCTGCCAGCGAACATCCACAAACTGGAATATCAAATAGAAGCTGTTAAGAGGTGTATCGGCATTATGCACGAACATGGTGGCTTTATGTTGGCAGATGTGGTGGGACTTGGCAAGACGATTATTGGTACGCTCATCATCAAGCGTTTCTTGTCCGTACCAGAAGACGATGGACGAGAACGTAAAGTATTGGTCATTACTCCTCCTGCCATTCAATCGGGTTGGAAGAAGACTATAGCCATGTTCGACAAAAATTCTGACGAGAAGATTGCGCCATACATTGACTTCATTACAACTGGACGCATCGGAAATGTTGCCGAAGATGAGAGCTGCGAAGATGACGATGACGACAGCCGCGATTCTGGCGATTTTGGTGGAACACTCCAAGAAAAGAATTATGGCTTTATTGTCATTGACGAAAGCCATAAGTTCCGCAACAGTGCCACATTGATGTACCAGTCTCTTGATGAACTGATACAGAAGATTTGTTCTAATACAGGGGTATATCCATACGTGGGTCTTCTTTCTGCCACACCGCAGAACAACCGACCAAACGACTTGAAGAATCAGATTTACCTTTTTGAGAGAAACCACAATGACAGTACATTGAAGAAGGCTGAAAGTGGTAATATCGAAAGGTTCTTTGCAGATGTCAACCGAGAATATGAATTGCTGATAGATAGAAGCAACGACATACCAGCAGATGAGCGCCGCCAACGCTTGGATGCCGTGTCAAAGAGACTGCGTGATTGCGTGTTAAGTGATATTCTAGAACGCCGAACAAGGACTGACGTTGAGAAATATTACAAGGATGATATGGAATCACAAGGCTTGATATTTCCAAAAATTGTTGGACCTAACAATCTTGAATACATCATGGATGACGAGTTGGCTCAACTGTTCTCTGATACTATGACAATCATTGCTCCAACGGAGGCAGAAAAGTTGCAGACTGACGAGTGGCTAAAATATTTCCGCTATCGTGCCATTGAATATTTTACTGACCCTGCCAACGAAAGAAAACATACAGGTCGAGGCAATCGTGGTGTCAACGACGTTGCCAAGCAGCTTGCAACCATCATGCAGATTCTTCTTGTGAAGCGTCTTGAAAGTTCGTTCACTGCTTTCACCCAATCCCTGTTGAACCTGCGACGTTACACAGAGAACATGATTAAGATGTGGGAGAACGACACAATTTTCGTTTGTCCGCAAATTGACGTGAACAAAGAACTTGACTATGAAGCCAAAACATTGAAACGTGGTAAACGTGTTTCGTTTAATGATTGTGTAGAAGACATCAGAGCCAAGATAACAAAATTGACGGAACAAGGGCGTAACGAGAAGGGACAGAATGCAGAATATAACCGCAAAGACTTCAAGGAGGAATACTATATCCAACTGAAAGAAGACTTCCGACTCATTTCTAATCTCTATGATCGATGGGCGAAAAACCCACAAGACCCGAAATTTGATGCTTTCAAAGAGAACATCAAGCCAGAATTGTTTAATCCACAAAAGAATACCTCTGGAAAATTGGTTATCTTCTCGGAAGCTATAAACACGGTACAATCGCTTGCGAGAGCGGTAAAGGCAAAGGGCTATAAGGCACTTGTCATTACTGCTGCCAATCGTGATGAGATGGAACATACGATTGAGGAAAATTTCGATGCCAATTACGAAGGTGTCTGGAAGGATGACTACAATGTTATCATTACAACAGAGGTCTTGGCTGAAGGTGTGAACCTCCACCGTGCCAATGTTATTCTGAACTATGATACTCCTTGGAACTCCACTCGCCTGATGCAGCGCATAGGTCGTGTAAACCGTATCGGCAGTAAAGAGCCTTTTGTCTATGTCTATAACTTCATGCCAAGTGCAGAAGGCGATGCGCAGATTCAGTTGGTTCGCAAGGCACATACCAAGTTACAATCCTTCCATGTCCTGTTTGGTGAAGACAGTAAGATTTTCTCGGAAGAGGAAAGTGTGGTACATTACGGTATTGCCAAAGCTGTTGACGGTGAAGAATCACCTTTGCAGAAGTATGTATATGAACTGAAACAATACAAGGATACTCACCCTGAACGTTATCTGCAAATAGAACAAGCTGATAAAGACTGGCAGATAGCACAGGCTGCAAGTGGAACGGCATATTTCATAGTAAAAGCACCACACTCTGCAAGGCTTGCAATTAGAATACGTACAGAAGCCGAGGGTCTGTATAACGCCAAAATAATTTCTTTGCTTGAACTGCTTGAAGATATGCGTGTGAAAGAAAATGCCAAACGTGTTCCATTACCAGATAACTGGCGACAGCTTTCGGCAGAAGCCATAAAGACTTATAACCAATACTTTGTCCGCATCAACAAGTCAAGGGCTGGTGACAAGGCTACGGCTGCAAAAGAAATGTTGGTGAAAATTAACAACACACCTAGTTTATCACTACAATCCAAGATTTTGCTGAAAAATGCTCGTAAGTTTATTGACCGAGGAAGTTTTGATATTATCAAAAAAGTATTGGCTATTGGTCAAGAATTAGAAGAGCGGGGGTTACGTCTCTTTGCCATAGAGCAACAAGATATAGACGAGATTCTGGAGCGAGAAATCGGCAAACTCGTAGCCCATGTGGAAAGTAAACAAGGCGAAGCATCTATTGTATTAGGAACCATCAAGTAAACAAATACCCCCATGAATAAGGAGTCATTAAAAGAATATTTAAGCAGCCGATATCAAGGCTGGAGTTCGTTCCTCAACAATGTTATTTTTCCCATTTTCGGTGAAGATGACTTTGAGGATGGTTTTGAAACAGAGCTTTTGGAGAGTCAGCCCGAACGAAGACAACTGGCAGAAGCGACGGGAATACGCAGCATCAAGCAAGTTGGAATGATGTATGTTGGCGTTGAACCTTTACAGATTTTCGATGTGACAGTCAGCGACCGGGTTATGATGGAGCATAACCGTGTGAACATCCAGCGGCTCATCCGTGCTGTCATGGATCAATTCTCTTGTGCCTTCATGCTGTTCCATTACGAGGATGATACTCGTTGGGATTGGCGTTTCACCTATTGCCGAAAGAGTGGCAACAAAGAAGAATCCACCGACAGCAAACGCTATACGTTCCTGCTGGGGCCTGGTCAGTCATGCCGCACGGCAACTGACAACTTCATAGCTCTATACGACAAAAGGAATTCTCTTGAAATTAAAGACATCGAAAATGCATTCAACGTTGAAGCTCTTTCTAAAGAGTTCTTTGGGAAGTACAAGGCTCAATACGAAGCTTTTGTCAATTACATGGTTGACCCTACAAACGGAATGCGTCAACACTTCATTGATACAGGCTTTGACCATACGGGTATGGCTGCTGACAAAATTCGTGACCGTGAGGAAAAACCCATTCGTGACTATGTGAAGAAACTTCTTGGACGCATTGTGTTCCTGCACTTCCTCCAAAAGAAAGGCTGGCTTGGCGTTCCTGCAAGCAAGGAATGGGGCGAAGGCGATCGTGATTTCATGCTGAATATTTTCAAGAATGCAAATGAACGTCAAAAGGAAAACTTTCTTGATGACATATTAGAAGACTTGTTTACAGAAGGTTTAGACCGTAACCGTTCAGATCAGGGCGACCTTTACGACACAAAAGTAGAAGGCTTCCGCAACTGTCGTATTCCATATTTGAACGGCGGTCTGTTTGAACGTGACATTCTTGACAAGAAGCCCAGTCATTTTCCTGCCAGCTATTTTAATGGCCTGCTGACAATGCTCTCGCAGTACAACTTTACCATCGATGAAAATGACCCAAACGATGCAGAAGTGGGCGTTGACCCAGAAATGCTTGGACGCATCTTTGAAAACCTGCTGGAGGACAACAAGGATAAGGGTGCATTCTATACGCCGAAAGAGATTGTGCAGTACATGTGCCGAGAAAGCTTGATAGCATATCTGCAAACAGACATGAGGGAAGAAGACAAGGAGTGTATACGTCAGTTTGTGACAACTCACGATGCATCCCAGCTGGGCGAATTAAAGGAATACATTGATCAGAAACTGTACGATGTGAAGATATGCGACCCTGCAATTGGCTCTGGTGCTTTTCCAATGGGATTGCTGCGCGAACTGTTCTTCTGCCGTTCTGCTATTGAGCCAAACATTGTAGAGAATGCAGCTAACATTAAACGTCACATTATCCAAAACAACATTTATGGTGTTGACATTGAACGTGGAGCAGTGGATATAGCCCGACTTCGTTTCTGGCTCTCACTGATTGTTGACGAAAAGTCACCAGAGGCTCTGCCTAACCTTGATTTCAAGATTATGCAGGGGAATTCCCTTCTGGAGCAATATAAGGGTGTTGACCTTTCAACGATGACAGAAAAGAAAATAGGAGCTGGTGAAAGTCTAACTTTCTTTGATAGCATGTTAGATGTTTATCGCAAAAATCTACGCGACAAACTTACTGAATATTACGCTTGCCCTGAACATGACAAGAAAATGCAGCTGAGAAAGGACATTGCAGATATTGTAAAGCAGGAACTCGTTGAGCAAGGTATTCATATTGATTTTGAAGATATGGACTTGTCTGCAAACAGTCAGTTCTTCCTCTGGCATACCTGGTTCCATGATGTTTTCTCACGACCCTCAAAAGAGGGCTTCGATATTGTCATTGGCAATCCACCGTACGGTGCTAAAATTTCATCTATAGACAAAGCATGCTTCAAACATATATTTACATCTGCTCAAACTATACCTAATATACAAAAAGGATCTTTAGATACTTTTTCGCTTTTCATTGATTTAGGTTACCAAATATTACACACTAAAGGAAATGCAATCTTTATTGTTCCACTAAGTGTTACTGCTTCCGATGCAATGTCAGGACTTCATAGACTACTAATAAATCACTGTGACGAAATCTATGTCAGTTCATATGGAGACAGACCACGCCGTATATTTGAAAGTGCAGAACAACAAGTATCCATTATTAGTTTTAAAAAATCCAGCAACAAGGCCACAAGAATTATGACTACGCATATCAACAAACGCTATTCTGATGAATCTCTGTGGTTACTCTTAGATGACCTAAAGTTTGTAAATGCCCTTCATCATATTCGCAATGGGAGAATTCCAAAGATAGGCAATGAAATAGAATTAGGAATATTATGCAAATTAGAGCGTTGTGTCACAACAATAAAAGATGTGTATAAACGAGAAGGTTTACCTATTTATTACCGGAAGGCAGGTGGTAGGTACTATAAAATAATAACTAAGATTCCTACTCATTCTTCTGCAGAAGGGGAATTGAAAGTCAGAGAAAAATATCAAAGTCTTGTAGGAGCAGCCTTGTCAAGTAACCTTTTCTATTGGTTTTGGCTGATACACTCAGATTGGCATAACCTACGATCATCCGAATTAGAAATGTTTCCTATCCCATTCGAATCATTTTCAGATGAAGAACTTGATAAAATAAATACTTTATATGATACTTATCTTAATGATTTATATTCAAAGAGCCAGACAACTAAAACGGGACTGAAATGTTTTTTTGCAAGACAATCTAAAATGCATATTGATGCAATTGATAAATTTATTGGAGAAAAATATGGTTTATCTGAGATTGAAATAAAATTTTTAATCAATTATGACTATCAATATCGAAATGCTGAATAAGCATTAATTCTGAAAGGAAAGATTATGATAATTGGAGGGATTATCCTCCAATTATCATTCATTCTCCAGCCAACCTAAATTCTAATTCGTAATTTTTGATAAAATCGGTTTCCTCCTGCGTCAATCCGTATAGCGGACAGATGTAGTCATCTATCTCATCAATGATGGCTTTGGAGCGTACAATTTTGTATTCCTTGAATGAATCAACATTATAGGTGGACTCTCCAGAAGTTATTCTGATATTAGCTTTTGCCTCTATGTCAGAAAGATAACGAGAATACAACTTGTCAAGATAGTCAATATCCTCAGCTGAGAGCTGTGGAACTGTGAAATTCTCTATCTCGTATGTCTTCCAATTTAAATTATCAGAAAAGATCTGATAGAACCAAAATGACAAACTGCTACTGAGTATGCAGCCAACAGCATCTGCGATTTTGGAATTAGCGAAATAGATAGTTCTCTCTGCTGATGAACCGGTACTATAATTTGTTACGACTTTGAAATATCGCCCTCCTGCAAACCTATATATGATTGGACTCCCTGAAGTCTTGATAAGAGATCCTAACTTTGTATAGTTGAAGAGTTTGTTTAAGATGGTTTTCTCTATTTCAGAACCTATCTTTGGAATACGACCATAAAGTGTTTGCCCTTTCACATCAACAAATTGCAAATTATCAATGAGCCTTTGTAATTCAAACTCATTCCCTCTTCTGTGCATCTTGGTTGAGAAAAGATACTGACATGGCGTTTCAGTCTTCTTAAAAAGAAGTATCGAAGTGTTTACTACAGCGTTCTCAAAAACAGGCTTAGGACGTACTGCATACGATGATATGTATATGGTATCACAGTTTCCCATCAAAAGACGGTGTACGCCTGTTAGGGAATCACTTGATGTCAAGGATATTGGAACGATATAGGCAAAACTCCCATTCTTCCTAAGCCTGTCTCTTATACACATCTCCGAGCCCACGAGACCGAGGCTGATCTCGTANGAATAGTGTATATGTATCAAGAGACCCCTTCTGTAATCCTCGGATGCTATTTGCCGTCACATAGGTATTCTTATAATACCTCTTTGTTTGGTTGTCGTATTTCGCTCCGTACGGTGGATTGCCAATGACAATATCGAAGCCCTTTTTTGAGGGTCGCTTCTGTAGTACATAGAAATCAATGATAGATACCATACTCTTCCCATCCTTCTTGTTGACAGTTTATAGGCAAATGAAGCCCCGTATAAACGAGATAACGATATAATGTAGTTTTTGATACTTTCAATCTTTTAGATATAACTGTTTTTTCTGTTCCTTTAGCCAATTCTTTTACAATATAATCGTGCTTGTTGGCACATTTGGGATTAAGTCTACAACGAAAGCCACGACAATGTCCGAGCATTGCCCCTTCTGCTTTTTTTCTCGCTAACGCCTCTTTTGTACGTTGACTGATAAGATTGCGTTCAATCTCAGCTGACAATCCGAAAGCAAAGGCAAGGACTTTACTTTGTATATCTTCCCCAAGTCTATAGTTATCTTTAATTGTCCATACCTTACATTCTTTTGTCATACAGATATTCAAGATTTCCATAATCATAAAAAGATTGCGTCCAAGACGTGAAAGCTCACTACAGATGATAATATCATCTTTGCGTACTTTACGCAGTAAACGTCCAAGCTGTCGTTTTGTGTAATTTTTCGTTCCACTAATAGTTTCTTCAATCCAATCGCCAATTGTCAACTCATTATTATTACAGAAATTACTTATCTCAAAACGTTGGTTTTCTACAGTTTGTTTGTCACTGCTTACTCTAATGTATCCGTAAATCATAACTCTTAAAATTATATTAATATACACCAATATAAAAAATTCCTTCACAATTGATTAAAATGTAAAGGGATAAATTGGAGCAAACAGTATATACGTAGAAGCATATACTAATTTTCCCCTTTTATTGCTATCTGCTTTTCTATCAAGTTCTGATTCTGTTCCTTCACTGCCCTATACATAGAATAATACGCAAAGCTCTCTTCCTTATACTTCATACTACTAACAGAAACAGCAACGGCCCATATCATAATAACGACAATGAAGACCATGACATATCGTAGCTTAATATGATAGCCATATATAAACAACCCACTGATATTAGGTGGAATAACGGTTACAGGGCTTTTCAATTCATTGATTTTTGCTAATATCTCATCCTGCCGTTTCAATATACATCGGGTATTAGTTTCGATAGTTATACGATTCTGATTGTAATCGCAAACGTGCCGATAAAGATATTCAAGAAGTTTGGACTTCTGCTTGAATAAATCAATGAGTTTCGGAAACCATAGCGAAAACGGCAATGTGTTAGGCTGCTGTTGCCAGATATGTTTCTTGATCACAGACAAGGCTTCATTCCAGCAAGTACAGAAACTTTTGGCAATTCCAGTATAAATGGTCTTTTCATCAAATTCCACTTTTACAGATTGTTCCGATTTAGAAACAGTGACATTCTGTTTTTCAATACACTCTTTCAGTTCACTGATACTTTGGCGCAAATTTGCAAGATTTGCAGCTATTACATCTTCTTTCATTATCTTCTACGTTTTGAAGGTTTATAAAAAGGTTCGCTTCTTTGGTTATCCTTGTCTTTATCATCCCGCCCGCCTTGTTCATTGTTGGTTCCTCCACCTCCACCGGGAGTTATGACTTGATGGGGTTGAATAATCAGTTCCGCAGCTACATCACCCAACATAGTGCAAAGGTTGTTGAAGCTCAAATCACGGTCAAGTTTAGAACCAGCAATGCTAAATTCATCCATACAAAAGGATATACCACGAATTTTATCAGAGTTCTCAGCATGATTAAAACGCATATCTATGCCCTGACCTTTGAGCGTACTAATAAAGTCATTCCAAGAACGAGAATTTACCTGCGCATCAAGAACTGAAGAACGAAGATTATACTTCCGTAATTGGTGAGGACGCAAACGACTTTTATTTCTGGCTTTACTATTTTTAGGGGCAAAGTAAAATCCATACTCTTTAGTCAAAGCACGACAAACTTTTGCATTGCATATTCTTTCATTGCTGTCAGAAATAAGATTGCCTTCATTGTCTATCCGATTGAATACCAAATGGCAATGAGGATGTTTCGTGTCGTGATGCCGGGCTATGATATATTGAGTATTACGAATCCCCATTTGTTCCATCCATTTCTTGGCAATCTCCACCATCAGCGCATCTCCTTCTTCATTATCGGGAAAACGGCTAATGTCTTGCGAAGAAAAAGCAAGTGATACGTGTTTCACCGGACTTTTTACTTTCGGGCGCATGGATGCTTGTATCTGAAAAAAATCAGCGATGGCTTTATTACTAATGGTGCAGACTCCTTCGTGTGCCAAAAGTGTGGCACTCTTTTTCTTGTTCTTTTGGTCATTGGCGTAATTCACTATTCCTCCAAAATCGGTTCTTGTTTTAATCTTTGCTATCATGGCAGTTGTTCTTCACTTGGGTGATGATTCTATTGACTTCTGATATGATTGAGAAGCATTGTTGCTTGACAGCTTCCAAACCATAAGTGTGCATCTGGTGGGCAATCTGATTGACATTATTGGCGATACCGGAAAGGTCACGAATAGCCGATACCATTTCAGGACTGATGCGTTGACAGACTTGACAATCCATTGCAGCCTGATGGCAAAATTCATTGACAGACAATCCAGCCTGCTCCGCTTTGGATTGGATATAAATGTAGTCGTTCTCGGTAAACATTACCCGAAAACATTTCGTGCGTTTCTGATAACTCGCCAACTTAGGGCGACCACCAAGTTTCTTATCCTTCATACTTATCTAAACTTTTATGTTCATAAATTGATTTTTTGAGAGTGGCTGTTCTATCCGCTTGCCGCATAGGTTTTAGTGACACTAAAACACAAACTTGCCACTCAAAAAATCTTCCTATATTTCCCTTGTTCTATTCGGCTTAGTTTGCCATCTTTGATAAAGGCTTCTATCCACTTGTTTGCCGTACTTCCATTCTCGCCCAAAGTTAAAACCGCCGCATCATAATCTTTCTTTGTGAAAGTGTCAGGCAACATATTATAAAGGGTGTTCCTTCGTGCATAAACGCCTGTCTCTTGCGAAACGGTATTGAATCGTTTAGACTGATTTCCTGACAAATTCTGATAAATGAATACGGCATGATAAAGCAGGGTGTCGCAAATACTCATGGCTACGGAATAGTCAAACTCATGGCAAACCAATTGTACAGTCTCGTCAGAAGAAGATTTGTGAATCACATTATCCAAATGTCGGACAACGGTCAACACCATCATTATACGATAAGCAATCAGTCCCATCCGTCTGACTACTCCTTGCATCTTGTTATCCACTTCGTCACAACATTCCTCATTCACCCGACTGAGATATTCAATAAAGTGTTCCTGTAAATCAGAGGGAAGAGAAAAGGAATAATTACCCTGCCGTACAAAATTCTCATGTAAATGGCAGAATTTATCTCCCAACAGTTTGAACATGGCATTCTTGGATTGGGAAATGTCGCTTGTGGCAAACACATTTCTTATACCTCGTTTGAAGCGGATAATATAGAAACAAAAGCGACTCATCAATCCGTTCTCTGCATCAGGTATCAATCTTCTTACCTGTTCTGGAGTTCCAGCCAAAGCTACCGATACTCTCGGATTGGCTACTTCACAATACTCTCTATCCTTACGCCTACTCAAACTTACCAATTCATGATGGAATGCCTTTCGCAACACATCGGAGTAATTGCCGTAGTCCGATTTCAAAGTCTGACTTAACGTGTCGCCCTCCGATTCAAACAGCAGCCCGATTCCGTCATTATCTCCTAATATCTTCAAGAAAGAGCTTGCGCTACTATTGGCTGGAATCACGAGCATACGCATGGGCGGTTCAGTTGGCATAGCCATTCCATCGGTTTTCTTACCTTTAATATATGTGTTCATTGCTTCTTTATATTCCTGTTCCAATCGTTTGGAAAGTTCATGCAAATGGCGGTTGATGGGGGCTACCAATTCACGGCATAGAGTCAATGCTCCTTTTCCCATACCGGCATCCGCTACAACAAACAGATAGAGGTTGGGATAAACAATGCGTTCATCGTACACGCCACAAACATTATGAAAGCATACCGACAAACACACAATAGCCCCGATTAATATCGTATCACGGTCATCTACCGAAATGGAATTATTGACAACCTCATTTAGAAAAGGAGGAAGATGCTCAAACACACATTCAGGAAATGTAGGAAGTTCTTCTTCTGATTTTATCCATTTACCCGTTTTACCATTTTGGATATTTGGCAAAATGGATAAATGCTCTTTGAAGAACGGAGCCAATGAGATTCCAGCTTGATTTGCCAAATGGAAGAAAGAACGGATAGTAATGCCTTGCCCTTTGGAGTGCAGACAATGCGTGTATTGTTTATCCGTTTCTTCCTTTTGATAGGTAGGGTAAAACCTGCTGATGCGGTGGTAATACTCCCGCCCGTTCTCTCCCAATCCATCCACAAGCGCAAAGCCCAACTCCACCCAATCTTTATAATGAGGGGCTATATCAATGGCACACTGTTCTATCTCCCGAACAACACTTTCCACATCATCCTCCACCTTATTATATATAGGGGCAATACTTGGTGTATGTGCCTGTTGTATTTCAGAAGGGACATTCTCCCAATCTTGGGCGGAAAATATTTTCTTCGACATCATCTTTGTATTTAGGGTTAATATATGCTTGTGGGTCGTAGGGTAAGAAGCATGAACGAGCCACATCACTGCCGGACATATCCACCAATGGCAAACCTGTCGCTTTGATACAGTTGGTAACAGCCTTGAAGTACCGGGAATGTTCCCAGCCTTTCAAATCAACAGGTATTATCCACTTCAATCCATTACCGGATGGACTGACAAATAACAGTTCTGTATCAAAATACTCATGGTTAAGTAATTGTTGCTTTAACCTCCCTATGTTATCCACATGATCGAAATCCAAACACATCAATCCTGAGTGCATAATCAGTTCCTTTTCATTCCGTTTTCGGAATAATCCCGAAAAAGTACAATAGTCAAAATGGGTGGCTTTGTACCTTTTGGCTTCGGGAGAGGACTGCATCTGCCGCAGGTTCTCGGTTTGTGGTTGGGCATAATGTCCGATGACATAACGATACACATCCACAATACCTATAGCCCTCATCGGTTCGATGTTTTGAATGGGCTTGCGAAAGAATGAAAAGCAATAGTCGGTCGTTTCCATCATCTGATAATCTTTTTAGATTCGACAAATCGTCTGGCTTCTTCCATTAAGTCATCTTGGGTCTTGTGCGATTTGTTCTTCAGCCAATCGTCAATCTCTGATTGCAGGAAAGCCAAAGCCTTGTTTATTTTATGTACGGGAATCTGTTTGGTTGACACCCATCCATAAACCGTTTGTTTGGCAGGATGTGATGGCAGATAAGCGCAAAGCTCATCTATATCCATCCACTTGGGTGAGTTACTTGCCTGTTTATGCTGCAAGGCATTCACTTTAGATTGCAGTACTTCTACGGACTCAATCAGGTAGGACAACGCATTCGGCATTTCCTCCAATGAATTTACTTTATAGGCCATTTTTTCTTCGTATTAAAATTTATGCCACAAAAGTATAGGGATGCTTATAGGTGCTAAATAGGTGCTTGACCGCCACCAATCAACCGCTCATTTACCACTGACAGATTTAAGTTTCATTAATACGAAAATTTATTGGGCAACATAATAAAAGGGGAATAAACGACTGTTTGGACTAACACATTCTTTACTGAACACCTCTATACTACAAAATACCCCTCAAAAAGTTGATGCTTCATGAGGGGTAAACGGTGGTAAGTATATGATTGGTATTACATAAGTCGTTGGTGCTCAATGGTGGATATAACCACCACAACCTATAAATCCAAATTTTCTATATGCAGTGTATTGGCGGCTTTCTCTTTTTGTTCGTTTACAATATGCGTATAAATCTGCGTGGTTTTGACGTTAGTATGTCCCATCAAAGACTTGATGGTGTATATGTCAACGCCATTTTCCAGCAACAGCGAAGCATAGCTATGCCGCCCACAATGGAAGGTGATGTGCTTCTTGATACCGGATGCTTCTATCCAGACTTTCAACGGGCGAGAAATCCAAGAGGCATCAGTCAATCCTTCAAAAACAAGTGCTTCATCATCGTCTGGACGTATGCCGCATAGTTGAAGTGCCTGTTGAATGACTGGCTTGTAATCGGGCCTTTTTGTCTTTTGCTGAATTACTACTGCTTGCCATGTACCTTTGCTTGTTTGCTGAATTTGTTTCCATTTCAAAGTTTGAATATCACTATGCCGCAATCCAGTGAGAATAGAGAACAAGAACGCACGTTTCAAAACATCATCCTTGCAAGGAGTATCAACCAACATTTGCACTTCATTCATGGTAAGCGCAACACGAGGCTTCTCTATGTTTGTTATTCCCTTTACTTTCGCGCTTATATCAACGGTCAGATATTCATCAATGAACGCCTGTTTCAGTCCGGCTTTAAGTATGGAAAAATAGGTTGATGCCGTGTTTTGTGAGATAGTACCTTTCTTATTCCCTCCCATTGGAGCACGGAGAAGGAACATCTTTATATCTTCAAGCAGTTTAACGGAAATCGCCTTGAATGGAATTGGTTGCCCTTGTGAATACATTTTCAATAATTCACCTACACGCCTCCAGTTGACTATAATCGAATCGGAACTATTGGGATGACGTGTGCTTATAATACGATTGAAATACTTGATAAAATCCTGTTCGCTCCGCTCATTCTGTGCAGCGATTTCGTTTTCCTTATCAGTGTATAGGATGGCACTATCGTATTCATGCTGCCGTAACTTCCGCACATTGTCGGCATAGATGCAAGCCTCTTGGTCTATCGTTGAACGGCATTGGATAATTCCATTCAAATCACGTTTAGGCTTATAGTTGAATGTTCCATCCGGCAAGATTCGTGCTATGGATGACTTATCCCAAATGGGTGTGGATATAGTTCTGTTGATAGATTCCACCACACGGCTTGCCCGTTTAGAACCTCGCTTATACACTGGGTATGACTCTATAATCAGATACCACTCTTCTTTATAATTCGACCTTCTGAGTTTGACGGTCACTTTGGTATTGGGTAATGCTTTCTTCATAACGACTTATACAATTTATCAATTTCAGATTTGGGAACATAAACATAGTTACCGATTTGGCGTGTAGGAATAGAATGACGGCGCATGTGCTTAAACACACTGCTGTCATTGATATGGAACTTCTTTGCGATCTCTCCGATGGTGTAACAATCTTTGGGTTCAAAGGACAATGCCTCCTTTTTTCTCTTTCTACTCCCTGCCTTTGTTTTGAAGTGTTCATCCATATACTGCCGACTAAGGCGTATCAGACGCTGACCAAAATTGTATGACGGTATCAAGCCTTGCCGTATCATACGATAAAGAACGTCTTTACTAATTCCGTAAATCAGCATAGCTTCCTTTACGGTTAGATACCCCTTACTGGATGGTATTCGTCTAATCAGTGCTTGGCGTATCGCTTCTTTCTCTTTTGCGATTTGTCTTTTCTTATACGCCCTCTTGGAACAAGCAGGGCAACAATACTTCGACACTAATGTCGGAGGAGTAAAGATTTTACCGCACTCCTCGCAACTTCTTTGAATGATGTAATTTCCTCTTGGCATATTCTTCTCGTTTTAAATGGTTTATATCAATTTAAGTTGTACCTTATCGCCAAATAAGACGTGTCGCAAACATGTCGCAAATAAGAGATAAAAAAGCCCATAGAAAACACATAGCAACCATGACCCCCATAAACGCAAAAAGCGTGCAACTCATTGAGCTGCACGCTTTTGCTTATTGTTTATTATCTGTATCCTTATCGGAATCATTTGACTTCCTGAAAAACCAGGACGGGCAAGGAGTCAATAATCGGCGTACTTATAAGAATATCCCCTTCTATCTATCCAGCCGCATGTATGGAACATTCTACCATACATGTGCTCATAGCAAGCTCTCGCTGACCGGACATTCCACCCGTTCCGTCCAGTTTCTAAGCGACCAGGCATTGTTGGATGTATTTGTAATAGGCGGTGATACGATGGAAGATATTCTTCGCGGTTATCGTGACCTGACCGGCTATCCGTCTATGCCTCCTCTTTGGAGTTTTGGCGTTTGGATGAGCCGTATGACTTATTTCAGTGCCGATGAAGTAGACGAAATATGCGACCGCATGCGTGCCGAACACTATCCCTGTGATGTAATTCATCTGGATACGGGCTGGTTCCGTACCGATTGGCTCTGCGAATGGAAATTCAATGAAGAACGGTTTCCCGATCCGAAAGGATTCATCGGGCGGTTGAAAAAGAACGGCTATCGTGTCTCTTTATGGCAACTTCCATACGTTGCGGAAAATGCAGAGCAGATTGATGAAGCCAGAGCCAATGATTATATAGCCCCATTGACCAAACAACAAGCGACCGATGGTTCCAACTTCTCCGCCCTGGATTATGCCGGAACAATCGACTTTACTTACCCGAAAGCAACCGAATGGTACAAAGGACTATTGAAACAACTCCTGGATATGGGAGTAACCTGTATCAAAACCGATTTCGGTGAAAACATTCACATGGACGCCCTCTATAAAGGCATGAAGCCGGAATTGTTGAACAACCTGTATGCTCTGCTTTATCAAAAGGCCGCTTACGAAATTACGAAAGAAGTGACAGGTGACGGCATTGTCTGGGCACGTTCCGCATGGGCGGGATGCCAGCGTTATCCTTTGCATTGGGGAGGCGATTCATGTAGCTCTTGGGATGGAATGGCAGGTTCTCTGAAAGGCGGTCTGCATTTCGGTCTGTCGGGATTTGCTTTTTGGAGCCATGATGTTCCCGGCTTCCATACATTGCCCAATTTTATGAACTCGGTAGTAGCAGATGATGTGTACATGCGTTGGACTCAATTCGGCGTATTCACATCGCATATCCGTTATCACGGAACCAATAAGCGTGAACCCTGGCACTATCCGGCCATAGCTCCGTTGGTGAAAAAGTGGTGGAAATTGCGTTATTCGCTCATTCCATACATCATAGAACAAAGTAAACTAGCCATAGAAAGCGGCTATCCGCTCTTGCAGGCACTCATTCTGCATCATCCGGAAGATAAACTTTGTTGGCATGTGGATGATGAATACTATTTCGGCAATGATTTCCTGGTAGCTCCGGTGATGAACAGCGAGAACCGTCGGGATATCTATCTTCCCGAAGGAAAATGGGTGAACTTCTTTACGGGAGAACGTCTGGAAGGAGCATGCTGGCTGAAAGACGTATACGTTCCATTGGAAGAAATGCCCGTATATGTGCGTGCAAATGCCGTGATACCCATCTATCCGGAAGACGTGGACTGTACGGATGAAATGGATTTAAGCAAGAGCATGGCTTTACGCATAGATAATGATTATAAAGGATTTTGGACTATGATAGATTGTGGTAGAAAATTAATTAATTTAGTATAGTATGAAAACATGGAAGAGTAATTTAGAAGAAACAAAACAACGTTATATAAATTGGTGGAACCATAAAGGAATCATTCTCAATATGTGGGAGCACTTCCAGGAAGGAGTGCAACCACATGCAGAGATAACGCCTCCCGCACCGGCAAAAGACCTGTCACAAAAGTGGTTCGACCCTCAATGGAGAGCGGAATATCTGGATTGGTATGTGGCGCACAGCAGTCTGAAGGCCGATATTCTTCCGGTTGCGAATACCCAACTGGGTCCCGGTTCTCTAGCCGCCATTTTAGGCGGAGTGTTTGAAGGCGGGGAAGACACCATTTGGATTCATCCCAACCCGGATTTCACCGATGAAATAGTCTTTAACCCCGAACACCCGAACTGGATTCTTCATAAAGAACTCCTGAAAGCCTGCAAAGCGAAAGCCAACGGACACTACTTTGTCGGTATGCCCGACCTGATGGAAGGACTGGATGTCCTGGCCGCACTGAAAGGAACGGATAGGGTATTACTGGACACAGTGATGCAGCCCGAAATCTTGGAACAACAGATGCAGCAAATCAACGACATCTACTTCAAAGTATTTGATGAACTATACGACATCATCCGTGAAGGCGACGAGATGGCTTTCTGTTATTTCTCGTCCTGGGCTCCCGGAAAGATGAGTAAATTGCAAAGTGATATTTCGACCATGATTAGTCAGGATGATTATCGCCGGTTTGTGCAACCTTTTATTCGTGAACAATGTCAGAAGATTGATTATACCCTTTATCATCTGGATGGAGTGGGAGCCATGCATCACCTGCCTGCCTTGCTTGAAATTGAAGAATTGAATGCGATTCAATGGACTCCCGGAGTGGGCGAACCACAAGGAGGATCTCCCAAATGGTACGATTTGTATAAGAAGATTCTGGCAGGCGGAAAGAGCGTGATGGCTTGCTGGGTGACATTAGACGAACTAAAACCCCTATTGGATCATATCGGCGCGGACGGTGTACATTTGGAAATGGATTTCCATAACGAAAAGGAAGTGGAACAGGCTATGCGGATTGTTGAAGAATATACTGGTTCTTCTACCTCTGTAAATACCAATGAACATCAACAGGATGCCGACTTGGCAACTACCGGACAGGAACGTATTTGTATACGGGAAGAACAACACCAGCAAGAGGATAAACTGAAACCTCTGTATGAAGCCATTGTTGCCGGGAAACTGGAACCTGCGGTTGAAATCACCCGGCAAGCCATTGCGGAAGGAATAGCTCCCCAAATGATTATCAATAATTATATGATTAAAGCAATGGGCGAAGTGGGACAACGTTTCCAGGATGGAAAGGCTTTTGTTCCCCAACTGTTGATGGCAGGACGTGCCATGAAAGGGGCTTTGGAACTACTGAAACCTTTATTGGCAGGAAGTGCTTCCACTACAATCGGTAAGATTGTCATCGGTACAGTGAAAGGAGATCTCCATGATATTGGTAAAAACCTGGTGGCTTCCATGCTGGAGGGGTGCGGCTTTGAAGTCATAAATATTGGTATTGATGTGACTTGTGACAAGTTTGTGGAAGCTGTGAAGGAAAACCATGCTGACATCTTGTGCATGAGCGCATTGCTGACTACTACCATGACGTATATGAAAGAGGTTATTCAGGCATTGGAAGAGGCCGGTATTCGTAATCAGGTGAAAGTGATGATTGGCGGAGCACCCGTCAGTCAGGGGTTTGCTGACGAAATCGGTGCGGACGGATATAGTGATAATGCGAATACAGCCGTAGCAGTTGCCAAAGAACTGATTGGAAATAAAAAATAGAATAAAAAGGCACGGATTGCACGGATCAACACGGCTCTTAATTACATAGCCTATTAAAACCGTGAAATCCATGTAATCCTTGCCTAAAGAAAATTAGATTTAAACTTATGTTACTTATTTAATACTTGAATTATGCATGTGAAATTCTTAGAGACATTAGATTGGAGTATTCTGATTGCCTACTTCCTTATTTTGATAGCTATTGGTATATGGGCAAGTTCTAAACGAAAAAAAGGGAGTAGTCTTTTCCTTGCGGAGAATTCGTTGAGATGGTATCATATCGGCTTCTCTATGTGGGGGACAAATGTCGGACCTTCCATGTTGATAGCTTCCGCAAGTGCCGGATTTACTACTGGTATTGTTTCGGGGAATTATGCCTGGTATGCATTTGTCTTTATATGTCTGCTTGCTTTTGTCTTTGCTCCCCGATATTTGGGTAGTCGCATTACGACATTGCCCGAATTTATGGGAAAACGTTTCGGGCAATCTACTCGTAACATCCTTGCCTGGTATACCATTATTACCATTCTTATTTCATGGCTTGCATTGACTTTATTTGCCGGTGGAGTCCTGATCCGTCAGGTCTTCGATATTCCTATGTGGAAATCGGCATTGCTGTTACTTGTCACCTCCGCTTTCTTCACGATGCTCGGCGGACTGAAAGCTGTGGCCTACACGAATGTATATCAAATGATACTGTTGATTGTAGTATCAGCCACACTGGCCATCATGGGAATCTATAAAGTGGGTGGTGTAGGAGCACTGGTGGATGCCGTTCCGGCGGATTACTGGAATCTTTTCCATCCAAATGATGACCCGGCTTTTCCCTGGCTACCTATTATCCTGGGTTATCCTATTATGGGAGTTTGGTTTTGGTGTACGGATCAGTCGATGGTGCAACCGGTTCTTGCTGCCAAGAATCTCAAAGAAGGACAGATGGGAACCAACTTTACCGGATGGTTGAAAATATTAGATGTACCTCTTTACATTCTTCCCGGCATTATCTGCCTCGCTTTATTCCCACAATTGGAGAATCCCGATGAGGCTTATATGACAATGGTGACTCATTTGTTCCCGACAGGAATGGTCGGCTTGGTATTGGCTGTATTGACAGCAGCATTGGTAAGTACTGTCGGCTCTGCATTGAATGCATTAAGTACGGTATTCACGATGGATATCTATGTGAAGAAAATCCGACCGCAGGCCAAGCAGAAAGAGATTATCAGAGTGGGACAAGTGGTTACGGTAGTCGGTGCACTGATTTCTGTGATAATAACCATAGCGATCGACAGCATCAAGGGACTGAATCTATTTAATGTTTTCCAGTCTGTACTGGGATTTATAGCTCCTCCGATGGCAGCTGTATTTCTCTTTGGCGTGTTCTGGAAACGCACCACTACTCTGGCAGCTAATATGGCTCTGACATTGGGAACTGTGTTCAGTATCGGAGTGGGAATTTTGTATTTATGGGTATTTCCGGCCGAACAATATAATGCGTGGCCTCATTTTATGCTGCTTTCCTTCTACTTATTCGTTATCATCGGAATAGGCATGATAGTAGTCAGCCTGTGGGATAAGTCTCCGCAATTGGGCATCTTGAATATGGAAAAGATAGAGGACAAACCTGCACGAATTGTTCTTATCCTATGGGGATTACTTATTGTGACTATGATCGGGCTTTACATCTTCTTCAATGGCCACTAGTTTTTATTCACCACAGAGGACGCAGAGGACACAGAGTCTTTTATTATTAGATAATAATCTCTGTGTCCTCTGCGTCCTCTGTGGTGAAACTATTTTCTGCGAAAACAATTTTCGTACGTACACAGCCCGCAAGTATATTCCAGCTTACGGACATGAGAACCCACTCCAATAATACCACTTACAGATTTGATGGGAATCATCAGACTGGAATCAGTCAACTGAATACCACAAGGCGAAGCAACCGGAAATAAGGAGAATAGTTTTTGTTGTTCCGATACGTGCCATCCGCAATAACCGGGGCTGTACCTATTAGTGTGTTTCCAACCTCTTTTTTCGATAAATACAGCCAACTCCTCTTCCATGCAATCAGCAGCCTTTTCTGCAATGATGCTCCCCAATGAATCTGCTATATATATTTTCACCATGTCATCCTCTTGCTGGAGGAGATGTTGGAACTCCTCAAATTCAACTCCGGCAGTTGCGGTAAAAAAGGCAAAAGCTTCCGAACCCCGTAATTGGCGGGTAATGGTTTTACCGATTGAGAGAACCGTATCTTTTACTGTCAATGTTGCTTTTTCGGTGTCGAGCAGTCCATCGGCGATGAAAAAGAAAAAACGGGGACGAAGAAGGGGAGTGGTACGGTCCAGTAAAGTATTTATTTCCTCTATAACCATTCCATCCGGCATAGAATCTTTATATCCCATCGCCTCGTAAATTTCGAGTGATGGGATCTGTAGTTTCTGATAAGTGAGTTCCTGTTCAAACATTATTGAATTCTTCCAATGCGGCATAAAATGCGTCTATATTTGCTGAAGGTGTGAGGGGTGGAATATCACAACCACTTGACAATACGAAGTTGGGATATGCACGAGTAGCTTCTAATAGTTGCAAAGTCGCTTCTTTCATAGTTTCCGGGCCTGCCATCTTGAAAAGACTCACCGGGTCCAGATTTCCCATTGCCAGTGCATCGGTCGGAACCTCTTTCAACGCTTCCTCCATCTTAATTTTATTCCCGAAGTGGTAAGCGGCTGCACCGGTATAAACCATCGCTTGCGTGCAATTCCCTGTGTTTCCGCAATTATGAAGTACTACGGCAAAGTGATCATCCTGTACCTTCTCTACTATTTCTTTCACAAATAAAGAAGAATATTGCAGGCAATCTTCGTTGGATAACAATCCCGCAGCAGGTTCAGCCATGATTACACCGTTCACACCGGTTGCTTTCAATGCCATACAATAGCGGGTGATGAAATCACTGCATTTTCTTAACAACGTATTGGCTGCATCGGGATTAATATAAATCAGCATCATGATTTCCGACATATCATACAAACGTCCGGCCAGCGAATAAGGACCGATGCAACCGGCAAAAACCGGGCGGTCTGTAATATTTCTGGCTGTCAGCATATTTGCTTTAAGATATTCCGGGATTCTTCCTTTATTCAACGCCGGAACTTCCAGCTTTTCAATAGCAGCTTCATCCGCCAGTAAACGGCCGGACACACTGGGCACCTCATTTTTCGGAAAGATAATCTCTGCCCCGAAAGCTTCCGCTTCTACCGTCAGATCCATGATAACGGTTGCTGCCGCAGCCGGATACTTGTCACAAAGAGCTTTGATAGCCTCATAATGAACCTGTCCGTTTGTTACCGCATCATGCACCGTTTTCCCGATAAATTCGATACCCGGATGTGTCATGATCGGAATTGCAATCGTTTCCTTACGTTGGATCGTTTGGCAGATCCATTCTTTCATATTCAGTTTACCCATAATTTCAGTTTTTAATATCGTCTTGTAATAAAGACGAAGTTGCTCTTCTTTTGTAATCTCGTATATGATAAAATCTTATACCGGTATAAAAATAAAGCTGTCCTTCAAAAAGAAGAACAGCTTTACACCTATTTGATTTATCTTCGAGCTTTATTTTACCGGAATCTTATCAATACGGTTCTGATGGCGTCCGCCGTCAAATTTGGTAGAGAAGAACTCTGTCAAAATCATGTCCGCTTCTTCAGTGCTGATGAAGCGTCCCGGCATAACCAGTACATTAGCGTCATTGTGCTGACGAGCCAGGTGTGCGATTTCTGCATTCCAGCAGAGAGCGGCACGAACCCCTTGGTGCTTGTTCAGCGTCATATTGATTCCGTTTCCACTGCCGCAGATAGCGATACCGGGATAACATTCTCCCGATTCCACTGCAAGAGCCAGCGGATGAGCATAATCCGGATAGTCTACGCTTGCGGTAGAGTTAGTTCCGAAATCCTTGTAAGCCCAGCCTTTTGCTTCCAGCCAGCCGCGAATATATTCTTTCAGTTCAAAACCGGCATGGTCGCATGCTAATCCGATTGTTTTCATTAGAGCATTGCTTTTACTTGGTTATATACGTTCTCGGCAGTAAATCCAAGTTTCTCATCCAACACTGTGTAAGGAGCAGAGAAACCGAAAGATTCCAATCCCCAAACTTTACCGTGGCAACCTACCAGACCTTGAAGAGTGACAGGCAGACCGGCAGTCATACCGAAAATCTTCGCATCTGCCGGAAGAATAGCTTCCTGATATTCTTTCGGTTGGTTGCGGAACAGACCTTCAGACGGAGCAGATACAATGCGTACCTTCACGCCATCTTTGCGAAGCAACTCTGTGCCGGCTACCAATGTAGCTACTTCAGAACCTGAAGCCACCAGGATAACATCCGGATTTTCGTCGGAACCTGCTACGATATAAGCACCCTTGGCTGCCTGTTCGTAATCTGTTCCTGTCGGTAAATTGGCAATATTCTGACGAGAAAAGATCAATCCTGTCGGAGTAGACATATTTTCCATAGCAAGTTTCCAAGCGATGGTTGTCTCTTCTGCATCAGCCGGACGAAGTACCAACATAGAGTTGTGTCCCTTATGATTTTTCAGTTTTTCCATCAGGCGGATTTGAGCTTCCTGTTCTACCGGTTCGTGAGTAGGACCGTCTTCACCTACGCGGAATGCGTCGTGTGTCCAGATGAATTTCACCGGTTGTTCCATCAAAGCAGCCATACGTACGGCAGGTTTCATGTAATCGGAGAATACGAAGAATGTACCGCAAGCAGCGATCACACCACCGTGGAGAGACATAC
Source organism: Bacteroides sp. DH3716P (assembly GCF_025914115.1). Classification (NCBI taxonomy): domain Bacteria; kingdom Pseudomonadati; phylum Bacteroidota; class Bacteroidia; order Bacteroidales; family Bacteroidaceae; genus Bacteroides; species Bacteroides sp. DH3716P. The sequence goes on along the minus strand of NZ_CP083673.1, from coordinate 4,651,312 downwards.
CGATACAGATACAAGCCATTGACAATTCAGATACACCTGCCTGGAAGAATGCTCCGCTGAAATCACCTTTCTTGAAAGAATGAGTCTTTTTCAGGAAACCGTCAGTCTTGTCAGAGTTAGAAAGGTCGGCCGAAGCAACGATCATGTTTTCTACCTGTGTGGCAAGTGCGCCCAATACGGTTGCAGATGCAGCACGAGTAGCGCTACCTGCTTTCTGTTCGATAGCAGCCCAGTCAACTTTCGGAGCTTTGCCCGAGAAGAAGAGTTCCAGTTTTGCAGCCAGTTCCGGGTTTGCTTTCGCCCATGCAGCTTTTGCAGCATATTTTTCAGCTACAATTTTCTTCAGCTCTTCTGCTCTTTTTGCATACAGTTCGGCTACTTCCGGGAATATAACGAACGGGTTAGTAGGATCACCACCCAGATTCTTGATTGTATTTACATAAGCGTCGCCGCCGAGAGGAGCACCGTGTGTAGCGCAGTTAGCTTCATAGCTGCTGCCGTCTGCCTTGCGTGCACCTTTACCCATTACGGTTTTACCGATAATTAGTGTCGGACGTTCTTTTTCAGCCTGTGCTTCTTTGATTGCCGCACGGATTTCGTCAGGATCATTACCGTTGATATTAAGTACGTTCCATCCCCATGCCTCATATTTCATGGCAGTATCTTCAACGGTTACGTCTTTCGTTTCTGTAGAAAGCTGAATATCGTTGGAATCATAGAACATAATCAGGTTGTCCAATCCCAGTGCACCGGCAATACGTCCGGAACCTTGAGAGATTTCTTCCTGAATACCACCGTCAGAGATGTAAGCGTAAATGGTCTGATTCATCACCTCGTCGAAACGGGCTTTCAAGAATTTGGCAGCGATAGCAGCACCTACTGCAAAAGTGTGTCCTTGTCCCAGCGGACCGGAAGTGTTTTCGATGCCACGCATGATGTCCACTTCAGGATGTCCCGGAGTAGGGCTTCCCCATTGACGGAATTCTTTCAGCTCGTCCAGTGTGAATTTTCCTGTCAATGCCAACGTAGAATAAAGCATCGGAGACATGTGGCCCGGGTCGAGGAAGAAGCGGTCACGTCCTTCCCAACGGGGATTTTCAGGATCGTATACTAGAAACTCAGAGAAGAGTACATTTACAAAATCAGCACCACCCATGGCGCCACCCGGGTGACCGGAATTGGCTTTCTCAACCATTGAAGCAGCAAGAATACGGATGTTATCCGCTGCACGATTCATAAGTTTGTTATCGTTCATATCATTAAAATTTAATTGATTTCTGTCAGATTGTTCGCAAAGATAACTCTTTATGTGGATTTAACAATCCAAAAGAGCTATCTTTTTTATCGACAATTTTACGGTCTTCTTGTTTGTGATACAATAAGTAATTACTCTAAAATTACTGTAACTCTAAAGTAACAATGGACTTAGCAGGAAGTTTTACCTTCATTGTACCTTTATTGATTTTTACCTCTTTGAAAGGTGCCGGTTTTACAATATTAGGTTTTTCAAAAGAATTGTAATCGGTCAGTTTTTCAGAGGTCAGAATCTCTCCGACAGCTTTTTTTGCTTTCGTATCACCCAGATTGATGGTGATTTCCTGCGCTTCATCAGCATCTACATTGGAAAGAGAAATATGGATCACCCCATCTTTATTTTTGGAAGCTGTGGCGCTCACCATCGGTACAGTGCGGTTATCACGTACACTTATCTTTTCGCAAGTCAGGTCGATAGGAAGATAAGTGGCATCCTGGTGTACTTTATACATCTTGAAGACATAATAAGTAGGCGTCAACACCATTTCTTTGTCTTTCGTCAGAATCATCGATTGAAGTACGTTGACAATCTGTGCGATATTTGCCATCTTCAAGCGGTCGGTGTATTTGTGGAATACGTCAAGGCTCAAAGAAGCTACGAAAGCATCACGAAGTGTGTTCTGCTGATACAGATGTCCTTTGATGGTTCCGGGTTCCTCATCCCACCAGGTTCCCCATTCGTCCAGTAAGAGAGCGATTTTCTTGTCCTTGTCATATTTGTCCATGATGGTACAATGTTTCTTGAGTACATCTTCCACTTCCAGACATTTGCCCATCGTCCAGTAATAATCATCCTTGTTGAATTGAGTGGCTGATCCTTTGCTGCCACTCCATCCGGTTACGGTATAATAGTGTAGAGAAAGACCGTCCATCCGGTGTCCTACACGATTCATCAATACATCTGTCCATTTGTAATCATAGTCACTTGCGCCACTGGCAATCTTGAACAGACGGTTGCCGTCATAATTGCGGCAATAAGTAGAATAACGACGATATAAGTCTGCGTAATATTCCGGACGCATGCTGCCACCGCACCCCCAGCTTTCATTTCCTACGCCGAGATATTTCAATTTCCATGCTTTGTCGCGACCATTCTTACGGCGAAGGTTAGCCATAGGCGAGTCTCCGTCAGAAGTCATATATTCCACCCATTTGGCAAGCTCTTCCACTGTGCCGCTACCTACATTTCCACTCACGTATGGTTCGCAACCCAGCATTTCGCAAAGATTCAAAAACTCGTGCGTTCCGAAACTGTTATCTTCAATGGTACCGCCCCAGTTGTTGTTCACCATCTTCGGACGGTTCTCTTTCGGACCAATGCCGTCCATCCAGTGGTATTCATCGGCAAAGCATCCGCCCGGCCAGCGAAGAACGGGAACGGACAAGTCTTTCAGTGCATTGAATACGTCTGTGCGATATCCCTTGATATTGGGAATATCCGAGTTTTCGCCTACCCAAAGACCGCCGTAGATACATGAACCCAGGTGTTCGGCAAACTGGCCGTAAATTTCCTTCGGTATGATTTCTTTGCCTTGATCGGCATGTACGGTTATGGTAGCACTCTTTTGTGCAGAAAGAGATACGGATGCTGCCAGAAAAGCCGTGCTGACTAATAGTTTTGCTTTCATAAATGGTATTTGTTTAATGATTATTTTAGTAAACGAACTTCATAAACGGCAGAGGTCCATTCCGTCCCGTCAGGGATAAAACGTATCGGACAACTACCCGTATTCAGTTTTTGAGGCAGAACATAAGAAAGAGTAATGAAACCGTCTTTATCTGCTTCACTGATAGTCGGATGAACAGCCAACTTTTCGTTATTCAAAAGAATAGCCACTTTATTGCGGTCATCTTTCCGTATTGTAATCAGTATGCGGCTTGCTTCCTCTTTCACTTTCAGCTGATAGCCGAACCAACCTTTGGCACGTCGGAAATGCCGGTCTTTATTCGTCCCTGTTTCTGCCTGCTCATACTGGATGCCATGGTCAGACTCCGGCTGCTGTTCGCCGGGGAAGATCAGGTCAATGGTTTGATTAGCTAATTCCGTTGCTTTTCGTTCAGCCGTTGCCATCTCTTCCTGAATCGCTTTAAACTGCTCTTCGCTTGCCTGCCGGAAATAAACGGCATAACGGGAATTGTGCAGGCGGAAGAACGGGACGAGTTCCAATGCTTTGCCTTGTGCAGGATAAACCTCTCCGTTATAGCTGAAAGTAATCCGGCTATTCTGTTCTTTCTGAAGAGATTTGCAGATTGAATCTGGATTTCCTATCAGCATCGGGACTTCTTGCAAAGGAATTTGTTTGCCATGAGCGATATGTCCGCCACGGCTGTCATCGGCATATAAACCATCAAGATGTTCAGTGCCTGTGGAAGCTGCAAGAACGATCGGACCATATAAGAAAGCATAATAATCTTTCTTGTCGGGAATTTGTTCCACGCTGACTTTCATAGGCAAGTGGAAAGTAATGACATCTCCTTTTTTCCATTTGCGGGAGAGAGGAAGATACTGGTTACCTTTTGCCATAACGAACATTTTTCTTTTTCCATTGATGCTGATGCTATATCCTTTGGATTGGTTCGCCCATTCCGGAATACGTATCATTAAAGTACGTTTTTTCTTAGGCGCTTCATCTATTCGTAAAGTTACCTTGCCGTCATCGGGGAAACGGGTTTCCTGTGTCAAAATAATGCCTTGCTCTTTCCAGGTCAGTTGTGAAGGAATGAAGAGATTGACATAAAGAGTGTCTTTCCGATACGCATAGATAAATTCACCGTATTTGGTATGATTCTCCAAGCCTGAACCTACACAGCACCACATTGATGTTTCCGGTTGTGAGTACACACGATAGTGTCCCGGACGCATGGGAGTGAAGTAGACAAATCCACCTTTATCCGGCTCTTGTGACGCTAGAATATGATTGTAAAGCGCACGTTCGTAATAGTTTACGTAGTTGGGATCAGGTTCGTTTGTTTGATTCGGATTGTGAGAATTCTGATAAAGCATTTTGGTAAGACGGAGCATGTTGTAAGTATTACAGGTCTCCGGTCCTTGAACGTCGTTCAGCATGGACGTGAAGTTATCCGACGGATGGAAATGTTCGCGTACACTATTTCCTCCGATGCAGACAGAACGGTGATTGACTACCGTGTTCCAGAAAAAACGGGCGGCATGATCCCACTCTGCAGCATGATTCCAATTCTTGTCGTCTTGTGAAAGTTCGGCTATTCGCTTGTAGCCGATCACTTTCGGAATCTGTGTGTTGGCGTGCATCCCCGTCAATTTGTCTTCCTCTTTGATAAGCGGGTCTAAGATAAGCTTGTGAGAGAAACGGCGTGCCAGTTCCAGATACTTCTTGTCGCCTGTGATTTCGGCCACGTCAGCGAACGTTTCGTTTAATCCGCCATGTTCGCTACGAAGCATATCCTGCATTTGTTCGTCACTCAAGCCGGAAGTGATATCGATCATCCAGTCTGTAAAAGCGATAAGCATTTGGTGTGCAAGGTCGCTTCCTGCATAGATATATGCATCCCGCAATCCGGCGTAAGTCTTATGTATATTGTATAAAGGTACCCATTTGCCGTTAAGGTCGAAACCTCCGGCACGGATCTTTCCTGCTTTTATATCTTTCCAAAGTTGAAGGCTTCCCGGAGTTCCTCCGATGAATCCTGTGCCGACAGTTTGCTGTGCCCGATTCAACTCATTCAGCATGTAGTTGAGGCGATTATAGACTGCGGTATCTCCGGTGGCGGCATACATCATGGAAAGTGCGGATAAATAATGTCCGCCGATATGTCCGTCCAATCCGGTATTTTCCCAATTGGTGTAGCTGGGGGCTTTAGGCTGTAACCCTGCTTCGCGGAGAAAAGGAGCGAGCAGACGGTCGGGGTCTAATGCAAGTATGTAATGTAGATCAGTCTGTTGAGCTTGCAGAAACGGACTATCCAATAGTTTCACATTTTGTAAAGGGAAGTAAGACACCTGTGGAGCGTTTTGAGCTTTGGCCAGTGAGGTGGACAGGACAAGTGCAAGTATGAACGAGGTGGTTTTCATGATAATAGTCTCCCCATCTCCCTCTCCAAAAGAGGAGAGGGGTGGAGATAATTAATGTTAATACTTAGTTAGAATTGGCTCTTGATAAACAGCGATTTATCGGCAATCTCTGATGAACAACAATGGATTGCCGACTGTCAATTATTTAAATTTGACTGCTGCCTCTTCGATAGGCAATCCTGCCTTGTAATTTTCGATGTATGCATTGAAGCCGGCTACATCTTCGGGCGTAGGTGATACCTCGATACCCGCGTCACCGACAAATACGCTTTCATCCAGAAAATCGGCAAGAGATTGTTTCTTTTCATTGTTCACGAGGTAAGAACCTAACAGGGCAATACCCCAGGCACCACCTTCACCGGCTGTTTCCATCACGGAAATAGGCGAGTTGATGGCTGCAGCAAGTATTCTTTGGCCTACTCCCTTTGTTCTGAATAATCCTCCGTGACCAGTAATTCTGTCCACTTTGATTTTTTCTTCGTTGAACAGGATGTCGTTACCAATCTTGAGTACTCCTACCGAAGCATACAAGTGAGTCCGCATAAAGTTTGCCAGGTTGAACTTGTCATTTGCCGAACGTACAAACAAAGGTCTTCCGTCAGCAAGTCCTGTTACAGGCTCGCCTGAAATATAATTGTATGAAAGCAAACCTCCACAATCAGTATCACCAGTGAGCGCAATATTGTAGAGTTTACTATAGATTTCATCCATATCTACAGGTATGCCCAGAAGCTCCTGGTATTCCTTGAACAAGTTAACCCATGCGTTGAGATCAGAAGTGCAGTTGTTGCAATGCACCATGGCTACCAGACTTCCGTCAGGAGTTGTCACCATGTCAATCATTTCGTATGGCTTCGACAGTTCTTTCTCCAATACAATCATTGAGAATGAAGAGGTACCTGCGGATACATTTCCGGTACGTTGTTTGACTGCGTTAGTCGCAACCATTCCGGTACCTGCGTCTCCTTCCGGCGGACAAACCGGTATTCCTGCCTTCAAATGACCCGATGCATCGAGTTTTTTACTTCCTTCCGGAGTGAGGACACCGGCATTTTCACCAGCTGACAATACTTTAGGCAGAATATCTTCCAGTTTCCAGTTATATTCTTTCGGAGCAATCAGTTTGTTGAACTTAGCCACCATTTCAGCCGAATAGTTATGGGTAGTCGGATCAATAGGAAGCATACCTGATGCATCACCTATTCCCAGCACCTTTTCGCCTGTGATCTGCCAATGCACATAACCTGCTAGAGTGGTCAGGAAGTCGATTTCATTAACGTGTGATTCATTGTCTAAAATAGCCTGATACAAGTGGGAAATGCTCCAACGCAGAGGGATATTATAGACAAATAGTTCGGATAAAGCAGCCGCTGCGCGACCTGTATTAGTGTTTCTCCAAGTGCGGAAAGGCACGAGGATTTCTTCTTTTTTGTTGAATGGCATATAACCATGCATCATAGCGCTGACACCGATGGCAGCCAGAGTCTCGATCTCTATGCCGTATGCATTCTTTACGTTAGTACGAAGATCAGCATAACAATCTTGCAGCCCTGACCAGATGGCTTCAATGCTATACGTCCAAAGTCCGTCAACTAACTGGTTTTCCCAAGTGTGGCTACCTTGAGCAATAGGCTTGTTTTCCTGGTCGATCAAGACAGCTTTTATTCGTGTAGAACCGAGTTCTATACCAAGAATTGCTTTACCTGCCTCGATGGTTGATTTTGCATCTAATTTCATGTTGAAATCAATATTTTAAGGTATAACGATCATTATAAAAAAATCAAGTTTCGCAAAAACTTAACGAAATAATTAAGCCATGCGAAACTTGAATAATTGTTTTTAGCAAAGTGCTTTATTCAACATGTAATAAACTTCGTTCATGCGCAGTTCTTTCTTGAAGCAGCTGATCGTAGTATCCTTGTTAATATGCACCATTTCGATACCTGCGATTTCAGCATAATCTTCCCAATATTCTGCTGTCAGGTCGTAAGAGAAGCAAGAGTGGTGAGTTCCACCAGCCAGAATCCATGCACCTGCACCTACTTCAAGGTTTGGCATCGGAATCCAGAGAGCAGAAGCAACCGGCAACTTAGGCAGCGGTTTCGGCTCGATACATTCTACGTCGTTCACGATCAGGCGGAAACGGTTACCCATATCTACAACAGTAGCAGTACAGCCTGTACCTACTTTTGAAGTGAAGACCAGACGTGCAGTCTGACTCTTGCGGATACCTATACCGAGGAAGTGTACTTCCAGGCGAGGTTTGTTGGCTGCGATAAGCGGACAGATTTCCAACATGTGTGACTGAAGGATAGAGCTGTTTGCACCATCGAAGTTCAGTGTGTAATCTTCCAGGAATGAACAGCCTTTAGGAAGACCCTGATTCATTACCCATACAGTGCGGTACAGAGCAGCCGATTTCCAGTCACCTTCAGCACCGAATCCATAACCTTCCGCCATCAGACGTTGTGAAGCAAGACCCGGGATTTGATCGAAACCATTGTATTCAATGTCGCCCAAATCGTCGAAGTTGGTAGTAAATCCTTTGGCACCTTTTGCTTTCAGGATAGCACGTATAGCCAGTTCAGCCTTGGCAGCATTCCATACTTTCTGGTAAGCTTCAGTTGATTTATCTTCCAGAGAAGCATCGTGATCGTATTCCTTGAAGTAAGTAGCTACCAATGCATCTACCTCTTCATTTTTGATATCCTTGTGATATTCCATCAATTCGCTTACCGGACAGTAATCTACGTGGTAACCCATACGTTGTTCAGCTTCCACTTTATCACCATCGGTTACAGCTACGTTGTTCATCTGATCGCCGAAACGGATAATCAGCATATCCTGTGAATCTGCCCAACCGGCACAAACACGCATCCAAACGGCAATCTTATGCAAAGTCTCTTCCTCTTTCCAGTAGCCTACCACTACTTTACGACGGATACGCATACGGGTACAGATATGTCCGAATTCGCGGTCACCGTGAGCAGACTGGTTCAGGTTCATGAAATCCATGTCCATTGTATCCCAAGGAATTTCCTTGTTGAATTGAGTATGCAGGTGCAACAAAGGCTTCTTCAACTGTTGCAAGCCGTGAATCCACATTTTAGCAGGAGAGAACGTATGCATCCAAGTGATAACACCGACACACTTTTCGTCATTATTGGCTGCTTTGAAAACAGCTTCCACTTCTTTAGAAGAATTAGCTGTTCCTTTGTATACCACCTTTACAGGAAGTTTACCGGATTCGTTCAATCCGTTAACCATTTCATTAGAGTGTGCATCTACTGCGATTACTGCGTCACCTCCGTACAAAAGCTGTGCTCCTGTTACGAACCATACTTCATATTGATTAAATGCGTTCATAATGTTATTGCTTTAATTGTTATTGTTCTAATTTTTAATCTTTAATTATTTCTGTCCGTAATAAGCATTCGGACCATGCTTGCGGCTGAAATGTTTTTCTATCAGCAGCGGATTCATTGTTAAATTGGGATTCACCGCATAAGCGATACTTGCCATTTTAGCTACCTGTTCCATAACCACAGCATTGTGTACGGCATCATACGCGTCTTTTCCCCAAGAGAAAGGACCATGATTTTTCACCAATACTCCCGGTGTATGTACAGGGTTCAAGCCTTCAAAACGTTTCACTATCACATTACCGGTTTCCAGCTCGTAAGCACCTTTCACTTCCGCTTCTGTCATATCCGCTGTGCAGGGAATGGCATCATGGAAATAATCTGCATGAGTGGTTCCGATATTCGGAATGTCACATCCGGCTTGTGCCCAGGCTGTAGCATAGGTAGAGTGCGTATGTACCACTCCTCCGATCTCCGGAAATGCTTTGTAAAGTACTACGTGAGTAGGAGTATCCGAGGATGGCTTCAGCCGTCCTTCAACGACCTTGCCATCCAGATCCACTACTACCATATCTTCGGCTTTCATATCATCATAACTTACACCACTGGGTTTGATTACTACCAATCCGCTTTCACGGTCGATGGCAGAAACATTTCCCCAAGTAAAGATGACTAATCCATGCTTTACCAATTCGAGATTGGCATGAAATACTTTTTCTTTTAGTTCTTCCAGCATAATGATTATAATTTAAATTTCGGGTCCTTGCGGTAAGCCTTGCTATTGAACTTATATAAGGCAGCACCACGTTTCGAACCCAGTTTGTCAATTTTATCAGTCTTTTCTATATAATCCATTTCAGCCACTCTTTTACGGAAATTCCGTTTATCCATTGTTTCACCGTAAATGGCTTCATATAAACTTTGTAATTGGGATAATGTAAATAGCTTCGGCAATAGATTGAAACCGATGGGCTCTACAGATGCTTTCTGTTTCATCAGTTCCCGTGCTTTTTCTACCATTTCAGGATGGTCGAAGATAAGCGGGGGAAGTTCATTTATATTCACCCAGTAAGCATTGTGTTTCTGAACCTGTTTCCGGTCATACTCATTGATGTTAATCAATGCATAATAAGCCACGGAGATAACCCGTTCACCCGGATCGCGATCGATAGCTCCAAAAGCTCCCACCTGTTCCATGTAAACGTTTTCCAGTCCGGTAAGCTCATGCAATACACGTTTAGCGGCATCATCCACACTTTCATTGTTTTGTACAAATCCTCCCATCAGTGACCATTCACCCATTGCCGGCTCGAAGTTTCTCTTTAACAATAACAGGCTGATTTCCCCTTCGTAGAAACCGAAAATGATACAGTCTATGCCGACATAGAAGGCCGGATTCGAGCTATAATAAACCTTTTCCCGCCCCTTTTCCAAAGAGGGGGAATTAGAGGTTATCATTGGCTCTTGTGAATTATCTTTATCCATTTAGATTGTGATTTTAGTTATAATAAAACAGTCTTTCCGTAGATAAGACTATTTTCAGGCTTCTCTTTCAACCCTTCCCTAAGAGGAGGGTTGAAAGAGAAGCTTATTTTTACCAGAAATACCAGTAGAAAGCAGCAGTAATGGCCAGAATAATTACCGTATGAATAATATCCCAGTGATTCCAGCTTGCACGTGTAGCGGCTTTTTGTTCCTTAGTAGCCGTACCGAATACTAGTCCCTGAATCTTTTCTGCAGTTGGAGCTTCTGTTGCCAGACTGACTACGATTACTACAATAATACAGAACAGGAACATCCATCCACAGAAGAATAACCAGTTCATGTCATAGAACAAATATTTGAATGTAGAATCAGCTACTTCACCTGCGTTGCTATAATATACTTTTGCGCCGAGGCGGGTCAACCCGATTACCATGCCGGAGATCAATCCCCACATACCACCCTGGGCGGAAGTACGTTTCCAGCAGATCCCCAGTAAGAAAGCGGCAGCGATACCTGGTGCCAATACAGACTGAACATCCTGCAAGTAAGTATAAAGTACATCACCTACACTACGCATGATAGGAATCCAAAGAATACCTAAAACAACGATTACAATTGTTGCAATCTGACCGATACCCACCAGCTTCTTTTCCGGAGTTTCCGGTTTGAAACGTTTGTAAAAGTCGATAGTAAACAACATGGCTGATGAGTTAAACAGAGATGCAAGGGAACTCATCAAAGCGGCAAGAATACCACATACTACCAAACCTTTCACGCCCGCAGGAAGTAATTTGGCTACTAATGTCGGGAAGGCGGCATCAGCATTTGCTGTTCCGTTAGCCAGCATCGGTAAGAAACCTTCACCACCGGCACCGATATATTTTTGATGTAATGCAAATGCAATCATACCAGGAATCAAGAAAAGGAATACGGGTAGCAGTTTCAGATAAGCACCGAAAATAGTACCACGACGAGCTTCCATTTCATTTTTACCTGAAAGTACACGTTGTACGATGAACTGGTCGGTACACCAGTACCAGAAACCGATAATAGCCGAACCGATCAAAGCACCCAACCAAGGGAAGTTTGCATCATCGTTGCTACGAATCAGGTTAGTCATTGTATCACCGTAATCATTTACAGTAACAGCGCCGCAGACTCTCATCATTTCGTCCCATCCACCTAATTCTTTGAAACCGAGCACTAGAATTATTAATGATCCTAGCAGTAGGATAGGGGTTTGAAGAACAGAAGTGTAAAGAACTGATTTCATACCACCGAAGATAGTATAAAGCGCAGTTAACACTACCAGACCGATAGCTGCAATCCAGAAGAAATCAATTCCCCAAAGCTCTTTGATGCCGAATACTTGTTGGAATACGAGGCCACCGGCATAAACAGTTACGGCTACTTTGGTCAATACATAACTTACAAGAGAAATTACAGATAAAATAGTACGTGATTGAGGATTATAACGACGCTCCAGGAATTCCGGCATTGTATATACCATGCTTCGTGTATAGAAAGGAACGAATACCCATCCCAAAATCAAGATCATCCATCCCTGGATTTCCCAGTGTGCCATAGCCATACCACTGGATGCTCCGGCTCCTGCCAGTCCGATCAAATGTTCCGAACCAATGTTTGATGCAAAGATAGAGGCACCGATTGCAAGCCATGTTGCGTCGCGTCCACCCAAAAAATAATCCGCCGAGTCATTTTGTTTTTGTCTGACTACCCAAACAATAATACCGATCAGAGCCAGAAAAAAGACTCCGATTACTAGCCAATCTAATGCTTCCACAATAAATATGATTTATAAGTTAATATTATTTCTCTACAGAGAATTTGAAAATACATTCGCTATTATAAGTTTGTCCCGGTTCCAGTACAACAGAAGGCCAGTCTGCCTTGTTGGGGCTATCTGGATAGTGTTGTGTTTCCAGGCAGACAGAAGCACGTTGGTTGTAAACGATACCTTTCTTTCCGGTTACGGTTCCATCAAGGAAGTTTCCTGTGTAAACCTGTACACCCGGTTCGTTGGTATATACTTCCAGAGTGATGCCGCTTTCAGGTGAAGTTAGTTTGGCTGCTACTTGAGAAAGATCTCCCTTAGTGTTGAGCACCCAGTTGTGGTCATACCCTTTTCCGTTCTTCAGTTGAACGAAATCATAATTGTTGATCTCTTTACCTACCGCTTTCGGAGTGGTGAAGTCCATCGGAGTGTCTTTTACCGGAGCGATTTCGCCTGTAGTCATAAAAGTACTGTCTACCGGAGTATAATAGTCTGCGTTCACATACAGTATGTTGTCAGTTGAAGCTTTTGACGGATCACCAGCCAGGTTGAAGTAAGAATGGTTGGTCATATTGATGATCGTCTTTTTATCGGTAGTTGCGCTATATTTGATGTCGATAGCGTTGTCTTCAGTTAGTTTATAGGTCACTTTAGCTGTTACATTCCCCGGGAAGTTTTCGTCTCCGTCCGGTGAGACAAGTGTCAGTTCCAACGTTGTCGGATCAATCAGATTAGCTTCATAAACTTTGTATTGCCAACCTTTCGGACCTCCATGCAGGCAGTGGCCGAAATTGTTTTGCGGCAGTTGGATGGTATCACCGTCCAATGCGAAACGTCCCTGGTTGATACGGTTTGCATAGCGTCCGATAGAAGCACCAAAGTCGCTGGGTACATTAATATAGTCAGCAATGCTGTCAAAACCTAAAACTACATCCTGCATCTTACCGTTCTTATCGGGTACCATGACAGACACGATACGTCCTCCGAAGTTAGTGATGCATACTTCCATACCTGCCTTGTTCTTTAAGGTATAAAGAGCTGTTTGGGCATTGTTCACTTCTGTTTGAAATTTTACCGGGTCGAGACCGGACAAGGTCAGCTCGGAAGCCGGCTTGTTATTGCACGCAGCCAGCATCAGCGCGGCAAATCCTGCAAGTAGAAAATGTTTTTTCATGGTTTTATTTTTAATGTAAATGAGATGCTTATCTTATTTTGGGTGTAAAAGTAACACTTTCGTTTGGTGTATCAAATACACTCTTATATGTTGTGCAGCATAAATGGTGTATTTTATGATTTTCCATACACCTTATTATATATAAATGTACGCTTTCCATCCGTTTGTTTTTCATATAATAGAGCGTGCAAATAGGTGCTTTTTAATCTGGTTTCGTATTATAAATATCAGATGCGGATGGAAAATTGTGCAAATGAATGGAATTTGATCCTTTTTGACCGATAAACACCTATTAATGATAAATTTGGGTACGGAGAAAATAGAGAATCTGATTATCTTTGGATTTTAACTATATATAATTTTTTATTGAGAACCATGAGAAGATACGCAAATTTATTGGCAGTATTAGCCTTGTCTACTAACCTTGCCCTTCATGCTCAAACCAATGAGTTGGTGATACAGACGAAGAAGCTGGGTGCAGAAATCCAACCTACTATGTATGGACTCTTTTTTGAGGACATCAACTACGCTGCCGACGGCGGACTTTATGCCGAACTGGTGAAGAATCGTTCCTTTGAGTTTCCACAACACCTGATGGGATGGAAAACGTATGGAAAAGTGTCATTAATGAACGATGGTCCTTTTGAGCGTAATCCGCATTATGTGCGCCTTTCCGACCCCGGACACGCACATAAGCATACCGGATTGGATAACGAAGGTTTCTTCGGCATCGGTGTCAAGAAGGGAGAGGAGTATCGTTTCTCTGTTTGGGCGCGTTTGCCGCAAGGAAGTACGAAAGAAACATTGAGAATCGAACTTGTAGATACCCAATCAATGGGCGAACGTCAGGCACTTGTTGCAGGGAATCTTACGATTGATTCTAAGGACTGGAAAAAATACCAGATAATCTTGAAGCCCGGCAGTACTCATCCGAAATCCGTACTTCGTATTTTCCTTACTTCCAAAGGAACAGTAGATTTGGAGCACGTCTCTCTTTTCCCGGTTGATACTTGGAAGGGACACGAAAATGGTCTTCGTAAAGATTTGGCACAAGCACTGGCGGATATTCATCCCGGAGTCTTTCGCTTTCCCGGTGGTTGCATTGTAGAAGGTACCGACCTGGAGACTCGTTACGACTGGAAAAAATCAGTTGGCCCGGTAGAGAACCGTCCCTTAAATGAAAATCGTTGGCAGTATACTTTTACTCACCGATTCTTCCCTGATTATTATCAAAGCTATGGATTGGGATTCTACGAATATTTCCTGTTGTCTGAAGAAATGGGTGCGGCACCTCTGCCGATTCTGAATTGCGGGCTTTCCTGCCAATATCAGAATAATGATCCGAAAGCTCACGTAGCCGTTTGTGATTTGGATAACTATATTCAGGATGCACTCGACCTGATTGAGTTTGCTAATGGAGACGTGAATACCACATGGGGAAAGGTACGTGCCGATATGGGACATCCTGCACCGTTTAACCTGAAGTTTGTCGGTATCGGTAACGAACAATGGGGAAAAGAATATCCCGAACGTCTCGAACCGTTTATCAAAGCCATTCGTAAAGCTCACCCGGAAATTAAAATAGTAGGTAGCTCCGGTCCGAATTCCGAAGGAAAAGAATTTGATTACTTGTGGCCTGAAATGAAACGTCTGAAAGCCGATTTGGTGGATGAACATTTCTATCGTCCCGAAAGTTGGTTCCTGGCACAAGGTGCCCGCTATGACAACTACGATCGTAAAGGTCCGAAAGTCTTTGCCGGCGAATATGCCTGTCATGGAAAAGGAAAGAAATGGAACCATTATCATGCTGCTTTGCTCGAAGCTGCTTTCATGACCGGATTGGAACGTAATGCTGACATCGTCCACATGGCCACCTATGCTCCGCTTTTTGCTCATGTGGAAGGATGGCAATGGCGTCCTGATATGATTTGGTTCGATAACCTGAACTCTGTGCGTACCACTAGCTATTATGTACAACAACTGTATGCACAAAACAAAGGAACAAATGTTCTTCCCCTTACCATGAACAAGAAAAATGTAATGGGAGCCGAAGGACAGAACGGACTCTTTGCCAGTGCTGTTTACGATAAGGATAAGAATGAACTGATTGTAAAGGTTGCCAATACTTCCGCCACAATACAGCCAATTTCCTTGAATTTTGAAGGATTGAAAAAACAAGATGTACTGTCTGATGGCCGTTGTATCAAACTTCGTTCGATTGATTTGGATAAGGATAATACACTTGAGCAACCTTTTGCCATCGTTCCGCAGGAAACTCCGGTATCTATTGAAGGCAACGTGTTTACTACCGAACTGGAACCCACTACGTTCGCGGTATATAAATTCACGAAGAAATAAGTAAAACTAATTAGATGTTACTAGATCAATAGGTTTTAGATTTTTGTTAATTGTAAAAAGTAAGGGCGGCTCCCATCACGGAAGCCGCCCTTCTTACTTATTTAATAACGAATAAATTCTTATTCCAGTCTACGAGAACCGTCGCCGATTACTACGTCATACACTTTCGGGCTTCTGCCGAATTTAGCTTTGAAAGCAGCTTTTGTTTTTTCAACGAAGTTGTCATACAACTCATCCTTAACAAGGTTGATCGTACAACCACCGAAGCCACCACCCATTACGCGTGAGCCGGTTACACCGTATTCTTTAGCGCAGTCATTCAGGAAGTCGAGTTCTTCGCAGCTTACTTCGTACAGCTTGCTCATGCCGTGATGAGTTTCGTACATCTTCTTACCTACAGTTTCGTAATCATCCTTTTCCAATGCCTCGCAAACATCGAGTACACGTTGGATTTCTTCGATTACATATTCTGCACGCATATAGTCTTCAGCGCTGATATCAGCTTTCGCTTCTTCCAGCATAGCCATCGTACAGTCGCGCAGGAATTCTACGTGCGGATGTTTTTTCTGGATAGCGGCAACAGCAGCTTCACAGCTTTGGCGACGCTTGTTGTAAGCAGAAGAAGCCAATTCGTGTTTAACCACTGAATCCATCAGAACCAGACGATAGCCTTCCGGATGGAATGGGAAATACTGATATTCCAGTGAACGGCAATCCAGACGGATCAAGCTGCCTGCTTTACCGAACACAGAAGCAAACTGGTCCATGATACCGCAGTTAACACCGCAGTAGTTATGTTCTGTTGCCTGACCCACTTTAGCCAATTCAAATTTATCTATTTTGTTTTCACCGAACAATTCGTTCAATGCGAAAGCATACGTACTTTCCAAAGCAGCAGAAGAAGACATACCTGCACCCAGAGGCACATCACCTGCAAAAGCAGTATTGAATCCCTTCACGTCAACGCCACGTTTAATCATTTCACGGCATACACCGAAAATATATCTTGCCCAGCTGGCACGTGGAGCATCCTCTTCGTTCAGACCAAATTCTACATAGTCTTTCAAGTCGATAGAGTAAGCTTTAACCTTATCAGTACCGTTTGGTTTGATTTCAGCAATCATGCCTTTGTCTACGGCTCCCGGAAATACGAATCCACCGTTGTAGTCAGTGTGTTCACCGATCAGGTTGATACGGCCCGGAGAAGCATATAAAAATCCAGTAGTTCCGTCAAAGTGTTTAATGAAGCGACTTCTTACGTATTCTGTATCCATGATATTTATATTTTAAAGGTGAATAATAATATAGAGAATTATGATTTCTGATTTCTGAATTATGAGCTATGAACAATTCATAATTCAGAAATCAGAAATCGAAATTTATTCCACAGGAATATCCTTGTTTACATTTTTGCAACCTACTAGGCCGTAGAACAGCAGGTAAGCAAGTGCGGCGATGATAACCCAGTAGCTAGGCATGAAACCGGCGATGTCAGCCACCCAACCTTGGATAACAGGCAGGATACCTCCACCACAAACCAGTACCATAAACAGACCGGAAGCAGCAGCCAGATATTTTCCTAATCCTTCTACTGCAAGGTTGAAAATACCACCCCACATGATAGAAGTACAAAGACCTACTAATACCAAATACATAGCGTTGATAGGTACTTCAGCAAAACCGAATGACAAACCGCCGGTAGCACTCTGTTGAAGTACAGGCAGGTTAACCAATGTTCCGGTAGAAGAGAAGATAGCAAGGAATACTAAAATCAAACCCAGTGCAGATGTAAACGTAAGCATCGCTTTACTGGAAATTTTAGCACCGAGTGATGCGCCTGCCAGACGGCCGATCAACATTAAGAACCAATAAGTTCCTACCACGAAACCTGAAATCGTAGAAGCGATACCTGCTCCGCCTTTTTCTACAGGGTCTGTCAGGAATAGATTCAAAGTACCCGGTACACCAACTTCAATACCTACATATACAAAGATTGCAATAGCTCCCAAGATGAAATGACGGAACTTTAAAGCACCCTTCATCAATTTGCCGATAGGCTCTGTTGCAGCATTGGCATTAGGTTCGGGGATTTGTACAAACAGAAGTACGAAGAATGCGAAAGCGAACACAGCCATAGCAGTGTACATCACAGGGAATATTTGAGAAATAGTAGCTTTTTCGATAGATCCGGCGATCAGGATACCTACAAACATCGGAGTAATGGTAGCCATTACAGAGTTGAAAGATCCACCTACCTGGATAAGCTGGTTACCTTTGTTACCTTCACCACCCAGTTTGTTCAACATCGGGTTTACAACAGTGTTAAGCAAACACATAGAGAAACCTGCTACGAATGCACCAATCAAATAAACGGCAAATGCCATTTCCGGGCTTGAATGACCGGATAAGAATTGGATACCTACACCAATGAAACCGATAGCTACTGCGATCAGTGCTGTTTTCTTATAACCCACGCGTTGCAACAGGATACCGCTCGGAATACCCATTACTGCGTATGCAATAAAGTTTCCGAAGTTTCCCAGCATACCTAATGCGTTTGATACGTCAAACTGGTTTTTCAACACGATACCCATAGGAGCAGCGAGGTTGGTAACAAATGAAATCATACCAAAAAGGAAAATCATCGTAATGATTGCAATGATTTTACCGTTCTTTTTTTCTTGTGTCATGGTTCAAAAAAAATGTTAGTTTATAAAATTAGGTTAGTTGTTTTTTCAAATCTTATTCTTCTACTGCAAACTTGTAGACAGTGATCTGTTGGTATTCATCACCCGGCAGCAAAGTAGCCGATGGGAAATGCGGTTTGTTCGGGGTATCCGGGAAACACTGTGCTTCAAAGCAGATAGCGCTTCTTGCAGGGAATGTAGCTCCGTGTGCGCCTTCAAATCCATTCAGCCAGTTGCCTGTATAGAGTTGCACGCCGGCTTCGGTGGTATACACTTCCATGATACGGCCGCTTTTCGGGTCTTTGCAAGTAGCAGCTAGGTCGAGTGAGCCGCTCTCTATCTTGTTCAGTACATAGCAGTGGTCGTAACCGGCACCGAAAATCAGTTGCTGGAATTTGTCATTGATACGTTCGCCTACGGTATGCGGAGTACGGAAATCCATCGGAGTACCCTCTACTTTGGCAATTTCGCCTGTTGGGATAGAAACTTCGTCGATAGGCGTATAGAAATCAGCGTTGATAGTAACGATGTGGTCGTTGACGGTAGGAGTAGGAGTGGAGATACCGGCGAGGTTGAAGAAACCGTGGTTAGTCAGATTTACGACTGTGGCTTTGTCGGTTGTTGCGCGGTATTCGATAGTCAGTGCGTTTACTTCGTTTTCCAGGCGGTAGGTCATTTCTACTTCCAGGTTGCCGGGGAATCCTTCTTCGCCATCGGCAGAAACATAGTTGAATTGCACTGTGCTCTCGTCAAGTTGTATAGCGTCCCATACACGAGCGTGGAAACCGGTAGGTCCTCCGTGCAGGGAGTTAGGTCCGTTGTTGATTGTGAGTTCATGTTCTTCGCCGAACAGAGTGAATTTTCCTTTGGCGATGCGGTTGCCGTAGCGTCCGATAGTAGTGCTTAGGAAAGGTTCCGGGCTGTTGATGACGTGGTCGATGCTGTCGTGTCCGAGGATTACATTGGCATACTTACCGTTTTTGTCCGGTACCATGATAGAAAGAATGGCGCATCCGTAATTGGTTACAGCTACTTCCATTCCCTTTGTATTTTTGAGGATAAATAAATCAGTTTTCTTATCATTTATATCCTTTTGGAAATCTTTCCGGCTGAGCCCTGATAGATTCCCTTCTGTTGGGAATGTGTTATTCATGTCTGGTATTATTAAAAATTTCCTGCAAATAAAGGGAAATTCTTTCTTTCTCACAAATTATTCCGACTAAATATAACAGGTGCTTTAGGAAAGTTTAGCTTTATTACTTCATGTTTTTTTCGGAAATGACAAAAGTCTTGCCGTTGATACAGAATTGGAATTGAAAAATATTCGATATATAAACGAAAGAATCTTTCTTAAATGAATTTTCATCCTTCTTTTCTTAAAAAGTGAACAATTTTTTGTATGTTTGTTCCCGGATTGTAACAATCCGAGCGAATTTAATCTAAGTTTATAACAAGAAAAACTAAAATGTATCCATTAAAATTCGAACCTATTCTGAAGCAGACGCTTTGGGGGGGCGACAAAATTATTCCGTTCAAGCATTTGAACTCTGACTTGAAAGGAGTAGGAGAAAGCTGGGAGATTTCCGGTGTTGAGGACAATGAATCCGTTGTGGCTAATGGCCCGGATAAAGGTTTAACCTTAGCCGATATGGTAAGAAAGTATCGTGAGGAACTGGTTGGTGAAGCGAATTATGCCCGTTTCGGCAACAAATTTCCGCTACTCATTAAGTTCATCGACGCCAAACAGGATTTGTCAATCCAGGTACACCCAACAGATGAGTTGGCGAAGAAACGCCATAATTCGATGGGAAAAACCGAGATGTGGTATGTGGTAGATGCCGACAAAGGAGCTAAATTGCGTTCAGGATTCTCTGAACAGATTACCCCGAAAGAATATAAAGAACGCGTGTTGAACAATACGATTACCGACGTATTGCAGGAATATGAGATCCATCCGGGTGATGTGTTTTTCCTTCCTGCCGGACGCGTACACAGCATCGGGGCAGGTTCTTTCATCGCCGAGATTCAGCAAACCTCTGATATTACTTATCGTATTTACGACTTCAACCGTAAAGATGCGAATGGTAAAACCCGCGAACTTCACACCGACTTAGCCCGTGAAGCCATCAACTACGAAGTGTTGGATGACTATCGCACTAAATACGAACCGTTGAAGGACGAACCGGTAGAACTGGTTGCCTGCACCTACTTCACGACTTCTCTGTATGACATGACTGAAGAAATCAGTTGCGACTATTCCGAACTCGATTCATTCGTGATCTTTATCTGTATGGAAGGATCCTGCAAGATGAGAGACAATGAAGGCAATGAACTGACTGTTAGTGCCGGAGAATCTATTTTGTTGCCTGCAACTACACAAGACATCACAATCACTCCTGAAGGAGGAAATGTGAAATTGTTGGAAACATACGTATAAGAGATTATTATACAGAATTAAAGTCATCCGACTTTGCTCCATTCTAGTGATGGACAAAGCCGGATGACTTTTTTTATTACCAATAGAGTAAAAACGGCAGGAAAGTCTTTAACTATATTTATCAAAAACTTTGCGTTGAAGACACAAAAAGATTC
This sequence comes from Bacteroides sp. DH3716P, assembly GCF_025914115.1. Taxonomy (NCBI): domain Bacteria; kingdom Pseudomonadati; phylum Bacteroidota; class Bacteroidia; order Bacteroidales; family Bacteroidaceae; genus Bacteroides; species Bacteroides sp. DH3716P. Next base: position 4,630,494 of record NZ_CP083673.1, on the reverse strand, counting down.
GTTCTTTTGCCACTTGCCAAGTGGCATAATATATAAAATAACTAGTGATGCAAATGATGAACAAAAATGGATTTAGCCGGTGTGCGGAATTCTACATCGGTCGTTTGCGAAAGGAGGGACGGCATTCTACGGCGCATGTCTACAAGAATGCCCTCTTTTCTTTCAGCAAATTTTGCGGCACGTCTAACGTGTCGTTCAGACAGATCACCCGTGAGCGTTTACGGCGTTACGGTCAGTATCTTTATGAGTGTGGCTTGAAGCCCAATACGATTTCTACGTATATGCGTATGCTTCGTAGTATCTATAACCGTGGAGTGGAAGCGGGCAGTGCGCCATACGTGCCGCGACTGTTTCATGATGTTTATACAGGTGTGGATGTCCGCCAGAAAAAGGCTCTGCCTGCTACGGAATTGCATAAGCTTCTGTATGAAGATCCCAAATCGGAACGTTTACGCCGTACGCAAGCTATCGCTGCTCTGATGTTTCAGTTTTGTGGAATGTCATTTGCCGATTTAGCCCATTTGGAGAAGTCGGCTTTGAATCAGAATGTGTTGCGATACAATCGTATCAAAACCAAAACTCCGATGAGCGTGGAAGTGCTGAATACTGCAAAGGAAATGATTAACCAGCTCCGTAGTAAGGAAAGTTCTCACCCCGATTGTCCGGATTATCTGTTTGATATTCTTCGTGGGGATAAGAAACGGAAAGATGAAAGAGGTTATCGGGAATATCAGTCCGCTCTTCGTCGATTTAATAATAATCTGAAGGACCTGGCAAGAACCTTGCATTTGCAATCTCCTGTCACTTCCTATACGCTTCGTCATTCCTGGGCAACGACTGCGAAGTATCGGGGAGTATCCATTGAAATGATTAGTGAATCATTGGGCCATAAATCTATAAAAACCACACAAATCTATTTGAAAGGCTTTGAGCTTAAAGAACGTACGGAGGTAAATAAAGGGAATTTATCTTACGTAAGAAACTGCTGTGTAGGCAGAAATGAAAGCGTAAAGTTCTAATAATCAGAACTGATATATGTGTGTTACTTCTTAGGTAACGGAACTTAAATTTGACGCAAAGATAGACAAAAACATAAATAGTAAGCAAATATTCTTCCATTTTTTTTCGTTTTATCTAAAATATAGGAAAAAAACTATCCGAACATGAAATAAGATTATTTTCATGCCCTATACTTTTTATTGCCTAATCTCTGGATTCTTCCCGTTGAGTATTAGGCTGTTTCCTTCTTATGCCCTATTTCTATATGTGATTTCCATTTTTTGTTGAGATGTGTGCCTTGTGTATGTATTGTCCGTTACCTAAGAAGTAACGGAAGAACATGAGGTAAAAAAACATGATTTTAACAAAGCCGAAATCAATTAGTGCTGGGCCTAGCGATGGGACAGGGGAAGGCGTAGCACACTCTAAACGCTGGTATGTTGCTCTGGTTCGTATGCATCATGAGAAGAAAGTAGCCGAACGTTTAGATAAAATAGGGATTGAGAATTTTGTTCCTGTTCAGCAGGAAATTCATCAGTGGAGTGACCGGCGCAAGATGGTTGAGTCTGTCCTTCTTCCAATGATGGTGTTTGTACACGTTAATCCGAAAGAACGCAAAGAAGTTCTAAGTTTTTCTACAGTGAGCCGTTATATGGTGATGCGTGGTGAGAGCTCTCCAGCGGTGATTCCAGATGAGCAGATGGCTCGTTTTCGTTTCATGCTCGACTATTCAGAGGAAGCTATTTGTATGAATAGCTCTCCTTTGGCACGTGGTGAGAAGGTTCGTGTTGTGAAAGGACCTCTGACCGGGCTGGTTGGTGAACTGGTTAATGTAGATGGCAAAAGCAAGATTGCCGTCCGGCTGAATATGCTGGGATGCGCTTGCGTGAATATGCCTATTGGTTATGTCGAGGCTATCTGCGAGAAAAACTAGTACTCGTCATCATTTATCCACAAATTACATGAATATGAAGTTTTCTTGTGCTTTTGCACTGATATTCTCTTTCTTCTTCTTTTCAGCTTGTCAATCCTATAAGAAAGTACCTTATTTGCAGGATGCGGAGGTTTTGAAACAGGTGAATACGCAAGTTTCCCCTGTTCAGGACGCAAGGTTGATACCGGGGGATGAGGTTTCCATTCTTGTTTCTACTTCCGATCCGGTTGTTTCGCAGCCATTCAATGCACAAGGCAGTACCTTTTTGTTGGATGACCAGGGAAATATCAATTATCCGGTTTTAGGTAAACTCCCTTTAAACGGATTAACGAGTCGCGAAGCTGAAAACCTGATAACGGAGCGACTGAAATCTTACGTGAAAGAAAGACCTACGGTAGTAGTCCGTATGTCCGGTTTTAAAGTTTCGGTTTTGGGAGAAGTGGCGTCTCCGGGTGTTTATCCGGTGGTGAATGAGCAGATCAATGTACTCGAAGCCCTTGCCATGGCAGGAGATTTGACCATTTATGGTGTTCGTGATAATGTGAAACTAATCCGCGAAGACAAGAACGGGCATAAACAGTTTGTTACACTCAATCTGAACGACGCGGATTTGTTATTATCTCCTTACTATCAGTTGCAACAGAATGACATCCTGTATGTCACTCCCAATAAAACCAAAGCACAGAGCGCGGACATCGGAACAAGTACCACGATGTGGATTTCGGGATTTTCCATCTTAGTGTCTATTGCCAGTCTGCTGGTTAATATACTTAGATGATCCCTACAACTCTCCATATTCTTTGATACAGTTAAAACACGGACATTCCTTCATCGGATTTAAATCATGATGGCCTACAATCAATGCTTTGGGGAATCTTTTCCTCAATTCGCGGAGCAAAGCGAGCAAGGAACCTCGTTGCGCCAATGTACGTGTGTCTTGGGGACGTCCGGCAATATCCAGCCCTCCTTCGTAACAAATACCTATCGAATGGGTGTTATGGTCACGGCAGTGTGCTCCGACCTTTTCCAGAGGACGGCCCTGGCAAATTTCTCCATCGCGGGTGATGTAGAAATGGTAACCAATGTCACGGAACCCGCGGTGTTGGATATGATCTTGTCGGCAAGCCTCCGCCGAAAGGAATTTTCCTTCCGGCGTGGCACTGCAATGAATGATAATCAGCGTGATGGTGCGCATGGGGCTACATACAACTTTGTACTCCGATCAAGCCTCCGATAGCGGTGGCAACGGTGATAATCACTTTGATAATGAAGCTCCATACGGAGCGGGGAGAAGATGAATTACTCATAAAGAAGAGGTTTTAAATAAATTAATAATATTCCCTTAGGCAGCCGGGTCAGGTGCTTCACCGCTTCCGCCCGGATTTGGATTCGGCGTATTGCCTGAATCGGAATCTCCACCAGGAGTAGTTGGTTTCTGATACTCCGCTTGCTGCTTCAGTTGACTGTCGAGTTTCAGGTTGGTAGTCGACAAATTACCGGTGGCACGAGCTTTAAGACGCATACCTGTGATGTTTTTCTCTAACGAAAAATCTTCCAGCGTATCAGCCGCCTTACTGCGAATACCTACCCCAAAGATGGCAAGGTCGTCGATTTTCACGCATTTGCCGTCGAGCAGCAATTCTTTGATGCAGTCTACCATGTCAGAAAGTACACCTTTGATGACACCACCGGAATACGGTGAATTGTGTTTCGACATGTGTTCGGCAAGCTTGGCCAAATCAAACGTCTCGTCGCTTACCGCACGGGCGAACCACTTGCCTGCATTCAGGCCTTTCTGCTGTTGGTTTTGATAAATTTTGTAACGAATCATAAAACAATAAATTAAAGGGTTAAACATATTGTCCGGGGATTCTTTTCCCCTTCCGACAATACAAAGATACTACCCTGAAATATCGATAAATCAATTGTTTGCGATTGCACACGATTGTTGTCAATTATATGTCGTAATGGTCGTTTATTCAATGGAAAAGCGTTGGTTATGTGGTACTATTTTGTTATTTTTGTAACTGTAAATCAGAATTTTATCCATTATGACCGAATTCAAAATACGTGCCTATGGGCGCATGGAACTGGCGCAACTTTATTCTCCGACACTTACCGACATTGCTGCTTATCGAAAAATGAAGAAATGGATCTCTTTATGTCCCGGACTTCTGCAACGCCTGTACGACTTAGGTTACGAATCAAAGCGTCGTTCATTCACCCCGTTGGAGGTGAGAGTGATTGTAGATGCCTTGGGAGAACCTTAGAAGAGCGGAGAAGTAAAGCACCGCTTTAGGATTCATGAAACGTCTTGTTGTTATATAAATGCAAAGAATGCACTTTTTCCGAGGGCTCCCTAACACACGCACACATGCGTGCGCGTATAAACGCCTTTATCGTCTGTATTGATAAGCAATCCTTTTTTTATCAGACGGTTCAGCCAGCTAAGAGCAGTGTTAGGTTTGATTTTCATGATTGTAGCCTGCTCCGACAACTGTGCACGGGTGAATTGGTTGCCCATTGCTTCGAAAAGTGCATCCCGGTCGGCATTGGCTCTATGCTTGACTTCTGTGGAGGGAAGAAAAGACAAGATATGCGTGGCATGACGATAAAGCGGAGTTACAAGCTCCAGAACCGCTTTAAAATCTTCAGCGGTGATCGTTACATCCCAACGGGTGATAATGCCGTCTTTGATATTATCAGTGGCAATCTCCTTATCAGGAGTAAGCAGATGGATAGAAGAATTCTTGAATTGGTAAGGTTGATCACATTCCAATGCACGTATCATAGCTACTTCTGCCATGATACGGCACGTGTTGACAGCCAGTCGGGCGATGGAACTGCTCATTTCGTTGTCGTTGGCAAGTCCCGAACGGAAGAACAAATCGGAAAAGAGAGTGTTGAACTCTTGCTTTTGCTCGTCGGTGAGCCGGAGCGTATGGACTCCATGTGTTTTCATCAGGTCGAGTTGCTTTTTCCATTCCAGGCCTATGTCTGTGAAGATAGCTTCCAGATCGGCTTCGCCACTTTCAAACTGATTGATCCATGCCCATATACCATGCATGTAATAAAACAGTTGGCGCGAGAACAAACCGTTCTCTGTCGAGGGAATAAGTGGTTTCACTTGTGCGGGCGTACCGGAAAGCAGGACGGACAGATAGCTTTTCTTTACTTCCCGGTATTCCTGGTCGGTACGCCGGTTGTACGACAAACGGTCATGGTCGAACGCTTTGCGGAGCGTGTCGCTCCAGTGTCCGTATTCCGAGCCGATGGCAGCAGAAATAGTATCTGCTTCCGTTTCGCAGATAAGTCCTGTGCCGTTGGCATCCATGATATTTTGCAGAATACCTGTTCCGGTGTTATTGCCCGAGATGAGAAACATTCTGTTTTTGGGCATTTGGGGAGCTTCCACTTTGCTACGCTCTTTTCCCATGACGTCGTAGGCGGCTTTCTCTTTCTTGTAAGCCTTGACCTCTGTCGCTACTTGTTGGCGGATCTCGTCATGGATAGGTTCGACGAGCAGACGGATAAGCGAAAGAATTCCCTTACCCGAGGCAGAAGGAGCCACGATGAAACTTTGCAGGCAAGGAGACTGGAGTTTGCCGGCGTATGGACATCTCACATATCGTTCCATGCTGGCACCTATGGCAGTCAATGCTCCAATCAGCATGACGTCACGCTGGGTAGGGCTGGTGGCATAGCTCATGATGAGCAAGAGGATTTTCGGCCAGTCCGCTTCGGGGAAAGTGGGCAATGGCTGGTTCGGGTCACTACCGTTCAGCAGCTCTTCGGATTCGTCCGGTTCGTCATTCTCCACCTTATTATATACGTGTGCGTGTGTGAGAACTTTGGACGGTGTATTTTCCGTATTTTCTGTATTTCTACGGTTGTTCATAACTTCCGTATTACAGAGTTTCACATTGGCCGTCTCGGCAAGATGGAAAGCCGTACCCAGGTGTACTTCCCCATGCCGGGTAGTGAGAGCATTGGAGAATATCCGTTCGGCATGTTCACGTTGGTACTTGGCGGACATCCGGCACAAACGGTGGAAAAACTCGCGTCCCGCTTCTCCGCAATCTGTTGCGATGGCAAACGCCAGTTGTACATATTCAGCATAGGTAGGAGCAATATCCGCTCCTGCAGTTTCAACCGCTTCAGTGAGGCGGCGTAAAGATTCAATATCAGTCATTATTTTGATTTATGATTTATAATTTATGATTTATGGTTATTCGTTGGTGGCTCTAAATAATGCTCCCGGGTCATGGCAAAGGAAGCAGGATCTCACAATGTCTTTACCGGAAAAGTCCACGCCTTTTTTCTTTTCTCCGAAAGGAGGAGGTGTTCCTGTACCATAGATCATCACAGTGTATAACATTGCTAACTTCATTTTTTCCGTAATACAGTTTGCGTCATCGGCCATGGGTAAATGATTATAGGGTATGAAGGCTTTTACGCCTCGTCCGCTAGGACTGATAAACGTGAGCACAGGGTGGAGAAGAGGATCATTGAACAACGTCTTACGCATCTCCACTGCTTCCTGATAGGAGGTGAGATAGTCTATATCTACTACTGTTAGGAGGGAAGGATCTATGAGGCATTTGCTGCTGCGACGCGAGAATGTACCACAGGGAGTCACGTATGGTAATAGTGATGCTTTTGCCGTCCGTATATCTTCGGAGTTGCGTACTTGTTCGGTCAGAACTTTGAGATTCTCGTTGCAGGTAATCATTTGAAAGACTTGCTCTACGGAGACTTCGCAGCAGGGAATAAGCGTAGGAGGAGTAACTAGTTGTCCGTGTTCGTCTTTAATGGGCGCAATGGGAGGCATGAAATAAGACATTCTAAAATCGTTTGTCATAACGTATCTAATTATTTGATTATCGCCTTGAATTTTCAAAACGCGGGGCGAAGGTAGGAATAGCTTTTAAATCAACTGTTCTGACATATCAGAACAGTTATAGGTAGAATCATGTATTATTTAATAACTTTAACAATTAACAGAATTACAAAAATGAAAAAGTACTCTCATGTAGCACTCGGCCTTTTCATCGCCGAGCAGTTTAAGAAAGCAGGTGTGAAGATAGCTCCCATGTGCGCTGAAATAGGTTTGGGCAAAGCTGTCTACTATGCAAAGGTTATAAAAGGGGAGACGTTCGTTTAAGCCATTTCACCCGTCTTTTGGCTTACTTCTATGACTGTCATACCAAAGAGGAATTTCGAGCCAAAGCAATTGAATGGGTCGACCGTTATATTGATTATCGTGAGAAACACGGGTGATGGGAAAGAAATTTAATCAATTGATAATAAAATAATGCAGGAAGTCCAACGTTTCAATAAAGTCCTAAAATCTTTTGTCCTTCTAGGGGACATCATCTTATTGAACTTGCTGTTATGGATGTTTACTTCGATCTGGGAAAACCGGTCTCTATTTGAGTATTCAATGCCTCTTCTCCAGAATATGGCTCTGATGACTTTATGTTATCTGGTTTGCAACATCCGTTCAGGAGTGATCCTTCATCGTCCGGTGGTTCGCCCGGAACAAATTATGCTTCGGGTGGCCCGGAATATGATTCCTTTTGTATTGATAGTCTTTGGGCTTTCATATATATTCCATTTTGAATGTGTCAATCTGCGTCAGTTGGGGGTATTTTATATAGTTCTCATTATCGTTATCATTTCCTATCGTCTGATGTTCCGATCTATTCTGGAGCTTTATCGCAAAAGTGGGGAAAATGTCCGAAAGGTAGTGTTGGTGGGTAGCCATGAAAATATGCAGGAACTTTATCATTCCATGACGGATGATCCGACATCCGGGTATCGTGTATTGGGATATTTTGAAGATTTTCCGTCAGACCGCTATCCTATGAACATAGCTTATTTGGGACAGCCGTGTGAAGCTGTTGATTATTTGACTCGTAATGCGGGAAAGGTAGACCAACTTTATTGTAGTCTTCCTTCCGCCCGTAGTGTTGAAATAGTGCCGATTATCAACTATTGTGAGAATCATCTGATTCGTTTCTTTAGCGTTCCCAATGTCCGGAACTATTTGAAACGGAGAATGTATTTTGAAATGTTAGGTAATGTCCCGGTACTTTCTATCCGTCGTGAGCCACTTGAGTTATTGGAGAACCGTATTATGAAACGTGGCTTTGATATTATTTGCTCGCTACTGTTTCTTTGTACCCTTTTCCCGATTATATACATCATTGTGGGACTGGCTATAAAGATAAGTTCACCTGGGCCTGTCTTTTTCAAACAGAAACGAAGTGGGGAGGATGGTCGTGAATTCTGGTGTTATAAGTTTCGTTCAATGCGGGTAAATGCTCAATGTGATACATTACAGGCTACAGAACATGATCCTCGTAAAACCCGAATTGGCGATCTGATTCGTAAGACGAATGTGGATGAACTTCCTCAATTTATTAATGTCCTGAAAGGGGATATGTCTTTAGTGGGTCCCCGTCCGCACATGTTGAAGCACACAGAAGAATATTCTCATTTAATAAATAAATATATGGTTCGTCATTTTGTAAAGCCGGGTATTACAGGCTGGGCACAGGTGACAGGTTTCCGTGGAGAAACGAAGGAGCTTTGGCAGATGGAAGGACGTGTGCAACGTGACATCTGGTATATTGAGCATTGGACGTTTCTTTTGGATTTATATATCATGTATAAGACTGTGTATAATGTAATCCGCGGGGATAAAGAGGCTTATTAGGCGAAGAGTTGGAATTTGAATAAAAATTAAATCAATAGTTGTAATTTACATGAGTAGGTGGTTATGAGAAAATTGAAACGATTGACTTTGGGTGCGTTACTTGCTTTTTTGCTGGTATCCTGCCAATCATATAAGAAAGTGCCTTATTTGCAGGATACGGCTTTTGTGAATGATACAGAACAGAGTGTTCGTCAGACAGGTGTGAAGGTTATGCCCAAGGATTTGTTGACGATTGCCGTATCTTGTTCTACTCCGGAACTGGCTGCACCTTTCAATCTGGTAAATTCGGGTACTGCTAATGGAACAGAGGGAAAGACGGTAGGACAAGGAAACGCGTCATCTGCTCTACAGCAATATTTAGTAGATAATCAAGGGAATATAAACTTTCCAGTGTTAGGAGAGATTCATGTAGGTGGATTGACTAAACTGGAGATAGAAAATCTGATTATAGATAAGTTGAAGGTTTATTTAAAAGAAGCACCGCTTGTAACTGTGCGTATTGTTAATTATCGGATTTCAGTGTTGGGTGAAGTCGCTAGTCCGGGTAGTTTTGTGGTTTCTAACGAAAAGATTAATTTGCTGGAAGCACTCGCTATGGCAGGTGATTTGACTATTTATGGTATGCGCGATAATGTGAAATTAATCCGGACTGGACTGGATAATAAACAGGAGATTATAACTCTGGACTTGAATAAGGCCGAAACGGTACTTTCGCCTTATTATCAGCTACAACAGAATGATATAATTTATGTGACACCTAATAAGACTAAGGCGAAGAATTCGGATATTGGGGCCAGTACCGGCTTGTGGTTCTCTGGCATTTCAATTTTGATGTCAATAGCCAATTTATTAATAACTATATTACGATAAAATTAATAAAATAATTGATCAACAATGAAAGAAAATCCGTACGAAAATAATATGAATGAACAGGATGAGGAGAAAATCAATTATCAGGAACTTCTTTTCAGATATATAATCCATTGGCCTTGGTTTGTCGCTTCTGTTTTGGTCTGTCTGATTGGTGCCTGGGTGTATTTACATTTTCAAACTCCCGTGTATCAAGTTTCCGCTTCCATCATGATTAAGGATGATAAGAAGGGCAGTGGTTCTACTGATTTGGGGAACTTGGGAATAGGTGGAGTAATTACTTCCACGCAAGGTATTGATAATGAAATAGAAGTCTTGCGTTCAAAAACAATATTGAAAGAAGTGGTCAATAATCTGGAACTTTATATCACTTATTATGATGAGGATGAATTTCCGGAAAAAGAGTTGTATCAGACTTCTCCAGTCATAGTCAACCTGACAGCCCAAGAAGCGGATAAATTGCCGGGTTCTGCTTTGCTTGCCATGAAATTGTCTCCTGAAGGCGTTCTGGATGTAAATCTGAAAGTCGGTTTGAATGAATATAATCAGCGTTTTGAAAAACTGCCTGCCGTCTTACCTACTGACGCGGGTACGTTTGGATTTGCGTTGAAAGATTCATTGTCAGGCGGTCAGATGGAGGGGCATAAAGGTGAACGGCATATCCGCGCGGTGGTCAGCCGACCATTTGGAGTGGCAAAGGGATATCAGGGCGCGTTAAGTATAGCCCCGACTTCTAGGACTACTTCTGTTGCCGTGGTCTCATTGATGAATACGAATATACAACGTGCCCGTGACTTTATCAATAAGTTGATGGAGATGTATAACCGGAATACGAATAATGACAAGAATGAGGTGGCTGAAAAGACGAGGGAATTTATCAATGAGCGTATTAAAATTATAGACGAGGAACTGGGTAGTACGGAGGATAAGCTGGAAGCTTTTAAAAGAAACGCAGGCTTGACGGACATTAGCAGTGACGCTCAATTGGCCGTATCTGGAAATGCGGAATATGAAAAGAGGCGTGTGGATAACGGAACACAGATAAATTTAGTTCGTGATCTCATTAAATACATCAATAATCCGTTGAATGAGTATGAACTGTTACCTGGTAATATTGGTTTGTCTGACGCTGGACTGACCACCCAGATAGGACGTTATAATGAATTGATAATCGAACGTAAGCGTTTGCTTCGTACTTCTACGGAGAGTAATCCGATGATTGTGAATCTGGATACGAGTATTCGTGCAATGAAGTCAAACGTGCAGGCTGCAATTAATGGAACTTTGCAGGGCTTGCTTATTGTCAAGGCTGATTTGGAGCGTGAGGCGGGCCGCTTCTCCCGTCGTATCAGTGACGCTCCGGGACAGGAACGGCAGTATGTGAGTATTGCACGTCAACAGGAAATCAAGGCAGGGCTTTATTTGATGCTTTTGCAGAAACGTGAAGAGAATGCTATTACATTAGCTGCTACTGCGAATAATGCCAAGATTATTGACGAACCAGTGGCGACAGGAGGACCGCTTTCTCCAAAACCTAATATGATTTATATGATTGCTCTGGTACTAGGAGTGGGGATGCCTGTTGGTGTCATTTTTCTGATAGGTCTAACAAAATTCAAGATTGAAGGTCGTGGTGATGTGGAGAAATTAACAAGGTTACCTATTGTCGGTGATGTACCGTTAACCAACGAGAAAGCAGGTTCTATTGCTGTGTTTGAGAATCAAAATACTTTAATGAGTGAGACTTTCCGTCATATCCGTACTAACCTTCAGTTTATGCTTGAGAATGATCAGAAAGTAATTTTAGTGACTTCGACAGTTAGTGGTGAGGGCAAGTCTTTTATTTCTTCAAATCTTGCGATTAGTCTGTCTTTGTTAGGAAAGAGGGTAATAATTGTAGGGCTTGATATTCGTAAACCCGGTTTGAATAAAATTTTTAATATCCCCCGAAAGGAGCAAGGAATTACTCAATACCTGTCAAATCCGGAGAAGAATCTAATGGATTTCGTTCAGCCTTCGGATGTTAGTAAGAATTTATATATTCTTCCTGGTGGAATAGTACCACCTAATCCTACGGAATTACTGGCTCGTGATGGTTTAGATAAAGCGATTGAAACATTGAAAAAGAACTTTGACTATGTAATTTTGGATACTGCCCCTGCTGGTATGGTTACTGATACTTTGCTTGTAGGTCGTGTTGCTGACTTGTCTGTTTATGTATGTCGTGCTGATTATAGCCGAAAAGCAGAGTTTACCTTGATTAATGAGTTGGCTGCTGATAATAAACTTCCCAATATCTGTACCATTATTAATGGTCTTGATCTCAAAAAGAAGAAATATGGTTATTATTATGGTTACGGTAAATATGGTAAATACTATGGTTATGGTAAACGTTATGGCTATGGATACGGCTATGGAGAACATACGGTAAAGGAAGAATAAATATCTAAAATAGTAAGTACTCAACAATAATAATATATGAATATAGCAATTGTAGGCACAGGCTATGTTGGCTTGGTGTCCGGTACTTGTTTTGCAGAAATGGGTGCCACTGTGACTTGTGTTGACGTAGATACCGATAAGATCAGCAAGTTGAAAGCCGGTGAAATGCCTATTTATGAACCGGGGTTGGAAGAATTAGTAAAACGCAACGTTGGCTATGGGCGTCTTCACTTTACAACAGATTTGATCGAAGTTTTGGATGATGTGGAAGTCGTCTTTTCCGCAGTAGGAACTCCTCCTGACGAAGATGGTAGCGCCGATCTGAAGTATGTGCTTGCCGTAGCCCGTCAGTTTGGACAAAACATCAATAAATATACCATTCTGGTCACCAAATCTACTGTACCTGTGGGTACTGCTCAAAAGGTGAAGGCTGTCATTCAAGAGGAGTTGAACAAGCGTGGGGCAGATGTTCCCTTCGATGTAGCCAGTAACCCCGAATTCTTGAAAGAGGGGGCCGCTATCAAAGACTTTATGAGTCCTGATCGGGTGGTGGTTGGCGTTGAGAGCAAGAAAGCCGAAGAGGTGATGACCAAGCTTTATCAACCTTTCTTGCTCCAGAATTTCCGTGTAATCTTTATGGATATTCCTTCTGCCGAAATGACTAAGTATGCTGCCAATGCTATGCTGGCCACTCGTATCAGCTTTATGAACGATATTGCCAATTTGTGCGAGCGGGTAGGGGCTAACGTAGATCATGTGCGCAAAGGTATTGGGGCTGATGTGCGTATCGGGCAAAAATTCCTTTATGCCGGTTGTGGATATGGCGGTAGCTGCTTTCCGAAAGATGTGAAAGCTTTGATGCATACAGGTATCGACAACGGTTATCACATGGAGGTGATTGAAGCGGTGGAACGTGTCAACGACCGTCAGAAGAGTATTGTTTATGATAAACTTATCCGTTTGATGGGTGATGTAAAAGGTAAAACTATCGCTATGTTAGGTTTAGCTTTTAAACCTGATACTGATGATATGCGTGAAGCTCCAGCTCTAGTAGTCATTGATAAGTTGCTGAAGGATGGTGCTACCGTGAAAGTGTTTGATCCCATCGCTATGCCTGAATGTAAACGTCGTATCGGCAATGTTGTGACTTATACTGAAAATCTCTATGACTGTGCCGATGGTGCTGATGCGTTGCTGCTGATGACTGAATGGCGACAATTCCGCCTGCCTACTTGGAACGTGATTCAGAAGGTGATGACTGATAAGTATATCGTAGATGGACGTAACATTTGGAATCGTGTGGAGCTGGAAGAAATGGGATTTAGTTATACACGGATTGGAGAGAAATAGAGTAAAATAATAGTGGATTAACAGTATTTCTGGCATTATACGTTTTCAAAGAATACTAATGATAGTGGGTGTTACGGTATGGAGAAGAATAGTAGAAAAGACAGTTTTGATGTTGTGAAATGTTTTGCGGCATTTTTTGTGGTGCAATTGCATACTATTCCTGCGACTGTGTGTCCGTTATTGAATGTAATTGCACGACTGGCTGTTCCTTTGTTTTTCTTAATCACGGGTTATTATTACACATCTATTGTAGAAAAAGGAAAATATGGAGTGCAACTGAAAAAGATCTTTTTGTTGGCTATTGCATCTTCTCTGTTTTATTGGATATACTATGGCTGTATGGCTCTAAAAAATAATGTGTTCTATCAATGGTTTATGGACACTTTTAATTCTATATCGATACTGAATTGGGTGCTTATAAATGACACTCCAGGCATTGGGCATTTGTGGTATCTATATGCTATGCTTTATTCATTTATAGCTATTTATGTTATAGATAAATTGAAAATCAAAGTTAAATGGGTGATTCCTATTCTTTTTCTTATTGGATTATATGTAGGATGCAAAGGGTGGCCTTATTCATGGTATCGTAATTGGGCATTTATGGGCGTTCCTTATATCCTTTTGGGGCGTATAATATTTGAGTATAAAGAAATGTTAATATATAAACTGGGGGGGGTAAAAATAGTTTACTTTATTCCTGCTGCTACTATCGGCCTGTTGGGTGAATATAAATTGTATGAAATAGTAGGTATGGATCCTATTCGTGATCATTATGTTTTTATAATATTGATGAGTGGAATTCTTTTTATTTTGGCATTACAATATCCTTATTTTGGCAAAGGAAGTGTTGTCGCAATAATAGGAAGGGAGTATTCTGTATTTATTTATATTCTACATATTTTCATTCTTAGAATATTGTCTTTCTATATAGATTTTTCTTCTTCATTAATGATAAGATTCCTATGCCCTATTATTGTATTTGTGTGTACAATTGTAGTTGCTACTTATATTATTAATATGTATAAATTGTTGTCGAAAAAGTGTGTAACTATTTAATATTGCTGAATTTTTATCTGCGTTCATGAATCAATCTACTGTATCAAATAATAAACTGCTAGTTAAAAATTCTTTGATGCTCTATCTTAGGATGTTCGTAAATATGGGAGTTAGCCTATTTACGTCAAGACTAATTCTGAATGCTTTAGGAGAAACCGATTTTGGTATCTATAATGTAGTTGGTGGTATTGTAGTGATGTTTACATTCATTAATGGCTCTATGAATAGTTCTACTTCTCGTTTCTTGACTGTGAGTTTGGCAAAAGGAAATTCCCAAGAATTGAAGGCAACTTTTAGCTTTGCTGTTACTATTCATGCCATATTAGCTTTTATTATTTTACTCTTGGCAGAAACTTTTGGCTTATGGTTTTTTTACCATAAGATGATTATACCAGCAGAGAGGATGGATACAGCATTTATCTTATATCAGCTTTCTATAATAACTACGATGTTGTCTATAATGAGTGTGCCTTACAATTCTTCTATTATTTCACATGAGAAGATGAATGCTTTTGCTTATATTAGTATTTCGGATGTAGTCTTTAAATTGCTGATTGTGTATATTGTCATTTATTTGCCTTGGGATAAATTATTGCTTTATGCATTATTGCTGTTTATTACGCAGATAGTCAATCAACTCATTTATATCATATATTGTCAGGTACATTTTGAAGAGGCAAAATATAGTTTAACATGGAATAAAAAGCTATTTGTGGAAATGTGTGGCTTTGCAGGTTGGAACATGACTGGTAATTTCGCTTTTGTCTGTTATACGCAAGGTTTAAACTTGCTGATAAATATGTTTTTTGGTCCATCGGTGAATGCTGCCAGAGGAATTGCGATCCGAGTACAAGGTATTATTTCTAATTTTGCATCCAATTTTCAAACAGCCATTCACCCACAAATAACAAAAAATTACGCAGTTGGGAATTATGAGTATATGCAAAAACTGATTTTTGCTGAATCAAAATTTTCATTATATTTACTTTTATTGTTGTCTTTGCCTGTACTTGTTGAAGCACAATTGATATTGAACTGGTGGCTTGTAAATGTACCGGAGAATACTGTTGTATTTTTGAGGATCATGTTGTTTACGACTTATATAGAGACCACAACTAATCCCCTTCTAGTGTCTGCTTTAGCAACTGGTAATGTTAAAAAATTGCAGCTGGTAATCTGCCCTCTATTATTATGTATTCTTCCTTTGTCTTATCTTTTTTTGAAGTTTGGAGCACCTGCTTATTCTGTCTTTATAGTAAATTTGCTTATTTTATTTCTCTCATTAATAATTCGAGTCTTTATGCTTAAACCTTTTATTGGTTTATCTCCCAAGCATTATTTTGTAGATGTTATCATTCGATGTATGGGCGTTGGAATTTTATCTTCTGTACTGCCAATTTCTTTTTACCTGATCGTAGAGCTACCATTTATTCGTTTTCTTACAGTGTGCTTATCGTCTGTACTATCTGTCATTACTATGGTATATTTTATTGGGATGAACCATCAAGAACGGTTATTTGCCAAGATAAAAATCAGAAATATGATAAAGAATAGAAATCTTCCAATAAAGAACTAATAGTTATGATTTCAATTGTTATTGCAGCATATAATGCGGCTCCTTTTATAGGTATTTGTATAAATAGTTGTCTGAGTCTGATGGAAGCAGAAGCGGAGATTATTGTTATAAATGACGGTAGTACAGATAATACTTTGACTATTTGCAATCAGATGGCTAGTCGGCACTCCAATATTTTTGTTTTCTCACAGGATAATCAAGGTGTTAGTGCAGCACGCAATGAAGGGCTTTTGAGGGCCCATAATGAATGGGTTTTATTTATGGATGCTGATGATTGGTTAAATAAACGTGATATGGAATTTCTTATTACGAATTTGAAGCAGCTTGGTGAAGCTATTGATATTTGTACATTTGGTTATAATACAATTCTGCAGGATAAGATTATAGAGCATCGTGAACAGGATAGGGTGTGTGCACCAATAGAGATTTTAAATTCTGCATCATTTAAATTGGCAAGTTGGAATTATGTGTTTCGACGTACTCTATTGATAAATAATGATATAAATTTCCCTGAAGGTGTGATTTGTACAGAAGATCAAAACTTCAATATAAAAGCATTGTGTCAAGCCCGCGTAGTGCAATCTTTCAATTTGATAGTTTATAATTATAATTGTACAAATATATATTCTGCTTCACATAAGAAACACTCGGAGGCATGGATTAAGAGTCGGTTGCTTTCTGCTAACAATATATTATCTTATTGTATATTGCACGATGTGCCTTTACTTAATGTTTATGTTCAAGTAAAAAGGTTGTATGAATCTTATATGAATGATTTTACAACAGATATATCGGTGAAGGAAAGAGCAAGTTTCTTTATCTCTGAATATAATAAGACCGTTTCTTATTTGCCTGAAATAAAGAATATAAGAAAGTTTAGATTGTGCTATTATAACATGTGGTTGGGGCTTTTGCTTTTTAAAATTCATAAAATTATAGTTTACATAAAAAACAGATGAGTATGTGGTTATCAAAACTGAAAAGAGTATTTTCTAATATGCTGTATATTGATGAAATAATAGATGATATTGTTTCATATAAACTTAGATTCTTAAAACTTGATGTATTTGCAAATATTAACAAATTGGGGGGGGTAAATTTGCATCCTTTTGTAGATAGCCAAGGCTATACGCATACTGTGACGGTATCTTTAACTTCTTATGGTGATAGAGTATATTCTGTATGCTATGTAATATATAGCATTTTGATGCAATCCGTACAACCTAACAGAATAATACTATGGCTTTCTGAACAAGAATATAATGATGAAAATTTGCCACAATCATTGAAAGATTTGAGAAGTAGGGGGGTGGAAATAGCTTATTGTCCGGATTACCGTTCGTATAAGAAGATTATTCCTACTCTCCGGAAATATTCGGAAGATGTAATTATAACAATAGATGATGATGTGCTGTATGGACATGAAACTTTAGAATATTTGATTAATGCTTATTTACAGGAACCTGAATATATTTGGTTTATGAGTGGTAGTAAGATGGCCTTTGATAAAAATGGAAACATAAAACCTTATGTAACTTGGTATGATGAGCATTTGACGGCATTAGAATGTAATATTAAGAATTTTCCTACAGGAATTGGAGGTATCTTATATCCTCCTCATTCTTTGGCTGAAGAAGTGACTGACGAGACTTTATTTATGAAATTAGCTCCTACTGCCGATGATATTTGGTTGAAAGCAATGTCTTTAAAGCAAGGTACAAATTGCAGGCAAATAAAATTAAATAAGCCTGTAATGCGCTTCCATACTGGTATAAAGGAAGTGCAAACTAGTGCATTGTGTAAGGATAATATAGAAAAAAATCTGAATGATAAGGCTGTGCACGCTGTTTTTGATTATTTTGATTTGTGGAAACTGTTTAATTAGATAACTATTTTATGCATCTTTGTAATTTTACTTTCATTATTCCTCATAAAAATATACCCTCTTTATTACAACGGTGTATTGACTCTATCCCTCAAAGGGAAGATGTGCATATCGTAGTAGTTGATGATAATAGTGATTCTTGTCAAGTGGATTTTAGCCATTTCCCGGGTCTTAATAATCCTTTTGTGGAGGTTATATTTACGAAAGAAGGATATGGAGCAGGTTATGCTCGTAATGTAGGGTTAAAACAAGTACAGAGTAAATGGGTTTTATTTGCAGATGCAGATGATTTTTTTACGCCAGAATTGAATGTCTTTTTGGATAAATATAAAGATTCTACTGCAGATGTAGTTTTTATTACTAATAATACGATTGATTGTGATACATTCATTCCACAAAATCAAGATTTAAAAGTGGCGGAATTAGCTAAAGAGTGTAATCATGAAAATGAATTTGATCCTTTAAGATACAAGTCTCAACCTCCATGGACAAAAATGGTGAAGATGTCGTTAATAAATCAGTATCATATCATGTTCGATGAGACACCTGCTTCAAATGATGTATGGTATAGTGTACAAGTTGGATTTTATGCGCGAAAAATAGAAATTTCTAAAGAAATAGTATATACAAGAACAATTAGACAGGGATCTTTGCAATATTCTCTTGATAAAGAGAGGCTGTTAGCTCGTTTGAAGGTAGGATATAAAGTTAATACTTTCTTAAGGAATCATGGAAAAATTAAATATTATAATGAGATATGGGGGTATTTATTAGATCTTCGCAAAATTAGCTATCCATTGTTTTTTATACAGTTTTTTAAATATATATATAAGACCCCTTTTTTCATTGTAAAAAAACATTTGAAATACAAATTCTTAAAACTTTTCAGATGAATAGTATATTTTATCGTTTAAAGAGGAAAATACTAAAAATGTTTTGTTCGAAACTAGCGTATATGTTTTGGGAGGATAATGAGTCTCTTCGTAGTCATGTAGGTAATTATTATACTAGAACATGCAAAGTAGTTGGTGAGTTTTCTGCTCCTTGTTTGATTATGATGGTAGATGGGCGTTTCCCACATGGTGGTTTGGCGGATAGATTGCGTGGATGTATTAATCTGTATAAGTTTGCAAAAGAAAGGGGTATGGATTTTAGAATTTATTGGAAATCTCCTTTTGATATTCATGAATACTTAACTTGCAATGAATATGATTGGAAAATAGATCAAGATGAAATATCTTATTTTATGGGTGATTCTTTCCCTGTTACTTTGGGCAGTTATTATAAGCAATATTCTTTATCTGAAGCAAAAGAAGCGGAGTTTCAATATCAAAAGATGAATGAGATTATAGATTCCCATCTACATATAAAACAGTTTCATTTTTATACTAATGCTCACTTTGTAGATGATAAGGAATATGCCGAATTATTTAAAGAACTTTTTGTTCCTTCCGAAGGACTCCAAGAAAAGATTTCTTTTTATAGCAAGGTACATAATTATTCTCCATATCTTTCAATGGCTTTTAGATTTAGGCAATTATTAGGTGATTTTGAGGATGCGTCTGGTGGAGAAGTATTGTCAGTGGCAGAACGGAAACAATACATTGAGGATAGTTTGCATCTTATAGATAAGGTTTATGAAGAAAATAATGGTGAGCAAATGATATTTGTGACTTCTGATAGTAAAGACTTTATCAAAGCCGCTAGTGAAAAATCGTATGTATTTACTGTTTCCGGTGAAATAGTGCATATTGATAAACAGTGTACATTAGTAAAAACAGATTATAGTAAAGAGTTTCTTGATATGTTGATGTTAGCACGGAGTAGTTTTATTTATGTATGCAAAAAAGAGCGTATGTTTACGTCTGGATTTTCGTTAAATGCTGCTAAATTGGGGGGGTAATATTTAAAATAATTAAATATTAAACTGTCGTAATAGTATAACTAGATAAGTATTAACACTGAAGCTAAAACAAGGCTAGCATGAATGACTTTAAGCATTTTATCCTAACTCGTTTCAATATACCTTTCATTCGTAAAGATAGTGTAGACTTTCTATTTTCTGATTCTTATTTGAATGAACGTTATTCTATATTTGAGAATACATGTTTCTCTTCAATGTGTAATCAAAAAAATAAAGATTTTATATGGTTGGTATTTTTTGATAAAAGAACGCCCAAGTCTTTTGTACATCGGAATGAACAATTACAGAAGTTGTGCAAAAATTTTAAGCCAATTTATGTTGATATGAATTATATAGCCAATTTAGCAATTGAATCGTCTTATGTAATATACGCTAATGAGATTGCTCCTGTTAATGAGAATGATTATGGTGTAATGATGGGGCGAATATGGTTGGCTGAATACTACAATTTGCTGATTCGTTCGTATTGTGAAGATTCTATAGAATATGTGATAACAACCCGTATTGATAACGATGATTGTTTTGAGTGTGATATGGTAGAGGCTGTAAAGAAGTATGCAACAATCGATACGGTTGATCATATTTTAAGTTTTGATATGGGGATACAGTATTTTAATAATACGTGTATAGCTCAACGCTTTTATTATCCTAATAATCATTTTACATCGATGCTCGAAAAGCTGGATAAACCCTTGCGAACTGTATTTTATTGGGATCATTTCTTTGTAGAGGAATTTATGCCTGTAATTCATATTTCAGAAAAGCCACTGTGGCTCGAAATATTACATAACTCGAATGCGATAAATACTATAAAATTGAATCGTAAAAATAGTTTATATTTGTCAGGGCTTGATTTGCATCCTTTTGGCATTGATCTCAAATATTCATCGATAAAGATTCTTGTTTCGTTGTTAATAAATCCTAGACTCTATTTATATCCGTGGATTAAGTATATTTTACATCTCGCTGCACTAAAAAAGTTTCTGAAAAAGTGATGAGTGTTCCTTTTATTTCAATTATAGTACCAGTATATAATGTTGCTCAATTTTTATCGATAACATTGGATAGTATTCTGAATCAGCAGTATACTAATTATGAAATTATTCTGATCAATGATGGATCAACTGATGAAAGTGCGGAGATAGCACAGCGATATGCTTCTAATGATCAGCGTATAGTTTTTATAGATAAGTGCAATGAAGGTGTTGCTACAACACGTAATAAGGGGTTAGAAGTAAGTAGAGGGAATTATATCATGTTCTTGGATGCGGATGACATAATATATCCTAACACACTAGATAAAATAGCTGCAATGCTTCGAACAACAAATGCCGATTTATTGAGATTTGAGCATCAGACTATAGATGAAGAAGGAAATGAACTGTATCCAAATTACAATATAAGAAGGCGTAAGAAATATGTTGGTTGTGAATTGGACGCGGCTACTTTCATGAACAAAATTTTATTAAATGAGTACTATATGTGTCTCAATATCTTTAAATCCTCGCTTATTAAATCTCATCATATTTCATTTTTACCAGATTGTACTTATAATGAGGATACACTATTTATATTGAAAAGTTTATTATATAGCAAGAAAAACTTTTATATTCCAATCAAGGTGTATGGGTATAGGAAATATAGTGAAGCTGTGACTGCTAAGTTTTCAATGAAGAATTATGAGGATGTGAAACTAGTGTTTACTGAAATTATTCAAATGTCTGAAAACATAACTAATAATTTGAGGACTTCCTTTAAGACTGTTGCAGAAAGTCTTGCCATTCATCTTTATTTGGAGAAGTCTAATATGAATGTTCTTGATGGTGATCTAGATGCTATTATATGTCAATGTACAAATAGGCCGGTTATGGTGGAATGGAAATGTATCTCTTTGTTGGGGGATAAAGGTTTTAAGTTATGGAGGAGTCTTTTTCTTCTTAAAAGGATATTAAATCGATTAATGTAATAGAGGTAGATATAATGATCCATCAATTCCTAAATAAAGACTCCAAAACAAACTGGGGTTATATCATTGGATATTTCATATTATTCTTGATTGCACCTCCTTTTATTGCTATTCCCACCATAATAGTTTATATGGTCACTAAATCCCATGCGACTAAATCTGATTATTATCTGTGTTTCTTTGCTATTGCAGGTTATTTTGCAGCTATTAATGCCACGAAACGTATGGGGGGAGATCAATGGCAATATTATGTTGCTTATATGAATGTTCCAGATGTGGGGTTCTGGAAATCATTGGTTTACATCTATGGAATAGACTATTTTAAAGATTCGTCTAGAATGCAAGTTTCAGGAGAGTTTATGAATGGTATATATAACTATTTGGGATATTATCTTACCTTTGGTTATTATCCTCTGTATGCAGCGTTGTTGACTTTTATGGACTACTTGCTTGTTTTTTGGGGATTACGCAGATTTTGTTTATCAATGAAGAAACCGCATATACCTATAATAGCCGGGATTTTTACATTATCGTTTTTTTATCTTTTTTTTCAATATACCTTGCAAATTCAAAAGCAATTTCTTGCCCAGTGTATTATGATGTACGTTTTAGGAAATTATGCCTATTATGGTAAAATGCGAAAGAAGGATTGGATTATGGCTGTTTGTGCAGTGTTTACTCATGCTGCAACGTTGCTCTTTGTACCTTTCTTTATTTTCAAACCTCTACATCGCAGATTAACGAAAAAGGGCTTGTTTTTTATTGGAGCAGCTTTTGCTATACTAATTATTATAGCTCCTAGATTGGCATCAGGTATAGCAACAGATACTAGTTCTGCTTTGACATATGGTGTATCTCGCTTGGCGACCAGTGAAACTCTTAATGATACGGAGTTTGGCCTTGTATGGGCTCAAGTCTTTATAATAGCTCTTCCTATGGCATTAATTGCATTCCGCAAACTATGGCTAGAACGTAAAACATTATCTGATAGTAGTGCCTTTATTCTGAATATTACTCTTTTATTATTGCTTACTATAGTAGCAATGTATAGACAGCCATTAGCGCAATATCGTTATTTTATGATGTTATTTGCCTTCATGCCTTTTATTTATCCTTTTGCTTTTGATAATATCAGAAATAGGGATATGTTGCTTAAAGTGATTGCAGTAGTGATGATTTTGTGGTTTTACTATCAGTTCGAACTAATTGTTTGGGATTATGCTTCTCTAGTGGATATTATTATTAAGAGTCCGATTTTTCTGTTATTTGGTAATTATTATACGGTATAGTAGATATGCATATTTGTTTTGTCTGTCGTGAATATCCACCTTCATTAAGAGGTGGTGGAATAGCTTCGTACATAAAAGAAGTTGTACATGGTTTACATGCAGTTGGACATCAAATTACAGTGATTTGCG
The DNA here is from genome assembly GCF_025914115.1 of Bacteroides sp. DH3716P. Classification (NCBI taxonomy): domain Bacteria; kingdom Pseudomonadati; phylum Bacteroidota; class Bacteroidia; order Bacteroidales; family Bacteroidaceae; genus Bacteroides; species Bacteroides sp. DH3716P. The sequence continues at coordinate 4,607,350 of NZ_CP083673.1, read as the reverse complement.
CATCGGATAATACATGTCAAGAATCAATGTATGATGATGAAGGTATATGCGTAATACGTCTTAGAGGGGGGGATTTTCTTATTCCTGAAGTCGAGAAGCCTTCTTTATGGAAGAAATTTCGTCCTCTATATCGTTTTTATAGTTATCGTAAGCGCATTGTGCTAGCTATAAGGACGTTAGGTGATGTGGATATAATAGAAGTGCCTGAATATGGAGCAGAAGGGTATTTCTTACATCAACTGAATATTCCCGTGGTGGTACGATTGCATACACCAATGTTACTCGATCATTATAGATTTTCTCTTCAATCTTTCTCAAAAAATAATTGGCATTACTACTGGCAAGGAAAAAAGGAGCTCCAAGAGATGAAAAAAGCTGCCTATTTGTCATCATGTAGTACTTCGCTCAAAATATGGGCAGAACAGTATGCCGGAGTAATGAAAGACAGAGCGCGGGTGATTTATAATCCTATTGATATGAATGCGTGGAAGGGCTTTCAGAGAAAAGAAGAATACCGTGAAGTGAAAGAGATTCTTTTTGCTGGTACTATTTGTGATTGGAAAGGATGTGGCGATTTAGCGGAAGCTTGCCGAATACTTCATCAAGAGAATGCTTCTTGCCAGTTTCGTTTAAGTTTAGTGGGAAAAACTGGAATTTTTGCGGAACAATTACATGCTAAGTATGGAGATGAACCTTGGTTTAATTTAGTAGGTAAGGTACAACGTGAGGAGTTGATGGAAAGATATACTACCGCTGATGTAATTTGTTTTCCTTCATGGTGGGAAAATATGCCTATGGTATGTATTGAAGCGATGCTTTGCGGAGGAATAGTATTAGGTAGTAGTTCGGGCGGTATGAGTGAAATTATTGAGGATGGTAAAAGTGGATTTCTGATAGAACCTCGTAATCCTCGATGTTTAGCCGATAAAATAAGGCAGATATTTAATTTATCGGAAGGAGAGAGGGCCAATGTCTCATTGAGCGCTAAGCAGCGTATCAAAAATGCTTTCAGCTTGGATATGATTATAAAGCAGCAGATTCCTTATTATAAGGAAGTGGTAGAGGATTATAAGAATAAGTAAATATGATTAACAGAGATTATAGCGTGACTATTCGTACGTTGGGAACAGCCGAAGATAAATATCAACGCACATTGGATAGTATTGCCACACAAAGCATTCAGCCTAAAGAAGTAATTATTGTTTTGGCTAATGGTTATGAATGCCCTAAAGAGCAATTGGGGTATGAACGTTTTGTGTTTGTAGATAAGGGTATGGTCAATCAGCGTGTTGCGTGTTTTGATGAGTCTTCTTCAGAATATACTTTAGCCTTAGACGATGATGTAGAGTTTTCCTCAAATTTTGTGGCTTCTTTATTTGATACTATGGAAAAGTGTAAAGCGGATTTTGTTTCTCCGCTGGTAAAAGAAGTGAACATTTCGGGGGGTAGATATACACTAATTAATAAAATAAAAGATTGGCTATTGGGCGTTTCTATTAGAAAACGTTTGAAAGATTCATTCATGGTGAAAGTATGGCGTACTGGTGGATTTATAGTGAATAGTGCGGTAGAAGATAATAAACAGTATTATAGTCAAAGTGGTCATGGTACGTGTGTGTTCGGACGTACAAAAGCCTTGAAAGAGTTGCATTTTGAAGAAGAGTTATGGTTGCAAGATGCCAAGTATGCATTACCAGATGATATGGTGATGTTCTATAAACTTTATTTGAGAGGTAATGTGATTGCTATGAATCGTGAGGTGGAGTTTGTACATCTTGATGCTGGTTCTTCGCTAATGGATGACAATAAAAAATTGAATAATATATATGCTTCGGCTCGTAATGGTTTAATCTTTTGGCATCGGTTCATTTATAAATGTAGGGATAAGAAATGGCTATCTATACTGTGTATTGTCCGACGCATATTCTTTACTTCTCTTTTCTCCTTACTCAAAGGAGTCGTAAAACGGGATATGCGCTATTTTAATACTTATGTAAAAGGATATAGGGATGGATGGAAATACATTCATTAAAGAAAAACAATGAAAATACTTTGGATTTCACCGTGGTTCGGTAATTACCGAATACCGGTATATGAAAATTTAAATAAACTTTGTAGTGGTAATTTCTACTTGATTTGTTCAGAAGAGAATACTTCAGAACTGGTAAGAGGGAAGTTGAAAGCGGTATTAGGTAATCATGCTATTGTGATGAGTGGTGAACAACGTATGACAATGGGGAGTGATGAGTCGGACTTTGCCAATAGTGCGTTAGTAATAAAGAAGCAACCAGGTTTGTATAAGACTGTGAAATCTGTGGAGGCAGATGTGATTATTACTGAAGGCTTTGGGGGATGGGCTCCCGCTGGTATTCGCTATGCGGTGACACATCGAAAAAAACTTTGTATGTTCTATGAACGCACAGCTTACGTGGAACGTAACTCCCCTACATGGCGGTCGATGTATCGCCGATTGGTAGGTATACCTGTGGATTATTTTCTAATTAATGGTACGCTTACAGAGGAATATTTGAATGAGGGCTTGCACTTTAAGAGAACTCCGAAAGTAAAAGGTTGTATGTGTGCGGATAGTTTTGGCTTATCACAGGCAGTGGAAAAAGTAACTAGGGCAGACAAAGACGCTCTGCGCGAAGAATTAAAATTAAAAGATGGACTGACTTTCCTTTTCGTGGGTCAGATGGTGGAACGCAAGGGTATCAAGGAATTACTTGCAGTATGGGGGCGGCATATTACTGAATATCCAAACGATAACTTATTGGTAATAGGTAAAGGGATTTTAGAAAAGCCTCTAAAAGAACTGTATGCGGGGGATAATTCTATTCATATCATGGGTGGTATCAATTACGATGAACTCTATAAATACTATGCACTTTGTGATGTATTTATCATGCCTACGCTTGAGGATAATTGGTGTTTGGTGATACCGGAGGCAATGGCATGTGGCAAACCTGTGGCTTGTTCTATTTATAATGGTGGTCATTATGAACTGGTGCAAGATGGGGTGAATGGGTATAAGTTCGATCCTTTGAAGCCTGAATCCATTATAGATATATTAGCAAAATTTCATCAAGCTGATTTGTCGGCTATGGGACAAAAGGCGATTGAAATAGAAAGTAATTATACGCCTGATAAGGCGGCGGCCCGCATCTTTGAGGCTTGTGAAAAAGTATATAAGCGATGAAGATTGATTGTAGTAATATGCCTAATGGGGCAAGCAAACTAAACTTTATATTGCGCTATATTTTCAATCAGTTACGTACGTGGTATATGTTTCATATACGTTATCCATGGGTGAAATATGAGGGTTTTGTACGAGTAATGAAAGGCACGGGCTTTGCACAGAATATGGATGTACGGATAGGACATAATGTGCAATTCGGTGATTACTGCAATGTAGCTTCCAATGTGTATTTTGGGAATAATATTTTGATGGCAGGTCGTGTATGTTTTGTGGGGCGCCAAGACCATACATTTTCTATTCCGGGCAAAACAATATGGAGTGGTGAGCGTGGAGATAATGGTATTACTATTATTGAGGATGATGTGTGGATTGGTACTGCCGCTATCATTATGAGTGGGGTTACAATAGGCAGAGGGAGTATTGTAGCTGCCGGATCGGTGGTAACGAAAGATATACCGTCTTGTGAGATATGGGGTGGAGTACCAGCAAGGAAGATTCGTGATAGGTTTGAAACGGAAGAAGAGAAGAAATATCATATTTGTCATGCAAATTTTAAATAATCAAAGATATGTACAATAAATCGAGGATTGCAATATTAATGGCTACTTATAATGGAGAGTGTTATTTAAATTATCAGATAGAATCTATTATGGGGCAGTCTTTTGAGGACTGGACACTATACATAAGGGATGATGGCTCTTCTGATTCTACTGTAGAAATAGTGCGTGAATATTGTAAAAAAGATAGTCGTATTATGTTGGTTGATGATGAAATTAAGCATAGGGGAGCAAAGAAAAGTTTTATTTGGCTATTGGAAAATATTCATTCTGAATATTATATGTTTTCTGATCAGGATGATATATGGTTACCTCATAAAATAGAATCTACTTACTTAAAGATGCTTGAAATGGAAAGTGTTAATCCTACTACACCCATTTTAGTTCATACGGATTTGGCTATTGCAGATGAAGATGGTTTCGTTGTGAAGGGATCGCGGTATAAATATGACAAACTTTATCCTGATTGGTTAGATAAATTGAATTGGTTTATTGTATCTTATCGAATATGTGGCAATACGATTATGCTAAACGATAAGGCAAAAGTGGTAGCACTTCCTTTTGATGATAGAATCTATATGCATGACTGGTGGGTAGTGTTAATGACTCTTAAAATGGGGGGGGTAGTTTGTAATTTAAAGAAAAGTACAATTCTTTATAGACAACACAGACAACAAGTTGTTGGTTTGAAAAGCTTTAATTCTATTGAAAAAAAAGAAGATGGTAAAATATCTAATTTTTTAATAAGGTTGAAAGGTAATTTCTATCAGTACAGTTTACTGAATGAATGGGTTGGTATTTCATTTTCTAATTATATATTTCATAAACTCGTATTTTGGATATATAGGTTATTGGAAAAACGTGGATGAGACTTCATCTTTTAGAATAAAGAGGAATACATATGAATACAAATAAATACGCTGTTAGCATAATTTTGCCATGTTATAATGTGTCACAATATATAGAAAGAGCTATTGATAGCATACTGATACAAGATTTTAAAGATTATGAGATTATAATCATAAATGATGGTAGTACAGATAATTTATTGCAAAAATGTGATGATTTAGGATATACAGAGAAAGGTTATATCAAAATATTGTCTTTTAAGAATCAAGGATTATCTCAAGCTCGGAATGAAGGTTTAAAGATAGCTCAAGGAGAGTATGTGTATTTCTTTGATCCTGATGATTATATAAATCAAGGAATGTTATCCAAAGTTTATTTAAAAGCAAAAGAGGGTAATTATGATGCAGTACATTTTGGTTTCCAAACTATTTATGAAGATCAAGGAGGTATACATTATGACAAAGCTGAATCACCATACGTATATCAGACAAATGACGAAATAATACATAACTATCTTCCTCGCTTTTTAGGTATAACTCAAGATAATATAAATAGTTTTGTAGACTTGAATCATCTGTGGAATAGTAAAGAATTCTCTGGAGTATGGCGATTTTTATATAAGAGATCTGTTCTAATAGATAATAAAATATTATTTCCTAAGGGAATTAAATTAATAGAAGATAAATTGTTTAATGCTAGATTCTTTTGTTATGCTAAAACGATAGCGCTGATGGATGATGTGTTGTATAATTATGTAATTAAAGAAAAGGGCTTATTGACTTCGTCTTTAAATAATGTTAAGGGGCTAGTGGAAGATAAAATAATAGGTATTGAGCAGAGGGCTATCTTACGAAATCTTTATTTGAAAGAGAAAAATATAGATATTTTTTCATATTATATTGGTACTATTGTGTTTAGTGCTTTAGAATTGATAATGCGTTTATCTGATATATCTTTCTTCTCTTCTAGGAAAGAATTGAAACGATATATGAATATGGAGGATGTTAGAGTTGGAATTAAGGAAATAGATGTGTCCCACTTGCCTTTAAAATTGCGTTTGCCTATTGTAATGTTGAAATATCGTTTGACTTATTTATTATTAGGTGGAATGAGAGTTCTTAAAATGATGGGATTAAAAGTTAATATTTGAATCATAGTATGAAACGTAATATATCTTTGGATATAGCAAGAGGGCTAAGTATTGTGCTGATTGTATTGAGTCACACTCCTTTTGGTTACTCATATCTCTTTGATTTCTTCTATGTACAGGTCTTTTTCTTTTTGAGTGGAGTTTTTATAAAATCTTCGCATACAGTAGAAAATAGTTTATATAAGAAAGTGAAAGCTTTGATATATCCTTACCTGTTTTTTGCAGTTATCAGTTCTATCGCTGTATTAATGTTGGGTAGAAATACTATTGACGGAATTCATCTTTATGATCCCGACTCGTTTGATAATGGGCCTCTTTGGTTTCTAATAGCATTATTTACATTAAATATTATGTTCTTATTACTTAATGAACTGCCTCAATATGTGCGTTTTTGTATGTTGTGGGTAATTTTTGGTGTTTGCTATTATTTAGGACTGAATGGAATAGATGACTATACAGATATTACCAAAGCTGGTATTTCGCTCCCTATCTTGCTTGCAGGGAATTATTATTTAAAAATAGAACCTTTTTTTAGAAAATACCGATATGTAATTTGTTTGCTTTCGATATTGTTATGTGCACTCTTTATTTGGGTGATACCTGTACATATAGGAATCCGTTGGATGAAACTTCCAGATAATATATTGTTATATCTACTAGCTTCTTTTTCGGGTATTGCTTTTATTTTGTCTATTAGTTGTATTGTAGAGTCAATTCTTATATTACGTAAAAGTTTATCATTTCTTGGAGGTTATTCTCTTTTTATTTTGTGTATGCATTGGCCTATAATACGAATGTTATATGATAAGGCTCATATTTCAAATAATAATATTATTGCTTTTGTAGTTGGTGCAATTGTGTGTTTTACTACGGCAGGTATAGGTGTGATTCTGAAAAAATATTGTCGTTTTTTCTTTAAATAGAGTTGGCAAAAATGAAGCAAAGAAATATTAGTATTGATATTTTGAAATGTTTTGCTGCACTGATTATTACCAACTCGCATATGGATATACTTTATCCAAAGTTTGGTGCATTAGCTACTGGTGGTGCAATTGGTGATGCTCTTTTTTTCTTTTGTTCTGGTTTCACTCTATTTTTGGGTAGAATGGGGCGATTTGATAATTGGTATAAACGACGCATTAACCGTATTTATCCTACTATTTTTGCATGGGCAATACTTGGTTCTTTACTATTTGGTTATCAAAATAATATAAACAATGTACTTCTATCCGGAGGGGGATGGTTTGTTAGTTGCATAATGTTATATTATGTGTTGTTATATTTTATACAACGCTATATGTTTAAATACTTAAGATTAGCATTTATGGCAGTAGCAATAGCATGTGCTGTTTACTTTATGTTAATAAATACTCCAATGGATTTTAATATGTATGGAGCGGGATATTTTAAGTGGTTTCATTTCTTCATGTTTATGTTGATGGGAGCGATGATGGGTATTTCACAACGAGAATACAAGTATCATTTTGTATGGGATGGATTGAAACTGATAGGATGTGTTGTAGCATTTTATGCACTATATGCCTTTAAAGATATTGCGGTATATAATAAATTTCAGATGTTGACTTGGATTCCATTGTTGGGTACAGTATTCTATTTTTTCAAGTTATGCAACTCTGATTTTATGAAAAAGGCCTATCATCATTGTACAGTAGGCTGGATTATCAAACTGGTTGGTGGCTTGTGCTTAGAGATATATTTGGTGCAAACTGCTTTGTTTACAGATAAGATGAATGCAGTCTTTCCGCTTAACTTAATCGTAATGTTTGCAATTATAGTATTTGCAGCGTATATCTTACGTTGCAGTGCAAGGCTATTTGCACAGACATTCAAGGATATGGATTATGATTGGAGGGCAGTGTTTAAAGCTGTATAAGTATTAAGATGAATCTAACTAAGGAACATTCTATACAAATTAAAGGAGTAGCCATTCTTTGTATGGTATTATTTCATTTATTTGGTTTTCCTGAACGTATTCCAACTAGTGTGCAGTGGATGGGAATGCCTATTATCAAGGCACTTCAGATATGCGTACCTATATACCTTTTTATGGCAGGGTATGGTTTGCAATGTATAGTAGCAAAGGGAACAGTAACATGGATGAGCATTGGAAAACGGTTGAAGAAATTATACCTGTCTTTTTGGTGGGTAGCGATACCATTTATTTCTGTCGGTTGTATTGTAGGATATTATGCCCCTGATGTAAAAAACATCTTTTATAATTTATCGGGGCTTACAACTTCATGCAATGGGGAATGGTGGTTTTTTTCGCTCTATGCGGAGTTACTCGTTTTATTTTACTTTGTCAGTAAGATCAAATTAGGATGGAAAGGTTATCTGCTATTGATGTTGGGTTTATTGATTCTTACAAGGGGGGTAAACTGCGCATTACATTTAGATGAGGAGGTGATTGTGGAGAGGCATCTGAAAATGATATTAATAGATTTGAATATCTTTATGCTGGGCTGTTTCTTTGCTAAGTTTAATATTTTCGGATGGCTGCATGAACGATGTTATTGGCTCTATGAAAAAATATACTTGGCTCCGTTACTTCTTGTGATACCGATTTTAGTGCGAGCTTATTTGCCTCTTATTGGTGTTACAGAGTTGCTGATAGTTCCTATGTTTTGTATAGGGATTGTTAATATATGTAAAACGGGGGGGGGGGGTAAAATCTTACTTTTCTTTGGAAAACATTCAATGAATCTTTGGCTTGTTCATTCATTCTTCATTTTTTATTTTTTGAATGGTATTTCTTTTATTACAAATAGTCCTCTTGTGATGTTTATTACTGTATTAGGATGTTCTTTGCTATGTTCTATAATCATAGAGCTCATAAAATCTAAGATTCATATTTAATTTTATATGCTTTCTATTTTAATTAACGCCTACGCATGTTCACCGAATATGGGTAGCGAACCGGGTATGGCTTGGAATTGGTGTGTAAACTTGGCTAAGTATTGCGAACTACACATCATTACTGAAGGTGAATTCTGTGACAAAATAGAGGCGGTAGTACCTACATTGCCGCAAGGTGGTAATATGCACTTCTATTATAATCCGGTATCGGAAGAGGTGAGAAGGATGTGTTGGAATCAAGGCGACTGGCGTTTTTATAAACACTATCGTACTTGGCAATATCGCACGTATGAGATGACTCTTGATATTATGAAGATGCATCATATTGATATAGTGCATCAACTCAATATGATTGGTTTTCGTGAACCGGGATATCTTTGGAAGATAGAGGAAGTTCCGTTTGTGTGGGGACCTATCGGAGGATTGAAACAATTCCCATTGGCATACCTTGAAGGGGCTGGATTAAAAATGAAACTGTTTAATAGATTGAAGAATATTATTAATGTGCTTCAGCTGAAATACGATAAACGAGTAAATGCTGCTTTTAAAAAAGCTGATGTTTTAGTCAGTTCTATACCAGATTCTTATCGAGCCATTAAAAGATATAAAAGATTGGAATCAGTGGTAATACCGGAAACGGGATGTTTCCCTTTGGCATGCGTTTCTACAGAACGATTTGATAATGCCATTTTCCATGTTTTATGGGTAGGGAAATTTGATTTTCGGAAACTGTTGCCTTTGGCTTTGAAAGCGATTGCTGCAACGAAGAATGAACGAATCTTATTAGATGTTTATGGTACAGGTACAGATGACCAAGTTTCTACAGCAAAGGCTTTATCAGTGTCGTTGGGTATTGCTGATCGAGTGATATGGCATGGGAATAGACCAAATCATGAAGTGCATAAGAATATGCGTTCTTCCCAGATATTTTTATTTACTAGTGTGAGTGAAGATACTTCCACTGTAGTGTTAGAAGCTGTAAGTAATCAGTTGCCAGTAGTGTGTTTTGATGTTTGTGGTATGGCTACAGTCATAGATGAAACAGTTGGTCGTAAGATAACGTTGTCATCTCCAATACAATCAGTCAAGGATTTTGCTAAAGTATTGAATGAATTAGAAGCAGATAGAAGTTTGTTAAAACAACTGTCATTAAATTGTCGTCAACGACAAGAAGAATTGTCTTGGGATAATAAGGTAAAACAGATGCTGGAACTGTATAAATCATGCTTTTTCACCGTATAGTGATACGTTTTGATGAGAGCTAAGAAATAATTTCCGCAAAATCCGCAAAATAAGTGAATGAAATTAATCCTCTAATTTTTTAATTTCATATGATTAAGTTAAAAGAACTCTCTATCATGGAGAGTATAAATCAACTAAAAGCATTACCGCAAGGTAAGTTGCTAATAAACACAATTAATGCACATTCTTACAACACTGCCCTAAAGGATCCACTCTTTGCCAATGCATTGATAAAAGGAGATGCGCTCATCCCTGACGGGGCAAGCATTGTGAAAGTTTGTAAATGGCTAAAGATGCAAAGCCAACCGCGAGAACGAATAGCAGGTTGGGATCTCTTTGTTTTTGAGATGAATCGCCTTAATGAGAAAGGAGGTCGATGTATGTTTATGGGTAGCTCGGAGAATGTTTTGGCATTGATTAAACAACGGGCAGCAGTGGATTATCCGAACTTGGAAGTGGTGACTTATTCACCTCCTTATAAACCAGAATTTTCACAGGAAGATAATGTAGCTATTGTGGCGGCTATTAATGAGGCAAATCCAGATCTGTTATGGATTGGTATGACGGCTCCCAAGCAGGAGAAATGGATTTACAGTAATTGGCAAAAATTGAATATTCATTGTCATGTGGGTACCGTAGGGGCGGTGTTTGACTTTTACGCTGGTACTACTGAACGGGCTCCATTATGGTGGCAACAACATTCGTTGGAATGGCTCTACCGATTGATAAAAGAACCTAAGCGAATGTGGCGTAGGTACTTGATTGGTAATGTGTTGTTCTTGTGGAATATTTGTAAAGAGATATAGATTATACAATGACATGAAAGGTATTGTTTTAGCTGGTGGTAGCGGTACGCGTTTGTATCCTATTACCAAAGGCATTAGCAAACAGCTGATTCCTATTTTTGATAAACCGATGATTTATTATCCAATTTCAGTTTTGATGTTGGCGGGTATTCGTGAGATATTGATTATCTCTACTCCACATGACTTGCCGGGATTTAAGCGCTTGCTGGGTGATGGTAGTGATTATGGCGTGAGGTTTGAATATGCAGAACAACCGTCACCTGATGGATTGGCACAGGCCTTTATCATTGGTGAGGATTTTATTGGTAGTGATTCGGTCTGTTTGGTGTTAGGTGATAACATCTTTCATGGTAATGGCTTTAGTACCATGTTGAAAGAGGCGGTATACATGGCAGAAAAGGAGCAAAAAGCTACCGTGTTTGGTTATTGGGTAAGTGATCCGGAACGCTATGGTGTGGCGGAGTTTGATGACGAGGGTAATTGCTTAAGCATTGAGGAAAAACCTGTACAGCCAAAATCGAATTATGCGGTAGTAGGGCTTTATTTCTATCCTAATAAAGTGGTAGATGTAGCGAAGCACATTAAACCGTCAGCTCGTGGAGAATTGGAGATTACCACTGTGAACCAGCGATTTCTGGAGGATAGTGAGTTGAAAGTACAGACACTGGGACGTGGCTTCGCTTGGTTGGATACGGGGACACACGACTCGTTGAGTGAAGCATCGACCTTTATTGAGGTGATTGAAAAACGCCAGGGACTGAAAGTTGCTTGTCTGGAAGGTATAGCGTTTAGACAAGGCTGGATTGATGCTGGCAAGATGCGTGAGTTGGCCCCACCGATGCTGAAGAATCAATATGGGCAGTATTTGTTGCAGGTAGTAGAGGAAGTGGAACGTACAGGAAAGAGTAATTTATGAATAAAAGAAATATTATCATTACCGGTGGAGCCGGATTTATAGGCAGTCATGTGGTACGTTTGTTTGTGAACAAGTATCCCGATTACCATATTATCAATCTGGACAAGTTGACTTATGCGGGAAATCTGGCTAACTTAAAAGATGTAGAGAATAAACCAAACTACACTTTTGTAAAAGCGGATATTTGTGATTTTGAGATGATGCTGAAGATTTTTAAACAGTATCATATAGATGGGGTCATTCATTTAGCTGCCGAAAGTCATGTGGATCGTAGTATCAGGGATCCGTTTACTTTTGCTCGTACTAATGTTCTTGGAACTCTCTCTTTATTACAAGCTGCCAGATTAACTTGGGAGTATCTTCCGGAAGGCTATGAGGGTAAGCATTTCTATCATATTTCAACTGATGAGGTGTATGGAGCATTGGAATTGACGCACCCGGAAGGCAAGTCTTCGGATATATCTGCACACGAAGTATATGGCGATGAGTTCTTCAAAGAGACAACAAAGTATAATCCACACTCACCCTATTCGGCTTCGAAAGCGGGTAGTGATCACTTTGTACGCGCTTTTCATGATACTTACGGTATGCCGACTATTGTGACAAACTGTTCGAACAACTATGGACCTTATCAGTTTCCCGAAAAGCTGATTCCGCTGTTTATTAACAATATTCGCCACCGCAAACCGTTACCTGTGTATGGTAAGGGAGAGAATGTGCGCGACTGGCTCTACGTGGTAGATCATGCAAGGGCCATAGATGTGATTTTTCATAAGGGTAAGGTAGCGGATACATATAACATCGGCGGCTTTAACGAGTGGAAGAACATAGACATTATCCATGTGATTATTAAGACTGTGGACCGATTACTAGGTAATCCTGAAGGACACAGCGAGGAACTGATTACTTATGTAATGGACCGTATGGGACATGACTTACGCTATGCTATTGACTCTACGAAACTGAAGAATGAATTGGGCTGGGAGCCTAGTCTGCAGTTTGAAGAGGGTATTGAGAAGACGGTGCAGTGGTATCTGGATAATCAGGAGTGGATGGATAATATCACCAGTGGTGCTTACGAGAGCTATTACGAGGATATGTATAAGAATAGATAATCTATATGGAAGTTGTTAAGACAAATATTGAAGGGGTGGTAATCATTGAACCGCGTCTTTTTAAGGATGACAGGGGGTATTTCTTCGAATCGTTCTCGCAAAGGGAGTTTGACGAAAAGGTACGTCCTATTAAGTTTGTACAAGATAATGAAAGTATGTCCTCGTATGGAGTGATGAGGGGACTACATTTTCAAACTATGCCTTACAGCCAAAGCAAGTTAGTACGTTGCGTAAAGGGTGCAGTGCTGGATGTGGCTGTTGATATCCGCAAAGGTTCGCCTACCTATGGTCAGCATGTAGCGGTAGAATTGACAGAGGAGAATCATCGTCAATTCTTTATTCCTCGTGGTTTTGCTCATGGTTTTGCTGTATTGAGTGAAACAGCAGTGTTTCAATATAAATGTGATAACTTTTATGCTCCACAACATGATGGAGGTATCAGTATATTAGATGAATCACTTGGCATTTGTTGGAAAATTCCTACTGGTAAGGCTATCTTAAGTGAGAAGGACACTAAGCATCCACTATTGAAAGATTTTGAATCTCCATTTCTGTATGGAGAGGATTTATATAAATAGCATATAATAATAACGATATATGTAGGTCCCTAATTTCATGCTACACACATGAATCCCCTACATTTTGCAGGTTGGGAAAAATACAGCGGTATATTCCTGATCTGTCCCCCTCATATTAGCAAAATGCTGATATGTATTCTAAATATATCAACTGTCTGTGAAGATCGTTGATATATTGTTTTTTAATAGTAAGTAACTAATTAAAATTAAGCAGCATTATGTTTAAGTTTAATACCCAAGGTATCCCCGACAGCCGCCAATGCCCTATTGACGGTGTA
>NZ_CP083673.1:4519544-4593683 GCF_025914115.1 Bacteroides sp. DH3716P | reverse complement strand
CCTGACAGATGGGAAAAGGCTAATGACTAAAAAGGGATCATTAGCCTTTTTATTTTAATACACTATATAGAATCGCGGAGACGCTTACCACAGCCCTTCACTTTCTTCACCAAATACACATTGCCCAATCTCGTATGCTGTCGACTGATACCCGTTGCAGTCAGAATCTGCGCCAATTGGATAGGAGTACAATTACGAAGTACAGCCGGAAACCTCTTTTTCAATTCTTGATGAATGATAGCGGCGGAGAGTGACAGACAATCCGGTTCATCCAACATGGCAGGCGCGTATATGTTGCACACAATGTCTTCTATGGGGTTGACATGATAGTATGCGCTATTATGACGTTGCAAAGCATGTTCTTCCTCCTTGTTGAACCAGTGACGGGCACCTGCAAGCAATTCCTCTTTCAGTTGGGCGTAGATTTGTGAATGTTCAATTCCGGTACAGTCAATATCATGCTCCGCTTCAATGCAGATGAATCTGCGGCTGCCTGTCGGATCGCACAGTAAGTCAGTCCGGTTACTTGTTCCGATGAAAGAGGCGATACGAGGCAGCGACCGGAAATTTTTCTGATAGGCTTTGCAGATGTTGAGGCTGGACATTTGCATCAGATTTTTAAGTAACGGCATCTTTTGTGCTCCGAATTTATCAAATTCGTCCATGTTTAGTAACCCCATCTCGGCTAGGAGACGTTCGGGATTGCCTTGTGCGGTTAGTTTCAGATTATCCGAATAATAACGGGCTAGTTGTGGCGGCATCAGCATACGGCAGAAAGTGGATTTATGGCGTCCCTGTTCTTCGCTGATAAGTATCGGGGCTACGCTGTTTGCTTGTGTTTGATTCACTCCCAGCCATTGGGCGGCAAGTCCGAGCATCCAGGTGTGAAAGCTTTTTATCCATATAGGAGTGTCGGATACTCGCTTCGCCAAGGGCTTCAACCGATCCGTTCCGTCCCAGGCAGGTAGTTCGTTCATATAAAGCCGGAAAGGGTGGTAGCTTTCCACTAGGGTAGAGTAAATGTATCTTTGAAGGTCCTTGTCCCAGCAGTTGATTCCTTCTTTGTGGGCTTCCAGGCAGAAAGTATTCAGTTCTCGCTTGTCTATGCGGCAGAAAGGAATTTCTCGTTGCCCGGAGGGGCGAAATTCGGTTTCTTCGGTGAGTAAGTTGTAGCGGAAGTCATATCGTACTTTCAAAAAGTCAATCACTTGTCGTGTTAGAAGGACGGGGTGTTTATGTACTTCTTGTTTATATGCTTCCTGTTCATCTATTTCTTGCATTTTCGGTACGTTCTTTGAAGTGTTCGGTGAAACGATGACGTTTGACGATTCTTTCATCAATGCTTGTATTCTTTTTGCCAAACGTTTCGAGTTATATTCTAATGTCTTCATATTTTTCTTGTTTTTTAAATGAATAAATGTTGTTTTTTCGACCGGTTGATGCTGCTAAGGTATAACATGAAATATGGGGTTTGCAAGTATTTAACTAAGAAAATATTTATTTTCTTCTGAAACGAAAAACAAGCTTTCCTATGCTGATATATCGTTACTTTGTCGTATCTTTAGTGCTTGTTTAGGAAAAGCCGACTGGAGTTGTCCGGTTGGCTGACAATAGTTGACTGAACAGCCGATTCCAATCGTCCGAATAGCCGATTAAAGTTGTCCTATGATGAAGTTACACATTTAAATTGATAAGAAGTAATGGCTATTGTGTTTGATTGGTATGAAAATCCTAATGCTTCTTCGGAAGAAGAAGCGGCGTTGCATCCGCGTATCTTTATGAATGGAAAAGTGGATACGGATACTCTTTGTTACAAGATTCATGACTACAGTTCGTTGACTGTGGGCGATGTAAAGAATGTGCTTGATAACTTATCGAAGATTCTCGGCGAGTCGTTGCGAGAGGGAAAAGAAGTACATATCGAGGGGATCGGCTATTTTTATCCCACTTTGGCTGCTACGGGGAAAGTGACTCGTAGCACTCCGCATAAGACTAATAAGGTGGCTTTCAAAACTGTCCGATTTCGCCCTGACAGTAATCTGAAAGGACATTTTGTGGGTGTCCGCGCCAATCAGTCCAAGTATGTCCGTCATTCGGAGAAGGTGTCAGAGGTGGAGATTGATATGCTGTTGAAAGAATATTTTGCCGAACATCAGATGATGACCCGCCGTGATTTTCAGGAAGTGTGTGGTTTGGCACGTACTACGGCCAAAACGCATTTGGTACGTTTGCGTGGAGAAGGAAAGCTGGTGAATATCGGTTTGCGCAATCAGCCGATGTATGTGCCTGCTCCCGGTTATTATGGCGTATCCAGAGATGCGGCACATCCTTCACGGTAGTGACTGTGAAGGATGTGAAAGAGGTATTTTCACTCAACGAATCACGTAAAAAGACTGATAAATTGAGACTTATCTCAATGTGAAGAGAATGAACAAAGGGCACAAAAAAAGAGCGAATCATTCCGCTCCACCTTTAAAGAATCCCCATAAATGGGATTCTTCTTTTTCTTCATCTTTCATTTACTCTTTACCTGAAAACGTCTTTTTCCTAATACCTAATCAAAACAATCTTTTTCCTAAAAACTAATCTTAAAATCTAATACCTTAGTTTTATAAACTAATACCTTTTAATTATTACCTTTTTCTAATACCTAAAATATAAGTAGTTTCACGACTACACTGCAAAGGTATAGCTGTTTGCGAAAACAACAAAAGCCACTATACAAAAAAACACATTCAGGCTTGTTTTTTTGACTTATGTCAAGACGTAGGGTAGATTTTGAGTGTAAACCTCAAGTTTATTCCCACAGCAATCCGTATTTTCAACAAATCTTTCCTTTTACTCTCTAGTTGCACTCATAATTGAGCAAGCACATAACTAACAAAAAGAAAGCAAAACAGGGGATTGAAAAGACAAACTATTGCCATTCCATCCAAAAATATACAATCACAAAAGCCAATAAGCGGTCTATTTTCGAACAATCTGCATATTTCTAACCCGAAATTACGGCGTTTTTTTCAGTTAAGCCGGATTCCTCCTCGGATTTTCAGAAGCAAAAACAGCTTGAAGATACAAGTCTCACAACTTTTCTGTAACTTTGCAGCGTTTGATAATAAATAAGATAGGAATGGATTTTAAGTACGACGTAATTGTAATTGGTGCCGGACATGCTGGTTGTGAAGCAGCGGCAGCCGCTGCTAATTTAGGTTCCAAAACTTGTCTCATCACTATGGACATGAACAAGATTGGACAGATGAGTTGCAATCCGGCTGTAGGAGGAATCGCCAAAGGACAAATTGTACGTGAAATAGATGCATTGGGTGGACAGATGGGATTAGTGACAGATGAGACTGCCATTCAATTCCGAATTCTAAACCGCTCGAAAGGTCCAGCCATGTGGAGCCCCCGCGCCCAATGCGACCGGGCTAAGTTCATTTGGTCCTGGCGAGAGAAACTGGAAAATACACCCAACCTTCATATCTGGCAAGATACCGTATGTGAACTGCTCGTAGAAAACGGTGAGGTCACTGGATTGGGCACCGCATGGGGCGTCACCTTCAAAGCGAAATGCATTGTGCTCACCGCAGGAACTTTCCTCAACGGACTGATGCATGTAGGACGTCATAAATTGCCGGGAGGAAGAATGGCCGAGCCGGCTTCTTATCAGCTGACCGAATCCATCGCCCGTCACGGTATCTCTTACGGAAGGATGAAAACCGGTACTCCGGTACGAATCGACGCGCGTAGTGTTCATTTTGACCAGATGGAAACACAAGACGGTGAATCGGACTTCCACAAGTTCTCATTCATGAATACTAGCACGCACCACTTAAAGCAACTTCAATGCTGGACATGCTACACCAATGAAGAAGTACACCGGATTCTGCGTGAAGGTTTGCCGGATTCTCCCCTGTTCAACGGACAGATTCAAAGTATCGGGCCACGCTATTGTCCGAGCATCGAAACTAAGATTGTCACTTTCCCGGATAAAGATCAGCACCAGTTATTTCTCGAACCGGAAGGAGAAACGACACAAGAGTTATATCTTAACGGATTCTCTTCTTCGCTTCCGATGGAAATACAAATTGCAGCACTGAAACAAATCCCGGCTTTCAAAGATCTGGTTATCTACCGCCCGGGATACGCTATCGAATATGACTATTTCGATCCGACTCAATTAAAACATACGTTGGAATCGAAAATTATCAAAAACTTGTTCTTTGCCGGACAAGTAAACGGAACCACCGGATACGAAGAAGCAGGAGGACAAGGATTGATAGCCGGTATCAATGCACACATTAACTGCCACGGCGGAGAAGCATTTACTTTGGCTCGCGATGAAGCATATATTGGCGTATTAATCGACGATTTGGTTACCAAAGGTGTGGATGAACCTTACCGTATGTTTACCTCGCGTGCGGAATACCGCATTCTGCTTCGCATGGATGATGCCGATATGCGCTTAACAGAGAAAGCGTTTAAGCTTGGGTTGGCAAAAGAAGATCGATATCAGTTAGTAAGAGGCAAGAAAGAAGCCGTGGAACAAATCATTTCTTTCGCGCGCAACTATTCGATGAAACCGGCACTAATCAACGACGCTCTCGAAAAGATAGGGACAACGTCCCTACGTCAAGGTTGTAAGTTGATAGAGATTCTGAACCGCCCGCAAGTGACAATAGAAAATATAGCAGAATATGTTCCGGCGTTTCAACGCGAACTGGAAAAAGCGACGAGTTCGGATCAAGACCGGAAAGAAGAGATTCTCGAAGCTGCCGAAATCCTAATCAAGTATCAAGGATATATTGATAGAGAGAGAATGATAGCTGAAAAACTAGCACGATTGGAGAGTATTAAGATTAAAGGAAAATTTGACTATTCCACCATTCAATCCCTTTCCACCGAAGCTCGGCAAAAGCTGGCAAAGATAAATCCGGAAACAATCGCGCAAGCGAGCAGAATTCCGGGAGTCTCTCCTAGCGACATCAACGTACTGCTGGTGCTTTCGGGACGATAAGCGGCAACGTTTCACGTGAAACAAAGCATTTAAAGAAACGATATAATTCAATGATTATGAGCAAAGAAACACTAATCAAAAGCATTCGGGAAGTACCCGATTTTCCGATTCCCGGAATCCTGTTCTACGACGTCACTACTCTATTCAAAGATCCATGGTGCTTGCAGGAATTATCCAATATCATGTTCGATATGTATAAGGATAAAGGAATCACCAAAGTGGTGGGTATAGAATCAAGAGGCTTTATTATGGGACCGATTCTGGCAACCCGTCTGAACGCCGGTTTTATTCCAATCCGCAAGCCGGGCAAACTCCCAGCAGAAACGATTGAAGAAAGCTACGATAAGGAGTATGGCAAAGACACGGTGCAAATTCACAAAGATGCACTGGACGAAAACGACGTAATTCTACTACATGATGATTTGCTGGCAACAGGAGGCACCATGAAAGCAGCTTGCGAATTGGTGAAAAGACTAAAGCCTAAAAAGGTATATGTAAACTTCATCATCGAATTGAAAGAACTGAATGGAAAATCTTTGTTCGGAGATGACGTAGAAGTAGAATCGGTATTGTCTTTATAAAGGATTTGCCTCTATTTGCAGAGAATGTGTCAAAAGTAAGCAGCTAGCGATCTTTCGTACCTAACAATTATGAATACAGAACCAGAAAGCAGAGCCAATGAATATTTGAAAGGGATTGTAGCCAACCTTCCCGAGAAACCGGGTATTTACCAATACTTGAACACGGAGGGCACAATTATATACGTTGGAAAGGCTAAAAATCTAAAGAAAAGAGTCTACTCCTACTTCAGCAAAGAGCATGAACCGGGAAAGACACGAGTGCTGGTCAGCAAAATCGCCGATATTCGTTATATTGTAGTCAACACGGAAGAAGATGCGTTATTGCTGGAGAATAATCTGATAAAGAAATATAAGCCGCGCTACAACGTTCTATTAAAGGATGACAAGACATACCCTTCTATTTGCGTACAAAACGAGTATTTTCCCAGAGTTTTCAGAACAAGGAAGATTATCAGGAACGGTTCTTCGTATTATGGACCGTATAGTCACATACCATCCATGTATGCAGTACTGGATCTGATAAAGCATTTATATCCTTTGCGAACTTGCAGTTTAAACCTAACTCCGGAGAATATACGGGCTGGTAAGTTTAACGTATGCCTGGAATATCATATAAAGAACTGCGCAGGACCATGCATCGGGCTACAATCACAGGAGGATTATCTCAAAAACATTGATGAAATCAAAGAGATCCTGAAAGGAAACACACAAGAAATCAGCCGTATGCTACTGGAAAGGATGCAGACATTAGCCGGTGAGATGAAGTTTGAAGAAGCACAGAAGGTGAAAGAGAAATATCTTCTGATAGAAAACTACCGTTCCAAATCGGAGGTAGTAAGCGCTGTATTGCACAACATAGATGTATTTTCTATTGAAGAGGACGAGTCCAATTCCGCTTTCATCAACTATCTGCATATTACAAACGGCGCCATTAACCAGGCGTTTACATTCGAATATAAAAAGAAGCTGAATGAATCAAAAGAGGAGCTTTTGACACTGGGTATTATCGAAATGCGGGAACGCTATAAGAGTCAATCCAGAGAGATTATAGTGCCTTTTGAACTTGATTTGGAGCTAAACAACATCGTATTTACCGTTCCACAGCGGGGAGATAAAAAGAAATTGCTGGATCTTTCGATTCTAAACGTGAAGCAATACAAAGCCGACCGTCTAAAACAGGCGGAAAAGCTGAATCCGGAGCAAAGAAGTATGCGATTAATGAAAGAGATACAGCAAGAGCTGCATCTGGACAGACCGCCTTTGCAAATTGAATGCTTTGACAACTCAAACATACAGGGTTCTGATGCCGTGGCCGCTTGCGTTGTCTTTAAAAAGGCTAAACCCTCAAAGAAGGATTATCGGAAATACAATATAAAGACGGTTGTAGGACCTGACGACTATGCATCCATGAAAGAGGTCGTCAGAAGACGTTATCAGCGCGCTATTGAAGAAAACGCCCCTCTGCCCGACCTGATTATCACCGATGGTGGAAAAGGCCAAATGGAGGTCGTTAGAGAGGTGATTGAAGATGAGCTGAACTTAACAATCCTGATTGCCGGACTGGCAAAGGACAATCGCCATCGCACATCGGAACTGCTTTTTGGATTTCCTCCGCAGACTATCGGTATCAAACAGCAAAGCCCGTTATTCCGTTTGCTGACACAGATTCAGGATGAAGTGCACCGCTTTGCCATCAGTTTCCATCGTGATAAACGCAGCAAACGGCAGGTAGCATCGGCATTAGACAATATCAAAGGGATTGGAGAAAAGACAAAAACAGCGCTTCTGAAAGAATTTAAGAGCGTAAAACGGATCAAAGAAGCCTCTTTTGAGGAGATTGCCGCTGTGATTGGAGAAGCGAAAGCCAAGACTGTAAAAGAAGGTTTGAATAACGAACAACAATAAGGAAATACGTCAGCCAAGGCGGCACCCAAGATAGCGAATTGACAACAAATAATAACGAATAGTCCTATTGACTACGGAGCGAATTCACAATATTTTCCCACCAACACACCGTTTTCTCTTCTGAATTTTGTAAATTTGCCTTTCCTAATCATGAAATAGAATAAATAACAATGAGAATAGTCATACAACGGGTAAGCCATGCGTCAGTAACCATTGAAGGACACTGTAAGTCGTCCATTGGGAAAGGGATGCTGATATTAGTCGGTATTGAAGAAGCAGACGGGCAGGAAGATATCGACTGGCTCTGCAAGAAGATTGTAAATCTACGTATCTTCGATGATGAGAATGGCGTAATGAACAAATCTATCTTAGAAGATGGAGGTGAGATTCTGGTTATCAGCCAGTTCACGCTACACGCTTCTACCAAGAAAGGAAATCGCCCCTCCTATATCAAAGCTGCCAAGCCGGATGTCTCTATCCCACTCTACGAACAATTCTGCAAAGATTTAAGCGGTGCATTGGGAAAAGAAATAGGCACAGGCATCTTTGGGGCAGACATGAAAGTTGAACTTTTAAACGACGGTCCCGTTACTATATGCATGGATACAAAAAACAAAGAATAATAACCAACCATCAACAATTATGACTCTGGAAGAAGCACAGAAACAAGTGGACCAATGGGTGAAAACATACGGCGTCCGCTACTTCAGCGAGTTGACCAATATGGCAGTTCTGACGGAAGAAGTAGGAGAACTGGCGCGTGTCATGGCCCGCAAATATGGAGATCAATCCTTTAAAGAGGGAGAGAAAGATAATATAGATGAAGAGATAGCAGACGTTTTATGGGTGCTTCTCTGCATTGCCAACCAGACAGGTGTAGACATAACCACTGCTTTCCAGAAAAGCATGGATAAGAAAACGAAACGAGATAATAAAAGACATATCAACAACCCAAAACTGAAAGATCATGGAAAAGAATAACTCACAGCCCAACAAGTACAATGCCGCATTGGCAAAGTATAATACCAATCTGAGCGATGCAGATATTCAAGCTCGCGTAGCTGAATTGATTGAGAAAAAAGTGCCGGAAAACAACACGGAAGACGTTAAGAAGTTCCTGTTCAACTGTATTGATCTAACTACTTTGAATAGTACAGACAGTGACAAAAGTGTGATGCACTTTACCGAAAAAGTCAATCAGTTTGACGACGAATATCCTGATCTTAAAAATGTTGCAGCAATCTGTGTATACCCCAATTTTGCAGCCATCGTTAAGAATACGCTGGAGGTAGACGGAGTCAATATAGCCTGTGTATCAGGAGGTTTTCCCTCTTCACAGACATTCATTGAAGTAAAAGTGGCAGAAACAGCATTAGCAATCGCAGAAGGTGCAGATGAAATAGATATTGTCATTTCCATCGGCAAATTCCTAAGCGGAGACTACGAAGGAATGTGTGAAGAAATACAGGAATTAAAGGAAGTTTGCAAGGAACGCCACCTCAAAGTGATCCTCGAAACTGGTGCACTAAAGAGCGCTTCCAACATCAAGAAAGCCTCTATCCTATCCATGTATTCGGGCGCAGATTTCATCAAGACTTCCACTGGTAAGCAACAGCCTGCCGCTACTCCGGAAGCCGCTTACGTGATGTGTGAAGCCATCAAAGAATACCACCAGAAGACCGGAATCAAGATTGGATTCAAACCGGCAGGTGGCATCAATACCGTTAATGATGCGATTATTTACTACACAATTGTAAAAGAGCTATTGGGTGAAGAATGGCTGGATAATCAACTGTTCCGCCTGGGAACCAGCCGCTTAGCCAACCTCCTTCTTTCTGACATCAAAGGGGAAGAAATCAAGTTCTTCTAAGCTAAAGGCTACATTAGCAATCAAATACGCCTTACCGCGCGATTCCCGTACTCCGGGAACCGACGCGGTATTTTTTATTTAAGAAAATCTAAAGATAGTTACAGGAGAATTCAGAAAAATACTTATCTTTGTAAAAGGTTTAGCGATGAAAATACAGCTAATTAGTTATATTAGAGAACGTTTCATTTATTACCAATTCCTGGAATTCGGCAAAATTCAAAGTTATGAATGGTAATAAGCAAACGGGTCTCACGCACCTTCATGTATATACTTTTGTTATATATCGAATGGAGCGTGGGACTGTTGCTTGTATACTCATAACGGCTTGCCGAAGCCTCAGGAAAATACATGGCAACAGTTCTCACGCTTTTCATGAACCTTTGGAGGTATATTAGGATGGACGCATATACAAGAACCTTAAGATTCAATCACAACCCTCTGAACCTCATCCTCGGAGCAGAGAAAAAGAAGGGGCTACGCATCGGTTATATGGAAGCCGGACTGCAAGGCTTCTATCTCAACTCCATGGAGACCGGAATCCATCCGCAAAAGCTATCCAAACTGCTAACAGAGGAGTTTCACTGCACCGATAATGAGTCCGCCACCGGACTATTCCAGTTCCTTATCAACGAAGGCGACAGAGTCTCCTACCAGATTATGCTCCCCTATTTACTCTCTACAGAGAACATCAACGAGTTCGAAAACATCATTCAAAAGCGTTTTTTCGGAGTGGAACGCTTTATCCGTCAAGGAAAGAATCTATACAAATTTGTGAAATATACAGAGGAAAGAAGGGACCCTATTATATGGATAAATGACTTGGAAAAAGGCATTATCGGATGGGATATGGGACTGCTTGTGAGCCTGGCGCGCGCCTCCCAAGCATGTGGTCACATCACCAAAGAGAAAGCCTGGGACTACATAGAGCAAGCCGCCAAATTATGTTCTTTAGATCTTCATACAGCAGAAGAAATAGACAAGAGTTTCCTTTTAGGAAAAGCGATGAAATCGGAAAAGATAGAAGATTGGGACCGGTTATTATTGTGCTATTCACTTCTGGCAAAATACCGGAAGTAACTATTTTTCGCGGTCTACTACGTAATCCAGATAAGCCCGGAGAGCTGCACAGATATCAGAATCCGGCAAAGAAGCCAATAGATTAAAAGCTTTTTGCTTATAGACATTCATAGTCTGAACCGCATATTCAATACCTCCGTTTTCTTTAATAAACGAAATCAAATGAGCTATTTCATCAAGAGTAGCCGTACCCTCCTTTACTTTGATTGCAATTTCTTGCGCTTCCTCGTTTTTCGTCGTATTCAGCACATACAAAGCAGGTAATGTCAGTTTACCTTCAAGCATATCATTACCCGTAGGTTTACCAATCTCCTTATTATCAAAGTAATCGAAAATATCATCCTTTATCTGGAAACAGATCCCAATATATTCGCCCAGCAAACGGGCAAGTTCAGCTTCCCCCTCACCCACACCTACCGAGAAAGCGGCAGCCTTTGTGCAGGCAGCAAAAAGAGCAGCAGTTTTCTTGCGGATTACATCAAAATAGACTTCCTCGGAAAAACTGTGATTACTTACATTTGAAAGCTGAAGCAACTCACCGTCAGCAAGATCCTGTCCAAGAGTGGACACAAGCTGAATAATACGATGACTGTTTGTCAGTTCGGCGTGTACGAGGCTGGTTGCCAATAAATAGTCACCCGTCAGCACCGCTACTTTATTATTAAAGATAGCATTTACCGAGAGCTGTCCACGACGTTCGGAACTTTCATCCACTACGTCATCATGTACCAGGCTGGCCGTATGAAGGAGTTCCAGTGAAACAGCCGCATGAAGAGTGGAAGGACATATAGCTCCATAAAGACGTGCCACGAGTAAAACAAGAATAGGCCGCATCATCTTACCATTCCTCTGCCGTATGTGAGATACGACGCTATCGAGCAATGCATTTGAACTGGAGAGAGAACTATCAAAAAGTTCTTTGAAGTCGCCCAGTTCCGCTTCAATCGGAGTTCTGATAAGTGAGATACTGTCCATTTATTACACAATTTGAGCACAAAAGTAATAATAAAACGCTTAATACCGTATTTTTTTGTACTTTTACCATGAAAAATTAATTAAATCTATGGATTCAGGTAATAAATTATTTCTTTTAGACGCTTATGCATTGATATATCGGGCGTATTACGCCTTTATTAAGAACCCAAGAATCAATTCCAAAGGATTCAACACTTCAGCCATACTGGGTTTTGTGAACACCCTCGAAGAAGTATTGAAAAAAGAGAATCCCACTCATATAGGAGTAGCCTTCGACCCCGCAGGTCCCACCTTCCGCCACGAGGCTTTTGAACAATATAAAGCACAACGCGAAGAAACTCCAGAAGCAATTCGTCTTTCCGTACCTATTATAAAGGATATTATACGCGCCTACCGCATCCCCATTCTGGAAGTGGCAGGCTACGAAGCCGATGATGTGATAGGTACGCTCGCTACCGAAGCCGGTCGCCAGGGTATCACTACCTATATGATGACTCCCGACAAAGATTACGGGCAGCTGGTAAGTGACAAAGTATTTATGTATCGCCCCAAACACACAGGAGGTTTCGAAGTGATGGGAGTGGAGGAAGTGAAAGCCAAGTTTGACATTCAGTCTCCGACACAGGTGATCGATATGCTCGGACTGATGGGCGACTCTTCAGATAACATTCCCGGATGTCCGGGAGTAGGAGAAAAGACTGCTCAAAAACTGGTCTCCGAATTCGGAAGCATCGAGAACCTATTGGAACATACCGACCAACTGAAAGGAGCATTGAAAACAAAAGTGGAAACCAATCGGGAAATGATTACGTTCTCGAAATTTCTCGCCACCATTAAAATCGATGTCCCTATCCAACTTGAGATGGATGCTCTTGTCCGCGAAGAAGCAGACGAGAATTCACTCCGCAGCATTTTCGAGGAATTGGAATTTAGAACACTCATCGACCGGGTGCTCAAAAAAGATATTTCCGGAAACGGAATAACCTCTGCCACCGGAAGCAAAGTTGCTACTGGAAAAAGTGCCCCCTCTCCTCTTCCACTTTTTCCCGAAGAAGGAGGCGGAATGCAAGGCGATTTATTTGCGAATTTCACGCCCGATGAACCGGGTGAAGCAAAAAAATCGAACCTAGAGACGTTAGAATCGCTCACTTATAGCTATCAACTTATTGATACAGAGGAGAAAAGGCAGGAAATTATTCAAAAGTTACTTACATCGAAAATTCTCTCGTTAGATACGGAAACCACCGGAACCGAACCAATGGATGCCGAATTAGTCGGAATGAGCTTTTCGATTGCAGAGAATGAAGCTTTTTATGTTCCCGTACCATCGGACCAAGACGAAGCGTTAAAAATCGTAAATGAGTTCCGTCCGGTCTTCGAAAATGAGAATTCGTTAAAAGTCGGACAAAATATCAAGTACGACATGATTGTTCTTCAAAATTATGGCTCAACAGTAAAAGGTCCACTTTTCGATACGATGATCGCTCATTATGTTCTTCAACCGGAACTTCGTCATGGCATGGATTATCTTGCGGAAATTTACCTGCACTATCAGACTATCCACATTGACGAACTGATAGGTCCCAAAGGAAAGAATCAGAAGAACATGCGCGATCTCGACCCGAAAGATGTATATCTATATGCCTGCGAAGATGCAGACGTAACTCTGAAACTGAAAAATGTATTGGAGAAAGAACTGAAAGAAAATGACGCAGAACGTTTGTTCTATGATATAGAAATGCCGCTAGTTCCCGTATTGGTTAATATAGAACGGAACGGGGTATTGCTGGATACGGAAGCATTGAAGCAGTCGTCCGCCCATTTCACCGCCCAGATGGAGCAAATCGAAAAAGAGATTTACGAATTGGCCGGTGAGACTTTCAATATCGCTTCGCCCAAGCAAGTCGGTGAGGTACTATTTGACAAACTGAAAATCGTAGAGAAGGCAAAAAAGACTAAGACCGGCCAGTACGTCACCTCGGAAGAAGTGCTCGAAAGCCTCCGGCACAAACATCCGGTAGTAGAAAAGATTCTGGAACATCGCGGACTGAAAAAGCTATTGGGCACGTATATCGACGCACTCCCCCAGCTCATCAATCCACGTACAGGAAAGGTACACACCTCTTTCAACCAGACTGTAACCGCTACAGGACGCCTTAGTTCAAGCAATCCGAATTTACAAAATATCCCTATCCGCGACGAGAACGGAAAAGAAATCCGCAAGGCTTTCATCCCCGATGAAGGCTGCCTCTTCTTCTCTGCCGACTATTCGCAAATTGAGTTGCGCATCATGGCACACCTTAGCGAGGATAAGAATATGATTGATGCTTTCCTTAGCAATCACGATATTCATGCGGCCACTGCTGCCAAAATTTATAAGACCGACCTGAAAGACGTAGGTTCCGACATGCGCCGTAAAGCTAAGACTGCCAATTTCGGTATCATCTATGGCATATCCGTATTTGGTCTTGCCGAACGAATGAATGTAGACCGCAAAGAAGCCAAAGAGTTAATCGACGGTTACTTTGAAACTTATCCGGGAGTAAAAGCATATATGGATAAAAGTATCCAGGTGGCCCAGGAAAAAGGCTATGTGGAAACAATCTTCCACCGGAAACGCTTCTTGCCGGACATCAATTCCCGGAATGCCGTTGTACGCGGATATGCCGAACGAAATGCCATCAACGCCCCTATCCAGGGAAGTGCGGCAGATATTATAAAAGTAGCAATGGCACGTATCTATCAACGGTTTCAGGCCGAAGGAATACAAGCCAAAATGATCCTGCAAGTACATGACGAATTAAATTTCAGCGTTCCTGTCAATGAAAAAGAGCGTGTAGAAGAAATCGTCATCGAAGAAATGGAGAAAGCATACCGCATGCACGTCCCCTTGAAAGCAGATTGCGGATGGGGCAGAAACTGGCTTGAGGCACATTAAACCATCAAGTGAATAAAGACTACCTCAATAAGGAATTGCTATCTTTTAGACACTAATTACACAAGGAGACTCCACCTTATCAGGGACCTCCGCTTACAAAATGGAGGCAAGTCTGGGTAATAACATTATTTAACTCTGTATCCAGAAAGCTAGAAAAAAGATTCCTTTTTCGACGAAGTGATTCATTCTATATCCGGCAGATTGACTGCCGGATATTTTTTTGTCACCAATATTGGCAAAAAGCTAGTTATCACCCACCTTCACTCTTGACATTTTGACAATCTTTTATCTTCAAAAATGCATAAATACCAAATTAACATGTAGATTTGCAGCGTAAAATCAATGCATTTGGTAGACAAATGAAAGTATAACCCAAAAACTTAAATAGCCATGAAAGCAAAAGTATCTTTAAAAATGTTCGTTTTATCTGCAGCTCTTCTTGTTGTATCGCTTGCTACTTCTGCACGTAGCTACGATAATCAATTGATTTATAATCCAATCGAAGAGAATGGCATGACAGTGGGACAAACCGTTTACAAAATGGACGGAAATACACTTGCCAACTACATGAAGTACAACTACAAGTACGATGACAACAAACGTATGATTGAAAGCGAGGCCTTGAAATGGAACAATAGCAAGAACGCATGGGAAAAAGACCTACGCATCAATTATACTTATGAAGGCAAGACCGTTACTACGAATTATTATAAATGGAACGCTAAAAAACAAGCCTACGTACTGGTACCCGAAATGACCGTTACGATGGATAATACAAATATGTAACATAAACTCTCTCTCATTCTAATATTCTAACAAAAAGATACGCCGCTTCTGCTGAAGAAGTGGCGTATTTCAATCTATGAGGTCCACATTACAAAACAAAGAAACGCTCTTGTAGTTCTTTTAGATAACTTCGGGAAATAATCAGATCGTTCTTATCATGAAAAGGCGGATAAAGTTGACAGCATTTACCATCAATCATTGCCAGATAATTAACATTTACAATAGCAGATTGGCTAATCTGTACAAAAGCTTGTGAATAACTGATAATATCTTCTGCTTTTGTATTTCGCTTCAAATTCAGACAAGTTTGATTAAACAAGACCACCTGCCATTGACGTTTGTCTTTCAGATATTCAAAAAAGCCGATTTCTTCCAGTCGCAAGAGTTTGAAGCCTGTCACTGTACTAATCATAAACATGCCTTGCTGGGGCATCAATGCACTGATAGAAGAAGCAAAAGAAGGCAAAAGAGGAAGCGAAGTAGAGGTCATAGCCTTCCGGTAACGGTCCATAATTACTTTCAGGTCTTCTGCTTCAAAAGGCTTCAGCAGGAAGTCGAAAGCCGACTCACGCAACGCCTGAAGCAAGTATTTGTCATAAGAGGTGTAAAACACAACCTTCATATCCCACAAAATATCCTCCCTGATTTCACTTAATAGATTGAGTCCCAACGTATCCGGAAGTTCCACATCAAGAAACAATAAGTCCGGATGCAACTCCATAATCATCTTTTTACCTTTTGCACCATTCCCTGCGATTCCTTTTACTTCAAATTCACGATAGGGCTCCAACTCTCGGCGCAAAGCATCAATCGCTGTACGTTCATCGTCAACGATGACTACCTTATACTTTTCTTCTGTCTCCATCATAAATCATAAGAAAAACGAAACGGGATATATACCGACACTTCCGTACCGGTTTGTCCATCGCTTCTGTTGGTTATATTAAAACGTATTTTATCACTCTTGTTCTTTGTATTCAGTAATTGAATGGTCTGATACAACACTTTCAATCCTGTACCAGTACCCCGTGTGGCGGAAACTACCTGCGGGAGATACCCGCGTCCGTTGTCGGTAACCGTTATGCGAATCCCATTTGTTTCACGGGAAACATATACCATTAGCTCCTTTTTTCCGTCCTTTCCCGCCAGTCCATGTTTAATAGCATTCTCCACCGGAACTTGCACAATCATAGATGGAATCATGATGCGGGTTGCATCTAAACCGTCCTCCACCGTGATTGTTGCGACAAAATCTTCTCCGACACGTCCACGTTCCAGTTCGATGTATGTACGGACGAAATCCAGTTCGTCTTGCAAAGATACGCTCAATTTCTCGGTAAGTTCGAGGCTACGACGGAGATATTTCACCAGTTCCATCAGATTATGTTTCACCTCTTCCGAGCCGTTAAACTGATTGATCTCACGTCCCAGTACATTAAAAGTAAAATGAGGAGAAATCCGGCTTCTCAAATTCTCCATGCGGACACGGTTGATTTGCTGGAAGAAACGCTGGCGAAGAAACTCCCTCTTTTTACGCATATACCAGACAACTATCACTACCCCTGCCACAAGCAACACGCAGACAAGTACCCAGATAGATACGCTCAACTTGAGCACTCTCATCTCTGCCGCCTGTCGCTGAATCTTCATTTCCTTACGAAGCACTATCGTATCCTGCCGGTAACGCATATCCAATTCGGCAACACGCATCTGTATCCGTTCGCTCCGGATGGAATCGTCCAGATGGCAATCACGTTTCAGGTATTCATAGGCACGGCGGTAATCACCGGTATGCTCAAAATAATGTTGCAGATACTGATTGCGTATAGTCAACATATTGGCGTCAAGATGCCCCACAGGAGCAGTCCGGGCGATCATAGTCTTCGCTTGGGCTATATTACCTTTCTTCAATGCCAGTTCAATCATCTGGGTTTCAATGTAATGAACAGCCGAGTTATGCTGTATATCGGAGAAGAAACGATAACTTTCGTCCAGGCAGATCTGTGCGGAGTCCAGTTTGTCAGTCAGCAAGTACAATTCTCCCAGGTTTACTTTGATAAAGTTCTGTTCAAACACCATCTGCGGATAAGAAGATACGAGTGCATTGGCTCTGCGCATATATTTCAAAGCCTCCTGATAGTTTTTCCGGTAATAATAATGGTTGCCGCGATTGTTGAGATAGGTCCATTGCTCGCTCACGTTCATTTCATCGAAGAACTGCCCGGCCAATTCATAGTAATGATTGGATAAATCGAAATCGCGCAGTTCCATATAAGTCTGCCCCAATCCGTAGTAGACAGGAAATTTCGTGTGCTCGGACAAGTTCAAAGAATCACAGAGAAACAGGGCGCGCCGGTAATACGAAGCAGTGTGCGCCAAGTCACTGCGATGCAGGTAGGCATCAGCTATATTGATACAAATATCCGGAAGCAGGTGTAGTTTTTTTCCTTCCAGGCGATATCCATAGGCTTTCTTATAGTCGATAATTGCAGAATCAGGGCGGTTCAGTTGCATCCATACGTTGCCTTCGATATTATAGACATCGGACAATACATCATTCCATCGTGGAGACTGGAGAGATTCAGAAGATTGGGAAGCATTGCGGGAAAATTCTTTTACCCGGCGGTTGTAATAGAGTATAGAATCAAAATCGGAAGAGACAAAAAATGTTTTCCCGTAAAGGGCGAGCAGACGATAATAAACCAGGGAATCTTGCGTCTGCGTCAGTGCCTCAAGCAGTTGTGAGCGGGAATAATGCACATTGGAAAACAAAGAATCCTGTACACGAACTTCCAGAGAATCAACCAACGCCTGTTCGCATGAAGAGCTATTGCGGTGTCTATCAGCATATCCGCAACTCAACAACATCAACAGCCCCAACAGTCCAAATAGTTTCATAGCAGTCTTCTGATTCATCAGTCCCCTTATTCATGTCATGTTTTGAATGTGACAAAAATACATTATTTATCCTGAATCCCAGCGAATTTTATTATTTTTTTAATACCTTTGTGCCCATATAAATATGAGCAACTGACCTAATGAGTCCACTGAACTTCACCCACATTTTGACACAGGCAGTCGATGAGCTATCGGAAAGCGAATCTTATAAAGGACTGTTTCATCAGCACAAAGATGGCGAACCACTGCCCTCTGCAAAAGTCTTGTATGAAATTATTGAGCTTTCACGCTCCATTCTTTTCCCCGGATATTACGGAAATTCTACTATTAACAGCCGGACCATCAATTATCACATCGGTGTAAACATTGAAAAATTGTTTGATTTACTTTGTGAGCAAATCCTGGCCGGATTATGTTTTAGCACTTCCATAGAGGGGAAATGCAACGTCTGCTCCGACTCCAAACGAGAAGAAGCTGCACGTCTTGCTGCTAAATTCATCAGTAAGTTACCCGCCATGAGGAGGATACTGGCAACGGATGTGGAAGCCGCCTACAACGGTGACCCGGCTGCCGAAAGCTATGGAGAGGTCATATTCTGTTATCCGGCCATTAAAGCGATCAGCAATTACCGTATCGCGCATGAATTGCTGGAACTGGGTGTTCCTCTGATTCCCCGTATCATCACGGAGATGGCGCATAGCGAAACGGGAATTGATATCCATCCGGCCGCAAAGATTGGCACTCACTTCACCATCGACCATGGTACGGGTGTCGTAATCGGTGCCACGAGTATCATCGGAAACAACGTCAAACTATATCAGGGTGTCACGCTGGGAGCCAAGAGTTTCCCGCTGGATGCCGACGGAAAACCTATCAAGGGAATCCCCCGCCATCCGATCCTGGAAGACAATGTAATTGTTTATTCCAACGCCACTATTCTGGGAAGAATCACCATCGGGCGTGATGCAACCGTAGGCGGTAATATCTGGGTAACGGAAAACGTGCCCGCAGGAGCAAGAATCGTACAAACTAAAGCAAAAAAATAAAATCAAAAGAATCTATATGAGCGAACAATTCGAGATGATAGCCAAGACTTTCCAGGGACTGGAAGAGATACTTGCAGAAGAACTGACAGCATTAGGAGCCAACGACATTCAAATAGGACGTCGTATGGTTTCATTTACAGGAGATAAACGTATGATGTACAAGGCTAATTTCTGTCTACGTACCGCCATCCGTATCCTGAAACCCATTAAGAACTTTACGGCCAAAGATGCTGACGAGGTTTACAATCAAATACAGGCTATTCCATGGGAAGAATATCTCGATGTGAACAAAACATTTGCTATCGATGCAGTAGTATTCAGTGAGGAGTTCCGCCATTCGAAATTCGTTTCGTACAAGGTGAAAGATGCGATTGTGGACTACTTCCGCGAGAAAACGGGTAAACGTCCGTCGGTACGCATCAACAACCCGGATGTACTTCTGAACATTCATATTGCACAGACTACCTGTACCTTGTCGTTGGACTCGTCCGGAGAATCACTTCACCGTCGCGGTTATCGCCAGGAAGCGGTAGAAGCTCCGTTGAATGAGGTATTGGCTGCCGGCATGATTTTAATGACCGGATGGCGTGGAGAATGTGATCTGATCGATCCGATGTGTGGTTCGGGTACTATCCCTGTAGAAGCCGCACTGATTGCTAAGAATATCGCTCCGGGAGTATTCCGTAAAGGGTTTGCTTTCGAAAAATGGGTGGATTTCGATGCGGATATGTTTGATGAGATTTACAATGACGACAGTCAGGAGCGTGAGTTTACTCATAAGATTTATGGGTATGACAACAATCCGAAAGCGAATGAGATTGCGACTCACAATATAAAAGCTGCCGGTGTATCGAAAGATATCGTGCTAAAATTGCAACCGTTCCAGCAGTTCGAACAGCCGAAAGAGAAATCAATCATCATCACCAATCCTCCTTATGGGGAACGTATCTCTACGAATGATTTGCTCGGTCTTTACCAGATGATCGGCGAACGTCTGAAACATGCATTTGTAGGAAACGAAGCATGGGTGCTTTCTTATCGGGAAGAGTGTTTCGACCAGATTGGCTTGAAGGCAAGCCAGAAGGTTCCTTTGTTCAATGGACCGTTGGAGTGTGAATTCCGCAAATATGAGATTTTTGACGGAAAATATAAAGAGTTCAAGAGCCAGGAAGAGGGCGAAGAGAAGAAAGAGGGTGAAGGAGAACAAGCTCCAAGATTCAGAGAAAGAAAAGAATTTAAGCCACGCCGCGAAGGTGAGTTCAAGCCGCGTCGGGACGGCGAATCCAGACCTCGCAGAGAGGGAGAATACAAGCCACGCAGAGAAGGTGGCGACTTCAAAGGTGGCGATGAAAGAGATAGAAAACCACGGGGAGAATTCCGCGGAGGAAGAGATTCAAGAGGACCAAGAGAATTTAGGGGAAACCGGGAGCCGAGGATTCCGAAGAAGGAAGAGGAATAAACGGTTATAATCCCAACAACTTATTCACCCTGTAATTCACTAGTTAATAATTAATTAAAAACTTGAAGTTCCAAATTGGAACTTCAAGTTTACATCATAGTTCTAATGTTCAGTCACAAATTGGAACCTGTCTAAACAAAAAATGGATGATATAGCTATTATAGAAAACAAAATATACGAAATCAGAGGGCAAAAAGTTATGCTTGACTTTGATTTGGCAGAAATGTATGGAGTTGAAACTAAACGCCTCAAGGAACAAGTACGTCGTAATATTGAACGCTTTCCTGCTGAATTCATGTTCGAGCTAACAAAAGAAGAAGTTGCAATTTCAAGGTCGCAAATTGCGACCTTGAAAACAGGACAAGGATATAACATCAAATATCTTCCGTTTGCATTTACTGAATATGGTATAGTTATGTTATCCAGCGTCCTCAAGTCCAAGACCGCTGTGGAAGTAAATATCAATATTATCCGTGCTTTTGTACGTATGCGCCAATATCTTCTATCCAATATACCTAAAAAGGAGTTGGAAGAATTAAAACAACGCATCGAATATCTCGAAGAAGATATTACTTCTGATAGGGAAAGTTACGAAAAACAATTTGACGACCTATTTAATGCCTTTGCTAAAATAAGTGCAATTATCCAATCAAGACAGACTCCTTTGGACAGAGTAAAAATAGAAGGATTTAAAAACAAATAATAAAGAAAAGAGCAATGAGTAAAATTGGAAAAAGAGCCATTCTGTTATTGTTGGCACTACCAATCGGATTCAATGTTATGGCACAAGAAACCAAAAAACCGACGCTGGAAGAACTGATTCCGGGCGGCGAGAGTTACCGCTATGCAGAAAACCTGTACGGGCTGCAATGGTGGGGCGACGAATGTATCAAGCCAGGAGTAGATACCCTTTATTCAATTCAACCCAAAACCGGGAAAGAAACAATGGTTATCACTCGCGAGCAAATCAACA
Source organism: Bacteroides sp. DH3716P (assembly GCF_025914115.1). Classification (NCBI taxonomy): domain Bacteria; kingdom Pseudomonadati; phylum Bacteroidota; class Bacteroidia; order Bacteroidales; family Bacteroidaceae; genus Bacteroides; species Bacteroides sp. DH3716P. The sequence goes on along the minus strand of NZ_CP083673.1, from coordinate 4,572,161 downwards.
AAGTGCTTGAAGAAAACAAAGCAGGAAAATTATCACACCTGTATTCCGTCCGTTTTCTATGGACAGACAAGGCACAAATGCTATTCACGATAGCAGGAAAGTTCATTGTATATGATTTCAAGAACAATCAGGTTATCAGCACTTTCAAACCAAAGGACGGGGCAAATAATGAAGACTATTGCGCAGCCAGTGGAAATGTGGCTTACACGATAGATAACAATCTATATGTGAATGAGAAAGCAGTAACCAATGAACCCGAAGGCATCGTTTGCGGACAAACAGTGCACCGCAATGAATTCGGTATCAACAAAGGAACTTTCTGGAGTCCGAAAGGCAACCTGCTCGCTTTCTACCGTATGGATGAAAGCATGGTGACACAATACCCGCTTGTAGACATCACTGCACGTGTAGGCGAAGTAAATAACGTACGCTATCCGATGGCAGGAATGACGAGCCATCAGGTAAAAGTAGGCATTTACAACCCTGCTACCGGTAAAAGCATTTATCTGAATGCAGGCGATCCGACAGACCGTTATTTCACTAACATCAGCTGGGCACCGGATGAAAAGAGCCTCTACCTGATCGAAGTAAACCGCGACCAGAATCATGCCAAACTCTGCCAGTACAACGCAGAGACAGGAGAACCCATGGGAGTTCTCTATGAAGAAATGCATCCTAAATACGTTGAACCGCAAAACCCCATCGTATTTTTGCCGTGGGACCCTACCAAGTTCATCTATCAAAGTCAGCGTGACGGCTACAATCACCTTTATCTCTTTGAGACAAATGCAGCAAACATGAAAGGTGAAACCTATAATAGTGCCAACGGCGGTAGTTATTTCCAGGCCGGTAAAGTAAAACAGCTAACCAAAGGCAACTGGCTGGTCAGCGAAATCCTAGGATTCAACACAAAGCGTAAAGAGGTCATCTTCACTGCCGTAGAAGGCTTGAGAAGCGGCCATTTTGCAGTAAACGTAAGTAATGGAAAGATAAGCGAGCCGTTTGAGAACTGCAAGGAAAGCGAACATAGCGGAACACTTAGCGCCTCTGGTACATACCTTATCGACCGTTATTCCACCAAAGACCAACCCCGCGTCATCAACCTGGTAGACACCAAAAACTTCAAAGAAACAGCCAACTTGCTGACAGCCGAAAATCCTTACGACGGATACCAGATGCCAAGCATCGAAACCGGAACAATCAAAGCGGCAGACGGCACTACCGACCTGCATTACCGCCTGATGAAGCCGGCAAACTTCGATCCGGCTAAGAAATATCCCGTAATCGTATATGTCTACGGAGGCCCTCACGCGCAATGCGTCACCGGAGGATGGCAGAACGGCGCACGCGGATGGGACACATACATGGCAAGCAAAGGCTATATCATGTTCACCATCGACAATCGCGGTAGCAGCAACCGCGGACTAACATTTGAAAATGCCACCTTCCGCCGTCTCGGTATCGAAGAAGGCAAAGATCAGGTGAAAGGCGTTGAATTCCTGAAATCCCTCCCCTACGTAGACAGCGAGCGCATCGGCGTACATGGATGGAGCTTTGGAGGTCACATGACTACCGCCCTGATGCTCCGTTACCCGGAGATATTCAAAGTAGGCGTTGCCGGAGGTCCGGTAATCGACTGGGGTTATTATGAAGTGATGTACGGCGAACGCTATATGGACACACCGGAAAGCAATCCGGAAGGCTACAAAGAATGTAACCTGAAGAATCTTGCCGGTCAACTGGAAGGTCACCTGTTGATTATTCACGACGATCATGACGATACCTGCGTGCCACAGCACACCCTCTCGTTTATGAAAGCCTGTGTAGATGCCCGCACTTATCCCGACCTGTTTATCTACCCGTGCCACAAGCACAACGTAGCAGGCCGTGACCGTGTACATCTGCACGAGAAAATCACCCGGTACTTTGAGCAGAATTTATAAAACCTGTGAAGTCCACCGCATCTATACAAATCATATATAACAGTATAACTTATAATAGCACAAAGATGAAGATATTATTACTTGGCTCGGGCGGCCGCGAACATGCACTGGCATGGAAAATTGCCCAAAGTCCGAAAGTTGAAAAACTGTACATTGCTCCGGGAAATGCCGGAACAACTGCCGTAGGCGAGAATGTCAACATCAAAGCAACCGATTTTGAAGCCATCAGCGCTTTCGCTCTGAAAGAGAACATTCAAATGGTAGTAGTAGGCCCCGAAGATCCGTTGGTAGAAGGAATCTACGACTACTTCCAGAACCGTCCGGAGCTAAAGCATATTGCCGTTATCGGTCCTTCGGCTCAAGGAGCAGAACTGGAAGGAAGCAAGGAGTTTGCCAAAGGCTTCATGATGCGCCACAACATCCCGACAGCCCGCTACAAAAGCATCACTTCGGCAAACCTCGAAGAAGGTCTCGCTTTCCTCGAAACGCTGGAAGCTCCATACGTATTGAAGGCTGATGGTCTTTGTGCCGGAAAAGGAGTACTTATCCTCCCTACACTGGACGAAGCTAAAGTAGAACTGAAAGAAATGCTGGGTGGCATGTTCGGCTCTGCATCGGCAACCGTTGTAATCGAAGAGTTCCTAAGCGGTATCGAGTGCTCTGTATTCGTACTGACAGACGGAGAACACTATAAAGTCCTCCCCGTAGCCAAAGACTACAAACGCATCGGTGAAGGCGATAAAGGACTAAATACAGGCGGTATGGGTAGCGTAACCCCCGTTCCGTTTGCCGATGAAGTATTTATGGAGAAAGTACGCACACGCATCATCGAACCGACCATCAACGGCCTGAAAGAAGAAAACATCACTTACAAAGGCTTCATCTTCCTCGGCCTTATCAAGGTGAAAGGTGAACCGATGGTGATCGAATACAACGTCCGCATGGGCGACCCGGAAACAGAAAGCGTGATGCTCCGTATCCAGAGCGACTTCGTAGAACTGCTTGAAGGTACTGCCGCAGGCAACCTGAACGAAAAAACACTGGTGATGGACCCACGTTCAGCCGGCTGTGTCATCCTTGTCAGCGGCGGTTATCCCGAAGCCTACGAAAAAGGATTCCCTATCAGCGGACTGGAACAGGCTGCCGCTACCGACAGCATCATTTTCCATGCCGGAACAGCCATGAAAGACGGACAAGTAGTGACGAACGGAGGACGTGTGATTGCCGTTTGCTCTTACGGTGCAACGAAAGAAGAGGCACTGGCACAGAGCTACAAAGTGGCAGACATGATCGACTTCGACAAGAAGTATTTCCGCCGCGATATCGGATTCGATTTGTAATTCAAGTTTCGCACGCAAGTAGCCCTATTCCGCATAGCGTTGAACATCATTGACTTGTCAAGCATTAATAGTTGAGTTATCAAGTATTAATAGTTTAGACGACAATTGTTAATACTTAAGGAATCAGGTATTAACAGCTGACAGGATGGTTGTTAACATCAAGCATGCAGGATATTAATATCCGGAATATCAACCGAATGTACCTATAGTATCAAGAGATAACAAGTAATAAACTCATGAGAAATAAAAGACTACAAAGTCAAGTGACGGCAGGACGGTGGACCCTGCCTGCCGTTATCTTTATCTGCGCCCTATGCTGGGTGTTGACTTACTTTTTATTTCCCGGTTCCATAGCCTCAACCGTACTCGAAGGCAGCCCTTCTGCCTGGCAACCCGCCCGCGATTTTCTGCTTCCGGGGTGGGCAGACCGGATTGTCAGCTTCCTGATTTATGCAACCATCGGTTACTTTCTGATAGAGCTGAACAATCAGTTCAGCATTATCCGTATGAGGGCTTCCATGCAGACGGCTATCTATTTCCTGCTGGTCACCGTCTGCCCGAAAATGCATTACCTATATACAGGAGATATTGTTGCCCTGGGCTTTCTCATTTCCATTTATTTTCTGTTTAAAAGCTATCAGCAAACACAAGCTGCGGGTTATTTATTCTACTCCTTCTTCTTTATCGGAGCGGGAAGTATTCTGTTCCCACAGTTCACCATCCTCTCGGTGCTTTGGTTGCTCGAAGCCTACCGTTTCCAGTCGCTCACTCCGCGTAGTTTCTGCGGTGCGCTGCTCGGATGGATGCTGCCATACTGGATGCTGTTCGGACACGCCTTCTTCTACAATGAGATGGAGTTGTTCTATCGCCCTTTCAATCAGCTACTGACTATCGGGGAATTCTTCAACCTGCAAATCCTCCAGCCTTGGGAACTGGCAATACTCGGCTATCTGTTGGTGATGTTCATCGTCAGTGCCGTCCATTGCATCGCCGCCGGATTTGAGGATAAGATACGCACACGCGCCTATCTCCAATTCCTGATAGACCTGACGATTTTCCTGTTCCTGCTGATTGCCCTGCAACCGATATATTGCAGTGCCCTATTGCCTTTGCTTATCATAAGCAACAGCATCCTGATCGGACATTTCTTTGTACTGACCAATAGTAAAAGTTCGAATGTGTTTTTCATCATTTCATTGGTCGGTCTCATCCTCTTATTCGCTTTTAATATATGGACGCTTTTATAGATTCAACGATACAACTCCTCATAGAATGGGGACTCCCGGGATTATTCATCTCGGCTTTACTGGCTGGGAGCATCGTGCCTTTCAGTTCCGAACTGGTACTGGTGGCACTGGTGAAACTCGGTCTGCCCCCGATAGCCTGTCTGATCTCCGCCACTCTGGGCAACACAGTAGGCGGAATGACTTGCTACTACATGGGACGTCTGGGCAAAATCAGTTGGATCGAGAAATATTTCAAGGTAAAGAAAGAGAAAGTAGACAAAATGGTGAAATTCCTGCAAGGGAAAGGAGCATTGATGGCCTTCTTCACCTTTCTTCCCGCCATTGGGGAAGTGATAGCCATTGCACTGGGATTTATGCGAAGCAACACATGGCTCACCATAGTTTCCATGTTTGTCGGCAAACTGATACGTTATATTCTTCTCCTGTATGCACTCGAAAGTGCCTGGGACGCTATAGCAGGATAAGGATTTTAAATATCAGGTAAAAAGTATTAGACGTTAGACAGTAAGCATTAGAGATTGTATGATGGAAAGGATTATTGAGAAAACCGACGACGGGAGCGCTACCCTGTTTGTTCCGGAATTGAATGAACATTATCATTCAACGAAAGGGGCACGCACGGAGTCTCAACATATTTTCATCGATATGGGACTTAAAGCCTCTTCCGCCACTACTCCACATATTCTTGAGATCGGCTTCGGGACAGGGCTAAACGCCTGGCTCACCCTTGAAGAAGCAGAAAGAAGCAGACGGAATATACACTATACAGGATTGGAACTCTATCCACTGGAATGGCAGACGATAGAGCAATTAGGATATATCTCCAATGATGAACAATTAACGACGACCGCCCGGCAGCAACCGGCTATCGAATTGTTTAAGCAACTTCATACATCACCTTGGGAGAAAGACGTGCAACTCACTCCACACTTCACCCTACGGAAAGTAGAGACAGACGTAAACAAATGGGTTGAGAACAGAGAACGAACAATGAGCAATATCAATGATAGCGTAACCAACGCCGAATCACCTGCCCTGAATCTTTCATTTAACCTCATTTACTTCGATGCCTTTGCACCGGAAAAGCAACCGGAAATGTGGTCGCAAGAACTATTCAACCGCCTCTACGTTTTATTAGATAGAGACGGCATCCTGACCACTTACTGCGCCAAAGGTGTCGTCCGCCGGATGTTACAGACAGCCGGATTCACAGTAGAACGTCTGCCCGGACCTCCGGGTGGTAAACGGGAAATATTACGGGCCCGAAAATAAGAATAGAAACAAGATAAAAAAGAACCCCCGAAATAGAAGAAGTCATGAAAAAACAACTAAAAGATATGAGAACCCTTTTCCTCCTTAGTGCCTGCCTCCTAATGGCAGCCTGCACAGGACGCTCTTCCCAAGCAAGCAACGATGACGAAGCAAAACCGGTGATTACCGTCACCCTGGAACCGCAACGTTATTTCACGGAAGCTATTGCCGGAGATAAATTTAAAGTAGTCAGCATGGTCCCCAAAGGTTCCAGCCCGGAAACCTATGATCCTGTCCCCCAACAACTCGTGTCTCTGGGAGACAGCAAAGCCTATTTCCGCATCGGATACATCGGCTTCGAACAGACCTGGATGGATCGCTTAATGAACAATACCCCCCATATTCAAGTGTTCGACACCTCCAAAGGAATCGACCTCATACTCAACAATGATGACCACGACCACGGACATAACAGCCACGACGGGCATATCCATGCTGTAGAGCCGCACGTATGGAATTCCACCGGTAATGCTTTAATCATTGCAGGAAACACCTACAAAGCCCTTAGCCAACTGGATAAGACAAATGAGGTATACTATAGAAACCGCTACGATTCGCTCTGCCAGCGTATCCAGCACACCGACAGCCTGATTCGCCGTCAACTCTCCGCTCCCGAAGCAGCCAAAGCCTTCATGATTTATCATCCGGCTCTCTCCTACTTCGCCCGCGACTACGGATTGCATCAGATTTCCATCGAAGAAGGGGGCAAAGAACCTTCTCCCGCCCATCTGAAAGCCTTGATAGACCTGTGTCAGGCAGAAGATGTACGTGTAATCTTTGTTCAACCGGAATTTGACAAACGCAATGCGGAAACCATCGCGCAGCAAACCGGAACGAAAGTGATCCCTATCAATCCGCTAAGTTACGACTGGGAAGAAGAAATGCTGAATGTAGCCAAAGCCCTCGCGCCACAGGCTGCAACAAAATAAATGTATAAAGAAAGAACCCATCAAGCCATTTCCAACGATGAAACCAATAATCGAAATAAAGAATCTTTCCGCCGGATATGACGGTCGCACTGTTCTCCACGATGTTAATCTAAGCATCTACGAACGGGATTTTCTAGGTATTATAGGTCCGAACGGAGGCGGCAAAACGACGCTTATAAAGTGCATCCTCGGTCTGTTGAAGCCAACCGGAGGGGAAATTATATTCCATACTCCTGAAAAAGCATCTACTAAAACCACTTCTACTTTCCTGGGTTATCTGCCTCAATACAACAGTATAGACCGGAAGTTCCCTATTTCCGTGGAAGAAGTGATCCTATCCGGATTAAGCATACAAAAATCGCTCACTTCACGATTTACTCCCGAACAGAAAGAGAAAGGTAAACAGATTATTTCCCGCATGGGGCTTGAAGGACTCGAACACCGTTCTATCGGGCAATTAAGCGGCGGGCAGCTGCAACGTGCCCTGTTGGGACGTGCCATCATCTCCGACCCTGCGGTATTGATTCTCGATGAACCCAGCACGTATATCGACAAGCGTTTCGAAGCACGCCTTTATGAGTTATTGGCTGAAATCAATAAAGAATGTGCCATTATCCTTGTCAGTCACGACATCGGCACTGTATTGCAACAGGTAAAATCCATCGCCTGTGTCAACGAAACGCTGGATTACCATCCGGATACAGGCGTTACTACCGAATGGCTGGAAAGGAACTTCAACTGCCCTATCGAGCTATTGGGACACGGTACATTGCCTCACCGGGTTTTAGGAGAGCATAATCACCATCATTAAAGTTGCCATAGACTCTATATAGATATACGGCTTCCTTGTTTTAAAATGTATCTTCCCTCTCTGCTGCCTTCCGGAAGAGTGAAAGAGATAGTAAATCACCCCTTTGTTACTTAATATTTCTTACTTTCTTCCTCATTATCCTTACAAATCACTATCTTTGCGACCTCATAATTTGTTTTTAACGAATAAACTACGATAGTGCTAATGAAACAGTACAGAACCGTAAACAACCTTATGGGTTGGCTTACATTCATCATTGCGGCAACCGTCTACTGCCTGACAATAGAACCGACCGCAAGTTTCTGGGATTGCCCGGAGTTCATAACCACCGGCTATAAACTGGAAGTCGGACACCCGCCCGGCGCGCCTTTCTTCATGCTAGTGGCGAATCTGTTTTCTCAATTTGCTTCCGACGTAACAACTGTTGCTAAAATGGTGAATTACATGAGTGCCCTCATGAGTGGCGCCTGTATCCTGTTCCTTTTCTGGAGCATCACCCACCTGGTACGCAAACTGATTATCACTGACGAAAACAATATCACCAAAGGACAGCTTATCACAGTGATGGGTAGCGGACTGATCGGTGCACTGGTTTATACATTCAGTGACACATTCTGGTTCTCGGCCGTGGAAGGTGAAGTATATGCCTTCTCCTCCCTGTTTACCGCTGTTGTTTTCTGGTTGATTCTGAAATGGGAAGACGTAGCCGACCAGCCGCACAGCGACCGTTGGATTATCCTCATCGCCTATCTGACGGGATTGAGTATCGGTGTTCACTTGCTGAACTTGCTTTGTCTGCCCGCCATCGTACTGGTATACTATTACAAGAAAACTCCAAACGCTACCGCCAAAGGTTCGTTAATTGCGTTATTCGGCTCAATGGTACTCGTTGCAGCCGTGCTTTACGGCATCGTACCGGGTATTGTGAAAGTAGGCGGCTGGTTCGAGTTGTTGTTCGTCAACGGACTCGGAATGTCATTCAATTCGGGCGTAGTGGTTTATATCATTCTGCTTGCGGCCGCTCTGATTTGGGGTGTATACGAAAGTTACACCGAAAAAAACAAAGCGCGCATGGCTATCTCCTTTATCCTGACGATCGCTTTGCTGGGTATCCCATTCTACGGACACGGAGCCAGCAGTATCATCATCGGTATTTTGGTTATCGCCGCATTGGGACTTTATCTTGCTCCGAGTGTACAGGCTAAAATCAAAGAGAGATGGCGTATCACCGCCCGCACCATGAACACAGCATTACTGTGCACCATGATGATCGTAATCGGGTATTCTTCTTACGCACTGATCGTTATCCGTTCTACTGCCAACACTCCGATGGACCAAAACTCACCGGAGGATATATTCACCCTGGGCGAATACCTCGGCCGTGAACAATACGGAACCCGTCCGCTCTTCTACGGCCCTGCTTTCTCTTCGAAAGTGGCACTTGACGTAAAAGACGGCTATTGTATTCCGCGCCAATCGGAAGCAGGAAGTAAGTTTGTCCGCAAGGAAAAGACTTCGCCCGACGAAAAAGACTCTTATATCGAACTTCCCGGACGTGTGGAATACGAATATGCACAGAATATGCTTTTCCCGCGTATGTACAGTTCGTCACACGCACCGCTCTACAAACAATGGGTAGACATCAAGGGATATGACGTTCCTTACGACCAGTGTGGAGAGATGGTGATGGTAAACATGCCTACCCAATGGGAAAATATCAAATTCTTCTTCTCCTACCAGCTAAACTTCATGTACTGGCGTTACTTCATGTGGAACTTTGCTGGACGGCAGAATGACATACAGGGTAGCGGAGAAATTGAGCACGGCAACTGGATCACCGGTATTCCGTTTATCGACAACCTACTGGTAGGTAACCAGGAATTGCTTCCGCAAGATCTCAAAAACAATAAAGGACACAACGTATTCTACTGTCTGCCGCTGATTCTCGGCTTAATCGGACTCTTCTGGCAGGCTTACCATAGCCAGCGAGGTATCCAGCAATTCTGGGTGGTATTCTTCCTGTTCTTTATGACAGGTATCGCTATCGTGCTCTACCTCAACCAAACTCCTGCACAACCCCGTGAACGAGACTATGCGTATGCCGGTTCGTTCTATGCCTTTGCCATCTGGGTAGGTATGGGAGTGGCAGGTATCATCCGCATGTTGCGAGATTATGCCAAGATGCAGGAACTTCCGGCAGCCGTTCTGGCTTCAGTGCTCTGTTTGTTCGTCCCCATCCAGATGGCGGGACAGACATGGGATGACCACGACCGCAGCGGACGCTTCGTTGCCCGCGACTTCGGACAGAACTACCTGATGACTTTGCAGGAAGAAGGCAACCCGATTATCTACACCAATGGTGATAACGATACCTTCCCATTGTGGTACAATCAGGAAACGGAAGGTTTCCGTACGGATGCCCGCACCTGTAACTTAAGTTACCTGCAAACAGACTGGTATATAGACCAGATGAAACGTCCGGCCTACGATTCTCCGTCACTCCCTATCACTTGGGACCGTGTGGAATACGTGGAAGGACAAAACGAATATATCTCTATCCGTCCGGAAATGAAAGCTCTTATCGACAGCTATTTCAAACAGGCAAACGAACTGGCTGCACAGGGAGACACTACCATATTGTCGCTCGTTCACTCCATCTTCGGTGAGAATCCTTATGAACTGAAGGAAATCATCAACCGCTGGATGCTTGGCAAGAACGACCAATTGAAAGAACTTCTCAAGAAGACAGGAAAAGAGATACAGCTTCCGCTCATCCCTACGGACAGCATCGTCATGAAGATAGATAAGGAAGCCGTACGCCGCTCCGGCATGAAAATACCGGAAGCTCTGGGCGACTCTATCCCCGAATACATGACAATCACCCTTAGAGACGCCAACGGCAACCCGAAACGCGCCCTCTACAAGAGTGAGCTGATGATGCTCGAAATGCTTGCCAACGCTAACTGGGAACGTCCTATCTATATGGCAATCACCGTAGGAAGCGAAAACCATCTGGGCATGGGCAACCACTTCACACAGGAGGGTCTCGCCTACCGCTTCACTCCGTTCGATACGGACAAACTGGACAGCAAGATCGACAGTGAAAAGATGTACGACAACCTGATGAACAAGTTCAAGTTCGGCGGTATCGACAAGCCGGGTATCTACATCGACGAGAACGTGATGCGTATGTGCTACACGCACCGCCGTATCTTCACGCAGCTCGTAGGACAGCTTATCAAAGAAGGTAAGAAGGACAAGGCACTCGCTGCACTCGATTACGCCGAAAAGATGATTCCGGCAATCAACGTACCGTATGACTGGGCAAATGGCGCCTTCCAAATGGCAGAGTCTTATTATCAACTGGGACAGAACGAGAAAGCCAACAAGATTATCGACGAGCTTGCCAACAAGTCGCTCGAATACATGATCTGGTATCTTAGCCTGAACGATAACCAGCTTGCCATTGCCAGCGAAAACTTCGTGTACAACGCCAGTTTGCTTGACGCGGAAGTCCGCCTAATGGAAAAATACAAATCAGAAGAACTCGCAAAACATTACTCTACGCAACTCGATCAGCTATACAACGAGTACGTGACGAGAATGAAAGGGAAATAATTTAGGTATGAAGTAATAAGTATTAAGTATTAACGTAGCTTCCGGCATGTTTTCCGTAAGGTATAATACTTAATACTTATTTCCTAATACTTCAAAACACAGACTCTCATGTTTATAGAACAACCACCTTGGCTTTTCCGGGCGTTGTATCCACAAGCTATCTTCCGGATGGACCCGAATGAGCGGGCAGTCTATCTGACTTTCGACGACGGCCCCATCCCCGAAGTAACTCCCTGGGTACTGGAAATACTGGAAAAGCATCATATTAAAGCTACCTTTTTCATGGTAGGCGACAATATACGCAAACACCCGGATGAATACCGGATGGTGGTAGAGCACGGACACCGCATCGGTAACCATACTTTCAACCACATCCGTGGATTTGAATATTCCAATCCGGATTACCTGGCAAATGCCAGAAAGGTAGATGATATTATTCATTCCGATCTCTTCCGTCCACCACACGGACACATGGGATTCAGGCAGTATTATACGTTGCGCTATCATTACCGCATCATTATGTGGGATCTCGTGACCCGCGATTACAGTAAGCGGATGCGCCCGGAACAAGTGCTGAACAACGTGAAACGCTATGCGCGAAACGGTTCTATCATCACTTTCCACGATTCGCTGAAGTCATGGAACAACGGTAACCTGCAATACGCACTTCCCCGTGCCATCGAGTTCCTGAAAGAGGAAGGTTATGAATTCAAGGTGTTATAATCTTTGAAAAAACAGAAACTTCGAAAAGAGCAGAGCTTCCTGATAAGAAAGAAAAGGTTTCTGATGAATAAAAAAGCTCCCTGATAAGAAAAAAAATATAAGCCGAGGTATTATGCCCCGGCTTTTGTAGTTTAAAGCCCGTTTCGTACCCAAAATTGAAAGATCCCTCCTCTTTCTTACAAGATGCCAGTGCAACCGCATTTCGCCTGGTAAAGGGCAAAAAGAGGGCAAAACAACCTGCATTCAAAAAGTTTCTGATTCACATTACCATTTCCAACCGTATTTTTTTATACATTTGCAACGGTCTCTTCCGCAGAAAGCCTCCGGGTGGCGAGGGAGAGATGTTTATATTGAGAAGACGTTTACAAGCGTTTGTCATTTATGTTCAAAACTTCGCAAACTTTGACCTATCGGAATGACTAACAGCAACAAAGACGTCCTCCTGATGTGTATTTATATACATCCGTGCCTCACTTTGATAAACAAAGGGGGGCTACGGGTGTTGTACATATCGGCGTGGGCTTTCTGCGTTGTTCGTTCCCGATAATTGGCATTGCGAAGGCCTTGAACATGGAACGGACGAAGGTGAGAGATTCCCACGCCTTTTCTATATATTCCTGTCAACAATAGATTGAATTGTCCGCCCAACGGGAATCCGGGGGACACACATAAGCAGAATAGGCACATGATTCATGCGGGACAACTTATTGAACGCACGCTTCACGAACAGGGACGCACCGTCACCTGGTTCGCTACCCAACTATGCTGCACACGCCCCAATGTTTACAAGATATTCCGGAAAGAGAATATCGACATCCACCTGCTCTGGCGCATCTCCTACATCCTCGGCCACGATTTCTTCCGTGATCTGTCCGACAGCATCAACACCGGAAGCTTCCCCAGTGTATCCAAATAGGATACAATTTCGTATCGTTCTTGGAACTATGTTTTCACCCGGTAGTATACTCCTTTCGCATACCTTTGCAGGCATATTAACATATAATCACAAAAGGACATGAAAACGAAAAAACTATTTCTGATTATTGCTCTGGTTGTCGGTTGTGCCGTCGGAGCCCATGCGCAAAAGACGGTCTTCAAGTTTCGCGACGCACAGGCACGTGCAGGTGATGCAGTTACTGAGGTTTGTGTCAAACCTACAGTTGTCGAGGTGAAAATACTGGAAGATAAGGGACGGATCAAGGATGAATGGACACTAAGCAAAGAGGAAGTGGAAATCGCCATGAAAGGAGAACTTGACAACATCCGTGCATGGGGGACGTATCTGTCCACCATCAAATACAACTGCGATGTCATCATGGGAGCCACTTTCAAAGTGGAAGATAATGAAAAAACAGGGGGATACACGGTTACAGTAGTAGGTTATCCCGGCATCTTCGTCAACTGGCATCCGGCCACAAAAGAAGATTATGAATGGATACGTCTGCAAAAGTTATCACCCACAGATGGAAAAAGCCAGATAGCGCCCGTCGTTAAGAATAAGAATTAATCACTAAAATATCAATAACAATGAAAAAAGTACTATCAATGGTTGCCGCACTCTTATTGTGCGTAGGAACTCAAGCGCAAATCGTATCATCCAGAAGCGCAATCGTCAAAACAGAGAAGCAAGCCAGCAGCACACAATGGTTCTTGCGTGCAGGTTTGAATATCATGAATTTCTCCGGTGACGGGGCCGAAGGAGCTGATTCAAACATCGGATATAACGCAACATTTGGCTATCAGAAGCCTTTAGGCAGTACAGGAGGATACTGGGGGATGGAGTTTGGACTTGGCTCCCGTGGTTTCAAAGTGGACGACACGAAATGTATGGCTCACAACATACAATATTCTCCGTTCACATTCGGATGGAAATTTGCTGTAGCGGACAACGTCTGTATCGACCCGCATGTAGGAGTCTTCGCTAGTTACGATTACACAAGCAAAATGAAAGAAGATGGAGAAAGCATCAGTTGGGGTGATTATGCAGATTATATGGAGGTTGACTACAATCATTTTGATGCCGGTATGAATATCGGCGTAGGAGTCTGGTATGACCGTTTCAATCTGGATCTCACCTACCAACGCGGATTTATAGATGCATTCAGCGATGCCGACGGATTCAAAACCAGTAACTTTATGATTCGTCTGGGTATTGCCTTCTAAGGACAACCAAACCTCAATAAACCATATTATTTATTCAGCGTCCACGATCTTTTCTTTTCACAAAAAGGGCCGTGGATGCTGTTTTCTTAAAAAGAACGGAATATGATGACCAAACGACAATTTCTGGTAATCTTGTATCTACTGGTAGAAATTATCCCACTGATAGCACAGACTTTCACCGAACAGAAAAAAAGCTATCCTGTCAATGCAGACGGCAATAAATATGTAGTCAGCGGATTTACCCCTTTCAGCGATATGCAAGACGAAAACATCTACGCTAATGCACTGCTATGGATCGTCAAGAATGTCTGTCCACAGTTACGGGAAGGAATAGCGGAGGTCAACGTACCGGCTAAAAACTTCAGTTGCGATCTGATACTTGCCTCGCAGGCAGACTCAAGCCAAAAGAATACTTACTATTGCAAAGCCCTGTTTCAAGTAAAGGACGGCAAACTGGTTTATTATCTTTCCAATATACGGATAGAGTCATCAGCAGTGATAATGAAAAAAATCACTCCGATGGAGAAGCTACAACCGGACAAGAAAGCATCTCACAAAGAAATCATGGATGATTTCGTACAGGTTGAATCGCAAGTATTGAACAAAATGTTCGACTTCATCATAACGAACCAGCTTTCACCGATTACTCATTGGAATGAAATCAACATCAACAAGCCGGTGAAAGGCATGACGGAAGATGAATGTCTACTGGCTTTCGGCAAACCGCAGACTATTCAAGAATCAAATGGAGAAGTGCAATGGATGTATTCCAGCTCGTTCTACCTGTTCTTCAAGAACGGACATGTGGAAACTATTATCAAATAGAGTCTAAAAAACGAATCATCTCAAAATCAAACAATTAAAACAATTTATTATGAAAACAATCTGGAAAGCAACTGTTTGCATAGTTGCAGTATTACTGTCGTTCAGCATTTATTCCTGTGGCGACGACGATGACGACGCTGTCGGTTCACGCGATTTATTGTTAGGAACATGGAATGGAGTGTATTATCTTTCACAAGAATGGGAAGATGGTGAAAAGGTAAGTGACTCTAAAGAAGATTTTGTAAATGGAACCAACCGTTATTCCATAGAGTTCAAGGAAGACGGTACGTATGTAGAAAAAGATGTCTACAACTCCTCCGGAAGTACTAATTATTATCATGGTACATGGAGCTACTCCGGTAATAAGCTGACTCTCATCGACACTGAAGAGGATAATTACACAGAAGTGTGGACAGTGACCACAATGACAGAAAATGAATTAGTCTATGAACTTCGTGAAAAAGAGAAAGAAGACGGAACAACATACGAATATTACGAACAACACGCTTTTACGAGATAATTCAAAGGCGTTATAACATAAAAACTTTCTTTCTTTTTCAGGAAGATAAAATTAAGCAAAGGTTTCTTTGGTGAAAAGAAACCTTTGCTTAATCTATTGGAAAAGCAATTCAACACATCAATATGCTACTGCCAGCGGTGTGCGCAACTTCTGCGCATATTCAGCCATATATTTATTCCAAGCATCCGGAGTCTTGATAGCAGCCTTATCCCAGGCAGAACCCCAATAATAAGTATATTCAGAACCCGGCTCATATTCGCTGATAGCTAAAACATGACCGTCGGCCCCGCCACGTTCTTTCTTTTCCTTTTCAGAAAAAAGAACCACTTTCGCTTCTTTTACCTGTGCAGGAAATGCAGCACCGACAAATATCTTGCCGTTTGCACCGCTACGATCTGTTGTAGGATCCACGTAAGTGATATAGCCATTGGCAGCATCTGCCACAGTCGCACCGTCCGGTTCACGCAGAACCAGTCCGGTAGTCACCGGCATTGCTTCTTTCAGATTGGTATATGAAACAATCGTTTTGTTGAGATAAGAACCTGCATCCAGTGAGATTACACGTGTCTCCACTACATTAGAGTCTCCACGGACTACCAGCGGATTAAATTCCAGCTTCACCGTGAAACGCAGCGGGCCATTATCAAGGATTTCCTGTGTACGATAGCAGTAAGGATAGATAATAGTGTCACCCGCCATCAGAGCAGCAACACCGGCACCCAACGTAGGTCCTACGGCATAGCAATCCATGCCATATCCATGATCGATATGGTAAGAGATAGCTTTTTGTAGTTCGGAGGCAGCTTTAGGGTCTGTTTTTTTCAATTCAGCTATCTTGGCACGCTTTTCAGGATTCAGTTCTTCCGCATAGAGAGATTCCAGAATCGGCTCCGTTGTGTTGTACTTCGTGAAAAGGTCGTAGCCGAAACCACGCTCTCCGCGGGCTTGCAAAGCAGGGCCATACGCACGGAATCCGCCAAGATCATTCTCCCAGGCAACGTCGTCCAGACGTTCGGGGTAGTACTTACCGCAAGCAACGACATCGAAAGGTGCCGGTGTACCCGGTTGAATAGTGTAAACAGCCGTTCCGTTCGCTTCTACCGTAGCGGGGAAAACAACCTTTTCGTCATACGTCACCTGATAAGGCACTTGCTGACCGTCAACATCAAGCACTACAATCTGCGCTGTATCTGCCAGTTTCAACTTGGCAACAACATCGCTCATCGGCACTTCAACCATCTCCCCCACCCGTTCAAGAGCCAGCGGATTGGTCACTGTGATTGTCATTGACTGTTTACTGTCGGCACAAGAAGCAAACCCTATCAAGACTACAGCAAACAGAATTAATATCTTTTTCATAATTAGTCTACATTGAATGAATAATATATACTTTGCAAATAGAGGCTATTATATCCGCATCTGTTGGATCTATAGATCCAACGCATCAGCTATATATATCCAACGTGTTGGATATATATGTTCAACACGTTGGGCATATATGTCCAATAAGTCGGTCCTATAGCTCCTGCAAAGGGAATGATAAAAAATAAGGTGACAGATGAAAAGAGGATGCTCTTTGCCATTCTATCACCTTATCGGAATCTCTTCTATCTTACATTATTTCGGCTGTTTTCCGATATAAGCAAGGATACCACCATCTACATAAAGAACGTGGCCGTTGACAGCGTTAGAAGCTTCAGAAGCAAGGAATACAGCAGGACCTGTCAGTTCTTCTGGATCCAACCAACGACCGGCAGGAGTCTTGGCGCAGATGAATGAATCGAATGGGTGACGGCTTCCGTCTGCTTGTTTCTCACGAAGAGGAGCAGTTTGCGGAGTAGCGATGTAACCCGGGCCGATACCGTTACACTGAATGTTGTATTCACCATATTCAGAGCAGATATTGCGAGTCAGCATCTTCAGACCACCCTTAGCAGCAGCGTAAGCAGATACAGTTTCACGACCCAGTTCGGACATCATAGAGCAGATGTTGATGATCTTACCAGCACGTTTTTCCATCATAGCAGGAAGAACAGCCTTAGCAACGATGAACGGAGCATTCAAGTCGATGTCGATTACACGACGGAAATCAGCAGCATCCATCTCGTGCATAGGAACACGACGGATAATACCTGCATTATTTACAAGGATATCAATTGTACCTACTTCTTTGGCAATCGTAGCAACCATAGCCTGAACAGCCGGTTCGTCTGTCACGTCGCATACATAACCGTGAGCTTTGATACCTTTTGCAGCGTATGCAGCCATTCCTTTGTCTACCAACTCTTGATTGATGTCGTTAAAACAAACTTTAGCGCCTTGTTCTGCGAATGCAGAAGCAATAGCAAAACCGATACCATAAGAAGCACCTGTAACGAGCGCTACTTTACCTTCCAAAGAAAAATTCAAATACTGATTCATAATTCTTTTTATTATTAAATTAGGAAAACTATTGGATTTGTTATTTCAAATCTGTAATCAACGAGAAGTCCTGATCGCCATAGTCGAGGTTCTCACCACCCATTCCCCAGATAAAGGTATAGTTGTGGGTAGCAGCAGCCGAGTGAATAGACCATTCGGGCGAAAGAACAGCCTGATCGCCTTTCATCCATACGTGACGTGTTTCGCCTACCTCACCCATAAAGTGGCAGATAGCATGATCTTCGGGAATCTCGAAATAGAAGTAGGCTTCCATACGACGGCTGTGTACGTGGGCCGGCATCGTGTTCCATACACTTCCCGGAGCCAGTTCCGTCATACCCATCTGCAACTGGCAGGTGGGCAACACCTGATTCACCAGCATCTTATTGATATTACGGTGGTTGGAGCCTTCCAAAGAACCCATTTCAGCTACTACGGCATCGGCTTTCGTCACCTTACGGTCGGGATAATTGCGATGTGCAGTCAGTGAGTTGAAGTAGAATTTGGCAGGATGAGCAGCGTCCTTGCTTTCGAAAGTCACTTCACGGTCGCCCGAACCCAGATAAAGAGCTTCTTTATAATCCAGTTCGAAGGTTGCGTCGCCCGCTTTCACAATACCGGGACCGCCGACATTGTAAATACCCATCTCGCGACGGGTGAGGAAGAACGGAGCTTTCAGCGGATCGATTGCTTCAAGCGTCAGCACCTCTCCTACCGGCAGCGCACCACCTACCACCATACGGTCGTACATGGAATATACCATATTTACTTCATTGGGGACAAATATCTTTTCAATTAAGAAATCTCTGCGGATTCTTGTAGTATCATAACTTTTTGCATCTTCAGGATGCGCAGCATAGCGAATTTCATAGTTCGTTTTCATACCTTATTTATTTATAGTTATTGAATAAGTTCTCTTTCTACGTGCACTTCGTTTACGTACACGATGCAAAAATAGCAAAAGAAAACGGGTTTACCTTGCAATTTTGTTCCAATTATCCACCAAAAATGTCCAGAATCTGTGCAATGTACACTTTTTTAACGAACTATAATACGATTTGGGAGAGATTTCTACCTAATACAGTTTGAACCTTCTATAATAAAATACAAGCTATTCAACGACCAACACGATAAGCATTAAAATAGTCAATATAACGAATAAAATAAGATTAATGAATTCTATATACGCTGATCCCCTATATACTTCAATTTTATAAGGATATACAAAAACGACGACTTCAGAGTCACGAAAGAAAAGCCCCGAAAGATGTCTCTTTCGGGGCTTTTCTTCGTTGGACTACCAAGATTCGAACTTGGACAAACAGAACCAAAACCTGTTGTGCTACCATTACACCATAGTCCAAACTTATGTGCTTTCTGTTAAAAAGCGGTGCAAAGATAGAGGTTTGCAAGCAAACCTCCAAATATTTCGTTCACTTTTTTACATTCTATCGAGTGAATCGTGCATTATTACTTTGCAATCAGCAAAAAATAGTTCTTTTTACCGCGCTGAACAAGCAGATATTTTTCATCGAGCAAGTCAGCAGTTGTGATTACCTGATCAAAGGCTGTTAGTTTCTCTTTGTTCAACGAAACGCCACCGCCTTGAACCAACTTACGCATCTCACCTTTCGAAGCAAATACAGCCGCATTATCGACGAACAAATCTACTGCCTTCACTCCTTCTGCCAACGCATCACGGGAAATCTCAAATTGGGGTACTCCTTCAAATACAGCCAGCAATGTATCCTCGTCCAATTTGCGCAAAGCGTCGGAAGTAGCATTACCAAACAAAATATTGGATGCGTCAACCGCTGCGTTATAATCTTCTTCCGAGTGAACCATCACAGTTACTTCTTTAGCCAGACGTTTCTGAAGGAGACGCAAGTGCGGAGCAGCCTGATGTTCGGCAATCAGTGCTTCAATTTCTTCTTTTTCGATAGAAGTGAAGATTTTGATATAACGCTCGGCATCGGAGTCGCTTACATTCAGCCAGAATTGATAGAACTTGTAAGGTGAAGTATAGCGAGGGTCCAGCCAGATATTTCCGGATTCTGTTTTACCAAACTTACCGCCGTCAGCTTTTGTAATCAGCGGGCAAGTCAGTGCGAACACCTCTCCCCCATTGGTACGGCGGATCAATTCGGCACCGGTAGTAATGTTTCCCCATTGGTCAGAACCACCCATCTGAAGCTTACAGCCCTTTGTTTCATACAAATGAAGGAAGTCATATCCTTGAAGCAACTGATAAGTGAACTCGGTAAATGACAATCCATCACGCGCTTCACCATTCAGACGGCGTTTTACAGAGTCTTTTGCCATCATATAATTCACAGTAATGTGCTTACCTACTTCGCGAGCAAAATCGAGGAAAGTGAAATCTTTCATCCAGTCATAATTGTTCACCAGTTCGGCACGGTTAGGCACATCCGACTCGAAGTCGAGGAACTTGGCAAGCTGTTTCTTGATACACGCCTGATTGTGACGCAATGTTTCCTCGTTCAGCAGGTTACGTTCTGCTGATTTTCCGGAAGGGTCTCCAATCATACCTGTAGCGCCACCGATCAGTGCCAACGGCTTATGACCGCAGCGTTGGAAATGACGAAGGATCATCACTCCACAAAGGTGACCAATGTGTAGCGAATCAGCAGTCGGGTCGATACCCAAATAGGCAGTCACCTGCTCTTTGCTTAACAACTCTTCTGTTCCCGGCATGATGTCCTGCAACATGCCACGCCATCTCAATTCTTCTACAAAATTCATCGTATTACTCTATTAATTAGTTGTTTTTTATTGTATTTCAATCCCATGTGCGACAAAAGTACGACTCTTTCTCGGAAGATACAACTCTTATGCCCTAAAAAAGACATTTTGGATATTTCGGCGGATCGTCTCACGCAACACTTCCACTTCTACCCCACGCACTTTGGCTGCCCGACACAGGATATCTTCAATATCAAGCGAACTGTTGTCCGTTTCCAGAAACAACCGTTCGTCGGGTACTGTCTGCATCGTTTCATCAGGATAATGTTCTCCAAAAGAGAGATAAAAGCCCTTTTTTAGCAACTGCACCGCCTGCTCCGGTTTTCCACGAAAACCATGCCATATCCAAGCTTGTTGGGGACGAAATTCTTTTTTCACTGCTAACAGCTCGTCCATTGCTTTCACGCAGTGGATAATCAACGGCAAACCATACTCTTCCGACAGCCTCACCTGCGCTTTAAACACCGTTAACTGAAGTTCCATTGAAGCTGCTGCCAATTTATCCAATCCCGCTTCTCCTGCGGCGACAAACTGCTTTTTCCGCAACTGCTGCTTAAGATAATCCAAAAGCTGTCCGGCATTATGCTCTGTCAACTCCCAGGGATGAATGCCGACAGAATAATAATATCCCCTATCCACTTCCACATCTCCTGCGAAAGGCATATACGATGGAGAGTCCGCCAACAGCGGATAATTCACGATAGATTTTCCCAGAGAATCGGCCTCCAGTTTATGAGTATGAATATCCAAAATGTCAGTCACATTCTTTTTCATCTTCTATTTCTCATTTTAATTGTTTCAAGGTACGGGATCATAGCCGGAACCACCCCAGGGATGGCATCGCAGAATACGCCGCACAGCGAGGTAAAGCCCCTTTACAGGACCGTGTTTCTTAATTGCTTCGACAGCATAAGCCGAACAAGTTGGCGTGAATCGACAAGAGGGAGGAGTAAGAGGCGAAATACAAACCCGGTAAAAGTAGATGGGAACAAGCAACAAGAAAGAGAATACTTTCCTCAAAATTCCCGTTAAGAATACCCACAGGGCAGATATCCGGGAGTTACGAGGTTTCATGAGGATAATTTTTCAGAGATGCGCGCAAGCGCTATTTTCATCTTTTCTTCCAATTCGGAAGTTGCAATAAGCTCGTCCGACAGATAGATAAAGGCAACGGCTAACCGCTGCTCCCGGCGTTGCAATTCGTCCACCAGGAGAGATTTGTTCTTCCGGTAGGCTTCGCGTATCTGACGTTTCACACGGTTGCGTTTCACCGCTCGTTTAAAACGACGTTTCGATACACTGATTAATATAGAAGCAGGAGCCTCGCCCTGCTCAACAGGCATATATACAACGCGTATCGGAAAGATGGAAAACGACTTCGAAACGCCGCCTTCAAACATCTTTCCGATCAAAATTTTACTATTCAGCCTTTCGGCTTTACACAAAGTATATATACCCACTCTGTTTATTTATTGTTTTCTCTGATAAACATATCAAGTGCGGCAGTCATTGACGGAGCCTGCACCGTAGGAGCTTCAAGGTCCAGACGGAGACCTGCGTCACGTACAGCCTGTGCGGTAGTAGAGCCGAAAGTGCCGATCTTAATCTCTCTCTGATTAAAATCAGGGAAGTTCTTCTTCAATGAAGTCACTCCGGCAGGGCTGAAGAACACTAACATGTCATAATCAAACTCCTCGTCCGGTGTAAAGTCGTTGCTCACTGTACGGTACATCACAGCTTCTGTATGCTGAATGTTATTCTTGTCGAGCAAGTTTTTCACATCGTCATTGTGTACGTCTGACATCGGAACGAGATATTTCTCCGTTTTATGCTTCACAATGGAAGGTATCAGGTCCTCAATCTTTCCGGTAGCTCCGAAGAAGATCTTACGCTTGCGGTATTGCACATATTTCTGAATATACAACGCAACAGCTTCCGTCACGCAGAAATACTTCATCGTTTCGGGAATTGTCACGCGCAATTCAGTACACAAAGTGAAAAAATGGTCAATAGCATGGCGCGAAGTGAATATTACGGCAGTGTGGTCGAGAATCGAAATTTTCTGTTGCCGAAATTCTTTCGCCGAAAGACTTTCAACCTTAATAAATGGTCGGAAATCTATTTTAACGCCATACTTTTCAGCTATGTCGTAATAGGGAGATTTCTCTGACGCAGGCTTAGGCTGCGACACTAGTACTTTTTTAATTTTCAACGTCCTAAAATTTTATTAGCAAAATATTGTTCATTTGAATCATACCTTGATAGAGTAGCAAACAAGGTACTATTTCAAGAGCGCAAAAGTACAAAATTAATAGGAAAAGCCCGCTAAATTGATGAAAAAAAAGCTTTATCCACTTATAAAACATCAATATTTTAGTGAAAATTAAAATAATAGCCCCAATTATGACCAAATTTGTGAGACTTAAATCAAAATAAACTAGAAAAAGAACGAATGGAAAGAGGGCAAATCCGACATAATATATGAGCGCAGAATAGGATTCCAGCCATATATTTGTCTTATTTTTATCAAAAAACGTCCACCCAAGAAACATGTAAATCAGCCATTTTAGTAAGAAATAAGCAAGGCAGAATCCAACGTAGATACCCAGCAAAAGGAGGGGGGATACCTGGTTCATCAAAGCAGGGCATGTATCATGAAAATAATTGAGAAATGTGATACCCGACAAGACACAAGTCTGCAACACAAGCACAAGGAGATAACGCACATCGGCTGCCGTAGAACTATCAAAAATACTCGTTCGTTCACGGTGCAATACAAAGTCTTTCACCTGTTGGGAGAGAAATTTCTTTCCGCGCGCCAAGGCTATGGAGGAAAGAAAGAAGCAAGCCAGCAAGGTCAACGCAATGGCATCGTCCGTGCGGGGAGAGTAGGAGATAGGTGTCCCCTCAAAGCCGGAATCAACTTCTTGCACAGCATGAAGATCAACCAACTGCAGACTATCAGTGTCCGCCTTTGCCGGACTAGTCTGGTTCTGCCGAAGAAGGGACAGCGTATCCGCACTTCGGGAACTTAGTGTGTCGCCTATCATATCGCTGCAAATTTACGAATGGAAATGTCCCATACAGGAGTTTCATAAAGCAATTGAACCGCTTCTTCCGGCGTCTGCGCCACTTTCCATATATCGCCATGCTGCCGGCGCATAAAGTTCTCATCAATAGCTTTTTCAAGCATTTCGAGGAGTGGATCGAAGAATCCGTTTATATTGAGGATTACAATCGGATTGAGATATAATCCCAATTGTTTCCAGGTAATAATCTCCAGCAGTTCTTCAAGGGTACCGCATCCACCGGGCAAAGCAATAATACCATCGCTCAAATCTGCCATCTTCCGCTTGCGTTCGTGCATGGATTCTACTTCAATCAGTTCTGTCAATCCCGTATGATGCCAGTTTTGCTCCACCATAAAACGAGGAATCACACCTGTCACCTCACCACCATTTTTCAATACAGCATCTGCCACAGAACGCATCAGGCCAATACTTCCGGCTCCATTTATCAAACGAATACGGTGTTCGGCAAGCAGATAGCCGAGAGTATCGGCTGCTTGGAAGTAAACAGCGTCTATCTTGGTACTGGAAGCACTATATACACATACGGAATTTATCTGATTCATCTTCATCACTATCCATTATTATATCGAGAAGGCAAAATTACGAAAAAATTCCGTTATTCACATTCAACTTAATCAGAGATCATTTTTATCTCTACATTTATCTATCCCTATAAAAAAATCTTGGACTCCTTATCCAGAAGTCCAAGAACCTTTCTCACAAAGAATACATCTATCACAGATATCTCATCTACTAACAGGTGTATCAAATTGTTGCTGAATGAACTTTATTATTCGAATCATAAAATCATTCGAACACCCTACCAGTAGTATTCAGCATACAATTTAAAAAAGTGATTTTAATTCTACGTTTCAATATACCTTTATGCGCCTTTCACAAGGTTTATTAAGCCCACGGATAGAATTTACCTTCCCCTTTCGGTCATCTAATCGCCATTTCAGCAATGCGCCATATATTTCAACAGCGGGGCTTCATCAGTTAATGATTTAGGTATATCATCATTATGTTAGTTGCAAATAATATATATTTCAAAGATTTATTCTAATTCAAAATCTCCGGTAAAGGCCTCCTCCGAAAGCTGTATTTCCAAGATATATTTACCTTTTTCCTCACCAGCAAGATCGACATAAACCTTATTTACATTTAAATCAGTAGAAGTATAAACAACTTCTTCTGTTTCTGCATCTTTTATAATAACAGTCACAACAGGAACAGTAGAAAGAAGATCAATAGACAATAATGAGTTTTCAATAAAAGCTTCAGGAGTAACAGGAATAGACCGATGTTGTACCTTAGTTTTATTTTTCAATCTGATTTCACGCGCAGATATCATTTCATCTGCAAAGGAAAACGTACTCACTTGAAGTAAAACAGCCAACAATAAAAAAGGTAAGAATTTAGCTTTCATAATAAATGGGTTTAAAATTTCGCTTCAAAAATACACAGATGAAGCAAAAGAAACGATTATTATGTGGTAACAATGGTAACAGACATTCATTAAAAAATAAAACAAGCAAAAAGTTCGTATCACATCTCACTGATTATCAACACCAAACACACGCTCAAAAATTTGTGCATCCATTTTATTCTTTATGCGATTTTTACGTGTTTTAAGAGCATCTGATGTGGCATCCATTAACTCCATTACAACAGTTTTTGAGCAACAAAGTAATGAAAGAACACAAAAAAACACATCATCACCAGTTAAAGCAGGATAACGTTCTTTTAAGTTCATCATCACATCAACAAATGCATTAGAAATATCAGAACGTATTTCCTTCCTCAAGCTACGCATCACCAATAACTGTTTAGGAGTTGCTCTCTCCAACGCTTCCAATTGATCGTAGCAATCAGTTGTTTTAAGTACTGATATACATAATTGAATCTGTTGTTCGGTCAATTCCGATCTTTTCTTATCTATATGTTCCTTATTAGATTCAGAAAGCTCTTCTTCTTTTAACAGCATAGTATCCACTCGTTTTTGGGTCAATTCATGCTGTAGAGCTATATAATGCTTTTTCCTTTTTCTGTCGTTCCACATAAAACAGAAAACACATATAATCATTAAAGAAGAAAATGCAGTAATCAAACTAAAAATTAGCGTTCTAGTATGCTCTGACAATAATCTTTTATGCTCTTCCAGTTGATGTTTATCCATAAGGCGGTTTAGCTCCTCATTATCAGTCATAATCTGCATAGAATCATAAAGTATCTTATAAGCATCCATATTCTCTGTTGCAGTTTTCCACTCTCCCTTTCTCTTCGCTATCTGATACATACCATCATAACAAACGGCCTTTCCATAAATATCAAGCTCATCCATGTTCTTACTAAAAAAATAACTGGCAGAATCTAGTTTATTCAGATTCAACATAATTTGAGCCTTTGACAAACAAGTATTAATAGCATCCTGCCCCTGTAATAGAATTGCTTTCGACACAAATTTATCTGCTTGAATATAATCCTTTTTCTCACTATAAACCATAGCTAAATCGTGATAAAGAGCTCCTATCAAACTAGAATCTTGATCTGCCAATGCACAATCAAGAGCTTGTTGATAATAATATAATGCACTATCCTTTTCATTTTGCAACAAAAACACACGCGCAATCCCTCTCATCGGATATGTCTGTTCATCTTTGCCTTTCAATATCTGATAAGCCGCACGATAGTTTTCTATTGCTACATTGTACAAACGATCCTCTTCATAACATTCTGCAAGATTATCATAAATCATTGCTAAGAATTCATTCCTAACAGGCATCAATCGAATTGCCGTCAGATATTCTTCGACGGCAAATGAGGCATATCCTTTCTCGCTATAAATAGCTCCCCAGTAATAATGAGCCTTTGCAGCACGCAGACTTTTCTTCTTATCGCCATAATAGTCAACAGCCGTTTTTATCAACGAATCATCCTCTAAAGCAATATAGTTTTTATGCCGTGCCTGTGTGAGCAGTAGCGCATAAAGCGCCCGGTCAGCACGTGGCATCTTCTGTGGATAAGTAATTGATTCCAAAATAGACAAAGCACTATCTGGATATGTCTCCATTAATGAATCAGCGCATAATAACAATTGATTCTTCACTGAAGGAGAGGAACAGGAAGAAAGAGAGACAGACATAAAAATGCTACCTACGCTGACAAGTAAAATAGAGAACACCAATAAATAGCGTTTAGAACAACAACATCTTGTTTTCATTTAGCAGTCTGTTTTATTTTACGATACAAAAGTAGCAATTTCCGATAAAACATACTTAGTAGCCAAAAAACATTTATTTAAATATAACTTATTAAAAATCAAGAGCTACAACTTCAATTTCCATTAAAGGAAGTTGAAATTGCAGCTCTTTCTTAACAAGTTAAGCCCTGTTTCAGACTGTTTTACAGACCAAAAGCAGCTTTAATTTTATCTACGTAGTCGAGTTTCTCCCATGTAAAGAGTTCCACTTCCACAGTTTTGTCTCCTTCGTAACGAGAGAAGAATTTCTTCGTTATCACTTGCGGTTCACGTCCCATGTGACCGTAAGCGGCTGTTTCCTGATAAATAGGATTACGAAGTTTCAGACGTTCCTCGATAGCTTTCGGACGAAGATCGAACAATTGGTCGATAACACGCGCAATCTCGCCATCAGTCATGTTGACGTGAGAACGGCCGTAAGTATCTACAAAAATATTGATCGGACGAGCCACACCGATAGCATAGCTCACCTGTACAAGCATTTCATCTGCTACACCTGCCGCAACCATATTCTTTGCGATATGGCGTGCTGCATAAGCTGCACTACGGTCTACCTTGCTAGGATCTTTTCCGGAGAAAGCACCACCACCGTGAGCACCTTTACCACCATAAGTATCAACGATAATCTTACGACCTGTCAAACCGGTATCTCCGTGAGGACCACCAATTACGAACTTGCCCGTAGGATTCACATGATAAATGATTTTATCATTAAACAGTGCCAACACTTTATCGTGATGGATAGAAGCAATGACACGAGGCATCAGAATTTCAATCACATCACGGCGGATGATAGACAGCATTTCTTCGTCAGCTTTCAGCTGGGCAGCTTGAGAATCATCTTCCGGTTGGATAAAGTCATCATGTTGCGTAGAAACAACGATTGTATCGATGCGAACAGGAGCTCCGTTGTCATCATATTCGATAGTAACCTGGCTTTTGGCATCGGGGCGGAGATAAGTCATCACCTTTCCTTCACGACGAATGTCCGCCAGCACTTGCAGAATGCGGTGTGCCAGATCAAGAGAAAGCGGCATGTAATTTTCCGTTTCATTGGTAGCATAACCAAACATCATACCCTGGTCGCCTGCGCCCTGTTCCATCGGGTCCTGACGCTCTACACCACGGTTGATATCGGGGCTTTGCTCATGAATAGCAGAAAGCACACCACAAGAGTTACTTTCGAACATGTACTCTCCTTTGGTATAACCGATTTTCTTAATCACTTCACGTGCGATGAGTTGGAGATCAACGTACGCTTTTGTTTTCACTTCACCCGCTAGCACCACTTGTCCGGTAGTCACTAGTGTTTCGCAAGCTACTTTCGAACTGGGGTCGTAAGCCAACAGTTTGTCAAGCACAGCATCCGATATTTGATCGGCTACCTTGTCGGGGTGTCCTTCTGACACCGATTCGGATGTAAATAAGTATCCCATCTTTTTAAATTAAGAATTAAAAATTGAAAATTAAAAAATGAGAGAGAGTAGGAGAGGCGAGTGCTGCAAAGGATAAACCGAAAGGCGTCAATCAGACGTGTTTTAGCATTTTTTTCCGTGGTTGCAAGCTACTCAAATCTGTCCACACTTTCATTTCGGTTGCAAAGATAAAGAGATTTTGGAGATAATGAGTATCTTTGCCACGTATTTAACACATAAATAGATTTATAATGATTCTAAATAAGAAATTAAAAACGCTTTTGGTCTTGGCGCTCTATGTCGGATTCACGATTGCTATTTACGCCATTGTCTGCCATTTCATTGACAAGCCGTTTCAGGAGATCCATTTGCTGTATGCAGTACTAATAGGATGTATCGCCTATTTGCCGGTGTTTATTGCGGAGAAAAAGAAGAAGTAAGCTCTTTCATCGTTTTTCCGAGTACCGGATGAACTAATCCGGGAGCAATTTCCGCTAGTGGTTTCATAACGAAGTCGCGTTCTGTCATCAACGGATGGGGGAGGGTTAACTCTACTCCGGAAGCAGAAATCACAGAAAGCACTAAATCCTCATAAAGTAACAGGTCAATATCAATCAGGCGGTCGCTATACATTCTGTTAACGGACTTTTGGGTACGCCCCAATTCTTTTTCAATCATTTGCGTCTCTTGCAATACCTCCAATGGAGATAATTTTGTCTCCACACAAGCCGCCGCATTCAGGAAACTGTTATCGGAAGAAAATCCCCAAGGAGCAGTAACGTAAAAAGCAGACAGGGAAACAATTTTCCCTACCTGCTCTTCTATTTTTTGCACGGCATCCCGAAGATTTTGTTCTTTATCCCCAAGATTAGTGCCGAGTCCCAGATAAACTTTTGCCATTATTTGTCCAAAATCAGCATTGCATCTCCATACGTGCCGAAACGATAACCTTCTTTCAATGCTACATGATAAGCATCCATCACCTGGTCATAACCACCAAAAGCAGCTACAATCATCAGCAAGGTAGAAAGTGGCATGTGGAAATTGGAAATCATTGAATTGGCTACGGTAAATTCATACGGAGGGAAGATAAACTTGTTCGTCCATCCTTCAAATTCCTTGAGATGTCCGTCAGTGCTGACTGCGCTTTCAATAGCACGCATCACTGTCGTACCTACCGCACATACATTTCTACCGTTATCTTTGGCACGATTCACGGTTTTCACCGCCATTTCGTTTACAAACATTTGTTCCGAATCCATCTTATGCTTCGTCAAGTCCTCTACGTCGATGTCGCGGAAGTTACCCAGACCAGCGTGCAAAGTGATATATGCAAAGTCCACACCTTTGATTTCCAGACGTTTCATCAACTCACGACTGAAGTGCAAACTAGCAGTCGGAGCAGTCACCGCACCCTCGTTCTTTGCAAAAATAGACTGGAAGCGTTCAGCATCTTCCGGTTCTACGGGACGGTTGATAATAGAGTGGGGGAGTGGAGTTTCACCCAGAGAATACAGTGCCTTTTTGAACTCGTCATGAGGTCCGTCGTAAAGAAAACGGAGCGTACGTCCGCGAGAAGTGGTGTTATCAATCACTTCAGCCACCATTGAATCGTCCGGCCCGAAATACAGTTTGTTACCGATACGGATCTTACGTGCCGGATCAACCAATACGTCCCACAAACGAAGCTCTTCATTCAACTCACGCAACAAGAATACTTCGATACGAGCACCTGTCTTTTCCTTGTTACCATACAAACGGGCAGGAAACACCTTCGTATCGTTGAATATAAACACATCCTTATCATCAAAGTAGTTCAATACATCTTTGAACATCTTGTGCTCAATCTTACCTGTATTACGATGCAATACCATCAAACGCGACTCATCTCTATATTTCATAGGATGTAGAGCGATCTTATCCTCGGGTAACTTAAATTTGAATTGTGATAATTTCATATCTATTCCTTATTACGTTAATTATTTTCTTCCTCATTTTCTATTTCCTGCCCGTCGATCCACTCTTTAAAGTGTTCGGGGTTCAGACAGTCTTCCAACCGGACATCACCTACACGGGTACGGATCAATCCTGTCAGGTGAGCTCCGCTATGGAGTGCTTCGCCGATGTCGCGGGCCAAGGCGCGGATATAGGTCCCTTTGCTGCATACGACACGGATTTGAATCATCGGTTCCGGATCATCCAGGCGACATTCCAGCAATTCAATCTCGTCGATAACAAGCTGTTTTGCTTTTAGTTCGACTTCCTCTCCTTTCCGGGCCAGTTCGTAAGCACGCTTACCGTCTACCATACAGGCAGAGAAGGCAGGAGGTACCTGATCGATGGCACCGATAAAGTGCGTCAGCACTTCTTCCACCAATTCCCTCGTGATATGTTCGGTAGGATAGGTGGCATCTATTTCATGTTCCAAATCGTATGACGGAGTAGTGGCACCCAAACGCAACGTCGCGACGTACTCCTTCGTATGATATTGAAACTCTTCTATTCGTTTTGTCGCCTTGCCTGTGCATAAAATCATCACCCCTGTTGCAAGAGGATCCAGCGTTCCCGCATGGCCGACTTTTAGTTTTTTCACTCCTATCCGGCGGCAAATATGATAGCGGGCATGCCCTACTACTTTAAATGAAGTCCATCCGAAAGGTTTATTGAAAAACAGTACTTCTCCCTTTTTAAAATTCATCAGCCAATTTCTAAGTTGTATCCAAGCAGCAGCATTACCAGAATGGTTCCGCCAACAATAATTCTATACCATCCAAATGCTTTAAAGCCATATTTCGTAACAAAGCTAATAAAGAACTTGATAGCCAGCAAAGCAACGACAAAAGCCACCACATTACCGATAATAAGTGCCGGCATGTTGTTGACAAGAATCTCGGTTCCACCATCCAGGAAGAGTTTCAACACCTTGTAACCGGTTGCCGCAAACATAGTTGGCACGGCAAGAAAGAATGAAAATTCGGCAGCATCCTTACGAGTCAACTTCTGGGCCATACCTCCGACAATGGTAGCCATCGAACGGGATACCCCCGGTATCATAGCAATACACTGAAACAAACCGATATTGAATGCCTTTTTTTCTGTCAGTACGGTATCTTCGCTTCCTTTCGAGAAAATCTTATCGCAGAACAGCATAAATATACCACCGATTACCAGCATCACTGCCACTATCGCTACACTTTCCAGCATCTCGTCTATCTTATCGCTAAACAGGAAACCCAAAATTGCAGCAGGAATAAAAGCCACCAGCAGTTTCCAGTAAAAATCGAATTTATGCAGAAAACACTTCAAAGCGGAAGCGCCTGCAGGAGCCGGTGTATGGTTCAACCGGAAAAAGCGTTTCCAGTAAAGGCAGACAACTGAAAGAATTGCGCCAAACTGAATAATTACAGTAAATGCTTTTACAAATTCTGTACTTTCTACTCCTAATATGTTTTGTGTAATAATCATGTGTCCTGTAGAAGAAACCGGTAGAAACTCTGTCAACCCTTCTACAATAGCAATAATAATCGTCTCAAATGTTGTTAAATCCCCCATCTTTATTCTTCTGTTTTTTGTGTTTTAGGTTTGCGCAATACTGCATAAATCATAGATATAAAGCCAAACAGGCAAACGACCGGCGCTACCTTGATTCTGCGTACACTGAAAATATCGGGTTCAAAAAGCGTTTCGGACGATGTAGGTCCCGTCATCAATAGAAAGCCGATAATAACAATCGCCATCCCTATTGCGAGCAAGATAAAGTTCACTTTATCAAAGGCAAATTTCTGCTTGTCAGACATAGTTTATTTAATTACAAATTACTAAATTCAATCATTCCCTTACTCTATCAGTCGGTTGTTACGGATGCTAATCACACGCAAACACAGGTTTGCCGTCAGTCATTCGCCATCCGCTAAATATAGTACAGGCTGTTTGCTTTCATTCTCAAGTATTTATTCATGGAGAAATAGGCGCATAGCCACGTTATTACAATTCCAAACGCCAATACGCTTGCACAGACTATCAACATGACTTCAGGCGTGATGACCTGAAGCAATTCCTGTTCGTACGTCACGGCCCAATAAGCGGTCCCCATCAATATGGAATCGGCAACGATGGCTGCCAATATCCCGCTCCATACATTCTTTCGAAGGAATGGCCCCCGGATGAATCCCCAACTCGCTCCTACCAACTTCATGGTGTGAATGAGGAAGCGTTTGGAGTAAATAGCCAGTCTTATGGTATTGTTTATCAGGGCAAAAGAGATAAAAGTAAGCACTACCGCCAAGGCAAGCAGTACCAGACTGATATTTCGTATGTTATCATTCACGGCGTCAATTAACTCCTTTCGATAGAGCACATCTTGTATGTTGATGTTCTTTTTAATCATTTTCTCTATCTTCGCAATGCTGTCGGAGTTTGCATAGTCGGAATGGAGTTTGATTTCAATGGAAGCGGTAAAAGGGTTATAGCCCAAGAATTCTTCCGGATCGGTTCCCATTGCTTCCGTCTGTTCTTTCAGTGCTTGTTTTTTAGAGATATATTCGGATTGTTTCACGAAAGGTTCCTGATTCAGCTTCTTCTGAAGTTTCAGTATATCCGCTTCTTTCATGTCGTCACTGATAAGAACGGAGAAACTGATATTCTCGCGGACATATACGGAAAGATTGTGTGCTGTCAATACGAAGAAGACAACCAGTCCCAGCAACAGCAACACTAATGTCGTACTGATACTCGACGTGATGAACTGCATGTCGAAAATCGAACCTGACTTATATTTGTTTTGATTTCCCATGCGTTATCTCTTTTTTCGGAATACATAAATCATTGAACTGCTGCGTTCTTTCCTTCCCAAAGCATTGAACCAGGCCAACGTCCCGGCAAACATCCCTTTCAGGAAACTGCATGAACTGCCACGATGTTTTTCGCTCAACATGGATACGTAGAACGCATCGAACGGCATCGGATGACGCGCCGCCATAATAAAGCCATGACGGGAAGCCAATTGTTGTATAGTGCCCGGAGTAAAATGCCAGAGATGACGGGGAACGTCGTATGCCGCCCAATACTCGCCATAACGTTGAGCATCATAAGAAGAGCAGTTGGGTACAGCTACAATCAATACTCCTTTTTCTGTCAGCAACTCATGAAGTCGCTGCCACACCTCATCAAGGTGTTCCAAATGTTCCATCACATGCCAAAGAGTGATAACATCAAAGCTGCCGGGAGCAAACTCTTTCAAAGCCGATTCGGGCTTTACGTCCAGATCGAAATGCAACTTCGCAAACTCACGTGCCTGCGGACTTTTCTCCACCGCCTCCACTTTCCATCCCCGGCGAACCATCGCATCAGAAAAGTAACCGGTTCCCGTACCTATATCGAGCAAACGCCCTGTTTTACGATGCGCTTCCTTAGCTACCAGGCGCGCTTTGCGGCCCAGCATATAGGAACGTACATAATGGTAGATATTATTCATCGCGCCTTTGCGCGTATCAGTGTGAGAGATATAGTCGGGAGTCTCATAATACTTGCCTATCTCTGCTTCCACGGGGACTCCTTGTGTGAATGTAAATCCACAGTCCTCACACGAATACAGTTCAAACTGTTCGCCCGAAGCATAAAAATCCGTACAAGTCATGACGCGTTTCAAGTGCGCACCGCCACACACCGGACAAGCATTTATACTGAGTTTCTCCATTAACTATCTAAGCAAAATTAAGTGCTGCCTCGAATGACAAGACAACACTATACCCGAATTTGGTGCAAAGAAACAAATAAAAAGTGATGGATTGGGGTTTCGTTAAGGACTTTTAATAGATAAACCAATTAAGACATCAGTATCTACAATTAGGCTAGCTGAAATATCAAGTACATATTCTGTATGCGTAGACATGTTGCTAGGCAAATTTAATCTATTATATTGAGAAAGCAACCTTTCATTTCCGCATTTATAAAAAGATACCCTGACACAGAATATTTTCTAATTCCATATCAGGGTAAGACACTCTGTTTTATCGAACAATAATATAAAAAACTACCCTGACACTTAAGAATATTTCTATAACATGTCAAGGTAGTAATCGAGCTATAAATCAGGGAGTTTTACAAATTTTTCAAAATTAGTTTTCCATATATCAAGTTCAAATAGAACTCCATCAACATCCACATTTAAGGATGCAATAACCTCAACTCCATCAATATCTGTAAATTGAAATTCACTAATTTGTCTACCCAATTTCCTACTTTCATTTATTTTCCCCTGTGGAAACAAATACAAACTACCCATTTCCCCATCATCCATTGGACATACTAATAAGCCATTCTTCCAATCTTCAGACATTTCTAAAGATGACTTATGAACAAGTAATTCAATAAGTTGTTCCTCTTGCTTAGTCGGTATTCTATAAAATTTCATGTATTCTTCCTATATTAAATGTTCCATCAGAAAGTTTAAAAGCTGTATACTGTATATTTCGACCACTTATTCTAATAATCTGATTGAAAGGTCTACCAAAGTTGCGGATATTCAAAAAGAAAAGCCGATGATAATACCTTTTTTACCAAAGTTGACCCATTTTCATATTTTCGAAGAGCCAATACCCACCCATCGTCCAAATGGAGATTCTCATGAAAATTAGAATCTGCCACAATTCCTTTTTCAAACAATTCAGTTCGCGACATTTCCTGCTCATCTAATTCTATAAAACAAAGATATTTCCCTTTATAGGTCATCACTTTAGAAGGTAACTCTGCACCATCCGAACCTGGAGAATCCGCCCCTTTAATACTATAAATAATGCTGGAATCATTTGATAATACTTCATTTATTTCAATATATGGAGTTTGTAGATATCCACTATCTATCAATACTTTAACTTGTTCTGCCACTCGTTGATGTATCTCCACTGGCGAAAAAGAGGGGGAAACACATCCTCCCAATAAAATAAATAAGATAACATAAACCAAGTTTTTCATAAGTATATTATTAATATTTTACATATCGTACTAAATCTGTATTACCCAATATTCGAATAGATTTTACCCGACTTTGATTTTTAGTATATTCGTACAACATTCCTTTTCTATCTTTCTTTAGTCCATTATCTTTTAGATAAACTGCATTTCTGCGCTGGGTAGGAGATAGTGCTAAATTACAATGGAATTTGCCTGTAATATTTCGAAATTAATAAAGAGTTACTGTTTGCACAATCAAAATCTATCCAAATAGTTTTTTGTAAAAAATAAAAAAATCGCTGTTCTATCAATACATTATTTAGCTTTGCAGAAACTTTATAAAAGCCAATTTTCATATTTCTTTTTTCTAACAATCTTGGAAGTTCATAAGCCTTTATAAAACCACTATATATTATTTTATCATTCAATGAAATAATAGTATTAATATCTTGGCTATTTTCATACGAGTTCCCTACAAAGATCAATGTAGATCTAGATGCAAAACAAACAATACATACACATAATAACATCAGCCCGACTGTTACCATTAATACTTTTCTATTTTTCAAATTCATTTATATCATCTCCATTTAAGACCTAAACTATAGACATCAACAATATTATTATCATAGTGAACATATGGATAAGGTATTTTTCTATTCATATAATTCAAGGAATTACTACCTCTATTTATATTATATTGTTGTTGCAGCATAACTTTTCTTTGTGTCGAATTACTATTGTGAAAAACACCTCCTTGTTTCATTATATTAAATGGATTCTTTGAATGTAGCAATCCGGCTGCATGTCCAAATTCATGAGTTGCAGTAAAGGTGTTATTGTGAGACAGATTATTAGACAATAAATTATTATTCGCAAAATCCCTTGACGCCAAAGTCATTACTTTTCCACCAGACATACTTGTAACTCCACGAGCCCCTTCACCATCACTATCCGCCAATACAAATAAATGGTCTGCACTTTCAACATCCTTCATAGAAGTTACCACTTTGAGATCCATATCAACCTTTAAATTATAAGTTTTGCCATCACTCCATTCAAATTCTCCTTCATAAGTACTTTTTATATCAGAAACTATATCTTTGGCAGCTCTCTTCATATTTATATTATCACTTGAATTATTGAATATTTTGGCAGTTACATGCATAGTCACAATATTGTCATTTAAAGTATACCAAATACTATCTCCGTTTATATCTATATTATTCACTGGATTATTTGCTCCATATTGATAAGGAGATAGAGAAACATACTTTTCTAAAAATCTATCAGTCTTCATAAATCTTCCCAATGTTGCATCATACATTCTTGCCCCATAATCATACCAATCCAATCCACCTTTCTGATCCAACTCTTTACCATTATACTTATATGGCTGAACGTTATTACATCCATTAGACATTAAACCACCAAAAGGATAATAATCATTCACTTCATCAACATTACCGGCCTCGTCAGTAACAACCCTTACATTACCTTGATGATCTTTCAGACAGAAATGAAACTTATTATCTTGGAAACTATAATATCCCGCCTCATTCAAGAGCATCTTCAAACTGCCATTCTCATAGATCGCATTACCACAATAAACGGTGGACGTGACGTTATTGTTTATAGTATGCGTGGTACGGACTTTCCTGCCGTCTGCAGCATATTCATATTCAATACTGCTTCCATCAGCAAAGCTAATGTGACTAGGCAAATTTAAGATATTATATTGAATTTCAGATATTTTTTTGTTCAAATCTTTAGCCAGATTGCCATTTTTATCATATTCATACTCTACCGTTTCATTGACATTATCCTTAAACTCCATACCGTTACCAAATACAGAGTTGGTGGCATTGTCATAAACCGACTGTAATTGATTGCCATGGTAGATCAAATTCAGATTATCAACCAAACCATAAGAATCCGTACCCGTTTGACCGTATCTAAGCAGCCCCAAGATATTACCCATTTTGTCATAGCCGGTTATTTGCTCATTGAAGCGGTTCCGGTTTTGTTTTAAGTTAGTACCTTCTCCATAAATAGCATCTTTCAAACGGGAAAGGCCATCATAAGTGAAACTGTAACCCTTTTCTTGCGGATCAATAACTGTAGCCATACCATTTTCGACACTACGCCAACACATGCGACTGATATTACCATTATAACAGGGAGTAGTTCCCTCTAGTGTTTCCTGGTAGTTAAGCGTCTGGTTAAACAATGGACCATTAATGCCTTTTATCCACGAACGAAGATTATATGTATAGTCAGTTCGTAACTCATATACACCATTACGTTTATCTGTTTTCAAACGACCTATCTCATCATACACATTGTCTACTAAAACAATAGGAGTATTATCATTCAGCTGATAGCTAGTCTTCAATAGACGGTTGGCATGGTCATACGTATGCCGGTGCAATTCTACGGTTGGTTCAGTGCCAGGAACTGTATGTATACGTTTTTCTTCCAAGGGATTTCCCGAGAAATTATAAGCTGTATGGACAATCTCCGTACCACCCAACTCATTATTACCCCTTTGCTGGATTATCCGGTAACGGTCGTCATAATACATTACCGAATACGTAAAAGTACCCGGACGGGCAGAGAGGAGCGATGTCCAAATCCCGGTCAGCTGTCCTTTACAACCACCTGCATTCCGCTTGCCATAGCCTGTTTCCTCTACGTAAACAGTGGTCATATCATTAGGGATGCCGTTCTTGCCCAAAAACTCATAGTGGTCGTAATAGTTGGCAGAAAGGAGACACGGAGACTCTAAGGTTACACCTTTCAATTGATAGCCTTTCAACCCGTTCTCTTCTTTTGCCCAATCGGCATACACGACGATAGTATCTAAAGAATTAGAAACATAATCCAACGTATTCGTACAAACTCCGGTCAATACTGTCCGACCGAAAGCATCAGGAATACTGAAACTCCACTCGTTCCGCTCACGCTGTTCGCCGTCTTGAGTAAAGACAGGATGATCGGCAGCGTCATAAACGGTATAAACAGGATCGCATCCTGGAAGTTTCTTGTAAATACAGCGGTTATACTTATCGTAATGATAAATATAGGCATATTGCTGAAGAACGGGAGCCGTTTCAGACCATTCTCCTTCATCGAAAAAATAATCGGCTGCCATCGGAGGCAACATCATACACAGGTTGCCATAGTTATCATAAACATGGTACGTATCATAAGATATTTGATTATCATCAGACTGACGAACGAGAACTATGCGACCGGCCTTGTCTTTAAATTCATAACTCACATGATTGTCTTCGTCTATCGTACGAACCACTTCCAATGTTCCGGCATCATATTCACCCGCACAGACCAAACTGTCATTCTTTATCCTATAACGGCACACGATAAAGCAACTGTCTACCCGATCAACTGCGTTTTTACGTTCTATATTGGTCAACACGTCTGTTTTGACCGGATGATTCTGCCAAGCAACTCCGGGACCATACTTCTTGACAATTCGGTTCAATGAAGAACTATCGTATTCAGGAGAGCTGAAGGGAGAGCTATCTTTCTCGTAATAGCTTGCTTTACAAACGGCCTCACTGACTTCTACGGATGGAAGAAAAGCACCGCCAGCAGTCGATTCTGCTACCGGAAGCCAAAGTTTAGATTCGCGGTTGATTCCGTCATACTCCTGCAATGTGAGCAGGTCGGTTTTATAAGGAGTGAAGCCATGAGATATATGAAGTGAAGGATTCCCGAAATGGTCAAAATACTGTATCTCGCGAAGATAATCACAGGTGTGCAATTGGGAGAGATCATCTGTGGAGACAGTGGGAGTCAGAGTAATCACACAGGGCTGCCCCTCGGTTGTACACAAAGCATCACTAAAGTTCGGTGCCTCTATCGTCGTCGTGATCCGTCCGTTATCGACACTGCCTTCCGAAACAACATAATAGGTGCCTGAAGGAAGTTTCTTGACCTCAATGCGGGCATGTTTCTCATTCTCACACTGACCTTCTCCCGCATAATCGTCATTGCTGTAAAGGAGCTCACCGGCTCCATTCAAGATGCTCATATAAGTATCTTCCAGTTCCGAACCGCAGTGACTAAACACCACATCCATCTCCTTTTGCAATACCAACTTATAAAAAACGTCATTCGCAGGTCTTGCCGGATAAGCATCCGTATAGTCTACAGAGGTATCTCGGGGATCGGAAAAGAAGAGTCCCGCCTTATATGTTCCAGCGTCGATAGCAAGTGCTTTTGTGTCTCCCGTTTGTGCAAGAAGTCGCCCGTTTATGGACAGGGAAATGTTGCCGTTCTTTTCCGCGTCGGTCACAATATAGTAGACGCCCGGGAGCAACACGGGTATATGAATACGGGCACTTTTGGCATTTGCACAAGCTCCGTCACCATCCGAATCGTCATTGAAATACAGCAACTTCTGCGTTTGGGAAAACACTTTCAAATAGGTGTCCGCAACTTCCGAACCGCAATTATCAACGGTCAGTTCCATCGGATTTTCAATCTCCAACCGATAGAAAACTTCATTGCCGGCTTTCTCCGGAAAATTGCCGGACATGAGTTCCGAGTTCTGAACATCTGTATATTGAAAGCTGTCCGCCCGGCTACCTATATCAATAGGACGAGAAAAACTGACTCCGGGAGCATACGTACGCCCACTCAAGTTCATTCTATAATACACGGCCCAAATAGGCGTGTCAGCATAAACATAAATATAATAGGTGCCCGCTCCCAAATCATACACATTCAGCTCGTAGTCTGTACCAAGCTTTTGCGTGCGGATGGGAACAACAGGATCATGCAAAGCTGAAAGAAGGTGAACACTGTAAGAATCCCCTTCCCAAGGACATTCAGTTCCATCATCATCCAGGCAAATCTCCATCGGTTCTGTCAGGGTGAAGCGATAAACTACATCATGCCGAGAATAATTATCCCAATAGTTATCACTGGCATTATAATCACATTGATAATCTATCGTATTTGCAGAATCAGCCAATGCAAAATTCTCACCAAATGTCCCCAACTCAAACGGATTGTAAAAATCTTCACCCAATTCACGAGGGGTTGTCTTTACATAAATAGTAACATCTTCCGCATCCACCGGTTTATACCCTTCATAGATGTTAGGTTTAGCAACCAGATAGTACACGCCAGGCAGCAAACCATATCCATAATCTCCCCATGCTTCCTCCACATAAATCGTACGACTCAAGAGGATGCCCGAAGAATTGAGCAAGAAAACAGTACCACTATCAGTGATACTGGGTTTTGCACTGGCTCTAATCTTCATAGGCTGCGTCACTGTTAGTTTGTAAAAAATATCCTTGGATATAAACACCCTCGTATCATCCATATCGGTCGGAGGTATAAATCCACAGTTAAAATTAGCTGTACTTTGGGTATCTTCATAAGTAAACGGTTCCGAATAGGTACCAATGTCAATAGCTGTTGCCATTCGTTCTTCCAAAGACTGTCCCCACGAATAGACAGAGCAGAATAACAAGAAAAATAAACATATATAAGTTTTCATAAAAAATCAATTTCATTATCAAGTTAAACCATTCATTGAATTACTTATCATTTACCAAAATGATAAATATACTGTTGAAGCATTACCTTACGGGCGTCCGCATCCAGATAATAACTATCTGTCAGCCGACTATAATTATCATATTCAAATTTCGTTATGACATTATTGGGATCGGTAATGGAAACAACTCCCTGCAAAGGGACATATTCATAGGTGGTAACCCGCGTATTACCGGGAAGTCTCTCACGAAGAGAGTTTATCTTATCCCATATCTCTTCAGTAGGTACGGCAAGTGAGGCCCAATCACCGAAAACGTCTTCGATGTCTCCATCATAACCAAGCGCCACACTCACCTGCTGCCGGGTAGCATTCTCTATCTTGGCTATAGGATAGCGGTTGCGATATCCCCAAATGAAGAGAACAGGCGTATCGTCTTTTGCCATAATTTCGCATACATTACTATTACTGTCATACGATTGGTAAACGACTTCATCACGAAAGTCCGCCATTCGGTCAGTTTTAAATTGCACCCTCACCGGGAGGCAGGTGCCGGACTTAAACAAGATCCTCTTTTCCGTGCATTGCTCGTCTTCGACGTGTTTATGCAAAGAGAGTATGGCAGGATAACCATCCAGATAAGTATAATGATCCGAGAATTGTACGCCGTCACTGTTTGTAAAGTCCACCCTACGTGGCTTCAACGAAGAACCTGGATTGGAGAGATGGCGGTCGTCATACGCATATTGCTTTTCCGTCGACATTACCCGTTGTCTCCCGTTCACTTTGCAATAATATTGTGTCGTTTCTTTATCAAGTGCCCAATACGTTTCACAATCCAAATAATAAGTAGTCCTCATATTCGTAGCAGAATGGGTATTGTCATTGTCAGCCACAAATACCGGCTTGCCAAGCAGGCTATTCGGTTTTTTCATGTACAAATCAACATCCACTATCAGCTTCCGGACAGGAAGATCCACAGGAATATTATACGGGCCCGCGATTACTTTTTTATATTCGTATCGGGTAGATGACACTAGCTCTTGCCCGTCGAAACGGTCTATACCCATAAGAGCCCCATTTCTCTGATTGGTCTCAAAATAGCCTGTAACAAAATCATCAGAAGGTTCATAAGGATGTCCGGGAAGCATCCGCCCAAGTCGATTCAATACGCTTTCCGGTTGATTCAACATAAACTCCCGGACAGAAGCGAATGTATTCTCCCCACTTTCCCAATGCAGAACGTCCTCAAAAGCATGTGCATCCACATCATAGTAATAGACGGTCTTTTGTGAAATGCCTCCTCCCAATATCTCTTCACTGACAATATTGTACATTACCGGACTTCCGTTACGAAAGGTAATATTAGAGACAGGCATCGAATGATAGACTGTCAAATATTCGTTCCAAAGGCTTTGCCCGTCGTCCATTACTTGCGTTACCGTAGAACAATAATCACGCTCTGTAACTATGTGTTTAATAGCACCGCCGCCCCAAACGGATTCATACTTCTCATTATTGATAACCGTCAGGCCATATCTATAATTCTTACAGAGCCTTTTCCTTGTCTTCGGATCATAGGTTTCTATACTCTTCACCCGCAATCCGCCAACCGGATAGAGGTAGTCTCGATACTCCGGCTGTTGGCTATTGTCACGAAACGCGCCGTAATTGCCTTCGTAAGAGAAAGAGGTTTCAATACCTTGCGGATCTGTTATCCGGTCAAGAATACCCACAATGTTACCAGACGCTTCACGGTCTATTCCGACTGCATTCTCAAATAATACAGTGTCTTTTCTTCCCGTGTTATTGGTATCCGGTAAAGGTATTCTTTTCGAAAAGTTCGGCACTGTCAACTTACTACCATTAGCACTCGCTTCCGAACCGTTCATAAATCCCCAATGATCTACAGCCTTCGTATAGATGGAAGGAACGCTGTTTACACCCACATACCTGAATGAATAAGTTTGCGATTCTACACCGGGAGCGGAGATACGTACAGAATCAAGTTTAGTCAAAGAGGTTTTTCCATTATAGGGAGTTACATAAAAGTTAATGGTACGCACCAGTTCTCCATTCTCATCCGTCACTTGCATTTTATCTAATACACTTGTATTGTTAGGCACTTCACCTACTGCTTTATAACTGACAGACAATCTGTTTCCCATAAAATTCACCTGTGCCAATCGGGTAGTACTCATCCTACCCTCCGCACAGTAACTACCTGACGGGTAACTCATATTCGCTACATAGCTCGAAACGCTCTCTTTATTGGCATTGGGCAAGGAGGAAGAACCTGACGATCTGCCTGCCGTAATTTGATAATAGTTATTGCCACCGCTTTTTTGTTCCATCAGATACAATTTGGGACTCCCGTCTTTATCCCTTTCATCAAAGACCAGCCTGTCATTCAAATTATAATAAGCACTAGGTTCCCATTGATTCTGAAGGGTTTGATACTGAAAACTAACCAATGTAGGATGTGGATAACGGGCTGAACAAATAGAGGTACACATCCAGCGGGTAATAATATCATTCATCGTCTCGTGTACGCCATTGAACAGATATTTGACTCCATTTCCATCTGTTATATTCATATCACTTTCAACATACCTTACCACATCGCTGTTATGAGGCACAGTAATAAGAGGGGAAGACCTGTCTGAAAAATATCCGCTTCCACCGCCACCCGGCAACTTATAAGTGAACTTATCCGGACGCGTATCCCGTTTATTATCTACCATCTCCCCATAATAAATCAATCGGTCTCTTTCATCACCGGGGACTGTATTTTGAGAAAAATATCGATCAAACCATCCATAATAGTCATTGTCTGCTACCCCGATCACCTGGCGGGCTATAGACGGTTCGAGATTCAATGTCCATCCTGCTCCCGCATATCCGCTTCCTTCTTTGGGCTTAAGCCCCGAAGCATGATAAGACAAAGTAACAGGTATGGTAACCTCCCCTGCAACTATATCATACAAGGGAATAGTTATGTTAGGTACTCCTGTACAATGATCTACAGGATAAGACTGATATTTCACCATAGCCGTAGCCGTTGGGGAAAGTGGTACAAGTCGTGGAACATCCAGCTTTATTCCATCTTCACTCTGCCCCTTAGCAGATAAAACCGCGAAAAAGGCTGATAATATAAGAAACAGCCTCTTTAGTATTATTTTTTTATTCGTATATAGATTATTCATAACTCGTTTTTTCTATTATTTATCAATAAAATAGTTTAGTCAATACAAAATGAATTAGCAGAGTCCTTCCATTTCACACAATCATGATCTATGGAAGGACTACTACTTAATTTTCTGCTTTACAAATTCATCGCATTAGCGCCTAAAACGCCTGCCAAAGCCGAAGCCACTGCGATAACCACTTTCAGGATCATATCCCATACTGATTTCTTCATTGCCATCATTTACCTCCTTTCTGTTCTTTAATGTGTTGTGTTACTCTGTGTTTCTCCGTACTTCCAGTCTCATCAGTTCTATCGGCAAATGCTCCGAACTCATTGAGTTCCTTTGCCACCTCAAAGCACGGGCACTGTTTAATCCATTCTTCCGGTTCTATCTCACCGTTTCCATTGAGATCCGGCGAAAGGTCCCGGTGTCCGCATACCCGGCAGCCGGGAAATTTCTCCTGTAGCTGCCCGACGAGTCGCCGGAGCGTAGCCCGTTGTGCCGGAGTCCGGGTATCTGCCGGGCATCCCCGGCAGTCCAGACCACCTTCATAGCAGATACCTATTGAATGAGCGTTGAAACCTTTGGCGTGTGCT
Source organism: Bacteroides sp. DH3716P (assembly GCF_025914115.1). NCBI lineage: Bacteria > Pseudomonadati > Bacteroidota > Bacteroidia > Bacteroidales > Bacteroidaceae > Bacteroides > Bacteroides sp. DH3716P. The sequence continues at coordinate 4,527,528 of NZ_CP083673.1, read as the reverse complement.
CCGATGCGTTCGATGGGGCGGGTGAGGTGCACTGTTCCATCCTTGCGGATGTAGTAGTGATAGCCTGTTCCGTTAAATCCGCGCCGCCGGTGCAACCGGTCCAAATCTTCCGGAGAAAGTGTACAATCCTCCCTCGTGGCGCTGCAATGCACCACAATCAAGTTGATAATCCTCATGTTAGTGAATGATTTCTAGTTTAGTTAAAAGTCAAATGTCTAGTTAAGCCTACGAAGTTTGCCGTTTACATTTTGTGTACTCCTCACTGCCGTGACGTCATTTATGCAGCCGGATCGGGCGCTTCTCCGCCTCCTTCATTACCGCCTCCACCGGGCTTGTCGCTTCCACCGGAGTTGCCGCCTCCTGCACTACCTGCATCGGAAACAAGTTTATCATAACGGGCACACTTCGTACCGGTCACCATCGAACGGGTAGCGGTAGTGCGGTCATGATTCTTAGTCGTTGTCGGTTGGAAGCGGACGGTAAGCGTAGCCTGTGCAGCCGACACTTCGTCAGAGGTTTCCACACCTTTGCCACGAGCTACCATCACCATACGGAAGGTACCAAGACCGTCCACGCTTACGCTTTCCGAAGATTGCAAGTGTTGCCCCATCACCGTCACCAGGTTGTCGAGTGTGTTTTTTACGTCACCCGGAGAGAGGGAAGAGTAGGCTGCTATTTCTTTCGAAAGTTGTGCGGAATCCACGTTTCCCGAACGTACAACTCGGGGATAGAAGAGTTTTTTACCGCTTTTTTTGTCTTCCAGAGTTGACTGGAAAGGTTTGTACAATACTGGCATAATTGTAATAGTTTTTAGTCGTTAATAATTCTAGTTTGTCTGTGTCTTTAAGCTTATCGACAATGCAAATATAAGACCTTATTTCTGTCTGTGCAAGAGATTTTAAAAGTGTGCGTTAATAAATTCGTTAATATAAGAAGTTGTTGTTATATCACTAATTTACAACATATTACACAACGCAGCAGCATCATAACCCTTATTAATTCAGTTATTCAGGACACTCAACAAATAATGACCGGGCAGTTTGATCTTTCCGGCACTTGCCCGAATGACACCGAAACCCTTCCAAACCTTACCACCGATTTCTCCGTAATTACTTTTCAGTACGATTGCATACTGTTCAGAGGGAGGAATATGATAAAGGCGAAGGTTATCCAATAGTCCGGAAAGGTTGCGCGGGTGTCCGTCAGCAGGAGCTTGCATCCGGTCAATATCCGACTGTGTCAGTTCATGTTTCTTCTTCGCCGGTTTTCTGTTAGAAAAATCTCCTCCTTCTTCTCCCTCATCCCCTCCTTTGGGCAAAGGAGGGTTAGGGAGGATGTTTTCTTTCCTTTCTTTTTCTTTTCTTTTTATGAAGGTGCTTTTTGTTGCAGTATCCGGGGATTCTGTTACAGTATCGAGGGTTTGCGTTACAATATCCGGGGTTTCTGCAACAGCATCTGGAAGGGTGGAGTGTACGGTTTCCTCATCCGGCAGCAGACAGTAGTCCGGAGAAATATGACGGCGGCTGCGGCGTTTAGTGATAAAAAGGAACTGCCGCTGAATGTCGGCGGAAGTCAGGATGCCGTAACGTTCGTAGAGAGAGGAATCGAAGAAACCGTACTCCACAAACAGACGAAGCACCCGGCGGACACTATCGTTATCCGTGCTGAAGAGCTGGTCGGAGAGTTCGTCATAGAAGTCATCATCGACATGAATATAATAACCCTCGCCCGAATATAGATAAGACAGGGTATAGAGCAGGATCGTGAAGGCGGAATCGCCTTCACGCTTCATCACACGGCGTACGACACGGTCGTGCATAAAATCGGTATTCAAAGGGAAATAGTCAAGCCCTTGTTTTATTCGTCCCATGATATAAATTGTTTTTATAAATCAGTCTGCCAATTCTAATTTTGATCCTGATTTTGATTCTAATTCCAATTCAAAGACTGATTCGGATTGGAATTCAGAACCTGATTCGGATTCAAATTCCGATTCACGGACTTTCCGCCTTTTCCGTTCAATGCTGGCAGCTACGGTTTCAAGGGCATGCAGAATAAGTTCCCGTCGCAACGTGGGATTTTCCGTAGAGGTTATTACCGGATAATTGCTTTCCCTGTCGCATGCAAGGGAGCGTTTCTCGTTCTTCCGATGGTTCCGGCTGACAGTTTTACGACATTCCTTACAGTAGTTGCCGGGAAGGCCGGTTTTCTTATTGATATAAAAGGCACTTGCCGGAAGAGAGCGTTTGCAACATCCGCAAACGCACAGTGTTTGTACTTTTGAGCTTTTCATTTTGTTATCCAATTATAAATTATAAATGCTAGTTTTTATCAGTCAGGTCTGTAATCATTCAAATACGGAGTATTCGTATACAATATGTTATCCTTTTGTTATCCTATTGCCAGGTATTAACATCTGGCGTTTCAGATATTAATGGTTAGAGAAATAGCTATTAATACTTGAGAGAATAGCTGTTAACAGGCATCAGTAAGCTTTCCGCAGGTGGCGGATGAGAAAATTTCAAGTTTTTTGTGTTTTTCTTGAAGTATTGCATGGCATATCCGTTTTTAATTTATATTTTTGAAACGTTTTCTATTAATCAATGGGACAAAGATAGAATATTTTTCATAAATAAAATATCAATTTTCAATATTAAACCTCAACTATTTCACAAATCATTGATTATAAACATATAGTAAACATATTTTTGAGGCAGCCATTTTTATAGCTGCCATTTGTAAATCCGAGATTAGTCTTTTAAATAAAAAAACAGAATGGATACAAATTTGGATGTATTAGGTATCATCAAGCGTGCCAAACAGGTATTGAACTTAAAGAGAGACAGCGAACTAGCTGAATACCTGGAAGTTTCGAGAGCAACAGTTACCAATTGGGGAGCACGAAACAGTATTGATTTCCGTCTGCTGCTTGACAAATTCGGAGACAAGGTGGACTATAACTGGCTATTATTGGGAAAAGGAAATCCGAAACATCAGCCGAGATTTTGCCAAAGCGAGCTGGTACAGGGAGAAGTCGAAATTATACACAATCCGAAAACGCCCGAACCAATAGACGACCGTAGCGTGACATTATACGATATTACGGCGGCGGCGAACCTGAAAACATTATTCACCAACAAACAGCAATATGCACTGGGGAAGATATGGATTCCCAATATTTCCGTCTGCGACGGGGCGGTCTACGTCAACGGAGACAGCATGTATCCCATACTGAAATCGGGAGATATTATCGGATACAAGGAAATTAGCAGTTTCGACAACGTGATTTACGGGGAAATATACCTGGTGTCGTTTATGATTGACGGAGACGAGTATCTGGCGGTGAAGTACGTGAATCGTTCGGAAAAAGAAGGGTATCTCAAGCTCGTGAGCTATAATACTCATCATGAGCCGATGGATATTCCATTCGCGTCCATCAATGCGATGGCGATTGTGAAGTTCTCCATCAGGAGACATATGATGATGTAAGTTTTACCACAAAGAATGCAGAAGACACAGAGTTTCAAGGAAGAAAAAAGACCTCCGTGTCCTCTGTGGTGAAATCAGATTTCTTCCCCCTTCAGCGTAGCCGAGCTGGCCTCCGTGACACGCACATTGACGAAATCACCGACACGGTGCGCACCTCTGTCGAACACCACCACACGGTTCTGCTCCGTACGACCGAACAGCTGGTCGCGCGAACGCTTGGAGACTCCTTCCACAAGCACTTCATAGGTTTTACCGATGCAACGCTGGTTGGATTCGGCAGACAGACGGTTCTGCAAAGCGATAATCTCGTTCAGGCGACGCACTTTCACCTCTTCGGGCACATTATCTTCGAGATGCTTGGACGCATACGTTCCCGGACGTTCGGAGTATTTAAACATGAAAGCAGCATCATATCCACATTCTTCCATCAGCGAAAGTGACAAGGCATGATCCTCTTCCGTTTCAGAATGAAAACCGGAGAAAATATCGGTAGTCAGTCCGCAATCGGGGATGATACGTTTGATAGCTGCCACCCGGTCCAGATACCACTCACGGGTATACTTACGGTTCATCAGTTTCAGAATACGCGAACTGCCGCTCTGCACAGGCAGATGGATATGTTTACACACATTCGGAACTTGCGCAATCACTTCCAGCGTTTCATCACTCATATCCTTCGGATGGGAAGTCGTGAAACGAATACGCACTCCCGGAGCAGCCTCGGCCACTGTTCGGAGCAACATCGGGAAAGTAACCACTTCGCCTGTCGGTCTTTCAAAACGGTAAGAGTTGACGTTCTGCCCCAACAGGGTGACTTCCTTATAGCCTTTCGCCACGAGGTCTGCTACTTCATTCAGGATGCTTTCTACGTCACGGCTGCGCTCGCGTCCACGAGTATAGGGCACGATACAATAGGTGCAGAAGTTATTGCAGCCACGCATGATGGATACAAAACCCGAAATATGATTGCCGCAGATACGCGACGGAATCACATCCCGATAAGTCTCGGTAGTAGATAGTTCCACATTGATTGCTTTTTCACCGGTTTCTACGGCCGCAATCAGGTCGGGCAACGTCAGGTAAGCATCCGGCCCCACAACGAGGTCTACATGATGATTCGTTATCAGATCATCCTTTACCCGTTCGGCCATACAGCCCAGTACACCTACAATCAGATGCTTTTTCTTTTTCTTCAGCGAGTGGAAAAACTCCAGGCGATTCAGAATCTTCTGCTCCGCATTGTCGCGGATGGAACAGGTATTCATAAACACGGCATCGGCTTCCTCCAGCGTTTCGGCTACGGAATAACCCGCCATTTGCATCACCGAGGCAATCACCTCACTGTCGGCTACGTTCATCTGGCAGCCATAGGTTTCGATAAACAACTTTTTGTTGTCATCCTTCATTTCAGTTGCGGATTTAAAGTCCGCTCCCGTTAATTCGTTCATACTCAAATCTTAGTTTAAAAATTCGGATGCAAAGATACGGCTTCGCTTTCAATAAGTAGTGAATTGATATCAAAATAACGCAAAAACTTATGATTTGGCAAGCAAATTTGTAATTTATGTTAAGAGAATAAACATTTTTAGGCGATATGCTTGGCATATTTAAATTTATTTTTCACATTTGTGCAATGAAAGAAACATTAGATTTTTTCATAGTTAAGGTTTAGGTTAAAAAAATTAAGGGGAGCTGTGAAGCTGCCCTTTTTTCATAATAAAATGTTAGCCTGAACCAGATAAAATACGTAACTTTGGCAGATAACTAATTAGCAGTGAAACACAATGGAAGATTTTTTGAAATTTCTCTTGATAGCAGGTGTCATTCTTGTGGGAATATTCAAAGAGGTGAATAAGAATAGTAAATCGAAAAAAGCTAAGAATAAACGCCCCGTTTCCCCGATGCCATCCCCCGTTGAAGTAGCTCCGGATGCAGTTCCTATGCCCGAGGCATGGGGTGGCCCCAAGTCGCTGGAAGAATTATTCCAGCCTAAACCCCTGAAACAGACGCCACCGCAACAGTCTCCCAAACAGACGGCGAAACCAGCGGCGCAGCAGAAAAGAAAAAAAGAAGAAATATCCGTTTCCGCATCCCTGGCAAACAGTGCCGCGCAAGATAAACGAAATTCCCAACAAGGTTCTCATTATAACTCTCATACCGAATCAACTGATAACGAACATGATTTCACGATTCACTCCGCAGAAGAAGCCCGCCGCGCTATTATCTGGGGAGAGATACTTCAACGGAAGTATTGAGAGAGCCCGTAAACTCATTGAGTTTCGAATCATTATGTGACGAGTCATTGCCAAGCATTGGTACAAGGCCGTACAAACAGAGAATTAATTATCAATAAAAATATCAACTGTATTTAACACGAAATTTACTATTTATGTCACTCAATCGTATTTCGGCAGCGGAAGCTGCAAGCCTAATCAAACATGGCTACAACATCGGCCTAAGCGGATTTACTCCCGCCGGAACGGCCAAGGCTGTAACAGCCGAACTCGCAAAAATTGCTGAAGCAGAACATGCGAAAGGAAACCCGTTTCAAGTAGGAATTTTCACAGGCGCATCGACAGGGGAATCCTGTGACGGCGTACTGTCACGTGCCAAAGCCATCCGCTACCGCGCTCCTTATACTACCAACGCCGACTTCCGCAAAGCTGTGAACAACGGAGAGATTGCCTACAACGACATACACCTCTCACAAATGGCACAGGAAGTGCGCTACGGGTTCATGGGCAAAGTGAACGTAGCCATCATCGAAGCCTGCGAAGTAACTCCGGACGGAAAAATTTATCTGACTGCCGCCGGCGGCATCGCCCCGACCATCTGCCGTCTTGCCGACCAGATCATCGTGGAGTTGAACAGCGCACACAGCAAATCCGGTATGGGTATGCACGACGTATACGAACCGCTCGACCCGCCTTACCGCCGCGAAATACCGATCTATAAACCGAGTGACCGTATCGGACTGCCTTACGTTCAGGTAGACCCGAAAAAGATTATAGGCGTAGTGGAAACCAACTGGCCGGACGAAGCGCGTTCTTTCGCTGCCGCTGATCCGTTGACCGACAAAATCGGCCAGAATGTTGCCGACTTCCTTGCAGCCGACATGAAACGCGGTATTATCCCGTCCAGTTTCTTGCCTTTGCAATCGGGTGTAGGAAACATCGCCAACGCCGTACTCGGTGCATTGGGACGTGATAAAACGATTCCTGCATTCGAAATGTACACAGAGGTAATCCAGAATTCCGTGATCGGATTGATTCGCGAAGGACGCATCAAATTCGGTAGCGCCTGTTCACTGACTGTTACAAATGACTGTCTGGAAGGCATCTACAACGATATGGATTTCTTCCGCGACAAACTGGTTCTCCGTCCGTCGGAAATCTCAAACAGCCCGGAAATAGTACGCCGCCTCGGTATCATTTCTATCAATACAGCCATCGAAGTTGACCTGTACGGCAACGTAAACTCTACCCATATCGGCGGAACAAAAATGATGAACGGTATCGGTGGTTCGGGAGACTTTACCCGCAACGCTTACATCTCTATCTTCACTTGTCCGTCTGTGGCCAAAGAAGGGAAGATCAGCGCGATCGTACCGATGGTATCCCACCACGACCACACGGAGCACGATGTCAACATCGTTATCACCGAGCAAGGTGTTGCCGATCTTCGTGGCAAGAGCCCGAAAGAACGCGCACAAGCCATCATCGAAAACTGTGCACATCCTGACTACAAAGAGCTTCTTTGGGATTACCTCAAACTGGCCGGTAACCGGGCACAGACTCCACACGCTATTCAGGCTGCACTTGGTATGCACGCAGAGTTGGCTAAGAGTGGCGATATGAAGAATACTAATTGGGCTGAATACTCAAAGTAAATATAATATATATAGTATAGAATTTACAGTATTCGATTCAAAACAAGTATAATTGTATTCTCTGGTAAACAAAATCCTACGATTTTTGCTTATTAGAGAATACAATTGTCTTTTTATAGAAGAATCAATAAAGAGCCCTCCATGGAAAATAGTACCTGCCCCTTGACAACATAGAAATCGGATTCAACAACGGAATTCCACTTTGGTTGTACGGGCTAATGTATTCATATCAGCCTATTTCCCAATAATCACCTCACACACCTTATCCTGAAATGCTCTCGCTTTAGCCGCCGAAAGTACATTCTGGTTCATAATGGCAAATGCCACTTCATGTCCGTTCTTCATCTTCAGATAGCCCGCGAGCGCATTTATTGCCGTAAACGAACCTGTTTTGGCATGAACATTCCGGAAGGCAGGAGTACCTTTCATCCGGAATTTCAATGTTCCGTCCACCCCGCCAACGGGAAGAGATTTATATAACATCTGAAACACCTCTGTTTGCGAGTACGCATATTTCAGATTTTCAACGGTTTAATATAACCGTTTGAAGAATAAACATTTAACTGAGTATTTGAGAAACAGTGGTAACGAGTTAGCAACTGTGCT
>NZ_CP083673.1:4405063-4519444 GCF_025914115.1 Bacteroides sp. DH3716P | reverse complement strand
TTGATTTTGCCCATAAGTGCATATTTGAATTTTATGAGGCAAAGGTATCAAAACCTTATGATATAAACCAATTATGAACATCTACTTATAAGAATCTGCACCACCATCATACCCTTGAATTCGTTGTTCATCCAAAGAACAAGCTGTCAATAGGATAACAGGAATATGACAGGTTTGTAATTCGCTTTTCAAGCGACGACAACATTCAATTCCATCCATTCCGGGCATCATTACATCGGAGATAATCAAGTCCGGGACATATTTCATAGCTTTACGAATACCTTCCGAGCCGTATGCAGCTTCTATAACAGTATAATCAGTGTGAAGCAATCCATGCACATATAAGCGAATATCAGCGTTATCATCAATAATCAGAACGCAAGGTTTGGAAGAGTCGTAACTTTTTTCCAATTCCTCTTCTTCGTAAGTTAAAGCATCATTCAAGCTCGAAGAACCGGAATAACCAGAAGTTGCAGGAGTTACGGGAGCCCCAGCAACGGCAGAGGTTGCAGCATCGGTGGAGGTTACAGAAGTAGCAGGGACAGAGAATGCCGGAGAGTTTTCAGAAACAACAGTCTCGCAAGTCTGTACAGGCAAATCAACGGTAAAGATAGTTCCTTGCTTTTCATCACTTTCCACTGTGATGGTACCTTTATGCAATTCCACAAAAGCCTTTACCAATGCCAGTCCAATACCCGAACCGGCATGGTGCATATCTATCTTATAGAAACGGTCGAAAATATTCCGGATATGCGCCGCAGAAATCATTGAGCCGGTATTGGCAACAGTAAAGCGAATCCAACAATGATCGTCTTTAGTCAGGGAAGATAAGCGTACAGTTACTTTTCCATTCTCCGGAGTAAATTTGAAAGCGTTGGAAAGGAGGTTGAAATAGATGCGTTCCAACTTTTCTACATCTGCCAATGTGCGGTAATCCGTATCCGGCATATAATCGAATGAGAAATGAATATGTTTCTTCCGGGCTGCTGCCATGAAAGACTCGTTCCATCCCTCAAAAGAAGAAAGAATGTCTAACGAAATAGGAGTATATTCCATTTTTCCATTCTCGTATTTACGAAAATCCAGAATCTGATTGACAAGACGCAAGAGGATATTCACGTTTCGCTGAACTAACAATAACATTCGGCGCTGATCTTCACTCAAAGACGAATCAGCCAGTAAATGCTCTACCGGGTCGGCAACTAATGTCAGTGGAGTACGAAAATCGTGAGATATATTTGTGAAGAAAACCAGCTTGGCATGAGTCGCTTCTTCCAGTTGATGAGAAAGCTGGATAAGCTGATCCCGCTGTTCTTCGAGTTTGTCACGCTGTTCTTCAAGAATATCCCGTTGCTCTTCGAGTTTATCGCGCTGTTGCTCTACTTGTTTCTTCTGTTCGGACAACTCTTTATTCAGGCGATTCTTGGAACGGAGGGATTTATAGACTACCAACAACAATCCCGCTACTAATAAAAGAATAACCAAGCCGCCATACATCACGACCTGCTGCGTAGCTACACGCGACAGATACCCACCGATACGTCCGTTCAATGTTTCAATCTTCTGATCCAGTTCCGAGATATGGGTAGTCTGAAGTTGCATAACGTGCGCGTTCGTGCGGTCTACAACGGCAGTATTCATGACCGTTTCGCGAGGATAAGACTTCTTCTCAAGAATATTCATGGCCAGTTGCATCACTTTGTCCCCATTAGTCGGATAAATAAAAGTTGCATCGAGCACATTGTCAAGCACCAATTCAAGCCCGTTTCCTTTGCCGGGCAGGGCATCAATGCCAACAAAAATCATTTCCTTTTCACGTCCGGCTTTCTTCGCAGCTTGATAGGCTCCCGGAGCGATACGGTCGTTATGTGCATATACCGCATCAATCTTCGGATGACGGCGAAGCATACTATCCATTTCCACTTCTGCCGGTTCACGTTCCCAGGCAGCATCCGCTTTATCAATCAGTTTGATATCCGGATAATTGCTGATAGCAGCCATAAATCCCTGATGGCGTTCCATGGCAGGGGTGGAACCACTCAGTCCGGTAAGCTCCACTACATTCCCTTTCCCTTTCAGACTTGATGCGATATAATTTCCTACCGCACGACCTATTTCATAATTATCGGCACCGATATAGGCAGTATATTTATCAGAAAGTATCTTCCGGTCTACAAGAATGACAGGTATTCCTTTCTGATAGGCCTCCTCCACAATTGGAGTCATGGGAGCCGCTTCATTGGCGGAAATTATCAGTAAATCAACTCCTTTATCTATAAAATAATGAACATCTTCCGCCTGCTTACGGTTATCATCCGCCGCCGAGCGGATTTCAACCGACACTCCATCATAAAACATCGCTTCGCGAAGAATCTCATCATTCATCTTGTGCCTCCAAGAGTCATCGCTACATTGGGCCACCCCAATACGGAAACGAGGCGCATCCTGCCGACAGGCCGCCAAGCCCAAAAGACAAAACAAGACTGTTATCCACTTCGTATATTTCATCGCTTCAATCATTCCCTTTCTTTCGTATATCTTTTGTATTTCTTTCTGTAATCCAAATTTCTCTCCCCGCATTATTTGCATTCACCACCGGGAAATACATCAGTTCCACTTTCACAGGGTTCAGCGTATATTTTCCAGTAAAGCGTGGAAGCAAAGGAACCGTAAACTGATAAGTACCTACCGGTAATTTTTCGCTAAAGATAACAGTTTTCTCTTTAAAATACTCACGATATACTTCAGAACGGGAGAAATTAACAGGTTTTGAGGCATAACTACAACCTGCCGGAACAGGAACTTCGAGCATCACATATTGCGCACCCTCCTGTTTCACCTGCAAGGTAACTGTCAATGTAACAGGTACACCCGCCACCAAAGAGTCTTTTTCCAAAGTCACCTCCACCTTGAAAGCATCACTCTGACGAGCATTCATCACACGCTTCATTGAATAGACACTATACAATAAAGGCTCTTTTCCCGTTTTTGAAATAAGCAGACTGTCGCCTGCTGTCAGCCGGGCATGATAAGGAAATTCCATAATTCGTTGATGATCCTTACCGCTCACAGACACCGACGTTCCTGACATCCCTCCGGAACCTGCCAGCAAATCGGTCAGAACAGTTGCCACAGCCGAAGAAGCCTGATACGTATTCCATCCGCGCTCCTTAGTCCGCAAAATATACAATTGCATATTTTCTTTCAACTTACACAGGGAAGGGTCATTTTTAATAATCCGGTAGGCTATCAATGTATTTATCATCTGATTTCCCTCCCAATAATAAGTACGCCGTCCGTCGTCACAGTAAACACCTTCCAGCATATCCTTTTTCAGATAAGGACGTACGCTATCACCCACATTCACCGAATCCACCTGTTGCTTGATTTCCCAGAGAAGCAGCTTCTCTTTCAAGTATGAAAGAGGACGATAATACTTGTTTCTATTTGCCAACGAGTCTTCTTTCTGTTCCAATTGCCGGACGAAAGGTTCCAATAATCTGACTGCCGAAGAATAATCCGCCTCTACTTTCCACTCATGCAGAGCATGAAGTATTTCTATATCTTCCAGTTTCATTCCTCGATAAGGACGCGTATGAGCATACTCCACTTTCAAACCATTCAGATTCAACTCCACAGGATAACCTGCATCTTGCGCCATCTTCAAAGCCCGCAGAATATGCGCAGACATCCAGAAAGAAGTATTTTCAGAGTTCCCCCACCACGACCATAACTGATGTTTGTTCTGATGATTCGTCAGTCGATGGATGATAGATCGAATTGCTTTATCTACTTTCACCTTTTCACCCTTACTCTGCATATACTGTTGGTAAGCCAACAAACCGATTAACTTGGATGCCAGCTGCTCATTGCACAAATATTTGTATCCTGTCAAGTAATTCACTGATTCTTTATAGATGTCCAACTGATTGTCAGTGATACTCACCATCACTTCTTCATCCTCGCCGGATTGCACTTTGACCGTCTTTGCATCGGACAGAATACCCAATGTGCCCTGTGCCAATTCAGTTCCCTGTGGCAGTATCGGAATCGTATATTCCTCTCCATCCTGATAGCCATCGTCGCGAGTGAAAAGATAGCTGATGGTCACGCTATCGGCATGAACTGCCTGCATCGGCACTGTTTCATGAAATCCCTCCATGAAACTCACTTCCTGCCGTTTCAACGTATCCGTTCCGACGCAGAACTGTGTCTTTCCGGCTATGTGCTGCCCATCCAGATAATTGCGGATAGTCCCGACCACCGTACTCTGATCCCCCTCCACCAGGAAACAGGGAGTTTTCAACTCCGCCATCAACGGTTTGTAAGAGCGGACGAAACGTCGGAAAGTACCCGTCTGCAAACGACGGTTCATGCCATAAACGACAGTTTCCCATTTCGTCACATTATCGGGGAAAGTTGTTTCAAACTGTACCGTTCCGGTTTTATCCGTAAACAAACGAGGCTGCCAGAAAGCCACATCCGAAAAATTCCTACGTAAGCCATTCAATTGCATCAGTTCATTATACAACTGTTCGTTATCCGCTTCTTCTTTCGCTTTCTGATCTTGCTCTTCCAGTTTCTCCAAAGGTGCGGTTGCAGCAGCAGAAGAAGAACTTACCATTAATCCGGCAACAGCCCCCGTCAACGAAGATCTTGAACGCATGCCGTATCCTACAACGACCACTTCCTCCAGCGCCTGACTATCTTCTTCCAAAGTAACCAACAGATTGGCTCCGGGAGTTGCTCTCATCTCCTGCTGTTTAAAGCCGACATAACTAAACAAAAGCTGATCCCCTCCCCTGTCACAATCCATTTCGAAATATCCGTCCATGTCGGTGATCGTTCCCTCCGTCGTTCCTTTCACCACCACGCTGCACCCGATTAAAGGCTCTCCGGTAGCATCCGTTACATAACCGGAGACTTTACCGCCGTAATTGCGTACATACTGCCTGATCCTCATTTCCCTGTGACCAGGAAAGTTTGTACCGATCCTGCCAATTCCTCTTCCCAGCAAGAGCCACCCTGCTGACAACGAATCGCGTTCGTGTAGAGGCAGAGATTCCATATCTACATCCAGATAGGTATATGATTGTATCGTCAGAGCATCCTGTTTCAGATACTTTCCATTGTTATAAAGCAAAATCGCATCATACGTTCCGGCAGGAAACTTGGAATATATTCTATTCATTTGCACCAAGGTATCCGGATAAACCAGTTCTCCGGTAGTGCAGTCTTTAAAGAGCAAGTTAGCCACTCCGGTAGAATCTTTTTCTTCCGGAAGCCGGAAATTCAACGTCTTATCCGGCAGGGAGAAATAAATCCGGGTGGGATGCCAACTCTTTCCCTTGCGAAGTTCGGCCACCAGACTACGGAATCTTTCCGGTGATAAATGGTAATCATTCAAAGTCGGAATCTTTGCCACAGACGAAAAATTCAGATAAGCCGGGCACAGTTCCTCATCCTTATATTTATAAACCACATTGCCCTCGAATTCATAAGAGAAACCTCCCTCGTGCCGATACAACACACCATTCATATATTTCCAAGGTCCCGCCTCCACAGGACCTGCCAATATCTTTTTCTTGTAGCGCGACAGCTCCATGAGTGAAACCGGAAACAGCTTTCCATTATGTTTGAGCGAAGTATATACCGCCCCATCCATCACTGGAAGACGGCAAAGATACCGTTCATAACGCTTCTTCTCTTCCGAAGTAAACTTATACTCATCATATTTCCCTTTCCTCTGCCGCAACCAGACTACTTCCACTCCTTGCGGCAACTGATTCATATCGAAACTTAAAATCGTTTTCTTGCCCCGGTCGAAAGCCAGAGAATCAATGATGAAAGCCCTGTCGTGCATTCGCAACATTATCTTCTGCTTTCCCGACGGATGCAATACAGGAAAAGAATACTGCTTAGGCTGTTCCGTCCACGAAAAATAGCAGGGAACATCGTTCTGCTCAATCACATAGATATTCACCGCCCGCCCGTTCAGCATCACATAAGGAGCAAACTGGGTGGTTCCATCCGGTGTATCAACCGTCTGACGGAACAGATTTCCCGAAGGATAAGCAAACTGATAATAAGGCAACTTATCCAAATGAAGCAACTGGTTCCAATGCTGATAATCCAATGTGCCGGTATGTAGATACCCTTTTTGCTTCATTGAGTAGGAAGCACGTTGCTCGCGCGGACGGGGTGCACTCCCGTAATAGGGTAAATCGGGTACGTGATAATCCAGCTGCGTGTTGACCGCAAAAGCTGTCAGATCGACGTTGGATACCGGACGCCCTTGTATATTGGTCACGTTCAATTTTGTTTTCACTTTCTGACCGGGATACACTCGTTCCGGCAAATCAGATTCAATCACCAGCCGTTCGGAAGGTGAAGTGTACGAGCGTTTCAACATACATTCCTTATCCCCCATGAAATAAAATACTTCTACGTAATAGACGGAAGAGGGATCAATCTCTCCGGATTTGTGTTCCATCTCTTTTCCCGAACCTTTCTGCAACAGGCGGTTGCCTTGATACACATACCAGGAAAGTTCCAGCTGCAAAGGATTGGAAAGGGAGACACAGAACGAATCTTTTTCTATGCCGCCATTCAGTTCCAGTTTGGAGTCAAGTGCGGCGGAAGCAATCGTCGTTTCATATCCTGTTTCCGGTATTTTGAAACGATAGTCCGTCACCGCCTGATTGAACGGTTCGCGATAGGGCAAACGCACTTTCTTCACTTCTTTCTTTTCACCATAGGTCAGTTCGGCCGCCACAGGACGCTCCACTCCCAGGTCGAAGAATGAAAAGCAAATAGTATCCGCCTGCGTAGTGCACTGCATATCATAGCACGAATAGTAGAAAGTCGCTTTGCTCTGCTGCTCCAAACGGTTATTGTCTGCCGTAAGCAAAACTACATTCACCGTATAGAAGCAATCGGAAGCTCCGAATATCCGAGCAGGAATATCTACCGAAGCTTTCCCGGAAGCATCCAGTTCCGCCTGCACGGACATCAGGGTATCGGGCAAAGAAAGTATCTGCGCATACGACTTCAGTACCTGCTGTCTGCCGACAGTCACTTCTACATTCACCTCCCGCAAAGGAAGTCCGTTGGCATCCGTTGCACTGATATCCATGCGGTTACTCTGCGATGCATATTGCACATTCGAAGCCAGCTTCACCAACAACTTGTTTCCGTTCAGTTCGTAGTCTTCATATTTGAAATTGGTGGAGGCTACGATGCGTCCCCGCTTATCACGAAGCTGTACGGTATATCTCTGATCGAGCTTCAGGTTCAATGAATCCGCCAACAGGAATTCTCCGGCGAAGCCTCCCGGATGGTAAGGGACGACGGACATTATCTTCTTATAGTCACGCCAGGAAGAACCGACACGCATCCACAATGAAAGTTCCTGTTTCAGAGGACGTTTATGTTCGGAGAGAGCATAAGACTTGAAACGGACAGTTTCGCCCGGTCTGTATTTATTCTTGTCAGTAATCAGGTAACTATAAAACTCCGGTGCATCTTGCCGGTCATAATCATTTTTATACCAGGGTGGTACAAGGTGTTTCCTCAAATCGAATACCGCACGAAACTTATCCACTTCAACCGTCAAAATGTGCTGTTCTTTCTGGGACCAGTTATCGTCAGTATATGTCTGACTGTCTTCATCGTAATAAACAACCTTGCTGCCTACCCGCACTTTGGCATCTTTCCTGATTGTTTCCCCGGCATCAACCACCTGCAAGGTAAGTACACCATACTCCTTGAAAAGGAAAACATGAAAAGGAATCACCGGAGCATAACGGTAATGAACTTCGTTCCGCTCTACATCAGCCAGCAGAAAATGCCCTTTGACCGGAGGGTTGTTCCAAGTTTCCGTGAAACGGGCAAAAGGAGTCTGCTGTATTTTTTTCCACTGTTTCTGTCGGAGTTTGCCTTTGAGAAGTTTCAAGGCCTCTTTGTTGGTCAGTTCGAAAACGATCGTTTCGGAAGAGGCATCGTCCCAGAGCATCGGTTGTCCGAATGCTCCATTGGCAAAAAGCAGGACTCCCAATAACAACAGGCTCTTTAGCTGGCATAGCATTGTGTTCATGGCATTCGATAAATAGATAGATTGAGAACAAAAATAGAAAATAAAACTGTGAGTATGCTATAAATCACCCGATTATTCGCAATCTTATCCTCTGAAAAAAAGTAAAAATAGTCCCCATACTTACCCAGGAAACCATTAACAAACGTATAAAGCGTGATACAAACACTTAATTGATGTTATAAAACATCTCTTTTTATTTGGATTATTTGCAAAGTTGACAGAAGTCCGTATCTTTGCAATGTGTTTTTCATAGTATTAGATTTAAGGTTAACAAAGATTGGAGCAAGGCGTTGCTCCTTTTTTTATGCCTGTATCTTTCGTACGTACAAAAAACAAGAGGTACACCCCCACGAAATGAAATATACCTCTATGCTTACTATCAATAAAAGAATTACATCAGTCTATCTTTCAAAACCTGCGGAAGTTCGGGCATCGCACCGCTCTGTGTGCAGACATAAGCAGAAACCTCGACAGCCAGTTTATGCGCTTCGGGCACCGGTTTTCCATTGAGAATGGAAGCACAGAAAGCAGCCGTAAAAGAATCGCCTGCACCCACTGTGTCGGCAACCGGTACTTTGGGCGTCTCCTGGAAAGAGACAACGCCCGGAGTGAACACATAGCTGCCATTGATTCCACAAGTGAGAATCAGCATCTTCAGGTTGTATTTTGCCAACAGAATCCAGCATTTATCCTGCAAATCGATACCGGGATAACCAAACATACGGCTGATAGTCACCAGTTCTTCGTCGTTTATCTTCAGGACGTTGCAGCGGCGGAACGATTCACGCAATACCTCTTTTGAGTAGAAATCCTGGCGGAGATTGATATCAAATATCTTGAGCTGTCCGTCTATATCAGGCATCGTATCCAGAAAGCGATTGATAGTGGCACGGCTCACGTCATTACGTTGAGCCAGCGAACCGAAGCAAACAGCACGTGTGCTCAAGGCCAAACGTTTCAGTTCATCCGTAAAGGGAATGTTATCCCACGCCACGCCCTCTTTGATTTCGTAACAAGGCACGCCCTCGTCATCGAGCGTCACCTGCACCGTACCGGTAGGATAGTCTACCTGTTCAATCTGCATCTTCAACTTCTTCTCGTTGAATACTTTCAGAATTTCTTCTCCCAGTTCATCCCTGCCTACGGCACTCACTACACGACTGTCAAAACCAAACTGTGATACATGATAGGCAAAGTTTGCCGGAGCACCACCGATTTTCTTTCCTTCGGGCAACACATCCCAAAGTGCTTCGCCCATTCCTACAATTATATTATTCATGATATACAGGTTTTATTGTTTCCAAAGTTATAAAATTATTTTCTGATACGGAACGTATAATACAAAAGATAAAGCACGCCCACCGTCATTACGGCGATAGCACCATTCTGTCCCATGGAAGTATCCGAAGCCACTCCCATTGCCAACGGAAACACCGTCCCGCCGAAAAGTCCCATAATCATCAAGCCGGAAACTTCGTTTTTCTTACCCGGCAGATAAAGCAATGCCTGCGAGAAGATGACGGAAAATACATTGGAGTTGCCGAAACCAATCAAAGCGATGCAAGCATAGATAATTGCCTTTTCATGGAAGATAAACAAACCGATCATGGCAATCAACATCATCACCACACTAATGCCGAAGAAAGATTTCGGAGACATCTTACGCAAGATGAAAGAACCCAGAAAGCAACCTGCCGTACGGAAAATAAAATAAAGACTGGTTGCAAAAGCAGCATCATCCAATCCCATGCCGATGCGCTCCATCAAAATCTTCGGGGCGGTAGTATTCGTACCTACGTCAATGCCGACATGACACATGATGCCAATGAAACAAAGCAGAATAAACGGTTTGCCAAGCAGGGCGATACATTGTCCGAAAGTAGACGGTTTGCCCTCTTCTTTTTCCTCTTCAATTTGTGTGACATTGAGTAGAAGAATAGCGATGACGGCCACAATCATATAAATAGGGAACAGGATGCGCCAGCCTAGATCGAAAGTCGGAATGGCCTGTGTCGCTCCCCACATGGCGATGTAAGGTGCCAGAAAAGAAGCTATGGCTTTCACAAACTGACCGAAAGTCAGGCTACTCGCCAGGCGGTCGCCACGCACGATATTGGAAAGTAACGGATTCAGAGAAGTCTGCATCAACGCATTTCCAATGCCCAGGAGGGAGAAGGAAATCAGCATCAGCATATAGCTGTCGCCGAAAACGGGTAGCAACAGAGAAGCGAAAGTCACAATCAAACTAAGCAATACGGTTTTCTGCTGACCAATGCGGCTCATCAGCATGCCGGTGGGTACGGAGAAAATCAGGAACCAGAAGAATACCAGTGATGGAAAGATATTCGCCTGTGAGTCCGACAGACCAAGATCTGCCTTTACGTAATTGGAGGCAATGCCTACCAGGTCAACGAATCCCATGGCGAAGAAGCAAAGCATCACCGGGATTAGTTTGGAGAGGGAAGAGTTTTTACTGTTTTCCATTATTTTATCTTTTATATGATGAATTCTGTTTCCATAGGGCGGAGCACATAACCCTATGGCAATGTATGCATCAGTCCTTTATATAGTTGATGTATCTCCCGTTCCTTGTTACTTTAAAGCTACGGTCTTGTTGGGTTACCACGGCCGTGGTAGCTTCTTCCCACGGCTGTGAAGAGTTCTCACCACGGCCGTGGGAGGATCTCGTCACGGCCGTGACGAACTAACAGAACTGTGGCTTTGAAGAAAGTGTCTCCACACTTTAGTAGAACTCCTCCACTAGGACAGACGTACTCTTCCATAAGGAAAGACGTATTAGTCTATAGGGAAAGAAGTATTCTACTCTAAAGAAACGAGAAAAGAGCGCATAGAGTAAGAAGAATGAGCTTATTTCTTCAACTTGTAGATCACAAACGAATCTACTTTATACGCTCCTCCTTTACTGTAAAAGTCGATATGAGTGTAAGGTTCCGACGGGAATACCTGATTAGTCATCACAAAACGTCCGCCATCACCAAAGGCTTCCACACTGGATTTATCGACAAAGAGACGGAGTTTCAATTCGTCTTTTCCACTTTCAATGGTCGTCCAGGTCAACATTGGGAAGTTCTCATTGAAACCAACCTCCCCGCTCTTGCGGCGGTCCATCGAGAATTTCTTTTCTTTCATGTCATATTGCATATCCACTTCTTCGCCTTTGTCATTGTAGAGACGGAAGCCGATTACATCCGCATGTTGATTTTCGATAGTCAGTTCTATTTCGTATGCACCCTCATTGCCGGCAATCATGTCTTTGATGGTACGTGTTCCGTTCACTTTGAACGAGCGTTTCTTGGAGATGTCACGCAGTTTCAGCAGTTCGGGAGAGGGAGCCGACTGAAGATAAGTTTCGCCATCTACGGTGAATAGGCTCAAATCGCGAGGAACAGAGTTCGGACTACGGTATTGAGAGGTAGGAACATCGTTTGCATATTGCCAATTGCTCATCCATGCGATAGCGATGCGACGGTTGTCGGGAGCATCGCTCCAAGTCACGGTAGCATAATGGTCTTTCCCCCAGTCCATCCATTTGGTTTTAGAGGGTGATTCGTTTACAAATTCTTTTCCGTTGAACGTTCCGACAAAGTATTGGGTGGCACTTCCTCCGAAAGGACCTCCGGGATTCAAATTACAAAGCAATACCCATTTCTTTTCGTTCGTGCCGTCTACTGGAAGTTCAAATAAATCAGGACATTCCCAAACACCGCCATGTGCACCTTGTCCTTCACCGAAACTACTTTCAAAGGCCCAGTCTTTCAGATTGGAAGAAGAGAAAATTTGCATTTCCTGTCCTACTGCCAACAACATAATCCAACGTTGAGTCTCTTTATGCCAGAATACTTTCGGATCGCGAAAATCACGGGCATCAGACGTCAATACCGGATTATTTTCATATTTTGTAAAAGAACGTCCATTATCTGTGCTATACGCAATACTTTGTACTTGTCGATCACTATTCTGCGTATAAATTGCAACAATAGCACCCGCACCGAATCCGGCAGTATTATCAGTATCTACTACGGCCGAACCGCTGAAAATTGTACCAAGCGCATCAGGGGTAATAGCATCGGGACGATGTTCCCAATTTATCAGGTCTTTACTGATTGCATGTCCCCAATGCATATTGCCCCATTTGGAGCCATAAGGGTTGTGCTGGTAGAAAAGGTGATATTCACCATCTTTATATACCATCCCATTGGGATCGTTCATCCATCCATAAAGAGGTGAGAAGTGATAAGTAGGACGGAACTTTTCACGATTGCCCGTATCGAACGTGTCGGACAATTTCATTTCTTTGCAGCAAACAGCGGAAAGTTTACCCCGTATCGGATCATTCGAACCTAATTTAAATTTCAATAATATGTTTTTACCTGCATAGTCCGAAAGATCCAGTGGAACAAAATAGTCCACTCTGTTCACTGCCAGGCGAACATCCGCAACGTTCACCTCTTTATTATTAACGATCATGCTGACACGTACATCAGGCATCACCTCCTCTACGGGTAAAAGCAAATAACGTTGATTTGTATTTATATGTACCAGGCAATGTCCTTCACCCAAATCTTTTATTAATAAAGAAGAAGTATCGGCTGAAGCATCCGAAAATGAGAAAATCATCATAACCAGAATTGTCAAAAAGGTCTGTACTTGTTTAAACGAGAATAATACATTCATGTCAGATGGTATTAGAGTTAATTATTAATATTCATTGTCTTCTATTTGTTACCATGCAAAGATAGGCGTAACGGATAGTTACACCTATCACTTTTGTTTCAGAAGATAGAAAAAATGTTACCTATCTATTTCTTAGCGCTTAGATAATGCAATATATTTTTCGTCATGAGCACAATATTATCTTGATAAACGTTAAGATTACTATTCTGATTCCATTCATAAGCAGCGAGCCCAAGGGCTATACATGTACCTTGATATTCCGCTGTCGAAGCAAATTCCACCATTCCGGCACAACAATAATCCGTCACGTGTCCCCACGTTGCTAAAACGGTAGCATTGTTTTCTTCTTCAAATGCCTTTACTATATTCCCTGCATTGGGATAAAGACCGGGGAAACCATAAGAATTCAAGTCCCACATACAATTATGGTCTTCACGTCGTCCGGGACCGATCAGCGGGAACGTTTCATGAGAGAATTGGTCGGAAGTAACCATACCGGCAAACACTGGATGACTCCGATGATCATACTCCATTCCGATGTTGGCATTAATCGTCCAAACGTCCGCGCCATCTCCTCCTTCACCATCTGCAAATATCCCTGGAGCCCGTTCGGTACGCCCCAATGGCACAACCAACTGAGTCGCATGATTACTCAAGAACAGATTCCCTCCATTCTTATAATACGTAGTCAAGGCAGCGATCGCATCAGTAGACAAAGGTAACTTATCCCATCCGGCTCCAATGCCTACACGGTCTATATGCACCCAAATAACATCGTAAACAGAAAGATCTTCACTAGTCAACATGGCAGGAGTGACAACTTTACCATTCACAAACTGTTTCTTGAACCATGCATAAGAGGCTTTTTCATCATCATCTTCTATCTCTTCGGGACTATTATACGTTATCACATAAGCTGCATTTGTCAAATCAAGCCCGGACGGTTTCACCTTAATATTTTCTTCCGTTACTCCGCAATCTATCACTTCGGATAATTCGCTGATATAAAATACTTGATTACTGTTTTTATCTTCTATCGTACAATCTGCAAAACGATTATTTTCTCCTTCCGCAGCATTCACTGTAGTGGGATTTTCTATACCTTCACTCCAAGATACATTTATGGTGTTTGACGTGAAATGATTGTATTCACCTTTCACATGAATTACCCCATAGTCGGCTTCTTTGCCATTGAGTTGATTATCGCTCTGATTTACCGTGAACAAGTTATCACTTAACAAGTTGTTTTGCCCGCTTAATTCAAAGAAAGTCATTTTGTTTCCGGTAAATTCATTATCCGAAATATTCACTCGGCTACAGCCAGTAAAGTTGGCACACCAATCGTCATTCGCCGTTAGTTTGTTGTGAGAGAAAATCAGATTACTTTCTCCCGAAATACGTGCAGCCACACCGCCTTGCGATGAACCGAAAGCAGAATTGGTCACCATATTTTGTATGCCACCATTCATTTCAATGCCATTCACAACATCGGTTGCATCTATCCGGGCTAATGTAATGGCATCACATCCTTGGAGTTTAACGCCCTGATACATATTTTCCATCTTAATATTGAAGAAATGCAGGCGGTCATTGTCATGCTCTACATAGATTCCGGTTCCTTGGTGGTCGGCTTTCCCCACAAGGGTAAGTCCGCTTACCTCCACCCCGCTAATACGATTTTTATGTCCGCCTATATCGGCAACAGGAGCGACATGTAATGCATATTCAGCATTTCCAAGTATCAAACGACTGCCTTTAGCGTCAGCAACAGGAACAACCGTTTCATCATTCACACCTTTCAGTGTTACGAAATTGCGTGTAAGCTGAATGGGGCTATCCAGGCGAAAAGTCCCTTCGGGAATAAGTATCGTTCCTCCCTCGGGTGGGAGATCGGCTATAATAGCATTTATAAGATCTGCACAATCGGTAGATCCGTCAGTCGGAAGCCCGAATTGCGTTATATCTATTATCTTCTGACCTTTACATTCATCGCAAAGCGCATAAGTATCGTCATTACTGCAAGATGTGCCCAACATCAGGAACAATCCGCTTATCAAGAATTTATTTATTTTCATGGTGTTACTATATTAATAATGGTATAGGATGAGGAAATTATTCTATTATGCTCACCTTATCAGATGATACACAATTAGAGACTTCAGTTTCTGCGTTCACCAAGAATACCCGATAGCTCTCCAAATTATCTATAAAGCAGTTCTTGAACACGTTGCCTGTTCCTTGAGTGGCATTTACAGCTACAGCATCAGCATAAGCCCATTCACATGATAAACTGTTGGACACAAACGTATTGTTGTTACCTTTTACATTGATTATACCAAAATCATCGCCATGGTCGAGCATTTGATTCTGAACTGCTCCTGTAAGCCAAAAGATGTTCTTATTTACCCGATTGTTATCGCCACTCAACACAAGAATACCATTATAGTAGCTTTTGAAATTATTACCTTCAATAACACTATTATTGCAATCATCAAGCACTAAATTTTCACGTCCATCAGGGTAGACCTGATTATTAAGGAATGACAGTTTGTTCACTCCCTGCGCTTTACAGGTTATGCCAGTGGGCTGTGCACCTAATTGGCAATTCTTTATAATCATATTCTCACCACCAATCAGTTCGATACTATTAGGAAGTTCACATACCCAACAGTTGACTATCTGCATATTCTTTGCCTGTTCTATCTTGATGCCGGTATGCAGATTTATGCCAATAATATTAGAAAGTATTCCATTATCGCTCGTGCCTGTAAAATGTATGCCGATGTTCTTGGCTTCCGTCCCCCCCGACACCATCAGATTCATAATCTTTAACCCCTTCACGTCTGTTTCTACTTTTATAGCTGCTTCGGCATTGCGGGCCACTAGTTTGCTTCCACCACCAGGTCCCAGCAGATCGTTGATTCCATTCACGTCAATATTGCTGCGCATACCGGGATTTAATCCCTTAATCGTCACATTGTGCTTATTAATCACAATGGGAGCATCAAGTACAAAATCACCTTCGGGAATAACCACCACTCCCCCTTCGGAAGGTAAGGAGGCAATTGCACTATTAATGGCTTTCGAACAATCTGTCTTTCCATCACCAATAGCTCCGAATGTGGTAACATCACCTTCGATTTCAGTATGAGTGCCATAACATAACAGGTTATCATCACCGTCGCAAGCTGTGAACAAGCACAGACAGAAAGTGCTAATTAAATATCTCTTTAGTTTCATCATATCTATATTTAAGGAATTCATATTAGTTAAACTTACCATATCCAGGGTTCTGCACATAATTACCTTCAGAGAAATTATATTGCGCATTGGGGATAGGCAAATATTCATCTCTGCCACGGACGAAGCGAGCACCACGATAATAAACGCGTTTGTTTTGCTCCACACCAATGTAACTGTTCATAGTTTCCGCAGCAACACCCCAACGTACCAGATCGAAGAAACGATCTCCTTCCATAGCAAACTCCATGCGACGTTCCCAACGTAGTGCTTTGCGGGCTAATTCTTGATTCCAGCCTTCAGAAGGGTATTCACCGATCAGATAATTAGCCGCATTCTGTTCTGAATCCTCAAAGTCTTTTACATAAGGGCTATTCTTGGCACGCAGACGAATACGGTTAATGATTTTGCGGGCTTCTTCCAGTCCGGCAGCTTCACCTATTTCTATCAGCGCTTCAGCCTTCCACAACAACACGTCGGCATAACGGATAATCTGCCAATTGAGATGGGAAGCCCCCCAAGGCCAACCTTGGAACATCTCGTCACTCTCCGGAGAAATATAGAAGCGTTTGGTACAGTTGAAACCATATTCGCCACTGTTACGCACCCAATTTGCTTTACAAGGCTCGGCAGTATATGTTTTCCAAGTAATACCCGGACGACCGGTTACGAAATCCAAACGAGGATCTACAGTTGCGTCAACATTAGTGAGTTCACTTCCTTCGTATATTCCATAGTCATCGGTGTTGAAGGTATCAAACAAAGGCAATCCATAGGTATCTGTCTTATAGGCATTGATTAAGTTTTGGCTGGGCAAGAAAAATCCGTCACCACCATAAGGACCTTTAGGGGCGTTGAGCAAATTACTCCAGTTTATATTCCCGGCACCATCGGTTTCATCATCCATCGAATATTGTACGGCAAACACAGACTCTACTCCATTCTCATATTCCAATTGATCGAGTTTCTGAAAATCATTCAAAAGATCATACGTCTTTCCTTGTGCACCCACTTTGTCGCAAAGAGTCACCACTTCAGCCAGCAACTGCTTATCAATAGCAACCACTTGGTTATTGTCATCTTGTTGATAGGCCTGATAGAGTATGGCTTTAGCGGCATAGGCATAGGCTATGTTCTTTGTGATACGACCTACTTGAGATTGAGTATCAGGCAAATCGTCGGCAGCATCGAGAAATTCCTGTGCTATTTTACCCAAAAGTTCTTCACGGGTATACTGGTTGTTGGGGATGTACTTATAGTCATCATTTTCCACATTTTCATCAAAATAAGGCACTTGCTTGAAAAGGCGAACCAGTTCGAAGAAGAAGTGTGCACGAATCACCTTCATTTCAGCCTTACGACTTTTAAGTATTGACAAAGAGTTCTCGTCAAGCGTGTTCATTACCCTCAATGCGCTGTTACAGCGTTGTAAACAGCAATAGAGTTGAAACCATTTTTCGTCGGCATTACTCCATGTAGCATCTATTTTAAAGGTTTCAAGCAGCGTGCAAAAGTCACCGTCATTTACACCGCCACCGCCTTTATAAGCATTGTCCGAACGTACTTCGCCATACGTCCAATTCGTCATTGGTACCCAATGCATCTCACGATTGGGACCTTTCAATCCGGCGTAAGCCGAAGTTACCAGGAGTTCCACACCGTCAGCCGATGCCAACAAATCGTCATTGAGTGTACCCTGTGGTTTAATATCAAGAAAACGGCTCTCATTGCAACTTGCCAATAGTGCCATAACACCTGCTGCAAAGATATATTTCAATTTCATAATGTTCTGTATTTAGGATAAAAATTAAAAACCAAGTGATAGACCGAATGTATAAGTGCGAGGCTGAGGATATGGATAGCCCAGTCCTTCAGGGTCGGCACCCGTATAATTAGTCAGGGTGAAAACGTTCTGTGCTTGCAGATACACACGCAAATTGGAAAGACGTGCTTTTTTAATCCACTTATCCGGGAAAGTGTAGCCCAGCGTTAAAGTCTTCAGCTTCACGTAAGAACCATCTTCGATAAAGAAAGTAGAACTGCGTGTTTCTACATTATTGTCCACCACAGTCAGTGCAGGGATGTCACAATTATAAACTCCGGTTTGCTCATAATCATTCCAAGCATGCATTGCATCCATCAGACGTACAGAGTGATTACCTGTCCAGCCTTGGAATAGGTCGGTATAAAACTTAGAGTTATTCCATGCATCGCGAATCATACCATTGAAGAATGCGGAAAGATCAAACCCTTTGTAAGATGCACCGATATTTAAACCACCGATAAATTTAGGTTGATCGCTACCTTGCCAATCCATATCGGCAGTATTGATGACGTTGTCACCGTTAAGGTCTTTGTAGCGAATACGTCCCACACCGGGAGCTCCAATCTGTACATCATATTTGCTTAGATATTCATATACCTCTTGCTTTGTTTTGAATACACCATCGGCTTTATATGACATCCATGAGCCATAAGGTTGTCCCACAATGGTTTTGTCCACACCGTTACCACCTCCCCAGGTATATTTGATAACATCCGGAAGTTCGGTAATTTCATTCTTATAATAAGAGATGTTGAACGAAATGTCATACTTGAAATCCTTTATTTCATCCCGCCAAGTAAAGGTTGCTTCCACCCCGCTGTTATCCATACTGGCAGCATTATACCATTTATATCCACCTTCGCCAATCACACCTATATAAGGTTTTTGAATTAGCATACCAGTGGTCTTCTTTTGAAAATAGTCCAGAGTCAAGCCCAAACGGTTATCAAAGAAAGCGGCATCAATACCAAAGTTCAACTGCTTGGTCTCTTCCCACTTCAAGTCGTTGTTACCCGAACGATCTTTCTGTACACCGGGTACGACTGTTGCACCATCACCATTGAAGTTGTATGAACCATTGGACATGTTAGTGTAATAAAGGTTGTAAGTAGCATTGTTGTCAATCTGGTCATTACCATTAATTCCCCATGATGCACGTAATTTAAGGTCTGAAAGCCAGTTTTGCGTACGTTCCATAAATTTTTCGCGTGACATTCTCCAACCAGCTGATACAGAAGGAAAGATGGCTGAATTGTTCCCTTTACCAAAACGTGAAGAAGCATCACGACGCACCGTTCCTGATATGAGGTACTTATCATCGAACGCATAGTTTACCTTACCAAAGTAAGAAACCATAGCATAAGTAGAAGCATTGTTACCCACGCTTTTTCCTTCGGTCACGGTGTCCAGATAGCGATAGTCAAGGTCTTCTATCACCAATCCGCGACCATACCCCTGCAAATGCTCACCATTTTCTTTCTTAGCTTCGGTTCCTATCACAGCACTGATATTATTCTTCCCGAAATCTATGCTATAATTAGCCGTGTTCGACCATACCCATTGTACACTATTATCCTGTCGTACGGTCAGTTCATTTACATCTACCTTCCGATCGGCTTCGCTCCATTTTGGGACAAAGGTTGAGTTGAAACCGGTAGTATAATTCAAGCCAAATTGGCTCTTCAATACCAGATTTTTAATAGGCTCTACTTCCAAATAAACATTACCAAAGATACGCCAGCTTTTGTGACGATTATTGGCTTCGTTGTCCGTCAAGCGAATGGGATTCGGTTTATCTCCCAATATATCCACATAACCACCGGCATACCCTCCGTTTTCATCGTACACAGGAATGGCCGGATGCTGCGCAATAACCAATTCTTCTATACCGGCAGGATTAAGATGTTCCAACCAATGGTTCACCGAGATGCTTTCTCCCACACGTACTTTACCATCCACAAAGCGGAAATTAGAAGCTAAACGCGAATTAAAGCGTTCGTAGTCTGTATTACGGCAAAGGCCATCTTGATTCATATAGTTTAAGGTAAGAGCCACATTACCATCCTTAAATCCTTTAGAGAGGGAAAGATTATAATTCTGCATCAAAGCTGTACCAAATATCTCCTTTGCCCAATCAGTATTGCCCGACTTTATCTTCACTCCATTCTGGTCGAAATAATATTCTTGCAGTTGGGCTTTCTCTCCATTTCCATAGACAACACTGTTTGGATAGGTTCCAAAAGTATTTTTATAGGCTTGCCAATAAACATCACCCCATTGGTAAGCGTCAAGCATATCAATACCACCGGCAAAAGTCTGGGCAGTGAGCGACATATCAAAACTTACCTTTACATCACCTTCCTTAGCACGTTTTGTGGTAATGATAATGACCCCGTTGGCAGCCTGAGCACCATAAATCGCAGCAGATGCTGCATCTTTCAACACCTGAATGGATTCGACATCATTGGAAGAGATGATAGAAGCTACATTGTCATGTGTCTGAACACCATCTATCACATAAAGAGGGGAAGAATTGTTAATGGTAGTAATACCACGTAATTTAGTATCCGTGTTTCCACCGCCGGGTTTACCATCAGTTGTCACGTTCATACCGGCTACACGCCCCTGCAAACCTGACATCACATTACCGGTAGGTATATCCGCTACCTCTTTCATCTTCACTACGGCTACCGAACCTGTCAGACTGGCTTTCTTTTCAGCCATATAACCTGTCACAACCACCTCATCAATCATCTTAGCATCTTCTTCCATCACTATCTTCAAGGAAGGTTTAGCGGCAATAATCACTTCCTTATATCCTATATAAGAAATAGCCAATGATGCATTTGCCGGTACACTAAGAGTAAAGTTTCCGTCTAAATCGGTAATAGTTCCAGTTGATTTAGAATCATTTTGCACTACGGAAGCACCAATAATCGGTTGCCCATCAGTCTTTGAAGTAACGTTTCCCTTCACCGTTATGTTTTGTCCCCAAAGGACTGACATGAAAGTAAACAGGAAACAAACGCTGCAAAGAAGTTTTTTGTTCTTCATAATACTAAGCATTAGTTTGATGTTATTAAATTAAAAGTACGAATTTTATCTTTATCGATAATGCAAATTACGGTTGATTTACGTCAATCGACTGAAAAAAATGTTTCAAAGGCTGTAACATTTGTTGCATAGAACGCTATTTTATAGGGTTTTATACATTATTTTTCTCATCACAAGAATTATGGAGAAGATATTCTCTTGTCAGTGGGAAAATATTACCTTTGCGTAGTGATATAAGCTTTTAAAAAGTAGTTATAATTAAAACGATTAATAAAAAAAGTCAGTTACCGATTGTAACCAACTGAAAATTGAACGATATGAAAACAATCTCCAACGAACAACTTACCATTCAAGTATCTCCGCATGGAGCGGAACTTTGCAGCATCTTCGCCAATGGAAAAGAATATCTGTGGCAAGCGGATCCTGCTTTTTGGAAACGTCACTCTCCTGTCCTATTCCCTATTGTCGGAAGCATATGGGAAAATGAATATCGCAATGAAGGGATTCCTTATACACTTACCCAACATGGATTTGCACGCGACATGGAATTTACGCTTGTTTCCGAAAAAGAAAATGAAGTACATTACCGCCTTATCAGCAATGAAGAGACTTTGCAAAAATATCCGTTTCCATTCTGTCTGGAAATAGGTTATCGCATTCAAGGAAAGCAAATTGAGGTGATATGGAAAGTAAAGAATACCGGCGACAAAGAAATGTATTTTCAGATTGGGGCACATCCTGCTTTCTACTGGCCGGAGTTTGATGAGAACAGTTTAGAAAGAGGGTTCTTCGGATTCGACAGGAAAGATGGCTTGAAGTATATTCTTATTTCTGAAAAGGGATGCGCTGATCCTTCTGTTGAGTATTCCTTAGAGTTGGCAGACGGATTGTTACCATTGGATACTCATACTTTTGATAAAGATGCTTTGATCTTGGAAAACGGCCAGGTTCGCAAAGTCACCTTATTTAATAAGGAGAAACGGGCTTATTTAAGTTTACACTTCAATGCTCCGGTAGTCGGCCTTTGGTCGCCACCTGCAAAGAATGCTCCTTTTGTTTGCATCGAGCCTTGGTATGGACGTTGCGACCGCGCACATTATACAGGGGAATATAAAGATAAAGACTGGATACAGCACCTGCAACCGGATGAGATATTCCAAGGGGGATATACAATTGAAATCGAAGAATAATCGACAATAGCCAACAAGACCCGGCAAATAAAAAGTAGCTGCCGGATTTCACATCTGACAGCTACCAACACCTAATTCTAATCTACAAAACCTAACTTATAAATCTAACCTATGAACCTTTAAGCAACTAATACCCATTGCTCTTACTGAATCTATGAAAATATCTATTGTGTAAACCTCTACCTTATATTATAAACCTAATCGATACGCATTGAATGAATCAACATTGAACGTTCCTCCTTTACTATAAAAACACATACGGTTGTATGGTTCCGATGGAAAAACCAGATTCGTCATTGCTATTTTTCCTCCATTCAGGAATATTTCTACAGAACACTTATCAATAAAGATATCCAAAGCGTATTTATTTTCTTTTTTTATCGGCGCCCAGGTAGCTAATGCGAAATCATCGATATAATTGATCGAAGTCGTCTTTCTACGGTCATGAGCTTCTATTTCATGAGGGACGCTATTCTTTCCGAAATCTACGATACCACTTTTCGTCCGGTCCATTACCAGTCTTTTTTCAGGAAGATTGAAATAGATATCTACCTTTTCACCTTTATCATTAAAAAGACTGAAGCCCATAATCTCCGCTTTGCCGGTAGTAATCTCCAATGCTAATTCATAAGCTCCGTTATTATCAGTCAGTAAAGAATCAATATGATAATCATTGGATACGGTGAAAGAAGGAATCTCCTTGTTTTCTTTCCGCAAAGTTTTCGTCTCTGCCACCGGAGCCGCCGAAAGATAAAGCTCACCGTCTTGTGTATAAAGTCCCAACTCACGCGGTAAAGCATTGGCACTACGGAATTGCTTTGTCGGAACAATATTGCAATATTGCCAGTTACTCATCCAAGGTATGGCAACCGTCCGATCACTTGTGTTCGAAAAACAGACCGTAGCATAATGATCCTTTCCCCAATCCAGCCATTTCGTGACATTTGGCTGATTGTCACAAATAAATTTCGTTCCGTCAAAGTTTCCTGTAAAGTACTGGGTTGCACTCCCTCCGAAATAGCATCCCGGATTCACGTTTACTATCAACGCCCATTTCTTACGATTTATGTCTCCATCTATCGGAAGTTCCACCATATCCGGACATTCAAACTGACAAGGTTGCACTCCGTACCCTTCTCCGAAACTGCTCATATAATTCCAGTCTTTCAGATTCTTAGAGTCATAAAAACGCATTTCCTTATCGGCAGAAACAATCATAACCCACTTATCTTCCGGTTCATACCGGAAAACTTTCGGATCGCGGAAATCTTTCAAACCGTCAGAAGGACAAAGGATGGGATTCTTCTCGTATTTAGTAAATGTCCGTCCGTTATCTTTGCTAAAAGCAAGACATTGGATCTGCCCGTTTTTGTCACTAGCAGAAGTATAAAAAGCCAGAATACTCCCCGCTCCATAGCCAGCCACATTCTCCTTATCAACAACAGAACTGCCGGAAAAGATATGTCCCAATGTATCACGGGCAATAGCCGGAGGCAAGTGTTCCCAATGCACAAGATCTCTGCTGACGGAATGTCCCCAATGCATATTTCCCCATTTGGAACCGTAAGGGTTGTATTGAAAGTACAAATGATATTCTCCATCTTTATAGACCAACCCGTTGGCATCATTCATCCAACCATACAGAGGAGTATGGTGATAAACTGGACGAAACTTATCTGTATTGGCTGTATCAAATGTATCAGATAGTTTGATTTCTTTCCAGCAAAGTGCATCCTTTGATTTATTACGCACACGTACGGTAGCAGTCTTTGCTCCGGCAGGTAAGGCAAGCGGAACAAAATAGTCCACTTTTGTCTGTGCCAGACGAATATCCATATCGGTATCTGTAGCCTCTCCTGTATCCAGAAGAACCTGACTTTCCATTGCTTCCTCTTCTATAGGAAGCAATATATAATTAGCCGGATAGGTGATGTGAATGACAGCCAGGCTATCACCTTTCTGTTCCAAAGTCAACTTGCTTTTAGTTGTATGGCAATAAGTCAGTCCGTAAGAAACTGCTAATGCAAGTGCCGCACCTTTACATAGTTTTATCCAAGGGGTTGTTTTCATGGCAACAAAGTATTCCTGATTTACACAAGCTTTTAATCAAAATAGATGAAGGCAAAGATAGGGGGTATATTCACCTTCGTCTATAAACTTTGTTTCAAAGGGTATCAATTTTGATACATCACTTCATATTCTTTCGTTCATTGCATGAATAAAGACGGATTGCCTTTTTGTTTTCCTGAATTTATTTTTCTACTTTTGAAGCAAATCTTTATTCTTCTACTTATGCCAGCAAATAGAAATGCTCTAATCCGTTATAAAACGATTGACAACTGTCTGCGTAATCCGTATCGACGCTGGACATTGGAAGACTTGGTAGACGCCTGTTCAGATGCTCTTTATGAATATGAAGGCATTGATAAAGGGATAAGCAAACGGACGGCACAAATGGACATACAGATGATGCGTAGCGAGAAGTTAGGCTATAATGCTCCGATTGTGGTGTACGAGAATAAATACTATAAATATGAAGATCCGGAATACAGTATCACACAAACCCCACTGAACGAACAAGACCTGAAAATGATGTCGGAAGCAGTGGAAGTGCTGCGACAATTTAAAGGTTTCTCCTATTTCACGGAAATGAGCGAGATTATCAATCGCCTGGAAGACCATGTTGCTTCTGCCCGGATGAAAACCACTCCTGTCATTGACTTTGAAAAGAATGAATCGTTGAAAGGACTGGATTATCTGGACACCATCTATCATGCGATTGTCAACGAGCACCCGATACAACTCAAATATCGTTCGTTCAAAGCACGTTCGGCAAACAGCTTTATTTTCTATCCTTATCTATTAAAAGAATATCGCAACCGATGGTTCGTTTATGGGGTCAGAGGAAACGGACGAATATTGCAGAATTTAGCTTTGGACAGAATACAATCATTGGAAGTTCTGCCACAAGAACACTATATCAAAAATACATTCTTCGATCCGAATACGTTCTTCGACGACCTGGTAGGTGTCACCAAAAACTCCGGAAGCGTAGCGGAGAAAGTTGGCTTCAAAGTAGCGGCAGCCGAAGCACCTTACATCATAACCAAGCCTATACATCGCAGTCAACAACTGGTGGAAAGGCTACCTGACGGAAGCGTCATACTGGAAATTGAAGTCGTAATCAACCACGAGTTAGAACGGGTATTCTTCGGATATGTCGACGGAATAGAAATTCTTTATCCTAAAACATTGGTAGAATTAATGAGTCGGAAATTGGAAAAGGCTGCCAAGCAATATACTAAGTCAAAGTGAAAATAAAGCTTTCGCACATTCGTACCCTTCCTGATAAAACTCTGTCAGCTTTTGCACATCTTTTTCTATACGGTCTACAGCTACAGGTTTCAAAGGACGGATAACGACAATCTTCCCTTCATCTTCCATACGTTCCACCATTTCCAGCTGTTCATTATAAACAGCGCACCGGCAACTTAACGCTTCACGCAACTTCGGATATTTCCGGTATACAAACGAAGGGATACGAATGTCTTTCGAATCTTTCCGATATCCCCGGTTACGGGTAAGTACCACGACATTTCTCTTACAGCCATCCGCAATAGCTCTTTGCAGAGGGATGGAATCTACAATTCCTCCATCGAGCATAGGAACCTCGTCTACATAAGTGATAGGACACACAAAAGGGAGACTGCTGGATGCACGAACAATATCGATCACCCTGCTACTGTCTTTTTTCTCTTCGAAATAATTGGCTTCTCCCGTAATGCAATTAGTAGTCACCATCACGAAACGTTCCGGTGAAGCAAAATATGTTTCATAATCATAAGGAAGAATGTGTTCGGGAAATTCTTTGAACAATAGATCGAAATCCAAAATATTACGCTTTTTGAGCAAATGTTTCAGACCGATATAGTTGTACTTCTCCAACAGGTCAATATTGCTGTATTTGGCACGTCCCCGTTGCCGCGATGCATACGACAATCCGTTGCACGCACCGGCAGACACTCCTATCGTATAGGGAAACCGGATATCATGATCCATAAAGTAATCAAGTACACCGCAGGTAAATACTCCACGCATTCCCCCGCCTTCCAACACTAATCCCGTAGATTCGTCAATTTTCAAGTCCTTCATTTTTATCTCCCGCATTCTTATTCCGGCGGATCACCAGCAGAGATGACAATTCTCGTATCACAGCCTCATCCTCGGATAATTTCGTATAAGAAAGATGACTCATTATCAATAGTCCGTCTTTCTCTTTAGTCACTAAATCTTCAACTCCTTCAAACCATACTATAATCATTTGTCCCGGATAACGTGCCTGCAAATCATCAATACATCCGCGAAACTCCTCATCGTCCGTATCAAAGAGGAAAAGACGTATCGAATGCCCGTTCTGCAACATCTTCTCCAGATACGAAAAAAGAAATGCATCAATCATTCCACCAAGTACGAAACTAACCATTGCGCCTTCCCGATACTGACGATTGACAAATACAGCTACCGGACACTTCACCTGCTCCATAATATCATCAATCTTATCCCGGAAAAGCGTTAACCACAAAATAGCCCCCGGAGTCCCCGGCATATCCGTACGGTAATGGCTCCCGGCTCCCAAAAGCAGCATATCAGGATGTTCTTTACGGACAAAATGAATGATTTCCTGTACAAGTTTGTCCGTCACCCGATAATGGTTATCCACCTGAATATTCAATTTCACTGCCTGTTGATTGAGCAAAGCAAAACTCTCGCTGGCATAATGCTCGGCATTCAACGGATTCAAATCCGTGCCTACCGTATAGTGTGCCGCAATCAAATGATTTTTCCTCAACTGCTTCCCAAATAACAAACTATAAATGGAAAGCAATACACGCCCGGATTCCGGACGTCCGAAACAAAATATCAATTTATGCTTCAAAGATAACTTTTCTTCGCGACGTACGAAAATATGTTCCACCAAATGAAGCAAAGGAGTAGTCATAAAGGTCGTAACTAACGCCATAATGACCAAAATTACGAATATAGACGGGGGAAGAACTCCCATTTCATAACCGATATTCAAAGCGACAAGCTCCATCAATCCCCGTGTATTCATCAATGTCCCTATCGTCAAACTATCCTTCCACGATTCACCCACCAGACGGGCAGCGATGGCACACCCACCCAGTTTGCCGGCAACAGCAACCGTCACCAACAGCAGACATACCATCCACAACTCCGGACTGTTTATCAAACCGATTTCCGTACGTAACCCGGTGAAAGCAAAGAATAAAGGTAAAAAGAAGACTAAAGATATATCTTCCACTTTTTCCATCATCACCTTCCGGAAACCCAAATTGGACGGCATCACCACCCCTGCCATAAAAGCTCCGAACAGGGCATGAATACCGATAATCTCCGTCAGACAGGAGGAAATAATAAGAATGAGCAGAATAAATGCTACAAATGTTTTATTAATAACTTCCCGATTGGCATATACCTCTCCTACCTTCTTCAAAAACGGACGAACGACCAAAAACATGACTGCAATATACACAACTGCCAGTCCAACTGAATATAGTGCACTGGCAAAACTTCCCGCTTTGGAGATAGCGATAACTACTGCCAACAGACACCAGGCCGTCACATCGTCATTGGCCGCGGAAGCAATAGTCAGCGTGCCTAAAGGAGTCTTAGTCATATTCCGTTCCTGAATGATACGCGCCAATACCGGAAAGGCGGTGATACTCATAGAAATACCTATAAACAGAGCAAATGGAAGGAATGGAGTCTGGTCGGCGGCATATTCTTCATACACCCAGTAAGAAGACAAAATACCCAGAAAGAAAGGAACCAAAATTCCGGCATGACTAATCACCAGCGTTTCATTGATCTTATTTTTCAGCACACTGAAATCCAGCTCCATACCGATGACAAACATGAAAAGTATCAGTCCCACCTGACTCAATAATTCAAGATTGGTAAGCGAGTGAGCCGGAAAAAGAAAATGAAAAGCATCCGGAAAGAAAAAGCCGAGCACGGAAGGTCCCAACACGATACCGGCAACAATCTCACCAATCACTCCCGGTTGCCCGATCAGGCTAAATAAATAGCCAAAAAGACGCACCATCACCAATACAGCTATAATCTGAATCAATAAGGTAGAGAGCGGATGATGAATATTGTCCTGTATAAACTGAAGAAATAGGCTGAAAGGGTCTCCCTGTGCCACGTTATGCGCATTTATCGCATAGTGCGAAAACCGGTCACCCTCTTCAATAGCGACATAAATCAACCCTCCAAACAGGAGCAACATCAATACATAAATGACATAATTCTTCCGGGCCCTATTCCGCATAAACTCTATTTTTACGATTTGTGCATATTTATTATAAAAACAAACGAAAAAGGCAGATAGTTTGGCAAAAAGAATAAATTCTCAAACAAAATCTTGTTTTTTTGCTTTAATCTATGTAACTTTAGGCTAACTTAATTGTTTAAGGAGGAAAAAAATTAAAAAGTCCTGCCCGCAGGCAAGCACCATGAGAATACAGTTTGAGATTAAAGAAAATTTGCCGGAAATTATCGAAGAGATCTTACACTCTGATAAGTGGCAAACTTCCGTGAAGGAAGAACTTAGCGGTCGGACGACCGTTGTGATCCGTGACCAAGCGTATGGTTCAGAAGCTACCATTGAAATTTATGCTACATCTATTGAAATCAAAACTGCCTGGTCTAAGTACTCCTATCGTATATTTGTAGCCAACGATATCGTATGGTGCGAATATAACGGTGCCTATCGTGGTCTGTTGGAACAAGTGCTCCTACCTACTATCACTCCTAAAGAAAACCTGCTCAATTCTGACGTAACTGAAAGTTCGCTTTATGGAAATGAGCATAAGAAATTGAGGGAGTATGCAGAAGATAATTTGAAACTGAAACAATTCCGCCGGGAAAACTTCAATGAGCAGAAGAATGGAACCGCACCATTCGATCATCCCAAGCGGGTGTATGATGAGTTTATCAAAGAAGATTATGTAGTTGCACCCAAAGAAGAAGAGAAGAAATAATCTGTACTTAATGCTTTAGTTTGTGCCATCGTATTGGCACAACAGTGCCACCATGTTGACACTATCGTGCCAATGAGGTGGCATGACTGTGCCAACATGGTGGCATTAATACACTACTCCCAAGTTATCCAGGTCAGCCTTTGATATGGCAAATTCATTTCCGGCTTTAATTCGTTCCAGCACTAAATTTCCGATACATTGGGCATCTTGCACCGATTGAAAAGGCCTTTTCCCGGATACAACCGGGATAAAAGGCTGAACGATTATCAAACGCTCTCTCTCATAAATCTTATAACCGTATCCACTACCTTCAATCTGGGTTACTTCCAGCCGATATATGTTTATCGAATGCATATACCCATATATGATTCCCACTAAAAGCAGCAAGACAAAGCAACTAATACCTATTATTTTTTTATTTCTCTTCATATTCATAAGGCTTCAACTCCCAAGTATCATCGTAATAATAAGTAGAAGCTCCTCCCGTAGCTATAATTCCCCGTTTTCCAGTAGAAAAGCATACGGCTTTCGAGCGTGTACTTCCTTCGAAATCTGTCAAATCTTCCCCATCCCAGAGGTCTGTCAGAGGGTCGTAAATCCAATAATTGGAACGATAACTACCACCAGCAGTCTGCCCCGCAGCAATGTATCCTTTACCGTCGATCACGAAAGCACAAGCATAAGAACGGACGATAGAAGTGTAATCGTCGTCATAATCATCATCACTCTTATCGTAAAGTTCACGCAATTCTTTCCAAGTACCCGTTGCCGGATTAAAACACCAGAAATCCGTCACATCCGAACCGTTATTTTCACCGCCGCAGATATAAGCTATATCATCTATGACGAAGGCCATACCGCCCATTCTCTTCTGTCCGCCAAATCCACTCATGGCTGTCCATTCTCCTTTATCTCCCACCGACGGGTCGAACTTCCAGAAATCCTTTTGATAATTATCGTTGTAACCTGTACCCAGATACCCATACTGACCAATGCCGAAAGAAAGCGCATAATACCGTTTACCATAGATATTAGTCCCATCAGTTCCATCCGGAATAGAAGCCATCTCCTTCCAGGAATTCGTGGCAGGATCATACTGCCAGCAATCATTCAGATAATCCTTTTTTGTCGCATCGTAACCAGTAGCAATATATCCTTTGGTACCTACTGCAAAACCTGTAGCTGCATTCCGGGCTGGAGCTGCATCGGGCATTGATGTACACTGTGTCCACGAATTAGCCTCAATGTCATACGCCCAACAATCTTTCAAACGGTCTTTGGTACTCCCCCGGTATCCGGTGCAGAGGTACCCTACGTTACCAATCGTAAAACCAGCTGCGTCCGTACGCGCCACACCATCAAAATCAGAACGGCGATACCACACACCTGCCGTATATTCAGTATCATCCGTACATGCCGCCAATGAAAGCAGCACCACCATCATGCAAAGTAATTTATTCATTTTCGTATTCATAAATATGTCGTTGATTACAACCGCAAATGTAGGCGGCAACGGGCACGCATAAAAAAACTATCGACAAATACAGACATTCTATCTACCAACAAAATTCAGGTCGACAAATACAGAGATTTAGTCGATAGTTTTTTGGAGGACTATTTAAAACCTCTTCTTTTGCCGCTACAAAACCAATTTCATTTTTACTACATGAAGTCAATCATACTACTTTTTTCATTCTTTATATCTCTTTCTTTTTTCGCTTGTGTAGACGATTCATCGTCCATAGGAGCGAAATGGGTACAAAGTTCATTTCTCAACGAACAGATGGACACTTGTACGGTATTACTTAGTACAGTATTAAGCGACTCCATAGCCACTTCGGGAGATACGGTTTGCCAGATAGGATACCGTGACGACAACTTATGGGGGAAAATTACCGCCTCTTTTTACGCAGAGTATGAAGTACCTTCCTATTCTTTTGATGAAAACATCCAATATGAGTTCGACTCGATCACCATACGCCTGTATTCTTCGGGCAATTACCTGGGAGATACACTAAAAACCCAACGCATTCATCTGCATGAACTGACAAAGAATATAGAACTGGACGATAGAGGGTACCTATACAACACTACTACTGCCTATTACAACGAAACTCCACTGGCATCTTTCGACTTTCGTCCTACTCCGGGCTCACCGAGCGAAGAACTGGAAATACGATTGCCGGATGCATGGGGAGAAGAATGGTTCAACTTGATGCTGAATGATGGCCGATGGGTACAATCTCAGGATTTCTTCCATGATTATTTCAAGGGAATTGCTTTTATACCCGATGCAAATGACGCTTGTATCAGCGGATTTCAAGTCAACGACTCCAGTATGTGCATCACGGTCTACTATCACCAGATTACGGAAACACTGAACGAAAAAACACTGGTTTTCAATACAAGCAGCACACTGACTTACAACAAAATAGAACAAGACCGCTCAAACATCCCGATAGCCAACCTGCAAAGTGGGGACGGCAATGAATACTCTTCCGGAAAAAGCGAGCATCAGGTCTACCTGCAGGGAATGACAGGTATGTATGTCACCATCGACTTCCCACATTTAAATAATCTCTGCGAAAAAGGAGAGCTTGTGACTATCGAGAGCGCAACGTTACAGTTATATCCGGTAAAAGGAACTTATGACGGCATGTACCCGTTGCCCAAAAGCCTGGCTCTCTACACCGCCAACAATGAAAATGTGACGCAAAGTGTAATCACCGACCTCACCGGGAGTTCCGTACAAAGCGGAAATCTAGTAGTCGACGAGATGTCTTATGAGGAGACTTATTACTCTTTTGACATCACCTCTTTCCTGCAAACAAACCTGGGAACTACCGGATATGATCGTCAGAAACTACAATTATTTCTTCCGGACAACTTGTTCTATACCACACTTCAAGGCGTTATTTTCGGCGACGGAGAACATACCGCCAATAAAAAGAATACCAAACTTATCATACTTTACAAAACTTATCAACAATGAAAAAGATTTTGTTTTGCCTTCTGGCATTCTATACTCCTGTCTCTATAGTTATTGCACAAAATACAACGAACTCCCCTACTTCCATGTTCGGACTGGGAGAACTTTCTACCGGGGAAGGCGGGCAATATGCCGGACTGGGCGGCACAGGCATTGCATTGCGAGGAAATAATTTCCTTAACAATGCCAATCCGGCTTCACTCACAGAGTTGACCGAACAACGCTTCCAGATCGATGCCGGTATCATGGGAGCATACCAGATTTATTCACAACGAGGAGCAAGTAACCGTTCCGTCACCGGAAATCTGAATAACCTAAGTATCGGCTGCCGGATTATGCCACGCTGGTATGGAGCAATTTTCATGGCTCCCGTCAGCAGTGTGGGATATGCCATCACGCTGGATGAAGAAGTGGCAGGCACCAATGGAGGTACTATCTCTTCTCTCTTTCAGGGTGAAGGAGGACTTTCCAAGATGGGTATCAGCACGGCTTACCTTTTCGGAAAAAGATTTTCTGTCGGCACCAATCTTTCTTATGTGACGGGGACCATCACACAAACGGAGACGCAAGGTACTGCCACAGAAGAAACCAGCTCCTACAAACATACTTTTTATGCGGATTTCGGTGTACAGTATAAATGGGCTATAGACCGCGAACGTTCTTTCGTTGCCGGTGCCGTATATGGTTACTCGCAGGATTTTAAGCAGGATAATAACTTATACGTTAGTAGCAGTTCGGGAGGAGATGATATTGAAAAAAGCCTGAAACGCTATCGCCAATGTCTTCCTCAATTCTTTGGGCTCGGAGCTTCCTACAACACTCTACGTTGGATGGCAACCATCGACTACAAATATGTGGACTGGAGCCGGATGCAATCTTCCCAATCCAATGTCAGTTTTGAGAATCAACACCGGTTATCAGTCGGTGGAAGATATACATTGGGCAATGTCTATCGTAATCCGGTCAGCATCCTATTGGGAACAGGTATTAATAATTCCTATATCGTCATTCAAAAGAAAAAGGCAACCGAATATTACGTCAGTACCGGACTTAACTTCGGATTGCGCAATAACAACGTCCTTTCTATCGGATTGAAATATAAAGGCCAGATGAAAATTCCTAACGGCATGCAAAAAGAAAACAGCCTTTCCCTGTTCCTGAATATTACTTTCTCCGAGCGAACTTACCGCGCCAAGATACAATAAAATGTCATTAAACGGAAGTCATTAAGATAGCTGTCCATTTGAAAAAAGAGAAAACTTTGTGAAACTCTGTGTTACTCTGTGGTGAAACTTTCCTATATTTGTAGCCAAAACAATTTAATATTAATTTCATAGGAATGAAAAAGACAATCCTTATTGCTGCTTTAGGCCTGTTCAGCCTAAGTGTTATGGCACAAGATGCAAAACCTGAAGAAGGTTTTGTTTTCACGACAGTGAAAGAAAATCCGATAACTTCTATCAAGAACCAAAATCGTTCGAGTACTTGCTGGAGTTTCTCAACTCTCGGATTTGTTGAATCAGAACTACTTCGTTTAGGTAAAGGTGAATACGACCTGTCTGAAATGTTTGTTGTACACAAAACGATGCAGGATCGCGGAGTAAACTATGTACGTTATCACGGTGACAGTTCTTTCTCTCCGGGTGGAAGTTTTTATGATGTAATGTATTGCATCAAGAATTATGGTATCGTTCCGCAAGAAGTGATGCCGGGTATTATGTATGGTGATACGCTGCCGGTACATAATGAGCTGGATGCTGTTGCTTCCGGTTATATCAATGCGATTGCAAAAGGTAAATTAAGCAAACTGACTCCGGTATGGAAAAACGGACTAAGTGCCA
Source organism: Bacteroides sp. DH3716P (assembly GCF_025914115.1). Lineage (NCBI taxonomy): Bacteria > Pseudomonadati > Bacteroidota > Bacteroidia > Bacteroidales > Bacteroidaceae > Bacteroides > Bacteroides sp. DH3716P. Next base: position 4,485,448 of record NZ_CP083673.1, on the reverse strand, counting down.
TTTATGACACTTACCTAGGAGCATGTCCGGAGAAGTTCACCTACAAAGGCAAAGAATATACTCCGAAGACTTTTGCCGAATCACTGGGATTGAACTATAACGACTATGTATCACTGACTTCTTATACACACCATCCGTTCTATTCTCAATTCGCCATCGAAATTCAGGATAACTGGCGTAATGGTCTGTCTTACAACCTGCCTATCGAAGAACTGATGGCTGTTATGGACAATGCTGTAAAGAAAGGCTATACCTTTGCATGGGGTAGCGATGTCAGCGAACAAGGATTCTCACGTGACGGTATCGCCGTAATGCCAGATGCAGCCAAAGAATCTGAACTGTCCGGTTCAGACATGGCCCGTTGGACAGGATTGACTGCCGCCGACAAACGCAGAGAACTATTCACCAAACCTTTCCCTGAAAAGGATATTACCCAGGAAATGCGTCAAGTTGCTTTTGACAACTGGGAAACAACAGACGACCACGGAATGGTAATCTACGGCATCGCTAAAGACCAGAACGGAAAAGAATACTTCATGGTGAAAAACTCTTGGGGTAAATCAGGCAAATATGATGGTATCTGGTATGCTTCCAAAGCATTCGTTGCCTACAAGACAATGAATATCCTGGTGTATAAAGATGCACTTCCTAAAGAAATTGCCAAAAAACTGGGAATTAAATAATTATTTAAGAAAGGCTTAATTTCCCAATGTATTCCGTAAATTTCTCCTTATAATTATCACCGACAGGAATATAAGTATTCTTATCAAAGATAATGCGAAGACGGGAAACTTCGGTAATCTTGCGAAGATTGACAATATAAGAACGGTGGACCCGCATGAAATGCGTGGGAAGCCGTTCTTCCATTTTCTGGAGGCTGGCAAGCGTTATTACAGGCTTGTCCTCTCCTTCCACAAAGATACGCACATACTCACTCATCCCCTCAATATAGCGGATATTCTTCACATCGATGCGAACCACTCTGTAATCGCTCTTCACGAATAATGAATCTCCTTTTATCTGCGAAGCATTTCCTATTTCACCCTGTTGTTCCAACAAACGATATTCAAATTGCCTGCGGGCTTTATCCGCCGCTTTCAATAAATCCTGGAACTCAAACGGTTTCAGCAGATAATCTACGGCATCCAGTTTGAAACCCTCTACCGCATATTCAGAATAAGCAGTAGTGAAAATCACCAACGGACGGTTCACCAAAGAACGTATGAAATCCAATCCGTTCAAATCGGGCATATTAATATCCACAAAGATCAAATCAACCTCCTCTTCGGACAATATCTTCATTGCCTCGAACGCATCCTGGCATGACTTTACCAAAGACAAAAAAGGTATCTGGGATATATAATCCGACAACTGCGTCAATGCTAACGGCTCATCATCTATTGCTATACATTTCATTCTAATAAAGGTATAATAAGTAAGACATCAAATTTATGTTCCTCTTCGGTAATGGAAAGCGTATAATCATTGCCAAATAAAAGCCTCAACCGCTTACGGATATTCTCGAGTCCGATGCCATGATGCTGTTCGTCAGCCGAACCATTATTGCTGTTGGAACAACGGAATGAAAGCCGGTTGCCCTCATCCAACTGTATCAAGACATGAATAAAAGACTCGCTCCGATAACTGACTCCATGCTTAAAAGCATTTTCCACAAAAGAGACAAAAAGCAAAGGAGGAATCTGCACTTCGGGCACTTCGGCCGGAAAATCCATCTGAATAGATACTTTGTTGGTATAGCGCAAACTCATCAGGGCAATGTAATTTTTAAGAAACTGAACCTCACGTGAAAGCAAAATCGTTTTATTACTCGCTTCATAAAGCACATAACGCATCAGTTTAGAGAGTTCCACAATCGTACTTTTCGCTTTCCCCGTATCAATATCCACCAACGCATGAATATTATTGAGCGTATTCATGAAGAAATGAGGATTAATCTGATATTTCAAATACTGCAGTTCCGACTGCAAACGTTGATGTTCCAGTTCCTTCAGCATTTCTTCATCACGGAAAGATTTAAAGAAAAGTTTGATGGCGATATTGAACCCTACCATCAAAAAGGCAATGATGAAATGAATAAGATAGCGGAGCACAAAAGGAGGATAAGGAAAAGGAGTCGGTTTTGGAAATCTTCCGGGACCATTTGGATCTCCCATTCCCCTAGGACGTTGTTCGGGATTGGATTCATGCCAATGCACATCCCCTTCCTCCCTCGCCTTTTCTCTCGTCTTAATAATCTGGTCCCTCCGGTTCTCCTTCATACGGTGAGGCAACTCTCCTCGCTTGAAATCTTTGGGGAAATGATTGGCAGAAGGAAACGGAGAAAGCCAACAAATCATTCCTATTACAAAAATCAACGAAACAGTATATTGCCAGTACCTTTTCTTAAAAAGAAAATAGGGAACCAGCCCATAATTATTCAACAGGAAAAGCACGAAAAAAGGAAGGATACTCAACCATGATTCGCGGATCACCATACGGGTTTCCTCCCGTTCAAGTCCTCCACTCATGGCAAAGTATCCGCCTATCAGCGGAAGAAGAAATATTACGATCCAGATAGCTCCGTAAATACTCTGCTCCAGCACGTGTTGTTTACGCAGTCTTTTCATGCCTCATTGCTTCTGATTATCGAAACAAAGATAAAACCGAACCTGTTTTATCACAAATAGAATCGACCAAAGAACGGATTTCGACGGTAAACTGCTGTTTACCATCCCCATCCACCAGGTCCATGTCCACCGCCTCCACCACCGGGCTGGCCACCGCCGGAAGTGCTGCCGACTTGTGTCACCATCGAACTGGCAGTAAATGTTGCCGTCTGTGTGCCACCGGAATAAGTGGCTCCCGAATATAACCCGAAGAACTCGGAACCACCGGAAACCGTTCCTCCTTTTGAGATAGTATAACTACCGCCCGAGGTCAGATTCGGACTACTGAATAATACCGTCATTTGAGAATAAGCACGGGGAATCTGATAGGTCAGTACGCTGGTTCCGTCGGCCGACTGGATATTCAGTATTTCTCCGTTACTTCCCGAACCGCCATAGATCACAGTGCGTTGCGTACATACACTTGATGTAGGTGTACTTGTTCCTCCTCCAATACCCAGAACAATCCCCCCGGTAATCTTAAAGGTATTCTGATCGCAATCGAATCCGTCTTCGGGAGAAGTAGTACCCGACGATACGATCACTCCCCCCGTAATGGTCAACGTACCATTAGAGTCAATGCCGTCATTTCCGGAACTATAACAATAAATATTGCCACCATTAAGAACAATGCTGTTACTTGCATTCATACAGTCATCGTAACAAAGCGCGGCAACTGTACCCTCATTGACAGTCAACACACTTTTACTCTCGATACCCTCACTACCTTCCCCACCGGTAGCCTTCACAAGCACCGTTCCTCCATTGATTGTCAACGCACCGTTCGCTTTGATTCCTTTTGCCGACGAGTCGAGCTTGCCATACACACACTGCGTACCGGTAGTTATCACTTTCACCGTGCCGTCATTGATGGTAATCGAACCGTCACAGTTGATACCTTTACCGGCTCCACCTGTACTCTGTATGGCGATCTCCCCTCCTGTAATCAGGATATTTCCGTCACATTTAATTCCTGCACACGAACTCAAATCATTGTCTTCATAAAGTGCGGTTTGAGAAGTGAATGCAGTCAGCTTTCCTCCGGAGATGGTCAGGTTACCATCACAGGATATTCCTTTGGAGGCTGCTCCCGCCACTTGTGCCTGAATAGCACCGCCACTGATTACCACATCCAGACAAGATTTCAACCCATGCGCTTTATTGTCCGTTGTAGAGAGTTTGGCAAATCCTCCGGTCATCGTAATTCCTCCCTCTTCACACTGAATAGCATCGCCGTCAGAAGATATATTCAGTATTCCGCCGCCGATAATCACAGATTCATTAGTATGGATTCCGTCTTTTTTGGCCGAAGCTACCGTAATATTACACCCGCTACGGAAACGCACATAATCATCGCTTGTGATGGCATGTTTATAATTTCCGGTAACTGTGAGTGAACCGCCTCCACTGAAAATGAGTTGCCCCTCACTGAACAGACAGGCTTTCATATCCTCTCCATCAGTAGTTGCCGTATAAGAAGACCCATCTGTCAACACATTCGTTGTTTCATCCGCGCATACCACAAACACACGTTTGGAAGACTGGATATTAATGGCAGCACCTACCGGATTGAGTATAGACACCCCTGCCAGTGATAATTTGAATTTCTTTTCGCTATATACCTTGAACGAGCCATTCGTAGTAGTCCCGCTCAACACATATTCTACTCCGCTGACTGTAGAATTAACCACGACATGCGCCCCATTGGAAGACACTTCCACTCCTGAAACACCATTGCTTACCGCAGCAGTCGTTCCATTATAGATAATCGTCACCACAGAGGCGAATTGGGAGTTCTCTATAAAATCATCATCGGAAGTAACCGTTTCCGACATGCTTCCATACGCCGTTTTATCACTTTCATCAAAAGCGATTGTAAATCCCAATAAATCTTCCGATCCCTCGGGAATCGTCGGGTTGGGCTGACTGCTTCCTCCACCTCCCGAACCTCCGACCAATATTCCTTCCTGATCGCCGAAATCGAATGATTCCGTCGTACAGTTCACCAACAACAGCAATAAAAGCGGTATCCAAAACAACACAATCCTTTTCATAATTTCTTGTTTTATCTATTAAAACTTAAATGAATATCCTGCAGACGCTTTCAGCCAACGAAACATCTTATAGGAAACACCTGCCGAACCCGACCAGCATTCCACCGTCTGCAATCCGTCCCTTGTACGAAATTCACCTTCCAGAGAAGCATCGAAACCGGAGAATATCTTTTTCTTCACTTCCAGAAAAGTCAGACCGGAAGAGACATATGTCCTTACACGGATCTTCTCACGGATCACTCTTCCGTTTTGATGAGCCAGATACATGGCGTAATCGGGAGTGTCGAGATAGGTAGTGTGATAAGCTATATTTCGCTCCCCCTGCACCTCTTGCACACGATAACAATTACTCGCCCGTTGTAATACGTCCATCAGGGCAGAGAGCGAAACGATATACTTCGTGTCCGTACGGTTCATCAAACGGATGGTACTCATCTCTTCCAAAGAAATGGAGGAGAAAGCGGAAAGTGCGGTGGTTACATTACATGCCTCGTTCATATTCATAAGGGATTAGAGTAGCAAGTGTTACAATACTGTAACAAATGTATGACAGAGAAGCAGAAAAAGGAAAAAAAATCAATGAACGGGGGATTCTTATCGGTGAATCGACTGTATTACAGCAATAAACTGTTCTGTTCTATTCTTAAGATTCTATTATTCAACAGTGGCTATGAATCGAATCAAATAGAAAATAAAATGCATAATCTAGTGCAAGAATATGCATATCACGCCCCTTATTATGCATAAATAAAGGGTAAACAGACCGTTTTTCATTGTATGAAAACGTCCGTTCTTTAAATGCAAGGTATCCTTGGTCGGTGAGGAACGCCTCCTTGCTCACCGACCAAGCTACCGTTCATCGGTGAGGAAGGAGGCGTTGATTGAAATAAGAGTCGTTTCCAAGCTATGTCACTTCTAACTTCGTTAATTTTCAATATAACAAATAGCTATAACATCAGAAAAAAAATATTGATTTATTTCGAATCTGGTAGCAAACAAATACAAACAGCAAGGATTTACTATCAAATCACTGTCTTTTGGGAGAATCCAAAAAGACATTTAAGCTCCTATTTATTTGCTATCCTCATATAGGTTCTAATTAAAGCAAAGAAAATGTATAAAACATCCTATTTTTATGTATAACCCTATTTTAAGCAAACATAGATTTATTTCTTGTAATATTCCAGCGGATTCCTCTTCACTTTTTTACGGAAGTATTTATTGAAAGTTGTAAAGATGAATATTACATTCTAAACTTTCCGCAAGAGTCAGAAATAGAGAAGAAAAAAAATGAACGGTTTCTCACCTGTGAAAAATAGGAGGAAAACCATTTGCTTTTTTAGAGACCTCTTCATTCTCTTTTTACAGCCATTCTTAAAAGAAGAACAATCGATATTAAAAATAGAACACATTTATTTTTTCATTTTAGGTACTTTTACCGCATACGATTAAAAATAGAACATTAAAATAAAAAAACAGACCTTGACAATAAAGAATTGTTAGTCGAACTTTGCAAAGTTTTATTAAATACGCAATAAAAACAAAAAGCAAAATGAGAAACTTACGAAAACTATCTTATGTCGCTTGCGCAGTATTTTTCTTTACATCATGCGAAGAAACTTACAATGACAAGCTATTTTGGCCAGGAGAAATTAGTCAGGAATATGGCTCGTATATTAAACCATATACGCTAGACCTAACCTACAGCGGAGAGAAATTAATTGGAAAAACTGTCAGCTTCAAGACAGAAGATAGCGAAACGGGAACACTGACGCTGAATAATATAATCCCGGGAGAAAAGGAAACTCCTATCAGTCGCATCCAACTTTATGAGAATGAAAAGAAAGGATATTATACTTTCAGCGGGACCAATATCACAATGGGAGGAGCTACGGTGAAATATGAAGGAATAATAACTCCGAAAAACATGCAACTATCACTGAACGTAACAATGGCTTATGCCAACTCCATTGCAAACACATATACATTTCCTGCATACTCCCACACAACAGATGGAGAAAGTATCATCCGTAATAGCGGAGCCAGCTACGTGAATATTACTACAAAAGCAGGAGGAGAATCTCTCCAGCCGGTGATTTTACAAATACAGCAAATGGCAACTAATATATTAGATGTGATTTTTCCTTATGTATTGAAGGATATTACATTTGAGAAAAATGGAATTGTCACTGCCAGCTATACTACGAGCCCTGTAGACATGAATGAAATTATGGAAGTTGCCAATTCGGGCAAAACTGACGCTGAATTCAAAAGTCTGATCAACAAACGCACTTATGAGTCATCTCCCAAAGGATTGGCCTACTGGAATCAAACAGGCAACAAAGCATTTGTCGTACAACTAAATATCCCTGCCATTGTGTCTCTCATAGCACAAAACAACGGAAAGCAAATTGACTATCAGCTTATCGCAGGAATCAGTGAAGCACTTCTAAAATCTGACCCGGCACGTTTAAAATTAACGTTAAGTGCCATCAATATGATTTTAAACAATGAAATAATCACCTATATTCTTCAATTGGATGATGATACTTTTGCAACTCTGCTCACATGGATGAAAGACGGAATACCAATGGGCATCAACTCAACAAAAGAACATACTTATATCTATTTCAACAAAGAAACTCTCATGCCGTTCATCAGCATCATCGGTAGTTTGCTGGAAACAAATTTAATTGAAGTTGCAGCCCTTTTCGATAAAATGGAAATCGGTATTGACCTCACAGCTAAGAAATAATTCATTTTAATTATCTAATATAAAAAAACAATGAAAAAAATATCTATCCTATTAATAAGCTGCCTTGCCGTAGCGTCTGCATTTTTAACTTCTTGTGATAATGATCACTACGGACCAGAGCCTATAGATGTAACAGCCAATTATTCAAATAAACTATCAAACCCCAATCCGAATCTAATTCTTACCTATAATGGTGAAACAATGATCGGAAAATCAGTAGACTTTAGCACTGTAACAGGAGAAACCGCTATTATTAACTTATATGATATTTTACCAGGAGAAAAAGAAGTAAAAATTATGTCTATCCCCCTTTCTGGAGATGGGCAAGGATATTCTTTTTCAGGAAATAGTATGGGAAATGAGACTTTAAGCTCTTTTAGATACGAAGGACGCGTAATAAAAGGACAGTTAACATTAAATATATCCAATATCAAAATGGGCAATGCAGAATTATGGGCAAATACTTATAAACTACCCACAGTTATTAATGGCATCAAAACGATTGTAGTTGGAGACATGTGGGGAGAAGAATATACATGGCAAGATGTTGACGGACAAGTACTAAATGCATCATGCTATTTTTATGCAGACATAGAAGCTTCAGAAAGTGGAGCCACAACTCAAACATGGGGTAGTGCCATTCAAAACATATTAAGTTATATTTTGCCACAAGTTCTACAAGAAATTACTTTAGGAGCGGACGGGAATGTAACGGCTTCTTATTCAAATGAACCATTGACAGGAGTAGACATGGATATCATTTTTGGATTTCTAGAAAATCCATTAACACAGGATATGATTACTCCTAACATTGTTAACCGTAATTATATTCCATCTCCAAAAGGATTTGCTAATTGGTTCCAAAAAGACGGTAAGTTAATATTAAAATTAAACTTAGCTAATATTATTGCCTCAATATCCAGCGGCAATCAATATATGGATGTCAATATAACCAATGCTATCATTGAAGCTATATCCCAAATGGATGCTATGAAAGTGAAAGAATTGCTAACCACGCTCAATCAAAGTCTAAAAAATGAAACACTTGGATTCCTGCTCAATGTCAATGACACTTCTTTCAAAGCTATTTTCAATTGGTTAACTACCGGAATCCCGATGCAAGTTATTTCAAAAGATGGACATACTTTTATTTACTTAGACAAAGAAGGTTTTACTCCCATAGCCAAATTACTACCAGATCTTAGTCCGCTAATAGTCAGTCTGCTTCCAGAAGATATGCAATCACTGGGAGGAATCATCTCTATATTTTTGAACGGTATATCAGACGCTTTTCTATCACCTGAAAAAATAGAATTTGGTTTGGAAATTGTTCCAAATAAATAAAACAAAAAACAATGAAGAAATTATATATCCTAACAATCCTGTTATGCCTTACCGGTTTCGGAAGCATCTTTGCCCAAACCCTGAAAGGACATATATATGATGCCAAGACCAATGAGCCATTGGTCGGAGCCACCGTCACCTACAAACTTCATGGTAATCAGGGAGTAGTATCTAACATTAACGGAGAATATGAAATCAAACTTCCCGAAGGTGGAGTTGACCTTGTATTCAGCTATGTTGGCTATGATGATGTCTTGATGCCCATCGTTATCAACAAGCGTGAAGTAGTCACCAAAGACGTTTACATGAAAGAAAGCACCAAGCTGCTGGAAGAAGTCGTAGTCAGTGCCGGACGCTTTGAACAGAAGTTGAGTGATGTCACTGTCTCCATGGACGTTGTTAAATCCGGAGATATTGCCCGTCAGGCACCCACGGATATTTCTTCCACTCTCCGCACACTTCCCGGTGTAGACATTGTAGACAAACAACCTTCTATGCGCGGAGGTAGCGGATGGACTTACGGAGTAGGTGCACGCAGCCAAATTCTTGTGGACGGAATGAGCACACTGAATCCGAAAACAGGAGAAATCAACTGGAACACTGTTCCTTTAGAGAACGTAGAACAGGTGGAAGTGATTAAAGGAGCATCTTCCGTACTATATGGCTCATCAGCTTTGAATGGTATTATCAATATCCGTACCGCACGTCCGGGACTGACACCGAAAACACGATTCAGCGCCTATATCGGTGTATATGGTGATGCGGAAAACGACGAATACCAATGGAGCGACAAGAGTTTCTGGAAAGATGATAAATATTCTGTTAAACCGATCCTGCGCGGAAGTCTTCTTAGCGGTATACGGAATCCTATTTACGAAGGATTCGACCTCTCCCATTCCCGCCGTATCGGTAATTTCGATGTCAGCGGAGGAATCAATCTTTTCACTGATGAAGGATACCGCCAACAGGGATACAACAAACGTTTCCGTATGGGAGGGAGCCTCACTTATCATCAGCCCGATATGGGAATGAAACTGTTGAACTATGGTTTCAATGTCGATTTCCTTTCCAATCAATACGGCGACTTCTTCATCTGGCGTTCACCAACGGAAGTGTACAAACCGTCTCCTTTCACCAACATGGGACGTGAAGAGAATAATTTCCATATCGATCCGTTCATCAACTATGTGAATCCGGAAAACGGTACGTCACATAAGATTAAAGGACGTTTCTATTACAGCGCCGACAATATCGTACGCCCTACCCAAGGAACTTCCATCACTGATATTCTGGGAAATATGGGAACTGATGCCAAAACGATACAGAATATAGCCGGTGGCGATTACAGTTCACTTTATCCTGCATTGGTAGGTATAGGTTCCGGACTTGTCAACGGCAACCTGGAAGATGCCATGAACGGAGTGTTCACCTCATTAGGCAATATTTTCCCGAATGCGACGACTGCCGATTATTGCGATCTGATCTCTTGGGTAATGGACAACGGAGTGCCGAGTGACTTAGGGGGACTTACGAACGGACAGTTACCGAGTGATCTGATTCCGTGGTTATCAAATGTTATCAATCCGTCACGAAACACTCCAAAAACACAGACTGATAAGAACTTCGATTACTACCTCGACTACCAGTTCAATAAGAAATGGGAAGGCGGTGCACAAATCACTACCGGAGTAACCCTGGAACATATCCGCTATGACTCCGCTGTAATGGATGAGGTATACAAAAGTGATAATATAGCTGCTTTCTTCCAATACGATCAGCGCTTCTGGGATCGTTTGAGTGTATCTGCCGGTGTACGTGCCGAATATTATCGGGTGAATAATCATCACCGTGAAGCCGAAACTAAAATCTTCGGAACCAAAGTTCCGTTCCGTCCTGTCTTCCGTGCAGGGTTAAATTATCAGTTGGCTGATTACAGTTTTATCCGTGCCAGCTTCGGACAGGGTTACCGTAATCCGTCTATCAATGAAAAATACCTGCGCAAGGATATTGGTGGAGTTGGCGTTTATCCTAATCTGGACATCAAACCGGAGAAAGGATTTAATGCGGAATTAGGAATTAAGCAAGGATATAAAGTTGGTAATTTCCAGGGTTTTGTGGATGTTGCAGGATTCTATACACAATATAAAGACATGGTTGAATTCCAGTTCGGGCTGTTCAACAATGCCAATTACACGATGATTAATAGCATAGGCGATGCATTCCAGATGCTGACAGATGGCAAAGGGTTCGGTATCGGAGCCCAGTTCCACAATGTATCGAAAGCCCAGATTTACGGAGTAGAAATCTCAACGAACGGCGTGTATAATTTCAATAAGAACACGAAATTGTTCTATAACTTGGGATATGTATACACGGAGCCACGCGATGCTGACTATCAGGAACGTAATGCAGTAGAGGGGCTTTATACCGATCCTCTTCAGATGAAAGAGAAATCGAACACAGGTAAGTACCTTAAATATCGCCCGAAGCACAGTTTTAAAGCTACGGTAGATTTCCAGTGGAAACGTATCAATGTCGGTGCCAATGTAGCATGGAAGAGCAAAGTTCTGGCAGTTGACTATCTGATGTTGGACGAACGCGAGAAACAGCAGAAAGACCTGATGGATTATGTACGTGGCATCCTTTTCGGTTATTCAAAAGGAGAGACACTGGCTACTTACTGGAAAAAACATAATACGGACTATGCCACTGTTGACGTGCGCTTCGGAGTAAAAGCCACAAAAGAAGTAGCTTTCCAGTTTATGGTGAATAACCTGTTGAATAAAGAATACAGCAACCGCCCAATGGCAGTTGCCGCTCCACGTACTTTCGTACTGAAAATGGACGTCACTTTCTAACTAACTTTCAAGATTCACAATTACTTAAGAAACGGCTGCTCAATGCAGCCGTTTTCTTTTTTCTCCTCATTTGTCATCATTTATCTATATATTGCGTATCTTTACCCCCCGAAAACGAGAAGAAATAACCGATAAAATGAAAAAACAAATCCTACTTATTGCCATCCTGTTTTGTACGGCCTTTGCACAGGCACAAGAAGTTTTTGTAACTGCTGATTTTGTAAGCAGTTATATCTGGCGCGGTATGGATAGCGGCAATGCAAGTGTACAGCCTTCACTCGGCCTCAACTGGAAAGGACTGACCGTTTACGCATGGGGTTCTACCGAATTTCGCGAAAAGAACAATGAAATAGATTTATCACTAGAGTACGAATACAAAAACCTGACTCTTTACGCCAATAACTATTTTACCCAGACAGAAGAGGAACCTTTTAAATACTTCAATTACAGTTCGCACTCTACCGGGCACACTTTCGAGGTAGGAGCCGGCTATATGCTTAGCGAAAAGTTCCCATTGTCAGTAAGCTGGTACACGACCTTTGCCGGAAACGATTACCGGGAAAACGGGAAACGTGCCTGGTCCAGTTACTGCGAGTTGAGTTACCCGTTCAGCGTGAAGGATGTAAATATGAATATCGAAGCTGGTTTCACTCCTTGGGAAAGTATGTACTCCGACAAATTCAATGTAGTCAATATCGGATTATCTGCAACAAAAGATATTAAAATAACATCCAACTTCTCTTTACCCATCTTCGGAAAGCTAATAGCCAACCCTTATGAAGAGCAACTTTATTTTGTAGTTGGAATTACATTGTAGATGATTCTTACATTCAATTATTAACTAATAAACACCCCCATGAAAAAACACTTTCTTATCTTCGCAACAGGTCTTTTTCTACTAAGTGCCTGTAATTCGGTAAAAGCACCGGAAGCTATCTTACCCATTCCCGAAGCCAAACAGGTGGAATGGCAAAAAATGGAAACGTATGCATTTGTACACTTCGGACTTAACACATTCAACGACCGTGAATGGGGATATGGAGACTCCGATCCTAAAACATTCAACCCTACCCGTCTGGACTGTGAGCAATGGGTACAGACATTTGTCAAATCCGGCATGAAAGGAGTGATCCTGACAGCGAAACATCACGATGGATTCTGTCTGTGGCCTACGCAACTGACAGAGTACTGTATCCGCAACACTCCGTACAAAGACGGAAAAGGAGACATTGTCCGCGAACTGTCGGATGCCTGCAAAAAGTATGGCATTAAATTCGCAGTCTATCTCTCGCCCTGGGACAGGCATCAGGCCAATTATGGTTCTCCCGAATATGTAGAATACTTCTATAAACAACTCAACGAACTGCTGAGCAACTACGGTGACGTATTTGAAATCTGGTTTGATGGTGCCAACGGTGGAGACGGCTGGTATGGCGGAGCAAAAGACAGCCGTACAATCGACCGCAAGACTTATTATAACTATCCGCGAGCTTACAAGATGATTGATGAGTTACAGCCACAAGCTGTTATCTTCTCGGATGGAGGTCCGGGCTGTCGTTGGGTAGGCAACGAACACGGATTTGCCGGAGCTACTAACTGGTCTTTTCTTCGTGCAGGAGAAGTTTATCCGGGCTATCCCAAGTATCGTGAACTGCAATATGGTCATGCCGATGGTAACCTATGGGTAGCTGCCGAGTGTGATGTTTCCATCCGTCCGGGATGGTTTTATCATCCGGAAGAAGACGACCGTGTGAAAACAGTAGACGAACTGACTGATTTATATTACCGCAGCGTAGGACATAACGCAACGCTATTATTAAACTTCCCGGTAGACCGTGACGGATTGATTCACCCTACTGACTCTGCCAATGCCGTAAACTTCCACCAGAATGTACAAAAACAACTGGCACACAATCTGCTGGCGGGACTCTCTCCCAAAGCATCGGACGAACGTGGAAGAACATTCTCCGCCAAAGCTGTGACCGACGGTGATTATGATACTTATTGGGCTACCAATGATGATGTCACTTCAGCCACTATCGAATTCGATTTACCTCAGGCAGAAAAGATCAACCGTATGATGTTGCAGGAATATATTCCTCTCGGACAACGTGTCAAATCATTCGTTGTAGAATATAACCAGGCAGGCGAATGGCTCCCAGTAAAGCTCAATGAGGAGACTACCACTATCGGATATAAACGGCTCCTTCGTTTCGAAACAATCACTACGGATAAGATTCGTGTCCGCTTCACGGATTCACGGGCTTGTCTCTGTATTAATAACATTGAAGCATATTATGCAGGAGAGACTTCGGATACATACACAGCGAAAGCTGCAGAACTGAAAAGTTACCCGTTCACTCTTGTTGGAGTAGATGTAGAGGAAGCACAGAAAGGCATGGATAAAAACGACCAGACCACCTGTTTCATCAATGGAAATACACTATTGATTGACTTGGGAGAAGAACGCACGATTACCTCATTCCACTATCTCCCCGACCAAAGTGAATATAATAAAGGGTTGATCGCAGCCTACGAAATATCTGTAGGTACGGACAGTAATGCGGTCAACCAGGTAGTAGCCAAAGATGAATTTTCCAATATAAAGAGCAATCCGATTTTGCAATCGGTTTACTTTACTCCGGTCAAGGCTCGCTACATTCAGTTGAAAGCAACACGGATGATACATGACGGTGAACCGATGGGGTTAGCTGAAATTGGGATACAATAATAGATGATATGGTACAAAAAACAGGAATTATTGTGCAGAAGAAAAACTATACTCTCCGTACCTGGCAAACCGAAGATGTAGCATCATTAGCCCAATATCTCAATAACAAGAATATTTGGGATAACTGTCGTGACGGTCTCCCCTATCCTTATAGTCAGGAAGATGCTAACGTTTTTCTCTCTATGGTACAAGCGAAAGAAAACATTCAAGATTTCTGCATTGAGGTAAACGGAGAAGCAGTTGGAAGTATCGGTTTTGTACCCGCTACGGATGTAGAACGTTTTAGTACAGAAGTAGGCTACTGGATTGGAGAACCTTTCTGGAACCAGGGAATCGTTACTGACGCCCTGAAAGAAGCCATCAACTATTATTTCGAACACACTGATAAGGTACGTGTATTCGCAGTCGTATTTGAGCATAACTCCCCATCCATGCGGGTATTAGAGAAAGTGGGATTCACGAAAGTAGGAATTATGCAAAAGGCTATTTTCAAGAATGATAATTTCACGAATGCACATTATTACGAACTTATCAAATAATCCGGAATTCATCAACAGTCTGCCGGACAATCCGGCAGACTGCCCATAAACGCTTTGTCAACCCTGAATTAAATCTATAAAAACCCTCCTCTTTTGCTCAAAAATCTTAAACCTGTGCATTTTTTACTCGGATTTCTTGTCAGAACCAAGCGTTTGAGTAAATTTGCACGCTGATAGTTAACCGGATAGTTTGGATAGCAAGATATTACTACTTGACTACTGGCTGCTAACTTGTAGAAATACTAATACTAAAATTTATAGCATGAGTTTGAAAATTGTTGTATTGGCAAAACAAGTTCCTGACACACGTAATGTTGGGAAAGATGCCATGAAAGCCGACGGGACGATTAACCGCGCGGCACTTCCCGCTATCTTCAACCCCGAAGACCTGAATGCTCTCGAGCAAGCTCTTCGACTGAAAGATGCTCATCCAGGCTCTACCGTAACCATCCTGACCATGGGACCGGGACGGGCAGCCGACATTATTCGTGAAGGACTTTTCCGTGGCGCAGATAACGGTTACTTGCTGACCGACCGTGCTTTCGCTGGTGCAGATACACTGGCTACGTCTTACGCATTGGCTACTGCCATCCGCAAAATCGGTGATTGCGACGTTATCATTGGTGGTCGTCAGGCTATCGACGGTGACACGGCGCAAGTAGGTCCGCAGGTAGCAGAGAAGCTAGGATTGACGCAAATCACATACGCAGAAGAAATTCTGGAAGTGGGCGATGGTAAAATCAAGGTGAAACGTCATATCGACGGTGGTGTAGAAACTGTAGAGGGTCCGCTGCCTATCGTGATTACCGTAAACGGTTCTGCCGCTCCTTGCCGTCCGCGCAATGCGAAACTGGTTCAGAAATACAAACACGCCAAAACAGTTACCGAAAAACAACAAGGTAACCTTGATTATACCGATTTGTATGACAAGCGTGATTATTTGAATCTGGTAGAATGGAGTGTAGCCGACGTAAACGGTGACCTTGCACAATGCGGTCTGTCCGGTTCGCCGACAAAAGTGAAAGCCATCCAGAACATCGTGTTCCAGGCTAAAGAGAGCAAAACCATCAGCGGCAGCGACCGTGACGTGGAAGACCTGATTGTTGAACTATTAGCTAACCACACCATCGGATAATCATGAATAACTTATTTGTATATTGCGAAATAGAAGAAGGTAACGTTGCAGACGTTAGCCTCGAACTTCTGACCAAAGGTCGTTCGTTAGCCAACCAGTTGAACTGTCAGCTCGAAGCTGTAGTTGCCGGAAGCGGCCTCAAAGATATTGAAAAACAAATCCTTCCTTACGGAGTAGATAAACTTCACGTTTTCGACGGTGAAGGCCTTTACCCTTATACATCACTTCCTCACACAGCTATCCTGGTGAACCTCTTCAAAGAAGAGCAACCGCAAATCTGTTTGATGGGTGCTACCGTTATCGGTCGTGACCTCGGTCCGCGCGTTTCTTCTGCTCTGACCAGCGGATTGACTGCCGACTGTACTTCACTTGAAATCGGTGACCACGAAGACAAAAAAGAAGGTAAGACTTATAAGAACCTGTTATATCAAATCCGTCCGGCATTCGGTGGTAACATCGTTGCTACGATTGTGAACCCGGAACACCGCCCGCAGATGGCAACCGTTCGCGAAGGTGTGATGAAGAAAGAAATCCTCTCTCCGACTTATCAGGGAGAAGTAATCCGTCACGACGTGAAAAAGTATGTAGCCGACACGGACTATGTAGTGAAAGTCATCGAACGCCATGTAGAAAAGGCAAAGAACAACCTGAAAGGTTCTCCGATCATCATAGCCGGTGGTTACGGTGTAGGTTCGAAAGAAAACTTCAACCTATTGTTCGACCTCGCTAAAGAACTTCACGCAGAAGTAGGTGCCAGCCGTGCTGCTGTTGACGCTGGTTTCGCAGACCATGATCGTCAGATCGGTCAGACTGGTGTTACGGTTCGTCCAAAACTCTACATCGCTTGCGGTATCTCCGGACAGATTCAGCATATCGCCGGTATGCAGGAAAGTGGTATCATCATCTCCATTAACAACGATCCGGATGCTCCGATCAATACGATTGCCGATTACGTAATCAACGGAAGTATCGAAGAAGTTGTGCCGAAGATGATTAAGTATTATAAACAAAATAGCAAGTAAGGAAAGATGGCTAATTATTATACAGACATACCGGAACTCAAGTTTCACTTGAACAATCCGATGATGAAACGTATTTGCGAACTCAAAGAACGCAATTACAGAGATAAAGATGAATTCGACTACGCTCCGCTGGACTTCGAAGATGCTGTAGACTCTTACGACAAAGTATTGGAGATTACAGGAGAAATCACAGGAGAAATCATTGCTGCTAACGCAGAAGGTGTAGACGAAGAAGGTCCTCACTGTGCTAACGGTCGCGTAGAATATGCTTCCGGAACCAAACAGAACCTAGACGCTATGGTGAAAGCCGGCCTGAACGGTATGACCATGCCACGCAGATTCGGCGGTTTGAACTTCCCGATCACTCCGTACACCATGTGTGCAGAAATCGTGGCTGCTGCCGACGCCGGTTTCGGAAATATCTGGTCTTTGCAGGACTGTATTGAAACACTGTATGAATTCGGTAACGCTGACCAACACAGCCGTTTCATTCCTCGCGTATGCCAAGGTGAAACGATGTCTATGGACTTGACCGAACCGGATGCAGGTTCCGACTTACAGGCAGTTATGCTGAAAGCAACTTATAGCGAAAAAGACGGTTGCTGGTTGCTGAACGGTGTAAAACGTTTTATTACAAACGGTGATGCTAATCTTCACTTGGTATTGGCTCGTTCGGAAGAAGGTACAAGAGACGGTCGTGGTCTTTCTATGTTCATCTATGACAAGAATGAGGGTGGTGTGAACGTACGTCGTATCGAAAACAAACTCGGTATCCACGGTTCTCCTACTTGCGAACTGGTGTACAAGAATGCAAAAGCTGAACTTTGCGGTGACCGCAAACTCGGTTTGATTAAATACGTTATGGCTTTAATGAACGGTGCCCGTCTGGGTATTGCTGCGCAGTCTGTAGGATTGAGCCAAGCTGCTTACAATGAGGGATTGGCTTATGCTAAAGACCGTAAGCAATTCGGTAAAGCAATCATCGAATTCCCGGCAGTATACGATATGCTGGCTATCATGAAAGGTAAGTTGGATGCCGGACGTGCTTTGCTGTATCAAACAGCTCGCTACGTAGACATTTACAAAGCATTGGATGATATTTCCCGCGAACGTAAACTGACTCCGGAAGAACGTCAGGAACAGAAAAAATACGCCAAACTAGCAGACAGCTTTACTCCGCTGGCTAAGGGTATGAACTCTGAATATGCTAACCAGAACGCTTATGACTGTATCCAGATTCACGGTGGTTCAGGATTCATGATGGAATATGCTTGCCAACGCATCTATCGCGACGCACGTATCACCAGCATCTACGAAGGAACTACCCAGTTGCAGACTGTAGCCGCTATCCGTTACGTGACTAATGGTTCTTACATCGCTACTATCCGCGAGTTTGAGGCCATTCCTTGTTCACCGGAAATGGAACCGCTGATGTCTCGCCTGAAGAAGATGGCTGACAAATTTGAAGCAAGTACCAACGCTGTGAAAGAAGTACAGGATCAGGAATTGCTTGACTTCACCGCTCGCAAACTGGTGGAAATGGCTGCTGATATTATCATGTGTCACTTACTGATTCAAGATGCCAGCAAGTCTTCTGAACTGTTCTCCAAATCTGCACACGTATATTTGAACTATGCAGAAGCGGAAGTAGAAAAGCATACAAATTTCATCGAAAACTTCGACAAAGAAGATTTGGCTTTCTACAAAAAGTAACAAATAATCGACTAAATCTGATAAAAGCATCCTTTCTTACGAAATGGATGCTTTTTTTATTTGTCATATTCTATTATTTTCCATTATTATTCTATACATTTGTCAGTGAGATAAGTAATTTTTTAATTGATGAATGTAGATAGAGATAGAAATATGGCACTCAAACCTTCATATAATGACAAACTGTATTTGCCAGGTTTATCAAACACGGAAATCCTTATATTGGCTCTCGAAGCCTCTCAAAAACTTGAGTGGAATATCGAGGAAGTAACTCCGGAAGGAATCCGGTTTGAAGTCCCGTTCAGTATACGCTCCCATGGAGAGGCAATAACCTTTACCATAGAAAAGGGAAGTGACGGGGAAGTATCCGTTCGCAGTCAGTCTTCTTCCGTACAATTTGTTGATTATGGAAAGAACAGAAAAAATATCCAGAAGTTACGGGAAACAATGGAAGAAATAAAAGCCTCACTCACTCCGGAAGAACTAGCCCAAAGGGCCAAAGATTTCGAAGAAGAGTTCAACCGCCCGCTCACAGAAGAAGAAAAAGCCTACATAGAGGAAGAAAAGAAGAGGAACTCTTTCCTGTCTTTCTTCATTCCCCGCAAAGGATTTATAGCAACTCCCATCCTGATAGACATCAATATTCTTGTATTCATTGTAATGATTGCTTCCGGAGTGGGTATTATGTCTCCTTCCACTCTGTCACTACTGAAATGGGGAGCCGACTTCGGACCGCTGACTCTGACCGGTGACTGGTGGCGCACAGTGACTTGCAACTTCATACATATCGGAGCTTTCCATCTCCTGATGAACATGTATGCTTTCATGTATGTAGGACTTCTGTTGGAAGAACTGATAGGAGGACGCCGTATGTTCGTTTCATACCTGCTAACCGGATTATGTTCGGCTGCATTCAGCCTGTATATGCACGGTGAGACAATCAGCGCCGGAGCTTCCGGATCTATCTTCGGACTTTACGGTATATTCCTTGCATTCCTCCTCTTTCATCGCATCGCCAAAGAACAACGAAAGGCATTGTTAACCAGCATCCTCATTTTTGTGGGGTATAATCTGGTTTACGGGATGAAAGCCGGCATTGATAATGCCGCCCATATTGGCGGGTTGTTAAGCGGGTTTGTTCTGGGAATTATATACGTGGTCGGCTACAAGTTCGAGAAACCCGATGCACAGCGGACTGTCTCCATCATCGGGGAGCTTGGTATATTCTGTATATTCCTGTTCAGCTTCATGATCCTGTGCAAAAACGTTCCTCCTCTTTACCCGGAGATACGCAATGAATGGGAAAGCGGCATTGTGGAAGCCTATCTGAATGGTGAACTGGAAGAGGAAAACGAGAACAGTAATCATTCCGCTGTGAATGCTACGGACAATCTTTCCAGCAGGAAAGTTCCGGCATATACGCCTGTCGGCAATGACGATACGTGGCTATCTTATTATGATGCAGCCACCAAATTCAGTTGCCAGTATCCTACCAACTGGATAAAAATAGCAGGAGCAAAAGGAATTATTGACGGTGCGGAACCTCCATTACTCATGCTGGTCAACGGAGGGAATCAATTAACGATTACCGCCCTCACCTACGACACGCAGAAGGAGTTTGAACACATGAAAGAGTTATCACTCACTCTCCCAAGAAATGCACAAGGGGAACCGTCAGAAGATTACCAACTAAGCAATGTCAACATCAACGGACTCCCCATGACAAAGATCACGAATCCCCTGCACATCGGGGCTCCTGATGAACCGGGAGAGGATGTAAAACAAATAGCGTTGCATTACTTTCAAGAGAGCAAGAAACGATCTTTTGCTATTGTCATGCTTGTCTATGACGAAGAAGCTGAAACCGATCTGAATGCCATTACATCAAGTATCCAGATCACCCAATAAAGAGAATATGAGAGTATATATCCAAATCAAACAGTTAGGAAAGCGAAAGTGCAGTATCGAAAAGATTCCTATCGATTTTCCTGTTCCGCCTGTCAATGTACAGGGGTTGATCGAAGCCATCGTCAGTTGGCAAGTCTGCGAATACAATGAACGCTTGCAACAGAGCGAAGTGCTGAAATACCTCACACAGGAAGAAGTGGAAAATAAAACAGCTTCCGGCAAAGTAGGGTTTGCAGTAAACTATAATGGCAAACCTGCCGCAGAAGTCGAAGCCATCACCAATGCTTTGCAATCCTATGAGGACGGAATTTTCCGTATCTTCATGGATGATACGGAAACCGGAGACCTATCCTCTCCCATCCAACTTAAAGAAGAATCTACCTTAACCTTCATCCGGCTCGCTATGCTGTCGGGAAGATTATGGTAATCATTATCCTATAAAACACATTTAAAACGAAAAGAATCATGAGACTGATTTACAATGACGCATTAAATAAACGGATTGCTCCGTACCTGGAAAGGTTAACGAAAAAGAGAACCAGTTTAGACAAAGAGACAATGGCACTGTTGGATGTATTTATGCAATACTTCAACATGGATACCCGGTATGGTGCATACAGCGATAAATTAGAGCCTTGCATCATCTATATTATCCAAGAAGAGAAGATTAAAAGCGTTGCCAATCTTTTCGATGGTAAATTGAACAAGCTACTCCGCTATCTATTGGGAGACGAGTACGCCCACCTGTTCCACACCTATCTGAAGCTCAAAGCACGGTGCCCGTACACTCACGGATACTCGCGCCGGTCACAACGGTCGGCAAATCCTCTTCTGCATATCGGCCACGTTATAGATGCACTGACCCAGTTTCTGAAACTGCGCGCCACCGGATTTACGGTTCAAGCCATACTGAACGGAGGAAACACTCCGGAAGAAATAGAAGCATACAAGGATTCGATGAACTGCCAAAACTGGATGGCCGCCCAAATAGCAGAAGGCAACCAGACTGTCATTGAATACCTCAACAATGTGCTGACCAGTGAGAATAACGCCAACCGCCTCAACCAGGGACATCTCCAGGCTATCGCAGTAAGTGGATACCGCCCCTTGCTGGAACTGGAAGGGAAGTTACTTCTGGCAGCCAAGTTACAGGAGGGTCTCCGCCAAGCTATCGTGGAAACGATGGACGAAGGTTGTCCCGAAAGTTATCTCCATCTTTTCTCGGTCATCTGCGACAACGGCCTGCAACGATTTGCTTCCGTGAAACGCGGTATTGCAGTCAGTACGGGTATCGGAGAACAAGACAGCAGCGAACGTATCACCAATAAATATGTAGAACTGATCCATCGTTTTCTGAACGACCGGAAACAAGCACACAGTGCTCTTCAAAGCAAAGATACAGTCGAACTCTATCTGGCTTTATGGAGCATCGGATTCTATAATACGGAAGAGATTCAGACGCTCGTACCGGAAATTATCAAGAAAGGTGCTAAATACCAGGTACAGACATTACTTTATTTCTTACGCCGTACGCAATACTCCGGCATGAACCACCGCATCAGTAAAAATGCCTTTGAAAGATGGTATAAGGAACCGTCGGTGGTGGCGGCTATCTTACCGTTGTATCTGTCCGGTCTCTATCTTAGCCGGTACGGAGGGCACAAAGACGCCCCGTCACTCCACGACTATTTTGATAGCAAAGAAGAGGCGGTCCGCCATTATGAATATCTGAAGCAAATCTATCAGTCCATCTCTGCCAAAGAGATTTATTCTCCTTATGTATTCCCTTGGGAAAGCACAGAACTCACCCGTTCGGAAATCGTTCTCAAAATGGCATATATCACCTGGATGACTAATAATTCTGCATTGAAAGACGATCTTTGCAGCTATCTGCCCTCTCTGGATACTTATATGCGGGCAGGCTATATCGGTGTTGTATTAGCTCCACCGACCAGTCTGCTACAGGAAGAATATGTACTGCAATCACTGGGAGACCGTTCGCAAGATGTGCGTGAAGAAGCATATAAAGCATTGTCCGAGATGACCTTATCGCCCGAACAAAACCAGAAAGTAGAAGAGTTACTGCGCTTCAAATACAGCGAAATGCGTATCCATGCTATCAATCTGCTGATGAAACAGCCCAAAGAACAGCTAGCCGACAGCATCCGCCGCTTGCTAACAGACAAGGTTGCCGAACGCCGCCTGGCAGGATTGGACATGATGAAGACCATACACAATGTAGAATTCCTGCAAGATATCTATCAGGAATTGATCCCGACAGTTAAAGAGATTCAGAAGCCGAACCCGAAAGAAAAAGTATTGATAGAATCTCTGATTGGCGATGGAACAGAAGAGAGCGTCACACAACATTATACCAAAGATAACGGTTTCGGTCTGTACGATCCGTCTCTTGAAGTCAGTCTGCCGGAAATTACCCAGGACAAAGGATTCAACGTTAAAAAAGCATTCGAATTCATCTGTTTTGGAAGGGCCAAACTCGTTTTCAAAAAACTAAGCAAATACATCGAAACCTACAAGAATGAAGAATTCAAAAATGGTTACGGAGAAGCACGTCTGGTAGGTAACAGTGTCCTGATAAACTGGAGCAACTACGGAGGATTGAGCGGACTCGGATTCCCGGAATTGTGGAAAGCCTTCTACGAAGAAGAAATAGGAAGCTACGACAAATTGCTGATGATGAGTTTCATGCTTGCATCGACAGGTACCGCTAAAGACGAAGACGACTCCGACGAGGAAGATGAAGAAGACATCAAGGCAGACCAGAAATCAAGTAATACTTTTGAGCCGCTTGTCAACCGGATGTATGCCGGCATCACTTACCGCGGATTGCAAAAAGACCTCCGCAAGATGCCGTACTATGAACAGATGAGTGACATCATCGAAGCACTGGCATACGAATACAAAGATGAAGCCGTCTATCAACGACTGGCCGTCAATATGCTGCTCCAACTATTGCCTTTGCTAAATACCAAAAACATCTTCCGCCAGTACACCAGTAAGCATGCATGGCTTCGGGACAAACTGGAATACGGAGAAAAACAGGTCGTTTATCCGATACATAACAACAAATTCGTGAACTTCTGGCTCGAAATGCCTCAAAAGCCCATGAATGATGATCTATTTATCCGTTACTTCACAGTGCGCTATCAGCTTTATAAGCTCACCAACTACATGGAGCACACCCCCGAACTAGAGGAAACAGACTCTTATCTTCATGCCACAGACTTCGCCCGTGCCTGGATGATGGGAATCATCCCGACAGAGGAAGTATACCGTGAAATGATGGGACGCATCAGCTCTCCCAGCCAGATCAAAGCAATCACTATGGTATTGAACGACAACGTTCGTTTCAACAAGGAAAAAGAAAGATACGCCGATATCAAAAACATCGACTTCTCCCTCTTCCGTTCCCTCGTCCAAAAGGTGGTAGACCGGATTCTTGAAATTGAATTAAAACGTGGAGACTCCGAGACACAAGTCACCTCCCTTGCAGAAGAACTAAGCTACGTCTATGGAGCTGAAACATTTATCCGTATTCTGCAAGCATTCGGCAAAGATACTTTCATACGTGACAGTTACAACTGGGGCAGCACCAAACGGGGTGTATTGAGCAGTCTGCTCCATGCTTGTCATCCCCTGCCTACGGACACCAGCGAGAATCTGAAGAAACTGGCGAAACAAGCCGAAATCAGCGACGAGCGACTGGTAGAAGCCGCCATGTTCGCCCCACAATGGATTGAACTGACTGAAAAGGCAATAGGCTGGAAAGGACTGACAAGTGCAGCCTATTATTTCCACGCCCACACCAATGAAACGTGTGACGACAAGAAGAAAGCGATTATCGCCCGCTACACCCCCATCGACGTAGATGACCTGCGGGAAGGTGCTTTTGACATCGACTGGTTCAAAGATGCATTTAAGACAATTGGCAAGCAACGCTTCGAAGTGGTCTACAATGCCGCCAAATATATTTCATGCAGCAACAGCCATACCCGTGCCCGTAAGTTTGCCGATGCTACCAACGGTGCAGTGAAGGCGGCAGATATAAAGAAAGAAATAATAGCCAAGCGCAACAAAGACTTATTGATGAGCTACGGCCTCATCCCATTGGGACGGAAGCCGGATAAAGAACTGCTGGATCGTTATCAATACCTGCAAAAGTTCCTGAAAGAGAGCAAGGAATTCGGTGCTCAAAGACAGGAAAGCGAAAAGAAAGCGGTAAACATCGCTCTGCAAAACCTGGCACGCAACTCCGGTTACGGAGACGTTACCCGCCTGACCTGGAGCATGGAAACCGAACTGATTAAAGAACTTCTTCCCTACCTGTCCCCCAAAGAGATAGACGGCGTAGAAGTGTATGTACAAATCAACGAGGAAGGTAAATCGGAGATTAAGCAAATCAAAGACGGCAAAGAGCTCAACAGCATGCCTGCCAAGCTGAAAAAGCATCCGTATATAGAAGAACTGAAAGCAGTACACAAAAAGCTGAAAGACCAGTACACCCGTTCGCGCATCATGCTGGAACAGGCGATGGAAGACTGCACTCATTTTGAAGAAAACGAATTGCGCAAGCTGATGCAGAATCCTGTTATCTGGCCATTACTGAAACATCTCGTCTTCATCTGCAACGGACAGACGGGCTTCTACACCGATGGATTGCTGATTACAGTAAATGCCGTTTGCCTCCCGTTAAAACCGAAAGACGAGTTACGCATCGCGCACCCCACAGACCTGTATACAAGCGGAGACTGGCATGCTTATCAAAAATTCCTGTTCGATAAATCAATCCGCCAACCTTTCAAACAGGTATTCCGCGAACTTTACGTTCCGACTCCGGAAGAAATAGAAGCCACTCAATCCCGCCGCTATGCCGGCAACCAGATCCAACCGCAGAAAACGGTTGCCGTACTGAAAGGCCGTCGCTGGGTAGCCGACTATGAAGACGGTCTCCAAAAGATCTATTACAAAGAGAACATCATCGCCACCATCTATGCGATGGCAGACTGGTTCTCTCCTGCCGACATCGAAGCTCCGACATTAGAATATGTCTGCTTCCACAACCGCAAAGACTACAAGTTAATGAAAATCTCGGAGATTCCTCCTGTCATCTTCTCCGAAGTAATGAGAGACGTAGACCTGGCAGTAAGCGTAGCCCATGCCGGAAGCGTTGACCCGGAAACCAGCCACTCTACCATCGAGATGCGCAGCGTACTGGTGGAACTGACGATGCCGTTGTTTCATTTCAAGAACGTGACAATAAAAGGAAGTTTTGCTCACATCGAAGGTAAACTGGGTAAGTACAATATTCATCTGGGCAGCGGTGTGATCCATCAGGAAGGTGGTGCACAGATAGCCGTTCTTCCGGTACATTCGCAAAATCGCGGACGCCTGTTCCTGCCTTTCGTAGATGAAGATCCGAAGACTGCCGAGATACTGACTAAGATTATCTTCTTTGCAGAAGACGATAAGATAAAAGATCCGAGCATTCTGAACCAAATCAAATAGTAAAGAGATGGCAGAAAATTTAATCATCCACACAGGAAGCAAGGAAGAAAAGTATCGGGAGTTACTTCCGCAACTGCATGCTTTGGTAAGTACGGAAGCAGATCTCATTGCCAATCTTGCCAACATGGCAGCAGCCTTAAAGCAGACTTTCGGTTTCTTCTGGGTAGGCTTTTACCTTGTGAAAGAGGAAGAACTCGTACTGGGTCCGTTTCAAGGCCCCATTGCCTGCACTCGCATCCGCTTTGGCAGAGGAGTTTGCGGAACCGCTTGGAAAGAAGCCCGTACACTGATTGTTCCTGATGTAGAGCAGTTTCCCGGACACATAGCCTGTAGTTCGGACTCGAAATCGGAAATAGTAGTACCGATCCTCAAGCAGGGGAAAGTTGCCGGGGTGCTGGATATCGACAGTGATACATTGGATAGCTTCGACACTATCGACGCACGCTATCTGGAAGAGATTTGCACGTATATTGTATTATAAAATAACGGCATAAACATCCTGAAAAAACAGAGGCTCTGATTGAATGAATCAGAGCCTCCGTTTACTATAAATAGAGCCTCTGTTCGAATCAAACAGAGGCTCTATTTTTTTACCAGTCCATATCTTCTATTTCCCGTTCCCGGTACAGCAAAAGTTGTTTGCGAAGCGAACGCATTTCGTGCCTCATATCTTCCATCCTTTCCAGCAAATGATGAATGGCATCGATACCTTCCATGTTGATGGATAAGTCATAGTACATTCTGCTATAACGTTCCACGTTCGGGAGTTCCGACAAAAGCAGATAATGTTCACCGCCTTCGGTATGCACGTTAATCAAACCGCCCTCTTCCAACATTTCGATGAATGAAGGCTCAATATGACATTTGTGACAGTATTCACTGACAATTATTAATTCGGTCTGCATAGTACTCATTCATTTTAGTTCATACTCTGTAATTGACGGAACAACTCTTTCTGTTTGTCGGTCAAGTTCGTAGGAATCTTGACAGAATAGGTCACAATCAAGTCACCGAATTGTCCTTCCTTCTTATAAACCGGGAATCCTTTACCTTTCAGACGGACTTTCGTACCGTTCTGCGTTTCCGGTTTTATCTTCAGTTTCACTTTACCGTCCAGCGTGTCGACTACTTTCTCGCCTCCCAATACGGCAGAGTAAAGATCTACCTCCACATCTATGTACAGATCGTCGCCCAGGCGTTTGAACACCGGGTCTTCGGCTATAACGAACGTAATGTACAAGTCGCCCGCAGGTCCTCCGTTGACACCTTCGGCTCCGTAGCCTTTCAGTTTAATAACCTGTCCGTCGGCTACACCGGCAGGGATAGTGATACGTACCTGTTTACCATTTACAGTCAATATCTGCTTATGCGTTTGAGCAGCATCACGAAGGGAAAGATGAAGTTCGGCATTAAAGTCCTGTCCGCGGAATCCCGCAGAACCTTGTCCTCTTCCTCCCCGATGTCCGAACATTGATTCGAAGAAATCGGAAAATCCACTAGCGTTGCCACCGGAAAATCCTTCTCCATCGGAACTATACCAATAGGTTCCGTTACCGTCGGAGAAACCCTGACCCGCACCGCCGAATCCGCCGAAACCTCCTGCACCGCCAAAGCCTCCGGCTTGTTGCTGTGCACGTTTCTGCGCTTCGAATTCATCGGCATGCTTCCAATGTTCTCCGTACTCATCATACTTTTTACGTTTCTCGGGGTCACTCAGTACTTCATTGGCTTCGTTGATTTCCTGAAATTTATCCTTTGCACTAGGGTCATTAGGATTCAAATCAGGGTGATATTTCCGGGCCAACTTACGAAAAGCCTTTTTGATATCATCCTGAGAAGCACTTTTGTCTACTCCAAGAATCTTGTAATAATCTATATAGGCCATGTTTTATGAATTTAATCGTTCATACATCATACGGCAAATAACACGCCAATCCCATTTTTGGATGCAAAAATTAACAAGGATTAATACCTAATACTTAATACTTGATATTCCTCTTTTCCAGCATCTGGAAGTCTTGCTTCTTCATGCCCAAATCATCCAACGGACGGGGATCATTGTGATCGTTCAGATAAACCCTCGGTTTCAGGACGTAGTACGAAGCCGTCACAGCCTGAGAATCATCCCGGTAAGGAGTTTCTATTCCGCCTAAAGACAGCATGGTCGGGAAGAAAGAGCTGCTGGAAGAAACATTCTTATCCTTATTTTCAATAGCGGTATTCCAACGTTCGGGATACGTTTCGCGGTAGTCATCGGACATCCAAATCAGGAATGGCACATGAAGCTGATAATAAGAAGGTACGGGAGAAGCGTGGAGGAACAGATGACGGGAATCGTCGAAAATGTCCTCTCCATGATCGGAAGTGTAGAGCATGGCGGCATCTACCTGCTGTTTTTCCAACATACGGATAAGTCGTGACAGAAAATCATCCGTGTAACGAATAGAGTTGTCATAGGCATTCACCAGGTTATCCCGGTATTTTCTCTCTGCTTCCATCGGATAATCGGGCGTAAAGAAAGCATCTTCCGACGGGTAACGTTCGCGATAGTTAAAGTGGGAACCGTAGGTGTGAAGTACGATGAATTGTTTCGTTGCACCTTTCGCCAGTTCCTCCTCCACCAATTTCAGAAGTTCGTCGTCAGAAGGATTATAGGTAGAACTGACCGAATCTTCTTTTATAAAATCATACGTATCGGCTTCCATTCCGAAGAAGTCGATAAATGAATGGTTGTAACGTTGGTTGGAGAAAAAAGCCGTCCGGAATCCTGCCTCTTTGAAAGCGGTGATGATTCCTTTTTGATGGTAGATAGAGTCGTAGTTGCAGGCAGTAGCACCCGACATCAGCATGGGGACACTTTTATGTGTCGTATTCGACTCTGTCAACACTTTTGGGAAAGCAATCAGACCCGTTTGCCGGGATAAGAGCGGGTTCGTTTCACGTTCGTAACCATACAATTGCCAGTTTAGGGCACGAGAGGTTTCTCCTATGACCATTACATATACTTCCCGTTTTCCCTCCGGATGAGTAGGCCGGGCATGGAAAGTAAAGTCTTTGGATGTACGGTGGTAATCCTGTGTCAGAGCTGTTCTTTGAAAGGCAAGACCTACGTTGTAGCATACGTTTAGCGGGTATAAATCAGATTTCAACTCATATCCCGAATCCTGCACATAGGCTCCGACAAGACTAAGGAGGGAGATTCCAAAGACCAGGAAGGCTCTCTTCCGTTCCCTGCGAATGAACTCTACCGTAAGTTTCCGTTTACGTATAATTGAAATCGTCCCTAATATCAGGGCAGGTACATAGAGTATGATTACAGCAATAATGGCAGGTGTGAGATTATCGAGCAGTTCCAATGCCTCACTCGAATTGGTGGTGACCAGATTCAGAAACATATCGACAGCGATAATGGACTGGCCGAATAAATAAAGCAACACGATCTGAAAGGCTCCGAAGAACAGGAACAGGAATAAAATCCACAGCATCTTGCCGCAATTCCTCGACAAAGTCATCAACAGGTAATAGCAACCGAAAGGTAACAACACATTGGCGACTTTTGCCATAAATGGTAAAGGTTCTGTAAAACAGAGTACCATATTAGGTACTATCAAGATAAACAGGAACAGATAAAACAGATGTTCCTGATTTTCCAACCAATTCTTTATATTTTTAAAAAGCTTCATTGATGTTAAAAATAAATCCGGTCTGGTGTTTGCCAAACCCTAAATCCAAACGTACATTTACTCTCTTCTTAAATTCCCAACGATACCCGAAGCCATAATTAGGCAGAATGTGTTTCGGGGTGAACTCGGAAAGTCGTGGAAAAATCGTTCCCGCTCCTACCCATACAGCTACTCCATTCCGTTTCCAGACGTGTTGCCGGAGTTCTATTTGCGCGTCCATTGCTCCCTTGTCCCGATAGCGTCCTTCGTAATATCCGCGCATGGAGTAAGAACTTCCCAATGTTGCCATCAATCCCCAAGGGGTATCGCCATAGGTAAGCAATGTGTGGAATTGCCCTGCCAGCACTCCACCTTTCCATACCGGCTGATAATAACTGGTAGTCAGTTCTGTACTGCTAAACGCATATTTATTGCCGAGAAAAGCCGGACTGAACCGCTGGTCTATCCGCAAATAATAGCCATGATATGCATTTGTCAGGAAATCACGTGAATCGTAAAGGAGGGAAAGTCCCAGGCTGGTATTAGTGGTTCGCGCGGCCATTCCTTC
This sequence comes from Bacteroides sp. DH3716P, assembly GCF_025914115.1. NCBI lineage: Bacteria > Pseudomonadati > Bacteroidota > Bacteroidia > Bacteroidales > Bacteroidaceae > Bacteroides > Bacteroides sp. DH3716P. The sequence goes on along the minus strand of NZ_CP083673.1, from coordinate 4,454,967 downwards.
CCATAGTTCCGGTTTCTCAAAGTTCCGTCCGTCGATATAATCGAATACGGCCATCGGGCCGATGTAGAAGTTCTTTGCCAGCCGAAACATAAAATCGACTTTCACCTGTGCCTGAAAACGTTTATAATCGCTTTCGTTATCAGAGTTCGCTCCATTGTCATATCCCCGTCCCCAATACAGACTGGGAAAAGAATAGAAATAGAGATTGTAATTCAAGCGGTATTTATCTTTTGGAAACAGATGATTTCCGCGGACTCCCAACAGATAGAAGCCGACAGTCGACACATCTCCGTAAAGAGAGACATTGGAGGGAGGAAGAAGCGTATCAATCCGATCGGTTCGATATAGTCCGGCTGCCACCAGTCCGAGTCCGAACTTGGTGTCACTGGAATAATGTGGGCCGCCTATCACACTGAAATCAAACTTTTTATTCTTTTTTTCCTTATTGGCGTCATTGAAGTAATCAAGAAACTTTTTAAAGAAACTGCGCTTTGCCGGAATGGAATCTTCCATGGTTGCAGATATAGAATCCTCCGGCAGTTCAATTTTAGTAGAATGCAGCTGTGCGCCCAACGGGGTTTGTGTCAACAACAAAAGCGCGAATATGATTAGCCTGTTCTGTCTAGTATTCATAATCATAAGAAGTAGAAAACTTTGCGGACAAAGTTAGTTTCAAACTTCCTATAAAAACAGATATTCAGGCGCTTTTGTTGTTCCGGATTTCCTTTTTAACGTTTTAAAAGTCTTATAAACTCGTCTACATCTTCTTCTGTCGTATCAAAAGAAGTTACCAGACGGATTTCATTCCTCTCTTCGTTCCAGAAATAAAAGAAATAAGACTCCAGCATGCGGTCGATAACCGGGCGGGGCATGGTGAGGAATAACTGGTTACTTTCGGCTTTTTGAGTGAAAGTTACTTCGGGCAGTTTCTTCAATTCAGTGTAAAGTTTGGCAGCCATTGCATTGGCATGGTTGGCATTCTTCAGCCAGAGGTTATCTGTGAGGTATGCCGTAAACTGGCAAGAGAGGTAACGCATCTTCGAAGCGAGCTGGGCGGATTGCTTACGGATGAAGCGGGCTTCCGGTTGCAGGTCTTTATTAAATACAATCACGCACTCTCCCATCATCAGTCCGTTCTTCGTTCCGCCAAAACTAAGAATATCGACTCCGCAGTCTACTGTCAGTTCCTTTAAGGAAAGATTCAAAGCGGCACAGGCATTGGCTATTCTGGCTCCGTCCATGTGTACATACATACCATTCAGATGGGCAAAGTCAGTCAGACGTTTTAACTCTTCGGGAGTATAGATGGTGCCAAGTTCGGTACATTGGGAAATATAGAGAGCTCTGGGTTGCGAATGGTGCTGATCGCCGAAACCATGCAGATAGGGTTGCATCAATTCCGGGGTAAGCTTACCGTCGGGAGTAGCAATCGGACAAATCTGACAACCTGTCATTTTCACAGGAGAGCCGCATTCATCTACATAGATATGAGCCGTTTCCGCACAAAAGATGGAATGATACGGACGGGTCATCAGCTGCAATGCTACCACGTTGCTACCTGTTCCGTTAAATACAAACAAGGGGACACAGTTGGGCGTAAAGGTTTCCTTTATCTTCGCTACGGCTTCTTCTGTCCATTTATCATCGCCATATCCTAAAGAATGGTCTATATTAGCCCGGTTCAATGCTTCCATTACCAACGGATGCACACCGGAATTATTGTCGGAGGCAAAACTTCTCATTGTTTCTTACATTTTAATTCGTGATGCAAAGTAACAGAATTATTTCCGGAAATCCATTGAAAGGAAGAAACATAAAGCAGAAAAAGGATAAAAAAACAAGAATCTCCGAAGTGCTGACTATGCTGTCATTCCTCTGGAGATTCTTCTGTTCTCGTTAAAGCGTCAAACTCTTTCAGCCAATATAAACATTCACACAGAGATATACATAAAGCTCTTCATCGCACTGATCGAACTCTATTTTGCTCTCTCTTGACAACCACCCCAAAGCGGCACCCAGCTCTTTATCTTTCAGCCCGGATTTTCTCTTCAAAAGTCCATAGCTCCACTTCTCATTATTACTAAGCAGTTGCCAAACCTTACCGGCATTCACACCGATTTCATTTCTGTTCATTTTTCTAGAGTAATTAAGAGGTTTAATACATTAGGTTAAGATTTCGCCTATAAAGATAACAAAAGGATATTGCAATTGTTTATACATCTTTACTAAAAAGTTGTTACAGAATTAATTTTAACATAAAAGTGGTGATGTGTCCCGACACAAAGGCGTTATTAGCATATGTTAAATCAGAACTTTTCTTTGCAGCCATCTGTTATTACATAAAAATCAATCCTAAACCAATTACAGCTATGGCAAAAAAAATAGCAGAACAGTTGATAGATACTCTGGTAAAATCCGGAGTTGAACGCATCTACGCCGTAACAGGCGACAGTCTGAATGAAGTAAACGAAGCAGTCAGAAAAAACGATCAAATAAAATGGATACATGTGCGCCACGAAGAAACAGGGGCGTATGCCGCTGCGGCAGAAGCACAACTGACCGGTCGCCCGGGATGCTGCGCGGGAAGTAGCGGGCCGGGACATGTTCATCTGATTAACGGCTTGTATGACGCACACCGGTCCGGCGCACCGGTAATCGCCATCGCCTCTACAATTCCCACCGGAGAGTTCGGTACGGAATATTTTCAGGAGACGAATACCATCAAACTTTTTAACGATTGCAGTTATTATAATGAAGTAGCCACTACTCCCACACAATTTCCACGTATGCTCCAGTCGGCCATACAAACGGCTGTCACCCGCAAAGGGGTGTCCGTTATCGGGCTTCCGGGTGACTTGGCAAAGGCTTCTGCCGTTGCTGTCGACTCGTCGGTTATCAACTATCCTGCCCCACCGGAAGTTTGTCCGTCGGAAGAAGATCTGGCTCAATTAGCTGACATGTTAAACAAACATACACGTATCACTCTTTTCTGCGGCATCGGTTGCCGGGGAGCTCACGAGGAAGTGATCGCGCTTTCCGAGAAGCTGAATGCTCCGGTGGTATATACTTTCAAAGGAAAGATGGAGGTGCAATATGAGAATCCGTATGAAGTGGGTATGACGGGATTGTTGGGAATGCCTTCGGGATATTACAGTATGCACGAAGCTGAAGTGCTTCTCATGCTCGGCACTGACTTTCCATATTCTGCTTTCCTGCCGGATGATATCAAGATAGCCCAGATTGACATAAAGCCCGAACGTCTGGGACGTCGCGCAAAGGTGGATATCGGACTTTGTGGAGACGTCAAACTTAGCATCCAGTCTTTATTGCGTATGCTGAATCCGAAAACGGATGATTCTTTCTTACTGAAACAACTCAAAAGATACGAGGGAGTAAAGAAGGACTTGGCCGCTTACACAGAAGATAAAGGGGGCGTAAATAAGATTCATCCCGAATATGTGATGTCTGAAATAGACAAACTAAGTTCGGACGATGCTGTGTTTACGGTAGATACGGGAATGACTTGTGTATGGGGAGCACGTTATCTGCAAGCAACGGGCAAACGCCACATGCTGGGTTCTTTCAATCATGGTTCGATGGCAAATGCATTGCCGCAAGCTATCGGTGCCGCGTTGGCTTATCCGGATCGTCAGGTGGTTGCGCTTTGCGGAGATGGCGGATTATCGATGACTTTAGGAGACTTGGAAACCGTTGTACAATATAAGTTGCCGATTAAAATCATCGTATTCAACAACCGTTCATTGGGAATGGTGAAGTTGGAAATGGAAGTAGACGGATTGCCGGACTGGCAAACGAATATGTTGAATCCTGACTTCGCCCAAGTGGCCGAAGCAATGGGAATGACCGGGTTTAATGTCAGCGATCCGGAAGAAGTGTTGACTACTTTATTGAATGCATTCGAGTTGGATGGTCCGGTACTTGTTAATATCATGACCGATCCGAACGCACTAGCCATGCCTCCTAAAATTGAATTCGGGCAAATGGTGGGCTTTGCGCAGTCAATGTATAAGTTGTTAATCAACGGCCGTTCACAAGAAGTGATTGATACGATCAATTCTAACTTTAAACATATACGGGAGGTATTTTAAGTTATTCTATTTTTAATATTTTCATTACCTCTCTCAAAGTATGACTTGCTATTATTGTCTATTGCAATAAGGTAAGTCATACCTTTTTATAGTCTATCTTGAGGTGATAATCATTTTATTTTCTTATGTTTGTAATCATCAAAAAGTAAAAACACATGGAAAAGACCGACTCTTCGCCTTTATCCCGACAAGCACTGTACGCTGATAAAAAACAATGGAATCAATTTCTTTCTGTTTTTTTATTGGCAGTGGGCGTTGGTTTTACAGTGGCAGGCATTATCTTCTTTTTTGCCTACAACTGGGATGAATTACCTAAATTTGCAAAGTTAGGAATAGTAGAGGTGTTATTAGTAGCTTCTGTCCTGCTCGCTACATTCACCCGTTGGAATAAGCTCGTCAAACAGATTCTCCTGACCGGAGCTACGTTCTTGATAGGTACGCTTTTCGCCGTCTTCGGACAAATCTACCAAACGGGAGCCGATGCTTACGATCTTTTCCTGGGATGGACTCTTTTCACCATTCTCTGGGCGGTTGCTATCCGTTTCGCTCCGTTGTGGCTGACGTTCATCGGATTACTTTGTACTACGATATGGTTGTACAATATACAGATAGCCAGTGCCAACTCTTGGGAAATGACTTTGTTGGCCAATGCAGTAACCTGGATATGTGCCTTGGCAACGATCCTCACGGAAGGAATGAGCGCAAAAGGTCATTTGAACAGAAACAATCGTTGGTTTGTCAGTCTTCTTTCACTGGCTACTATTATACACACCAGTTTTCTGTTAATGATGGCAATCTGCGAAGAGAACGCCATATTGTCTGTTCCCCTCATAAGCACCGTCCTTCTATTCTCTGCAGGACTTTGGTATGGATGGAAAGTAAAAAGCCTGTTCTATCTGGCTATCATTCCGTTTGCCGCATTAATGATTCTATTGACTACATTCATATCACAAAGCAATCTTAGGGATGTTCAGATATTCTTCTACGGAGGAGTTATTGTCATCACCGGAACAACTTTGCTCATTTACATCATTCTTCATCTAAAAAAGCAATGGTATGGCACAGAAGCATAACCTCACTATTCAAGTCGTATCCATTATCGGAGGAATCCTGACGGCTATTTTCTTTTTGGGATTTCTGGCACTTGCCAGAATCCTCCGCTCCGATATTTCTTGCTTGATTGCCGGAAGTATATTAATTCTCACTACGCTAACAATCAGCCGCATGGTAGTCCGGTCTTTTCTGGATGCAATGAACATCACTTTATACATAGCCGGATGTGTATTGATTGGCTTCGGTATAAATGCCAGCATTAATCTCCTCTTCATTACACTTATGGGAATCAGTATTCTCACATTCTTATTATCAAGAGGATTTATTCTCCCCTTTCTTTCAATCATTCTGTTTAATATATCTTTCTTCGGAGAAGCTGCCCATGTCTTTTCTTCGTTTTATCCCTTGCAAATAGCCGTAGTCCCTATCCTTGGAGTATTTCTATTTACCAACATCTTTGAAAACAAGTTGTTTGAGTGTATAGGAACAGAGAATTACCTTTCCAAATACAAACCATTTCATTTCGGATTATTCGTATCCGGTATCGTCTCACTGGGAGGATTATCAATCAATTACCTGATATCAGAAACAAATAGTTGGCTTGTGTCCTGCATACTGTCTGTTTGTATATGGTTCGGAATTCTTATCATGGTTCAACGAATCATGCAGGTCATGAAAGTGGATCATCCGGTGAATCAGGTTGGTATCTACATTCTTTGTATTGTTATCTGTCTGCCCACCGTGTTTGCTCCTTATTTATCCGGTAGTTTGTTACTGATTTTAATATGTTTCTATTATGGTTACAAAGCGGAGTGTGCTGCCTCGCTCCTTCTCTTTATCTATGCTGTTTCCAAATACTATTATGATTTGAATTTGAGCTTGCTCACCAAATCTATAACGCTTTTCTTCATCGGAATTGCATGTATTACAGCCTGGTATTTCTTCACTCAAAAAAGAACAAGACATGAAAAAGTATAACCGAATATTGATTATCGCAAACCTGATACTGCTATTGGGGTATTTCAACTGGTCGGTTTATCAGAAAGAGCAAACCTTGAAAGACGGACAGTTGGTTTTGTTACAGCTAGCCCCCGTCGATCCCCGCTCTCTTATGCAAGGAGACTATATGAGACTTAACTACAAGGAAGCCTCATCAAATCTGCCAGATGAGCAAACCGACACACGCGGTTATGCCATACTCCGAACGGACAGTAATCAGGTAGGAGAAATTGTACGATTACAAAACACGTTGGAACCTGTAAACGACAATGAGCTAGTCATCAGATATAAAATAATAAATAGACGCCTCTTCCTCGGCGCCGAATCTTTCTTCTTTGAAGAAGGACAGGATACTCTTTATCAAAAAGCCGTATATGGCGGACTGAAAGTAGATGATAAAGGGCAAAGCTTACTCGTGGGATTGTATGATGAGGACTTTCATCTTATTCAATCCGATAAATAAAGACTAATAAGAAAACCCGGACTTTCGCAAGCCCGGGTTTTCTATATTCTCAAAACGTCTCCTTAATCTATAGGGAAATAAGGGACTAGCAAATTGGTTTCTAGTGCAAATAAGGAGACATTATGAAATAAAGAAAAGGGATACCTGTGGGAAATAAGGGAGGTATCCCTTTCTATAAGAAGAACAGAATTGGAAGGATTGACTTTCACAAGCCAAATCCTTCACTCTGTTTCTTCTCGGCGTATTCTTCACACAAGGTGAAGAAGGGTTTGATTTTTATTATTTGGAGTAGCTTCAACTGTAATACAATCCTTTGCTTGTATGAAGTATTAGGAAGTTTGAAGCGACTCTCCAATTTGTCTTCTTATTCTGCAGGAATGGTTACAGTAATTGTATTCTTTCCTTCATAATTCTTAATTGTACCCCACTTAGATGTAGCTTTTACTTCTACAGTATAAGTTACAGCTTCGTAGAAATGGTGAGATTTACCTTCTGCTGTAAAGGTCACCTTTCCTGTAGAAGCATCAAGAGACAGATAAGTTGACGCAGCTGCTTCTCTAAATGCAAAAGTAGGAGCTACCAGACCATAGATATTAAGAGGATTAGTAACCGAACTTGCAAATCCATTGCTTCCTGTTCCTGCTACCACAGCACCATCCTTCCACATAGTCTTGCCTGCTAAATCATTCCAAGCAAAGCCTGTTGAAACATTATATTCTACTGACTTGTCAGATAAAGAAAGAGTCGTTGCAGTCGGAGCAACCCAAGTTCCACTAATATCTTTCACTTCAACAATACCTTCAATCGTATCCTCTACTTTACCATTATAGCTAGCTTTAATAGTAAACTTAACTACAGCAGGTACAGTTTTACCGCCAACAGTCATTTTACCAGTATAGAGGTCTTTGTCAAACGTAAACTTAGCTTCGTTTTCATCATAGTTAACACCAGCAATACTATTTTCTGTAATATTAGTAGTGATTACAAAAGTCCCCCCCTTAGCCAAAACAGCAGTCTTAACAGCATCAAAGTTGGAGAATATAGTAGTAAGCTTAAATTCGGAAGTAATAGCAGTAGCCGCTGTCTCAGAATCTTTTGTCGGAGTAAAGCCTGTACGAGTTTGATCTGAAGACCACATTTCCGACACTCTAGCCAATTTAGCCAAAGTGATAGGCTTAATCTTAACTGGAACATTTACAACAAGCGTATAGCCATCTCCTTCGAACTTAGCTGTTGCGGTATAATCACCAGCAGCTGTATTTTTAGGAATGATTAAAGTCAAGGCATTATTTGCACCATTTTCTAAGCGTATACCTGTTGTAGGAAGAAGTTCAACCAAACTCAAACTTTCATAAGCTGATGGGCGGATATTCACAGCCGGATCGTTATAAATGTCAGCAACATTTAGAACTACTCTCTCCTCTGCAGCAACTGCTGTTTCATTAGTCCAGTCACGTTCTACCAAAGCATACGCATGTATAAGTTCATCAATAGTACGTGTTACTTTTACAGTTCCTAACTTTTTAGGATTATCAGAACTAGTTTCCAAATAGAAACCTGGAGCCGTTACTTTAGCCATAACATTAGCAGTTTTATCCAAAGAAGCAATCAGACCGGATGTTTTTAGACTAACGCTACCTGCAGTAGAAACTTCAAATAGATTTGCATCTGTTCCAGTCAAGCTATAAGTCGTCGCAAAGATATTCTCTACATTCAGTTCTTCTAATGTTTTTGTAAATGCTGTGCTTCCACTTGCAGTTGTTGTATATGAAACCGTCAAAGTTCCAACTCCTGAATAATCAACCGGTTGGGGAGCATCATAGATAATCTCGCCTGCTTTCTCTGTTACTACCTCATAATAAGCAGTCTTCAGATAATAACTAGACTGTATCACTGCGATATAATCAGAATTAACATTTGTCGGAGTCAATCCTTCTTTACCTTCCGCATCTTTTGTGCTTACAATATTCAAAGATATCGCATGGCTCTTTTCGCTTGAAGTTGTTAATGATACTGTAAGAACACCAGCTTCACAGTTCTTCACTTCTACGGCAAACGGTTCAGCAGCACGAGTCCAGTTACGTTCTTCAGCATTTAACTTGATTTCGTAGTTTTTATTGAAATCCTCCAATGTCATAGCAGCAGAAGCCGGAGAAATACGGAATTGCAATTCTTTTGCATCTGCACTCTTCGCTGCAACAACATAAGAAGATGAGGTTGAAGTTTTCTTAGCATACAAAGTATAGAAATCTACGCTACGATCTATGCTTGTAGGAATATATACTACACTCTGAATCATACCTTTAATAGCAACACCCAGTTTTGCAAGGTCATCTTCTAACGTATCTATACGGCTATTTACAGTCGTCAGTTCTGCTGAAACAATCGCCTTGACTTTTTCACTGAATTCTGCGCTTGCATAAAGACCGGAAAGAGTCGTTTTAAGAGATTTCACCTCTGCAATAACGGCTTCTACACTCTCGAAACCATTTTCTACCGCTTTATCTTCCAATGCTGTTTGATAGTCTTCCAGCGCAGTCAGTTTAGCAAGGATACCAGTTTTATCAGCATTAATAGCAGCATACAATTCTTTAATAACATCTGCTACAGTTGCATCCTCTCCGGCAAGAGCAGCAACTTCCTTCATACTGCCAAAGTCTGCAAGAACCTTTGTTTGAATAGCATCATTTATTGCAGCGGCAATCTCCCCATCTTCTCCCAAAGCTGTGGCAATTTCATCACTGATAAGTCCTGACAGTTTTGCAGATTCAACGTAGTTCTTCAGCTCTTCTTTTGTAGCGAAATTGACTTTTAAACCATCCAATTCCTCTTTAAGGGCTTCCAGCTTTACAATTCTTGCTGTCAAACCATCAATATCAGACTTTTGAAGTTTCTTCAGTGCTTCTAAATCATTCTTAGCTGTTGCCAAGTCTTTTGTCAGCTGGTCGACCGTTGCCTTATCAGCAGTCTTTGACAATTTGTCCTCCAAATCAGTAATTTTCAGACCCAAATCTTTAATTTGAGAATCCTTATTCTCCAATTTTGTCTTTAAATCAGCCAACTGACTTTCCAAAGCACTTTTAGCCACATTAATGGCAGTTTGCATGTCTCCCACGCTTACAGGATTGTTTGACTTGATCTGGTCAATTTGTTCCTGTACACTTTTTATGTCATCATCATAGTCCTTACAACCTACATAGGTGACAGTAGAAAGCGCCAACGCCCCGAAGAACATCACTTTTACAAATTTTCTTTTCATAACTACTTAAAAATTACATTAATAATATATTATTAAACACTAAGTTTCAANGAAGAACATCACTTTTACAAATTTTCTTTTCATAACTACTTAAAAATTACATTAATAATATATTATTAAACACTAAGTTTCAATAATAGCACAACCCGTTACTCTGTAGGTAACAGAGAAACCTTTGTGCCTGCTCTTCTGGAGTAGTCGATACTGAAAAATGATACCAAATGTGATGAAATTTTTTTACCCCTGCTTCTGAAAGGCAGTAGAGGGGAAGGAAATCTTTTGCAAAATTTAGAAGTTAACAAAGCCCTAATACAAAGAATCCGCGTGTTTTATTTGTCCTAGTTCTACTTTTGAATGCTTTATTAGAAAAAATGTGTGATTTCGTTTGGTTGTTTTAAGAAATATGCTCATATTTGCATCGATATTCATTCCCGTTACCTACAGAGTAACAGAATAATTTTCAAGCACTTACACCTGTCACTGAACGCTTTACAAAATCGAGAACTTGCTTATTTGCTTCATCAATTTTCTTATTCCTGAAAGGCTTCAGATAAGTTTCAGTGACGGTGATAGACGAATGTCCCATCGCTTCGGAAATAATACCCGGATGGATTTCACAATAATAAGCCGTCGTAGCCCAGGTATGACGGGCAGTGTATGAACTAAGTTTATCTCCCAATCCGAGCAATTCACCCAATAACATCAGCTGTTGGTTAAAACTACGTAATGCAAGCTGATATTCGCGATAGGCTTCTTTAGTTCCTTCCCGACTTCTCAACAATGGAAATAAATAAGGAGAAGAAGAATCACGATTCATGTATTTCTTTACCAAAGCCATTGCTTCCGGAGTCAATGTCACCGACAATGGTCGCCCGGTTTTACGTCTGCGATACGTTATTACATTACCGCGCAAATCACTCTTACGCAAATAAGCAAGATCGACAAACGGCATACCACGAAGCGAAAACATCAGGATGAATAGCTCCTGCGCCTGATATACCGCTAATGGTACACCCGATGCACGAGATAATTTAGCAAACACCTTCTTCATATCGTCATCACCCAACGCACGTTTATGGTCAGCCCGCGTTCCGGTATAAACAGAACGAAATAAATGAGGAACATAAGGAGCCTTCTGAAGATCGACCGCACGATTGTAAACCGCACGAAAGGTCCGTAAATAGGTGGAAACGGTGTTCCAACTACATCCACGACTGCGAAGATATACTTCGAACCCTTTCAACCACTCCGAAGTCACCTCACTAAAAACAAAATCATTTTTCCCACGATAAGCAATGATGGCATTCAGACTACTACGATAGACATGTGCAGTCCCAAAGTTTCCCTCCATCTGTAACCCAGTGGCTACCTGCTTCATAAATGCTAGTACTTTCAACATCTCATAATTTATTAATAATTTAGACGATAAATATACGAGTATTATCCCATCAATGGAAATACCCCGCATGAACAAACAAAGGAAATAGCTAAGATGTTCCAAAGACAAAAGAGCACGAAAAGCCCGGACTTTCACAAGCCCGGGCTTTCTATACTCTCAAAACATCTCCTTAATCTATAGGGAAATAAGAGACTAGCAAATTGGTTCTAGTGCAAATAAGAAGATGTAATGAGACAAAAAAAAGGGATACCTGTGGGAAATAAGGGAGGTATCCCTTCCAAGAGACAAACATTTGAGAAAACATACTTTCACAAGCATAATTTTCAGTCTATCTCTTAGCATATTTCTTTTTAAAGGATTTATTATCCTATATTACAACTTGTAAAGAGAAGGCATCTTAAGTCTAAGAAGAATTAGGATGCCCTCAATTACAAATCCTTTAATCCTGATTACTTATTTACTTTTACGTAGATTGATACAGATTTAGTTCTGCCCCACTTATCAAGAATATTAACATTTACTTTACAAGTAGGAGGAGTTAGGATTACGGCACCCTCCTTCTTAGATATAACAACTTTCTTTGGATCATCAGTAAGATTACCATCGTTCTTCGCCAAATAAGTTGTAGCGTCATCATCTGCTAATACAACTGAAACAGACTCTATTCTGTTATCGCTGAATTCATAGGAATTACCACGAGCATCTATTCTCTTGAAATCTTTAGCTGATATTTCTACAGTATTTCCTTCGATTATGAACGGATTTGCTTCTGTTCCTATAATTTTCTTATCTACTTCTTTGGTATATTCGAAAGTACCTTCAAAGATTTCTGATAGTATTGTCAAATTGAATCTATCAGTAATAGCTTTCAAACGAGAATTTCCGAATGGTGCATAAGACACAGTAATATAACGACCAGTATAAGCACCACCCCAATTTTCATCAGTTGCTGGCTTAGAAACATAAGGGAAAACTTTAATTTTTGAATTCTTTGTTGGTTGTGGGAGAGTCTCATCCAACCATGCAGGAGCAAACTGCTTTTTACCACTTACCACTCTAGAAGGTTTCTCTTCAGTGAATGTAATAGTATTCTGTTTATCCGCTGATATAGAACCTTCTTTATATAGGGTGTAAAGATCGAAGCCAATCTTTGTATCAGCAGTAGCAGCAAGAACTGCAGTAGTCGGTACTGTACCATAAGCCTTGGCATTATCACCATCAAAGTAAGCAGTTGCACGTTTAAATGTGAACAATTTATCATTCTGCTGATCTACAGTAATCTTGAATGTAGTTTCATACAAAAAGTCATTACCCAAACCTGCTTGGGAATCCTTATTTTTGAATTTAACTGTAGCAGTATGAGATACGGCAGCCACATTTTCTTCGTCAAATGTAGCTTGGATTACAAATTTAGTAATTTTAGCTATATCAGCTTCACTTGTTCCTGATACAGGCTTTCCGTCTTTATCCAGACCTACCAATTTTAACTGAATACTACCATCCATATAAGACTGAACCACCTTTCCATTGATCATTGCCTTATCATCAGTATAAGCAATAGTCGCAACTATTGGGTCTGACAGTTTAATTTGTCCTTTAATCTCATCTACTGAAGGACCTACTATTTCAGAAGTAGCTGTCTTATTGCTAGCATCTACGACCCAAGTCATATCTTTGATTTCAGCTTTCTTAGACACATAAGTAAACGTCAATTCAACTTCAGGATCTTGAGTACTTCCATCAACAAGAAGACAGTGAATCTTAACTTTCACCTGACCCTCCTTATTTGCTAGAATTGTATTCTTCTCTTTATCAAATTTTGCATCAGCTTTTTTAGCTTCTTCATCAGTTACCTCATAATAATAAGCTACCACCTTATCCAATTCACTACCAAACAATTCATCCAAATTATAGGTAGTTTGGTAAGGCATAGGTTCAGGAGCAGTAAAATTAACATCCGGTATATTTTGGCTGCTAGCCTTAATTTTCACACCATACTGGGAAATGATTTCATTACCCCATGCATCTTTTGTTGTAAGCGCATAAGCAGTTTCAGCACTTTCCAAAGCTGTCAATTCGTCCTTAGTCAATCCGTCTACAAACTTCAGAGTCAAATCGTATACACCTTTATTTGCTGTAGGCTCTTTTTCCGGATCCGCTGCACGAGTCAAAGCATCTATACTAAAATTATCTGCTATATTTGCAACAGCAAAATTAGTATTACCCTTAGAGTCCGTCAAGCCTATTTCATAAGCTTGAATATCTGCTGCTTTCAAGTTTACAGGATTAATCAATGCATGAATCTTGCTGCCACCTCTAGCAACAAGCAAATCCCCTTTCTTCTTGAAAGTTTTGTTTCCATTAAACACAATATCTTTGCCAGCTATGCTATAATATAAAGTAGTTTCAGCCTCTGTAGAACCAACATCAACAGAACCATCGCCTTTTATACCAAGCACACTCATACTAGTGATACGAGCCGATTTCGGCATAGAAACCGTTTCCCATTCTTTAGTCTCCTTATTGAAAATATTCAATATCCAAACCAATGGATTACTAGCATCAGCAGCTACATAAATATCAGTAGCAGCTTTAATTTTTGTCTCTACAGGTTTTTTAGTTTCAGCATCCCAAACCATCCAGAATCCATTTTCTGAAATTTGAGGTGCATATCCGTCTTCTCCTTTACCACCCGGAGATCCTGCAGCGCCCGGTTTGCCATCAGCACCTTTCTTTCCTTCTGCACAAATACCAAGATCATTATCATTGACAATCCAGTTCTTTGTTACCGGATCAATCTTAATAGTCGTTGGTGTAGCATCCTTACCGCTTGTAATAGAATAACTTTTATTATCATTAAAAGTTATCTTAAATCCATCGGTAATTTGTTCAACATTGGTAACCCATTTACCTTCTTTCACAAAATTCTGCAACTCGGCTATACTAGCTTTGTTTGCGTCAATCTGTGTTTGCAGATTGTCGATGTCATCATCGTAGTCTTTACAGCCTACATAGGTGACAGTAGAAAGTGCCAGCGCCCCGAAGAACATCACTTTTACAAATTTTCTTTTCATAACTACTTAAAAATTACATTAATAATATATTATTAAACACTAAGTTTCAANGAAGAACATCACTTTTACAAATTTTCTTTTCATAACTACTTAAAAATTACATTAATAATATATTATTAAACACTAAGTTTCAATAATAGACTGCCCGTTACTTTGTAGGTAACGGAGAAACCTTTGCGCCTGCTCTTCGGGAGTAGTCAATACTGAAAAATAATACGATATGCAATGAAACTTTTTTACCCCTGCTTCTGAAAGGCAGTAGAGGGAAGGAGATCTTTTGCAAAAATTTAGAAGTTAACAAAGCCCTAATACAAAGAATCCGCGTGTTTTATTTGGTTAATTCCTGTTTTGAGTAGTTTATTAGAAAAAATGTATGATTTCGTTTGGTTGTTTTAAGAAATATGCTCATATTTGCACCGATATTCNGTAGTTTATTAGAAAAAATGTATGATTTCGTTTGGTTGTTTTAAGAAATATGCTCATATTTGCACCGATATTCATTCCCGTTACCTACAAAGTAACAGAGTAATTTTCAAGCGCTTACACCTACAACAGAGCGTTTCACGAAGTCAAGAACTTGTTTATTTGCTTCATCAATTTTCTTACTTCGGAAAGGTTTCAGATAGGTTTCAGTGACGGTGATAGACGAATGTCCCATCGCTTCGGAGATAATGCCCGGATGGATTTCACAATAATAAGCTGTCGTAGCCCAGGTATGGCGGGCGGTGTACGAGCTCAACTTATCGGATAATCCCAATAATTCACCTAGCAACATCAACTGTTGGTTAAAGCTGCGCAATGCCAACTGATATTCGCGATACGCCTCTTTGGTTCCTTCACGGCTTTTCAACAATGGAAACAAATAAGGAGAAGAAGGATCACGATTCATATACTTCTTCACCAGGATCATCGCTTCGGGAGTCAATGTCACTGACAATGGCCGTCCTGTCTTACGTCTGCGATACGTTATTACGTTATCACGCAAATCACTCTTACGCAAATAAGCGAGATCCACAAATGGCATACCACGAAGCGAAAACATCAGAATAAATAACTCTTGCGCCTGATATACCGCTAATGGCACACCGGACGTACGAGACAATTTTGCAAATACCTTTTTCATATCTTCATCGCCCAATGCACGTTTATGGTCGGCACGAGTACCGGTATAAACAGAACGGAACAGATGAGGTACATAAGAAGCTTTCCGAAGATCAACGGCACGATTGTAAACCGCACGAAACGTGCGCAAATAAGTGGAAACGGTGTTCCAACTGCAACCACGACTGCGAAGATATACTTCAAATCCCTTTAACCACTCCGGACTCACTTCATCAAAGGTGAAGTCCACTTTCCCACTATAAGCAATGATGGCATTCAGACTGCTACGATAGACGTGCGCAGTACCGAAGTTTCCCTCCACCTGTAGCCCGTTAGCTACCTGCTTCATAAATGTTAATACTTTCAACATCTCACTTTTATTAATAAATTTGATTCTAAATATACGAAGTATTCTCATTACTAAGAATACGTTGACCAAACAAAATATAAAGCAAGGATGTTTTGAAAAGATCAATTTGCAGAATAGATTGATAATAAAAAGAACGAGGGTACCCTTTTCGGACACCCTCGTTTTCATATTCATTCAGCGAAAGCCGGAATTACATCATTCCGCCCATGCCCCCCATTCCGGGAGCGCCCATCGGCATTTCTGGCTTATCTTCCTTCTTTTCTACAATTACACATTCAGTAGTCAGGAACATACCAGCGATAGAAGCTGCATTTTCCAAAGCTACACGAGCAACCTTAGCAGGATCTACTACACCGGCAGCGTGCAAGTTTTCGTAAACGTCCGTGCGGGCATTGTAACCGAAATCACCTTTTCCTTCACGTACTTTCTGAACAACTACTGCACCTTCTTTACCAGCGTTAGCAACAATCTCGCGAAGCGGTTCTTCGATGGCGCGTTTGATGATACCAATACCAGTTGTTTCATCGGCATTATCACCCTTCATTCCTTCCAAAGAATCAATAGCACGGATATAAGCTACACCACCACCCGGGATGATACCTTCTTCGATAGCAGCACGAGTTGCACGCAAAGCATCGTCCACACGGTCTTTCTTTTCTTTCATTTCTACTTCAGAAGCAGCACCTACATAGAGAACAGCTACACCACCTGACAATTTAGCCAGACGTTCCTGCAATTTCTCACGGTCATAGTCAGACTTAGTTGCTACAATTTGTGCTTTGATCTGTTCGCAACGTTCCTTGATGCTATCTTTGTTACCTGCACCGTTTACAACAGTTGTATAGTCTTTAGTAACTGTAACTTTGTCAGCAGTACCCAACATTTCGATGGTAGCCTGTTCCAGTTTCAAACCTTTTTCTTCGCTGATAACAACACCACCTGTCAGGATAGCGATATCTTCCAGCATTTCTTTACGACGGTCACCGAAGCCCGGAGCTTTCACAGCACAGATCTTCAATTGAGAACGCAGACGGTTTACTACCAATGTAGTCAACGCTTCGCTATCTACATCTTCTGCAATTACCAACAGAGGACGACCAGTCTGTACAGCAGGTTCGAGGATAGGCAAGAAATCTTTCAGGTTAGAAATCTTCTTGTCATAGATCAGGATGTAAGGTTTCTCCATCTCACATTCCATCTTTTCCGTATTTGTCACGAAGTAAGCAGACAAATAACCACGGTCGAACTGCATACCTTCTACTACACCGATAGTAGTGTCTGTTCCTTTTGCTTCTTCGATAGTAATCACACCGTCTTTAGAAACTTTACGCATAGCGTCAGCAATCAATTTACCGATTACCGGATCATTGTTTGCAGATACAGTGGCAACCTGTTCGATCTTGTCATAGTTGTCACCTACAGTTTCAGCCTGATCCTTGATTGATTCTACCACTTTGGCAACGGCCTTGTCGATACCACGTTTGATATCCATCGGGCTAGCACCGGCAGTTACGTTCTTCAAACCTTCAGCTACGATAGCTTGTGCAAGAACGGTTGCAGTAGTTGTACCGTCACCGGCATCGTCACCTGTCTTAGAAGCAACTTCTTTTACCAACTGTGCACCAGTGTTCTGGTAAGCATCTGCCAATTCGATTTCTTTTGCTACTGTCACACCGTCTTTTGTGATGTGCGGAGCACCGAATTTCTTCTCAATGATAACGTTACGTCCTTTCGGGCCCAGAGTTACTTTTACTGCATTTGCCAAAGCATCGACACCTTTTTTCAATTGGTCACGGGCATCGATATTGAATAATATTTCTTTTGCCATCTCTTTATTTACTATTTAAAGATTTACTATTTACTATTATTAATTAACCCAAAACAGCGAGAACATCGCTCTGACGCATAATCAGATATTTAGTACCTTCAACGTCAAGTTCTGTTCCGGCATATTTACCATAAAGAACTGTATCGCCTACTTTCAATACCATTTCTTCGTCTTTCGTACCGTGACCTATTGCCACAACTTCACCCTTCAAAGGTTTTTCTTTTGCTGTATCAGGGATAATGATACCACCAATTGTTTTTTCTTCTGCAGGTGCAGGGAGGATAAGCACTCTGTCTGCTAATGGTTTAATGTTCATAGTTACTTGTTATATTTTAGTTATACATTTAATAGTAGATGTTACCCGCCATTTTTCAGGCGGAACGCTAAAGTTATTGCGAAAAGCGTGCCAAAGTAAATAAATGATTCTTTGTCAGAAATAGACTGACAAAATGACTGACAACTTGCATTGTATGGCAAAAAAGTATATTTGTCACCTACTTTTTAAACAAAACAAAAGGATTATTCCTTATAATGACGTATATTCGTAAACGAACCATCAAATGCACTGTATAAATAATATGAATGGAATAGCATCCGGCCTCATCATCGCCTCTTGCGTCTTCTACTCCTGCACTTCGCGTACAGGAGAGATTTCTCCTGTACACGAACAACAAACAGACTCGCTGTCACAGGATACAATAGTTCAACCCGAGGTTAAACCTGTTAATAAAAAACTCACGGCAGAGCAGATAGAAATCTCCAAAGATTTATTGTATGACCAATACACATTGGAAGATACCTATCCTTATAAAGACACTACCCGGCAGTTTCAGTGGGATAAAATCAAAGAACGGCTGGCATTACTCGAAAATATACAGTTGCAGCCTTCCACCTGGGCCATTCTCCAGAATTACAAAAACAGAAATGGAGAAGCACCACTTGTGAGAAGTTTCAAAAGAAACGCTTACGGACGAGTGGCAGATACTCTTGGCATAGAACGTTACCAATCCGTTCCGCTTTATCTATTGACTGACACATTAGTACCCGAACGTTACGGACAGGATGGGGAATTAACCCGTTTTATCGAAGATGGAGAGAAATTCATAAAAGCAGAGCCAATGTTTACCGGAGATGAATGGATGATTCCTAAAAAATATGTCAAAGTAATCGGAGATACGATTGTTTTTAACAAAGCTGTTTTCGTAGACCGCCACAATCAGAATATCGCTTCTCTTGAACGTAGCGGAAAAGGGCAATGGGTGGTTCGCAGTATGAATCCTTCCACTACGGGACGTCATCTGCCCCCGTATGCACAGGAAACTCCTTTAGGAATGTTTGTTTTACAAGAAAAGAAAGTGAAAATGGTATTTCTAAAAGACGGCTCGAAAGAAACGGGAGGTTATGCTCCTTATGCGAGTCGTTTCACGGACGGGGCCTATATTCACGGAGTACCGGTCAATGCTCCCCGCAAGACGCAGATAGAATATAGTCCGTCGTTGGGAACTACTCCACGCTCACACATGTGCGTGCGGAATGCAACTTCCCATGCCAAGTTTATCTATGACTGGGCCCCCGTAAATGAAACTATTATTTTTGTATTGGAATAACCGTTGAACAAATCAGCATCGCCATTCCCTGATTCTTATTATCTATCTTATGAAATATGGTTAGAAAACATATTCTCTATAAGGAGGAAACTTACTTTCTTCCTTGGGAAAAGTTGCTTTTCCCTTATCCCAAACTATAACTGCAAGTTCCGGTTATAAAACTGCAACTTTCAGTTATGTAATCAAAAGTTTCAGTTATATAATCAGAACTTGTGGTTATAGTTTATCTTATACTCTAAACAAGTTTTCTCCCTATGCAAAAGAAGTTGGCATAGGATGAAAAGAAACTTACCTATACGTACTTGAGAGAGAAAACAAAGAGGTCCGAACTCTTCAGTCCAGACCTCCAATTATAAAAAGGGATTTCTTTATCCCAGATGATCTCTTATCAATCAAATATCTTCTTTCTTTTATTTTCTCCGGTTTCACTCAACCCATACTTTGCCCTCGTTATATTCTGAATTATCTCTCTCTGTACACTTTCCAATGCACTTATTTCTTTTTGTAATAACTCCAAGGCAGAACCTTTCTGCAATAAATAAGACCGTTCAGTATATTTTATATAAGAAGTCGGAATCTCCTGCTTCTTTTCTTTATAATAGGCAATCGCATATCGCAAAGCTTCCGATCTATATTTGCAGACAGCCTTTCGTTCGGCATAGTACAAATCTTTATAAGCATTCTCTTCACTTCTCAACTTTTTCCAGAATGCGGAAAAGGCTGTTGATACAGCATCTTTCTCTTCCTTGGTTACCGCTTCCTTTTGCTTCTTCACCAGATCTTTATATTCTTTGTATGTATTTAAAAACTTATCCAGTTCCTCTTTACTGGCTTTATGTTCCAGACGATAAGTCTCCAAAGAAGCAGGACGCTCATATTCGACAACCTGTTGCAGATAAGGCAAATCATTCCAACTTATATATTTATTGTTTGCTTCACAATAATCTGCGTAAGCAGCTGCAAGCTGCCAACTATATTCTTTTGTCTTTTGACTCAATTCCTCGTTGATGGCGGACAAGTTCTTTTCCATCTCTTTCAAGTCCTGTGCTAATACCGCTTGCATACTTCCCCATCCGGAGAGAAACAAACAAAGCATACTCCATAAAACTGTTTTCATAATAAGATGATTTAAATTTTCTCCAAAGTTATTGTTTCTCTACAGAATTCCAAACACAATTACAGATTTGCGATATATTTCCATAATGGAGCAGCATTCAGCGCTTGCATAATTTCGTTCTTATCGAGCAGACTTCTCACCTCTTCCAATGTGAGCAGATGGACGGTGATATCTTCAGTAGCTTCCAGATGCTGATGGTCTATCAGTTCCACGTCTGTGGCAAGAAAGCAGTAAGTCAGATTGGTATGAGTGCTCGGATTAGCGGAAATCACCATATACTCTTGCCAGTTTCCTTTTCCGTAGCCCGTTTCTTCCCACAATTCACGCTGGGCGGACACCAACGGCGAAGCATCTTCCTTCTCGCAGACACCGGCACAGAGTTCATAACAAGTTCGTTCGATTCCCGGACGGTACTGGCGGACAAAAACGAATTGACCATCTTTGGTAATGGCAATGGTATTTACCCAGTCGGGATACTCAAGGATATAATACTCGGGGATATGATTCCCATTGGGAAGTAACATATCTTCGCAACGCACAGTCAGCCATGGACGGCGAAATAGATATTTGCTACTTACCGTTTTCCAGGCTTTATTCTTCTCTTCCATAAGATTTGTTTTTCTCCCGGCAAAAATACGAATTCCTCCGGATTATCCTACCTTTCGGTTGCTTGTTTTTATTCGTCTGTGTCGATACAAGTGATCTCTATCTCATGTATCTGCTCCAAGTATTTTTTGGTAGAGCTTACCAAAGAACTTCCCATGTAGAATAAAAACATCAGGCTGATAATAACCATCAATGCACCAATCATGGCAAAACGACTGCGCTGTTCAAAAATACTGCTATTCATAACTCTGCCTCCTCTTATTTTTTGTCCACTACAAAGATAACACGCGAGGGCTACAAAAAAGTTACAAGAATGTTTCAAAAAACTTAAATATTGAAATTCTGTTCGTATCTTTGCACCAACTAACTAACAACCTCTTTATTACAATATGGCATTTACGAATAATATTATGATTGTCCGGCATAAACTGCTGGCAGACCTTGTTAGACTCTGGAAAAACGACGAATTAGTGGAAAAGATAGACCGGCTTCCGATTGAGTTGAGTCCACGAAAATCGAAACCCCTAGGACGGTGTTGCGTACATAAAGAACGCGCAGTGTGGAGATACAAGACTTTTCCCCTGATGGGACTGGATATGACAGACGAACACGACGAAGTTACCCCACTTTCCGAATATGCACGATTGGCATTGAGTCGTCCCGAACCAGACAAGGAAAATATCATGTGCGTCATCGACGAGGCCTGTTCTTCCTGTGTACAGATCAATTATGAAATAACCAACCTTTGTCGCGGATGCGTGGCACGTAGTTGTTACATGAACTGCCCTAAAGATGCGATACGTTTCAAGAAAAACGGTCAGGCAATGATTGACCATGACACATGTGTCAGTTGCGGTATTTGTCACAAGAGTTGTCCTTATCACGCTATTGTATATATTCCCGTACCTTGTGAAGAGTCTTGTCCGGTAAAAGCTATCAGCAAAGATGAACACGGCATAGAGCACATTGATGAAAGCAAGTGTATCTACTGTGGAAAATGCATGAATGCTTGTCCGTTCGGGGCTATCTTCGAAATCTCGCAAACGTTCGATGTATTGCAACGCATCCGTAAAGGGGAAAAGATGGTAGCCATCATCGCCCCGTCTATTTTGGGACAGTTTAAGACTTCTATCGGACAAGTGTACGGTGCTTTCAAGGAAATTGGATTTACTGATGTGATCGAAGTGGCCGAAGGTGCTATGGCAACCACCAGTAATGAAGCACACGAGTTACTGGAGAAACTGGAAGAGGGACAGAAGTTTATGACTACTTCCTGTTGCTCTTCTTATATCGAACTGGTAGAGAAACATATTCCGGATATGAAACCTTATGTTTCTACCACCGGATCACCGATGTACTACGCTGCACGGATTGCCAAAGAGAAGCATCCGGATGCTAAGGTTGTATTTGTCGGTCCTTGTGTAGCTAAACGAAAAGAAGTACGTCGTGACGAAGCGGTGGATTATATTCTGACGTTCGAAGAAATCGGTTCAATTCTCGATGGACTGGGTATTGAACTGGAACAGGTACAGGAGTTCTCTGTATTACATACGTCTGTTCGCGAAGCACATGGATTTGCACAGGCAGGTGGTGTGATGGGAGCCGTCAAAGCTTATCTGAAAGAGGAAGCGGAGAAAATTAATGCGATACAAGTGTCGGACATCAATAAAAAAAATATCGCTCTGCTGCGTGCCTGCGCCAAGACAGGAAAGGCTGCGGGACAGTTTATTGAAGTGATGGCATGCGAAGGAGGATGTATCACCGGACCGAGTACGCATAACGACATTGTTTCGGGACGTCGCCAACTGGCACAAGAGCTGCTCAAACGGAAAGAGAGCTATGAAACAATGGATCGATAAACTACGACAGGAAAGAACACTGACACCGGAAGAGTTCCGGCAACTGTTGACCGGATGTGACGCAGAAATTCTGCGTTACATCAATAAACAGGCGCAGGAAGTCGCACTCCTCCACTTCGGAAATAAGATTTATATCCGCGGACTGATTGAAATCAGTAACTGCTGCCGGAACAACTGTTATTACTGTGGTATCCGAAAAGGGAATCCGAATATCGAACGTTACCGGTTAAGCCGAGAGAGTATACTGAACTGTTGCAAACAGGGCTATGAACTGGGATTCCGCACCTTTGTATTACAAGGAGGAGAAGATCCTGCACTAACAAACGATCAGATAGAAATGACTGTTGCCCGTATCAGACAGGAGTATCCGGATTGTGCTATTACGCTGTCACTCGGTGAAAAATCACGTGAGGCATACGAACGTTTCTTCCGTGCCGGAGCCAACCGTTATCTGTTACGTCACGAAACTTATAATGAGTTGCATTACCGGCAACTGCATCCAGCGGAAATGTCCGGCAAACGACGCCTGCAATGTTTAGCGGATTTGAAAGAGATCGGTTATCAGACAGGAACCGGAATTATGGTCGGCAGTCCGGGACAAACAGTAGAGCATATCATTGAGGATCTATTGTTTATAGAAAAGCTACGCCCGGAAATGATTGGCATCGGGCCTTTCCTGCCCCATCATGATACACCTTTTGCCGAATATCCCAGCGGAACGGCGGAACAGACGATTCTTCTATTATCCATTTTCCGCCTGATGCATCCGTCCGCATTGATTCCGGCAACAACAGCCCTTGCCACTCTCATTCCTGATGGCAGGGAACGGGGTATTTTAGCAGGTGCGAATGTGGTTATGCCTAACTTGTCTCCTCGAGAGGAACGGAGAAAATATGAATTATATAATGACAAAGCTTCACTCGGAGCGGAATCTGCCGAAGGGCTGGCTGCCTTACAAAAGCAATTGAAGACCATCGGCTACGAGATTTCTACCGAAAGAGGCGACTTTAAGTACACTACAGAGAATATATGATATACCAAAAAGATTCATCAAAAGCAGAAGAGTTTATCCATCATGAGGAGATTCTGGATACGCTGGAATATGCGCAGAACAATAAGGATAACCGTGTCCTGATTGAACAACTGATTGAAAAAGCGGCTTTGTGCAAGGGACTGACGCACCGGGAAGCGGCTATTCTGCTGGAATGTAACCAACCTGACCTGATAGAACGTATCTTTCATCTCGCCAAAGAAATCAAACAGAAGTTTTATGGCAACCGTATCGTCATGTTCGCACCGCTTTATTTGTCGAACTATTGCGTAAATGGTTGCGTATATTGTCCGTATCATGCTAAAAACAAGACGATTGTACGCAAGAAACTGACGCAGGAGGAAATTCGCAGGGAAGTGATTGCTTTGCAGGACATGGGACATAAGCGGCTCGCTCTTGAAGCGGGTGAGCATCCGTCACTAAATCCGATAGAATACATTCTTGAATCTATTCAGACGATTTACAGTATCAAACATAAAAATGGAGCAATCCGCCGGGTAAACGTAAATATCGCAGCTACTACAGTAGAAAATTATCGCCAATTAAAAGAAGCGGGTATCGGTACGTATATCTTATTCCAGGAGACTTATCACAAGAACAACTACGAAGCACTTCATCCCACCGGTCCGAAAAGCAATTATGCCTATCACACCGAAGCAATGGACCGTGCCATGGAAGGGGGAATCGATGATGTAGGTATTGGTGTGCTTTTCGGTTTGAATACTTATCGGTATGATTTTATCGGATTGTTAATGCATGCCGAACATCTGGAAGCCAAATTTGGCGTAGGTCCTCATACAATCAGTGTGCCGCGTATCTGTTCGGCGGATGACATTAATGCCGGAGATTTTCCGAATTCAATTTCCGATGAGATATTCAGTAAGATTGTAGCTGTTATCCGAATTGCCGTTCCTTATACTGGAATGATTATTTCCACACGTGAATCACAAGAATCACGCAAGAAGGTACTCGAATTGGGTATCTCACAAATCAGCGGCGGCTCACGTACCAGTGTAGGCGGATATGCTGAAACGGAATTACCCGATCATAATTCCGCGCAATTTGACGTAAGCGATACCCGGACATTAGACGAAGTGGTCAACTGGTTGCTCGAACTCGGATATATCCCCAGCTTCTGTACTGCCTGTTACCGGGAAGGACGGACAGGCGACCGTTTCATGTCATTAGTGAAATCCGGTCAGATAGCCAACTGTTGCGGACCGAATGCCCTGATGACTCTGAAAGAGTATCTGGAAGATTATGCTTCCGAAGATACCCGCCAGAAAGGATTAGAATTGATTCTAAAAGAAACAGACCGAATCCCTAACCCTAAAATCAGGGAAATAGCTATCCGAAACCTCAAAGCCATAGCCGCAGGGCAAAGAGATTTTAGATTTTAAATCATACGCCAATGTGCTAATATGTCGATGTGCCAATTGGCTGCGCATGAATTAACAAATTGATAAATTAGTAATTATGAGCTTAACAGATACTCCAAGTGCAAGCAGACTTCATATAGCCTTTTTCGGTAGACGAAACAGTGGTAAGTCTTCTCTCATCAATGCATTGACAGGACAAGATACCGCCCTCGTTTCAGATACTCCGGGAACAACTACCGACCTTGTATCCAAAGCTATGGAAATTCAAGGTATTGGTCCGTGTTTGTTTATAGATACTCCGGGGTTCGATGATGAGGGAGAACTTGGAGAGCTGCGTATCAGCCGGACTTTAAAGGCTATTGAGAAAACAGATATTGCATTGCTGCTATGTGGAGATACTTTTTCTCATGAAAAAGAGATGCTGGCACTATTGAAAGAGAAGAATATCCCTGTCATTCCGGTACTGAATAAAATAGATATACGAGAGAACAGTGATAGCTTGGCCACGTATATTGAGGAAGAATGTAAAATACGCCCATTACTTATCAGCGCCAAAGAAAAGACAGGAATTGAACAGATCCGGCAAGCCATTCTCGAAAAGCTACCCTCGGACTTCGGTCAACAGAGTATCACCGGGGAACTTGTGACAGAAAACGACCTTGTACTTCTGGTTATGCCGCAGGATATTCAAGCTCCAAAAGGCAGACTGATTTTACCACAAGTGCAGACTATCCGTGAATTGTTGGACAAAAAATGTCTCGTAGTGACTTGCACCACTGACAAGTTTCCGGCAACCCTGCAAGCCCTTGCCCGTCCTCCGAAGTTAATCATCACCGATTCACAAGTTTTCAAAGCGATCTATGAACAGAAACCAAAGGAAAGTGAACTGACTTCTTTTTCTGTACTTTTCGCAGGTTATAAGGGGGATATTCACTATTATGTAGAAAGTGCAACTGCGATTGAAAGGCTGACGGAATCGTCACGTGTACTGATAGCGGAGGCTTGTACGCACGCTCCCCTTTCCGAAGATATAGGAAGAGTGAAACTCCCCCGTTTGTTACGGAAACGAATTGGAGAGAATCTGCAAATTGATATGGTAGCCGGAACTGACTTTCCACAAGATCTGACTCCTTATTCGCTGGTAATCCATTGCGGAGCATGTATGTTCAATCGTAAATACGTACTTAGCCGCATCGAACGTGCACGGGAGCAACACATTCCTATGACGAATTATGGAGTAGCGATTGCTTTCCTCAATGGAATACTAGATCAAATAAAGTATTAAATCCCGGTCAAAAAGAAAGAGTCCGGTGCAATACCGAACTCTCGCAATATACAGTAAATTATTAACTGCTCAACTTTTGGGATGCAGTTAATAATTTTATAATTTCAATTCATCGCTGCTTATTTCTTCACAGTAGCAATCAGCTCCTCTGCTGAAACAAGATTCTGTTCTCCTGTCTCCATATTCTTCAGCATTGCTTTGCCTTCGTTCATTTCATTCTCACCGACAATAGCTACAAACGGAATATTCTTTGTATTGGCATAGCTCATCTGTTTCTTCATCTTGGCTGCATCCGGGAAAATCTCGGCACGGATACCGGCAGCACGCACTTTCGACAGAATTCCCATAGAGAATGCAGCTTCCTTTTCGCCGAAGTTGATGAATAGAAGTTCTGTTCCATTTACAGCTTCTTTCGGATAAAGTTCAAGTTGGTTCAATACGTCGAAGATACGGTCTGCACCAAAAGAGATACCCACTCCGGACACTCCTGCCATACCGAATACTCCGGTCAGGTTATCATAACGGCCACCACCAGTGATACTGCCAATCTGTACATCCAGTGCTTTCACTTCAAAGATAGCTCCTGTATAATAGTTCAGTCCGCGAGCTAAAGTAAGATCAAGCTCTATTTCATTCTTCAAGCCCATTGTTTCCAATGTATTCAGAATAAATTCACTCTCTTCCACTCCCTTCAGCCCTACTTCACTGGCTGATAACACATTCTTCAGTGTTGCCAATTTCTCCGCATTCGTACCACTAAGAAGAATGATCGGCTGCAACTTGGCAATAGCCTCATCACTGATTCCCTTCTCTTTCAGTTCGGCATTTACATTATCCAGACCGATTTTATCCAGTTTGTCAATTGCTACGGTAATATCTACAATCTTATCCGATTCGCCTATAATTTCAGCAATACCGGAAAGAATCTTGCGGTTGTTAATCTTAATACATACACGAATATTGAAACGACTAAAAACGGTATCGACAATCTGCATCAATTCCACTTCGTTCAATAACGAATCGCTTCCTACAACATCGGCATCACATTGATAAAATTCGCGATAACGTCCTTTCTGCGGGCGGTCGGCACGCCATACCGGTTGAATCTGATAGCGTTTGAACGGGAAAGTGATCTCATCACGATGCATCACTACATAACGGGCAAAAGGCACTGTCAAGTCGTAACGCAAACCTTTCTCACAGAATTTGCTTGCCAGTTTGGCAGCATTACGGCTTAACAATTCTTCGTCAGTAATCCCGGAAAAGTAATCTCCAGAGTTCTGAATCTTAAAGAGTAGTTTATCTCCCTCATCGCCGTACTTTCCCATCAATGTAGAAAGCATCTCCATCGAAGGAGTCTCTATCTGCTGGAATCCATACAAATGATATACGTCACGAATCGTATTGAATATATAATTACGCTTCGCCATTTCTACCGGCGAAAAGTCACGAGTTCCTTTAGGAATACTTGGTTTTGCTGCCATAATATTACTGTTTATAATTTTAATTGCGCAAATTTACTGCAAATTTCCGAGCAATACTTACATATATTTGAAAAAATCACCCGTATTGTGTCCATCCCCTATCAATATCGTAAAGAAACACTCAAGTAAGACCCTAAACAATACAAAAAATCCTCCATAGTCTTCGGAAAGACTGCGGAGAATCTTTTTATATTCTATGGAGAGAAGTTAATAAACGTACTTTTCTCCCTTTTTCATTTCTTAGTCTCTTCTACCCATGAAGATCATGATGTAGTATACCAATGTAGCCAGTGAGCCTAATGCAGCAACTACATACGTATAAGCAGCAGAACGAAGAGCATCTTCAGCCTGTGCATGATTGTACGAATTAGTAATGCCGGATGAACTCAACCAGACCAACGCACGTTTACTTGCATTGATTTCCACCGGCAGCGTGATAAAGCTGAACAATGTAGTCATAGCAAACAGGATAATACCTGCCAGCAATAACTGCGGGAAAGAGTTTATCAACAAGATACCACCCAACAATACCCACGTCATAATGGAAGAGGCAAAGTTTACCACCGGAACCAGCGCACTACGCATTTTCAACGGAGCATACATGCGTGCATGTTGTACAGCGTGTCCACATTCATGGGCTGCTACGGCAGCTGCCATTATACTGTTACTTTCATACACCCCTTCACTCAAATTCACCGTTTTGTTAGTAGGATTGTAGTGGTCGGTCAACCGTCCCGGCGTATGTGTAACCTGTACGTCATAAATTCCATTGTCATGCAACATTTTTAAAGCAACGTCGCGTCCTGTCATTCCATTTCCTGTAGGAATCTTAGAGTACTTCTTGAATTTGTTTTGCAAATTCATCTGTACCAACCAACTTACAACAGCGATTCCTATAAATAATACCCAATAAGACATCATATACTTTTCAATTTTAATTATTACTCTATATCTTTATAAACAAATTGTTTGCCAAAAATAAGGGGAAACGTTCAATGTCAGAATAGTTTCCCCTTGCTTTTATGAAGAATTAGCTAAAAATTAGTCAATTGTCAGTTCTACCACATAGTCAATATCTTTCGGAACCTCGGCGAATTCGAGCAAAACACCGGCTTTCGTCTTTGTGAAACGAACCGGAGACTGGTCTTTAAACAAGACTGCCTTCTTGACCTTCTTATCTGACAACGGCAGGAACAAAGCCGCATCTTTCAGGTCGAGAATATGCACATAGAGTTTATTTCCTTTTTGTGTTGTCACTCCCCAATCATGTGGAGCAACTGCACCGCTTCGTGTTCCATAAATCGTTTCACCATATTGTTTCATCCACTCTCCCATCTCTGCCAAGCGTTGTACAGCTACCGCAGGAAGTTCCCCATCGGGTTGAGGGCCGATATTCATCAAAAGATTGGCATTCTTACCGGCTGCCTTCACCAGATAGTGAATCAATGTCTTTGTTGATTTATAATTCTGATCGGTAATCTTATATCCCCACATACCATTCATTGTTTCACAAGTTTCCAACGGCAGACGACTCACCTCCTGTCCGGAAAGTCCCGAAGCATTCTCACCCGGCAGATCGCGTTCGAAAATCTGAATATCTTCTCCATCAAAAGGCGTCTGATGATGATTATTACCCACCAGACACCCCGGTTGGAGTTTGTGAATCAGAGCATACTGTTCCGGTAATTCCCAGTTAAAAGTTTTGGGCTGATCCCACCATCCGTCAAACCAAATAGCACCTATCGGACCGTAATTCGTCAGCAATTCTGTCAACTGGTTATTCATAAATTGATAATAACTTTTCCAATCTCCTTTCGAGTTCAAGCGACCTGTGCCCTGTCCTGTACGTCCCCAGGGATAGTCCTCGCGCGCCCAGTCAAGATGTGAATAATAAAAATGGAGCTTGATGCCCTGCTTGGCACAGGCTGCTGCCAGCTCTTTCACAATATCTCTTTTAAAAGGAGTAGCTTTGACTACGTTATAATCCGAATACTTAGTGTCAAACATAGAAAAACCTTCATGATGACGGGTAGTAAAACAGATATATTTGGCTCCCGAAGCTTTAATAGCCTCCACCCATTTATCCGCGTCAAACTTGGAAGGATAAAATCCGCCTGCCAGTTTGGCATACTCTTTATAATTCAGATTATTGTTTGTCATAGTCCACTCACCGGTAGCGAGCATAGCGTATAGCCCCCAATGAAGAAAAATACCAAACTTATTATCCTGAAATTCCTGCCGTGCTTTCAGATTCTCTTCGGTAGGCTGATAGGAGGATTGCGCAAATACTCCCAAGTTCATTACGAACAACAAAAGGAAAGTTATAAAACGTGTTTTCATAAGGCATACATTATTTTTGTGTGTTTAGGATAGACTATACAAAGGATTGAACAAGAAAGGCGGAGTTTTTCTTCAATCTCCGCCTTTCCTCCATATAATAAATCAATTGTTATTCTTCAGTATAACGCTCGATGGTCTGTGCTCTGTCTGGTCCTACAGATACAATCTTGATTTCTACACCAAGCTGTTCTTCCAGGAAAGTCAGGTAAGCATTGAATTCTTCCGGGAATTCATCTTCGCTCTGCATCTTGGTCATATCTGTCTGCCAGCCCGGAAGCTCTGCATATACAGGTTCTACGCCTTCTGTGATGTCATACGGGAAGTAGTCGATCTCTTCACCGTTCACTTTGTAAGCAACACACGCTTTGATTGTTTCGAAAGTATCGAGTACATCGCTCTTCATCATAATCAATTTGGTAACTCCGTTTATCATAACGGAATACTTCAACGCTACCAGGTCGATCCATCCGCAACGACGTTTACGACCGGTTACAGAACCGAATTCATGTCCCAACGTACACATCTTGTCGCCTGTTTCGTCAAACAGTTCTGATGGGAACGGACCTGCTCCTACACGAGTACAGTATGCCTTGAAGATACCATATACTTCACCGATACGGTTAGGTGCCACTCCAAGTCCGGTGCAGGCTCCCGCACATACGGTATTGGAAGAAGTCACAAACGGATATGAACCGAAATCAATATCAAGCATAGTACCCTGCGCTCCTTCACAAAGCACGCTCTTACCATCCTTCAACAGGTTATTCACTTCATGTTCGCTATCTACGAAATGGAATTGTTTCAGGTATTCGATACCTTCCAACCATGCTTTTTCCAGTTCAGTAAGATCGTATTCATAATTCAAGCTCTTCAGAATTTGTTCGTGACGAGCTTTTGCGGCAGCATACTTCTGATCGAAATTATGAAGAATATCACCTACACGAACACCGTTACGGCTCACTTTATCCGTGTAAGTAGGGCCGATACCCTTACCAGTAGTTCCTACTTTAGCATCACCTTTGGCTGCTTCGTATGCAGCATCCAGAATACGGTGTGTCGGAAGAATAAGATGAGCTTTCTTTGAAATGTGCAAACGTTCTTTCAGCGGATGACCCGATGCTTCAAGTGCTTCTGCCTCTGCTTTAAACAATGCCGGATCAAGTACCACACCGTTACCGATGATGTTTACCTTGTTTCCTTGAAAAATACCGGAAGGAATAGAGCGAAGCACATATTTCTGTCCTTCAAACTCAAGCGTGTGACCGGCATTCGGGCCGCCCTGAAAACGAGCAACCACATCATACTTAGGTGTTAAAACGTCGACTACTTTTCCTTTACCTTCGTCGCCCCATTGTAATCCTAATAGAACATCTACTTTCATTTTTCTTTTTTATTGTTGTTATTTACTTTTTTCCGTTTGTTAGCTCTGTCGCACTTACTACATACTCCATATATATATAAGGAGTAATGCGAAAGCTGGAAGCGGCTCAATTTCGTATTTTCAATGGCTTGCTGCAGTTCCTCGTTCTGAAACTCGGTCACTTTACCACATTGAGTACATATCTGATGATGATGTGTCTCGCGATTATATGATTTTTCGTATTGGGAGGAAGTACCGAACTGATGCTTAATGACCAGCCGTGCATTGATAAGAAGAATAATGGTGTTGTAGAGAGTCGCCCGGCTCACCCGGAAATTCTCCTGGTCCATCATTCGTGAATAAAGCATGTCAATATCGAAATGACCGTCGATAGAATAAATAGTATCGAGTATGGCGTAGCGTTCAGGAGTCTTTCGATGCCCGTTCGCCGTGAGATATTCCGTGAATATCTGCCTTACTGTATCTTTCACGTTTTGAGTTTCCATCATCAGCCAAAATTAGCGCGAACAAAGTTAAGCCTTTTTTGCGGAAAGCAAATGATAAAGAGAAGTTTTTTTAGTTCATCACAGAGTTAGACAGTTTTTTTATAAATTAAATGGAGGCTATCATTCGTTTTGTAGATTGGCTTATATAATAAACGAATAACAAGACGGTTTATTTTTTAGACGCGTCATCCGTGTTATCCGCGTCTAAAAAATTAAACCGTTATTTAATAAAAGGACTTACTCCATGAAAATAAGATTAGTCTACAGCAAGCTCTTCTTTCACCATATTGTAGAGCATCTGCTCTCCTTCCAAAGTAGAATCAGCCATACCTTCCACCAGGCGGCATACTTGAAAAGCATGTTCCTCGCTATGCTGCATATATTTGCGGATAACCAGCAAAGCTGCGTTACGAATATGATAGCTGTCGGAATGTACCGCACAAATCGCCTGGTCGAGCAATTCGCCGGAGGCACGTTCGGTCATATCCCCTTTCTTCATCAGAAGACGGGCGGCAGTCAGGAAACCACAAGTCTGCACGTACTCCTGTTCGTCGGCAATCCAGTGAAAAGATTTGGCCGGAGCATACGGTAAATGCTGGAAGAGATTCATACAAGTCAGTTCTGCTATTTCGATATTCCGGATGTTTTCCACCCAAATATCGGCTATCTCGGGATAAAACGTTTCGATCGGCTGAAGCATTCCCGCCAGAATCTTACACTCACGAATTTCCTCTTTCCATAAAGCCTGCGCCAGGTCATGATTCTTTTCGTAACCTTCGGCAATCATCTTGATACGAGGCAGTTCCACTCCGAAATTGAGTTTATAAACCAGCCCTTTCTCGCGCATACTTTGGGACACAGCCCCGTTCATAGAGAGACGGAGCTGTGTCTTGATATCTTTCAATTGTTCTTTAATATCCATTTCAGATCAGTTGTTTATGGAAGGCAGCGGAGAATAATCAGTGCTGTAACGCAACATTTGTTCTACATAACCTTCATCATAAGAAACTGTGACATCCGTAACGTTTCCGTTTTCATCTGTCACCAGTTCGTATTTCGGATTCACAAAACCTTTATAAGGAGCCAGATTCAACTTCTTATAACGTTCCAGAACTTCTGCATGTAAAGCCGGATCTACTTTTACGGCATAGTTTTCTACCAATGAACGGGCACCTTCAAAGTCGCCTGTCGATTTGATTCGCTGGATTTCAGCCAACAATTCGCCGAAAAGCTCGCGTACTTTCTGATAGTCATTGATAACCACATAAGTCTTTCCGTCTTTCTTCACCAATTCCACCACTTTATCGGCAGCCCCCTTCTCAAATACCCAACGGGCTATCAACTGGCGGTTACGCATGTGAGCTTCTTCCACAGTATTTCCCGGTTCGATACGTACCAATTGCGTCATCAGACCGTTCATCAGATAAGTATAATATTGAGCTTTATAAGCATCGGGAGAAGAGAGAAGTCCCAGTTCCACCAGCTTAGGGTCAGCCACATAATACAATCCGAACAAATCGGCACGCGCCTCTTCGATGGTAGAGCCGTATGCTTTCAAAGCATCAGGATCTACCTCCGGAAGTAACTTACCGGAACCGTGTCCTAAACATTCGTGCAAGTCCGTATGCAGCTCATCCGTTAAATCAGAATACGCATCGATCAGTTGTATTTCCGCATCGCTATAAACAAATTCTTCGTTGAATCCGTTTCCGTGAGCGGCTTTATTATAAGCATCTGTTATATTTCCGATTGTCACCGATTTAGAGCCGTGGTGAGCACGAATCCAGTTTGCATTCGGCAGATTGATACCGATAGCCGTTGCCGGGTAAAGATCACCTGCAAGGATAGCGGCAGTAATCACTTTAGCCGATACCCCTTTTACCTTTTCTTTCTTGAAAGATTTATCTACCGGAGAATGATCTTCAAACCACTGCGCATTGCTACTGATTATCTCTGTGCGGTGCGTTGATTCCAAATCTTTGAAATTCACCAAAGACTCCCAGCTCGCTTTCATACCCAACGGGTCACCGTAACTTTCAGTAAATCCATTCACAAAGTCGATTCGTGAATCAAGGTCTTTCACCCAAAGAATGGCATATTCATCGAAATCTTTCAGATTGCCTGTTTCATAGAATTGAATCAGTTTGGTGATGACGGCCTTTTGTGCCTCATTCTCTGCTACACCTTCCGCTTTCTTCAGCCAATAAACAATCTTCTCTATTGCCTGTGTATAGAGTCCGCCTACTTTCCAAACTTTCTCCTCCAACTTTCCGTTTTCTTTGACCAGCCGACTGTTCAGCCCGTAAGAAACCGGTGTTTCGTCTTTCGGGTCTTTCAGGGCGCTATAAAAACTCTCTGCCTCTTTCTGCGTCACTCCGTCATAATAGTTACAAGCAGAAGTCAACACAAGATCTTCGCCATCTGCCTGGTTTACCCGTTTCGGCATAACAGTCGGATCGAAAATCACCGGAAACAGTTCGGCACAAAGTTGTTCGGCAGTCTGTCCTTTCGCCAACGGCAGCAACTTGGCATCTATACCGAGTACAGCCTGTTTCAAGAACTCCTGCGAGAAGTTGGGCACGAATTTCTCCGTACCATAGTGGTGATGAATACCATTGGAGAACCATACCCTTTTCAGATACACCTCCATATTTTTAAAATCAGGCGTTGTTTTATCTCCCTGATAGTTTGTATATACTGCTTCGAGCATCCGACGGATTCTCAAATTATATTTTCCATTCTGGTCAAACAGAATATCCCTTCCCTCCAGAGCAGCCTCTGTCAGGTAATAAATCAGTTCCTTCTGTTTCAGCGTCAGTTCTTCAAATCCGGGAACTTTATAACGCAATATCTGTAAATCAGCAAATTGTTCCACTGTATAATCAAATTTGTCTGCTTCAGCAGTTGTTGTTTTACTTCCTCCGCACGATGTTAAAAGCGTAGCGGCCACTGTCATTAAAATCAGATGTTTTTTCATAATGCTAGCATTGATTAATTAAAATGAGAAAAGGAATTATCTCCAAAATCTTTCATTTAGAGGTAATTCCTTTTGACTAATTTCGGAACGCGCAATTATTTCTTATTTTCGAGATGTTTTTTGCGATATCCATTAGGAGTCTCACCTACGTTTTTGTAAAATGCAGCGTAAAAAGATTGACGATTTGCAAAGCCAACCATGGCACTAATTTCTTCCACATTTTTGTCGGCATAACGTTTGTCAGTCAATAAATGCAAAGCATCTTTTACTCTGTATTCATTCAACAGGCAAGAATAGTTCATGCCAAAGCGTGAGTTTACTACTGCAGAAAGGTAACGAGTATTCGTCTTCAATTCTTTCGCCAAGTCCTTAGCTGAATAGTCAGGATCCTTGTACTTCTTCTGTACAACGATGATATTCAGGATCTTGTCATACAACTCGTCTGCCAATTCCGGTCTAATCAAAGACCTGTATGCAGCCTTCTTTTCTTTCTTTTCCCTCAAATTGTAGGGACGTTTTTTCGGAGTTTCTTCCGTTTTTTTGTTCTCTAAATCGCTCATTGAATTAACTGGTTAGGGTTTGTTCATTTGTTAATAATTGCTCATTTGCAACGTAACATGTTACAAATGTCTTACTTTTTTTTTAAACACACAATTATTTTGTGCATTTTTTTTCTAAATAAACAATCAAAAACCTTGAAAAAGAAGGAATGAGTCCGAATAATAAGAAACTTTAACTTATTTATAATTCATATCAGAAACAGAAATCTACACATGATGAAAAATTGCCAAAGAAAAATGTACCTTTGCAGC
The DNA here is from genome assembly GCF_025914115.1 of Bacteroides sp. DH3716P. NCBI lineage: Bacteria > Pseudomonadati > Bacteroidota > Bacteroidia > Bacteroidales > Bacteroidaceae > Bacteroides > Bacteroides sp. DH3716P. The sequence goes on along the minus strand of NZ_CP083673.1, from coordinate 4,418,929 downwards.
ATGGATAAATCAGCATCAATGAGAGAGACTTTAAAGACATATTTCGGGTACGATAATTTCCGTCCTCTGCAAGAAGAAATCATCCGACACATCCTGAACAAACAGGATGCATTGGTATTAATGCCCACTGGTGGGGGGAAATCAATCTGTTACCAACTTCCCGCACTGCTTTGCGAAGGTACTGCCGTTGTCGTTTCTCCCCTCATCTCATTGATGAAAGATCAGGTAGAAGCATTGCTGGCAAACGGCATCGCTGCCGGAGCGCTGAACAGCAGTAATGACGAAACAGAAAACGCTAATCTGCGCCGCGCATGCATTGAAGGTCGCCTGAAGCTGCTTTACATTTCACCGGAAAAACTTTTAGCTGAAAAGGACTATTTGTTGCGGGATATGAACATCTCTCTGTTTGCTATTGATGAAGCTCATTGTATTTCGCAATGGGGACATGATTTCCGTCCGGAATACACACAAATGGGAGTGCTCCACCAACAATTTCCGCAAATACCAATTGTCGCACTAACTGCCACCGCGGATAAAATCACGCGTGAAGACATCGTACGGCAATTGCATCTGAACCATCCGCGTACCTTCATTTCCTCGTTCGACCGTCCCAACATCAGCCTGACTGTGAAACGTGGATTTCAAGCGAAGGAAAAGAACAAGGCTATCTTAGAATTTATCCACCGCCACGGGGAAGAAAGCGGGATTATTTACTGCATGAGTCGAAGTAAGACGGAAACCGTCGCACAGATGTTACAGAAGCAGGGTATCCGCTGCGGTGTTTATCACGCCGGGTTATCCACTCAACACCGGGACGAAACACAGAATGATTTTATTAACGACCGCATACAAGTGGTATGTGCCACCATTGCTTTTGGAATGGGGATTGATAAATCAAATGTCCGCTGGGTGATACATTATAACCTGCCTAAAAGTATAGAAAGCTTTTATCAGGAAATAGGACGTGCCGGACGTGACGGGCTTCCCAGCAATACTGTCCTGTTTTATTCATTAGGCGACTTAATATTACTAACTAAATTCGCTTCGGAAAGTAATCAGCAAAATATCAATCTGGAAAAGCTCCAACGTATGCAGCAATACGCAGAGGCCGATATTTGCCGACGAAGAATCTTATTAAGCTACTTCGGAGAAACAACAACAGAGGATTGCGGTAACTGCGATGTTTGTAAAAATCCCCCTCAACGATTCGACGGTACAGTCATCGTGCAAAAAGCATTAAGTGCCATCGCACGCACAGAACAACAAATCAGCACAGGAGTGTTGATTGATATTCTTCGTGGAAACTATTCTGCGGAAGTAACCGGAAAAGGGTATCAGGAACTTAAAACGTTCGGTGCCGGACGCGACATTCCTCCTCGTGACTGGCAAGACTATCTGCTTCAAATGCTGCAACTCGGCTACTTTGAAATAGCTTATAATGAGAATAATCATCTCAAAATAACGTCAAGCGGAAGTGATGTTCTCTTCGGAAGGACACAAGCGGCATTGGTAGTTATCCAGCATGAGGAAGCAGTTACCCGAAAAGGAAAAAAGAAAAAAGTGGTTATCGCCAAAGAACTCCCCTTTGGTGCGGCAGGTGGCGAAAGCCAAGATTTGTTCGAAGCATTGCGAGGATTAAGAAAACAGCTTGCCGATCAGGAAGCTTTGCCCGCCTATATCGTATTGTCAGACAAAGTGTTGCATCTGCTTTGCATCTCACGTCCCACCACCATCGAAGAGTTTGGAGAAATCAGTGGTATCGGCGAACACAAGAAAAAGAAATATGGAAAGGATTTCGTAAATCTGATTAGACAGTTCGTAGAATAAAAGAAATTCTTGAATAGTATATATTAACGAGTCACCTGACTAATGATTATTCGTTCCACTAAGGTTATCTTTCCGTTCCACAGTTGTTTCCCTTTAGTTCCACATAGGTAGAACTAAAGGGAAACAACTGTGGAACGAACTAATGTCCATAGCAAAAGGCGCTCACTTATGTAAACCGGAAAGATATAGTTGGCTTATTAATAACTTCACTTGCATTGCCGCAATTGCTCGTGCAAATCAGCCGGAGGCACTCCCAATGAAATAGCTTTTTCAAAGTCAGCTTTTGCCAATCCTTTCTTCTTCTGTGCCAGGTAGATATTTCCACGCAACAGATAAGCATCAGCCGAGGCAGCATCCAACCGGATGGCTTCCTCCAAATCGACCAACGCCAAGTCTTCATGTTTCATCTCACGTTCCACATCGGCACGGGCAATATAGAGCGTCGCATCTTCAGGAGTGGCCGCAAGCATCTTATTCAATATTTCAAGAGCTTCCCGGAATTTTCCTTCTTTCTGCTCCAAAGTAGCCAGTCCCAGCCGTCCGCTATAGCTCTGCGGATCGAGTTCCAATAAACGATTATAATCTATTCTCGCAGCCGGATAATCGCGGCGGAGCACATAAATATAAGCACGCATCAACAAAGCTTCTTTGTTCTGCTTATCCTCGTCCAACACCTGGCAATAATCCGTATAAGCACGGTCTGTTTTTCCCATTTCCATATAAATGGCGGCACGGTCGAGCAAAATAGGGACTGCCAAAGGAGCAAAGTTCAGTGCAAAAGAATAAGATTCCAATGCTTTATCAAACTCGCCCAAACGGCGCTGAACCAATCCCAAGTTAGAAAAAAGCAGTGCATTCTTTGCGTTTTTCGGTTCCAACTTCAAAGCCTGAAGCAAAAGTTCCTCTGCCTGGGGAAGACTGTCTTTTTCGATACACTCAATGGCTCTCTCGGACAATTGCTGATAGGTTTGCGCAAAGGTAACAGCCGGAAAACAAAAAAGCAAAGCTATAATTATTCTTACCATGGTTCAGATCTTTTTATAGTGAATGAATTAATCCAATGGATATGCGTCAAAAGCAAACAGTTCGGTCGACAAATAACGCTCTCCCGTATCAGGTAACAACGCTACTATTTTTTTGTTCTTAAATTCCGGACGTTGTGACAGTTGACGGGCGGCATACACAGCTGCTCCCGAAGAAATACCCGCCAACAGACCTTCTGTTGCCGCTAACTCACGTCCTGCACGAATCGCTTCATCATCTGGCACGCCTATTACTTCATCCACCACCGAAGCATCATAAAGCTTCGGGATAAAATTCGCTCCAATACCTTGAATACGATGCGAGGCCGCCTCTCCGCCTGCCAACACTGGAGACGATGCCGGTTCCACAGCAACAATATAAATATTCGGATTATGTTTCTTCAAAGCACGAGCTACCCCGCAGACTGTTCCCCCGGTACCAACTCCGGCTACAAAAACGGCCACTTCACCGTCTGTATCCCTCCAAATTTCTTCACCCGTTGTCCGTTCATGAACAGCAGCATTGGCGGGATTTTCAAATTGTTGCAAAATCACCGAACCGGGAATACTATCACGCAACTCCTGCGCTTTGGCAATGGAAGCTGCCATCCCTCCCAGCCCATCTGTCAATACAATCTGCGCACCCAACGCTTTCAACAGATTCCGCCGTTCCAGACTCATCGTTTCGGGCATGGTCAATATCAGGTGATACCCTTTAATAGTAGCCACCATTGCCAACCCTACACCTGTATTTCCGCTTGTCGGCTCAATAATCGTTGCACCGGGTTTCAATGCTCCACGAGCTTCCGCATCTTCAATCATCGAAAGAGCGACTCTGTCTTTTACACTTCCCGCCGGATTAAAAGCCTCCAGTTTGGCAATAATATTTTGTTCCAGACCATACTTTCCACTATAACCGGAAAGTTCCATCAAAGGGGTATTCCCCACTAAATCTGTTAGTTTCTTTGCAATCTTTGCCATCTTATTACTTCATTTTTGTCACAAACACGACAAAGATATGGAAAAAAAGGTATGTTTTACATCACATCATGAGAAAGATAAGGAAAAGTATAGTAACTTTGTATCCGTTCAATCTTTTTAAGTTTACATATATGAAAAAGAGAATTATACAATTTCTCACGACCTATTTTTTATTTGTTCTTTTATTCGTTCTTCAGAAACCAATCTTCATGGTTTACTACCATGACTTATATACTAATGTATCTTTGGGTGACTATTTCCGCGTCATGTGGCACGGATTACCACTGGATTTATCTCTTGCGGGCTACCTGACCGCTATCCCCGGAATCCTGCTCATTGCTTCCGCCTGGACAAATTCATCCATACTCCGCCGCATCCGGCAAGGATATTTCGGAGTAATAGCCTTTGTCATGGCCTGCATTTTTATCATCGACCTGGGATTGTATGGCTTTTGGGGATTCCGTCTGGACGCCACTCCTATTTTCTATTTTTTCTCTTCTCCCAAAGATGCCATGGCAAGTGTCAGTTTTTGGTTCGTACTACTTGGAATTCTGGCTATATTGATCTATGCAGCAATTCTATACTGTATTTTCTATTGTGTCCTTATCCGGGAGAAAAAGCCTCTGAAAATACCTTATCGACGCCAGAATGTCTCGCTTGCACTGCTTTTGCTGACAGCGGCACTCTTCATCCCTATCCGGGGCGGATTCAGCGTATCCACCATGAATTTAAGCAAGGTGTATTTCAGTCAGGACCAACGCATGAATCATGCAGCCATTAATCCGGCATTCAGCTTCATGTATTCTGCCACCCATCAGAATAATTTCGATAAGCAGTATCGCTTCATGGACCCGAAAATAGCCGACGAATTATTTGCAGAGATGGTAGACAAACCCGTCGCAGTAACCGACAGCATCCCCCAATTATTGAATACACAACGCCCGAACATTATTTTCATTATCCTTGAGAGTTTCTCCACACACTTGATGGAAACTTTCGGAGGACAACCCAATGTGGCTGTCAACATGGATAAATTCGCAAAAGAAGGCGTATTATTCAGCAACTTCTACGGCAGCAGTTTCCGCACAGACCGCGGACTGGCATCTATCATCAGCGGATATCCCGGACAGCCGAGCACCAGCATCATGAAATATCCCGAAAAGACGGACAAACTTCCTTCCATCCCCCGCAGCTTGAAAAATGCAGGATACAGCCTCGAATACTACTATGGAGGAGATGCCGATTTCACCAATATGCGCTCTTACCTGGTATCTTCCGGAATCGAGAAGATTATTTCCGATAAAGATTTCCCTCTGTCCGAACGTACCGGAAAATGGGGAGCACAAGATCACGTTTTGTTCCAACGCCTGATGAAAGACCTGAAAGAAGAAAAACAAGAAGAGCCATTCCTGAAACTGGTTCAGACATCAAGCAGCCACGAACCATTCGAAGTTCCGTTCCACAGGCTGGATGATAAAGTCCTCAACTCCTTTGCGTATGCCGACAGTTGTGTGGGAAATTTCGTGAAACAGTATCAGGAAACACCGTTATGGAAAAACACACTGTTTGTTCTCGTTCCCGATCATCAGGGTGCATACCCATACCCGATAGAAAATCCGCTGGACGGACAAACCATTCCGCTGATTTTAATCGGAGGTGCAATTAAACAACCTCTCGTAATAGATACCTATGCTTCGCAAATTGACATTGCCGCCACTTTGCTCGCTCAATTAGGATTGCCGCACGATGAATTTACTTTCAGCAAGAATATCCTGAATCCGGGTTCTCCTCATTTCGCATACTTTACCCGGCCGGATTATTTCGGAATGATTACTGCCGATAACCAATTGGTGTACAATCTGGACGCCAATACCGTACAACTGGACGAAGGCACCGCCAAAGGAGCTAACCTGGAAAAAGGAAAAGCGTTCTTACAGAAGCTCTACGATGATCTTGCCAAACGCTAATTATTAAGAAATATGGAATATTTATAAGGTAATATAGGACATTTACTATTCTTTATTGTATATTTGCGACGTTAAAAATAGATCAATAAAGCCGGATGATACATAGCGAAATCGTGCAATTCCTTTCGGAGATAGATACAAATATCTTCTTATCTTTCAATGGTATACACTCCCCTTTCTGGGATTATTTCATGAGTTCCTTTACGGGTAAAATAATCTGGGTTCCCATGTATGCCACCATATTATACATATTATTAAGAAATTTCCATTGGAAGGTAGTCGTATGTTATGTGGCAGCTATCGCGCTCACGATAACCTTTGCCGACCAAATGTGCAGCAGTATCATCCGCCCGGTAGTGGCACGCCTGCGTCCCGCCAATCCGGACAACCCTATTGTGGATATGGTATATATCGTAAACGGGTATCGTGGAGGAAGTTATGGTTTCCCATCGTGCCATGCGGCCAATTCATTGGGTCTTGCCATGTTTGTAGTATTTCTGTTCCGTAAACGTTGGCTAAGTATTTTCATCGTAACTTGGGCAATTCTTAACTGCTATACACGTATATACTTGGGTGTACATTATCCCGGTGATTTACTCGTAGGAGGTATTATCGGAGGATTCGGCGGTTGGCTATTCTGTACTATCGCTCACAAAATAGCCATTTATTTGGAACCTTCCACCCGTACGAAGAGAAAAGATATAAAACAATGGCCAGTCACTATTTATGTAGGATTGCTGACAGTGCTCGGTATCATTATATATTCCATAATTAAAAGCTGGTAAGGTTCACCACAGATTGCACAGATTCACACAGATTTCAAATGATAAAAAAGATATTCCACAAGAAGAATGAAGAGTAAGTGGAGTTATCAAACAAAATCTGAATATTAAAAATCACCCACGTTATAGATAGCTATAACGTGGGTGAAATTATTTATAAAGGGCTGTTATACAGCTCCATCAGCAATCTGTGTGAATCGGTGTAATCTGTGGTGTAGAATATCAAGCTTTCTTGATATAATCAACAATCCACTGTCCTACTTCTTTCGTTCCGTATTTAGCACCGTCAGCCACCTGAATTTCCGGTGTACGTACATTCTCATCCAAAGAAGCGTCTACTGCTTTACGAATCAGCGCACCTTCTTCTTTGCAATCGAAATACTCGAACAACATAGCTACGGAAAGAATTTGTGCCAACGGATTAGCAATATTCAATCCTTTAGCCTGCGGCCATGAACCGTGAATCGGTTCAAACACCGGAGTACTCTCGCCTGTGGAAGCAGAAGGAAGCAAGCCCATAGAACCACTGATTACAGAACCTTCGTCAGTCAGAATATCACCGAAGGTGTTTTCCGTTACCATCACATCGAAGAAAGCAGGTTCCTGAATCATCTTCATTGCAGCATTGTCCACAAACATATAATCTGTTGTCACTTCCGGATAGTTCGGAGCCATTTCCTGTGCAATCTGACGCCACAGACGGGAAGAAGCCAACACGTTTGCCTTATCTACCACCGTCAGGTGTTTTCTGCGCTTCATCGCATATTCAAAAGCCACTTTCAAGATACGTTCGATTTCCGGGCGAGTATAATAGTTGGTATCATACGCTTTGTCATTATCCTGATACTTTTCACCGAAATACATACCTCCGGTCAACTCACGGATACAGATAAAATCTGCGTTCTCTACCAGTTCCGCACGCAACGGAGATTTGTGAATCAGGCATTTGAATGTCTGCACCGGACGGATATTAGCGAAAAGTCCCAATTTCTTACGCATCGCCAACAAACCTTGTTCCGGACGTACCTTAGCAGTAGGGTCGTTATCAAATTTCGGATCGCCTACGGCAGAGAATAAAACAGCATCCGCATCTTTACAAACCTGATAGGTTGCTTCCGGAAACGGATCGCCTACTTTATCAATCGCATCAGCTCCACAGATTGCATATTCGTAACTTACTTTGTGGCCAAACTTCTCGCAAACAGCACTCATCACATCTACACCTTGCACAGAGATCTCCGGTCCGATGCCGTCGCCTGCTAATACAGCAATTTTAAAATCCATAATCGTTTATTCTTCTATTTATATATTCTTATAAAAAACATTCTTTGGGCAAGTTATCTCTCACTTGCTCTTCTCGTATTCATCTTCGATGAGGTTCAACATCTTCATAGTAGCTTTGATGGCAGCTTCCGTCTGATCGGCATCAAGTCCGCGGGTACGGAACACCTGCTCGTCATAACTCCATGTGATTACTGTCTGCACAAATGCATCCGTGCGCCCACCAGGAGGGATTGTCACCGCATAATTGGTCAGCATCGGGAATTTGCGTCCCAATGTCACCTTATATATCTTACGCAATGCACGAACAAAAGCATCATACTGGCCATCACCGCCTGAACTCTCTTCGTACTCTTTTCCGTTGATTTCTATCTTCAACGTAGCCATCGGTTTCAATCCATGAGCCAGATTCACAAAATAGCTCTTCAGTTTGACCTTCTCACCAATCGCTCCATGCTTCAACACATCAGAAACGATGTACGGCAAATCTTCCTGTGTCACCAATTCTTTCTTGTCGCCCAGTTCGATGATACGCTCCGTCACCTTGCGCATAGCATCTTCATCCAGCTCCAATCCGAGGTCTTCGAGATTTTTGCGGATATTGGCTTTGCCGCTTGTCTTGCCCAACGCATATTCACGTTTACGGCCAAAGCGTTCGGGAAGCAAATCATTACAGTAAAGATTATTTTTGTTATCTCCGTCGGCATGTACTCCTGCCACTTGCGTAAAGACATTCTCACCTACAATCGGTTTGTTGGCAGGTATCATAATGCCCGAATAAGACTCCACTACCCGGCTGACATCATTCAAACGGCTCTCGTCGATATTGGTCGCCGCATTGAAATGATCTTTCAGGATGGCTTGCACACTTGCGAGGGGAGCATTTCCAGCCCGTTCGCCCAGTCCGTTGATGGTGGTATGCAGTCCTTTGACACCGCTTAATACGGCTGCAAGAACGTTGCTCACTGCCAAATCATAGTCATTGTGCGCATGGAAATCGAGATGAGTATTCGGATAACGTTTCTTCATCTTCCGCATATACTCTATCACTTGCAAGGGATTCAAGATACCCAACGTGTCAGGCAACATATAACGCTTGACACTCGTCTCTTGCAATCCATCCATCAACTGGAATACATATTCGGGAGAATCCTTGATACCGTTACTCCAATCTTCCAGATAAACATTGACGGTTATATCCTGCTCGTCGGCATAATGCACCACATTAATGATATCTGCCAGATGTTCTTCCGGTGTCTTTTTCAGTTGTTGCGTACAATGCTTCAGTGAACCTTTGCAAAGAAGATTAATCACGCGACAACCAGTACGCTGAATCCAATCGACAGAAGTATGCCCGTCAACAAAGCCGAGCACTTCCACTTTATGGAGCAGATTACGACGGGCCGCCCAGTCGCAAATCATCTTCACGGCTTCAAACTCACCGTCCGACACACGCGCCGAAGCAACCTCCACCCGGTCTACCTTCAAATCTTCTAACAGCAAACGGGCGATCATTAGTTTCTCATGAGGCACGAAAGATACTCCGCTGGTTTGTTCACCATCACGGAGCGTTGTGTCCATGATTTCTATTTTCACGCCTTCTTTTCCCATTCTTCTATTTTATCTTTATTGCTTAACAAGAAATCGATATCGTCCAATCCGTTCATCAAACAAAGTTTCTTGTAAGCATTGATTTCAAAATGTTCACTTTTACCTGTCGCCTTGTTGGTGATGGTCTGTTCGGGAAGATTCACTTCCACTTCCATCTTCGGGTCTGCTTCTATCGAATCGAACAATTCTTGCAGAAACTCTTCGGTTACAACCACCGGAAGCACAAAGTTGTTCAACTCATTATTCTTATGAATATCGGCAAAAAAACTGGATACCACCACACGGAAACCATAGCCGGCAATTGCCCAGGCTGCGTGTTCACGGCTGGAACCCGAACCGAAGTTCTTACCTGCCACCAATATCTGTCCGCTGTAAGTAGGGTTGTTCAACACAAAATCCTTGTTCAGGGAACCATCTGCATTGTAACGCCAGTCACGGAAAAGGTTATCACCGAAGAATTTCTCTTCACGAGTGGTTGCTTTCAAGAAACGTGCCGGAATAATCTGGTCGGTATCTACGTTTTCTAAAGGAAGAGGTACACAAGTACTTGTGATTATATTAAATTTTGTCTTAGCCATCGCCTTATTTATGAATTATAAATTATGATTTATGATTGAAATTACATCAGTTCTCTCGGATCGGTAATCACACCTGTCACCGCAGCAGCAGCAGCCACCAGAGGACTAGCTAACAAGGTGCGTGCACCAGGTCCCTGACGTCCTTCGAAGTTACGGTTGCTGGTAGATACCGAATATTTTCCGGCAGGAATCTTATCATCGTTCATCGCCAGACAAGCAGAACATCCCGGCTGACGAATAGCAAATCCGGCTTCCGTCAAAATCTTGTCGATTCCTTCCTTACGGATCTGTGCGTCTACCATCCATGAACCCGGAACCAGCCATGCAATTACATTTTCCGCTTTCTTGCGACCTTTCACGATGGAAGCAAATGCACGGAAATCTTCGATACGACCGTTTGTACAAGCTCCAAGGAATACATAATCAATCTTTTTGCCCAACAAAGATTCTCCCGGTTGGAATCCCATGTAGTCCATTGATTTCTTGAATGAAACCTGTGCAGCTTCGCTCATTCCTTCCATCGTAGGAATGTGCTGTGTGATGCCCATACCCATACCCGGATTCGTTCCGTAAGTAATCATCGGCTCAATATCAGCAGCTTCAAAACGGACTTCCTTGTCGAATACGGCATCGTCATCACTCTTCAATGTCTTCCAATATGCCAAAGCCTTGTCCCATGCTTCGCCTTGCGGAGCACTTTCACGTCCCTTGATATATTCAAAAGTCACTTCGTCCGGAGCAACCATCCCTCCACGTGCACCCATTTCGATAGAAAGGTTACAAAGGGTAAGACGTCCCTCCATTGTCAGATTGCGGATAGCCGAACCTGCATATTCTACGAAGTAACCGGTAGCACCGCTGGTAGTCATCTTGGACATCATATACAGAGCTACATCTTTTGCAGTCACCCCTTTGCCCAGTTCACCGTCTACGGTGATACGCATTGTTTTCGGTCTTGACTGAAGAATACATTGCGAAGCCAATACCATTTCCACTTCACTTGTTCCGATGCCGAAAGCGATTGCTCCCATCGCACCATGAGTAGAAGTGTGAGAGTCACCGCAGACAATCGTCATTCCCGGCAAAGTCAAACCACGTTCGGGACCTACCACATGGATAATTCCATTCTTCGGATGCATCATACCGTAGTGTGTCAAACCAAAATCCTTCGCATTCTTAGTCAATGTGTCGACCTGCGTTTTAGAAATCGGATCCTCAATCTCCTTATCCTGATCGTGTGTCGGTGTATTATGGTCGGGCATACAAAATACCTTTTCCGGACGCAACACTCCGATTCCACGTTCACGCAATCCGGCAAAAGCTTGCGGACTAGTCACTTCGTGACAATATAAGCGATCAATATAAAGCTGTGTAGGACCATCTTCCACAGTAGTCACCACGTGGGCATCCCATATCTTATCAAATAATGTATTCATCTGTTTATTTACTATTTTACTAATTACTATTTACTATTTTAGTCAACCTCTACAATGCCGATACGACTGTCAGTCTCTTTTTTATGATTTGAATTTATTAATACAGTCAATATAAGCTTCTACGGAAGCGGCAATAATATCTGTATTAGCTCCAAAACCATAATAAATCTGGTTATCGTATTCTACCTGCATGTGTACTTTACCTACATCATCACTTCCCTTGCTGATAGCCTGAATAGTAAACTCTTTCAAAGTCATGTGGCGTTCTACAATCTTCTTCAATGCCTTGATAGCTGCATCTACCGGACCGTTACCACTAGCACAAGCCTCAAACTTCTCACCGGCAATGTTCAATCCCAAACTAGCTACCGAACGAACGCCGACACCACTCGTCACCTGCAAATAATCCAGTTTGATGCGATGATTCTGGCTACGGTCTGCGCCTGCCAATACTAAAATATCGTCATCATTAATATCTTTTTTCTTATCAGCCAACTTCAAGAACTCATCATATACCTTATCCAGCTTTTCCTGCTCCAGGTCAACTCCCAAAATAGAAAGACGATTTTTCAATGCGGCACGTCCGCTACGGGCTGTCAATACGATAGAGTTATCATCAATACCCACATCATGCGGATCAATAATCTCATACGTCTGTACATTCTTCAATACACCGTCCTGATGGATACCTGAAGAATGTGCGAAAGCATTACGTCCAACGATCGCTTTATTCGGCTGTACTGGCATATTCATTAAGCTGGATACCATGCGGCTGGTCGGATAAATCTTCTGTGTATTGATATTGGTCTGAATATCTATTTCGTGGTGACTTTTGATAATCATGGCGATTTCTTCGAGGGCAGTATTTCCTGCACGTTCGCCGATACCGTTGATGGTCACTTCCACCTGACGTGCGCCGTTCAAAACACCGGCTATCGTATTGGCAGTAGCCATACCCAAGTCGTTGTGACAGTGAGTAGAAAGTATGGCATTATCGATGCCGTCTACATGGTCGATCAGGTATTTTATTTTAGCACCATATTCTGAAGGTAAGCAATAACCCGTTGTATCAGGAATATTCACTACGGTAGCTCCTGCTTTGATAACGGCTTCCACCACACGTGCCAGATATTCGTTATCCGTACGGCCTGCGTCTTCTGCATAAAACTCTACATCGTCCACAAAACGGCGGGCGTATTTCACGGCAGCTACCGCACGTTCGATAATCTCTTCACGATTCGAATTGAATTTATATTTAATGTGCGAATCAGAAGTACCGATACCGGTATGAATACGTTTATGTTTAGCAAATTTCAGTGCATCTACAGCAACATCAATATCTTTTTGAACTGCACGTGTTAAAGCACAGATAGTAGGCCAAGTCACCGCTTTTGAAATCTCAATCACTGAATTAAAATCTCCCGGGCTCGAAATGGGGAATCCGGCTTCAATCACGTCTACTCCCAACGCTTCCAATGCCTTTGCTACCTGAATCTTCTCTACTGTATTCAACTGGCATCCCGGAACCTGTTCACCATCTCTAAGAGTGGTATCAAAAATAAATAACCTATTGTCCATATTCAATGTATATTATATAATTATTAGCATTAAAAAAGCCTTTCACACTTGGAAGTGAGAAAGGCTTTCGTATATTTTCATTTATACACATTTACGCGCAGCACTCACTTCCACTAACCTTTGATAGTAGAATAATAATACCGCATAGTAGAATATGTATAAACATCTGGTTCATTTCTTGTCTCTTTTATAGTTTGACGGTGCAAAGGTATGGATTATTTCTTTTCCACCAAATAATACGTTACTTTTTTATCGAAAAAAATATCATTTCATAAGTTAAAGCCGATTTTTACCAAAAATATATCACGAATACAGGTCTATATTTCATTAAAAGAAAAGAGGGAGCAGAATGTTTTTCAGCATTCTCTCCCTCTTCTTCTTTATTGTTCTAAATCAATAGATTACTTCTTATCGCAACATTCTTTCTTTTCTGCGCAATCTGCTTTTTTGTCGCAAGCAGTAGCACAAGAATCTTTAGCCTGGCAGCAAGAATCAGATTCAACAACAGCTTCTACAGTTTCTACGGTTGTTTCTTCACCTTCAGAAGCAGCGTTAGTAGTTTTGTTACCAGCACAAGACATCATTGCAAAAGAAAATGTTACTGCTACAGCAGCCAAAAATAATTTAGTTTTCATACTTTTCAAATTTGCTTTAAACGTTTAATAAAATAATTGTCGGTCGCAAATATAACACTTTTTTTGCAAAGTACCAAACAACAGAAAGCCCCTTGATTCGTTGCTGAATCAAGGGGCTTCTCTAAAAACGGCGGCTACCTACTCTCCCACTGTTACGCAGTACCATCG
>NZ_CP083673.1:4328757-4404963 GCF_025914115.1 Bacteroides sp. DH3716P | reverse complement strand
CGATGGTACTGCGTAACAGTGGGAGAGTAGGTAGCCGCCGTTTTTAGAGAAGCCCCTTGATTCAGCAACGAATCAAGGGGCTTTCTGTTTTGGGTACTTTGCAAAATTTCTGTTTTTTGATTTATCAATGGTACTTTGGTATACTTGTATTTCCTCTTTTACTACTCTTTTTTATTTTCACCTCTCTATTATATTGTTTTTCATAATAGCATAATCCATTTCAAAATGGTAGGGTGTTTTCCGTTTGTTATTCTTTTTAGTTCTTTTTTATTGTTTTGAAAATCAATAGCTTACTTACTTTTCTCTTTTTCTGGCATACCTTTAGCATTACTTATGGCAAATAATTAGGATTATTAATCATTTAAAAGGTAAAAACATGGGAATAACACTATCATTTATTTTCTGCTTGTTAAGCGGTTTCGCTTGTTTCTGGCTATTTTGGAAATGTGTAGACTGGTTTGAGAATATTTAAAGAAAAAGGAGAATTGATTATGTACACAGCATTATTCGTATTAGGTATTGCGATCTTCGGTTATTTGATGTACGTGCTCGTCAAACCCGAAAAGTTTTAAAGTAACACACACAGTTTAAGGTAAAAAGTATATGAATACAGAAATTTTAGGCGTGGTTGTTCAGATAGCCTTGATGGTGATTCTGGCTTATCCACTGGGAAAATACATTGCCAAGGTCTACAGAGGAGAAAAGACCTGGTCTGATTTTATGGCTCCTATCGAAAGAGTCATTTATAAAGTTTGTGGAATCGACCCCAATGAAGAAATGAACTGGAAACAATTCCTGAAAGCATTGTTGATTTTGAATGCTTTCTGGTTTTTCTGGGGAATGGTACTCTTGGTTTCACAAGGATGGTTGCCCTTAAATCCGGACGGCAACGGACCGCAGACTCCGGATCAGGCATTCAATACCTGTATCAGTTTTATGGTGAACTGTAACTTGCAGCACTATAGCGGTGAAAGCGGATTGACTTATTTTACTCAACTGTTCGTCATCATGCTTTTCCAGTTTATTACCGCAGCAACAGGTATGGCTGCTATGGCAGGTATTATGAAGAGTATTGCTGCAAAAACAACCAAAACGATTGGTAACTTCTGGCAATTTCTAGTAATAAGCTGTACACGTATTTTATTGCCTCTTTCTCTGTTTGTAGGTTTTATCCTGATTCTCCAGGGAACTCCGATGGGATTTGACGGTAAGATGAAGGTAACTACGATGGAAGGCCAGGAACAAATGGTTTCTCAAGGTTCTACGGCTGCGATTGTTCCTATCAAACAATTGGGTACAAATGGTGGTGGTTATTTTGGTGTAAACTCTTCTCATCCGTTGGAGAATCCGACATATCTTACTAATATGGTAGAATGTTGGTCTATCCTGATTATCCCGATGGCAATGGTACTTGCGCTGGGATTTTATACCCGCAGAAAGAAGTTGGCTTACAGTATATTCGGAGTAATGCTTTTCGCTTTTCTGGTAGGCGTATGTATTAATGTCAGTCAGGAAATGGGTGGTAATCCACGCATTGATGAATTGGGAATTGCGCAGGATAATGGTGCGATGGAAGGTAAAGAGGTTCGTTTGGGAGCCGGAGCAACAGCATTATGGAGTATTGTAACTACTGTAACCTCTAATGGTTCTGTGAATGGTATGCATGATTCTACTATGCCGCTGTCCGGAATGATGGAGATGCTGAATATGCAGATTAACACTTGGTTTGGCGGTGTAGGTGTAGGATGGATGAATTACTATACATTTATTATCATTACAGTGTTTATCAGCGGTTTGATGGTAGGACGTACGCCGGAATTTCTCGGCAAGAAAGTGGAAGCCCGCGAAATGAAAATCGCTACGATTGTAGCTCTGCTTCATCCGTTTGTCATTTTGGTATTTACAGCACTCTCAAGTTATATTTATGTGCACCACCCTGATTTTGTGGAAAGTGAAGGTGGATGGTTGAACAACTTGGGATTCCACGGTTTAAGTGAGCAACTTTATGAGTACACTTCTTGTGCCGCCAATAACGGTTCCGGTTTTGAAGGCTTGGGAGATAATACTTATTTCTGGAATTATACGTGTGGTATTGTTCTGATTTTGAGCCGTTTTATTCCTATCATCGGGCAGGTTGCCATTGCCGGATTACTGGCACAGAAGAAATTCATTCCGGAAAGTGCCGGCACATTGAAGACCGATACATTGACTTTCGGAGTCATGACATTTGTGGTTATCTTCATTATTGCTGCGCTGTCGTTCTTCCCGGTACATGCATTGAGTACAATTGCTGAACATTTAAGTTTGTAATACTGAATTAGAGAAGATATGAAAGATAATAAATCAGCTTCTTTGTTTCCAAAGGAGCAAGTTATAGAAAGTTTGAAACAGTCATTCGTGAAACTGAACCCGCGGATGATGATAAAGAACCCGATTATGTTTACAGTAGAAGTGGCTACAGTGGTCATGCTACTCGTAACGCTCTACTCCATTGTAAATTCTTCACAAGGTTCGTTTGCTTACAACATTGCCGTGTTTATCATTCTGTTTGTAACCTTGTTGTTTGCCAATTTTGCCGAAGCTATTGCCGAAGCACGTGGTAAAGCACAGGCCGACAGCTTGCGTAAGACTCGTGAAGAGACACCGGCAAAGAAAGTGGAAGGTAATAAAATCGTTACCGTCAGTTCTTCACAATTGAAGAAAGGAGATGTGTTTGTTTGTGAGGCGGGAGACGTGATTCCTTCCGACGGTGAGATTATTGAAGGTTTGGCTTCTATTGATGAAAGTGCTATCACCGGCGAGTCTGCTCCGGTCATTCGTGAGGCAGGTGGCGACAAGAGTTCCGTAACGGGTGGCACGAAGGTATTGTCCGATCATATAAAAGTACTGGTGACTACTCAACCGGGAGAAAGTTTCCTTGATAAGATGATTGCATTGGTGGAAGGTGCTTCCCGTCAGAAAACCCCGAACGAGATTGCGTTGACTATTCTGTTGGCAGGTTTTACGCTTGTTTTTGTCATTGTGTGTGTTACCTTGAAACCGTTTGCCGACTATAGTAATACGGTCATCACTATTGCTTCGCTTATTTCTTTGTTTGTGTGTCTGATTCCGACAACTATCGGTGGACTTCTTTCTGCTATCGGTATTGCCGGTATGGACCGCGCGCTCCGTGCCAACGTGATTACTAAATCTGGTAAAGCGGTAGAGACTGCCGGTGATATTGATACGTTGTTGCTGGATAAAACAGGTACTATCACCATCGGTAACCGTAAAGCAACTCATTTCCATACGGCTCCGGGTGTCAATTTGCACGATTTTGTAGAGACTTGTCTGTTGTCTTCCTTGTCCGATGAAACGCCGGAAGGTAAATCTATCGTAGAACTGGGACGCGAGTCGGGAATGCGTATGCGTAACCTGAATACAACAGGAGCGCGTATGATTAAATTTACGGCTGAAACCAAATGTTCGGGAGTAGACCTGGCAGATGGAACGCAAATTCGTAAAGGTGCTTTCGACGCTATCCGTAAGATGGTGGAAGGTGCAGGAAATGAATTCCCAAAAGAAGTGGAAGAGATTATCTCTTCTATCTCCAGCAATGGTGGTACGCCATTGGTAGTATGTGTAAACAAGAAAGTGACCGGTGTCATTGAGTTGCAGGATATTATCAAACCGGGTATTCAGGAACGTTTCGAACGTCTGCGTAAGATGGGAGTGAAGACGGTCATGGTGACAGGAGATAACCCGTTAACTGCAAAATATATTGCCGAAAAAGCCGGTGTGGATGATTTTATCGCTGAAGCTAAACCGGAAGATAAGATGGAATATATCAAGAAGGAACAGCAGGCTGGTAAATTGGTTGCAATGATGGGAGACGGAACGAACGATGCTCCTGCTCTGGCACAAGCCAATGTAGGTGTAGCCATGAATAGTGGTACACAGGCTGCGAAGGAAGCCGGTAATATGGTCGATCTGGATAACGATCCGACAAAACTGATCGAGATTGTGGAAATCGGTAAACAATTGCTGATGACACGCGGCACGCTGACCACTTTCTCTATCGCCAATGACGTTGCAAAATATTTCGCAATTGTTCCTGCCTTGTTTATGGTCGCTATTCCCGAATTGGCAGCTCTGAATATCATGCATCTGCATAGTCCTGAAAGCGCCATTCTTTCAGCGGTCATTTTTAATGCGATTATTATTCCGATTCTGATTCCGCTGGCTTTGCGTGGCGTGCAATACAAACCGATAGGTGCGAGTGCTTTACTTCGCCGTAATCTGTTGATCTATGGTTTGGGTGGTGTGATTGTTCCTTTTGTGGGAATCAAGTTGATAGATTTATTGGTAGGTTTATTCTTTTAATTAAAAAACAATAGCAATGAAAACTTTATTGAAGTCATTAAAAATAACACTTGCTTTTTGTGTCTTTTTCTCCGTGTTCTATATCCTTATCTTGTGGTTGTTTGCGCAGGTTGCAGGTCCTAATAAGGGAAATGCCGAGGTAGCTACGCTGGATGGGAAAGTAGTGGGAGCAGCTAATGTGGGCCAGATGTTTACAAAAGATATTTATTTCTGGGGACGTCCGTCTTCTGCCGGTGACGGATATGATGCTACGAGTTCTGCAGGTAGTAATAAAGGTCCTACGAATCAGGAATATCTGGATGAAGTGAAAGCGCGTATTGATACTTTCCTTGTACATCATCCTTATTTAGACCGTGCGGATGTACCTGCCGAAATGGTTACAGCCAGTGCTTCGGGGCTGGATCCTGATATTACTCCCCAATGTGCATACGTACAAGTGAAGAGAGTGGCACAAGCACGCGGATTAACAGAAGAACAAGTAAGAGCGATTGTTGATAAAAGCATCGAAAAACCGTTCCTGGGATTGTTGGGAACAGAAAAGGTGAATGTGCTGAAATTGAATATAGCTCTTGAAGAAAGTAATAAGTAGATGAAGATCAGGAGCAGCGTTCCTGTCCGAATCGTTTGGGTGATACCAGCGGTTCAAATAAACAGGGGGGGGATGGGGCGCTGCTTTTTTACAGGAACATAAAATAGAATTAGATAAGAAGTATGAAAAGTTTTTTTAGTAAAAAGAGTATTTTAGGAACAATGGCTGTAGCGGCCGTATGTATGTTGGGAACTGGCAATGCACAAGCACAAGAGTTTACTATACAAGGTGATTTGGTAAGTTCGTATGTATGGCGTGGTATTTATCAGGGGGGGGCCGCTTCTTTTCAACCGACTTTGGGAGTTAGCGTAGGTAATTTCTCACTTACTGCATGGGGCTCAACCAGTTTGAGTGAGAGTAATAAAGAAATTGACCTCACTGCAGCTTATAAGTTTGGTGAAGCAGGACCGACACTTTCAGTAGCCAGTCTTTGGTGGAACGGACAAGCTGATGTAGCCAATGGAGAACTAACAAATGATTATTTCCATTTTAAGAGTGGCGACACCGGACATCATTTTGAAGCAGGATTAGCTTATACGCTTCCTGTTGAAAAATTCCCGTTGTCTATTGCATGGTATACCATGTTTGCCGGTGCCGACAGAAAGATGACTGACAAGGGGGAAGAAGAACAGGCATATTCTTCTTACGTAGAACTGAATTATCCGTTCAGCGTAAAAGGGGTAGACTTGAATGCTACCTGTGGAGTGGTTCCTTATGAAACTCCGCAGTATAATGTGAATGGTTTTGCAGTGACGAACCTTGCTTTGAAAGCAACGAAAGCTATCAATTTTAATGATAAGTTTTCATTGCCTATATTTGTGCAAGCTATATGGAATCCGCGTTTGGAGGATGCCCATCTAGTATTTGGCGTAACTTTAAGGCCATAAAATAAACTCATGAATTTTTGTGAACCCGTGGTGATCGTGATGATTGCTACGGGTTAGGATGTTTAAAATAACAGAGCAACATAATGGATGATAGAGAACAAAGTGTACAGCATTTTCTGGATCTGATAAAGAGATCTCAGCGAGGTAAGTTTAAGGTCTATATCGGTATGATAGCCGGTGTGGGAAAGTCATATCGTATGCTTCAGGAGGCACATGAACTGTTGGAAAATGGTGTGGACGTGAAAATCGGCTATATCGAGACTCATGGACGTGTCGGGACGGAAGGGATGCTACAAGGACTTCCTGTCATTCCGCGACGTAAAATCTTCTATAAGGGAAAGGAATTGGAAGAAATGGATTTAGATTCTATTATTCGCCTTCATCCCGAAATTGTGATAGTGGATGAATTGGCACATACCAATGTGGAAGGAAGTCTGAATGAGAAACGTTGGCAAGATGTAATGACATTGTTGGATGAAGGAATCAATGTGATTTCGGCAATCAATATTCAGCACATCGAAAGCGTGAATGAAGAAGTGCAGGAGATTACGGGGATTGAAGTGAAAGAACGAGTGCCCGACAGTGTGCTTCAGGAAGCGGATGAGGTGGTGAATATTGACTTGACGGCAGAAGAACTGATTGCCCGTTTGAAAGCGGGAAAGATCTATCGTCCGGAAAAGATTCAGACAGCATTGGATAATTTCTTTAGAACCGAGAATATTCTTCAATTGCGTGAGTTGGCTCTGAAGGAAGTGGCGTTGCGGGTAGAAAAAAAGGTGGAGAATGAAGTGATGATGGGAGTAGCCGTCGGACTTCGGCATGAGAAGTTTATGGCTTGTATCAGTAGTCACGAGAAAACACCCCGGCGAATTATCAGAAAGGCGGCAAAGTTGGCAACCCGGTATAATACTACTTTTATAGCTTTGTATGTTCAGACTCCGAGAGAGAGTATGGATCGAATTGATTTGGCCAGTCAACGGTATTTGTTGAATCATTTTAAACTGGTGGCGGAACTTGGGGGAGAAGTTGTCCAGGTGCAGTCGAAAGACATTTTGGGGAGCATCGTCAAGGTTTGTAAAGAGAAACAGATATCGACAGTGTGTATGGGAACTCCTAATTTGAGGTTGCCGTACGCAATTTGTTCTATACTGGGATATAGAAAGTTTTTAAATAATTTGTCGCAAGCTAATGTAGATTTGATTATACTTGCATAATATTAATCGTATGAACGTTATGAATATTAAAACGAAACTGATTCTTGGCATTGGGATGTTGGCAGGAATGATTATTTTGTTGGTAACACTTTCAGTAGTGAATCTTCAAACTCTGACTGCGACAGAGCCTGATAGTCCTGCTGCTATGCCTGCCTTGGAACGTGCATTGCTATGGATCTCCATAACAGGGGGAATCTGTATCTTGACCGGACTGATATTGCTTTATTGGTTACCTCGTTCTATCAGCAAGCCGATTAAGGAACTGAAAGAAGGAATTCTTGAAATAGCCAATCATAACTATGAGAAGCGTCTCGACATGAGTGACAATGAAGAGTTCCGTGAAGTGGCTGACAGTTTCAACCGGATGGCGGAGCGTTTGACTGAATATCGTGCCAGTACTTTGTCGGATATTCTTTCTGCTAAAAAGTTTATAGAAGCTATTGTTAACAGTATTAACGACCCGATTATCGGTCTGAATACAGAACGTGAGGTTTTGTTTATCAATGATGAAGCCTTAAGTATTCTGAATATGAAACGGGAGAATGTGATTCGTAAATCGGCAGAGGAACTTTCTTTGAAGAATGACCTGCTCCGTCGACTAATTCGTGAGTTGGTGACGCCAAGCGATCAGAAAGAGGCTTTAAAAATTTATGCGGATAATAAGGAAAGTTATTTTAAGGTCTCTTATGTCCCGATCATTAATACGGAGGCTGAAAAAGGGGAACCTCGCAAACTGGGTGATGTCATTTTACTTAAGAATATCACGGAATTCAAAGAACTGGATTCTGCCAAGACTACATTTATTTCAACGATCTCTCATGAATTGAAAACTCCGATTGCTGCTATTATGATGAGTCTACAACTGCTTGAGGATAAGCGTGTCGGTGCACTGAATGATGAGCAGGAACAGCTTTCAAAGAGTATCAAGGAGAATAGCGAACGTTTGTTAAGTATCACCGGAGAATTGCTTAACATGACGCAGGTGGAAGCTGGTAAATTACAGTTGATGCCGAAGATCACCAAACCGATTGAATTGATTGAGTATGCGATCAAAGCTAATCAGGTGCAAGCGGATAAGTTTAATATTCAGATAGAAGTGGAGTATCCGGAGGAGAAAATCGGTAAACTGTTTGTTGACAGCGAGAAGATTGCTTGGGTATTGACGAATCTGTTAAGTAACGCTATTCGTTATTCAAAAGAAAACGGGCATGTGGTTATTGGTGCTAAACAGGATGAAAACTGGATTGAATTGTATGTCCAAGACTTTGGCAAAGGTATTGACCCGCGTTACCACAAAAGTATCTTTGACCGCTATTTCCGTGTACCCGGAACGAAAGTGCAAGGCAGTGGCTTGGGGTTATCTATTTCCAAGGATTTTGTGGAAGCTCATGGCGGTACGCTGACGGTAGAGAGCGAATTGGGTAAGGGGAGTCGGTTTGTGATGCGGTTGAAGGCGTAGTTTTGAAGGAGTCTATGAAAGAATTAGACTTCCGACAGGCATGAAATCTGCTTGCCGGAAGTTTCTCTGTTCTCTCTTTTTATCGTTTTCTTCTCCTCCAGCATATCCAAATACCACACAGACCAATAATAAATGGGATGCCATAGCAATAGATAATTTTGATAGTGGATAGATCCATAGGAGTCAGGCTGATATCTTTGTCGAGATAAGGGGCTCTGGAAGAAGATACCGGAAATTCATTATAGCATAGCCAACGGAATGAACCGGGAATCATATTGAAGTTGAATGAATAGATACCCGGTCTTGAGCTTTTTTGTAGTTCGGCATTGCTGAAACAGTCTGCATCACCCAACACAATGATCCGTTGTTTTTTATCTTTGCCTTTTATCTTGCGGGTTAACGCTATTGCCGTGGGATAGGCTCCTAGCTTTTCACCTTGAAGAGAGTCCAAAGAAAGGGAATCATTCACAAAATCTTTTGTTTGATACTCAATCCATGTTTGTTGAGCGTTGCTTTGTAATAAAACTATTGGATGGAATTTTGTTGTATCGACAACTTCCAGAGCAACAGCCGATGGCATGGTGACTGCGCTATGCGTCTGCCTGTCAACCATACGTTTGTAGAAGCCTCCTATACTGTCGGCGGCTATCTGGGTAGCTTTCGCGAGAACGAGGTCTCCGGGATTAATATCAGAAGGTTGTGCAATGATTCCCGGCAACAGTTTTAAACCAACTTTCCGGAGTAAAGGATTCATTACTTCCTGACGTCCGACGTCCCCCATAATCATCATATTACCTCCGCGTTCAAGAAAACGGTCTATGATTTCTTGTTCTTTGGAACTCATGGAAGAACGCATTTCAGCAATAAGTAATATATTGATATTACTTGGTATATCATTCATATCCTTTAGATTCAGTTCCACCAAATCAAAACCTTGATTAATCATGGAATAACGAAAGCGTCCATGTGTGGCGAAAAGTGAGTAATCCTGATCTCCCTTTTTAGTGGTGGAACGTTCCTGATGTCCTGTGATGGCGCCTACCTTCACAGGAGTAACAAGCATTTTCTTCAATGCTGCGGAGATTTCTGTTTCAGAAGGGTGATATTCCATATCGTCGAACAAACGAAGGCGGGCTTGTTCACCGGAGCCACGTTCAACAACCCGCACAAATCGATAATTTTCTTTAGCCAAGTCTATTTTTTCTTTCAGTTCTTCGGCGCTTTTAAGCTTTTTAGGATTGAAGTTCTTCTTCTTGGCAACTTCATAAGCTATCTCACGAATGTTTTTATTCGGATATTGGCGATAAAGGGTGCTGTCTTTCGGTGTAGAGTAATAGTAAACATACTCCATTTTTATCTCTGGTTTGAAACGTGTGTACATTTTGAAGCGTGCCATATCCTCTTTTTGCTCTCTTGGAGAAGCGACATCAAATTCTTTATCGAAAATATTGACGTAAGTTGTGATCGTCATAGGTCCGGACAATTGCTCCATTACTTTCTGGCTTTCTTCTGAAAGTGTACGTTGTTTGCTGCGGGTAGCATCATAAAAGCCCATCATTGCCGGACGGGAACTGACAAAGCCGATAACTATAATGGTACATACAGCTAAGGCATAGCGCATTGTTTTTGAAAAGAGTGAGCGACGTGTTTTTTCATTATTCAGTTTAATGACCGATAGCCAGAGGAATAATAAAATTACGGCAAGGAAATAGATAACGTCATCGCTACATATCAATCCTCCAACCATCTCACTGGCACGTCCTTTAATGGATAGCCAATAAGTAATTTCTCTAAA
Organism: Bacteroides sp. DH3716P; assembly: GCF_025914115.1. Classification (NCBI taxonomy): domain Bacteria; kingdom Pseudomonadati; phylum Bacteroidota; class Bacteroidia; order Bacteroidales; family Bacteroidaceae; genus Bacteroides; species Bacteroides sp. DH3716P. Next base: position 4,394,657 of record NZ_CP083673.1, on the reverse strand, counting down.
GAATATGGACTCCTGTCCAATTCCTCCCACATAATTGAGAAATGCTAATGCGGAAAGGGTGGCAACAGCTGCCACAACCTGGTAAGATGTGAGTGTGGTCATAAAGAGACCGATAGAACAATAGGTCAGTATCAACAGAAACATGGATAACAATCCCGCCAAGATAAGTGTAATATCGACATGCGGCACGGAGATAAACATTACGATTGTCGGTAGGGCAAGGATGATGACAAAGATTAGGGCAAATACCACCATTGAAACAAACTTGCCGGTAATGATTTGAACACTGCTTACCGGTGATGAATAAAGTAGTTTGATAGAGCCTGATGAATATTCACGACTCATCAAATTCATGGTTAATAAAGGAATATACAGATAAATGGTTTCTTGTATTACTTCATATATTCCTTTGAGACCAAGGACAAAACCGGCTGTGACGCTAAAAGTGATCGTGTTGCCCAATGCTTTTATTTTTACTATTTCCGTCAGGATATTCATAAAGTCGAATCCTACCTGGCATGTAAATGCGACCAGCAGCAACCATGCGATCGGTGAGTAAAAGAGTACCGCTAGTTCGGTACGGGCTATTCTAAGTATAAGTCTTAAGTTCATCTTTTTCTCTTATTAATTTCTTCTGCGGAAAAACCAGATGCCAACTCCTATAAGTAAGAGGATAGCTGGTATAATGATTATGAAAATAGTTTTCATTGTACCAATATCTTTCACTCCGATCGAAAGTTTGTTGTCGGTACAATGGGGACGGCGTATGTCGATTGGAAATTCTCCTCCGGAAAGCCAGCGGAAGCTTTCGATAATCAGATTAAAGTTTCCTGATCTATATCCTTCGCGTGAAAGAGTCAGTTCGGTGTTGCTTATGCAATCCGCATCACCAGAGATGATAATACGCTGCTCTTTATCTTTCAGTTGGCGTGAAAGGGCATAGGCTGTGATATAGGTTTGTTCTTTCTCTCCTGCCGAAGCATTACATTCTACTGGTGATTCCTGTAAATCTGTTTGTTCTTTTTCAATCCATACACCTTTGGCATTTGTTTCAAGAATCGGAGTATATTGGAAGCCGTAATCGTTGTCGGAGCATGTAAGGGCTACACATCCGGGCATAGAGACACGTAAATCATATTTGGGAAAATCATCTTTGAATCCGAATGTAAGTTTTCCCGATTCACGGGTTGCCTTGGCTAGAATCAGATTAGGAGAGAAATCAGCGGAAGATTGTGCCAGTTGGTATTCTTCCATTTTGATACCGAGTTTGCTTAAAAAAGGATTCATAACTTCTTGCCTGCCTGTATCGGTGAGAATAAATAAATTACCTCCACGAGCCAGGTAAGCCTCCAGTTGATTTTCTCCTTTTTCAGTAAGCGGAGTTCTCATTTCTGCAAGAACCATAATATTGATTAGGGAAGGAATGGTGTCTCCGTGAGAAATGTCGATCTCGCAGACATCAAAGCCTTGATTAATTAAGGCGGCTCTAGAATATTTCTCAATGGAGAAGTTGCTATAATCGCGGTCACCGGATTTGGACACCTCACGTTCACCGTCTCCTTTGATAAAGGCAACAGTGGGAGGAGTTGAAATCATCTTTTTGATGGCTGCTGTAATTTCCGCTTCGGATGGCGTTGCATCCATATCTTCAAAATCACGGATGAAGGTACGTTTTCCATCTTGCGTTTCCATAATGCGAACAAATGTATTTTGTTCTTCACGCAGGTCGATGATTTGGCGGATTTCTGCCGGGGATTTGAATAAATGAGGATTCAAGTTATAAATCATGGTCATATAATCACGCATCTCATCTACTGTTTTGCCTTGAAACTTAGGATTATTTGCAACGCCGTTGGGGGCGAAATCATAATAATAGACATATTTCACTTGCAGGTCCGGTTTAGCGAGACAATAAGGTTCGAAGATTGTTTCATTCGCTTTCTTCATGATAGGGAGGTAGCGATATGATTTGTTATCAAGTAGGTTAACATAATTGGTAATAGTTACCGGTCCTGTCAATTTTGCTAATACGTGTTGGCTATTTTCGGTAAGTGAGTTTAGTCTAGTGCGTGTTGTATCCCATACCTTAATCATTCCCGGACGTGAAGTGAAATAGCCAATTGCCATTGCTGCGACAAAAAATCCCAGATAGCTGATTGCTTGCCGGAAACGACTGATAGTGCACCGGTCGGATGTAAGTTTGAAAGTGGTAAATGTCAGGAAAAGGGTTACTACGACCACGAAATAAATCACATCTTCACTCCGGATTACTCCATTCAGCATATCGATTGTTCTTCCGTTTATTGACAGCCAATAAGTCAGTTCGCGTATAAGATCGTATTCCTGGCCGATACTTCCTACGAAATTCAGTATAGCTAATATAATAAGAGTCCCAACTGCTGCTACTACTTGATAAGTCGTGAGTGAGGACATAAAGAGCCCGATAGCGCAATAGGCGCATATTAATAAATAGAGTCCTAGAAGGGCGACTAGTACAGGAGCCCAATCAAAAGAAGGGATTACCAAACTGCCATAAATAGCACTGGCTATCGGGACAAGCATCAGACAGCAACCAAATCCGATGGCTGCAAGATATTTACCTAATACGATCTGACCACTGGTGACTGGGGATGAATATGCCAGTTTGATTGAACCCGATGCCGTTTCGCGACTGATGAGTCCCATTGTCAACAATGGAATATAGATGTATATGTTTGATACGACGGAGGACAAAAAGCCGTAACTACCTAAGAAGCAGATACCGCTCAAAGATACTTCCTTGCCGCCTGACAGATCATAGTCGGTCACTATATTCTCCATCAATGACGTAAAACTTGCTGTTGTCAGGAATGAGAAAACAATCAATATGAACCATGCAATCGGCGAATAGAATAAAATAGCCAGATCGGTTCGGGCAATACGCATTATAATCTTTAAATCCGTCATGTTAGATATTATTTTTAAGTTTTCCCGATAGTTGTGCAAAGATTATGTCAAGAGAGCAGCGTTCCATCGTGATTTCTTTCAGTCGCCATCCGTTTTGTATGCTTAAGGCTACTACTCGTTCAGTTATGTTTTCATCGTCATCAAAGCGTATCCGGAATGTACCGGGATAGAGTTCTTCTATATTCAACACATGTTCTATCTTTGCTAGTTCTTCTATAGAAGGGGGAAGGGCAAATGTAACGGTGAAACTACTTGGAACCACATAGTTATCAAAGTCTTTCATGCTACCTGAAAATACGACTTTACCATGTTCAATCATGCGAATATCATTGCAGGTAGCTTGCACTTCCGACAGGATATGAGTGGAGAGTAGGACAGAATGATCTTCAGCAATTTCTTTAATCAGATTGCGTATTTCGACAATTTGGTTAGGATCAAGCCCGTTTGTAGGTTCATCAAGTACTACGAATGGAGGATTATGTACAATAGCCTGTGCAATTCCTACTCTTTGTTGATACCCGCCTGAAAGATTCTTTATAAGTCGTTTGCTAAAATGGGCAATAGCGCAACGTTCTTTAGCTATTTCTACAGCTTCACGAATTTTTGATTTCTCCATTCTCCGCAGTGTGGCACAGTGTATGAGATATTCGTCGACAGTCAAGTCCGGATGGAGAGGTGGTTTTTGAGGTAAGAAACCAATATGTTTTTTTGCTTCAACTGGATTTTTTCGTAGATCGATGCCATTGATAAATACATCTCCTTCCGTTTGATTTAAAACTCCACAGATGATATTCATAGTGGTGGACTTACCTGCCCCATTAGACCCTAACAGACCTAATATTCCTGTTTTTTCAATAGAAAAATTGATATCGCGAATGGCCCAATCTACACTATAACGATGAGATAAGTGTTTAACTTCGACAATAGGATTACTCATACTTTTTATTTTAAATGATTAATAGATTTCTTATTCATATTACCATGTAACTCCTCTTGAAATATCCATCCGGTTCGATTTGATCTTTCTGAATTTCCAGGAGAAATTTATGGTAAAATACCGCCCGAAGTTTTCTCGGTCAATATAACTGGTATAGTTATCTTTCATTTGGATAGCTATGAAATTCACATTTTATCTGACATCGGCCTATATTCGCGTATGCTTCCATCGTTTGTAGTACCTTCGTAGTTCGATTTCACTTTACCAAACCGATAAGCAAAATTTATGGTGAAAAACCGTCCATAATAATTTGTCCACGTGTTTTGAATGTAGTTGGAATACATTTGGCTGTTGAAAGTCCGATGACTATTTAGTAGATCATATGCGGCAATACTAATGTCTCCTTTGCGATTTAACACTTTACAGCCTATGTTCAAGTTTAGGGTGTGATTGCGGTTAATCTCTTTATTGATTCCATAATCACGGCTGAAAATGAAATTATAATGACTACTTAGATAGAAGTATTTACATATTTGGCTTATATCAAATGTTGCTCCTGCCGTTTGATAGAATGTTTTACTTGTATAATTTTCAGTATTGATGCTATGTACATAATGAGTATTGGCACTGATTGTTATTTTTAATCTTTTAGTTAGATTACAGAGTAGAAAATGTTCGAGCGATGGATCATAGGTACGTGTTGTAGTCTTATTTTCTCCTATATAATATGGGTTATGTTCGTAGTTGAATCCGGTAGATAAGGCATATTTGGATTTTATACTACGTATAGGAGCCTGCCATATCAGTTTGCCTTTTATGTCCCAATATCCTTCTACGTTTTCAAAACTAATTAGAGAACTGTGTGCAGGTGCTGTGTATTGCAATCCCGATAGATAAGTTTCGGCATTGTAATAGGTTGTCTTTGCAACAGGAGAGTGTTGGCGGATAGAGGCATTGATAATAACACCTATGGTGTGGTTATGTTTTCCTAACATACGATTGCAATTGAAGAGGAACGAATGTAGATATGATTGTTTTAAGTTGGGATTTCCACTGCGCAGCATGTAAGGATTGCTGTTATCTATTTGTGGGCGTAACTGCACTATGTTTGGTGCAAAATTATGCAGTCTGTAAGCGGCACTCCATGACTTTGTTATATCTGTATGCACAAAAGATATTGCTACTGTTGGAGAGATGAATGTTTTACGGTAGTTGTCCATTTCTTTTTCTTTCCGCTTAAGTGTAGTTTCCTTCAGTCCGGCTGAAATGTCACAACTTGTTTTTTGAAAGGGAAAAAAGTGAAATGAAACTTCCTGTTTTTGTGTCAGGTTATTTATTTTATAACTATATGTATTGGCTTCGTCTGTTTGTGGATTTGTGGGGCTCAACATATTCCAGGCGAATTGGTGTTTCCATCCGTTTTCGTATTTAACGGAATAGTCAAAAGATATTTGGGTGTCATTTTCTGGATTCAGTATATATATTAATTGCGCATTGCCGTTCCACTCCGTATTGCGGAGTTTTGATGGAATAGTCAGATAAGTTTGTGTTGTCGAACTTTCTAATGTGTCTATCCGTAATGAATGATTTTTGCCTTTATTTATATCTACTGAACTTTCTAATGTATATCCGATTCTGTCGGTAATACTGTTGACATAACTGACATCTTCCTTCACATGAAAATTCTTGTTTAGATTATCGTAATGCATCAGGCTTTTCGATGTTTGAAGATTGTTTTCTTCATTATAGATGTAAAGCGATTGCCAATCTTTGTTGTTGTTATATGTTATAAGCTGGTTCCAACGGAATTCTCCCCATTTGTCATTTGAATTGGAGAAAGAAAATTCGGAATAGTGATTTTGTTTTCTGTCACTGTTGCTATTTTGTTCTTCATAAAGGCGCTGCTGATAATTGTTGCCAGGAAAATAATGTTGTTCGGATCGTGTATTTGTATTATCGCGATTATATCCGAAAGTGTAAAATGCTCTAAATGTACCGTATGTTCCATTTTCTGTGTCCCATGAGCGTTCCGTAGCCAGATCTGCATAAGTCGTTTCGTTGTAAGTACTACCAGGATCGGAAATGGAAAGAACATTTTTGATATTATTTGATTTTCGGTTGATATTATTGTGAAATACATTACTTGTGAGTAAAAATTTCTCGGAGAAAAAGTTAGTGGTGAGTCCGAGCCCTTTACGGAACTTTCCTCTGTCGTTCTTTGAGTCCATGTTGCTGCCTGTACTAGCCAATAGGTGTGCTTTCCATGAGCTGATGAGTTTGCTTTTGGTTTCTATGTTGAGCACTCTGGTGAGATCCCCTCTGTACATTAGTTTTTTTGTTTTCGTATTTTCATATTCATCATAAGCCTTGATTTTTAATACATCTGTTGCAGAAAGATTCTTTAGTGCTGCCATTGGGTCACTTCCGAATATTAGTCTGCCGTCTATATAAGTTTTGGTTACTTGTTTTCCCATGATTTTGACGGAATGGTCGTCAGTCTCTGTTCCGGGAAGTTGCTCGACTATATTCATAGCGACATCCCCTTCTTGTATGTTGACTGCCTTCGGGTTGAATATTAGCGTGTCGCCATTTTGGGTCACAATGGGGATTCTGCCCTTGATGGTGACTTCCTCCAGTTGGATGGATTCATCCAAAATTTCTATGTAAAGATTAGAATTCTTTCCAGCTATTATATTTAATTCTTTTTCAACTTTCCGACACCCTATTGCAGTGATAATGAGTTTTGCTTTTCCTGTTTTTATGGGTTTGAAACGGAATACTCCATTTATGCTTGTTGTTTTCAGTGTGTCTTTTGCATAGATCAAAAAGATATTGGCACCGTCTAATGAACCATTAGACCCATTTTCTTGTTTGTGTATAATAAATCCCGATAGCTCATTTGTTTTATCTTGAGCATTTATCGGTAAAGTAATGTATAACAATAAAAAAATAGAAATAAATTTTTTCATATTGCTGTTTTATAAAAAGTTTAGTGATAGTGTGTGGTTTTATTTGTCTAAGGCTTGTGAACTTTCTTTTAGGAAGAAGTTCACCACCCTACGGCCTCCAATTCTTTCTTGTTTTGTTTCATAACCCAGATAACTTGCTTGGAGAATTTTTTTGTCGGCCTTAGAAATGCCTATACTATATTCTCCATCAATATCAGTTATAGTACCATTAGTACTACCCACTTCGATAACGCTCGCGCCTATTAGTACCTCTTTTCCTCCTTCAGTATAAACAACCCCTGTGATTTTCTGACTGAAAAGGACCATTGGGGAGATCGGAGATTGAAGTTTTTTGTTTTTGAAAAACTCAGTACTTTTATTGTCTCTTGCCTTGATTATTGGAGAGGAGGGGGCTTCTTGTGCAAAAGAACACATCATTATAGTAAATATGAATACAATGAATAAAATAATCTGCTTCATAATATAATTTTTTTTTATTGTTATACATTTTACTATCACTAAACTTTTTATAAACATACACGTTGAATGGTAGAGGAAAGGCTAAATTACCCTGTCAATCATCGCTATCAAATAATCGCATTTTCCACGTTCAATATCATTACTAGCCAAAGAACGAGCTTGTATCAAATAGCGACGTGTACTTTTCAACTTATCATAGCAAATGGCTTCGATATCCGTACCGACATAGAAATTGACAGCAGTCATAGGTTCCATACCCGATTGCTCTTCTGTTGCAGATATAGAGGCAAAAGTTGTCAGCAACCCTAATGATTGTAACTTATGATTAGTTTGCTCGTTGAGAGCAATGGAAGTTATTCTTGTTGATACAGCCTTGTCAATAGCCTTTAATGTCGGACACATTCCTTTTAAAGAACTGATATATACAGACAGTTGTGCAATCATTGGAGCACTTAAAGGTTTCCCATTTAAAGTTTCTTTGAATAATTGTTTCTCTATATCATTCAAATATGCTTCTTGGGTATAAGGTCTAGTTGATTTCTCTACACTCAATCCCATACGCATCAAACGAAACATCAAAGACATCATTGGATACCCGTTATTGTAAATCCATGCTGACATATCAGGATTGACACCACCTAAACGCAAGAAATCCTTATTAGAGTCCAGCCAACTTAAATCATAGAAGGTACTGAATATCTTTTGTAAGACTTTCTTTTGCATATCTGCCGATACCGGTTGATATGAAGGAACATTGCTTTTTTCGTTGGCTTCATTGATATAAATACCTCCGATATAAGAAGATACAGGTGACAATGTTTTATTGATTAATTCAATAATCACAAAATCAGGAAATAGCTCCCGGTAATCATTGGGGATATTATCGTCGTGAAACCAGGCAGGACTATTTTTAACTACATATTTCACATGAGCGATTTGTGCATCTAAAGAGGCTATCGGATCATTACCTAAATCATAGTTTTGGCAACGCGGGTCTGTAGCATAAGCTGGTGAACGCTTTCCATAGAAATAGCGTGGATCTCCATCGTGTTCCATAGCCCATTTCTTCAACATGTCTGATTCATTTTCACTGGTGGCGGCATACAGATATTTGAGCGTAAATGCATCACATACACCCGGTTTGTCGACAATCAATACCACTCCTTTTTCTTTATCACCGGGCTGTGCCAGATAATTGTATAATACGTTGTCCATGACTGAAGCTGTGATACCATATTTTTGAGTAAATTCAGGAGAACGCAGTTCCTCTGGGGAGTATGCTGCAGAACCAGCCAAATTAGTTGCCAATCCCAAACTAAGACCAAATGCTTTTAGCATACGTGCTGTCAGATTCTCACAGATCACCTCATCGGCAATGTAATAAGTCCGGAAGCGCGGATCAATCTCTGCCATTTGGTATACTCCATTGCGACGTACGCTGACGGCAAGGTCGCGTGGTACTCCTATCTTGGTACTTAAGATTTCTCCAGTGCGTAAATCAGTGACATTGTACGCAGTAACTTCCGAGTTGTTGTTATTCAGGAAAGCAATCGTATTTATCATTGGGTTATTAGCACGGAAAGTTGAACCTTTCTCATACGGTTTTATTATGATTGGTTTTCCTATTCCTAAGTCTTCAAATATTATATTCCATTCATCTGCACTTTTTTGGATGGCTTTTACCCAGCTATCTTGAATCAGAGTGTCGATGTAGAAAACAACAGGTTGTTGCGTCGTTATATTACGCCGTGTTACATAATATCCTTTCTTGAAACGTTTTTCATTACGATAGTCCGTGTATGCGATATAACCTGTTCCTACACGTGGGTTGGCTTCGCGGGTATTCATCTTTTCTTTTGACAGTAGGGCTAGTGTCGTTTGTACCGACATGGTTAATTCCGGTTGTTCTTTGGAGACGAATCCCATGATGCTGATGCTCAACTTTGCAGTACAGTTTTGAGTGATACTGATACAATTGTCGAATGCATCTGCAGAGTCCACAAAAGATGTTTTACTTTGAGGGGAAGCACTTACAATTGTGAGCATACCTCCATAACTGCGTCCGCTAAGATTGAGTACATCTTTATTGGAACAAGAGAAATAGGAAGTGGCATTAAATACAACAGCCGTTGAATCGCTGGTGTATCCTTCAATTGGAAATGCTTTGTAAATAGCATTACTACGAGATAATGCAAAAGCCGCTTCTTGATTATCGTCCTGTTCGTTGAGGCGAACATTGTATTTCGGATCTCGGAATAATATTAATGAATCGGTTTTATCAATAATCAGATACCTACTTTGAGCAGCTTTTGTGCCTGCCAGTGAAATGTCACTTGCAGTAGTGATGGCAGAGTTTACTAAAAAATCCCGTCCCATTAATTCAACCGGTAGTTCCAGATAAATCTTATCCTCGTACTGATGAACTGTGATTGTCCCTTTATTGACTGTATGTTTCTTCTTATCTTTGAAAAGCTTGTCGTAGACACTCTTTTTTTTCTTTTGAACACTGTCAGTCTGTTGTTCGGTTTTTGCTTTTCCTTTTTTCTTTTTGGAGCGGGCATTGGCTTCATTTGTTGATCCGATAATCAACAAAATTGCCATCAACCATAAAAATAGTATTTTCATCTTTTGTCCCTCCCTTATTTTAAGTTGATGTCGAGCATCTTTAATAATAATTCATAGTGAGCTTTCGTCTTCCCTGATGCACTGGCTGCCTTTTGTTTCATCAGTTGTTTGGCTTTAGCTATATATGCGTATACATCTGCCTGGGTAACTTTGGCTGTCATAGAAAAACGATTCAACGGTCTCCATTCAAAACCTGCTACAGGGTTGTGTATAACATCCTCTTTGATAGCATGTCCCTGGCAACAAGTATATCCGAACTGGCGGTGATTGATGTCAAGTGGTTTTTCTCCGGTCAATGCTTTCCCGGCTCCTTTAATTGTGAAACCGGCAGTTTGCATCATCATGTATATATATTGTTTCTGGAGATTCATTTGGGATTCTGTTAATGTACGTCCGGAAATGGTCGGTTTCCATACAAAATTGTATATCATGTTGAAAGCCTCGGCAGCAGTAAATGAATCTTTCTCTAATCCTTCGTATTGTGATACCTGAAAAGGTACAGGCAGTATATATCTCAACATGAAGTTTTGAATAGTTTGTTTAGGGGAACCGGAAACCGGAAATTTAGTTAATAAGTTTTTGTTGTCAAGCCAATCCAGATCATTATAAATTTCGAATAGGTAATTCAGGGCTTCTTTTTGTTGTGCCTTCGGAATTTGTGCAAAACGTGGCATTGTGTCCCCTTCTTTAACTTCGTTGACAAAATAGCCACCTACATTGCCTGCTACATGGGTAACATACATTGCAAGTTGTTCTACGATACCAATAAATAAATCTTCACGGTATTCGTATGTATCGTCACCTTCGGAAATCCAACTTTCCAAATTATTCATGATATACTTAAGGTTCTTGATGCCATATCGAGTTGCTTTCATAGAGTTGTCACCAATATCTTCCGTTTGTGAACGGGGATCAACAACTCCATATACTTGTTGTTTTCCATATCGGTACACTGGATTTTCTTTAATGGCATCAGTGATCCATTTGCCTGTTATAATTGCTTCTTCCTCTGCAGAATTAACATTGAATACCGGAGTATACGTCCATTTTATGAGGTATTTGTCGTATTCACCAAAGCGGGGTGGAGTCAATTTAACGCCACGTTCTTTATCGCCAGGTTGTGCTACATAGTTGAAGCGGGCATAATCCATAATGGAAGGAGTAGTGCCATACTTCTGCGTGAATTCCGGTGAACGTAAAGAATCTACCGGGAAAGTGGAAGAAGCTCCCATATTATGCATAAACCCTAAACAGTGACCGATTTCGTGTGAAAGTACATAGCGTAATGCGTCTCCAACCATTTCATCCGGAATATTGACAGTGCGTACATCCTTATCGGCTTGTGCTGTTTGCACGAACAACCAGTTACTGATAAGCTTGATAACATTATGATATAAATATACGGAGGCATTCAAGATTTCTCCGCTTCGTGGGTCTACCCATGATGGTCCCATAGCATTCTCAATGCTTGATGGAGCATAGCGAACACATGAATATTTGATATTGTCCGGATCGAATTCCGGATCATCAGTCGGGAAATCTTTGGCTGCTACAACATCTTTGAATCCAATCTGCTCGAATAATTCATTCCATTGGGTGACTCCTTCCCGCAGATATGGTTTCCATTTTTCCGGAAAAGTGTTATCGATGTAGAAAACAATCTGTTTAGTGGGTTTCACTTTCTCACCACGTAGGTAGGCAGCAGTGTCAGACGGTTGTATATCCCATCGATTGGCATAGTAAACAGGTGCGGTTGTTTTAGCTCCTTCGCCTAGTTGTTCGCGTCCGGTAAAGAATACACCGATCCGGTAATCTGCCATACGTGGACGGTAAGGCTTTTCTTTCAACAGCATGATAGAACGTGTCATTTCTGCGGTGAATGGACGGTCTTTTATGAGTGACGCCCCTTGTGAATTGCTGACAGAGAATGTATATGACAGACAGCTTTTAATAGAAACATTATCTTTGAAAGCCTTGATTTGTGAAATGTAAGAGCAGTCGGATTGATAATTCTCTGTACGATTGTACATTCCATAGATTGAATTACGATCGAATGGACTCATTTTTTTGTTGTCGCCCAGGAAGACGCTGCTCATATCAAAAACGATAGCAGTAGAGTCATTATTGTATGCTTGAATCTTTTGGTTGCTTAAAATTGCTCCCAGTGTACTTTTGCGTAAAGCTTCATCAATTTGTGTGTTACCAGTAATATAGTCAGTGTTTACCTGACGTAACTGTACATGTGTTTTATTGCGTGTGAATACTACGTGAAGAAGATCGGTCGGTTTAGAACCGACTACTGCATTGCCATTATCAGAGATACTGGTGACAGTGGAACCAATAAGCATATCTTTATTGATTAAATTCACAGGAAGTTCAAAATATACTTTTCCATCCAGCAGATGGAGAGTAATCAGTCCTTTGGCTATTTCATGCTTTTTCTTGAATAGTTTGTCATATTCACTTTCTTTTTTAGCAGGAGTTGTTTGTTCTGTTTTTGCCTTCTTTTTTTTCCAGAAGAATGGAAATTTACGCTGTGCGTCAATGGTGGTAGACGAAGCTACCACCATTGCTGCAAGTAAGAGGATTTTCTTTTTCATATCAGTTCTTTAATGTATTTTTATGAAATTAGATTAATATCCGGTTGTTGTTACATCTAGGATTTTACCAAAACCATCATAGATTAGGGCTTTAGAAATATCCAAGGTTCCTGCACCGGCCTGTTTCATCGGAACAATTGAGACTTTTCCGTTAAATTCTGCGGATTGGGTCACAATAATGAGGGCTTTGTTATTCCATGCATTTGGGGCAATAGTTGGTGGATTACCAGTCATTACATTAATTTGATTGGTATATTGCCCTTGTTGATATAACTTGGCCTTTGTAATTTTTTCTCCGTTACTGGGGGTAAACTGTGAGGTGGTGGAGACAGATACTTCATTTCCCATACCGTAAGTAAATGAGTATATAGCTGCATCTGTTACTACATATAATACATTATTTGTATGTCCGAAGAAAATAGATACAGCTTTGTCTAGTAAGGTTTTTCCTGTCGTTGGAATAATATATTTGTTTTTTGCTGCTGCTGGTTGTTCTGGTGAAGTCACAATCCATCCCTCCCAATTATCAGGATCTTCATAGTAGCCTTCTTCTGCTTTATATTGGCTTAAAGTGTAAATAGCATAATTTCCACTATTATCGTCTTTAAGTAAGAAAGTGGCCAATGAGCCATCTTGAGAACTTGTTGCGGCAATAGCTGTTTGACTCCCCATGTCATTAGGATCGAAATCCGGATTTGAGATATACGGAGTACATGTGTTATAACTCGTGCCATTTAAGGAATAAAAGGCACCTTTGGGTTTATCTAACCATACTAAATGGTTGTCTCCAATACTATATGAAGAATTTGCTGCATATACATTGTTATTGATTTCAAATCCATTAAAAACAGAATTAGGCATAGAGAATTTGTTACCTGCTACGTTTAAGAATGAATATAGTCCATTATTTGTATAAGCGATGAAAAGTTGTGAAGAACGAATATAAGATTTTACTTGAAAATCGGTGGGGCAATATAAAAATATTTTTTCATCTTCCCATGTCCCGTTTATTGAATAGTCCTTACAGTTGAAACGAATGCTTTTTCCTGTGGAAGAAATAGCCCAAATCTGATTTAAGTGAGAACTACCAAGTATTGCTGTGTTCCCCATCACCTCATAGGTTAATGAAGTCAATAATTCATCATATGCTGCTCCATTAGCAGTTTCTAGTATGTGACGGAATATTCTTTCTTCTTTTGTATATTGATTTGTTATTTGAGAATTGTTAATCAAAGTAAAATCTGTTGTTGTTCCGTTTTCACTATCTGCGATCAACAATCCGTCTAGGAAGCTACTTTGTACATATAATTCCCAAGAATAAATATATTGTAAGTTATCATTTGCTACATCTGTTACAGTCAATTTTAACGTATAGGCTCCATTTGATATAGGACGATTTATAATACCATGAAAGTCTTTTTCTGTACCAATAATTTCATAAACAGGATTATTAGTTGAGGGTTCCTCGGTTACAGCCCATTCATAGCGCAAATTAGAACCATCAAAACCATCTTGGGTAATAGATGGTACAATATCGACAGGAGATTGATAACCTACGTATATTGAATTTTCTTGATTTTTATCGTTTATACTAATTTGTACTTCTGGAATAAGGTTTGTTACAAATGAACTTTTATCCTCATAACAAGAAGTAAACCAGAGAATATTAGGCAGCAGTAATATTATTAATTGAGTTATATTATTTTTCTTCATAATTTTATAGAATTATATAAATTAATATGTTCTGGCTTCTATAATTTGTCCTTTCAAATTACCTTCGTTATGAACTAGGGGGGTATCGGGATGTTCTTTCTGATACTTTTTTAGATAATCCGCTAATTTTGCAGCATAAGCTTCATATGATTTGTCTGTTACGAATAATCTATAATTGGCGAGATATTTATATGTAAAATATGTTGGTCTCTGTGGTTGGTCAGGATGCGCAGTCATATCGTCCCAATCATCCCAGTCTAAAGCTGTTACAATTGTTTTTAAAGCATTGGAACTATAAGCTGTTGTAGAATAAGAGGTTGGAGCTAGGGATGATTTTATTAGTGAATTATATGTCATCCATACATATCGTTCAGTCGCTGGAGGGGCAATGATATTGTTGTTCCAACTTACTGTTGCTGTGATATATTCTTTAGGGCCTAACCCTAGAGTTGATGACTCCTTTAGCTGGATATAAAGTTTATATGATGCTCCATTTTGTATTTCATCAGTATTAAACAGCCTTATTTTTATTGTTCCTTTTAAACTATTTGCGGGAATCACTGCAGCAGTTATTTCATAACTGTTTTCGGGGGCAGTGGTTTCCTCCGCATTGATTACATAATTCACAGTACGGTCTTCTGTCGATACATTTCCGACCAAAACTAAAGGCAATTCATATTCACCATATTCATCAAAGGGATTCTCCAGAAAAGAATAATTCCCTTTAAATATGTCGGTTTCTGCATCGTACTCATTCGTAGAATTGAATCTGACAGCATTATATTGACTGTCAAAATATGGTATTTCTTCCTTGCCGCAACTAATGAGGCATAAAGAGAAACAGCTTATCGCTAAGACTGATTTTATAATTATTTTTTTCATATTAATATTGTTTATTGTACACGACCGGATTGTATTTCGAAGGTAGGATAAGGCAATAAATATTGCGTATCTGTCATCTCTTCACTATAATTAGGAATAGATTTACACCCTGTTCGCTTATAGTAATAGAACATGACACCTTCGGAAATGAATTCTTTGTGATATTCTTTTTGTATTTCTTTTATGATTTGATCTGCATTTAGATTTTCAAGAGGGGTGCTGATACCTCTGTTTTCGCGAATCTTATTTAGCCTTTGTAATGCCATGTCAAGATTTGGGGTTGCACTTGTTGCATAGCATTCTGCAGCAATATAGAATATTTCAGGCAAGCGTATTAGAGACAAGCGGTTCTTATTGAATTCGTCTAAACTTGCTTGATGAATTTTCATAGGGACATATCCTCTGGAATCACTTTGGGTTTGATCTAACATTCGTGTGAAACGAACATCTGAATTTATGCCTTCATATATATTTTCAACATCTGTTGGAGATATATACATAGCTGTATAGTCTGTGTTGACGAAGTTGGGTATTATATATGAGGTAATTTTGGACGTAACGTCTGAAACATTTAGGCTAAATAAAGCTTCGGATGCTAGAGAACGGTTAGATTGAGAAATTTCTGGTAACAGGTAGGAGTAAGTGTACATATCGTCCATAACAATTCCATTATCACCGATAGCTGTGATTATCTCTTCAGTAGCATTTAAAGCTTTGTCTATGCTTTCTTTACTGCCTTCCCATAAATATACACGTGCTTCCAATGCTTTGACTGCATAATAATTGAGTCGTAAAGTTCTATCTTTGAAGAAACCATCTGCATCTATACTTGTGTAATAAGAAGCCGGATGTTTTTTTGTGATCGGGTCGTATTCCTTTAATAATTTTTCTGCGGCTTCCAAATCGTTGATAATCATTTGAAGTGTCTCTTTTCCTGTGCGTTGAGGAGTTGGGATCGATGATAAAGTTGTTACATATGGAATCGTTTTTTTAGAGTTTAGTTCTGCGGAACGGTTTTTCCAATCACCATATCCATATAGGCGCAACAGATCAAAATGTATATATGCACGAATGGCAAGAAGTTCTCCTTTGATAACATGATAATAGACTTCGTTCAGACTTGACTCCTGTCCTTCCATATTAGTTAATGCTTCATTGGCATTGGCTATTACAGAATATGCTTTAGCCCAGATATTTTCGATGTCCGAGAATATTTGTGTGTGGTCGTAATTGAATTTTTCATATTCTTGCATTTCTCTACTATTACTTGAATTGGAAGTCACAGGATTAAATTGATGACCTAATATTTCAATTGCATACCAGGATAATTCTTTACCATAAAGGGCATTGTCTGTCATGCTAATATAACAACCTATTAAAGATTGTTGGAATCCGGCTAGAGTGCTATAATGATCTTTTTCTCGAATTTCAGACCCTGAAGTAACATCGAACCAGTCGCTGCAAGAGGATAATGTTACTACGGACGTTAATAGGATTAATATGTATTTTTTCATCTTTATAAAATTTAGAGAGTGGCTGTTAATGAGAACGACATATTTCTTGCGAAAGGATAATTTAAACCTCGTTCTATTTTTATAGAAGAGAACGTTGCAATATCATTTAAATAGAATGATAAACGCAGACGTTGCATACTTAATTTCCTATAAATGGAACTGGGAAACTCATAATATGCACTGATGGAAGAGAGTGATAATTCACGCCGATCCTGTACAAAGCGAGTGGTAGCACGTGTAGTTGTTTCAGAATTAAATTTCTTGTATGGTGTTACTTGTCCGGGAGTAGTCCAACGACCAATTAGCAATCGGCGATCCACATTGTAAGCAATATTTGCATTTTCTACCCGACTGACGAGGGTTGAATTATACATTTGACAACCAGCAAGATAACTTATAGTAGCGCTTAATCCGATACCTTTATACTCGGCTGTGAAACCGCCTGTACCACGATACTTAGGATCGGAGTTACCAGCAGCGACCATATCATTGGCTGAATAAGTATAGGTGTAGGTACCATCTTTTTTAATGTATATTTCTTGTCCGGTTTGCGGATCAATACCGGCTGAAGGAACTGCCCATATTGTTTTCATAGATAATCCGTCTTGATACATTAATACAGGTGCAGAGGTATTATTATCTTCTGCTTGTTTCATCATTTTTTCATTGTAAGCCCGCATACTCTCTGACAAACGAATTATTTTATTTCGGTTATAGGCAAATGTTCCATATACATTTACAAAACCTTCTTTTCCTTGCCATATTGTATAATTAGCTTTAGCTTCAACTCCAGAATTACGTACCAATCCTAAATTATCTTTTACTATTGCGAACCCTGTAGAAGTTGGGATTGTTACATCGGTTAACATATTCTTGGTATCTGCTGAGTAATAGTCAACAGAAAGGGATAATCCGGCAACTCTCATATCAATTCCTATATTATGATCCTTTTTCTGTTCCCATTTTAATTTGGAGTTAGGCATAGATGCTAAATAAGCTCCTGTAAATTTGCCAGCTAAGCCTCCATATACGACGCCTGTGTAATAATTATATGTAGCAATTGCTGCGTTGGTATCAAAGTTTTGATTTCCAGTCAAACCAATCGAGGCCCGAAGTTTTAACTGTTTAATCCATCCAACACCTTTCAAGATGGCTTCATTGTGCAGGTTCCATCCAATACCAAAAGACCAGCTATTGGCCCAACGGTTATCTGAACCGTATAAGGAAGATGCGCTTTCCCGAACAGTTGCATCGGCTAAATAACGATTGTCATAATCATACGAAGCGGCTAATAGGAAGCTGGCTTCACGGTTAATTGTGGAATAACCAGTAGGGGTACTGTTTTCTGCATATTGTTTTGCGAATGAAATATCTGCCTTCTGATTATTGGGGAAACCTTCTGCCGTGTGTCGATATGCTGATGATTTTTCTCCGGAGATAAAGGCACCGGCATTTCCAAAGATAGTATGTTTACCAAATTGATTATTATAGTTTATATTCAAGTCTCCGGAAATAGAACTGGATTTACCATTTTCCATAATATACTTACCACGCTTAAGTATATCATTAACATTTGCAAAAATGGAATGTGAGGCGGGATAGAAATCATCCATATCATTTCGTTTTTCAGAGACTCCTATACGTGCTGTTGCTTTCCAGTTTTTATCAACTTGCCATTCTGCATAAAAATTATTGGTGAATTGTAAATAACTGGAAGTAAAGCTGGTTCCGATAATAGAATTATACATAGGGTTAGCTACTTTGCTTGATGTTGAGCCAATTTGTTCTACCCATTGAACTATATTCCCATTTTCATCAGTTGCTTGCCAATATGGATTCATTCTGGAATATTCGCTAAATTCTCCATAAGGGGACTCATTACTTTTGTTAGATATGATTGATAGGATATTCTTTAGTAATAGTTTGTTATGTCTGTATGATAAATTTATATCACCCGATATATTGCGGCGGTCAGATCCCTTCATAACCCCAGTAATCTGATTATAAGTAAGGTCTAAGATTGCACGTAAATTTTGGGAATCGCCTAATTCTATATTTAGGTTATGTTTATGTCCTATGCCAGTGTGAAGTGGCTTGGATAACCAGTAGGTATCTAATCCTTCTAATGCAAGTTTTCGTCGTCCATTATATAATTGATCTAATTGGATTTGTGTATTGGCGCTACTACTTGTATATACTCCGTCTAAACGTTCTGCTTCCAATTTTTCAAATGCATTACAAAGGTCATAACTGGTTAAATCCGGCATTTCCAAAGAAATACTACCATTATACGTAATACGCTGTTGATTTCCGGTTAAACGTTTTGTTTCAATAACAATTACACCATTGGCTGCTTTAGAACCGTAGAGAGCTTTTGCTGAGGCGTCTTTTAAAATTGTAATGCTTTCAATTCGGTTCATGTCCATGTCCATTATTGTCTCAGCAGTTGTTTCAAAACCATCAAGAATGAATAAAGGTTGATTGGGTTGATTTTGATAGTTGCTGCGCAAAGAACTGCTTTCTGTCGTTGGAAAACTGGAAGTTCCACGCATTGACATATCCGGAACACTATTGGGATTGGAGCCCATATCAAAATTATCTGCAATGTATATTGTAGGATCCAGATTTTTCAAACTCTGGAACACATTCTGATTTCCGACACGCATCAGATCTTTGCTCGAAATAGTAGTTGCTGCTCCAGTAAAACTTTCTGCTTTACGAGTATAAATTCCAGTAACGATAACTTCATCTAATTTAGTATCACTTTTTAGAGTAATATTTTTTCGTACATCATTCCGACCACTATTAATCATTACTTGCTGAGTAGACATTCCGATATATGAAAAGGTGATAGTACATGCGGTATTAGCTGGAATCTCTATATTATATTTACCATTATTATCTGTTATGGCAAAGCGTTGAAGATCACTAATCACAACATTAACACCGGGCAAAGGATATCCTTCTTCATCCGAAACGATACCTGTTGCGATACGTTTGCTTCCTTGTTGTTCCACTTTAGAGATAGTGACAATATCTCTTTCCATGCTGTAAGTGAGACCCGTGCCATTGAGTACGGTACGTAGTACGTTATCCACAGTTTCATCTTTTACATGGATAGTGATGGGTTTCAGTGACTTTGTCTGTTCTGTATTGTAGACAAAGCTTAATCCGGTTTGTTGTCTTAAAGCATCGAAAAAATCTTTGACAGTGACAGATTCCAGATTTAAAGTTACTTTTTTGCCACTTTCTGGAATGGCAAGCATCATTGTGGGTAATAGTAATAATACTACTACCAGAGAAAGTATTCGGATTCTTTCTCTACTTTTTGTCTTTCTCATTCTTTCTTCTTGTTTAATTAGTAATTAATTGTCTGTGATTAAAATTTCTCTTCCTTCTATTTTTATTTGTAAATTCGTAGTACGTGCTATTGCTTTTAATATCGGGCTGATTGTGGCATAACGATCCATATTACCAGTAAATCGCAGTTGTTTAAGCTCGGAAGTGCCAAAGGAAATATTAACATTATACCAATGTTCTAGAATTTCGACAATATTTTCTAAAGTACGATTTTCGAAAATAAGTCGTCCTTCATTCCATGCTATGTAGGGAGTGAGGTCTACATTGTATATAGATATATTGTTACCTTTCTGTTCAATGTGTGCCAATTGGCCCGGCTCTATGAGTTGTTCTTGTGTACTTCCTTGAGGAATAATACTAATGCTCCCTTTCACTAATGCGACTTCTGTTCGTTCAGGGCTGAATGTATTAACATTAAACTCTGTACCATACTGTTTGATTGTTCCTTGGTCAGTGATAACATAGAAAGGACGAGCATCTTTGGCTATTTTAAAATAGGCTTCCCCTTTTAGATAAACCATGCGTTTAGACTTACTAAACCTTACAGGATACCGTATTTCTGTATTATAATTGAGGTGTACGGTTGTTCCATCTTCAAAGGTTACTCTGAATTCGTTTCCTTGTTCAGTTGTTAATGTGTTTTTTTCTACTGTTTCAGGCTGCTGTTTTTGAGGTATATCTATATTTATATTGGGTGTTGATGGATAGATGAGCGCACCATTTTGAGCTATAGCAGTTGTGGAATGATTAACTTTAACTGGTGTTGGATATGTTGGGGTAAGCGATTGCTTGTCATTCCCGGCTAAAATTAATGTAGCTTTAGGAATTCCTGGCTGTATGGCATCTCCTAAGGCTAGATTGTCAGATATTTGTTTTTCGGAAGCAATATAAAAGTACCATCCTCCTGCTGCTATTATTATAGGTAATATTAAAATAGCTGCATATTTCAGGAGAATTGATGTGACTGATACTTGGCAATATTTCTTTTTGAAATGTTTCCATGCCTGATGTGAGTTAATCTGTGTATATGCCTCGTAGCGCTTACGAAATGATGCGCTTGTTCGTAAACGATTGAAAAACTCTTCGTGTTGTGGAGAGGTCTTGATCCAATTGTCAAGTTGTTTTTTCTCGTGCTCTGTAATATCACCGAAGAGATATTTGGCTATTAATTCTTCTGTACCAGATTTTATTTTCATATATTTATTGTCTTATCATTTGTTAATAAGACAACATGAAGATTAAAAAGAGGTACAAACTTTCTAAAAAAGATTATTTTGGTTACGAAAAAAACTTGGAACTATACAAAATGTCACATAAGGGGAGCAAAAAATAGCATGTGCCCATCTGTTCTTTGATAGATTGTATAGCTCTTTTCTTTTGTGTTTTTACTGTTTCAATCGAAATTCCTAGTGCAGTAGCTATTTCTTCATTCTTTTTTCCATCCATATGTAATAAGAATATTTCCCGGCAGCGTGTTGGCAATTTATCGATAGCACGAAATAGTAGTCGGTATACTTCTTCTTCATTGGTATCTTCTTCTTCTGTGATTTCTCGATAAGTGCTTGCCAAGCGTTCAAGATAGAGAGATTCTACATTCTGATGTTTTAAATAATTAAGAGAGGCATTTCGTATAGAATTATAAAGATAAGTTCGGAAAGAAGGCAATGATAAGAATCTCATTTTCTTTTCCCACATAGTTGCAAAAAGATCCTGTACAATATCTTCGGCAGCTTGTTGGGAAGAGAGAAAGTTGATGGCATACAACACCAATGCTTTATAATATTCATTATAAAGCTGATGATAAGCGGCTGGGTGTTGCTCATTTATACCTTTTATAAAGGAACTTTTCTCTTCGTTCATGGTGAAATATTATGTTTTATGCAGCAAATGTATAAAATATCTAGGATAAAAGAAGCCTTTCAAACTCTATAGTGTTTGTGAATGCTTCTTTTTTTATTTTTGCTTGTCTGTATAACTTCATTTTTTTCTTTGGAATAATATAACAGCAAAAAAACGCGACTCTGTTCTGAAACTTTAGAGAATCAATGTATTATAGTCTCTCTAAAAATCTTTATATTTGCAGACCGTTTGGAAACGATAGTGAATAATAAACAATACAATAACTTAAAAACAACCAAAATCAGATGAAGCAGGATATGATTGTTATCCTTGACTTGGGTAGTCATGAGAATACGGTGTTGGCTCGCGCCATCCGTGCATTAGGAGTTTATAGTGAGATTTATCCTCACGATATCACAGTGGAAGAACTGAAAACATTGCCCAATGTAAAGGGTATTATAATTAATGGTGGACCGAATAATGTAATTGATGGCGTTGCCATTGATGTAAATCCGGCTATCTATACTTTGGGGATTCCTGTCATGGCTGCAGGTCACGATAAAGCAACTTGTGAAGTGAAGTTGGCAGAATTTGCGGATGATATTGAGGCTATAAAGGCGGCAGTGAAATCATTTGTTTTCGATGTCTGTAAAGCTGAAGCTAACTGGAACATGAAGAACTTTGTCAATGATCAGATAGAGTTGATTAAGCGTCAGGTGGGCGATAAGAAAGTATTGTTGGCTCTGTCGGGTGGAGTTGATAGCTCTGTGGTAGCAGCTTTACTTCTGAAGGCAATTGGTAACAATCTGGTTTGCGTACATGTTAATCATGGTTTGATGCGTAAGGGAGAGTCTGAAGATGTGGTTGAGGTATTCAGCAACCAGTTGAAAGCAAATCTTATTTATGTAGATGTAACCGATCGTTTCTTGAATAAACTGGCAGGTGTGGAAGATCCGGAACAGAAACGTAAAATTATTGGTGGTGAGTTTATTCGTGTGTTCGAAGAAGAAGCACGTAAGCTGAATGGTATTGACTTCTTGGGGCAAGGGACTATTTATCCGGATATTGTGGAAAGTGGAACGAAAACTGCTAAAATGGTGAAGTCTCACCATAATGTAGGTGGGCTGCCTGAAGACCTTAAGTTCGAGCTTGTGGAGCCGTTGCGCCAATTATTTAAAGATGAAGTTCGTGCTTGTGGCTTGGAGTTGGGATTGCCTTATGAGATGGTTTACCGTCAACCTTTCCCTGGTCCAGGTTTGGGCGTACGTTGTTTAGGTGCTATAACGCGTGACCGTTTGGAGGCTGTACGTGAGTCCGATGCTATTTTGCGTGAAGAGTTTCAGATTGCCGGATTGGATAAAAAGGTATGGCAATACTTTACAGTAGTACCCGATTTTAAATCTGTTGGTGTACGTGATAATGCCCGTTCTTTTGATTGGCCGGTGATTATTCGCGCTGTCAACACGGTAGATGCTATGACGGCTACTATCGAACCGATAGAATGGCCTATCCTGATGAAGATAACAGACCGTATCCTGAAAGAAGTGAAGAATGTAAATCGCGTTTGTTATGATATGTCTCCGAAACCTAATGCGACTATAGAATGGGAATAGAGAGACTTTTTAAGTGATATTTCGATAGCCTCAATTTTTTGTAAGTTGAGGCTATTTTTATTGTTCAACGTTGGCTTCTGGTAGAAATGTAATTGAAGATTTCACAATGATTTCGCGAAGAGATAAAAAGAAAAAGGCACCCAGAAGTGGAAGCCTCCCAAATGCCTTATTCTTATCAAGTAGCGGGACCCGGGATTGAACCGGGGACCTCATGATTATGAATCTGCGTCTTCCAAAGGCTGACGCCTTTGAAAGCTACCAGCTTCGCTATATAACTTATTTATAATTAATGGCTTAGCGTTTGGTATGTCTTGCGCATTGTTAGTTTGGACTAATAATTTATGAGGATAATTTACTGTTGGTGTAAACCATAGTGTAAACCATATCTTGATAATAAATAATTATCTTATATGGATGCTACTGTAAGTATTGTTTGTTTTAAATCTAAGAAGTTATCTAATGGTGAATATCCATTAATGATACGAATAACTCAAGGGAAGGAGAGGGCTTATAAATCTTTGGGTTTGTCTGTTCTGGATAGTTTATGGAATTATAATAAAGAGGAACCTAAGAGAAGCCACCCTAACTACGAATGGCTTTTAAAGATTGTATCTCAAGAGAAGCAGAAATATTTAAACTTGATATTTGAATTAAGAGCTTTAGGTAAGAGTTTCACTCCTCAAACTTTGATAAGTAAAGTTGAGAAGAAAGAGAATAAATCAGATGTTGATACATATATACGGAATATTATAGAATTAATGATTAATGAGAAGCGTTTAGGAAATGCTAAATCTTATACGCATTGCTATAATTCATTGAAGACCTTCGCTGTAAATCTGTGTATTCCTTTTACTGATATTGATGTTGCTTGGTTGAAACGGTATGAACGATTCTTAAGAGAACGAGGTAATTCTGATAATACTATGGGGATTCGGTTTAGGACGCTAAGAGCTGTCTATAATAAAGCGATAGAGGATGATATTGTAGATGAGAAATATTATCCGTTTAAGAAGTTTAAGGTTTCGCATTTTAATAAGAAGACGACTAAACGTGCTATCAGCAAGTCGGAAATGGCTAAAGTCTTGGCACTGGATTTAAGTAATATTACTACTTACTATAGCCCATTACTATATTTGAGTAAAGATTTGTTTGTGTTTAGTTATCTTGGGTGTGGAATTAATATGATAGATATGGCGTATTTAACCTATTCTAATATTATAGATGATAGAATATGTTTTAAACGCCATAAGACTGGGCAAGGTATTACATTTAGATTATTGCCTCAGACTATTGAAATAATTAATAAGTATAAGAATGAAGGTTATTCTCTTAGTGATTATATATTCCCAATATTAGATAAGAAATTTCATATAACGGAGATACAACAATATGATAGAATCCGTAAGGTTACTAAAGGAGTTAATAGGAATCTTAAGAAGATTGGTAGCTTTTTAGGGTTAAATATTCCATTGACGACCTATACAGCGAAACATCATACAATCTCTATCTAATTGAAAATTAAACAGTTATTTCTGTTTAATTAATATCAGGTAACGATTTAGAAACGAGCGAATTACAATATTCTGTTTTCTTTTGCCTCTGTCAAAGAACGATTCTTTCAATGCAAATATACACTTTACTTGTGACAAAAGCAATCTTTTTCTACATTTAATCGACTTACAGTCAGCCTTAAAGAGGGTATCTGGTCTCATTCCATCTTCTTCCTCAAAAATAACATAGCAGTCTAAATTGGTTTATGTATGGGATAGGTCTTGTTCATTCGATCCGGTAGACTACTATACATAAAAGTATAAAGGCGAGATACGACAAGGAGATGCCATGCTTTTGTGTAAGGGGAATCTCTCTTAGCTTATCGCAGACCATGTATAGCTAAGTGTTTTGAGAATAAACAGTCTGTAAAAAACGGAAAGACACCGATTATGGGCCGTATCACCATCAATGGAACCCAAGCCGGTTTCAGTTGTAAGAAAGAAGTGTCCCTCGCTTTGTGGGACGTCAAAACCAACCGGGCCAAAGGCAAGTCCGAGGAGGCCCGTACACTCAATCAGGAGCTTGACAATATCAAGGCGCAAATCACCAGGCACTACCAGTACATCTGCGACCACGACAGTTTTGTTACAGCCAAGAAAGTCTATAACCGCTATGTCGGCTTCTCAGAGGAATGCCACACCCTTATGAACCTTTTCAGGGAACAGCTGGAACCGTATAAAAAGAAAATCGGCATAGAGAAAGCCGAAAGCACCTACTGCGGTCTGGTTGCCGATTACAAGAGTCTCCTGCTTTTCATGAAAAGCAAGAAGAATGCAGAGGATATTGTCATCGAAGAACTTGAGAAATCATTCATCGAGGATTACTACAACTGGATGCTCGGTACATGCGCTTTGGCAAACTCCACTGTCTTCGGGCGTGTCAATACCTTGAAGTGGCTGATGTATATCGCGCAGGAAAAAGGCTGGATACGGGTTCATCCGTTCGCATCATTCGAGTGTATGCCCGAATACAAGAGGCGTTCTTTCCTTTCCGAAGAGGAACTGCAAAGGATAATCCATATAGAACCGAGATACAAACGCCAGCGTGCCATGCGCGACATGTTCCTGTTCATGTGCTTCACCGGTCTTTCCTATGTGGACTTGAAAGCCATAACATACGATAATATCCATACCGACTCCGACGGCGGTACATGGCTGATGGGCAACCGTATAAAAACGGGAGTGGCGTATGTCGTAAAATTATTGCCCATTGCTATCGAACTGATTGAAAAATATAGGGGTACGGATGAAAAGAAAGACTCCCCGAATGTGTCTTTCCGGTAGGTGAATACAATGCCATGCGGCTCAGTCTTGGAATCATAGGCAGGAAATGCAACTCCGGGGCGAGGTCACCCCGCACATCGGACGCCACGCATTTGCCGTTCTGGCCATACTCAAGGGGATGCTGCTGGAAACTCTTCAGAAAGTGTTTGGGCATAAGTCCATCACATACGTCCTGCGCATCCATTCACTTGTCCGGCGCAGGCGGGGCAATCTTTTTCTGGAAGTCGCCCATCTGTACGACCAGCGTGCTGACCAGCTTTCTCAACTCCTAATACGCGCTTGTTTCAATAATTGTCAGTTCCATACTAAAATTCTTTTTAAGATTCTGAATATGCGACAAAGTAACGCACATCCTATATCCTTTCCAAACAGATAATATCAGAGTCTTCCGTTGGCGTGCATTGGCGTATCCAACGTTAAAAGAGAAGGTCCTTCACCTGCATCCATGCGGCAACGGAACTTCCATTCCCTTACTTGTTTTCCATAAATTTATAGGATTAATTTCTGGTGCATGATATTAATAGTCATTATTCTGTCTGCTTTTTTTGCTTGCATAATTGCAGCTAACAGTTATCTATTCCAGAACGCATTGTTATGGAAAATGGCAAGCTGTTTTGTTGGTTTATGGATATTGTGTATGATAATTACCGTCTTCGTTTGTCGTAAACTTGAATGCTCTAATTAAAACAGTACGGTTGTCATGCTTTGTGTGTTTTATTATAAATATTATGAATTATTTGGAATTGATATGTAATATAGATAATTTTGCAGTCGGGAAATGGTTTCGGGAGGTTTACGCCTTCCGAATGAAAAGGGAACCCGGTGAAAATCCGGGACAGTACCCGCTGCTGTGAGTCCACAAAAACGGACATCGAACTTTTGCCACTGGTGTAATACCGGGAAGGCACGATGACCGGGACGAGTCAGAAGACCTGCCATGACCGGAATGAGATTTACACCTGCGGGATATACGGGTCGTAATCAAATAAGGAATAGCTCATCGGCCATTCAATATTTGAAGACAGACATATTCCCGTTCGTGTAAGTCCGCACGAACGGGAATTTTTTGTGTTTGTTAATAATATGTTTTACATTAAAATGAGTGACCTATGAAAAGAAAATTACGCTTTCTGGCAGGTGCCTGTCTATTTACCGCAACCGCCTTGTTCTCTGGCTGTAGCTCGGACGATGACTTTTTGATGGACCCGGTTGATTCCGGAACTTCGCAAACCCGTGCTGTGACAAATTCGGACGGTACTTTAACTATCACTTTCGATGATTTCGATCCCGGCATGTTAGCAGGACCTACCTCGGCCGGAGAAAATCTTTATTCGTACCAAGGGTATCCTCAAGTAACCACCATTTACGACAATACTCCGGAAGAATATCTCTTCCTTTCAATGTTTAATACTGTAGGTGGAAGCACAGAGTATTCCAGCGGCGGCATCGCACTTTCCAACTGGAACATCCGCTCCAATCAGTCGGGAAATACCGGAGACTGGTGGTATTCTTATCTAAACCAATGTTCTGTCTATAACACTGCGGTGGAAGCGGAAGGACAGAATAAGGAAGCCGGGCACAGCGGTTCCAATTTCGGTGTCGTTTACGGATATGTGGATGCTTACAATCAGGCATGGATGGCTAAACCAGAATTTTATTTCAATGTTCCCCGGAAATTGGTCGGCCTGTGGATCTGCAACACCTCATACACTTATGGTGTCATTACTTATGGTAATCAGTTCGGTTCTACGGGGGTAGCGACTCCTCTGAAAGAGATGAAAGGGTATTTCCAAGTGAATCTGGAATGTTATGATGCGAATGGCGGTCTGATCCGCACTTACAAACGTCTTTTAGCCGATTATCGTAACGGCCAACAACAGGTTGATCCTATCACGACATGGGATTATTGGGAAATCAATGCCGAAGGGGTGCAAAGTGTGAAATTCAACTTCGAGGGTTCGGATTCGGGAGCATACGGTTTGAATACTCCGGCTTATATCTGTATTGATGATATCACCATACAATAAAAAGAATACAAGGATATCCCTTCTGTCGGGGGTATCCCTGTTATTTTTCTAAAATCCACACATCATGCATCGTTTTCACTATTTTATTATTTCTGCCTGTATGCTGTTCACCTCCTGCAACAAGGATGAAGTCATTACCGAAGAAGTAGGAGGACAACCTATAATAGAACTTGACAGCGAGACCGGTATTTACACGGTCAAGGTCGATCACGAATTGACTATCGCCCCGACATACCAGAATGTTGAAGATGCTCTTTTTGCTTGGACGATAGACGGTACGCTGGTTTCTTCGGGTCCGTCTCTTCAACGTACATGGAATGAATGCGGGGATTTTTATGTCAAACTAAGAGTAGACAATGCGGAAGGCTATGCCGAAGAGGAACTGAAAGTAGAAGTGAAAGAACTCACCCCTCCGGTCATCTCACTGGCACTACCTTCGCAGGGGCTAAAAGTCGTCCGGAATACCGATTACACATTTACTCCCGATATTCAGCATTCGGATGTCGAAGGGTTCAAAATCGAATGGGTACGGGAAGGAAAAATCGTTTCCACCGAGAATACTTATACTTTCAATGAAAAAGAACTCGGTGTTTATACGGTGACAATCAACGCTTCCAATATAGATGGGACAACAACGAAAGACGTAAGCGTAGAGGTCGTGGAAACGATGCCCTACGTTGTCAAATTCCCGACCCCGTCTTACCTGCAAACATCCACGGACAGGTACACTTTTGCCGACCGTCCTGTTTTCCTGCGTCCGTTGTTGGAGTATTTCGACAATCCCCGTTTTGAGTGGAGTGTGGACGGTCAGGTCATGGAAGGAGAAGTGGAACGCATGTTCAAGTTCACGCCGTCCGCACCCGGAGAATACACCGTCTCCTGTACTGTGTCGGAAGACACACCGACGGAAAAAATAAGCAGGAATATCGACAAAGGGAAAACGGCTGTCACTGCCACCGTAAAAGTCGTTTGTGTGGACAAAAAGGAACAAGACGGCTTCCGGGCTTCGGGAAGTTCCAAGCTCTGGAATAAAGTCTATGAATATACCCCAGCTCCCGGCCAATTTATCAACGAGACGAGCACGATAGGCGGTATGACCGGCAACGAAACATCCCCTGAAGCGGCTGTCGCATGGGCAACACAGCGTTTGAAAGACAAACTGCACGTCTCTTTAGGTTCTTTCGGAGGTTATATCATCGTCGGCTTCGACCACAGTATTCCCAATTCGGGTAACCAATATGATTTCTGTGTTCAGGGGAACGCCTTTGACGGCAGTTCCGAACCGGGTATCGTATGGGTCATGCAAGATATAAACGGAAACGGATTGCCGGATGACGAGTGGTACGAACTGAAAGGATCTGAAGCAGGCAAGGAAGAAACAATACAGAATTTTGAAGTGACCTATTACCGTCCGGAAGGCAAAAAAATGGATGTCCAATGGATCAGTTCCGACGGTAGAAACGGCTGGGTAGACTATCTGTCCGCTTATCATACACAAGACTATTATTATCCGGCTTGGATTTCGGAAAACAGTTATACCCTGACAGGCACTTGTCTGGCCGCCCGCAACACCCAAGATTCTCAAACCGGTTATTGGGATAATCAGAGTTATGACTGGGGGTACGTGGATAATTTCGGAAACGACCAGATAGAAGGCGGCAGTACGGTGGATGGAAGCGGACAAAGGAACGGTTTCAAAATTTCCAATGCCATCCATGCCGATGGAACGGAAGCCAATCTGCAATATATTGACTTTATCAAAATACAATGCGGTGTTCTGGCCAAAAGCGGCTGGCTGGGCGAAGTTTCTACGGAGGTATTTTCTTTTGAGGATCTAACCAAATAATAAAAATTACAAGTATGAAAATTTATTTTCTTCCCATGCTCCTATCCTTGTTCTTTTTGGGAGCGTGTGACAAAAACGATGAAATTATACCTGAAGATGCAGATGAAAATTTCATCACATCGGTCGTGATGACCGTGGACGGGAAATCGTACACGGCCGACATTACGGACAATACAGTAACAATAACCGTTCCCTATACGGTATCGCTGAACAACGCCGAAGTGGAATTCAAGTACACAACTTCTGCAACAATCATACCTGATCCTGAAACGGTAACGGACTGGGATAACGAACGAACCTTCCGGGTGACATCCTATAACGGAGATGCCCGCGAATATACCTATAAGGTCGTGAAAAGCGAGATAGAATCTGACGGAGATGTGGAGTTGAAGACCACCGAGGAGGTAGCTTCTTTTGCCGCAACCAAAACAACCGTTGTCAAAGGGAACCTGATTATCGGCTCTGATGCGGAAGAGGCAGAAAAAATCACTGACATATCTGCATTGGCATCTTTGAAAGAGGTTACTGGCAACATTGTCATTCGTAACAGTTACAACGGTGCAGACTTGACAGGGTTGGATAATATCGTTTCTGCCGGAGGTTTACAGGTAGGTTCGACCGATGTCGCCTCGAAAGCTACGGAACTTCACATGATTTCCATGAAAGCATTGGAAACGCTCTCCGGAGACATATCGGTATATAACGACCAAGTGACGTATGTCCTATTCGAGAAACTGGCAACTATTGAAGGAAGCGTGATGTTCAATGCGTCGTCGTTACAGAGTTTTGAGTTTCCGGTTCTGACTACTGTAGGTCAGGATCTGAATCTTCAAGGACTCAATGAAGAGAACACAGCAGCCGGTTCGATTGCGTCTTTGGAAATACCGGAACTGACAAGTGTCGGAGGGGTCTTGTCCGTAAACAATCTTGCCAAGCTGACTTCCATGAGCTTCCTTAAGCTGAAAGAGACCGGTGGCCTTGATTTCCATACCGTCCCCGTGATGTTGGAAACCATCAACCTTCCGGAAATCGAAACAGTAAACGGAAGTATTATTATGGAAGCCAATATGGAAGCTCCTCCTACCGGTAGTTTTGTTCCCCAACGAAATGACGTGCTTCAGGCTTTCGGTGGAATGGACAAACTGACAACGATAAAGGGACAGATAAAGATAAAGAATTTCACGGCACTCAAACAACTTCCCGACTGGAGCAAGATCACCACACTTGGAAGCATCACGCTGGATTATCTTGAAGATGTGAGCGGAACACTGCTGTTGCCGAACGCCCGATTTGAAACCTTCGGAGAAACAGCGCCCCAGATTGAAATTATAAACAAGGTGCAGCTCTCCAAAATTGAAACAGCCGAAGATTTGTCAAATGTAAATTTTGTCATCACCAGTCTCACGAATAATAAGTTCCCTGAAATCACGTTCAAGAATATCAAAGACTTCACTTGTAAGCCAACCACCAACAATACCGATTATACCATATCGACAATTCAACATGTATATGGAAATCTAAATGTGACAGGCCAAATGCGAAGCAATGCCAAATTTCCCGACTTGGAAATCATAGATGGATATGGATATATCCAAATACCCATGTTTGCTTCAATCACAATGCCAGTCTTGAAAGAAGTGGGAGGACAGTTCTATTTATCTGGAAATTTTACCAGTTGTAACTTGCCCTTACTATCCAAAGTTTGTTGTTCAGCTTCTCCTGTATATTATAAAGAGGGAGAGGGTTCGTTAGCAATATCTTTACAAAGTAAATCGCTGGATATTCCGGAATTGCTTCACGTAGGAGGTGAAGGGTTGTTCGTTAATAAAGCAACAGGCATTACTTGTGATAAATTACAGACTATAGATGGTACGCTACAGATAAAAAGTGCGACTTCTCTTTCTCAGGAAACACTTTCCATGGAGAAGTTGGAGACCTTGCATGGGGTTGTTTTTGACGGTTTGACGAAATTTACCGACTACACTTTCTTCGGCAAGTTTATAGAAAACGGAATGATTACGGGGGAAAGTTGGAGCGTGACGAAATGTGGGTATAACCCAACCTTCCAAAATATGAAGGACAAACAATATACGCAGCAGGATTAAACCTTATACCTTAACCAGAGTACCCGTAATGATTCGGGTACTCTTTTTTATCCGAATGACAATGAGCAGAACAATACAACGGATTTGCCTTTTTCTTTTCTGCCTGCCAGTTTTCGGCAGTTGCATGAAATGGGATTACGGAGAGATGGAAGATTTCTCTGTATCGGCCTCTGGTCTTTTCATTACCAACGAGGGGAATTTCCAGTACAGCAATGCCACGCTTTCCTACTACGATCCCGCCACGTGCGAAGTGGAGAATGAAGTGTTTTACCGTGCCAACGGGTTCAAGTTGGGCGATGTGGCTCAGTCTATGGTTATCCGGGACGGTATAGGCTGGATCGTGGTGAACAACTCGCATGTGATTTTCGCCATCGACATCAATACTTTCAAGGAAGTGGGCCGTATCACAGGTTTCACCTCACCCCGGTATATCCATTTTCTGTCGGATGAGAAAGCCTATGTGACGCAGATATGGGACTACCGTATCTTCATCATCAACCCCAAGACATACGAGATTACCGGCTATATCGAATGTCCAGACATGGACATGGAATCGGGTTCCACCGAACAAATGGTACAATACGGCAAGTACGTCTATGTGAACTGCTGGTCGTACCAGAACCGCATCCTGAAAATCGACACGGAGACGGACAAGGTCGTGGACGAACTGACCATCGGCATACAACCTACTTCGCTGGTCATGGACAAATACAACAAGATGTGGACCATCACGGATGGCGGTTACGAGGGCAGCCCATACGGTTACGAGGCACCGTCTCTCTATCGTATAGACGCCGAGACTTTCACCGTAGAGAAACAGTTCAAGTTTAAGCTGGGCGACTGGCCTTCGGAAGTCCAGCTCAACGGTACACGGGATACACTTTACTGGATCAACAACGATATTTGGCGAATGCCGGTGGAAGCCGACCGTGTTCCCGTCCGGCCTTTTCTGGAGTTTCGGGACACCAAATACTACGGCCTTACGGTCAATCCCAACAACGGGGAGGTATATGTGGCCGACGCTATTGATTACCAGCAACAAGGTATCGTGTATCGCTATTCGCCGCAAGGCAAGCTGATCGATGAATTTTACGTGGGAATCATTCCGGGAGCTTTCTGCTGGAAATAACGAGGAAGGAGGACAAAAATGAAAAGACATCTTATTCTATTGTTCGTGGGGGTAAGCCTGCCCTTTCTGCTTGCCGCCCAGCAGAAAAATTCCGTCAGCATTACCAAAAGGGTACTACGTATTCCGGAGGTTACGGTGGTGGGCAAACGACCTATGAAGGATATAGGCGTGCAACGAACCCGTTTCGATTCCATCGCCATGAAAGAGAACATCGCCTTGTCTATGGCCGATGTGCTGACATTCAACTCATCCGTTTTTGTCAAGAACTACGGACGCGCCACGTTATCCACCGTGGCTTTCCGGGGTACCTCTCCCTCGCATACTCAAGTGACGTGGAATGGTATGCGCATTAACAACCCGATGCTGGGCATGACGGATTTTTCCACCATCCCTTCTTACTTTATCGATGATGCCTCGCTGCTGCACGGAACGTCATCGGTAAACGAAACGGGCGGCGGCTTGGGTGGTCTGGTCAGGCTCTCCACTTCTCCGGCCAACCATGAAGGGTTCGGGTTGCAGTACGTGCAGGGAGTGGGGTCGTTCAGCACGTTCGACGAGTTTCTCCGCCTGACCTACGGTGACAAACACTGGCAGTCCTCCACCCGTGTGGTGTATTCCTCTTCCCCCAACGACTACAAATACCGAAACCGGGACAAGAAGGAAAACATCTATGACGAGGACAAGAACATCATCGGTTCCTATTACCCGACGGAACGCAACCGCAGCGGGGCTTATAAGGATCTGCACGTCTTGCAGGAAATTTATTATAACACGGGCGAAGGCGACAAGTTCGGGCTAAACGCCTGGTATATCAATTCCAACCGGGAACTGGCGATGCTCAGCACGGATTACGGGAACGACATGGACTTCGAGAACCGCCAAAGGGAGCAGACGTTTCGCGGCGTCCTCTCGTGGGATCGCGTGCGGGAGAAATGGAAGGTCGGTGTAAAAGGCGGCTATATACACACATGGATGGCCTATGATTACAAGCGGGACAAGGGAAACGGCGAAATGGCTTCGATGACCCGCTCACGCAGTAAGATTAACACGTTCTACGGAAGTGCGGACGGGGATTATGCTCCTTCAGAGAAATGGCTGTTCACGGCCGGTGTTTCCGTACACCAGCATTTGGTGGAAAGCGCGGACAAAAATATCATCTCGCAGGAAGGTAACAAGGCTGTTGTCGGGTATGACAAGGGACGTGTCGAGTTTTCCGGTTCCGTTTCTGCGAAATGGCGGCCTGTCGATCGTTTTGCCGCCTCGCTTGTCCTTCGCGAGGATATGTTCGGTACGGAATGGGCCCCGGTTATCCCGGCTTTCTTCATCGACGGGGTACTGTCGAAAAAAGGCAATATCGTGGCGAAAGCATCCATCTCCCGGAACTACCGTTTTCCCACGCTGAACGACCTCTATTTTCTGCCGGGCGGTAATCCCGACCTGAAAAGCGAGCACGGCTTCACATACGACGTGGGGTTGTCGTTCTCGGTGGGGAAAGAAAATGTATATGCTTTGAGCGGTGGTATCAACTGGTTCGATTCGCACATCGACGACTGGATCATCTGGCTACCCACAACCAAGGGATTCTTCTCCCCCAGAAACCTCAAAAAGGTACATGCTTACGGGGCAGAGACCAACGCCCACCTTGATATAATGCTCGGAAAGGACTGGAAACTGGATATGAACGGAACTTTCTCGTGGACTCCCTCGATCAACGAGAGCGAACCGATGAGTCCGGCAGACCAATCCGTCGGCAAACAGTTGCCATACGTGCCGGAGTTTTCCGCAACGGTGACCGGACGTCTGTCATGGCGGACATGGAGCCTGCTTTACAAATGGTGTTATTACAGCCAGCGTTATACCATGTCGAGTAATGACTATACCCTGACGGGCTATCTGCCCCCTTACTTCATGAATAACGTGACACTGGAAAAACAGCTCTCTTTCCGATGGGCCGATCTGTCGCTAAAGGGCAGCATCAACAACCTGTTCGATGAAGAATACCTTTCCGTATTGTCCCGTCCCATGCCGGGCATCAATTTCGAGATATTCATCGGCATAACACCCAAGTTCGGAAAAAACAAAAATAGTAAACGATAATCTGCATCAATATGAACGCATTAAAGAATTTAAGCCTGATTTTGTTGCTTTCTCTGGCATTTACAGGCTGCCACAACAAAAGCTCAAAAATCAATGATTTCAACCTGCTGCTTTATGCTCCCGAATATGCCTCCGGCTTCGACATCAAAGGGGCGGGCGGGAAGGAAAGCGTACTGATAACCGTCAGGAATCCCTGGCAGGGAGCGGACAGTGTAACCACATGGCTGTTTATCGTCCGCAACGGTGAAGAGGTTCCCGAAGGGTTTGCAGGACAGGTACTCAAAGGAGACGCCAAACGTATCGTGGCGATGTCTTCCACTCATATCGCCATGCTTGACGCAATCGGTGAAGTCCGGTGTATAACCGGCGTTTCGGGAATCGACTACATTTCCAACCCAGACATCCAAGCCCGCCGCGACAGTATTGGCGATGTCGGCTATGAAGGGAACATCAACTACGAGTTGCTGCTCTCGCTCGATCCCGACCTCGTTCTGCTCTATGGGGTGAACGGCGCAAGCGCAATGGAAAGCAAACTCGAAGAACTCGACATACCGTTCATGTATGTCGGCGATTATCTTGAAGAGTCGCCTCTCGGCAAGGCCGAATGGATGGTAGTGCTTTCAGAAGTCACAGGAAAACGTGAGAAGGGTGAAAAAGCCTTTGCCGCAATCCCGGTCAGATACAACGCCTTGAAAAAGAAAGTGGCCGACAGTACCCTCGGCACTCCTTCGGTTATGCTTAATGTTCCCTATGGCGACTCGTGGTTCATGCCTTCAACCCAAAGTTATGTAGCCCGCTTGATTACTGATGCGGGAGGCCGCTATATCTACCAGAAGAACACGGGAAACGCTTCTATCCCCATTGACTTAGAAGAAGCATATCTGCTCGCGTCGGATGCGGACATGTGGTTGAACGTGGGAATGGCGAACTCCCTTGACGACTTGAAGGCATCATGTCCGAAATTCACCGATACCCGATGTTTCAAAAATGGAGAGGTGTATAACAACAACGCCCGTACCAACACAGCCGGGGGTAACGACTATTACGAGTCTGCCGTCGTGAATCCTGACATCGTGCTCCGCGACCTCGTGAAGATATTCCATCCTGAACTGGTGCAGGAAGAGTGTGTGTATTACAAGCAACTGAAATAGATGCGTTCCCGTTCGACTATATTATTCTCCATATTGATTACGCTCACGGTCGGTCTTTTTTTACTGGACTTGGCCGTGGGAGCTGTCAACATTCCGATCCGCGATGTATGGGCAGCACTGACCGGGGGAAATTGTTCCCGTGCCACGGAAAAAATCGTACTCAACATACGCCTCATAAAAGCTATAGTGGCACTGTTGGCCGGGGCTGCCTTATCGGTCAGCGGTCTTCAGATGCAGACCCTCTTCCGTAATCCTCTTGCCGGTCCCTATGTCCTTGGCATCAGTTCCGGTGCAAGTCTCGGTGTGGCACTTGTGGTACTTGCCGGGATCGGTTCATCAATAGGCATTGCCGGAGCAGCGTGGGTGGGTGCGGCTGTCGTGTTGCTCGTGATAACTGCCGTCGGACAGCGAATAAAAGACATCATGGTAATCCTGATTCTGGGCATGATGTTCTCATCGGGCGTAGGTGCTGTCGTGCAGATATTGCAGTACCTCAGCAAAGAGGAATCGCTGAAAGCCTTTGTCATTTGGACGATGGGGGCTTTGGGTGACGTCACCTCCGGACAACTTCTGATTCTTGTTCCATCGGTGTTTGCCGGACTGCTGTTGGCTGTACTGACCATCAAACCGCTTAACCTCCTGCTGTTCGGAGAGGAATATGCCGTAACAATGGGACTGAATATTCGGCGTTCACGCAGCCTGTTGTTTCTCTCGACAACGCTGCTCGCCGGAACGATAACCGCTTTTTGCGGTCCGATAGGTTTCATAGGTCTCGCTATGCCTCATGTCACAAGAATGCTTTTCCAAAATAGCGATCATCATGTCCTTCTGCCCGGAACAATTCTTTCGGGAGCATCGATATTGCTTCTTTGCGACATCATTTCTAAAATATTCACCTTGCCGATCAACGCCATTACAGCTCTATTGGGAATCCCAATCGTCGTATGGGTGGTTTTACGCAACAAATCCATCACCGCATGATAGAATTACAGCATTTTTCCATAGGTTACAAAGAAAACTCGTTGCTCCACGAGGTAAATGCCACGATAAAAAAAGGTCAACTGACAGCCCTTATCGGAAGAAACGGGACAGGAAAATCGACGTTGCTCCGCGCCATAGCCGGTCTGAACCGGTGTTATTCCGGAAAAATCATTCTCGACGGGCACGACATCGCCTGCATGAAAACCGAAGATATGGCAAAAACGCTGGCTGTCGTCACGACCGAGCGCACGCGCATCGCCAACCTGCGGTGCAAGGATGTCGTAGCCATAGGCCGTGCTCCTTATACCAACTGGATAGGTAGGATGCAAGAAACAGATAAGGAGATAGTCATGCAATCGCTCATTTCGGTGGGAATGGAGGCTTATGCAAACCGCACGATGGATAAAATGTCGGATGGCGAATGCCAGCGTGTGATGATTGCTCGTGCATTGGCACAGGATACTCCTATCATTCTCCTTGATGAACCGACTTCCTTTCTTGACATGCCTAATCGCTACGAACTTGTGGCGTTGCTTCGTAGGCTTGTCCACGACGAGAAAAAATGTATCATGTTCTCGACACATGAACTTGACATCGCGTTGTCCATGTGCGATTCGATAGCATTGTTAGATACCCCGAATTTAAGTTGCTTGACCGCGTCTGAAATGCAGAAAAGCGGATACATTGACAGACTTTTCCAAAATGAAAACATCCGTTTCGACTCCTTATGCGGTACAATGATTTTGAAACAATGAGTATATACACTGTAGAAAATTTTACTTCAGACATCACTGTTGAAGGATACATCGCCGAATTCCGTGACGAACCACATTTTCTTGAACTTTGCAAACAATGTACCAATTACGGTAAAAGTTGGGGGTGTCCTCCATTTGATTTTGATACGGAATCGTTTCTCCGACAATACAAGTATGCACATCTTATGGCAACGAAGATAATCCCTGAAGACAAAGATATTCCGATTGAATATACACAAAAACTCATTTTACCGGAACGGATACGAATCGAGAGCGAATTATTGGATATGGAACGGAAATATGGAGGGCGTTCATTTGCCTATATAGGTAAATGTCTTCACTGCTCAGATAACGAGTGTACGCGTAACTGCGGCACACCATGCCGACACCCGGAAAAAGTGCGTCCGTCACTCGAAGCCTTCGGATTTGACATAGCCAAAACGCTTTCTGAACTTTTTAACATCGAACTTCTTTGGGGAAAGGATGGCAAATTACCTGAATATCTTGTTCTCGTAAGCGGATTTTTTCATAATGAATACGAACTTTGCAACATAGCATACTAATGATTCGGACATGAAATAAACAGACAAACTAACCACATTCGGTTCAATCTGTTTTGTGATTTCAAATGAATTATAATTAGATATGTAAAAAGCGACGCTGGAGCTTGAAATAAGTAACGGTTTATCGGTGTATTCTCCGTTAAACCGTCCTGTTTTCGTTAAACGAAAACACAACTTGCTGTCCGCAGGAGCGGACCACATTTATCCAATAATTATTGTGTATTAGCCCATTGTATGGCTATTCTCCTGTGATTTACGAGGCATTTCCATCAGGTGTTTGCCGGCTGCTCTCCCCATAAAAGGGTGGATATCTCTCCATAATCATATGACTTACGTCCATAATTCGGGAATAAGGAGGCGAATATACGGGAAATCTGCCCTTTACATGCCCTATTGTCCATTAATGGATTGTTACTTCTACACATCTACAAATGGAGAGCGGCAGTGAGCCGTATATGGTTTATGGTTTTTCTGCATTATCTTCATTAATGGATTACTACTTCTACACTTCTGCAAATGGAGAATGTAGCCGTGTACACCTTATGGTCTTCCTTCATAATTCTCCATTAACGGATTAATACTTTTACACTCCCATAGACCGATAATTTAAGAATCCGTATCCGGACGGATGCGCGCTCTCACGCCTGCCCATAAGGATTAAAAAGGAACGGTGGACAAGGAAACGGAATCCCGCTCGCTTTTCCACACCACTACGGGCCTCTGATGTCGCCTCCGCATAGGAAGAACCGTCCGAACGGAACGGCATCTCCGTCCCCCCCGTCATGTGTATCATGACAATAACTGACTTTGGATGACTATAAGTGACAGGTGGTTTCATCCTGTTCTCTTCTTCCTTTATTTTGTATTCCGAGACAATACCAGTTGTGTAATTTAATAATTTAAGATTTTAAAATATGGATTCAGAAAAGGAAAAGAACCGGCTTTCCGATATCGTTCTCGAGAGGGTCGGACTCACGGGGAACCTTCTGTCAGCTCCCGTTTCCCCATCCCTGGAACCAGTGGTGGAGATACCAAGTCATGGAAGTCAGGTCCGGGCAGGGAAAGTGACAGGTCCGGAGGAATACAAGAGGAGGTTTCTGGTTCCCGCTCCCAGAGCCGCTGAGTGGAAGACCGCCTACATTGATGGGAGACTGCACCGCCGGATCGCCATGCTGGTCAGGGCCGCCGGCTGCGGCAGCATCTCCGGTTTTATCATCCGGTTGTTGGAACTCCATATGGAGGAACACAGGGAGGACATCGCCTCCCTGCTCGGTGAGGTCTACCGTCCCTGGGATGAGGACGGACAGCCGGGAGGAACACCTCGCCGATAAAACGTTGTCATTGTCCAAGAAGGCATATCATGACAGGAAAGAACGTAAAAGAGCGGATTGGTCTTGGCGGGATGGACGCGGACCGCATCCGTGAGATCATGGGGGAAGCGCCTGCCTGTCCCCGGAAGAGACGTGGAACGTCCGGTAACGACATTATACGTCCCGCAAGGAAAAATGGCCCCATGCAACCGTCCGTCTACGGGGAGGAATACCTGCATGGCATTGCGGGCGTGCAGCGTCGGTCGCTGCATATTCCCGCCGCCCTGCACCGGAAACTGTCCATCCTGGCGGGAGCCTCGAGAAACGGAAAGGTCACTCTGGAGGGGTTCATCAACCACCTTGTCTCGCGGCATCTGGAAGAATACAGGGAAACGACGGACATGATTCTGGAGGAGTCCCTGCCCGGCCCGGTCATAAAGGCTCGTCCCCCATGACAGGGGATCTCCCCCGATGGGAGCATTATTTTTGTTTCTGAAACAATAGTGTTTAACTTTTAATGAAAAAGAAGTATGATGAAAAAAGAAAAAGAGTTGTTGGTTGCCATCGCCAGCCAGAAGGGTGGCGTCGGAAAATCCGTCTTTACGGTACTGCTGGCCAGTGTCCTGCATTACCGCAAAGACGTGCGTGTGGCGGTTGTGGACTGTGACTCCCCGCAGCACAGCATCGCCCTGATGCGTGAGAGGGACATGGAGAATGTCATGAAAAATGACGACCTGAAGGTGAACCTGTACCGGCAGTACGAAAGAATCCGTAAGCCTGCCTATCCGGTCATCAAAAGCGACCCGGAAAAGGGGGTGGAAGACCTGCGGCGTTATATGGACGAA
This sequence comes from Bacteroides sp. DH3716P, assembly GCF_025914115.1. Classification (NCBI taxonomy): domain Bacteria; kingdom Pseudomonadati; phylum Bacteroidota; class Bacteroidia; order Bacteroidales; family Bacteroidaceae; genus Bacteroides; species Bacteroides sp. DH3716P. The sequence continues at coordinate 4,353,557 of NZ_CP083673.1, read as the reverse complement.
AAAGGGGAGACTTTCGATATCGTGCTCTTCGACCTTCCCGGAACGCTCCGCAGCGAGGGGGTGGTTCATACCGTTGCCGCGATGGACTATATCTTTGTCCCGCTCAAGGCGGACAATATCGTCATGCAGAGTTCCCTGCAGTTTACCAAGGTGCTGGAAGAGGAGCTGATCGCCAAGGGGAACTGCAACTTGAAAGGAATCCGGCTGTTCTGGAACATGGTGGATAGAAGGGGACGGAAGAATTTGTATGATGCCTGGAACCGGGTCATCCACAGGATGGGGCTGCGGCTGCTGTCCTCACACATTCCGAACACCCTCCGCTACAACAAGGAGGCGGACCCTGTCTGTAAGGGTGTCTTTCGTTCCACGCTGTTTCCACCCGATCCCCGTCAGGAGAAAGACTCCGGCCTTCCTGAACTGGTGGAGGAGATATGCCATGCCATCGGTCTGGAGGAATCCGATACCGAGCGGTAGCGGATGATAGGATACAGACACCTTGAATAAGGGCTTTTAGCCTAAGATAAAGTAAGATAATTGCATGATAATAAGTTTTTTACAGATGTGACTTCTCCTATAAAAGCATTACCTTAGTAGTGTAATGTGCGCCAAGAGGTCACACAAGTAATTGTTCAGCATCGTGTCTGAACCTATTGTTCCATCAATAGTAGCCTGAAGAGGCGTACGTGACTGGCAACGGTCGGGTGCGAAGCCCTCTTGACAACGACGTTCCAACCTAAGCATCATAGGCGAAGAATGTCAAAGCTGACTGATATGAGTAACCTAAGTGAATCGCCGTACCATCGTGACTATGAATTAGCTCACGGATATTTATGGGCCATTCCAAAAGGCAAGCAGTCAGGATAGTACGCTGTTACATCGTGCTACACGGATGTCGCACTGCTGGTGGATAGGCGGAGTCTAAGTCGGTCGTCAGTTATTTGTGCGAAACTTGGTAAGCCCGTATCTCTCCCGTCAGCCAATAACCGATGGGTGGCCAATTGTAAGAGCGGCCGAATGAGGTGCGGGTAAAGGATTGTGGAGAAAGCGAATGCCATGGTGTAATGCCCTGGATAAAGGTTTCAACGTCACCCTACGCGAAAGCGGGCAGACTTCCACAGGGTAATTCTTTGTGAAACGAATTGTAGAACTTCAAGTATAAAGAAACAGCAAAGGAACAAGGCGCAAGCCGAGTGTGCATCTTCAGCCGGACGCAAAACCGTGTGGAAAGGAATAGACTTCGCACGATGCGAACGTAAGGTATCAATCGTTCACTGACTGCTATGTTCGGTATTAATGCAGACTGAATCCTTAATCATTTATCCAAACTCTTGAAATATCAAAGCCTGATTTAAGTGCAGATAACTGATAGAGTTTGGATAAATGGAAAGTTTGAATAAAATACATTATTATCAATTTCTACAGATATTTTTCCTTGCGCTCACACCCCACTGCATATTTGAGAAAACAGAATGATTTAACATACTATTTTTCATATCCAATCTTTTTTAATACTCCCCATGATAATACTCACTATAAAAAGTCCAATCGAATAATTTTACGCGGTGATAAATGAAATTAATAGAAAGCGATTACCTTTGAAGAAAAAGTCTGTAATTTGGTCAAGAGAAAAGTACAATAGGTCAAAACATGGATATTATAATTCGCTTTATTTGCACTACCATTTTAAATCTAATTGTATTAATCCTTATTATAAACTTTAATATCTGCACTATGAAGAGAAAAGTACTATTAAGCACATTGTTTCTAATACTACATTTCACTGTAGCATTAGCACAGCAAGTAACTATTTCAGGGCAAGTGTTGGATGAGAAGAGTGAACCTCTTATCGGTGCCACGATAAATATCGAAGGTACCACCAATGCAGTAATCACCGATTTAGAAGGAAAGTTCACGATAAAAGTACTTCCTTCTGAAAAACTGGTCATCAGTTATCTGGGATATAAGCCCAAAACTATCACTATCGGAAAGAACCGAAGATTTGATATCATTCTAGACCCTTCAGTCACAGAGATGGATGAGGTGGTTGTTGTAGGCTATGGTAGCCAGCGAAAAAGTGATATTGCAACCGCCGTTGCTTCTGTGAATATAAAAGATATTGTAAACAGTAGTTCTACGCAGACGTTGCAAGCACTACAAGGCAAAATCAGCGGAGTACAGATTATCCCCACAGACGGTTCATTGTCAAGCGGAATGACTTTCAGAATCAGAGGTGTCAACTCCGTCACAGGAGGAACCCAGCCTCTCTTCGTCATTGATGGTGTACCAATGCCTACTCAACAGATCACCAATGAAGATACCGAAACGGTAAACAATCCTCTGCTGGGACTGAATCCAAATGATATTGAATCCAATTTGAATTATTGGAATCCTCGTCCTATCAAAAAGGATAATCCATATTTGACCGTCCAAAGGAAGCTCTCTCCACAGACTGTGGAGGATTTCGCCAATAGACTGTTCATCTACCAGGTAGGAAAAAACAATCATATCGGCTTTCCATTCCGCAAACCCTCCCAGATGGAAATCCTTAACTTTGAAATGAGGAACTATTTTGCAGAGACCAATACCAATTATAAAGCCTTTGCCACGGGTGGTGACAAGGCACAAAGCTGTTGGATGGCCAATTTTGTTCCTTTTGACAAGGTTACAGACATATATCTCTTTGAATCCGCTATTGACGCAATGAGTTTCTACGAAATAAACCATTATACTAAAGAAACCACATGCGCATTCATAAGCACGGGGGGATATGTCACCAAATCCCAAATAGAGAATATAAGCCGTATATTCCCATCTGATAAGGTAAAGTGGAATTGTTGCTATGACAATGATGCCAGCGGTAATGGTTTTGACATCACCACAGCATATTATCTCAAAGGTGAGGAATGTAAAGCTTTTGCAAGGACCAACACTGGAGACACATATAAGACCATCTATTTAAGTTTCCCGGATGGAAACACACAGACCTTCAAAGAAGATGCATTTTCCTCCGGCGAGTATCTTAAACAACATGGTATAGACAATGTAAATATCATCAAACCTTCACGGTACAAAGATTGGAATGAGCTTCTTGTCTATTACAAAAGATTTGATTTGAACCTGGGTCCAGGAATGAAATTCATCCCGGCTATCGAAAAGACCATATCCCAACTGAATCTAAGAGGATATGAACAATTGGCCAATAGTATCAGTTCTTCCACAAAAGAACTGGTGGATTCTCTGCTTGAGCAAGCCAATTACTGCATTTCCGCACCTCTTGCCGAGAGCGGCGCTTATACTCTTATGGTAGACTGTATATCTTCATGGGGCTGGACACGATGGTACCGGTACCAAGCAACTTATATGTTATAGAAAAGTGCACGCAAAAAAAGATATCGGCACATGCCATAAATGAATTTCTTAAAAAAGAATATATAAACATTTTTAGAGACATGAGTTCATCTGATTTCAAAAATTTTCTAGAGAAAGACATCCTAACTTATACAAAGGGTGCTGTAGAAAAGAATTTTGAGAAAGTGATATTGACTTTCGGATGGAGCCTTAAACCTTCAATTCTAAAAAAAAAGAGTTTTGACTTAGAACATGGTATATAGCATAACAATACAGCATGATACCATAATAGTAGCTGTTTCAAGCAGACATGTTGTCACAATTCCTGCCAGGTTTAATGGAATGATTCTCGGGCTTTGGAACTTGATACAGATTTTCGTTGCCTACTGTAATGAGAATCCGAATTGGGTGAGTAATGTCCGGTCACTGTGGGGTGACCGATTCAAATAGGGACAGGTATGGAACGGATGCCTATTCATGCCCCTATTATAGCTGACACATGGACTTTTATACATTCTTGCACTTTTTAAGTGGGTAAAAAAGTACTATTTGTATTTTATACAAAAAATTGTTTGCTTAATGAAATGGAACATACATTGCCAATGATATTTAATACCTATATATAGGTATTAGATGCGTTTTTATACCCAAAAAATGGTATTTTTATAATCTTTTGTAATATCTAATTTTGCGTCCTAAAATAGATCTTTTATCGAAGAGAGATACAGTTTCCTTATATTTGAACTGGGGCTTCTGTAAAGTGCGATAAATATGAGGCTGGAACGGAGCTATCAGAAGAATTTTGGAGAAAATCCGTTTTTTAACTTAGTTAGATCTATCAATGAAAATATAAGTATTTATCTGCGTTGTATTAAGATATAGCATATCAGAACTACAACCATCCCGTTTTTTATTTAGATTTGCAGTTTGCTTTTAATCACTCAAGATCCGTATTACTATGTATGGAACTTAAATAAAGTACTAATATATATTGGATTTTCCTAAATATAATGCAGTTGCTATATTGTTAGACAACAGACGGTTGAGGTCTGTGAGATTATGCAACGGCACCAACAAAAACAACATGTATTTTTAATAATTTTAGTTTTGTTACACACAATGGTTTGTTTTAATTTAAAATTTACATATAATTTTGCATTATTAATAAATATGATGTTACTTATGAAAAAAGGTATTTTGGGGTGTAATATTATATACTTGTTTATACTTATTTGCATAGGAATTGCCCTCCCTATCAAATCGCAAAACAATTACAAAGTAAAACTTACAGGCACTGTTTATGAGTACGACCACAACAACAAGCGTTTGCCTTTAGAATTTGCAGCTGTGTCTATTCCTGAAATTGCACTAGGGACAACCTCTGATGAAAATGGTAGATACATACTGGAAAACGTACCTACTGGTAAAATTCGTATGCAAATTCAATATTTGGGCAAAGTCTCCATTGACACCTTAATAAATGTAAATAAGGATTTGGTTCTTAATTTTACAATGAGGAATGAGGATTTTAAGTTGAAAGAAGTTACAGTAACTGCAACCAACAGCCGTTCAGGCAAATCCACATCTTCTCACATTTCCCGCTCTGCTATGGACCATATGCAAGCGACCAGTTTATATGATGTAATGTCATTGATGCCAGGTGGAATTTCACAGAATCAAGATATGAGTTCGGCACAACAGATTAACATCCGTCAAGTTTCCAGTTCCAGTGGTCCGGAAGCTCCGATGAATGCTATGGGCACCGCAATAATTCGTGATGGTGCCCCCATCTCAAATAATGCTAATCTATCTGCGATGAGCCCTACGGTATTAAGTGGTACGGAAACACCCGCTTCATTGGCCGGAGGTGCCTCGCCGGCTGGTGGAACCGATGTTCGTAGTATTTCTACTGAAAATATAGAGTCTATACAAATCGTTCGTGGTATCCCTTCTGTTGAATATGGTGATCTGACCTCAGGAGCAGTAATTATTAATACAAAAGCTGGTCGTGAGCCGCTACGTGTCAAAGCAAAAGCCAATCCCAATATCTATCAGGTGTCTATGGGAACCGGTTTTGAACTTGGAAAAAAGAAAGGCGCTTTAAATGTAAGTGCAGATTATGCTTATAATACGAATAATCCAATATCCAGTTACCAGCACTATCAGCGTGCCACAACAAAGTTGCTCTATTCAAATACTTTCTTTAATAATAAGTTACGTACCAATTCCAGCTTTGATTTTATTTATGGTAAGGATCAACGTGAACGTAATCCTGATGATGAACAAACTAAAACAGCTTCGGAAGGCCGCGATATAGGTTTTACTTTGAATACCAATGGTACATGGAATATAAATAAGGGCTGGTTAAAAACACTACGCTATGTATTGTCAGGTACGTATATGGATAAAGACAGTTATTATGAAACCGTATACAGTTCTGCTACATCTCCTTATTCCATGACCACTACAAACGGTGCGGTACTTAGTAACTTTGCAGGTCAGCATATCTATGATGCCAATGGTAATCAAATTACTAATTTTGGACCGGAAGACATAAATCATTATGCTGTTTATCTACCAAGCAGCTATTTGGGACACTATGAGATCGATAGTCGTGAAGTTAATTTGTTTGCTAAAGTGACGAGTTCTCTATTCAAGGCGAGCGGTCATGTAAACAACCGCATCTTGATTGGTGCGGATTTCCGGAGTGACGGTAACGTTGGTAAAGGAAAAACTTATGACCCAAGTACTCCTCCTTATCGTAGTCAATACGGTCATAATTCATCTTTCCGTCCACGTAACTATAAGGATATTCCTTTCATTAACCAATTTGGTGCATATGTGGAAGATAATTTCAAATGGTCCATAAGCGGTACGCATGATTTGAACATTCAGGCTGGTGTGCGTTATGATCATACCTCAGTAGTAGGAGGCATTTTCTCGCCACGTGTAAATGCATCCATTGATTTGATTCCGAATCTATTAAGTCTTCAGGGAGGTTACGGTATTGCTGCAAAGATGCCTTCTCTTCTCTATTTATATCCAGAAAATGCATATTTTGAATATATCAATATAAATGAGCTTACCAATGAAAATATTCCGGAAAGCCAGCGCTTGTTTATGACTACCACAGAAGTTCGGCAAGTAGATAACTCAGATTTGAAGATTGCCCAAAATCATAAAGCAGAAGTCGGTTTTAATTTACGAGTGGGTAAAACCAATCTGAATGTAATAGCTTATAAGGAGCGTCTGAAGGATGGTTATGTAATGAGCCAAACCTTCAACACCTTCAATACATTTATCTACAATGAATACCAGCGCACAGAAAACGGGATAGAGCTTAGTAGTAGCCTACCGGTATTGTCTACTTATGCAAAACCAACTAATAATTTAAATATAGAAACTAAAGGTTTAGAATTTGATTTGAATATCGGACGTATTGATGCTATCCGTACGGCCTTCCAAATAAATGGCTCATGGATGCGTACTAAGAGTTGGCGTCAGGGTTATAGCTTCTATGACAATAGCGAAGATGCTGCTTCAGCCCGTAAACCGATGGCCATTTATTCTCAAGAAGGCAATGCAAGTTACAAACAACAATTTGTAACGACTTTACGTGCCACTCACAATATCCCGCGTATCGGTTTTGTTGTTACGATGACAGCACAAGCTATTTGGCAGCAGTCTAATTGGAATACATTTGGAAACGATTCTATACCTGTGGGCTATTTAGCATTGGAAGATGCGTCTGTAAATATGTTTCCCAAGGGGAAATATACCACTACCCAGCAAGTAAAGGATGCAGGATATGGATATATGTTGAATAATGTAAGTCATAATAATGCTATAAAAGAATCATACAGTCCTTATTTTTGTTTTAACTTGAATGTAACTAAAGAAATTAGCAATATGCTACGTGTTTCTTTCTTTGCCAACAATATGTTCAGAAGTTATCCGCGCAGAGAATCCAAACGTAATCCGGGTTCATATATTCAATTGAATAACCGATTTTTCTTTGGGCTGGAATTATCACTCACTTTATAATGTTTAGGAAGTTATGAAAAAATATTTAATATATTTGTTTACATTGGCAAGTACCCTTTTGATAGGATGCGATTCGTTCAGGGACATGTCTGGCACAGCAGAAGTGAATCCTATCACAGTGGATGTATATTTGGATATTACCGTTGAAAATATATCCACACTGAAAGATCTGACTGTAAAGTTCGACAATTACGATGAAGATTTACATTATGTAAAAGAAGTAACTGATAATAGTGTGAAAGTTGACGGAATTATCCCCGGAATTTATTCGGTAACAGTATCCGGTACAGCGATCGATACAGAAAACAATGAATACTACATCAATGGCAATTCTGTAAATGCGGCATTATTTAAGCATGGTAGCGCATTGAATATTGAAGTACAAGGGCTTAAAGTGAGCCCATTAATATTCAAGGAGATTTATTATTGCGGTAGCCGTCCGGAAAAAGGAGGAGTCTATTTCCGAGACCAGTTCTATGAGATATACAATAACTCTGCTGACATTTTGTATTTGGACGGTATTTATTTCGCAAATTTAACTCCGGGTACAGCTACCACTAAATTACCTATTTGGCCGGAAGCGGACGGTAATAATTATGCATATGGAGAACGTGTGTGGAAATTTCCAGGAAATGGAACCGAATATCCGTTAGCGCCAGGTGAATCTTGCATCATTTCTCAATTTGCCGCTAACCATCAGTTGGACATCTATAACCCTCAAAGTCCTATAGACGGCAGTAGTTCTGAGTTTGAGTTTAATATGAATAATCCAAACTTCCCTGACCAGGCAGCTTATGATATGCAACATGTTTTCTACCAAGGAAAAGCAGAGATGGGAAGTATACCACAATATTTGACATCCGTATTCGGAGGTGCTTATGTGATTTTTCGTGTTCCTGAAGGAGAAGCTTGGGATCCGGTCAACGATGAAAATATGAAGACAACAGATCTTAGCAAACCGAACAGCAATGTTTATTATGCAAAAATACCTATTAAATATGTATTGGATGCTGTTGAAGCAGTAAACAATGAGTCAAAGATGAATGCAAAACGTGTCCCCGGTGTACTTGATGCAGGTATTACTTGGGTAGGAGCTACTTATTGCGGTTTAGGTATTGCTCGCAAATTGTCCACAGACGAAGAAGGTAATCCTATTATTCGCGAAGAAACAGGTACATATATATATCAGGATACAAACAACAGTACGGATGACTTTGAACGTGGCGTTGTTCCTGTAATGCGTCGTAATGGAGCAAAAATGCCTTCATGGAATCACACATTGTAATAATTAACTAAAAAGACAGAACAATGAAAAAACAATATATGAACTATATGAAAAGCTGCCTGCTGGTAATGATAGCCTGCCTTGTAAGTATGGTGGGAGCGGCACAGGGCTTCTCTCCCGCCGCTATGGAACAATTGAAAACAAGACGACTATGGTCTCATTCACAGAATGCTGCCGGTATGCCATTCGATGATATTCAGAATTATTCGAATGTTATATTGGGATATGACTTACAGGACGGAAACTATTGCCGTCCGCAAGAGGGGCAGAAAGAGGCTATCGTAGGTGTATCCAGTGAAGGCTTTATCAATCTGAAAAATGCATATGTGTGGGGAGCATTTAATTTTGCACAAAAAAATCTGACAGATGCCGGATATAACGCCTCCATTGCCGATCCATTCAGGGGAATGCCTTACTATGTCGCAGACCAGCACTTAAGCAAATGGAGAAATCAATATTACGATCTGAAGTTTCGTGCAGCTACTCCTTTACTTGGTAATCATTGGGCATTGGGGTTGGAAGGTAATTATGTAGCTACATTAGCTGCCAAACAGCGCGACCCGCGTGTGGATACCCGTTTTTATACGCTGGGACTGACGCCGGGGATTACTTACAAGTTGAATAATTCACACAAGTTTGGTGCAAGTTTCAAGTATAGTTCTATCAAGGAAGACTCAAGAATGAGTAATGTCAACTCTTATGTGGATCAGGACTATTATATATTATACGGTTTGGGAACAGCCATAAAAGGAATAGGCAGCGGTGTAACCAGCAATTATATTGGAGACCGTTTCGGTGGAGCTCTCCAGTACAACTTCAGTATGCCCTCTTTCAATTTACTGCTTGAGGGCAGTTACGATGTAAAAGCGGAAACTGTTCAGCAGAGCTATACGACTCCTAAAAAAATAGCCGGTGTAAAAGATAAAACTGCTCATGTTTCTTTAACGATGATTCAGGAAGGAAAGGACTATACCAATTATATGAGAACCACATATACAAATCGTAACATCGATGGTATTCAGTATATTTCTCAACGCGATAACTCTGAATCACAAAGTGGCTGGGTGGAATTATATAATAACATCCGTTCTACGTACAAGGCACAAACCGCTTCTCTTAATTATGCATTAAGCAGAAACCGCGGGAATGAATATAGTTGGAAAGCAGAATTAAATGTGAATTATACCAAGCAAGACGATGAATATTTAATGCCTAATTCTGTACAGAATGCAGAAAATTTATCTTTAGGCTTAGGTGGCAAAAAAAATTTTGTTTTAGGCAATAGTTTGAATCGCAGGCTTTTAATAGATGTTCATGTTGCGTATAACAATAATCTGGGAGGTGAATATGTATATGGTGGCAGCCATGCAGACTATCCAACTGTAACCGAATTACAACAAGGGCTGACTAATTATTATACCTGTGATTACTATCGTATTGGCGGGTCGATAACGTATTCGCAACAAGTCAGAGAAAACAGACGTATGAACTTATTTGCAAAAGTTGTATTCGATCGTGTAAATACCTCTGACTATGATTATGATGGGCGTACTCATTTATCGATAAGTTTAGGATGTAATTTTTAATGCTACATAACGAAATCTATATTACAAAACATGCGTAAATTAATAACTGGAAGTTTGATGCTCTGCAGCATATTATCTCTGCGGGCACAGACATTTGTTAAACCGGCTGTGAAAGTAAAGGACACCTCTTTTGCTGTAATTACAGATAAAGGGACATTTCAGGCTTGTGAAGCCGAGCTTAAAGCCTATCAGGAGATTCTAGGAATGGAAGGGTTGCCTACGTTCATCGTATACAATGAATGGAATAAACCGGAAGATGTAAAGAAAGTTATTGTTAAGCTCTACAAAAAGGATAAATTGGAAGGAGTGGTATTTGTCGGTGATATCCCTATTCCAATGCTCCGCAAAGCCCAGCATATGACTTCCGCTTTTAAAATGGATGAGAAAAACAATGACTGGAGAGATTCTTCAGTGCCCAGCGACCGTTTCTACGATGATTTCGACCTACAATTCGATTTTTTGAAACAGGACAGTGTCGAAAATAATTTCTTCTATTATAATTTGGCTATAAAATCTCCACAGCAAATTCGGTGTGACATATATTCTGCACGTGTCAAAGCTGTTGATAACGGCGAAGAACCGCATGCGCAAATCAGCCGCTATTTTAAAAAAGTGGTGGCTGAGCACCAGATAAACAATAAATTAGACCAATTCTTCTCCTATACAGGTGATGGCTCTTACTCTAACTCATTGACTGCATGGACACCGGAAACCTTTACTATTCGCGAACAAATGCCGGGCGTATTCGATAAAGAGGGACGGGCCCGTTTCATCCGTTATAATTTCAGCGATTATCCCAAGGACGATGTCATTAATATGCTGAAACGCACAGATCTGGACTTGTCTATTTTTCATGAGCATGGTATGCCCGAACGTCAATATCTTTCCGGTAGTCCCGCTACTAATAGGTGGAATGCTCATGTAGATGCAATGAAGTACTATTATCGTGGTTTAGCGCGTAGAAAGCAAAACAACAAAAAGTCTTTCGACGAAATGCTGGATATGATGAAAAACACATACGGTTTGGACACTACTTGGATTGCAGGCTATGATGATCCCAAAGTAATTGCAGAAGATTCTTTACTAGACCTGCGCACCGGTATTATCCTGTCGGAAGTTACAGAGTTTAAGCCTAATAGCCGTATGGTAATTTTCGATGCATGCTATAATGGTGATTTCCGGGAAAAAGATTACATTGCCGGACGTTATATCATGTCGGAAGGAAAATGCGTAACTACTTTTGCCAATTCAGTCAATGTACTGCAAGATAAAATGGCAAACGAGATGCTCGGCCTGTTAGGTATGGGAGCACGAGTGGGGCAATGGGCTAAATTGACGAATATTCTCGAATCGCACATTACCGGTGACCCTACTCTACGTTTTCAATCTATCAATGAGGTAGATGCCAATGCTTTGTTCAAAGAACCATATAGCGAGTCCCGCATGTTGGAGTTATTACAGTCGCCCTATGCCGACATACAGAATTTTGCTTTGCACAACCTTTATCGCAATGACTATCCGGGTATTTCTGATTTATTAAGAAAAACTTTTGAAACTTCCTCGTTCATGATGGTACGTTTCACCTGCTTGGTATTGCTTGAGAAGATTAGTGACAAAAACTTCCGGGAAGTCTTACACTTGGCCATTACGGATTCCTATGAATTTATTCGTCGCACCTCTGTTCGTATGATGCAACATGTGGGACTGAACGAGTATGTTTATCCGCAAATCAAAGCCTATGTAGAAGACAACCTATCCGAGCGTGTGGCATTTAATGTGAGTTTGGGGCTTCAAGTCTTTGATCAGGCAGCCGTACAGGCGGCAATTGATAAAGTAATGGCTGAGACCTATGTGTTGCAAGACAAGGAGGAGATGCGTAAGGTTTTGGAGAATGCCAATAATAGTCGTAGCATGCAAAAAGAGTTATTAAGCAAAGAGACTTCCGAACGTTGGCGCATCCTTTATTGCAATTCTCTGAAAAATCATATGGCACATGCCTGTGTAGACGGCCTCTTGGCTTTACTTACCGACTCCAGTGAAAGTGAAAAGCTAAAAACCTGTTTATTGGAGGCTTTTGCTTGGTTCACTCATTCTTATCGGAAGCCTGACATCCTTCGGGTATGCGATCAACTGAGAAAAGATAAGAGCTTATCCGAGAACCTTCGTGAAGAAGCCGACCGTACATATTACAGACTTAAAAATTAATTGGCCATGATTAAAAAAATAATATATCTGGCATTTCTTTTGCCATTGGCAGGAAATGCACAAACAACAGTCATAAAGCCATTGGTCAAACAACCTACCGCTTTTGCTATCATAACAGATAACCAAACTTATGCAAATACCAAAGATGCCATGCATCAGTACAAAACTGCGGTTGAAGATGATGGTTTGGCAACTTATCTGATCAGCGGTGACTGGCAAAATCCAGATCAAGTCAAACAGATAATCATCAAAACATATCAAGAATGCCCTTCATTGGAAGGTCTGGTTTTAATCGGCGATGTGCCTGTCGCATTGGTACGTAATGCGCAACACATGACTACTGCATTCAAAATGAATGAGAAAGCCTTTCCTTGGGATCAGTCTTCCGTACCTACCGACCGCTTTTATGATGATCTGAACTTAAAGTTTGAGTTCATCAGGCAAGACTCAGTAAATCATCAGCATTTCTACTACAAATTGACAGAAGACAGTCCCCAGCGGCTAAATCCTACTTTCTATTCAGCTCGTATCAAGTATCCGGAAAAAAAGGAAGGGGATAAATATGCGGCCATTGCCTCATATCTGAAGAAAGCTGCTGCTGCCAAGGCAGATAAGCATAATCAATTAGATCGGGTATTCTCATTCAATGGTGCTTCTTACAATTCCGATTGCCTGATTGTATGGATGGATGACGAAAAAGCTTATATGGAGAACTTTCCATTAGCTTTTGGTCGTCAAATGGGATTCAAACATTGGAACTTCCGAATGAAACACCCTATGAAATATAAGTTATTCAGCGAATTGCAACGAAAGGACCTTGACTTATTTATGTTTCATGAACATGGAATGCCAACAGGGCAGCTTATTAATGATGAATTGGCATGCACTGATTTCAATAATCGTTATAAAATGTTGAAGAGTACACTTTATAATGCAGTCATGTCCCATGTTGGAAAACGTGACAAAGACACCTTACGTATTCAGATGCAGGAAAAACGACAAGTGAATGAGGTGTTTTTTAAAGACCTGGACAATCCTAAGTTCTGGGAAGCAGACTCTCTTCACTACGCTGATGAACGTATCGTAACGGAAGATTTAATGAAGAGAAATCTTTCCACTAATCCGAAGATGATAATGTTTGATGCGTGCTACAACGGTTCTTTTCACGAAAACGACTATATAGCAGGACAATATATCTTTAATGACGGTCAGACATTAGTAGCACAAGGAAATACCCGTAACGTATTGCAAGACCGCTGGACTATTGAAATGATTGGTTTGTTGTCCCATGGTGTACGAGCCGGGCAATACAATAAGCTAATCGTATCACTTGAAGGTCATTTGTTTGGTGATCCCACTTTCCGTTTTGCTCCTATCGAAGCCAATACTTTAAGTACCGATATAACAATACACAAAGATGACAAAGCCTATTGGAAGAATTTGTTAAACAGCCCATACGCTGATGTACAAAGTTTGGCCATGCGTATGCTGGCTGACGCCGATACCCAAAAGGAATTATCTCCGTTGCTCCTGAAGAAGTACCGGGAAAGTGGCTTCAATACGGTTCGTATGGAAGCTATCAAGTTGTTGAGCCGTTATCAGGACGACAACTTCATCGAAGCATTACGCGAAGGTTTGAACGATACTTATGAAATGGTAGCTCGCCAAAGTGCCATTTATGCTGGATTTGTAGGTGACGATTCCTTATTGCCCGCTATTGTGGAAGCATTGGTCGAACATAATGAACGCTTACGCGTACAAATGAGTGCCAACAAGGCTTTAAGCCTTTATCCGAAAGAGAAAGTAGAAAAGACAATAGAAGACTTTTATGCAAAAGTTGACCGTTTGAATGAAAACGAAGAGAAAAAACGATTACTAAGAAGCCTGGAAAGAATGTTTGTACAAGAGGCAAAAGTCCATCAGACCTTGATGGATGTAGCTGCACCGGAAGCAAAACGTATCAGTGCAATCCGCAATGTGCGTAACTATACATTCCATTTCCACGTGGATGATTATTTGAATGTAATTCGTGATGCCGGTAATCCACAGGAAGTACGTGTAGTAATGGCCGAAGCATTAGGTTGGTTTACTAATTCTGTACAACGGCCACACATTCTTGAAGAAATAAAGAAGATGCAACAAACAGCCAATCTTCCGGAAGATTTAAAAGCAGAGCTTGAACAGACAATCAAAAGATTAAGTTTATAAATATGAATAAATACATCCTTTTGGCAATTATCGCTTTGTGCTTACAGGATATGCAGGCGCAAACAGTTGTACATCCTAGTATAAAAACAAAGACTACTTTTGCAATTGTAGTCGATCAGAAAAGTTATGATGAAGCGAAAAGTGAAATTGATGCTTATCGTACCAGTATAGAAAAAGAAGGTTTAGGTACTTACTTGCTAATTGATGATTGGAAAAGGCCCGAACCTATTCGTGAGCAACTTGTCAAATTGCATGAGAATGAGAAAACGCCTTTGGAGGGTTGCGTATTTATAGGTGACATCCCTATTCCAATGATTCGTGATGCACATCATCTATCTTCGGCTTTCAAAAGGTCTCCCAAAGCCAATTGGCAGAAATCAAGCGTTCCTTCCGACCGTTATTATGATGACTTCGGATTAAAATTTGATTATATTAAACAAGACAGTTTGATACCTGACTATCATTATATGACATTGCGTGCTGATTCTAAACAGTATATTTCACCGGATATTTATTCGGCCCGTATCCGTCCATTACATTTAGAAGGTGAGAACCGTTATCAGATGCTACGCGATTACTTAAAAAAGGCAGTTGCCGAAAAAGCAAAGCAAAATGCATTTGACCAACTGACTATGGCCCGTGGCCATGGTTACAATTCTGAAGATCCTTTGGCATGGAGCGGTGAGCAAATAGCCTTACGTGAGCAATTGCCGCAAATATTCAAATCGGGTAATACAGTGAAGTTCTATGATTTTAACATGCGCTATCCGATGAAACCATTATACTTGAACGAGATTCAGCGCGAAGGATTAGATGTCATGCTATTCCATCACCACGGTGGCCCCACCATGCAGTATATCAATGGCTATGAAAATGGTTCCGGTATTAATTTGAGTATTGAGAATGCCAAAATATTCTTGCGAAGCAAAGTGCCTTCATACGCCAAGAAACATGGGCGTGAAGCTGCTATCAAAGAATATGCCAAGCAGTATGGGGTGCCTGAAAGTTGGTGTGCGGAAGCTTTCGATGAGGAGAAAATAAAATCGGATTCCATTGTAAACCGTAATATGGATATCTATACTGAAGATATTCGTCTTTTGACTCCTAATGCGCGTTTTATATTGTTCGATGCTTGTTTCAACGGTTCTTTCCATTTGGATGACAACATTGTAGGCTCTTATATATTCAATAAGGGTAAGACCATTGCTACTATGGGATGTACGGTTAACACCATTCAAGATAAATGGCCGGATGAATTTCTCGGCTTGTTAGCTGCCGGTATGCGCATCGGGCAGTTCACTCGTTTTACCTGCTTCTTGGAAAATCATCTGATCGGTGACCCGACTTTTCACTTCACCAATAATGCCGGGCTGGATATGGACATCAACCAAGCTTTAGTTGCGCAGGAAGGAAATGTTACATTCTGGAAAAAACAGCTGAATTCCCCTATGGCTGACATGCAGGCAATGGCGCTCCGTCAATTGTCAATGGCAAATTATAGTGGTCTCGTTGAGTTGCTGAAGAAAAGTTACCACGAATCGAACTATTTCGTTGTGCGGTTGGAAGCATTACGCCTATTAGCTTTGAACTATCCGACAGAGGTTGCCGATGTATTGCAGACAGCCATGAACGACAGTTATGAACTGATCCGTCGTTATGCGGTGGAATACGTTGAAAAGAATTGCAATCCGGAATTGTTGCCGGCATGGATAGAAAGCTATTTATTACGCGGACATGAAAACCGCCATCGTTTCAGAATTTTTAGTGCTATCAACACGTTCGACCATGATATGGCTTTGAATGAATTGAAGAAACAGGCTGCCGATTGGTCTTTCTACGATTCTTCCTATGTGAATGAATTGTTAGAATACCTTCCTCGCCAAAAGAAAGGACTTGAAAGAGATTTTGCACTTATTGACAGTCCGGAAAGTACTACCAAACAGATACAAAGCGAAATAAGTAGGTTCCGAAATAAACCTATTGCTAAAGCTATTGAGCCATTACTGAACATTATAAAAAATGAAAGCCAAGAAGAAGAACTTCGCATATTGGCTGCTGAAACATTAGGCTGGTATAATTTATACTATAATAAAGCAGATATAATCAAAGAACTTAACACATTTAGAACTTCCAATCAAAAGCTAATGAACGAAGTTACCAAAACAATTAATAGGCTGAAAAGTCAAAATAGGTAGAATCATCCAAACGATGAGATAGACCGGATCCAAAGGGCGGTTCTGCCATTCCTGAGCAGCCTGGTTGACTTTGTTCGTGATGATGGAAATAGCTGATGTGGACAGTTCTATCTCATAGATTTCACGCATCTCCTCTTCTATGTCTGACACGCTCATTCCTTTGGCATATAGGGAGATAACAAGTTTTTCTTTAATATTATCGACACTATACAGGGACATTCAGTAAATGTCTATAGTATAACTCCTCAACCAGTTCCAGACACCAATCATTAAAACAGGGATATTCCTAAAATAATAAAATTTAAGGCAACTAATTCATTGCGAGTTAGTTGCCTTTTTTGTATCTTTAAGCATTCCCCCCAAAAAACGGTTTGACGGCCAAAACGGGGGTAATCTAAAATAAAAACACATGGTAAAGATACAAAAAATCTCAGAAATCGAACCTCGTTTAGGTTTTACCGAGTTCGATATGCTAAAAAAATATCGTCAAAGTTTTGCAACGAGTGAATTAGGTCGCCTCCATGCTCTGTTTCCTTTCTCGGAACTGGCCCGACAAATGCATTTGAAGTCCTCTGCTTTGGGTCGTAAAAGTTATTTTTCTCCCGAAGGTAAAATAGCCTTGATGGTCTTGAAGTCCTATACCAACTTTTCCGATGCACAACTGATTGAGCATTTAAACGGTAATATTCATTACCAGTTGTTTTGTGGTGTTCAGATTGATCCGCTTCATCCACTAACCAATCCTAAAATCGTTAGTGCAATTCGTCAGGAACTAGCGCATCGCCTTGACGTTGAGCCCCTCCAGCTCATTCTTGCCGAGCATTGGAAACCTTATCTTGAGAACCTTCATGTCTGTATGACCGATGCCACCTGTTATGAAAGTCATCTGCGTTTTCCTACTGATACCAAACTCTTATGGGAAGGTATTGTATGGCTTCATCGTCATCTGTGCAAACATTGCCAGACCTTGCACATACAACGTCCCCGTAACAAGTATCTTGATGTACGCCGTGCCTATCTTGCTTATAGCAAACTGCGTAAACGCAGGAAATCACAGACTCGTATGATTACACGAAGGTTACTTCAGTTATTGGAAAATTCAATACTGCCAACAGATAATCCAAATGATCGCCTGTCATAATATAACAGGCATTGTTCATTACATAATTGTTGGCATCATATGCAAAAGCCATTTGGTTTCCGATTATTTTCCATACAATTTTTGGCTTAGAAAAATCCTCCCAATAACTGATGCTATCTTGTGTTTCAAACCACTCGTTACTAGTTTTCTTTCGGGCTTTTATTTTTTTGCCATTAACAATATGAGTTTCTCCTGTTTGTTCTAAACGCTCTATGCCAATTGACAGAAGATAATTTTTCACCGCAGGATAACTTTCTATATCATAATGCCGCGAAGGAAATGTGGCTATAATCCACAAGTCCGCCCATTCATATTCATATCTCTTGATATCCCTGCCACGAAGAATCGGTCGTATAAGTTCAGCCGTCCGAACACGTTCATCTTCTGTTTGACAATTCGCTAGTATCTCATCACGCTTTTCGGTAGAAATGATAAAAGCATCATTGAAACCAGTTTTTATCCCATAGTTGATTTGGATGTTCCAATCCTTCAAGGGTATTCCCACAGACTCAATCTTCTGCTTGATGCTCTGTTCAATGGGAGACAATATCACCCATGGGATAGAATCTGCAAAGTTACACTTCACGCCTTGTTGCTGCACGAAATCGCTCAAATTATTCAAGCCATTCGAATCTTGTACCAAACAAGCTTGTGTGTTAAAAATATTTGCTGCTTTTTGAGATAAAAGAATATTTGCTTCTACCGTTATTGCATCGAATATTTTTATACCTGCAAAATCTACCAACATAATAGGATTGGTCTTGCTTGCGAAATAACCTCGCAAGGCTTCACCATACCCTGCACGCATCCATTTATTAGACGTGATATAGCAAAGAAAACCATTGGGAGTAAGCAGGTTCATACCCAACTCATAGAAGAGGCAGTAAATATCACCAGTGCGTGCATAAGTTATGTAACCCATGCATTCTAATACATCGGCACTCTTACCCATAGATTGTAACTGAATGTAAGGTGGATTGCCAATGATACAGTCAAATCCCAAGAAGTTGCCTTCGGCATCGAGTACTTCTGGAAACTCTATACGCCATTCGAATGCACCAAGATAAATTTTGTTGGAGCGTATTTCCTCAAATATATTTTCTAAAGTCGCAATTTCTTTCTTTAAATCGGCAATGCGCTTGTCCGACGCTTTCTTTTCCTTTTTTGTCGGTTCAAACAGTTGAGGCGCTTGTAAGTTTGCCAACTCAGAGCGGCGTTTGTTCAATCTAACCAATCGTGCATCCCGGCGGTTGATCTCTGTTTTCAGTTTCGACTTGATTTCTGTTATAAACGTTTCCAAATCCTGCTTTTCGCTTTTACTTTGGGCATTTTTATATTTAGCTACAGCCTCCTTATATTGGCTGATGCTGATACTAGACTCTCGCAGTACGGTCTGAATACTGTCTGTCAAAGCGAATCGGTGAAGCAAAGAATTTCCACATTTGATGTTAATGTCGATATTTGGTAAGGTTTCTAAATAAGTGTAATTACTTTCAGCCGTATAGTAAGCATTCTTCAACAATTCAATCCACAGTCGTAGGCGGCAAATCTTCACAGAGTTGGGGTTAATATCAACGCCAAATAAACAGTTCTCAATGATTTGACGCTTCTCCTTGAAAAGAGTTTCCTGCATGCGGCGACTTTCCGCATTGAGTGGGTTGTAAGCAAATAAATTACCTTCGGTATCGGTAACAATCAGCTCGTCATTTTCAATGGCAAGTTGATAGTCCGCTTTGCGGATACGCTTACCGGTAGCATCTACCAAAATACCTAATTCGTATTTCAAGAGTATCAGTTCATTGAGAGCAGACACAAGAAAGTGACCCGAACCAACAGCTGGATCACACAGTCGCAAACTGTTAATTAGTTCATTAGCTTCGACTATATTGTCAATATGGTTGTATAGTTCTATACGGGTGGTACAATTCCAGCCATAATAACCATTAAACTTTTGCAACACGGTCTTGGTGATTGCTTCACGGCACATGAACATAGTGATAAAGCCTGGAGTGAATACTGAACCATCCTTGTGACCATTTATTTTCTCGAATATAAGCCCTAAAACAGAAGCATTGATGAGTGTTTTAGCCTCTTCTTGCACTTCTTCACTGCCTTCGCTCGCAAAGTTATAAGCGTCGAGAAAAGCAAACAAATATTGCAGGGTGGGTAATGCGTTGACTTGTAGATTGCGTTTTTTATTTCGTAATACGCTACTCGCCAAGACAGGAAGTACCGTACGTTGTGAAAGGCTGTTTATCTTAATTGTTTTACTTTCCAAATCTGTCACCTCGAAAAGAGAACTGTTAAGATAGGGAACGTAAGCAAAATCACGCATAATGGAGTGTGTGCGGCTGCCCATGTCACGTGCAAGCACTTGGAAAAAGAGTGTGTTGAGATCATCATAGTCATGAATCTTAGTTATTGAAAGAAATTTATAGATTGCATCTCCATTGTGGTATTTCAACATCTGAGCCTCCAACAGTTTCAAGAAAAGGATACGATTCATCCAAGTAATACACAATTCCATTGCAACATTGAATAACCGTTCCTCATAATCATTCCCATACAAACGACCATTTATGTGACGCAAACAATCTTCTGCATCCAGTTGGTTAATAGTATTCTCTAGTAATGAAGCCTCGTCACGCCGTTCCACAGCTTTGCGTACAATCACGGTTTTATTATTCTCTTTGCGTTCCTCAATACCAATAATGTGTAGCAGCTCAGTGTAGAATCCACGGTTGAGCGAATTGCTGTCATTTTGGAACGATAGCTTCAAAAGATGTGTATCGCTGAATATCTTATAAAGTTCGATAAGTTTGCGTGAAGCGCTACTGTCTGTTCTATCAAGCAGGTGTTGATAGTCTTGTAAGTTGAAGTAAGTGTATTCAAGGCTATCTTTCACCTCCTCAATATAGGTTGTTGCAATTTCAGTATAGAAGAAATCGGTTTTGTTACTGGTTTTGCGTCCATCCACAAAGTCTTGAAACTCACGACGTAATTGTTTGTTCTGATAGAATTTGCGTTCAAACTCATGGGCATCAAAAATAAAGAATTCATGAATATTAGTAGCGATGAGATATTTAATATCATTGTTCTTCTTATTGACACGTTCTTTAAGATAGTATAGCAATAATTCCTGCAAAGCCTTACGATTAAGATTGTCATTAGAAATCATCTCACCTTTGTTGGTGGTACTCTTTACTTCAATCAATAACCCTATATTGGACTTGATAGTTTTATCCAATCGGATAGCCAAATCAATATCTTCTTCGGGAGCCATGTAGTATGGCTTGTAGAACGTTTCACTCAGAAAATTACGTAAATGTTCTTTTTGCGTGTGTTCTCTTTGCCCATCCACAATATTGTCTCTCAATGTGCGAAGGGCATTTTTGAATAAGTCAAAATCTGTTGTTTCAATCGCAACCTGTCTATATGCTTTGTTCAAAACTTGATTCGGTTTGAGTAGTCCCATAATGTTTGGTAAATGAGTTAATAAAATACAAAGGTAGTCTAAAAACTTGATAATAAAGAATGAACGTATTGGTTTAACGAAAGTTTGTTCTACTGCCAGCCATTATCAACAAACAATAGCAGCAGTAGATTTGACATGATTCTACTTATTATATTGTAATAGCCAGCCAAAGTAATCTTTTCACATCCGGATCTATCACAGGTTGGATAAGTTGTTAACCTGAAGGTAACCGACCTGATGGTATAGGAACAGGAAGAAGTCTGTAATCATGGCATTTACCCGGATAGAGAAGCCACATTTTTTATTGCCGGACTTCCGGCATTGCCTCATCCATGTGTGAAAAGGAGTTTTTTCTTTCACCACAACGTTCCTTTCACATACCCAAAGGGGGTAGTGGATCCAGACCTGCTTCGGCTTTCTTTTTCCTTCCCATATGACAAAAACCGACTATCCATGACTATTCCTGCCAGTGTGCCGGTCGTGCTTGCCTCTCATGGTTTCTTCCCTTATATTCGCACTGATATTTAAACGAGTTGAAAATATGGAAATATGCTACATCGAGGCCGGTGTCCTTGAGAGGATGCTGGCGCGCGCCGAGAACCTGTCCGCACGTGTGGACAGATTGTATGAGAGAAACCGCTGTAAGGAACCCGGAGAGTGACTGGACGGCCAGGATGTCTGCCTGCGCCTTGACATCTCGCCGCGTACCCTGCAGACTCTCCGCGATACCGGACGGCTGGCGTTCACCCGCCTCCAGCGCAAGTTCTATTACAAGCCCGGGGATGTGGAGAAGTTGATGGTCTACGTCGGCATCAGACGCAAGGAGAAGGAGGTGAGAGAAAGAAGGAAGAACGGAAACCTTTAAAGAGCGGAAGAGATGGAAGGCATTATCGACAAGGAGAACGAACGTGTCCGCAGGTTCTTTGCCCTGCTGGACGACATGGAGAAAAAAGTGGAACGTCTTGCCCGTGACAACCGTCCTCCCTTCAACGGGGAACGGTTCCTGACCGACAGGGAGCTTTCCGGGATGTTGAAGATCAGCCGCAGGTGCCTGCAGGATTACAGGGACCAAGGACGGATTCCCTATATCCAGCTTGGCGGGAAGATCCTGTACTGGCAGTCGGACATCGAGAGGCTGCTGGAGGAGAACTATCACCCTGCATTGGTATAATATCGTATTTAAGTTTAAGGATTGTCGCCGGAATTGCATTTACGATTCCGGCGGCAGTTTTTATTTAGCCTGCGGCTTCCTTGCCGGCCGCGGGCTTTCTTCTTTCCATCAGCCGGTTCATGTCCGAGGATATCTTCCGGTCGGTGACCTGGGCGTAGACCTGCGTGCTGTCGATGTTCGTGTGGCCCATCATCCTGGCGATGCTCTCTATCGGAATACCTGCGGTCAGTGTCAGGGTCCCGAACGAATGCCGGGCCATGTGGTAGGACAGGTTCTCTTTCATGCCTAATGCCACGCCCATTCCATGTACCTCATACCAGAGGACGTCGCGGACCGGCAGCGGGAATACCGGCCTGTCGTCATCCGTGGTGTTGTAAAGCTCCAGTATCTGTCCGGCTATGGGATGCAGCGGGATGAACGCCTCCACGTCCGTTTTGGCGCGGCGGATGCGGATATACCTTCTTCCTTCCGAAGTCGTTCCGATGTGACGGGGATGGAGAGCCCTCGTATCCGCGTAGGCCAGACCGGTCAGCGAGGAGAAGATGAACGTCCTGCGTGCCAGCTCCATCATCGGGTCGGGCAGCGGGGTTTCCATCATCCGCTTCAGTTCACTGCGGCTGATATGCCTTAGTTTAGGTGTTTCTTTCCTCTCGTATGCCACGTCCTCTATCGGATTGGCTCTTAGTATTTCCCGGTCCACGGCGATGTAGATGAGCCGGTTGAGCCAGCACAGGCAGTGGTTCACGTGTCCGTTCCTGTGTCCCAGCTCCTTCTTGAGAAAGACCTTGAACGATTCGGCGAACTCCTCGGTGATGTCCGAAAAGGCGATGTCCTTCATCCCGCGGGATTCGATGAACTGCCTGAGGTTGAGCTGGGTGGTCTTCGACTGGCGGTAGGTGGAAGTGGAGTTGATCTCCTTGGAGCGGACCCTGAGCCGTTCGCGTTCCACCTCTCCGGCCTGCAGGAGGTATTCCGGTACGGAATTGGCGCCTGACACGGTGGTCTTGAGCAGTTCGGCCGTGACCACTCCCTGGTTCCTCAGCAGGTTCCCGTACGCCTCTTCCAACCGGCTGCGGAAGGCGGCAAGGCGGTTGTTCTCCCTAGCTGTTTTGATTTCACACTTCTTGCTGTCCCAGTCCCCGGGTTTGCAATAGACGCCTGTCGTGACTGCCGATTTCTTTCCGTCGATGCTGATCCGGCAGAGGACGGCGGTCGTGCCGTCCGATTTCACCTTGTTACGGTTGATGTAGAATAAGAGCTTGAATGTACTGCGCATGATAATGATTGTTTAGGGATTAAAGGATAAGTTTCAAATCGCGGGTTGCCTCGACGAACCTGTCCATGTCCTCGAACAGCTTCTTCGGGGTTACGCGCGCGTATATCTGGGTGGTCTTTATGTTGGAGTGTCCCAGCATTTTGCAGATGGTCTCTATCGGCACTCCCTCCTCGAGCGTGACCAGCGAGGCGAAAGAATGCCGTCCCATGTGGTAGACAAGGTCCTGGCTCAGCCCTGCCATCAGGCGCAGGGATTTCATATTGGCCCTGAGCGTGTGGTAGTCCTGCGGCGGGAAAAGAGTCTCGCGGGTATCGTCCCGGTATTTCTCAATCAACGCGACGGCTTCCGGAAGCAGCTTGACACGTCCGAGGTAGTCGGTTTTCTTTCGCTGGTATTTCAGCCAGAGGCTGCCCTCGTCATCCCGGAAGAGGTTCTTCCGGGTGATGCTTACCGCATCGGCATAGGCGGTGCCGGTGTAACAGGCGAAGAGGAAGAGGTCCCGGGTGATGACATGTGACCTGCGTTTTTCCGGTATCTCCAGATCACGCAGCTTCTCGAAATTCTCACGGCTGAGTGCTTTCGGTGTTGTCTCCTTCTGCTTGGGCAGCTTGAAGTGGCAGAAATGGTATTTCTCCGAGTGGCCCTCCTTGTAGGCGATGCGGCAGATCTTTTTCAAGATGGCCAGGTAGCCGCGAAGCGTGTCCACGGCATATCCCTTTTCCAGAAGGATGAAATCCTGATAGTCGCGGATGAACTGCTCGTTGAGCTGCCCGAAGACAAGGTCCGGAACCTTGAATTTCGCCTTGATGAATTCGGAAAGCGTGCGGTAGGTGAAGAGGTAGGTCGAGAGTGTGGTGGGCGCACGG
>NZ_CP083673.1:4250413-4328657 GCF_025914115.1 Bacteroides sp. DH3716P | reverse complement strand
GGAGGTGTGTCGTAATGCACGATGCACCTCTTTTTTTGTTCATCACTATACAAATCTGTTCACTTTCTTTAAGCTGCGATCTTTTGAAGATTTCTTTGATTTATGTGTTCCCAGCATCTAAAAACAGCAGTTGTAAGCTCATAAAACAGTCTAATCAGCCAGTTCATACCCTTTTTTGTCAGTTTTGCACACATCTTTTTTATATTGAAGGCAATGGCTAGGAAGGCAAAGTCCATGAAGACCTTGTCCTTTCCAAAATGTCGGAAACGTTTGTAGTTCATATTGTTTTTAATTTGTCCGAACACGGCTTCCGGTTCTATGCATCTCTGCCCTCTGTGTTTCAGTCCTTTCTCAGAGCAGAGCAGTTCTTTGGCTCTCCGCTTGTATTGTCTAAGCCTATGATTCAGTTCTATCGTCCTGTTTCCTTTTGCTTTAAAACAGCGGCATCGCAGGGGACAGCCTTCACACCTGACAGCTCTGTACCGTGCATTTTCGTTGACATATCCGGATGCGGTTTTCACATTCCTGGTGCCTATCCTCCGCATCCTTTGCCCCATAGGGCAGATGCAGAAGTCATGTTCTTCATTGTAGTAGAAGTTTTCGGCCTTGAACGGGTCCGGTTTGAATCTCGGCCGCTGCTCCATGTGGAAATAGTTGTACTTTACGTAGGCTTCCATGCCGTTTTCGGACATGAAGCGGTAATTCTCTTCGGAGCCATAGCCGGAATCAGCAACCACCGTATGGGCCATCCGGTCATACCTGTTTGAAAAAGATTGCAGGAAAGGAATCAGGGTCAGTGTATCCGTAGGGTTCGGGAAGAGTGCAAAATCGGTGATGAACTGATTTTCGGTGCCGATTTGAAGGTTGTAACCGGGCTTCGTCTGTCCGTTGCGCATGGCATCCTCCTTCATTCTCATAAAAGTAGCGTCCTTGTCCGTCTTGGAATAGGAATTCCTCTCTTGCAGCGTTTCCAGATGGCAGTCGTATTCCTGCAGTTTGTCCCTGTGTTCTTCCAGTTCCTTCAACTGTTTGCGTTTCTTTTTCAGTTCAGTCTTTTCCTCTTTCGCGGATGGCTCGGAAACCTGTTCCAGTGCATGACGCAATTCTCCTGCCATTTCAGTCAGCATGGCCGGAGTGAACCCAACCTCCTCATTGTTCTCTGATGACTTCTCCCGGGCAATGACATCGTCTATCTGCCCTAACAGGACATGTATCTTCTTCATCAGGCGTTCACGGTTCCGCTCAACCGTTTTTCGCCAGACGAAAGTGTACTTGTTGGCTTTGGATTCGATCTTTGTCCCGTCAATGTATTCCACATTCAGGCTGATGAAGCCTTTGGAAGAGAGAAGAACTACGGTTTGCGTAAACACCTCGTTGATTTCCTTCTTCACCCGGTTGCGGAAACGGTTGATGGTAATGAAATCCGGTTTCTCATATCCGGCCAGCCAGATATAATGGATGTCACGGTGAAGGAGCTTTTCAATTTTCCGGCAGGAGTAGATGTTGTTCATATAGGCATACAGAATGACCTTGAGCATCATCCTGGGGTGGTAAGGGCTGCGCCCGCATTCCTTATACAGCTTTCTGAAACTTTCAAGATTCAAGCCCTCAACCAGGGCGTCAACCATGCGCACCGGATCGTTTTCTGCAATATCCTCATCAATTCTTTGAGGAAAAAGAACGGTTTGGTTGGGATTGTAAGGACGAAAATGTATCTTTGTCATAGTGAAATTCTTATGCCTAAAGATACAAAATCTTTAGGTAATAACAAAGCCCCAGCTTGTGAAAGTCGGGGCTTTGTGCGTAAAAAACAGAAGGTGTGCATTTNAAAATCTTTAGGTAATAACAAAGCCCCAGCTTGTGAAAGTCGGGGCTTTGTGCGTAAAAAACAGAAGGTGTGCATTTTGACACACCTTCGAAATCGTTAAAAAAAGACTTGTTAGACAGTCCCTAAAATTCTTTATTGAGTTACCTATACCCTAACTCTTATAAGAGTCTACGCAAAAATATCACTCCGTAAAATATAACCTATTACATCTCCTTTATGTACATTGGCACCTTGCTGTGCACATATCTCCACAACCCTTCCGGTAAATCCGGTCAGAATCTTTTCATATTCTCCCCACGGGGTAGAAAGATAACAAAAAACTTCGTCATGCTGATATTTACGTCCGATGAATGGAGCAATGGATGGTCCCTCTACGGAAACTTCCCAAAGTACCTGCCCGTTATCAGGAGCAATGACCGGGTCTGCCTTGGCGCGCTTCAATTTCTTAATTTCCTCTTCCGAATATCCGTTCTTTGCCATTGCCGCATCCTTAGCATGTTGCAACTCTTCCTCAAAACGCTTTTTGGCAACCCCGGACTTATAATCACGGTACTGGCGATCGTGCATGGCCAGTTCGAAAAGCTCCTCGTCATCCTCTCCATATTCCCAGCCATTTTCATCCATTTCCTTTCGATATTCATCCAAAGCATCCGGATAATTCAACTGCGGGTCGGTATCAACAAATTCATATCCTTTAGATTTCGCCAACTCTATAATCTCCGGAGCGAGCTTACCCGGAAGACGTCCACTTTTACCCAGAATCATATCCCAAGTGTGGTTATCTATCATTGTCCAGCGATCTTCTCCTTTTACCTGCTGCATAAGATTCATTAATGCAACATTCTTCACATACTGGCTGAAAGGAGTCACCAAAGGAGGATAACCCAGCTTAGGCCATACATATTCCACTTCATCAAAAAGCATCACAAGCAAATCATCCAGACTAAGTTCCGGCTCATTCTTACTCCTTAATATCATATTGATACCGGAATGTACTCCTTTCAAGTCTGCCATCATGGAACCCATCATACCACCCGGCAAACCACACTTCAGTAGAAGTGAAGACATGTATTTATTGGTAGGATCCATAAAATAACCCAGAAAATCATCAATGAATTCTTGCGTCATGGCACGAGCTTTCATATATGCTTTCATATTTATGTCGGGAACCTGGAAACCTAAATCTTTCAACATAGCCTGCACAGAGATTACGTCCGGATGCACTTTGCCCCAAGACATCGGTTCCATAGCTACATCAATGATGTCCGCACCATTTTCACAAACTTCAAGAATAGAAGCCATAGACAATCCTGGTCCGCTATGACCATGATATTGAACCAATATATCCGGATGTTTCTCCTTGATAGTCCTGACCAATTCTCCTAACATACCCGGACGACCGATACCCGCCATATCCTTCAAGCATATTTCAGGTGCACCGGCCTCAATCAGTTGATCGGCAATTCGGGCATAATACTCAACAGTGTGTACGGGAGAATAGGTGATACAAAGAGTTGCCTGCGGAATCATACCTGCTTCCAAAGCATATTTAATAGAAGGAATGATATTTCTTGTTTCGTTCAGTCCACAGAAAATGCGTGTGATGTCCACTCCTTGCGCATGCTTGACTTTATACATCAATTTACGTACGTCTGCCGGAACCGGATACATGCGCAACGCATTCAATCCGCGATCGAGCATATGCGTTTGAATACCCGCTTCTTTAAAAGGTGCGGTAAAAGCACGGACAGCCTTATTAGGATTTTCGCCGTACAACAGATTCACTTGCTCAAAAGCACCGCCATTCGTTTCAACTCTGGCAAAACAGCCCATCTCAATAATCAAAGGAGCGATACGGACAAGCTGATCAACCCGAGGTTGATATTTACCGGAAGATTGCCACATGTCCCGATAAACAAGACTGAATTTAATTTCCTTTTTCATCATAGCCAATAATAAGTGATTTTTTCTTCGGTTAACTTCACATATACAAATATAAAGGTTTAAACTGACATATAGTCAAACAATCACCTTAAAAAATAGATATAAAGAGATGTTTAATATCATAATGCAATAAAACCACCTCTATATAGATCCATTCACTATAAATAACAAATCAAATTGTTTTATGTTCGTACATATATCATTCCTTTAAGATTGCCAAATACTTCATCACCTTCATTCAAGGTATAAACAAACCAAGATAACCATCAGGCATAATCCACTTGTCAAAGGCTTTATTATACTCAAACTTACTATTACAATAATTAATATAAGATGCAATATTGACTGAATCATTAAAATAAAGATTTCATCATTTTTTATTGTTATTACTCTAGTAAATAATGGTATTAGTGAGAACCTAAAATCGTAAATTGTAAAGCACAAATACACAGCAACATACAAGTATATATTTTCCTTTAAAAGGAACACCTCGTTGGTTTTAAAGGAACGATGCCTTGGTTTTAAACCAACGGGGTGTTCCTTTTAAACCAACAAAGCACTTATTTTAAGTCTCATTTCACGAGCCCTTCGAATGACTATGAAAACATATTCAAGAAGGCTTGCATTTCTCTCCATTATTTACCATAAATGTGCCATATTTTATCCACTAGAAGTACGTCGTGTCCGATAACAGTGAAAATCAGTGAAAGAATTTAAAAGAGAAACAAATACAACAGAATTATTTGGAAAGAATCAGTTGAACGCTTACATTTGTCATGTGATTTTTTTCATAGTATTAGATTTAAGGTTAACAAAGGTTGGAGCAAGGCGTTGCTCCTTTTTTTATGTCTATATGTGAGATTAGTTCATGTGAGTTAATTCAATAATTGGTACATTCCTCCTGCCAATACACGAATCACCCCTTTCATTTCCAGTTCAAACAGTAGGGCAGTCATCTTATTTACGGGAATATCTGCTTCTACCACAAGAGAATTGATTTGCAGATTTCCCAGTTTCTCCAAAATAGCAACTATCTTCTGCTCTTCTTCAGACAATTCGATAAAAAGACTACGTTGCACACTTACCTTTTCCGAAAGAGTCATCGGTATATTCCAGCCCATAGCCTGCACAAAATCTTCGGCAGATAATAACAGGGATGCTTTATTATCCCTAATCAACCGATTGCATCCTTTTGAATATTCATCACTCATGCGACCGGGGAAAGCGAAACAATCGCGATGATAACCTTCAGCAAGTTCGGCCGTAATCAATGAACCTCCCTTTTCTGCCGACTCAATGACGATGGTAGCATCACACATACCGGCAACAATACGGTTTCGACTGATAAAATTATGGCGATCGGGATTCGTTCCGGACAGAAATTCGGTCAGTAATCCCCCTTTTTCAAGCATGTCAACAGCTGTTTTCCGATGGACATGAGGATAAATACGATCCAGCCCATGAGCTAAAACACCTACTGTAGGTAATTCATTAGCCAAAGCTTCACGATGCGCATGAATATCGATTCCATAAGCAAGGCCGCTAACTACAAGCACATCAGGACAAAGTGCCTTCAGATCCCGCAGAAAAGAGGCGCAGATTTGTGTCCCATAATCAGTAGCATTACGGGTTCCTACCATATTCAGGATATGAAGGGAATTTAGATCAGCATTTCCTTTAAAGAAAAGAACGACAGGAGCATCTTCACATTCCCGCAAACGGGAAGGATAAGCCTCATCATGAAAGGACAGACAGGAGATCCGATTCTTCCGGATAAATTCATATTCTTGTTCAGCGCGGAGCACAGCTTGCGGACAATCCAATGCCTCTATCACCCGTTGACTTACTTCTGGAATACGTTCCGGTATTTCTTTGCGCAGACGGAAGACATCAACGGCATTACCCATTCCATCTATCAAATGTTTTGCTCCTATGTGCCCGATACCGGGCACCATTGTCAGAGCAATACTATAAATTTGTTCTTCTTCGGAGCTGTTCATTTCAGGTAGGGCGCAAAGACATTATCGAACAATTCGCTGTCACTTAAACGTCCGTTTACCACACATACCGTCTCAACAGTGGATTTCACTACTACTTTATTATCATTCTTACGGAAGATATCCTGATAAAACACATATTTGATACCTTCCTTTTTCATATATAGTTTCGATACAAACTCATCTCCGCTTTTCAATGGAGTCTTGAATGCCATACTAATACGTGCCACTACCGGATCGACTCCCTGCTCATGAAGTGCAGCAAAACTGACACCCACCGACGTCAGAAACTCGTGACGGGTATGTTCCAGATAGTGCTGATAATTGGCATTATTGACAATACCTTGAAGGTCACATTCGTAATCGCGAACCTTCATGTCCAATTCATAGATATAGTTCATTTAAATTGAGAATTGAGAATTAAAAGTTGAGAAATAACAGTTAGCCTCTTTTTTGCTCAATATCGAGTCCTTTGAACTTCTTCAATTCTTCGGTCGATACCAGTTTATACAGTTTGTCACTGGGACGTATCTTATCCGATTTCATGGAGAAATGCTGTCCCTTTTTCACTGTTTGCACAGATTCCAAGTCAACACGGGCTTCTTCCAAAGTCATAAATAGGGCACCGGTAGTCGGCCCTGTAATGAGAAGCTTATCGCCTACACTTACTTCAGCAGCTTCTACCAGGAATTCGGAAACTCCGATATTGGAGAAGTATTTGATACCTTTACCTACATAAATCTTACGTTCCGTAGCTGCCGAACCATAATTCCTGGTCCATTCGCCCAAACGCTGTCCCAAGTAATATCCATCCCAGAAGCCACGGTTGAATACGGTTTTCAGGCGTTCATCCCAAGCCGCAATCTTTTCATCGGTGAATGTTCCATCCAAATAAGCCTTGATAGCTTCTTTGTAACATTCAACCACCGTACGTACATATTCAGGTCCACGGGCACGGCCTTCAATCTTGAATACACGTACACCGGCATCCAACATTTTATTCATAAAATGGATGGTCTTCAAGTCTTTGGGAGACATGATATATTCGTTATCAATATCCAGTTCCACATCCGTTTCCTTATCACGAACCGTGTAAGAACGACGACATACCTGCATACAAGCACCGCGATTGGCCGAATGATTCATCTCATGTAAAGAGAGATAGCATTTACCCGATACTGCCATACAAAGCGCGCCGTGGCAGAACATTTCGATACGAAGTTGTTCGCCGCTCGGACCACAAATATGTTCTTCCTGTATCTGACGATAAATCTCGGCCACCTGTTCCAGATTCAACTCACGGGCCAATACTACCACATCTGCAAATTGCGCGTAGAATTTCAAAGCCTCCGCATTGGAGATATTCAACTGGGTGGAAAGATGCACCTCCTGCCCTATCTGACGGGCATAATTCATCACTGCCACATCAGCTGCAATTACCGCAGAAATTCCTGCTTCCTTGGCCGCATCGACAATGGTATGCATCAGAGGGATATCTTTATCATAGATAATCGTGTTGACCGTCAGATAACTCTTCATCCCGTGTTCATCACACGTACGGGCTATTTCCCGCAAATCATCAATCGTGAATGTATTAGCCGAACGGGCACGCATATTCAGGTTTTCTATACCGAAATAGATAGAATCGGCACCTGCCTGAATGGCCGCAGCAAGAGATTCGCGCGAACCCACAGGAGCCATTACTTCAAAATCTTTCAAACTAAGACTCATAGAATATATTACTTATTTGTATCAGTTAAGCAAATGAATGCGTACAAAGGTAGGCTTTTTTCCGTATTTTTGCAGCGAAAACAAGAAGTTACTTCAATCATAAACAGTAAATAAGCAGATTCATATATGAAAATAGCCCATATAGATTTAGGAAAACACCCCATCTTACTTGCCCCGATGGAGGATGTAACCGATCCGGCTTTCCGTCTGATGTGCAAGAAATTCGGAGCAGACATGGTGTACACCGAGTTTGTATCGAGTGATGCACTGATACGTGCTGTCAGCAAGACTGCACAGAAACTAAGTATCAGTGACGCAGAACGTCCTGTCGCCATCCAGATATACGGGAAAGATACAGAGACAATGGTGGAAGCTGCCAAGATTGTAGAGCAGGCACAACCTGACATTCTGGATATAAACTTCGGATGTCCGGTGAAAAGAGTCGCCGGAAAAGGTGCAGGAGCAGGTATGCTACAAAATATCCCCAAGATGCTGGAGATCACCCGTGCTGTCGTAGATGCGGTGAAAATACCCGTAACAGTGAAGACTCGTTTGGGATGGGATGCAAACAATAAAGTAATTGTAGAATTAGCGGAACAATTGCAAGATTGTGGCATAGCCGCATTGACTATACATGGCCGTACCCGCGCACAAATGTATACCGGAGAGGCGGATTGGACACTGATAGGCGAAGTGAAGAATAATCCGAGAATGCATATTCCCATTATCGGCAATGGAGACGTGACCAGTCCTCAACGCTGTAAGGAGTGTTTTGACCGTTATGGAGTAGATGCTGTGATGATCGGTCGCGCCAGCTTCGGTCGTCCATGGATATTCAAGGAAGTAAAACACTATTTAGAGACAGGTGAAGAATTACCTCCACTTAGTTTTGAATGGTGTATGGAAGTACTTCGTCAGGAAGTGGTAGACAGCGTTAATCTGCTCGATGAGCGTAGAGGTATTTTGCATGTACGCCGTCATCTGGCCGCAAGCCCTCTATTCAAGGGAATCCCTAACTTCCGCAACACACGTATTGCGATGTTACGGGCAGAAACAAAAGAAGAGCTTTTCCGGATATTTGATGAAATCACTTCCCAACGCAAAGAAAATCCGGAAATTTAAATCAGCACCTATTATATCTATTCTTCAGGAACTTGTACTTGTTCCTGAAGAATAACATGATCTAATTAAAACGTCAAGGTCTTTGGTTTCTATTTAAACATCGGCTGCGCAAACCACTTTTTGAACATCCAGGTTACGACTACATACAATAGGAATGCAGAGAAGAAACCAACAATGGCATCAATCACATAATGCGCCTGAATATATACGGTAGCCCCACAGAGCAACATATAGAAAGGTATAAGACAGGCAAACAACTTCTTGCTGCCACGCCAAGCCATAATCATCAGAATAGTAGAAATGCCTACATGCGAACTGGGGAATGCCGCCGTAGGACGTTCACCCACTTGCTGCGAGCCTTCCACCAAACTATAAAAAAATCCGTGCTGATAGCCCGGTCCGGGAAGTAACTCCTGATTATGATTGAAATAATCACCGATAGCAGGAAAAATACCTTTAGATACATTATCAATACCAATGGCAGGAAAATAGAATTGAGGGCCTGCAACAGGAACGAATATATAAATCAGATAGTAAATAAAGAAAGAAGTGACAAGCACAAAAGACATCTTTTCGAACCACTCAAATTTATAAATGAAATAGAATAGAGCCACAATCAGCATCATCGGATAATAAAAGAAATATCCCATATTGAATGCCTCGCTGACTATAAGATGTGGAAACGTATGGCAGAACCAAATAGCAGGCTGACCATTGAAAATAAACTGTTCGGCAGTTGCAAATACATGATCCAAATTCGGAAAGAAACGATTGAACTCGAAAGTATCCGGATACCAGTAAGACAGCAGACTCATCTGAATGACAATACGCACAAACGCCGAAAATTTACAGGGAGCAAGACGATAAAGATACATCAATAAAAAAGTCATAGCCGCGATCATAGCCCTATCCAGCAACATGTGCCATGGATGATCCATCCGCTGAAACAGGAACAGAATCAATATGGAAGTCAACAGATTATAAATCAATGTAATCTTTTCCACAGCAAACAACCCTTTCCGGGTTTCTACGCGCTTAAATAAGTCTAAAGCCATCCTTCATTTTTATACCAGGCAATGGTTTCCCGAACTCCCTTTTCCAAATCATATTCGGGCACATACCCCAGTTCATCCATTACCGGGGTTATATCGCATTGCCAGTTGCGTTGTTTCATTATCTTATATTTATCCGAATTCAGGGTACTGCTCCTCCCGGAACGTGTAGCAATGAATTCAGCGAACAAAGATATAACTTTTAGCACAATTAATGGACATTTCAAGTGAAGAACAAACGGATTACCCAATTCTTTTTGTATCAGATCCGAAAAGGCACGGCTTTTATAAACTTTCCCGTCTGTCAAAAAATACGCCTTACGAACTACTTTTTTCTCTATTCCCAGGAAAATAGCCTGCACAATGTCTTTTACATACACAAAGGTCAAGTCCTGACGACGGAAACCTACCGAGAAATCAACGTGTTTCCGGATAGACTTTGCCATCAGATAGTAATCAGCTTCACGAGGTCCATAGACTCCTGTAGGACGATAAATGACATAAGGGAAACCGGGCATACTCTGAATATACAACTCCGCTTTCAGTTTGCTCAATCCATAAGCAGTATTGGGTACCGCAGGGTCGTCCGCTTTTATCGGAGTATAGTCCTTCTCACGTACAGGTCCGAACACACTCAATGTACTGATATAGATAAACTGTTTCGGAACCATATTCAGCTCCTTCAACGTATCGATAAAATATTTGGTCTGAAGATAATTTACATAGTCAAAAGAGTGCTTGTCGGGGCACTTTGTAACACCGGCACAATGAATGATATAATCAAATTTGTTGTAAGTGCCTTTATGCCCGGAGAGTTGGGCACGAAGTTCATTAGGGTGCGCAAAATCCAGTTCCAGAAAGTGGATTTTCCGGTTTTTCAAATACCGCTTGCTACTCGTAGAACGAATCCCGGCCCACACACCAAACTTT
Organism: Bacteroides sp. DH3716P; assembly: GCF_025914115.1. NCBI lineage: Bacteria > Pseudomonadati > Bacteroidota > Bacteroidia > Bacteroidales > Bacteroidaceae > Bacteroides > Bacteroides sp. DH3716P. Next base: position 4,318,053 of record NZ_CP083673.1, on the reverse strand, counting down.
CGCTTCAACGCTTCCTCCACGATGAAACTGCCGATAAAACCACTCGCGCCTGTAATTAAAATACTCTCCATTATTACTTTTCAGGTCCTACATGAATATTAATTGAAAAAATATGATGCCACAAAGATACGATAAATATAAAATAAAAGCCATTTTGCTTTTCTCAATTATTATTTGTTTATTTGCAACGCGATTTATTTACTATTCAACACTTTTAAAGCACGTGGAAGATAAGGCCGATTTTGATTTTCTTTTTAAAGAGTACTATCCTCAACTTTATTATTATGCATTTCACCTGATTAATAATATGGAGGCTAGCAAGGATATCGTAAGCGACGCCTTCGAATTTATTTGGGCCAATTATGCAAAAATAGATAAAGCCACGGCTAAATCTTATCTATACATTTACGTTCGCAACAAAAGCATTGACTTCCTGCGACATCAGAATATACATGAACAGTATGTACAAATCTATTCCGAACTGACCAAAAGTTATGTTGAAACGGAATATCTGGAGCAGGATGAAAGAATGATGCATATCAGCAAGGCAATGGAAAAACTGACTCCACATACCAGGCATATTTTAGAAGAATGTTATATTCAACGCAAGAAATATCAGGAAGTGGCAGAAGAATTAAATATCAGTGTCAGTGCAGTCAGGAAGCATATTGTGAAAGCATTACAGGTGATACGTGAAGAATGTGCAAAAAAATCATAAATCAGGTATCTTTATTTTATGATTAAACGTAATATAAATAAGTATGATACAGTCAAACAGTGATGAATAAAGATATTGACAATATAAATAATACAGATGAATCTGTAGAGAAGGCGCTCGACATCATGGAGAGTTCTTCAGAGATAAACGACGAACAGCTGCAGGAGATGCTTAAAGATAAAGAAGTCCTGCAAGCTTGTCGCGACATCATGGATAGTAGTCTTTTCCTACAACAAAAAGGAGGAATAGAGCTTCCTAATGTAGAAATGGAATTGGAGCGATTTAAGAAAAAACAACATTCAACACGAATGCGTTCCAATCTCTGGAAGATAACTATCGGAATAGCCGCCATGATTACCGTTCTATTCGGGAGTTACTATTTAATTAATAGCCTGACAACCCCTGCACTCGAACCAATCACTGTATTCACTGCTGATACTACTCCCCAACATATTGTTTTGCAAAAAGATGACGGAGAAAAAGTTGTGTTAGACGAACCGCAGTCAAACAATCAAGTCCTGCCTAAAACCGCCATTGCAAAGTCTGAAAAGAAAGAGCTGGATTATAGGCAAGTCATCTCAACAACTACACAGACACATGTACTTACCGTACCACGAGGTGAAAGTTTCAAAGTGGTATTATGTGACGGCACAGAAGTCTGGCTGAATGCTAATAGTAATTTTGTTTACCCTACAGCCTTTATTGGCAACGAGCGTATCGTTACTTTAGAAGGCGAAGCTTATTTCAAGGTGGCCAAAGACGCCAAGCATCCCTTTATTGTAAAAACCAAGTCAGTCCAAACCCGCGTTCTCGGCACGGAATTCAATATACGTAGCTATACTCCCGAAGATACTCATGTAGTACTTATTAACGGGAAAGTAGAAGTAAGTAACACAAAAGGAGGATCATATACCCGACTATATCCGGGAGAAGACGCCCACCTGCAATCTGATGGAAATTTCGTTCTAACAGAAGTAGACTTAGACTCTTACGTCTATTGGAAGGACGGCTATTTCTATTTTGACAATATTACATTGAAAGATATTATGCAAAACTTAGGACGCTGGTACAATGTAAACATAGAATTCAGAAACAAAGAAGCAATGACGTATAAAATGCACTTCATATCCGATCGCACTAAAGATTTAGAGCATACAATCTCATTGCTTAATAGAATGAAAAAAGTCACTGTCACCTTGCAAGGCAATACGCTTACCATAGACTAGGTTTTTATTGCATAAGTATAACAAATCTATGCAATAAACAACAAAATATCACTTTTATTAAAAAATAAATCGCAAAAGGGGTATCCATTTTCTTTTCTCATACGCATTAGTTATATAAACATATCCAAATAGTGTTATTAAAAACAAACGTATGAGAAATAATTGGAACTTATTTATTGTGTGTTTTCTATGCGTATTGTGCTTCCAGCCTTACCAAGTTAATGCTCAAACGCAATCACAAAAGAAAATCACGATTGAGATTAGCAACGAACGATTGCCGTCCGTACTTAAACGTCTGGAAAAACTCTCCGGCTACAAAATCCTATTTACGTATGACGATGTCAAGAAATTCACCGTTTCCGGCTCTGTCAAAGATAAGAGTATAGAGCAGACTCTCGATATTATCTTAGCCAATAAGCCACTAGAATACCATATTGAAGATCAATTTATCACAATTACTTCCAAAGGTCCTTCCAAACAAGCGAAAGTATTCAATGTAAAAGGAGTGGTAATTTCCGGTGATGACGGACAGCCTCTCATCGGTGCAACTGTTGTCATCAAGGGAAGCAAGTCCGGTGTATTAACAGACATAGACGGAAAGTTTTCGATAGAAAATGTATCCAATAAATCCCTGTTACAATTTTCTTATATAGGAATGAAGCCACAAGATCTGACTCCTACCCCAACTATGAATGTTACATTAATGCCTGATGTACAAACTTTATCAGAAGTAGTAGTAACAGGTATGCAAAAAATGGATAAACGCCTGTTTACAGGAGCAACCAAACAATTGTCCGCAGATGAAGTGAAACTAGATGGTTTGCCTGATATCAGCCGTGGACTTGAAGGACGCGCCGCAGGCGTATCTGTACAAAATGTTTCCGGCACGTTTGGTACTGCCCCGAAAATTCGGGTACGCGGTGCCACATCTATTTTCGGTAGTTCAAAGCCATTATGGGTAGTAGATGGAGTCATCATGGAGGATGCTATTGACGTAGGTCCGGATGACTTATCTTCAGGAGATGCAGAGACGCTAATCAGTTCAGCCATTGCCGGGTTGAATTCAGATGATATCGAGAGCTTTCAAATATTGAAAGACGGATCAGCAACCTCTATCTATGGCGCACGAGCCATGGCAGGGGTTATTGTAGTAACAACCAAGAAGGGAAAAGCCGGCGTTAGCAAAATGAGCTATACCGGTGAATTTACAACCCGTATGATTCCCAGTTATAAAGAATTCAACATTATGAATTCGCAGGAACAAATGGGAATCTACAAAGAGATGGAGCAGAAAGGATGGCTTAATAACAGCGATACTTACCGTGCCAAAGATAGTGGTGTATATGGACGTATGTATCAATTAATCAATCAATATAACCCGGTTACAGGACAATTCGGACTTGCCAACACGCCGGAAGCACGTAATGCTTACCTGCGCGAAGCGGAAATGAGAAATACCGACTGGTTCAATACCTTATTTTCCAACAACGTTACACAAAACCATTCGGTCAGCATCACTTCCGGAACTGAAAAGTCTTCATTCTATGCTTCATTAAGTGCGATGTCAGATCCGGGATGGTATAAACAAAGCGAAGTAAAACGTTATACTGCTAATTTAAATACAACATATAATATATATAAGAATTTATCTATAAACCTGATCTCCAGTGCTTCCTACCGTAAACAGAAAGCCCCCGGGACACTAAGTTCAGAGGTTAATGCAGCAAGTGGAGAAGTTACCCGTCAGTTTGACATCAATCCCTATTCGTATGCACTAAATACATCACGTGCATTAGATCCAACAGTTGACTATACAGCCAACTATGCACCGTTCAATATCCTCCATGAATTGGATAACAATTATATGGATTTGAATGTAGCTGATGTTAAGTTTCAAGGAGAAATAAAATGGAAAGCACTTCCGGAGTTAGAACTAAGTGCATTAGGAGCAGTCAGATATCAGGCTTCTTCACAAGAACACAATATCAAAGATCACTCGAATCAGGCAACCGCTTATCGCACAGGAATGGACGACGCTACCATTCGTGACGAAAACAACTTATTGTATACCAATCCGGATAATCCGTATGCTTTGCCTATCAGTATACTACCGGAAGGAGGTATTTACCAGCGTAAGGACTATCGTATGTTGGGGGTAGACTTCCGTGCCACAGCATCCTGGAATCATTTATTTGCAGAAAAGCATATAACCAATCTTTTCGCCGGTATGGAAGTAAATGATTTGAAACGTATGCAAAATTATTTTCAAGGATGGGGAATGCAATATACAATGGGTGAAATACCATCGTATGTATATGAATTCTTCAAGAAGGGCATTGAATCCGGTGAAAGCTATTATGGATTAAACCATACAACAACAAGAAGTGTAGCAGGCTTTGCCAACGCAACTTATTCTTATGATGGACGTTATACAGTAAACGGAACATTCCGCTATGAAGGCACCAATCGCATGGGAAAAAGCCGTTCTTCCCGCTGGCTTCCTACATGGAATATGTCAGGAGCATGGAATGTACATGAAGAAAATTTCTTCAAGACATTCAGCTCTGTACTGTCACACTTAACATTCAAAGCATCCTACTCTTTAACAGCCGATAGAGGACCGGAATATGTGACCAACTCACATGCCATAATCACTAGTTATTCACCATTTCGTCCTTTCACCAGCGGACAGGAAACAGGACTTTATGTATCTGATCCTGAAAACAGTGAATTAACCTACGAAAAAAAGCATGAGTTGAACCTCGGTGCCGACATGGGATTCTTAGACAACCGGATCAATTTTTCGATCGACTGGTATAAACGCAACAACTATGACCTGATTGGTATTACCCCGACACAAGGAGTAGGCGGTTCTATCTACAAATATGCCAATATAGCTTCCATGAAATCACATGGTATCGAGTTCACCATCTCAAGTAAGAATATCCAGTCGAAAGACTTTTCATGGCATACAGACTTCATCTTTTCCAAAGCAAAAAATGAAGTTACAGAACTGAATGCCCGTTCCAGCGTAATGGATTTAGTTTCAGGTTACGGTTTTGCCCGTCAGGGTTACCCGGTACGTGGTTTGTTTTCCATTCCATTTGTCGGCCTAAATTCAAATGGTATCCCGATGTATAATATCAATGGAAAAATAACCAGTACCGATATTGATTTTCAGACACGTGACAACATAGACTACCTAAAATATGAAGGTCCTACTGATCCTACCATAACAGGAAGTCTTGGTAATATTTTCACTTATAAAGCATTCAAACTGAATGTATTCATCACCTATTCATTTGGTAATGTAGTACGTTTGAATCCATGTTTCAGCTATCAATACAGTGACTTATCTTCTATGCCACGCGAATTCAAGAATCGCTGGACAGTGCCAGGTGATGAAAAACGCACGAATATCCCCGCTATTATCTCGAAACGCCAATATGAAGATAATAAAGATTTAATGTATGCATATAATGCCTACAATTATTCTACAGAACGAATTGCCAAGGGAGACTTTATCCGTATGAAGGAAATATCCTTGTCCTATGACTTCCCCCAATCATGGATTGCACCAGCAAAGATATCTAATTTATCTTTGAAACTTCAGGCTACCAATTTATTCCTGATTTATGCAGATAAAAAACTCAACGGACAGGACCCGGAATTCTTCAATACCGGTGGAGTAGCTTCCCCTGTACCTCGTCAGTTTACATTGACTCTTAGATTAGGATTTTAACCACTCAGATAATTATAAAAATGATGAAATACAGAAACGTCTTATATACAACACTCATTTCAGCTCTATGCTTGGGAACAACTTCCTGTAGTGACTTTTTAGATGAAATGCCGGATAACCGAACCGAATTGACTACTGAAGAAAGTATTACTAAAGTTCTGGTATCTGCATATCCTATGACTACCAACTGCCACATAGGAGAATTTTACAGTGACAATATCGATGAAAATAGCAGAGCATACAGCTACCTTTTCCGATTAAACGAACATTTGTACCGTTGGCAACAAACGACTGAAGAAAATCAGGACTCTCCTCATGCTTTATGGAATGACTGTTATAACTCCATTGCATCAGCCAACCAAGCCTTGGCGGCTATTGAGCAGATGGGAAATCCTCAATCATTATCAGCCCAAAAAGGCGAAGCTTTGATATGCCGTGCATACAATCATTTTGTATTAGCTACCACATTCTGCAAAGCGTATGGTACAAATGGGGACAAAGACTTGGGTATACCTTACATAAAAGAACCGGAAACATCTGTAAATCCACAATACTCACGCGGAACAGTTGCTGAAGTATACAAAAATATTGCAGCCGATTTAGAAGAAGGGCTACCTTTAATTGATGACAATATTTACTTACGGGTAAAATATCATTTTAATAAGAAGGCTGCTTATGCATTTGCAGCCCGCTTTTATCTATATTATACACAACCGGATTTTTCCAACTGTCAGAAAGTTATCAATTATGCCAATATAGTACTCGGTAATAATGCGTCCCAATATTTACGTGACTGGGCTGCATTAGGAGCTTTATCTCCCAACAAGAATATACAGCCGAACGCTTATGTTGATGCAGATAACCGTGCCAATCTAATGGTAATATCAGCAGCTTCATATTGGCCATTGGTTTCCGATCCGGGTTATGCCAACTGCGAAAGATATTGCATGAACAATATTACTGCTTCGGAAAGTTGTAAATCCGAAGGTCCATGGGGAGATCAGTCAAGTTATCATCAGATCCCATTTTCACCCGGTGGCTCTATAAAGAACGGATTCCGCCGCTTAGTTATCTATCAGCAATTCACGTCGGGCAACAGTTGGATCGGCTACATGCTGTATCCTGCTTTTACCACCGACGAAGCATTGCTTTGCCGGGCTGAAGCCTACACGTTACTAAAACGTTATGACGAAGCTGCCGCCGATATAGATGCCTGGCAGAAAGCCTTTACAAAAAACACCCAAACTTTGACCAAGGAGACAATCAATGATTTTTATGCCCGACTAAAATATTACACACCGGAAGCTCCGACAGTAAAAAAGGAATTGCATCCGGATTTTGTAGTAGAAAAAGGAATGCAGGAGAATCTAATACATTGTATTCTACATGCAAGACGTCTGCTAACCTTAGAAGAGGGGCTTAGATGGCAAGATATAAAACGCTATGGTATTATAATCTACCGCCGCTATTATGAAGGTTATACCTTGGTGAATATCACCGACAAGATGGACACGAATGACCCCAGACGTGCAATTCAGCTACCGGCCAGTGTCATTACAGCAGGTATGCAACCAAATCCAAGAAATGACTAAATAACTTTAGGAGGAAAAAAATATGAAGAAATACATCATATACAGTTTAATCATGACATTGACCTGTGGACTGGGTGCTTGCAACAATGACGAAGACGTAGACAAAGCAAACAGCATTTTCTCCACAGAAGAAGTAGATCGTAACCCATTCGACAAGTGGATATTAGGCAATTATACCCATCCATACAACATTGCATTAAAATATCGCATGGAAGATAACGAGAGCGACATGACACACATATTAGCACCTGCCGAATACAAAAAGTCTGTGGTACTGGCTAAAATTATCAAACATGTGTGGCTGGAAGCATACGATGAAGCAACAGGCAATCCGAACTTCTTACGCCAATATATTCCTAAGACAATCCACTTTATCGGTTCCCCCGCCTATGAAGACAATGGAACTATGGTATTAGGAACAGCTGAAGGCGGCATGAAAATTACATTATACAATGTAAATGACATCAATCCCGACCAAATAGATATTAACCTGTTAAACGACTACTATTTCCAGACAATGCACCATGAGTTCGCACATATTCTGCATCAAACTAAAAACTACGATCCGGCCTTTGACCGTATTACGGAAAATGCCTACATCGGTAGCGACTGGTATATGGTGGGAGCCGACCGCAATGCATGGCAACAAGGATTTGTCACTCCTTATGCAATGAGTGAATCACGTGAAGATTTTGTGGAGAACATCGCAGTGTATGTCACAAATACCAAAGACTACTGGAATAACATGCTGCAAAATGCCGGTGAAAACGGCCGTACACTCATAAAGCAGAAATTCGAAATAGTCTATAGTTATATGGAACAAACCTGGGGAATCAATCTGGACGAATTACGCGAGATTGTTCTACGACGCCAGGATGACATAGCAAACGGCTATGTAGACTTAAGTATTATTGAATAAAATATGAAAATTATGAAGAAATATCTATCCATATACACACTTCTGGCATTGGCCTGCATTGTTTTGCAATCTTGTCTTTTCTCCGAAGAAGAAATATTCGACGAATCATCTGCCAATAGAGCCACAGCCGATGTAATCAAATGCCAGGAGATTCTTAAAGATGTGCCGAACGGCTGGAAACTGGAATATTACATAGGAAGCAACTATTCTGCAGGTGCAGTCACTTTACTAATGAAATTTGACGGGAAGCAGGTAGAAATGGCTTCGGAAACAGGCGCAGAAAGCTATAAACCGGGAACTATAATAACCTCTCTGTATCAAGTAAAATCGGAACAAAGCACAATGCTCACTTTCGACTCATACAACCCACTGATCCATATGTTTTCAGGTCCTTTAGGCCTGAACATGAACCTAGGAGGGGATTACGAGTTTATTATAATGAGCGCAACTCCCGACAAAGTAATTCTGCAAGGAAAAAAATACAAAAACATAATGGAGATGACGCCTATGCCCAAAGATATACCATGGCGTATTCAGATTGAAGATATCATTAACATTGAGAAAGATGCTTTTCTAAATACATACCGCATGGAGAAAGACGGACAAGTACTGAATTACTTTATACGCAACAATGGCACAATGGCTACATTCTCCGCTTACAGCGCCGATTATAGTAGTGCAAGAAGTTTACCCTATATCTACACAGAAAAAGGATTAAAGTTACAATCCCCGTACAATGTCAACGGACTTGAAGTCCAAAACTTCAAATGGGATAGAAAGTCCAGACTATTTGTTTGTACCGACGCAGGAGCAACTGACATCGTACTTAAAGAATATTATCCCGAAAACTATCTACAATATGAAGACTATATCGGTACCTACACTGCAACGATTGACGATTATGACGAAGGGCCAACTTCGCAATCTGTAACCATCTCTCCTAAAGTCAGAGGAGAAAGTTATACACTGAAAAGTATTGGCGGATTCAACTTCACCCTCCAGTATGACAAAGCCAGCGGAAAACTAGTTTTAGATTCACAAAGTATAAGTTCGACTTCTTCATCGTCTTATTACTTTGCGTGCGCGGCAGGTGTGGAAGGCTATGCCCACACAGAATTAAGTCTGCCATCACGCCTACGCAACGGATTGATAAATGTGACGACAAACAGCAACCCTTTCACTTTTTACTTTGCGGATAAAGCAAGCCAGGAAATTACATCATTGATAATCTGGGCTTATTCATCTGATGAATATTCAACCTCCGGACTAATGGGTTACTGGAGCTGGTATAACTCAATCTTAATGGTAAAAGAAAACGAAAGTAATTAATACGATTATGAGAAAGCTTTTTAATATATTCTTATTTGTACTTTGCATCGTAGCAATAGCGGGATGCAATGATACGGAAAGTAGCGAATCCAAGTTAGAAATCAAAGCTGTAAATACTAATTTCCAAGCTACCGGCGGAAAAGGATACATACAACTTCAGTCAACAGGAAATATAACAGCAGATGTTGACGTCGATTGGTGTGTGCTGAAAGAAGTAAATCCTAATGAAGTGGTATTCGAAGTAAAAGAAAATACCGGGTACTCCGGTAGAAATGCTTTATTGACAATCAGTAACGGAGTAAAGACAGAAGCATTCAACATCAATCAATCCGGAGCTGTTTTCATCTTCGGCAAAGACGAATGGATGCTCCGTACCGACAATAAAGCAACTACTCTGCCAATAAAACTACAAAGTTCTTTCGATTATACAATAGACATACCCGCAGAAGCTCAAGAATGGTTGTCATTTGAACAGAATGCGAAGGGAATAAATTTCAAGGTAAAAGAAAATACCTCCGGAAAAATGAGAGGAGCTATTGTCAATGTGGCAGCAAAAGACAGATCGGCTTCTTATCAGGTAATACAATATGATGTTGACGAACTTACCGGAACATGGCAAGGCATGTTTTCAGACGGGCAAATGAATTACGGTTTGAAAGATGTCACCATTGAGAAACAGGAAGACGGAACATACCTGCTTTCAAACATTCTAACCGGATTGCCTTACAAACTGAAAGCAAAAGCCATAGACAATTGCCTGGCTTTTGGGGCCGGTCAAAACCTAGGAGTCTTCGAGGACAATTTATATCTCTCATTCGAAATTCTTAGCTCTGACCTATATTATGTAAAAGATCCTTCTGTAACAATCTCATTAGGCCCCGTAATGTTAACAGACGGAACATTCGTTTTCGCTTTTTCCGGAATAAAAGAAAGTGATCCTTTCGGTTTTGTTTTCCGGGTATATGAAGATGCAAAACTACAGAAAGTTATAGACAATCTGTCCATTTTTATTAATTGTATTCTATTTAAAGAAGACATAATCCAATAACATATGAAAAAGATACTATTAACTAGCTTTATCGTGGCATTAGGATTACTTGGTGCAAGCTGTAAAGATGACAACAGCACCGCAGGCGGAGGAGGAGAAATACTTCCGGACCAACAGGTAAGCTGTGAGATATTTATGCCGACTAACGGAGAAACCGTTATAATATCAGACAAACTGATTATCAGAGGAGAAGGAACGACTAACTATGGTAAAATTATCTCCGCTGAACTTAAAGTAGGAGGAGAAGTTATTACCGACATAAGTTCGGTTCCATTCTACTATGAATACACTTTCCCCAAGGAAGCTGAACCAGGAGAGTTGAAAATTGAATTAGCAGTCAAAGGAGATCATGAAGGCAGTGCTTTGGCAACTATTACTGTCACAACAGAACTCGGTGACAGACCTGCACCACCTCAATATGGAGAAGACCTCACAGATACACGTGATGGAAATGTATACAAGACGGTACAACTTGCAGACCAGTTATGGATGGCAGAAAATTTACGCTATTTACCGGAACAGAATTTTGATATATCTTCAACAGCGCCCAAATATTATGTCATGTTCGACAGTGATATCAAAACAGACTTGGGAAAAGCTTATTTAAAAGCTTATGGAGCCTACTATAACTTACCTGCAGCACTTCAAGGTGAAACAGCATTAGGAGAAGATGAAACACGAAATATAAAAGGTGTTTGTCCTGACGGATGGCATATTCCGTCGCAAAAAGAATGGCAGACATTATCTAAATATGTTTTAGACTCCGGCATGGCCGCTATCATGAGTGATGGTCAAGTAGACGAAACAGCCATAGCAAAAGCTTTAGCTTCAACAACAATGTGGATGCTGCCAGAATATACAGAAATAGAACCTCAACCAACTTGGGTTGGCGTAGAAATGGAAAAGAATAATGCAACCTTGTTCAACGGTTTACCCATCGGATTCCGTGCATGTGCAGGTGACGAAGATTGGATGCATACCTGCTACAGTGCCGGCTGGTGGAGTTCGACAGCCGGAGTACAAATGGGACCTGAATTCGGTATCACCGTACGTTTATGGTCAGACCTCCACACATTTGTAACCAATGCAGAATTCAATCCGGGAGTAGGTCTTCCTGTCCGTTGTATCAAAGACTAACGATTATATTATTACTCACTAAATATAAATACATTTATGAAAAAATTTGGATTCTTTTTATTCGCAGTCTTAGGACTAATTGCTTGTGGTGACGACAACAACGACCCTACTCCCGAGCAACATGTAACATGCTCCATATCTGCACCTGCTGAAGGAGCTACGGTAAACATTGCAGAAAAAATGACAATCAAAGGAGAAGCAACGATTGACTTTGGTGAAATCTCAAACGTCACATTAAAAGTAGGAGACAAAGCTATATCAGAAGTTACTGCTGTGCCTTTTAGCTATGATTATACATTTGAAGCTAACCAAGCCGAAGGAGCATTAAAAATTGAATTAACCGTCAAAGGTGATCAAGGCACTACGGCAACAAGTGAAGTTAATGTCACATTACAAAAAACAAAACCAACTCCTGAACCGGAAGAAGGAAAAATGATTGACCCACGAGACAATCATGAATACAAAATTGTTACGATTGGTGAACAAATATGGATGGCAGAGAACTTGGCCTATTTACCATCAGTTAGCAAACCGGAAGCTGCCGCTACTAGTGATGGAGATCCACTCTATTTTGTTTTCAACTATGATGGCGAAGATGTAAATGCAGCTAAAGCCACGAAAGAATATAAAACATACGGAGTCTTGTATAATTGGTATGCCGCTATGAACCAAAAGAATGCAACAGGTGGAGATGCAGAAGCCATACCAAGTGGTATCCAAGGAATCTGTCCTAGCGGATGGCACCTGCCAAGTAAAGCAGAATGGAAAAAGCTAGAAAGTTTTGTTGTTAGTGAATTAGCACCAGTTGAAGGTAACGTATGGACAGATGAGGATGGAAATAAGTACTCTGATAAAGATTGTAAAAACGTCTGGTCAGCATTAACAGGAAAACTTGATACTGACGGTTGGGGAGAATCTGGCATGATAGATGAAAATCCTGACCTTGCTAATGGCCCGCGTGATACCTATGGCTTTAATGTTATACCTGCTGGACAATGCTATCATAGTGGAGGTTTTGAAACACCTAAGTCAAAGAGTAGAACAGATTTTTGGAGTACAGACCAAGCTACTTATGGAGCAGGAACTGTATATTTCAGTAATATGAGTTATGGATTAGGTTATTCTTCTGATAAAGGAGGAATACAAGAAAAACGCGGTCTTTCGGTACGTTGCGTAAAAAATTAGTTATAAACAAGTATTCATCAATTAGTTCATTACAGAATTAATAAATTCTCTCTTAAAGATAAGGGAAGCGTGTCAAGAGATATACTTCCCTTTTTATGTGCCTCTCTACACAGGAAATAGTGAAAATGCAATATGTAATTATGACCATAACGAAGGTATTCTAATTTTATTCTCTCTCTCTTTATAAACCCGACCAGCCTCCTTTTCCGAATTGATTCAGAAAAGGAGGCTTTCTGTTTCAAAATCTATGAAATATCAAGTAACACAAAAAGTTTTGTCCTCATTCAGAACTATCAAGTCCAAAAATTTGTTTACTTTGTAGATTGAACTACTAATAAATTCCATATAATATGGCAAAAAAGAAAGAAAAGAAAGAGAAAAAGGCCGGCAAAAGAATGAGTAAGAAAGAGCTGGCAGCATTATTAATAGACTTTTTCCATGCCAAATCCAGCGAGACCTTGAGTATGAAATATATATTTTCAGAACTGCGTCTCACCACCCATCCGCAGAAAATGCTATGCGTCGATATATTACATGACCTTTTAGCTGACGATTATATTTCCGAAATAGAAAAAGGAAAATTCCGTCTCAACAATCATGGAACGGAGATGACAGGCACTTTCCAACGGAAAAGCAATGGTAAGAATTCATTTATTCCTGAAGGAGGAGGCGAACCGATATTTGTGGCCGAACGCAATTCGGCACATGCCATGAACAATGACAAAGTAAAAATTGCTTTTTATGCCAAACGGAAGAACAGAGAAGCAGAAGGAGAAGTAATAGAAATACTGGAACGTGCAAACGATACTTTCGTCGGCACACTGGAAGTAGCCAAGTCATACGCATTCCTGGTGACAGAGAACCGTACACTTGCCAATGATATTTTCATTCCGAAAGATAAGCTGAAAGGCGGTAAAACCGGAGATAAAGCCATTGTGAAAGTAACCGAATGGCCGGACAAGGCTAAGAATCCTATCGGACAAATAATAGATATATTAGGTCAGGCTGGTGACAATACCACAGAGATGCACGCTATTCTTGCGGAATTCGGTCTGCCGTATGTATATCCGAAAGCAGTAGAAACAGCAGCAGACAAGATTCCTGCCGAGATTTCAGCAGAAGAGATTGCCAAACGCGAAGATTTCCGTAAGGTAACAACTTTCACCATCGACCCGAAAGATGCCAAAGACTTTGACGACGCACTTTCCATCCGCAAACTGAAAGACGGATTATGGGAAGTGGGTGTACACATTGCCGACGTGACACATTACGTAAAAGAAGGAGGAATCATCGACAAGGAAGCAGAAAAACGAGCAACCTCCGTTTACCTGGTAGACCGTACCATTCCGATGCTTCCCGAACGGCTGTGTAACTTCATTTGTTCACTCCGCCCGAACGAAGAAAAACTAGCTTTCTCCGTTATCTTCGATATTACGGAAAAAGGAGAAATTAAAGACTCACGCATCGTACATACGGTTATCAACTCCGACCGTCGCTTCACCTATGAAGAGGCACAACAAATCATAGAAACAAAAGAAGGAGACTTCAAAGAAGAAGTGCTCACATTAGATACCATTGCCAAAGCACTGCGCGAAAAACGTTTCTCTGCAGGAGCCATCAACTTCGACCGCTACGAAGTGAAGTTCGAGATTGACGAAAAAGGAAAACCAATCAGCGTTTACTTCAAGGAGTCAAAAGATGCCAATAAACTGGTGGAAGAATTCATGTTGCTCGCTAACAGAACAGTGGCAGAGTTTGTAGGTAAAGTGCCCAAAAATAAAAAGCCCAAAGTGCTTCCCTACCGTATTCACGACCTGCCCGATCCGGAGAAGTTGGAGAACTTGTCACAGTTCATTGCCCGCTTCGGCTACAAAGTGCGCACAAGCGGAACGAAGACGGATATCTCCAAATCCATCAACCACTTATTGGATGACATTCATGGAAAGAAAGAAGAGAACCTGATTGAAACGGTATCTATCCGCGCCATGCAAAAAGCACGTTATTCAACTCATAACATCGGCCACTACGGACTGGCCTTCGAATATTACACTCACTTTACTTCTCCCATCCGCCGTTTCCCGGACATGATGGTACATCGTTTGGTGACAAAATATATGGACGGAGGGCGCAGCGTATCCGAAGCCAAGTACGAGGACCTCTGCGACCACAGCTCCAACATGGAACAAATCGCAGCCAATGCCGAGCGTGCTTCCATCAAATATAAACAGGTGGAATTTATGAGCGAACGTCTGGGACAGATTTACGACGGTGTAATCTCCGGCGTAACCGAGTGGGGACTTTATGTAGAACTGAACGAAAACAAATGTGAAGGTCTGGTTCCTGTTCGTGACTTGGATGATGACTATTACGAATTCGACGAGAAGAACTATTGTCTTCGCGGACGCCGCAAAAACAAAATATACAGTTTGGGAGACGCTATTACTGTTCGGGTAGCCCGTGCCAATTTGGAGAAGAAACAATTGGACTTCGAATTAATAGAAAAGTAAAAGTTTGAATATTCAAGCAAACTGAAAAGCTCATTCAACCCCTGATAACATTAGTACGGGAATACGATTGATTAGATAAATCTGTGAAAACAACGAGAAAAAAGTTTGCATAGATTTGTGTAATCAGTCGTAAGTCTGTACTTTAGCGTATCATTTTGATTATTCTTACTATTATAACATTCATATATCCATGAAGACTGTCATTATCGAAGACAAACAACGAATCGAGTCCATTATCCTGCATTGCGATGCCTGTTTTGTGGGCATTACAGATTTAGAAGGTAATCCCTATGTAGTTCCCATGAACTTCGGTTATGAAAATGGCACCATATATCTGCATTCAGGTCCCGAAGGCAGCAAGTTAGAGATGTTGGAACATAATAATAATGTATGTATCACTTTCAGCCTCGGACATAAACTTGTCTACCAACACGAAAAGGTAGCCTGCAGTTACAGTATGCGTTCCGAAAGCGCGATGTGTCGGGGGCAAGTGGAATTCATCGAAGAGATAGACGATAAACGCCGTGCACTGGATATCATCATGCGACATTATACAGACAACGCATTCAGCTATTCCGATCCTGCCGTACGTAACGTAAAAGTGTGGAAAGTAGCCGTCCGGCAGATGACAGGAAAAGTCTTCGGTCTGCGAGCCAACGAAAAGCCATAAAACAGTTTCCGGCTTTCGGCTAATGAATTTAACTTCATGCTCCACACCCGTTTAAGAAACGAATTCAGCATTCAAGAAACATGACGGAGCATCTCCAAGCAAATTTCTCCAAACAAAAGTTCAGGGCACTTTTACCCTCACACCCTCACCCTCTGCCTGTATCTCTTTATCCATCGGCATCACAGGTGTGAGGGTAAAGGTGATGGTAAGTGAGGGTAGGCTGTTACCCTCACCCTGTCTCATTGTAAGCGTCGTCCTGCTTCCCCGCATTACATAAGAAATGCAACCGGTATACATCTGTTATCCCTTCATTATCCATCCGTTAAACCACCGATATAGTTAATTCCCCACGGCCGCGGGGAGATCTTCCCACAGCCGTGGTAACTTCTCGTCACAGCCGTGGAGAGAATTCGTCACGGCCGTGGTAAACTAACCATATCGGTAGTCTGATGCAAGAAGAGCGGTAACTTAATACAATAATAAAGGGGAGATAAGGTATTCTTCCCTGCTTCATAATATCCATTCTCCCTATACACCAGTACCAAGGCAGCCGTTTATAACATGATTATAAAGACTATTCTATCCTCTCATTTCAAATTCTTTTTGTATACTTGCAGCATAAATAGATAAGTACTCTTACAAATAAATAAATTATGAAGAAATTACTATGTCTCGCCCTGTTAATATCTGCCGGAAGTATCTACACCGGCAATATCTCGGCAAGCAACAAACCTACCGGTAACAAATCCGGCAACAACTCAAAAGACATATACAAAAAGACCTGGATCGACTTCAATAAGAACGGTGTAAAGGACGTATACGAAGATCCCTCCGCTCCTATCGAGGCCCGTATCGCAGATTTGCTTTCGCAAATGACGCTGGAAGAGAAAACCTGTCAGATGGCTACTCTCTACGGTTCGGGACGGGTATTGAAAGATACATGGCCTACTGCCGCATGGTCAGAAGAAATCTGGAAGGACGGTATCGGAAACATTGATGAGCAGGCGAACGGACTGGGTAAATTCGGTTCTGAAATCTCCTATCCGTATGCCAACAGTGTAAAGAACCGACACACCATTCAACGCTGGTTTGTAGAACAGACACGACTGGGCATTCCGGTGGACTTCACCAATGAAGGAATACGCGGATTATGTCACGACCGGGCTACCATGTTTCCCGCTCAATGCGGGCAAGGTGCCACGTGGAACAAGAAACTGATCCGGGAAATTGCGAAAGTCACTGCAAATGAGGCAAAAGCATTGGGATATACCAATATTTATTCTCCTATTCTGGATATTGCACAAGATCCTCGCTGGGGACGTGTGGTAGAAAGTTACGGAGAAGATCCGTATCTGGCGGGCGAATTGGGAAAACAGATGATCCTCGGTCTGCAAAGCGAAGGTATTGTTGCTACTCCCAAGCATTTCGCCGTGTATAGCATCCCGGTCGGTGGACGCGACGGAGGTACGCGTACTGATCCGCACGTGGCCCCGCGTGAGATGAAGACTCTTTATTTGGAACCTTTCCGCAAAGGTATTCAGGAAGCGGGTGCTCTAGGAGTGATGAGTTCGTATAATGATTATGACGGGGAGCCAGTTTCCGGAAGTTATCATTTCCTCACGGAGATTCTGCGTCAGCAATGGGGATTCAAAGGATATGTAGTATCGGATAGTGAGGCGGTAGAGTTTCTGCACACCAAACATCGTATCACCCCGACTGAAGAAGAGATGGCGGCACAAGTGGTCAATGCAGGATTGAATATCCGTACCAACTTTACTCCGCCACAAGATTTCATCCTCCCGTTGCGTCGTGCTATCGACGAAGGTAAAGTCTCTTTGCATACGCTCGATCAACGCGTCAGTGAGATTCTGCGTGTCAAGTTTATGATGGGGCTTTTTGATAATCCGTATCCCGGTGATGAGCGTCGTCCGGAGACAGTCGTACACAATGACGCTCATAAAGCAGTATCTATGGAAGCCGCTTTGGAGTCCGTCGTTCTTTTGAAGAATGAGAATCAGATGCTTCCGTTATCCAAGAACTTCAAAAAAATAGCTGTGATTGGTCCGAATGCGGAAGAAGTGAAGGAGCTGACTTGCAGATATGGTCCTGCCAATGCGTCTATTAAGACTGTATATCAGGGAATCAAAGAATATCTGCCTAACTCGGAAGTTCGCTATGCTAAAGGCTGTGATATTATTGATAAATATTTCCCGGAGAGCGAACTGTACAATGTTCCATTAGATACACAAGAGCAGGCGATGATTCAGGAAGCGGTAGAATTAGCAAAGGCTTCGGATGTCGCTATCCTTGTACTGGGTGGAAATGAGAAAACGGTTCGGGAAGAGTTTTCACGTACCAATCTTGACCTCTGCGGACGGCAGCAACAATTATTGGAAGCAGTTTATGCAACAGGTAAACCTGTCGTTCTAGTGATGGTGGACGGAAGGGCAGCAACCATCAACTGGGCAAACAAATACATTCCTGCCATTATTCATGCCTGGTTCCCCGGAGAATTTATGGGGGATGCCATCGCTAAAGTACTTTTCGGAGACTATAATCCGGGAGGACGTCTGGCTGTCACTTTCCCGAAATCTGTGGGACAGATTCCTTTTGCATTCCCATTCAAGCCGGGTTCTGACTCTAAAGGGAAAGTTCGTGTAGACGGTGTACTTTATCCTTTCGGATATGGTTTAAGCTATACGACCTTCGGATATTCAGACTTGAAAATATCTAAACCGGTGATCGGTCCGCAGGAAAATATCACTCTTTCATGTACTGTGAAGAATACAGGAAAGAAAGCAGGGGATGAAGTAGTCCAGCTTTATATCCGGGATGATTTCAGCAGCGTTACCACCTACGATAAAGTATTGCGTGGTTTTGAACGTATTCATTTGCAACCGGGTGAAGAACAAACCGTCAGCTTTACCCTTACTCCTCAAGACTTGGGATTATGGGACAAGAATAATCAGTTTACGGTAGAGCCGGGAAGTTTCTCGGTTATGGTGGGAGCTTCTTCACAGGATATACGGTTGAAAGGGAGTTTTGAAGTGCAATAAATAAATCCAAGACAGTCACTAAAAGCAATGTGAGGCAGCCTCTTACTATTTAGGCCACCTCACATTCTTTTTATTTCTCTTTCGTCAACTAGGATAGAGTTATAAGTTATGCTTAATAAAACTGACATATCTGTTTTGTATATCAACTATAACTATAAAAAGATGAAACTTATCAATAGCCCTATTTATACAGAGCGTATTCGGCGGTTCACTGTAAAAAGGGAAGGATGTCAGCTAAAGACATTGCGCAGTTCACCAATCTCACTATTCGTGGGGTAGAAACAGCCCGTTACCGAATAAGAAAGAAACTTGCCATTCCCGGAAATATTAATCTTGTTGATTTTCTAATTGACTTTACATAGGAACATTTACTGAATATTCCTTCTAATTTCACACCCCTATTCTGTTGGGATTTTCTAAAGAAACTTTATCTTTGTAATGTCAACAATTAAAAGAATATGGTTCGTTTTAATCTTGTTATCACCTTACTACTAATGATAAATATGGCTGTCAAAGCCGAACTGACCAACCGGATGTTCGATGTCAGGCATGTAGGCTATGCAGAAGGCCTTAGTAGTCAACGTGTTTTTTCGATTGTCGAGGATGGAGACGGTGCGATGTGGATTGCTACAAAAACCGGAATAGACAGATACAACGGTCATACGGTAAAGAACTATGATTTACCGGGCAGTTTCTATTATGGCGATCTTGCCGGACGCAGGCTTTACTTATTGTACGATGCACAACAAGGACTGTTTGCCTACGACCACACCGGACGAATCTACCGATATTCCACCATCCTGGATCATTTTGAACAAGTCCTCCACCTGGGACAATTGATTCAGGAAGAAGTCATCTTGAACAAACTCTGTTTGGATAGTGACGGAACCTGGTGGATGGGGGCGGATAAAGGACTATACAAGCAAGAAGCGGACCATCGTATAGTTGCCGTGCTGAAAGGACAATATGTCAACGACATCGCATTTGCCGGCGAGTCGCTTTTTGTGGGTACTTCTAACGGAGTCTGGCAACTGTCACACGCCCTGCCGGATAAGAAACGCCAGCTGCTGGAAGGGTGGAATGTACAAACATTGTTCTGCGACAAACCGAAAAAAGAACTCTGGATAGGCACATTTGGCAGCGGTTTGTCTGTGATGAACCTCGACACTTCCAAAGTGCTTGCGCTGGAGGGACAAGGGAGCACGTTCCTTCATCCGATACGAGCAATTACAGACTATGATGTACATACCATACTCATAGGCGTGGACGGTGGCGGTGTGTATGCGATAGACAAGGACACCAAGAAAGCCCGTTTACTGATGAACACCAAAGATGACACAGATACTTACCTGCGCGGAAACGGCGTATATGCCGTAACCAGAGACGACCAGGGCAACATCTGGATAGGTAGTTATACGGGAGGTGTATCCGTGGCTATCCTGCTGAAACATCCCATTTCGATATTAATACACGAAAAGGGAAATACCCATTCTCTCATCAGCAACAACGTAAATGATATCGAAGAAAACCCGGATGGCAACCAATGGTTCGCTACCGATGATGGAATCAGCATCCGAAACACCCTGTCAGGCACTTGGAAACACGTGCTGAAAGAAATCGTAACCATTTCTCTTTGCACATCCGGAAATGGGAACGTATGGGTAGGAACATACGGAGACGGAGTGTATCTACTGGATAACAACGGACGCGTGTTACGCCATCTCACCAAGCAACAAGGGCAATTGACCACCAATTATATTTTCTCCGTCAGACAAGACATGGAGGGAGACTTATGGATAGGAGGTCTGGACGGATGCCTGATCATGTTTGAAAAAGAAAAAGGCAGCAAACGGTCTTTCGACGTGAATTGGGTACAGTCCATTGAACCTATCGACCGAAACCGGGTAGCGGTGGCTACCGTCAACGGTTTCTTCCTGGTGGACAAACATACAGGGAATATACAGCACTATGCCAATTCCCAGGAATTTCACAATCAGAATGTCAGTGCTTATATCATCTCTATGCTATTCAATGACGACGAAACCGTGTGGCTGGGAACCGAAGGGGGAGGATTGAATCTATATGACATGAAAAACCGGACGGTAAAGACTTTCACTGTTCAAGAGGGATTGCCGTCCAATGATATATATAGTTTGCAGCAAGACGACAAGAAACGCTTGTGGGTCAGCACCGGAAAAGGAATTGCCTTGATAGACAGCCTGCGCGTGTCGAACCTCAACTATGCAGGCAATATAGACAAGGAATATAACAAATCCTCATTTGCCCGGTTGATGAACGGCGAGTTTGTGTATGGCAGCACGGATGGCGCTGTCTTTATCATGCCACTCGACATCTCAACCGTAGACTACTGGACGCTCCTGCGTTTCACGGGGCTGACGGTTGATTATCAAAACGTCCAGGAAGAAGAATCGTTGAGACCCGCCATCCATGATATGCTTGCCGACCGTGCGGTACGGCTCGGCTATAAATACAACTCGTTTACCGTTTCTTTTGAATCTATCAACTATCGTTTCCAGCGCGATATTGTCTATCAGCATATTTTAGAGGGGTATGACAATGACTGGAGCAAACCGTCTGCCGAGGGAAAGGCATCCTACACCAAGGTATCGCCGGGCACTTATCTTTTTAAAGTGCGCAGCCTGCGGCGCAGCGACGGAAAGACTATCTCCGAAAGCACCTTAGAAGTGAAAGTGAGCCAACCATGGTGGAACTCGTGGTGGGCTTGGGCTATTTACCTATTTATAATAGGCTTCGTTTTCTATTTCATCCTGCGCTATAAGAGCAACCAGCTCCAAAAGAAATACGACGAAGACAAAATACGTTTCTTCATCGACACGGCACACGACATTCGCACGCCGGTGACGCTTATCATGGCACCTCTGGAGGATTTGAACCGGGAACAGGATCTCTCGGACAAAGCCCGTTATTACCTGAATCTGGCCCATGAAAGTACCCAGAAACTTCATTCGCTCATCACACAGTTGCTCGAATTTGAAAAGGTAGACGCCCACAAGCCATCCTCTTCATCGGTTCCGCTTTGTCTGAATGAAGTTTTGCTGAAAGAAGTCTCCGTCTTCCGGTCTTTTTGCGAGAAGAAGCAGTTGACACTGAATCTGACCCAACCCAACGAATCCGTTTTCGTTTCGGCAGACAAACACCTGATAGAGATGTTACTCGACAATCTTCTTTCCAATGCCTGCAAATACACCATGCCCCAGGGAGAAATCAGTCTGGATTTGAAAGCCACGAAACGCAAAGCCATCCTTTCGTTGAAAGATAACGGAATAGGCATACCGAAGAAAGCGAAGAAGCACATCTTCTCCGATATTTACAGAGCCGAAAATGCCCGGCAGTCACAGGAAGAAGGAACCGGATTCGGACTGTTGCAGGTGCAGCGCATTGTAAAGATGCTGCATGGAAAAATCACTTTCTGTTCCGAGGAGGGCAAGGGAACTACTTTCATCGTAACATTGCCGCGAACCACCACCGTAGCCGAACCCGTGTCGCACGAATCATCCTTCGAACACCTTGCCGGCACATCGGATAATAACAGCCACGAAACGGATAAAATAAAAGATCCGGACGACCGGAATACATTGCTCATTGTAGAAGACCACGAAACTCTCCGTCACTACCTCCGCCAGACCTTTGAACACCTCTATCGGGTGATTGATGTTGCCGACGGACACGAAGCTATCGCCTGTCTCGCCAATGAATATCCGGATATCATCCTCTCCGACGTTATGATGCCCGGCATACGGGGTGACGAGCTTTGCAGAATGGTCAAGGAAAATCCTGACACATCGGGTATTCCCGTCGTTCTGCTGACGGCAAAGGCTAACCACGAAGCAATAGTGGAAGGATTGAAGAAAGGCGCGGATGATTATATCCCCAAACCATTCAGTACAGAGATTCTGAAATTGAAAGTACAAGGATTGATTGACAATCGAAACAGGCAGCGGCAGTTTTTCATGCGGCAAGCCATCGCTCAAGTAGAGGCGGGCGGCAAACGTGACGACAATGAAAGCAATGAAAACAATGAAAGTATCGACAACAAAAATGTAACGACAGCAAGCGAAACAATGGCCGAGGGCGACCGCCGGTTTATCATGCAAGCTACCCGGTTTGTTCTTGAACATTTGGATGAACCCGATTTCAACATCAATCTCTTGTGCCATGAAATGGCAATGAGCCGGACACTATTCTACAGTCGCCTTAAATCACTGACGGGAAAAGGGCCGCAAGAGTTTATCCGTATCATACGGCTACAAAAAGCTGCCGAACTGCTGAAAGAAGGTAAAAGCGTAACCGATGTCGCCGCCGAAACCGGATTTGTCAACACGAAGTATTTCAGTTCATTGTTCAAGAAACAATTCGGGATGCAGCCAAGTAAATATAGTGGGAAGTAGACAACCATTCATGTTCGGTTTTGAATTAGAATTAGCTCGTTTCCGGTACAGTAATGAACTGTTTCAGCCTATTCTGACAAGGGTATATTCTCACTGCAATGAGAAAAAGTTCTCATTATAATGAGTATTTCTTCTCATACCTATGAGTATTTTTTCTCATAGTGATAAGTACACTTGAGAATGTTTACGAAAGTTTTTTTGAATTATAATTGTATGAGTTTACCTCATTTCCGTACCGTTCTTAATTAAATGGGAATTTTGCAGTTAAATGAGAAATTATCGGTTAAATGGGAATTTTGCAGTTAGGCTGAAAGCCTTACAATTATATATTTATTGGGGTGCCCTGAAAGGGCTTAATTATATAGCGTAGGGCAACGCCCTACGAAAAAAACACACCAGCCACAAGCCCTGAAAGGGCGGAACCGTATACAATTATGCCCTTTCTGGGCGCAAATTCAGATTGTCGCTTTTACGTAGGGCGTTGCCCTACGCTATATAATTAAGCCCTTTCAGAGCACTCCGCAAAATTATCATTTACCTCATTCTTGTATAGCAACAATCTTCGAAAAAGAATGGGTAAGATAACGTCCGTTCGATAAAAATCAGCAGATTTGTCAGCAATCAAACCTAATATGTCAGCAATCTGACCATCGTTTTAGCCGGATATTAGCATCTTTGCACCAAGCTTTACAAGTATAAAGCACATATTACGTTTAACCTTTAAAATGCTAAAACGATGAAAAAAGTAGCACTATTCCTATTTTTATCCGTTTGCTTCGCGCAACAATCCTGTTCGTCGGATTCTGTTGGAACGGAACCGGAGGAAAATCCACAAGACATTCTTTTTAAAGACGATTTCAACTTTTTCGACGAAAAAGTATGGACGAAAGAAACTCATGAACCCGGCTGGACCAATCAAGAGCTACAGGCATACGATGCCGCTCATGTGTCGGTTGGAAAAGACGGGGATAAATCGGTTCTGATTCTTACCGCCGAACGCAAAGGGAATAAAATCTACTCCGGCAGGATCAATTCAAAAGGGAAAAAGAGTTTCAAGTATCGCAAGATAGAAGCAAGTATCAAGCTTCCCAAGACTAACGGCGGACTGTGGCCTGCGTTTTGGATGATGGGAGATAACGACAAAGAATGGCCGGCATGCGGGGAGATCGACATTATGGAAATGGGAGAACAGAGCGGAATGGCTGCGGGCGATTCGGAAAAACAAGTGAACACCGCCATTCACTATGGCCCTAGCGCAGCGGCTCACGAACAGCAATACTACAAAGCCAATGTTGCCAACAGCCTGCAAGACGGCAATTATCACACCTACTCTCTGGATTGGGATGAAAACAACCTGACAATATCCATCGACAACGTCAAGTTTCATACGTTCGACATTAGCTCGAACACATACTTCCACGATAACTTCTACATTCTGTTCAACCTCGCCGTGGGAGGTGCGTTTACAGGGATTACCGACATTAATAAACTGACGGGCCTGAAAGACGGTCAGAAAGTGAAGATGTACATCGACTGGGTGAAAATATTATAGGAATCTTAAATATATATGCTATGAATATGGAAAAATGTAAGTATCTACTGTTTTGCGGAACACTCGCCCTTTGGATGGCGGGAGGTTTCCAGCAAGTGTATGCAGCAACGGAACCAAGTTCCCAGGCTATTCAACAACAAAGCAACAAGGTAACCGGAAAAGTGAGCGATGCCACAGGTCCTATCATTGGGGCTTCCGTAGTGGAGAAAGGAACTGCCAACGGAACGATTACCGATCTGGATGGAAATTTCAGTTTGAATGTAAAAGCGGGAGCTACGCTCGTTGTCAGCTACGTGGGTTATAAATCCGAAGAAGTAAAAGCGGGAAGAGGTCCTTTGAACATCACCTTGAAAGAGGATGCCAAAGCATTGGATGAAGTGGTAGTTACCGCCCTTGGCATCAAGAGAGAGCGCAAAGCGTTGGGCTACGGCATTGATGAAGTAAAAGGTGAAGCCTTGACCAAAGCGAAAGAGACGAATCTTATCAACTCCATGGCAGGACGTGTGCCGGGCTTGGTAGTCAGCCAGACCGCCGGTGGTCCTTCCGGTTCTACGCGCGTTATTCTGCGAGGCAGTACCGAAATGACCGGCAATAACCAGCCTCTTTATGTAGTGGACGGTGTACCTTTGGACAACACCAATTTCGGCAGTGCCGGCACAAACGGAGGCTTCGACTTGGGCGACGGTATTTCGAGCATCAATGCCGATGACGTAGAAAACATGTCGGTATTGAAAGGCCCTGCGGCGTCTGCACTTTATGGTAGCCGTGCCAGCCACGGTGTTATCTTGATTACAACCAAGCGAGCCAACAAGGATAAAATCAGCGTGGAATATAACGGAACACTGACTTTCGATACCCAACTTGCCAAATGGGACGAAGTGCAACAGATATACGGTATGGGAAGCAACGGTACTTATAGCTATGATGCCATATCCAACACAAACAAAAGTTGGGGCCCCAAAGCGGACGGTTCAAACATGTTGAAGTATTTCGACGGCGTGGAACGCCCTTTCCTCATTGTCCCCGACAATACGTCCAACTTCTTCCGCACGGGTATCACCGCCACCAACTCCGCCATCATAGGTGTGAACAGCGGAAAAACCGGAATTCGCTTTACCTATACGGATATGCGCAATAAAGACATTGTTCCCCAGACACACATGAGCCGTGACATTTTCAACCTGCGCGCCAATACGTCTGCAGGAAAGGTAGACCTGGATTTCAGCGTCAACTATACACGGGAAGACGTGAAGAACCGTCCGGCACTGGGTGACAGCAAGTCCAATATCGGTAAAAACCTGATGACCCTTGCCACCACCTACGACCAGGAATGGTTGCAAACCTATCAGACTGCCGACGGCGAATATTCCAACTGGAACGGTATGGATCCCTACAACGTGAATCCGTATTGGGATATCTATAAGAACTTCAATAAATCCAAGAAAGACTTGTTCCGCATGAACGGCAAGGCTGTATGGAACATCGACCCACATCTGAAACTTCAAGCAACATTGGGCGCCGAACTCAACTGGTTCACGTTCGATGATTACAAAGCGCCTACCACTCCCGGATTCGAAGCCGGAAGACTTCAAAACAGCGCTTTCCGCAACCGCATGTACAACTTTGAAGTGTTGGCTCTCTACAACAACCATTGGGGTGATTTCGATTTCAACGCTACGTTAGGCGGCAATGTATATAAGGTGAACAACCAGACCACCGTTACCACCGCTCAAGACATGAAGATACGCGATGTCCCTTCATTGACGAGCTTCAACGAGATCAGTGTAGTGCCCGGCAGTTACCGCAAGCAGATTAATTCGGTTTACGGAGCAGTGAACGTGGGATGGAAACACATGCTTTACCTCGATGCTACGTTGCGTGGCGACCAATCGTCTACCCTTCCCACTGGCAACAACATGTATATGTATCCTTCTTTCTCCGGCAGCTTTGTATTCTCCGAGCTGACAAAACTGGGCGACCTCCTGCCTTACGGAAAGGTGCGTATGTCATGGGCGCAAGTAGGTAGCGATACCGATCCTTATCAATTGGGACTCGTCTATACGAAATCCAAATATGCTTATCCCGGATATACCATCGGATATATCGATAACGGAACCATCCCCAACAAAAACTTGAAACCAACCAAAACAAACTCCGTGGAAATGGGATTGGAATTGAAATTCCTGAAGAACCGTATCGGGCTGGATTTCACCTACTATTCTCAAATCAGTAAAAACCAGATTATGGGAATGGCAAGTTCCTGGACAACCGGTTACAACTATCGCTTGATTAATGCCGGCAAGATAGAAAACAAAGGTATTGAGATTGCCCTTAGCACACGACCGATTCAAACACGCGATTTTTCCTGGGACATTAATCTGAACTTCTCCAAAAACAGCAACAAAGTAAAAGAACTGGATGGCGAATCGGATATGTTTGAACTGGAAAAAGCATCTTGGCTCGACGTTCAGGTAGCCGCTAAGGTAGGCGAGAACTTTGGTTCTATTGTAGGCCCGGACTTCCAACGGAACGAAAAGGGAGATATTCTGATTGACCCGCAAACCGGTCTGCCGCAATATGACAAGAGCAACCACGTATTGGGTAATGCCTCTTGGGACTGGACAGGTGGATTGCTCACCAACTTTACCTACAAGAATCTTTCGCTGGTAGCGGTATTCGATGTGAAAGTAGGTGCCGACCTCTATTCTATGTCTGCCCGTGCTGCTTACGAATCGGGTAAAAGTCCGGAGACACTGGCAGGACGCGACGCCTGGTATCGCTCGGAAGAAGAAAGATTGGCAGCCGGCATTGCGAAAGGAGCCGATAACTGGAAGCCGACAGGCGGATTCGTTGCTCCGGGTGTCATCGACAACGGTGATGGAACATATCGTCCCAACGACATCTACATCAATCCGGAAGACTACTGGATGAGCGTTTGCCGTAATGCACCTTCTATGTTTATTTACGACAACTCATACGTGAAATGCCGTGAACTGACGTTGAGTTACAATGTACCCAAATCCTGGCTGAAGAATGTAGTAAGCGGACTGACCGTTTCGTTCGTTGCCCGCAATCCGTTCATCGTATGGAAGAATATCCCGAATATCGACCCGGATTCCAACTACAACAATACCACCGGTATGGGACTTGAATACGGTTCGTTGCCTTCACGCAGAAGCTATGGTTTTAATGTAAATGTGAAATTCTAAAAAGATATATCATGAGACAATCTAAATACATCACAATCATCACGATGGCATGTGCCCTGTTTTTCGCTTCTTGCAGCGATGAATACATGGAAAACATGAATACCGACCCTTCCAAGGCCGCTACCATCGACCCGAATGCGCAGCTCACCACTGCCCAACTGCAAACGTACGGAGACCTTAGTATGATGGAAATCTACCGTAACTACCATTATGCATTCACCCAACAACTGATGGGATGTTGGAACACCACCAACTACGGCGGACGCCATACGCTAGATAATAATGAAATGAGCCGTATCTGGACATCGTTCTACACTCAATCCCTGAAGAATATCATTGATGCTCAATATCGCACAGCCGAAGATGCAGAGAAAGTGAACATCAACTCTGTGCTCCGCATTTATCGGGTTTATCTTATGTCTATCATCACCGACACTTACGGAGACGCTCCTTTCAGTGAAGCCGGCCTGGGATTCCTCGAAGGAAAGTTCAATCCGAAGTATGACAAACAGGAAGATATTTACAACGCTTTCTTTCTGGAGCTGGAAGATGCCGTCAATAAAATCGATCCGACCAAAGATAAAGTGACAGGTGACCTCATCTATGCCGGTGATGTAACTAAATGGCAACAACTGGCAAACTCGCTTCGCCTACGTTTTGCCATGCGAATCTCCAATGTCAATCCTACAAAGGCACAAACGGAATTTGAAAATGCTTTAGCTGCCAATGGGGGTGTGATAACGGACGCCTCAAGCGATGCGCTCATCAAATACATGACAATCGCATTTAGTTTCGGACAAGAAGCTTACTCTGATTATCGCGGAAATTCATTGTCACAGTTATTGTTCGGCAACGACCCCGCTAATAATCCAAGTTACCTCTGCTCCACTTTCTTTAATCAGCTACGCCAATCCGGTGACCCTCGTACATTCAAAATTTCCCGTTGTTATTATGACGGGCTGATGAGTGCCACCAGTCCCGACAATCGTGTCGACATCACCCAGGAGATGATTGAAAAAGGGATTGATTTCAGTCCGCGCAACCCGGGTGCCTACTCGTGGGAGCCATGGCCTACAGGATACGACAGCGATATTTGTAAGGAATTAGCCGTTAACAACCCTTCTGTTACAGCAACCATGGCTCGTGAAGTGGAACCCAAACTTGCCAATAATTTCCTAAAAAGCGACAATCCGGGCGTAGTGATGACCTCTGCAGAAGTGAAGTTCCTGATGGCAGAAGCTACTGTGAAAAAATGGAATGTCGGCAGTGTGTCGGCAGAAGATCTTTACAAGCAAGGAGTGCGTGCAGCTATGGATTTCCTGACAGACAACTACGGTTGCACGGCTACTACTGATGCAGAGTTTGATGCATTCATTCAAGGTAGAGGGACGTTCGGACATACGGACAATCAGAAACTTGAAGCTATCAATACACAGGCCTGGATTCTTCACTTCACCAATCCTGCCGAATGTTGGGCAAACGTGCGTCGTTCCGGTTATCCGAAGTTGAAATCACCGGCAGAATATGGGTTCGGACAATATCTCACCGGTGGAACGGAAATTCCGGTACGTCTCTGCTATCCTGTATTGGAATCTTCCTATAATAAGAAAAGCTACAATGAAGCCATCGAGCGCATGGGAGGAACAGATAATTGGCACAGCCTTCTGTGGTGGGATACTGAAAACTAACTATTAAACAATCATCCATTATGAAAAAGATATATATTGCACTATTTGCCCTACTCGCTGTAGGCTCCACATTTACTGCATGCACCGAGGAAGAGCCGTTCGCTACGGTGACGGAAAATGATGATCCGCATATCCTTGCCCCGGTATTCCCTGACAGGACGAACGGCCAATTGGCTACATTCGCCAACATCAGCCGGGATGCGAACTTATCCATCGCGCTGACCGTGACTCCGAAAGATTACACCACAGTAACCTGGTTCATTGATGGACAGGAAGTAGAATCGGGTACCGACTCCGACAAAGAAATCAACCGTAGTCTGAAAGCCGGTACGTATAATTTGAAAATAGAAGTGGAAACTGTGAAAGGGAAGAAGACTTCCCGTGAAGGATTAGTGGTGGTCAACCCATTGGCTGATGACCCTCAATCTAAAGAAGTAGCCTTTGAGAGAATTGTATCTCCCGGTAAGACTGCCCGTTTATATGGCAGTAATCTACAAAACGTAACAGCTATCCTCTTGGGAGGAAACACGATCACCGATCCTACTTATGTTGAATCGGAAGACGAGAACTATCTGGAATACATCGTTCCGACAGGCGTAAGCGAAGGCGATTACCGTATCGTTCTGCAAGATGCCGCCGGCAATGAATATGGAGCCGACATGGTGAAAGTGACCAATGCTTCCCTTGTCATTTCGGGGGCTAACCGGGCTACTGCCAACGTGGACTGGACCATTTCCGGTATCAATCTTGAAAATATCGCTTCTCTAACTATCGGCGGACAGACGGTGTCTCAATTCAGCAATCAATCTTCTACGGAAGTTACGCTGACTTGTCCGGAGTTGTCTGATGGAAGCTATACGATGACAGGCAAAACTCGTAGCGGAGAGGCTGTGCAGTTCTTAAACGACAATGTTACAACTACCGAACAGACTGTGACCGTATCTACCGAAATAACGCTTTGGTCAGGACACCATTACGTTTCGTGGGATAAGCCGGACGGTGATCCCAACAAGAGTTTCGGTCTGATTCCAAAAGATGTGTTTGCCGGTATCACAGCCGGATCAACACTGAAAGTAGTCTACTCCATAGAACCAACTGCCGAATATCATCAGATGCAACTTGCCACAGGTTGGTGGACTGGCCTGGCAGATAAGATAGAATTTACGGAAAACGGTGAATACACACTGGTACTGACACAAGAGATACTGAATAAGATTCAAACTGAAGACGGATTCTTATGTACGGGTCATGGCTATTATGTAGACCTGGTAACCGTGAAATAATGTTCCTAAGTAAGTTTAAAAATCATTCATACCATAAGTATCTGTCATTCTTCAGGTTAAATCCCTCTGAATGACAGATTACATAAACGATGCTACTTAAAAACAAATCATAATGAAACTAAGAAATATTATATTAATGACCGCATCTATCGCAATGACTGCTTGTTCCAAACAGGCAGTTCCCACTGCCATTCCTGAAGACGCAAAAATAGAACAACAAGTGGAAGAGCTTCTATCAAAGATGGACCTCGATGCCAAGATTGGGCAGATGACCGAGCTTGCCATTGATGTATTAGGAGAGACGATAAATGGTGAATTTCAATTGGACGAGGCAAAACTCCACAAAGCGATTGCTGAATACAAGGTAGGTTCGTTTCTAAATGCTCCCGGCCCGGTAGCACAAAGCCCTGAAAAGTGGAACGAGATTATCGGTCGAATACAAGAACTGTCGATGGCGGAGATTGGTATTCCATGTATCTACGGTCTGGATCAGAATCATGGTACTACCTATACATTGGGCGGCACGCTCTTTCCTCAAAATATCAATATGGGGGCTGCCTTCAATCCGGATTTGACCTACGAAGCGGCACGTGTAACGGCTTATGAAACAAGGGCTAGCAATTGTCCCTGGACATACTCCCCCACCGTCGATATGGCACGTGATCCCCGTTGGCCACGTGTATGGGAAAATTATGGAGAAGACTGTTTAGTCAATGCCATTATGGGCAGCACTGCTGTTCGAGGCTTCCAAGGAGATGATCCTAACCATATTCCCGCCGACCGAATCGCCACCTCCGTGAAACATTACATGGGATACAGCATGCCACGTACCGGTAAAGACCGCACACCGGCTTATATATCGGTTTCCGAACTGCGTGAGAAATGTTTTGCACCGTTCAAGGCTTGTGTGGAAGCTGGTGCACTGACTATAATGGTCAACAGTGGTTCCATCAACGGAAAGCCTGTGCACGCCGACCGCGAACTCCTTACACAATGGCTGAAAGAAGACTTAGGATGGGACGGAATGTTAATCACCGACTGGGCGGACATCAACAATCTTTATACCCGCGAACATGTGGCGGCAAACAAAAAAGAAGCCATCGAAATGGCAATCAATGCAGGTATAGACATGGCTATGGAACCGTATGATCTCAATTATTGTACACTACTAAAAGAGTTAGTGCAAGAGAAGAAAATACCCATGAGCCGTATTGACGATGCCGTCCGCCGGGTGCTTAGACTTAAATTCCGTTTGGGTCTGTTCGATCATCCGAACACTTTATTGAAAGATTATCCTCTCTTCGGCAGCAAGGAGCATGCACTTATCGCACTTCATGCAGCTGAAGAATCGGAAGTATTGCTAAAAAATAAAGATAATATTCTTCCGCTTCCTCAAGGGAAAAAGCTACTGGTAACCGGTCCGAACGCCAACTCTATGCGTTGCTTGAACGGTGGTTGGAGCTATTCATGGCAAGGACATCTGACCGATAGATTTGCTGACAAATATAACACCATTTACGAAGCAATCTGCAACAAATTCGGAGCCGATCATGTCCGTCTGGAACAGGGCGTAACCTACAAACCCGAAGGTGCTTACATGGAAGAAAATGAACCGGAAATTGAGAAAGCTGTGGCCGCTGCCCGCAACGTGGATATTATTATCGCCTGCATCGGTGAGAATTCATATTGCGAAACACCCGGTAATCTTTCCGAACTTGCCATCTCTGCCAACCAAAGCAAACTGGTAAAGGCACTTGCCACGACAGGTAAACCGATCATCCTGATACTCAATGAGGGTCGTCCCCGCATTATCAACGACCTAGAGCCATTGGCTGATGCTGTTATTGACATTCTATTACCCGGAAACTATGGTGGCGATGCATTAGCGAACATTCTGGCAGGAGACGTGAACCCCAGTGCCAAGATGCCTTACACATATCCGCGACACGAAGCAGCACTGACTACCTACGACTATCGGGTGAGTGAAGAGATGGACAAAATGGAAGGAGCTTACGACTACAATGCGGTAGTCTCCGTTCAATGGCCTTTCGGATACGGATTGAGCTACACCACTTTCGAATACAGCAACTTCCAAACGGACAAATCTTCGTTTACCACAGGAGATGATTTGCACTTTTCCATAGATGTAACTAATACCGGTAAATATGCCGGAAAAGAAGTTGTCATGCTATTCAGCAGTGATCTTGTGGCTTCGCTTACTCCCGAAAACCGCCGGTTACGAGCCTTCAAAAAGGTGGAACTGCAACCGGGCGAAACCCAAACTGTCACTCTATCCATCAAAAGCAGCGACTTGGCTTTTGTCAATTCCGATGGGCAATGGGTACTGGAACAAGGGGATTTCCGTATGCAATGCGGAAATCAAGTATTGACTATTACTTATAAGTAGGCATTTATAAGTAGGTATTTATAAGTAAATGCACATTATTAATGTATACACTCCCGACAATAACTCTATGAGACACTGCGTTACTTTGTGGTGAACTCAAATTATCATCTAACCAGTTGAACAGCCTCAAACGGCTGTTCAACCAAATTTAAACAACCGCTCCTCTTGATCCAAACGACCGTATGTCTACAATCGTTTGAGTCCAAAGGAGCGGTTGTTTTTATCTGAAGGAAAGCGGCATTATTACAAAGGGTATTCCTCAAAAGCATACAAAATGGTAGATAAATAACGTTCACCTGTATCAGGTAATAATGCAACAATCATTTTCCCGGCATTTTCCGGTCGCTTCGCCAGTTCCGTAGCAGCATATACGGCTGCTCCTGAAGATATGCCTACCAACAAACCTTCCTGTTTAGCCAATTCACGACTCGTACGAATGGCATCGTCATTCTGCACCTGAATAATTTCATCTACGACAGAAGCCTTGTACGTTTTAGGAACAAACCCTGCACCGATTCCCTGAATCTTATGCGGACCTGGTTTTCCTCCCGAGAGTACCGGAGAATCAGAAGGTTCTACTGCCACGATCTTTATACTCGGATCACGCATCTTCAGCGCTTCACCTACACCGCTAACTGTCCCGCCAGTACCTACTCCGGCCACAAAGACATCGACTTTCCCCTCGGTATCTCTCCATATTTCCAGACCGGTAGTCCGTAAATGCATGGCAGGGTTAGCAGGATTCTCAAATTGTTGTAAAATGACAGCTCCCGGAGTGACCGCCTTCAGTTCTTCAGCTTTGGCAATGGCTCCTTTCATACCATCCGCACCAGGAGTCAATACTAATTCCGCCCCTAAAGCTTTCAGAAGATTACGCCGTTCGATACTCATGGTATCGGGCATCGTCAGAATCAGTTTATAGCCTTTAGCAGCTGAAACAAAAGCCAACCCCACGCCTGTATTCCCGCTGGTCGGTTCAATGATAGTTGCTCCGGGATGCAAAATTCCTTTCGTTTCTGCATCCTCAATCATAGCCAATGCTATGCGGTCCTTCACGCTTCCTGCCGGATTGAAAGACTCAATCTTTACAATCAGACGAGCTTTCAGGTCGTTACTTGTATTATAGTTACTAAGTTCCAATAACGGAGTGTTACCTACCAAATCCGTCAATTTTCTTGCTATCTTTTCCATATATATCTGTTTTAAATTTCTCTTGTTTTAATATATGACAAAGATAGTGCGGATTCTGTTCAGGGTAAATACCATATATGTGGTAAATTCATACCACATATATCTGACTTCCTGCCAGATATTATATTAAGAAATCAGCTCTCATAGGGCTGAATGTATCAATCAATACACCTGCTTCCAGACAAACACATCCATGAGGCTGGTCAGGTTCCACATAATAACCGTCACCTGTAGAAAGAATTTCTTTCCGATCGCCAATAGTCAATTCAAACTTGCCGCTTGCAACATAAGTAGCCTGGCTATGATAATGTTGATGCATAGAACCGACGGCACCTTTCTCAAATTCCACTTTCACCATCATCAGTTGCCCGTCATACCCCATTATCTGGCGACGGATTCCCGGAGCCGGTTTCTCCAAATCCAATTCTTTCTCAAACTGAAAAGCATCACTGCGTGTTTTCATCTTCCAATCTATTCTTATTTATAACTATATTATTTGAATCTCTTCACATAATCTGCAATCAGATAACATGCCGGACCGAGTACCTGACCATGATCGAATCCTTGCATTTCGTACAAAGTCACCTTCTTGTTACCTATACTTTTCAAGACAGCTTCCAGCAGCGCATTTTCTTCATATCTTGCCGCCATCTCCAGATGCTTGTCCCCCGTAATCAACACGAGAGGAGCTGTTTCCTTACGAGCCTTATTTACCGGAGCATACTCATCAACCACCGGAATACCGTCAGGCAAACCGCGTTCCTTACGAATAGTGAAATGTGTCACCGTCTGACCACTCACCGGAAGATAAGCAGCTACACTATCGGCATCTGCTCCGTATGCTGCCATGTACTTTTTATCCATTGCCAGAATCAACGAAAGATAGCCTCCCGCAGAATGACCGGAAACAAAAATGTGATCCTTACGACCACCATACTTCTCAATATTCTTGAAAACCCATGCCACAGCTTCAGCCGCATCTTCGATGTAAGCCGGATTCTTTGCTTTCGGACTCAAACGGTAATTCACCGCCACTACTGCAAACCCTTGTTCTCTCAATTCTTTGGGAATAAATTTATTTCCACCTTCCATACCACCACCGTGAAACCAGACGATAGTTGAGAAATCCTTCTTGTTTTCAGGATAATAAATATCCAGTTTACAACGTTCCAAACGATAGGTATCCGTTTCGGAACCAGAGACATAAGATATATCTTTGTCTGTGCGATAAGCATTTTGTGCTTGAGCAATGCAAGTACAAAACAAAAAGAGAAGAAGGCAAATCTTTTTCATGATCTTATTTATTTCAGTATTTTTTAGTATTCTTTCCCAATAAGCAGCATACAACCAAATGGCATCCACGTTTCTTATAAAATGCAATATTACGAAATTCTAATAAGAAATAGTCCTTCTACATACAGCTAATTCTGTTCATGCAAAAAATTATTCGTCTGACGACTGTTGAACTTTCGTCTAACAACTGTCAGACAAAAAGTATACAGTTGTCAGACGAATAAAGTTATTCAGCTAGAAAACTAGTCTTCTGTATACATAAGACTAATTCTTATATAAAAAGCGATAACATCAGCGTTTATCATTTCACATTCATTCCTTCAGCCATTGTATACATATCCGGCAAATCGGCAGAGAAAAGCGAAACCGGACTTTCATACATCTTTATAAAACTCTTTTCAGAGGCATGCCCTTTAAAAACAGAGTAGAAATGCGACTCACTTTCACTAGGATCATATTTGTTTCTCCACATCACAATCATGCTGACAAACTGTCCCGTAGCAGGGGTAAGGATTTGCTGTGTCCAGTAGTTTTTCTCCGGAACACCATCACGTTGAATACCCTCTACTCCGGTTTCTGTAACCCCACACGGTTTTTTCAGTTCTTTTGACAGACGAGACAAGGTATTCATATTGGTAGTCAGCACAACCGGACTCAAACCATGATAAGAATCCATTCCTAAAAAATCTACATAATCATTGCCGGGCCATCTAAATAGGAAGTTCTCACGTCCCTGCACAGAATCTATTTGCGGGGAAATCGCATAAATAAGGTTATGCACATTTTTTGTGTCCCGCAAATAATTGACGGTAAACTTCCAAAAGGAAGTAAATTCATCACTAGTCGTACATGAACTCCCCCACCACGACCATGTTTGGGTATGCTCATGATAAGGGCGGAAAATGACCGGAACTAATTCACCATTCTTACCTTTCAAATTCAGTGCAAAATTCGCCAAACGATCCAGCCAAGTTTTAAATTTAAGATGTGTAAGACTTCCCTCTTTAAGAATCTCCTTCACAACCTCATTACTGGAATTATCCCATGAATCACCTCCGGTCAACGGATTATTCAGATGTGCACATGCAATAAGTACCTCGCCACGCTCATAAGCCTCTAAAGCGACTCTTTTACGGATTTCATTTTCCGGGTTCTGATAACGATCATCCATTATTTCAGCAACATCAAAACTGAAAACCGCCGGATAGTCACCACAAACATCATGAGTGTCGGAGCGTCCTTCCTCATTATACCATTTACGACCATACCAAAGATCATCATGATGTCCGAACATGAAACCTTTTGACTGAATAGCCCAAAGATTCGAATACAAGGCTTTAGTCTCGGAAGTCGCATTTTTATCTACAATGGAGAGTTCTTTCACTTCTTCATATTCCGGATAAAGCGCCGATACCTCTTCCACATCGCTACAACTCATAAAGACGGATGCTAATCCGACCAAAAGTATATTGATTTGCTTTTTCATAATTATCTGTCTTTTAATCTATATTCGTTAATAAAATAAAACTTTGAGCCTTGAGGATAGTCTGATAAGTTCCATCAACAGTTAATCCTGTCTGGACAGGGACGGGGTGTCCTTCATTGTTAGTTTGCCTATTCCCTTCTTCATATACATATAAAGAAACATTCTCGAGAGCAGCAGGCAAAGAAATATCCAAAGATCGATCCTCGTCTCCTATATTAACGGCAGCAAAAACATATTTTCCTTGATATTCTCCAGCAGCCGCATAAACACCTTTCGTGCGATCAAGCGTTGTTTTAAGGATATTAGAACCAGTCGGAAAATAACGGCACATCAATGACCAAGTGTAATACCACGGACGGATTTCTTCCTGCGAAGGGTCATCGAAGACTTCTTCTCCTAAGATATTCCACATTCCCCACAACTTAATATCTTCCGTCTTACCAGAATCACCGCTACTGTGCATTGCGTCATCCAACATCCAGGCAGCTATTCCCGAATATCCTCCATTCATTACCTCCATACAGAGCAATGGCATATCAAGACCATAAAAATAGTCGTATACCAACATATTAGAATCTGTACCTTTAGTAAACGGATGACCTTCGACACGCCGGTTATACTCTTTCATTAACAACGAATCTGCTTCACGCCAATATTTGTAACCGGCCTCTCCCAACACAATCTTTTTACCAGCAGGAATAAATTCCTTATGGCGAGCCAGAATCTCCGCATATTGCCCAGAACGTACTTCATGTTGTCCGGGATAGGCATGAATATCGTAAATACCGATATGCGAATCCAAGTCGGTGGTCGCCTGTTTCACCCAGCCTGCCGCGTCAAATGGAGAAGACGGATTCTTGTAATCAACGACTGCATCAGGGCCGGCAAACTTCACTTTGCCGTCTAGTCCGGGATATTCTTTCATCTTATCCGCAAAACGGAGTAACATGGATTTCCACAGGTCGTAGTCACCGTCAGTTGAAGCCCAATTCCCATCAGGTTCATTAAAGATCACAAAATATTTGATACAGGAAAAGCCAAGATCATTGACCAGATAATTCAGGTAATCGACAGACATATCCACCCAACATTGTTCATCCTTCATAGCCCAAGTAGGGGGATTATATTCACCATACATCACCACAATATTATGATCCGTACAATACTGCAACAAGCGGGAAAGTGACGCTATATTACGTGTTTTATCATACTTTCCCGTCTGCGGATCATAATAACGAAAAGGACTGTTAATCATACAACGCACATACCCCATACGCATAAAGTCAAGGCGTTTAAACAGTTTCTGCCAGTCTTCGTCAGAAACGGAGGCTCCCCATGACTCGGCTTCATCGTAAGGGTCCCACTCCACACCATTTCCTATGTAACCGGAAGTAACAACCTCTTGAGATACATTCACTGTCAGCCGGTTGTCAGAGTGCGCACATGAAACAAGCAACATCCCCACCACAAAAGTTCCTATTATTGTTTTTAAATTCATCATTCTGTTTTTAATAATCGTAATTAGTATACACTATCAGTGATTCTGCCGGCATAGTCACTGTCTCTCCTTTCTCAAGGTGAAGAATCAAGTTCTCATCATTCGGCAAAAGGAGACAATCTCCTTTCTGTTTCAACGTACCGTCCGAATAGATGAACTTTTTACAACCTGACAGAGAAGAAAGAACATCACTTTTTAGTTTTACCGTTTTGGGACTATCAGAAACATTCACCAAAGCAATCATATATTTCCCATCTTTTCCTGATACGGCAGCCTTTACGAAAGGCTCTCCGGTGGTGTCTGTTCTATAAACCGCAGTTCCGGCAGGCATATACCTGGTCAGTAACGACCAGGCATAATACCACGGACGGACGTTTTCCTCTTCTGCCCCGAAACATTCTTCACCGAATATATTCCAGAATCCCCAAATCTTCAGTTTGTCAGGTGCTTCATTAGAGTGCATGGCATCATCCAGCATCCAGGCAATGGAACCTGAAAAACCAGTATTGACAGTTTGAATAAGAGCATCTGCCATATCTGTTCCATACATATAATCATAAACAAACATCTGCGAATCTTCCAACGAGGCGTTAACTTTACTCCTGGCTCTACGAATATTCTCCTTCTGATACAAAGAATCAGCCTTTTCCACAAATTTAAAACCAATTTCTCCCATCACGATTTTCTTTCCTTCAGGAATCTTCTCTTTATAGGCAGCAATAATATCTGCATATTCTCCAGAATTAACGGTGACTTTAGACGGATAAGTATGGATATCGTAAAGTTCTATTTGTTCGTTCAACTGCACTGCACAGCTATCTATCCATCCTGTCTCCGCTTTATCCCAGATGGCAATATCCGGACCGACGATACCAACTTCTCCGATCAAGTCAAATTCTTTCATATATTGATAAAACTGCCGGACAGATGATGCCCAAAGAGGAAAACTCTTATTAGTGGCAGCCCAATAACCATTCGGCTCATTCACTAGATTGTAATAGCGGATACAAGAATATCCTTTATTATGAACCAGATAATCAACCAAGGCAGCTGCGTGACGAAGACTTTGACTGTCAATCTCTGCTTCGCGGGCACGAATGACACTCCATCCCCAATCTCCGAACATGACAGTCACATTACGACTCTGGCAGTAGTCTAACATTTTGGATAATACTTCCATCCCCCGTTCCGGCACCAATCTCCCCTGGTCAACAAACGAAGAAGTATTAATCATGATACGAATAAACTGCGGACGCATAAAATCAAGTCTGTCATACAGTTTCTCCCAATCGGCTTCCGAAATAGTTAGTTTACCTTTGCCATAATCCAGTTGATAAGGATCCCACTGCGCCCCATTACCTATATAGCAATCATTTAGCACCGTTTCCGTATCTATGGTGATTATTACATCCTGTTCTACCGGAGAACAGGATGCAAAAAAGGCAACTATAAAAATAAAGAAGTATTTCTTCATATTTTATCATCCATTAGTTAATCCTCATTTTTTGTCACGAGTACAAAGAACTTACGTGCCTGTTTAGCAAACACATCATAATCAGTATAAATATAGGTCCACTCATCCACACCATTGATTTGGAAAGAGAAAGCATTATTCGGCAAAGTTACCGTATTGGTATAACCTCCCCCCTGGAATAATGTATAAGTTCCCGGATTTTCGAGTACGGCAGTCGATTCATTTCCGTCCGAATCAATAAAAGTAATGGTACCTAAACTGTAATTACGAATCCAACGGCTCTCTCCTACTGGGATTTTCCGATAATACTTCTTCAGATCAATATCCGTCTTATCTGCCGGATTAGAAGAACCTTTAAATATAAAATCTGCATATTTCCCGTCAGGCCCGGCAGCATTTATACATTTCCCGGATGTGTTTCCATCATCTGTGATATTCTCCATAATAAAGGTCAGTGTATTGTCATACTCTTTTTCCGGGGAATATTCATCATACCAGCACCATGATTTGTCCATAAACGGATAAACTCTTCCGCCACCCCATTCCGGACCTGTACCACCATAAATAATCAAATTATTAATCGACCATGTACCTTCCAGACTTTCACGGAATTCATTCACATAGATCATATATTCACGTGTTTTTCCAGTTGCGGAAGTTACAGTAAGAACCGACTTTCGCTCCGGATTACTAAAATCCAATGTACTGCCTTTACCTGCAGAAGCTGTGGCTTGATACGACAATTCAATAGATTCTATTTCAACTTTTGACAAATCAGGAATAGCCCCCACATTAAGGGTTACGGTAACTTCCCCGGTTGTATCATCAATGCGTTCAATTTCAGCCTGTCCCACCTGGTTCTTGAATTTAAGATTCGTTACAGACCTCTCGTTATTCCATCCTCCATCATTCAAATCATCCTGCATGTCTTTCACACAAGATTGCATTACCCCCATACAAAGGATAAACAGTGTGTATTTTAATAGTTTATTCATAGCTCACGATTTTTTATTATTCTCTTAAACTTGGATTAAGATTAATCTCGGTTTGCGGCAACGGATAGAAAGAATATTGACTTTCATTTAGTCCGGCATCCTTCACTTCTTTGATTTCTCCAATCCTGCCCCAACGACGAATATCGTACATACGATCTCCTTCAAAAGCCATTTCAAACTTACGTTCTTCATATACTTTCTCCCGGAATTCATCTATCGGCAATCCTGGAGTCAAATCCCCCAATCCTGCCCTATGTCTGATAAAGTTTATCAGTTCATAAGCTTTGGTAGTCGGGCCGGCAGCTTCGGCATACACCATAGCAATGTCAGTAAAACGAATGAGAAAGGGGCGTGTACTAGTCTTATCCCCATCAAATTTGGGATCGATGTATTTTCGGCAGAAGGGGTACTCAAAATCACCGCCATCCGGTTTCCATTCCGCTTTTACCGTTCCATCTTCATTATACACCTTGTCCACAATGAGATCTTTCTTACGCAAATCGTTTCCATCAAACTCATTATAGAAATTCATTTCCGTACGATATTCTCCCCAACCGTCATGAGATTTTATATATTCATCTTTGTCTCCTTGCTTGATCCAGATAGTAGCACCCTCAATATAAGGAAGGAACATTTTGGATATCTTAGAATATTGTCCTTCTGCCTCTCCCGTTCTATCCATAGACATCAAGAAAATATTTTCTTTACCGGCAAAGTTCTCTACATCATAAATCTTGAGCAAATCACTTTCAAAACCATACGTATTCTGCGGATAATCCGGATCCAATCCTAATGCTCTTCCGGCATAAGTCATAGCATCTTGATAGAGAGAATTGACATCTTTCGCCATTTCCTTGTATAAAGGCACATTATTTGCTTTGGCAGAAGCTGCATATAAATAGATTTTAGCTAACAAAGCCTGTGCACCGACTCTATCGATACGTCCCATTATGGGGGCAGCGTATACAGGCAACAATTCTTCCGCTTTTTTACAATCGTCAATCATCAAATCATAAATCTCATCCATATTATTTGCCAAAGGAGTACCCGTTTGCGACAGTGTCTCCACTACTCCATAATGCATCGGTACCAAACCGAAGTTACGTGAAAGACAGAAGTAATTGTATGCACGTAAAAAATAAGCTTCACCCAAATACTGATCCTTTAGCTTGGAATCAATATCCGTACCCGGCATCTTCTTAATGACAGCATTCGCCCGATTAATAGCAATGAATGAGTATTTAAAGAAATTGACCAAAGTAGCATTGGTATCAAAGTTATCAATTCTCCACAGATTCAAGGCACGATTATCAACAGAGGCATCTCCTTTAGTAGTCATAATTTCAGTAGGCATATCACCGATGAAATAAAGAGCACGTGAATACTCGATATAGGTAAGAGTAGCATAAGCGTAATGAATAGCTGCCATTGCATCCCCCTCTGTTTTATAGAAGTTATCTTCGGAATAGAATCCGTAAGGCTCTTCATCAAGACTGCAACCGGAAAAGCCCAGGATACAGCTTATTAAAATGAAAGTGTATATATTCTTTTTCATATCATTTAATTTAGAATGTTATATCAAGACCTACTGTCCATTTCCTCAAGC
Source organism: Bacteroides sp. DH3716P (assembly GCF_025914115.1). Taxonomy (NCBI): domain Bacteria; kingdom Pseudomonadati; phylum Bacteroidota; class Bacteroidia; order Bacteroidales; family Bacteroidaceae; genus Bacteroides; species Bacteroides sp. DH3716P. The sequence goes on along the minus strand of NZ_CP083673.1, from coordinate 4,274,812 downwards.
GAGGATACCCACCGGAATAAATTCCGTTTTGCCCGACTTCCGGATCATACCCGTCGAACTTGGTAAATGTATATAAATTGGAAGCATTCATATATAGCCGTATTTTCGAGGCAAACACTTTCTGTTTAGGCAAATCAAAAGTATACCCTACTGTCAGATTCTGGATTCTCACAAAAGAGCCGTCTTCTATCCAATAGTCAGAAAAGCGAGTCTGACGTCCGTCACGCAGACTGGGATATTTGTTAGTCGGGTTGTCAGGTGTCCAACGGAGTGCGGCATTATGCGGATCACCAAAAGTCTTGGTGTTCAACACATCATTCCCAAACACACCATTCAGGAAAATACTCGCATCCAGTTTCTTCCAACGGAAAGAAAGATTCAGACTTGCCGTAAAATCAGGATTAGGATCACCGATAATACATTTATCGTTTTCATTCACAACACCTTGTGTCCCGTCCCCATCATACGTATTGACATATTTGAATTCTCCCGGCATAGCATCTTCTCCCGACAATCCTGCGTTAAGTCCTTCCGGCAAAGTCTGAATAATTCCATCACATTTATATCCATAAAAGACATTGATCGGTTGGCCAATAGCAAGTATATTAGTATAAGAGCGATACTGTTCACTCAAGTTACCGACAACTTCATATTCCATTCCCGTACGGGCATCTTTCAATAGACCCGATTCGACACTACTTCCCAAATCAAGCACCTTGTTACGGTTCATAGAGAATATAAAAGTTCCATTCAAGCTCCAATCTTTTTTATCTACCATAACTCCGTCAATCGTTACTTCAAATCCCCGGTTGCGAATCTTACCATCATTCACCCACATGCGGTCATAACCGGAAGAAAGGGCCAGGTTTCTTTCTCTCAACAGGTCAGACGTCTCTTTATTGTAAATATCCAAAGTGACGCGAAGTCTTCTGTTAAAGAAAGCCATATCAATACCAAAGTCCCATTGCGCAGTTGTCTCCCATTTCAAGTCCGGATTAGGAATTCCACTCCAAATTTTCCAGATTCCGTCTTGTCCGGACTGCCCTGACTCATACCCGGGACCGATAGCAGTCAGCCATTGTCCCTGATGGTAATATTTAGTCGTTCCATAACGGCTAAGAGTCTGATAAGGACTGATTCCCTGATTTCCCGAAATACCGTAACTTAAACGAAACTTCAATTCATCAAATGTATTTAGTTTCTTTATAAACTTCTCTTCGTGAGCTTTCCAGCTGATAGCTCCGGAAGGGAAATACCCCCACTTGTTATTCTTACCGAATTTAGAAGAACCGTCGGCACGAAAAGTGGCAGTAAGCAAATACTTATTATCATAAGTGTAATTCAGACGGGCCATTCCGGAAACCAGTTTACTTTTCGAGAACCCGTTGGAAATAATATTGTTCGCTTTCTCTCCGGCTCCCATATTCTCATTTCCCAATGCTTCATTCACAAAACCATTAGCAGTCAGATACGAATCACGATATTGATACCACTCGTAAGAATGACCTACCATGGCGCCCACTTCATGTTTGTCGAACATTTGAGAGTAATTGGCAAATGTTTCGGAAACAAAATTTTGATTCTCTGTGTTACCAATGACTCCCCTACCACGATTCTCCGTACCGACTTGGGTGTATTTCTGTGGCAGATACTGGTCGTTGGTAGATTTTCCATATTTATAATTCAACTGGCTTGTGAGACGAAGTTGCGGTATCACTTGCCATTCAAAAGCCCCGGATGAGATAACATCCAGCATTTTGGTTTTATCCTTTTTATGCTCGCGAATAGCGATAGGATGACTATAATCTTGAGCAGTAGTCTGATAATAAGTTCCGTCTTCATTATACACAGGATAAATCGGATTTCTCCAATAAGCCATTCCGCCATTGTTATTACGGTTGCCAAGATATAGAATATTGGATGCACGAATCGTAAAATTCTTATATATCTTATGACTGACATTCAGATTATACCCCCCTTTACTATAATCATCATCAATATACATTCCCTGGTCCGTATAATAATTAGCACTCAAGTTAAAACTCGTCTTCTCGTTAGCACTGGAGACAGAAACTGTTGTATTATTAGACACAGGCGCATCTCTAAACACTAATTCATCCCAACGGGTATTGGTTGTCCAAGTAGTCTGAAGCTCCTCAATAGACGGGTAATAAACACCGGCAGAATTATTTGCACCGATATAGAGCGGCTGTAATCCACCATTCACACGTCCCTCATTGTTCAACATTGCCATCATCACCGGGTCTCTCCACAAATCCAGTTTGGAAGAAAATTCAGAGAAAGTGAGCTGCTGTTTGACAGATACCGTCGTAGTTCCTTCTTTCGCCCTTCGAGTGGTTACAATTATAACTCCATTAGCACCTCTGGAACCATAAATTGCAGAAGCAGAAGCATCTTTTAATACTTCCATTGAAACAATATCATCGGTATTAATCTGTTTCAAATCACCGGCATCTCCCAATGGAAAACCATCTACCACAATCAAAGGTGAATTGGATCCGCGCAGCGAACTATTACCACGAATACGAACCGTTGATCCGGCTCCCGGATCCTGTGACGAATTGATTACTTGTACACCAGCCGCACGCCCCTGCAACAATCCTTCAACAGAATTAGCCGGTATATCACTTAATGCCTCCGGCTTTACCGTCGCAACCGATCCCGTCAAATCACTCTTTTTCACCGACCCGTACCCAATGACCACCACCTGATCAAGTAATTGAGTAGCATCACTAAGTACCGCATTTACCACCTTTTTTCCGGAAACCGATATTTCTATACTATTCATACCTACATAAGAAAACTCTAAAACCCCATTCACCGGCACATTGGCCAGAGAGTAATTCCCATCAAAATCACTGACTGTTCCTACAGCCGAACCTTTAATTTTAATAGTAGCTCCTATCAGAGGCTCACCTTGTACATCTTTAACCACTCCAGTCACAGTAATCTTGGAAGATGTTTGCTCTACCGCAGCCCATGCGGTAGAAAATACGGACAAAAAAAGGCATATCAACACAACTTTGCAGAGTGACATGCTACCAAGCCGTTTTTTCTGTTTATTCATCATAATATAAAATTTAAGCGTTGAATTCTTTACTGATAATTTGATAATACAAATATAGACTATAACCTTTCATTTTCATTCGCACTATTTACTCTATTATTATACTTTTTTGAACGATTTAATCTATGATTATCTATTTTTCGCATAGCAACCTCCCCAATGTACACATAAACAGTGTATACACATCACATTAAAAGACTAAAAGATAAAGGAGATTCAGTTAATTACACCTTGCAGTCGGTCAACAAGTAAGAGAGCAGTTCATTTACAGAGCAGGTAGCCACGCAGACATACTTATCCGCACTACCATAATACACAAAGAGCGTATCATCCACAATCACATTTCCCGTAGGGAATACACAACCGTTATAATACCCGTTTATCTCGAAGTCCTCTTCCGGTTCGAGAATTGATTCATGCGTTTTGGCTAGTATTTTCAGAGGGTTATCCAAGTCGAGCAATAAAGCCCCCACCCTATAATACCCTTTTCCGCCATGCTCCACACCATGATAGAGCATCAACCAACCCTTATCCGTTTTCAGGGGAGGAGTACTTCCACCAATCTTTTCCTCCCAAGTATTTTCACGTCCTGTCAGAAGAAGATGGCTTTCCTTACCCTCCCAATCTAATAAATCATCCGAAAACTTTATCCAGATAGAAGGGTATTCTACACCAAATTTTTCGCCAATATACTGCTTGGGGCGATGTAACATAACAAATTGTCCGTTTACCTTCTCGGGAAAAAGAATCACATCGCGATCATCAAGCACCGGTGAAGTCAGACGTCCCAAACGGCGAAAATGGCAAAAATCTGTAGTAACAGCCAGCCCAGTATTACCTAAATTCTTAGCAATAGCTGCAGGAGCATACTTACCACATTCAGGAAGTAAAACTTCATCATGCCCAAACTTCCAATACTGCCCGGGTGGCACCGGCCGATAGGCATAAGTAATATAATACTCACCATCAAACTTCACAATACGAGGATCTTCCACACATCCGGAATCAGGCCCATCGACACTCGGAGAAAAAGCCGGCCGATCCGAGTGCCTTTCAAAATAAAACCCATCCCTGCTCGTAGCCAATCCCAAGCGGATAACATGTTCTCTATCATTACCTGCAGCACGATATAACATATAAAACATGCCGTTATCATAGAACACGCCAGGATTACAAGTCACCAAAGATTCCCAATCATTCTTTTCCGACGGAGAAAGAATCGGGTTTCCTTCAAATTTCTTTAATTTCATATATTCTATTTATTTTATTGAAAAATAATCCAAATCAATGCGCTTAACACAAGTAACACCCCTGCCCATACCTGATAGTTCTTATACCAGACTACTGTTTTCAAGGTTACATATTCTTCTTTCAGATCGCTAAAAGAAAAGGTGGTGTCAGTAAGCTTATCTTTACCCGGAGCCGCATAAAAGAAACTGCTTACATAAATCACCATTATACTGAATATCAACAAGAAAGGAACCATCAATAAAAAGTGCAAATCACCAAAAACCGTATTTTTAAAGAAAAGTAAAAGAACCGCTACTACCAGACCGAGAATCAATCCCATAAAAGCTCCGTCACCATTCACTCTCTTATTAAAAATTCCAAGAAGGAAAGCCGCTACGATAGGAGGAGAAATATAAGAAAGCATTTCCTGATAATATTTTAGAAGAGATCCGAATTTACCAATTTGAGGTGCCCATAATGCAGCTAACAGAATAATCACACAAGAAGCGATTTTACCAACCAGTACCAGCTTTTTTGTATCAGCATGTTTATTAAACTTCGCATAAAAGTCCATCGTAAACAAAGTAGAAGTAGAATTCAAGATAGCACTAATCGTAGAAGTCAATGCAGACAACAGAGCAGCCAGCATAATACCCAGCAAACCCACAGGCATTAATTGCATCACCATATTAGGATATACCATATCGGGTTTATCCAAACCTGGAAATAAATCACGGGCAATCAATCCGGGAATAGCAATAATGAACAATGTGCTCATCGTGAGAAAACCGGTGAATATAACACCTCTCCGACCTTCATCAATAGTTCTGGCACTCAAAACACGTTGTACTAAAGTCTGATTATTAGCCCAGAAGTAAATACCCAATATGGGCATCCCCACGATCAGCCCCAACCAAGGAGTGGCATTATCGGACAACGGGCGAATCAGCTTCACCAATATATCATCGTTTTCAAACAAATGATAGAAATAACTTCCTCCCTGCTGAAAACAGAAATAGGTAAGCAAAACCGAACCCAAAATCAAAACTACCGCCTGTATCAGTTCCGCGTTAATGGCAGAAGAAAGTCCTCCCGGAATTGTATATGAAGCTGCAATAATAGCAAAGACTATAATAATCATCTGAAGATCAGCTTCAGGTAATACCAGTTTGATAATTAATGCGGCTGCATAAAGCGCACCGGCAGCATCCAGAAAAATATTTCCGATAATACAAATAGCGGAAAAGTAGTAACGGGAACGTTTATCAAATCTCTTCTCCAGAAACTCCGGAATCGTAAAAACCTTCGACCTTATATATAAAGGTAGAAGGAAAACAGCAAAAAACACCATAACTACAATACCGGTCAGGTTATAATTGAAAACGGCAAGCCCCGTATCATAAGCATCACCCGATTGCCCGATAAGCGTAGTACTGGATATACTGGCGGCAAACAGAGACAACCCTACAACCCACCAGGGCATGGAACGTCCGGCAAGAAAATACGATTGGGCATCCGAACTCTTTCCGTTCTTTACACCCCACCATATAATAAATAGCAAATATACGACTACGATTACAATATCAATAGTTCCGATAGAAAATGATTCCATAGCATTCAATTAGTTATTAAGTATAATTCACTTTGCAAATGTAAGGCATATAATGATAGTTTTTTGATATTATATTGCTTAATAATTATACTTTTTTGAATAGCCTGTTTTTGTATTATTATTATTCGTACATTTGTATCAAGTTAAATACAGTTCTTATGAAAGACATTCAAAAGGAAATTACTCCCATTTCTTCTGATGATTTATTCATCGTTTTAAATCATCCCAATGCAAAATTTGATTATCCGGTACATTATCACTCCGACTATGAAATTAATCTTGTGATGAATACGTATGGAGAAAGAATTGTAGGCGATTCAGTCGAAAAGTTTGACAATCTGGATTTGGTAATGACTGGTCCCAATCTTCCGCATGCCTGGAAAGGGGAGATTGTAGAAGGCAATCATGTGGTGACAATTCAGTTCTCGGACAAATTGCTCAATTTTCCAATATTGGAGAAACGACTATTCAGCCCGATTAAACAACTGTTACTCGACTCACAGAAAGGAATTAGCTTTTCTGAAAACACCATGCTGGCAATGAAAGAGAAAATTCTCCAGCTTACCCGGATGCAAGGCTTCCACACCGTTTTAGAGTTTCTCTCTATCTTGTATGATCTCTCCACTGCCGACAGACATATTTTAGTCAGTAATCTCTATGACACCAAAGACACGATACGTACCTCAAAAAGTAGACGCATTGCAAAAGTCTGCGACTATATAGAGAAGAATTTTGAAGAACCTATCAAACTGGGAGATGTAGCAGCTCTGGTCAATATGTCGGAATCCGCTTTCAGCCATTTCTTCAGAAAGAAAACAAATTGCACCTTTATTGACTATATCAACAACCTCCGTGTGGCCCGTGCTTGCCAGATGCTGACTGAAACATCACACACGGTAGCAGAAATCTGCTACTCGTGCGGATTTAATAATCTATCGAACTTTATTCGGATATTCAAAAAGAAGAAAGGAAACACACCTAGCGAATACCGTACAATCCTGCAACAGATGTTGATTAAATATTAAGTGCATTTATTTAATATCCATCGACCAACGATTTGATTTTTAGCTGTCGGGAAAAGTCCGTATATGAAATATCGGTACGAACTTTCACTATCTTATCTTTTCCCGGCATCAAATCGAAATAATTATCTTCAAAGAAATTATCAATTCCATCAAGAGACAAGTATACAGCTCTTGCAAAACGGTCTGCTTTTAAAGTCAATTCATATCCGTCAGGCAGTGACTTTAATTGATATGATATATTTACTTGCGGATATAACATCTCCTTTTGCTTCGTCAAGAAATAATTATTTGTGTAAATCGTTCCTTGTTGATCGGTAAGGGTTGCGGAGATAACAAGCTGATTTTCCGGTTGTGATTTTATAAATGAATTCAATTTGTGGGACATAACGACTTTACTTTCATTAGCAGGAATAGTTACCGATCTTCTGATTGAATTAACAAGCTTTCCTTCCATGTCACAGACTTCCAGTTCCAGTATAGCGCTCGTTTTCCTTAATCTATCAGATACAATATATACATCAAGCTTGTCATTATTAACTATGGGAGATACAAGCACGTCCCGAAAAGCTGCCTTGGCAAAATAATGTTGCGCTTTCCAACGTCCGTAGTAATCACGGCTCGACCACGAAGCAACCGGCCAGCAATCATTATGTTGCCAAAATAATGTCCCCATACAGTAAGGCATATCCCTGCGATGTGCTTCAATAGCCGTCTTAATAGCATCCCCTTGCAGTACAAGGTTCATATACAGAAATGATTCGAAATCTTTAGGTTTGCGATATTCGTTCAGCAAATAGTCTTCAATCAGTTTGTTCGCGAACTCACCTCCCCGTTGATGAGACATCATTACCTCGGAAGTTATTTCCCAGTCTTCAGGGTGCGGAGCATACATTTTGACCGACTCAAATTCGGGAAAAGATTGAAAACCATATTCACTAAAGAAACGACTACGCACCTTATTATATTCGGAGATCGGCTTTTTTGCATGCCATACAGCCCAATAATGCGTATCCCCTTTATTATTCTCGGAAACTCCGTCATAACGACTGAAGGGCGATGAAGGCCAATAAAATGTTTCAGGGCTGTTTTCAGTCACCACTTCCGGTAGCATTTTATGAAACAGATCTTCATACTGCTGCCAGATAATCCGGGCATACTCCGGATTCTGCTTCGCATAGTTTTCTTTCCAATTCCAACCAAACCAAGCTTCCAGACATTCATTATTACCACACCATAAAGCAAGAGAAGGGTGATTGCGCAAACGGCGAACATTATCAATCGCTTCCTGACGAATATTTCCCAGCAATTCACCTTCGGAGGGATATACGCTGCAGGCAAACATAAAATCCTGCCACACAAGAATACCATATTTATCGCATAATTCGTAGAAATAATCATCTTCATAAGTCCCTCCACCCCACACACGCAAAGTATTCATATTAGCATTGACAGCATCCAGGATCGTTTTCTCATACAGTTCCTTCGTCACACGAGGCAGAAAATTATCACAAGGGATATAATTAGCCCCTTTGGAAAATACAGGTATTCCATTAAGTTGAAAATAGAATGATCTTCCCTCTTTATCCTCCTTACATATAACTTTTAATGAACGTATTCCTGTAGAAGTTATAAGACAGTCCTTATTTTGCTCGTTTGTTTTTACTTCGGTCCGGAATTCATATAGATTGGCTTTTCCGAGTCCATTGCTCCACCACAAATTTGGATTCTTTATAAAGAAGTTTACAGCAATCTTATTCAATCCTTTTGTCAGGCAGGTAGTAGTAGCACCATAAATCTTTCCAGTCTTATTGTCTCTGACCGTAACTTCAGCCTTCTCAATATCTTTATCGGCTAGTATTTCTACAATATTACTAATGTCGGCTTGTTTATAAGAAACCTCTTTTTGCCGGATAAACACATTTTCTATCCGCAAATCATCCCATGCTTCTAATAAAACAGGTCTCCAGATACCAGAAGTTACCAGGCGAGGTCCCCAGTCCCAACCATAATGATAGCCTGCCTTACGGGCAAAAACACTAACCTTTCTATTGAATACTCCTCCATTCTCCGACTGGTCGTTGATTGCCTCATAGTGAAAAGGCAGCGCATCCCATTTAGGCATATCCCGTTTAATAGGAGAATGGAAATATATCCTTAATTTATTATCCTTTGCTTTCAGGTTATCTTTTACGGGAAGTTTCCATTCACGAAACATATTGTCTGCCTCCAATATCTTTTCTCCATTCAAATAGACATCTGCATAAGTATCAAGCCCTTTAAAATAAAGCCGTATATTGTTTTTATCCATCAATTCGGGTGCTACATCGAAGGTTGTTTCATAAATCCAGTCTTCCTTATCAACCCACTGTACACCTCTTTCATTTAAGCGATAAAAAGGATCTTCAATGATTTTATTATCAATCAAGTCAGTGTGTACTACTCCCGGGACTGTAGCAGGATACCAGTTAGAAAGACGAGCTTGTTTAAACCTCCATCCCGAATGGAGTTCTTTCTGAAGTGTATTGGCAGATATGTTACCATTCAGAGTGGAAAATGTAGTGACCATAGCTAGTGCAACCATCTTTAAATAAATTATCCTTGTTGATTTTCTCATAACAACTTTATTGTGTATTAGATTTCCATTTAAAATAACGTTGCAAACATAGGCAATTGTCAATCAATATTTTAATACTATATTACTTAATCATTATACTTTCTTGAAAAGGGTAATAGGAATTTATTTTATTTAAATAAACAACTGCTTATCGACTTGATAATATATACTTTCAATGTTCTATTTTTAATATTATACAAGGAAATGGCCAATTAGAAAATAACGAACCGGAAAATAAACTGCATAAATAAACGCATGAGCATACAAAAGAATGCCTAATATTGTATAAAAGCAAACAGGATATGCATCTTTCTCTATTCAGAAACCGCTCATTGCTTTAAAACCAACGAAGTGTTCCTCGGTGTGCATCGACTTGTTCCTCACCGAGGAAGCTATCGTTCCCCGGTGAAGAAGATAAAAATGAACTATTAAGAAACATTTTTTCTCTAGTTTACCATAATATATCGGAAAGGAAAAAATAATAAAATGATTAGTTATTCGGGCATTTGCTCTCCAAATAACAAAAAATAATCAAAAATCTATCGCAGCTTGATTGGCATATTTTCGAAACAGCAGAAATAGAGAATCGTGTAATTACAAATACAGGACATTTTCTTGCTTTTCTTTACCAAACTGCAATTCACGTCCTTCTTGCAATGATTAAATATTCCTTTTTTAAGAATCATCGTTTTTTAAGAGGCTACTGATTCCTTCAGAAGGCTCTTTCAACTTTTATCCTTCAATAGTTCTTTTGTCTTATCCGCCAAAAACAGGGGGATATTAATCAAATTACCATCTTGTTTCAAATTCAGCATTGAATAGCGAACCAGGTAAGCGGGTTGGAAAAGCTTCTCATAATGAATCACACTTTTGATATCAGAAATGTGATAACTTACACATTTCTGATATGAGTTTCGTGCGAATCTACACATTATCCATATAAAACGAAAGAAAAACTCTAAATATTAGCTTGCCAACAGCTCCCTGTTTATTTAAAAGTAATCATCAGCTTTTCATCAATACCTTTATCAGGTATTCTCACACTACAGACACCTGTTTCCTTATCCCAACTCCACGCTACAGTTTCAGTGTCATTCTCTAAATCTTCTTCCAAGCGTTCCGGTTTAGTTTTCTTTATCTTCTTTCCTTTGACAGTTATCTCTTTCGGAGCTTTCGCAGAATAAATACGGAACAACAGATTTCTCGGACCGGGAACAGTGTATCCTTTTCCTTCACGGGCAGAGACGGTCAGTTCATATCCATTTGCCAGAGTGCTACAAATAATCGGTGTTTTGACAAATTCATCACGCTGATATCCTAAGTCTTCTCCTTCATCTTCGTAGAGAGTAAAGGCAGCCTGTGCACCTTCCTGTGCGGGGAAGACTTCAAAAGTAAGTGGATATACCGGTTTCTCATGGGTGTAGTTCATCACCGGCATGGTAGGGATGATGGAACCTTGCTTCACAAACATGGGAATAGAAGACAAGGGAGCGTCAACGGTAGTCCATTGCTCTCCGGTGTAGACCGTCTGCTTGTTGTTGTAGTCTATCCATGTACCTTCGGGAAGATACACGTTCTTTGTGCGGGCACCTTTCTTCACCACGGGGGCTACCAACAATTCACGACCGAACAAGAATTGGGCATCCGTAGAAAACGTTTCCATATCCATTGGATATTCGAGAAACAGAGGCCGCATGATAGGCAATCCTGTATCATACGCTTCGCGGGCGTAAGTGTAGATATACGGCAACAAACGATATTTCAGCTCGATAGCCGCTTTCGCGTTCTTTTCCGCTTCCGGCCCGAAAAGCCACGGTTCCACCGGGTTATCTCCCTCATGGTGGATACGACTCAAAGGATTAAATGCTCCGAATTGAATCCAACGGGTATAGAGTTCCGCCATAGCCGGATAATCCTCAATATCCCCACAGTAACCGGTGATATCACAGGAAGAAAATGGGATTAATCCCAATCCGGCGGAAAGCATTACAGGAATCTGATTGGCTAATTGTCCCCAACCTTGCAGTACGTCGTCTCCGTTTCCGCTATCACCCGTCCAGCCAAACGTATAACGTTGCAAGCCGGCATAAGCAGCACGAGTCATCTGGAAAACACGACGGTCCGGATTCCTCTTTTCAAATTGCTCCTTCACCACTTTATCCCAGGTCAGACCATAGACGTTATGGATTTCATCGTGCATACCGAGATGGTGCTTCATCACCAGGCGCTCCGTCTGCTCTTCGTTACTCCAGGCAGGTTCGCCCATGTCTGTCCAGAAGCCGGAGACACCATCGTCAATAGGTTTCTGCTGATAAGTTCCCCACCAGTCGGCTACGGCAGGCAAGGTAAAGTCCACCACTCCGCAGTTTCCACCCCACGGCCAGGGCATATCGTAGCTTTTACCGTTCGTATTGTCCTTTACAAAATAGCCCAGACGGTCTGCTTCTTCCCATTGTTTTTTGTTGGCTTGTGCAATTACCGGGTCTTGAGATACGACTACCTTAAAACCCATCTCTTTCAAATCCGAAAGCATCTTTTTGGGGTTTTCATAGTTTCCTTTGCGCCATTCGAAATCCTGCAAATATTCTGTCCAACCGATATCCTGATAGATAATATCACAAGGGATTCCCCGTTTCCGGTAGCCTTCGGCTATTTCACGACTTAGCTTTTCACTTGTCAACAGACCGCGGCATTGAGCAAAACCCAACGCCCATTTCGGCGGCATGATAGGTTTTCCGGTCAGTCCGACGTATTGGCTGATGATTTCTTTATAGTCTTTACCGAAGATAAAGTAATATACCATTTCCCCGTTCGGCGCTTCGAAACTGTAATAATCACGGCTTTCCGTTCCGAATTTGAATTCCGTCTTATAGGTGTTATCAAGGAAAATACCATACCGGTAATTGCTCATAAAGAAAGGAATACTCTTGTAAAGAGGATCTTCTACCACACTATAACAAGGTTTGTCACTATTCCACATCTTATAAGACTCGCCACGACGATCCATCTTTCCCGCTTTCTCACCAAGTCCGAAGAAGTGCTCGTCACGACGAAGCACTTTATATTCCACCTTCTTCGTTCCTTCACTGACATGGCCTTTATCGGCATAATCACTAAACAGAAGTTTCTGATATTTATCGAATATCTGAAGACTCATCGGAGATTTATTCACCCGGATACGCAACTTCGGAGTAAATATCTCGTAACAGGCCGCCTGTTCATCCACATGAATAGTTCCTACCTCTTCCAGTTCTTCATTAATCACTGCAAACGAAGCATTTCTTCGTTGCAATTGCCCATCGGGTGAGAACCAGATTTTCACGACGGAAGAGCTGCAAAGTTGCAATTGCAAGGCGGCACTGTCCGCCAAGTGAAAAGTCACCTGACGTCCCTGCTGTGTAAAAGAAGTGCATGTACGTATCTCATTTTCCGCCCAAACCCATGTTGGAAACATCAGACACAACACCCACACCCATAATCTATATCTAATCATCATACCTATCATTTTAGTTATTCTGTAGCAGCCGCTTTATTCAGTCACAATCATCGTCCAATATTTCAGGGAAGGCAATGTGAAAGAGACAACTCCGTTCTCCTGTGTAAAGGCCAATTCCTGCAAAGCTCCTCCGTGTACATCCGGCGACGCTACCCACAGCTTATTCACCTTTGCCGACAGATTCATTTGCAAAGCCGCTTTTGTAATCAAAGCCGGTTCCGGCATCGTACCGTCCACATCTCTCCAACTAAGACTGTTCGCTTGCGAGAAATTAAGAAGATGTATCACTTGCTTGCCACCTACCTGCTTGGCATAAGTAGTAACCGATCCCTGTTGAGGAGGCCAACTATTCAATCTCATTTCGCCATTGGTACAATTCATGGAAACACTATTTTCCGTACCACCGTCACGAAGCAGATTCTGATAAGAAGTCAGGAAATCATAATAACGAACCATCGCTGTTTTCAGTTCTTCGCTCATTGTCAGGTTCTCATTCGGAAAGTACTCTTTGCACAACATGTGATCGCCTCCCAACTCAAGGTGCGAACCACCCAAAGCAAACATGACAGCATCTGTCAATAAGATACCCGGCGTATTAAATTCTCCCCGGTTATCCGCTTTATTATAATTCATATAAGCTGCAAAAACCGTATTCAACTGATAATTGCCATATACTCCATTTTCATAAAGAATGGCTTTCAGATTGGTAAAATCAGCCTCATCTGCCCACACCTCATTATAGAAGAAATCAACTTTACCTGTCTCCCCTATCTGACGGGCACCGTAACGGCTGACCGCATTCATCACCAAACTCTTGTCCGGATGAGCCTGCTTCGTCGCTTCAATAAAAGAAGCATATCCCTCACGCAGATTGACCGGAATACCGTTGTAATTGTAAAGCGTGCTGCGTCGTCCCAACTGGTCTATCTGATAGCCGTCGAAGGCAAAGTTCGCATATACATCATCATTCCTCTCGTTCAAATATTTCTGCCATTCCTTATTAGAAGGATCTACCAGATAAATATTACTTTTCCATCCGCCCGGCAGATCATGACTATCTTTAGTAGTGTGAGAAGCATCCTTAAACAAATACCATTCCTCCTTCACCCCGTCCGCAGCGGCATCCTTCAACGCCCCAAAACAAAGATTGTAAAACATAGACTTCATACCGAAACGATGCTGCGCTTCAATGTAATTCTTCACAGAACTTGTATAAACCTCCCGGTTAGCGATGTCCATATATACTTCGTCCAACTGCGTACGTGTACCGCCCAACGGCCAGTGATGTTTATTATGCCAGTCCTGAAACTGTACCCAATTGATGTGATGACGATTCAGATACGCCATCTCTTCCTGCGTCTTTTCAGCCGTCTTCTCCCGACTGAAATCAGCGACAAAACCATAACGGGGAAAACGTGCCGGATCACTGGATACATCTACCGCAATCGTACCGAGAATCACATCTGTACCATTCTCCTGACGGTACAGTTCCGCCATATATCCTTTGAAATCAGTAGTAGGCGGTTGCCATGTCCAACTGGTACCATTTACCGACTCTTCTCCGACAACCTCCCCTAAAAGACGATAACGAACTTTAGTTCCGGCAGGCAACGCATCTTCTGCTGTAAATACCACTTTCTCCCCCGGTTTATAGAAAGCCTTATCCGTAGACAGGTCCACACTTAAATCCGATGTTACCGGAGTCACTTCGGTGACACTGCCCGAAGCTCCTCCATTCTCTTGGTTCGACCCATGATCGTCACTGCAAGCCATACACAGGAAAGCAGCCACCAAATATATTATTTTCTTCATCTTGAATTCTTGTTTTATTGTTTCACAATCGAAATCGTCTCTTTCAACTGGTCAATCGTAATCCGATAAGAACCGGCTTCCTGAATATTCCATTTATAATCCAAACTACCCAAATCTGTATCCGGATACATACTGTTCAACTCCGCATCCGACTTAGCAACGAACAATGCCGTCTCTACTTCCCCCGTCGGAGCCTTGTTGCTCTTATCCGCCATAAACCAATCCCCGTTCCAGTCTGACTGCTTATCGCAGGATATCTTCATCTCACCTGCCTTCAGCGTGCCGCTCCAGGTAAAGATATAAGGACTGTCGGCACTCTTAGTCATCGGAGTAGCATTGCCTAAATCCCATCCGTTCGGAGTTGCCTCACCCACCAGATACAGCCCTTCGTAAGGAGTGAACGGACGCATCAGCATCTTTTCTTTTCCTTTACCTGTATAGAACCATACTTTATAAGGCTTGCCACATTCGGCTTCCTTCATCTGCCATTTATTATCGTCACCTCCAAGCACTACGGATGTCGAAGTGTACGGAGCATTAGCCATGGTAGGATGGAAGAAAGCATCCGCCTGACCGAAATCTGTCACAGAAGCGAATTTAAATTCTCCGTCCGCCTTCCAGGGAATCACGGCTCCATAATGGAACAGATCCATTTGGACAGCATCTTTAGACAGTGCTTCAAATCCCCAACCATTGTTACCCGTAAACGAACCGACAATGAAAAACTCCTCATATCTCCAGCCAATATCTTCCGTTTCGGTAAGTGTCAATGTCAGGTCGAGCAGGTTTGCTTTTACGATATAAGTTGCTTCTTTACTGATTGTGAACTGTTCGTCCGGTTGGTCACCCGATGTACGGTAGGTCAGTTTGAATCCTTCTTCGGCAGTAGCATCACGGTTGTACGACGGCAGGAATTCTCCTAAGGTCGTTATAAATTTAAACGATCCGGTATTCAGCTTTCCTGTCCATGTAAATTGTCCGTTATCCGTACGTTCCATTGCCGTTGCGTTATCGGCGCTCCATCCGTTCGGAGTAGCATCACCAATCAGGTAAAGCGTCGTAGTAACCGGCTGGTAAGTAGTCACCGTAAAGGCAGCCGTCGCAATCTGCTTCTGATCTTCCATTCCGGCAACGACGGCTGTGATACGTGCTTCCAACTCCGCTTTCACGGCATAACCGATACCGAACTGCGTATTCAGGAATTGGTTGAGTTCTTCCACTTTCTTAGTCCATTGATACGTTCCCGTACCCAAATCTACCGAATAAGGATTCGCAAAGTCCGTTCCAGCTTTCGCCAGTTCCAGCGTATAAGAGATACGGTTACCGCTTCCATAATTCGTTCCGGTAGTCCATGAAAGCGCCAGCGCCTCCTGGCTATGGTTCTTTTCGTTCAACACCAACTCCTGCTGATTCACCGAAAGGGTGAGAGTATCATGTCCTTTATCTGTCTCCATATAATCCTCGGCACAGGCAACCATCGTTGCACCGATGAAAAGAGAGCATAACAACTGATATATATATTTCTTCATCATATTATTTGTCTAAATGAATGATTATAAAACGGATTAATAACCGGGATTTTGAGTCATCAAGTGATTGGAGTCCATCTCCGTCTGCGGAATAGGCAACAGGAGACGTTCTTTGGTCACATTATTCTTACCGATAGATTTCAGGAATGTCAATGCATAATTTCCATTATTAACCCGGATCATATCGAACCAGCGATGTCCCTCAAAAGCAAGTTCCATCCGACGTTCATGAATAATCTTTTCTCTCATTTCGGTCTGCGTCAGAGTGGTCGGCAGCTCTGTCAGTCCGGCACGCTTACGAACGATATTCAATGGTTCGGCAGCCTGATCCGGATGTCCCTGTTCATTCAAGGCTTCCGCTTTCTTCAGTAAGACATCCGCATAACGGTATACTACAAAATTGTTGGGGTTGGTATTATACTCCGGAGAGACAGTTTTCGACACAAGGAACTTACGTACGTTATAACCCGTATTCGACCAGGAACGTTTGTATTCCATACCATCAAAAGCAGGACAACCCTGATACAACACAGTGATGTCTTTCCGCAAATCACCGTCCTCGTATTGCTTGACAAACTCTTCCGTAGGCAAGTTCCATCCATAAGCACCGGCTACCATACCCGAATTACGAGGGCCCATGAAAGTAGACAGCCAGGATGCTTGATTATCGCCGCCCCAAAAATCATATTCCGTACTACCGGAGTATTGCACTTCGAAGAGAGATTCTGCACCATTATTGATCGTCGCATTAAAGTTATCGGCATAATTGCATTGAGTCAGATCATATCCCATTGCAGCAATGTTATTGCACAAGGTCACTACTTCATTGTAATAGTCACGATGATTAGGAGCCAGTGTCAGGTAAATATCTGCTAGCATAGCCATTGCAGCCTCTTTGCAGGCACGTCCCCTGTTGGCATCTCCATAACTGCTTTTCGGAGGAAGCATAGTCACTGCATTCTTGCAGTCGGAAAGGATTTGAGCATATACCTCATCTACCGTATTACGGGCAATATCCGCAGATTCTCCCGGTTCAAACGGCTCCAAGCGTAAAGGCACCCCTCCGTACAAACGAACCAGAATATAATAATAATGTGCACGCAGGAAATAAGCCTCACCCATGCAACGGGTCTTTATCTCATCGGAGATAGATGCTGAAGGCAGATTGGAAAGCACGATGTTGCAACGTCCGATCCCAACCCACGGAGAACGCCATACATACAAAGCAAAGCCGTTGTCGCTCTGGGCTATGAAGTTGGAAGCCTGAACAGTCTCCAAACCGTCAGTACCTCCTCCGGCTCCTACTTCACTGTTGCCTGCGATGATGTCGAGGCTCCAAATACGCTGGTTATACATATTAGATGACTGAAGAGTCTTGTAGCAGGCAGTAGTCAATGCCACAGCAATCTCGTTCGTCACTTCCGATTCGGGATCGACGCCATATTTGGGATATTTATCCAAGAAATCGTTGCACGATGTCAATGCCAGCACGGCAGACATAAATACCAAAGTTATTATCTTTTTCATATTCTTTCTCCTGATTTAAAAGTTAAAGTTCAAGCCCATACTGAAGGTACGTGAAATCGGGTAACGGCTGCTGTCGATGCCATTAATATCCACTTCCGGGTCGAAGCCGGAATATCCGGTGATAGTTGCCACATTCTCGCAAGAGAAAGAGATGCGGGCATTTTCCAGTTGAATCTTTTGCATCCACTTTTTAGGCAGTGTATACGAGAGCGTGATATTCTTCAGACGGAGATAGGAACCGTTTTCCACAAACCTGTCGGATACACGGCAGTTCTGGTTCGGGTCTCCCCAAATGGCGCGGGGCATAGAGTTGCTGGTTCCTTCACCCGTCCAGCGGTTCAATACGGCTGTGGTTTGGTTGTAAGCGGCTGCCATTCCTTCGTTGTCAACATTGTTGGCGTTATAAATCTTGTTTCCCGATACGCCTTGCAGGAAAACGGAGAGTTCCCATCCCTTATAAGAGAAATTATTGCTTAAAGAGAAGAACCAGTTCGGATTCGGGTTACCGATAACGGTACGGTCTTCATCGTTGATGACTCCATCGTTATTCAAATCCCGGAAACGGATATCCCCCGGAGCGGCTCCCGGTTGGGTGGCATGGCGGTTTACTTCCTCCCAGTTTTGGAAAAGTCCGTCGGTCACGTATCCGTAGAATACATTGATCGGATAACCGGCTCTAAGCATAGTCACGTATGAGTTACCCATCTGATTGATAAACATCGGGGTTTCGCTGTTCAAGTCCAGAATTTCATTCTTGTTATAGGTAGCCGTTAAAGCAGATTCCCAAGAGAAAAGACCTTTCAGGTTGATGGTGCGCAGGGTCATTTCCACCCCTTTGTTGCGCATCTTGCCGGCATTGGTAAAGGTTTCAGTAGTATCTTCAAAACCGGAGGTGATAGGGATGGAAGCTTTCACCAACATGTCTGCCGTCTTCTTGATGTAGGCATCCAGCGAAAGGTTGACACGTGAATTGAACAGGCTCATATCCACACCGAAGTTGGTTTGGCGTACCTCTTCCCAATGAATATTCGGATTGGAAAGGGTGGTAGATACCAAAGCGGTGGAGTTGTTGTTGCCGAAAGGATAGACTCCTGTATTATAGGAAGCAACAAAGCCGTAGTTACCGATTTCCTGATTACCGGTCACACCGTATCCGATACGCAGTTTGAGGTCATTCACCGGAGAGTTGTCTTTCGGGAACCATTCTTCCTGCGAAATACGCCATGCCAGAGAAACGGAAGGGAATGTTCCCCAACGGTTGTTCTTACCAAAGCGGGAAGAACCGTCACGGCGCACAGTGGCTGTAAGCAGGTATTTATCTTCGTAAGAATAGTTGAGACGTGCCATCAGAGAAAGCAGTGCCCAGTCGCTCTGGCTGCCACCAATACTGTACATCTTCTCGCCGTTGTCCATTTCATGGATATTATCAAACATGAAGATATTCTTTTGAGCATTCAGGTAATCATAGTTGTTCCATTGGGCGGAAGAACCTGCCATCACACCTACACGATGTTTTTGGGTGAAAGTATGGTCGAATACAAAATAATTATCCCATAGGTAGGTAAATGATTTGTTGTCACTCTTATAGCGGGAAGATTCTTCTACCGGATTCGGTTTCCAGTCGTAAGCCGGAGTAAAGTTGTCGACAAACCAGAATTTGGCGTCATAACCGAAGGTGCTTTTCAACTTCAACCATTTGGTAAAGGCAATCTCTCCGGTGATATTTGCCAGAAAGTTATATCCTTTCGTCTCGTTCGTCATCATATACAACGTACCGATCGGATTGCGGACACTTCCATACCATTGCGCTTCCTGTCCGGGACCGCTCCAGCTACCGTCTTCATTCTTCACCGGTTGGGTGGGAAGTGCTTTCATCGCATCTCCGATGCTGTAAGTTCCTCCTTCTTTCACGTCCGTACTGAATGTCAGATTAGTAGTGAACTTCAACCATTTATTGACCTGAGCATCACTATTTGCCTGAAAGTTGAAACGACGGTAATTAACGCTTTCCACGATACCGGACTGATCGAGGAAACCGCCGGATACATAGTAATGTGCCTTTTCCGTACCACCGGAATAGCTAACCGAATAGCTTTGTTTCACTCCCGTACGTAGCATCTCATCCAGCCAGTTCGTTCCTGTTCCCAATAAAGAAGGGTCTGCCCAATAAGGGTTTGTATTATCATCATTATTAGACAGCATATCATTGCTCAAAGCGGCATATTGCGCAGCATTCAGCATATCGGGCACTTTAGTAGCGTTCTGAATAGCCCAGTTTGCGTTTACCGTTACTTTTCCGGCACCTTCGGCACCACGTTTGCTGGTAATCATCACCACACCGTTGGCACCACGGGAACCATAGATAGCTGTTGCCGAAGCATCTTTCAATACGTCTACCCGTTCCACATCAGCCATATTCAAGGAAGACAATCCCAAGTCGGTAGGAATTCCGTCAATGACAATCAGCGGGTTACTGTTATTGATCGTACCCAAACCACGGATTTTAATGGTGACATTATCACCCGGCTTACCGGCATCGATTATCTGCACGCCGGATACTTTTCCCTGCATTGCCTGACCGATATTAGCTACCGGAGAGTCTTTGATGTCCTTCACTCCGACAGAAGATACGGCACCAGTCAAATCGCTCTTTTTCATCGTTCCGTAACCTACTACAACAACTTCGTCCAATACTTCCGTATCTTCCTGCAAGGTTACTTTCAACGAGTTTTTCCCGTTCACCGGAACAGTCTGCGTTTTATAGCCGACAAAAGAGATAGTCAGCGTGCTGTTAGCCGGAACGCTTAATGAGAAATTACCGTCTACATCGGTTATCGTACCATTCGTTGTACGTCCTTCCACCACACTGGCACCGATCACCGGTTCACCTGTGGCATCTACTACATGTCCTTTTATTGAAATCTGTTGTGCGAATGCACTAAGAGATAGGAACAAGCCCCACATTATTAATAAGAGGCGGCGTTCAAAGCCTTTCGACTTCATACTCTGTTTCATGTACATTAATTTAAAGTTAATATTAGGGTTACTTTTGTTTTCGTTCTCTGTGTCATTGCTGAAATGACCGTGAAGCAAAAGTATCCACATTTCATACTGCTTCTTAAAGCAGATAGCAAAAATATAGTGATTTATACAGTATCTCACAGCATAAACCACTAAATATAAGAACGTTATAAAATAGAAGTCAGACTAAAAAAGTAGTGATTTTCTTATTCTTCCACCTTCCCTATTTGCATTACTTTAGTCTCAAATTCATCTCTTTCTCCCAAAGCTTTGTTACGGACACGGGTCCGGTAATTATAAATGGTAGTCACGGAATAACGGAGGAATTGCGCTATCTTGGTACTGTCCGTAATCCCCAGCCGGATAAGGGCAAAGATACGGAGTTCGGTGTTCAACAGTTCTCCCGGTTTGGGTTGCATGGGTTCTGTGAGCAGCGCATTAAATTCCTCCACAAAATTGGGGAAAAGTTGCAGGAAAGTCATGTCGAAGTTTGCATAAAACTCTTTCAGTTCTTCGTCAAGGAATTGAGAAGATTTAATGGCTTTATATAGTTCTTCCACTCTTCCGGCAGCAGCAATTTTATTTAGGGAACGACGGTATAAATCCATCTTGTCGAGATAAGTGGAGCATTGGTCCATATATCGGCCGATATATTCCTCCTTGATATAATTGGCTTCCGAAAGCGTATGGTTCATCTCTTTCAGTTGCGAGTTGGAGTCGTGAAGTTCTTCGTTCAGTTCTTGCAACAACGTATTGGTATCGACCACTTCGCGACGTGCGGCAGCAACCTTTTTCATCTGCTTGTAAACGAAGAAAATGGCAACCAACAAAAATACGGAAAGCAAACTGATACAAATCAATGATACTTTCATCTCCTGCTGCTGCCGTTTGGTTTTCAATTGGTAAGCCTGGTCAATGATAGGAAAGACTTGCGAGATTTCTAACGTACGAAGGCGGGCATTGCAAAGAGTGGCATCCTCTAAGGAGCATTTCAGGTAATTGTAGGCACGGTCAATATCCCCTTCATCGTAGACAAGGGAAGCGAGTTTGCGCAAAGATACATATTCCTTTACTGCCGATTTTAGGTCGGCAATAGCCGAAAGGGCCAGGTAATGTTTTTGCCCCTGCTTGTCGCCTTTCAACCGGTAACCCTCGGAGAGAGTATAAGTAAGCATTGCTTTTGAATGGTCATCCAAAGAAGGTTTGTTGTAATATTCCATCAGCATACGGATGGCTTCATCGTATTGAGCATGTACGATACACTTATCCGCCATCACCAATACGTGCCCCAAAGAGTCGGAAGCGTTGACCTGCAGAAGAGAGTCACGATACAGATCCGTCATTCGATAATACTCTTTCTTGACTTTCTCCGTAACGGCATAATCTCCCATCAATCCGTAAATAGTGCGATACAGATGATAATAGTAACCATAGAGATAATCGGGCAACGTTTTCTTATCAATCTGCCCCAATAGTTCCAACGCTTCTTTATACATTCCGGTAGTTCCCATCACTTCCGCCATATTCATGGCAGCATCATCCAGGTAATCCAGTTTATCCATGCGATGCGCCAGTTCCTCTTTCCGTTGAGCATAGACAAAAGACGAATCCAGATTATAAGCCCGGTATTCATCGAAAAGACGTCCGCAAAAACCATATCGTTGTTCATCGGAAGTAGCCTCCGCCAACAATTTCTTCAGGTCAGCGATACGCGCCTCCTTTTCCGCTCCATAAGTCTGACGATTTTTAATGATACCATCAATCTCACGAAGTAACGCATCGGTACTCTTATTATCTTTTGCATAAAGCAGACCGGAAAGGACGATTGTCACAAAAATCAGAATCACTTTTTTCATAGTGCCGTATGTATTATAGTTGCAAAGATAAAAGTCTTTCAGAAACTTCCGGCTTTCAGGAGAAAATTATTGCAGACGGAAAACCAATGTTTATTAAAACAGGAAGCATTACAAATTTATTATGAACATAATTATTATATTTATAATAATGTCATCGTTGGAACAACCATCAATATACAGATAAATTCAAAAGTATGTATTCACAGCAAATTCAAACTGTTCTATAAATATTTTCTTAAATGGATATATATTATTTTGTTCATAGAAAACTAACATAGCTTTCTTATAGTCGATAGAATCAACTGAACGAAATGATAAAGGACAATAACCGTTGGCTATAAGTATTGCATTACTTGTTATACGGGCAGTACGTTTATTACCATCAGCAAATGGCTGAATATAAGATAACAGAACTAAAGCTAGGAAAGCTTTATCAAAGATACTCTCCTTATTATTGATTAATTGACAAGTGTCTTCCATAGCTTCTCTTATTTGATATTCATTATCAAGTGGACGATAATTCGTACCCGTAATACCAACACGCCGAGAACGAATATGACGCTCAACTCCCAGTTCTTTAATAAGGATACTATGAATGTCTTCAATCTTTCTTATTGATAAATACTGAAGATAATCAGGATTATCTAAAATAAAATCAAGAGCTTCCTTGTGATTTAGTAGCATAATGGCTTCTTCTTTAGTTTTACCTTTTGCTTCTTCTTTTTCCAGCAAAAGTCTTTCCGTTTCAAGAAGATTATATGTGTTCCCTTCAATTTGAGAAGACTTCCAACTAAGATCCACACCTAACCTTTCCATTTCTTTCCGGTACTCTCCGTCTGTCATTTCTAATACATTTCTTCTAAACGTTTCTTGAAGAGCCGTTAAATGTTTCCGTTCATCCATCGTGAAAGGGTCAACATTAGGCAATATATCAGGAATAAGGCTGAAATTGAAAGCTTGTTGAATTTCACGCTCATCAACTTCTTTCCGAAAGTATGATTCTAAGTCGAAATAACTTGTAACAAACGTTTGTGGTGTTAGTTTATAACAGGTGGCAGGTCCTTGCCCTATGACTTCAATACTTCCAGCGGAAATCATGGCAGCTAATAAACGCTTGAATGTGGCGACACTTACTTTAGTATTCACTCCCTCCATTAATTCTGACCTAGAAGATAGAGGATGAAAACGAAGATATTGTTGAATTTCTTCTTCCATTGCTATTTAATTGATTATATCGGCTCAAAAATACATAATATTATTAATATATCGGCTCAAAATGAGCCAATAATTACAGTGTATAGGACTCTTTTGAGCCGATATGAAAATCTTCAGCTACCTGTTAGTAGTCTCATATTGTTTCTGCATTGCTTTGATCTATTCTTCAGAATTCTTATTTATCACAGCAATTTTATCCTGTAATTCTTTATTCTGGATTTCAGATAATCTCATCTGTTCAGTATGGATCTTCTGACTGTCCTCTGTGGTGAAATAGTTCATTTACGTACGGGTTTGGCTCATTCTCTGTACGGTTTTGAATAAAATAATGGAGTATTCTGGAAACGTTGTGGTAAATCTGAAAAAGATGATTG
>NZ_CP083673.1:4147909-4250313 GCF_025914115.1 Bacteroides sp. DH3716P | reverse complement strand
AAATGCTGCCCCTCGACTTGCATGTGTTAAGCCTGTAGCTAGCGTTCATCCTGAGCCAGGATCAAACTCTTCATTGTAAAAGTATTTTTTATCATCCATTAGGATGATCTTTTTGCTCTGTTCAGGACGCCGTAAATTTATTGACCTTATTCAAATACCTATTAGTCTTAATTGTATCACTACTGAATAAGACAAGTATTGACGGTTCTATTTTTTACTTGTACTACTTGTATTGTTTATCAATATTTCAAAGAACTAACGTGGCTTCCGCCGCGCCTGCTTTCTTTGCGAAAGCGGATGCAAAGATAAGGACTTTTTCAGATAACCTCCAAACTTTTTTCGAAGTTTTTTTGTTTTTATTTTCTGATGCCTTAATCTTGTAACAGAATGTCAATCATTAGGCTCTGTCTCTCTAGCAAAGCGGGTGCAAAAGTAGATAACTTATCAATAACATCCAAATATATCTGACTATTTTTCGGTTCTTTCTTGAAACTTTTTTGTAACTCATTGATTGATAACGATGTCATAGAGTATATTTTTTCAGATAGACACATCCTTATATGGAACACCTATACATTATTATATAGTATACCCAAATGTAAGTTCTATTTTCCTATACCTAACAGAAATTCTATATACATTCAAGATTCCACGATCCACTTTTCGATATTACGAGTTTCTGCGCTAAAATTTACTCCTATTTTAAAAAGTTTTCGCCCATCCGTCTCGAAAGGTAAAGCATAATGCTTATCGTTAATCTGTTGCAAAGCCTCTTCTGCTGTGCCATTCAGTTTAAATTCCATTATATAAATAAATTTATCAGTCTGCAAGACAAGATCAATGCGCCCTTCACTCGTATGATACTCTACCTTGGTGTAGAAGCCTAGCAGTTTAAAAACGATAAAAAGAACATTTTCGTAATGTAGTTCCTGATCCCGAATCACTTCGTAAGTAGTGTCTGCAAAGAAACTTTGCAGGCGGCGGAAGAAAGAGTTATAATCACCGGAACGCACTTCACGGACAAACTTCTGAATCTCAAAAGGCGACTCGACCTTGTTTACGTTCGCATAAAAAGGAAGCAGGAAGCGGATAAAACCTTCTTCCACTTCGCGATTGGGGAAACCCAAGCGATACATTCCAAATTCTTCATCATACCCCTTGATGGTGAGATATCCACTCTGATAAATTACCGGGATGGGATTGGTGGATTCAGAATCTATACTGTTCAACACTTGGACATCGGTCTCTTCATGTGCCATCCGCTCCAGGTCATAATGATGTTTTTTTAGCAATTTCACCAAATAGGTAGGCGTACCCGTTTCAAACCAATAACTACCAAACTCTTTACGCTTGAAAGCGTTCAGCAAACTGAACGGGTTGTACATGCCGATTGAATTGTGCGTAAAATGATAGCCATCATAACACTCTCTCAAATCTTCACAGAGTTTATCATACGTTATTCCACGTGCTGCTGCAAATTCATGTAGTTCCGCTTCCAGATTTTCATGGATTTCACGCTCGCTGACACCACAAATTTCGACATACTCATTCCACATTGAAATATCATCCAGATTATTCAAGTCACTGAATACACTGACTTTGCCAAACTTTGTCACGCCGGTGAGTAGAGCGAACTTTATATACCCGTCCTTCGTTTTCAAAGCGCCATAAAATGGCTTCAGGGTATTTCGGAATTGCTTTTGAAGTTCTTCATTGCCGATGGCTTGCAGCATAGGTTTGTCATACTCATCTACCAGAATAACTACACGTTGCCCCGTCTTTTCGCAAGCACGCTGAATGATACCGGCAAAGCGCAGGGAAAAGGATGTTTCAGACGGACGGGTGCCGTATTGGCTTTCCCAATATTCAAGATTATCATTCAATATTTTATCCAGACTTTCCGGCGTGTCATACTTCTCAATATTAAGGTCGAGATGCAGTATAGGATGCTTTATCCAATCCTTTTCCAACTTTTCCACAGCCAATCCTTCAAACAGTTCCTTTTTCCCTTGGAAATAAGCCTCCAAGGTAGAAATGAGCAGACTCTTTCCAAAACGGCGCGGACGACTCAAGAAGTAATAACTTCCGGTCTTGACCATTTGATACATTAATGCCGTTTTATCAATATAGAAATAACCGTCATTACGAATCTTTTCAAAATTCTGAATGCCGATAGGATAAATTTTATTGCTCATAATCTCTGCTTTTATAAATTAACGCCAGTCACCTGTCTTGCAAAGATATATATTTTTAATAGAACTCCTTCTCACGCAAGGTTAAAAGATTCTTTTCCTCAAGCCACTATTACCTCTAATTTTCCCTACAATAAAGTTTGAAAAATAAAAAAACATCTGCCACCTGCAACAAAATCGAAATAATAAACTGACTGATAAACAATTATAGCGTTGCAGATACCGTTGCAGATACGTTGCAGATAAAGTATCTGCAACACAGCGGTAAGAAGAAATATTGCACACCAAGCATCAAAGTTTATTTTCCTATCATTGAAGCGCTCGTTTCCAGCGTCAGAACTCCGGTTCCCAGGCGGGAAACTACAGTTTCCGCGCATGGAAACGAGCGTTTCCAGCCAGAGATACTAGCGTTTCCCGCTAGAGACACTGGAGTTTCCATATAGAGAAACGACAGCGAAACCGTAGCCGAAAGTATAAGGAACGATGGAATAATCGAATGGTTCTTTCATTGCTGTTTATCGGTTTTATTGTTATTAAATTCTACAAATGTACGGATAAAAAGGATAAACAGATAAAATATCCATGTTTATTTGCAAGAGCGGACAAATATGACTAACTTAGCAGAATATTATTAACAAAACAAAAGATGAAAATTACTCAATTAAGAGACAAGGACAAAACTACTGCGCTGACTACAATGGATATGGAAACGTGGATAGGAAAAACACGGACAGAAACAAAGACACGGCCTGTGTCCGCCTTCAGAGAAGTGTTGCGATATTCCCTGCCCGACTCACGCTGCTACGAAGCAGACAAGCTACCGAAGATTCTTCCGGCTGCGGAATTCCGCAGGGCCGAAGGTGGAAAACAAATGAAAAGTTATAACGGAATAGTAGAACTGACCGTCGGACCGTTGTCAGGCGGCCCGGAGATTACATTGGTAAAACAATTAGCATGGGAACAGCCGCAGACTCACTGTGTTTTTACCGGTTCGAGCGGACGGACAGTAAAAATATGGGCGAAATTTACCCGCCCAGACAATTCGCTTCCACAGAAAAGAGAAGAAGCGGAGATATTTCACGCACATGCCTATCGTTTGGCCGTTAAATGCTATCAGCCGCAAATCCCGTTCAGCATTTTACCCAAAGAGCCTAGTCTGGAACAGTACTCACGGCTGTCATACGACCCGGAAC
This sequence comes from Bacteroides sp. DH3716P, assembly GCF_025914115.1. NCBI lineage: Bacteria > Pseudomonadati > Bacteroidota > Bacteroidia > Bacteroidales > Bacteroidaceae > Bacteroides > Bacteroides sp. DH3716P. The sequence continues at coordinate 4,246,928 of NZ_CP083673.1, read as the reverse complement.
TTATGTACAGACCGGATTCCGTTCCGTTTTATCTGTCGCAACCGTCAGGGATGCCCGAAGAACTGACCTATCGGGAAGCAGTACGCTCGGAAAAGTCACCGTTGACACGGGCCGTACCGGGATATGACACGGAGCGCGCTGTATTTATGCTTTTCGAAGCAGCTTTGAGAAAGACCCATGAAGAAATCTACGAAGCGGAAGATGAAGGTGCACCCGAAAGAGGGGAAGACTTTCAGGCTATGGTGACACAACTGGCTGTCAACTGCTTCCATTCGGGCATTCCCGAAGAGGAAACGGTGAAACGTACTATTTTCCACTATTACCTGCGCCGGCAAGAGGTGCTCATCCGCCAGCTGATTAAGAATGTATATGAAGAACAAAAAGGGTTCGGAAAGAAGAGCAGCTTAGGGAAAGAACAGTACCTGTCACTCCAGACAGAGGAGTTTATGAACAGGCGCTACGAATTCCGTTACAACACCCAAGTGGGAGAAGTGGAATACCGCGAACGGAACTCATTCCATTTCTACTTCAATCCTATCAACAAACGGGTGCTGAACAGTATCGCACTAGATGCGCAGGCCGAAGGGATTCCGCTATGGGACAGGGACATAAGCCGATACATCTACTCCAACCGCATCCCCGTATTCAATCCGTTGGAAGATTTCCTCTACCATCTTCCCATCTGGGACGGCAAAGACCGTATCCGCAGACTGGCGCAAACCGTTCCCTGCGAAAACAAGCATTGGGTAGACTTGTTTCACCGCTGGTTTCTCAACATGGTCATGCACTGGCGTGGGACAGATAAGAAATATGCGAATAATGTTTCGCCCCTGCTGGTAGGCCCGCAAGGTTGCCGTAAATCGACATTCTGCCGCAGCCTCATCCCGCCCGCCATGCGTGCATACTATACGGACAGCATCGATTTCTCACGAAAGGCGGATGCCGAATTGTATCTCAATCGTTTTGCGCTCATCAACATTGACGAGTTCGACCAGATCAGCGCCACCCAACAAGGATACCTGAAACATATCCTGCAAAAACCGATTGTAAATATGCGCAAACCTTATGGAAACGCCGTGCTTGAAATGCGCCGTTATGCTTCATTCATCGCGACGAGCAACCAAAAAGACTTGCTGACCGACCCTACGGGCAGCCGCCGCTTTATCTGTATCGAAGTAACCGGAACGATAGATACAAACAAGGCGATAGATTATGAACAGCTTTACACGCAGGCCATGTATGAGCTCGATCATGGCGAACGTTACTGGTTCGACCAGTCCGAAGAACAGATTATGACCAAAAGCAACCGTGAATTTGAGCAAGTTTCACTCGAAGAACAGTTATTTTACCGTTATTTCCGTCCGGCCAAAGAGAAAGAGGATGGCGAATGGCTCTCACCGGCGGAGATTTTGGAAGATATAAAGAAAAACAGTGCCATACCGTTATCAAACAAGCGGGTAAGTGTGTTCGGGCGAGTTCTCCGTAAACACGAAATCCCATCGAAACGTGTACACAGAGGTACTGTCTACCATGTTGTACGAGTTTTATAAGACCAACAGATACGTTGCAGATACTACATCTGCAACGTATCTGCAACAGGTATCTGCAACGCTGTAATACAGTTATTCTCAATAAGATAATTCAATTTCGTTGCAGGTGGCAGATAAAACAGCACTTTACAAACTTATGTGTAGGTAAAGCTATCTTTCTGTTAAATTCTCAATGAGCCATAAACAAAAATCTCCCCTGCCTGTTACATAGACAACTTAAACATAGTAACCTAAACATAAAAATTATGGCTAGAGAAAGTGTAAAAATTCTACAAGGGAAACTAGATGTAGAAAGTTTAATCGCACAGTTGAACGCAGCATTAGCTGAAGAATGGTTGGCATACTATCAATATTGGGTAGGTGCATTAGTAGTGGAAGGTGCCATGCGTGCCGATGTACAGGGTGAATTTGAGGAACATGCCGAAGAAGAGCGCAGACATGCGCAACTGCTCGCTGACCGTATCATTGAGTTGGAAGGAGTTCCGGTGCTCGACCCTAAGCAATGGTTTGAGTTGGCAAGATGCAAATATGATGCTCCGCAGGGGTTCGACTCTGTCAGTTTGCTGAAAGACAATGTAGCTTCCGAACGCTGCGCAATCCTTCGTTATCAGGAAATTGCAGATTTTACCAATGGGAAAGATTTCACTACCTGCGACATCGCCAAACATATTCTTGCCGAAGAGGAAGAACATGAACAGGATTTACAAGATTATCTGACGGACATCGCCAGAATGAAGAAATCATTCCTCGACAAGTAAATTCTAATATAATAATTAGGCAAAAGAGGGTGTATCCTGCAGGGGATATTCCCTCTTTTATCTATTATAGTACAATAAAAACAAAACTATTTTAGAGTAAATCAAGAAGAAATCTTTCTTTTTTCGTATTTTTGTCCCAATATGCACGTTTAATCCAAGTAGATAACGAACATTAGCAAAAAAAGAATGAAAGTAATTGATTTAATACATAGCAACAAGAAAACTGCTTTTTCTTTCGAGATACTTCCACCGCTGAAAGGAACGGGAATAGAAAAGTTATATCAAACAATCGATACGCTTCGGGAATTTGACCCGAAATATATCAATATCACTACTCACCGCAGCGAATATGTGTATAAAGACCTCGGTAACGGATTGTTTCAGAGAAACCGCTTGAGAAGACGTCCGGGAACGGTTGCCGTGGCTGCCGCCATCCAGAACAAATACAATATTACGGTAGTCCCGCATATTTTGTGCAGCGGATTCACACGTGAAGAAACCGAGTATGTGTTGCTCGACCTGCAATTTCTGAATATCACGGAATTACTGGTGTTGCGTGGTGACAAAGCGAAACATGAGTCGGTATTTACACCGGAAGGTGACGGTTATCATCATGCTATCGAGTTGCAGGAGCAAATCAATAATTTCAATAAAGGTATTTTTGTGGATGGTTCGGAGATGAAAGTCAGCAGTACGCCATTTTCTTACGGGGTGGCTTGTTATCCGGAGAAGCACGAAGAAGCGCCTAATATCGAGACTGACCTTTACTGGCTGAAGAAAAAAGTGGAGAACGGGGCGGAATATGCCGTGACACAGTTGTTCTACGATAACAGGAAATATTTTGAATTTGTGGAGCAGGCGAAGGCGGCAGGTATCAATATACCTATCATTCCGGGAATCAAACCGTTCAAGAAACTGTCTCAATTGAGCATGATTCCAAAGACTTTCAAAGTGGACTTGCCGGAAGACTTAGTGAAAGAGGCTTTGAAATGCAAGAATGACGTGGAAGCCGAGCAAGTAGGTATCGAATGGTGTGTAGCCCAGTGCAAGGAGTTGATGGCTCATGGAGTACCAAGTATTCATTTCTACTCTATCGGAGCAGTAGACAGTATCAAAGAAGTAGCCAAAATCATTTATTGATATGTTTTTCAGAGACGTAATCGGACAAGAAGAAATCAAGCAACGGCTCATTCAGGAAGTGAATGAGGGGCGTATTCCACATGCCCAGCTTATTTGCGGACCGGAAGGGGTCGGGAAAATGCCGTTGGCTATTGCATACGCACGTTACATCAGTTGCACTAATCGGGGGGAGACTGATGCCTGCGGAACATGTCCGTCCTGCGTGAAATTCAATAAATTGGTGCATCCCGACGTACATTTCGTATTCCCTATCGTGAAAAGCGCAAAGGGGAAAAAGGAAGTCTGCGATGATTATATAGCCGACTGGCGACCGTTTGTTATCAATCATCCTTACTTTAATCTCAATCACTGGTTAGGAGAGATGGATGCGGAGAACTCACAAGCATTGATCTATGCCAAAGAGAGTGACGAGATTCTGAAAAAACTTAGTTTGAAATCCAGTGAAGGGGGATTTAAGATTACGATTGTATGGCTGCCGGAAAAAATGCATCCGGTATGTGCCAACAAACTGCTGAAGTTGCTTGAGGAACCGCCCGAAAAAACGGTTTTCTTATTGGTATCGGAAGCGCCGGATATGATTCTGCCTACTATCCTAAGCCGTACCCAGCGCATGAATGTACGGAAGATTGATGAAGCCAGCATCGACCGGGTATTACAGACGAAATATAACATTTTGCCTGCCGACAGTATTTCCATTGCCCATCTGGCAAACGGGAATTTTATCAAGGCACTCGAAACAATTCATCTGAATGAAGAGAACCAGTTGTTTTTTGACTTGTTTGTCAGCCTGATGCGGTTGTCTTACCAACGGAAAATCAGGGAGATGAAAATGTGGAGCGAGCAAGTGGCGGGCATGGGACGTGAACGTCAGAAGAACTTCCTGGAATATTGCCAGCGCATGATTCGGGAGAATTTTATCTTCAACTTGCACCAGCGCAATTTGACGTATATGACGATTAATGAACAGAATTTTGCAACCCGCTTTGCGCCTTTTGTCAACGAACGGAATGTGATGGGTATCATGGACGAATTAAGCGAAGCGCAACTACATATAGAACAGAATGTAAATGCTAAAATGGTATTCTTCGACTTCTCGCTGAAGATGATTGTACTGTTGAAGCAATAATAAATATATAAACTTATGGAATATAAACTTCATAATGGAAGCGGTGGCCTTTGCTGCAAAGGATGCTCCCGACAAGATAAAAAGCTGAACACCTACGATTGGCTGGCGGACATTCCGGGCAATGCGGAAGAGAGTGACATGGTGGAAGTGCAATTCAAAAATACCCGGAAGGGATATTTTCGAAACAGCAACAAGATTAAACTGGAAAAAGGAGATGTAGTTGCCGTTGAAGCGGCTCCCGGCCATGACATCGGCGTGGTTACATTGACCGGCCGACTCGTTCCCCTGCAAATGAAGAAAGCAAACTTCAAAGCAGATGCGGAAATCAAGCGTGTCTATCGGAAAGCCAAGCCGGTAGATATGGAAAAGTTCAACGAAGCCAAAGCCAAAGAACACGCTACGATGATTCGTGCGCGTCAGATTGCGTTGAATCTCAATCTGGATATGAAAATTGGAGATGTGGAGTATCAGGGGGATGGTAACAAAGCTATTTTCTACTATATCGCCGATGAGCGGGTAGACTTCCGGCAACTGATTAAAGTATTGGCCGAAGCATTCCGCGTACGTATCGAAATGAAACAAATCGGTGCCCGTCAGGAAGCAGGACGCATCGGCGGTATCGGCCCTTGCGGACGCGAACTTTGCTGCGCTACGTGGATGACGAGCTTCGTCTCTGTTTCTACCAGTGCAGCCCGTTTTCAGGACATCTCATTAAATCCGCAGAAACTTGCCGGACAATGTGCCAAGCTAAAATGCTGCCTGAATTATGAGGTGGACTGTTACGTGGAAGCTCAAAAACGTCTCCCTTCGAGAGAGATAGAACTGGAAACGAAGGATGGTACTTTCTATTTCTTCAAAGCAGATATTCTAAGCAATCAGGTTTCTTATTCTACGGATAAAAACTTCCCTGCCAACCTGGTCACCATCAGCGGCAAACGTGCGTTTGAAGTAATCTCCATGAATAAGAAAGGGATGAAACCGGACAGCTTGCTCGAAGAAGAAAAGAAACCGGAACCGAGAAAACCTGTTGACTTGCTGGAACAGGAAAGTGTTACCCGTTTCGACCGCAGCCGGAATAATAAAGAGGGCGGCAATAATGCTAACCGGAATAATAAAAAGAAGAAGAAAGGAAACAATAATAACGGAAACCGCCCGCAACAGCAAGCAGAAGGCGGCAATCGTCCGCAACAACCTCAACGGGAAAATGAAAACCGCCCGAGAAATAACAATAACAACAACCGGAACAGAGGACAGAACCAGGGACGGAACAACGAAAACAGACGTCCGGAAAGAGGATCAAATCAGGAACGTCCACAAGGACAGGAACGGTCGAATCAGGAACGTCCGCAACAACAAGACCGTCAACGCGAACAGCAAGGACAGGAACGTCAAGAACGTCGTCCCAACCACGAGCGTCCTTCCAGACCGGAAAGAAATCAGAATCAGGAGAAACAGTCAACTAATGAAAAGCCTACTCAAGAATAGTATATTGAGTCTATTCAGCGCTTGCTTACTGACAGCCTGCAATGAACATACGGTGTATCACTCTTATCAATCCCTTCCCAACAAGGGATGGGGAAAGAGTGATACACTCTCTTTTCAGATTCCCATAACTGACAGCGTTCCCACTACTCTCCGGTTTTTTGCGGAAGTCCGCAACAGTATCGAATATCCTTATCATGACCTCCATTTATTTATCAGTCAGAATCTACAGGATTCTACGGTATGGCGCACTGATACCATTGCTTTCTGCCTGGCTGACTCTACCGGAAGATGGACGGGACACGGATGGGGAAGCATTTACCAATCGGAAACTTTTATTACATCTGTTCGCCCTTTACATCCTGCAAATTATACTATTAAAATTATGAGCGGAATGAAAGATGAAAAGTTACAAGGATTGAGCGATGTAGGTATCCGTATTGAGAAGCAGTAAGATTAAAGTCTTCTGCCACGTCCTGCATCAATACGCAGGAAGATAAACAGCAATATCGTAAATCCCCATAAAGAAGAACCTCCATAGCTGAAGAAAGGCAATGGAATACCGATAACCGGAGTTAACCCCAGTACCATACCGATATTAATAAATAAGTGGAAAAGGAAAATACTGACGACCGAATATCCATAAACCCGCCCAAAGTTGGAAGTCTGCCGCTCGGACAGGAAGATTAATCGTAAGATCAAAATCAGGAAAGCCAACAAGACAGCAGCCGAACCGACAAATCCTTGTTCCTCACCCACTATACAGAATATAAAGTCGGTATCCTGTTCGGGCACGTACTTTAATTTTGTTTGCGTACCATTCAGGAACCCTTTTCCTGTCAACCCACCGGAACCGATGGCAATCTTGGACTGATTCACGTTGTATCCGGCACCGGTCAAATCTTCTTCCAAACCGAGCACTACTTTGATACGGACTTGCTGGTGAGGTTCGAGCACATTATCAAATACATAATTGCTGGAATACAGGAAGCCGACAGAACCGATTGTAAACAGGGCAATCAGGAAATAAGTACGCTGCCGCTCACTTAATGCCAAATAAATCAGATAGCCTATCACCACAATACAAAGCGTCCATTGCACCCAAACGAGGCTAAAATGCACCCAATATTCGGATATTAAATAAGCAATCAGTAATATAGCCAAACTTCCACCAATGATATTGCGGGTAGCAGACCATTTCTTACGATATACCCACACCATACCACCGGCAAATAATAAGATCAATAGTAATACGATAAATTCTCCCAGTGGTGTAGGAGTATCGGCGATAAAGACTTCATCAAAACGAATGCCGACCACAAAGTAGATTACCGCACATACGCCCGCAAAAAGCACTACTCCCGGCATTCCTTCACGATAAAGCACCAGAAAAAAAGCAAGATAAACCAATGCAGACCCTGTCTCCCGCTGCCCGATAATCAATAACATCGGGAGAAGAATGATGAATCCCAGGATAAAGGCACACTTTTCTTTCTTGATACTGAATGAATAAGAATTCATGTATTTGGCCAACGCCAAAGCCGTAGCGAACTTGGCAAACTCGGCGGGTTGCAGGCTCACAGGCCCCATGACAAGCCAGGAGCGTGATCCTTTGGTGTCCGGCGCTATGAAGATGGTAACAATGAGCAAGAGAATCATCCCCACATATATAATGTACGCGAACATATCATACATACGGTCTTCCAGCATCAACAGCACGAATCCGAGTCCGAAGGAACAGATAATCCATACAAACTGCTTGCCGGCACGGGTCGAGAAGTCGAGGAAGTCGCGTTCGCCATAGTCATAGCTGGCTCCGCAGACGCTAAACCATCCGCCAACAATCAGGAGCAGGTAAATAAAAATCGTTACCCAGTCCAGCGTTTTCCACAAACTATCGCTCCTCGTTACCATATAATATCACTCTGTTACTAAATTCTTCCGCCCTCAACTCGTTCTCCGGCGAGAGCTTGCCTTTCAAATACTGTTCCATCATCAGTGCGCCGAAAGGAACTCCGTAAGTAGCACCCCATCCGCCGTTCTCTACATAGACGGCAATAGCTATCTTCGGTTTGTTCATCGGCGCAAAGCCCATAAATACCGAGTGGTCGTGTCCGCGGTTCTGCGCAGTACCCGTTTTTCCACAGGCTTCCAAATCCGGAACCATCACTGACAGCATACGGCAAGTTCCTCCGGTGGCTGCGCCACGCATCCCTTCTACGACTGATTCATAATGTCTTTTCTCAATAGTGGTATAACGTGGTACGCGATAGATGCTGTCCAACTGATTATCTTGGATTTCCTTTACAATATGCGGTGTCACAAAGTATCCTCTGTTAGCAATCGTTGCTCCCAAGTTAGCAATCTGAAGGGGAGTGGATAGAATTTCCCCCTGTCCGATAGAGATACTGATTACTGTCAGTCCGTTCCAATGTCCGCGATAGGCTTTATCGTAGAACTGCGCATTCGGAATCAAGCCCCGTTTCTCTCCCGGCAAATCAACTCCCAGTTTGTAGCCAAATCCTTGCGAAACCATGTGGTCTTTCCAGACCGTAATGGCGTTTTGTGGCGAACCGTATTTACGATCGCCAAACATACGGAACAATCCCCAACAGAAATAGGAGTTGCACGATGTAGCAATAGCCGGAATCAATGGCAAGGGAGATCCGTGAGCATGACAGCCTACTGTCAATCTTCCGTAATGGAATCCATGTGAGCAAGGGAATGCCGGACTTTGTTCGGTGATGATTCCTTCTTGCAGAAACGTCAGTCCTTGCGCTGTTTTGAACGTAGATCCCGGAGGATACACTCCCATCAGGGCACGATTCAAAAGCGGTTTGGTCATATCACGTTGCAAGGCCAGATGGTTCTTGCCACGCTGGCGCCCAATCATCAAATGCGGGTCATAATTGGGAGAGGATACCAGACAAAGGATTTCTCCGGTCTCCGGTTCAATAGCCACAATGCTTCCAATCTTATTCTTTAATAAACGTTCGCCCAGCATCTGTAAGTCAATATCCAAACTCAATGTCAGGTTCTTGCCGGGAACGGAAGGACGGTCATATTCACCATCCATATAATGTCCCTGGATACGACCGTGCGCATCGCGAAGCAGAATCTCAATTCCTTTCTCGCCACGCAGATACTTTTCATACGATTTCTCGACTCCTAACTTGCCGACATAATCCCCACGGATGTAGTATCCTTCTTCATCCGCTTCCATTTCTTTTGCGGAGACTTCTCCGATATCTCCCAAAGCATGGGCGGCAGCATTGTACGAATATTGACGGATGGTACGCCGTTGAATATAAAAGCCACGAAACTTAAACAGCTTTTCCTGAAAGACACCACATTCTTCCGCCGAAAGTTGCGACATAAACAACTGGTTGGTATAGCGGGAATACCCCGGATTGCGGCGACGGTCTTTCATGTCGCTCATTATTTTGAGAAACTGCGCACGGGTGATATTCAGCGATTGGCATAAATCGAGTGTGTCCAGATTCTCTATTTCCTTTGGCACGATCGTTATGTCGTATGCCGGCTGGTTGAATACCAACAGTTTACCGGTCCGGTCATAAATAGCGCCACGCGAGGGGTATTGGATCTTATTCAGAAAAGCGTTACTGTCAGCATTCTTCTTGTAGTCATCGGTCGTGATCTGCAATACAAAAAGACGTATCAGATAAATCAAAACAATGGAGATAGCAATGCCTCCGATTACAAATTTACGCTTCTCTAAGATATAATCTTTTGCCATCGTTACTTCTTAATCCCTTCTATAGCTATGATACAGGTTACAGTCAGAATAGTGCAAAGAAGCACTCGCAACAGTAACAGCCAAATGCTGGTAAATGAGAAGAACTCAATGGAGAGTAATGCCAGACTGTGCACAAAAACACTTGCAGTGGTATATTTTAAGAAAGGACTGATTCCCATCGTCTTAAAAGAGGGAATAAAGCTATCCGGATTATCACGGGGCGTGAACAGACGAAGTAAAGAGGGACGAAGAAAGGCTAGCAGCACAGTAGCCGCCGCATTCATTCCCGGAGTATCGGAGAATATATCAATGGTCAGCCCGAAGAAAAAAGCCCACAACATCAGTTCATTCCGGGAAGTGCCGGAGCTGAATTTCAGAATAAAATAGATATAGAGAAAAGGAGTAGCATAGCCGGCAATATGTACACTATTAAGGATTAGCACCTGAAGAAGTACCAAGCCGATAAACCATCCGATTCTATGTATATAAGTAATAATCATTCTTTCATCACCTTATTTTCAAGTTTCTTCTGTTCTTCCTGACCTGTCCGGGCTACCACCCGAACGTCACTCAACTTACCGAAATCAGTAGCCAGCTTGATTTTCAACAGATAGGAAAGTCCGTCATTAGAGTCGGACATATCATCTACCGTCCCCACCATTATACCTTCGGGAAAGACGGTGGAGAAACCACTGGTAACGACTGTATCTCCCAAATTAAACTCTGCATGACGAGGCAAGTCTTTCAGATAAGCATAGCGCGAATCTCCATGTTCCCATTTCAGGTAGCCGAAATAATCACTGCCGATAATCTTGCAACTGATATTCGACTTGCTGTTCAGTACCGAAATCACCACCGAGTAGGAAGGAGAGGTTTCATAAACAATCCCTACAATCCCATTACCATCCACCACTCCCATTTCGGAGCGAATACCGGAAGAGGAACCTTTATCGAGCGTGATATAATTATCAACCAGATTCAAACTGTTCTTTATCACATGCGCTTTAAACAACTGATAATCCGCTTGCGGCACCTGCCGGATGCTGTTGATGGTCATAGAATCGAGCTGACGCTCTTTTAATGCTTTCTCCAGATTAGTAATCTGTTGTTCGAGCACCATGTTCCGGTCCAGCAGATCTTCATTGACCGATTTCAGATGAAAATAAGAGGAAATCCCTCCCGAAACTTCATAAACCGCCCCCACAACCGTATTGGCAGAAGTGAAGAATGCACTCTGTTGATAACGGTTGAACCGAAATAACAAAACAAAACTGGCTACCTCCAATAAGATGAAGAGGAACCAGTAATTGTATTTCAGAAGGAAGTTTAATAAATTCCTCATCCCCGGTTTATCTCATTAAGAAAGAGAAACGGTCTACGTTCTTCAATGCCACTCCTGTACCTTTGGCAACTGCATGCAAAGGATCTTCCGCAATATGGAAAGGTATGTTGATCTTATCGGTCAATCTCTTATCCAGTCCACGAAGCAATGCACCACCTCCGGAGAGATAGATACCATTGTGCACAATATCAGCATACAGTTCAGGAGGTGTATTTTCCAATGCACTCAAGATAGCAGTTTCGATCTTTGAAATTGATTTCTCCAGACAGTGGGCTACTTCCTGGTAGCATACAGGCACCTCCATCGGAAGAGCTGTGATACGGTTCGGCCCGTGAACGATATAATCTTCCGGAGCATCATCACCCAGTTCGGTTAAAGCAGCACCTACATTGATTTTGATACGTTCTGCCATACGCTCGCTGACTTTCACATTGTGCTGACGGCTCATATATTCGCGAATATCCTCTGTCAGGTCATCACCGGCTGTGCGGATGGAGTTGTTGGAAACGATACCTCCCAAAGAGATAACAGCAATTTCCGTAGATCCACCACCTATATCGACAATCATGTTTCCTTCCGGAGCTTCCACGTCGATGCCGATACCGATTGCCGCAGCCATCGGTTCGAAAATCAAATAAACATCACGACCGCCGGCATGTTCCGCAGAGTCACGGACAGCACGGAGTTCAACTTCCGTACTTCCCGAAGGAACGCCAATCACCATGCGAAGAGAAGGTGAAAACAAATGGTTGCGAGTATTCACCTGCTTTATCAAACCGCGCATCATCTGCTCGCAAGCATAGAAGTCGGCAATCACTCCGTCTCTCAACGGACGGATGGTACGTATGTTTTCGTGGGTTTTTTCATGCATCAACTTCGCCTTTTCCCCCACGGCAATCATCTTTTCTGTACGGCGATCCAGAGCTACAACCGAAGGCTCATCCACCACGATTTTTCCGTTCGTGATGATGATAGTATTGGCTGTGCCCAAGTCCATTGCTATCTCTTGTGTAAAAGAAAATAATCCCATATTTTTAAATGAAGAATTAAGAATGAAGAATTAAGAATGAGGATGCTGTCACGTGCAGTCATTCTTCATTATTAGTTCTTCATTCTTCATTAATATTAGTGTTTAAAATGACGGATACCGGTAGTCACCATCGCCATACCGTGCTCATTGCAATAAGCAAATGATAAATCGTCTTTTACCGAACCTCCCGGTTGGATAACAGCCGTAATACCTTCTTTATCTGCAATTTCCACACAGTCGGGGAACGGGAAGAAGGCATCGGAAGCCATTACTGCACCATTCAGGTCGAAGCCGAATGATTTGGCTTTTTCAATTGCTTGTTTCAATGCGTCTACACGTGAAGTCTGTCCTACACCGCTTGCAAGAAGTTGTTTATCCTTTGCCAATACGATGGCGTTGGATTTGCTGTTCTTTACAATTTTGTTGGCAAACAACATATCTTCCACTTCTTCCGGAGTAGGAGCTTTGTCTGTCACAGTTTTCAGGTCGGCTACCGTTTCAATATTAGTATCTTTATCCTGCACCAATACGCCATTCAGCAAAGCGCGGAATTGTTTCTTAGGCAATTTAGCTTCCTTACGAACGAGGATGATGCGGTTCTTTTTCTGTCCCAGGATTTCGAGTGCATCCACATCATAATCCGGCGCGATAATCACTTCGAAGAAAATCTTGTTGATTTCTTCTGCAGCTTCTTTGTCGATGACACCATTCGTAATCAATACACCTCCGAAAGCAGAAACCGGATCACCGGCCAATGCGTCTTTCCAAGCTTCCAAAACTGTAGCACGGGAAGCTAATCCGCAAGCGTTGTTGTGTTTCAGGATAGCGAAAGTGAGGTCATCGAATTCGTCGATCAGGTCAACGGCTGCGTTGATGTCGAGAAGATTGTTATAAGAGATTTCTTTTCCGTGAATCTGGTCGAACATTGCTTCCAGATTTCCGTAGAAATAACCTTTCTGATGTGGGTTCTCACCGTAACGAAGTTGCTTCTGGCTATTAACAGAGCAACGGAAAGCAGAACCTTCGCCGGCATCGAAATAGTTGAAAATAGCCGAATCGTAGTGAGAAGAAACGGCAAATGCTTCTTTAGCCATCCAGCGACGTTCTTCGAGTGAAGAAGTAGCGCCGTGCTCCATCAACATATCCAATAATGGTTTGTATTGAGCTTGAGAAGCTACGATGATTACATCGTTATAGTTCTTGGCTGCGGCACGAATCAGTGAGATTCCGCCTATATCGATTTTTTCAATAATGTCTGCTTCAGATGCACCGGAAGCTACAGTAGCTTCGAACGGATACAAATCAACAATAACCAGATCTATCTCGGGAATTTCATATTTCTCAATCTGTTGCATATCCTGTTCCAGACCGCGACGACAAAGAATACCTCCGAAAATTTTCGGATGTAATGTCTTTACTCTACCACCGAGAATAGAAGGATAAGTGGTCAAATCTTCCACTGCCTTACAAGGATATCCCAATGATTCAATAAACTGACGAGTTCCGCCTGTCGACAAAAACTCTACTCCCTCTTCATGAAGTTTGGTAATAATTTCATCCAAACCTTCTTTATGGTATACAGATACCAATGCAGTTTTTATTCTTTTAGACTCTGACATTGAATTGCTTATTAAGTATTTGGTGTGCAAAGTTACGAAATATTGTTTATCGTACGTAATAAATAAGGTGTGAATTAATAAAAAAAAGCGTTGACTCTCCTCAACGGAAAATCAACGCCTCTTCGCATATATGTTCTCTATTCAAAAACTATTACCAAATAGATACTCGTTTTTCTTTAGGTACGAACATCGAATCCTGTTCGGTGATTTTGAATGCTTCATACCAATTCTGGATATGAGGAAGAGCACCGTCCACACGCCATTTGCCTAATGAGTGAGGATCAAGTTTGGTTAATCGGAGAATTTCTTCCGGACGGATATTTCCTGCCCACACATTAGCGTAAGCCAGGAAGAAACGTTGTTCCGGAGTAAATCCGTCAACAATTTCCAGCGGTGCGGCTTCTGTTGCATTCTTGAATGCCTGGAAAGAAACTTGCAAACCTCCGTGGTCGGCAATGTTCTCTCCAAGTGTCAGGCTACCGTTTGCGTGTACGCCCGGAGCTACTTCGATGCTGTCAAAGAAGTTAACCATCACCCGTGCCCGTTCTTCGAACTTTTTAGCATCTTCTTCTGTCCACCAGTCTTTCAGGTTTCCGTCTTTGTCATATTGACGTCCCTGATCGTCAAATCCATGAGTCATCTCATGGCCGATTACCACGCCGATTGCACCGTAGTTCATAGCATCGTCCGCATTCATATCGAAGAACGGAGGTTGCAGGATAGCTGCCGGGAAGCAGATTTCATTGGTAGTCGGGTTATAATAAGCGTTCACTGTTTGAGGAGTCATCAACCATTCATCCTTGTCTACCGGTTTGCCGGCTTTGGCAATCATTTCGTTGTAATCCCATTCGTTGGCACGCTCGATATTTGCCCAGTAAGAATCATCTTTGATCTCCAGTGCGGAGTAATCTTTCCATTTATCAGGATAACCTATTTTTACATGGAAGGTTGCCAGTTTCTCCAACGCTTTTTCCTTGGTCGGTTCACTCATCCATTCCAAACCTTTGATACGTTCTCCCAAAGAAGTTTGCAGGTTCTTCACCAGTGTAACCATACGTTCTTTGGCAGCAGCCGGGAAGTACTTCTCTACATACATCTGTCCTACCACTTCGCCAAGAACGCCATCTACGGTGCTCACGGAACGTTTCCAGCGAGGTTGCATTTCTTTCTTTCCAGACATTGTTCTGCTGTAGAAATCGAAGTTCTGTGCTTCAAAATCATCGCTTAGATAAGAAGCGGCAGCATCTATCAATCCCCATTGAAGATACAGTTTCTGATCGTCCAGTGATACGGTGTTTATCACATCGGCTACTTCCTTCATGGCAGCAGGCTGACCTACGTTCACTTCTTCCAAATCTTTCAAACCGGAAACGGTGAAATAAGTATCCCAGTCAAAAGTCGGGAAGTTCTTTTTCAGCGTCGCCCTATCCATCTTGTTATAATTAGCATGAGGATCACGCAATTCCACTTGTGAACGAGCCGCTTTCGCCAGGCGAGTTTCGATGTTCATCACTGCTTTCACAGCTTTCTGTGCAGTAGCCTCATCATAACCTGCCAACTGGAACATTTTGGCGATATGTTCCTGATATTTATTACGGATATTTTTAGTCTGCTCGTCATTCTCCAGATAATAGTCACGCTGTCCCATTCCGATACCACCTTGATAGGTCTGTACGATATTCATGGAACTGTTCATATCATCTGCACTTACGAACATGGTGAAGTAAGGACGGATGCCTTTCTTCTGGCTCTCGGCGATATATGCATAGATTTCTCCTTTATCCTTGAGAGCGTCAATGGCTGCCAGTTCTGCTTTGATCGGAGCTACACCTTCCTGGTTCAGCTTCACGCTATCCATTGCGATATTATAAAGATCGCCTACTTTCTGCGCAGCACTGCCCGGTGCGTTATCTTTCTTCGCTGCCAATTCGGCAATCAATGCTTTCAGTTGTTCACGACTGTTTTCGCGCAACATGTCGAATGTACCGAAACGTGAATACTCGTCTGTCAGCGGATGATCTTTCACCCAACCTCCACAGGCATATTGATAAAAACTTGTACCCGGCATAGCCGTGGTATCCAGATTAGCAAGGTCGATACCGGACGTCAGCACGGCCTCTTTCTTACTGTTACATCCTGTTGTCATAAGGCATACGGCAAGAATTGGTAAATACTTGGTTACTTTCATATTGTATAAATAATTAAATAGTCTCTCTAATCAACAATCATCCTACCCGCAGTCCGGCACCGAGGAAGAAGGTGACCGACACCGAGGAACGCCTCGTTCCTCAACGAGAAACACCTGTTTCGACACCGAGAAACAGATACCCGCCAGGAATACCTTCTACCGAGGTATAACGTTTCTCTCACATAGTGCCCGGAAATATGCATTTTGTTCTAATTTTTCGTTTCTTCCAGTTCCATCGAAACCCGTTCCCACTCTTCAACAATGCCATCCAACTGTTGCTTCAGTTTTTGATGCCGTTCATAGAGCTGCATATCCGAAGCTCCTTCGGGAGTTGCCATCTTCGCTTCTACGATAGCAATCGCGGATTCGGTTTCCTCTATTGAGGCTTCGCAGTCCGCCACTTGGCGTTCGAGTTTCTTAATCTTCTTATTAAGTTCTTTCTGGGCTTCGTAAGAGAGCTTATTCTCCGAAGGCTGAACGGTTTCAGGTTCATTACCTTTAGCTGAAGCCGTGGGAGAAGCCGACAATCCCGCTCCTTTCTGAAGCTCGTTCAAGCTATCTATCTTTTTCTTTTGCAAGAATTCATAGATACCTCCAAGGTGTTCTTTTACAAGTCCACCGCCAAACTCATATACTTTAGTCGCAAGTCCATCCAGAAAATCACGGTCGTGGCTGACAAGAATCACTGTTCCGTCAAATTCGCGGATAGCTTCCTTCAAAACATCTTTCGAACGCATATCCAAATGATTGGTCGGTTCGTCCAGAATCAGTAGATTTACGGGTTCCAGCAGAAGTTTAATCATCGCCAATCGCGTACGTTCTCCTCCGGAAAGGACTTTCACCTTTTTATCCGAAGCTTCGCCTCCAAACATGAAAGCTCCCAGTATATCACGTATCTTCAGACGGATATCTCCTGTCGCTACTCGGTCAATCGTATCGAATACAGTCAGGTTCTCATCCAACATTTGTGCCTGGTTCTGCGCAAAATAACCGATTTGTACATTATGTCCGATCGTTAGTTTGCCTTCGAAATCAATTTCGTCCATGATACATTTCACCAAGGTAGACTTACCCTCTCCGTTCTTTCCGACGAAAGCCACTTTCTCTCCCCTGTTGATAGTCAGGTTGACATCATGGAAAACGACATGGCTGCCATACGCTTTGCGCACATCTTCGCAAATCACAGGATAGTTTCCGCTACGACTGGCTGGAGGGAATTTTAAACGCAAGGCGGAATTATCTTCCTCGTCCACTTCGATGCGGTCTATCTTTTCCAGTTGCTTGATACGGCTTTGTACCTGTACGGCCTTCGTTGCTTTATAACGGAAGCGTTCAATAAAATCTTCCGTATCTTGTATTTGTTTCTGCTGATTTTCGTAAGCACGGAGCTGTTGCTCACGGCGTTCTTTACGCAAGACTACAAATTCATCGTACTTCACTTTGTAGTCGTAAATCTGACCGCAAGTAATTTCGATGGTGCGGGTAGTTACGTTATTCAGGAAAGCACGGTCATGGCTGACTAATACGACTGCATTGGCACGTGTAGACAAAAAGTTTTCCAACCATTGGATACTTTCAATATCAAGGTGATTGGTCGGCTCATCGAGCAAAAGCACGTCCGGGCGTCGTAAAAGCAGTTTTGCCAATTCGATACGCATACGCCATCCACCGGAAAACTCCGAAGTAGGGCGTTCAAAATCTTCCCGGCTGAATCCCAATCCAAGAAGTGTCCGTTCGATTTCCGCCTGAAAGTTCGTACCGCCCATCATCAGGAAGCGGTCGTTTTCATGCGTGAAACGGTCTATCAACTGATGATATTCTTCCGAATCATAGTCTGTCCGTTCCGCCAGTTCCTGATTCATCCGTTCCAACTTCGCCTGAAGCTCAAATATATGTTCGAATGCCAGTTCTGCCTCTCCCATCACCGTCCGGTTGTCGGAAAGAATCATGACCTGTGGCAAATATCCGATGGTTACATCTTTCGGAGTAGCTACCACTCCGCGTGTCGGTGACTGCAAACCTGCCAATATCTTCAGCATGGTTGATTTGCCGGCACCATTTTTGCCGACCAGCGCAATGCGGTCTTTCTTATTAATTACATAGCTGACGTCCTCAAAAAGCGGCGTCGCATTAAATTCTACTGATAATCCTTCTACTGAAATCACTTCTGCTTCTGATTTATAACATTTTGGACTGCAAAGATACTGAATATTTATTAGATACTACTTAGTATGATACGTTATGAAAAACAAAAAAAGCAGTCATTCTTATGAATGACTGCTCTTTATCTTAATCAATGGCTCTTCTTTAGAACAACTTAGCAGGATATTCACCGGCATCTACCAATGCCTGAATCTTGTCTACTACGCTNGACGGTCTTCCGGATAAGTGACGCCGAACCACTTGCTGGTAGTATCCAGTACTTCAACAGTGGCAGTTCCGTCATTAATCAATTTATCTACCATCAATGGGATGAAGAACTCGCTCTTCAGGTTTTCCATATTCTTCGGATCGCTAAGGAAAGTCTTGAAGAATTCCTGGCTGTAAGCGAAGTAATCAGGAGTGAATCCCCAGAAGTTCATACTTACCGGAGTCGTGTCGGGAGTAGCCGTCCATTCGCCATCATCACCGATATATTTCACTTCACCGTCCAGACGTTGAATCTTCGTACGTTCTACTACAGATGTCAACAATCCTTTAGCATCTGTACTACAGATACCACGAGATACCGTACCGCTTTCGCTCAATGTATTTCCTACACGAAAACCTACCATTGAATAAACGTTCTTTGAATTTTCAGGAAGAGCAGAAAGGAATTTGCCCATTACCTGGAAAGAATCACGACCATAGAAGTCATCGCAGTTGATCACTGCAAACGGTTCTTTAATCACATCAGCACCCATCATTACTGCATGGTTAGTACCCCAAGGTTTGGTACGGTCTGCCGGGCAAGTAAAGCCTTCCGGAAGATCGTCAATTGACTGAAATACCAGTTCGCAAGGAATGTGACCTTCGTATTTGGAAATAATTTTATCACGGAAATCTTGTTCAAAATCTTTGCGGATTACAAATACAAGTTTGCCAAATCCGGCATTGATAGCATCATAGATTGAGTAATCCATAATAGTTTCGCCATTAGGACCCAGTCCGTCTAATTGCTTCAAGCCTCCATAACGGCTACCCATACCGGCTGCCAATAAGAATAAAGTTGGTTTCATAAATTGTGTAATATTAAAAGGTTAGTGATGTCAACGGCATCAGATTTCGTTGCAAATTTACAAAAACTTTCTTTCTTTTGTCTTGAAACAAAAGAAAGAAACAAAGAAAAATTCAAGACTGACTTTTTTCTCCTACTCACACCCTTCACTACGCTAAAGGGCAGAAACTCGCTTCGCTCAAACAATCTGCCCTTTTTAACGCTTCGTTACGGGTGTTCGCTTAACGGAGAAAAAAGTAGGTCGGAAAACCTTTCGGCATGTAAACCCATGCAGAATCAAAAGTACATCAATGACAAATCAAGAAATCCGGTAATTCATTAACCTATGCAGCAAACACGCCGAAAGGGGATCGGCCTCGTTTTTCCGGCGTTAAGCGCAGGCGTTTTCTCCAGCGTTAAAAAGGGCAGACTGTTTGAGCGAAGCGAGTTTCTGCCCTTTAGCCGGAGAGAACACCGGAGTAGCCGGAAAAACGCAGCCTTGAATTTTCTTTGGTTCTTTCTTTGTTTCAAGACAAAGAAAGAACGTTAGAAGGGATAACCGATAGCAAAATGTATTCCCAGATTTTTCATAAAGGATCCTGTGACATTGTAATATCCGCTTCGTTCTGTATCGTAAGGCAGATGCAAAGGAATACCGAAATCAAGACGGAACACAAGAATATCCATATCATAACGAATACCGACACCGGTGCCCAAAGCGATCTGTTTCGGGAATGTTTTCAGTTCGAGTTGTGAATTGGGACGGGCCTCATCCTTGCGCATCAACCAGACGTTTCCTGCATCCAGGAAAGTGGCTCCCCAAATGCTCTTAAAGATACGGAAACGATATTCTACATTTGCCTCAAAACGGAAAGTACCCGTCTGGTCGAGGTAAGAGTAGCGGCTTTCTGCCGGATGGTATCCGCCCGGGCCGATGCTACGTACCGTAAAAGCGCGGATGCTGTTGGCACCACCCACATAGAATTGTTCGCTGTAAGGGGCTATCGTTGCATTACCGTAGGCGAAGAGAGCACCCAAAGCTACACGGGAAGCAATCTTATTATTCTTGTCCATATTCCACAAATGGCGAAATTCCGTATTCAGTTTCACAAACTGCGCGAAAGGGACGTTCAGCAAACGTTTGTCCTCTTTGCTGAAAGACTGACCGAAAGCACGGTAAATCACCGAGGTCAGGTTACCGGCAGAGGTTACAGTCGATTGCCACCAAATCGGATTTTTAATACCGCGTGCGGAAGCATTATCATAGGTATAGGTATATTCCATAGCAGGAATAAACTGGTCTTTCAAACTGATATATAATGCAGGATTAGCATCGGCAATTTCCCTGAACTCTTCCGATTGGTGTTGCAGGACGTTGAATGTCAGTTTGAAAGGGGTGATACTATGCCGGCTTGTACGTGTCGGTTGGAAATCGTAGGTAGCATTTCCGCCGAATGACAATAGTTTATAATACCTGGCACGGTTCAACTGGTCGATGTATAAACGGAATGTAGTGGTAGCTGGGAAGTCAAACTCCCTTTTCCCCCAATGCGGGAAAACCACGCGCGGGAAAGTCAGAGAAGTAGAAACTCCCATCTCCCAGCTGTTCATTAAAGAGCTTTTTTCTCCTCCGCCGGTTTGCCATTCATAAGAGCCTTTCAGCTTCACGTTCCAGCTCTCGCCACCTCCGAATACATTGTTCCGGGTGACGCCGAATGATGCCCCGGGACCGGTTTGGTCGTTACTTTTGGTTACGACATTCAATTCCAGTTCGGCGTCCAGCGGCTTAGCAAACGTGGCCTGCATGGTTACGTTCAGCGTATCACAAACGGCTGTCGTATCTTTCGGAGCATATTGTAAATCCAGATAACTGAAGATTCCCAACTGGCTAAGTTTCTCCTGCACCTGCTCCTGTCGATACTGACTGTAAAGACGAGTGCGATTGGAAGCCCGCATCTGTGCATTCCGCACAAACTGTTGATAGTTCAACCAACGATAAAGCATATTCGGACGTACCTGCAATTTCTTATAATAATGTATATTCAGATTCTTATACATCATGCTGTCATTGGGCGCCTCACCATTCTTGCCAAACAGGTAAACAGAAGCATCTCCTACATAGTAAGGACGTTGTGCCGCAGCGGGTAATCCCGGAACGGGAATCAGACGAAGGCTGATATGTCCACCGGGAACCAATGTTGTATCTGCCTGATAAGTCATATAATCGGGACGGAAGTAAAAATATCCCCGGTTACGCAACAGCGTACTGATACGGGTACGCTCTTCATCCAGATCGACCACGTTAAACTGCTCGCCGGGACTTATATAAGACATTCGACGTCCCCGTTCCATAATGCGCAACGTTTGGGGAGTGAAACGCTGATAATAAACCGTATCTATAAAATAAGGATTCTTCATGTCTACCGTATAAAGAATACTTGCTTTCAGGCTGTCTTTCTTATCGACCAATGTTTCATAAGTCACTTTCCCATTGAAGTAACCATAATCACGGAGCAAGTTTGTAGCCACCTTGATGCGGACCTCCGGATTGACAGTGGAAATAAATACCGGAGGGTTAGCAGCCAGACGGTTGAACATCCACTTTCCAAATCCTTTTTTATATTTCACAAAGTCATTGTACATCCACATCTTAAAAGGAATAGGCAGAAGCCCTCCCAACATCTTCGTACTGGGAGTTTTATCAAGGGCCGCCTCAATCTCTGTCAGAGCTGTCCCTCCTACCGATGTTGTCGATTTATTCTGTATGACAGTTTTTCCTCCTGTATAAAGTACCTCCCCTTCGGGCAGATGCTTTGTCACCGAACAACCCGAGAATAAGATGATACCCATCAGGCAACTTATTAATATGTTACTATATATACCTTTCATGTTTACTTCTTTTTCTTAAAGATGAACAGTTCGCTAAGTTTATCCAGCTTCTTGCGAAGTACCAGACCGACTCCGGTTTCCGTAATCTCGCCTTCGAGTACACTTTCGTAATTTTTATCGTAGAACAGACGGACATAACGGGTTCCGGTTCTATCCAAACGATATTCCAGAGAGATGTTATCGATGAAAGATTCCGCGTCATTCGTCGCATTCTCACCCGTAGAAACTTTACCTCCGATTACAATCTGGAAACGGTTATTGAAGAGACGTTGTGAATAACGGAAACTGTAATCCGTACGCTTACCACCCGTATCCGACAGATCGTGGTCTTCGATACCGACAGAAACACTGGCATTTTTCAGGTTTCCCATCAATGAGTTGATTTGGCTACTTAATACGGAGTTCAATGCAGAACCCATATTCAGTTTACCCAGTCCACCACCTCCGCCACCAATCGGTCCGGTGCCAAGGTAGGTTTTCATAACCATGATATATAGAGCCTGTTTACCTCTCTCTTCCGCGCCCATAGCCGTCAATTCATTTTGTATGGTTGCGTCTTCGGGGGCAGATACGTCAAAGGCGAAAGAAAGATTATCCAGTCGGTTCTTGACGACGATAGACACATCGAAATTAACCATACGTGTTCCACCATTCTCTCCTTCGGAGACAGAAGCGCGGATACGGTCGGTTGCTTTGAAGTTCAGCATCGGGTCCATAGGATTTCCCGTCCATTCCACATAGCTGCCGTTGTCGATAGCAAATTCTTTGGCAGCGATGACAGGCAAAGCATATTTCATCAAACCGCCGCTCAACGTATAGCGTCCGGTCAATGTCAGGTCACCCTGCGGAGTATATTTCATAGAGAGGTCACCTCCTCCCTCCAGTTCAACACGATTGTCATTGCTTGCGTCCAAATCGACTTTCAAACGAACGGACGGGTCGATGTGTACCATCATCACCATATCCAGCCCGCCTAAAGAAACAGTCGGCACTTCTTGCTGAACAACCGTAGTGGTGTCACTAAATGAAGTAAAGGTTACCAAACTTCCCAAACGGTCCTGCACAGTCAACGGTGAATCGGTCAATATATAAGAAACATCTGTATTGCCCAGCAAACTCATGTTTCCACGCATATTCAATCCGTCTAACGGCCCTTTCACCGTTGCCCGGAAATCAGCATATACTTTTCCGTAAACCAGACTTTCACGGGTACGTTTGGCATCCAGAAGCGTATAGTTCTGTGCCAGCAGATTCAGATTTGCCATCGGCCGGGACATATCTCTGAAATCGACAGATCCGTCAATCGTAAATGGATTCTTTCCTGTTGTATAAATAGCGAATTTATCAAATTCCAAACGATTATTCTTTATCTGCACCGGGCGGTTATCGAACCGGAAGTTAGCACCATACTGCCGGGAAAGGACAGTAACACTATCCAATATCAGTTCGCCATTAATCAAAGGTTGTTCGGTGCTACCGGTAATGTTCAGATTACCATCCATATCACCGGCTAATGTAACCATCTGATCGGGAATGAATACGTTCGCTACACGGAGCGGGAAGTGCTCCAGAGTGGCATTTACTTCCAGACTATCCTTCCCTGTCTGGGTTGGAACCAGCTTGCCATCCGCCACCATCACTTCCACTTTGTCATGATTCAGATAAGCGTTAAGATATTGTTTCCCTTGTTCGCCCGGCAACCAGGTAGCTCCTAATGTTACATCACCAATTCGTTGACGTTCATAAGTCAGCTCGTCAATAGATGATTCAACCGAGAGTTGAAGATCTTTTTCAGTCTGCACGTAGTGTGCTTCCGCAGAGAATAAACCGGTTATTTCCGGGAAGTAAGGCAGTACTTTGCTCAATTCGGCTAAACTGATTCTTCGGATTTCGACATCAATATTCTGTAAAGAAACAGTGTCCCCCCGCACCGAATGTACACGGAATCCCATTCCTTCATCGTCCCACATATCTACATTAGCGTATACACGCATATTCTTATGCACATAAATCCAGTTGTGATTCTCATTAAAATGGAATTTCTGGAAGGCGATAATCGGTTCTTCCGGGATTAATGTGAAAGCTAATCCATCGCCTTTTCCTTGCCCTTCAAACAAAGGACGCGCATTGACACCGAGCAGTACGCCCGTTTCTCCTTTTCCATTCTTAAAATCTACCAGCAGTTCCGCATCCCGGTCACGAATCTCTCCTGTCAGTGTAGTAGAGAAGGAGAATTGCGGATTCTTCGGTCCGTTAATAACACCGGCACGCAATTTCATGAGTGTGGTATCTTGTTTGACTGTAAAGAAAATCGTGTCCAGTTGCAAGGTGTCTACTTTCAAAGCATGAATAGCGGCTTTTCCATTAATTCCCCAATTAGGAGCTGCTCCGAATTTCACAGAAGCATCATGGTAAGCTATCTTTTTAGTAGCCAGAAAATATGCCAAAGGGTTTTCTTGTCCTGCAGAGAAAGAGAAAACTGCCGTCGGTAGCGCCTTACGCAGTTCAGCGTGATTCAATGCTTTCTCATCAATCTGCTTCATCAATACATCCACAAAGTGAGTAGATTGGCGAATTAAAGGATTAACGCCGGAACGTGCGCTCAAGTCGAGTTTCATATCTCCAGAAACGAAATGTGCCGAGACTAAATCCCGACGAGCTTCGGCAGCTAAATTAAAAGTAAGCGGACGCTTCATTGGCTGCGGCATGATTCCTAATTCATGTAAATCCAGTTGAGTGACATCAACCGTTATCTTACCATCAGGATAACTGTGCGCCAAATTATATTCCGCATCGGTTGTCATTTTCAATAAAGCATTGTCACTTGTCAGATGTGCGGTGACCAGTGCGCCTTTAAGGTCTCCTGTCAAATTAAGATTGGAGAGATGATATTTTGCATAATGAAGCTGATCTAATGAAAGATTCAGTTTGGCAAAAGAATGATAAGACATGACATCCAGTCCACGACCATTAGCCGCAGCCGAAAGAGACAGTTCGTAGATAGAATCTTTCGGAAGGAAGTTATGGAGTTGCAGATTGTCTATCTTCAGATCAGCTTTGTAAACTTCGGTAGATGTATTTAATGCTGCATTCACGTCCATAGCTCCTTTCCCCTCTTTCAGACGGAGGCCTGCTTTGTATTCAGGACCTTTGATATCAACTTTCGCCACCAGATTCATGCTGTCAGGGACTACAATCGTACCATTGGGAGCCTCTCCTGACAGAGCGGTCAGGAAGTTCAAATTTTGAGTTGTCATTTTCAGCCCAATGGTTCCGGTACGAGTCAGGCTGTCAGCCAGGTTTTCTATCATACCGCCGCCTTCTAAAGCAAAAGCACCCGGCAAGTCTACCGTAAAACGGGAAATCTGCATTTGTTTCAAGTTACCGTCCGTACCGGCACGAATGACAAGCGGACGAAATGGATAGGCTTCTTTAAAGCTATCAGGCAATCCTCCTGCAAATAACATAACATCTTCTTTGCCGATATAGGCATTGAGATTGGCGGACAAACGTCCTGTAGTCGGGATGTTGACAAGTTCCCAATAAGTATGGGCAGATAAATCGATTTCAGAATGAGGGGTTTTTAGTTTTAAACCGGGAACACTAATGATTGAATCGTTAGAGTATGCTCTACCTGTCAGTGAAACAACACTTAATCCGGAACGTTCATTCATTGTAAACTCACGAATGACCGCATTCATGTCCCTGCCTTTATACAACAGGGAATCCAAAGCGATGCGAACATCACGAACGGCAATATGGGAAGCATCAAAACCTTCTATTGGTTGCGCAGTTCCTGTATCATAACTGGCGGAAGTTCCCGACAACAGAAACTTCTTCAAACCATAAAACTGATTTTTCAAATCAGCCTGTGCATCATCAATAGCAGCCTCCCCGATATGAGCTGCCATCCGCATGGAATCAACAGGAAGTTGCATACTGAATGATACATTCTTTAATTTCAACTGATGAAGATCCACTTTCCAGTTTACAGGAGCAGAGGCTGTGGTATCTTTAGGAGTGGTGGTAGTATCATTCATCAGCAACTGCACATGGGTATCAGACAGTTCGGCCTGATTGATAATCGCTATTTCATTGGACAAGTCAACACCATGGCTTTGCAGGAAGAAACGTCCTAAAACGCCTTTAATCTTCATTCCTTCCATCAAATTGGCTGAATTAACGGCTACCCGGCTCAAAGTGACTTCATCCACTTCGACTTTTCCTTTTATTAACGGCCATGCCTGCACACGGACATTCAGGCTTTCCAAAGACAAAAGAGTATCCGGCTGTTGAATAACCTCTACGCCACGAACCAACAGATTAAGCGGGAAACGAAGGTCTATCCGTTCCACCTGAATCTGCATACCGGTTGCCTTAGAGGCGTATGCAGTAACCTCCCGACGCAAAAGATTCTGAACGGGAGGAACATAAAGCAATACCATTAGTATTACAAAGAGTATTATAGGAGTAAGCAGTATCCAGCTTACCCAGCGTATCCATTTTCGTTTCATGTAAAATGTGTCAGTGTAAATAAGGTGACACAAAGTAAACAAATTATTTTGAAAAAAGGTTTGGCTAATAGTAAGAAAGATACAGATACTAGCCAAGGAGTAGAAGAAAATAGCTTATCGGGTATTTTTCATCACTATCAAATAGCGCTCTGCCTCACTTATTATTTTATGGACAGCCTCTAATATATTAAGTGTTGTTTCTTCTATTTTTTCCGAGAATTTTTCTCCACGACAAGCTTCCAGCCATTTTAATGGAGTTATGGTTTCATCCGCTCCAATCATTGTAAAGAGAGGGAGGAGCTTATGCGCCATAGCAGCTATCCCGTCCACCTCTTTATCGTTCAGCGCTTGTTGCATCCGTTCGATATTCTTACCTGTTTCTTCAATAAAAGTCTGAATAATGGAGGATGCTGCTTCCGGATCGTCTTCAGAATAAGCAGTAAGTGCAGAGAAATTTATTCCGGCTGTTGCCATATCTTCTGTGATATGCGCTTCATCAGCGGAGAGTTGCCCTTCATTTACCGTCATCAATAATTCTTTTACTGTAAACGGTTTATGCAGACAACCGGCAAAGCCATGTTCATGTAAAGCTGCCTTATCCATTTCGCTACGGGCGGTCACAGCAATGACGGGGATTGTTTTTGCTTGTGGTATATTAGAAGCCCGCAATAATTTTACCAAATCAAAACCGTTAATAGCAGGCATTTGTATATCTGTCAGCAATACATCGAAGACGGAAGAGCGAAGCTGTTCGATCAACTGCTCCAGCTGTTCACAACATACCGCATCGATACCATGTTGTTTCAACATGGCAGCAGTCAGATTCAACTGAATCTTATCGTCATCGATCAAAAGAACACGGATGACTTTCATCGGAGGAATCGCGGCCGACTCCTCTGTTATATCCACATTTTCGCTTTCGGGAGATTCACTTTCCGCAATGGATTTACCTACCGGATAAAGAGGCAGAGTTACAGTAAAACAGCTTCCTTTTCCTAATGTGCTTTGCACGTCAATGGTTCCTTCAAGCAAGGTTACCAGTTTCTTCACAATAGAGAGTCCGAGTCCGAAACCTTCCTCTCCCTGCGCACCGGAAAGACGTGTAAACTCCTGAAAGATACGTTCACGATCTTCTGATGCCATTCCTTTTCCTGTATCGGCGATAGCAATGGTTAACTTAGAAGAATCATAACCGGCTGTCAGGCTAATCTCTCCTTTTTGAGTAAACTTTACGGCATTAGACAAAAGGTTGTTCACTATTTGCCGGAGTCGCAAAGGATCACTGATATATCTTCCGTTCAGTTCCGGGGCGACGTGACATTGCAAGGCTAAACCTTTGGCAGCGGTCAAAGGTTCGAAACTGACATAAATTTCGTCGAACAGCTGGGAAGGGTTAAAGGTTACACGGTTCACTTCCGCTTTATTGAGATCGAGCCGATGGAAATCGAGCAAGTCACTGACTAGTTTCAACAAATGTTCCGAAGAGCTTTTCATATTGTCGAGGTAGAAACGTTGCCGTTCATCTTCTGTCAGCCGGGACAGAAGTTCGGTATATCCCATGATTGACCCCAGCGGCGCCTTAAAGTCATGGGTAATGGCCAGCATTAATTTCTCACGGGCAACAAGCAAATCTTCCGCGCGTTTATTCGCCACCTCCAATTGCTGACGATAACGGTTGCTGCGAGAGATATCCCGCATAATCAATATCAGGAAAAAAGCAGATAATAGTACGGCACCAACCGCGATACCGCCGATGATACGCGCCGACCGCATTCTTACCTCCTGCTGAAGCTCGGCATCCTGACGGGCACGCAGGGTCATTTCTTCCTCATATTGTTTAATCAGACTATCCATTCGTGCCGTCAACTGTGTATTCATCCGCTGGTACTTCGTACTGGTACGCCGGATGGTTTTCTTCCGTTGCAACCGTTTTTCTTCGG
The DNA here is from genome assembly GCF_025914115.1 of Bacteroides sp. DH3716P. Lineage (NCBI taxonomy): Bacteria > Pseudomonadati > Bacteroidota > Bacteroidia > Bacteroidales > Bacteroidaceae > Bacteroides > Bacteroides sp. DH3716P. The sequence continues at coordinate 4,218,397 of NZ_CP083673.1, read as the reverse complement.
TAGCCATGCGGATTTTCTGCTGAAGAGAATCTTTAGAAGTAGTCGGTTGAAGAATGGTATCAGTGGCTACTTCCAGCGATGTATTAACTAATACGGCACTGTCTTGTTTAGAAGGGGAAAACACTTCGGCGAGCCGTTTGAAGAATCCCTTCTTTTTAGGAGTAGTTATTAACGAGTCACGCTTGGTAATGACCCGATGTTGTACCCGTTGCTGGGTAATGACAGAATCTTGTTCGGAAATGATTTCTTCAATCTCCGAAGCAGAGAGAAGGCTGTCGTTTGCTTCACTTAACACCCGCAACATCTGAATCGTGTTTTGATCTTTCTCGTGGAGAAGGGTCAATAGACTATCAGTTCTTAAGTTCTGCTGATCGTCGGCTGCCGACAATGCTTCCATCTCACGATGTACAAACACCAGCGAGAAAAGGAGGATCGCCAGTAACAAAGTGTAACCGGCGGTTATTTTCAACTTTGTAAAACGGAAGGAAGCCATTGGGATAAAAGTTTTAAGTATTAAGTATTAAGTATTAGGTTTTGGGGTGGGGTTCGGGGAGTTTTGTCATGTAGTGGAAACGCCACCAGAGCATTAGTCCCGCACTCGTCAGACCAAAAGGAAATGCCATCCAGACACCTACTATCCCCCATCCCATTACAAAGCCGCAGAAATATCCTACGGGAAGCGAAATAACGAAATAGGCGATAAAGGCGATAACCATCATTAGTTTTACATCTGAAATTCCACGCAAAGCATTGGCGAAAGTGATTTGAAGCCCGTCGCCAAACTGATAGACAAGGAAAGGAAAAATTAAAGATGTCACCATAGCAACCACTTCCTGGCTGTCGGTAAACCAGCTTCCCAAGTAATTCCGGCAAAGGAAGACAATCAAGGAAAGCACGACACCCAATGTCATCATCAGATGAAAACCGGCATAGGCTGAACGGCGTACATTGACGATGTCATTCTGGCCTTTGAAATTGCTGACACGAACAGCAACAGCAGCCCCCATACCGTAATACATCATAAAGGTAAACTGCGAAATAGCCAACATCACCTGATGAGAAGCCAAAGCGATCGTACCTAGCCAACCGATCATGATAGCACTCAAACTAAAGGAGGCTGTCTCCATTCCCATCTGGAAAGCAATCGGCCATCCTAGTCCATTCAAGCGTCCAAATACTGCACGTGACCATCCCAAACGGAAAAAGCCAATCTTATAACGGACGAAACGCGGACTACGCATAAAGATGATTATAAATACAATCACCATCACAATACGCGAAAACAACGTACTAATACCTGCTCCCAACAAACCTAATTCGGGCAATCCGAGTTTACCGTAAATCAGGATATAGTTTCCTATGATATTCAAGACATTTCCTCCAAGCAATATCCACATGGCGGTTTGGGTATCCGTTATTCCGTCTGTGAATTGCTTGAATCCATTGAAAAGCATGACAAACACTAATGAAGCAAGCAAAACAAGGTAATACGGTTTAATCAGAGGAATCAATTCTTCCGGCTGTCCGAGATGCTCGATATTCAGATAAAGAACAGTCATACATATAGTCAGCAGCAATGCAACCATCAGATTTGCCAACAAGCTGTTGCGCAATGCCTGTCCGGCAGGAGCATACTGATGAGTCCCATACAGCCCTCCTACAATGGGAGTCAGTCCATACGAAAACCCTGTACTGAAAATAATCGCCAGATTAAACACATTATTTACGAAGGAAGCTGCTCCCAGCTCAATCGTACTATGATGTCCGATCATTAACGTATCCGCAAATCCGAGAACGATCACTCCTATTTGCCCGATCACAATCGGTAGTCCGAGAAAAATTAGTGCTTTATAATGCTCTTTATATGTACTATAAATATGTCTCATTTACTTTTCCGTTACCTAAACGTATCTCCATTTTCAGGCAAAGGGACTTTCCCCTTTCACTGATAAATTATAAAAAAGGGAGAATTTAATTTTGTTGTTTCTTATAATATAGTATTACTCCGTTCTCCTTACGGAAAGCAGATTGAGCTACCGCCCGCAATTGTTCAGCCGTGACAGACCGATAACGATCGACCTCTTTTTCCATGTCCTCCGCCCGGCCAAGCAATTCGTACCAAGCCAGGTTGGTTGCCACATTCAAATAATTGATGTTGCCGAATATCTGGGTGGACTCAAATTTGTTCTTCACTTTTTCCAGTTCCTGTTCGTCAACCAATTCTTGCTGCAACAGTTCCAGTTCTTCCCGCACTGCCGCTTCCGCCTGTTCCAGGGTGACACCTGCCGAAGGTTTACCACTAATATGGAATAACCCCGCATCTACACTGCCGGAAATATAAGCATCTATACTCGAAAATAATTGTTTCTGTTGTACCAAACGCTGGTTCAACCGGCTGGAACGTCCGTTGCTCAACACATCCGACAAAATATCAAATGCATAATAATCCGGATGGCAATGGGCAGGCATGTGGTATGCCATAAATAAAGAATCGAGAGGAACATTTCTCTCTACCGTCAGCCGCCGTTCTTCCGTCTGTTCCTGTTCTTGTGGCAGGTTCCGTTGAGGAACTTCCCGACGAGGAATAGAGCCGAACCATTTTTCTGTCAAAGCAACCGCCTCTTCGAAAGAGATATTACCGGTCACAGCTAATATGGCATTATTAGGAGCATAAAAACGGAAAAAGAATGCCTTCACTTCTTCCAGCGTAGCATTGGCAATATGCGACAACTCTTTTCCGATAGTAGGCCATTGATAAGGATGCGTCTGATAAGCCAGAGGACGCAAAAGATGTCCGATATCCCCATAAGGCTGATTCAAACATCGCTGTTTGAATTCTTCCATTACTACTCCCCGCTGTACCTCCAGACTCCGTTCGCTAAAATCAAGACTCAACATCCGGTCGGATTCCAACCAAAAGCCGGTTTCTACATTCTGACGAGGTACAGTGAGGTAGTAATTGGTTATATCATTATTCGTCCAGGCATTATTCTCTCCACCCGCCAATTGAAGCGGCATATCATAATCGGGAATATTCACCGACCCTCCGAACATCAGGTGTTCGAACAAATGGGCAAAACCGGTATGTTCGGGATCTTCGTCGCGAGCTCCCACATTATATAATATATTAAGGGCAACCATCTGCGTACTTTCGTCCTGCGAATGTACCAGACGTAACCCATTATCAAGAATATGCCTGTTGATTTTCATATATTTCAGTCAAGTATTGTCACCTTTGTTATTTTTACATCTTCTTCGGGACGATCGCTACGGTCGGTTTTCACCTGCTGGATTTTATCCACAATATCCAGACCTTTCACTACTTCACCGAACACAGTATATTCGCCATCCAGATGCGGAGTTCCTCCCACCGTTGTATAGGCTTCAATCTGTTCCGGAGTGAAATGAAATTCCGGTTGTTTAGCTGCCATTTCCTGTGCCTCTGCAAACAACTTTTCCTGCAAATCATAAAGACCGTTTTCGTCATTTGCTTTTCGCATCTTATAAATTTCCTTCATGTGTTTCTGTGCCAGCGTATTGAAAATAACATTAATCTTATTCTCATTCATCTGGCTTTCCATACCCAGCAAGGTAGAGTCATTGAACACCTTACCTGTCACGATATAGAACTGACAACCGGAAGATTCTTTCTTCGGGTTCACATTATCTCCCTGACGGGCAGCGGACAAGGCACCTTTCTTATGGAAATATTTAGGATATACAAATTCAGCGGGAACAGTATAACCTACATCTCCCGTACCCAGCATTTTTCCTTTCGGTGCATTCTTTGAGTCCGGGTCACCAGCCTGAATCATAAAATCTTTGATAACACGATGAAACAGTGTGCCTTCATAAACACCGTCCTTCACCAGTTTGATAAAATTATCACGATGTTTCGGTGTCTCATTATATAGTTTCACCTCGATATCTCCTACAGTTGTCTCAATCTTTACCAACGTTTCTTTATCCATGTCTCCTCCTTTTTTTGTTCCGGTTTTGCAGGCAGTAAGTCCGCAAAACGATATGGTTAATATTATCAATAGAATCTTTTTCATAACACTTTTATTTAATTTAAGTTTGCAAATATACCACTTTCGCCTAAATCCTCTTACCTTTGTGACTTAAAAGAATCAAAACCTGACATGATGAGCTCCATATTGATCGTTGAAGATGATATCACTTTTGGAATGATGCTAAAAACCTGGCTAGGCAAAAAGGGCTTTGAAGTATCATCAGTGAGTAATATTGCCCGCGCCCGAAAACATATCGAAAGCCAAAACGTCGATCTGATTTTATCAGACCTGCGACTACCCGACCACGAAGGTATCGATCTGCTGAAATGGATGAATGAACAAGGCATGGACATTCCTTTAATCATCATGACTGGCTATGCGGATATACAATCCGCCGTACAGGCAATGAAACTGGGAGCACGTGATTATATAGCCAAACCGGTAAATCCGGAAGAATTACTGAAGAAAATTTCTGAATGTCTACAGTCTGAAAAGAGTCCTGCTACTCATAACGTTGCTAAATCTTCTTCTAAAAAAGGTGCTTCTACTTCATCTAAAGATTCAACAGAAAATCATCGTGCTTATCTGGAAGGAGAAAGTGATGCAGCCAAACAACTCTACAATTATGTAGGTCTGGTAGCTCCGACCAATATGTCCGTACTTATCAACGGTTCCAGCGGAACAGGAAAAGAGTATGTGGCGCACCGTATTCATCAACTTAGCAAACGAAACGATAAACCGTTTATTGCCGTAGATTGTGGTTCTATCCCCAAAGAACTGGCTGCTTCCGAATTTTTCGGTCATGTGAAAGGTTCGTTTACAGGTGCTCTGACAGATAAAACGGGTGCTTTCGTTGCAGCCAACGGTGGTACTATCTTTCTGGATGAGATCGGAAACCTTAGTTATGAAGTGCAGATACAACTGCTTCGTGCCTTGCAAGAGAGAAAAATACGTCCGGTAGGTTCTACACAGGAGATATCGGTAGATATTCGTCTGGTATCTGCCACCAATGAGAATCTGGAACAAGCCATTGAAAAAGGTACTTTCCGTGAAGACCTTTATCATCGTATCAATGAATTTACCCTCCGTATGCCCGATCTGAAAGAACGGAAAGAAGATATTCTGCTCTTTGCCAATTTCTTCCTCGATCAGGCAAACAAGGAACTGGATAAACACCTGATTGGTTTCGATGCAAAAGCATCGCAAGCTTTAATGAATTATCATTGGCCGGGAAATTTGCGCCAAATGAAGAACATCGTCAAAAGAGCAACTTTATTGGCACAAAGCAGTTTCATTACTTTATTGGAATTGGGGACCGAGCTTTTAGAAACTCCTGCATCCAGCAATACGAGCATTGCATTACGCAATGAAGAGACTGAAAAAGAGCATATTTTGGAGGCGCTACGCCAAACAGGAAACAATAAGAGTAAAGCAGCGCAATTACTGAATATTGATCGAAAGACTTTATATAATAAATTGAAATTATACAATATTGATTTGTAACAAGTTACATTCTTGCATTTTCTCAAGTGTTCTCATGCCTATGAGAAAATTTTCTCAATGCAATGAGAAAAAATTCTCACTATTATGAGTATTTATTCTCATCACGGTGAGAAATGATTCCTTTTTGTAGTGCTCGAACTTATCTTTAACCGAATCTATCGCATTACCAGATATTATTAATTTTAATGCATATTCCATAGAATAAAATGCCCCCCATGAATAAAAAAACATTATTACCCCTTGCATTTGTGCCACTCGCAGCAACCAATCTGCAAGCACAAAGCAATATGCAAATAGAACACGCGGACAAACGTCCGAATATCATTCTCTTTATGGTAGACGATATGGGATGGCAGGATACTTCACTCCCATTCTGGACACAGAAGACACACTATAACGAATTGTACGAGACTCCAAATATGGAGCGGTTAGCCAAACAGGGAATGATGTTTACTCAAGCGTATGCCAACAGTATCAGTTCTCCTACCCGGTGCAGCCTCATCACCGGAACCAACGCCGCACGTCACCGAGTAACTAACTGGACGCTGCAAAAGAATACAATGACAGACCGTAAAGATAGCATTCTGGCAGTCCCTGACTGGAATTACAATGGAGTAAGTCAAGTGTCCGGCACTAATCATACTTTCGTAGGAACCTCCTTCGTGCAACTGCTAAAGAACAGCGGTTATCATACTATACATTGTGGAAAAGCCCATTTCGGAGCGATAGATACTCCAGGGGAAGATCCGCATCATTGGGGATTCGAGGTAAATATTGCCGGACATGCGGCCGGTGGACTTGCCAGTTACCTGGGAGAAGAGAACTACGGACATACCAAAGATGGGAAAGCGGTATCACTGATGTCTGTTCCCGGATTAGAGAAATATTGGGGAACGGAAACCTTTGTAACTGAAGCATTGACGTTGGAAGCCATTAAAGCACTGGATAAAGCGAAAAAGTATAATCAGCCTTTCTATTTGTATATGTCGCAATATGCCATCCACATTCCTTTGAACAAAGATATGCGCTTCTATGAGAAGTACAAGAAAAAAGGAATGACAGACCATGAAGCTGCTTATGCCACACTGATTGAAGGAATGGATAAAAGTTTAGGTGATTTAATGAACTGGCTGGAAAAGAATGGAGAAGCCAACAACACTATTATCATTTTTATGAGTGATAACGGAGGACTTGCATCCGAATCCGGATGGCGTGACGGCAAGCTGCATACACAGAATTATCCATTGAACAGTGGTAAAGGTTCTACTTATGAAGGCGGTATCCGCGAACCGATGATTATCAGCTGGCCGGGAGTAGTAGCTCCGGGAAGCAAATGCAACAACTACTTGTTGATAGAAGACTTCTACCCTACTATTCTTGAAATGGCAGGTGTCAAGAACTACCAGACAGTTCAACCGATAGACGGTATCAGTTTCATCCCTCTGCTGAAACAGACAGGCAACCCAGCTAAGGGTCGGAGTCTTTTCTGGAATATGCCTAACAACTGGGGAAATGACGGTCCCGGAATCAACTTTAATTGTGCCGTTCGAAACGGTGACTGGAAATTGATTTATTACTATGGAACAGGAAAGAAAGAGTTATTCAACATACCTGATGATATAGGAGAAAGCAACGACCTTAGTGCACAGCATCCGGACATCGTGAAGAAACTTTCTAAAGAGCTGGGCAACTTTCTAAGAAAAGTAGATGCACAACGACCGACTTTCAAAGCGACAGGTAAACCTTGTCCCTGGCCGGATGAAATTAAGTAAATAGATTACCTAAATAAAAGAACTGTGGCGGGGAGTGTGGAATAATTCCACACTCCCCGCCACAGTTTCCACACACTCCACACATACTTCCCCACTATCCTAATTGGCATCATCTTCCTCATTCCCTTATTTATCAATCACTTATCATACATTATCTAATTTTGGCACGCGCTTTGATCTTTAATTAGACGTTAGCGAAAAGCAATAACCGATTCCTTAACACAAAGGTAGAGAATTGAAAACATATGTCTAATAATCATTAAAGCAAACGATTATGAAAAAATTAGTATTAGTAGTAGCAATGTTTATGTTTGTTTGTGGTGGTTCATTCCTTGTAAAGGCTCAGAGTTCTGCAGAAGCTGTGACAGCCCCGACAGAAATCAACGCAACAGTTGTCAATGATACAGTAGTAAAAGATACTGTAACTAAAGAAGACGCGCCTGCAAAGGCATCACTGGTTGCACTCGCCGCCAATGTCAATGATACAGTTGTCACAGACACTACATCAAAAGACAAACCGGCTGAGCCTGTCAAGGAATAACCTTGCCAACAACATGCAGGACATAGTCTGCCGAAGAATAGTAAGCACACTACAAAAAAAGCCATCCCTACTTTCGTCTATTCCGGGGATGGCTTTTTTATTATCCTATCTTCTTACAATCATTCTGTAGGAGTACTTGTTTCCAATATCGGATCTGTTTTCCAACTTGAAACAATATTTGCCGCCTCTGCTTCGAAGCTCTTTCCTGCCAAGGACACAAATGTCTTGGTATTACCATTTCCATTATTGAATAACCAATTAGCTACCATTCCATCCTTATCCTCACTCAACAACTTGCCGCTCTGCTCGGAGATCTGTTGATCCGACAAGGCTTTTGTCCAAATACGGGCATAACTGATAGCTCCGTTCAACCGGCGTTTACCATCAGACTGGCCGATGTAGAAATCAGAAGTAAGATTGATCTCTTTCAAATCATCCGGCGTACCGTTTGATAATTGAAGCGTTTCTCTGACACCATTTACATACAATGCAATCCGTTCGCTTCCGCTCTTACTATTATCCAATACCACAGCCACATCATACCACTTATTGGTTTCTATCTTAGTAGAGCCCTCATAGCGAATACTACCTTTATCATCTGCAGCAAGCTGAAGGAAACGTTCCTCATCATTGCTTCCTCCCTTATGCACATCGACACGCAGCAAGAATTTCTTCTCTATACCCATCACCGTATTAATCCGGGCATTTCCATTGTCATTGCCATTCAACGACTCAATGTTGAAACGAGCCTCAAATGTGAGCGTACTCAAATTCTTTAGCGATTCATCTGCCGTACCATTATATTCAAACGGTACTTTAAAGTAATTACCGCTACCCAGGTTTGCCACTTTATCTGCCTGTACCACCGTTACGGTCAGACTTAATTCCTGTTCCGCTTCGTCTCTGACAAACACGGTAGTGATACCCGCTTTCTTACCTATTAAATTGAAACGAGTGTCATCCACCTGCTGAATAGCTACAATCTCTTCATTCTCTGCTGTCAGACTATAACCTCCGTTTCCTTTTTCTACCGTAATCATGATCTTATTGTTGACTCCCACTCTCGGTGTCAGATTGGAGACATCGATAGAAATCGGATTTACCGTCACCTGAACCACTGCCTGTTTTCCTTTATGGTCTGTAAAAGTCACTGTTGTATGTCCGTTCTTCAAACCTGTCAAAGTATAGAAAGGACGGAACTGATCTGTATTAACCATGCTGACAACCGTTTCATCCTCCACCTCATAAGACAATTCATCATTGCTGGAAAAGTTTCCCATGCTGACAATCAGTTGCTTTTCACCGGCAACTTCCAAGATCACCTCCGGTTCATTCACTTCCAATTCAAATACACCTACATTCACAGAAATATTGGCAACTACTCCTTCTCCATCCATTACTTCGACGGTAGTGGCCCCATTCTGTGAGCCACTTTTTACAGTTATCAATTCGCCGGAAACGGTAGCCGTTGCAATGGCAGTGTTGAAACTTCTCACGGTATAGTTTCCGTTTCCAACCACTACATTCACTTTGGCTTCCTCATTCTGCCCGATACGTATTACCGGTTTGTTCACAATCAACTCTATCAAGTCTTTAGCCACATCGTCGTCGTCATCGTCATCACAACCTGTAACGGCAAACGATAATACCGACAAAAGCAACAGACACATATATGTATAGATTCGTTTCATCTGATTTTCTTTTTAAAGTTATACATTCCTACCGGTTTACCATCCGGGATTTTGTTCAATGGTCGGTGTCTTCTGCAACTCACTCTGGCGAATCGGGAACAGATAATGCTGAATAGAGAACGTACGTTCTTCCACGCAGAAACGCTCCATTCTATATTTCACACCGTCAACCGTAATGGCCCCATTCTCATCCTGCACCGGACGCATTCCGTTAATCATTCGCTGGCAACGGGGCAATGCACCGTTATTGGCAGCCCAGTATTTCTGTGTACGTTTTGAATTGTCACTCCCGCTCGATTTCCAAAGGCTTTCCTTTGCTAGCTCTTCCTTACTGGTGGGTTCCAGATACAAGCGGCAAGTCCACGGACGTTTTCCTTCATAAAAAAGTTCCACGCGACGTTCGCGCTGAATGTATTCACGCATCAACTGTTGATTAGTCTTTACTTCCGGCGGCATCGGTTTCATAAAAGAACGTTCACGAACCGTATTCACCAATTTATAAGCTTCATCGATATCCTCGCCCAATTCATTACAAGCCTCTGCATAAATATAAATAAACTCCGGAAGACGCCAGATGGCGGGCGCATTGATACTGAAGTTACCGGATTTGTTCCATGACTCCTGTTGGAATTTACGTAAATAATAACCGGTAGTAGTTGCATTGGTAGCACCAATCTTATCGGAACCACTCGCCGTATTGATCGTTTTCGACTCGTTCTTATTATTACGGTAAGGAGCTCCGTGATAAATTACATCACGATAGAAACGCGGGTCACGAGTACCTTTCACATACGGATTAGTATCATCATAGCCACCTTTGCGGGCTTCTGCCGAATATACCGGATAGCCATAATCACCTACGATATATTCGTATTCATCCACTTGTTCCTGCACCGGTTGCTGGCGCGAACTTCCCTCACGGCTGGGCGGATAAATATCACCCTGCCATGCCTGATCCTTGCTCTTCGTCATAAAGAACACATACTCATTGGCAAAGGCATCCATATCATAAAACATATCCCACAAACGAGCATATACACGGCTGTCATTCAGATTACCGTCAGCCGGATCCTTGAAATCATTTGCATCATGTTTCGTATAGAGAGAATAACGCTTGGTTCCGCCGACTTCGAAATCCAGAACGGCTTTAGCCGCTTCTTTGGCTTTTCTCCAACGAGTAGCATCATAAGCATACTCATTTTCAAACACACGACGCAAGTTGTATCCATATTGAGAAGCACCGTTCCACAACGGAGTAGCCGCTACCCAGCGAACAAAAGAAATCAATCCCAGACAGGCTCCCTTATCCACACGCCCAAAATTCTCGGAAGTTTTCACATATTTATTAGGAACCATGCCATAAGCAGTTTGCGCATCCGTCACAATCTTTTCAACCATCGAATGAACAGATTCTTTCTTGAAGTCCATATTATCTCCGGCATTAATCACACGGTCAATATAAGGAGCTTCGCCATACATACGCAATAACAGCATGTGGAAATAACCACGCATGAAATACATCTCACCGATACGGTTGCGAAGATCACCATCCTGCTGTGGGTTGTCGGGCGTGTTATACTTCTGTACATTTTCTATAATCAGGTTCGCTTTACGGATTCCTTCATAAAGAGCTTCCCAATATTGCCCTACACTACCGGGCAAAGAATTCGGGTTCCAGGCACCGTTATTGAAGTTATTCGTAATGTTTCCCTCTACGTTGGTTCCTTCACATTCGTCCGTAATGGCACTGTTGCTGAAGTGCTCGAAGAACACCAGCGGACGGTCTGCTTTCTTTGCAGCCGCGTATACGTCGGAAACCAGTCCGTTCACTTTTTCGTAACGGGCAAAAACGTCCGCTTCCGTAATATTATCATCATCGTCCCGATCCAGGTAATCGCTACATGAAGTAAAGACCAACGGCAGGACCAATAAAGCAATTGCTGAAAATCTATATAACTTTTTCATATTTCTATCTTATTTAGAATGTTATATCAATACCAAAATTGAATACCTTTTGAATAGGATACCAGGAAGCTCCGTCTCCGGATTTCGTTTCCGGATCTATATCCACATCACCCAGTTTATCAAAAGTCAACAGATTCAGACCTTGTACATAGATACGTGCCTGTTGCACATGGAATTTACGTAATAATTTGGGTGATACATTGTAACCAATTTCCACATTCTTAAGACGCAGGTAGGAAGCATCATACAAAAACAAACTACTGTTTCCATTCTTGTTGTTATCATGTGTTCCATAATGCAATGCCGGATATTTGGCAGTAGCAGCCGTTTCCGGTGTCCAACGGTCCAGATGCATTTTCTTCACACGTCCGATCTTATCTTGTTCAAATTGCGGGAAGTCAAATACAGCAGCCCCATTCAACAGAATAGATGATTTTGTCGCACCTTGCAATAATACACTAAAATCAAAGTTCTTATACTGGAAACCGAAAGGAATACCGAACATCAGTTCCGGACTACGCGGATTTCCCATTGCTGTACGGTCTTCATCATCAATCACTCCGTTACGATCCAAATCCTTATAAACAACATCTCCCGGAATTAATTGTCCCCACGGCTGATAACCGATCTTGTTCAAACGGTCAGCCTCTTCCTGATCGGCTACAAAATGATCGAACACATAAACGAAGTTTTCGTATAAACGTTTACCGGTTTCTTTACGCCAGGAGTTCTTGCGGGCAACTTCCGCTTTATATTCCAAACGGTTGCGGGAGAAAGTCAGGTTCGGACGAATATAGTAACGGAAATCCTTTCCAATCTTATCATTCCAGCTCAATTCGATATCCACACCGCGGTTGCTTACTTCACCCAGATTCTGTAAAGCTGCATCTTTACCTACAATATCCGGATATCCCATGATACCGTCACTATTCATATCTGTAATAATGTCAAAACGATATTCATAAAATGCATCTATCGTCAATGCCAAACGTTGGTTCAGGGTAGTAAAGTCAATACCGACATTCAGTTTACGGGCTTTCTCCCAAGTCAGATTCGCATTAGCCAGATTACCTTCGGAAGTACCGCCTACATTCGTACCAAAGTTATTACCGAAATCATAACCACTGCCACCACCGTAGAAAGCCAGATATGGGAAACGGCTGCTGACATTGTCACTACCTACCAAACCATAGGAGGCTCTTACTTTCAGGAAGTCAATCCAGGAAGCCTTTTTCATAAATTCCTCTTCAGAGACTACCCAACCGATTGAACCAGCTGGGAAGAACCCGTAACGTTTGCCCGGAGCGAAGTTTTCGGAACCATTGTAACCGAAGTTAAATTCCATCAGATACTTCTGATTATAATAATAAGCAAAGCGTCCGGTGATACCCTGGCTATGATAAGCCAGTTCATTGTTAACAGTACGGTTACCACGGTTTGCCAATAACATGGCGGTCACTTCGTGGCGGTTGCTAAACAAACGGTTGTAATCCAAACGTGCCTGTATATAAGTACGTCCGTCAGAAGCGTTATGACTGAATCCGTTGCCAATAGTCTGGTCAATATCATATTTGTTACCCGTTTTGTAAGCACCCGTATAGTGTCCGCCTGCCATATAAGCATCCGAACCTTCGATCGGCATAAACGTCGCATATTTCGGATATTCACGATAACCGTCTTTGTAAGTATCCAGTTTGCGATTAATCCAGCGTCCTTCAGAAGCATCATAAGAGAACATCACTTCCGCTTTTAATCCTTTCGTCAGAAATTCCATATCCAGATTCATGGCAAAACTACCATTCAGATACGTGTTCTTTTCATTCAGATAACCGGTACGGCTCAATTCACCCAGAAGATTGTAACGGTAGATATTGTCACCATAAAGCATTCCACGAGGATTTTGCTGAATGTATTCCTCATTCTGCGGATGCGCATTTTCTTCCACCAGGATGGGCAGATATGGAGGCTGGGTAGCACAGATGGTCATCAGGCGACCGGCTGTTGTACCCGGTGCATTACGGTCGGTAATACGGGCCCCCAAATCCAAACGGGTACTCAAATAACGATTAATGTTGATATCGATGTTCGAACGGAAGTTGTAACGGGTGAACTTGGTTTGCGAGTCATATTCACCGGCATTCGAATATTTGTAGTTACCGCCTTGTGAAAAGTAATTGGCCAATACATAATAACGTACCTTGTCCGTACCTCCACGGATGGAGAGGCTGACATCTTCCTGCAAACCGGGTTTGAAGGCAAAATCATAATAATCCCAGTCATATCCCAAACCATCGGAGTTGTCTCCTTTCGCACGGCGGAAATTGTCAATCGCCTGTTGAGAGAAAAGGTTCAAACTGCTGATGTCTGCGCCCGTCATCTTGGCATCGTTCAATCTGGCTTCATTATATAAAGTTGCATAATCGGCAGAGCCTAAATATTCGGGGAAACCGATCGGCTGGTTAATACCGATAGAGGCTTTCAGGTTCACGGTTGCCTTTTCCGCTGCCTTACCACGTTTGGTAGTAATAACGATTACACCATTTGCACCACGGATACCATAAGCGGCAGTGGCCGAAGCATCTTTCAGGATAGTGAATGTTTCAATTTCATCCGGTGCGAGGTAACTCATGTCACGTTCGATTCCATCGACAATGACAATGGCACTCTGGTTACCGTAAGTTGCCTTACCACGGATAAACAATTCACTTTGATCCACACCCGGTTCACCACCCGCATACTGGTTTACAATCAACCCCGGCAGACGTCCGGCAAGCGCATTGTTGATATTGGCAGTAGGACTTTGCGTCAGATCTTTTGTCGTGATGGTAGCAACAGAACCGATCATCGTTTCTTTACGTTGTTTGGTATAACCTACCACAACCACTTCCTGCAAGGCTTTCGTATCTTCCTGTAGTAAGACAGTCAGTTCCTTCTTTGCACCGGGAACAATTTCCTGCGGCTGGTAACCCAGGTAAGAAAACACCAACGGAGCTTCCGCATAAGGCAGTTTCAATGTAAACTTACCATCCATATCTGTAATCGTACCTGCATTGGCCACCCCTTTCACGACAACAGACACACCGATCAACGGGTCATTTGTCGTCTTGTCCAATACCGTACCCGACACTGTTATTTTATTACTTTGTGTGGCCTGCACCTTTGCCGTTCTTCCCGTTTGCGCCACACCCTGCAAAGGTATACCTGCAAGAAGAGTGCAAGAAACAGCCACCAGACAAATATTTCTTTTTATATGTATCATCTTTCTTTTCGATTTTCTATGTGTAATAAATCAATCTTATTCCTCTGCTTTCTTACCGAAATCCGGTCCGACCCAGTTGGCCTTTTCCGTTGCTTTACCTTGCACCCAGTCTTCATAACGGGCACGGATTTCAATCATTGTTGCTCCCGGGACTTCCGCATTCAAGGAAATTGTCAGGCGATCTTCCCTGTTGTCACGATTACCGAAGGTCGGTGCTTTTGCCCAATCGTACTCCCACACATAATAGCCTTCGGGATGAGCCAACGTCCAAAGCACATCAGAACAGCTGCGCAATGCAGCGATAAACTTATTCTTGGTCTTTTCCGGATAAAGGCTGTTAGTCGGCTGTTTCACCATATCCAGGAAGTAACGGACAAATATTCCACGGAATAAAAGATTATCTCCCGAATTTCCTTCACCACTGAATACCGGATAGTTGGAATCCATCTTCTTATTCACCTGGTAAGAGCCGAAAGCAACCGCATTACGAAGATATTCATCCTCACCGGTAGCGTTGTACAGCTCCAGGGCAGCCGCCATAAATGTTCCCTGATTATAAGACAAGGCTACTTTATCAGGATCTCCCGGTGTTCCGTCATCTTTAATACTAAGATTATCATATACCTGTCCGGTGGAAATATCACACAGATAAGCCGTCATCCAGTTGTATACCTCTTTGGCGAAGTTCAGGTAATAAGCAGCCTGCTCTTCCCAGCCATCTTTAGCCTCCTTAACGGTAAGTTGATACAATTTCATAGCCAGAAGGCAACCGGGACCATTGGAACAAGACATACGTGAAGCCGGCGCATCCGTTTTCCATGCCATTCCTCCTACCCCTTTATAGTCATTCTTCGCTCCCTTGATATGGTTCCACATCTTCATCAACGCACTGTAGTAATCCTGATCGCCAGTCAATTCATAAACCCGCAGACAAGACAGTGCCATCCATTCCATATCATCATAGAAGTTATTCCAGAAGTCTTTGCCACCATAACCGCAATGTTCATTCCAGTCATCAAAAGCCGGCAGGAAAGGTTTCATGATGTTTTCATACAAATGAGCTTGATATTCGGGATTGTTTGCGTGACGGATATAAGCATCGATCACGATGTCCAATGCATGTCCCTGCGACCATCCGCCGCTACCGCCCGTGCTTGCCGGTTCTCCGGTTTCCGGTGTATTCGGTTTTTCCCAGTAAATGCTTCCGCAAAAGGTATCCCGTCCGCTGGCATTCTCATAGAAATATTTGATATAAGTTCCCGTACTTTTGTCGGCTGCATCTGTCCAGTTCACATCCGACACATATTCACCGGATGAATTACCTTTGTAGATGTCTCCCAGATCGCCGTCGTCACAAGCTGTAAATATTGCCAGTGCACCGCTTAACAACAAAGCTCTTTTTGATAATGATACTATATAGTTCTTCATATTATTATTCAGTTTTAATCTTCATTCGTTTCCGAAGCTACCCAACGGTGGGTGTACGTTCCAAACTCTGCATTGAAATAGAGGGTTACATCGGTTTTCACCGTAGCATAATAGACATTTCCCTGCTTTTCGCCCCATTGCAGTAATTCGTCGCAGAAACGGAAACTGTAATCCCATGGATCTGTGCCCAATGCCAGTTGATATAAATTATAATAGCTGTTGTCGGTAGTCAGATTCGGTTGCCCTTTATCTTTCTCCTTATGTCCCCAACGGTAGGTTGTTCCGTTGATTTCCATCTTAAAGCTATGACGGGTTTCACCGCTTCCTGCCCAACTTTCCGTTTGTTTCCGGGCAGTATAATTCTTCACACCCCATTTGCCATATCCCAGATAGTTGAAATCCTGTCTATACCCACCCGAATGGTTATAAAGATATACAGCTCCTATTTCATCGTAACTGATCGTTTGTTCACCCATATTGATGGTAATCCGGTAGATGCCTGATTGAGGAACCGTAACTGTATAGTCTTCACCATCATTACGCTCACGCAACACTCCGTTGTCGTCTACATAATAATAGCATTTGCGACCTTCTACAGTAGACATAAATATAAATGGCTGGTCGGCTTTCAATTGAGTGAAAGTCTGATAGATTCCTTCATTCTGACGGAGCATTTGTTGTGCTTCCGCTTCATCACCATCATCTTCCGTGCCCACGCCAGTGATATAAACCGGCTCGTTTTCAGAAGGCATATCATCAATGCCGTCCATCATAAAAATTACGAAATAACCTTCCAGACTACTAAGAGCCTGATCCAATCCGCAATAAGCACGCACCTTCCAACGCAGTGTGCCGTTGGTATTGCAACGGAATTTAGCCAGTTTACCTATTGTGTTTGCCTGATAATGGGTTAAAGTCAACTGCGATTCCAAACCGTTATTGTCAGAAAAGATCGTTTCTACCGGTTTGGTAAAGTCTCCCCCGATCGTATCAATCAATACTTCATAACGATATACTGTATTTCCGTGTTTCTCGGTAGGCGTCCATTTCAGAACAATATCCGTCAACGAAGCACCCGAAAGTACTACTCGCTCGCCACTAGCCATTGCATCCATTGTTCTAACAGGTTCAGGCGGAACAATCGGTTCATAATCATCCGGATCAAATCCCGGATTCAGTTTATTGTCACAAGCCGTCAGTCCGATAAGAAAAAACAGCAGG
Organism: Bacteroides sp. DH3716P; assembly: GCF_025914115.1. NCBI lineage: Bacteria > Pseudomonadati > Bacteroidota > Bacteroidia > Bacteroidales > Bacteroidaceae > Bacteroides > Bacteroides sp. DH3716P. Next base: position 4,201,004 of record NZ_CP083673.1, on the reverse strand, counting down.
GCAAATTTGATTAGTTTTTTTGTTATCATATTGTTTCTCATATTATTATATTCCTAGTTTTAGTATGAATGAGGACATTCAATTGGTTCAAAGCGGCTCTTATCTCCATTATAAGTTGCAGGAAGTTCCGCTCCCCAGGCAGGTTTATTTTCGCTTATATTCTGCAAACAAACTTGCGCATCCAATCCGCTGCCGCCATTTCCCCAATTTTCAAAAACTGTAGTACCTCCGACACCTTTCGAGAATACCCAATATCCCATCAAGTCAGAGTGTTCTTCTGCATTAAGGATTTTGCACATATTCGCTTTAATTTCACTTTCGTCCAACGCTCTCTTCCACATCCGTGCCTGATAAACTTTGCAATATCCTACCCGATATGAATCTCCGGAACGTCCAATCAACAGTGCTTTATCATTTCCACCTACATCTGTCAGATTGAGAGATGAATTAGGGGCACAATCCTCATAAGAGTTATCTGCAGGAGTCAACGTTTCTCTCACCCCGTTTATATACATTTTATAAGCCTCTTTAGTACTTGATTTCGTTCCATCATATACAATGGCTATATGATACCATTTACCCGGAGTCTTACGTCCACCTTCCGAATCATCGCAATAAATAGTTTGCTGACTACGGAAACAGGGATCACTCTTACCATTAATTTTAGTGGCTATTTCAAAACGCGGATTCACATCCTTAGCTTCTGCACGAAGCAGGAATACACTTTCCAAACCTATAAACGATTGCATAGAACGAGTATAAGTCGGGTAGAACACAACCTCAAAAGTAAGCTGATTCATACTTTTCACCTCTGAATGTGATTCGGCATACTTTTTAATATCAATTTTAAAGCATACGTCATATTCCATACGATAACATACCGGATTCACATAAACTGGTAACGTCAATTTCTGACCTGCCGCATCAGACAGTTCCAGTGTGGTACTCCCGAGCTTCTTTCCTGTTAGTTTTAACTTGGTAGCCCCGTCTTCCGTAATCAATTCTGCGGTTTTCAAATAGGTTTTATTATCATCTGTGAGTTGTGCCAACTTATAATCACCATTTCCTCTGGTAATAGCTATTTCTGTAGATGCCTCATAACCACCGATGATTAAAGAAGTTGCTTCATTTTCCAGTTTAAGGTTATATGGATTCACTTTCACCGAAATCTCCTCCACAGAACCTTTCTGGTCTGTCACAATCACTTTCACATCACCTCTAGCTTTGGGTTTCAAGGTAATCAGGTTCTCTTTTTCAGTAGCTTCCACAATCGTTGCATCCGTAGTAGGCTCGCCGTCTCCCACCTGATAAGTGAAACTATATCCGCCATTACCTCTCTCAATAGAGATATATTGAGATTCGGCATCCGGTTCAGCAAAAGTGGCTTCATTACTTTTCAGTGTCAGATCCACGATGTTCACTACCACAGGAATAGTGATTGTCTTACCTTTCTTATCTGTTATCGTAATATTTACCGGATCGGCTCCAGTCTCGAACTTGGCAGTCAACGGAATAACTTGTCCGGATAGTTCACCCACTTCCAAAAACTTATCAGCACCTTCCGGTATGGAAATCTGATAATCTCCGTTACCGGTCAAAATCTTCACCAGTCTCTTTTCACCGATAAAAAGGTCAAAACCTTCTTCCGGTGCATCTACCGTCAAATCCCAGAGTTTTGCTACCCGAACCAGCACTCTAGCCACTTTCTTACGTCCATCTACTATTAATATAGTGGTTTCCGTACGGTTATTTTCTTCCAACTGGCTATTTTCGGTAGCTTTAATAGTCACCTTATTACCATTGATTGTAGCCGTCGCCACGTTTTCATCAAATGGCTTCACATAATAATCGCCATTACCGGAGGTGATACTCACCGTAATTTCGTCTCCTTGTAGTAGTGTCACCGAATTATTATCGACAACCAGATCTGTTGCCGGTTTCACTTCCTGTTCTTCTTTATCATCACTGCACGAACCCATAAAAAATGGAACGGTCAATGCTGAAAGAAATAAAAAACTAAGTTTCCTTTTCATTAGATTAAAGATTAATAAATTAATACTTTTCAAGTTTATCTACTTAAAAACTTCGATGAGACAAAGATAAAATCACTAAACTCTACCAAAAGAAAATTAACTATCCTTTTTTACCTTTTGGCACGGATATTTACTATATTAACACGGATATTTACTTCTTCTTTTTCTTTAAAAATTCCCGCCACAGGCTACTGCTGAACCTCTTCCAAATGTTTCATCCGAAACTCTTTTGGCGTGCACTCATACTTTTCACGGAACACCTTAAAGAAAGTAACTTTGTTCGAGAATCCCGAATCGAATACAATTTCATCAATCGTCTTTTTAGTGGTCAGCAATAAATCTTTCGCTATGTGCAAACGACATTCCTTAATCAGATCGGTCGGGCTATCCTCTCCTATCTCTTCCATCTTCCGATAAAGACTCCGGGGACTGATTGCCAGCCGATCGGCGATATAACGTGGAGTCAAATCTTTGTTCGTTATATTATCATTGATAATCTTCAAAACCGACTGTAGGAACTTCTTCGACTCTTTATGCGTCAACTTCCCGTCCGACTTTTCAAAAGAACTGATCGGCGAACTGAAATAATTTTTCAACACCTCTTTCCGTTCTATCACCTGACAGACAGAGATACGAAGATACTCCGCACTAAACGGTTTTGTGATATACATTTCCGCACCGGCAGAAAGGGCTTCCATCTGTTGTTCCATCTCGTGTCGTCCGGAAACCACAATAATAGGAATATGCGCCGTCTCTTTCACCGATTTAATCCGCCTGGTCAGTTCAATGCCACCCATTCCCGGCATCATGACATCACAGATAATCACATTCGGATAAACCTCATTCATCACCTGATCCAGCCGTTCAGGATCTTGCAAGGTTACCACATTGAAGTCAGCCGAGAAGATTTCTCCAATAAACCATAGCATTTCGATTTCATCATCGACAACCAAAAGCGTAGGACGCATCTTATCAAACTCATACTGGGGAAGTTTCAGTATCGATTGAGTATCTATCTTAGGGATGTATTCCGCTGTGAGCCGCTTGGTTTCCACCACTCCGGTAGTCAGTTCCACGACCGGCAAGGTTAGTGTAAACATTACCCATCCGTCAGGAGTATTTTCCACTTTCAACGTACCATTCAGCAACTTTGCCATATTATAAGAGATGGCTAGCCCCAGTCCGTTCCGTGAAAAGTTCTTTTCATCCTGATTCTCGAAATTATCCAAAATGGCATACCGATTAAAAATATACTGAAAATCCTTTTCCTTGATGGTACTTCCTTCATTTGCTACACGAAGAGCCAGCATATTTTCCCGGCTCGTATCCACTTCAATCTTGATACTCTGTCCGTCGGGAGTATATTTAAAGGCATTAGAAATCAGATTAATAATAATTGTATTCAGGAATCCTTTGTCCGAGTTCCACATCACCTGCTCGGGTATCTTGCTCAAGAAAGTGATGTTTCTGGATTTAGCCATTTCAACAAACGTTTTGGCTATTCCTTTCACAATGGAAGACACATTCAATGACTCAACCCGCACTTCCCTGTTTCCCGTTTCAATCCGACGGAATTCGATCAACTCATGAATCAGGTTGTTGAGACGCTCCGCATTCGTCTGAATCATCTGTACGTAGTCCACGACAAATTTACTAAGTCCCTTCGATGAAAGGATTCGTCCGCAAGGACCATAAATCAAAGTCAGCGGAGTACAAAATTCATGTGCGATATTAGTAAAGAAACGAAGTTTGGACTCAAAGACATTCTTTTGATGGCGTTTCTCTATCTCGTTCAGCAATTCCTGCTTTTTACGTTTGGAGCGCAGGATAAAGGAACGTATCAGCAAGGCTGCCAGTAAAAGCAGACACAGGGCATAAATCAAATAAGCCCACCAGGAAGCATACCACGGATCACCTATACGAATCACCAGAGAATAGACATCACTCTCTTTATCAAAAACACTATTGTAATATTTCACCAGTAAGGTATATTCGCCGGGAGCCATATTCGTAAAAGAGACTCCGCTTTCCGAACCATTGTTTACCCATTGGTCACTCAATCCTTTTAGTTTATAGAAATAGGTACAGTTATTACCATTCAGATAATCCACAGAGGCAAATGAAACAGAAAAGAAATTCTGGTCATACTGCAAATTCAAGACTTCAGTTTCTTTTTTCCGGGTGAGAAATTCGCCCAGATTGTATTGTTCACCGAAGATAGACAGCTTATCAAAATAAACAGGAGGCATATAAAGCTGCTCCGGACGGCCATCCGCCCGGATAGCTACGACTCCATTGATTCCGCCAAAGAACAGAGTACCAGTCTGGGAATCCCGAAAAGCGGCTCCGTCACTAAACTCTACCACCTTTAAACCATCTCCAAAACCGTATGAACGAAAGACATTCCTTTTCGTATCGAAATTGATTAATCCAAGATTGGTGCTCAACCAGAAGTCGTCGGACGAGTTTCTAAGAATTGCATGAATGGTATTATTCAGGAAACCATTCTTGGCATTGAAGAGCTGATAAGAGGTTTCCGATGTGTACTTTATCAATCCGTAGCTCGTTCCGAAAAGATAGTTATTGCTGCTGTCTTTACTGATAGCAAGAATATTATTCAGGGTCATGTTTTCGTATTTGTGAGTAGACACCGGTTCCAGGCCATTCGTCGTTTCGTTATAGCGGAATACCCCATATCCTTTATTGCCAAACAACAGGTTGGCTTCATTCTCCGCATAAATAGTAAAGAAATAGTTCGATCCCAGTTCGCCGTCATTGATGATGTAACGTTGCGCATCCACAATCACCGGATTGTCCGGTGTTCCGGCAATACGAGCTTTCACCACTCCCATGCCGACACTCGCCAGCCACAGTTCGGAATCTGCTGTTTCGTAAATGTCATGGATGTATTTGAAATCTTCGTTACCGATCCGTATTGGTATACTCTTGATACGTTTTTCCCGATATGAATAATAAGTTAATCCTTCTTCGTCTCCTATCCAAAGCAAATTCCGGTGGCTCTTGGCAAAACAATAAACGGCATTACTACTCAAAGCACTATTAGAGGTAGTCAACACCTCCGCCCGACAGTCGGAGATGTTTTTATCGAATTCGTAATCATAGATTTTAAGAATTCCGTTTCCTTTGGTTCCCACCCAGAAAGTACGTTCATCATCAAGATAGATGGCACGCACGGGGCGTTCTATTTTCTCGGTATAATTGCTAAGCACCATTGATTTGATAGAATAAAGCGGGTTCGAATAAAGATAAACACCCTGCCCGTCGGTACCAATCCAAACAACATCCTGAAAACGGTCTTTCTTGAGACAGAATACACCGCTGTTGATAGGTAACGACTGAATTTGATAATGATCCGTCTCCTTCTGTTTTTCCAACAGGAGAATGCCATCCATCAAAAAGCCCACAAAATAGCTGTTATGATAATGAACAATGGATGAAATTTTGCCACGTTCCTGTATTTCCTTACCCAGATTGGCAATAAATTCATTCTTCTGGGTCGGAATATGGAAAGCATAGAAATTAAATTCCTTGTCTATGTAATAAAGAGATTGCTCGTCATTGAAACAATAAATCAAGGAAGTCTGATAAATCAGGTTTGTTTTCTGGGGTAACAGGGTGATATCTCCCGATGCGGCTTCCTGCTGTATGTCATAACAGCGGTTGTATCCTTTCATGACTACCCACATCCGGTTGTTACCGTCGATAAAGAAGTTTACGATATCGGAAATCGGGATTCCCGTGATATTGATTTTCTTGAAGACTCCTTCTTTTTTATGATAATAATAAATGCAGTTACTATCCTGGATAATGAACAGATTACCATGACTATCTTTATTCATAAAGAAGAGTTTCTGAAATTCATTATAGTGAGTGATTGTATTGGTTTTCCGGTTCAAACGGTTCAGCCCATAGTAGGTTTGAATCCAGTAAACATCTTCGCCCGTATACACAATATTGTCAATCAGATTACCAGATAAGTAATCCTCTTTGTCACGAGTCTTAAATTCCTCAATCTCCTGTCCATCATAAATATTCAGTCCGTCGCAGGTCCCGATCCACATCAATCCACGCTCATCCTGGCACAGAGATGTAATCGAACTATTAGACATATACTCTTTATCTGCAACTTGCTTCAAATTATAAGCATAAGCGTTATGTATCAACAGATTAAGAAAAAATAATAGAATATAAACCGACTGTTTTCCCATAGTGTATTATTCTTAGATTTGCTATATGACAAAGGTAAACAAAAAAACATTCCGAGCTTTTTTTTGACCGGAATATAAGTAAATTTCCGTGCCAGAGTAGTTAATTTTAGCGACAAGAGGCGATTTAACCTCTCTATTACTAGAAGCACATTCCTTTTCTCCCTATTTTCGTCGTAGAAATTATTTTCAAATCTATAAATTCATTTGTTCATGAAAACACATTTTTCATTTAAACACTTGCTATTTCTTGGAGGTGCCGTGTTGTACAGCCTGCAATCTTCTGCCGTTAAGAATCCGGTAGACTATGTCAGCACACTGGTAGGCACTCAATCCAAGTTTGAACTGTCTACCGGAAACACGTATCCGGCTACGGCATTGCCGTGGGGAATGAATTTCTGGACACCGCAGACCGGTAAAATGGGAGACGGTTGGGCGTACACGTATGATGCCGACAAAATCCGGGGATTCAAACAAACACATCAGCCCAGTCCCTGGATGAACGACTACGGGCAGTTTGCCATCATGCCTATCACCGGCGGACTGGTATTCGATCAAGACCGACGTGCCAGTTGGTTCTCTCACAAAGCGGAAGTTGCCAAACCTTATTATTATAAGGTGTACCTTGCCGACCATGACGTAACAACCGAGCTTGCTCCTACGGAGCGCGCCGTCATGTTCCGTTTCACGTATCCGGAGACAAAGAATGCCTACGTGATTGTAGACGCTTTTGACAAAGGTTCTTATGTGAAAGTGATTCCGAAAGAAAACAAGATTATCGGCTATTCAACCAAGAATAGCGGCGGTGTGCCGGAAAACTTCAAAAACTACTTTGTAGTTCAATTCGACAAACCGTTCACATTCGTTTCCACAGTTTCCGAAAACAACATTCTTCCGAATGAAACAGAAGCGAAAGGAAACCACACAGGTGCGGTAATCGGATTCGCCACGAAAAAGGGAGAAATCGTACACGCACGTGTTGCTTCCTCCTTTATCAGCCCCGAACAGGCGGAGTTGAATCTCAAAGAGCTTGGCAAAAACAGTTTCGACCAACTGGTAGCGAACGGAAGAGAGATCTGGAACCGTGAAATGAGTAAGATAGAGGTGGAAGACGATAACATTGATAACCTGCGCACCTTCTATTCTTGTCTATACCGTTCCATGCTTTTTCCACGCAGTTTCTACGAGATAGACGCTAAGGGAGAAATCATGCATTACAGCCCCTATAACGGTGAAGTGCGTCCCGGCTATATGTTTACCGACACCGGTTTTTGGGACACGTTCCGTTGTCTGTTTCCTTTCCTCAACCTGATGTATCCGTCAATGAATCAAAAGATGCAGGAAGGTTTGGTAAACGCTTACAAAGAGAGCGGTTTCCTGCCGGAATGGGCCAGCCCGGGACATCGGGATTGTATGGTAGGCAACAACTCGGCTTCCGTAGTGGCCGACGCTTACATCAAAGGGTTGCGCGGGTATGATATCGAAACTCTTTGGGAAGCATTGAAACATGGAGCAAATGCACATCTTCGCGGGACTGCTTCGGGGCGTCTCGGTTACGAGTCTTACAACCAACTGGGATATGTTGCCAACAATATCGGCATAGGACAAAACGTTGCACGTACACTGGAGTATGCATATAACGACTGGGCAATTTATACATTAGGCAAGAAACTCGGTAAACCGGAGAGCGAAATCGACATTTATAAGAAACACGCGCTGAACTACCAAAATGTCTATCATCCGGAACGCAAACTGATGGTTGGCAAAGACAACAAAGGCGTATTCAATCCGAATTTCGATGCAGTGGACTGGAGCGGTGAATTTTGCGAAGGGAATAGCTGGCACTGGAGCTTCTGCGTATTCCACGACCCGCAAGGACTTATCAACCTGATGGGAGGCAAGAAAGAATTCAACGCGATGATGGATTCCGTCTTTGTCATCCCAGGTAAACTGGGAATGGAAAGCCGCGGCATGATTCACGAAATGCGTGAAATGCAAGTAATGAACATGGGGCAATATGCGCACGGCAACCAGCCTATTCAGCACATGGTATATCTCTACAACTATTCGAGCGAGCCCTGGAAAGCCCAATACTGGATACGTGAGATTATGAACAAGCTATATACCGCCGGTCCCGACGGTTATTGCGGTGACGAAGACAACGGACAGACTTCCGCCTGGTATGTATTCTCCGCACTCGGTTTCTATCCGGTTTGCCCGGGAACGGATGAATATATCATAGGAACCCCGCTCTTCAAATCAGCGAAGTTACATTTGGAGAACGGAAAGACCATCACAATCAAGGCAGATAACAACCAGCTTGACAACCGCTACATCAAGGAAATGAAAGTAAACGGGAAATCACAAACCCGTAATTTCCTTACACATGACCAGCTGATTAAAGGTGCTAATATTCAATTTCAAATGAGCCCCGTACCCAATAAACAACGGGGAACCACAGAAAAAGATGTACCTTACTCTCTTTCGTTTGAATAAAATATTGTACTTTTGGAGATCAATGAATTATCTACCAAACAAACTATAAAAACATGAAACTGAAAAACCTTTTACTAATTGCCCTTGTTGCGATCGTCTTTTGCGGTTGTCAAAGTAACTATCAGCCTACTTCTATCACCGTTGCCTCCTACAATTTGAGAAACGCCAACGGTGGCGATTCAATCAACGGAAACGGTTGGGGACAACGTTACCCGGTCATTGCCCAAATAGTGCAATACCACGATTTCGATATTTTCGGCACGCAGGAGTGCTTTATTCATCAACTGAAAGATATAAAAGAGGCATTACCCGGTTATGATTATATCGGTGTAGGTCGCGACGACGGCAAAGAGAAAGGTGAACATTCTGCTATTTTCTATCGCACAGACAAGTTTGACGTGATAGAGAAAGGTGATTTTTGGTTGTCGGAAACTCCCGACGTGCCGAGCAAAGGATGGGATGCCGTGTTGCCGCGTATTTGCAGTTGGGGACACTTCAAATGCAAAGATACCGGCTTCGAATTCCTTTTCTTCAACCTGCACATGGACCATATCGGCAAGAAGGCACGTGTGGAAAGTGCATTCCTCGTACAGGACAAGATGAAAGAACTTGGCAAAGGCAAAGAGCTTCCGGCCATCCTGACGGGAGACTTCAATGTCGACCAGACCCACCAATCTTATGATGCTTTTGTGAGCAAAGGGGTGTTGTGTGACTCTTACGAAAAGGCCGGCTTCCGCTATGCTATCAACGGCACGTTCAACGACTTCGACCCGAACAGCTTTACGGAAAGCCGTATCGACCATATATTCGTTTCTCCGTCTTTCCAAGTGAAAAGATATGGTGTGCTGACTGATACTTACCGCAGCATCGTAGGCAAGGGAGAAAAGAAGCAGGCGAACGATTGCCCGGAAGAAATCGACATCAAGACTTATCAGGCGCGCACTCCTTCAGACCATTTCCCCGTAAAGGTGGAACTGGAGTTCGACCAGCGTCAGCAGAAATAATCTTTGTATCTAGTTATAACCTGAAAGTTTCACCACACAACCCGATATTCCTATGAGAAATATATGTTTTGTAGCCTGTATGTTATTTTGCCTTACCTCCGCAGTGGGAAAGACACCGGGAAATACCCGTTATCTTTCTATTGCCGACTCAATTCTATCTAATGTATTGAATCTCTATCAGACGAATGACGGACTACTAACAGAAACGTATCCTGTCAATCCCGACCAAAAAATTACTTATCTGGCGGGCGGAACGCAGCAGAACGGAACGCTGAAGGCTTCTTTTCTATGGCCGTATTCCGGGATGATGTCGGGTTGTGTGGCTTTATACAAAGCGACCGGAAACAAGAAGTACAAAAAGATTCTCGAGAAAAGAATTCTACCGGGAATGGAGCAGTATTGGGATAACAGTCGCTTGCCGGCCTGTTATCAGTCATACCCCACCAAGTACGGGCAGCACGGACGTTATTATGACGATAACATCTGGATTGCACTGGATTACTGCGATTATTACCAACTGACTCACAAGCCTGCATCTTTGGAAAAAGCCGTTGCATTGTATCAATATATCTACAGTGGATGGAGCGATGAGATAGGCGGTGGCATCTTTTGGTGTGAACAGCAGAAGGAAGCGAAGCATACTTGTTCCAATGCACCGTCTACTGTGCTCGGTGTCAAGTTGTACCGGCTGACGAAGGATGCCAAATACCTCGAAAAAGCAAAAGAGACGTATGCCTGGACGAAAAAGCATCTGTGCGACCCTACCGACCATCTTTACTGGGATAACATCAACCTGAAAGGGAAAGTTTCCAAAGAGAAGTACGCCTACAACAGTGGACAGATGATTCAGGCGGGCGTATTGCTCTATGAAGAAACGGGAGATGAACAGTATTTGCGCGATGCACAGCAGACAGCCGCAGGAACTGATGCTTTTTTCCGCACAAAAGCCGACAAGAAAGACCCGACTGTCAAAGTGCATAAAGACATGGCCTGGTTTAACGTGATCTTATTCAGAGGACTGAAAGCTCTGTATAAGATTGACAAGAATCCGGCGTATGTCAATGCGATGGTGGAAAATGCGCTTCACGCCTGGGAAAACTACCGGGATGAAAACGGATTATTAGGCAGGGATTGGTCGGGACACAACAAGGAACAGTATAAATGGCTGCTCGACAATGCCTGTCTTATTGAATTCTTTGCAGAGATTTAACACTTCTTCTCCGCAACACTTTCATAATCAATACTAATCAACAAAAAAAGACTATTACCATGAATATAACTAAAGCCTTTTGTTTGTCCATAGCACTCTTTGGTGCTAGCAATATGCAGGCTATAACGAACAGTGATTTTGTCATCCAACAAGATAATACCAAAATCAACAACTATCAGACGAACCGTCCGGAAGCATCGAAACGTCTGTTTGTCTCGCAAGCTGTGGAACAACAGATTGCGCATATCAAGCAACTGCTGACGAATGCCCGCTTGGCATGGATGTTCGAAAACTGTTTCCCGAACACCCTGGATACTACTGTTCATTTTGACGGCAAAGACGATACGTTTGTTTATACAGGCGACATCCACGCCATGTGGTTGCGCGATTCGGGTGCACAAGTATGGCCTTACGTGCAACTCGCCAACAAAGACGCGGAACTGAAAAAGATGCTGGCCGGCGTTATCAAACGTCAGTTCAAGTGTATCAATATCGACCCGTATGCCAATGCTTTCAACATGAATTCCGAAGGCGGCGAATGGATGAGCGACCTTACGGACATGAAGCCCGAACTGCACGAACGCAAATGGGAAATCGACTCGCTCTGCTATCCTATCCGTCTTGCTTATCATTACTGGAAGACGACGGGAGATGCCAGTATATTCTCCGACGAATGGCTTACAGCCATCGCGAAGGTTCTGAAAACGTTTAAGGAACAGCAACGAAAAGAAGATCCGAAAGGTCCTTATCGTTTCCAACGTAAAACGGAACGTGCACTCGATACGATGACCAACGACGGCTGGGGTAATCCTGTAAAGCCGGTCGGACTGATTGCTTCTGCTTTCCGTCCTTCGGATGATGCTACAACTTTCCAGTTCCTCGTTCCGTCCAACTTCTTTGCTGTAACTTCATTGCGCAAAGCTGCCGAAATTCTGAATACGGTCAACAAGAAACCTGATTTAGCTAAAGAATGTACTACACTGTCTAACGAAGTGGAAGCAGCCCTGAAACAGTATGCGGTTTACAATCATCCGAAATATGGCAAAATCTATGCTTTCGAAGTGGACGGTTTCGGCAATCAACTGTTAATGGATGATGCCAATGTGCCGAGTCTCATTGCCCTGCCTTATCTTGGGGATGTGAAAGTGAACGATCCTATTTATCAGAATACCCGTAAGTTTGTATGGAGCGAAGATAATCCTTACTTCTTCAAAGGTACTGCCGGTGAAGGAATTGGCGGCCCGCACATCGGATATGATATGATTTGGCCCATGAGTATTATGATGAAAGCATTCACCAGTCAAAACGACGCAGAAATCAAGACCTGCATCAAAATGCTGATGGATACGGATGCCGGAACAGGGTTCATGCATGAATCTTTCCACAAGAACGACCCGAAGAACTTTACTCGTTCCTGGTTTGCATGGCAAAATACGCTGTTTGGAGAACTAATCCTAAAACTCGTGAATGAAGGCAAGGTAGACTTACTAAATAGTATTCAATAGTCTTCTATTATGTTTTTATTGTATTCCTGCTTATGAGATAACTGTTTCTAACCTTGAAGCTTACGCTTCCAAAGTAGTTTCAAGGTTGAAGAACTTTAGTTTCACGCCTTTGAAACCACAGTTTCAAGTAAGAGAAACTAGAGTTTCTCGCTGACGAAACAAAAGTTTCAAGCAATAGAACTTTTAGTTTCAAGTACTGAAACTCTCTCTTCCGTAATAGTCTGATAATCCTTGAATACCGCTCCGGATAGAGAAATAAGTACCCACATAGCAGAGAAACAATAAAATCCTTGCTTTCAACAAAGTGACAGCAAAGTTGTCGTCACCTTGCCGTCACATCATGCTGTCACACTGCAGTATATTTATAATCAATCATTTATGCCCAATCAGGTGACAGATGACAGCATTTTATTTATTTTCCAATTTATATGTAGGGAGTATATGACTCCTAAAAAATAAATGACCCATATAATATGAACAATATGAAATCAACTTTTTTATTCCTACTTACTACAACCATGATGACCTGTACTGCCTACGGACAGTCTTCCAATCATAAAGAGAACAAATTACCCGATTGGGCTTTCGGTGGTTTCGAACGTCCAAAGAATGTCAATCCGGTAATATCTCCTATAGAAAACACTAAGTTTTACTGTCCATTGACCAAAGATTCTATTGCGTGGGAATCGAACGATACATTCAATCCGGCTGCTACACTCTACAATGGTGAGATTGTCGTGTTATACCGTGCAGAGGATAAATCAGGTGTCGGTATCGGACACCGGACTTCTCGCCTCGGTTATGCCACTTCTACCGACGGCACACATTTCCAACGGGAAAAGACTCCTGTATTCTATCCGGATAATGATTCACAAAAAGAGTTGGAATGGCCCGGCGGCTGCGAAGACCCACGAATTGCCGTAACCGATGACGGATTATATGTAATGATGTACACCCAATGGAATCGCTATGTACCTCGCCTGGCAGTAGCGACCTCCCGCAACCTAAAAGACTGGACAAAACACGGTCCTGCTTTTGCCAAAGCATTTGATGGAAAGGTCTTCAACCTGGGTTGTAAGTCCGGCTCTATCCTGACCGAAGTTGTTAAAGGGAAACAGGTTATCAAGAAAGTCAACGGGAAATACTTTATGTACTGGGGAGAGGAGCATGTATTCGCAGCTACTTCCGATGACTTAATCCACTGGACACCGATTGTCAACATTGACGGTTCCCTAAAAAAGCTGTTTTCTCCCCGTGACGGCTACTTCGACAGCCATCTCACCGAATGTGGGCCTCCGGCTATCTACACTCCGAAAGGAATTGTCCTTCTTTATAATGGTAAGAACCATTCAGGAAGAGGTGACAAACGCTATACCGCCAATGTCTATGCTGCCGGACAAGCACTCTTCGACGCCAATGATCCTACCCGCTTTATCACCCGTCTCGATGAACCGTTCTTCCGTCCGATGGATAGCTTTGAAAAGAGTGGGCAATATGTGGATGGAACCGTATTTATAGAAGGAATGGTCTACTTCAAAAACAAATGGTATTTGTATTATGGTTGTGCTGACTCCAAAGTAGGAGTAGCCGTTTATGATCCGAAACGACCGGCAAAAGCTGATCCGCTTCCATAGTTATAAAAATAGTCTTGATTACATTCTTTTTTAAAGGAAAGATGTACTTATTTCTTAAAACTATATTCCCCAAAACGGCTGAAAACAGTAAGTTCTTGTTAAGGATTTGCTTTTCAGCCGTTTCTAGTATAAAATAAAGCTTTCCGAAGCAGAATTAAATGCTACAATCGGAAAGCCTTATAATACCTATTGAAAACTGAATTGAATATTGAGAACCAGCTTTATTCTTTCATTGTCGGAGGCTTCTTCCTCCTTTCAACAATTAGCTGTCTTTTATAAGTAAGCCATCTTTATCCATTTATCTTATTCAAAACAACCGGTCTGTTTGCCGGAGCCTTACCAAAATTCTTATTAGGCTTTTTCCCCATTACAAACTTCAATGTGCTGCCATTTATTATATCCTGATAAGTGATATAACTCTTATCATAAGGCTTGCCATTCAAATACACTTTCTGGATATAGATATTTTCTTTGCTGTTATTGGGTGCTTCTACAGTAAAAGTGTTACCACCACGTACCTTCACTTCTACTTTCTTAAAACAAGGGCTACCGAAAACAAATACACCATCCGACGGGTTCACCTGATAGAGTCCCATAGATGAAAGAAGATACCAGGCAGACATTTGGCCACAATCCTCATTACCGATGATACCGTCCGGCTGGTCTGTGTAAAAATCGCTCATGATAAAACGAACCTTTTCCGCCGTTTTCCATTGTTCACCGGCATACGCATAAAGATAAGCAACATGATGGCTCGGTTCATTTCCATGTGCATATTGTCCGATCAATCCGGTTATGTCGCTCGATGCTCCTTCCCCCATACTGTCGGTATTGGTAAAGAAACCATCAAGCCTCGTTGTAAAAGGTTTGTCACCTCCAAACAAGGCAATCAGCCCATAGGGGTCTTGTGGAGCAAAGAAAGTATATTGCCATCCGTTTCCTTCACAGAAATCTCCAACAGTATGGATGGAACGTGCCGGATCGTAAGGAGTACGCCAAGAGCCGTCTTCCAGTTTCGGACGAATGAAATGGATAGAAGAATCAAAATAGTTCTTGTAATAATGAGCACGTTTTGAGAATGTTTCAGCATCTTCTGTCTTTCCCATCTTACGTGCCATAGCGGCAATTCCCCAGTCGTCCACTGCATACTCCATGGCTATGGAAGTAGCTTCATGAACTTTGTCGGCAGGGATATAGCCTTTTTTGACTACATAAGGTACTCCTTTCTGCTTTTCATAAGTAGCTGTAGCTATCATTGCTTGCAATGCTTCTTCCGCATCGAACCCGGTAAATCCTTTCAGATATGCATCGGCAATCACCGGCACGGAGCTATACCCCGGCATCTGATCGGTCTCTCCACTCATCAAAGGCCAGATAGGGAGTTTGTCCTGCTGACGATAGATGGAAATCATCGAATTGACTACATGGTCAACCATTTCAGGTTGAGTAATAGTCATCAAAGGATTTAATGCACGGTAGGTATCCCATAAAGAAAGAGTCGTATAGTTGGCTTTCTTCGGGTCTGTGTAAATCATGTCATTCATCCCTCTATACTCTCCATTCACATCGCAAAAAAGCGTAGGGGCAATCATAGTATGATAATGGGCGGTATAGAATACACGTTTGGAAGCCTCATCATCAGTCTCTACTGTCATCTTCTCCAGTTGCTTATTCCATCGGTCGGCACTCATATCCACCACCTTATCAAAATCCCAGTGAGTAAGTTCGGATTGCAGGTTCATCGCTGCGTTGTCACAGCTGACAGAAGAAAGGGCGACTTTTATCTTCACTTCCTTCACGTTACCAAAAGTGAGGACACTCTTCACCGATGCCACTTTCAGTTGGTCCCAAGGTTGCGGGGTATTATCATCATAGGTAGTAAACTGCTCTATCTTCTTATCACTTTTCAACACAAAATAAACTTTGCGGGAAGGACTCCAGCCTCTCACATAACGATAACCCTCTACTGTATAATCATCTACCTTACGGATATAGCTGTCGTAAGCATTCGATCCGTTTCCTTCACGTAAGTCGATTAATATGGAAGCCGGTTTTCCTTCAGGATAAGTATAACGATGGAAGCCTACACGATCTGTAGCTGTCAGCTCGGCTTTGATATTGTAACGGTCGAGAAGCAAAGAGTAATATTCGGGACGGGCGATTTCATTCGCATGAGAATATCTGGAAGCATACCCATCACGTATATCATCCTGATTGCCTCTGGGAGTACGGATCTCATTCAATGGCATGATGAGAATATCACATAAGTCAGTACAGCCCGTACCGCTCAAATGGGTATGTGAAAAGCCAATTAAAATACTATCGGAATAATGATAACCCGAGCACCAGTCCCAACCTTTATGGATATTGGTAGGACCCAGCTGTACCATTCCATACGGAACACTCGTCCCAACAAAGACGTGTCCATGATAACCGGATCCGATATACGGATCGACGTACTGCAATAATCCTTCACTTTTTGAATAGTTCTGTTGCGCTACTCCATTTCCCGCTGCAAGCAAGACACAAGAAGTAAGTGCAAGTAGTTTAAATGCCTTCATTCGTATTTTTCTTTGGTATGATTGAAAATTATAGTTAGCGAATGATGCAAATATACTACCTATTTAGGAATTAACTAACTGTCGCTAGAGTTTACAAGAAAAATGGCAGGCAGGTTTACTCTTTTGGCAAGTTCCAACCACAGATTTACACGGTTTTCCACAGAAAAACTGCGTACCGTCTACTAAATAACATAATAAATGAATCTGTGGAAATCCGTGTTAATCTATGGCGAATCCTTTCCATAAATTCCCTTCGGGAAGAGGAGCTTCAAGCTCTATCAGTTCTTTTGAGACAGGATGTACGAACCGTACTCTCCGGGCATGCAGACAAATGCTCCCATCCGGATTGGAGCGTGGAGAGCCATATTTCAAATCTCCCTTGATAGGGCATCCCATTTTTGCCAGCTGGCAACGAATCTGATGATGACGTCCGGTTTTTAAATCGACTTCGAGCAAATAGTAATTCTCCGAATGACCGATCAACCGGTAATGCAAGATCGCTTTCTTGCTGTTCGGCACTTCTTTGTCGTATGCATAACTTTTGTTCTGCTTTTCATTACGTACAAGAAAATGTACCAGTTCACCTTCCGGTTCTTGCGGAGCATTTTTCACAACCGCCCAATAAGTCTTTTTCACCTCACTGGTGCGAAACATTTCGTTGAGCCTTGTTAATGCCTTACTCGTTTTGGCAAAAATAACAAGACCGCTTACGGGGCGGTCCAGCCGGTGTGTCACACCGAGGAAAACATTTCCGGGTTTCTGATACTTCTCTTTCAGATACTGTTTTACAGTCTCCGAAAGCGGCGTATCCCCCGTCTTGTCTGCCTGGACAATCTCGGAAGCGGTCTTGTTGACTACAATGATATGGTTGTCTTCGTATACAACAGTCATTCTGTTCGATTACATATTCATACCACCATCTACCTGAATCACCTGACCTGATACATAAGAAGACATATCAGAAGCCAGGAAGGTAGCGATGTTTGCCACATCTTCAGGAGTACCACCACGACGCAAAGGAATTTTCTTTGCCCATTCAGCTCTTACTTCGTCAGAAAGAGCAGCTGTCATGTCTGTCAGGATGAATCCCGGAGCGATAGCGTTGGCACGGATGCCGCGAGAGCCCAACTCTTGTGCGATAGACTTAGCCAATGCAATCATACCTGCTTTGGAAGCAGCATAGTTAGCCTGTCCTGCATTTCCGTGAACACCTACAACAGAGGCCATATTGATAATGCTACCAGCTTTTTGACGCATCATGATAGGTGTACAAGCATGGATGAAGTTAAATGCAGACTTCAGGTTCACGTTGATTACCATATCCCATTGCTGTTCGCTCATGCGCATCATCAAACCGTCACGAGTGATACCGGCATTGTTTACCAATATATCGATCCGTCCGAAGTCCTTGTGGATTTCTTCAACGACCTTTGCAGTATCTTCAAAGTTAGCCGCGTTAGAAGCGTAACCTTTGGCTTTCACGCCCATTGCTTCCAATTCTTTAGCTGTATTTTCTGCATTTTCGTCAATGACAAGGTCAGTAAATGCGATGTTTGCGCCTTCGGCAGCAAACTTAAGAGCGATAGCCTTACCAATACCGCGAGCAGCACCGGTTACAATGGCTGTTTTTCCGTCTAATAATCCCATACTAAAAGTTATTTAATTAAATTTCTGTTCTATGCAGTGCGCCAAACACAATGTTGGACACATATCTATTTCTTGTATCTTCATCCAGATGTGCACCTATATGGCCTCGAATATAAGGAACTTCAATTCCTTTCACACAATAATGTATCAAGTCGGCAGTCATCTCCACATCGTCAATATGGAAAACTCCTTTTGCCTGTCCTTCCAGAAGAACGGCTTTAAAGAGCTGGACTTCCTTTGCATCAAACTTCTTGCGAACTTTTTCCACCCGCCATATATCACGGAAGAAATAAGCACGCAATGTTCCGTTTCGATAGACCACCTCTTTTACCGCGTCCAACCGGGTATATATCATCTCCAACAATTTCTCGTCCGGTGAGATATTTTTCTCGGCCACCCGCTTCATCATATCCGACAGAATATCCAATTCCGATTCCACAACAGCCAAATAAATTTCATCCTTACTTTTAAAATAAGTATAGAGCGTTCGTCTACCTTTTTTAGAAGCAAGAGCGATATCATTCATAGTTGTGTTTTCTACTCCCATCTTCGCAAAAAGCTGACGGGCTACATCTACTAATTTGGCTTTTGTCTTGGATACGGTCATAGGTTACAAATTGCACATTGCTGAATATTTTGAGCAAAAGTAATTCTTTTCTTTAGACCATACAAGAAAATAGAGAGAATATTAACATTTGTATATTAATAGGTGCTAAGAAAAAGTTTCATCATTATTTCATTCATTCTCAACCAAATAAGAAAAAAATGATGATTTACTCGAAAAATATTCAGCAAATTATTTGTTTGTTTCAAAAAAAGCCGTACCTTTGCACCCGTTAAACATCGCGGAGTGGAGCAGTTGGTAGCTCGTTGGGCTCATAACCCAAAGGTCATTCGTTCGAGTCGGATCTCCGCAACTAAAGATAAGAAGAATCGCAGAAATGCGGTTCTTCTTTTTTATGACGACTCTTCTTTACTGGTTTTATTCACAACCTAATTTCAGTTATCAACAAGGATATCAACAAAGTTATCAACAGGTTAATTTACTTATAATAAAACAATTAACTATATAGATTCCTTTTCTATCAACAAGGCAGTATTTAGTTATTCACCATACAAAAGCCGGCTGATCCCTCATGAATCAGCCGGCTTTTATGTTCCTCGAAAAAGGGTATTCTATTGATGTTTATAGAACTTCAGTACCTTTTTCGCATAACGTTTTCCTAATAACAGTTGTGCTTCCGTATTAAAATGAGGGTCCTTCTCATCTTTATACCATCCCAATCCTTTCGATGATACCCAATCAGAATGGGGAATAAATGAAGAAACTTTTTTAATCATCTGATTAAAGGGGACTGTACCTGCTTCTCTTTTTGTCCAGTTCCATTGAGAAATCTGTCCTACAACAACCGGTAGATTCGGCATGCCCAGATCTTCCCGCAAGTCTTTCACCAAAGAAATCAGTTTCTGTTTATACGCTTCCGGATTCGAACAATCGGCTTCTCCCTGATGCCAAAGGATTGCTTTCAAAACACCTCCCTGCTTCATTGCAATCCGAACCCGGGAAAGAGCTTCTTCATAATATCCGTCTTTACTCCCTTTTAGCCAGGAGTTGATGGATGAGCCTCCACGCGCATTTACTACCAGTCCGACAGGACGTTTCGTTTGTCGGGCCATCTCTTTAGCAAAGCCGTAAGCCGGTCCCAAACGCTGCATTGACAAATCTTTCCGAACTGTAGAATAACGATTGAGAGGATTTACTGCCGGTTCAAAATTCCCCTTATCATTCAATAGATACACATTTTGGAGGGTATCCATGACTTCCGGAGTTAATGTTGCACGCCCCGCCATGTTGGATTGTCCGATGCATACATACAAATCAAAAGAGGACGGAACATTCTCCTTTACATTCCCGGCAAAAGCAAATAAAGATTGCAGGAGGAGAAAAGACAGTAAATAAATAGACCTAAGCATATTGACAGTGTTTATGATTAATAGTTTCTATAAATACGGATAGCGTTCAGAATAGGTTCTCCTTCTTTTTTATGGAAGTCAACACTCAATCCTTTTCCATCCTTCACCGTTACTACAAATTTCTTGATAACAGCACGGGCATATCCGTAATCACGAGCTATGTTGAAATCATCCAAAACAGTCGTTCCATTCATTGAAATTCCGAAGCTACGGTTTCCGGCAAACGTCTGTTCCGAGTCAGCTCCCAGATTATAAACCAACGCTTCCCTCTCTTTGTCCGACTCCAATTCTGCCCAGTACAAATATACGGAATATTCTCCATTCGGTACATCAGCTTTAAAAGATTTTATTCCAACACGTTGAGTCTGGAAGATTGGATTCATATCCGTTCCCAGAATGTCAATATCCGAACCAAGCATACTGCCGAATCCTGTTTTACGACGATAAGACGTTCCGCCTACAAATCCCCAGCTACCGGGCTTATACTCCTGCTCGGGAATCCATGCTACATTTGCTGTACGGTCTTCAAAATATCTCGGAGAACCCAACATTACATTTATTTCCGTAAATGGAATTGCTTCGTCTTTCAACTGTGAGCCTACCAACTGGAACTGAATCCGGAGCATATCCCGCAATTTGCTATCACCAGCCACGGCAACTGCTTCCAAGAGATTCTCTCCACCAACGAACGGTACGTCGAACAAGGCATAATTATCTTCTACCTTTTTCTTTCCCAGACTTTTATTGTTCACAAACAGCTCTACTTCTTCCGCATTAGAGAATACAGGGACAGACTGAATACATTCTTTCTGTGCAGTATTCACCACTCCCCCACGGCTTTTCCACTCCCGATTACCTATAACAAGTATCGGACGACGTGACAAAGCTGTCTTATAAAACCAATAGACATCTTTCTTCTCCCTGTATAATCCGACAACTCCTTTATTGTTTACATGAGGAACAGCATCGACACGGGATTCGGAATAAAAATCATTCAGATTCCACAGACTGGAACCGGCAATAAACGGACGTTTCATCATTTCACGGAGATAATGTTTATGATACACCAAACCATATTCCTGTGAGAAGTCGAAACGTTCCGGCTGGTAGGAATGAAGTCCCGGATCTACTCCCGGTCCATATTCCGTAACCATCAACACTTTTCCCCTGTATACCTTATGGGCACGGTCGAGCAAACGTTGAAACTCATTGATATCCGGCTCATACCAGCCTTGATACAGGTTCCACCCCTGAATCATCGGAATTTCGGTCAAATGGGCGTCTTCGTAATATTGAGGCATATTATGATAAGCCATCATGGTATATCTTGAAGGATCTTCCTCGCGAATGGTCGCTTCCAAGGCACGGGCTACTTTTTCAGTAAAGCGGTAGTAATCTTCCAATTGCTTGCCTTCGGTATAAGGGCGACGCAGAAAAATCTCATTCATATACCCCCAAATCATAACAGAAGGGCGGTTGAAATCCTGACGTACCATTTCTTTAGCCATCTCAACGGAGTTCTGCAAAAACTCTTCAGTTTCCGTAACAGCATTGACAACGGGGATTTCAACCGAAGTCACAATACCCAGTTTATCACACATTTCCATGATTACAGGATCTTGGGGATAATGTGACACACGCAGGAAGTTCCCTCCCATCTCTTTCAACAACAGTACATCTTGTACATGCAACTCATCGCGCAAGGCATTTCCTTTCTGAAAATAATCCTGATGCCGGGCAGTTCCGATTAGTTTACGTCCTTTGCCATTCAGGAAAAAGCCCTTTTCCGAATCAAATTTAAACCAGCGCAAGCCTAACGGATTCACCACTTCATCCAGCAAAGTACCCTTTTTCTTATCGAGAATACGCGTATATACCATATACCGATAAGGATCGTCTATATCCCACAAACGGGGCGAATCTATTTTTATCTTTTTAGAGATGTCTGTCTTTGTTTCACCGGATGCCAGCTTTATTTCCGCATGAGTCTTTTTCACTTCCTTACCATCCGCATCGCAGATTATATTTTCCACCCTGATTTCTGCAGGTTGGAGTGTATTATTCGTCAGTAATGTAGTAATTTCTACCGAGGCTGCGGAGTTGTTCACTTCGGGTGTACGGATATAAACTCCTGACGAAGCATAATCATTCGTTGCAATGTGTACCGGATTCATAAACTGCAGATAGACATCCCGGTAGATACCGCCAAAGAAAGTAAAATCGGCAGATAAGGGAGGAATATTCGGATTATAGACATTGTTCACATAAATGGCAAACAGGTTTTCCTGTCCATAACGCAAATGGGAAGTGATGTCAAAACAGAAACGGGTATACCCTCCTTTGTGTTCTCCCACGAACTGACCGTTCAGATAAAATCGCACTTCCTGATTGGCTCCTTCAAAATAGATCACTGCCTGACGTCCCTCCTGGCTTTTATCTACAAACAATTGTTTCCGGTACCAAGCCGGTCCCCGATAAAATCCCGGAGTTTCGTCGTCTGCATCTTTATTATTCCATGTATGAGGTATATTGACCGTCTCCCAAGAAGAGTCGTCACAGCCGGCCAGCTGCGCTTCAAACGGAGATCCTTTTGTAAATTTCCATCCGTCGTTGATTGTGTATACCACACGCTGTTGCGCCTGTGCCCATCCCACAATAAACAATAGAATAAAAATATAGAGAAACTTCTTCATAATCGATATATACTTATAATTAAAACTTTATTTTTACTTCTCTACCTGTGTAGACGCACTCTTTGCTATCAAGAGCTGCACCTTCAGGCAGATATAATTTCACATGCATTTTTATTTGTTCCGGCATACCGGGATAAGTTCCCTCACGCAGTCCAATAGTCAATGTCCGTTCCGAATCTTTCCATTGCATCGGCACTTTCGAACATACGCCCTCTTCATAGCGGTAGGAATCACCTTCATCCTCATACCATAAAAAAGCAGCATCCGCTCCTCCATAGATACGCAATTCCAGTTCACGATCGGGATATTCCATCGCATATTGTTTCACTTCTGCCAAAGGCAAGATAGAACCAGCCTTCACATAGAGCGGAAGTATGTCGAAGATATTTGTCTGCATTTGTTCTCTTCCTCCTTCAAAAGCTTCTCCGGTCCAGAAGTCATACCAATATTTACCGCTGTGTTCCGGCAGATAAATACAGATGTTCTTTTCTTCCGATTGCGGATGAAATACCGGACGCACCAATAAGGAAGTACCGAACATATAGGCATTATCAATATCAAATGTCCGGGTATCTGTTGTGAAATCCATTGCCAAACCTCTCAACATGGTATAATTATTGGCGGTTACCTGATGGGACATTGAGTAAATGTATGGCAACAGACGGTAGCGCAGATGGATATACTTCACTTGATTATCATAAGATAATGTCCCCTCTTCACCGAATTGCCAAATTTCACGCGGCACATTCGTACCGTGAGCACGGAAGATAGGAGTAAATGCGCTAAACTGGAACCAACGGGAATATAACTCTTTATAATCATTACTTTTCAGTCCGTCGGGATATTTTGCATCCCGTTCTGTAACAAAGAATCCTCCCGTATCGGAAGTCCAATACGGAATACCGGACATAGACAAGTTTAAGCCGGCAACCAGTTGTTTGTGCATATTCTCCCATGAAGCCGAAACGTCACCCGACCATACGGCTGTACCATAATGCTGTTGCGAGGCAAAGGCGGAACGAGTTAGGATAAATATACGCTTCTGATCGCTCTCGGCGCGCAGGCGTTGATAGAAGTCCTTTAGCATTTCTAAAGAATAAGTGTTCAGATAACGGTGGAAGCTACCCAGATAAGTATTACCAGCTGATTTGGTCTTTTCTTCCTGCTTCAACTGTGTGAATCCATCCCGGAAAGATGGTTCCGTTGCATCCATCCACCAAGCATCCACACCCATATCATAGAGTCCTTTCTTGAGGTATTGCCAGAAAATATCCCTCGCGGCAGGATTGTAGGCATCAAAAACCTTATAACCTGCCCATGTAGGTTCACTAAACAATGCACCGATAGAATCCAAAGACTGATAGACAGCCGTTTCCGGTCCGAATCCGGGCCATACGGAAAGCATAAAATGAACATGGTCCTGTTGATGCAGTTCATCAATAACTTGACGGGGATGATTAAAGTTTGCCGGATGGAAGGTCAGGCTGTTCCAATGAGGTTTGTCTCCCCAATATTCCCAGTCCTGCACAATGTTATCCAACGGAATTCCCCGTTTACGGTATTCTTTAACGACTGCCTTCAATTCATCGAACGACTTATAACGTTCTTTGGACTGCCAGAAGCCATACACCCATTTTCCAAACATCGGCACGTCCCCCGTCAATTCCCGATAACCGGCAACGACTTCATCCATATTCTTGCCATAGACAAAATAATAGTCGGAGGCATCACCTACTTCGGAAGTAAATGAGTAGCCCTCCTTCGTATCTTCAAACTTCGTAGAAGAATAATTATCCCATAAGACACCATATCCGTTGGTCGAAATAAGGAACGGATTGACAATATCCATATTGGCCTGTAACAGAAGTGCGGATTTCCCCCGGTAGTTCATGATTCCATTCTGATACTGTCCCAGTCCGTAAATGGCCTCATCCTCGGTAGGAACAAAGCGTTGAGTGACTTCGAGACATTGTTCACCTCCGGCAACCGAACGTTTGAAGTTCCGTGCCTTCCTATCGCCTTTCTCTTTTAGTAATAACTTACCTGTGGATGTTTCCTGAAAAGTGAAAGCCGCATCTGCCTTATCAAAAGCTACGGAAAGTTCACGGGTGCGAAAGACCAGCTTCTGTCCTGTATCTTCCCATTTATAATCTTTAAAAGCCGGCTTTTCCGAATCGACCACCAATCTTCTTGTTACCAGTGTATCACCTTCAGGAAAAGACAGAATCCGCACGCATCCCGCCGACATAAACTCAACCCGATATTGAATACTGTCAGATACGAAAGCACATCCCCTACCGTCTTCATGAACCGGAGAGGAACATCCGATGCAGGATAGTACAGATAAAACTAATAACCAATTAAAACTCTTCATCCATGCATTTATTTGACTGTGTAGATCGTATAACCCAATGACAAATTACGAACTACGACATTTCCTTTTAAATAGAAAGTAGGCATATTGAATCCATTCACGATATTATCCTTATACAATTCTACTTTTGCGCTTTTCCATTCACCTGTATTGTCGGTACGTATCCGGGATACAATTTTAAACGGCTCTTTCGGTTCGCGCTGTGTAGATGAACGTATAAAAAGAGATTCATTTCCCTTGTCCAGGTATTCAAAATAGAGATACCCTACATAGTTATTCATTTGTAATTTGGAAACCAGCTCTTTGGGCAAAGAGATAGAGAGAGTTTCTTCGGCACTGTAACCACCGGATTTTCGCTTTCCCTGAATCTTCATGTCCGACTCACGCAAACGCATCATCTCAACCGCCAAAGCGGATTTTGCCGTCTTGACATCATTTTCTATTTGTGACAACAAGCCTATTGCCACCGGATAACGTCCCTGGCTAATCAACAATGCCGCCTTATCGAGCGAACGTTGACAAGCGGATACGTCCATCTTCGTCTTTTCCAGGAAACGGGCTTCTTTTCGCAGCCGGAAAAGCATTAAAGGTAAGGTTAATCCACGCTCGTCCGCCTGTTCGTCTTTGAATTCCGCCGCATACTTTAAAGTCGTACGTAGTTCACGGTCACCGTTTTCAATGGTCGGCTCTATTTCGTGTCCTTCGGTATAGTCACTCCACGAAGCGATAAACATCATGTCCAGACTGTCCTTCTCTGCCATACAGAACTTCCACATACTTTGATAAGTTTCTCCATTGTTACGTGGGATATAATAGAAGTGTCCACGTCCCCAGCCTGCACAGCCCCGGTTATCCATTCCCGGCATGGCAAATCCCGACTTAATGGTATAAGCAGGATTGTTACTATGCCAAATTGAATCACGGAAAGGTTTCATAAACTCAATAACATCATCCTGTGTGGCATAATTATCCCATTCAGCATGTGCCTGATCTCTTGTGCGAACACGGGCAGGAAGCCATGCAGTCGGTATTTCTCCCACTTTTTCCCAAGCATCCATATCATCACTGCGGGTGACGGGAATGTATTTATCATTTTCCAGTTTTCCCCAATCCGCCCAACGGCGTAAGGCAACGGGCTGCCTCATTCCTTGCGGAAACTTCACTTGTGATAACACTTTCTTGTATTCATCGACTTTCGCTCCGGGACCGAAATGATAAAAAACAGGCATTCCTTTCACCATAGGAGCAGTCGGACCTGTGAAGACACTATCTACCAGATATTGATAACATTTAGCCATGTATTCGGTCTTTGCCTCACGGGTGTTAACTTCCGGATAAATCTTCGTAATCCAGTCATAATATAACCAACCGTCGCACCAGTTTACGCCGATTTCAAAGTCATACTTTGCTGCCACTTTCTGCATCTCACGCAGCAAGATGTCATTTTCGTGAGGCTTGAACCCCCATTCGATAAAGAATCCATCTATCTTAGCCGCTTTTGCCGACAATATCTGATATTCGATATAATCGGGATCGAGATTGGACTGCATTCCGACTTGGGGATAAGCCACTGCCGCTATCTCATGCCGCCCTTCACTATCTATCAGATCGGCATTATAACACAGCGACTTCCTTCCGGTACTTGATTTTTCCGTATTGGCATACATTTCCCAACGGCCCAACTTTCCGTCATGCTGCCGGGTGTAACGTACACCGTGGAAGTCGGCATACACTTTCTTTCCGTTTTGCGCCAAAGCCGGTAATGCGATAGATACCAATAAAAAAAGAAGAAGTTTCCTCATTGTTCCAAACTTAATTATTCAACTTATATATTTTATCAATCTTCGGCTATACTTAATTTAATCTTCGCCCAATACGAAATCATGCTTTTCCGGATAACTGAAAGTATTGTCTATCATCCAACGACCTTTATAAATCTTAGCTCCATCCATCTTGAAAAGTTCTTCTCCCTTCTCATTTACAAGTCCTTCTGCCCACCATTCTTCAGTCGGTTTCAGCATCAGGATTCCGTCCGGTCCGTTGCAGATGCTTTTTATATCGGCTATGCTGTAAACTTTCTCGCAAGTAGGTTCAGTAGAGTCATTAGTCGTAGCGTCGGTAACTCCAGTCAAATCAAACTTATAGACAGCCGAAGCAGCAGTAAGCCATAATTTATCTTCTTCACCATATACCGGGAACAAATCATGCCCACCCGATTCATTGCTGAATGTATAAAGGGTAGTCTGATTT
This sequence comes from Bacteroides sp. DH3716P, assembly GCF_025914115.1. Lineage (NCBI taxonomy): Bacteria > Pseudomonadati > Bacteroidota > Bacteroidia > Bacteroidales > Bacteroidaceae > Bacteroides > Bacteroides sp. DH3716P. Next base: position 4,173,397 of record NZ_CP083673.1, on the reverse strand, counting down.
ATTAACTTGGGATTACTCCGGTTGCCATCGTACTTAAAACGGAATAATGCAGTCACTCCCTCTTTTTTGGTAGCTGTAGCATAAAGATACGATCTTTTCTTATCCCAAACAACATTATGCGCATTACCCAACTTCACCGTATTAGCTTTTGCTCCCAATACCTTAACCGTGTCAACCACAAAGGTATTGATTTCACCGGATTTAGATTCTGCCGTCACGATATTTCCATCGGGCAATACCTCCGCAGAGTGGGGATTCTGTCCGCAATTTGCGTAGAACATTAATTTATGATCGGACAAACGGATTAAAGCCACAGCTCCGCCGGAGGCAGTCATCAAGATATAGCGTCTATTGAAAACCGGTTTTACTTCACTCGGATTAACAAACCAACCCTGCTGTGCAGCAGGAACACAGGCAGTATAAGGATCCCAACTCCAAATATTGCGGTGCGTCTCCGCATCTCTGATGACAATAGCCCGTCTGGATTGTTCCGCCAGTACATAAGCCTTTTCCGGAAGTTGAAAGATTTCATTTTTTACTACAGGAGCGGCATCATCATCGGAACATGCTCCCAAAGCTATATTAAATCCTAAAAGGATTGCAAATAAACTAAACTTCTTCATGGTCATAACTATTTTAATTCTAAATATTCAATTTGTCTATTTAAAGTTTCCGTCAATCTATTGAACCGATTTTGTATCGTAATAATCGATCAATGAATGAACTGAAAGATTCAACTGCCGCATCTGCGACAGAAAAGATTCATAAGGTTCGTATTCGATGGAAACCACTCCTTTATTAGAAGCTTTTCCGTTAGAATCGTAACCATCATTATACTCAAAATGTACCCAGCCCACACAGTTACGAGTTTCAAGCAAACGAAGACAGAAGTTCTGATAAAACTCACCTCTATTTTTTTGTGTATGCACCAGCCAGCCACCTCCTTCAGTATTAGCATATCCAGTTCCCTGATAACTGGCATCTTCCGCTTTTATATAGAATTCTGAAACTAAAAAAGGTTTCGCTCCACACCAGATTTTCAGGTTTGCCAAGAAATCTGCCTCCGGTTGCCAACGTGCATAATAGTTGACGGAAACAAGATCGCAATAACGAGCACACGCTTCCACCACTTTCTGATTATATTTACTCCAATCATGCAGACGTGTTCCCAATATCAAATGCTCTTTATCATATCGCCTGACGGTAGCGGTGGTCAACTGATAATAATAATCAGCAACCATCCCCCGGAAGTCTTCCTGATTTTTCTTGGTTATCACTCCGGTAGAAGCTATACCGTTATCCCGCATAAACTTTTCTGCATACTCACGAGCAGCTTTATAGCGTTCGGGCAAAGACAAGAAATGTTTCAGATCAATTCCTCGCAAAGGGTCAGCATTCTGATAACTGGCAAATGGCAACTCATTGTCAAGATAGAAACCTATAAAATGCCGGTCACCGGCAAATAAAGCTGACTTCTCTTGTACAAGACGATCTATGTACGTAGCAAATGTGGGTTCAAAAAGAAGAACTAAGCGATTATATTTGTCATCATCAAACGCGTAGCCCAAATTCTTACTCATATCCCACATAAAGGTACGAAGCAGATACAGATTCTCTGCATAAGCAATCTTTTGCGTCTTAGGGGTCAACAAGTTACCACGTACTGCAGCAGGAAATACTTCAATACGGTTCGAGCCATACGAAATATAGTTTATATGATTGCCTGCTAACAGTTTGCCAGTCTCTTCACTCCATTGCGCCTCACTACCGTATCGAGTACCGAAAGCCTTCTTATGAGCAGTAGATTCTCCCGGACGAACATGCTGAATTCCATGAATGATAACAGCTCCATTATCCGGATCGAGCAAATAAGAACGGCCTCCACAATAAGCCACTCGGAAAAAGCCTTCTTTTCCAACCACAGATGAAGGTTGCAAACCGATTCGTCCTCCCCATGCAGTCCGGCTATAACCCGAAGAGGGAGTATACCAATTCATATTATCAATGGTACGTGTTTCCCTTGAATCTGCCGTTGTCCATGCCTGGAAAGTTCCGTTCTGCCACTTCCGGTATTCTACATTCATAAAAGTATATTCATCTTTTTCCAAAGGAGTATCTTCTCCTTCCGGTTTCAAAGGTTCTATTTCGTTGGAAGAGGAGGAACAGCTAAACGTCAACTGCATCAGTCCGACCAAAGATAAAAAGAGGAAATACCTATATATTATATGTTTTCTCATATTACTTTCAGCTACTGCACATTATTACTTAACCATCGTATTTGTTATCAGTCGCATCTTTCGTATACTCTATCTACGGTTCACCGGGATAGCTGTTACTAACTCTCGCGTTGGCTATTAATAGAAAAGTTATTCTCTACAAGGAGAGAACTTCCTTCCCCCTTGTTGCAAACTTCTTTTATCCTTATTATAAACTATAAACGCAAGCTTTGTTTTTATAATTGCAAGTTTTGTTTTTATAAACGCAACTTGCATTTATAAAAACGGAAGCTTCATTTATAGTTTGTATCGGACAGAGAGCAACTTTACTCCTAATGAAAGGGAAGTTTAGTCTTAATAGAAAAGAAGTTTTCTATTAAGACTTCAGGCGGTAGGTAATACTACCCTGCTTACTTCTTCTTAGGGAATTTGATTTCAACAGTTAATACACGAGCTGTTGTATCTCCGGGCTTCAGTACACCTTCACCAATAGATGGTGTCATACTAATGATTTTCATCACTCCGATTCTGTTTCCACCTGCTGCAGAAGTCGATGCTGTTTTAAAGGCAATAATATCTCCCTCCGCTATAGGAATCAGTTCTTCTTTCACAATCAAACTAGCTGATATTTCAGAAGCTATAGAAGTAACTGTTGCATTATCATAATCAAAGCCGGAAAGTTTAGCTATCATAGTCTTATTCTTCACAGCCGCGGTGTTCAAAGATACCCCACCGGAGCCTGTATATTCATTTGTTTTTGTAGCATTTATAGAATACAGACGAGGCTCTGAAGGAACGTCCTTACCTTTTCCCATACAATAGAATTTCAAATCAACATTCTTCGCATTATCCGCACTAGCTAATGCATAATCAACAGAATACGTTTTTAAATCTTTGAAAGATAACAAACCATAAGCATCCGGATATTTTTCGTGCGCACTATTAGCAAAAGTCTTACTAGATATATTCACTGTGGCAACATCCATATTTACATATGCTTTCACAGTTCCGACAGCTTCTTTTCCCACTCTCCCATCAGAAACCACCACTTTAATTTGAGACGTAGTTTCAGTAAAATCAATTTCCGGAGTGTAATCCAATTGTTTCTCACCATTCTTCTGTTCCCGTAAGACTTCGATTTCCTGTCCGTTTTCAATACGGTAAATAATTACTTCGTGAACTCCTCGTACAGATTCGACCTTCACCGGCACTCCCTGTTTTGCATCTGTTGTAGCAAAAATAGGCAATTCAGGCAAAGTCAATACAGGTATTGGCACTGTTCTATATTCCACAGGTAAAGTTGAAATGGTCACATTATCATATATATCCACTGCTTTTACTTTGAAACCTTTATCGCCTTCTTTGTAATTAATCATCTCGTCATACGAGAAATCCTTTTTGCCATTCAGTTCCACACTTCCTTTTGATTCCTGTCCGGTGGCAGATACCAAATACACTTCCACAACCTTCAAGCCGGCTTCCGAAACAACTTCGAAAGTAGTACGGGGAATTACCGGATTTTCATCCATCTCATCATATACAATCTCTTCCGGATCGAATGTAATGACAGGACGTGCCATTACATCGGTAACAGCAATTGGTAAAGTCCCACTCGTAACATGATTCAGTTTATCTGTAGCTTCAATGATAAAAGCTTCATAATTTGCATTGTACTCCAAGTTTTCAGACAAGCTATACGAGTTGGGATTGAAAAAGTCGGTTACAGTTTTATATTCTGTCACTCCCTCCACCGTCTGCAATTTCATTGTCACGCTCTGAAGCCCTGCCTGTGATTTAATAACAGCCACTACCGGCAGATTGTCTACTTTATTCAAATCAACGTCCAGCTGCTCCATAGGAAAATTAATCACAGGAGCCGCTGCATTAGGATCCAATCCATCATTATCGTCGCCACAGGCAGCAAAGCCCAAGCAAAGTCCTAATATTAATAAGGTATATATTTTACGAATCATAATTAGTTCTCTTTTTAATTAACTGTGGTTATTTGGAATATTTGCAATAGTTCTCAAATATATGAATCACACCGTTTGTCGGCAGAATATTGCTAGTCTTAGCTTGTCGTTGCGGAGATTTTCCGTTGCTTCCGGTCTGATTCACCAGAATCTTACCTACTGCAGCCTGCCATGGATTTTTCCAAACAGACATTGTCATCAATCCAGTCTCACCTTTCAGCATAGTTAAGACGAACATCGGTTCTACCTGCAATTGCCCATAAGAACTATATTCTCCATCTACAATATGATAAAGCAACATATTCTTCACCTTTTCTTTATCACAATCTGTAATGGAAGCTACGCCTGCAAATTCATTCTCCCGATAAAGCTGCATACCGGCATTATTCAAAGCCAGAAAAGTATATTTATTATCAGTCTGGGTATAATAGTCCTTTAAGCCTGTATATTCAATAGCTGCTATCAACTCCGAGAACATATCTTTGTGATCCTGAAAATATTCCCACGCTGTCACTTTTACATACGGATCATCCACCGAAGGCTCATAATCATAGTTCTTTTGCAAGTCCAGATCACAACCGGTCAATGCCAAAATTGTCCAACAAAAGAAAAGAGTCTTATATAATATTGTCTTTTTCATTGCTTCTACCTTTTTTAGTTGTTAGTATTACCATAATACGTATTCTGCACAATCTTCGGATTTTCCAAGATATGTGAATAGTGGATCGGGAAAAGTTCATTGCCATCCTGCTCCATTCCGTTAATAGGTTTCATCACTTCCTTCCACTTTTCGGTACGCAGTAAATCAAACCAACGGCGTCCTTCGCCAGCTAACTCCACCTGACGTTCACGCAAGATATAATTGACTACCTCTTCTTCTGAAGCAAAATCATTTTCAGTCAGTGTATTCAATCCGGCACGGTCACGTACAGTTTTTACTAAATCCAAAGCTTCCCCCCATTTTCCCTGATGAGCACGAGCTTCAGCTTGCAACAACATCATATCTGTGTAACGATAGATTGGATAGGCTACTTCGCATGTCTTATTCAAAGAGTTACTGATGTCACCTGCCATATATTTACGCAATTCATTTCCATTTTGGTAATTCTTCACCGTATAATCTTTGCGTAAATCACCTTTCATATCCTTTTCATCAAAGATACTCATAAACTTATCAGACATGACTGCCGCACGATTCCCTGAACCGGAAAACCATTGATACATGTAACTGTAACCATTCGTGCCGACTTCATCCATGTTGAAATGAACAAGGAAAATAAACTCTCTGGAGTTATATTCATCATTTTCCGGTGTATCATCAGAAGGTTTATTAGTCAGCTCTTCCGTAAACATGGTATGCCAAGTAGCAATGTTAGGTTCGAAGTCTACAAAACGACCGCCCTTTTTAGAAGCGATAGTCGCCATCTTATCGATGGTCTGGTCGGCCAGATTATATTCTTTAGCCCACATATAAGCATCCGCCATGATGGCCCATACGCCACAGATAGAAATGCGTTTGCGTTCGTAATTCTTGTTACGGTTAATCAGGCTTTCCGCTTTCTTCAGGTCCGGAAGAATGACATGTTCCAAAATGTAGTTTTTATCCGTACGCTCTTTGTAGATGGCTTCCGAATACTTTTCAGTAGGTTCTGTAAACAAAGGTACGTCTCCCCAAACACGGATAGCATAGAAGTAGGCCAAAGCACGCAATGCATAAGCTTGTCCGAGATAGTCATTTCGGTCTGCCACATCAGGCATACTGATATTAGGAACATATTTAATAGCCAGATTTGCCTGGTTAATCATCTGATACAGAGTCGTCCACTTTGCACATTTCTCATCCGTAGACATTAGGTTGTTGATAACACGTGCCTGATCGGCCATTACCGGTGCTCCGGGAGCTACATTATCCGAACGGAACTCCCCCCAATAGAAATAGTTCTCCCGTAAAGTGGAACGTAACAATCCATAGATTTCATTTATACCTGCCTTAGCGTCACGGGCAGTCTGCCACATGTCACCTGCCGGAATTTCACTTACCGGTTCCTCATTCAGAAAGTCTGAACAGCTATTCAACGATAGAGCCAGGCATACAGCTCCAACAAAATATTTTATATTCTTCATACGATATCTTCAATTAAAAGTTTGCAGAAAAACCAATACCATATTCTCTCTTTCTCGGATAACGGTAAGAGTCTTTACCTACCTGCAGAGGATTGTTGGTAGAGAATTCAGGATCGAATCCCGAATAGTTGGTCCATGTCAAGGCGTTGTTTACAAAAGCGTAGATATTTATATTCTTCAACATCAGCTTCTTTATCCAGTTTTCAGGAAGATCGTATGCTACACGTATGTTCTGCAAACGAATAAATGAAGCATCTTCCAGATAGAACGAGTTACCCATACGGGCATTGTTGTAATCATCATTATACGGACGCGGATAGATTGCCTGGTCACCCGGATGCAACCACATATTATGGATGACTTCCGGTGAAGGAGTAGTTCCGGTGTATTTGAACATATTACGATTATGTTCGGCTGCATTATAAATCTGTCCTCCCAATGAATAATAGAATCCTAAGTATAAACTCAAATTCTTCCAAGTCACCGTTGTATTCAAACCACCGGTTACATCAGGCATGGCATTACCGATCACCATACGGTCATTATCATCAATCACACCGTCACGGGTTCCTTCCGGTTCCTCCCAGTTGTAATCTCCCCCACGGAACGGTTTGCCGTTCGGCAACGTTTTCTGACGGATATTACCTGCATATTCCTTTCCATCCAACAAATATTTGTACTGGAATACACCATTCTCAAACACCGGAGTCAGTTGTTCCCATTTATCAGTAAAAGCATTCGATTCGTCGTATGCAAAGACACCGGCGCTTTTAAATCCGTAGAAGTCACCCACACGGCCACCTTCCTGCATCCACCAGATATCACCTTCCATATATGCCTTACCTTCAGACAGCTTCTCAATACGGTTGACGTTTCTGGAGATATTGAAAGAAGCATTCCACTTCCAGTCCTTCGTGCGGATAATATCACCGGTAACAGCTATTTCAAAGCCTCGGTTACTCATTTCACCGACATTGGTTTTCATATATGCAAAACCGGATTCTTTAGGCAATTGGTAGTTTGCCAGCAAACCGTCTGTATATTTATCGTAATAATCGGCAGTGATTGTCAAACGGCTATTCCAGAAATTCAAGTCCAGACCAAGGTTGAATTGTTTAGTTTCCTCCCATTTCAGATTGTCTTTACCGATACGAGTCGGAATAACGCCACCCACTCCGTCATAAATAGAATTCGGAGAATAAGAGTAGATATAGTCGTAGTTGCCGATTGCTTCGTTACCCGTGATACCGAAACTTGCACGGATCTTACCATCTTCGAGAAACTTTTTCGAGAATTTCATGAATTTCTCATCCGAGAAGCGCCATCCCACAGATACGGAAGGGAAATTACCCCATTTGTTCTCTTTGGCAAAACGAGAAGAACCGTCACGACGCATAATGGCATTGAGCAAATATCTTCCTTTATAATCATAAGTCACACGGGCAAAAATGGAAGCCATAGAGTGATTGCTTAATGTGGAGCCTGTAGATGACAAATCCAGGTTTGCGGCAAAAGCATTCATTGTATAGATAAAATCTGTAGACGAGTTTATCCCCACAAATGTTTCGTTTTCATAACGCCACTGCTGTGCACTAACACCTACCATGGCCGTAAAATTATGATCTTTTATTTTGCGTGCATAAGTAAGGATGTCTTCATTCATCCAGTTCCAGTTCAGGTAATTATAAGAATAACCTTTATTCTGTTTCTGCCATTCGTCGGTGATAAGACTCGGTTCGAGTTTTTTGCGTTTATCCAGATAGAAGTTGGCATTAATATTGGCTCTAAACTTCAAATACTTGTTGAATTTGATTTCAAAGAACTGGAAGAAGTTAGCCTTATAAGAATCAGTAAAGTCGGTGGTATAATTGACCTGCGCAATAGGGTTCTTCTGACCGTTAAACACTCCGACCAAAGAGCCATCCGGATAATAAGTATTGAAATAAGGACGACGAGTCAACACTGCGCTCAATAAAGTACCTTCATTCAGACCTTTCTTTTTAGAATAAGTCAAAGAAATACGGCTACCCATATTCATCCAGTCTGTCGGTGAATAATCGGAGTTGATACGAGTATTTAATCTCTGGAAACCTGTATTGGAAATAATACCTTTCTCATTATAATAACCGGTATTGATGAAATATTTCAGTTTCTTTGTACCACCACCTACACTGATATCCACCTGATCTTTTTGTGCAGTGCTTGTAATCATGTCCAGATAATCGTTATCCACATTAAAGAAAGAGTTCAACGGATCATTCAGTATATCACTACTTTCATCCGGATTACCTCCGCCGTATGTTTCAAAATACTCTTTACGATATTGGTCGTACAACAAACGTTCTTTACGGTTTGCCTGTGGCACCTTGTGAGACAATGTACCCCATGAGTGATTATACTTGATATCAATACGGGCTTTACCTTCCTGCCCACTTTTAGTAGTGATAATAATCACACCGTTCGCCGAACGGGAACCGTAGATAGCTGCAGAAGCGGCATCCTTCAAAATCTCCATAGAAGTAATATCATTGGTATTGATACCATCGATACTTTCCAAAGGCACACCGTCTACGATATAAAGAGGAGTAACCCCTTCGGCAGAGAAAGTGGAAGTACCACGAATTTTGATAGAAGAAGATTCACCGGGCTGTCCGGAACCGGACACCACCTGTACACCGGCAGTAGTACCCTGCAATGCTTCAAAAACATTAGTAGCCATTTTTTGCTCAATGGCCTCGCTTGAGATGGAAGTAATAGCTCCTGTTACATCACGCTTTTTCATCGTACCGTAACCCACTACCACTACTTCGTCCAATAGCTTAGAGTTCTCTTCAAGCGTAATATTCATTGTTTTATCTTTCACTACCACATCTTTAGGGGTATATCCCATGAATGATACAGTCAAAGTAACTCCCTTCTTCGAAACATTCAATGAGAAATTACCATCTAAATCTGTAATTGTTCCATTAGATGTTCCCTTTTCCATCACATTGGCGCCAGGCAAAGGAAATCCTGTTTTATCCACAATAACTCCCTTCACTGCAAACCCGCCTTGAGCATAAGCCGGATTGACAAGGAAAAAGAGACTCAAGGAAATCAAAAGGAACGACTGAAGCAACCGCACTTTTGTCCTACTCTGCAAATTTTTCATAACTAGAATAAAATTAAATTGGTTAATTATCAAGGTTTTACTCACTACTTAATTAATTGGGGAAAATATATTGATTCTCTCCAATAAGATGTTGTCTTTTATTTATTATATGGATATTTGTCTTTCATAATACTACACAATAATTATTATATTAGAATAAAGATTACACAGCACCCGGTCTACCAAATGAAAGTGTGTGCGGACACACCTAACCAAAGAAAACTCAAGTACAAGCTGGCATTATCCAACGCCACAAAAGTATCGCATTTGAATATATTGCACCCTATCGAATTGTTCGTTTTATCTAGTCTAAAAATTCAGATGACTTATTTTAATCACTTCACAGAGGGTTCGGAGGAGGTATTATGAGCTTTTCGGTATTGCGTAGGAGCAATATCAAAAAGTTCTTTAAAGCATTTATTGAAGTATTGAGGATTTCCAAATCCTAACCGGTAAGCAATATCCGATATATTCATTTCCGGAGAATTCTGCAGAAAATATGCCGCTTTTTTCAGACGCAGATTCATGATAAAATTATTTGGCGTACTTCCCGTGATACCTTTTATCTTCTGGAATAAGACAGTACGTCCCACCCCCATCTCACGTGAGAAGACATCTACACTGAATTCGGGATTTTCCATATTATCTTCCACTACCTGCGTCGCTTGTTCGATAAACCTCTGATCGAGTTCATTCGTTGCAATCTTCTCCGCTTTGCTATCCAGCTGATGGGCATATTTATTCTGTAAAAGTCTGCGGGTATTAATCAGATTATTGCATTGCATCACCAGCCGCCGCATATTAAACGGCTTCACCACATAAATATCCGCTCCAATTCTCAATCCTTCCAATTCACGTTCCGGCGCACTAAGGGCAGTCAGAAGAACGACAGGGATATGGCAGGTTTCTATATTGTTCTTGATCTTGGCACATAACTCTGTTCCGGGCATTCCGGGCATCATGATATCCGAAATAACCAGGTCGGGTTGCATTACCTTTACTTTCTCGTACCCTTCCTTGCCATCACTTGCTGTTTCAACCGTATACAACGGAGAGAAGATATCTACAAGGATATTTCTGATTTCTTCATTATCATCAATCACCAGTAATTTACAGTCAGTAGTCCCGCTTTCACTTTGGGCTGACTGCACCTCTTTAACCAGCAGTTCTTTGTCTTCCGAATAATAAATATATTCCTTATCCTGCTCCGGTTCAACCCGGGCGACAGAAGAATCAAAGTGAGCATCCCCTTTTTTCAGAGTGACCTTAAAACAAGAACCTTTTCCCAGCTGACTTTCTACTGTTATATCTCCCTGGTGGGCTTTCACAATACCCTGACTCAAAGCCAGCCCGATACCAGTTCCTCCATACTGTCCTATATTCTCAACCTGATAGAACCGCTCGAATATCTTAACATAGTCTTCCTCGGATATTCCCGCACCATTATCGGAAACGGAAAACATACATTCCTCCGTTCCATCAGCCAATTCCATACGGATAGTTCCACCGTCTGAAGTATATTTAAAAGCATTAGACAGCAAGTTATTAACCACCTTCTGTATTTGCATCCGGTCTCCCCACACGAGGCATTGCTCGCAGTCGGCATGCAAAACAAACGAAATATTCCTGTTAGCAGCCAACTCCTTAAACAATACATAATGCTCTTTGAGCAAAGAATATAAGTCAAATTGAGAAACTTTCAGTTTCAAAAGTCCCTGCTCCTGTTTCCGGAAATCAAGCAACTCCGTAATCAATGATTTCAGGTTACCTGCATTTTTATGTATATTCAACAGTTTCGAATAAGCATAGGTAGACAATTTGCCGGAATTCAGCAACAGATCAACCTGCCCTAGGATAAGAGTGATCGGAGTTCTGATTTCATGCGAGATATTCGTGAAGAAACGAAGTTTGGATTGATTCATCTCTTCAATGTATTGTTTCTCGCGAAGTTCAAAATCCAATGAAGTTTTCAGGAACAGACGGATTCTATATTCTCTCACGATGAAGAATAGAATAGTCAGAATCACGCATACATAAATAGTATAGGCCCACCAAGTAGCATAGAAAGGTGGCGTAATCGTTATATCCAGCGATCTGATTACTTCCGGGAAGTTCTTCAGCCTGATCTCAAAGACATAATCACCCGGAGAGATATTTGTATAAGTAATGTCATTTCCCAGACGGTTCTCGCTCCATTCATCATTATACCCCATCAACCGATATTCTACCTCACCACCGCCTATATGCAGAAAATTATCTGTTGAGAAACCGATAGAAAACACATTTTGCAAGTAATTCAATTTGATCCGTCCGGTATAGGCAAAGGATTTATTTAAAATACCGGTTTGATCGCCTGTTGTTATCTCTTTGTTGTTGACATACAAATGAGCCAACTCCAGATCGTATATTTTCGGAGGATAATACAGACTACTTTCACGAATGGTTACCAATCCGGTAGCTCCTCCCATATAAATATCATGGTTGCGGGATACATGCATGGATTTCCGGTTCACAAGAGTCAGCGGGAATCCGGTTTTAGAATTGAAGTTTACCACTTTCCTCTCTTTCTGTTCCAGCATTGACAATCCATGCCCGGTACCAATCAATAAATTCCCGGAAGGGGTTTCCCCCAGTACCCTGATATTTTCTCCCGACAACACACTTTCAGAAGTATGTAAACGAAACAAACGTTCTTTCTTATCCAGCAAGAAAAGTCCGTTGCCATGTGTCCCTACCCAAATATTTCCCTTTCGATCTTCATAGATAACATTGACCAACTCTTTTTGAGATCTGACCCGTTTCTTCAGACTTATCCTATAGGTTTCAAACCGCTTTTCATCAATCACATAGGCTACACAACCGTCGTCGGCAGCAAACCATAATCTGTTTTTCGAATCAAGCAATAGGGTGTTATAATTATGTGTAAACAGTTCCTTCTGATGAAACAACACCTCGGATTTCAAGGTCTGTTTATCCAAACTCACAATAGCGGATGTTGTCCCGACATACAATTTACGAGGAGTATCCGCCAAGGCAAACAGGGCTTCTCCTACACTTTCTTCTCCAAGCGGTTCGAGATTATAGATATCATTCCGATAGTTATTAAGATGAAAACAATTCACCTTATTGGTAAAGTCGGCTGCAATCCATAAGCAATTATTAGCCTCATCAAAAACAACATCTTTCAGGTAGTCCGTACTGAAATGATATCCCGTATGCGCATTAAAATGCTTGAACTTTCCCTGTTCCGGTTGATATAAATCTAATCCCCCTCCTTCCGTACAAATCCAGATATTTCCGACTTTATCTTCTGCCATAGCACCGACCACCGGAAAAGACAATCCGGTGTCCGAAGCATGATAATGCACAAAATGCTGATATTCCGGAGAGAAGAAGTTTACCCCTCCCCAATAAGTCCCCACCCAAACAGTTCCTTGTTTGTCGGTATAAAGAGACGTCACCGAACGATTGGACATAGCACCCACCCGGTTAGGATCAGCCTGATAATGGAATATTTTCCCGGTAGCCACTTCAATCTTACTCAATCCACTTCTGTAGCCTACCCATATATTCCCTTCCAAATCCTGACATAACGCTCTCGCCATATCGTCCCGAACCGTGTAAACACTCTTATCATTATATTCATAGTGATGTATGATCGTACCTTGAGGTGAAAAACAGAAAACGCCCTGATCCTGCGAACCAATCCAGATATTCTGGTCGTTACTTTTTATCAGTTTCATCACTTTAATTCCGGGCAAGTGAAGTGACATCGATCCGCAAGTATCTACACGCATCACCCCACCCTCTTTCAAAGCAATCCAGAGACTTCCTTCGGAACCTTCCACCATCGTCGGGCCACTATCCGGCAGCTGCAAATCGGCATACATCGGTTTCAAGAGGCGGGTATTCTTATCGTATAAGAACAGTTTCCCTCCTTCTGCAATCCACACTCCCGTCTTTCCTTTGGCAAGAGTGGAGGGAGAAGTCACCGGAAGAATATAATATTTTTCTGTTTCAAGGTCGAACTGGAAAAGTCCGGTAGAGGTCAACAGGAAAAGACTTCCCTGACCGTCTTCCACCATTTGAGTCACATATAAATTACCATAACTGATAGAGTCGTTATGAAAGTGGTTGAAGACTTTGATGTGATTGCCATCGAAACAATTCAGCCCGTCCAGAGTGGCAATCCATATACGCGATTTCTCATCCTGGCAAATATCGCTCACCGTTATTTGCGACAATCCATCTTCCACACCCAATGTTCTGAACTTGTATTCCTGTGACCGGAGTGGAAATACAAATCCAAAAAGAGATAGCAGAATAAAAAAATGGATCTTAGATAGTCTTTGTTCGCGCATATCAAGAATGATGGTTTATAGCACACATTAATCTCGTCACAAAAGTAACAGTTTTTATGATATTCCCAAAATCAGAGCAAAATAACTGATAGATATAGACTTCACCCTATTTTATTCTTCCCGTCCGAACGAACGATATTCCAACGGGGTAAGCCCTGTACGTTTCTTGAAAAAAGAGAAAAAATATTCGGTAGACTGGAAACCCAGAAAAAAAGAAATCTCTTTCACGGATTGGGAAGTTCCTACTAACATTTGTTTGGCTTTACGGAGTTTCAATTCCTGGAAATATTTGGCGGGAGCATAACCAGTATACTCCTTGAAAACACGTCGAAACCATGAATAACTGATGTTAAGCCGCATTGCTAACTCTTCCGGATCTACATTACCGGAAACATTTTCATTCATGATGATTTTCGCCTGTTCTATCTTCTGATCCACATCACTCATCTCGAAAACTTTATTCTTGGAGACAGAAAGAATCATACCTATCATGTGGAGCACAATCCCGGAAAGATATTGTTGCGCAGAAATCTTATCCGCTTCAGCTACAGCAAGAGCACGGGAGAACAAGGAAACCAACTCTTCATTAATACCGATTTCCAATATTTGCTGCTCCTGCGACAAAAAAGCATCATTAACGATGGCATCTATCATTGGCCCCTCAAAGCCGATGTAATATTCCGTCCAACCAGTCTGCCGTAACGGGCGGTAAGTATGCCATTGCCCGGGAAACAATACCATCAGCCGGCCTTTACAAACCTGCTTTTCAGAAGTGGAATCGGATGAAAACAAACCACGCCCTTTTGTGATATAGACCAACTGATATTCGCGAAGCACCCTTCCTTTTTCCGCATTAAAAAAGTAACCGGAGGGATGCTCTTTCAATGGATAAGGTGAATCAGGAGGGATAGACTGATAGCCGACGGTATTCACCCACAGACCGAATTTACGGTCCATGTCATTTACAATCAGATATTTAAATTCCAATCCCAAACTATTATCCTCGATCATACCGATGTGTTTTCATGTAATTGAGTTGGACAAAAATAGGAATTATTTTCAGAAAAACACCACAGATTACACAGATTTACACAGATTTAATTCTTAAATATCGGCTTCCGATTAGAAAATAATCTGTGTAAATCTGTGTAATCTGTGGTGAAAAGAACTTCCGCAAAAACTAACTTTAGAAAGCTTTGCGATATAGAGCTTCGATATCTGCTACCGAAGTAGGACGAGGATTACCGCCTGTACAAACATCATTGAAAGCAGCTACAGCCAGTGCAGGAATATCTTCTTCCTTCACATTGATTTCATGTAATTTTTGCGGTATATTGATACTGGCAGAAAGTGCTTTCACCGCCTCAACAGCCGCTTTTACTCCCTCGGCTTCACTCATCCCGGTAGTGTCCACTCCCATTGCTTTCGCAATATGGATATATTTCGGAGCTGCCGGAGATTCAGCATTGTATTCCATCACATACGGCAACAATAAGGCATTGGCTACCCCATGAGGAGTATCATAGAACGCACCTAACGGATGCGCCATCGAATGAACAATTCCTAAACCGACATTCGAGAATCCCATACCGGCAATATATTGTGCCTGTGACATAGCTTCGCGGGCTGCCACATCTTTACCATTATCCACAGCTGCTTTCAAGTTTTGAGCAATCATTTCAATGGCTTTCAATTCGAACATATCGCTCATTACCCAGGCACCCGGAGTGATATAACTTTCGATGGCATGAGTCAAAGCATCCATACCGGTAGCTGCAGTCAATCCTTTGGGCATTGAGTACATCAGTTCAGGGTCTACGATAGCCACGGCAGGAATGTCGTTCGGGTCTACGCAAACCATTTTCTTGCGGGCATCTTCATCAATAATCACATAATTGATCGTTACCTCGGCAGCTGTTCCGGCAGTAGTAGGCAGCGCGAAAGTAGGCACCGCTTTGTGTTTGGTATCAGCTACCCCCTCCAGAGACTTCACATCCGCAAAATCCGGGTTATTCACAACAATACCGATTCCTTTGGCAGTATCGATAGAAGAGCCACCACCCAAAGCAACGATAAAATCGGCTCCGGAAGCTTTGTAAGCTGCCACACCGTTTTGCACATTTGCAATAGTAGGGTTAGCCTTTACATCGCTATAAAGTTCGTAAGGAATCTGGTTCTCATCAAATACTTTAATAATTTCAGCAGCCACACCAAACTTGATAAGGTCTTTATCCGTTACAAAAAAGGCTTTCTTAAAGCCACGTCTAGCTGCTTCCACAGCAATCACACTTCGGCATCCGGCACCGAAGTAAGAAGTTTCGTTTAAAATAATTCGATTCATGGTTGTGCTATTTGTTGTTTTATTTAGGCAGATTGAAAGCAACAGTCATTTCTTTCATCTGTTCCTGACTCATACCATCCGGCTCGAAGCCCATATTTTTCGCTGCGATATAGATGAGAGCCGATTTATTAAGTACATCGATCTGATCGAACGCCTGCATCGCATCGCAATCAACTGCAAATACACCATGTTTCTCCCACATCACAACATCATAATCCTGCAATTCCTTGATGGTAGCTTCCGCCAATTCTACAGAACTAGGCAATTTATAAGGAATGATACCCAAACCACGCGGGCAGAATGCCTTTGTTTCGGGAATCATACTCCATAACAAATTAGTAGCCACATCTTTTTCCAGGAACTTCGGACAATGTGTCATGGCAATCAGTTCGATCGGGTGTGTATGTACAGATGCTTTATAAGGAGAGTTTTTACTCAACAGGTCATTATGTACGCTCAAGTGAGAAGGCAATTCCGATGTCGGAGCCACAGCCTCGTCCGCAATAATTACGTAGCTGGCACAGTCATCCATAATGCGGATCACCGAACCATTCTCCATCGGCCAACGAGCTAAATCACGCATGCGTTTATTAGTTCCCTTGCAGTAGAAATAGCATCCTTTCAGATAAGGAAGAGTCACACCGATAGATTTAACTTCACTGATCGGTTTCATCTGACGAATTTCATCGTCTACAAACTCTGTGATATTAACAGTGATATTACCACCGTTACGTTCAGCCCATCCTTTCTGCCACAAGTATCCGGCAACTTCTGCTACCTTATTTACTTCTTTAGCAAGTCCCGGACGATTCTCTAAAATTGATTTCATTCTATATATAATTTTAATTAGGCATGGATTACACTGATTTTGCCGCAAGTTATAAAAAAACCGCGTAATCCATGTAATCCATACCTAAATTTTTTAAAACAAATTCGGGAACACTAATGAGAAGATAAGCACGATCAGACCAGCTATCAGCACAGTTATGGTCTTGTTTGACACACCTTTCCATTCTTTCAGAATAATTCCCCAAACATTACTAAATGTGACATTCAATGCCATCAAAATACACCAGGAGAAAGCCAGCAATACCGGACTTTCCGTAAGGAAACTCTTACCCATTTCCAGTCCGAAGAACTGCATGTACCATAATACGCCAGCCAACGCACAAAAAACTAAATTATTGCCCCAGACTTTTCCTTTAGCATAGTCACCCATTGATTTATTAGCCACATTCTGTTGCAGGCAGTAAACTGCATTTGTCAGGAACCCGCCAAATGTAACCAGGAAAATCACCGGGAGACCGGCGTAAAGTCCTTCCACTCCACCGGCTAAGGCAGCTTCCTTGATAGGTGTTCCTGCATCCAGTCCCAAAGCGAAGCAAGCACTCATGACACCGGCCAGGAGTGCAACCAGTAACCCTTTTGTCAATGCAAAGTCTTTTACAGCAGCACGTTTTTCTTCTTCGCTCATGTTTTGCGCACGCAAACTACCAGCATACCCGATAATAGCAATACCTGCCAACGTGATGCAAACACCCAACAAAAGAATCAGCCCGTTACCTTCAAACAAGTTTGTACCTGCAAAAAGAGCCGGAAGAAGGGTTCCGAAACCGGCACAAGTCCCTAATGAGATACTCTGTCCCAGTGCAACCCCCAAATAGCGCATGGAAAGTCCGAAAGTCAAACCTCCTACTCCCCACAATATACCATAAAAGATGCTCATTCCAGCACCTCCCGCTCCCCACAAGTCGAACAAACTGCTCTCTTGGGGTACACCCAGTAGTGAACCCAGAAACGGGAACACTAACCAGGCAAATACACCTTGTATTAACCAGAAGCTTTCCCAGCTCCATTCCTTTACCTTCTTAATAGGCACATAAGAACTGGACTGGCAAAAGCTACCGATGGCTATAATCAATAAGCCGATTAAAATTTCCATAACTTATCGTTTAGAAGTTACTTCGGCTTCGTACTTTTCAATTTCTGCAATGAAATCTTCACCTACAGGAACATTGTTCTTCAAGCAGAACATATCCCAAACAGCATTCCAAGGCAGCGCTTTTTCTTCTTCGAGCAGAGCCAGACGCTGGAATCCCTGTCCGTTTGCTTCGTATTCGCGCAATTTGGCAATCGGTTCGAGCAGAGCACGAGTCATACATTTCTGTGCAGCACGGCTACCAATTACATAAGCACCGATACGGTTGATAGATGCATCGAAATAGTCAAGACCATAATGTACACGATCCAGAGCACCGCAACGGACGATTTCGCTGAACAGATCCATAGTCGGGTCATCCATAATAGTAACGTGGTCTGAATCCCAACGAACCGGACGGCTTACGTGCAACATCAATTCAGGCACATAAAGCAACAGTGAAGAAACTTTATCGGCTACACTTTCTGTCGGATGGAAGTGACCGGTATCCAACGTAATCATCTTGTTACGAGAAGCACCATAACCAATATAGAAGTCATTAGAACCTACTGTATAGCTTTCCAGACCGATACCGAACACTTTAGATTCGATACAATCCTTCATATTCTTATATTCGGTAGCGAAGATCTGATCCAAAGAATCTTTCAGCAATGCACGATATTTCATACGGTTTACCGTAATATCCTTGCTTCCGTCATGTACCCATAGATTCATGATACACGGATCACCCTGTGCTTCACCCATTGCTTCTGCAACTGCACGGCAACGTTTTGTATGTTCAATCCAGAACTGACGGATGCCTTCATCGGGATTAGAAAGTGACAAATCACCTGATTTTGGATGAGAGAAAGAGGTAGAGTTAAAGTCAAGCTTCATGTTGTGTTCTTTACCCCATTCGATCCAGCTCTTGAAATGTTCCGGTTCTACCTCATCACGGTCTACCACCTTCCCCTGAAAATCTCCATAGATCTCGTGTAAGTTCAGACGATGAGTACCCGGAATATAAGAAGCAGCTTTCAAGATGTCAGCACGCAGTTCGTCAATATTACGAGCTTTGCCCGGATAATTACCAGTTGCCTGAATGCCTCCGGTCAATGAACCGGCCTGTACTTCAAATCCTGCAACGTCATCAGCCTGCCAGCAGTGAAGTGACAGATGAAAATCCTGCATCGTTTTCAATACTTTTTCGGTGTCTACACCTACTGCTGCATAACGTTCCACAGCAATCTCATACGCTTTCTGAATCAGTTCTTCTTTTTTCATGATATTCTATTAGTTTAAAAAATGATTATTCTGTCGGTTGTTCAATATATTATCGAACGCAATTCTTAAAATGAATATAAGCCGCATCCCAAGCTTCCGTATCTTGCGGCTGATAAGTTTTCAACGGGATAGAGCGATTGATTAACTGGCGCATACCGGCAACATCCGTCGCTTCGCCTGCTGCCATTGCCTGAATCATCACATTACCGATAGCTGTCGCTTCAGACGGACCGGCTACCACAGGGATTCCTATCGCATTGGCAGTAAACTGGTTCAGCAAATCATTCCGGCTACCGCCGCCAATTACGTGCAATGTATCAATCGGACGAGGAGAAAGCGAACGTAAATTCTCCAATACCTGACGATAACGCAAAGCCAGACTTTCAAAAATACAACGCACCACTTGTCCACGTTTCTCGGGAACTGCTTGTCCGGTAGCCC
Organism: Bacteroides sp. DH3716P; assembly: GCF_025914115.1. Lineage (NCBI taxonomy): Bacteria > Pseudomonadati > Bacteroidota > Bacteroidia > Bacteroidales > Bacteroidaceae > Bacteroides > Bacteroides sp. DH3716P. The sequence continues at coordinate 4,153,588 of NZ_CP083673.1, read as the reverse complement.
GGCAATATTCAGCAATGGCTTTTTCCATATCCGCAGGATTCGCGAAACAATCATCATCCGGATTAATCAGACTACGGAACGGCTCGCAAGCATCCGCCTCACTGATTAATTCAGGATAGCTTGTATCTCCCCAATTCAGACGACAACGTTCCAACAACCACATTCCACAGATATTCTTCAACAGACGGATGGTTCCTTCCACCCCGCCTTCATTGGTAAAGTTCAACGCTTCCGTTTCAGCATTAATCACCGGAGCATCCGTTTCAACTCCCATCAGTGACCAGGTTCCGCTACTCAAATAAGCAAAGTTGCGATCCAATGCCGGAACGGCAGCAACAGCAGAACCGGTATCATGGCCGGCTACTGCAATTACAGGAATTGCCCCCAGTCCGGTTATTTTTTGCACTTCTTCCGTCAATACTCCCACCTTTTCGCCGGGGAATACAAAACGTCCGAAATTCTTTTCACTCAATCCTACCGCTTTCAACAGCTCCGGTTCCAGACGACGTGTTTGAGCATTTACCAGCTGCGCTGTCGAAGCAATTGTATATTCCGTCACCATCTCTCCGGTCAGCATATAACTTAATGCATCCGGCATAAACAGAATTTTATCTGCCGCCTCCAATGCGCTGTCGTGATTGCGACGTAAAGTATCTAATTGAAAAAGTGAATTAAAATTCATAATCTGAATACCCGTTTTGCCATAGACTTCACTACGCGAAATACGGGAGAAAAGAGCTTCCGGGGCTCCTACCGTATGAGGATCACGGTACGCGTATGGCTGACGAAGCAAGTTACCGTCTTTTCCGACGCATACAAAATCCACTCCCCAGGTATCAATACCGATAGAAGCAATGGATTCGCCACGATGAGCCACCAACTTCAATCCGTCAATAATATGACGATATAATGCATAAATATCCCAATAGAAATGTCCACCCACTTCAATCAGGTGGTTAGGAAAACGATTAATCTCTTCCAGATTTAATCCGCCTTCAATGAAAGTTCCTAAGATTGTACGGCCGCTCGTTGCGCCCAGGTCGACTGCAAAAAAGTTTTGTTTCATGGTATTCTGTCTATATATTTAAGGTATCCATTTACCTACATGGCAAAGATAGGCGATTCCCTCCTCCCTTTCCTTATGTATTTTGATTGAAAGGGTATACATTTTGACACAAAACAAAAAAGCAGGCTCTCACCGTTTAGCATATTTTTCACTTTTATGCAAAAAAACTTTGGTTTTATGCATCTTTTCTCCGAAATAATGCATACTTTTGCACCGTTCTTAGAATAATTATACAATGAAGAAGAAAGCAAATCGGTTAGACGCCATCAAAATGATAATCTCAAGCAAGGAGGTCGGTTCGCAGGAAGAACTGCTGCAAGAGCTGAACCGCGAAGGCTTCGAACTGACACAGGCCACCCTCTCCCGCGACTTGAAACAATTGAAAGTAGCCAAGGCTGCCAGTATGAACGGAAAGTACGTATATGTACTGCCGAACAACATTATGTATAAACGTTCTACCGACCAGAGTGCCGGTGAAATGTTACGTAACAACGGATTTATCTCTTTACAGTTTTCCGGTAACATTGCCGTTATCCGCACCCGTCCCGGTTATGCGAGTAGCATGGCGTATGACATCGACAACAATGAATTCAGTGAAATTCTGGGAACCATTGCCGGTGACGATACAATCATGTTGGTGTTGCGTGAAGGAGTTGCCATCAGCAAAATACGTCAGCTTCTGTCACTCATCATTCCCAATATCGAATAATTATACCTATTATTATATAATAAAGAAATGGACACTCAACAAATAGATGTTATGGTAGCCGACGCCTCACATGAGGTTTACGTTGACACTATTTTGGAAACTATCAGAAATGCTGCCGCCGTACGAGGAACAGGAATTGCGGAACGTACACACGAATACGTAGCGACAAAGATGAAAGAAGGCAAGGCGATTATTGCTCTTTGTGGCGATACTTTTGCCGGATTCACCTACATCGAATCATGGGGAAACAAGCAGTATGTGGCTACTTCCGGTCTGATCGTTCATCCCGATTTCCGTGGATTAGGACTGGCAAAACGCATCAAACAAGCTTCTTTCCAACTGGCACGTCTCCGATGGCCGAAAGCAAAAATATTCAGTCTGACCTCCGGAGCCGCTGTCATGAAAATGAACACCGAACTGGGTTATGTGCCTGTCACCTTCAACGAACTGACAGACGACGAAGCTTTCTGGAAAGGATGCGAAGGATGTATCAACCATGATATTCTGGTAGCGAAAAACCGCAAGTTCTGCATCTGCACAGCCATGCTGTACGATCCGACAGAGCCGCGGAACATCAAAAAAGAACAAGAAAGAAATAACATTTAAAAGATACAGCACTATGGAAGAAAAGAAGAAAAAAGTAGTGGTGGCATTCAGCGGCGGACTGGACACATCGTTCACCGTCATGTACCTCGCCAAAGAAAAAGGTTACGAAGTATATGCAGCTTGTGCCAATACGGGTGGTTTCAGCGAAGAACAACTGAAAACAAACGAAGAAAATGCTTATAAACTGGGAGCAGTGAAATACGTGACGCTGGACGTAACCCAGGAATACTACGAAAAGAGCCTGAAATACATGGTTTTCGGAAATGTGCTGCGTAACGGTACTTATCCTATTTCTGTTAGTTCCGAACGTATTTTCCAGGCATTGGCCATCGCACGTTATGCCAACGAAATCGGTGCGGATGCCATCGCACACGGTTCTACCGGAGCAGGCAATGACCAAATCCGTTTCGATATGACTTTCCTCGTACTGGCTCCCAATGTGGAAATCATCACATTGACCCGTGACATGGCATTGAGCCGTCAGGAAGAAATTGATTATCTGAACAAACATGGTTTCAGCGCGGACTTCACCAAACTGAAATATTCTTACAATGTAGGTTTGTGGGGTACTTCTATCTGTGGTGGTGAAATCCTCGACTCCGCGCAAGGACTCCCGGAAACAGCCTACCTCAAACATGTTGAAAAAGAAGGCAGCGAACAGCTCCGCCTGACTTTCAAAAAAGGGGAACTGAAAGCTGTCAACGACGAGAAGTTTGACGACCCGATCAAAGCCATCCAGAAAGTGGAAGAGATTGGTGCAGCATACGGTATCGGCCGTGATATGCACGTGGGTGATACAATTATCGGTATCAAAGGCCGTGTAGGATTCGAAGCAGCCGCCCCGATGTTGATTATCGGCGCCCATCGCTTCCTTGAGAAATATACATTGAGCAAATGGCAACAATACTGGAAAGACCAGGTAGCCAACTGGTACGGTATGTTCCTCCACGAAAGCCAATACCTCGAACCGGTGATGCGTGACATCGAAGCGATGTTGCAGGAAAGCCAGCGTAACGTAAACGGTACGGCTATCCTCGAGCTTCGCCCTCTCTCCTTCTCTACCGTAGGTGTAGAATCGGAAGACGATCTGGTGAAGACTAAATTCGGAGAATACGGTGAAATGCAGAAAGGCTGGACAGCCGAAGACGCCAAAGGCTTTATCAAAGTCACTTCTACTCCGCTACGTGTTTACTATAATAACCACAAAGACGAAGAGATATGATTAAAGCAGGAATCATTGGTGGCGCAGGATATACAGCAGGCGAATTAATCCGTCTGCTGCTCAACCATCCGGAAACTGAAATCGTATTTATCAACAGCAGCAGTAATGCCGGAAACAGAATTACCGACGTACACGAAGGCTTGTATGGAGAAACAGATCTAAGATTCACCGACCAGTTACCTTTGGACGAAATCGACGTTCTCTTTTTCTGCACTGCCCACGGCGATACAAAGAAATTCATGGAAAGTCACAACATACCGGAAGACCTGAAGATTATCGACCTCTCGATGGACTACCGTATTATGAGCGACGACCACGACTTTATCTACGGTCTGCCGGAACTGAACCGCCGTGCCACTTGTACGGCAAAGCACGTAGCCAATCCCGGCTGTTTTGCAACCTGCATCCAGCTCGGTTTGCTTCCGCTTGCCAAGAATCTGATGCTGACGGATGATGTAATGGTAAATGCCATTACAGGAAGTACGGGAGCCGGAGTGAAACCGGGTGCTACCAGTCATTTCAGTTGGAGAAACAACAATATGAGTGTGTACAAAGCATTCGAGCACCAGCATGTTCCGGAAATCAAGCAATCACTGAAACAGCTGCAAAATAGTTTCGATGCGGAGATCGACTTCATTCCATACCGTGGAGATTTCGCCCGTGGTATCTTTGCAACGCTGGTAGTCAAAACCAAAGTAGCGCTGGAAGAAATCGTTCGTATGTATGAGGAATATTATGCAAAAGACTCCTTTGTACACATCGTAGATAAGAATATTGACTTGAAACAAGTCGTTAATACTAATAAGTGCCTGATACATCTGGAGAAACACGGTGACAAGCTATTGATTATCTCTTGTATCGACAATTTGCTGAAAGGCGCCAGCGGACAAGCGGTTCATAACATGAACCTGATGTTCAATCTGGAAGAAACCGTAGGACTACGTTTGAAGCCTTCAGCGTTTTAATGAAGAATGAAGAACGAAGAATGAAGAATTGCCACAATAGAACAAATTCATTATTGAATACAAAAAGCTATTCATTTGCACTTCGAATTGTACAAATGACTAAATATCTTCGAGAAATGAAACAAGAGTTCATCCTCAGCAAACAAATTCTTCGTTCCGGCACTTCTATTGGAGCTTCAATTCGAGAATCCGAATTTGCCCAAAGCAATGCTGACTTCATTAATAAACTAAGTATATCATTAAAGGAAGCTAATGAAACCGACTATTGGTTGAATCTTTTAAAAGATTCAGATTATATCGATTCTAATGCTTTTAATAGTATGGAGATTGATTGTGGAGAACTCATAGCTCTGCTTGTTTCTTCAATCAAAACTGCCAAAAATAATCAAATGAACCATGAAGTAACCTAATTCTTCATTCTTCATTCTTAATTCTTCATTTAATTATTATGAAATTATTCGACGTATATCCTTTATATAACATCAACATTGTCAAGGGCGACGGTTGCAAGGTATGGGATGAGAACGGAACGGAATATCTGGATCTCTACGGAGGTCATGCCGTTATCTCTATCGGACATGCACACCCTCACTATACAGCAATGATAAGTAACCAGGTGGCTAAACTTGGTTTCTACTCAAACTCCGTCATCAACAAGCTCCAACAAGAGGTAGCCGAACGACTGGGCAAGATTTCCGGTTACGAAGACTACAGCCTGTTCCTGATTAACAGTGGAGCCGAAGCGAACGAAAACGCTTTGAAGCTGGCTTCCTTCTATAACGGACGTACCAAAATCGTATCTTTCAATAAGGCGTTTCACGGACGGACATCTCTTGCGGTAGAAGCGACTCACAATCCTTCCATTATCGCCCCTATCAACAATAACGGTCATGTCACCTATCTCCCGCTCAACGATATTGAAGCGATGAAGCAGGAATTGTCTAAAGGAAACACATGCGCTGTTATCATTGAAGGAATACAAGGGGTAGGCGGTATCAAGATACCGACCCCCGACTTCCCCCACCCCCCCCGCACACCTCGCAGCCAGACCGCAACGCTCCTGCTTCTCGACGCAATCCACACCGGCCACGGGCCTCGCCGTCAACCCTTC
>NZ_CP083673.1:3975896-4147809 GCF_025914115.1 Bacteroides sp. DH3716P | reverse complement strand
TAGCAAATGATAATATGTTAATAACCAACAATATAGTAAGGAAATTACAAACGAGAATATAGTAAAAAATATAATGCGTCTGCCCTGCTGACAGCTGTTGAACTTTCGTCTGACAACTGTTATCTTTCCGTCTGACAACTGTCAGACGAAAAAGATACAACTGTCAGACGATTATTTTTATATGAACTGAAGATTAAAGTTCAATGAACAGGCGATTAAATATACGTAGTGAAAGTAATAAATGTATGAACTAATAAAAAGATATACTTATGAGTGCTCAATATGATTTGTATGAAACACCGGATCCTGATTGTACCGGAGAACAAAAGCCTTTGCATGCCCGTATCGTTCCAAATGGAACTTACTCGAAGAAAGAATTCATGGAACGTGTATCTCGTTCTTCCCAGACTTTTAACTATAACGTGATAGATGCGGTAGTAGGAGTTGTATTGGATGAACTAGCCGAAACGTTAGCAGAGGGATATATCGTAGAACTTGGCGAACTCGGGCATTTTAGCATCTCTTTGAAATGTACGCATAAAGTAATGACTAAACGTGAGATTCGTGCCGAATCAATCTGTTTTGATAATGTGCATTTGCGCACTTCCAAAGAGTTCAAAAGGAAGATTAAGCGTGAAATAGAGTTGGAACGTGTGGATAAATCCAAACACTCTTCTCAAAAAGTGGAATTTTCTATGGAGCAACGCCAACAGCTTTTACAGGAATTTCTAAAGAAAAATGGTGGTATTACCCGATTGGAATATAGTAGCCTGACCGGACTTTCCCGACTGAAAGCAATAGATGATTTGAATACTTTCATTGAGAAAGGGATTCTTCGTAAACGTGGAGCTGGAAGAACCGTGTTTTATGTCTGGCAACAGGAAGAATGATAATCAACTAAAAAATCCTCGTGCTGTTACTGACAGCTTTGTGTTTTTTGTCATTCACGGTAACACATATTAAGATGTATAACTTGCTGATTATTTTTCATACTGTTATATTTGTCCCGCTATTCTATTAATCAATAGAGGGAGAATGTATCAAAAGAAAAATATAAGGGTATATATAGCATGGATGTTATTCATGACATTCATTCCCTTCTTTGTAGTGAAGACCTTTCACTATCATGGAAGTGAGGATGAAAAGTCGTGTTCCCATGCAAAGCATTCTCACCAATCATCTGATGATTGTGCGATCTGCCAATACTCCCTTTCTTTCTTTACTGAACCTCAACCGATAGAATTTCATTGCACACTGACGCTCGTGCCCTACGAGCCGATTATTTACCAGGATAAGGTTGTTTGCAAACGAACTTATTCGCATCATTTACGCGGGCCTCCGGTCGCATGATTACATACTCATATTTTCAATGGAGATAGATTGGCTTTTAATCTATCCTTACATTCATTTTACACATTAAATAAAAGATTGTAATTGATGCGTATCGGAATTATTTCGGGCGTAATAGGGCTATTTGTAACCTTATCCGTCCATGCACAGAAATCCGATTCAATCAAGAGCATGCTTTTGCCTGATGTTGTGGTAACCGAAACGTACCAGCAACGTCAAGCGAAAAAGTCTGCCCTTACGGTTGATGTAGCCGATCAGGATTTTTTGCGCAAACATTTTACAGGAAACTTCATGCAGGCGATGGAGAATATTCCCGGAGTACAGGCAATGGATATTGGTTCGGGCTTCTCCAAACCGATGGTTCGCGGAATGGGATTCAACCGGATTGCTGTATTGGAAAACGGAATCAAACAGGAAGGACAACAATGGGGAGCCGATCACGGACTAGAACTGGATGCTTTCAATATCGGAGCAGTCAATGTATTGAAAGGACCCTCCTCACTGCTTTATGGCAGTGATGCAATGGGAGGAGTGATTGATGTTGTTCCGTCGGCTGTTCCTGCTGATAATCGTGTATTCGGAGATGTCACACTGCTGGGTAAATCAGTCAATGGAACCATCGGAGGATCACTGATGCTGGGAATCAGGAAGAATGCCTGGTACTCCCATATTCGTTATTCGGAACAACATTTCGGTGACTATCGTATTCCGACGGATTCTATTGTCTACCTGACACAAAGAATTCCCATATATGGGCGTAAACTCAAGAATACAGCAGGCATTGAACGCAATATCGGACTTTTTACCCAATATCAACGAAGAGCCTATAAAGCGAATTATGCTGTGAGTAATGTATATCAAAAGACGGGATTCTTTCCGGGGGCACATGGCATACCCGATGCGTCACGTGTGGAAGATGATGGAGACAGCCGTAATATTGAATTGCCATTCAGTAAAGTGAATCACCTGAAAGTGACCACCCACCAGCAATATGCATGGGAGAAACTGATTTTGTCAGGCGATTTAGGTTTCCAGAACAATCACCGTGAAGAGTGGAGTGCTTTCCATACTCACTATGGTTCGCAACCCGCACCGGAGAAAGACCCCGACAAGGAACTTGCTTTTAATCTGAACACTTTCAGTGCTTCGGTGAAAGCTCGTTTTATTGGTTCTTCTTCGTGGGAACATACATTGGGGTGGGATGGACAACATCAACGGAACGACGTTTCCGGCTATTCATTTTTACTGCCTGAATATCGCCGTTCCACTACCGGAATGCTTTGGCTTACGACATACAGACCCAACAATGTGTTTTCTGTCAGCGGAGGAATGCGATATGACTACGGATATATGAATATCTCTTCGCATGAAGATACTTACCTTGCCGATTATCTTCGGAAACAGGGCTATGATCCGGAACAGATAGACTTCTACAAGTGGAACAGTCACTCTGTGAATAAGCACTATGGTGATTATTCTCTTTCTCTGGGACTGGTATGGACTCCCTCCGACAAGCATCTGGTAAAGGTGAATATCGGGCGTAGTTTCCGCCTGCCCGGTGCGAATGAGTTGGCTGCCAACGGTGTACATCACGGCACTTTCCGCCATGAACAGGGAGATGCAAATCTAAAGTCCGAACAAGGCTGGCAACTGGATGCTTCTTATCATCTGAAGTACCGGGGAATTTCTTTCTCCGTCTCTCCATTTGTCAGTTGGTTCAGCAATTACATCTTTCTGCGTCCTACCGGAGAGTGGTCTGTGTTACCTCATGCCGGACAAATCTATCGCTATACCGGAGCGGAAGCACTATTCGCAGGAACTGAAGCTACCGTAGATGTTGATTTTCTACGCAACTTCAATTATCGGATTTCCGCTGAATACGTTTACACCTATAATTGTGATGAACATATTCCATTGAGTTTCTCGCCACCTCCTGTTATGCGCAATACATTAACCTGGCAAAAGAATCGGTATATGTTGTATGCAGAATGGCAGAGCATTGCCCGGCAAAATAGAGTGGACCGTAACGAAGACCGTACAGCCGGAGCAAATCTCTTTCATCTGGGTGGTTCATTGAATATTCCGATAGGTGGAAATAATGAGATTGAAATAACCCTGACCGCCCGGAATATATTCGATACCCGATATTACAATCATCTTAGTTTTTACAGGAAAGTTGAAATCCCCGAACCGGGACGTAACTTCCAGATATTAATCAAAGTTCCATTTAAAAAATTACTGAAATGAAAAATAAATTTTATCTCCCAATGATTAGCCTTTTGGCAACAGTTACTTTCATGTTTTCCTCTTGTGATAATGATGACTCCAGTGATACGACCAAACCTCTGATTGAACTTCACGAACCGGAAGAAGGTCAGGCTTTGGAGATAGGAAACGAACATGGGGTTCATTTTGAAATGGATTTGTCGGATGATGTCATGCTGAAATCCTATAAGATTGAAATTCATAGTAATTTCGACCACCATTCACACGGAGGTAATAGCAGGGCTGCACAGGAAACAGTAGATTTTAGTTTCAACAGATCCTACGATGTGTCCGGACAGAAAACCGCCCATATTCATCATCACGATATTGTAATACCGGCCAATGCTACTGCAGGAGATTATCATTTGATGGTTTATTGCACGGATGCCGCAGGTAACGAATCTTATATCGCACGCAATATCAAATTAAGTAATGAGGTGGAAGACGAAGACCATCACCATGATGAATAAGACAATACATAGAGAAAGAATGAGGTGAGGTCAAAAAGGGACGTTTGACACATTCCCATTCTGTTTTTTTACGTAATGAGTATTTTTTCTTTCGAAAGGTGTAATATCTATTACACCTTTTTTGTTTCCAATCCTTTACTTTTGTGAAAAATACTTTTTCGTATGATGAAGTTTCCAATAATAAATCGACTCTTTCCTTCTTATAAATGGAAGGTAGCGGCTGTCATCATTGGCGGTGTTATTGTGGGTGGAGGAGCACTGTTTATGTATATGCTCCGGGCGCATACCTATCTTGGAGATGACCCGGCTGCATGCGTGAATTGTCACATTATGACTCCTTACTATGCAACCTGGTTCCATAGTTCACATGCCCGGAATGCCACTTGCAATGATTGTCATGTGCCGCATGAAAATGCTGTGAAGAAATGGACCTTTAAAGGTATGGACGGTATGAAACACGTGGCTGCATTTCTTACCAAAAGCGAGCCGCAGGTCATTCAGGCTCATAAAGCCAGTTCCGAAGTGATTATGAATAATTGCATCCGCTGTCATACACAACTCAATACGGAATTTGTGAAGACGGGGAAGATTGATTATATGATGTCACAGGTAGGAGAGGGGAAGGCTTGCTGGGATTGCCATCGTGATGTTCCTCATGGTGGAAAGAATTCCCTGTCCGGTACTCCGGGAGCGATTGTTCCTCTTCCGGAATCGCCTGTTCCCGAATGGCTCCGGAAGATGGTGAATCAGAAAGATAAATAAGAAATGAAATACGTAATAAAATAATAAAACCGATATACAATGGAAAAGAAATTAAAATCATGGCAAGGATGGCTGTTGTTCGGAGGTTCAATGGTCGTTGTATTTGTTTTGGGATTATGCGTTTCTGCGTTGATGGAACGGAGGGCGGAAGTTGCCAGCATTTTCAATAACCGTAAAAACGTTATCAAAGGGATTGAAGCACGAAATGAACTGTTTAAGAATGACTTTCCCCGTGAATACCAGACTTGGACGGAGACTGCAAAGACTGACTTTGAGAGTGAATTTAATGGAAATATTGCTGTAGATGCTTTGGAAAAACGTCCTGAAATGGTGATTCTATGGGCGGGATATGCTTTCTCAAAAGATTATTCCACTCCACGGGGACACATGCATGCCATTGAGGATATTACGGCATCTTTGCGTACCGGTTCGCCCATGAGCCCGACTGAAGGTCCTCAACCGTCTACCTGCTGGACTTGTAAGAGTCCGGATGTTCCCCGTATGATGGAGGCATTAGGTGTCGATTCTTTCTATAACAATAAATGGGGGGCTATGGGCGCTGAAATTGTGAATCCTATCGGATGCTCCGATTGCCATGATCCCGAAACAATGAATCTTCATATCAGTCGTCCCGCTTTGATAGAGGCTTTCCAACGTCAGGGTAAAGACATCACTAAAGCTACTCCGCAGGAGATGCGTTCATTGGTATGTGCACAATGTCATGTGGAATATTATTTCAAAGGGGATGGTAAATACCTGACTTTCCCCTGGGACAAAGGTTTTACGGTAGAAGATATGGAGGCTTATTATGATGAGGCCGGTTTTTATGATTATATTCATAAATTGAGCCGTACTCCGATTCTGAAAGCGCAGCATCCTGACTATGAGATTTGTCAGATGGGTATCCACGGACAGAGAGGTGTCTCTTGTGCCGATTGCCACATGCCGTATAAGAGTGAAGGTGGTGTGAAATTCAGCGATCACCATATCCAAAGCCCGTTGGCTATGATTGACCGCACCTGTCAGGTTTGTCACCGCGAAAGTGAAGAGACTTTACGTAATAATGTGTACGAACGCCAACGTAAAGCGAATGAAATCCGTAACCGTCTGGAACAGGAATTGGCAAAAGCACATATCGAAGCTAAATTTGCCTGGGACAAGGGTGCTACAGAAACACAGATGAAAGATGTGCTCGCACTGATTCGTCAGGCACAATGGCGTTGGGATTTCGGAGTAGCTTCACACGGAGGTTCTTTCCACGCACCGCAGGAAATTCAGAGAATTCTTTCTCATGGATTGGATCGTGCCATGCAAGCCCGTCTGGCTGTATCCAAAGTATTGGCAAAGAATGGATATACGGGAGATGTTCCGATGCCGGACATTTCAACAAAGGCAAAAGCACAGGAATATATCGGCTTGGATATGGATGCTGAAAGAGCGGCTAAGGAGAAATTCCTGAAAACAACTGTTCCGGCATGGTTGGAGAAAGCGAAAGAAAACGGCCGTCTGGCACAGAAATAAGAGAATTTATATATGTGGAGCAAACCATGGAGTTATAAAGAAGGGCTGGTGATTGGCGCAGGATTACTGGTGATAGGGCTATTGCTGCAAATGACAGTGGGAGCCATACATTGGGACCTGTTTGCCTGTCCGGTCAATGTGATTGTGTTAGTGGTTTATATCATTGCTTTGGTAGCCATGCACCTTCTTCGCAAACGTGTCTATTTATTCGGATGGTTGAGTCATTATTCCGCTGCTGTCTCGTCTCTATTGTGGGTGGTCGGCATGACGGTAGTGATGGGACTGATCCGGCAGGCTCCTTCCGGTCATGCTCCGGCTGATCTGCTGGGATTTTCGCAGATGATTTCTTCCTGGCCTTTTGTCCTGCTCTACTTTTGGATGGTCACCGCCTTGGGGCTGACAATCCTTCGCACCGGTTTCTCTTTGAAGATCAGCAGGATTTCTTTCCTACTGAATCATATCGGATTGTTTATTGCACTGATAACAGCCACTTTGGGAAATGCCGATATGCAAAGGTTGAAAATGACAACCCGGATGGGAAGTGCCGAATGGCGGGCTACGGATGATAAAGGTCAACTGATTGAACTTCCGCTGGCTATCGAACTGAAGGATTTCACTATCGACGAATATCCTCCGAAACTGATGCTGATTGATAATGAAACCGGCCGTACGCTTCCCGAAAAATCTCCTGTACATGTATTGTTGGAAGAGGGAGTGACAAATGGCAGCTTGCAGGACTGGCAGCTAACTATTGAGCAATCTATTCCGATGGCTGCTTCTGTGGCTACCGAAGATACTTTGAAGTTTACTGAATTTCATTCGATGGGAGCGACTTATGCTGTCTATCTGAAAGCAGTCAATCAGAAGAATCAAACAACCAAAGAGGGATGGGTAAGTTGCGGTAGTTTTCTTTTTCCCTATAAGGCAATCCGGCTGGATTCTTTAACCAGTATTGTAATGCCGGAACGGGAACCGCAGCGATTTGTATCGGAAGTGAAGATTTACACACAAGAAGGAACGATCACGGGAGGAACCATTGAAGTGAACCGCCCGATGGAGATAGAAGGTTGGAAAATTTATCAACTTAGTTACGATGAAACAAAGGGACGATGGAGCGATATCAGTGTCTTCGAGTTGGTTCGCGATCCGTGGTTGCCGGTTGTTTACACAGGAATAATAATGATGATGGCAGGAGCCATCTGTCTGTTTGTCAGCGCACAAAAGAGGAAAGAGGAGGACAAAGCATGAGTTGGGAATACTTTATACTATTTGCAATAGCCGCACTGGTTTGTTGGGCTTTGGGAGCTTTTGCTGCCTGGAAAGGTACAAAAACGGGATGGGCTTATGGATTTACTTTCTTAGGTCTGGCTATTTTCTTCAGTTTCATTATCGGAATGTGGATTTCATTAGAACGTCCTCCGATGCGGACAATGGGAGAGACACGGCTGTGGTATTCTTTCTTCCTTCCGTTGGCGGGATTGATAACCTATGCACGCTGGAAGTATAAATGGATTTTAAGTTTCAGTTGCATCCTTTCATTGGTCTTTATTTGTATCAATATCTTCAAACCGGAGATTCATAATAAGACGTTGATGCCTGCTTTGCAAAGCCCGTGGTTTGCCCCTCATGTCATTGTGTATATGTTTGCTTATGCTATGTTGGGAGCGGCGACGGTGATGGCCGTCTATCTGCTTTGGTTCAAAAAGAAGGAGATTGAACGGAAAGAAATGGATTTGTGTGACAACCTCACCTATGTAGGTCTGGCATTTATGACATTAGGTATGCTTACCGGAGCTATCTGGGCAAAAGAAGCCTGGGGACATTACTGGGCTTGGGACCCGAAAGAGACTTGGGCGGCAGCTACCTGGTTCGCTTATCTGGTGTATATCCATTTCAGATTGGGCAAGCCATTGAAGGCACGTCCTGCGTTGATTATTCTGTTAGTATCATTTGTCCTGTTGCAAATGTGCTGGTATGGAATCAATTACCTTCCGGCCGCGCAAGGAGTCAGTGTGCATACTTATAATTTAAATTGAAATATCGAATCACTTAAACTTCAATATCAATGAAAACACTTTATTGGTCATTCTTGCTTATGCTATTGCCAAGCATGGCATATACACAAAACACGGAGAAAGAGAATGAATTTACGATGTCTATGCAAATCAGACCTCGTGCGGAGTATCGGAATGGTGCATTGACTCCACGGGATGAAGGGGTAGCTCCTACATCTTTCATCAATAACCGTGCACGCCTCTCGATGGATTATAAACGTTCGGATCTGGAACTAAAGATGTCGGCACAGCATGTCGGTGTTTGGGGACAAGACCCGCAGATTGAGAAGAATGGGCGTTTTATGTTGAATGAGGCTTGGGCGAAACTGAACTTTGGTGAAGGGTTCTTTGCTCAACTGGGACGTCAGTCATTGATTTATGATGATGAACGTATTTTGGGAGGACTGGATTGGAATGTAGCGGGCCGTTACCACGATGCATTGAAGCTGGGATATGCCAACAAAAATAATGAAGTCCATCTGATTCTTGCTTTTAACCAGAATAATGACAATAGAACAAGTGGAGGTACTTACTATGATTCTTCTACCGGACAGCCTTATAAGAATATGCAAACCGTCTGGTATCATTATAAAGCGGATAATGTTCCGTTCGGAGCTTCTTTGTTGTTTATGAATCTGGGATTGGAAACGGGTGATAAAGCCACGGATGATTCTCATACCCGCTATTTACAAACAATGGGTACTTACCTCACTTATAAGAATAGTAACTGGAATCTGGATGGTGCTTTCTACTATCAGATGGGTAAGAATAAAGCTGCGGAGAAAGTTTCAGCTTTGATGGGTAGCATACAAGCCGCCTATACGTTTAATCAGACATGGGGAGCCGTGGCTAGTTTTGATTATTTAAGCGGTGATAAAGGAAATGGCGGTAAGTATAAGGCTTTTGATCCTCTTTATGGGACCCATCATAAATTCTATGGAGCAATGGATTATTTTTATGCTTCTACATTTGCAAACGGTTATGCACCGGGATTGATGGATGCTCGTATCGGAGGTCGTTTCCGTCTATCTGGCAAGGTAGATATGGAACTTAATTACCATTATTTTAGTACAGCTGTAAAGGTTCAGGACTTGAAGAAATATTTAGGTTCGGAAGTCGATTATCAGATAAACTGGTCGATCATGAAAGATGTGAAACTCTCTGCCGGATATTCTTTTATGCGTGGTACGAAGACGATGGACGCTGTGAAAACCGGCAATCATAAAAGCTGGCAGGATTGGGGATGGGTATCGTTGAATATCAATCCGAAAGTATTTTTCACTAAATGGTAGAGAAATAAACAGAATGATGAGAATCCCGGTTGACTTATGTTGACCGGGATTTTAGGACTTTGATCTCTATACCGAATATCTGCTTTTAGCCGAGGTAAATCCCTGTTGACTTAAGGCATCCGCAACTCCTTTGTAATGAAACGGATGTCGGTAGAAATCAGCTGCCAGGTCTGTCCAGTTGCCTACACGATTATTCCATGGACGTTCTTTAAGATAATGGGCGTAGATAACGTCATATTCAGCGAGTTTATCTTTTAAATCAGTCTTATATGTCTCTTCGAAAAAGACAGCCTGTTGTGGAAAACGAGGCTTTAATCCCGGTTCTTCTGCGGGGTAGCCGATACATAATCCCAACATAGGAAAGACATATTCCGGAAGTTGCAATTCATGGACAATTTCCAGCGCATTTTTACGTACATCTCCAATAGGGACTGTTCCCAATCCCAATGATTCGGCAGCCACGACAGCCGCTTCGAGAGCGATACCGACTTCATGAGCTCCCACGAGCAATGTGTCAATGTCCTGCATTACTTCATCGAGCGTTTGCTCTTTCTTATGGCAGGCAAGAGCCACCCTATGGTAATCAGTACAGAACACGAGGAATACGGGAGCTTCGGCAATGTGTACCTGATTTCCGCATAATTCGGCTAAACGTCTTCTATGGTCGGTATTCTTTACTGCAATTATGGAAACGAGTTGCAGGTTTACCCAGTTCGGTGCGGCTTGTACGGCACGGATGATGGAGTTTAAATCTTCATCACTTACCGTTCTGTCGGTGTATGAACGGATGGAACGATGTGCCAGCATACTATCTATGACTTTATTCATTTTTCTTATTATAGTTCATAATTTATAGCATTTCATGTTATTACCAACCTGCCAATGGTATTTTCCGTGCCGGTGCGGGAAACGCGGTATCCAAATCATGCAAATCTTCCTCTGTCAGATGAATGGAAAGGCTTCGGAAATTATCTTCCACATGGGTTACATTACCGGCTTTGGGTATGGCAATGATACCGGGCTGACGCATCGTCCACGACAATGCGATTTGTGCAGGCGATACATCGTGTCGCCGGGCGATTTCCACCAATGTATGGTGGTGCAGAAGTCGTCCTTCTCCGATGGGCGAATAAGCCATAAGCGGCATTCTACGGGCAGCGCACCACGGCATGAGGTCGAACTCTATGCCCCGGTCGCCGAGGTTATAGAGTACCTGATCGGTGGCGCAGCCGCTTCCACCGGACAGTGAAACAATACGTTCCATGTCGGCTGTGTCCATATTACTGACACCCCATAAACGGATTTTTCCCTCTTGTTGCAATTCGGTCATCGCCCGAACGGTTTCTTCATAAGGATGGCGTCCTTTCCAGTGCAACAGGTAGAGGTCGATATACTCCGTTCCGAGCTTCAGCAAACTTCGTTCACAGGCGAGTTTCGTTCCACGATAGCTTGCATTACTCGGTAAAACTTTGCTCACGAGAAGCACTTTCTCTCTACAGTCGCGGACAGCTTCGCCTACCAGTTCCTCGTTGTCGTACATCTCGGCAGTATCGACAAGGTTCATTCCCAGCTCGATGCCATGTTGTAATGCCCGTATTTCTTCATGCCGCCGTGCGGCGGATTGTCCCATTTTCCATGTGCCTTGTCCCAACGGACAAACAGTTTGTCCATTTGGGAAAGTGATTATTGGTCGTTCTGTTTTCTTCATATTGTCACTGCCATTATGTGTTTATTGCGGCTCATTAAGCTATTCCTGATAATAATGCTTGCCACTCCGACAAGCAGGAATGCCACAGCTCCCAACGGAGATGATTGTGTTCCCCATACAGTTATGAACATGCCACATATTGCCGCTCCCAACGCTGTTCCGAGATTTGCGGCGGTCAGGAACAATCCGTTGGCAAAATCGGGTGCTTCGGTTGCCGACGTAGATACCATGAATTGATTCCCGTTATTTGCAATACCTGCGAATATTCCCAATATCAGAATGACGATTGACGTTGGTACGGTCAGTTTCCCTAGTCCGTAAAGTACGAGATAAAGTATCGCCATGATGGCAGGTACGTATTTCAACGTGGCGAAAGGACGTTGTGCCAACAATTTTCCGGCTGCGATATTTCCGACGATATTTGCCATGCCGTAAACAAACAGCAGAAGGCTGATTACCTTGAAGGAGACATCTGTAACCGTTATCAGGTAATCGGACAAGTAGCTGTAAAATCCGAACATGGCTGCATTCATCAGTAATGCCGCAAGGAAGGAGTTCCACAATACGGGCTTTCTCAATACGCTGAGTTGTGTGCCATACGATAACCGTTCCTTAACGGGCATGGACGGTATGAGGAAAATAGTGGCGAGCAGTACAAATGCATTGACAACGGTAAAAAATACCATTGCTGCAGAGAATGAAAATTCACTGGCGATGTAGCTCGTCACGGGCACTCCGAGCACCATTCCTGCCGATACTCCGGCAAAGATTTTGGAAACGGCTTTCGGAGCATCCTCCCGACTAACGGAAGAGGCTGCGGTTGAGAAAGCGATGGATACATAGAGCGGATGAAAGAATGCCGGAATCGCACGGGTTATCAACAGTACGGTAAAGTTCGTCGTGAAGACCGAAACGAGGTTGAAAATCACGAACACGGACAAGGCGAGCACCATGACCGTTTTACGGTTTACCCGTGAAAAAAGTAACGGTACGACGGGAGCAGAGAAGGCAATGATCAGCGCAAAGAGGCTGACCGTCCAACCCGCATCCGGCACCGTAACACCGAAGGTTTCGGCAATGATAGGGATGATGCCCACTACTCCCATTTCAGTATTCAATATTCCGAATACTCCGAGTGTGAGGATGAACATCAACAAGTGGTTATGCTTATTTTTAGTTGATATACTCATGTTTTTATTTTATTTGAGGTTTGACTTGAAAAATGCTTCCAGTTTGTCAAACGGAATCTTCCGGTCGTAAAGGTCGGTGTGGTTGGCTCCGGGAACGATTAGTAACTCCTTGTTGTTGCCCTTGAGGCGTTTGAAGGCATCCTCGCTGAAATAACGCGAATGGGCATTTTCGCCGTGAATGAGCAATACAGCATTATCAATCTCGTGGATATAGGTTAACAATGGCATATTGATGAACGAAAGAGCCATCGTGGGGTTCCATGCACCATTAGAATTGATGGCACGGGCGTGAAAAGCACGTTCAGTCTTGTAATAATCGAAGTAGTCTTTGACGAATTGCGGCTCGTCGCCCTTGATGCTAGTGGGCAGACCGGGCGTACCGGGAGTGGCCGTGCCGTTCTGTGCATCACGGGTCCGGATAGCATTCATCGCCTCGCGTTTGTTGCGGCGTACTTCGGCACTGTCCTCGGCATCGAAATAGCCGTTGGCATTCACGCGGCTCATATCGTACATTGTAGAAGCTACTGTTGCTTTGATGCGCGTGTCCATTGCCGCGGCATTCAGTCCCATACCACCGAATCCGCAGATGCCGATGATACCGATGCGTTTGGCATCTACATTGGGGTGTGCAATCAGGAAATCCACTGCCGCGCTAAAATCTTCGGTGTTGATGTCGGGCGATGCCACATTACGGGGTTCGCCACCGCTCTCGCCCGTATAAGAGGGGTCGAACGCAAGGGTGAGGAATCCGCGTTCGGCCATTGTCTGCGCATAAAGTCCCGATGATTGTTCCTTCACAGCCCCGAAAGGGCCGCTAACGGCAATGGCAGGGACTTTACTTTCGATATTCTTGGGTTCGTACAAGTCGGCGGCAAGTGTGATGCCATAGCGGTTTTTGAAGGTTACTTTACGATGATTAACCTTGTTGCTCTGTGGGAACTTTTTGTCCCATTCCTGTGTAAGATTCAATGTGTCCATATGATTACTTGTTTTTTGATTTGTAATACCGTTCGTGCAGCCGGTAAGCAACCCCATACTTAACAAGGCTGCGATAGCTGCGGATTTAAAATTCGCTGTTCTCATCATTCTATTATTTAAATGGTTATTGTTCTATTTCATATTGCAAAGGTACGGCTATAAAATAAGCGGCACATTATTGTCGGGCTCAAAAGGAGTTACTCAAAAGCTCAACTATCTATTTTCTTAAAAGCTCCATGCAAATGGCTGGAAAAGTAGTTCTGAATTTATGATAATCAAGTTTGGCGGTGGACAATATGGCATCAGCATACACATTGCTATGAAGATTGTATGCTCTATATTTTCCGGTAAATTATCAGGGCTGCCCTTACCGTAAGGTTACTGTAAGGAACAAGCTGTAAGTTGATATTTAAGCCTCACTGCGATGTCGCAGTGAGGCTTAAATAATTTAATTAAAAAACTCAATATATTTTGCTCCGATTTACACGAATGTGGCGGTCGGCGGCATACCGTACTGTTTTTTGAAGGCGGTTGAGAAGTGAGACGGGTTCTTGAAACCGACTTCGGCATAAACATCCACGACCTTTTTGCCGCCCTCTTTCATCAGGGCGTAAGCTACTTCGAGTCGTTTACGGATAAGCCATTTTTCGGGAGTGAGGTCGCTGATTTTCTTGAAATCCCGTTTGAATGTGGCAAGGCTGCGTCCCGTGTAGTGTGCCATCTCTTCCATCGTGAGCTCGTACATGTAGTTCTCGTTCATAAATTCCAGAATATCTATTTTCCACGGTTCATTGAAGTCGAAAAGCGTCGGCGCGAACTTTTTGTCGATATGTAATAATGCGAGCAGACCTTCCTGCAATTTCAGTTGCATCAGGTCATCCGCAGGTTTCACCTTCGGATCGAAGTAGGGCGTCATCGAAGCGAACAGACTGGCGAGTTCGGCCGTTTTCGGAAGTTTTATCACTCCGGAATTGAGTTTCGCGGTATTGGTCGGTACTTTACGTTGTTCCAACTTACCGTACATTTCACGTAAGAAACGACGTGTGAACATCAGGAAGATACCGCAGTAGCGTTCACCATCTTTCGTCTTCTTGTACATCGTAATGTGATGGTCGCGCGGTATGAAGACGCATTCGCCTTTTCCGACATGAATTTGCTCATTGCCATTGTCGAGAATCATCTCACCCGAATAGACGTAATTGATGGCATATTCGCGGGAGCGATGTACGCAGCCGCTGAGGTCATCATAGAAGAAGCTGTAGAATACATCGTTGTAATTGAAGATAAGCTTCATTTGCCCTAATTGTTCATCTGTCATATTTTTTTGCTTTTCTTTCTGATTGCAAATATAGCAAAAACAGTTTTATTTCTCTTCGGCTCATTTATATATTTAACTTGTTTTCGATATAAGAGCTAAATTATTCCTTAGTTTCAACCCTGCCCCTGTTTCTTTATTATATGAATTTCTCTAAAGCGGCCTTATTCAAAATTTCCACCCGTTTCCCTTCCATAGTGATAAGCCCTTCCTTGATAATCTTATTAATTTCTTTCGATAAGGCGGGACGTGATACATTCAGGTATTCGGCAAGTTGGGATTGCGTATGTGTAATCTCCACTATCAGGGAATCTTTCTTCTTGTGCTCGAACAGATAAACGATAAATCTTTCCCGGACAGTCTTGCGGGAGAGTGGTTTCAGACGTGATACGGTACAGATATTGCAATTGCCTGCAATGCAGAGAAAATTGTGCAATACTTGCGGGTCCTGGCTGATAACTTTAAAGGTAGAATCCTTTGTTGCCATAAGTATCACACTGTCCTCAAGGGCAGTGAAAGTAGCCGGCAATGTGTTGTCCGAGCTAAAAAGATGTGGAGTGGCAAAAGTGCGTGGCGCAATGATATATTCAATCATCACTTCATTTCCCAGTCCGTCGATAATATCCGTGCGCAATTTCCCTTCCAACAACACATACAGTTTGTTGCAAGGCGTTCCCTGCGTAACAACTATCTCTTTCTTGTTTGCTATATAGACTACGAAATCTAGTTTCTCCAATAGGGATTCTTTAATGTTTAAGGGCAAATTCCGGAAAAGGGGGATTTGAAACAGCTTTTCTTTATGTGTGTCGGTCAGTTGTATTTTTTTCATTGTATCATGTTGTTCGTATTGTGGACAAAGATATAAATTAAATATTGGTAGAAAAAATCTTTTGTTATGTTTGAATCTGTAATCTGGGTATATTTCTCTGTAATTTATATACATTCGCTATGTTATAAATTGTCTATTTTTGCAGAGTGAAAAGACTGATTAATTCTGAAAATAAAAAGTAATAAAAGAAAGTTATGGCTAAAAAAGTTTTGATAATTTCGTCCAGTCCACGTAAAGGTGGTAATTCGGATTTGCTTTGTGATGAATTTATGAAAGGTGCTATTGAGGCGGGCAATGAAGTAGAGAAGATTTTTCTGAAAGACAAAACGGTTCATCCTTGTACGGGATGCAGTGTTTGCAGTATGTACGGTAAACCTTGTCCGCAGAAGGATGATGCAGTGGAAATCGTGGAGAAGATGATTGCTGCCGATGTGATTGTAATGGCAACCCCGGTCTATTTTTACACCATGTGCGGGCAGATGAAGATAATGATTGACCGTTGTTGCGCACGTTATACGGAAATAACCAATAAGGAATTTTATTTCATTATTGCGGCAGCAGAAAACGATAAAGCAATGATGGAGCGTACTATCGACGGCTTCCGTGGCTTCCTCGATTGCTTGGAAGGACCACAGGAAAAAGGGACGGTCTATGGAATCGGTGCATGGAAAGTAGGAGAGATTAAAGATACTCCCTACATGCAGGAAGCATATAATATGGGAAAGATGGTGTAACTGTTTGTTTTCCATATTAAAGATATTCATAAAGAATATGATAAAATGGATTGTTCGAATATTTGAGATATAGTTTCGAACTTAACTTTTAAAACCTGACGGGAAATCTGGAAAAGACGGTTATGTTTTCCAGATTTTCCGCCGTCTTTTTTTTACAAGAAGAGGGGAAAAGGTGAGGGTAGTGAGGGAGGATTTCTAACATTCGTGTTTTTTTTTAGAGAAAATATAGATAGGAAAAAATAAAATATAAAAATAAAAGGTTGCAATTCCTCCCTCACTACCCTCACCTTTTTCCCCTTTTTACGATTACTTAATTGACTGGATTGCTTGTTCTGCCACAGAATTATTATAATTTTGTGGCAGAACTTTTTATTTTGTCTAATTCGTTTGATAACTAACTAAGTGTCATGGGCTATAAAATAACGACTCTTGTGGAGAATTGTGTCTATGGACGTAAATTGCAGGCAGAGCATGGTCTTTCTCTTTATATTGAGACATCGGGACATCGGTTACTTTTCGATACGGGAGCATCCGACTTGTTTATCCGTAACGCCCGCTTGTTGCATATTGACTTGCAAAAAGTCGATTATTTGATATTATCTCATGGTCATAGCGATCATACGGGCGGACTACGTTATTTTTTGGAATTGAATACGCAGGCAACCGTTGTCTGTAAGCGTGAGATTTTTTCTCCTAAATTCAAGGATGAACGTGAGAACGGGATGATGCATACACAAAACCTCGATCGTTCCCGTTTCCGCTTTATTACAAAGCAGACCGAACTGCTTCCCGGAGTTTTCCTTTTTCCCTCTATTGATATTATAAATCAGGCAGATACCCATTTTGAACGTTTTTGGGTTCAGCAAGAAGATGGATGCAAAATACCGGATACTTTTCAGGATGAATTGGCGGTGGTATTGGTGGAACCAGAAGGATTTTCCGTATTAAGTGCCTGTTCTCATCGGGGAATAACCAATATTTTGCGTACGGTTCAGGCTGCCTTTCCCGAATCTCCTTGTAAGTTACTTCTGGGAGGTTTTCATATCCATAATGCGGAAAAACAAAAATATCAGGTCATTGCAGATTATTTACAGGAATATCTTCCCCGACAGA
The DNA here is from genome assembly GCF_025914115.1 of Bacteroides sp. DH3716P. Taxonomy (NCBI): domain Bacteria; kingdom Pseudomonadati; phylum Bacteroidota; class Bacteroidia; order Bacteroidales; family Bacteroidaceae; genus Bacteroides; species Bacteroides sp. DH3716P. Next base: position 4,130,228 of record NZ_CP083673.1, on the reverse strand, counting down.
TTGGCGTTTGTCATTGTACGGGAGTGGATAAATATGCCTTCTTTTACAAGGACTTTGGTGACAGCACATTTTATAATTACACGGGAAAACTAATTCAAACCGATTTATCGGAATAAATTTATAATAATTTGATATGAGGAAACTAATAACTTCTTTAGCGCTGGTACTATCAGCATTATCCAGCTATGCAATTACTCCTTTGTGGATGCGTGATGCACGTATATCACCGGATGGATCAGAAATTGTTTTTTGTTACAAGGGTGACATTTATAAAGTCCCTGCACAAGGAGGAACAGCTGTTCAACTCACCACACAAACCTCTTATGAAGCCAATCCGGTTTGGTCGCCCGATGGCAAGCAAATTGCGTTTGCCAGTGACCGGAATGGAAATTTTGACTTATTCATTATGCCTGCTGACGGAGGTGCCGCCCGGCGACTGACCTATCATTCTGCATCAGAAATACCGTCGGCTTTTACTCCGGATGGAAAGTATGTCTTTTTCTCTGCCTCTATACAGGATCCGGCAAGCAGTGCCCTGTTTCCTACAGGAGCGATGACGGAATTATATAAAGTTCCTGTTGCCGGCGGACGTACCGAGCAAGTGCTGGGCACTCCTGCCGAACTGGTCTGTTTTGATAAAACAGGGAAGAACTTTCTTTATCAGGATCGTAAAGGGTTTGAAGATGAATGGAGAAAGCATCATACTTCTTCCATTACAAGAGATATCTGGTTATATAATACCCAAACGGGAAAACATACGAACCTGACAAACCGGGGAGGAGAGGACCGTAATCCTGTGTATGCACCTGATGCTAATGCTGTCTATTTTTTAAGTGAGCGTGATGGAGGTTCCTTCAATGTGTATACTTTCCCTTTGAATACCCCACAGGAAGTGAAAGCTGTGACTACTTTCAAAACTCACCCGGTACGTTTTTTGTCTGTCAGCGATAAAGGTACCTTATGTTATACCTATGATGGTGAGTTATACACACAGAAGTCTGGTGCACGTCCGGAAAAAGTAAAAGTAGAACTTGTTCGTGATGATGAACAGCAGCTTGCTACACTTAAATTCTCGCAGGGAGCAACTTCCGCTTCTGTATCTCCGGACGGTAAACAAATTGCTTTTATTGTACGTGGTGATGTGTTTGTGACTTCAACTGATTATGCTACCACCAAGCAAATCACAAATACTCCGGCAAAAGAAGCTGCCGTTTCTTTTGCTCCGGACAACCGGACACTGGTTTATGCCAGCGAGCGAACCGGTAACTGGCAACTTTATACCGCCAAAATAAGTCGTAAGGAAGACCCGAATTTCCCTAATGCCACTCTTATTGAAGAGGAAGTATTATTACCGTCTAAAACGGTAGAACGTACTTATCCGCAATATTCACCGGACGGTAAAGAATTGGCTTTTATCGAAGACCGTAATCGTTTGATGGTACTCAATTTGAAAACAAAAAAGGTACGTCAGGTAACGGATGGTTCTACATGGTATAACACCGGAGGTGGATTCGATTACGAATGGTCGCCTGACGGTAAATGGTTCACTCTTGAATTTATAGGCAACCGCCACGATCCTTATTCGGATGTAGGCATTGTCAGCGCACAGGGAGGTGCAATTACTAATCTGACAAATAGTGGATATATCAGTGGTGCTCCGCGTTGGGTACTCGATGGGAATGCTATTCTTTTCCAAACCGAGCGCTATGGTATGCGTGCGCACGCTTCCTGGGGATCGCAGCAAGATGTGATGTTGGTGTTTCTCAATCAGGATGCTTATGATCGTTACCGTTTGAGTAAGGAAGATTTCGAATTACTCAAGGAATTTGAAAAGGAACAGAAGAAGGCAAAGGAGAAAGACGATGAGAAGACGAAAGACGGAAAGAAGTCTAAGGCGGAAAAAGCAGATAAAGGAAATGCTAACAAGGGAAAGACTGATAAAAGCAAGGCCGACAAGGAAAAGAGCAAAGTAGATAGCAGCAAAGACAGTAATCAGGATGAGTCTGCTGATGATAAGGCAGATCAAAAAGAGATACTTGTCGAGCTGAACGGCATTGAAGACCGTATCGTACGTTTGACTCCCAATTCTTCCGACTTGGGTAGTGCCATACTTTCAAAAGACGGGGAAGATCTTTACTATTTCTCCGCGTTCGAAGGTGGATATGACCTTTGGAAAATGAATCTCCGTGAAAAAGATACGAAGCGTCTGCACAAACTCAATACCGGTTGGGCATCGTTGATGTTGGACAAAAAAGGAGATATCTTTTTGTTGGGAAGCCGGATTATGCAAAAGATGGATGCCAAGTCGGATGCGTTGAAGTCCATCAGCTATCAGGCTGAAATGAAAATGGATTTGGCTGCCGAACGTGAAACGATGTTTGACCATGTGTACAAACAGCATCAAAAACGCTTCTACAATGTCAATATGCACGGGGTTGACTGGGATGCTATGACTAATGCTTATCGTAAGTTCTTGCCTCATATTGATAACAATTATGACTTTGCAGAATTATTGAGTGAGTGGTTGGGTGAGCTGAATGTTTCACATACCGGAGGACGTTATTCTCCCAAAGGAAAAGGAGATGTCACTTCTAATCTCGGACTCTTGTTCGACTGGAATTATCAGGGAAAAGGAATGCAGATTGCTGAAATAATAGAAAAAGGTCCGTTCGATCATTCACGTACCAAAGTAAAGGCTGGTTGCATCATTGAAAAGATTAATGGAGAAGAGATAACTCTCGATAATGACATAACCTGCTTGCTGAATAATAAAGCAGGGAAGAAAACATTGATTTCAATCTACAATCCACAAAATAAAGAGCGTTGGGAAGAAGTGGTGATGCCGGTCACCAACGGGCAACTGAATGGATTGTTATACAAACGTTGGGTAAAACAACGTGCGGCAGATGTTGAAAAATGGTCGAAAGGACGTTTGGGATATGTTCATATTCAGTCGATGGGAGATGACAGCTTCCGTACTGTATACTCGGACATTCTGGGAAAATATAACAACTGCGAAGGCATTGTGATTGATACCCGTTTCAACGGTGGTGGCCGTCTGCATGAAGATATTGAAATACTGTTCAGCGGTCAGAAATACTTCACACAGGTGGTACGCGGACGTGAAGCCTGTGATATGCCGAGTCGTCGTTGGAACAAACCTTCCATTATGCTGCAATGTGAGGCCAACTACTCGAATGCACACGGAACTCCGTGGGTATATAAACATCAAAAGATTGGCAAACTTGTCGGTATGCCTGTTCCGGGTACTATGACAAGTGTGTCTTGGGAAACTTTACAAGATCCTTCACTGGTCTTTGGTATTCCTATCGTCGGTTATCGTTTGCCTGACGGCAGTTATTTGGAAAATACCCAATTGGAACCGGATGTAAAGGTTGCCAATAATCCGGAAACAGTAGTCAAAGGAGAGGATACCCAACTAAAGGTGGCTGTGGATGAACTTCTGAAAGAGATAGATAGTCAGAAGAAGTAAATACGAGTATAATTATATCTAAAATAAAGAGTCGCTTCTTTGAAAGAATCAATCAGATTCTAACAGAGAAGCGACTTTCTTTTATAGTGATTTTCTTATATTGACCTTTTTATATGACTCCTTTTATAAGGCGTTTATTTTAAATAGATATAGGGCTTACTTCCAGACCGGCAGTAATCTATGGAGGGTTTTTCTAGTCATTATCTTCTGATTCAGGAAGCTGACGATATACCCCGTTATACAAGCGGCAATGAGTGATCCTTCTCGTACTCCCTGAATACCTTGAGTCAGCAGCAGCGAGAGAATCACGGCTAATGTAACCAAAGTAATATCAAAATAAACTTTGAACTTTCCAAATTCCTTGTTATAATGGCGGGATGCATATTTCACAAATGCTTCTGCGCTCATCATGGCTACTTTTGGTTTCAGTTCAAGCACTACTCCGATAGACTGCACCATGCATCCTGTAAGTAATAAAGCAATCGACATACCATAATTAGCGGGATGCAGTTCGCTTGTCAGCATCATATTGAAATCAATGAATGCCGAAAAGATAAAAGAGAACGGTAGTTGAAGAAGAATTTCAATAATATCCTGTCGGGTTCTATTCTTTCGGATTAACCAGAACTGTCCCAGGATAAGCACCATGTTGATGATAAATGTGCAAGTACCCAACGATAAAGGACTATTCAGGCTTAATACATAATTGATGCTCGATATGGGAGTAGTTCCCAATGCCGAGCGTATAATCAACACGATACCTGCCGCTAAAAAATAGAGTCCGATAACAAACACTAAATACCTCTTAAAAATCTCTTTCATTTCCATGTCTTTTTAACCTCTTTCTATTGATTCCTTTTTCATGTATTGAAAAGGATATGCAAAGGTCTTGTTTTTTACTCTGAAATAGATTATCTAATTCCATACAGTTTTTGTCATATCCGAAACAAATCGTATTTTTACGTCATAAAATAAAGGTGTAAATGGTAAAATCTCGTATATTTGATAATACGCAACTATTGAAGGAGCATCCTGAACTTCCTCATTATAAAGAGGAGGTAGTCTGTTTCCGGAGTGAATATAAAGATAGAAGTTATCCGGCAAATGAATGTTATTTCAATCGGGAGCTTTATATGATATTCGTTCTTGAAGGCCGTTCGGAAATTCTACTGAATGGAGAGTTTATTGCGATAGAACCGAATATGTTACTTATTCACGGAGCAAATTATCTCACGGAACATCTTTATTCAAGCCGGGATATTAAATTTATCACTCTCGCCCTTTCCGAATCTATGCGGACGGACGATTCATATCTGACACAAATCACGGCAATCCTGTTGGCAACCATGAGGCGGAATAAGCAATATACGATTCAGTTGACAGAGTATGAAGCTCAAATCATCCATAAGGAGCTGGAAGTATTGATGCATCTGATGAATATTGAACATCATTTCCTTTTCCGGCGTATACAGGCAGCGTGCAATTCTCTGTTTTTGGATATAGCAGATTTTCTTTCCCGAAAGACCGTTATCAAAAAAGAGATCAGTCGTAAAGATCACGTTCTGCAAGAATTTCATGCACTCGTTACCCGTAATTTCAGGGAAGAACATTTCGTGAGCTTTTATGCGGATAAACTGGCTATTAGTGAACAGTACCTGGCACGCATTGTACGTCTTGGAACAGGTAAGACTATCAATAGCCTTATTAATGAATTGTTAGTAATGGAAGCGCGTACTTTATTGAGTTCTACCAAATTTACGGTTGGCGAGATTGCTGCTAAACTGGGGTTTAGTGATGCAGCCGGTTTTTGTAAGTTCTTTAAAAGAAATGCGGGACAGACTCCGTTGAATTATCGGAAAGGATTATTGATTTGAACGGAAAGGATTGCTGAACTGAATGGGGAATTACTGAACTGAATAGTGAATATAATGAATCTAAATAATAAGTTGGCTGATTTGAATAAAAATGGAAGTAGGTTGATGCAACTCAACTGTCCTTAAAGACCGTATACATCAACCTACCTGAATATATAGTGAATGGGTCTGATTTTAACCGATCACTGCTGTGATATCTTCTACAATCTGTTCATCCGTCAGATGATTGGCACGGAGAAACTCCTGTATATCATATCGGTCAACAAATTCTTTTTTAGCTCCAAAGTTCAGAACTTTCATGTTTGTAGCACCATAATAACGGGCAATCTTTTCACCGAAACCGCCATCCAATACACCGTCTTCCAACGTAATCACTAATTCGTGATCTGCTTTCAGTTCATCCATCAGTTCGTTGTCTACACCGGTGATGTAACGCGGATTAATGAGTGTTGCGTCAATATTGGCTTTTTCTTTCAGAAGTGATGCAACCGACTGTCCCAATCCATAGAACGAACCTAAAGCAAGAATGGCTACTTTCGCTCCACGATGCGTCACGTTATAGCGATTGAGAACACTATAATCAGTCTCCACCGGTTCCCCACAAGTAATTACATCTGTTGCCGGTACACGGATAGCAACCGGGTATTCATTTTGGCGGATACTCCATTCTAGCATAGCAAGATATTCCTCTTTGCAAGTCGGTGCCAGATAAACCATATTAGGAATATTGCTGATGAGCGGAATATCGAAGAAGCAGAGGTGAGTTACATCATTCATTCCGGACAGTGTTCCCCAGAATACCAACAAAACAGCCGGGTTATTATTGATACAGAGGTCTTGCGAAAGTTGATCGTATGAACGTTGGATAAATGTACTATACACTCCGTAAACAGGTTTTCCGCCATTGGCTGCGATGCCCGAAGCAAGAGCTACTGCGTGTTCTTCTGCAATGCCGACATCTACAAACTGTTTGCCAGCTTCCTTGCGGCGGTCCGGAGTGAATCCGAGAACGGCAGGAGTACCCGAAGTGATTGTCACCACACGAGAATCTTCTTTCATCTTTTTCAGCAGACATTGAGCAGTTACTTCGCTGTAATCTTCTTCCTCATAACTGACTTTTGCTTCTCCGGTTTCCGGATTGAATGGAGTGCGCCAGTGATAAGTCTCTTTATCTTGTTCGGCACATGCATAACCTTTACCTTTCAAAGTGTTGATGTGTACTACTATCGGATGCTGAATATCTTTCACTTTGGAGAATGCTTCAATCAACGCCTGTACATCGTTACCGTCATTTACATATATATAGTCCAGTCCCATCGCCTTGAAGAAGTTACATTCGCACTGACCGTTACTGTCACGCAATTCTTTCAGATTCCTGTATAGACCTCCATGATTTTCAGCGATAGACATTTGGTTATCATTGACGATAATAATCATGTTGGTGCCAAGCTCTGCTGCATAATCCAGTCCTTCGAAAGCTTCCCCTCCGCTTAAGGAGCCGTCGCCTATGACAGCTATGATATTTTCATTGCCGCCTGTGAGGTCGCGTCCCTTTGCCAATCCGCTGGCCAGACTGACAGAAGTGGAAGTATGTCCAATGATGAAGAAGTCATGTTCACTTTCTTGCGGTTCGGTATAACCTGATACGTTGTCGTATTTTTCCGGATGAAGGAACGCATCTTTACGACCGGTCAGCATCTTGTGTACATAACTCTGGTGCGATACGTCAAATACAATTTTGTCTTTGGGCGAATTGAATACATAATGTAAAGCAATCGTTGCTTCCACCATTCCGAAATTAGGTCCGAAATGCCCGCCATGCTCACTTAATTTTTGCAGGAGCGCTGCACGGATTTCTCCACCTAATTCGTTTAGCTCTTTTTCCGACAGTTTCTTAACATCTGCAGGAGAATAAATATTTTCTAAATACATATCAAACAGTTTTTCTAAATAATGTTTTTACTTATTTCTTTATGACACTGCAAAGATACAGCAGGATTTGAAATCTGTTTGTATATGAATTACGGATTGTTTTACCTATATTACAGTTCCCTTATTTGAGGGACTATATTTTTATGCTAAAGCCTGATTTCTGTATTCATTAGGCGTGCATCCGACGCGTCTTTTGAATAATCTGCAGAGATGTTGCGGGTATTGGAATCCTAACGAATAAGCTATCTGGCTGACGGTTTCTTTCGTATCGACAATACGTTCTTTGGCTAGTTCGATTACTTTGGTCTGAATATGTTCCTGTGGAGTTTTTCCTGTTTCTTTTTTTACCATATCACCAAAGTAGTTGGGGGAGAGATAGACTTTATCAGCAAAGTACTTCACGGAAGGTAACCCGTTTTGTATGGGAAGTTGATCTTGGAAATATTCATCCAGAAGTTGTTCAAACTTTGTAAGAGCATCTTTATTGGCACTGTTCCGGGTGATAAACTGCCGTTCATAAAAACGCATACAGTAGTTCAGTAACAGTTCGATATTCATGGCGATTAATGCTTTGCTATGTTTATCGATACCATGCTCAAGTTCGATACTGATTTTCTTCAGGCAATCCATGACTATTTCCTTTTCCTGATCTGAAAGATGTAAAGCCTCGTTTACTGCATAAGAGAAGAAAGTATATTTCTTAATATCTTTTCCAAGTGAGGTGCCGCGAATCAGGTCCGGATGGAAAATAATACCATAAACAGCCGGATTGATTTCATCTTCAATGGTACTTACACCGGCTGTCTGACCTGGGGCAAAACAGACAATGGTTCCTTCTTGGTAATCATAATACTGACGACCGTATTTAATGTCACAGCTCTTGCTCTCTTTTAGGAAAAGAGCATAAAGACCATAGTTCATCTGGATATGGTTAACTGTTTTCGTTGCTTTGGTCAAGTCGATGACACTAACCAAAGGATGCAATGTTTCCAGTCCGTACAGTTCGTTATACTGATTTACATTCTCTAGTTTTATAACTTTATCCATGGCTTTTGGTATTTGGAATCGGTAACAAAGATACAGATAAATGTTCTGTTTTCATAGTAGGGAAATGACTAATCTGTAATTGGGGTTATCATACCCGTAATCCGTCTACAACGGCTTCTTTATATTCTTCCGACCTTTGCCATGTTAAATAAAACTTGATGAATCAGAGGAAATTAATAAATGAGAGAATATGGATAGAAAGCATTTTTTGAAAAGCGTGTTACTAACAACCGGAGGCGTACTATTAGGTGGTACGACTATTTATCGGTGTTTGAATAGTAAAGAAACGACAGACACTTCACTTCCTTCGCTAATCGATAAAACACATCAGGGAAATATGAAAAAGATACTTGTAATAATGAGTGCAGGCACAAAACGCGGCAATACAGACCGACTGACCGATGCATACATTAAAGGATTGGTAGAGCGCGGACATTCTGTGACGAAGGTTTATCTGGGTAGTATGCGGATAGAAGGGTGCCGGGGATGTGGAGTTTGTCAGCGTCTTGCACATCAGTGTACTGTTCGCGACGACATGCAGGATATATATCCTTTGTTTGCGGAATGTGATACAGTGGTTATGGCTTCTCCTCTTTACTTTTGGACAATCACGGCAAAGCTGAAATCGTTCATTGATAGACTTTATGCCATTTCTGTCGATGATAAATATCCTCAAAAAGATTCGGTATTGCTGATGACAGCCGGTGATGATAATGATACGACCTTCGAACAGCCCATACGATATTTTCGTCTTCTCAATCAGGCGTTAGGTTGGAATGAAGTGGGATTATATTGTGCCGGCGGTTGTACCGGATGCGAGAAACTGGCACGGCAGATTGATAAAGTACATCTTGAAAACGCCTATAAAATGGGATTGGAATTATAAATAGCATATAGTAACTATGGAACAAAAAAATAAATTAAAACTCAATTCGGGCGGTTTGCTCGTCTTTATCCTTACGGTCGGTGTATTTGGAATTATAAACACCGAAATGGGAGTAGTGGGGATCCTGCCCTTGATAGCCACAACTTTTAATGTTTCCGTACCTCAAGCCGGCTGGACGGTAAGTGTTTTCGCATTGGTGGTGGCTGCGTCAGCCCCTGCGACACCTTTATTATTTTCGGGGATTAACCGGAAGAAAGTAATGTTGCTGGCATTGGGATTGTTTACAATAAGTAATGTAATATCCATGTTCACCTCTAATTTCACAGTATTGTTGATTGCACGGATACTTCCCGCTTTCCTGCATCCGGTATATGTCTCTATGGCTTTTACGGTAGCCGCGGCGTCTGTCAGCAAGGAACAGGCTCCCAAGGCTGTTTCTAAAGTCTTTGTCGGTGTGTCCGCCGGCATGGTGCTGGGCGTTCCGGTGACCAGTTTTATTGCCAGCGAAGTTTCGTTCTCCATGGCGATGTTGTTTTTCACTGTTGTAAACGCATTAGTCTTTGTTGCTACGATTCTGTTTATCCCTTCCATGCCTGTAAAAGAAAAAGTATCTTATGGTGCACAGCTTAGCGTATTGAAGAAAACAACGATGTGGTATTCAATTATTGCTGTTACCTTGATTAATGGAGCTATGTTCGGATTCTTTAGCTATATGTCGGATTACCTGAAAAAAGTAACGGAGGTCTCATATAATGTGATAAGTGCAGTGTTGCTCGTATATGGTTTGGCAAATATTGTGGGTAATGTGATGGCGGGAAAACTGCTATCAATAAACGCCAGGCGTTCAATTATCCTCATGCCTTTTGCGTTATTGGTTTCATATATCTGTCTGTTCATTGTTGGAGAATGGATTGGAGCTATGGTAATTGTCATCCTTATTTTAGGCGTATTGGCGGGTATAGCAAGTAATAATATGCAATATATGATAACAGATGCCGCTCCCGAAGCTCCAGACTTTGCCAATGGAATGTTTCTGACTTCAGCCAATTTAGGAACAACGATTGGTACAGGTATATGCGGAACTTTTATTACGGAAATGGGCACACGATATTCTGTTTTCGGCTCGTTGCTTTTCCTGATTGCGAGTATTGTATTCGTTTATCTGCGGGTTCGCGTAGTGCATATCCGGAAGCAGGTTAATATCAATATTGTAACAGAATAATAAAAAAATATAATCCGTAATTGGGGTTATTATGTCAGTAATTCATCTACAAACGGTCTCTTTCTTTCATCGTATTTTTGTAATGTAGAAAGTAGACAATCAATTCTTTAATAATTAAAAATAAGAGATATGAAACGGATTTTATTATTAACAACTGTATTTATGATGATGCTTGGAACTAGTTTTTCTTCTGCACAGACAGATGCAGATAACTTTTATAAAAGTGATTTGGTAAGTGTGGAGAAAGTTTCTTTTTCCAACCAGTATAAAATGAAGGTAGCCGGAAATTTGTTTCTGCCTAAGAATATGAAAGAAGGGGACAAATACCCTGCAATCATTGTCGGACATCCAATGGGAGCTGTCAAGGAACAGAGCGCGAATCTTTACGCAACGAAAATGGCCGAACGGGGTTTTGTAACACTCTCCATAGACCTGTCTTTTTGGGGTGGGAGTGAAGGCGAGCCGCGCAATGCTGTTCTGCCGGAAGTTTATGCGGAAGACTTTAGTGCCGCAGTTGATTTTTTAGGTACCCGTCCGTTTGTTGACCGGAATCTAATTGGAGTAATCGGTATTTGCGGCAGTGGAAGTTTTGCTATCAGTGCAGCGAAAATAGACCCTCGCCTTAAAGCCATTGCGACAATCAGTATGTACAATATGGGTACGGCTAGCCGTAATGGGTTAAAACACTCATTGACATTGGAACAGAGAAAGCAAATAATGGCTGAAGCGGCAGAACAGCGTTATGCTGAATTTTTAGGTGGAGAAACTAAATATACAGGTGGTACTGTACATCAACTGACAGAAAAGTCCAGTCCGATTGAACGGGAGTTCTATGAGTTCTACCGTACACAAAGAGGAGAATTTACCCCCGACGGAGCAACTCCTATGACCACCACTCATCCTACACTTTCAAGTAATGTGAAATTTATGAATTTCTATCCTTTCGAAGATATTGAGACTATTTCACCTCGCCCTATGCTTTTCATCACCGGTGAAAATGCCCACTCACGTGAATTTAGTGAAGACGCTTACCGATTGGCCGCCGAACCTAAAGAACTGTATATAGTACCCGGTGCCGGACACGTAGATCTTTACGATCGTGTGAGCCTTATTCCATTTAATAAACTGGAATCTTTCTTTAAGGAATATCTAAAGAAATAAGTTTTAATACTATAAATATGAGATACTATATAATAGCAATTCTTACTATGCTGACATTATCGGTCGGTTCCGCATCATGTAGCGAAGATGAACCTATACAGGGAACAGGTCAACAAGTGACTCCGGGTAATGGTTCGGGTTCCGGTGATAATGGCAGTAACAATAATGGCAATAATCCCGATGATAATGACGACAATAACGATGATACCCCAGTGAGCAATAATCTTAAAATAACAATCGGACCTGTTTCATTCAATGCCACATTGGAAAATAATGAGACAGCGAAAGCATTTAAGAGACTACTCCCTATGACAGTGGATATGTCCGAACTGCATGGTAATGAAAAATATTATTATCTGTCGAATGGTTTGCCGACAGCGTCGTCCAATCCCGGGACTATTCGGACAGGTGACTTGATGCTTTACGGTTCCACTTGTGTGGTCCTATTTTATGAAACCTTTTCCACTTCATATACTTATACCCGTTTAGGACGTATAACAAATCCTTCAGGACTGGCCTCCACCCTTGGTTCAGGAGGCGTAAATGTAACTTTTGAAATAACAGATTAAAGAATAAACTAATGGAACAAATAAGAAATAAAGAATATGGAGGCGAACGTCCTCTGTTCGCGACCCACGACCTTCAACTGGAAGATGTAACAATTCACGCCGGTGAATCTGCATTGAAAGAATGTAGTAATATTATAGCAATCAACTGTCGCTTTGAAGGAAAATATCCTTTTTGGCATACCAACGGATTCATTGTGAAAAACTGTCTCTTTACAGAGGGAGCCCGTGCTGCTCTATGGTACTCTCAAAGTCTGCAAATGGCAGATACCTTGGTAGAAGCACCGAAGATGTTCCGTGAAATGGACGGAATAAAACTCGAAAACGTGCAGTTGCCTAATGCTTTGGAAACGTTTTGGTATTGTCATAATATAGAGCTGAAGAACGTACAGATTGATAAAGCGGATTACCTTTTTATACACAGTGAGAATATTAAGATACAAAACTATGCCCAAAACGGGAACTATTCGTTCCAATATTGCAAGAATGTAGAAATCCATAATGCAGTTATCAACTCCAAAGATGCTTTCTGGAATACGGAAAATGTAACAGTCTATGATTCCGAGTTGAACGGAGAATATCTGGGATGGCATTCTAAAAACTTACGTTTGGTAAATTGCAGGATTTCGGGGACTCAACCGCTTTGCTACGCACATGATTTGGTGATGGAAAATTGTACGATGGCAGAAGATGCTGACCTTGCTTTTGAATACAGTAGTGTGAAGGCAACGATTAAAAGTCCCGTTCATAGCGTAAAAAATCCTCGTACGGGAAGTATTGTTGCCGAAAGTTTCGGAGCAATCATTTTGGACGAAAATATTAAATCACCAGCAAATTGCGAATTGAAACTTTGGGACGATCTAACCTGTTTTAATTGAAATATGAAGTATAATTTCGATGAAATTATTCCACGCAGAGGAACGAATTCTTATAAATGGGATTCGGCTGAAGATGCGGATGTATTGCCGATGTGGGTAGCTGATATGGATTTCCGTACGGCTCCCCCTGTCGTGGAGGCACTGAAGAAACGGGTGGAACATGGGATTTTCGGTTATGTACGTGTACCTGATGTATACTACGAGGCAGTTGTAAATTGGTTTGTTCGACGACATGCCTGGCGGATAGAAAAAGAGTGGATTATTTACACCACCGGTGTTGTGCCGGCAATATCTGCTGTTATTAAAGCGTTGACACTGCCCGGAGATAAAGTAATGGTGCAGACACCTGTATATAACTGTTTTTTCTCCTCTATCCGTAATAACGGATGCGAGATGATTGCCAATCCTTTGGTATATAGAAACAGGGGCTATCAGATTGACTTTGATGATTTGGAGCGGAAAGCTTCAGACCCGAAGGTCAAACTTCTGTTGTTATGTAATCCGCACAATCCTGCCGGAAGAGTGTGGAGCAAACAAGAGTTAAGGCGGATAGGTGAGATTTGTATTCGGAATAATGTGTTTGTGGTTGCTGATGAAATTCATTGTGAATTGGTTTTTCTGGGGCATGAATATACTCCTTTCGCTTCTATATCAGAAGAGTTTCTTATGAATTCGGTAACCTTTGTTTCGCCTAGCAAGGCTTTTAATCTGGCAGGGCTTCAGATAGCCAATATTATTTCTGCAGATGCAAATGTACGGGTGAGAATAGATAAAGCGATTAATATAAATGAGGTATGTGATGTGAATCCTTTCGGAGTGGAGGCGTTGATGGCTGCTTACAATGAGGGCGAAGAATGGCTGGAAGAACTTAAAATCTATTTGTTTGCGAATTACATCTATTTAAAAGGTTATTTTGATGAATATCTTCCGGAATTTCCCGTAATGATGTTGGAAGGTACATATCTGGTTTGGGTGGATTGCTCGGTCTTGAATCAAACGTCAGCAGAAATAGTAAAAGACTTGTTGAAGAAAGAAAAACTTTGGGTGAACGAAGGCAGTCTGTATGGAGAGACTGGTGAAGGGTTTATCCGTATCAATATTGCGTGTCCGCGACAGCGGTTGATAGAAGGATTAAACAGATTGAAGCGGGTACTGAAATCATAAATACGAATGAAAAGAAGTAGTTAGAAAAAAGAACGCTCAAACGGTAAATATGACATACTCCGTTTGAGCGTTTCTCTTATTAAGAAATCTTTTTGGAATGATGGGGGAGAAAACGATAAGTTATATCCTCCATTATTCCATTTTCTATGTGGTACAACCGCTGATTGGTCGTTTCAGATTTTAATCCTCCCAGAGACTCGATGTAAGGTCCCAACTTTATATATTGGAAATGAGATACATCAAAGTGCTCCGGCAGTTTGCTCTTCCCGGAGTACCATCCGACTTTTACCGGAGTGATGGTCTGCTTGTGTAAAAAAGCAGCTAGTTGTTCCACTTCTGCGGGTGAAGCATCACCGCCCATGAAACAGACACAGGTGATCGCTTTTCCATATTTACCGAGCAGGGTAGAGAGACTTTCTTCCGTCAACGGTTCTCCTACGTCCTCCATCAGATATGCACTGTGGCACCCTTTACAATGGTTGGGGCAGTTGGAGAGGTTGATGGCTAATGTCACCTCATCCGGTATCTCCTGAAAAACAATATCATAATCAGCGTACCGGAGCATAATATCTTAAATCGGCCTCCTTTTGCCGTGCTTGGGAGAAATTGCTGATACGCTTCATATATCCGATGACGCGGGTCAGATAATCCACATTCTCGCTGTGACATTCGGGACATTCATGCAAATACCGTTTGTCGATATGATGGCATTTGTTACATACTGTATTCGGAATATTGAATGTGAAGTAGTTGCAACCTTCGGTAGCGGCAACACGAAGCAACTGCCGGTATTGCTCTTTGCTAAGATGCTCTTCCAGATTCATGTGCAAAGCCGAACCACCCGTCAGATGCTCGATATAACGATGCCCGTGCAGGCGGAATTTATCGACAATGTTCAGCGATTTGTCTTCTACAATATAGAAATAGCTGTTGTAACATTCGCGGTAAGTCTGGAATCCGGCTTCCTTGTCCCATTTCGCGTGTTTCACACCCACATTTTCGGCAGGAATTATTTCGCAGTTGAAAAGTACTTCTTTGGTACGATATTTCTTATTGTATTTCTCAATCATGCCGAGAATCTCCTGCACAAAAGCCTCGTATTTCGGATTGTCGTTGATGTCGATTCCCATAAATTGGGCTGCTTCCACCAGTCCGTTCACGCCGATAGTCAGATATTGGCGGCTCATATTGATATAACCCGCATCAAACAAAGGTAACATACCCTTTGCCTGCAATAATTTCAGGTTCTCATTATAGGCAAGCTGTACTTTGTGAACCAAGTCTACTACTTCTTCCAGGAAGAAAGGGTAGAGAATACCTGATTTTACAGCATGCTGTATACAACGGTTCAGATTGATGGTCAACACGCTCTTCGAACCGGTAGAGACTCCTCCGGCTCCCAATGTATAGCTAAAGCCATTGTCCTGTATTTCATTACGCAGACGGCAGCAGCTACTCAAAGAGTCGGCATTGTCACTCATATAGGTGAAGAATGAATGTCCTTCGGCATACATTTCAGCGGTGAAGTCGCCATATTCCTTATCCAGTACATCGCCGTCTTTGGTCAGGAGTGCCATTGTCTCTACAGGGAATGTCAGAACGGTGCGTGTACGCTCCTCATTAAACCATTTCATAAAACGCTTCTGCAACCAGCTAAGCGAACCCCAGTCGGGTTTGCTTCCGTCGGGGAAAACAAAGTGCTCGAAAAGGCTATTGAAATAATACTTGTCATAATAAGCCACATTCCAGAAAACTGCTTGGAAATTGCGGGCACCCGTAGGCTGGTTGATGGAATATACGATTTGCTCGAAACAGTCTGTGATGATTTTATCGATCGATCTTTGTTTCAGAGACAAGTCTGCCAGTTTATCAGGGTGTTTATAATAGTCCTGTCCGTATTCCAAACCTATGAAATAGTTCATGTACATCAGGAATTCAGGAGTGGCACATGCGCCGCTTAGCATACTGGATACGATAAATACCATGTTGATAAATCCTCCGCAGAAGGATTTCAGATTGGTCGGGGCGGTAGAATTGCCTCCTACTGCTGTTGTTCCTGCTATCAGCCAGGGATACATAGTAATACTGGCACAGTAGTTTGCCAGATTGGTTTCATCATTTTTGTAGATGAAGTGATGATTCAGGAGTTCCAAATAACGGTCGGAAGCCTCTTTACCATACATATCCCTCAAACGGTCTGTCAGCAGGCGGCGGTTGAGGCGGATGAAATTGGATTTGGGCAGTTCTCCTATCAGCGTGGCGATATTCTTGTTTTCCACATTGGCGTTGGCATCGTACTTGCTACCGCTGGCAGGGTTGGAAGCATCGCAATAATCCATGAGGAATTTAAGTTTGTCTCTGACTTCACGGTCTTCCAAATGTTTTTGACGATACAGCATATACGCTTTGGCCACGCTGTAATAATGTTCTGCCATCAAGGCGACTTCCACCTGGTTTTGGATTTCCTCTACGTTTGTTCCGTCACTGATACTGACACGGCTTAACACATTGGTTATCACATCTTGCGTAGCAAAACTACCTACTGATAAAAATGCCTTGGATATGGCATTTTTGATTTTGTCGAGGGAAAAAGCTTCTTTTTTTCCGTCTCTTTTGATAATGAATATCTCCGAACTAATCATACCTATATTTTAAGAATTAACAAAATAGATTTAGTGCCTACATAGTTATTCATGCACGACAATTTCTGGAGACTTGTAATAAAATGGACCTGTACGATTCGTTCTATTGCCTTTCACCCGAAAGCCTGGAATAACGGAAATTTTATCGGCAGGTCTTCTGACTTGTTTTTGTTGTGGCGCCTTCCCGATCCGTTTCATGAATCAGTGGCAAATGAATGCCATAACATTTCTCTTTTTTATGAGAGAGATAAAACTTACAGCTACGGGGATAGTTCCGGATTTTCACTGGATTCCCTTTTAATTCCGTCTGGTGATAATGCCATTCCGGAAACCGATGTTGGCGGCAAAGTTAGAAATTAAATCAAGATTCCAATTGAAAAGGAAGAAAAATATTCGCTCTTTATCAGAACGATATATGGCATTAACAACCTGATAACTTTCCGTTTATGTTCTATTCTTCGTATTTTAGTAGAGTCCGGTTTATGTATTTCCTGCCTGATGGATGAATGAAAGTGTAGAATAATGAAACAAGATGCATAATGGTTAGCGATGTTGGGATCCCTTTCTCTTCAGGGAATGAGGCGTTTGCATTGATGTTTCCATATTTTAGATTTTTCGAAAGCATAATAGATGTTAATAGGGCTCATGGCTTGCGAACTAATTTTTGATATGATATGTTGTTTAAAGTGAATAACGAATTAAAAAATGAACTAGAAAGTTAGACATGAACAAACAATACATTTCTAATGATTTAGCAGATAAAACATTACATTTAAAACTTATGAATATGAGAAAATCTATTATTTTATTAGCTTTTATATTGGGTGGCTTTACAGTAGCAAATGCCCAATCAGTTGTAGAAGGTACCAAACTTACAGATAATTGGTCTGTCGGAGTAAATGCCGGTGGAGTTACTCCCCTTACTCACAGTGCTTTCTTTAAAGGTATGCGTCCCACTTTTGGAGTGGGAGTCTCAAAGCAATTAACTCCTATCTTCGGTTTGGGATTCCAAGGAATGGGATATATCAATACCACATCCAGTAAAACGGCTTTCGATGCTTCGGATGTCAGCGTATTGGGTAAAGTCAATTTGATGAATCTATTTGCAAGTTACACGGGCGAACCTCGTTTGTTTGAAGTGGAAGCTGTGGCCGGAATGGGTTGGTTACATTATTATGTGAATGGCGATGGCGATCAGAACTCCTGGTCTACGCGTTTGGGATTGAATTTCAATTTCAACTTGGGTGAAAGTAAAGCATGGACATTAGGAATCAAACCTGCCATTGTGTATGATATGCAAGGTACTTACCCTGAAACAAAGAGCCGTTTCAATGCTAATAACGCAGGTTTTGAGTTGACAGCCGGATTGACATATCACTTTAAGACAAGTAACGGAACACATCATTTTGCCAAAGTGAGAGTATATAATCAAGCCGAAATTGACGGACTGAACTCTTCAATCAATGCACTTCGTGCAGATGTAAACAACAAAGATGGTGAGATCAGCAATGCAAACCAACGTATCAACGGATTGCAGGAAGAACTTGAAGCATGCCGCACAAAAGTGGTTCCGGTGGAGACTGTAGTGAAAACCGCCCGTGTACCCGAATCTATCATTACTTTCAGACAAGGTAAATCGTCAGTTGACGCTTCACAACTTCCTAATGTGGAACGTGTAGCTTCTTACCTGAAGAAATATGCTGATTCTAAAGTGGTTATTAAGGGATACGCTTCTCCGGAAGGTAGTGTTGAAGTGAATGCCAGAATTGCCGCAGCACGTGCAGAAGCTGTAAAAACGATCTTGGTCAACAAGTATAAAATCAGTGCATCTCGTATCACTGCTGAAGGTCAGGGTGTAGGCGATATGTTTACTGAACCGGATTGGAACCGTGTAAGTATATGTACTATTGAAGATTAAACTGATATATTACAGAAATAGAATAACAAAGGCTGCCCCAAAAGGCAGCCTTTGTTGCATATCTTGGGTTGTATTTTTGAATACTCTGAAAGTTTAGTAAACAGATTTCTTTGTACATTACATAAAATGGTTATTTTTGCAGGTATTGTTCATGCGCGTTCTGTGTTGAGTGTGCAAATATCAACCATTAAAAACTGTATTATGAAGAGAGTATTCGTTTTTCAAGATTTTAAATCGCAGAAATTCTGGAGCATAGAGGTAGTCGGAACAGATATTACTGTAAATTATGGTAAGTTGGGGACCGACGGACAAACACAAGTGAAAAACTACGCAACGACTGAAGAAGCTGAAAAAGCAGCCAGCAAACTGATTGCGGAAAAGACCAAAAAAGGGTATGTAGAAACTGCTGAAGAAACTGCACGTGAAATGAAAGTGGAAGCCAAGAAATATACTTTGAGTTATGATGAGTATGAAAACAATGTGAATCTTCTGGATAAGATATTGAAAGATAAACATCTCTCTGAATATAAACAAATAACAATCGGTTGTTGGGATTATGAGGGTGGCGACTGTTCTGCCTTATTACAGGGAATGATTGAAAATAAGGAGAAGTTCGCACAAATAGAAGGCTTGTTCTGGGGAGATATTGAGCAGGAAGAACAGGAGATTTCATGGATTGAACAAGCTGATATTAGTCCGCTGCTCGATGCCATGCCTAAATTGAAAGATCTGAAAATCAAAGGAACCAATAATCTGCGTTTGGGAAAGACTTCACGGCCGGAGTTGCGGTCACTCGAAATTATCAGTGGTGGCCTGCCTACCGAAGTGGTAGAAGATATTCTTGGTTCTGATTTCCCCAATCTGGAAAAACTGATTCTATATGTTGGTGTGGAAGATTATGGATTTGAAGCTGATATTGAGATATTCCGTCCGTTGTTCTCCAAAGAACGTTTCCCGAAGCTGACTTATCTGGGGATCGTCAACTCTGAAGAACAGGACAAGATTGTAGAAATGTTCCTGGAGTCGGATATTCTTCCCCAACTTGAAACAATGGATGTTTCGGCTGGTACTCTCAAAGATGAAGGTGCCCAATTATTGCTGGATAATATGGATAAGATCGCTCATTTGAAGTTTATCAATATGCGCTATAATTATTTGAGCAAGGAGATGAAGAAACAGTTGCAGAGTCTCCCTATGAAAATAGATATTGCTGAAACTGAAGAGGCAGATGAATATGATGGTGAATTGTGGTATTACCCGATGATTACAGAATAGGAGATGCAGATAATCGTTGTCAGCAACTCTCTGTCCAAACGTATAGAATACTTTATTGAAGCAGGCAAACACTTGCAGGTGGAAGTTCGTTTTATGACTTACGGGGAACTTTTTAACTGCTTGCCGCAACTACGGCAGGCAGTTATCAAACTGGAACCTTGTGTAAGCGATGAAACGAATTTCCTGAAATATGCGCTGTTGAATCAGGCATATAAGGAGACACTGCAACGTTTAGGCGAGATGAGGCTATCTGATGACGTGTGCTTTTTGAATACTCCCCATGCTTTATTACGTGCTCTTGATAAAAAGGAAACTAAACAAGTGTTGATGGACAGAGGGTTGAAAGTGACTCCGATGTTACCTTCTCCCCGTTCTTTTGATGAGTTGAGAGAGCTTCTTGCCGATTGCGGTAGAGGATGCTTTTTGAAACCCCGTTACGGTTCGGGGGCGGGAGGTATTATGGCTGTTCGCTATCAACCCAACCGGAATAAATGGGTAGTCTATACTACCTTGCAACAAGTGGATGGAGTCATTCATAACACTAAACGTATCAACCGTTTGAGTACGGAAAAAGAGATGATCCCGTTGGCGGAAGCTGTGATGCAAACAGAAGCTATTTTAGAAGAATGGATTCCTAAAGAGCAGTTGCAGGGAGAGAATTATGATCTTCGTGTAGTGTGCCGGGAATCTGAAATTGATTATATCGTTGTGAGATGCAGTAAAGGAAGCATAACCAATCTGCATCTGAACAATAAGGCACATTGGTGGAACGAATTGTCTTTGCCGGAAGTAGTGCGGCAACAAATCTATTTTCAGTGTCAGGAAGCGGTTCAATCTTTGGATTTGCAATATGCCGGAGTGGATGTACTGATAGAGAGAGGAACAGATATTCCTTATATAATAGAAGTCAACGGACAGGGAGATCATGTGTATCAGGATATGTTTGCTCATAATTCTATTTATATTCAACAGATAAAAAACATAAAAAAGAGATATAACCATGCAAATAGATGAACTGCCGGCTGGCGAACAGACCCAAAATCCGGATCTGGATATGAATCAGGTGGTGGGTACTCATGATATATTGATGCTTTGCTTTGATACCTTGCGTTATGATGTCAGCAAGGAGGAAGAAGAGGCAGGAAGAACACCGGTACTGAACAGTCACGGAGGAGAATGGGAAAAAAGACATGCGCCGGGAAATTTTACTTACCCGTCTCATTTTGCCATCTTTGCAGGATTTCTGCCTTCTCCGGCGGAACCTCATTCGCTACGCAGCCGTAAGTGGTTGTTTTTCCCTGTGCAAGCTGGTACGGGACGTATTCCGCCTGCGGGAAGTTATCCGTTTACGGAAGCAACTTTTGTGCAAAGCCTTGCCAATGTAGGCTATGAAACGATTTGTATAGGAGGGGTGAACTTCTTCAGCAAGCGTAATGAACTGGGGCGTGTGTTTCCCGGTTACTTTACTAAAAGTTATTGGCTGCCGACCTTTGGATGCACGGCACCCGATAGTACTGAAAAACAAATTGATTTTGCATTGAAGAAACTCGAAAACTATCCGGAGGACAAACGGATTTTTATGTATATCAATTTTTCTGCTATTCATTATCCGAACTGTCATTATGTGGAAGGCAAAATGAAGGATGATAAGGAATCACACGCTGCCGCGCTGCAATATGTCGACAGTCAGCTACCCCGTTTATTTCAGGCCTTTCAGAAGCGGGGAAATACGCTGGTGATTGCTCTTTCCGATCATGGCACTTGCTATGGAGAGGATGGATATGAATATCATTGCATATCTCACGAAACGGTTTATACAGTCCCTTACAAACACTTTATTTTAACGAAAAAATGAATCAACCGCTACCACGATATGTAGACTATATGTATAGTTATCCACATAAAACTGCTTATCGTTCTTTTCCGTCCCCGGTTTCGCTGGTTCCTTACCTGAAACAGGTGGAAGGACAGAAAGCATCGCTTTATTTCCATATTCCTTTTTGTAGTCATAAATGTGGATATTGCAACCTGTTTTCTCTGCAAACAAATCGTGCGGATTATATCGCAACTTATTTGGAAACTCTTCACAAGCAGGCGCAACAGTTGTCTCCACTCACTACCGGACTGGCATTTGATAGTTTCGCCATTGGAGGAGGCACACCGTTGCTCCTCACTGTTCCTCAACTGGAATACCTATTGGATACGGCTGCCTTATTCGGAGTGCATCCTTCACATACCTTTACTTCCGTAGAAACATCGCCGGAATATGCCGATCCTACCCGTTTGGACTTGTTGAAGCAAGCAGGAGTAGCTCGTGTGAGTATTGGCGTACAGAGTTTCCTTGACGAAGAATTAACAGCTTTGAAAAGACGTCCCCGGCGAGACATGATTAATCAGGCGCTGGAGGCTATTCGGAAGAGACAATTCCCGTTTTTTAATATTGATTTGATTTACGGAATCAGAGGACAAACTGTGGCCAGCTTTCTTTATTCATTGGAACAGGCTCTTCTGTTTCAGCCTAACGAACTCTTTATCTATCCGCTATATGTACGACCGGGAACGGCTATCACGGAGCGGGAATCCGACGATGTCTGTTTTCAGATGTATTGTGCCGCTTGTGATTTGTTGAAAGACAGAGGTTTTCTACAAACGTCGATGCGACGTTTTATTCATCATCCGTCTACTGATGCGGAAATCTCATGTGGGGATGAAGTGATGCTGTCGTGTGGCTCCGGCGGACGCAGTTACCTGGGTAATTTGCATTATGCCACCCGGTATACTGTTTGCCAGCGTTGTATTGCCGGAGAGATAGATGATTATATGGGCACTACTGATTTTACAGTGGCTCGTAATGGATTTATTCTTTCTCAGGAAGAACGGCGACAACGTTTCATCATTAAAAATCTGATGTATTATATGGGGCTTGATAAGGCCGAATATAAGCGTCGCTTTGGAGAATCACCGGATAATGTGATGTTGTTTCGACAGTTAGCTGAACGGCAATGGATAGAAAATACGGATAACGGTCGTATTTGTCTGACTTCCGACGGAATGGCATACTCCGATTATATTGGTCAGTTGTTCATTACTCCTGAAATAAGAGAACTGATGGAAACTTATTCTTATTGAACGAAATAGAAATGGAAAACGAAAGCTCTTTACTTTCCTTCAGGCATATATATTATCGCGGCAAATTGAATAGCTGCAACTATACCTGTTCTTATTGTCCTTTCGGCAAGAAGTCGCATCTGGCAGATACGACACAGGATGAACAGGCATGGAATCGTTTTATAGCAGCTATTGAACAATGGAAAGGGGAGCCGTTGCAGTTATTTATTATTCCTTACGGTGAAGTATTGATCCATCGTTATTATCGGAAAGGAATGGTGCATTTGGCGGCATTGCCACAGGTGACCGGAATTTCCTGTCAGACTAACCTTTCTTTTCCGGCTAAACACTGGCTTGATGAGATTCGTGTGGCTCCCACTGTGATAAGTAAGATAAGGCTTTGGGCTAGTTTTCATCCTGAGATGACTTCGGTAGAGAAATTTGCGCATCAGATTCATATACTCCATCATGCGGGAATACAGGTATGTGTCGGAGCGGTAGGAAATCCCTCTGCAAAGGTCGTACTCAATGATTTACGGAATGCTCTTTTGCCGGATATTTATTTATTCATTAATGCTATGCAAGGGTTAAGGGCACCATTAAGTCAGGAAGATATTCAGTTTTTCAGTCAACTGGATAATCTTTTTGAGTATGACTTGAAGAATGCTCCGGTACAATGGGAAGTTTGCGCAGGAGGAAGGGATAATTGTTTTATCGATTGGAAAGGGGATATGTATGCTTGTCCCCGAAGCCGGGTGAAGATAGGTAATTTTTATCAAGGTGATGGAGCTGTTGTGCCGTTATCTTGCAAGAGGAAGGTTTGTGACTGTTATATTGCATTTAGTAACCTGAACAATCACCCTTTACATCGAATAATGGGAGAAGGGGCATTCTGGCGAATACCGGACAAGCCACTTATTACGACTGTTTTCTTCGATGTGGATGGAACACTGACTGATTCACAGGGAAAAGTTCCAGAAAGTTATGCTAACGCTTTGCGATATATGGCACAGTCCGTTTCCTTATATCTTGCCACTTCTCTGTCGATGGAGCAGGCGAAGAAAAAGCTGGGAAAGGCTCTTTTTGATTTATTCAGGGGAGGAGTGTTTGCAGATGGAGGTTTATTATCTTATTCGCGGCAGATTAAGTGTTTGCCGGTGAAAGTATATCCGGAGGTATATGGAGAATCGTCAAAAGTTACTATTCATAGTTATGAAGGAGTGGTTTACAAGTATAGTATATTGGTACGTGATAAAGAACAGAGAGAATCTATTCTTACCCGGTTGAAAGAAAATCCCTGCCAGGTCTTTCATAAAGCTCCGCTGATAACAGTCATTCATCCTGAAGCGAGTAAAAAAGAGGGGATGCTTCAGTTATGTAAGGCTTTGGGTTTAGCTTCTGAACACACTTTAGTTGTAGGAAATTCGTTAAAGGACTGGCCGATGATGTCCGTGGTTTCTCATTCTTGTGCCGTAATGAATGCGGAACCCTTATTAAAAGAATGCGCACGTTATACGCTGAATCCGGATCGGTTGGCAGCTTTCTTTCGTTTTTCTAACGGAGATCCTATAGACCAAACCTCGTCTGATAATAGTTGATATATAGCTAGTTACATCTTCATAAGAAAATAAAAACCGGTTAAAATTTGGTAATTATGAAAACAAAGCCCATATTTGCAGCCCTGAAATAGGGACAGGCATAAAAATCCTCATCGGAGGGTGCTATAATAATAATTATAGTGCTGGATAAGATGAATGGTGCAAATCATTCGCTTGTCCGGCACTTTTTTTTGTTGTAACAAAATAAGATAAAGAGGAAAAGTATCGAAGAAACTATGAAAGAGTTAGATTTGACACAAGGAAGCGTACCGAAGGTATTGTTGCAGTTTGCAGTACCTTTTCTGATTGCCAATGTGCTCCAGGCACTTTATGGCGGAGCTGACCTTTTCGTTGTCGGACAATATGATGATTCGGCAAGTGTGGCAGCCGTAGCTATTGGTAGTCAGGTGATGCAGACAATTACAGGTATTATTCTGGGTATTACTACCGGGACAACAGTGCTGATTGCTATTGCTACCGGAGCTAAAGACAATCGAAAAGTAGCTTTTACTATCGGGTCTTCCGTATGGTTGTTTTCAATAACCGGCGTAGTGCTAACTTTGGTCATGGTGCTTTTTCATAGTCGGATAGCAGAACTGATGCATACTCCTGTCGAAGCGATGGTAGATACGAAAAACTATATTTTGGTATGCTCTCTGGGTATTCTGTTTATAGTAGGATATAATGTTGTATGTGGTATTTTGCGTGGATTGGGTGATTCTAAAACACCACTTTATTTTGTTGGGCTGGCATGTGTGATAAATATAGTGCTCGATTTTATATTGGTCGGTTATTTCCATTGGGGGGCTACGGGAGCGGCTATCGCTACTGTAACTGCACAAGGAGTCAGCTTTGGAATAGCGCTCTGGTTCTTATACCGGCACGGATTCCATTTTGACTTTTCACGGAAAGATATTCGATTGAACCGGAATCTGTCTAAAAAGATCTTGGTGTTGGGAGCACCTATTGCTTTGCAGGATGCTTTAATCAATGTTTCTTTTCTGATTATCACTGTCATTGTCAATCAGATGGGAGTCATTGCATCTGCTTCCCTGGGTGTTGTTGAGAAAATCATCGTGTTTGCTATGCTGCCTCCGATGGCTATATCATCGGCTGTGGCAACCATGACTGCACAGAACTATGGAGCGGGACTTATCAAGAGAATGAATAAATGTCTGGCTTCGGGGATTGGGATTGCTCTTGTTTTCGGTGTGTCGGTTTGCGTGTATTCGCAATTCCTGCCGGAGACTCTTACTGCTTTCTTTACGAAAGATGCTGCTGTGGTGGCAATGGCGGCAGATTATTTGCGAGGGTATAGCATCGACTGCATCGTGGTTAGTTTCGTGTTCTGCATTAATTCTTATTTCAGCGGACAAGGAAACTCGTTATTCCCGATGATTCACAGTCTGATAGCCACTTTCCTGTTCCGTATACCGTTGTCATACTGGTTCAGCCAGATAGATAGCTCGTCGCTGTTTATCATGGGATTTGCTCCACCCATTTCAACGGTCGTTTCATTATTGATCTGTATCTGGTATTTACGATATACCCAAAGGAAATTATATTTGAGAGGCACAATGATGCCTGCTATGTCGAATTAGGTGTTTTTAAGTGACATATATTAACTAAAATCTATTTTGTATGGAAGCTTATTTGAAGAAACTCTGTTTTGAGTATCAGGTGGATGAAAGAGAAGTGAAAGAGCTGTTGGCTCGAATGGAAATGGTGTATCTGGATAAAGGAGAAACGATTGCTTCTGCCACATTGCCAGAACAGAGCTTGTACATTATTGTTTCCGGTATTTTGCATACATATACCACTCATGAAGGAGAAGAGAGAACCAATCGGTTTTTCTCTGCGGGTGATGCTGTGTTATGCTATAATTCAAGTCAGTATTCTATCAAGACACTGACGAAATGTGCTGCTTATTACATCAGTGAAGAGGAGATTGAAGAGTTGTGTGCATCTTCAATTTCATTTGCGAATCTGGTCCGTCAACTGATGGAGTATCAGTTTTACTTTAAAGAGGAAGAGGATATGAATGCCCGCAAGCTGACAGTAAGGGAAAGGTACCTCTCTTTATTGGCGGAAATTCCGGATATTCTGTACAGGGTGCCATTGAAGCACATTAATCATTACTTGGGGGCAGATGTGACCAGTTTGGGATATCTGGCCGGAAGTTCTAAATAGGAAATATAACCTAGACATATTTTTCTATGTATTCCTTATCAGATGGTTCATGGCTTATTCAATCGAATCGAATTTGAAAAGTCTTTGGATTATTTGGTAAGGAATACTATTTTTGTATTCTGAATGAAAAACTCAATACCTCGATATACTTTTTATAAGCATAAGTATGGGAGTGAACTTTTGGTCGATGTAGTAGAACTGAAGTATGTGAAGAAGTTCCTGGCTAAAAGTGCTGTCCACACTCTAAATTATTATGATATTACTTTTATAACAGAAGGTAAGGGAGCTTTTTCAGTCGATAACCAAACCTATGAAGCAATTCCTCGTGACGTTCTTTTCTCTAAACCGGGGGAAATCCGGAACTGGGATACTCATCATATCACCAATGGGTATGCTCTGATTTTCGAAGAAGAATTTTTGTCTTTCCTCTTTAAAGATTCTTTGTTTGTACAGCATCTTTCGTTTTTTCAGATAGAAAGTTCTTCATCGCTACTACATTTGTCTGATGAGCTTTATACACGCATACTTGAAACCTTGCATGATATAAAGATGGAGATTGATTCGTATCAACAGGGCGATGTACACGTTTTGAGAGCATTGCTTTATGAAGTCCTGATGTTGCTGGACCGTGCTTACCTTAAAATGACTTCGATAGAGGAGGGCAGAAGTAGGGAAGTTTCCAATAATCATGTAAG
This sequence comes from Bacteroides sp. DH3716P, assembly GCF_025914115.1. Lineage (NCBI taxonomy): Bacteria > Pseudomonadati > Bacteroidota > Bacteroidia > Bacteroidales > Bacteroidaceae > Bacteroides > Bacteroides sp. DH3716P. The sequence continues at coordinate 4,102,579 of NZ_CP083673.1, read as the reverse complement.
TAAATTCATGAATTTGGTTGCTACACATGCAAAAGAGCAACATTCGGTTCAATATTATGCGGATAAGCTCTGCATTACTCCTAATTATCTGAATGAGATGATAACCTCGACCATGGGAATCAGCGCAAAACAATATATTCAGAGCAAGGTGATGGAAGAGGCTAAGAGGCTGCTTGTTTATACGGACTTTCCTATAGCTGATATTGCATTTGAACTCTGTTTTTCAACGGTTTCTTATTTTATCCGTAGCTTCCGGCAGCATACGGGAGAAACTCCGTTATTGTATCGTAAAGTACACAAACCGTAAAAAGTGCTATTTCTACCTTTCTTTTTATTGCATTGCTTTCCTGGCATTTCTCTACTTTCGCATCAGATAATAAACCAATAATAAAAAGTAAAATGATGAGAGACGCGGAAAAAACAGTAGGCAACATGATTGATAAGCTGAAAACAGCTTTTATCGGTTCGATAGACGGTGAAGGATTTCCTACCATCAAAGCAATGCTGCAACCCAGAAAAAGAAAGGGGATAAAAACTATTTATCTGACAACAAATACTTCGTCCATGCGTGTGGCGCAATACCGTGAGAACAACCATGCGTGTATCTACTTCTGTGATACGAGATTCTTTAGAGGTGTCATGCTACGCGGTACGATGGATGTCTTGACGGATAGTGCCAGTAAAGAGATGATCTGGCAGGAGGGAGATACCATGTATTATCCGGAGGGAGTGACGGATCCCGATTACTGTGTATTGAAGTTTACTGCTATTTCAGGACGTTTCTATAGTAATTTTAAATCGGAAGATTTTGTGGTCGAATAAGGTGCAAGATGGGGTGATTGGAATGGTAATAACGGAGTGTGTCAAAACGCAGATTAACGCAAATTATCGCAGAAATAATTTTATAAGTCGTTGATTAATATATCAATATAATTGGAATAATCTGCGATAATTTGCGTTAATCTGCGTTTTATTATTCATTATGACACACCTCCTTATATAGTATCTATACTATTCCTCATAACACAATAAGTTCTGCAATTGGTTGATGATGTTTTGTTTCCATTCTTGCAGGAAGTCAGCAAAAGCGGCTTCATCTTCCAAGAATAAAGATACTATCAGGTTCTTGGCAAGAAATGGATAGCTCAATAGGCTGTAGACAGTCAGAAATACAATATGTATCGGAACCTTTTTAAGTTTACCGTCTTCCATTGCTGTCAGTATACTGTCTTTCACTTGGGATAAAGCATCTCCGAACTGAAGTTCTTTTGCAGTGGCAAGCAAGTGGTTTACATCACGCTGTATTTCTCCGCAAATGAATCTGGGAAGACAGGGATTACTTGTGAAAAGCTCAATATACTCATCCAGAATCATGCTTAGTCGCTCCATAAATGGGATATCCTGTTTTACTATATCCTGTATTTTCGGCATTAAAGACATGACTATCGAGCCGAACACGGCTTTGAACATCTTATCTTTGGTTCTGAAATAATAATGTAAAGTGGGCCGGTTGATTCCTACCGTTGCAGCAATATCACTCATGCTGGTCTCCACAAATCCTTTTTCTATAAAAAGTTGTTGGGCAGTTTTTATTATTTGCTGCTCTAAATCGCTATGTTCCGTTGTAGCCATAATTTTAGTTGTTTATGTTGTCAATAAAAAGTAATAATCTGTTTGTTATGTTCACATCGCTGACGCTACTGTCAAAGTCTAAAGATAGTATATTCATTTGAGGGCACAGCGATTTTATACGTTTTTCTATTCCTTTTTCTACAATGTGATTGGCAATGCATCCGAAAGGTTGCAAGCTAATGACATGATTGACTCCTTGGGAAGCAAAGGATAGTATTTCACCGGATATCAGCCAACCCTCTCCAAACTGGGTGCCCGGGGAGATGACTTGTTTAGCTTTTTCTGCCTTTTCAAAGATTGATTCGAACGGCGTGAAGTAATTGAAATTTTTGCCGATTTCATTCACTTTATTAATCTGCTTCTGGACTTTCTTGTATAACCAGTCGATAACAAAGTCGGGAGTGAGTTTTCGCTGCAAGTGTTGGTTCTGTCTCACTTTCAGGTTGACAAATCCCTGCATGAAGAAATCACTTATCAGTGGCGGAATCACTTCGATCTTCTGGTTGATGAGCCATGAGGTGACGTCCTTTTGAGCAAAAGGGTTGAACTTCAGGAATATTTCTCCAACAATACCTACTTTGTGACAGGATCTCTGTTCACAGATTTTGTTGAAGTCTCTGGCAGCGAGATATAAGTAACTCAACAAGTCCTCCGGTTTATTTTTCTGGATGATGGGCTGTGCTGTATCCAGATAAAGATCGCGCAGACGGGCGGCCTGTCCCCGTTCTTTCTCACGAACGACGGCTGCATAATAGAATTTAGCGATACAATCACTGTATAACACAGACGCAAGTATGATTGGCAAAACCTTGAGCCAGTTTACTTTAAAACCGGATTGCTCATTTTCAATACCACTGCCGAAAGCAAGTGATACCACCGGTGTATTGGTGTATCCATTCTCAATCAATGCCTTTTTTATCAGTGAAATATAGTTGCTGGCACGACATTGTCCACCGGTTTGTGTGATGGCAACGCACGTATTGGCAGGATCATAACGTCCGCTTTTAAAGGCTTTTACTATGTCGCCGACAATCAATGTTGCCGGATAACATACCTCATTATTGGAGTATTTCAATCCCCAGTCGCAAGATGCGGTGTCGCTCAACGGTAACGTTTCCATTTCATATCCGGCCACTTTCATGATGGATGGAATGAGTGGTGAAATGAAAGGCGTAAAGAATGGAGCGAGGATTTTCTTCTTTTTGTCTTTCTTGGTGAAAGGAGCAGTTGAAACAAATGGCTCGGGATCTTTCGCTTGAGAATGTTTCAAACTGAAATTCAAGCTTTCCACCAACGAGCGGACTCGTAATTTGATGGAGCCGATATTATTAACATCGTCTATCTTGAGCAAAGTAAGATTCTTGCCGTATCGTTTCAGCAAGTTACGTACTTCATCTATAAGGAAAGCATCCGGACCGCAGCCAAAAGAAGTCATCTGCATATATTGTATGTCACCCTCTTGCATTGCCGCCCACTTGGTTGCTTTCAGAATACGGTTGGTAAATGCCCATTGAGAGAGGTAATGAGTCTTTTCCAATGAAATCTCCTGCTGGCGGACAATATCATCAGTTATCACATAAACTCCCATCGCAGCAATCATGTCCGAAACCTTGTGCTGTATCAGTGGATCGCTATGGTAAGGGCGTCCGGCGAGTAAGATAATCAGTTTGTGTTTTTCCCGTCCCTCGTTCAGAACTTCCTGATTATAGGCAGCAATTTTTTCTTCGAAAGCATATTGTTCCTGTAATGCGCGTGAGAAGGCATTTTTGCATACCTCATCCCTGATACCCAAAGATTTCAGATATTCATAGCATTGTTTATACAGCAATGCTTCATCTTTGAAGGTGATAGTCGGAGCATCTATCGGTATATTCTCTTCCTGTACACTTTTGATGACTTCCGAATAACCGGAAACGATGGGGCAATTATAGCTGTTTTGCTGTTGCTTATCCTTTTTCTCGAAAACAACGAACGGCATAAATATCCGGTTGACGTTTTGCAGTGTCAGGTTACGGATATGACTGTGCACAAGTTTGGCAGGGAAGCAGATGTTATCAGACATCACCATGCCGGCAGCAGTCTCGTATTTGCTGAATGTAGAGGGGGCCGACAACTGTACCTGAATGCCGCAAGCAGTAAATAAGGTATGCCAGAAAGGGTATTCCTCATACATATTCAGAATACGTGGAATGCCTATGGTAAATAGGGGTTGTGGAATGTCTGCGCTCCGGTCGAATAATAATTCCAGCTTTTTATCATACGTATTGATGCCTTTGTCCGCATGGCTTCCTTTATTGGAAAATACCTTTTCACATCGGTTGCCGGAGAAGTAATGGTTGTCATTGTTGAACGTATATCGCATAATGGCGCACTGGTTCTCGCACCCCCGGCATTGAAGTTGCTTGGAAGTATATTGCGCCCATTGGAGCATCTCGTTCAGCTCCGTCACCCGGGCATTTTCGATTTGTTTGGCATATAGGGCACAACCAAGAGCACCCATCAATTCAGGACAGTTACTGCGGAAGGTTTGTTTCCCGGTCAGCTTTTCCAGACTTCGTACGATGGAATCATTACGCATGGTTCCTCCCTGCACGACAATATGGTCGCCAAGTATCTCCGTGTCTTTTAATTGCAGAACCTTATACAGGCAGTTTTTAACAACGGAATAAGATAATCCGGCAGCTATATCCGCTACGGACGCTCCTTCCCGAAGTACCTGTTTTACTTTGGAGTTCATGAAGACTGTGCAACGTGTACCCAGATCACATGGTGCTTGCGAAAAACAAGCTGCTTTGGCAAAGTCCTCCACACTGTAATCCAGCGATTGCGCAAATGTGCTGATAAAAGAACCGCAACCGGAGGAACAGGCTTCATTGATTTCGATTCTGTTGATTACTCCGTCGTTCACAAAGATGGCTTTCATATCCTGCCCTCCAATATCCAGGATAAAAGAAACTTCTTTGCTGATATGTTTGGCAGCAGCATAATGAGCGATGGTTTCAATGATTCCCGCATCCATGTGGAAAGCCGCTTTTATCAGATCTTCTCCGTAACCGGTAGAACATCCTCCTTTTATGCGCAGGGTAGTTCCTCGTCTCCGGCATTCTTCATATAGTTTCTGCAAGCCGTTCTCTACTGTTTTTATAGGGTTTCCGTTGTTGTCGTGATAATAGGAGTAAAGGATACGATGATTGTTGTCGAGTACTACGATTTTGGTGGTAGTAGAGCCGGAGTCTATGCCGATAGTTGCTTCCTGTAATCCGGGACGCAGACTGGCATATTGAATTTTATACTGGTCTTTTTCTTTTTTCCATGACCGATATTCTTCCTCACTGTCGAATATAGGAGAAAGATCACTCTGGAAAGGTGAGGTAACACTTAGTTTGTTTTCTATTACCTGTATCAGGTTGGAGAGATGAATACTTTCTTCATTGTTCTCTGCCAATGCTGCTCCCCAGGCAGGGATCAGATTTCCTTTTTCCGGTAATATGAAATCTGTATCTTGTGACAGATTCAGATAGTTGGCAAATGCTTTTCGAAGGGCCGGAATAAAAGTCAATGGGCCACCGCAGAGTAATACCGGAGCTACGATATTGCAACCGCGTGCAAGTGTGACAGTGGTCTGTACGGCTACTGCATGGAAAATGGAAGCTGCTATATTTTCTTTAGATATATTTTTGGCTATCAGATTCTGTATGTCCGTTTTGCAGAATACTCCGCAGCGTGAAGCGATAGAGTATACCTGATTGGAACGAAGTGCTAGTTCATTCAATTCGTCGATGGAGACTCCAAGCAGAATAGCCATCTGGTCAATGAAAGCCCCGGTTCCGCCGGCGCAATTTCCATTCATGCGCAGGTCTGTAGCCTGTCCGTCCTGAAAGAAAACAACTTTCGCATCTTCTCCTCCAATATCGATCATAGTGGCTGTGTGCGGATGCTCCCGGCACACATAGTTTGTTGCAGCTACAACCTCTTGCACAAACGGCAGAGAGCATTTCTCTGAAATTCCCATTCCAACAGAGCCCGTAATGTGGAAAGATAAAGGAATATCACCCAACTGTTCCTTTATTTGATAAAGAAATCCGAGTAAACATTCTTGTATTTTTGCCTGATGCCTTTTGTATCCGGAAAACAAGACTGTAGTTCCATCTTTATCCAATACTACCATCTTAGTGGTAGTAGAGCCTATATCTAAACCCACTTTATATACATTCATATACCAAATATCTTAAATTAGACCTCGTGTTTGACATCTGTGTCAGACGCAAATGTATGTAAAAATATGGTAGATACGGCAAATCGTAATTGAAGTTTTTGATTTAATTAACGAATTGGGAAAAAAGAAAGATGGAATGTGAGGGAGGAAAACGATCGTGTAAAAAAAGACGTAAATGAATAATTGTGTATTTATATTACTTGTTGGGTTGTAGTAGATCTTTTATGGTGAATCTTAGAAATCTTGTTTACTCTATTTTTGACAAAAGGTAACGTGGCTTTTAATAAACCCGGATTCTGTTTATAATAAACTTTTTGATAGTTTTAGTAAAACGGTATTCGAGTTTATTATAAACTATTGTAGAACAGTTCTAGGATCAGACGAGAGATTTTAAGCTGAATTATAAACAAAATGGGGCAATAATCATTCGACTATTGCCCCATATCGTATAGGAGTGGTATTGTAAAATACCAGGTTATTTATGATTTATGTATGATTATTTCTTTCTATTTTCATGTTGTTTATACTTTTTCTTTTCTCAAAGATACAACATAAAAAGTCATTTGTCAAGAGTCTGATGAGAAAAGTAGCTTATCGGTCTCAAAACAGATGAATAACTTTACTTCTAATATCTGATTTTTATTCGGCTTTATTACAGAATCGGGGATTTGGGTACAAAAATCCGTAATTGATATACAATTCCATTCGTTTTATCGCAGTAAATTTGTAATCAGAAGTTTAACAATGAAAAGATAGAAGATGATGATAAAAACAATTCTAAGTGTTTTGTCTTTATTCGTTATGTTATCATGCAGTATGACAGGGAAAAAGGATATAAAACAGCAGCCTGGTATGTGCGCCAAATTACCTATGGCGGCTGACGGTATTGTGCGGCTATCGAAAATCGAGGTTTATCCGGAGTATCTTGAAGAATATATGAAATATGCGACCGAAGTGGGTGAAGTCTCCTTGCGTACTGAACCGGGAGTGCTGACTATGTATGCCGTCAGCGAAAAAGAGAATCCTGGCAGGATAACTATTCTTGAAACTTACGCGAGTCAGGAGGCTTATAAATCTCATATTGCATCGGAGCATTTTCAAAAGTACAAGCAAGGAACGCTGCACATGGTTAAGACTCTCGTACTCTCTGACCAAATGCCGCTTAACCCCGCAAATTGCATTAATAACTTCATTCAATAAACGAAATGATTATGAATAAACTCCTTTTATTTTCAGTATTTAGTATTTTAACACTCAATGTTATGGCACAAGAAAAGATAGTACAGACGGCAGGACGCGACCAGTTAGGAACGTTTGCCCCCAAGTTTGCGGAACTTAATGACGATGTTCTCTTTGGAGAAGTTTGGAGCCGCACTGACAAACTCGGTCTGCGTGACCGCAGTTTAGTAACCATTACCTCCCTTATCAGTATGGGAATCACGGACAATTCGCTCGTTTATCATCTTCAGTCGGCGAAGAAGAACGGCATCACCCGCACGGAGATCGCAGAGATTATCACTCATATAGGTTTCTATGCAGGTTGGCCGAAAGCGTGGGCAGCGTTCAATTTGGCAAAAGGAGTATGGTCTGAAGATATTGTTGGTGAGGATGCCAAAACAGCTTTCCAGCGTGAGATGATTTTCCCTATTGGCGAACCCAATACAGCCTATGCACAGTATTTTATTGGTAACAGTTATCTTGCTCCGGTTTCGCGCGAGCAGGTGAATATCTCTAACGTTACTTTTGAACCACGTTGCCGCAATAACTGGCATATTCACCGTGCAACGAAAGGTGGCGGACAGATGCTTATCGGTGTAGCCGGTCGAGGCTGGTATCAGGAAGAAGGTAAACCGGCGGTAGAGATTCTGCCTGGTACGGTTATCCATATTCCTGCCAATGTGAAACACTGGCACGGAGCTGCTGCCGACAGTTGGTTTGCTCATCTGGCTTTCGAAGTTTCCGGTGAAAACACTTCCAATGAGTGGCTTGAGCCGGTCACAGATGACGAGTATAACAAACTCGAACAGACTAAACGATGATTTTTGCTAATCCTGCTTTATCTTTTGAAAGGAAATAATATGACTACCGAGGAATTTTAAGGAATATGTAAAGACGCGCAAAGCGCTTAATACAGAAGAAATACATCGTTTGATGGACGATATGGGCAATTATCAAAGTAATGGAAGAATGAAAACGCCTGTGGGGTTACTCCATCGTGATAATGTCTAAACTAATTAATGATAAGAAATATTTAAAATCAAAATAAAATGAAACAGATTATATTCATATTTATGAGTCTCCTTTGCTTTAGCTGCTCATCAAAAGCGCAGAATCAGACAGCGGATACTAATGTACAGTCCGATAAGAAAATCCTGGTTGCCTATTTCTCTTGTACTGGAACTACAGAAAAAGCCGCCGATGCCATTGCAAAAACGGTTGGCGGCAAACTTTATCAGATAACTCCCGCTACAGCCTATACCTCGGCAGATCTCGACTGGAACAACAAGAGTAGCCGTAGTTCAATTGAAATGACGACTGAAAATTCACGTCCAGAATTGGGGGGAGAAGCGCTTAATCTGAAAGATTACGACGTGATATTCCTTGGTTACCCGATATGGTGGAATTTATGTCCGCGTCCGGTCAATACATTCCTTGAGAAATATGATTTCTCCGGTAAAACCGTTATTCCATTTGCTACTTCCGGAGGAAGCTCAATAACTAATAGTGTAAAACAACTCAAGAAACTTTATCCAAAAATCGTATGGGGAGAAAGCCGATTGTTGAACGGAAGTGTCAAGCAGGCCGGAGACTGGGCGAAAGGAGTAATATAAAAATGGCTACTGAAAATATATTCACTAAATATGAGAAGTTAAATAGGGCGGAAGTAATAGTGAATATATTAAATGAGTAAGTATATTACGAATCATATTTAGATTATGCTTTTAGAAAAACTACTTAAAGAATTTAATTTTAGTACTAATATTTTTAATTGGGAGGAGTTTAAGTTATTCGACCAATATTTTGAACGAATATTAGTTAGTAAAGGTACATTTTTGATTAAGGAAGGAGAAACAGAGAGGTATAGTTATTTCGTTTTTGATGGAATATTACGTTGTTGGCTTTTAAATCATAACGGGGAAGAACAAACTTTCTGGTTTTGTAAAGAGGGTACATTTTCAATGTCAAACATATCTTTTACATTACAAACTAGGTCTGCATTTAATGTGCAAACAATTGTAGATAGTGTTATTTACCGAATAGACAAGAAGCAAGTAAATGAACTATATACCGCTATCCCTAAAGTAAAAACTGTATTTGAAGATTTAAATGCTATATTGTTGAATAAACTTTTGAAAAGAAATATCGACTTGATTAAATATTCTCCTGAACAGTATTATCTACAGATGATGGAAGAATATGGTATTACATTAAACTATATACCATTAAAAGATATAGCTTCTTATTTGGGTATCACACAGCAAGCACTAAGCAGAATCCGTAAACGTATTTTTTAACTTGGGTTCAGTGTTTTGAATGTATAAGTAACGAACTTTGCGGCTTTAAATTGCAATTACAAGTATGATTAGAAAAATTAAAGTTACGGATTATCCACGTTTGATGGAAATTTGGGAAAGTGCAGTATTGAGTACACATGATTTTCTTAAAGAGGAAGATTTTCTATATTATAAGGAACGACTTCCGGTATATTTTCAGTATGTTAATCTATTCGGATTTGAACAAGAGGGAATCTTAATCGGATTTATGGGAATTGCAGAAGGAAATCTTGAAATGTTATTTATTGACAATAAGTATCGAGGCGCAGGAATCGGAAAAAAATTAATAACTTATGCCATAGATAATTTGCAAGTAACTAAAGTTGATGTGAATGAGCAAAATGTTCAAGCTGTCGGTTTTTATGAATATATGGGTTTTAACATATATAAAAGGTCGAATTTGGACGGAGAAGGTAAGGAATATCCTATTTTACACATGCAGTTGTAGTCTCTGTTCAATTATAAACAGATGCTTAGTATAGGTACCTTTAATTGAAGATGAATGTTACATTTGAATAAAATGATTGGTTAAAAAATCATTGTAGAGTTTGAATGGGCACATCTATCGCCTACTTAAACTCTGTTTTAAATGAAGTGAAGAAAAAGAAAAAAGCTCTGAATTTCTTGAATTTCAGAGCTTTGCTTTAATTTACTATTTGCTTTCGCGGTGCGTACGGGACTCGAACCCGTGACCCCATGCGTGACAGGCATGTATTCTAACCAACTGAACTAACGCACCAAATTTTAATTGGATTAACTCATTTATATTTCTCTCTGCTTCTTAGTGAAAGAAGCGGTGCGTACGGGACTCGAACCCGTGACCCCATGCGTGACAGGCATGTATTCTAACCAACTGAACTAACGCACCAGAATTTCAATTTATTAATCTGCATCTCTCTCGATTGCGGGTGCAAAGGTAGTTGTTTTTTGTAAACCTGCAAGCGTTTTGAGAAAAGTTTTTTTCAAGAAAAAACAAGAAAAATGCTTAGTGTCTCATTTTGAGTACTTTTGTAATGAAAAAAAATATTCGTTTTTCTTCTCTTCGGATAGTGACGGTATCTGATCGTTATAGTGACGCTATCACGATGGAATACCGTCACTATCCGAAGGCAATGGCGTCACTATCCTAAAGTTTGTCATTCTTTTCATTGAAAATAACTCTCGATATCTTTCTATCTGTAAGAAATCACCGTTTTTATATCAACTTTCTGCTTGAATAATTCGTAATTTTGCAATAAATCGTTATTTTTGCGGACTAAAATTAGAAAGGTAGAAAATAATCTGCCTAGAATCGTTAATTAGTAGAAAGAATGATGACAACAGCCAAACTGTTATTGCACTGTCCCGACAAACCGGGAATCCTAGCGGAAGTGACAGACTTTATTACGGTAAACAAAGGAAATATTATCTATTTGGATCAGTATGTAGATCATGTAGAGAACATCTTCTTCATGCGTATTGAATGGGAACTGAAAGATTTTCTGGTTCCACAGGAAAAAATTGAAGATTATTTCAGAACACTCTACGGGCAAAAATATGAAATGGATTTTCGTCTTTATTTCTCTGATGTAAAACCACGTATGGCTATTTTCGTATCCAAGCTGTCACACTGTCTTTTCGATATGTTAGCCCGGTATACGGCAGGAGAGTGGAATGTAGAGATACCTCTTATTATAAGTAATCATCCGGATTTGCAGCACGTGGCAGAACGTTTCGGAATTCCTTTCTATCTGTTCCCTATCACCAAGGAGACGAAAGAAGAACAGGAGCGCAAAGAGATGGAATTGCTTGCCAAACATAAGATTACATTTATTGTATTGGCACGCTATATGCAGGTGATCTCCGAACAGATGATTAATGCTTATCCGAATAAGATTATCAATATTCATCATTCTTTCCTTCCTGCGTTTGTAGGGGCGAAGCCTTATCACGCAGCTTTCCAGAGAGGGGTGAAAATTATTGGTGCAACTAGTCATTATGTAACGACAGAGCTGGATGCCGGACCGATTATTGAACAGGATGTAGTGCGCATTACTCATAAAGATGCTATTGAAGACCTCGTAAATAAAGGAAAGGATTTGGAAAAAATCGTTCTTTCGCGTGCAGTGCAGAAGCACATCGAGCGCAAAGTTTTGGCTTATAAAAATAAAACAGTAATATTTAGCTGATGAAAGTAGCAGTTGTAAAATACAATGCCGGCAATATTCGTTCTGTGGATTATGCTTTAAAGCGGTTGGGGGTAGAAGCGGTGATTACTGCTGATAAAGAAGAACTCCAATCGGCCGATAAAGTTATTTTTCCCGGAGTGGGAGAGGCGGAAACTACCATGAACCACTTGAAGGCAACGGGACTGGACGAACTGATTAAGAATCTCCGTCAGCCTGTATTTGGAATTTGTCTCGGCATGCAGTTGATGTGCCGGCATTCCGAAGAAGGAGAAGTCGATTGTTTGAATATCTTTGATGTGGATGTGAAACGTTTTGTCCCGCAGAAACATGAGGATAAAGTGCCGCACATGGGATGGAACACCATTGGAAAAACGAATAGCAAATTGTTTGAAGGGTTCACCGAAGAAGAGTTTGTCTATTTTGTGCATAGCTTCTATGTGCCGACCTGCGACTTTACTGCTGCTACAACTGACTATATTCACCCGTTCAGTGCTGCGCTCCATAAAGATAACTTTTATGCTACCCAGTTCCATCCGGAAAAAAGTGGTAAGACAGGAGAGAAGATTCTGACAAACTTTTTAAACCTCTAAGATACAAATAGTAAATAGATGATAGAAATTATTCCAGCCATTGATATTATTGATGGAAAGTGCGTACGCCTTTCCCAGGGAGATTACGATAGTAAAAAGGTGTATAATGAGAACCCGGTGGAAGTTGCAAAGGAGTTTGAAGCGAACGGTGTTCGCAGGCTTCATGTGGTAGACTTGGACGGTGCTGCTTCTCATCATGTCGTTAACTATCGGGTGTTGGAACAGATTGCTGTACGCACTTCTCTTGTCATAGATTTTGGTGGAGGAGTAAAGAGTGATGAAGATTTGAAAATTGCTTTTGAGAGCGGTGCGCAGATGGTAACCGGAGGAAGCATTGCAGTGAAAGATCCGGAATTATTCTGTCATTGGCTGGAAATATACGGCAGTGAGAAGATTATTTTGGGGGCAGATGTAAAAGAACATAAGATAGCCGTCAATGGTTGGAAAGATGAAAGTGCCTGTGAACTTTTTCCATTTCTCGAAAATTATATAGATAAAGGTATACGAAAAGTAATCTGTACGGATATTAGCTGTGACGGAATGTTGAGTGGCCCTTCTATCGATTTGTATAAAGAGGTGTTGGCAAAATTCCCTGACCTTTATCTGATGGCTAGTGGCGGGGTGAGCAAGATGGATGATATTGTAGCCTTGGATGAGGCCGGTGTTCCCGGAGTTATTTTCGGTAAGGCATTATACGAAGGACATATCACCTTACAAGATTTGAGAATCTTTCTGTAATGAGCGTATCGGAATAAATAAGATACCTTTATTATAAGGAAGATAAGAATCGAGCTTCAGGAATATAGATTATAAATTGTTGAACAATAAATAAAATAGGATTGTGTTAGCAAAAAGAATAGTACCTTGTCTGGATATAAAAGACGGACAAACCGTGAAAGGAACGAATTTTGTCAACTTGCGCCAAGCCGGTGATCCGGTGGAGCTAGGTCGTGCTTACAGTGAACAGGGAGCGGATGAACTTGTTTTCCTGGACATTACTGCAAGCCATGAAGGACGTAAGACTTTTACGGAATTGGTAAAACGGATTGCTGCTAATATCAATATCCCATTTACCGTAGGTGGTGGAATCAATGAATTAAGTGATGTAGACCGTCTGCTGAATGCAGGGGCAGATAAGATTTCTATCAATTCTTCCGCTATCCGCAATCCCCGGTTGGTTGACGAGATAGCAAAGAATTTCGGCTCACAAGTTTGTGTGTTGGCTGTAGATGCCAAACAGACCGAAAACGGTTGGAAATGTTACCTGAACGGAGGACGCATCGAAACGGATAAAGATCTGTTCGAGTGGACTAAAGAAGCACAGGAACGCGGAGCAGGAGAAATACTCTTCACAAGCATGAATCACGATGGTGTAAAAGCCGGTTATGCAAATGAAGCACTTGCCGCTTTAGCGGATCAACTCTTTATTCCCATCATAGCTTCGGGAGGTGCGGGCTGTAAGGAGCACTTCCGTGATGTCTTTTTACAGGGAAAGGCAGATGCTGCATTGGCTGCCAGTGTTTTTCACTTCGGAGAAATTAAAATTCCCGAATTAAAATCGTATCTTTGCGGCGAAGGAATTACCATCAGGGGGTGAGGCACCCCGGCCGGGTTTTCCTGCGGATGGATTATATAGTCAGATAAATATAGGAACTGTCTGCAAAAGAATTCCGTAGGCGAATAGGTAGTAATTGTAAATTGGAATAGTAATTAGAACTTATATAAAAATGGAATTGGATTTCGATAAAATGAACGGACTCGTTCCGGCTATCATACAGGACAACGAGACACGTAAGGTCTTGATGCTGGGTTTCATGAATAAAGAAGCTTATGATAAAACGGTGGAAACCGGAAAAGTTACATTCTTTAGCCGTACGAAGAATCGTTTATGGACAAAAGGTGAAGAAAGCGGTAACTTCCTTCATGTTGTATCTATAAAGGCTGATTGCGACAATGATACATTATTGATTCAAGTAGATCCGGTAGGTCCTGTGTGTCATACAGGCACAGATACTTGTTGGGGGGAGAAAAACGAAGAACCAGTCATGTTCCTGAAAGCATTGCAGGACTTCATAGACAAGCGTCACGAAGAGATGCCCGAAGGTTCTTATACGACCAGTCTGTTTGAGTCGGGAATCAATAAGATAGCTCAAAAAGTAGGTGAGGAAGCTGTGGAAACAGTGATCGAAGCAACGAACGGTACTGACGAACGTTTGATCTACGAAGGAGCCGACCTCATTTATCACATGATTGTATTGCTTGCTTCAAAAGGCTATCGCATCGAAGATCTTGCACGTGAACTGCAGGAAAGACATAGCAGTACCTGGAAGAAGCATTAATAAGTAAAGATTAGAAATTAAAAATTAAAACGGGAGTCGGCATGGATGACGGGGCGTTGATACAATATAAGAACGTAGAAATCCATCAACAGGAACTCTGTGTGCTAAGTGATGTAAATCTGGAATTGCACAAAGGAGAGTTTGTCTATTTGATCGGAAAAGTAGGCTCGGGAAAAACGAGTCTGCTTAAGACTCTTTATGGCGAACTGGACGTAATTGACGGTGAAGCGGAAGTGCTGGGTTATAATATGCGATCTATCAAACGTAAGCATATCCCGCAACTGCGCCGCAAGTTAGGCATTGTATTCCAGGATTTTCAGCTGCTTACAGACCGTACTGTATATAATAACCTGGAATTTGTGCTTCGTGCCACAGGCTGGAAAAACAAACAGGAGATACAGGATCGTATTGAAGAAGTGCTTCAACTGGTGGGAATGTCCAACAAAGGTTATAAACTTCCGAACGAACTTTCCGGTGGCGAACAGCAGCGCATTGTGATTGCACGTGCCGTACTCAATTCTCCGGCTATCATCCTGGCGGATGAACCAACCGGAAATCTGGATGTGGAAACAGGTAAAGCCATCGTTGAATTGTTGCACAATATCTGCGAATCCGGCTCATCGGTAGTGATGACGACGCACAATTTGCAACTGTTGAAAGATTATCCGGGCAGGGTATATCGTTGTGCCGACCATCAGATTGTAGATGTGACTGATGAATATATGCCCAGACAGAGAACAATAGAAATAGATTTAAATATAGATAACTAAAACAGTAACGAAAATGAAAGTTTTAAAGTTTGGAGGAACTTCCGTAGGTTCTGCTCAGCGCATGAAGGAAGTAGCCAAATTGATTACCGATGGTGAACAGAAGATTGTTGTTCTTTCTGCTATGTCAGGAACAACAAACACATTGGTGGAAATTTCGGACTATCTGTATAAGAAGAATCCGGAGGGTGCCAACGAGATTATTAATAAGCTGGAAGCAAAATATAAACAGCATATTGATGAGCTTTTTGCAACCCAGGAATATAAACAGAAAGGTCTTGAAGTTGTCAAATCCCACTTCGACTACATCCGCTCCTATACTAAAGACCTTTTCACTTTGTTCGAAGAGAAAGTGGTTTTGGCACAGGGAGAGCTTATCTCTACGGCGATGGTAAACTTTTACCTGCAGGAATGCGGTGTGAAGTCCGTGTTGCTTCCGGCTTTGGAATTCATGCGTACTGATAAGAACGCAGAACCGGACCCCGTATATATTAAGGATAAATTGCGTGCTCAATTGGATCTTTATCCGGATACGGAAATCTACATTACGCAAGGTTTCATCTGCCGCAATGCTTACGGTGAGATAGACAACCTGCAACGTGGTGGTAGCGACTACACCGCTTCTCTGATCGGAGCAGCAGTGAACGCTTCCGAAATCCAGATCTGGACAGATATCGACGGTATGCACAATAACGACCCGCGTATTGTTGACAAGACCGCTCCGGTACGCCAGCTGCACTTCGAAGAAGCAGCCGAGTTGGCTTACTTCGGTGCAAAGATTCTGCACCCTACTTGTATCCAGCCGGCTAAATATGCCAATATCCCTGTCCGCTTGTTGAACACAATGGATCCGGAGGCTCCGGGCACACTGATTTCTAACGATACGGAAAAAGGCAAGATTAAGGCAGTAGCTGCAAAAGATAACATCACTGCTATTAAGATTAAATCCAGCCGCATGTTATTGGCTCATGGTTTCTTGCGTAAGGTGTTCGAAATCTTCGAAAGCTATCAGACATCTATCGATATGATCTGTACGTCAGAAGTCGGTGTATCTGTTACGATAGATAACACGAAACATCTTAATGAGATTCTGGACGACCTGAAGAAATACGGAACAGTAACCGTTGATAAAGAAATGTGTATCATCTGCGTTGTAGGTGACCTTGAATGGGAAAATGTCGGTTTTGAAGCAAAAGCACTCGATGCGATGCGCGATATACCGGTGCGAATGATCTCGTTTGGAGGAAGTAACTATAACATCTCCTTCCTCATTCGGGAGTGTGATAAGAAAGTAGCTTTACAATCGTTGAGCGATATGCTTTTCAACGGCAAATAATTCCACAAATAATACGAGCGCTTTTACCGAACTGATAAAAGCGCTCTTTTTTAACCAACTAAACAAGTTTTTCGAATTATGAAGGGAATATTTCCAATCGATAAATTCCGCACTTTGCAGACACCTTTCTATTATTACGATACCAAAGTGCTGCGCGATACATTGTCGGCTATTAACCATGAGGTTGCCAAATATCCTAATTATTCAGTGCATTACGCTGTTAAAGCAAATGCTAACCCGAAAGTACTTACCATCATCCGTGAGAGCGGAATGGGAGCCGACTGTGTGAGCGGTGGAGAAATTCGTGCCGCTATCCGTGCAGGATTTCCGGCCAATAAAGTTGTTTTTGCAGGAGTAGGTAAAGCAGACTGGGAAATTAACCTCGGGCTGGAGTACGGCATCTTCTGTTTCAATGTAGAGTCTATTCCCGAACTGGAAGTAATCAATGAATTGGCTGCTGCTCAAAATAAGGTGGCTAATGTTGCTTTCCGTATCAATCCGGATGTAGGCGCACATACTCACGCAAATATCACTACCGGTTTGGCGGAAAACAAATTCGGTATCAGCATGCAGGATATGGACAAGGTGATAGATGTGGCGCAGGAGATGAAAAACGTAAAGTTTATCGGGCTTCATTTCCACATTGGT
This sequence comes from Bacteroides sp. DH3716P, assembly GCF_025914115.1. Classification (NCBI taxonomy): domain Bacteria; kingdom Pseudomonadati; phylum Bacteroidota; class Bacteroidia; order Bacteroidales; family Bacteroidaceae; genus Bacteroides; species Bacteroides sp. DH3716P. The sequence goes on along the minus strand of NZ_CP083673.1, from coordinate 4,085,329 downwards.
TCACAGATTCTGGATATGGGCGATTTTGTAGTTCTCTGTAATCGTGTCAATGAATTGCAGGATAAATTGGAAGCTCGCAGAATTCTGGTAGAACACATTAATGTAGGAGGTGGTTTGGGAATTGACTACGGACATCCCAATCGTCAGGCTATTCCGAACTTCAAGGATTACTTTGCTACCTATGCCGGACAACTGAAATTACGTCCTTATCAGACCTTGCATTTTGAATTGGGACGTGCAGTTGTAGGACAGTGCGGTTCCTTAATCTCTAAGGTTTTGTATGTAAAACAAGGCACACGGAAGAAATTTGCCATCCTGGATGCAGGTATGACCGATCTTATCCGTCCGGCTCTGTATCAGGCATTCCATAAAATGGAAAATATTACTTCCGAAGAACCATTGGAGGCATACGATGTAGTAGGACCGATCTGTGAATCGTCGGATGTTTTCGGAAAAGCAATTGACCTGAACAAAGTGAAGCGTGGTGACTTGATAGCCCTTCGTTCTGCTGGTGCTTATGGTGAAATAATGGCTTCCGGATACAACTGTCGTGAACTGCCGAAAGGATATACTTCCGACGAACTGGTGTAAGTAAAAAATGAACCACTACAATCAAAATGTGAATGTAGTTTAAAAATATAGGGTGCATGGAACAATTTTAACTGAAAGCTTGTTATTTTTGTAATGAGTTCAAAAAGAAACTACATTAACAACTTAATAAAAAATACGATTATGATTTCAGAAAAATTACAGAATGCAATTAACGAACAGATTACTGCTGAAATGTGGTCTGCTAACCTGTATCTAGCAATGTCTTTCTATTTTGAGAAAGAAGGTTTCAGCGGTTTTGCTCATTGGATGAAAAAGCAATCCCAGGAAGAAATGGGACACGCTTATGCAATGGCAGATTATATCATCAAACGTGGAGGAACTGCTAAAGTAGATAAAATAGATGTTGTTCCTAACGGATGGGGTACACCTCTCGAAGTGTTTGAACACGTTTACAAGCATGAATGTCATGTTTCTCAATTGGTAGACAAGCTGGTAGACGTAGCTGCTGCTGAAAAGGATAAAGCAACACAGGATTTCTTGTGGGGATTTGTTCGCGAACAAGTAGAAGAAGAAGCTACAGCACAAGGCATTGTTGACAAGATCAAGAAGGCTGGTGATACCGGAATTTTCTTTGTAGATTCACAATTGGGACAGCGTTAATGATGCTACTCTGAAAAAATAGTTCTTTATATAGATAGAAGCTGCCTGAATTTCTGTTCAGACAGCTTCTTTTTTTTCACTTATTAGGCTTATATGTTCGAAAATAAACTACCTTTGTATTACGAGTCAGAGAAAAATTAATCCCGATTATTATAAATGAATGGTGTGAATAGAGGAATTTTTAGATTGCTCCCTGTATTTTTATTGCTCTTTTTGGGGGTGAGTAGTTGTTCTCAAAAAGAAGAACGGCGTATTCTGGTTATCCACTCTTATGAGGAGACTTATGCGGCTTATCCGGAATTTAACCGGATGATAGCGGAGCAATTTGAAAAAGAGAAAATTGATGCTGATATTCGTACCGTTTATTTAGACTGTGAATCCTACTGGGAAGAGCCGGAACTTGAGCGGATGCGCTTTCTGGTTGATTCCGTATCGAAAGATTGGCGGCCGGAAGTGATTCTGGTGAATGAAGACTAGGCTACTTATTCATTGATGAAATGCGGAATTCAGTTGGCGAAAGAAGTGCCTGTAGTTTTTGGTGGTGTCAATTATCCGAATTGGGGATTACTGAAACATCATCCCAACGTGACAGGCTTCCATGACAAGATAGCCTTTAATGAGAATATCAGTGTGGCAAAAGAGCTTTTCGGTGAGCACGTTCGTTTGTTTACCATGCTTGATACTACCTATATCGACAGACAAATCAGAAGAGATGCAAAGGAGCAGTTTAAAGGATATAAAGTGACCGGATTCATAGATAATCCCGAACTTTCTCCTGAAGAACAGATACGTTTGGCACAGGAAGAAGGCTATACCCGTTTCATGGCTATTCCTTTGCGTAATGCCAGAAACCATTCGAATGCTACTTTTATGTGGGTTTTGAACAGGAGTTACCGCGATCAATGTTATATCCAGTTGAAACGTGATTACACCACTATTAATATTGGGAGTATCTGTGGTAGTCCTAGTCTGACAGCCATCAATGAAGCCTTTGGGTTTGGTGAGAAGTTGTTGGGTGGATACATCACTTCGCTGCCTATTCAGGTAGAAGAAGAGGTGAAAACTGCCGTTCGCATATTACATGGCGCAAGCCCTTCGGATATACCCATTGTTGAAAGCCGGAAAGAGTATGTCGTAGACTGGAATACAATGACGCAAATTGGTTTGAGTAAGGAAAGTATTCCTGCTAAATATCGTATTATCAATATTCCGTTCAGAGATGAATATCCATTTTTGTGGGGAGCCTTAGTCGCTTCATTTGTTCTTTTCCTGATTTTACTTTTTGCTTCTCTTTGGTGGCTATATCTTCGGGAACAGATGAGGAAAAAACAGGCTCTTATAGCATTGGCTGATGAAAAAGAAACATTGTCATTAGCCATTGAGGGTGGAATGACGTATGCTTGGAGATTGGATAAGGGTTGTTTTGTTTTTGAAGATGCATTCTGGGCGTCGCAAGGGTTAAATCCTAGACAACTATCGTTTAAGGAATTCATGAGCTTTATTCATCCCGATCATTGGGAGGGAGTGAAGTTCAACTGGCGAAATCTGAAAAGTGCTCATAAAAAAATTGTGCAGGAGCTTTGTAACTTCGACGGTAAAGGCTATAGTGGTGGGAGTTTCGTTATACTACTAAACAGCTTTCGGGTGGTGAATATAAAACAGCAGGTTTGCTGCTCAACATACAAGATATAAAAGATCGTGAAGAGGAACTGGAAGCTGCACGCTTACTCGCTGAAAAGGCAGAATTGAAACAATCATTCCTGGCAAATATGAGCCATGAGATACGTACTCCACTTAATTCGATTGTGGGTTTTGCCAATATTCTGGCATTGGAAGATGGATTGAGTTCCGTAGAACGCGAAGAATACATCGGCACTATTAATAAGAACAGCGAGTTGTTGCTCAAATTGATTAACGATATTTTGGAGCTTTCTCGTATCGAATCAGGCTATATGTCTTTCTCGTTTAAGAAATGTAGGGTGAGAGAGCTGATTGATGACATTTATATGACTCACCAGGTATTGATTGCTCCACGCCTGGAATTCCTGAAAGAAGTGGATAATATACCTTTGGAAATTAATGTGGATAGAGAGCGCTTGATACAAGTTCTAACAAATTTCTTGAATAACGCCAGTAAATTTACGGAAACCGGATATATCAAATTAGGGTATATTTATCTGCCGGATGAGGGGCATGTGCGGATTTATGTAGAAGATACTGGGAGAGGTATTCCACGCGAAGAACAACGGATGATTTTCAGCCGTTTCTACAAACAGAACGAATTTTCACAGGGAGCAGGATTGGGGCTTTCTATTTGTCAGGTAATTATAGAAAAACTGGGTGGAAGGATTGAACTCAAATCCGAAGTAGGCAAGGGAAGTCGCTTTACGGTCATCCTTCCTTGCCGGGTAGTGTCTTGATAAAACTTAATAGGAGGGATTGTCAACCGTGTTATTTTTTGTTTTTCCCTTTCTCCATCGTTCCCAAGTAAATCTCCAGTGAACGGGTGGAAATCTGTATTTCGCGGAAAGATACGCCTAGAGAGGCTATCAACAGAATCAGTGCCAGTCCGAATACGTAAGCAGAAAATAATTGCAGTCCGATATAAATAAGAAACATACTGACTACGCAAAGAAAAAGACTTGCAATACCCAGTCCTTGCATTGTACGGGTCAGGTTCAACCGTTTCCGTAAATTCTCGATTTGAGCTTCAGTGATATCCGAAGGGTTCTCCACGTAGCGGTCACGCAGTTGGCGCACAAGTTGGGCATACGATAAGAAACGGTTGGTGTAAGCCAACAAAATCAATGAAACTGCCGAGAAAAGTAGGGCAGGAGTAGTGAGGGTCAGTTCTTCCATAATCTATTTTTTGTAGTCAAGTAGCGGTTCAAAATTCATTTTATAAAAGAGAATTTAGGTGCAGATAACATAGATTTCACGTATTATACGTTTTTTAGAATGAAGCTTGTTATAAAGCAACTGTGTCAGATACGTGAAATCTGTGTGATCCGTGTAATCCTCGCCTAAAATATAGATTCCGCAAGGAAACCTTGCTTCGGAGTTATTCCGCTTTCAATACGTTGAGCTCTTTACCTACCTTGATAAAGGCAGCGATACACTTGTCAAGATGTGCTTTTTCGTGTCCTGCAGAAATCTGTACACGGATGCGGGCCTGATCTTTCGGCACTACCGGATAGTAGAAACCTGTCACATAGATTCCTTCTTCCTGCATACGTGCAGCATAAATTTGAGACAGTTTCGCATCATACAGCATTACCGCACAAATAGCACTTTGCGTCGGTTTAATATCAAATCCGGCAGCCGTCATCTTATCACGGAAATAGTTTACATTTTCAACCAACTTGTCATGCAGGGCATTGCTCTCTTTCAGCATCTTGAAAACTTCAAGACTTGCACCGATGATACCTGGAGCCAATGAGTTGGAGAACAAATACGGGCGACTGCGTTGACGGAGCAAATCAATGATTTCTTTACGTCCGGTGGTAAATCCTCCCAGTGCACCGCCGAAAGCCTTACCCAACGTTCCGGTATAAATATCTACACGTCCGTGAGTCTTATACAACTCGCTTACGCCATGACCAGTGGCACCTACCACACCGGCAGAGTGAGACTCGTCCACCATTACTAACGCATCGTATTTCTCGGCAAGATCACAAATCTGATCCATCGGAGCTACATTACCATCCATTGAGAACACACCGTCCGTAACAACAATACGGAAACGTTGTGCCTGCGCTTCTTGCAGACATCTTTCCAAGTCTTTCATGTCAGCATTGGCATAACGGTAACGTTTCGCTTTGCAAAGACGTACCCCGTCAATGATAGAAGCATGGTTTAGCGAGTCCGAGATAATGGCATCCTCTTCAGAGAAAAGTGGTTCGAATACACCGCCGTTAGCATCGAAGCAGGCAGCATACAGAATCGTGTCTTCAGTCTGGAAATAGTCCGAGATGGCAGTTTCCAGTTCTTTGTGTATATCTTGTGTTCCACAAATGAAACGGACGGACGACATTCCGTATCCACGGTTGTTCATCATTTCCTGCGAAGCCTTGATTAATCGGGGATGATTGGACAATCCTAGATAGTTGTTTGCGCAGAAGTTTAATACTTCCTTACCTTTTACAGTGATGGCAGCTTGCTGCGCACTTTCAATCAGTCGTTCTTCTTTATAAAGTCCGGCTTCCTTGATTTCAGCCAATGTTTGGCGGAGATATTCTTGCATTTTACCGTACATAGTGTTTGGGTGATTAAGTTATATTGCAAAGGACACAATTTTTCTTGGAATAACAATGTCTTTTTGATTAAAATCTGAAAAAAAAGTGCTTACTTTGCGCACTATTTAAGCTTGATATTCTAAGTCAGAAGAAAAAATGGAACACATTTTGATTATTGGAGCTACCGGACAGATAGGGTCGGAGCTAACGATGGAGCTACGTAAACGTTACGGAAATGCAAATGTAGTAGCTGGTTATATTCCGGGTGCAGAACCTAAAGGGGAATTAAAGGAGTCGGGACCGTCGGCTATTGCTGATGTAACGGACGGCGAGGCGATTGCATCTGTAGTAAAAGAGTATCATATCGATACAATTTATAACTTGGCTGCTCTGTTGTCCGTAGTTGCCGAGTCGAAACCCAAGCTGGCTTGGAAAATAGGCATCGATGGATTGTGGAATGTGCTGGAAGTGGCACGTGAACAAGGGTGCGCGGTGTTTACTCCGAGTTCTATCGGTTCGTTTGGCGCTAGTACGCCTCACACGAAAACACCGCAGGACACCATTCAACGTCCCCGTACCATGTATGGAGTCACTAAAGTAACGACAGAGTTGTTGAGTGATTACTATTTTAATAAATACGGTGTCGATACTCGTGCTGTCCGTTTTCCGGGCATTATTTCGAATGTGACCCCTCCGGGAGGAGGTACGACCGATTATGCTGTCGATATTTACTACTCGGCAGTGAAAGGAGAAAAGTTTGTGTGCCCCATTAAGCAAGGCACTTTAATGGATATGATGTACATGCCGGATGCGCTGAATGCAGCAATCACACTGATGGAAGCTGATCCGGCAAGATTGATACATCGCAATGCTTTCAATATCGCTTCCATGAGTTTCGATCCGGAAACGATATATCAAGCTATCAAGAAGCATGTGCCGCAGTTTGAGATGATTTATGATATAGATCCTTTGAAGCAGCGTATAGCCGATAGCTGGCCCGATAGTCTGGATGATACCTGTGCTCGTGAAGAGTGGGGATGGAAGCCGGCCTACAATTTGGAAAGCATGACGGTGGATATGCTTGAAAAGTTAAGAGAGAAACTGAAATAATGAAAAAACTAATTGCAGGGGTCATACTGCTCGGTATATTGAGCTCTTGTGGAAACAAGAAAACAAATATTGACCCCTTCGCATCTATTACTAAAGAGGTGGATTCAGTCCGGCAGATAGCCGATTCTAGCCACCATGATAAATCGCCGGAAGATCCGCAGCCTATACAGGCGGATGAATCTTTCGATGATTTTATTTACAATTTTGCTTCCGATGATGTGTTACAGCGTCAGCGTGTGAAATTTCCATTGCCCTACTACAATGGAGATAAGAAGTCAAACATTGAGGAACGCAACTGGAAGCATGATGACTTGTTTACCAAACAGCATTATTATACACTGCTGTTTGATAGAGAAGAAGACATGGATTTAGTAGGAGATACCTCCCTCACTTCTGTGCAGGTAGAGTGGATGTTCGTGAAAACACGAATGGTGAAAAGATACTATTTTGAACGTATCAAAGGTGCATGGATACTGGAGGCAATCAACCTGCGGCCCATTGAACAAAGTGATAATGAAAACTTTGTTGAGTTTTTCGGACATTTTGCAACGGATAGTCTTTTTCAGAGTCAGCGTGTGCGGGAGCCGTTGGCTTTTGTAACCAGTGATCCGGACGATGATTTCTCCATTTTGGAGACAACCCTCGATCTTAATCAGTGGTTCGCCTTCAAACCGGTACTTCCTGTCGACCGCCTTTCTAATATTAATTACGGACAGCGGAATGACGATGATTCGCCCACGAAAATCCTGGCGTTGAAAGGTATCGGAAATGGTTTTTCCAATATCCTTTATTTCCGCCGGAAAGCCGGAGAATGGGAATTGTATAAGTTTGAAGATACAAGTATCTGATACAGGTTAAGATGCACTATAACAGTATAACTTATAACTAAAAATATATGTATTCTCTTTTGCCCTACAATACATTCGGCATCGATGTCAGTGCCGCTCGTTTTTTAGAATATTCTTCGGTTGAAGAACTGAAGAAGCTGATTGTGCAAGGTGCCATTGTGACACCTTTTTTGCATATTGGTGGCGGCAGTAACCTGCTGTTTACCAAAGATTACGACGGGTTGATACTCCATTCCCGCATTGAAGGAATCGAAGTGACGGAGGAAGATGAACACTCTGTGTCGGTACGAGTGGGAGCGGGAGTAGTATGGGATGACTTCGTTGCATATTGCGTAGAACATGGATGGTATGGAACGGAGAACCTGTCGCTCATCCCCGGTGAGGTCGGAGCGAGCGCGGTACAGAACATCGGAGCTTATGGCGTTGAAGTGAAAGATCTGATAACAGCTGTGGAAACGGTGAACATTCAAGCTGAAGAACGCGTTTATTCGGTGGAAGAGTGTGGATATACCTACCGCAACAGTATCTTTAAACGCCCGGAAAACAAGTCGGCTTTTGTCACCTATGTCCGTTTCCGACTTAGTAAAAAAGAACATTATACGTTAGATTATGGAACCATTCGTCAGGAGCTTGAAAAATATCCGGCATTGACGCTTTCTGTTGTACGGAAAGTGATAATTGATATTCGTGAGAGCAAGTTGCCCGACCCAAAGGTAATGGGAAATGCCGGCAGCTTCTTTATGAATCCCATTGTGCCGAAAGAAAAACTGGAAGCCCTGCAGCAGGAATATCCCCGGATACCTTACTATGAGCTGGCAGAAGATCGGGTGAAAATTCCGGCAGGATGGATGATCGACCAATGCGGCTGGAAAGGTAAGGCCTTAGGTCCGGCTGCCGTACATGATAAACAAGCGCTGGTGTTAGTGAATCTTGGTGGAGCAAAAGGTAGCGATATTCTTGCGCTTTCAGATGCAGTCCGAGCCTCTGTTCATGAGAAGTTCGGCATTGATATCCACCCGGAAGTTAACTTAATAAATTGAGAAGTAACAAGTGAAAGTAAGAATCATTGGAAGTGGAACATCGACGGGAGTACCCCAAATCGGCTGTACATGTCCGGTTTGTACTTCTACCGATCCGAAAGATAACCGATTGCGTGCATCTGCTATTGTTGAGACAGATGATGCGCGAATTTTGATAGATTGCGGTCCGGATTTCCGGACACAGGTATTGCGTCTTCCTTTTGAGAAGATAGATGGTGTGCTCATTACGCATGAACATTATGACCATGTGGGCGGGTTGGACGATTTGCGTCCGTTTTGCCGATTTGGTTCAGTGCCTATTTATGCGGAAAATTATGTGGCGCAAGGCTTGCGCTTGCGTATGCCCTATTGCTTTGTTGACCATCGTTATCCGGGAGTTCCTGACATTCCTTTGCAGGAAATCTCGGTGGGGCAGGCTTTTTCAGTTAACCACACGGAGGTGCTTCCTTTACGTGTGATGCATGGCCGATTGCCTATTCTGGGATATCGTATCGGGCAATTAGGTTATATCACTGATATGCTGACCATGCCCGAAGAATCCTATGAACAATTGGCGGGAATAGATGTTTTGGTAGTGAATGCACTTCGGATTGCCACGCATCCTACTCATCAGAATTTGGAAGAAGCCTTGGCAGTGGCGCAGCGCATTCAGGCAAAGAAGACGTACTTTATACACATGAGTCATGATATGGGCTTGCATGCGGAGGTTGAAAAGAGCCTTCCGGAAAATATTCACCTGGCATTCGACGGATTGGATATCTATCTTTGATTATCGGTGAAATTTTTAGCAAAAGTTTTGTTTTCTTTGTAGAAATTATTATTTTTGCACCTAGCCGATAAACAGCGAATATTATGAAACTTCGTACGATAGTGAAAATAGCGATCACGTCTTCTGTTGTACTTTTGTGCTCAGGTTTCGCATTGTACTCTTTTTTTAGACTGTCGGCGGCCGAAGGGCAGAAAGATTTTGATCTTTATGAACTGGTTCCATCCACCACTTCAGCCGTATTTGTTACCGATGATGTGCTCGAGTTTGTAGCGGAGGTCGATGATCTGACTTGTAGTAAAAATCAGCAATATATTTATGTGTCCAAACTTTTTTCTTATCTGAAACAAAGCCTTTATGCCCTCTCGGAAGATACTCCCCATGGCTTGAGTCGGCAAATGAATCAGATGCTGATTAGTTTCCACGAACCGGATAACGAACGGAACCAGGTACTTTATTGCAGATTGGGAAATGGGGATAAGGAATTGGTAAACAGGTTTGTGCGTAAATATATATCTTCGCTTTATCCACCGAAAACGTTTGTTTACAAAGGAGAGGAAATAATCATTTACCCGATGGCAGATGGTGATTTTCTAGCCTGCTATCTGACGTCTGATTTTATGGCATTAAGTTTTCAGAAAAAACTGATTGAAAACGTTATTGATGCATATAAGAGTGGTAAATCATTGGCAGATGATCCTACCTTTACAGGAGTGCGTGCTCCAAAAAAAAGTGCAGCGACCGCCACAATCTATGCCCGTATGAAAGGGATGATGGGATGGACGGAATTTGACATGAAGATGAAAGATGATTTTATCTATTTCTCCGGCATCACTCATGATGCAGACACTTGTTTTGCATTTATAAAACAACTTCGCCAGCAGCAATCAGTCAAAGGCTTCCCGGGTGAAGCACTGCCCTCCACTGCTTTCTATTTTAGCAGACAGGGGATTACGGACTGGGCGTCTTTACTTTCTTATGGAAATGCGCAGGAGCAGAACGGGGCAGTCCGCACGAGTGAAGTGCAGAATAGAGATAAGGAATTTTCCCGCTATCTGATGGAAAATGCCGGGCAAGACCTGGTTGCCTGTCTCTTCCAGCGTGAAGATACGTTGCAGGATGCAGCGGCAGTCTTGAGCCTGTCTGTGGCAGATGTGACGGAAGCTGAAAGGATGCTTCGTACCCTTGTCAATACTGCTTCGGCAGATGAAGGAAGAAAAACTCCCCGTATTACTTTTGGTTATACTGTAAATAAGGCATACTTGGTCTATCGGTTGCCTCAAACAACATTGTTTAAACAACTGACCAGTTTTGTGGAGGCCACTTTGGATGTGTATGCGGCGTTCTATGACGGGCGTTTGTTGCTTGCTCCTGATGAGAATGCTCTGTCACAATATATTCGCCAACTGGATAAAGGCGAAGTGCTTAATGGAGTAATGGCCTATCAGGCAGGCATGGATCACTTGTCTGATTCATACCACTTTATGTTGATGGCGGATTTTGACCACATATTTCGGCAATCAGAAAACCACGTTCGTTTTGTACCGGATTTTTTTCTGCGTAACGCCGATTTTTTCCATAATTTCACCCTCTTTGTTCAGTTTGCCTGTACAGACGGAGTGGTATATCCTAACATTGTTTTGAAATATAAATCAGAATAAAAAATGACCGTTTGTTTACAATCGTTTTTCTAAAAAAAACTCCCGACAGAATTTAATCCTATCGGGAGTTTTTTATGCTTATTCGTCCGGCGAATGGCTTTCGGTTTAAAATGGCAGATCGTCTTTGGCATCCCCCGGAGTAAATTCCGGCATAGCTGACGGAGGTGGGGGAGGAACGGGAGAACCGGAAGCCATCGGAGCACCTGCACCAACACGTTCTACTTTCCATGCACGGATACTATTGAACCAACGATCGTTCCACTGACGGGCGTCAACGTCGAATGATACAGTTAGTTCTTCGCCCATTTGAATGTTGAACTGCTCAATTTTGTCTGCGCCAAATACGTCGAAGCACATCTTGCGCGGATATTGGTCGTGGTTTTCGATAACGTACTCTTGTGATTTCCACTCGTTGCCGCTAGTTTTTGAAACTCCGCCTCTCGGGGGGAGGATAGCGATGATTTTTCCTGTAAATTCCATTGCGATAATTTTAAATTCTGGGGCGAAGTTACAATTTTTTAGTAATATCCCTCACACAATGCCTGTTTTTTTCTTTTGTTTTATTGGGCAGCCCAAATCTTTTTTCGTAACTTTGTGCGATAGAACATTTAAAACTTAAATACACGAAAATATATGAAATTTATCGTTTCAAGTACTGCTCTTTCCAGCCATTTACAGGCCATCAGCCGTGTGATTAATTCAAAAAATGCGCTGCCAATTCTCGATTGTTTCCTCTTCGAATTGGAAGACGGAACATTGTCTGTGACTGTATCCGACAGTGAAACAACGATGGTGACTACCGTAGAAGTGAATGAAAGCGATACAAACGGGCGTTTTGCCGTAGTAGCGAAAACATTGCTTGATGCACTGAAAGAAATCCCGGAACAACCACTTACATTTGAAATCAATCCGGATAATTATGAAATAACAGTGCAGTACCAGAACGGAAAATACAGCCTGATGGGGCAGAATGCGGATGAATTCCCGCAATCGGCTACACTGGGTGATAATGCAGTCCGTGTAGAAATGGAGGCTAGTGTACTTCTGGGAGGTATCAACCGTTCGGTGTTTGCTACTGCCGATGACGAACTTCGTCCGGTGATGAACGGTATTTATTTCGATATTACCACAGAAGACATCACAATGGTTGCTTCAGACGGTCATAAACTGGTGCGTTGCAAGACATTGGCAGCCAAAGGTAACGAGCGTGCAGCCTTCATCCTTCCAAAGAAACCGGCTACTTTGCTTAAGAATCTTTTGCCGAAAGAACAAGGCACAGTGACGATCGAATTCGATGAACGTAATGCTGTATTCATGCTCGAAAGCTACCGGATGGTTTGCCGCCTGATTGAAGGACGTTACCCGAACTACAACTCGGTAATTCCGCAGAACAACCCGCACAAAGTGACCGTAGACCGTCAACAGTTGGTAGGAGCTTTGCGTCGTGTGTCTATTTTCTCATCGCAGGCAAGCAGTTTGATTAAACTCCGTATGCAGGAAAACCAGATTGTGATTTCCGCACAAGATATTGACTTCTCTACTTCTGCCGAAGAAACACAAGTTTGCCAGTATGCAGGTGCAGCAATGAGCATCGGTTTCAAATCGACATTCCTCATCGATATCCTGAACAATATTTCAGCAGACGAAGTAGTCATCGAACTCGCAGATCCTTCACGTGCCGGAGTAATCATCCCGGTAGAGCAGGAAGAAAACGAAGACCTGCTGATGCTGCTGATGCCGATGATGCTAAATGATTAATAGTAATCACCGCAAAATAACACAGAGTTCCACAGAGTGTTTTATGTATTTATTGCTCTGTAGAACTCTGTGTTACTCTGTGGTGGAAAAAATAATTAGAAATGAAATTAAACCTGAAAAATCCCATTGTTTTTTTTGATTTAGAAACAACCGGAACCAATATCAACACAGACCGAATTGTTGAAATCTGCTATCTGAAAGTATATCCGAATGGAAATGAAGAAGCAAAAACATTACGTATCAATCCTGAAATGCATATCCCGGAAGCATCTTCTGCTATACATGGCATTTATGATGCCGACGTAGTCGATTGCCCTACTTTCAAAGAAGTGGCGAAAAACATAGCCAGGGACATTGAAGGTTGCGATTTGGCAGGATTTAATTCCAATCGTTTTGATATTCCTGTCCTTGCTGAAGAGTTCCTTCGCGCCGGAGTGGACATTGATATGACGAAACGCAAATTTGTAGACGTACAGGTGATCTTCCACAAAATGGAACAACGCACCTTGTCTGCTGCCTATAAATTCTATTGCGACAAGAATCTGGAAGATGCACACACTGCCGAAGCAGATACACGGGCCACTTACGAAGTGCTGAAAGCACAGCTCGACCGTTACTCCGATCTTCAGAATGATATTGCGTTCCTGGCAGATTATTCAAGTTTCAGCAAGAATGTAGACTTTGCCGGACGCATGGTGTACGATGATAATGGGGTGGAAGTGTTCAACTTCGGAAAATATAAAGGAATGTCTGTAGCCGAGGTTTTGAAGAAAGATCCCGGATATTACAGTTGGATTTTGAATAGTGATTTCACGTTGAACACTAAGGCGGCATTGACAAAAATCCGTTTGCGTGAAATGAGTAATTTGATTACAAAATAATGCTAAAAGGAAAAAAAATAATTCTTGGAATTACCGGCAGTATTGCCGCGTACAAGGCGTGCTATATCATTCGTGGACTGATAAAACAGGGAGCGGAAGTGCAAGTCGTAATTACTCCGGCGGGAAAAGAATTTATTACTCCCATCACTCTTTCGGCTTTGACCAGCAAACCAGTCATTAGTGAGTTTTTTGCCCAGCGTGACGGAACGTGGAATAGCCACGTCGATCTCGGATTGTGGGCGGATGCTGTATTGATTGCACCTGCCACTGCCTCTACTATCGGTAAAATGGCCAATGGAATAGCCGACAATATGCTCATAACAACTTATCTTTCGGCAAAAGCTCCCGTGTTTGTTGCTCCGGCAATGGATCTCGATATGTTTGCCCATCCCGCCACCCAGAAAAATCTGGATATACTGCGTTCCTACGGTAATCACATTATCGAGCCGGGAACAGGAGAATTAGCCAGCCACTTGGTAGGAAAGGGACGTATGGAAGAGCCGGAAAACATCATCCGGGTATTGGATGAATTCTTCGCTTCGAGTGATGAACTATCCGGAAAGAAAGTGATGATTACAGCCGGACCTACTTACGAAAAAATTGACCCGGTGCGTTTCATAGGCAATTATTCTTCCGGAAAGATGGGATTTGCGTTGGCAGAAGAATGTGCCCGTCGCGGAGCGCAGGTGACATTGATAACAGGTCCTGTGCAGCTCAAAACGAAACATTCCCGTATCCGGCGTGTAGATGTGGAATCAGCAGAAGAAATGTATGCGGCTTCACAGATCTATTTTCCAGATGCTGATGCAGGTATTCTTTGTGCGGCAGTAGCCGACTACCGTCCGGAAACAGTGGCCGACAAGAAGATTAAGCGGGAGAAAGAAGAGGAACTAACCCTCCATCTTCAGGCAACACAAGACATCGCTGCCAATTTAGGAGCACTGAAAGGGAAAAATCAGTTATTGGTTGGCTTTGCCCTCGAAACCAATAATGAGCAGCAGAATGCCGAAGGAAAGCTCGAACGCAAAAACTTCGACTTTATTGTGCTCAATTCGTTGAATGATGCTGGAGCCGGTTTTCGCCATGATACCAATAAAATAAGTATCATCGACAGGAAAGGTCGTACAGACTATCCTCTGAAGCCGAAGACGGAAGTAGCCCAAGACATCATCGACCGTCTGGTAGCCACTCTGTCTTCCGGTTTTTAATTTTTAATCTTTAATTAAAATAGAAGGTGTTACGTTCACTATACATTCAGAATTACGCATTGATAGAAAAACTGGATATCAGTTTTGAAACAGGCTTTTCCGTTATAACAGGTGAAACGGGAGCCGGAAAATCAATTATTCTGGGAGCTATCGGACTCCTGTTAGGACAGCGTGCCGATGTGAAAGCGATTCGCCACGGAGCTTCCAAATGTATCATAGAGGCACGTTTCGATATATCTGCCTATGGTATGCGTTCGTTTTTCGAAGAAAACGAGTTGGAATATGATGAAGAGTGCATTTTGCGTCGTGAAGTGCAGTCTTCCGGTAAGAGCCGGGCATTCATCAACGATACTCCTGCTTCGTTGGCACAAGTGAAAGAGCTGGGCGAACAGCTGATAGATGTACATTCGCAACATCAGAATCTGCTGCTTAATAAAGAAGGATTTCAGTTGAATGTGCTTGATATTCTGGCACATAATGACGCTGCATTGGCGAAATACCATCTGTGTTATGACGAATGGAAACAGACAGATCGCGAACTCGCTGAATTAGTGTCACTGGCAGAGAAAAGTCGCTCCGATGAAGATTATATCCGCTTCCAACTCGAACAGCTCGAAGAAGCCTGTTTGGTGGAAGGCGAACAGGAAGAACTGGAGCAGGAAGCTGAAACATTAAGTCATGCAGAAGAGATAAAAGCCGGACTTTACCGGGTGGAACAGTCGTTTGCTTCGGATGAAGGTGGATTGCTTTCTTATCTGAAAGACAGTCTGAATACACTGAATAATCTGCAAAGAGTATATCAGCCGGCCAAGGAACTTACCGAACGTATGGAGAGCGCTTATATCGAACTGAAAGATATTTCGCACGAAGTCTCTTTACAAAGTGACTCCGTTGAATTCAATCCGGTCCGTCTGGACGAAGTGAATGAACGGTTGAATCTGATTTATTCCTTACAGCAGAAACATCGGGTACAAACCCTTGACGAATTGATAGCACTAACGGATGAATACCGCAGCAAATTGTCGGACATCACTTCCTATGATGAGCGTATCGCCGAACTGACTGCTCGCAAAGAGGAACAATATAAACAAGTGAAACAACAGGCAGAAGTGCTGACCAAAGCCCGTACGAAAGCTGCTCGTGAAGTTGAAAAACAGCTGGCTGCCCGGTTGATTCCATTAGGAATGCCGAATGTTCGTTTCCAGATAGAAATGGGACTGAAGAAAGAGCCGGGATTGCAAGGAGAAGATACAGTCAACTTCCTGTTTTCCGCCAATAAGAACGGCACCTTGCAGAATATCTCTTCCGTAGCTTCAGGAGGTGAAATCGCCCGTGTCATGCTTTCTATCAAGGCAATGATTGCCGGAGCCGTCAAGCTGCCGACCATCGTATTTGATGAAATAGATACCGGAGTCTCCGGTGAAATAGCCGACCGTATGGCGGACATGATGCAGGAGATGGGCGACCGCAACCGTCAGGTAATCAGTATCACCCACCTGCCGCAGATTGCTGCCCGTGGGCGTGCTCATTATAAGGTATACAAGAAAGATAGCGATACGGAAACCAACAGCCATATCCGCCGTCTCACTGACGAAGAACGAGTAGAGGAAATAGCTCATATGCTTAGTGGCGCCACTCTCACCGAAGCTGCCCTTAGCAATGCCAAATCCCTGCTTGCCCGCAACTGATAAATAGTGAATAGTAAATAGTAAAATAGTAAATCAACCAGATGTTAGATAAAAGTGAAATGATTTTCGGCGTTCGTGCCGTGATAGAAGCCCTTCAGGCTGGAAAAGAAATAGATAAGATCCTCGTGAAGAAAGATATTCAAAGTGATCTTTCCAAGGAGCTTTTTGCAGCTTTGAAAGGTACGTTGATACCTGTTCAGCGTGTTCCGGTAGAGCGTATCAACCGTATTACCCGGAAAAATCATCAGGGAGTGATCGCCTTCATTTCTTCTGTGACTTATCAGAAAGCGGAGGATCTTGTTCCTTTCTTGTTTGAGCAAGGAAAAAATCCGTTTTTTGTTATGCTCGACGGAGTGACCGATGTACGCAATTTCGGGGCGATTGCACGTACCTGCGAATGTGCAGCTGTCGATGCCGTGATTATTCCTGTCCGGGGTAGTGCGTCGGTCAATGCTGATGCCGTAAAAACATCGGCAGGAGCGCTACATACTCTTCCTGTATGCCGTGAACAGAACCTCCGTTCGACTCTGCAATATCTGAAAGACAGTGGTTTCCGCATTGTGGCTGCTACCGAAAAAGGAGATTATGACTATACCAAGGCCGATTATACAGGTCCCCTCTGCATCATAATGGGAGCGGAGGATACAGGAGTTTCTTATGAAAACCTTGCCCTCTGTGATGAATGGGTGAAAATTCCGATGCTGGGCACTATCGAATCCCTGAATGTCTCTGTAGCTGCCGGTATCCTGATTTACGAAGCTGTGAAACAAAGAAACAATGACTGATATGAAGAAGATTTTAATTCTACCTTTGCTGCTTTTCTTCCTGGTACAAGGAAGCATGGCACAAACCCCAAAATGGGTAGAGAAGGCAAAACGTGCAGTCTTCTCAATAGTGACTTATGACAAGAATGATAAAATGCTGAATACGGGAAACGGATTCTTTGTATCCGAAGACGGATTGGCTTTATCAGATTATACTCTTTTTAAAGGAGCTGAACGTGCGGTAGTGATTACTTCCGAAGGCAAGCAGATGCCGGTCAGCCTAATACTTGGAGCGAATGACATGTATGATGTCATTAAGTTTCGTGTGGCTATCACCGAGAAGAAAGTGCCTGCGCTGGTCGTTGCTAAAACAGCCCCGGCGACAGGAGCCGATGCGTGGATGCTTCCTTATTCTACACAAAAAAGTATCGCTTGCGTTACTGGTAAGGTGAAAGATGTTTCCAAAGTAGCCGGAGAATACCATTATTATACATTGAGCATGCATATGAAAGATAAGATGGTGAGCTGTCCGGTGATGAATGCGGAAGGTCAGGTATTTGGTATTGCGCAGAAATCATCCGGTATCGATACGGTGACTACTTGTTATGCGGCGGGAGCAGCTTTTGCCATGTCGCAGAAAATCAGTGCTCTTTCTTTGGGAGACGCTGCCTTGAAAAGCATTGGTATCCGGAAAGGTTTACCTGAAACGGAAGATCAGGCATTAGTATATCTGTTCATGGCCTCTTCGAGCCTCTCGGGCGAGGACTATGAAAAGCTGTTGGATGACTTCATTCGCCAGTTCCCTGCCAATGCAGATGGTTATCTCCGTCGTGCCAATTATTATGCATCTAAAGGTAAAGACGATCAGACCTGGTATGATAAAGCCGTTGCCGACTTTAATCAAGCTCTGAAAGTAGCCCAGAAGAAAGATGATGTATATTATAATATAGGTAAGCTAATGTATGCTTATCAATTATCGAAGCCGGAGAAAACTTATAAAGACTGGACGTATGACACCGCTTTGAAGAATGTCCGTCAGGCAATCGCTATTGATCCGCTGCCAATTTACATTCAAATGGAAGGCGATATACTGTTTGCCCAACAAGACTATGCCGGTGCTTTGGCTGCTTATGAAAAGGTAAATACCAGCAATATTGCTTCTCCGGCCACTTTCTTTAGTGCTGCCAAGACGAAAGAACTGCTGAAAGGGGATCCGAAAGAAGTGGTAGCCTTAATGGATAGCTGTATTACCCGTTGCCCGCAACCGATTACGGCCGACTTTGCTCCATATTTGTTGGAACGTGCGCAGATGAATATGAATGCCGATCAGGCGCGAAATGCAATGCTCGATTATGATGCTTACCATACGGCAGTCAAGGGAGAAGTGAACGACGTGTTCTATTATTATCGCGAACAGGCAGCTTTGAAAGCACGTCAGTTTCAACGCGCTTTAGACGATATTGCCAAGGCCATCGAGATGAATCCGACAGACCTCACCTACCAGGCAGAGCATGCAGTTGTAAACCTCCGTGTAGGACGGTATGAAGAAGCCATTCAGATTTTAAATAATATATTGAGGACTGATCCTAAATATGGTGAGGCTTACCGTTTATTGGGACTTTGCCAGATACAGCTGAAGAAGACAGATGAAGCTTGCGGCAACTTTAAGAAAGCGAAAGAATTGGGTGATCCGAACGCAGATGAATTGATAACCAAATACTGCAAGTAAAAAGATTATCTTCTTGAAGATAAAAAATGAATCCCTGCCAACTCGAAAATTGGCAGGGATTCCTCGTTTTTGGGGACGTTGTATAAAAAACTCTCTCTCTTTTTTATTTTTCCCCACTTCACTTGTTAAGTTCAGGTTGTAGGTTTTAATGATATATGGTTTGATTTCCCTTTTTCCCCTCTTTTATAAGTTAAATGCATGGTTATTGAAAATACTGCATGGCTTCACTTATTTTTTTTAGAAATAATTCGAATTTCTATCTAAAACAGTAATTAAATTTAAAATCGTGGTTCATTTTATCTATAATCTTACTATATTCCGCACGTTTTTAATAACACGTATGAGATAAGTTATAATTTATGGAAAAAAATCGATTTACTATTTGTGCAAACAATTACATCGACTGTTTGCGACAAGAGGGTCGTTATTCTACGGCCCATGTGTATAAACACGCTATTCGTTCTTTTTCGCAGTTTTGTGGAACTCAATCCATCACGTTTAGTAAGATAAACCGTGAAACTCTAAAGAGGTATAGTAACTATCTGATGGCTTCCCGTTTGAAGCCCAATACGATTTCTACGTATATGCGTATGTTGCGTAGTATCTACAATCGTGGTGTCGATATGCATCAGGCTCCTTATGTACATGGTTTGTTCCGGGATGTTTTTACCGGGGTGGACACACGTCAGAAGAAAGCTATCCCGATCGGCGAACTTCACATGCTATTAAACAAAGATCCTCAATCGGAAAAGCTTCGCCGGACGCAGGCCATTGCCAATCTGTTATTTCAGTTTTGTGGAATGCCTTTTTCTGATTTAGCCCATTTGGAAAAGTCCAATCTGGAGCGGGGGCTTTTGAAGTACAATCGTACCAAGACCGGTACTCCTATGAGTATAGAAGTGCTGGAGTCAGCGCAGAATGCAATTGGGGGATTGTACAATAAATCTGACGCCCGGAGTTCTGGCTATCCTGATTATCTTTTCCGGATATTAAGCGGAGCGTACAAGCGGAATGAAGAAGGAGCCTATCGTGAGTATCAGTCAGCTTTGAGATGTTTTAATAATGAGTTGAAAAGCCTGTCCAGAAAATTAAGGCTACATTCGCCCGTCACGTCGTATACGCTTCGTCATTCTTGGGCTACGACTGCTAAGTACAGAGGTGTACCTATCGAAATGATTAGCGAATCACTAGGACACAAATCTATTAAAACAACACAGATATATTTAAAGGGTTTCGAATTGGAAGAAAGAACAAAAGTAAATAAATTGAATTATTCTTACGTTTGCAATTTTAAAATGCTCTGATTTATATTATTAAAGCATTATGGATTAGGGACTTAATGCTGGTGTTACTTCTTAGGTAACGGAATTATATTCGCTACAAAGATAGGTAAAAATATTAATAGCAAACAAACAATAAACTTCTTTTTTTCCTTTTTCTCTAAAATATGCAACATAAATCTATCTGAACATGAAGGATAACATCTTCATGCTCAAAGGCTTTTTATTACCTAAATTCAAGAATGTTTTATATTGAATGTTAGGTGCCCGCTTTTATATTCCCTCATAATCGATTTTTTTCTTTTTTCACAGCGATGTGTATTCTATATGTGTGTTGTCCGTTACCTAAGAAGTAACGGATGAACATGGGGTAAAAAAATATGATTTTAACGAAACCGAAATCAGTAAATGCCGGGCCTAGTAGTGGGACAGGGGAAGGCGTAGCACACTCAAAACGCTGGTATGTAGCACTCGTTCGAATGCATCACGAGAAAAAAGTTGCCGAGCGTTTGTCTAAGATGGGAATTGATTCTTTTGTTCCCGTTCAACAACAAATCCATCAATGGAGTGACCGTCGTAAGATGGTTGATACAGTCTTACTCCCAATGATGGTTTTTGTACATGTCAATCCAAAAGAACGTATGGAAGTCCTTTCATTTTCTACGGTCAGCCGTTATATGGTGATGCGTGGAGAGAGTACTCCTGCCGTTATTCCTGACGAGCAGATGGCCCGTTTCCGTTTCATGCTCGATTATTCCGAAGAAGCAGTCTGTATGAATGATACTCCNCCTGCCGTTATTCCTGACGAGCAGATGGCCCGTTTCCGTTTCATGCTCGATTATTCCGAAGAAGCAGTCTGTATGAATGATACTCCACTAGCGCGTGGTGAGAAAGTTCGTGTCATAAAAGGTCCTTTGAGTGGACTTGTTGGCGAACTTGTGACTGTAGGCGGGAAGAGTAAGATTGCCGTTCGTTTAAATATGCTTGGCTGTGCTTGTGTAGATATGCCAATCGGTTATGTAGAACCCACAAAGATCACCAATGACAACACGAAGAAAATTTAACGTATTTCTATTCATTCTGTTGCTGGGAGTTTTTTCTCCTTTAATGGCTCAAAATATGAGCGACTCCCAAGTTCTTGAATATGTCAAGGATGGCATCCGCCAGGGTAAAGAACAGAAACAACTAGCTTCTGAACTGGCACGTAGAGGTGTGACCAAAGAACAGGCAACTCGTGTGAAGCAACTCTATGAGCAGCAAAACAATGTCAATGCTTCCAATGCAACGGGTACCGACATCAATGAATCACGCCTTCGTGAGGAAATGAAAGAAAACACTTCCGATATGCTGGAAGACCACCCGAGCACTCAAGACCTCGCACTTGGGAACCAGGTTTTCGGACGAAATATTTTCAACACCCGTAACCTTACTTTTGAACCCAGTGTCAATATCGCCACCCCCTTGAACTATCGTCTGGGTCCCGGTGATGAAGTGATTATCGATATCTGGGGAGCCAGCCAGAACACTATCCGCCAACAGATTTCTCCTGACGGCACGATCAACATTCAGAAAATAGGTCCTGTCAACCTGAACGGACTAACTATTGCTGAAGCCAATGACTATCTCAAAAAAACATTAAACAAGATATATAATGGTCTTAATAATGCGAATGATCCCACCTCTGACATCCGTCTGACTTTGGGCAGCATACGTACTATCCAGATCAATGTAATGGGTGAGGTTGTCCAACCGGGCACTTACTCCCTCTCTTCTTTTGCCACAGTCTTTCATGCACTTTACCGTGCGGGTGGAGTCAGTGACATAGGAAGCCTTCGCAATGTGCAGCTGGTACGTAACGGCAAAAATATCGCCACGATCGACGTCTACCAATTTATCATGAAAGGAAACATTCAGGATGACATTCGTCTTCAGGAAGGCGATGTAGTAATAGTCCCCGCCTATGACGTATTGGTTAAGATCGACGGAAAAGTGAAACGCCCGATGCGTTTCGAAATGAAAAAGGATGAAAGTCTATCCACTCTTATCAGCTATGCCGGTGGCTTTGAAGCCGACGCCTACACCCGTTCCTTGCGTGTCGTACGTCAGAACGGACAGGAATATGAAGTAAACACAGTCAAAGACCTTGACTATAGTGTCTATAAAATGCGAAACGGTGATGTTGTGACCGCCGAAGCCATCCTTAATCGTTTCATCAATAAACTTGAAATCCGTGGAGCCGTTTATCGTCCCGGCATCTACCAGTTGAATGGAAAACTGAATACTGTCCGTGAACTGGTAAACGAAGCCCAAGGCCTGACCGGTGATGCCTTCTTGAACCGTGCCGTTCTCTACCGCCAGCGTGAGGACTTGACTACCGAAGTTGTTCCTGTAGACATTAAAGCTATCATGGACGGTACTTCCCAAAACATCATCCTGATGAAAAACGATATCCTTTATATTCCTAGTATTCATGACCTGGAAGACAGAGGCAACGTCGTAATCCATGGTGAAGTAGCCAAACCTGATTCTTATCCTTATGCTGATAACATGACCCTTGAAGACTTGATCATTCAGGCAGGTGGCTTGCGTGAAGCCGCTTCTGTAGTCCGTGTAGATGTATCCCGTAGAATTAAGAATCCTCGCAGTACAGTAGATAACGATACTATCGGCCAGATATATACATTCTCCCTAAAAGAAGGTTTTATTGTAGATGGAACCCCTGGCTTTGTCCTTCAACCTTATGATGAAGTTTATGTACGTCGTAGTCCGGGGTATCAAGCTCAACAGAATGTGGTTGTTGAAGGTGAAATTCTGTTCGGAGGCTCTTATGCTATGACCAGTCGTGAAGAACGTCTTTCGGACTTAATCAATAAAGCGGGAGGTGCAACGAATTATGCCTACTTACGTGGTGCCAAATTGACTCGTGTAGCCAATGCAAGTGAAAAGAAACGCATGGGTGATGTGGTCCGCTTGATGAGTCGACAGTTGGGTGAAGCTATGATGGACTCATTAGGTGTTCGTGTGGAAGATACCTTTAGTGTTGGTATTGACTTGGAGAAAGCATTAGCTAACCCTGGAAGTACAGCAGATATTGTCTTGCGTGTGGGTGATGTAATTTCTATTCCGAAAAATAATAATACAGTAACGATCAATGGTGCCGTAATGGTCCCGAATACGGTTTCTTATATGGAAGGAAAGAATATAGACTATTATCTGAATCAGGCTGGTGGTTATTCTGAAAATGCAAAGAAGAGTAAGAAATTTATAGTTTATATGAATGGCCAAGTGACTAAAGTGAAAGGTAGTGGTAAGAAACAGATCGAGCCGGGATGTGAGATAATTGTGCCTAGTAAGGCTAAGAAAAGGACTAATATGGGTAATATTTTAGGGTACGCTACTACATTCAGCACATTGGGAATGATGGTTGCTTCTATTGCTAACTTAATAAAGAAATAACGAATTCCTTTTATGACTACTTTGATAGAACAAAAATCTGAAAAAGATATAAAACAAAAACGGAATAATCATACGGATGAAGAGATCGAAATTGATTTGATGGGTGTTCTTCGTAGGATTATGGGTATTCGTAAGAAGATTTATAAGGCAGCCGGTATCGGACTGATAATTGGCGTTATTATA
Organism: Bacteroides sp. DH3716P; assembly: GCF_025914115.1. Classification (NCBI taxonomy): domain Bacteria; kingdom Pseudomonadati; phylum Bacteroidota; class Bacteroidia; order Bacteroidales; family Bacteroidaceae; genus Bacteroides; species Bacteroides sp. DH3716P. Next base: position 4,061,510 of record NZ_CP083673.1, on the reverse strand, counting down.
GCAATCAGTATTCCTAGGCAGTACACGGTTGAAGTGACTCTTTCTCCGGAGATGGGAAGTGCTAAAGGTGGTGGTCTATCTGGTTTGGCAGCTTCTTTCTTGGGAAGTGACGTTACTATGGGTGATGGCAGTGATGCTTTGAATGCTTCTTTATCTGCAGATATTGTATCTTCCACTCCTTTCTTATTGGAACTTTCCACAATGAAAATACCTGTATTGAAAAATGAAATGATGACCTTGAATGCTTATCTGGATGAGGAGTCTTCTCCTTGGTGGAGTTATGTAATTGGATTTCCTGCTATGGTAATTGGTGGAGTAAAGTCTTTGTTTATTGAAGGTGAGGATGAATTCATATCTTCTGATAAAGTAAGTCAGGGTACAATTGAATTATCAAAGAAAGAGTTGGGTAAGATTGGTGTTTTAAAGAAAATGATTGTTGCCTCTGTAGATAAGAAAACATCCATGACTTCCGTTGCCGTAACCTTGCAAGAACCCAGAGTGGCTGCTGTTGTTGCAGATTCGGTTGTGAAAAAGTTGCAGGAATACATCATTGACTATCGTACTTCCAAGGCGAAAGAAGACTGTATCTACTTGGAGAAACTTTTCAAAGAACGTCAGCAGGAATATTATGCTGCCCAAAAGAAATATGCTGATTATTTGGATTCTCATGATAATATCATTTTGCAAAGTGTTCGTGCCGAACAGGAACGTTTACAGAATGATATGAGTCTTGCTTACCAGATATATAGCCAAGTTGGAAGTCAACTTCAGGTCTCTAGAGCCAAAGTTCAGGAGGAAAAGCCTGTGTTTGCTGTTATAGAGCCTGCAGTAGTGCCGCTGACTCCTTCAGGAACCGACAAAAAGATATGTGTGCTGGCATTTGTATTTCTGTCTGTTTGTATTGTTATATTCTGGCATTTATTGGGAAAAGATATCTTGAATAAGTTTAAAGAAATCCGGGCTTAAATATCCATTAGTAAAGTGTTATGGCATCAACTAACCAGATAAATAAAGTTGTAGAGTCTATTGTAGTTTTGGGAGACCTAATTATCCTGAACCTGTGTTTGTCTCTGCTCCTTTTCTTTTGGAAGAAAGCGTTTATAAATTTGCCGTTTTCTTGTACTGTTTCTTTTATGATGGCTTCTCTTACTCTCTGCTATCTGGCTTGTTTCGGATCTCGTGGGAGGGTTTGGGACAGTAGGGGGATTCGTGCAGATCAGCTCGTATTACGTGTATTGAAGAACATTATAGCCTTTTCTATCTTTTGGGCATGTATTATGACTTTTAGTGGAATTTCTATTTTTTCTCCTCTTTTCTTTGTCTCTTATTTTTTTATTCTCTTTCTTGTTTTAAGTATTTACCGCATTATTATTCGTCATTTGCTGATAGTTTATTGCACGAAAGGTAAACATAGGCGCTATGCTGTATTTATAGGTGGAGGTAATAATATGCAGATGTTATATGAGGAAATGGAGAGTTCTTTGGCATCTTCTGTTTATGAGGTAGTCGGTTATTTTGATATTAAATCGAATGACACTATTTCCTCCCAATGTCCTTATTTGGGTAGTCCTGATGGTTTCTCGGACTTTATGTCCGTACACACAGGAATTAAGCATGTTTTTTGTTCTTTGTCAATGGAGGAAGGACGCTATAACTTTTCTATCATGAATTATTGTGAGAACCATTTACTTTATTTTCATGGTGTTCCTAATGTTTGTAAGGGTTTTCCCCGTCGTATCTGGCATAGTATGGTTGGTAATATGCCAATTTTGAATTTGCGTTATGAACCTCTAGGTAAGATGGAGAACCGTATATTAAAACGGATATTCGATATTGCTTTATCTGGTATTTTTCTGGTTACTGTTTTTCCTTTTGTTTATCTCATTGTGGGAAGTATCATAAAGTTTACTTCTCCCGGTCCTATACTTTTTAAACAAATGCGTACCGGTTTGAATGGCGTCGATTTTGTGTGTTACAAATTCCGTTCAATGAAAGTAAATGATGAAGCTGACAGCAAACAGGCAACGGCTGATGATCCCCGGAAAACTCGTTTTGGAGACTTTCTTCGACGTTCTAATATTGACGAACTTCCACAGTTTATAAATGTTTTTAAAGGTGAAATGTCAATAGTCGGTCCTCGTCCTCATATGTTGTCTCATACGGAGATTTATGCTCGGTTAATTGATAAATATATGGTTAGACACTTTATTAAGCCTGGAGTGACCGGATGGGCGCAAATACACGGTTTTCGTGGTGAAACCAAAGAACTTTCACAGATGGGAGGACGTGTGAAGGCTGATATCTGGTATATGGAGCATTGGACAATATTCCTAGATTTATATATCATTTATAAGACTATAGCAAATGTGGTCATTGGAGAAAAGAATGCGTATTAAGATTGATGATCAATTTAAATTAGTCAAATATATTGAGATAATACTACTTACCCCTGTTTGCAATAGCATATAGAGAACCTATAGAAAATTGTCTATTTTCTATGGGATATTTTTAAAGATATATTTTTAGAAGTAGATATAGAAACAGGGGCTTATAATTTTTTCCTGTATATGAAAGCTGTAATTTTTGCAGGTGGCTTGGGTACTAGATTGTCCGAAGCAACCAATTTAATTCCTAAGCCGATGGTTGAAATAGGAGGAAAACCTATCCTTTGGCATATCATGAAGACTTATAGTCATTATGGTATTAATGAGTTTATTATTTGTTGCGGTTATAAGCAATATGTAATAAAAGAATATTTTGCCAATTATTTTCGGCACAATAGTGATATGACAGTTGATTTATCTAATAATTGTGTTGAAATTTTGGATAACCATTCAGAAGATTGGAGAGTGACTATGGTTGATACAGGGTTGAATACCCAAACAGGTGGTCGCTTGAAGCGGGTACAGAAATATATTGGTGCTGAACGTTTCGTTCTTACTTACGGTGATGGGGTAGCAGATATTAATATAGCAGAGAGTATTAAAGAACATGAATTATCAGAATGTGCCATTTCATTGACGGCTTATAAACCTGGAGGAAAATTTGGTGCGTTACAAATTGACTTGGAAAGTAACAAAGTGCTCTCTTTTCAAGAAAAACCAGATGGTGATCGCAATTGGATAAATGCAGGTTACTTTGTTTGCGAACCTGAAATTTTAGAATATATTCCCGAAAATGATGATACTGTTATTTTCGAGCGTAAACCTCTCGAAAATTTAGCAAAAGATGGTAAAATGCATGCTTATCGTCATACTGGTTTTTGGAAACCGATGGATACACTGCGTGATAATGTAGAATTGAATGAGATGTGGGATAAGGGGCTAGCTCCTTGGAAAGTTTGGTAAATAATGAGTATAGATATATTTAACAATTTCTATAAAGGAAAACGTGTTCTTGTAACTGGACATACTGGTTTTAAAGGTAGTTGGCTTTCTATTTGGCTTCATGAACTTGGTGCAGAGGTAGTTGGTGTAGCGAAAGATCCATATTCAGAAAAAGATAATTATGTTTTATCGGGAATAGGAAAGAAAATTAAAGCTGACTTACGTGCCGATATTTGTGACAGTCAACGAATGAAAGAAATCTTTCAGACATACCAACCTGAAATTGTTTTTCATTTAGCTGCTCAACCTTTAGTGCGTCTAAGTTATGATATTCCTGTTGAAACATACGAAACGAATGTGATGGGAACAATAAACATTTTAGAGGCTATACGAGTAACAGATAGTGTGAAGGTCGGTATTATGATAACTACGGACAAATGCTATGAGAATAAAGAGCAGATTTGGGGATATCGTGAAAATGAACCGATGGGAGGATATGATCCTTATTCCAGTAGTAAAGGGGCGGCAGAGATAGCCATTGCCTCATGGCGCAGAAGTTTCTTCAATCCTGACCAGTATGATAAACATGGCAAGAGTATTGCTAGTGTTCGAGCAGGTAATGTGATTGGTGGAGGCGATTGGGCATTAGATCGTATTATTCCAGATTGCATTAAAGCTCTTGAATCCGGTAAGAATATTGATATTCGAAATACTAAATCTGTCCGTCCATGGCAGCATGTATTGGAACCATTGAGTGGCTATATGCTTTTAACTGCAAAAATTTGGGAAGAACCAACAAAATATTGTGAGGGATGGAACTTCGGGCCTCGTGCGGAAAGTATTACCTCTGTATGGGATGTGGCAAATGATGTAGTCAAGAATTATGGTAGTGGTGGGCTCAATGATATCTCCATCCCCAATGCTCCTCATGAAGCTAGATTTTTAATGCTTGATATTAGTAAAGCTAAGTTTCAACTAGGCTGGGAACCACGTATGAATATTCATCAATGTGTTGCTCTTACTGTTGACTGGTATAAAAGGTATACATTTGAGAATGTATATAGCTTGTGTGTTGATCAGATTAAGCAATATTTAATCAAATGAAAAAAGTAATAGTTGTAGGTGCTAATGGCTTTTTAGGGAGGGAATTATGTAAGAAACTGGCATCCAAAGGTATTGCAGTTGTTGCTTTAGTTGCTAAAGGAGGTGATTACTCTTTTGCAAAAAGCTTGCATAATGTCAACTGTATCGAATTTGATTTATCGCGGATTGTTGATTGGGATGGAATTGAGGAGATAAAAGGTGCTGATACAATGTTCTATATGGCTTGGGCGGGTGTTAGCTCAACTTATAAAAATCAAGTCGAAATTCAAGTTTCAAATATATTGTATGGAATACAAGTGATGGAGTTTGCCCATCGTAATGGAATTTCTAGAGTAATTTTTCCAGGTTCTGCATCCGAATATGCTTGTGGTAATGAAGTTATTAATGGGCGCAGTATTCCATCGCCTTCTGATTTGTATAGTGCTTCCAAGGTAGCAACCAAGTTCTTGTGTCAAACCTATGCAAGACAAAATGGTATTTCGTTAATTTGGGCTGTAATTACAAGTATTTATGGTCCTGGTCGTAATGATGAAAATTTGATAACCTATTGTATTAAGACATTGTTAAAAGGTGAAAAACCATCTTTTACAGGGCTTGAACAGCAGTGGGATTACTTGTATATTGACGATTTAATTGATGCGCTAGTTGCTGTTGGTGAAAAAGGAATAGGAGGAAAGACATATCCTATTGGGAGTGGTGAAAATAAACAAATAGTAGAATATGTCAAGATTATACGTGATATGATTGATCCTACCTTGCCTTTAGGAATTGGAGATATACCTTATAAAAATAAAACTATTGATAATCAGATACTTGATATATCAGAATTAAATGAAGATACAGGATTTACAGCAAGGTATAGTTTTGAGTCTGGAATAAAATTGACAATAGATTACTATAAAAATGCGATTAAGTAATTTTGATTATATTATAGCTGGTGCAGGTTTGAGTGGAAGCACATTTGCACGATTGAGGGCTGAAAAAGGCTCTAAAATTCTAGTGATAGACAGGCGATCCACTGTAGCTGGTAATCTTTATGATGAAACTAATATGTATGGCATATTAGTTCAGCAGTATGGACCACATATTTTTCATACTAATAGTGAGGAAGTATATTCATTTATAACTAAATATCATAAATGGAATCCCTTTAAATTAAGGTGTTCTGTTGATATGTGTGGACAACAAACACCTTCTCCTTTCAATTTTAAAACCATAGATCAGTTTTATGCTACAGATAAAGCTGAATTAATTAAGGAAGCTTTGCTATTAAAGTATCCTAATCAAAGTACTGTAACAATCGTGGAATTATTGAACAGTGAAGAGCCTCTTATTAAGCAGTATGCACAAATGCTTTTTGATAATGATTACAGTCTTTATACAGCAAAGCAATGGGGTATTAAAGCTAGTGAAATCGATATCAATGTATTGAAACGAGTTCCAGTTCGCTTAGATTATAAAGAGATGTATTTCTCTGATAAGTACGAGTGTATGCCAGAGGGTGGTTTTACTTCCTTCATTAAGGACCTTTTGGATCACGATAATATTGAATATATAAACAATGAGGATGCACTTAAATATATATCTTTGAATGATCAAGACCATAGGATTGAATTCCATGGTTTAGAAGTGTCCACTAATTGTAAATTAGTATATACAGGTGCTATTGATGAACTTTTTAATTATGAGTTTGGAAAATTACCATATCGCTCTTTAACATTTAAATATGAGACTTTGAATGAGGAGTTATTTCAAGCAACTCCAGTAGTGGCTTATCCTCAGGTTGAAGGATATACCCGTATAACAGAATACAAGCAGCTCCCTAAACAAAATATTTTAGGGATTACAACTATTGCTTATGAATATCCTATGATGTTTGAGGAAGGTAAAGCGGATGAACCATATTATCCTGTTCCAACAGATGATACAGCTATGCTTTATTCTAAATACAAAGCAAAAGCTGGGAATTATGATAATCTAATACTATGTGGGCGGCTGGCTAATTATAAATATTATAATATGGATCAAGCAATCCTTGCAGTATTACGTTTGACATAAATATAAATCAATTGTTAAATTACTTAAGTTATTAATATACTCATATTATAAACAACAAAAACATGTTTAAACTATCTATTTGTCAACCAACTTATAATCGTGTATATTTTATTAAAGATACAACTACCAAGATAATTGAACAAATTCTTTCTGAACATAGAGAGAATGATGTTCAGCTGTGTTTTTCTGATAATGGCTCTACTGACGGAACTAAAGATATCATTGAAGAAATGAAAAGAAAATATCCTACTATTAACTTTAAAATAAATTATTTTGGTGAAAATCGTGGTTTGGATGCTAATCATGAACAAGTAATGAAAATGGCTGATGGAGAGTGGTCTATTCTTAAAGGTGATGATGATTATTTAATGGATGGAGGACTAAATAAGATATTCAATTTATTAGATCAAAATCAAGATGTGGATGTGATTGTATCAAGCCCCATTGGCATGTCTCCTGAACTAAAGCCATTACAACCTATTTATTTCCTTCGTGAAGAAGTAGAGTCTTTAAAGGTGAACTTTAAAGATGAGATGGCAATGCGTAATTATTTTTTATTATGTAACAACATACTAGGATTAGGAACGTTTATTTCGTCAGTTATATACAGAACTGAAGCCGTTAAAAATGTAGAAGCGCCTGTAGCTTTGAAAGGTTGTTTTTATATGAGCTTGTTTTTCTATTGGAACTTCTTATCTAAAGGAAAAACATTGATGTACTCAAAAGAATCGTATTTATATGCAATGATGCCCTATGCTTCTCCCTATGCTTCAGGTGTTAAACGTGATGCCATTGATTTTCGAGCAATCTATGAAGTGGGAGACCGACTTCTTCCTGAAAATCTTAAATATGATTTTTATCAAGTATGTAATCGTATGTATAAATACTATTCATATATACCACGAGATCAAAGAAAAGATTTTGATAAGTATCTAAAGCCATATTTATTAAAAATGAAACATCCAATGGCTAATGAAATTATTAGAAATACATCTTCAATGATTTACCTTAAATTATTTATTGCTTCATTATTGTCAAGTAAACAGGTTTGTAGACTTAAGAACACTTTTAAGTAATTATATATGCTCTTAAATATACAGAAGGATAATAATGATGAGTTCTACAATTTGTGTATGGCGATTTTCATAAAGACTATTTAATTAAATTTTATTTAACCTGTTTTGGAGACTATTGTTAGGTGTTTCTCTCATGTGGATAGTTATTCGCATAGACGAGTTATTACAGAAGAATAGGATTGTAAATGCTTTATTGTTGGGGCACTTTAAATAACATGATTAGCCCCATTTTACTTTAGAATGTCAAATAATTCTGCAGATAATAAGCGTATAATGAAGAATACCGTATATCTATATATACGATTGTTCTTATCAATGGCTATTGGCCTATACACTAGCAGGGTAGTGCTGGAGATACTTGGAGTAGATGACTTTGGTCTCTATTCTTTGGTAGGAGGCTTTGTTTCTATGTTGTCTATTCTGACAGGAACTTTTTCAGGTACGGCTGCTCGTTTTATTACCTATGAAATAGGTATAGGAAATCCTGAAATTTTGAAAAGAACAATATCTACAATTATAAATTTGCTTATTATTATTGCTATTGGTGTATTTATTATTGGACTTGTTGGGGGGACATACCTAATAAGTACATATCTCAATATACCGCCAGAGCGAATGAATGCGGCTTACTTTGTTTTTTATTGTTCTTTATTTGTATTCTCAATGACACTTCTTGCAGTGCCGTATCAAGCAATCATTATAGCTCATGAACATATGAATTTTTATGCCATAATGAGTATATTTGAATCTGTTGCTAAGTTGATTGTAGTTTTGTTTTTGCCTTATGTTTCGTTTGATCGTTTATATTTCTATGCCTTTCTTCTGGCTTTGATAAGTGTGATATCTCGTGTTGTTTATGGAATATATTGCAATCGTCATTTTAAAGAATCAAAATATCATTTTATTCTGGATAAACATATATCCAAACAAATGACTTCCTTTTCTGTATGGATGGGGATTGGAACAGCATCAGGTATTTTAAAAGATCAGGGCCTGAATATTATTATAAATATATTTTATAGCTTAACAGTAAATGCGGCACGTGGTATCTGTATGCAGGTGATGTCTGTTTTTAGTAGTTTTGCTTCAAATATAGGACTTGCAATATCACCACAAATAACAAAATCTTATAGTCAAGGTGATATTAAACGTAGTATCAGCTTGACTTTCGCTTCTGCTAAAGCACAGGGGTATCTTGTTCTTGTAATGATGATCCCATTTTTATTAGAGTCACATTATATACTTACAATATGGTTGAAATCGTTTCCTGTATACACTCAGGAGTTTGTATGTTGGGGAATACTGATAAGCTTTATACATGCGATTACAGGTGCTTTTGGCCCAATTTATTTGGCGATGGGACGTATTCGGAATTTACAGCTGGCAGGCAGTCTCCTTAATTTTATGTATTTGCCTGTTTGTTATCTCTGTTGTGAGAGGGGAATCAATGTTATTATTTGTATGCAACTGGGGTTCGGGCTAGAAATACTTTTATTTTTTATGAGCTATTTCTATCTTAAAAAAGTGATGAGTTTTCCTTTCTGGCATTTTTTGGGTAGAGTTGTTATGCCTATGCTTTTGGTAGGGATAATTACATTATGTGCTGTTTATTGCGTTAGGATTATATTGAAAGATGAATCTTTTACTCGTTTGATCCTGTCCACCGTAACTTCATTTGTGATCTTCTCTATTTCGGCTTATTTTATAGGAATTGATGATTCAGAGAGAAAAATAGTAAGAGCAGCGTGGGTAAAACGGTTCGGTAAGTATAGGAATAATATAAATAATTTTACTGTATAATGGATGTTGTTGTTATATTTAATGGTTTGGGAAATCAAATGTCTCAGTATGCGTACTATTTAGCTAAGAAGAAAGTAAATCCTAACACAAAAGTAATATTTGATATCATGTCAAAGCATAATCACTATGGATATGATTTAGAACGGGCATTTGGTATAGAGGTGAATAAAACATTGTTGATAAAGGTTTTACAAATTATCTATGTATTAAGTAGAAAATTTAGACTATTCAAGAGTGTTGGTGTTCGAACAATCTATGAACCTCTCAATTATGACTACACGCCGTTATTGATGCAGAAAGGACCTTGGGGGATCAATTACTATGTGGGTGGATGGCATTCCGAAAAAAATTTCATGAATGTACCTGATGAAGTCAAAAAAGCATTTATGTTCCGTGAACAACCTAATGAGGATCGATTTAATGAATGGCTTCAGGTTATTCGTGGTGATAATAGTAGTGTTTCTGTCCATATTCGACGGGGAGATTATATGAATATAGAACCGACTGGTTATTATCAATTGAATGGTGTAGCTACATTGGATTACTACCATGAAGCAATTGATTATATTCGGCAATATGTGGATACTCCTCATTTCTATGTTTTTTCTAATGATTTGGATTGGTGCAAGGAGCAATTCGGAGTAGAGAATTTTTTTTATATTGAGTGTAATCAAGGTGTAAATTCATGGCGTGATATGTATTTGATGAGTGAATGTCATTATCATATTAATGCGAATAGTACATTCTCATGGTGGGGAGCTTGGCTATGTAAATTTGAAGATTCAATTACTGTTTGTCCTGAACGCTTTATAAGAAATGTTGTAACAAAAGATTTCTATCCTGAACGGTGGCATAAAATAAAATCTTGTTGATATGGATAATATTACATCAAGAACTATTGAGCGGTTACGTTTCCCGATGACTGTATTAGTTTTATTTATTCATGTTCTACCATTTGCAGCATCTCAAGGTGGCATAGAATATACATTCCCTTTTAATACCGATTCATGGTCTCATAGGTTTATTTATTTCTTTAATTGGATATTTCCTCGTGTGGCGGTCCCTATGTTTTGTATCATATCTGGCTATTTATTTTTTCAAGGATTGAATACTGTTGATTGTTTTAAGGAAAAGTATAAATTAAAATTAAAATCAAGAGTAAAAACGTTATTGATACCTTATTTATTATGGAATATTATATTTGAAATTTGGAGACTTTTTATGATATCGTCTGATAAGTTGGAACTTCTCCCTAAAAGTTTTTTCTTATTGTGCAAAGAGATTTTTAATTCATTTTGGGGTATGTATGCTCCTTCTGATGCACCTCTTTGGTATGTTCGTGATTTGATGGCTGTTATGGTGTTGGCTCCTATCATTTTTTTTGTGATAAATAAATGTGGTAAATATGTTGTTATAGTTTTGACTTTTATCTGGTTATTAGGTTTGTGGCCTAGATTGCCTATTGTGCCTGGTATAGATATTATACTATTTGTTACATGGGGAGCATATTTTGCCATGAAAGGGATAGAGCCCTTTAGAAAAATGGCATCACTTACAGGATATTGGCCTGTTTATATAATTTCGTTATTATGGGCTGTTTGGGAATATGATGAATTAGCATATAACTTTCCAATTAGATTAAGTATCTTATTAGGGCTATCTTTGGTCTCTGCATTATTCTTATATATTGATAAACATGAAATGAATGTTCCAAAGATACTAACTGCAAGTTCTTTTTTTACATATTGTCTTCATTGGATTTATGTTGCTCCTTTAACATCATGTGTAGTATTTATGATACAACCAGAAAGTGAAATAACAGTAGTTTTAATTTATTTTGCGTGCATCTTTTTGACGTTAATAATATCTTTATTATCATTCTTAATATTGCGTATTCTTTCTCCACGGCTACTATTATTATTTACAGGTAGCCGAGGATAAATATTCTGTTTGATTTAAAATAGTTACATCATGCTGAAAAATATTATTAAAAAGCTAATCGCTTACATATTTCGTCCAGAATATAAATTTGCTAAGAGAGGAGATAAATGTTTTATAGGCTCGAATTGTATAATCAATTCGGCATCTATGATTGAATTAGGCAATCATGTATCTATTGGTCCTAATGCTGTTTTGTATTGTATTTATAAAAAAATAATTTTTGGAAATAATGTTCTTTTAGGCCCTAATGTTACTATGGTGAATGGGGATCATAATATGAGGAAAATAGGAGTTCCAATAATTGATAATAATGAAAAAGAGGCAAGTGATGATGCTGATATCATAATAGAAGATGATGTGTGGATTGGTGCAAATGTTACGATTCTAAAGGGTGTTACAGTAGGTCGTGGAGCCGTGATAGCTGCTGGTGCAGTTGTAACTAGATCAATACCACCTTATTGTGTTTCAGGAGGAATTCCAGCACATGTGTTGAATATAAGATTCACTATAGAACAAGTAAAGCAGCATGAGGGAATTCTTTATAGTGAAAAAGATCGCATGAAGGACGGACAACTACAGCACCTTGCTTCGTTTGCAACAAAGTAATTATGAATATATAAAGAATAAACAGTAGTATATTATGTCAAAACCAAGATTGATCGCATTTTATCTTCCACAATATTACCCTACGAAAGAAAATGATGAATGGTGGGGAAAAGGATTTACGGAGTGGACAAATGTAGGTAGGGCGAAGCCTCTATTTAAAGGGCATTATCAGCCTCGTGTTCCTGCAGATTTGGGATATTATGATTTAAGAGTTCCAGAAGTTCGAATTCAACAAGCGGAAATGGCAAAGAATGCTGGCATTGAAGGGTTTTGCTACTGGCATTATTGGTTTGCCGGTAAACGAATGCTAGATAGAGTTTTTGGAGAAGTAGTAGAAACAGGTAAGCCTGATTTTCCTTTTTGCTTATGCTGGGCTAATCATTCATGGTATGCAAAGACATGGGACCCTAATAAGCCTTCTAAATTATTGATAGAACAAACTTATCCAGGTATTGAAGATTATGAAGAACACTTCTACGCCATGTTGCCTGCATTTAAAGATAGGCGTTATATTAGAATAAATGAAAAAATACTATTTGCCGTCTATGATCCATTGAATATCCCAGAACCGCAATTATTTATTGAGACATGGAATCGGTTGGCTAGAGAAAATGGATTGGAAGGTTTCTATTTTATGGGATTTACTATTAAGGATAGCTTGAAGCAAGAAATCCTTAAGGTAGGCTTTGATAGTGTATTGGTGGATTTTGTATTTGGAGCTAGTGAAAAAAGTGGAACTCTTCCGAATATATATATAAAAAAAATATTAAGGAAATTATTAAGGAAACCAATAACGATTGAGTATAGTCAATATTCTCAATATTTATTAAATAATTACATAGTTAATGAGAATGTTTATCCTTCTATATGCCCTAACTATGATCATTCACCGCGAAGCAAATTTCGTGGAACTATAATCGTTAATAGTACTCCCCAAAAATGGAAGAAACTTTGTCATGAGATGTTTTCAAAAGTATCTGTGCGTTCTGCAGAGGACAATCTGGTTTTCATAAAAGCTTGGAATGAATGGGGGGAAGGAAATTATTTGGAACCAGATTTAAAATATGGGACTCAATTTTTAGATGTGATTAGAGACGTTTTAGAAAAGGTTAAATAGAATCATAAAATTTGTATGTAAGAAAAAGATTGTATAATGCTCTATTCCTGTACACTATTGGGATTGTTAATTCTATGAAAAAGATAATATCAATTATAATTGCTACATATAATGCAGAAAAGACTCTTAAGCGCTGCTTGAATAGCATTGTTTCTCAAAAAAAAGACCAGTTGGAATTATTAATTATCGATGGATGCTCTACAGATCGGACAATGGATATTGTCAGAGAGTTTGCAGAGAGTATTGATGTTATTGTTTCGGAAGTAGATAAAGGGATTTATGATGCGTGGAATAAGGGCATCCGTTTGGCTACGGGGGAATGGATTATGTTTTTGGGTGCTGATGACTATTTATTGGAAGGTGCTATGAATGTATATTGGAATTATCTAAAAAAGCAGACTTTGGATGGTATCGATATAATAACGGCGCAAAGTAAATTAATTGATGCTAAAGGGAAATATAAGAGAGTATTCGGGAATCCATATAATATAAAAGAATTTCGATGTTGTATGAAAATTTCTCATGGTTCGACATTACATAATAGAAAGTTATTTGATGAATTGGGGAATTTTGATATCTCATTTAAAATTTGTGCAGATTACGAATTTTTGCTTCGTAAGAAATTGAATGCTAGGTATATTGAAACACCTACTATAGCCATGCAAGTGGGAGGAGTTAGTAATACAATCAGAGGGCTTTGGGAGAGTTTTAAAGTTAAGCGTTATTGTAAGTCAATTCCTCTTTTGTTGAATGTATATTATTTGACAAAAGGTGTCATTGGATATTACATGCGGAAAATTAAGATAATTAATTAAGATATATTAGTGATGAGAAATAAAATAATAGGATACGTTTCTGCTGAAGACCCTTTCCGAGACAAAAAGGCATGGAGTGGTACGAAATATAAAATAAGGGAAGCTCTCCAAAATGCTGGTTATGAAGTGGTATGGATTTCTTGTAAACCAAGTAAAATATGTTTTATATTTTTGAAAATATTACTTAAAATGCTTTTTGGGAAAAAAGCCATAGTAGAACATAATCGGTATTATTTTAAGCTTTGCGCCAAACATATAAATATGAATAAAGTACGATTGTGCGACTATATTTTCTTTCCTGGTGGGGCGCAAATTAGTGCTTTTGTTAATTTTGAGAAACCGATAATTTATTATACAGATGCAACCTTTCATATTATGATAGATTATTATTGGCATGGTTTGTCCTCATGGTTGATTACTCAAGGGGAACACTATGAAAAAGAAGCGATTAAGAATGCGTTTATTAATATTCGTTCTTCTCAATGGGCAGCAGCTTCTGTTATCAACGATTACGATGGGTGTCTCCAGAGAAATTATGTTCTTGAGTTTGGAGCAAACTTTGATGACAAGGATCTTTTGCATGCTACTCCTTATAAAAGTGGAGCTTTGAATATCTTATTTTCAGGTGTAGACTGGATTCGTAAAGGAGGGGAAGTTGCTGTTAAAACGGTGCAACTTTTAAATAAGCGTGGGATTAACTCTTGTCTGTTCATTGTAGGGCTTTCCGAAATACCTCTAAAATATGCGAATCTTCCATTTGTTCGAATAATGGGATTTCTGGATAAGAATAATCCGGAGCATTACCGAAAGTATGTAGATATAGTGAAGAACTCTCATTTACTTTTATTACCAACTAATGCGGAATGTTCTGCTATTGTTTTTAGTGAGTCCTCTGCATTCGGTTTGCCTATTTTTACTTATGATACGGGAGGGACAGGGAATTATGTAATAGATGGTGTAAATGGTTATAAACTTCCTCTAGCAGCACGCGAACAGGAGTTTGCGGATGCTATTGAAAAGAGCTTGGAATCAAATGAATTTCTTCAATTACATAAGGGAGGAATAACGCTTTTTAATGAAAGACTAAATTGGAGCACTTGGTCAAAGAGATTCAGGAAAATAATGGAAGAAAACAATCTTTAATCCAGAATTATTTACGAATGCATTTAGCCTTGTGTTTAATATGAAAATGCGTCTTTCTATCACATTGAAATTATCGCTTGTTTGGTTTGTGTTGGCAGGAATGGTTCTAGGTCGATATACTGAACCCGCATTTCTAATAATAGCAACTTTATTTATAATGCTCCAACTTAATAAAGTATATGTAAGTACTTCTTGTTTGTTTGTAGGCACTCTTTTTTTCTTTCATTCATTGTCAATGGTTGTGTATAATGGCTATGATACTGGAAAACTATTTCAGCAGATTGTGCTATTGTTTACTTGTGTGTTTTGTTATTATCAGATTTTTCGGTATTGTCAGATACCTGTTTCTGAATGGTTCCGTAGATATGTGAGTTTAGTTTATATTTTGTCCATTATAGGCATTGTTCAATTTGTCATTATGT
The DNA here is from genome assembly GCF_025914115.1 of Bacteroides sp. DH3716P. NCBI lineage: Bacteria > Pseudomonadati > Bacteroidota > Bacteroidia > Bacteroidales > Bacteroidaceae > Bacteroides > Bacteroides sp. DH3716P. The sequence continues at coordinate 4,046,102 of NZ_CP083673.1, read as the reverse complement.
CAGCGACTCAAATAGATATCTTTCCTTATACATTAGATGGCACGATGACACAGAATACGGGTAGGTTGCATGCAATGTTAATGGAACCAGGATCTTTCACTGCTTTTTCTATACCAGCCGCTGCATATGTTTTTTTGGCTCCGGGATTTATGAAATATAATCGAATGAAGTCTCTAGTCATTGGGATCGCTTTAATACTGACATTGACCACCAGTATGATTGTTGCAGTTGTGATTATCCTATTTCTTAAGTTCTACTACTATTTTAAATATTTAAGAATTGGTCTTGTGGTATGTTTCATTGTGGGTGTGTGTTGGTGTATTAATAATAGGGATATTTTATCATCTTCTGAATATTTCGTGAATCCACAATTAAGAGCTATTCAAGAGAAGATAACACAAACCTTATCTATGGTTGAATATGCGGAGCCTGAAGATTTTGAGCACTTAAATACGAGTTCGTATGTGATATTGACTAATTATTGGATTGCTTTCAATGCTCCCTGTCGCATTTTGGGTACAGGGTTGGGTACACACGCCCAGAATTATGAGCGTATGTATAAATCAGACTTTGGTGGATATGGATTGAATAAAGATGATGCTTATTCGATGTTTGCCCGGCTGTATTCTGAATTTGGAGTGTTAGGACTTTGTCTTTATGCTTTTTTTCTAATAAGGTATTATAATAAGGATAATATTATAAGCCTCTGTCTTATTGTATTTTTTATTTCTTATTTGATAAAAGGCGGTCATTATATGCTCTATGGGACAGCTTTCTTTCATATTGTTTATTATTTTATTTCTCCTTACAAAATAAACTGTTTCAAAAAAATATAGATGCTTAAAAATATAGTAATTGTTAATGATTGTGCACATATAGAGGGAGGGGCTGCAAGTGTTGCCATAAATTCTGCTATTGGGTTAGCGAAACATTATTCTGTATATCTATTTTCTGCCGTTCAGCCTATTGATAGGAGGTTGGAGGAGGTCGGCGTGCGCGTTATATGTATTGGGAAAAAGGACATATTGCATGATGAGAATCGGATTCGTGCAATATCTAAGGGATTGTGGGATAACGAAACAAAGCGAGTGTTTGAACGCCTTTTAGCTACGTTGAGTCCCGTAGAGTCTATTATACATTTTCATACGTGGACAAAAGCGTTAACCGCTTCGCTCTACGCTGTTACAGCCAAAATGGATTTTAAGACGGTGATAACACTTCATGATTTTTTTTGCTTTTGTCCCAATGGAGGGTTTTATGATTATCAACGTAATGAGATTTGCTTTAGGAAACCGATGAGTTATTCATGTTTGACTTGTAACTGCGATGTCCGAAGCTATCCGCAGAAAATATGGCGAAGTATAAGAATGGCGATTCAGAATCATGTAATGGCAAAAAATAAGAAAATATATTTCATATCAATCTCGGCGTTGACTCGAAAGATTTGTATGCAGCTGATGAATGATAGTCGTAAAATATATACGATTGCAGATCCTGTAGAAATAAATGAGAATCAATTACCTAATAAATTATTAAATAACGATGTTTATTTGTTTATGGGCAGATTATCTCCTGAGAAAGGAATTGGGCTGTTTTGTCAAGCTGTAACGGATTTGAATCGGAAAGGAATAGTATTGGGTGAGGGATATTTGAGAAGCGAATTAATGGAAAAATATCCTAATATACAATTTGTTGGGTGGGTTGCAGGTAAAGATAAACAAGCCTACTTTAAAAAAGCAAAAGCTTTGGTCTTCACTTCGTTATGTTATGAAACGTTTGGTTTATCTGTGGCGGAAGCTAGGTCTTATGGAATTCCTTGTATAGTTCCAGATTCTTGTGCTGCAAGTGAACAGGTTATTGATGGAGAAACAGGTTATTTATTCAAAACAGGAAATTTGGATTCTTTAAAAGAGGTGCTTGTCAAATATGAGAATGCTGATATCCAAGTAATGCAAAATAATATTGTAAATAATTTTATTGCAGACGATTGGAGCTTGATATCTCATATAAAGAATCTAGTACAAGTATATAATGAAATAATTACAGAATCGTGAATAAGTTAAAGTCTACTCATTTCTGCTAGGTATATATCATTAAAGGTATAGTGATCGTTTCGGTATTTTTCGTTGTAGGTGTTTTTTCTTAAAAGCAGAAAAACGATTTTCCCCTGTCAGATTTATCAAAGGGAAGATGAATCGCTTTTATCAATTGTTGTTGTACTTTCATATTCTAGTAGTATTGTTACAAAATGTGTGGCTGAATATTGTTTTTTATGATGCAGTGGCTGATTATGGTAGAAAATATATGGAGTATGGGATAGAAAATGGAACAGTAGGTAAGGCATGGGCGTGGTAAGGAGTCATTTTATATTATAGCTTTACACTTTGTTGGCTTTAAACTCTGTACATTGATGCTAAGTGTATTTGATATAAAATTATAGTTGTTGAGCCTCATGGCACCAGCTGGTAGAAATATTTTACAAACATTGCTATGTTTATGCTTTGGTATAATTATTCTCTTTAATATTTATTGAGATGGTTAGGAGAGGATAGAAAGCTCTGGGGAGAGCTGTCTATTTATTTAAATAATGTCGAGCTAATAACAATTTCTTATATTATTTTTAATGATAACAGTTTCTATTGTAACTTATAAAACAGACTTGGTAGAACTTGCTAAGTGCTTAACTTCTTTGCTTTCTCCCTTGATATCTAAAGTGTATATAATTGATAATTCAAGCCAGCAGTATATTGCCGATTTTTGTAAAGAATATGCTAATGTAGAATATATCGGCAGTAGAAATGTGGGGTATGGTGCAGGACACAATCAAGCTTTGCGTAAGGTTTTGAAGTCAAAGAGTAAATATCATTTGATACTAAACTCAGATGTCTATTTTGACCCGAGTGTGTTGGAGCAGTTGGCTGATTATATGGATTTAAATGAAGATGTAGCTCAAGTACAACCTAATATTATATATCCCGATGGAAGAATGCAATATACCTGTAGATTATTGCCAACACCAGTTGATCTTATTTTCCGTCGATTTCTACCAAAGAAAATGATAGAAAAAAGAAATAATCGATATATACTTAAGTTTAATGATCATACACAGGCTATGAATATCCCTCATCATCAAGGAAGTTTTATGTTTTTCCGTATTGAATGTTTCAATAAGACTGGTTTGTTTGATGAACGATTCTTTATGTATCTTGAAGATATTGATCTTACTCGAAGAATACATAAGTATTATCGAACAATGTTTTGGCCAGGGGTTACTATTGTTCATGCTCATCGTGCTGCTTCATATAAAAGTAAAAAGATGCTTATAATTCATATTCGGAATGCGATTAAATATTTCAATAAATGGGGATGGGTATTTGATAGCGAACGAAAAAAATGGAACAAGCGGTTATTAAAAGAATTGTTATGAGTGATTAGGTGATATAATTGATGTGTATAAAAATAAGAAATGGTATAAAATAAAATGTTGAGATGTAATAAACACGTGAGTGTTTCGTATGTGAGATGAAAAAAATGTAGGTCCCTAGCTTCATGCTGTAAGGGCATGATTCTCCTACATTGTGGATTGGAAATCGTACGACGGTACATTTCTGATCTACGCCCTGACATCGGAGGTTAAAGCCGATGTGAATTTCCCACTATATCAACTGTCTGTGAAGATCGTTGATATTTTTTACTCTCATTATACTGGATAATAATATCAGTTTTCTTTGTTTATATGTTGAAATATTTGTAACTTTATAGCATAGAAAACAGTAATAAAGAAACAATGGAACATTCAGACTTTGTAGTGAAATGTTATAATAAACAAGAGTTAGCCCAGATGTATTTTCCTGATCTGACGATTCGTGCTTCGGTCAAAAAACTTCGGAGGTGGATGAGGAGATGCAAGCCGTTGATGAATGAAATACTATCTACTGACTTTCATCCGAAGACAAAGGCATTTTCTGTGAGAGAAGTGCGGCTTATTACCTATTACTTGGGAAAGCCGGGGGAACTGTAAATGATATAAACATAAAAAAGAACTACGGGAGACTGCACTTTCGCGAGCTCCCGTAGTTCTTTTTATATATTCATATACTCTTTTCGACTGTCAAAACAGGGGCAAGCCTTATGAATCGAAGCACTAAGCTGATAATGTCCCAGGATTTGCGCATCCGGATATTGATGTTTGAGAATCGTCAACAAGTCAAGTAGCGCGAAGCGCTGCGCCTGTGTTCTTGTATCCGCCGGACGACCTGCTTCATCCAACCCGCCTTCATAGCAAATTCCAATACTATGCCGGTTGAAACCGCGGCAATGTGCACCGGGCTCTGATACCGGGCGACAATGGTGAAGTTCCCCATTACGGGTGATGTAAAAATGATACCCTATGTCCTTGAAACCTCGTTGCAGGTGACATTGTCGAAGCTGCTCTACGGTGAAGGAAACATTGCAGCGCGTCGCGCTGCAATGAATCACCAACAACTTAATCTCACGTGGGAGATAGTTTTCTTCTGAATTTTCCATATCGGTCAGCAGGAGATTAATGTCCCACGCAGGACGTTACACCGATAGCCGAAATGATCGAAGTCGCGATAGTTACAATAAACTGGAGAATGTTTTTCCAAAGTTGCTTTTTCATATAAATTTGAATTAAAGAATAAATACTACTGATACATTATGAACTCAAGAACCAGTCAACAACCGGTTGATTAAGCTGCCGGGTCCGGAGCTTCCCCGCTGCCGGAACCTCCCTGATTATCATCACCGCCATCATCAGGAAGCGGATCTTTATCCGAATCAGTGGAAGAATCACTTTTATACAATGTATAATCCAATGTCTTACACAACTTGCGGAGATCACTACCCGGATAGAAGAGCACTTTGCCCTTATCAATGCATGATGCCTTGAATTCCTTTGCCGTATCGGTAGGAGTACCGGTCTTGATACTCATACGGAAATTACCCAGGTCACCCATCTGGACGATATTTCCTTCATCCAGTACATTGACGATTTCGAGCAAAAACTCACCGATACAACCTTCCAGTTCCCCTTTGGAATAAGAAGAGCGTTCAGTGATACGTTTACAAACTTCCTTGACCGTCACTTTACGACCGCTACGCGCCACTGCATAAAATTTCGGAGTTTCACTAGGTTTCAACAGGTTCTTACGAGCCATGAGAGTGTAATTCTGTGCCATAACTTTTAATTTTAAATCATTAATTTTTAATTGTTTAATTGCCTTGTAATCGATTACATGACAAAAGTACTACATCGGGAAAGCGGCATGACGCATAATGACGCACACAGGCGCACAGATAAAAAGAAAAAACATCGGGAGATTTGTATCGAAACTTCCCAATGTTTGATTTCAATCATTGAGATGTTTTTTTCAAATCTCCCGATGTTTTTCCGGGCCCTCCAAAAGGACAAAAGGACAAAAAGGACAGATGTGACTATTGCTCATTCATCTTGGTATAGGAACCATGGGATATCTTATTGATCTTTACTCCATTAAGCGATTTTAGCAGACGTGTTACCTTACGATGGTTGAAATCGTATTTTGCGCCAATCTGAATCGCTTCATCTGTCGTGAAACTGTCGGGCAACTCTTGAACAAAATTACGAATAGTGTCCGGATTCTTCAGTGGACGGACCGAAGGAGACGGCATGGATGAGTGCAACAACCGGCTATGCTCGTAACAACATAGAACGATTTGAAGAGAACGCTCAAAATCAGCGTCCGTGCAATAAATCTCGGGAGAAAGATCGGTTGCTTCAAATTGCCGGATACGGGTCTGGATCATACTGATACGCATCACCAGAAAAGCATAGCGTTTCACTACGGCTTGGAGGTCATCGTTGCCTTCCAATGCCACCTCGGACAGCATACGTGAGAAAATCTCATTCAGACGGTTCCATTGCAGGCGGTTGAAATGAAAAAGAACCGGATGAGCCAGACAGAAGTGATATAATTCGGAGACACGATGCGCAATCGGTTTGAAAGAATCTTCCAGTGAGACGCAGTCGTCGCCCATTTCTTTCCAGTGCGGAGCTTCGCGGAAAGTGTAAATCAGGGTGCGGCTGGGCAATCCGTTTTCGTAGCTGCTCAATAGGCCGTCTATTTGTCCGGGAGTACCCGTCAGCAACAAAGCCAATTTGGGATGGCGTATATAGATCGGAATGAGGCCGTTGGCTTTGTAGGAAGAATCTATATTTTCGTGCTCAAAAGCCTTGCGGAGCATATCGTCGAAATTGCCACAATCCAGATGATTGGCTGTGGATAGCGTTTGTGCCTCCGTGTCGAAAATGATACTTCCCTGTGGACCGTTGTCCTGCATCTGCATTTGCATGCGGGTATAGCTGGTAGTAGCAGGAATGAATAGCATTTTGAAAGGAGGTCGTTGCGGTTCTTCGGAGCATGCTTCTCCTTTCTTTTTCTGTTTTTGATATTCTGATTGCCAGTTATTATGTACAGTTTGGTAGTTTTTCATCATAGATTCACTGGTAGACAGGATTTCTGAATGTATTTCTTCCAACAGGTATCGTCCGGTTTGGGCGATGCTTTTACCACTGGCGGCAGGCGAAAGTATGACACTGAATATATGCGTGGAGTATTTTTTATGATTATAAATTCCGAAAGTCTGCGGAAGTGCTGCGCTCAAGGCCGTGAGATCGGAAAGGAGAGCGACATCTTGTTCGCGTTCGCTTCCGTCTTCAATGATACAGTCATTTAATAGGTCGGGAAGATTATTGTACAAACTGCGGGGAAATAAAGGAGTTCCTTTTCGGAATTCTTCTCCCAGCCAATAGGCTTCGTCGTCGGTATCGGAATTTTCTGCAGTACTATATTGTCTTTTTGTCCTTATGTCCTTTTGAAAAGAAGGGGCGCTGGCCGGAGAGGAAGCGGGTGCATGTTCATTAACTTGTTTATATCCAGACGATAAAACCTTTGTTAGTTCTTCGGGACGAAAATCCGTGTGCTCGAAAAATACAGTAAGTTCGCGTAATATGCTTTTCTGGGGATAGTGTCGGCGGCAGGCTTCGCAGGCAAGTTTGAAGACGTTGGAATGGCGCTGACCGGCTGTTAGCGGATGAAAGAAAATATAGGACGAAATAAATTGGGCGATTTCTTCTTCAGACACGTTTTCCGGAGTATTATCCTGAAGGGGAAAGGGAGGAAGCACTTCATTTTCAGAGAAAGTGTTTGTTTCTTCTTTTATAAGTGGCTCCAACACAAATGCCTGATAGAGCGCCGCAACATATCCGTTGGGGGAATAACTGAAATAACACATGCGACTTTCGTCCTTGCATGCCGGGTCACTCTCCAATCCCAGCAGTTGATTGTAGTAGCGGCTCACTAGTTGCTGCCCTTCACGATGGCGGTTTTCGATACCTTCTACATAGGCGAAAACTTTCACTCCGTCGGTAGGGCTTTCTATTGCCGCTACTGTGTGGGGATCTGCCGCACAACGTTGGATGACTTGAAGACGATCTTTTACATGATCGTAATCAAGTCCGACAATATGGCTGGGGAGAAGAAAGTTTTTGATAGCGTGCGCTCCGTCGAATGTGCCTGCCGGAGTGAAGCAGGGGAGTTGGTTTTTCAGCTTCTGTGCCGCGGCATGGTCTCCTTCTGCATAGTACCGCCGAATAGCGTTTATGATGGAGGCATAGATCGGATGAATGCACATAATAATGACTTCAAGGAAAGACATGACTCGGGGCTTTTTTGAATACACATTTTCGTAAACCGAGACTTTGATTTCTTCTAAAACTTTCATATAAAATTGTTTTTGTAAGATTGAGCTACCTGACTATCAGATAACGGGAACAAAGGTCGGGATATTAAAAATAGGGTTGCTTCCCTATGTGGATAGCACTTGATAAAGCAAATAAAAAATGAAATATTATAATTTATTAATCATAGAATGACATGGCAAAAGAAAAACAGGAACCTTATGAGTTTTTAAGCAATTTGGTATTGGCTTTAATGGATATGGATCGTATTTTCAGTAACAGTTTTTTCATAAGCGAATTCGCTATCTCTCCTAAAACATTAGGGGAGATAAGGCGGGGAGAGGATATGTGCATTTATCAGTATGTACGGGTGATCCGGTGTATGACGAAATATCTTCATTTGATTATTCAGCTGGATATGTTGCTGAAGGAGTTAAGAATCGTACTGTCTTCCCATTGTGACTTGGTGGTCGCTACGGTTCCGCATCGTTCTTGCGGAACTTGTCAGCCGACAGAATGGGTGGCAGTGATGCATTGGGATGGAGTGAAATTGTGATTTCTACAGAAAATAGGGCATTTTTTCAATCTTTTTGCCCGATTTCTTTCTTTATTTAATTTTTTTTTATATCTTTGCTTTCATATTGAGAAACACGGATAAAAACTCACTTATTTATTCATATAAATTTAATAAATTATGTTCAAAGCTCCTTTCTCATTTGACGGGCGTATTCGTAGAATTGAATATTTCCTGTCGGGCATTATCGGTGGTATAGTTTCCAGTATTGCATGGGCACTTGGTGTAGGTACATTTATTTTGGGTGCTGCCAGCGGATCGGCCGGTGGATCAGTATTTGGTTTATTGATCGGTCTTGCTGCTATGATTGCTTCCATTTGGTTCTCTTTGGCACAGGGTGTGAAACGTCTGCACGACTTAAACAAATCCGGTTGGCTGATTTTGTTGTGCTGTGTGCCTATCATTGGTTGGATTTTTGCATTGTATATGTTGTTTGCAGATGGTACGGTAGGTCCTAATCCTTACGGAGCAGATCCGAAAAACCGTATGCCATATCAGGCACAGCCTGCTTCTGTAAATGTGACTGTAAACGTTTCAAGAGAAGAGGTGAAAGTTGACAAGCCGGTGGAGGATGCTCCCGCACCTGCAGAAGCTCCAGCGGAGGAGAATAAAGAAAAAGCTGAATAATCTTATTAAAGAAGAAATAAGAAAGCCTCTTGCAAAATTCGTTTTGCAGGAGGTTTTTTGTTACTAATCTGTTTGTTATTCAATATTTTGTATAAATTTGTAGAATAAATAATCAATCTATCGAATATGTATATGTTAAGCACAGTAATCTCTCAAACTGGTGAATGCAATGCACAGCACGCGACAGACCCTTGTTTTTTAAATCAATGGGGATATTCTACCCTTTTGTTAATCATTATCGGGATAGGTTTAGTATACCTGCTTTTTAAGAAGCGGAAATTCTTAGTGGATAACCTGAAATGGATTGCAGGTACAGTATTTATTGCAGGTTTCCTGATATATTGGTACGCTTTTAATGAGGGAGGGAGTGACAGTAATTCGATAGCGTTGGCGTTTAGGTCTGCTCTGTCTTCTATGGAAATGTTCGCTTCGCATTCCGATCTTTTGGAGGTTCCTGAAGATCTGCATCATGATCCTTTCTACATGACGATATTTTCTGTGATACATTTCCTGGCCGTTATAGTGAGTGCGGTTTTTATCATCAAACTGTTAGGATTCAGATTCATCTCATGGGTGCGGTTATGTATGGCGAATCTTTCAAGAAAGAAGAAATGCCGGCTGTTTATTTTCTGGGGTGTCAATGATAATGCGATATTGCTGGCTAACAGTATAAGAAAAAAAGCGGCAGAGCCAAAGGGGAAGAATGAAGAAGGATGGGAGAATTGTAAGTTCATTTTCGTGAGGTTGCTTTCTGCTAATGAAAGCAGTTCTCATGGCCGGTTCACATTCAGTCATTTCTTTAATTCGTCTCATGACGGAACTGAAAAATTCATAGAAAAGATAGAAGAGCTTGACGGCATACTGGTTAACTCTAAATTTGGAATCACAGGCCGGGTTATAGATAAAGTCAAATCGGAATTTGATTTATACAAATATCTCGGATTGAGGAGATTGGGAAACCTAATCAAGAAGTACCCGCAGGCAACTTTCTATTTCTTGTCTCCCAATGAAGAACTGAATCTGGAGGCGGTGTCTGTTTTTAAGGAAATAGCGAAATGTAAAGAAGATAGAGTCCATAATCAGGTTCAGATTTATTGCCATGCGCGTAAGAACAACCAGAACCAGAAGTTGGAAATATGTGATGGGTTGAAACATCAGATTCATATCATCGACTCGTCTAATCTTGCTGTATTGCAATTAAAAAAGAATGTGAGGAATCACCCCGTGAATTTTGTAGATGTCGATACATCGAAGGCTTGTGTAAAGAAACCTTTTACGTCGATGATTATTGGCTTTGGAGAAACCGGACGTGATGCATTTCGTTTTCTATATGAGTTTGGGGCATTGATCGATGTAAATGGCAATAGGAACCCTCAAAAAATATATGTGGTTGATGAACATATAGATGAATTGAAAGGTGATTTTTTAATGAAAGCACCTGCCTTGAAGGAGAGGAAAAATGAGTTGGAATGGTGTGAAGAAATGTCTATCCATTCCGAACGTTTTTGGGAAAAATTTTCTGAAATCATTCATGATCTAAACTATGTTGTAATTGCTATAGGAAATGATAATGAAGGGATGGCATTGGCGATTGATCTCTACGAATATGCCTATCGATATAGAAAGGATTGTTTCAATGATTTTAGGATTTATCTGCGCGTCAATGGAAGTTGCAACACCATTCAGCTGAAGCAAATAAAAGAGTATTTTAATATTTATGGCAATACCCGGGATGTAATCATAACTTTTGGAGCGCAGGAAGAAATATTCTCGTACGATGTGGTATCGACAGATGTGCTTGAAGTATTGGCAAAGGAATTTTATTATGCATATCAGAAAATTATGATTGACGCAATGCCTGAAACGAATGAGAAGGAAATTGAAGAGAAGAAGAAAGCGAAGGAAAGCCTGAAGCAAACAGCGGAAGAAGAATGGAATGCGCGTAGAGAGGCATTGCAGGACAAGCATAGCTTGGATGCACAAATTAAATTGGCTTATCAGGAAGAGCAGGATAGGGCTAATGTATGGCATATTGATACCAAAAAGTTTTTAGCTGGGGCCATGGGAGAGGATGGCAAAGATAATAAGGAAAGATTGAAAGAGATGGTTGAGCTGACGCAGCGTGATGCCCATACATTGAACTATTCTAAGGTTTGTGACGTTGTTTCCAGTACATTATTTGATAATTTGAGTAAGTGCGAACATTTGCGTTGGAATGCATGTATGGAACTGCAAGGATTTGTAACGTGTGACGGAGATAAAGACTTTCAGCAGAAGAAGCATAAATGCATCGTCGATAATGATATTTTAAGAAGTAAATATCCGGAAACCATCCCTTATGACCAGTGTGTGGTTGAGCTAAGTTTTAGATTGAAAAAGAACTAACTATATGACAGATCAGGAAATAGTCGACGGATTAATCAATCGGGATGAAAAAATCACCGATTGGTTTTTCAACATAAAATATCGTCCGTTGTTTATCAATGTAATTAAGCTGATATTTGATTACCAGGTTGATTACGATGAATGTATCAGCGAACTCTACTATCATCTAATGAAGAATGATGCTGCCGTTCTTCGTAATTTTGAGGGACGTAGCACCATTGGAACATGGATTAAGATTGTGGCAATCCGTTTTTTCCGGGAACAGAAAAAACGTGAACAGATGATAGAAGACGAGAGTAAAGAGCCTCTTTATGAGCAGAATCATGAAGAAGAAATAGACGACTCTGAATCGAAAATAGCCGCAAAGATTGATTTGGAACGTTTGTTCGATCTGATGTCGAATAAGCGGTATGTGATGGTCATCAGGGAATTAGTACTCAAAGAGGTCGAACCTGGATTTTTAGCATTATCTATGGGAATAACTGTTGCTAATCTGTACAATATTAAAAAGCGTGCGCTGGCAGCATTGGCTCACTTAGCTATGAATGATAAGAAGAAGTATGAAAACAAAAGATAAAAATATGATAACCGAAGAATTGTTGGCTGCTTTTGAAGAAGGTAAGACGAATGCTGAAGAAACAGCTTTGGTACTTGAATATCTGGCGACTGATGAAAGTTTGCAAGAGGAATTTATCTTGTCTCAACAGTTGGATGCCATGATGGGAGCTGATGATGAAGAAACGGACTTCCTGCCAATGGCGCAGATGGCAGCCAAATCGGAAGGTAATCTTTGTGATTTCCAGTGTGAACAGTTTATTTTGAAACGTAGAAAGATTGAATATAATTCGGACGAACTCTCGGAGGAGGCCAGGAATAACAGTTGGTTGAGGGAGAGGGGAACTCCTTTGCATAGTGTAGGCCGCCTGCTCGAACAACACGGATTGATTGTGATGCGCAGTTATGGTTCCAGTATTGACAGTGTCATACGTGCCCTCAAGGCCGGACATGATGCGATTGTTGTGGTAAATAGTTGCCGGTTGCCGGGAAATAGTGAGGAGGAAATTGCTTATCATGCAGCAGTAGTGCTTGACGTAAATGAAGAGGAAGTGATGCTTTATGATCCTGCAACAGGAGAGGAAAGTACGGCCTATCCCAAGGATCACTTTATTGCGGCATGGAATGATGCAAAAGCGTATCTTGCGAGGGTGAAAGTGCCTGATCTGGATTATAATCCGCGGCCTATTGATCTGGAAGATGTTGAATTGAGCACTGATTTGATTGAATTGCGTGAAGCCATTGCTGAAAATGCGCACGAAGTCTGGGCCGACCAGCGCCAGGAAGAGGGATGGACTTATGGACCGCAGAGGGATGACGAGAAGAAAGAGACTCCGGACATGGTGCCTTATTCCATGCTTCCTTATTCGGAAAAAGAATATGATCGACGTATGGCGTTTGATACGATCAAGCTGATGAAAAAGCTGGGGTATAGTATTATCAAACAGGGCGATACGGCTCTTCATAATGAGCTGATGAGAAAATTGAAGAATGAAGGTGATGCCAAAGTCTGTGAATGTGGTGCGTCTATTTTTATGGACCAAATCTATTGCAGTCATTGTGGTAAAAAGATAGATTGGAAATTGTTCCGCTAATATATAAATAATGAATCATAAAATGAAAGAGTATATTCCCAATCCGGTGGATACAGGACATATCCAACTCCCGAAGGAGTTGGAATATTTGGTAGAAGAGATGGCTAAGAATGTTCATGAAGTCTGGTCGAAAACCAGAATAGAACAAGGTTGGACGTATGGAAAAAAGCGGGATGATGTGTTGAAGCAGCATCCGTGCCTGGTTCCGTATGAAGAATTACCTGAAGAAGAAAAGGTGTACGACAGAAATTCTTCGGTGGAAACCTTGAAACTGATTATGAAACTAGGGTTCAAGATTTCGAAGGATGAGGAATAGGCGATCTGCCTGCATCCAACAAGATAAATGGTGCCCAATATTTACTGTCTGCATATCCGTTCTCACGAAGGTACTGTTGTGCTTTGATAAGAGCCTGTCGTTCGGATAATCCTGAAATGATGTTCTCATAGAATTTAGTCATGAGAAGCATGGAGGCCTGGTCGTCAACAGCTGAAAGTGTCATGAGGATGGTTTGTACTCCTGCATTCTTAAAGCCTCGTTGAAGACCGAAAAGACCATCCGCACCAAGAGTACCTTGACCGGTGTTGCAGGCAGAAAGAACAACCATACGACAACCGCGGAGGTTTAGTGTACTGATTTCATCTGCACGGAGCAGTCCGTCGTTATTCTCTTCCGTGGCATTGGCGCCGGACATAATCAGGAAGCAATGCTTCATCGCATCATCGGCTTCACGTTGCTTCAATTCTTTATAGTCTCCGTGAGTAGCTATGTGAATCAACGAAACAGCTTTGCCGTCGAGTGCCCGGAACTGCTTTTCCGTTCCGTTTTCACCTACGAATAGATTGGTTTTAATCTTCTTTTCTTTCAATAGGGAATTTACGTTATTTACTTCATTGAGCGTATATGGTAACTCATGATACCCATTCTGTCCGTTACGGAATTTCCCGGAGTTATGATCTGTAGAAACAATATTGCGAACTTTGGTTGAAGCCATTTCGTAGTCTAATCCTCCGAAAAGTGCGGCTGATGAGTAGTTCAGTGAAGTTTTGTCGAGTGCGATTTCTTTTGTTGACGATAAACGATAGACGGCTTTCTGGAATGCTAACGGCAGGTTACCCGCTCCATACGGAAGATATTCTACAGGTAACTGATGAAGTATCCCGTCAGGTGAAAAATAAATAGTATCCGCTTTGCTGATATATTCATCCAGCGCTTTCCAGAAATGTGCCCCGTTTTCGGTTGTGGTGAAAGCCGTAGGCGATTGCATCTCTTTCGATAGCAATTTCTGACTCATTAACTTGATTGCGGTGGGAGACGTGTCGCCCGGACGAAGTACGAAAGCGGCCAGGTGTTTGTCCGGAGCTAGTAGTTCATCGTCTATGAGAGCAAATTCTATGGCGATGGAGTTTCCATGTAGATGCTTTTGTACGTCTTGCCATTTGACAGAAAGATAACGGGTATAGTCGCCGAAATCAGTAGATTTTCGCATCAAGTCCAGTTGCAACTGTTCATACTCCTCTTTCTGGCGGATGATATTTTTCCGTGCTTCCGTCTGATTGGTTGCATTCGGGAGTTCACTTTGCATGGATAAAATTTGTTCCGCCATAAGGGTAGCCTTGTTGTATTGGCCGAGCAGGGATTTATCTCCCGAAGCGCGGATCAGAGACTCCAGTTCAATAGACGAATTGAGCATAATACCTTTCGAAAACAATAATGCATCGTAACCTAACCGGGCAAAACGTTGTTTTTGTTCAGGTGTACCTGTTGCGGCGATATTGGCTGCACGGAGGGGAATACTGTCCAGTGAGGAACGGATATCCTTCCAGAATGCCAGGCGTTCATCGGCTTTCGAGAGACGGAAAAGATTACGCAGCGCGGTTGTTTCGCCGGAGAGGAAAGGTTCCATATAGGCTAATGCCTTGTCGGTCTGTCCTTGGGTATAGTAGATGTCAGCGATAGTCCCTAATGCGGAGACATACATCAAACCGTCTTCTCCCCATTGCAGGCGATAAGCGTCCAATTGTTCAAGATTCTCTTTCAATAGCCTGTTTAAAACCGCCATTCGTTGACGTTCGGCATCCTGTTCTGTCTGCCTGGCTGCTGTCTCATTGCCCATCATGGTGTGGCAACGATTCAGACTGCTAAGTGCATCCTGATATTTTACATCACTGCCGGGAAGAATTTTGTAAATGTCTGCAGCCTGTTGGTAGTTTGCTGCTGCTTCTGCATATTGTTTTTGTCGGTATAAGATACTGCCTCTGGAACGCAGAATTTCCCCCATCTTATCTGACTTATCACCCGTCGGAAGCAGTTTTTCGGCTTTTGTGAGTATTTCGAGGGCTTTTCCGTACTCCTTGGTGAATCCGTAGTTACGGCACAATGCAACGGAGGCGTCTACATATTTGTCCAGTCTGTCCGGCAACATCTGTGCATAAACCGACAGTGCCTGGTTGAGCATACGATTGGAGGCCTCATACTTGGCGGCAATGCTATAATTGAGTCCGCCCAGATAAGATTCCAATGCAAATTTAGCCTGTTCGGCAGGATTGTTGCGAAGGATGTCTGCTGCCAGTTCGTAGTATTCGCCGGCAGATGCGTGATCTTGTATTCCGGAAAGAAATTGCGCATAGTTGTGGCGTACTTTAAAAACAATCTCCTTATCAGTATTCACATCGCATTTCTTTAAAGCATCCAGAAAATGTGCCCTTGCCTTATCGTTGTCACCTATGCTGGCAAAATACTGGGCACGCTCGGTCAGGCAATCAGGTTCGTCGCAAGGCTTTTCCAATTCTTTTTTATTGTGAGCTTCTACCAATTTCATGTATTCTAATACTTTCGGCTGATTGTTCAGTTCCACGTAGATGGATGATATCCAATCGAGAAGTTGCTCGTATTCTTTTGAATCGTCAGGAAAGATGTTGAAGGCCTGCTCATAATAAGTGACTCCTACATCTTTACGTCCCGACAGGTAGTACAACGAACCTATCTGCTGGAGTTGACGGGCAACTGAAAGGGACTTTTCGCCATACATCTTTTTACTGATGGCTATTTCCTCTTCTACGATGGCACTTGCTTTGTCCATTTCTCCTAAAGCTATGTAGCAGCGGGCGAGATTGATATGAAACATGAATGCCTGTTCAGGACGGGGCTGAATGCGACTGCACAGTTCCCATGTCTTGCCATGAATTTCTGCTGCTTTAGGATAGTCTTTTGCAACAGTCAGGTAGTAGAGTCCTGTGTTGTTCAGGGAGGAAATGTATTTGATATTTGTTTCGCCCAGTATGGTCTTGCGCATATCTGCTGCCATTTGTGTATAGGTTAGTCCTTCGGGACGTTCCAGATTCAGATAACAGCGGCCGAGAATGTGCAGGCAGGTAGCACGTTCCGCACTCTGTGTCTTTCCCGTTTTGACATATAATTCGTCCGCTTGTTTCAGTTTGGTAATGGCGGTTGGGTAATCTTGTTTACTTTCTAGTTTTTGAGCTTCTTCAACTAGTAGGTCGGCTTGGCTTGTAGTCTGTGAGTAGGCTGTCAGACATAGACAGGCTAATAGAGATAGAATGAATTGTCGCATATAATAGAGATTTTAGTGGATTAAAATAAGATCAAGGCAAAGCTCCCGTCTCTCTTGCTTTTATTGGTGATCGAGACGATGATTTTATATCGTTCATCCGAGCTAACCTTTTCTTTTCGGAAGGGAAGACCTTTCCGGACGCTGTCATTACATTTGTATTCCCGTTCACTTTTCGATTGATAACCGATTGTCTTTATTTTCCAACTGAAAGAGCGATTCACCTCTGCCACACAGCCTATCTGCGAGGTTCCCGAACAGCTCGGAATCTCGAAAGTACAGGTCTGACCGGCAGCCACCATTTTGGTATCTAATCTTACTTTGTTGGCGGAGTCCTTATCGCCTCTCGTCCTCGCTTCTGCTGCATACTTGTCCGCAATTTCATAGATTGTTTCATTATCAACGCAGGCTTGAATGAATTCGTAGTCAAATACCAGATGTCCTTTCAGGCTCAAGACATCGCCCTTGGTTTGTTTGACGGTTAATGGGATAGGGGCTGCATCACGCAGCGTTTTGCTTACTGCCAGCAGTTGTTCGCCACTGGCAAAGCCGCCGTCCAATGCTTCACATGCTTTCTTACAGGCGTCGAACACCGTTTCAAAGGGTGTCGTTGTCTGTGCATTGGCACTCATTTGCCCTCCGATGGAAAAAAACAGGAGGATGAATACTCTGAAAATAGTTTTCCTGCTCATTTTTATTCTGCATTCATAGTGTTATTGAATAGGATTAAGTACCACACGAAATCCGATATGTGGTTCTGATGTATCGTAAGTCTGTACGCTACGATGGCGAATGTCCATATCACGTTCGTTGGCCAGGTAGCTGCCTCCTCTCACTATCTTTTTATGGTGTCCGGGATTCTCTGCCGGACCTTGGGGATCTGTGACCCGTGTATTTTCATACCGGCTCATCCAGTCTGTACACCATTCGGCGGCGTTGCCTGACATGTCGTATAAATCGAATCCGTTTTCGCGTTTCTCGCCAACGGGATGCAGGCGTTCATTGGCATTGGAGGCATAGTAGGCTACATCACGAATGTTGTCTGAACCGGCATAAGGATAGCTTTCGCCTCCGGCGGCTGCATACTCCCATTGCGCCTCCGTAGGGAGGGAAAAAGGTAAACCTGTGAGCTTGTTCAGTTTCTTGGTGAAGGCCTCTGCATCATTCCACGTTATATGTGTCATAGGCAGCATGCCTTCTTCCGTAACAATGGAGTCATTCATAATGGCATACCACAACGAACGTGTTACTTCGTATTTACACATATAATAATCGGAACTTAATACAACGGTGTGCTGCGGTGAGTCATATCCTTTTCCCATAGTTTTCCCCATGATGAATTCTTTGTTTTTGGCCGGAATCAGCAGCATATTATTCATCATGTCCACCAGGGAGCGGAGCTGGGGCAGTGTGATTGTGGGATTCCATTTTACGTCTACCCATTCTTTCTCTCTGTCTTTTATATCCCTGTTTCCGGTGTTGTTTACGGAAGCGCGTCCGTCATTCCGGAGTGCATTGAATTCATGCAGGATGGAGTCGCATGTAGATTTCAAAGAACTGTCCGGGTGTTTCTTTATGAAACTACTATAATCGTCATAAGTGCGGCAATCCTTGAATTCCAGTTTTTGTTCTGCCGTTCTTTGGATGGAAGTATAAGTTTTGCTTCCTGCTACTATTAATGATAGAGCAATGAAAGTCATCACAAGCCATTTGGCAGATACATAAGAAGGTTTTGATAACATTTGTTTCAGGAAGTCACCCTTTATATCTTTGAATCGGGCTACTCGTGAGTTACTGTAAAATACAGCTTGAAAATCTTTTAATCCGCTAATGTCCGGTGGTAGTTGCAGGGTGGCGAAATCATAGCTTTCACTTTCCTGCGGAGCAATCGGAATGATATTTATCTGTTTGGGGTTTCTACTCCGGCGGTGTAACGCACGGCCTAATTCTATCCGGACAAAATCGATTTCTCCGGTATGGCTGATCTGCTTAATTTCCGTTTCAAACTCTTCATAGGTCAAGGATGCCATCCGTTCGTAGAAAGCCACTTCTTCCATGTCCCATGTTGCTTTTTCGCCTGTCTCGACCGCTTCTTCATTGAGCGGGCGGATCGTTGTAAACGTCTCCGGCACCATAAACATAATGAAGTCTTTGCACTCATCAATACGGCGAATCAACTCAACATCAAACCGACCGTTTAAATTGTCTTTATCAAAGCTCACCCTTTTGCGGAATCCGGATTCTTCCAGCATCAGTTGTAGCATTTCAGGCTTGTCGCCCGAACATCTTTTACGGTAACTTATGAATATGTCGTAATTATGTTTGCTCATCAGCTGCTAAGATAATAAAAAGAAACAGATTTGTCAATCTTACTCGAAATTTATTTTTATCTTTGAAATTCAGTAAACAGAAAAAGGAAATATATATGAAAAAAGTAATTTGCAATGAGAAAGCTCCGGGGGCTATCGGCCCTTATAGTCAGGCGATAGAAGCCAATGGTATGGTATTTGTGTCCGGTCAGTTGCCTATTGATGCCGCTACGGGACAGATGGCGGAGGGCATAGAAGGACAGGCACGCCAGTCGTTGGAGAATATCAAACACATTCTTGAAGAAGCAGGATTGACAATGGGAAACATTGTCAAAACCACTGTCTTTCTTCAGGATATGTCCCTGTTTGCAGGGATGAATGGTGTGTATGCCACGTATTTTGACGGAGCCTTTCCGGCACGTTCGGCGGTTGCCGTAAAAGCTCTGCCAAAGGATGCGTTAGTAGAGATTGAGTGTATCGCGGTTCGCTAACAAATCTGCGACAATGAAACTGCTGCCTCCTACAAAGATCAGATCTTTGGGGGGGCAGTTCTTTTTTGCCGCCTGTACAGCTTCTACAACAGTGGGGTAGGTGGTACCTTTCAATCCGGCTTCTTCTGCCAATGCCAGTAGTTCATTTTCCGGAAGCGCGCGTTTAACGCTTGCTTTGGTAAAATAATAGGTGGCATATTTCGGCAATGCTCGCAGAACCCCCCGGATGTCTTTGTCATTGACCATGCCGAATACAAAATGGATCTCCTGATCGAAGGTTTTGTGAATGGCATTGAGCTGTACATGGATATATTCGATTCCATCAACATTATGTCCCGTGTCACAGATAATATCCGGATAGCTGTGTACTTTCTGCCAACGCCCCATCAGACCGGTGAGCTGACATACGTTTGCAAGACCTGCGCGATAGTCTTGGGATCTGATGTTGTAGTTCAGACGGGTCAGTGTCGCAAGGGCTTTTAGGATGGTGGACATGTTTTCGAATTGGTAAGCTCCGCTCAACTCTGTGAAAAGTCCGAAAGGAAACATCTCATTGTGGATTTTGATAGCATCTTTTCTTTTGTCGAGTATCTGGTCTAGCGTACGTAGACTGTCTGACAGGTCTAACATGAGTAATGCTTGCCGCATCTGGTTTGCCTCTTCTTCTGATTGTTCGTCCATTGCTTCGATCATTTCGTGCATGCTCTGAATTGTGTTGTCCATCATCGGTCTTATTTCTTGCAATTTCGAATAAGGAACTATTTCCATGTCCCAGTACCGGGCATTTTCACGGGCATATTCGATAGGCGCATTCTTTTCTTTAGCTTTCATGGTAAATACACGTTTCACTGCCCCTTGGGCTCTGCCGATAACGACCGGAACTCCTTCTTTGATAATTCCGGCTTTCTCTTTGGCAATCTTCGTCAGCGTGTCACCCAGATATTGGGTGTGGTCGAGGCCTATGTTGGTGATAACACACAAATCCGGATGGATGATATTCGTACAGTCCAATCTTCCGCCCATGCCTACTTCGATAACTGCTACATCTACTTTCTGGTCGGCAAAATAACGGAATGCCATAGCGGTGGTCAGTTCGAAGAATGAAGGGTGCAGCGGCTCGAAGAAAGAGCGATGCTCTTCTACGAAATTGACTACATACTCTTCCGGTATCATCTCACCGTTGATACGGATACGTTCGCGGAAGTCGATTAAATGAGGGGAGGTGAATAGTCCTACCCGGTAACCGGCGCACTGCAATACGGCTGCGATGGTATGTGAACAGGATCCTTTTCCATTGGTTCCGGCGATATGTATCGTCTTGAATTGTTGATGAGGATGCCCAAAATGTTCGTCCAATTTGTGTGTGGTCTCTAAACCCGGCTTATATGCTTTGCCTCCTATTTGTTGAAACATTGGCGCACTCTCATATAAGTACTTTAAAGTGTTCTGATAGTCCATGTTTTATAATATTTAACGTCGGGCAATCTTTATTGCCCACTAATTTGTTTATCTTTAGAACCGTCAATCTGACTATAAATGGGGGATTGGCGAATGAGATTGCAAATATCAACATTTAAATCTAAGAAATCATGGGAACTAAGAAAAATTTTGTGCTAGACACAAATGTTATTCTTCACGACTACAATTGCTTGAAGAATTTTCAGGAAAATGATATTTATCTCCCTCTTGTTGTACTCGAAGAACTGGATAAGTTCAAAAAAGGAAACGAGCAGATAAATTTCAATGCTCGTGAGTTCGTGCGCGAATTGGATGTGCTGACAAGCGACGAGCTTTTCTCCGACGGAGTGAAGCTTGGCGAAGGATTGGGACGTCTGTTTGTCGTGACAAGCAATGTGCCGGCTGCCAAAGTGTGGGAATCGTTTCCTATAAAGAAACCCGATCATTTGATTTTGGCGGCAACCGAATACCTGACCGACAAGTATCCGAAAATGAAATCTATCTTAGTGACCAAAGATGTGAATCTGCGCATGAAAGCCCGTTCAATCGGTCTGCTTTGCGAAGATTATATTACGGATAAGGTGGTAAATGTAGATGTGTTCGAGAAATCTAATGAGATTTTTGAAAATGTAGATCCGGCATTGATCGACCGTATTTATTCTTCAAAGGAAGGCATTGACTTGAGTGAATTTGACTTTAAGGATTTGATTCATCCCAATGAATGTTTTGTATTGAAGAGTGACCGGAATAGTGTATTGGCACGCTACAATCCTTTTACCCATTCTATTATCCGTGTGATGAAGGGTAAGAATTATGGAATCGAACCACGGAATGCGGAACAGAGTTTTGCTTTTGAGATTCTGAATGACCCGAACATCAAACTGGTGGCTCTGACAGGAAAAGCGGGAACAGGTAAGACTTTGCTGGCTTTGGCTGCTGCTTTGGGCAAGCTGACGGATTACAAACAGATTTTGCTGGCACGTCCCGTTGTGGCGCTTTCCAATAAGGATATCGGTTTCCTTCCGGGAGACGCACAGGAAAAAGTAGCTCCTTATATGCAGCCGTTGTTTGATAACCTGAACGTCATAAAACGTCAGTTTGCTACAAACTCTACCGAAGTGAAGCGCATAGAAGATATGCAGAAAAGCGAGCAGCTGGTGATTGAAGCTCTGGCATTTATCCGTGGTCGTAGTTTGAGCGAAATGTATTGCATCATTGACGAAGCGCAGAATCTGACCCCGAATGAAATAAAGACAATCATCACCCGTGCAGGAGAAGGTACGAAGATGGTATTTACGGGAGATATCCAGCAGATTGACCAACCTTATCTGGATAGTCAGTCCAATGGCTTGGTATATATGATTGATCGTATGAAAGACCAGAATATCTTTGCACACGTCAATTTGCTGAAAGGTGAACGAAGTGAATTGAGTGAACTGGCAAGCAACCTGTTATAACAGATTTCTCTGCTAAGCGAGATAAATTAATAAGTGATTAAAAAAGTAAACGGTGAACATCCTGTTGCAAATAGCACAATTTGTTCACCGTTTTCTTTATTGATTTAGTATACTTTTTCCTTATTCTTTCTTTCCGAAATATTTCAGGAACTGTGTACGTTCGAATGTATTAACACCCTGAACATCCTTAATATTCAGTTTGCCTTTGAATTGAGCTATATTCCTGAACCCTTTGCGTTCCATCCATGCAGAGAGGAAGCGGTTGGCTTCTCCGATGAATGCATTTGTATTTAGATAGACTGCGCTACAAACTTCTACAGCCGAAGCACCGGCAAGGATAGCTTTCACTACTGATTCTGCATTGGCAACACCACCGGAAGCTGCATAGTCGATCTTGTCTACTACTGCAGACGCAATTCCGATCCAACGAAGCGGAATGGCGAGGTCGGAAGCATTGCTGAATATTTCGCCTGAAATATGCTCCATCTTTTCGATATTGATGTCCGGCTGATAGAAACGGTTGAAGAGAACAACTGCTGCTGCACCGTTGGCATACAACTGATCGATTAATGCCACAGGATTTGTCAGGTTATCACCCAGTTTCATGATTACAGGTATCTTGATTGTTTTTTTAATGTGGCGGAGAATATCGATGTGGCGTTGTTCGAATGAACCGTATGTATATTGCACTTCCGATTGCAGGGCAAGGATATTGATTTCCAATGCGTCGGCACCGGCTTCTTCAATCATCTTTGCAAAGTCAATCCATTCGGAATCAGTGTAGCAGTTGATGCTGGCAATGATAGGAATGGGGCATACCTTCTTACTTTCTTTTATTAAAGTCAGGTATTCGGATAGCTTGTGCTCACGGATATATTCTTCCAGATAGTCACTGGCTTCCGGATAGAAAGCCGGATCTTTCAGTTGGTCTGCTTCCAGCATGATCTGTTCCTCAAACAGTGATTTCAGAACAATTGCACCGGCACCATCTTCGGCCAATTTTTTGTTTTTGCCGGCACTGTTGGTCAGCCCCGAGCTACTGATAATGATAGGGTTTCTAAGGGAAAGCCCTGCGAAAGTAGTTTTTAAATCGGTCATAGCAATATGTTTTTTACTCCTGATTAATAAATTCGTTCTCCGAAAATCTTGCTTCCTACCCGTACCAACGTACTTCCTGCGGCAATGGCTTCGTGGTAGTCATGTGACATTCCCATCGACAGCTCGCAGAAAGTATCGGAGTGGATGAACCAAGTTGTTTTTATCTCGTTAAAGAGCCTATTTAGTAAACCAAATTCCCGGTTGATTTGTTCAATGCAATCGGTGTTGCTGGCCATCCCCATTAATCCGCAGATGCGTACATGAGTCAGCTCTTTCCATTCTCCGGCATTCAACATCTCCTTACATTCTTCGGGACTGAAACCAAATTTGGTTTCTTCCTGCGCAACGTGAATCTGCAATAGGCAGTTCACTGTACGTCCCGCTTTGACAGCTTGTTTGTTGACTTCGGCCAGCAGTTTATAACTATCAATTCCATGAATCATCGCTACGTATGGTATCATGTATTTGATTTTGTTCGTCTGCAGGTGTCCGATGAAATGCCATTCAATGTCTTTGGGCAAACTTTCGTATTTAGCTGTCATTTCCTGCACTTTGCTTTCTCCAAAAATACGCTGTCCCGCCTGATATGCTTCTTCTATCGCTTCATTGGGATGGAATTTTGAGACAGCAACCAGCCGGACTCCTTGAGGGAGTTCGGCCAGCACTTGCTTTAAATTGTCAGCAATACTCATTGTTACTTATGCTTTTGATGGATCAAACTCCGGTTTGTCATTCGGTTCGGCGCTGTAAGGATATACATCCATGAGCGGAGTCTCGGATACCATACCGATCTGATAATCTGCCATGGTTCCTTTCATTCCTTCATCCAGCTTCTTGACTGCGTCGCGCAAGTCGGCAGCTTGTACCAGTACTTGGGTGGAAGTCTTTTTTTCAGCACCGCTTTTTTCATCCAGAGTGATGAAAATAAGTTTGCATTTGAACCAGCGGTCGGCACTTTCTTCGTCGCTAGGGAAAAGTTCGCTATAGTTGGCACGTTTAATATCCGAAACGGTAAATTCTCCGGAGATAAACGGAGTCATTTCTTCAATAATCCGTGCTTCTGCTTCTGTAAAACTGAGTGCGTCAACAAGATAAGGTTCAGTTACTTTCTTCTGCATTCCGTTTTCCATTACTTTTTCATAACGGATCTTGCACTCAAACCATGTATGCATTGCCATAATTTTCTTCCTTTTTAATTAATTGATTTATGTAAATTGCCTACAAAGATAAACAAAATCCCAAAGTAAGTGCCGAAAGCTTTTTATTTTCTTTTATGCAGATTCTTTAATTCAAATGAAAGCATGACACGGAAAAGTCCGATGATGAGGAAAGCAAAAGAAATCATATACACTGCGTAGAGCGCTCCTATGGCGGGTTGCCATAATATTAAAAGAGAGCACAGGATGGCAAGAATACCGAAAGCCATGTACCAGCCCCAGTCGCGGGTTCCGTAACGTTTCAGGTCGATGGAATAGCCGGTGGAGGAGAACCCTCGGAACATAAGCCAGAAGGCTATGATGAAAGGGATAACTTCCATGCTGACCATCGGATAGGCAATCAGGTAAATACCCAGAACGAGGTCGATGAGTCCTCCTACGATATACCACCCCCAGCTCGGGACACCTTTCCGGTTGCTAAGAGCGAAGATGATTTCCAGAATACCGCTTATCAGCATCGATACACTGAAAATGATACTTAGAGCTACATAGGTGCTTACGGGTGAGAACATGAGCCAAAGGGCTACAATGATATACACGATTCCCAAAAGAAGAGAAGTCCACCAATTTTTTACTGAATGTTGAATCTCATTGAATACAGTTTCCATACATTTTATATTTTAAATTGAACACTAGAGTGATTTCGTTGAGGAATAACAAATTGAATTTAGAAAAGGTTTTCCGTGAACATATTTGGGGGAATAGTTGTTTCCTATATAAAGTAAATTTTAAATATACATGCATTATGGCAACAACAAATTTCAAAGGACAACCGGTGAAACTGATCGGTGAATTTATACAAGTAGGTAAGGTAGCTCCTGACTTCGAGCTGGTAAAAACAGATTTATCTTCTTTCTCTCTGAAAGATTTAAATGGTAAAAATGTGATTTTAAATATTTTCCCTAGTCTGGATACCAGCGTATGTGCAACTTCTGTACGTAAGTTTAATAAAATGGCTGCCGGATTGAAAGATACGGTAGTATTGGCTATTTCTAAGGATCTTCCTTTTGCACACGGCCGTTTCTGTACGACAGAAGGTATTGAAAATGTAATTCCATTGTCTGATTTCCGCTTCTCTGATTTCGACGAAAGTTACGGAGTGCGTATGGCAGATGGTCCGTTAGCAGGACTTTTGGCGCGTGCGGTAGTTGTGATTGGCAAAGATGGCAAAATTGCATATACGGAACTTGTTCCTGAAATCACCCAGGAGCCTGATTATGACAAAGCCTTAGCTGCTGTAAAGTAATATAGAATATGGAGTATTAAGTATTAGGTATTAACTATTAGTTGCAGCTAATAAACGAATATGGCTAATACTTAATACTTAAGCCTGCTACTTATCTTAAAGATTTTGACCTAATGGGAACTGGTAAAAAGGCTTGGTAAACTGCCAAGGCTCCGTTCTTGTTAGGTTGTGTTTTTTCTACACTAAACCTCAACTATCATGAACAAAATGAAAACTCTATTCATCGCCCTGTTATGTATGGGCGTTGGAACCTTGTCGGCCCAAACTGCCGATAGTACACAAATTTCTCCCTGGACAAAAGAAGGATTTGCCGGACTGAAACTAACGCAAGTGAGCCTCACTAATTGGGCTGCCGGAGGTGATAACTCCGTTGCCTTTGACTTGCAGGGCACTTATCAGATTAATTATAAGAAAGGAAAACATCTGTGGAATAATCGTATCGAACTGGCTTATGGATTAAATAAGACCGGTGACGACGGAACCAGGAAAGCAAATGATAAAATCTATTTGAATACGAATTATGGCTATGCTATTGCCAAAAGTTGGTATGCCAGTGCGTTCGCCACTTTCCAGACACAGTTTTCTCCAGGATATGACTACTCCGTCAATAAAGACATTGCTATCTCCGAATTTATGGCTCCTGCCTATTTGACTACCGGTTTGGGCTTTACGTATGATCCGGGTAAGATATTT
Organism: Bacteroides sp. DH3716P; assembly: GCF_025914115.1. Classification (NCBI taxonomy): domain Bacteria; kingdom Pseudomonadati; phylum Bacteroidota; class Bacteroidia; order Bacteroidales; family Bacteroidaceae; genus Bacteroides; species Bacteroides sp. DH3716P. The sequence continues at coordinate 4,019,588 of NZ_CP083673.1, read as the reverse complement.
ACCGTTGTATTGTCTCCTGCTGCGTGGCGCGGAACATTTGTACTCAATGACCGTCTCTCTGACGAAGGAGCTTATGGAGTGGATCCGGGCAAACATCTATTATCCAGCTTCGGTGCTAACTTGAAAGGAGAAGCCAAATATGAATTCTTGAAAAATATGACGGTATATTCACGTTTGGATCTATATTCCGATTATCTGCATAAGCCGCTGAATATAGATGTGAACTGGGAAGTACAAGTAAATATGATTATCAATAAATGGTTCTCAACCACACTTACTACTAACCTGATGTATGACGATGATGTGAAAATCGTGCAAAAGGATGGTACAAAAGGTGCTCGTGTGCAATTTAAAGAGATATTGGGAGTAGGAGTTCAGTTTAATTTCTAATTAGCTCTTATCTACCACAAAAAATAAACCACAGAGGACGTAGAATACACAAAGAAGTAAGAATTTAACGGGTAATAGCCGATTTACAATAATGGATGCCCCGGTAACTCTATGTTCTTGCTTTGTGTTCTCTGCGTCCTCTGTGGCTTTGCAATGAGTATTTTACTACTTATTTTCTTTTTTTCAGCCCTTTATAAGCCAAAAAAACGATTACAATTACCACCACTGCTATAATGACATAGCCGATTTCGTGACTGTATTCGGTGGCCATTACATAGACATCGTTAGTCGTTTTGAGGTCTGTAAAACGGTAAATCAGGTATCCGAGCAAAGCTAATATGCTGTTCCATATAGCAGCGCCGAGAGTTGTATAAAGCAGGAAAGGACCTATTTTCATGCCGGCTAACCCTGCGGGAATACTGATAAGTTGGCGTACAGCCGGAATAAGACGGCCAAAGAAAGTAGAGGCTGCACCGTGCTTTCTGAAATATTCTTCTGCATGGTGTATTTTCTCTTCGTCAATAAGGCACATGTGCCCTAAACGGCTGTTAGCGAATTTATAGATAATAGGACGACCCAACCAACGTGCCAGGTAATAATTAACTAATGCACCGATATCTGCTCCTATAGTTGCAAATAGGACAACGAGAAAGATATTCATACTGTCGTCTGCCATAGCTTTCCATGCGGCAGGGGGTACTACGGCTTCCGAGGGGAAGGGAATAAAAGAGCTTTCGATAGCCATAAAAATAGTGACTACCCAATAGTTCAAGTTTTCTAATACCCATTTAAGAAGTTCTGCTACTGATTCCATGTTTTTTGAGGATAGAATTTATAAATTGATTTATTTTTTTCCTTTTGTTTTTTTCTTATTCTCTTTTTTCATGCGTTCCCACACTTCTTTGAGAGTTCTTTCGTCTTCTTCTCTGTGTTCGGGACTGTTCAACAGATCCAGGATCATGTCTTCTTCCAGTGGATGTTCACATTCCTTGTTATATTTAAAGAAGTTGTCGATTTCACCGTGCATGAGGCAAAGAACACTCAATTTCTCCGTCACATCTTCGTATTTCGGATTTATCTGGTACACTTTTTCAAAGTATTCTTTCGCTTCGATCAGATAGTCACTTTCCGAATAAGCAGAGGCAATCATATACCACATTTCTATGTTCGGATTGATCTCTATCGCTTTTTCGAAAGAGATGGCAGCTTCGTCTTCTAGTTCCTCTGCCAGGTATAGTTTTCCTTCTGTCAGATAAATCAATCCCTCGTTCGGGTTTATCTCTTTGGCTTTCTCGCATAACTCATGCGCCTCTTTATACCTTTCCAGGTGAGAGAGGGCGAATGCTTTGCTGGTATAGGTGTCTATCAATAAAATAGACTGCTTGTCTCCGTCTTCTTCAAAACGTTCGATCACTTTGTCGTAATAGTCATCGGCTTTTTGCCATTCTTCTTTATTACCGTAGGATATTCCCATAAACATGTAACCCAGTTCGGGGGGAATGGCTTTGAGCTCAATCGCCTTTTGGTAATTCTCGATGGCATCATCCGAATTGTTCAGATAGAAGAAACAATGTGCCTTGTAGGCATAAGCTTCCCCGTACTGATCGTCGGCTGCCAATGCGAAATCACAGGCTTCGATGGCTTTGTCTATTTGTTCCTGGACAAAGTAACATTTCACCAGTCCCATCCAGTAGGAAGGGTTGAATGGAGATTTGTCAATGAGTTTATTGTAATAGATGATGGCTGATTCTACCTGATGGGTCGATGCCAGATAATCGGCTGTGAGAGCCATGTATTCTTCATCTTCGGTATAACGGGATTTACCTCTGTCGAGCCATTCTTTGGCTGCGTCCGGGTATCCCATGTCCAGATAGAGAAATACAACATCAATGATTGTTTCCAGCTCGTCGGCATCCGCTATTGTGCTTAACAGCCATTGAGCTTCCTCCAGTTTTCCTCCATTCAGCAATAGTTCGGCTTTCAGCAGTTTCACTTCGGAATCAAATTCTTCGGTAATCGAATCCGCTACTTTTTTTGCTTTTTGCAGCTTTTGGGTATCCAGGTAAAGATATGCTTGTTCTATAAGCAAATCTGTGTTTCCCGGATGTATTTTAAGTCCATAAGTGATTACTTCTTGTGCTTCTTCAAATTTTCGTTCGGAGGCATACCAGTCGGCGATGTCGGCCAATTGGTCAGCATCCAGATAAAGTTGTCGGTTTTCTGCTTTTGCTTCTTCGTAGTTTGTGATTAGTGTGACTAGTTCCTTTTTTGCTGATGGCGAATTTTTTCTACCCATTTTACTTTTAGATTTTTAATTGCTAAGATGGGGCTGTTGCAAAAGTTCAGATGATGATCCTTTTGACACAGCCCCATTGTAAAGTTAAGCTTGAAAGCTTAGTTATTTATTAATCTTACCCCATGTGTCTTTCAACCCTACTGTACGGTTGAAGATTAGTTTATCCGGGGTTGATTCTTTGTCGATATTAAAGTAACCGATCCGTTGGAACTGCAGATAGGAGAGTGGAGGCAGGGTAGCTGCGAACTTCTCTATGTAGCAGTTGGGCAGAACTTTCAATGAATCCGGATTAATGATTTCTTTCATGGCTTCCAGTGCTTCGCATTTTTTTGCTTCGCGGATGGCGGCCAGTTCGTCACGTGGATTTTCCACTTTCCACAAACGGTCGTACAAACGTACTTCTGCTTGCAGGCAGTGGTTGCAGCTTACCCAGTGGAGCGTACCTTTCACCTTGCGGTTCGCATCCGGCATGCCGCTGCGGGTATTTGCGTCATATTCGCAATATACTTCTGTGATAACACCGTTTTCGTCTTTCTTGCAACCGGTACATTTCACGATATAAGCATTTTTGAGACGTACTTCTTGCCCCGGTGTCATGCGGAAATATTTCTTGGGAGCGTCTTCCATGAAGTCTTCGCGCTCCATCCACAATTCGCGGCTGAACTCGATCAGGTGACTTCCTGCTTCCGGATCTTCCGGATTGTTGATTGCTTCCAGTTCTTCAACCTGTCCTTCCGGATAGTTGGTGATAATCAATTTAACCGGGTTGATTACTGCAGATATACGGGTAGCACGGCTGTTCAAATCATCCCGGACAGAGCTTTCCAACAGGGCGATGTCGTTCAGGGCATCGTAAGTGGTATATCCGATTTTATCGATAAACTTATGAATGGACTCCGGTGAATAACCGCGACGGCGGAAACCGCAGATCGTCGGCATACGAGGGTCGTCCCATCCGTTTACCAATCCTTCTTTCACCAGTGTGAGCAGGTTACGTTTGCTCATCAGGGTGTAACTTAGGTTCAGTTTGTTGAATTCAGTCTGACGGGGACGGTTGTCGTTCAGGTCTTTTCCTTCTTTCAACCAATCGATGAAGAGGTCGTAAAGCGGACGGTGTACCACAAATTCAAGTGTGCACAGAGAATGAGTCACTCCTTCGAAGAAGTCACTCTGTCCGTGGGCGAAGTCATACATCGGATAAGCTTTCCAGGTAGTACCCGTACGGTGGTGCGGGTGTTTCACTACACGGTAAATAATCGGATCGCGGAAGTGCATATTCGGATTAGCCATGTCAATCTTGGCACGGAGCACCATGGCGCCTTCTTCGATCTCGCCGCTATTCATTTTCTTAAAAAGTTCGAGGCTCTCTTCGATAGGACGGTTCCGGTAAGGGCTTTCCACACCCGGTTGGGTAGGAGTACCTTTCTGCTGTGCAATCAGTTCGGAACTCTGTTCGTCGATATATGCTTTTCCCTCCTGAATCAGGCGGATAGCGAAGTCCCATAATTGTTGGAAGTAGTCGGAAGCGTAGTATTCATTTCCCCACTGGTAGCCTAGCCATTGGATATCTTCTTTGATAGCTTCTACATATTCCACATCTTCCTTGGTAGGGTTTGTGTCGTCGAAACGAAGGTTACATACACCGCCGTGTTTTTCTGCGATGCCGAAATCAAGGCAAATAGCTTTGGCATGGCCGATGTGAAGATAGCCGTTGGGCTCGGGCGGGAAACGCGTCTGCACTTTTCCACCATTTTTACCTTCTTTCAAGTCTTTCTCTACTGCCTGTTCAATAAAGTTCAAGCTTTTCTTTTCGCCTGCTTCTTCGTTTTTAATATCTGTCATAACGGTTAATGTTATCTGTATTTAGGCTACAAAAGTAGGACATTTTTTTTATTTAACCGGAATATAACCGCTCTTTTTTATAATGTCCTGTCCGTCGGATGAAAGAATAAACTGAATCAGGGGGTTAACTTGTTCCTTATTTTTTACATTGTAATAGTAGTAAAGCGGCCGGACGATAGGGTAGGTTTTGTTGGTGGCATTCTCTACCGTAGGGGTGGCGTAGTGGCTTCCGTCATAAGACACGGAAAGCGTTTTGACACGGGGAGACACGTAGGCCAGTCCTACATATCCGATGGCTCCTTTGGTCTGGCTGACAGACTGGATAATAGCACCTGTTGCCGGCATGGAAAGGCTGCTTGCCATGTAGTTTTTATTTTTCAGTACGCTCTCTTTGAAAAATTCGTAAGTACCGGACGATGTTTCACGCGAGTAGACTACTATTTTTCGGTTGTCTCCGCCTACCTGTTTCCAGTTGGTTATCTTCCCCCGGAAAATATCCTCCAGCTGTTGGCGGGTCAGCTGTTTCACCGGATTAGAGGGATGCACCACCACGGCGAGGGCGTCGTAGGCAACAATCACTTCGTTTACTTCTTCTCCTGCCGCTTTAATTTTCATCTTCTCGCTGAACTTGATCGGGCGGGAAGCCATTGCAATGTCCGTTGTATTATCCATTAAAGCGGAGATACCCACACCGGTTCCGCCACCGGTTACAGTGACACGGGCATCCGGATGCTGGTTCATAAACCGCTCTGCTGTCTGTTGTGCGACAGGCAGTACCGTGTCGCTACCTTTTATACGTTGTGCGTTGGCACCGAGCGAGAGTAAGGAAAGGGCGATTAATAAGTTTCTTCTCACTTTCATATTTCTTCTTTTTATTGACTTTGCAAATTAAGCAATCGGATATTACATTTCCATTTCATCCGGAATGGAAATGATACTTGTAACACAAACGTAACATGATTGAAACATTTCCTTCAAACGTTAGTCACACCTCCTTAATAAAGAGACGCTTTCTTTGCATCAGAAATCATAGTAGGTATGAAAAAGGTATTTGAAAGGATTATAGAAGGAATGTTGACTTGTAGCGGTTTCGTGACAAGTATTACTATTCTGCTGATTGTACTCTTCCTTTTCACGGAAGCTTTCGGGCTGTTCAAGAGTAAGGTGATTGAAGAGGGATATGTGTTGGCGCTGAATAAGAGCAACAAAGTTAGTGTGTTGAGCCCTGCACAGATAAAAAATGTTTTTGATGAGGAGATCACAAACTGGAAGGAACTCGGTGGGGAAGATCTCCCTATCCGGGTTTTTCGTTTGGAGGATATAACGCAGTATTATACGGAAGAGGAGCTGGGACCTGCTTATGAATATGCAGGCGACAAGATTACGGAACTGGTAGAGAAAACACCGGGTATCGTAGCTTTTGTTCCGCAGAAGTTTATTGTTCATCCGGACGCGGTGCATTTCATAGAGGATAACACCATTTCCGTGAAAGATGTATTTGCGGGTGCCGAATGGTTTCCTACGGCCACTCCGGCAGCTCAATTCGGCTTCCTGCCGTTGATTACCGGTACGTTGTGGGTGAGTCTGTTCGCCATTCTTTTTGCTTTGCCGTTCGGGCTTTCGGTTTCTATCTATATGTCTGAAGTGGCAAACCCGAAAGTGCGGAACTGGCTGAAACCGATTATCGAACTGTTGAGCGGTATTCCTTCCGTGGTCTATGGCTTTTTCGGGTTGATTGTCATCGTTCCGTTGATTCAGAAGTTGTTTAATCTTCCGGTGGGAGAGAGCGGCCTGGCAGGGAGTATCGTACTGGCCATTATGGCATTGCCTACCATCATAACGGTGACGGAAGATGCGATGCGTAACTGTCCGCGTGCAATGCGGGAAGCGAGTCTGGCGTTGGGGGCTTCTCAATGGCAGACGATATATAAGGTAGTAATTCCTTATTCTATTTCGGGTATTACATCTGGTGTGGTACTTGGCATCGGACGTGCTATCGGGGAGACGATGGCAGTATTGATGGTGACAGGTAATGCGGCTGTGATTCCGACAACGATCCTTGAGCCTTTGCGTACCATTCCGGCTACGATTGCCGCCGAACTGGGAGAGGCTCCTGCGGGTGGTCCGCACTATCAGGCATTGTTCCTGTTGGGTGTCGTACTGTTCTTCATAACATTGATTATCAACTTTAGTGTGGAATATATTTCTTCTAAAGGATTAAAACGTAGCAAATAAGATGGAAATACGGAGTAATAATAAAGCTAAACACCGTTCGCAGAAACTCGCTTTCGGGATTTTCCGGTTGTTAAGTCTTTGCATTGTACTGATATTGTTTGCGATTCTGGGATTTATCATCTATAAGGGAATCGGTGCTATCAGTTGGGATTTTATCACTTCGGCTCCTACGGACGGAATGACAGGTGGCGGTATCTGGCCGGCTATTGTCGGTACCTTCTACCTGATGGTGGGAAGTGCGCTGTTTGCATTCCCGATAGGGGTGATGAGTGGGATTTATATGAATGAGTATGCGCCGAAAGGCAGGTTGGTACGCTTTATCCGGGTGATGACCAATAACTTGAGCGGTATTCCTTCCATCGTATTCGGATTGTTCGGTATGGCGCTGTTTGTCAATTATATGGGGTTTGGTGATAGTATTCTGGCAGGCTCTTTGACATTAGGTTTGCTTTGCGTACCTTTGGTCATCCGGACAACGGAGGAAGCTTTGAAAGCCATCCCCGACAGTATGCGTGAAGGTAGCCGGGCATTGGGAGCGACGAAGTTGCAGACGATATGGCATGTTATTTTGCCGATGGGTATGCCGAACATTATCACTGGGTTGATTCTCGCCTTGGGACGTGTTTCGGGAGAGACGGCGCCGATTCTGTTTACTTGTGCCGCATATTTCCTGCCGCAACTTCCTACCGGCATTTTGGATCAGTGTATGGCCTTGCCTTATCATTTGTATGTGATTTCCACCAGTGGAACGGATATGGAGGCACAACTGCCGCTGGCTTATGGCACGGCATTGGTATTGATTATGATTATCCTGTTGGTGAATCTGCTGGCTAATGCCTTGAGAAAGTATTTTGAGAAAAGAGTAAAAACGAACTAAATTAGTATATGGATACAGTGAAAATAGATGCGCGTGATGTGAACTTCTGGTATGGGGACTTTCATGCATTGAAGGGCATCAGCATGCAGATTGAGGAAAAATCGGTTGTTGCTTTTATCGGACCGTCCGGTTGTGGCAAATCTACTTTCCTCCGGCTTTTCAACCGGATGAATGATTTGATTCCTGCTACCCGTCTGGAGGGAGAAATCCGTATCGACGGACATAATATCTATGCGAAAGGCGTGGAAGTGGACGAACTCCGCAAGAATGTGGGAATGGTGTTCCAGCGTCCCAATCCTTTCCCGAAAAGCATATTCGAGAATGTGGCTTACGGACTTCGTGTGAACGGAATAAAAGATAATGCTTTCATTCGCCAGCGTGTGGAGGAAACATTGAAAGGAGCGGCTCTTTGGGATGAGGTGAAAGATAAGTTGAAGGAATCGGCTTATGCATTGTCCGGCGGACAGCAGCAGCGTCTTTGTATCGCCCGTGCGATGGCTGTCTCTCCTTCGGTATTGCTGATGGATGAACCTGCGTCTGCGCTCGATCCTATTTCTACGGCGAAAGTGGAGGAGTTGATTCATGAACTGAAGAAGGATTATACGATTGTAATCGTTACGCATAATATGCAGCAGGCGGCCCGTGTCAGTGATAAGACGGCGTTTTTCTATATGGGAGAAATGGTGGAGTTCGATCAGACGAAAAAGATATTCACCAATCCGGAGAAAGAGGCTACCCAGAATTACATAACGGGACGTTTTGGGTAATCCGGGTATCTGGAACCCAATTGATAGAATATTAATCATTTATATATAATAGACTATGGTAAAGTTTATAGAATCGGAACTCATCCTATTGAAGAAGGAAATTGATGAAATGTGGACCTTGGTGTACAACCAGCTTGACCGTGCCGGAGAGGCTGTGTTGACCCTTGACAAGGAGCTGGCTCAACAGGTGATGGTTCGCGAGCGCAGGGTGAATGCTTTTGAATTGAAGATAGATAGTGATGTGGAAGATATTATCGCATTGTATAATCCGGTGGCGATTGATCTTCGTTTTGTGTTGGCTATGTTGAAGATTAACACAAATCTGGAACGTTTGGGTGACTTTGCGGAAGGGATCGCCCGTTTTGTACTTCGTTGCAAAGAACCGGTATTGGATGCGGAGCTGTTGTCTCGTCTTCGCCTGGCAGAGATGCAGGCAGAGGTGTTGTCGATGCTGGAACTGGCAAAACGTGCCTTGAATGAAGAGAGTAATGATTTGGCGGCAGGAGTGTTTGCTAAGGATAATTTGCTAGATGAAATCAATGCGGATGCAACAGGGATTCTTTCAGACTATATTATCGAACATCCGGAAGCTGTACATACTTGCGTAGATTTAGTCAGCGTGTTCCGTAAACTGGAACGTTCGGGAGATCATATTACCAACATTGCCGAGGAGATTGTATTCTTCATTGATGCCAAAGTGTTAAAACATCGTGGAAAAACCGATGAAAATTACCCGGAAAAGTAATTTTCTGCCGATTTTTAAACAGAAATTAGGGCTCCTTAAAAAATTATCTTATATTTGTCTCCTGTAACGGACAAGTTACAGGAGATTTTGCTTCAAATGATAATAAATCCAAAGAATTTTCAAAAAGATGTTATATGACATGTTTTATAATTTGGATAGTATCGGTAAAACCGCCTATATTTGCACCGTTATCCTGAAAACAATCTTTTTACCTTAAAAAAAAACTAATACCTATTGAAAACTGAAAAATGGAGCTTTGTGAAAAGCCCCATTTTTTTTTGCTCTTATTTTCTAAGCTGCTTCCTTATTCGTATCTTTGACCCTTGCATTAAGAGAGTACTTTCAATTGTAAAATCGTAAATAGTAAATAGAATTATGTTTTCTGGAATCGTAGAAGAATATGCTACTTTGGTAGCACTGGTGAAAGACCAGGAGAATATACACTTTACATTTAAGTGTTCGTTTGTGAATGAGTTGAAAATCGACCAGAGTATTTCTCACAATGGTGTATGCCTGACGGTAGTGACTCTGACGGATGATACGTATACGGTGACTGCCATGAAAGAAACGTTGGAGCGTTCTAACCTCGGTTTGTTGAAAGTGGGGGATAAGGTGAACGTTGAACGTAGCATGATGATGAACGGTCGGTTGGACGGACATATCGTTCAGGGACATGTGGATCAGACTGCTACTTGTATCGATATTAAGGATGCGGAAGGCAGCTGGTATTTTACATTCCGATATGCGTTTGACAAGGAGATGGCGAAACGCGGATATATCACCGTGGATAAAGGTTCGGTGACTGTGAACGGTGTTAGCCTGACGGTATGTAATCCGACGGATGATACTTTCCAGGTGGCTATCATTCCTTATACATACGAGCATACGAACTTCCATACATTTGAGATTGGCAGTGTGGTAAATATCGAATTCGATATTATCGGCAAGTATATCAGCCGGATGATTCAATATAAATGAGAAAATATAAATAAGTGACTGGAGGATTGGAAATGGCATATACTGATTTTCTTCAATTGGTGCAGGCTCGTCAAAGTGACCGTTCGTATGATAAAGAACGTCCGGTGGAGCCGGAAAAGTTGGAACGGGTACTTGAAGCTGCACGTTTGGCGCCTTCGGCCTGCAACGCACAACCTTGGAGGTTTGTGGTCATCACAGACAAGGAACTGGCTCAAAAAGCCGGGAAAGCTGCTGCTGGCTTGGGAATGAATAAGTTTGCCAAAGATGCTCCCGTGCATATTCTGGTTGTAGAAGAATCTGCTAATATAACCTCCCTGCTTGGCGGAAAGGTAAAAGGCAAGCATTTTCCGTTGATCGACATTGGAATAGCGGCTGCTCATATTTCTCTGGCAGCTGAAGCCGAAGGTTTGGGTTCTTGTATTCTGGGTTGGTTCGATGAAAAAGAGCTGAAACAGCTTGCCGGTATTCCTGCTTCGAAACGTTTATTGCTGGATATTGTCATTGGCTATCCGGCAAAGGAAAAACGTAAGAAGATAAGGAAGCCGAAAGAAAAGGTGATTTCATACAATCGTTATTGATTGAAAAATAATTATATTCTTAGCCCTTTAGGATAAGCATATAACAGAAAGCATCGTTGGTTTTAAAGGAAGGGGACGTTCCTTTTAAACCAACGATGCTTTCCTTTTAAAGGAACGACCTGTTTCTTTAAAACCAATAAATGGCTTTTTTAAGGTGTTGATAGTTAGCGTGTTATTGATGCCGCTTTTCCGGTGGCATCAATAATGCTATATTTATTTCTTTTTTGACAAATCTTTCAATAGGTAGTCTACTGCTGCTTTCAGTTGTGCATCTTCTCCTTTCAGGCTGGCTGCCGGTTCGTTATAAACTAGAATATCAGGTTGCAAGGTCTGATTTTCGAGATAGTTGCCTTGCATATCCATACAACCCACCTGCGGGATACCGAATACAATAGACGGATCTATCTGGCGTTCCCACCACACGGCGGTCATCGTGCCTGCCACCGGGGCGCCTACCAGTTTACCAATACCTAGAGTCTTATATACGTAAGGAGTGCCATGAGCATTGCTATAATTGTCTTCGCAAGTTAGCATGCATGAGGCTTTCAGCCATTTGTTGAATGGATCGCTGCCGATATATTGTCCGCGTGGCACGAAACGTTGATATTCTTTTCCACTAAGTAAGGTGACTACATCATCGTGTAGCCATCCGCCGCCATTATGACGGGTATCTACCACTACGGCTTCTTTATTGCGATAACGGCCGAGCAGTTCGGAATAGATCTTGCGGAAGCTGGGGCTGTCCATACCTTTAATATGTACATAAGCAATGCGTCCGCCGGAAAGCTCTTCCACTTTCTTGGTGCAGCGCTCTACCCAACGTTTGTAAAGCAGCTCGCTTTGAGTTCCATAGCTGATTGCCTTTACTGTTTCTTCAAAACGTTTTTTAGTAGAAGGATCGTATACGGTAAGTACTACTTTGCGTCCGACTTTGCCTTCAAATAACGGGAAGTAATCAGCACCGGCTTCAATCGTTGTGCCGTCTACTTTTTCAATGATGCAACCTGCCTTCACTTCTGTCTTTTTCTGCGTGAAAGGACTTTGCTTCATGATTTCCTTGATCTTTAACCCGGCACCGTCGTATGACTCATCGTAAAAGACTCCCAGAGTAGCGGTAGGCATTGCGCTGCCTCCTGCTGCAAACCGGGCTCCGGTATGGGAACCATTCAATTCGCCAAGCAATTCACTCAACATTTCCGTGAAGTCATAATTGTTGCTGATGTGGGGCAAGAAGCGTTCGTATGCTTTTTTATATCCTTTCCAGTCCACTCCATGCAAGTCGGCAGTATAGAATTTGTCATTTACTTGTTGGCAAACGTGGTCGAAGATGTATGCGCGTTCATCATAAGGACGGTAATCGAAGAATGCTTCAAATTCTATCGGTGTAATTTTGCTACCGGCAATCTCTATTTTCTTCAATCGGCCGCCTGTGCACATAAAGATATTCTTTCCTTCTTTATCCGGTATGAGTGAGCCGCCGCCAACTCCTTTCAATAATATTTTAGTCGTATTTTCTTTCAGTTTATGCTCCCAAAGGTCGTAGTCTCCTTCAAAAGCTGCCAGGTAATAAAGAATATCACCTTTCGGACTCATGACAGCGTCACCCAGGCGGGAAGAATTTACAGTTAGACGGACGATGCGGTCAAAACGATTCTCCAAATCGAATGTAAGAGGCTTTATCTCTGTACTGTCTTTTTTCGCATTCTCATTCTGGTTCGTTTTCTTCTTACTGTCTTTAGTGTCTTCTTTCTTCTCTGCCTTTTCTTTCTTGTTTTTTTCTTTTTCTGCTTTCTCTGCCTTTTCCGCTTCTTCAAGTAAGGCAATATCTTCTTTGCTCATCAGGAAGCGGTTGTAGGCATCGACGTCGAAAAACATAATATAGGTGTCGTCTTCACTTCCCCAGCTACCATGGCTACGGTATCCGGCACGGTCACTGTTCCATATCATTGCTTTCCCGCCCAACACCCATTTGGCGTTGCTGTCGCTGTATCCGCTTTCGGTAAGATTGACCATTTCGCCTTTTCCGTCGGCTTTCAGCAAAACAACGTCTTTATTGTTCCAGCCTCCTATGCCAATGAAGTCTGATAGAATCCATTGGCTGTCGGGGCTCCATTGGAACCATTGGTCACCGTCGGCATAAGAATATTGATATTTGGCATCCATCACTGTGCGCACAGCCTTGTTTTTTAGATTGATGACACGGATAGCGGTACGGTTCTCGAGGAAAGCAACCTCTTTACCGTCAGGACTGAATTGTGGTTGGAAAGAAGCGACTTTGGAGTTTGTCAAACGTTCTTCTTTCAATTCTGTGGCATAGGTGAATTGTTTCTCCTCTTTGCGTACGATGGTGGAAGTGTAAAGCTGCCACAATCCATCGCGTTCTGAAGAGTAGACGAGTGTGCGTCCGTCGGGAGCGAAACTGATGTTACGTTCCTGATCGGGTGTGTTGGTAATTTGTTTGGTTGTTTTGTAGTCAATGGAGGTTACGTAAACATCACCGCGCATAATGAATGCGACCTCTTTTCCTTTGGGAGATACAGCGATGTCGGTAGCCCCGTTGGATTTGATTTGGCGGATAATATCTTTGTCATTCTTGTCTGCCAGGATACTTATATTTACCTTTTGGGGTTGTTTGCCCGGAGTAAGTGTATAAATTTCGCCGTCATAACCATAACAGAGTGTGCCGGTGGTTGAAATGCTTAGAAAACGTACGGGATGCTTTGTATGGAAAGTGATTTGTTGGGAAGTGGTGGTTCCGGGAGTACGTTGGAATATATTGAAGGAACCTTTCTCTTCACTTAGATAATAGAATGATTTACCATCAGGACTCCATACCGGTTCGCGGTCTTCACCTCCGAAAGTAGTTTGTTTTTGATAAACAGGTTTTTTCCCGGGAGTGTATGTCCAGATGTCACGGGCAATAGGGGATACCTGATGCTTGCGCCAATAGTCTTCGTATCCTTTCTTGTCCTGATAGAGCATCACTCCCTCCTTATTAATAGAGATGCACTCCATTGGCATGGATGAGAACATAGCGGGGCGTCCTCCCGTCACGGCTACCTCGTACACTTGCTGGAACTGGCCGGAAGGAAACCCGGCATCTTCGGCAGAGGGAGCAATGTTGGCTGTGAATAAAATGTGTTTGTTGTCTTTGTAGGCAACAGGTTTCTCACTGCCTGAATGAGTGGTCAGTCGCTGGGGTGCTCCTCCTTCACTGGATACGACGAAAACGTCGAGACTTCCCATGCGATCCGATGCAAAGGCAATTTGTTTACTGTCGGGACTCCATACCGGTTCCGTATCAAAAGCCGGATTGGTGGTGATTTGTGTGGCACGTCCGCCGGTTGACGGTACCGTGTAGATGTCTCCTTTGTAGGTAAATGCAATGGTGGTTCCGTCTGGAGAAAGAGCGCAGTGGCGCATCCATAAAGGAGATTCTTGTGCAATGCTTGTCCCTGCTAGACAGATGACAAATGCACTTAGCAGTAGCTTTTTCATTTTTTCTAATATTGTGTTAAGTTCATTCTCGCGATTTAAGGTTTGACTTTCCTACAAATCCTTCAGTAATACTTTACTTGCTTTTTTATAGTATTCTTCTCTGGATTCGGTCAGCACCTTCCATTCGTCGTTGAATTCTTCGTCTTTGTCTATTTTGAAATTCTCGGAGCCGTATGTGTCCAAACGGTCCAGCAGGACAGCCACATTCAGTTGATTGATATCCATTGAAGGCTGGTAACCGATTTCTTCGCTTTTTTCGTCGGTAACAACCTCGTGAATCAATTCTATTTCCTGTAACTGATAAAGTACCTGATTTGTCAGTCGGATGGGGATCTGATGCTCCTCCGATATTTCTGCAGCCGTATAGGGCGGTTCGTTCTTTTCGAATCGTTTGGCTATGAGTGACATAATCAGGATGGATATAAAATCCCGGTATCGTCTGCTGATGTTCCGGGTGTCCTGGTCAAAGCTAAAGCTGCGGATATTCTGTCCGGCATACGTCAGTTCGGCTCCAAACAAACAGATTGTCCAGGATATCTGCAACCAAAGCAGGAATAAGGGAAGTGCGGCAAAACTACCATAAATGGCATTGTACTTTGACACCCACAACTGGCTGTTGATGTACAGGAACTGAAAAGCCTGATAAGCAGACCCTGCCAGAATACCTGCAATGAGAGCGTGTTTGAATTTCACTTTCGTGTTCGGCATGAAGATGTACAGCCCGGTGAACATCAGCCATGTCAGGACAAAAGGAATAAGCCGTATCATGAATTTCATAACAGGAGCGAGCAGGACGAAATCATCCATCTGCTTGAGAATGGTGCTCATAAACAGAGAAAGTCCTCCGGATACCACGATCAGAATCGGCATCAGCAGGAACATGGAGAAATAGTCCGTAATCTTGCGATACATGGATCGTGCTTTTTTCACTTCCCAGATACGGTTGAAGGTGATTTCAATATTACTGACCAGATTGATAACCGTCCATAACAACATTACCAAACCAACTCCAATGAAAATACCTCCTTTGGTCTGTGAAAGATAGGAATTGACAAATGAGAGAATGGCCTCCGTTGTTTCTGTATTTCCTCCAAAACCGTTGCGGAACTGATGTTCCATCAGGTTGTCGAACCCGAAACCACGCGCTACGGCAAACAGGATGGCAAGTATCGGTACAATGGCAAGCAATGTGCTATAAGTAAGTGCAGAAGCTTTATTGGCCATCCGGTCTTTGGTAAACCGATTGATACAAAGATAGACGGTCTTTATAATATTGTAGAGTGAGAACTTGGTTCGGGTCACTTCGTCTTCCGTAATGCGCCAGATGTCATACGTAAGAAACTTCCATATATCGGTGATTTTCTTCTTCATAGTTCTTCGCTAATTACTAATTGCAAGCAACTAATTACTGATTACAACAGACTTGCTCGAACAGTCGATCCTCATCCATTAGTCATTTGTAATTAAATGGATAATTAAAAGAAAAAGCAGTCAGCCTATAAGCCGAGTTCTGTACCCATATAATTTCCAATTATTAATCTTTAATTATATCAGGTGCCTGTCATTTATCTGAGTGGCGTGTCACCACGACACTTTAGCGGTCTACCCTCCGACATGGAGCGAGCAACTCTCATAACGCCGGTTTACATGACCTTACAACTCCTAAGACGTACAGCCCGCATGTCGCCATGCGACTGGTGGGCTCTTACCCCACCTTCTCACCCTTACCTCTCCCCGAAAGGAGCGGCGGTTATTTTCTTCTACGTTACTCTACCCTCGCGGACAGCTTTCTGTTAGGAAGTAGGATGCTCTATGTTGCCCGGACTTTCCTCCTGCACGAAACATGCACGCGACAGACCGGCCAACTGCTTTAGACTGCAAAAATACGTCATTTATTTTGTTTTAGCCAAAGAAAGTATCACAAATAGAAATAATTTCTAACTTTGCTATCATTAAAATGGATTTTAATGAAGAAGAATATCCTCCTTTTCTATTGTTTCCTGGCGATGATGGCAGCTAGCCTGAAAGCACAGGAAATACGTCCCATGCCTGCCGATTCGGCTTATGGGGTAGTACATATTTCAGTTTGCAATTTGCGCGAGGAAGGCAAATTTACTTCCGGCATGAGTACGCAGGCATTGTTGGGAATGCCGGTCAAGGTGCTTCAGTATAACGGTTGGTACGAGATACAAACACCGGATGATTATACCGGATGGGTGCACCGGATGGTAATTACCCCCATGTCGAAAGAACGGTATGATGAATGGAATCGGGCAGAAAAGATAGTGGTTACCTCGCACTACGGATTTGCGTATGAGAAACCGGATGAGAGTTCCCAACCCGTATCCGATGTTGTTGCGGGCAATCGTTTGAAGTGGGAGGGGAGCAAAGGACATTTCTATCAAGTGTCTTATCCCGACGGACGGAAAGCATATCTTTCGAAATCCATTTCCCAACCGGAAGCGGAATGGCGAGCTTCACTGAAACAAGATGTTGAAAGTATCATTGAAACAGCTTACTCGATGATGGGAATTCCTTATCTATGGGCAGGAACCTCTTCCAAGGGAGTGGATTGTAGCGGACTGGTACGGACCGTACTTTTTATGCATGACATTATTATCCCGAGAGATGCCTCTCAACAGGCCTATGTGGGCGAACATATCGATATTGCTCCTGACTTCTCTAATGTCAAACGGGGAGATCTGGTGTTTTTCGGCCGGAAAGCGACTGCGGAACGTAAAGAAGGTATTTCTCACGTCGGCATTTACCTCGGAAACAAGCAGTTTATCCACGCATTGGGAGATGTGCACGTCAGCAGCATGAATCCTTCGGATCAAAACTATGATGAATTCAACACGAAGCGTTTACTTTTTGCTGTCCGTTTCTTACCTTATATAAATAAGGAGAAAGGAATGAATACCACAAATAAGAACCCCTTTTATCAATAAAAGAATGCAGAACAGGAGAGATTTTTTGAAAACGGCAGCTTTGGCTGCTTTCAGTTCGGGGTTAGTAGCCCGTCAGGCACTAGCCGGAGAATCGTTGCTTTCTACCATTCATATAAATAAGCTCGGTTTGGGAGGGAAGATGAAAATGACTTTTTTCCCTTATGAATTGAAGTTGAGGCACGTGTTTACAGTTGCCACTTATTCGCGTACAACAACTCCCGATGTGCAGGTAGAAATAGAATATGAAGGCGTGACGGGATATGGAGAAGCCTCTATGCCTCCTTATTTGGGAGAAACAGTAGAGTCTGTGATGAATTTCCTTGGGAAAGTGAATCTGGAACAGTTTAGTGATCCTTTTCAGCTAGATGACATTTTGTCATACGTTGACAGCCTCTCGCCAAAGGATACGGCAGCGAAAGCTGCGGTAGATATCGCCCTTCATGATCTGGTAGGGAAACTATTAGGCGCTCCCTGGTATAAGATATGGGGATTGAACAAAGAAAAGACACCTTCCACTACCTTTACGATAGGCATCGATGCGCCGGATGTAGTGCGGGCGAAAACAAAAGAGTGTGCCGATCAGTTTAATATATTAAAGGTGAAACTGGGACGGGACAATGATAAGGAGATGATTGAAACCATTCGTTCGGTAACAGACCTTCCGATAGCGATAGATACCAATCAAGGATGGACAGACCGCCAATACGCGCTCGATATGATTCATTGGCTGAAAGAAAAAGGCGTTGTGATGATAGAACAGCCCATGCCTAAGGAGAAGCTAGAGGATATTGCCTGGATAACACAACAGAGCCCGCTACCGATATTTGCGGATGAATCCTTGCAGCGTCTGGGAGATGTAGCCGCTTTAAAAGGCGCTTTCACGGGAATCAATATAAAGCTGATGAAGTGTACCGGTATGCGTGAAGCATGGAAGATGGTGACATTGGCTCATGCACTCGGCATGCGTGTCATGGTGGGCTGTATGACAGAGACTTCCTGTGCTATTTCTGCAGCTTCACAGTTCTCGCCATTAGTGGATTTTGCCGACCTGGATGGCAACCTGCTTATCTCTAATGATCGCTTTAAAGGGGTGGAAGTGGTGAAAGGAAAGATCACTCTGAATGACTTACCTGGAATCGGTGTCATGAAAATCTGACTTTACTGAATGAATGTCAGAGTGTTAAAGCCATCTGACATACAACGAATGTAAATTTGTCAGGTGTTGTCGTTAACCGCTGTTAAGCTCCAAATATTCTCTGTTAAAAGTGGACAAAAAAGAGTGACAAGTAGAATAAGTGAACGATATTTGTTATTATTTTAACGTCGTAAAAGTTAAAACAATGTCGAATATTAACAATTAAAAGAATTATAAATCATGAAACAGACAACAAAGAACATTCTGGGAGTAGGAGCAATCATTCTTCTTAGCTCAGGAGTTGCAGGATTGACAACTTACAAATTGTTGCAATCTAACGAATCTGCAAAAGAAACATCTTTTAATGAGATGTTCAAGCAGAATCCCAATGTCAAATTGGCTGCTTTTGACGCTGTGAACGCTCAACCTGTTGATTTGACACAGGCTGCCGAGAATTCACTTCATGCTGTCGTACATATAAGGTCTACTCAAGAAGCTAAAACAAGAACTGTTCAGCAAGCGCCGGACATTTTCGATTTCTTTTTTGGTGATGGACGCGGACAGCAACGTCAGGTACAGTCTCAACCTCGTGTAGGTTTTGGTTCGGGAGTAATCATCTCGAAGGATGGATATATCGTAACGAATAATCATGTGATTGAAGGTGCGGATGAAATCAGTGTGAAACTGAATGATAACCGTGAGTTTAAGGGACGCGTGATTGGTACTGACCCTAGCACCGACCTTGCGCTGGTGAAAATTGAGGGTGATGATTTCCCGACTATTCCGGTGGGAGATTCCGAAGCGTTGAAAGTAGGAGAGTGGGTATTGGCAGTAGGTAACCCGTTCAATTTGAACTCTACTGTAACTGCCGGCATCGTAAGTGCAAAAGCCCGTTCTCTGGGAGTATATAATGGTGGTATAGAATCATTCATCCAGACGGATGCTGCCATCAACCAGGGTAACAGTGGTGGTGCACTGGTAAATGCCAAAGGTGAATTGGTTGGTATCAATTCAGTGCTTTCTTCTCCGACAGGTGCTTATGCAGGATACGGTTTTGCTATCCCGACCAGCATTATGACGAAAGTAATTGCCGACTTGAAACAATATGGAACAGTACAACGTGCATTGCTCGGTATTCGTGGTGGCTCTATCGGTAGCAGTTTGATGGACGACCGTCAACCGATTGACAAATCCGGTAAGACATTGGCAGATAAAGCTAAAGAACTGGGTGTTGTAGAAGGAGTATGGGTTTCTGAAATCGTAGAGAATGGTTCTGCTGCCGGAGCTGATATCAAAGTCGATGACGTAATTATCGGTGTGGATAATAAGAAAGTATCCAATATGGCTGACTTGCAGGAAGCACTTGCTAAACATCGTCCGGGTGATAAGGTGAAAGTAAAACTGATGCGCGATAAGAAGGAAAAGACCGTTGAAGTAACGTTGAAGAACGAGCAAGGTACTACCAAGATCGTGAAGGATGCAGGCATGGAAATCCTGGGAGCTGCTTTCAAAGAGTTGCCGGATGACTTGAAGAAGCAATTGAATCTAGGTTACGGTCTGCAAGTGACAGGAGTTTCTTCCGGTAAGATGTCAGATGCAGGAGTTCGTAAAGGCTTCATTATCCTGAAAGCTAATGACCAGCCGATGCGCAAAGTCAGCGATCTGGAAGAAGTAATGAAAGCTGCTGTTAAGTCTCCGAACCAGGTATTATTCCTGACCGGTGTGTTCCCATCAGGTAAACGCGGATATTTCGCTGTCGATCTGACTCAAGAGTAATATATAAAAATAAGGTAAGAAGATTGCAGGATAAGCTAATGAAATAGAAAAAGGATGCCGCCAATCAACTTGTCGGCATCTCTTTTTGTTTTATTAGATGAAAAATATAGTGTAAAAGTTACTTAATTTTGTATGTTAACAAATTATTTGTCGTAACTTTGCACTCCAAATCTGTTTTTAAAGAATGAGACAACTAAAGATTACCAAAAGTATCACTAACAGAGAGAGCGCTTCTCTTGATAAGTATTTGCAGGAAATCGGCCGTGAAGACCTGATTACTGTCGAGGAAGAAGTGGAACTCGCTCAACGCATTCGTAAGGGTGACCGTGTAGCATTGGAAAAATTGACACGTGCCAATCTTCGTTTCGTCGTATCTGTGGCTAAACAGTACCAGAACCAAGGTTTGAGTTTGCCTGACTTGATTAATGAAGGCAATTTAGGACTGATTAAGGCTGCCGAGAAATTTGATGAAACACGTGGATTTAAGTTCATTAGCTACGCTGTATGGTGGATTCGCCAGTCTATTCTGCAAGCATTGGCAGAGCAGTCGCGTATTGTTCGTCTCCCGTTGAATCAGGTAGGTTCGCTGAATAAGATCAGCAAAGCCTTCTCGAAGTTTGAACAGGAAAACGAGCGGCGTCCGTCTCCCGAGGAGTTGGCAGACGAACTGGAAATTCCGGTTGATAAAATCTCTGATACGCTGAAGGTATCCGGCCGTCATATTTCGGTGGATGCGCCTTTTGTGGAAGGGGAGGATAACAGCCTGTTGGATGTGTTGGTTAACGATGATTCGCCAATGGCGGACCGCTCTCTGGTTAATGAGTCTCTTGCGAGGGAAATTGATAGAGCTCTTTCTACGTTAACCGATAGAGAAAAAGAAATCATTCAGATGTTTTTCGGTATCGGACAGCAAGAAATGACATTGGAAGAAATCGGCGATAAATTTGGCCTCACACGTGAGCGCGTTCGTCAGATTAAAGAAAAAGCAATTAGAAGACTTAGACAAAGTAATCGTAGTAAATTGCTCAAATCTTACTTGGGATAAGTAAGGAATATCAGTTTCTGAAAGAAAAAAGAATTTGAGTCGCATAAGTCGCACTTTTCATATAGAAGAATGTACTTATGCGACTTTTTACATAAGCCCCATTCTATAATTCAATCTTATACTATGTGAGTTTTATGAAAAAGTCAGTTTTAATATCATTGGTTCTTATTGCTTTGGGAGCAGGGATGGTGGCGTATGCAAAATGTGCGGCATCCTCTTCTGATTCGGTGCCTGTTAAAGTAGAGCAGCGTTTGCGGGAAAAAGCACAGGCGGGAAAGGCTTATTGTGATAAGAATGGGTATAATACGAATTATTGCTTTCTGGTAGATTTCAGTATTCATTCTGGTAAAAGGCGTTTCTTTGTATGGGATTTCAAAGGAGATTCCGTGAAGTATGCCAGTCTCTGTGCTCATGGATATGGGAAAAATAGCACTGTGTCCAAGCCTGTATTCAGCAATGTGGAAGGTAGTTATTGCTCTTCTTTGGGGAAATACAAGGTGGGTATCCGGTCGTATAGCAAGTGGGGAATCAATATTCATTATAAATTACATGGATTGGAAGCGACGAATGATAATGCTTTCAAGCGGTATATCGTGTTGCATTCTTATACTCCGTTGCCGGAAACAGAGGTGTATCCTTTGCATCTTCCGTTAGGAATCAGTCAAGGGTGTCCTGTAATATCCGATGAAGTGATGAGGAAAGTTGACGGGTTGCTCAAAGCGGAAAAGAAACCAGTCCTGCTATGGGTCTATGACTAAGAAATGCTATTTATTTGAGATAAATAGAGGTAATCTCCTCTTTTTTGTTACCTTTGCAAGGTTAAAAATTATATGATATGAAATACGTAAAAATACTATTTGCAATTGCACTTGTGTTTACCATGTGCTCCGCTTTTTCTCTGAAAAAAGACCATTCTAAACCGGTTTATGCTTTTGGAATTTCTGCTTCATTTACGGATACGGTAGTCTATTTCACGGATATTCAGATATTAGATAGTGCGAAGGTTAGCAAAGAAGGGTTCTTGGCTCATCGTGAATTATATAGTTATCAGTTGAAAAATTATCTGGAGGATAACCAACTGCAGCAGAATAGTACATGTATGATTTACTTCTCGGAAAACAGAAAGAAGTTGGAAAAAGAAGCAACGAAGATTCTGAATAAATATAAGAAGAATAATAGAATGACGGTATCGCGGATTGATTCAGATAAATTCCGCTTTACGAAACCGGAAGAATAATAAGCAATAGTTAAATTGTTAATATAATAAGAGATGCAGCTTTGCATCTCTTATTTTTTTATCTTTGCCTCGTAATAAACTTGAAATCTAATGAAAAAGATAAAAATATTCTCCTTGTTTGTGTGTTTGGCTATGCTGGTAATCGCTTGTCATAATGACGATGATGAAAGAGGAGTCCAGATGCGTACAGTTCTTGTTTATATAGCAGGTGACAATTCTCTTCGCAGCTTTGCCACAGAGGATTTGGCGGAAATGACAGAGGGAATGCAGTCTGTAGATGATAACTCTTATAACCTACTCGTATACATTGATACCGGATCAAGTCCTAAACTAATTCGATTGAAGAAGGATAAAAAGAAGAATGTCGTACAGGAGGTAATCGCTACGTATGAAGGACGAAATTCTGTAGATGTCTCTAAGATGAAGGAGGTTATCAACACGGCATTTTCTGAATATCCGGCACAGAGTTATGGGTTGGTTTTGTGGTCTCATGGAGAAGGATGGTTGGCAAAATCGCAGAATAAAACCCGTTGGTGGGGACAGGATGGTGGTTCAAATTACATGGATATTTCCGAGTTAAAAGATGTTCTGCGTAATGCGCCTCATTTGAGTTTTCTTCTTTTCGATGCATGCTTTATGCAATCTGTTGAGGTGGTCTATGAATTGAAGGAACATGCGGATTACATTATAGGCTCTCCGACAGAGATACCCGCACCGGGTGCTCCATATCAGAAAGTAGTTCCGGCTATGTTTGCCAATAATGCATCGGCTACGGACATAGCAAAGGCATATTTTGAATTTTATGCAGATGAAAATCTTTATACTGGCAAATTGCCATATAATTGGGGCTTAGGTGATCCCTGGACGGCAGGAGTCTCTGTTTCTGTAGTGAACACTTCCATGTTGGAACAACTGGATAAAAGCAGTAGTGAGATTATTCCGAAATATATTAAGGGCAGACAAGCGATAGCCACATCGGGCATACTCTGTTATGATTGTCGGTCCAGTAAGTATTATTATGATTTTGATGGATTAATACGTTCTTTAGGTAGTGAGACTAGCGAATATGAGGCTTGGAAAGCTGCTTATGATGCTGCTGTGGTTTATTGGAAGACTACTCCTAATAATTACTCCAGTTATGGCGGTAGTTTCTCGATGAATGGCTCTGCAGGACTTTCTACTTATATATTTCGTCAGTCGTATGAAGAGGAGATAAATCCTTTTTATCGTCAGTCGATACAATGGTACTCCGCTGCCGGATGGGATGAGACAGGCTGGTGATAATTACCATTTCAATATTCTTTAGAAGATAGGATTCTAACTTTTTGTGAAGATAGTGTGAAGAATAAGCAATCCTTATATAAGTGGTTATATGAGACGTATGAGAACGATTTGTTTTCATACGGCATTGCTTTTGGCATTAGTAAAGAACTTTTAGAAGATGCCATTCACGATGTTTTTTTGCATTTATATGAGCGTGAGCACAAACTTTGGGAAAGTCAGAATATGAAGTTCTATCTGTTGAACTGTTTGAAGAACCGGATTCGGACCATTAAGAAAAAAGAAATGAATACCGAATTTCTGGAAGAAGGTTCTGATAACTATAGTTTCCTTATTGAAGTGAACGGCTTTGAACTCATAGATGAAGAAAAAGAAAGAGCCGCTATGCAAAAACAGCTGAAAAAGATGCTGGATAGCCTTACAGACCGGCAACGGGAGGCTGTATATCTTCGTTATACCCAAGGACTTAGCTATGAGGAAATCGGGAAATTGATGGGAATACAACCTAAAGCAGCACAGAAATTAGTGTATCGGGCTATCGAACAAATGCGTAAAATTCAGCCTCAAATTATTTATTTTTTCCTTTTCGGTTATTTTCTTTAATTTTCGTGGGGGTATTTTTGTTCTTTGCGTGTTTTTAAAGTGAAACCGTAAAAAGAACGAGTATGCATTCAGATCGAATACCCGAATCGACAAAACAATGGCTACAAAATGAAGACTTCATATTGTGGTGTCTGGCTCCTACCCAGGAATCGGAAGAATGGTGGGTTAATTATCAAAAAGAGCATCCCGAAGATCAAGCATCCCTACAGGAGGCCCGCAAAATCATATTATCTGCCCGGCTGAATCCGGTTCAGCGCTTACCCGAAGAATCAGAAAGATTGTGGGCACGTATAGAGACAAGCATGGAGCGTCGTGATAAGAGACATCGTTTTATCTTATTTACCCGTTATGCTGCCGCCTGTGTACTAATATTAGGTATTGTTTCTTTCTGGTTGATTCATTCTTTTCAGACGTCCGGAACTGCTGATGATCTGCTTGTCAATGTGAAAGCAGATACTCTGTATCAGAAAGTAATGCTGATAAGAGATGATGCGGAAGCGATTCAGATAGAGAATAATGCCGTCATTACTTATGATAGCAATATTACTATTCAATCCGATGGTAAGGAAACAGAGATAATCAAAGAGGGAGCGGTTCAACCCGGAAAACAAAATACACTGATAGTTCCTTATGGTAGCCATTCATCCATTGTATTGGCAGACGGATCGAAAGTATGGATTAATTCCGGAAGTAAATTACGTTTCCCTTCCTCTTTTGGTCCGGGCGAACGCAGGATAAAAGTAGAAGGAGAGATTTATATAGAAGTTGCCAAAGATACTTCCCGGCCTTTTTATGTAGAGACACCCCAACTGACAGTTAATGTATTGGGAACAAAGTTTAATGTGTCTGCCTATGCTGATGATGCATTGCAATCCGTGGTGTTGGTAGAAGGAAAAGTAAATGTAAAAGCAAACTCCAATGAAGATTTTGTCCTTTTGCCTAATCAGCGTTTTAAGTTGAGTGATGGGATATCCGGCATCGACGAAGTTAATGCTTACGATTATATTTCATGGAAAGATGGCGTACTTCAGTTCCGGGGTGAGACAATGAAAGATATTATCCAACGGCTAAGTCGCTACTATAATGTATCTATCACATGTACGCCGGAAGTTGCGCAAAAGTGTACAATGGGAAAACTTATCTTATTTGATGATATAGAACAAGTCATGAAAACCTTCTCGTTGCTGTACGATGTCCAGTGTACAATTGAAGCGGGAAGTATAAAAATCGAGTAATAACCCTAAAAATTTAATGCCTATGAATAAACCACAGAAATGAAGCCTTTGTAAAAAAGAAGTTCGGAAGAGAGGCAACTCTTCCGAACCCGTGAGATTTAAATTTTTCAATTACTTATGAAAAACCTAAAAATTGATACGCAAAAATATGGAAAATTCCTATTACAATCATGCAAATAGGGCATATTTTCTTTGTAAATCATATCTGTTTGTGAAATTTTTTGTTATTTTTCTATTTATAGCGAATGTAACTCTCGCTAATGGAAATGGAACGAGCGAACTCTATGATATAAAGAAAGGGACTCTACTGGAATATTTTAAAGATATAGAGAAAGAAACAGGCTACGTTTTCATCTATTCGAAAGATATCCGACCTAGTTTAAATCAAGTTGTCAGTGTAGATCTATCCAGGAAGAAGACAATCACAGAAAAATTGTCAGCCTTGTTTGAAAAGACAAATCTGGTATATGAAATAAATGGAAAACAGATTGTTGTAAAGAGAAAAACGGCAGTGAAAAAGAATCTTTCTTCACAGCCACAGGAGCCTCGGAGAATAACCGGTACTATTACCGATACAAAAGGAGAACCGATTATCGGTGCCAATATCAAGGAAGTCGGTACATTTAACGGCATAATTTCCGATATAAACGGGCGCTTTGCCTTATCTGTAAATCCGAATGCAGTTTTGGAAATCAGTTATATCGGTTATGTCACGACGACAGTACCTGTAAAAGACAATAAAGTGCTTTCTATTGAAATAAAAGAAGCCGAGCAAAGTCTGGAGGAAGTCGTTGTTGTCGGCTACGGAAAGCAGAAGAAAGAAAGTGTGACAGCATCTATCGCTTCTATTTCGAGGAAAGAACTGGTACAGACACAACAATCCAATATTAGTAACATGCTGGTAGGACGAATGCCGGGATTGATTGCTTTTCAAAGAAGTGGTGCTCCCGGCGAAGACGCTTCCAGTCTGTTAATCAGAGGTGTCAGTACATTTACAGACAACACGGCTCCTTTAATAATGATCGATGGCATCGAACGAACTAATTTTGACGGCATAGATCCGAATGAAGTTGAATCATTGAATATACTTAAAGATGCTTCGGCAACAGCGATCTATGGAGTAAAGGGAGCTAACGGCGTAGTATTAATTACTACCCGTAAAGGGGAAAGAGGGCGTCCCCGGTTGAGCTATTCGGGTAATTTTGCTTTGCAGCAATCTACCCAGCTCCCCAGTTATCTGAATAGTGCGGATTATGCAACTTTATACAATGAAGCTTTAGAAAATGACTCCCGGGTTTCGGGTTCTACCTACCAACCGAAATTCACGGATAAAGATATTGAATTGTACAGAAATGGCTTTGATCCGATTTTGCATCCGAACACTAACTGGATAGACGATTTTCTTAGAAAGTTTTCTACCCGCACTCAACATAACATCAACCTTTCGGGTGGTACAGAACGTGTGAAATACTTTATATCGGGAAGTTATTTCGATCAGACCGGTATCTATAAACATACCAAGATAGATTCGGATCATGATGTAAATCCCCGTAACACCCGTTATAACTTCAGAACTAATTTCGATTTTCAGATAACGCGGGACTTTTCGACAACTGTTCAAATGGCCGCCCAGATAGGCAGAGTGATTACTCCGGGCTCCGGTAACAGTGGAATCTGGCAAGCTATTTCTTTTGCCAATCCCTTGAGCTCTCCGGGATTGGTGGACAATAAAATTGTCCGCATACAGGATGGATTGGGAAGCGTCAATCCCTGGCAAACCTTATTAAGCAACGGTTATCAGAAAGATAATAGAAATAACATCAATACAACATTACGTCTGAATTATGATTTATCATCTTTGCTGACCAAAGGTTTGTCCGTACACGGGAGTATCGCGTATGATAGCTATTATTACAGCCGTAAGAAATATTCGAAAACCTTTCCTTATTATCTTGCGCGCCGTGATGCGGAAGATCCGGATTACATCTATCTGATCCCCCAATCAGAAGAGAGTATCTGGTCTGTAAGTACCGGATGGGATAAGAACCGGAAAGTATATATGGAGTTTGGAATTGATTATAATAGAACTTTCGGGCTTCATAAAACGACAGCACTTATTCTGTATAATCAGAGTAAATACTATTCCCCCTCCCTTCAATATTATGTACCTAATGCTTATCAGGGATTGGTAGGACGATTGACCTATGAATATGCCTCCCGTTATTTGGCAGAATTCAATATGGGATACAACGGAACCGAGAATTTTGCCAAAGGCAAACGGTTCGGATTTTTTCCTGCTGTTTCATTAGGTTGGGTCATCAGTGAAGAAAAGTTTTTTCCGAAAAACAATATCGTTAAATATCTAAAGGTGAGAGGGTCCTACGGAGAGGTAGGAAACGATCAGATAGGTGGTGATCGATTTTTGTATCTGCCGTCTTCTTATGGAGCAGCGAGCGATTCGGGTGTGAACAAGTATAATTTCGGTTTGGCTTCCAATCCGTATACTTCACTGATGATTGTTGAAAATAAAATCGGTAATCCTGATTTGACTTGGGAAAAGGCGAAAAAGATGAATGTCGGTGTAGATATTAATCTGTTCAATAATTGTCTGACTGCTTCATTTGATATATTCAAAGAAAAACGAAATAACATATTAGCCAACAGATCAACATCCCCCATGATTATAGGTGCTAATCTTCCTGCATATAATTTTGGAGAAATGGAAAATCGCGGTTGGGAAATGGACCTTAATTTTAGACATCATATACAAGATTTCCATTATTGGGCACGCTTCAATTATTCATTTGCGAGGAATGAAATCATCTACATGGATGAAGTGCAGAAGAGATATGATTATCAGATGACTACCGGAAGAAGAAAGAATCAGTTTTTCGGACTGATCTTTGACGGATACTATAACTCGTGGGAAGAAATCAATGCATTAGACCGTCCTAAAAGTTCATGGAGCGGGAATCAGTTGCAACCGGGAGACGTCAAGTATGTAGACGTCAACCGGGATGGAGTGATTGATGATTACGACATGGTTCCGATAGGATACACCCCCGTACCGGAGATTATTTACGGTTTCTCATTCGGAGCGCAATATAAAGGATTTGATTTCTCCATCTTATTTCAGGGAGCCGACAATGTATCCATTAAATATTTCGGACGGTCGATGTGGCCTTTCGCGAAAGGAGAAGAGAGTGCGAAATCTCTGATAAAAGAACGTTGGACACAGGAACGGTATGAGGCAGGAGAAAAGATCACCTTTCCCCGTTTGTCTCTGAATCCCAACGGAGAAACCGATCACAACTATCGTCCTTCTACTCTTTGGATACGGGATGCCAGTTATTTGCGATTGAAAAACCTCGAAGTAGGATATACATTTACCGGAGGTTTTGTCAAACGGCTTAACCTGAATAGTGTAAGATTATATTTCAACGGTTCCAATTTATTCACGTGGACAGATGTGGTAGATCTGGACCCGGAAGCACCTTCGAGAAGTGGAAATGTTGAAATCAATACATATCCGTTGCAGAAAGTATATAATATTGGTCTTAATATAAATTTTTGATAATCATGAAAAGAATAACATATATATGTGCAATACTTCTGTCGTCTGTATTGATGTTTTCGTGTAGTGACTATCTGGAAGCTCCGCCCTCTGTCGATTTGGATGAAGACGGTGTCTTTGCCGACAGGACTTTGACAGAACAATACATAACAGGCATCTATGCAGAAGGTATGCCGCTGGGGTTCTCGATGGGAAGTAGCGGGATCGACCGTAAATTGTGTGCAACCTCAACCCTGGCAGGAGCGTGTGATGAAGCCGAACAAGGTGCAAACTGGGGGAAGGGCAATGCCTCGTGGAACGTGGACAATCATAACAACAGCAGCATAGACTGGGATGAAGACCCCCGTCACAACACCCGTTGGCAGACATTACGAAAATGCAATATCGTGCTTGAACGTATTGACGAAGTGCCCGATGATCCGGGAGACGTTGATTTTAAGACACGTTCCAGAGGCGAAGCCTATTTTATGCGGGCTTTGGTCTTCTGGGAAGGAGTATATAGATATGGTGGACTGCCTATAATACACCGTAGAATAAATCCGTCGGAAGATGGTAAACTACCCCGTAATACATTTTCCGATTGTGTAGACTCCATTCTTGTCGATTGTGACCGGGCTGCCTCCATATTACCGGATTATTATACGAATTCGATATTGGTGGGACGGGCAAACAGGATAGCCGCCTTAGCCCTCAAATCCAGAGTACTCCTGTATGCGGCGAGTCCTTTGTTCAATACCGACGATCCGTACCTTCCTTTAAGTGGAAATAATGACCTGATAGGATATGGAAACTATAGTAAAGAACGCTGGAATGAAGCTGCTAAAGCAGCCAAGGCAGCCATTACCGCTGTTGAATCTTCTGGCTATTATGACTTGTACGATGAGGGAACACCTGAAACAAATTACGAACATGTGTGGACTGCTCCCGATAACAAAGAAATAATTCTGGCCAACAAAAAATATCGGAATTTCACAACAAGCAGTCATCCCATAACAAGCAATATACCGGCATGGGCGGGAAGTAGTTGGAGCGACGGCGGTCTTTTTACAACCTTCAATTTCGTGCGTTTCTATGAGAAAAAAGACGGGAACCAACAAACATGGAATATGGATGGTGGCGATGATCTGCTTGAAAAGTACGACGAACTGGACCCTCGTTTTGCGCAAACCATTGCAGCACATGGAGCTAACTGGAATACAGAGATTGGAATTCTTAATTTTCTGCCCGGTGGAGCTCACAATGTAGCCAATGATAAAACGAAACACCTGGTTCGCAAATGGGTACCTCGCGTACTAAGAGCAACGGCTCCGCGCAACTCCACTAATATGGACTGGATTGTCTTCCGGGTAGCCGAACTCTATCTGAATTATGCAGAAGCTTTGAATGAATATTATGAAACTCCCCCGAAAGAAGCATTCGATGCAGTCCTGAAAGTTCGTGAACGCTCCGGAATGCCGGGCTTTCCTTCCACTTTGAATAAAAAGCAGTTCAGGGAGAAACTGCGAAGAGAACGAGCCGTGGAACTGGCTTATGAAGATCATCGTTTCTGGGATATAAGACGTTGGCTGATAGCCGATGATGAAGGTGTTATGAAAGGTGCCATGTATGGATTGCAGCTCTCCGCTGTTACAGGAGCACCGGGTAAAGTACATTACAAACCTTATGTCTTTGAAAACAGATTATGGAGTGACCGTTCTTATTTACATCCTATCAAGCAGACCGAAATAGATAAAGGGTATATGCTTCAGAATCCGGGATGGTAAATATGTTCAATCAACTAAAAATAAAAGGTATGACAATAATAAACAGTATATACAAAGGGAAGCGTTATGCTATACTTTTGACTACTATTCTCACTTTTTATGCTCCCGTTTTGTTTGCTCAACACATAGCCGATTCTGCACTTGTAGAAGTCGCCTATGGGCAACAACCGGAATGGAGGCGAACAAGTGCCATTTCTTCCATACGTGGGGAAGATTTGCTGAAAACTACTTCCGCAAGCTTGGGAAATAGTCTGCAAGGACAGCTTCCCGGACTAACATTGTTGCAACAAAGCGGAGAGCCCGGCTATGATTTCTCTATCGCGAATCTCTACCTCCGGGGACGTACTTCCTATGCAAGCGGACAAAAAATGCTGGTATATGTCGACGGTTTCGAAGCCCCGATTGAAAGTCTGTCCACTGCGGAAATCGAGTCTGTAACATTATTGAAAGACGCTTCGGCTCTGGCTTTATATGGTATGCGTGGTGCAAATGGTGTTTTATTGGTGACAACCAAGAAAGGATGCGTTTCCGCTCCGCAAGTCAGTATCCGTTTACAAACGGGAATACAACAACCGTTGGGCGTTCCCGATCCTATCAATGCGTATGATTATGCCACCTTATACAATCAGGCGCGTGTGAATGACGGATTGCCTCGTTTATACACTCCAGAGGAATTGAATGCCTATCAGAACAACACCGATCCTTACTTTTACCCCAATGTAAACTGGAAAAAGGCCATTTTGAATAATACAGCTCCTTTGAGTATGGCTGATTTAAGTTTTAAAGGAGGAGGAGATGTGGTGCAATACTATGTAATGATGAATCTTTTGCAGAACATCGGTTTCTACAAAGACACCGATAAAAAACGCCGGGAAAACTCGAATGCCTATTATGCGAGCTTTAATTTCAGGTCTAATTTGAATATCCAGATAAGCAAACACCTGTCTACCGGACTCAATTTTAGCGGGAGTGTAGGTAATCGCTCTATTCCCGGAGGCAGCAGTTCTGCCAACGGACTTTTGGGAGCGATATGGAGAACAGCTCCGAATGCATTTCCGGTGTACAACCCCGACGGATCGTATGGAGGAAATGCCGCTTTTACCAACCCGGTCGGTAATATCGTCAGCAGAGGGCTTTATAAAGAAAACAGCCGGACTTTCCAACTGATTTTTATGCCTAAATACGACCTGGAGAAACTGACAAAGGGATTAAGTGTCAGTGCCGGTATTGCCTACAACAACTATATGGCGGATTCATCTATAAAGAATCAGAATTATGCCCGTTATTCTCTTTCCAAAGGAGCAGGGGGAGAGGTGCTATATACACCCTACGGCGCTGATTCTCCTTTGGAATCCGATGAAGGATTCCGTACTGACTGGAGCCGTCTGAACTTTAAGGCACAGTTGGATTATGATCGCGTTTTCAAGCAACATCAACTCACTGCCAGCATCTTTTTCCTGTCTGATTTATATCAGAAATATGGAAGTCGTGATGACATTAAATACTTGAATTATGCAGGGCGGGTAACTTACTCTTATAATCAAAAATACATAGGAGAATTTGCAGCTTCATATACAGGTTGTGATGATTATGCTCCTGGAAAAAGATATGGATTCTTTCCCGCTTTCTCCGCCGGATGGATACTGTCGAAAGAAAACTTCATGAAAAATATCAACTGGGTTGAATATTTGAAACTAAGAGCATCTATCGGACTGGTTGGAAACAATCAGAATGAGAACGGACGTTATCTGTTCGACCAGACTTATAGCAGTAACGGCTCCTATTTTTTAGGTACAGGGTCGTCATCAACAGGCGGGTTTCGGGCAGATATGATTGCCAATCCCGATATTAGTTGGGAGAAGGAACGTGTATTCAATATTGGATTGGATGCAGTTTTACTGAAAGGGCTGTCGGTAGAATTCGATTATTTCCATAAAGAAAGATATGATATCCTGTCACAGCCGTATTCCACTATTCCCGGATTTGTTGGAGCCTCTTATGGCGACATATTGCCTTATATGAATGTAGGTAAAGTAAAGAATCAAGGTTTCGAGGGTACGATCAGGTACGAAAGCAGTCTTAAAAACAACTTCAACTATTACGTTGAAACATCGGCGTGGTATGCAAAGAATGAAATTGTCGATATGGCGGAAGAAGTGAAACTCTACGATTATCAATATCGTAAAGGACGTTCCGTGAATACTCCTTTTGTACTTGTTGCTGACGGACTGTATCAGGAGAGTGATTTCGATTCGAATGGAAGTCTGAAGTCACATTTACCGGTACCGCAGTTTGGAGAAGTAAACCCCGGTGATATAAAATATATCGATAAAAATGGTGATGGAGTAGTCGATTCCAATGACTCCTATCCTGTGGGATATTCTAATATTCCGGAGTGGAATTATGCTTTGAAAATAGGCTTTGAATGGAAAGGGATAGACGTTGAGGCTTTATTTCATGGCGTTGCCAATAGAGACATCTATTTGAGCGGGCCGTTGGCTTATTCCTTTACCGACAATGGCTCTGCTTCAAAACTGGCTCTCGACAGCTGGACACCGGAGAATCCCAATGCTTCTTATCCCCGTTTGTCTACCCGGACATTTGAAAACAATTACCGGATATCTACATATTGGAAAAGAAACGGAAACTACTTCAGAATGAAGAATATCCGGATTGGATATACCTTCCCCCAGTCAATAGCAAGAGCGATAAAATTGTCCAGATTGTATGTGTATGCTAATGCGAGCAATCTTTTCACCGTGAGTCATCTTGACGGATTGGCCGACCCGGAAAGCAGTTCTTTGATTACATATCCGTTGACACGTTCCTACAACCTGGGAATAAAAATTGATTTTTAATAGGTAAGAACAAAAATATAATAATTATGAAATACCCAATAGGTTTATCTATCATATTGAATGCTCTTGCTGCTATCAGCATATTGTCCGGATGCAGTGATTATCTGGACAGAGAGTATGATTCGTTTATCGACAACGAGATGACCTTTACTTCCTATGAACGTACAAGCAAATTTCTAGTCAATGCTTATCGGTATCTGCCTGATGGTTTCAACCGTATCGGTTCCGAAGCTATGTTGGATGCCGCTACCGATGATGCCGAACATGCTAATGCCTCCTGCAACATCCAGCACTTCAACACCGGAGCCTGGAATTCAAGGTCCAATCCGGATGATTTGTGGAATAAGTATTACGCAGGAATTCGCATAGCGAATGAATTTATAGAAAATGTAGACAGAGTGAATCTGGATAAATACAGACTCGATCCGGATAATCAGAATGAATATCAGAACCGTCTGAATGACTTGAAAACATGGAAATATGAGGCCCGTTTTTTAAGAGCGTTTTTCCATTTCGAGCTGGTGAAACGTTTCGGACCTGTACCTGTGATTACTTCTACACTATCCGTCAATGCGGATTATTCGGAGACTCCACGCCCGTCTATGGACGATTGCATCTCATTCATCTCCAGCGAATGTGATAAGGTAGCCGAAGTGCTCGATTTAACTCCGGGACGAGGAATCGATTCGGATTTGGGACGTGCAACGAAGGGAGCCGCATTGGCTTTGAAAAGCAGAGTTTTATTGTATGCGGCCAGTCCCTTGTATCTGGACTGGCAGAATTTTTCGGAAAGCGATCTTCCTTCCGATATGGAGAAATGGAAAGCTGCGGCACAGGCTGCGAAAGACGTAATTGATCTGGGCATATATTCGTTGTATGGCAGTTATGCCACTTTATTCAAGAATAACTTTCAGAATTCCGAGTTTATTCTGATGCGTCGTTATGGAAACAATTCCGACTTTGAAAAATACAACTTTCCTGTCAGTTATGGTGGGGTAGGCGGCATCAATCCTTCGTTGAATCTGGTAGACTCTTATGAAATGAAAGATGGCAGCTATTTTAGTTGGGAGAATGAGGAAAATGCCGTTCGTCCGCAATTCTACCGGGATGACAGGTTGAATGCTACCATTCTGCTGAATGATTCCGTTTGGAAAAGCACGGCGGTAGAGAATTGGGACGGTGGAAAAGACGGTCTGGGCGTTACCAATGCAACCAAAACTGGATTCTATCTGAAAAAGTACCTCAATGAAGATGTGAATATCCAAACCGGCGGAGGAAGTCAGGGACATATCTGGCCGTTATTTCGTTTAGCGGAGATTTACCTGAATTATGCGGAAGCCTTGAATGAGTACGATCCCGAAAATACGGATATAGCAGAGTACATCAATCGAGTGCGCAATCGTGCCGGACAACCGAATCTGCCTTCCGGATTGACGCAGGACGAAATGCGTGAGCGTATCCGGCGTGAACGTCGTGTCGAACTGGCATTTGAGGAACATCGTTCGTGGGATGTAAGACGGTGGAAGATTGCGCAAGAAACACTCGGAGGAGATTTGCTAGGTCTTGAAATCACCCGTAAGAATCAGGCTCGAAGAGCTGTTACCCGGAATTCCGTAATACCGGTTAACGAAGTTCCGGAAGGATGGCATTATTACGATGGAGACGAATTCAATGATTTGGTCGTAAACAACTCATATTGGGGACAGTATGGAAGCGACACTCCGGTAGGAAACTCACAGTATGGACAACCCACTGGAAATATCCAGACTTATCGTAAAAAACAGATTACGATTGAGAAAGGGAGTGGCGGATTGAGCTTTGCCCGGATAACAGCCACCAAGGACGACAATCCACCGGCTCCGACATTAAGCACTGCCAGTACGAGAGAAGGATGGTGGTCGGGAGCTTTGTCCAGCCGGGATACCGACAAATATGGTTATCAGGGGAAATATTACCCTCTGCATTCCCGCATTGAGATTCGTGCAAAAATACCTTATATATATGGTATATGGATGGGACCGTGGTGTCGTCATTATGCAGGAGCCAGTGTTGCGGAACTTGACATCGAAGAGTTTTTCGTCAAGGAATTTGAGAATACGGCTTCACCCCGCCGGCTTAGCCAGGCTTTACATTTGCATGATAATAAAACAGGCAATCTGGGAATCAACGTGAATGGGTACGGACGACATACAGTGCTTGATTTTGATCCGGGAGCAGACTTCCATACGTATGGCGTTCAGGTAGATCCGGACCCGGTTTCTCCGGATAAGCATGCTATCATCAGCTACCTGTTGGATGGTAAAGTAACCAATACATTCAAGACGATTGACTATGATGACAGATATAATACATTTATAACCAAAGCAATAGCGGAGGGAAGAGAAAAGCGAACCTGGGACATTGCGATAACCGGACAAATCGGAGGAAAGAATGAAAATGGTATCGGCTATCCCGAAGACAGGAATGCCAATTTGAGAAACGTTTCGATGGATGTAGATTGGGTACGTGTATTTACCCGGGATGAAACAGAACCAGAGATTCCTGAAAAGCCGGAATATCCCGTCGAGAAGTTTGATTATTCCCGTGCTGTGGTAGAAAAGAGAGTGTTTGATTCTAAAATGTATTGGTATCCCATACCTGAAAGTGAGATTCTGCAGTTGAAGAACTGGAAACAGAATCCGGGTTGGTAAATCATTAAAAAGAAATATCATGTTGAAAATAAAGATTCTAATAATCATATTTTGCTGTATCGGGGTGGTGAAAGCCCAAACCGTTATTCCTCCTTCATCAGAAACCCCTCCCGGATGGATTTATTACGATGGAGACGAGTTTAACGGAGATGTGATTGACTCCCGGTATTGGGGAATATATGGTTCCCAAAAAGTGGGGCGACCCACCTATAATCAGGAAAATAAAGCCATGCTTCAGACATACCGTCCGGAGCAGGTCTTTATCGAAACCCTTCCTACAGGAGAGAAGATTTGTCGAATTCACTCATTCAAAAGTAAAGATGCGCCCAGTCCCGTTCATCCCAGTGTGAAGAGCAAGACCGGATGGTGGTCGGGAGCGCTGTCCAGCAGAGATTCCGATACGGAGAAATATTATCCTCTTTTCTGCCGCATAGAGATCAAAGCCAAAGTCCCATATCTATATGGGCTTTGGAATGCACTTTGGTTGAGGCATTATAAAGGAGCTGGAGTAGCCGAAATAGATATACTGGAGTTTTTTACCAAAGCTTTCGGGGAAAATCCTTATCCGGCCAAAGCGAATCAAACCTTGCATTTGTTCAATTCGGAAACGCAAAGGTTGGGAATCAATCTACCCAAAGGTCAGATACGATATACTGAAATCGGAGACGATAAGCCGGGAGATAATTTCCATGTATATGCGGTTCAGATAGATCCCGATCCTGTTGATAACAATCATGCCATCATTACGTTTCTGATAGATAATAAAGTCAATTACCAGATACATACCCGTACACAGTTGGGGGATGCATATACTGATTTTATCACTAAGGCTCGTAAAGAGAATCGGCTGGACAGAGTTTGGGATATTGCTATCACCGGGCAGGTAGGAGCATTTGACAAGTTGGATGTCGGCTATCCTGCGGAGGAATTGCAGCAATTTGATTTCGATATTGATTGGATAAGAGTTTATGTTCGCGATCCGCATACCCGGATCGTCGGAAATAGTAAACTACCTCATACTCCGGAAGCGGATTCATTTGTTAAAGATTTGCTCTCACGGATGACTGTGGAAGAGAAGATCGGCCAGTTATCCCAATACGTAGGCCGTACCCTTCTAACCGGTCCTGAATCAGAATATTTGAGCGATTCATTGATAGCACGCGGACTTGTAGGTTCTGTTTTGAATATATCCGGTGCAAAGACATTGCGTGATTTGCAGGAAAAGAATATGCGTTATTCCCGGATAAAGATACCGATTCTTTTTGGGATGGACGTGATTCATGGATATAAGACAATCTTTCCGACTCCTTTGGCGGAATCGTGTAGTTGGGATTTAGCAGCGATCGAACGAGCTGCCAAGATTGCTGCGATTGAATCCTCGGCAGCCGGACTACATTGGACGTTCGCTCCTATGGTCGACATCGCAAGAGACGCCCGTTGGGGCAGGGTAGTGGAAGGAGCAGGAGAAGACACCTACCTGGGAAGTGAAATAGCCAAAGCAAGAGTGAATGGTTTTCAGTGGAATCTTTGGGAGAATAATTCAGTATTGGCATGTGCAAAGCATTGGGTAGCTTACGGACTTCCCCAGGCGGGAAGAGATTATGCTCCGGTGGATATGTCGGAACGGACTTTGTTTGATACTTATCTACCTCCTTTTAAGGCTTGCATTGATGCGGGAGTACTTACTTTTATGAGTGCTTTCAATGATATAAATGGTATTCCTGCGTCCGCACATCCGTTCCTGCTCAAAGACTTATTGAGAGGGCAATGGAATTTCAATGGTTTTGTGGTAAGCGATTGGGAAGCAGTGAAGCAGCTGGTGGCGCAGGGAGTGGCGGAAGACGATAAAGACGCTACCCGTCTGGCTTTCAATTCCGGCATCGACATGGATATGACAGATGGGCTCTATAATAAATACATGAAAGAACTGATAGAAGCCGGTAAAATCAGTATGGAAGATGTCGACAATTCCGTCAGTCGGATTCTGCATATCAAATATGCTTTGGGACTGTTTGTTGATCCATATAAATTCTGTAATGAAGAATACGAATCGCAGACAATCATGAAAAAAGAATTTCTGGATGCAGCACTGGACATGGCTCATAAATCGGCTGTCCTGCTGAAGAATGACAATCATACATTACCGCTGGCAAAAAATGTCCGTTCCATTGCCGTGGTAGGTCCGCTGGCCGATAATCAGACCGAACTGCTGGGCTCGTGGAGAGCAAGAGGGGAAGATCGCCATGTGACGACTGTATTGCAGGGCATAAAGAACAAAATCGGCGGTAACAAAACGAAAGTTGGATATGCCCGTGGTTGCGATTTTGACGGAGAAGATAAGTCAGGATTCAAAGAAGCAGTGAAATTGGCTTCCAAAAGTGATATGGTGATTGCCGTTGTCGGTGAAAAAGCTTTGATGAGTGGCGAATCGAGAAGCCGTGCCCAACTGGATTTGCCGGGTGTGCAGGAAGAATTGATAAAAGAACTGGTTGCCACAGGGAAACCCGTTGTCGTCGTATTGATGAATGGGCGTCCGCTGTCTATCGAATGGGTGGACAAGAACGTATCGGCCATTCTCGAAACCTGGTTTTTAGGTACTTCTGCAGGAACCGCTATTGCTGATATACTGTTCGGTGATTATAATCCTTCCGGAAGATTGACCATTTCTTTTCCACGGGTAGAGGGACAAGTACCGGTTTACTATAACTATAAGAAATCCGGACGTCCGGGAGATATGCCCCATTCCTCAACCACCCGGCATATCGATGTTCCGAATGCTCCGCTCTATCCTTTTGGTTACGGTTTGAGTTATACCACATTCAGTTATTCAGTTCCGCAGAGCACCCAAAAAGAATATACGCGACAGGAGACCATCTCCGTTTCGGTGACAGTAACCAATACCGGAGACAGAGATGGCGAAGAGACTGTGCAACTGTATGTGAATGATAAAGTTGCTTCTGTTGTGCGTCCGGTAAAGGAGTTGAAGGCATTCAAAAAAATATTCCTGAAAGCGGGGGAGTCAAAGACCGTTCAGTTTGACATTTCTCCTTTAGCTTTAGGCTTTTATGATGCTGCCATGAACTATGTGGTAGAACCCGGTGAATTTGAAATTATGACCGGCTGCAACAGTAATGATTTACAAACCATATCGGTCAAACTAATAAATTAGAAGGAGGAACCGTTCTATGAGAAATTGGATAATTGTATTTTTTGTCATCTTTGCCGCTCGGCTTTCTGCACATGACGGTGACAGTATAAAGATCACACACGGTCCTTACCTGTGTGATATGAGTACCGACGGCGTGACAGTGGTATGGACTACAAACAAACCTACTCTTTCGTGGGTGGAAGTGGCGCCTGCCGGTGAAGATCATTTCTATGGGAAGGAACGTCCGCGATATTACGATACGGAGTCCGGACGTAAGCGGGCCAATGATACAATCCACCGTGTACGCATCAAACATTTGGAACCCGGCAGGGAATACAGATACCGGATTTTTTCGAGAGAAGTTGTCTCTTGGCCTTCGAGTGACTGGGTAACTTATGGATTGATTGCTGCTTCAAATGTATACAAGCAAGAACCTTTCAGATTCAGAACTTTCGACGACCGGAAGAAAGAAATTTCCTTTCTGGTATTAAATGATATTCACGGGCGGAGTGACTATATGAAGTCTCTGTGTCGGGAAGTAGATTTCAAATCTCTTGATTTCGTTTTGCTTAATGGAGATATGTCGTCATGGGTAGAGGGGCAGGAGCAGATATGTAAAGATTATATTGATGCTTGTGTCGAATTGTTTGCGTCCGAAGTGCCTATTGTTTTCAACCGGGGAAACCATGAAACACGTGGAGTTTATTCCGATGCGTTGATAAAGTATTTTCCTACGTCTACCGGAACTTTTTATTATCGTTTCAACATAGGTAAGGTTTGTTTTCTTGTTCTTGATTCCGGTGAAGATAAGCCGGATTCGGATTTGGAGTATGCCGGTATTGCCGACTATGACAATTATCGAGAAGAAGAAACCCTATGGTTGCGGAGTGTGGTGGAAGAAAACGATTTTAAGCAATCATCCCTTCGGATCGCATTCCTGCACATCCCGCCGACGATAGGCAATTGGCATGGAAACTATCATTTGCAGCAAACCTTGTTGCCCGTTTTAAATACGGCTGGAATTGATCTGATGTTATCCGGACACACTCATAAATATTATTTCCGTGAATCAGAACCCGATAAAGCCAACTTTCCCATCCTTGTCAATGATAATAACAGCTATCTGCTTTGTAAGATAAAAGATGGAAAAATGGTGATTGATGTGGTAGGAGCGAATGGAAAAGACAAGAAGCAACATCAGTTTGATGTGAAATTTTAGTCAAATACCATTAGATTCCAATAGTATAGTTATTTATAATTTAATGTAATCATGAAGATGAAAACTATAATAAAATTATTATTTGTATTTTCGTTGCCATTTATTTTCTGTCGTTGTGCCGACGACGGGATACACTATGAACGGGAAATCAATGTTCCCGAAGGTATCTATCTGACGGGGAGTGCGTCCCAATTCTCGGTAGAGGCAATCAATGGTAAAATGAATGTGATAAAAGAGGGCACTTTGGTCGCATTGAACACATGGCTGACATCCAGCGGAGATTTTTATATCTCTTTAGTCGGACCGGATGGGCAACCCGTTTATTATGGGCAGGGAGCGCTTTTGCAAAACGACAACAGTGAGGTGTCAACTTATTCTTTGGCTCCTGGAACCGGCGGTTTCAGAGTAATGGAAGATGGATTGTATCAGCTAATTGTGAATCCTTTATTGAAACAGGTTAATATTGTTCCATTCAATTTCCGTTTGACGAGTAAATTCGAACTGACAGAAGACGGTGAAAACGAACTCTTTCTTCAAAAACCGTCTTACGACCATATTAACCATGTGGCTACCTGGGTGTCCAGTGGCGAGTTAGAAGTGATATTACCGGCAGAGTTTTCGTTTAATTATACCGATAATACGTCTTTTGATGTGAAGGAAACAGATACGGAGAAATATACATTCTCTTCTATGTACACCGGAACGGGAGGAAGTATAAAAATGAATGTTTTAACTGAAGAATATGCCGAACTAACCAACCAGTCGCAAGTGCAGCTCAATCTTAAAAACAAAGGTGAGTATAAAGTAACGCTTCAATATGAAGTCTTGACAGGAAAATTCTTTGCGAAGATGACGGGCAATGAGATCATAGAACCCGAACCGGAGGGGTATCCGGAGAAACTATATATGATTGGAGATGAATTTGGAAACTGGAATTGGAATTCGACAAATGTGGTAGAGATGGCCCCTGTGGGACAGCTTGGCAATGGTGCATTCTGGACTATCAAGTATTTCAATGCTGGTCAGGGAATTAAATGGGCATCGGAAAAATCTGATGCGGAAAGTTTTGCCTCTTTGGGTACAAATGTCAATTATGTTGTAGGCAGTAACGGAAGAGCGACGGTAGAAACAAGCGGCCTGTATTTGGTATATGTAGATATGAACCGTAATCTTATAGCTTTTGAGAAACCTGCCGTTTATGGAATAGGTGAGTGTTTTGACGGACAGGAAGTATCGTTCGATCTTTCCGGGCAGAATTTCTCTGCTGTCACTACAACACAAGGCAATCTTCAGATGTATGCAACTTCCGACTATAACAATAGAGACTGGAACACTATGGAATTCAACATCTATAATGGACAAATCTATTATCGTGGTGTAGGTGCTGCACTGGAACCGGTTCCTGTTGCTTCTAATATACCAATAGAACTTGATTTCTCTCAAGATAGAGGTAAAATAGCTGTGACTTTTGCCTCTCCAAGTGATGTCCCCTCAACAGCGAAGGCTATTTATATGGTTGGCGATGAATTTGGAAACATGAATTGGGGCTCGGATGGGGTTATCTCATTAGATAAGGTTTGGAACAGTGCCGACCGATGGATACATATTAATTATTTCAATGCCGGAACTAAACTTCGTTTCTCTACATCCAAGATATTTGGTGATGGAGAGTTTACCGGACTGACTAATAATGTGGGCTTCGAAATCTCTGACGAAGGACTGGTGGTTATCCCCCAAAGTGGTACTTATATCATTTTCGTTGATTTAGGTTCGAAG
The DNA here is from genome assembly GCF_025914115.1 of Bacteroides sp. DH3716P. Taxonomy (NCBI): domain Bacteria; kingdom Pseudomonadati; phylum Bacteroidota; class Bacteroidia; order Bacteroidales; family Bacteroidaceae; genus Bacteroides; species Bacteroides sp. DH3716P. The sequence continues at coordinate 3,977,094 of NZ_CP083673.1, read as the reverse complement.
ACCATCTCCATCCAAAAGCCTGTAATCTATGGGTATGGAACGGCAGCCGGAGGAAACAACGAAAAGATCTTGCCTTTTACGGAAAGTAGCGACGGGAAAACATTCTCTGTTACTTTACCTAATGGAGGACGTTTCAGAATACATCCTTATATTCCTGCTTTTGATAATCTTAATCCTTCATTTGGTGCTTGGAAACGCGAATATGCTGTTAATCCGGAGACTCTTGAAATCTATTTGCGTAAAGAGGGCATGGATGAACCGAACAAAGATTATGTATGGGCTGCCAACACTATAATAACTCTTGATTTCAGGGCAGCGAAAGGAACGATAGTAGTTCCTTAGCCCGGTCTGCTCCAAGAAAAATTGTAGCTGATTATATTTTTATATCACTTTTACCCTCACACCCTCACACCTTCGTTCAATCCCTTTATTCATCGTGGTTGCAAGGTGTGAGGGAACGTGTGGCAGTAGGGTGAGGGTAAAAAGTTACCCTCACCCTATTTAATTTTAGTTTTACTTTTAATTTATTGATTTATAGTGAAATATACTTCTGTTTGGATGTAAACAACTAATCTCATATCTCACTATTTTGATCCTTTTTCTATCATATAAATGCCGAAAGTGTGTCATTAGTATCTGCTTTTGAAGTACCGTCTCTTATTCTATATTCTTTCATCAATTATAGGTTAATACCTAATGATCTTTCTGTAAACTCTTAATGCTTCTTATGGGCTCACTATAGTAGATAGACTTGTTTACAGTAGTGAGCTTGTTTGTCTACATTTGATAGCTTATTTGTTCACATTGGTGAGCCCTTACTAATCACTAAGCGAGAATGTATACTATTCTCGAACATTTCCGTTCTGCACTCTGTAATCTGAAAAAAGGAGGTATTGACCTAAGTTTAAATAAATGGGTTGAGTTGGTGAGTCTTTGTACTACAGATTTTTCCCTTACAGGCATCTTCTTGCTTTTTCCTTTTTCGCCTTTACGCGCCCGCGTGTGATATAATAATGTGTATCCCTCTCGTCGTTTCCGCGCACAATTTCCCTATACATGAAAAATATGTTCTACAACATCGTTATGCGTCAGCACTTTAGCAAATGTACTCAAAAATAATTAGAAAAAATAGTTTGATATATTTGGAGTGTATACCAAAAGGGCGTACTTTTGCACCCGCTTTCCAAGAGAAGAAAGC
>NZ_CP083673.1:3813434-3975796 GCF_025914115.1 Bacteroides sp. DH3716P | reverse complement strand
TGCTAAATCCATAATGCTTCATTTTTATACATCGCAAAAATATAAGAATGAAAAAAGGGCGACAAGATAGAATCGCGGAGACGCTTACAAAATCGGGATCATCAGGATAAACGACATGTTCTTCTTCCTCCATCTCATAATGCATGTCACGTTTGGCACCATTGTTCTTTCTGGCTTTACGCTTATCTGCTTTTTCAGCTTCTCTCTTCTGCCGCTCTTCTTCGGACATGGCAGGTTGGGGAGCTTGTTGCTGTTCGGATGTGTTGGATACAAGTTTGGCGAGCCCCTTAGCAAGGCGCTGTTGTTTGCTAAGAGATTCGCCTTTTTGAAGGAGTGCTTCTTTAAGGGAAGAAACCTCTTTTATCAAAGCATCTACTTGCCCCAAGAGTCTGTTGTTGTCATCTCGTAATCTCTTGATCTGTTCCTTCAATAACTCTATGATCTCATCCTTTTTCATGGTATAAAGATATAAAAAATCAACGAGTTGACCAAATAAATCGGATGATATACTTAGTACAAATAATTAACAATCAAGATGTTATATTAAATCCTGAAACGTTTTCGCAACCGTACAGACTTCAATGACACTCCATTTAAGATAAAAGACAAAACCTGATAAGAAATCTCGTAATTGCCTGTATGGGGGTTAAATGTTGGTAACTCAAAACTTCCACCCTCGAGGCGCTTGTAGTACAGAAGAAAGCCATCGCCATCCCAACGCAGTATTTTTACACTTTGTCGGTTTTTGCCAAAGAATAAAAATATATCTCCGGAAACGGGAGACAAGTCCTTCATTTCCAAGCGTATAATTTTGAATAAACCGTCGATGCCAAGGTTCATACGAACAAAGCCCTGGTACAGATAGTATCGATTGGCTGATGTTAGAGAATACATGGATCTCCCTCCTTTCTTTCGNAGGTTCATACGAACAAAGCCCTGGTACAGATAGTATCGATTGGCTGATGTTAGAGAATACATGGATCTCCCTCCTTTCTTTCGTAATCGAGCAACATTTTAATAACACCACCGGGTGTGGCCCGTTTGACCGAAATGGTGGTTCCACTGTTAAACGTGATTGTGATCCCGGCAAGACTAAACTCTTCTTCCGACGACATGGCGGGTGCTATTTGAGTGAACGCAGGAGAGGTAGTGCTCAGTGGGGACGGCTCAACGCCGCCATAATAATCACGAACCACATCTGCCTTAGCTTGTTTAACGCTATAGCCCCGTCGGGACATCCAGGAACTCATACCTCCAAAAGTGGTATGCTGCTCGCGGCAAACATCCGCTAAAGAACAATTGTAGTCTGTTTTTAAGACTTCTTGGAAACGTTTCCAAGTTCTTCTAAATCTATTTTCTAAATCCATAATGCTTCATTTTTATACCTCGCAAAGATATGAGAGCTAAAAACGGACAGCAATATAGAATCGCGGAGACGCTTACTTGCAGCCTCCAGATTCCACCATTGAGTAAAATTAGTAAAGCTATTTCGTAATTAGTTTCAACCTTGTTTGAAACTAAAAGTTTCAAGGCGGGAAACACTTTGTTTCAAGTAGCGAAACGAAGTGTTTCTCGGTGTGAAACAGATTGTTTCAAGCCTTGAAACTATTTTTGAAACTACTCGCTACAGGTGAAGAGATGGTGAAATTGTTACTCTTCACCCGCAAACTCCTTATTCATCGAAGAGACAGAGAAAAGGTGAAAGAAGAAATAGAAAGATTGAAAATAAATACCCAGTAGAAAAATTTAATCGATTTTGTAATGATTCAGAATCGTACAAAAATGAATGACAATTCATTTTCAATTACTAATTCGCATTAATTTAAAATATACCATAATATTATAAGCAGTCTGTATTTGCTTCCTATGCAATACTCTACTTTCCCCTCCGTTCATAGCTAATTTAGACGAAAAAGAACATTTTCTCCCGAAAAGTTTTTGTAATATCAGAGTTAATCGTATTTTTGTGTACAATTTTGGTGTAGTGATGACAGAAGAAGAAAAAAAGTTATTGAATTCCTTTGAAACGCAACTACGGCATTTGATTTATTTGCACGATGAACTTAAGCGTGAAAATGCCGAGTTGAAGAAGCTTCTCGAAAATGAAAAGCTGAAAAACGAGAAGGTACAAGCTCAATACGATGAATTGGAAGTCAGCTATACAAACCTAAAAACAGCTACGGCAATCAGCCTTAACGGCAGCGACGTAAAAGAGACGAAGCTGCGATTGTCAAAATTAGTGCGTGAAGTCGATAAATGCATCGCTTTGTTGAATGAATAAGAAGAAGATGTATGAACGATAAAATAAAGATAAACCTGCAGATAGCAGACTCAAACTACCCGTTAACCATCAACCGTGAGGAAGAACAAATGGTACGGGAAGCCGCCAAGCAGGTAAATATCAGGCTTAATAAGTATCGGGAAGTCTATAAAAATCTGGAACCCGAAAAAATTATTGCCATGGTAGCCTATCAGTTCTCGTTAGAGAGACTGCAATTGATGCAACGTAATGATACCAGCCCCTATGTGGAGAAGGTAAAAGAACTGACAGAATTGCTGGAGGATTATTTTAAGGAAGAATAAATCCCCGACCGGCTATTCGCTGATAAGAGATAAAACAACCACGCACTGCACAATATCCAAGCAAAAATAATTGCTTTGATATTTGGCGGTGCGTTTTTATTTATATACTTAAATTAAATGTAGAATGATAGCAATAATAGCAACAGCAATTGCTTGCTTCATCGTAGGAGGAGTCCTTTCATATATACTATTCCGGTATGTACTGAAATCCAAATACGATAATGTCCTGAAAGAAGCGGAGACGGAAGCGGAAGTAATTAAGAAAAACAAGCTGCTGGAAGTGAAGGAGAAATTCCTGAATAAGAAAGCGGACCTTGAAAAGGAGGTAGCATTGCGGAATCAGAAGATTCAGCAAGCGGAAAACAAGTTGAAGCAACGTGAAATGGTACTTAGCCAGCGTCAGGAAGAAATCCAACGTAAAAAGATGGAAGCCGAAGCGGTAAAAGAGAACCTGGAAGCGCAACTTGTGATTGTTGACAAGAAAAAAGAAGAACTCGATAAACTGCAACAGCAGGAAATCGATAAACTGGAAGCAATCTCCGGATTGTCTGCCGAAGAAGCCAAAGAACGCCTGGTAGAATCACTGAAGGAAGAAGCTAAAACGCAGGCACAATCATTCATCAACGACATTATGGATGATGCTAAATTAACTGCCAGCAAAGAAGCTAAACGTATCGTTATCCAGTCTATCCAACGGGTGGCTACGGAAACTGCCATTGAAAACTCTGTTACAGTATTCCATATCGAATCGGATGAAATCAAAGGACGTATTATCGGACGTGAAGGACGTAATATCCGTGCTCTGGAAGCTGCTACCGGTGTTGAAATCGTTGTAGACGATACCCCGGAAGCAATTGTTCTTTCTGCCTTCGACCCGGTTCGCCGTGAAATTGCCCGTTTGGCCCTGCATCAGCTTGTGACTGACGGACGTATCCATCCGGCCCGTATTGAGGAAGTGGTAGCTAAAGTACGCAAACAGGTGGAAGAAGAAATTATCGAAACCGGTAAACGTACTACCATCGACTTGGGTATCCACGGTCTGCATCCTGAATTGATCCGTATCATCGGTAAGATGAAATATCGTTCTTCATACGGTCAGAACTTGTTGCAGCATGCCCGCGAAACAGCCAATCTTTGTGCTGTGATGGCATCGGAACTGGGACTGAACCCGAAGAAAGCAAAACGTGCAGGTTTGCTGCATGATATTGGTAAAGTGCCTGATGAAGAACCGGAATTGCCACACGCATTGCTGGGTATGAAACTTGCTGAGAAATACAAAGAAAAACCGGATATCTGCAACGCTATCGGTGCTCACCATGACGAAACAGAAATGACCAGTCTCCTGGCTCCTATCGTACAGGTTTGTGACGCCATCTCCGGTGCACGTCCGGGGGCACGCCGCGAAATCGTAGAGGCTTATATCAAGCGTCTGAACGATCTCGAACAGTTAGCAATGGCTTATCCGGGTGTAACAAAGACGTATGCTATCCAGGCAGGACGCGAACTCCGCGTTATCGTTGGTGCAGATAAGATTGACGACAAGCAGACAGAAAGCCTGTCAGGTGAAATCGCCAAGAAGATCCAGGATGAAATGACTTATCCGGGACAAGTGAAGATTACCGTCATCCGTGAAACACGTGCGGTAAGTTTCGCTAAATAACGTAACGATTCAAAAGAAAATTCATATAAGGGCGAAGAAATTCGCCCTTTTTTAATACACGACTATGGGAAAATATCAATTTGAGATTTGTACCAATTCAGTGGAAAGTTGCCTGGCCGCACAGAAAGGTGGTGCAGACCGTGTGGAACTGTGTGCCGGAATACCGGAAGGTGGAACAACGCCCTCCTATGGTGAGATCGCCATCGCAAGGGAAGTACTGACTCATACCCGCCTGCACGTTATTATCCGGCCTCGTGGAGGAGATTTTCTGTATTCGGATATCGAAATCCGGACAATGCTGAAAGATATTGAAATTGCACGAAAATTAGGGGCAGACGGAGTGGTATTCGGTTGTCTGACAGCAGAGGGTGAAGTAGACTTGCCAGTAATGCAGAAACTAATGGAAGCGGCTCAAGGGCTATCTGTGACTTTTCACCGGGCATTTGATGTATGCCATAACCCGCAGAGAGCATTGGAACAGATCATCAAACTGGGATGTAACCGTATTCTGACTTCCGGCCAACAACCTACGGCTGAACTGGGAATCCCCCTTTTAGAAGAGTTACAGAAACAGGCTGCCGGAAGAATCACATTACTCGCCGGATGCGGAGTAAATGAAAATAATATCGCACGCATTGCCGCAGAAACCGGAATCAACGAGTTTCATTTCTCGGCACGTGAAAGTATTCAGAGCGAAATGATATTCAAAAATGAAGCCGTCTCCATGGGAGGCACGGTACACATCAACGAATACGAACGAAACGTAACTTCCATACGAAGAGTAAAAGAAACGATTGATGCCGCTTTACATGGATAAATATGGCAGCAAGGGATGAGATATCGTCTCATAATAGTACTAATACAAGACAGAAATGGTGAACATACAGCCTTCAAGCCTTTTGTTCACCATTTCTTTTTTTGCATCATTACCAACAGTATCTCAAGAAACTGTTATACTTTTATTTATAAATATGGAATTATCGTAATATAAATACCAGTAATAATAGCCGAAGTAATTACTCCCGAGATATTAGCTCCCAAGGCATCTCCCAGAACAAATGAGTCCGGATTATCTTTGCTTACAATCTTTTGTGCAACCTTCGCGGTAGTGGGTACACAGCTAACAGCTGCAATACCGATTACCGGATTGTAATTACCCCGTTTAATAATATACATGATATATCCTCCGATTATTCCTCCAATACCGGAAAGTAATAATGCTACAATACCTAATACTAATAGTTTCAAAATCTTCGGATCGAGCAACAGATGTGCATCACAAAGTACACCCAGCAGGACACCCAACATAAAAGTGGAGCCATAAAGCAACGGACCACTCACAAAATCATAGATATGTTTCATACCCGACTCACGAACAGCAACACCCAGAAACAAAGAGAAGAACAAAGGAGAAGCTACCGGGAACAAGAAACAGAGAATAGCACAAAGAACAGCAGAGAAAGCCAGTTTCACTTTAGCATCGTAATTCTTCGGAGCTTTCTTTGTCACCATCTTAATAGCGCGGAAGCGTTTGGGAACCAACAGTTTTACCAAGTATGGATAGCCTCCATACGTTAAGCCCAAATAAAGATAGGCAACCACCGTAATAGGGACAAAGAGATGCTTTGCCAATGCCAACGAAGTAAACAACACCATTGGTCCGTCGGCTCCACCCACCATAGCCACAGATGCACTTTCTTTCAGAGTCAGACCAAGAGCAGAAGCAATAGGTACTGTCAGAAAAGTGCCCAGCTCTGCGCACAAAGCCAGGAATATACTTGCAAATGGTTTCTGAAGCAGGAAGCCGACATCCAGAAGCGTCCCGATACCCATAAAGACAAAACAAGCTATCAGCCCGTTACTAAACGTCAGGGTATAAACAGGTTGCAGGAAATCTATCTGCATAGTATTCATTAATTGATCCGTATCTGAAAGCATCGGATCGAGAAAGAGATTACCCAGTGTACCGTCGGGCATAATGAGGGTTCCGCAGTTGATAGCTACCATTCCCAATCCCATCGGAATCATTACCATCGGTTCGAGTATACCTTTCCAGCCTAAATAGATCAGTAACAAACCGAGAAGTACTAAAAAAACTCTTGCAGAAGCAAGCACCCATCCGCTTGCCATCATTGTACCAATACCTTGAAACAAGGTAGCAAAATCTATATTTTCCATAAATTAGTTTTCTTTTATTGTTTGTTGTTAGTAAGTTTCTTTGAGTTCTTCTTATTGACATGTGCCTGCTCTTCTTCCCGAAGAAAGAATTCGCGGGTATCCTGTGAATAATAATAATTCATCAGATTATTTTCAGAAGCTCCCGGACTCACGCCATGATAATAGCCGGAATAACCAGTAAAGTTTCTGTCGATCCCCTTACTGTAATCTTCACGGAAATCTCCCAAAGCATCTTCATCTGCAATGGGAATCTGTCGGACTAATCTCTCCACCTTTTGCCGATGCTGACGCCAGCGTCGCAAACGGAGTAGCTCCAAACGGTGGGAACTATAAAAATCAAATGAATCGGCCGCATAGGCAATCAACTTAATGACCGCAGCGACAAAAAAACCGATGAGGAACGTAAGCCCCATCATCGCAAGAGTAGATAGTAATAAATGAATCATAGTAATATAAAAAATTAGGTTGTATAATCTTATTCAAATATCCTTGCTTTTATACGACGTAACTCCCGTTTCACAACGGGAACACAATATTTTAATCCTTAAAGACAAGCACATCAATATCCGTCCTTTGTTCCAAGTCATAGGAAATACATTCTTTGTTTTCCATGTTAACATGAATAAAACTAAGATAATAAATAAAGGAAATGATGGTAGATGGAGGATCTGAATAGGCACCTCACCTTACCCAAAGATAAGAATATAGTCTAAATGAGAATATGCGCCAATGTATAGACGTAATACTTACACGAATATTTAGTGTAATTGACATCAAGGCCGGTATGCCCCAAACGATTCTCCGGAAGCATAACATTCAGAGAGCTCAATATCTGTATAATGACAGTATTGGTATTGAACTTCAGGTTCTTGAAAGGAACAATGCTTCTCGGAAAAGAGATATTGTCAAAAATGCAGTCACTAACATTACAAGTGGATGTCTCGTCAACAAACTGCGAATGAGAATCTTTACCTGGCTTGTCGAAGCCGGCAGAAGAAACGCAACAGCATGACACTGCTTCATATCGCATGTCATTAGACGAGGTTTCAGTTTTTTTCTGAAATCCCTGCAATTCTTTATTGGAAACATTACTAAATCCCAATACCAGAAATGCACATGCTAATATGCAAAAAATGTACTTAGTCATAATTTGCTGCAAACGTAATCATTCTTTTCCGAAAAAACGCATTAAGGGCAAGAATTAACGATTATTGTATACCTCCTCTTTTCTATAACCCATGTACAACTTTCATCAATTGCTCACCCAAACCGATTGTATATCCTTGAGAAACAAAAACTACCCTATTAAATGTATCTGCAATAATAAATACCGGCAGAATAGAATTGTTCAAATTCATAGCCTGCACTATTTCTTTGCGGATGCTGTCATCGACATCAATACCGTAGGTGATGGTAGACGGAAGTCCTTTAAATTCGTCGGCATTAAATTTCTTGTATTGTTCTTCCGAAGGGAAAAGAAAGACCATCTTACGCCCCCATTGTTCGAAGTCATTGCCCAAAGCGGCTATATCTCTTAGCGCATGATTGGTAGGTTCCTGCCCTACTCCAAGCACAGCTACTATAAAATAGCCACGTCCACAGGTTTGCAGAATACTCCGCTGTTCAGTGTTGTCAACCGGACGATAGGTCGCTTCCGAATTAAAATTGCCGATCACTTGCACCTGATCTTTGCTTTCACGCATCACAAGGTCAACGGTGGTTGTCTTACCGGGTTCTATAGTAAAAAATGTACTGTTGGAAAGCACCGCGCCACTTGCCAACCGAGTTCCGGTCACCATCATATAATAGCCTTCATCAAGCTCTCTCCCATATTTTAACAAATTACGCCAGGTAGTTCCATCCCCCATATCCGTCTCTCCTTCGTCATAATTAAGCAACTGGAATGTGCCGTTTTTAAACTTGGAAAGAGTGAAATGCGAATAATATTTAGGATCTTCCACAGAGCGGATAGGAGTATAAGTAGCTTGCAATACTCCCTTTCGAGACTGTGCAGCTTCTGCCGTATCGAAGTTGACATCTTCCTTTGCAAATTCTTCATTTAGAATCTGCACCTTTCCGGTCACTTCATCAATCCAGGCAGCGGACGCCCATCCCATGCTCCGGTAAGCTGCCACAAAGAATATGTCACGCGACTTTTCATCAGCCACCCGTGCTTTCCATACTCCCATCGGAGAGATAGGAATCTGTTGAGAATTCAGTTCATTATTGATTTTAATCTCTTTTCTGCACCATTCTATTAATACTTTGGGATCACGTTTCATGCTATCGGGCACAGACTGGTACACTGTTTTTTCAATGGCTTCACGAAGTTCCTTTTTATAAGGAGTCAACATCTCATTAGCTATACGAGGAGGATTGAGGTACATTCTTTTAAATAAATCAGTCTCTATCTTCTCCCAATCCGAGATATTAGTCAGCAGATGATCATTCAATACATCTAGAGTTACATCGCGGAGATCTTTAGCCGAAAGACTCTCTAATATCCATATAGCCCGTATTTCTTCCCATGAAACAGCGTCTTTCTCTTTTCGGATAGGCGAAAGGAAGTCTTTCAAGGTTTGGTGGTTTCCTCGCGAAGCAACCAGGAAGTTTACTAATTTTTCTTTCTTTTCCGATTGTAAGGTATTTCCATATAGTTTATCTATCCACTCTTTGGCCTGTTTTTCCGTCATCATTGTTGCTACATACGCATTGCGGATTGAATCTTCCTGCGCCATCCGCCGATCATTTTCCGCCCGTTGTTCGGGAGTGTCTTCGGGAATATTCGCTCCTTCCACCGGAGGTACAAGATCCATTGGCAAGGAATAGGCTTCACCTTCTTTCCTATTTAAAGAGAGTTGCAATGCATCATCTTTTCCAAATGAGATTTTGGCATAACCAAATTGTCCGTTGCGGGATGCCCAAACCAACATATCTCCTTTACCGGCAGTCAGGCTGGCTTTCCCCTCTGCATCTGTATATTTCGTGGCTACTGTATAGAACTCCGCATAATTGTATATCTTAAATTCGACTTTGGCATCTGCTACCGGTTGACCTTCGGCATCCGTCACCGTTACGATAGCTTTAGCAGTAGGGGCATAATTATCAATCACATTGATTTCCGTATAATTCGGTGTCTCAAGCATAATCTCTTCCGGACCGTTGTAACGTCCGAAAACCTTAGTATGCATCAACATTCCCCGACTGGCAGGGGAATTAAACCATCCCAGGTTCAAAACCGGTTCCGGTTCACAAGCTCCAAAGAAGTACCAATGTCCATCCGCCCATGCTTCCACCCAAGCATGATTGTCATCCGTATGCGCCCAGCGGGGCGTATACACTTGCCGTGCCGGAATACCGACTGCCCGGAGCGCAGCCACCGTAAATGTAGACTCTTCGCCACAACGTCCATACGCTGTTTTGACAGATGCCAATGGTGAGCTGGTGCGCGCATCACTCGGACGATAGACCACTTTCTCGTGACACCAGTGGTTCACTTCCAATATCGCGTCTTTCATCGGCAGTCCCTTCACCCTGTCTTTTAGTTCACCATAAAACACACGACGGGAATCATCCAAATTCTCGTTATTCACCCGGAGCGGCAGAACAAAATGACGGAACACTTCATCGGGAATCTCTTTACCCCAAGGCATCTCGTCACGTGTCTGCTTCGACAGCCGGACATTCTCCAAGTAATAATCTCCCGGATAATCCGTCACGTCCCCTATCGGCATATAAGCGTAGAGAAACATCAATGCTTCGCGCTCGTAGACTGACAAAATAGAATCGGCAAAGATCGCAAATAAATCTCCATGAGGAAGTGCCTGTTTTTTCTGCTCAAAGTCTTGAGCTACTTGATTCCGGTAGGATTCTTCTTTGAGGAAGTGAGCATTGTTACAAGCAAACAGTACAATCGACAAAATCAGGACGCACAAAAGATGGGTGAATGTTTTCATATAAGTGTTTGGTTTATTCTATTAATAAGGTTGCTGACTGACAAAAATAGAAGAATATTTTCTGAATACCTAGATAAGTACATAAAAATGTGATAGATAAGAATAATATTGTCATTGATGGGAAAATCCGGGAATTTTGTAACAGGTTTGTAATATAGACCGTGTTCGAACCCTTATAAAAAGAAAATTCAAAAGGAAAAGAAGATTTTTATGTTTTACAGCATATAATTCGAAAACAATTTGTATCTTTGCAGTGTTATTAGAGAAAACAAGATGTAAAACCGCTCTTCAAAACGTGGAGGGCAAAAAAAGAGGAAACAAATTATGAAAAAGAATGCAAATGAAAAAATTATGATGTTACAGTACCGTATTAAACGCTATCAAGCAATGGGAAATGGTGCCATGTGCCAAACATTAAACGGTAAACTTCAAAAACTGCTGTCACAGCAGGTTGCCATGTAAATAAACACACTAATTATAATAAATAGAGCGAGGAACTTTCGAGTATCTTCGCTTTTTTTATACATTTGCAGAAGAAAGATAATAAAACACATTATGAAAAAGCTATTTATGTCGGTTGCGCTCCTCTTATTGGTCGTAACCTCTTTTGCACAAACACCCGGTTATGAGTTCACAACCGTTGTATCTCACCAAGCAACGCCTGTTAAAGATCAGGGTTCCACAGGAACCTGCTGGTGCTTTGCCACCGCTTCTTTCATGGAGTCGGAACTGCTCCGAATGGGAAAAGGAGAATATGATCTCTCGGAAATGTTTATCGTTCGCCAAAAGTACATGAATCAGATGGAGGACAATTATCTCCGTCGTGGTAAAGGAAGTATCGGTGAAGGAAGTTTGGCACACACTTTCAAAAACGCTTATAAGAAAGCGGGAATCGTTCCGGAAGAAGTGTACACCGGATTGCTAGGCGATAACAAAGACCACAATCACGGTGCATTGTCACGCTACCTCAAAGCATTGGTAGACGCAAATATTGAATCTAAAAAGCGCACTCCGCAATTTGATGCGCTTATTAATAATCTGTTTGATATTTATCTAGGCAAGCTTCCTGAAAAATTCACTTATAAAGGAAAAGAATATACTCCTCAATCTTTCACAGAAAGTCTGGGATTGAATATGGATGATTACGTTGAGTTGACTAGTTTCACTCACAAGCCTTATTATGAGACATTCTCACCTGAAGTTCCCGACAACTGGGAAAACCAGCCAATGTATAATCTTCCGTTGGACGAACTGATCGAGGCTATCGACTATGCACTGAACAAAGGATATACCGTATGTTGGGACGGTGACGTAAGCGAACAGGGTTTCTCTTTCAAGAACGGAATCGCCATCAATCCGCAAGTGGAGGATGTGAAAGATTACTTGACTACCGACCGTGCCCGTTTTGAGAAAATGCCAAAATATCAACGAATGGACGAAGTGTTCAAGTTTGAGCATCCTTATCCGGAAATCAACGTAACACCGGAAATCCGTCAGGATGGTTACGAGAAGTTTGTGACAACTGACGACCACTTGATGCACATCACCGGCATTGTAAAAGATCAGAATGGTACTAAATATTATATCACCAAGAATTCCTGGGGAGCGGAAAGCAACAAATCCGGAGGTTATCTGAATATGTCTGAAAGCTATGTACGTGCTAAAACAATCTGCGTGATGGTACACAAAGATTCTCTGCCTAAGGAACTGAAGAAGAAACTCGGTATTCAATAAATCGCATGAAATCAGTCCCGAAGGGAGATTGACTGTTTCATACATTTATTTATTCGGAACTCTCCATTATATTCATATAACAAAAAAAATAGGGCAACGAAGTATCACTACTTCACTGCCCTATTTTTTTGTTAACCTACTATATTAAATCCTTTGCTCTTTATTTCTTTTTCAATGTCACGTCGCTGATTTCTACAACGCCGCCTTTATTCTGGGAAAGAATAGCCACATAACAATCTTTCAGAATAGCAGCATCATCGTCTGTATCAGACACTTCCAAGTTAGCATTTGCTTTCTTGCTGCTAATAGCATTTACCACTTGTCCCATATCATAGTAAACCACTACTTTAGTCCATTTACCGGCATCTTTAATTTTAAAATTGTATTGTGCGCCCGAAGCATTTGGTTGAGCATCTGCGTCATAGTCTCTACGCATGAAGAAAGTAGTATTGTACTTACCATTATCATTCTTTTCCTCATTGGTCTGTTTGATGTATACACTGACCGGAGTTCCTGCTTCTTTAGCTTTTGCATAGAAAGTAAGAACATAGATACCTTTGTCCAAACCATCGGTAATACGTTGTCCCAGGAAAGCTTTATACCAAGAGAGATTCTTTTCAGCACCGGAGTTATCCAATTTCATTGCATTCGAATATTTGGCATCTCCTGTTTCTTCCCAAGCAATAGTAGTTACACCGTCAGCTTCATTATTCATGATAAACCACTCTCCTGCGGTAGCTTTGTTGGCATTAGTCACTTTAGTCTTTACTTCAGTGGCGAATTTTTCGTTTTTTATCAGGTTCTGCGCACTTACGCTTACTCCTGCAAGGACCAAAAGCCCGGCAAATAATACTTTTTTCATCTTACTGTGATTTAATTGTTTATACTTTATTTTTTCTAGCTTTAAAAATCTATTTCACCCTACTTCACTTGTTGAATAACAAATCCATATTTACCAGTCACTTTCTTTTCTTCAGTCTTTAGTGTGATGCGGTAAATCTCTTTGCCCCATACGTTAGACAGGCGCGGATCATCCAGTTTGATTGTTTCCAGTTCGGCTTTAAACTGCGACGGATAGTTCATTTCTACCTTTTGTCCCTTTACTTCGATGCGGATTTTTCCGGCTGACGGGAAAGTCACATTGCCCCAAGTTAAAAAGTTCATTTGATTAGGAGCAATAGCCTCATCCAACGTATAAATATCACCAATAATAAGTTTTTTATCATCAAGAGCATAAGAGCGAACCCAGCTTTTCACTTTCGCTTCTGCCGGATAAGCAGTAGCTATATCCGTAGAGAACATCCGTTTCTTCTCATTGCAAACGGTATTGGTAGCTTTATACTCCTGCCCGAATTTCTGCGGTACTCCGTTAATCATCGGCAAGTTATGATAGTTGCTCTGCATGGTCCAGATGGTATAGCGGTCCTTGCCGAACGTCTGTTTGGTATATGTACCTACACCGGCATCAATTATCACAGGAATTGTATTTACATATAAAGAAAAGGTTCCTACATCGTTGTGGTTATGGCTTTCGTTATTAAATCCGCCTTTAGCGGCAACAAACATACCGTTCTTATTCTTCATATAACAGAATTCCGTTTCGGGATACCAGGTTACATCCGGCATATCATGTTTCGGAGTTGCTTTTGCCAGCTCATTACAGCAAAGTAGAGATTGAAGCGAACGAAAAGCGTCGTTGCCCATGGTAGCATACGGTTTTCTTCCTTTCAACAGGTATGCGGCAAAATGCATCATTTCATCGCTGTTTACAGCTTTACCGAAGCGATAGATTAACAAAGGATCGCCCCCGCCTTGTGCCGATGCATCAGCAAAATTCACCACCCAGCCATTGCCCACGTATGAGCGGGACATATATTCTCCCATCCGGCGAATCATCGGTTCATTGAACAGAGACAGTTTACCGCCTGTGCCATCAGAGAGTATCTGCAAATAGTCATAGAGCTTTCCGGCGGCATGTCCCCAGTAAGAGGTTCCCTCCTCACAGGCACCATCGGATTTCACGAAGTTGATAAACTTATCGACTGACTGCATGGAGCGATAAACAGCTTTCGCCAACTTATCCTTATTGTTCTCCATCAGTAAGAAACATTGCAGGGCATTGGAGTTACACCAGGGATTCCAGTTGTTGATGATTTCTCCCGGTTTCCAGTTAAAAGCCATCCACCACATTTCGTCGTCGTTCATATACGGATCGAGAATACGTTCTTTGATTGCTTTACGCATTTGCAAGGATACCACAGGATTAATTTTGTCGAATGGTTTGCGGAAGAAATAGTGTACCCAAGCCATTAAAGCTCCGTATCCGCCTGAACCGAGGTCGATAATCTGTTCGCGGAAGTCGGGAAGTGAACGTTTGCTGCTCTGACGGGGCAAGTGTGCGGATAGAACCCATGAATTCATTTCGCAGCTCATATATGCTCCGTTCAGTAATTGGTCGATAAAACGCCCTTTCCCTTCGGCCAGTTCGGCGAGCATCAAGGCGTTAAGTGCCTGACGGTTGGCGTCATAAGGGACTTCCATTATTTTACGGTTACCGCTGCGTTCGTATTCCAGATAAGCGGTGGCAGGTATCAGTTGCCATTTATAGTCGAGGAGTTTTTCGCCGGCTTCGATGAGGCGTTGCTTATTGGGGCCCATCAAAGAATCCCAGGCGGCACGATCTGTATAAGCAGGATAAGGCACCCAAGCTTGTTTCATTACCAACACGTTTTTCAACGTAGTTTCGTCTGCCGCTTTTTGCAGCATATTGCGTTCGGTGTAAGCGTTTGCCTTGAAAGAAAAACTTCCCAAAGCTGCTAGTAGAAGAACACAAAATAAATGTTTCATTTGATTCATGGTATTTTATTCATTTAAGTATTGCAAAGATAACGTATCTGATAAAAAATGAGGTGAGTAAATCATACGAACCTGATGACAAAAAAGTACATACTTCAAAAATAGTACTCTTAATTGCTATATTTTAGGCTTTTAAGTCATTATAAGAACAAATTAAGTCATTGTAGAAACAATTTAAGTCACACGGAAACTGGGTTTTCATTTCGGAAAAACAAAGATGCAGTTTTAGAAAACAGAGGTTTCCTTTGGAGAAAATAGAGGTTCTATTTATTCCAGACAGAGGCTCTGTTTAGGTCAAATAAAGGCTCTATTTTATTTCAAATAAAGTATCTGTTTTACTTCAGACAAAGTATCTGTTTGGATATTCTATCCTCTTTCTTTTTTCATTCTTTAATTCTCTTCTTTTTCACACCTCTATTCTTTCTTCTTCATCCCTCTATTTCTTCCTCTTCGCCTTCAATCCCAATCACTAAATTCAAAACTCAACTGTTCCCAGACACCGTGTTGTTCATCGGCTTCCTCTTTTGGATTGGAGACGGAAAGACCGATGAGCCGGATTGGATGTTGCTCAAATTCGACACTTTTAAGCAATTCTTTTGCAAGTGGGAGTACCCGGTCTAAGGTGGTGAGTTCCTGCGATTGAGTAAGGCTTCGGGTTGTCTGGCTAAAATCATGAAACTTGATTTTCAGAGTAAGCGTGTTACCTTTGAAGTCTTTTCGCTGAAGACGTTCAATCAGCTCTACTGCCACATGGTATAGTTCGATAATGACCGATGAACGGGCTGAAATATCACGTTCCAATGTACGTTCGCAGCCAATGGATTTACGGATACGAATTGCTTCGACAGGGCGTTCGTCAATTCCTCGTGAACACTCATAATACAGTACACCGGCTTTTCCGAAATGGGCTGTCAGCATTTCAAGAGAGCATTTCCGTAGTTGAAGTCCATTGTGGATGCCAAGTAGATGCATCTTCTTTGCAGTCACCGGACCCACTCCCCAAAAAGATTCGATAGGAAGACGGGCTATAAAATCAAGGGCTTGTTCCGGATGAATGGTACATAAGCCATCCGGTTTGCGATAGTCCGAAGCTATTTTAGCCAGAAACTTATTATAAGAAACTCCGGCAGACGCAACAAGGTTGAGCTGCTCCCGAATCTTCTGCTTTATTTCCTTTGCTATATCCACAGCCAGGGAAATATCTTTTTTATTTTCTGTGACATCCAGAAAAGCTTCATCCAGAGACAGAGGTTCGATAATATCCGTATATTCGTGGAAAATCTCATGTATCTGACGGGAAACGGATTTATAAACATCCATCCTGCCAGGTACAAAAATGAGTTGGGGACAAAGACGTTTCGCCTTTTGCGAAGCCATAGCGGAACGGACACCGTAACGCCGGGCTTCATAGCTAGCAGCAGCCACGACTCCCCTCTCTTCTGCATGACCTACCGCTAAAGGCTTGCCACGAAGTTCTGGATTATCACGCTGTTCTACAGAGGCATAGAAGGCATCCATGTCGATATGTATAATCTTTCTCTGCGTCATTGTTTAGGATTAGCAGAGCAAACTTACTATAAATTCCCGAATAAATCCTGCTTATCGGTTCAAGAAATAATATGCTTATGATTTTTATAGATATAAGTCAAAAAAACATTCAATATCTTGTCAAAGACAGTTCTTATTATATTATATTTGCATATCGTCTATTCAAAATATAGAGGTAGTTAATAAGTTTGTGCCACCATACAACTCTTTAAGATTATGAAAAACACATTATTTTGCTTATTCATATTTTGCAGTGTTTCCACATTCGCTCAAAATGGAATCACTTTTAAGGTCGAAAAGCTTTCAAAGCCTGAAGAATTACTTCATCTACACTCCCCGAATGAAATTTACGAAAGTCTTATATTATCAGATATGGACATAGAGCCTTATGAGATAGAAGAGAAGAATATCAAGGTTCCTTATCATATCATTGCAAAGAGCGAATCTCCCGACAGTCTCGTTTCTTTTGGCCCTAATTCTTTTTTCAATGGTATGTATCAGGCTTATGCAGATCACAGGCCATTCGTATTGTCTCCGGACATGATTTGGCTATTAATCAGCCAGGGATTTGCACGCCATATCAATGCCAATCAGGAATCTATGAGAAATGAACTTGTTGATTTCTCCGGCAAACTATCCTTAATTGTAAGAGAAGACAAAAAATTGGAAGACCCTACTCTTTCGTGGGAGAAAATCTTTCCGCAATTTACAGAACAAATATCCCAATACGCCGGTAAGCATCTGACCGAACTGCTCACCTGCAATTTTTCAACGACTACCTCTTTAGAGAAAGTTGCTTCCGAAATAACAATCATGGAGGCTGTAAAACCTTACTTTGAGTTTATCATCATACACATTGTCTGTGGAATACCTGAAATAACTCTCGAAGGAACACCGGAGGACTGGGAAAAACTACTGCACAAAGCCAGAGGGTTGAAAGAATACAAACTCGATTGGTGGATTTCAGAACTGGAACCTCTTTTGGAAGAATTTGTCAAAGCATCTAAAGGAGAAGTCAATAAGGACTTTTGGCGCAACATGTTTAAATATCATTCACAGAAACGATACGGAGCCCCAAACATTATTGATGGATGGATCGTGAAGTTTTTCCCTTACGATAAGGAAGGGAAAAGAAATAATCTGAAACAGCTGGAAGGCAGGAATTGTCTCCCTGATGAGATAGTGAAGGTAGACGTAAAGTATCAGGAAGTATATGGCGACGCTGTCAAAGAAACTCCATTAGAATTTTGGGCAGGTTTCATCGGGTTAGAACAAAACAGCAAGACTTTTGCTCTGCGACCGCAAATTGGTTGGATGGTCGGGAAGAAAGATGTTAACAAGGAAGGATTAAAAAGTAAATTAAGTGCTGATGCTCAAAAGGATGGCTGGGGAAGCGGCATCAATATCAGAGTAAAAGAATTTCCGGCTGTACTGTTGGAGCTCAAAGAAATAAAAAGGTTGGATATCCAATTTATCGATACAATTGATATACCGGACGAAATATCAAAAATAAAAATCGGATCGTTGAGTTTATATGGAAAGATTACTAAAGAGGAAATAGAGCGTATTAAAAGATTATTGCCTGATACGGATATAAAAATAAATGGTTCGCGAAGTGGGAGTGCTTCAGTTATGACTCCATAATAAAAAGAGGCTATCCAAAAGCCATAAGTCAGATTTCAAAGGCTATCAAGATGCACTATCCCGAAAAGAAAGGATATTCAGCGAGAAGCCTTACCTATATGTGTCAGTTTGCCCGAACATACCCACTAGAGATATTACAAAGAATGCTTTCTTGTGACAAGGTGTTGAGAACGCCAACAATCCCCAATATGCTATCCTTGACTGATGAACTGAACTGTTTACCAATTACGCAAGAACCTCTTGCGCAATTTCAGACAAATATATTTCAATCAAAAGAATTTACGCAAGAGCCTCTTGCGCAATTTCAGACAAATATATTTCAATCAAAAGAATTTACGCAAGAGCCTCTTGCGCAAATTCAAAAGATAGACAAGACAATCTCCGCAATGCTGCAAACATCCATTGATGATATTGAAAAGGATTTTGTTTGTTCCCCCATTTCAAAAATAAACTGGACCAGTCATGTGATACTATTGGATAGCTCATTACCCTTAGGAAACAAATATTGGTACATGAAACAGTCCGTTGAAAACGGATGGAGCAGCAACGTATTAAAGATACAGATTGAGACTAATCTGTTCAAACGGCAGATAGAAACACAGAAAGTCAACAATTTCACAAAGACCTTGCCCACCCCTCAAAGTGACTTAGCCAACTATTTGCTGAAAGACCCGTATATATTCGATGTAGCAGGTACAAAAGAACTGGCAGATGAAAGGGATATTGAAAAACAGCTTGTAGAACACGTCACAAGGTATCTATTGGAAATGGGGAACGGCTTCGCCTTTGTAGCCAAACAGAAACATTTCCAAGTCGGGGACAGCGATTTTTATGCAGACCTTATCCTATACTCCATAAAACTCCACGCCTATATAGTCGTAGAATTAAAGGCTACTCCATTCAAGCCAGAATATGCAGGGCAATTGAATTTCTACATCAACATCGTAGACGACCAGTTGAGAGGTGAAAACGACAACAAGACAATAGGATTGTTGCTCTGCAAAGGTAAAGATGAAGTAGTGGCACAATATGCCCTAACGGGCTATGCACAGCCCATAGGAGTAAGCGACTACCAGCTAAGCAAAGCTATTCCCGAAAATCTGAAATCCGCCTTGCCAAGTATCGAGGAAGTGGAGGAAGAATTATCACAGCTACTCGATAACAAGAAAGACGAAAAGTAATCCGATCAGTCCCGTTTGGACAGTCTTGACATTTAAGCCGTCTGCCACCTATACAACGACCGATTCGACCCGAGCATTGACGAACAGATGAATATCACAGAAAATAGAAATATTAAATAAAACAAAAACACCCCGCTTTACATTCTAATAATGTAAAGCGGGGTGCAAATCTCATAAATTACTTAAAATCAGCATTTATTGTGGACCTGGAGGGAATCGAACCCTCGTCCAAACGAGGAAATCATAAGCTTTCTACATGCTTATCTTTGCCTAAATTTTCGTGCAGGAACAGAACCAAAGCCATCAATTCCTGCCTTATCCTCTAAAGTTTCATCAAAAGTGCGAGGCCGCCTTTGACTATCCCCGATGTAACTGCACCACTGAACCGGAATGCTTCGGAGCAACAGCTTCCGAGTGATGTCTCGTCCTGGCACCTAGTGCCTGGATTAAGCTAATCTACTGTGATTCGATTAAGCAGCAAGAGCGTAATTAGTTTCGCCAGATAAAATTTTGATAACTGATATTTAAGTGGAAATTACCGACCCACTGCATGCTTACCTACCATTTCTGCCCGCTGTCAAATCCAGTCAAGCCCAAATTTTTATTCGTACAGAATAGCGATTGTTTAGAACGCTTTCCAAGAGTGCAAAGATAGGAAATGTTTTCTAATTTACGAGAAGACGTTAGCAAATATTATATCAAAGCACTATCTTTACGGAGCTATTTTATATTTAAGGTGAAAAAGCATCATGAAAAATCAACCAATAATAAGCTACTTATGATTAAGACATATCTATCTAAAACATCTATATTCAAAGCATTTGCCGCTATTTGCATATTCGGAATCAGTATCAGTGGCTGTACTTCTAAAAAAAAGACTCCTATGGAAACAACCGATACAACGGAAAACGAACTAACCATGTTGGTGGGTACTTACACATCAGGAACCAGTAAAGGGATATATAGCTACCGCTTCAACGAAGAAGACGGGACTGCCACTCCGTTAAGTGACACGGAAGTTGAAAATCCTTCTTATCTTGTTCCATCTGCCGACGGGAAATTCGTCTATGCAGTCAGTGAATTCAATAATACACAAGCTGCCGCCAATGCATTTGCCTTCAATAAAGAAAAAGGAACTTTGCAACTATTAAATTCACAGCAAACGGGAGGTGAAGATCCCTGTTATATCATCGCCAGTGGAAATAATGTGATAACCGCCAACTACAGTGGCGGCAGCATCTCCGTTTTCCCTATCGCAAAAGATGGCTCGCTCCTACCCGCTTCCGATATTATACAATTCAAAGGTACGGGAGTAGACAAGGAACGACAAGAGAAACCGCATTTGCATTGTGTCCGTATCACTCCGGATGGTAAATACTTGTTTGCCGATGACTTGGGTACAGATCAAATACATAAGTTTATCATTAACCCAGCTGCAAATGCAGAGAATAAAGAAGCATTTCTGAAAGAAGGATCGCCTGCTGCCTTTAAAGTGAAAGCCGGTTCGGGCCCCGCCATCTGACTTTCTCGCCAAACGGTCATTACGCCTATTTGATTAATGAGTTATCGGGCACAGTAATCGCTTTTGAATATAAAGACGGAGATTTAAAAGAGATCCAGACAATCGCTGCCGATACGGTAAACGCACAAGGAAGCGCCGATATTCATATCAGCCCGGATGGAAAATTCCTGTATGCCAGCAATCGTTTGAAAGCAGATGGTATTGCCATATTCAATATCCACCCGGATAACGGAATGTTGTCAAAAGCAGGCTACCAACTGACAGGGATTCATCCACGCAATTTCATCATCACGCCTAATGGCAAATACTTGTTGGTTGCTTGCAGAGACAGCAATGTGATACAAGTTTATGAAAGAGATACAGATACAGGACTATTAACAGATGTACAGCAGGATATAAAAGTAGACAAGCCGGTCTGCATAAAATTTGTGCCATAATTTGTCATAATCTCCCGGCTATTCATCAACTACTGATAGCCCTTTACTTTTTATTTTGAGCAATCCGATTGTCAGGAATTTGAGTCTTCACAACGATTTTACTCCCGTTCTTGGTACACTTGATACATTCTTTCCGCAATGTTCTCTCTTTTAAGTCAAAAATGAGATTCGGATTAAAATGTTGCCCGTTAATACGGGTTTCGAAGTGTACATGTTCGGTAGTGGCACGACCGGTACGTCCTGTCAGCCCGATAGGTTGTCCGGCTTTTACAACATCACCAGTTTTAACCAGATTCTTGAAATTGTGGCTATAAAGTGTTTCTAATCCGTTAGCGTGACGGATTACAACGATATTTCCGTAGGCATAATAGGGTTTCGACATACGCACCACTCCATCAAAAGCAGCACGAATCGTATCTTTTGCACAAGTCTTAATGTCTGTTCCCGAATGTCCTCCACGAGTTCCATAGGCAGAGATTACTTTTCCTCCGGGTAACGGGAAAGCATATTCGTGATCTTTCAGAGAATCCAAATGCAGATAGATATGATTGCTTTTAGCAAATAATCCGGGAGTAGCTACCCGTACATCAGCCATTTCGCGGGCAGAGAAGGAAGGTTTATCCTGCCCGTCGGCAGTCAGTGGCAATAATAAAACTGTCAGTAAGATAAGTATGTTTTTCATGTCTTTTTTCTTAGAGCACTCATTCTAATTATTCGAAGAATACGATTTCGCCTCCATCCGATTCTGTATAGTTTCTTAATAAGGTCTGTATCATTTCAACAGCTTCTTGCAAACCTTCTTTTCCGTTATAACCGTTGACTATAGCTAGGATATGAGTAGTTCCGAGATCCATTTTCGTACGTTCATGATCGCTTGTCGGGGTTCCGATTCCGCCGAAAGAATCACGATATACAGGTAATCCTTCGATATTCAATACACCGCGTCCGATACCTTCAAACGGTTCTCCTGCTTTGCCGATACCGAGTTCAAGATGCGTACCTTGTATTTTGTCCGCGTCAAAACCACCGATCGAATGTCCCGTACGAAGAGACACTAAATTAATAAGGTCTACCAACGTATCAATCTGATATAAAGGAATTCCACGCATCAGGCGGCGGCGTAGAGCTTCGGCTGACGGACGGTAACGCCCGGGGTCTTTGCCACAACGTTTATAAGCCTCACGGGTAGCAAAGATAACAGGTTGACGTTTGATGTCTTCCATCTGCGTAGTGGAAGTCAGTTGCTCAGTAAAAGCGTTGATTTCCTGCCAAAGACCTTCGCTGTAAGCTGTATTCTTCACCGCAGCGTACACAGCAGCTCCGGCAAAAACCGGGCATGTGTCTTTTATTTCTTTAGATACTTTTATTTCAAACATAACTAATCATAAACCAATCATCAGTGCCCTGCTCTATTATGGACGCTAATTATTACTTTCTTTTCTAATCATTATTCCCGACAATGTACGACCGGAATCTATGCCCAGTCTACGTGCGGAGAAGAATTCATCATGATGAATATAGGAACAAATTCCAGCCACTTCTATCTGCTCTGCAGGCACTCCGGCATTCAGTAATTCAATCCGATTTGCTTCCCACAAATCAATATGATACTTTCCGGTTTTTCTCTTTTTAACAGAAATAAGAGACATATCGAAGCCACTTTCTTTAAAAGCTTCGTACACCTCATCACCCACTTCAAATGATGCGAGTGAAATGCTCGGACCGATACAAGCTATCACATCTTCGCCCTGCGTTCCGAACTTCTGATTCATATGCTCCAGCACATTGCTGACAATATGCTTCACTGTTCCTTTCCATCCGGCATGAATGGCAGCCACCACTTGCAACTTCTTGTCGTACAACAATACAGGTACGCAATCCGCAGTTGTAACGCAAACGCAATATCCCGGTACATTGGTTATCAAAGCATCAATACCTATCAAAAGATCCTGTCTTATTCCTTCCGAAGTATCAAAGTACCATTTATCAATCACCATACTTGCGGCACCATGTCGCTGCTCGGCTATGAATAATTCTTGTATTTCCCACTTCATCAATTGAAACAACCAATGTCGGTTACGAATAAGATTCATAGACGAGTCGTTCGTATAAGGCGAGCAATTGAATGAGGCGTAAGCCCCGGAACTAATACCTCCGTGACGTGTAGTCACGAAATGAGCGACTTCAGGATATGCCTTGAGTGACTTATACCCCTTCAACTCTTTGCGTTTTGTAAGTGAAATCATTTTTCTTCCCAATCTTCTTCCTCGTATTCATAATCGATATCATCGTCATCGTCGACATCTTCCTCATATTCATAAACGATGTCTTCATCTTCGCCCATGTCTTTGAGTTCCTGTTGCAGACGGGTCACGTCTTTCGGACGGTGAACGATGTCCTCTATCTTATTGCTTTCCTTGTTCAGTTCTTCCCAAAGGATGTCTTTCAACACCGAGATACCCAAACCGGAAACAGAAGATATGAATACATGTGGAATGCCTTCCGGCAATGTAGGTTCAATCTCGTCCATCAACTCCTGATCGAGCATATCACTCTTGGTGACAGCCAACACACGTTGCTTGTCCAACATTTCAGGATTGAAGGTACGCAGTTCGTTCAGCAAGACTTCGTATTCTTTACGAATGTCGTCGCTGTCTGCCGGAACCATAAACAGCAGTAATGAATTACGCTCGATATGACGCAAGAAACGCAGTCCCAAACCTTTTCCCTGACTGGCACCTTCGATAATACCCGGTATGTCCGCCATCACAAAGGATTTTCCACCGTGATAGGAAACGATGCCCAAGTTGGGTTCGAGCGTAGTAAACGGGTAATCGGCAATTTTCGGTTTGGCAGCCGAAATGGAAGAAAGCAAAGTTGACTTTCCCGCATTCGGGAAACCTACCAGACCGACATCGGCAAGCAGTTTCAGCTCCATGATAACGGTCATTTCCTGCATCGGCTCTCCCGGCTGCGCAAAACGCGGTGCCTGACGGGTGGCCGTCTTAAAATGCCAGTTACCCTGACCGCCGCGGCCGCCTTTGAGCAAGACCACTTCCTGTCCGTCTTCTGTTACGTCACAAAGATACTCCCCTGTCTCGGCATTATAAACTACCGTTCCACAGGGTACTTCTATTATTTTATCCGCACCGTCTTTTCCGAAGCTACGTCCTTTGCTCCCCGATTCACCATGACCGGCCATTGCGTGACGGTCATACTTCAAGTGCAGCAATGTCCAGTAATTACGGTTACCGCGCAAGATGATATGACCTCCTCTTCCACCATCGCCCCCATCAGGACCTCCGTTAGGACAATATTTCTCGCGCCTCATGTGCGTAGAGCCTCTTCCGCCCTTACCCGAGCGACAGTATATCTTTACGTAATCAACAAAATTCGATTCAGCCATATTTTTTTTAAAAGTTAAAGTAGTCAGTAGTTAGAGCAGTTAATTAGAACACTCCGGCTACTGACTTATTTATTTATAATATTGTATTATTACAATTTATCTACTGCTTCGCAGATTTCAGCGAAGATACCTTCCATAGTACCCAAGCCGTTGATGTGTTGGTATTTCTTTTCGTTCTTGTACCAGTCGATCAGTGGAGCAGTCTGTGAATGATATACATGCAGACGTTTCTTGATTGTTTCTTCGTTATCATCAGCACGACCGGAATCCTTGCCACGTTTAATGAGACGTACCATCAGTTCTTCTTCCGGAACATCCAAGTCAACCATTACAGAAACGTCCTGTCCTCTTTCTGCCAACATTTTCTTTAATGCTTCTGCCTGTGCAATTGTTCTTGGGAAACCGTCGAAAATTACCCCTTTGCTATCTTTGAAGCTGTCGAATACGCTTGCCAGAATATCAATCATTAATTCATCAGGAATCAATTGACCTTGGTCGATGTAACCTTTAGCTGTTTTACCCAGTTCTGTGCCATTCTTGATTTCAGCACGCAATACATCTCCTGTCGAGATGTGATTGATTCCATACTTTTCTACGATACGTTCGCTCTGTGTTCCTTTTCCTGAACCCGGAGCACCGAAAATTACGATGTTCAACATTTTGTTATTTACAATTTAACGATTTACTATTTACCATTTAAACTGGTACCTATTTAATATTAATCTACTACTGTATAAATATCGGGATAATTACGTCCGAAACCATCATAATCCAGTCCGTAACCTACGATAAAGTCGTTCGGGATTTCCATCGCTACATATTCAATGTTGAGGTTTACCTTGAGCTTTTCAGGTTTCACCAACAGAGAAGCGATATGAATAGCTTCGGGATTGCGTGTACCTAATGTTTCGAGCAGTCGCTGCATCGTCAGTCCTGTGTCTACGATATCTTCCACGATCACAATGGTACGTCCGGCAATGTCTTCATTCAGGCCGATTACCTCTTTAATCACTCCGGTGGAAGTGATGCCCTGATAAGACGCCAACTTCACAAATGAGATTTCACAAGGGATGGTGATGTGCTTCAGTAAATCAGCGGTAAACATAAACGAACCGTTCAACACACTAAGGAAAAGCGGATTCTTACCTGCTAAATCGCGGTTAATTTCGTTCGCTACGCGAATCACTTCTTTCTGAATTTCTTGTTCCTTAATAGAA
This sequence comes from Bacteroides sp. DH3716P, assembly GCF_025914115.1. Classification (NCBI taxonomy): domain Bacteria; kingdom Pseudomonadati; phylum Bacteroidota; class Bacteroidia; order Bacteroidales; family Bacteroidaceae; genus Bacteroides; species Bacteroides sp. DH3716P. Next base: position 3,949,874 of record NZ_CP083673.1, on the reverse strand, counting down.
ACGGTAAACAATTTGTCTTTTATCTGAATGGTATCCATAACCGGTAATTTAAAAATAACCTTGCAAAAATACGATTTTTTATTCTACCCCGTGCATCATCTTCTGTAATTTCTTCGAGAGAAGGAACAGAATCAACGAAGCAACACCGGACATCACGACGAATACCATAAAGAAATCATACATGGTAGCAATCTGATAACCAAAGATTGACTTCACTTTTCCGGCTTCCGGATAGAGCCCGCTCAACATTCCCGCAAATTTATTGGCTGTGGCAGTAGACAGATACCAGATTCCCATCATCAGGGAGGCGAAACGCAGCGGACTCAATTTATTTACCATTGAAAGTCCGATAGGCGACAAAGCTATTTCACCCATGGTATGAATAAAGTAAAGTCCTGTCAGCCAAATCATGCTCACTTTCACTCCGGGAACAGCATCTTTCACTCCGAAACAGATGAAAAGATAACCTAAAGAAAGGAGTAACAAACCAATCGCTTGTTTGGTAGGAGAAGCGGGTTCCATCTTTCGTTTGTTTAGGAAACCCCATACACCCGGCATGATATATGCCAGGACAACTACAAACAGTGGATTGAAGGATTGAAACCATGAAGCCGGCATTTCCCAACCGAAAATGTCACGATTCGTCTGTTCGGACGCAAAAAGAGTTAAAGAAGCTCCCGCCTGTTCGTAGGCTGCCCAGAAGAAGATGACAAAGAAGGCTACTATATAGATAACGAAAATACGGCTGCGTTCTATTTTGGTCAATGAACCGTCTAACAAAATCAGAACAGGGAAAACAATGCAGGCGGTAAAAATGCCGATACTCACCCAATCGCCTTCAAATGCATAGTTAAAGAAGGCTATTAAAGCAATGGTAAGAATTGTGATTACAAGGGTATTACGTACTTTGGTACGTTTGTCCATCTTCGGGTGTGAGATATGGTCGGCCTTGTCTTCTTTCTTTTCACGTTTAGCATCGGGGATAATACCAATCGGTTCTCCGGAAGGAGAAAAAAGATATTTATTCTTTTGAGTCTCGAAAAGGACAACGGTGAACAGTGTCATGATTCCGGCTGCAAGAAATCCCCATTTAAAGTCATGCGGATCACCGGTATCACCCAGATAACCACAAATCAAAGGAGCAGCAAAAGAGCCTACATTCACTCCCATATAAAAAATGGTGTATGCAGCATCCAGCCGCCTGTCTCCGGGTTCGTAGAGCTGACCTACCAGAGAAGAGACAGTGGGTTTGAAGCAACCATTGCCCAAGATCAGGAAGCCTAGTCCGCCATACATCATCCAGTGGGCAAGGTTTGTATTATCTAAAGTGGAGGCACTCATAAACATCAGGAATTGTCCGACTGCCATCATCACCGCTCCCCAAAACACAGAACGACGGATTCCCCAATATTTATCGGCAATGTATCCGCCAATCAACGGGGTTAAATAAACTAGTCCGGTATAGCTGCCGTAGATGGATGCTGCCGCTTCTTTGTCAAACAATAATGCCTGCGTCAGGAAAAGAATAAAGATCGCACGCATACCGTAGTAACTGAAACGTTCTGCCGTGCTTGTCGCGAAAATCAGATAAAGGCCTTTCGGATGCCCTTTCAATGCACTCATGAATTTATGTGTTTAGTAGTTTATGGGGTGCAAAGGTACAGAAAAAGTAGATTAGATGCTTCTCTTATCAAACAGAATAATAGGGGGAATAGTAAAAACGAGCATAAAAAATCCTACTGATCCACTTCATTACTTTTTTAGCAGTGTAAATAATAAAGTGGAGATCCATCTTAAATGTAGGTTAGCTACCACCTTAGCCAAAAGTAAATTCGACATTTTCGATACTGGCAAAAAGCATTCCTTCTCTTTTCCTCAAAAAGATCTTGTCTTCTCGGGCCAGCCAACCAATAGCAAGAGCTACGTCTTCAAACGTCAAACTTAATTCACGGCACAAATCGAACATTGAAAGTTCACCTTTTTCATTTAAGATGCGCCATACTTTCCCGGCATTCAAGCCAATTTTTGTCTTTTCCATCATGCAAACTTTAGAAGATTAAACAATCCGTTATTTAGATTTTAATTCATTTTCATTGTGAGCACTGGAAAATGATGTGATGCACATTATCTATCTCCAAAGATAACATTTTTATCGGAAACGGCAAATAATCAAAGGCTTAATAAGGGGAACTGCATTAAAAATTTGTTTAAGAAGGTATGGCGATAAACTAAACACAATTTCCATCCGCGCCTCTACAGAAAAAGATTTTTCATTTCTCATATTCTCATAAATAAGAAACAAGTGGCAGTAAACTAATAAGATAGACTATGAGAAATGATTTAAAAACAGGCATTTCTCATAGTTTCTTCGCAAAATAACCCGGATTTTGCTTCATTTCTCATAGTGTAGTGTGCCGGAAGCTGACATTGAATAAATAAAACTATGTATTCCTTTTGCTTGCTTCCATACACAGTGTCTTAGTTCCACATATTGTGGGAAAAGATTCCCTAAGGCTTGGGAAAGTATTCCCTTATTTTGTGGGAAAGTATTCCCGTATATTGAAGGAAAACTTTCCCACAATATATGGGACAATCGAGACCAATGAGCATCTTCAAGCAAAAAGCCACTATTTTATCTAAATAGTAGCTTCATTTCCTGATAAAAATAAGGCAGGCTGAAAGAAAAAAGGAAGAACAAATGGCTTTTGACTATGAGAAATACCCTGAAATACTATGAGAATAAGGTGGCTTTTGAGCCAAAATATGGGAGAACTTATGAGAAATACCGTTTCGAAAAAGTGTTTCTCATAAGATATCTATTTGATTAGCTTTCGTTTATCGAAAAACAATGAGAATATGAGAAATGAAATGAAGAAATCTTTGGTTCTTCTTCAAATTCCGTGCTACTTATTTATGTTCAATTACCTTATTCATGGCTATTCCGGAGTACTTTAAGATGCATATAGTTTGGATAATTTATTTGCTATTTCTAATATGCCGATATCCCTTTATCCATCGGCCTTTCAATGAGCTTTACTAGCACGGAATTTGATTAAGAACCAAATCTTTTTCAGGAGAAATAAAAGTAAGTTCATAATGGTGCTGCATTGAATTATTTTTTGGCGGAGTTATTCTAACACTTAATAGTTCAAAAGCAGATATTTCTCTGACCCAAAGATAGAACTAATGATGAATTAAAAGTTGCAATTATGGTTTTCTTCCCACAACAAACGGGAAAAGTCAGAAGAATCATGTACATTTGTAATCCGAAAACTAAAAGAACATCGCAATGAAAATATTTCCAAGCAGCAGTATCAAGAAATTGGACGCTTATACCATTGAGAACGAACCTATTGCATCAATCGATCTGATGGAACGTGCAGCAACCGTATTAACAAAAGCCATCACAGACAGATGGAATACGGAAACGCCGGTCACTATCTTTGCCGGACCGGGGAATAATGGCGGAGACGCTCTCGCCGTAGCCCGCATGATGGCTGAAAAAGGATATAAAATCGAGGTATTTCTCTTCAACACGAAAGGAGAACTTTCACCCGACTGCCAAACCAATAAAGAACTGGTAGAAATGATGGAAGAAGTAAAATTCCACGAAATCAGTACCCAATTCGTACCTCCCGTCCTGACGCCCGACCATCTGGTAATCGACGGATTATTCGGTTCAGGCCTGAACAAACCGTTAAGCGGCGGATTCGCTGCCGTAGTGAAATACATCAATTCCTCCCCTGCTATGGTAGTAGCCATCGACATTCCTTCCGGACTGATGGGAGAAGAAAACACATTCAACGTAAAAGCTAATATTATCCGTGCCGACGTAACTTTCAGTCTGCAACTGCCGAAGCTCGCCTTTCTTTTCGCAGAGAACACGGAATTTGTCGGAGAATGGGAAGTGCTGGACATCCAATTAAGCGAAGACGGTATTGAAGAGATGGAAACGAACTACGAAATGTTGGAAATAGAGCAAATCCGTTCACTCATCAAGCCACGCAAACAGTTTGCCCACAAGGGGAACTTCGGCCATGCACTATTGATTGCCGGTTCAAAAGGAATGGCAGGAGCCTCTGTTCTCGCTGCCCGCGCCTGCCTCCGTTCGGGAGTAGGGTTGCTGACTGTCCATGCGCCAATGTGCAACAACGACATCTTGCAGACCTCCATACCCGAAGCAATCGTAGAAACCGACATCAACGAAACCTGTTTTGCCGTACCTACCGACACGGACGACTATCAAGCAGTCGGCATCGGCCCAGGGCTGGGACGAAACGAGGAAACGGAAGCTGCTTTATTGGAGCAACTGGAACATTGCCATACTCCTGTTGTGGTGGATGCCGACGCACTTAATATCCTCGCCAACCACCGCCATGCCCTTACCCACCTGCCGAAGGGTTCCATCCTCACCCCGCATCCGAAAGAACTGGAACGTCTGACCGGCAAATGCCAGGACTCTTACGAACGTCTGATGAAGGCTTGCGAACTGGCCCGTGCCGCCCATGTTCACATTATTTTAAAAGGAGCCTACTCCGCCATCATCACCCCCGAAGGTAAATGTTTCTTCAACCCAACCGGAAATCCGGGAATGGCAACCGGAGGTAGCGGTGACGTACTGACCGGAGTAATCCTGGCGCTGCTTGCCCAAGGTTATCCCACCGAAGAAGCCGCTAAAATCGGCACTTACATTCACGGATTGGCGGGCGATGTCGCTCAAAAGAAGCAAGGAATGATCGGAATGATCGCAAGCGATATTATCACCTGTCTGCCGACAGCATGGCGACTTGTAAGCGAATAAAAGTTAAGAACTTACAGTTTTTTCAATAACTTCATTAACTTTGTTTTCAAAACCAGTTAAAAAAGAACCGAATATGAAAAAGTTGATTATAGCAGCAGGACTACTAATGACAACGTCCGCCTATGCACAAACCGAAGTACTGACAGGGGTTACCCGAGGAAAAGACTATGGAGTGGTTTACAGTCTTCCCAAAACCCAAATAGAACTTGAAATAAAAGCCAACAAAGTCAACTATACTCCGGGAGAATTCAGCAAATATGCTGATCGTTACCTGCGACTGACCAACGTCTCCGCCGACCCTGAAGAGTACTGGGAACTAGCTAGCGTAAAAGTGAAATCCGTAGGTGTGCCCAACAGCGAAACTACGTATTTCGTAAAATTGAAGGATAAGACAGTAGCACCGCTCATGGAACTGACAGAGGATGGCATTGTGAAAACGATCAATGTTCCTTACAGCAATAGCAGTGTAGGCAAAAAAGCTGCTCCCGCCCCCGCAGTCCTCCAAAAGAAAGCGAATCCTCGCGAATTCCTGACCGAAGAGATTCTGATGGCTAGTTCCACCGCCAAGATGGCCGAGCTGGTGGCTAAAGAAATCTATAATATCCGCGAAAGCAAAAATGCCTTATTGCGCGGACAGGCTGATAATATGCCTTCAGACGGAGCACAGCTTAAAATTATGCTCGACAATCTGAATGCACAGGAAGAAGCCATGACGCAAATGTTCTCCGGCACCTGCAACAAAGAAGAAAGAACATTCACTGTCCGCCTTACCCCTGACAAGGAATTCAACAATGAAGTTGCTTTCCGCTTTTCGAAGAAGTTAGGTGTAGTTGCCAACAATGATTTGGCAGGAACTCCGTTTTATATCAGTCTGAAAGACCTGAAATCGGTCAAGATACCACAGGAAGACGATAAGAAGAAGAAAGATTTGGATGGAATCGCCTACAACGTACCCGGACAAGCTATGGTTACACTGACTGACGGTAAAAAGAAACTTTACGAAGGTGAGCTTCCTATTACCCAATTCGGTGTGATAGAATATCTGGCTCCGGTTTTGTTCAATAAGAATTCTACCATCAAAGTTTATTTTGATCCGAATACGGGAGGATTGCTCAAAGTGGACAGAGAAGAAGGGAAATAGAAAAACGAAGGAAGTGAACTTCTAAAAAACAAAGAATATGGTTGGTGAAGGACATGCATTCGACATGATACGCCGAATAAAAGAGGGACGGGAAGCTTCCCGCCTACGTCGTGAACGTGCTAACGATAAGTTGAAGCATCTAAACCGTGCAAACGAACCTTATCCACTACCCAACACCACCCCCGAAGAAATGGAACGTATCATCCACGACTCGGAGAAAAAGAAAGAGAAAGACAGCAATTATTTTGTTTGGGGAACGCTTATTATCATGGGAGTCCTGATAGCAATTGCCGTCATACTTTGGGCTGTATTTATCAAATAAATAATAATAAGTTCCTATTTATACGACTGGTATCACCAGTTTTATAAATCCATCTTTCTGCATTTGAGAAAGATAAGCCGATACACGCAACTCGTAGCCCTCTTCATTTTGAAAGTGGTCTGCGAGTTTTTCTATAATCTCACGAACATTGCGTTTTCCATCTATCAGTTCCCATACAGCTGTACCGTGTTCTTCCAATTTCACATGAAGTTCTTTCGACATTCCTTTTGGCACAAGGAAGCGTTGCATCCACGGATATTTAAAACGGGGAAAGGAGAGCACAATTGTCTCCCCTTCCCTTTCTGCTGTAATATGTTCACTGCGACAGGGAATGACCTCTAACAGGTTGATTTTCTCTTTGGCAGCCATACTTCTTATTTTTTATTTCAGAGTATTCATACTGATACTCTTCTGTTTACACCTTGATACAAAATTCCTTTGTTACTTTAGGTATTGAATTTCCTAGTTACTTTTGGATATTCGCCTCTTCCAAACCGTATCCCTTCTTCTTGTTCTCTGCCTTCAACATCAAAGCCACAATCAGAGCAAGCACACCAAAGAGAGCAAAAATAGCCATCGGCAACGTGTAATCATAAGTCTGTGCACCGTCTACTACCGGACCTTTGCAATAAGTATTCAACACCCATCCGATCAACAAAGGAACACCCATCAATCCCCAGTTCTGTACCCAGAAAATCAATGCATATGCGGTACCCAACTGTTTTTCCGGAATAATCTTCGGAACAGACGGCCACATAGCTGAAGGCACCAACGAGAAGGCAAATCCCAATATAATCATGATGATAGTAGCAAACCACCATATATTCAGTATAGGCAGAGCAAACATCGTATGCACAAAAATAAGCATCACTGATCCGATTATCATCAATGTGGCTCCCTTACCGATACGGTCATAAAGCGAGCCGAACAACGGAGTCAGGATAATCGCACCAATCGGCAACAATCCGGGAATCGTTCCCGCCAACTTCGGATCTACGTTATACTTCTGCACCATCAAGTCGGCAGCATACTTGATAAAGGGGAATACAGCCGAGTAGAACAATACACATAGTAATGCAATCAGCCAGAATCCTTTATTGGTAATGATATACACAATATCTTTCATACGGAACGGCTCTTCCGGCTCCAATCCTTCTGCATCCAAAGAAGCATCCAACTTCTTATCATAGAAAGTATAAAGGAAGAAAGCAATCGTACCCACGCACAACATAATCAGACAAAACAAAATCGGAGCAGGAATATTGGTATGAAATGTGCCACTCTCATCCGTAGATCCGAAAAAGTCGGCCAAAGGAACCGTGAGCACCATTGCCAGAGTTGTTCCGATACGTGCCGTAGCCATTTCAAGTCCCATAGCCAATGCCATTTCCTTACCCTTGAACCATTTCACGATAATTTTGGAAACTGTGATACCGGCAATTTCCACACCTACACCGAAGATAGCATACCCCAATGCAGCCAGGGTTACCTGTGTTTTGAATCCGAAGAGCATGGCACCTTCCGGAAAAGTAGTAGAAATCGCATAGTATTTCAATCCACAACCAAACACCATCAATAAGCAAGCTCCCATTCCGGTAAAACGAACTCCCATCTTATCCAAAATGATACCACCGAAAATCAGCATCAATAGGAATACATTAAACCACCCGTAAGCACTTGTGAAGAAACCATAATCAAGACTGTCCCATAGTAGTTCTTTCTCAAGCATGGGTTTTAGAGGAGACATTACGTCGGTGAGGAAATAGCCGCATAGCATAGTAAATGCGACCAATGCTAGAACACTCCATCGGAGTACGGCGGAGTCATTCAATTTCTGTTTCAAATGTTCTGTCATTGTTATATTTAAAAATAGTAGTTAATAATCTTCATACGACCAACAAAGGTAGTTAAATCTCGTTTGTTTCTATCAAAAAGAGATTGTTTTTACAAGAAAAAGTTAAGTGCGGATTACACTGACCACGCGGAAGATTGAAAATCCGTGTAATCTGCGTAATCCGCACTTAAATATCAAAGAAATGCAGCATCCGTCTGCACCTTCCCATTAATGGTTTTACCCCAAAGTCTTACCTGACAACGGAGTGAATTACTCTGCTGCAGGAGCAGGAGTTTCAGTAGCCGGTGCCGGAGTTTCTGTAGCAGGTGCATTGGTAGCAGGAGCTTCAGTTTGCGGCGCAGCCGTACCTGCGGGTAAGTTATACGGGTTAGTCTGTTGTTCTTTCTGTGCCTGTTCCAACACTGCGTCTTTAGCAACAGCAGAGCGAGGAACTACATAAGCAGTAGCAATGCTCATTACCACCATGAAGATAGCTAAGCCCCATGTTGCTTTTTCCAGAAAATCTGTAGTCTTGCGTACGCCCATGATGGCGTTAGATGAAGAGAAACCAGAAGCAAGTCCGCCTCCTTTTGAGTTCTGAATCAGCACGATGAAACACATCAACAAGGCTGCAATAACCATTAAGATAACGAATAATAAGTACATTTTTAGTTATTTTGAATTAGCGTTAATAATCAATTTCTCCAAAAATCTGATTTGGTCTGCAAAGTAAGCATTTTTTTTTGGATATTTCAAGCTTAATTTTTTAATTATTTCAAGAGCTTTTGAATATCGTTGCTGTTTAACATAGATTTTTGCCAAAGTTTCCGTAAAACAGCTGTCATCTTCCTCTTCTTCCTTCATCGTTTCTTCTTCGGTAAGTTCGTCCGAAGAGGTTGGCGAAGATGGCATTTCTTCTCTTAAAGGTTTCATGCAGAGGGGAGAGTCGCTCTCGCTCTTTTCTATAAAGTCGTCAATCAGTTCGAAGCCTTTGAGTTTGGGCGTTTCTTCAGCCGGCTGTTCCGTGGCCGGAGTCTCCTCCAAAAGGAAAGAGGTGTAATCCATCGAATAGTCGAAACTGGTCCGGGCAGTCACCTCTTCGGGTACTGTGGACAAGAAAGCGTCGATCAATGCTAATGTGCGGTCTACGGACGGTTCGTCTTTCAGCACCTCCGTGAGAGGTACTCCCTTTTTCCGTGCCTGCACATCATAGCGGTCACCTTCAATCAACCGGAACAACTGCCGTCTGTCTGCAATGTAAAGAACTGCTTTCCGCAGTTCTCCACCGAAACTAATATCATGGAGAATATACAGATTCTTCAGATACAGCAGACGAAGTGACTGAAAATACGGATACCTCGCAAGAAGATTGCGCAGTTCGTACAAAGTATCCCTATTCAGCGTCTCGGGATGCTGAATCCATTGTTGAAAGTTAACAGAAGTCATTTATATTACCAGTTTGCTACAGTTGCATTAAAAATTTGGTCGGTGATCTCTTTAGACATTTCAGCAATCAATCCGTCCTGTACGGCAGTCAACAACTGGGTAGAGTCGTAGGTACGGAACGCAGAAAACTGTTGTTCAAAGTCTTCGGCATGATTGGTGTTGTTGACAAAACGCACATTGACGGTGATAGTCAACTTCGTCTCCGAAGAATAACCGTCGGCAGATACTGCCTGGTTGTACTGATTGTACCCTGTGATTTCTCCGTCAATCTGCAAGTCGGCATTTTGACTCGGCTTGAGCAGTTGCAGACGGGTCTGCCGGATGAAGATATCTTTCAGGTCCTCATTGAATTTGGTTGCCAACGGAGCATATACATACTCCGACTTGATCGGGAAGTCGGCTATCGAAATGGTCTTTACCTTATCATAATTGATAGACGATCCGTTAAACTTATAGGAAACAGTGCACGCAATGACTACCAACGGCAAGCCGAACAGTAGCAAAGGGCGTATTATTTTCTTAATCCAATTCATATTCTTTTATTTTTCTATAAAGTGTACGCTCGGAAATATTCAAGTCCTTGGCCGCACTCTTCCGCTTTCCGTGATGCCTTTCAAGTGCTTTGCGTATCATTTCTTTTTCCACTTCGTCCAGTGACAAAGGAGGTTCTTCTACATATTCTTCCGTGTCTTGTATGTCGTCATCATCCTTGCAAACCGCAGGCTGCATGGTATGAATGATCGCAGGTACCGAAGGCTGGTGTGTCGTCACTACCGGAGTAGTAACCACCGTTCCCACTTGTCCTACCTGCCCCACCTGTCCGGCACGTTCCGCCATCAGGTTGTGCACCATCTTCTTCAGCTCCGCCACTTCCTGGCGCATATCGAACAGAACAGAATAAAGAATCTCCCGTTCGCTCTCAAAGCCTTTACTCTCACGCGTTCCCATCAGCGCGGGAAGACGTTGCGTATTTTGTGCAGGAAGATAATTCTGCAAGATAGCAGCAGAGATCTCCCTGTTGGTTTCAATGATAGATATTTGCTCGGTGATGTTCTTCAACTGACGAACGTTGCCGGGCCACGGGTAAGCCAATAACTCTTTCTTCGCATCCTCCGTCAACTGGATAGCAGGCATCCGGTATTTCTCTGCAAAGTCTGCGGAAAACTTACGGAACAACAAAAGTACATCGTCACCACGTTCACGCAAAGGCGGTATTTGGATAGGCACCGTATTCAACCGGTAATATAAATCTTCACGGAAACGTCCTTCTGCAATCGCTTGTGTCAGATTGACATTGGTAGCTGCCACAATACGAACATCCGTCTTTTGCACTTTGGACGAACCTACTTTTATAAACTCGCCACTCTCCAACACACGGAGCAAACGCGCCTGGGTAGGCATCGGCAACTCCCCTACTTCATCAAGGAAAATAGTACCACCGTCGGCTTCGCCAAAGTACCCTTTCCGTTCGCCAATCGCACCGGTAAACGCACCCTTCTCATGCCCGAACAGTTCGGAATCAATCGTGCCCTCCGGAATAGCACCACAGTTGACAGCAATATACTGTCCATGCTTCCTCCGGCTATATTGATGAATAATCTGCGGAAAACTTTCTTTTCCGACTCCACTTTCTCCGGTAATCAGCACAGACAAATCGGTAGGAGCTACCTGAATGGCAACATCTATGGCGCGCGACAATGCTTCGGTATTTCCAATAATACCGAAACGCTGTTTCACTTGTTGTATCTCTGCTCTCGTCATCACTCGTTTTTAATCTTCGTCTACTGTATCCAGCTTCAGTTTATCACTATCGTCACGTTTCTCGTAATACTGTTTACGCAACGGATTGGCACGAGCCACTTTTTCCCGCTGACGATTACGGAACACATCGATGGCAACATAGATTGCCTGACGGAAAGAATCTTCACAAGCCACTCCCTTGCCTGCAATATCGTATGCCGTTCCATGAGCCGGAGAAGTACGTACTACCGGCAGGCCTGCCGTATAGTTCACCCCGTCTTCCATAGCCAAGGCCTTGAACGGAGCCAGCCCCTGATCGTGATACATCGCCAGGATACCGTCAAAATGAGTATAATTGCCCGAACCCATAAAGCCGTCGGCCGCATAAGGACCGTAGCAAAGGATTCCTTTCTCTTCCATTTCTTTCATGGCAGGGATAATCACTTCCTGCTCTTCCATTCCCAACAAACCACCGTCTCCGGCATGAGGATTGAGAGAGAGCACCGCAATACGCGGAGCGCCGATACCGAAATCCTGTTTCAGACAACGATGGAATATCATCAGTTTCTCCTGAATCAGTTCTTTGGTAATCGTAGTCGCGATCTCTCTGACAGGGATATGTGTCGTCACCAAAGCCACCCGGAAGTCATTCTTCATCAAAATCATCAATGACTTATCACCATTACCCAGACGTTCTTCGATATATTCCGTATGTCCGGGGAAGGAGAACTCTTCCGACTGAATCGTATGTTTGTTGATCGGAGCTGTTACGATAACGTCTATCAACCCTTCGCGATATTCTTCGATGGCACGTTCCAAAGCCCCCAGCGCAGCTTTACCGGCTTCGGGATCGGGTTTGGAAAATTCCACTTTCACCTCATCATCCGTACAGTTCACCACGCTCAAACGGTTGTACCCCGCTTCGGTAGCAGAGTTGACAATACTGAAATTGGTCTGTATATCCAGTGCTTTGCGATGATAAGCCGCTACTTTCGGTGAGCCATAAATGATCGGAGTACATAGTTCCAACATCGTAGGGTCGGAAAATGTCTTAAGAATCACCTCATAGCCCACCCCGTTAATATCTCCTTGGGTGATACCTATCCTTATCTTGTTATCTTCCATGTTTTTATTTATTAGTTTGTTCCGCTTCCTTAGATGCTTCTCCCAATGGAATCTGATTCTGCTGAACTTCATTCGGAAGTTTCAGTGTATACAGAGATGCTTCCATCTGGCGTACCAGGTTGCGTTTCATTTTATCAGGTGAATAAACAAATATTTCTGCTGTTATAATTCGTTGGTTTTTCTCGTCCAGACGAGTATGAGATACATACGGGCCACCCATAAAGTCGCCCTTCATACGCCACAGGCCACGTGCTTCCATTGTGTAGCTGTTCTGTACATTGATCGGACGGACATCGGTCAGCAAACTATCGGTTGACATATAAACGCCTTCCTTGAATCCGGGGATATTGGCTTTCATCACGGAGTCACGTTTGTGCACAAAATATTCTTTGGTAAACGTATCCTTGTCAGTGTACGGATAAGAGTACATCACAAAGTTACGGTCGGCACTACCTGTGTTGGTAGAAGCCCAAAAGAAATCATCCCCGGTCTTTGAATTAGCCAGTTCGGCATCCACCCAGATGTCGCATCCGAACAAACTGTCCACTTTCTGCGAAATGAAGTTACTATGCTTCCCTTCCAGGAACGTAATCTGACGGTTCATTTCCGCACGGGTAAAGAAGTCGACAATCGTCTTTTTGTTCTCTTCCACAAACTTCTCGAATTCTTCTTCGTTCGGAGCCTGGATAGTCAATATCATCTGCGGATTGGCATACACGTCCTTCGCATATTTGAACGAGGCTTTCGTATATATATCCTGTATATCTACAATAATAATGTTACGTATCAACTTCAGCGTAGAATCATAATCTTTCGGTGAAGTATACATAATCCGGAAAGAAGGTTCCGACTGCGGCAAACCGGGCATATCAGCATCGAGCGCATCATGTAAAGCCCTTCCGGCAGCACGATCCCAAACACCGTGATCTACTACAACCAAAAGCTCGTAAGCACGACCACTAGAGGTGTGATTTCCTTTCAGACCGCAAGATGCAACGACAAAGGCTACCAAAGCGATGCATAAAATAAAAGAGTACTTTTTCATGATGTTCGGTTTTATATATTAACTTTCATTATTTTTCTCCTGTTTCGCTGTCGACAGCATACCGCAAGCGGCAAAAATATCTTCGCCCCTGGATGAACGGATAGTGGTGAAAAGTCCGTGTGACGTCAGATAATCACGAAAACGGGTCATCGTATCCATGTCCGCCCCCTCGAGGTCTACCCCCGGTATGGCATGAAAACGAATCAGATTCACCCTGCAATCCAGCCCGCGAAGAAGTTTCAGCAACTCTTTGGCATAGACCTGCGAATCATTGAGCCCTTTAAAAACAATATATTCAAACGAAAGTCGACGTTGTTTACTAAAATCATAGTTTTTTAACAGTTCCACCATTTCGGTGATTGAAAACGCCTTTTCCGCCGGCATTAATTCAGCACGCTGAACGGTCAGCGGAGAGTGAAGGCTGATGGCAAGGTGGCAGTCATTTTCTTCGATAAAACGCTGCAATCCTTTCCGTAGCCCGACTGTAGAAAGCGTGATACGCTTCGGACTCCATGCGTAACCGTAGGTAGCGGTCAGTAGTTCCAATGCCTTCAATACCTCATCCAGGTTATCGAGCGGCTCGCCCATTCCCATCATTACGACATTAGTCAGTTTATCCCGTTCCGGCAGCGAATGAATCTGGTTCATGATCTGGCTGGCGGTCAGGTTAGCGGTATACCCCTGTTTGCCGGTCATACAGAACTTACAGTTCATCTTGCAGCCCACTTGTGACGACACGCACAACGTTGCCCGGTCATCATCCGGTATATAAACCGACTCTACAAAATGGTTCTCACCCACTTTATAAAGATACTTCACCGTACCATCTACAGAGCGCATTTCATCTACCGGAGCTTCCGCTCCCACCTCATAGTTCTGCTTGAGCAACTCCCGGTGTTTCAATGACAAATTAGTCATATCATCAATCGAGGCTACCTTCTTTTCGTAAAGCCAGGATGCAATCTGTTTGGCAGCAAAGCCGGGCATACCCAGTCTTTTTGTCAATGATTGAAGCTCTACAAGAGTCATTCCTAAAAGGGGATATTTAGACATTCTTCTTTCTGTTGATAGTTTATATCTGCAAATGTAAGGAAATAAAGTCGATTTCCGTATAGCAGGAATGTAAAAGTTAACAAAAAAGGGAAGTATGCCTCCGTTATGATTCAACCACGCTGATATATTGAAGTAGCTTTTGCGCCATTTCAGAATCCTCGCCATTCTTTTTCACTTCATAACCGTACGCCTCACGGAAACAAGCCAGCGCCTCTTCCCGTTCATTACAAAAGCTGTGCAAAACCCCTAAGTTCTGACAAGCCAGAATCGTATCTTCTTCCTCCCATCCCAAATACTTCTTTCGCAGTTCAAGTTCTCTGAAGAAAGCCTCTTTCGCCATTGGATAATTCTCCAACTTCACATAAGCCTGTGCTTTGTAATAATATACCAGACAGGAAGCATTAGGGTCAGCATCATCGTGAATATCCAAAGACGTCGCAATACGAATCACGTTATCATAGTCTTTATTCATGTAATACTGCTGCATAATATCACATCTCAATGCCTCATATCGGACAGTCAGTTCCGCCAGACGCGGTTTTTCGCTGAAATACATTTCATGCAGAAGAGACTCACGGAAGAATAAAGTAGACGCCTGCTCATCGCCACGTTCATTCATCATCCGTTTGAATTCCCTGCACAGATAATACAACTGTTTATGACAAGCGACGATCTGTTTTTTGCTATCTATCTGTATAGCAATGTCCAACGCCTGATTCATCAGCATCCATGCTTCATCGTATCGTTTGATATAATAAAGACATTTACCCTGCATACGCAAACATTTAGCCACTCCACCGGACAGTCTGCCATTCAATGACTCGTGCATTTCAGCTACTTTCCGGAATTTCTCGGCAGCACTCTCTTCCTCATCCTTATAGTAATCACAATAAGCCAGATATTCGGAAAGTTCAATGACTTCTGCCTGACTCTTCTCGTCAGCAGAAGCCGCATGATAATCAAGCGCCCTATTCAAATAGATCGCCGCTTCATTGTATTGCTCATTGTAGTAATATGCCAGAGCTAGATTTCGGCAGGTATTGGCAATCTCCAGTTCCGGAGTCGGCACAATGTTTTCCTGCATCACCAATGCTTTCAGGAAACAGTCGCATGCCGTTTCGTACTCTTCATTACGGGCATACCGGCATCCCTCATTCATCTTCAATACCGACTTGGCAATGAGTGGCATGGCAGCACCTTCCATACTCTTCTCACTCACAGCAGCTGCCGCCTTCGTCAGATGGAAAGAACTGCTCAAGAAAGTAGCCATATCATTAGCAATGACAGGAATTAAAAAAGAATCGATCTCATCAAAGTCCAATTCGGCATAGACTTCAGGCGTAACTTCAGGATTGTCGTTCATGATCGCCTTCCAGCTATCTTCCAACAGAAAACGATTCGTGCGATACAGAATCTCGAAAATCTCCACATCACAAATCCAATCCTTCAATATATCCCATTCTTGCATCTTATAGCATTGATAGGTAATCTCCACTTTATAGCGATACGAATCATGGTAGCAGAACTGTTTCATGCGATAGTTATAATCGGCAAAAGTCAACGGATGGGAAAGGATTTCTTCCTCATCCAGCAGAGCGGAAATAATTTCATGGCGACTATCATCTATACATTCGTCATCTTGAGCGAAATAGCGTTCGATCGCCTCTACCATTTGTGTATCACCAATGCAATATCGTCCTCCTTTGTTGGTGAGCCAGCTGCTCATTTCCACTCTCAACTGCGACCAAAGTATCTGATTAATGTCTGCCATGCTCTTCACTTCATCTTCGGTAAATCCTTCTAAAGTAAGTGAAAGCATCAGAAGCGTTCTTCCAATCTCTTCGGAACCATAATCAGCCGACAAACGCCGTAGCACACTGTCATAGAATTGCCCAACCTCATTGAGCCGGCAATATCCACGCATATATTCATTGAGAGCATCGTACTGACCGAACGAAACCAGCTCGTTGAGCAATACACTTAAACAGCGCGGTTGTTCAGCCAGCACCCACGAAGCAAGAATATCTTCCTGCTGTGCAGACAAAGCCTTGGAGTAAGTAGACAAATATTGCTTTGAGAACGACTTGGCATCCGCCTGTGAAAAGCCATTCAACTGGAAATGAGCGTAGCCATTCTGAACAAAGGGCAGGTAAGCAGTGGATGACGCCGAAAAGCTCAACACGACTTTCACATTCGGGGGAATAGATGCAAATAAAGAAAACAGGGATGCTTCAGTCGGATTCAGATAACTGATGTCATCAATCAGCAAAATGATAGGATATCTTGATGCACCCAACGCACTCCACAACTGACTGAACTTTTGGATAGAATTCAAATCTTCTTCAATCTCCTTGAGGTTTCGAAGTGTATTCCCTGAAAAAGTGTTCAAGCCAGCATCTCCCATCAAAACCGAGTTTTTCACGGCGTCCATGATGGATTTGGCAGTGCTTTGGGTCGAGTCCAGTTCTTTTGAAACTTCCGCCGCGAACAAATTTTCTTCACCCAAAGATTGATGCTTGAGTGCGTTCTGGCATTTGGAAGCTAACATTCTCGCCAACGTTTCCGGATAAGAAGACAATGTAGTACTATCCAAGCGATGATAGATAGGAATCATCGGCATATCATTGTTCACCAAATCGCTCCAATGAGCCAACAAAGCGCTCTTGCCAAGACCGCAACCGCCCGTTACCACCAGGCACCGCTGTTCATCCACCGCCAAAAAATCAGCAAACGCCTGTTCTGCTTCAGGTATTGGGTGATAATTGAATAAAAGTTCATTGCGCGTCAGTTGTTCTTGCAATGCTTGATTATCTTCAACGGTCAGTACATCCGGAAACTCCCGTTCAAGCAATTCCGTGAAAGCAGCTTCCACAAGGTCACACAATTGCTCGGGCGAATCATACTCCTGCACAGGATAACGATCCTGTTGCAAAATACTCTCTTTCAGACGTTTCAATTTAAGAGACTCCTCTTCAGGGCAAGACAGTTCATCATCTGCCGACTGTTTTATATAAAAATAGGCATGTAACGGATTGGGATTGCGCAGTACACCAAACTGCATTTCAATTTCCGTCACACTCAAATGGTGATTCAAGTCATCTTCTATCCAACGATATTCCAAGCTGTCATTCAGAGTTTGAGATAAATCTTCATAACTGGGACACCATCCATAGCGGTCGCCTACCATACCAATGAAGAAAGGCCGGGAGTTAACGATCTCTTTCAGACATATTTCAACAACCTTGCCGCTTTTCGCATCTTCTTCTGTGATTCCCCAACGCAAATCAACCAATGAAATGGTGGCACCACGACTGGCAGCCTTCACTTGCAAACCCTTAAAGAGTTTGACTAATGCAGAACGTTCCATCTCCATGTCTCTGAACGTTGACGAAAGGAAAACACGGATAACACGTGAATTTTCAGCGGGAACTGAATACTGGGCTAGTTGTTTAGTCATAATATAGATTCGTATTAGTTAATGAAGTATTTCGCAAAGCCAATTGATAAAGATTGGCAAGATATGGAAATTTAATCAGATAACAAAGGCCATAAACAAAAAAAACGAGCACAAAAAAGGCACGGATTACACGGGGTTCGCGGTTCCCTCAAAAGTTTAAACCGCGTAAATCCGTGTAATCCGTGCCTAATATCTATTACTTGCTACTTGTTTAGAAGAACAAGAAGCGTGTATCTTTTACGTTTGCTTTCAGATACAAATCATTCATCAGACGGCTGGCAAAACGTGCGTGCATGTTAGTCAGCGTAGCTTCTTCTGCTTTTGCGTCGAATGTTTCGTTCAGTTTGTCCTTGCCGTATACCTGCAATACAAATACTCCGGCATTACCTTTGATAGGAGTGCTCAACTGATTTACTTCAGCTGCAGAAGCATAAGCACCTACCAGCGGTTCGCTGCTGCGCAATGCTGATACGTATGCAGGAGCTGCAAAAGTAACCATCTTCAAAGAGTCGCTGACTGCATTAGTCATCTCTTTGTACTGGTTGAATGAAGTTGCATTGGCAGCTTTCATATCAGCCATAATCTTTTCAGCTTTCTTATCTTTTACGATTTCAGCTCTCAACTGATCCTGTACTGCTTTCAACGGACGATATCCTTCCGGCTTAATGCCTACCAGACCTACTACCATCATGTGATCGCTTTCGCCACATTCGTACAAGCCGGAAACATCACCCGGTTTTGCTTTATCAAACGCCCATCTCAACGCTTCTTTTGTACCTCTTACACCACCGATATTGTGTTCAGAGCTGCTCAAATCCATTCTGTCGAGCAATCTGTAACCGGCTTCTTCAGCGTTAGCTACCATCTTTTCTACACTCGGATTAGCTGCGATAAACTGGCTGAAATCATTATAAGCACGGTTGTAAGTTTCTTTGCTGAACTCTACTTCACGCTTGATAACAGCTACTTTATATTTGTCTTTTACAGATTTCTTGTTAGTCACCTGAAGAATTACGTTTGCTTGTCCCATCGGCAAGTTCACCAGTTCGTTTACACCTGCATTATTGATAGCAGAGATGAATTTCAGGTTATCACCGTCTATCTGTGCACCTTCGTACTGTGCAGAAGTTAGCCAGTTTGCATCACCAGTCTGACCATATTTCTTTGCCAGATCAGCAAAGTTAGCACCACCTTTGATCGCGTTGTAGATACTATCAGCCAATGTCTTTGTCTTCACAGCATCTTCTGCGTATACCTGAATCTGACGGAATTCAACAGAGTCGGCAGCAGCAGCTTTAGCTACAATTTTGAAAGAGTTGATTGTATTGTCGGCACCGTTATAGTAAGGACCATAAATAGTACCTACCGAAGCAGAGTCCAAACGGGCAACTACATCTGACGGGAAAGCTGTTTTGTTATAGAACAAGTCTACATAAGGAGCTTCTGAGCCAGTCGAGCGGATGAAAGAAGTATAATCTTCCGTAGTAGTAGCCAACTGTTCAGTAGCTTCGTCCACTTCTTTCTGGATAGCAGCTCTGTCTTCAGCACTTGCAGTCACTTGTACATCAATGTACTTGATGTCACGAGTTTCCTGATACTGCTTGAATTGTTCTTTCTTCTTGTTATACAAGTCTTTCAGTTCCGATTCTTTCACTACGATTGTAGAGTCCACTACAGAAGAGTAAGGAATACCAGCCATCAACACGTTGTACTGATTCACTCTTGCATCGAAAGCGTCCTGTGCTTCCACCGGATTAGAAAGAAGAGCTTTAGACACCAATGCCTGATACTTTTCTGCCAGACGGCTCTCGATCAGAGTTTTCTGAATGAAAGACCAGTATTTATACATGTTATTGTATTGTTCAGCATACTGTGCCGGCATTTGTGATTCGCTCATCTTGGCATATTCCACGAGGAACTTGTTCAACATATCCTTGTCGAAGTTTCCTGTTTGCGGATTCTGGAAAGGAGTTTGTCTCAACAAAGGATGAACGCCTGCTTTCAGGATGTCCTGGATTTCAGCAGCAGAAACAGTCAGTCCCAGTGCTTTTGCTTCTTTTTCGATCAGTTTATTGTTTACGTAGGAACGCCATACTTCATCGCGCACCTGATTGGTTTGTTCGTCATTCAAGGCGGTCACCCCACGCATGAGTTTCACCACTTCGGTATATTCTTCTACCAAATTCTGATACTCTTGAGCGGAAAGAGCGTCTCCGTTCACCTCACCTACGTCATGTGCCTGATGCGGCTGCATCACCTTCCATGCGTCACCCGCAATGAAAGCAAACAGCGCCAAGCCGATAACAATCACCAATAGAGGTCCTTTCGACCTAATGTTTTGTAACGTTGCCATTTTGATTAATACGATTTATGTTTATTATTATTTCTTTCTTTTGTCGTTTTAGCGCACGAAGATACAAAAAATGCTAATATGCATCTATTTATTGGCTAAAAATTTCTTGATTATCGTCATTATTCCAAGACTTTTAATCGCACGAGTTCTATTTTTGTCGCTGTGACCTTAATTATCTTGAATTGATAACGTCCTACCCGGACCACTTCATGCAACTTCGGGAAGCTCTGATATTGGTTCAGGATCAACCCTCCTACTGTCAGATAATCATCCGACTCGGGCAAATCGAGTCCGTACGTCTCATTGACTTTTTCTATCTCCAGGCGGGCGGACAACACATACTCGCGTTCGTCGATCTGCTTGCTGATATAGGAAGTGTTATCGTGTTCGTCTTCTATATCTCCAAAGATTTCTTCAACGAGGTCTTCCAGAGACACGATGCCGGACGTACCGCCAAATTCATCCACCACTACGGCAATCGTTTTCTTTTGCTGCATGAAGAGTTTCATCAGTTTATGGGCGGACATGGTTTCGGGCACAATCGGCACTTGTTTCACATTCTCATGCCAGTTTTTCGGAGCACGGAACATTTCCGACGAATGGATATAGCCGACTACGTTATCGATATTCCCGTCATACACGATTATCTTGGAGATTCCGGATTCTATGAAGCGGCTTTTCAGCTCGTCCAGCGAGGTAGTCAGATCGACAGCCACCACTTCGGTACGGGGAACGATGCAGTCGCGGATTTTTATGTTCGAGAAGTCGAGGGCGTTCTGGAAGATTTTCACTTCCGTGTCCAGCTCTTCTTCATTTTCGGCATTATCAATGCTGCTTTGTACGAAATAGTCCAGGTCGACTTTTCCAAAAGCTCTGTCGGACGCATCCTTATTAACCTTCATTCCAAAGAGGCGAAGGAAGATACAAGACAAGCCGGAGGCTAATTTGGAGATGGGATAGAGAACCACATAACAAACAATAAGCGGAATGGCAAAAACATTCAAGACCAGATTGGGATTGATTTTGAAGATTGTTTTCGGCAAAAACTCTCCGGTCACCAGAATAATCAGGGTAGAAATAACGGTCTGCGCCAACACCATCAGGAAATGATTATCAATGAATCCCGCCAGCAGATTGTCGCCGATAATCTGTGCCATCAGGATACCATAGATGACCAGGGCGATATTATTTCCCACCAACATGGTAGAGATAAATTCATTCGGGTTCTTGAAGAAGATGGAAAGAATGCGGGACGTAATTCCCCCCTTGCGTTCCATCTCAAAACGCAGTTTGTCTACCGACACAAAGGCAATCTCCATTCCTGAAAAGAAGGCTGAGAAGACCATGGTGATAATTAGAGAGATATAAATATTCATAGTTTATTTCACAGAATCTTTTCGCACTGAATCCGGCAGCGCTTTTGTTTCCGGTTGGGGCGGACCACCTGCTTCCTCATCCACATAGAAAATACCTTCGATATTATGGATGGTATATATGGTCATTTGCTGGTTCGAGTCGAATCCATGCCCTGTAATAATTCTGTCCGGTTGTTGAATACGTATAAACTTGTCGGAATATACCTTTTGGGTAGCTTCGTTCCAGTACAGCAGTTCCGTATTAAAACGCTCTCCTTTCCGGTTCTGTATATCTACGTTCCCTATCAGCTTCCAAAGCCTTTCTTTGTCATAATAGTAGGCAGTATCCGCTTTGATACTGGCTTCTATATGAAAGATAGAGTCGAACTGTTCCAGATATACGCCCTTCTCAAAGGCCCAATAGGATGGTTTCTTACGGTCGTACACCGACCATTCTTCCGTATTCACTCTGTAGCGTGTCACTCCGGAATCGGAGATAAGGGTGGTGACTCCCAATGTTGTCATCATCGGAAGGGAATCACGTTCCGTGATAGCCTCACCCATAGCTTTCTTCTTTCCGCCACAGGAAGATAATAAAAGAAGCATAACAATCACCCCGAAGGTGATTGTTATGCTCATGCTTTTATGCAATAAACGGTTTCTTCGTTTTCGCAACATACATTTATCTAATCGTTGTAGTCTCTCCTATCCAACCGCCGATAGTGATGCGGTCGCCTTGCTTGTAACCTAACATAAATAGGTCTTTAGCTTGCGGAGTATGACCAGAATATCTACCGATCAATTTGTTAGCTTCTTCAGCTACGCTCGGATCCACTTGTTTTGCACGTTGCAGTTTGTCAATCACTGCAAAGTAAGTACATTTGTTCAAAGCAGGTTCGTCGCTCCAGTTGGGACTCATTGCATAAAGATTAGCAATCAGGATGTATG
This sequence comes from Bacteroides sp. DH3716P, assembly GCF_025914115.1. Classification (NCBI taxonomy): domain Bacteria; kingdom Pseudomonadati; phylum Bacteroidota; class Bacteroidia; order Bacteroidales; family Bacteroidaceae; genus Bacteroides; species Bacteroides sp. DH3716P. The sequence continues at coordinate 3,927,254 of NZ_CP083673.1, read as the reverse complement.
GAGCACCGTAGTTTTCGTTAAAACCAATTGCTTTCTGGCAATATGCTCTTGCTTGAGACAGCTTTTTGGCAGAAGCCAATACTGCTGCGGCAGCGTATGCTTTTTCAGCTTTCTTCACATTGTCTGTTTCCAGGTTCACTGCTTCGTCAAAGAATTTCACAGCACCGTCAATATCACCTTTCTTAAATGCCTGATAAGCACATCCGGTAGCAGCTTCTGCTGTCGGTTCCATCTTATAAGCATAGTAAGATGCTTGCAAATAAGCTTCGCTTTCAGTACATTTCATCATTTTCATGATGTCGATAACTTTCTTCAAGTAAGCCAAGTCAGTCTGGTTAGCTTCTACTTTCGGTCCATAGATGTTTTGCAGTGATTCGCAATCAGCTGTTCCACTGTTTACAAACAAAGCCACTAAGTTATCCTTGATACCCAGCAAAGGTTTCTTCTTTGCTTCGCTGGCTTCAGCAGCAATAGCAGCGTCTACATATTCAGAAGCAGCCAGATAGTCCTGAATGAACTGTTCTTTATGATTCGGATCCGTTTTCAGTTTATCCAAAGACATTTGCAGGAAATAGAAGATAGTCGCACCTGCCGATTCGCCTTTCACAGCATTTACAGACTGACTCAACCATTGATAAGCCTGGTTCACATCAATCTTCGGAGCAAAAGCGATATAATCTACTGCTTTGATACCCAGAGCTTCGTCGGCAGAAGACACTTTTGTACCTTTAGCTAGAAACTCATCTGTGTATTTAATACGCAAGTCATGCGTATTCATCAGTTCATTAAAATATTTCTGATAATCTGCATTATTCCGATCCTTGATTTGTCCCATCAAGCCTTTCAGAATCTTATATCCGTCAGTAAAGGTATAGAAACGAAGCGTCGGACAGTTTTCCAACACAGCTTTCCAAGGAGTATACGCATCTTTAAAATTACCAGCACGCACAGCTTCATGCGAGATACTACTGTTCGAGTTACAGTTAGACGCATCCTGTGCTACCACAGTGGTTGCTCCTGCCGAAAGGAACAACATAGCCACAAGCGTTTTAATTTTCATTGTATCTAAATTTTAGTTGTTATTATATAGTCGTCTATTCTTTCTTACATTCATCTCATTACTCCACTCTGCGTTTGAAGAACCAACGTTCGTTGAACGTCAATCCGATGCTCACGCGGAAGATGTTTTCATTTACAAAAGCCGATTCCTGTCCACTGATACGGACAAATTGTCCGCTGATGCTAAGAATGGAACGGGAACGAGGCACAGGCAGACCGAAACCGGCAGTTACGCCATATTCACGGGTAGCCTCTTTGCCGCCGATCTTATAATACGGAGTCGTATAATAAGCTCCCAGACGGTATTTAATATGGGATAAATAGGAACGTCCCATCAAATTAGGAATGTATTCCGCACCCACTGATATTTTATGACGATCGCAATACGTATATGTTTCATTAAAATCCTCACGTACAGCTTCATCTGATGTATTTACGTCAAATTTCGTTTTTGACCATTGTTGCAAACTATAATCCAGACCAACAGTCAGGCGTTTGTCATAGTTATATGTAAATCCGGCGCCAAATGTATTAGGAACTTCAAACGTTGCATCCGGTTTCAATGTTGTAGTAGAAACCGCTGTACCCGTAGAATTTGAAACCATTTGTGTCGTTACACTATAGTCATTACCCAGTTTCAACTTCGGAGAATATATAGCTCCAATTGTCACTGAATGTTTTTTATTAATATCGAATGTATATTGTGCTCCAAAATCAAGTTTATAGCTCGACACTGACGCAACCGACTGGTGATTATAATTATAAGCACCTGATACACTTGGGAAATAAAGGACACGTGTCCGATTAATATCTCCCCAGAAATAAGAAGCATTCACACCTACCGAAAGGTTTTTGAGCACTTTCACTCCCACTCCGGCATATAATTGATGCAAACCTCCATCTCCGGTATAGCTTCTGGCATAATCAGCCGTATTACCGGTAGTAGGATCTGTTGCAGCCTGTGTATCCGACACTGAATATCCCACATTGGAGAACGGCAATAATCCGATACTCATCGCTATCCTCGGATGCAAACGAAATTGCATAGCCAGATAGTCAAAACTGGAGTTTTTAGCGTTCAGTTTCACACCGCTACCGCTAATATTCATATTTTGCAGACTGACACCTCCTTCAAAGAGGAATGTCAATGAGTCAATGGCTGTATACGAAGCAGGATTCAGCGGATTGATCTGTGCTCCATCCCGAAGTCCAAAAGCAATTCCCCCCATCGCCCTGCTGTTACCGAAACTCTGATCGGACAAGTCGCCATAGCCATATCGTGTATAAGGAGAGTTTGTATTATTTTGAGCGATTGCCGTTCCGGTAACCATCGTGAGCAAAAGCGCACAAAGTGTGTGTTTAAATCCTACCATTATTATAGTTTAAAATTCTATTTAATCCTTTCAACACTAAAAATCTATCTGCAAAGATGATACTTTTTACGCTGCTATCAAAAGAAAAATCATCTCCACCCGTTAAAAAAACCAAAAGTTCAGGATATTTATGCTTCATAGACTCAATATAACCTGAAATTTCGTATTCCATCCCTTTCATCACTCCGGCACGTATAGCCGTTTCGGTGTCCCGTCCCATCGGGAGTTTGCGCCCGTTGGTGTCTACCAGAGGCAAACGTCCTGTAAACTGATGAAGTGCTTTGAAACGCATCTGCATACCGGGAGAAATATTACCGCCATGATACTGACCTTTTGAGTCAATAAACTCATAAGTAATGCAAGTTCCCGCATCAATCACCAATATATCCCGATGAGGAAACTGCTCATTAGCACCCACTACGGCAGCCATACGATCATATCCCAATGTTTCGGGAGTTTCGTACAGGTTGACAACCGGAAGCGGAGTCTGATGATTGAGCCAGAGCAAAGGAAACGGCAAAGCGGCCAAATCAGCTAAAACCTTTTCGTTTAGATCAATGACAGTAGCCACAATCCCCTGTTCAACCGGATATTGAGAACAAAGAGCTTTCAAGCAACCCAGCGACTGATTGGATTCAGCTACTACATCCACCATTTCTCCGCCGTCGAAGAAAGCAATCTTTGCCTTTGTATTTCCTATGTCGATTATTAAATTCAAATCTTTTGGTTCTTTAGCGGGCGCAAAGGTAAAGTAAAAAAAGAAAAGTTGAAGCATAGAAGAGGAATTATCTTCTTTTTTCATTTTAGAAATCCCCAAAAACAAAAAAATCGAACTATCTATTTTTAAATAGATCAATTATCTTTTATTGTTTATTATGTATTCCACTTTGCGTTCGGCAGTCTTTTTTTATTACATCATAAACAACTAATAAGCAACAGATTACAAGAAAAAAACAGCGTTCCAAAAAGTGTTCCACTATTTTGTAACCGATTTTCCGTTCAAGCAGAAACATTATTTCACCCAAACAGAGGCTCCATTTAAAGAAAACAGCGCCTCTGTTTAAGCCATATAGAGCCTTTATTCTGATAAAATAGAGGCTCCGTTTTCCCGAATCCAACTATTCTTTCTATATTTGCCACCGAAATAAAACGAACCAGCTAATGAAACGGTTTTTCTCATACATCATCCTCTCCTTCTTCCTGTTGCTTCTGCCCACCGGACAAGCATCTGCCAACAACAACGACTCCATCCGTTTGAGTCTGTTGACTTGTGCCCCCGGAGAGGAAATATATTCCCTATTCGGACACACTGCCATCCGTTACGAAAATCCTTCACAAGGGATTGACGTTGTATTCAACTACGGACTGTTCAGTTTCAACACTCCCAACTTCATCTTCCGCTTCTCGCTCGGAGAAACAGACTACCAACTGGGAGCAACGGATTATGAACGTTTTGCAGCTGAATACGCATTTTTCGGACGCAGCGTATGGCAGCAAACGCTCAATCTGACCGATGAAGAAAAGACTGAACTGATCCGGTTATTACAAGAAAACTATCGTCCGGAAAACCGGGTATACCGTTATAATTTCTTTTACGACAATTGTGCTACCCGCCCCCGGGACAAGATAGAAGAAAGCATTGCAGGAAAAGTGATTTATCCCGCAGAACCACAGGATGGCTCCCTCACTTTCCGCGACATTGTACATCAGTATTGCAAAGGACATCCGTGGGCACGTTTCGGCATTGATCTCTGTATCGGAAGTGAAGCCGACCAGCCCATCACACAACGTCAGATGATGTTTGCCCCTTTCTACCTGATGGATGCTTTCGACGGTGCACAAATTAAAAGCGATTCTATCCAGCGTCCACTCATAACGGCCAACGAGCTGGTAGTCGATGCCACTCCCGAACCGGATGAAAGCGGCTGGATGCCTACTCCGCTTCAATGCACCTTACTCTTATTTATATTGACAACCGCCGCCACAATCTATGGAATCCGCCGGAGAACCGGATTATGGGGAATCGACCTCTTCCTTTTTGGTATAGCAGGTATTGTGGGATGCGTCCTTGCATTTCTCGCACTCTTCTCCCAACACCCGGCAGTCAACTCTAATTTCCTATTACTGGTATTCCATCCGGGGCAACTTCTTTTCTTGCCATACATTATATATTGTGTCCGAAAAGGGAAGAAATGTTGGTATTTAACCCTGAATCTGGCGGTTTTAACACTTTTTATAGTGCTTTTTCCGGTAATTCCGCAAAGATTTGACTTTGCTGTTGTACCTTTGGCACTCGTTTTGCTGATACGTTCAGCGAGCAATCTGATTGTGACATCTAAAAAGAAATAATGAAAGGACTACTAACTTCCCTCATCACCGTACTGACTTTCACCGGGCTACAAGCCCAGTCACTACCTGCCGCCCCTAAATTAGTGGTAGGGCTGACGATTGACCAATTACGTACGGACTATCTGGAAGCTTTTTCGTCACTCTACGGTGAGAAAGGCTTCAAACGTCTTTGGAAAGAGGGAAGAGTGTTCCATAATGCCGAATATACCTTCTGCGGTATAGACCGCGCTTCTGCCATAGCGGCTATTTATAGCGGTACGACGCCTTCCATGAACGGAATTATTTCTCAACGCTGGATGGATGCCTCTACCCTTCGCCCCGTCAACAGCACAGACGACACGGCATTTATGGGGTATTACACCGACCAGACTGTCGCCCCCACCAAACTTCTGACTTCAACCATTGCCGACGAGCTGAAAATAGCGACACAAGGCAAAGGACTCGTATATGCCATTGCACCTGATTGCGATGCCGCACTTTTTGCAGCCGGACATGCCGGAAACGCTGCTTTTTGGCTCAATCCCAACACCGGAAAATGGAGTGGAACCACCTATTATGGAGAGTTTCCGTGGTGGGCAAGCCAATATAACGACCGTCAAGCGATCGATTTCCGTATTGCCGGTATGACATGGGAACCCATATTTCCCCGGGGCATGTACACTTTCCTGCCAGATTGGCGGGATATGCTCTTCAAATATAAATTCGATGATGACCGCAGTAATAAATACCGCCGCTTCATCGCCAGCCCTTTTGTGAATGATGAAGTGAATGCGCTTGCCGAAGAAGCATTGAACAAAAGCTCCATCGGCATGGATGACATTACTGACTTATTGGCACTCACTTATTATGCTGGAAACTATGCGCACAAATCCGTACAGGAATGTGCTATGGAAATACAAGACACCTACGTGCGTCTTGACCGCAGCATTGCCGACCTGCTCGAAGTTCTTGATAAGAAAGTAGGACTGCAAAATGTACTTATTTTCGTCACTTCCACCGGATATATAGACAGCGAATCGCCTGATTCGGGATTGTACAAAGTGCCCGGCGGAGAGTTTTACCTCAACCGTTGTGCGGCTCTATTGAATATGTACCTGATGGCTACGTATGGCGAAGGAAAGTATGTGGAAGCTCACCATAACCAGCAGATTTATCTGAATCATAAGTTATTGGAAAAGAAAGAACTGAATCTGGCAGAGATCCAACAAAAGTCAGCAGAATTCCTGATGCAGTTCAGCGGAGTGAACGAAGCCTATTCGGCTAACCGGCTATTGCTGGGTTCATGGACTCCGGAAATCTACAAAATACGTAACGGCTACCACCGCAAACGTTCGGGTGACCTCGTAATCGATGTCCTCCCCGGATGGACTATCGTCAACGAAAACGGCGGCGACAACAAGGTGGTACGTCATTCCTATATTCCCTCACCGCTGATTTTCATGGGACATTCCGTGAAACCGGCCATTATCCAGACACCTGTAACCATCGACCATATTGCGCCTACACTGGCACATTTTATGCGCATCCGGGCTCCCAACGCCTGTACTTCTGCTCCTATTACCGACCTGCGGTAAAAATTTACTCACAAAAACAGGGAGCAAAACATAAATAAATCAGCATTTTAATGTAACTTTGCGGAGGTTTCTTGATATAAAGATTCCCCAACGCAGATTAACGCAGATTTACGCGGATTAAAAAAAATCCAATTTAATCTTTCCTTTAATCTGCGTAAATCGGCGTTAATCCGCGTTGAAATTGAAATAAATAATAAACTAAATAATATAACATGGGATTTAATGAATTTTTAAGCTCGGTTTTCGGAAACAAATCCACACGAGACATGAAAGAAATCAAGCCCTGGGTGGAAAAGATCAAAGCTGCTTACCCGGAGATTGAAAAACTAGACAACGACGCCCTCCGTGCCAAAACGGAAGAACTCAAAAAATATATCCATGAATCGGCTACTGCTGAACGTGCGAAGGTGGAAGAGTTGAAGGCAAGCATTGAAACTCTCGAACTGGAAGACCGCGAAGAAGTCTTCGCACAAATCGATAAGACAGAAAAAGAAATTCTGGAAAAATATGAAAAAGCACTGGACGAAGTACTGCCTGTTGCTTTTTCTATCGTAAAGGCTACTGCCAAACGTTTTACAGAAAATGAAGAAATCGTTGTAACGGCTACCGACTTCGACCGTCAACTAGCTGCTACAAAAGATTTCGTACGCATCGAAGGCGACAAGGCCATCTATCAGAATCACTGGGTAGCCGGTGGTAACGATACATTGTGGAACATGGTTCACTACGATGTACAGCTCTTTGGTGGTGTCGTTCTGCATAAAGGTAAGATTGCGGAAATGGCAACCGGTGAAGGTAAAACATTGGTGGCTACACTCCCGGTATTCCTCAACGCATTGACCGGAAACGGCGTACACGTAGTTACCGTGAATGATTACCTCGCCAAACGTGACTCCGAATGGATGGGTCCTCTTTACATGTTCCACGGTTTAAGCGTAGATTGTATCGACCGTCATCAGCCGAACTCCGACGCACGTCGTCAGGCGTATCTGGCGGATATTACTTTCGGTACAAACAACGAATTCGGTTTCGACTATCTGCGTGACAACATGGCTATCAGCCCGAAAGACCTTGTACAACGTCAGCACAATTATGCCATCGTCGATGAGGTCGACTCGGTATTGATTGACGACGCACGTACTCCGTTGATTATCTCCGGTCCTGTACCTAAAGGCGATGACCAGTTGTTCGAGCAACTCCGTCCGCTAGTGGAACGTCTGGTAGAAGCACAAAAGGTACTGGCTACCAAATATCTTTCCGAAGCAAAAAAACTGATCGCATCCAACGATAAGAAAGAGGTGGAAGAAGGATTCCTCGCTCTATACCGCAGTCATAAAGCATTGCCGAAAAACAAACCGTTGATTAAGTTCCTTAGTGAACAGGGGATCAAGGCAGGTATGCTCAAGACGGAAGAGATCTACATGGAACAGAACAACAAGCGTATGCATGAAGTGACTGATCCGCTGTACTTCGTAATTGACGAAAAACTAAATAGCGTAGACCTGACTGATAAGGGTGTAGACCTGATTACCGGTAACTCTGAAGACCCGACATTGTTCGTGCTTCCGGATATCGCCGGACAACTTTCAGAATTGGAAAACCTGAATCTGACCAACGAGCAACTGCTTGAAAAGAAGGATGAGTTATTGACTAACTATGCCATCAAATCGGAACGTGTACACACCATCAATCAGCTGTTGAAGGCTTACACGATGTTCGAAAAAGACGATGAATACGTAGTAATCGACGGTCAGGTGAAGATTGTAGACGAACAGACCGGTCGTATTATGGAAGGTCGTCGTTACTCTGACGGATTGCACCAGGCTATCGAAGCTAAGGAACGTGTGAAAGTGGAAGCTGCTACACAGACCTTCGCTACCATTACTTTGCAGAACTACTTCCGTATGTATCACAAACTGTCCGGTATGACCGGTACTGCTGAAACGGAAGCAGGCGAACTTTGGGATATCTACAAATTGGACGTAGTCGTGATCCCGACCAACCGTCCGATTGCAAGAAAGGATATGAACGACCGCGTTTACAAGACGAAACGCGAAAAGTATAAAGCTGTTATCGAGGAAATCGAAAAATTGGTTCAAGCAGGACGTCCGGTATTGGTGGGTACTACTTCGGTAGAAATCTCCGAAATGTTGAGCAAGATGCTTACCATGCGTAAGATTGAGCACAAGGTATTGAACGCCAAACTGCACCAGAAAGAAGCGGACATCGTTGCTACCGCCGGTTTAAGCGGAACAGTAACCATTGCTACCAATATGGCTGGTCGTGGTACCGACATCAAGTTAAGTCCGGAAGTGAAAGCTGCGGGCGGTTTGGCAATTATCGGTACGGAACGTCACGAATCCCGTCGTGTAGACCGCCAGTTGCGTGGTCGTGCAGGACGTCAGGGTGACCCGGGTTCTTCTGTATTCTTTGTGTCACTGGAAGATGATTTGATGCGTCTGTTCTCCTCCGACCGTATCGCCAGCGTAATGGACAAACTTGGTTTCCAGGAAGGCGAAATGATCGAACACAAGATGATTTCCAATTCTATCGAACGTGCCCAGAAGAAGGTGGAAGAAAATAACTTCGGTATTCGTAAACGTCTGTTGGAATATGACGACGTGATGAACAAGCAGCGTACAGTGGTTTACACCAAACGCCGCCACGCTTTGATGGGTGAACGTATCGGTATGGACATCGTGAACATGATTTGGGACCGTTGTGCCAATGCTATCGAAAACAATGATTATGAAGGTTGCCAAATGGAACTGCTTCAGACATTGGCGATGGAAACTCCGTTCACTGAAGAAGAATTCCGTAACGAGAAAAAAGAAAAGTTGGCCGAAAAGACTTTCAACATTGCGATGGATAACTTCAAACGCAAAACTGAACGTCTGGCACAGATCGCTAACCCGGTTATCAAACAGGTATATGAAAACCAGGGACACATGTACGAAAACATCCTGATTCCTATTACAGACGGTAAACGAATGTATAATATCTCTTGTAACCTGAAAGCGGCTTACGAATCGGAATCTAAAGAAGTGGTGAAGTCGTTCGAGAAATCAATCTTGCTCCACGTAATCGACGAAGCATGGAAAGAAAACTTGCGCGAACTGGACGAACTGAAACATTCCGTACAGAATGCAAGCTACGAGCAGAAAGACCCGCTATTGATTTATAAACTGGAATCTGTGACTTTGTTTGACGCTATGGTGAACAAGATCAATAACCAGACTATATCTATTTTGATGCGTGGACAAATTCCTGTACAGGAAGCTCCGGATGAATCAGCTGCACGCCGTGTAGAAGTGCGTCAGGCTGCTCCTGAACAACGCCAGGATATGAGCAAGTATCGCGAAAACAAAGAAAATTTGAGTGATCCGAACCAGCAGGCTGCTGCAAGTCAGGATACTCGTGAACAGCAGAAACGTGAACCGATTCGTGCAGAGAAGACAGTAGGTCGTAACGATCCTTGTCCATGCGGAAGCGGGAAAAAGTATAAAAACTGCCACGGAAAGAACCTTTGATTAATTAATAATTAAAAATTAAAGGTTGGAAATTGTAGGGTAATGTGCTTTATGGCATAGTCTCTCTATATTCAACTTATAAAAGAAAGTCTCAAACGGTTAAAAACTGTTTGAGACTTTCTTTTATTCTTCCAAAGTTGTACTTTTGTTCAAATTACTAAATAGAACAAAACTATGGCAAAATCTTATTCACTGGTTTTCATCGTTTTATTCCTGCTGACTCTGGGTAGCTGTCAGAGTCTGGAACAGATCCCCATTGATTATCTGCAACCTGCCGACTTGAGCTTTCCTCCGCAACTCCGGAAAGTAGCTATTGTGAATAACACCAGCGACGCCCCGGATAATAAACTGATAACAGAGACTGAAAAAATTAAAGAAGGTACACCATTGATAAGTCGTGCAACAGCTTATGCCAATGGAGATCCTAAGACAGCCACTGAATCACTGGCAGAAGAAATAGCACAGCAGAACTACTTCGATGAGGTGGTTATCTGTGATTCTGCCTTACGCGCCAATGATAAACTGGCCCGCGAAAGTACATTGAGCCAGGAGGAAGTGCGTCAACTGGCTTCTAACTTGGGAGTGGACTTTATTATTGCGCTGGAAAACCTGCAACTCAAAGCAACAAAGACTGTCCGCTATCTGGATGAGTTCAACTGCTTTCAAGGAGCGGTAGACGTGAAAGTTTATCCCACGGTGAAAGTTTATCTTCCCGAACGTAGCAGACCGATGACTACACTCCATCCTAATGATAGCATTTTTTGGGAGGAGTTTGGAGGTACAGCCATAGAAGCCGCCACTCGCATGATTCCCGACAAGCAGATGCTGGAAGAAGCGGCAGCATTCGCAGGAACGGTTCCGGTGAAAAATATTGTCCCTATTTGGAAAAAAGGAACACGGTATCTTTATACTGGTGGTTCGGTTCCTATGCGTGACGCTGCCATTTATGTACGCGAAAATTCATGGGACGACGCATACGAACTTTGGCGTCAGGCTTTCGAAGGTACCAAGAACCAAAAGAAAAAAATGCGGGCAGCTCTCAACATTGCTGTTTACTACGAAATGAAAGATAGTTTGGCTAAAGCAGAAGAATGGGCAGAAAAGGCCCAACAACTAGCTAAAAAAATAGATAAAAAGAACATCACAGATAGCCCTCAAGCTACCATTGATGATGTGCCGAATTATTATCTTACTACTTTGTATTTAGCTGAACTAAAGGAGAGAAATGCTCAATTACCCAAGTTAAAATTGCAAATGAGCCGATTTAATGATGATTTTTAAGGAAATTGTGTATCAAATCTTATTTTTTTTATACCTTTGAACTTATAAAAAGAAGGAACCCATGAAATTGAGCCAACAATCATTATCTATTATCGAATCGGCTATCCAAAAGGCAGTCGCTAAATATGTATGTAGCTGTGAACAAACAGTTGTAACCGATATCCATCTCCAACCGGATCAGGCATCGGGACAACTTAATATTTACAACGATGATGATGAAGAACTGGCAAACATCATGATCGAAGAATGGGCTACTTATGAAGGGGATGATTTCCTTGAAAACGTGGAACCTTCTCTTCGCAACATTCTTTGCAGAATGAAGGATGCCGGAGATTTCGACAAAGTGACTATTCTGAAACCTTATTCTTTCGTTTTGGTAGATGAAGAGAAAGAAACCGTAGCAGAATTGCTGTTGATTGACGACGATACCATACTGGTGAATGATGAATTGCTGAAAGGGTTGGATAAGGAGTTGGACGACTTCTTAAAGGATTTGTTGGAAAAATAAAGAAGAATTGTTGGAGAAATAAGATATCGTTCTTTTTGAATAGAGATCGTTCAAGATCCACATATAAAAAGATAATCGGAAGCAATCAGGATATGTCCTTTATTGCTTCCGATTATTTTATATATATTCCCTATTGATTATTTGTTGTATTTGATTGAGATATTAGCAAGTCTAAGCGGCATGAAGCTGGATACCCCTGCCGGGAGTCTGACCGGTCGCAATCTGATGCAAATATTATCACGGTTCAATAAGGCATCCGGCAACTTAAAGTCATAGACTTTATAACCAGGAATGTTCTTCTCCGTCTGTCCACCTGCAGCCGTTCTATCAAACTGTCCCAGAATGGTAAACTCTGAATTATCTACTTTAATCCATTCACCATTCATCGAATAAGCATATTCAACCACTGCAACAGGGCCACCTCCCCAACTTGCATTCATTTCAACCTGAAGAGACAAGGATGTAGAAATACCTACTGTCGATATTTTGTCTACGTAGAAATATGAACTTGTAGACCACGGTTTACTATTAAAAGCACCGCCTCGCATACGACCATAGTATCCATCGGTCGTGTTAAGGTTAACATCTCCTCTGAAATCATCCTGGAATCCCAGAATGTAGTCTGCATAGGTTTGCTGGAAATATTTATTTCCGTCTTTGCTAAGAAGAGCATTCGCCTGCGATGCCTCGCCACCCGTAGGATGGTAATCCGTAAAAGTAGAAGAGCCTATTTCTTTCCAATCGGGTACATTACAATCCCATTCTACAAGCACAGAAGTGATCTCGTTTATATCACTGATGTTAATATCTTCTCTGTTAAGCGGAAGAATACATAACCGGCTTTCAGAGATGTCGAAATTTGTAAGTTTCACTTTCGCCACCATTCCTGTTATGCTTCCCGAACCTTTAGGAAGTGTTTCGTGAGCATAAGGAGCTTCAAACGCAGTAAGCATATATGTATTAGAACCGTTTTTATCTCTTATACAGGTCGGATAGTATCTGTAATATGCAGGGAACTTTTCTACCCAATAGTTTTTATTAATCTTACGATCGGCAGCTCCCGGGTCAGTAGTCTTGAAATTAGTGAATGCACCTACCGGAGATGCAATCTCGACATCTTTCAGGGTCACAAGACTAAATACCATATTATCCGTAAGTTCAGCAATCGTTCTTTCAGGAATTGTGAAGGTAGAAAGTTCCGAGCTGATTACGTGGGCAGCAGTGATACCGCTAATCAGTCTATAAGTAAAGCTACCCTCTGATTCTTCTCTTATCATTCCATCTTTCAGACACAATGACACTTTGGCAAATTGTGCAAACGTAATTAAAGATTCGGACTCAAACACAACTGTCTCTCCTGCCTCATTCTGAATGACATAGCGATTGCTCGGGAAGTTCTTCGAAGTGCCATTGGCTACGATGGTTCCTTCAACATATACATTGTTAGTAATTCCACCGACAGCATAACCATGTACGGTTGGATAACTGACAAGTTCCGCATTCGCATATTCAGAATATGCTTGCGAGAGATTAATGGTAGCCGTGACCTTACGCTGGTACTGATCGTCATAACTCAACACAATACTTCCTGTACGGGGTGATTGCGAATTTGTTTCCGTATTAAAATAAAGCTTTCCATCACTTATCCTATACTCCTGCACCCAGTTCACCGTTGGCGTAATAACGATATCCGTTTCGGGCACATTGGTAGAGATTTCCATTTCATATTCACCTCCTTTAGTAAACAGCTCCATCTTATCACTGGCAGGAACAATAAATGGATAACGGGATAATTGTTTTATCTTGATTACATCCGCAGTCTTACCATCTTTCGTAAACACACGAATATCACAGAAACGTTCGGAATCACTGATATTCTCATCATAAGTCACAGTGAAATAAGTTCTTGATGACTGGGCTCCACGTATATCCGTAGAGAACCAGGTTGATTCTACAAAATCAATTCGCCACTCGGTATTGGACTTCACCTCCACCTGAACCGGATCACCTTCCGCCTGAAGAATAATCTCATTATTTGTTATTTCCAATATACCGGCTTCATGTTCGTCAGAGCATGACGGAAACATTATGATTGCCATCACAGCCAGAAAAGCTGTCCAGGCTATTGACTCTTTAATTTTCATGTTCATCAATTATTAGATTTAATCTCACCTGTTTTATATAGTATCTCATAAGCTTCATTCCGATCATTTAATACAAAGATCTGAAACTTCTCTCCACCCGGATAAACACGCGTAACAACATGTCCGGCAGGCTTTATCTTCAAGCCGTCTTCACCCAGTCTGCTCCTGTTACTGTCTACCATACCGGCAGCAAAAACCGACCGTTCACCAGGATAAAGAGTTTGAGACAGCATCCGGCTCAACGTTGCCGGTTGAGGGTGATAGTAATCCCATACGGGAATTACATAGACTTGTGGTTTCACTTGGGAAATGTAGGTATCGCACATAGCATCAGAATAAGCGTGATGATTAGCAACAACCACATCCGTCTCACCGAGCAATTTGGCTACCGGCGTTTCTATATCAAACCATTCCGGTGCTTTTTCTACGCCCAGAATATCTCCTGCCGAAAAATAATCGAAATTACCGTATGTGATACGGATTCCACAACTGCAACGGTTTTCGTTCAACTGTTCACTTGAAGAGGCTGTAGAAGGCACAAGCTCTTTGGCTGTTGTTCCGCTACCTGTCCAAATTTTACCATTACCCACGATATTACGTACTTCGAATGTAGGATAAGAGCCCGGATCTTTCAAGAGTTTGATCTGACTATTGCTTCCTATTACAAATCCCTCATTCTTTTTACCTTCCCTGTCACGAGCGGCAACATATAATTTATAGTTTGAGATATGAGCACCAGAGACTTTAGCTGCTGTCGGATAATCATAAGTAGGATAACCACGATCTATCAAAGTGGAAATATTGAGAAGATTACCAACATGAGTGATTCCGGTAAGTTTGTAATCCAGTCCTACTTTTTCGATTGCCAGTTTTCCATTCTGTCCGATATGGTCCGTATCAAAGTGAGTGAGCAAGGCATAATCAAGTGCTCCGTTATTTTTTAATGGCAATGAGAAATGTTTTATATATTGAGCAATCCATTCGGCAGGCCGCTTAGAATCATTAGGCACTGCTTTCATAATTTCCTGTGTGCCTGAATGTACTCCTAAATCTCCTGCATCCAATAACATGGTAGTCCCATCCGGAAAAATAAGATAGGCTGCATTACCTCTTCCGGTACTAATCTGATGAATATCCAAATAACCTGCCTGCCACTCCGGAAGGTATTCATACACTTTATCTACTGCATCATCAGGAAAAGGCTTTTCTTGTTGGCAACTTGCGAATGTAGGCAGCAACATGATGGCTCCTAAAAAAAATATCTTGCTATTCATTATATTATTCTTTAATAGTTGATTAATCGATTTGCTTCACACTATAGATACCGGCTTCTTCTTTAGTCATTTCATTGCCGCCTCCGTATCCCGGATTTTGCTTCAAGACATTGCTGACAGAAATTGACTTTTCCGGAATAGGAAAAAGCTCATAATGATCGTCGTTAGTAGGTTTATGATCCCACCAAGAACCTGTTGTATACAACCCCCAACGACGAAGATCGGTACGACGACGCTGTTCACCCAGAAACTCGACCATCCACTCATCAAGAATCCGGAACTTGTCGATATTCGTTTCGGTCACCGGATCAGGATCGGCTTTATTCTCGAAATTGCGTTTACGCACTTCATTGAAAAGATTGGCTGCTTCTTTTTTATAGCCGCTTCTATATTTACATTCAGCAAGCATATAATAGATTTCAGCAAAACGAATAACCGGATAATCCGGATTAAAAGCAATGGTTTTGTCGATATTGTCGGGAACCGGTAGTTTGCACAAACGTATTCCGGAATTCTCTTCCCCGGTACTTATATTGGAGGGAAGCTCATTCACTGAAGAATATTCTCCGTCTTTCACTTTCTTGAATTGTGCCACCTGATCGACAAATTCAAGAACCTCACCCGGATATTCGTACAGTCCCGTACACTTCACCTCTGTGCCACTTCTTGATGTACGCTGTAATTTTCCATAAAGGAACATTCCTTCGTATTTCCCATTCCCTTTATACAAGTACAATTTTTTACGAAGATCTTTATTGTTGAACTTGGCAAAAGGTCGCCCAAGCTTATCCGTATAGGGATCGCCATTGGGTTTAAGAGACGGCTGAAGATGCATACCATTAGTAGAAGAATAGCCGCTTAGATCAAAATAGTTCTTTGCATTATAATGATTATAGCGTTCGAACTGCCATTGAAACAAAGTGCCTTTTGCATATTGCGACTGAACAGACCACATTACTTCCTTAGATTTATTATTGTCGAAAGTGAAAGGACCGAACCAGTCTTCCTCCAATTCGTAATAACCGTATTTGCCATCTAATAGATCCTGGCAGACCTGCGCACATTCAGCAAAACGGTTCTCTCCCATGTAGACTTCCGCATTAAAATATAACTGAGCAAGAAGGGCGGCGGCAGTTCCTTGACGTAAATAGCCTTCTTCCAGCATATCTGCTCTTTTTTTCTCTAATTTGGGAATAGCGGCAAGCAACAGTTCTTCCACATAATTAAAGGTTTCGCGTGCAGTGGAACGTGGAACTTCCTCGGTAGTAGAGCGCCGGTAAATAGGCATACCCCCATAGAAATCAAGTCCCCGCAGATAAAAATAGGCAACCAATGTCTGAAGTTGCATCTGATGATCTGCTTTCAATTCTTCCGTCATGCCCAGTGATACATAATCCACACCGGATAAGTCTTCCTTACAAGCTAAAGCCATTGCCACTCCCATGCCTACCCCACGCCAGGTTTCTTCGTTGTTGGGGTGAAGAGGTGTCCAGTCGTGATGCTGCAGTTGGGAATATCTGACATCATTGTAATGTATTCCTTTTTGTGTGACACACATCTCATCTGTTGTACATTCTTGAAGAATGGCACGGTCGAATCCGTGAAACCAACGCCAATGTGTGAAAGAGCGTACCAAGAAAGAATAAACAGTTTCCTTAGACGTGAAATAAGTGTCCGGAGTGACTTCGGAATACCACTTCTCATCCAGATTTGTACAACCGGATGACACCAGAAGGGTGAGGAAGGAGATAATGATTAAAATATTTCGTCTCATATCATTTTATTAGTTTATAGGTACTTTAATATTAGAATTGGATTTTCATACCAACGGTATATCTACGAGTTTCAGGATAAATATTATTAAACCATTCATAACCAGGGTCCAGTCCGTTGACATTCACTTCCGGATTAAGTCCTGAATATTTCGTGAAACATGCCACATTCCGGACGGTCAGGTAAAGATCAATCTTATCTATATATTTCTGCCACTTTTTCATGTTAAGAGAATATCCCAGACTAATGGCGTCTATCTTTAAGAAAGTGCCGTCCTCAAGCCAGTAATCGCAAAGCTGCTTTACTTCTTTGATGTGCCGGTTGTCAATGTACGCATTGCGAAGAACGTTCTGGCCTGCTACTTCAGAAAGTCCATAGTACATATTTATGGTATTAAACACGTCGAAATCG
This sequence comes from Bacteroides sp. DH3716P, assembly GCF_025914115.1. NCBI lineage: Bacteria > Pseudomonadati > Bacteroidota > Bacteroidia > Bacteroidales > Bacteroidaceae > Bacteroides > Bacteroides sp. DH3716P. The sequence goes on along the minus strand of NZ_CP083673.1, from coordinate 3,909,978 downwards.
ATCCAGCTACGCAGGTTGATACCTAAAGAGAGGTTCTTGTAAGTGAAGGTATGATCCCATGATACCATCAATGCAGGAATAGCATTACCGATGTACCGCTTGTCATCATAGGTCTTCTTATCGCTAAGAATCACATTGTCGTTCTTATCATACAGAAGCCATCTTCCATTATCCGTGATACCGGCATATTTCCAGATATAATAGCTTCCGATCTTTGTTCCTGCTTCAATTCTTCCGGCTGATCCGTTCGTTCCCGGTGACGGGAATCCTACACGATCCTGGTAAGTATTATTCCCCCACAAAGAGGTAATTTTGGAAGAAGAATGGGATAGACGCATGGTAGTTGTCCAGTTAAAGTCTTTCGTTTTAACAGGCACTCCGCCAATCTCAAACTCCCATCCGGTATTCTCAAGATTACCATAATTCATGGTCGTTTTCTCGTAAACGGCGGGAGGATTGGGTACACTGATATTGTATAACATTCCGGAAACTCTTCTTTTATATATATCGAACTTTCCAAAAAGCCGGTTATTCAGAAACGCATAATCCAAACCGATGTTAAGCTCTGCTTTCTTTTCCCAATGCAAGTCATTATTGACATTACGAGCCGGTCCATAAGAAGTAATCCATGTACCGTTATAAGGCCACATTGAATTGGAGGAGTACATGGCCGTGGATGCTCCTGCAGAGAAATTGTTATTTCCCGTCACACCATAACCGACACGTACTTTGAGGTCATCAAGAAAACTGACATCACGCAGAAAGGCTTCATTGGATATACGCCATCCACCTGATACAGCCCAGAATGTTCCCCAGCGATGATTCTTTCCAAATTTGGAAGATCCCTCATGACGGACACTTCCAGTAACCATATAACGATCTTTATAGCTATAATTCGCCCGACCAAAGAAGGAGATAAGACGTTCACGAGGATATTTGTGGGACGACATAGCCGCCTTTCCGTCAGAAAGCCAGCTACCTGTTCCCATATCCCAAGCTCCTACTCCATCCACAGGGAAATCGTAGTTAGACATATCAAAATTTTCAGAATTGTTTTCCCAATAGCTATATCCGGCCACCGCACTGACTGTATGGTCATCTGCAAAAACACGCATGAAATTAATGGTAGGTTCAAAAGAAACATTGACTGTTTTACTATATCCGTGAAATCCCTTTCCTTTATAACTTCCATTCAAAGACGTTCTGTGTAATGCGGATACATAATGCGTCTGTTGATACTGGCGGTCTTCCCAGCCGAGAGTGGCTTGTGCCGAAAATCCGGCAGGCAGATTGAGCTTTACCGTAGCATCCGCCTTGAGCCATTTATCAACATTATCCGTCTGCTTGAGCATAACTTCCGCTAATGGATTGTAATATTCACTACCACCAACCAATACATTATAGCCTGTTTCACTAGTACTATCATAAACATGTTCCGTTGGATTCATCTTCAATGCCATGTCGAAACAGGAACTACTGCTCCGCTGATCCCGATGTGCTTCACGATATTCTGTATGTAAGCCTATTTCCAGCAAGTCATTGAGAAGATTAAAGTTTGCATTGATACGCCCCGAATAGTCTTTACGATTATCGCCTATCGCAATACCTTTCTGATCCTGTGCCATAATAGTGGCATATATTCTGGCTGTATGTCCCCCTCCCGAAAGGGTGACAACATGGCGCTGGGAAAGTGCTCCCTCATTTAAAAGTTCACCGTACCAATCGGTAGACGCTCCCAAATCTGTTCCTACACCGAACCTCACGAAAGCATCGCGATCCAGGACCTGTGGTCTTCTGGAAACTTGTTCGGTGGACAGCTCGCCTGTATATGATAATGTGATAGGACCTTCTTTCGCTTTCTTGGTAGTCACGAGAATGACACCACCAGCTGCCCTTGTTCCGTAAATAGCACCTGCAGAGGCATCCTTCAAAACATCAATGGATTGAATATCTTCCTGACTGATAGAACGCAAATCACCACCAGGAATTCCGTCTATCACAATCAAAGGGGAAGAAGAAGCATTGATGGAAGCTACCCCACGAAGCTGGAAACTAGCAGAGGCATTCGGACTGGAAGTTTCAGAAACATTCATACCGGAGATTTTTCCTTTCAGAGCAGTCGCAATGGTAGAGCCTCCCAATCCAGTCACTAAATCTTTTGAAGATATGGAAGTAATGGAGCTGGTCACAGCACGTTTCTCCATTGTTCCATAACCGATAACGACTACTTCATCCAGCAACTGATGATCTTCTTTTAATACCAAAGACAAGCTTGTCCGATTTCCCACCTTTACTTCAAGAGACTGAAAACCGATATATGAAATCAGTAATACAGCATTTGACGCAACTGACAGGTTAAATTTTCCATCCAAATCAGACACTGTACCTTTCCCGGCCACTCCTTTCTCCTGAATACTGGCACCAATCACCGGATCTCCATTCGTATCTACAATCACTCCTTGTATCTTTTTCGAAGTTGCTTCCGTTTGCTCTTGTTTTACCGGTACGGGAACCAGAACGATATACCCTTTTTCTATCTTGTAAGTAAACCCCGTTCCCGCGAGCAACTTATCCAAAACAATAGAGAGTTTTTGTTTCTTAAAATCAACACTCAATGTCCGATTCACATCTATTTTAGTCCGACTATAAGTAATGCTTAATTGAGTCTGACTTTCAATAGCATCAAAAGCTTTCAACAAAGTTATGTTTTTTCCGGCAATAGTAATCAACTGATTCTGCCCATAGATAGTACCCAAAGGGACTATAAAGAATAAGGTTAACAATAAAATACGCAAATTACTGGTATGTTTTATAGTAAAATAAGAATTAAAATTCATACTTTTGTATATTAAATGAATACTACATTTAAGGTTCACTATTTCCTAAAATTTTAAATGATAACGGTATTTATTTCGGGTTGGACAAAAGGATCAGTTTTGTCCAACCTTTTTACGGATGGGTACCTCCTTTCTTACTCTTATTCGCCGGTGAAGCAGCTGTCAGTATCACAACCTTATTGTCTGTGACCTTGCTTTCCATACCTCCGACGGTCATTGTTACAATATGAATTGCTGCTTGAAGAGGTTCGCCCTTTCTAAGCTTAATGGTATATAAATCATTTGTGTATAAATGCGGTTCTGCCTTTATTTCTACATTATAATGTCGTCCCAATGTGTTCAGAATATCCTCCAGATGGCAATCGACAAAATTCAATTCACCACGTGTCCAACCGGAAGCCATCATCACATCTATTTTTCGTTTTTCATAATTCTTAGTCAGGTGATTGTATTCAAGTTGTTCACCGGGAGTAAGAATAAAACAGCTGTCTGGTGCCAGCAGGTTATTGATTTGCACTTTTCCATTTTCAAGAGTTGTAATCGTTTTCCTGTCTTCCGAATATGCCTGTATATTAAACTTCGTACCTAAAGCACGAACTGATAACAAAGATGTCTTGACAATAAACGGATGTTTCTTATCCTTATGGACATCAAAATTCGCCTCTCCGGAAAGATAAACAGTACGTGTATCGCCTCGAAAGCTTTTCGGGTAAATGATACTGCTCTCCGAATTGATCTGTACCTTTGTCCCATCCGGCAAAGTCAATTCTCCCCGTTCACCCATGGGAACAATATATTCTACCAATTTGCAAGAATCAGTATAATCATTTATATAATACCACGATAATAGCACTGAAAATAAGGGGATTAATATCATAGAAGCAATGCGAAGAAGTGGTTTGATTTCCCAATGCGGTTTTATTATCGGATTTGCAAGTCCCGCTTTACGCCGGACCTCATACCATGAACGCCGGGTAGCCTCATCAGGTTCAGCGATGATATTCATCCACTCTTCCTGTATAGCTTCTTCTTTATCTTCTGCATCAGCAGGAAAAACCAGCCAACGCCAAAACTTCATCTGCAAGGAGTTTTGCAGGGGATGGCGAACAAAAAAATGTATTAGTTCTGATATGCTTTTCTTCTTCATGATTTTATCCGTTTATTAATAAGATGCACGAGATAGAATACACACACAGTCTAAAAGCTATTTTTTCTACTTTTTTTGAGAAAGGAGAATAAAAGAAGAGTTTTTGTCAATAGGAAGTGGTTTTATTTAGAAAAGATAAAAGTGCTTCAGCATCTTGCGGATATCAGCCAATGCTTGTGTGAGATGGTTTTCTACAGTCCGTTTGTTTATTGCAAGCAGTTGCGCTATCTCATCATTGTTTTTGCCTTCTTTACGGCTCATCTCATAAATTCTTTTTCGTTGGGCGGGCATTTGCTCTACCGTATGCTGTATCAACAACAGTAATTCTTCAGCAAACATATTTTCTTCGATGTTTCCCGCACCCTCATTCTGCTGACGGGAAAGATTCTCCTGTTGCTTTTCTCCATATTCATTCACCAAAAGTATATGTCGTAAATGCTGGTACACAGCATTCCGGGAAGTCCGATAAAGGTAGGCATTCAGATTTTCGATTTTTGCCATCTCCTCACGCTTCTGCCATAGTTTGAGGAGAATATCTTGTGCAAAATCCTCTGCCGTTATATCATCCTGAAGCAAACCGGATATAAAACGTTTTACTCTCGGGAAATAACGCATAAACAAAACCTCAAAAGCTTTCTCATCTCCTCGTGACAAAGCTCTCAACAGTATTTGCTCTTCTGTAAATTCCATTTGCAACTATGGTGTTTAAGTATTAGTTGCAGCAAATATAAGAATTTTCCTATTAGCAATGAAATTAGAAATTCTTTATGAAAGGGTTCTAAGACAAATATAGCCGGGTAATGTTTCATACCCAGCTATATCATTGGTCTTTTGTTTAGTTTTTCAATACCTGTATCTTACTCTTTTCTGCCTATGTTTTCTCCATCCCGTAGAAATTAGGTTGCTCAACAGGTTTCCCTTCCTACTCCGCCAGTTTCTGCTCAAAGATATGCATCACTTCCGATTCTCTGTTGCTATAAAACAACTTTCCCATAGTCAAAATCCTCTTTTTTAATAAATATTCTATATTCTCTAATCATACCCGGATACTCTTTTTCGGCACGAGGCAGATAGCGGAAGCCAGTTACTGTTTCTACTTTACTCAAATCAATCACCAACTGATGAGGATAAGGAACATTGTCCACGGTCATCCAGAAAGTAGATTCCTGCAAGTCGAATATCTTGTCAGCTGTACGGTTGCCACTACGCGTTTCTTCACTATCGGCATAACGAATCTTCCAATGTTCGCGGGATACCGGTTTACCATCAGCTCCCAGGACATCAAACTCTGCTATCGCTGCGATGTTATCATTTGCTTGTGGAGAAAGTGCTTCCAGACAGAAATAACGTCCTTTCACCNCTCCCAGGACATCAAACTCTGCTATCGCTGCGATGTTATCATTTGCTTGTGGAGAAAGTGCTTCCAGACAGAAATAACGTCCTTTCACCGGAGTGGCAAACCGCACTTCCTGCCAGCCGTTACCCGGAGTGAAAGCTCCTTCATGGCCCACTTTCTCACTCGTCAGTTTCAGTTTTTCTCCATCCTTGCGGTGTGTTTCGGGAGCTTTTTCACGAAGTACATCAAGAATAGGTTTCTTCAAACCTTTGATAGAAGCTTTGACAGGACCTTTCAAATCCAATACGAGAATTTCATTCTCTCCTTCTTTGAGCCAACACCCCGGCATAAAAAGGGTCTGTTGCGGACCAATTTCCCAAAAACGTCCCATTGCATGCCCGTTCACCCAAACCATACCTTTACCCCATGTACTCATATCCAGGAATGTATCTCCTACTTTATCCAGGTTAAAGGTACTCTTATAGTAAGCAGGCATAGTCGGTACTATTTTTGTATCGTTATATTTCTTGTCTTTAATAAAAGAATAATCTACCGGGAAGTTGTACACTGTCCAGTTTTTCAATTCCTTAGACTGATTACCCGAAATTAATTCCACCTTTTCTGTGATTCCTTTGCGATCGTGGATGGATTTGTCAAAGTTGACACGTCCCATTGCTTCCACTAGAATATCCAGTTGCGTACCTTTTTTCAGGACAGGCAGAGTCGTTGTAAATTCTCCTTTGCGACGGTCCAAACGTGCCAGAAGTTTGCCGTCGGCATAGACCTGCGCCCAGTCGTGCACTTCCGTAATCTTCAAAGTGGTTCCTGCCGCAGTAACTTCAGGCAATGTGGTCCGATACAGAATAGCCCCCCATCCCTGATTGAATTGTTCCATCGGTTGAATATCCACTGTTTGTTTGGCTTCCGGCAGATTCGAAAATAGCGGAGCCACTTTAGTGAAATGGAATTCGGGAATTTCAATAACAGGCAAAGCTGCGGGGACTTCAGGCAACGTTTCACCTGCCGGAAGATAGTTTTTCAATAAATCACGAAGCAAGAAAAACTTTTCGGTAGTCCACCCGGCTTCACTGATCGGAGCATCATAATCATACGAACTGCACATTGCGGAATAAGCAGGATTGTTTGCACCTCCCCAATGCCCGAAAGTCGTTCCGCCGTGAGTCATATAGAGACTGAAAGAGATGTTCCGGTCGAGCATATCCTTGATGCCCTGTACCATATCTTTTGCAGGACGTGTCTCATGTTTGCGCCCCCAGTGGTCAAACCATCCGCTCCAGAACTCGCTACACATCAATGGAGTTTCGGGGCGAAGTTCTTTGAGTTTTTTAAATTGCTGGTCGATATTGGCACCCGTTCCAAAGTTCACGGTCCAAATCAGGTCATCGAGCGCGTTATTAGTGAAGTTACTGCTCCAGTCACATTGAAACAGAGGTACATCGGTAAAACCGGATTCACGAACCAGGTCGCGCACAGCAGAAACATAAGGTTTGTCGATTCCATAAGAACCGTACTCGTTCTCTACCTGCACCATAATAATGTTTCCTCCTTTATTTACTTGCAACGGAGCCAGTTGCTTGCCTACTTCTTTCATAAAGATGCCTACCCGTTCCATATAATAAGGATCAAGCGTGCGCAAGGCTATATCTTTTTTCTTCAATAGCCACCAGGGAAGTCCTCCCATCTCCCATTCCGCACACACATACGGACCAGGGCGGACAATGACATACATACCGTGTTTCTGTGCCGCACGACAGAAAGCTGCAATATCATTCTGACCGGAAAAATCAAACTTTCCTTCTTCCTGTTCATGGATATTCCAGAAAATATAAATACAAATAGTATTCATGCCTAATGCCTTGCACATCTCAATGCGATGNTGTTCATGGATATTCCAGAAAATATAAATACAAATAGTATTCATGCCTAATGCCTTGCACATCTCAATGCGATGCTCCCAATAAGCTTGTGGGATGCGAGTGTAATGCAACTCGGCAGCCTTCACCACAAACGGTTTTCCATCCAACAAGAATGTGTTCTTGCCTGCTTCAAATTTGTGGGCAGTAGTTTGCGCTTCCGAATAATTAGAGGATACATAAAATAAAAATAAGAAAACAAATAAGTTCTTCATAAAAGCAAGATAAATATTACAATAAACAAACACATATACTATCTTAAAATTGCCAGTTATATTTAATTCAATCATAGCATTCTTAGTCACACAAATATGGTTGTTGATTAGGGGATTTTTAAGTTCAGCAACAGATATTCATCGTATACCAATAAATTTATTATCTTCAAAACATAATTAATCGACAACCCGCTACACTAGAATTAACAGAATTCAATTTTCCATATTCCTTCTTTCAATACTATTATACCTTTTTTTGCTATTTTTCCCTTTCCGTTTATCCGGTACTTTTCAATCCCGTTAGGAATAATAAAATGCCCTTTTGTTTTTCGAGGTATCTTCACTTCTACAACTATCACATTCAATTTATTTGTAAGACAAAGTTCTATTTTCCCCCATTTAGTAGGAGTTATAGAATGAATCTCCCCAAAGCAATTACACACAGGGTTTATGACAAATTCCTTAAATGCCGGTTTCATAGGAGAGATACCCGCAAAATAATGAGAAAGAATCGTTAAAGGACCTCCACTCCAAGCATGATTGTATGAACCACCGCCATAACCTTTATTACCGATTCCCCAACCTTCCCACAATGTTGTCAATTTACTTTCGACCATGTCATAATAACGTTTTTTCATTCGCTCTAAAGCATCCTCATAATACCCCATCATACACAAAGCTTCAAGAACATACTTTTCCATGTAGGGACTGGCATGATATTGCTGCTTGAAAAAAGGACGTATTACCGGATATGCACTTTCAGGCAAAATGCCCGTAATGACAGCCAATGCTTGTGAACGGTCATCTGGTTTACCTTTATAATGAGGGGAAATATAAAAGTTACCGTTCCAAAATTTTGTATGAAAAGCCCGTTTCAACCTCTCATTAACCTGACAAGCCCATCGGGAATCTTCTTTTTCACCAAATAAATCGGCCATCAAATGAAAACCTTCAAGGGCCAATGAATACCAAAGATTATACAATAAAACAAGATCTTTATTATCACCCCAATCTCCCCAGGTCCATCCACCTTTACGAGGAATAACTAGTCCTTCTTCGTCAAGTTTCCATACATGAATATATTTCTTCACATTAGGATAGACAGCTTTAATCGTATTTTTGTCTCCAGTCCCCATATAATATGTCCAAAAACCATAATATCCGATACTGGCAAGCATCTGCATCGGCAACTCCTGATTCCAGTTACCGGCAGGAACCGGTGAGAAAATCGTACTATCCGAACGTTGCCAGTTCATAAGTTCAAGGATAGCTTTACGTGTGAGCAAATGCGCATTCTGATCCAACGAATAGAAAGCCTCACCCAATTCATTAACAACATCCCCCCACCATTGAGCACGTTCCCTATCCGGACAATCCATATAAGTATCTCTCATCGTGATATATAAAGTGCGTAACGACTTATCCCATAATTTATTATAAAACTTATCTTCACAGGAAAATGATCCAACAAACTCCGTATCATACCCCGTCTCTCTGAATTTCAATTCCAGTACCTCTACATCTTTAGGAATTGTATACAAAACCTGATGACCATTCATCCACCCCCACGCTTCAAATTCCTGAATACCATTTTTAGTAATATATTCAGCATATACATTGGGAGTGCCGCCCCCACAATAATTATCAGTTCGAATATCAATTATTTCTCCGACTTTAGCTTTCAGTTTAATATAAGGATTCACTTGTGCATTATAAGGTAAATAAGCCACAAACAACGTATCAGATTTTCTTTCAACTTTCACATAATCTTTCAATCCATAATCTTTCCACATAGGAATAGGACGTTCTACCAATTGATTCCATCCTGATAGTTCCTTTTTGATTACCTTGGCATCCTGCCATAATGCATCATCAAAATCCTTATCCCAGAAAGCCACTTCTTTTTGTGCATTAAAACCGATATTTGATTCCGGCAATCTATAATTGGGGTTTATACCGTTCGGGATATAAAATGACGGATGTATGCTCACCTTCCAACTATCATCACTTATATATCGTTGTTTACCAATCGTCAAATCTACAGAAACTCCTGCCGTCGGACTGTTTCTATGGCTAAACCCATCTTTCCCGAAATACCAAACTAAAAGTGCAATGGTGTTTCTCCCGGAAACCAAACCTTTTACATCCCGAAGAATATCACAGTAAGTGTCTTTCGGATTAGGACCTCTTTTCAAATTTCCTTCTCTAACGATTAATTCACCATTTATCCACAACCAATATTTTGAATCAGCAGCAATCTTCAGTAGATTATGCGACGCATCTTTCCCTACTGATATATCTTTTCTGAAACATAGCCAGGAACCGGGAGTAACCTCAGCCGGATAAGTGATTATTTCAGCTTGAATTGTATGTATTCCAATTATGCCCAATAAAATACATACCATTTTTTTTAATATATTCATTTATTATTATCTTAATACTTGATTTTACATCTCAAAAATATAATTGCCAGAACCAACGGAAACTACTATATAGTTCTCACCAGGTCTCTCAAGAATCCGGCATTCATCAACATTCTTCAAAGGTATACCACTTTCCGTAATTTCTTCAGCAGTTTTTGCTGGTAAATAAACAATCGCTTCGGAATTGGCCGGGATTTGTACATACAACCGGATTTTATCAGATTTGCGTATCCAACGGCAAGAAATATCACCGTAAGGTGACACATAGGATGTAGAAACCGAGTTAATCCCTACCGGCATTTGAGGCTTTATTTTTACCCTCTTAAAGCCGACTGATTCCGTTTGTTGGCTTATACCTCCCAAACCACTAAAGAACCATTCCATCAAATGCCCAAGCATACAATGATTATTCGATACGAATCCATATGCCTGCCAGGATTCCGTCAGCGCAGTGGCACCATAAGCCAGCTGCCATCCATATCCGGGTACATCATATTTTGTATTCATTTTATAAATAATATCTGAATCTCCATTTTCCTCTAAGACTCTCAACAGATAACGATAGCCGATATCTCCAGATGTCAAGGCATAATTACGGTTCTGAATATCATCAACCAGGTTCTGAAATACAACTTCCCGATTATATTCTTCCACCAAGCCAAAATATAAAGAGATTGCGTTTGCCGTCTGACTATTGCGGTCATATTGCTTAGTCGCGGTATTGTAGAATTTTTCATTATAGGCTTTTCGGATACAAGCAGCTAATTGCGTAAAGCGTTCTTCATCCTTTTCCTCTCCAAGTAATTCTGCTATTTGAGACATTATCGTCGCATTGTAATAATACATACCAGTTGACGTCACCCCATTCGATGTCAACTGCGAATATCCCGGATGCTTAGGTCCCAGATCAAACCAATCACCCAAACCATAAGCAACAATATAATCATCCGCACGAGTCGATAAATATTCCAAATATCTCTTCATATATGGATAATAAGCAGATAACAGACTTTTATCTCCATACCACTTGTAAATATACCAAGGTATAATAATAAATGCACTCCCCCATTCCGGAGAATTCTCAAATCCATCAGCAAATCGTACATACTCCGGAGCAATGGAGGGCACAATACCTTCCGGTGTCTGAGAATCTTTTATATCCCCCATTACTTTACTGTACAAACCATTCAACTGATACCTGTACTGCATAGCATACTGCATAAGGTGAGCCACTTCAAGCCATCCAAGTTTCTCCCGGTGAGGACAGTCTGTCAAAATACTTGCTAAGTTACTACGTACCGACCAGTCAATCAATTCATATATCTTATTAAACATCGGCAAAGAGCAAGAAAAATGTCCTACTTCCGGAGCTGAATTTGTAGTATGCATCCCCGCCAATTCTATCAACTCAAGCTTTTCAGCACCAGATACTTCAACATACCTGAATCCATAATAAGTAAACTGCGGATGCCATTCTTCTACACCTTTTCCACTCAATGTGTAACTCCAAAAATAAGGCCCGCCCGATGCCCGTTGATTGACCGTACTATCCTTCTCCAGAAGTTCTCCGGGCTTCATCGTTACTTTATGCCCGCCATAACCTCTTACTTTCAAACGGACGATTCCTGAGAAGTTCTGTCCAAAATCAAAGATCCAATTTCCTTTCGAATTCTGATATTTCCGGACAACAGGAAGCTGATCACGTACAGTAAGCGGAGCAGAGGTTTGAACTTTCAGTTCCATCTCTGTTTTTGTAATAACCGGGGCTGTCCACAAATCATCATTAAACCCGGGGTTCATCCAAGAAGACTGATATTTTCTAGCATCATAATCCTCTCCTCCATAAATGCTCGAATAAGTTATCGGACTTTCACATACTTTCCAGTTCCGGTTCGTAACAACCAACTCGGAAGAACCATCTGTATACTTCAAAGACAAAACCAATTTTACTTTGGGAGCCCCAAAAGAAATCAATTGTTTGAAATAGCGCTCACGAGGTACATTATAAAAGCCGTTTCCCAATATAACTCCCAATACATTCTCTTTTTTCAATAACGGTGTCACGTCAAAAGTCAGATAAAGAGCCGTTTTTGCATAATTTGTCCATCCTGGGTCTAAAAAATGGTTCCCTACTTTCTCCCCGTTTACATAGAAATCAAAATGTCCCAATCCCGAAATATTCACAATTGCTTCTTTGACTTCTTTGTTTATAAGCAGCTCTTTTCGGAACATAGGCAATTTATATCCCCCTACTTTCCGTCCACCAATCATCTTCCCAACCAACGGAGCATGTATTCCCGGATATAAATTTTTCTCCGGATCATCCTTTTCTAAAGCAATCCACTGGGCTTTTCCCCAGTCACGTTCCTTCATCATCCCAGTCACAAACGATCCCTGCTTGCTCCATACGGACTCTTCGCCTGCTTCATTCCAAACTTTGACTTTCCAATAATATCTAGTCGCAGAATGAAGCTCCCTACCTTGAAAAGGAATAAGAACAGAATTTGAAGAAAAACACTTTCCTGAATCCCAGATAGTACCTTCGTCAGCCGCTAAGGCACCCTCAATATCTGTCACCAATATACGATAAGCAGATTGACGATAAGCACGTTGCTGTGATACAACCTTCCAACTAAAACGCGGAGACTTATTTTCTATACCCAACGGTTCAACTTGTTGCTCACACATTATTTCATAAATGCTAAAATGCGAAACATTCTTTGAACAAACTGGCAAAACGATCAGTAATAAAAGATATACAAAACATATATTATTTCTCATAAGTCACTATTTTAAAATTATCATTGCGTTCTTTCATCCATTCACCCAATAAATTACGGTGCTTTTCAAGAATCTTCCGATAATCCTTCGAATAAGCCAGATTTATTGTTTCACCAGGATCCGTCATCAAGTCAAACAATTGCTCGTTACGTTCACCTGATGAATATATAGTATATTTATAACGCCCGGTACGAATCATACGCCCTTTCCTTGTTCTGTCTTTCAAATGATCCGCCAATTCCGCCACAATAAAATCACGCCACCGTTCTTCGGTTGGAAATATAGCCCGGCGCAAACTCATTCCCGCAAAATTCGTCTTCGCTCTCACTTTGGCATAATCACAAAATGTCGGAACAAGGTCGGCTAAAGATACTAAATTAGAATTAACGGCTCCTCGCTGTAACTTTTCCGGCAATACCATAATCAAAGGGACTTTAACAGACTCTTCATAAAAACTAAGTTTCGCCGCCCATTCATGGGCAGCCATACCGTCACCATGATCTGAAGTGAATATAATAAGAGAATTTTCATACATTCCATTACGTTTCAAGGCTTCAACCACCTTCCCGACTTCCTTATCAACCAATTCCGTCAATCTATAATATGAATTTAAATAAGCCTGCCATTCTCTTTTAGAAAACAGGGACGATAACTGGACCTCATCACCATAAGAGTTAGACTTGGTGCGTTTGTCAATGACAAATTCCGGCTCATCTACATTTATAGTAAAATTTCCTGGCAATGGCGGTAAATAAGACAACGAATCAGGGTGTATCCCCATCGGTTCCGGTAATTTATATTTGCCGAAAGGACTGAGATTCAACAAAGAATCCGACATTGTTTCCCAACCGACTTTACGGGGATACATACAAATATCGTGAGGATTGTGATAACTGACCGCCAAAAATAAGGGTTTCTCTCTTTTATCATAACTATCCAAGAACGAAACGACTGCGTCCGTCAATGGAGGATCTGTTTCCGCTCCCAACAGCCAATGTTTGTTAGGTGCGTCCCAAAAAGGGAGTAATTCAAAACCATGCAAATATTTAACGCTGTCTTTTGAGCGCTGCGGATAGATTTCTGGAATATGCCATTTCCCTGCCCACACAGTCCGATAGCCATTCTCACCCAACAAGTCACCAACGGTTTGTATACCTTCTCTCAATTTTGAATTATCATTCCATTCAACTCCTGCTTCACGAGCCATTAGCCCTGTCACAATACTTGCACGTGAAGGTCCGGAAACAGGAGAGGTACAATAAACATTCGTAAAACGAATTCCATCATTAGCCAAAGCATCCATATTTGGAGTACATAGAAATGGATTACCCGCTGCACTCATAGCATTTACATTCTGCTGATCCGTAAAGATTAGAATAATATGCGGACGTTTCTGTGCAAAACTCAAGAACGGCAGTGCACAAAAAGTAGACAAACAGAGTTTCGTTATATTTGGACGTTTCATTCTATCATACATTTTATTATTGTTTATACCTACTGAAATATTACAATTGTTACTGACTAAAATCCTACGAATAGTGATTATACTCCCAATATTACAACTTTTTATTATCAATCAGTTGCCTTTTTGCCGCATCTTGCCAAATCAGCGGATCTCTTCTATGTTTTAAGTCCTCATAAAGAGCTTTTCTCATACGAACAAGTTCCACTTTATATTCTTTCGAATAAACTAGATTATTCAATTCCCAAGGATCACTTTCCAAATCATACAATTCATCCGTATCTGTAAGGTTCCATACATATTTCATACGCTTGTCACGTATCATACGTTGCACAAACAGACCAAATTGTTGGCCGTTGTAATTACTGAACGCATATTTCCGCCATTCTCCTAACGATTCCTTTTTTCCCTCAATCAAAGGAAATAAGGATTCTCCTTGTGTTTTATAATCCAACTGATACATATCACAAAACGTAGCAGCCATATCCAATTGATTATTGACAAATTGATCGACTATCCGATGTGGTACTCCGGGAATTTTCATTACCAAAGGTACATGCACTTCCTCTTCATACATAACATAGTGCTTATCCACCATATTATGCGAACCGGCAGCGTCTCCATGGTCAGTTGTATATACAATAAGTGTATTATCATACACTCCCATTTCTTTCAAAGCCTCAATAACCATACCCACAGCATCATCCAGTTGAGTTATATTGCCAAAATAACGCTGCAAATATCCTTGCCACATCTTCCAGTCAGAATCTTCCAACTCCCAATTATAGATCTGTTGTCTTTGGATATAAGGCTTATTCGACAAATTATCTTTGTAGTTTGGCCATTCCTGTATCTTATTCTTATCATACATTTCTAGAAATTCACGAACAGGATAACATGGCAAATGCGGATCACTCGTATCAAAACGAATATGCCACTTTTTACCTTCGGACTGATATTTCTTTATCATTTCTATGACACGTTGTGCCAACCAATGTGTACGGGACTGCATTTTATCAACCGGATCATATCCTCCCATTACCCACCGGGAATCTTGCCATACATAATCCGGCAGATTATTTTTCTTACGCCAATTATTATAACTCCACTCCGGTATATAATCATCAAATCCAAAATCCTTCGGTGATTTCCGATCGCTGACATGCCATTTACCAACATATCCCATCTTAATATCTTTCTCTGATAATTTCTCGGTCCACGTCGGACCATTGAAAGGAGTGACAGGCAGCGTTATATCATAATTCCAAAGTCCCTTATGTTGTTCCGGCCATTTACCGGAAATCAAACTTTGACGAGCAGGACAACTTGTTGGTATACATGAATAGGAATTGGTGAAAACAACTCCTTCTGAAGCCAATTTATCTATATTAGGAGTTTTCACGAGTCCCCTTTGAGAAAATCCTGTACAGTCATAACGATGTTGGTCTGCTTGAATAAAAAGTATATTCACATTCTCCAGTTTATTATCCTTTGCTTCCAGATTTTGAGAAGCGGTTAATAAACACAATCCGGAAAGAAAAAAGTTATTTCTCATCTTTGATTCATTTTAACTCTAAAGGTATGTTTGTTGCAGTTGTTTACTCATATAATATTTGCATTTTTACGGCAAATAATTCTAAAGCAGGAGGGACAATTCCCTCCTACAACTAGTATTTATCGAGAAAATATAATTACTTACTCAAATTTGATCGGAATCATTCTACTATGATTGTAATCTCCGCCATTGGCTATATGAGTTACTCCTACACGGATATAATATGTCGTTCCTCTTTTTAAATCCAATCCACTCACTTCGTATGTAACTTCCGCTTCTTCTGAAGTCGCATGTTTTACTGCCTTTCTTTGAGTATTAGGCAAGTCCGCAAATATAAAATTCGGATATTCGTTCCACATCACAGAATAATAATTAAACTTATTCCCTTGATTTCCTCGTGCCTTGAAATGAACCACAAATTTCGTAGGATCATTCTTGTCATAATCAACATTAAAATCAAAAACTGAAATCCTGGGAGTCAGTTTATATTCCTTATTAAGAACACAACCATCCGTTATCGTTATTTCATCCTGAGCATTATCTATAATGGAAGCTCCGTTCTTACGAACATTCACACTGTATGTACCCGCAACTAAACGCGATAAATTAAAATGACCGTCAGATTTTGAAGTCACACTACCATTTGCTGCAACAACAGGTTCCAGAACCACATCAACATCCGCCAATCCCTCTCCTGTTACAGCATCCAACACGTACCCTTTTAATATTCCTTGCTCAAAATCATTCATGTCATCACATGAATAACCAACTAACACACACACTAATATATATAAATAAATCTTTTTCATAATCATATTCTTTTATTTCCATTCTTCATTTTGTTCTAAGTTCGGATTCCTAAGCAACTCTTCTTTAGGCAAAGGAAGAAAATAGAATTTTTCTAAAAACACAGGCTTGTTTGTTTTATCGTGACGCTGAACACGACGCGTATACGTATATGAAATCTCCTCACCGTTTATTTTTTTGCGTATTTCCATTGCTGTTAACTGATTATTCAACTTCAAATGTGCCAATTTCCAACGTCGCAAATCCCAATAACGTTTGTCCTCAAAAGCCAATTCTATATATCTTTCATTTTGAACTAACGTTCTGAAATCATCCACAGATATATTTTCAGGTATTCCATAACGTTTATTTTCTCCCGGCAATATGCCAGCACGCTTGCGAATCAATTTTATTTGTTCTACCCCTTCCTCCGTTTCTCCTATTTCATTTGCAGCTTCAGCCAAGCCCAATAATACTTCGGCATATCGGAGTTCGACCCATTGTGTATAGCTTCCTTTTCCATATCCATAATCACCTTTCGTACCGTCCAAAGATTCATCTTTCATTTTTCTCATATAATATCCTGTACTTGTCGCCGATTGATGAGAATCGATTCCATCAAAATTATACATAGGAGAATTAGGGTCGGTAGATTCAGAAACAAATGTGTATACTTTTTCTTTTCTTGGTCCATATGTATCTCCATTCCACACTACAGTCTCTCTTAGTCGAGGATCACGATAATCATACGGATTGGTTTCCGGATTACTCTTTACATACGGAGTGCCATCTTTCATAGGAAACGCATCGACTAACTCCTGCACCGGACAATTGGCTGTCGCATCGCCCACTGCTTGCGAACGCATCATATTACCAGCATCCCAACCGTGAGTAATGGTTCCCTTTTTATAATCTTTAAACCATATAATTTCTTTATTGTTTTCTCCTTTTTCTTTCCAAATGTCCGAGAACGTCGGATGCAAATCATAGACATCTAATCCAATCACATCTTTATAGGTGTCGTACGCATCTTCCCAATATTTCTTTTCATTAGACGGATTAAACATCGGACTTGCCCTATACAATTGTATTCTTGCGCAATATGCGAGTGCAGCCCCTTTTGTTATTCTTCCCCAATTATCTCCACTGTATGTAACCGGTAATAAATCCGCAGCCTCTTTCAATTCTTTAATGATAAAAGTGAAACTCTCGTCTGTAGTATTTCTTTTAGGATATAACAAACTCTCATCTGTTTCATCTTTATCTATGACTTGAGTTATGATGGGCACACCTCCATACACTTTTATCATCTCCCAATACAAATGAGCACGATAAAATCTCACCTCTCCGATAAAACGATCACGTTGCTCCTTCTGGGCTTGAGTAGCGTTAGCCGGCAAAATATAACGTTCTTCAATATTCTGCAAAAACTCATTGGCTTTGCGTATGCCGCCATAATACCAATTTTGAAAAGGCACATCTGTACGATCCGCCCCAAAACGTACTCCATTAATAATATTCACCGCACGACCATTATATCCACTACGAGCTTCATCCGAAATAATCCCATTTTGAATAAGTGCAGATTGCTTAAACAAACCAGCCGGCATCCAATTGGCATAAAACGAATTAACGTTCAATTCTATCATATTCGGATCACTCCATACATACGAATCATCAATAGCACCTAAATTCTTTTTATCCAAAACATCTTCGCAAGAAATAGCTAAAAATGCGATTAAATAAAATATATATTTTTTCATTGTATACTCATTTAAAAAGTTATGTTTACTCCCATGTTGAAAACCTTTTGCTGAGGATAATAATTCGGTCCTCCATCCTGTTTTTCCGGATCATAACCCGGCATGTGATCTATAGAGAATAAATTGCTTCCTCCAACATATATACGCAAACGGTCTACTCCCACTCTCGACAATATATCTTTTGATATGGAATATCCTAATTCCACATTCTTTAATCGGACATAGTTACCATTAATCAACCAAAATGTAGAAGATTTATTATTTGAAGGATGATCGGGTCCCCATGCTTTAGGATAACGTGCATCACGATTATCCGGAGTCCAACGATCTTCATACAAATACCTAGGCAAATTAGCATCTCCGTTAATAAACATTTGGGTAGCAAAACCACCTAACATCACATTCCTATTGGCAGCACCTTGGAACAAAGCACTAAAATCGAAACCTTTCCATGAAGCTGATAGATTCAAGCCAAACATTATTTCAGGCGTATTGCTATAGGGAGAAACAACTTTTTTATCGCGCTCGTCTATAATCCCATCGTTGTTTAAATCCGCATACTTCACATCACCAGCCGTCGGCTGAGTTCCTTTGAACCGAGGCCATGCAGCGGCTTCTTCGTCACTCTGAAATAATCCCAGTGCCACAAAACACGCCCGATACCCCATTGTCTTTCCTATCGGATTATTCCATGGTTCTGCTCCTGCCGCATAATCCTTTTCTACAACCTTATTTCTCGCCCAACTGACATTTCCACCTACATGATACCGAAAGTCTCCTATTTTATTATCATGTTTTACTTGCAGTTCAAACCCCTTAACTTTTACAACCCCATAGTTTTCAGAAGGCAAAGTTGCACCAAAAGTTTGCGGCATTGACGCGTTCCTTGAACCTAAGATATCGTACGTACGTTTATAGAACACATCCGCTTCCACAGAAAGCAATCCTTTATAAATAGATGCATCCACCCCAAAATTGAATGTCGCTGTTTTTTCCCAAGTCAAATCTACATTCGGAATACCACCACTGACTATCGATTTTATAGGAGTCTGATTAAAAATGTAAGCGTCACCAAACGAATAGTTAGTCAACCATTGCCAGCCTCCTACAGCGTCATTACCTAAAATGCCATACGAACCTCTGACTTTCAAATTATCCAAATTAGAAAACTTCTTCATGAAAGCTTCTTCCGATAACCGCCATCCCAAAGACACTGAAGGAAAAAATCCCCATCTACGATCCGGATGAAATTTTAATGAACCGTCATAACGAAAAGAAAACTCCGCTAAGTATTTACCCTTATAATCATAGTTAAAACGACCTATAAAACCTTTACGAGCATCCTGAGAAGGATTTCCCCAATTTGATTGTTCTTCATCGTCTCCTCCTGCAAATAACTGGTCAATGGATGTAAAGGGGAAATTGGTTCTGGAAGCTCCCAACGTTGATCCTAGTGATTCAAATTGTTCATATACCAATAATCCGGAAACAGAATGCCCTTTTATTTTTTTATTATATGTCAGTGTCAAAGTGGATGTCATATTATGACCAATATACATTTCTTCTGAAAGAGAAGTTTTACCAAATATGCGTTCATTGGCAACGCTACCGTCGTCTCCTAACAAATAAAGAGAATAAGGTGTTAAAAATGACTTCGAATGATTCGCACCTCGTACGTAACTAAACAAAGCATTAAATTTTAAACCATCCACATAAGGAATTTTTATATCAAAACCCAGCTTTGCACGATAATTGTTCTTTTTATTTCTTTTATATCCGCTATCATCACGTTCTGCCAACGGATGTCTGCTACCCATATCATAGTAGCTACCGTCCGTGTTATATATTTTATCCATCGGACTCCGTCTGACAACATATTCAAAAAGTGAGGCGGAACTAACTTGTGGTTGTTCCAACGTGCTTTCCATCCCCTCCAAATCCAAACGGACATTTATATAATTATTAATCTTAGCATCAACATTGGCTCTCAAGTTATAACGTTTATAATCAATCCCATCATACATCCCTTCATCATGTAAATATCCTAAAGACATAAAATATTTAATCCGGTCACTCCCACCATTCACACTCATATTATATTTCTGATTCAATGAATGTTTTTTAAAAGTTTCTCCAAACCAGTCGGATCCCTCTGTCTGCGCTCTTCTTATTTGTTCTTCATCGTAAAACAGATGTGCGTCCGAGGAGTTATTTATATCGTATCCCATATTAGTCTGCGCTTCATTCCATAGAGTTGCATACTCATAAGCATTGAGTAATTCTGGATAGGCAGTAGGTGTGGAAATACCCAAATTTGTAGAAAAAGAGAATTTAGGTCTGCCATTCTCACCCCGTTTCGTCGTTACCAATATTACTCCATTAGCAGCACGAGAACCATATACTGCCGCCGATGCATCTTTCAAAACAGAAATATTTTCTATTTCATCAATATTAATCGCATCAAAAGCTTCTTTATCCACCTGAATTCCATCTACAACATATAACACAGGCGCATCGTTCCAAGATGATTTTCCACGAATCAACACCGATGCTCCTTGCCCCGGAAATCCATTTGCTGCCATTGAAATCACACCAGGTAACCGACCTGCCAACAAAGTAGAAGTATTGCTGGCATGAGTTTCTGCAATATCTTTAGAGGAAATTGTAGCTACAGAACCGGTCAAGTTTACCTTCTTCTGTGTACCATAACCTACCACTACCACTTCTTCAAGCAGTTTTGTATCTTCCTCTAAAACTATCTTAATATTTTTCCCTTCTCTCACCTTAACTGTCTGAGACTGATAACCAACATAAGAAACATCAATCATCGCATTATCCGATGATACGGACAAATTAAAGTTTCCTCCAATATCAGTTACAGTTCCCCCCGAGCCGTTTTTTTCTTTAACAGTTGCTCCTATTACAGGTTCATCATTCCTATCAACAACTTTACCAACAACTTTCATTTGTTTATCTTGCTCGGGTGATATTATGTCTGTTGACAAGATTATCTTCTTATCCAACACAGAAAATTTCACATCAGTACCGGCAAAAACCTCTTTCAATACTTGAAAGATATTACTATTATTAGCAGATACAGAAACACGACGTTCCAAATTAACATGTTTATTGTTGAAAAAAAAATCAAAATCGGATTGAGATTCTATTTCCTTCAATATTTCCCCTACTGTTTGATTACGCACATCAATGCTTATCATTGCTTGCTGTGCATATGCTTCAGTAGCCCATGTGATACTGACAGAACAAATGAGGCAAATAATAAATAGTTTCATAGATAGTGGAATTTGTTTTAAGGTAATCCAAAACGAGTTTATCATCCGTAATAATTGGATGCTACAATAATTTTGCATAATTTTGTAATGACTTAAAGTTAATAAAAAGTATATCTAAGCTTGTCGCCAAACAAGCGGTAGAAAGATTTACTTATTTTTCATACGGGAAATACGCCAATATTTTCCCGTATGTTTTTCTTTTAAGGAGCTCTATTTTTCATATTATTCATTTTTTAAGGTTTGTAAATCAATAAATCTCTATTCTGCTCTTCTCATCTTTTATATCAGCAGAATCTATGTATTGCCAACGAATTCGGGATGAGATTTTAAAATATTCCAATATTCTTTCTAAACGCTGATGGGTAAATGTTCCGGTAAATGAGTATTTTTTCAAACGTTCATTCTTTATTATAAATTCTACGTTATATCGTTTCTCCAACATTCGCAAGCTTTCTTCTAAAGGGGTGTCTTTGAAAATGATTTTCCCCTCTGTCCAAGCTATTTCCGACTCACCGGAGGTGGCATAAAGCTGCACTTTACTGTCTCTTGTATCATAGACCAGCTTCTGTCCGGGATCCATCAGCACCTTTTTCGAGCCATTGTCAGATGAATAAATAAAACCTATCTTTCCTTCAACCAATGTTGCTGCAATCCGGTCTTCTTTTTCATAAGCCTCTACATTAAAATGAGTTCCCAGTACTTCGATCTGTGATTGGTGGGAAGTAGAAACTATAAACTTCTTTTCCGGGTTCTTGGCTACTTCAAAATAAGCCTCTCCCTGCAATGTTACATTTCTCGTGTCGCTATCGAAGCGTGAGGGATAACTCAAGGTAGATTCGGAATTCAGGAAAACCAATGTGCCATCGGGCAATGTCAGAGAAGTCATCATTCCGGGATTTGTTTTCACTTCCATCATTTGTGCCAATTCCTGTTCGCTTCCTCCCCAATGTTGTACCATCAGAGTAACGAGAAGTGGAATGAACAGCACTGCTGCCGCACGTTGCGCCCATTCCCACCATGTCGTTTTCCTTTGTCTGTTACCTGTCATTCTACTTTTCACCTTTGTCAATGCTTTCTCTGTGTCAACTTTCGTCATGATGTGAACGGTATCTGTAGCAAGATAAAGAGCATGTATCTGTTTGGCCATCCGCCGGTTTTCTTCCGACTCATCCATCCACATCTCAACCTGCAGACGCTCTTCTTCCGTTGCCAGTCCCTCACAATAACGGGGAAGCAATTCTTCTATTGTATTTTTATCAGTCTTATCCATATTCGTATTTTATTGCCTTTTACTATAAGACAAGAGAGACTTGTGGAATTCCTAAACCAAATCTCATTTTTTTTCAGAAAATCTTTGTTTTCTTATAAAAAAGCTATATTTGCAGTGAAATATCAAACTAATACATGAAAGAAGTTCACCTGTCAGAAAGCAATTTCCTATTATCTGCTATACAGCGAGGCGACCAAAAAGCATTTGATGCACTGTTTCGGAGGTATTATCCGGCACTGTGTGCTTATGGTCATCGTTTTGTAGATCTGGAAGATGCGGAAGAAATTGTGCAGGACTCTCTTTTATGGATTTGGGAAAACAGAGAAAATCTGATTATCGAAACTTCACTTAGTTCATACCTCTTTAAAATGATATACCGCAAAGCTCTGAACAAGCTTGCACATATTGATGCCACCCAACGTGCCGACACTCGATTTTATGAAGAGATGCAGGAGATGCTGCAAGATACGGATCTTTATCAAGTTGAAGAGTTGACACAACGCATCAAGGATGCCATCGCCACATTGCCGGAAAGTTATCGGGAAGCTTTTGTGATGCATAGGTTCCGGGATATGAGTTATAAAGAAATAGCGGAAATTCTGGGAATATCTCCCAAAACAGTAGATTACCGTATTCAACAAGCATTAAAGCAACTACGCGTAGATTTAAAGGATTATCTGCCATTATTACTACCGATTCTATTTCCTTAAAACCAACCATCTATTTTCTTATCTATTACTATCTGTCTATTAAAGTACTAATAGATAACTTCCGTTGTATTAGAGGTAAACTTGCATTCCCCTACTGCCAAACTTCTTTTTGGCTACGAGAAAACTATAATTGCAAGCTTCATTTATACAACTGCAAGTTCCGGTTATATAAATGCAACTTGCAATTATACAATCAGAACTTGCGTTTATAGTTTCTTCTTGGTCAAAGACAACTTATCCAATAAGGGAAAGGAAGTTTGCAATAAGAGTATAGCAACTTATCTACTGATAGATTGGAAAGAAGTAAAGCATTAATTCTGCCGATAAGGTAAGGTAAACCAGAAAGTAGATCCTTTGTTCTCTTTCGACTCCACTCCTATTTTCCCTCCCAAGCGGTCTACAATCGTATGGCAGATAGAAAGTCCCAGTCCGGTACCTTGCACAAAGGAATTGTACTTCACAAACCGTTCGAAGACATGAATACACTGTTCAGAAGACATTCCACAGCCTGTATCCGACACATAAAAATAAATCGTTTCAGGATCAAGCAAACGATATCCCATACGGATAGTACCCACCTCTGTAAATTTGATGGCGTTAACTGCAAAATTGGCAAGCAGCTGAATCAAACGGTTCTTATCCGTATACAATGTACATTGGGACAGTCTCTCCGCAAATGTGAAAGTCACATTATTGTGCCGAAGACGTAGCTGCATACTTTGCTCGATTTCTTCAAGCGTCTGGTTCACATCAATCAAGGCAGGATAGAAATCGAATGTACCGGCTTCAATCTTCGACAAATCCAGAATATCATTAATCAACTGGAGCAACAAATCCGTATTTGTTCCAATGAGTTCTACATATTCGGACATTTCTTCACGGTTTTCTACATGAGGAAGCATATTGGAGAATCCTACAATGGCATTCAAGGGGGTACGTATCTCATGACTCATATTAGCCAGGAATGCGGATTTCAATTGATTGGCCTGTTCCGCTTTTTCCATTGCTTCATGCAGGCGACTATATGCTTTCCGAAGAATGCTGATATAATATATGATAGCAACAATCAAAATCAACAAAAAGAATGAACAGGAAAGTATTTGAATGTAATACTGTTGAAAAAAAGTCTTGGGCTCATTGACATAAACCGCATCGTCTGGATAGCGGGAAGAAGGTATATTGTAGGATTTCAACACTTGATAGCAGAGATTGGCACTTCCTTCTCCTCCCGCCCCACCGGGAATATCACGTGCCTGTTCTCCATCCAAGACACGACCAAGTATTTCCAGCAAAGATTTACAGAACGATTCCGTCGAAACGTAATATCCTCCTGCAAAAGTATTATTCGACAAGTCTTCGGGAGAAAGTAAAAACAATGGAGATGGAGTAAAATTGACAATCACTTCCTGAATATGATCAAAAAGATAGTTATTATCATTTTTGTTATGCGACTCAAACCAAGAATAATAAATGATTCCCGTATTCGGTTTATAACAACGTAAAGTATCCAACAACATTTCTGTAGATAATTGAGTGGTGGAAAGTAAATCCAGATTCAAGTCCGGGAAGTTCTCTTCTACAGCTTCCTTTACATCTCCGCGAGTTTCTTCACTGATATACCTATCGTCGGAGATAAACGCCAGACGTTCCATATCAGGTATCAGTTTATAAATTAAATCGATTGTCTCCTTTACATAATAATATTGCTTCAAGATAGTTATATTATATCCCCGCCTCCATTCATCGCCGGAAACTGTATTGGCTTCCGTCAACGGGGCATGAGATAATAAGACCTCAAGAGAAGCAGGTAAATGGTCGCGGGCATTTGTCACGATTACCGGAACTTCTTTCCATACATCATCAAATAATTCGCGGCAAACAATCCATCCCGGATCTCCAATCATCACGATAGCAGTGGGAGGTTCCGGATACTTCTGACGCAAATGGGTGACTACGGCATTCGCCTCCATCTCATTCACCAGAGCAGGTACGGAAAGCGATTCCGCCTTCACAGAAATTCTTTGTTTCTGAAGAGCATCATGAAGACACCAATAAAAGTTTTTAGCCCAAGGCAGATTGAAATTAATCGAGTTTAAAACCAGTACTTCTTTATTTGTATTTTCGGTTCGGGCTGACGCAGGTGATAAGAACCCTTCAATAAAAAGGAATAATCCAAGGAGGAATGGAATGATCCGTAACGATTGTTTCATTTGTGGTATTCTATAAATAGCGGAAGCAAAGATAGTATTAATTTCTTTAGTGCAAAAAAAAGGCATCCCAAAACGAATTGAGATGCCCTTTATTATATAAAATTAAGTATCAAAGGATTATGATTTCTTCAAAGCCGCAATACTTTCTTTCAAAGAATTAATGATGCTCTCTGCATCGGCTTGCTTCTTACGTTCCAGTTCAAGAACGGCAGCCGGAGCATTATTGACGAATTTCTCGTTGCTAAGTTTCTTCATCACTCCCTGCAAGAATCCTTCTTTATGCTTCAATTCGGCTTCCATACGGGCGATTTCGGCTTCCACGTCAATCATATTACCCAATGGCACGGCAAATTCGGTCGTTCCTATCATGAAAGAAGAAGCACCTTCTGATTTGCTTTCTACCACTGTTACGGAAGACAGGTTACACATCTTGATAATCACCGGATTCAATTTCTCTACCGGATGAGTGCCTACAACCTGCAATTCGAGTTCTTCTTTCAGAGCAATGTTCTTCTGCAAACGGATGCTACGGACATTACTGATGATTTCCTTAGCTACTTCAAACTCTGCCAGGAATTGTTCATTTGCTCCGACCGGTTCAAACAGTTGAGTAACCATCAAACTTTCACCCGGTTCACGCTCACGCAGTTGTTGCCACAATTCTTCTGTGATAAATGGCATAAAAGGATGCAGCAATTCAAGCAGACGCTCGAAAGAGCTAAGAACCATACTATAAATAAAGCCATTAACAGGCTGTCCATAAGCAGGTTTCACGATTTCCAACAGCCAAGAAGAGAATTCATCCCAGAACAGTTTGTAAACCAGCATCAACGCTTCGCTCAAACGATATTTGGAGAAGAGATCGGCCACTTCAACAGCTGCCGCATCCAGTCTTTGGTCAAACCACTGAACTGCCAGATGTGCATCGGTAGGAATTTCAATAGTGCCTTTGGCATTTGTCCAGCCCTTAATCAAACGGAAAGCATTCCATATCTTGTTGCAGAAGTTACGTCCCTGTTCGCAAAGTGCGTCATCGAAAAGAATATCGTTTCCGGCAGGAGCGGAAAGCATCATACCCATACGCACTCCATCGGCTCCGTATTTCTCGATCAACTCCAACGGGTCGGGAGAATTACCGAGTGACTTGGACATTTTACGTCCCAGTTTATCACGAACGATCCCTGTGAAGTAAACGTTCTTAAACGGCATCTGTCCTTCGTACTCGTAGCCTGCCATAATCATACGGGCTACCCAGAAGAAGATAATATCCGGTCCTGTCACAAGGTCACTGGTCGGATAGTAATAGTTGATTTCTTCGTTACCCGGATTGTTGATTCCGTCGAACAAAGAGATAGGCCACAACCAGGAAGAGAACCAGGTATCCAGACAATCTTCGTCCTGACGGAGATCTTCGATTGTCAAGGCGGCATTGCCGGTTTTCTCTTTCGCTTTTGCCAATGCTTCTTCTGCTGTAGCAGCTACCACATAACCGCCCTCCGGGAGGAAGTAAGCAGGAATGCGATGTCCCCACCACAACTGACGACTGATACACCAGTCTTTGATGTTCTCCATCCAGTGACGGTAGGTATTCTTGTATTTTGCAGGATAGAACTTCAGTTCATCGTTCATTACCGGAGGCAATGCCATGTCTGCAAAATGCTGCATCTTGAGGAACCATTGCATAGATAGTTTCGGTTCGATCACTACGTTGGTACGTTCCGAGTAACCTACCTTATTTGTATAGGCTTCTGTCTTGTCCAGCAGTCCGGCAGCTTCGAGGTCTTTCTCTATCTGTATACGAACATCGAAACGATCCATGCCGATATACATACCGGCAGCTTCGCTCAATGTACCGTTATCGTTGAAGATATCAATGCTAGGCAGGTTGTACTTTTCACCCAGCATATAGTCGTTTACGTCATGAGCAGGAGTCACTTTCAGGCAACCTGTACCAAATTCGATGTCTACATAATTATCTTCAATCACAGGGATGGCGCGGTTTACCAGCGGAACGATCACTTTCTTGCCTTTCAGCCATTCGTTTTTCGGGTCGTTCGGGTTGATACACATCGCTGTGTCACCCATGATTGTTTCAGGGCGGGTAGTTGCCACTACGGCATAGCGTCCTTCCGGATCACCTTCTACTTTATAGCGGAGGTAATATAGTTTTCCGTGCTCTTCTTTGTAGATCACTTCCTCGTCAGAAAGAGCTGTCAACGCTTTCGGGTCCCAGTTTACCATACGGACACCGCGGTAGATCAATCCTTTATTGAACAGGTCTACAAAAACTTTCAGTACACTTTCACTGCGTTTCTCGTCCATAGTGAAAGCAGTACGATCCCAGTCGCAGGATGCACCGAGTTTGCGGAGCTGTTTCAGGATGATACCTCCGTGTTCGTCTGTCCAGTCCCAGGCATGTTTCAGGAATTCGTCACGAGTCAGGTCGGTTTTCTTGATACCTTGAGCAGCGAGTTTGTTTACTACTTTAGCTTCAGTAGCAATAGAAGCATGGTCAGTTCCCGGTACCCAACAGGCATTCTTGCCTTCCATACGGGCACGACGAACTAAAATATCCTGAATGGTATTATTAAGCATGTGTCCCATGTGCAACACACCGGTGACGTTCGGGGGCGGAATGACGATGGTGTAAGGTTCACGTCCATCGGGTTTCGAACTGAATAAATGATGGTCCAGCCAATACTGATACCATTTTCCCTCCACGTCAGCGGGATTGTACTTACTTGCTAATTCCATATTGTTTTATGTATATATGATAATGTATATTCTAAAAATAACGGGTGCAAAATTAATAATTTAAATTCAAATCTTACCACCCTCGGGGTGTTTCTGTGCACGGAAAGAGAATTTATACCCCTCATAAAGAGCGAATCCGTAGAATAAAGCAGTCATTGACATCACATTTTCCAGCATAATAGAGAATATTTCTCCATAGTCCACACTTACCAGAACGTCGAAATAGGACATATCATAATCCTGGGAAATATACCCGATAATGGAAAAGAAATCACCCAGGACACAACTAATCAGGGATAATGCCGCACCGATAATTCCGAAAATGGGACGTATTCCTTTCCCTTTCCGCATGGCAAAGCCAACCATAAATCCGATAGCAATGGGCATAAATCCAATCTGACGACCCGTAGAAACAGATATCAGTCCCCATGCCACCGCACCCACAATACAGGCAGCGACTGCGTACAGTACTCCTTTGGAGAGATTCTCTTCGGCAAGCATTTCTTCTTCTGTCATAGATACCGGGAAGTCTTCCGGCTTGGGAGGGGCTAATCTTTCCAGCTCTTCATCTTTCTCAAAACTTTCACATTCTTCTTCAAAAGCAGGAAGTTCTCTGGTGCGCTTACAAACAAGACCTTTACCATTCACGAAATCACGTGATACGCAATTCCGGCAATACTTTTCAATTTCTTCTGATGTAGCCATCTTTTATCCGGTTTATGTTGAATGACTTTCCCTATTATACAAGTTATAAAGCCATTGTTAACAGATTTTTTGCAAATATAGAGGTATTTTTTCGCGCGACGTCTATTTAATGCATATTTTTGTTGACTGATATTAGACAAATGATGAAAAAGAAGCCAAATGTAAGATATTTAGCCTTAGGAGCAATCTTAATCCTGGTGTGGCTAACGCAATGGATTCCTGCTCTGGCAACAATCTATTCGCAAACAATCTACCCTTTTATCTCTTACGTTTTGTCGTTTTTTTCCAATTTATTTCCTTTTGCGATAGGAGACTTATTTATCTTCCTTAGTATCGCGGGCGTGATTATTTATCCTATTTATGCCCGTCTCCGCAAAAAGTTGCCTTGGAAGAAAGTTTTATTGCGCGACGGCGAATATCTGTTGTGGATTTATGTATGGTTCTATCTGGCTTGGGGACTGAATTATTCTCAAAAGAACTTTTACCAACGAACCGAAATCCCGTATACAGCCTACACTCCCGAAAATTTTCAGGAGTTCGTTGACGACTATATCACCCAATTAAATCGTTCGTACACCCCTGTAAATAGTATCAACCAGGATTTGATACGGGAAGAAACCGTACGAATCTATAATCAGTTAAGTGATAGCTTGGGCGTGCACCGACCTCCACACGATCATCCGAGAGTAAAGACCATGTTGTTTACTCCGTTCATTTCCATGGTAGGAGTAACCGGTAGCATGGGACCTTTCTTCTGCGAATTCACCCTTAACGGAGATTTGCTTCCCGCTAACTACCCCGCCACTTATGCTCATGAACTAGCCCACTTGTTAGGTATCACCAGCGAAGCGGAAGCCAATTTCTATGCCTATCAGGTTTGTACCCGTTCACAGGCAATGGGTATCCGTTTCTCCGGATATTTCTCTGTACTGGGGCATGTACTGGGGAATGCAAAAAGATTACTTTCAGAAGAAGAATATGCAAAACTCTTTCAACGCATCCGACCGGAAATTATTGAATTAGCCAAGAATAATCAAGCCTATTGGGCTGCCAAGTATAGCCCGGTAGTGGGAGCCGTACAGGATTGGATATACGATCTTTACCTGAAAGGAAACAAGATAGAAAGTGGCCGCCAGAACTACTCGGAAGTAGTAGGGTTATTGATTTCTTACCAGGAATGGAAAAAAATGAATTAAATAGATAGATTTATGTCACATACCAGACAAGAACAGATGGAAGCCTTTGGACGCTTCCTGGACATTCTCGACGAACTGCGTGTTAAATGTCCCTGGGACCGTAAACAGACGAATGAAAGTCTGCGTCCCAACACCATAGAAGAGACTTACGAACTTTGCGATGCCCTGATGAGGGATGACAAGAAAGAAATCTGCAAAGAGTTGGGAGACGTATTATTGCACGTCGCTTTCTATGCTAAGATAGGCTCGGAAACAGGAGATTTTGACATCAAAGATGTTTGCGACAAGCTGTGCGATAAGCTGATTTTCCGCCATCCGCATGTCTTCGGAGAGGTGAAAGCAGATACAGCCGGACAAGTTTCCGAGAACTGGGAACAGTTGAAACTTAAAGAGAAAGATGGAAATAAGAGTGTATTAAGCGGTGTGCCCGCTGCCCTGCCCTCGCTTATCAAGGCTTACCGTATTCAGGACAAAGCCCGCAATGTAGGTTTCGACTGGGAAGAACGGGAACAGGTTTGGGATAAAGTGAAAGAAGAAATAGGTGAGTTTCAGGAGGAAGTGGCCAACATGGATAAAGAGAAAGCGGAAGCTGAATTCGGCGACGTGATGTTCAGCCTCATCAATGCGGCACGCCTTTATAAAATCAATCCCGATAATGCACTAGAACTTACCAACCAGAAGTTTATCCGCCGTTTCAATTATCTGGAAGAGCACACCATCAAGGAAGGAAAAAGTCTGAAAGATATGTCTCTCGAAGAGATGGATGCCATTTGGAATGAAGCAAAGAAAAAAGGACTGTAACTTCCTTACCGACATAAAAAAACAGAGGCTCTATTCCCACCGGACAGAGCCTCCATTTTACTCAAACAGAGCGTCTGTTCATACGAATCGGACGCTCTGTTTTCTTTATTTCTTCTTTGAATCGTCTCCCTTGTCTTTGCTACGATTCATACCTTTTATCATTTCGCGGTGAAAACGCATCTCTGCACGTTGCACGAGAAAAATCTTCTTGCTTGAAAGAATCTTTTTAAACTTACCCAAATAAGTTTTATCAAGCTGGTCGGCAGCAATACGGTTGTTGGCTACCTTCTCATTGATTTCTGCATATTGAGCTTCCGTCGTTTTATCATCCTTGCCTTTGCGCATCAAATCCCATGACTCATCATTCAGTTTCTTCTTTTTATCCTGGAGTTCAAAATAAACGGGAAAGAACTTGGCTGCTTCTTCTTTATTCAATCCAGCCTGTTCGATAATGAAAGCTTTTTGTTTTGCCCTGAACTCCTCCCGGGATAAATGCTGATCACATCCATCAGCAGCCCAAAGAACAGGCATAAAGCCACATAACAAAACGACCAATGCGATAAGTTTTCTCATTTTCTGTATTCAATCAGTTTTTATAAATCATTCTACACTTGCATCACTCAAATAAACATATAACGAATAATCATCCAGCATGGCACGATCCACTGCTACATCAATCATTTCGTCAGATACGACTACTTCAGTATCCACTTCTGTCACCGCTACATCATCTGCTGCAGCAGGTTTATGATCTGTTGACGCTACCCGGATAATCAAGGCCGCCCCTACGAACATAGCTGCCATATAGAGCAATGGTTTCAGTCTTGTCCATGTGCTGACAGGTTCTTCCTTAAAAGCAACTTTCTCTTTTTCAGGAAGTTTATTCATTACCTCCGAAGTCAGGTTCTCAAAGTAACCATCGGGCACTTTGAAGGAATTTTCCTTTCCAAGCTTCTTCAATAAAATATCTTCTTCTTTCATACGTTTTTCTCCTCTCTTTTCATTAGACAGTGTCTCATTTAAAAGGTTTAATCTATTTCTTCTAAAAACTTCTCAATTTTCTTCACCGCATGATGATAAGATGCTTTCAGTGCACCGACCGACGTGCCGAAGATCTCCGACATCTCTTCGTACTTCATTTCCTGATAGTATTTCAGGTTGAACACCATACGCTGCTTTTCGGGCAAAGTCTGCAAGGCTTTTTGCAAGCACATCTGTATCTTGTCGCCCGAAAAGTAGGCGTCACTTTCCAGCTTTTGCACAACTACTGCTTCGGGATCGTCAATATCCACGGTAGTCATGGCACGCTGCTTATTCAGAAAGGTAAGACACTCATTCAGCGCGATGCGATAGAGCCAGGTCGACAGCTTCGCCTCGGCACGGAAATAATCGATATTCGTCCATGCCTTGATGAAAGTGTTTTGCAGGAGATCGTTCGCATCCTCATGCGACAGTACCATCCGGCGGATTTGCCAATACAATTGCTCGCTATACTGCCCCACAATCATTTCAAATCCTTTCCGCTGTGTACTCTCCTCCTGAAGGAGTTTCAGAACTTCGCGTTCGTTATAAGGAATCATAATCTCTCGTATCTGTATGTTTATTTATGGTTTCAAATTCAGGTTATTCATCGCCTCTAGTAAGGACGGATCATATTTATAAATGTCCTCACAATACCTCAAATTATTATCGGCAGACAGATAAACCGTCTGATAATCTATAAATAAAGGTATATATTGTTCCAAACTATAATGTTTCAATTCACGATAAGCCGCACTGATGGGCAGCTTCTTTCCCTCTTCACTCACCGGCTTGATATCCATTGCAATACGAATACGGTCTTCCAACAATTCTTCCGGCTCTTTCAACAGGAAGAACGCGAAGTCGAGTGCTTTTTGAAGACGGACGCAACCGTGGCTCACCGCACGATTATTCCGTGTAAAAGCCCACCGTGACGGAGTGTCATGCAGATATACGGAATGAGGATTGGGAAAACGGAAGATGATACGTCCCAAGGAGTTCCCTGTTTTATTGTCCTGCTTCACCGTATAAGGTACGCCACTTCCTGCATACTTCGCCCATTTAATACTGTGGGGATCTACCTGAAATCCATTCTTATCGTATACCTTCATGCGGTTACGGGTAAAATACGTCGTATCTCTGCGGTAAGTAGGAATGATCTCTTTCCGAATTATGCTTTGAGGCACATTCCAGTAAGGATTCAGTTCCATATAATAAATCCTGCTTGACAATAGAGGAGTTTTATTCTTCACAGTCCCTACACAAATACGCATCTCCAGGATAGAGTCTGTTTCTTCGTTGACGGCTTGCAACATAAATGCCGCCACATTAGCTATCACATATTTTCGTCCTTTATCCAATGCATATTGCCAACGTGCCCGCTCCATGTTTACCAATAGGCGGTCGCGATAATAATCCGTAGTATCTGTCACTCCCCAGCCATTCACACGAACCAGCTCTTCCTGCATCTTATGATAAAGCGGGGAAGCGGGTTGCGCCCGGTGAAAAGCGGCGTTAGGATTTGCACGCAAAGAGTCGAGAGCGGCCATTGCAAACTTCACGTCACATTGTTTTAAAGGAATGTGGTCGATCGAATCATTCCATCTGCGCTCCGGAGGCAAGAATCCGAATTTCAATTGACACACATACGAAAGATAGGCGGCTGTTAACTGATACTCCACGTCTGCCAGCAGACGGTTCATCGTTTTCCCTTCACGCAGTTTCAAGGTTCGTATCTGTTGCAATTCCTCACGGATGCTATCGACAGGATACAGATTCGGATTAACTCCATGTTGTGAAATGTTTCCTAACCAGAATAACATCGAGTCTGCCACCTGTACGGCAGGTTTATCGGATATGAGAGAATCGTTCAGCCAAAAGAATTCATCCTTTTCCTGATAATGTGCCAGCAAAACCGAATCCCAGGGAGTTACCGGATTTTCGTTCAGGCAAATACGAATCATCTGATGAATGCTGTCTGCATTTATTTGATAAGCAGGATGGAACAGTTCCTGGAGGGAAGACAAAGAATCCGGTATCGGAGATTGAGGTTTCTCTTTTTTACAGGCTGCCAAGCAACCGAAGAGCAGGATGATTACTCCCCAAAGCAGTCGACTACTTTTCATAGACAGTCCCTCCATCAACGTCAATACACAAATTTTCTTTCGCTAAAATGGTTTGTGGAAAAATGGCGGACGCTTCATGAAGTAAGACAGATTCATCTTCATAACGGGCGGAAAAATGTCCGATCACCAGTTGTCTCACATTGGCATCCAAAGCAAGCTGCGCAGCTTGTGCAGCAGTGGTATGATAAGTTTCCTTGGCGCGTGCCTGCTCGGTCTGTGCAAAGGTGGCCTCATGGAAAAGCAAATCTACATTTTTAATTTGTTCAGCAAGGGACGGACGATAGATTGTATCGGAACAATAAGCATATTTACGCGCCGGAGCCGAAGGGCGGGTTAAACGTAAATTGGGTATTACTTCTCCCTCGGGAGTTACAAAATCCGCTCCGTTCTTGATGCGGTTCAGTTCATAGACCGGGACTTTATAAAAGTCTACCATGTCTCTGATGATATGATTAGGACGCTGTTTTTCTTCAAAAAGGAAACCACAACAGGGAATTCGATGTTTTAAAGGGATTGTGGTTACAGTCACCGAACGGTCATCGTAAATGAGCATCGGTTCTTTCGTTTCGAATTCATGGAAGAACACCTTATAAGTCAAAGTCTTGCAAAAGAAAGCAAGCATCGGCGCAAACAACTCTTCCAGTCCTCTTGGAGAATGAATATGTAAATCAGCAGTTCTCCCTAATAATCCGAATGTAGAGATCAGTCCCAACAATCCGAAACAATGGTCACCATGTAGATGAGAGATGAAGATATGATTTAATCGGGAAAATTTCAGTCGCGAGCGGCGTAATTGCATCTGTGCTCCCTCGCCACAATCAATCATAAATAGTTTTTCACGCAAGTTTACGACTTGAGAGGTCGCAAAATGTCGCGTAGTAGGCAAAGCAGAACCGCATCCCAATATATGTAACTCAAATTTTTCCATGGTATGCAAAGATAGGACATTTCACATTTAATCTTGCAAAGGAAAAGGAAATATTTCACCCCAGGGTTACACAGATTAATACAGATTTTGATAATTTATTTTTAGACATAAGAACAAAAGAACATAAAGGCAGCGCTTTGAAAATTATTTCTGTTGCTTATTGAACTGCTATTTTATTCTTTTGTTCTTATGTCTGAATTAAATTCCCTCTTATCTTCATTTCTTAAATCTGTGGTGAATAAAAAAAGCGCCCCCAAACGGGAGCGCCTTTCATTGGAAAATATTCTATTCAGATTATTTCTTTCCTTCCAACTGTTCTTTCAATGCAGCAAGAGCGTCAATATCGCCCAGCGTAGTTGAAGCAGCCTGGTTCTGGATCATCGGAGAATCTTCTCTCTTGTTGCTAGAAGATGACTTCTTAGCACCAGAAGCAGCTTTCTTTTCTGCTCTTTCTTCAGCCTTAGCTACATCTTCGAAGATACGGCTGTGAGACAGGATGATTCTCTTAGCGTCTTTGTTGAACTCGATCACTTTGAATTCAAGTTTCTCATCCAACTGTGCTTGTGAACCGTCTTCTTTTACAAGGTGTTTCGGAGTTGCGAAACCTTCTACACCGTAAGGAAGAGCTACAACAGCACCCTTATCCAACATTTCGATGATTGTACCTTCGTGTACAGAACCTACAGTGAACACAGTTTCGAATACATCCCAAGGATTTTCTTCGAGTTGTTTGTGACCAAGGCTCAAACGACGGTTTTCTTTGTCGATTTCCAATACCTGAACTTCGATGTCAGCACCAATCTGAGTAAATTCTGATGGGTGTTTTACTTTCTTAGTCCAAGAAAGGTCAGAGATGTGGATCAAGCCGTCAACACCTTCTTCGATTTCTACGAATACACCGAAGTTAGTGAAGTTACGTACTTTTGCAGTATGCTTAGAACCTACAGGATACTTTTCTTCGATAGTTTCCCATGGATCTTGTTTCAGTTGTTTGATACCCAGAGACATCTTACGTTCTTCACGATCAAGTGTCAGCACAACAGCTTCTACTTCGTCGCCTACCTTCATGAAATCTTGTGCAGAACGCAGGTGTTGGCTCCAAGACATTTCTGAAACGTGGATCAAACCTTCTACGCCCGGAGCGATTTCGATGAATGCACCGTAGTCAGCCATAACGACCACTTTACCTTTCACCTTGTCACCAACCTTCAAGTCAGTATCAAGCGCATCCCATGGGTGCGGAGTCAGTTGTTTCAAGCCAAGAGCGATACGTTTCTTTTCGTCATCGAAGTCAAGGATAACAACGTTGAGTTTCTGATCCAGTTCAACCACTTCTTTCGGATCGCTAACACGTCCCCAAGAAAGGTCAGTGATGTGGATCAAACCGTCTACGCCACCAAGGTCGATGAATACACCGTAAGAGGTGATATTTTTAACAGTTCCTTCAAGAACTTGTCCTTTTTCAAGTTTACCGATAATTTCTTTCTTCTGTTGTTCCAGTTCAGCTTCGATAAGAGCCTTGTGAGATACAACAACGTTTTTGAATTCCTGGTTGATTTTAACCACTTTGAATTCCATTGTTTTGCCAACGAATACATCATAGTCGCGGATCGGTTTAACGTCGATCTGAGAACCCGGCAAGAATGCTTCGATTCCGAATACGTCTACGATCATACCACCCTTAGTGCGGCACTTGATGTAACCCTTGATAATTTCTTCATTTTCCAGAGCAGCGTTAACGCGATCCCAAGAACGAGTAGCGCGAGCTTTTCTGTGTGACAGAACGAGCTGTCCTTTTTTGTCTTCCTGATTTTCGATGTATACTTCTACTGTATCACCGATCTTCAGATCCGGATTGTAACGGAACTCATTCAATGGGATGATACCGTCTGATTTGTAACCGATGTTCACAACTACTTCACGCTTGTTCATTGCGATTACGGTTCCGTCAACAACCTCACGGTCGTTCACTTTGTTAAGCGTACCGTCGTAAGCTTTTTCCAGTTCATCGTGGCTAACGTTGGTTACTGTTTCGCCATTTTCATAAGCATCCCAGTTGAAATCTTCAATAGGAGCTACGTTCTTTAAGTTTTCCATTAATAAATAAATTGTTTAATACTTTAATTAAATAAGACATTATATTATCTATAAATCGGGCGCAAAGGTAGGAATATTTTCTTGATTGACAAAAGAATGGCAGAAGAAAAGAGAATTATATCCGTATTTTTTGTAATATTGCAATCTTTAATTTATACAGTTTTTGCCATGGACGAGAGATTGGACAAAGTCAAGGTGCAATGCGACTATTTACCGCTTATTAATTTTGCGATACAACAAAACGGTGCATCAATCATTCATCAGCTTTCTATTGAGAATACAACGCCTGCCCCGCTGAAGGACATTCAGGTACAAATCACGACAGAACCGACTTTCGGAAACGCCGCTCCGATAGCTGTGGCACAAATTCCGCCCAATGAATCGATATGCCTGTCGTCATTCAATCTCACTTTGTCCGCCAACTATTTCACACAGCTGACCGAACGTTTATCCGGCAATCTGAAAATTGAAATTACTTCCGAAGCAGAATCCGTATTCTGCCAAACCTACCCTATCGACATTCTGGCATACGACCAATGGGGAGGGCTCAATGTATTGCCCGAAATGCTGGCCGCTTTCATCACCCCCAATCATACAGCCATTGTGCCAATCATCAAGAGAGCCGCTTCCATCCTGGGACAATGGACTGATAATCCGTCCCTCGACGAATATCAAAGCCGCACTCCGGACCGGGTAAGGAAACAGATGGCCGCCATCTACACGGCTATCACGGAACAACAGATTATATACAGCACCATCCCCGCCAGCTTCGAGGAATATGGGCAACGTGTACGGCTAGCCGACTCCGTAATGGCACAAAAACTGGGAACCTGTCTGGATATGGCCTTGCTCTATGCTTCCTGCCTGGAAGCAATCGGTCTGAATGCACTCATTATCATCACTCAAGGGCATACTTTTGCGGGAGCCTGGCTAGTGCCGGAGACTTTTCCGGATCCTACCATTGACGATGTTTCCCTGTTAACCAAACGGACAGCCGAAGGAATATACGACATTACTTTAGTTGAAACGACCTGCATGAACATGGGACATTCGTCCGATTTCGACAATGCAGTGAAGAAAGCGAACGGAAAGCTGACGGATGGAAACAGTTTCATTCTTGCCATAGATGTGAAAAGAGCGAGACATTCGGGCATCCGCCCCATCCCCCAACGTACTCTGCACGGGCAGGTATGGGGAGTAGAAGAAAAGGAGACCGACATTCAAAGAAGTGCCGTTCATGCCACTCCGCAAAGTATCAATCCGTATGATTTATCGGGCAATGAAACCCAGGCCGTGATTACCAAACAACTGTTATGGGAAAGACGGTTGCTGGATTTAAGCCTGCGCAACAACCTGCTGAATATCCGGATTACCAAAAACACGCTCCAACTCATCCCGGCTAATCTATCCTGTCTGGAAGATGCATTGGCCGACGGAGAAGAATTCCGCATCCTCCACCGCCCTGCCGATTGGGAAAGTCCGGCGATGGATTTCGGGATTTATTCCTCCATACCGGAGTCTGATCCCATGGTTGGTTTCATCAACTCGGAACTTTCACAGAAAAGGTTACGTTTCTATCTGCCCGAAAACGATTTAGGTAAGGCACTGACTCACTTATACCGCTCTTCGCGTACTTCTATCGAAGAGAATGGAGCCAACACACTCTATCTGGCTCTCGGACTTTTGAAATGGTACGAGACACCTTCCAGCGAACGCCCCCGATATGCCCCCATCTTGCTATTACCGGTTGAAATTATCCGTAAATCGGCAGCCAAAGGTTACGTAATCCGCTCCCGGGAAGAGGAAACGATGATGAATATCACCTTATTGGAAATGCTTCGCCAAAACTTCGGAATCTCCATATCAGGATTGGACCCGTTGCCTACCGACGAAAGCGGTGTAAACGTCAAACTGATCTATTCCATTATCCGCAACAGCATCAAGAACCAGCGTAAATGGGACGTGGAAGAGCAAGCGATTCTGGGTATCTTCTCTTTCAACAAGTTCATTATGTGGAATGACATTCACAACAATGCCAACAAACTGGTTCAGAACAAGATTGTGTCCAGCCTCATCAACGGAAAGATAGAGTGGGAAGCCGCCACAGAGGAAATAGATGCAACGGATATGGACAAACAAGTGTCGCCCGCAGACATTGTATTACCCATCATCGCCGATTCTTCGCAACTGGAAGCCATCTACGAAGCCGTACACGACAAGACTTTCATCCTGCACGGGCCTCCGGGAACAGGAAAATCGCAAACGATTACCAATATTATCGCCAACGCGCTTTACAAAGGAAAACGTGTTTTATTTGTAGCGGAAAAGATGGCCGCCCTCTCCGTTGTGCAAAACAGATTGGCAGCTATCGGGCTGGCTCCGTTCTGTCTGGAAATTCATTCCAACAAGACAAAGAAATCCGCCGTTATCTCTCAACTAAAAGAAACCACGGAAATTATCAGGCAGACACCTCCCGAAGAATTCAGAAAGGAAGCGGAACGCCTGCTGAATTTACGAGCGGAATTGAATCAATATATCGAAGCCCTGCATAAAGAATACCCGTTCGGAGTTTCATTATATGACGCCATTATTCATTATCAATCCGTGGACGTCGAATCTTGTTTTGATATTCCACAAGCTTATCTGGATACATTAGATAAAGACACATTTGCCCAATGGGAAGATGCCATCGAGCTGCTAGTCCGGACGGCCAATGCGTGTGGACATCCTTACCAGCATCCATTAACCGGTATCTCGATTACCGAATATTCATCAGCCGTTAAGGAGGGATCCTCCCAACTGCTCACCGGATTTATCGACCTGTTGACCACCATCCGGCAGAAGCTGGATGTATTCTCCATACTTCTAAAAGATACGGATATACACCCTACACGCAAGGATTTCCAGACAATCTCCCACATCATCCGGAGAATACTCGACATTCCAGAACTGACTCCCGGATTGCTGACTTTGCCATTGCTCAACGAAACACTGAATGAATACCGGGAAGTAGTGGTTCACGGACGGAAACGGGATGAACAAAGGAAAGAGATAGAAACCGGATTCACCCAAGAAATCCTGTCCATCAACGCAAAGCAGATGTTAGCCGAATGGAACCGGGTATCCGATCAATGGTTCCTTCCCAGATATTTCGGACAACGGAAAATCAGAAAGGCAATCAACGTATATGCTTTAAAAACGATTGAAACAGAAGACATCAAACCTCTGCTCCACCGCATTATCCGGTATCAGGAAGAAGCAGAAGCCGTCCGGAAATACATCGGGCAACTTCCCTCCCTATTCGGACGCCCCGGCAAGAACGAGGATTGGAACACCATTGAGCAGATAATCGACGACATGACTTCCCTTCATTCGCATTTGTTGAACTACGCAAAAGACATTGCCAAAGTTTCGCAAATCAAGCAGAATTTGTCCGCACAACTCACTGAAGGAATTCAAACATTCAGAGACATCCATGCTCATTCTTTCAATGAACTGTATCAGCTCGCAGATACACTCACAGCCACCGAAAAGAAATTGTCCGGCATGCTGGGTATCTCGATCGAAGAACTTTATACCGATTCAGCCGACTGGATAACGATTGCCTTGTCAAAAGCCCGAACCTGGAAAGAGAACCTCGACAAGCTCAAGGACTGGTATCAGTGGCTACAAGCCTACCAAACCCTGCATAGTCTGGGAATAGGATTTATCGCGACGGAATATAAAGAAAAGAATATTCCTACCAGCCAACTTACAGACAGCTTCCGCAAGAGTTTCTATCAGGCAGCTATCCGGTATATCATTGCCAAAGAGCCGACTCTGGAATTATTCAACGGTAAGATATTCAATGACATCATTGCTAAATACAAACAAATATCCGCCAAATTCGAAGAAACGACGCAAAGAGAATTATTTGCCCGGTTGGCCTCCAACATTCCGTCTTTCACTCACGAGGCCATCCAAAGTTCCGAAGTGGGTATCCTTCAAAAGAATATCCGCAACAATGCCCGCGGCATATCTATTCGCAAGCTATTCGACCAAATTCCCACTTTGTTGTCGCGCATGTGCCCATGTATGCTGATGAGTCCTCTTTCCGTCGCTCAATTCATCGATACGGACGCTGATAAATTTGATTTGATTGTCTTTGATGAAGCCTCACAGATGCCTACTTATGAAGCGGTGGGCGCCATTGCACGGGGTAAAAACGTCATTATCGTAGGCGACCCGAAACAAATGCCTCCTACCAGTTTCTTCTCGGTCAACACCATTGATGAAGACAACATTGAAATGGAAGATTTGGAGAGTATCCTTGACGACTGTCTCGCTCTGTCTATCCCTTCCAAATATTTATTATGGCACTACCGAAGCAAACATGAGAGCCTCATCGCTTTCAGCAACTCCGAATATTACGATAACAAACTGATGACTTTC
Organism: Bacteroides sp. DH3716P; assembly: GCF_025914115.1. Taxonomy (NCBI): domain Bacteria; kingdom Pseudomonadati; phylum Bacteroidota; class Bacteroidia; order Bacteroidales; family Bacteroidaceae; genus Bacteroides; species Bacteroides sp. DH3716P. Next base: position 3,868,198 of record NZ_CP083673.1, on the reverse strand, counting down.
CCCTCACCGGACAACATTGAATCGAAAGTCAGGATAGTCAACATCAACGGTTACTATGATAAAGGCAAGTCGCGCCAGAACCGGGCGGAAGCTCAAGCTGTGGTGGACGAAATAGCCAGAAGATTGAGAAGCGAGGAATTAAGAAAGAAAAGTATCGGTGTAGTCACTTTCAGCATTGTCCAACAAGCCTTGATAGAAGACTTATTATCCGACCTTTTTATCTTTTACCCCGAACTGGAAACTCTTGCGCTGGAATGCGACGAACCGTTATTTATCAAGAACCTGGAGAATGTGCAGGGAGACGAACGCGATGTTATTCTCTTCTCTGTGGGCTATGGCCCGGATGCAGAAGGGCGCGTCAGCATGAATTTCGGACCACTGAACCGGGCAGGCGGCGAAAGAAGATTGAATGTAGCCGTTTCCCGTGCCCGGTATGAGATGATTATCTATTCCACCCTAAGGTCGGATATGATCGACCTGAACCGGACTTCTTCTATTGGAGTAGCCGGACTAAAACGTTTCCTCGAATATGCGGAGAAGGGAACCCGGAGCACCATCAGCAGTGTGCCAAGACAACTGTCGGAAGCAACAGCCTCCATCGAAACGATCATTGCCGACAGACTGCGCTCATTGGGTTACACCGTGCATACAGACATTGGTTGCTCCGGATACAAAATAGACATAGGTATCGTCGACACCGAAAATACCTCTAACTATCAGTTAGGTATTATCTGCGACGGCAAAAACTACAAACGTACCAAGACCGCACGTGACCGGGAAATTGTGCAGAATAATGTATTGAAAGCACTCGGATGGGACATCTACCGGATATGGACAATGGACTGGTGGGAAAAGCCGGACGAAGTAATGGCAACTATCCAAGAGGCTATCGCCCGGAAAAAGAATTCAAAGGTCGGTTCAATGACAGCAGCCGAAATCAATTCTACTCCGACAGAAGTGGCAGCACCTGCACCGACGGCACAGATAACCAACAATGAAATTTCATTTGTACTCAAGGCATCGCCTGTTGCTCCTGAAAAGCAAGCAGCTTCCGTTCTTTCTACTCAAAACCGGATAGAACAAAAGTACAAGTTTGCAAAGATCACCCCATACAGTTATTCACCGGAAGACTTTTTCTTTACGGACAGTTACGCTATCCTCCTCTCCCAAATACGGAAGATTATGGAAAGCGAGGCGCCAATCAGTAAATCCCTGCTCTGTAAGAAAATCCTGTCCGAATGGGGAATCAGCCGCTTGGGAACACGGGTAGAGGCACAGATAGAAACAGCACTCGACACATTGAATATCTATCGCACAGAATACGAAGGACTTGTCTTCTGCTGGAACGACAAAGAGCAATGCGCTTCCTATTCAATCTATCGCCCGGTTTCCGACCGGGAAGCGACAGACATACCACCTGAAGAAATAGCCAATGCCATCCGGCAACTATTGACCGACTCCATCAGCCTGCCTGCGGCAGATTTGATAAAAGCATGCGCACAACAGTTCGGCTTTGCCCGTATGGGATCGAACATAGACGCTGCCATGCAAAGAGGTATTCGCGAAGCTGTGAAAAGGAATTACGCCAAGATAGAAAATGAACGGGTAACGATTGCCAATTAGATTAATACCCTTTCTCCAAACATTTCAAACGGTTAATAGAATCGGATACATACGCATTGTCCGGTTCTATTGACCGCCAATAACAAAGTTCTCCAATCAGCCGTTTCAGATAAACAGGATCACTCGAGCCAATCTGGCACTGATGTTCCGCCAAGCCTTTCGTCAGGATAAAATAGACATTCTTCCGGATCTCTCTCTTTCTGGCTTTAGGGATTGTCAGTTTCGCACCGGAAGAAACAGATACTCCTGTAATAATCTTCCTGCCATACTCATTGATAAAACGGGTCTTCTTATGATTCGGTTCGAATTTCTCATCACGGATGATCTGTTTGATCCGGGGAATGATTTGTTCTTTGGGGAACACATCTCCCGAAAAAGTCAGGTCGTCGGCATAGCGGGTATAAGTCAGTCCGTATTCCGCTGCCAGTGCAGCCAATTTCTTGTCCATCTCATACCCCACGATATTGCTTAACGCCGGACTTGTAGGTGCTCCCTGCGGCAAGTGCCTGTACAAGCAGCACAACACTCCCAATACTTTAGACACATTTTCCGGATAACCAATCTTCTCAAATGTCTTTTTCACCCTCCGGCTCCGTATCGAAAAGAAAAAATCATGAATATCCATTTTCAAGATATACCGTTTTCCCAGATGGGGACTGGCATTATCAACCACAGAATGACCGCTCCGGAAACCTACTGCCGCCGGATGAATCATTGTCACAGATGATAATATTCGAGAATTAATAGTGGTTTGAATAGATTGTAATTCTTTGTCAGGAGCAGAAATCATCCGATAACCTCCCTTTCTTTTTCTCATCCAGAACTCCCGGTAATGTTCGGAAACATCCCGTAGAATTTCCTTCAACCGTGCCGTTTCCACTCCCAACAAGTTGGCACACCAAACAACAGCCGATTCATCAAACTTTTGAACATACTGCGCTCTCGGAACAGTTCCCCCCAAAGCATGCCTAAGCCAGGCTCCGTGTTCCCATTTTACCTTAGTAGTCTTTTCTTCCTTACCACTGCTTGTTGCTTTCCATCTTTTATACCCCTCCTGTTTCCTGCTTGAGGAAATCATCTTATAAACCAGGAAAGCGGTGATAACAATGATCGTTATTAAAATTCCGTCCATTTTGTATATGCATATAAAAAAGAGAGAAGAGAGGATGAGTTATTACTAAAATAAATTTAGGTATTTATACCTTAGAATTTATTTTCTAGGAAAATACCTGTGCTTATGAGGCGACTACACCTCTTTGATGCTAAATTTTGCCCTCATCCTCTCTTATACAAAGATAAGTAAAATCTTTCGATAAAACAACCGGAACGAAGAAAACTATCGGTTGAACAACTCAAACGTGAACTTACAGCCTATTCCTCCGAATTTCCAATTTTCGCTGCTCACAAAAACTCCTACGTCAAAAATATGCGTACCGATGCCATATCCTACTTCCAGATAAGGTTGAAGGTGCGGCATAGAGAGGGCACTGATATAAATACGTTCATTCTGCACATAACGGGTGTACTTCATCAGATGCCGGAGAATAAGGAACGGAGCTTCGTAGGTGAAATGCCCCCGTACATAACGGCGGGAGGAATTATACCAACGTGAGTCAAGCACCTGAAATACTCCGCCGATTTCATCATTCCAACCTACGGGAAGATTATGGCGGGAGAAATTGGCAAAGTCCACAAAATACAACTCATCCTGATTGGTGAATGCTCCGAATCCGAAACGATAATAAATATTACGCATCAATCCCAACCGGATTTGATGCTGAAGGTCAAACTCTATTCTTTCATATTCACCCGTACTCTTGAACACTCCTTTAATACCTCGTTCATAATCGACCGAGAAAGTCGGGTATAAAGAATGGAGGTTAATCTTTCGCTTTCCGTTCATATAATAATAGAGTCCCGGAGTCCACTCTATCCGGATGCGGGGAGCGAAACTGATATAAGTGTTCTTGAATTTATCCATAAATTCCGGGGGCGGCATCGGATAATCGCCAGTGATTACAAAGCGGGAAGGCTCTACCGCTGTTCTTTTATGGGCCGAGAACCCCAGACCGATATCCAGTCCGTTGACTACTTCAACGGTATGACGGAAGTTAAAATACAAGTCCTTGAAATAATCGAGATGAATTAAATCGAAATTGAAGATACTGTCCGGCATAGCTTTCAGTTCGTCCAGCACTTTACTACTATAAATACGGTTACCGTTACCCACATTCAACCGGAAGAATCCCCGCTTCTGCGGCCAGTATTCAAAATCGGCATTCAATGACCAGTAGAATTCCTTACGCGTAAAGTTGTATCCGAGTTTAGGCACAATGCGAAGTAATTTATCCCCTCTGAAAAGACGGTTATAACGAAAATCCTGTCGATAAGACAAACCGTTGCTTCCACTATAACTGAATAAGAGCGGATTGATAAACGGAGAAAATCGCACACTTCCGATATTGGACAAATTGAATTTATAATCTTCTACCATCAAATCACCCATCGTTCCCCAAAAGGCCTGACTCTTGGACGGCTTTTCTACCGTTGTCGTGTCACGTCTAAGCGTATAGTCATGATATAGTTTTTTCTCACTTTCATTCAAAGGAATCGGCCGCATGATAGCAAAGGTAGAGGCGTCCGTCTTATAAGCGTTCGTGTCACACTGTAAAGAGAAAGATTCCGAAAGATTATATTTTCTCTTCTCTTTCTTGCGCACCTTTTTTTCTTTCAGTTCGATGGATTTATAATCTAAAGAAGCGGTGTAATTACCATCCACCTTATTTCCGAGAAATTTGAAAAGAGCTTCTACGTCATAACGCACCGGCAGGAATTCATTTTTCTTGCCTACATCTCCCATCTGAATCCAACAGGTAAATGTTATCAGCTCCGATCTTCCCGAAAAACGAATTTCACGAACACTCCAAACGTTACTGCTGACCACCATATAGCCACCCACCAACTGATCGCTCTTAGTGCGGGGGATAAAGCGAACCCGATAATCCAGATTGTTAGGATCTCCCATCACGCTGTCTATCCGGTATTTATAATATTTCTGTCCGTTTTTGGCCAGTGGTGACAATAAGCGTTCATCATTCAATAAAGAAGAAGAGTAGATATTTACATTAAAGTACTCGAGCAATCCAGGCAATCCCCTATTTCCTCTCACAGTTCCCTGGGAAGCCTTTACTTTCTGATCGTAAATATTGGGAGCCGTATAATGAAGATCACTATATGTTTCAAGCAGATATTCGCGAACACCCTTTTGCAAACGAAACATAGAAGGTACATAACGGAGAATAAAATTCTTCTTCTGAATGTCCATCTTACCTTTTATATATAGGTTCGCGCGATAATCACTGACTATCGTTTCATACAAAGGTGCAAAAGTCATCACACGTTCTATAATGGAGTCAGCAGAGATTTCCTGATGGGTATAAGGATTCATTATATAATTATTGGCTGTCCCCTTTGGTATAAAAGAGAACAGACACAATATGCATCCTATCAATATTTTATCTCTCAATCGTCGTATCTCCTTCATTAACGTAGGCAAATATAAAAAAGAATATCGAAAAGCAAGAGAAGTTGGACACTAAAAAGAGTTATCAGAAGAAAACCTTCACATTATTCAAAATAACATGGAGATGAACTAAATCTTTGGCGCGGTTGTCTCGAAATAAATGCAGGAAGCTCTGCATATTCTGCTATTCTCTTCATATATAAAAAACGAAAATCCTCTTTCAACCTATCACCACCTTTCTAAAACTCTTTATTCATCGCACTTACAGAGCGGTGATAGGTTGAAAGAGGAATTAATAAAACCTGTATGGAAGAAGTTATAATATGAAGGGGATTTCAACAATAATGGGAAAAATACAAAGTTCCAATATCTGTAAATATAAGAGCCCCCTGAAAACATATTAATGACTAAATCAACCCTTCTATCTTTTTATTTATCACTTTATTCTTGACAAAGAAGAAAATTGTCGTATCTTTGCGATACTCTTCATATCAACCAGGCAGGGAACCTGCCTCGTTTCGTGGCAGGCATTTTTATGCCTGTCCTGATGCTTCATATGGCGGTTTCGTACCCCCGTGTGGAGTGTTAATGCACCCACTGCCTGGTTGGTGAAGAGTAACGGGAAAGGCGGAACCGCTCTTATTTCATAGAAAATCTTCGCCTACCACCTTATTCATAATTATATTATGGAAACAAAACAAGTTACCGTTCAACCAGCGGTGGGAGGCATGATAAAGGCTTCCAAAGATTCATTTGTTATTCCTAAAGAAGAATTAAAGGATTTCTACCTTAAATTCGCTTTCCTCCTGAACCCGGATTCCTGCTCCATAAACCGCACCGAATTCGAACTTTTAAACATTCTGCTGAAAGACCTGAAAAAAATCCTGGCAGCATTGACTCACCTCAACACCCATCCTTGGGATGAAGGCATTGCAGAAATCCAAATTTCATGCGGTGTTTACTCCCTACAAGACAACTTGAGCAAAAAAGAGCGTATGCAGATGAACACCTCTATGGGTAAACACCTACAATTTCTTACCCAAATGGCTGTGAACAGCCCAGTGTTCAAACTGTTATTCAAGAACTATCACAACCATTATATCCAAGTGGAAAGTTTGGTTAAACAGATGGCTAAAGAAATCAACGAACAGCAACAATAAGAATAGAAGTTGGAGAATCAACAGAGGGGGTACTTTTAGAAAAACACATTATTTTTCAAAATACCCCCTCTAAAATAGGGGTACTTTCAGAAAAAACATATAATTTTGCGCCATCAACCGATAAAAAAATAGACCATTTATGTCAAAAATGCGTTTTTTTGCCTTACAAGAGCTTTCCAACCGGAAACCTCTGGAAGTTATTGCCCCTTCCAACAAACTCTCTGATTATTATGGTAGCCACGTGTTCGACCGCAAGAAGATGCAGGAGTATCTTCCCAAAGAAGCTTACAAAGCTGTAACCGACGCTATCGAAAAAGGTACGCCTATCAGCCGTGAAATAGCAGATTTAATTGCTAACGGTATGAAAAGTTGGGCTAAGTCACTCAACGTCACTCACTACACACACTGGTTCCAGCCTCTGACAGACGGAACAGCCGAAAAGCATGACGGCTTTATCGAATTCGGCGAAGATGGCGGAGTGATTGAACGCTTCTCCGGAAAACTACTGATCCAGCAAGAGCCGGATGCTTCTTCTTTCCCTAACGGCGGCATCCGCAACACTTTCGAAGCACGAGGATATACAGCCTGGGATGTTTCTTCACCGGCATTCGTAGTAGATACCACTCTTTGTATCCCCACTATCTTCATTTCTTATACAGGTGAAGCGTTGGATTACAAAACTCCATTGTTGAAAGCACTTGCCGCTGTAGATAAAGCAGCAACGGAAGTCTGTCAGCTATTCGACAAGAACATCACACGCGTATATACCAATTTAGGATGGGAACAGGAATATTTCCTTGTAGACTCCTCCTTATATAATGCACGCCCCGACCTCTGCCTGACAGGACGGACACTGATGGGGCACTCTTCTGCCAAAGACCAACAGTTGGAGGATCATTATTTCGGCTCTATCCCTCCACGTGTCACTGCATTTATGAAAGAACTCGAAATCGAGTGTCACAAACTCGGTATTCCTGCCAAAACCCGTCATAACGAAGTAGCTCCCAACCAATTTGAGTTGGCCCCTATTTTCGAAAACTGTAACCTTGCCAACGATCACAACCAGCTCGTCATGGATTTGATGAAGCGTATCGCCAGGAAGCATCATTTTAATGTACTCCTGCACGAAAAGCCATATAGCGGAGTAAACGGTTCGGGCAAGCACAACAACTGGTCACTCTGCACAGATACCGGTATCAATCTGTTCGCTCCCGGAAAGAATCCGAAAGGCAATATGCTATTCCTCACATTTCTGGTAAACGCCTTAATGATGGTTTATAAAAACCAGGATTTATTGCGTGCCTCCATCATGAGCGCCAGCAACAGCTATCGTTTGGGAGCCAATGAAGCTCCTCCCGCCATCCTCTCTTGCTTTCTGGGTTCACAACTCTCGTCTACTCTCGACGAAATTGTCCGCCAGGTAGGAAATGAGAAAATGACGCCGGAAGAAAAAACCACACTGAAGTTAGGCATCGGACGTATCCCCGAAATTTTACTGGATACCACCGACCGCAACCGTACTTCTCCTTTCGCATTCACCGGAAACCGTTTCGAATTCCGCGCCGCAGGTTCTTCTTCCAACTGTGCTGCCTCTATGATTGCAATCAATGCGGCCATGGCAAACCAGCTGAACGAATTCCGGGCATCGGTAGAAAAGCTGATGGAAGAAGGAGTTGGCAAAGACGAAGCTATCTTCCGCCTGCTGAAAGAAACAATTATCGCCTCCGAGCCGATTCGTTTCGAAGGGGACGGTTATTCCGAAGAATGGAAACAAGAAGCTGCACGCCGCGGACTGACTAATATCTGCCACGTACCGGAAGCCCTGATGCACTATATTGATAACCAATCCAAATCAGTACTTATCGGCGAACGTATCTTCAACGAGACCGAATTGAACAGCCGTCTGGAAGTGGAACTGGAGAAATACACCATGAAGGTGCAAATCGAAGGCCGTGTATTGGGCGACCTCGCCATCAATCACATCGTACCAACTGCCGTTGCCTATCAGAACCGTTTGCTCGAAAATCTTCGCGGACTGAAAGAAATATTCCCGGCTGAAGAATATGAAGTATTAAGTGCCGACCGTAAAGAACTGATTCGTGAGATTTCACACCGGGTCACTTCTATCAAAGTACTCGTGCGCGACATGACCGAAGCAAGAAAAGTAGCCAACCACATGGAAAACTACAAAGAAAGGGCATTCGCATACGAAGAAAAAGTACGCCCGTATCTTGACCAAATCCGCGACCACATCGACCACCTGGAGATGGAAGTGGATGACGAAATATGGCCGTTGCCTAAATATAGAGAACTGTTGTTTACCAAATAAAATGTCTGCAAGATTGCACGAAAGCTCCCACTTTTGTGCAATCTTTTTATAGATTCGTTCATTTTCTCATTTTTTCTTTTTACTTTTGTGCTGTATAACACAGTTTTGTAGCACTCATGGTAAAAATGAATATGTCAGACATCGATATTTCGGAACCATTATCCGATATGTTAGCTCCTCTAAACAATGAGCAAAAGGAGTTTCTGATGAATAATTATACGATACAAACCTACAAAAAGAATGAAACCATCTACTGTGAAGGAGAAACGCCACATCATCTGATGTGTCTCATCAGTGGAAAAGTGAAAATCTTCAAAGATGGTGTGGGGGGTAGAAGTCAAATTATCCGCATGATTAAACCACGCGAATACTTTGCATATCGTGCTTATTTTGCCAAACAAGATTTTGTAACTGCCGCAGCAGCTTTCGAACCTTCCGTTGTTTGCCTGATTCCTATGAGTGCCATCACTACGCTGGTTGCCCAAAATAATGACTTGGCCATGTTCTTTATCCGCCAACTTTCCATTGACTTGGGTATCTCTGACGAACGTACCGTTAATCTGACACAAAAACATATTCGCGGACGCTTGGCCGAATCACTCATCTTCCTGAAAGAAAGTTATGGACTGGAAGAAGACGGTTCTACGTTGAGCATTTATCTTTCACGTGAAGATCTGGCAAATCTTTCCAATATGACTACTTCGAACGCTATCCGTACCTTGTCGCAATTCGCTACGGAAAGACTGATTACTATCGACGGAAGAAAAATCAAAATCATCGAAGAAGAAAAGCTGAAGAAAATAAGCAAGATTGGGTAAGAGAGTTTCTGCACCAATCGTTCCACCCTAAATAGTGAACATACATATAGAAAATATAATTGCAGACATAAAACGTGGCAACAAACAGGCTTTCAAAAAGCTATTTGATGACTACTATCCTATTCTTTGCGTGTTCGCATCCCACTATATTGAAGACAAAGAAGTTTGCAAAGACATCGCACAAGATGTATTGTTAGCTTATTGGGAACGGAAAGAAGATTTTGACGACATTTTGAAAGTAAAAAGCTTCCTTTATACCGTCACCCGAAATAAATGTCTGAATCACTTAAAACATGAGCAATTAGATATTCCCTATTTTTCTGGACAGGAAGAGTTCGATAGTGGCTTCGAAGCTGCCATTATCGAACAGGAAACATTCCACATGGTTCGCAAAGCGGTAGAAGAATTGCCTACCCAAATGCGAAATATCATCTTATATTCTATGAAAGGGTTAAAAAACCATGAGATTGCTGACAAATTGCAAATTTCAGAAGGCACTGTCCATACGTTAAAGAAATTCGCCTATCGCAAACTTCGCGAAAGTCTCAAAGGCATAAATTACACCTTATTACTATTTTTATGCAAATAAAGTAACTTTTTGATTACCCCGTTTTTTCGATTGGATTGTTTTACTTATATAACAAATCGAAAAAACGATGAATTCATTTAAAGAAAAATTTAAAATTGCAAAAATCTTAGCTTCCTTATTTACTCATTCGTCTACCCCCGAAGAGGAAAAGAACTATCGTGCATGGTTGGATGAAAACCCGGAACATCAAAAGATAGCCGACCGGATATTAAATAAGGAAACGTATGAAGAAAACAGCCGGTTAATAAAAAGCTTCTCTTCACAAAAAGCGTGGGAGAAAGTCTATCCGTTATTAGGAGGCAATCAATCGGGTACTGTTTTTTCGTGGAAAAAGAGTCTGAAATATGCAGCTCTCATCTTATTGTTATTAGTACCTGCTTCTTACTTTATCTATCATTGGATATCCGAAGAAACGATTAGCGACATCACTCCGGGAACCCTTGGCGGGGAACTGATCTTGAGTGACGGCAAATCTTTCAATCTTTCCGACAATAATTTTCCGGAGAATGCGGTCAGAGCATTTGTGATCGATTCGAAAGGGATTAACTATCAGATTCCCGCCAACAAACCGCAAGTAAAAGAAATCCAAAACACACTACGCACATTGCAGGGGATGGAATGCCTTATCACGCTTTCCGACGGCACAAGGGTACATCTCAATGCGGAAACCCGGCTGACTTATCCGGTTTGTTTCAGTAGTAAAGAACGTATTGTGCAAATTGAAGGGGAGGCTTATTTTGATGTTGCCCCGGACAAGGAGCATCCGTTTATCGTAAAAACATCGCATACATCTATCCGGGTGACGGGAACGTCGTTCAACGTAAGAGCCTACGCTGATGAAGATACGGAAAGTACGACCTTAATCAGTGGAACAGTAAGAATCAACAGTAGAAATGAAGAATTCGAATTAGTTCCCAACCAGCACTATACATATAATAAAAATACCGGTACAAATACCGTCGCCAACGTAAACACTGATTTGTATACATCTTGGGAATCCGGATCATTTATCTTTTTAAATGTCCCTCTTGAGAATGTGATGTCATACCTGTCCAAATGGTATGGATTCCAATATTCTTTTGAAGACGAAGCAGCCAAACAGGTGCGTATCGGAGCTTACCTTAACCGCTACGCCAACATGAACCCGATTATCGACATGATTACAGAATTAAATCTGGTCAATATCAAACAACGGGAGGGCATCCTGCACATTTCCTACAAACAGTAATAATACATAATATAACTAACGCATTATGAAAAAACGAGTAAAATCCCTGCCGTGGGTGGTATCTTATGCAAGCAGAAACTTTGTGAAGTTCTGTCTTTTATGGATATTCTCCCTTTCTTCACTCATGATTCAAGCACAGGACAATCAGAGAATCTCCATCGACTTGAGAGGAGAAACGCTGGAAGCAGCACTCTGGTATCTGCAGAATCGTACGAAATTTGTCTTTATGTATGGAACGGAAGACATTGCTAATGTGACCGATATCACCATCAAGGCAAAAGATAAGACAATTACTGAAATTCTGGATGAATGTCTGGAAGGCACTAACCTGACTTACGAAATCTCTGGTAGCGCAATTGTTATAAAGAAAAAGCAAAGCCAGAAAGTTACAATCAGTGGTTGGATTCGAGATGCCAGTGGCGAAGCATTACCCGGTGCCACTGTTACGATTCGAGGCTCCAAACATGGAGCCATCGCCGGATTGGACGGACATTATACTTTTAATATTCCGGCACAAGAGGGATTGATTCTAACTTTTTCTTTTATCGGAATGGAAAAGAAAACGTTGAAATATACAGGTAAGAAAACAATCAATGTCACTCTGACCAGTTCCAGTACGGAAATTGACGAAGTGGTGGTTACCGGTTATCAGAATATTCAACGCCGCGACCTTGTTGGTTCCATTACTACGATAAAAGCGAAAGACATTATAATACCTTCCTACACTACTATCGACCAAATGTTACAAGGACGTGTAGCAGGTATGGTGGTTACTAACTCAAGTAGTCGTGTAGGTACGGCGCCTAAGATCCAGATTCGAGGTACCAGTACGCTACAAGGAAATCGTGATCCATTGTGGGTAGTAGACGGTATTATTCAGGAAGATTTCCAAGTAACACTAGATAGCGGCGAACTGATGACTAAAAGTTTAAAGGATATCATCGGCAACCAGATTTCATGGCTAAACCCCGCTGACATCGAAAACATCACAATTTTGAAAGATGCTTCCGCCACTGCTATCTATGGTTCAAAAGCATCTAACGGTGTAATCGAAATCACAACCAAAAAGAATACCACTGACAGATTGACTGTGAACTATTCCGCCAACTTTAACATCGGGCAACGCCCTAATTATGGAATGTTCAACTTTATGAACTCTCAAGAACGCATCCGTTTCTCACAAGAGGCGTTCGATGCAGGAATCACTTACGCAACAATGCCTTATAAGGATCCTAACACCTATGAAGGTATATTACGGATGTTGCAGGAACATGACATTTCTGATATCGAATATAGAAAACTTTACAACGACATGGAAACCCGCAATACTGACTGGTTCAAACGCCTGACACGCCGTTCGTTCAGCCATAGTCACAACGTTAGTGTTTCCGGTGGAACGAACAAGTTTAGTTATTCGGCATCTATGGGATATAACAACAGCGAAGGTCAGGAAATAGGCAATGATAACGAACGTATGACAGGTCGCATCGCTCTGATGTTACGTCCGATAGAAAAACTGACTATCAGTATGACTTTAAACGGTAGCGTTTCTACTACTAACGGCTTTTTCGACGATATCAATCCAATGGGTTATGCTACCAATACAAACCGTATCATCGACCCGGATGCTTATTATATGCAAGAAAACGGATACTATTATAAAACAGGAAATAAAGAAACCCTTTCATACAATTTTATCAATGAACGGGACAACAGCGGTTCAAAAGCACGCTCCAACTTCATGTCCGCTTCCTTAGATGTCAACTGGCATGTCCTTGACTGGTTAACTTATCAATTTACAGGCGGTTATTCGACTAATAACAGTACAAATGAAAGCTGGGCTACCGAACACACGTACCACATTGCCAACCTGTATCGTGGTTACGATTTTAATTCTGTTACTCCCACCAGTGCCGATTTTAAAGCTGCACAGCTTCCATTCGGAGGTAGATTGTACACAAACGACAATAACCAGTATTCTTACAATATCCAGAACAAGCTACAATTCAGCAAAGCATTCAATCCTAATAACCGATTGAATGCGCTATTGGGTATGGAACTTCGCTCGTCTACAGCTAAAGGAACAGCCAATACAGTTTGGGGATATGTACCGGACAGAGGTGAACGTATTGTAGCGCCTACCATACCAAGCCAAGTAGTATCACCGGGCGGAAGTCCAACAGGCTGGGGAATATTAAAAGAACTTTATGACAGAGGTTGGAAAAGAACAAACAATACCAACAACTTCCTTTCGTTCTTCGCTACTTTTGCATACTCATTCAAGAATCGCTATGTAGTCAATGCCAATGTACGAAATGATGCTTCCAACGTTTTCGGACAGGATATCAATCACCGTATCGACCCGACTTATTCATTCGGTTTTTCCTGGAGAGCATCGGAAGAAGCTTTCTTCCAAAAGCATCTGAAATGGATCACAACACTCAATTTCAGAGGAACATTTGGTATTCAGGGAAACGCTTTGACACGTGAAAGTCCTGAACTAATCTTAAGTCAGAACGGAGTACAAGCAGGATATAATCGATATTACTCCACTATTAGCCAGATCCCCAATCCGTATCTCTCCTGGGAACGTACCAAAAACTGGAATTTCGGTGTGGACCTGGAACTGTTTCATATGTTTTATATGAATCTGGAATACTACACCCGACGTTCCAATGCGGTAATCACCGTAGATTTACCATTCGAATATGGAATTAACGACATGAAACGTAACGGCGGAATTATTTACAATCGGGGAATTGAATACACGTTATCATTCACACCTGTTCAGAAACGTGATTTCAGCCTGAATATTAACCTGAATGCCTCTAAAAACTGGAACAAAGGCGGAGAAACCACGATTGACAGAACCACGGGGATGTACTTGACCGGAAGCAACACCCAGATATTAAAAGAAGGATATCCGTTAAGCGGATTCTGGTCATATTCCTTTGCCGGTCTTGATGGAAGTAACGGCAAACCGATGTTCAACTATGTTGAAGTCCCGGAAGAAGAAAAAAGTAAAGGCATCGACCCGACCACTTACCTTGTATATTCCGGAGAAAAAGAGCCGTATTTCACCGGAGGTCTCGGTTTGAGTTTCCGCTACAAATCTTTGTCACTAAATACCAGCTTTTCCCTTTTGTTAGGTAGCAAAAAGCGTTTGACGTCACCTTACAATGATTTCCGAGGAGAACATAATATGATGCCCGATCCAACCAAGAATATAAACCGCGATTTATTGAATCGCTGGCAAAAAACAGGAGACGAAGCTTACACAAATATCCCCGGGTTGCCGATATGGCCATTAGGGATCGCTTGGACTTTGCCTAACACGGAGACCGCAGAATCACCCATTTATATGTGGGAAAAATCAGATGCTATGGTAGTCAGCGCTTCATTCCTGCGTTGCCGTAACATTGGATTATCCTGGCAGATGAAAAAAGAATGGTGCGACAAGATACATGCTAAAAACCTGTCTATTAACTTTAATATGGACAATGTATTTGTAATAGCCAGCAAACGTTTTAATGGTTTTGATCCGGAATTAGAAAACAGCATCATGCCACGTTCTTTCTCATTGGGACTTAATATAGGATTTTAAACAATAAACAAAGAGAGATATGAAACTTAAATATTTAATTTATACAATTACACTGACCGGCCTCACCGCTTGCGGAGATTTCTTAGAGCCAAAGTCACAGAGCCAATATATACCTAAAGACGCTAATGCATTGCAAGAGATGCTTATCGGAGAAGCCTATCCCCAACAAAAGGATACCAAATTTCTCAACTATCAGGAAATACTCGCAGATGATGTCGAGCAGAATCAGGTGGAAGGTTACGAATTCCCAGAAAACGACAAAGCAGATATGGAAATATTTGAGATACTGTATAGCTGGCAACCCAATATGTTCGAAATACGAGAAAAATTGGGACAACAAACAGTCAATACTTGGGAGAACCTTTATGAATATATTTTAGGAGCTAATGCCACACTTGACTATATTGACGAAGTATCCGGTACAGAAATTGAAAAGAATTATATTAAGGCACAATCCTATGCCCTACGGGCTTTTTATTATTATATGTTAGTCAATCAGTACGGACTTCCCTATAATTATAACAAAGAATCATTGGGAGTTCCTCTCAAGCTGGACAGTAAAATGAGAGATGATGACAATATATTGATGAGACGGAACACGGTAGAAGAAGTATACCGACAGATTGTTACCGACCTAAACGAAGCAGAACGTTTATTCCTAACTCTCTCCGCCACACAACAATATGAACCGAACTACCTTGTCAGTTTACCTATGGTACAATTATTAAAATCACGTGTAGCTCTATATATGGAAAATTGGGAAGAAGCTAAAACGTATGCGGAGAAAGTTATCAAAGATTGGAACTTCTCACTACGCGATCTGAATACTATTCCTGCACCGGAAGCAGGTATAAAAGAACCTTATTACACATTCAATACATATGATTCGCCGGAAGTCATCTGGAGTTATGGAACTATCAGAGACTTGACAGGTGAATACGAAGGTTATATCGATAAGAAAGATGAAAACAGCGATGAAGAAAAGACCAGAAGAATGTTCAAAGCAGCAGACGGGTTAATCAACAGTTTCTCAGAAGGTGACTTACGCAAAGACCGTTATATTACTAGGGAAATGCAATATAACGAGGCGGTTCCGGAGAACAGCACATTTTATGATACTTATCTCCCCTATGGCAAATATAAGACACTACGTTCTGTCCCCACTTCCGGAAGCAGTGATTATTTTGCACTCTCCTTCCGAATAGCAGAAGCTTATCTAAACTATGCAGAAGCCGCTGCCATGAGCCAAGCCGAAGGAGATGCCATCACCGCTATGAATACATTGCTGGAGAAACGATATGATAGAGGAAACGCACCGTCTTTTTCCGGATTGAGCGGAGATGCTTTGATCACCCAAATACGTGAAGAACGCAGAAAAGAACTTTGCTACGAAGGACAACGCTGGTTCGACTTACGTCGATATGGTATGCCTTCCATACAGCACAAATGGGAAGGCAAAGTTTATACACTAACAAAAAACGATCCTTCATACGTATTACCTATTCCTACAGAAGTGTTGCAAAGAAACTTATTATTGGAACAAAATCCGTTCGGACCGGAACGGACTGGAGTTCCTGTTACAAAATAACTATAAATATAAGAAATAATGATCGTCAATTTTAAACAACAGAGAATCATGAAGCCAATATATAATGTATGGATATTACTATTCTGTCTCACATTCTCGTCCTGTTATAATGAAGATATTATCAACCCGACACCAGATCCACTTGCACTTGCCGGAGGATTTGAGTTTCCGCAGGGAAATAATTCATGGGACAATGATGTTATGAAAATCTACCAAGACTTCGGAGTGAAAATAATATATAAAGATATCACAGAAAAAGATCTCAATAAAAATTGGACTAATGGTGGAGTCGGTAGTTCATCAAGAGTCTTCGAGAATTGTCTCAATGACGAAATGGGAGCATTTTATATTACTTTTATGAAGAACCACATTTTTCCTTACCTCAACCGGGAAGTTACGGATAGAGTATTTCCCATGTACTGGTATATGGTATACAATTATTCTGTATTTACTTCCATTATACCGGGAGTACTGGAATATTATGTTGCACTGCCCGAGCATGATGACGGCCAAACCGACTGCTGGATAACTTGTTTCTGGGGAGATAAAGCCCACAGTACTTACGATGACCCAATCACAGGATGGAAAACTCCTATTGCCGGCAATAAGGATAGTTTTACCATACGCCGCTTCAAAATAATTGATGAAGTTATAAATACAGCTATCGCCAACGGAAATATTATCATACCCGAAGATGAATTTGATGCAGGATTTGACCATTTAACTCCGATTGTCAGAAGTGAAGACATCGAAAGTAAAGCCGATCCTAATTATTATCTTAAAAGAGGCTATCCTGGTAATGTAAATTCATTATCAGGTAAACATTCTAAACCCGATTCCGATAATCCTCCAACAGCCAAAGAAACATTTATCGGCTATCTGCAAATAGCCATGCGTCATACCAAAGAAGAACGGGAAGTAATGTTTCCTTCGGCAACCTATCCATTTCTAAGCACTAAGTTCGATTTTGTGACAAACTATCTAAAAAAATATAATATTGATTTGGAAGCTATCGCCAAAGGACCGGAAGATTGGGATATTAAACCTTATCCGGAACTACCGAAAACTGATGAAGGAGATGGCGATGATGATGATCCTTGGGGAGACTGGGGAGATTGGTAAAGAAACTCTTCCATAACGATTAAGTTAGTCATTTCATTAAAGGATAGATAAAATAAGAATAAAGATATTTAGAATTTACCATATATTATAAACTCCAAATCATGAAATTAATAAGACTCTCATTGATATTATTGCTCTTATGCAGCACCACTCCTCTATGGAGCGACAGCGGACTTCAATTCAAAGGAAAGTTGAGACTACTCAAACCAACCACTTTGCAAGTTAAGGATTTGAATGGGAACCTCATTTTAAGTTGTCCTATTAACCAAAATGGAGTATTCGAAACCGAAAAAAAAGACATTATATCCGATGTATATACACTATATATTGGGAATACGGAGCAAAACATATACCTCGAAAACAGACCTGTAACCATTCATGGTTTTTTCGATGAAAAGAATCCCGAACAAAGTTCACTTTCATTCACCGGCATTGATCCGTTTCTGACTTTACAAAACTATATGCCGACCGAAAGAGATCCGGATAAAGCAACAATCCCGACTTCTGCCAAAGAGAAGCTGACATCTGCCATGGCATCCGCATTAGCTTATCTGGCAGATGTGAATGATTACCCATCCAACAAAATGTTATTGGATATGATACCGGAACAAGATAGGAATTCGTTGTCTGCCAAATGGTTAATCAACAAAGTAGAAGTCCTCTCCCACCAGATTATCGGTGCAGAATGTCCTGGTTTTACGTTCATTGACAACAATGGAAAGAGCATAGGTTTAAAGGACTTCCGTGGAAAAATTGTCGTACTGGATTTCTGTGCTTCCTGGTGTGGCCCTTGCCGCAAAGAGATGCGCAGTATGCTGACAATATACAATGATCTGAAAGCAGATGATTTAGAATTCATCAGTGTTTCGTTGGATGACAGCGAAGCAAAATGGAGAAAAATGCTGGATGAAGAAAAACTGCCGTGGGTGATGCTATGGGATAAAACAGGATTTCCCAAAAACAGCAAGACTCCAAGTGCTATTCAGACTGCTTACGGTTTCTACTCCATCCCTTTCCTTGTTGTCATTGACAAAGAAGGTAAACTCGCTGCACGTAATGTCCGAGGGGAACAAGTACGAGAAGCCATTTTAAAAATAAGACAATAAACAAACTATATAAATTATAACTCTTTCGACAATGAAGAAACTTATATTTCCAATCGTATGCTGTTTTATCAGCATGACAGTATCAGCCCAGTTAGTCAAACAGCAGGCAGAAACACAAAAAAAACAATCCGAACTGGACTGGTTTAACTGTTCTTTCGACCAGGACAGTGTATACGGAGCTGAAGTAAACAAAGCTTATGATTACTTGAATGCCAACAAAAAGAAAGCAAAGAAAAGACCGGTTGTTGCATTGATCGGAACAGGAATGGACGTAGAACACGAAGATCTGAAACAGGCTATCTGGGTGAATCCCAAAGAAAAACTAAACCAGAAAGACGATGACAAGAATGGTTGGATAGACGACATCAATGGTTGGAATTTCATCGGTGGCAAAGACGGTCAGGTCATGGAATCTCTGACACGCGAAGGAGAACGTGAATTTTTCCGTCTGAAAGATAAATATGCAGATTATATCTTTGACGGAAAGAAATATTATAAAATCATTAACGGAAAACGTCAGGAAGTACCCGCACCGGAAAATTTGGAAGAATACAATTACTATCGTTATAAAGTAATGCCTGAATCCAGAATCGGTGGTTCATACGGTGGACTGCAACTCTCTTATGTCATTGAAGAATATATTGAGAAGTTTGATAAGGACATGAAAAAGCGTTTCCCCGGAAAAGAGCTAACTGTCGATGATTTCCAGAGCTGCTATGATCCTAAGGCAGAAAGAGACAGCCTTTCTGAAATTGCTTTTGTTTTTACCGCTTATTCATTCAGCATTTACCAAACGGACAAATGGGATCTCGTATACCAAAGAATGGGGAAAAAAAGTGTGGAAACAGCTAAAACTTCCTATGAAGATGCTTTAAAGAAATACGGAACTGATAACCGGAAAGAAATTGTAGGTGATAATCCTCTGGATATTAACGACACGCATTACGGCAATAATGTACTGTTGACATCTGATGCGGCAACAGGCGTAATGAAGGCCGGCGTTATCGCAGCTAAACGTGACAACGGTATCGGAAGTAACGGTATTGCAGACAATGCAGAAATCATGACTTTACGCATCCACCCGGGAGAAGGAGAACCTTATTTAAAAGATATGGCACTGGCTATCCAGTATGCAGTAAACCATGGAGCGGATGTTATTTTATTGCCGGAACAAAATTCATTATACCCGGAAGAACAGAGACAATGGGTAGCAGATGCACTGAAAGAAGCTGAAAAGAAAGGAGCATTGGTAATAGTTCCGGTCTGGGATCTGTCAGCAGACATGGATAAAGACGAGTTTTTCCCTAACCGGAAGATGAGAAAAGACGGAGAACTTACCAATTTTATGGTGGTTGCTTCTTCAGACAAGAATGGAAATCCGGTATTGAACACCAATTACGGTGCAACTGCTCTCGATATTTATGCTCCGGGAACAGACATTTATTCATCTTATATGGGTGACACTTATCAAAAAGGAACTGGAGAAGGAATGGCTTCGGCTACTGTAGCCGGTGTAGCTGCCTTAGTGAAATCATATTTTCCTAAATTAACCGGCTCGCAAATCCGTGACATACTACTGAAGAGTGTCACTTCACGCAAAGGGGTGGAAGTGGAAAAAGGAATCCGCGTAAACGACAGTCCTTCACAAGACTTGTTCCTTTTCGATGATTTGTGTATTTCCGGAGGTATTGTAAACGCTTATCAGGCAATTTTGGAAGCAGAAAAAGTCAGCAAATAAAATTAGCTTATGAAGTATACGACTCGTATGATAGGAACCGTCGTCGCCTTTTGCATGGCGGTTCCTGTATTCGCCCAACAATATAAGGCAACCATACCTTACCGGATGGTAGGTGAAAAGATGATTATCGAAATGAAAGTGAACGGCACGGCACGTCCTTTCATATTTGATACGGGAGGACGTACGGCACTCACGACTCAAGCCTGCCAGGCACTGCAAATGGCAGCCACCGACTCGACTAAAGTAACGGATGTGAATAACGTGGAAAGCTATTACAAGACTACCCGGATAGAGAACCTGACTACCCCCGACCATGTTATTAATTTCAAAAATGCTCCGTCACTGGTCATTGATGAAGTAAAAGGCTGGGAATGTTTTGGAGTAGATGGCATCATCGGCAGTGATTTATTCGCCAACACCATTGTCACTATTGATTCACAAGCCAAAAATATTATAGTTACCTCTGCTGAAAAGCCATCGACAGTGTCTTTACGAAAGATGTTGAATTTCACCAAAGGGGGCGGTATGCCGATCGTCAGCGTACAGATAGCTCCGGTCAGCAATATAAATGTATTATTTGATACTGGTAGTCCCAGCCTGTTATCACTTATCGAAAGTGATTTTGAAAAAATCAAACCGGAAGCCTCTATGGAAGTGGTTTCCGAAGGGTATGGAGAAGGGAGTATCGGAGTATCCGGTCAGGCGGACAAAGCTTCTTCTTACAGGGTTCGTATTCCATTGCTATCAGTCGGAGCCACCAAATTCCGTAACGTAACAACCAGCACCAACAATCACCCTTACACATTATTGGGTGTCAAACTGTTGCAATACGGTAAAGTGACCATCGACTATCCACGCGGAAGATTCTATTTCGAAGCATTTCAACCGGACAATGAAATAAACAATCAAGGTAACAATTTTGACTTAACGGTCAAAGACGGAGATTTGTTTGTATCTACCGTATGGAGCAGTACGAAAGGTAAGATAGCAGTCGGAGACAAGGTAGTTAAAATCAATGGCAAACCTGCTAAGAAATATGACTTCTGCGAAAGTATTCTGAACGGAATACCGGAATTGAAAGAGAAAAAGAAGACGAAACTGACGATTGAGACAGCTTCCGGAGTAAAGGATATTATCTATGAAAAAGAATAATATGAAAAGTATAGGAATACTGACCGGCTTATGGCTGCTATTATTTCTAAACTGCGGACAAAGAATGGCAGCGCAAATCCGGAATAAGGTTTGCGACACCATTCCTTATGAGTTTATACAAGAGAAAATCATTATCCCCGTCACTGTTAACGGTATAAAAGTGAAATATATCGTCGATACGGGAGGAAGAACCGGAACGATGTATGATGCCGCAACGGAAATGAAAGCTACTGCCGCAGGATATATGCGTATCTCCGATGTGAATGCACAAGGCTCCAATTATCAGGAAGCGCACGTACAGAATGTTTCTATCGGGGAAAACTATAAAATCAAGCAGTTGAAGACGATGGTACTGCCTAAGAATCCATTCTTCACCGGACTAGGGGTTGTCGGTATTCTTGGAGGAGACGCTTTCGCACAGTCGGTAGTCACATTCGATTCCCGTTCTAAAATAATGGTTATCAATTATCCGTATCGTCCCGAAGGACTAAAAGTAACGGATGGGATTCCGCTGTTGGATGAGACGGATCATCACTCCATTGTCAATGTCCGCTTAGGGGACAATGACTTCAAGGTTCTGTTCGATACAGGTGCGGGAGGCTTTCTGCTTTATTCTACAGAAGATTATGAAAGGCTGTCTGACATTTCGAAAGTTACTAACCATGGATATGGTATCGTAGCTGCCGGAATAACAGGTCTAGGCAAGCCGGTGGATATAAAGAAGGTGACTGTTCCTCCTATCAACATCATGGGGAAAGAATTCACGAACGTGGGTAGTACGACCACAGTGATGAATGGAAGCATCATCGGGGTGGATTTACTGGAATACGGTAAAGTAATTATCGATTATATGCGCAGACGATTCTACTTTTTCCCGTTTGAAGAAGGAAAAACCGACATGGGCGGTGCTCCCGCTCTCTGGAACGTGAGTATTCTGCCACGCAATGACAGATTCGAAATTACAACGATCTGGGACAGCATGAAAGATAAAGTTGCTTTCGGCGACCAGGTGATTAACATCAACGGTACTTCTTTGGACGATTGTCCCATGAGCCAAATGGCTGTGGAAGATATCATGAACGCCATCCGCGGTGATACCGGTTATATTATTGTCAAGAAAGACAATCAAGAGAAAAAGATTGAAATCAGGAAAGAGAAATAAACTTTAAACAGAAAAAAGATATGAAGCGAATAATAACAAAGATGTATCTCTGTCTACTTGCATTTTGTATTGCCGGAGGAATCAGTGCACAGACACAGAACAGTATGACAGAGGTCATTCCATTCAAAACCATTGATGGAAAGATTATCGTAGAAGCCGCCATTAATGGCGAAGTGGCAGACTTCGTCCTCGATCTGTCAGGACATAACGCCCTGCTTCCTGAGGCTCTCAAGAAGTTACGCATCGACACGGGGAAGAACGGTACTTTTAGTGCTTATCAGGATTTTGTATTCAAACAAGTACCTGTTGGAAAAGTATATGAAATGGCAACAGTTGCTATTGGCAACAACACGTTTAACAACGATCTGCCTGCTTTCACTCTGGAAGACGAACCATATCTGCGCAAGCTGGGAGTGATGGGTGTATTAAGCGGTGCTATTTTCCGCACTTCCGTTCTGACTATTGATATGCAGCGGAAAAAACTCACAATTACGCAGCCCTATCGTCCTTCTTACATGAAATTAAACTACCGGGAGAACTTTGAGCTAATTACAGGATTAGGAATCGTATGTCCAATATCCATTCAGGGAAAACCCGTTTCTCTTGTTCTGGATACATGGAGCGAAGGATTAGTGAATCTTACCGAAAAAGATTTCAATACATGGAGCACACAATATACCAAAGGAACCAACCAAAAAGTTTCCAATGGATATAAAGAAGCGACTCAAGAAGAGGAAAGCCTCATCTTACCTGAAACCATGTTTGTAAAAACAAAGATTGAGGATGCCATGGCAGTGAAGAATCCATACCTGAAACGCTCCGTATTAGGCAAAAAGATACTGGACTACGGAATCATATCCATTGACTATATTCATCAGAAAATTTATTTCCAGCCGTTTGACATGGTTCCTATACCGGAAGCGGAAGCTAAAGTAACGGAAACTAAAGTTGAAGACGGTAAACTGAATCCGATTACCCGCCAATTCTTCCTCGAACACATCTTCGACTACAGAAAAGGGAACGATTTCGTTTATAATGGCGAGAAACCGGTTATAATTGATTTCTGGGCAACTTGGTGTGGACCTTGCATGCGCTTACTTCCGGAAATGGAAAAGCTGGCTGAAAAGTATAAAGGTAAAGTTGTATTCTACAAGGTTAATGCGGACAAAGAAAAGGATTTATGCAATCACTTCGGTGTACAGGCATTGCCTACCTTATTCTTCATACCTGCAGGCGGCAAACCGATTATTGAAGTCGGAGCTACTCCGGAGAAGTACGTACAAATCATCGAAGAGCAACTACTGAAATAAAAACTCTCTCTTAATTATATAACTACATTAATCTGAAACTTTAGCTAAAAGCCGGACATCATTCCGGCTTTTTTTATTTCCATATTATTGGAACTTATCATATAAACAAGTACATTTGCCCTGTCAAATCTATTTATAACTTAACACACATTTTGACCATGAAGAAAAGTATTTCTCTTCTTCTTTTGTCCTTGCTAATGATTACCCCCAGTTGCCAGAAGACAAAAGAAGCGGCGAACGAGTACAACATCGTTCCCAAACCCAACCAGATTCTTCCACAGGAAGGACGCTTTGAACTAAACAACAAAGTCTGCCTCGTAGTTCCCTCGGATGCTCCGGAAGTAAAAAGCATTGCCGACAGCCTGGCCGAACAACTAAAACTGACAGCAGGAATCTCCTTGAAAGAAGCTGAAAGTGCAGATGGAAAAACGGCGATCTCTTTTGTTGTACAGGAAGGTATGCCGAAAGAAGGTTATAAATTATCGGTCACTCCCAGTCTCATTACACTCACCGCTTCCCAGCCAAACGGATTCTTTTATGGAGTGCAGACTCTTTATCAGTTACTCCCTCCGGCAATTTACGGAAAGCAGTTGGATAAGAAAGCTGACTGGTCGGTTCCTGCCGTAGAAATTGAAGATTCACCCCGTTTTGTTCATCGCGGACTCATGTTGGATGTTTGCCGCCATTATGTACCGATTGACTACATTTACAAGTTTATCGACTTACTGGCTATGAACAAGATGAATGTCTTCCACTGGCATTTGACAGACGATCAGGGATGGAGAATCGAGATCAAGAAATATCCCAAATTGACGGGAATCGGTTCCAAACGTGAAAAGACATTAGTAGACTATTACTATGTAAACTATCCGCAAGTATTCGACGGAAAAGAACATGGAGGTTATTATACGCAGGAGCAAATCAAAGATGTAGTGGCTTATGCTGCAAGTAAATACATCAATGTTGTTCCCGAAATAGAAATGCCGGGACATGCATTGGCTGCACTTGCCGCCTATCCGGAATTGTCATGCGACTCTACACAGACTTACAAAGTATCTCCTACCTGGGGAGTATTCGAACAGGTATTCTGTCCGAGTGAAACGACTTTCAAATTCTTTGAAGGAGTGATGGATGAAGTTATAGAATTATTCCCCAGCGAATACATTCACATCGGTGGCGATGAATGTCCCAAGACAGCGTGGAAGAACAGTGCTTTCTGCCAGCAGTTAATCCGCCAGTTAGGGTTGAAAGATGATACAACTCCCAGTAAGATAGACGGAATAAAGCACAGCAAAGAAGATAAGTTGCAGAGCTATTTCGTTACCCGTATGGAGAAATACCTGAATAGCAAAGGCAAAAACATCATTGGCTGGGATGAAATTCTCGAAGGTGGTCTGGCTCCCAATGCGACTGTTATGTCATGGCGCGGTGTAGAAGGCGGTATGAACGCAGCCAAAGCAGGGCATAATGCCATCATGACTCCGAGTCCTTATGTATATCTGGACTACTATCAGGAAGAGCCGGAAATTGCTCCGACTACTATTGGCGGATACAATACCTTGAAGAAAACATATAGCTATAACCCTGTTCCGGACGACGCTGACGAGCTTGCCAAGAAGCATATCATCGGAATACAAGGTAATATTTGGAGAGAATATATGCAGACTTCAGAACGTACAGACTACCAAGCTTTCCCACGTGCAATGGCTATCGCCGAAACGGCCTGGACACAAAACGCAAACAAAGACTGGAAGAATTTCTGCGAACGGATGGTGACTGAATTTGAACGTTTGAAAGTTATGAACACCCAACCTTGTCTCAACTTCTATGACGTAAATATAAATACGCACGCAGATGAAAACGGCCCTTTAATGGTATTGCTGGAAAGTTTCTACCCGAATGCGGAAATCCGGTATACAACGGACGGCAGCGAACCGTCCAAAGTGTCCATCTTATATGAAAAGCCTTTCGTTCTTGAAGGTAATATCGACCTGAAAGCCGCTGCTTTCAAAGACGGAAAGATGTTGGGCAAAGTAGCTCACAAGCCACTGTATGGCAATTTATTGACAGGAAAGTCCTATACGGTTAATTATACGATGGGATGGACAGGCGATATATTCGATGAAAACGATGTATTAGGAGCTGACAAAACCACCTTTGGACTGACCAACGGCAAACGAGGCAATAATGCTTCTTATACTCCGTGGTGTAGTTTTGGCATCGTGGAGGGTAAGGACTTGGAATTTATCGTTCATCTGGATAAACCGACACAAGTCAGCAAAGTTATTTTCGGTTCTTTATTCAATCCTGCCATGAGAATTCTTCCTGCAGAAGGAGTTGCTGTAGAAGTATCAGCAGACGGCAAGCAATACACACGGATAGCCGAAAAAGCTTTGAAACACGATTATCCGGAAACAGGAAGAATTGCATTCACCGATTCCATTGAATTTGAACCGGCACAGGCTACATTCCTGAAAGTCAAAATCAAGAATGGCGGCACACTGCGTAATGGTGTCAACTTTGAAAAGAATAACGGGCCGGAAATCATTCCTGCCGAATTATGGATAGATGAAATAGAAGCGTATTAACCAAAGACAATCGACAAATATTGTTCGAAAAGCTTTGAGTTTATAAAATAAAGGGGAGCAAGACTCCCCTCTCAACAAAATCACCCACGCTACAGATTAAACTCTAGCGTGGGTGATTTTCATATTCATAAGGGTTTTAATACCCTCCTATGGTCGGATATAAACCGGATTAAATGAGTCCTTTGGCAGAAAGATAACGTTCTGCTTCCAAAGCAGCTTTGCAACCACTTCCCGCAGCCGTAATAGCCTGACGATAATGCGGATCGGCAACATCTCCTGCCGCAAAAACTCCGGGAACTTTTGTACGAGGACTATCACCTTCCGTGATGATATAACCCACTTCGTCCGTATCAACATATTCTTTAAATATTTCAGTATTCGGTTGATGTCCGATAGCCAGGAAGAAACCGTCGATAGGCAAGCTGTAACGTTCTTCATCCGGTTCGCCCCAACGTTTCACCAGATTTACACCTTCTACCCCATTGTCGCCAAACAAACCAACTGCGTTGTGTTCAAAAAGAACTTCTATTTTCTCGTGGTTCATTACTCGTTCCTGCATAATCTTCGATGCGCGCAGGAAAGGTTTGCGGACAATCAGATATACTTTGGATGCAAGTCCGGCAAGATAAACAGCTTCTTCACACGCTGTATCACCGCCACCGACTACAGCTACAACTTTCTTACGATAGAAAAATCCGTCACAAGTAGCGCAAGCACTTACCCCCATTCCGGCATATTTCTTCTCATCCTCCAGTCCCAGATATTTAGCAGTAGCTCCGGTAGCAATAATCAATGATTCTGTTTCAATAACCTTATCACCGTCGATTGTTATTTTATAAGGAGCTTTGCTCAAATCGGCCGCCGTAGCAATACCGAAACGAATGTCTGTTCCGAAACGGCTTGCTTGTGCACGCAAGTCTTCCATCAACTGCGGACCACTGATTCCTTCCGGATAACCGGGGAAGTTCTCCACATCCGTAGTAGTAGTCAACTGGCCACCCGGTTGCAATCCTTCATAAAGTACCGGACATAAATTTGCACGTCCTGCATAAATCGCTGCCGTATATCCGGCAGGTCCTGAACCTATAATCAGGCATTTTACTTTTTCTATTTCTGCCATTTTAATTTATCTTTTTCGTTTTGTTATAAACGTATATTATCTCAAATCTATCACTTCCGCATTGGGATATTGCTTTTTATCAAACGTAAAAACCTGATCCGCATAATTCTGCTTTGTCTGATAACTTGTAATGGTTATCTCATTACGTGTCTGTTGACCACGCTGTTGAAGCAAAATATACAAAGGTTCATAAGTATCCTTCGTCACAAAAAGAGTGATACGTTCCAACTCCTGTTTCTTATCTCTGGCAGTCAAAACGACTTCCCAAACAGCTTTTCCACGATACATCTTAGTTGCTCCCAACTTATAAGAGAATCCTTTCTGATACATATATAGAAATGTATACGGATTAATCTGCTGCAACTCTTCCTGTGTCGGATTGCTGACGTTCACTTCATCATTCTTTGTCATATAACTCCACTGCGTTTTTCCATCAAACCAAGTGATGATATCCGACGTTTTCAGTACGAATTTCTCTCCTTTCAACTGAATCGTTCCATTTTCAACACCTTCTACCAGACCGTTCGTCACAGCCTTTACAGTAAAATCGGCCTTTACACCACCTGCTTTACGAAACGCCTCTGCCGTCTTATCAAGAATGACTTTAGCCTGCGACTGCTGTTGTTGGGCAATCACAGGCAAAGACAGTAAAGCTATTAAAACACTAAAAATGTATTTTCTCATTTGATTAATAAACGAACGGTTACTGTAAATTGTTCAATCGCATTTCAAGATCATTATCATCCATGCACAAGACATCGCGTGCCTTGCTTCCCTGGGTAGGGCCTACGATTCCCGCTTTTTCGAGTTGGTCCATAATACGTCCGGCACGGTTGTAACCGATAGCGAATTTACGCTGAATTAACGAAGTGGAACCTTGCTGATGGATCACTACCAGTCGGGCTGCATCTTCGAACAACGGATCAAGCCGTCCCATATCAATATCTCCTACTTCACTACCACCATCTTCGCTCACGAACTCTGGCAGGAAGAACGGAGTAGGATAACTTTGCTGACGGGCAATAAACTTCGTAATTTCCTCCACTTCCGGCGTATCGATAAAGGCACACTGCACACGCACCGGATCGGCTCCCTGCAAGAAGAGCATATCCCCCTTACCAATCAAACGGTTAGCACCCGGACGGTCGAGAATAGTACGGGAGTCCATCATGGCAGATACACGGAATGCGATACGTGCCGGGAAGTTGGCTTTGATCGTACCTGTAATAATATTAGTAGTCGGACGCTGTGTAGCGATAATCATGTGGATGCCGACAGCACGCGCCAACTGTGCAATACGGGCAATCGGAAGTTCCACTTCCTTACCGGCGGTCATAATCAAATCTCCGAACTCGTCAATCACCACTACGATATACGGCATAAACTTATGTCCCTTTTCCGGATTCAGGCGGCGGTTGATAAATTTCTCGTTATATTCTTTGATATTACGCACATGTGCCATCTTCAAAAGGTCATAACGGGTATCCATCTCCACACAAACCGAGTTCAGGGTTTGCACTACTTTCGTTACGTCCGTAATAATCGGTTCGCCTCCATCAGGAAGTTTGGCAAGGAAGTGATTTTCAATCACCGAATAGATGCTGAATTCTACTTTCTTCGGGTCGACCAGTACAAACTTCAATTCTGCCGGATGCTTCTTATATAATAAGGAAGTGATAATGGCATTCAAACCGACTGATTTACCCTGACCGGTTGCACCTGCCACCAATACGTGCGGCATCTTGCAAAGGTCGAACATAAAGACTTCGTTCGTGATCGTCTTACCCAATACAATAGGCAAGTCATATTTGGATTCCTGGAATTTCTTGCTTCCGATCACACTCTGTCCGGAAACAATCTTCGGATTCTTGTTCGGTACTTCAATACCGATGGTTCCTTTACCCGGTATCGGAGCAATAATACGGATACCATCAGCGGAAAGGCTCAATGCGATATCATCTTCCAAACCACGGATTTTAGAAATACGTACTCCCTGTTCCGGAGTAATTTCATATAGAGTTACCGTAGGTCCCACAGTTGCTTTAATCGTACTGATTTCGATTCCGAAGCTGCGCAATGTATTGATGATGCGGTCTTTATTTGCATTCTGCTCGTCCATGTCAATCGTCGGATCATCATTTTCAAAATGCTTCATCAAATCGATAGTCGGGAAACGGTAGTTTTCCAAGTCCTTAGTAGGATTATACGGTTCGAGTTCAGGTCCTTGGTATTCTTCTTCCGAAGCTGCCGGTTCCACCTCAAATCCGGGTTCCGCCTCTTCCAAAGAGTCTTCCTGCACAATAGGAACAGGATTGGAAACAGTCGGTTCAAATACCATAGTCACTCCTTCACTTTCGTCAGATACGGAAGTATCTTCCTTTTCCGGTTTATTAATAGGAAAGTCGTCTTCAGGTTCTTCAGCCTGAATATCCATCACTGGTGCCGGAGGAGGTGTCTGTTTATACGTCCGTTTCAAATTGAACTCCACTTCTTGCGGTTGGGAGGTCGTAAATTCCGGATCTCCTTCTCCTTCCGGAACATTCTCCTTTTCTTCTTTCTTTTCGCGTTTCAGGAAACTCAATGCGAAGAGTTTACGCAACCAGATGACGGTACGTGCACTTATATATATGAAGAAACAGATAGCCGTTATCAACAGGATCATCCACACACCGGGTACTCCAACTTGCGAAATCAGCCAACGACTGACATTATATCCGTGCATACCTCCCAAATAAATGAAGGAATCCTGATAATGATCCATAAAGGCAAATCCGAAGAATACGGAGAACCAGACCAGCAAGAGTGTGCAGCCGATAAACCACTTCCACAGACGTACAACACGTACACGCATTAACTTCAATCCTGCCACTGCCAGGAAAACAAGTATGAAGAAAGAGGAAACGCCGAAACAGTCATTAATCAGATAACTGGCCAACTGCGCTCCGCGTGAACCTGCATAATTCTTCACTTGATTATTAACAGCTGCCAAATCTGCCGAACTGCCACTATCAATAATACTTTGATCGGCAGCCCCCGTGAAGAAGAAGGAAGAAAAAGCCAACAACAGGTAAACGGAAAAGATGACCAGCATCAATCCGATTACAAAATGAATGGTTTCATTCTTAAATACAGCCAAAATTTTACTGGGGGAAGAGGGAGTACGTTCCGCCTCCTTATCTAATTTCTTCTTTGCCATGAGTCTTTAATTCTTTTTTATAAAACTGGAATGAGATTCTAAGCTGCAAAAATAATAAAAAAATAACGAGCACTACGCTCATTCAATCCTTTTTCTTACCTTTGCGTTTCAAATCAATATAGATCATGGAAAAAGAAAGCCAAACGATATTTGATAAAAACGTAATTGAGTTCGTAACGGTAGCTGCCGAATTTTGTGCATTTCTCGAACGTGCCGAACGCATGAAGCGTAGCACTTTCGTTGATACATCATTAAAAATACTTCCCCTACTCTATCTCAAAGCATCTATGCTGCCCAAATGTGAGACTATCGGGGACGAAGCACTTGAAACGTATGTCACAGAAGAGATTTACGAAATTCTGCGTATCAACCTTTCCGGATTGATGGCTGACAAGGATGATTATCTGGACGTATTCGTGCAAGATATGGTGTATAGCGACCAACCTATCAAGAAGTCTATATCGGAAGACCTGGCCGACATTTATCAGGATATTAAAGATTTCATATTTGTCTTCCAACTGGGACTGAACGAAACAATGAATGATTCATTGGCCATCTGCCAGGAAAACTTCGGTACACTGTGGGGACAGAAACTGGTAAACACACTTCGCGCCCTTCATGACGTGAAATACAACCAGGAGGAAGAAGAAGAGGAAGTAGGTAATGAAGAAGGATTTTACGAACCAAGCGACGACAACGATTGTTGTGAAGAAGATGGCTGTCATTGCCACGATGATGATTGCCACTGTCACGAAGACGGTTGCCATTGCCACGATGATGAATTAAAATAAAAATGATTGTAAGAAGAACCATAGATAAAGATGAACTAAAAGAACTCCCGAAAACAGTCTTTCCGGGACGTATTTATGTTATCCAGTCGGAAGCTGAAACGGAAAAAGCTGTAGCTTACCTCCAATCCAGACCAGTGATAGGTATCGACAGCGAAACTCGCCCTTCCTTTACCAAAGGACAATCGCACAAAGTAGCACTTCTCCAGATTTCTTCCGAAGAATGCTGTTTCTTATTCCGGCTCAATATGACGGGATTGACTCAGCCATTGGTTGACTTGTTAGAAAATCCGGCTGTAATCAAAGTGGGACTTTCACTGAAAGACGACTTTATGATGCTGCACAAACGTGCACCTTTCACCCAACAAAGCTGTATCGAATTACAGGACTATGTGCGTCAATTCGGAATACAGGACAAAAGTCTGCAAAAGATTTACGCCATCTTATTCAAAGAAAAAATATCCAAATCACAACGCTTGTCCAACTGGGAAGCTGATGTATTAAGTGACGGACAGAAACAATACGCTGCTACCGATGCATGGGCATGCCTCAATATCTACAATCTGTTGCAAGAACTGAAACAGACGGGAGATTGGGAGGTTTCTCCGCTGACAGCTACTGTCTCTCCCGCGGAAGAAGTGATAAGTAATAAAATAAGTGATTAATAACCAATAATAAAACGATCTGAAGCCCTCCCCCTTGGGAGAGGGTTGAGGAAAGACTACATTATGCATAAAGTATATCTCAAACCTGGTAAAGAAGATTCTCTTAAGAGATTCCACCCCTGGATTTTTTCCGGTGCTATCGCTCGTTTTGACGGAGAGCCCGATGAAGGTGAAGTTGTAGAAGTGTACACCTCAAAAAAAGAATTTATTGCCGAAGGACATTTCCAGATCGGAAGTATTGCTGTGCGCGTACTGTCTTTCCGCCAGGAACCTATCGATCACGATTTTTGGAAACGCAAACTGGAAATTGCATACGATATGCGCCGCAGTATCGGCATCGCCACTAATCCGACCAACAACACTTACCGTCTCGTTCACGGTGAAGGAGACAATCTCCCCGGACTGGTGATTGACGTTTATGCCAAAACCGCTGTTATGCAGGCACACTCTGCGGGAATGCATGTAGACCGCATGACAATTGCCGAAGCTTTATCCGAAGTAATGGGTGACAAGATCGAAAATATCTATTATAAATCAGAAACAACTCTTCCTTTTAAGGCAGACCTTTTCCCCGAAAACGGTTTTCTGAAAGGAGGAAGCAGTGATAATATCGCACAAGAATATGGCTTGAAGTTCCATGTGGACTGGCTGAAAGGTCAGAAGACCGGATTCTTTGTAGATCAGCGTGAAAACCGTTCTTTGCTGGAACGTTACGCCAAAGACCGTTCGGTACTGAATATGTTCTGCTACACCGGCGGATTCTCATTCTACGCCATGCGCGGAGGTGCGAAACTCGTGCACTCTGTCGACAGTTCAGCCAAAGCGATTGATCTGACTAACAAAAACGTGGAATTAAACTTCCCCGGTGATTCCCGCCACGAGGCGTTTGCCGAGGACGCTTTCAAATATCTCGACCGCATGGGCGACCAGTATGATTTAATCATCCTTGATCCGCCCGCATTCGCCAAACATAAAGATGCACTGCGGAATGCTTTGCAAGGTTACCGTAAACTGAACGCCAAAGCATTCGAGAAAATCAAACCAGGCGGTATCCTGTTTACTTTCTCTTGTTCGCAAGTGGTAAGCAAAGACAATTTCCGTACTGCCGTATTTACCGCAGCAGCCATGTCAGGGCGTAGCGTACGCATTCTACACCAGCTGACTCAACCGGCCGACCATCCGGTAAACATCTATCATCCCGAAGGAGAATATCTGAAAGGATTGGTACTCTACGTAGAATAACCGGCAAGGTGCCGGAACCAAGTTTCCATTCGGATATCAGACATTTCTCCGGAAGTATGGCTGATTAGAGAGGGCAGTAACAGAAAAACGGAAGATTCAAAGTTAATTAGAGTTAACAAATAGAATATTTTCGAGAAAACATTATGTTGTATAACATAAACCCTATATCTTTGCACTGTGTTTTTCATGGTATTAGATTTAAGGTTAACAAAGATTGGCTGTCTGGGATAGATAGCCTTCTTTTTTTTATACCCCCTTCATTTGTTTTTTCACACCCAAATCTCATCTTTTCTTCGCATTTATGCCATTTTTATCCCCTTTTTATCAAATTACTTATCCACCTATTCAACGAAAATATTATATTTGCAAGGTTTATGAATGTGAAGAGAAACACAAATTAAAAAAGTCATGAGTATAAAAGTTCGTTTGATTATTATGAACTTCCTGCAATTCTTTGTATGGGGGTCATGGTTAATATCATTAGGTGGTTATATGGGAAGAGAACTTCATTTTGAAGGAGGACAAATCGGAGCCATTTTCGCCACCATGGGGATTGCCTCTTTGGTAATGCCGGGTATTATCGGTATTATTGCCGATAAATGGTTTAATGCAGAACGTTTATACGGACTTTGCCATATTGCAGGAGCAGGATGTCTCTTCTACGCTTCCACCGCAACGGGATACGACCAGATGTATTGGGCCATGTTACTCAACCTGTTGGTATATATGCCCACTTTATCCCTCGCCAACACGGTATCGTACAATGCACTGGAGCAATACAAATGTGACCTGATTAAAGACTTCCCTCCTATCCGCGTATGGGGAACAATCGGTTTTATTTGTGCCATGTGGGCTGTCGACCTTACCGGATTCAAGAATTCAAGTGCACAACTTTATGTAGGAGGTGCTTCCGCATTGCTACTCGGACTTTATTCATTTACGCTCCCGGCCTGTCGACCGGCTAAATCTGAAAACAAATCATGGCTCTCCGCTTTCGGACTGGATGCGCTGGTGTTATTCAAGAAAAAGAAAATGGCTATTTTCTTCCTTTTCTCCATGCTTCTAGGTGCAGCATTGCAGATTACGAATACTTACGGCGACCTTTTCCTAGGCAGTTTTGCCAGCATCCCTGAATATGCAGATTCTTTCGGAGTGAAACATTCAGTCATCCTGTTATCCATTTCACAGATGTCCGAAACATTGTTTATTCTTGCCATACCTTTCTTCCTGCGTCATTTCGGAATCAAACAAGTCATGCTAATCAGTATGTTCGCTTGGGTGTTCCGGTTCGGCCTGTTCGGTTTTGGAGATCCGGGATCAGGACTATGGATGCTGATCCTTTCCATGATTGTTTATGGTATGGCCTTTGATTTCTTCAACATTTCCGGTTCGTTGTTTGTTGAACAAGAAGCCAAATCTTCTATCCGTGCCAGTGCACAGGGCTTGTTCTTTATGATGACTAACGGATTGGGAGCCATCATGGGCGGATATGCCAGCGGTGCGGTAGTTGATGCATTCTCTGTATATGCCGACGGCAGACTGGTGAGTCGCGAATGGATGAACATTTGGCTGATCTTTGCCGCTTATGCGCTGGTAATCGGCATTCTGTTTGCCTTGGTATTCAAGTACAAACACCAGCAGGAGAGTAAAACAAATTAAGTAAAAGAGAACGATGGACAAAAAGGTAGAATTACAAGTTATAAATATCACGAACAGCCAGGCGCAAGTAGGCGCGTTTGCTATGCTATTGGGCGAAGTGGACGGTGAAAGGCAACTGCCTATCATCATCGGTCCAGCGGAAGCCCAGGCTACCGCTTTATATCTGAAAGGAGTGAAAACTCCCCGTCCGTTGACACATGATTTATTTATAACAAGTCTTACTATACTGGGAGCCAGCCTGATACGTGTATTAATTTACAAAGCAAAGGATGGTATTTTCTACTCCTATATTTACCTCAAAAAAGACGAAGAGATTATACGTATCGACGCACGGACTTCAGACGCAGTTGCCCTGGCAGTGCGTGCCGACTGCCCGATTCTTATTTATGAATCTATTCTTGAACAGGAATGTCTTCACATGTCGTCAGAAGAAAGAACCCGTTCTGAAGAAACGGACAACGACGAAGTGGCTGAAGAAGAACATGATTTGCCCGGTGCTACTTCCAGAACGCTTGAAGAAGCACTGGAACAGGCTATTAAAGATGAGAATTACGAGTTAGCCGCGCAGATACGCGATCAAATCAATTCAAGAAATAAAAATCAGTAAGTAATATTATGCACGTATTTTATACTCCAGATATACAGAAAAGCAACGAGCTTCCCGAAGAGGAAGCACAACACTGTATCCGTGTTCTGCGGCTAAGTATCGGAGACGAAATCACGCTTACCGATGGTAAGGGTAACTTCTACAAAGCTGAAATTACTGTTGCAACCAACAAACGTTGTTTCGTAAACATCAAAGAAACCATTTTTCAGGAACCGTTATGGCCGTGCCATTTACACATTGCCATGGCACCGACGAAGAATATGGACCGTAACGAATGGTTTGCAGAGAAAGCTACCGAAATAGGTTTTGACGAACTGACTTTCCTCAACTGCCGTTTCTCGGAACGTAAAGTCATCAAGACCGAACGGATTGAAAAGATTCTGGTATCAGCCATCAAACAATCTCTCAAGGCACGACTGCCAAAATTGAACGAAATGATTGAGTTCGATCAGTTCATCAGGCAGGAGTTTAAAGGACAGAAGTTTATCGCCCACTGTTATGAAGGGGAGAAACCTCTATTGAAGAATGTTCTGAAACCAGGAGAAGACGCCCTTGTTCTGATAGGTCCCGAGGGAGATTTCAGTGAAGAAGAAGTGAAGAAGGCCATCGAACGGGGATTCGTACCGATTAGTCTCGGCAAATCACGGCTCCGTACAGAAACAGCGGCATTGGTGGCCTGCCACACGCTGAATCTGCAAAATCAATAACAGCAGTAAATGTCTGAATCAATGATTATACAACTTTTAAATAACATAAGTATGGCAAAGAAAACGATTTCACGACTCTCGGTACTGGCAGTACTGATTGTTTTTCTGGCAGCATGTTCCAAAACATCGGAATATACAAATGTGATACCGGCTGACGCTTCGGTAGTTGCCTCTATCAACCTTAAATCCCTCGCAAGCAAAGCGGGATTGGATGATAAAGAGAATGAAGCTGCTAAACAAAAAGTACTGGAAGCACTGAAAAGCGGAATGAATGCGGCCACATTCCAACAACTGGAAAAGGTTATGAAGAATCCGGGCGAATCGGGAATCGATGTTGAATCTCCATTCTATGTGTTCTCTTCATCTTCTTTCCCTTATCCTACTGTTGTAGGTAAAGTGAACAATGAAGATAAGTTGCATGCTTCACTCGACGTGATGGCAAAAGAACAGATCTGCCAACCGGTAGGCGAAGCTGACGGTTACAGTTTTACAACGATGAATAGCGGTTTGCTTGTTTTCAATAGTTCTACTATATTGGTAGTCAATGTCAGCGGAACAACTCAAACTGATAAAGCCAAAGAAGCCATTACTAATTTGTTGAAACAGACAGCAAGCAATAGTATCGTGAAATCAGGAGCTTTCCAGAAAATGGAGAAACAGAAAAATGATATTAACTTCTTTGCTTCCATGACAGCTATTCCTTCAACCTACCGCGATCAGATAACCATGGGATTACCTACTGAAGTGAAAGCGGAAGACATCACTCTGATAGGAGGACTGAACTTTGAAAAAGGAAAGATTGCCCTCAAAACAGAAAACTATACTGAAAACGAAGCAGTGAAAGCTCTCCTAAAAAAACAAATGGAATCTGTTGGAAAAGCGAACAATACTTTCGTTAAATACTTCCCGGCTTCTACCCTGATGTTCTTCAACGTAGGTGTAAAAGGAGGCGAACTGTATAACCTGTTGAGCGAAAACAAGGAATTCCGCAACACAGTATCTATCGCTAAGGCAGACGAAGTAAAAGAGTTGTTCAGCTCGTTCAATGGTGATATTTCTGCAGGATTAATCAACGTAACGATGAGCAGTGCTCCCACTTTCATGATGTACGCTGACGTGAAGAACGGCAATGCTCTTGAAATGATTTACAAGAACAAGGAATCATTGGGATTGAAGAGAGGGGAAGATATCATGCAACTTGGCAAAGACGAATATGTCTACAAGACAAGAGGCATGAATATATTCTTCGGCATCAAGGATAAACAAATGTATG
This sequence comes from Bacteroides sp. DH3716P, assembly GCF_025914115.1. Taxonomy (NCBI): domain Bacteria; kingdom Pseudomonadati; phylum Bacteroidota; class Bacteroidia; order Bacteroidales; family Bacteroidaceae; genus Bacteroides; species Bacteroides sp. DH3716P. Next base: position 3,830,301 of record NZ_CP083673.1, on the reverse strand, counting down.
CAACCAATGATGAGTTACTCTACAAAAACGTAGGTAAAGCTGCCGACAAATCAGTCAAAGATGCTCCTTATGCATCGGATATGAAGGGAAAGAGCCTATTTATAGCAATCAATGCCGAAGCAATCCTCGATCTGCCTATCGTTAAAATGGTAGCAGGTTTCGGAGGACAGGAAGCTAAGACATATATCGAACTGGCCAACAAGGTTTCTTACCTGTCCATGAGTTCGGAAGGGAAAGTCAGCGAGATCGACCTCTGCCTGAAAGACAAAGATGTAAATGCCCTCAAACAAATTGTAGACTTTGCCAAGCAATTTGCCGGCATGTAATAAATGTATAAACCAACGGTATGAATAGTATTCACTTACAGCAAACACTTCCCCAAGTGTTTGCTGACCGTAATTCGGTGACTTCGGACGTATGGCATCAGGATCTTTTCTTCCGGAAAGGAGAAATGTATCTGATTGAAGCTGCTTCCGGCACCGGCAAATCTTCGTTGTGCAGCTATATCTATGGCTACCGCAACGACTATCAGGGGATTATTAATTTCGATGAAACCAATATCAAAGCATACTCCGTGAAGCAATGGGTCGACCTGCGAAAGCATTCACTAAGTATGCTTTTTCAAGATTTACGCATCTTCACCGAACTTAGCGCTCTTGAAAATGTGCAATTGAAGAATAACCTCACCGGATGCAAAAAGAAAAAAGAAATCTTATCGTTCTTCGAACAACTGGGGATCGCAGATAAAATAAATGTGAAAGCCGGCAAGCTATCTTTCGGACAGCAACAGCGCGTCGCCTTTATCCGGGCGCTCTGCCAGCCGTTCGACTTTTTATTTCTGGATGAACCGATCAGCCACCTGGACGATGATAACAGCCGCATCATGGGTGAACTTATCATCGCCGAAGCAAAGGCACAAGGAGCCGGAGTGATCGCCACTTCCATCGGTAAACATATCGAGTTGCCTTACAACCATACACTTCAACTGTAGTAAGCTGGTTAATAACAGGTAGCAGGTAATAAACAACCTCTTTTCACAGCATCATTTCAAATCGTAAATCGTAAATTGTAAAATCGTAAATAAAATGCCAACTCTTGTCTGGAAGCTTCTCCGCCAACATATCAGTATCGGTCAATTAGCCGGTTTCTTTTTAGCCAACCTATTCGGCATGATGATTGTATTGCTTAGCGTACAGTTTTATAAAGATGTCATTCCGGTATTCACCGAAGGAGACAGCTTTATGAAAAAGGATTTCATCATAGCTACAAAGAAAATCAGTGCTCTCGGTTCTTTTGCAGGAAAGAGTAATACATTCTCTGCCGAAGAAATTGCGGATCTGAAAAAGCAACCGTTTACCAAAACAATAGGAGCTTTCACTCCTTCTCAATTCAAAGTTTCAGCAGGATTGGGAATGAAGGAAGCCGGTATTCATCTTTCCACAGATATGTTTTTTGAGTCTGTTCCCGATGAGTTTGTCGACATCAAACTCGATAAATGGCATTTCGATGAACACACACATACCATACCCATTATCATTCCGCGCAACTATCTGAACCTTTATAACTTCGGTTTTGCGCAAAGCCGCAGCCTCCCCAAACTATCGGAAGGGTTAATGAGTCTGATTCAAATGGACATTATGATGCGTGGCAACGGACGGGTGGAACAGTACAAAGGAAACATTGTCGGTTTCTCCAATCGTCTGAATACGATTCTTGTTCCCCAGTCCTTTATGAAATGGGCTAATGAGAATTTCGCACCGAATGCAGAAGCCCAACCGGCACGATTGATTATCGAGGTTAGCAATCCGGCAGATTCCGCCATCGCCAGTTATTTTCAGAAGAAAGGATATGAAACGGAAGATGGTAAGCTGGATGCCGGAAAAACAACTTATTTCCTCCGTCTTATCGTAGGTATTGTATTGGGAGTGGGTTTATTTATCAGTATCCTTTCATTCTATATACTGATGTTGAGCATCTTCCTGCTTTTACAAAAGAATACAACCAAGCTGGAAAGTCTATTACTAATCGGATACAGTCCCAACAAGGTAGCATTGCCTTATCAGTTGCTCACGGTAGGATTGAACGTTATTGTGCTTGTATTATCCATCGGATTAGTCTCCTGGTTGCGCAGTTATTACATAGACAGTATCCGCATCCTATTTCCACAGCTGGAAACCGGATCATTATGGGCAGCAATCAGTATGGGTATTCTATTATTTATCGTTGTATCGGTGATTAACATACTGGCAGTAAAAAAGAAAGTGCTTTCGATCTGGATGCACAAATCATAGATGTAGAATCAAACACATAACGTATGAAAAACAAAACTACATTTTCTATCCATAGAGGCTTAATAGCTTTCTTTTTCGGAATACTGTTCTGTTTTGCCCCATTGTCAGGGCAAAACGTACAAGATACAATTATTGCGTATTTTAATCTACTGGAAAAAGTCCCACAGGAGAAACTCTACTTACATCTGGACAAGCCCTTTTATGGGGCAGGAGAAAAAATATGGTTCAAGGGATATCTGGTAAACTCTGTTACACATCAAGATAATACACAAAGCAACTTCATCATTACAGAGCTTGTCAACCGTTCCGACTCTATTGTAGAACGGAAAAAGATCCGTAGAGATTCATTGGGTTTTCATAATGCTTTCACCCTCCCTCCCACTCTCCCTGCAGGTGATTATTATTTGCGGGGATATAGCAACTGGATGCTTAATCAGGAACCGGAATTCTTTTATTCACGCAATCTGAAAATCGGTAATTCGATTGATAATACGATTGTTTCAAATATTGAGTATCAGCAAGAAGACGAATCACATTATACAGCCAAGGTAAGATTTACCAGCAATACCCAAGAGGCTTTCGGAAATACTGCCATCCGCTACCGCTACATTGAAAACGGAAAGATTAAAGATAAAGGTAAAAGAAAGACAGACGAGAATGGGTTGATTTCTATTTCCCTGCCGGATTTGAAGCCTATTGCCACACGCCACATTGAAGTAGAGTTCGATGATCCCCAATATATTTATAAAAAGACTTTCTATCTGCCTTCGTTTACAAAAGACTTTGATGTTAAGTTCTTCCCGGAAGGAGGTGCTCTCCTGACCGTTGCTCATCAGAATATAGCTTTCAAGGCTCAAGGATCGGATGGCTTTTCTACAGAAATAGAAGGATTCCTGTTCGATGCCAACGGAGACACATTGACAGCTTTCCGCTCGGAGCATGACGGCATGGGAGTTTTCACACTGAATCCGACTGTGGGAAACTCTTACTATGTGATTGCCAAATCCGGTGACGGTATCAGTAAACGATTCGACCTCCCAGCTGTAGAAGAAAAAGGAATCACACTTTCCATGACACATTATAAAAAGGAAATCCGTTACGAAATCCAGAAAACAGAAGCTACCGAATGGCCTCAAAAGTTATTCTTGATTGCGCACACTCGTGGAAAGCTGGTCATCCTGCAGCCAGTCAGTATCGACAGGACTTTTGGAAGAATGAACGACAGTTTATTCAACGCAGGCATCACCCATTTCATGCTGATCGACCAACAGGGCAACGCACTTAGCGAATGCCTGGTTTTCATACCCGACCGGAATCCGCATCAATGGCAAATTCTTGCAGATAAGCCGACATACGGAAAAAGAGAAAAGGTATCCCTGCAAATTTCAGCAAAAGACGATAACGGTACTCCGGTAGAAGGTAGTTTTTCCATCAGCATTACCGACAGAAAGAGTATCCGCCCGGATTCGCTTGCTGACAATATCGTATCGAATTTTCTATTGACCTCCGACTTAAAAGGATATGTAGAAAATCCCGGATATTATTTTTTGCAGCAAGACCTCCGGACTCTCCGCACGGTAGACTTCCTGATGATGACGCACGGATGGCGCAGACACCATATCCAGAATGTACTGACTGCACCTTCAATGAACCTCACCAACTATATGGAAAAGGGGCAAACTATCAGCGGACGTATCAAAGGTTTCTTTGGAGGTAACGTTAAGAAAGGACCTATTTGTATTCTGGCTCCCAAACAGAACATCATCGCCACTACCACCACAGACGAAAAAGGAGAGTTTATCGTGAACACATCTTTCAGAGATAGCACGACTTTCCTTGTTCAGGCACGTACCAAAAGAGGATTTGCCGGAGTGGACATCGTGATTGACACTCCTCAATACCCGGCAACTTCGCACAAGTCTCCTTTCCATGATGGAACAGCAACGTTTATGGAAGATTATTTGCTCAACACCCGCGACCAATATTACATGAAAGGTGGAATGAGAGTGTACAATCTGAAAGAAGTGGTAGTCACTGGAAGTCGTAAAAAGGCCAGTTCAGAAAGTATTTACACAGGAGGTATCAACACCTACACGATCGAAGGGGACAGACTGGAAGGATTCGGTGCGCAAACAGCTTTTGATGCAGTTACCAGACTTCCGGGCATTAGCGTGACAAACGGAAATGAAATACATATCCGCAACAATCCCGAGCAACCTGTCATTGTTGTTGACGACGTGGTGTATGAAGACGATAACGACATCTTGACCATGATACAAACCAGTGATATGTCGAGCTTGAGCCTTCTTCGCGGTGCCGATGCAGCGATCTTAGGTTCCCGCGGTTCGGCAGGTGCTATCGTTATTACGCTGAAAGACGGCAAAGATATCCCGGCAAGACCGGCACAAGGTATTATCACGTGCACTCCACTAGGGTACAGCGACTCGGTCGAATTCTACCATCCGACTTATGATACGCCCGAAAAAAAGAATGACCAACGCTCGGATTTACGAAGTACGATCTATTGGAATCCTACCCTTCAACTGGATGCCAATGGAAAAGCAACTATCGAATACTATACTCCGGACAGCACTGCACCGGAAGATATAACCATAGAAGGTGTGGATAAAAACGGAAAGGTATGCCGAATCATACAGACAATAAACAACAGATAAATGTGGAAATGATTTTGAATGCTAGGTTTATAGACTTACGCAAGTAAGCACAACTCTATTAAGGCACCTTTATCTTTATTCTATCAAGCAGGTATACATCTGTTAAGCTACCGATATCATTCATTCACCACGGCCGTGGTGAGATCTTCCCACGGCCGTGAGAAGAAGCTACCACGACTGTGGGAAGAAGCTACCACGGCCGTGGAGAACTAACAAGAACGGTACTCTAGCAGAACAATAAAGGCACTCTAGCTGAACAATGCCAGTATCTTTAAGCTACTTTACCCGTATCTCCGTGTTATTCTATCAGCATACTAGAGTTATCACACCTGATTTTTCAACACAACCTTAGTGGTAATATAACGTAAAAACATACAGATATACAGAAGTTATCACAAAAATAGCATCATGATAAAAAAGGAGATAAACAACTGTTTATCAAATAGTTACACTATTTAATCAGCAAAAACAAAGCTGACAATAAAAAAACAAGACCTTTATTGTCAGCCTATTGTCAGCTCCTATCATCAGCCATATTCCACTAAAAATCAAAAGATTAGCTACTATCATGACAGATTGACAATAAAAACAACACAAATATCATAGTAGATAATATCAGATGGCGGTATTCTCATACACTTCATTATTATTAGATTGAATACCACCAATTAGAGGTTAAAATACAAATTAACCTTCCCTATCCCCCTTATTAATCTTGATAAAAAAGCGATTGAATACCAAACAGGTTAAAAATATTTCGTAATTTTGCAGATATAAAAGAATGAAGCTATGCCGGACTATGATTTAATCGCCATACTCGGACCTACAGCCTCGGGTAAAACTCCCTTTGCCGCTGCCTTGGCCTATGAACTCAACACAGAAATTATCAGTGCCGATTCCCGTCAGATATATAGAGGAATGGATCTCGGTACAGGAAAAGATTTGGCCGACTATACCGTAAACGGACGTACAATCCCCTATCATCTGATTGACATCGCAGACCCCGGATATAAATACAATGTGTTTGAATATCAACGTGATTTCTTGAATTCTTACGAAAGCATCAAACAAAAAGGCTGTCTTCCCGTTTTATGTGGAGGGACAGGTATGTATCTGGAATCCGTGTTGAAAGGATATAAACTGATGCCCGTACCGGAAAATCAGGAATTACGCAACCGTTTGGCAAATCATTCGCTGGAAGAGTTGACGGAAATGCTAAGTCAATACAAGGTTTTGCATAACTCTACCGATGTGGATACCGTAAAACGGGCGATACGTGCGATAGAAATTGAAGAGTATTATGCAGCCCATCCGGTTCCCGAAAGAGAATTTCCGGAACTGAACAGTCTCATCATCGGAGTGGACATTGACCGGGAACTGCGCCGTGAAAAGATCACCCACCGATTGAAACAACGATTGGATGAAGGAATGGTGGACGAGGTAAGACGATTGATCGAACAGGGAATTACACCGGACGATCTCATCTACTATGGACTGGAATACAAATACCTGACATTATACGTCATAGGCAAACTGACTTATGAAGAAATGTTCAATGGTTTGGAGATAGCCATCCATCAGTTTGCCAAGCGACAAATGACCTGGTTCCGCGGCATGGAAAGAAGAGGATTTACGATCCATTGGATGAATGCAGAGCTGCCAATGGAAGAAAAGATAGCTTTTGTAAAAGAGAAACTGCAAGGGAATTAGTATCTTTGGCAGTTATTATAGTGCGATTTTTAATACACAATAGGATAGATAAACAAATATGAGTGTAGAACCGAAGAAATGGGGAGTGATTTACAACCCAAAAGCTGGTACCCGAAAGGTAAAGAAGCGCTGGAAAGAAATTAAGGAGTACATGGACAGTAAAGGTGTAGACTATGACTATGTACAATCCGAAGGTTTCGGTTCGGTAGAGCGTCTCGCTAAAATTTTGGCCAACAATGGTTATCGCACGATTGTCATTGTGGGAGGTGATGGGGCATTGAACGATGCCATCAATGGCATTATGCTATCCGATGCCGAAGACAAAGAGAACATCGCCCTCGGCATGATTCCGAACGGTATCGGAAATGACTTCGCCAAATATTGGGGACTTAGCACCGAATACAAGCCGGCTGTCGACTGTATCATCAATCATCGGTTGAAGAAAATAGATGTAGGCTACTGCAACTTCTACGACGGAAACGAACACCAGCGTCGCTATTTCCTCAATGCCGTTAATATCGGACTGGGAGCACGAATCGTTAAAATCACCGATCAGACCAAACGTTTCTGGGGGGTGAAGTTCCTTTCATACGTTGCTGCCCTGTTCTCCCTCATTTTCGAACGGAAGCTCTACAGAATGCATCTCCGCATCAATGATGAACATATCCGTGGACGCATCATGACCGTATGTATAGGCAGTGCCTGGGGATGGGGACAAACTCCCAGTGCCGTTCCATACAACGGATGGCTGGATGTATCTGTAATCTACCGCCCGGAATTCCTGCAAATTATTTCCGGACTATGGATGCTGATTCAGGGAAGAATCCTGAATCACAAAGTGGTGAAAAGCTACCGGACGAGAAAAGTAAAGGTACTCCGGGCACAGAATGCAGCGGTGGATTTGGACGGGCGTTTGTTGCCTAAACATTTTCCTTTAGAAGTAGGCGTGCTCCCGGAAAAGACAACGCTTATCATCCCCAACTAATCAGGATCACTCCCCCCAAGGAGAGAGACATATACTCACAATCTAATTGATAATTTGTAATTGGTAAATAATAAAATGATAGAACTTAAGAACAACCCCACCGGCAACTTTTTCCTGTTGGCCGGTCCGTGTGTGATAGAAGGTGAAGAAATGGCAATGCGCATTGCCGAACGAGTAGTAAAGATCACCGAAGCACTGCAAATACCTTATGTATTCAAAGGTTCTTACCGTAAGGCAAACCGCTCACGTCTGGATTCGTTTACCGGCATTGGCGATGAGAAAGCACTCAAAGTATTGAGAAAGGTACATGAGACTTTCGGAGTCCCCACCGTAACCGATATCCATACCGCAGATGAAGCTGCAATGGCAGCCGAATACGTGGACATACTTCAAATCCCGGCTTTTCTTTGTCGCCAGACCGACTTGTTGGTTGCCGCAGCCAAAACCGGAAAAACGATTAACATCAAGAAAGGACAGTTCCTTTCACCGCAGGCAATGCAGTTTGCTGCCGACAAAGTGGTGGAAGCCGGAAACAAGAATGTGATGCTTACCGAACGTGGAACAACTTTCGGCTATCAAGATCTTGTTGTAGACTACCGTGGTATCCCCGAAATGCAGTCATTTGGCTATCCGGTGATTCTGGATGTCACTCACTCCTTGCAGCAACCCAACCAAACCAGTGGGGTAACAGGAGGAATGCCGCAGTTGATAGAGACTGTCGCCAAAGCAGGTATCGCCGTAGGTGCCGACGGAATATTCATCGAAACACATGAAAACCCTGCCGTAGCCAAAAGCGATGGTGCCAATATGTTAAAGTTAGACCTTCTGGAAGGACTGTTAACTAAGCTAGTCAGGATACGGGAAGCTATAAAATAACTCTTTTCCCTGTCTATTTGTGATTTACAACCAAGCACAACGACAAATAACACAGAAATATTTATTTAAACTAAATAGAACATGAAACATTTATTACGTGGATTATTTATTGCAGTCCTTTTTATATGCTGCAATTTCCAGCTCGCACTTGCACAACCCATGCAAGAGTTACCTGTGGACAAGAATGTTCGTATCGGTAAACTAGACAACGGGCTTACCTATTACATTCGCCACAACGCCCTTCCCGAAAAACGAGTTGAATTCTACATCGCCCAGAAAGTAGGTTCCATTCTTGAGGAACCACAACAACGTGGTCTGGCACACTTTCTGGAGCACATGGCTTTCAACGGAACAAAGCACTTCCCAGGTGATGAAACCGGACTTGGCATCGTGCCCTGGTGTGAAACAAAAGGTATCAAATTCGGCACGAACCTGAATGCATATACCAGTGTCGACCAGACGGTGTACAACATCAGCAACGTACCAACTGAAAATATAAACGTGGTAGACTCTTGTCTGCTGATCCTTCACGACTGGTCGAACGCTATCAACCTTGCCGACAAGGAAATTGACAAAGAGCGTGGTGTTATCCGCGAAGAATGGAGAAGCCGCAACAGTGGTATGCTTCGCATCATGACTGATGCACAGTCGACTCTGTATCCGGATTCTAAATATTCAGACTGTATGCCTATCGGAAGTATTGATGTTATCAACAACTTCCCTTATCAGGATATCCGCGATTATTATGCGAAATGGTATCGTCCGGACTTACAAGGAATCGTTATTGTAGGTGATATCAATGTAGATGAAATTGAAGCTAAACTGAAAAAGGTATTTGCAGATGTAAAAGCTCCGGTAAACCCGGCCGAACGTATCTACTATCCAGTGGCAGATAATCAGGAACCGCTTATCTATATCGGTACAGACAAGGAAGTGAAGAATCCTTATGTGAACATCTTCTTCAAACAAGACGCTACACCGGATTCTTTGAAAAACACCATTGCTTATTATGCTACTCAGTATATGGTCAGCATGGCTATGAATATGCTGAACAACCGTTTGAACGAACTCCGTCAAACCGCTAATCCTCCTTTCACTAGTGCAAGCGCAGAATATGGAAACTATTTCCTTGCCAAGACTAAAGAAGCACTCGCACTTGATGCAAGCAGCAAAATAGACGGTATCGATTTAGCAATGAAAACTGTTTTGGAAGAAGCGGAACGTGCACGCCGCTTCGGATTTACCGCTTCAGAATATGAACGCGCACGCGCCAACTATTTGCAAGCCGTAGAATCTGCTTACAACGAACGTGAAAAGACTAAAAGTGGTTCTTACGTCAACGAATACGTTAACAATTTCCTTGAAAAAGAACCGATTCCGGGAATTGAAGTTGAATATACACTGGTAAACAAACTGGCTCCGAATATCCCTGTAGAAGCTGTCAATCAGGTGATGCAACAACTAATCACTGACAACAATCAGGTGGTTTTGCTGGCCGGTCCGGAAAAAGAAGGAGCAAAATACCCTACTAAAGAAGAAATTGCTGCTTTATTGAAACAAATGAAGTCATTCGATCTGAAACCTTATGAAGATAAAGTTTCTAACGAACCGCTGATCTCTGAAGATATTAAAGGCGGTAAGATTGTTTCTGAAAAAGCTGGCGAAATCTATGGTACAACTAAGTTGGTACTTTCCAACGGCGTAACCGTATATGTGAAACCAACTGATTTCAAGGCTGACCAGATTGTAATGAAAGGTGTAAGCTTCGGTGGTACCAGCGTATTCCCGAACGAAGAAATTATCAATATCTCTCAATTAAACGGAGTAGCTCTAGTAGGTGGAATCGGTAATTTCAGCAAAGTAGATCTGGGTAAAGCTTTGGCTGGCAAACGTGCAAACGTAGGTGCGGGTATCGGCAACACTACGGAAACTGTTTCCGGTAGCTGTGCTCCGAAAGACTTTGAGACAATGATGCAGCTTACTTATCTGACTTTCACATCTCCGCGTAAGGATAACGAAGCATTCGAATCTTACAAGAACCGTTTGAAAGCTGAACTTCAAAATGCAGACGCTAACCCGATGACTGCTTTCAGTGACACTATTACAAGCGTACTATACGGTCACCATCCACGCGCTATCAGAATGAAAGAAAACATGGTAGACCAGATCAACTATGACCGTATTCTTGAAATGTACAAAGACCGCTACAAAGATGCAAGTGATTTCACTTTCTTCCTGGTAGGAAACGTAGACTTGGCTACAATGAAACCGTTAATCGCCAAATATCTGGGAGGTCTGCCATCTATCAACCGTAAAGAGACTTTCAAAGATAACAAGATGGACATCCGCAAGGGAGAGATCAAAAATGTATTTGCGAAAGCACAGGAAACTCCGATGGCTACCATCATGTTCCTTTATAGCGGCACTTGCAAATATGACTTGCGCAACAATGTCCTGCTTAGCTTCTTAGATCAGGCTCTGGATTTGGTTTACACTGCTGAAATCCGTGAAAAAGAAGGAGGTACATACGGTGTAAGCTGTAACGGAAGTCTTGGTAAATACCCGAAAGAGGAACTTGTTCTTCAGATTGTATTCCAAACTGACCCTGCCAAGAAAGATAAATTGTCTGCTGTTGTTGTAGAACAACTTCACAAAATGGCAAAAGAAGGTCCGTCTGCCGAACACATGCAGAAGATCAAAGAATATATGCTGAAGAAGTATAAAGACGCCCAGAAAGAAAACGGCTACTGGCTTAATAATATGGACGAATACCTCTACACGGGTGTAGATAATACAAAAGACTATGAAAAGTTGGTCAACAGCATTACAGCGAAAGAAGTGCAAGACTTCCTCGCCAAATTGCTGAAACAGAACAACGAAATTCAAGTCATCATGACCGTGCCGGAAGAAAACAAATAAAAATTCTCTAGTATATCTACCGAATGATGATATTCAACGAATTACGCAAACATGGAAGGCTTGCCGCCAAACGGCATCCGATGTATGAAAAGAACAAAGTTGCTAAAATACTCGGTTATGTCATGGGCGCATTCTGGGCTGGTTACCTGATATTCTTCGGTACGACGTTCGCGTTCGGATTTTCTGATATGGTTCCCAACCGGGAACCATATCATGTGATGAACGCAGTGGTTCTGATCTTTATCCTGGCACTGGACTTTCTGTTGCGTGTTCCGTTTCAAAAAACACCGACGCAGGAGGTAAAACCTTACCTCCTGCTGCCGGTTAAACGAATTCGTGTCATCGACTTTTTACTAATCCGCTCGGGACTAAGCCTGTTCAACCTGTTCTGGTTGTTTCTGTTTGTCCCTTTTTCCTTCATCACTATTACCAAGTTTTTCGGTATCCCCGATGTCATCACCTATCTTATCGGTATCTTGCTATTGATTATTGCCAATAATTACTGGTACTTGCTTTGCCGCACTCTTATCAACGAACGTATTTGGTGGATTCTATTACCTATTGCTTTCTACGGTGGAATAGGCTGCCTTCTTTTTATTCCCGAAGATAGTCCTCTCTTCTATTTCTTCATGGATCTGGGAGACGGATACATACAGGGCAACATTCTCTATTTTCTCGGCACCATACTTGTGATTGCCATTTTATGGTTGATTAACCGCAAGATCATGTCCGGACTTATCTATGCAGAGCTGGCAAAAGTAGAAGATAGTCAGATTAAACATGTCTCCGAATATAAATTCTTCGAACGCTACGGGGAAGTTGGCGAATATATGAGGCTGGAACTGAAAATGCTTTTACGCAACCGCCGCTGCAAAGGTGCATTACGCAATATCGCAATTGTAGTGGTGGCTTTCTCCGTCGCACTTAGCTTTTCCAGTGTCTACGACGGGAATTTCATGACTTCTTTCATCTGTGTATACAACTTTGCCGTATTCGGAATGATTATCCTTTCACAGATTATGTCATTCGAAGGTAATTACATTGATGGCCTGATGTCTCGTAAAGAATCAATTATGAGTCTACTGAAAGCCAAATATTACACATACAGCATTGGCGAAATCATACCTTTCATACTCATGATTCCCGCCATCATCATGAATAAACTCACTTTACTGGGCGCCTTCGCCTGGTTTTTCTATACCATCGGCTTTATTTATTTCTGTTTTTTCCAACTGGCTGTCTACAACAAACAGACGGTCCCCTTAAACGAGAAAGTGGCAAGCCGACAAACGAATAGCGCTATACAGATGGTGGTTAATTTCGCTGCTTTCGGTGTGCCTCTCATCTTATACAGTCTATTAAATGCATTTTTAGGTGAAACAATCACTTACATTATTCTGTTAGTTGTCGGTCTCGGATTTACCCTGACTTCTCCTTTATGGATTAAAAATGTATATCATCGTTTCATGAAACGGCGATACGAAAACATGGAAGGCTTCAGAGACAGCCGCCAATAAACGCTCATGAATCATTAACCATATAAACATTGAAGATCATGATTATCATTGACAAACTTAAAAAGAATTTCGGTGAGAAGATTGCCGTAGACATAGAACACTACGAAATCAATCAAGGCGATATGCTCGGATTGGTGGGAAACAACGGTGCCGGTAAAACAACTCTCTTCCGAATCATGCTGGATCTGTTAAAAGCAGACGATGGTAAGGTGATTATTAATGATATTGATGTCAGCCAAAGCGAAGACTGGAAAAGCATTACCGGTGCTTTCATTGACGATGGTTTTCTGATTGATTATCTCACTCCGGAAGAATATTTCTATTTCATCGGAAAGATGTACGGACTAAAGAAAGAAGAAGTGGACGAACGTCTGATTCCTTTCGAACGTTTTATGAGTGGAGAAGTGATCGGGCACAAGAAGCTAATCCGTAACTACTCCGCAGGTAACAAGCAAAAGATCGGAATTATTTCTGCCATGCTTCATTACCCGCAATTACTGATACTGGACGAACCATTCAACTTTCTCGATCCAAGTTCTCAGTCTATCATCAAACATCTGCTCAAGAAATATAATGAGGAGCATCAAGCTACGGTTATCATATCCAGTCACAATCTCAATCATACCGTAGATGTATGTCCGAGGATTGTTTTATTGGAACACGGTGTCATCATCCGGGATATTATCAACGAGGACAACTCCGCAGAGAAAGAACTGGAGGATTATTTTAATGTAGAAGAAGAGTAAACGGTAAATAGGAAATGATAAAATAATGAATGGTAAGTATCCATCCTTACTAAAATTATTGCATAAACTAATTATGATGAGATATATAACAGAAAAGTCTGATACCCATAAGTCTAGTATAAAGAAACCTGATAGAAAGAAAAGATACTTCCTGCAATTCATCCTTTTATTAGGACTGATTGCCAGCCTTAGTTCCTGCCGCACTTCCGCACCCCGGCTGGATTATCAAGCATTGGCACGAGCTTCTATATTGTTGGGGGTAGATATTAATATGGAGGATAACCATAAGCTCTATCTGGAAGCAGCCGACTGGATAGGGGTTCCCTATCGTGGTGGAGGTGATTCGAAACGAGGAGCCGACTGTTCGGGATTAGTTTATCAAGTGTACCGTAAGGTATACCGCACCCAAGTGCCGCGTAACACGGAAGATCTAAAAAAAGAAAGCAATAAAGTCGCCAAACGGAATCTCCGGGAAGGAGACTTGGTATTCTTCACCAGCAGTCGTTCAAAAAATAAAGTAGCTCATGTAGGCATTTACCTCAAAAACGGTAAGTTTATTCATTCCAGCACCAGTAAAGGAGTGATCGTCAGCAACTTGAACGAAAACTATTATACCAAACACTGGATAAGCGGCGGCAGGATACGTTAATTATCAACTTCTAATGATATAAAATTATGAAATCATTCATCGGAGCAGTTCTATTTATTTGCGTGGCATTCAGCGCCAATGCACAGCTTTTATGGAAAGTGTCCGGCAACGGACTGAACCAACCTTCCTACATCATAGGCACTCACCATCTAGCACCGTTCAGCATCATGGATAGCATTGCCGGACTTAAAAAGGCTATGAATGAAACTCAACAAGTATATGGAGAGATAAAAATGTCGGAAATGCAATCGCCTGCCACCATGGAAAAGATGCAAAAGGCAATGATGATTGAAAGTGATACCACGCTAAACTCTCTCCTTTCTCCGAAAGACTTTGAGACTGCTAATAAATTCTGCAAAGAAAACCTGATGGTAGATTTAAATATGGCTCCGAAGCTAAAACCTGCCTTCTTATTAAATAATGTAGTGGTGATGGCTTACGTAAAACATATAGGGAAATTCAACCCGCAAGAGCAACTCGACACATTCTTTCAAAGTCAAGCCATCCAAAACGGAAAAAAGGTGGACGGACTGGAAACTGCAGAATTCCAATTCAACCTGCTTTTCAATGGCAGTTCACTACAACGGCAAGCACAACTATTAATGTGCACTCTTAACCATATAGAGACTGAAGTAGAAAACCTGAAAAAGCTCACAAACGCCTACATGAACCAAGATCTGAACACCATGCTTAAAATCAGCGAAGAGCGTAAAGGCGATCAATGTGACGCACTTCCCGGCGAAGAAGATACCATGATTTACAACCGTAATAAAGCATGGGCTGAAAAACTACCGGCAATCATGAAGGCTGCCCCGACTTTTGTTGCAGTAGGCGCCCTGCACCTCCCCGGAGAAAAAAGATTATTAAACTTACTAAAAAGACAAGGATACACAGTAGAAGCTGTGAAATAAGAAAAGTATTTAGTACTTTTGCGGAAAAGTTTTCCCCAATGAACTACAAAACCTATTTATTCGATTTCGACTACACACTAGCCGATTCGTCGCGTGGTATCGTTAAGTGTTTCAGAATTGTGCTT
This sequence comes from Bacteroides sp. DH3716P, assembly GCF_025914115.1. Taxonomy (NCBI): domain Bacteria; kingdom Pseudomonadati; phylum Bacteroidota; class Bacteroidia; order Bacteroidales; family Bacteroidaceae; genus Bacteroides; species Bacteroides sp. DH3716P. The sequence continues at coordinate 3,814,897 of NZ_CP083673.1, read as the reverse complement.
ACCCGGCATCAGTATTTAACCGTTACTGATGAAGCTATCAAGCGTACAATCGGCAAAACATTGGAAGAATCATTCAGTATCCTTACCGGAATTACCAACCCGGCACAGCTGGAGGCCTTCCGGCAGGAGTACAGACTGGAAGCTGATGTACACATGAATGTAAATACCCGTCTTTTTCCCGACACATTGTCTACACTGAAAGAATTGAAGAAACGGGGTGCCCGCGTCGGAATTATCTCTACCAAGTATCGTTTCCGGATATTGAGTTATCTGGAAGAATTTCTGCCTAAAGATTTTCTTGATATAGTAGTGGGAGGAGAAGATGTAAAAGCACCGAAACCTTCGCCGGAAGGAGTTAAATTTGCATTGGAACATCTGGGAAGTAGCCCCGAAGAGACATTGTATATTGGAGATAGCACCGTAGATGCCGAAACAGCGCAGAATGCAGGAGTCGATTTTGCAGGTGTGCTGAACGGAATGACAACGGGAGAGGAACTTCGTGTTTATCCACACAAAATCATTATGCAGAATTTAGGAGAATTAGTCCAATAGGCTACAATGAGAGCTAAAATGCTCATTTATTTGCCGTAATCATTTTATCTCCTATAAAAAATAAAAGAAATATTTGTCGGGAACGAATAAAAATAGTACTTTTGTGCCCGATTATTCCGCAACGGGTTCGATAAAGAGTTCTTTAAGTGATTAAAGACCACCCGCCGGAGCTAACTTATACATTTATATATAAGATGTACGCAATTGTAGAGATTAACGGTCAGCAATTTAAAGCAGAAGCTGGTCAAAAGTTGTTCGTTCACCACATCGAAGGTGCAGAAAACGGTTCAACAGTAGAATTTGAAAAAGTTCTTTTGGTAGACAAAGACGGAAACGTAACAGTAGGTGCTCCTACCGTAGAAGGCGCTAAAGTTGTTTGCCAGGTTGTTTCAAACTTGGTTAAAGGCGACAAAGTTCTTGTTTTCCACAAGAAAAGAAGAAAAGGACACAGAAAACTGAACGGTCACCGTCAACAGTTCACTGAATTAACAATTACAGAAGTAGTAGCTTAATCAATTAAAAAGTAAGAAGAAATGGCACATAAGAAAGGTGTCGGTAGTTCTAAGAACGGCCGCGAATCACAAAGTAAAAGATTAGGCGTTAAGATATTTGGTGGCGAAGCTTGCAAAGCAGGTAACATCATCGTTCGTCAAAGAGGTACTGAATTCCACCCGGGTGAAAACATCGGAATGGGTAAAGACCACACTCTTTTCGCTTTAGTAGATGGTACAGTTAGCTTCAAAGTTGGCAAAGAAGACAGAAGATATGTTTCTGTTGTTCCTGCTACTGAGGCATAATTACACAACTGAAAATATTTAAGAGAAGAGGTTGTGTCAAAACGCTGACACAGCCTTTTTTTATGCGCAAAGCCCAGACTTTCTCAAGCCCGGGCTTTGTTATTACCCAAAGTT
>NZ_CP083673.1:3670108-3813334 GCF_025914115.1 Bacteroides sp. DH3716P | reverse complement strand
AAAGACCTACTATGAACGTGAAAATACAACATCGCAACAGTCAGTCATATTTAATGAAGTAAAGCAGATAATTACAGATTTTGCAGAAAACAATGGCATACTGCAAGAACTGGAAAAAATCGTAAACACTTGTCATGACAATGCCATGTACAAGCTCAAGGAAGATTTTCCAACTATGAAAGCTTCCGACACCAGGTTATTATGCTATATTTTTGTAGGATTTTCACCGCAAGTAATTAGCTTATTCATGAAGGATACGGTGGCTAATGTATACGCTCGCAAGTCACGGCTCAAATCACGTATTAAATCTACGGAAACAGCTAATAAAGAATTATTCTTAAGCCTTCTGGGATAGGTATTTCAACTTTATACTAGGTTCCAATGACTAATGCATCATCCGGTAATTAAATCTAGAATATGTTCAGATTGTTTTTGCCATAATACCGGAATGATGTAATTGTAGAATGGTTTTGTCATGGAGGTAAGCCATAACAGGTTTAATTCTCCTGGGAGGTATGTCCGGAAAGTATGAAGATGCTTTCATTATAATATCTGTTACTATTCCAGTCAATTGTCAGAAACTTATTGATTGCCCTATATTTTTTAAGGTTGTAAATCATCTGTTAGCGTCGTGTTAGAAAAATAAGAAGAACGAAGTCTTTATGTTTCTGTATTATAATGTTTTATGCAATGCGGACGTTAGATTTGTGGTTTCATTTTGTAACTCGTGATTTATGTGTTATTACTTTTGCAACCAGGAAAAACAAAACAGATGTGATAATATAAAACTGTTTCTTGTTCATTAAAATACTTCATTTTTACAGGTTGCACGTAGAATAAGAACAGTCTTATTATGATGACACAGCTTTTCATCCGTTTACTTTGGGTGCATGTTTTGTTTATCCACTTAAAGTTTGAGTTATCCTAGTTTGAATTATGAATTTGAATAGAAAAAAGTACTTTTTATGTTTTGCCTGTGTCTTGGCCTGCCTTGTGTATTCAGACAAGGTTTCCGCGCAGTTTTATTCTGTCAGAACCAATCTGGTGGGTTTAGGTACGGGGAATCTGAATGTGGAGGGTTCCATGGCTTTTTCCACGCATTGGTCCGCCCATCTTCCCGTACAGTACAATCCTTTCCGTCTTTGGGATGACGGCAAGCTTAAAAACTTCACAGTCCAGCCTGGTGTGCGTTATTGGATGCGCGAAACTTACGGAAGGGGTTGTTTTATCGGGCTCCACGGTGTGTTCTCCATATATAATGCGGGTGGTCTGTTCGGACATCGCTACCGTTACGAAGGCACAGCTTTCGGCGGCGGGCTTTCTGCGGGGCTGGTGCGCCCCCTTTCGCGTCGCTGGAATCTGGAGTTCGAACTGGGTCTCGGTGTTGTCTGGGCCGACTGGGAACGTTACCGTTGCGTGAACTGCGGTAAGCGTACCGGCAAGGGCTCCGGTGTCTATGTGACACCCACACGTACCGCCGTTAATCTGGTTTATCTTTTCTGAAACCATCTTATCTGTTGAAACAAGATATAAAAAGTTGAATGATGAATAAGTATCTCAAATCCCACATAACGGCCGCCGCTTTCTGCGCGGGAGTGTTACTGGCCGTGTCCTGTTCCACTTCCCGCGAACCGCGGACTATGCGGCTGTTTATGCAGTCCGGCCGTCCTAATATTTTTCTTCCCCACGAGGAGAGCGCACCTTCCGGAGTGCTTGCCGAACAGGTGGGGTTCACCACTTCTTCGGACACTCTTCCCGGTGAGTTCGAAGAGGTCTCCGACAGTACGGATGACGTATGGAAAACCATACACCTGGGCGGTGTTGACATCGTCGCTGCACGCACGGTCGTCAAGCAGGTCACCATGCGGGAAGGTTCCGTGCGTTTGGAATTCAATATCCATGTCCCTTCCCTCCTGATTGACAGTTGCTGGCGTGTCACACTCACCCCGATGCTCTGCACCTCTGACAGTTCAGGCTTCCCGCTACCACCTGTTGTGCTTTCCGGTTCTTCCTTTACCCGCATGCAGGAAGCGGACTATAAGGCGTACAGGCTGTTTCTTAATGGAATTGTCGATCCTTCGGCTTATGATAGTGTGTATCTTGACCGTAAAGGCATCAATAAGGATATCGCCTGCCGGCAGAGGTTCTTCTATGAACTTTACGGCAAGGAGCGCGACCGTCAGCTTGCCTACGAGAAGTGGAAACGCCTTGCCCTTGAACGCCAGAATTTCTGGAACACGCGTACGCAGGCCAACCGTGCGACACTCCGTCACCGCCTGGAACGCAAGCGGATCGAAGAAAGCGTACGGCGCTATGTGGCTGGTCGTGACACGCTCGGGTTGTGGGCCTCCTATGACCGTAAATATCATCGTACGGCCTCCTTTTGGCCGATGTACCGGCTGGAACGCGAGCTTACCGCCGATCGTGTACCTTCGAAATTCCGTGACCTTTATAACGGGGGGGCGCAGCCTGTCCAACATACACAACTATGTCCTCACCGCCACCGATTCGATGGACATCTCCCGCCACCGTTATTTCTACGACCGGATTGCCGAAAATGAGATGAATGACCGTAACCGTGATGAAATCCGCCGGCGTATGATTCCCTTCCCCTATATCGACTCCGTGATGGTCCGCCAGAATTCGGATTCAGTTTCCGGACATGATTATATCTACAACTATGTATATTCTCTGCCCGTCACCGATGGAATGAAAAAGCTCCGTGTGCGGCTAGAGTCTATCGTGGAAGCCACCGACCGCAGCACATGGCGGCCTGCCGCCTCGGACACGCTGCTCTTCATTGTGGCCTCGCTTAGCGACCTGGTTGACCGTTCCGCTCTGGACCAATATGTCATAGCTTCTGCGGAGACAGACTCTCTTGCGGCAAGCGGTCCCGTATATACTCCGCAGGGAGAAGAGTATGCCGAAGCCTTGCGGCTCCTTTCAGAGCGACAATACCGGCAAGCCTTGCCGATATTGGAAAAACGGCCTGACTATAACACCGCCCTTTGCCTGACACAGCTCGGTTATCATAAAGAGGCTTCCGCTCTTTTAGACCAGTTACCCGTAGATTCCCGCAAGGAATACCTGCATGCTGTGGTAAGCGCCCGGCAGGGCGATGATTACTTAGCAGTGGAACATATGCTTGCGGCCTGCCGCATGAATCCCAATCTTGTCCTGCGTATTCCCCTGGATCCGGAACTGTCGGACCTCATTCCCAAGTTCTTCGGGCTCCGTATGGAACTGGACAGGATAGCGGAAGGGAAATAGTAAAAAGTAGAAAGAACAAAACAGGAAAAAAAGTATAAGTACGAATTAAATATTAACAAGTGTTTTATTAGTGTTTATTTTTTTATTAACAATTTAATTACAATGATTATGAAAAAAAGTTTGTTAAGCGTGTTTACAATGGTTGCTATGGCTGCAGCATTCACCGCGTGCAGTAACGATGACATCGAAGTGCCTGACGTAAAGAACGGGGAAGCGAGAAGCGTATTCATGAAGCTGGAGTTGCCGACGCTGACGAGATCGACCGAGCCTCCTGTAGCCTCGGGAACGGTTGCTACGGTAAGTAATCTGCATGTATACTTCCATGACGGGACCAGCATTCTGAAATATGTGAACGCGACTACAACCACTCCCATCACGATTGCGAATCTGACTACCGGTACCCAAATAACGGATGTACCCGCGGCGGCTACCACTGTAACGGTATGTGGTAATATTCCTGCCGGAACTTCATTGCCTACAGGTGGAACCGTAGCTGCATTGAAAGCTGTACAACTGGAAATCACAAGCCAGTCTGCAGTTGCGGATGTGGTGTTGAGCGGCGATGACAAACCCCTGCAGACATGGACTACCGGTAGTCCGGCCCTGCCTTATGCCCCTGGAATAACGGACGGTGACAAGTATGCCGAAGTGGAAATCGGTCCTGCCGTGGCACGTGTCGAAATCGAAGGTCTGGCGACTACGGCCTCCAGTGCGGTGGATGGTTTTACGCTGGAAGGAATCTATGTGAATAACTTCTTTGAAAAGTTCAACCTGGCCGGTACCGTTGTGGGAACGAAAGTACAATATGGTGCTACTCCTGCTGCCTATGCTCAAGGACAGGGGCTTTACACCCCTGCTAACGCTGGAAAACTCTTTGACCAGTCTGCCGTCGCTGCTACAGGTATCCCAAAGGAAGTCATTCCGCCAACTGCAGGGCAACGTTGGGCATATCAGGTTGTTCCTAACGGTAACAGTACTGACGCGAACGAGCAACTCCAGCTCGTATTTAAGTTGAGTAATTTGGCTGCTAAGGCCGGCAGCAGCGTGAATTTCGGCACAGGTGACCAGTTTATCACCGTGAGAGGATTCAAAGATGGCAGTGGCAATATTGTAGAACTGGAAAAAGGAAAGATTTATACTATCTCGAAAGCCGACTTTACATTTGACGAGAGCAACCTTTCCACAATACCTAATACCAGTGCTGTCAGCGTTTGGTTGAAGGTGACGGTAAAAGCCTGGACGGTCGTTCCTGTCAAGCCTAATCTCTAACTGTCATACCATCAAGGTATATTGTATTTGTTTGTTTCTTTTACAAGTCCGTTTGCGTAGAGGAGATTTTTAGCTCATTTTACTAGTTCACCAGTTCCTCTCGCACGGCGGAATGTAAGCAGGTCGTGGGTGTCTTTTGCCCTGACCTCACGACCTGTATTTCTATAACCTGTTAAATCATAACACGTATATTCATATAAAGTCATAACCACAGTTATTCACCTAAAAGATACTACGCATGAAATTGTATAAAGCTATACGCTTCCTGATGCTTTCCGGTATTTTAACCTTAGTCTTGTCGAGGTGCATCAGGGAGTCCCTGGAGGGCTGCCCTCTGGATACCCTGTTACGATTTACCTACAAGCCTCGCGGCTCTGCCGCTGACCTTTTCGGAGAGCGTGTTCAGAGGGTGAGGCTGTGTGTGTACCGTCCCGATGGCAGTATTGAGCATATGCAGACGCTGGAGAAGAGTGAACTTGACCGTTTGCAGGGTGTTGAGATGTATCTGCCGCAGGGAAACTACACTGTCGTGCTCTGGGCGAATGCTTCGGATGCACAGACCAAGCTCGGCGGCTTTTCCGAAGGAGAAACCATAAGGAACCTTTCCGCCTCACACCCGCATGCGGAGACTTCCGCTTCCATCCCCACGCTTGATCGGCTTCTTTTCGCTGTCACGCCACTTACGGTCAGTGAGCACGAGACTGGAGACCATACTGTCAATTTCAGCCCCGGCACTATCCGTGTAAGTCTTCACCTTGATGGTGTGAGCGTGCAGCCTGTGGTACACATCACGGGCATGGAGTCAGCCTTGCGACCGGTGTTCGACGAAACCTCGGGCACATGGCGTCTCCAGTCCGTAAGCCGGAACAAGACATTCCAGCCTGCCGTAGCATATGATGTCACCAACCGCCATGCTAATGCCACGACTGACATCCCCCGTTTCAAGGCCGATACCCCCGGCATGGTGGAAATTATCGATCCCACCACGGGAAACCATATCGTGCCCCCGATTTCGTTGGCAGGGCTTATTGCCCGCTACCACATACCGATGGAGGAAGATATTGAAGTAACCATTCCTATCGAGATTACCTTTACAAACGGTCATGCGAAAATAACGATCAGGAATTGGGAAAATCAGAATGTAAAACCCGGAGGAGTGTAAAAAACGCACCGGTCAATCATGAAATGCAAATCATAAAACAATATATTATGCCAAGTAGTTCAATCATCATACCGTTCCGCAACCTGCTGTCGGTCCTGTTATTACTGCCGCTCGTACTTTCGTGCCGGCAAGACGAACTCATTCTTCCTGTTCCGCCCGTGTCCGGCAAAGGTGAGACGGCCGAAGTGACACTTTCTGTCAGGATTCCCGATTTCCGGGCGGCGAATACTCGTGGTGTAGACGAGAAAGGGATAACAGAGATTACCGTACTGATGTTTGCCGATGAAGGCGGTACGGAGAAAGTCAAGGTGAAATATGATATTCTGGGCAGCTCGTTGCATACACTTTCAGGCTCTTCGGATACGAAATACTTCTCTGTGCCCGTTATTGCGGGCAGATACAAACGTATAGCTCTCATAGCTAATGCCCAAACAGAACTGGCAAATATAACAGCCGGTTCCACCTATGATGCTCTTAAGCAAGTGGAAGTCGTGGGTAGGTTCGGACAAGAAGGTACGGGCACATACATACCCATGTACGGCGAGCATGCCCCGGCGGGAGGCTTTGAACTGAAAGCCGGTGTGTCGCAAACCATTGCGCAGGAAATACCGCTTATCCGCATGCTGGCGAAGGTGGATATCATCAATCCTACAACTTCGGGAGCCACGACAGCTGCGGGAAAGGTTTACTTCGTCAATTCCGTAGGCAACGGACGCGTTTGGGTAGATCTTGCTACATACAATACCACCGCTTCACAGTCGGGATACATGACTCCCACACTGCCTGCCACATCGCAGCCAGCAGTCAGTGGCGGGCACCCGCTTGAGGGAACTGCAAACACCGCATCTCCGAATGTCATCACTTATTATTTGAATGAACAGTCGGCTATCTCCGGCGGCAGCCGTCCTTGTATAGTTATAAATCTTGCCTATCAAGGAAGAGAATACTACTACTGAATGGATTATACATGGGACGGTATCAAGGGCGGTGGCACGAGTCCTTACGAAAAGGGTAAATACATGCCCATTCTGCGCAACCACCGCTATATTTTCACCATCAAGGAAGTGAAAGGGCCGGGGTTTGCCACTTTGAACGAGGCTGTAACCAGCCCGGACAACTTTACCAACCATAACATCGTAGTAGTGCCCATCGTGATAGACGCATTCACAGATATAACGTTCAATGAATCGGGGCATTTCTTGGCAGTGACCCGAACGGCGATGACACTTCAAGGCAAGCACGATGCCACAAGCACACAGAACAAATTTTCTGTGCGCACCAATTACCCCAGTGGGTGGAAGGTCGGTGCCTATAATGCCGACGGAACAACAATTTCAGTTTCTAATTCATGGCTGAAACCCAGTCAAAACAGTGGGGCGGCTGGCGCCACTCTCACCAATCCGGTTACGGAGGAATTGCAGGCCATCACGAATGGCAAGGGATTCAAGGATGGTTATCTGTAGATACGGGCTGGACGACTTTATACTAAAATCAATATTAAGCAGATCGGTACGCCTTTGGATTATGTTGCCGAATATAACCTCGCCGGTGGCTCTATCTATAATTCTCCTTTCATTTCTTCCGTTCCTCCGGGTATTTCTCCCACTGCAGCCCAGACTGACCCTAATCTTCATTGGGCTTCGAGCCATAGCAATGCCCAATCCGGTTATTATAATTGGTACGTGCTCACAGGAGAGAATAATGATACTTACAATCCAAATGCCAAGAAGCTCTTTGATGATGTCTTTTTTAAACTGGGGCATCCCGGTTATGGTTACCACCTGCCTTCCCGCTGGGAGTTGACGGGCGTTTTCTCCTACAGCGGTAATACCCAATATGATTCCCCTACTAATACTTCTAATGTCAACGAGGCTATTGAGTTCGGTGGCATCAAAAAAACTTTCGCCAACGATTATTTCTCTTCGGGTAACGGTGTTTGTTACGCTCTGCGTTTCAAACAAGGTACCGGTAATCCTATCGATGATTCTTCCCTATCCGATTTCCCTCTTGCTACTGATAATAATATGGTTTGTGCTTACCGTTACACCCGCGTGGGTTCGTTTGCCAACCATGACTTTACTTCCCTATTGAAAGTGGATTGTGTTTACTTGGGCAGCGCATTTACAGGAAACATTAGCACTATCAATAATGATTCTTGGTGGGATAGCCATACTTCCGAGGCTGTCGTTCGTATTTTTCCGGCTGCCGGTTATATCTCCTTCCCAACGTTCATTTCGAGTGGTTTGCTCGAAGCCCGAGGCGAATATGGTCGGTATTGGTCGAGCACGGAGTTTCCCAGCCTCCTCGGCAATGCTTGGAACGTGTCTTTCTACTCGTACTCTGCGTTCGCGAACTACAGAGACGTTAAACACCACGGGTTTTCCGTTCGTCTGTTCGCCGATAAATAAGTAAGACGGTATATGACCGATGCAATTTAGTTTGTAAGAAAGTTGATATAAAAAATAGATATATTACTAAAAAAAGAAGAAAAATGAATATAGGATTTCAGACTTCCGGTTTATCCGGTTTCACCCGTGTGGCATATCTGTGGAGGCGACATGCCTCAGCTGTGCTGTGGATTGCAATGGCGGCGCTCCTTCCGACCGCTTGCAGTGATGATGCGGAGCAGTCGGTGCCGCAAGCGAACGGACATACAGCCGTTATTTACCTGAACTTTAAAACCGGTGCTTCAAAACAGGCTGCTGAAATGAACACCTCGCAAAGTTCCGAAACGCGTGCGCCGCTGACACGTGCTATAGATGAAAATGGAATCAATACTGTAGATGTACTTTCATTCAAGGTTGATCCTGCAGATCCTACGAATATAAAGAAAGGTACATTCTTCTACCGTGCACAGGGTACATACGATATCGGCACACAAACCGTACGTGTACAGCTGATGGGAGCTCCCGAACATCAGACACTCGTGGTGCTTGCCAATGTCCGTGAGCAGGTGAATACCCTTGCTGCTGCATTCGGAGAACAGAAAGAGGGGGTAATGAACCGCCTGGCATTCGATGTCGGAACGGATGCCGCACCCGACTTTACGAATGGCATACCCATGTGGGGCGAGCTTCCCAACCAAGCGGTGGGCGAAGGTTTCTCTCCCTCTGGCGCTCCCCAAGAGGTGACGATGATACGTGCGGTAGCTAAGTTCACGCTTATCAATCCTCTTGAATCCGACCTAAAAGGCTTTTTCTATTATTACAACGATCTGCGGCTGTACAATTACCGGGCAAAAGGACGCATTGCACCGGACAACTATAATGTGACGGGCAAGCAAGTGAATACTCCCACCGTACCCGTCGGGGCACGGCAGACACGGGGTACATTCACCTCATTGAACAGCGATGTGTCACCCGGGAATATCGGTATTTTCAACGGCTCACAAAAGACGTTCTACCTGTGCGAGGTGGACAACAAGAACCGCCCCTCGGGCGGGAATGCGCTGGACGACCTTTGTCTGGTTATGCACGTGAAGCCGTATCTCACCGGCTCTAAGCCGTCGGTAGACGGTTACTACCGCCTCGACTTCAAGGACTACGGTTCGGGAGTGCCGATGGATATTCTGCGTAATCATGAATATAAAGTACAAGTGGAAAGTGTGGACGGGTTGCCGGCCCAAACTCCCGAGGAAGCTTTCAAAGGAAACCATACCCTTAAATGCCGTATCGTGCCGTGGAACGAGGTACAAGAAGAAGTAATAGTACGAGGGAACAAACGGCTGACGGTGGACAAACGGGTGTTCGCTTTTGACGGTGATATCCAAATAGGTGTCGCTTCATTACCCGTAAATATAACTACAGAGAATACCAATTGGCAAATAACCGGAAAACCTTCATGGATTTCACTCAGCCAAACCTCGGGTACAGCGGGAGTACCAGCCACGGTTACTATTTCGGCAAACAGTAAGAACTTTACCCAGAATATGCGTAGTGCTGTCCTTTCCATACGAACAGGAAATTCTGCTAACGAATTGGAATATCGTTTGCATGTAAGCCAGCAACCAGCTTGTGGTTTCGGAAATTCCATGAAACTTATGCGTATCGGTGGCAGTAACTATCAGACTACCCGTATGGGTAATGGTGGTGTTTGTTGGATGATAGACGCCAGTAGGGAAGGAGGTCCTAATATGGCTGCTCGTCCTCGTTCATATTCTTTGGCACCAGCTATGGTCGGACCCATTTATTATGGCAGTATTCCCCAACGTGCCTGCCCCGATGGCTGGCGACTCCCTACGGCTTGGGAGGTTATTAATCTGATACAGTCTATAACAGGCTCTTATCCTGTTGTATTTACTCGATTGATAGAAAGCGGTGCGGGAATAGCTAAGTCTTTTCCAGCCATATCTGCCCCCGATGGTGGATATGAAGAAGGCGTTTTAGCTATCTGGACACAAACTCCAATGATATATTCATCACCTCAACGACATTCTCCTGCCTCTGTATTACATACAGGAATATATTGGAATCCTGATATCGGAGCTGGAAAAACAGCGCCCACATATAGGGTTAATCGTAATAGATGGGCCTTAATGCATGGTGCCGGTAATGACATTCATAGTCCGGCCGGGTTACCTGCAGGGTTTAATGAATATTATGGTTATCATTATCTGCTGGGCGGTAGTGTCCGTTGTGTGCATGACCAGTAATTTAACCATTAAACAAACAGCACCATGAAACGATCAACTGTTTTAGTCTTTTTGTTTGGACTGTTTTTGGGGGGCTGTGGCAGTTCCCGTCAGGGCGGTGAAGAGGCGGAAGTTGTGCGACATTACGAATGTCTGCTGCGCGCCCTTGCAACAGATGATTCATAACTCTGGCGTTATTTTCATCTATTACATCTTGATATTCACTTCTTTCTATTACTCTGCCATTTTGATTTTGAGTACATTTTTCTCTTATTGAGCAATTTACACAAGCTGATGTTTTATATACTTTTGATCTATAATTGGGACGGATTCTCCATTTCCCTGTTGTTGTCATTTGTTCTCCACAAGGGCAGATATAATAATCTCCGTCATTTATATAATGAAATTCAGCCAGTGGTATGGAATTCGAATTAGGTGATGTTGATGGCATAGGCGATGAATAAGTACATATTCCTGAATATTTACAGGCTTGTAGTTGGTCGCCGCTAGTATAACCGGCATCGCTAAGTGTGTTGAACGAATCTAATTGTAGTAGTTCCTGGACGGTCAATGCCGCTGTTGATAGTTCTCTTTTATCAGTTGATGCTCCAATATGAGAGTGAACCAATAATTTGTGTTTACTATCAAAGGCTGCTTGAACCGCATATTCAACTCCTGATACATTATTGGTTAACATTAATGCTCTTGAATCTTTGTCTGTTAGACTTATTTGAGTATCATTACTATTCTTCAATTCCGTATCAAGAGTTTCGTATTTCTTACGCCTGTCTTGTTGTAATTTAATCTTAGATTTAAGAAGTTCTTTTTCTTCTTCTTTATCAGTCTTATCTAAAGCTACTTCAAATTCTTCAATACGGTTATCTATATATTCAAGATGTCTGTCTATCTTCTTTTGTGTATAATTGTTTCTGAGACTATTTTGGGCAAATATCTTGAAAGAATCTATACCTATGGTTTCGCCTTCTATCAGACCCATATCCTTTAGCATAAGGACAAACTGCCTAAAGACTTTTCTAAAAGCCTCCGCATTATTTTTTTTTAAATAAGCAATTGTCCGAAAAGAGGGCATTAAGCCTCCTAATAGCCACCATAATTCCACATTTACTTTACAGGAAGTGTTCCAACTTTCTTGATGATCTTATTGAGTGCTTATAACCATATAAATACAATTTTAGTAATGTTGCAGGATTATACGGTGGTCTCCCTTCTGATTGAAGTTTGACATGTTTAAACCCAAGCTCATCTATAGGCAAGATATCCACAAATAAATCGATAAGCCTGCTCATCACCAAGAATGTTTTTCTCATAATCCAATAACTTTAGAAATTATTAATATCAACGTAACAAATCATTCATCTTTCAGATCGACAGTCGGCAAGTTAAAAACTTTTTCGATGCCAATCCAGCTTTCTGCCGCATCATCAAATAGCGTTTCATATTGATCATGGAATCCAAAAAGGTCACTAAAGAAATATGTTTTCAGTGTTGGATACATGCTTACTTTCCATTCGTTGTCAGCTCCATCAGGTACAGAAATAATAAAATCTGTGGACAAGCTACAAGTGGTTATCCCGGCCTTAGCACCTCCATTGACAGCACTCGACGCGTAACAAAACATATTAAAATGTGAAGAAGGTTCGCGTAAATTAAACTACCACCTAAGCTGTGGGCTTCCTTGGGCCGGATTGGTTCTATTGATAACTTCAATATCATTTATTGTTTCCGTATGGCTATTGGAAATGCTTATTCCTCCTGAAATCTCTGGTCCAGTGACACTGACACTTCCTCCTAACTCGAAAGAGACACTGCTGGTATAAGAGCTCTGGCGTTCTGTAGTTTGCGGGGAATGTGCATGAATAATGGCACCATTCGGGTGAACCGGAGCGAATTCCAAATTTACGTCAGTCAGGCAAAAGCCATACCCTTTCATTTTCAGAGTACTGACCTTGGTATGCCATTCTCCATAAAAAGAAGGTTCTACATAGGCTATAAAACCCAGATTTACCAAATAAAAATGTTCTTTCCGGTCTTTGCTATAAGCGGTCCATATCTTAGCTTCTACTTGAAAATTATCGGTTGTCCCTTTACCTTCATGTCCATGAACAGGAGGTGCGGTATAGCTATTTTGACCGATAACGATATAGGCAGATATCAAGTTTTTCAAATCCGACGAACCGTTTGACGGAGCTTTCGGTTCCAGGGCTCTTTGTAAACTTTGACTTGTCATGTCGCAATGAAATCCCTGCCCGTATTCATTAATCGTCTGTACAGATTCTTTGCCATCAGCTCCGGTAGCAGTACTGAGCGCATTGAGCTTGGAATAGAATCCGCTCGCCGACGGAAGCGGTCCAGAAAATACCCACAGCGGCAGTTCGTCCGAATAAGACTCATCTTCCTTCGCATAAGGATTATAGCAATCCAGCAACGTGCAGACGGTATTAAAATCCTCGTTCGTTCCTCCCTCCATCATCATCACGATGCTCCGCTTATGGAACATATCCTTGATGTCAGCCAGCAAATCGGTATCCGACTGAATCCGGTCAATGTCCTGCCGGGTAAAGAAGAACGCGTCGCCAACCTCCATCTTCTTTCCCGGAGCATAAGGAACCGCCTCCTTGTAACGGTTTATCATGTTCTCGGATATCATATGGTCTTCTTTGCTCCAGAACGAAAGGTAATAAAGCGTGTTGTTGTGTGTTACGCCTAACTGGTCGGTAGTAGGCAAAGGATCAGTTAGTTTCTCGGGATCATTTACATTGTCGGGGGCGTAGTCATCCTCGTCATCGCCGCACGATGTAGCTACCGCAAGAACCATGTAGCACAACAATAAGTAATGAAGTAAATGAATCTTTTTCATGACTTTTTAAAGGAGAATCCTATTGTTTGTATTATTCAAATTCAAGCTGTAGAACTCATTTGCCGCTTGAAATAGAGTTGTCTTTATTTGAAGTTATTTGGGTAGCATTTTCTTTTACACACGTTAAAATCACCCATAAAACCCTGTTTTACTCTTTTTGGAGATGACGCAGGCTCAACCGACAAGTGCAAAATAAGCGAAAAGATTTAAATTCAGCCCGATTCTTGCCTATAAAAATTGTCTCAATTGTCAGAATCGCACATCTTTGTGGTTTAGAACATTTTAGTTTTGTAGTTTAGGCTATTTTTTGTCGTTTGGGCTATTCCTCCATCCATAACACACCGTATTATTCCGCCTCTGTTTTCCTCCATTTAGGGGTACAGCCCGCATTTTCCTTGAACAGCCTTATAAAATGGCTTGGTGACAAAAAACCGGATTTCTCGGAGATGTCGGCAACCGTCAACCTCGGATATCGCGCAAGCAGACGTTTCGCATATTCTATACGAAGTCCGATAATCCAATCGCGGAACGACATGTCATACGTAGTTTTGATGTACCCGGACAGGTAGGTACGGTTGGTATGAAGCACATCTGAAAGCTCCTTTATGGTAAGGCCGGGCCGGATATAACCGTCCGCATCGATACAACCTTTGATTTTTTTCGCTATTTCGGCATGGAAAAAAGGAGTATCCTGCCTCTGTGCCTGTTCCCGGTTTGTGGTGTCACACAGGTCTTCCTCTTCAGAAGTCATGCCATCTTCCATCGCGTTTTCCACCTGTTCGTAAAACAGCAGATAGTTCAGATAGCAAAGGAAGAGATAAATGTAAAACGGTACCGATGACAGAATCCAGATATAGACGTATTCATCAGGCAGGAATGTCAGCAGTCCGCATCCCACCCCGAATGTGACAGCCCAGTAGGTGAAAATGGAAAGCCATTTGATATAGGCACCGATGTCGTCCGCACGGGTGTCATCGAAAATGCGGATGACCCTGTGATAGGCCCGGAGAAGCCTACGGGTCAAGAACAGCCCATAGATAACCAACCATGCGGCCAAGGCAAACATCACCGTTGTCTGTAAACCACCTTTTGGTAACAACAGCAGAACGATGCCGGAAAGGATGGAAAACAGTATCCATAGACAGATATGCGTCCGTAACCGACGTTTGGTGATATAAAAGCGGTCAAGCAGAGTGGTGAGGGCCGAACTGAACAACCAGTAGCACAAAAAATAGGTGGACAGGTTCATCAGGATGGCGGCATCGGTATTCTTGAACCTGATTCCAAAAAAGAAATGTACCGAATAGTTGGCGGCAAGTAACAGTATGGCTACCCCCATAATTCGCCGGGAACGCAGATAATTATTGAAAATGGCTTTTTCCGAGGTTGGAGCCAACAAAAAATAAAAGCCGAAGAACAACATCAACGGTAGCGCAATACAAAGTGAATAACTGTATATAGATGGTTCCATTTTATTATGCCTAACTATTTTGAATGCAAAATTAGCGAAAATACTGAATATATGGCGGATTTGCCATGACGATTTACTTTCAACACCCTATTTTGATATAATCGAGGGCTTGTTGTATGGTATCCTTGCCATTATGTCATATTGATGGAAAAAGCAGGAAAAGGAATGGTATGTTCCCAATCCTGCCATATATATCCGCACACTCGTTCACATTTTTATACCTTTCGGTTTGCACTCGTCACGGACGTTGAATCCCGGCCGCCCGATGATGATGTGGTCGGCAATAAAATTGCCAGACGGACTGCGTTCATTCACCGAGCTGCGTATCTGCGGCACATCTTCGGTGTGTTGTGGAGATACGTTTCGTACACCTTCCGCATCCGGTTTGACCTCCTGTCCGTCATTCTCCTTTTCGGCGACTTCGGGCGTAGGCGGCTCAAGCTCCAACTGTATCTTTCGGTCGAGTGCTGCAAGTTCGGACTTCAACTGTTTCAGTTCGTCCTCCTTCTTCCATACCTTCCCGGCTATCTCCTACAACTGTGAGACCTCCTTTTCCTGCACCTCGTTCTTCGCCTTGTACTGGTCAATGATGGACGGAATCCTCTCCAATGCGTTCAGGAAATTGCGTGCGGCGGCTACCGGGTCAGCCATCGCCAGCATGCAGCCTATGTCATACAAGGATACTGATACTACGGGAGAACCTGTCGAGCATGTGACAGAACCGGACAAGCAAATTGCGCATTCGGCTCTCGGTGACTACGGACCATTCAGTGTGAAATATGCCACGAAGGACTTTCTCAGCTACGGGAACAAAAAGTTCCGCATATAGATTCTGATTTTGCTTGTTACAGATGGAAGCAACGGCAATATGCCAGAGGAGGCCGGGCTATACAAAAAATAAGGGGCTGTACACATGCGTCAGCTCCTTGTTTTTAAGGGGTAAGCGACTGCTCAACTACATCTTGTGCATTCAATTTTTCAGTGGGATGCACTCCATTGTAAGTGCATCTCAATTTCCATATACCAACTTATCTCAGGGTTGTCATTGAGTGTCAGTCTCGCTTTTTCCCGTTTTTTCCTGCATTTTCCCGGAACTGTCCTGATTATTTTCTCCATACATCCGGTAGCAGTTCCTTCAGGTCTCTGTCTGATTTGGGAGCCAGATAATAGGGGAGTTTACTGATCACATCATTCAGCCACTCTCTGGGGTTGACACCACGTTCCTTACATGAGCCAAGCAAGGAACAGATTATAGCCGTATTCTCAGCCGCTTCGTGGTTTCCGCAGAACAGCATGTTCTTTCTTGATATGACCAGTGGCCTCAGGGCATTCTCACAGCGATTGTTGTCAATGAAAATTCTTCCGTCATGGAGATACGGTTTCATTCTTGGCAGCAGGGAGTAGGCATAGGCTATGGCTTTTCCCATAAGACTTCGTTTTAGAACTTTAGGGTATGTGTTTTTAAGCCAGAGTTCAAAGCTGTCAAGCATCGGCTTGGATAGACGTTGGCGTAATTCAGCACGTCCTTCATACGGGAGTTCCTGTTTATCCGCCATGTATTCCACATTATACATATCCTGGATAAATTTGAGTCCCTGCATGGCATATTCCAGATTTTCTTCCTTGCACAGCTCTATATGTCTGCGGATATGCGCGAGACACCCACACAGACATACGTCCTCCCCATCCTCAAAGGCGTCATAAATGGGATGGCCGTCACTTTGGAGATATCCTTTGAAGTTTTTCAAAAGCCTGACCGCAACTTTTTGTGAACGCGATCCGTTGTCGTAATGGAAGAAGGCAGACGCGGCACAGCCGCTCGGACTATCCAGATGTATTCTTTTACGGCTTTATGCCTGTCGTGGTTTATAACCGGAAGCGTGGTCTCGTCAACCTGGAAGTAATCTGCGGCCAGTACTTTCTTCCTGAGTTCCAGATAAAGTGGCCTGAGAAGCTCGCAGACCGGTCTGAACCAGCCGTCCAATGTGTTTTTGGACAGTTTCACACCCAGATGTTCCAGCTGTTTCACTTGTCGGTAGAACGGGACATGATATTCGTATTTCTGTAAAAGGACCTCAGCGAGCATGGAAGCCCCTGGCATACCTTTATATATGGGCATCAGTGGCATGGGAGCGGTTATTACAGCCTTTTCTCCGTTATCAACGGCCTCCATTTCATTTTTCAGGGCGTATGTGGGACGTACCGTGTCTTTCACATAGAGGTAGCCGGGTTTCATCTCAAGGGTCCTGGTATGTTCCTCGCCTATCTTGACGTATCTGCTTAAATCGACATTCTCCGGTTCGATGACGACTGTTACAACCGGAAGGTTATCCATGACGACCCGGTTACGGCGCGGCGTTTTATTGGCGGCCCGGGACTTGGGGACGGTAATCTGTTCAGCCGCCCTGCTCCGGGCATCTTCGATTTCCGCCTCTATCTGTTCCAGGTCGCCATAGTCAAAAGGGAGCTTCGGGTCTCCGTTATCGACAGGCTTGCATTTCTCACTCATCTTTCCGAACACCTTCCTCTTCAGCCATGCCAGGGAGGCGTTCAACTCAACTATCGTACCCCGGAGTTCTTCTATGGTCCTTGCCTGGGCTGAGATGATCTCACTCTGTTTACGGTTGATATCCAGCAGCTGTTCCATTGAGGGTTCCACAGCTTGTCCGGTTGCATCTTCTTTTGCCATTCAATATCTTTTTTTTGATGATATAAAGATAGTCAAAAACAACAAGAAAAACAAGCCTTCAAGCTGTTTGTTTACAACTGTTTTACCAATGCTTTTTCAAATTGGAAAGCCGTCTTTGCCTGCCTTTGCTGACATCTTCATTGATGCCTTCCACCATAACGACCAGGTCACTCCAGGTCATGGGGTAAGAACGGGTGGCAGGATTATAGGCGGGTATCTTGAAGGTGCCTTCTTCAAGCAGTTTCTCATAAAGGACCAGACCGCCCGGTTCGGCATGGAGCAATTTTATCTTGGTCCGGAAACGGTTGTAGAAAATGAATACCTCCCCACTTCTGATGTCGCCTCCCATCCTCTCATGCACAAGGCCGCAAAGAGTGAACATACCTTTCCTCATGTCCGTATAACCGGGGCACAGGAAATATCTCATGCTGTCATTTAGGCAGAACATTGGCATTATATATTTTAGAGATCAGATTCAGGGCAGCTTCACAGCCGGAAGACCCTTTAAACTTCAACTTCAATCCGTTGGGTAATTCCAAGGATATTTCAGAGCTGTCCTTTCCTTTCAAGGGAAAGGGGACGCTAGGCTGGGGAGATGGCAGGGGAGCCTCGTGAGATATACCGGGGGATGGCGTGTCGCCATTGATTACTATGGGGACAAAGCTGTCTTTAACCCCTAAGCGGGAGGCTTCTGCCAATAACTCCCGCTCCGTTATACCGTATTTTTGTTTCCAAAGATAGAATCTACTACGGCTATAACCTTCATTCTCACAAAAATCAGCAATGGACAAACCACTCTGCTGCTGACGGAAAAGAACGGAGATAAATTTTTCTCTGCTCATCATGTGTTTACGTCGCTGCATCATAGGATATTATTTTTTTTGCAGCAAAAGTAAGGAGGGAAAATGAACTGTAGAAGATGTACTTACTCAGGCGCTTACTTTAAGGGGATATTCGACTTTTAGCCCCCAAAAAGATCAATATTGTTATGTACAACCGTCCAACCTGCGGGTAAAGTGCGCAACTCGGATCTGGACAGCAAGCTGAAAAGAGGCACAAGTATGTAGGCAACCCTGTTATAGCACCGGAATCTGCTGTGTCGCATGAATCAACCGTAGTCCCCGTGAAAGGCATGGCTATACCGCCAAGGGCTGTGGATGAAGTCGCAATGCGGAAAGCCGTCCTTTCCCAGGCAGTTCTCAGGAAGTCTTAAGAAAGAGGGGATAAACATCTGATACGGACAACTCGCAATACGATACGCAACGATGAAAGTGGTGAACAAATCTGGCACTAACGGATGCGCCTCTTTTATATGATTATAATATTAACAAGAAATGCCCGCCATTGTTCTTAAATGCGAATTATAACTTCTTACTGTTGGAAGATTATCTATAAATCGGGCATGAGGGTAAGAGTGCTTACAAACAATTCGGCCCGCTTTATTGGGGGCTGCCAAACCTCGACCGGCACCTGTACCACCCGCGGATATAAATTCGGACCGGAGGTATGGATGGTATTCCGCACACCGGACCAACGTACCCTTGCGGACAGTCCCGAGCCCGGCAAGCCATAATTCCGTCGGGTCAATTGAACAACCGCCTCTCGGAATATGTTCATATCATGGGCCGGTCCCGTATGCAGCTATTTTCCGGGGTACATGACATTGAGGACATACCGCCTGATGCCGACATCCGAGGTTATGTTTAAATTTGTATATTAATTTATATTTTTATATATTTGCAACAGTTGTTGTCTAATTTACATCAGAATGACACGTGTTCGGAATATGGGAAGAATACTGTCCGCATTCCTCATGCTGGGAATTTCCTCCATGTGCGGAGCCCAGATATATAAATACTTGGGAATAGAGGACGGATTGAGTAACCGGAGGATTTACCGTATCCAAAAAGACGGGAGGGGATACATGTGGTTCCTCACCCAGGAGGGGATGGACCGTTATGACGGCAAGCGGATCAGGCATTACACTGTTCTTGACGGCAATCTGAAGGTGGCCCCGCAAGTCAATCTGAACTGGCTCTACACCGACACGGAGAACACGCTGTGGGTTGTGGGAAGGAAAGGCCGTATTTTCCATTACGACACCCTCCATGACCGTTTCCGGATGGTATACAGGATACCCGGTCTTCAGGATGACTTCGCCACGGGCATGCTCTGTTACGCCTATATGGACCGTGGGGACCGCATATGGCTCTGTCAGGGTGACCATATCATCCGCTATGACACCCGCACAGGCATTGCGCAGCGGCTGGTCTCCCGTTTAAGAGGTGATATAACCGCTATCAGCGAGACGGACGGTACAAACCTTTTCATCGGTACCGTGAACGGACTTTTTCCGGTACGGGAAAGGGACGGTGTCCTTGAGGCGCTTGCGGACACGGACAGCATCCGGACGCCGGTCAGCGAACTCTACTACCACCCCGGTTCGAAGAAACTGTTCGTGGGAACCTTCAGGAAGGGCATACTTGTATACGGAGTGTCCGCAGGCAGTACGCTGCGGAATGTGGCCGTCAACCGGATCACCCCTCTCAATGACCGGGAGCTGCTGATAGCCACGGGCGGAAGGGGGGTATACAGGATGGATATGGACTCGCTAGTGCCCAAACCCTATATAACCGCCGACTACGCCAGCCACAACGGCATGAACGGAGACAATATCAATGACATTTATGTGGATGGCGGGGACCGTATCTGGCTTGCCAACTACCCCGCCGGAGTCACAATCCGGAATAACCGCTACCAGAGCTATGAATGGTTCCGGCACTCACCGGGCAACAGCCGGTCGCTGGTTAACGATCAGGTGCATGATGTCATCGAAGACAGCGAAGGCGACTTGTGGTTCGCCACCAGCAACGGGATCAGCCTGCTGCAGCCTGCGGTAGGACGGTGGCGCTCCTTTCTCAGCCGGTCCGATGGGATACAGGATGGCGGGAACCATATCTTCCTGACGCTCTGCGAGGTCTCGCCGGGTGTCATCTGCGCCGGCGGGTACGCTTCGGGCCTGTACAGGATCGAAAAGAAAACCGGGAGGGTGGAATACTTTCCCCCCTCCTTTGCAGCAGAGGGGCGTCCAGACCAGTATATCAATGACATCGGAAAAGATTCCGGAGGATGTATATGGACAGGGGGCTGCCACAATCTCAAACGTTTCGATCCCCATGACGGCACAGTACGCCTGTACCCGGTCCCGGGCCCCATCACCGCCATACTGGAGAAGGCTCCGGAATGGATGTGGATCGGTACCGGCATGGGGTTGTACCTGCTTGACGGGCACGGGGGGACCTGCAGACATATCGCCTTTCCAGTCGAGGCGGTTCATGTCTATGCACTGTACCAGGCACCGGACGGGCTCCTGTATATCGGCACCGGCGGGGCGGGACTTCTCGTCTATGACAGCGTGGAGGACAGGTTCGTCCGCCAATACCAGACCGAGAACTGCGCCCTGATATCCAATAACATCCATACCATTGTCCCCCGTGCGGACGGCACCCTGCTACTGGGGACCGAAAACAGCGTGGCCCTGTTCCGGCGTGAGAGCGGCACTTTCAGAAACTGGACGGCAGAACAAGGGCTGGCAAGCGTATGCCTCAATGCCGGGGTATCCACTTTCCGGCACGGGGAAAGCTTCGTGTTCGGGAGTAACACCGGAGCCGTCATGTTCCCCTCCGACATGAGGATACCCGCCCCGCATTTTTCTCGGATGCTCCTGCGGGATTTCATGATCTCCTACCGCCCCGTCTATCCCGGGGACAAGGGATCCCCCTTGAGGGAGGATATTGACAATACCGTCAGGCTGGAACTTGCATATGACCAGAATACCTTCTCCCTGGAAGCTGTCTCCATCAACTACGACTATCCCTCGAACATCCTATATTCATGGAAATTGGAGGGGCTCTACGAGGGCTGGAGCCATCCGGTCCAGAGCGGGCGGATACAGTTCACGAGCCTGCCCCCAGGCAACTACACCCTGCGTATCCGTGCCGTCTCCAATGAGGAGAAATACAAGGTGTATGAGGAAAGAAGCCTCGGTCTGAGTGTCGCCCGGCCGCTGTGGGCGGGTACATGGGCCATTGCCGGATATGCGTCATTGTGTGTGTTGGCTGGGGTGGTGTCTTTTCGCGTTGCCATGTTGCGCAGGCAGAAAAGGATATCAGACGAAAAGACGTGCTTCTTCATACATACTGCCCATGATGTCCGTACTCCGCTTACGCTGATCAAGGCTCCGCTGGAAGAGGTGGTGGAGAAAGACATGGTGAAGGCGGAGGGGATGGACAATGTACGGATGGCCCTGAAAAGCGTGGACGGACTTCTGGGATTGGTCACCAGCCTGATAGATTTCGAGAGTACGGACAACTACACCTTGAGACTTCATGTCTCGGAATATGAGCTCAACAGTTATCTGGAGACGACCTGTGAGGCATTCCGCACATATGCCTCCATCAGGGACATCGATATCACCCGTGAGAGCGGCTTCCCTTACCTGAATGTCCGGTTTGACAAGGACAAAATGGACTCTATATTGAAGAATATACTGTCCAACGCACTGAAGTACACTCCACGGGGCGGGAGTATCCAGGTCCGTGCCTTCGCGGACCGGCATGTATGGGGTGTGGAAGTGGAAGACACGGGGATTGGCATTCCACCTGAGGAACGGAAGAAACTGTTCAGGAACCATTTCAGGGGCAGTAATGCCGTCAATCTGCAAGTGGCGGGAAACGGTGTCGGACTGATGATGGTACATAGGCTGGTAAGGCTGCACGGAGGCAGGGTCCGCGTTACCAGTACCGAGGGGAAGGGGACCATGGTATGTGTTATTTTTCCCCTGAGGAGCAGACGCCTTGACAAGGCATGCCCCGTTGCTTCGCCCAGGAAACAGGATACCGGGGAAACCCGCATGGGACCGGATTGCGGCCCCATGCGTGAGATCCTTCCAACAATGACCGGCGGGGACCGGCAGCGTATTCTTATTGTGGAGGACAATGACGATTTGCGGACCTACCTTGAGGGGCTGCTGAAAGAGGAATACCTGGTCCAAACCTGTTCCAACGGACGGGACGCGCTGCTTGTGGCGAGAGAATACAATCCGGACCTGATACTTTCGGACGTTATGATGCCTGAAATGGGAGGGGACGAACTTTGCGCGTCCGTCAAATCCGATATTGAGACATCCCATATCCCGGTCATGCTGCTGACCGCCTTGGGAGATGAGAAGGACATGCTGGAGGGGCTGGAAAACGGAGCTGACGCCTATATCACCAAACCGTTTAGCATAAACGTGCTCAGGGCGAATATCAGGAACATACTGGCAAACCGGGCACTGCTCAAACGGGCATACGCCGGTCTTGAGGACGGAGTCGGACAGGTTCCGCCGGACTGCCACAATACCCGGGACTGGAAATTCATGGCCTCCGTAAGGGAATGTGTCATGAAGAATATCGACAACCCCGGTTTCTGTGTGGACATGCTCTGTGGCATGCAGAACATGAGCCGCACCGGATTTTTCAACAAGTTGAAGGCGCTCACCGGCCATGCCCCGGCTGACTATATCCGCTCCATGCGGCTGCAATATGCGGCACAACTGCTCAGGGAAAAAGACTGTTCGATAACGGAAATCTCGGATGACTCGGGGTTCTCCGATGTCAGATATTTCAGGGAGGTGTTCAGGAAGTACTATGGAATGAGCCCGAGTGAGTACAGGAATTCGATGAGAGGATAACATCACGGGCAGACAGACTCCAGGATATGGCAGGTCTTATTGTCGGAGATGGTGTATGTTTCGCTCCGCACCGACAAGCCGGGCACGGTTAACTCGTTCACCGTAATGATGAAGGCGAACAGCCGCCCTGCCCCAGTATTGAGGCTCGTGCCTGATAGGGATAGTAGAAATAATAGTGTTCGTCCAACAGCCCGCCTGTGAGCGGTGTCGGACTTTCAGTTTTCCATACGAGACCGCCCGTGTCGGCATCCCTCTCGGCTGTCAGTTTCACGTTGGAATAGACTGTTTGAGTGCCCCGCACCACGTATAGGCCGCAGGCCCCGCCTTCGGAAAACTTGGTTTGGCAGCCATTCTCCACAGTACGGGTGGTTTTGCGAACAGCCGACGTATATCCACCATCGGTAACGGAGAAAGTAAGTTGCTGCGCCTTGTCTTGGTTGCCCGGGAGCTCTTCTTGCGTACAGGCGGCAAGCGATAGGAGCACCGCCGCCGGAATCGAATGTAGAATGCTTTGCTACAGTTTCTTTCTTTAATGTGATTAAAAAGCGCACACGGCCAGAAACCTAACTTTATAAGTACTTATCATTACTTTCCAGAGTGGCATCTGGAAAGTGTATGGCATATGCATTGTTAGGGCTATAATATGCCTCCGTAGACGACCAGTAAGAGGTGGTATAAATTGGCGTCGGACCGCCGGCAGCGACGAGGGATGGGTTGACTATATAATTCCAAATTTCGGCATTCGGAAAATCTTTCATCATAATCTTATCATCAGTAAGTCGGGCTGGGGTTAGTCTGCCTGTGGGGTCAGTGTCTTTCGGTATACAGAAGACGACACCGGCGACCGTCTTGCCCGCTACGGATTGCGGCTTCGGGTCTGCGATGACCTGAGCTTTCCCATTGGGATAGCGTTTGCGCAGTCCGCCGTCCGAAGTGCTCCTGCCCGAATAGATGTAGTCCCCAGCCTTCACTTCATCGGCAGTGTAGTGTATTGTTTTGGCTACCGCCACATTCTCCTCGCCGCCATCAATCCAGGTGTTGCCCGGCACCGTCTGCACCACGTCTATTTCATTCGTTTTTCCTCCGTGACACCTTCGCCCGCCATGAGCGTGAACTCTACTTTTGCCATGCGGTGGTTGAAACGGAGGCTGACGGCTTGGTCATAACCTCCCACTACGGTGACGTATAGAAGGCCGAAGCCGGCATACCCGCCACTTTGGTCGATATCGGCATTCGGAGTCCGTGCCGTGACACATGTCTCGGTAGTGCTCTTCCGGTAAATGGTGTTTTCAGCATCCTTTGGGACAGTATTGCCCGAGGCGTCCATTACGTACCTTTGGAGGCTGAGCATGCCATCCAGCATCACTCCTATCTCCTTGCCGCCGGCACGGGGGTGCGGTTGCGCCACCTCCGCTGTCAGTCGCAATGGGTACTTGCCATCGGGTAAACGTGTAGTAGATTCTCCCGTTTCCATCTTGCCGCAAGAGACGAGTAGCCCGCCCGCGAGCATCAACATCGGCTACCAGCCGCTGATGCGCATCCATCGTCCGGAATATCCTGTTCCTTTCACATCGTTATTTTTCTTTGTTTTATGTGGTTAGAAAGCGCACACGGCACGCACATTGAGTGCGCCGTCCTTTTCGCTGAGCTGTGCGAAGGCATTGTAGAAATACACGCTAAAAGCGCCATTCTTATTACTGGGGCTCTCCGAAGAAGACCAGAAACGTTTATGGTTATTGCGCGGTGACAATGCGTCACCGCCAACGGCGGAGATGGAGACTTCGACTATATCCCTCGTCTCTGTGTTGTCCCGTGTGTACGCAATATTATCGACATCCTTATAACATAGCATGTGCAGTTCCTTTACCGACGGCAAGAACCATCCGGTGCTGTTTGCCGGGGCTGGATTATTTGCGATAAATGTTTTCAGGACCTCAGCAGGATTGACCAAGGCATCGGTTTTGCCGTTTGTCTTGCAATATCCGTTATACGCCCACAGCACTTTCGTGTTCTGGTAACCGAGTATCCTGTTTATGTTGCCGGTCGCATCGAAACCAGTGGCAATGTTTACGTACTCATCCTTATCGACAGGATTGAAATCTGTTCCTCTTTGAAAATCCGCCACCCAGTCGTTAACGTTTTGCCACGAGACGTTGCCCGGAGCATCTTTAATCGACACGGCAAGGCCATGGGTGCAATTGGGATGTTCTTTCACCATAATCTTGTCGAAATCCAGAGACGCCGGCGTGATCCGTCCTTCAGGATTGGTCTCTGCCGGTGTCCAGAAGACGATGGCCGCCACGCTTGCCTTCTGCTCCTCGGTCAGGGTAGTACCCTTAGGCAGCAGGTTGCCGTCGGCGAGCAGGTAATCTCCCCGTTGCATCGTGTAGTCCTTTACAGTTGTCACCGCGCCGTCCACCTTGTATCTCTTGTAACTGCCGGTAGAAAGGCCGGACGGGGTTATGGTGAACTCCTTGCTTCCCTCGTCATAATGTCCTTCGATAGTCGGTGCGGGAGTCGCGTGATTCACCAAGTAGCGGTATGTACCATCGTTCACGCGCAGCGGCTGGGCAATGCCAGAGAATGTAGTGGCGGGTGACACGGCGTAATCAGGAATCCTCTCGTCGGTAAACTTGTATTTAACGGTATTCGGCATCTCGATGACGGCCAATGCCATACGATGGTTCATGGTGAAAGAGAGGTGGAGGGTGTTGTCTTCCCCTGTCGTTGCGGAGCCTTCGGCAGTCATCAAGTCGGAGGCGGTATATGCCGCATGAGTACTTTGGTCGTCCTGAGGCTGCCAAGCGGAAACCAACGGGGCGAAGAATTCCGTGTCGGTCAAGGCTGAGCCTGTGGGAGTGGCAGTCTTTCCGCTCATATCCGTTTAGTAGGGATAGTAGAGGTAGTAGTGCTCATCCGACAATCCCCCCACAAGTGTCGTGTTGTCCTTGGACTTCCACACGAGGTCGCCCGTGGCGGCATCCCTCTCTGCGGTCAGTTTCACGTTGGAATAGAGGGTTTGAGTGCCGTGCGTCACGTATCGCCGTCAGGCATGTTTTTCCTGCCGCTATGAACAACGGCGGGGGTATATGGTTATCCGGATGTTGCCGATGGAAAAAATCGGCTGGAAGAAGAAATAAATTTCTCGCAACGTTTCACAACAGCTTTGACCTGATGCTTTTCAACACACGCCACACCGTCATGCCTGAGAGCTTTATTCTCTTCCTAAGCAGATAGTTGGCAATCCGTTGCGCTCCCCATCTTCTTGTCTCACGCACAGATTAAGGATAATGGTTTCAATTTCAGGTGTTATCTTCATATTGGCAAGTCTTGATGAACGTTTAGACTTATCGGACAATTCCGACTTGCCTTGTTCTTTCTCGCAATTTATCCAACGGTATAACGTGGAACGGGTAATCCCGCACCGAAGGGCAGTTTTTGTCACAGAACCCGTTTCGACGTATAGCTCAAGCCATTTTTGGCGCATCCGTATATCTTCTTTCATGCAACGAAGATACGGATTAAGATTTGCCAACGAAAAGAAAAAGTGTAGCGTATCTATTGATACTTTGCAATTAAATACTACTCCGCTTTTCAGCCATCTCCTTAATACCAGCCTGTCAATCTACACATTGTTGAGAAGCCATTCATGATTAATATGATCAAAACAACCCTTAATGTCACCTTCCAGTATCCATTGTGGTAAACAGTCTCTACTCAACCATCTATGAAGTGCGTCTATTGCATCCGCAGTACTTCTAAACTTTCTGAACCCATATGAGTTCGCATCCGCTTCACTTTCAGTTATAAGTTCTAAAGCCATAAGATATATCCTGCACGGCTCTGTCCTTCATGGTTGGTATTCCCAAAGATCTTGTCTTGCCATTTGCTTTGGCTATGTTGACCTTCCTCAGCGGGAAGGCCTTATATCCTCTCCTTTTCAATAAACATATAGCTTCTATTTTCTTGGCATCAGTGTCCCACTTCATATGGTCAACCCCTGCCGTACGTTTACCTTTATTGGAAGTTACTTTCCTTATCGCCAATGCCTTGGCTTCGTAGGAAGTGGCAAGTAGGTACCGTAAGGCCTTTACCTTGTTGTACCTCTTTTCTTTGTGGGCCTTTGCTATTCGGACCTGCAGTTTTCTCACTTTACGCTCATATTTGGAAGAATCGATATCTTTTCATGTCGTGTTTCGTACGGTTAAAGATGCACACTCGGCTTTTGCCTTGCTCATTTGCAGTTTCTTCATTTTATTAAAGTTCTACAATCGTTTCACAAAGAATTACCCTGCGGAAGTCTGCCTGATTTCGCATGGGGTGATGTTTAAACCTCTATCCTCCGCATTACACAGAATCATTCACTTTCTCCGCAATCCTTTACCCGCACCACATTCGGCTTTTCTTGCAATTGGCTTACCTGCCTGACATAGACAGGAGAAATACGGGTTTACCAAGTTCCGTACAAGTAACTGACGCCCGACTTAGAGCCCGCCCCTCCACCGCCAGTATGATGTCCGTGTAGCCTTACATTCCCAAAAGACTATCCTGACTACCCACCTTTTGGCTATAGCTTATAAATATCCGTAAGCTATTTCTTTATTACGATGGTGTAGCGATTCACATATGTTACTCATATCAGTCAGCCTAACAGCCTATACATTGGATATTTCTGTAAAGGACTGCATTGTCAAGAGGGCTTCGCACTAAACCATGACTGGTAAAGCACGCCTCTTTAGACTACTATTGACAGAACAATAGGTTCAGGCACAGTGCTGAACAATTACTTGTACGACTTCTTGTCGCACGGAATACCTAAAGATACAAAAAGGCCAACTAATTCGCAATAATTTGGCTATGAATTAGTTGGCTAATTTTATATTATTTAATAAATACCCCTATTCAGTTCGATTAATGGAGCTGAACTATAAATTTGGACGTTTGCCTTCTTATACAAGATTGACATTCATTGTTTCCGCTATTGTTTTGTTTTCAATCAGCATTCAACTGTATCAACATGAACAGTCGTTTGAAAACTTGAAACTCATTTTCCAAAAACATAAATAATCAACAGATTATTAAAGGTAATCAGTTGGACTATACATTATCTCAGAAAATATATCTATTTGACCTTCATTATATCTTTCAACAGTCCCAACGGCTCATCTGTAGTGATAAAGTCGACTTTATCCCAAAAGTATTGCATGTCCTCTTTTTTATTAACCGTCCATACATTCACTTTTAGCCCCAAGGCATGGCAACTTTCAATCCAATCGGTATAACGGTAAAATTCAGAGAAGTGATAATCCGGTCCGGCACTACCCAATTCTTTCAGTTGTTGTGGAGATAAGTCCCCTTTCAGATAATATACAGGAGTGCTTGTGGGAGCCTGACGGATCAGTTCCTTTAATGCGTGAGACGAAAAGGTGATATATATCATCCGGGGTTCGAGTCCCATCTTCTTTATCATCGAAACGATCTCTTCAACAGCTTTTATCTCCCGTTCGGGTTTACTATGAGCTTTCAACTCCAGCACCAGCTTCAAAGATGTTTTCCGCTTAGCTGTTTCCAGAAGCTCTTTTAAGGAGGGTACGCATTCTCCATTCGCTAACCATAACCCGGTTAATTCCTTCAGAGTGGACTCTTCAACCTTATGCCCTTGAATAATCCCATCATGGCTAACCACCAAACCATTATCTTTTGTCAGCCAGACATCAAACTCCGAACCATAACATCCTATAGAATCCGCTTTCAACAAAGATGTAATGCTATTCTGTGCTGATCCTTGGGTTTTCCAGAAACCACGATGGGCAATCACCCGTGTTTGTGCCGAAGTATTGGCAATCATAAACATAATTGCCAATAAACACATTACCTTTTTCATTTTGTCCTTTCCTCTAATTGTTAGTTATATAAGAGCTGATTCTCTAGTATCCCGGATTCTGCACTAGATTGGGATTTACTTCTATCTGATCTTGTGGAATAGCAAGCCAATAGTTCTTGGGAGCGGTAAAATTACGAACGCCGGTTTCTTTCATGTCCGTAAGTTTATAAAAACTATCAGCGGTTTTTCCGGATAATGTCCAGGATTTCTGATAACGCATCATTTCAGTATGGGCAATTTTCCAACGGCGCATATCATGGAAACGTCTGCCTTCCATAGCCAATTCAATGGAGCGTTCATCATGTAATATTTCGCGCAACTTCTCTCCTGAAGGAATACCACCGGCTTTTGCCCATGAATCTGCAAAGGTAGGTAATCCGCAACGTTCACGTACTTTATTCAAATAGGACAGACTGGCAGTACTCAGTGTGCCGCTATATTCGAAATCCGCTTCTGCATAACTCAGATAGAGTTCGGCCAGACGCATATAAGGAAAGCACCAACGGTTGTAGGTTATTTGATCGGTAGTCCTATTATAGGTATCATATTTAGACACCCATTTCTGACAATAATAACCGTTGTCCGTTTGATACTCATCCTTGGCATTGCCATTATTCTGCTGCATTTCACCACGTCTGCATTTGAGCACTATTGTCTTTCCCTGCACGTCATAATTTCCACGATCAAAGCCAATAGAGGCATAAAAGCGCGGATCACGATTCCTGTGAAAACGTACCGTACTATCACCTGGTGCAATGGAATACGGATCAAGCTTCTTAGTCTCGGGGTCATCTGCCCAAGGTAGACCGTTCTTGGTATAATACCTACTCACACAATCCCACGTCGGGAATAAGGACCCTCTAAAACCTTTGGTCGAATAACTTGTAAATTCAACACGAGGAGCCATATTCTTGATACAGTAGGAAATAGTTCCCTGTTCAGCAAAGCCAAACAGGACTTCATTCCAGTTAAATCCGCTACCACTGATCCCATCACCGACAAAGGCTTCATGATAGTTTTTCTTCCCTTGCTCCAAGTCATTGGTCGAATTTCCATAAAGTTTGTAACCGTTCTCTTCGCAAAGGTCTATGGCCTCTTTGGCAGCATCCATCGCTCTCTTCCACTTTTCCCGGTCATAAGTCTGGTTAATCAGAAAAGTGCCGTCGGGGTTTTTAAAGTCGGAATAAAACTCACTATTCCCATTGACTAACGGCGAGGCGGCATAAAGCAACAGCCGAGCCTTGAAAGCCAAGGCAGCAGAAGAGGTAGCCCTGTTTCTCTTACTTGAATCCCATACGCCAGGAAGTAATCTAGCTGCTTCCGAATATTTATTGGCAATGAAATCGACACATGTATCATAAGGAGAACGGGAGGTCATCATCTCGGCCGGAGAACTTTCCATTGGTATTTCCTTGTCAATAATAACTATCGGTCCATAGTACTCCAGCATGATCTGATGATAATACCCGATCAAAAACAGCGCTTCACCTTTCCACCAGCTCAGGTTTTCGGGGGTAATGTCCGATACCCTATCCAGATTATTAAGCACATTATAGCAATTGCGGATACTTTCCCATACTGCTTTCTTCACAGCACCCTGCGGATAAGATTTTGCTGTATTGCTCCATAATGAGTAATAAGTCGTTGTTGGGGATTCTTCCCCATAAACCAGACTGCGGAAATGAAACCAGCGCGTTGTTCCTCCTTTGCTCGTTATGATTTCGTTTCCTCCGGTAAAATCAGGAAATTGTTGGGGATGGAAATAGTTAGGGATATTCGCGTAGCAAGACAGTACCATTCCTTCAGCCTGATATTGTGTCCGGTAGATATCATCCACGGTAGCAGTACCTTGCGGAACCACATCAAGAAAATCACATGATGCCATCATTAAACAGCCGATTGCCGACAGGCATAACTTTGTATATATATTTTTCATAACTTATTCTGTTCTTAATTAATAATGAAACTGAATCCCGATCTTGGCCGTGCGCTGTAGCGGATATTTCAAACCATTCCCACTTCCCATTTCAGGATCCCAGGTACTGAACGGAGAGAATGTCAGCAAATTAGTACCTGCTGCATACACACGCAGCCACGGGAAGAAGGAATAGCCCAGTTCGGCATTCTTCAGGCGCAGGAAAGCTGCGTTACGTAGGTAATAAGTGCTGGTTTGCGCATTGTTCGTGATAAATTCGGGTGATAATCGGGGATAGGCGGCACCGGCTACATTATTGCTTTCCGACCAGTGGTCATCAACGATATACTGTGCAATGTTATATCCTTTATGGCCCGCTTCGCTGAACGGATGAATATCGCTCATCATTAAACTGACTTTGGCCACTCCCTGGAAAAACAGAGACAAATCCCACTTTTTATACTTCAACGTTCCTCCAAAACCATAGATAATCTCCGGAATTTCAGGATTGCCGATAATCGTCCTGTCATAACCATTCACCACGTTATCACCATTCAGATCTTTATATTTAATATCTCCCACCGTATAATTTCCGAACGACTGTTTGGGAGATCTGTCTATTTCCTCCTGAGAAGTAAACAATCCGTCAGACACATATCCCATAATACTGTTTATCGGGTGTCCGATTCTTGAAGAATAGGGTTCTACATTCACCGGTTCGTCTATCTCCGTAATCTCATTATGTGCATAGGTCAGACTACCGTTCAGGCGGAGCACCCAATCTTTGCCAATTACTTTGCTGTATGCTACACTCATATCCACACCCTTATTCTTTACCGAGCCAATGTTGGCATAAGGCAGCATACCTGTCACTCCCATTGTTGAAGGGACGGACGAACGTTGCATAAAAATTCCACTACGGTCTTCCTTGAAATAATCAATGGTTATATCCATAGATTCAAGAAGGGTCATATCGACACCTAAATTCAGCTTTTTCGATTTCTCCCATGTAGCGTTCGCATTACCATAAATATTTACAAGCGGCCCATTCACGCGGGTACCGCTACCAGTCCACCAATCCAAATTATTATTCATACTGACTTCTGTTACATAGGGAAAGCGAGTGGCAAGCGCATCATTTCCGGTCAATCCATAAGTAGCTCGGATTTTCAGAGTGGAAACTGTTTTTTTTAACGGTTGGAAAAACTTTTCATTAGAAATAGTCCATCCTAGGGCAATCGCAGGGAAGAATCCGAAACGATGCCCGCTTCTGAAATTCTCCGAGCCATTATAACCAAAGGTAGCCTCAAGCAGGTAACGCTGACCAAAACTGTAGGTCAGACGTCCGGCCATCCCTTGCTCACGGTAAGGAAGAAGATCTTTTTCAGCTCCGCCGTCCTTCACTTTCTTGGTTTCTTTCATGTGGTAAACAAGGGTAGCTCCCACATCATGTCCACCAAACTGGCGTGAGTAGTCCAGCGCTCCCTGTAAAGACCAGACACTCTCTGTCGGATCACGCCCGGAATTGCTCTTCAGATAAGGTTCTCCCGGCTCACCGATAGTCGAAGTCTTATAAAGGTAGTTTCCCTGATCATCCATCGTATAGTCATCAGATACTTTATAGTAGAAAGGTACAATCCAATGATCCAGCCAGTTAAAACTGTAATTATAGAAAGATGCCAGTCCGGTGAGTTTTAACCCTGGTGTGACAAACTTCAAGTCCTGTTCGAGATTGAAAGCGGTCGTCATATAGACATAATTTCGTTCCGTATAACCTTCACTCAATTTGGCGTAAGGATTCGGCTCTGATTTTCCCACATCCCACGGATCATTGCTACCGTAGCGGATGTATGTATCCCCTGGTTCAGCAGGAAGTGTAGCAGGAAAACGTACGGGATTCCCATGCATGGAATAGGCGAACAAATTCCGGGTACTTGTTTTGGGGGCATGGTGGTAGAACAACTGCGTATTCATATTTAGCCCCACTTTCGTCGTAGAGGTAACACGGGCTGTCACATTACTCTGAAACAGGTATTTCTTGTTGCGCATACCCACATCAAGCTTATCTTCCTTGGGTTGCCGGATGATACCATTTTCATAGAAGATTCCAGCATTCAGGAAGTAATCCACATTTTTGCTTCCGCCCTTGATGGAGATATTCAAATTCTGATTAACGGCGAAGTCTTTGAACAACATACTGTACCAGTCATTGTTTGGGAACAGGTAGGGATTTGCATTGGCACGTGTTTTATCTATCTTATCCCGGCTATAGAAAGGCTCATACTCTTGGTTATTGGCAATAGCCTGATTATAAACGGCTTCATTATACATATCCATGTAAGTCGGGCCATCTGCCATTTTCTGCACATAGGTAGGCATGGAGAAAGTATTATCAAAGCGGATATCTACAGACATTTTCTCGGAAAGCTGTCCTTGCTTGGTAGTAACGATGATAACTCCGTTAGCCCCCCGTGAGCCGTATAGGGACGTTGCCGTAGCATCTTTCAGCACAGAAAACGACGCGATAGATTCTGGAGGAATATTGTTCATCATCGTAGCGTTGATTTCCACACCGTCAAGTATGATCAGCGGTGAGGTATTCGAACCAAAAGTTGATATACCACGTATATAGAATTTCGCCTCATCAGAGCCTGGTTCACCCTGTGTTTGTACGGCGATGATACCTGGAACGTTCCCGGCAAATGAAGTACTAAGATTACTGGATGTCATCTTCAGGTCTTCCGGCTTCACTGCCTGCACAGCTCCCACGAGGGATTCTTTCTTTTGTTTGCCAAAACCGACCACGACCACTTCATCCAGCATCATACTCCTGTCCGGAGTCAAATTAACGGAAATGAACTTCTTATCTTTTACCACTACCGTTTTCTTCTGGTACCCAACATATGAAATGGTCAATGATGCGTTCTTTGCCAACTGTATAGTGAATATACCGTCCACATCTGTTATAACCCCGTTCTGCGTTCCACTTTCCAATACGGTAGCTCCAATAACAGGCTCTCCGTTTTCGTCTCCCACATATCCTTTCATTTCTGCTTTTACTTCTTTTTGCTGGCTCTCGTCGATCTTTCTATTATCTGCCGCCGTTACAACGGAAACGGGAAATAATGTGAAGGCTAACCATAACAGGATGCAACAGCTTTCGCTGGTAAGGCATCCTTGTTTTACTTTACAGTTCATATATCAATAGATTTTTGATTAGTAGTGTAGATTTTTCTCTGAAATACAGGGAGGTGTGTCGTAATGCACGATGTACCCTCTTTTTTATTCATTACTATACAACTCTGTTCATTTTCTTTTCTATTATTCATTGTGTGTGCAATTTATTTTATAATTATTTCTTTGACTTTATATAAATTACAGTACAAATTCTCAAACTAAGAATCGTTTATATATACGATAGGAAAACAACTCTCTCTTCCGCCCGAAGGCTGGCTGGCAAAAAAAAGTAAATACCTTGTCATACATCAAATTTAGTTGTTAATATATTTGCAAAATTACCCGGAACAACTCGGATAAAATATCAGAAAATGACCTGATATTATAAAATTTAAAGCAAAATACATATTACTAGTGCGATATGAAATCTTTAGGCAGTACTCCGAACTGTTTTTTAAAACAGCTTGAAAAATAGGAGGGGGTACTGAACCCTACCATGTAAGAGACTTCCACCACTCCATAGGTTCCTTCTTTCAGTATGGAAGCTGCCTGCTTCAAACGGAAAAGGCGGAGATATTCGTTCGGACTCATATTTAGGATTCCTTTCAATTTCCGGTAAAAGTTGGAACGTCCCATATTCATTGCATCCGCTATATCATCAATTTGCAGGTCCGTATTATCAAGATGGCGTAATACATACTCATTTAACTTGCTAATAAACATCTCATCGGCCTTTGTCTGCGCCATTGCATCTGCTTTGATAAAAGGAAATTCAATAAAGTGACGGCGTAATCTTTCCCGATTACTCAACAGATTTGCTACATTGGCACGAAGATACTCCATAGAAAACGGCTTTTCAATATACGCATCCGCCCCTTCTTCAAGTCCTTCGATTCTTGATTCCAGATTAGTTTTAGCTGTCAATAATATTACAGGAATATGACTATAGTCCAGATTTTGTTTCAGATGCTTGCATAATTCAACCCCGTCCATCAGAGGCATCATAATGTCACTTATTATCAGATCCACAGATTTCTGTTCAAGAACGTCCAACGCCTCGACCCCATTTTCCGCAATCAGTACATGATACAATGAAGACAATTGCCTGAACACAAAAGCAAGCATATCCTTATTATCTTCTACAACCAATATGGAAGCAACCTCTCTTTTATCTTTATCAGAAACTTCACGATCTTCATCATCATACCCAGGTTTCTTATGTTGTTCTTCCGAATCATCCGGAAGTGTCTGGTGTAATATTGGAATGGAAAGAATGAAACGGTTACAATCTAGCTCCCGGTCCATCACCAGCATACCTTGATGCAACTCTGCCAAGTAACGAGCCATAGCTAATCCGATGCCTGTGCCCGAGACAATATCTTTCCCGTCCCGGTATTGGACAAAGGCTTTAAAAATATTTTCACGCATTTCGATAGGGACTATATTCCCATCATTACTCATAGAGATAGTGAACACCTCATTCTTCTCATCAACAGACAAATGGAGATAAACGTATGTCCGGGCATATTTCAATGCATTAGCAAACAGATTACTGAGAATTTTGGTCAAAGCCTCTTTGTCAACAGAAGCCAACAATTCTTCCTCTGGAACTTCTACTTCAAGTTTAATTCCCCTTTGCTTTGCCAAAGTGGTGAAATACTTATAAACAGAGTGGACGATAGTACCGATATTATATTCTTTCGGATTCAATTTAAAACCTTTATTTTCCGCTTTACGGAAATCAAGTAATTGGTTTATCAGGTTCAGTAACCTCTCCACGTTCTGATCCATAATTTCCAATTCCATCCTTACATTTTCGGAGAGTTCCCTATCAGCAAGTACATTCTCCAATGGGCACTTTATCAGTGTTAAAGGAGTACGGATTTCGTGTACCACATTTGTAAAGAAATCTATCTTAGTGGTGTAGAGTTCCTGCTCCTTTTCCTGTTCGAACTTCTCCATCTCTTTACGCTGCTTTTCAATAGTACGCTTCCTTAAATAAAAGAAGAGGGCGAAAAATGTACCGAGTATCAATAGGATATAAATCAGGTATGCCCATACGGATAAATAAAACGGGGGCAATATCCTGATCCCCAATGTGCGTACATCTGGATTCCATACACCATCACTATTCGCACCTTTCACGCGTAACATGTATGTCCCATAAGGTAAATTGGAATACGTAATAGGGCCCTTACCCGCTGTATGCCATTCGGAATCATACCCTTCCAGTCTATATAGCAGTGTATTCATGCTCGGTGACTGATAACTTATCGCAGCTATCCTGAAGGAGAACGAATTCTGATTTGACTGAAGTTCGATATGGTTTGACAAAGTGATACTTTGTTTCAATGGAGAGCCTTTTTCTCCGACTACCACCTTTTTATTAAAGAGCATAAAATCGGTAATCAAAACAGAGGGTAAAAAATCATTATCAATAAAGGAGGAGGGGGCAAAGGAGATGAAACCGTTAATACAGCCAAAATAAATCCGTCCATTCTTATCCTTATAGCTGGACTGGTAATTAAACTGGTTACTCAGCAACCCATTAGCAACTGTATACACTTTAAAACTGGAATTCTTCGGGTTAAAATGCACCAGCCCTTTATTGGTTGAAACCCAGAACAATCCCTTTTCATCTTCTTCAATCCGATAAATGACGTTGCTTGGCAGACCGATACCGTCATAACGGACAAAGGTGTTGGCGGAAGGCACAAAGCGGCAGAAGCCACCTCCTTGTGTGGTAAACCATAGCTGATTTTGACTGTCTTCAAAAATACTCAGCACCTTATTGGATGGAAGGGTGGACGAGTCTGCTTCCTCATGTACGAAATGTTCCCAACCACCTGTACGGACATTCTTTTTATAGACGCCATCGGCATAAGTTGCCAGCCATAAATTCCCCTGCTTATCCTCCTTTATATAATAAACAAACGTCCACCCAAGTTCGGGGACGCGTTTAAAACGTTCCGTATCTGGGTTGTACCGAAACAATCCTATTGTTGTTCCAAGATACAGATCGCCCGCAGTTATCCGGCAGATAGAAAAGATATCACTTGCAATATTATCATAGTGCTTTACAGCGTATGTCCTCAAATCAATACGCTTCAATCCTTTTGCAAAATTCCCAACCCACAGATAATCTCCGTCCAAATACAATCCGTGAACATTATGATAAATATCCGGATGAATGAACGGTTCGATTTTTCCAGTACTAGGATAATAATGGAAAAGCCCCTTATCTTCTGTACCTATCCAGAGTGTGCCGTCATGGGCGGCACAAAACTCCCGCACCCTTTTTCCCATTTTGTTTGATTCTTTCTGGGGATAGACTTTATCAAAGTAGGTATATTGCCGGGGGTAATAATTCACACCCCCAAAATAAGTCCCTATCCACATTCCGCCTTCACGGTCTTTGAGAATCGAATAGATGGCATTGTCAGAGATTGAATAGGGATCACCGTTGACGTTCTGCAAGTGGATGATTTTTGCCGTGTGCAGATTATAGATATAAAGTCCCGATTCGGTTCCTATCCATAATTCGTCATCTGAATAAAATGCAAGTTCCCTGATATAAATATCACCTCCCAATTCATCCTTGGAAAGAAGGGTACGGATAGTCTTATTAGTTAGGTTCACTTCTTTCAGTCCGAATACAGTTCCCACATACATGCAATTATAGGGTCCGGGGAGCAATTTATAGATGTATTCATCTCTGAAAGACACTTTTGAATCTTCTGGAAAAATCGGAGTTAAAGTTTTAAGCTTGTCTTTTGAATAATACAGATTTCCATCACGTATGTCCAACCAGCAGACATCGTCCGAATCAAAATAGAGTTGGCCGGAAGTTTTAAGGTTCAGAGTACCGGACCCGTCCGACTGATAATTAACCAACTGGCTATCCTGGGGATTGTAATAGAAGATTCCCCGCGTCTGAGTTACAACCCAGATACCTCCTTTCTGGTCCCCAGTTATCAGATTGACCGTACAGTCTATATCTATGTTTGAATTACTTATCAGAGTAAAATGCCTGACCTTTTCCATTTGTGGGCAATAGACATATAGGCCTACGTCTGTCCCAATCCATATTTGCCCAAGATTGTCTTCATACAAAGAAGTGATGAA
Organism: Bacteroides sp. DH3716P; assembly: GCF_025914115.1. NCBI lineage: Bacteria > Pseudomonadati > Bacteroidota > Bacteroidia > Bacteroidales > Bacteroidaceae > Bacteroides > Bacteroides sp. DH3716P. The sequence continues at coordinate 3,775,130 of NZ_CP083673.1, read as the reverse complement.
ATTATTGCCCAAGGTTCCGGATTCTTTCATGAAAGTCCGAAAAGAGATACCATCATACCGGTCAAGACCATCCTTCGTCCCAAACCACATAAATCCTTGTTTATCCTGAAGGATGGCATGGACCGTATTCTGGGATAATCCATTATTGATATCAAGTGAACGGAATGCATATTGTCCTTCATTCAGAACGGCAAGGGAATAAAGAGGCATCAAAGAAAGAAGTATTAATATAACTAAAATACGTAGTCTCTGCATTGTCTTAATTGTTAGTTTCATTAATTAACATACAACAGGATATAAGAATATCCTGAAAAGTGGATATCAGAGCTATTTCAACAGTATATTCTCAGTACGTCCCGGTGTCAGCAATTCCCAAAGGGATGCTACCGTCCAACCGGGAGCAAACATGTCATTATAATATCCTTTTCCATTCCTTCCATAATCCCAGTTGGTGTGCTGGATCACTTCCGGATAATAACCAACTTTTATCACTCCACACATATGTCCTTTATAAGGAAGTAACTGGCACATGGAAGTAGAAATGACTTCAGCAAAATCAGAGAAACGAGGTTCATTATACTCTTTGGAAAGCCAACGGAGCACATCGGCAAATTCAAAAATAAATACATCAATATGATTATTCTCCACCGAGACATTTCCCCAGCCGCGAGTTTTCAGACCGATATCACCCAACATCTGCCCGGGAGCAAACGGAACGTCCCAGACGTAATACCAGGACAAGGCAAAATAAGCCGCTTTTCGTGTCAGAGAGGCATAGTGGTTATGTTCCGTACCATTTGTTATCAATGATAAATAGTAAGTTGCCGTAGCGGTATAGAGGGAAGCTTCCTTATCCTCACAGTTTGCATCCAGCGTAGAGGAGAAATAGTCAGCCTTTGATATAAGCTCTTTTTCCAGATATTCCGCAGTACGCCGGGCAGCGGACAGATAGCGTTTGTCCTTAAAATATTTATATCCCATAACCAGAGGTAATGTAGCGGATGGAGTACTTCCTCCACTTCCGTCAACAACTGTAAAGTCATCATGGAATTTACGTGGAAAACTTCCATCTGGATTTTGCAGTTGCAAGAACATATCGAGCATTTTCTTTAAGCGTTGTTCCCAATCAGGATGGTGACGTTTATACTTCTGTTCATAATTCAGATAATGAAACATGGCATAAATTCCTTCCGACTGACGACGTATGCTATGCACTGGGCGTTCTTCTTTCACATCACTATCATTTTCCAGATTTACCCATTCACGCAAATAACCGGTTTCCGTAAAGCCATTTTCTAAGTAACTATCAAATATCTTTTTACTGCTAGCTGCAAGGTCATCACGTCCATTCTCATTGCCAAACTCCCATGCATTGAAAGCGTTTAGAAGTACGCGACCGACAAAACCTATCTCTGCTACATTCATGTTGGCACAGGCTGCCACTTTCATTTCAGGGCTGGAGTAATAGGCAAGAGCTTTGTCCCCAACAAAACTTTCCACAAAATAATTGCTCAGCACTCCTTTTATCTCTTCTGGAGAAAAAGGTATTTTCACAGGTTGGGGACGGTATGTATCATAACAATATTCCCAAGTATGGCAAATAAAATCTGAGTAGTCTGTAGCCTGCCCCTCGATAAATTCCCAGGTCAGGAGTACTGTTTCTCCTTTTTTTAGATATTGGAAAGATGTAACCTCCGGAGCCAGCGTCAACTTACGAATATAGGTTTTAGGAGCTTCTCGGTAAGGAAATCCAAAAGATAGTGTTGATGTTCCGTCATGGCTCTCAAAGCCGGTGAACCCTAGGGACGTTTTGCCCGAGAGGATGATTTCGCCTGTTTGGTGGGTAGCAAGGGCATCCCATTGAAAATCGTCCTTGCGTGCCACAGTCATATAACGTCCATCTTTCTGATTGAAGATACCGGTAAGGGGTGAGCTCAGACGATCCTCACGTACCAGCCAACTCTCTGATATATGAAATGAAGGAGCACCTTTAGGAGAACGTAAATTGCGACTATACCAGAATCCTGGTAGATAAAACATACAGTCATTATGTCGGAAGCCTGTTTTCAACTGTTGTTGATAATTAAAGTACACGTCTTCCAATGCCGTAATACTTACTACCATTACACATTTAACATTGTCACGTTCTATTCTCTCTGTAATGATTAATGGTATTTTTTCTTCAGACTCTAACAGATAGATTCCCTTATCATCAACGGCTCCTTGAAAAGCAAGGGAATAGTTTCGTGATTGATTACCGGGAACCTTCAAGGAGACTTGTGCAGATATTCTTTTATATATATCATTAACAGTCCTAGCATCAATAGTAATAGTACAGATCATCAGGCAACAAAGCATACATCTTAATTTTGTCATATAAATCAGATAATTTAGTTTATTAATATTCTTTTAATTTGCGTTCCAAAATTAGGATATTACGTATACAAAGAATGTGATTTTTTGAGCAATTATTATAAGATTTCAGTAGAATTCATAAGAAACAGCCCATTAAGTATTTATTTTTTAATCCTCTATTAAGATCCCATTACAATATACACTTATATTTTTATTGGGATATTTAATACTACAAATGTAAATGTGTCAGAATGCGGGCACAACCTCAGGTCCCTAGCCTTTGTATTGACGAGACTTCTTTAAGCTGCGGAGAATTATATACTGTTGTCACTAATCGTGCGGGACGTGGTGGCAGAGGTACACTTGTGACCATGATACGTGGCACGAAGTCTGAAGACGTCATAAAGGTGCTTGAAATGATTCATGTCTCCAAGCGCAAGACAGCCAAAGAGGTCACTTTAGATCTTTTGCCGACCATGATGCGGATCGTCTGAACGGCTTTTCCCAATGCCACTATGACAGGTTATCGGTTTCATGTACCTTAATTCCGCAATACTATTGTAAATTAAATCTTTTAAGTAGAGGTTGTGTCAAAACGCTGACACACCTCTTTTAAATGCTATTTAATGCGAAATTACAAAAATACGCATTTAGATGGAGGCAAACTGTTTGCGCCATTGGCTAGGTGACATGCCCGTTTTTTGTTTGAATATACGATAAATCCATGTGTGGGATGAGAAACCGCACTCTGTGGAAATAGCGTCAATGCTATATTCGGGGTTGGCTTTCATCATGCGAACAGCCTCATTAAAACGAATGTCGCTAAGCCAGGTTCTAAAATTGGTGTATTCTGACTGATTGAAGTATTCTGTCAGTTCGTTTTTCTTGTATCCCAACTTGGTAGCTAGCGAATAGATGTTAACTTCATAGTCCTTATAAAATCCCTCTTCACACCATTTCTTGAGGGCTAATTCTATTTCCATCTTTCTATTAGCTGTCAAGATATTTGTGCCATGAGTGTTCTTGCCGTCTTTCATGTCTTCTGCTTCCGTGACTTTTGCTTCTGCGTCATTTTCCTCAGGAATGACTTCTTTGGGTGTGATGTAATAGCCCATAGCAATGAAAGTGTGGACGAAAAAGATGACAGAGAGTAATATCAAGGGACCTATTATATATAATAAGGTATTGAAGAGGATTGCTACAGGAAGGAGTCCAGCAGCAAAGTATAGCAAAATGATGCTGGCTTGCGAATAGCGCACGTATGGAATCAAGTCGATTCCGAAATTCTCCATGAGCTTCTGCTTTCGGGCTTTTGTTTCTTTGCGAATGATAAGAATAAAATATGCCATGCTAGCCACAAAAAGACCGAGCATCACATAGAGCATATTGCCAATGTGTAAACTTTGACTTTTGAACATGCCAATGACGAAAACTATGGCGATGAGTATGTATGCCATCATACCACGTAAACAATACCGTCGCACTTTGTTGCCTGTGCTCTCTATGTTGATTATGGAGAGAGTGATGGCAAATGCCACTGGAGTATAGAACAATATGTTGAATGCTGCGCCCACATCGGTACCTTGTGCACGGAGTCCATGAATCATCTGTAAGAGGTAGTGGACGGAGAAGAATAGCATGGATGCAACGAGAATCCATCTTGATATTTCGTAGCGCCACACCTTCCATCTCACCTGCAAACTTGCCATGGCTAATTGCAATGCTAGCATGGCTGTAATGACGCAACATACAAGTTGTAATATGAATAACGATTTCATAGTATTGTTATTACCTTAATTCCGCAACACTATAAATTTTAACTTTTATAATATCCTGAACAACAAAAAGTTCTTGGACAAGCCAAGCGGCAAAGCCGAGCGGCTCAGGATTTTGTCATGTCAAAGGATTCACTTAACTTAGTGTTGCAAAAATAGTCAAACAAAACCTCATCAAGCATGGTAAAAGTACAAATAAAATCCGAGAAACTCACATCTTTTGGTGGTATATTTCCAATTATGGAGAAATTCGACAGGATGTTGTCTTGTACAATAGACTCTACTTTAGGTTTGCGTAGCAAAGTGTATGGCTATCAATATAGCGAGATAATACGTTCTCTGATGTGCGTATATTTCTGTGGAGGGTCATGTGTCGAAGACGTGACCTCACACCTTATGGAAGCACTTTGCTTGCATCCACCCCTCCGTACATGCAGCGCAGACACAATACTTAGGGCCATTCGTGAATTGACCACACCGAATCTGACCTACAGGTCTGATTCGGGCAAAAGCTACGACTTCAACGTGGCTTCCGACCTTAACAATCTGCTTGTCAATGCATTGCTGGCAACTGGACAGTTGCTGCCAGACAATGAATATGACTTTGATTTTGACCACCAGTTCATTGAGACGGAGAAATTTGACGCAAAAATAACCTACAAGAAGTTTACCGGTTACAGTCCAGGAATAGCAACGGTCGGCGATGTCATCGTCGGGATAGAGAACCGCGACGGCAATACCAATGTCCGTTTCCATCAGGAAGACACTCTAAAACGTATTTTTGAGCGTTTGGAGAATGCCAGAATACATATAAACCGTGCGAGGATGGATTGTGGCTCATGCTCTGAGGCTATGGTGGAAATGGTGGAGAAGCACAGTCGGCATTTTTATATCCGCGCAAACAGGTGTGTATCGTTGTATGACGATATCTTTGCCTTGCGCGGATGGAAGACCGAATACATAAACGGTCACGAGTTTGAGATATGCTCCATCATTGCAGAGAAATGGGTCGGCAAAGCGTACCGCCTTGTCATACAGCGGCAAAGAAGCATCAACAAGGAACTCGACCTGTGGGAAGGGGAATATACATACAGATGCATACTGACAAATGACTATACTTCGACAGACCGTGACATCGTGGAGTATTACAACAAGCGTGGCGGTGCTGAGCGTGTATTGGACGACATGAACAACGGCTTTGGCTGGAAACGGCTGCCAAAATCGTTCATGGCGGAAAACACGGTGTTCCTGCTTCTGACCGCTTTAATACGAAACTTTTACAGACACCTCATATCTGACGCAAACATGAAGAGCTTTGGACTTAAACGCACAAGCAGAATCAAAACTTTTGTATTCAAGTATGTTTCTGTCCCTGCAAAATGGATTAAGACTGCAAGACAGCACATACTGAACATATACACAAGCAATGATGCATACATGATGGCCTTCAAATTTGATTTTGGGTAGCCTCAAATCTTCGTGGCCTTTTGCGTATTGCCTCAAGTCGCATCATGGGGTAAGGGGATTTTGTCTCTTGCGACTGCACCATTAGGGTTCTTTACGAAAACGAGTCGTTTTAGAGAGGTATCTGCAACCCCAGATATCAAAAATATTACAGGTTGCGGATTTTAGGATGTACAAAAGCTCTTTTATGAGGCAATTGATGAACTCAGGATTACTTATCGCTGAAGGGCACGGGATTTGGAGAGCGGAGAGCGATGAAATTCAGTGGCGCAGAGAGTAAAATAATAAAAAAGTTGGATTTTTATTGACGCGAATCAATTCTTTTAGTATTTTTGCCTTGTCTTTTACCAAAAAAGATTAATAACAGTAAGCGTTAGGCATTATCCATGTTCAGGAAATCCCCAATTTCAAGACAACAATTGGATAATACATCAGGTGTCCCTATGCACTATTATATCTTGTTAGCATATATAGGCGTGGGGCTTTGTGTATTATATGTTGTTGAGTATGGGGATACTTCTGAACGGTAATACCAAAGTTCCCACGCTTAACTTTNTAGGCGTGGGGCTTTGTGTATTATATGTTGTTGAGTATGGGGATACTTCTGAACGGTAATACCAAAGTTCCCACGCTTAACTTTATATAAACACAACTTCAGGGAACAGAGTTGTCATATAATCGCATTATGAAAGCAATTTGTTTCAAAACCGGACAGGTCCTGCCTTCCGTTTTCATTCCTCTGTCTGTTACTGTCTTTAGTGGAATTCTCTGCCTTTTTGTTTCCATTCCTGCCCCTTTTCGGGACTTGCGGCTATTATTACACAAATTACATGCCAAACAGTTTCTCTGAATCCATTTATGGCATTCAATAATCCCCCTGGACATACAGAAGAGGAACTTTGGCAACAAATACTCTCCCTGTCAAGGGAATTGCAGGAATGCAGGGCCTGCCTGCACTATCATAATACGCTGGATTACATATACGACAAGATCAACATGATAGAGAAAGAACTGGATATCTTGTTGAGAATGTTGTAGGGATCTTGTGACAAAAAGGCATGATAATTATACATTTTTATGACTATTTGTCTCGCAAGCATTAAAATTCATTTTACAACTCCATAAGAGTCCGATTTACAGATGCTATCACATAAATTCATGATTATTGCAGGATATGAATTACGATTTATTTTGTCTAATTTCAAATATCAGAACAGCCATGGATAAACGAATTGAATATGCGATGAACACATTGATCAATACAGAAATCTGGTCAACTAACCTGTACCTGTCATTGCAGGTCTATTTTGAGGGGCAGCAACTTCCGATATTGGCCTCATGGCTAAGTGCACAGGCACAGGACAATATGGGCAAGGTCTATCAGATGATGAACCGCATCTATCATGAAGGAGGTGCTGTAACCATCCATGAAATCAGGCGCGACATCCGGCAATGGCCGACACCGCTGGCTGCCTTGAACACCCTGCTTGAACATGAACAATATATATCCCGTCAGATATCCGAACTTCACGTACTATGCCAGAATACGGATTCATCCATCCATTCTTTCATCAAGGGGCTGTACACAAAACGGATATATGTAAGTACGGCGTTTATGGAATTGTTGCGTATCCTGGCCATGGAATATGAACGCAGGCTGCCCTGCTTCATATGATGTGTCAAATCGTGTAACCTGACCGGAGTTTATTGTTCACAGAGAAAATAATGGTCTAAAAATAAAACAAGTATCATCCTATGGATATATTCGCATACTCAATGTTGTGTTTCACTTCGTTGTTCACATTGATGGACCCCCTCGGAGTGATGCCGGTTTTCCTGCAGATGACCGAGGGCATGAGTGCCGGAGAACGCCGGAGCATCGCCTTAAAATCCTGCGCCCTCACGTTCGTCATACTGGTACTTTTCACCTTGTGCGGCAGGTTCCTGTTCCATTTTTTCGGGATCTCGACCAATGGTTTCCGGATTGCGGGAGGTATCATCATCTTTAAAATCGGATATGACATGCTGCAGGCACACTTCACCCATGTGAAACTGAACGAGAACGAGAAAAAAGAATATTCCAGGAACATCACCGTCACGCCTCTTGCCGTTCCGATGCTGTGCGGTCCGGGTGTAATTTCAAGCGGCATAACACTGATGGAAGATGCCCCTGAGCATATTTTCAAAATTGCACTGGTTTGCGTGATCGCCCTAGTCTGTCTCCTCTCTTTCATTATCCTTTGCGTGTCAACGCGGCTTTTGAAAATTCTTGGAGAAACCGGAAATAATGTGATGATGAGACTGATGGGGCTTATTCTGATGGTCATCGCCGTGGAATGTTTCATAAACGGGATGCAACCTGTCCTGACAGATATTTTGAGACAAGCACACGCTTGCCCCTGAATATGAAAAATAAAAAATAGTACCAACATTAAAAATTAGATTCATTATGACCGAGAATTTACAAAAGGCCCTGAACGGGCAGATTACTGCGGAATTATGGTCCGCCAACCTGTATCTTTCAATGTCCTTCTATCTGGAAAAGGAAGGTTTTTCCGGCATGGCCCGCTGGATGCGCAAGCAATCGGCGGAAGAGACAGGACACGCATGTGCCATCGCCGAATATATGGCCAAACGTGAGGCGGAGGCAAAAGTGGACAAGGTCGATGTGGTTCCACAGGGTTGGGGCAGTCCCACCGAAGTCTTTGAACATGCCTTGGAACACGAGAGACATGTTTCCAGATTGATTGACGAACTGGTACATCTGGCTTCCGAGGAGAAAGACAATGCCACCCGTGATTTTCTTTGGGGATTTGTCAGGGAGCAGGTGGAGGAAGAGGCGAATTTCCTGAACATCGTAAACCTGATGAAGAAAGCCGGAGAGAGCGGCATCCTTTTCATGGATGCAAAACTGGGGGAACGCCAGTCCTGATTTGGAATAAAAAAACGACTGACATGAGCACGATTATTGATTTGTTGGGAACGCAGGCAGGATACTACCTGGACCATGTATGCAAGACAATAGACAAGAAACTCATCCATATCCCCGAGCCGAATATGATAGACAAGGCATGGGTGGATTCCGACAGGAATATACGCACCTTGGAGAGCCTGCAAGCCCTGTACGGGCACGGGCGTCTGGCCAATACCGGGTATGTCTCCATCCTGCCGGTGGATCAGGGGATAGAACATTCTGCCGGAGCATCCTTTGCACCCAATCCTCTTTACTTCGATCCCGGGAACATTGTGAAACTCGCTATCGAGGGAGGATGCAACGCCGTGGCATCCACATTCGGAGTTCTGGGAGCTGTGGCACGTAAGTACGCCCATAAGATTCCTTTCATCGTGAAGTTGAACCATAACGAGCTGCTGACTTATCCGAACAGTTATGACCAGGTCATGTTCGGTACAGTGAAGGAGGCATGGAACATGGGTGCCGTTGCCGTGGGGGCAACTATCTATTTCGGTTCGGAACAAAGCCGCCGCCAGATTGTGGAGGTCTCACAGGCGTTTGAATATGCCCATGAGTTGGGGATGGCCACGGTATTGTGGTGTTATCTGAGAAACAGCAGTTTTAAGAAAGACGGGATTGACTATCATGCGGCAGCAGATCTGACAGGGCAGGCCAACCATATCGGGGTCACCATCAAGGCTGATATCGTGAAGCAGAAGCTGCCGTCCAACAATGGAGGTTTTAAAGCCATCGGATTCGGTAAGACCGACGGGCGTATGTATACGGAACTGGTCTCCGACCATCCGATAGACCTCTGCCGCTACCAGGTGGCCAACGGGTATATGGGAAGGGTTGGCCTGATCAATTCGGGGGGCGAGTCCCATGGGACATCTGACCTGCATGATGCCGTCGTAACCGCAGTGGTGAACAAACGTGCCGGAGGTATGGGACTTATCTGTGGGAGAAAAGCCTTCCAGAAGACGATGAAAGACGGGGTCTCGCTTCTGAACACCATTCAGGATGTCTATCTGGATCCTTCGATAACCGTTGCATAAAAACTATATGGCATGAAAAGGATCGTATTGTTGAGACATGGCGAGAGCCTATGGAACAAGGAAAACCGCTTTACCGGTTGGACCGATGTAGACCTGAGTGATAAGGGGATCGCAGAAGCCTGTAAAGCCGGTGATATGCTGAAAGAAGCGGGATTCTCTTTTGAGGCGGCTTACACATCCTATCTGAAACGGGCTGTGAAAACGTTGAATTGTGTTCTGGACCGTCTCAATGAAGACTGGATCCCGGTGGAGAAAAGCTGGAGGTTGAACGAGAAACACTACGGCATACTTCAGGGACTTAACAAAAGGGAGACAGCAGACAAATATGGCGAGGAACAAGTCCATATCTGGCGGAGAAGTTACGGCGTGTCGCCCGAGCCGGTGAAGGAAGACGATCCCCGCTATCCGGGGAACGACACCCGTTACGCCGGTGTTCCCGAAATGGAACTGCCACGGACTGAATCCCTGAAGGATGCCGTCATGCGTGTCATGCCCTATTGGGAATGTGTCATCCTACCCACATTGATGCATAGGGACAACCTGCTTGTCGTTGCCCATGGAAACAGTCTGCGCGGGATAGTCAAGCATCTCAAGAATATTTCCGATACGGACATATCCCTCTTGAACCTGCCCACGGCAGTACCTTATGTATTCGAATTTGATGAACGGCCGGTGCTTGTCAGGGACTATTTCCTCGGAGACCAGGAGGAGATACGGAGACGGACGGAGGCTGTAGCCGAACAAGGTATGATCAGACGATAAGAGTCAGTCAATCAGACTGATTTGTATTGTCTTTTTGAATATTTTATTTATTAACAATTTAAAAAAGGAGGTAAAAATGGTACCTGTAAAAACAAATTCAAACTGGTTGCCGAGTATTTTTAACGATTTCTTCGAGAATGAGTGGCTGGCAAAAACGGGAGTTACGGCTCCTGCCATCAATGTCATTGAGAATGACAAGGACTACAAGGTTGAAATGGCGGCTCCCGGAATGACGAAGGATGATTTCAAGGTGAATGTTGACGAAAACAACAACCTGACAATCTGCATGGAAAAGAAAGAAGAGAAGAAGGAGGAGAAGAAAGACAAGAAGTATCTCCGCCGCGAATTCTCTTATTCCAAGTTCCAGCAGACCATCCTGCTACCTGAAAACGTGGAGAAGGATAAGATTTCCGCAAAAGTCGAACACGGGATCCTGTCCATTGAAATCCCGAAAGTGAAGGAGGAAGAAAAACAAAAAACTTCCAAGGCTATCGAGGTTAAATAATTCCATATCTGGAATGGTGTAAGGCCGGACAGGCTTTTCCTGTCCGGAGAGCCGTCCGGCCTTTAACAGGCACTTCCGGAACAGGGAACCGGCACAACCGATGAAGGAATTCAATTTTGAAAAAGAGCTGCTTAGCGTACAGGACGAACTGTTCCGTTTCGCGTACAAACTGACAGCGGACAGGGAGAAGGCGGAAGATCTGCTGCAGGATACCCTGCTCAAGGCAATGCTTCACAAAGAAAGTTACAACAAGAACACAAATTTCAAAGGGTGGCTGTTTATCATCATGCGTAACACGTTTATCAACGGTTACCGGGCGGAGGTCGGTCATACCCGTCTGTACATATCCTCCGATCCTGCATATTATTCGCGGATCATGGACGAGTCCCGTACAGAGGAGGTGGACAGGAACTATGACCTGGAAAAGATACGTAATGCCATCAAAAGTATACCGGAGTCGCATTTCATACCTTTTGAGATGTACCTGTCAGGGTTCAAATACCGTGAGATAGCGGAAAGAACCGGTGTGAGTTTGGGAACCATAAAGAGCCGTATTTTTCACTGCCGGAAAAAACTGAAAGCTATATTGGCAGAATGAAACAAAACAAGAACTGAGATAGATGAAAAAAGATGAATATATAGGAATCCTTACTTCCGGAGGGGACGCTTCCGGAATGAATGCGGCAATCCGTGCCGTGACCCGTACCGCCATTTTCAACGGCTTCAAAGTCAAAGGAATTTACAGAGGGTACGAAGGCCTGATAGCGGGCGAGTCCAGGGAACTTACGACCGAGGATGTGAGCAGCATCATCCAGCGTGGGGGAACCATCCTGAAAACGGCACGTTCCGAAGCGTTCACCACCCCGGAAGGACGCAGAGAGGCATACGATACCATGAGGAAAGAAAAAATCGGGGCGCTGGTAGTCATCGGGGGCGACGGCTCACTGACTGGAGCCCGCATATTTGCCGAGGAATACCCTGTCACGTGCATAGGACTGCCCGGTACCATCGACAATGACCTGTACGGTACCGATTTTACAATCGGATATGATACGGCCCTGAACACCATTGTGGAGTGTGTGGACAAAATCCGGGATACAGCCACCTCGCACGACCGAATTTTCTTTGTCGAGGTGATGGGACGCGACGCCGGTTTCCTCGCCCAGAACAGCGCAATAGCCTCGGGAGCCGAGGCCGCCATTATTCCGGAAGACCGGACGGATGCGGATCAGCTGGAGACTTTTATCGGACGCGGATTCCGGAAGACCAAGAACAGCAGCATCGTCATCGTGACGGAAAGCCCGGGCAATAAGAATGGCGGAGCCATGCACTATGCCGACCGGGTAAAAAGGGAATACCCCGGATATGATGTCAGGGTCTCTATCCTGGGACATCTACAACGGGGAGGAGCGCCAAGTGCCAACGACCGCATATTGGCCAGCCGGCTGGGTGAGGCCGCCATACAGGCCCTGATGGAGGACCAGCACAATATCATGGTAGGCATACATAACAATGAGATTGTCTATGTTCCTTTTGACCAGGCTATCAAGAACGACAAGCCCATTGACAAAAACCTGATCCGTGTCCTTAACGAGTTGTCCATATAAAATGTTACTCCTATGTCGGAAGTTGCCCCTTTAATATCAGACCTTGCCACTATCTTGATTATAGCCGGTATCATAACCGTCATTTTCAAATGGCTGGGACAGCCGGTCATAGTGGGATATATTGTGGCCGGTATTATGGCAGGTCCTTCCATTTCCCTATTCCCGACTGTTTCCGACCAGGCCAATATCAAGATATGGGCGGATATCGGTGTTATTTTCCTCCTGTTCGCCATAGGACTGGATTTCTCGTTCAGAAAGCTGATAAGTGTGGGAGCCTCGGCCATATTCTCCACTGTTATCATCGTCTGCGGCATGATGTTCCTGGGATATACGGCAGGCAATGCGATGGGCTTCTCACACACGAGCTGTATCTTTCTGGGCGGAATGCTGTCCATGTCCTCCACCGCCATCGTATTCAAAGCATTCAGTGACATGGGGCTTCTCGATCAGAAATTTACCGGTATTGTCCTGGGGATACTAATCATTGAGGACGTGGTGGCGGTAATCATGATGGTGGTCCTCTCCACATTGGCTGTAGGCAAGCATTTTGAAGGCTTCGAAATGCTGGAGAGCATATTGAAACTTGCGGCCTTTCTTATTTTCTGGTCAGCATTGGGAATCTATCTGATTCCTACCCTTCTGAAAAGATTGAACCGCTTTATTAGCAATGAAATACTGTTGACAACCTCCCTGGGACTATGCCTGGGAATGGTGATGATAGCGACAAAGGCGGGATTCTCCGCCGCGCTGGGTGCGTTCGTCATGGGATCCCTGCTGGCAGAAACAGATAAAGCGGAAGAAATCGCACATATCGTGCAACCGGTAAAGGACCTGTTCGCCTCCGTTTTCTTCGTATCAGTGGGAATGATGATCGACCCTGCCATGATATGGGAATATGCCGTTCCTGTTTTTATCCTGACGGCACTGGTCCTATGCGGGCAGGTCCTGTTCGGGAGTTTCGGCGTGTTGCTTTCCGGACAACCGCTAAAGATTGCGATACAAGCCGGCTTTTCCCTGGCACAAGTGGGTGAGTTTGCGTTCATCATCGCTTCGTTAGGAATCAGTCTGAATGTAATGGACAAATACCTTTATCCGGTCATAGTGGCAGTATCGGTCATCACCACTTTCCTTACTCCTTATATGATAAGACTGTCGGATCCCGTCTACTGTTTTGCAGACAGGCACTTGCCACAATTCCTGAAAGATTACCTGACGCATTATTCTTCTGGAACAATGACCACAAGACATCAAGGCTCCTGGCACAAGCTCATCAGGTCCATGTTGGTATCCGTCACCCTTTATCTGGTGGTATGCCTGTTTTTCATAGCGCTGTTCTTCTCCTATGCGTATCCTCTGGTAATGGGACGTATTCCGGGGATGAAAGGAAGCCTGCTGAGCTTCGTTCTTGTCCTCCTTATCATATCCCCGTTTTTGTGCGCCATCATCATGAAGAAAAACAATTCCGTCGAATTCCGCAAACTTTGGGCGGACAACAGGTTCAACAGGGGGCTGCTGGTATCAATGATAGTGATCAAGGTGTTGATCTGTATCATTATCGTAATGGGTATCATCATCCGTCTTTTCAATGTCGCTTTGGGGTCAGGACTGATATTATCTTTCCTGATCATTGTCGTTATCTATTTTTCCAAGCGGATACGGAAACGATCGCTAAGTATGGAAAAACAGTTCCTCGAGAATTTCCAGGGTACAGCCGGGACATTTCCACAGGAAGAACCGGAAACAGGAGAAACCTCCACAGAAAAAAATCATGAACTATCAAATAAGTAAAATGTTATGGAATATTCAAGTTATCATGTAAACGTCCCACAATGGAGGGAGATTACAGTCGGTTCACACCTTCCGGCAGAATTGCGGAGATTTGCGGAGATGGCACATAATCTTTGGTGGACCTGGAACGAGGATGCGAAGAGTTTATATAGTGGTTTGAACCCGGAACTATGGGAAGAGGCGGAACAGAATCCGGTACTGTTTCTGGAACGGATGGATTATGAAGAGCTGGAGGCACTGACACATGACGGAAACTTCATGCGTAAGATGGAAAACGTATATTCCACTTTTAAGGCGTATCTTGATGTGGAGCCGGACCACAGCCGTCCGTCAGTTGCCTATTTCAGCATGAATATGGTCTGGACAGGGTTCTTAAAATCTATTCCGGCGGTCTGGGCATATTGGCAGGTGACTATCTGAAGGAAGCTTCGGACAGTAACGTAGACCTCTGCGCTGTAGGGCTTTTATATCGTTATGGCTATTTTGACCAGGCTCTGGCGATGGACGGGCAGCAACAGGTTCATTATGACCCACAGAATTTCGGGCAGCTTCCGATAGAGAAAGTGATGCAGCCTGACGGGCGACAACTGGTAATCCATGTTCCCTATGCCGACAGTTTCACGGTCCATGCCAATGTATGGAAGGCCAATGTGGGACGTGTTTCCCTCTACCTGCTGGATACGGACAATGAACTGAACAGCGAGTTCGACCGTCCGATTACCCATCACCTGTATGGCGGTGACTGGGAAAACCGGCTCAAGCAGGAAATACTGCTCGGCATCGGAGGAATGATGACATTAAAAGTATTGGGCATCGAGAAAGATGTATATCACTGCAACGAGGGGCATGCCGCACTGATCAATATCCAGCGGTTATGCGACTATATATCCGAAGGCCTGGACTTCGGACAAGCCATGGAACTGGTTAGGGCTTCCTCGCTTTACACTGTGCATACACCTGTGCCTGCCGGCCATGACTATTTCGATGAGGGGCTTTTCAATAAATATATGAAAGGATATCCTGATAAGCTGGGCATTACGTGGGACGAGTTGATGAACCTCGGACGGCAAACTCCGGGCAACAAGGGAGAACGTTTCTGCATGTCGGTATTCGCCTGCAAAACCAGCCAGGCGGTAAACGGTGTCAGCAAGCTGCACAAGTCCGTTTCACAGCAGATGTTCGCGCCTCTCTGGAAAGGCTATTTCCCGGAAGAGAACCATGTGGGCTATGTGACGAATGGCGTACACTTTCCCACTTGGTGTACGGCGGAGTGGAAAAAGCTGTTTAAGGACAATTTCGATGAGAATTTCATGAACGACCAGTCCAATCAGGAAATATGGAAAGGCGTTTATAATATACCCGATGAAGAGATATGGAACATGCGGAAAAGGTTGAAAACCAAACTGATATCCTACATCAAGTGGAAATGCGGCCGGGACTGGCTCAAAAGCCAGGTTGACCCGGCATTGGGTGTCTCCATTTTCGAGAAGTTTAATCCGAATGCTCTTCTTGTCGGCTTCGGAAGGCGCTTTGCAACTTACAAAAGAGCTCATCTTTTGTTTACCGATTTGGATCGTCTGGCGCGGATTGTGAACAATCAGGAACATCCCATACAGTTTGTCTTTGCAGGAAAAGCCCATCCAAACGACACTGCCGGGCAAGGGCTCATCAAGCAGATTGTGGAGATATCCCGCCGTCCTGAATTCTTGGGTAAAATCATCTTCCTTGAGAATTATGACATGGACCTGGCACGGCATCTTATTTCTGGGGTTGACATCTGGATGAATACTCCCACCCGTCTTGCGGAGGCTTCCGGAACTTCCGGTGAGAAGGCTCTGATGAACGGCGTACTCAACTTCTCCGTGCTGGACGGTTGGTGGTACGAAGGCTACCGCAAGGAGGCGGGATGGGCCATCACCGACAAGGCCACCTATCAGGATGAACAGTACCAGAACCAACTGGATGCGGAAACAATTTATTTCCTGCTGGAACATAATATCCTGCCGTTATATTATGAACGGAAAGAAAAAGACTATCCGGAAACCTGGGTCAAGTACATCAAGAACTCGGTTGCGCAAATAGCTCCCCGCTTCACGATGAAAAGACAGCTGGATGACTACTATGACGGATTTTACAACAAGTTGTCGGAACACTTTCATGTTTTGGCGGCGGACAATTATGCAAAGGCGAAAACGCTTGCCGGCTGGAAGGCAGCTGTCGACAGCAGATGGAATGCCGTGGAAATCGTTTCCGTGAATGCGGGAAAAGGATTGGACGCCACGGTGGAGGCTGGTAAGGAATACGAGATGACGGTCGTCATTGACGAGAAAGGGCTGGACAACGCGATCGGATTGGAATCGGTCATTATACGGCATGAGGAGAATGAGGATCGCATCCATGAGGTCATTCCTTTTTCTTTGACATCCAAAGACGGAAACCTATACACTTTCAAGGCAATAACCAGAATGTTCAGCGCTGGAAGCTTCAAACAGGCATTCAGAATGTATCCCAACCATCCCCTGTTACCTCACCGGCAAGATTTTTGTTATGTACGATGGTTCTGAACGGACATGAATAAGCAAGAGTTACTGACAAATGGACGGTGTAAGAAGAAGGCGGACCGAGAAACCGTCTGGCCGGTTGTCATCATGAACTTCACCGGTGTGTATGCCCATGAGGTATTTGCACGGAACAATCAGTTCATTTGGCTAGACTGCCGTCACCTTTCTGGAACGAGAGGTTACTGTGACAAGGAGGGGATACGAAAATTGAAGCGGGTGATTGCCGGTTATCCAGCGGAAGGTATCCATTTCATTGATTCGGGCAATTATCATTACCTGACCAAATTATGGACAGACAAACTTCGAGTTCCGTTCTCTCTGATTGTATTCGACCATCACCCCGACATGCAGCCTCCCTTGTTCAAGGGCATGCTTTCTTGTGGGAGCTGGGTAAAAGACATGTTAGACTGGAATATGCTTTGCAAGAAAGTGGTGATAGTCGGTGCATCGGACAAACTGATACGCACCGTACCGGAAGAATACGGACAACGAGTCAGTTTTTATAGCGAAGCGACGTTAGCTCACGAGAAGGGCTGGCGCAATTTCTCCTCTGCGTATATTGAAGGACCGGTTTACTTGTCCATAGACAAGGATGTCCTGAACCCGGCATCCGCAGTAACAGACTGGGATCAAGGGTCTTTCAGCCTGCAGGAACTGGAGGAATTACTGGCAATTGTCCTTCGAAAGGAACGTGTAGTCGGCATTGATATCTGCGGGGAATGCTCCGCAACGCTTACTTTGTTTGAGGAGAGGCGGGAAGCCACCGTGGACAGCCGGGCGAACAAGGAGCTGCTCAAACTCATACAGTCATTCTCCTGTTTTTTATAAAGCTGTTGGATATTGTTAATTATATTATCACATAAACCATATTTTATTATTATGATGAAAACAATTGTTCGTAAAATCGGTCTGGTTGCACACGATGCAATGAAAAAGGACATGATAGAATGGGTTCTTTGGAACTCGGAACGTCTGATAGGGCATAAGTTCTATTGTACGGGAACCACCGGTACACTCATTAAAAAAGCGCTCGAAGAGAAACATCCTGAAACAGAATGGGATATCACGATTCTGAAATCCGGTCCTTTAGGTGGTGACCAGCAAATGGGCTCACGTATTGTGGAAGGAGAGATTGATTATTTGTTCTTTTTCACGGATCCGATGACATTGCAGCCACATGACACGGATGTAAAGGCACTGACCCGGCTGGCGGGAGTTGAAAATATAGTTTTCTGTTGTAACCGTTCGACAGCGGACCATATTATTTCCAGTCCTTTGTTTCTTGACCCGACCTACAAACGGATTCATCCAGACTATACCAATTATACACAACGCTTTGAAAACAAAGAAATTGTATCGGAAGCAGTAGAACGGGTGAAGAAACGGATGAGCCGAAATGAAAACAATATGATCGAATGAGAATGTAATGTCCAATAAAGGGGATGTGATATGTTTCAGTCATAAAAAGCAGGTTCCTATCCTTTCTGTGAGTATAAAAAAAGATTAAAAGATCAACTGTGTGATAGCAAACTTGCGAGGTATCCTCAAATGGTTTGAAACAGTAATAAACTTTTATCATAAGTTTCTATTATTCCCTTTTATATGAGCGAACACGCCTTTTTGTAGGATTCCAATATAAGAATGAAGACTTCCATGTGGTTGAAACTTAAAATCCTTTTAGGATATGTCATACTGCTTCTCCTGCTCGTCCTGACCATTCATATCTTCCGCAAGGAACAGACGAGGCGGAACAGCCTGCGACAGGATGAGCATGAACTGGCCTGTATCCGGCATCTGGCCGGAGAAACATACGCGGGCTTGCTGGGACTGGCCACTTACGGTGAAACAGCCAGCGTCTGGGATGAAAGCGACCTTGGACTCTACCACACAAAAAAAGACAGTGTCTGTAACATGTTGCAGACACTGAAAAGGTATGTGAAGTCTCCCGAACAACAGTCGCGCATAGATTCGTTATGCCTGCTGCTGGAAAGAAAGGAACTGTTGTTAGACACGGTCATGGACACGTTCGGGCGTCTGCGCAAGACCGGCGAGATCGTGAACAGCAAGATTCCGGCAATCGTGTCCCATATCCAGCAGGCGGATGTCCTTCCTGCCGAGAAAAAGAAGGAGGAGGAAACTCCGAAGAAGGGTTTCTGGTCATTCATCAGGCCCGGGAGGAAAAAATCGGCCTATCTGCAGCAGAAGGAACAGCTGGAACGCCAGCGACAGTCCATTGGTAAACATCAGGGTACCACATCTGTCACGAGCATGCTGCACTCCCTTGACAGGGAGGTGACCGACATGCAGAAAGCCGAACGGGAAAGGCTGCTGGAACAGATGGACCTCCTGTACAGTAACAACACGGACCTGAACCACAGGCTACACCGGATTGTCAGGGACTTTGAGGCGGATGCTGGAATACGGCTTGATGAGCGTTACAGGCAATTCATTTCCACACGCGACCGCTCGTTCCATACGGTCTCTCTGCTGGCTGTCCTCATCTCGTTGCTGACCGTCCTCCTGTATCTTATCATCCACCGGGATCTGAACAGGATAAACCAGTATCAGCGTCAGCTGGAAGCCTCCAATCGTGAGAACACGGAGCTCCTACAATCCAGAAAACGCATGATGCTCACCATCGCTCATGACCTTCGTGCGCCACTGGCTACTATCAAAGGATGCGCCGAACTGCTCCCCGGGGAAGAAAAGAAGAGCCGCAAGGACGAGTATGCGGAAAATATACTCCATTCTTCCGATTACATGATCGGGCTGGTCAATACGCTGATCGGATTCTACCTGCTGGATACCGGCAGGAACAAACCCATCCTTTCGATTTTCCGGCTGGAGACCCTTTTCAGCGAAACAGCCCGGAACTACGGTTCGCTGGCCAAAAAGAAAAAGCTGCGGCTGACAACCGCCTTTTCCGGTCTGGATGTGGTAGTAAGCGGTGACCGTTCCCAGCTCCAGCAAATCCTGAACAATCTGCTTTCCAACGCCATTAAATTCACCCGGCAAGGTGAAATCCGCCTGCAAGCGGAATACCGGAATAAAGAATTGCATTTCTCGGTACAGGACACCGGTACCGGGATGACGGAGGAAGAAACAACCCGGATATTCACAGCTTTTGAACGGTTGGACAATGCCCGTAATGTTCCCGGTTTCGGATTGGGGCTGGCCATTGCAAGCAGGCTGGTCTCCGGGATGCAGGGAAGCCTTACCGTAAAAAGCAAACCGGGTGAAGGCAGCACGTTTACCGCATTCCTGCCACTCCTTGAGGCGGATGAATCCACCCAGATGGATGAGACACGCATCGCTACTGATTATCATCTGGATGGAATCAACGTACTGGTCATTGATGACGACCGGATGCAACTGAACATTACCAAAGAGATGTTTAACCGTAACGGAGTGCGGTGCGACTGCTGCCAGACCAGCCGTGAACTGGTTACCCGGCTACGGTCACAAAGATATGACCTGCTGCTGACGGATATACAGATGCCTGAAACGGACGGCTACGGAATACTTGAACTGCTCCGGGCATCCAATATGGAGAACGCAAAGACAATCCCCGTCATAGCGGTAACGGCACGGGTGGATGATGACAACGAGTATCTGTCGGGCGGCTTTTCGGGCTGCATCCATAAACCATTCTCTATGGAAGAACTGATAAATACAGTGGCACAAGTGATAGGAGAAAAAGACAGAAAGGAGTATGCTCCCGATTTCTCACTCATCCTTTCAGGAGAGGACAACAGGGAGGAAATGCTCGCCCTGTTTATCGAAGAGAGCCGGAAAGACCTTGCCGCATTAACCGCTGCCTTAGACCGACAAGACAAGGAGGCCGCCGCCTCCTCCATCCTGCATAAGAACCTGCCCCTATGGGAAACCGTCCGTCTGGATTTCCCCTTGTCTCATTTACGGGAACTGGTGACAGAACCTGCGACAGAGTGGACCAATAGACAATCCATGGAAATGCGGGACATCATCCGGGCAGTGGAAAAACTGATAGTATACGCTGAAAAATACGGGAGGAAAGCCTATGAAAACAATCCTGATTATTGAAGATGATATTGTGTTCAGCCGTAGCATCAGCAACTGGCTGGTGAAAAAAGGGATGAAAACCGAATGCGTGGCAACCCTTGCGAATGCCCGTAAAGCCATCGGGCAAAAGGAGTTCGACCTAATACTGGCAGACCTGCGCCTGCCGGACGGAAATAGCACCTCGCTCCTGAAATGGATGAATGAGAAGTACTACTCTATCCCTTTTCTGATCATGACCAACTACGGACAGGTGGAGAATGCGGTGACAACCATGCAACTGGGAGCCATCAACTACCTGTGTAAGCCTGTGCAGCCAGACAATCTCCTGGCTCTGATAACGGAGATACTGGATAAAAACGATAACGAACAGGAGTTCTACCGAGGTGAAAGCCCCAAAGCCCATGAGATGTACCGTCTGATAGAGATGATTGCCTGTGCCGACATCTCCGTTCTGCTCCGTGGGGCTTCCGGCACCGGGAAGGAGCACATTGCAGCCGAGATACATGCCCGGAGCCATCGGAAGAACAAGCCGTATCTGGCTATCGACTGCGGGGCCATTTCCGATGAGCTTGCCGCCTCCGAGTTTTTCGGTCATCAGAAGGGAGCCTTTACCGGTGCGGAAAGCGACAAGGTCGGATTGTTCCGTGCCGTTAACGGAGGGACATTGTTTCTGGACGAGATAGGCAACCTTTCCTATAAGACACAGATGCTCCTGCTCAGGGCCTTGCAAGAGAAACGCTGCAAGCCGGTAGGTTCCACGAAAGAATACTCTTTTGATATCCGGCTGGTTGCCGCCACCAATGAGAATCTGGAAAAAGCCATCGGAGAAGGACGCTTCCGGGAAGACCTGTTCCACCGGCTCAATGAGTTCACTCTGCGGATTCCTACACTGGCAGAATGCCGGGAAGACATCCTTCCTCTGGCTTATTTTTTCTTGAAACTCACTTGCGCCAAGGCCCATAAATCGTTTCGTGGCTTTGACCGGCTGGCAGAGGCGGCACTGCTGGAATATCCCTGGCCGGGGAATATCCGTGAACTGAAGAATGTAATAGGTCGAGCCGTACTCATCTGCCAAGAGCAATGGATTTCCGTTTCAGACCTGAACCTTGAAATCTCCCTTCCTAAAGAAGAAGAAACGCAGTGGACGGAAGAAGAAAAAGAAAAGGCGTTGCTTCTCCAGACCCTTGAAAAGACGGGTGACAACCGTTCCAAGGCGGTCCGGTTGCTCAATGTCAGCCGGACTACCCTGTATGAGAAACTAAGGAAATACCATATCATCGACTGACCGGAGGATAACCCGAAGCAAATGAGGTTTACAAAAGTGTAAGCCGTCCTAACATTCTTGTCAAGGACGGCTTACACTTTTTATTTACACCCGTTTCTATATGAAATTTGTTTATTGTTGATTGTCAGTATTTTAAAAAGGTATAGAGCTTTAAACGATAGCAGAGGCATTTCATTTGGCTTACTCCGGTATAAACAAATCAAATGTATGCCGTATGAAACCATTTACAGAATGCCGTATATTCAATTATTTATCTCTGGCTTCAAGCCCAAAACAGACAGTTTCCGATGAAGAATTCTCTTCCTCCTATACCGAATATGAACAATACCTTTACGACCTCGCCATCGAATCGGTTTCCGTATCGGAAAGGCTGCGCCATCTGCTTCACAGCAAGGTAGAACTGATTTCCCTAAAGAAGTTATTCACCCGAACAGGACATTTCCACACGGCAGTAGCCGAATTCTATCTGGACAAATGCCTCCTGCTGGTGGAGGCGGAAATAGAGCTGGTCAATTTTGGTGTACAGTACCCCGGAACCATCACGACACCTTCCTCGTTTCTTTCATCGCTCCATTGGAAAGGTTCGCTGGTCAACCTGATGGAACTGATCTCCTCGCTGGATTACAGCGGGCTGATTACGGACGAAAGCGGCAAACGCCTCTCTTTCGCCGGTATCGTTTCCGCTTTTGAGAAACTCTTCAATGTTGCCATTCCCAAACCATATGACCTGCGTGCCGACCTTGCCCGGCGCAAAAAGAACTATTCCGTCCTGCTGCCCAAACTAAAGGAAACCTTTGAAAAGAACATCGCGGCTTGCGGAAACGGGAAGTGAACAGGGGTATTTTTACCCCCTGTCACAAATAGTCATCTCTTGTCATTTGTAGTCACTTTCCGATTTTAGGTTCGTATCAAAATTATCACTTATTTTGCTGCCGGATAAATAAAACCTGAAAAGATATGGCTAAAATCAATAGTACACGCAAACCCGGACGGGCTGACACTTCGAGCAAATGAAGAGGCGGACGGAATCCCAAAGAGGAATCAGAACTTCATTCTTATTATTACGGATTCCGTCTGGACGAACTCCAGAACATCGAGTTTGAGAGGCTCTTTGAGAATTCGGGAGCTAATAATAAATCCCAGTTCATCCTTGCCGCCCTTTTCGACAAACCGATGAAAGTCGTGAAAATAGATAAGGCGGCAACGGACTACTACATCAAGCTGACCAACCTGCAGAGCGAATACCGCCGGATCGGAGTAAACTATAACCAGGCAGTCAAAGCTCTGCATACCGGACTATCCGAAAAGAAGGCTCTTGCCATGCTCTATAAATTGGAGCAACTGACTATTGAACTAATATCTCTCAACCGGGAGATTATCCGTCTCACCCAAGAATTTGAACAATGGTTGCAAAAATAACATCAGGAGCCTCCGTTTACGGGGCATTATACTACAATCAAGAAAAAGTGGACAAGCAGCAGGCACGGCCACTGGCATGAAACCGGATCATGGAACCGGCAGACGGCCATCCGACCATCCAGCACTGCATCCGTTCCTTCGAACCGTATCTGGCGGCTAACCGCCGGACTGAGAAGCCCGTTATCCACATTTCATTAAATCCACACCCGGACGATGTGCTGACCGATGAACAGTTGACCGCTATCGGCCAGGAATACATGGAAAAAATGGGATATGGCAACCAACCCTATATCATCTACCGGCATGAGGATATCGGCAGGCCCCACATCCATATCGTCTCCCTGCGTATTGACGAGCAGGGAAAGAAAATTAAAGATTACAAAGAATGGCAACGCTCGACCGCTGTTTACCGGGAGCTGGAGAGGAAATACCATCTGTTACCCGCCGAGAAGATGGAGCGACGGGAATCCCTGCCGCTGACTGCCGTCGATTACCGGAAGGGGGATATCAAGCATCAGATAGCCAATGTGGTCAAGCCCGTCATGCAGGGATACAAGTTCCAATCCGTCAAGGAGTTTAAAGCCCTGCTTGGCCTTTTCCATGTAACGGTGGAAGAGGCCCACAAGACGATAAAGGGAAAGACCTATCATGGACTGGTCTATGCGGCTACCGATGAAAAAGGAGAACGGACCGGCGTAGCCATCAAATCCAGCAAGATCGGTAAAAGCGTAGGCTACGAGGCACTCCAAAAGAAATTTGTGAAAAGCAAACAATGAATTGCCCGACATCCCGTACCCGTACAGACGAAGGAAGCTATCGCTACCGCCCTGCAAGGACAGCCCACCCGTCAGGGATTCCTGCAGGAACTTTCTGGAAAAGGCATTGCCGCCATACTCTGGCAGAACGATTCCGGTGTGATCTATGGCGTGACCTACATCGACCATAACTCAAAGACCGTATTCAAGGGCTCGCTTCTGGGCAAAGAATATTCGGCATCGGTTATAAACCGGAAGTACGGCACGATCCCACCGGAAAAGACTGAAGAAGCCCCTGTTATCCATCCGTCCGAACCGGAAATGAAAGAGACGGAGCTGGTGGAAGGACTGCTTGATATATTCTCTTTGGAATCCTATCCGTATCCGGCAGACGACCTGACGCAAAGCCCTTACGGGAAAAAGAAAAAGAGAAAACGCAGAGGTCCGCATCTGGGCTAATAAAATGTATCACCATTAATTATCATACCGCTTATGTCACAAGACGAAACCAGAGGGCTCAATAAGAACCTTGACTTCATGAGGGCCATCAGCATCCTATTTTTAGTGATGAATGTCTATTATTTCTGCTATCCCTATTTTCTTTCCATGAACCTGAACATCGGTGTCGTGGACAAGATACTGCTCAATTTCCAGCGGGATACCGGGCTGTTTTCCCATTCGCTGGTGAGCAAGTCCTTCAGTCTGCTCTTCCTTTTCTTCTCCTGCATGGGAGCGAAAGGACGGAAGGACGTGGAGATGTCATGAAGGAGTATCGGCTGTTACCTTATAGCCGGGATGCTGCTCTTTTTTGGTAGCGAGCTCTTACTGACGGCACGCTTCCCCGTCGCGCTTCTAACCTTATTATATGTAGCTACCGTAGCTGCCGGATATATCAGCCTGCTTACCGCCGGAACCTGGATCAGCCGCCTGTTGAAGAACCAACTCATGGATGACGTCTTTAACGACGAGAACGAGAGCTTCATGCAGGAGCGCAGGTTGATTGCCAATGAATACTCGGTAAACCTGCCCACCCGTTTCCGTTACCAACGAAAGACCTATTCAGGCTGGATAAACGTGATTAATCCCTTCCGCGCCTCATTGATATTAGGCACGCCGGGATCAGGAAAGAGTTATGCCATCATCAATAACTATATCCGCCAGCAGATAGAGAAAGGATTCGCCGCCTATATCTATGATTTTAAGTATCCGGATTTAAGCATAATTGCTTATAACCAGCTGCTTAAAAACAAGGATAAGTATGCCAAGCCGGTCGGATTTTATGTGATTAATTTCGATGATCCCAGATACAGCCACCGGTGCAATCCCCTCAATCCTTCGTTTCTATCCGATATCGCGGATGCATACGAATCAGCGTATGTAATCATGTTAAATTTGAACAAGAGTTGGATTCAAAAGCAGGGAGATTTCTTTGTAGAAAGCCCGATTGTGCTATTTGCGGCGGTGATCTGGTATCTTAAAATCTATGAAAACGGGAAATTCTGCACCTTCCCACATGCCATAGAGCTATTGAATAAACCGTATTCCGACCTGTTCACCATACTGACCTCTTACCGGGAGCTGGAGAATTACCTGTCACCTTTTATGGATGCATGGAAAGGTGGTGCGATGGAGCAGCTCCAAGGGCAGATAGCTTCCGCCAAAATTCCGCTATCAAGGCTGATCTCACCTGCCTTATATTGGATTATGACCGGAGATGACTTCACGCTGGATATCAATAATCCGGAGGAACCCAAAGTTTTGTGCGTCGGCAATAACCCTGACAGACAGAATATTTACTCATGTGCGTTAGGATTGTATAATGCCCGTATCGTTAAAATGGTCAACCGAAAAGGCAGGCTCAAATGCTCTATTCTAGTGGATGAGGTTCCCACACTTTACTTTAAAGGACTTGACACCCTGATCGCTACCGCCCGTAGCAACAAAGTGGCAGTATGTCTGGGAGCACAGGATTTCAGCCAGTTAATACGTGACTACGGTGATAAGGAGGCGCGGGTGATCCAGAACACAATTGGAAATATCTTTTCCGGGCAAGTGGTCGGAGAAACAGCGAAAAACCTTTCTGAAAGGTTTGGGAAAGTGCTCCAACAGCGCAAATCCATTAATATGACCCGTGAAGACACCTCAACCAATATCAGTACCCAGCTCGACTCGCTGATACCTGCCTCCAAAATCTCCAACCTCTCGCAAGGAGAGTTTGTCGGCAGTGTCTGCGACAACTTCGGGGAGAAGATAGAACAGAAGATATTCCATTGCGAGATCGTGGTGGACAATGAACGGGTAGCCGCCGAAACAAAAGCCTACAAGCCTATCCCCGTCATAACCGACTTTACCGGTGCGGATGGTAAGGACCACATGCAAGAGGAAATCGAAAGGAACTACTATCAAATCAAGGAAGACGTGACGCAAATCATCGAAAAAGAGCTGCTTCGCATCCAAAATGATCCCAACTTGAAACACCTGCTGGAAACGGCAGACGATGAATAATCCCTATTTAATTTATTAATCATTTAAATGTTGTAAACATGGAAAAAAAGAAAAGTTCTCCGGCCAACCTGCCGGGAAAACCCTGCTTCCCCTGGGTGGGAGGTAAAAGAAGACTGCTTCCCGTACTTATCGAATCCCTTCCGAAAGACTTCGGACAGATGGATACCTATGTAGAACCGTTTGTCGGTGGCGGCGCCCTCTTCTTCTGAATAAGACAAGCCTATCCGGAAATCCGTTGCGTCATCAACGACTCCAACGAGGCTCTGATCAATGTCTACCGCGTCATCAAGGAATCCCCGGAGCAGCTTATTAAAGTGCTTGCCCGGATACAGGACGAATACATCGCGCTGGAGGAACATACCCGAAGAAGGGTCTACTTCATGGAGAAACGTACCTACTACAATGAAGGAAACCCGAATAACATCACCCGTGCCGCCCTGTTTATCTTCTTCATGCGTACCTGTTATAACGGCATCTACTCCGTGAACCATAGCGGAAAGCTGTCCGTCACTTTTGGTGCCGGGGGACGGGTAAAACTGTTGGAAGAGGAACTGATCCGCTTTAACCACAAGCTGCTGCAAGATGTTGTGATTCTGGACGGTGACTACCGGCAGACCGCAGAATACACCGGAGCCAACTCCCTATTTTATTTTGACCCGCCTTATAAGCCGGTCAATGAGGGTAACTCCTGCACCTCCTACATGCCACAGGACTTCGGAGATGAAGAGCAGATCAACCTGGCAAATTTCTGCAAGGGAATAGGTGAAACCGGTGCCAAATGAATGCTTTCCAACTCCGATCCCCGGCAAAAGAACCCTGAGAACACCTTCTTCGACGACCTCTATGCCGGTTTCCATATCCAGCGAATCAGCATCTTCCGTTCCATCTGTTCCATAGCCGAGAAAAGAGAAGCGGTCAATGAATTGCTGATCAGAAATTATTAAGAATAAATATCCGGTGGTAGCCGGGTAGCAATAAAAAGAGAGCCAAATTCCCTCCAGCAGGGATTTGACTCTCTTTTTTATTGCCTGCCTTTCATGCATCAGACAAGGACCGGTATTTTATAATTTTCAACCGGACTGTTTCTTTGCAGGCTTTTCAATCAGCTTCGGGGCTGTTTCGTGCTGATGATCCGTCTTGTTCTCCTGCGCCATCTTCCTGCCCAACAGGTAATCGTTCAAATCGTTATACTCCCGGTAGCAGTCGGACTTGTCCCTGACCGGGCATCCGGCTTGCGCCATCTGCTGAAAAGCCTGCCTTCCGGCGGAATCGTTATCCAGTAGGCAGAGGGCACTCTTATACTCTTTCAAGACAGGGATAGCCTTGCCTACATTGCTGACCGAATTTAAAACGATATAGTCCGGACCGTTTCCTTTAGGCTGTCCGTTACCGGGATGCGTAGCCTTGAGCGTGAGGTATGAGAGATAATCCATAAAGCCTTCAACCACTATGCAACGGTCGCTGCCATTTTTGATATGGGTAATCTCTTTGGGCGATATGCTGCCTTTTAGGTATTTGTTACGGATCTCGTACCCGCCGCTCCGGTTGGCAAAGCCTACGGCAAAATACCATTTTCCCTTGTTCTGAAAATGCACTTCCTTGCATGCTTCCCTTGCGATTTCAGGCAAGATGCCTCTTTCTTTGAGATATCCCAGCAAGACCGGGTTCGTCAGCGGATCAATGCGTACCTGCCGGTAGCCGGTAGCCTGCGGTTCCGCCTGCCGGGGAGAGGCTGCTACCGGACGGAAAGCAGCCGGAAAATGTCCCTCTATCGTTTTAAGCGCATAAGAGATATCCTTCGTCTTTTGAAGCTCCATCGCCAGGGTGATGATGTCCCCTCCCTGTCCGATGCCGAAATCGTATCATAGGTTGCGGGATGCGCTCACCTTGAAAGAAGGTGTCTTCTCCTCACGGAAAGGGGAACAATACCAGATACTGTCCCCTTGTTGTTTTACCGGGTTGAACCCCATACGCCGGAGATAATCCTCCAACTGAATGCTCTTGGCTTCTTCAATGTTCATTGTGTAACGGATTAAATTAATGACTCTTTTTAGAACGGGAATCCTTTAGTATCACCCACTGCAACGGATTCTGCGGCTTCCCGTTTTTTCTCAGTTCAAAATGCAGATGGTTGCCGGTCGCTATGCCGGTATGACCGACATTGCCGATATGCCGACCTATGCGTACATCGCTCCCTTTCCTCACATGCAATTTGCTCAAGTGTGCATACAACGTGGAAAAGCCGCCCGCGTGCCGGATTTCGATGTACCAGCCGTAACTGCTGCTATACCTGGCTTCAACGACTTTCCCGCTTCCTGAAGCATAGACCGGCGTGCCATAGGGTGCGGCAAGATCCACTCCGGCATGGAGTATCCTTTTCTTTTTCACCGGATGCATCCTTATACCGAAACCGGAAGAAACGGCATACCTCCTCCGACTTTCATTCAATGGATACAGAATAGGATAATCGGCCAGTACGGTAACCGGCAACCGGCTGTCTCATATGAAAGACTTTCACTGCCGGGCAGAGTGGATACGGTAGATGACAGCACTGAGTCCGGCTTTATATCCCTTTGACGGGGACTGTGCAAAAGCCGGACATGACAATAAGTGACAGAACATGACAATTAATGACAACTTCCTCATAATCAAACTATTTAATGACAAAGATAGTAATTTTACCCTCGTAAATGATTCATTAATCTTTAAAATTAACGTATATGAACGATGTGAATTTAGCTCCTGAAAACAAGGAAGCAACCCCGGAACACGGGTATTTGATGGCGTATGACAAGAAAGAGCAGAAAGCCAAAGGTGTAAAAGGAATCGCAGCGAACGGAGAGCTGGAAACGCTCGAAGCTAACGAGGCGAACAAGGACCAGTTTATCAAAGTGGACCAACGTGGAAACTTCTTCACCAACTTCGGGAAGAATTTTCTCTACCAGTACAATAATCCCGGTCGTTACTCCCTCTACAACATGCCGAAGGAAACGCTCGTAGAGCAGGCCAAAGAAAAGATCGAAGCGGCGCAGGAACCACAGAACGAAGCAGTCAGAAGGGAACTGGCTTCGACCAGGGTGTATAATAACCATCGCTTCAACGAGCGGGAAGTGAATTGGGAACAGGCCGCCAAATACGGCATTACCCCGGACGGACTGAAGAACGCAAAGGACAGCCTCGAAAGAATGTTGCAGGGAAAGACTTCCGCTATCGCTTTCCGTGTGGCAAAAAATTCCGAGCTGGGGCGTGAAAACGGGGATGCCAAACTCTCCCTGTTCCGCGACGAGAACGGAGCTGTCAAGTTCGACATCCACTACATCCGTCAGGCTCCCAAGATCGGGGAAGACTACAGGGGACATGTCCTGACGGAAGAAGACCTCAAGGCCCTGAACCAGACCGGCAATCTCGGCAAGGCGGTGGATGTAGTCATTGACTACCGTACCAAAGAAACCAAATCCTGCTACCTTTCCAAAGACCCGGTGACCAATGAATTGTTCCATATGCCCGTAGAGCAGGCACGCATTCCGCGTAAGGTGAAAGATTATACGCTTTCTCCGAAAGAATACGATGCTGCCGTGCGCGGTGAGGAAGTACCGATCCGTTTCAAGTCTGATAATGGAAAATTTTATGCCACCTCCATCCAGATGAGTGCCGCCGAGCGAGGGGTGGAATTCCTCTGGGAAAGAAGCACCAAGAAGTTGGAAGAGGCACAGAAACAAGGTCAGGAACAAGACGGAAGCCAGCAGCAGCCCCATGCACCGGTACAAGTAGCCGGAAAACCCCGGAAAAAAGAGGAAGCCTCACAGCAAGCGGAAAAGAAACCGCGTACCCGTAAACCGTCCATCACACCTAAAATGTAAGAAAAATGGCAACCTATATTTCTGATGATCCCAAACTATTGGACGAGCTTTTCAGGAAAGACGGTGAAGGCCAGCTCCTTGTCGGTTATGAAACCGGCAAGGAGAAACCCCATGCAGAATCCTCCTATATGCTTTATCCTGCCAATCCCGACAGGCAAGACCCTGTCTATACGTTTATGGCCTTGTTCAGCCAACAATCGATAAAAGCCAAATACTCCGCCTTCGTACCGAATACCCGTCTGGAAATCTATTCATTCCCGAAGATGACGGATGTACCGGCTATCTCCGGAGATATTTCCAAAAAGGAATATATCAATCAGGTATTACTACCCTATATCCGGGAAAAGGGACTGGCTCCTCTAATAAGTACCAATCTGAGAAATGTCCTGTTTGCGCAGTCACGCAGCGATATCCTCATGATATCGGGAGAACTTCCGAAACTGACCACACAGCAGTTGGACGAGCTGGTCCATTTTCATCAGAAGCAGGATGAGCTGGCTGCCAGGTATGATTATAATCCGGTTTACAAATTACCGCTGCATGCTGTGGAAACGTCCAAAGGAATCTTGTTTTTCAGTGATACCAAAATGGGACGGGAGGGATTGAAGAGCTTTTACCAACAGTTATCCGGCAATTATTTCTGGGTTCATGGCGAACCCGGTCCTGTCAGGCAATACAACGTCAACTGCCTGTCCGACGATATCTGTCCTTTGGTGGATGCCTGCTACCGGAAGAATCCCCAAAGCGGAAAAGGGGAATATGATTTTGATAATGCTGTATTCTCAAAAGAGGCTTTCCGTGACAGGAAACAGTGGAAACTGGCGTTTGAAACGGACATGGAGCCGAGCGCTTCTGAATTTCTCCGCCTGAATGAATTTGCCGGATGTCCTGCGAGCCGTAACAATGCGGATATCAGCAAACTGTTGTATCTGATGGAGAACGGATTCAAGCGGGATATAATAAATGATCCCGATTTCGGATACCGGAATGTCTTTCAGGAGTATGTCACCCGGATAGACGACTGTATCAACGGACAGTCCTCGGGGCCAGATTTGTCAGATGTGCTGGATGACATGCGTTGGAAAGCGAAGAATATCCTTCTGACGGATTTCGATGTCCGTGGACACCGTACATTGGAAAGGACACTGAATGACAGGAGCGTCCCGTTTCTCATCAATGGAACCGATGCCGGCGAAGCCATGAGGCAAGCCTTGCTGGAAGGAAAGTGGATCTACTGTCCCCAAATATCCAAGTCAATGCCAGATTTACATTTCCTCCATGCCGAAAAGACATGCAACCGGGTAATGGCATATACCAAATCTCCCGTAAACAAGACCGTGTATCAGGAGAAAAACGGCAAAATCATTCCATATGTACCGGCTTTGAAAAAGGTATCGAAAACGAAAAGGAACAATTCCCTCAAAATGTAATGATATGAAGCAACCTGAACAATCCTATACAGCCATAGAGACAGCCCATGGCTTTGTGTTCTTTACTGATACGACGGAAGGACAGAAAAACAGGCAGGACTTTCTGCAATTTATGGCAGACCATTACTTCGATCCCCATTTCAATCTTGGTCCGGTAAATGTTTACCGGGCAGAAGGAGTCCTAAAGGATGGATCCTATGTCAATCCGGGTGAAGGCCTGTACCCGGAATATGCTTACCTGCAGATGGATAAGACACCGGAAATGGAGCTGGTCTACCGGAATGAGATGAAGCCGACCTGGGAGGATTTCGGTAGTTTCTGCCACAATATGCATTGTACCAGCAGCCATCGCAACCGTAATATCGCTGATATTTTGGAGGAAATAGAAAGCAAGGACCGTAAATTACTGGAGCTTTCCAAACAAGGTACAGCATCGGATATCCGGCAGCAGATAGAAGAAACCGGCCAGGATAAAGCCTTGCTGGACAAACTCCTCAAGCAGTATTACGATGTGCGTGGACACCGGACTGTTGGGAACATCCTCCGCGACCCGATGGAATGTGTCACCGTAGACGGTGTCCGGCTCTTTACCCCTCACCGGCAAGTATTGGCGGCAGGGCACGGACTCTTCCTGCCGGGAGAGGCAAAAAGCAACCCGTCCCATGCCTATGCATGGATAAACGGGGATTTCACCCGGATCGTATTTTCTAAGGATCCTCCTGCGAACAAACAGGTGTTCAAAGTGAAAACAGTCATCGAAAAGGCTTTGAATAAAAAGCAGGACGTGAAAAAGAAAAGAAATACCCACCCTAAATTGTAGAAATATGGACAAGAGAAACCAAATGGAAAATCCTTTTTTCGATCCCGACAAGCCGGGAAGTATTTTTGTCGGTATGGACCGTTACCATCAGTACTCTCCCCACCAGCCCCGAAATGCCCTCACATTCATTCAGAAAGGAGATGCGGACAGCCTGTTCCGCAAATTCCTGATTGACAATATCAAGGAAGCGGAGTGCTGCCCCTATATTCCGGATACGGAACTGCTCCGGTTTGACCTGGCGAACATGAGGCAGGTTCCACCGGTAGATACCCATACCCCTTTCGAGGAATATATCAGCAAGGAACTGCTGCCGTATTTTCAAGAACACTGCATTCCCCCTGCCAAACGCATTTCCCTGCGTGATGCGGTCTATACCTATAAATACAAGAATGAACCGGACGGCGGCATATTGAAGAAGTATCTCATGCAGGAACCCGCATACTTGGAGTTTCGATTACAGCAACAGGAAAAAAGGACATTGTACCGGTGCCAGCCGCGGTACACATTCCCCTTAAAAGTGGTGGAGAATGACTTCGGATACCTTATCTTTTCCGGTAACGAGATCGGCAGGAACGGATTCAGGGAGTGCATCCGGTACATCACGGACCATTACTTCGACCCGCACTACGATACCGGCCATCTGGCCGTCTACGACAGTACGTTCATGGACAAGAACCTGGTTCCTCTCATAGATGCCGCTTACAAGCCGTGCAAACCGATGGAACTGGATTATTCCTTCGATTTTTATCCGGCATCCTATATCGGTCTTGACGAACTGCCCAAAGAATTCATCGACAGTTTAAAACCGGTATGCTACCATTCGATGGAAGCGACAGCCGGGGATTTTATAAAATTCGCCACCGACTGGCATTTCAATAAGGATACGCAGGTTTCCATCAGCCGGGAGAACCATGACATTTACCGGCTGCTGACCGTCATGCGTAACGGTTATATGAATATTCATGAACAACCGTTTACCTATTTCAATGAACTGCTGCCGTATGCCAAGGAATTTGAAAAAGTCACGCAGGTTAAATCTGCCGGCGAATTCGATACGGGAAAGTTCAAGCGGTTGTCTACGGAAATCCGGAAGGCTGCCGATGGAATTTTGAAAAGGGATTTCGATGTGAGAGGGCACCGTTCCCTTGAGAATATGTTGAATGACTCCACCGTTACCTTCACCGTCGGAAGCCGAAAACTGAATGAAGTTCAAAAGACGGCACTGGCTTCGGGATACGCACTGTATCTCCCGGAAAACAACAAGGAGGCGACAAGGCATCTCCTTTTTTGCAAGACCGACTTTGAGCAGGGCAGAATTGAGGGTTCCTCCAAGCCCTTCGGCGTCAGGACATACGTGATAAAGGACGGACTGCTCTGTCCGCTGCCGGAAGAGAAGAATACCGTTAAAAAGACTGAGAATAAGAACAGACATAACAATAACCGTTTAAAATAAAGCGATATGATACCTAAAAGTCAGATGTACCTCGGAGCGCGGATTGTAGAGAACGATCCGGAAGAGGAAACTCCCGTTGTTCCCTATAAAGGAACAGTAACAGCCATTGAAGAAACCGGAAAAGGGGAACTGGATTACTTTGTCTATATCCGGCTGGATGATGAGTCCATGAAACAAAAAAGAATCTCCCTTTGCTGCCCGGACAAGATCATGACCTGTTTTCCATGGACTATAGACCTGGAAGAAAAACAGAAAATGGAGCAGAAAATGAAGAATAAAAAAGTTCCCGACCCGTCGAAACGGCATAGACTATCTTAATCAACCATTCATCTAAACCATAAAATAATATGAGTACATACATTGGTTTCAATTTGAACAGCAACAGGCAGATTGAACATTTCCAGACCATAGAGAATCGTTATGGCATCAATTCAGATGGCGGCAAATTTCTTTTCGGGCAGGCAGAACTGGCCTTGAAAGGCTCCTACATTCCTAAGGAAGAAGTCTATTTAATACCATATCAGGGTGCTGTACAACCGGGGAACATTGAAAGGTTCATCAAGGACATGACCCATAACGGAGGACTGTCTTGTGCAACTCATTTCCCATTGCGGGATATCGCCTTCGTTTACGAGAATACATCTCCTTATGGCATCCATAATGTGGATAGCATCCAGAGAATGCTTCAAAAGGCCAAAGACAATCCCCTGCTGAAAAAACAACTGAACGCTTACCGCGCATTCCATCAAGAAAAGGAAAAAGATATCTACAACAGGGTGATTACTGCAATAAATACGAACCAGGGAGTCCTGATGTTCAATGATACCGGCAGGGGGATACAGTGTGCGCAGAAATACCTGCAGCATATTGGCGATAATTTCTTCTCGCCGGTTTACAGGGATGCGGATAAACTGCAAATATATTATTTCAGCACTTCCAATATCAATCTGATCAAAGAGGCGTCAAAGTGTTCGAACATGTTTGAACATGGCTTAAAAAAGATATACCTTCCCCAAAAGGCTCATTTCCTGGATTCAAATATGATAGCCAACTATACCCCGGCGGTAGAATGCAGCATGGCTCCCTCTTTGGAATGTTATAACCAACTGGCCGAAAAGTTGAATCTGGGCAAGAGCCAGAAGAATTATAACATAGGCGTACTCGACCGGATCTGCAAGACCGGGCAAATCGGGAATTTGGAAAAAGACAGCCGGTTCAACCATCAAAACAGCTTTGTCTCCCTGGATGAACGGATCAGGCTGTCTTATGTGGGGAAGCAGGATGGCACACTGCTGAAAAATGCACTTGAACGGACCATCAAGGATACGGCAAAGAGAATCCTACAGACGGACTATGCGGTACGGGGCTATGAACCGCCCAAACAGGAAAAGAAAAAGAGTAGAAGTATCACCATGTAACTATTTTAAATTTCAATCGTATGCAAAAGCAAGAGATTTCAAACATTATGATTTTCTTTGTTACCCAGGACTTGGAAGGGCAACCCCGACAACTGGAGATGCACCTGATGCCGGAGAAAGAAGTATCGATGATGAATCAACGATTCACCGAATACCTCCAGCGGCAAAGGGAAATGTACAAGCCGTCCCTTGTCCAAAGCCACTTGCCGGATCTTTATCTGTGCCGCTACCAGTTTCCGGCAGGAGTAAGCTACCCGGATATCCGGCTCTTTGACAAGGATAACAGCTTGGTACAAAAATTCATCACCCGGAACGGAGGAAGCATGCAGGGCAATGTCTCATTGCGCGGACTGGAATACCTGCATTCTCACGATGAAGAAAAAAGCCTGCCCATGCTGGTAGCCAGCGGACTTGCCGACCACCTGCTTGTACAGCCGGAAGCCAAACGGTTCGCGCTGGCACAGGATACTCTCCACGACGATCCGTCGGAAACCCTGACCGCCGTGGAAACCGCCAAAGGAGTGCTTCTGTTCGAATATTCCGGCTTTGGAAAGACATGCTGCCATGCCTATATGCAACATCTGGCCGACCGTTTCTTCATTACGGACGAAGAGAAACCGGAGTTTGTCAACCTGTACAAGCTGACCCGTCCGGACGCAGAAGTGGTAAAGGCATTCCAAGCATCTCCCAATGCCTTCTCCTTATATACAAACTCTTTTCTGCCGGAGAAAGCACAATATCTGGATGCGACTATCCTGCGGAATGCCCGGCTGGACAGGAGCCACCGCATAGAACCGACATTCGATGCCTATGACAAGTTTGCTTCCTCCTATAACGTGCTCCCCAGTATTGCCAATGCCCAGATACTCCGGTTACTATCCTTACAGGAAACCGCAGGAATCTATGGGATAGACTATACAACCAGAAGGATTCCGTTCATACACAAGAATTCTTTCAACTCCCAGTTCAATGCGCTGCAGAATATTCCGGCTGAAAATAAAGGCGGACAGGAGAAGGTCAAATCACAGATCCGGGATCAGGCGGCCTATATCCTGAAACGTGATTACGGGCTTATCCCGGACAGCCTGCAAAACAAAGAGATAGACCCCATCATTTCCCTCCAGACTCCCAAAGGAGCCGTCTACCTGCCCGCCACGGATGAAGGAGCCATCTATAAACAGTGTTACCTGCAATATCTGGCTGACCGTTTCTTCACTCCGGAAGTACAGGCTCTGGGACGAATCAGAGAATTCTATATTTCCTGCCCGAACCATAGCACGGAGCATTACATGCAGAAGCATCTGGACCTTTTCCGGTCCAATCCTTTCTACGGGCAGCTGGCGAAAATGCCATTGTATCCGATAGAGCAATCCGAGCTGTTGAAGAAAGGCGGCTATCCCATAGAGCCGACATACCATGCATTCAAACAGTTTACGGAAGATTACCGGCTTTCGGTAACGCCGGAGAATGCCGAGATATTCACCCTGCTCTTTATACGGGAATACGGATTACCGGCTGATTTCAATACTAATGAAAGCTATAAGGAGTTCACCCACAAAGGAAATTTTAAACCGCTGGATCAAGAAATGTCCGAACTGCAATCCAAAAAGGGATATAGTGAAAAGGCATTCTACAATATTCAAAACAGGCAGCAGCAACTCGCGGACAAGATACTTGGCCTGAGATACAGACTGACCTGTCCTCCGTTGCAACTGACCGGACCGGCGGCTTCGGAAAAGAGAAAGACGGCTTCCCGTCAGAACAAGTCACATAATCCCCGCATCTAAAACTGATTATCATGCCTGCATGGATGGAAAAAATAAAAGATACATTCACCGCTAAAGCGGATTTAAAGAGCCTGTTTATTGTGTTACAGCCGGATAATCAAGTCTCGACTGTCATGGTCGTGTCGTATGTTCCGACGGATAAGGACTCTTTTCAGGTATTTATGGATCTGACCGCCCGGATTGCTATGGATCAGAAAACCATACCGGATAACTTATTGCTGCATTTTGAGGGAATACCTGCTAAAGATATTCCTTTCACCAGCGAACTACCGGCGAAAGACAGTGAGAAAGCCCTCAGTTTCATCGCCTCTTACGGAGGCATCACTGAAAACAACTCCGTACCTTTACGGAAAGCGGCTTATTTGAGAGCATGCCAAAGGGAACTGACGGCAGAGAATA
Organism: Bacteroides sp. DH3716P; assembly: GCF_025914115.1. NCBI lineage: Bacteria > Pseudomonadati > Bacteroidota > Bacteroidia > Bacteroidales > Bacteroidaceae > Bacteroides > Bacteroides sp. DH3716P. Next base: position 3,737,133 of record NZ_CP083673.1, on the reverse strand, counting down.
TCCGGGATCTGGACTACTCACCAGCTTATAAGTGCTTTATTGCACACGAAGATGCGATGGAGAAGATTGCGGCAGGAAAGCAAGCCAAACAGTTCTACACCATAGCTGAAACGGAACAAGGTGTCCGCGTATTCAATGACGGACTTTCCGGGACTATAAAGTTTCGGGATTACCTGCAATCGACAGCGGACAATTTCTACTCAAGCTCTTTGCAGGATGTGGAGTCATTGAATATTTACCGGATAGAAACCGTCTCCCGCCGGATGCTGGAACTCTCCAACGGGAATCAGACCACCATGCCGCAGGTCGGGATGGAAATTCTGGCGAATTACAAGCCGTCCGTCACTTTCGACATGCATCCTACGAGAGAAAATCTCAACCGGTTTGTCACAGCCGGCGCATTGGAACTCTCTATCCGTAACCGGAACATTATGACACTTCAGGACATAGCAGCCAGAGGATACGCCCATTTACCGGCAGACGAATCGTTTGCCTATAAAAAGGATTTCTTGTTTGTGGAGAAAGGTATCCGTGAGATTACCCGGCAAAAGGAATTGTACCGGGATTATCCTTTCCGGCAGAAGATGGATGAATTACAAAATGCTGCCAGGTCATTGGCGCAAACACTGTTAAACAGGGATGGAGTCCGGAAGAACTATCATCGGGTAAGCCCGCCTGTTGTTGTTTCTAAGAAAGGAGAAGCTCAAACAGCCGAAAAACCGCAAGACAAGCCCGGACTGTCCTGTGGCAATGAAAAGAAAAAGGTCAAGACAAAAACCGCTTCCGTTAAAAAGCAGGCGAAGCCCAAATTATAATGCATATGGAACTGATAAATAATACATTCATTCCCGAAAAAGAGATACCACGTAGCCGCAGGGCTGCCGGAAGGAAAGCATTCCTGCAAACTTTCAGAAACCTGTTTACCAGCCGGAATCATTTCAGGAGATTCATGGATACTTACCGTTTCAACACGATCCGCTGGAGCGCGTCCAACCTCCACGAACCCTCATGGGGAAAACGGATCGGATTATTCTTTCGTACCAAAAATCCAATCGCTATCCTCCGGGATGATTACCGGAGCAATCGCAGTAATCTGTTGAATAAATGGGAAACGTCCAGCCTGAACCGTATCCAGATGGAACTGGTCCGAATGGGTAGTATGCCTATTCAGAATAAGGACAGACATACTTTCAAAGCTCTGAACAGCATTGAAAAGAAAATCAAACAACTGCAGGAATATGAAGGATGTCCCGATATGAGCCATGAAAAGCAGCTTCTGGCAACATACAAGTACATTCTTTCTTCTCCTTTTGACCGGAAGTTCGGAGGATTGCCACCCGATGAGATTTGTGGGATGCTTCAGCAGAACGGACTGTCTGAATCAAACCTTCCTTACCAAAATTACGAAGGAATCCTCCAGGGCCGTGAAACAGTCATGTACGAACTGGCAACCGGAAAGAACGGGGAGAAATACCTCCAACCGGCAGATCAGGTGAAACTGAATGCGGGAATGTCAGGAATCTCAATGGATTTAATCAGCCGTTTTCCGGCAAAGGAAATACCCCTGCCGAATCTGACGGAAAGCATACAAGTATCGGAAAAGAAAGAGAAGCTCTCCATTCCCAAAGAACCGAAGAAAAGGGTACGGAAAGAAAAATCAAAGGTCAAGAGTGTAAAAATTAAATAGTCATTCATATTAAAAAAGAAAGTAACATGAAAACAATTTGTATTTGTGAGAAGCCCTCGGTGGCACGCAGCATTGCCCGGGTCCTGGGCGTAACGGAGAAACAGGAAGGATACTTGAGTGGGAACGGATATGCCGTCACATGAACTTACGGCCATCTGTTGGCATTGGCCCTGCCTCAAGACTACGGCATTGTCCATGTGGAAAAGGAGATGCTGCCTATTATTCCCGACCCGTTCAAACTGGTTGTCCGTCAGATTAAAACCGAAGATGGATACAAGGCTGATCCGACGGCTCTGAAACAATTGGAAGTAATCCGTAAACTGTTGGGTCAGGCTGATCAAGTGATATCCTGTACTGATGCAGGGCGGGAAGGAGAGTTAATTATGAGATATGTGCTTGAATATCTGGGATATCATAAGGAAACCAAACGCTTGTGGATATCTTCCATGACAGAAAAATCGATACGGGAAGGATTTGATAGCCTCAAATCAAGTAAGGAGTTTGACAACCTGTACCGTGCCGCTAAAGCCAGGAGAGAATCAGATTGGGTCGTCGGTATGAATGCCAGCCTGTCTTTGAGCATGGCTGCAGGCAAGAGTAACTATTCTCTGGGAAGAGTACAGACACCGGCACTTGGCATGATTTGCCGTCGATATCTGGACAACAGGGATTTTATAGCCAAACCCTATTATCTGCTACAGCTACGGACAACGAAAGCAGGGAAAGAACTCGTCTTAACCTGTACCGGGAAATATGATACACCGGAAAAACTCGATGTGGACCGTAAAAAAGTGTATGAAGAGACGACAGCCAAAGTGGTGCAAGTGGAGAAGAAAGAGGTTCCAGAAGAAGCTCCGCTACTTTATGACCTGACCGCCCTGCAACGAAGTGCCAATACCAAACTCGGACTGACCGCAGAACAGACGCTGAACATTGCTCAAAAATTATATGAAGGAGGCTACATTTCGTATCCCCGTACCGGATGTAGCTATATCACAGAAGACATCTTCGAACAAGTCCCTTCCCTCATCGGCCTGCTTAAGCAACATCCCCGTTTCACATGGCATGCGGAAAACCTCTGTAACCAGCCTTTAAACCGGCACTGTGTGGACGATAGCAAGATGACGGACCATCATGCGTTAATCATTACGGAGAACTATCCCCAGAGGCTTTCCCTTGACGAGCAGAATATCTATTCCATGATCGCGGGACGCATGTTGGAGGCTTTCTCCGGCAAATGCCTGAAAGAAACGGTATCCGTACAAGCGGACTGTAACGGCGTTCTTTTCGGGATAAAAGGAAGCCAAATCAAAGTTCCGGGGTGGAGAGGCATCTATAACGAACCCAGTGAGAAAGAAGAAGGAAGTCTTCTGCCCGAATTTCAGGAAGACGAAATATTGCCCGTGCTCGGTATTGATACATTGGTCAAGAAAACCAAACCGCAGCCCATATTCACTGAGGCAAGCCTGCTTGCTGCGATGGAAGGTTGTGGCAGAACATTGGACGATGAAAAGGAAAAAGAGGCAATGGAGGATTCCGGCTTGGGTACACCGGCTACACGTGCCGGAATCATCGAACTGCTCATTGCCAGACACTACGTGGAAAGAAACGGACGGTCACTGATTCCCACTCCCAAAGGACTGGAAGTATATGATATTGTAAAAGAGAAGATGATCGCCAACGTGAGCATGACCGGAGGGTGGGAATGCGCCTTGCATGAAATCGAAACCGGCAAAGTTTCCACGGAAACATTTACTCAGAGCATCAATTCCTATACCCAACAAATCACCTCGGAACTGCTTGCCCTGAAACTTAACCATCCGGACTTGCCACATTGTAACTGCCCCAAATGCGGAGCAGAAACGATTATCGTCTTTAACAAGGTCGCCAAATGCAGCGATCCCAATTGTGGGTTCCTGTTATTTAGAACGTTCAACGGCAGGGAACTGACGGATAATCAGATGCTCCTGCTGCTATCGGGGAAACGTACCGGATATCTGAAGTTTACCAGCAAGAAAGGAAAGAAGTATGAGGCATCACTCGAGCTGGATGACAATTACAGGATTGAGATGACTTTCAAGGATAATAAACCTAAAAAATAAAGAAGCGACTTATGAAAAAAGAAATGGAAGAGATACCGGATGAACTGAATCCGGACTTAATGCTGAATACGATTGCTTCCGAACTGCTGATCAAGATAGCCAAAGGGGAGATTGATATCCAGAAGCTGGTCAGGAAACAACTCTCGGACAGGGGAATCGATGACCAACGGAACTGGATAGGACCGGACAAGGCAAGAAAATATTGGGAGAAATATAAGATGCCTGTCTAAACCAAGTCAGTCAGGATAAGAAGATAATTGCAGGTTATTCAATCCGTTTGTAGGCCAGCCTGCAAATACCGGATCTGAAACATTTGTTCCCGGTCATTTCCCATGAGGAAGGACCGGGAATTTCTGTAAACAGACGTATGCCGTCCCCTTGGATATACGGTGCGACAAAAAGGATGATTTCATCCACCAACCAGTATCTGAACATGCTGCTTATAACGGAAATTGTATCCGGAGCCGCTTCTATGAAATAAATACCTTCATTTTTCTTTTTCCATTGTGTCAATGAGATGAAAGATACATCCGGCCCGAGAGTCTGTGTAGCACGTTCCCGTATTTTGGTGAGGCCATATTTGTTCGGATTATCCCACAAAGGGGAAGAAACAGTCCTGTCGAAGAGGTATCCGTCAAGAGTAGTGATTGCAAGTAATTGGAGTTTTGCCATAAGTATAATATTTAACCTATAAATATTATTCGGCAGAAGTATTTGAGAAAGCGTGGCCTTACCCAACTCCAAGACGGAGGTTCTGGTAAACCTATGAATAGTAGCTGTGTAAGCCACGCTATGACAAAGCATAGCATAAGCAATACACAAAAAGCCTCTATTCATTGAAATTTACCAGATTTCCGTCTTGAGACATTCTGCGAATGTTATGTCTATATCTAATTGGAAGGCTATTGCCTGCCATTTAAATCTATATTTCGTTCCAAAGATACTCATATTTCTGATTTCTCCGAAGAAATCCATATCATAAAGAAATGTGGCAGGGCAAAAAAGGAAAAAAGATGAAAGAGTTACCATTTGTATAAGGGATGTCGGATTTCACGACTCCCCCGTTAAATAAAAAGTATAAGAAAAGCTACGCTGACAAAAAATGACTATTAATGACTATTAACGACACTGGAAACTAAACGATTGATTTATAGTAATATTCCCTTTATCTTGCACCCAATTTCATTATTCACAATTTAATTTATAAATCATGGAACTGACAATTATCGAAACAAGTGCTTATCAGGACTTGAAGAAACAACTAAGTATGCTGTCCGTGCAAATGATGGACTTTCAAAAGAAAATAGCCCCCGTAACACCGGACAAGTGACTGGATGCGCAGGATGTGTGCCTGGCTCTCAATATTTCCAAAAGGGCACTGCAGACTTACCGGGATAACGGGCTGATTCCTTATTCTAATATCGGTGGAAAATTCTTTTATAAAGAAGTGGACATCCAGCAAATTCTGGAGGAAGGACTAATCAAAAAAAGAAAATAAAGAGTATGGCAGACATTATCACTAAAGATTCGGAAGAGTTCAAGGAACTTACCGGATGGATCAAACGGACAGGAAAAAATCTGGAGGCTGCTGCGGCACGGATACGTCCGACGATTGCAGACGAACATTATCTGAGTGGAGATGAGGTATGCCGGATGCTTCATGTTTCCAAGCGTACATTACAAACACTACGGGATGAAAAGGCAATACCTTATACCTCAATTACCTCTGTCGGGGGTAAACTGCTCTATCCGGAAAGCGGGCTATACGAGGTACTAAAAAAGAACTATAAAGATTTCAGGCGTTACTTGAAATAAGCAACCTGCCTGAATACGAAAAACACCCTTCAACATTTGCTGAAGGGTGTTTTTTCATACTTATTCTAATTGGCCAAGCGATACACGGAACCAATCTTGTCGCACATCCTATCCGTATCTTCCCCAACCTTCGGATTGATCAGTTCAGCATAGACTTGTGTGGAAAGAATCGATTTGTGTCCTAATACTTTTTGCAAAGTTTCTAACGGCATGCCTTTCAATATAGCCAAAACTGCAAAGGTATGTCTCCCGATATGAGGGGTGATATTTACATTACAATCACACTTTTTCCCTAAAACCTTAAAACTACTTTTCATGGTTTCATAATCACCGACGGGGAAAACGCAATCAGGAGAATCTTTCTTTTTGTTATCACCCTTATACTTTTCTACAAGTTCAATTGCTATAGGTAATAATTTCACGACGTATGCTACGCCTGTTTTTATACGGTTTCCCATGAGCCATGTGCCACCATCAGAATCTGTATGGATATTCTTATAAGTAATTGCTTTCAGATCTGCGAAGGCGAGGCCTGTGAAGCACATGAAAAGTAGCATGTCACGCATAGCCTGCTGACGTTTATACCTCAATTCTACATGTATAAGCCTCTGCAGTTCTTCTTCAGAGAGAAATGAACGTCTTTTATATCCCGGCTTACATCCAAAACCCGTGAAGGGATGAACTTTTATTAAACCTTTCTCTTGAGCGATATGCATTAGCCATTTCATGGTATTAACACGTCCGAATGCTGTAGAACTGGCCGAGCCGCATGTGCCCAACATCCAATTATAATAGTCTTCAATAAAATCTTTGTCAAGTTCATCAAGTGCAATGTCCTCAACATTCTTTTTGTCTTTCAAAAAAAGCAATGCGCTCTTATAATCGGCTACTAAACCAAGATAGGTGCTTTTTGCCTTTTCCTTGCCTACTTTCTCCTTGTATGACTCAAGCTGTTCCCTGAAAAGCTCCATAAGGGTGTGGGAATCTTCTTTAAAACCGACATAGCGGCTATAGACTTTCTTGGCTGTGACAAAACTGTCATGATCGCATATGTATTGGTAATGCTTGGCAATTTGGGCTTTGGCATTATCAAGTTCCTGGTTTAACATTCTAGCTTCTTCGGATTTCCCTTTAGCCCTATTAGCTTTGGCGTCCCATAAAGAAATAGACACCTCCTTCTTACAGCTAAAGCAAGCTGTGGTCTTGTTGATGGTAATACGTCCCATTACAGGTACTTTACCATTCTTAATCGATTGATTTTTAGTGTAAAACAACACTCTGAATGTACTTCTCATAACTCAACTTTTTTAGTTACAAATTTAATTACTGTTGAGGTATTTGAAGTTATGAAGAATAATGCAATATATTGAAAACTAATGCCTTATATCCGATTAGTAGGCAAATTGGAAGAGGTAACAGATAAGTAACATAACTCACTCCCAAATATGCTCTATTTAGCTTTATTCACCACATCCGATTAAAACATTAGTTTTATAACTATTTGAATTTTAATAGGTTTGCACTATATTTGCGCATCTTGAAAAAACACTTTGTTTCAAGGCTTGAAACGATTTGTTTCACACCGGGAAACACTTTGTTCCAAGCCTTGAAACTAAAAGTTTCAAGCGGCTGAAACTAATATGTCGTATAGAGACTTGTTCTTTTCTCCTTGTTAATCATTGATTGATCGGGCGGTGATAGGTGATAGATGCGGTGATAGGTTGCAAACAACCTGTCACCACCCCTGAAATCCCCATGAATAAGAGCTTTTGGAAGTGTCGGTGATAGGTGATAGAGGAAAGTGAAAGAAACTCTGTGTAGAGATGGATCAAACCATATCTTTATCGACCCCGAATTTTTCTCCTGTCTGACATTTACCGGCAGGTTCCACATGTACCAGAATGTCATATACATTATCTACCGAATTAATGATGCTCTTCTCCACTGCATCGGCAATCTCATGGGCTTGCGTGATCGTGATTTGTGGATTCACTTCTATATCAAGGGTAATCATATAGAGATTCCCTATCATTCGTGACCGGACGCGATGCGGATTACTGGCACCGGGCACTTTCTCTACAGCCTCGAATATCTTATTATATACATTGACATCTTTCACCCCGTCCATTAGCTCCACATTGGAATCAATGAAGATGCTGATGGAAGATTTGATGATAAAGAGACTGATTATCAATCCTGTTATCGAATCGAGTATCGGCAATTTGAAGATAAAAGTAAATATCAATCCTAACAAAACACTGGTTGAAATGACAACATCATTACGCATATTGATAGCGTTTGCCGTGAGCATGGAACTGTTGATCTTCTTTCCCTGTTTGTACTGGTATGAAGCCAGTAAGAGTTTACCGATAATAGAAAATATAGTGACATAGATGGCGATAGCCGATGGTATCTCTTTCACTTCATCTGAAAAGATGTTTTTAGTGGATGATAGCAACATTTGTACACCGGCATAAAATATCACGAGTGATAGAATCTTTGTTGCGATCCCTTCCGCTTTCTCATATCCGAATACATATTTCTTTGAAGGAGGGCGGTTGATGAGGCGTGCCGTAAAAATCATAACGATAGAGATAACGACGTCGGTTGCCGAGTCGATACCGTCGCCGACTACGGCTAAACTACCGGCAAATAAACCGATTATGATTTTGGATACGGACAAGATTGCATTGCCAATTGTGCTGATCCACGAGGTTGTGATTAGTATTTTCTCTCTTGACATTGAAGTGACTCTTTATAATTGTTTGTAATGGGATTGGGGAGCAAAGATAAACATTAATAGGAGTCTGTGATATGAAGTCGCAAAAAACTTTTTCTGCCTTTTTAGTAGTTTATACGTTTTAGTTGTATTATATATAGATGGTCAATTAAAAACAGGACAATTAATTTATTAAATAGTTAACCGCATGTTCAAAAAACTAAGTAGCTCTTTTCTCATTGTGTCAGCTTGTATTTTTTCTTCTTGCACGCCTACCGTCAAGCAAGAGATTGCAATCTTACCTACCCCCGTTAGTCTGACCGAGCAGTCTGGCTCGTTTGTTTTAAAAGATGGAATGAAGATTGGGGTTTCCGATCAGTCCTTGTTTCCGGCTGCCGGGTATCTGCAGGAGATTCTTCGGAATGTCATATCGTCTTCTGTTGAAGTCACTACCGATAAGAGTCAGGTAGATATGTATTTTCAGTTGAAGGATACTGTTGGAAAGCCTAGCTCTTATAAACTTGAGTCTACACCGGAGTATATTCGGGTAGAGGCAACTGACTATTCGGGTATTATTTCTGCTATTACTACTATTCGCCAGTTGCTTCCTGCAACGATAGAAGTGCAGGGAGAGAAACAGAATTATTCTATCCCTGTCGTGCAAATAGAAGATGCGCCACGGTTTGAATGGCGTGGATTTATGTTGGATGCTTCCCGCCATTTCTGGAATAAAAAAGAAGTGAAGCATGTATTAGATCTGATGTCTTTGTATAAACTTAATAAGTTCCACTGGCATCTGTCCGACGATCAGGGTTGGCGTATAGAGATCGAGAAATACCCGTTGCTTACAGAAAAAGGGGCCTGGCGTAAATTCAATACGCAGGATCGTACCTGTATGGCACGTGCGAAAGAAGAAGATAATACCGATTTCCTGATTCCGGAAGATAAGATACGCATTGTGGAAGGAGATACGCTGTATGGAGGTTATTACACTCATGATGATATAAAAGAAATAGTAGCCTATGCTACGCAAAGAGGTATCGATGTCATTCCCGAGATCGATATGCCGGGACATTTCCTGGCAGCTATCGGTCAATATCCGGAATTGGTGTGTGACGGATTAATCGGGTGGGGGAAAACTTTCTCTTCTCCTATCTGTCCGGGCAAAGATACAACGCTGGAGTTCTGTCAGAATGTGTTCAAAGAAGTTTTTGAACTTTTCCCTTATGAATATGTGCACATGGGTGGTGATGAAGTGGAAAAAGCCAACTGGAAGAAATGTCCTCTTTGTCAGAAACGGATTCGTACGGAGAAACTGGGTTCGGTAGAAGAACTTCAGGCATGGTTTGTACGTGACATGGAGAAATTCTTCCTTGCCAACGGAAAGAAACTCATAGGCTGGGATGAAGTGGTATCCGACGGATTATCTTCCGATGCTGCCATTACCTGGTGGAGAAGTTGGGCGAAAGATGCATTGCCTACGGCAACTGCACAAAAGCAGAAAGTGATTGCTTGTCCGAATGAATATTTCTATTTCGATTATGCGCAGGATCAGAATTCAGTAAAGAAAATACTTGCGTATGATCCGTGTGCAGACGAGCGGTTATCGCCGGAACAGAAGAAATATATCTGGGGTGTGCAGGCGAATCTCTGGGCTGAATGGATTCCGACAATGAAGCGCATTGAATATTTGATTGTTCCCCGTATGATAGCGTTGAGTGAAATAGCTTGGGCGGAGCCGACAGCTAAACCGGGTCTCGAAGAATTTTATCGTCAGCTTGTTCCGCAATTTAAGCGGATGGATGTGATGAGGGTAAATTATAGGGTGCCTGATTTGCAGGGATTCTATAAAGTGAATGCATTTATTGATGAAACAACTGTGGAATTGACCTGCCCGTTACCCGGTACTGAAATACGTTATACGACAGACGGCAGTATGCCTACCAAAGAATCAGCTCTTTATAACGGTGCTTTGGAAGTTGGGAAGACTACGGATTTCGCTTTCCGCACTTTTCGTCCGGATGGTTCTCCTTCGGATGCGGTGCGTACCAAGTATGTAAAGGCTCCTTATGCGGAGGCGGTGACTGCTCCGGCTGCTTTGCAGCCCGGCTTGAAAGCAGTATGGCACGATTTCCGTGGTAATCTTTGTGCGGATATTGATGCAGCTCCTGTCAAAGGGGAGTATGTGGTGGAATCGGTATCCATTCCCGAAGAGGTGAAAGGAAATATCGGTCTGGTATTGACCGGCTATCTGGAAGTTCCTGCCGATGGTATCTATACATTTGCCCTTCTCTCGGACGACGGTAGCACATTAATGCTTGACGGTGAATTGTTGGGAGATAATGATGGAGCACATTCGCCGGTAGAGATTATTGTGCAGAAGGCTTTGAAAGCCGGGCTTCATCCGATAGAGGTACGTTACTTCGATTGTAACGGAGGCGTATTGCAGATGGAACTGGTGAATGAAAAAGGTGAAAAAGAAGTATTGCCAAGTGCATGGCTGAAACATGAATAGCAAATTTCATTATTTTTAGGTATTGTCCGTCTTGCCGGCGAGCTGTACCTTTGCAGAAAATATTTGAAAACTTATGCGAATCAGTGAGAGACGAGTCGAGATTAATCATATATCAAAGGTGCACATGCACCGGATTGAATGGGATGAAGAGAGCTTATAGAAATATAAGCTCTCTTTTTTTTGAACGATTTCGAATATTGTTCTTTTTTGAAAACAAGCGATAAGTTAAATGATTGTCGAACTTAATATAGATTGAACGTACGTTATGAGTACATTGAAAAAACTTCAGAACTACATGGGTAAACGGAAAGTGCTTTTGCCTGCGGCAATGCTGCTGTCTGCCCTAAGTGCCCTGGCGGGCATGTTGCCTTATATCCTTATTTGGCTGATTGTGAGAGAACTGCTTGAACACGGAGAGATAACCTCTTCCGGTAATGTGGTGACGTATGCCTGGTGGGCGGCAGGCATGGCCGTGGCGAGCATCGTCCTTTATTTTGCCGCATTGATGTCTTCGCATCTTGCAGCTTTTCGGGTTGAATCGAATTTGCGTAAAGAAGCCATGCGCCAGATAGTGCGTATGCCTCTCGGCTTCTTTGACATTAATACGAGCGGACGTATTCGCAAGATTATAGATGACAATGCAGGGGTTACCCATAGTTTTCTGGCACATCAGTTGCCCGACCTTGCGGCTACTTTTCTAGTGCCGTTGGTAGCTGCCATACTGATTTTTGTGTTCGATTGGATACTCGGTCTGGCATGTATCGTCCCTGTAATTATTGCCATGCTGGTTATGGGTTTTATGATGAATGCGGAGGGACGGCAGTTTATGAAAAGCTACATGACCTCTCTGGAGGAAATGAATACCGAAGCTGTAGAGTATGTGAGAGGAATTCCCGTAGTGAAGGTTTTCCAGCAGACTATTTACTCTTTCAAAAACTTTCACCGCTGTATCATGAATTATAATAAAATGGTATTCGGCTATACACGAATGTGGGAGAAGCCGATGTCGCTCTATACCGTAATAATCAATGGTTTTGTGTTTTTCCTTGCTCCGTTGGCTATTTTGCTGATTGGTTATTCAGGTAATTATGCATCGGTATTACTTAATTTCTTCCTGTTTGTTCTCATTACTCCTGTATTCTCCCAAAGTATCATGAAGAGTATGTATCTCAATCAGGCTTTGGGGCAGGCGAGTGAAGCTATCGGACGTCTTGAGAATCTGGTTGCTTATGAGCACCTGACTGTTGTAGAGCATCCACAACCGGTAAAGGAATTCAGTATTCAGTTCGAAAAAGTTTCCTTCAGCTATCCGGGAGCTAATCAAAAGGCGGTGGATGATGTTAGTTTCACTATTCCGCAAGGAAACACAGTAGCTCTTGTCGGAGCTTCGGGCGGAGGGAAAACAACGATTGCCCGTCTAGTTCCCCGTTTCTGGGAGGCAACGGAAGGGAAAGTTTTAATAGGTGGCATCAATGTAAGAGAAATCGCTCCCGAAGAACTGATGAAATATATTTCTTTCGTGTTCCAGAATACAAAGCTGTTCAAGACTTCTCTGCTCGAAAATATCAAATATGGTAATCCCGACGCGACAATGGAGGAAGTGGAACGGGCAGTAGATATGGCACAATGCCGGGAAATTATCAATAAACTTCCGCTCGGACTGAATACGAAGATTGGTACGGAGGGAACATATCTCTCCGGCGGGGAACAGCAACGGATCGTACTGGCACGTGCAATCCTGAAAAATGCTCCCATCATTGTACTGGATGAGGCGACTGCTTTTGCCGACCCCGAAAATGAGCATCTCATCCAGCAAGCCTTGAAAGAACTGACAAAAGGAAAAACCGTATTGATGATTGCTCATCGTCTTTCAAGCATCACTGATGCCGACAATATCCTCGTCATTGACAAGGGGAAGATTGCGGAACAAGGTACACATGCCAACCTGCTTGGAAAACAAGGCATCTATTATCATATGTGGAATGAATACCAGCAATCTGTTCGCTGGACAATAGGAAAGGAGGTTTCTAATGATTGAAGTAATAAAAAGACGTTTTGCCCTTTCAACTAAAGGAGCGAAAGATTTCTGTAAAGGTGTGTTTTTCACTACACTGCTCGATATTGTATTGATGTTGCCGGCGGTATTTGTTTTTCTTTTTCTTGAGGAATATCTTCGTCCTGTGTTTCAGCCTTCGGCTTCGGTGACGCATGGTATTCTCTATTATAGCATACTCGGTATTGTCTTTATGATAGTCATGTATATATTTGCGGTATTGCAATATCGTAGTACCTATACCACCGTTTATGATGAGAGTGCAAACCGGCGTATCTCATTGGCGGAAAAACTTCGCAAGTTGCCTCTGGCTTTCTTTGGCGAAAAGAATCTTTCCGACCTCACCGCCACGATTATGGATGACTGCACTGATCTCGAGCATACTTTCTCGCATGCGGTTCCCCAGTTGTTTGCTTCCATTATCAGTATTCTGCTTATTACCGTCGGCATGGCATTTTATAACTGGCAGTTGACGATTGCTTTGTTCTGGGTAGTGCCGCTTGCTGCCGCAATCCTTCTTTTCTCGAAGAAGGAAATACAGAAAAGCAATGAAAGTAATTATCTGAACAAGCGGATGGTGACCGAGCATATCCAGGAAGGACTCGATACCATTCAGGAGATAAAATCCTACAATCAGGAGAGAGACTATCTGGAAAAACTGGATGCGAGCATTGATACCTATGAAAAGGTATTGACTCGTAATGAACTGGTGCTCGGCATGTTGGTAAACGGTTCCCAGAGTGTATTGAAACTCGGACTGGCAAGCGTTATTATCGTTGGTGCCAATCTCTTGGCTTCGGGTACGGTTGATTTGTTTACCTATCTTATATTTATGGTTATCGGGTCGCGTGTGTATGCTCCGGTCAGTGAGGTGATGAATAATATTGCCGCTTTGTTCTATTTGGATGTGCGTATCAATAGAATGAATGAGATGGAAGCATTGCCGGTACAAAACGGGACTACCGAATTCACTCCTCAAGGTTATGATATCGAATTCAGACAGGTAGACTTTGCTTATGAGCAGGGAAAACAAATTCTGAATAACTTGTCTTTTATTGCCCGGCAAGGTGAAAAAACGGCTTTGGTTGGTCCTTCAGGTAGTGGCAAGAGTACGGCGGCCAGGTTGGCGGCACGTTTCTGGGATATCCAGTCGGGAAAGATTACCCTCGGCGGGCAGGATATCAGTCGGATTGATCCTGAAACTTTGTTGAAAAACTATTCCGTTGTCTTTCAGGATGTAGTTCTTTTCAATGCTTCCATTATGGATAATATCCGTATTGGCAAACGGGATGCTACGGATGAGGAAGTCCGGAGAGTTGCCCGCTTGGCACAATGTGATGAGTTTGTCACTAAAATGCCGCAGGGATACCAGACGATTATCGGTGAGAATGGAGAAACATTATCCGGCGGTGAGCGTCAGCGTATTTCCATTGCCCGCGCTTTGTTGAAGGATGCTCCGATTGTTCTGTTGGATGAGGCTACGGCTTCGCTTGATGTTGAGAATGAAACCAAGATACAGGCAGGTATATCTGAATTGGTACGTAACAAAACGGTGCTGATTATTGTGCACCGTATGCGCACCGTTGCCAATGCCGACAAAATTGTAGTATTGGAGAATGGAAGTGTTGCTGAAATGGGAACACCGGAGGAATTGAAAAAGAAAAATGGTATATTTGCCCGGATGGTGAACAGACAGGTTACAAATATGAATTGATAAATAGCAACGATACTATGCAATTTTTGAAAGGAGATATACAAGAGGGAATCTTGAAGGCAGCCGAAGAAGTGTTTCTGGAAAAGGGATACAAGGATGCCTCTATGCGTGAAATAGCTTCGAGGGCAGGGGTGACGGTGAGTAATATCTATCATTATTTCACCAATAAGGATGAGATATTCCGTACGATTCTGAAACCGGTATTGAATGATCTGTATGCTATGATTTATAATCACGATGCAGATCAGATGACGATAGACGTCTTTATGGATTCGGATTATCAGAAAATGTCTGTACGGGAATATATCAGATTGGTCTCTGAACATCGTGACCGTTTGCGGTTGCTGCTTTTTCAGGCACAAGGTTCTGTTTTGGAGAACTTCCGTTCTGAATATACAGATTTGATGACGCGTACGATTTCTGTTTTTTTTCAAGGAATGAAGCAGAAATATCCGCATATCAATATAGCAATAACTAACTTCTTTATTCACCTGAATACGGTATGGTTGTTTGCCCTACTCGAAGAGCTGGTGTTGCATCCTGTGAAGAAAGAAGAGATGGAGAAGTTTATAGCGGAGTATATCGCTTTTGAAACGGCTGGTTGGAAAGAGCTCATGAATGCATGAGCTCTCTCACTTTATTCTCTTACTGATATAAAAAAACGTCCGGCTTTCACAAGCCGAACGTCCTTGCCTCTTTTAGAATATGTCATCTATTCATATTCCAAAATGAATACATTATATGGTTTTTCAACTTAACAACCAAATAAAAGAAATGCGGGTGAATCACTTCGGCCGATTTCTATGTATTTTTAATGTGGCTACGTAATATAATTATGACTAATTAATTTAATTCTGATACTGCAAAGATAGGGGCTTTCCGCTTTTCCCGCAATCCCCTAAAATGGGTATTCTTCTATCAATTACTAGCTATATATAGTGGTTCAGGCGTTTGCATAACTATGCATCCCTCCAAGAACATAATTTACCCCGAAATAGGTCATTAAGACGGTCAGGAAAGCAAGAATCATATAGATATGGAAGAATAGAGGCTTGCGGAAAATGCGCAGACTTTGTGAATGGAAGGCTACTCCATATACCAGAAAAGTAATCAGTGCCCATACTTCTTTCGGGTCCCACGCCCAGTATCGTCCCCAGGAAACGTTTGCCCAAACTGCTCCCAGAAAGATGCCTGCTCCTAAAAAGAAGGTGGCAGGGTAGAGCAGCAAGCGGCTGACTAGCGTCAACTGTTCTATCCGGTTGTCTTGTATAGCGTCGTTTCCGGAGACATTGTTTTCCGATTCTTTTTTCCGGAGGCATAATGCCAGTATTCCGTTTAGCATGATGAATGCCAATAGGGCATAAGACATCATAATCAATGAAACATGAATACTTAGCCATGGAGAGACGAGCACCGGCATTAATGGGGTTATCTGGGGATTCATTTGTCCCAGATAGGAAACCAACAAAGCAAAGCCGGAGAGGAGGAATCCGAATGGAAGTATAAATGAAAATCTTCGATGGAGCAGACAGGCTATCAAAAGAATACAAAGAGCCATAAACTGCATGGTTTCGTAACCGTTGCTAAGTGGAATACGACCGCCGATGTACCAGCGCAGGCAATATCCTGCTAAATGGAATATGAAAGCAAGATAGAGTGCAACAGAAAAGAAAGTTCCTGCTGTGCGGGAAATCGTTTTGGCTTTGAGCGAGAGGATATTTCTTTGCAGGCTGTTATGAAGTAGAAGCAGGAAAGACAACACTCCCAATGACAGATTTATCATAAAAAGAATCTTGCTGAACGGAATCCGGTTGTAGAGTAATTCTGCTTTCACTTCCAGTTCGGAGAGAGGTTGCACGCTGCCATCAGTGGGTAATGGATGGATGAATGTTCCTTTTTCCAACATCAGGATCAGGCCTACTTTTTCATCTGTTTCCTGGATTGCTTTGGCGAGTTTGTTTTGTTGTCCTTGTTCACGTTGCCAATGTTCACGAAGACGGTAAACAGAACCGTCAAATAAATCAGTTAATCGAGCATAAGGTGTTTGTAAGTTTAATAAATGCTGTAATTCTGTATTTTTGATGTATATCAATGGCTCATTTCTCCACACTTCCGGATAAAGTAACCAGCCACCTATCACTTGTTCAGGTGTCAATCCTTTATATGAAGCTTCTCCTGTCAGTTTCTGAATGAAATCACGGGCTAATGTGTTGAAAGGTACTACCCGGTCGTGATAAATAACCTGTTCCTGTGCTAAACTGTCCGCTTGTGTTCGTTTCAATGCAGGAAGGAGTTTTTTTTGTGCTTGCATGTTACCTGCAAGGCAGAAAATAAACAGTATAAATACACCTCCTTTTTTAAGTAGCGGGTGGTTTAGCAGGCGTCGGAAATCACTACTGCGGGAAAATAGTAGCCAAATCATGGAGAGACCGAGCAGGATATATCCTGCATAAGTCACTCCTGTTCCCCATGGATCATAATTGACAGTCAGCCAGCTCCCTTTTCCGTCATCATCGAAAGATGACTGATAGAAACGGAAACCTTGTGATGTAAATATACGATTCATTGAAATCTGTTCGTGTAATAGAACATTTTTCTGTCCGGGAAGAGAGTAGGTGATATAGCTGATGTAGTCTGCCGGTGCTTCTGTTCCGGGATAGTATGCTATACGGAAACTATCTAGTTGTATTGTGAATGGCAGATCAGCTTTTCTGCCGCTTTCCGATTCCAGGAAACTGTCTATCGTTGCCCCCGGAAGCAAGTGTACGTATCCTTTTTTGCTTCCGATAAACGTAATCATGGCCCCCACCAAGATAACGAGGAGAGAGCCATGAAACAACAATATGGGGAACCGTCGCCATAAAGCGCGTCGGATGAGAGCAACAAGTGCAATGGTGGCAATTGTTCCCCACAAACAACAAAACCAACATGTATGATATATATTTCTTTCTACAAAATCTGTCCCATACGCTTGTTCTACGAAAGTAGTCACAGCGAGTAGTCCCACCAGACAGATATATAAGATAATAAGTAACCTTTTCAACTGTATAATCTTTTATGATATTAAAATGGAGCGTATTCCTTGTTCTTACATTCTTTCACTCCCATACATTCCATCTCAATCAACCATCCGGGACGGCATACCGGAGCATGAACAAATACTTTAGGAGTATGTGGGAAACGTTTGTCATACATTGCTTTAACAACTGTATAGTCGGCTATGTCACGCAGATATACAATCATTTGTCCCAAATCTTCAAACGTGCAGTCCGCTTCTTTCAACAGGGTTTCCACATTCTCCCACATTCGTTCTGTCTGTTTGCGGATGTTGCCGGGATATACCACATCGCCTTTGTTGTTGATACTTGCCGTTCCTGAAATAAATACCTGTCGGCGGTCTCCATAATCTACATACGTGCCACGTTCAAAGCTTACTCCATATTCATAAGTTGGGTTCAGATGGGTAGGAGCATAGAGGAAATGAATCTGTTCCGGTTGCATTCCTGCTACAGCGTAAGTATCCATTTGTACCAGTACTTTCGGGTCGGCATGCCGGCCGTCGATGCCTGTGCTGGAAATATAATGTGTTTTTTCTGTCAGGTTTTGGGTGACGAAAACTTCATTACGTGCTTTCACTACTCCGGCATAATTCACATCTACATTTTGCACGAAAAACCATGTACGGATACAATTGTCTGCCAGTTTACAACCTTGTTCCATGAGTTGCATCACATAGTCGTTCAATAATAGACGGGTCTGGTATTCCGAATTGGCGGCACGATTGAATGCACTACCGCCCCAGAAGTGGCGATAGGCACTGTGTTTCACCTCAAAAAGCCCGTTATGTAAGACTTGTGTCTGTACATCTGTCAACAGGTAAACCCATAAGGCTATTTTTGTTCCGTCCAGCGGGGGCTGTTCCACAATGGAAAGTGCGCAGTCCGAACCTTCGGTTGTCAATGCCAGTAGTGTATCTGCCTGATTGGCAGCGTCACTAAGGAAATAACGTTTGAGGATGGCAACTGCTCCTTTCAATTCTTGGGTAAGTAAATAATCGTAGGTGTTTAATACTGCATTCAGCTGTTCTTCGTATGTATCTTCCGGTTTAGTAGAATGAATGATAATATGATACTCTGAAGCTTCTCCTCCTGCATTATATTTAAAAATCTCTGTTAGCGTCTTTTCAGACTGAATATTCTGTTGTTTTTTGTTGTTCATATCAGTTGGGTAAATAACTATTTATTCTTGCGCACCGTTATTGATCCAGTCGTCAATAAGGGTCAAAATCGGAGATGATACTATTTCTTTTGAGTGATCGTATCCCCAGGTTGAACTAATAGTGGTATTCAATAATGTGTGCAATACGCTTTCTTGCGCACTGCCCGGCTTGACGAGTAACATGCCATCTACTTTCTTCGACGGGCGGTTGACCAGTGCCTCGTAACTTTTGCCTTCTGTCAGATACAGGTTGGCTGCTGCCGAACTACTTCCGCCATGACAGTGTGCGCATGTCGTATTAAATACTTTTTCTTGAATGCCATGGTACATACCTACATTTACAGTTCCCACATCCATAAGGATGGTGTCGTCAACTGCTGTAAGGTCGTCCATTGACTGAAAACTGATAACTCGTTTTCTCAATTTATTAATAACGCACAATTCAATAGTGGTTACTTTATCACTGACTCCTGTCATCGTAACCTGGATCTCATCATCTTCGACCGCCGGAATTGTTTTGGTGACAACGGCATACTCGCTCTCATCATTGAAGCCTGCCACTACAACACTATAACCATCGGGCCATTTACTGATACCATTGATCTTACCGCTCATCTTCAGCGTGCGTCCTTCTTCTGATAGGGTCTCTGTCTTTTCGTAAATACGTCCGTCATCGCATGATGTGATATATGCCAATAACAGTAGATAACCTCCGAAAAGAATGTATTTTTTCATAAACAAATCCTTTCTTGTGCTATTTAGAATGTATACTGAAGTAGAATACTGGCCGAATGTACTGCCAAACCTAAATCGTCGTTATCCCGATCAAGTTGGGTATCATGACCTTTACGGGCAATATACTGGTACATCGCTTGTAACTTCAGATTACAGTTCTTGAAAAAATAGTTCATACCCACGGCTGGCATATTTAGAAAACCATTGGTGTCCATTCCGTTACGGTTGAAGAAATCATAGCGTGCAGCTGCTTGCAGACGGGGGGCAACGAAGTAACCACCTTGTACATAGCCGCCCAGGTAATTATATGACTCGGAAATCTTTTGTCTTTTTGTGAAGCCAACATTCATATAATAGACTTCAGCACCCAGGTAAAGTTTGTTCTTTAGCATTGCAAACTCCAATCCGGCACGATAATCATTGGTACTTTCATTTTCACTTTCTACATTGATAGAGGTAGAAATACCAAACATGATTTTGTCTTCATTCAGCCTGTTCGGATTTCCCTGTGTAGCGGGCATCACTCCTTTAGGCATATAGGTGAAACGTCCGGCGTACAGTAAAGACGGAATGTGCCAGTCATCACTAAATGTTTTTGTTGCTGTATTTACCGCTGCACCCGTACCGTTGAATAAACCGATTTCATACCCGAATTTATCAGCTACCAAACCGTGAATCTCTACACCTAAATCGAATCCGGTGCCAATATTGGGTGTTACCGCATTCAAAGAATAGGGGAGGATAACGGGAGCAGTCAGTGATACTGGCAAACTAGGTAACAATGTTTCTCCCAGTGTTGTCAGGTAGGCATGTGAAAACGGAGTTTTGAATTTACCGACCCGGATGGCAAACTGCTTTTTCAGTTGAACATCAAACCAGGCTTGTTGAAGTAATGCGCCTCCACTGGCTGCCGCATTTATGGAAAGGTTGAAAGATACTTTATCGAAAGCCTTTCCGGTGAATCCGAGTACGGCGTAAGGAACTGAAAATCCGGAGTTGGCTATGTTATCTTGATTGTATGCTTTATCCAGTCCTTCATCGTCGTACCAATTGAAGTTTGCACTGGTCTGTACGAGCAGATAGGGTTTGAATACAAAATCTCCTTTCTTGGTTTCGATAGTGAATCCTTCTCTTCCAGCTAATGATACTACACCATTTTCTGTATCTTCTTCATGTTGTGCCATAGCGGCCAAAGGCATTATGGCAGTCAGCATGGCAATGATTATAAATCTCTTCATAATTACTTTATATATACTACTTTTAGTTTAAAGTGAATTTAAAAATGCAATCAGCGCATCCCGGTCTTCCTTACTCATATTCTTAAATAAGTTCTTTGATGCTTCTCCTTCTCCGCCATGCCACATGATGGCTTCTGTCAGATTGCGGGCACGTCCGTCATGCAAGAAATAAGTATGTCCGTTGACCTTTTCTTGTAAGCCGATTCCCCAAAGAGGGGTAGTACGCCATTCGTTTCCACGTGCCAGCCCGCTTATATAGTTGTCGTTCAGTCCGACTCCCATAATTTCAGAACCCATATCATGTAATAGATAATCAGAATAAGGGTGAATCGTTTGACCGCCTAACCACGGGAGTTGAGTATTATTTAATAAAACACTACCACGTGTCTTAGTGTGTAAAGTGGTCACATGACAGAGATGACATTTGGCTTTATAGAAGTTCTGTTCCCCTTTGATTACTTGCGGATCGTTTACATTACGCCGGGCGGGAACACCAAGACTTTGCATATAGAGATCTACGTTTTCCATCTCTTCTGTGCTGACATCCAGTTGGTCGTAAGAAAGCCCCATCATGCTACCTTGGTTTACTTGTATTTGTCCTTCACAGATTTCTTCCGGATAGCGGCTGTTGGTAACGCCCATATCACTGGAGAATCCCAATTCTACAGTTAAATCGGCATGTTGAGCTTTGTTGCCGGACAATCCCAGACTTCTCACTCCGCGTTCGGTGATGTAATTACATCGTCCGCTGATTCCATATTCGGGATAATTACTTTTTGCTGCAAGTGCTTCAATTTCAACAGGATCTAGTGCCATCATTTGCCCCATGCCTACATGGCGTAATGGAATACGTACGGTACAAAACAAATCTTCCGGTTTGATTTCTTCGGCATACCATTCAGATATAGTATAATTGGGTTTGCAAAGTGTGTAGGCTTCTCCATCAGGGAAAGAAAATGTCTCGTAAGTGTATTCCACAGACAGTTTGCCTTCCGGTTGCACTCCATAGATTGCCTGGTCATGAAGCACACGTCCATAATCTTGAAAGAAAGCTCCGTTTTTACGGGATATGTAGACTAGCATGGAAGAGAATCCATAGCTGCCCGATCCACCCTCTGTCCATAAAGAGGGTTTGGTACGTCCCGCATTCCGGTGGCAACTGCCGCACGAATAACCGGCATAAACGGGACCAAGTCCGCCGCCATGACCGTTGTTACTTGTACGTACATCGTCATATAGTCTGTCACCTCGGGTGAAACGTACATCGTATGCTCCTGTTATCCAATCTGCAGGCGTGTCATAAGCAACAGACGAATTCAAGAAAATAGTTGATGTTCCGGCTGATAGAGCATAGCCCTCCGGAATCTCGATATCCAATATGTCAATTCCGTCATCATTACAGGCAGAGCATGCCAACAGGCAAAAGAAAGAGAATGAATATTTTAGAAAGTGATTCATTGTTTATTGACTTTGTTTCAATAATATGTTTTAAACATACCAAAGAAGTAAAGGTGGATCATTGAATTCCAACCTTTACTTCTCAATAATATCTTAGCTAAGATAAAGCTTTATTGTACTTTACGTGGTTCACCGTTTTTGTAGAGAAGGAATTCCAATGTGTGGAAACCGCGTACATTTTGTGCCGATTCGACAGCAGCTTCATCATCACCTTCACTCCATTCGAGATCGCTCCAACTTTGAGAATTCAGTATTTGTACAATAGCATTCTGATCCAAAGGCCAGCTGTCCATGTTAGGATCAAGTCCCATTTCGTCTACCGGACCGAATAAGAAAGCTTCGCTCTTTTCCCATGGTTCACGGGCAGTGATCCAAGCATCACAAGCTGTTTCAAAAGCACTATTTGACGGATTGTCTGCAAGGGCTATTACTGCATTGTAGAGAGCGTCATTTTTTTCTTTCAAACTTTTGTAGGTAGGCACTACTACTGCATCTACATATTGTGTTACTACAGGATTAAGTACTGCGTCCGTATTGATATTGTTGCTATTATTTGCAATATAGGATTTTAAGTCATTCTTCAGTATACTTTCCAGCTCTGCACAAGCATCCATAGCTGCTACCGTTTCGTTACTGGGAATATGATTACGGAAAGGTTGCGGAATATCCTGAATGGCTTTTGCCGCTTTTTGGATAGCATTCTTTATCTTGGTATCTAATGATGAATTAGCACCGGCGATAACAGTAGATAAAGAATTAGCATTTATATTACCGTCTAAAGAACCGTAATATGCATTCCGGATGGAATAAATGTTATTGGTATAGTCATCACGAGAATGCCAGCTGTACCAGGATTCCACAGCATATAATGCTTCTTCAGTATTTCCGGCTTTATACAAGTTGTATGGGTCACCAATTTTGGCAGTACCGACTTCATTGGCAATTTCCGCGCATTTATCCACGATTTCTTCCACACAGCTCAAGGCGCTTGCGTAAGGAGAGCCACTATGAGCCTTGAACAGGGAAGCATAGCTTTCACCTCCTTTATAGCTTGAATTCCATGCGTTGTAGAGATTGGTTGCATCTGTTTTTAGAAGTGCTGCTACATTTCTCATGTAGTTATGCCAGCTTGATGCGTTTTCAGGAGTGTAATCAATATTGGCAGGATCTACTGTTGGGTTGTCATCATCACTGCTGCAAGAAGTTGTTGTGAATGCTAATCCCAATATTAGGGCTGCAACATAAAAGAATTTTGTTTTCATCATATAAAAATTAAATAATTGATTATTTGTTATTTCTTAATAAACCATCCTATATAGGCAATTCCAATAGAAAATTCGTTTTCACTGTTGTATGACTTTGATACGCCAAAAACTTTATTTGTACCAATCTGGCGGGTTGCATAGTCTGCTTTTATCACTAAGTTTGGCAAAGCGTACCAATTTAATCCCGCTGTCCACATACTTACTTGGCAACGTTTTTCCATCGTTTGCCCTTTTTCCCCTTTCTCTTGTGGGTTGTAGTATTCATAGCGGGCAAATGGATAGATTACCGGAATCTTTTTATTGCCTCCGAAGACCGAGCGGATATTAATGCCGGCTTCTGCTGCATAACTTACGGCATTCTTCGCTACCGGAGCCAGACGGCTGTAAGGCGATTTATTGGATAATTTGACATTTGCCTGACTTACTCCTAATGAATTTCCTAAATTTCCATATAAGATATTACCGCGTGCCGTTACATATTTATTGCGATACTGTGCATCTGCGGTGAAGATTCTTATCGGAATTTTTCCATAGTTTGCATAAGTCTGTTCTTTATCAGAGTTGGCTCCTGCATCTGCACAATAATAAAATGATGCACCTACACGTAAACCGGGAACTCCTTTATAATCTAAACGAAATACATACGCGGGAGAAGTGAAGTTGTCTTCCTCAAAGATTCCCTGTTTGCCACTACCTACCCATGTGTTACGATCGAATCCATTAGGATTCAGGCCTGCTACCACCATAGCTTGATAATCGAAGCTTGCATACCCTTTTCCGAAAGAACCAAAGATTTCCAGACCATTTTCATGCCAGGTAGAAGGCAAAAGGCTTGTTTCACCTTCCGGGCGTGAAGTTCCGAAGAAATTGATCGGTTCATGGTGTGCGTTAGTCAATCCTACCGGAACAATAATATGTCCGGCACGTACATTGAGGGAGCGGTGAATTAAACGTGTGATGTGAAATTGTTCGATAGCTACTTCACCTCCTTTTTCAACTTCTGTTTCGTATTCACCGTTTTCGGTGTTTTCTAATTCGAAAGCTGTACCTGTTCCACCAGATTCGAACTCAATCTCTGCACCGAGTATCCATTTGGAATTGAACTTATAATCAAAAGCTAAAACGAAACGGGGAATTGAAATGGTATTCCTGTTTTTCTTTGGATTACCATCGTTTCCTCCATAGAAACGGTTGATGCCATAATCTTTAAAATTAGCGACCATTTCACTGTATCCTCCAAAACGGAATTTTGTATATTCTTCTGTAGAAGAAGAATTACTACTTTTGGAAATTTCTTTTGTCTCCTGTGCTGGAATTGTAAGAGAAGGTAGGAGACTAAGAATAACGATTGCTGTTATTTTTCTCATCTTTTTAATAATTTTATCGGCTGCAAAGTTAGATTAGGTTAAAAAATGTGGCAATACCTAATATTAGGCATAGTTGTTTCTTAAATTCAGTATATGTAGGTAATTTTAATCTAAAGAGTAAAAAAAATATAGTAGTAGATAAAATAAAACAGACAAATGTGTATTTCAGTATGATAATTTTTACTGATATACACCTTTGTCTGTTGTTAGTGTGTAGAGTTGTCTTTATTATTTCATAGTGTCACCGATTTTGTTTGTAATTGAGCGAATCGTTTCTTCTACAACCAGTTTCCTTGAGTATATCTACCATCAGGAAACTACCTTTTCAGAAACGATTCAACTCAGACAAACTACATACAAACAAAGCTAAACTTATGCTAAGGTTATCGCTTAAACTGCCATCTTTATACCTTCTTTTTTACTGCAATATCGTTTGCATTGCTGGCAAAGGTCATATCCCAGCATGGCTCCTAAAATAAAATCTTCTTCAGCAGTCAGTTGGTTTAAAGGACGGATGATGATGTGCCGCATGGCTTCCATACATTCTGCCTTTCCAAAAAACAGGTTGATTTTATTGGTACCTACTTCCTGTATCATATAACTGATCTTTTGATTTTTCAATCGGCGGATGGCAAATTCTTCGTGCTCTTTACTCATTGTGTAAAGTACCATGTTGCGTACGCCTTTCTTAAACTCATAAATATGATTAAGAAAAATTCGGATTTCGCCGGGGATGATTCTTTCAGTTGCCATGATGCAAAGTATTCTTTTTATGTTAAGGTAAAATTAGCTAATTTCTTGTTTCACTTGTTCGGCCCATGCGCTGATACGTTCGTCTGTTTTGCTATCTTCGTTGACTTCGTCAAGTGGAAGACCTACAAACTTACCGTCTACGACGGCAATGGAAGAATCGAAGGTATAGCCTGCAGTATCTGTTGCTCCACAGAATTTGCAGTGGGTATCTTTCAGATCTTCATAAAGAATACCTATTGCGTCACAGAATGTGTCGCTATACGAGTCAGAGTCGCCGCAACCGAACAAGGCTACAGATTTGTGGGATAAATCACACTTCTTTAAAACTTTTACTCCATCGTACCAGTCGTCTTGAAGTTCGCCTGCTCCCCATGTGGAAGAGCCGAGCACCAATACGTCATATTCATTGACTAATGCCTCTGTTAGCTTGGATACATCAAATACATCTGCCGATGGTACATCTAATTTCTCTGCAATTCGACGGGCAAGGTCTTCTGTTGTTCCTGTTGTGGAACCATAAAATACACCAATTTTATTCATCTTTGATTCGTTTTTAAATGTAACGCTGCAAAGATAGAGGGTCTTAAAGAAATAGGAAATCCCCATTTATAATGGAAGATTTGTCTCCTTCTCATTATAAATGGGGATGTATGGAATAAAAACTGTCGATATTTTTAATGGTGGAACAAGCGGATGCCTGTAAATGCCATTGCCATATTGTATTTGTCGCAAGTTCCAATCACATGATCGTCACGTACTGACCCGCCCGGTTGTGCAATATAGCTGACGCCACTCTTGTGTGCGCGTTCTATATTATCTCCGAATGGGAAGAATGCATCCGATCCTAAAGCTACGCCTGTCATCGTATCCAACCATGCCCGTTTTTCTTCGCGTGTCAGTATTTCCGGCTTTTCAGTGAAGAACTGTTGCCAGATGCCGTCTGCCAGTACGTCGTCATAATCTTCCGAAATGTAAACGTCAATCGTGTTATCACGGTCTGCACGACGGATTTTTTCAATCCACGGCAAGTTCATCACTTTCGGGTGTTGGCGTAAATACCAGATATCTGCTTTATTTCCTGCCAGGCGCGTACAGTGAATACGTGACTGTTGGCCTGCGCCAATACCGATTGCCTGTCCGTCTTTGGCATAACATACAGAATTGGATTGTGTATATTTTAAAGTGATTAAGGCAATGATTAAGTCGCGTTTTGCATCAGCCGGGATTTCCTTGTTCTGCGTAGGCATCTCTTTCAAAAGACTTTCATCGATCTTCAATTCGTTTCTTCCTTGTTCGAAAGTTACTCCGAATACATCTTTATGTTCGATAGGAGCCGGGCGGTATGCAGGATCTATCTTTATTACATTATAGGTTCCTTTTCTTTTATTCTTTAGAATCTCCAGTGCTTCGGGAGTATAGTCAGGAGCAATGACGCCGTCGGATACTTCACGGTTGATGATGCGTGCTGTTTCTTCGTCACAAGTGTCGGATAATGCGATAAAGTCTCCGTAAGACGACATACGGTCTGCTCCACGTGCACGGGCGTATGCTGTAGCCAATGGAGATAGTTTCATGTCATCAACAAAATAAATCTTCTTCAGTGTGTCGCTCATTTCTACCGCAACAGCAGCACCTGCAGGGCTGACATGTTTAAAAGAAGCGGCAGCCGGCAGTCCGGTAGCTTCTTTCAGTTCTTTCACTAGTTGCCAACTGTTGAATGCATCCAATAGATTGATATAACCGGGACGTCCATTCAATACTTCGATGGGGAGTTCGCCTTCTTTCATGAAGATACGGGCAGGCTTTTGATTAGGGTTGCAGCCGTATTTCAGTTCGAGTTCGTTTGCCATTTTATTAATTACAAATTACGAGTTACTAATTACAAATTGATAGCGACAAAATTACTAAAAAAAGACTAGCTTGCCTAAAGTTACGCTACAAAATAGTAGCATATAATTAGTATTTGGCTATTTCCGGCGAATTAAAATACCTATAAATGATGATTGCATTTCAGCAAAATATTCCGTTCCTTTGCAGTCTCTAATATAAATAGGTATGATGGATAATTTACAAAAATATAAGCCAACTGATAAGATGATCGATCTCATCAGCGATAATTATTCTTTGTTGCAAGTGATGAGTCGTTTTGGGCTTTCGTTGGGGTTCGGTGACAAGACAGTCAAGGAGGTGTGTGAACTGAATGGAGTAGACTGCCGGACCTTTCTGATTGTAGTCAACTTTATGGCTGAAGGCTTTTCCCGGCTCGATGGAGATAAAGATGATATTTCCATACCTGCATTGATTGATTATCTGCGGCAGGCACATATTTATTTTCTGGATTTTTCTCTTCCCGCTATTCGTCGTAAATTGATCGAGGCAATCGACTGTTCGCAAGACGATGTTGCTTTTCTCATCCTTAAGTTTTTCGATGAATATACACGAGAGGTGCGTAAGCACATGGATTATGAAGAGAAAACCGTATTTAAGTATGTCGATTCATTGATTAAAGGAGTTGCTCCCAAAAACTATCAGATCAGTACATTTTCCAAGCATCACGATCAGGTAGGGGAGAAATTGACAGAACTGAAAAATATCATTATTAAATATTGCCCTGCCAAAGCAAATGAAAATCTTCTGAACGCGGCTCTTTTCGACATATATGCTTGCGAAGCCGGACTGGAATCTCATTGCAAGGTTGAGGACTATATTTTTGTTCCTGCTATTCTGAATTTGGAAAGGAGGATTAGGGAAAATGAAAAATAACGAAGTAGTTCGAATAGCTATTGCAGAGACCTCTGTAATTATTCGTGGTGGGTTGACTGCTGCATTGAAGCGTCTTTCTAACGTAAAAGTACAACCAATAGAATTACTGTCTGTTGAAGCTTTGCACGATTGCGTCCGAACGCAATGTCCCGAAATGTTGATTGTCAATCCTACTTTTGGTGATTACTTTGATGTAGCTAAGTTTCGAGAAGAAATATCCGGTAAAAGAATACGTTTAATAGCGTTGGTTACTTCTTTCGTAGATGCTTCATTATTGGGTAAGTATGATGAGTCTATTTCGATATTCGATGATTTGGAAACTCTTTCTAAGAAAATTGCAGGTTTATTGAATGTGGTTTCCGAAGAAGAAGAGATGGATAATCAGGATACGCTTAGCCAGCGGGAAAAAGAAATCGTCATCTGTGTGGTGAAGGGAATGACAAATAAGGAAATAGCGGAAAAGCTTTTTTTGTCGATTCATACGGTGATTACACACCGAAGAAATATTAGCAAAAAATTGCAAATACATAGTGCTGCCGGTTTGACTATCTATGCTATTGTAAATAAGCTGGTTGCATTGAGCGATGTGAAAGATTTATAGCCTGCGGAAGTGTTATAAAATATAAAACCGTTTGCGTACACGAAAAATATTCGTACCTTTGCAAAGCAGTTGAGAAATTGCTGTTAGTTTATAAGGTAAAAGAAAATATTAAATAAGGTATTAGATTAGACAGTTTAAGGTATTAAAAGTTTTTTAGTTTAGTTCAATAGGATAAGTTTTTAGTAGAAGGTAAAAGGATAACAATAGGTAAGACGTTTTTAGGTAAAAAGAAGATTAGTTTTCAGGAAATTTGAGGTACTATGGAAAAGCCTTTAGGCTTTTCTGATGCAGTGGCGAGTGGTTCTATAAAAAGAATTAGCTCGTTTTTTATTTATATGGGATTTAAGTCTGTGGATTGGATTAAGGTAATAAAAAACAAAATCCCGACGAAATCGCTTCGGCGGGACTCTATTTCATTTTTTACTTAAATGTGGCTACGTAATAAAATTATGACTAATTAATTCAATTCTGATACTGCAAAGATAATGCGTTTCAGAATGTGTCACAATCACCTTTATGAGGTATATTCTGTAGCTATTCTCACTATTTATGGTTAGTAGCAGGTGTTTTCTCTACTTTTTTCCACTCTTTAGTCTCGAAATCGTATGTTTTTATGATTCTTGCAGGGCATCCGGCACATATTGAATAGGGTGGGACGGAATGACTGACTACACTTCCGGCGGCCACTACGCAATGTTTCCCTAAAGTTACTCCCGGTAGAATGACCGAATTGGCACCTACCCATACATCATCTTCGATGACAACAGGCAGTGTGCTGACACCTTGTTCGTCAATCATCTTTTCTGCATCCTGATAATTATGGTTGAGTCCTGTGACCGTTACATTCTGTGCCAGGTTGACATGATTGCCAATATTAACCGGACCTATGATTGTGTTTCTCAATCCGATGCGTGTATAATCTCCGATTGTCAAGTCGCCAACTGCATTATTCAGACAAGAGAAGTCTTCGACAACAGAATATTTACCCAAAGAGAATCGGTTGAAAGGAGGGAGGTCTTTGCGTACACTCCGATAGATGACAGAACCCTTTCCGCGTTTCAGGTATATGAAATCGAAGAGCCGTATCCACCAATTAGGGCGAGTTTTAACGGGGTGCATGATAAAACGATGTACAGCCTGTTTTAAGCCGGGGTTTTCTTTAATTCGCTGTTTAAGTGTTTTCTTCTCCATATTGAATGTTTTTTCTTCTTTTTGTCCTCTACCAGATAATCAGGAATTGCCAGGCTATAAGTGATTAATAGACCGAAAAGTGCAATCCACCATCCGAATGATAAGGTCCAATTATATACGGTAATCAACGAAGTCCAAATACTTACGAAGATACATAATTTAAGTGGAGAAGGCGTTAATTGTTGTACGATCCGGTTGCAGAAACTCCAGTTTCCTTCAAATATGGAAGGGAGTAAGTAGGAAGTTGTTTTCCGGATACGTTTACGGTAAGGACAGGCGGGTGCGGACTGGCAATAAACAATCACATCCGGCAAGTAGTCAATGTATATATTCTGTCGGAATAATTTTCGTTCGATATTAGTCTTAGAACTTTTCATGTTCTTTTGCAGCCATTTTAGGTCGATTGCCATATTAGTCCCCAATAAATTGGATGACAGTCCGAATTGTGTATTGCCGGCTCTACAGAGGCTGTTTTTTATTTCCTCACGTATAGCCCGGAAGCGATTACGGATGCCTTTGCGGTTTTCTACTATCGTATGTAGTTGGATGGCTTGTACACCGGCATCATAGGCATTATATATCTTATTCAGGAATTGCGGAGATAAAGCGCATGCTGTATTGGACAGGAAGAGAACCAGATCATATCGTTCCTGATCTAAACTGTTGATTGCCTGATATAGATCGCTGTATGTGATAAACTCGTACTCTTCTTCTTTATACACATCCGGAAGAATACTTCCCTCCGGAACGAGAATGGCACAACCATATTCCTTTTGAGCCTTCGGGTAGGTGATATGTTTGAAATGTGAGGCTATGGCCATCACAAAGAGGTATAGGAGCAAAAGCCCTGTACAGAAGAATACCAGATCATCTATTATGTAGATATAAGAGTCTATCATCTGGAAGGAGATTATACGTTCTCTTTTTGAATGAATGCAGTAACTGTTTTCAGAATAATCTTTATATCCAACCAGAAAGAGAATGTCTTTGCATAGGTGATATCCAATTGCTTGCGTTCTTCAGCAGAAAGTTTACCGGCTTCGCCTCTTTTCTCTACCTGCCATAAACCGGTCAATCCGGCCGGACCCATGAAACGGTCGATGTGTTCATCGCTTGTCAGCAACTCGGCTTCATAGAGTGGGAGAGGGCGGTTGCCTACTATTGACATATCCCCTTTTAAAATATTAATAAGCTGGGGTAACTCGTCAATACTATATTTACGTATAATACGTCCAATCTTAGTTATTCGAGGGTCATTTTCCAGCTTAACGAAAGCATTGCTTTTTTCCTTGGACTTCTTGTTTATGTAGTCTTCTTCGGAGATTACGAAATCGTCAGATATCAAGAGGATTTCTTCTTCATCGATTTCTTCATTCACTTCCGCTTCCGGTTCTTCTCCCCAAATATCCTCATCTTCCTGCTGATATTGGTTAAGGGCATTGAAATCCTTTAAATGCTTGTCTGCATCAGTATACATCGAACGGAATTTGAGGAAGTCGAATATCTGATAATTACTCCCTACGCGCTTGGATTTGTAGATAATAGGACCCTTACTTTCTATCCGGATAGCTAGTGCAGTAAATATTAAGAGAGGAGAAAGACATAATATCGCCATTCCTGAAAAGAAAATATCAAAAGTTCTTTTCCATAAAGGCAGGCGGAAAGCATTTATATTTTGTGCTTTAAGTTGAAGTGCCTTTATTTTCTGATCTTTTCTTCGTTTAAGGAAAGTTGATAAATCTTTTAAAGCCTCCTGGCTTGTTTCATATTTTATCGTATTGTTGATACCGGCTTTAAGATATTCGGATGCTTCTTCCTTAGATAAGGAGTCGATAACGAGTACCATATAAAGCCCCGGATACTTTTTACGCATGTATTGGATATCTGCAATATCTTTGGATATGTTCACTTGTTCGAAAAATAGAGCTGCGTCATATTTTTCGCGTATTTTCTCCAATACTTTGACAGCTTTGCTACAATTGGGTGCAGCATAGAATACCCCAATACTTAGTCGGGAGAGTAGTTCTATTGTTTTGCTATCTCTGCCTATATAAACAAAATATTGCATGTGTAGAAGACCCGGTATTAGTCAATAATCTTTTTGATTCGGATTTTGAGTTCCAAAGGGTTGAATGGTTTCAGGATATAGTCTTCTGCTCCCTCTTCCAATAGTCTGATTCTTTCCGTTGTACTTTCCTCACTGGATAACATAACGATAGGAATTGACTTGAATAATTCATTGTTCTTCATGTATCTTAAGAATTCATCCCCCATCATGAGAGGCATACGAATGTCTGAAATAATGAGGTCAGGTACATTGCCTTCATTAAGCCATTCTATTGCTTTGATGGGATCTTCCAAATAGGTAAAATCATACTCTTTTCCTAGATACACACCGGCCACTTTTCCGATTGTCGATTTATCGTCGACTAGTAATATTTTTTTCTTCATACGAATAGACCTTTCTATCGCTTGCTTTGTTATTTGATTTATAGATTAAGATTGTTGTCACATAATATTTGTGATACACTGCAAATATAGATATTATTTTAGAATAATCCCCAATCAGGAGAGTAAAATTCGTGATATATCTTTTTTTTCTATTAATTGCAACTTACAGCATCTTAATGAAAAAACACGGATTCCATAAAAACTGGAATCCGTGTTAAAGATTAATTGTTAGGCTTATTTATATACTCTTGATGAATCAAAAGTTTTCCACCATTCTTCATTCTTAGTACCGCCACTGGTCACCCAACTTTCGAATAACGAGTAAGCTGATTTGATATTCACATATTCCAAAGGCCATTTGAAGTCTGTCGGAACCATGATTCCCCATGCCAGGTTATCTTTGCTGATGTAATATCTCTTGCGGGAAGTAGAACTATCGTCGTTGTTGCCTCCGAACAAGTCGGTATTTGCCAACTTAGTTGGTTGATAACCGACAATATGAATCTCCTTACGCTGGTTTCTGTTTCCTTCTACGAAAATGAAAACATTCAGTTTATTGATATTAAGCTCATCCACAGAGATAGGATTGCTGAACTTTATAGTGAAACTGATATTTTTAGGACTCGTATTGGCAGAGTGACCTGCAATCGTATTGATCTGTTCGTAACGGTCTCTTCCCAATGCTTTGTGAGCATCGTCAAATAATGGAATAACCGCATAGTCCTGTCCGTTCTCAATCAGATTACTATTCACATTGAAACCTTTAAAAAGAGAGTTGTCACTGAATTCCACCGGCTGCGTAATGGCACTGGCAGGAACACCGTCCAGCATGATAGCAGCTCCAATACTCTTGGTAGCTCCGGCAGCCGATAAATCAAGACTTAACGTGAACTCTTCTGCCTTATTGCTCTTATTGATGGAGATCTTTCTTTCCTTGATAATCAGAACAAGGTCGTTCATATCGTAATCCCCATATAAAGGACATTGGTCTTCAAACAGATAAGCATAATTGCGATTATCATCCATGATGATCGGGAACTTAGGATCTTCAGGATCTCCTCCTTCATTTCCACCATTTTTAATTCCTGTACAAACATCGATGATGACTTTAGAGTCTCCCATTTTGGTGAAGTATGCGCCATTCAGTACATGGAAGTTTTCCCACCATTGGTTCTTTTCAACGTGGCTGTCACATTCAATAACCAAATTTCCATCATATGTGAAACCTTGTCCGGTGATAACCGGTGATTTTATCATAGAAGTATTTTCGCCTTTTCCATAAAACTTGGCATAACCGGGAGGTATGCTGATACTTGTCGTAGCATCCAGCATAGAACCATCACTTAAATTTACTGTTCCATTAACAAACTCCATTTTAGGAGCTTTCAAATATCCTTGAGTAAAGTTAAACGTCGCTCCGTTGGCATAGAAAGAAGTCGTTGCTTCCATGCTACAAGCGTTGTTGACAGTCGTATTGGTGAGACTGATGGTTGTAAACTTCATGATGTTGTTGTTGGTAGCAACAGCGTCGGAATTTGCAATTAATTTCTCTCCATAAATCTCTCCGTTATTTTCCAAAGAGAAATTAGACGGCAGATTTAATTCTCCTTCCAAACTGATTTTATTGTCATTTACAATTTTCGTATTGGAATTGATTGAGATATTCTTGCTGGTTATGGTTCCTTTGTTGTAGAGTGTTGCACCGGAATGTAGTGTCATTGTGTTCGCTACAGTCAGTGCACCCCAGTTTCTTAATGCAGCAGGCGCTCCATTGGTGAATGATATATCCTCTGCATTCACTTCTCCCTTTTCCATAATGGTCAACATGGAGTTTCTAATGAACGTCATGGTTCCTGATGCTTCAATTTTAGCATTATTCATCACAATGATTTCAATACCGTTTTGGAATTGGAATGTTGCGGGAATCGTCCATTTAGCATCTACATAAACTTTGGTTGCAATTTCACCGTCATAACCGTCAAACTTGAATGTGCCGGCATAGTCAGAGGTGATTTTGTAAGAAGCATCACGCAGCAAAGTGGTTCCTGACATTTCAGTCACTTCTTTTGCATTAGCAGGTATGGAATAGTAATCCGGCTTTTCAAATGAAAGGCCTCTTGTAGCAGCGGCACGACTCATCAACGCTCTATTTTGTGCAGTAGATCCTGCATAATAGAGTTTACAGGTAATATTATCACTGTTTTCCGGCACATCGAACTGATATACCTGTTCACGTCCTCTAGGGTCGGTTTGCTTCACATAAATACCCTTTTGAGTTGGCAGCAGACTGACAGCGGTTGTAAATTTAAAGTTGTTTTCTTTATTAGCTGTCCTTGCAGCGAGCACGGAAGCGCTTTCATTAGTCAAAGGATCTTCTGCATATATTTCAACTAAATAAGCAAATAGTCCTCCTTCTTCATCTTTCACTTCGACCGAGACATTTTTAGTGGTTATCATGTTCCAATCGATATCATCGGGAGCAGCAAAGCCATCTCCCATCGGGTTAGGTGTTTCGTAAGACGGATCATAGAGATCCTTTCCAGAGTCAACACAACTAGACATAGTACCTGCCATCGCTATTGCAATGATGGGTACAAATTGAATTGTTTTCTTCATCATAATGTATTATTGCTTGATTGTTTGTAACCAAATCCATCACAAAAATAACTGCATATCTTTTATTGGAAATGTTTTTTCTGTTATTTTATGGAGTGAAAACAACTATACTTCCGTTTTGGTTCTTCTTTGGCTCTTTTAGGTTTGATTCGGTCTTGATGATGATGAAGAGAAATCCCCTGATTTTCACTTTTATACAACTGTTTAAAATGAAAATCAGGGGGTTACAATAGATGGATTTAACTTAAGACTTGGTGATTTCTCCTATTAAGCAGGAGTTCATTTTATATCGGATATCCTTGTTGGGTAATCCATGTCCCAATAAAAACATGAGCTTTGTTATGGCACATTCGGGGGTACTGTCATATCCACTGATTACACCTGCTTCCAGAAGATGCATTCCTGTTTCGTAACGTCCCATTTCTACTGCTCCGGAGGCACATTGTGTAATGTTGACAATGATAATTCCACGATCGGTAGCTTCCTTTAGTTGGCGGATGAACCATTCTTTTTGCGGAGCATTTCCCGAACCGAAGGTTTTCATGACAACCGCTTTCAATCCCGGAACATGAAGCAGAGAAGTCACGATACTCTCTTGAATGCCCGGAAAAAGCGTTAGAATAACTACATTGGTGTCAAACAGGTAATGCGGCTTTAACGGTTTTGTCGGGTCTGGTTTTCGAATGAGATTAGGCTCATATTTAATGTGGATACCTACCCGTGCCAATGGCGGATAATTGAAAGAGCGGAAAGCATTGAAATTCTCCGCATTGATTTTGGTGGTACGGTTGCCACGCATCAAATGATTCTCAAAGAAAATACAAACCTCCGGAACAATGGCTGTACCATCCGGATTTTTAGCTGCTGCAATTTCGATGGCTGTGATGAGGTTTTCCTTTCCGTCTGTGCGCAAAGTCCCGATCGGGAGCTGGGAACCTGTGAGGATGACAGGTTTGCTTAGATTTTCGAGCATGAAACTTAGTGCAGAGGCAGTGTAAGCCATTGTGTCTGTTCCGTGAAGGATGACGAAACCATCGAAATAATCATAATTGTAATTGATGATCTTTACCAGTTTTGCCCAGTAAGCAGGTTCCATGTCCGAAGAGTCGAGAGGGGGATCGAATTGGTAGGAGGAAATGCGGTAGTTGAATCTTTTCAGTTCGGGGACGTGCTTAAGCAAATGATCGAAGTTGAAATTTTCTAAGGCACCTGTTTCCGGATTCTCTATCATTCCGATAGTCCCACCCGTGTAAATTAACAAAACGGAAGGAGTTTCTGCTCTCATAATTGTTGAATTACTGTTAAAACATTGGCAAAGATACGGATTAAATGCGAATAATGAGTGCTAAACGACGAATTATATAAAGTTGGAAGGACAAGACTATAAAAAATATCTATGTTGCATTTTTGCGATATGTAGTATGAAAAAATGTCCCCATCTTTGGGGCAGGTTGGACGAAGTGTCCGGCTTTAAATAAAAAACGAAAGAGAAAATGAAAAATGACCGGTATTTTCCGTTAGAAATCTGTTTTTGGGCAGGCGACAATTTGAGCGTCATGATGTATCAGATAGGGGGAGTGCAACTTGTAGGGATTTATGTGTTGTTGCTGTATCTGTGTGCAAAGAATGACTACAGCAAATCAGTGGTTAATAGTATACAAAAACCAGTGGAAAAAAGTGCAGTGGAAAAAAACTCTGAAACGCCGATGGATAAAGGGCAAAAACCGAATGAAACCCAAGAGAGTAGAGTAGAAGAGAAATATTACTACTGTTGTAAACAACAGCAGCAATATTGGCGAGGAAAGGAAGACTGCTGCTGTTGTTGTTCGGACTTCGGATTCGGTGAATGACAGGGGCAACGAGATTGTCAGCCCACGCCTCGATCCTGTTCAGTCCACGTCTTGTTTTTGTTCAGCTCACGGCTTGTCTCTGCTCGTCCCACGGGTGAAGTACAGCCTCCCCACGGCTTGCAGAAATAGCCCCACGGTTTGCGGAAATAGCCCTGCGGCCTGCGGAGATTTTCATCCGAGGCTCTTACTTCAGGGCTTCTTTCAGTCTGGTAATCGCCTTTTCCGGGTCTTTTTCTTCTTCGAGCAGAGTGACGAACTTACTGCCGATGATAGCTCCGGAAGCGTGTTCGCAAGCTGCTTGGAATGTTGCTTTATTGGAGATACCAAATCCCACCATCAACGGATTGTTCAGATGCATACCTTCAATCTTTTTGAAGTAAGCCCGTTTTTGTTCGTTGAAATCTTGTTGCGCTCCGGTGGTTGCTGCTGATGAAACCATATAAATAAATCCGTCGGTATGTGTATCTATCTCGCGTACCCGTTCTTCGCTGGTTTCCGGTGTGATGAGCATAATCACTCTGATGTTATAGCGTTCGGCAATGATACGATAATGTTCTTGGTAATCACGGAAAGGGAGATCAGGAATAATGACGCCGTCGATACCACATTCCACACATTTACGGCAGAAATTCTCAAATCCGAATTGCATGATTGGGTTTAAATATCCCATAAGCACAAGTGGGATTTTTACGTCCTTGCGAATATCCCGTAATTGTTCAAAAAGAAGTTTTAGAGACATACCATTGCGCAATGCCTGCGTAGCGGCATTCTGAATAACAATGCCATCTGCCATCGGATCACTGAAAGGAATGCCGACTTCAATCATACTCACTCCGTGCTTTTCGAGCGTGCGGATTACATCAGCGGTACCATCCAAAGTAGGAGTACCGGCACAAAAATAAATAGAAAGTATGTCTTTCTTGTTGCTATTGAAAAGTTGATTAATTCTATTCATGACGTTGGAATTTTTAGATTATGATTTTAATTCGTTTAAAAATGTCCGGATACGCTCCGGATCCTTTTCTCCCGGTTTCAATTCAAAACGGCTGTTGAGATCGTATCCGGCAAGCCGGGGATGTTTAAACTCTTTCAGGGCATTGGCACTGTATGAGTTAATGCCTCCGCTCAATAGGAAGGGTACATGTCCATTGTACATATCCAGGATGCTCCAGTCGAATTGATTTCCCGAACCACCATATTGTTCGCATTTGGTATCGAACAGAAAAAGATCACAGACTTTTTCGTAGTCATATACCTTTCTCAAATCTTTGGGACGGTCTACTGAAAAGGCCTTGATGATTTTCAATCCAGTGGAATGTAAGGACCGGCAGTATTCCGGTGATTCATTTCCGTGGAGCTGTACATAATTCAGTCCGAAACGATCAGCATACATGCTGATTGTCTGCTTGTCTTCGTTGACGAAAACTCCGACACGCCGGGCATGAATGGGCAAGTAAGCCGGAAGCTCGTAGACATATCGGGGAGATTTAGGATAGAAGATGAATCCCAGCATATCTATGCCTTCGATAGACTCTACGTCCTGTATGTTTTCAGCTTCACGCATACCGCATACTTTGATAATTTTTCCGTTAATCATAGGGCTGTCCGTTTTGAATAATTAGTTTATTGGATTGCTTGCAGGAAATTCTGTAAAGTTTCTCCCGGTTGCTGTGTTTTCATAAATGTTTCACCGATCAGGAATCCACGGAATCCGGCTGCCCGAAGTCGGTTTACTATTTCCGGATCGGAGATGCCGCTTTCGGATACCAATACAGCATCTTGGGGAAGCTGTCCGGCCAAGCGGAAAGAGTTTTCTACATCAGTGAAGAAAGTACCCAGATTACGATTGTTGATTCCTACCATATCTATTTTCTTGTCGATGTATATTGATTCCTCGGAGCTATGAATCTCCAGAAGAACTTCCAGACCTAGTTCATGAGCTTTTTCTGCAAGTTCATTACATTTCTCCGGTTCTAATGCGGCTGCGATAAGAAGTACGGCATCGGCACCGATAATTTTGGCTTGATAAAGCTGGTATTCGTCAATGATGAAGTCCTTCCTAAGAATGGGGATCTCTACCAAAGGACGTGCAGTGCGGATGTCCTTCAGGCTTCCTCCGAAAAATTTCTCGTCGGTGAGGATGGAAAGGGCAGAAGCTCCTGCTGCTGCATAGGAGGGAACAATTTCTTCCGGGCATGCTTCTTCCTTTATCCATCCTTTGGATGGAGACCGACGCTTGAATTCAGCGATAATACCCGATGCAGACGAGGCTAATGCCTGCTTCATAGAACGAGAGGTCGGAACTTCGCTGATACCTTCCTGTAATTGCTCGATGGAGATAGCCTGCTTTTGCAGGTCAACTTCAAATCGTTTGTTTGCTATAATCTCTGATAATATATCTTTCATTGATGTGGGATTATTAATTGTAAATGATGGATTTGCAAAAATAAAACATTAACTGTTCAATTCAATGAATTTTTTTAGGGTAGCTAATGCGTGTCCACTTTCCAATGACTCTTTGGAGAGAGCAATACATTCTTCAATAGTCTTCTCCGGACAAATCACATGGATGGCGAAAGCTGAATTGACTACCACTACATTTTTTTGAGCTTCCGTAGCCGTGTTATTCATGATCTGGTCGAAAATCTTAGCTGCATCTTCCGGTGTTTGTCCACCATCCAGATCAGTTTCCTTATAGCGGGAGAATCCGAGACTCTCGGGAGC
Organism: Bacteroides sp. DH3716P; assembly: GCF_025914115.1. NCBI lineage: Bacteria > Pseudomonadati > Bacteroidota > Bacteroidia > Bacteroidales > Bacteroidaceae > Bacteroides > Bacteroides sp. DH3716P. The sequence continues at coordinate 3,697,298 of NZ_CP083673.1, read as the reverse complement.
GTAAATCTTTTCATGATCGCTGGTCGCCACTTTAAACTCATTTGTCAGAGAGATTTCGTCATATCCGTCGAGACTATGAACAACGGCAAATTTCGTCTTGCTTTCCTGATAAGTATAGGTATAGAGGCGAAGTAACGGGAGGTTGTAAACTCCTAAAAGCTGATAGGCCGGTAATACCGGATTAACCAACGGACCGAGCATATTAAAGAAAGTGCGCACTGCCAATCCTTTACGAACCGGAGCAACTGCCTTTAATGCCGGATTGAATAAAGGAGCATGCAGATAGGCAAGATTACATTTCTCCATGCTACGGCGCAGTTGATCGACGTCACTGGTGAACTTTACACCGTGTTGCTCCATTACATTACTGGCACCGCTGACTGATGTTGCTCCGTAATTACCATGTTTCACAACGGGGAAACCGGCTCCGGCAACAGTAAAACAGGAAGCTGTAGAAATATTAAATGTATTTTTTCCATCACCTCCGGTTCCTACGATATCTATCGGAGCAAATTCACTTAAATCAACCGGAATACGCATTTCAAGCAATGCATCGCGGAAACCGCATAATTCTTCCACAGAGATATTACGCATCAGAAAGACGGTAATTAAAGAGGCTACCTGTACATCATTATATTTTCCTTGTGCGATGTTCTGTAAAATGGTGCGAGCCTCATCGCGTCCCAGATATTGATGTTCGAAAAGTTTGTATAGAATCTGTTTCATAAGTTTAATCGTTTAAGAAGTTTTTAATAATTTCTTTTCCTTGCGGAGTTAATACTGATTCGGGATGGAACTGAATACCATGTACATTGTAGGTCTTATGGCGGATTGCCATGATTTGTCCTTCCTGACTTTCTGCCGTTATTTCCAGGCAATCGGGAAAACCTTCCCGGCTGACTACCCAGGAATGGTATCTTCCAACAGGGATTTCTTTTCCCAACCCTTCAAAAAGCAAATCCTGGTGAAGGATGGTAATCGGAGTCTGTACCCCATGATATACTTCTTTGAGATTTTCCAGACGTGCTCCGAAAGCTTCGCCGATGGCTTGATGACCGAGGCAGACACCCAGAATGCTTTTGGTCGGAGCATATCTTTTAATAATAGGTAATAGCAGTCCGGCCTCTTCGGGTATGCCCGGTCCGGGAGACAGGATGATTTTATCAAATCGGTCTACTTCATCAAGCTCTATCTGGTCGTTGCGGACTACTTCTACATCTGTAGCCCCTAATTCTTTCACTGCGTGCAGTAGGTTATAAGTGAAAGAGTCGTAGTTATCTAAAAGTAATATTTTCATTTTTATTGTCATTGTAAAATGGTTGTTCAAATACTATCTCTGCTTTCAATTTTTTAATTTGACAGCTAAATCAATCGCCTTTTTCAGTGCTCCCAGTTTGTTGTTCACCTCTTGCAGTTCATATTCATCCTGACTGCGTGCTACAATACCTCCTCCGGCTTGGAACCAGAGTTCATTGTTGCGGCTTACAAAAGTACGGATAGTGATAGCCTGATTTAATTCGCCGTTCAATCCGATAAAACCGATACAGCCACCATAGGCTCCACGATTATGTGGTTCGATTTCGCTGATTAACTGCATAGCGCGTACTTTGGGAGCACCGCTTAATGTGCCGGCAGGAAACGTATCAATAAACGTTTTTATTTTATCTGCGCCCTCATTCAACATACCGCTGACACGGCTTACCAGGTGAATGACATGACTATAATATTGTGGTTCCTTATAGAATAGTACGCGTACATCATGACAATTACGGGAAAGGTCGTTTCTGGCAAGATCAACCAGCATGACATGCTCTGCATTTTCTTTAGGGTCAGCCAATAAAGCTTCTGTCAGTTCCCGGTCTTTTACTACATCTCCGGTACGGCGGGTAGTTCCGGCAATCGGATCGATGTAAGCACGACCATCTTCGATTTTGCAATGTGTTTCCGGTGAAGAACCGAAGATGCGGTATCCTCCGAAATCGAAGTAGAAAAGATAAGGAGAAGGATTGATGCTGCGGAGTGCGCGGTACACTTTGAAATCATCTCCGGCATAAGGTTGGATAAATCTTCTGGAAAGTACGATTTGGAAAACATCTCCACGCATACAGTGCGCGATTCCTTTCCGGACATTGGCTTTATGCTCCTCGTCGGTGATAGGGCTAGTAACGGGACCTGTTACAGAGAAGTTGTAAGAAGCATAATTCCGGTTTTCGATGGCTGCTTCCAGTTCCGGTAAGCCGCTTTCTTCTCCTTCGGACAACATTTCAACGAGTGTCAATTCATTTTTGAAATGATTGAAAACAATGACATACTTATATAATATGTATAGCAAATCCGGAGCGTCATTTTGCTCATCGTGACTTTCTTTCACCGGGATGTGCTCGAAGTATTTCACAGCGTTGAACGTCGTGTATCCGTAAAGTCCACATACATTCTTATTATCCCCGGTCACCTGGAATTGATTGATAAACCGGTTCATGGCCTTTTCTACATGGAAGGTTTTTGTCAGGGGTTCTTCCGTGCGGCTGTTATCGGGATAGTTGGAAGTGACAATGCCGCCGTTTATACCGATACTTGCCAGGGGACAGAGGGCTATAAATGACAAGGAATTTTCTCCGGCATGATAGTCGGAACTTTCCATTAATGCAGATTGCGGATACATGTCGCGCACTTTCAGGTAAATGCTGACAGGAGTATGCATATCTCCGAGCACTTGTTTGCTATGAGTTGTATAATTAAATGTTTTCATTTCTATAATTGCTTGATTATTGATTACGAATGATGGTTTACTAATTACTTATTGCTGTTCATTAAACGATAAATAGGTTTCAATATCTTTGTCTCCTCGTCCTGAAACAGTCAATACAACGATATCTTCCGGTTTGAACTTCAATTTTCTCAAAGCTCCTAATGCATGGGCGGATTCCAGTGCAGGGATAATACCTTCGAGTTTAGTCAGTTCGTAAGCGGCTTCTATTGCTTCGTCGTCATTGATTGCCAAAACGTTGGCACGTCTTTGTGCGGCAAGATTGGCGTGTATCGGACCAATGCCCGGATAATCCAGTCCGGCGGAAATCGAGTAAGGCTCTTCAATCTGTCCGTCTTCGTTTTGGATGACGTAAGTACGCGCTCCGTGGATAATTCCCATTTTACCGAGTTGGATGGTGGCGGCGGTCATTCCGGTTTCTATTCCTTTACCTCCGGCTTCCGCCAGAATGATGCCTACCCGTTCATCATTGATATAATGATAAATCGTTCCGGCAGCATTACTTCCTCCTCCAACGCAGGCTATCAGATAATCCGGATAGTCACGTCCTTCTTTTTCTTGCAGTTGTTTTTTTATTTCTTCGCTGATAACAGATTGCAGGCGTGCCACCATATCAGGATAAGGATGAGGGCCTACGGTAGAGCCGATAATATAATAAGTGTCGGCAGGATGGCAACACCAGTCGCGGATCGCTTCGTTGGTTGCGTCTTTCAAGGTCATGTTTCCGGAAGTAACGGGAATAACGGTAGCTCCCAGCATTTTCATTTTCTCCACATTGATATGTTGGCGTTCTACATCCGTCTTTCCCATATAAACGATACATTCCATATCCATCAACGCACATACGGTAGCTGTTGCTACTCCATGTTGTCCGGCTCCGGTTTCGGCGATGATGCGTTTCTTTCCCATGCGGCGTGCCAGCAAGATTTGTCCGATGGTGTTGTTGATTTTGTGTGCACCGGTATGATTCAGGTCTTCCCGTTTCAGATACAACTTGCAACCATACTTTTCGGAAAGGCGTTTTGCCAGATAGAGTGGGGAAGGACGTCCTACGTAGTCGCGTAATAACTGCTCAAATTCCTTTTTAAATTCTTCGCTTTCAATCACTTCGAGGTACTTGTTCGTCAGTTCCTCAACACATTTGTGGAGGATTTCCGGTACATAAGCACCACCGAATTCTCCGTAATAGCCATCCTGGTCAACTAAAAAACTTTTCATAATCCTATCTATTTTTTATGTTATTATCTAAATCTGTTCGAAAATGGGCAAATAAAAAGAGCCCTGCCGCAAGTTGCGACAGGGCTCTTTCAAATCTGTTATATCTTTAATGAGGTATATACATACGAGCACTGCTCCCTTACGACTGTCGGAGTTGTAACGGGTGCCACCACCAATATGTATTTACTAACATTGTTCTCATTGTCTTTTGTAATTTTATGAGGGCAAATATAGACACTTTGTTTGAAACAGCAAACAAAAAATGACTTTTTTTCTCTTTTGCCTTCATTTTTCTGATATAGAACAATTTTCAACCTGAACTGTTCTTATAAATATTGAATATTTAAACAAAAACAATTATGAAACAGAGAAAAGTTTTAGTAGGTATCGCTATTGCCATTTTCATTATATTATTATTGTATTGGTTATTGGTAGCAGAGGATATGAAACCCTGGTTGTCGGCTATGGTTCCTTCCGTGGCACAACAATTCTTCGCTTGATTCTGACAGGGTTCGGATAAATCATATATCTTTGCAAGGATAGTGACTAATAACCAAAATAATAACAATAGACTAAGATATGGAAAATTTTATTTTTCAAAATCCCGTGAAACTGATAATGGGAAAAGGGATGATTGCTCGGTTGGCTAAAGAAATACCGTCCGACAAGCGTATTATGATTACTTTTGGCGGTGGAAGCGTGAAGAAAAACGGAGTGTACGATCAGGTAAAGGAAGCATTGAAGAATCATTTTACAGTAGAATTCTGGGGAATCGAACCCAATCCTGCCATTGAAACTCTCCGTAAAGCTATTGCTTTGGGAAAAGAAGAGAAAGTAGATTATCTGCTGGCTGTTGGTGGTGGTTCCGTTATTGACGGTACGAAATTGATTTCCGCAGGAATCCTGTATGATGGTGATGCCTGGGATTTAGTACTTGCCGGACGTCCAGTCACTCATACTGTACCTCTTGCCACTGTATTGACTTTGCCCGCTACCGGTTCGGAGATGAATAACGGGGCAGTTATTTCCCGTCGTGAAACAAAAGAGAAATATCCTTTTTATGCTAACTATCCAATCTTCTCTATTCTTGACCCGGAAGTAACTTTTACCTTGCCTCCTCATCAGGTGGCCTGTGGTTTGGCTGATACCTTTGTTCATGTGATGGAGCAATATATGACTACTCCCGGGCAGAGCCGCATTATGGATCGTTGGGCGGAAGGCATTTTACAAACTTTGGTAGAAATAGCTCCGAAAATCCGTGAAAACCAGCATGATTATCAACTGATGGCTGATTTTATGCTTTCGGCTACAATGGCATTGAATGGATTTATTGCTATGGGAGTGTCGCAAGACTGGGCAACTCACATGATTGGTCATGAAATTACTGCTTTGCACGGATTGACACATGGTCATACGTTAGCCATTGTTCTTCCTGCCACTTTACAGGTGCTTCATGAAGAAAAAGGAGATAAACTTTTGCAGTATGGTGAAAGAGTCTGGGGAATTACTTCCGGTACGCGAGAAGAACGGATTGATGAAGCGATTTGTCATACCGAAGAGTTCTTTCGTTCGCTTGGGCTGACTACACGTTTGCATGAAGAGAACATCGGACAGGATACTATTCTGGAAATCGAACGCCGATTCAATGAACGTGGTGCTAAATATGGAGAGAATGGAAATGTAACGGGTGCTGTTGCCCGCAGGATATTAGAGACTGCACTTTAAGTATACTCTTACATTAAAAATATAGGATAAAGAGGATATTGGAACATACTTTTCACAATATCCTCTTTTCTTTTTATTATTTCTCAATTTTCTCTGACCTTGGAATTCTGAACCAGAAGCGAGAGCCTTCTCCTTCTTTAGATTCCACTCCGATAACCCCGCCCAGTCTTTCTACTATGACACGGCAGATGGCTAGTCCGAGTCCTGTCCCTTTAATAAAGGAGTTCAGTTTGACGAAGCGTTCAAACACTTTATCTATCTTGTCAGCAGGAATTCCGATACCTGTATCTTTTACATAAAAGTATATTTCATCTTTGGCTTCTTCAATCCGGTATCCCATTTCGATAGAACCTTTAGGGGTGAATTTCAAAGCATTATTTGTAAAGTTGATGATAACCTGTGATAGACGTATGCGGTCGGTATACATCATGCATTGATCTGCTTTCTCTGTGAATAAGATTTGAATGTTTGGGGAAGAATTCTTTTCTTGCATTTGTCTGCAAATACCTTCCATCAATTCGTTGATATCAGTCTGTGCAAATGTGAATTCCATAGTACCGGCTTCAATTTTAGAAAGATCGAGGATGTCGTCTATTAGTTGCAATAATAAGATATTGTTGCTGGAGATGATTTTTACAAATTCTTTTCTCTCTTCCTCTTCCTCCGTTTGGCAAACCATTTCGGAGAATCCTACAATCGCATTTAGCGGGGTTCGTATTTCATGGCTCATATTAGCGAGAAAGGCAGATTTGAGCCGATTGGATTCTTCGGCTTTTTCCTTTGCTTCCTGCAGCATTTTGTCCATCTTTAATTTTTCAGTGATGTTTTCAAAACGAAGTAATCCTCCAATAATTTCAATTTCCTTTTCATCGCCGAATACAGGTGTTGCGGTCACTTCAAAATCTACATCGTCTACTCTGATGGTATGCCGGATAATTTTGCCCTGTTCGATAGCTTTCTTGAAAGCACATTGTCCACACGGTTCATTACGAAGTGCACTGGTCTGATAGCAAATTTTTCCCGGTATGTATCGTCTGCCTTTTACCAGGCTGGCTATTTGTCTTGTTTCCTCCCATTGTACCCGGTAATTTTTATCAATATAGATAAGGCCGAAGTCGATACTTTTTAGAGCTAGTTTTTGCTTCTTCAATGCTTTTTCCAGTTCTTCCTTGGCGGCAACTAATTCTCTTTCATAATTCTTGAGTTGTGTGATATCCCACCGGGTTGCCAACAGCCATTTCTTTTCTCCTTCCCATGAAATAATAGATTTAACGGCAATAGTATCATGGGTGATTCCATCGGGAGTGGTGTATTTCTCTTCTTTGCGATATACTTTGCCTGCTTGTATGAGTTCTTTGTCGATATGCCGGTATTTTTCACCTCTTTCTTCTCCGTAAATTTCATAATCAGTATGTCCGATGGCCTCTTCACTGCTAATGCCGGATTGAGCGGCTGATTCTTTATTCCAGTAATAGTATCGGAAATCGTTTGTAATATCTTTTACAAAGATGGGGAAAGGAAGGTTATCGAGAATATCAAAGGAGAAACGGTAGGAATGATTGGTCTTTTTAATCGTTTTTTGCAATTTTCGGATTCTATATAGTAAGATGCTGATGACAAGGAGCAAAATAACTACTAGTAAATAATTATAACCCCAATGAACTTCGTTAATCCAATAATTTAACAAATAATTGTTTGCCATAAAATGTTTGATATAAATGAGGTGTAAAGATATGAATTGTTCTTTAACTTTCAAAAAATAATACATAAATATATTGTCTTTCAACATTATATTGTGAGACTGTAATTATATGCGATGAAGAAATAGTGGAGGTATGGTGTCTTGTAGTTCTTGTATGGTATCATATTTTGCTTGATTTCGAGTCTTTTTTCAGAAAGAAAATGTATTAAAATATTAAATGATGTCTCATGAACTAAAATCATTTCTAGTTTGTTTTAATAACGCTGGAGTATTTTCTATTTTTGTTCACCTAAATAAGTTTTGATAGAGTCAAAATAAAACAATCATTTAATTACGTATGCTAATAACCATTATTATTCTCGTTCTTTCGGCTGTCTTTTTCGTGAACGGCAAGGTTCGTTCGGATATTGTGGCACTGTGTGCACTGATAGCCTTACTTATTTTTCAGATATTAACTCCTGATGAAGCACTTTCCGGTTTTTCCAATTCGGTAGTCATTATGATGATCGGATTGTTTGTAGTGGGAGGGGCTATCTTTCAAACGGGATTGGCAAAGATGATTAGTTCCCGTATTCTTAAACTTGCGGGAACCAGTGAGATCCGGTTATTTCTGTTGGTGATGTTGGTGACTTCGGCCATTGGTGCGTTTGTCAGTAACACAGGAACGGTGGCACTGATGCTTCCTATTGTTGTCAGTCTGGCAATGAGTGCCGGTATGAATCCGAGCAGGCTGTTGATGCCGTTGGCTTTTGCAAGTAGTATGGGAGGTATGATGACTTTAATCGGTACTCCGCCGAACCTTGTGATACAAAATACGTTGACTTCTGCCGGACTTGAACCGCTTTCCTTCTTCTCTTTCCTGCCTGTCGGCATTGTCTGTGTGATTGTCGGTACGCTGGTATTGATACCACTTAGCAAATGGTTTCTTTCTAAAAAAGGCCAGAAAGATGATAATAAACGTTCGGGTAAGTCACTGAAACAGTTGGTAAATGAATATGGGCTTTCCAGCAATCTGTTTCGTTTGCAGGTAATAAAAGATTCCCGGCTTTTGGGCAAGACGATTATTGACTTGGATATTCGTCGCAAATATGGTTTGAATATCATGGAAGTGCGTCGTGGTGATGCATCGCAACATCGTTTTCTGAAAACGATTACCCAGAAGTTTGCTGCACCGGACACGATGTTGCAAGCCGAGGATATTTTGTATGTGACAGGAGAATTTGATAAGGTACAGCTTTTTGCAGAAGATTTCCTGCTAGAGATTTTAGGTGACCATGCAACGGAAGAAACTCAAAGCGCAACTAACTCTCTGGATTTTTATGACATCGGTATTGCTGAAATAGTGTTGATGCCAGCTTCTAATTTGATAAATCAAACAATTAAGGAAGCCGGTTTTCGTGATAAGTTTAATGTGAACGTATTAGGAATCCGTCGTAAAAAGGAATACTTGTTGCAGGATTTGGGAAATGAGCGTATTCATAGTGGTGACGTGCTTTTGGTGCAAGGAACATGGAATAATATAGCCCGTCTTAGCAAAGAGGATTCTGATTGGGTTGTTTTGGGACAACCTTTGGCGGAAGCGGCTAAAGTTACGTTAGACTATAAAGCTCCGGTGGCAGCTGCTATTATGGTGTTAATGGTGGCAATGATGGTTTTTGACTTCATTCCGGTTGCTCCGGTTACAGCTGTTATGATAGCGGGTATATTGATGGTGCTCACGGGATGTTTCCGCAATGTAGAAGCGGCTTATAAAACGATTAACTGGGAGAGTATTGTATTGATTGCAGCTATGCTTCCTATGTCTCTGGCATTGGAGAAAACGGGAGCTTCGGAATACATTTCCAATACGCTGGTTAACGGCTTGGGATCATACGGACCTGTTGCGTTGATGGCAGGTATTTACTTTACGACTTCGTTGATGACGATGTTTATCAGCAATACAGCTACGGCTGTCTTACTCGCACCGATTGCTCTGCAAAGTGCCATACAGATCGGGGTAAGTCCGGTTCCCTTCTTGTTTGCTGTGACGGTAGGTGCAAGTATGTGTTTCGCTTCTCCATTCTCTACACCGCCTAACGCCCTGGTGATGCCTGCCGGTCAATATACTTTTATGGATTATGTAAAAGTAGGATTGCCGTTGCAGATTATTATGGGAATCGTGATGATTTTTGTATTACCATTGATTTTCCCCTTTTAGTTTTTAATTTTTATCCTTTTAATAAGGAGATGAAAGAGCTCGGTATTTTGTAGTTGTAGTGCTTTGTAACACTGGATCTTTGTCGTTTAATTGAGAGTTGCATAGAATCTGCAACTCTTTTTTTTGATTGCATATTGCATATTTGTACTTCTAAGCTTTTAATATTCAATAATGTAATAGGTCGTTTTTTATTGGGAGTAATTAAAGCCTTATCTTTTAAAAGATGTTAACCGTAGGTCGAAAAATACAACTTTATCCGTTTCTTATTTGTAAATACAACTATCTTTGTACATTCATTGCTGATTGTTGATTCGTAATGATTTTTATTTTTTGTGCAAATAAAGCAAACTTAAGTATTTAAAGATTATGAAACAAAGCATTGTAAAAATCTTCACTTTTTCGTTGTTAGTATCTTCTATCAGTTTTATTAGTTGCGTTGATAATGAGAAAAATCTGTTTAATGCAGATCAACTGAAACAAATTTACGAAGAAACTTTTCCTGTAAAAAACATCGACTCTGATGGTGATTGGACAATGTCACGAAGTGTAACGGCACATGTGTCAATCAATGGGGATCAAGGAGTAGATTATAAGATACAGATATTTGATGCCGATCCATTAAGCCCGGAAAGTACAGCAAAACTCTTAGCGGAAGGAACTGTCACTCAAAGTATGACTTTGGATGTGGTGATGGATTGCGCAACATCTCTTGATAAAGTGTTTGTTGCGCGTATAGATGAACACAAACGTTATCTGGTCCAACCGACAGCGATTGAAAATGGTACAGTGACAGCGCACTTTGGAGACAAAGGTACGCCAACACGTTCTATATCACGAGCTGTGACGACTAGTATACCAGTCATGGAAGCTCCTTATACAGCCGATTTTATTAGTGCTAAAAAGGCAATTTCTACTGTCATTCAGGCTAATTGGGATCTTTCTGCAAAGTCTGGCTGGGGTGGAAGTTATGGTCAATTTCCTGTTTTTACAGAAAGTGAGCGTTGGTTTAAGATTCAGGAAGGAACTTTTAAAGCTGGATTTAGTGCAACTGGAAATAGAGATGGAGAAATAAGTGCTGTGAAAGTAATCGTTCCTCAAGGAAGCACATGGGTTATAGAGAATAGTAATCAATTTTCTGATATTACAGAAATTATCGTTGAGAATGGTGGAAAGATAGAGATTGCTAAAAATGGGAGTCTGATATTAACGCGGGCTTCTTATATAACTGTGATGCAGGGAGGAAGTATTGTTGGTGACAGAGGTATTCAGATAACAAATAGTTCGGCTGGGCGTACAAACTATAATGCGGGTACGATTGATTGTGACTTTTTGAAAATTGATGGAAGTGGAAACGGAGTTGATTTTGTGAATTATGGAACACTTAAACTGAATTCTTATAATGCTTCTACAAATGGTACGACATTGATAAATCATGGAACCATTGAAGTCGAAAATATAGATGGCAACAATAATACTAATATTAAAAACGGTTGTTATCTGAAAGCTGGAAAATTACAATTTGGTACGCTTGTTATGGGAAATACTTCCGAAGCTATTTGCAAAGAATTGACGGGTAATGGAAATGATAATAATATCGTGATGGAAGCACAATCCATGTTGACTTGTACGGGCAAAGCTAATTTATTCAGAACAGTTACCGGTCCGACACAAGGAACTGCCTTATTAAGAATTCACGAAATAGATAATACTTCCGGTCTGGCTCAATCTGCTTCTAAAGTAAGTAATAATATCATTTGTGAAATAACAGATCAAACATATAAAGGCGAAGCACATTATAACTGGTCTCCTTTTGCATGGCTAGTAAATAAGGGATTACAGCAAGGTGCTACCTATTGTAATCCGGGCAAAGCAGAATTTATACTTCCTGCTGACGGTGACTGTGTTAAAGAAGGGTATAACTCTGATGAAAAACCGGATGATGTAGAAATTCGATATGCAGTTTATTCTTATGCTTTCGAAGATAACTATCCGAAAGCAGGAGATTACGATTTCAATGATATTGTGTTGAATGTAACTTTGCCTGCAGCCGGTAATGATGTGAAAGAACTAAAATATAAAATTGACCTTCGGGCAGTTGGTGCCGTGAAACAATTAGGTGCTGGTTTGAGAATACGAGGAATAGACAAAAATAATGTGGAAGAGATAAGTTTTGGTGCAGGCGCTGCTCAACGTACCGGCTCATTAAATTCTGGTATATTTGAAAATGCATCTTATGAAGCCAATGGCAATGAACTTGTGATTCCTTTATTTGGAGACGCACATTATGTATATGGATATACAGGAGCACAACGCCCCATGTTGAATACTGGGAATGCTAGCACTCCTCTTACAGATATATATACTCTTGAAGTGAACGTCAAACTTAAAAATGAAATATCCGTCCCTAGTGTGACAGATGGTTTAGACTTCTTCATTGCTTATCAGGGGATAGGTCAAAAGAGAACAGAAATCCATTTGACTCATTTTAATTCGGCTACGGCGAATGGACAATTGGCGGATAATGAGGTGCTTGAGGTAATCAAGGCAGTTAATAATACATGGGCTTTGTGTGTTCCTGATAAATTTGCTTATCCAACAGAAACAACAGTGATAACGAACGCATATTCTAAATTTGCAGATTGGGCACACGATCAGAGCTCAACTACTGATTGGTATAAGACAGTTAGTAGTGATAAAGTGATTCAGTACTAAAACTATTAAAGAGAAATATTGCAAACAGTTTTATTCGAAAAGAACTTGTGTGCATTGATTATGGGGAGATTGTAGGAAGTAAGTGCTGCCTTAATGCTCCCCTTTTTTATGTAATTACCCATTCGATGACAAAGTAAATACATAAAGTTTTAGAATCTCTGATTATTCTGACGATTGTTCGTGTAATCAAGGGTTTTGCTATCTCTCATGTTCTATCATTCTTCTCTATTAGCAGGAAAATTCCCATGATTTATTGAAAAACAATGCCTTTATTGCGTAAAGCACCGCATATTTACATCAAAAGCGCCGCTATATTTGTAAAAAACATAAGGATAAAGTAAGTAAAAGATGCGGATAATGTCATCAAAAGCTATGGATGAAGTAAACAAACCATTGGGATAGTGTCGCTATATCGTAAATGTTGTTAGAATTTCCTACTTTCTTTCCATTGATTTTTCTATTTGGGGCTTTGATAATGGTAAAAAGAAAAAAGTAAAAGGGAACTTTATTAGTACATGTGATGCCCGTTTGATTGTAGAAATGCTGTGCGCGTATTAAAATGTATATATATCATGCTTAATTGTAGAATAGTGAATTGAATAAAGCCCTCTACAGTGGCAGAAAAATTTTACTTCAGCCAAAGGGAGGAAAGAAGCGATCCCTGATAGATTAAGAATTACAAAGTGTCAGTAGTATCTTTTTGTAAATTCAAATTTCTCATGTTGAATGTTTTGTAACTGCAAAGATACGAAGAATGGTAACTATATTGAATGATAGTTGCTTAATATCATAGCAGGACCGAGCTCCAGAGATGTACAAATCAGGCGATTTAGGTTATTCAACCTTAATTCGCTTTTTTCTGCATCACTACTATCTGATTAAACCGTTTTTGTGACGGAGTACCAACTACAATTTCTTTTGGAGGAAATCGCTTGTCGAACTCATTAGCAGCAGATTTATCAATCTGATATATTTTATCTTCTATATAACGGCCTTTTACATTGGCTAAAGCATTATCATATAATTCACAAACATGAAGAGCAGTAGCATACATATTATCTTCAGTGCGAATCCCTAATGTTTCGGCAGGAATGAATCCTTGTCGGAGATAATAATCCGGGTCACCACAAAGTAAAATAGCACGAAATCCCATTTCGGAAGCTAATTTTTTGGTAAGTGCAATCATTCTTCCTCCGATACCTTGCTGTTGGTATTCGGGGAGGACAGAAATGGGCCCCAGGCTCAAAACCTCATATTGGTTACCGTCATCTGCCATGATAAATGATTTGAGGCAGACAACATTACCGACAATCTTGTTATTATGTTCTGCAACAATATCGAGCTCCGGCACAAACTTAGGATGGTTACGCATAATATGAAGGAGGTAATGTTCGTCACATCCCGGAGAATAATGATTCCAGAATGCTTCCCGTGTAATGTTTTCGGTTTCATGATAATCCGAAGATTGCTCAATTCTAAGTTTTATATCCATATTGTTTCAAATATATAGTTGCACAAATATAAAGAACAAAATCCGAATACCTAACTCTTTTAAAGATGAATCTATACATTATAGCAAGATGAGACAAAAACTCCCGATACTAGTATATCCAGACTTAGTATCAGGAGTTTTTTATATATTCATTCATCGAGATTGCGGAGAATCAGGCCTGTTCATGTTTTGCGTGTACAAGCTGTCTATAATACCGTCGGACAGTCCGATGGTAGGTACAATAATTCCGGTAGCTTTTACATGAGTAGCTATCTCGAGAAATATCTCTGCAGCAGGAACAATAACATCGGCCCGGTCCGGTTTCAACTTATATTGCTTAATACGTTGTTCGGTAGAGAGGGCTTTTAATGTTTCATATATATCTTGCAGTGATTCGATGGGTAGGAGAGACGCTTTTTTGTCTTTCTTGTCCGCTAAACGAAATAACTTATTAATATTTCCTCCCGAACCGATGATGCTGATAGGGGTATATTCTGTGGCAAGCCCTATCAGGTCAGTGCGCAAAGCTTCCTTTTCTTCTTCCTTTACCATACCGCTAAGCATACGTACCGTACCTATATTATATGAACGGGAATTTTTCAGTTCACCGTTGCTGATGAGATTAATTTCCGTACTACCACCTCCTACATCTACATACAAGTAATTTTGTCCTGAAGCAAATAACTGTTCGATATGATTGTCGTAAACAATATGCGCCTCTTCCTGCCCGTCGATGATTTCTACACGGATACCCGTTTTTTTGACGATCTGCTGAACGATATCCTTGCCATTACGTGCATCACGCATGGCAGAGGTGGCACACGCACGATAGTCTACCACATCATATATCTTCATTAATTGTTTGTAGGCTTTCATCAGCCGAATCAGTTTCTTCTCTTTTTCTGTAGAGATAACCCCCACAGTAAAGGCGTCTTCTCCCAACCGTAACGGAATACGGATGAGCTGTACCTTACTCATTAATTCGGGCGCATTCTCCTCGTTTACACATTTTATCAGCAGCCGCACCGCATTAGAGCCTATATCTATTGCCGCATAATTAACTTTCTTCATACTTATCATAATGTATTCTTGTATTCGTTATATAATTTTTCTTGTGAGCGGAATGGGACACTGTTCTCTTCCCGTTCTTTTTCCCGGTTCTCGCCTGTACCATCCACAATTCTTCCTTTTGCCGTATCCCGGAATCCGTAGCAGACAATTCGTTTTAAATCTGCCTGGATTTCTTTATCATAGACCGGTGCCGCCACCTCAATACGATTATCCAGGTTGCGAGGCATCCAGTCGGCAGAACCAATGTAGTATTTTTCTTCTCCACCATTGGCGAAGATGAAAATGCGCGAATGTTCGAGATAACGGTCGATAATACCATTGATGTGTATATTCTCGCTGATACCCGGAACGCCTGTCACTAAAGAACAGTTACCGCGTACTACCAGTTCCACTTGAACACCCGCTGTTGAGGCTTCGTATAGCTTTTCAACAAGTGCACGGTCAGTAATATGATTTACTTTAGCAAGGATATAAGCCTCTTTTCCCTGTTCCTTATTTTTTATCTCTTTGTTGATAAGCGCAATGAATCGTTTACGCATATCATTGGGAGAAACGAGCAATTCTTTGAAATCAACAGGAGTATAAGGCTTTTCGATAAAATCGAATACGGCATTGACTTCCCGGACAATGGGACGGTGAGCAGTCATAATGGTATAGTCAGTATACATACGTGCATTTCCTTCATGGAAATTTCCTGTACTGATGCAGGCGATATCTCCGTGCCGAGTGCCGATATGCAGCAATTTAGAATGAATTTTCAAACCCTCTACTCCGAAAATAACATGAATCCCCGCATCCTGCATTTTCTTGCTCCAGTTGATATTAGACGCTTCATCAAAACGTGCCAACAGTTCGATAACTACTGTGACTTTTTTTCCGTTTTTGGCTGCACTGATTAAAGCCTTTATCACTTTGGAGTCTTTAGCCAAACGATAAAGCGTCATCTTGATACTTTTTACTTCTTTACTGATAGCGGCTTCTCGCAACACACGGATGAAAGTATCGAAACTATGATAAGGATAATGTAAGGAACGATCTTTCCGACGAATCAAAGTGAGCAGACTTTCCATGCCATTCAGTTCAGGCTTGAAGATAGGTTCCCAAACAGGATATTTCAGTTCATGATGACCGCAAACCGGAAATTTCATCAAATCCTTGAAATTGTGATAGCGTCCTCCGGCTACACGCGTGTCATTCTTATCCACGTTCAGGCGGCCGGTCAACTTTTTCAGCAAGTCTTTAGGAATTTGTTCGTCATAGACGAAACGGATCGGTTCCCCTTTCTTCCGGCTTTTCACACCTTTGGAAATCTTCTGAAGTACCCCTGTCCGCAGATCACTGTCAATTTCCATTTCGGCGTCTTTAGTGAATTTGAAAGTGTACGCCTCATAATCTGTGTACTTCATGCCAACAAAAATCATCGGCAAACAATAGCGGATCACGTCATCAAGAAACATGAGATATGTTTTTCCATCCGAATCAGGTAATTGAATAAAACGGCCGAAGTCTCCGGTCGGCAGTTCAATCACTGCATAGTCTTTCTCCTTTATCTTTCCCGTTTCATCTTTGCGCAGCAGACGGATGGCAAGGTAAATATCCTCATCTGTCTGATCGTCCAGCGGGCGGGTTCCATTGAGGAAAAGCGGATTGGTAGAACCATTCAGTTTGTTGCGATAGAAAGAAGTGACGAATGCTTTCTGTTCGTCCGTCATTTCCGCATCTTTGATGACGTAGATATTCTCTTTCTTCAATTCCTCCATAATGGAAGCGAATATCTCCTCAAACTGCTTGTAGTAACGATTGTGCAGCTTTCCTATTTGTTTCAGAGTGCAGGCGGCGGTTTCTTGTTCTGCTTGTATGTTTTTATCGGCATATTCTACGATCCGGTTCAGAGTCGCTACACGAACACGGAAGAATTCATCCAGGTTATTTGAATAGATGCCAAGAAAAGTGAGTCGTTCCAGCAGTGGCACTTCTGGACGGGCGGCTTCTAGCAGAATACGTTGGTTGAAGTACATCCAACTGATGTCACGCTCTACATAAGGGTATTTCTTTTTTATTTCGCTTTGTTTCATTGTGAAAAAGGAACTGTTTAAAATTTCTGCAAAAATATCAATGTGAGATGTAATCGTCATAACGATATTATTACGAACTTATTACAATGTTTATTTGTTATTTTTATATATCAGTAGAAACACTTATATTCGCAAAAGTATTGGAACAGACTCGGTTAAAAAATATAGAATTTATGAAAACAATGAATTATTCCCTTATTCGCATTCTCTTCGCACTTGTGATTGGATTGGTACTCGTGATTTGGCCCAATGCGGCTGCCAGTTATATTGTCATTACGGTAGGTGTTGCCTTCTTGATTCCCGGTGTTATCAGCCTTTTTGGCTATTTCGGCCGGAAAAGACCGGAAGGTGAAGCAGCTCCCCGTTTTCCGATAGAAGGAATCGGTAGCTTATTATTCGGACTTTGGTTGATTGTGATGCCTGAATTCTTTGCAGATGTCCTGATGTTTTTATTGGGATTTATCCTGATTATGGGAGGAGTGCAACAGATTGCTTCTTTGTCGATGGCTCGTCGGTGGATGCCCGTTCCGGGAGCTTTTTATCTGATTCCTTCGCTGATTCTTATTGCGGGTATTATCGCTTTGTTCAATCCGACAGGAGCGCGTAATACTGCATTTATAATTATTGGTATCAGCAGTTTGGTTTATTCTCTTTCCGAATTGATAAACTGGTTCAAGTTTGCCCGTCGCCGCCCGAAGGCTCCGGTTATGCATGACGATGATGATATTGAAGACGCAAAGATTATCGAATAAAAAAAGAAGAGGACTGCTTCACAGCACCCCTCCCCGCAAACTTAAAACAACCAACAAAAGAAATAGATAATTTCAATAACAGTGAACGGCTAACGGTGAATATTCTGCAATGATAATGCAGTTTGTTCACCGTTTACTGTTTATCGTTCACCGTATTTTTTTCTATCTCACAAATAACAGTTCCCTGTATTTTGGAAGCGTCCACATCTGATTGTCAACAATCAGTTCCAACTTGTCGATGTGATAACGGATTTCTTCCAGTGCCGGGACAATCGTGTCGTGGTAGGCAATGGCTTTTTCCCGTTCGCTTTCTATCTTGTTTGCAACCTTACGAGCCTCAATCATTGCATCTACATGCTCCTTGATGAAAGCTGTACGGTCGGCAATCTCTTCAATAAGCTCCAGGTTCTTAGCAGACAATTTCGCTGCCTTTTCTGCTGGGAAAAGAGATTGCATCTTATAGACATTATTAATTAAGTCCGTCTGGTATTGAGTGGCAACCGGAATGATATGATTCATTGCCAAGTCACCCAATACACGTGCCTCAATCTGAATCTTCTTCGTATAAGTTTCCCATTTCACCTCGTTACGGGCTTCCAGTTCTTTCTTGGTCATTACACCGGTAGCTTCGAACATGGCAATTGTTTCCGGTTTCAGGTAATTGTCGAAGATAACAGGAACACTGGTTTCGCAATCCAGTCCACGACGGGCAGCTTCTTTCTTCCATTCGTCACTGTAACCGTTACCGTCGAAATGAATGGCTTTACATTCTTTGATATATCCGCGGATGATTTCAAGAATGGCGGAAACTTTGGGTTCTCCCTTTTCAATCAACGCATCCACGTCCTTTTTAAACTTCACCAATTGATTTGCTACGGCCGAGTTCAATGCAATCATGGCAGAAGCACAGTTTGCTTCGGAACCTACGGCACGGAACTCAAAGCGGTTGCCTGTGAAAGCAAATGGAGAAGTACGGTTACGGTCTGTATTATCGATCAGTAATTCAGGAATCTGCGGAATATCCAACTTCATTCCCTGTTTACCGCTAAGGCTGATTAAATCATCTTTCGTACTGTTTTCGATATGATCCAATACCTGCGACAACTGTTTTCCAAGGAAAGAGGAGATAATTGCAGGAGGTGCCTCATTCGCTCCCAGACGGTGGGCATTGGTAGCACTGGAGATAGAAGCTTTCAGTAGTCCGTTATGATGATAAACTGCCATCAATGTATTGACAACGAATGTAACAAAACGCAGATTGTCTTCCGGAGTCTTGCCCGGTCCCATCAATAAGATACCTGTATCAGTGCCCAAAGACCAGTTGTTGTGTTTACCCGAACCATTGACACCTTTGAACGGCTTTTCATGAAGCAGTACACGGAAACCATGACGGCGGCTTACCTTACGCATTAATGACATAATCAGTAAGTTATGGTCATTAGCAAGGTTACACTCTTCAAAGATAGGAGCCAACTCGAACTGGTTCGGGGCAACCTCGTTGTGACGAGTCTTAACAGGAATACCTAATTTTAACGCTTCAATTTCAAGGTCCTTCATGAAAGCGGCTACGCGGGTGGGGATAGCACCGAAGTAGTGATCCTCCAACTGTTGGTTTTTGGCACTGTCATGTCCCATCAAAGTACGACCGGTCATTAGTAAGTCCGGACGTGCGGCATACAATCCTTCGTCTACCAGGAAGTATTCCTGTTCCCATCCTAAGTAAGCAACTACTTTTTTCACTTCCGGATTAAAATACTGACATACGGCTACGGCTGCTTTATCTACAGCACGCAATGCCTTCAGTAAGGGAGCTTTATAGTCAAGAGCTTCACCGGTATATGCGATAAATACAGTCGGGATGCAAAGTGTATCATCCACGATGAAAGCAGGTGACGAGGGGTCCCATGCGCTGTATCCGCGAGCTTCGAATGTATTACGGATACCGCCATTCGGGAAAGAAGAAGCATCCGGCTCCTGCTGTACGAGCAGTTTACCTGTAAATTCTTCCATCATACCACCTTTGCCGTCATGTTCAACGAAGGCATCGTGCTTTTCTGCCGTACCCTCGGTCAGCGGTGCAAACCAGTGCGTGTAATGAGTGACACCCATTTCGATAGCCCATTTTTTCATGCCGGCAGCTACCTCGTCGGCAATGCTGCGATCTAGCGGAGCACCGTTGTCAATTGCATCAATCAGTGCATTGTATACCTTACTGGGAAGGTATTTGAACATCTTTTCCTTGTTGAATACATACTTGCCGAAGTATTCCGAAGGACGTTCGGCAGGTGTTGCTACCTCAACAGCCTTTTTCTTGAAAGCTGTCTCTACTACTCTGAATCTAAGTTTTGACATAATACCTAATTTGATTTGTTGTTAAATATGTTAGAGCAAATAATTTTCTCTGTGTGGTTCCCGGGAAGGCGGTCAGGCCCGCCCGGGATAAATCTTTTTAATCTATATAGCCTAATTCACTTACTGATGAGTAGACTTACTTTTAATTATAAGTAACTTAGTTGTAAGCAGATTCACCGTGTTCGTAAATGTCAAGACCTTCTTCTTCGACACGTGCCGGAACGCGAAGTCCGTGAATCTTATCAAGCGTTTTGAAAATGATGAATCCCATGCCTGCTGCCCATGCACTTACTACCAATGCTCCGAATAGTTGTGCACCGAGGAATCCGAAACCGTATCCATAGAATAAACCTTCACTGGTAGAGAACAAACCTGTGAGAATCGTTCCTAAAAAACCACACACACCATGTACGGAAGATGCACCTACCGGATCGTCTATCTTTAAAACCTTGTCAATGAAGTCAACGGAGAATATCATTACGACACCACATATCGCACCTATCAAGGCTGCTCCTGCGGGAGATACTGCGTCACATCCTGCTGTGATACCTACCAGACCTGCCAAGATACCATTCAGTGTCAATGACAGGGATGGTTTTCCATATTTCATCCAGCTCACCAACAGAGCAAAGAAACCACCGGCACAAGCAGCCAGGTTCGTTGTCAGGAATACGTGGGAAATAGCGATTGCGTCGGCTTCGGTTGCTGCTGCCAATTGAGAACCGGGGTTGAATCCGAACCATCCGAACCAAAGAATGAATACCCCCAGTGCAGCAATAGTCAGGCTATGGCCTGGGATAGCTTTTGATTTGCCGTCTTTACCATATTTACCGATACGGGGACCAAGAATGGCAGCACCTACCAAAGCAATCCATCCACCTACAGAGTGAACGACTGTAGAACCGGCAAAGTCATGGAATGTAGTGCCGAAGTGACTCATCATGAAAGAACCTTCTTCACCGTTCATCAGCCAGCCTCCGCCCCATGTCCAGTGACCGGATATCGGATAAATCAGTACACTGATAAAGATGGTGTAGACTATATACATGGAGAATTTTGTTCGTTCTGCCATGGCTCCTGATACAATTGTAGCTGCTGTCGCACAGAATACGGTTTGGAATATGAGGAATCCTTCGGTTGGCAAACCATTATTAATGAAAGAAAGGTCGCAGAAGTGAGGCATTCCGATGAATCCGCCTGCGCCGAACATCAATCCGAAACCGATAAACCAGTATAGTAAAGAGCCGAACATGAAGTCTACAAAGTTCTTCATCAGAATGTTGGCAGTATTTTTCACTCTGGTAAAACCTGCTTCTACTAATGCAAATCCCGGCTGCATGAAGAATACGAGCATTGCTGCAAGCAACATCCATACAGTATTTAATCCAAGAGCTAATTCACCAACCGTATCGGGAGCTGCTGATGCTTCTTCGGCAGGAGCTGCAACGACTTCGGTAATTGTTTCTGTAACTGCTGCAACTGTATCGGCAGCGGCTGCGTTTTGTGCCGACATATCAGTAGTAAAACAGCACAAAATGAATATAGTAGTGGCTATCCACAACTTTACGAAGCTATGGCTTTTATATTTTGTATCCATAATAATTATCTTATTTTATACCTATTATTTATTAGTGATGTTGTAAACCTCTTTATAAACGTTATAATCCGCAAGGAAACCTGGGAGCGGCACCTTGCCGCTGCCGATTAACGTTCTTGTTCTGCATTGTAGAGGGCTATGTCACCACGTTCGGCAGTGCGTATCCGGATAGCGTCTTCGATAGGAATGACGAAAATACGTCCGTCACCGATTTCTCCGGTCTGTGCAGCTTTGATGATAGCCTGCACTGTTTTCTCGGTATTTTTGTCGCGTACGACAATAGAGATCAAAATTCGTTCAATGGTGCTGGTGTCATATACTACGCCACGGTAGATACGTCCTTGCCGTGCTTTTCCAATACCTCTTACATCGTAATAAGAGAACCATTCGATGTCCGCTTCGAGTAGGGCGTCTTTTACGTCCTCGAATTTGGTTTTACGGATAATAGCTTCAATCTTTTTCATATACCTTAAATATTAGTGTTGACCTGTAAAAGAAAGAGGTATAGGGTGTGGCAGCCATAGTAGGTTACCATACAACAAACCGATAAAATCTAAACTCTAACTACCTGATCCCTATACGCTCTTTGATATTCTATATTCTCTCTCTTAAAAACTTAATCCGAATGCGAAGTAGGCTCCTTCTGTCCGTGGATTGACAGATACCTTGGCAAATGCCGGAACGGAGAAGGAATCTGTGATTTTGATATCCTTGGAAGCTCCGAGACTTACGTCTGATACGCAGAACCCACTTGTATAGCCATTGTAGAAAGTTGTCTCCCAAGGAACCATACCTAAATCTACTGTCCAGTCGAGACCTCCCAATTTGAATGGTGCGCTAAGTGCGAGGTAAGAAGAATAAGCCCTTTTGCCATTTTCTTTCACGCCGTCGGCACCTGCAAAATTTGTATACCAGTTGACTGCCAGTGGTCCGAAGTCATATCCGACTTGTGCTTCAAATACATGAGCCGTTGAATGAGCTCCGTATTTAAAATACTTGTTAGTTGCAAAGATCGTTTCTCCATCATCGTCTATGCCAGTTTCTACTTGGGTATTAAACCAATAATCCGTCACTGAAACGCTAAAACCGCCTATCGAATAACCAAGAGTTAAATCGAACTCTTTTGTGTCCGTCGATTCGAATCCTACCGATCCCCATGCTCCGAGTGAGAAACCTTTGTAAGAGATTTCCAGTGAGGGTTGAACGCTCACTCCGCCTAAATCCTGGCCGCGCCAGATGTAACCACTTACCAGATCTGCTCCAACGGAAGCTTCTACCTTATCTTGTGCCATCATTGTAGACGGGACAAGCCCTGACAGTAATAATGCTACTGTTATTACCCTCATTTTTTTGTTAATCGTCGTTTTCATCGTCTTTTTACCTTTAATAGTTAGAAAAATGTGGATGTACGGTCCATGTATATATAGTAGCGCGCGAAATACTATCAAGTAAATTGAAAAACCACTGGTTATGAATAGACTAGGAGAAGTTATTCAAAATTCTTATAGCCAGTTTTTTATTCTTCTCATCGCTTCGATACAGTCGTTGCGTTCACCAAATGCAGTTAGCCGGATATATCCTTCACCGCTTGGTCCGAAGCCTACACCGGGGGTACCGACCACATTGGCTTCATACAACATCTGTTCGAAGAATCGCCATGACGAAAGCCCGTTCGGAGTTTTCACCCATAAGTAGGGAGCGTTGACTCCTCCATACACTTTCAGTCCTGCGGCTTCCAATCCCTCTTTCATAATTTGGGCGTTGGTCATATAATAGTCGATTGTTTCTTTAATCTGTATTTTGCCTTCTGCACTGTAAACGGCTTCTGCAGCCCGTTGGGTAATGTAAGAAGTACCGTTGAACTTGGTGCACTGGCGGCGGTTCCACAATCTGTTGAGCGGTATGCGGTCGCCTTCCAGAGTGGCGGCGGTGAGTTCTTTCGGAACCACGGTATATCCGCAGCGTACTCCGGTAAATCCTGCCGTTTTTGAAAAACTACGGAATTCGATCGCACACTTTTTAGCTCCCTTAATCTCATAGATAGAGTGGGGGACATTCTCGTCTTGGATATATGCTTCATAAGCGGCATCGAACAGAATCAATGTATCGTTTGCCAAGGCATAGTCCACCCATTTCTTCAGTTCCGGTTTGGTTAAGGTTGTTCCTGTCGGGTTGTTCGGATAGCAGAGATAAACAATGTCTATCCGTTTGTCTGGAATTTCCGGAATAAAGTTGTTCTCACTTGTGCAAGGCATATAAGTAACATTACTCCATTTGCCCGTCTCTTCTTCCAACACTCCGGCGCGTCCGCACATGACATTGCTGTCTATATAAACCGGATAGATGGGATCTGTAACACCTACGCTATTGTCATGGCGAAGAATATCGCCTATATTTCCGGTATCGCTTTTGGCACCGTCACTGACAAATATCTCGGACGCCGAGAAGTGAATCCCACGTGGAATAAAGTCATTTTTTATAATTGCTTCAATCAGAAAATCATATCCCTGTTCAGGACCATATCCGCGGAATGTATCCTTGCTGGCCAGCTCTTCTACCGCTTTGTGCATGGCTTCGATACACGCTTTCGGAAGCGGTTGGGTGACATCACCGATACCCAACCGGATAATATCCTGTTTAGGATGTGTTATCTTGAAGGTATTTACCTTTTTCGCTATGTCCGAGAATAAATAGCTTCCCGGTAACTTCAAAAAATGTTCGTTTACTAATGCCATCTTGTTATTGTTTTAAGTTCTGCAAAATCTAATACTCAATACCTGATACTTAATACTTTTTTAATACTTATCCTCAATCTCCCCATCGAAAACTTTGGTTGCCGGTCCGGTCATTAATATATGCCCGGAGATTTCATCCCATTCAATGGTGACTGTCCCTCCATCCATGATTACATCGCTTTTTCTTCCTGTAAGTCCGTTGATGAAGGCGGCTACTGCTGTGGCGCAAGCACCTGTCCCGCAAGCTTGAGTGATTCCCGATCCTCTTTCCCACACCCTCATCCGTATGGTGTCTTTGCTGACAATCTGTGCAAACTCCACATTGGTTCTGTCGGGAAAAAGAGGATGATTCTCCAGTTCAGGACCGATTTCCGGTAAATTAATCCGGGTGATGTCCTCAACAAATGTGACGAGATGCGGATTACCCATTGATACTTTGGTTGACCGGAAAGGATACTTTCCTCCCCACTGAATCTCTTCTGTTTCCAACGGGCTACCCATGTCTACGGTGACTGCACTAACTGTTTTTCCCTCTACATGCAGTTTCAGGATTTTTATTCCTGATCGTGTATCCAGCGTAATTTCTGTTTTGTCAGTCAAGCCGTATTCATATACATATTTGCCTACACAACGGCTTCCGTTACCACACATCATAGCTTCCGAACCGTCCGCATTGAAAATGCGCATGCTGAAATCCGCTTTATCAGAGACACCAATCAATATAAGTCCATCACTTCCGATTCCTGTATGAAACTTGCTCCATTCGATTGCCTTCTTTGCAGGGTCGGCTATCGGATATTGGCTTGTGTCTACATATATGTAGTCATTTCCCGCTCCATGCATTTTTGTGAACTTAATCTTTGTTGTCATTTTGATTTATATTTGTTGATTGTTGTAACCTTTTGTTTTATTATGATGCAAAGATATGACTTTTTGCTTTATATTTTACTAAAAAGTATATCTAATATCTATTTATTTTCTTCAAACTTATAATCGCTTTATATACGGCCACATTTAGTTATAATTTGAAATTATACCTATTTATATATTAATAAACTGTTATTTGGATGAATTGTTTTGCATATTCTTCCATAATATATGAAGAATATTTAGCCTTGATAATCGGTGAAATCAGCTATAAAAACAAGAAATATATCCTTTTCCTTTTGACGATATGAAAGTGAAAACCCCTATTTATCTATCATATTGCTCACCGGATATGCTGAAGAACCTTTTTCTGTATTCATTGTTTTAGCACTATCATTAATATAAAAACGTAGAGATATGAATATAGAGAAACAATTAGAAACAGCAGTTAAGACCAACCATTTGGTGTTGGTAGTATTTTATGCCGACTGGTCACCTCATTATGAGTGGATAGGTCCTGTGCTTCGGACTTACGAAAAGAGAACTGTAGAATTGATTAGAGTGAATGCTGAAGAAAATAGAACAATAGCCGATGCGCATAATGTAGAAACAGTGCCCGCCTTTCTTTTATTGCATAAGGGACATGAATTATGGAGACAGGTAGGAGAGCTTACGGTAGGAGAGCTGAAAGAGGTATTAGATGATTTCCAGTAAATCGTTTGTAATCTTTTATTGGCATATATGAAAATGACCTTTTCTTTTTCAGATGAAAAAAATGAGTGTTCTTAATATGCTGGTATTTAGTTTGTTATAAAAGCTCATTTTTCCTTTAAAAGAAACGGGTGGTTCCTTTAAAAGGGACCACCCGTTCGACACCGAGAAACATCCTGTTTCTTTTAAAGGAACGAGCTGTTTCTTTAAAGACGGATATTAAATAGTTTACTTTGTAATGATTTTATCTTATTGATGTTTTTTCAGTTCTTCTTGTAAGATGACTGGTTCGTTGGTGGTAATGAAATCTACTTTCTGTTCGATCAGCGATTTCATATCTTCCACTTCGTCCACAGTCCACACATTTACTTTCAAGCCGAGTTCATGAGCTTCTTTGATCCATTCGGGGTGTTTCTTAATCACTCCCATGTGATAATCAAGACCGGCAGCACCGAGTTCCTTTAATTCTTTGGGAGACAGTTCCCCGTTAAGGTAAAATACCGGAGTACCGGCAGGAGCCAGGCGGATAAACTCTTTCATGGCATGCAGGGAGAACGTGATATATTCCATGCGGTTTTCCAGTCCCATTTTCTTCACCATGGCAAGGATTCCCTGTACGGCTTTGGTTTCACGTTTCTTGTTACTATGTGCTTTCAGTTCGAGAATCAGTCGGGTATTACAGTTTTTCCCGGCTTCCAGATATTGTTCCAGGCTGGGTAAGTTTTCTCCGTTGGATAATTTAAGTCCGGTCAGTGCGTCACCTTTGGAATACTCCATCGGTCTCATCTTGTATACAGGATCATGGTTGACCACCAACTTGTTATCCTTAGCGATCCATACGTCAAATTCTGAACCGTAACAACCGATGGAATCTGCTTTTAGAAGTGATGAAATACTGTTTTGTGATGATCCCGGAGTTTTCCAGAATCCACGGTGGGCTATCACTTTTGTCTGTGCCTGCATACAGCAAGCAACCATTAGAAGGGCAGAAGCCATCATCATTTTTTTTAAATTCATTTGTTTGGTCTTTTAAAAGTTTGATAGATTTAATTTGGTTTGGCCTCAAAATTATAAAAAAGAAAACGCAAATCAGACAATAATATGCTAATCTGCGTTAATCCTTGAGATTTTAAAATAAACAGATAGCTAAAAAGTAAATTTGAGAAAAGCGTAGCGATTCAACTGAAAGAGTGGTCGTTACGCTTTTGCTTTTGATG
>NZ_CP083673.1:3570932-3670008 GCF_025914115.1 Bacteroides sp. DH3716P | reverse complement strand
ATCAAAAGCAAAAGCGTAACGACCACTCTTTCAGTTGAATCGCTACGCTTTTCTCAAATTTACTTTTTAGCTATCTGTTTATTTTATAACCTACAAAGGGGCGTGGGTTTACTTGTTTTTTGTACTATCTTGCTTAGTGCTTGTGTGAACCATATTTCGGAGGAAGAGGAGGATAGTGTTAATAATGGAGATATTCCATTGAAATTTATTGCCGATATTCGTGAATCAGTTGGTACCCGTATGGCAAATAATAACTTTGCTGAAGGGGATGAAGTCGGTCTGTTTGCTCTTGCCGGAACCACTACAATGCAAGAAGAACGTTATGTGGATAATCTTCATTTCATACGTTCATCCAATGGTGAGTTTGAATCTAACGAGTCGGTATACTATCCGGATGATGGAGTTACATTGAATTTAATCAGTTATTATCCTTATCAAAAGAGTGGCGTGGGGATAGGGGAGAGCACCATGCAGGTGGCGGTTTCAACGACTCAAAATATTCCTGACGATTATTCACATTCTGATTTCCTAATTGCTTCTAAAGAAGAGGTCTTAGCCAGTAAGGAGGCGGTCGCTCTGACCTATAATCATCAGTTTTTTCGTCTGAAAATTGTTCTTATTCCTGGAGAGGGGGAGAATTTGGAAGATATGTTATCCGTTAAGCCTACGCTTTCGGTGAGTGGCTTTTATACTAAAACAAGTTATGATTTTCAGAAAAAGACTTTCTCTGGTTATTCCGAAGAGAAAGATATTATTCCTGCAGGAGAATGGGAGATAAAAGACGGACGACTGATAGGAAAGGAATTTATTTTGATACCGCAGGAGGCGACTCCGGGATACCAATACATAACGTTGGAAGCTGCAGGAAAGCTATATATAAGCCCATTACCATCTACTTTACAATTAAAAAGTGGAAAGCAGCGCGAATTGGAAATAAAGTTTGTATCAGCCGAAGATGTATTAATGAGCAAAGTGAATGGGGAAATCGGAGATTGGGACGGAACCGAAATAGATCATACAGAATCAGTCACGCTTCATAAATACATAGATGTTTCGAAGTTAACTTTTGAAAAGTCGAATGTGTATAAAGTGTTACATTCGGGAAAGCAAGTAGCTGAAATATGTAAGGAGTATCTTGTTACTCCGGAATTTTCTTCGCAGGCAATCGTTGCCTATCCGATGAAAAAAGATGGTAGTGTGGACTTATCTCAAGGTGTTGTAGCACAGTTGCTAGGGAAATCCGGAAAAGTGAATGGAGGAAGCGTATCATGGAATATGGAAGATTACTCATTGGCCTATGTTGACGGAACTTTGCCGATTCGTAATAATGTATATGTGATGGCAAACGGAACCGTTTCTTTATCTGTTACGACAGCAGATGACGTACTATCTGTTTTGGTTTTGGAAGATATCGTTCGTGATGTACGTGGAGGAATCATTCATAATTATCCGTTAGTGAAGATTGGAACACAATATTGGATGCGGGATAATCTGGAGGCATCTTCGTATGTTGGCGGTGAAGCACTTCCCAGACTGGATGCAGTGACAGCGAATGTTGTCGGATATCTGCAATCTACTACGGAACACTATTTTTATACAGCTAATGTAGTACTTTCTAATAAAATTCTACCTATT
Organism: Bacteroides sp. DH3716P; assembly: GCF_025914115.1. Lineage (NCBI taxonomy): Bacteria > Pseudomonadati > Bacteroidota > Bacteroidia > Bacteroidales > Bacteroidaceae > Bacteroides > Bacteroides sp. DH3716P. Next base: position 3,668,373 of record NZ_CP083673.1, on the reverse strand, counting down.
CATTGGAGTATACCGGATTGGAAAGACTGGAACATTTTAAAAGACTATCTGAATGGAGAGGCTTCTTTGCTGAAATCAGGTACTTGGTTACCTTTGAAAGCGGGAGAACAGGTACAGCCTGCAACTAATTTATCCGGTTTTAATGGAATACCTGTAGGAATGTATGTGGGGGCTTTTCAAACTGATTACGAGAAAAAACATCTGGCATATTGGACACTGGATAATGCAAATACCGCTATCGATATCAAGGTTTTCTATCTGAAAAGTGATACGGATATCATTGAAGAATCTAATGCAGGTGTTGATACAAAAGCCTTTGCCATTCGTTGCATCAGAAAGTAAATCGACGAAAAAGGCTTCTCTTTTCCATAAATTGCTTATATTTGGGAAGTAAAACTAACTAAAAGAGAGAACTATGAAGAAGATAATAAATCCCTGGAAAGGTTTGGAAGGGTACAACTGCTTTGGTTGTGCTTCCAATAATGAAGCCGGATTAAAAATGGAATTTTACGAAGATGGTGACGAAGTGGTAAGCATTTGGAAACCACGTCCCGAATATCAAGGCTGGATTGATACCTTGCATGGCGGTATTCAAGCTGTCTTGATGGATGAAATCTGTGCCTGGGTTATACTTCGTAAACTACAAACTACGGGGGTGACGTCGAAGATGGAAACTCGTTACCGAAAATCGATTGATACCAAAGATTCTCATATCGTATTACGCGCGTCTATTAAAGAGGTAAAGCGGAACATCGTTATTGTTGAAGCAAAGTTATATAATAAGGATGGAGAAGTCTGTACAGAATCAGTTTGTACTTACTTTACTTTCTCGAAAGAAAAGTCGAAAGATGAAATGCATTTTTCGAAATGTGATGTAGAATCGGAAGAGATATTACCATTAATTTGAAATAAAAACTTAAGTTTTTGTGATAAATGTTTGGTAGTATCAAACAAATACTTTACTTTTGTCGCAGTTAATAAAAGAAATATGAAATATACAGCTACACATCATCATCATCATTTTCCTAACGAATAATCGGTGGGCGTGGATGATATTGTGTATAACTATATAAACGATAACGAAGGCTTACCGAATGCGGTAAGCCTTTTTTGTTTTTCAACGCAGATTGTATTTGTAATTAATAATTAGTAATTAAATAAAGTCATGTTAAGAATCGCAGTACAAGCCAAAGGACGTCTCTTCGAAGAGACAATGGCACTTTTAGAAGAGTCAGATATCAAGTTAAGCACTACTAAACGTACCTTGTTGGTACAGTCTTCTAACTTTCCTATCGAAGTTCTATTTCTTCGTGATGATGATATTCCGCAAACGGTAGCTACCGGGGTAGCTGATTTGGGAATTGTTGGTGAGAACGAGTTTATGGAAAAGGAGGAAGATGCGGAAATTGTCAAACGTCTGGGATTCAGCAAATGTCGTCTGTCACTGGCTATGCCGAAGGATATTGAATATCCCGGTTTGTCATGGTTTGAAGGCAAGAAGATTGCTACCTCTTATCCGGTTATTCTTCGTAACTTCCTGAAAAAAAATAGCGTAAATGCCGAAATACATGTGATAACCGGTTCGGTAGAGGTGTCTCCGGGTATTGGATTGGCTGATGCCATTTTTGATATTGTAAGTTCCGGTTCTACTTTGGTCAGCAACCGCTTGAAAGAAGTGGAAGTTGTAATGAAGTCGGAAGCATTGTTGATTGGCAACAAGAACATGAGCGAAGAGAAAAAAGAAGTGCTCGAAGAATTGCTGTTCCGTATGAACGCAGTAAAAACAGCTGAAGATAAAAAATATGTATTGATGAATGCTCCAAAAGACAAACTGGAAGAAATCATAGCTGTATTGCCCGGTATGAAGAGTCCTACAGTGATGCCATTGGCACAGGAAGGCTGGTGTTCTGTTCATACAGTACTTGATGAAAAACGTTTTTGGGAAATTATCGGAAAATTGAAAGGACTGGGAGCAGAAGGTATTTTGGTACTGCCGATTGAAAAGATGATTGTATAAATAGATAGGAACGAAAATTCGTTCCTGATAAAATATGAACCATGAAATTGATTAAATATCCCTCAAAAGAGCAATGGACAGAACTTTTGAAACGTCCGGCACTAAATACGGAAAGTTTGTTCGATACTGTTCGTTCTATTATAAATAAGGTAAGGACAGAAGGCGATAAAGCAGTATTGGAATATGAGGCTGCTTTTGATAAAGTAACCTTGTCCGCACTTGCTGTGACTCCTGAAGAGGTTCAAGCCGCCGGGACATTAGTAAACGATGAACTAAAGGCTGCCATTTCTTTAGCTAAACAAAACATTGAAACATTCCACTCTTCCCAGCGTTTTGTCGGGAAGAAGGTAGAGACAATGAATGGGGTAACTTGCTGGCAAAAATCAGTGGGAATCGAAAAGGTCGGCTTATATATTCCGGGTGGAACAGCACCGCTTTTCTCAACTGTATTAATGTTGGCTGTTCCGGCTAAAATTGCAGGATGCAAGGAAATCGTACTTTGTACGCCTCCCGATAAAAATGGAAATATTCATCCGGCTATCCTTTTTGCTGCGCAACTGGCAGGTGTCAGCAAAATATTCAAGGCTGGTGGTGTGCAGGCTATTGCCGCTATGGCCTATGGAACGGAGAGTGTACCCAAAGTATATAAGATATTTGGCCCCGGCAATCAATATGTGACAGCTGCCAAACAGTTGGTAAGCCTGCGTGATGTAGCTATTGATATGCCTGCCGGTCCTTCAGAAGTGGAAGTCTTGGCTGATGCATCTGCCAATCCGGTTTTTGTAGCAGCAGATCTTTTGTCACAGGCAGAGCACGGAATAGATAGCCAGGCTATATTGATTACCACTTCCGAGAAACTTCAAACAGAGGTGATGGAAGAAGTGGAGCGTCAATTAGCAGAACTTCCCCGTCGTGAAATTGCGGCGAAATCACTGGAGAATAGTAAATTGATTTTAGTGAAGGATCTGGATGAAGCATTGGAACTGACTAACGCGTATGCTCCGGAACATCTAATCATAGAAACGGAGAACTATATGGAAGTGGCCGAACGTGTGATAAATGCAGGTTCTGTCTTCTTAGGTTCATTAACTCCCGAGAGTGCCGGCGACTATGCTTCCGGAACGAATCACACCCTGCCGACCAACGGTTATGCCAAAGCCTATAGTGGTGTAAGTCTGGATAGTTTTATCCGTAAGATTACATTTCAGGAAATTCTCCCGGAAGGAATAAAAGCTATCGGTCCTGCTATTGAAGAGATGGCGGCTAATGAACAGCTGGATGCACATAAAAATGCCGTCACAGTTCGTCTCAAAGCAATTCAAAATTTATAATTTAAAACTTAAAGAAGTGAAAACGTTACAAGAACTAACCCGACCGAATATCTGGAAATTAAAACCCTACTCTTCGGCACGAGATGAATATAAAGGAGTTACAGCCTCTGTTTTCCTGGATGCAAACGAAAACCCCTACAATACACCTCATAACCGCTATCCGGATCCTATGCAGTGCGAACTGAAGACGTTGTTGTCGAAAATCAAAAAAGTATCCCCCGAGCATATTTTTCTTGGAAACGGTAGCGATGAAGCCATCGACTTGGTTTTTCGTGCATTCTGCGAACCGGGAAAAGATAATGTCGTAGCCATCGACCCTACTTATGGTATGTATCAGGTTTGTGCCGATGTGAACAATGTGGAATATCGGAAAGTATTACTGGATGATGACTTCCAGTTCTCTGCCAATAAACTGCTGGCGGCTACCGACGAACACACTAAATTGATTTTCCTTTGCTCGCCTAATAACCCGACAGGTAATGATTTGCTTCGTTCTGAAATTGTAAAGGTACTTTGTCAGTTCGAAGGATTGGTGATGTTGGATGAGGCTTACAATGATTTTTCCCAGGCTCCGTCTTTCCTCGAAGAGCTGGATAAATATCCCAACCTTGTCGTATTCCAAACATTCTCCAAGGCTTGGGGATGTGCTGCAATTCGCTTGGGAATGGCTTTTGCTTCCAAAGAAATTATAGACATTCTTAGTAAAATCAAATATCCCTATAATGTCAATCAGTTGACTCAACAACAAGCTATTTCTATGTTGCATAAGCACTATGAGATAGAACGTTGGGTGAAAACGTTGAAGGAAGAGCGTGATTATCTGGAAGCGGAATTTGAAAAACTTCCATGTACCATCAAATTGTTTCCTTCTGACGCCAACTTCTTTTTGGCTAAAGTGACAGATGCTGTGAAGATATACAACTATTTGGTCAGTGAAGGAATCATAGTGCGTAATCGTCATAATATTTCACTTTGTTGCAACTGTTTGCGTGTAACTGTCGGTACCCGTGTAGAAAATAATACCCTACTGGCCGCCCTTAAAAACTATCAAGGATAATTTATGAAGAAGAAAGTATTATTTATCGATAGAGATGGCACGTTGGTAATCGAACCTCCCATTGATTATCAGCTCGATTCATTGGAAAAACTGGAATTCTATCCGAAGGTATTCCGTAATTTGGGTTTCATCCGTAGTAAACTTGACTTTGAATTTGTGATGGTCACCAATCAAGACGGATTGGGTACATCTTCTTTTCCGGAGGAGACATTTTGGCCTGCTCATAATCTGATGCTTAAAACATTGGCAGGAGAGGGGATTACTTTTGATGAAATTCTGATAGACCGTAGCTTCCCTGAAGATAATGCACCTACCCGCAAACCACGTACGGGAATGTTGACGAAGTATTTAAATAGTCCCGATTATGATCTTACCGGAAGTTTTGTGATAGGTGATCGTCCTACGGATGTGGAACTTGCTAAAAATCTGGGTTGCCGGGCAATTTATTTGCAAGACTCGACCGACGCTTTGAAAGAAAAAGGATTAGAAGAAGTCTGTGCTCTTGCAACTACTGACTGGGACCGGATAGCCGAATTCCTTTTTGCCGGAGAACGGAAAGCGGAAGTACGTCGTACTACAAAAGAAACAGATATTTATGTTGCTTTGAATCTGGATGGAAATGGAACTTGTGACATTTCTACCGGTCTTGGCTTTTTCGATCACATGCTTGAGCAGATTGGAAAACATTCCGGCATGGACTTGACCATCCGTGTAAAAGGAGATTTGGAAGTAGATGAACATCATACGATCGAAGATACCGCCATTGCATTGGGCGAATGTATCTATCAGGCTTTAGGTAGCAAACGAGGGATTGAACGTTATGGCTATGCCTTACCGATGGATGATTGTCTTTGTCAGGTTTGTCTGGACTTCGGTGGTCGTCCCTGGTTAGTTTGGGATGCTGAATTCAAGCGTGAGAAGATAGGAGAGATGCCGACGGAAATGTTCCTTCATTTCTTTAAGTCACTAAGTGACGCGGCAAAGATGAATTTGAACATCAAAGCGGAAGGACAGAATGAACATCATAAGATAGAAGGAATTTTTAAAGCCCTTGCCCGTGCTTTGAAAATGGCAATTAAAAGAGATATCTATCATTTTGAACTTCCATCTAGTAAGGGTGTGCTTTAATGTTTTTTAGAATCATATCCATATTGCTTATGCAAAAGCAAATCCCACTATGCTTATTGGCGATAGTCTTATCCGTCTCTCTTTTCGGTCAAAATCTGAAAGCGGATAAGATTATTCTGTCTGATAGTGATTTGACAAATTTGTATCAAATAGATTCGGGCGTATATCGTTCGGAGCAACCTTCAAAAGAGGGCTTTAAAGCTTTAGAAAAGTATGGTATTGGAGAAGTACTTAATCTACGAAACAGACATAGTGATGATGACGAAGCAAAAGGAACAAGTATAAAACTTCACCGGGTAAAAACTAAAGCACATTCGATTAGTGAAAAGCAATTGATACAGGCATTACGCATTATTAAAAATCGTAAAGCGTCTATTGTTTTCCATTGTCACCACGGCTCTGACCGTACAGGGGCTGTTTGTGCGTTTTATCGTATCATTTTTCAGAATGTTTCAAAAGAAGATGCAATCCATGAAATGGCTGAAGGAGGCTATGGCTTTCATCGAATTTATAAGAATATTATTAGAAGAATCAAGGAAGCAAATGTGGAGCAAATAAGAAAAGAAGTAATGGAAGGTGGAGAGTTATAATATGCCATATCTTTACCATCGCTCTGTCACAGCTGTGCCACCGTATTGTCACAACCATGCCATCATGCTGGCACAGTTGTGCCAATGCGGTGGCACAAGCCTATTGATAGGACGTCTTTACAAGGCCTCTATTTCTTTAAGCCACATGGCTGAACTGGCATCGCTCGGCATTCTCCAATCTCCTCTCGGGCTGATAGAAATACTTCCTACTTTAGGACCGTCCGGCAAGCAAGAACGCTTGAACTGTTGATTAAAGAAACGACGGAAGAAGGTAGAAAGCCATTTCTTGATGGTTTTTTCATCATACATATCTTTGAATGCAATATTTGCCAGATAGAATATCTTGGAAGGCCGGAAACCGAAACGTAAGAAATAATATAGGAAGAAGTCATGTAGTTCATAAGGACCCACCAAATCTTCTGTTTTCTGTTTAATTTCTCCGTTTTCATCTGCCGGAATCAGTTCCGGACTGATGGGAGTATCTACAATATCGAGTAAAGTCGCTTTCGAATTTTCATCCATGCCATTTACTGCCACCCATTGTACCAAGTATTTTACGAGAGTTTTAGGGACACTCGCATTCACTCCATACATGGACATATGATCGCCATTATATGTTGCCCATCCTAGTGCAAGTTCTGATAAATCTCCTGTACCGATAACCATTCCCCAAGTCTGGTTCGCCACATCCATCAATATTTGTGTACGTTCGCGTGCTTGAGAATTTTCGTATGTGACATCGTGTACATTAATATTATGGTCTATATCCTTAAAATGTTGAATGCAAGCATCTTTGATACTGATTTCACGAATAGAGATACCCAGCGATTTCATTAGATCGATGGCATTATGATAAGTACGGTCGGTCGTTCCGAATCCTGGCATCGTAATGCCGAGAATATCCTTTCTGGACAATCCCAACTTATCAAAAGTCTTCACACATACAAGTAATGCCAGTGTTGAATCCAACCCGCCAGAGATACCGATTACAGCAGTTTTAGCTCCTGTATGGACAAGCCTTTGTGCCAATCCCGCTACCTGTATGGAGAACACTTCTTCACAATGTTCATTTAGCTCTATTCCTTGCGGTACAAAAGGATGAGAATTAAACTTCCGGGTTAAGGTTAGCTCTTTGCTGTTGACAAATTCAGTCGCAATAGAAACCGCCTTTTTATCCCCTAAGTTTGCTTGATTAGCTGCAAAGGTTGTATTTATCCTGCGTTCTGCCCGGATACGTTCCACATCAATTTCGCTGATAATCAGCTGTTCTTTCATGCTGAAACGTTCGCTGTGTGCAAGCAGTGAACCGTTTTCATAAATGAACCCGTTGCCGGCAAAAACTACATCGGTAGTAGATTCTCCAAAGCCACAAGACGAGAATACATATCCGGCAATACAACGTGCAGATTGTTGGCTGATGAGAGAACAAAGATAATTATTCTTTCCAATACCTTCATTATCAGCAGACATATTGAAAAGAATTTCTGCACCTTGCAGTGCCAACGAAGAACTGGGAGGTATAGTAGACCAAAGGTCCTCGCATATCTCGATGCCAAAAGTCGTATCTGAAGTCTCAAAAAGCAGATTAGAACCTATCGGAACGATTTGTCCACAGAGACGTACACTATTTGTTGTCAACTGAAGCGCCGAAGTAAACCAGCGCTGTTCGTAGAATTCTTTATAATTCGGCAGATAGGTCTTGGCGGCAACTCCCAACACTTTCCCTTTCTGAATCACTACGGCTGCATTGATTACTGTCGAATTGACACCGACAGGCATACCAACAATAGAAATGATGTCTAATTGGCGAGTGTTATTCAGAATTTGCATCAGCCCCATTTCTGCTTCTTCCAGCAAAAGTTGTTGTCCGAACAGGTCGCCACACGTATATCCTGTGATACTCATTTCCGGGAAAATAATGATCTGCACTCCTTTTCCTTCAGCCACTGCAATCAGACTTTCTATCTTCTCTACATTGAATTTACAGTCAGCCACTTTTACGTGTGGCACGGCTGCAGCTACTTTTACAAATCCGTAGTTCATCTTATACCTTATTTATATATAATGGGTGCAAAAATAGGAAATACTTTTGAATATTTATCTTTTCTGCATTGAATCCTCTCGATAAGCTATTTTGTGTGAGATATGGCATTGTTGTTTAAACAATTAAAATAACTATCAAAATGGTTGTTAATGTTAGGTTTATATTGAAATATATTGTGTATTTGTTTCTTAAATGAGTAATATATGCTTAAATATATAGCAAAAAGATATAAGTGGAAATATGGTATAAAATATGCGACATATTGTTTCTTTTATTTAAATATAATATATATATTTGTACCCGAAAAAGAACGATATTGGAAGTATATAACACCTAAACAGAACAAGTGATATTAGTGTTTAATTTATAACTTAAGAGAGCAGATGGTCATACGTTTAATTCACACAGCAGTAACACGAAAAAATTATTTGGATATTTGGCGCAATATTAAGAATTTGCCAAGTTAGTCTATTCCTATTCTATATTTATAGATAATAATAGCCTATCCCGGGTCGGTGCAGAATATGCTTAAAGCCGATTTTGGGGAAGGAGTGTATTACTATTCCATATGCGAAGATAAGCGTATTCCTAATTGTAGATAAATCTATAAAAATAAATCAATTTCATTAATTTTAATTCAAGTATCAAAGATGAGAAAATCAATTCTCTTGTTTGTACTCTTTACTCTGACAAGTATCCCCCTGTTGCTTTTTGCGCAGGGTGGATATCAGGTAACGGGACACATTATTTCGGCGGAAGATAATCAGCCGATGATTGGTGTGTCTGTTTTGGAGAAGGGTACGACGAACGGAGTAATTACCGATATGAATGGTAATTACAGTATCACAGTGACGAAATCCCCCGCTATTTTGCAGTTTTCTTACATTGGAATGAAAACGATGGAAAAGCAGGTGTCTGCTGCCACTCGTATTGATTTGAAGATGGAGAGCGATGCGCAGATGGTAGAGGAAGTGGTGGTCGTTGCCTATGGTACACGTAAGAAAGGAACGATTGCCGGTGCCGTATCTACTGTAAAGGCAGAAAAAATGGAAAATGTACCTGCGGCCGGTTTCGACCAATCATTGCAGGGACAGACCCCCGGGTTAACGGTAATCTCTAATTCGGGGGAACCAAGTAAGGCGGCTGTTTTCCAGCTTCGAGGTACCAATTCTATCAATTCGGGTACATCTCCGTTATTTATTTTGGATGGTGTGCCTATTTCCAGTGCTGATTTTAATACAATCAGTCCGGGCGATATAGAGTCTATCTCTGTGTTGAAAGATGCTTCATCCACCTCTATTTACGGTGCCCGTGCAGCGAACGGTGTGGTAGTAATCACTTCCAAACGTGGTTTGGCGATTGACAAGGCGAAAGTAACCATGCGTGCGCAATGGGGTTTTTCACAATTGGCTTCAGACGACAATTGGGTAGTGATGAATACTCCGGAACGTATCCAGTTTGAAAAAGAAATCGGTTTAGATACGGGAAAGGATTATAACTTGTTGTCTCGTACGGATGTAAATTGGCTGGATGAAGTATTCAATGACCGCGCTCCTTTGCAGAGTTATGAATTGTCTGTTAATCGTGCTACCGACCGTTTGAATTATTTTGTTTCCGGAGGATTCTATGATCAGGAAGGTATTGCCCAGAGCTCTAATTTTCGTCGTTATAATATGCGTGCTAATGCGGAAGTGAAAGCTAGCAACTGGCTGAAAATAGGTACTAATACGATGATGGCATACGAAGAAATAGCACAGGCTGAAGAGGGAGAACCGGCACTTTATACACCTATTTCCGGTTCGCGTTTTATGTTGCCTTACTGGAATCCTTATAATGCTGACGGCTCTTTGGCTTCCGAAAACGATGGAACTTGGACAGGAACCGGACAGAACCCGATAGAATGGATGGCGAACAATCCTGTAAAATATGAAAAATACAAATTGCTGTCTACTATCTTCGCGGAAGTTACTCCGATTCGGGATTTAACCATTCGTGCACAGTTTGCTGCAGATTATGCACATTCTACAGCTTTCATGCAATCTTTCCCAAGTTATATAATTAATAATAAATCAGGTAAAGCCGGGCGTAGTTCATCGGATATTCTTAGTTTGAGTGAAACTCTTACAGCCAATTACCGATGGGCTTTGAATGATAATCATTCATTGAATTTTTTGCTGGGACAAGAAGGTATAGACTATCGTTCGACCGGATTTCAGGTAACTACACAAGGACAGAACAATGACCGTCTAACCAACCTGCTTTCCGGAACTCGTGCTATCTCGTGGCCGGACTCAAATAGTGCTTATGCATACCTGTCTTTTTTCTTTCGTGGAGAGTATAACTATAAAGAGTTATATTATGCGGAAGTTGCTGCACGTACAGACGCTTCTTCCCGTTTTGGTAAAGACCACCGTTGGGGAATGTTCTGGTCGTTAGGTTTTATGTGGAATATCAAGAACGAGGCTTTCCTGAAAGAAATAGAATGGCTCACGAATGCACAGATTAAGTTAAGTACAGGTACGTCCGGAAACTCGGAAATTCCTTACTATGATCATCTGGCACTGGTTGCCGGTGATGCCAACTATAATGATGAAGCTGGTATATATCCCAAACAAAGCGGGAACGAAGAATTAAGCTGGGAGCAAACTTGGGCAAACAATATCGGTTTGACTTTGGGCTTTTTCAATAGAGTCAATTTGAACGTCGATTTTTATCATAAAAAGACGACTAATATGTTAATGTTAGTTCCTCAATCGTATGCTATTACCGGTGTCGGTAATCGGTGGGACAACATTGGTGCTATGATGAATCGAGGAGTGGAAATTGCAATGGACGGAGATGTGATCCGTACAAAATACTTCACTTGGAATCTGAGCGCAAACGTATCTTATAATAAGAATAAACTATTGGAACTTTATAATGGTGTGGAAGAATATGTAAATTCCACTACCGGATTGAAATACGTAGTAGGACATCCTGTTCATGAATACTACATGAACCGTTATGCAGGAGTGAATCCGGCTAATGGTGATGCTTTGTGGTACACTGCTGACGGAGAACTGACAACAGAATACCGTGAAGAAGACAAAGTAATGACCGGTAAAACCTTCGACTCCCCCTGGGCAGGCGGCTTCGGCACAACCCTGATGTGGAAAGGGCTTTCATTATCGGCCCAGTTCAGCTGGATGGCTAAAAGATATGTGATGAATAATGACCGCTTCTTCGAAGAAAGTAACGGACTGTATAGTGCTTACAATCAATCAAGAAGACTATTGTATGATCGTTGGAAAAAACCGGGTGACATTACGGATATTCCCCGTTACGGAGTGACAGCTCAACTGGACGACCGTTTTCTTGAGAACTCATCATTCCTTCGTTTAAAGAACCTGACACTGGCTTATGCGCTTCCGCAATCATTGTTGAATAAAACTCATTTCTTCACGTCAGCACGTGTCTATTTGCAGGGACAGAATTTGTTTACTTGGACAGGTTTTACAGGACTTGATCCGGAAGTGGCATCTAATGTATATAGGGCACAGTACCCGGCTTCACGTCAGTTTACTTTGGGTATTGACATTTCATTCTAATAGTATAATAAAGAAAGATGATTAAGAAATTTAAATTATATATCCTGATGGCTGCTGTGGCTCTTTCCGCCACTTCCTGTTTGGATAAGATGCCGGAAGACTCTATTCCTTTTGATGATGCCATTCAGACGGTGGATGATGTAAATCTGGCAGTTATCGGTATTTACGACGCATTCAAGAATAGTGCTCTGTATTCCGGTAATCTCACGATACTTCCTGATTTGCAGACCGATCTTGTGTATGGGATCAACGGAAATACGAATACATACGGAGATATCTGGCGCTGGAAAGACATTCTGGCAACAAATACAAGTATCGAGGCTGTTTATGCCGGACTTTACGATGTGATCAATCGTTGTAACTTCATGCTCGATCGTGTAGACGGAGTGAGAAACAATACAACCGATGATAATGATTTGGACAAGCTTGACCAGTATTGTGGTGAAGCTTATTTTGCCCGCGCACTTGCTTACTCGGAATTGGTAAAGCTTTTCTGTAAAGCCTACGAAAGTGATGAAGATGCTGCTAATCAGCTAGGGGTTATCCTGACGAAACATTATCAAGGCGACGAAGAAATGAAACGTTCTTCGTTGAAAGCTTCTTATGAGTTTATTCTTGAAGATCTTGACCGGGCTGCTAAGTTGTTGGAGTTGGATAAAGACTATGATCCGTCTGTAGATGTGGCTTTATTTAACAATGCTACTTACTTCAACGAATATACTGTATACGCTTTGCGTGCACGTGTTGCTCTTTATATGAAGAAGTGGGATGAAGCCATCAAATATTCCAGTAAAGTGATAGATAGCGGATATTATCTGTTGGCTAGTTGCACTCGTGCAATTTCCTCCGGAGTCAGCTATTATAAGTATATGTGGACAAACGACATGGCTACAGAAGCTATTTGGAAAGTGGGCTTCACCGTCAATTCTTATGGAGGCAAACTGGGATTGATTTTCTTAAATTACGACCATGTGAATTATCGCCCGGACTATGTCCCGGCTACTTGGGTGCTCAATGCTTATGATATGAATGATTTACGTGCCTCTACTTTCTTCGAATCGCATACAACTAGTTTTAGCCATCATCTTTCTTGGCCTTTGCTGATTAAGTATGCCGGTAATCAAGATTTCATAGCTGCTAATATTCTTCATGTTTCCATGCCTAAAGTTTTGCGTCTGTCAGAACAATATCTGATACGCGCTGAGGCTTACGTGAAAAAGGAACAGCCGGACTATGGCCGTGCGGGAAAAGATATTACGACACTGCGTACTGCACGATATTCCTCTTATGGTGGATCAACTCCCATGAGCGAGGCTAATGCAATGGAGGTTATCGAGTCCGAACGCGTGAAAGAGCTTTATATGGAAGGTTTCCGTCTTCATGATTTGAAACGTTGGCACAAAGGTTTCGAGCGCAAGCCGCAAGACCAGTCTTTGTCAACTGGCGATAGATTGAAGGTAGAAGCAGACGATCCTTTATTTGTATGGCCTATTCCGCAGCACGAACTAGACGCTCCCGGCTCGCAAATAGAACCGAATGAAAGTAATAAATAAGATTAAAACATACGATAATGAAGAAATTATTAATAGGATGTATGGCAGCCGTTGCTGCTCTGATAGCTTTCTCCGGATGCGATCAGGACAAGGTGGTGTACAGCGGACCCAATTATCTTATGTTTTCTGACACGCTTTATACTTATGCCGTGCAAGAAACCAATGAGATATTCAATGTGCCTGTTTCTGCCACTGTGCCTGCCGACTATGACCGCACTTTTGGTGTCGAAGTCATAGATAAGGAGAGTAATGCTGTTGAAGGAAAGCACTACAAAATCTTGTCGAATACCGTTACTATAAAAGCCGGCGAGATGAGTACTGATGTTAAGGTACAAGGTCTTTATAAGAATATAGGTATTACTGATTCGCTAGGATTCGCTTTGCGGTTGGTAATCCCTGATACTGAACAATGGAGTTTATACAAGAACGAGGCAAAGGTTGTGATGCAAAAGATTTGTCCGTTTGATATCAAAAACTTTAAGGGCTATTGCAAAGTGACTTCCAGCTATTTGTCTTCCGATTACTATCCGAAGAAAGTAGATTTGCGATTAGTGACTTCTGATATTGTGGAAGGTAAAGAAAACACGATTGTAGTCCATGATCTTTATTTTGACGGTTACGATATGGAGATAAAGTTCAACCGGAAAGATGTTTTGGAACCTCTCGTAGAAATGGAAGAACAGATTTGTGGCTCTACCGGAGAGGCATTCAATACGATTCATGGCGATGGCAAGTTACGGTTAAATCAGCCTACAGCTTATACTTCGTTCTATAGTACAAATGAGAATTTTATTTTGCAGTATGTTACGATGAGTGTGAATAATAAAGACGGCTCATACTACGGTACGGTAGGAACATTTGTCAATGTACTCGAGTGGATAAGCGAAGCGGAAGCTGAAAAATTAAAAGAACAAGGATATTAAAAAATAGCAATAGATAAAGATATGAAAAAGTTTAGTTTAAAACCACTAGGAGATTCGTGCATGAAGACATTATGCAAGAGTTGGCTCTTTATTGGCTTACTTATGGCTTTCTGCCTTGCGGCATGTTCGGACGACGATGATGATGCAGTGACTCCGATATTCCCGGAAAAACAGAACATCATTTGCAACTCTAATGATACAAGGGAGTTCACTTTTACGGCTAATACGAACTGGAGTTTGGCTTCTTCTGCCATTTGGTGTAAGTTCAAGGCAGATGACATGGAAGAATTTGTCCTGTCCGGAACAGCCGGTACGCAGACAGTGACTCTTCTGGTTACTGACGATAATATGCAGGCGGGCAACGTTAGCGTAGCTAAATTGGAATTGACGATGGGGGGTCAGACGATTGTAATTGGTGAAGTGACCCGCTCGAAAGTAGATTATGAATTGAAGATATACGATGCAGATGGAATTGATATCACTGAACAAGGAATACTTAAAGTCGGATATAGAGATTTTGTTCGTTTTGATGTAAAAGCTAACTTCCGCTTTGCAGCAACGAATCTGCCGGGTTGGGTAGAATTGGAAGGTGGTTCTCTTGTTGGTGCAGTGAATCAGAAAGTGAAAGGCGGTTTGAAAATCATCGAAAACGAGGTTCGTGAAAAGTATCCGGTTCAGGCTAGTGAAGAAAATGTGATCACATTCGCTGATGAAGAGGGAAGGTCATTCAAAACTTTCAAAGTGGTTTATGATGGCATGACGCCGGGAATGATGGAGTTGACTCGTCCTTCAAGCTATGCATCGGATTGGGTTGTATCAATGGATGGAAAGACATTTACCCAGAAAAGTACAGGTGGTAGTACGGGTGAAGTAACACTACACAAAAGAATGCCATTTACTGTCAAGACTCTGGAAGATGATTTTGAAATCGTATTTTTAAGTGAGGGATGGGACGGTAATATCCATCTTAAAGGTTCCGATTTTGATTTCTTTACTTATGAATGGATACATTGTGAAAAGGATGGAGGAAAATTGAATTTAACTATTGATGAATATATTCCTAACGCAATGAATGGTGACCCTGATGAAAGAATGGGATATGTTCTTGCATTTTCACGTGCTGAATATGAAAATATAAAAGATAATCTAGAGGAAGCTATTGTTGTAAATGGAGAAATAGCTTATAAGTATGAACAGAACAATCTTTTAGTTGGATTTACTCAAAAAGAAGTGAAAGAAGAGCCAGATAATAAGGCATTTAAAATAACATATTATGATGCAGAATGGGCTTTGCAAGAAGCAACTTGTACTAAAGCAGATAATGACTATGGTTATGGTATCGAGGATGTTTATATATTAAAGCAACCAGATTCAAGCGGACATGCTCTAACTATTGATCCGTTTATGGGGAGTTATGAGATAGATTGGACTGTTCAGATATGGATAGGTGATGTTAATGTTACAAGTCAATATATGGAACCATTGGAAAAAGAAATTACATTTTTTAATGATGAGCCATTAGAACAAGAAATTCATGTTTGTTTCAAACAAAATTATATGAATGTTAAAGTTTTGATTATTACTCCAAATGAATAATATAGATTAAATGAATCTACATAAATTATACTCAATATACCTCTTACCCCTTATCGTCAGTATACTGACGATAGGGTTGGTAACTGGTTGTTCCGACGATGATGAAGCACTGCAAAGCCAGTATGGTTATGTGCAGTTCCGACTTTTCAAAAGCGCGTCGTTTGAAGGAGCAACTACTCGTGCGACAGACAAACTTGAATCGTTGTCGAGTGCACAGAAGATAAAGGTGGTAATGGAGCATAACGGTACAACCGTTTCGCAGACTTTACCTTTGAACGCATACAATGAAAATAATGCAGAATATGGTATGCGTAGTGAAAAATTGCAGTTAGTTGTCGGTACTTATAAAGTTATCGGTTATTATCTGTATGACAAACAGGATATAGTGTTGTTGGCTGGTCCTGGTGGAGATGATAATGAGTTCGTTGTTGTTGGTGGCGGACTTCAGGAAAAAGCATTAGCGGTAGATGCCGTGTCTCGCGGAACTGTAACTTTCAAATTGACAAAAGAATGGCTTCCGGCTACTCGTGCTGCTGGTGAATATCTGTTTAGTGATATTCGCTTTATCAATGTCACAGTGATGAATACCTTCAATAGGGTCACTACTGAACTGAAAGATATGAAAGTCACCTATAAAGAAGATTCTAAAAAGAATGAGATTTCTGGTAATCCTGATAACAAGTATATGGATATAGGTGTAGCGACCTGCGACTCTGCCGTATGGCTTCCTGCCGGAACTTATCAGGTAGTAGCTTACACCACTTACACAAAAAGCGGTAGTACAAAAAAGGAACTGGAAACGCAACCCGTCAGAGGCGAACCTTTCGTTGTGAAAGATAATGAGTTGACAGAAGATGCTAATGTGCCTATCCAATTGAAGGAAACTGCAGAGTATATCAAGGACTATATAGCACTGAAAGAAATTTGGAAAGCTTTAGGTGGTGAAAATTGGAAATATTATGGAGGTTCAGTAGATAATTCTGTGCACAGCTCAAATTGGAACTTCAATAAAGAAATGGACATGTGGGGCGACCAGCCCGGTGTTGATTTGGATAGTAACGGGCGCGTTACCGGACTTTCAGTCGCCGGCTTCGGAGCCAAAGGCTTTGTTCCTGATGCTATCGGACAGTTAACAGAACTGAGAACATTGTCTTTCGGTACACATAGCGAAACGCTGAGCGGAAGAAAGTTTGGTGAAGACGAACTGACTCCAGATATGAGTGAGGAACAGAAACAGCGGATACGTATGCATTATAAGAGAACATTCCTTGATTACGACCCGCGTCTGAATATGTCGGAACTTATACAAGATGCTATCAATAGGAATCCGAAAATGAAACCTATCAAGAAAAACAGTCGTATTACATTGAAGGATACACAAATAGGAACTTTTACTAACGATATTACGTTTGTATCGAAAGCTATTATGCGATTGACTAAATTGCAGACGCTGTTTTTTGCCAATTCGCCTTTCACTCAAGATGACATCGCAACCAAGTGGGCAAAAGAGGATTCCGAATATGCCAAACAATATATGAATGAGGATCTGAGCTGGAGCAAAATGGAGTCATTGACAGATGTGGAACTGTATAATTGTCCTAATATGACCCGTCTTCCGGAATTTATATTTGATCTTCCGGATTTACAGTTGCTTAATATTGCTTGCAACAGAGGTATTAAACCTGACGATATATTGGCTGATTGGCAAAAATTGGCGGACGATGAAGATACAGGTCCGAAGATTCAGATCTTATATATGGGATACAACAATCTGGAAGCATTCCCGCCACACGAGTCGTTGAAGAAGATGGTAAAGCTTGGTTTGCTGGATTGTATTCACAATAATATCAGCACACTGAATCCTTTCGGTACGGAAGTCAAACTGACAACTCTTAAGCTGGATTACAATCAGATAGAAGAAATTCCGGATGATTTCTGTGCGTTTACCGATCAGGTGGAAGGCTTGGGATTTTCACATAACAAGTTAAAGTATATTCCGAATATATTCAATGCCAAATCGGTTTATGTAATGGGTTCTGTAGATTTCTCATACAATGAAATTGGTTCGGAAGGTAAAAATATAAAATGTGGAATGAGTGAGTTCAAGGGTATCAATGCCAGTACGATTACCTTATCCTATAATCAGATAGAGAAATTCCCGACAGAATTGTTTGCGTCAGGATCTCCTATTTCTACTATTGATCTGAGCAATAATAAGATGACATCGATTCCGGAATATTCACTGAAACCGAAAGAGGGTAATTATAAGAATACGTATCTGCTGACTACTATAGACTTGCGTTTTAATAAACTCACAAGTTTGTCCGATGATTTCCGGGCGACCACTTTACCTTACTTGAGTAATATGGATGTCGGCTTCAACTGTTTTTCTAAATTTCCGACGCAGCCGCTGAACAGTAGTCAGTTGCAAGCTTTTGGTATCCGCCACCAGCGTGATGCAGAAGGTAACCGTATTTTGCGTGAATGGCCTACAGGTATTACTACTTGTCCGAGTTTGATTCAATTGCAAATCGGTTCGAATGACATCCGTAAAGTAACCGAAACGCTGACTTCGAAACTTTGGATTTTAGATATTGCAGACAATCCCAATATATCTATTGATGTGACAAGCGTATGTCCTTATATTGAAGCAGGTATGTATGCGCTTATATATGATAAGACACAGGATATTCGTGGTTGTGATGCTTTGGATATTGAACGATAATAAAAAAGATGCTATTAATGAAATATTTAAATAAAATAACATTAGGACTGATTCTTTGCATGGGATTCATTTCATCGTGCAAGGATGATGATGAAGCGGGAATCAATGGTATCTCGGTAGATAAGGAAGAGATTACTATTGGTGCCGAAGGAGGAACAGAGAGGATATCCGTTTCATCTAATGAACAATGGGTGGCACGTGTGTCTGAGCCTTGGATTGCCGTTTCACCGGCAAATGGTGTGGGTTCGGCAGACTGCGTTCTTGCCATAGACTCTACACTGAAAAATACTGCACGCGAGGCACAGATACGCTTTTCTATGAATGGAGGTGAATCTAAATTGGTTACTGTTACGCAGTTTGGCTTCGGCAAGCAAATTATAGTGAGAGAACCGGAAGTGGAAATTCCCAGTTCCGATACTCACAAAAAACGTCATTTTGAAACTACCATCTCTACGAATGTTGAATTTGTGATCGATAAAGTAGATTATTCTTTTGCTGAAGAGGCTACAATGACCGCTGAGGAGAAAGCGGAAGTGGAGAGAGAACGTACTGGTTGGCTGACATCGCCGAAAATGGAGGATTTAAAGGTTGATCTTGACAGGGGTGCGCGTCCCCGTACTCTGAAGGTTGATTTCCGTTGGGGAATGAATGTGGCTCCTTATACTCGTGTCGCAAAAGTACGTTTAGTTCCGGCACATCCGGAAACAGACCAATTAGTAGATGATGACGGTAATGAAATTGATGCTGTTGTGTTGACTGTAACACAGAAGGCTGCAATGAAAATTGAAGATAACCGTTCGGGAGACTCGTTGGCTGTAATCACTATTAATAGCAAACTCCAGACCATGATGAGTTTCGATACTAGTGAAAATATGACTAACTGGGATTTTGTGACGCTTTGGGAGGCTACTGATAAGGAGATTAAAAATAACGAAGTTCCTGAGGAAGCAATAGGACGCGTGCGTTCGGTAAGTTATGCCATGATTGATTTGCAAAGTGGTGATTCTATACCAAAGGAAATCCGTCATCTGAAGTATTTGGAATCATTCTCTATTCAAAGTAATGCGAACCGACAGACACGTACAGTTCATTTGGGTGAGGAAATCTGTGAATTGGAATATTTAAAGAATCTCACTGTATTTTCTCTTGGAATTGAAGACTTCCCTAATAATTTTGTTAAATTAGGTAAGAAACTGGAGAAATTGGATTTGGCAAGCAATAATTTCAAGACATTGTCAGTGATTACTGAAAAAGTAAACCAGAACAACTTCCCGAAATTGAAATATCTGACATTGACCGGCTGCCGTGCTACGGAAACGCTGAGCGATTTAAGCCTGATTGAAGGCACTAAATACAATGGTAGAGAGGTCGGATTGTATGTGAATATTTCTAAAGGGCAACTGGAACGGGAGGCTTTCTTGAAATTGCTGACTTGGGATAATCTGCTTTCACTGCAAATGTCATACAATTTTATAGAGGGTGAACTTCCTACAGATGAAGAAGTAACCGAAGCTTTGAGAGCGGCAGGAAAACCACTGACTTATAAGGCTGATGATTTCTTTACTAAAGAGGAACTGACAGCTACGCCGTCTGTATACCAGAGTAAGATATCAAAAGACACTTGCCAATGGTTGTTGACAACAGATCAGCCTGTGGAATATAAGAAAACCAAAACTACGGTAAATGGGCAACAAATACCGCGTGTATTGCCATTTGCCCGTAATGTTCATTTCAACTTGAACTTCCTGACTGGTGCTGTGCCGAATTGGATTTTATTCCATCCTTATTTTGCATATTGGTATCCGGAAACCATGGTATTCAATCAACAGGAGAATGGTAAGAATTCAAGTGGAACCGTGGTTGGATTTAGTAATGTGGATTTGGTTAACTACGATTATTCTTATTATTATGGAAAAGAAGATCCG
Source organism: Bacteroides sp. DH3716P (assembly GCF_025914115.1). Lineage (NCBI taxonomy): Bacteria > Pseudomonadati > Bacteroidota > Bacteroidia > Bacteroidales > Bacteroidaceae > Bacteroides > Bacteroides sp. DH3716P. The sequence continues at coordinate 3,647,897 of NZ_CP083673.1, read as the reverse complement.
GGGAACGATACAGTTGTGGATGGTGTAGCTTATCCGTTATATTTCAGAAAATTCGTACTATCGGATACAACTGACTAGGCTAATTGTGGCATAAATATCATTAACAAGAATAATTTAAAAAGGAACAATGAAGAAAAAATTCTTATATACAGCACTGTTTGCTATGATATTGGCTTCATGCTCGGAACAAGAACTTATTGAACAACCGTCTACCCCTGTAGGGGGGACGGAAGTTCAGCTTCCGGCTGATGTCACTTCCGGCGAACTGCTGATTAAATTCGATCCTCAAATGACAGATATTCTTGATCGGACTCTAAAGGTTACGACAAGAAGTGGAGGAGCTATGACTCGTTCCGGTATTCCATCTACGGATGAAGTGTTGGACATTCTGGGAGCATATCATTTTGAACGTATATTTCCGGTAGATGTTAAGAATGAGGAGCGTACACGCTCTGCCGGATTACATCTTTGGTATCGGGTAAAGTTCGATGAAAATACAGATTTGAAGGAAGCTGCCAGTCGTCTTGCTAAATTGGGAGAGATATCCAAGGTACAGGCTAATGGCCATATTAAGCGTGCTTATAATACTAAAGGTTACAGGAGTTATATAAGCGAAGCTGCGTTACAACAAAAATCAGCTACACGTGCTGTAACAGCAAGCGGTAGATTCTCTGATCCCGGATTACCTTATCAGTGGCATTACATCAACAGTGGTACTAATGAGTTCGATAATAAAAATGGGCTTAATAATGGTTCGGAAGCTGGATGCGATGTAGGTTGTACGGAAGCTTGGAAGAAATGTACTGGCGATCCTGCTATTATTGTGGCTGTGTTGGATGAAGGAGTGATGCATAGTCATCCCGATTTAAGAGATAATATGTGGATGAACGAAGGAGAAGAACTTTATGCCGATACAGATAAAGATGGTAATGGATATAAAGATGACAAGTATGGATACAATTTCGTAAGTGATACAGGTATTATCTCGTGGATGGAGGCTGAAGATTCCGGACATGGAACACACGTTGCAGGAACTATTGCTGCTGTGAATGGTAATGGTGAAGGTGTTTGCGGTATTGCCGGTGGTGACGGGCCAGGAAAGCCCGGAGTGAGAATTATGTCTTGCCAGATCTTTTCAGGTGTTAATGGTGCTACTTTGGATGCAGAAGCCAAAGCAATTAAATATGCTGCGGATAATGGTGCTGTTATCTTGCAATGTAGTTGGGGGTATAACTCTTCTTTGGCTAATATGATTGAAGGATATTCTCCCGGACCGGGTTCGGAGGAGGAATGGGAAAATATGTATCCGCTGGAAAAAGAAGCATTAGATTATTTCATCAATAACGCCGGTTCTCCTAACGGAGTGATTGACGGTGGATTGGCAATCTTTGCTGCTGGTAACGAATATGCAGGAATGGCCGCGTTTCCCGCTGCTTATTCCAAATGTATATCAGTGAGTGCAGTGGCGGCAGATTTTACTCCCGCTTCTTATTCAAACTATGGTAAGGAGGTGACTATTTCCGCTCCTGGTGGTGATACGGAATATTATAATAAGGTGGGACAGGATGATCCCGAAAGTTGGTCGGATGGAATATATTCCGGTTCTATTTTGTCTACATGGATACAAAATGGTACAGCTACATACGGATTCATGGATGGTACATCTATGGCTTGTCCGCATGTATCGGGAGTTGCAGCACTAGGTTTGTCATACGCTTATCAGCAACGTCGTCACTTTAAAGCTAGTGAATTCATTGAGCTGCTAAAGGCTTCTGTAAAACCGTTGGATAGTTGGTATGGCAATGGAAAGGTGAAAAAATATTATCGCAACCATCTATCGGTAGGTGCTTCTCTTACCCAAATAAATTTGTCGAAATACATTGGTAAGATGGGGGCTGGTCTTGTAGATGCAGGACTTTTGCTTGATAATATCGAAGGTAAAGGTTCGGACATGGTAGTGCCGAATGTGTATGTGGCGGAAGGTGCGGAATCGACTCTCAATTTGGCTTACTATTATGTGGGAGGAGAGAACCTGACTTATATCTGTACATCGAGTGACACATCGGTTGCTACGGTAACTGTTGAAGGTACACTAATGAAAGTATCCGGATTGAAAACCGGTGCGACTCGCATCCTGGTGAAAGTAAGTAACGGAAACGAACAGACCATTACAGTTACCGTGCGTAAGAATGCGAATGATAACGGTTGGATGTAAATTCTGATATTTTAATGAAACCATTTACTCTGATACGGCTAATTTTATTAAGTGCAGTCATTGGACATTGCCGGATGCTCGAAGCCAGGATTGGTTGTTCAGCTCCACAGGTACGAATTGATTCACTTATAAATCCGCCGTTGTTAAAGCAGGCCGGACAAATACTGCATTTCGACAGTACATTAATAAATATCGGAACATTAACCGAAGATGATGCTCCGAAGACATATCGTTTCATGTGTACTAATGTAAGTGGTAAGACCTTGAATTTAACCCGGGTCAAAACGACTTGTGGATGCGTGGTTGCGGATATTCAATCCGGAGATATATTACCGGGGGAAACAAAGGTTATCGGATTGACTTATAATCCGAATAACCATCCCGGAACGATAGATGCAAATGCTTTCGTTTATTTGTCGCTTTCTGACGAAAAACCTGTGGCACGACTCACATTAAGAGGTAATGTGCTACCCGGCGCAGATGAATGGGCGCGGTATCCATATATAATGGGGAAATTGCGGCTCAAACAAAACCGGATGGAATTTAAAATTTCCGGGAAACGCTTGTCAGAACGAATTCTCTGTGGTAATAGCGGAGAGCAAGAGTTACGTTTGTCAGCCTCCGGTGTTCCCAAGTTTGCAACTTTTCGTACGGAACCGGAGGTTATCAGTCCGGCGGGAGAAGCTGATATAGTGGTTACGATAGATACATCACAGATTCCTTCAGGAAAAGGCAGTTCGTTTACCTTTCCTATTATAATAGAAGGAATAGATGGACCGCAGTCTGACCGTACATTGAATATTAGAGTAAATCGTATTGAGTAACGTAATAAATAAAAGAAAATATGAAGAATATATTTAATTTGATAGCATTATTCGCCTTCGTACTTTGTTTCACTTCTTGTGATGACGATGAGAAGACGGATATTCCGACATTGCCGGTCACTCCGGCCAACTTGAACGGTACGTGGCAACTGGCCGAATGGAACGGACAATCTCTTGCCGAAGGTACGTATTGCTACATAACCTTTAACCGTAAGGAACAAACTTTTGAAATTTACCAGAAGTTTGACAGCATGTACGCGCGTTATATCACTGGCGATTTTAGCATTGAAAAAGATCCTTATTTGGGATATGTGATTAGTGGTGAATATGATTTCGGCAACGGTGAATGGAACAATGATTATATCGTAACCGATTTATTGGAAGCCGGTTCTATGATTTGGACAGCGAAAGACGATGCGGGGGATGTGTCTAAATATGTTCGTTGTGACGAGGTTCCTTCTAAGATTGTAGAAGAAGCGAGAGCTGATACGGATAATTAAGTTTTAATTTACGGAAAGAAAAAGAGGATTCACGCCATTCAGTAAATGGAGTGAATCCTTTTTTTATACTGATTTATCTCTTTACCTAATAATGCTAGTCATGTCACAAAAAAAAGTCATGAATTATTTGGAAATAAGATTAAGGATTTCTATCTTTGCATTGGATTTATAATTGTAATGAATACAACTTTGAAAAGAAAGGAAGATGATGAAACCATACGATCGATTATTAGAGCATAATATCAAGCCTTCTATGCAACGCATCGCTATCATGGAATATTTGATGGAGCATCCGATTCATCCGTCGGCTGATGATATTTACACTGCATTGTCTCCTTCAATGCCGACACTTTCAAAGACCACGGTTTATAATACTTTGAAATTGTTTTCCGAACAGGGGGCGGCATTAATGCTTACGATTGACGAAAAGAATACAAACTTTGATGCGGATACTTCTGTACATTCTCATTTCCTTTGCAAACGTTGCGGACATATTTATGATTTGAAATGTCCGGAAGCGATTAAACAAGTGGAAAATCTGGGAATGGATGGTCACCAGGTATCAGAAGTTCATTATTATTATAAAGGTATTTGCAAGAATTGCTTAAGTAAAGATAAAGAAACACGTATTGACTAATTAATTTAAAATTGAGAAGAAAATGAAAAAATTTAGATGTACTGTATGCGGTTACGTTCATGAAGGTGACGCAGCTCCTGAAAAATGCCCATTGTGTAAAGCTCCTGCCAGCAAATTCGTAGAAGTTGTTGAGGTAGAAGGTGGCGCATTGTCTTTTGCTGACGAACACGTTATTGGTGTGGCAAAAGGTTGTGACGAAGAAATGATTAAGGACCTGAACAATCACTTCATGGGAGAATGTACTGAAGTTGGTATGTATTTGGCTATGAGCCGTCAGGCAGACCGTGAAGGTTATCCTGAAGTAGCTGAAGCTTTCAAACGTTACGCTTGGGAAGAAGCTGAACATGCTGCTAAGTTTGCGGAATTGTTGGGCGACTGCGTATGGGATACTAAAACGAACCTGCAGAAACGTAAAGATGCTGAACAAGGTGCATGCGAAGACAAAAAACGTATCGCAACTCGTGCTAAAGCTCTGAATCTGGATGCTATCCATGACACTGTACACGAAATGTGCAAAGACGAAGCTCGTCACGGTAAAGGTTTTGAAGGATTGTACAACCGTTATTTCGGTGATAAGAAATAATTAAGCCTAATAAACTCTTAAAAGGTCTGTATTCTGCAACGAATACAGACCTTTTTTATTTATATTTGTCTATCAATTTTTAAATACCACAGTTATGAGAAAAGTACAACTATTGTTAGTTTGTTTAATGCTTTCGGTGGCTGCTTTTGCTGCTGACAAAGTGATTAAATTGCCGAAGCCTAATTTAAACCGTACCGGTGCGGTGATGAAGGCATTGTCTGAACGACATTCAACTCGCGAGTATGCTTCTAAATCATTGAGTCTGTCGGATCTGTCTGATTTGTTATGGGCTGCTAATGGGATAAACCGTAAGGAATCCGGAATGAGAACAGCTCCGTCGGCGTTGAATAAGCAGGATGTGGATGTATATGTAGTATTACCTGAAGGAAGTTATCTGTATGATGCTAAAAATCATCAGTTGACTCTGGTTGCTGAAGGAGATCATCGTGGAGCAGTAGCCGGTGGACAGGCATTTGTGAAAACAGCTCCGGTGTCCTTGGTGTTAATCAGTGATCTTTCCAGATTTGGAGATGCGAAGAGTGCACGCAGCCAGTTGATGGGGGCTATGGATTCCGGCATCGTTTCTCAAAATATTTCAATATTCTGTTCCGCTGCTAACATAGCAACAGTGCCACGCGCTTCGATGGACAATGAACAATTGAAGAAAGTTTTGAAATTGAAAGATAGCCAAATGCCAATGATGAATCATCCTGTGGGATACTTCAAATAAGGATTGGCAAGATATACAAAAGAGTGACGGTATCCCGCAAGGATACCGTCACTCTTTTCCTATTATAGCGTTACTATCCCGACCGGATAGCGTCACTATATTTTCTTCTTTACTTCAAGAGAAATTCATCAATCGCTTTTTTGTAAGTTGCCTTGTCAGCAGCTCCACGGAAAAGCTGTGGATCTCCTTTCATGGGAATGAATACAAACAATGGAATACTTGTTGCATTAAATAAAGCTGCCAGTTCTTTTTGTTTATCTACATTGACTTTGTAGATGACAATTTTTCCGGCATATTCCTTTGCCAATTCTTTCATGATAGGAGCTGTCTGGCGACATGGTCCGCACCAATCTGCATATAAGTCGATGATGGCGGGCTTATTACCTTTATAATTCCACTCCTTTGATTTCTCATAATCGAAGACGTCTTTCAGAAACATTTCTTTGTCCATTACGACGACTTCACCGTTACCTGTTACCTCTTTTTTACCTTGATTAGTTTCCCTACTGTCATTGAATGCGTATACAATTACGCTTGCCATGACGAGGGCTACCATTACTAATACTTTCTTCATTCGTTATTATTATCTTTTTATGTATAATGCTTCTCGATAACCCCTTGCAGTTCGCTACTATGGATTACGCCGGAATGTCTCCAGACAGCCTCTCCATTCTTGAACAGTATAAAGGTCGGTACAGCTTGTATGCGATATTTAGTAGCCAGGTCTTCATGCTGGTCAACGTCTATCTTTGCAATACGTGCTTTATCTCCCACAATAAGTTTTAGTTCTTCTAAAACCGGTTTCATTGCTTTGCAAGGTCCACACCATTCTGCAAAGAAATCAACTAAAACGGGCACTGGTGACTGTATTAAATCTTCAAATTTTTCCATAATCTTTTCTTTCTTAGAGTTAAAAAGCAGTCTTTGAAGACCGCAAATATAATTTCTATTTTATTATATAACGAGAAAAAGCTGATTTTGTTCATGAAATAGTAATCATAGAGTCATCATCTTGTAATGTGAAAGAGGGAATTTTGCGTATCTAAAAATAATGGAACTATGAAATTTTTATTTATTGTTCAAGGTGAGGGGAGAGGGCATTTTACACAGGCAATCACTCTCGAAGAAATGTTATTGCGCAATGGGCATGAAGTAGTGGAAGTCTTAGTCGGGAAAAGCTCGACACGTACTTTGCCGGGATTTTTCAATCGGAGTATTCATGCACCGGTGAAGCGATTCATTAGTCCGAACTTTCTGCCTACGGCAGATAATAAACGGGCGAACCTGACGAAAAGCTTTGCATACAATTTATTAAGATTACCGGAGTATCTTCGTAGCATGTATTATATAAATCAGCGGATCAGGGAGACAGGGGCGGAAGTTGTCATCAACTTCTACGAGCTTTTAACCGGACTTACCTATGCACTCTTCCGTCCCTCCGTTCCGTATATTTGTGTTGGGCATCAGTATCTGTTTTTACATCGTGATTTCGAGTTTCCGGATAAAAATTCGTGCCAGTTATGGATGCTGCGTTTCTTTACCCGGATGACCGCTCTAAGATCTTCGAAGAAACTGGCTTTGTCTTTCCTGGAAATGGAACAGGATGATATGAATCAAATAGTGACCGTTCCTCCATTGATTCGTCAGGAAGTGACCGCTATCCGTCCGGAAAAGGGTGATTATATTCATGGATATATGGTTAATTCCGGGTTTGCTGATAGCGTGGAGAGTTTTCATGCGAAACATCCGGAAGTTCCTTTAACTTTTTTCTGGGATAGATCGGATGCTGAAGAGGTGACACGGATTGACGAAACATTGAGTTTCCATCAAATAGATGATGTGAAGTTTCTTAATGCTATGGCGGGTTGTAAGGCTTATGCCAGTACGGCAGGCTTCGAGTCTATTTGCGAAGCAATGTATCTTGGAAAACCTGTATTAATGGTTCCGGCACATATTGAACAAGACTGCAATGCCTATGATGCAATGAAAGCGGGGGCAGGAATAATCAGTGATTCCTTTGATTTGCAGCCGTTGCTTCGTTTTGCAGGAGAATATACTCCGAACCGTCATTTCGTTTATTGGGTTCGTAGCTGTGAACGTCGGATGATCCGTGAACTGGAGAAACTGGCAGCTTCACATTCAGAAATAACTTCAATACCAACATTCACTAATTATTTACCAATATGAAACTAAACAGAACGGATTATGTGCTTGAACGCGCATCAGATGGTGGCTACTATGCCTGGTTGACTGTAAATATGCAATGTAATGCTTATGGGGAATCTCCTGAAGAAGCAGTTCAGAATTTACAGAATATAATGAATGAGATGATTGACGAGATGTATATGGTGGAAGAGTTTATATAAATTGAAAATAGAGAATTAAAAATTGAGAAATATAATGCCAGATGGCATAACTTTTATTTCTCAATTTTTAATTCTCAACTCTCAACTTACTCAATGCTAAGTTCGTCGATGATATGAGAGGCTCCTGCGTATTTATCGATGATAAACAAGGTATAGCGGATGTCAACACAAGCGGCTCGCTGCGATGAAGGACGGAAAGCAATGTCTCCTGTTAAGCCTTCAAAGTTGCGGTCGAAAGCAGTTCCAACCAACTGACCTTTGCTGTTAAATACCGGACTACCGGAGTTTCCTCCTGTATTGTCGGTGTTTACGATAAAGCAGACAGGCATTTCACCGTTTTTGCCATAACGTCCATAATCCTGGGATTTATATAACTCTTTTAGCTTTTGAGGCACTACGAATTCCCAGTTTCCCTGATCTTCTTTTTCCATCACACCTTTGAGGGTGGTATGAGCATCATATACCACACCGTCAGCCGGTTCATAAGAAAGCACCTGGCCGTATGTCAATCGTAAAGTAGAGTTCGCATCCGGATAAATCGGCGTTCCTTTTTCCTGTCTCATGTCCATCATGCCTTTCACCCATACTTTATGAGCTGCGTCATAGTTCTGATTGGCTTCTTTCATGGCAATGGCTGTTTTCAGAATTCCGTCGGTAACAGAATATTTGAATAATACCATCCAGTCATATCCTATTTTATACAAACTTGGTTTCTTGATAAACTTCTCAAAGTTTTTAGGATTGCCGAAAATGGAATGTTCGAAACAGGCATCAACGAAGGCGTCAATACTTCCCTTGAAACGAGAATTGATGATTTCGAAGATGTTGATTCGTTGTTCTGCAGGAATGTAGTTGGCATAAGTCTTCAGCATTTCTTTCGCTACCATCCGTTCCACGTCGGGGAAAGGGACAGAAGCAAAATACTTATCACCTTCTTTCTTCAGTTTTAGTTTTGCTTCTTTTATCTGCTCTTTATCTTTCGATTTCAGAGCGGTAACCAATTCTGTCGTGGAAGGGATACGCATAAAATCAAGGGCGGTGACCAATGCTTCATTGATAGCCTGCTGATGATATAGCGCATCGCGTCGGTGAGATACAATAGAGCGAATCTCATCAAAGGCTTTCTGATACGAATCATCTCCCTTCTCACGGCCGCGGGCTAATAGTTCTTCTTGCTGTGCACGTTTGGTATCCAGTACATTGAGGCGTATCAGTCCTTCATTCATGCCGATTGCATTTTTCCAATAATTGGCCGAAGAAGCATATTTGCTTGCATAATGAATACGCACTGCCGGATCTTTCAGCATTTGCTCCATAAGTACTTTCTGACGGGCTCCGCGTACATGCTGGCGCATGAAATTGGTCGTTTGCATCCGTTCTTCCACTTCGTCGGCAATCATATACCGCCAGTTACGTCCGGGGAATCCCATGACAAAGGTGAAATCTCCTTCCTGAACTCCGGCGAGGCTGATCTTCAGATGTTTTTTCACTTGCAGAGGAACGTTGTCTTTAGAATATTCTGCCGGTTTTCCATTCTTGTCCGCGTAAATACGGAAGAGAGAAAAGTCGCCTGTGTGACGAGGCCACATCCAGTTGTCGGTATCAGCTCCGAATTTACCGATGGAAGAAGGAGGAGCCCCTACCATACGAATATCACTGTATACTGTTTTGATGAACAGATAATATTTGTTTCCTCCATAAAAAGCCTTGAGCTCCAACTTTGTTGCAGGAGTTATTTCTATATTCTCGGCTTTGGCAAAACGTTCTGCTACGTTGCCAAGATAACTTGGAGATAGATAATTAACACCATCCGGGTCCGGATCTTTTTTCAGTTGTTCGTTGACGTAATCCGTCACATCGAGAATCCGGTCGATAAAAGTGACGGTCAATCCCGGAGTAGGGAGTTCCGCATCACGGTTCATAGCCCAGAAACCATCTGTCAGATAGTCATGTTCTACATTACTATGTTGCTGGATAGCTCCATAACCACAGTGATGGTTAGTCAGTACCAGTCCTTCGGAAGAGATAACTTCTCCCGTACATCCTCCTCCGAAGTGTACAACAGCGTCTTTTAGAGAAAGGCCATTTGCGTTGTATACTTCCTCTATCGGAATTTCGAGACCAAGTTCGCGCATGGCAACAGCGTTCTGTGCTTTCAGATCGGTTAGCATCCACATGCCTTCGTCGGCGTGGATGCTAAGAGTTGCCAGTGAAAATAGGACAAATAGGATTTGCTTTCTCATTTATTCTACGATTGTCATTTCATTGATTAGGTGTCCGCAGTTTCCTAACTTTTCCAAAATGAACAGGACATAACGGATATCCAGGTTAATACAACGTTGTAGGTTGTTGTCGAAGTTGATGTCACCGCTTAATGATTCCCAGTTGCCATCAAAAGCGCAACCGATCAGTTCTCCGTTTTCATTCAGTACCGGGCTGCCGGAGTTACCACCGGTGATGTCGTTGGTCGACAGGAAGCAGACAGGCATATCACCATTTGGCAAAGCATAGCGGCCATAATCTTTCTTTTCGATCAGTTCTTTCAGTTTGGCAGGTACAACGAATTCACGGTCTTCCGGATTTTCTTTTTCAAGAATACCTTTAGTGGTCGTATAGTAGTTGTAGTGTACGCCGTCTTTCGGATCATAAGGTTTCACGTTACCATAGGTCAGACGAATGGTAAAGTTTGCATCCGGATAAGAAGGTACAGGCAACTTCATTTCACCTAGACCACGGATATAAGTTTTGTGCAGCAAAGCTAGTTCCTGATCCATATCCTTGAGCTGGGAAGCCAGTGTATCCATCAAGTCGTATTTAGACTGGCAGTATTGTAGTGCCAGATCATTGTCAATCGCTTTCACTGAAGGCTTCTTTGTAAACTTCTCGAAGTTTGCCCGGTTGGCAAAAATAGAGTTGTCATACATATCATCAACGAATTTGTTATAATCGCCTTTATATTTCTGCTCAATAACCTTATAAATAGAAGGACGTTGGTTTGCCGGAATCATTTCAGCATATAAGGGGAACAAGGCTTTCGCTACCTTGCGGTCTACTTCATGATCGTAATCTTTGTTATGGATGCTTTCGTAAGTGCTTTCCAAGGCTTTCATGCGTGCTTCGATTACAGAATCGTTTTTCTCAAGCAATGCTTCGCGTGTTTTAGTCAACATCACATTGCCAAATTCGATAGCTCCGAAGAAAGTCTCTCTCAAACAGGTGTACTGATAGTTGAGAGGAGTTGTCTTAGCTACCAGGTCATCAATGTTCTTCACTACCGCTGCATATTCAGCATTGTTTTGTGCTTTTGCAAACTCTGCGAATTTGGCTTCTTGTGCAGCTTTTGTTCCCAATACATCATTATCGATGATGGCCTTATTCATGCCGATGGAGTTTTTCCAATAGTTGCTGGAACCCGCATACTTGTTAGCATATTGAATACGGATTTTGTCACTGGCATTCATTACCTCTTTCAGGACAGCCAAACGTGCACCACGAATACGGATACGTGGATCGTTTTCCGATTCCATACGTTCTTTTACTTCTGATACAGTCAGGTAGCGGCTCGTACTTCCGGGGAATCCCATAATCATTGCATAATCTCCTTCTTTCAATCCTTTGATAGAGATAGACAAATGTTTCTTGGTTTTCAGTGGGACGTTACTCTCGCTGTATTCTGCAGGTTCACCATTTGCATCTGCATAAATACGGAACATGGAAAAGTCACCGGTATGACGCGGCCACATCCAGTTGTCTGTTTCACCACCAAACTTACCGATAGAAGAGGGTGGAGCGGCTACCATACGTACATCCGGATATATTTTCTTATAGAAAAGATAGAATTTATTTCCGGCATAGAACGGAAGAGCTTGCGGAACAATTCCCTTTTTGTCTGCCAGGTCACTTTTAAAATAAAGATCATGAGCCAGCTTTTGAAGGAATATATTGCTGAATGATTCGGATTCGGTGATTTCTTTCGCCGCGATCTTGGCATTGACAATATCCGTAATATCTTCGATACGTTCGATAAATGTGAATTGCAATCCCGGAGTAGGGAGTTCTTTGTCTCTGGAAGTAGCCCAGAAACCATCAGTCAGATAATCGTGCTCAACACTACTATGTTGCTGGATGGAGGCGTAGCCACAATGGTGATTGGTCAGAATCAAACCTTCGGGTGAGATAATTTCTCCGGTACATCCGCCTCCGAATATACCTACGGCATCTTTAAGAGAAATTCCATTCGGATTATATAGGTCCTGTGCTTCCAGTTTTAATCCTTGTTTTTTCATCATGTCTATGGAGTGTTGCTGTTGCATCAGTTGCAATAGCCACATACCCTCATCCGCTTTAACGGAACATACAAAAAGCGCAGCCAGCGCTAATAGATAAAGTCTTAGTCTGTTCATTATTTAATGATAAAATTAAAATATATGATTGGTTAGTATTCAATTTTCAAATCTCCGTTCTTCAGTGCTTCCATGATATTAGCAGGCGGACGTTGATTCATCAGTTCGTTTTTCATAAAGTCCATATAAGGAGCTACATGCTTAAAGAACTGGTAATAGCCTTTGCATAAGTAATTCAATCCCGGTTCGCCTTCTGCCGTTTGGCTGAAACGATTTTTCGGGCATTCTCCGTTGCAGGCAAACAGGAACTCACATTCCTTGCATTGAGTAGGGAGAGACTGATATTTCATGTTCCCGAAATTGTGCTGACGCTCGCTATGCATCATTTCCACCAGAGTTTTACTATAAATGTTGCCTAATTTATATTCGGGAAATACAAAATGGTCGCATGAATAAACATCTCCGTTGAATTCCATCACGCCGGCATGACCGCAGGTCTTTGCCATTGTGCATATACCAGGCTGTTCGCCCATCCAGTTCGCCAAAGTCGAATCGAATATTTGTACATAGTACTTGCCTACATCTTCTTTCACCCATTCGTCGAAAAGAGCACAAAGGAAGTTGCCCCATTGCTCCGGAGTGATCGAAAAATCGGCAAGGGTTCCGGCTTTATTTTCTGCAAGAGAAGCGAGGTGACGACCGTCCTCATGTGAGAGAATACGTTCAACGATAGGAGCGAACTGGATATACTGACAACCGATTTCTTTGAAGAAACGATAAAAGTCTAGTGGATAGTCGGCATTGAAGTCATTAATAACCGCCATCGCATTCCATTCCACCCCATGTTTTTTCAAAAGATTGATGCCTTGCATCACTTTCACAAAAGAGGGTTTTCCCATTTTATTTTTGCGATACTCGTCATGAAACTCCTGGGGACCATCGATAGAGACTCCTACCAGCCAATTATTTTCACGGAAGAACTCGCACCATTCGTCGGTGAGCATGGTTCCGTTGGTTTGGATGCAGTTGTCGATCGTTCGTCCTCGGGCATACTTTTTTTGTAGTTCCATCGCCTTTTTATAGAAGGAGAGCGGTCGCATCAGCGTTTCTCCTCCGTGCCAGGTGAAAAGCACCTGCGGCATGGTTTGTGAGTTAATGTACTCGTCGATAAACTTTTCCAGAAGTTCATCGCTCATTACGTGTTTCAGATTGTCTTTGTATAGGTTGGCCTTTTCCAAATAGTAGCAATAATCGCATGCTAGATTACATACGGCACCTACAGGCTTTACCATTACATAAAGCGGTTTGGCAAAAGGGGCAAATGTTGATGTTTTCATGACCGCAAAATTAGATAAACTAAATGAAAAAAATAGCCTTATACCTATGTTTATAAGGATTATTAAAGAAAAGAGTCTTACAAGATTTAAATATTGATAAAATGTTTCTTTGAATTCTGAATCAGTTGTACCTTTGTACCCAGAATTTAATGAATAGATGAACGTGAATAAAATTTTGCCTTTTTTGCTTTTGCTTCCGTTTTTGGCTTCCTGCACCAGTAAGTACAAGATTGAAGGAACCTCTTCAGTGAATAGTCTGGATGGAAAGATGTTGTATCTTAAGTCCCTTCGTGATGGAGAGTGGGTGAAGCTGGATTCAGCTGAAGTAGTGCATGGTCTGTTCTCAATGAAAGGGAAAATAGATTCCGTACAGATGGTGACACTTTATATGGATGAAGAAAGCATTATGCCGATTGTGTTGGAAAGTGGGAAGATAACTGTTACCATTAGCAACACGGACCTCAAGGCAGTCGGAACATCTTTAAATAATGCACTGTACGAGTTTATCAGCAAAAGAAACCAATTGGAAGAAAGCATTGGTGAACTGGAGCAGAAGGAAACCCGTATGGTACTGGATGGAGGCGATCTGGATGAAATTCACGGTCAGTTGGTGGTGGAAGGAGACTCACTGATGAAAGCGATGAATCAGTATGTAAAGACGTTCATCTCCGATAATTACGAAAATGTGCTGGGACCCAGTGTGTTTATGATGCTCTGCAGCTCTTTGCCCTATCCCATTATGACTCCGCAGATTGATGATATAATCAAGGATGCTCCTTATTCTTTTAAAGATAATAAGCTGGTTAGAGAGTTTCTGTCTAAAGCAAGAGAAAACATGAAGTTGATAGAAGAACATCAACGATTGGAACAAAATGCTTCAACAAATAAGTAATACTTGAGTTTTTTGTGTATTTTTGCACAAAACTCAAGTAAAGTGAAAACGACTACTGTTTCGGTATACGCCGCTTTCTTTTTTATTTTAGTCTTATCGGTTTCTTGTCATAGAGATTCGGAGGCCCCTGATGCGGCATTCCAGAGGATTGAAATGTGCATGGAATCTCTTCCGGATACAGCTCTGTATCTATTAAAGTCAATACCTCATACTGAAAAATTGCGTGGAAAGTTGCAGGCGGATTATGCACTTTTATTGACGCAGGCGATGGATCAGAACTATGTGAAGTTTACTTCTGACTCATTGATTGCACTGGCGCTGAATTACTATACTGTAGAGCGTGGTGACTCTGTTACGCGTGCTAAAGCACAGTATTATTATGGAAGAGTGTTGCGTGAATTGGGCAAAGATGAAGAGGCTTTGACGTTTTTATCTTCGGCAAAAGAAATGTTCGGGAATATTCAATGTTGTAAGATGTTTGCAATGGCTACTGATGAGATAGGGATGATTAACCGGAAAAAGAAATTGTATCAGGAGTCGTTGAAGAATTTTCGGGAGTCATATACGATCTATGAAGAGTTGAAAGATTCTTTGAGTCTTGTCAGAGCCGGGCAAAATATAGGCCGGGCTTATTTGTTTCAGAATAAATGGGATAGCTGCTATTTCTATTATACTTACGCTTTAGAACTAGCCAGGGAAAAGCAATATCCGTCTGAAGTTTCCATTTTACATGAGTTGGGGATACTGTACCGTTCCATGGGAGAACTGAAAAAGTCAGAACGCTATTTTCTTGCAGCTTATGAAAAAGAAACGGATGAAGAAAGGAAATACGTGGAGTGTATGTCTCTCGGCTATTTGTATATACAGATGGGCGATGCAGAGAATGCCCGGAAATATTTTAAGATGAGTATCAATTCTTCTAAAGAATATACCCGTATTGACGCATATAACAATTTATACTTTCTTGAAAAAGATATTGATAATTTTGAAGAAGCGATTATCTACCATGAAAAAGCGGACTCTATCGTGAATGTATTGGATGAAGTCGATTCGCAGGAGTTGATAACAGAACTGCAAAAGCAGTACGAGAACGAGAAACTCCGGAATGATAATCTACAACTGAAAGTGGACCGTACAGTTTTTATATTTTGCGGTACGGTTATTTTCCTGATTGTGGCCTTCTATATGTGTTATTACTACTACAAAAGTAAAAATCACAGGAAGAAGATTGCCGAAATCGAATCCCAGATTAGAGATAATGAAGAGGAGATAAAGCGATACCAGCAGGAGATGGAAGAAATCCAGGAGTTGAAAGATCAAGTACTGGAAGAGAACCGCATACTGGAAGAAAATCGAATGAAGGTAGGCGAGTTGAATGGAAAGATTGTACTTCTAAGTATGCAGAACAAAACCTTATCGGGACTGTTGAAAGAACTGGGAGGAGAATTAACTGTCGGACCCTCTTCTGAACAGTACATATCCGCTTTTCGTCTGCTGCTTGCTATCAAAGAGGGAACATTAAGAAGTAAATTGTCTAATGGAGAACGCTATAAATTGTTTAGCCTGTTTGATTTTCTCTATTCTAATTACGTTACCCGGTTGCTTGACAAAACTCCTTTATTAACTAAACATGATCTTGAGATCTGTTGCTTTCTTAAATTTGGACTGACCAATGAAGAACTGGCGCGTATTTTTCAGACCTCTTCCGATTCTGTTACCAAAGCAAAAGGAAGGCTGAAAGGTCGATTAGGCATTTCTCCACAAGAAGATTTGAATGTGTTTTTAAGGGATTTTTGATAAATAAAAAATGAATTGTCCGGGTCATTAATAGAACGCTAATCTGTATTTGATTGAAATGTAAGTGCTTACGAAAAATCAGGCGCACTGATTTTGTCCGGGTGACTTTTTTTGTGTTTTCGGATGCATGCTGTACTTTTGACACAACAAAAACCAAATAGCTATATGAAAAATCCTAATGAATTATCTGCCGCCTCTTCTTTGAGAGGTGACGAATTGCAGTTAATAGAACAAAAAGCCAGCATTGTTGTCGGAATAGCAAATTCTCGCACCAGGTTACGGATAGGAATTCTATTAAGTAAATATTCAGAGTATCAGGTGGATTATATATCCTCCGAGAGTGAGATCGGTAAACTGATTGAAGAAGCCGACTTGATTATTGGTGCGGGGATTACCGCTTACGAAGGGGTATTGCGCCGAAAGCCGGTGATTGTAGTGGGTGATTATGGCTTGGGAGGTCTGGTTACTCCGGATACATTCCGCAAGCATTATAACAATCGGTTTAGAGGGAAGATTAATGGTGTCAGAAATGAATCTTTCTCATTAGAGAATTTAGAAAAGGAAATTTATAAAAGTTTTAATTTGACTTTTCAAGAATTACAAATGATGTCAAACCAAACCATAACCTTGCAAAACATCTAAATATCTGAATTTCTTAATTTAATAGTTTGATGCATAAAACTGGTTAGGAATATGGGGGTGCGTGAGCATCCCCATATTTATATAAGATTATGTACTGACTATCGGTCTTGATCTTCGTTTTTCACCATTCCCTTGTATTGTTCCGGCAGGGCGCTTTCAACCGCAGCGTAGGCCTCTGCCATGGTTGCCTTGATATTTTCCATTCCTTTCCCTTTGGGAGGAATAGGCTCGTGAATAGTCAGAATCATGCGATGACGGTGTATCCATTTGCCTGTGCGTGGCAGAATCTCGAATGAGCCGTCAATGGTGACGGGTACAACCGCCAACTGTAAATCATCAGCCAACTGGAAAGCGCCTTTCTTAAAGTATCCCATGTGTCCTGTAAATGTACGCGCTCCTTCAGGAAAGACTACGAGAGAAACCCCGTCTTTCAATGAGTCTTTTGCCTGCCGGATTGTTTCCAATACTTTTTTAGGACCAGATCTGTCTACAAAGATATGTCCTGCACTTTCACAGGCTTTTCCTACAAACGGCAGTTTGCGCAGGCTTTTTTTCATCATCCACTTAAAGTTTCTTCCGATGAAGCCATAAATAAGGAAAATATCAAATGAACCCTGATGGTTAGGTACGAAAATATAGGAAGTCTTGTCATGCAACTTTTCACGTCCCTCAATCTTCACGGGAATCAATAGAAACAGACAAATTAATTGTGACCAAATCTTCCCCGGATAATATCCCCAGATGTGGGCTCCTCCCAAGAGAGAACCTACAATAGTGACGATTGCCGTGAGGATGGTCAACACTAATAAAATAGGCAAAGCGATGCAAATCTGATAAATATAATACAGTATCTTCATAGGGTTGGATTTTTATCCTGCAAATATACATGATTATTGGTAAAAAAGAGAGGCAGATGTGATATAATCTTTTTGATTGTGTTATTTTTGCCTCTTGTTATTAGAGATAGTTACAAAATTATGATACGTATATTACATACTGCCGACTGGCATCTGGGACAAACCTTTTTTGGTTATGATCGCACGGAAGAACATGGAGTATTCCTGAATTGGCTGGCAGAAGAAATTCGTCAGAAAGAGATTGATGCATTGATTATAGCCGGAGATGTTTTTGATGTTTCCAACCCTTCCGCAGCATCCCAAAGCATGTATTATCAGTTTATTTATCGGGTGACAGCAGAGAATCCGTATTTGCAGATTGTCATTGTTGCCGGCAATCATGATTCGGCAGCACGCCTGGAGGCTCCTTTGCCTCTGTTGCAAGCTATGCGGACGGAAGTCAGAGGGGTAGTTCGCAAGCTCGAAGGCGGAGAAATCGATTATGACCATTTGACTGTGGAACTGAAGAACCGGAAAGGGGAAGTGGAATTGCTTTGCATGGCAGTTCCTTTTCTGCGTCAGGGAGATTATCCGGCCGTGCAAACGGAAGGCAATCCGTATGCGGAGGGAGTTCGCGAACTTTATGCACAACTTTTGCAAAGGCTATGGAAGCGAAGGACGGAGAATCAGGCGATTCTTGCCATCGGTCATTTGCAGGCTACAGGATCGGAAATTGCAGAGAAGGATTATAGCGAGCGTACCGTGATTGGTGGGCTGGAGTGCGTATCTCCGGAAACTTTTTCCGAACAGATAGCTTATACGGCATTGGGACATATACATAAAGCGCAGCGAGTGTCCGGAAGAGAGAATGTGCGGTATGCCGGAAGTCCCATTCCGATGTCTTTTGCCGAGAAACATTATCATCATGGAGTCGTGATGGTGACTTTCGACGGAGGTTGTGCGGTGGACATTGAACGGTTGGAATGCCCGAAATTAATACCTTTGTTGAGTGTCCCGAACGGAGAACCTGTTTCACCGGAAGCCGTCTTGGAAGCCTTGAAGGAACTACCCGAGACAGAAGCCGTAGCCCCATATCTGGAAGTAAAGGTATTGTTGGAGGAACCGGAACCCATGCTTCGGCAGGAGATTGAAGATGCACTGGCAGATAAAAACTATCGGTTGGCGCGTATTGTTTCTACCTATCGCACTGAAACTGGAAATACGACGAAAGAAAATGAAAACTGGAAGAGGGGGTTGCAGGAAATGTCTCCCTTGCAGATTGCACAGTCTGCCTTTGAGAAGATTTATCAGGTGGAAATGCCTGTAGAACTGACAGGTTTGTTTGAAGAGGCCTATTTGGCTGCTACCCGTAAAGAAGAGGAGGAAGAAGAATGAAAATACTAGCTATACGATTGAAGAATCTGACCTCGATAGAAGGAACGGTAGAAGTGGATTTTATGGCAGAACCATTACATTCTGCAGGTATCTTTGCCATTTCAGGACCTACCGGTGCAGGTAAGTCTACTTTATTAGATGCCTTATGCCTGGCATTGTATGATAAGGCTCCCCGCTTTGCTACTTCAGTGGAAAATGTGAACCTGGCAGATGTGGGAGACAATCAGATTAATCAGTCTGATGTTAGAAATTTGCTGCGCCGGGGGACAAGTGATGGTTATGCGGAAGTCGATTTTTTAGGTATTGACGGACGGCGTTACCGTTCTCGTTGGTCGGTGAGGCGGACAAGAAACAAGATAAACGGTTCTTTGCAGTCACAAACGCTGGAAGTGAAAGAACTGGATACGGAGAAAGAATTTCAAGGTACCAAGAAAGAGTTGTTGATTCAGTTGGTGGAGTTGGTTGGCCTGACGTATGAACAGTTCACCCGTACAGTATTATTGGCACAAAATGATTTTGCTACATTTCTGAAATCAAAAGGGGCGGCAAAAGCAGAATTACTGGAGAAGTTGACAGGAACCGGTGTGTATTCCCGGATTTCTCAAGAGGTCTATGCCCGGAATAAGGCGGCACAAGAAGAGGTGACCTTGATTCAGAATCGGATGAATGTGATCGAATTGATGCCGGAAGAAGAGCTGCTTGCTCTGCAAAAAGAGAAAGAACTATCGACTGAAAAGCGTGCGGCAGGGATTAAACTGCTGGCAGAACAGAATGAACAACTGAATGTGGTTCGTTCATTAAAAATACAGGAAGAACTTTGTAAGAAAAAGCAGCAGGAAGAACAGGAGGAACAGGCTAGGGAGAAAGTTCTGCAGGGTGCATTGGCTTCCCAAGAGGAAGGATTGGTGCATTTTAAGGCACAATGGGAGGCCATACAGCCGGACTTGAAGAAAGCACGTCAATTGGATGTACAGATACAGTCTCAACAAAGCAGCTATATACAGTCGCAGCAGATTTTACAAGCGGCTAACAGGCAGGTGGCGGAGCAGGAACAAAAAATGCGAGTGGCTGCGGAACAATTACAGGTGTCTTATTCTTCTCTGAACCGCTTATTAAGCCATGTAGGGATAGAAGAAGCACTGCAACTTGAACAGGTGGAAGAGATTCTACGGCAAGAAGAAAGTAAACTGGTTGCCGCTACCAGTACGAATGAGGAACGTTTGTTGCGCTTAAATTCTTTCGGATATCCGTTATTGGCCGAAGAACAGGTGAAGTTGCAAAAAGAGTTGACTCGTCAGCAGAATATCCGGCAATTAACGGAAACGCAGACGAAAGCAAAGACGGAAATAGAAAGACTGGAGAAAGAAGTGGCCAATTGTCTGAAACAATTGACGGAGCAAGAAACCGCATTGAAAGTTACTCAACGTCTTTACGAAAATGCACGTATGGCAGTGGGAAAAGACGTGAAAGCATTGCGCCGGCAATTACAGGAAGGGGAGGCTTGTCCGGTTTGCGGTAGCACAGCGCATCCTTATCATCAGGAACAGGAGGTGGTAGATACTCTTTTCCGGAGTATAGAGCAGGAGTATAATGTAGCATCAACCAACTATCAGCAGATGAATAACCGGAGCATTGCTCTGCAACGTGATTTGGCGCATCAAAAAACGGTGGACGGACAGATCGCGGAACAGTTGGCAGCATTATATAAAGCAGGGATTGAAGCCGGAAACGAAGAGCAAATACAACACCGTTTGGCGGAACTGGCAATACGTATTTTGGAATATCGCAATCTTTATGCAGAATGGCAGCGCAGCGATGAAGAAATTAAAAAGATGCGTGCACATTGTGAAGCCCTCCGTGAGAATGTTTCTCTCTGTCGTTTGGCTATGCAGAAAGTATCGTCTGCCAAAGAACAGCTGGTAATCTTACAGAATGCTGCTTCGGCCGAACTAAAGAGATTTGAAGTGATAGAGAAAGCGCTGAATGTGCTTCGTCAGGAACGTTCGCAGCTATTGAAAGGAAAAAGTGCGGATGAAGCGGAAGCTGCCGTAGCAAAAAGAGAGAAAGAACTGAATCTCGCTTTGGAGAAAGCACGTAAAGAAGTAGAGGCGGTACACAACCGGCTTTCCGGTTTGCAAGGAGAGATGAAGCAAATTGCACTAGCTATAGGAGAGTTGCAGGAACAGTATAAAAAGATAGAGTCTCCCGAACTGCTTCCCGAAATAATAAAGAAGCAACAGGAAGAAAACCTGAATATAGAACGTGCCCTTTCTACTATGGAAGCCCGCCTGCTACAACAAGCAAAGAATAAACTGACTGTGGAACAGATTGCGAAGGAACTGGCAGAGAAACAAACTGTTGCCGAACGTTGGGCAAAATTGAATAAACTGATTGGCAGTGCGGATGGAGCGAAATTTAAAGTGATTGCTCAAAGTTATACTTTGAATTTGTTGCTGCTTCATGCCAATCAACATTTATCCTATCTCTCTAAACGCTATAAGCTGCAACAGGTACCCGATACGTTGGCACTTCAGGTAATAGATTGCGATATGTGTGATGAAATACGGACCGTGTACTCTCTTTCAGGAGGTGAATCGTTCCTGATTTCTTTGGCACTGGCTTTAGGTTTGTCTTCCTTGTCAAGTAATAATCTGAAAGTTGAATCTCTTTTTATTGATGAAGGTTTCGGCTCTTTGGATGCGGAAAGTTTGCGTACAGCGATGGAAGCATTGGAACAATTACAGATGCAGGGGCGGAAAATAGGAGTAATCTCTCATGTGCAGGAGATGAGTGAACGGATTTCTGTTCAGGTGCAGGTACATAAGAAAGTGAATGGAAAAAGTGTGCTTACCGTGGTGGGGTAAGCACACTCCTTACTACTTAGTATGAATTATTCAGGTTGGATTCTTTTACATTAATTCGTTCAGTTCGCTTAAATTCTTTTTGATTTCGTGGATACGATTTAAGAACTTCTTGCGGTAAATCCATAAGATCAATCCCAGTCCTCCGCCCCATAACAGGATGAAGAAAGCGATCATCCCCATTCCATATTGCCACACTTGCCAGTAGATAAATGAAAGTATAGCCAGGACCAGGAGAAAGGCAATAGCAATCAATCGTTCCCTGATGGTCCATCGATGGATACGGTTCACGCGGCTGATTACTTCTACCAAAGGCATCTCGTCTATTTGTGTCCGTTGGAGGAAACGGGTGGTGACGATATCCCAGCAAAGGGCAGGAATCCATGCGAAAATGATAATGATATAGATCGGGTTCAATCTGTTGTGCAACAGTACCTCCGCTAAAAATAAGATCAGTATCGGCAGAGAAATCAGAATAAGCTTGATGTTCAGTCTGGCAATGGCATGGATACCTTTGTCCGCATGCCTTATCAGCTTTTCAAGCTCTTCTTCTTTGATGAACTCTTTGTCTTTCAAGTGTTCATCCAGGGCATTCCAAGATTTTTTAAGTTCTTCCAGTTCCATATATCTTATTCCTCCTTTTTCATTCTTTTAAGTTTGTCTTTGATGCGACTTAGTTTGGTCGCTACATTGGTAACCGTCAGTCCGGTGATTTCTGCTATTTCCTCGTAACTTTTGTCTTCGAGATAAAGCAGGATAATTGATTTGTCGAGTTGTCCCAGTTGGTTAATCATCTGATAAAGCTGTTTCAACATTTCGTTGATCGGGTCGTGTGCTTCTATGGCCCAGTCGGTATCTCTGGTGAGGCTGACTATTTCCGGCACATTCTTTTCTTTACGATAGAAGCTGATACAGGTGTTGAGGGCAATACGGTAAATCCAGGTGGAAACCTTACATTCTTTTCTGAATTTGGGATAGGCTTTCCAAAGGTTCAATACCACATCCTGATACAGATCATTGAGAGGAGCATTGGGATTGGCATACAGATAGCATACCTTGTAGATCACCCGTTCATATTCGCGGATCACCGACAAAAACTCTTGTTCAATAGGGGCGCTAACCTCTGCTGTTTGTTCTCTCATGGAATCTATGATTACTTTTCTGGTTAGTTAGTCGTGAGAAAAGGAGAAAAATCACAGGGGAATAAGGACTATTGGAGATTAGCTGCCAGAAACTTACACATTTCTTCGATACTTTTTCCCCGACGGCGGGCATAATCTTCCAATTGGTCTTCTCCAATCTTTCCGACGGAGAAGTATTCGGAAGCCGGGTGTGAGAACATAAGCCCGCAAACAGAAGCGTGCGGGTACATAGCTCCGTTTTCGGTCAGCGAAATGCCTATCTGCTTCATGTCCAACAGTTCATCCAGCAGGAAGTTGACAGATTGATCCGGTAAAGACGGGTAGCCGACAGCAGGACGAATGCCCTGATACTTTTCGACCAGTAAGTCCGCTATGCCTAAATTCTCGTCTTTGGCATATCCCCACGCTTCTTTGCGCACATATTCATGCATCTTTTCTGTTGCTGCTTCTGCCAGTCGGTCGGAGAGGGTTTGGACAAGCAGGTGTTTATAAGGGTCCTGTTCGTACAATCCTTCCATGTCCGCATCAATGGAAGAGGCAAAAGCACCGATGGTATCCGGGATGCCGGAAGAGATCGGGCGGATAAAGTCACTTAGACAAAGAAAAGGACTACCGTCTCTTTTCGGCGTTTGCTGGCGCAGTAAAGGAAAAGTGATGAACCGGTCTTTTTCTTTCTCAATAATCAGGTTATCCCCGTCAGAGTTTGCCTTGCAAAGCTTGAAGATGGTCTTTACTTCATAATCCCGGTCAAGCAGATCGAGCATCCGGTTGGCCTCTTTGAATAGCTGCATTGCTTCGGAAGCTTTATTACGTTCTTCTTCCGGGAAAGTTGTCAGCCACGAAGCACGGCAGGCATCACATCCGTGAATGTTGGCGATGGCTGCAAAACGTGGCTGGAACCCCCATGCATGGAAAAAGTAAATCCAGTTGATGTAGGGAGTGACTGTATGTATTTTATAAGATAAAATGGTACTCATAGGCTTGTTGAAGGCGAGCTGCTGTTTATCTGAATCTTAATTCCTGTCCGCGATAAGTCTCGTCTATTTCTCCGTTGTTATATAACAGATGTCCGTTTACAAATGTTTTCTCTACTTTCCAGTCGAATGTGTGTCCCTCTAATGGGCTCCATTTACATTTGCTTAGAATACAATCGGTTGTTACAGTCCATTCGCTTCCGGGACGGACTAATACCAGGTCAGCCTGATAGCCTTTGCGAATGAATCCTCTGTTTTGTATCTCATACATCTGCGCAGGAGCATGAGCCATCTTTTCTACTACTTTTTCGATAGTAAACACTCCTTTTTCTGTCAACTCCAACATGCTGACGAGTGAGAACTGAATCATCGGCATTCCGGACATTGCTTTTAAGGCACCGCCTTCTTTTTCGCTAAGTAAATGTGGGGCATGATCTGTGGCAATAGCATCAATCAAACCGCTATTGACAGCCTCTCGCAAAGCTTTCCGGTCTTGCGCTGTCTTAATGGCAGGGTTGCATTTGATGCGGGCACCCAGTGTCTGGTAGTCCTCTTCCGTAAAGAGCAGATGAGAAACACAGGCTTCTGCCGTGATCTTTTTTTGTACCAAAGGTACATTAGAAAACAGGCTCAACTCTTTAGCTGTGGAAATATGCATGATGTGCAGGCGGGCGTTTGTCTCACGTGCCAACTGCACTGCCAGTTCGGATGAACGATAGCAAGCTTCTTCCGAACGAAGGAGCGGATGAAGAGCCAAAGGTACGTCGTCTCCGTATTCTTTCTTATATTTATCCGTGTTTTCTTTGATAATTCCCTGATCTTCGCAATGAGCAGCGATGAGCAGATCGGTTCCACCGAATATATTACGCAGACTGGCCATCCGGTCTACCAGCATATTGCCGGTGCTTGAACCCATAAATAACTTCACTCCACAAACCCGGTGTTTATCCAGTTGTGCAAACTGGGTATAGTTATTATTCGTTGCTCCGAAATAGCAGGAATAGTTGACTGCTGACTTTTCACCCAACAGAACAAATTTTTCCTCCAAAGCCTCCAATGTGGTAGTTTGCGGATTGGTATTGGGCATATCCATGATAGAGGTGACACCTCCTGCTGCCGCAGCACGACTTTCTGTGGTGATATCTGCCTTATGAGTCAGTCCGGGATCGCGGAAATGCACATGTTCGTCGATGGCACCCGGCAAAAGATAACACCCGGTTGCGTCTATTATCTCGTCGCAGGGGGCAGTTGCGTTTTCTCCGCCAACCAATATTTCGGCTATCTTTTCATTCTCGATTACTACTGAACCCAGAACTTTTCTTCCTTCGTTGACAACAACGGCGTTTTGAATCAGTGTACGTTTCATTTCTTTTGTGGGAATTTATGGAACCAACTATTTACTTTTAATTTTATCACACCAAATATGGCTTCTCCAAAGATGCTGCTATTCATTTTAGAAGTCCCTAATTCACGATTAATGAAGATAACGGGAACCTCGATAATTTTGAAACCACACTTGTAAGCAGTGAATTTCATTTCAATCTGAAAGGCATATCCTTTGAAGCGAATATGATCTAAATCGATTGTTTCCAACACCTGGCGGCGGTAGCAAACAAATCCGGCAGTGGTGTCATGTACAGGTATTCCGGTGATAAACCGCACATATTTAGAGGCAAAGTATGACATCAATACCCGTCCCATCGGCCAATTCACTACATTCACTCCGCTGACATAACGGGAACCGATGGATACATCTCCTCCTTGTTCCGAACAAGCCTGATACAAACGGGGTAAATCATTCGGATTATGACTGAAGTCTGCATCCATTTCAAAAATATACTCGTATGCGTGTTCCAGTGCCCATTTAAATCCAGTAATGTAGGCAGTACCCAGTCCCAGTTTTCCTTTACGTTCTATCATGAAAAGCTGTTCGGGAAATTCTTGTTGCAGTTTTCTTACGATGGCTGCCGTTCCGTCCGGAGAGCCGTCTTCTATGACCAGAATATGGAATACTTGGGGAAGGCCGAAAACGGCACGGATGATATTTTCTATGTTCTCCCGTTCATTATAGGTGGGGATAATTACAATGCTATCCGATGTCTGCATATAGATACTATAAAATTTAGAAACAAAAGTAGTTCTTTTTCCTTTAGTTATAGCTGAACTAAGGAAAATTTAACGTGTTTCATGCCCCATGCGGAATAAGACGGCAGATACCTTATTATAATACTTCTGTTCTTTGGGTGCATACTCCCAATCTTTTTTGTAATTTTGCGGGGAAATTTTATAGGTATGACAATAACTGAGTTGCAACAACAATATGCTGCCCATCCCAATATGGCAGTAATGAAGCGCTTGTTGAAGGACACTTCCGTTCAGACTGTTTTTTGCGGAGGACTGTGTGCATCCGCCGCTTCTCTTTTTTCTTCTGTACTGGTGCAAGAGGGTGGTTGCCCGTTTGTATTTATTTTAGGTGATCTTGAAGAAGCCGGATATTTCTATCACGACTTGACGCAGATATTGGGTACGGAAAGAGTATTGTTCTTTCCATCTTCATTCCGTCGCTCCATCAAGTATGGACAAAAAGATGCGGCCAATGAGATTTTGCGTACAGAAGTACTTAGCCGCTTGCAAAAGGGGGAAGAGGGATTATGTATCGTTACGTACCCGGATGCATTGGCGGAGAAAGTGGTGTCGCGCAAGGAATTGAGTAATAAAACGCTGAAGCTGAATGTAGGAGAGAAAGTGGATACCACTTTCATCACCGATGTGTTGCATAGTTATGGTTTTGAATATGTAGACTACGTATATGAGCCGGGACAATATGCTGTTCGCGGTAGTATTATCGACGTTTTCTCTTTTGCTTCGGAATATCCTTATCGCATCGATTTCTTTGGTGATGAAGTGGAAAGTGTTCGTACCTTTGAAGTGGAGTCTCAATTATCCCGTGAGAAGAAAGATGGAGTGTCTATCGTTCCCGATTTGGCGGTGACAGGAGATGTAACGACTTCTTTTCTGGATTTTATCCCGAAAGAGACTACCTTGGCGATGCGCGATTTTCTTTGGTTGCGCGAGCGAATCCAGGTGGTACACGATGAGGCGCTGACTCCACAGGCAATAGCCGTTCAGGAGGCCGAAGAGAATGGTGGCATTACATTGGAAGGGAAATTGATAGACGGCAGCGAGTTTACTGTACGGGCACTCGATTTCCGCCGGTTGGAATTTGGTAATAAACCGACCGGAACGCCCAATGCCAGCGTTACTTTCAATACATCTGCCCAGCCTATCTTTCATAAGAATTTCGATCTGGTAGCTTCTTCTTTTAAGGATTATCTGGAAAAAGGCTATTCGCTTTATATCTGCAGTGACAGCATGAAGCAAACAGATCGTATCAAAGCTATTTTTGAAGATCGGGGTGATAAGATTAATTTTACTCCCGTAGAACGTACCATTCACGAAGGTTTTGTAGATAACACACTGCGGCTCTGTATCTTCACAGACCATCAGTTGTTTGATCGTTTTCATAAATATAATCTGAAAAGTGATAAAGCCCGTTCGGGAAAAGTGGCACTATCCTTGAAAGAACTGAATCAGTTCACTCCGGGAGACTATGTGGTGCATACGGATCATGGTATCGGACGTTTTTCCGGCTTGGTACGTATTCCGAATGGTGACACTACGCAAGAGGTTTTGAAACTGGTGTTTCAAAATGAAGATGTGGTGTTCGTCTCTATTCATTCCCTGCATAAGGTTTCCAAATATAAAGGTAAAGAAGGAGAGGCTCCCCGGCTTAACAAATTAGGTACAGGTGCATGGGAGAAACTGAAAGAACGTACGAAGAGTAAAATCAAGGACATTGCCCGCGATTTGATAAAATTGTATTCGCAGCGTCGTCAGGAAAAAGGTTTCTCTTACAGTCCCGATAGTTTCTTGCAGCGTGAGCTGGAAGCATCCTTTATTTATGAAGATACACCGGATCAGAGTAAGGCGACGATTGATGTCAAGGCAGATATGGAAAGTGACCGCCCGATGGACCGTCTAGTCTGTGGCGATGTAGGATTTGGAAAAACAGAAGTTGCGATTCGTGCGGCTTTCAAAGCTGTTGCCGATAATAAACAAGTAGCCGTTCTGGTTCCGACAACAGTACTTGCTTACCAGCATTTTCAGACTTTCCGTGAACGTCTGAAAGGCTTGCCGTGTCGGGTGGAATATTTAAGCCGCGCACGTACTGCCGCACAGACCAAAGCTGTATTGAAGGGATTGAAAGATGGAGATGTCGGTATTCTGATAGGTACCCACCGTATCTTGGGAAAAGATGTCCAGTTTAAAGACTTGGGATTGTTGATTGTGGACGAAGAACAGAAATTCGGTGTCTCTGTCAAAGAAAAGCTGCGCCAGTTGAAAGTGAATGTGGATACACTGACTATGACTGCTACTCCAATTCCCCGTACCCTTCAATTTTCATTGATGGGTGCACGCGACTTGAGTGTGATTTCTACTCCGCCACCCAACCGCTATCCGATTCAGACCGAAGTGCATACTTTTAATGAAGAAGTGATAACGGATGCCATCAATTTTGAGATGAGCCGCAACGGTCAAGTCTTCTTTGTCAATAACCGGATTGCGAACTTGCCGGAATTGAAAGCGATGATCGAACGTCATATCCCGGATTGCCGTGTAGCGATTGGACATGGACAGATGGAACCGACAGAGCTGGAGAAGATTATTCTGGATTTTGTCAACTACGACTATGATGTACTCTTGGCAACTACAATCATCGAAAGTGGTATTGATATTCCGAATGCCAACACTATCATTATCAATCAGGCGCAAAACTTTGGATTGAGTGATCTCCATCAGATGCGTGGACGGGTAGGACGTAGTAATAAAAAAGCTTTTTGTTATCTGCTGGCTCCTCCGTTAGGTAGTTTGACAGCCGAAGGAAGGCGACGTCTTCAAGCAATTGAAAACTTTAGTGATTTGGGAAGTGGCATTCATATCGCCATGCAGGATTTGGATATTCGTGGAGCCGGAAATCTGCTTGGAGCCGAACAAAGCGGATTTGTTGCCGATTTGGGATATGAGACATATCAGAAAATTCTTACTGAAGCTGTCCATGAGTTAAAGACAGACGAGTTTGCAGAACTGTATGCGGATGAAATCAAGGGCGAAGGACAAATTAGTGGAGAAGAGTTTGTAGACGAGTGTCAGGTAGAAAGCGACCTCGAACTATTGTTGCCTGCCAACTACGTAACAGGCAGCAGCGAACGTATGTTGCTCTATCGCGAACTGGATGGACTGACATTGGACAAAGATGTGGAAGCTTTCCGTGCTCGTCTGGAAGACCGCTTCGGACCGGTTCCCCGGGAAACGGAAGAACTACTCCGTATTGTGCCTCTACGCCGTCTTGCAGCCCGTTTGGGTGCAGAGAAAATCTTCCTGAAAGGTGGGCGGATGACCTTGTTTTTTGTTTCCAATCCGGATAGTCCGTTCTATCAAAGTAAGGCTTTTGGTAAAGTGATAGACTATATGATGAAATATACTCGTCGTTGTGATTTGCGTGAACAGAACGGCAGACGGAGTATGCTGATTAAGGATGTTACTAATGTGGAAACGGCGGTCAGTGTGTTGCAGGAGATTGTGGCTTTGCCGGTAAAGGAAGCATAAATGAGTTGAAGATGCTATCATTGGCAACAACTCATTACTATGTAGCTTTTATTTCTTTCTCTTACCTATATTATTTTTTCGATTGACTAATGAGTTTTCGTTTGACAGTTGTTGAACTATCGTTTGACTATTGTCAAACGAAAACTTACTAGGTAATCAAATACATATCAATTGGAGAGCGCTAACTTAAAAGTAGCCAATAAGATCACAAGTTATAATTGATTCATAATCATGCCTTATGCTTGATTTATAATTTATTTCATTCTATCTTTTTCCTTTCCCTCTTTCCATGTCCTTTCTTTTTCCGTATAACTTGTCTATCAAATCTGAACGTCCGATACGTCTCAACTCATTGATGATGTTTTTTCGTTCTTCCGGTTTGTACCAGAAAAAGAATTGGCGTTGTGCAAGTTTCTCCCGTTGGGTTTTGGCACTGAATATCGGTTCTAGCGTGTATGGATGGAATCCGCTATACCAGGCTTCGGTAGCCACTGTCATCGGAGTAGGAGTGAAGTCCTGCACTTGTTCCAGGTGGAAGTCCAGACGTTTGGTGATAACGGCAAGTTCCGCCATGTCTTCTTCATTGCATCCGGGATGCGAAGAGATAAAATACGGAATCAGTTGTTGACGCAGATTTTCTTCCCGGTTAATGCGGTCGAATATCTTTTTGAATGTTTCAAATTGCTCAAAAGAAGGTTTGCGCATTATAGATAATACCCGGTCACTGGTATGCTCCGGAGCCACTTTTAACCGGCCACTCACATGATTGACTATCAATTCACGGGTATATTCGGCAGTGCTACGGTTGGTAGTTTCATCTTTGCTTTGATGAAGTAACAGGTCATAGCGTACACCGCTACCGATAAACGATTTTTTGATTCCGGACAAGGCATCTACTGCACGGTAAATATCCAGTAGGGGACGATGATCTGTATTTAGATTCGGGCAAACTTTCGGGTGAATACATGACGGTCGTTTGCACTTCTTGCAAATAGCTTCATCTTTCCCTTTCATCTGATACATATTAGCGGAAGGACCGCCCAAATCACTTAAATATCCTTTGAAATCGGGTAATTGAATAACCTCTTTTACCTCTTTCAGTATAGACTCTTTGCTTCGACTGACAATAAACTTTCCCTGATGGGCGGAAATGGTACAGAATGCACAACCACCAAAACATCCCCGATGAATGTTGATGGAAAATTTAATCATATCGTATGCCGGAATCCGTTTTCCTTTATATTTGGGGTGAGGCAGACGGGTATATGGTAAATCAAACGAATGATCGAGGTCTTTCTGGCTCATCGGAGGATAGGGAGGATTGACTACGACTATCTTATTCCCTACTGCTTGTGTGATTCGTGAAGCCGAATATTTGTTGGATTCTTCTTCGATATGTCGGAAGTTACTAGCCTGTTTCTTTTTATCTGCCAAACATTCTTCGTGTGAATAAAGTTGAAGGTCATCTTCGGCAGATGTCCATTCTGTTGCACGACAAAGATAGGCTGTCTGGGGCACAGATCCGATAATTGTTCTAAATTTGCTACTTGTCAGTACAGGTTCTTCAGTGGTGAGCAGGCTTTTCATATTTTTCACCAGGTCTGCAAGAGGCTTTTCTCCCATTCCGTAGATGAGCAGATCTGCTCCGCTGTCGCACAAAATACTCTTTTGTACTTTGTCCTGCCAATAATCGTAATGACTCAATCGCCTTAAACTAGCTTCGATTCCTCCAATGACTACCGGAACATCCGGAAAAAGTTTCTTTAGTATCTGGCTGTAAACTGTAGAAGGATAGTCCGGGCGCATATCCGGTCGGCCGTCCGGAGTATAAGCATCTTCACTGCGTAGGCGTTTGTTGGCGGTATATTTATTAACCATTGAGTCCATGCATCCGCCGGAGATACCGAAGAATAGCCGTGGACGTCCCAACTTCTTGAAGTCGCGCAGGTCGTCACGCCAGTTAGGTTGGGGAACGATGGCTATTTTCAAACCTTCCGCTTCGAGAATGCGTCCGATAACGGCAGCACCAAAAGAAGGATGATCCACATAAGCATCAGCACTGAATAGAACGACATCCAATTCATTCCATCCGCGAAGTTCAACTTCTTTTTTGGTAGTGGGTAACCAGTCGGTCAATCGATATTCTTTCATGCTGCAAAGATACGGATAATAAAAAACATCCCAATGATTTTTTTATTCATTGAGATGTTTAACTTCAATCATCAGGATGTTTTCTTCCAATCATTGGAGTGTTTTCTTAAAACTTCCCGTTGATTGTGAACTGTAATGTCATTTGTTCTCCGTCATAGATTTCACGGAAGCCGATACCTTGCTCGGACAGATATTCCTTTAGATCCTGAAACGCATCAGCATGGTTCATGATAATCTCTATTGTTTCACCCGGAGAGGCAGTGCACATCGCTTTTATTGCAGGAATCAGCGGACTGTATGCTGTTATTCCGCAGGTATCTACCGTAATCATTATTCCTCCTCTTCTTCCGCTTCCGGACTGGAGAGCCAGGTAAGATAAAGCTTGATGAGCTGTTGCAAGCCGAATGCCTTCATATTATTGTGATAAATCACGTCAATACAAAGGTCCAGCAAGTCTTTACTGTCTTCCTCCTGACTGGCGATAAGGGAGCGGATATTTAGTTTCAACTTATCCAGAACTGCTTCATCTACAATACCGGTACTGTCGATAAGATGACGGAACAGGGCATATTTTTCAATCGTTCTCAAGTTTTCATTAGATACTTCTATGCTGCGTGTACCGCTGGGATTTGCTTGTATAGTATACATTGTTTTTTAGTTTTAAAGGTTATTATAGTAGCAAAGATAGAATTTAAAATGAGAAACGGATTAAAAAAAAGGATATTTTTTATTTTTGAGTAAAGAATCCCAAGATGCCTGCCATAATGGTTGCCCGATCCGCTTCCGACTGGATGCTTTCAAAAGGAAAGCCCAATACAAAAGTGCGGTAGTTCCCTTTGTAGGCAATACCTGCACTCTGATTGCCGGGTGCATACGTAAATACGGGGAAGGCAGTATCTACGGGAACAATACAATCGGCAGCAGGTACAGCATAACTGCTTTCATTAGGCAGACGTGGGATTGTAATAGTACGGCCCAATCCTTTAATCTGATTCGAACTCTTATCCGTCAGGCTACCTTGATAACCATATTTCAGTATTTTCTCCGTAAACTCCCGGTTTCCTTGTGTTCCACTCATATCACTTCCTACATAAGCACCACTGACAAACAGGTTACCTCCCGCTTGGCAATAACTGGTCATAATCCGTTGCATAGCCGAAGAGAATGTCTTGTAATATGCTTTACTTGCAGGATCTTCTTTTTCCAGTCCCAAAATATAATCTACTACTGGATAATCTTCTAATGTAACCAATCCGTTCTCTACTGCTTCGTCGCTGCATGATACGAAACTATATTTTCCGGCTGCCTGAATTGCTTTTCCGTGAATAAAAGGATAGTCGAACGTGTTTCCTGCAATTTTCATTCCTTCTAATTCGTTTCCGCTATGTCCCAGACTTCCTTTTCCTTCTTTACCGGCTTGTGTACGGTCGAAGCCGGTTTGTGCTCCGCAAAATGAAATATTCGATATATACGGAACGCCGGGATCTTGCATTAGATCGAATCCAGCTTTATCAGAAGTGTTAACGACCGCCGGACCGCTGATTCTGTCAAAGCCATTGATGATGATTACTTTTCCCTGTTCACGTTTGGCTTTATAGACAGAAAGGATTTCAGAAGGAAAACTTTCCCCACCCCGGTTTACAGCAGTTACTTTGAATGAATAAACAAGTCCCGGTTCTATCTTAACGGTGTGGGACGTTTTGCTGACTAAAGTGCCATTGTCAAAACCTCCATAACCGATGCGGGTATATACAATGTATTCCCGTGGTCGTGCAGTCGGTTCTTGCGGATCGTCTTCGCCTTTCCATGAAAGTTCTAATGTATTCTTTTTCTTTCCAAATTGAATGGCGAAATTGCTCACAGGCAGAGGCTGAACAATGTATTCTTTATCGTGCTGGTTGGTAATGAACTGCAAAATACCTTTGTAAATGGCACGCCCCACTGTAAACTTGAAGTTCGGATCATGTCCTAACTGCATATCTGCGAAGTTCTGGTGGGAGAGTAATTCAATAATCGTGGAAGGTGTAGCCGGAAGACGTGTTTCGCTATAATTCCGGTTCCACATGCTGCGGCGTGTCCACGGCAAGCTGTAGCTTGAATAAATATCTTTCTGAATCTGTGTCAGCAGAATGTCTGCCAGATCACGTGAGGCATACCGGTCTGTTCCTGCATTCAGTTTGCCATTATTGAAATCGGTGGTGTAAATGCCGAGTGATCCGATCAGTTCGTCTGTTTTGCTGCATCCGGCGTCACTGTGTAATGCCATCGTCATTTCCAAAGGTATGCCCAGACCCGACTGTTGTGGGTTATAGACGGAACTGCCCGATAAATAATTGATAACGTTAGAGCGTGTGTTAATATCGTCTGTATAGTCGTTTTCACCTTTTCGTCCGGCATATACTTCGTATGGCATTCCCGCCCATTGAGCAGAATAGCGTGCTCCTTCCAAGTAACGCGGTAGCCCACTGATTCTTCCTCCGCGGGCAATGTTTCCCATTCCTCCTCCAAAACGTACTGCATCGGCACATACAACTCCATGTTCGCTGCTCTCGTTACTAAGAACCACCATACCGTAGTCATTGTTCCCTTTGTCGAATTCAAAAGTGCCGAGATAAACCCATGTGCCTCCACCTATCTTTTGGTTTACTTTGAATTCGGTAACTCCACCGTTATGAAATACCAGATATTTGGCGTCGCTTACACTGTTGGGTAATGTCTGGTAGGAAACATAAACAGCATACTTGCCTGTTGCCGGCAGAGTAGGCACCCATTCGGCAAATACCTGGTCTTTATTCTTCTTTTTCTTTCTCTCTGTCGGAATAAAACGACAGGTTCCGTCAGTGAAAGGATTTTCTCCATCTTTATAGATTGTTTTCTTCTGAGCAAATCCTTTTACCGGAGCATTTGCCCAATTAATCTTTTTACCCCCCATTTCCAAATAAAGGGAAGCATTGGGGGTATCATTATCTACAATGATTTCATTCTTTTGTGTATCTCGTTCGCGGGGAGTATAGACAATCGCTCCTGCATTTTCCAGCATTGGAATTACATAAGGAAGGACAAAAGATTGAGTGAACATGTCTTCTGTGGTGCAGAATAATCGGGGACGTTGCCATCCCCATTCGTTTTTATCATTTTTGAAATAGTTGCCGTGGCTTTGCCAGATTGCAATGTGGCGGTCTTGTAGTCCGCGTGAGATTTCATTAGGACGTGAAGTGTTTTTCACCCAGGGAGCTCCTTTATAATCTACATTTAAGGATAACCGCTCCTTATCCTTTTTCTTATTCCGGTAGAAATTAGGTACCAAATCTTCAATGGGTTTCCCATCCGCATAAATGGTGAGTTGGTAATAATGAACGGGACCCGGAAGCAATTCTTTAACTTGATTATAAATGTTTTCTACAGTTTCCGGACGGAAAGGCTGGTAGGCGAAACTCTCCGATGCATAGATTGCAATCGTCTTACGGTCGTAATTAATATCGAAGCTATTCAGTTTAGGAGTGCTGATTTTGGCTGTTGCGGTATATTGGTTGAAGTAATCCGTCAGCCGCTCTTTTACATTTCTTTCAATATCCTGCGCAAAAAGAAAAGTTGCACAGAATGTAAGGCCTAGAAAAAATACTATTATTTTCTTCATACTTGTTGCTTTTTTGCTAAATGCAGATTATCACGGATTATCGCAGATTGTTTTATTCTATTTTTCTTTGCGAAAATCTGCGTTAATCCGCGTTTAATTCTCCCCGCAAAAATAAACAAAAAAGAGCGAGAAGTATCGAAACTTCCCACTCTTCTTTCATTGTTTTATATTCTCTTAATTAAGAATGATTACTCTTATAATGGAACATATTCTACAAATGCTTCCATTGCTTCGTAAGAAGCCAATCCCAATTGATCGTACAAAGTAGCTGTACCACGGTTACGATCTTCGCTACGTTGCCAGAACAAACGTTCGTCGTTACCCAGGAACGGAGCACTTTCCATTTGCGACTGATGTTTCAGGATAGAGTTACGTTTTGCACGAAGTTCTTCCGGACTGATAGGCACTGCCATTTCAATATTCTCGATTTCCCATTCAGCCCACGCACCACGGTACATCCAGATACGACAGTCTTTTAGCCATTTGGCACCTTCTTCTTTTTCAAGATCGACAGCAGCAAATACAGCGTCTGTACATACACGGTGAGTTCCATGTGGGTCGGCTAAATCACCAGCAACAAAAATCTGGTGAGGTTTTATTTCACGGAGCAAGTTGCGTACAATTTCTACGTCTGCTTCACTGATTGGGTTTTTCTGAATCTTACCTGTTTCATAGAATGGCAGATCGAGGAAGTGGCAACGTTCCAGCGGTATATTATTATAAGTACAAGCTGTACGGGCTTCACCACGACGAATCAGACCTTTGATAGTCAGAATATCACGACTGTCCATATCACCGTCTTTCTTCTCCTTCAGGAAATTGCGTATTTCTATATATTTTTCATTGATAACCAAATCTTCGCTATTATTGAAGAGCTGATTGAATCCATTGATAAAATGCATGAAACGAACTACTTCTTCGTCACCTACGGCGATATTACCGGAAGTTTCGTAAGCTACGTGTACTTCGTGCTTTTGTTCTACCAAACGGCGAAGCGTACCACCCATTGAAATAACATCATCATCCGGATGCGGAGAGAAGATGACCACACGTTTCGGATACGGTTTTGCGCGTTCCGGACGATAGGTATCATCAGCATTAGGCTTACCGCCCGGCCATCCGGTAATGGTGTGCTGCAAATCATTGAAGATTTTGATATTTACATTGTACGCAGAACCGTAAAGTGCCAGAAGTTCACTCAAACCGTTTTCGTTATAGTCTTTATTTGTCAACTTCAAAATCGGTTTGCCGGTCAACTGACACAACCAAACGATTGCACTGCGGATTAATTTATCATTCCATTCGCAAGAAGTGACTAACCATGGACGTTGGATACGTGTCAGGTTCATAGCGGCTGAAAGATCAAGAGCTACATGTGCATTATTGTGAGTTTGCAGATAAGAAGCAGGAATTGTGTCAGTGATCGGACCTTCCACACACTCTTTAATCATAGCTGCTTTGTTTTCACCCCATGCAAGCAGATAAACTTTCTTTGCGCCAAGAATAGTAGCTACTCCCATTGTAATGGAGCTGATCGGCGTATTATCCAGCGTTCCGAAAATCTTGGATGCCTCGTTTCGTGATGCATTATCTAACAAAATCAGACGAGTGGTAGAATTCAGTCGGGAACCCGGTTCGTTGAACGCAATGTTACCTACACGACCAATCCCTAACAAAGCAATATCAATACCTCCGAAGCTTTCAATGCGTTGTTCATACAGACGGCAATATTCGAAGATGGTATCTTTGGCAATGCTTCCATCGGGAGTGAATATATTCTGCTTGTCAATGTCGATGTGATCCAGCAGCATACTCTTCAAAGCATTGAAGTTACTGTTGATTGCATCGGGAGACAACGGATAATACTCATACATATTAAATACGATCACATTGCGGAAGCTAAGTCCCTCTTCCTTATGCATACGGATAAGCTCGGTATATACGTGGCTGGGTGAATCTCCTCCGGGAAGAGCCAATACACAGAAACGTCCTGCCTTTTGTTTCTCGCGGATGGTTTGTGCTATTTCGCGCGCAATATAGTTAGCACCTTCTTCTACGGATTCGTAGATGTCCGTAGGGATTTTTTCGAGTCTTGTCAAGACTGATTTTTCAAATGCATTCTCCGGTCTGTAGTATCTGGGGGAGACCCGGTGGAGACTGATTTGAGAACTAAGATTTGTTTTCATAAAGTTGTTAATTAAGTTATGTAAGATTAGCGTCCTTACGACTGTATTTTCACGACAAAGATACAAAAGAAGTCTATATAATTAACTACCGAGTTCTAGGTATTGTTGCTGCAAGAATCTGTTTTTAACATTTGTTATTTTGCCAATGTTACAGATGGAATTCGTCTGCATCTTTCCATACCGGGAACTTCTCTCTGAATTGGTTGAGAGTGTTCAGATTAAGACTCACAGTAGCTATTCCTTCCTTTTCATCTGGAAATGAGCCGATTTCTTCTCCGAAAGCAGAATAAACTCTACTTCCTCCATTATATGTAAGCTGATATCCGTCTATACCCACCCTGTTGACACCGCATACATAGCATTGATTTTCCAAAGCACGCGCCCGGAGCAGAGTGTCCCAAACCAGACGGCGGGGGATAGGCCAGTTGGCTACATATATTAAAAGGTCGTACTCGTTGTTTACGTTCCGGCTCCATACAGGAAAACGGAGATCATAGCAAACCAACAGGCAGATATTCCATCCACGATAGGGGATGATAAGTCGTTTGTCACCGACCGAAAAATGTTCGGCTTCCCTTCCCATACGAAACAGGTGACGTTTGTCATAATAGAATTCTTCTCCTTCCGGTGTCAGGAAGAAGGCCCGATTATAGAACTGGTCGTTTTCAGTTGCTATATAACTTCCACAAATGGCTAGCTGAAATTGGGCAGCCCATTGTTTGAGTATTGTAATGGTTGCTCCGGAGTTCGGCTCTGCCAGCATTTTACTCTGCATGCTGAATCCGGTGGAAAACATCTCCGGTAAAACAACAATCTCCGTTATTCCACGAAGACTTTGCAGCTTTTCGTGGAGCAAACGGAGATTTTCTTGTTTATTTTCCCAAACAATATCGGTTTGTATGATAGAAATACGGATAGACTCCATGATAACTAAGTATTAAGTAATAAGTATTAAGTATTAAGTATTAAGCCGTGCGGATAAGTATATCAAAAGCTACGATTAATACTTAATACCTAATACTTAAATCATATTTCTCCAAGAGCAAAATTCTCCGGATGTTTTCCTTTGAAATCCTTGAAATAAAGTTTGATTTCTCTCATGTCCTTATTAATATCTCCTGACGGCATGATAGCTTTCGTTGCCGAAATCGTTTTCTTGCTGTAATCAATACCAATCAGGACGATAGGAACCTGTGCTTTCAAAGCTATAAAATAAAAACCTTTTTTCCAGTTTGGATTCGCTTTGCGGGTTCCTTCGGGAGTGATAGCCAAATTAAACTTTTTATATTTAGCAAAATTATGAACCATCTGATCTACTAGCGAAGTTTTTCGGCTACGGTTGACGGGAATTCCGCCAACTGCTTTGAAAAAAACTCCAAGTGGAAAGAAAAACCATTCTTTTTTCATCATGAAACTTGTCTTACGGCCTATAGCACCATAAAATAGTTTTCCAATAAATAAATCAAGGTTTGTTGTGTGTGGAGCGGCACATATCACGCATTTATCATAATTAGGCACCGTAACGTTTGTCTTCCATCCTAACAGGCGGTAATAGATAAAGCTATAAATTGCTTTTTTCATTCTGTTGTTAGTTCAATTTCCCTATAGCTTCAATAATCTCGTTTACCTTTGCATTAAAATCAGCACGGAATTTCTTATAAAAACCTTTCACGTTGCCCGGTTCTGTGTGGCTGATGCGAGTGACAAACTCATCCTGCATCTTCAGTACCTCTGCCATCAGTTCATCTGCTTTTACCTTGTCTGTGCCAGGGATAAACATACTGTTGATTAAACACTCGGTGAATAATTCTCCTGCGATATAGTTTACGTTCTTTTTGAGTTCTCTTCTACTTGCCATAATCTTTACATTTAATGGTGAATAATAAAAATACTTGCGGTAAAGATAGGCACTTTCTTTGATTCTAGCGAATAATATAGGGAAAAACATTATTCAGGCCTTCATCTTCTTAACTCTATCTCTTCATTTAAATAATTTCACAGGCTATTATTGATGGAATAACGGTTTGATTGTGATCCTGAATAGTATTTATATGATTTACTTGTTAATCTGCGTTTCAATAAATTCCTATTTAGTTCATTTCGGATCACTAATGAGTAATTTATTTAGTTCAACAGTTGATAGGGTAAGTCACTTACTTAACCAATGTTGGTTATGTATGAGCCAAATGTTATTTTTAGTGAAGCGGTAGCCCGAGAAATAATATAGAATTTACCTAACGGACAAACGTACGTTATCTACCGTGTGAATATCCGTTACCCACCGGACGAGCATCAACAACCTGCCGGACGAGAGTCGGTCATCTGCCGGACGAACAACTCATGAGGGACACGGGAATAGAAACGGCACCGACAAAGTGATCCGGACCGACAGCGGTAGCAACCAAAGCCATTTTCTCTGCCCTATATTATTGCTATTATTTATAACAGAAATAATACTTTTCTCTTCTCTACTTTACTCTACTGGTTTTCGTTGGCTTTTCCCCCTTTACTGGCAGGCGTTTCAGCGCTTTGTACAGCCCTCTTTGGATACCCTCGTTTTTGTATCGGTTTCACTTGTTTTCTCACCGAAGTACAAGAATAACTTTCACGTGAATGACGGTGTTTCTCTTATTTTTCTTTTTTATAATAGCTGCAATCATAAAGTAGGTTATTTTTGTTCTTTCTCTTAATTTATTGTATAATCTAAAATAACTAATGATGCAAAAAATTAATAAAAATGGATTTAGCCAATGTGCCGGAGCGTACATTGAGCGTTTGCGGAAAGAAGGGCGATATTCTACCGCTCATGTTTATAAGAATGCTCTTTTTTCTTTTAGTAAGTTTTGTGGAACATTGAACATATCGTTCAGGCAAGTCACGCGAGAATGTTTACGTTGCTATGGACAGCATCTTTACGAGTCCGGATTAAAGCTCAATACGATTTCTACTTATATGCGTATGCTTCGTAGTATCTACAATCGGGGAGTAGAAGCGGGAAGTGCCCCTTATGTTCCCCGGTTGTTTCATGATGTTTATACAGGCGTGGATATCCGGCAAAAGAAAGCATTGTCTGTGACCGAGTTACACAAACTTCTATATGAGGATCCGAAATCCGAACGTTTGCGTCGTACGCAGACGATTGCCGCTTTAATGTTTCAGTTTTGTGGAATGTCATTCGCAGATTTGGCGCATTTAGAGAAGTCGGCTTTAGACCGGAATGTGCTTCAATATAATCGTATCAAGACTAAAACACCAATGAGCCTGGAAATTCTCGAAAGTGCAAAGGAGATGATGAATCAGCTTCGAAGCAATAAACCTGCTCTTCCTGATTGTCCCGACTATTTATTCGATATTTTACATAGTGATAAGAAGCGAAAAGATGAAAAAGCATATAAGGAATATCAGTCTGCTCTTCGTAGATTTAATAATTGTTTGAAGGATTTGGCGAGAGCGTTGCGCTTAAATTCGCCTGTCACTTCATATACTTTCCGACATTCTTGGGCCACTACTGCCAAATACCGCGGAGTTTCTATTGAAATGATAAGTGAATCGTTGGGGCACAAATCTATTAAAACCACACAAATATATCTGAAAGGCTTTGGATTAAGAGAACGTACAGAAGTAAATAGAAAGAATTTATCTTACGTTAGAGATTGCAATGCAGGCAGGTGATATATAGACAAAACTTTAATAATCAGCATTTAAATGTATCTGTTACTTCTTAGGTAACGGAATCAAATATGACGCAAAGATAGACAAAAATATAAATAGCAAACAAATATTCTCCCATTTTTTTTCGTTTTATCTGATGCATACGGCAAAAAAAAATCCGAACATGAAATAATTATATCTTCATGCCCAATGATTTATATGTCCTGTTTTAAAAAGAATTTTCCCCTTCGCTAAAGGCAAAAGCTCTTCTCTCACTGTAATTGTCGATGTTTTTCTCTGTTCTCATTCCGGTTGGTCTCGATTGTGTGTTTACTGTTACCTAAGAAGTAACAGAATTATATAAGGTAAAAATAGTGGATTAATCAAAAAAGTTTTGAGAATATCTCTATTTAAAAGTATAACATACAAATAAAGATGAAACAAACTAAAGCGGCTTTTAGGAATAAGCCATTTATTTCGTTAAAAGGTAGTATTCTATTTCTGATACTCATTCCGATGAGCGGTCTGATTCATGCGCAATATTCCATGGGAACAACGGGGCAGTTGATGATACCTACCGCTGAAATGCAAGAGACCGGTACATTTACGGGAGGAGTCAATTTCTTACCAGAACAGGTTACTCCATCGGTTTTCAGTTTCCCTACCATGAACTATTTTGTAGATATGACTCTTTTCTCTTTTATCGAATTCACTTATCGGATGACATTACTCAAAATGACAACCGGCACAGGCAGAACGGGTTATCATAATCAGGACCGTTCTAATACGATTCGCATTCGTCCAATAAAAGAAAGCCGCTATTTTCCGGCTGTTGTGATTGGTGGAGATGATCTTTTGACTGAGAAGAAGACTCCATATTGGGGAGCTTATTATGGTGTGTTGACAAAGACTATCGGATTTCGTTCAGGAGATCAATTGGCTGTCACAGCCGGATGGTATATTCATCAAGGCGATTGCCGGGTATTTAATAAAGGACCTTTCGGAGGTGTCCGTTACACGCCTTCTTTTTGCAAAGAATTGAAATTGATGGTGGAATATGATACGCATGGATGGAATATGGGGGCTGCCATGCGCTTTTGGAAGCATTTGTCCGTCAATGTGTTTACTCGTGAATTTACGTGTGTTTCCGCTGGTCTGCGGTATGAATGTACATTAATACATTAAAAGAAGATGAAAAGGATTGTTAGTGTGACTGCTGTTTTTCTCTGTGGTATTTCTTTGTTACAGGCACAGCCAGTTCGTGTGAGTGAGACACTGAAAGAATTGGAAATGGAGAATATTTCAGTTGTGGAGAAAAGGGACACGATAACTGCGGCTTTTGAGACCTCTGCCTATAGAGGTATTTATAATGGAATCGGTATTGCTATACGCCATTTGGTTGCTATACCGGAAATACCGACTTTGCAGCTACTTATATTAGATAATGCCCTACCACAATTATGTATAACTATCCCTGCAGATTTGATTCAAAAATGTCAGTCCGGTGAATGTACGTTGGATGAAGTGTATCGTAAGATGGGGATGACTACTTCTACCGGAACTGCTGTGCGTCAGCTGAAAGGTGTAAAACGAAAAGAAAGTTCTTTCGGTAAGGTAGATTTTGTGATATATCCCAACGTGATGTTAGTCAATAATGTAACTTATAAGTTGTATAAGGCGGCACTCGAGTTGCAACCTGCCCTGGAAATGCAATTATGGAAAGGAGCTTCGCTACGGATGCAGGTTTCTTTGCCTATTGTAAGTAATGAAGATGGTAAGTGGAACTGCGTTCGCTTGGGATTCATGGCTTTGCGTCAGGATTTTCGCTTGGCTAACCATTGGAAAGGATACCTCACTGGCGGTAGTTTCTCTAATGACCGTCAGGGACTTGCTGCAGGAATCGGCTATTTTTCAGCAAACGGCAGGTGGACGGTAGAAGGTGGAGGAGGAATTACCGGTTCTTCCCATTTCTATGGCAGTGACTGGAAAATGAGTAAGTGGAAAAGAGTCAATGGACAGATTAGCGTAGGATATTATGTGCCGGAAGTGAATACCTTGGTGAAAGTAGAAGGGGCCCGCTTTATTTATGGAGATTATGGAGTACGCGGAACTCTTTCACGCTATTTCGGCGAATATATTGTAGGTATATATGGTATGTACACAGATGGAGCAACGAATGCAGGGTTTAATTTCTCTATTCCATTACCGGGAAAGAAACGCAGGCGACATCTGCTACGGGTGATGCTTCCCGAATATTTTGCTTTTCAGTATGATATGCGTAGCGGGAATGAATACGCTCATCGTTCATTGGGCGAAAGTTATAGTGTTGAACCTAAGTCGGCAGAGAATTCACACTTCTGGCAGCCGGATTATATTCGATATTATTTGATTAGAACGAGTGAGAAGTGAAACATGATTGATATTTAAACTAGTATTTTTAACAAATTTGAACATTATGAAAAGTGTAAAATGGTTTTATGTGGGTGCCATGGCGATAGCCTTGGGTATGTTAACTTTTGCGACAGTAGCCTGTCACGATGATGATGACGATCCGAAACCGGCAGAAGGGGAAG
This sequence comes from Bacteroides sp. DH3716P, assembly GCF_025914115.1. NCBI lineage: Bacteria > Pseudomonadati > Bacteroidota > Bacteroidia > Bacteroidales > Bacteroidaceae > Bacteroides > Bacteroides sp. DH3716P. The sequence continues at coordinate 3,603,958 of NZ_CP083673.1, read as the reverse complement.
TTGTTGAAACTCCGAAACCGGTTGTAGAGTATTACATTATGGGGACGGTGACTTCCGGAGGAGCAGCAATGGATGGGGCAAAGGTAAAAGTGGGTAGTAAAAATTACACAACCGACTCGAATGGTAAGTTCTCTGTTACAGAAAGTGCTACAGGTACTTATAGTATTGAAGCGTCTTCTAATGGATATCTTTCACAGAAAACGTCAGTTGTCATTGCAAATAATGCAGAGAATCGTAGTGTGGTAACGGTAGCTCTGGCTTTGACAAAGGAGAGTCCGAAAACTGCTGTGTCAATAGAGGCTACAGGAGAAACTAAAGTAGAGGATAATAGTGAATCGAATCAGGCAATTGAAAAGCCGGGAGAAGTTGCTCCGGAAGAAGTGGTAGAGGATAAACCGCTCGTGAAAGTCGAACTGACAATACCGGAAGATGCAATTGAGGCATCTCAACAACAAGCAGGAATTGTTGAAGATGGTAAAGTCAACATTAGTGTGACAACCTTTGTTCCTGCTCCTGAAGAAGTAACTACTGAAGTAAAGGCAGAGGACGTGAATAGAGATGTACCTAAAAGCATACCTTTAGCTGCTGCTAAATTTGAACCGTCTGGTTTGAAATTTAAGAAGTCTGTTACGATTTCTATTCCTAATCCTATCCCTGGAATAACATTCGCTGATGCTGATATGATACTTACTTATCAGAATCCAAATACAGGAGAATGGGGGGATGCAAAAGATAATAATGGAAATGTAATTAAAAATATATCTTCTACTACAGAAAGTGGAGCTGTCACTGCATATACAGCCGAAGTCGATCACTTCTCTGCTTATGCTATAGAGAATAAAGTATATAGCAAGATTAGTAATGAAACTGTGACAACTAATATTCTAGGACAAGCTAGTCGTGATAATAGCGAGAATGCTAAAGCGGTGGCTGGCATTGAACTGAAATATAAGGAAAAGTCTGGTTGGGACTATGATAAGAATGATGCTGGTCTTGTTGCTGAAGTTAAATCGCAATTAGGAGCTGGTGCTAGTGCTGAAGATACAAAAACGGTGAATGCAATGGTTGCTTTTATGAAAACTCGTATGTTCTCATTAATGGGATCGGTATCTGGCATTACGGAAACTGAACGTGTTTATAACACTGTAAATGTAAACGGATATACTACCATGAGTTATACTTGCTATGCAAAAGTCCGTACTACCACGTTGACGGCTAATGTAAAGTTTAAGGGTACTGCAAAGTCTGTTTCGATTACAGCAACTCGTTATACCGGTACGGACCATCAATATAAAACGGTTACTTATAATCCGACACATAGCGGTGGTAAGGGTGGTAGTATCTAAGATGTTTTATAGTAAGGGGCTTAGATTCATTTGTAGCATTGAATCCCTGCCTTAGTCGATTAGAAAAAAGTACAGAGGTACTTCTTTACCTAATTGGCCCCATGCATCAGATTTTATTTTGATGCACATTTCCCCAAATATCAACTGTCTGTGAAGATCGTTGATATGACTTTGATACCGTTTGTCAAGTTGATGGCAGTATAATAAGTTTTTAATTATTCATTTTAAGATAAAACCCTTTTGAATATGCTCCTTTTCCAATAAACCCTTTGGGGCATGTTCATATAGAGTATAGAAGGAGGAGGTCACTGTGAAGCGGTCTCCTCTTTTGCTTTTCGAAAATACTGTATTACATTAGAAGTAATACCCTAAATTCACAAAGCAACTTCCTTTGTCCGTCTGATTGGAATATCCCAATGATATTTCCAATGGCCCGAAGATACTGTCCATTCCATAGCCTGCACTGATACCGAATAATTGCTTGCCTTTCAATATATCGAAGAAATTACTATCTGTTAGTCCGTAGTTACCCGTCAGTGTAAGATAATGAATGGCTCCCATGCGTTGTCTGAACTTAATAGATGCAATCATAATGGTGTTATCCATCAATTCCAGATTGGTAACCCCGGCAAATGGTAATTGCTGTGGAATATAGAAACCAGGTACGTCACCGCCAATGGCATTTTGCAGCGGGTAGGGAAAATCTCTTCCGATCAGGATACGTCCATAAATGGAAGGAATGATAGAGAAACGGCGGGTTACAGGAATGACGCTTGCCCACGAAGCATTCAGTGCTGAAAATGGAGCGTGTTCGTTGTATTGTGCCATATTATCCGTATAGAGTGAATAGGCGGCTCTGAAGTCACTTCCTTTAGAAGGGAAACGTCCTTTATCATAGGTATTATATTGCACTTGGGCAAAATAACTTAGAAAGTGTTCGGATTCTACTTTCAGGTCGGAAATTTCAGGTTTCTTGAACAAGAAATCTTTGTATTTGTAATATTCAAAACGAAGACCGAGTCCGAAACGGAAATTCTTGTACCATACATCAGAGAAGCCGAATTCGGCCAGATGATATTTGTAAGTTGTATTATAGGCACGGTCGCCTTCCTCGTAAATATTGATATCATTGTATTGGAACATATACGAGAAGTTGAAATTACGCTGTTGCATTGGTTCCAGCGTATAGTCTATGCGGGCAGCATATCGTTTACCCAACCGACCGGTAAGAGCCAGGCGGGAAGGAATACGAGTTTTGAGGTCTGCTGTTGCATTGACCAACAAAGATGCGATCTCTTCCGAATCGAAACGGATGCCCAGGTTGATTCTTCTTTCATATTTTTCCTGTAACAGGAAGTTGAGGTGATAACCTTCAGGTGTCTCTTTCAACGTATAACTGGCACTGGAGTAGGACTGACTGCCACGTAACTGATACAGGGCCTGTTCTATTTGTTGAGTGGAAATATCGCTGTTTTCTTTCAGATTACATTTCTTCATCAACCATTTTTTATCATCCACCTCTACACCGGAAAATGAGATGTCCGTCACATAAACCGTACGCGCATTAGAAAGAGAAGAATAAGGACCATGTTGTTTCGGGGTATAATCTTCGGCTATTCCTATTTTCTTTTTCAAAGCAAGCAATGAACCCCATTGGGCTTTTGCTGCTTCTTCGCCTCTACGCATCAGGGTATCAATGGCGGCTGGAGTAAAACTGGCGGATGAATATCCATCTACATTGACACGGATATAGGTATCTGTGAGATCTACATTTTTTTCATGGTTAGACTGACAGGTGATATCTACAATTTGTCCCAGAATGTCGGGGACGCTATTGAGCTTGTCAGCCTTCTTCAGAGCATTCTGTACGTCTACTCCGATAATAATATCGGCCCCCATGGCTTTCACAACATCTGCCGGATAGTTGTTTACAATGCCACCGTCCACTAATACCATACTGTCTTGCCGTACCGGAGTAAATACACCGGGGATAGCCATACTGGCACGCATGGCAGTAGAGAGTATTCCGTCATGGAATACAATTTGTTCTCCATTAACAACATTGGCTGCTACACAGGCAAAAGGAATGGGAAGTTTATTAAAGTCGATAGAGTCATGATACCCTACGGTAAGGTCTGAAAATAGATTAGCCAGATTCTGTCCTTTCATGATTCCTCCGGTAGCGGCATCTTTGGGAGTTTTGGTGAAAGGAATAGAGACTGTATATTTTTCAGATCGCTCACGATCTGTTAATGACATGGCACTTCTTTTGATACGGTCACTCAATAGGAATGTCCAATCTTGTTTTCGTACCATGCTATCCAATTGTTCCGGAGTATAACCGATGGCATAAAGACCGCCTACGATAGCTCCCATGCTGGTGCCGGCTATATAATCAATAGGAATTCCGGCTTCTTCGATCACTTGCAGTGCTTTGATGTGTGCCATTCCTTTAGCACCGCCGCCGCTTAGAACGACACCTACCTTTTTTCTTTGTTCCTGAGAATGCAAAGAAAAAGGCAATAAGATGCCAATTGATAAAACTAATGTTGAAAAGATTTGTTTTTTCATTAGGACATGGTCTAGTATTGATGTTTAATATAATACAAATGTAGAGCATAATTTGTTTAGTTGTTGAAATGGGAATTAAAAAAAATGTTCCAAAAGTCGGAAATGTGGATAATTTCTACATTTTATCTGGTGGATTCTACATTTCTACATTTCTTAAGGCAAAATATAATAGACTGAATACCAGTAAATAATAGGTGTAATGAATTTTGGCATACTAATTGCAAGAAAGAGTATAGAACAAACATAAGTTAAATTAAATAATAAGATTCGATATGAGATTATTCTTTTCGAAACATGAGTTGAAACTGAGGAGAAAGAGAACCATTGCTGCTATTATATGTGTGGTACTTGTGTTGGGTGTGTATTGGATACTGACCCGACCTCAGAAGGCTGCGCCGGAAATGCCGACAGTCATTGTAGAACCGGTAGTGAAAGATGATGTAGAGATATACGGGGAGTATGTAGGGCGTATTCGTGCCCAACAGTTCGTCGAAGTCCGTGCCCGGGTGGAAGGCTATCTGGAAAATATGCTTTTTGCCGAAGGTACATATGTCAATAAGAATCAGGTTTTGTTTGTCATTAATCAGGACCAGTATCGTGCCAAAGCTGATAAGGCCAGAGCGCAGTTGAAAAAAGACGAAGCGCAGGCTTTGAAGGCGGAGCGTGATTTAAAACGTATCCGTCCGTTGTTTGAGCAGAATGCTGCAAGCCAGTTGGATTTGGATAATGCGGAAGCTGCTTATGAAAGTGCTGAGGCAACGGTAGCCATGAGTGAGGCGGATTTGGCACAGGCTGAATTGGAGCTGGGCTACACCATTGTCCGTTCGCCTTTGTCGGGACACATTAGTGAAAGAAATGTGGATTTGGGTACGTTAGTGGGACCCGGGGGAAAATCATTGCTTGCTACTATTGTGAAGAGTGATACGGTGTTGGTTGATTTTAGTATGACGGCACTCGATTATCTGAAGAGTAAAGAAAGAAATATTAATTTGGGACAGCAGGATTCTACCCGTTCCTGGCAGCCCAATATTACCATAACATTGGCAGATAACACAGTCTATCCATTCAAAGGATACGTGGATTTTGCCGAACCCCAGGTGGATCCTCAAACCGGCACTTTCTCTGTACGTGCAGAAATGCCTAATCCGAAACAAGTATTGTTGCCGGGACAGTTTACAAAGGTGAAATTGTTGCTGGATGTTCGTGAAGGAGCACTCGTTGTTCCAATGAAAGCCGTTACCATCGAAAAGGGTGGAGCATATATTTATACCATGCGCAGGGATAATGCAGTAGAGAAACGTTTTATCGAATTAGGACCGGAAGTCGGGAATAATGTGGTGGTAGAAAGAGGATTGGCAGAAGGAGAAATGGTAGTTGTAGAAGGGTTCCATAAGTTGACTCCGGGTATGAAAGTACGGGTGAGCCAACCGGATGCAGAAGCCCAGGATAGTATAACTGCGACAAAAAATGAAGTGGCCGGGGCGAAAGAAAATGTTACCGGAACGAAGGATAACGCGAAAGGAGAATAAACGATGAAAGTTACTTTTTTTATAGATAGGCCGGTCTTTTCGGCTGTAATCTCCATCGTGATTGTGATTGTCGGTATTATTGGTCTGACGATGCTTCCGGTGGATCAATACCCGCAGATTACTCCTCCGGTGGTGAAGATTAGTGCTTCTTATCCGGGTGCGAGTGCACTTACTGTATCACAGGCAGTAGCTACCCCGATTGAGCAGGAAATCAATGGTACTCCGGGGATGCTTTATATGGAATCAAATAGTTCTAACTCCGGAGGTTTTTCGGCAACAGTTACTTTTGATGTATCTGCTGATCCGGATTTGGCAGCTGTTGAGATTCAGAATCGTGTGAAACTGGCAGAATCCCGTTTGCCGGCGGAAGTGATTCAGAATGGTATTTCGGTAGAAAAACAGGCTCCCAGTCAGTTGATGACGCTTTGTTTGACTTCTACCGACCCAAAGTTCGATGAGATTTACTTGAGTAACTTTGCTACCATCAATGTGCTCGATGTGATTCGCCGTATTCCCGGAGTGGGACGTGTATCCAATATCGGTAGCCGTTATTATGCCATGCAGATATGGGCGCAGCCGGATAAGCTGGCAAACTTCGGACTGACCGTACAGGATTTGCAGAATGCATTGAAAGATCAGAATCGTGAATCAGCAGCGGGTGTGCTGGGACAACAGCCTGTACAAGGATTGGATATCACGATTCCTATCACGACACAGGGACGTCTTTCCACTGTAGGACAATTTGAAGATATCGTAGTACGTGCCAATGCGAATGGTTCTATCATTCGATTGAAAGATGTGGCACGTGTATCGCTGGAAGCTTCTTCGTATAATACAGAGAGTGGTATCAACGGTGAAAATGCTGCCGTGCTTGGTATTTATATGTTACCGGGTGCTAATGCGATGGAAGTGGCCGAGAGAGTAAAAGAGGCAATGGATGAGATTAGTAAGAACTTTCCGGAGGGATTGAGCTATGAGATTCCGTTCGATATGACGACTTATATTTCCGAATCTATCCATGAAGTATATAAGACGTTGTTTGAAGCGTTGGTATTGGTGGTTCTGGTAGTTTATTTATCCTTGCAGAGCTGGCGTGCAACGTTGATTCCGGTAGTGGCGGTGCCTATTTCATTGATCGGTACTTTCGGATTCATGTTGATTTTCGGTTTCTCATTGAATATCCTGACATTGCTCGGATTGATCCTTGCGATCGGTATTGTGGTGGATGATGCGATTGTGGTGGTGGAAGGTGTGGAACATATCATGGAAACGGAGCACCTAAGTCCTTATGAAGCTACGAAAAAAGCGATGAACGGACTTGCCAGTGCTTTGATTGCCACTTCGCTGGTATTGGCGGCTGTGTTCGTCCCGGTTAGCTTTTTAAGTGGGATTACAGGACAGTTGTATCGCCAGTTTACGGTGACAATTGTAGTATCCGTGCTTATTTCTACGGTCGTGGCTCTGACATTGAGTCCGGTGATGTGTTCGCTGATTCTGAAACCGGATAGCGGGAAGAAAAAGAATATCGTTTTCCGGAAGATTAATGAATGGCTGGGTATCGGTAGTAATAAGTATGTAGCTGCCGTAACTCGTACAATTAAGCATCCTCGTCGAGTTTTGAGTGCTTTTGGTATGGTGTTGATTGCTATCATGTTGATTCATCGCATTATTCCGACCAGTTTCTTACCTGTGGAAGATCAGGGATATTTCAAGATTGAATTGGAACTGCCGGAAGGGGCTACTCTGGAACGTACCCGTATCGTGACAGAGCGTGCCATTGCTTATCTGGAAAAGAACCCGTACATTGAGTATATACAGAATGTAACGGGAAGTAGTCCTCGTGTCGGAAGTAACCAGGGACGTGCAGAACTGACGGTGATCCTGAAACCTTGGGAGGAACGGAAGAGTACCACTATTGAGAAGATCATGCATACGGTAGAGAAACATCTTGAGGAATATCCGGAATGTAAAGTCTATCTGTCCACTCCTCCGGTTATTCCGGGGCTCGGTAGTTCGGGAGGTTTTGAGATGCAGCTGGAAGCTCGTGGAGAAGCCACTTTTGATAATTTGGTAGACGCGACAGATACATTAATGTACTACGCATCCAAACGCAAAGAGTTGGCGGGCTTGTCATCTTCTTTGCAGTCGGAAATCCCACAACTCTATTTTGATGTGGATCGAGACAAAGTGAAGATGCTGGGTGTACCTTTGGCTGATGTGTTTTCTACCATGAAGGCTTATACCGGTTCGGTTTATGTGAACGACTTTAATATGTTCAACCGTATATATAAGGTTTATATTCAGGCAGAAGCTCCTTATCGCGAACACAAAGACAATATTAATTTGTTTTTTGTGAAAGCCTCCAATGGAGCGATGGTACCATTGACTTCTCTGGGAAATGCATCATATACCACAGGACCGGGAAGTATCAAACGTTTCAATATGTTTACTACGGCCGTTATTCGTGGAGCAGCTGCGCAAGGATATAGTTCCGGACAGGCGATGGAGATCATGGAACAGATTGCCCGCGATCATCTTCCCGATAATATCGGACTGGAATGGAGCGGCCTTTCCTATCAGGAGAAGCAGGCGGGAGGTCAGACGGGTATGGTGATGGCACTGGTATTCTTGTTCGTTTTCCTCTTCCTTGCTGCACAATACGAAAGTTGGACAGTGCCTATTGCTGTGTTGCTTTCTTTACCTGTGGCTGCTTTGGGAGCCTATTTGGGAGTATGGGTTTGCGGATTGGAAAACGATGTCTATTTCCAGATTGGCTTGGTTATGTTGGTCGGACTTGCCGCTAAGAATGCAATTTTGATTGTAGAGTTCGCAAAGGTGCAGGTAGATAAAGGTGAAGACTTGGTGCAATCGGCCATATACGCAGCCAAATTGCGTTTCCGTCCGATTCTGATGACCTCTCTTGCCTTTGTGCTCGGTATGCTTCCGATGGTACTGGCAAGTGGTCCGGGTTCGGCAAGCCGGCAGGCAATCGGTACAGGTGTATTTTTCGGAATGATATTTGCCATCGTATTTGGTATCATTCTTGTGCCGTTCTTCTTTGTGATGGTGTATAAAACAAAGTCGAAAATCTTAAAACATAAGAAATAATGAAACGAAAGAAACTATATATTGCTATCCTGTTACTTGCCGGAGTACTGACTTCCTGCAAGGTAGGGAAAAGCTATGTCCGTCCTGATCTTCATTTACCCGACAGCTTGGAAAGATCACAGGATTCGGTTAGCTTCGGTGACCAGGACTGGAGGGATATTTATACAGATGCTACATTGAGAAGTCTGATAGAGCGTGCATTGGATCATAATAAAGATATGCTGATTGCTGCTGCCCGTGTGAAAGAAATGGCTGCGCAGAAACGAATTTCTACGGCTGCATTGCTTCCGGATATTAAAGGAAAAGTGACAGGGGAACGCGAACTCGAGAATCATGGAGGAGATGCTTTCAAGAGATCGGATACCTTTGAAGCACAATTCCTCGTTTCGTGGGAAGTCGATCTTTGGGGAAATCTGCGTTGGGCGCGTTCGGCCAGCATTGCCGAGTATCTGCAATCTATTGAAGCACAACGTGCATTGCAGATGACGATTGTGGCTGAAGTGGCACAGGCTTACTATGAACTGGTAGCTTTGGATACAGAGCTTGATATTGTCAAACAGACATTGAAAGCCCGTGAAGAAGGGGTGCGCCTGGCGCGTATCCGGTTTGCCGGTGGATTGACTTCCGAGACTTCCTATCGACAGGCACAAGTGGAGTTGGCACGTACGGCCACTTTGGTTCCTGACTTGGAACGTAAAATCTCCCTGAAAGAGAACGATATTGCTTATCTTGCGGGTGAATATCCTAATAAGATAGCCCGTTCCCGTTTGCTTCAGGAGTTTAATTCTCCGGAAACACTTCCTGTAGGGTTGCCGTCTACTTTGTTGGAACGCCGTCCCGACATTCGTCAGGCAGAGCAGAAATTGATTGCTGCCAATGCAAAAGTAGGAGTGGCCTATACGAATATGTTCCCGCGTCTTGCCCTGACAGGTGGTTTCGGTAGTGAAAGTACTTCTTTGTCGGAACTCTTGAAATCTCCCTATGCAGTTATGGAAGGAGCTTTATTAACTCCTATCTTTGGTTGGGGAAAGAACCGTGCGGCATTGAAAGCGAAAAAGGCTGCTTATGAGGCTGAAGTACATAGTTATGAGAAATCCGTACTGGAAGCTTTCAAGGAAACACGTAATGCGATTGTCAACTTCAACAAGATTAAGGAAGTGTACGAACTTCGTGCCAATCTGGAACGTTCAGCCAAGAGCTACATGGACCTGGCACAATTACAGTACATCAATGGAGTCATCAACTATCTGGATGTGTTGGATGCCCAACGTGGATACTTTGATGCCCAAATCGGATTGAGTAATGCCATTCGTGACGAGTTGATTGCGGTGGTTCAACTTTATAAGGCTCTTGGCGGAGGCTGGGAGCAGAATCCCTAGAATTATATTATAAATTAGCTCGCTGAAGAAAACGTAAAGGCTATCTCCTACGTCGGGAGATAGCCTTAATTTTTCTTTCTTCTTTCTTTTGTCTTAAAAACAACAGAAGAAGAATTTTTATAATTCGGAAAAAAATGCGAAATTTGCAACGCTTTTCAAGTTTGACAAGAAACTTACTAACACCTTTAAATAAAAAATTAAAGAAAATGACTAAAAGTGCATTGCAAATCGCAAGGGCTGCTTACCAGCCCAAACTTCCGAAAGCATTGGCATCAGGAGCTGTTAAGGCTGTAGCAGGTGCTGCTACTCAATCTGTAGCCGATCAGGAAGCTATCAAAGCATTATTCCCGAACACGTATGGAATGCCGTTGATTACATTCGAAGCTGGTGAAGCTGTTGCTCTTCCCGCTATGAATGTAGGTGTAATTCTTTCCGGTGGTCAGGCTCCGGGCGGACACAATGTAATCTCCGGTTTGTTCGATGGTATCAAGAAATTGAACCCGGAAAACAAATTATATGGTTTTATTCTGGGTCCTGGTGGTCTGGTAGATCACAACTATATGGAGCTGACTGCTGATATCATCGACGAATACCGTAACACAGGTGGTTTCGATATCATCGGTTCCGGACGTACGAAGCTGGAAGCTGAAAGCCAGTTTGAAAAAGGACTTGAAATCATCAAACAACTGGGCATCAAGGCACTGGTTATTATTGGTGGGGACGACTCTAATACAAATGCTTGTGTATTGGCTGAATACTATGCTGCTAAGAAGTATGGTGTACAGGTAATCGGTTGCCCGAAAACAATTGACGGTGACTTGAAGAACGATATGATTGAAACTTCTTTCGGTTTCGATACAGCTTGTAAGACTTATGCTGAAGTAATCGGTAACATCCAACGTGACTGTAACTCTGCACGTAAATACTGGCACTTCATCAAATTGATGGGTCGTTCGGCTTCTCACATCGCACTGGAATGTGCTTTGCAAGTACAGCCTAACGTATGTATCATTTCAGAAGAAGTGGAAGCAAAAGATATGTCTTTGGACGATGTAGTAACATCTATCGCTAAAGTGGTAGCAGACCGTGCAGCACAAGGACACAACTTCGGTACAGTTTTGATTCCGGAAGGATTGGTAGAGTTCATTCCTGCCATGAAACGTCTGATTGCTGAATTGAATGACTTCCTGGCTGCTAATGCTGAAGAATTCGGTCAGATTAAGAAATCTCACCAACGTGATTATATCATCCGCAAACTTTCTCCGGAAAACTCTGCTATTTATGCTAGTCTGCCGGAAGGTGTTGCCCGTCAGTTGACTTTGGATCGTGACCCGCACGGAAACGTTCAGGTATCATTGATCGAAACTGAAAAACTGTTGTCTGAAATGGTAGCTACTAAGTTGGCTGCATGGAAAGAAGAAGGCAAGTATGTTGGTAAATTTGCTGCTCAACACCACTTCTTCGGTTATGAAGGACGTTGTGCTGCTCCGTCAAACTTTGACGCTGACTATTGCTACTCTTTGGGTTACACAGCTTCTATGTTGATTGCTAACGGTAAGACTGGTTATATGTCTTCTGTACGTAACACAACAGCTCCTGCTGCCGAATGGATTGCTGGTGGTGTGCCTATTACTATGATGATGAACATGGAACGTCGTCACGGTGAAATGAAGCCGGTTATCCAGAAAGCATTGGTAAAACTGGATGGTGCTCCTTTCAAAGCATTTGCTTCACAGCGCGAACGTTGGGCTATCGAAACGGATTATGTATATCCGGGTCCGATCCAATACTTCGGTCCTACAGAAGTTTGCGACCAGGCAACTAAGACTTTGCAACTGGAACAAGCTAAATAAATACACTTCAGAGCAGTTGTTGATACAACAGTTGCAATGAAGGGTTCTTTCAGGCACGGATTACGCGGATTAATACGGTTTTTAGTTATTTCTTATAACCCTGTATTCCGTGTAATCCGTGCCTATCTCTAAAAACATTGATCGTTTAAAGTAAATGCCGCAACGCAACAACCCGATGTCTGCCGTACAGAAGAAAAGAACTGTTTCCACTACCAAAAGAAAGGGAACGACTTCTTCTTCCAAGACTTCCCGTACCTCAAAAAAGGAACAGGTGAAGCATCGAACTGTGATGCCTACCTGGCTTCGTAATATTCTGGCAGTGATAATTGTCGGTTGTTTCTCCGTCGCTTTCTATTATTTCTTTATCCGCCCTTATGCTTATCGATGGAAACCTTGCCATGGCTTAAAGGAATATGGTGTCTGCATCCCTGACGGATATGATATTCATGGTATTGACATTTCTCACTATCAGGGAAAGATTGACTGGAAGAAGCTGTTGCAGAATAAAGAGACGGCTACTCCTTTGCATTTTGTCTTTATGAAGGCAACAGAAGGAGGAGATCATAACGATACCACATTTGAGGCAAATTTTGCCAATGCCCGTAATCATGGATTTATCCGTGGCGCTTATCATTTTTATATTCCAAGCACGGATGCTTTGAAACAGGCGGACTTCTTTATTCGCACGGTAAAACTTGTTTCCGGTGATTTACCTCCCGTACTTGATGTAGAAGTGACCGGGCGGAAGGAAAAAAAGGAATTACAGCAAGGCATCAAACGCTGGCTCGACCGGGTGGAATCTCATTATGGAGTGAAGCCTATTCTTTATACCTCTTATAAATTTAAAACCCGTTATCTGGACGACTCTATCTTCAATGCATACCCTTACTGGATTGCCCATTATTATGTGGACTCTGTGCGGTATCAGGGAAAATGGCACTTTTGGCAACATACGGATGTAGGAAGTGTCCCCGGCATTAAAGAAGACGTAGATTTGAATGTGTTCAATGGCTCGTTAGAGGAACTTAAAAAGCTGACAATTAAGTAACGGGTATTTCTTTTCCCTACAACTTATCTCTTCTCATATTTGTTATAATCGTATTATTACTAAAAAAAAACGATTATGAACTTTGATATAGCTATTATTGGTGGTGGTCCGGCCGGGTACACAGCTGCCGAACGGGCAGGGGCCAACGGATTAAAGGCCGTTCTTTTTGAGAAAAAGGCAATGGGGGGAGTATGTCTCAATGAGGGGTGTATTCCTACTAAAACTTTGTTATATTCTGCTAAAATACTGGATAGCATCAAGAGTGCTTCCAAATACGGCGTTTCTGCCGAATCTCCTTCGTTCGATTTATCCAAGATTATGAGCCGTAAAGATAAAACAGTAAAAATGTTGACGGGCGGTGTGAAGATGACTGTGAGTTCTTACGGAGTGGCTATTATAGAAAAGGAAGCTCTGATAGAAGGAGAGAAAGAGGGGAAAATACAAATCACTTGTGACGGAGAAACCTATTCCGTGAAATATTTGCTGGTATGTACCGGCTCTGATACAGTGATTCCTCCCATACCGGGGCTGTCAGAAATCAGCTATTGGACTTCCAAGGAGGCCTTGGAGATAAAGGAACTCCCTAAGACACTGGTCATTATTGGTGGCGGAGTGATCGGGATGGAGTTTGCTTCTTTCTTCAACAGTATGGGCGTGAAAGTACATGTGGTAGAAATGATGCCGGAGATTCTGGGAGCGATGGATAAGGAAACCAGTGGTATGCTTCGTGCCGAATATGCCAAACGGGGAGTCACTTTCTATTTGAATACGAAAGTGGTGGAAGTAAATCCTCATGGAGTTGTGATAGAAAAAGAAGGCAAGACGTCTACTATTGAAGCGGAGAAGATCTTGCTTAGTGTAGGACGTAAGGCAAATCTATCCAAGGTAGGACTGGACAAGCTGAATATAGAACTGCATCGGAATGGAGTGAAAGTAGACGAACATCTGTTGACTTCACATCCTCGTGTATATGCGTGTGGTGATATTACAGGCTACTCTTTATTGGCGCATACTGCTATCCGTGAAGCGGAAGTCGCCATCAATCATATTTTAGGAGTGGAAGACCGGATGAATTACGATTGTGTTCCGGGAGTCGTTTATACCAACCCTGAAGTGGCGGGAGTGGGAAAGACGGAAGAAGAACTGGTAAAATCAGGAGTTCCTTACCGTGTTTCAAAATTACCGATGGCTTATTCCGGACGGTTCGTTGCGGAGAATGAACAGGGAAACGGACTCTGTAAGCTGATTCAGGATGAAGATGGGAAGATTATCGGTTGTCACATGTTGGGAAATCCGGCATCAGAACTTATTGTGATAGCAGGTATTGCTATTCAGAGAGGGTACACGGTGGAGGAATTCCAGAAGACTGTGTTTCCACATCCTACGGTTGGAGAGATTTATCACGAAATTATGTTTTAACTCTTATTCCGCTTGATCTATGATTCGATGTATCTATAGTCCGTTTACTGATATTTACTTTCACTTGGCAGCAGAAGAGTATCTGTTGAAGCAGGGAAATGAAAATATTTTCATGCTTTGGCAGGATACTCCTTCTGTGGTAATAGGTAAGCATCAGCGGTTGCGGTCGGAAGTCGATAAGAAATGGGCGGAACAGGAACAAGTACATATTGCCCGTCGTTTTTCGGGTGGGGGAGCGGTGTACCATGATTTGGGCAATATCAATCTGACTTTTATAGAAACGGCTCCCCGATTGCCGGAATTTGTTACGTACTTGCAACGGACATTGGATTTCCTGAACTCTATAGGCCTGATGGCAAAAGGAGGCGAACGACTGGGGATTTATCTGAATGGATTGAAAATATCAGGGAGTGCGCAATGCGTACATAAGAATCGGGTGTTGTATCATTGCACTTTATTGTATGATACGGATCTGACAGCATTGCATAAAGCTTTGAATCCGGAACCGATGGTTGATGATGAAACTTTATCGTCAGTATATGCCGTTCCTTCCGTTCGGAGTGAGGTAACCAATATTCGGAGTTATTTACCGGAGGGAACTGTAACTGATTTTAAAGAGAAGGCTTTTCAGTATTTCAGTAAGTCCCAATCTGTCAGTGCTTTTACCGGGAAGGAAATAGAGGCTGTTAATCAGCTCCGGGAAGGGAAATATATTCAGAAAGAGTGGATATATAGTCGTTGATGTCCGGGCTGGCTTTGTCAGCATCCGGTTAAAATTTACTTAACTTAAAACTTTCTATTTCAGCCCGTTGTTGTAATATATCAAGGTTGAATAATAAATTTACTGTCTATGTCAAAATTCGAAATAAAAATGCCTAAGTTGGGCGAGAGTATAACCGAAGGGACAATCGTCTCTTGGTCTGTAAAGGTAGGTGATATGATTCAGGAAGACGATGTGCTTTTTGAAGTGAATACTGCCAAAGTAAGTGCGGAGATCCCTTCTCCCGTAGCGGGAAAAGTGGTGGAGATTTTATATAAGGAGGGCGATACGGTTGCTGTAGGAACAGTAGTCGCTATAATTGATTTGGATGGAGAAGAATCTTCAGGAACGGAGCCGGTAAGCGAAGGAGTTGTAAGAGAGGAAGCCGATGCTGGTCAGGTTGCTGCAAATGTTTCTGAAACATCACCATCATCACCATCATCAGCGGAAACTGCTAAAAACGAATCAGCGAATACTGCATCGAAACCTGTTGTTGCAGAGGAAGAACGTTGGTACTCTCCTGTTGTGATTCAGTTGGCGCGGGAAGCTAAAATTCCGAAAGAAGAGCTGGATGCTATACAAGGAACTGGTTATGAAGGGCGATTGAGTAAGAAAGATATAAAAGATTATATTGAAAAGAAGAAAAGAGGAGGTAGTGTTGAACCGAAGCCGGCATCTGTTGTTGCTGCCCCGGCCGCAAGCAAAACATCAGTTGCTGTTTCTTCTGAACAGGCAAGTCCGAAGGTTGCTCCTGTAGCAATGCCTGGAGTCGAAGTAAAAGAGATGGATCGTGTCCGCCGGATTATTGCCGACCACATGGTTATGTCTAAGAAAGTATCTCCTCACGTGACCAATGTAGTAGAAGTAGACGTTACCAAATTGGTACGTTGGCGTGAAAAGAATAAAGACGCTTTCTTCCGTCGCGAAGGAGTGAGACTGACTTATATGCCTGTGATAACGGAAGCCGTGGCAAAAGCATTGGCTGCCTATCCACAGGTGAATGTATCGGTAGATGGATACAATATTCTTTTCAAAAAGCATATTAATGTCGGTATTGCCGTCTCTTTGAATGATGGAAATCTGATTGTTCCTGTGGTGCATGATGCCGATCATCTGAATCTGAACGGGTTGGCTGTTGCCATCGATTCTCTGGCCTTGAAAGCAAGGGATAACAAATTAATGCCGGAAGATATTGATGGGGGTACATTTACGATAACCAATTTTGGTACATTCAAGAGCCTGTTCGGTACGCCAATCATTAATCAGCCGCAAGTAGCTATCCTGGGAGTAGGATATATTGAGAAGAAACCTGCTGTTGTAGAAACTCCGGAGGGTGATACGATTGCAATCCGGCATAAAATGTACTTGTCTTTGTCCTACGATCATCGGGTAGTAGATGGAATGTTGGGAGGTAACTTCCTGCATTTTATAGCCGACTATCTCGAAAATTGGAAAGGCTGATAACTGATTGTTTCATTCATTAAGAACTTCATTACTCATGAAAAAGAAATATGATATAAAAACTACAGATGTAGAAACCCTGAAAAAGTGGTATCATCTGATGACATTGGGGCGTGCCTTGGACGAAAAGGCACCGTCTTACCTGTTGCAATCTTTGGGTTGGTCTTATCATGCTCCCTATGCAGGGCATGATGGTATTCAACTTGCTGTCGGTCAGGTATTCACCCTCGGTGAAGATTTCCTGTTCCCATACTACCGGGATATGTTAACCGTGCTTTCCGCCGGAATGACCGCTGAAGAAGTTATCCTGAACGGTATTTCCAAAGCAACGGACCCGGGTAGCGGAGGACGTCACATGTCGAACCATTTCGCCAAACCGGAATGGCACATTGAAAACATCTCCTCTGCTACTGGTACACACGACCTTCACGCAGCAGGTGTGGCCAGAGCAATGGTATATTATGGACATAAAGGCGTAGCTATCACTTCTCACGGAGAGTCGGCTACTTCCGAAGGATTCGTTTACGAAGCTATCAATGGTGCCAGCCTCGAACGTCTTCCGGTGATTTTTGTAATACAAGATAATGGGTATGGTATTTCCGTACCCAAATCGGAACAGACTGCCAACCGTAAAGTAGCCGAAAACTTCTCGGGCTTCAAGAACCTGAAGATTATCTATTGTAACGGAAAGGATGTATTCGATTCGATGAATGCTATGACCGAAGCGCGGGAATATGCTATCAGTACCCGTAATCCGGTTATTGTGCAGGCGAATTGTGTCCGGATCGGTTCGCACTCCAATTCAGATAAACACACCTTGTATCGGGATGAGAATGAATTGGAATATGTGAAAGATGCTGATCCCTTGATGAAGTTCCGCCGGATGCTGCTGCGTTATAAACGTCTGACCGAGGAAGAACTGCAACAAATAGAAGCTGATGCAAAGAAAGAATTGTCTGCTGCCAACCGGAAGGCTTTGGCTGCTCCCGATCCCGATCCTAAAAGCATTTATGATTTTGTAATGCCCGAACCTTATCAGCCACAGAAATATAAAGATGGTACACATGAGGCGGAAGGGGAGAAGACTTTTCTGGTCAATGCCATTAATGAAACATTGAAAGCTGAATTCCGCTATAATCCCGATACCTTTATTTGGGGACAGGATGTGGCAAACAGGGAAAAAGGAGGCGTGTTTAATGTAACCAAAGGTATGCAGCAGGAATTCGGCGAAGCCCGTGTATTCAGTGCACCGATTGCGGAAGATTATATTGTAGGCACCGCCAATGGAATGAGTCGCTTTGATCCTAAAATTCATGTGGTGATTGAGGGAGCGGAGTTTGCCGATTATTTCTGGCCTGCCGTAGAACAATATGTGGAGTGTACACATGAGTACTGGCGTAGCAATGGGAAATTCGCTCCGAATATAACTCTGCGTCTGGCTTCCGGTGGCTATATCGGTGGAGGCTTGTATCATTCTCAAAACCTGGAGGGAGCTTTGACCACTTTACCGGGGGCACGTATTGTCTGCCCGTCTTTTGCGGATGATGCTGCCGGATTACTTCGTACCAGTATGCGATCCAAAGGCTTCACGCTGTTCCTTGAACCGAAAGCATTGTATAATTCGGTAGAAGCAGCGGCAGTAGTGCCGGAAGATTTTGAAGTACCTTTCGGAAAAGCACGTATTCGTCGTGAGGGATCAGATTTAAGCATTATTACCTATGGCAATACCACCCATTTCTGTCTGCACGCAGCAGAACGATTGGAAAAAGAAGGTGGCTGGAAAGTGGAAGTCATTGATATTCGCTCCTTGATTCCGTTGGATAAAGAGGCGATATTCGAATCGGTCAAGAAAACGAGCAAGGCATTGGTGGTTCATGAAGATAAAGTATTCTCCGGTTTTGGTGCGGAGCTTGCTGCTATGATTAGTGGAGAGATGTTCCGCTATCTCGATGGACCGGTGCAGCGTGTCGGTTCTACTTTTACTCCTGTCGGTTTTAATCCGATTTTGGAAAAGGAAATTTTGCCGGATGAGGCCAAGATATACGAGGCTGCCCGGAGATTATTGGAATATTAAATAGTGTGGATTATGAAAAAGATAGGTTTATTTTATGCTACCAAAGCCGAAAGAACGAGTTGGGTGGCAGAGAAAATACAGAAAGAATTCGGTAAGGAAAAGATAGAGACAGTGCCTATTGAACAGGCTTGGCAAAATGACTTTGCTGCTTATGACTGCTTCATTGTGGGTGCTTCCACTTGGTTTGATGGAGAACTTCCTACTTATTGGGATGAACTGTTGCCGGAACTCCGGACAATGAAATTAAAAGGTAAGAAGGTTGCTATTTTCGGTCTGGGAGATCAGATACGCTATCCGGAGAATTTTGCAGATGGAATCGGTCTGTTGGCGGAGGTATTTGAAGAAGATGAGGCTACTTTAGTTGGTTTTACTTCTTCCGAAGGTTATACTTTCGAACGTTCCAAAGCTTTGCGTGGTGAGCAGTGGTGCGGTTTAGTTGTCGATTTGGATAATCAGTCCGAGCAGGCGGAAAAGAAAATAAAAGCATGGTGTCAACAGCTAAAGAAAGAGTTCGCGTAACAACTTTGTTTCTCCTTATAAGATAGTGACGCTATCCGATACAAATAGTGACGGTATATGCTTGGGATAGCGTCACTATCCCAAGCATATACCGTCACTATTTTTTCTACATCCATCAGGACTCTTATCCTTTATAAACAAACTTCACCTCTGCCCAGCGATTCTTCTCTTTATAATGAACGAAAGTCAATCCGTTCTTTTCCGCTTCTTCGCGGATGGCGGTAATATCGTCTACGTAAAATCCACTCATATAGAGTTCGGAATCCGTATGCATGGAGGCAACATATTGCTTCATATCATTCAGTAATATATTCCGGTTGATGTTGGCGATGATAACGTCGAAAGGTCCTTTTCCTGTAAGCGACGAGGCATCTCCTTGTGAAACGGCAATATCGTCTACGTGGTTCAATTCGATATTTTCGATGGAGTTTCGTACACACCATTCATCAATGTCGATGGCTGTACAGGGGCGTGCGCCCCGCATACGTGCGAGGATGGCAAGAATTGAAGTTCCGCAGCCCATATCGAGCAGAGATTTATCTTTCAATTCGCTGTCCAACAATTCTTCAATGATGAGGCTGGTAGTCTCGTGGTGTCCTGTTCCGAAGGCCATTTGAGGATTGATGACAATGTCATATTCCGCTTTGGGAATATCTTGGTGGAAAGTGCTGTGAATCACACATCGGTTTCCGATAATGATGGGTTGAAAGAAATTCTTTTCCCATTCTTCATTCCAGTCCTTATCTTCCGCTTCGGTGTATGTATAAGTAATATCCGTATCGGGTAGGGGGAACTCGGTGATGGCAATCTTGATGGCGTTTTCATCACAGATTGTCTGTTGGATATATGCGGTCAGTCCGCCTTCACACTCAACAAAACTTTCAAACCCGACTTCACCCAGTACGGCAGCCAGTACGTCAGTGACGATTTCTGTGCAAGGGTGGGTGCGGAATGTGAACTCAAAATACTTCATAGTTGTTTTTAATTCTGGTGAATAATGGACAAAGATAGTTAGAAATAGGGATTTCCCTATTATCCTTTGGGGAAAATCTCCCTCGGACGAAAAATCTCTTCCTTATCTTTGTAACATGAATAAGTTTAAGTAATTACATAAACCGAGATGATATGAAAAAGATTGTTTATTTCTTGCTATTTGCCTTGTGCCTCCCGATAGGCTTGATGGCACAAAGCGTTGATGACGACCTTTACTTCATTCCTTCAAAAGACAAACAGGAGAAGAAAGAAACTCCGGTTAAGAAGGAAACGAAGAAACAGGTGACCAACATCTATACTTCACCGGGTACTACAGTAGTGGTTCAGGACCGTAAGGGAAGAACACGGGATGTGGATGAATATAACCGCCGTTACGATGCACGTGATAATGAATTCGTAATGGATAATGATACCTTATATATAAAAGAAAAATCTAATCCGGATTTGGACGGAGAATGGGTGACAGGCGAATTCAATGGTACGGAAGACGACTATGAATACGCTGAACGTATCATCCGTTTCCGCAATCCTCGTTTTGCTATCAGCATCAGCAGCCCGTTGTATTGGGATGTAGTTTACGGTCCGAATTCATGGGACTGGAATGTATATACCGACGGTATGTATGCTTATGCGTTCCCGACATTCAGTAATCCACTCTGGTGGGATTGGCGTTATGGCTCTTACGGCTGGGGATGGAACTATGGCTGGGGATGGAATCGTCCTTACTACGCTTGGGGATATTCTCCGGGTTATTGGGGCGGCTGGTATGGCGGCCACTGGGGTGGCTGGTATGGCGGTGGCTATTGGGGACATCATCACCACTGGCACGGTGGTCCTAGCTGGGGCTGGGGCGGAGGTGGAAGCGGTCATTGGACAGGTCCTACCTATACAAACCGTCGTTCTTCCGGACAAAGCAGTTACAGGAATCCTTCCACTGTTCGTCGTTATGGTTCGAGTGCAGTTCGTTCCAGTGGTTCTTCTGTTCGGGGAGGCTCTGCAGTTCGTTCAGAAGGTAGTTCTGTTCGTTCTTCTGGTTCTACTTATAGCAGGGGAACTACTTCCAGGCGTGTAGTGGGTACACGGACTTCAGGTGAACGCAGTGGCTCAAGTAGTCGTAGCAGTGCTACTTATTCTCGTCCAAGTAGTACTAGAAGTAGCGGAAGTTCTTCATCTTCCCGTTCGACTGGTTCTTCTGGTTATTCGCGTTCGTCCGGAACCACTACTAGGAGCAGTAGTGCAAGATCAACTTATAGTCGTGGTAGTTCAGAAGCACCGCGTAGTTATTCTCCAGCGAATAATAGTAATACCCGTTCTTCTTCCTATGGTACTTCTCGTTCTTCTTCACGTAGTTATTCTCCAGCTTCGTCAGGTGGTAGTAGTTCTCGGGGCAGTTATTCGAGTGGTGGTTCTTCTAGGTCATCATCAGGTGGAGGCTCCTCTCGTAGTGGCAGTGCCAGAAGATAAGTATTAATTAAACGGTTTTACAAGAATGAAAAAGATAAGTGTTTTAATTGCTCTAGGGATGTTGATGATAGCGCCTTGGGGAATGGCACAAACGATATATGATGGTGCCAAATTAACAGGAAAAGATTTAAATGGAACTGCTCGATTTGTGGGTATGGGTGGAGCTATGGGAGCTCTTGGAGGAGACATATCTACAATGGGGACTAATCCGGCAGGTATTGGTCTTTATCGTAGTAGTGATGTAATGACTTCATTTGGGTTTTCTCTTTATGGGAATGAAAGTCAGTATTTGGGGAAAAAGTTTAATTCCGATTTAACTAAAGGAGATTTTAATAACATCGGGTTTGTGTTTTCTTCGAAGATTGGTAATGAAACTCCGCTGCGTTTTGTGAATTTCGGTTTTAACTATCATAAAGCGAAATCATTTAATAACAACATGCGCATGGAAGGTAATTTGGGGCTTTACTCCCAAACCTATCTAATGGCATCTCAAGCAGCTGGCATTGAAAAATGGGGAGATTCGCCTTATACGGATAATGGTATTGGGTGGCTTTCTATTCTTGGAGCTGATGCTGGGCTGATTAGAGATATTACAATACATGACAAAACAGGAGGGGTAAACAATATTCCTTATACCTATAAGGATGAACAAGGGAAGGAGGTACAGTATAAGGATATAAATGGTAATCCTCTTTATATCTCTCCTGGACATTTTGAAGGAATGTTAGATAATGGATATGCAAATTTTCGTTCGGAAGAACGCGGAGGAATTGACCAATATGATTTTAATGTATCGTTTAATTTTAATGATCGGGTATATTTAGGGTTGACGCTGGGTGCTTATTCTGTAGATTATAATAAGTATACTTTTTATGATGAGGATTATGGAAACGATGAAGGATATAGTTTGCAGAGTTGGAATAGAATAAAGGGGTCTGGCTTTGACGTGAAGTTGGGGGCTATTATTCGTCCTTTTGAATATTCGCCTTTTCGAGTTGGATTAGCTATACATACGCCAATATTCTATAGTTTGGATTATAAAACGAGTGCACAAGTTATATCGGATGTGATGGATGTTGTAACTGGAGAAATAAAAGGATATGACGTGAGATCATGGGATAATCTTCCGGGAAAAGGGGATATGATTCTTCCTTTCGATTTTCAAACTCCTTGGACTTATAATGTAAGTTTAGGATATACGGTGGGTAAGAGTTTGGCTTTGGGAGCAGAGTATGAGTATCAAGATTATTCTTCCATGAAATTTAAAGATACCGAAGGTAATTCTTCTGCTTATGAATTTGAAAATAGTACGACATCTATGTTGAAAGGGGTTAGTACTGTTCGTCTTGGTTTGGAGTATAAAGTGATTCCACAGTTTGCTTTTAGGGCAGGATATAATTATAGTACTGCGGCTTTCCATCAAGATGCTTTCAAAGATTTGGCTATTAACTCTATTCAGACAGATACAGACTTTGCCAATTCTAAATCAATGAGTAATTATACATTGGGTATTGGTTATCGCGGATCAATGTTTTATGCTGATTTAGCTTATAAATACTCTACATATAAAGAAAACTTCTATCCGTTTGTGAATGGATTTACAGATGAAGATGGTAGTACAATCATTGGTTCACCAGAAGCAACGAAAGTTACGAATACACGCAGTCAAGTGTTGTTTACCGTAGGTATGCGCTTCTAATCTAATAAAGAGACAGTTTTCAATTTCAATAATAACTTTTGTGTGTAAAAAATCCCTGGAATGCTGAGTGTCTACAGCGGTTCCGGGGATTTTTATTAGTATCACTTTTTATTCTTTAGTCTTATCTGAATAGTGGAGTTCGTTCGTCAATGATTCCGCGTCTTGCGTACATTTTTACCGCAACAGGAGTTCCGGCTTCTATGGTAATGTCCTCCTCTGCGATGATAGGTTCTTCTTTACCGTCCTCCAGGATAACCGTTCCTATTTTCTCGCCGGCTTTGATGATCTGTGGAATCAAGTTAGTCAAGATACCTTCAGATACTTTCCGAATATCAATGTATTCCGGTTTTGCATTGGGGTCAGCTTCGATTTTGCCGCTGAACAAGTCCTGTACACCTTTGTTCTTCAAGAACAGTTTAACGATTGCTCTACCTTCGTACGGCTGGTTGTTCTCGTCGAGCAGAACGACGGGCGTTGTCATTCTCTTGAATGCAAGAGCAACATTCTTAGAACCTTTGTTGGCTTGGGCTGTACCGAACAAATATTCTAAGCCACCCTTGATTTCACGATAGCGGCTGCTCAATGATCTGGTAGTAGCTGCTTCGTCGGTCAATTCAGGATAATGAGCATAGAAAGTAACCGTTTCCGAATCGGTGCCTGCCTCGTTCCAGGTCTGGCTATCCATACCTATGGCAAATGGATGATAATCCTGCTCGGCAACGGACATTGAGATGACATCTCCGGCAGCGAAATTGTTCTTTAACGGAAGTGTCAAACTACTGCTGTTACGAGTAAGAGCATTGTTGATACTTTGGTCAATAGAAGTAGAAAAGTCGATCACTTCTTTACTGGGATCTTGCAGTTCTTCTTGCTGTTGACAACTGAACAGGCATACTGATGCCATAACAAATAAAAGGCTTTTTCTTTTCATTTGAGGGGTAATTAATAGGTTAATAATAGTGAGAGGTTTTTTAATATTCTACTCTGTCTTCTTTGGCCGCCCAGGCTTTGAAGGCAGTAAGGGCTTCATTATGCAATAAGATTTCGGAAGGAAGCTTTCTGTCTTCAGGCTTCAGTTCCAGTTCGTCATAGATAAAAGAGTCGTCGAAGCCAATATTCTTGGCATCGGTCTTATTGTTTCCATAGTACATTTTATCCAATCGCGCCCAGTAAATCGCACCGAGACACATGGGACAAGGTTCGCAGGAAGTATAGATTTCGTATCCGCTAAGATTAAAAGTACCGAGTTTGGCAGCTGCGGCACGTATCGCACTCACTTCGGCATGAGCAGTGGGGTCACAAGATGCCGTAACACGATTTACTCCTGTTGCAACTATTTCCCCCTCTTTCGTGGCAATCACAGCACCGAAAGGACCTCCACCATTTTCAACATTTTCTTTGGAGAGCTCGATTGCTTTCCGCATTAAGTCTTCTCTAGTCATGGCACAAAAAATATATTGTTAGTTTCATTTTCCCTTTGCTTCTTTTTACAAAGATAGAAAAAACTAACAATATACAATGGAATATTCCTATTAATTTTTTAACAGTATCAGTAAACTTCGCAAGAAAATGATACTTTTTTTTGCTTTTTTTCGGGTTATAGTTTACCTAATATCTTGTCCATTACCCAGTTAGTGAGCGTTGCACTTTCTCCGTCGCAGGAGCAAACGGACTTACCTAACAAGTGATCGACCACTGCCTGAATAAGAGGTTGTTGCACATGTTCCGGGTTACCGATACAGATTTCTTCCCGTCCTTTTTCGGTATGTAAGCCGATAGGCTCATAAGTAAAGACAGAGAAACAAATCATTCCCTTGTCACCGATAATTTCAATACGGTCTTCGCGGGCAGAGTCATGGGCTACGAAACACCAGGAACCGCTACCAACCAATCCGCTATCAAATTGGAAACAGGCGCTTAATGTATCTTCAGCAGGATAAAGTCCACCCCGATTGCTCTTATAACCGCTTGCTTCGAGGATACAACCGAACATATCCTGCAACAAATCAATTTGATGCGGAGCAAGGTCGTAGAAGTAGCCACCTCCGGCAATGTCAGCCTGCACACGCCAGGGAAGGTTGTCACGATTGTAATCCAGATCGCGTGGCGGCTGGGCAAAACGAATTTGCACATTGATAATATTACCGATAGTACCGTTCTCTACCAGTTCCTTTACTTTCTGGAAATAGGGGAGATAACGGCGATAGTAAGCAACGAAACAGGGAACTCCCGTTTCATTGGATATGCGGTTGATGCGCGTGCATTCTTCGTACGTCACAGCCATTGGTTTCTCAATATAGGCAGGTTTGCCTGCTTTCATGGACATAATGGCATACGTAGCATGTGAGGAAGGAGGAGTGGCAATGTAGATGGCATTTACTTCCGGATCATCGATCAGTTCTTGTGCATCGTCATACCATTTTTTGATTCCTCTCTCTTTGGCATACGCTTTCGCTTTCGCACCGTCACGACTCATCACGGCTACGACTTCCGAATGTTCTACTTTCTGGAAAGCGGGACCGCTTTTGGTCTTGGTTACTTCTCCACAACCAATGAAGCCCCATTTGATAATCTTTTCACTCATAATATATACCTATTGTGTCTGCTTAAACAAACCCCAAAGATAAAGCTATTTTTTGTCAAGAGCAACTTTATTGATTATTAACTTAGCAGAGACAGTGGTAAAACAGACATTACGTTTTATTTCAATAGAGGCTCTGTTTTACCTGAACAGAGGCTCTGTTTCTGGCAAACAGAACGTCCGTTGGGGGCGGATATATACTCCATTTCGGTAAGAAGTAAGGTGAACACTGCTGATCCTCCGGCTGAAGAACCGTAACCACCAGGCTAAGCGAAAAGAAAAGCCGGGGCGGGGAGAGGTTTTTCCCGGATGGATAAAAAGAAAGGAGAGAATCGCGATTCCCTCCTTTGCGTGTAGTTTAATTGAAACTACTTTATCATTAACTCTGTAAAGATACGACATTCGAAAGCGAAAGTCAAGTCTTTGGGAGTTTATTTCTGGAAATAGACATGAATATATCCATCTTACATTCTGTTTTTGATTGTTTTCTTCTGACCTGTAAAGTGATGAGGTTATTCTTTGTCATAGTATTTTTTATAAATCTTCTGGTATTCTTTCTCTTTTTGGAATTTATCCAGCCATGTATTCAAACTATCGAGTAAAACGGGTGATTGTTTGCTGACTGCCCATGAGTAGAACTGCGTGAAGCTGATGGCTGTATTAATATCTATTTGCGGCAACGAATCTGCTGCCGCCAGTGCGATACTTTCGTCGCAAACGGCATAGTCGATGTCTCCATGCGCTACCATTGATATCAATTGTTCGGAACCGTATTTATCAATCTCCTTGATGTAGATAGTATCTCCGATCTCATTGCCTAGATTCTGAATACGCAAAATAGAGGGGGAGCCTTTTACGACATGAAGTGTTCGCTGGGCTAAATCCAGTTGGGTGCGGATATAGAGTGAATCATTCTCTCCAATTTCTTTGCGTTGCACCAGCACTTGCTTGTTGAGGAAAATGGGAGAGGTGAGAAGCAGAGAGTCTTTTAACTTGCTGGTGGCTAATATGCCATAAGCAATCACGTCATAACGTCCCTCGCTTAATCCTTCCAACCGCTCTTCGAAACTCATAATAGGTGTTATTTCGGTTTTGAGTCCTTTGTCCCGGGCGAATGCCTGTATCAGTTCGTAATGAAAACCGGAAACGGTGTCACTGTCTACATAAAAACTGATGGAATTATATTCGGTAGCTACACGTATGATACCCTCCTTGGCAATGG
Source organism: Bacteroides sp. DH3716P (assembly GCF_025914115.1). Classification (NCBI taxonomy): domain Bacteria; kingdom Pseudomonadati; phylum Bacteroidota; class Bacteroidia; order Bacteroidales; family Bacteroidaceae; genus Bacteroides; species Bacteroides sp. DH3716P. Next base: position 3,576,932 of record NZ_CP083673.1, on the reverse strand, counting down.
CAGCATAATCACGCGGATGTCCCGCAGGTTTTTCTTGCTTACCGCATTGACGGAAAGAGAAGATAAATGCCAATACAATAATCACTGGCACTAAATATCTGAACAGTCTCAATTTGGGGCGTGATACCATAAGTCGTATAGTTTTTGTTAATCATAGAAATTCCATGAAAGACCGAATTTCAGCACACGTGGGTTGATGGGGTAGTGAGGAGACAGAAAGTAATTCGGACTGCTCATGCCCTGGTTCACGTGATACATCATTACATAGAAACGTGTACGCTTTAAATGTAAGTTTGCATATACATTCACAATCGGATAACCTCCTATCTGTACCTGATCGTCTGTCGGTTGCAGGTGGAAATTCTGAATGGCCGGCATATAGGCAGGTGCATTGTATTTGCTGAAATAACGCACGTCGGCTCCCAATTGCACACTAAGTACTTTCTTCGCCAGTTTGAACTGCATATAGAAGTTATGATATAGCGAGAGATCAGGTAAAGGAAGTACAGTCTGGTCACTGGATTTCTGCCAGGTCACCTCATTGTCCAGATGGAAGATTCCTAGCTTGAAGTCCTGATTAAGGCTAGCAGATAATACCTGTATACTTCCGCTGTTCTGTTCCGGTTTTGCTTCCTGGTTGAAGTAAGTATAGTTCTTGATATTTTCAACTCCTGCTTTCAGGCGTGTCCTCCAACGTGCAATGCTCAATTCCCCTTCAATACGGGTACGGAATTCCTTGTCCATATCGTCGTCCCACATGAAATGCTTGGAATGATAATGGCGCATATAGAAAGGAGCAAGTTTATTGCTGACTTCACCACGGGCTATAAGACTGACGGTGTCTTTCCACAACGGGAAGTTCAGGTCAATATCTCCTTTTACATTGAATTGTCCGATTGCTTTTCCTGCCAATCCCACTTCACCGATAGCGTGGTAATGAAGCACATTCCCTTCACGTTTGGATAATTCGCCTCCAACAAATATTTCATTTTCGTTGTATTTATCAGGCAACGGATTTCCTTCCATATTCATCAGTGTATACTTGCTGATTTTATAGGAAGCAAATGCAGTCAATCCGGCTTTGGCATATTTATTGAATCCCTCAAGTAACGCAATACCTATGGTGTTTTTGATTCCGACGTAGGTGGTACTGTCTCTGACATTAGGATTATCCGTATCAAAGTAAGTATTCTGATAATAATTTTTTTCACGCATGTCGTCATTAGAATTAAAGCTATGCCGTGCCCGTTCCACTTGGATGGTGTGTATAAAACTGGTAACGGGGACAAACTCCTGTTTGACGGGAGTGGTGTCATTTTCAGCCTGTGGTATGTCACGACTGAATCCGAGATTATATCGTTGGGTCAGGAAGACATAAAAGTCATGGTTGCGGTTGGTCGTTGCACTTAGTACGGTAGGAATATTGGTTGATTCATATTCTCTTTGACCTTGCGCCATTTCTTCCGGTGCAGTGATATAGCGGTCGTCCTCAATACCTCCGTTTTCATTTGTTTTCAGGTAATTATTGCTGTATATAGCCTGCATCTGATATTTGTCGCCGATATAGCTACCGAAAACTGCTGCATTAAAGTACGCCGTATTCTGATTATTGTAATATCCTCGTCCGTATAGGTAGTCTACATTAAATCCGAAAGCCAGTTTCTTGTTTACATTGACAGAGAAGTAAGATTTGAAACGCTCTTCCCCATTCACTTTATTACCGGCTTTGTGATACGTCAGATTCGTATAAGGTACGTTACTGTTAGTGAAATTAAATTCCGTAGGACGAATGAAGAAACTGGAGAAAGGCTCCATGAAAATAGTCGGCTCTGGGTCACGGCGGTCAAAGAAGATGCGTGACATACGGGGAGAACCCATATTGGCCAGATAATTATAATGTCCGGTAAGTCCTTCAGTCAGGTTTGAATTCTGGAAATGATGAAAGGCTGTATCTGCCGGGATGATAGTCCGGTCGCCCAACTGGTTCTTGATACGCCACATATACAACTTTGGAGGCAATCCCTGTACTTCGACATTTGCACTATCCAATCTGTCCGGAATCATGGCAGGGTCTACCTGATTTCCGTATTGGTCGTATCCGTTTTCGTCTACTCTCTGGCGACCATTATCGAACTGTGCGTGAACAGTCGTCAAACCTATAACGGAAAGTAATATATATAATAGTAAGATTCGTCTCATAATTGGAGGCAAAGATACTTACTTTAATTGAGAATTGAGAATTGAGAATTGAAAAATATGTTGCATCCTTTACTTGGCGAGCAATTATTTCTTAATTCTCAATTCTCAATTTTTAATTTATTAAACCTCACGGATTAACTCCATCCCTTTCTTGATAGCTTCCTCGTTCATAGGAATCAAGTGATGGTGGCGTTCCGGCAGGGTTTTCTTCAATCCTTTGATAACATTCTCCAACGTTACGATGGGGCGAAGCTTCAATAATCCGCCAAGTACGATCATGTTGAATGCTTTGGCATTGTTCATCTCGTTGGCTGCATCCATTGCGTCGATACGATATACCTTAATATCCTTACGGGTAGGAGGGTTGATAATTCCGTAACCGTCATAAATCAGGATACCGCCGGGTTTCACTTTGCTTTCAAACTTTTCGAGTGAAGGCTGATTCAGAATGATGGCAGCGTCGTATTTACTAAGAATCGGTGAGGATATTTTGTCATCGCTTACAATAACTGTAACGTTGGCTGTTCCACCTCGTTGTTCGGGACCGTATGCCGGCATCCAGGTCACTTCTTTGCCTTCCATCAAACCGGAATATGCCAGAATCTTACCCATAGACAATACGCCTTGTCCACCGAATCCTGCTATAATTATTTCTTCTTTCATTGTTCTGTTGACTTTTAGCGTTATTCTTTATCTTTTAAATCACCCAGCGGATAGAATGGGAACATGTGTTCTTCCATCCATTTGTTCGCCTTCTCCGGAGTCATCTTCCAGCCTGAACTACAAGTGGAAACGATTTCTACCAGGTTGGAACCTTTACCGTTCATGGAGTTCTCAAAAGCCTTGCGGATTGCCTTCTTAGCCTTGCGGATAGCCGGTACGGATTGTACGGACTGACGGGTTACGTAAGCAGTTCCTTCCAGTTGGGCTGCGATTTCAGTAATCTTCAATGGGTAACCGTGAAGTTCAACGTCACGTCCGTAAGGACAAGTCGAACTCTTCATGCCTACTAGTGTAGTCGGAGCCATCTGGCCGCCTGTCATACCGTAGATCGCATTATTGATAAAGATAATCGTGATGTTCTCACCACGGTTCAAAGCGTGGATTGTTTCGGCTGTACCGATACAAGCCAAGTCACCGTCACCCTGATAAGTGAAAACAAGGCGGTCCGGCCACAGGCGTTTCACAGCAGTTGCCACAGCAGGAGCACGTCCGTGTGCTGCTTCCTGCCAGTCAATATCGAGATAGTTGTAGGCAAACACTGCACATCCCACCGGAGAGATTCCTACAGTTTTATCTTCCATACCCATTTCCTCAATGACTTCGGCAATGAGTTTGTGTACCACACCGTGACTGCAACCCGGGCAGTAGTGCATGGCGTTATCGTTCATCAGAGTCGGTTTTTTGTAAACCAGATTCTCGGGTTTGATTATTTCTTCTTTAGTCATAACTTCATCTCCTTATCTGTTGGTGAACCGTATAAAAAACTCCATCAGCTTGACAAAGATTGCCGCGCCGCATACGTAGATAAACATTTTGAAATCATCTTTTGCTACAAAGTAGGTGATGATGGCTGCAACAGCCAATATCATAAATAGGATGTTCAGTACGTTTCTTATTTTATCGGGATTCATTGTTTCGTTATTTGATTATTTTTTCTTTCAAGGCAGTTACAATTTCATCCGGATCGGGAACGATGCCACCTAGACGTCCGAAATGTTCTACCTTTACTTTACCGTTAACAGCGAGACGGACATCTTCAATCATCTGTCCGGCATTTAGTTCCGTAACGAGCATACCTTTTACTTTATCAGCGTATGCAGCAATTGCTTTGGTTGGGAACGGCCACAGTGTAATCGGGCGAAGGATACCTACTTTAATTCCTTTTTCACGAGCTAGTTCCATTGCTTTCTGGCCAATACGTGCCATTGAACCGAAAGCGATAATCAAATACTCTGCATCTTCGCAGTTGATCTCTTCGAAGCGTACTTCATTTTCTTCAATTTCACGATATTTAGCTTGAAAACGGAGGTTGTTGATTTCCATTGCTTCCGGTTTCAATTCAAGGGAAGTGATAATATTCGGTTTGCGGTCTTTTGCTTTTCCGGTAGCAGCCCATGGACATTGTTCAATTACTTCTGCTTCCGTGCGGCGTGGCTTTTGTGCAGGAAGAACAACCTTTTCCATCATCTGACCGATCACACCGTCGGCAAGGATAATAGCCGGATTACGGTATTTGAAGGCCAGTTCGAATCCTAATGCTACGAAATCCGCCATTTCTTGTACGGATGCCGGAGCGAGGGCAATCAGTTTGTAGTCTCCATGACCACCACCTTTTACTGTCTGGAAGTAGTCAGCCTGGCTGGGTTGGATAGTTCCCAATCCGGGACCGCCACGCATTACATTCACAATCAGACAAGGAAGTTCGGCACCGGCCAAATAAGAGATTCCCTCTTGTTTCAAGCTCACGCCCGGACTTGAAGAGGAGGTCATTACCTTCTTTCCGCTACCTGCACCTCCATATACCATATTGATAGCTGCCACTTCACTTTCCGCCTGGAGTACTACCATGCCGGTTGTTTCCCACGGTTTCAGTTCGGCAAGCGTTTCCAACACTTCCGATTGGGGAGTAATAGGATAACCGAAGTAACCGTCGGCACCGCAACGGATAGCTGCGTGGGCGATGGCTTCGTTTCCTTTCATTAATACAACTTCTTCTGCCATATTCTTTTCTTTTATTCTACTTTTACTTTATACACTGAAATACATCCGTCCGGACAAACCGTTGCACACGAGCTGCATCCGTTACAGGTATCTTCCTTCACTTGCCAGGCATAGTTATAGCCTTTCATGTTTACCTCTTTATTGAGGGCGATTACATCGAGCGGACACGCCACTACACACAGGTTGCATCCTTTGCAACGCTCCGTGTCGACTACGATTGCTCCTTTGATTTTTGCCATAATCTTTATTTTATTACGTTATCTTTGAGTACGGTTATTGATTATACATCTCTTTTATTGATTGAACATATCCTTGTGGTAGAAGTTGAGGATATCTATTGCCATCTTCCTGGCCTGAACGGCAGGACTGTCCGGATTGATCTCGATGGCATACTGGTAGTTGTCCAGTGCCTGCTTCCAATCTCCTTTCTTTCGGTAGGCATTTCCCCGTAAATAGTAAAGAGTATCTTTCTCTTTTTCGACAGAACTGTCCTGGAGAAGCTGGTCCAATTGCTTAATCGCTGTGTCCACATCCCCCTGATTGATAAGCTCTTTTAGGTTGTCTATTTGCTCCATTTCTTTTCGTCTTTCGGGATTCTGAAACGCAAAGATAGTTTTTATTTATGTAAACAGGGCAAATGAGGACGGAAATTTGCAACGTTTTGAGTTTATTGCATATTGTATAGTAGAGGCGGAGTTTGTTCCGTCCTTATAAGGTACGTTATCCAGCAGGTGGCTGATACCCCATGCCACATGTATCTTTTCTGCGTTTTGGAAGTGGGGACAGTCAATGCCGGTGGCCGGAATACACATTGGGTTTATGATGCTGATGTAGGACGTGTCAGCGGTAGTGAGAAGTGCAGCCACCCGACGCAGGCAGTTACAAGCTTTCGGACATTGCTCGTTGTAGCAGCGAGCGTAGTTGAAAGGGACTGTTTGAAAAAGAAAAAACGTGAAAGGTAAGCGTCTCCGCGATTCTATCTTGTCGCCCTTTTTTCATTCTTATATTTTTGCTATGTATAAAAATGAAGCATTATGGATTTAGCAGAAAATCGATTTGGAAAAACTTGGAAACATT
>NZ_CP083673.1:3419063-3570832 GCF_025914115.1 Bacteroides sp. DH3716P | reverse complement strand
CTGTCATCCAGATGAAATTTCTTGGAAATCTCACCTATTGTATAGCAATCCTCTGGTTCCATGCGGTACATGGTAACTGGTTTCCTTGGGTTGGTGTCAAGCGGAGATTGCCGAAGTGGGTATAACTTCATCAATTCCGTTTTGCTGACCTTGATTTTGGCTCCTTTACGCTTAATAGATGAGATTCGGTTCAGTTTTATTAGCCGATAAATGGAATCTCGGCTAATACCAAACAAAGCATACGCTTCTGTTATTGTGATATAATCCCTATAATTGGGAATACTCTTGGCTATGCTGTCTAATTCCAACTGACGCTTTTCTTCATCATGCTTGCGTTTCCAAGCTACTTTGGAACATTTTGGCGAGCAATACCAAGACTCCAAAGTCCGTGCGAAGAATTCTTCTCCGCATACAGGACACTTCCGCACTATCTTATACTTTGATCCAGGCATACTAATATCTCTATGTTATTGTTACTAATTATCTTGCGCCCCATAGTTTCGCACATTATCTACTATAGTTTCGAGATACAAATGAGGTACAGATGTTTATAATAATAACGCAAAGATAGCAATATTATTGTGTACGGCCAAAAACAAGAAAAGCGTGTAACTCATTGAGCTACNTGTTTATAATAATAACGCAAAGATAGCAATATTATTGTGTACGGCCAAAAACAAGAAAAGCGTGTAACTCATTGAGCTACACGCTTTCCTTATGATAATGTATTCTTATTTCTATAGGAGCTTACTTCACATCCCCATATTCAGCATATTTAGGGTAACGATTATATACACGTCCGTCTTCTGTCGTAAAAGAGTCGTTTGCTTTGATACCATACAAATCTTCTCCGATATTATACGCAGCCTGACACATCGGAGCCAGTGTAGCCATACTCAATCCGGCATGATCCTGGTCGCGACCCGATTCATCAGCTTGTCCAAGGCAATATCCTTCACCCAGACCGGCAGGGTCTTGATGCAGTGCTACCACCAAGTGCTGGATACATCCCGAACTGGGACCATGTTTATAATAGTTTATCGCTTCATTAATCATATCCTGGTCATCACATACAATACCTATTGCCAGCATGATTGCCACGTTGGGAACTTCCCATCCGCCCCAAGACCAGTAAGGATCTGTTTTTTGACTGATGAAGTAGGTTGCAGGACCTGCAACTACATTTTTCAACCAAGTCTGGAACTTAGAAAATCCTCCATTATCTACCCAAGGCTGATAATCCCGCATTACTTCCGCCGCTTGCGCAAACCGATGTCCGTCAAATCCGGTAACTAACGCATAATGGTCATTCGTATTCTCCACTTGAATTGCTTTACATACAGTCGACCAGTTATCCAGAATCTTCACAGCCTTATCCGCATACTTATATGCATCTTCTTCACCTAGTCCTTCTGCTATTCTCCAGCGCAAGGCCAAATAATAGGCGGCCAATCCCGGTTCTCTGGCAACTTTAAAGTTACCACCTGAAGAATTTCTCAAAAGAATCTCGGGAGCGTCAGTTGTCCAGTTTTCGTTAAGTTGCGTGTATTGGTTCTGTTCCAGGAACTCCCATGCAGCGCCCCAAGGTTGAGCACCTGTTTTTATCTTCCCCACTACATATTGGAAATCGTCATTGGTATGCATCAGACAGGGATGATTCAAAGTGTATACTTTATAAGTATCCTCTTCTTCTATTGTATAACCCGGTGTCAGGTCAACATGCCCCTCATCAAAATAGTCCTTATTACTACAAGACAGGAATGTAAATAACACCATCGCTAGAGTTATCATTTTCTTTTTCATATTTCATCTCATTTAAATAATTATTCAAAAACAACTCCTTCATTCTCTATCAGATAAGCCTTATATGCTTCCAATGATTCGAAGGTCTTAACCCAATCGAGCGCAAAAGGTTCCGTTACTGCTTCAGTATAGTAAGTATCATAGAACCTGTGTTCACAGCGGTCTAATGTAATTCCGTCATTCAGCACTCCGTTTGTTAAAAAGTCGGCATTTGCTCCCTTGAAAATATTGGGGGTGCTTAAGTCGGCATAAGTTACATATCCGCCATCACTGGTTCTTGTCATGCTTACTTTATATAAATTTTGTGCATTACCCGCAGCAGTACCACCATAGAATCCGATACTGATTCGTGGATTATTGTTCCAGATATTAAGTAACAATGTGGGAGTCTTGGCCGGGTCGAGACTATCTTCGAAGAAAGTCTTCACTGCATATATAGGATATTTCGACGGGTAGAAAGTCATCGTTCCACGGAACTGTGCTTCACATTTCGAGTTGGCTTCTTTTTCTATCTTCCTCACTAATCTACCATTCTCCAATACTCCATAATCCCCACCTTCGAAACATCCTGCCGTAAAGAGGAAATCATCATTAATCTTACCATCTACCACAGAAACTTCAAATGATTTCTCAAAGCCCGGAGAACCGTCAGCATAGGTAATACTTGCCGTTAATGTTGCTGTACCGGAATTTACACCTCCCAAGATAACGAATACCTCTTCTTCTCCCAAAACTCGTTTTTCAATGGAAGCGACTGTAGCATCGGAAGTAGTCCATACCAAAGCAGATACAGTTGCATCCGCAGGTGTTACAGTGTATTTCAACACAGATATTTCACCTTTGGCAAGTTTGTTATGTATAGAACTCATCTCGAATGTTTCCACGTGAATAACAGGTTTTACCGTTACCTCAACTGAATGGGACAGATCCGTGCCATCTGTAGTTGTTGCAGTAATTGTCGCTTTTCCTTCTCCCACAGCCAGTACTCGCCCGTTTTCATCAACCGTAGCCACTTTCTCATCGCTACTTTTCCACGATAGAAGATAGAAACTAGGTTTCTCCGGTACAGTTTTCGTTTTGAGCTGAACCGATTGCGTTTCCATCATGGTAAGCTCTTCAGGCAAATTGGTTATCTCAACCGATTGTGTAAGCGCAAGTTCTTCGACTACACTAATTGTTATGGCAGCCGATACTCCATCTGCATATCCGACAGCTGGTTTTGCCGTAATAACCGATGTTCCGACAGCAACAGCCGTCACCTTACCGTTAGCATCTACCGTAGCCACCTCTTCGTTACCTGATACCCAAGACACCCCGGGGTTAGTCGCATCTTCCGGCAAAGTAGAGAAGTGTAAAGTATAGTTTTCGCCCTTTACCAGTGTATAGACTTCATATTTCTCATCAATCGTTATCGATGATAGAATGGTATTTTTAGTCAGCGGATCGGTATTGTAATCGTCCGCACAAGAGCTTGCAGTTCCTATCAGTGCCATGCATGAAAACAGGAAAGCCATCGTCTTGCTTAATGTATATATTCTTTTCATATAGTTATAACATTAAAATTATTTCACATAAGGATTTGTAGATTGCCAGTTGGGCCGCAAGTTCGTATTCAGTTGCAACTGATCCAGCGGGAAAGGATACAAATACTGCTTATTGTCCCATTTTCTGCCGCTCTCCCAAATCAAGCATCCTTCCGTATTCGTCACAACCCCTGCCCAACCGGAAGTTTCAAAAGCGGTTCCCGTATATTTGATTCCCAACATATCTTCAGGCATTTCGTTTTCTGCTGTTTTCCAACGTTTCAAGTCATCCAGTCTGAAACATTCATCAATCAATTCCACCGTACGTTCACGACGAATTTCCGTTCTCATGTTTGTACCTGTACCCCGAAGCAGTCCGTTAGACAATTTAGGCATAGTAGGATTAACTCTCAAACGTACCAGATTCAACGATTTGTCCAAATCAGGATCCAAGATATTGTCATCGTATTCAAATTTTGCTTCTGCATAGTTTAAAAGCACCTCCGCATAACGAATAATAGGATAGTCGTATCCTTCCTTCCGGTTTTCCACTTCTCTTTCCGAACACCATTTGCGACAACGGTACCCGGTACCACCTGCTGCATTGTGAGCAGTCACTCCGGCTTCCTTAATTTCAGCTGCATCTCCCAACCACGTTCTACGATAACGTCCACCGTTGCTACTGAAGTAAAAACCTCCGTCTACCATCATTATGCTTGTCATGCGGTTGTCACGGTCGAAATACTCCGAATTTTTAGTAGCGTAATTCCACTTCGATATATCAATCGGCAATCCGGTGCTCTTTTGAAGATACATATTGGCCAATTTACGTGTTACATATAACGCATTATTAAAACGACCTTCGGTAATATTGATACCAATAGGTGCCAATGTCGTATCATGTCTTCTGGAAAATATATATTCTTTATTTGCACTTTTGTTCAAACCGGCCGGATTCGATTTCTCATTTTCCAGTATAAACAAATAACGGTAAGCAGCCCCTTCATCCCCTTCAATAACCAAATCAGACGGTTTGAAGAGTTCGAATGTTTTCGACTCAATAACTGCATCAGCAGCTTCGTATGCTATTTTCAACCATTTCTTTGACAATTCCGTATTGCTTCCATTACCATTATGGAATTTTTCCCATGTCCCCGCATAAAGTCCCACACGGGATAAAAAGGCTTGTGCACCCTCAAGTGAAATAGTGCCTGCGTTTGCAGCAGTGATATCCTTAAACTTCGGCAAAAGCGCTATCGCTTCGTTCAAATCGGAGATAATGAATTCGTTAATTTCTTCTCTTGTATTTTGAGTGCGATAAAGCTCCGGAGAAGTGATATCTAACGGTTCTTCCACCTTAATGACTCCTCCAAAACGTTGAAGCAGGTCAAAATAGATATAAGCCCTGAAAAAATATGCCTCACCAACAGGTATCTTAATTTCTTCGGGAAGAGCATAAGATTCTGCCTTTTGTAACAACAGATTTACTTGACGAAGATTGGCATAAGCATCTGTATAGCTTTTGTCGGTAAGTGGAATGGTAGATGTTCCATTACTGAAAAGATTCCTGGGATTTGTACTAAACAAGTCTGCTTGTACATCACCGTGAGCATCCCCCAAACCACCGAAATCGCGTGTCCAACCATAGAAATTCTTGGCAAAAGCTTCGAATTGCCCTCGATTCTGCCACATGTCGCCATCCGAGAGTTGCTCCTCGGGATTCATGTCCAGACATGACTGGAACAACAAACACAAACTAAAAAGTAATGTAGTATATAAGTTCGATAGTTTCATATTATATATAGTATTAGAATGTTGCACTTAAACCAAAAGTATATGAACGAGTAAAAGGATAGCGCTGTCTGGCACTTACCGCACGCGTTGCTTCCGGATCCCAGCCATCATTAATTTTTGAGTTTTCCCAAATATCCGTACCGGTAACATATACTCTGAAATTTTCAAGTACCCCCTTGGTTATCTTTGTCAATATGGCTCTTGGTATAGTATATCCCACTGTCAGATTCTTCAACCGGAGATATGTACCATCTTCTATAAACCATGAAGAAGGCATATAATTCCAGTTATTGATTTCTGATTTAGTTGAATAGGCAGGGTATCTGCCATTAGGGTTTTCCGGACTCCAGACTTTTCCAATCGTATGGTTTGACGTATTCATCCACACTGCTTTGAAAGGAACTTTCCAAGAGTCTGCATCGCGACAAACCGTTCTTTGTGCCGCACCTTGAAAAATAGCAGACACATCAAAACCTCTCCATTCCAATCCAAGGTCAAAGGCAAAAGTTACTTTGGGGTCATCTGTCCCGAGAAAGACCAAATCGTCCTGCGTAAGCTTACCATCCTTATTCACATCTTCATACATGTGGTCACCCACGCGTAAATTCGAGGGCATTGAAAGCGTATTGTTTCCATAATACAGGTTCTTATATGCCTGTAAATCTTCCTCATTCTGTATTTTTCCTGCATATCGGTAACCGAAAACAGAGTTTAACGGATAACCGTTTATCGTGCTGTTGAAACCGGCAGAGATAACATCATTACCTCCTGACAACAACTTATTTTCCATGTAAGTATATGTTCCGCCAATATGATAGCTCACTTCTCCTATTTTGTCACTCCAACGAAGCATACCTTCATATCCTTTACTTTCGAATTTTCCGTTGTTACTTGCCGGAGCATTGCCACCCAAGGTGCCGGGATACAGCAACCCGATCAACATATTGTCGTTTTTCTTCATATAGAGGTCTACGCTACCACTCAAACGGCTGTTCAGTACTGTAAAATCAAAACCGACGTTATAATTTTTGATTCTTTCCCAAGTTCTATTGGTTGTCACCAGTTCTTTAGCCGCAGCAATATATGAAACTTTTCCGTCGCCAATATAGGCGCCCGAAGCTGTATTAAAGTTATAGAGTTGCACCCCGTCGTAAAGCCCTATACCGCTTTGGTTGCCGACCTCACCATAAGAAGCCCTAATTTTCAATTCTTCAATATACTTTTTAATATTCACCATAAACGCTTCTTCGGTAATTCTCCAACCTGCTGAAACACCATAGAAACCTTTCCATCTGTTTTCCGGTTGAAACTTTGAAGAACCATCATAGCGCGCGTTAAATTCTATCAGATACCTTTGGTTGTAGTTATAATTCAAACGTCCGAAATAGGAAAGGAGCGCATAGCTGTTCTTTTTGGCTTCGGCAATAGAAATGACTCCGTTACCATTAATGATACCTAGTTCCGACTGGATATCAGTGGCAGACGTTCCGGTGATTTCATAATCTCTACGATCATATTGCATACCGGCCATTACATTGATATTGTGATTTTTACCTATCGTTTTCGCATAGTTCAAATAACCTGATACAGAGTAATTATCCGTACGGGAAGCACGTTTAGTATATTTTGATTCCGCTTGAGTAGGATAGGGATTTGCTGTAGAGGTATTCACTGTTCCATCATAATGATACCATTGGATAGATTTCATTTTCTCGTCACGTATAGCACTGTTCGTTGAATATCCGAATGTTGCAGAAGCAGTCAGTTCTTTTGTAAACTGATACTTTAATGTTTCATTCAAATTGAAAGTTGTCACCACCAATTTATTCTCACCTCCTAATTCGAGTAACCAATTGGCTGTATAGTCGGTACCCCACAAATAAGGCTTGCCATCAATAGTTGAAACAGGCCGACCTGGCAACGGAGTCGTAACATTCAACGCCCTTCCGATTTGCGTAGGAGTAACTTGCTCTTTACGGACTGCTGATATGACAGACTCGATAGTCAAACGGTCAGTGGCCTTAATTACATTACTCGAACGGAAAGTATACTGTTGATTGTTATTTTCTCCCCAACGCAGGTTGGAGTCATCAAACAAATAACCGGCAGACAAACGGTAAGTGACCTTTTCGTTACCTCCTGAAAAGCTCAAGTCGTGTTGCGTAGAATTGGCAGGTCCCCACATCACGTCCGTCCAGTTGACATCCTGAAAAACGTAATCGTTCACACCCATACCTGGAATCGGGTTAGGATTGCTCCCGTCATGTACATTAATGAAACCACCTTTGTTTGCCTGCATCAACTTGACATATCGATACCATGTATAAGTATCGTCAAGGCCGTCATTCTCCATTGCTTGCAGAAATGAACCAGCCCACTCATCCAGGCTCATCAATTCAGCTTGAAGTCCCGGCATCTTACGGGTATATGAGCCATTATACTCTATCTTAAGTTTACCGGCCTGCGGTCTTTTGGTTGTTACAATAATTACACCACCCGCAGCTTTTGCTCCATAGATAGCTGCCGAAGCATCTTTCAAGAAGTTCATAGTCTCGATATCCGAAGGGTTCAGATATTGCAGGTCTGAAACTGCGTCTGAAGGAACACCGTCTATGATAAGCAACGGTTCTGTTGTGTTTTTGGAAACTGCACCACGAAGGGATACTCCCCAACCTTCTTCACCCGGAGCTGATGATGAACGTGTGATCCGAACACCGGGAGCCTGTCCTTGCAATGCCTGAAGAGGATTGGACATGCTTCCTTTATTTTCGAATATTTTGCTATCAACAACTGTTACGGAACCGGTCAATGAAGATTTCTTCATAGCACCATACCCTACAACAACGACTTCGTCCAACATTTCACTATCTTCCTGCATCGTGACGTTTATGGCGGACTTTCCGCTTACAGCAATCTCCTGTGACTTATACCCCACATAAGATATAACTAAAACCGCTTGCCCGGAAACATTACTTAAGATAAAATTTCCATCTAAGTCTGTAATCACTCCTGTTGTTGTGCCTTTCACCACAACACTGGCACCGATAACGGGTTCACCGCTAGCATCGACAACTTTACCTCGTACGGTACTGTTTTGCAACACTTCCAGTATATTATCCGTGTCTGCAAAAGCAGTCCCCGGGCTTCCTGCCAATAGAGCGGAAGCCATCATCGCAGAATATAATATTCTTTTCGATGAAAATTTCAATAACTTCTTATTCACATTTTTTAAATTTAAAATTAACAATTTTGTTGATATAGTATAACTCTCAAATACATGACTTGATATATTCACGAATCTCTTTGCGGCTAGCCAGTAAATGATTCTCTATGGTACGTCGCGAAAGGCACAATTCTTCAGAGATTTCAGGTGCTGTCTTACCCTGAAAACGACTCATTATATAAACTGTCCGACGCTGCGGAGAAAGTTGAAGCAGTTTCAGTTTTTCTTGTGCCGACAGGTCATTGGCTATCACCCCGCTCTCTGTATCATCAGTAATGTTCACGCCATATTCATAGAAATAGGCAGACATTTCCTGCTTCCTGTAATAACGTCGCAAATAATCAACCACCAGATTGTGAGCTATGAAGAACACCATACTTCTCACTGTCTCTTTACGAAGTATTTGCTTATATTCCATGAGACGAAGAAACACATCTTGCGCCATGTCTCTGGCAGATTCATAATCATTGATTTTACGATTTATATAATGAATGATTATGGGACATAAGGATGTGTAAGTTTCAGTCAATAATTGATTTGTAGTAGAATTCATTGTCTGCATATCTTCCGTCTCCATTTTAGTTTTTACGACAAAAAACAATAGAATCACCCGCAGATGAATAAAATACCAATTTATCATCTTCCTGCTTACATAAGGATGCATGGATAATATGACGATGCAGTATCTCATTCCTTTCTCCATAGATATAGGATAAATCTTGAGATAATAAAGGTAAGCTGTACGTCAGACTGATTCTTCCGGAAGTAAGCAAATTGTATCTGGCAGATGCCGTGATAGCAGGAATATCCTTTTTATCAGATTTCATAGTCCAAAAAATCGAATCTCCATTCACCTTTAAACAAATATCACTATTAGCCACACTCCATTGAGAGGTGTCGGGCAATGAACAAGCAGTATCAACCGACTTATTACTCCCTATCAGAAAGGAAAGAAGTAAAAGGATTATAACTTCCAAAATGCTCTTCATAATATTGATTATTTAGTTAAACATCAGCAAGGATTCGTGCCTTATTCGAAAGGCTTTCTGTCCCTGTCTGATGCAAAACTACACATAATCTCACCCTATTTCCAAACAATAGAAGCGCTGTTTTATCTCAACTAAAATGAGAATTACATTTTCAACATAAAGCATTGTTGTACAAGCAGATAAGCATCATAAAACTTGTCTCAAAAAAAATGAGAATATAGGTTTTACTCAATTTTCTTTTATCACAAGGTTCTGTTTCTTACAATATTCCAGTGGTGTCATGCCAGTTACATTCTTGAATACTCTATAGAAAGTAGCCTTAGAACTAAAGCCGCATTGTTCCGACAAAGCTTTCAAAGTATATTTTGAGAGGTTTTCCTGATTTAAACGTTTTTTAATCTCATTGACACGATATACATTAATGAAATTAGAGAAGTTCACATTCATGTGGTTATTGAGCAATTGAGAAAGCTCTGTCTCGGTACAGTCCAATTTTGCAGCAACGTCCCCAATACTTAATTTTGGATTCAGATAAGGCTTTTCATGTTCCAAATAGGAAAGCAAATTATCCAAGATACCATTCACTTTCATTTCGGGCAATGCCGCCTTTTTATCTTTACCTCTCTCCTGAACCTTACTTAATATCATCCGCTCATCCGTCATCCGCTTTTTAAGTTTCCATATCCGGTAACAGAAATATATTACTAGAATACTTATTATTAGAACCATCAATAATATGCCTGCCATAAAAGTATATGATTTCCGGACATAGATATCCACAGTCTGCATCTGTTTTTCACCGCCCGGGACACGCAACTTGAAGACATAATGTCCTCCTGGTAAGTCCTTATAAGAAACTTCATTAATCCCTGTCTGTTTCAACCATTCCTTATCATACCCTTCCAACTTATACTCATAGAAATTAGCATAAGGCAACGCATAATCCATATTAGAAAATTTAAAACGAAGAGTATTTTCAGAAGAAGGCAATTCAATTCCTTTCGACATGTCCATATACGGAAAGTCATATTCTATATTAGAAATAGCATACGATGTTATTATAGGGGTACTTATAATACGACGTTCTGTATTAATATTCCCGGTTGTGGTATAGACTAACCCGCCTTCATTGACCCACCAGATAATACTGTCATTGGAAACAAAGACACTATTATTAAATTCCAGACCGCTCAACCCATCCTGTCTCTGATATGTATAATGCTGTTCTTCTATCGGATTGTAACGTACAATCTCTTTTTGTGTAGCGATCCAGTAAATTCCATGACTATCTTCCAGGATACAAGGCACTTGATTATCCGGAAGCAGATTATCAGTAGTAAAATGTTCATGAACAACCAAATCCTTCCCTATCTTATACAAACCATTATCCGTACAAACCCACATATCTTTCCGCAAGTCCTCCATAATATACTTAATTTCAGCCTTTATCGGAACACTAAAACAGTCCGCACGCATCTTCCCCGTAGCAATATCCAATAAAAACAGACCGAATTTGCTACCTACCCATAGACGATTCATCGAATCAACACACAAACATAATATGGCATTTGTTGTCAGGACGGAGTTCATCGTATCATATTTCTTCAGCACATGTCCTTCAGGGGTACTCTGATAAAGTCCACTTTGAGAAGCAAACCATAAATTCCCCTTCGCATCGTCTACAATATTAAGAATGCAACCATACAGAAACAACTCTTCATGGGAGAAGTCCCTTAAAGACCATGTTTTTTCATCAAAAACATGCACCCCTCCACCGTAAGTACCTATCAATATTTTGTCCTGTATCCGATTTATAAACACTACTATGTCCGACCGCAAATTAGAAAAGTTTTTCTCCAAACTATAACTTCTTATTTCCCCTGTTTTTTCACAAATAAAGAAAAGCCCTGTCCTTGTACCAATCAGCTTGTCTCCATTAGGAAACATATAAAAACTACGAACCCGATAATCAGTTGAGTAAAAATCATTTTTACTGTAATAAGAGAACTTGGCACCAATACGAGGTGTATAACTGATTCCCCCAAACTGGGTTCCAATCCAACGAATGCCATTATCATATAAAAATGCAGTGATTGTATTGGAACTGATAGAATTCCGTGCCTTCTCCTTATGTGAAATAACTTCGATACTTCCATCTTCCAAAGACAACACTTTCAATCCCTGTCCATTTGTACCGACAAACAATTGGTTATCCTGTCCGTCTATTGTCATTATCAGATTATGTTCAAAACCGTTCACTTTGGCAAATTTCTTTCCGGACATATCAAAGCTGAATATTCCTTTATTGAAACTACCCAAATAGATATGGTTGCCCATACGCGTGAGACAAATGAAGAAATTGCTGTTTGATATCTCTTCCGGCATCCGGTAAATCTCCGGTTGCATCGTCCGGATATCTATTCTACCCAACCCGTCGGCGGTAGAAAACCAATATATATTCTTATCCTCACAAATAATAGACGTGATATGATTGCACGGTGAAAGCCCGGTTTCTAAAAATATCTGACGAGGAGTATGATTATTTATAAAATAAAGGCCAGCTTCCGTTCCCACAAAAAATTGGCTGTCTGCAATCTTCCGGATTGATTTGACTATTGCAGATGGAATGTCCAGTTTTACCGTTACATTAGTCTTACGACTAAAGTATTTCAGTCCGGAAACTGTACCAAGCAGCAATGTATCGCTATCCAATTCTTCTATCGACCAAATATCATCTTCTGACAGTAAGGGATAAGTTTTCACCTCACATCCGTCGAAACGGCACAACCCCACCTTTGTTCCAATCCAGATAAACCCGGATGCATCTTTCTTTATTGCATTTACTGTATTACTTGGCAGTCCCTCAAAAGTCGTTATATTATAATAATTCATAGGAGAAGAAGAATAAACTCCTTCAACTTTAAGTAGTATAAAAACCAGTACTATGATTAATTGCAGAATATATTTTTTCATAAGCAGATGCCGTTCTTCTCAAACTTCAAGGACAAAGATAGTAAAAAATGAAAGATATTCGCAAAGACACTAACGTATACTCAACCGAAAAACATAAAAAACTATTATAATCAAAAGCATTTCACCTACTATTCCACAAAAACGTCCTATCTTTATTGCCCGAATCAAAGAAAGGAGCTACATGGATTTACGTACGGCAAATGTTACAAGATATATTCTTCCTCTGCGTGAGGGGGGCTCATTGCCTGCTTTGGCCGAAGCTGACGATGAATTTAAGTATGTAGTCAAATTCAGAGGGGCAGGACACGGTACGAAAGCACTGATTGCCGAACTGATTGGTGGGGAGATAGCCCGTGCACTAGGTTTCAGAGTCCCCGAAATAGTTTTTCTGAATCTGGACGAGGCCTTCGGACGAACGGAAGCAGACGAAGAGATACAGGGTTTACTTCAATGGAGTCGAGGACTGAATATGGGATTGCATTTCCTTTCCGGTTCGTTGACTTTTGATCCGATAGTACATCAAGTAGATGGAAAAACGGCTTTGCAAGTAGTATGGCTGGATGCCTTGCTGACTAACGTAGACCGTACCATTAAAAATACCAATATGTTGATATGGCACAAAGAACTATGGCTGATAGATCATGGGGCGTCCCTTTATTTCCACCATTCCTGGACTAACTGGCAAAAACAGGCACTGGTTCCTTTTGTACAGATAAAAGACCATGTATTATTGCCGTTTGCCGATAAACTGGAAGAGGTAGATATCGAATTCAGACAGATATTGACTTCGGATAAAATCCGTGAGATAGTCAATGCTATTCCCGACGACTGGTTGAACTGGACAGAAGGCACAGAAACTCCACAGGATTTGAGAGACATTTATATTCGATTTTTAGAAGAAAGGATGAAACATTCCGAAACATTTGTAAATGAAGCGCAAAATGCAAGAAAGGCACTTATATGAATACGCAGTCATCCGTTTCGTTCCTAAAGTAGAACGGGAGGAGTTTATCAATATGGGGATTGTGTTGTTTTCCAAACAAGCCAAATACCTGAAATCCCTCTATACGATAGATGAGAACAAACTAAAACTGTTTTCTTCCGAACTGGATATTAATTGCCTGAAAGAAGGGTTACAGGTCTTTGACAAGATATGCATGGGAAATAAAGAGGGAGGAGCCATAGCCAATATGGATATTTCTGACAGATTTCGTTGGCTGACTGCAGTAAAAAGTTCCTGCATACAAGTATCTCGCCCACATCCGGGATTTTCTACTGATTTAGATAAGACTTTGGAAAGATTGTTCAAGGAATTAGTACTCTGATTCCTTGAACAATCTCTTTGTCAAACTAACGGGCAGTAATATAAAAGCTCTGTTCTACTGCTTCAGCAGTCTGCACTTTAGGTTCTCCGCTACGCCCATATTGCCAGGCTACCACTGTCACCTTTACCGGAAATTTTGCACGTGGGGGAATTTTAGTCAATACCAGTTTATCTCCTTTTATCTCTGCCGGACCTTCTTTTACATAATAGTAAACCGGAAGGCCGGAGTCAGCAGTTCCATTTAAACTTATTTCTTTCACTGAAGCTTTTACATCGGATAGTTTCGGGAAAATTATACGTTGGGGTATCCCTTCCTTATTCCGGTAAGGAATACGAATCTCTACCTGCTGAACGGCACTCCGGTATTTATGATCCTGTTTTACGGAAGCCATCAGGCAGATGCCTCCTGTACGTTTAGGATTATCCAATCCCATCCGATAGAAACGAACAGTAAAAGTTGTATCATTCACCACTTCCACCGGACCGCAAATTCTCGACATTCGAATGGGATGCGTACTGTGTTCTTTTGAATATTCGTTCCTTAACGTATCTGTGTACACTGCTTTCAGGTGGAAAGTGACTCCGTCCGCTTCGGGTTGAAAAGAAGGAGACATACGTACATGGGATTTCGGATTGAAAGTTATCAGTTTTCCTTTTTGCTCAAAGCCGATATACTGCTCTGTCTTTCCACGCTCATTGACGTAATATTTTTCTGTGGCATCTGCCATTTCCTTATCAAAATACCAAAACGCATGGTTCTTGTCTCCTTTATACTTATCATAGGAAGCGGCTTCGGCTGTAGGCTTTTCATTCTTTCGCCAACGGTCTGCCAGCCAGCCATTCTTTGCTTCTACCGGAATTAACTGAATCGGAGCATCCAATGACGAATGCTCCGGCAACCGATATTCCACTGTCTTTTTCAGAAAGAGGGAAAGATAATCAATCAATTCATCGGATATGTCGAAATGTCCGTGTCCTGCATCAGCAAGAAATGAAAGGGGAGCATTCGGATATTCACGACGATAATCGAAAGAGGTTATCAACCGGTCTTCCCACCATTCGTCCTCTCCCATTACCATTAATGAGGGGATACCTTCAATCGTACGGGTTCCCCAATCCAAATTCGCACGCCCGTAACCCGTCAAATGAGTTCTGGGAGAATCACCGTGAATAGAGAGTACGGCCAATGTACGTTCAGGATTCCAGGCGGCAAAGTTCCACGGATAAGTAGCCATTGCCGAGTGTCCGATGGGTATAACCGGGGCAAACTCCAGTTCTGTATATCCGCTTGTTTCAGACAAGTTCTTCATCATTGTTTCAAAGATTTGTTGGGTACCTTTTGTCACGTCCCAGCGTTGGTCTATTCCGGGAGTGATCCATATCTCTGCAATTCCCAGTTTGCCCATATTCTTCCGAAATTCAGGATGCTCGAAAATTGTTTCTTCGGTCATATTGTGTTGCCCGATGATGACGGCACGGACTTGTTTACAGTTTTCCGGTATCCATAGATAGGCAGAAGGATGGGCGTTTGTCTCTTCTGAAATCAGCTCTTTTATTTCTACGGACCACTGCCAGGGAGCTGCTGCCACCTTAGCAACCTGCATGAATAATGACAACAATACAACAAGAAAATATTTATTCATAATGCTTCTTTTAATTGATTTAACTTCCTATACTACGAATATGAAGAACAAAATACTCAAAAAACGACTATATATAATAGTAGATATTAAATGCAAAGATAGCGTTATCCGTAAAAAAGGTAGCAAAACCCGTAATCTATATAAAAACAGATTACCTTTTACAGACTAACTTTGCATAGAGGAAATAAAGATAATAAAAACATTAGAATACGCTTTTATTTTAATAATATACTCGATTATGGAAAAAGTGAAATTGAACAATGGCATTGAAATGCCTATTTTAGGTTATGGTGTTTATCAGGTTACGCCTGAAGAGTGTGAACGTTGCGTGTCGGATGCAATCAGTGTGGGCTATCGTTCTATTGATACGGCACAAGCCTATCATAACGAAGAAGGTGTTGGAAATGCAATCAGTAAATGCGGCGTACCACGTGGGGAATTGTTCATCACTACAAAAGTATGGATTTCAAATGCCGGTTACGAAAAAGCTAAAGCTTCTATTGATGAATCACTTCGCAAACTAAAAAGTGATTATATAGACTTACTACTCATTCATCAGCCATTCGGTGATTATTATGGAACTTACCGGGCTATGGAGGAAGCATATAAGGCTGGTAAACTCCGTGCAATCGGTGTCAGCAACTTCTATCCAGACCGTTTTGTCGACTTGGCAGAATTCTGCGAAGTCACTCCTGCTGTCAATCAGGTGGAGACACACGTTTTCAATCAACAGATAAAGTTGCAGGAAGTAATGAAAGAATATGGTACTAAAATTATGTCATGGGGACCGTTTGCTGAAGGACGAAACGACTTCTTTACCAACCCGACTCTCCAGGAAATCGGTAAAGAATATGGCAAATCAGTGGCACAGGTCGCACTGCGTTATCTGATTCAACGCGATATCATCGTGATTCCTAAATCGACTCATAAAGAACGTATGATGGAGAATTTCAATGTCTTTGATTTTTCATTAGCACCGGATGACATAGCGGCCATCGCTGCGCTTGATACAGCTAAAACACTCTTTTTCTCCCACAATGATCCGGAGATGGTGAAGTGGTTGATTAATTATGGTAAATAGTGGTAAATAGTAAATCCCAATAAAGACTACAAATGGGAATTTAGCGGTTAAATGGGAATTTTGCAGTTCGGCTGAAAGCCTTACAATTATATAATTAAGCCCTTTCAGGGCACTCCGCAAAATTATCATTTACTTGTCATTTTCACATACTCAATGACCATCAAAATAATTTGAGTCATTTCTTTAGCGGAGTGAAATGCAATGCGGCTCCGCCACTCGCTTTTAGCTTCAAAACAAGCTTATCTCCGGCTTTTATCTTCTTATGAGTACTGCGTACTTTTGTGCGTGTATTCAATTTGTCATCATCTTCGTACAGGTGAAGCATATACTTCTTACCCGGTTCCAGAAAATCCGTAGTCAATGTAATTGTGCGGGCTTCCGTATTCGTCATTGCTCCTACAAACCAGTCATTCCCCGAACGACGTGCCTGAACGATATATTCACCAATCTCTCCATCTAACGCGCGGCTGTCATCCCATACACTCGGAATTGCTTTCCAAAATTCCAGTTCTTCTTCTCCCTGGTAGAACTCCGGTCTGTCATACCAAAACATAAATTGCAAAGGACTGTAATACACAGCTGCCATCGCCAACTGATGTGCTTTCGTATTCTTCACCCGGTTATTGAAATAGCAAAGCGTATAGTCTCCTGCACCTGCCAGATAGCGGGTAAAAGGAAGAGTCATATTGTGTGTAGCATCCGGCATTTCTTCATTTCCACGAATACCTTCCTGCGTCATCAGGTTAGGATAAGTACGGCTGAAACCTGTCGGACGATATTCGTCATGAATATCTACCATCAGACCATATTCTCCACATTTACGAACTGCATCATGCAGCCAGGTACTCCAACGCTGATTACCTATCTGTACAAAACCGAACTTGACACCTTTCAGCCCCCATTTCTTATACAATGGCAATAAAGTATCCAACTGCTGCACTAATGCGCGCTGATTGACATACACCATAAGTCCGATTCCTTTCGATTCGGCATATTTACACAAAGCGGGTATATCAAGGTCTTTATCAGGAGAAACAGTAGTAGCGTCCGAACTCATTTTCATTTCCGGTCCGTACCATCCTGCATCCATGTGCACATACTGAATACCACGTTCTGCCGCAAAGTCAATGGCTGCTTTTACTCTATCTTGTTTCAAGTCGCCCGAACGGAATACTTTCCCGGGTTTGATCCAAGAAGTATCAGCCAGTTTGCAAGCCGGATTCAGATTCAAGACAAGATCATTATTATTAATTAAATCGACCGGACGTTCGCCAACCATGATTACACGCCACGGAGTACTGTAAGGAGAAATAATATCGACGCTACTATACAGGCTTGTCTCCAAAGTGGAAGGTTTCTCTGCCGATAAACGGAATTTACCACGAACATAATCCACCAT
The DNA here is from genome assembly GCF_025914115.1 of Bacteroides sp. DH3716P. Lineage (NCBI taxonomy): Bacteria > Pseudomonadati > Bacteroidota > Bacteroidia > Bacteroidales > Bacteroidaceae > Bacteroides > Bacteroides sp. DH3716P. The sequence goes on along the minus strand of NZ_CP083673.1, from coordinate 3,553,080 downwards.
TTCTGCTTCCAACAAAGCTACTGATAATCCATCAGGAAGTTTCAATGTCAATGGACGCTCACTCTCCTCTTTACCCCATCCTTTCAACGGACGAAGTTCATAAGGTCCTTGCGCCCAACGTTCATAATACGCCATCGTTCCTTCAGGCATTGTGAAGCTAGTCTGCTCACCGACAATATGCAAGAAAAGCCCGTTTGTCATTTCCGGAAAATGATAGCGGAAAGCAACTCCTTCATTATAGGCGCGGACTATAATATTCATAAAGTAGTTTTTACGCTTATCATAACCACCATCCCGATTACCTTTTCCTTCTCCCTTCTTGAATTTCAAAGTCATCTCATTGTAGCAATCACGTACTTCCGCACGTTCGCCATATACAGGCTTCCATCTCTCGTCCGTCTTTTGATGTTCAGTCTCTGTCAACTTCAGATTCTCACACCAAAAATGACAAGTATCATTCGGTATACCCAACGCCGATTCAAATAACTGATTTTCAATCAGAACACCCAGTTTACTTTCTTCAATCACCGGACGATTCTTATAAGTCAAGGTATAATACATTTGTGTATTATCCTCTCCTACCGCACGCTGATAAAAGGTAAAACGATAAGCTCCGTCGGGAGACGTCAGTTCCTGACGGGTTTCTGTCATCACATCTTGCGCTTTTATCAATGCCGGTATCACCAACAACAAAAGTAAAATTCTTTTCTTCATTCTATTTACGCTCATGTTTATTCATCTTTTCTATTATATACGAACGAGGAAGAAATTATACTCAAATGTTTATTGCCTGAAAAGCTTATTCCATCTGCTCTCTATATAAAGTAGGTGTCATTCCTGTCACCCTTTTAAAAATGCGGTTAAAATGTACAGGTGATTCAAATCCGCAAGTAGCACTGATTTGAGATATATTCATCATACTACTATTCAATAGTTTACAAGCATATCCGATACGCATATCAAGTACATACTCTTTGAATGTTTTTCCTGTGTTTTCTTTAAAGTATCGGCAGAAAGCAGCAGGGTTCATCGCTGTATAAGAAGCAATTTCATCCAGACCGATAGACTCGGTATAATGTTTATTCAAATAGGCAATCACCTTTTCCATTCTTTCATTACGCATAATCGAAGGGGACGGAGTATAATGAGAAGTAGTCAGATATTTCTTATGATTGCTAGTAGCCATCATCTGTAGAAGTGAAAGCAACAGGATGATTTGATCTGCTCCTTTGGCAGAAGGAATTTGCTCCAATAATTTAATGATTTTCCCCGAACGGGTAATTGTGAATTTAATCCCTCTGCAAGCATCCTCCAATAAATTCCTGATAGGAATAAACTGGGAGTATTGAGAAATAGAATAATGCATAAAATCTTTCTCAAACTGAATATTGACTCCTCTTACTTTCGGTTCGGTTTTTTCTTCGTTATCAGATTCTTCCCCGCCGTCCGGTGGACTTTGCATACTATGAGGCAGTTCGGAACCAAAAAGAATCAAATCACCTTTTGAATAGGAGATAATGCTGTCACCCACCAGACAATCCCCCTCTCCCTTTTCCACATAAATAATTTCATACTCACTATGAAAATGCCACGGATACGTGAAACGTGGATATTCATAAAAGCGGGCACGGACGGGATTAGAAGTCGTAATAGTCAACTTCTCATTCATTATCTTCTTCATAAATCTCCTTTCTAAACTGCTTTTGCAAAGATAGGTAAATATCTTGCAAAAATACGCATCATAGCATGTATAAAAACCCGCTATTTTTGCATCCATTCATAAAAACATTTGATAGAAACCATGAACGAATTATTTAGTATTGCCGGTAAAGTTGCTGTTATTACCGGAGCAGGTGGTGTACTGGGCGGAAATATTGCCCAACACTTTGTACAGCAGGGAGCAAAAGTTGTAGCTATTGACATTCGTCAGGAGCAACTGGACAACCGCGTAGCTGAACTTAAGCAATATGGTAACGATGTAATCGGCATCATTGGTAATGTACTTGACATCGCCAGCCTGGAGAAAGTAGCCGAAGAAGTTGTAGCCAAATGGGGAAAGATCGATATTCTATTGAACATTGCCGGTGGCAATATGCCGGGAGCCACTCTCGAACCGGATCAGCACTTCTATGATATGGACATCTCTTGCTGGGAAAAAGTGACTAACCTGAATATGAATGGGACAGTCTATCCGTCTATGATATTCGGTAAGGTAATGGCAAAACAGAAGAAAGGATGCATCATCAATGTATCTTCTATGGCTGCTTATAGTGCTATCACCCGTGTACCGGGTTACTCGGCCGCTAAAACTGCAGTAGCCAACTTCACCCAATGGCTGGCAAGCGAAATGGCACTGAAATACGGTGATGGTATCCGTGTTAATGCTATCGCTCCGGGATTCTTTATCGGTGACCAAAACCGTCGTGTACTTATCAACCCGGATGGTTCATTGACCGACAGAAGTAAAAAGGTGTTAGCCAAAACTCCGATGAATCGTTTCGGCGACATCAAAGAATTGAATGGTGCTGTACAATTCCTGTGTAGTGAAGCCGCTAGTTTCGTAACGGGAGCTATGTTGCCTATCGATGGTGGTTTCAGTGCATTCAGCGGCGTTTAATATTTAATCTTTTAATTTATTCAAACGCTATGATGGAAAAAACATGGAGATGGTTCGGCAAGAAAGATAAAATCACCTTGCCGATGCTCCGTCAGATAGGTGTTGAAGGAATCGTCACTGCATTACACGAGGTACCGAACGGAGAGATTTGGACAGTAGAAGCCATCAACGATTTAAAATCGTATATTGAATCGTATGGGTTGCGCTGGTCGGTCGTGGAAAGCCTTCCGGTTTGTGAGGCAATCAAGTATGCGGGTACGGAACGTGAACAGTTGATTGAAAATTATAAAGTAAGTCTTGCCAACCTGGGTAAATGCGGAGTGAAAACAGTCTGTTACAACTTTATGCCGGTAATCGACTGGATACGTACGGATTTACAGTACCCTTGGCCGGACGGTACCAGTTCGCTTTACTACGACCGTATTCGTTTCGCTTACTTCGACATCAAAATACTAGAACGTGAAGGAGCTGAAAAAGACTATACAGAAGAAGAACTGCATAAAGTTGCCGAACTGGACAAAGTGATTACAGAGACCGAAAAGGATGATTTGATTGATACTATTATCGTCAAGACACAAGGATTTGTGAACGGTAATATCAAAGAAGGAGATAAAAACCCGGTTGCTATATTCAAACGTCTGTTAGGTTTATATAAAGACATAGACCGGGACGCTTTACGAGAGAATATGTGTTACTTCCTTTCTGCAATTATGCCTGTATGCGATGAATATGGTATCAACATGTGCGTACACCCGGATGATCCTCCATTCCAGGTTCTCGGCCTACCCCGTATTGTCACCAATGAAGAAGATATAGCCTGGTTCCTGAATGCCGTAGACAATCCGCATAATGGGCTGACTTTCTGTGCAGGTTCTCTTAGCGCAGGCGCACATAATGATACTCGTGAATTGGCAAAGAAGTTTGCAGGAAGAACCCATTTCGTTCATCTACGCAGTACAGAGACCATGCCGGGTGGAAACTTCATCGAAAGTTCTCATCTATCAGGAAGAGGACATCTGATTGATCTCATCCGCATTTTCGAGAAAGAGAATCCAGGACTTCCCATGCGCGTAGATCATGGACGAATGATGCTCGGAGATGAGGATAAAGGCTACAATGCCGGTTATTCTTTCCACGGACGTATGCTGGCTTTAGCACAGGTAGAAGGAATGATGGCTGTGGTGGATGATGAGAAACAACATAAGATAGAGTTTTAATCTTATTTTTCATCAATATACTTTGAAATACAGGAAAGGAGCTTTACTTTTGTGAAGAAATAAAAAAGAAGAATATTATGAAAGCAAAAATGGCGAAGCTCTGTCTACTATTTATTCTATTATGCTCCCTTCCTGTATTTTATTCATGCAGCGACGAAGCTGATGCTTTTTACCTATATGAATATTGGGAAGTGATGTTCGACCCGGAACCTCCTATCAGTGAAACCAGTTTGTCAATCACGGGAGGAACAAAGTTGGGAATTAAAGGTGGCGTAGCTCCTTATACAGCAGAAATAGCCGATGGGCAAATTGCTACAGCTTATGTGGACGAAAACAATGATATTCAGATCAGCTCTATAAAACTGGGCAGCACGTCATTGATGGTAAAAGACGCTGATGGAAGAATCATAAAAATAGGGCTAAAGGTCGTCAACGGCAAACAATCTTTTTCAGTGAATTCCGTGGAAGCAAGAATCACAGGAATAGATGAAAGTCTGTTGGATGAACAACAAAAAGAAAAACTAGAAGCGGTCAAAAAAAAGATAAAGGATGAAGCGGGTATACAAGCTACAGGAGGAATAGCTTTCTCTTATGACCAAAAAAGTAGTGGTAAAGTGACAATTGTTACTAGTAAAGATAATGCTCCGAAAATAGAAGGAAGCTTCTCCCGCTCCACATCAGAGTCAGGCACTACATTCCAAATTACAATCAATGGTAAAGAGTATGACTGCAAATTTAAACTTCCCGAACGTTCCGATACTTCAAAGAGTATCACCACACGAGACCTTGGCCCGATTCCTTATTGGTTAGTGGAAGATGTGACTGAAGATTATAAATCAGATGTGACCGACCTATTCGGAATAAATGCCACCTCCCTGAAAATAGAACGCATTTATATAGGTTCATTCACTCCTTTACGATAAGTTTATTCCTCTTTCTATAAAATAGATGCGGCAAAAAGCACGAAAAACTGTTTTTTGTCGCATCTTTCATCTTTTAGTTATTAGCTACTTTATCCGTATCTTCTCTACAAAATCTTTTTTATCTATATTCAATTCTTCCAAAGAAGTGATCCGCCTACCGTTCAACACAATGTTTTCGAACAAAATATTCTCAATCTTCCTATTTTTATCATAACCTTCTATTAAAGAAGAATTGATATATTTCCCGGTACATGAAATATTACGGAATGTTATGTTCTTGACACCTCTGCCGGGACCTGTATTGTATTTTTGGTTATACATCACCCGAAGATGAAATAACTGTCCTTCCTGAATATGTTCCACACGAATGTCCTCAAAAGTAATGTTTTGTGCTAGGTTGTGATCCCCTACATTGATAGTCATACAGCCTTGGTAATCACGATCATCCTCATCATGCTCCAATATATCAATATTCCTGAATACTATATCTTCCAAAACTTCATCTCCCGTTTCCGTATTTCCATGTGTACCGATATTGATAGGATGCGCAATATCTGCCCATAGAGTAGAATTAAGTACATGAATATTGCGACAGTCGCCATAATAATTCCAACGATGCGTATAAAGAGCTATACAATCATCCGAATTACGAAGAAACACATCATCAATCATCACATCCGAGCAGGACATAAAATCCAGCCCATCACTCCAACCCTGATAGCTGAATGATTTCAGATTTTTGATAGTAATTCCGGTAGATTGTCCCCCAGAGACAGTATAATGCCGTGGATTTACCACCGTAACTCCATCAATCAGTACATTCCGGGAGTAGGTAACCGAAATTCCCTGTTGCGGTTCAAGCAACATGCCATGTCCCAATATTTTCACATTCTCTACACTGTCGCAAGTGAGACAACCTTTCAAAACGGCACCACCTTCTAAATAAACCGTCGTATTACTGGGAATACGGAAGCATTTTCCAGCCGTATCAGTCGGTTCATGTATTCCAGCTTCAAAATAAATCACGTTCGGATCATTCTTATCCGGCACATTTTTGATGATAGGATTGGCAAATACATGCAAATTATTCAGGCGATCTCCATTAAACTCGACCGACAACTTTTGTGGTTTATCTATCGTAAACAATAAAAAGTTACCATCAATCTCCGGTTGGATACCTTTGGATAAAGGACGCACCACTGCCGAACGGATCTCCCCATTGTTCTTTTGTACCAATACTTCCACTTTCCCTGAAAAGTCGAACTGAACCATCGTGGCATCGGACTTCGTATCCATATCCACCTTTACGTTATACTCATAAAGGTCTACCCAGTCTTTTTCTCCCACTTGCCGTACTTTTACCGTATAGTCATCATTGTGACGGGCATAATAGATGCCTTGAGGTACCGGATAGATGACTATTTCTGCTTGTATGACTCCTGTGGTCATTACAAGTAAAAATGTGAGCGCTATTCTTATTAGTTTATTCATTTCAAGTTTTTACTAATACCGTTAATGTCCTGGAATTCACCACAGATTGAAACAAATAATCCATCCACACTGGCATATCCGAATCTGTGGCGAAGTCTAACACATTTTATTCATTTTATCTTGCATACATCAGCGTACCGAGCCCAAGTACGTCATAGCCACCGGAGTTAGCGTCATAATACCCACCTCCTCCTTCTATTCCTACATATTCCGTAGCTATCTTAGTATATTTGAGATTATCATCCGAGATGTCTTTTACCCCTTTGTAATGATAGTAAGGCAACGCCCATATCGCACGTTTGATCCATTTACCGCCACCAAGTGTTGTTTGTTCTTCCGGAATCGGATATCCCCATTGACTCTGTTTTTGCCATATATAAGTAGTATATGGTACAGTCTCATTAGTGTAATTACAACAAGCGGCATATTCGCAGGCCCGTAGGAAGAGATTATCATCATAAGCAAAGAAATCGTCTCCCTGGCTCCATGCCAACTGACAGATAATTCCCATCAATCCAACACACATCAATGTATGTCCCTGGTCACGGCCACTTTCCTGCCATTGAGCAAAGTTATAGTCCGGTGCATAATCGTGATAGATAGCACGACGTAAACGTCCGTTTGTATCACCTGTCTGCAAATGGGCAATACCTTCATTATAAATATCACGACGATCGGTTACAATGCCGATAGCCATTTTAGCCGCTATATTACAAAGACACCAGTTAGCCCAATAATGTAACGCATTCGTATCGTGATGACGTTTCAGAAAATCATCATTAGCAGGATAAAACACTTTAAGCAACCAATTCTGGAAAGCTGCGAAGTCCGCACGATCCCATCCTCCATAATCCCTCAATAATTCACCGGCAATAGCAAATTCATAACCATAAAGTCCTGCAGCAAGCGATAAATTCGTATTACCTGTTACACCTACACAAGTCTGTACCCACTTATTCAGATTCTCCACTGCTTTTGCCGCATATTCATCATCTTGTTCAATCTTCCAACGAAGCGCCTGCTGATATGCAATAGTGGCCCCTCTGGCTGCATTCATATAATTTTCATCACCGGAAACTCCACGTTTAATCCATTCCGTAGGATAAGTATCTGCCGTCTTCTGCGAAAACTGGCTTTCTACTAATAATTGATAAGCGCTAACCCAAGGCTCTTCTCCGGCTGCTTTTTTATCCCGGATACGCTGGAAGTCTTCCTCCGTATGCAACCCTTCATGCAGCATGGGTTCCGTTGACGGTTTAAGTTCAACTTGTTCCAAATTTACGTTATTATCAGGAAGAGGAATTTTATTCAAATCAGTTTCCACATTGACACCCGGAAGGTCAATGCCGTCCCCACATCCTACCAAAAACAGGGTAGCAAATACTGCGGTTATATAATATATCTTTTTCATCATATTTTTGGTTTAATGGTACACCATATCTACCATTGATTACGGTGCACCCAATTATAGTTTATTGCTCTACTAACTCTAATTTGAAATTATCTATCTTAGCCCGTCCTTGTTTTACTGTAATCGTACATACAAAACCAATGACAACATCGGTAGGCTCTTCAACAAGAATATCAACTACTACATCACCCGTACCCGAAATAGAAGCGTTTGCCAGACTCTTACTTGGTATATCACTCGTATTTGCCATCTCGTTACCTTTACAAACCGCAACATAACCGGTAAAACCTCTGCCGTCATATTCATAAACGTGTGCCGTCAACTTATATTTTCCTTTTTGAAGATGAGAAGTCTGATATACCTTACCATCATTTTTAGGATTGTCAAATCCCCAATCTGTTTGTAAAGCCAAACCTGCATCACTTCCATCACCATATTTCGTTTTAAATGCCAAATCAACAGCAGCACCTCCTTCACCAGCAGTCAAGTTAGAGTTCTGAACTATCCAATAAGCAGCTTTTGCCCACTCTCCTTTTTTATGGAATCCTTTATCTCCACCTTCTTTTACATATTCAAAAGGCTGTTTATAGTTCATGAGTACATATTGAGAAATATCTCCATCCACCGGTAGAGGTTGCAATATATCACTCTCTACGGGTTGTGCAATACCTTCAAACACCATTGTTACTTTTCCACCATTGAAACCTTGCGGAACCGTTACAGTAATAGAAGTCGTAGTAATCTCTTTAACCGTAACGGGTACGGATATTCCCTCAAAAGTAACTGTAACAGAATTCTTATCCGTTCCAAAACCTTTTCCTGTAAATGTTATTTCCTGTCCGGCTTTTACTAATGTACCATAAGGATAAATATACAGTGTTTCAACAGAAGTGATTTCCGGAGTTGCCCAAACCTCAAATGTGCCTGATTCGCCCATCTCTATTTCCTTACCCTGAATTATCAGTTTAATCTTCACCGGAGCTTCAGATGAAACTCCTTTGGGAACATTCACTACGATATTACCTTTATCATTCAGTGTCACTTTATCACAAACTGTTTCTCCGAAAAAGACCTGAATATTTTCAGCTTTCGTACCAAAGTTCTGACCAATGATCGTTACTTCCGCATTAATATATCCGGCTTTCGTTGAAATGCCTGTTACTGTCGGCATCGGTAATACCGTATATTTCAACTGTGTCCCGATAGTTTCAAACGGAGTAATGACAGTAATTGTATAATCTCCGGCTTCCAACGAAGCAGGTACAGTGAGTGGAATACTCTTATCCGTCAAATTATCTGTATCTATTGCAGCTTCTACAGGTTCTCCGCCAGCTTTAAAGAAAGTTACTTTCAAAGGCTCCAACCCTTCAACAGACTTATCCAGCAATTCTTGCACAAGATTGGTTCCTGTTATTGCAAATTTACTGCCAGCAAAACCTGATGGAACCGGTTCGTCTTCCTTAGGAGTATCAAGCGTTGCATGCTTCAACACAGTGAAAGGATAAGAAGCCAAATCAATCGTTTGTTCTGCCATAATAAGTGTCATAACTCCACTGACAGCTGTCTCGGGAACTTTGGCCGTAAATTCGGTATCAGTAGGTGTACCCACAATCTCTGCCTTGTCTGTGGAAGTCCCGAAAGTCAAAGTATACAGTGTTTTAGAAGAAACAAATTCTTGTCCTTCAAAAACGAGACTGGCACCCGGAAAACCATAAGAAGGTTTCACTACGCTGACACCCGGCTTACCAAGTACACGATAAACTAGATCAGTCTCCACACGTTGCCCGAAAACCTCAACGGTTATCTTTCCGTTTGTTGCCGATTCCGGCACTTTCGCAAGGATAGCATCATCGGCGCAGGAGACTACTACTGCCTCCTGAGAACCGATAAATACTTTCACATCTTCTGTTATGATACCAAAATCACTGCCACTTACGGTAAACTCATTCCCAACATATCCTTCTACGGGATCTATCTTTGTTACAGTCGCCACAGGATCAGTGTAACTCATTGAAACAATTTCTTCGTTATCCTCGTCACAAGCAGCTAATGCGAAAAGCGAGAGAAAAACGGGAAACAGATAGTTATATATTTTCTTCATAATCTTAATTATATTATCACGATGAATTACTCTTTTTTCTTTTTCCACATCATTCAAGAATCAATTTCAATTCTGTCACCTTAAAGTATGAATTACCTTTAGCCAGAGAAGTCAGGAATCCAATGACAACATCCGTTGTCTCCGTCACTTCAAATGAAGGTGTTACCAAAATACCCGAGTCATCATTTGTTCCAGCTTTGTCATAGATCGCACAAACTCCATTTAATTGCTCAATATCAGCTACATTCGGTATATCACTCTCACTATTTCCTTTAGCCATCAATGCAGAAATAAAATTCCCCACATCACTTACTACCATCGTATAGGCATAAGTAACTTCCAGTCTGTATTTACCAGGACGAAGTGTAGCAACTTGCCATATTTTCCCATTCGTATAAGCTTCTTTATCCCATCCATTCTGGAACGCTAATGTGAAGCCCTCTGCTGCTTTATACTGCATTCCGGTAACAGTAGTATTGTTTTTTGCATTGAAAGATGCCTTATTCTGATTCCACACTGCCGGAGTCCACCATTCACCATTCTTCCAGTTTTCATCATTTGCCTTGGCAAACGGCTGCTTGTAGTTTTGAAGGTAAAGCACTGTTACATCACCCTTTGAGTTAGGATTAAACATTGCACTACCTGTCATTGTATATCCATGAATAGTTACAGTCACATTACCTGTCTTATAATCAGCAGGAGTTGTCGCAACAATAGTAGACTCATCCACCAGCTCAAATTCGGCCGGCGTTCCATTGAAACTAACAGAAATATCAGATGGATCCGTACCAAAGTTCTCACCTGTTATAGTGACCTTGTCTCCCGTATCGGCTACCCCTTCACCGTCTTCACTATCAGAAGTCACTGTAATGACACGTGGCGTAGGCAGTACTGTATAATGACCGATATTCTCCACCTTTTTATTATAAATCTGTAAAGACAGATTGCCTGTTACTGCAGTTTCCGGCACTTCCACTACCAAACGGTTATTTTTGCAATCGAGCACTTTATTGGATTGGGCTTCACCGAAGAAAACTTTCACTGCTTCAGCACGGTCACCAAAATTGGTTCCCGTAATAACTACCTGTGTAGTGACATATCCGTCCGTAGGATAAATACTCTCCACTACTGGTACAGGATAATCATAAACTCTATACTTGGGGTCTTGCTCACAACCGGAGAAAAGTGCGGAAACACAAGCAAGTATTGCCAAGTGAAATGTATATTTGAATAAAAACTTCATATAATCTATGGTATTATACGTTAAACGATTGAATGATTAATATCCCGGATTTTGTACCAGATTTGAATTTAGGTTGATTTGATTTCTTGGAATCGCCCACAAATAATCTCCCTTAGTAAATGCGCAGTCGGATGATTTGAGAAGCACTACACAAGGTAATTTGCCTTTACCTGTTTCCACTTCTTCCGTCCCCTTCGTAAAGATAGCCGGATTGAAAGCACTGGTAGCATTCCCGTTTTCGTCTATAAATGCCGTCGGATAGCTGGCATTACCTACTACCGCACCGCAACGAGACTCATTCAGATTCTTCTCCGCAATACCCCAACGTTTCAGGTCGTCACAACGGAAACCTTCCATATAGAGTTCCAAGGCACGTTCACGGCGGATCTCATCCAGCATTACCTGATTGACTGTCTTACTCGCATTTGCCGGCACTCCTTCCTGAATTCGCTTTGCCAATGCATTTGTTAGGTTGGCAATTCCCGCACGGGCACGGATTTTATTTATCGACTTATTCAACTGGTCATCTGATATTTCACCATAGCGTTCCATCACAGCTTCAGCATAATTCAAGTATACTTCTGCCAACCGAAGTACCGGATAATTGGCCGATTCATCTTTACTTTGGCGTTGAATATCAGTAATAGCAAACTTGGAAACACCATACCCACAGTTCTCAACTGTCAGGCTCGTAGCATATGAACCTACATAAGAAGTCAAACGGAAATCCCGATTCTGAAATTCGTCCCCCGGATTCTTATATCCCTGGAACTTATCAGACATACTGACCGGAAGCCCGTCAGTGCATAAAAACATATCAATCAATTTCCGGCTGGGACGCATATCCGTATAAATCACCTGATTCAAATCAACCTGTCCTTTACGCGTTTCCTGACTATATACAGAAGCGATGATAAATTCCTTGTTCGTCGCTCTTCCTGCACCGGCAGGATTGCTAGCTTCTTCTTCAATATTAAACAGGTAACGATTGCTCAAATTTTTCATTGCTGCCACATTATTATAATTCCAAAGAGAATAAGCAGCATCCCCCATCACTGTTTCGGATAGTTGAACAGATTCTTCCAGGAAAGCATTTACCTGATCGGAAGCCGGACCGGCAGAACCTTCAAAATCAGTAGAAGTACCATTGTACTTACGCCAGGTAGCTTCATAAAGTAACACGCGAGCCTTAAATGCCTGTGCAGCCTGTTTGCTGATTTTACCTTTGTCGGCAGAGGTTATATTCTGTTCCAACGGCAACCCTGCAATAGCCTCATCCAAATCGGAGAGAATCAAGTTGACAACCTCATAACGGCTGTTACGTTTTCCATATAACTCCGGTGAAGTCACGTCGAGAACTTTCGTAACGACAGGCACTCCACCAAAAAACTTCAATAAGTAAAAATAGTTATAGGCACGGAAAAAATGACCTTCGGCTAATTCTTTTTTAATATCCGCTAAATTACCTGTATAGGAAGAAACTGCTCTTTCAAACATGTGATTAGTGGCACGAATATTACCATAGCAATTACCCCAACGGCTATCGTCATTAGGAACTCCCATCACACCGGTCCCCACACCATACGAATATCTGAAACAAGTAGAAAGATCAGATGCCGCATCCATGTGATCGAATATACTTCCATAGGAAGACTGCCATCCCAATAATTGCCCGTAAAGCCCGTTAGCATATTCACGGAAATGCTCCGGAGTTTTGAAATAAATCACATCTGTCTTGGCATCCAGTGGTTCCAAGTCAAGGAACGTATTCACGCATGAAGAAAATCCCAATGCGCAGGTGCAAATTAATATATAGTTCGTTATCTTTTTCATATCTTCTATTCTGTATTTAATTTTCCATAGCTACTATAAAGTGATGTTCAGACCGAACGACCAAGTACGTGCAAACGGGTATCCACTGTTGTTGGAGGCTGCTCCCATTTCCGGGTCGAAACCGTCTCGAATACTGGTAGCTTCCCATAAATCATTACCAGAGAAGTAAACACGCACTTTTTCCAGTTTCACCTTGCGCGTCCATATCTGCGGCAATGTGTAGCCGACTATTAATGTTTTCAAACGGATATAGCGGTTATTCTGCATCATAAAGTCGTTATTCTGATAATTCCAGCGTGCGAGATTCGCATTGGTAGTCAAGCGAGGGAATTCAGCATTCGGATTGCTCTCTGTCCATGTCTTTCCCAAATATGTCGGGTTCTGATTGGCAGTACGTGTTTGAAAAGGATAAGCCATCCAGTCATTACGGATAACATACTGCTTGCCGACACCTTGGAACATTGCGTTCACATCAATACCTTTCCATGATCCTCCCAGTGTGAAACCGAAAACAAAATGTGGATTGGAGTCACCGAGATATTGCAAATCGCTATTTTCATTCCCTGCACCGGAAATCTTATAATCACCATTCAAATCCAAACGTTTGGTATCACCTGGACGCAACCGGCTTGCACTTCCTGCTCCTACACCAGTCAAATCTTCTTTACCCTCTCCATAGAGTGCATAATAGCGGTCTACTTCTGCCTGATCTTTAAAGTAACCATCTGTGCGATAAAGGAAGTACGAATTCAATGGATACCCATTCACAGCTGCATTCCAACCAGCCCCATAAGAATCTGCTCCTTCCATCTCTTTCAACAGACTCTTTGTATCACCAATATTAAAGTTGGCATAGTAAGAAAAGTCTTTAATCTGATCGCGCCATCCAATAGTGAATTCCCAACCTTTTACATTCAAATGACCACTATTCGTTTTAGGAGATTTACCTCCTAATACGCCCGGATAGGTGACATTCACTAACATACCGGTATTATCTTTTATAAAATAATCGAATGTAGCTTTCAAACGATTATCGAAAAAGTTAAGATCGATACCGAAGTTTTTTTGTGAAACTTTCTCCCAAGTACGGTCATAAGAAATTAAACCGCCAAAACCTGAAGATACCTGGTTGGCAGGTATAGTTCCAAAACCGGCCGTCCCAAGAGAAACAGTAGATACATAATCGTAATCGCCCAGCCCAACATCATTACCTGAGCTACCATAACTTAAACGCAGCTTACCAAAAGAAAGAACTGGCTTTAGAAATTCTACAAATTGTTCTTCCGAGAACGCCCAGCCCAAAGAAACGGAACCGAAGCTCTTAAAACGATAACCGGGAGCAAACTTGGAATTTCCGTCACGACGCCCCATCAATTCAACCATATATTTTTCCGCATAGTTATAATTCAAACGGGCAATATATGAATAGGTACCATTATGAGTCTTTCCTCCACCGTTACCCTGTGTACCCGTAGCCAAATTCAAATCGTAAATTCCGGCATCCTCAAACTTCTCACGGGCGGTAACAACTTTCTTAGTCACCCATTTCTCGGCATTGATGCCGAACATAGCATCTATATTATGTACTTCGGCAAATGTACGCTTATATTTCAATAACCCTGAATAGTACTGATACCGGGCATTATTTGCCTGTACCAAATATCCCGGCTGATGGGAGTCTTTAAAATTCATCACATCTTGTGGAGTACTAAGGGTTTGTGTTGTTTCATATACTAACTTCGCCGTCTGCTCGCCGAACCAATTGTAACACTGTACCGGAAGCGAATAGCGTTCTCTGCGATATTCCTCATTTTGAAATGAAGCAGTACCCTCGAAAGTGATTCCTTTCCAAATATCCACCAATGCTTTAAAATCGACACGAGTAGTCAACTTCTCTCTCTCGTCACGTCCACCATCCGTTGTAGCTGCTGCCGCATTGCGATCACCTACATTACCGAAGTTAGCGTACCATTGTCCATAGGGATTTTTTGCCGGGAAAAACGGAGCATCGTTTCCGTAAAGTGTACGGTCGATACCATGTGTGGGTGTTTCGGTATTTGTTTTAATCATACTGGCTAAAGTCTCCAGTTTGAACCAATCAGTCAATTTGATGCCGTAGTTTAAGCGCAAGTTCAACTGTTTCTGTCCGTCATAGGCTGTAGCCAGATTAGCCTGGTTATCAGCATAAGCTAATGAAATGCGGTAATCGGATTTATCCGTAGAACCTGCTACACTCAAGTTATGCTGGTAAGAATAACGGCGGGCAAACAATTCATCCAGGCGATTGGCATTACCAACGAACATCGTACCCCAATCGGCTACAGTCGACTCATAAATACCTTCAATGCCTTGAGCCATCTTCTTCAGGTTTTCTTCTCCCCAGCCCCACCAGTCATGTTCCGGCATTTCTTTATTGGCTTCCAGCCACATGGAAGCATATTCCTGCATACTGGGAGAGAAAGCCATAATACCATTGGTAGTGAAACGCATATTGAAGCCATAATCAACCGTTGTCTTGCCTTTACCTTTTTTGGTAGTAACCAAGATAACGCCATTAGCTGCTTTCGCCCCATAAATGGAAGCTGAACCGTCTTTCAATACACTAATATTCTCAATATCATCCGAGTTTAGATTTTGGAATGACTCTGAATTCAATACGGGTACTCCATCCACAATAATCAACGGACTACCGCCATTGACAGATGTCAGACCACGAATCTGGAAATTTAAACCTTCATTACCCGGACGTGAGGAAGAACGAGTGACTACCAAACCCGGAGTGGCTCCTTGCAGAGCAGCACCGACATTGGTAATGGCACGACTTTCCAATACCTGGCTACCAATTTGTTCTACCGCCCCTGTCAACGTCGCTTTTTTCTGCGTGCCATAACCCACTACAACAACCTCGTCCAGTGCATTATTATCTTCCTTTAATACCACTTTAAAATCAGAGCGGCCATGAAGGTTAATAATCTGATCTACATATCCGATATAGCTAACTTTTATCTGTTTGGCATCAGCAGGAATATTCAGCGTAAACCGACCGTCAATATCGGTAATTACTCCTGCATTGCTTCCTATGACCACTACATTACAACCAATCAGTGGTTCACCATTCGCATCTGTCACAAGTCCTTTGATGATGCGGCCCGTCTGGACTACCATCAAACTCTCTTCTACAGAATCATTTGCATAGAGCAATACACCGGGCGAACCACCCAGCAGCATGGCGAAAGCCAATGCGACTCCTTTTGAACATAAGAATTTGGATTTAATTTCCATAATACTATTAAATTGTTAAAGTTAATATGTGTTTTTCCGAATCTGGTATTTAACCGACTTTGGAGAATTCATTTTTCAAATAAGTACGAACCGTTTTACGAGCCAGTAATAATTGACATTCTACTGTACGGGGAGATAAGGACAGCTTTCCTGCAATGGCAGGACAAGAGAGTTCATGATTGAAACTAAGTTCATAAATCTGACGGCGTTTAACAGGAAGAGCTTCCATAACCTGGTCATGCATCTTCTTTAGTTCACGAAAATGAATGGTATCTTCTGTGGTATTCCGACTGGTGTCTTCCATCCTATTATATATGTAGGCGACGAAATCTTCCTGTTTATAATAACGACGGATTTTATCGGTTACTATATTGCGAGCGATGGTAAAAAGCAAAGACCAGACTGTATCTTTGTTCACGAATGCCCTGTGTTCCCATAAGCGGACAAAGACATCCTGTGCCAAATCTTCCGCTTCATGCGGATGGCAAATGCGGATAGCGATATAGTTCTTGATATACTCCTTATATTTAAGATAGCATTCAGAGAAGAAGTCGTCAAATGTAGCTTGCTGTTTATTCATGGCATTAAATTTATCCGTTTAACGATGATACAAAAGTAGGAACAAGTTTCAAATTCAAATACCACAAAAGTAACAGATAACAAAACTATCGTAACAAGCGTGTATTTTTGCAAAAACTTCCCATTTCATCGGGATAAATCTAACCGTTACACCAATAAAAAAGGGGATGTCGTTACATTTGACGACTCCCCTGTTCTTATATTTGCATGGATGAAAGCTTTCATCCGGAAGGATTCATTATTTATTTTCCTGTGATGCCTGGAAATCCGGTATACGTTTTACGTTCGCACCTTTCATCACACCTCTTTTGATCGCTTCATTCGTATCGCTGATTTCTTTCTTCACACGTTTATAGTATTCTTTTGTCAGTCCTTTCTCTACTGCTTCCGATTCTGTTACTGCCCAAAGATACTGATAATCCATCAACATCAAATCCGGTGCCACTATTTTAAAGAAAACACTATCATTTGCAAATTTTTCACGTAAGTCTCCCAAATAGATGGTATCTGCAGGATTTACCTCCTTAACATTTGCATTATTTTTTGAACTGCTACCTCCGCAAGAGGATAACATCAAACCTCCTACCAATGAAATTAAAACTAATACTTTCATATCAACATATATTATAAAATAAAACTTTTTCTGCTCCAATGTGAACAAGATCTTACAATTATCTCACTTATTGAGCGCAAATGTAATAATTAAACTACAAACACAAACACAATGTCATTCTTTTCTTCCCGATTCCTCGGCATATTGCTTGGGAAGCATCCCGAACATTTCTCTAAAACACTTCGAGAAATAGCTGGGTGAACTGAATCCTACCCGGTTCGCTATTTCAACAATCGGCAACTGACTTCCTTGTAATAATTGTGCCGCCCGTTTCAAACGGATGCTGCGAATAAAGTCTGTCGGTGTGTGTCCGGTGATGGATTGCAGCTTGCGGTAAAGGCTCATACGCACCATACCCAAATCGCCACTCAATTCTTCTACGCCATATTCCGGATTGTCCATGTTCTTTTCTATGTATTCCAGACACTTCTGTATGAGCTGTTCGTCTACTGAAGTAATGGTGATAGCACTCGGATTTACTTCTATGTTTTTACGGAATTCCTGTTTTCTCTTTTCCTGCTGCTCTATCAGCTTTTCAATGCGTACCATCAGCATATCAAAGTTGAAAGGTTTCGACATATAAGAGTCTGCTCCTACTTCATAGCTGTTAATCTTGATATCATCGGCAGTACGGGCTGTCAATAATATCACAGGTATATGGGAAGTCTGCACGTTCGTCTTGATCCGACGGCAAAGTTCGATACCGTCTACTTTCGGCATCATAATATCGCTGATAATCAGGTTCGGATTTTCCTCTATCGCTTTTCGCTCTCCTTCCTCGCCGTCTGCCGCTTCAATGATTTGATAAAAATCTTCTAACTGTTCTTTCAGGAAAGTACGGAATTCCTGATTGTCCTCCACTAACAACAGTTTCTTCAGGTTATCATCGACTGTAGATGTAGTGGTTTCTTTCTCTTTAATGTCTGGTGTTTCCGTTCCGATGATTTCTTCCGGCAGTTCGTTCGGTTCCGGTTTCAGGTCCATCGGCAACCAAACGGTGAATACTGATCCACGATCTATCCGGCTGTCCACTTTAATACGGCCACCATGTATATTTACATATTCCCTTACCAAATGAAGTCCGATGCCACTACCTATTTTTTCGTCTCCTTCATTTCCTACCTGATAGAAACGGTCGAAGATATAAGGAAGGTCTGATTCGGATATTCCGATTCCAGTGTCCGATACGGATATTCTCACGTAGTTTCTTCCTTCTATTTCTTCTGTTGCAAGCAGTAAGTCTACCGTCCCGCCTTCCGGCGTATATTTGAAGGCATTGGACAAAAGATTATTCACAATCTTATGTACCTTATCCCGGTCGAAGAACATATAAAGCGCTCTATGTTCAGATTGGTTCACAAAGTTAAGGTGCTTCTCTACTGCCATTGGCATGAAGTTGTTATAGGCAGAAACAATAAATTCCTCCATATCGCCGTTCATCAGATGCAACCTCTCTCCTTTCATTTCCAGTTTGCGGAAATCGAGTAGCTGATTCACCAATGACAATAGGTTTTGAGCATTCTTATAGATGGTATTCAGTTGTTTTTTCATCGCATCGTCTGTCAATCGACGTATCACCATGTCTAATGGCGTGATAATCAATGTCAGCGGAGTGCGGAGTTCATGGCTTATATTTGTGAAGAAGCGGAATTTCATCTGATCCAGTTCTTCTTTCTGCTTCAACGCTTCCTCTTCTTGCATACGAATCATCTTCTGCCGGTTGCGGCGGTTTATTACGTAGATCAACCCGAAGATTAAGAGAATAACTAAAATTGCATAGAAAATACGAGCGGCCAGTGTATCCCAGAACGGGGGATGAATGACAATTTTGAATGCAGACTCCGGTCCCCATATCCGGTCGTTTCCGGCAGCGGACACACGGAAAATGTATTCGCCCGAAGGGAGATTATTATAGACCACACGTCCTTGTCCATTCTCAAAAAGGGTTTCCGTCCATTCTTTGTCAAATCCTTCCAGTTGGTAACGGAAAGAGGTTTGAGAAGGATTAGGGAAGTTCAGACCAGAAAACTCAAGTGTGATATAGTTCTCATCATATTTTAATTGTACTTCGTCCGAATAACTTAATGCTTTATCAAATAAGACACGTCCGTTATATGCTTCGCCCGAAACAACCGGAACATTAAACAAGCGGAATGAAGTAAACAGAGGACGATTGAGGCACTGATTATCTATCATGTTTTCTGGTGAGAAAGCGATAAAGCCGTTCATCAGCCCCAGGAAAAGCTGATTGTCCCTGGTCATTAACGAAGGGAAACTATATAAATCATCCTGACGGATTTCATCTTCCGACAGACAGCTGATTACATGAAAACTGTATTTATCTGCTCTTCTGTCTACTTTTATCTTATAAATAGAAGTGACTGTCGAAATCCATATATCATGGTTCTTATCTTCCACTACGTTCAGGATAGCTTTAGACAGACCTTCTTCTTTCCCTAATGTGTAGCTTTGCCCATTGTAAGTCAAAACGCTCAAGCCATATTGTGTAGCAAACCATAAAGTTCCCTCATGGTCTTTGAGGATCTGATTATACTTGATACTTCCCTGATTGAAAATAGAATTAGCCTGCCCGTCTTCCTCCGGTATCCATATTTTATTCGTTGCAGGATCGTAAATGTAGAGTCCATTATCACTGCCTACGACCAACCGGGATCGATTATCTATGGCCAATGCATTCGCTACTTTATATTTTTTGAGTTCGGGAAACTGTTCGGACAATAAGTTTATTTGCCCGTTTTCAGGATTGAATAATCCTACACCACCATATATACTTACCCACAATCGACCGGAAGAATCTTCGACCATGACACGGATATTACTGAAATCCAATTCATTCTGATAATCCGTATCGGGATAATCGTAAGATTGTACCTTTCCATGATCTATGCAGTAGAGCCCATCGTGGTATGTTCCGACCCAAACACGCTTCTTGCTGTCCTCATAAAGTACACGGCAATTCTTCTGACTGAATTCATGATAGAATCTGTTCATGCTTTTAGTCTCCGGTTCATAGCGATAGACACCCTGCGTAGTACCCATCAGAATTTCTCCTCTAGATGTTTCGAGCATACAACGGATTTCCTCTCCTTTCCAGTCGCCATTTATCATCTTCTTATTGTACAGCACTATTTTATTCATGCTGGGATGATAATAACACATTCCCTGATTATAAAGTCCTATCCAAACGGAATTATTTTCCCGGTCGCAATAGATGCTTTGAATACCGTTTCGTACTGTATTACCTAATAATAAAGGAATATCCAGTGTCCGGGTTACAGAGAAATTGTGCATATCAATGACATAGAATCCATCAATAACGGTTCCTACCCATGCATTTCCACCTTTATCCACATCCATAGAAGTAAACCATGAATAGTGTCCGAGTTGGATACCTGAAATTTGGTTCCATTTTTTATTATAGACATCATAATAGCCTACTCCACGATCCCACATCAACCAAAAGTCACCATTATCGAGTATCTTCAAAACCACACGGTCATCCGGTTTCAGTTGGTCTTTCAGGAAATCAAGTTGATGCACGAAACGTTTCTTTTCTAAATCGTAGCAACGGATAGCCCCTTTCTGATGAACCATCCAACTGTATTTTCCATGACTTTCTACTCCGAGTAATCCTCCATAGTATTCCATAAACTCATCATTCCTACAAACCTGTTCGATTGATTTTGTCTCTGCATCGTACATATAGACAGAGGAACCCGGCGTCAGAAACCAACAATGTTTCTCTGAATCAATAATCAGGTCCGCCACTTTATCCTTTAAGCCGAATTGTTGAAATAAAGAATCTACGTTATAGATGTACTGTTCGGTAGTCAAATCGAAGACGCGTAGGCTCTTGCGTTCTTTCATCCACAAACGTTTGTCGGCATCAATATATTGTTCGGGAATAATATGGTTATATGCTATCGAATATTCGCCATGAATATTGAAAGGGAAATTTGAATAGTTCGCACCGTCATACAGGCTTAATAACACAGTACTTCGCACACCGATACGTCCGTCGGGAATGGGGAAAACGCTTTTTACATAGTTATCCGGTAATCCTTCGACAACTCCAATCTGGCGGAATACATAAGGGGATTCTTGCGAGCTAATATAACCCGGATACAATAATCCCATTAGTATGATTAACAAACATATTCGAATTTTCATGGCCATCTTTTTTTGTAGTACTATTATTAAGTACGAACGAAGAATCAAATCCCCTTATCCTGCTTTACTATTATTTTCTGAATTTCGAGTTTATCTCCGGCTTGCTCTATCTGTAAACGAAGTACACAAGCTCCTGCGGGAAGAGTGAGTTTTCCTATTTCTCTTTCCGTCCATTGTATAGAACTGGGTAATTGCATGGGTTCTGTCTTTACTTCTGAATCAGAGGCTACGGACAATAAAGAATTTCCTTTTGATTGATAAACAAGATAAACGGTATAATCTCCATCGGTAGGAATACTTACAGTATAATTCATCCATTCTCCATCTTCTATTTGGGTAACGACGTAATTATCTTCTTCTTTTCGTAGCTCTACTGCTCCGTCAGGTCTGTATTCGTTGCCACGTTTCTTTCCTACATTGTGATAGGTATGCCCTTCGGGATCTTCCGCAAGACAATAATAATCGTAATCGGCAGCCGATATTTCACAAGGTAGCAAATGAATTCCTGATACACGCTTTCCCGTAGAGAAAGAAACGGGATCGCCTGCCATCCAGGGAGTCAATCGCTTGGTCAATGTTCCCCAGCCAGTCCATTCATAAAACCAGTTGGGTGCTATCCCCCAGTTTTCGCAACCGTGATGTTCTATCATATAATCACGGTAACGTTTCAACCAGGTATAGTTGTTCTCCGGCAATCCAGCACGTACTGCATAATGCGCCAATGCCATTTCACGAGTTCCGCCACTACCTGCTACGTCTCCACGTCCGTGAGGAGATACGGCTACGGATTCCCAACGTCCACTACGGCTTTTTATCTGGAGAAATTTTCCGTTCTCAAAGGTAACTTCATTTGAATTCTTACTATAACTTGTCGGTTCCCAAGGCTCTTTTTGCTCTTCATAGGTCTGGACTTTAGAGAGGTTATAACGATAGTTCCATTCCAAACCAAGAAGCAAACGGTTATTGAGACAATTATACAAAGAATCTCCCTGATTCCATGCCATTTCTGCGATAGCTACATAATTGTGGATACCTGCCAATACATGTCCCTGGTCGCGACTCGACTCCTGACATTGACCGTTTGGATAGATATAATACTGTAGCTGTTCATCGTATCCATAATCTGAAATCTTGTTTTCTCTTCCTTCCAATTTATAATCAAGCATGGTTGGTGATTTCTTAATCGGTTCTTTGCTAGTGACCGTCGGTCCTGAAGGATAAGGTAAATCATCCGGTCGATGCTTCATTCCCAATAAATAACGGTAAGCACGGTCATACATTACTTCGTTATCTAAGTAAATACCCATTGCCATCATTCCACGAGCAGCGAAAAGTCCTTGATTACCAAACCTTGCGGCATCGAAATTAAAAATATTCCAATAGAATGTAACTCCGTTCTTTGAATCATCCCAGTAATTTGCATATTTGGAAGAGAAATCTTCCGTATTGCTATATCCAGGATAGACCAACATATTTTTAAAACGTTGCTGGTCTTCTACTTTCCAACCGGAATAATCACGCATTAATTCGGCGGCATCAATTAAAAGGTAAATCTTTCCGTTATCTAATGGTCCTGTTCCACGACTACTTGTATTGGTATAATAAGAATTAGCATTCAGATATTCGACCGCTTTACGGGCATAAGCCTCATCGCCCGTCAGATGCCAAAGCAATGCTAAGTCATGTGCCCGCCTGCCATCTACTCCGATAGTAGCATTAAAACGTCCTTCTCTGATTTGTTTTCCCCGATTGATAACTTGCGTATTGAGTGAAGAATAGGGAGATTCCTTTAATTTCAGAAAAGTAGAATAATAAGGCTCATGTTTCGCCTTGACCATAGCTTTCATCCGGTCTAAATCACCTTGGGTATAGGTGATTCCGGGATGGATAAAGTTACGTCGTTGCGCTTGCACTCCATTTTGAATATTCCCAATCCATACAATCCCAATAATCCATATAATTTTGTTAATCATAGTGCGATTCGTTTTTTATACAAGTGATAAGCAAAGATAGTATTTAGTAATAAAAAGGAGTTCAAAGTGAATGAAACATTTACTTTGATTAGCATAAACCCGGGAATAAAACTCTTGTATTTATACTCATGGTTCTCTTCCAGACTCCTTAATTCTGATTCCAGTGCAGCTTTGCTCTCATCTATTAATAGATAAGTTATTATCTTCCTATTGCAAAGTTCTTTCCTTCTAATACTAAAGTTACTCTTATCTAATAGAAATCTATAATTGCAAGCTTTGATTATAAAAACGAAAGTTTCATTTATATAATTGCAAGTTCTAATTATATAAATGAAACTTGCATTTATAGTTTATGTTTAACCTAAAGAAAGTTTGATATTAGAAGAAAAGAAGTTTGCACCTAATACAAAGAGATTTTTCCATTCATACTTCATATACCAGATTATGCTATTTGACTGTGATATTCTTTATGTATTCATTCGTGATAAAATCATCTATATTTTTCATCTTCATGCCGTTGATAATCACATTATCGAAGATGATATTCTTGACGGAACGTTCTTTATCAAACCCTTTCAATAGAGATGGATTCTCCCCTACTCCATTATAAATGATATTCCGAAAAATAATATCTTCAATTCCCCGGCCGGGTTGCTTATCATACTTTGAATTGAAACGAACATTAATATGAAACAATCTTCCCTCCTGGATATTCTCTACACGGATATCCTCAAATAATACTTTGCGTACCAAGTTTTTATCACCGCAATCCACTGCCATACAGCCCTGATAAAGAAGATCATCTTCATCATGTTCCAGAATATCGACATTACGGACAGTTATATTCTCAAGAATCTCTCCAACCTTATCGTCCGGGTTACCGTGTCCTCCAATGTTGATCGGATGAGCAATATCCGCCCAAAGGATTGAATTCTGTAAAGTCACGTTACGACTTCCTCCGTAATAGTTCCAGCGATGGGCATAGATGGCAATACAATCATCACTGTTCCGCATAAAAACATTGTCTATTAATACGTCACTGCAACACATCAGATCTATGCCATCACTCCATCCTTTACAACTAAAAGACTTTAAATTATTGATGGTCAACCCTGTAGACTCACCACCAAATACTGTATAGTGATCTGGATTTATAACTGTAATACCGTCAATCCATATATTTTTAGAATGAGTAACTTCTATTCCACGGATCGGATGGTCGAGAATACCACGCCCGACAATGCGTACATTTTCAGCTTTGTCAATCAATAATTTAGCTTTTACAACAGCTCCGGGAGCTAAATAAACAGTAGTATTGGAAGGAATCTGTATCTGTGTATTCGGCAAATCTTTCGGACGATGGACACCCGGTCCGAAATACATTACTTTGTCACTGCTTTCAGTATAAGTTTCTGTTTCCAAAGGATTAGCAAACAAATGAAGATTATGCAAACGATCACCGTTAAACTCAATCGACAGGCATTGAGGTCTAGTGAGTGTAAAAAAGATAGCATTGTGGTTTACCGTATGTTGTATACCTATTGCTAACGGACGGATTTTCACATCCTGAATGGTGCCATTGTTCTTTTTCACCATCACTTCTACGGGACTGCCTATATCAAACTGTACCATTGAAGCAGATTGTACCCGATCCATATCTACTTGGACTTCATATTCGAATACATCTTTCCATTCACCACCTGCTTCACGTACTTTGACTGTATAATCATCATTATGTGGCATACCAGTGTTCAATCCTTCCGGATAGATTACTAATTGGGCATTCCCGAATGTCGAAAATGCAATAGCTATTGCTAACAAACATTTTCTTTTACCTGATAAAACTCCTACTATATTCATATCACTAAACTATGTTATATTTTAATTATTCTGTTTATTGAAGTTCTTTCTAAAACTATACTTTCTATTCCACCCAGGTTGGCAAACTGGTAACAGAAACTATAGAAAAAATAACCAATGCAAAAAATCTCCTTTATTGTCTATTACGAACAATAAAGGAGATTTACCTAGAACATTCCAGTTTTTTCAGTCTTCTTATTTTTTACTTTTTACATACGGTTCTGCATATTGAGTCGGCAGTGCTCTCGATATGTCTTTGAAACATTTAGTAAAACTAGTATACAATACACCTTCCTATTCTTTATTATAGCTTTATTCGAACGGAACTGCCAAGTACTAGAATATGAATTGAAAACGTCCCTGTACTACACTAAAGTTTGTGCTTTCGATCTCTTTGATATGCGAGCCGGGGATGAAGTAGCTATAATTCAATTTGACAGCAATGTGTTTATTGATATAGTAATTCAATCCGAAGGAGAGGTCTTTCTGTGTTCCGCCTTTTATTCCGGCATCATTCAGAGAGAGATAATTGAAACGGGCACATAGTTCGAGTGCTTTTCCTTCCGGTCTTCCGGGACAGGCTACTTCTTCGTCATACAGATAATTCTGTCCCAACAATAGCCAGGAACATTGCAGATAAGCTCCTTGTGCCGTATAGTTCTCAAAACCCTTTTCCCGTTTTACATGGGCGCGGATGTATTCACTCTGAAGAAAGAATTTATGATAGTAAATTAGCAGTTCGGTTCCTATTTTAAATTGGGATGCTGCATGATCTACATCTGCTTGTATTAATGTACGATTATCAATCGTGCTCACGCCCGGAGATTTATAAGTAAACGTATTCCTGTTCTCATCTTCGGGAAGCGTGCCGTCCGGTGTACGATGGATAGCTGCTAATCCTATATGTATCAGTTTCGCTTGCTCATAAAGTGGACGGTAAACCAAACGTCCGTCAATGGCATATCCTTGCGATGCGTTTTTCAGGTTGCTCAAATCATTATCGGTAAAGAATCCGCCACACAGATAGTAATATTGGGTACGATAGGAATAGGCTACTCCCATACGTCGGCTATTTGTCAATGCCAGCACAGCTCCCGGAGATTGGTTGAAGCGAAGATCAAATGTACTACAAATCATATCGAGACTGAATGGCTCATAGAATTGTCCTATCTGAATGGAACTATTCTTATAGGAATAGGTGGCAAAAGCATCTTTGATGGCTACTTTGTTTCCGGCATATCCCATTTCCAGTTTCATTCCCCAGTTCTGATAGGTAGCTTTTACACCGATGCGAAGGTCATTAAATTCCGTGCCGTTGCCAAAGTTATTCGGATTCTTCAGATACACTCCTCCATCCATTAATAGACGCCCGGTGATTTTATATTGTATGCCATCGGGTAGATTCTGTGCCGTTATCCGGGAAGTCGTTAGTATTAGAGATAGAAGGAAGGAGAATTTCAAATATAGTCCTATTATTTTCATCGTCCACCTTTTATCAAATTTGTGAAAAAGTAGTTGGCTCCATACCTTCTCCCGTAAATTTTATCCCGTTGCTCATTTCGGCTTCTTTCGCTTTCTTCAGTTGTTTCTCTTTTTTATAGCGCTGTATCAGGTAAATCATGGAGCAGGTGAAAGCAACCGTACAGATCAGTCCTACGTAACCGGATAATATATTATAAAATTCCAACCAGTTTATGTCTGCATGGGCAAATTCTTTGAACATCAAGACAAGTACAGTTCCCGTATATCCGATAAAATCAATGGTCACAATGAAGAAACCGACATTTCCTTTTATCTTGAAACAAGCGATGAAGCGGTCGAAAAAAATGCTTTGAAAACAGAGGTAGGCAATATACAGACAGAGACTTTGGACAAACAGCCAGGTGATTGCATCCAATTGCAGAGAATCATAATTGAAAGATATAAAACTCATGGTGGCTGTCCCAAGTACGACCAATCCCAGCAGGGCAACCAAAACTTTTATGTTACTTTTCACAAAGACCATCGCTCCGAATAACGCCAGAATTATTAATGTAACGACTGTATCTACCTGCGCAAACATCCATGAGGACTGTCCGTTCATATCAATAATCTTCACCAGGAAATCTTCCTTAATATCTCTAAGCACTACCAACATTAGGTTAGCTACAAACAATAATACAAGAAATGGCATAAAGTCGATGAACAGTTCTTTCCGTTGCTTGCCATTCAGAGTTACACGACTACTTTTTTGTTCTATATCTTGTGCCGTAGGTTGTGGCAAACGGGTTAAGCTATATCCCAAAAGAGCCAATAAAGGAAGTGCAAAAGCACCGATAAGTGCCGGCATCCAAAATTCGCTGACGTTCAATGTATTCATAACGAACAATCCGATGGATTTTGCCGTTCCCGAACTGATAACAATACTGATTCCTAAAAGACTGGCCAAAATATCCGTAGTGCGGCGACCTTCGATAAAACTGAAAATAACTCCCCACATACAGCCCAATGACAATCCATTGAAGAACATGGCAAACATATTATAAGGAGTGGGAAGTGCTCCGAACGCAACCAATGACAATTCCGCTACGGCAATGGAAACGAGTATAAACTTCAGGCGATTCTCTCTCTTCAATTCGGAAATCAACTTGATACCTATAAACTTGGCTATCAGATAACCTGCTATCTGAATGATAGTAACCAGTACTTTATAATCAAAGCCGAATGCTTCTATCCCGTCAAAAGTAGCAGCTGTGAAAGGTTTGCGCAATGTATAAACCAGTGAGTAAGAAAGAAGGGCTGCTCCACCTGCCCATAGAATAAAGAGGAAATCGGCTAATCTTCTGTTTGAACTTTGTTTCGATATTGCTTCAGTAATCGTTTTCATACGTTTTCGTTTTAATTTCTGGAGCAAAAGTAGAGGAGAATAGCAAGGGAGAAAATGAATTCTAAAGATTCATTTTATTCATTATCAGGTAGAAATGGAAGTAATATTAATGTAACGTTTATGTAACCGTAATTTCTTGGAAATGGAATACAAAAAGGGTTGCACAATCACTAATCCGGTATTGCGCAACCCTTTTTATTCGATTTCTTATTTTTCTTCTTATTGGAAAGTAGGCATCTTGAATCTGTACAATAATCCACCTACCATGGAAGCTACGCGGTCAGGTCTTCCCTGTTCGGAGCCATCGTATGTATCGGTACGGATACCGACTTTAGGTTCGGCATACAGATACAAAGAAGAAGCCACTTTCAGCTTTACCTGCACACCGGCATCCAGTCCCGGCACTGCTCGGAACTTACCGTAACGGCGTACCAGTCCGGCCGTAACTCCCACAAAAGGAACAACATCTATCACATGGTCGGGGCTGTATCCTTTTGCCAATGTGGCCAGACTCATCATATAATCCATACCCAAACCGGCATAATGAAGATTCATCTTCGACGACGTTTTGGCCTTGTACATAATTGTTCCATTTACCCGCCATGCAGATAACGGAGTGTACCATTTACCTATGCTTCCTTTTGCTTCTACACCTGCATTCTTCACCAAATCTTTGTTGGCTACGAGCAAGCTACCCAATCCAAGTGCACCGGAGATGAAGTAACGCTTGTCATCCTGACCAAACACGCTGCGATTGGCTGCTTTTGAATAAGGAACAAAGCGATAGTGGAAACCTGCATTGACTCCTACCATTACGTCTTTCTGCATAAAGCCCAGATTACCTTCAATGAATTTATCTCCATACAAGCGAATCTGCGGTTCAATGTACAAACCGAGAAAATCATTCACATGCCATAATCCCTGTATGCCTGCATTAATACCCGGTTGGAACTTATGGTCTGATTTGGAAGTATAAGCAAGGTTGACACCTACCGAACCTATTAAATCAAAGATACGATCGGGATTATATCCACTCATGGTAGACGTTATGTTCCACAAGTAATCAAGACCACCACTGACGCTGGCATGTCTAAGTTTGCCCGCTTTAACACTTCCCGGAACTACATAGTTCGTAAAGAATCCACCCGTACCCACCAGGCGCAAACCGGAATAAGGGCTCAACCACTTACCGATAGAGACAGAAGCCTGCGGACCTAAAGAACCAAGGTTTTCAAGATTCGTCTTATTCAGGAACATTTGCACACCGATTCCCGAAGTCATAAACAGATTGTCTGCGATGTGATTGCTTGAGAATCCGTTCTTCGGACGTGCCGCACGGTCAATCGTATGATAAGTCAAACCAAAATTCAACTCTCCGAGCTGATCCGTATTGCCACCTACTCCGCGACCTCCTGCATATCTCTTATTATACACATTGAGGCGAGGTTCTATAAATAAATCCACAGAACAGTTGATACGGAAACTTCCTTGCACACCGACTCCTATTCCCGGAGCATACTTGGCGGTTTTATCCACTCCTTTCGTACCTGCCAGGTTAACTCCGGCAATACCGATCAGACTAAATATTCTGTCTTCATCATATCCCCAAAGAACATTATTGATATTCAACAGATAGTCCGCATGCAGATCGACATGTTTAAAGTAGCCGCTTGCACTGCCCGAAGGGGTGTCTGAAAGTCCAACCGTCCCGGACAAACGCAGACCGGAAGAAGGACTGAACCATTTACCGATTCCGGCAGAGAACTGGGGACCTAATCCTTTAATCGTATTCTTGATTCCCGGAACTTTCAGTGTACTGATACCACCGGATAAAGAGATAAACATATGATTCAGGAAGGAACTTTTATCGAAATCATCGAAATGAATCTTAGTTCCCATCGGAGCAGCAGGCATATAGGTCAGACCTACCAGAACCGAACCAGCCATTTTATAGTTTCTCCAACTTTCCGTATACGCAAAACCGTCATTATACCATCCGATCCGCGGTTCTACAAACAAATCCAATGTAGAAGAAAGACGTACATTTCCCTGTAAACCGAGATGAGCGCCGTAATAAAGCTGACCGCCGCCTTTCAAATCCGGATACTTTTCGGAACGATCGCTATTGTCGCCCACCTTAGAATAACCGGCTTCTATACCTGCAATCCCTACTAACTCAAAACAACGGTTTGCATTGTATCCGTATGCCAGGGAGGACATATTCAACAGATAGTCCAGGCTGCCGCCACCCATTTTTATTTTAGAATCGTAGATACTCGACGGCAGATAACCTAAATTCACCCCTATCCGAAGTCCATGAACCGGAGTAATCCACTTTCCCATAAAGAGATGGGCGGTCATTCCCATTCCATCCTGACTATCTCCACTTGTTAACAAGCTGTATGGCCCTATTCCGGCAGAGAAAAAGAGATGTTCATTGAATTTATTGCTCTCGAACTTTTCATTTGCAGGCCGTTTCTGTAACATATATTGCAATGCACCATAATCCTGTGCCTGTAAGGTAACAGCAAGCATCAGGAAGATTGCCACTGCTACATATTTATTGTTGATTCTGAAGATATTCATCGTTTACTCTTGTTGTATATATCATTATTTAATTTTCTGCTCTTCCGGCAGCAAGTCAATAATATCACCGTCCACCTTCGCTACTTCCAATAAGGAAGGATCAAGTTCAAGGGCCTTCTCAATGCTCATAATCGCATCACCTATTTTCTCCAGGCGGTTGGCGGCAATCGCTTTTATATAATATTCGCGGGCGGTCTCTACATCCATGGTAGAAATCTTATCCCATGCTTCCTGATTCTTCTTCATTGCCAGCAGCATCACCACCTCATTGAAAGGGCTGGTAGCCGCCACCTTTTCGAAAGCATCATTATAATAACCGGCCAATGCCTGAACAATGGCCTGCAAATCTTCAGAAACCGCTTCTTCGGGAACCAAGGTCAAGACTGAATCTGCTTTTGTATATTTCCCTTCATGCAGCAAGGCAATAGCCTGATTGGACAAT
The DNA here is from genome assembly GCF_025914115.1 of Bacteroides sp. DH3716P. Classification (NCBI taxonomy): domain Bacteria; kingdom Pseudomonadati; phylum Bacteroidota; class Bacteroidia; order Bacteroidales; family Bacteroidaceae; genus Bacteroides; species Bacteroides sp. DH3716P. The sequence goes on along the minus strand of NZ_CP083673.1, from coordinate 3,521,852 downwards.
AACTCCGCCGGTGCCGATTTACTGACAAACGGTTCGAGAATACGTGAATCCGGAGTATCTTTCTGTATCGTTGCCACTGCCAGTTCATTGGCTGCATACGTAAAGTTATCATAAAGTTCAAGAGCTTCCCTACAATACTTTTCCCTTTCGTCGGGAGTTTTTGCTGTCGTAATCATACGGTAATATTCGAAACGGGTCAGTTCCTTCGGATTCTTTCTGTAAAGTTCTCTAATCTCGTCGTCCGTCAAAGAACGGAAGATTGAATAACCATACGTATATTGCACCTTTCTCAATTTAGGCAGATAAGTAGCCGCAAGTTCCTTGTAGAAAGGTTTCGATTTCAAGACCCCATTCAACCGGTAAGGAGTAGCTGCATATTGTTTGATTAAGTCCTCTACTTCTTTAGCCAGTTCCGGCTTGGAGTTTTTTTTCAGCAATTCAGCTACCTCCTTCCAAGAGGCAACCGATGCATCCGATTTCACCTCCAACAGTTTACGTGTTTCCGGGTCCAGTTGTGCCAGTATACGTTCCAGGGCTTTATCCGTACGCAATTTTGCCAGACGAAGATTCGTCGCGTAAGAACCGTCCGGCGAAGCCACCCCCGTAATATGAAAACTCTTCAAAGAGGCATCCGGGTTCGTCTCAATACCACGCAATTCCTGATTCAATCGGTTCAGTTCCACCTGATTTTGTGGATTCTTATCATCCAGGTCGGCTTTACCTACCAGGAAGGTTAAGTTTACCTCACCTTTCGTATCCCGCAACTGCATCACGGGTTTCGGAAGATATTTCTCGTCCGTCAGACTGAAAGCGGAGAATTTATACTCCAAGAAACGAAGCGGGTTGACCGTTCCGCGTGCAATGGAGAAAGAGTCACGATAAATGATATTCCGGTAATTTTCCATCGCCAGATGCACATCTGCACGGTAGTCATGTTGCAGATATTCTATATAGATAGAATCATGGTAAGCAATAATATCCCCCTTGCGTGAAGAAGTAGTTTTCACACGGATGTAATCGTGCAAAGGATCTTTATCCATATCATAATCGTACATTCGATTTTGCGTTGTATTATAAGTATCCCCGTCGAATACAACAGGACGCATCAACAGACGCTTTTTCAGTGTCACATCATAAATGGAAGGCTGCAATACCAAGCGACGATGTGAGTTAAACATCTCCTTAGGCACCGGGACACGGGTTTTCAGATGAAAATAATTACCTTTGATTTCGATGTCCGTAGGTTCCGGAATCACTTTGTCCTTCACTTTGGAAGTAATCGTAACTTCGTCCAGTTCGATGACGGCATCTTTCAATACTACATTCAAAATCTGCTTTCCTGCCACCTTCACTGTTTTGTCCTCATAACCGACACATGTAAACTTCAACGAGCCGTTTTTCTCAACCAAGACACTGTAACGACCATCCTCGTCGGACATTTCTATACGTTCGTCATTGACCGGATTCAACACATTTACATTCGGAACACTTTTTCCCTGCGGGTTTGTGATATGCCCCTGCACGCGGATCCGTTGGGCGGATACATTCATACCGACGAACATCATCGCCACGAGAAGTATACCTGTTAATCTATCACGTTTCAAATTGATTTTCATTCTCTTTTCTGACTAGCTAATGTTCGTTATCGAATAATATAAACAAAGGATACCCCCAGTTTGACAGGTGCAATGGTGGTCTTACTATCGTTGACCGCACCCGGTTTCGGAGTACCCTTATCATACTTAAACTGACGGTAGCGCAACACACCCACTCCGGCAGTTGCTTCGATGTTCCAATGATCGCCCAGCACCCATGCGTATCCATAGGTCAAACCGGCGGCGTATGCATCGCCTTTGTGATGCACATCTTTTACCATCATATCAAAATTATTCACGAAAGCGGTGATTCCAAGAAAATGACTCACCATCGGACGATTTAGCCAGTAACGAACTTCAGGCTGAAAATGCGTGAAAGTCGTTTTAAAGTTGTCTGTACTGATTGGGTTCGCAGCAATCCCCATGTTTAAGGAGACATGACTACCCAATACAAATTCTGCTTCTACATTCGGACTGGCGGTCAGCCAACCCAATGCATTTGTCTTTACAGCCACCCGTTGTGCGTGCACATGTACACCACAACATAATAACAGAAATGATAACGCAGCTATTACCCTGCGACCATTTCTCATCACATATACCATCATTTATTTCCCACTAAATATTTACCACTAAATATTTACCCACAAAAAAAGGGCTTACTGTCCATTTTATATACTACTTGGACAGAAAGCCACAAAATTAGAAAAAATATAGTATTAAAAACGTTTAAACACGCTTTTTTTGTTTTTTATTGCAACAATTTCCATCTTAGGCCATAATATACCATACTACGGATAAGATATACAATTTTTCTTTATTACCAATGAAACATCAGATACGCAACAACATAGGCTCCGACGAAGCATCGGATTTTATCTTCTTATCGCCGATAACAACCGTACAGGGAGCAGAAGAAATAATATACCATTTCCCTTCTTTCTTTTCGAGCAATACATTAGCGGCATTGTCGGTCTGAATCATTACCCCGGGTGCAACCAATTGGGTTCCATTCCCTAAAAACAACGTCCGGTTTCCTGCATATTCATTGCTGATAACAGCATAATCCGCTTTCACTTTCATTCCTTGATAAGTAGCGGTTTGTGCAGCATCAGATAGAGAGAAGATATGATCTATACGTCCGTTTTTGCTTTTCACACAGATTCCGGCAAAATCTTCCAAACCTGCTCCTTCTGCATCAAAATAAGAAACAGACTGAATAGCAGACGGTTCCTTTTTCGTACTCGGTTCATATATCGAGACAAAAGGACGATTCCAAGCTTCTCCATGCTGACGGGCAACAAATGTCAGCGTCGGCTGCTCCTTTATATTATAGGGCATATTCGGTGTACGGCTTAGCCCTTCGGTCATTGGCGCCAAAGCCGTAAAGACTTCACGATCCGGTTCGCCTTTCATCCAAAGATTCATGTATATATCATCGCCGTCCTTATCTTTCATATCTATGGTGAAAGTTGCCTTGACATCCTTATTGGTCGCAGCCACTTTCTTATCATATAAATAGGAATAAGCGTAAAGATGTGCGCCTGCAAAGGCGAGTTCTTCCGTAGGCTGGAGATTCAGGTCGCTGCCATCTGCTGCCGTCAATGTCAAAGTCTGCCCAAGGTTGTGATAGAAGTAATCGTGCATCTTATCGCCTCCTTTCTCTTTCCGGCTGCGGAATACATCGACATAATACCCCGTCTCCGCCCCAGTAGTGACAATACTCATCATACGGGTCTGATCCGCCCTGCTTTCCGGTTCACGAAAATAAAGGTTACTGTAAGTAACGGACGTAAATGCTTTGCCCGGTTCCGCTGATGCCGGGAAACAGGAAAGCAAATCAAAAGAATGGTTACTTTTCATCACCGGATAGCTCGATATTCCATCCACACAAACTGTATTATGACTGGGGAATTGAGAATAATATTCCGCATAATCCAGTCCGCTATACAGGAAAAGCCCGATACCTGCATCCGGACCCAATACGTATCCTTTTCCATAAAGTTCCATCGAAATGCCGTTAGCATGCATGTGGTTCCCTTCACTGCCATTCAACGAAATCATCAAACTGTTGCGCGGATGCATACCGTTACGCTGTACCAGCCATGACACATTGGGAGCATAAAACAAAGGAGAAACATAATCTTCTATCTTTCCCGGCTGCACTTTGGGATTTAGCGTCAGCGGTTTATCTTCAAAGAAAGAATTGACAGATACACGCACATTCTTCTTTTCTGTTTTATCATTTCCCAAATCCGGGTTCAGGCATTTCAATAAAGCCGTGAAATAGTTTTCCTGTTCTTTCTTCCCGTTCGCCTGTGCATTCTGTATCATACGGATAAAGAAATTCGTACTCAAATATCCCGGATGCGTATCTCCAAAGCCACAAATCATACGGTTGGGAAACAGATATTGGGGAGTGGTTGCTACCGCTTTCGACAATACAGGCATTGCTTTCACCAAATCATATTGCAGATTCGTATCAAACTGATTCACGAAATTGGCATAATCATTGATTACCACACTGCTATATCCCGGACATTCTGCCCAAATTCCCGTATTTATATCGAAACCATAATCTGCCAATCGCGTCAGACTCCACTGGCGGATGCTGGAACGGTTCATCACATAGTCGATATAATATTCACGTCCTTTTCCGTCGGCATATTCTTTATTGTCTTCCAATACCAATCCGACATTCATAATAAACCGTGCCTGTAGCAAATTCCAGTTGTTATGAGGTACACCGTTCGCAATGATATTATCCGCCCATTTCTTAAAAGCTCCGGCGTAGATTTCCATTTTATCCGGGTAATTGGCCTTTAGGTAATTATATAGAAAATCATATAAAGGGACAGCGATATGGAGTGCGTCTTCATGGATGACTTCGAAAGAAGTCAATCCTACCAATGTTTGCTGATGGCCGTGATTCAGGTCGATGGGCACGTTTCTATAATAAATGCCTGTCATATATGTATCAAAGACCCCTGCGGCAAGTTTAGCGAATTTCTCTTCATCCGTCATCCAATAAAGGAAAGCGGCATCACGGGCAATTCCCAGGATTTCGCAGTTCAGGCTTTCAATATTCCGGCCTGTTTTGGATGGGTGTACACTTTCCATAGGACGGTCAGGAAGTGCATTATTGCAGAAAGTGACATTCCCGTCCTCATCATCATAAGGAACGACATCCGCCAATTTGGGACGACCGTGGGTGGCAGCTGTGCCACGGGTTCCCGTGTAGCGCACAGTGGGATAAGGAGCTCTTTCACCACCTGCATGGTCGAACGTTTCACCTTTCACATATACTTCCGTGGCATGAGACTTCCAGTACATTGCCAAACGAGACAGCAACCACGCCGGTTGAGCATCCGTCAGGTTCGTATATACTTCCGTCCGTTCCTTCAATTTATTGAAAACATCTTTCGCCCATTCTTCTTTTTTAATCAGCTTCCATGTTTCCTGCTTTCCCGCCGGAGTAGTCAGTACCCGCGGATGTGTCTGCGGCATCTTTTCCGGCAAAGGAATCTCTTGTCCGGATGCGCTGTTCAGAAAAGATAGAAAACATAGTCCAAGTAAAATTCGTCTCATACTTCAGTTATATTTTTTAGGTTTGATACCTATTAAATACGAAGATAGAGATTTATTTACCTAAATCCTCCGTCAAAGAACAATTTTATTTGTACGAGACTACGCTGTTATTTCAAACAAAGAATTATATTTGCAAAAAACCGACTAACAATTCTGATACTTATGAAAATTTTATCTATCCATGATTTGGCAACAATCAGGAAGAGAGCAGAGCACAATCTTTCATTGCGCGAAGAAAGTAATGAAAAGGTGACTGAAAAGTGTTACGGACTGGCATCCGGTGCGCAACATCTTCAGATTCTGATCTGCGGTGGTACAGGCTGTAAGGCATCTTCCAGCCAGGGTATTACAGACAATCTTCTAAAAGCCATCAAAAAGAACGAAATCACCGATAAAGTAGAAGTCATCACCGTAGGCTGTTTCGGCTTCTGTGAAAAAGGTCCTATCGTGAAAATTATCCCCGATAATACCTTTTACACCCAAGTCACTCCCGAAGATGCGGAAGAAATCATCAACGAGCATATCATCGGAGGACGAAGAATCGAACGGTTGCTGTATGTAGATCCCAAAACGGAACATACCGTCAGCGACTCCAAGCACATGGATTTCTACCGGAAACAACTCCGCATCGCATTGCGTAACTGTGGTTTTATCGATCCCGAAAATATTGAAGAGTATATCGCCCGTGAAGGATACTTTGCATTGGCCGATTGCCTGCTTAACAAACAGCCGACGGACGTTATTGATATTATCAAACGTTCGGGACTTCGCGGACGTGGTGGTGGCGGTTTCCCGACGGGACTGAAATGGGAATTTGCCAACAAGCAACAGTCAGATGTCAAATACGTGGTTTGTAACGCCGACGAAGGAGATCCCGGTGCATTCATGGACCGTTCCATTATGGAGGGCGACCCACATTCGATTGTAGAAGCGATGTGTGTCTGCGGTTATTCCATCGGGTCCACCAAAGGATTAGTATATATCCGTGCCGAATATCCGTTAGCTATCAACCGACTGAAAACAGCTATCAATCAGGCGCGCGAATACGGATTACTGGGAGATCATATCTTAGGAACAGATTTCAGTTTCGACATAGAAATACGATACGGAGCCGGAGCTTTTGTCTGCGGAGAAGAAACTGCCCTTATTCATTCGATGGAAGGAAAACGGGGAGAGCCGACTCTGAAACCTCCCTTCCCTGCCGAATCCGGTTATCTGGGAAAACCAACCAATGTAAATAATGTGGAAACGCTTGCCAATATTCCCATTATTCTAACCAAAGGAGCCGACTGGTTTGCAACGATTGGCACAGAACGTTCCAAAGGAACCAAAGTGTTTGCTCTTGCCGGAAAGATTAATAATGTCGGACTGATCGAAGTGCCGATGGGAACTACTCTTCGGGAAGTAATCTACGAAATCGGAGGAGGCATCAAAGGCGGAAAGAAGTTCAAAGCTGTACAAACAGGAGGACCGTCAGGCGGCTGTCTGACAGAAAAACATCTGGACACTCCCATTGACTTTGACAACCTTCTCTCGGCCGGTTCCATGATGGGTTCAGGAGGGATGATTGTCATGGATGAGGACGACTGCATGGTATCCGTAGCCCGCTTTTATCTGGATTTTACAGTGGAAGAGTCCTGCGGGAAATGCACACCTTGCCGCATTGGAAACAAACGTCTGTTGGAACTACTGAACAAGATTACAGAAGGAAAAGGCACAGAAAAAGACCTGGACACACTTGCCACTTTGGGACAAGTCATCAAAGATACGGCCCTCTGCGGACTGGGACAAACCTCTCCGAATCCCGTTTTATCCACATTGGATAACTTCTACGATGAATATATGGAACACGTACGGGATAAGACTTGTCGTTCCAAGCAATGTAAATCACTATTAACATATACCATCAGTCCGGAACGTTGCATTGGTTGTCATCTATGCGCCAAAAACTGTCCGGCGGATGCTATCAGCGGGCTGGTGCGTAAGCCACATGTCATTGCTCCCGATAAATGTATCAAATGCGGCATGTGTATGGCACGCTGCAAATTCAATGCTATTCTTGTCTGCTAAAATCTTATTTACTATGGAAGAAAAACAAATTACTCTCCAGATAGACGGTCATTTCATCACTGTCCCCGAAGGAAGTACCATCCTTGAAGCTGCCACGAAAATCGGCATCAACATACCTACCTTGTGTCACATCGACCTGAAAGGCACCTGCATAAAGAACAATCCTGCTTCCTGTCGCATCTGCGTGGTCGAAGTTATAGGACGCCGCAATCTGGCTCCTGCCTGCGCTACCCGTTGCACAGAAGGAATGGTAGTAAAAACCAGTACGCTACGTGTGATGAACGCACGCAAAGTGGTAGCCGAACTTATCCTGTCGGATCATCCCAACGACTGTCTCACCTGCCCCAAATGTGGCAATTGTGAACTTCAGACATTAGCGCTACGCTTTAATATCCGCGAAATGCCTTTCAATGGAGGCGAGCTCTCTCCCCGCAAGCGGGAAATCACTGCCTCCATCGTGCGCAACATGGATAAATGTATTTTCTGTCGCCGCTGCGAAAGTGTCTGCAACGATGTTCAAACAGTCGGTGCGCTCGGTGCCATCCGTCGCGGATTCAACACGACGATAGCCCCTGCCTTTGACCGGATGATGACGGAAAGCGAATGTACCTATTGCGGACAATGCGTAGCTGTCTGTCCGGTGGGTGCACTGACCGAACGCGATTATACGAACCGCCTGCTCGACGACTTAGCTAACCCGGATAAAGTGGTGATTGTGCAAACAGCCCCTGCCGTACGTGCTGCCTTAGGTGAAGAATTCGGTTTTCCTCCCGGCACACTGGTAACCGGAAAAATGGTTTATGCACTGCGTGAACTGGGATTCGACTATGTATTCGATACTGACTTTGCCGCCGACCTCACCATCATGGAAGAAGGATCGGAAATACTAAACCGTCTGACGCGTTATCTCAACGGAGATAAATCCGTACGATTACCTATCCTGACTTCCTGCTGTCCGGCATGGGTCAACTTCTTCGAACATCATTTCCCGGACATGCTGGACATTCCGTCCACCGCCCGCTCCCCACAACAGATGTTCGGTTCCATTGCCAAATCCTATTGGGCGGAGAAAATGGGCATACCCAGAGAAAAACTGGTTGTCGTATCTATCATGCCTTGTCTGGCTAAAAAGTACGAATGTGCACGTGATGAATTCAAAGTGAACGGTATCCCCGATGTGGATTATTCTATCTCTACCCGTGAACTGGCACGACTAATTAAACGTGCCAATATCGGGTTCCCTCTCGTACTGGACAGCCCATTCGACAACCCGATGGGTGAATCGACAGGTGCCGGTGTCATTTTCGGAACAACAGGTGGTGTAATGGAAGCCGCCCTCCGTTCTGTCTATGAAATCTATACCGGAGAACCTTTGAAAAATGTAAATTTCGAACAGGTACGCGGACTAAATGGCGTCCGTCGTGCTACCATTAACCTAAACGGATTTGAATTAAAAGTAGGCATCGCACACGGACTAGGCAACGCTCGTCATCTACTGGAAGATATACGGAACGGACATAACGAATATCATGTAATCGAAATTATGGCTTGCCCCGGAGGCTGTATCGGTGGCGGCGGGCAGCCTTTGCATCACGGCAACTCGGAAATACTCTATGCACGCGCCAACGCACTTTACCGTGAAGACGCCAACAAACCTTTGCGCAAATCGCACGAGAATCCGTATATCAAGACATTATACGAGGATTATCTCGGCAAACCGCTAGGTGAGAAATCGGAAACTCTCCTGCATACGCATTATTTCAACAAAGCGATTGATTAACTTTTAAATGAAGAGTATTATGTCAGATATCAAACTAGCCTGTGACATGGCAGAGCAAATCAAAACGATCTGCGACAAGCATGGAAACAAACCGGGCGAACTTATCAATATTTTGCATGAGGCACAGCATTTGCAAGGGTATCTACCCGAGGAAACGCAACGGATTATCGCTTCCAAACTTGGAATTCCCGTATCGAAAGTGTATGGTGTCGTCACTTTCTATACTTTCTTTACCATGACTCCCAAAGGAAAACATCCCATCTCTGTTTGCATGGGTACAGCTTGTTATGTACGTGGTTCAGAAAAACTGCTGGAAGAGTTCAAACGTGTATTAGGTATCGAAGTCGGTGACACTACCCCGGACGGAAAGTTCTCATTAGACTGTCTGCGTTGTGTAGGCGCCTGCGGACTGGCTCCGGTAGTGATGATCGGCGAGAAGGTATATGGTCGATTACAACCGGTAGATGTAAAGAAGATTATTGAAGAATTGGAATAACCGAATTCCCGAAAACAATATAAAACAAACGGCTGCCTTGATAAGTCAAAACAGCCGTTCATTAATATTAAAATGTAAAAAATGATGCGGAGAGAACGAGATTCGAACTCGTGATACCCTTTAGGGGTATACACGCTTTCCAGGCGTGCCTCTTCAACCACTCGAGCACCTCTCCTTACAATTACCAACTAGAGAAAAAACTCTCCATAAAAACAGAAAGCAGCAAAAAGCTGCTTTCTAGCGGAGAGACAGGGTTTTGAACCTATAACTCTAACCGCTTATATTTCAGCTACTTTGCTTTCAAAATTTCAAATAGGTAACGAAACAGTAACGATTTTCAACCGTTAAGCCTGTCCGACTTTGACCGCTGTTTGTCTGCCTAACTTTCGGGTTCAAAGATACGGCTTTCTTTTGAAACTCGCAAATATCTGATAATAAATATTTTTGGGTTAGTGCAAGGTGCAAGCTATATATATAAATATATACTTGCACCTTGCACTAAAAAAAAGCACTGGAGTACAAATGGTTAAAACAAAATCCGTATCTTCGTAACCAATTAAAAACTAACATGTATGATAATAACTAACCGTGAAGAAGTAATAGATAAAGCGTTCGGCGTATTTGTCAGGATGAACTACGAGAAAGCAAGCATCATCACGCTTGCCAAAGCCTGCGGGGTGACAAAAACGGGCATCGTTTATTATTTTCCGCACAAGCAGGATTTGTTCATGGCTGTGGCGGACAAATACGTGTTAAAAATGCACGAGCCGGAAAACAAGTTTGCCGCTCCTGCCGAAACGTTGGCAGAGTTCATCGGGCAATACGTGGCGGGGGTAGCCGCTTCCATGAAAAGGATTGTTGAACTGATTGGCGACAATGGCGACCCGCATGATTGTAGCCCCAACTTCTACTACTTTCATTTCCTGTCACAAGTGCGTATGTACTATCCGGGCATCAGGCAGAAAATCGAAAGGATGTTCAGCCACGACCATGACCTGTGGGCGAAAGTCGTGCAGAAAGCAAAAGACAGTGGGGAAATCAGGAGCGACACGGACGTGAAGAAAACGGCTATCATGTTCCGGCAAATGTTTTTAGGACTGTCATACGAACAAGCATTTCTGAACGGTTTGAACGTGGACGAACTGGCAGAAAACTTTCACTATATCTATTCACTACTTAAAGCCTGATGCAGTTTTGTTTTTTTAACTTCCATTATTTTTGAACGCATGTTCAAAATATGGCGTTTTTGTTTTATCTTTGGAGCATGAAGCAAAATTCAGCGACATGGATAAGGTTCAGAAACAAAGAGGAAGCATCGTGCTACACAAAGAAACAAGGGACGGTGCAGACTACATACGGGTAGAGTATGCGAACAGTCAGGCTGTCGCCCAACTGCTCGCCCAAGACACGGGCATGGAAATGGCTGGCAACGGCTCTGCATACATAGCGTCAGCCGCTTTCAGCCTGCCGGATTTCTACGACCGCTATTCACCCCACGCCTATATTGATTACAGCCGGGTTTACGTGCGGCATCCCAAACCCAAAAGGGAATACACACTGCCGAAAGGCTATCTCGAACTGCTGGAACAAAAGCGTTACAGCCCCTCGACAGTCAAAACATACCGTGCCTATTTCAGCGATTTCATGGAATATCACAAGGGACGGAACATCGACCGCCTGAAAGTGCCGGACATCAACAAGTACATACTCTATCTTGTGAACGAGAAGAAAATCTCGGTGTCGCAACAGAATATGCGCATCAATGCTATCAAGTTCTATTACGAGCAGGTGAAAGGCGGCAAACGGCAATACTACGGTGGTATCACCCGTGCCAAAGAGTACAAGAGCCTGCCCGAAGTGTTGAGCAAGAATGAAATTAAGCGCATCCTTGCACAAATTTCCAACATCAAGCATCACTGCATGATTTCGTTGGTTTACTCTGCCGGACTTAGAAGAAGCGAATTGCTTAACCTGACCCCGCAGGACATCAACAGCGAAACAATGTCGGTTCGCATCATGGGCAAGGGGAAGAAATGCCGTTATTCGCTCCTTTCGCCCAAGTTGCTGGAAGAACTACGGCACTACTTCCGGGAATATCGTCCACAAAAATGGTTGTTTGAGGGCGAAACACCCGGAGAGCAATATTCGGCAAGTGCATTGGTGAAAGTGCTGAAAGAAGCCGCACATCGTGCAGGCATCAAACACCGGGTACACGTACACATGCTACGCCACTCCTTTGCCACACACTTGCTGGAACAGGGAACAGACCTGCACACGATACAGGAATTGTTGGGACACAACGACATCAAGACCACAACCATTTATCTTCATGTGTCAAGTGCCCATAAAGCAAAAATCCCTAATCCTCTTGATACACTGGATAATTCGTGAGGTGCAGTTATAGAAGTGTAGGAACGACACCATAAGGTGCGGTTATAAATAAATTATAAACAATTTGAGATTAACATTATGAACTGGTATATCTATTGGTGTTTTACAATCAAGTATTTCTTCTGGGGATTACTTGGATATGGTAGAGCCGGAAATTACATTGGCTTTTTGTTTTTCTATCTCCCATTTATTGCATTGATAATGGCACTGATAGCACCATTACCTTTTGTTAATGATAACAAGATTCTTATCTATCTCTCTTGTTCTGTTTTATTTATATTCATAAATGAAATCGTATTTTGGGATGAAACAAAAAGATACCGAAGGTGGAACAACCATTACAGGAACAATAACAACAACAGGAAAAGTTGGTTTTTTGTTGCTATCTCTATAATAGGCACAGTAAGTTGGTTTTTCCTCCCGCTTCTACTTAAAGACTATTATACCAATAGATAAAATGAGTTTATAACGAAGCGTGATAACGCCTACCAGCGTTCCACGCTATCCCATTACCAACAAATAGCGTACATATATGAATGATGTAACAAAAGTAAGAATAGTATATGAATGCAGCATAATAAGTGTTGTTTTGCTGACATTCTTAAAAGGTATGTTCCCATACATGGGAGCATGGTGGCGAGTAGCCCTTATTGCTTCACTTGTAGGATTATGGTTTTCATTGTCTTACCTGAAACGGCATAATTATAAATGGGGGTTCAATTACATAGGAAACCATTTATACATTAACCTCTTATTGAAAGTACAGAAGTGGTTTCAGAACGCTACAATCATAGCTTTATTGATACCTGTATTCTTAAAAGACCTCTTGTATAATCAATATTGCTTAGTAGCATATATATTGCTTGTAGGCATGTTCTTAGGCGTGAAGCTGGCTACTTACACAGTAGAGTACGCTATATATAAAAGTAAATTCATTGGTAACAAAGCGTGATAACGCTTACAGCGTTCCCCGCTTAGCCATTAGCTACGAACGAAAAAAATAGAAGTCATGAAACAGGAAATCATAAACCGAATAAAGCAATTAGGCGGTAATGTCACCAATGTAAAAGGAACGTCTTTATCCGAAGACTTGTGTGCTATAACTTTTAATACCGCATTGTATAAAAAGCCGGAAGATACGCCTTGGCTATCTGCCGAAGACACAGAACCGATTGAAGGTTTGGGCGATTGGGTGGATGAAAATACTGAATTGTTCAATTCTGACAGAGAGGCATTCTATAAGAAAATGGTAGATGCCTACTATACATTGAATGAAGACCCTCGCAGACAATTATTTTGGGTTGCCAAACCTTTTACACCGTTTCAAGAAGGGACAAAAGATTTTGAAGAATGGAATGATTGGTTTTCAGATGATGCAGAGTTGGGCGAAATCATTCAACATTCAACCTGTGCCACTCCCGCCTTTATAGGATTGCTTTATACGGATAGTTATCCCAATTACTATTACATCTGTTTATCAGACCTCAATCCAGAGAATCCGATTGTCTGGAGTACAGACCATGAGGTGTTTTTCACAGATGTTACTAATGAGGGAGCATTAGAAGACTTTCTAAACAAGTTCATGACTAAAGAGGAATTTATAGATATTGTAAAACGAAAATTGGAACAATAATAACGTAGCTAACATGCACCTGTTCCGCCTAACGGCGGCAAGCTGCAACCCATTATCGCTAACTTAATTAAGATAGAAGTATGGAATTTGCATTAAATATAATATATGGTGGAGAACTTAATGCATCTAAAGCTTTAAGTCCTTTTGTGCGCAATATGAGGAAAATCATAAAAGATACCTTTACTTCATTTGAAAATGATAGCGTTTCCTTTTTTAAGTTGACATTGTTCTTTGATGGTGATATTTCGTCCTACTATAATGGAACAGGAGTATATCAACCGAGATATTACAGTGCTAAAAAAGAATATATGGTTAGTTTTTGTATTGACAGGACACAATGGACTGGGAATAAGGAAAAAGATTTAGATTACTTCATATTTATAATAACCGAGCTAATGAACAAAAATGGAATTTTAATTTTGAATAAATTGGCTAAATATGAATACACATTTGATATTAATTCATATAATCACTGTATTGATATTTGCAGAGAAAAAATGAATCATATAAAAAATGAAATATAGCGATAACAAGCACCTATGCCACCTAACGGCGGCAAGCTGCAACCCATTACTAACAATACGAATAACTCTTTATGATAAAATTCATTTTAGATGCGATGTATTATCAGATATTCATATTTAATAGGGATAAATTTATATTAGAAAATCCACATGAGCGGACGATACAGATAATATGTGGAATATTATTTCTTCCTGTTATAGTATTGACATATCTACTGATAGAGGAGAATTTCAATTATAAAACCCCTTTTGTGTTTTTCATCATAATCTATATTTTATTATATAAGACATTCTGTACGTATTATATAAAAGGGAAAAAAGGTATGGAAATTATAAGAAGTAAGCCTCTGATATTTAATAGTCAAAAGATTTCTTCCTTCATATCATGGATGATTTATCCCATTTTGGTTGTATTACTTTATTTTATAATAACACATCGTCATTGGCTAAAAATTATACAATAAAGATTTAATAAGTTAGTAACAACGAAAGATAGCATCTGACGATGCTCCTTTCTAACCATTATAAACAATAGTGCAAAATATGACACAGAAAATATACCATATCATTATCTTTCTACTCTTTTGGATTTGTGGAATAGCTTATTCACAAAATCCAAAAGCGGATATTTTGCGGCAAGACCTTTCGGGCTTGTTTGACAATTCAAGCATGATTGGCATATTAGGAGAAGATTGTAGCCGAATTGACATTCATATTACCGAAGTTCGGAAAATGGATAGTAGAGAATATGAGATAAAGGGTATCAGTCGTACCCGATTATCCGTAATCTGTCCGTTTAAGGGAAAGGTTTGTATAGATAGCATTTCTTCCTGTTCTCAAATGATAAAAAGTGAATATACGGAAATGGACGGTTTCATATACGGGCATTACTCGTTTGCGGAATACGGAGATAAACGATATAGCGGTACATTCTCCGGTTCTTTCAAGCAGGGGTATCGGATGAGCGGACAACAAATAGAGAAAGGACGGAATGAAATAGCAGAACTGAAATTGAACTTATCTGAATATCGGGGTAAGTGGAAATCCGCAAATGGACTGACAAAAGTCTGTTCTTGGGCAGATGAGATTATACCCGATACTCCTGCAAACTTCTGCCTGTTTAATGATGCAGGCGAATGGATTGTATCACCGAAATATCGTAAGAATGGTTGGGAAAATCTATATAATGCCTATCACAATGAGAACCTGAC
Source organism: Bacteroides sp. DH3716P (assembly GCF_025914115.1). Taxonomy (NCBI): domain Bacteria; kingdom Pseudomonadati; phylum Bacteroidota; class Bacteroidia; order Bacteroidales; family Bacteroidaceae; genus Bacteroides; species Bacteroides sp. DH3716P. The sequence continues at coordinate 3,506,564 of NZ_CP083673.1, read as the reverse complement.
AACGGACGAGATACAAAAGGCTCGTGAAGCGGAAGAACAGGAATGGTGGGTAAATAAAAGCCAATCATACAAAGTAAATTGAGTTTATAACAAAGCGTGATAACGCTTACAGCGTTCCCCGCTTAGCCATTAGATATAATAGGCATGAGAATATTTGTATTATATTGCTTGTTCTTTTTCCCACTTAGCTATGTTATAGCAAAAAACGGCTATGTGGAACAAAATTCAGCAAAGTATCATTCTTTGACTGAAAAAGACACCCTTTATATAGAAACAGAAAAAACAGAATTTGAAATTCTATATAGGCTATGTTTTAACCAGCAAGGTAAAAAGAATGTTGTTTTTGAATTGAAAGCGGTAGATGATAGTAGTATTGACTTCGTGCAAAGCTATACAATCAATGGAGTAAAAAAGTTTGATTATTTTGCCGTGTATGATAATGTGGCAGACGGAAACCGTTTCTTATTCTTTGACTATGAAAATCAAATTGCTTACATAACGCCTACATGTTTTTCCGGTTTCTATCCGATATACAGTTCTGTGGACTTTTCAAAATTGGAAGTCTTATTACGAAATGAACACTCCCATTTGAAACAGCTAAACGACACGTTAAGTGTTGATAGTAACGTGGCTTATGTACCATTTAACTGTAATAATCGAATTATAAAGGCAACTTTTGTTCAATATCCCCAAGCGGGAAAGGGCAATAAATATCTAACAACGAAAGATAGCATCTAACGATGCTCCTTTCTAACCATTAACAATAGTGCGATGAATAAAACGGTTCAATCCATAATATCATTGACAGCTTTCAGTGCTTTGCTGATAGCCATTACATTATTTTGTGGTGGCTTAGGCTTTGGTCGTCTGTTCGGTATATATGGCATTATGGAATATTGTCTTTTGGGTATGCTTGTAATAATAGATATACTGGTAATCTACAAGGTCTATAAACTATATGCAATGCAACCTAAAACCATAATGTTATTGTTGGGCTTGGAATGTTGCTCTATCCTTTTGTGGCTTGCCTTTATCAGTATAGACCAAAGTTTATTGGATTGGCAAATTACAAACTCCATATTGCAAGCTGTTTGTTTAGACGGCTTCACGGGAGATGAACGAGGATTGAATATGCTTGCAGTCTTATGTGGCATTGTTTATCCCCTTATTGGGATTGGGTGTTTATTCACCGGATTGGGATTTGTAAATAAGTTAGTAACAACGAAAGATAGCATCTGACGGTGTTCCTTTCCAAGCCATTATGAATAAAGGAATAAAAAAGACAGATAACTATTTTGAACGAGTGAAGCAGCGTGCAAACCAGACGAATTACAGATATTATTTTTTTGACTACCTGTATTTCAAGGGAGAGGTTTGGGGCAAGAAGATAGGACGGATGTCAGGTTTTATACTGCTGTTTTGGTATTGGTGGTGGATAGTAGTTCTGCCCGGCAACTTTCTCCTGATTAACAGTGTACCGCAATGGTCGTCCTTACATCTTGGCTATTTAGGTGCAATGTTTTTGCTTATTTGTGTATTTATTCTTGCACGATACAGGAAAGCCCGTGTACAGGCATTGTTGAACCACTACCGCCGCTCTAAGCATATCAGCGCAGTGCAGTCATATTTTCTGTTCCTACTGCCCTTTGTACTTTTTTTCTTAGAAACATGGCTGTTCGATGAATGGGGTTGGACGGATTGCGTGAGGTGGAACGAATGATATGTCATTCATATATAAAACATCAGATATGGAACAACGGATTACATCATTATTGCTTCCCGCTCCCGAAGCGGAGCTGGAAGCATCCTGCAAGGAACTGGACGAAAAGGTAACATGGCTGCTGCACAACAGCCGGAAAATGGACAACTACTTGGAACTTGAACCGTTCAGCAAGGACGGGCGGCTGTGCGCCCACGTGTGCGACACGCTCAAAAGCCTGCCGGAAACGCCGACACTGGCGGCGTACAAGGACTACAAGACAATCATCATCCTGCTGGGTATGTCCACCACACATTACGCCGTATTGGACGAACTGGCGGAACAGCACCGCAAGCGGGACGACATACCCGAACTGACCGCCTACTGCGATGCGCTCCACTGGATGCGACCGGGACGGCAGTACCTCTGCAACGTGTACAACACGGTATGCCACGCTTTCCACCTGCTGCGGAGAAACCCGGTAAGGGACAACCGCCTGCTGGTGACGGAAAAGGAGCTGCGCCACGCCGAACGGATGCTGCCGGAACTGGGCAGGCAGACGTTCACCGAAATGGTGCGTCTGAAAGGCTACATGGTCTATGATGCCGAGCAACTGGCGGACAAATGCGGCATGGAATACGGCTCGTTCCGGCGAAAGGTAAAGAAAATGACCGGGTACACGGCTAAGGAATGGGTGATAAAGGAACGTGCAAAGGACGTGGAACACTACCTGACGAACACCAACCTCACGCTTACCGAAGTGGCGTTCACCACCGGGTTCGCATCGACATCGAACCTGAACGACTTCTGCAAGGCTTACTTGCTGGACACGCCGGGCGAGATACGCAGAAAAGCGCAGGAAACAAGAAAATGCACAGTTACAAGAACGTAATGTGAAAAATCAAGAATAAAACAGATTTTTTATGCCCGTAACTTTGTGCTTCATAAAAGATAAGCACAAGGTTATGGAACATAAGATACCGTTGGAAACATACTTCGCCGGACTGCTTCAAAAAGTGGAATGGCAGATACAGGAATACGAGGACACCGCAGCGGACACGCTGACGCTCTGCCGCCTGTGCGTGGACTACCTGCAAGAGATACTGGGCGAACTCAAAACCTTTATAATCTCCTACCCGTTCGCCAGCACGGAAGAGGAAATACACTTCTTCAAGGAACTGAAACCGCTTTTAGCGAGCAAAATCATCTATTACAACACCGTTTACAAGATAGAGGTGCGTTTCCCCAGCGGCAGCGAGGACGTGCAGCGGGACTACCTGCTGTCGGAAACCGACCGCATTTCAAAGTCGTTCCAGCGGAACTTGGCGTTCTACCAGTACCACCGCACGAAAGCCACCTACTTGGACAGGCAGTATTTCATGCGTGGGAAGCCTGACATACAAATCATCGTGGACAGTTTCTATTACGAAACAGACCCACAGTTCAGCACCAGTCACGATTTCAAGGTGGCAAAGATTTTAGCCAACGAACTGCTGGAAATATACCTCACCAACCGCCTGCACGAACTGGAACGCCGGGAACGGCGCAAGCGGGTGAAGAACGGCTTCACGGGAAAAGTGCTGCGCTGGACGGGAACGAAAAGGGCGTTGGTGGAACTTATCTACGCGCTGGACTCCTGCGGCTGTCTGAACAAGGGAACAGTTGATATTAAGGAGATTGTAGCCTACTTTGAATACGTGTTCGACATCGACCTCGGCGACTTCTACCACACCTACATGGAACTAAAAGCCAAGACCAAAGACCGCACGGGCTTCCTCTCCACCCTGAAAGACAGGTTGCTGATGCGCATGAGGGAGCAGGATTAGGCAACCGTGCTTTAACAAAATTTATTTCGCCACAGGTGGGTACATCTGTGGCGTTTTATTTTTCAGGACACCCGAACTTTGCGGCAAATCAATTAGTTACCGTTATGGAAATAATAACATTCGAGTCCAAAGCCTACAAGGAACTGGACAACAAGATTACCGCCATTGCCGATTACATCTTCAACCACGTGGAAACGGCAAGGCAAAGCGAGGAAGACATGTGGGTGGACAGCTACGAGGTCTGCACGTTCCTGAAAATAAGCGAAAAGACCCTGCAACGCCTGCGGGTGTCGGGGACTATCGCCTATTCCAACATCAGGGGACGCTACTTCTACAAGGTCAGCGAGATACGCCGGATGCTGGAAGAACGCCTGATAAGGAGCAACAAGGAGAACATCGACAACCTGATAACCAACCACCAACTGTATGCTAAGGAAAGAGGAAATCTTAGAAAGAACAAGTAACGGGCTGGCGGTGTTCAAACACTACCTGCCCGGCAACTGGCGCATAGGTCGCAACTTCCTTAACCCGCTGTACGAGGACAGCAAGGCTTCCTGCAACATCTATTTCGACCGCCGGGGCGGTATCTACAAGATGAAAGACTTCGGCAACGACAGTTACAGCGGCGATTGTTTCTTCCTCGTGGGGCAGTTAAAGGGGCTGGACTGCAACCGGGCGGCTGACTTCGTGGAGATACTGGAAATCATCGACCGGGATTTGGGCTTGGGGCTGGCTTCCGGCACTCCGGTTTCCGTTCCCCCGGCAACCGTCCGCCGGGCAGTGCCGGACAAACCCGAAGAAACGCCCGAAAAGCCCGTCAAGCCCTACCAGTTCCGGGAACAAAAGTTCCCGCTTGCCGAATTAGTGTACTGGCAACAGTACGGCATCACGCCCGAACTGCTGGAACGTTACAAGGTCTGCTCGCTCCGGGAATACAACAGCGAAACGGCAGAGGGGAAGCCGTACAACTACACTTCATCGGTGGCAGAACCCATGTACGGCTACAAGGGCAAACAGCACATCAAGCTGTACCGCCCGTTCTCCACGCCCCGCTTCCTCTATGGCGGCAGCTTCGGCGAGAACTATTGTTTCGGGCTGGAGCAACTGCCAGCCAAAGGCGACACGCTATTCATCACGGGCGGCGAGAAAGACGTGCTTTCGCTGGCGGCGCACGGTTTTCACGCTATCTGTTTCAACAGCGAAACGGTGACGATACCGCCCACGCTGGTTTATCGGCTGACGTTCCGATTCAAGCACATCGTCCTGCTCTTTGACATGGACAAGACGGGCAGGGAAAGTTCACGCAAGCAGGAAAAACTACTGGAAGAATTTGGCGTGAAACGCCTGCTGCTACCGCTTCCGGGAACGAAAGAGGAAAAGGACATATCCGACTACTTCAAAGCCGGGAACACCCGTGAAGATTTCCTGAAACTGTTTATCGAATTTTTAGACAACCTGTATAGCGACACATTGATTATGCTTAAATCATGCGAGATAGATTTCAACAACCCGCCCGCCAAAGCGCAAGAGATTATTTCGGCGGGTGACGTTCCATTAGGAACGCAAGGCAACCTGTTCGGCATCACCGGGGGCGAGGGAACGGGAAAGAGCAATTATGTAGCCGCAATCGTGGCGGGCTGCATCTGCCCGGCTGGTGCGGAAGTAGATACGCTGGGCATACAGATAACCGCCAACGGCAGGCACAAGGCGGTCTTGCTCTATGACACCGAACAGTCGGAAGTGCAACTGTTCAAGAATGTAAGCAACCTGCTGGCACGTGCCAAACAGCCGGACAAACCCGATGAACTGAAAGCGTTCTGCCTGACGGGTATGTCACGCAAAGAACGCCTGAACGCCATTGTACAGAGCATGGATAAGTTCTACTACCAGTACGGCGGCATCCAGTTGGTCGTCATTGACGGCATCGCAGACCTTGTGAAGAGTGCCAACGATGAAGCGGAAAGCGTGGCGGTGATAGATGAACTTTATCGGCTGGCTGGCATCTATAACACGTGTATTCTGTGCGTGCTGCATTTCGTCCCCAACGGTTTGAAACTGCGGGGACATTTGGGTAGCGAGTTGCAGCGCAAGGCGGCTACTATCCTTTCGATAGAGAAAGACGAAGAACCCGCCCAGTCAGTGGTGAAAGCACTGAAAGTAAGGGACGGAAGCCCGCTGGACGTACCGCTGATGCTCTTTGCATGGGACAAGGAAGCCGGGATGCACGTGTACAAGGGCGAGAAGCCCCGTGAGGAAAAGGAGAAGCGCAAGGAAAGGGAACTGGTGAATGTCGCACGTGACATCTTCGGGCGGCAGACACGCATCACCTACATAGACCTTTGCGAACAGTTGCAGCAGGTATTGGACATCAAGGAGCGCACCGCAAAGAGCTATATCCGCTTCATGCGGGAAAGGGACATCATCACCAAAGACACGGCGAACCAAAGCTGTTTTGTCATAGGTTCATATAATCTTCAAAGGAACGCAAGCTGCCCGTAGGCGTATGGGCGGAACTTGTGTATTTTTAGGTGCTTGTGTCCTGCCCTGTTGTGAAACACGGCAGGATTTTTTCTGTTTGCACGTGATTTTTCAGTGTATTTGCTTAACTTTGCAGAAGTTACACGGAATAGTAACGGCAGTTGGACGGCGGTTGCCGGAATATTGCCTTTATATATAACATATACGTTCGCCGAACGTCCCGATGCGAAAACTGGCACTTTTCAAAATGTGGGGATATTCAGCGCAGGATATGCTATGCGTTTGTCATAGCGTGGCTGCACTGTTTCCACATTTGGGTATGCCAGTACCTCGCATCGAAACAGCGTCATGCCACGCTTTCTTTTTGGGGTGGCGGCTAACGTGCCAAGACAGTAGGGATTTATATCACTTTAATACCTGACAATATGGAACAAATCAAAGCGCACATCGCCGTATCGCTGGACGGGCATACCGCCACGCCGGACTATGAACTGGACTGGATGCCCCGTGAGGTCAAGGAACTGGCGGCAAGGGAACACGCCGCCGCAAGCTGCCTGCTTATGGGGGTGAACACCTACAACTACATCTTTGAACACTGGGGCGGGTGGCCGCACAAAAGCAAACGGTCTTTTGTGGTGTCACACTACGACACCAACGTAACGCCGGACTGCGGCGTGGAGTTCCTGACAGAAGAACCGCTGCAAAGGATTCATGAACTGAAACAGGAAACCGACATGCTGGTGGTGGGCGGCGGCAAGCTGCTTACTTCATTGATTAAAGCCGGGTTGCTGGACAGCCTGACAATCTACACCGTCCCGGTCATGGCGGGCAAAGGTATCGGCTTTATCGGGGAAACATTCGGCTCGCTGTGGAAACTCTCGGAAAGCAGGGTGCTGGATAACGGGGTGGTCTGTTCGACCTACCTGTTTGGCGGGAGCGTATAAAAAATGCGCCCGGTTCCCGCCGGGCGCAACCACTAAAATTTCAATTATTATAAGTTGTAAAACCTATCACAATGAAATTTCAGTGGCAAAGATAGGCTATTTCTTCGGTTTCGCTTTCTTTTCGGGGAATGAAAAAACGACATTGAACTGTTCGTCCAGCACAAGCGAGGCATCGAAAGCCTTGCCGTTCTTGCCCTTGAAGCCCTTGATTAGCCCGGTCTTGCGTTTCGTCACCAGTTCGACAATCTGCTTGTCGGAAAGCTGCTTGTCGCACTTGTTGCGGAATATGGTAAGCGTGCAGTCCACGTTGGAACACTTCGCCACTTTCGGGTAGAACAGGATGCGCCCGCTGCCGCATTTCGGGCAGGGGCAGGTTTCACCAGTAGCGACAGATAGCTGCACCGATAGCAGTTCTGCGGTGATTTGCGTTGCGTACACCTCGATACCCTTTCGGAACGTGTCGGCATCCATGCTTCCCGCTTCTATCTTGGAAAGGGCGGTTTCCCACATGCCCGTCATTTCGACATCGGCAATCTTCTTGTCCTTGACAATCCTGTAAACGGCAAGCCCCTTGTCGGTGGGTACAAGGTTCTTCTTCTCACGCACGATGTACTGGCGGGCGAACAGCGTTTCGATAATCGCCGCACGGGTGGCAGGCGTGCCTATCCCGGCATCTTTCAGGCTGGCTTTCAGTTCGGCATCCTCCAGTTCCTTTCCGGCGTTCTCCATTGCCGCAAGCAGGCTACTTTCCGTGTGCAGCGGTTTCGGCTTGGTCTGCTTCTCCAACAGTTCCACGTTGGAAATCGGCAGGCTTTCGCCCTTTTGGAGTGGCGGCAAGGTGGCGTTATCTTCATCTTCGGTGTCCTGCTCGCCGAACACGGCACGCCAACCTGCTATTTTCATCACCGCACCTTTCACCGTGAAGTCGGTATCTCCAGCCGACAATATGGCGGTGGTAACGTCTTTCACGCACTTGCCCGAAAAGACTTCCAGCATACGCCCGGCTACCAGCTCGTAAACCGCCCGCTCGTCTTTGGAGAGTTCGCCGGGCAGGTTCTCGGTAATGATTAAGGCGTGGTGGTCGGTCACTTTGCCGTCATTCACGCTGCGGCGGTTCAGTGCTGCACCGTCCAGCCCGGCGGCATACCCGGCAAAGCGGGGGTATTGCCCTAACAGGGCGATGCGCTCCGGCATTTCATCGAAAACGTCCTCCGATATATAGCGGCTTCCGGTTCTCGGGTAGGACATCACTTTCTTTTCATACAGGCTTTGCGCTACGGAAAGCGTCTTGTCAGCCGAAAAGTTCAGCTTCGTGTTCGCTTCCTTTTGCAGCGTGGTAAGGTCGTACAAAAGCGGCGGTTCTTGGCTGGCTTCTTTCCTCTCGACGGATTTCACGGAAAGCCGCCCGGCATCCTTTACCCGTTGCAGGGCGGCTATGGCTTCGGGCTGTTGCTCCCACTTGGCGGTAGATTGGACGGTGAAACTTATTCCCCCGCTGGCGGTCGCCACTTTGAGTTGCCAAAACTTGGCGGGTACAAAATTCTTGTTCTCCAAATAGCGGCTGCATATCATTACAAGCGTGGGTGTCTGCACCCTGCCCAGCGAGAACACACCCTGCCCGGCGGCTACGCTCAACGCTTGGGTGGCGTTTATCCCTACCAGCCAGTCCGCTTCGCTGCGGGACTTGGCAGAGAGGTAGAGGTTATCGTAACGCTCTCCCGGTTGCAGGTTTTCCAGCCCCTCACGGATTGCCTTGTCGGTAAGGCTGCTTATCCACAGGCGCACAAAGGGCTTGGTACAGCCCAAATAGTTATAGATGTAACGGTGTATCAATTCGCCCTCACGCCCGGCATCGGTGGCGACAATAATCTTGTCGCACTGGTCGAACACTTCCTTTATCACTTTCAACTGTTTCAGCACGCCGGGGTCTTCCTTGTAGCCTTTCTCGGCTTTCACCTGACGGGGGATTAGCTGGAAATCGGGCGGCAGTATGGGCAGGCTCTCCCTGCGGAAGTTCGCCACGCCGTAGGCTTCCGGCATGGCAAGCTGGATTAAGTGGCCGAACGCCCATGTCACCATATACCCGTTGCCGGAAAGATAACCGTCATTACGCCGGGTCGCCCCGATGATGCGGGCGATGTCCTTTGCCACGCTGGGCTTTTCTGCTATCAATGCAATCATAATTCTTTACTTTTTAATGGTGGATATTACATTTTCATTCCTTTGGACTTCTTGGGTTTGTCCGCTTTCAGGCTCTTATCCTGCTTCTCTTTCTGCTTGGCGGTGGGCTTGTCCTGACCCTGTTTCAGCGGCTCTTTGCCCTGCTTGGTGGCTTCGTTGGTCTTGCCCTCCGAATTGACCGCTACCTGCGTCCGGCTCTCGGCGGCGGGGGTAACGTCTTTCGGCTGCACCTTGTCGGGGGATTTGCCCTGTGCGCCGGACTGCACATGACCGTTGAACTCAACGCCCTTTCCGTCCTTTAACCCGGCTACCTGCTGCTCTGCGGGCTGCTGTCCCTGCTGCAAGAACTGGACGGCAGACCTCGGCAGGAACTCCAAGCCACGCTCCACTGCGCTGACCTGCAAATAGGCACTGCGCCGTGTGCCGTCCCTGAATTGCAGGTTTTCCATTTTCACCGCTTGCCCGGCTTCAAAGGCGGCTTTCTGCTCCGGGCTAACTTGCACGCCGCAAATGGTGTCGGGGCATTTCCACTTGTCAGCCCGCATATATTCCAGTTCGTGCGTGTACCTGTCCCGGCTGACGAACACGGGGATTTGCTCGCCGCTTTTCGGGTCTTTGATTTCAGCAATGCCGCCCAAGTTGCCAGTGCCTTGCAAGTTGCCCTGTTCCTGCTTGGTGAACTCGTGTTCGTGGAACGGGCGTTGCAACAGTTTTTCGTCCTGCTGCACGCCGTGCAGCTTGGGTACTACCGTGCCGTCCTTTGCCTGATAGAAAGAGAGCTTGACATCGGTAGGTTTGAGGTAGAAGCCGCCCACCGTCCCCGAAACGGTGTAGGTGTTGCGGGACTTGTAGCCACGCATCACCCGGTCGAAGTCATTCGTGTTTTTCAGGGTGTCGGCGGTGATGCCGACTTTTTTCAGGTTCTCCCAGTCGATTTTTGCAGGGTCGAAGCGGTAGCCCTGCTTGAACTCGTGGAAGTCGGGCTTCGGAACTCGCAACATTTCAGCCCGCTTGCCGCCCTCCGGTGTCGGGTTGCGGTGGTTGTCCTCGATTGCCTTTGCGTCCTGCTCCGCTTGGGAAGCCTTGACGCTGAACAGTTCCAGCCCGGAAGTGTCCTGGAATTTGCGGAAGAAATTGGAAATGAAGTTGCTGAACACATCGCTGTTCTTGTCCACCTGCATGAACTCGCCGGCATGTGTCGGCGGCACGGTCTGCAAATTGCCCTCCTTGTCGATACCCTTAACGGCACTCACCTTTCCCTGCTGTTTATCCAAGACCAGCAGCACGTCTTTTTCCTGCCCCTCTGCGGGCGGGGTCATTCTGTTTGCCATAAATAATTGAAATTTTAGCGGTTACGGGAATAGTCCCGCCCAAAGGTAGCGACTAAATATGCTATATTTGGAAGGGCGGCAAAGGCTGTCCGAATTTGTCCTGCGTTGTCTGAAATTGTCCGGGTGGGGTAATTACTGCGAGCAATATTCGCAGAATTGAAAAGGGCGAAAAAAAAGAGAGCGAAGTTAATCACTCTCTTTGAGTGAGCCATTTGTGAGCCATTTGTATATATTGTTTTCGGCTTATAATCAACAGTTTTACAAAATTTGTATTATACTTGCGAGCCATTTGTGAAGCGTTTATGAAACGTTTATGGAACGTTTACTATTTTATCAATAGACTAATAATGAGCTACATATCAAAATTAATACTGAAATACAGCTTATTTTTGGAACGTTTGTGAAGCGTTTGGCAAGCCTTTGATTGAGTTTCCGTTATTCTTCTATTATCAGGTGACACGACAAAAAGAAAACATCTTCGGTAAAATATTTGTTATGTTTTTGCAGGTAATTACATAATATACTATCTTTGCAGATAGAAATAAAGGAGATAAATATGGCTTCATTCAGAAAAGAGATACTTGGGCAGATTGAACGGATAGATACCGGGCGTATATTCACGTTCCGGGATTTGTCGTTTGAAACGGAAAAAACCGCCAATGTTGCGGTGCTACTTTCCGAACAGAGCCGCAAAGGGGTACTGGTACGGGTTGAAAAGGGGGCGTACTACCGTCCCAAGAAATCAGTGCTGGGGCTGGGAAAGCTGCCTGTCTATCAGGATGAACAGTTCCGCTACCTGACTGAAAAACTGAACGGCTATATCACGGGGGCTTACATCTATAACAAAATGGGGCTGACCGAACAGGTTGCCACAACCATAACGATAGCCACTCCTAACCCGGTTCGCCGTTTCCGTTTCAAGAACTTGGATATAGAGTGCGTGAAAGCCTACTGCATGGATTACCCGGATGAAAGCCTTGTCCCGTACTTGCGGCTGCTCGATGCGATAAAGGACATGAAGCGCATACCCGGAACAACCGGGCAGGACATCTACGACCGGGTCAAGAGCCAATATTTCAACGGGTATAGCCTGCCGGAACTGGAAAAAATCGTATCTTTGGCGAAAAGTTACCCGCCACGTGTCAGAAAGGTGGTGGCGGACATACTGGGCGACATCAGACAAACCGTGTTGCAAACGGAAATGGCAAAGACCATTCTTCCCACGACACGGTTCAACTTGGATTATAAAACAGCATAGGACAGAAATATGAATTTACATTCGGACAAGGAAGCGTTCAAGGAAATCATCGCACTGGCGGCTGAACATTTCAGCTACGAGCAGTCGCACGTGGAAAAGGATTACTGGGTATCGAAGATACTGCGGGATATTTCCATGTCCGAATATGCGGATAAGACCTACTTCAAAGGCGGAACTTCACTTTCCAAAGCCTACGGGCTGATAGAACGTTTCTCGGAAGATTTGGACTTGTTCGTGTTCACGGGTGATAAAGGTGCGTCCAAGCAGGCGGAAAAGACATTGAACAAGAAACTTTCCAAATACATAGCCGAACTCAATAGTGACATATACAAGGAAGATTTGTCGGAAACGGGCGGTAATTATCGTAAACTGTATTTCTCGTATGACAATGTATTTCAAGGCGTGGGACTGAAAGAACATTTGGAAGTAGAGATAAAATCCTGTGACCTGCCGGACAAAAAACTGATGTTCTACCCGGCGGACAAGCGGGTTATCAAACCGATTGTGACCGCCTTTCTTGAAAGCATCGGGCAAGAGGAACTGATAAGCACCTACGGGCTGGGAAGTTTTGAAACGCAATGTATCAACCCCCGAAAGACTATATGCGACAAGGTTTCAAGGCTGGTAAAGCTGTCTTACAATGAGGATGCAGCCGCACTGTTGGCAAAGCATATCCGTGACATTTACGACTTGTCGGCACTCTACCACAATCAGGAATATAACGATTACCTACATTCGGAAGATTTCTTGGATGCCATGTACCGGGTGACGATAGAGGACGGACTAAATAAAAACTCCCGTTCGCACTTGTCGCTGGCTGATGCACCGATATTCAAGGATGCCGAAGCGGTCATGGCGTTGCCCGAAGTGGCTACGGCGTACACTACCGATTTGAAGAAACTGACTTTCGACAAAAGCAAGATGCCGCCGATAGGCAAGGCTGTGGAAGCATTGAAGAACCTGCACGAAATATTAGTGCGTTTTGAAGCCTACCGCACCAAAAAGCAAAATGAAGAACAACCGTAAAGCTACATCGGCTGTTCTTCACTCCATACATTATTATATACAGCTATTCTTCCTCCTTAATCAAGTGGCATAGCTCCGGGTCGTTCTTAATCCGGGTTATCTCGTCCTCGACTATCTGCCGGACTTCCTGACGGATGCGGTCATAGTTGGCTTGTATCTCCTCCTGCATCCGGTCGTTGCCGTCCTTGTCGGTAAAGTCGATTATCTGCGGCAACTTCATGTAACGGGCGGTTTCCCGCTTCACCTTTTCATTGTCCACCACGATTTCGCAGTGGAAAATCTTCTGCTCTATCCGTTCATCGAAGTTGTCTGCCACAGCACCCACGAACATACCTTGCGTGAGGTTGGATATTTTGCTGGCAGGTATCAGGCTGTCCATTTGGGTGCTTATCGAGGTGGATTTTTCCCGCTGGTTTATCGTCATGCTCTGCCGTTTCTGCAACACCTTACCGAAACGTTCCGATAGGATTTTTGCCGTTTCACCGACTACCTGACCGCTGAACACGTTGCCCACAGTATTTTGTATCACCCGGCTTTCCTTGTCCCCGTAATCACGGGTAAGCTGGCTGTAATCCTGAAAGCCTAACAGAACCGCTACCTTGTTGCTTCGTGCGGTTGCAATCAGATTGTCAAGCCCTCGAAAATAAATCGTTGGCAGCTCGTCTATAATCACCGAACTTTTAAGCTGACCTTTCTTGTTTATCAGCTTCACGATACGGGAATTATACAGTCCCAGTGCCGCCGAATAGATGTTCTGACGGTCGGGATTGTTACCGACAACCAGTATTTTAGGCTCTTTCGGGTTGTTGATGTCCAGCGAGAAATCATCACCCGTCATTACCCAGTAAAGGGCGGGTGAAATCATCCTTGAAAGCGGGATTTTCGCACTGGCTATCTGCCCCTGCAACTGTTCAACTGCCGAACTTTCCCATGCGTCCACGAACGGGGAAAGATAGTTTTCCAATTCGGGATAGCTACGCAAAATGGTGAACACATCGGCGTATTTCTTGTTCAACAGTTCAATGGCATGGGGAAACGTGCAATACTTACCGCCTTGATAGATACGGAGATACCAAATTATAGCCGCCAAAAGAATAATCGGGCTTTCCACGAAGAAGTCGCCCTGCTTGCTTATCCAGCTGCGATTGAGGTTAAGCATTATCGTGTAGCTCGCTTCATAAGCATCCGCAATGTCCGACATGAAGCTGGCGTTTATCGGGTTGCATCGGTGGCTCTTGCGTGGGTCGTCAAAATTGATAATGTAGAATTTGGGCTTTACCTTATACCCGTCCAAGTGGTTAAGCAAATGATTGTAAGCGATTTCCGACAAATCGGGAAACTTATAATCATAACAGTAAAGTGCAAAACCTTTCTCGATTTGCTGTTTTATGTAACTGTTTACCACCGCATACGACTTGCCGCTACCCGGTGTTCCCAGTACAAGGCTGGCACGGAACGGGTTCACGACATTTATCCAGCCATTATTCCATTTCTTCTTATAGTAGAACCGGGTAGGCAGATTTACCGAATACTCGTTCTCGATAAACCTTGTTTCCTGCTGGAAACTTTCGTTTTCCGTGTTAAAGACATCTTCCATGAGGTTGTTTTTCAACAACCGGGACATCCATGTACCCGCCATGAGCATACAGATATAGCCCACCGACAGCGTGGCGATATAAAACACGGCATCCGCCGTGTGTGGCAGCGGAAGTTCCAGCAGCCACCAGTTCAGGAAAAACAACACGACACCCGCCGCAAGGCTGCAATGTATCTTCGTCCACGTTATCTTTTCCTCTTTCACGCCCTTAGTGCCGATACACGACAGGGCGAGGAACACCACCGCAAAAAGTTTCGTCCAAAGCACGGACGAGAACAGCCCGGTAGTGCGCTGGAAGTTCCACAGTATCTTGTCTATCACTTCAAAGGTCACTCCCCACTCTTTCAGGGTGGAGTAACAGAACCAGTACACGTTTATTCCCACGAATAGAATACTGACAGCCCGCATAAAGTCCATGACCCGTGCAAGCCCCCTTAAATCATCTTCCTGTTGCATGATTGTAATGTTTTTTTAAGTTAGTCAATGCGCCTTGTGCGCTTCTTTTTCTTCTTTCTCTTTTGGCGGGCGGTGTCCTGCGGCTCGTCACCGCCTGATGCACCGCCGCCCAGCAAACCGCCGAAAGCACCCAGCACGGAAGCCACGCCCGGAACGAAGTCGGATTTCGGCGTGAAGCCCGGTTGTTCCTGATGCGTGGGGTGGTCTTGCTGCGGTGCTGACACTTCGGGCTGGTGCATCTTTCCGGTTTCGCCCGAAAAACGTTCGTTGAACACGTTCGCCGAATACTCCTTGCCCAAGCGTGAACCGTTCAGCACCACCCGGCTGTCGTGGTCGATGAACGTAACGCCATAGATGCGCCCGCTGTCGTTCTGACGGAATACCACGTCAATGCCCCGCTTCCTTAGCTGCTGTTCCAGTTCTTTGCGGCTGCGGGCGGTCTGCATGGCAGTGGCGACAATCTTCCGGGTGCGCTCTTTCAGTTTCCCGTACTTGATTGCTTCGCCCGATTTTTCCATTCTGCGCCGCACCGCTTCATAACCTACCGACTTGCCGATGCGGGAAGCCTTTACCGGGTTGCCCACCTTTTCTCCTTTGTCGTTCATGGCGGAATAGACAATGCCCTGATAGGGCTTGCCGTTTATCTCGCCCTTGACTTCCTCGGCGCACACGTTGTAAGCGGCAAGCAAAGCCTTGTATTCCCCGAACGACTGGAAGCGGTAGCCGTGGCAAGCCGCTTTCACTGTATTACCGATTTGGTGCTTCACGTCCCCGGCGGCATAGTCCACCTTTTTCAGTTCCGGGCGTTCGGCACGCTCCTTCCGCTCTGCCGGGTGCAGCCCGTATTTCTTTTCCAGTTCACGGGTGATTTGCTTGCTGCGCCGATGCTCGAACTTGTCATTCAGCGGCTTGCCGTTCTCGTCCACCCGCAACCCCACGATGTGGATGTGGTGGCGAGCGATGTCGGTATGCTTGTACACCAAATAAGGCTGGTCGCCATAGCCCAACTTCCGCATATACTCCCGTGCGATGTCGGAAAGCTGCTGGTCGGTCAGCACGTCTTCCGGGTGCGGGTTTATGGAAATATGAAGTATCGGCTTCTTGGTGGATAGCTGGACGGGCATTTGCATTTCAAAACTGCGCATACACTCGCCGATAGAGAAATTCCCGTCCTCGCTCAACAGCATCCGGTTGGAGAAAAGCACCTTTGCTTCCTCGCTGTCCACCTTGTTTTGGTTGTAAGCCAGTGCGCCGAACATATTGCCGCCCGTGCTTATTTTGGCAACCATAGTTCCTTGCACTCGTTTGTCAGCTCGATAACCTGACGGTTCAACAGAGATAATTCAGTGGTCGCTTTCTCCAGTTTATAGAGAAAAGCCAGTGCCTTTTTCTCCGAAAAATTGCTGTGCAATGCCTTTACAACTTGGTTGTAATTGACCGCTACCGCCCGGAATTGTGCATAAAATTCGGTCAAGCGGGCGCAATACTCGACCGCCGACTTGTCCACTTTCACCACCCGGAACGGTTCGCCGAACAGCCGGGCGGCGATGAAACGGGACTTGCTCGTGACGCCCGACTGCTCCCACTGCGAGAGGAAGCGGGCGTTCTCCCGGTCGTTCAGATAAAGGACATGGCGATGCTTCGCCGGGTCTGCGAGGGCGGGGCGACCGCCCTTGTTGGTTCTTCTTGTTTCCATACTTCTTTGGATTAAAAAATTACGACTTCGGAGTGATTTTTACCCCCGCAAGGGGCAAGGCGTTTTCAGGCACGGAAAACGGTTTTGTAGCATACAAAACACACCTTGCTATTTTCTGACGAAAATCGAAATCCGTCACGGACGGATTGGGGTTAGCGTGGAACGATAAGCCCAGCCATTCACCAGCCCTGTTTTACACCTGCGCCCCCTGCGGTTCGTTACTCCGCTGCAAAGTAACGGTGATTTATAATGCTGTAAAATAGGCGGTTGGTGGACAAAACGGGACAGCGCAGGACAAATCGGGACAAGGTTTTCAGGGGACGTTTTTTCTCCCTTTTTTTGCATCGGATTTCAAGATTGAAAGCAAGATTGAAAGAAATATTCCAATCAGGAAAGAATGATTGAAAGCAGGATTTCAATAAAACGTGATTGCAGGATTTCAATATTTCAAGAAAGAATGAAAGCAGGAAAACAAGATTGAAATAAAACAGTCTTTCAAGATTGCAATATGGAATGAATGATTGAAAGCAATAAATAAATCTATCAACCAATAATGAACGGAAGCAATATGGAAAACGAGAAAACACCCCTTTATGTCGCCTTTTCCACCCAAAAGGGCGGGGTCGGCAAAACCACCTTTACCGTGCTGGCGGCGAGTTACCTCTATTACCTCAAAGGCTACGATGTGGCGGTGGTCGATTGCGACTACCCGCAACACTCCATTGCCGGGATGCGCAAGCGGGATGCCGAGCAGGTCGGGGCAGATGAAGATTACAAGCGAATGGCGTATGAGCAGTTCACCCGGCTGGGGAAGAAAGCCTACCCGGTATTGTGCAGTTCACCTGAAAAGGCGATTGCAACGGCTGACGAACATATAGCCACCGGACACGTGCCGGATATAGTGTTTTTCGACCTGCCCGGCACGGTGAACAGCGAGGGCGTGATAAACTCCCTTGCGGGCATGGACTACATTTTCACCCCCATTTCAGCCGACAAGGTGGTGCTGGAAAGCAGCCTGTCGTTCGCAATGGCTATCCAAAAGCTATTGGTGAGGAATGAAGCCTGCCGACTTGCCGGGCTGTACCTCTTTTGGAACATGGTGGACGGTAGGGAGAAAACAGACCTTTACACCGCCTACGACAAGACCATTAAGGAACTGGAACTGCCGCTGATGAAAACCTTTATCCCCGATACCAAACGCTACAAAAAGGAACTGGTGGCGGATAAAAAGGCGGTGTTCCGCTCCACGCTCTTTCCCGCCAGCCGCCCGCTGGTAAGGGGAAGCAACTTGGAAGAACTGATAACCGAAATAGTGTACTACATCAAATTAAAATGATATGGCAAAGCAAAGCGGCGGGATGCCGAAGATAGACGAGGATTTCATGAAAGAGCTTATCTCGCAGGGTGTTCCCAGTAAACAAGATAATAATAAGACGAATGATGTACCGCAAGAAACACAAACAGAAACGGTGCAAGTAGAGAAACCGACACCCCGCAGGCGCAAGGGCGGTTCGGGCGACTACCGGGAAACCTACTTTCAGAAAGTGGAACTGGCAGACCGACAGCCCTTATACGTGAGCCGTACCACGCACGAGAAGCTGATGCGTATCGTGACAGTGATAGGCGGGCGCAAGGTGACGGTAAGCAGCTACGTGGAAAACATTCTGCTGCGGCACTTCGAGCAGTACCAAGACGAGATAAACACCCTGTACGAAAGCCACTTCCAAAAGCCTGTCTGACTATGATAATCTATTGCATACTTACCGGGCTTTTGGTGTACTATATCGCCCTATGGCTGTGGTATCGCTACACGGACAGCCGGACATCAACGGGCAGAACGGATGATGCGCCACTCCCACGAAACGGGGTTTCAGGCTACACGCTGATAGGTGAAAGCCGATACAAGGGCGGACTAATCGGGACAGCGCAGGACAAATCGGGACACCTCCCGCAAGCGGCTGAAAATGATACTATTTTTGCGCCGCAGGCTGACGGACAGCCGGAAGAAAACATTCCGGAAACAGCAGCCGAAGCGGAAGAAACGCCCGGTTACGAGAATGACGAACCCGACTACGAGGACGAGGAAATAGCCGGGTACATGGACGGTGACGATGATACCGGGCGGGCTACGGGCGTGAGCTTCGATGAACTGGGCGAAGCGGTACGCACGGCGAACGCCGACAACCCCACCGAAGCGGAGAAACGGCAAGCAGCCGGGACACTGGCAAGCATTGAGGGGACGAACCTCTACGATGCGGTGGTGGAGAACATCAACGGCGGGCTGGCAAAGGTGGCGGAACTGCTGGGACGCAACGAAGCGGAACTGGCTACGGCTGCTGTCCCTGCCGGAACTGGCGATACAAGCGAGGAACACGAAGCGTTCGACATGAACGATTTCCTATAATATAATAATGTATAAGCCTGACAGCATGAAACAACGGGATTACGGTTGATTGGCAACCTGAAAACAAACAGACAAACGGGACTATCCCCGACCACTAAAATTTCAAATTATTCACCAGCCGGGAAAGGCGGACTATCCACCCGCCGCCCGGCATTAAAAACAAATCACAATGAGAAAGAAAATCTTCTTGTCGGCGGCTATACTTGCCGCCGTGGTAAGTGCCTACGCACAAGGAAACGGGCAGGCGGGCATCACCGAAGCCACGAACCTAATCACCGGGTATTTTGACCCCGGAACAAAACTGGTGTACGCAATCGGGGCGGTCTGCGGCTTGATTGGTGGGGTAAAAGTATATAACAAGTTTTCAAGCGGCGACCCCGACACCTCAAAGACCGCCGCCAGTTGGTTCGGGGCGTGCATCTTCCTGATTGTCGCCGCCACTATCCTGCGTTCGTTCTTCCTCTAAAAAGGCGGCAATGTCTGAATATCCGGTAAACAGGGGTATCGGGAAGCCGGTGGAGTTCAAGGGTGCGCCCGTAGAGGTTCTTTGGCAAATACGTCAATAGCAAGACGTTAGGCGAGTGTTCGATAGCCTATCATCAATCGGCTTATCTGAAAGGGAAACCGGACAGGGAGTGTAGCATGCCGATAAACTGATAAGTCATATAACTACCAATATGCGACTGAATCAGGAGATGAAACGATAGATATGAGGATAAAGTCTGGATTGATTGAACGATAGTCCAAGCGGTATAACTCGGAACTGTGGCGGAAGGTAGTTATTAACGCCATACTGTAACACTTTTAGTTCCTCCTTTGAGAATTGGAAGCAGAACAGGTTACAGCGCGACTGCAATAAGCAGTAAAGGACGAAAGTCGTATCCGACAATCTATCAAAGCTATGTTGCCATAGAGCTAAACGGGGATTACCTAAACCGGAATGCCGAAAGGCTATGAAGTTTAGCTTCTGAATATCCGGCACGGTAACGGAGCTTCCGTAGTAGTCCGAGCGAGGGAAAGCCTCGTACATGGCGAAGGGAAGCAGTTAACATCTTTAATACAATTAACGGAAAATGTGAGAGACATGAGAAGTCCAGAAAAAGTATTAAACAGTCTGTCAGAGCATAGCAAATGTTCGGATTATAGATTTGAACGGCTCTACAGGGTTCTTTACAATGCAGACATGTTTCTGCTGGCTTACAATAATATACAGAGTAAGCCCGGAAATATGACGGCAGGTTCCGACGGTAATACAATCGACGGAATGAGCCTTAAACGTATTGAAAAATTGATTGGTGCGCTTAAAAACGAATCGTACCAACCAAATCCGGCGAGAAGAACGTATATCCCAAAGAAGAACGGGAAACTACGTCCTCTCGGAATACCATCTTTCGATGATAAATTAGTGCAAGAGGTAATTAGAATGATGTTAGAAGCAATGTACGAAGAATATTTTGAAAATACGTCTCACGGCTTTAGACCCAGACGAAGTTGCCATACTGCGTTAATACAAGTACAGAAGAACTTCACTGCAACCAAATGGTTTGTCGAAGGCGATATTGAGGGATTTTTCGATAACATCAACCATGATGTACTTATTGGAATCCTCAAAGAACGTATCGCTGATGAACGTTTTATTCGGTTGATTAGAAAGTTCTTAAAAGCTGGATATATCGAAGATTGGGTCTTTCATAAAACGTACAGCGGAACACCGCAAGGAGGTATTATTAGTCCGATTCTGGCTAATATATACTTGGATAAACTGGATAAGTATATGAAAGAATATGCCGAAAAGTTTGATAAAGGCATAAAACGGAAAATGAACCCAGAGTACAAAAGATATTCCGGAAAAATTTGGTGGCTTGGCACAAAGCTAAAGAAAACCGAGAATGAAGTTACTCGGAAAGAACTGATTACAGCGATAAGATGTATTCAGAAAAAAAGATTGATACCCTCTGTCGATGAGATGGACGAGAATTACAAAAGGATTAAGTATGTGAGATATGCGGATGATTTTATTATCGGTGTCATTGGGAGTAAAGCAGACAGCGAAACAATCAAAGAGGATATTAAAAACTTCCTCTATGATAAGCTGAAACTTACCCTTTCAGAGGAAAAAACTTTGATAACACATGGTAATAAACATGCTAAATTCCTCGGATATGAAATCTATGTTCGGAAGTTCTCTGATATGACCAAAAGAGGTGAGAAATCTGGAAATCTGATTAAAGTGTATGGTAAAAAGGTAGTATTAGAAATGCCAATGGAAGCTATGAAGAAAAAACTTCTCTATTACGAAGTGATGAGAATTCATCAATTTGAAAATAAAGAGAAATGGAAACCGATTAGCAGGTCAAAGGTGCTTCATAATGACGACCTTGAGATATTGGACACTTACAATGCAGAAATAGGAGGTTTTACAAACTACTATTCTATTGCTAATAACAGTTCACATCTTAACTCTTTCAAATATATCATGCAATACAGTATGTATAAGACTTTTGCAAAAAAGTACCGTATATCTGTTCGCAGAATCATAGCCAAATACCGCTATAACAAGGATTTTGCAGTATTCTATGAAAATAAGAAATGGGAAAGGAAAATGAGAGTTTTCTTCAACGGTAGCTTTAAGCGTAAAACCACCGCAACAGTATCAAATTGTGATAATCTGGCAAACACAATTTACAATACAGCTTATACCAGTCTTACGGAACGGTTGAAAGCGAGTAAATGTGAATTATGCGGTTCAGAAGGGAGTATTGAAATCCATCATGTCAAAAAACTCAAAGACCTGAAAGGCAAAAAGCCTTGGGAAATCCAAATGATTGGACGTCGGAGGAAGACATTGGCTGTCTGTATCCCTTGCCATAAAAAGATACATCATGGTGGATAGACTGAATATGTTAATGGAGAGCCGTATACATGGAGACGTGTACGTACGGTTCGGAGGCGAGTTCTTGGAAACCTACCGTAGTAATACGACAAGGCGCCGGGTACTTAGCCTACGGCTGAAAAGCCAGTACCTCTTTATCTTTTGCGGCGGCTTGCTCGCCGTCTTCGTGGTGTTCATCGTCCTGTTCATGGCAGGCGTGAACCAGTGGCTATGTATCGGTTTCATCGTGTCGGCTTCGCTGCTGCTCGTGTGGCAGACGTTCCGGCTCAACGCCAAGTACGGCACGCACGGGCTGATGAAAGCTGCCGCACGCAAAAGACACCCACGCTTCATTATCAGCCGAAAGGCGATACCCCGGCTGTTCAACTACAAAAGAAGAAAGGAAGAAAGAACATGAGGAATATGTTAAAGGCTACCACGCTGGAAAGGAAATTTCCACTTTTGGCGGTGGAGAACGGCTGCATCATTTCAAAGGATGCGGACATAACGGTGGCTTTCAGGGTGGAACTGCCCGAACTGTTCACCGTCACCAGTGCCGAGTACGAAACCATACATTCGGCGTGGTACAAGGCGGCCAAGGTGCTGCCCGACTACTCCATAGTACACAAGCAGGACTTCTTCATCAAGGAGAACTACCAGCCCGACACCGAAAGGGGCGAGCTTAGTTTTTTAAGCCGCTCCTTTGAACGGCACTTCAATGAACGCCCGTTCCTGAACCATTACTGCTACCTGTTCCTGACGAAAACGACAAGGGAGAGAAGCCGCCGACAGAGCGACTTCTCCACCCTCTGCCGGGGCAGGATTGTACCGCAGGAGATAGCCGACAAGGAAGCGGCGGCAAAGTTTATCGAAGCGGTCGGGCAGTTTGAAAGGATTATGAACGACAGCGGTTTTGTCACCCTTACCCGGCTGGCGGCATCGGAAATCACCGGGCAGGACGGAAAGGCGGGCATCATCGAGAAATACTTCTCGCTCTCGCAAACCGACACTACTTGCCTGAAAGACATCGGGCTGTACCCGGAAGAAATGCGGGTCGGGGACGATATACTGTGCCTGCACACGCTTTCAGACGTGGAAGATTTGCCCGGAAAGGTCGGGACGGACTGCCGATTTGAGAAGCTGTCCACAGACAGAAGCGATTGCAGGTTAAGTTTTGCCGCCCCGGTGGGCGTGCTGTTGTCGTGTAACCATGTCTATAATCAGTTCATCTTCATAGACGACCACGCCGAAAACCTGAAGAACTTCGAGCAGACCGCCCGGAACATGCAATCGCTCTCCCGTTACTCCCGTGCCAACCAAGTGAACAAGGAGTGGATAGACGAGTACCTGAACGAAGCGCACAGCAAGGGGCTTATTTCGGTACGCTGCCACTGTAACGTCATGGCATGGAGTGACGATAGGGACGAACTCAAACGCATACGCAACGATGTGGGAAGCCAGCTTGCGCTAATGGAGTGCAAGCCACGCCACAACACGGTCGATACGCCCACGCTCTTTTGGGCGGGCATACCCGGCAACGAAGCCGACTTCCCCGCAGAGGAAAGTTTCTACACGTTCTTGGGGCAGGCTCTCTGTCTGTTCGTGGAAGAAACGAACTACAAGAGTTCGCTTTCGCCCTTCGGCATCAAAATGGTGGACAGGGTAAGCGGTCGCCCGCTGCACATCGACATATCGGATTTGCCCATGAAGAAAGGCATCACGACCAACAGAAACAAGTTCATACTTGGGCCGAGCGGGTCGGGTAAGTCCTTCTTTACCAACCACATGGTGCGCCAGTATTACGAGCAGGGTGCGCACGTGCTGCTGGTCGATACGGGTAACAGTTACTTGGGGCTGTCCCGGCTTATCCACAACCGCACGCACGGCGAGGACGGGATTTATTTCACCTACACCAACGAGAACCCGATAGCGTTCAACCCGTTCTATGTCGAGGACGGGGTATTTGACATCGAGAAGAAAGAGAGTATTAAGACCCTGATACTCACCCTGTGGAAGCGGGATGATGAAGCCCCCAAACGGTCGGAAGAAGTGGCGTTATCCAATGCGGTAAGTGCCTATATCGACCTGATAGGCAAAGACAGTTCGGTAACGCCCTGCTTCAACACGTTCTACGAGTTTGTCCGGGATGATTACCGCCGACAGCTTGAACAGAAGAACGTCAGGGAAAAGGATTTTGACATTGACAATTTCCTGAACGTGCTTGAACCGTACTATCGTGGCGGTGAGTACGACTACCTGCTGAACTCCGACAAGGAACTGGATTTGTTGCATAAACGCTTCATTGTCTTTGAGTTGGATAACATCAAAGACCACAAAATTTTATTCCCGGTAACGACTATCATCATCATGGAAGCCTTTATAAACAAGATGCGCAAGTTAAAGGGGATAAGGAAGTTAATACTAATTGAGGAAGCGTGGAAAGCGATTGCATCGGCGAACATGGCGGACTACATAAAATATTTGTACAAGACCGTCCGAAAGTATTTCGGGGAAGCGATTGTAGTCACGCAAGAGGTAGAGGATATTATTTCTTCCCCTATCGTGAAAGAAAGTATCATCAATAACTCGGACTGCAAAATATTGTTAGACCAAAGGAAATACCTTAACAAGTTCGACAGCATACAGAACCTCTTGGGACTGACCGACAAGGAGCGTTCGCAGATATTGTCTATCAACATGGCGAACCACCCCGGACGGAAGTACAAGGAAGTTTTCTTCTCGCTGGGCGGCACACAATCGGCGGTGTACGCCACAGAAGTTTCGTTGGAAGAATATTACACGTACACGACCGAGGAAAGCGAGAAAATGGAACTGTTCGCCCTCGCCGACAAGCTGGACGGCAACCTTGAACTGGCTATCAAGCGGCTTGCAGAAAGCAAAAGAAATCCCCAATCATCAACAACTTAAAAATTAGGAACATGAAATGGATTGACAATCTGATATACACGCTATTGTCCGCCTGCCTGCTGGCGGGCTGCGAGGACAGCGGAAGCAAGGAGCTGGAAAGGATGCAGGGCTATTGGGTACACGTCAGGGGACACCCGGCTTTCACACTCTCGGAAACGGGCGGCAGATACACCGTCACCCGGAAAGCGAATGTCAGGGGCAGAATACTGGAAACGGCTTACCCGGTAACAGAACGGAACGGCTGCCTGTTCATCGAAACGGGCTTCCGCATACAGTTCACCTATGACAAAAAGACCGACCGGATAACGCTCATGCCCGGCGGCGAATACAAACGAGTTACAAACCCTGAAAACAAAAGATAATGAAAAGAACAATTCTCCTTATGGCGGTGTGCCTTTGCTTCATCGGCAAGGCATCCGCACAGTGGGTGGTGTCAGACCCCGGCAACTTGGCGCAGGGCATCATCAACACCACCAAGCAGATAGTGCAGACTTCCACCACTGCCAAGAACACGCTGGACGGCTTCATGGAAGCGCAGAAGATTTTCCAGCAGGGTAAAAAATATTACGATGCGCTCAAAGCGGTACACGATGTTGTCAAGGGCGGCATCAAGGTGAAGAAGTCCATTGAACTGGTGGCGGAAATATCCGAAATCTACGTGCGAAATTATCAGAACATGCTGGCAGACCCGAACTACACGCCGGATGAACTCACCGCCATTTCAGCCGGGTACGCAAAGCTGCTCTCCGAAAGTGCGGACGTGTTGCAGGACTTGAAGAATGTAGTGAACGTGACGGGCATGTCGCTGACGGATGCCGAAAGGCTGGCGGTAATCAACAACGCCTATAAAAGCCTGCTCAACTACCGCAACCTCGTGAACTACTACACCCGAAAGAACATATCCGTGTCCTACCTGCGGGCGAAGAAGAAGAACGACACCGACCGGGTGCTGGCTCTCTACGGCTCGGCGGATGAACGCTACTGGTAACATATAAATCGGTATGCCTATGTTATTAGCAGCGGTGGATTTTGACAACCTGCACCAAGTGTTGCGGGTGCTGTACGATGAAATGATGCCCTTGTGCAGCAACATGACGGGGGTAGCCAAAGGGATAGCCGGGCTGGGAGCTTTGTTCTATGTAGCCGCCAAAGTGTGGCAGTCGCTCGCACGTGCCGAACCCATAGACGTGTACCCGCTCCTGCGTCCCTTTGCGCTGGGGCTGTGCATCATGTTTTTTCCAACTTTCGTGCTGGGGACTATCAACACGGTGCTGTCGCCAGTGGTGAAAGGGTGCAACCAGCTTATGGAAACGCAGACTTTCGACATGAACGAGTACCGGGCGCAGAAAGACCGACTGGAATATGAAGCCCTGATGCGAAGCCCCGAAACGGCTTACCTCGCATCGGACGAGGAATTTGACCGACAACTGGAAGAACTGGGCTGGTCGCCCTCCGACATGGTGACTATGACGGGCATGTACATGGACAGGACGGCTTATAATATAAAGAAGTCCGTACGGGACTGGTTCAGGGAGTTATTGGAAATGCTCTTTCAGGCGGCGGGGCTGATTATAGACACGCTGCGCACGTTCTTCCTAATCGTGTTAAGCATACTGGGTCCGCTGGCGTTTGCGATTTCCGTCTATGACGGTTTCCAAAGCACGCTGACCCGGTGGATTTCACGCTATATCTCCATTTACCTGTGGCTGCCCGTGTCGGACTTGTTCAGCAGCGTGCTGGCACGCATACAAACCCTGATGCTCCAAAAAGACATCGAGCAGCTTTCAGACCCGGATTTCATCCCGGACGGGAGCAGCACCGTGTATATAATCTTTATGATTATCGGCATCGTGGGCTACTTCACCATTCCAACGGTGGCAAGCTGGATAGTGTCGGCTGGCGGTACGTCTGCCTATAACCGCAACGTGGCACGGGCTGGTTCAATCGCCGGGGCTGCGGTCGGTGCGGCAAGCGGGAAAGTAACCGGGAAACTACTCAAATAACCAACATCAATATTTAGTATATGGAATTTAAGTCATTAACGAACATCGAAACGAGTTTCCGGCAAATCCGGCTCTTTGCGCTGGTATTCATCTGCCTGTGCGCACTGGTGACGGGCTTTGCCGTGTGGAACTCGTACAGCTTCGCCGAAAAGCAGCGGCAGAAGATATACGTCCTCGACAACGGCAAAAGCCTGATGCTGGCACTCTCGCAGGACATGGCACAGAACAGACCCGTGGAAGCCAAGTCGCACGTGCGGCGTTTCCACGAACTTTTCTTCACGCTCTCACCCGACAAGGACGCTATCGAAAGCAACATCAAACGCTCGTTGTTTCTCGCCGACAAGACCGCTTTCAACTATTACAAGGACTTGGCGGAAAAGGGCTACTACAACCGGGTGATTTCCGGAAACGTCACGCAGACGGTGGAGATTGACAGCGTGAAGTGCGACTTCGACCAGTACCCCTACAAGGTGAACACGTATGCCCGCCAGTTGATTGTCCGGGAAAGCAGCCTGACGGTGCGAAGCCTTGTCACCTCGTGCCGGTTGCTTAACGCCACACGGAGCGACAACAACCCGCACGGCTTCATCATCGAAGCGTTCACCATTACCGAGAACAAGGATTTGCAGACCATTAAAAGATAGCCTTATGGAGAGAAAACGAAACCACATCGAAAAGGTGCGGGACTGGGCGGACGACCGCCTGCGCCGAAT
Source organism: Bacteroides sp. DH3716P (assembly GCF_025914115.1). NCBI lineage: Bacteria > Pseudomonadati > Bacteroidota > Bacteroidia > Bacteroidales > Bacteroidaceae > Bacteroides > Bacteroides sp. DH3716P. Next base: position 3,479,152 of record NZ_CP083673.1, on the reverse strand, counting down.
GTGCGGACGGATTACGCCGGGCAAAAGGCTGGCGGTTATCCTCCTGATGTTCTTCTTTTTCGGCGGCTTGTCTATCTACATCACCGTTTCATCAATCTACAATATCGGGAAACGGGACGGGCAAAGGCTGCAAATAGAACACATCAGACAACTGCCGTTGCACGGCAATGACACAACCAAAAGTATCAACCCGTTAAACAGACCGCAATATGGAAGAAGTACAGAAGAATGAGAACGGCACGACCGCACAGCAGGCGGACGGGAAGCCGAAAAAGGAAAATAAACCCAAACGGGAACTTACCCCGCAGCAGGTGCAGCAGCGCAGGAAAATGATAGTCTTCCCGCTGATGTTCCTTGCCTTTGCAGGGTGCATGTACCTGATATTCGCACCCTCCGGCAAAGAGGACGTGAATGTGGAAAGCGTGGGCGGCTTCAATGCCGACATACCCCTGCCCGCAGAGGACGGGATTATAGCCGACAAGCAAAAGGCTTACGAGCAGGCGGTGACAAACCGCAAACAGCAGGACAAGATACAATCCTTGCAGGACTTCGGTTTCACGCTGGACGATGATACGGAAGAACCACAAGAGGAAATCAATCTGATGCCGGAAGAAGATCCGAAGCCACAAAGGGGCGGCGGTGCTTCTTCAAGGGCGGCTTACCGGGACATCAACCGCCAGTTAAGTACGTTCTACGAAACGCCCCCTGTGGACGAGGAAAAAGAGGAATTGAAACGGCAGGTGGCGGAACTGACCGACCGACTGAAACAGCAGCAGAACGCCACGCCTACGGCTGACGACCAAATGGCTCTCTTGGAAAAGTCCTACGAGCTGGCGGCAAGGTACATGAACGGCGGGCAGGGACAAGTCGCACAAGTCCCGGTAACGGGCGGCATTGAACGCAAGCCGGATGCGGTGGCGGTGCAGGCTATCCGGGAAACGACCGTTTCGGGATTGCGGCAGCCCATGAGCGATGCCGATTTCATCCGGGTTTACAGCCAGCCACGAAACTACGGCTTCAACACGGCGGTAGGCACAGGGTACGCTATGGGAAAGAACACGGTAGCCGCCTGCATACACCAAGACCAAACGCTGGTGGACGGGCAGGCGGTGAAACTACGGCTGCTCGAACCCATGCAGGCGGGAAATATCGTTGTGCCGAAGAATACCCTTGTGGCGGGGACGGCAAAGGTGCAGGGCGAACGGCTCGACATACTGGTGTCCTCGATTGAGTACGCTGGCAACATCATCCCGGTGGAACTCGCCGTGTTCGACACGGACGGGCAAAAGGGGCTTTCCGTCCCGTCCTCTATGGAGCAGGAAGCGTTCAACGAAGCTATGGCGAATATCGGAAGCGGGCTGGGTACAAGCATTTCCTTTGCCCAAAGTGCCGGGCAGCAGGTGGCTATGGACGTGACAAGGGGATTGCTGCAAGGAACGTCCGGCTACCTCGCCAAGAAGTTCCGAACCGTGAAAGTGAAGCTGAAAGCAGGCTATAAAGTCATGCTGTATGCCAAACAACAATAACCATTTTATCAACCGTTAAAATTTCAATTGACAATGAAACAGATTTTTGGATTGTTCGCCCTCTTGCTGGGCGTGTGTGCGGCAAACGCACAAACCGCTGACACCGTGAAGTATGCGGCTGGCAACGACTTGTACCGGGGTATTACCCGGAAACTCCCGTACCGCCAAATGGTTACGCCCTACGGCGTGGAAGTGACCTTTGCCAAGACGGTGCATATCATCTTCCCCGCCGCCGTCCGCTATGTGGATTTGGGAAGCAACCACATCATAGCGGGCAAGGCGGACGGTGCGGAGAACGTAATCAGGGTGAAAGCCACGACAGAGGGCTTTCCGGGAGAAACGAACTTCTCCGTTATCTGCGAGGACGGCAGTTTCTTTTCGTTCAACGCCAAGTACGCCCGTGAACCGGAAATGCTCAACATCGAAATGAAGGACTTCTTGGAGAATGAAGATACGTCCGACTTCTCGCATACCCGGATGAACATCCATTTCCGGGAACTGGCGGGTGAAAGCCCGCTACTGGTGAAGCTGATAATGCAGAGCATCTACAAGAACAATGACCGGAAAGTGCGCCACTTGGGTAGCAAGCGTTTCGGCATACAGTTCTTAATCAAGGGGATTTACACCTATAACGGGATGCTCTATGTACACACGCAGACAAAGAACAGTTCCAACGTGCCTTTCGACACGGACTTCATCAGGTTTAAGATAACCGATAAAAAAGTGCCCAAACGCACGGTTATTCAGGAAGCGGTACTGGATGCGGTACGCAGCTACAACGAGGTGATAGAGATTGCCGGGAAATCGACCGTGCGCACGGTGTACGCCCTGCCGAAGTTTACCATTCCTGACGACAAGCTGCTGGTCGTGGAACTCTATGAGAAGAACGGCGGGCGGCATCAGACCATACGGGTGGAAAACGCCGACATCGTGAACGCAGAAGTGATTGACGAACTAAAAATCAAATAGGGAATGAAAAGACACATCTTTATAATGATGCTCTTTGCGCTGTGCCTGACCTCGTTTCAGGCACACGCACAAAGATACCTGCCGGGCATGAAAGGCTTGCAGGTCACGGCGGGCATGACGGACGGGGTGCATTGGAACGCCAATACGGATTTTGCCTACCACATCGGGGCGGCGTACAGCGTTTACACCAAGAACGCCAACCGCTGGGTGATTGGCGGGGAATACCTGCACAAGAAGTATGACTACAAGGATATGCAGATACCCGTAGAACAGTTCACCGCAGAGGGCGGCTATTACCTGAAATTCCTATCGGACAGACGAAAGACCTTTTTCCTTTCATTGGGCTTGTCGGCTCTCGCCGGGTACGAAACAAGCAACCGAAGCGAAAAGCTGCTGCCGGACGGCTCTACCTTGCTGGATAAGGACTGCTTCATTTACGGCGGTGCGCTGACGCTGGAACTGGAAACCTACCTGACCGACCGGGTGGCTCTGCTGTTGAACGCAAGGGAACGGGCGTTATTCGGCTCGGACATAGGCAAGTTCCACACGCAGGTATCTTTGGGACTGAAATTCATTATCAACTGACCGCTATATAATAATGTATATGAAGAATGTAATGTATAAAATCATCATGGGCTGCTACATCGTGGCCGCCCTCGTGCTTGTCACCGCCTGTAATGACAACTTGGATATTCAGCAGGCGTACCCGTTCAGCATCGAAACACTGCCAGTACCCAAAAGGCTGAAAGTCGGGGAAACCGCCGAAATACGCTGCCGACTGGTGCGTGGCGGCTATTACCAGCCGACTACCTATCAGATACGGTATTTCCAGCCGGACGGCAAAGGAAAGCTGGAAATGGATAACGGCACGGTGTTCCTGCCCAATGACCTTTACCCGCTGGAGAAAGAAACGTTCAGGCTCTACTACACCTCGGCATCGACCGACCAGCAGACGATTGACATTTATATCATCGACAGCTTCGGGCAGATGCAGCAACTTACACTATCATTCAATAATGACAACAGCGAAGAAGGAACGGAAACAATAACCCCCTAATAACAAAACGACATGGTAAAAATAGAATTGGATATAGAAGGCATCTCGTGGTACATAGAAACCACGTTGGAAACAGATACAGTTCCGGCAGTAGGTGACATCATCATTGTGGACAAGGACTGTATTTCCGAACGTGACAGTGCTGAATTATGGAAAACGCCGTCCAATCAGGTTTTCAAATGGGCGGACGAAGAAGATGATGCGCCCGTAATGGTATGGTTCGATTGCGAAACGGAAATGCTTGTCACTAAGCGGACATGGAAATATGACATCGAGGAAGAAGAAACCGTGTGCATACTTGGTGTAAAATTTATTCACTATGAGGATTTATAGTTGCGACATCCGTTTTTATCATCCTCTTGGGAAACCGGGTATGGAATGATACGCAAAGCGTAAATATCGGGCAGACAGCCCGCCGGGAAGCATCGGCGGGTTGTTTCCATGATAGGGAAAACGAAAGGCTTCTTTGTTACTTTCTTCACCCGCTGGCAGGCTCACGGAAGAAAGTAACGGCGGCAAACAGCCGCCGTTCTCTATCAACTGGTTTTAAGGCTCTTTATGGACGTGTATTTCTCTAACCACACCTTTACCTGCTCCATGTTATATTCGCCCGTGATGATTGCCGTATGGTCGTCTATGGCTACAAACCGGACACTTTCATAGCTGTTTACCCAGCCTTGCAGGGAACAGACGCCCCACGTTTCCACATCTTCAAAAACACTGCGGTCTATCCGGCTGATTGGCTCGCCGAAAACTACCGTCATTATCTGAAAGTCCGGTTTGTCCTCCAACAGTTGCAAATGGTGCAGCGTGCCGAACTCGTCTATTTTGCGCCCCCACGCCCACACATCATTATACAAATCATCGCCCCACTGGTGCGGGTGGTCGAAACGGACTTTTACCTCTATGGTGTGTTCGTTTTCTTCTGTGTCCTCGATAACACCCGTTACCATTAAGCCCGTAAAAATACACTCGCAACGCCTGCCGATAAGCTCCTTGTTTACTTCTGTCGTTTTCATGTCCCTAAAATTTACTTGTTTATTACTCCGTTCTTCTTCGCTACCCATTCGTCACACCTGCGGCGGCACTCGTCCAGCGTTTTGGCTACCGTGCTGAAAAGTTCGCCGTCCGTGTGGCGGTAGTCATATTGATAATAAATTTGTACCCTGAAAGCCCCTAAACGGCATTTCACGAACTTTTCTTCTCCCGGTGTTTGGGTGATGCTTACCCCGTTTTTGTTAAGTGACTGCATGATGTCTTATTTTTTTATGGTTATAAACTTGGTTGTTTTAAGCGGGCAGGGCTTTGACACCCCGCCCGGATTGGTTGTTATGCCGCCCGGAACACAAAGCCGTCATCAAACCAGTAATCGCACATGAACAGGTCACGGGCAAACTGTTTGTAATCGAAATAGGTCTTTGCGAACTCCGGCAGGTCGTAACATTCCTCTACAATTTCATAGGCGAAATCTTCTTCATCGTCATATTCCCCTTGATATTCATCCCGGAAATCACGTACAAGGTCGTCCGCATCTTCCTCGCCCAAATCATGGCTTTTATAGTTGCACCACACGAAAAAGGCTTCCTGCTCGGTGTCGCTCAAATCCTCCACCGCATCACGCAGGGCGAAGAAGTTTTCAGAAATCCAGCTTTCGTCGATTAAGCCCTCCGGCACGTTCTCCCAGTCCTGAAACATGTATTCCGCATCTTCCTCGTCCTTGTGAAGTTCCCGGCAGGCTTCATAAAATTCTTCCTTGTCCGAATAGTCCGAAAGGTCGAGCCATGCGCCGGACAATGAACCGTTGTTGTACTTGGCATAAGTGCCTACATAAACTTTTGCTTCCGATAATACCTTTGCTTCCATATTGCTGTAATTTTTAAGTTTTTAATTTTATGCGGATTTGAGAGGTGAGGGAGTTGAAGTTTCACTGAACTTTTTTCCTGTTTCCCGTAAATCCGACTTTTTTTTTATGCGTCTTCCGGTCGGGTCGGTCGTTTTCGTTTCACATAGGCGTAAAAGGGTAGTGTTTAGAGTTTGCAAGGTTTTGGGCAAAAAATACCTCGCAAGGCAGGGAAGATTTTTTCGCCAAACCGGAACGGCTCGACCTTGCAAAATCGTGAAGAACACGTAACTACCTTTGCCTATTGAAATGATTAAAACGACTGTCCCGGCTGGGGGACTGCGTAAGAGGAAGATTTACAGATAGGGAAACAGGGGAAAAGTGCCTGTTCTCTTTCATCTTTTAGGGAACACTCCATGCGGGCGGGAAAGGCAAGGGTGTTGTGAGCTTGCTTGCAATACGCTTGTGCGGGTTTCCAACGGCTCTTTTCACGGAATACAGTCAGCCATGCCACGCACGGCTGGCGTTTCGGGGAATGTGCCAGTTGGAAAAGGATATAAAAAATGCGGGTAGTCGGTGGACTGCCCGCAAGGTGGAAGAATGTACTTCATTGGGATATAGTTTGTTAGGCGGAATTTCGTTACCGAAATCGTTACCTATTCGTTTTTGTCACGGTTATAGGTAACGAAACCTACCGGACGGCGTTCTTTCTGTTGTTTCGACTGGCTCAAAAGCTGGGTAAGGGCTTGGTACAGTTCGTTGAACTGCGCATCGGTGCTTACCTCCAGTTCCTCGATGCGCCTTGACAGTTCCTCGTAACCGATTGCCATTTGGCGCATGAGGACGAAAGCCCGCATGATTGAAATGTTTACTTCTATGGCTACTTTGGAGCGGAGAACCGAAGAAAGCATGGCTACGCCCTGCTCGGTGAAAGCCATAGGCATAGCAACGCCGAAGTTGTAAGCAGGGGGTATCACATTTTGTGATACCCCTATGGATAACAGCAAGTTAGCTTCCTCTTGGGTGAGTACAAACATAAAATCACCCGGAAAACGCTCGATATTGCGCTTGACCGCCTGCTTCAAGGCTCGTGTTTCCACTTGGTAGAGTTCTGCCAAATGATAATCGAGCATCACCCGGCAACCTCTGACCTCAAAAATCTTGTTTTGGATAATCTGCAAATCCATAATCGTATATTTTAGGAGATTTAGCAATGTTGGAATAATAGTAAGGACTGGTCACAAATTGTGACCAGTTCCCAATAATCAAGATTACATGGCGACTTCCTTGTAAATCTTCTCGATGCCGACAAACTTCTTGTCAAGCCCCTGCATATCGCTGCCTATCTTGCTGTTGGTGATGCGGGCGTAAATTTGCGTAGTTTCTATGTTTGTGTGTCCCAGCATCTTGGACACCGTTTCAATGGGTACGCCCTTTGACAGCGTGGTGGTCGTGGCGAACGTGTGCCGGGCAAGGTGGAACGTCAGGTTCTTTTTAATACCGCATATATCGGCAATCTCTTTCAAGTAGGCGTTTAGCTTCTGATTGCTGATTACGGGAAGTATCTTCCCGTCCGGCAACTTGCCCTTGTACTTCTTCAAAATCATCTTGGGAATATCCAGCAGGGGGACATTCACGTCCGTATTCGTCTTTTGCCGCTTGGTGATTATCCAAAGGTTGCCGTCAAAGGACTTTTGGATATTCTCCTGCCGCAAGTTGGCGACATCGCTGTAAGCCAAACCGCAGAAACAGGAAAAGACGAACAAGTCCCTGACGTGTTCCAGCCGCTCGGAAACCATTTTCTTTTTAAGGATGATTTTTATCTCGTCCTCTGTCAGATAACCCCTGTCCACTTTTTCCAGCCGGATTTTGTAGCTGGCGAACGGGTCGCCCACCAGTATGCCGTTGTTACGGGCAATGATGATGATACGCTTGAAGAACTGCATGAACTTGGCGGTGGTGTTATAGCCGCACTTGCAGGCGGTACGCAAATACAACTCAAAATCGGTAATGAACATCGGGCTTATCTCCTTTATGGATATGTCCGATACATTGTACTTGCTTTGGATAAATTCAGCGAGGTGGCGGCGGGTCACTTCATACTTGCGGTAGGTCGCTATCGTCTTGGATATGCCCACAAGCTGCTTCACATCGTCATTGTGCTTTTGGAACAATGAAAGGATTGTTTCGTGGCTCTCGCTATGACCTAAAAACTCGTTTTTCACTTTCTCGGCGGTCACGTAGTTGTCACGCCGCTGCATTTCGTGGTAAATGGTATTCAGAGAAGAACGTATGTCGTCCAAAAGGGCGTTTATCCTCCCGGCATCCCTGCCTTTGGCTTTGCCCGCAGCAATGCTCCAGTTGTCGGGCTGGATGCTCTGTTTCGTACTGAACTGGCAAAGTTTGCCGTCTATGGTGATGCGTGCCATAATCATAACCTCGCCGTTTTTCTTTTCAGAACCTTTCTTCAAATAAAAAAGAACCTTGAATGTCGATTTCATAACTCAAAATTTTTAGTTGCAAAATTAGTTTTTACCTCTCGTTTTCGAGTTATGCAGACTATGGACTAATATAGTCATTATCAGGTCATTTATGGACAAATCGTTACCGTTTTTGTCCGGCAGGGAATAGGTAACGATTTAGTAACGAAACTTTGTCTTTTACCGTACTTTTGAAGTCTTGGAAGCAGGACTTTCGGGCAATAAAAAAAGCCACAAATCATTGATTTGTAGCTTTTTGTCCGTTTGCTGACCATTTCTGTCCAGCACGTTCAGCGGAGAGACAGGGATTCGAACCCCGGGTACCTCGCAGTACAACGGTTTTCAAGACCGCCGCAATCGACCACTCTGCCACCTCTCCAANGAGAGACAGGGATTCGAACCCCGGGTACCTCGCAGTACAACGGTTTTCAAGACCGCCGCAATCGACCACTCTGCCACCTCTCCAAAACTTCTTTATCAGAAGTGCTTTTCGTTAAAAGCGGTGCAAAGGTACGAATATATTTTAAACTTACAAGAGTTTTCACAAAAAAAAAATCACGAACATCATTTCCAAAGAATAGCAATATCTAGGTATTTTATGTTGAAAAGCATAAAATAGAGCATATTTATGCTGATTATATGAAAAAACGTTGTAACTTTGTGCGCTCTAAAGAAAAGGATAACTACAACCTCTAATTTTATCATTTATGGAATTAAATAAGATCTTTAAAGACGGTCTTTGGAGCACAGAAATCAACGTAAGAGATTTCGTTAGTCACAACATCACTCCGTATTATGGAGATGCTTCTTTCCTCGAAGGACCTACCGAACGCACAAAAGCTGTATGGAACCGCTGCCTCGAAGCACTGGCAGAAGAAAGAGCCAATAACGGCGTACGCTCACTGGATAATGTCACCGTCTCAACCATCACTTCTCATAAAGCCGGATATATCGACAAAGAAAATGAACTGATCGTCGGTCTGCAGACAGACGAACTTCTGAAACGTGCCATCAAGCCTTTCGGAGGTATCAACGTAGTGAGCAAAGCCTGCCACGAAAACGGCGTGGAAGTGGACGACCGTGTAAAAGATATATTCACTCACTACCGCAAGACGCACAACGACGGAGTATTTGACGTATATACCGAAGAAATCCGTTCGTTCCGTTCTCTGGGATTCCTCACCGGACTTCCTGACAACTATGCCCGTGGACGTATCATCGGCGACTACCGCCGTATGGCTCTCTATGGTATCGACCGACTGATTGAGGCAAAAAAAGAAGACTTGCGTAACCTTACCGGTCCGATGACCGAAGCCCGCATCCGCCTGCGCGAAGAAGTGGCAGAGCAAATCAAGGCATTGAAAGACATGAAAGTAATGGGCGAATACTACGGACTCGACTTGAGCCGTCCTGCCTACACCGCACAAGAAGCAGTACAATGGGTATACATGGCTTACCTTGCTGCCGTAAAAGAACAAGACGGTGCTGCCATGTCACTGGGTAACGTCTCTTCGTTCCTCGACATTTATATGGAATATGAATTGAGCAAAGGAACTATCACAGAATCTTTCGCACAGGAGCTGATCGACCAGTTTGTCATCAAACTGCGTATGGTGCGCCACCTGCGTATGCAATCTTACAACGACATCTTTGCGGGCGACCCGACATGGGTAACCGAATCTCTGGGCGGACGCCTCAACGACGGACGCACGAAGGTGACAAAGACTTCTTTCCGCTTCCTGCAAACACTCTACAACCTCGGCCCTTCACCGGAACCGAACCTGACTGTATTGTGGAGCCCGGAACTGCCGGAAGGATTCAAAGAATTCTGCGCAAAAGTATCTATCGACACTTCTTCCATCCAATATGAAAACGACGACCTGATGCGTGAAGTGCGCCAGTCTGACGACTACGGAATCGCGTGCTGCGTATCTTATCAGGAAATCGGAAAACAAATCCAATTCTTCGGCGCACGTTGCAACCTGGCAAAAGCCCTGCTGCTTGCCATCAACGGCGGACGCTGCGAAAACACCGGTACGGTAATGGTGAAAAACATCCCCGTACTAACCAGCGACACACTGAACTTCGAAGAAGTAATGAGCAACTACAAGAAGGTATTGACAGAAATCGCCCGTGTTTACAACGAAGCGATGAACATCATCCATTATATGCATGATAAGTATTACTACGAAAAAGCCCAAATGGCTCTTGTAGATACAAACCCACGCATCAACCTTGCTTACGGTGTAGCCGGACTTTCTATCGCCCTCGATTCACTGTCGGCCATCAAATATGCCAAAGTAACCGCACGCCGCAACGACATCGGTCTGACAGAAGGTTTCGATATTCAAGGCGAATTCCCTTGCTTCGGTAATGACAACGACAAGGTAGACCACCTGGGTGTTGACCTGGTCTATTTCTTCAGCGAAGAATTGAAGAAACTTCCGGTTTACAAGAATGCCCGTCCTACTTTATCTTTGCTCACCATCACTTCCAACGTGATGTATGGCAAGAAAACAGGTGCTACTCCCGACGGACGCGCCAAAGGTGTCGCTTTTGCTCCGGGAGCCAACCCGATGCACGGACGTGACAAGAACGGTGCTATCGCCTCTTTGAGTTCCGTAGCGAAATTACGTTACCGCGACTCACAAGACGGTATCAGCAACACCTTCTCCATCGTTCCGAAATCACTGGGAGCTACTGAAGAGGATCGCGTAGAAAATCTGGTGACAATGATGGATGGCTATTTCACCAAAGGCGCTCACCACCTGAACGTGAACGTACTGAACCGTGAAATGCTTTACGATGCCATGGAACATCCGGAAAAATATCCGCAACTCACCATCCGTGTTTCCGGTTATGCCGTAAACTTCGTGAAGTTGAGCCGCGAACATCAATTGGAAGTTATCAGCCGTAGCTTCCACGAACGTATGTAATCAGATCTACTCAATATGACGATAAACGTACATTCATACGAAAGTATGGGAACATTCGACGGGCCGGGCTTACGGCTCGTCGTTTTTCTTCAAGGATGCAATTTCCGCTGCCTGTATTGTGCCAACCCCGACACGATAGCCGGAAAAGGAGGCACACCTACCCCACCGGAAGAAATCGTCCGCATGGCTATGAGCCAACGTCCTTTTTTCGGGAAACGCGGAGGAGTCACTTTCTCCGGAGGAGAACCTACGTTTCAGGCCAAAGCACTAGTCCCTTTAGTGCGTGAACTGAAAGAAAAGGGAATACATGTATGCATAGACAGCAACGGCGGTATCTGGAACGAAGAAGTAGAAGAACTTTTCAAACTGACGGATCTTGTATTGCTGGATATTAAAGAGTTCAATCCGGCACGCCATCAAGCACTGACCGGAAGAAGTAACGAGCAAACCATCCGCACGGCAGCATGGCTGGAAGAAAACGAGAAACCTTTCTGGCTGCGTTATGTATTAGTGCCCGGATACAGCGATTTCGAAGAGGATATCCGCCGCTTGGGAGAGGCTCTGGGAAAATATAAGATGGTGCAACGAGTGGAAATCCTGCCTTATCATACATTAGGCGTACATAAGTATGAAGCGATGGAGCAGGAATACAAGCTGAAAGACGTAAAAGAAAATACCCCCGAACAACTTGAAAAAGCCGCGGAGGTATTTAAAGAGTATTTCACTACTGTGGTGGTCAATTAACCACCACAGTAATAAATAGGATAAAAATCACCATGTCTCTGCTTTCACCTCGAAACAGGGACACTCTTTGATCCGCTCCCAAGGGTCAACAATTCCATTATAATTGGTGTCAGGACTCAAGTCCCGATGACCGACCACCTTTGCATCCGGATAACGCTGCAACAGTTCGCGCACCAGGCGATGCAAAGATTCTTTCTGGCAGGAAGTACGTGTATCCGCTGCCTTTCCGTCCTCATCCAGTCCGCCTTCATAGCACACCCCTAAACTAATCGCATTAAAACCGCGTGCATGAGCACCCACCGTATCTTCATCCCTCATCGGTTCTATCTGTCCCGACTTGCGGATATAATAATGATACCCCCAACAAGAAAAGCCCCGAAAGCGATGGGCAGTGTCCACATCCTTCGCCGTGAAGTCGCGATCAGCACGGGTAGCAGAGCAGTGAATCACAATCAGACTAATCTTTCTCATCGTCCTTCTCCCTTTCCGTTGTTTTCACATTACACACTTCCTTATGGGTAGCATTGAAGCGCACCTCTCTCACAATTCTGTTCCGCTTTCTTTTTCCGAAGAAAGGCACAAGGAACATGATTACATCCAAAATCTTAGTTACAATTTCTTTCATTTGATCCAATATTAAAGTTATCATGCTGCCGGGTCCGGAGCTTCTCCGCTTCCACCACCGTCTGAACCACCACCGGAACCTTTGTCATCGTCTTCTCCTTCATTGCCGCTACCGCCCGTTTGGGCCACCGCACGCGTCGTTACCTGCTGGTAGCTAAGAATCTTCGTGATGTCCGCCAACGTCTTTCCGGGACGGAAAATAATATGGGCAGCCGTAATCAGCGAACTTGAAAACTCCTTGACCGACACAGCTCCTTCACTGTTCAACCCGATCTGCAAACTGCCCAAATCACCCAGCCGGACTATTCTTCCCGCTTTCAACGCACGCTTCGCCTCATAAAGAATACCCGAAATGGCGGCACGCACATCTGTCTCCGTACAGGTAGACCGGCTGGTGATTCCCTCGCACAACTCTTCAAAATCCAACTCTCCCGAAGCCTGTGCCTGCGCGTAATACTTTGCCGACTCATCCTTTTTGGCAGGATTCTTGCGCGGCACTACTGAATAAGTTACTGTCATTGCCATAATAAAATAATTTTAAGATTTCACACATTTCGAACGCGTTCCTTATTTGTTAACGACATAAAGATAACACATTTTCCACCCTCCGGATTCCCCAACGAAGTTTCCTGATACTCTATGAATAATAATGACGTTATTCTTTTAATAAACCATTAATTTTCAGTAACTTTATAGCATAAATCAAACATCATTCATCATGTATTATCCGGACCAACCGTTTCTTATCCGCACTTATAAAAAGTCGGAACTAGCTCATCTTTACAACCCCAACGTATGCCTCAAAGTAGCCTTACAAATACTACGTCGTTGGATTGTCTACAACCTTCCGCTCCTGCAAGAACTCGAACAAGAAGGCTATCGTGCCCGCAACCGCCTTCTCTCTCCCCGGCAAGTGGCAACGATCATACGCTATTTGGGAGAACCCTAGGAACTTAATCAAAAAAACGAAAAGTTCCATTCTATTATTTTACAAACAAATTTCTTTGCAACCGCAAATTAAAAAGAACAAACCAACATGGAGCATTTTACCATCTTTCAAGACTTTTACCGCGTCATAGCCGAAATGACAGAAGAAGAAATCGTATCGGCCATCAGCAACGGCACATACCAGGAAACAGTGGAGGACGTGCGCCGAATCTTCACGGAACAAGGCGAGAAAGCAGCCAACGAAAAGAAAATAGAACTACCGGAAATCACCTTTTCAGCCAACTACCGGGGAGGACGTTCAAACGCAACTCTCGTCAAGTATCTGGGATACATCGTGGTAGACATCGACCATCAGACACAGGAAGCATTGGCACGCATCCTCGCACTGGCAAAAAAGTGTGCCCACACCCGCATCGCTTTCATCAGTCCCAAAGGAATGGGACTGAAAATCGTGGTACGTGTATGCCGGACGGACGGGACATTGCCCGAAACGATTCAGGAAATTGAAGATTTCCATCATGCCGCTTATCACAAAATCGCTTCCTTTTATGCCCAGCTCTGCGGAGTTGAGGTCGACACTTCCGGACAAGATGTCAGCCGTACTTGCCTGTTCTCTTACGATCCGGATATTTATTTCAATCCCGATGCCACAGCTGTCATCGTGGAACAGCCACCGATGTTCTTCAAGTCTCAAAAGAAGAAAAGGGCATCCGGCAAAAAGAAGAAGACGACAGCACCAGACAACAATCCCCTCACCGAACAAGTGGCACTCAACTACCATTCCTCGCACGCTTCCTTAATGGTGACTCTGAACTATTATCACAATAAATCCGAAAAGTACGTCACCGGCAACCGGAACAACTACCTGCATTGCCTGGCTTGTATGTACAATCGCTACGGCGTCCCCCAGGAAGAGGCGGCAGCTTTTATCAAGAGCCAGTTCACCGATCTTCCCGCGGATGAAATGGACGCACTGATCGGGAGTGCTTACGGACACAACGAGGAATTCGACACCCGCAAGCTGAATAGTACGCAGAAGCGAATATTACAGATTGAGCAACATATCAAAGAAAATTACGATACACGCTACAACGAAGTGCTTCATATCATGGAATATCGCAGAAGGAAAACGGACACGGAGCAACCGGAACCTTTCCATATTCTCGACGAAATGATGGAAAACAGCATTTGGATGGAGATGAACGAACTAGGCTATTCGTGCACCGTCAAAACGATTCAGAATCTGATCTACTCCGACTTCAGCAGCACTTACCATCCTATTCGCGAGTATTTAGACTCGCTGCCTGAATGGGACGGAACGGATTATATCGGTATCCTTGCCAACAGCGTGCATACTAGTCACCAGAAATTTTGGGTAGAATGTCTGGAACGTTATCTGGTGGGAATGTGCGCTGCCGCCACACAAGATGATGTGGTGAACCACACTGTTTTGTTGCTTTGCAGCGAAATACAGAACATTGGAAAGACTACGTTTATCAACAACCTGCTGCCGCCCGAATTGCGCGCCTATCTTTCTACCGGTCTTATCAACCCGAACAACAAGGATGATCTGGCCAAAATAGCGCAGGCGATGCTTATCAATCTGGATGAGTTTGAAGGGATGAACGGACGGGAACTGAATATCTTCAAGGATTTGGTTACCCGCAAAGTAATCAGCATCCGCCTGCCATACGCGCGGCGTTCGCAAAACTTTCCTCATACGGCTTCTTTTGCCGGCACATGCAATTACCAGGAAGTGCTTCACGACACCACAGGTAACCGCCGTTTTCTCTGCTTTCATGTCAACTCGATGGAGTTTATCAAAATAAACTACGCGCAGTTGTATGCACAAATCAAGTATCTGCTCAACAAGCCGGGGTATCAGTATTGGTTCACCCAGTCGGAAAACTCACGGATTGAAGAGAACAACGAGGATTTCATTTTCCACTCACCGGAAGAAGAACTGGTGTTGACACATATCCGCAAACCGGAACGTTTCGAAAAGGTGCATTATCTGACGGTCACTGAAATTGCGGAATTGATTCGCGAACGGACGGGGTATCAATATTCTCACGGAACCAAAGCCCAACTAGGAAAAGTGATGTCCAAACACGGCTTCGAATTTCATAAGGGAAAAAACGGGAGAAGATACACTGTATTCATTATTGATACGGAACAGGTGAAATCAAACAGGCTATATGAATAAGATTTCATCTCCTTCGCACGCAAAAAGGTGAGGGTTGGTGAGGGTACTTTTGCAACTTTTCATTTTTATATTTCTTATTTCTATTCTTCTATTTTCTTCTAAAAAAAATACGAATGTTAGAAATTTACCCTCACCTACCCTCACCTTTTCCTTTTTCTTCCTCAAAAAAACGGTGGGAAATTTGAAAAAGACAGTTATCTTTTTCAAATTTCCCACCATGTTTTTTTAATCGCTTCTTATAAAGACATCGAAAATTCTATCCTACAACCTAACGCATTCATGATGCGATAGAAGGTAGAAACCTTAGGTTCTGTCTGACCACTTTCCACTCTTGAAATATAAGAACGGTCGGAACCGATACGCCGGGCTAATTCTGCTTGAGTAATCTTAGCCTTTTTCCTTGCGTCTTCGATAATTTGCCCGGTATAGAAAGCATACGCTTTTTCTTCTGCTTCCGCACGTTCGGGAGTACCTTCTGCTCCAAATTTCGCACCAAGAACAGCGTCATAATCTACTATTTGATGATTGTTTATCTGCATAATATTCCTCCTTTATTTTTAATGCTTTATCTATTTCACTACCCGGTGTTTTTTGCGACTTCTTTTGAAAGCCATTAAACAACACTACAATATTTCCATCATCAAATATGAAAAATACCCGGTATATATTACCATTATATTCTGTACGAAGTTCAAAAACTCCGTCCTGAACAAATTTTACAAATTTAGTGGAGAGTCTTTCTTGTGTTTTCAACAAGAGTAGTCCATACTGGATTTTATCTTGTTCCTTTTCGGTTAAAGTCTCCATGAAAGCCTCAACGTAACCTCCGTATGTACGGAGGTTACGTTGAGGCTTTCCATACTGCAAATATGCGAATTGTTGTTCAACTATACAACAATCGTCTTTTTATTTTATATTATTTTTCCTCAAATTCTCCAGCACGCTTTTTCTTCTCATAAGACACCAGCGTCTCTACACTAAGCGTTTTCCCATTCTTAGGGCTTATCACATCTACAACGCTTGCTAACGCACGAAAAGTCTGTTCGCAATTTGCTACTCCGTCATACGTCAACCTACCCAGATTGATGGCATCGAGCACAACAGAGACATATTGCTTCGGATTTCCCCGATACTCGATGATGACAGGCGTGAGATGCGACATCTCTCGAGTCAGTTGACTGACGATTCTTTTTTTTGGTCGAGCAGATCCATTAATTTTTCACTATGCACATTGATTTGTGCGGTTACTTCACGAAGTTCATCTTTCAATGAACACAATAATTCATCATTCAATGAATTTTCCATAAAACTTTCTATTTAATTGATTATAAAAAAGCCATTCCAGAAAGATAAGCAATCATTACTTACTTCCCGGAATGGTGTCTAATACCTCGAAAACAAAGACTTATATTCTAACCTAATGTACTCACTTTAATCCATTTCTTTTGATTTTGCATTCCATACCAGCAAAGCAAACAACACCGAAAGCAAAGCAGCACCAATCCAAAACCAATTGATATAGGTGAAGTCATAAACATCTACTCCATTCTGAACAGTCTTTTGCCCTTCTATCAGTATACCGCTCATCACGTCCTGCAATCCGGCACCGATGTAGCTGGCAATACCGACTACTCCCAATGCAGCACCCGAAGCATTACGGGGAGCAATATCCACTGCCATCAAACCACCCAGAAAACAGATCAAAACTCCGATACCTAAACCGAAAAGAACCATTGCCAACACGTCTATCCAAAAATGAGCTCCCGGAACTAAGAGAAACAAACAAAGAGCAAACACATTCATCAACCCGAAAATTAACGCAGGAACATTGCGACGTCCACCAAATAACTTATCGGAAATAACACCTGAAAACATAGTACCGATTATGCCACAGACCGGACAAATAGAAATGATAAAACTGGCATCCAATGTAGAGTAACCCTTTTGAGCTTCCAAATAAAAAACGCCCCAACTATTGATAGCATAACGACTGATATACATAAAAGCACTCGAAAGAGCCAGTATCCAAATGGCAGGCATCAGCAATACCTGACACTGTGCTTTATTAAAATCAGCCGTTTCTGTCTCACTCATTTCCTTTTTCTGTTTGGGAACATTCACCGAAGGAAATCCCATGCTTTCGGGAGTATCATGGAAGAACTTCCAGACGATCAACGCTCCTATCAATCCCACTATACCGGCTCCGAAGAAACCATACCGCCAGCCCAACACACTGACAATTGAGGCTATTATCAGAAAAGTCAACGCTTCGCCGATATTATGGCTCGCAGACCAAAAGCCATAGTATGAACCGCGCTCTTTGTCCGTGAACCAACGAGAAAGCCCTACTACACAAGAGGCTGCTCCCATAGATTGAAACCAGCCGCTAATCCCCCAAAGGATAGCGAACAGGATAAAAGAATTAGTAAAACCGAGACAGAGGTTAACCAAAGCAGTTATCAATAAACCGGTAGTCATAAAACGGTTGATATTACTACGGTCGGCAAGGAAACCGTTCGTGAATTTTCCGATGGCATAGGTGAAAAACAATACGGAACCTATGATGCCTAACTCTGTTTCCGAAAAAATGCCTTCATCTACAATAGGTTTCTTTACGACATTCAGGCTAAGACGGCACACATAATACATACCGTAACCAAAAGTCGCAGAAAGGAAAGTAGACCATTTCAGAAACTTCAGACGGCGAGCATCGGATGAAGACAAAGCTTCTCCGTTACAAGGTCTCGGCGAAGAGACCTTGTAAAAATTGATTAGTTGTTTCAACATGAAGAAAGTGCGTTTAGTCGTGAAGTTTCTTTTCGCGTAGATACTCTAATAATAGAGCTGGGCGGTCTGTTTGAATTAGCTTGGCTCCCTGGCCAATTATCCACCCCCAACTTTCATCCGGCTGATGAAGTTCTACTGCACGGTCGTCGTCATGCCCGCCACATAGTTCGGGCCAAAGCGTATTTATAAAAAGATTAGAGCCTGTATTACGTACTTTCTTTATCAAATTAAGAATCTCCGGACTGTCACTATCAAACACTAATTCATAAGCAGCAGGTTTCATATGTGTCTGATAACTATCAATGACAGCTTCCGCCCCGTCTTTATGAAGTTGTACAATAGGCATGAAGATTACCTTATCCAATACATCACCGTTTTCAGCCTTGACTTGTTCATAAGGAAGTCCGGCTTTAATAATACATTGCTGAACAGTTCCTGTTTCTTTCAAAACAGCATATACATCTTTGAAGTAATCATAGCCTTTATCAATATTAACAAGGATCTTACCTTTACATAATGACATTACTTCTTCCAATGTCGGTATCAAATGAGCTGTTTTATGCCCTGTACCACTTTTCAAACGGAACTGACGTAATTCTTCCAATGTATAGTCTGCCGGATAACCTTTTCCTGTTGTAGTACGATCAATTTTCTTGTCATGCATCAAAATCAGATGTCCATCCTTGGTTTTCTTCAGATCGATTTCAATTACATCTACCCCCATATCAATACAATTCTGGATAGCCTGCAGGGAGTTCTCCGGAGCATTACGCCAGTCAGCTCGATGAGAAACAACTAAAACTGAATTACTTGCAGGCTTCTGTAGATTCGCAATTATTTTATCCGAATGATTCTGTGCCTCTAACCCTCCTATTATCAGAAGGGTTAAAGCTATTAATATATTTATCTTTCTAAGCATATCTTTTTATTTTTGTAAAGCATTTCTTTTTGCATTCTGTCCGCGCTGTGCCCATGGTGAATTTGCAGGCCCTTCAATACCACAATCAATAGCTATCAATTTGCAGGCACCATTATCCTCATACGTGACATACACAATACCATAGTCAGCAATGACTGGTGACGACCAAATTTTAGAACCTAATTGTCTCTTATATTTCTCCGTACCATCAGCATTCAATATTATATAGTTACCGCCATCATCACAGATGTGAATATTTCCGTCACTGTCTATAGCCGGTGTTGTTCCTATTTCAGCGACAGAGGAATAACTCCATTTCTTTGCTCCTCCTTTAGTCAGGGCAACAACTTGGGCATTCGGATTCTTTGTACCCACATAGATGGTTCCGTCAGCACCGATAGCCGGTCCTCCCTGGTCAATCTTGCCCATAGTACCACTCGCCGGATATCTCCATAGCTCATTACCCTGGTTATCATAAGCAGCAACCACTCCCTCTGAAAATGCCACATATACATTTCCTTGCGCATCAATAGCGGGATATACAGCAGCAGCCGTATTTCCTTTCCCTAGATTAGGAGACAAGTTCACACCATCTTGCGTAGTACGGGCAAATCCGTTCGCTCCCGACAAGGCTGAATAGATAACTCCATTCTGTCCAACCGATATACCACCATTAGCACCACCATTGGGAGATTTGCGTCTCCAAAGTTGTCTGCCGGAACTACGGTCAACCATGTGTACAGAACCATCGGTCCCTCTATTTCCAATCAAGATATTGCCATCACGAGACAAAGCGGGAGAAATATAGGGAATATTAGTACCAATACCTAGTTCATATCTCCACTTTTGTGTTCCATCCGGATGAATAGCATACAGACTGCTGCTTATGTTTTTGTCTGTTGTACTCGCACCCATATAAATAGTTCCGTCCGCACCTATCATAGGAGACGAACCTTGATCTCCAGCTCCTCCGTCCTTACTTAAATCAAACATCCATTTTTGCTCTCCAGACGGCGAATAAGCAAAAAGGTGGAGTGCATTGGATGACACATATACATCCCCGTTGTCACCTACAGCAGGAGAGATAGACCGTAAAGAAGAGGATACCTCAAACGTCTTATCCCAAAGGACAGTTACTCCGGATATAGAAGTATCACGAACGTATAAAGTAGCTTGCTTTGTATTTGTAGCTCCACGATCATCAGTAGCTGTCAGCTTTACAGTTACAAATCCTGTTGTCGTGAAAGTTATTTCCGGGTCTTTTTCTTGAGAAGTCTGCCCATTGCCAAAATCCCACTCGTAAGAAACAATTTCTCCATCCTCATCCACAGACTTATCGGTAAATTGAACTTTCTCATTCACTTTACAAATGGCAGGGCTATAGCTGAAGTTTGTAACCGGAGGCATATTCGTCGGACGAATCACAACAGTATGGGATGCAGTTGCATATCCTCCGAATTCATCTGTCACGGTTAATTTAATAACATAGGTTCCAGCCCTCTTATACAAAACGGACGCATCTTTAGTAGTAGCCCTATTCCCTTCCCCCTCAAATCCAAAATGCCAGAAATACTCTACTATCTCTCCTTCCGTCTTTACTGATTCATCAGTCAGATAAACGATATCACCGACCGTATATTCTTCTTTATCTATAGAAAAAGAAGCCTCCGGGGAGGTTGTCTGCCGCACTTCATCGCCGTCCTTACATGCAAATAGACAAACGACTGTCACTATCAGGAATATATATTTCTTCATAATCATTCTATTCATTATTTAAGATTAAAACCAATTATCTTTTACCTCTCTGTTTCAGATAGGCATCCAGCAACTGGGGATGGTCTGTCTGTATCAAATTAATCCCCTTCGACAAAATCAAGTCCACTCCTGTATAGTTTCCTTGTGTCATCTGTGTATCATAGGTATAACCATTCATATCTAACATATTAGTCGAGACAAACAGCCCTTTTGAAGATATGGCTGTCGAGAGCCCGCCATTTAATGTTTTCGACAAAGATATCTGGGCAAACATCACTCCTGGTTGCTGTGAAAGGAAATCTGCATGCTCCTCGTTTTCACACTGCGGATAAGGTATAGGAGCCGGCGAATAATCCAAAATATTCTGCAAGACATCCCGATTATTAGATGTATAAAAGAACACACGGTCTAACATCCCACAGCTTTTCACAACATCATACAGTTCTTTAGGAGACACTTTATTCAAGAAGTCCAAATCAAAAAAGATCTTTCCCCGCCCTGCAACCAATGCGTCATACAAAGAGGGGACCGTGTGATTGGTTACTGTGCCGTCTGCCAGCTTCAGACGATAAGACTGGAGCTGCTCATAAGTCAAATCTTTCACTTTCCCCTTCCCTGTAGTTGTCCTGTCTATGGTTTCATCATGCATCAACACAATTACTCCATCCTTTGTCATGCGAGGATCTACTTCTACAATATCTACAGCTCCCCCTAATTCTATACAACTTTCAATTCCAGCTATCGAATTTTCGGGAATATTCGGGTTGGAAGAATTGCCACGATGCCCCATTATCCAAACTTTTGCAGGGTCAAAGTGTTGCAAAGCATAACGTAAACTCTTGCCGGATACTTGTAATTTCTGCAGAGCCGCCGCTACATTGCCAGTCTTATCTGTCACCCTAACCGAAATATTATAACTTCCTTCTTTCGTAAACGTATATTCCAATTCAGGTTCTTCACCCAATGTCTGCCCTTCCATCGTCCAAACCACAGATTGGATGTCTTGCCCATCATTAAGAGCTACCTTCAGAACAACTTTCTCTTCTAATGCCGGATAGGCATTACTTGCCATAACTCTAGCAGTAATCGTTCCACTCCCCTGTTCTTCAATCGTACTATCATCCCCACAAGCAAATAAAACGACTGCTAATACTGATATATAAATGATATTTGAGATTTTTCTTATCATACTATTTTATTTTTAGTTATATCCTTCATTTTGATACATTCTTGTCGGATCCAGTTTATGTTCATCATACGGGATAGGCAACAAAAAATCTTTCGCAGAGAAATTTGGATTCTTCGCTTTCATGTGCTCCAACAGTTCCTGACGAGAATAAAGACGTAACAAATCATACCAATACTGTCCTTCAAAAGCAAACTCGACTCTTCTCTCACGAAGGATCGCATCGCGCAAACTACTGCCGGAATAATCATCCAGACCAGCACGTTCGCGTACCATGTTCAAATAGCTTACCGCATCATTCTCGCTCAAATGCATTTTCACTTCTGCCAACATTAATGCGACATCGGCATAACGAAGCACAATCCAGTTATTCGCCCCATAGCCATTTATGTCATCGAGATCTGTGTACTTCTTCACATAATTAACGTTCTGTGACGTACCGCACGAGATAGCCTTACGCGTATCTCCCGATTCATAGGCACTCATCATATCAGACGTCGGTATATTATTCCCCGTCCCCGTTTTCTGCGAAGTAAGCCCCGTCTGGGAAGTGGGTTGAAATATATAGGCGTAATTTGAGGCTAAACTGGAGTTGCCTCCTTTATACATCACCTGAAAAATATTCTCTTGACAGAATGTTTGAGCTTCCTTATCAAAAACATCAGCATAAGGGATATCTTTCAGGCTTGTAAAAGGTTTCATGTTCCATGCTGCAACTAAATTTGTTTTCGCAGATTGCAGATTTGAAGTTCTTTCCGACTGAAAATCAGAATCAGCAGCCATTGTCAAGTAAACTTTGCCCAATAAAGCATACGCAGCAGCTTTTGAAGCACGGCCTACCCCATTACCCGTTTGAATATCCGGCAATTCACTATTAATAACCTGTGTCAAATCGGAAATAATCAAATTATAGACTTCGCTCTTTGGCTGGCGGGCAGTATATTTCTGAATTTCATCTTTCGTCTTTAGTTCTTTGGTTACGATAGGGACATCTCCAAACTGCATTACAAGATGAAAATAAGTCAATCCACGCAAGAAATACATTTCCGCCTTTTTCTGGTTTTTCACAACTTCATCCTTAAAAGGAATATCATCTATCTGATCCAATATTATATTAGCTCTTGTCACGCATTTATACAAATCTGCCCAATGAGTTTTCACTTGTGCATTATCTGTTGTCAATGTATAGTTATAAAATTGATAATTAACCCCATTTCCTGCTCCCGGATCCTGCAACGTGGTGTTTTCCGAACGAACATCTGTGTATAAATACATATTCTTATAATACCCGTTTCCTCTCAAAGCTGCATACGCACCATTCGCAGCCATTGCAATATCATCTTCGGTCTGATAGAAAGTACTGGCCGGAATCTTATTTGGATTGGTTTCTTCCAGAAAACTCGTACAACTACTGCAAAACAATAGCGAACTTACTGCGATAAATACTATGTATTTTTTCATAATCTGATTCTTTATTTATTTAAAAAGTTATTTTTGCTCCTATACTATAAGTACGTGCCAAAGGATAAACCCCCCAATCAAAACCGGGTAACAGGTTATTACCTTTATAATCCACTTCAGGATTATATCCTTCATAATCGGTCAATGTGAATAAATTGTCAACACTGACATATAGCCTCAACGCCTGAACGCTCACTTTCTGCATCCACTTCACCGGAAAATTATACCCCAATGTGATATTTGCACAACGGAAATAGGAAGCATCATCCACCATATAAGAACTAAGCCGCTGACTGGTATTAGGAGTGGAACTACGCGCTGCACGAAACACTCCGCCGGAACCCGGATTTTCGTCAGAATGCCAACGGTTCAAAACAGATGCCAACTGATTGCCGGAGCCTTCCATATTGTACAGATAATATTTCTGGAAGTTTATTACTTCAGCTCCTTGAGAACCGGTAAATGTCGCTCTCAAATCAAAGTTCTTATAAGAGAAATCGGTACTGATACCGTATGTAAAATCCGGGTAAGCATTGCCTAGAATTTCACGGTCGTTTTCTGTAATCAAACCATTCTTATCAACATCCCGCCATTTCACATCTCCCGGATGTATGTTATTATAATTAGGAACTGCCGGTCCTATCAACTGATATCCGTCAGGAAATTTGCCATTAACCAGATTGCTTTTATCAATCATTATATTGGTGTAATCCTTCTCGGAAATAATACCATCAGCAATGTAGCCATAGAAAGAGCCGATAGGAAGCCCGGAACGGGTCACATGGCTTACCACATTGCGCTCACTAACTAAATACAAATCATTAATACCACCCAAATCGACAACTTTATTTCGATTTACTGATATATTAGCACTTACATTCCATTTAAAATCTCCTGTCAAAATACGCCCGTCTATTTGGAAATCAACTCCGCTATTACGTACTTTTGCATTTTTCAAGTTTGTTTTTACACTGGAAGAGCCCGATATGGATGATATAGGCTGGTCGTACAACAAATCATACGAAAGACTATTATAATAGTTACCTATCAAGTTGACACGACCATTGAATAATCCCAAATCAAACCCTACATTGTATTGGGATGTTTTTTCCCATCCGATAGCCGCATCTTTGAAAGTTCCTTGCCAATAGGCTGTTTCGACAGTATTACCATATACGTAACCACCTTGAGACATAGTAGCTGTATGCTCGTAGTTACCAATATTGTTGTTTCCACTCAATCCCCAACTGGCACGAAGTTTTAAGGATGAATTATTACCTAACAAATCCTGATAAAACTTTTCATTCGATATAGTCCAACCTAAAGAAATAGAAGGAAACCAACCCCAACGGTTTTCTTTTCCAAAACGTGAAGATCCGTCAGTTCTTACTGTACCCGTCACTACATAGCGATTATCGAATGAATAGTTTACACGTGCCAGATAAGACATCATTGTCCATGCAGCCTTTCGGGTATCGCTGCTATACAAGCCTATATCGGAAGCATTCGGACCATGCGCTGTCACTTCATGAATACGGTCGTCGGGAAAACCTGTTGCTTCAACGGCTACGCGGTCATAAGTTTTTTTCTGTAAGGTGTAGCCCACTAAAGCATTCAGGCGATGTTTCCCGAATTCACCATTATAATTTAACGTAAACTCTCCCAAACGGTCAATATCACGATTTGTTATGTCACGAGCTTTCACACGTGCCTGAACAGCATCCGAATTGGGCATATCACCATCTTGTCCTACAGTACGCGGACGATAGTAATTATAACGGGAAGTATAATATTGAGTTCCCAAATTGGCTTTAAACTGAAGCTGTTTCAATATATCATAAGTGATATTAGCATTGAAATTCATTCGGCTTGACTTGTTGCGGATATCAATTTCATGAGCAAGTGCCACGGGATTCTCGACCATCTGATAGCCATCAGCTTTCATCGCAATCTGATTTCCGACTGCATAAGTTCCATCCGAATTATATACAGGGAATTGAGGAAACATTAATAGAGCACTTTGTACGACACCATCATTTATATAACGACCGTCTGCTTGAACCTGTCGTTCCGAAACATCAACAAAAGAAAAGTTTACTCCAACTTTCAAGCGTTTCGTGACTTCTGCATCTACATTGGCACGAACATTCAAACGCTTATGTCCGGAAGGAGCTATAATTCCATCCTGATCCAGATAACCCAAACTAAAACGATATTTCAAGAAATCCTGTCCTCCTGTAACAGATAGATTATGACGATGCATCGGAGCATTCCCATAGATGGCGTCCTGCCAATCTGTATTGTAAGTAGGATCGACCGGTTTTCCGGTTGTGAAATCAAAAAACAAATCAGAAATGCCCACTTCATTCAAGTTAAAACCTTTTGAAGCTCTTATTGCATTATCATCCAATGGGTTCCATGATTTTCCAGCAGCTTCTGCTTTATCACGATAAGAATTATTACGGGCTTCAATCACCAAATCCCTGTATTGATAGGCATCCAGCAACTTAATCTTACGCTCTACTTGTTGCATACTAAACTGATAGTCATAATCAATACGGGCTTTTCCTGAATTCCCCCTCTTTGTGGTGATAAGTACCACGCCACTGGCACCGCGAGAACCATAAATGGCTGCCGAAGCTGCGTCTTTCAATACATCAATAGTTTCGATATCCTCGGGATTGATATATACATCTTCTGAAGCCGGATATCCATCAATCACATAGAGAGGTGTTGTACTAGCTGAAAGAGAGTTCGTTCCACGAACTTTAATCTTCACTCCTTCTCCCGGCGCACCACTTGTCTGCATCACCTGTACACCAGCGACTTTACCTACTAAAGCTTGTCCGGCAGTTGCTGCTGAAAGAGATAATTCACTAGCCTTAACACTTGCCAAAGAACCTGTAAAATCACTCTTACGCATAGGAGTATAGCCAACGACTACGACTTCTTCAATCATCTTACTATCTTCCTGCAGAACAACTTTCGCCATATTTTTATCGGTAGCACGAAGTTGAACGGGTTTATATCCGATGTAGGAAACTGTTAGTTGAGATGTTTCAGAGACATCATTGATGGAAAAATTACCATCTAAATCGGTTATTGTTCCATTAGATGTACCCTTGACCACAACACTAGCACCGATAATAGGCTCTCCATTCGAATCAACTACGGTTCCTGAAACCTTTATATTACGCTGCTTTTCTTGTGGTTTACGAATCAATACAATGACATTCTCTTGCTCTTTCTTGTAGGTTAACTCCATTTTACCCAAAAGTTGTTGCATGGTTTGTTCAATCGTTGCATCTTTCACATTTAACGAAACTTTTTGGTTTAACTCCGGAAGGCTCTCATTGTAGAAGAATTTGTAATTGCTTACTTGCTCGATTTTCTTTAAAGAGGCTCTCAAAGAGATGTCTTTCACATTCACCGTTATTTGAGAATAAGCGGTAAAAGAGACGCTTAAAAACAATAGCAGACAAATAGCCCGCAGTGTTTTCCAGTTCTTACTTCTCCCCACGTTTGTTTGAGGGAGTTTTTCAAAGGTTGTTTTGTGCTTCATATATCAAAACTTTTAAGTTGTTTGATAGGTATACAGACTACTATACTCACTCGTCCAATCGCCTATCAGACTTTAACTCTCGTTAACTTATTCAATTCAGAGAACAAAAAAGCCATTCCTAAGTAGTGGGCTTCGGAATGGCTCTATTCATTATTTTTTCTACAATTTCTCTTTCAAAACTATCACCGAACCGTCCATTTCATAAAAGAAAGGTGAAGTTAGCATCAGAATATTCAGCGCATTCTGTATGCCGCCTCCCGGAATGGTTCCGGTGAAATATTCATTAGGTAGTTTATTGGAGTCGAAACGAATCTCTACGTCATAGATGCGTGAAAGGGTTTTCATTATATTTTCCAAAGATTCTTTCTCAAAGTACATATTTCCTTTCGTCCATTCAATATAATCATTCGGATGCACTTGAGTGGCTGTTATCTTATGAGTGGCTTTATTATATTCTATTTTGTCGCCGGGCTTCATGATATGCGATATTTTCTGCGCATAGACCCCTACTTTTCCTTCCAAAAGAACGACTGTCACGTCTTTGGCATCTTCATAGGCAGATACATTAAAAGAAGTACCGAGCACTTTCACTTCCAAATCACCGATTTGCACAATGAAGGCGTGTTTCTCATCATGGGCTACTTTAAAATAGGCTTCACCATTTAGTTGCACACGACGCACATTTTCTCCGAAGTTATTCAGGTAACTTAATTGGGAAGCTGAATTGAGAACAACATTTGTTCCGTCCGGCAATTCGATGGTTGCTTTATCTCCCTTGCCCGCTTTCACAATAAAGGGTGTTTCTGCCGTTGGAGAAGAATCTAAAAGATAGTAAGTGAAGAAAGCGACACAGACAGGTAATAAAATGGCAGCAACCCATTTCCAAGGGATGATACGGAGGGGGCGCACTTCCTTGCCCAAAGTCTCTTCTTTGATCCGGGCAAAAAGTTTATCACGCAACACTGGGTTCATGGAGGAATCCGATCTCTCAAACTCTTGTTCCCACCAGTCATGCAACTGACGGTCATTCTTTATCCAGTCTGACAGTTCTTTTATCTCGACATCCGTGATCGTTTCTTCGAAATATTTTTCAATTAGCTCTTTATAATGTGTCTTATCCATCTTTCCACTTATTTACAAGTATACATTTTCATCCTACTTCCCATCCAAAAACAAGTATTACTATTACATTTCATTAACAAAAAAGGCCAACAAAAGGGTAATTACCTTATCATAATGCTTCATCAACTGTTCACGCATAAATTTCACAGCCAAAGATAATTGGGTAGCAACCGTACTTTCGGAAATTCCCATGATTTCGGCTATTTCTTTATTTGTGTAATTCTGCCTTTTGCTCAAAATGAATATTTTCTTCCGTTGCGCAGGCAGTTCTTCGGCAAGAGAATCGATATACTCATTCAAAAAGCGCAGATCAATATTCTCTTCTGTCTGTGAATCACGGTCTACGCTACTTTTCATGAGATATTCATTGTAAACATACTCTACGGTCTGACGCTGATACATATTCATCAATAAGTTTTTGGCAATCGTACAGAGAAAAGAGATAAACGAGGAAGCCGGGTCTACTTTTTCATGCACTTCCCATATACGAATGAAAGTGGCTTGCACCACTTCTTCGGCCATATATTGATTGCCGGAAGAGAGTCGCATAATGAAATTGTACAGTTTGCCACTATACATATTATACAATCTTTCGAATGCCTGAAAGGAACCGCCTTTTAAGTCGATTAATAAATGTTTTTCATCTGTAGAATCTACCATATCTTAGAATTTTGCAACAAAGGTATGCAGCCATAGGTCATAAACAGGTGACAATATTATTAATATTTTCTCAATTATCCGACTTTTCTGAAGAAAAAGATAGTAAATAGCAAATAGTAACGCCATCCGGTCAGGATAATGACGCTATCCAATCAGGATAGTGACGGTATCCGAACCGGATGGCGTTACTATATTTAGTGAGGTAGTTCGTACTAATAAGTCAGACGAACACCTGCTTGTATGTTGAAGTTAAACGGATTCTCTTTACGTATAGTCTGTATATCGGAGCCATCATTGAAATAATAAGCAACACCCGGTTCCACGTAAATACCCAAACGTTTCGTTGCATTGATCTGCGCACCTACACCACCGGATACCGAGAACTGCAAAGGCTTCACTGTTTCTTTTTCAGATCCTAGCTTTCCATAAACACATTTCTCAACCATACCTCCACCGGAAACATAAAGAGTGACGAGTCTCTTATC
Organism: Bacteroides sp. DH3716P; assembly: GCF_025914115.1. Classification (NCBI taxonomy): domain Bacteria; kingdom Pseudomonadati; phylum Bacteroidota; class Bacteroidia; order Bacteroidales; family Bacteroidaceae; genus Bacteroides; species Bacteroides sp. DH3716P. The sequence continues at coordinate 3,449,885 of NZ_CP083673.1, read as the reverse complement.
CAGGAAGTTCCAGTTGGCACGCAACGGAATACCGATATAATGCAGTTTCTGCTCTATCTGTTGTTCTTCACCTGCCAGTTTTGCATCCGAAGAAAGCAGCGTATAAGTCAGTCCTGTCTCAAGAGAGAATCCTTTAGCTAAACCTTTACGAACGGACAATCCGAAAGAAATAGGCTGATGATGTTTAATGTCAACCACCTGTTTTGCCTGACGCAGGTAAGGTACTCCATCTTCGAAAACCAATGTTTGGTCATTAGGAATCGTCTCCATCAGACCGTTGGAAACTGAAAGCATACTCACACGTGACATATAAGCATGAGATCCGGCACCTACTTCTGTTGAAGCACCTCCTGAATTTCCTACCGAAAGTCCCATTGACCATGTTCCCTTTTGAGAAGATCTTTTTTCTGTCGGAATATGAAGTTTGTCTTTACCGGAAGGACGACGCGGTCTGTTATTCGATCGCTCTGTATCCTGTGACTGTCCCTGACTGACATCTGTATTTTCTGCCTGCTTCGATTCATCTTTTACATTTTCAGTTTCTCCATTTCCTTTTACATTCTTATCTTCCTCACTCAAAGAGTCTTCTCCATTTCCTGTTGAAAGTTTATTTTCATTACCGATCCCTAATGGATCTACACCTGTTTTCTGCTCCGTATGATTCCTGTCGACTTTCGCCAAACGATCTTCGCGAGTTACCGGCCGTAAGACAGGTTCCACAGCAGTTCCCTGCATATCCGGTTGTTGCACACCCGGCAATGCATCGGGCGTGGAAGCCAATGCCGGAGTTTGTATATGACGTATTTCATCCGCAGCGGGTGTCCCTAGAAAATACAGACTTACTGACGAAACGACAGCTAATATTATAATAGCTGCAGCAGCCATCATCCATTTTCGATAAGGATATATTTTCTTCTCCACAGGAGGCATAAGTTCTTTCTCCAGTTGTTCCCAACCGGAAGCAGGCGCCGGTTCGGAATAATCCGCAAGCTTCTCCTTCAACTTATTCATCCACAATTCTTTCTCTTCCATCTCTATCTATCCATTATGCATTATCCATTCTTTTACTCTTTTTGCTAATACACTCTTCGCACGAAACAGTTGCGAAGCTGAAGATTTTTCATTGATACCTAATACCTGTGCGATTTCTTTATGCGATTTGTCTTCAAATGTATAAAGATTGAACACAGTACGATAGCCGGCGGGTAATTCTTCAATAAACTGCATCAACACATTTTGTGGTATCGCTTCTACATCGGAAGCATCCGGCTCTTCATATTCTTCGGGCAACTCTTCCAAAGGTGTCGACTGATTAATCACATCATTTTTCCGAAGATACTGTAAAACTGTGTTGACCATCACCCGTTCCATCCAGGCTCGCAAAGAGCCTTCACCCCTCCAGGTGAACTTATCGAACGAATCGAATATCTTTAAAAAACCGTCGTGAAGCAGATCCTGGGCTGTATCCCGGTCGCCGGTATAGCGTAGACAGATGCCAAGCATACGCCCCGCATACTGTTCATACAGTTCCTTGCGGGCCCGATTATTACCCAGCCTACATTGTTCCGACAACTCTATTTCTTCCATTCTCTTATACACGTGTTTACCTTATAAATGCAGCAAAGATAGAAATACTGCATAGAGAGAACAACTCTTTTATCACTTTTGTTTCTTTAACAGATCCGAATGCAATATTTTCTATCCTCTTGCATTTTCACTACAGAAAACATAAATATTATAAAATCTAAAACCTAGTAAGTATATGAAGAAATTTAAATTCATAGCCTTTATCTTTGCTATTATGACTACCATGCCGATTCTCCAGTCATGCTTGGACGACGATGATAATTCGTCCGATCTTCTGGCTATCAGCACCATCAATATGATTAGCCAAGATAGCAAGGAATTTTATTTCACTTTGGATGACGGGAAAAAGATGTATCCCAGCAACTCACAAGGATGGAACAATGAAGATTGGGTGGAGGGACAAAGAGCTTTTGTGATATTCAACGAGTTGGAAGAGCCTGTGAATGGATACGACCTTAATATTCAGGTGAAAGGTATCAATCCAATCTTAACCAAAGACATCGTCACAATGGGTGAAGATGACAACGACGAAGAGAAAATCGGAGATGATAAGATCAACACGACTTATATGTGGATCAATAAGGATAATAAATATCTGACGATTGAATTCCAATATTACGGAACACATAGTGAAGATAAAAAACATTTCCTGAATCTGGTGATTAATGACAAAGAAGAGACTGCTCCCACTGCTGACGAAGGCAATGCGGAGGACGAATATATCAATCTGGAATTCCGTCATAACAGTGAAGGAGATGATCCTCAACGTTTGGGTGAAGGATATGTGTCTTTCAAACTGGATAAGATTAAAAACCGGATGGAGGGGAAAAAGGGACTAAGAATTCGTGTCAACACCATTTATGGCGGGCCGAAAACTTATGAAGTGAAATTTCCTTAGACTTAGACGACTAATCTAATGTGAACATGCGAAACACACTCTTTTTTAATATAATATATTAATTACGCAAAAGAGGGCGGTAGTTGTGAAACTGCCGCCCTTTTACTTTCTTCTTTATATTCTTTCTTCTAAAAGAGTTATTTCTTATCTCCCAGATAATTCCAAACAACTGCACTCAATGCAGCTCCTACAAATGGAGCAATGATGAATAACCACAACTGTGACAATGCTTCTCCTCCTTGGAATAATGCCGGAGCAATACTACGTGCCGGGTTCACAGAAGTCCCTGTGATAGGAATACATACAATATGTACTAACACAAGAGTCAAACCGATGGCAAGTCCTGCCAGATTACCTGCTCCCTTCTTCGAATCGGTAGAGCCGAGCACTACCAATACAAAAATGAAAGTAAATACTGCTTCCGCAATAAATGCCTGCAACATTTCTCCATCACCAAAACCATTCGAACCTGTCGCTGTAGGCCCGTCATGAGCACCGGTAGCAACTAAAGCAAAAAGAATAGCCGAGCCGATAATAGCTCCGATTACCTGGAAAATCATATACATACCTGCATCTTTTCCATTCATACGACGAGTCAAAAACACTCCTAATGTAATAGCAGGATTAATGTGACATCCCGAAATACCTCCGATAGCATACGCCATCGCTACTACGGACAAACCAAAGGCTAAAGCTACGCCGATCGTTCCAACCCCAGCGCCTACTGTATCAGCCAAACCACCAGCAAAAACGGCACTACCACATCCCATAAGGACGAGCACCATCGTTCCAATCATTTCTGCAATGTACTTTTTCATAATCACTAAATATAAATAGTTGTTTCGCCAAATATAGGATTTTAGGTCTGAATAAAAATTTATATGTACAATAATGACTATCTTTGCAGCATTTTTGAACGAACATTTATTTATTAAAATAAAAAAAGACCTTCTTCATGTCATATTGGCCTCCATTCTTTGAACGGATAAACATTTGATATTCGGTACGGGGGATGGGGATGATAATCATTGTCAGCTCTTTCTATTTTAAAGGAGCTAAGATAAGTGTAAAAAGACTCCTGCCAATCAAAAAAGATGAGCAGGAATCATCTCAATCTCTAATATACTATAACAAACATTGTATGGGCTGCAAAGAAAGCATTTCCTTGGGAACCACCGCCTTTATTTCCTCTTTCAGGACGCATAGCAGACTGTGACGAATAAAATCTCTATTTGTCGCCAACACCACCTGTCGTGTCGGTCGGGGGATGGCAAACGGGCGTACTAATTGTCGCTGTTCTTCTGTCAATTGCATCACTGCCAGTTCGGGAATAAAAGTGATTCCTTTTCCACTTTCTACCATTCGCATAAAGGTTTCCATACTTCCCAAACGATAGGCCATCTGATTAACCTTAACAGCCTCCATCTGACAAAAACGGACGAGTTGATCGCGAAAGCAGTGTCCTTCGTCCAAAAGCCAAAGATGTTCGCCTGTTATATCGGAAGTGCGGATAACGTCATGTTTGAATGAGGGTTCTTTCCGTGATACATAAGCATAGAATTGCTCATAGAAAAGAGTTTCTTCCGTCAAAAATGTGTCTTCTAATTTACTGGCAATAATCCCTGCATCCAAATCGCCGGCATGCAAAGCCTGCTGAATATCCTGTGTTTTCATTTCCGTGACACGAATATCCAGTTCGGGATATTTTTCCATCAATTGAGGAAAAAAGCGAGGAAGCAAATAAGGAGCGATAGTTGGCAATACTCCCAAGCGGAATACGCCTGATAATGACTGCTTATCTTCACTGATTATTTCTTTCACTTGAGCTGCCTGCGCCAGAATCACGCGAGCCTGGTCTATCACTTTCTGTCCAATGGCTGTCGGACAAACGGGCTGTACCGTCCTATCGAACAACTTTACTCCCAGTTCATCTTCCAGCTTCTGAATCATGGCACTCAAAGTGGGTTGCGTCACACGGCAATATTCAGCTGCCCGTGCGAAATGCCTGAACTGGTCTACAGCTAGTATATATTCTAATTGTTGTATTGTCATCTATCAAATCATATTAAGTTATAGATTTCATCTATGCAAAGATAGAAATTTTCAGTTTGACAACAAGCATTTTCCGCCTTATCTTTGCAGTACAGAAAAAAAAGAAAGCAAGTATAAATCATTAAAAATAAAAGAATATGAAAACTTTAGAATTTATCAAACTGAACGAATCGGGAGCAAACAACGTAGTAGCATCTTTGCAACAACTATTAGCAGACTTCCAAGTGTATTACACCAATCTTCGCGGTTTCCACTGGAATATCAAGGGACATAATTTCTTTGTACTCCACAGTCAATTCGAAAAGATGTATGATGACACGGCTGAAAAGGTGGATGAAATCGCAGAACGTATCTTGATGCTGGGTGGTACTCCTGCCAATAAATTCAGCGATTATCTAAAAGTAGCAAATGTGAATGAAGTGGATAAGGTAAGCAACGGAGACGAAGCATTGAATAATATCCTTCAGTCTATCAGTTATCTGATTGGCGAAGAACGTAAGATTTTGTCTATCGCTTCTCAAGCCGGAGACGAAGTAACCGTTTCGATGATGAGCGATTATTTGAAAGAACAGGAAAAATTGGTTTGGATGTTGGTTGCTTATAATAGCAAGTAATTAAAATAAAAAGATGTCCCGGTCTTGCTTATTTGCAATCGGGACATCTTCTATTATATATAGGAAGACTTTTTAGTCAGTCTACCATTATCTATTTCTTCATTTTTCCTTTTATAAGGATATATAGTTTTGCTATTCAGCAGCATTATCAGGACAACGAACTCCTTGTACAAAATTGAGCGTTCCACGTCCGGCATAAGTAGCACTATATCCGTTTCCTGTAAGGTCGGTTATTACTTTATTATTATCCGGAGTAGACTCATTAAATCTCCAATAAGCCACTAAACCATCTGTTAAAGGGTCCACCCAGCAGACATTATTTTTCAGATCAGCAGCCGAACGAGCAACAGCCCATACACGTACTTCACTTACATACCCATCCATATAACGATTATCTGCTGCAGACTGACCAATATAGAATGCTGCATTTTTATCATGTCCATAGGCTTGCGTTAAATCGATAGTACCTCTTGTATCCGGAAGTTCTCCCTGTAATTCACCATTAACATATACAAACTTCTTTCCTTGTGAACCGTCATATACACAAGCCAAATGCAACCATTTATCATTGGGTAAAACATCTCTGGAATCAATTGCCGGACTACCTCCACTCAATTGCAATTTCCAACCGCTTTTATTATCACCGGCAGTACGCAAACAGAAATTCTCTTCCAATCCCATAACAGAGAAGCACCATTTTCCACTGGTAGAAGTCATCTTTTTAAAACGAACTCGTGCTTCAAATGTTACATTATTCAATGCCGTGGTATTGTATTGAGATTCTTTTCTGAAATCGACCTTGAAATACCCGTTATTAGCAGAAATATCCGCAGCTTGAGTAATAATAATTTGATTGATAACAATGTATATGGTACGTGAACCTTCTATTACGGACAAATTCTTATCCGACACACTCACAATACTTATAGGAAGCAGATACGTTTTGCCTTCCTTTAATAAGTCCCGGCTGATAACACTTAAACGCACACCATCTGTGGAAGTATTCTTTCCATTTTCAATAGTTAATGTTGTATTCTCCAACTTGTACGACTTTTCAGGAAGAAGTTCATAATTCTTCTTATATTCCTTATTGAAAGACTCCACTAATTCCGGAGTGGCCTTCATACCCACTTCTACATGATCTCCTATCGCACATGATGAAGCAACTTTAATTCCGATAACTGCAGGCAAATCATCAATTGTCAGATTAGCAACCGGTGATAATTGATCTGCGCCAACAACATATAATCCTTCATAGTATTCCTGACTTTTCTGGCATGATACCATTAGAAGGACAAGCAAGCTTAATAATATGTATTTTATATTCTGTTTCATTTTTTCTAAACTTTAATGTTCGTTCATTATTCTGATCGCATTACGTGTCCATTTGTAATTAGGATTGGAACGGTAATCGTTCTCCATGTGATAGGTACCACATCCTCCTTTGCGGGTGGCTAATTTTCCTTCATACATGGGGAGGAAACGTGCCATTCCTTCTAATGAAGGTACCGACCCGCCTTCTCTTAAAGAGTGATCTACTCCTCCATTTGCATACTTACCCCCCTCAAAGGTTTCAGCAAAAATGTATTGTTCCGGTTTCCAACCATTTTTAGCTGCATTATCGAAACGCCCCTGCAGATCTTGATATCCCCTAGAATTATAAGACTGAACCACTCCATAATTAAAATATTCAGCCAATCCTTGCTTTAAATGATAAGGTACTCCATCAATAATTAATAGATTACGAGTTCCCGACTTCGGACCAATATATTTTCCTAATGCCTTTACAAACATTTCCATATTATCCATATAATCAGGCCACATATAAGACGGACCTACTAAAGGACCACTGAACGGAACCCCAGGAAATTCCTGATAGCCGGGTTCATAATCAAGATCAATACCCTGATAACCATACTTATACATAGTATCTACCAAAGACTTGGCATACTCTTCTATTCCTTCAGGAGTAGCAATCTCATGATTTTCACCAGACATAAATTCATCTGGAATTTTGTGAGCAAAGATAGTATATGTGACACGAGTTCCTTTCACATCCTGTACATAACGTAAATCTTCCATTTGTGCCGGACTTAAGTTCTGGTAAGCTCCCCAAATAGAAATAATATCTACACTGTCAGGCACACTTCTTAAATAGTTGATCATATCAGCAGAGTTAGCCGTCCATCCGCCAAACCAGCCAAAAAAGACTTCATGGTCGTTTCTTGCTTTATATGCTCTTAAATTTTCCCAATATTCTTTGGACATCTTATCAGGCACCACTATATCCAAAGCTTCTATATCTGTATTACACGATATAATTCCCGTACCAACTATTACGAAAACTATTATATATGTTAATAATTTCTTCATGTCGTTTTATCTAAAAGAATATGATTACTTATTTTCTACATCCCACCATAAGCGAGTAGCTCCGGTATCCGGACCACCCAATAGTTTAACGGCTTTTTCCACCTCTTCTTTATTTCCTTGATATTCGGAATAGGGGAAAGGAACACGACGGATCTGTACAGAAGAGCTAATAACACCACCACTCTCATTATTAACTATTTCATAGATCTTAGGATAGCCTGTTCTGCGGAATTCACTCCATGCTTCCTGTCCTAATGGGTACATTGCTATCCATTTTTGGGTGATGATCTGTTCTAACTGCTTTTCTTTATCATTTTCATCCCAGACTATCGTAACATCAGATGGGGCTGGTGCGGAAGGACTGCTTTTGAATCCAGGGTATTTTGCCGGCACTTTAGTACTTGCAAGATAAGTTTCCACTCCTTTTACTCCATGTTGTTCGAAAGAAGCACGTATGCCTGAATGATACAAACTTTTAGCGGTTCCTTTCATGTTCCATGTCTTCAAGGCACCTTCTGCCCGCAAAAAATAAACTTCTGCAGCTGTCATCCAAACATAAGGGGTTCCTTGCAATATATTAGGTTTGGAGAGTCCTAAATCACCTTTAAATATATCACCATTCTTATGTCCGTTACGCAATCCACGATAATTGTCATTTGAAGACAATTGGAAAAATACGGATATACGTGGATCTCCAAACCCATTCAAATAAGCATCCATACTAGCTCCCATTACATCTTCTTCATAGCCGTCTGCGCTGCTAATACTATTTATAGGGTTGTGATAGGTGAACGAAAGAGTTGAATTAGATTGCATTGCCGGATTATTATCATTTGTTTCAATCACTCCATACGAATGTGTAACAGCAGCTTCTGCTTCTTTTTGAGCCTCCGGATAAACAGCACTTAAACGTATTGCCAAACGCAGCTTCAAAGAATTCGCAAAACGAATCCAATTAGGTATGTTACTGCCAAATATTAAATCAAACTTTTCCAATGCCTTAGAATTTGGGTTAGCTTGATCAAACTTGGTCAAGATATCAATAGCATGGTTCAGTTCTTTGAAAAAAGATTTATAGATAGCTTCTTGCGAATCATAAGGGACAGGATTAGTCAGACCAAACTTTAGATAAGGTAACGGACCGTACATATCTGTAGTTTTATGTATAGCTGTCACTTTTACAATTTCACCGACAGCAAACAATACAGATGCAGAGTCTACCTTTTGGCGTAAAATATTCCATGAAGATAAGAACTCTACAAATGCACTTTTAAAAGGTGCATCTTTCCATTCGTCAGAAATAGCATAAGTCGTTCCATTCGCTCCTCCGCCCCAATTTTGCGTTCCGGCAAAATATCCAGAATACATGTTGCCAAAAAGGTCTTCCGAGCGTTGAAACAAGTTAACATCTTCAGATACTACCCTACGTTGCATCGTAGTAAGATAGCTGCCCCATAAATTATCTTTATCCAATTCTTTTTCTTGAACTTTATCAGGATCCAGATTAATCGTATCAGACATACAACTTCCCAATAAAAAGCAAACAGCAAACACCAGGAAGCAAGTTTGTATAACGTTATAGATTCTATTTTTCATTTTATTCTTCGTATTAAAGTATTAAAATCAAAAGTTAACTTTTACACCAAAACCGAAACTGCGTAAGCTAGGTGGCATAAAATAATCGAAACCCTGATAATAAGTTCCTGTATTTGCTGTTAGTTCCGGATCAAACGGAGCTTTCTTATAAAACATCAGCAAATTGTGTCCTGTCAGTGACAGAGAAATGTTTAATTTTTCTCCGAACCACTTTGCCGGAAGCATATATGATAATGACATTTCACGTAAACGAACATTAGTCGCACTGTACACATAATGCGCCAGTAAACCTGTTTTTCCGGAAGCAACGGTACCATAATATTGTTCTGCATCCAACTTTCCATTATTTACAGGTACACCACCGTTATCACGGGCTGTAGCTGTTTGTTGTGATACTCCGAATTGATCCATCAAAGCTTGTGTAGCGGAAATCACCTCACCGCCAACACGCGCGTCAATCAGAAAATCAAGTTCCACCCCTTTCCAAGAAAAACTGTTTCTAAATCCTAGATTATACTTAGGAGCTGCCGAACCAACTTTTATGAAAGTATTTTCTTCAGCCGATACACCTCCATTTGAAATAAGAATATCACCATGTAAGTCTTGTTTCAATTTTGTCGCATAGATATCAGACATAGTACCACCTTCTTTCAAAATCATTCTGTATGAATCTGCACTGGCAACGGAAAATTCTGTTGGTGATTTTACTGTTGTACTAGTAGTGCGGTCAGTCACATACTCAGGAAGTAACTCTTTGATTTCATTACGGTTCATTGAATAAATCAAATTTGAGTTCCAATTTACCGGGCCTAAATCCTGATTAAAACCTACACTTAGTTCAATACCCCAGTTGTTTACTTTTCCTGCATTTTCATATGCAAAAGCGTATCCTGTGCTGGGCGGCAATTCATATTTAAACAACTGATTGTATGTGTTTGAATTGTAATATGTTGCTGCAAGGTTCAATTTATTATCAAACAACCGTAAGTCCATACCAAATTCAAATGCTTTGGTCATTTCCGCTTTAAGATGATTGGCAGGTGAGAAGTTAGCACTTGTAGCATTACCATTTTCCAAAACCACTGTTGCATAAGGCAAGTATGCACTTGGAGGATTACCTACTTGCGCATAGGAACCACGAATCTTCCAGAAAGAGAATACTTTTTTAGGAAGCGGAATAATCTCTGACAACACTACAGAAAGACCTACGGACGGATAGAATACATATTCCTTGGAAGTACCTACCAATGTAGAAAACCAGTCTATACGACTTGTCACGTCAGCATAAAGAAAATTGCGGTACCCCAGTTCTGCTTTACCATATAGAGATTGAGTCTGGGTATGCAATGATTGTTTGCTATATCCGCTTTCTGTTGAAGGTATATTACTTGGATGGAAAAAGTTCGGTACTCCAAGCAGATTGCCTTCAAAAGTACTTGATTTATATTTTTCATCATAATAACTACCACCAAGGTTTACTAACAAGTGATAATTCTCCCCGAATTTCTTATCTATATTTACTAAGAAATCAAGATAAGTTGCAGTATTCTTGTCTTCCTGTGTCATATAGTTACCTTGAGATTTGGAGAACAAACCATCAGTGGAAGCGTATAATTTACGTTCGAAATCAGTATAAGCATTATCAACGCGGGCACGTCCGATAATATTAAGCCAATTGGTTATATTCCATTTCATTGATAATGACATGATATAGCGGTCTCTATCAGTATTGAACATATTACGATTAATAATCCAATATGGATTCTGCATACCCAATCCCTGATTTTTATAAGGCCAATATTGAGTTTTGAAGTTTCTATCAGCGTCATATCGTTCATAAACTACATATTTATTCATATCATCACTTGGTGGAAACAAATAGACTGGAACCAACGGATTATAGTACATACCTTGTCCGTTACTGTTTTGGTTATTCTGTTTGATATAAAATAATCCCATATCCATACTTAAAACGTCTTTAACGATGTCCCAAGAATTACGGAATGTAAAATTATAGCGATTATATTTATTATTATCAATGACACCTTCTGAATTTACAGACCCAAAAGATATATGCGTCTGATTTGTTTCTGTACCAGTAGATACAGCAATAGAATTCATTGTATTAAATCCTGTTTGAAAGAAATCCAAAGGATTATAATCGGAAGGTTTCTCTAATTTATCCCCCCAACTTTTAAATTCACCTTCTTTACGTCCATACGTATTCTGGAATTCAGGAGTAATAAAAGGTCTTGAAAAACTAGTGCTATTTGAATAACTTATTCTGGGTTTTCCAATCGCACCTTTTTTGGTTGTGATCAGTATCACACCATTCGCACCTCTATTACCATATAAGGAGGCTGCAGAAGCACCAGTCAGGATGGACATACTTTCTATATCCTCCGGATTAATATTAGATATTCCATCTCCGTCGGCCACTTCCACTGACTCATAAAAATTATCTGATTGTTTGGTTCTTAACCCTTGCATTGGAATACCATCCAAAACGTACAACGCATTGTTTTCACCAAATAATGATTTGGTACCACGCATGACAACGCGGGAAGATCCTCCAGTTCCAGACGAACTCTGATTAATAGTCACACCTGCTACCTTACCAGAAAGGCTATTTATAAAGTTGGCATCTTTCACTTTTGTTATACCGGCAGCTTTTATTTCCTGCACATTATACGTCAATGCCTTAGCTTCTCTCTTAATACCCAATGCTGTAACAACCACTTCATCCAAGGCCTTTGTGTCAGAAGCCATTGTAATATTATAAACAGTCTTATCTGATATTTTAACCATTTGAGTCGTATACCCGATATACGAAACCTTCAGGAAATCGTTTTTGGTAACACGGATTGTAAAATCTCCATTCAGGTTAGTTATTGTACCACCACTACCACCATTAATTGAAACATTAACTCCAATCAAGGCTTCTCCTTGTTCGTCCACAACCCGACCTTGTATTTCCTTTGATACAGACTCTTCCTTTTTTTCCGGAATTATCATGATATAGCTATCTTTTAATTTATAACTAAATCCTGTTCCTTTTAATATGACCTTGAGTGCCTGTTCTAACGGTAGTTCACTCACATTCAAAGAAATACGTTTACTTCCTCCAAGTTGAGATTCATTATAGGCAACGGACATTTTAGATTGTTTCTCAACTTCTGTCAATGCTTCTCGTAATGTTATTTCATTTTTCTTAATAGTTATTTTCACATTACTTTGAGCAAAGAGCACTGTTTGCGCGAATAGCAAACAGCAAAAAAATGTTATACATTTAGCTTTTAATAGATATAAATTCATATCTTAGTAGCGTTTTTAGTGTTAAACTCATAATATTATATTCATCAAAGATTTAAGCCGGTAGCTTTAATACTAAAAAAGTCATTTCATATCCGGAATCAGGCGGCATCCTTTTTCCGGATACTTTTTTACATAATCAATGATATTTAAGGTTAAACAAAATATTTGTAAGATAATTACTTAATCAGTTTTATATAACATACATTCTCTTCTATTTTATAATCAAATCCTCCTACTACTTCTTTCATAATATCCATAATTTCTCCAATATCCGAGTTTTTACGGAAACTAAAATTATATTTATCATTACTGAAATGACTGGTATTACATTGGAATGTGATATTAAAGCGACGCTCCAATTCAGCTATGATTTCTTTCATCGTATCTCCGCGGAATATATACAATCCCTTTTGCCAAGCTGTTACAGCTTCTACATCAGCATTAGCTAACACTACTTGACCACTATTTTTTTGATATATAATTTGCTGTCCCGGATGTAGTATATAGTTTCTTCTTTCTTCATCACAATCTACTTTTATCTTCCCATGAAGTAATGTTGCAACAATTTCATTACTTTCCGGATAAGCACCCACATTAAACTCTGTCCCCAAAGCTGTAACAGCCATGCTTCCCGATCTCACAATAAATGGTTTCTCCGGATCCTTTTTCACCTTAAAATTAGCTTCTCCTACCAAATATACCGTGCGAGTATCTCCTTTGAAAGCTTCCGGATAAAGTAATAAGGTTCCGGAATTAGTCTGTACTTTACTTCCATCGGGTAGTTCGATTGTAATCATATCACCAGCAGGAGTGAATTTTTCTATCATAGCAACTTCCGAATACATATTCTTAGCATAAAAGAAAGTTCCTGAAATAGCAACAGCCAGTACAACTACTGCAACTGCTGCATATTGCCATATCTGCATTCGGAATTTTCGCACAGTTTTTTGTTGACCTGCACCTATCTTATTATATACATTAGAAAGAGAAGCCCATGTACCCGCATCAGCTTTACCGTCAGTTTCACTCCATAGTGTATGTAAAGCAGCCTCTTTTTCATCAGAATGCTCTTTATCCACCAGCCATTGATGCACTTCTTCAATTACTTTCTCACTATGCTTGGAAGCTGTGAATACACTAATTATTTTTTGAATATAATTCTCCATTTTTCTGTTGCCTTATAATATATAGACAACTAGCTAAAACAGACTACTCAATAGAAACAGAAAAAAAATGCAATTAAAATGACTTTTTTTAATTCTTGCAAAGCTAAATAGATATGTCGTTCTACAGTCCGAACGGAAAGCTGCAGATTATCAGCTATTTCCTGATTACTCATTCCTCTTTGCCGGCTCATAGAAAAAACTTTTCTCCGTTGCTCTGGCATATTATCTAAAGTAAGTTTTATTAAAAGTTGGAGTTCTTTTGCATAAAGCTTATCATACATATCAAATTCATAAGAAGGAGAATTTTCTTGAGATAGTTTTTCCTGATAATTAAGTTCTACGGACTGATGTTTCAGGAAGTTATAAATCTGATTACGAGCCATTGTATAAATATAGCTATCCCATGTCTCTTTATTCTCCCAAATCTCTGGATTATCCCACAGTTTGACGAATATATCCTGGGCAATATCTTCTGCATCTTCTTCCGAATGTAGGATTTTCCATGCGAAAGCTTTTACTTTAGGAAAAGTAAGAATGAAAAATTGTTCAAATTTTCTCTTCTTTTCTTGTTCTTTTATGTGTGTCATCAAAGATCGTCCGGTTAGATTTATTTTTTATGAGAGCCAAAAATAAACGCTTTTATCAAAAAAAACAAATAATAACAACGATAAAAATAAATATATTTATGTCATCCAGTCATCTACCACGCCAATAAGTCGTTCTAATAAGGGTCATTACCAACCCAAATAGAAAAAATATATTTTCTTCTTGAACATGATGACATAATCATATTTCTATAGTGTACTCATACAGTGTCATGATTATTGACACTATATGAGCAAATTAACTTATTTCACAGAAATCGTCTTTGATAATCTGATATCATCCGACGCTGCTCCAATCATCAGCTGGAAGCTTCCCGGTTCTACGATTCGCTCCATTTTTTGATTGATAATGGATAAATCCTCTTCTACCAAAGTGAATACAATTGTTTTTTTCTCTCCCTGCTTCAAAAAGAAACGCTTAAAATGTTTGAGTTGCCGAAGTGCCCGGACTACAGAAGCATACTCATCACGAATATAAAGTTGAGCCACTTCTTCACCATCATACTTTCCTGTGTTTTCTACATCAAATGATATTTCAAAATGCAAAGGCGCTTGTTGTGTCACTTTTAAATTGGAATATTCGAAAGTTGAATAACTTAATCCATATCCAAATGAATACAATGGGGAGGCAGACATTTCTACATAATCGTGACATTTAGGGGCTTTCTTATTATAATATACGGGAATTTGTCCCTCTGACCGGGGAACAGAAACAGGCAAGCGACCTGCCGGATTATAATCACCAAATAAAACATCAGCAATGGCATCCCCCCCTCTTGTCCGGGATAATAGGCGGTCAGCAATGCATCTGCATGTTCCGCTGCCCAATTTTTATTTAATGGACGTCCCTCAATGTAAACCACAATCAGGGGCTTTCTCGTTGATTTCAAGGATTCTAGTAATTCCAGCTGTTTTCCTAACAAAGAAAGAGTTGCACGATCAAAGCCTTCTCCACACTCCATATCACTGATTTGGCTTTTATCTGCAATAGCAGCTCCCGTCTCTTTATAAGTCGTTTTAAAATCACGAGCACTGGAACCACCCACTACTGCAATCACCACATCTGCACGATTAGCAGCTTCAACTGCTTTCGCTATTTCATTGTTGGTAGTATCACGGATAGCGCAACCTCTTACATACTCAACACGTGAAAGAGATAATTTAGAAATGATTCCATCCAGTACCGTTTTTATATTTTCGTCTTTTTGGGGAGCTGTATAATCACCCAGCATATTATAACAATTATCTGCATTTGGGCCAATTACCGCTACTTTACGGATGTTTTTACTCAAAGGCAGAATGTCATGCCTATTCTTTAATAAAGTCACCGATGCTTGTGCCATCCGTCGTGCATTGGCAATATGATTTGCATTACGAACTCTTTCAATCGCTATTTGGGGATCTACGTATGGATTTTCAAACAATCCCATTTCAAATTTTAATCGTAGAACCCTGCAAACGACTTCATCAATAATAGCCTCTGACAAACGTTTCTCTTTTACAGCCCGATAAATATTCGTATAAGCTTCTCCACCTAAGTCAACATCTACTCCGGCAGAAACTGCTTGAATAGCCGCATCCTCTATAGAAGAAGCCGTATAATGACTTTCATATATTCCTTCAATACTATATAAATCGGAAACAACAAAACCTCTAAACTTCCACTCATTTCGCAACAGTTGATTCAGCAAATATGAGTTGGCAGTACATGGGATTCCGTCTATTGAATTATAAGAAGTCATCACAGAAAGAGCACCAGCATCAATCGCTTTTTTAAAAGGCGGTAGGAAGTTTTCATGCAATTCTCTCATTCCAACTAAAGCTTGATTCCCATTCTGTCCGCCCTCCGGTACGGCATAGGCTAAAAAATGCTTTAGAGTAGCTATCGTACTGTTTTTCCGGGAAATATTTCCGTTGATTAATCCATCTACCATTGCCGCCCCCAAAGTCCCGCTTAATACCGGATCTTCCCCAAATGTTTCTTCCACGCGGGACCAACGGGGATCACGGGTCAGATCAAGTACGGGACCGTAACTAATATGCCCACCTTGGGAACGAATTTCTTTAGCGATAACTTGACCAACTTCTTTTACTAACTCCGGTGACCAGGTAGCCGCCATTCCGATACCCGTAGGAAAAACAGTAGTACCAATTGCCATGTGCCCATGAGGGGCTTCTTCTGCTAAAAACATCGGAATTCCCAGACGGGTATTCTCCATCACATACTTTTGCAATGCATTTCCTGCCTTTGCTGCCAGTTCCGGATTAAGTCCATTTGCTATAGTTTTCTTTGTCCAAGGATCGGCACGATAGGTTGCCCAAAGCATTCCTACATTCCTTTCTTTGATTAATTGCTTGAACTTTTCGGAAGGATGAACTTCACTACCATGGATTTCATACATTTCCCAACCTAAAGGACAAAGTAACTGACCGACCTTTTCTTCTAAAGTCATGCGGGAAAGTAAATCTGAAAGTCTTATATCTATCGACAAACAGCGATCTTTGTAAGCAGGTAACGAGGGAGAGGATTGAGTAAACCCCAAAGTACATACCATCTGTACTATCACCAAGATATACAATCGTTTTATCATAATGTTATATGCAGTAAAATGACTCAATTAATTTATAGTGTATTTCTAATCTTTCAAATAGAGATATTCAATCCTACTTACCTATTTCTCCTTCAAATATAACTGTATGTACAGGTTGATGAGCATCATTTGTTATCAACTTGACCTTTGCATCCAATAGATGGTTTGAAGATGATACATTTAATTCAAACAGAACCTCCAGACACTCATTTTGCTTCAAAACCTTTTCACCCCGGATATTAGTAGAAACAAATTCCGGACATTCTATCTTGCGGATAATAAGAGGATTCGCCCCTTCATTAGTAACTTTTACTTTTCGCTGAATATGCTTTTTTAATGAGATATTCCCCAAATTAAAATAAGATTGTGAACATTTCATCCGGGGAGCAGTTGCCGTGCTTACTTTTCTCATATCATCAATCACTGTACCAAAGATTTGTATAGGAGAACTGTGTACGGAATTGGCACTAATAATAATCTTATCTTTAAATGTACCGTAAAAGCCTTTTAAAGGAGAAGCTGTTATTTTTATAGTCGCATAAGATCGACCTTGAAGAGATGATGGCATAGAAATCGACAAACATCCGCTCTTATCCAACAGCGAGTATGACAACCTGACCATTTTATCCGATCGGTTATAGATTCTAATTTCCAATTGTTTTGGCCTCCCATTATGTTGTAACAGATCATAAGATAGAGTCATTCGGTCTGCCAAAATATCTGATGATAAAGAATAAGGATATTCATCCTCTATACGATTCATTGTATTTATCGTGCCTTTTACCCAAAGAGTATTGACACTTTGCCCTGAATTAGAAACAACCCTTATACTCTTAGAGAAAAAGTTTGTTCGCCCTTTAGGATCGAAAGTTACGGTAATAGTGCCTGTATGCCCTGGTTTTACAGGTTGTTTACTATAAACAGAAATGGCACACCCACAAGTTGAAATCACTTCTTCAATCACAACCGGAGAAGTATGCATATTAGTAAAATGAAAAGTATGACTCACTTTGCCTCCTACTTCCTGAATATTACCAAAATTCCAAGTAGTAGTATCAAAACGCAATACAGCTCTTCCCTGTTGTTGCGCACATACGCCAACAATAGAGCACAGTAAAACGATCAAAGCTGACATAAAACGTTTCATCATCATTTCTTTAAGTTAATATTGGGAGCTACGTAAAAACACAATAACTCCCAATATAAAATCACATTTTAATTATCTTGAGGCAAATCATTGAATTCTGCATTCCAAATGATATTTGCCGAAGCCGGGAAAGTTAAATCACGCCCATTGCCCGAACTGTCCTTCAATGTATTTCCTTCTCCTTCATCCAATTTCCAATAGCCATATAAGTCCGAAGAAGATGGAGAAGCTATTGTACGCAAGTTAGCTTTTACTTCTTCCGCTGTCAGACACTTCTTCCACATACGAATATCAGAAATCAGACCATCAAAATACATACTTGAACTTGTATTACCAAACTGAATACCAGTCAACGTATATCCCACCTTGAATCTTTGAGAAGAGGATGGTCCCCAACGTTTAGTAGGTTTTGCAGAAGCAACTTCCTCACCGTTAATATATAAACGATAAGCAACCTCAGTATTCTGGCCCGTTTTCGTTCCGTCACAAGTAATAGTCAACCTAACCCATTGATTAGCCGGCAACGTTATATTTTGATTAGCCAATGTCAAGTCACATTGACGATTACCAATATTAGACGCTCCCGTTGCACCAGTTACACGTAGTTCACAACCACTAAAAACCTCATTATTATTGTTGGTATCCTTACCACGCCATGTACCTATATAATTAGTTCCACTGTGCCAATTATATGGATATACAAGCATTTCAAACGTATGTGTATTATCTTCAATCGTAACTACTTCATCATTTGCGAAACTTAACGTACGATACATATCCGTTGAATAAGAACTCATATTCAATCCCGGTATATAATCCAATTCCCCATCAATGCTAATCGTAAAATAAGAAACAGAACGAGTGTCCGTTACAAATTGTCCTACACACGTTTCATCTATTGTTGCAACAATAGGAAGCAAATATTCTTCACCTTCCACCAAACCGAACAATGATGAAAACTTAACTGATAAGGAATTGGATTCTTGCTGTCCTGCCTTCACTATCGCATTTTTAGCTTGCAACTCATAGACAAAAGCGGGCATCATCTTATAAGACGTGTTATTTGCAGCGTTATAAGCCTCTACCATACTTTCGTCCACGGCAATGTCACACAATAAAGTAGTAGCAGCAGGTTTATCCAGTTTGATAGTATAATCATAGACATAGCTTCCTGCATCCAGTATCTCCCTATAATCAATAGAAACAGGTCCTGCCTCCGACTGTGGCATCTCTATTGTCGGCAATTCAATAAAATCATTGTCATCATCCGAACAAGATGTGAATCCTACTCCTCCCAATAAAACAAGCAAAAGGAGAGTTAATCTATTTATATTGTTTTTCATTATCATACAGTCTATTCATTTATTATTACCTTATTCAAGACATTTATTCGTATCATCATAAGTCCAGTCAATCGTGATTCCATTCTTATAACTGATATCACGCTTTGACGGAGATAAATCATAGAAAGTAGTTCCTTCTCCTTCATTCATTCTCCAATAAGACACAAGCCCATTGGTAGAAGGGTCTACCCCACATACATTTGCTTTAATTTCACGAGCAGACAAAGGACGAGTCCAAAGACGCATCTCACTCAAACGACCATAAAACAATTGTGAAGATTGATAACCTTTTGAAGGCATACCGATCTGTACTCCATAAAGCGCATATTCATACGGAGCAACTGTCATTGAGTTATCTTTCTCTCCATTGATATACAATGTCAACGTACTGCCGTCATTTACCAAGGCAACAGCATACCAGGTATTTAAAGCAAAGCGAGTATTCGATGACATTTTACCCTGTTTAGTTGTTACATGCAACTGGTTCGGTTCATCCGTTCCTTCACCAAAACGAAGCAGGTTCTGGTCACATTTAAAGCCTCCATCATCAATCGCTCCCCCTTCTACAGATGCTTCACTACCTCCAAATGAGCAAACACGGGTAGTACCGGAAGCTCCGGAAGAACGGAATTTAGTGGCGTAAATCTTCACTTCCCATGTATAAGTAGGCAAAGAAGGAATAGGATCCGGAAGCAAAAATTGATAAGCCATAGAAGCCTGTCCTACATACGGAGCATGGAAACGCAATGTTCGAGATACTTTCAGGAAAATAGTACGCCCTGCTTCTATAATATCCAAATCTCCCGTCGCACTTTTTATGGTAACCGGTATCAAATAAACACGTCCCGGAACAAATTCCGAATCATCGGCAATTGAAAGAGAGGCAGCAGAAGAAATTGCCTGTCCTGCTGAAATAGTAACCTCCGGATTTTCAAATGTATATGATTTATCCGGAATGGGATAATAATTGGTTCCCATTTCCTCATTATAAGTATCAACCAGACTTGCATCAACAGCCAGATTCACCTGAATATCCGATTCAACGCGAGAAGTTGAAGTCACAGAAACAGCATACGCAGATGGAAATCCATCAATGGCGAACTTTACCAATCTATCCGAAGATGTTCCGGTCATTAACAACCCGTCACCTTTTTGAGCGGCTTCCTGGCATCCCAGCAGCATAAAAGAAGCTATTCCTATCAAAGCAGCTCCCCATATCTTTTTTATATTATTCAATGTTTTCATACCTTGCATACAAATTTAAAATTCATCCATTTTCTTCTTCCGTTTCTTGTTTAGTAGACTGTTGTACAGGCTTTCCGGCAGGATTTTGTTCCTGAATACCACGCCGAAGGCTATAATAAGGAATAGCGGCTTTCTCTTTATCACCTATAGCCTGATTAGCAGGACGAGTGGTATTGTATTCATATTCAAAATAATATCCACCGAATCCGCCTTTTCGTCCTTGTGTAGGATTCCAGCGTGCCATACCTATTACAGAATAGATTGGATTGCCCCATGAATCTACTTTATTTCCATCGGCTTCCGTAAATTCGACTCCACCATTCTGCCAGTACCATCCCATTTGTTCCGTAGCAACGAATTTTTCAGGAGGACACCAGCTGCTAAGCTGGTCAAATTTAGATTGCAAACTTTGAGCACTACCGGTGGTGTAACATTGTCGTACAAAATAATCGACATAAGGTTCTGTTTCCTTAGGAGGCAGCTGATTATAGAAGTCAACAATTAATAATTTGCCTGTACCCGATTGAGGACCGAAATAATTTCCCAATACCTTTATAAACTTTGTAAAGTTATCATTTTGCAACCAGTCGCCTTCCGGTTCGTAGTCCAAGTCCAAACCATCCAGATCATTACGCAACACACATCTCGCAAGATGCAAAGCATAAGCCTCGATACCTGCGTCGGTTTTAGGAAACTCCGTACTTCCAATACGGCAAATCGTACACATCACAACGCGAGTCCCCTTTACTGTACGGATATAATTCATTTCCTCATAAGCAGTCGGCAAATAACGCTCGTTATAATAACTCGTTTCTACATAAGCCGGATTGTTGGAAGGAATACCTGACCACAGACTGACAATGTCCAGACTATCCGGCAGACCAGTGAAATGAAGCCCCTGCGAAGGAGATGCTTCTGAAGTATAACCGGCATACCAGCCGAAACAAATAGCATGATCTGTTTTCTTATATTCACGCAGGTTCTGATAATATTCTTCATTATAAGTATTAGCTGCCTGTATAACTTCCGGTTCAATATCCGTATCACAACCACTCACAACAAATGTCAAGAGATAGGTGAACAAAAAATATACATAATTTCTTTTCATATTCTGCATTATTTAAGTAACCAATTATTTATTAGGCACATCCCACCACAATCTGACACCCGGGTTATCTACGCCACCTAAAAGTGTGATGCCTTTATCCAACTCTGTTCTATTCGTATTATATTCCGATTCCGGATAAGGTAATCTGCGGATTTGTATATTTGTGTCTACAGAACCTCCGGAACTTTCGTTCACAACAACCGGAAATACTTTCGGATAACCGGTACGGCGGAACTCTGTCCATGCCTCTTGTCCCACCGGATAAAGAGCAATGTACTTTTGAGTAATGATTTGTTCCAGATTTGTTTTAAAATCTCCCGATTCATCCCAAGCGATAGAAACAGTCCCCAAAGCATCCATGGAATGAGATGATGTCACCGGATCCTCATAATTGGCAGGCACATATCCACCCGCCGCAGTTCTTGTCAGATACGCGTCAGCTCCTGATACACCATGTTCATCAAATGACATTCTTATTCCATCTTCATAATACTTTTTAGCATCGGCATTCGTTCCCCAACGCAAAGCATATTCCGCCAACAAGAAATATGATTCAGATGAACGCATCCACACTACATTGGAAGTAGCGGTTGCCTGTGGTTCGGCAAAGATTCCTGTTATATATTTATCCTTACTTACGTCCTTTGACATTCCGGCTCTTATACCCCGATATTTTCCACCCGTACCTGCCTCGAAGTAAGCAGAAAGTCGTGGATCCTGATAACCATTCATGTATGAATCCAGCGTCGCTCCCATACAAATATCATCCCATCCTTTCAGAATATACAGAGGACTTTCATAAGTCGCTATCGGAGTAATATGCTGAAGTTCTGCTAAATCAGACTTCACATTCATCAATCCATAACTATTGCCAATAGCCAGTTGGGCTTCACTTTTTGCCTTTGTTTCATCCACATAGGCAAGATGCAATGCAAGACGCAAACGAAGTGAATTGGCAAACTTTATCCAAGATGTAACATCACCGTTGAACACACAATCCCATGATGACAAAACTTTACTTCCGGATGCAGCATAACTATCCAAGTTATTGATAGCTCCATCCAATTCTTCAAAGAATCTGTAATAAACATCCTTTTGCGAATCATAAGGCACTTCTTTTGAAACTCCAAAATTCAAATAAGGAATAGGGCCATAGGTATCTGTCACACGATGCATTGCCGCTACTTTCAGAATTTGTGCCATAGAAAACCGGGGATCTTCGTCATTGTTAATCGCTTTTCTTATTTCACGCCAGGCATTCATAGTCGTCAGGTAATTGGTAGTGAACATATCACCATACCAACTTCTTTTATCCCAATTGTAACGACCGGCAGAATTGATACTGGGAGCAGGAAAACCAAAATAGCCGACATAACCATCTCCACCCATCACTTCCACAGTCTGATATCTGTCCGAACCGATATTAAGTCCCGGTTGTGCTACCACCAGTACGTTCTGCTCCATCTGTAAAAGAAGAGAACCAGTTCTCACATTATCCCAATCCGTCATCTCATCGGTTGCTTCATTAGGATTGGTATTGTACTCCAAAAAATTCTTTGTACAACCTACATTTATCATGATTACTCCAAGGAGTAAGTAGTAGTTCCTTACTTTAAAAAACTTACGTATGTTCATCATTATTTTTTTTAAAGGTTATCCAATTAGAAAGAAATCTTTGCAGAAAATCCCATCGATCTCAAACTCGGTTGCATGAAATAGTCCATACCCTGGTTATAAGTACCTGTACTTGCAGTAGATTCCGGGTCAAATGGAGCCTTACAATATAGCATCCATAAATTACGTCCTACAAAGGACACATTCAATCCAGAAATCCATTTACACCATTTATTGATCGGAATATCATATCCCAATGTCAATTCTCCCAAACGAACATTCGTCATACTATATACATACATAGAACCTACATAACCTGTACCATTAGCTCCGATAGTCTGATACCATGTCTGGGCATCAATCATCTGGCCGTTTACTTTCACGCCACCATTATCCCGCGCTTCTGCCGATGTCTTAGACACTCCATAATAGTCCATTACAGCTTGAGTGGCAGAAACTCCGATACCACCTACACGGGCATTCAACATAAATCCGAGACTGATTCCTTTCCAATTAAATTCATTTCTCCAGCTAAGAGTATATTTCGGATTGGTATTACCAGCATAGACATAATTATTCTTATCTGTTTCCAATGTACCCGTCATTGAATTCATCCAGATATGTCCATGCTCATCAGTTCTCATTGTATTCACATATACATCTCCCATAGAGCCCCCTACTGTTAGCCGCTGTTTGGCACCGCCTAACGAATAGACATCCATTTCGTCCAGATGTACTGTCACTCCCAACTCTTCATTTGTATATTCAGGGAGTAATTGGTCAATGCGGTTTCTGTTGAGCGACCATAGTAAAGTTGTTTTCCAATCTACAGGCCCTATATTCTGTTTAAAGCCAAGAGCTAACTCAATACCTTTATTCGTTACTTTACCTGCATTTACATATAATTTAGAATATCCGGTTGTTGTAGAAATTTCCGGACTGAAGAGCTGATTCTCCGTATATGTCTTATAAGCTGTCACGTCCAGTGTCAGTTTATTATCAAACAGACCTAAATTAAATCCTCCTTCCCATGAATGAGTTCTCTCCGGTTTAAGGTCTTTTATCGGGAAATAAGAAGTGGTATTCAACCCTCCCAACACTGCGTAAGTAGTGATAGCCCTGAATCTTTCCGGTGCATTACCCACCTCACTATATGAAAGGCGGACCTTTGCATAAGAAAGAATGTTAGATTTCATTGTAAACATATTAGTCAGAATCGCTGAAGCACCGATAGAAGGATATAATATGGAAGAATGGTTTGTTCCTGCCAAAGCAGATATCCAGTCATTACGTAACGAACCATCTACATAAACCATGCCCTTATATCCTAATGAGAATGTTCCGAATAAAGAATTGGTACGGTCGTGATAGTTCGTATTTTTATAGGTTAATTTACCGGAAACGTTCGCATTGTTAGAAGTAAACAGATTAGGAATGGTCAGCAATCCGCCGCCAAAATTAAGTTCCTTATAATCCAAATCCAATAAACTGGCACCTAAAGATGCTGTCAGATTCCATGTGTCGTGATAGAAATATTTATTGATATTCAACATGGCATCCGCATATATCTGACTGGTATTCTTGTTCGATTGCACGTATGCTCCTTTATCCGAGTTTTCAGCAATCACATTCAAAGTGGAAGCATACATTTTCTTTTCCGAGTTGATAGTTTCCTTATCCAGTTTCACGCGTCCGGAAACATTCAACCAATCTGTTATCGTATATTTTAGTGAACCGCTTGCCAGAAAACGGTCTTTCTTGTTGGTATACATATTCCGGTTCGTAATCCAGTAAGGATTCTGCATGGATAATCCATTTTCTTTCAATGGCCAGAACTGTGTTTTTATGTTACGGTCTACATCATATCGTTCATAATACTGATATTTCGAGAAATCATCACCGCGCGGAAATAAATAAACGGGAACCAATGGATTGGCATACTCTCCTTGCGACAACATATTCTGTTCCTTTACATTAGAATACATAAAACTTAAATCCATCGTCAGTTTATCATTCAGCATAGAGGTCGTGTTACGAACAGAGAAATTATATCTGTCCAAGTCATTATTCTGAATGATACCCCGGGCATTCACAGCACCTACGGATACATAGGTTTGATTTTTTTGTGTCCCTGTAGTCAGACTTACAGTGTTTGCTACATTGTAACCTGTCTGAAAAAAATCTTTAACTTCATAATCGGTAGGAGATGACAATTTAGATGCCCAACTATACCACTCTCCAGTTTCCGAACCATACGTATTCTGGAATTCCGGCAATCGGAATGGTGAATAGAAAGTTGAATTATTACTGTAAGTCAATCTGGTTTTATCTACAGCTCCTTTCTTCGTTGTGATAAGTACCACACCATTGGCAGCAGCCGAACCGTATAGTGCAGCGGCGGCCGATCCGCTAAGTACTGAAATTGATTCTATATCATCAGCGTTGAAGTTAGCCAATCCGTCACCGGATTGTCCGGCACCCGTATACTGATCGTCGGGTTGTTCACCTGATATATTAGCCAAAGGAACTCCATCTACTACATATAGAGCGTTGTTATTACCTGATATAGACTTCGTACCACGCATTACCACACGGGCACCGCCTCCAATACCGGATGAACTTGCATTGATATTCACACCCGCCACCTTACCGGCAAGACTGCTCATCACATTCATATCTTTCGCCTTTGCCACTTCGTCGCCGCCAATCTGCTGCACATTGTATGTCAAAGACTTGGTTTCGCGTTTAATGCCCAAAGCCGTTACAACAACCTCATTCAAGACTTTTGCATCTTCCGTCATCACAATGGAAAGCGATTTATTATCTGTAACCTTCACCTCTTGAGAAGCATATCCAATATAAGAGATCTCCAATACCGCTCCCTTTTTAGCTTGAATCTGAAAGTTTCCGTCGAAATCTGTAATAGCACCGGTAGTTGTCCCTTTTACTTTCACATTCACTCCGATCAAAGGTTCTCCTTTTGTATCTTTCACTGTACCTTTTACCTGAATAGTCGGATCTTGCTCTGTTACATTCAATTTATTGGTAGACAAGATAATCTGCTTATCAACCACTGTATAAGTAATGTTGGTTCCTTTAAATACCTCATCAAGAATATCCAGGATCTTACCTGAATTGTTTCTCACAGAAACAATACGATTCTTCTGAATTGTTTTATCATTATAAAGGAAAACATAGTCGGACGTCTCCTCTATTTTATTCAGTACCTGTTCTACAGATACATTGTTCATTGAAATGGCAACCCGCGTTCGCTGGGCATAGCCATCTTCGGCAGAAAGTTGTAATACTACTGCGAAAAGTAGTGCTAGACTAATCCTCATAACTAAAGGAAGTTTTAGATTTAAAGCATATTTAGGACATAATGCTGTAAATGAATGATTTTTTTTCATACATTTGTGGCTAACTAAAGTTTATTACTAAATGAACTATGGTTTGATTCCGGCTAGTGTTTGCGAGACCTTGTACCGTGAATCTGGAAAATTCGGAGGAAGACAGCTGTTGGTAGCAGCTTTCTTCCTTTCTTTTATTCTCTTGTGTTATTCCATGGGCTTTTATTTTAAGGGTTACTACTCTAATATAAATCTACTCTAATTTTAGTCTTTGATAATGTATCATCTGCCTGTTGTTGCGGTTCTTCAATTTTCCATTTTAAATCGGCAGACCTGGCCAGATAATCCAATATCTGCGACAGAGTTTCAGTCCGGAAAGTAGCCCGGTACTTATATTCTTTTCCAGACCTATTGTTAAACTGAATTTCTACATTGAAATGTCGTTCCAGACGCTTCAGGATTTCTTCTAATGAAGCATTTCTGAAAATTAGTTTTCCATCTTTCCAAGCTATCTTTCCATAGACATCCACTTTATTTTTTTTCGACTTTTGACTCTGTTTGTCGTAAAGCAACTGTTCTCCAGGAGCCAATACGATTGTTTCCTGATCGGGGGTTATCACATTTACCTTACCCTTTTCCAATACTGTTTCTATATAATTATCATCCTCATAAGCAGCTACATTAAATTTGGTACCATAAACATATACGCTCAAGCCATTCGGAGTATTTACATAGAAAGGACGATCTTTGTCTGCCTGCACTTCGAAATATGCCTCACCCTTCAGTTCTACCAACCGGTTGTCTTTCTTGAAAGTGGTAGGATAACGCAATGTACTACCTGCATTCAACCATACTACAGAATGATCCGGAAGTTCATAACGTATGACAGAACCGGTAGCGGTTACCACCTCTGCATATTTCTCGTCGGTTTCTGTTCCACTAAAATATAAATATCCCAAAACCAGAGAAGAGAGAAATAAAGGTATAGTCAGAAATGCTGCATAACGCATCAGTTGATTATACATGTTCTTTCTTCTATTAGTTTTTATTTTGGTTTGTGCTTGATAATAGGCACCCAATACATCAATGGATTCCATTTCTTTAATATCATCTCCCAATGCTTGTGCTTTACGGAGCAATGATTCCGGACTCATATTTTCCATATTTTCTTTCAAAATCTTATCTTTTAATTGTAATTACACTTATAATACAACTGAAGTAATTGGAAAAGGACAGCAAAAACAAACTTTTTTTATTTTATTTTTCGAGCCATGCCAAATTGAAGCGGTAATGCAATCGGCTACTAAGGATATGAACCACATTATCAGGAGTTTGTGTTCCTGCAAGATAGCCACGTGGTTCAGCATGATTTTCATCCATTTCGAAATATCCCGTCCATGCTCCACCGTTTAAAAAACGATATTCACCGTCCGTCAGTAGTTTTCTTACCGGCCATGTTTTTCCCTCATCGTAGGAAAGAGCCGCATACATGCCATATCCTTTCTTCACATTTCCATTTTTATCCTTAAATTCCAGACCACGTTCTTCCAAAGGCGTACGTTGCGGATGGTCTGTGAAAGAAACCAATAGCAAAGGTCCTTCATTCAGTCTCATTAAAACAAGACGCTGACCTCCGTCAATAGGAGGGAGTTCGCTTGCTACATATTTCCAGGTCTTTCCCATATCATCTGATATGCTCATTGGCATTCGGAGCTTTCCTTCTTTATTCCGTATGCTATTACCACGCCCCATAGCCATCAAACTTCCGTTCCCTAATTGTACAATTCCCGCATGGATACCTGCGATTGTACTTCCCGTTCCTCCTTCTTTGAAATCCGGCAAAGGAGCGCCATCCCAAGGATCGCACCATGTTTTTCCTCCATCTTTACTGATTTGAACAGCTGCCCCGTCATGACTGCCGGGACCCGCATCACAGGCTTGAACCAGCCATCCCTCACGTGTGCGAATCGTACCAGCTATTACCTGATGACGTTTGGTATGTTCGGGAGCTATCAGTTTAGGAGTGCTCCATGAAGCACCGTTATCTGTGCTGGTACGTAGTACCATTGCGAGATTCTGCCAGTCTCCCGATGCTTCCACTCCATTGATATGATACAATTTTCCTTTCCCGTCATTGAGCAAAGCGCTTCCTGTCATATTCCGATCCGGAACTTTAAAGAATAAAGAAGCCACATCCCAATCAGTGTGCCCGGCACGCAAGCGGGAACCGAGTACTACCATCCCTCTCCCATTCTCTTCATTTGCAGAAAACCATATTGCCAGCAAATCTCCATTATCACACCACGTAACTGCAGGCTGATGATTATGCAGATAAAATGGGGTATTCGAATCACATACCGGACGTACCACAAATGGTATCGGAGGCAAAAACATCGGTGTGATAGCAGATACTTTTTTCCATTTTATAGATGTATTTTCTACAGATTTCTGATTGAACGGGACAGGGGCAGATGTTCCCGATACATTCAAACGAGTATCTGCTTCCACAATTCTAAATCCGGTTTGGGAATGTTTATCTTCCGGGAGCATAGCCAGTCGATTGGCACTTCGCAAGTATTTCTCCGGGGTGTGATGACTCCCTCCTCGAGTGACCCGAAACTCTCCGGTCAACGGTCCTGCCGGGTCTTTCTGCTTTTCTGCGGAATAAGGAGCATACCAATCCAAGCACCATTCTTCCACATTTCCATGCATATCATAAAGCCCGAATGTATTAGGAGGAGTCTGGGCTACTTTTAAAGATACCGGATCAAAGTCACGAACCACTTTTTGATTCCGATGATAAACTGCAGGTAACCCGTCTCCTGTAGAAAATAGTGTGTATGTGCCTGCCCGACAAGCATATTCCCATTCCGCTTCTGTTGGCAAACGATAGTTTTTGCCTTCTTTCCGGCTAAGCCATTCACAAAAGGCAACAGCATCGGAATAACTCACATTGACGACTGCTTCATCATCTTCCAGCGAAACACCGTTTTTTCCTCGTAATGCCCGATGTTCCGGACGGAATGATTCATATTGCGCATTCGTTATTTCAGTGATTCCCATACGAAACGGGCGAGAGATTATTACCTGATGGATAGGAGCCTCATCAAAATCTTCGCCTAATCCGTCACTTCCCATATAAAAACTTCCGGCAGGTATTTCAGCCATCGGAATAAAAGACTTGGAAACTCCTTGAGAATGTATTGGCAAACAAAAGGTTATAGCCAATAAAAAAAACTTGTTTTTCATATTTTAATCCCGTTTATATATAATACAATCAACCTATATACAAAAGGACAGCCTCATCTGATTATTTTCTATTCATTAGTGTTGAAAGCAAAAAAAAGAATCGAAAATTAGGCTTTGATAATTATCTTATTATATATTTGCAGCAAAATGAAAAACTACAGAACCTCTAAATAATGAAAATATCTTTTTCCAAACAGACTAAGGAACGGGCTTTCAAACAACTTTATGAGGAGTATTATGCCCCATTTTGTTTGTATGCAAAAAGGTTTGTTGATGATAAAGAAACACGTGAAGACATCGTTTCGGATGTATTCACCTCATTATGGGATAAACTGGATACTGATTCTTTTGATCTTCAATCGAACACCGCATTAGCTTACATCAAAATGTGCGTAAAAAATAGCTGCCTGAATTTCCTGAAACATCAGGAATATGAATGGAGCTATGCGGAAAATATACAGAAGAAAGCTCCTGTCTATGAAACAGAACCGGATAGTATATATACTCTTGATGAGCTATACAGAATGTTGTATGAGACATTAAACAAACTTCCCGAAAACTATCGAACGGTCTTTATTAAAAGTTTCTTTGAAGGCAAAACTCATACAGAGATTGCAGAAGAGATGAATCTTAGCGTGAAGTCTATCAATCGATATAAACAAAAAACGATGGAACTTTTACGTAATGAATTAAAGGAGTATATGCCACTATTACTCTTGTTATTTCTTCGTGCATAATCTACATCCTCATGTTCTCTTCCTGGTATATGCCTTTCTTTTGAAAAACAGTCGTACTCTATATATGTATTAGTCCTGTTGTTTATATCACTCTGCTTAATAGTTAGCAGGGGCTTACTTGTGTGGACAGATAAGCTATCAGTTGCAGGGCAGACGCATTAAAAATTATTTTCCTGTAAAAGTTGTGACAAATATTTTTCATCCCATCCCGCTTTTAGTCTTTTCAGATTCA
>NZ_CP083673.1:3313538-3418963 GCF_025914115.1 Bacteroides sp. DH3716P | reverse complement strand
GCCATACAAGGAGGGAGGACGATGCCGCGCCGAAGCCGATACATATCCACTGGTCGATACCGACCATGTAGAGGATGACGAACAGGACGAAGAGAGCCAGCAGACCTCCGCAGAAGATGAAGAGGTACTGTGCCTTCAAGCCCTTGAACTCTACCGGACGGCCGATACCCTTGTTGATTGGGTATTCAGCCATACATTATTTATTAAAGGAAGAATGAGCGCAGGATGGTGGCGGCAACAATCAGGAAGATACACGCACCGAACCACGAGGCGGCTGTCTTGCTGGTGTCGGGGTCGCCCGATGAAAACTTGCCGTATACTTTTACGCCCCCGATAAGCCCGACGACTGCACCGATGGCGTATATCAGTTTAGTTCCGGGGTCGAAATAAGAACTCACCATAGAGGTGGCTTCGTTGATGCCCGCGATGCCGTTTCCTTGCGCGAAAGCGGAGGCGGTTGCGGCGATGACAAGTGCCGCAGAGAGGATTGCTTTTCTGTTTTTCAAGATGTTCTTGTTCATAAACTGTCCTTGTTTTTTGCCGTCAAAAGGATGGATGGTCCTTTGTCGGGCGGTTGATACTCTGTTACTTTACTTTGGTTTTAGTGGATGCCCGGTTGTTTCCACGGACGTGGGCGTGTCCGTTGCGGATGGGGATGCGCCTTGCGTTTCCTCGCCGCGTGGGTTGATGTCATTCTTTCATGTTCATTTCTTTTATTGTTGTCATACATAGTTGCGAATGTCGAACTCCTCGATGTTGTCTGGCACGACGAACTCCTTTTCAGGTTTCTTCAGCCGGATCTCGATAAGCCCCTTGATGCGGATGCCTATCTCCGAAGAGCCTTCCATCATTTTCTCGTACAACTCCGTGCCCTCCATGTCGGTGAACACCTGCGCCGCCTTTTCACGTTCCGCCTGTGTCGCGTCCGGGTTCTTGGCGGTCTTGCAGGCGTCGTCAATCTCGTCAAAGCTGCTGCCCGAAGCCCGTGGCGTGTCCGAGGCGTCCTCTTCCGGTTCGTCGTCCCCGTATCCCAGTTCCTCCGGCGGTATGCTCGTGAAGGTCTCATCGAGTTTTTCCTCCGGGACTTGTGCCGGGCGGGATGCGTTTCCCGTTTTTCCGTCGTCAAAAGTAGCCTCTTCCTCCGACAGCTCAATGCCTTTTTCCATAGTGGCGGCTTCTTGCGTCGGTATGGCAGCGGTTGTCCGGGTGGATGCCATCCTGAAACGGCTCTTGCCGATGATGTCCGCCTTTTCCGCAGGGACTTCCTCGTGTGCCGCTATGCGTTTAGCCTCATTCCCGTCCAGTGACCGCCATAATCCGACAATGCCCTTGAAGAAGCGGACAATCCGAGTGTCCATGATGCGCTCGTAAAGGAGCAGGAACAGGAACCAGAGGTTGCAGCCGACCGATACCGCCAGCAGAATGTCTGTCATGCTGATTGTGTAATTCATATCCTTCCGTTTTTGGTTAGAATACTGAATTATAATTTCGGGCATAAAGGCTCTTTATCGCATCCTCGCACTGGTTGAAGTGGTGCGTCAGCACATGGTCGATGTAGGCGGACAGCGTAAGCCGGTCATGCCCGATTACACGGGTGATACGCATGATACGCTCGTGGTATTCCGGGCGCACATACGCCATCTTCCCCTCACGTGCCTTTACTTCCGGGTCACGGATGAACAGACGTTCATAGTCCTTCTCGCAGCATTTGCCGCTTACCGGGACGGGCGACAGTATTTCCACGCTCGCCTGCACTTGGGTAAACATACCTCCGCAGTCTTGCTGTGGTCTTTTTTCATTCGGTGTCATTTCTTTTTCCATTTTCAAATCAGATCTTCACGTTGTTTCTTGTACAGCTCGTTGATTCTCTCCTTGTGCTGTTCCAGATGTTGGCGCAGCACGGTATCCACATAGCCGCCCACCGAGATTTCACCTCCGGCGATGTCGTTCACGATTCTGAGGATTTTGCCGTGGACATCGCGGCTGATATAGACACACTGGCGGGTCTTTATCTCGTTGCGGCGTAGGAACAGCTCGTTATAGTCCTCATCCTGCCTTTTCCGGCGGCCACCTTCCTTCTGCGCTCTCTCCCGTGTCACGGATTGCGCTGGAGGCGGCTCCGGTACGGCGGTGTCATCTTCGGTCGGTGCGGCTGCGGGAATCTCCTGCGCCGGGCGCAGACTCCCGTCCTGTGTGCGTCGCCCGATGGAGGCCAACAGCAGTTCCTCGTCGATGCCTTCCGTGTTCACTTTCCTGCTGCCCATGCTCACTGCGGTCTGATGATGTCGCTTATCTCTTCGGAAAACTCACGGATACCGCTCCCTTTCAGCAGTGCCGTGTCCATCGGAAAGATGGTGGAGCGGAACACGCTCTTGCGCTCTTCCGAAAGGTCTCGGCGGAACTTCTTGCTGTCGGGCAGACGGGTGGAAAGCACCGGAAAGCCCATTTCGGCTATCACTTCCTCGTAGATGCCGTACAGGTCGTTCCTCTCCCTGCCGTCCACCATCGTCCAGAACAGATGCAGCCCCTTTGTTTTCGCCTGTCCGGTCGTCATCAGCCTGTCGCGGAACATCGTGACGAATTTCAGGGTACTCTCCACAACGAAGCGGTCGGCACTAAGGGGCGTGAAGATATAGTCCATCTGCGAGAGCGTCTTTATCACACCGTTACTACGGAGCGTGCCGGGCATGTCGAAGAACACCACATCGGGTTTCACGTCCTCGGTGGCAATCATCCTCTCGGCATCGTCGAGGGCGTTCACCGCGTTGCTCTTGACGATGGTGTAGGCGTTCTTCTTGATTTTGCGGAAATGGTCGCAAGCGAGAGCCTTGAAGTAGGTGCTGCTGTCAATAAGCCTCATTTCGTGTTCGCGCAGCCCGTGGATGCTGTGTTGCGGGTCGTCGCAGTCCACGACGGCGACATTGTAGCCTTTCACGTTGTGCAGGTAGCTGGCGGCAAGTGCCGTGACAGTGGATTTGCCGATGCCACCTTTCTGTGTTGCGAATGCAACGAAGATTTCTTTACTCATGGTTCCATTTATTTTAATTGTTGATGATTTTATTTTCTGTTTATATGCGGATTGAATTTCTGCATTATCCGTTTCCGTGAACAAGCACGCGAACGGGTCATCGCGTATCCGGTTCTGTGGTGAAGCGGTGCGGCGGACAAGTGATGAATGATGACATTGCGTCATGAAGTCATTGAATCCATACGTCACCGAATTGTCGGACAACCGGGTTTCCGACGGTTCGGGTATCCGCTTCGGCAAGTGTCCGCCGAAGCGGTTGTCCGGGTATTTGAATGTTCCTTTTCTCATATCTTCAAATCGTTCGTTTCTTGAATCATGCTGCAAATAAACAAGTATATTTTGGAACTTGTATCACTTCCCAGGCAAGTGGCAGCACGTTGCGCCGGTTGGCAGTCATTGACCGGGTCAAGCATCTGTCCGACACCGCTTTAAGGGCGTAACTTTGCCCCCGGACAGCAGGGTTCGCCGATGGTGCGCGGCCCGGAGTCCTGATAGGTATTTTCCCAATCCGTCCCCTGACGGATTTTTATGTTCACCTGAACATAGCAAGGTATGTTTTCAGCCGCTCAAAATATTTTGAGCATCCCGGAAAACGCCTTGCCCTTGCAGGGGGCGGGCTTTCCCTCCGAAGTCGGGAAGCCTTTCAGAACTGCGGTGCTGTAATCCGAAGCGGCGGCTTATGCCGTCAATCCGCTAAATCCAAAGTAATATGAAAGAGAAAAGGAAAAGCAAATCAGGGAGAAATCCCAAACTTGATCCGGCGGTGTACCGGTACACCGTCCGTTTCAACGAGGAGGAACACAACCGTTTCCTCGCCATGTTCGGAAAATCGGGTGTCTATGCACGGTCTGTTTTCCTCAAAGCGCACTTCTTCGGGCAACCGTTCAAGGTGCTGAAGGTGGACAAGACGCTGGTGGACTATTACACCAAACTGTCGGATTTTCATGCGCAGTTCCGTGCCGTGGGTACGAATTACAACCAAGTCGTGAAGGAACTGAGGCTGCATTTTTCAGAGAAAAAGGCGATGGCGTTGCTCTACAAATTGGAGCAACACACCGTCGAACTCGTGAAACTGAGCCGCCGGATTGTGGAACTTTCAAGGGAAATGGAGGCGAAATGGTCGCAAAAATCAGTGTAGGAAACTCGTTGTACGGCGCGATTGCCTATAACGGGGAGAAGATTAACGAGGCGCAGGGGCGGTTGCTTACGACCAACCGCATCTACAATGACGGTTCGGGAAAGGTGGACATCAACAAGGCGATGGAGGGTTTTCTCACCTTCATGCCGCCACAGATGAAGGTGGAGAAGCCGGTGGTGCATATTTCGCTCAACCCGCATCCTGAGGATGCGTTGACCGATGCGGAATTGCAGGATATAGCCCGCGAGTATCTGGAAAAACTCGGTTTCGGCAACCAGCCTTATCTTGTTTTCAAGCACGAGGACATCGACCGCCACCACCTGCACATCGTGACGGTTCGGGTGGACGAGAACGGGAAATGTATCAGCGACAAGAACAACTACTATCGTAGCAAACAAATCACCCGTGAGCTGGAGAAGAAATACGGGCTGCACGATGCGGAGCGCAGGAACCGCCGTCTTGACACGCCGCTAAGCAAGGTGGACGCATCGGCAGGCGATGTGAAGAAACAGGTAGGCAACACCGTGAAGGCTCTGAACGGGCAGTACCGTTTTCAGACGATGGGCGAATACCGTGCGCTCCTTTCCCTCTATAACCTGACGGTGGAGGAAGCGAGGGGTAACGTGCGCGGACGGGAATATCACGGGCTGGTCTATTCCGTCACGGACGACAAGGGCAACAAGGTGGGCAACCCGTTCAAGTCCTCGCTCTTCGGGAAGTCCGCAGGCTATGAAGCCATGCAGAAGAAGTTTGTACGTTCCAGATCGGAGATTAAGGACAGGAAACTGGCAGACATGACGAAACGTACCGTTCTTTCCGTGCTGCAAGGCACTTATGACAAGGATAGGTTTGTTTCCCAACTTAAAGAGAAGGGCATCGACACCGTACTGCGCTACACGGAGGAAGGGCGCATCTACGGGGCTACCTTCATCGACCACCGCACGGGGAGTGTGCTGAACGGTTCGCGCATGGGCAAGGAGCTTTCGGCGAATGCCTTGCAGGAACACTTCACCCTGCCATACGCCGGACAACCGCCGATACCGTTATCCATCCCTATGGATGCTGCGGACAAGGCACACGGACAGACCGCATACGACCGTGAAGACGTATCGGGCGGAATGGGCTTGCTCACTCCCGAAGGTCCGGCGGTAGATGCCGAGGAAGAGGCTTTCATCCGGGCGATGAAGCGCAAAAAGAAGAAAAAGCGCAAGGGCTTGGGTTTGTAATCGGAGTATCAACAATTAAAAAATCAATGTATGTCACAACAAGAAGACGATTTGAGGGCATTGGCGAAAATCATGGATTTTCTGCGTGCCGTGAGTATTATTTTAGTGGTCATGAACGTGTACTGGTTCTGTTACGAAGTCATCCGGCTGTGGGGCGTGAACATCGGTGTGGTGGACAGAATCCTTCTGAACTTCGACCGCACGGCTGGGCTGTTCCATTCCATACTGTACACAAAGCTGTTTGCCGTCCTGCTGCTTGCCCTGTCTTGTCTGGGTACAAAGGGGGTCAAGGGAGAGAAAATCACTTGGGGAAGAATATGGACGGCACTCGCCGCCGGGTCCGTGCTGTTTTTCCTAAACTGGTGGATACTGGCTCTGCCGCTTCCGATTGAGGCGGTGATGGGGCTGTATGTCCTTACCATCGGTACAGGCTATGTCTGCCTGTTGATGGGAGGTCTGTGGATGAGCCGTCTGTTGAAACACAATCTGATGGAGGATGTTTTCAACAACGAGAACGAGAGTTTCATGCAGGAAACGAGGCTTATTGAAAGCGAGTATTCGGTCAATCTGCCGACACGTTTCTATTACAGGAAACGCTGGAACAACGGTTGGATCAATGTAGTTAATCCCTTCCGTGCGTCCATAGTGTTGGGTACGCCGGGCAGCGGCAAGTCATACGCCGTTGTAAACAATTTTATCAAGCAACAGATTGAAAAGGGATTTAGTCAATACATCTACGATTTCAAGTACCCCGACCTTTCGACCATCGCATATAACCATCTGATGAATAATCCGGAGGGCTACAAGGTAAAGCCGAAGTTCTATGTGATCAACTTCGACGACCCGCGACGCTCCCATCGTTGCAATCCCATACACCCGGATTTCATGGAGGATATTACGGACGCCTATGAGAGTGCCTATACAATAATGCTCAACCTCAATAAAACGTGGGTGCAAAAGCAGGGCGACTTCTTTGTGGAGTCTCCTATCATTTTGTTCGCCAGTATTATATGGTATCTTAAAATCTATCAGAACGGGAAATATTGCACGTTTCCCCATGCCATCGAGTTTCTGAACCGCCGATACGAGGATATTTTCCCGATTCTTACCTCTTACCCGGAGTTGGAAAACTACCTTTCTCCGTTTATGGATGCGTGGCTCGGAGGGGCCGCGGAGCAGCTCATGGGTCAGATAGCGTCGGCGAAAATTCCGCTGTCGAGGATGATTTCACCGCAGCTCTACTGGGTGATGTCGGACAGCGAGTTTACGCTGGACATCAACAATCCCGAAGAGCCGAAAATCCTATGCGTGGGCAACAATCCCGACCGTCAGAA
The DNA here is from genome assembly GCF_025914115.1 of Bacteroides sp. DH3716P. Taxonomy (NCBI): domain Bacteria; kingdom Pseudomonadati; phylum Bacteroidota; class Bacteroidia; order Bacteroidales; family Bacteroidaceae; genus Bacteroides; species Bacteroides sp. DH3716P. The sequence goes on along the minus strand of NZ_CP083673.1, from coordinate 3,412,237 downwards.
CATCTACGGGGCGGCTCTTGGATTGTACAACTCCCGCATCGTGAAGCTCATCAACAAGAAGGGAATGCTGAAGTCATCGGTCATCATCGACGAGCTGCCCACGATATACTTCAAGGGGTTGGACAACCTTATAGCCACCGCCCGAAGCAACAAGGTTGCCGTGTGTCTGGGATTTCAGGATTTCAGCCAGCTGGTGCGCGACTACGGTGATAAGGAGGCGAAAGTGGTGATGAATACGGTCGGTAACATTTTCTCCGGGCAGGTGGTTGGTGAAACGGCAAAGACACTATCGGAACGGTTCGGTAAGGTGTTGCAGAAACGGCAGTCCATCTCCATCAACCGGCAGGATGTGTCCACGTCCATCAACACGCAGATGGACGCGCTTATCCCGCCCAGCAAGATTTCCGGTCTGACGCAGGGCATGTTTGTCGGTTCGGTGTCCGACAACTTCAACGAGCGCATCGAGCAGAAGATTTTTCATTGTGAGATTGTGGTGGATGCCGAGAAGGTCAAGCGGGAGGAAAGCGCATACAAGAAAATTCCCGTCATTACCGATTTCACGGACGAGAATGGCAACGACTGCATGAAGGAAATGGTACAGGAGAACTACAACCGCATCAAGTCTGACGTGAAACAGATTGTCGCCGATGAGTTGCAGCGCATACATAACGACCCGGCACTGGCGCATCTGTTGCAGCAGAAATAATATATATGTATCAGACTCTCATTTTGAGAATTACTCCTGTTACAGCTATCTGTGACAGGAGTAATTTGTAATTCTTTATATGGGCATTATGACACATCCCTCTTATTACTTATACAAGGTATCAAATGTCACATATTTATCAAGTTCAACTAATCATTGCGGCCGTGTTATTTGAAACTTCATTCATTACCTCATTTAATGATTGGGATTTAGATAAAGTGGCTCTTTCTATTTTGAGCTTATCAAGCAAATATTTCAGCCTACGCTCCACTTCATTTGTTATTTCACTCCATTTTTTTACATAGAGGCTATAATTACTGTCATTTTGGACTAAACCTGTAAGTTTATTTATAACCCTTCGACCTACAATATCATCATAGTCTTGTCCTATTAAAATGAAAGTCCAAAACTCATTAGCATCATTAAAACAATCTTGTTTTAGAATAACATCCATATATTGTTCTAATTGATTCAACTGTTCTGATTTTAATTGTTTTATAGTTGTCGGATTTTTGATTTCTACAACTATATTATGAGGTCTCCCATCCCTAAAATCAGTACCAGTAAGAAATAAATCCATTTCTTTGTATTTATTAGGATGAGCAATATATTTTTTCTCGCTAACTCCACGCAGAATATAAATGTATTTTCTTAAAGCCTCTTCAAATTTGACCTCTTCCGCACATACCATTCTATATTCTTCGCCAAAAATCCAATAGTGTTTTTCTATGAACGACTGCAAATCACGAACTTCATTGGCTTGTAAAGTATGATTAAAAACAATCTTTTTTAGATTTTCCAGTGTCAGCAATCTGTCTGAAATAAGCTTAATCGTGGAAACGACTTGTTTTAACCTTGTTATTTCTAATATTTTTGCAAATTCTTTCCTGTCGTTCGAGTCTAGTTCAACAACCGCATCTAAAATCTTAAACAGACTATCGCGCTCACCGCTATCCATAACCAAATTCAGAAGTTCTAAGAAAACCCTTTTTTGTTCTTTGTTCAACTTCATGAAAACAGCAGGTTCTACTTCGTATAGTTCCTTTACGAAGTTTTCCAAACCTTCTCTACGCACTATATCCCAATCTTCAGTACCAAATTTAGGGAAAACATCTTCATTCTTATATTTGGTTACCATAACTTCTGCTTGCTCCTTTAGGAATGGGCGTCTTTTCTTTTTGAGAAAATCATTGAGCTGCGTAATTAGTTCCTTAAATAATTTTCTATCGGCAGAATTATCAAACAATTTAGGTTGGACAGTATTATCGTCTAATTCGCTATCACAATTGATTTCATTGAAGAAATCATCAATCACAATTACAGAATGCCAAAAATTATCTCCTTTTTTATTTAATAATGTCGTTTTGGTAAATTTCAATTCCAAGTCATTATTCAAGAAGTAAAATCGAGAATATTCATCATTCATTTTTACATTCCATCGGATATACTTGCATTGAAAGCTGATGCTATTTTTCTGGTTATGTGATAATATCGGTGATATTGATTCTTGTTCTGCTATTATAGAAGAATAATCTAATTCTTGCCCATTGATGTATATTTGATATTCGGATTTCAATTCTAAAAACCACGCAAATTCAGCCTTAAGATAAGGAATAAGAGCTTTCGTTATAAACAAACTGGAAATATCAGAAGAAATCTCATTAAAAACGACACAAGTACCTGTTGTTGTGTTATCAGATACAAGTGGCTCTGTTGTTATGTAGTCTTTTAAAGTGTCGCTATCAATTCTAATGTCATAAGACATTATTTGTTCATCTTTACTATAGCGTGTTTCCCAATTAGCAAATCTTGCAAATTTATAGAAAGTAAAACGACCATAACCGTTTTTTCCTCTTGTAAATTCAGTATTATTCTCGTTGGCTATTCTCTTTTGAGACTCATAGAATTTTTTGAATTTTATAGGTAATTCTTCATAGCAGATGCCTGTACCATTGTCTGTTATTCTAATATTTTTGATTGTGTCCAATTCTGCATTGTCAATTTCAAAATCAATATTTACAACGGTCGCTTTTGCATCAAATCCATTCCATACATATTCGGCAATAGCTCGCTCTGGAGTATATTTATTCAATATCTTCCTAATGCCAGCAGATGTTATTTCTACAGTTTGCGAGTTCATGACTATTTATTTTTAATTAAATTCAGACCTTTCTCCGTAAGACGGTATTTCTGTCGCGGGTGTTTAGGCTTTTCCGGATAAATCGGTTCTACTAAATCCAGCCTTATTGCAGGATACAGGTAAAGCTCCAGAAAATTACTCTTGTCCTTCAATCCTATCATCTCCATGACCTCTTTTGTCGAGAGTGTCTGTTTCCCGATTGCGGACAACACTTTTTCCACTTGCGGGGTGACTGTCGGGTGACTGTCGGGTGACTGTCGGGTGACTGTCGGGTTATACCCGACTGCTTTCCGGGTATAGTGGAAAACGATCCATACGCTGTTTCCGTCCGTGTGGAATTCGGGATCTGGGATGCCGACACGTCGGCACTCGCTTATCATAAGCCCGATGCCCCGTCCCCAACTTTCCAAGACCTCGCTTTTATACAGCACGTTCGCTATAATGAGGTTTTGTGGTTCTGAATTATGCCCGCTTAACAGTTTCTCCATTGTTATATCTGGCGGAAAGGTCCCGCTGTTCTCTATTTCCACACGGTCGTCATAGATGGCGATTCCCACTGAACTGCCGGGACGGTGGTACAGGCGGTGGCACAGCGCATTTATGCAGCACTCCCTTAAAGCCTTATACGGGATTTCCAATTCTTCCTCACGGTATAGCCCTTCTATCTTGCCGGAAAGTGACAGATGTTTGAAAAAGAACGCCATTGCCGCATCCAGCAGCGCGTAGATATTCCCGGTGACACGTTGATTGTCTATAAACTCGTCTTTTGTCGTGCCTTTGAATCGTGCCAGCCGGAGCAGGCATTGGGGGTAGTAATAAAAATCACGACCGAACAGCACTACGGAAGCATTGTTAAGTTTCCCGTCATGCAACAGACTGAATTTTTCAAGAATGGTCGGCAGGTCTTCCCTTATGGTTGCTTCGGGTAAACGGCCACTTCTGATTCCTCCGCGAACAGCACTTATGACGGCATGTTCGTCAAGGTCGGATATTTTGAGGTCGGGATTCGTGATTGCCTCCCAAGTATATTTCCCGCCACGCTGTATCAGGTATTGGTTATATATCTCCTGCGGCATGGTGGACGTCACGCTTTCCACCCGTATGTAAGCCCGTCCCTTGCAAGAGAACGGACGCATATATCTTTGTTCTTCCGCAGATAGGACGATGACGCTTTTGCCGGTGTCCGGGATTTCAATATAAGAAACGTCAACAGTCGCAAACGGTTCGATACGCCGGATCGCTTCCGCTATGTCCCGCTTGGTCTTGTCGCTCACGTCCTGCCCGATGATTTTTCCTTTGTCGGTGACACCGAACAATACCGTGCCGCCCTTCCCGTTAAGGAAGGCGCAAAGCGTTTCCATGCCACGCTCCAACTGCCCGGTGGTTTCCTTGAACTCCACACGTCCGCATTCTTTTTCGGCTATCAGCCCTTTTACTATGTCAAGGTTGTCGATGCTCATATACAATTGTGTAACCTAAATGCAAAGATAGCGTTTTTCGCTGGCTTTCTTGCGAATAGACGGCGGAAAGTGTCTATCCGCAAGAACATTTTATAAAAATTAGAGAGCAGCATAACGTCACCCCCCTGATTCGTCACTGGTGCAAGACTACTTTCTCAGACGTTCCAGCTCCTCGTCACGCAGCATCCTCTCGTTCAATTTCTCCTGCATTCTGTCGAGGAAGTAGGTGCGGCTTTCGTTCTTCCGGCGTTTGATATCAGTGTAGAAGCGGTAGCAGTCTTTAGAATCAACCCCGAATATCTTATAGAGAAGTGGGGCGAGCTGTTTGAGCGGCATATTGCCGTTGTTGATGCAGCCCATTTCGTCAATGCCGTAGATAAGTTCCACGAGGTCGATGGCATTGCCCGTCCATTGAAGAAGGCTGGCGGTGGTTTCTGTTGCGTTGTTGGCGGATATTAGTGGTGGCACTTGGGGCGTGGCAAGGAATTTCTGCATCTTTCTTACGAAAGACAGAGCCTTGCTGACGTAGGCGGCAATCTCTCTTTTTTCTTCTGACAGATTACGTACGGGATGGTGCTGCAACTCGATTTCGATGTAGGCAAGCGCGATGACAGTAAGGTTCATGTCCATGCCGCCGTTGCACAGTTCGATCACTTGGGTGGCGAAAGCCGTGTATGCCGTTTCCATATTGCAGTCGCCGGCTTCGTTTATCAGGCGGAAAAAGTCGGTTTCCGCCAGCAAGAAATAATTCATGGTTCTGTCAATTTTGAAAATTACACTTTGTTTTCTGCGTGCGCACATAAATATAATTGGCAAAAAGCGCGGCAGAAAATATTAAATCCAACACTCAATTTTACAAAGTGCTGGATTTCAGAGGCATAAAATTCAATATTTTTTCACAAGGACAAATTATCTCCGACTTAAATTGTTTGTAATCAGAACATTTATTCTATTCCTGAAAATAGAAATGTATGCTTGCCGCACATTTTGGCTATCTTGCTTTTTTATCAAGGATATAGATAATGCGACATACACCGTTGGGGTAGCTTTTCAAAGAGGAAAGCGTCCAGTGTTGCTCTGGCAGAGCCGACTTAAAAAAATGTCGTCCGCTTCCGGATATGAAAGGAACGGTGTATAGTATGATTTCATCCACAGCGTGCATCCGCAGCAGTCCGTTTATATAGTCTGCCGTGTCCGGTGTGGCTTCCGCGAGATAGCAGATGTTTGTGCAGTCTTTTCTCCATTCGTGCAGCATTGAAATGGAATAGTCCGGTGTCACACGGTAAAGGGCTTTCTTCCTGATTTCATCAAGACCGCAACGGTCAAGGCACAAATCCTGATGTGCTTTATCATATAACTCTGAAGAAAGACATCCGTCAATCGTCAGTACGGCGAGAATCTGAACTTTACCCATAATCGTTTCCTTTCGTTAGGCAAGGACAAAAAAGTAGCGTGCAATTCACACTACCTTCAAGCGATGGCTCTGGTAAAGCCTTTACGGAGAGTACGTGAATGCACGCTATGCGTAGGCATAGCATAAGCATCACGCAATCGTCTCCGTAGTTCCAATTTACCAGATTTTCGCTTGAAACGCCTTGCGGTCTTATCCTATATGTCGGCAGCGAAAAGCTCCTGCAAATCGCCGTTTTTTCTCAAATGTTATGCAAAGATAGCCAAATTCAGTGAATTACGGGCTATGATTGATTGAATTTATATTTAAGTCCATACTCTTCAAGTTTGCTGTATAGTGTTGTTCTGCCTATTCCGAGCAGTTCTGCGGCGACACTCCGGTTGCCGTTTGCCTGTTTCAACGCCCGTAATATCCGTTCCTTATCCTCCACGTCGTTGCGCAGGGCGAAACTGACGTGTGAGGTAGGTTTGGTTACGGCAAGCTCCAGATGTTCTTTCGTCGCCACACCTTCCTGCGCTTGCAATACAGCTCCCATTATCTTTTGCCGAAGTTCCCGCACGTTGCCCGGCCATACGTGGGTCAGCAACGCTTTACGGGCTTCGGAACTGAAACCGCTCACATTGCATTCCAATTCCTTGTTGGCTATCTCGCGGAAGAACTCCGCCAACGGCAAGATGTCCTCCTGACAGTCACGCAAGGGCGGAACGGTTATCCCGAAGTCATGCAGACGGTAAAACAGATCCTGCCGGAAACGCTTTTCACTCACTGCCGCCTCCAGATCCTCATTGGTGGCGGCGATGATGCGAACATTGAAACTTCTGTCCGATTTGTCACCGATCGGGCGATACCGCCTCTCTTGTATGGCACGGAGTAACATCTGTTGGGTTTCTAACGCAAGGTTGCCCACCTCGTCCAGAAACAGCGTGCCGCCTTCCGCTTCATAGAAATACCCTTTCTTGGTACTATCCGCACCCGTGAACGCGCCCTTGACGTGTCCGAAGAAAGCTGATGGTGCAAGCTCTTTAGTGAGTGAACCGCAGTCCACCGCCACGAATGGCTTGCCTGCCCGTTTACTTTTGTCGTGCAGGTGGTGGGCAATATGTTCTTTACCTGTTCCGTTCTCTCCGAATATCATCACGCTCATATCGGTAGCGGCTACCAGCCTTATACGGTGCATGATTTTCTGAAAGGCGGAACCTTCACGGGCAAACACGGGCATACGGCGTTGTCCCGCCTGTCGTTCTTTCTGTATGGAACGGAGAAGAGTGACCAGTTTATCCTCCACAAGCTGTTTGGGGATATAATCTATCGAACCGAGCTTCATGCTTTCCACTGCGGTATGCACTTCGGCATAGTCGGTCATGATAATGAAGGGTTGCATCTTTCCCTCCTTTCGCATCCAGCGCAAAAGGTCTATACCGTTACCGTCAGGCAGACGCAGGTCGGCAACCACGATGTCATTATCCGTTGCCTGTTGCAGATGTTTCTTCGCGGTTGAGAGATGGTAAGCCTTCATAGTGTGGTAGCCCTCCCGTGACAGCATATTGCAGACATATTCGCAATACACAATGTTGTCTTCCACCACAATTATTTTTGTCTTATCCATCTTCGTATTTTCTCCTTTCCTTTTCTGCCAACCGGATTATTTCCGCTCCTTTTTCCAACACGGCAGTCACAGCACGGCTTAACGCTTCACCATCCGGGAGTGTATCGCCATGAAGCAATCCGTAAAGTTCCCTTAGCGGTTGGTCGGCACGTAGTACTTCCCACGAGCTGCGCAGGTGGTGTGTAAGAGAATCCAGCTTTTGCAGGTCTTTCTCTATTGCCGCATCCTGTACCGCCTGCATCTCTTTTTCAGTTTCCGTCATCAACTTATCCAGCATGACGGCTTCATTGCCGTAAGACAGCAAGGCTGAAAAATCAGGTTCTCCGTCCGGTGTCGCTTTTATGGCACATTTGTCGGAAACTTCCATCAGTTCCGATATGGAGAACGGCTTGAACAGGCATCCGGCAAAGCCTTTTGCCAATAGTTCCCCTTTGTTACAACTGCCCGAAGCGGTTGCCACAACCACCGGGATTGTTGGTGAATTGCCCACGTTGGACGAACGCAACAGTTCCAGCAATTCGAAACCGTTTATACCGGGCATATTCAAGTCTGTCAGCAACAGGCTGTATTCTTTCTGGCGTATCATTTCCATCAGTGCCGCAGCATCGGTGCAAGTGTCGCAGTGTATTCCTTCTTGGGAATACATCTCTTTCAGCATCAGAAGTAATACCTCATCATTGTCAATAGCGACAACATCATGGAATTTATTGTTATGATAAACAGGTGTATCGCTTGTATATCCAAGCTGTTCTTCAGCTTCCTGCATAGAAATTTCAACTGTGAAACGACTGCCTTTCCCTTTCTTGCTGTCCAAACGGATTGTTCCGCCAAGCATCGACACAATATTACGCATTATGGCAAGCCCAAGCCCGAAACCCTCCTTTGCGGCGGCATTTGATAGACGTTCAAACGCACCGAACGCTTGTTTCTGTTCCTCTTCTGTCATGCCTGTACCTGTATCTTCAACGACCAGTGTCAGAACTCCATTATCATATTCAGTAATCAAAGAAACACCGCCTTCTTCTGTGAACTTGACTGCGTTTGACAGCAGGTTATTCCCGATTTGTATTATTCGCTCTTTGTCGGTCAATACAATGGCATCGTGTCCAGTCTTCACGGACAAGGACAACCCTTTGTTCACTGCAACAGGCATGAACTCCGTTTCAAGTGTGTGCGTGATTGCAGAAATCCGGCAGGGTGACAGACGGGGCTGTTCCTTGCCGTTGTCCAGGCGGAAGAAGTCAAGCAAAGTGTTGAGCATATCCCGCATACGGTCGGAGGATTGCAGTATATTTTGGATATATTGCCCATTATTACCGCTATTGCATTCTTTCCGCAAAAGTTCGGTATAGCCGGTTATTGCCGTCAGTGGTGTACGCAACTCATGGGTAATAGTATATACCGCTTTCTTTCGGGAGGTTATGAGTACCTCATTTTGTTGCACGGACTGTTCCAATTGCCCTATCAAATCCGTTGTCTTGCGCTTGTATTGTTTGATACTATTTGCATCACGGTGTATGATAATATAGGAGATGACTAACAGCAAAAGGACAAAACCCATTAAACCGCCTACCTGCATAAAAGACTTTTCACGCATAGCGGCTATTTCAGTCTCCCTATTTTGCAGGTCGGTTTGTACTTTCTCTTCTGTTTGGAATATCAATCCTTGCAGCTGCCTGTTAAGTTCAACATTACGAGCTGCAAGGCTATCGGCTTGTTCTGACAATCGGCAGCTTTGCGTATTCTGTTCGTTGATTACGTTTCTATTGAGTGAATAAAGCATGGACGTGGTTTCCGTTGGCTGTGTTTCCTCTTTTTTGCCAAAGATGCCCAAGAAACCTTTTCGTTTTGGCTTTTTGGACTGTTCCTGCACACTTTTCTGCACAATAACCGGAATTTGATTGGCTATCTTCTTGTTAATAGATTGTTGTTCATCCATTAACCGGACTATCTGGAACATCTGTCGTTCCTTATCCTCTAAAAGACTGCGCACACTATCGATGCGCTCTGCTGGATAGGTGGCCTTGAAACGGCAGAGCATACTGTCCATTGCCATACGCCGTGCATGGTAATGCTCGATATCTTGATCGTTCCATTCCAGTATTGTTTCACCCAATAGAGAAAATTTTATCATTTGAATATTGATATTGTTTATTTCTTTTCGGAGCTCGTCTATTTTTTTATTGCCAAGTTCTAATGCTTCTATCTCCTGCCATTCATAGAGGCTATTATATGCCATACATCCGATAAGAATGGAGATAAGTATATATCCCAACCGTATTGCCTTATAGAAATTTCCTGACCGCTCCATTATTTTGATGACATTGATTTTTGGAACATGAATAAAAGTTTATCTTTTTCGTTCATACGGATATTATCAGAATAATCGCCTTTTGTTATTTGATACCCGCATGGCTTAACCATAAAAACGCCTAAGCCCTTAGTGTATGAACTTACTTCTGAGGCGTAGTCTTTACTTGTATTTAATGGAACTTTCCCTTTAATATGACACCACTCATTATTGCAACTGATGTCTTCAATCTCAGACATCATTTTTTGCAAATCTGTAATAGCTTTGGAACTTGCCGCTTGGGGTATCTGCAACTCAAAATAGAGCATCGGTTCGAGAATGTCCACACCTGACTGTTGCAAAGCCAGCCTGAAGACATAAGGGGTCAGCTGTCTGAAATCAGCAGGTGTACTTACCGGGCTATAATACTCGGCTTGAGTAAAAGTTACTTTCAGATCTGTCACTTCCCATCCATGTAAACCAGATTGGCAAGACATACGAATCCCTTCAAAAACGGCATTTTGAAAAGAATGGTTCAGATAACCATAGGAGATGTCACTTTCGATTTGCAACCCTGCCCCTAACGGTAAGGGTTCAAGAGTCAGCCCTATTGTGGCCCAGTAAGGGTTGGGTGGTACTTCGATCTGAATAATCTTATTGACCTTTTTTATAGGTCGTTCTTTGTAGATAGTCTTGATCTCATCAAAATGGACCTTTACGGAAAATCGTTCTTCCAGCAATGTCTGTATGATTTCCTTTTGGGTCAAACCATATAACGAGATTTCCAATTCATCACTATATGAGTTTATGGAAAAGGACAAAGACGGGTCTTCAATCCACAATGTATTCAGAGCGGATATCACCTTGCTTCTCTCTTCGGGCTTATTTGGCCGGACGGAGGATTTGAGAGCGGGATGCTGATGAGATAATCCTTGAATCAAACAAGGTTTAGCACCTAAATAATCTCCGATTCGAAAATCTTCTATATCTTCTACAATCGCGATATCATTGGCACCCACTTCATCAACATTTATCTCTCTGCCCTGATAAATAGTCTTTAGATTTTTAATCTTGATGAATTTTTCCGAATCGTTGATTCTTACAACGTCTCGAAGTCTCAGACTTCCGTCAATTATTTTAAGAAAACTTCTTTTATGCCCTTTGGGGTCATGCTCTATCTTATAGAGATAAGCTGAAAGTCTGTTTGAGACTGATGCCGGAGGAAGTATAAAAGAAGAAATGGCGTCCAACAACTCATTGATACCGATATTGAACATTGCTGATCCATGTAGCACCGGATAGACTTTGGCTTTTGCCACAAGAGCGATTATCGTATTCCAATAATCAGCCGGTGAAATTTCGCTATCCGCCAAATATCGTTCTAATATATCGTCGTCATGGTTGCATACAAATTCTTTGTATTCTTCCTTTATATATGTTTGGGAGCAAACCGGATAAACCGATCCATCGACAACAGTTTGCATAAACAGGACATCTTGTGACAGATTTGTTTTTATATCCATATACAAACGCTCCAAATTCACACCGGCACGGTCAATCTTATTGATAAATATAATTGTCGGGATTTGCAGCTTTTGTAAAGTACTGAACAGCAACTTTGTCTGCGCTTGTATGCCTTCCTTTGCGGATAAGATGAGGACTGCTCCATCAAGCATTTTGAATGTCCGCTCCACTTCCGCAATAAAATCCATGTGTCCCGGAGTGTCAATGATATTGCATTTCACTCCATTCCAGATAATAGATGTCGTAGAAGCCCGGACAGTAATTCCTCTACGTTTCTCTATATCCATAGAGTCCGTTATGGTGTCACCATTATCCACACGGCCGCACTTTTCCGTTGCTCCACTGGCAAACAGCAGATTCTCGGTTACGGAAGTTTTTCCTGCATCAATGTGAGCAAGAATTCCTAAATTTATAATATTCATTTGGATTAAGCAATAATATACTACAGTAGATGCATTGTCGAAACGCACCTTTTAATACCTCCTCGTAGCATATGAGAACTACAGGATTACTAACTCGTATTAATATGTATATTATTACTGCCGCATAACGATTACAAAATTACACAAAAAAATATATCTAACAAAAGTGGGAGGATTTTTTAACTTTTTACCATAGACATTTTATTAGGGAAGCGTAGGTTCAACTGGCAAGTACAAATAAGTAGAAATGTTTGAACAACACCGTTTTAGGAAGTTGAAAAATCAAGTTTCTCTCTCGGTATAGCGTTTATTTTGGCCAATATCTTCTTTAGTTTAGCATTTGTGTATTTCCCATTCGTGTTCTATTTAGCTCCTTATTATGAGTATGTAGCAAGTTACTTATCAAATTCAGCCTCTTTGAGGGTCAAATATGGTTTTGCAAATGGTGACTGACAAGACATAAACAAGGTCAGCAGGAATTTTTTACATAAATGGACATGAATGTATATAACCTAAAATAAGAATAAATTTTAATAAGGGCTGCCCAAAAAGAAAAAAATGCAGTTGCCATCCTATAGATACTTGCAGAAAGGATAAAATTTACTTTTAGACCTTTTGGGATAGCCCTTATTAATACTTCAGATAAAATTCCTTAGGTTATATTTTCAATCCTTTGGACCGGGTTTCCTCCTTGGCATACAGTCCCGGACGCCCGATTATGACATGGTTGGCAACGATACTATCCGCCGGACTGCGTATCTGCGGCGGTGCATTTTCGGGATATTGCGCCTGCCTGTTCCTCACATCTTCCGCTTCCGGCTTGAGCTGTTGCCCTTCATTCTCCTTTTCTGCGACTTCGGGCGTGGGTGGCGCAAGCTCCAGCTGAATTTTTCGGTCAAGGGCGGCAAGTTCGGACTTCAACTGCTTCAGCTCGTCCTCCTTCTTCCACACCTTACCCGCTATCTCCTGTAACTGCGGTATCTCCCTCTCCAGCACCTCGTTCTTCGCCTTGTACTGGTCGATGATGGAGGGTATCCTCTCCATCGCGTTGAGGAAGTTGCGGGCGGCGGCCAACGGGTCAGCCATCGCCAGATGCCCGTTGTTGTAGGTGTACTTGTAGTTCCCCTCGACCACGAAGCGGTTGTCGGTGAACTCCAATCCCTCTTTGAGTATCCTTTCGCTCACCACCTTTATCGGAAAACCGTAAAGTTCACCGACCTGCGTGTACAACCCTCCGGTCGTGGCATTCTTGGCTATCTCCTGCAAACGCTTTCCGATAACCTTCTCATCGGAGGAATCCACGCCGTCCACCTTTATCATATTAAGACGGTTGCCCTCCTTGTCAGTCTGCGCCACCGAAAGAAAGCGGTTCCAGTCCTCCGTCATGGCATCTATGAAAGCCGTGTTGTTGCGCAGCTCACTCGTCTTTGACTCCAATTTGAACTCCGAATCACGCTTGCCTTTGTTGAACGACTTGCGTTCCCCTTCGAGTGATGCGATGCGCTTTTCAAGTTTCGCCTTGTCCAACAGGTCGGTGTTACCGGAGAGCAACGCCATGTATTCCGAGAAATTCATGCCCGATTTTTCGTCCATAGCCCCCTCGTCGATGGTACGCGCACCCATCGCACCGCTTTTTAGCTGGCTGATGAAAGTCTGCTTGCAGTGCAGGAGGTTGAACTTGTAGCTGTCCAGTGACTTCTCCACCGCGTAGATTATTACGTCCACGTTGTTCCCGGCGAAATGCTTAGCAATTTCGTTTCCGGCTCTAACTCCGCGTCCGTCACGCTGTTGCAGGTCGGACGGTCGCCACGGCGTATCGAGATGATGAATTGCCACACACCTTTTCTGTGCGTTCACACCTGTTCCGAGCATGGAGGTGGAGCCGAACAGCACACGCACCGTTCCGGCATTCATGGCGTCTATCACCGCCTTCCGAGCCTTGTCGGTCTTGCACTCCTGAATGAAGCGCACCTCGCTTGGTGGTATGCCGTAATCCTCCGTCAACTTTCGCTTGATTTCCGAATAGACGTTCCACCCGTCGCCCGGCTGGTATGTCCCCAAATCAGAGAAAACGAACTGCGTGCCTTTCTGCGCGTCGTATTTTTGATAATACTCCGCGATTATTTTGGCACAGTGGCTCGCCTTGTTGTCGGGGTGGTCTTCGTAATGCGGGTCTATCATGCGCATGTCAAGTGCCATCTTCCGGGCATAGTCCGTGGCGATAAGCATCTTCGCCTTTTCCTCCGTTTCCGAAAGCGGCAGTCTGCCCAACAGGGTGGCGTCGCCCGTCTTGGCGAATTGCATCAGCTTCTGTATGAAGTCCTCCTGTTCCGGCGTTGGCGGTATGTGGTGCAGTATCTCGTTCTTGGCTGGGCGGTCAACGCCCACATCCTCCGCCGTGCGGTAGTCCGTGATTTCATTATAGAAGGCGGCAAGTTCCGGCACTTTGATGAAGTAGCGGAAACGCTCCTTCTGGACCACATTGTTCGTCACGTTAAATTCAAAATCCGTCGTCTTCTTGGCGAATATCGCCGCCCACGCATCGAAACACCTTATGTCCTGCCGTTCCAGCTCCTTCGGGCGCAGGTACTTGAACAGCAGGTATAATTCAGTCAGCGAGTTGCTGATAGTCGTGCCGGAGAGGAAGGTCGCTCCCAAGTCTTTTCCTGTGCGCTCCTGTATGGTGCGGATGGCAAAGAGCATGTTCAACGCCTTCTGGCTTCCCTCGCTGTTTCCCAGCCCCGCCACACGGTCGTGGCGTGTGTTGAACGTCAGATTTTTGAACTGGTGGCTCTCATCTATGAAGATGTGGTCGATGCCCATCTGCTTGAAATCCACCACGTCGTCCGTGCGTGACTTTATGGCGTGTTCCACCTTCTCCAGCTTCGCTTCAAGGTTGTGCTTGCGCTTCTCCAGACCTTTCAGCATCGCCCGCGACACGTTCTTTCCCTGCTGGCGCAGCACTTCGAGGTTTTCTTCCACCGTGTCAAGCTCCGCTTGCAGGATGCGCTGCTGCAACTCCGGCGACTGCGGTATCTTGCCGAACTGGTCGTGCGACATGATGACGCAATCGTAGTCGTTGTTCTTTATATTATTGAAGAAGCGCACACGGTTGGCGGTCGAAAAGTCCTTCTCCGAAGCGTACAGAATACGCGCGTTGGGATATGCCGCCTGATAGGTGGCTGCAATCTCCGCAACGTTGGCTTTCAGCCCGATAATCATCGGCTTGTGTGCCAATTTCAGACGCTTCATCTCATGCGCGGCGATGCACATTATCAGCGTCTTACCGGTTCCCACCTCGTGGTCGCAAATTCCGCCGCCGTTCTGTTTCAACATCCAGACGCAATCCATCTGTGAGGGATAGACGCTCTTGATACCCCGGCTTGCCAGCCCTTTCAGGTTGAGGTCGGGAAAGGTCTGATGGGAGCCGTCGTAGCGCGGGCGCACGAAACAGTTGAACTTGCGGTTATACATCGTCACAAGCCGCTCCTTGAACTGCGGCGACTGCTCTTCGAGCCATTCGGAGAAGCCGTTTCGTATTTCGTCAATCTTGGCGTTGGCGAGCTGTATTCCCTCGCTGTCGCGTACCTTGATGTCGTTGCCATGCTCGTCCTTGCCGATGGACTTCATCATGTCAGGGCAGGTGTTGTGCAGGGCGTGTTTTAGGAGGTGCATACCGTCATAGTTCCGGTAATACCCCTTCACCAGAAACTCGTCCGTGATTTTCATGGTGCGGTAGCCGCAAGCCACCGAAAACTCGTCCATGCTGGCAGAGTAGGCGATTTTCACCTCCGTGTCGAACAGCCGGCTCATGTAGGCGGCATAGACACCCGTCGGAATCCAGCGTTCCCCGAAATTGAAGTCCAGATCCTCGAAGGCGATGCGCGGCGGTTCGGCTTCTTTCAGAGCCTCCAACGCCGGTTTCACCTCCGGCATACGCTCATTTTCGGGATTGTCGCCCATCCAAGCCTCTATGCGTTCCGCCTTCTCTATCACGTTTCCGGCGATGAAGCGGTCTTTGATTTCGTAACCGGTCACGAGCGGATTATAATAGATGCGCCCTTGCAGGGCTGTGAGCAATTCCTCCGCCGTGCTGTCGGTTATCGTTCTCATATAGTCAATATCGACTGTGCCGAACTTGTTGAGCGACGCGGACAAGGCTTCTTCGGGTGAGCCTACGTTGGCATGGCTCACCACCGAGAAGGAAACGGGATGCTCGAAGATGTCCGCCTTGACGAACTTCCCGTTCTCCGCCCGTTCCAAAGAAAGGATATCACGCCCGCCTGCATCCATCATCACCAGCTTCACGTTCTGTTTGGCGTTGAGGTTGCCGTAGCGCATGACGAACTCATCGTAACAGGTGTTCAGATGCTCACGCCACGGGACATTTGCTTCGTGCAGGTTCGATTCATAGCGGTACAGACGCTCGTAGGCGTCACGCAGCGACACATACAGCAACGCCTTCTCCTTCTGGTATCCTTTCAGGTTGAGCGGCTGGAATGTCGCCCCGTAAGGCGTGATGTCCTTCAGATAGCCGATGTTATGACGTCCCCAATCTGTCACTAACGACCCTTCGCGCAGGTGCATCTCCGGCGTGCGGTGGTAGGCACGCGGCGAAAGGTCCACGACTTCCTCCTTCGGCTTCTCCGCTTCGATGTCGGGGAAAAGGGAAGTCGCCACCGCTTCCGATTGGGCATCGGTAGCGGCAGGTGTGGCGGCGATCACCGGCTGTATTTCCTCCTGCCGGGGTTGTTCACGTGGTACTTCCGGCGTGACCGTCACAGCCGTTCTGTTTTCCTGTTTCTCATTATGCTGCCTTGCCAGCTCCCGAAGTTCCTTCCTGCGCTCCGGTGTGAGTCCCATCATCATCTCGTAGAAGCCGTTGATGGGAGGATTGGTTTCCCAATCCAGCTTTGCATAGATGTCGTCCGGGTCGGCAGGCTTGATGGCACTGTCCGCTTTCGCCTCTTTATTTTCCGTAACATTCTGCGTGGTCTGCACCTGCGGCTTGGACGGAATGCGCCTTGCCGGGCTTTCCTTTTTCGCCGCCTTTTTCTTTTTGGCGGTTTTCGGTTGTTGGCAGACTTCTTCCGTCATACCCCAGAGGTCGAGCAAGGATAGCTGCACACCGTCAGAATATTTCGGACGTGGCTCTATCTCCGGTTTTTCCTCAACGGGTTGCGGTTTTTCCGTCGGAGTTTCCACCGCTTGTGCCGAAGGTGCCGTTTCCAATTTTATGGCAGGACGCTCCATTTCCTTTTGTACGGCAACCTTTTCTTCCGTTCCCGACTGCCGGATTGTTCCCGAATACAGACGCATGACGAGCCTGTAATGGAAATCCTCGTTGAGCATCCGGCGCAAATCCCCGGCTATGCCTGCGGTCTTGCCCTCGTGCAGATAGACCATAGCGGGCTTCCCGTAGGGGTCGGTATCAAGTTTCGCCGTCGTATGCACGATACGTTCCGGGTGATGGATGAAATAGGCGTTGTCGGTCAGGTCGGTTTTCGTGTCCGTCTGTATCACGGTCATCAGCCGCTCGTCCTGCGACATTTCCTTCTTGTTCAGGTTCTTTTGCAGGACAATCAGGTCACTGCCCACCTCCGTGCCCGCGTTGTCCGTGAACAGGTTGTTGGGCAGGCGTATCGCGGATACCAGATCAGCCTGACTGAACATCTCGTTGCGCACGGAGGTTTTGGTGCTATTCAATACCCCTTGCGAGGTGATGAACGCCACGATACCGCCGTCACGCACGGTATCCAGTCCTTTGAGAAAGAAATAGTTGTGTATGGCTTTCTGGGCGGAGCGTCTGCCAAAGGAATCGCTCCGCTCGAACTCCGCGTCGAACACGGCAATGTCTCCGAACGGGATGTTGGACACCGCCAAGTCGAAATAATTGTTGAACGGTCTTTCGATTTTCTCAAAACCGCAGGTGCGCGTTTTCTTGTCGGGATAGAGATGCCTCAGGATTGTACCCGTGAGCAGATCCTTCTCGAAAGCCATCACATCCGCATTGGGGTTGTGCCGCAGCATGGAGTCCACGAATACGCCGACACCCGCCGACGGTTCGAGCATACGGGCAGGACGGACGCTGTAATCCGCCAGCACGTCCGCGATGGTGTCGGTTATCTCTTTGGGGGTGTAGAAAGCGGTCAGCACGGACGCTTTCAGCGAATCCACAAACCGCTTATACTCCGTTTCATCCTTGCTGTTCTCACGGATAAGCCTGTGCAACTCCACCGTCGGGGCGAACAGTTCGAGGTCGGATTTCGCCCACCGGACGGCATCCGTCAGTTCCTTTGCAGGGTTGAGGATACATTTCAGACCTCCGAAACCGCAGTACCTTTGGAGTATGGCACGCTCTTCGGTTGTCGCTGTTCTCTGTTCCCTGTCAAGTATGAATGCCGTCCGTATCGCCTCGATGTTGTCCCGCAGTTTCTGTTTGCGGTTAAACGCCATATTCCCCGATATAAAGGACTGTTGCTCCCGTTAGCTCCGTGTAAAGCAGGTCGTAATCGGAAGACAGGGCGAAGTTGTCGTCCGAAAGGTCATAGACGGAGAACACGTTGCCGACCAGCGGCAGGAGTTTATGGATAAAGGCTTCTTGTTTCTCTTCCGGCACTTCATCGGCAAACTCGTTTTCCACGACTTCGCGGAGGATGGCGTAACGAGAATAACGCAGCCCGCGCAG
The DNA here is from genome assembly GCF_025914115.1 of Bacteroides sp. DH3716P. Lineage (NCBI taxonomy): Bacteria > Pseudomonadati > Bacteroidota > Bacteroidia > Bacteroidales > Bacteroidaceae > Bacteroides > Bacteroides sp. DH3716P. The sequence continues at coordinate 3,393,990 of NZ_CP083673.1, read as the reverse complement.
CAGCGTGTCCATCGCCAGCTCCTGCGCACCGTCGGCGGGATAGCCTTCAAGCCGTGCCTTCTCATACGTTTCGGCGGCACGGTCGGCCCGTTCCCGTATGAACGCGGTGTCGTCAGCCTGTTCAAACTTGTTCGTGCGGAGGTAGTCCAGCAGGTACAGACCGTAATAGGAAAAGTCGGTCTGACCCTCGTTTTTCTTCTTGTTGTTCATTACTTTGGAGTTTAGCGGATTGATATTTAACGGGATAATCGGTTGAGAAAAGGAAGAAAAAGGCACTCGGTATCCCTCCGAGTGCCACCACTAAATCCAAAGTATGAGTGTAATCCGGTATCGAAGAACAATTCATTACTCTGAACAAGTGGCAAAGTTAATACTATTTCTTCCGTCCTGAAAATTTCTTGCCCTTTTTAGCCTCCGGGAACACGAAAGTCGTGTTATATTCCCCGTCAAAGGCTACGACGGCATCGAAACTCTTGCCTTGTTTGCTCTTGAAGCCTTTGAGCAACTTGGTATGTCCTTCGGTGAGCAGGTCTTTGATTTCGTCGTCGGACAGGGTGCGTCCCGCTTTCAGCCGGAACACGGGCAGACCGCACTCGGCGTTGTCGCATCTGACGACCTTCCCGTAGAACCGCATCCTGCCCGTGCCACACTTGGGACAGGCACAGCCGGAATCACGGCTGCCGAAGAGCTTGTCGCACAAGAGCAGTTCGGAAGTGATTTCCCGTGTGTACGCCTCTATCTCCCTGTGGAAAGCGTCGGCGGACACCTCGCCGCGCTCGATGCGGGCAAGCTCCCGTTCCCATTCGCCCGTCATGGCTACGTCGGCTATGCGCATCGTCTTGACGACGGAGTTGAGGGCAAGACCTTTTTCGGTAGGCACAAGCGATTTCTTGCAACGTTCCATGTAACCGCGCTTGAAGAGCGTTTCGATGATGGAGGCGCGTGTGGCGGGAGTGCCGATGCCGCAGTCCTTCATTGCCTGACGCAGCGCGTCGTCCTCAATTTCCTTGCCAGCCGTTTCCATCGCTGAAAGCAGGGTGGCTTCGGTATGCAGCGGTTTGGGCTTGGTTCTTCCTTCTGTGACGGATACGCCCTTAATCGTCAGATAATCGCCTTCATGCAAATCAGGCAATATCACATCTTCCTTCTCCTCGCCATAGACGGCACGCCATCCGGCTTGTTTGACAACGCTACCTTTCACGGTGAACTCCACTCCGGCACATTCCGTCGTGATAATGGTCACGTCTTTGACACATTTTTCGGAGAATGCCTCGACCATGCGTCCGGCAATCATGTGGTAGAGGATGCCGTCCTCTTTGGAGAGGAAGAGCGGCTTCTCGCCCGTGACGAGCAGGGCATGGTGGTCCGTCACCTTTCCGTCGTCCACGCTGCGGCGTGTCGGTGTAGCTTTCGCCCGCACCTTGTCTTTCCATTCTGGCTGCGTGCCGATGAAGGCGAGCAGCTTGGGGATTTCGGCGTACACGTCTTCGGGGATGTAGCGGCTACCCGTTCTCGGATAGGTTATCAGTTTCTTCTCGTAGAGTTTTTGCGCAGTTTCAAGCGTCTGTTCCGCCGTGAAACCGTGCTTGGTGTTGGCTTCCTTCTGGAGGGTGGTCAGGTCGTACAGCAACGGAGTGTCCTCCGTCTTCTCCTTGCGTTCGGCTTTCGTTACTGTTGCGCAGCCTGCCGCCTTTACCTTATTATATAGTTCCATCGCCGGTTCTTTCTCTTTCCATTTCTCGGAGGATGAGAATTTCACGACTTCGCCGTCGCAACCGTCCGTTGCGATATGGAGCTGCCAGAATGCTTCGGACGTAAAGCGGCGGTTCTCCCAGTAGCGTTCACATACCATAGCCAACGTTGGTGTCTGCACCCGCCCCACGGAATACGTGCCGTGTCCGGCGGCGATGGATAACGCCTGTGTGCCGTTGATGCCCACGAGCCAGTCGGATTCGCTCCGCGCTTTGGCGGCGAGGTAGAGGTTGTCGTATTTGCTGCCGTCTTCGAGTTTCCGCAGTCCCTCGCGGATAGCTTTGTCGGTGAGAGAGCTGATCCACAGGCGCACGAAAGGAGTGGTGCAACCCGTATAGTGGTAGAGGTAGCGGAAGATAAGCTCTCCCTCGCGTCCGGCATCGGTCGCCACGATGATTTGTTCGCTTGTGTCGAACAGTCTTTTGATGACTTTTATCTGCGACACCACGCCGCTGTCGGGCTTGTAACCTTTCTCCGTCCTGACCTGACGGGGGACGAGCGTGAATGTGTCGGGAATAATCGGGAGGTTGTCACGGACAAAGCCGCGCACGCCGTAGCCGTCGGGCATGGCAAGCTGAACGAGGTGTCCGAATGCCCATGTCACGGCATAGCCGCCTCCCTCGAAATATCCTTCCTCTCTCTTTGTCGCGCCCACGATGCGGGCGATTTCACGTGCCACGGAGGGCTTTTCTGCAATGATTGTCTTCATGTTTTCTTGCTTTTGTTGTTGATACTTTGGATTTTATTTTGGATTCAGTGGCGGACACGGGATTACATTTTCATGCCTTTGTTGTTCTTCTTTTTCGGCTTCTCCTGCTGCTGTTGCTGGCGGTTGTCCTTTGGGGCGGTCTGACCTTTCTGCAAAGGCTCTTTCAGGTTCTTTGTCGCCTCGTTGGTTTTGCCCTCGTTGTTCACCGCCACCTGTGTGCGGCTCTCGTTGGACGGGGCGACCTGCTGCCCGATGTCGGGATTTGTTTCGTAGCGGTATGGGCGTCCCTTCTCCGGGTTGAACTTGATATACATCGTGGCATGGAAGCCCTGCTTGTCGGTCACATTCTCCAGCTTCACGGCTTTGCCCGCCACATAGTCGGCTTTCTGCTGGTCGGTGAAGTTCACGCCGCTCCATTTGCTGATGGGGCGGATGCTGCCGTCCTCGTTCGTCCACGTGTTGCGGCGTTGCTCCTTCTTGGTCTGGTCGGCATTTTCCCCGCCTTGCGCCTGATTTTTCGAAGTGTCGCCTTTGGTTTCCTGCGTCTGTGCGGTACGGGGTGACTTGCCGGTTCCCGGCACGAACTCCACGCCGCGCTGCTCCACGTTCACTTGCAGGGTGGTGACGAACTTCCTGCCGTCGTTGCGCTCGATGAGCTTGTCGCGCACGGGCAGTCCGGCGCGGAGCATGTCCCGCTCCTGCGTGGTGATTTCCGTCTTGCCGATGCGCTCCGGGATGCGCACCCTGCTTGCCGGAATGTCCGTGATTTCATTCGTCTTGCGGTCGATGCTGATGTAGGAGGGGATGATCTCGCCCGTTTCCCTGTCCACGATGTCCACGACCCTGCCGAGGTTGCCCATTTCGCGCAGGTTCTTCCGGTCGTCGTCGGAGAATTTGTGTTCCTTGTATTCATCCAGTTTCTGCTCCTTGCGGATGAAGTGCGGCACGAGGCTGACATTCCCCTCGCCGTCCTTCTTGAAGGAGAGGCGGGCGTCCAGCTCGAATGATTCACCGCCGAAGGTGGGCTTAACCTTCACCAAGTCGGACTTGCCGTAGTTGAGCATCTTCGTAAGGTCGCCGGACTTTTCAAGGTCGTCACGCTTCACGCCCCATCTGTCCTCCAGCTCCTGCCAGTTGATTTTGCTCTCGTCGATGGGTTGGTAGCCCTGTCTGCCCTGCGTCTGCTGCGGGTTTTCCTGTTGTTCTTTCTGTTGTTCCATGTTTTCCTGTTTTTGAGGTTCTTGTTTTGCTGTTTGTTCTTCCAGCACCTGCTGTTGATAGGGAAAGGTGTCGATTTTGTGCGGTGCAAGGATTTGTTTGTTCTGGTACGGATGCTGAAGCAGGTCTTTCATCACGCCTAGCATGGAATCCACTTGGTCTGCCGCAATGCGGTAGAAACCGAAGCGGCTGGGTTCCTTGCACTGCCGAAAGAAGTTCTTGAAGAAGTTGTCCAGCACGTCGCCGTGTCGGTCGAATTGCAGGAAACTCTGCGCGTTCTCCGCTTTCGCAGGGGTACGCTTGGGTGTGCCGTCCGCATTCAGTCCGGCTACCACGCTGATCTCGCCTGTCTTCTCGTCACGGACTACCAGCACGTCCTTTTCGTCTTTTTTCTTTGCCATCTGAAAAATGTTTTAATGGGTTATTTATGAAAGAAATTATGGATACGAGCCTTGTAGAAGGCTATATCTTCCTTTTTGAAGTCCTTGATATGGTTGGAAAGGAATGTCAGCACGTCCTCCTCGCTGTAATAGGTTTTCTTGCCCAGTGTCTTGTAGGGCAATGCGCCGACGCTGCGGTAGCGTTGCAGTGTGCGCTTGCTTATCTGGAGCAACATGCACAAATCCTGATTGTCGAAAAGGCGGATGCTTTCCGTGATAGTGGGCTGTTTCCCCTCAGCCTTCATCGCCAGCAGCAGTTCGTCCTGACGGTCGAGCCGTTCCATCAGCTTCTGCATCCAGCCCTCGAAGTTGTTTCGTGTGAGCAGTTCCATGACCTATGTCCTCCTTCCTTTTGGTTTGCCGCCCGTGCGCAGCGTGTGGTTGCGTTTCAATTCCTGCGGTGTCGCCGCGTCCTCGTTGACGGCACATGCTTCAAGCAGGCGGTCGATTTCCGACTGTCGGTAGCGGCATTTACCGCGAAGCACGACATAGCCGATGCGTTGCTCGCTGCGCATACGCTGGAGGGTGCGTGTACTCACGTTAAGCAGGTGCGCCGCCTCGCGTGTGGTGAGCAACCTGTCGGGCGATGCCGCTCTCTTGTCGCCGGAGACGGCACGGACGTGTGCCGCAATCTCCGCTATCTGTTCCGTTAATGACCGGAAGACGGAACTTTCCATCGTTATCACTTTCATATTCAGTTCTTTCTTTTTGTATCTGCGGCAAAATTCGGCAATAAACAAAAGGGGCTTTAACAACTCACTACGTGACTCACGTAAGATTTTTACGGAAGATGGCTCCGTAACCCGGTCAAACGGCGCAACAGGCAGCCTTTCAGCGGAAAACGGCACGTATTCGGGACCGTACCGTTACCTTTGCGGGCAAACCGATAATTGCATGAATATGGAAATAGTATCTATCGAGAAAAAGACCTTCGAGATGATGGTGGCGGCATTCGACGCACTCTCGGAGAAGGTCGCCGCCCTGAGGTGCAAAAGCGACACGGGGCGCATGGAAAGATGGCTCACGGGCGAGGAGGTCTGCGGGCAGTTGAGAATAAGCCCGCGTACGTTGCAGACGCTGCGTGACAGGCGGCTTATCGGCTACTCGCAGATAAACCGCAGGTTCTATTACAAGCCGGAGGAGGTGAAGCGGCTGATACCGCTTGTCGACACGCTTTATCCGCACGGCAGATGATTTGATTTATTCACCCACTGAATCCGAAGTTATGATGAACGAGAACGACAACGTTTTTACGATGGAAGACGAGCCGATAGCCTCTGTGGTGCAGGATATGCGCAAAGGCTCGAAATGGCTGTCTGCATTTCTGGAGAATTACCGTCCTCCGCTGGACGGGGAACGTTACCTGACGGACGTTGAGGTGGCAGAACTGCTCCGTGTCAGCCGACGCACATTGCAGGAATACCGCAACAACCGCGTGTTGCCTTTCATACTTTTGGGAGGGAAGGTGCTTTACCCGGAAACGGGGCTGCGCGAGGTACTGGAAGAGAACTACCGCAAGCCGCTGGAGTGAGGCGGGCATGAAAAAAAACGGGCGACACCATTCAAGATGTCGCCCGTTTCCTTGTTTTAGGGGTATCTGTAATCAGCAATACCCGGCTTTTCCGTTATGTATGAACATCACGTATGTTTGCCCTTTATCTTGTGAGAGTGCCTTTCCCACCAGCCATGTACGGAACAGGTGGGTGTTGTAGGTGTTCAGCCGGAAAGCGACCGGAATGATGATTTCAAGGGCATACACGTCCGCATACAGCCCGTTTTCAAGCTGTATGTAGCGGCATACCTCGTAGTCGTTCAGCACGTCCGACTTGCGGATGGCTTTGATGGCGGCGTTCACTGCCGGGACGGTCGTATGGAACAGTCCGGCGATTTCGGTGGCGGTCATCCACACGTCGTTACCGGTTACGCTGACCGCCTTGTCCTCTATGATGATTATGTCACGTTTCATGGCTTCTCTTTTTTAGATGGTGCAACCTGCAAATTCCTTAACACTGTTCAACCTTGCGGCAAGGTTCTCCATGTCCTGATTGAGTTTTTCTTTGGTTATCTTCGCGTAAATCTGCGTCGTCTTTATGCTCTTGTGTCCGAGCATGGAGCTGACGGTTTCGATAGGTACGCCATTAGAGAGAAATACCGTCGTGGCTGCCGTGTGGCGGCTCTGATGCCACGTGATATGCTTGGTGATGCCGCAACGCTTGGCGACGGCACGGATACCGGCAAGGCACGTGTTATAATGCGGGACGGGGAATATCCTGCCGTTCTCGCACAGACCCCGGTATTTGCCGATTATGCGGTTGGCGATGTCAAGCAGGCGGATGTTGGACACCACACCCGTTTTCTGGCGGTTGATGTTTATCCACTTGTGTTCGTCGAAGTAGGTGCGGATATTCTCTTCCGTGAGGTTGCGCATATCCGAGAAAGACAACCCGGTGAAAGCGCAGAACAGGTAGAGGTCGCGGTACAGTTCCTGTTTGGCGTTTTTCAGTTTCCCGTCCATCAGCAGGCGAATTTCCTCTTTGGTCAGGAAACTGCGTGTTGTTTCCTCCTTCTTGATTTCATACTCGCGGAACGGGTCGCGTGTCAGCCACTCGTTGTTGATGGCGATGAACACCATCGTCCGTAGCGGGCAGACATACAGCCACACGGTATTGGTGCAGCAGTGTTTGTCCGTGCGCAGGAACATCTCGAAGTCGGAGATGAAAGCGGGGATAAGCTCTTTCAGTGCGATGTCCTTCACATGGTAGCGGATGTCGAGGAACTCTTGCAGGTGCTTGTAAACGATACGGTACTTTTCCAGTGTACCTTTTGCTTTCATGCCTGCTTCCACCTGTTTCTCATAGTCCTCATTGTGACGACGGTACACCTGCATCAGCGTGTGGTAGCGGTGTTCCAGTCCGAGAAAAGCGTTCTTCACCTTCTCAGCAGTGACGAAGTTGTCACGCTCCATGATTTCCTGATAATGCTTGTTGATACGTACCCGCATCTTGTCAAGCATACGGTTCGTTTCGAGTGCCGCCGTGCTTCTGCCCGTAACACGTCCTCCTTTGGTGTCCCACAGCTTCGGATCGACACTCAGCTTGCAACTGAACTGCGTCTGGCTGCCGTCCACCGTGATGCGTCCCATGACGGGAACCGTCCCGTCCTTTTTCACTACCTGACGCTTGAGGTAGTAGATTACTGAAAATGTACTCTTCATCGTTCTTAATTTTTTGGTTTCAAAATTAGTTGGTGAAGAGTCCGGTGTCGGTACGCAAAACGGGGAGGAACGGAGCAATCTTTTTCCGTAACCGGATTTTTCGCGTGAGTTGTGGGTAACTCACTATAACATAGTGCCTTGTTTCGCCATTCGTGCCCGTTTGTCGCATTTTCGGGCATGGTTACGAACAAGTAACGTTGCAGCGTCAGGATTTGGCTTCGGCAGGGATTGTAATGGCTTCACGAATTTTCGCCACTTCAACCAAAACCCTTGTAACTCAATTCTATCACTATATCTTTCCGCATTTCACTTTTTTGTAGTAACTTTGTTGATTACAATGAAAAAGTATGTAGATGTCATATTACCGCTTCCGCTTCCGAAGAGTTTTACTTACTCTTTGCCGGATGAATGTGCGGAAGATGTGAAGATAGGCTGCCGTGTGGTAGTTCCTTTCGGGCGGAAGAAGTTTTATACGGCTATCGTCCTTAACGTTCATTATTGTGCTCCAACGGAGTACGAAGTGAAAGATATATCTGCATTGCTGGATGCTTCTCCCATTCTGTTACCCGCTCAATTCAAATTTTGGGAGTGGATAGCTGATTATTATCTCTGTACACAAGGCGATGTCTATAAAGCGGCACTTCCCTCCGGCCTGAAACTGGAGAGTGAAACGATCGTTGAATATAATCCTGATTTTGAAGCGGATGCGCCATTGCCGGAACGTGAGCAACGTATTTTGGATTTACTTGCCGTAGATTCGCAACAGTGCGTCACTAAACTGGAGAAGGACAGTGGTATCAAAAATATTCTTACGGTCATCAAGTCTTTGCTCGATAAAGAAGCGATTTTCGTAAAGGAGGAGTTGAGGCGTACTTATAAACCTAAAACAGAGGCACGGGTTCGGCTTGCGGGTACAGCGGATGAAAAGCGGCTTCATATCCTGTTTGATATTCTGTCTCGTGCTCCGAAGCAGTTGGCATTACTCATGAAGTATGTGGAGTGTTCCGGCGTTTTAGGAGCGGGAACTCCGAAAGAAGTCTCCAAGAAAGAACTGTTGCAGCGGACTAATGTGGCTCCTTCTGTATTGAATGGATTGGTGGATAAGAAGATTTTTGAAATCTACTACCATGAAATCGGGCGGTTGGATAAGCAGGAGAAGGAGATTGTCGAATTAAATCCTTTGAATGAGTTTCAACAGCGTGCATTTGATGAAGTCGTGCAGTCTTTTCAGGAGAAAAATGTCTGTCTGCTTCATGGGGTAACGTCCAGTGGTAAGACTGAAATTTATATCCATCTGATAAAAGAAGCGATTCGTCAGGGAAAGCAGGTGTTATATTTGTTGCCGGAAATTGCATTGACCACTCAAATCACGGAGCGTTTGCAACGGGTCTTCGGTGCTCGTCTGGGTATCTATCATTCTAAGTTCCCTGATGCCGAACGGGTTGAAATATGGCGGAAGCAACTGGGAGAGAACGGGTATGATATTATTCTGGGTGTTCGTTCTTCTATTTTCCTGCCTTTCCGAAATCTGGGATTGGTGATTGTGGATGAAGAGCACGAAAATACGTATAAGCAACAAGATCCCGCTCCCCGATATCATGCGCGTAGCGCGGCTATTGTACTGGCCGCCATGTACGGAGCTAAAACCCTGTTGGGTACGGCCACTCCCTCTATCGAGTCATGGCAGAATGCAAGAGAGGGAAAATATGGTTTCGTACAACTGAAAGAACGATATAAAGAAATCCAGTTGCCGGAGATTATTCCGGTGGATATCAAGGAACTGCATCGCAAAAAGCGGATGGTCGGACAATTCTCGCCACTTCTGATACAATATATGAAAGAGGCTTTGGAACAGAAAGAACAAGTGATTCTCTTTCAGAACCGTCGTGGGTTTGCTCCGATGGTGGAGTGTCGTACCTGCGGTTGGGTGCCTAAGTGTAAGAATTGCGACGTAAGCCTTACCTATCATAAAGGAATCAATCAATTAACCTGTCACTACTGCGGTTATACGTATCAACTGCCGAAATCCTGTCCTGCCTGCGAGGGAACAGAACTGGTGAACCGTGGTTTCGGTACGGAAAAGATTGAAGATGACATCAAAATCCTTTTCCCGGAAGCTGCCGTAGCCCGGATGGACTTGGATACTACACGTACCCGTTCCGCCTATGAGAAGATTATTGCAGACTTTGAGCAGGGAAAGACGGACATATTGATCGGTACGCAAATGGTATCAAAAGGGTTGGATTTCGATCATGTCAGTATAGTAGGTATATTGAATGCCGATACCATGTTGAATTATCCCGATTTCCGTTCCTATGAGCGTGCTTTTCAGTTGATGGCACAAGTAGCGGGACGTGCCGGGCGTAAGAATAAACGCGGACGGGTGGTATTGCAAACCAAGAGCATCGATCATCCTATCATTCATCAGGTCATTGCCAATGATTATGAAGATATGGTAGGCGGACAATTGGTGGAACGTCAGATGTTCCATTATCCTCCTTATTACCGGCTGGTATATGTTTATCTGAAAAATCATAATGAAGCGTTGCTGGATCAGATGGCGGCAGTGATGGCGGATAAGTTGCGGGCTGTATTTGGCAATCGGGTATTAGGCCCGGATAAACCTCCTGTTGCCCGTATCCAGACTTTGTTTATCAAGAAGATTGTTGTCAAGATTGAGCAGAATGCCCCGATGGGACGTGCACGGGAATTGTTGCTACGTATCCAGCGCGAGATGTTGGCGGACGAACGCTATAAATCTTTGATTGTCTATTATGATGTAGACCCTATGTGATTTAATAATTTTCCCCCATATAATAACCTTTAATCATTTAATTAACTAACCATGAAACGACTTACTATTTTTTCTCTGACTTGTCTCTTTAGCATGGGTGCAGTTTTTGCCCAGCAGGGAGTAACTCAATGTGGCGTTCCGACAGGACAACCGAAGTTCCCTTTACTGACTTATCAGGAGTTACCTGATCCTACTGCACCTTCTGATAAAGAGTGGGCAGCGGTGACTTCCACCCAAGTTTCTTGGGGTACAACAGATACTCGGTATGCAAAACATCAACTCCCGCAGTTGAAGAAACAACAGACTGTTTCCCTGAAAGGCTGGCGTGGTGAACGTGTGAACGCGCAAGCTGTTGTGTGGACAGGCGTAGAACTGAAAGACCTGAATTTCAGCTTTGGTGATTTTGAAGACAAAAAGGGAAATGTTCTTCCCAAAGATGCATTTACAGGTGGTTTTGTCCGTTATGTGATGACGGATGAATTGAATAAGGATGGGAGAGGTGCCTGCGGATATCGGAAGTCTATAGATTATGATTCATTATTGGTGGCCGATCCTATTGATACCAACCTGAAAACGATGGCTTTGCCCGCTCGTACTGTTCAACCGGTCTGGGTGCAGTGTTGGATTCCTCAATCGGCTACTCCCGGAACTTATCAAGGGGAATTGTTAATCAATGACGGCTCGCGTTTATTGCAACGCCTGAATCTCGAAATTACCGTTTCTTCCCGTGAACTTCCTCAACCTTCGGAATGGGCTTATCACTTGGATTTATGGCAAAGTCCTTATGCAGTGGCACGTTATTATCAGGTTCCTTTATGGAGCCAGGAGCATTTTGACGCTATGCGTCCTTTGATGAAAATGTTGGCAGATGCCGGACAGAAGATTATCACGGCTACTTTGACACATAAACCCTGGAATGGTCAGACAGAAGATTATTTTGATACAATGGTCACCTGGATGAAACGGGCAGATGGAACATGGGCTTTTGATTATACTATCTTCGACCGTTGGGTGGAATTTATGATGAGTGTAGGCATTGATAAACAGATTAATTGTTACTCAATGGTTCCATGGGAATTGTCATTCCAATACTACGATCAGGCAACCAACTCTCTGCAATTCGTGAAAACTGCACCGGGTGATGCGGCTTATGAAGAAATGTGGGGAGCGATGCTTGCCTCTTTCTCCAAGCATCTGAAAGAAAAAGGATGGTTTGATATTTGTGCTATTGCAATGGACGAACGTCCGATGGAAGTGATGCAGAAGACGTTGAAAGTGATTCGTAAAGCTGATCCGGATTTTAAAGTATCGTTGGCCGGGAACTATCATGAAGAAATTGAGCCCGATCTATATGATTATTGTATTGTTATCGGACAGAACTTCCCGGAAGAAGTGCGTCTGCGTCGTGTTGCCGAGAACAAGCGTACTAATTATTATACCTGCTGTACGGAAGCCCATCCCAACACGTTTACTTTCTCTGATCCTGCAGAAGCAGCCTGGATGAGTTATTATTCATCTAAGAAACATCTGGATGGTTATCTGCGTTGGGCATATAACAGCTGGCCATTGGAACCGCTGCTCGATTCCCGTTTCCGTAGTTGGGCAGGCGGAGATACTTACCTTGTATATCCGGGAGCTCGTAGCTGTATTCGTTTCGAGCGTTTGATTGAAGGAATACAGGCGCATGAGAAGATCAATATCCTTCGTCAGGAATTTGAGAAAAAAGGAAATAAGGCCGGATTAAAGAAGATAGAAAAAATGCTTGCTCCGTTCAATTTGGGTAGTATGCCGGAAATCCCGGCCGCAATAACCGTGAACCGGGCCAATCAGATACTGAACTCTTTTTGAGAAACAATCATGTATATATGAAGAAAATATTATTTGTCTGTTTAGGAAATATCTGCCGTAGCTCTACGGCTGAAGGCGTAATGCTTCATTTAATAGAAGAAGCGGGACTGGAAAAAGAATTTGTGATAGATTCTGCCGGAATCCTGTCTTATCATCAGGGGGAATTGCCGGATAGCCGGATGCGTGCTCATGCAGCCCGTCGCGGTTATCAATTGGTGCATCGTTCTCGCCCCGTCCGTACGGAAGATTTTTATAATTTTGATCTGATTATCGGTATGGACGACCGGAACATAGATGACTTGAAAGACAAAGCTCCTTCTCCCGAAGAATGGAAGAAGATTCATCGCATGACGGAGTATTGCACCCGTATTCCTGCAGATCATGTACCCGACCCCTATTATGGAGGGGCCGAGGGGTTTGAATATGTACTTGATGTTCTTGAAGATGCTTGCGCAGGTTTGCTTACTTCTTTAACTCAGGATAACTGATCCGGGTGTGATAAGCAATCTTTAGTTTTTCTTTGAACACAGCTTTCACTGTTGCTATATCCTTGAAAGTGATAGGACATTCTTTAAAGTAACCTTCAGTGACCTGGGAATCGATAATCTTATCGACCAGGTTGCTGATTGTTTCTTCTGTATATTCCGGAAGACTGCGTGAGGCAGCTTCTACGGCATCCGCCATCATCAGGATAGCCTGTTCTTTGGTGAACGGATTCGGGCCGGGATAGGTGAACAGTTCTTCATTCGGCTCTTCGTCCGGATGCTCGTTCTTCCAGGAAATATAGAAATATTTTGTTTTCCCCCGTCCATGATGCGTGCTGATAAAGTCCTTGATGGCTTTAGGCAGATTGTGTTTATCGGCTAACTTCAATCCATCCGTCACATGACTGATGACGACCTGCGCACTTTGTTCGTAATTCAGGTTCTTATGCGGGTTAACTCCTCCTGACTGATTTTCTGTGAAAAAAGCAGGGTTTTCCATCTTACCAATATCATGATACAAAGCTCCTGTACGTACTAACTGGCTTTTAGCTCCAATACGGATGGCTGCTTCTGCAGCAAGATTGGCCACTTGCATGGAATGTTGGAAGGTGCCCGGAACCGTCTCGGACATTTGCCGCAAAAGGTCATTATTGATATTCGAAAGTTCTACCAACGTTACATTGGAAGTAAATCCGAAAGTCTTTTCCAATAAAAAGAGTAAAGGATAGGTGAATAATAGCAGAATTCCATTGATGATGAAGTAAGTGTACATTCGTATGTTCAACTTCGAGAAGTCGGTGGAAAGACCGTTCTCTGTCATCAATTCGAAGGCGAAGTAAATGGCTGCATAAGTCAGTATAACCAATAAAGCCGTCCGGAAAAGTTGGGACCTTTGCGATAGCTCTCTTAGACTGAATATCGCCACCAATCCTGCTGCCAACTGTGTCAGAATGAATTCATGCGGAAAGCGTAGGGATATGGAGCATATCAATATAGTGATGACATGCGTCAGGAAAGCAGTCCTCGAATCAAGAAAAACACGGATGATAATGGGTAGCATCGCGTACGGGATGATATACACATTAAATAGATTATGTGTTACCATAAAAGCGGTTATGACACTGTAAAATACAATCAACGTGAATAGCAATGACAGACTGCCTTTTCGTTGATAGTAGTCTTTTCGGAACAGGTCGAGATAAAGCATAAAACAAAGCATCAGCATTCCTACAAACAGAATCTGTCCGCCGAGAATCAGACGGTTCTGTCCCATGGACTCATTCCGTTTGATGGATTCTTTGCGTAATGACTCCAGGATATTATAGGTATGCGGGCTGACGATTTCCCCCCGGTCGATAATCTTTTGCCCGCTGACTACTAATCCGTTTGCCCAGGAATAGTTGTTCAGGATTTCTTCTTTGGCAGCCTGGGTACGTTCCTCGTCAAAGGTAAGGTTGGGGGTGATGTATTCGTTCAGGGAGCATTGCCTTAAAATTTCCCGGTTGAAATGAGTAGAGTCTGCTGACAGCAAGTGCTCATAGGCTTTTTTTACCGTGTAAAGATTCTCGGTAGCCTGTGGATTAGCCAGTTTGTCATCAATCACCATGACAGATGAAGTGCTGTCTTTGTGAAGCAGCTGTATATTCTCTGTCGAAACGATGCCTGCCTGATAGATTTCTTTTAAAGTGCGCTCAATGTACCGCAAATAATCGATGGAAGGGAGAATACCTTTCAGATTCGTATGGTAATTCTCTTTCAGCTTGGCGATTGCGTCTTTTTCTATATTTTTATCCAGTTGATAATAAGGTTGGAAGAAAGCCATCAGGCTATCTTGTTCCCTTTTTACCACTGCATCCTCTTTATAAATAGGAAAGTCGAAAGTAGCGATCAACTGTCCGTATTTCCAGGGCTTGTTGATGTCGAACTGGTAATTGAATTTTCCGTCACGTGGCAGGAAATAAACAATCAGCGCCACAGTGCCTACAAACAGCAGTGATTTATATAGTAAATCTCTCCATGAAAATCTTTTTTTCTTCTTCAAATGTTCCATATCCACTGAAATTTTTGCGAAAAGTACAAAAAAAAACAATAGTGTGGAAAAAAAGGTTTAATTTTGCCACGATTTACCTATACTAACCCAAATTATGGCAGAAAGAAAAGTAAGAGTTCGTTTTGCTCCAAGTCCTACGGGAGCATTGCACATCGGTGGTGTGCGTACAGCTTTGTATAATTATCTATTTGCACGTCAACACGGCGGAGACTTGATATTTCGTATTGAAGACACTGACTCTAACCGGTTCGTTCCGGGAGCGGAAGAGTATATACTCGAATCTTTTAAGTGGTTAGGTATCCACTTTGACGAGGGAGTGAGCTTCGGTGGTGAACAGGGTCCATACCGTCAGTCGGAGCGCCGCGAAATCTACAAGAAATATGTGCAGATTTTGCTGGAAAATGGAAAAGCTTACATCGCTTTTGATACTCCGGAGGAGCTGGACGCTAAGCGTGCTGAAATTGCTAACTTCCAATATGATGCATCTACCCGTGGTATGATGCGCAATTCATTAACTATGCCGAAAGAAGAAGTGGATGCACTGATTGCTGAAGGCAAACAATATGTTGTTCGTTTCAAAATCGAACCGAATGAAGATATACATGTAAATGACCTGATTCGTGGCGAAGTAGTAATCAACTCATCTATTCTGGATGACAAAGTGCTTTATAAATCGGCTGACGAACTGCCTACTTACCATTTGGCAAATATCGTGGATGACCATTTGATGGAAGTTTCCCACGTGATTCGTGGTGAAGAATGGTTGCCTTCCGCTCCTTTGCATGTGTTGTTGTACCGTGCTTTCGGTTGGGAAGATACGATGCCGGAATTTGCTCACCTGCCTTTGTTATTGAAACCGGAAGGTAATGGAAAATTAAGCAAGCGTGACGGTGACCGTCTCGGATTCCCTGTATTTCCATTGGAATGGCACGATCCGAAATCCGGAGAAATCTCTTCTGGTTATCGCGAATCCGGTTATTTACCCGAAGCTGTGATTAATTTCCTGGCTTTATTGGGATGGAATCCGGGTAATGATCTGGAAGTGATGTCGATGGATGAATTGATTAAGTTGTTTGATCTTCACCGTTGCAGCAAGTCGGGAGCTAAGTTCGACTATAAAAAAGGAATATGGTTCAATCATCAATATATACAGCAGAAACCTAACGAAGAAATTGCGGAACTGTTCTTGCCTTTCTTGAAAGAACAAGGCGTAGAGGCTCCTTTCGAAAAGGTAGTGACTGTGGTTGGCATGATGAAAGACCGGGTAAGTTTCATTAAAGAACTGTGGGATGTATGTAGCTTCTTCTTTGTGGCTCCTACCGAATATGATGAAAAGACGGTGAAGAAACGCTGGAAAGAAGATTCTGCCAAATGTATGACCGAATTGGCAGAAGTGATTGCCGGTATTGAAGATTTTAGCATTGAAGGACAGGAAAAAGTCGTTATGGACTGGATTGCAGAGAAAGGTTACCATACCGGTAATATCATGAATGCTTTCCGTCTGACATTGGTGGGTGAAGGAAAAGGCCCGCACATGTTCGATATTTCCTGGGTATTGGGCAAAGAGGAGACGATAGCTCGTATGAAACGAGCGGTAGAGGTTTTGAAGTAATCGACACAGTACTATGCTTTACGACCTGGCAATAGTCATTTATGACTTTATCGTCCATTTGGCTGCTCCGTTTAGCCGTAAGCCACGGAAGATGATGAAGGGGCATTGGGTGGTGTATGAACTCTTACGCCAACAAGTGGAAAAAGGGGAACAGTATATTTGGTTTCACGCTGCTTCACTGGGGGAGTTTGAACAAGGACGCCCTCTGATAGAAATGATTCGTGAGAAATATCCTAACTATAAGATATTGCTGACATTTTTTTCTCCTTCCGGTTATGAAGTGCGCAAGCATTACCGGGGGGCGGATATTGTCTGCTATCTGCCGTTTGATAAGCCGAGGAATGTGAAGAAGTTCCTGGATATTGCAAATCCTTGCATGGCGTTCTTTATCAAATATGAGTTTTGGAAGAATTATCTGGATGAGCTTCACAAGCGCCGTATTCCGGTATATAGTGTGTCGTCTATTTTCCGTCGCGAACAAATATTCTTTAAATGGTACGGTGGCACTTATCGCAATGTCTTGAAAGATTTCGATCATCTGTTTGTTCAGAATGAGGCATCCAAACGTTATTTGTCGAAAATCGGCATCAGTCGTGTGACAGTAGTGGGGGATACCCGTTTTGACCGCGTGTTGCAAATCCGTGAAGAGGCGAAAGAACTCCCGCTGGTGGAGAAATTTAAAGGAAACAACTCCTTTACTTTTGTTGCCGGAAGTTCATGGGGACCTGATGAGGATTTATTCCTCGAATATTTCAATAATCATCCGGAAATGAAACTGATTATTGCTCCGCATGTGATCGATGAGAATCACCTGGTTGAGATCATCGGTAAACTGAAGCGTCCGTATGTGCGCTATACCCGTGCCGATGAGAGGAATGTATTGAAAGCGGATTGTCTTATTATAGACTGCTTCGGACTGCTGTCCTCTATTTACCGCTATGGTGAAATAGCTTATATCGGCGGTGGTTTCGGGGTCGGAATCCACAACACCTTGGAAGCGGCTGTATATGGTATTCCGGTGATTTTCGGACCGAAGTATCAGAAATTCATGGAGGCTGTTCAATTGCTGGAAGCAAAAGGTGCCTATTCTATCAAAGACTATGATGAACTGAAAACTTTGCTGGATCGTTTCCTGACAGATGAGGTGTTTTTGCGGGAAACCGGAACGAATGCCGGTTATTATGTGACTAGCAATGCCGGTGCGACGGAGAAGATTATGCACATGATTAATTTCTAAATATATATTGTAGATCAATGTGAATTCGATATAAGAGGGCAATACAAAACCTTAATAAACAAAGAATCACCTTTATCACAATTATCTGTGGTAAAGGTGATTCTTTGTTTATTAAGGAGCTTTGGCACACTTCTCATTGCTTTCGGCTCTTTGTCAAATTGGGTGGTAAATCCTTTAGAAAAACAGGCATCTACTGAATTATATAAATGAATAGAGGACAACTTTTCACCAGATTTGACGAAGAACCTGTTTCCTGCATTTGTAGCTAGGCACCTTATCTGTTGACTTCTAACTCTAGCAACTCTTTCAACTCTTTGGCTGTTACGTGGGTGAATTGTTTTGCGATATTTCCTTTTTTATCTATTATCAGGTACATCGGTAATCCCGTCATCTGAAAATGATTCCAAAGATAACCCCACTGTTCTTTGTTCAACCAGTAATGTTCTCCGGCAATGTCTTGTATTAGTATATCCCAAGTCTTTTTTATAGAACTGGGGCCTGTGAGGTAAATGAAAGCAACTTTGTCTTCACCTATTTCTTTCTTTAGTGGTTCATATTCCTTGATGATTTGCCGGCAGCCACCGCACCAGGTAGCCCAAAAGTCGATAAACTGTACCTTCCCTTTGTGGCGGGCAATGAGAGCAGTCAACAGTTCCTTTTCCGGAACTTGTGGTGCTTCGCAAATAGTGAATTTCTTTGTTATCGTTTTCTGTCGGGGTTGCATCTGGCGGTTCATGTCTTGAATGATACCTAAGAAAATAGGATTGGTAATTTCCGAAGCCATGAGCTCTTGTCGGGGTGTCAGAGGTTGTAAATTGTAAAAACTGGAACGCATATAGATTGCTCGTATGTAGTCAACTATTAAACTTGTGCTGTCTTGTATGATATTACTAAGACGTTCTTTTGCTTTGGAGAATGACTCCCATCTGAATAGGTCATTTTCTTTGAAGTATTTTGCACTAAGTGCCATTAGCTCGCTTTCTTGCTGAAAGGAGATACCTGCTTTGAAAGCCGTTTCATATTGATGGATAAGTGTCTGTTCCTCTTTAGTGAGTGGTGCATTTTTCAATAGATTTTTTTCGTAAGCGAGTGGGTCTTTGTGGGTATCATATAAATCCATGACTACATTGCGGTAATTATAACAATAGAGTGCTAAAGGGTGATTGACTGGGAAATCCTTCAAATAATTGTGGAAATCATCGGGCAAATATACATCAAGAAAAGCAGCAAAAGCTTGTTCCCGCGTAATGTTTTCCTTCTTTTGATAAGCAGTTTGCAGGCAATAGTGGGTGGCCTGTAGATTTTCCAGGCAATCAAATGCGCATGAGAGATTGGCGAGTGTGCGAGTGTCTTCGCTGAATTGTAACTGTGCGTTGTTGTGCGTTACATATCGTTTGTATTGGTTGATACATCGTTTTTTGAATTCATTGGCACTAATGCCTACAATGGAATCCAATAGGTCGCCATCACTATAAACAGGTGGTATCTTTGTTATTAGTTCCGGCTGGCACCATTCATTGTTAATGGTAGCATATTGACCGCTAAATACAAACTGTTTTCCTGGTGGATTACTTAGATTGATAGCTACATTTGTTTCTTTTTCGGGACTTAGCAGAATGACTAAATCAGCATTTCCTATCATCATCCGTACTTGTGTATGATGGTAGAGAGGAATATTAATAGTAAAGCTTCCGTCTGACTCAACAGTCGGATAAAGAGTTTCGGCTGTTCCCATCACGATATTGGGAGCTCCGATCTTGAATATCAGATTATCATTCGGATGGTAATTGGCGATTGTACCACTTAAAATGGCCTT
The DNA here is from genome assembly GCF_025914115.1 of Bacteroides sp. DH3716P. Classification (NCBI taxonomy): domain Bacteria; kingdom Pseudomonadati; phylum Bacteroidota; class Bacteroidia; order Bacteroidales; family Bacteroidaceae; genus Bacteroides; species Bacteroides sp. DH3716P. The sequence goes on along the minus strand of NZ_CP083673.1, from coordinate 3,374,815 downwards.
TCCTTTCTGATATTCGGGGATGGGTAATTGTGCTTGTGCCAGGTTGAATAACAAGGACAAACAAAGACAAGTAAATAGTCTGTTCATGTTCATAGTAGTTCTTTTATTGCATTTATTATTTCTTTATCTGTATTCTCATTACTATAACCTCTGATTACTTTTCGTATGATTCGTTCTTGGTCTACTATGAAAAAGTAGGGTGCGGCACCACCGGTCTGGTATTGTTTGATAACCTCATTTGTTGCATTTAGAATGGTATAATTCAATTCCTTTCGGTTTGCATAATTCCGGATGGCAGATACTTTACGACTCCAGGATTCTATTGCAATCAACTCAAACTCTTCACTGGTGAATAATCCTTTTAACTGTTTCAGAAGAGGAACAGCCGCCTGACAGGCACCACAACCAATGCCTGTGAAGTTGATTAGTATGATTTTGCTTTTACAGTCGGCTAATGATACCGGTTGTGCTTCTATATTTTCTAATATCCAGTCTGGAGCTTTTTTCCCTATAAGTTCGGATGCTGTTGATTCTTCATTTTTCTTGTAGAGGTCGCTGTATTTTACTATTTCATAATCTTTTGGGAAATAATCAGTCGCATTAAAGTCGTTGATTGTTAGTTTATTGATTTCAAGATTCGAACAGGTTGAAACGGAAATATCATGCGACATCTCTCTTCGTTTTTTATAAGGTAAGTCATTCGATTTGTTGACCCATAACTCATAAATAGAAGTTGTACTGTTGATATCGAATGGGGGAAGTGGTATATGATAAGCTTTTCCAAAGAATTCAACTTGTTGATTCTCATCAATTACTAATTTGAAATAATAATTATCGCCCTCGTCTTTCAACTCTGTTACAATATGATCCTTAGTGGTAAGTGCATATTTGATGATATTCTTTGCATGGTTGAAGAATGGGGGACTTACTAGTCTGAAAGGAAGTGGTCTGAATGTGAAATCATCAATTGCTAATTTCTTATTTTCGTGATAAGGTAATACTCTTATGTTGCCGTCATAACAAAATTCTAGTTTTGTTGTATCATTGGCATCTAGTGAAACATAGCTTGCGCCTATGGTTGAGTCCATTGGATTATCGTACTCTTTAACGAAGCCATGCAAGGTAAATAATGCGGTTGAATCACTAGGTTGCCAGCTTTCGTTAGTGACATAGTAGGTTGCAGATTCAATCTTTTCTAAATTGGTAAGTACTTTCTTTAAATATTCTTTTTCTGCGTTTTGTGCATTGGCGGTTATTATTTCTGCCAATAAGAGAATTGTAAGTAGTAGTTTTATTTTCATAATGAATAAGTGTTTGTTGGTTCATTGCTCAGATTTAATGCCTTACAAATCTACGAATAATTCGTAATAAAAATATATTCAGAGGGTTAAATAATATAAATATGGACTTTGGAAATCAATGATGATTAGTCTTAGTAGTGTGGATCTTATGGTATGTGTTTGTAAATGGCTTATTTATGTGGCTATTGAAGTGTCAATGGTGTTCTGAAAAAAAACGTTCCCCCTTTTCTTAAAAATATAAGAGTAAGGAGGAACGAAGTTTTGTTTTAGGTTTTATTTAAAGCTATTCTTTATACCATTGTGAGTACATCAGATAGTTGTGAGCAATTTTTTGATTCAGTTCTTTGGCTTGTTCAGGATCTACCTTTTTAATGAATTTCGCGGGTACTCCTCCCCAAATGCTTCCCGGTTCAATGATGGTATTGCTTAATACCAGAGAGCCGGCGGCAACGATTGCTCCTTCACCGACTACAACGTGATCCAGTACGGTTGACCCCATCCCGACCAATGCGTAATCTTTGATGGTCGCCCCATGAATGGTGACATTATGTCCTACGGATACGTGATCGCCAATTTCAATAGTCGATTTCTGGTATAATGTATGCAAGACACTTCCATCTTGAATATTGACACCGTTGCCGATTCGTATGGAGTTGACGTCACCTCTTAATACCGTATTAAACCAAATGCTACAATCATTTCCTATTTTTACATCTCCTATAATAGTTGCATTATCTGCGAGGAAGCAGTTTTCTCCGATTTCGGGAGTAAAACCCCGTACTGATTTAATTAAAGCCATATAATATTTGTTTCTAATAAAGTTTTTTATTTAATGCAGTTCTATGTTGTACGACACCCGGGTGTCGTGATGTATGAGACCCGGGTCTTGAGCAGTCTGACACCCGGGTGTTGGTATGCTTGACACCCGGGTGTCAGGCAAGTTCTTTTTAAAGGGAAGCAGTCGCCTCTTGTAACCAAACTTTTTCTTCTTCGTTAAGATCCGGTGATAGTTTCTCGTAGACAGTCTGATGGTAATTGTTTAACCATTCAATTTCTTCATTTGTCAGCATCTCCTTGATGATCCCTTTTTTGCAGATGGGGCATAAAGTGATAGTCTCAAACTTAAGATATTCTCCAAACATTCCCTCTCCATCTTTGCAAACTAACGTCAAGTTCTCCGTACGTATCCCGTGACTGCCTGTCTTATAAACACCAGGTTCGTTGGATGTAACCATACCGGGCTGGAGAATTACAGGGTTTTCATTCATACGAATGCTTTGTGGTCCTTCGTGTACACTCAAGAAATGCCCGACGCCGTGCCCTGTGCCATGGAGAAAGTTCATTCTGTGATTCCAGATAGGGATACGCGCCAGTACATCGAGTTGCGCACCACGGGTTCCGGCTGGGAATTTAGCCATAGCCAATGCTATGTGTCCCTTTAATATTAAGGTATAATCCGTCTTTTCCTCTTCCGTCAGTTCGCCTAATGCGATGGTACGAGTGATGTCAGTGGTTCCGTCCAAGTATTGTGCCCCTGAATCTAAGAGTAGGAATCCTTTAGGCTGAAGAGTTACATCGCTTTCCGGCGTTGCCGAATAATGCACGATTGCTCCGTGCTCTTTATATCCTGCAATGGTGTCGAAACTTTCTCCCATGTAGAGGGGCTGTGCTGCTCTGAATTCATGCAGCTTTTTATCTATACTTAATTCAGTTTCTTTTCCGGTGGATACAGATTCTTCCAGCCACTTGAGGAATCTGACAAGTGCCACTCCATCTCGTTGCATGGCAGCATGGATGCCGGCTATTTCCTGTTTATTGCGAATGGCTTTCAATAATGTGACGGGAGACTCGCCACGAATAATGGAACATTTCGGATTGATGGCCGAGTAAATCGCATAATTCGTTTTCCGTGGATCAATAAGAATATTTTCTCCGGGGAAAGAATTCAGGAATGTCTCTACCTCATCATATTTCTGTATTCCTATTTGTTGTTTCTTCAGATAAGTCTCGACCTCCGGCGTCACTTTTTCCGGAGAAATGAAGTAAGTCACCTCATCCTGTGTAATTAACAGGTAGCTCACTATGACTGGATTGCAATGTACATCGTTTCCTCGTAGATTGAGAGTCCATGCTATTTCGTCCAGTGCAGATATGAATAAGGCATAGACACCTTTCTTCTTCAACTCCGCACGGATGGCGGATATTTTTTCTTTGCAGCTTTTTCCTGCATATTTGATATCATAAATTAAGGCTGGAGAGTCAGGTATGGAGGGACGGTCTTTCCAGATGTTTTTTAATGGATCTCCAAATATATCTACCTGTAACTGATGTGCCGCTAGTTCTTCTTTCATTTGTTCTACCTGTTGCACGGAGAACATTTTCCCGTCAATGCTTACAGATTCTCCGGGTTTTAAGTGCTGGCAGAGAAACTCTGTTATGCTTGGAGTTTCCGGCAGCATCTCTTTGTAGAGTGTGATGCCACTCCCTTCCAGTTCTTTCGCTGCCTGAAGGAAGTAACGTGAGTCGGTCCATAATCCCGCTTTGTCCATCAGGATGACCGCTGTTCCTGCAGAACCCGTAAAACCGGAAATCCATTCGCGTGACATCCAGTGGGGAGCCACATACTCACTAAGATGAGGGTCGGTGCTGGGGATAATGAATGCTTTGATGTAATTGGGATGGAATGTCATGCGCAGAGCATGTATTCGTTCTTTTATGTTCTGTTTCATACCTTATTATATTATTATAGACATGTAAGTGTTTCAAAGGTACTAACTTTCCGCATTTAATGACTTGTTTATGAATAGTTTTTGAGAAATATTTGCCGAAAGTTTTGTGAATAAAGAAAGTATGTGTAATTTTGCGGCGCAATTTGACTGCGGAATTTTTTTAATCATAACATATTAATAATAACAAAATGATTGTAGTACCTGTAAAAGAAGGCGAAAACATTGAAAAAGCGCTGAAGAAGTTCAAAAGAAAATTTGAGAAAACTGGCATCGTAAAAGAATTGAGAAGCAGACAGCAGTTTGATAAACCGTCTGTAACTAAGAGACTTAAGAAAGAACGCGCAGTTTACGTACAACAACTTCAGCAAGTAGAAGATTAATAATTCGTAATTTCCTTTGAATTATTGAATTCTTTTCATACATTCGTTGCACGATTTTAGATGTAGCGATATTATGTTGATAGAATCTTTTCTTGATTATCTCCAGTATGAGCGGAACTATTCTGAAAAGACCGTTCTTGCGTACGGTGAAGATATAAAGCAACTGCAGGAGTTTGCTCAGGAAGAGTATGGGAAGTTTGATCCGTTAGAGGTCGAGGCGGAACTGATTCGTGAATGGATTGTTTCATTGATGGATAAAGGGTATACCTCAACTTCTGTAAATCGTAAGCTAAGTTCGCTCCGAACGTTTTACAAGTATCTCATAAGACAGGGAGAAACGACTATAGATCCTTTGCGTAAAATAAAAGGACCTAAAAACAAAAAGCCGTTGCCTGTGTTCTTAAAAGAGAACGAAATGAATAGGTTATTGGATGATACGGATTTTGGCCAAGGATTTAAAGGTTGTCGGGACCGGTTGGTGATTGAAGTGTTTTATGCTACTGGCATGAGACTTTCGGAATTAATAGGTTTGGATGATAAGGATGTGGATTTTTCGGCTTCTCTTCTGAAAGTGACCGGGAAAAGAAATAAGCAACGGCTGATTCCGTTCGGTGACGAACTGCAGGAGCTGATGCTTGAATATATTAATGTAAGAAACGAAACGATTCCGGAAAGGTCGGAAGCTTTCTTTATTAGAGAGAATGGTGAACGGCTTTACAAGAATCTAGTCTATAATTTAGTGAAACGGAACCTGTCAAAGGTGGTGACGTTGAAGAAAAAGAGTCCTCACGTGTTGAGGCATACTTTTGCTACCACAATGCTGAACAATGAAGCAGAACTGGGGGCGGTAAAAGAACTTTTGGGTCACGAGAGCATAACAACTACCGAGATCTACACACATGCCACATTTGAAGAACTTAAAAAAGTGTATAAACAAGCTCATCCAAGAGCTTAAAAAAAAGGAGGTAAGTATGGATGTTAGAATTCAATCAATTCACTTTGATGCGTCAGAGCAATTGCAGGCATTTATTCAGAAGAAAGTGTCCAAGTTGGAAAAATATTACGAAGATATAAAGAAAGTAGAGGTGTCATTAAAGGTAGTTAAACCAGAAGTTGCTGAAAACAAGGAAGCGGGCATTAAAATATTGATTCCAAATGGAGAGTTTTATGCAAGCAAAGTATGCGATACATTTGAAGAAGCAATTGATTTAGATGTGGAAGCACTCGGAAAACAGCTGGTTAAATACAAGGAAAAGCAACGTAGCAAATAAAAAAATCCCAAATATTTTGCGGGAAAGAAATAAATAACTAAATTTGCAGCCGTTTCGCTCGCGTTAGAACGTGACGGTTGCATTTTTTAGTAAGTTTGCCTCTTTAGCTCAGTTGGCCAGAGCACGTGATTTGTAATCTCGGGGTCGTTGGTTCGAATCCGACAAGAGGCTCAAAAAGAAACCGAAGAACAAAGATAGAACATCTGTCTTTATTATATTGTTTGAAAATAGTTCTTTTATTTCTTGATTTTGAAAAGGGCAAATACCAGAGTGGCCAAATGGGGCAGACTGTAAATCTGCTGGCTTACGCCTTCGGTGGTTCGAATCCATCTTTGCCCACAATCAGAGTGACAACTTTGGCAAGAATGCGGAAGTAGCTCAGTTGATAGAGCATTAGCCTTCCAAGCTGAGGGTCGCGGGTTTGAGCCCCGTCTTCCGCTCTCTTTTCTTGCTGTTATAGCTCAGTGGTAGAGCACTTCCTTGGTAAGGAAGAGGTCCCGGGTTCAAATCCCGGTAACAGCTCATAAAGGATGTAAATGCTGATTATTAATCAAATAAATAACAAGTAAAGCTATGGCTAAAGAGAAATTTGAACGTACCAAACCGCACGTAAACATTGGTACAATCGGTCACGTAGACCACGGTAAGACAACGTTGACAGCTGCTATCACTACTGTGTTGGCAAAGAAAGGTCTTTCAGAATTGCGTTCTTTCGATTCTATCGACAACGCTCCTGAAGAAAAAGAAAGAGGTATTACTATCAATACTTCTCACGTTGAATATCAAACAGCTAACCGTCACTATGCACACGTAGACTGTCCGGGTCACGCCGACTACGTAAAGAACATGGTAACTGGTGCTGCTCAGATGGACGGTGCTATCATCGTTTGTGCTGCAACTGATGGTCCGATGCCTCAAACTCGCGAACACATCCTGTTGGCTCGTCAGGTAAACGTACCTCGTCTGGTTGTATTCTTGAACAAGTGCGATATGGTAGACGACGAAGAAATGTTGGAACTCGTTGAAATGGAAATGAGAGAACTTCTTTCATTCTATGATTTCGATGGTGACAATACTCCTATCATCCGTGGTTCTGCTCTTGGCGCATTGAACGGTGTTGAAAAATGGGAAGACAAAGTTATGGAACTGATGGATGCAGTTGATAACTGGATTCCACTGCCTCCGCGCGATGTTGATAAACCATTCTTGATGCCGGTTGAAGACGTGTTCTCTATCACAGGTCGTGGTACTGTAGCAACAGGTCGTATCGAAACTGGTGTTATCCACGTTGGTGATGAAATCGAAATCCTTGGTTTAGGTGAAGATAAGAAATCAGTTGTAACTGGTGTTGAAATGTTCCGTAAACTGTTGGATCAAGGTGAAGCTGGTGACAACGTAGGTCTTTTGCTTCGTGGTATTGACAAGAACGAAATCAAACGTGGTATGGTTCTTTGTAAACCAGGTCAGATTAAACCGCACTCTAAATTCAAAGCTGAGGTTTATATCTTGAAGAAAGAAGAAGGTGGTCGTCACACTCCGTTCCACAACAAATACCGTCCTCAGTTCTACTTGCGTACTATGGACTGTACAGGTGAAATCACTTTGCCGGAAGGAACAGAAATGGTAATGCCGGGTGATAACGTAACTATTACAGTTGAGTTGATCTACCCAGTAGCATTGAACCCGGGTCTTCGTTTCGCTATCCGCGAAGGTGGACGTACGGTAGGTGCTGGTCAGATTACTGAAATTATCGACTAATACACAATAATTAATCAGTTCCCGGTTTTCCATCGGGAACTGATTATGTACACACGGGAGTAGCTCAGTTGGTAGAGCACCGGTCTCCAAAACCGGGTGTCGGGAGTTCGAGCCTCTCCTCCCGTGCTAATATTATTGAAATGAAAAAGGTAATAGCTTATATTAAAGAATCTTACGACGAACTTGTACATAAAGTATCGTGGCCTACGTATTCTGAACTTGCTAACAGTGCAGTAGTTGTTTTATATGCTTCCCTGCTTATTGCATTGGTAGTATGGGGTATGGATGTCTGTTTCCAGAACTTCATGGAAAAAATCGTTTATCCACATTAAAAAATTAGGAATTGAAAATGGCTGAGATTGAAAAGAAATGGTACGTTCTACGTGCTATTAGCGGTAAAGAAGCTAAGGTAAAGGAATATCTTGAAGCTGATCTTAAGAACAGCGACCTTGGTGAATATGTATCTCAGGTATTGATTCCTACTGAAAAAGTTTACCAGGTTCGCAATGGTAAAAAAATTGTGAAGGAAAGAAGTTATCTTCCTGGCTACGTTTTAGTGGAGGCTGCTTTGGTTGGTGAGGTCGCTCATCACCTGCGCAATACTCCGAATGTGATAGGCTTTTTAGGCGGCTCCGAAAAACCGGTGCCTCTCAGACAATCAGAAGTGAATCGTATACTTGGTACAGTGGACGAACTGCAGGAAACGGGTGAAGAACTCAATATTCCGTACGTAGTGGGAGAAACTGTAAAAGTTACTTTTGGACCTTTCAGCGGATTCAGTGGTATCATTGAAGAAGTGAATAGTGAAAAAAAGAAACTAAAGGTCATGGTGAAGATATTCGGGCGCAAAACGCCGCTTGAATTGGGCTTTATGCAAGTGGAAAAGGAATAACGCGGAATTGTTACGCTGTTGTTGTTCTTCGTTTAATGTTTATATATAAATCAATAAAAAAATGGCTAAAGAAGTTGCTGGACTAATCAAGTTACAGATTAAAGGAGGCGCTGCAAATCCATCACCTCCCGTTGGACCTGCTTTGGGTTCTAAGGGTATCAATATCATGGAATTTTGCAAGCAATTCAATGCCAGAACCCAAGACAAAGCAGGTAAGATTTTACCTGTTATCATTACTTACTACGCAGATAAGTCTTTCGATTTTGTAATCAAGACTCCTCCCGTTGCTATTCAATTACTTGAAGTAGCTAAGGTAAAGAGTGGTTCTGCTGAGCCTAACCGTAAGAAAGTTGCCGAGCTTACTTGGGAACAGGTTCGTACGATTGCTCAGGACAAAATGGTTGACTTAAACTGTTTTACTGTGGAAGCTGCCATGAGAATGGTTGCAGGTACAGCTAGAAGTATGGGTATCGCTGTAAAAGGGGAGTTCCCGGTTAATAATTAATAAACTTCAATTGTAATGGGTAAACTGACAAAAAATCAAAAGTTAGCTGCAGAAAAGATTGAAGCAGGGAAAGCATACTCACTGAAAGAAGCTGCATCTTTGGTAAAAGAAATCACTTTTACTAAGTTTGATGCTTCACTGGATATTGATGTACGTTTAGGTGTTGATCCACGTAAAGCTAACCAGATGGTGAGAGGTGTTGTTTCACTTCCTCATGGTACTGGTAAAGAAGTACGTGTATTGGTACTTTGTACACCGGATGCTGAAGCTGCTGCAAAAGAAGCTGGTGCTGACTACGTTGGTCTTGACGAATATATTGAAAAGATCAAAGGTGGATGGACTGATATTGATGTAATCATCACTATGCCATCTATCATGGGTAAAATTGGTGCGCTCGGTCGTGTTCTCGGTCCTCGTGGATTGATGCCGAACCCTAAGAGTGGTACTGTAACTATGGATGTTGCTAAGGCTGTAAAAGAAGTAAAACAAGGTAAGATTGACTTTAAAGTTGATAAGAGCGGTATCGTTCACACTTCTATCGGTAAGGTATCATTCAGTCCTGATCAGATTCGCGACAACGCGAAAGAGTTCATCTCTACTCTGAACAAACTGAAACCGACCGCAGCAAAGGGTACATATATTAAGAGTATTTATCTTTCTAGTACAATGAGTGCGGGTATTAAAATCGACCCGAAATCAGTGGATGAAATCTAATAAAACAGAGAAATAATGAGAAAGGAAGATAAAAGTACGATTATAGAGCAAATTGCTGCTACAGTAAAGGAATATGGTCACTTCTACTTGGTAGACGTTACAGCTATGAACGCTGCTGCTACCAGTGCATTGAGAAGAGATTGTTTTAAATCAGACATCAAATTGATGTTGGTTAAAAACACGCTGCTTCACAAAGCACTTGAAAGCTTGGAAGAAGACTTCTCACCTCTTTACGGTTCTTTGAAAGGTACTACTGCTGTTATGTTTAGCAATACTGCAAACGTTCCTGCTAAGTTAATCAAAGACAAAGCGAAAGACGGTATTCCCGGACTGAAAGCTGCATATGCAGAAGAAAGCTTCTACATTGGTGCTGATCAATTGGATGCTCTCGTTTCAATCAAGAGTAAGAATGAAGTTATCGCCGATATCGTTGCCCTGTTGCAATCTCCGGCCAAGAATGTTATTTCTGCTCTTCAATCAGGTGGTAACACCCTTCACGGAGTTCTCAAGACTCTTGGTGAACGTCCCGAATAATTTTCAAAAATCAACAAAGTATTTAAACAATTAAAATCATACAAAAAATGGCAGATTTGAAAGCTTTTGCAGAACAATTAGTTAACTTGACAGTAAAAGAAGTTAATGAACTTGCAACTATCCTTAAAGAAGAATACGGTATTGAACCTGCTGCTGCAGCTGTAGCTGTTGCTGCTGGTCCTGCAGCTGGTGCTGCTGCCGCAGAAGAAAAAACTTCTTTCGACGTAGTATTGAAGAGCGCTGGTGCAGCTAAACTTCAAGTAGTTAAGGCCGTTAAGGAAGCTTGTGGTCTTGGTTTGAAAGAAGCTAAAGACTTGGTAGACGGTGCTCCTAGCACAGTAAAAGAAGGTTTGGCTAAAGACGAAGCAGAATCATTGAAGAAAACATTGGAAGAAGCTGGAGCTGAAGTTGAACTTAAATAACATTGGCCTGGTAATCAGGTAATTCGGTTAGGAATCCTTCACAAGAGGATTCTTAACCTTTTTGTGTATATATTTCAAATTAAGTTCTCCAAATTCATTGACAGATGTCTTCAAATACTGTAAATCAAAGAGTTAATTTTGCTTCGACTAAGAATCCGCTAGAATACCCGGATTTCCTGGAAGTACAATTGAAGTCATTCCAAGACTTTCTACAATTAGATACCCCACCTGAAAAGCGTAAGAATGAGGGATTGTATAAAGTATTTGCTGAAAACTTCCCTATTGCCGATACAAGAAACAATTTTGTTCTTGAGTTTCTGGACTATTATATTGATCCGCCGCGTTATACCATTGATGATTGTATAGAGCGTGGGCTTACTTATAGTGTTCCCTTAAAAGCGAAACTTAAGCTTTACTGTACGGACCCCGATCATGAGGATTTTGATACAGTGATTCAGGACGTATTCCTCGGCCCGATTCCTTATATGACTGATAAGGCTACTTTCGTCATTAACGGTGCCGAACGCGTAGTTGTGTCACAGCTTCACCGTTCTCCGGGTGTGTTCTTCGGTCAGAGTGTACATGCCAATGGTACGAAACTTTATTCGGCTCGTATTATTCCGTTTAAGGGTTCGTGGATTGAGTTTGCTACTGACATCAATAATGTGATGTACGCATATATCGACCGTAAGAAGAAATTGCCGGTGACTACATTGTTGCGTGCAATTGGCTTCGAGAATGACAAAGATATTCTTGAGATTTTCGATCTTGCAGAAGATGTGAAGGTAAACAAGACAAATCTGAAGAAGGTGTTAGGCCGTAAACTGGCTGCACGTGTCTTGAAAACATGGATTGAAGATTTCGTTGATGAAGATACCGGTGAAGTGGTTTCTATTGAACGTAACGAAGTTATTATCGACCGTGAAACCGTACTGGAAGAGGAGCATATTGATGAAATTTTGGAGTCGGGAGTTCAGAACATCCTTTTGCATAAGGATGAACCGAATCAGTCCGATTTCTCTATCATATATAATACGTTGCAGAAGGACCCGAGTAACTCGGAAAAAGAAGCTGTGTTGTATATCTACCGTCAGTTGCGTAATGCCGATCCGGCTGATGACGCAAGTGCAAGGGAGGTTATCAATAACTTGTTCTTCTCAGAAAAACGATATGACCTTGGTGATGTAGGCCGTTACAGAATCAACAAAAAGTTGAATCTGACGACTGATATGGACGTGCGTGTCCTCACGAAGGAAGATATTATTGAAATCATCAAATATCTGATTGAGTTGATTAACTCAAAAGCGGATGTGGATGATATTGACCACTTGAGTAACCGTCGTGTACGTACTGTTGGTGAACAGCTTTCTAATCAGTTTGCTGTGGGGCTGGCTCGTATGTCTCGTACGATTCGTGAACGTATGAACGTTCGTGACAATGAAGTGTTTACTCCGATTGATTTGATTAATGCGAAGACTATTTCTTCAGTAATCAACTCATTCTTCGGAACGAACGCGTTGTCGCAGTTCATGGACCAGACAAACCCGCTGGCTGAAATTACGCACAAACGTCGTATGTCTGCCCTTGGTCCTGGTGGTCTTTCCCGTGAACGTGCCGGATTTGAGGTTCGTGACGTTCACTATACACACTATGGTCGTCTTTGTCCGATTGAGACTCCTGAAGGTCCGAACATCGGTTTGATTTCTTCATTGTGTGTATTTGCTAAGATTAATGAGCTAGGATTCATTGAAACTCCCTACCGCAAGGTGGAAAATGGGAAAGTGGATCTTTCTGATAACGGTCTGATTTATCTGACTGCTGAAGAAGAGGAAGAAAAGGTTATTGCGCAGGGAAATGCTCCGTTGAATGACGATGGTACATTCGTACTTAACAGGGTGAAGTCTCGTCAAGATGCAGATTTCCCGGTTGTTGAACCATCTGAAGTTGACTTGATGGACGTTGCTCCTCAGCAGATTGCATCTATTGCAGCTTCTTTGATTCCATTCTTGGAACATGACGATGCTAACCGTGCATTGATGGGATCGAACATGATGCGCCAAGCGGTTCCTTTGTTGAGAAGTGAAGCTCCAATCGTAGGTACAGGTATCGAACGTCAGTTGGTAAGAGACTCTCGTACCCAGATTACTGCAGAAGGCGATGGTGTGGTTGACTATGTGGATGCTACTACTATCCGTATTTTGTATGACCGTACGGAAGACGAAGAATTTGTAAGTTTCGAACCTGCTTTGAAGGAATATAGAATACCTAAGTTCCGTAAGACTAACCAGAACATGACGATTGACTTACGTCCGATTTGTGACAAAGGCCAGCGTGTGAAGAAAGGTGATATCTTGACTGAAGGTTATTCTACTGAAAAGGGTGAATTGGCATTGGGTAAGAACCTGTTGGTAGCTTATATGCCTTGGAAGGGTTACAACTATGAGGATGCTATCGTATTGAACGAACGTGTGGTACGCGAAGACTTGTTGACTTCAGTTCACGTAGAGGAATATTCTCTGGAAGTTCGTGAGACAAAACGTGGTATGGAAGAGTTGACTTCTGATATCCCGAATGTAAGTGAAGAAGCTACCAAAGACTTGGATGAAAACGGTATCGTAAGAATCGGTGCTCGTATCGAGCCGGGTGATATCATGATTGGTAAGATTACGCCGAAGGGTGAATCTGATCCTTCTCCGGAAGAAAAACTGCTTCGGGCTATCTTCGGTGATAAGGCAGGTGACGTGAAAGATGCTTCTTTGAAAGCTTCTCCTTCTTTGAAAGGTGTGGTGATTGATAAGAAACTTTTCTCACGTGTGATTAAGAATCGTAGCTCTAAACTGGCCGATAAAGCATTGTTGCCTAAGATTGATGATGAATTTGAATCTAAGGTAGCTGACTTGAAACGTATCCTGGTTAAGAAACTGATGACTTTGACTGAAGGTAAGGTTTCTCAAGGTGTGAAAGACTATTTGGGTGCGGAAGTTATTGCGAAAGGTTCTAAGTTCAGTGCTTCTGATTTTGATTCACTTGACTTTACTTCTATTCAATTGAGCAACTGGACAAGCGACGATCATATTAACGGTATGATTCGTGATCTGGTGATGAATTTCATTAAGAAATATAAAGAGCTGGATGCTGAATTGAAACGTAAGAAGTTTGCTATTACAATTGGTGATGAACTTCCTGCTGGTATTATCCAGATGGCAAAAGTATATATTGCTAAGAAACGTAAGATTGGTGTGGGTGATAAGATGGCTGGTCGCCACGGTAACAAGGGTATTGTATCCCGTGTTGTTCGTCAGGAAGATATGCCGTTCTTGGCTGATGGTACTCCGGTTGACATCGTGTTGAATCCATTGGGTGTGCCTTCTCGTATGAACATTGGTCAGATTTTTGAAGCTGTACTCGGACGTGCCGGAAAAACGTTGGGCGTGAAATTTGCGACTCCTATTTTCGACGGTGCTACCATGGAAGATCTGGATCAGTGGACAGACAAGGCAGGATTGCCTCGCTACTGTAAGACTTATCTTTGTGATGGTGGTACAGGTGAGCAATTTGACCAGGCAGCTACTGTGGGCGTAACTTACATGTTGAAGTTGGGCCACATGGTTGAAGACAAGATGCATGCTCGTTCTATCGGTCCGTACTCATTGATTACTCAGCAACCTCTTGGTGGTAAAGCTCAATTCGGTGGTCAGCGTTTCGGAGAAATGGAGGTTTGGGCACTCGAAGGTTTCGGTGCTGCCCATATCTTGCAGGAAATCCTGACTATCAAATCTGATGACGTGGTAGGACGTTCGAAGGCTTATGAAGCAATTGTGAAAGGTGAACCGATGCCACAACCTGGTATTCCGGAATCCTTGAACGTATTGTTGCACGAGTTGAGAGGTTTAGGTTTGAGTATCAACCTAGAATAAAATAATGAAAGAATGTGAGATGTCAATGTACCGATGAAGGTCTGTTGGCATCCGCACTTTTTTCAATTTCCAATGATTCAATTATCAAATCTCAATTATATAGAGTATGGCTTTTAGAAAAGAAAATAAGACGAAAAGTAATTTCTCGAAGATCTCAATTGGTCTGGCTTCTCCGGAAGAAATCCTTGAGAATTCGAGTGGTGAAGTTTTGAAGCCTGAAACCATTAATTACCGTACGTACAAACCCGAACGTGACGGTTTGTTCTGCGAGCGCATTTTTGGTCCTATCAAGGATTATGAATGTCATTGCGGTAAATACAAGCGTATCCGTTATAAAGGTATCGTCTGCGACCGTTGTGGTGTGGAAGTTACTGAAAAGAAAGTGCGCCGTGAACGTATGGGACATATCCAGCTGGTTGTGCCGGTGGCTCACATCTGGTATTTCCGTTCGCTTCCTAATAAAATCGGTTATTTGCTCGGATTGCCGACAAAGAAACTGGATTCGATTATATACTACGAACGTTATGTTGTTATTCAGCCGGGTGTGAAAGCTGAAGATGGCGTAGCTGAATATGATTTGCTTTCTGAAGAAGAATATCTGGATATTTTGGATACGCTTCCGAAAGACAATCAGTATCTTGAAGATAATGATCCGAATAAATTTGTTGCAAAGATGGGAGCCGAAGCTATTTATGATTTGCTGGCTCGTTTGGATCTGGATGCTTTGTCTTACGAACTGCGTCACCGCGCCGGAAACGATGCGTCTCAGCAACGTAAGAATGAAGCTTTGAAACGTCTTCAGGTAGTAGAATCGTTCCGCGCATCACGTGGACGTAACAAACCGGAATGGATGATCGTACGTATCGTACCGGTTATTCCGCCCGAACTTCGTCCGTTGGTTCCGCTGGATGGTGGCCGTTTTGCTACATCTGACTTGAACGACCTTTATCGTCGTGTGATTATCCGTAACAACCGTTTGAAACGACTGATTGAAATCAAGGCTCCGGAAGTAATCTTGCGTAATGAAAAACGTATGCTTCAGGAATCTGTCGATTCTTTGTTTGATAACTCACGTAAGTCAAGTGCTGTGAAGACAGACGCCAACCGTCCGTTGAAGTCATTGTCTGACAGTTTGAAAGGTAAACAGGGACGCTTCCGTCAAAACTTGCTGGGTAAACGTGTTGACTACTCTGCTCGTTCCGTAATCGTCGTTGGTCCGGAATTAAAGATGGGTGAATGCGGTATTCCTAAATTGATGGCTGCCGAATTATACAAGCCGTTTATTATTCGCAAGCTCATCGAACGTGGTATCGTTAAGACTGTTAAGTCTGCAAAGAAAATCGTAGACCGCAAAGAGCCGGTGATTTGGGATATCTTAGAACATGTAATGAAGGGACACCCGGTACTGTTGAACCGTGCTCCGACCTTGCACCGTTTGGGTATTCAGGCTTTCCAGCCTAAAATGATCGAAGGTAAAGCTATTCAGTTGCACCCGTTGGCATGTACGGCATTCAACGCCGACTTTGACGGTGACCAGATGGCTGTTCACTTGCCTTTGAGTAATGAAGCAATTCTTGAAGCACAAATGTTGATGCTTCAATCACATAATATATTGAATCCGGCAAACGGTGCGCCTATTACTGTGCCTGCACAGGATATGGTTCTTGGTTTGTACTATATTACTAAGTTGCGTGCCGGTGCAAAAGGTGAAGGTTTGACATTCTACGGACCGGAAGAAGCGTTGATCGCTTACAATGAAGGTAAGGTAGATATTCATGCTCCGGTAAAGGTTATCGTGAAAGACGTTGATGAAAATGGTAACATTGTAGACGTAATGCGCGAAACTTCAGTAGGACGTGTGATTGTGAATGAAATCGTTCCACCTGAAGCTGGTTATATCAATACAATTATCTCTAAGAAATCTCTTCGTGATATTATTAGTGATGTAATTAAGGTATGTGGTGTGGCTAAGGCTGCCGACTTCCTGGATGGAATCAAGAATTTAGGTTATCAGATGGCGTTCAAGGGTGGTTTGTCATTCAACTTGGGTGATATTATCATTCCGAAGGAAAAAGAAACTTTGGTACAGAAAGGTTACGACGAAGTTGAACAAGTCGTAAACAACTATAACATGGGTTTCATTACCAATAACGAACGTTACAATCAGGTAATTGATATTTGGACACATGTGAACTCCGAGTTGTCTAATATCCTGATGAAGACTATTTCTTCGGACGATCAGGGTTTCAACTCTGTATATATGATGCTTGACTCTGGTGCCCGTGGTTCTAAAGAGCAGATTCGTCAGTTGTCAGGTATGCGTGGTTTGATGGCAAAACCGCAGAAAGCAGGCGCTGAAGGTGGTCAGATCATCGAGAACCCGATTTTGTCGAACTTTAAAGAAGGACTTTCGGTGTTGGAGTACTTTATCTCTACCCACGGTGCTCGTAAAGGTTTGGCGGATACCGCTTTGAAGACTGCCGATGCTGGTTATTTGACTCGTCGTCTGGTGGACGTATCACACGATGTGATTATTACAGAAGAAGATTGCGGTACACTCCGCGGATTGGTTTGTACGGACCTTAAGAATAATGATGAAGTTATTGCTACTCTGTACGAACGTATCTTAGGCCGTGTTTCCGTACATGATATTATTCATCCTACCACAGGTGAATTGCTTGTTGCCGGTGGTGAAGAAATCACAGAAGAAGTAGCCAAGAAGATTCAGGAGTCTCCGATCGAGAGTGTTGAAATCCGTTCGGTATTGACTTGTGAAGCTAAGAAGGGTGTTTGTGCTAAATGTTACGGACGTAACCTGGCAACGAGCCGCATGGTTCAGAAGGGTGAAGCTGTCGGTGTAATCGCTGCTCAGTCTATTGGTGAGCCGGGTACACAGTTGACATTGCGTACATTCCACGCCGGTGGTACTGCTGCAAATATTGCAGCTAACGCCAGTATCGTTGCTAAAAATAATGCACGTCTTGAATTTGAAGAGTTGCGTACAGTAGATATCGTTGACGAGATGGGTGAATCTGCAAAAGTGGTAGTAGGTCGTTTGGCCGAAGTACGTTTTGTGGATGTGAATACCGGTATCGTTCTTTCTACTCATAACGTACCTTATGGTTCAACACTGTATGTAAGCGACGGCGACTTGGTAGAAAAAGGCAAACTGATTGCTAAGTGGGACCCGTTCAATGCTGTTATTATCACAGAAGCAACCGGTAAGATCGAATTTGAGGGCGTGATTGAAAACGTTACTTATAAGGTTGAATCGGATGAAGCAACAGGTCTTCGTGAAATTATTATTATTGAATCCAAGGATAAAACCAAAGTTCCTACCGCTCATATCTTAACAGAGGACGGTGATTTGATCCGTACTTATAACTTACCGGTAGGTGGGCACGTTATCATCGAGAATGGTCAGAAGGTAAAAGCCGGTGAAGTAATCGTGAAGATTCCGCGTGCCGTAGGTAAGGCGGGTGATATCACGGGTGGTCTTCCTCGTGTTACTGAATTGTTTGAAGCTCGTAACCCGTCAAATCCGGCTGTCGTTTCTGAAATCGACGGTGAGGTGACAATGGGTAAGATCAAACGTGGTAACCGTGAAATCATCGTAACTTCCAAGACGGGTGAGGTTAAGAAGTATCTGGTTGCACTGTCTAAGCAGATTCTGGTACAGGAAAATGACTATGTACGTGCTGGTACTCCGTTGTCTGACGGTGCTACTACTCCGGCAGATATCTTGGCAATTAAGGGTCCTACAGCTGTACAGGAATATATCGTGAATGAAGTTCAGGATGTATACCGCTTGCAGGGTGTGAAGATCAATGATAAGCACTTTGAGATTATCGTTCGTCAGATGATGCGTAAAGTACAAATTGATGAACCGGGAGATACTCGCTTCCTCGAACAGCAAGTCGTAGACAAACTGGAATTCATGGAAGAAAATGATCGTATCTGGGGCAAGAAAGTCGTAGTGGATGCTGGTGATTCTCAAAATATGCAAGCTGGACAGATTGTAACTGCCCGCAAGTTGCGTGATGAGAATAGTATGTTGAAACGTCGTGACTTGAAGCCGGTTGAAGTTCGTGACGCTGTTGCTGCTACCTCTACTCAGATCCTTCAAGGTATCACGCGTGCTGCTTTGCAAACATCAAGCTTTATGTCGGCTGCTTCCTTCCAGGAAACAACGAAAGTATTGAATGAAGCTGCTATCAACGGTAAGATCGATAAGCTTGAAGGTATGAAGGAAAATGTGATCTGTGGTCACTTGATTCCTGCCGGTACCGGACAGCGCGAGTTCGAAAAGCTCATCGTTGGATCAAAAGAAGAGTATGACCGTATCTTGGCTAACAAGAAAACAGTACTTGACTACAATGAAGTAGAATAAATACAATTCAATTGACTATATGAAAAGGAGCAGTTGCCTGATTGGGCAATTGCTCCTTTTTTTATTTCTTTTTTACTCGCGTGTATTACCATTAGTTTCAGGAAAAATGTGTTATTTTGCAGGATAACTTTTTAATCATATTAAATATGGAAGAACAAAATAACAACGGACAATTACAGATTGAATTGAGAGAAGAGGTTGCACAGGGAACTTATGCAAATCTTGCTATTATTACTCATTCGAGTTCTGAATTCATCCTTGACTTCGTGCGCGTAATGCCGGGTATACCGAAGGCTGGTGTGCAATCTCGTATTATTGTGGCTCCGGAGCACGCAAAACGTCTGCTGCGGGCATTAGAAGATAATATAGCAAAGTATGAGCGCGTATTCGGTCCGATTCGTACTTCGGATGAACCCCCTATTTCTCCTTTGACGGGTGTAAAAGGCGAAGCGTGAGGATGATATAAAAACATTAAAAAAGAAAAAAAAGTTGTAGTGCATTGAATATTCAAATATTATTCGTATTTTTGCAGCCCAAAATGTATAGTTACGAAATTAATATAACAATAATATAAATCAAAAAACAATTAAAATGCCTACAATTCAGCAATTAGTAAGAAAAGGACGCGAAGTGCTGGTGGAGAAAAGTAAATCTCCAGCCTTGGATTCATGTCCTCAAAGACGTGGCGTTTGCGTGAGAGTATACACTACTACTCCGAAGAAGCCGAACTCTGCAATGCGTAAAGTAGCTCGTGTACGTTTGACTAACCAAAAAGAGGTGAACTCATACATTCCGGGAGAAGGACACAACTTGCAGGAACACTCAATCGTTTTGGTACGTGGTGGTCGTGTAAAAGACCTTCCGGGTGTGCGTTATCACATTGTACGTGGTACACTTGATACAGCAGGTGTTGCTGGTCGTACTCAAAGACGTTCTAAATATGGTGCTAAGCGTCCGAAACCAGGACAAGCTGCTGCTCCTGCTAAGGGTAAGAAAAAATAAGGATTAAGACCTAATTAAAATTAAAGTAATAACTTACGTTTTAGTTTGTTGGAAATGCTAAAGGTTGAGTAAATTCTCCGGAGGGAGAGTTGAAGAAGTCAAGAAGTAGACAACCAAGAACAAAAACATTATTTTTCAAACAAATGAGAAAAGCAAAACCAAAAAAACGCCTGATTCTTCCGGATCCCGTGTTTAATGACCAAAAGGTTTCCAAGTTCGTGAACCACTTGATGTATGATGGAAAGAAAAATACATCTTATGAAATCTTTTATGCCGCTTTGGAAACTGTGAAAGCAAAACTTCCTAACGAAGAAAAATCAGCTCTCGAAATCTGGAAAAAGGCTTTGGATAATGTAACTCCGCAAGTGGAAGTAAAGTCTCGCCGTGTAGGTGGTGCTACTTTCCAAGTTCCTACTGAAATCCGTCCGGATCGTAAAGAATCAATCTCTATGAAGAATTTGATTCTGTTTGCTCGCAAAAGAGGTGGTAAATCAATGGCTGACAAGTTGGCTGCTGAAATTATGGATGCCTTCAATGAACAAGGCGGTGCATACAAACGTAAAGAAGATATGCACAGAATGGCAGAAGCTAACCGTGCATTTGCTCATTTTAGATTCTAATACTGTAAGAAACCTAATATAAACTTAAAGTAAAGGAATTAGAAGATGGCTAAACATGATTTACATTTAACTCGTAATATCGGTATCATGGCTCACATTGATGCCGGAAAAACAACTACTTCTGAACGTATCCTGTTCTATACTGGATTGACTCACAAAATTGGTGAAGTTCATGATGGTGCTGCTACTATGGACTGGATGGAACAGGAGCAAGAACGTGGTATCACTATTACATCCGCTGCTACAACAACAAGGTGGAAATATGCTGGTGATACTTATAAAATTAACTTGATTGACACTCCGGGACACGTTGACTTTACCGCAGAGGTAGAACGTTCATTGCGTATCCTTGATGGGGCTGTAGCTGCTTACTGTGCTGTTGGTGGTGTTGAGCCTCAATCAGAAACTGTATGGCGTCAGGCTGATAAATATAACGTTCCTCGTATTGCTTATGTTAATAAGATGGATCGTTCTGGTGCTGACTTCTTTGAAGTAGTTCGTCAGATGAAGGATGTTCTTGGAGCTAATCCGTGTCCGATTGTTGTTCCTATCGGTGCTGAAGAATCTTTCAAAGGTCTTGTTGACCTTATCAAAATGAAAGCTATCTATTGGCATGATGAAACAATGGGGGCTGACTACAGTATTGAGGAAATCCCTGCAGAACTTATCGATGAAGCTAACGAGTGGAGAGATAAGATGCTTGAAAAAGTAGCAGAATTTGATGATGCTTTGATGGAGAAATATTTCGATGATCCTTCTACTATTACTGAAGAAGAAGTATTGAGAGCTCTTCGTAATGCAACAGTTCAGATGGCTGTAGTTCCTATGCTTTGCGGATCTTCTTTTAAGAACAAAGGTGTTCAGACATTGCTTGATTATGTTTGTGCTTTCTTGCCTTCTCCACTTGATACAGAGAACGTAATAGGTACAAATCCTAATACGGGAGCTGAAGAGGATCGTAAACCAAGTGATGATGAAAAAACATCTGCTTTGGCGTTTAAGATCGCAACTGACCCATATGTTGGACGTTTGACTTTCTTCCGTGTTTATTCTGGTAAAATTGAAGCAGGTTCTTATATCTACAACTCTCGTTCTGGTAAGAAAGAACGCGTTTCTCGTCTGTTTCAGATGCACTCCAACAAACAGAACCCGGTTGAAGTAATCGGTGCTGGTGATATTGGTGCAGGTGTAGGCTTTAAAGATATTCGTACTGGGGATACTTTGTGTGATGAAACAGCTCCGATAGTACTTGAGTCTATGGACTTCCCGGAACCGGTTATTGGTATCGCTGTAGAACCTAAGACTCAGAAAGATATGGATAAACTGTCTAACGGTTTGGCTAAATTGGCTGAAGAAGATCCGACATTTACTGTGAAAACAGACGAACAGACAGGTCAGACAGTTATTTCTGGTATGGGTGAGCTTCACTTGGATATTATCATTGACCGTTTGAAACGTGAATTCAAGGTAGAATGTAACCAAGGTAAGCCTCAGGTTAACTATAAGGAAGCTATCACGAAGACAGTTAACTTGCGTGAAGTGTACAAGAAGCAGTCTGGTGGACGTGGTAAGTTTGCTGATATCATTGTGAACATTGGTCCGGCTGATGCGGATTTCACTTTAGGTGGTTTGCAGTTTGTTGATGAAGTGAAGGGTGGTAATATTCCTAAGGAATTTATTCCTGCAGTTCAGAAAGGCTTTACAAATGCTATGAAGAGTGGTGTTTTGGCAGGCTACCCATTGGATTCATTGAAAGTGACTTTGGTTGATGGTTCATTCCACCCGGTTGACTCTGACCAGTTGTCATTTGAAATCTGTGCAATGCAGGCTTATAAAAATGCATGTGCTAAGGCAGGTCCTGTTTTGATGGAACCTATCATGAAACTGGAAGTTGTAACTCCGGAAGAAAACATGGGTGATGTTATCGGTGACTTGAACAAACGTCGTGGACAGGTTGAAGGTATGGAATCTAGCCGCTCTGGCGCTCGTATCGTGAAAGCGATGGTTCCACTGGCGGAAATGTTTGGTTACGTAACAGCTTTACGTACTATTACTTCTGGTCGTGCAACCTCGTCAATGACCTACTCTCATCACGCTCAGCTTTCTTCTTCTATTGCTAAGGCTGTATTGGAAGAAGTAAAAGGACGCGCTGATTTACTCTAAAATATCTAAAGCAGCAGGCTAGCGAATGACTCTTAGCCTGCCGCTTTATCTTATTATAAATGTATTAATTAAAAAAAATAATGAGTCAGAAAATTAGAATTAAATTGAAATCTTACGACCACAACTTGGTTGACAAGTCAGCTGAGAAAATTGTAAGAACTGTAAAAGCTACTGGTGCTATCGTTAGCGGTCCAATACCTCTGCCTACGCACAAACGTATCTTTACTGTGAACCGTTCGACTTTCGTAAACAAAAAGTCTCGTGAGCAATTTGAACTCTCTTCTTATAAGAGATTAATCGACATCTATAGCTCAACAGCTAAGACAGTAGATGCTTTGATGAAGTTGGAATTGCCAAGTGGTGTGGAAGTAGAAATTAAAGTTTGATAATTAAAAATTAGTGAAATGCCAGGATTATTAGGAAAAAAAATCGGAATGACATCCGTTTTCAGTGCCGATGGTAAAAATGTACCATGCACTGTTATCGAAGCAGGTCCTTGTGTTGTTACTCAAGTTAAAACTGTAGAAAAAGATGGCTATGCAGCTGTTCAGTTGGGTTTCCAGGACAAAAAGGAAAAACATACAACTAAACCGTTGATGGGACATTTTAAAAGAGCAGGAGTAACACCGAAGAGACACTTGGCTGAGTTCAAAGAATTTGAAACAGAGTTGAATTTGGGTGATACCATTACTGTAGAAATGTTTAACGACGCTAGCTTTGTTGACGTTGTTGGTACTTCTAAGGGTAAGGGTTTTCAGGGTGTAGTAAAAAGACATGGTTTTGGTGGTGTGGGTCAAGCTACTCACGGTCAGCATAATCGCGCTCGTAAACCGGGTTCTATCGGTGCTTGTTCTTACCCTGCAAAAGTATTCAAAGGAATGCGCATGGGTGGACAACTTGGTGGTGACAGAGTCACTGTACAAAACTTGCAGGTATTAAAAGTAATCGCGGATCATAACCTTCTTTTGGTTAAAGGTTCTATCCCGGGTTGCAAAGGTTCAATCGTATTAATTGAGAAATAATGGAAGTTAACGTATATAACATTAAAGGTGAAGACACTGGGAGAAAGGTTACGTTAAACGAATCTATCTTCGGAATTGAGCCCAACGACCACGCTATTTATTTGGACGTAAAACAATTTATGGCTAATCAGCGTCAGGGTACTCATAAGTCAAAAGAAAGAAGTGAAATCAGTGGTTCAACTCGTAAGATCGGTCGTCAGAAAGGTGGCGGTGGAGCACGTCGTGGTGATATGAACTCGCCTGTTCTTGTAGGTGGTGCTCGTGTTTTCGGTCCGAAACCAAGAGACTATTTCTTCAAATTGAATAAAAAAGTTAAGACATTGGCTCGTAAGTCAGCTTTGTCTTATAAAGCTCAAAATGATGCAATCATTGTCGTTGAGGATTTCACATTTGAAGCTCCTAAGACAAAAGATTTCGTTGCAATGACAAAAAATCTTAAAGTTTCCGATAAAAAGCTACTTGTAATTTTACCGGAAGCAAATAAAAACGTATATTTGTCAGCTCGTAACATTGAGGGTACTAATGTGCAGACTATCTCAGGATTAAATACTTACAGAGTATTGAATGCTGGGGTTGTTGTGCTTACAGAAAACTCTCTGAAGGCTATTGACAATATCTTAATTTAAAAAGGAGGCTTAAATAATGGGAATTATTATTAAACCGTTGGTAACAGAGAAAATGACTGCAATCACAGATAAGCTGAATCGTTTCGGCTTTGTTGTACGTCCTGAAGCTAACAAACTGGAAATTAAGAAGGAAATTGAAGCTCTTTATAATGTTACTGTAGTTGATGTGAATACTGTGAAGTATGCTGGCAAGAATAAGAGCCGTTATACCAAAGCAGGTATCATCAATGGTCGTACGAATGCTTTCAAAAAAGCAATCGTGACATTGAAAGAAGGAGATACTATTGATTTTTATAGCAATATTTAATAAAAATGGCAGTACGTAAATTTAAGCCCACAACACCGGGGCAAAGACATAAAATTATTGGTACTTTCGAAGAAATTACTGCATCAGTACCAGAAAAGTCTCTTGTATATGGTAAGAAATCATCTGGTGGTCGTAACAGCGAAGGTAAGATGACTATGCGCTACATTGGTGGCGGTCATAGAAAGGTGATTAGAATTGTTGATTTCAAGAGAAATAAGGACGGTGTTCCAGCAGTAGTTAAAACAATCGAATACGACCCGAATCGTTCGGCTCGTATCGCTCTGTTATTTTATGCTGATGGAGAAAAAAGATATATTATTGCTCCCAATGGATTGCAAGTTGGTGCGACTCTGATGTCAGGTGAAACAGCAGCGCCAGAGATTGGTAATGCTCTTCCTCTTCAGAACATTCCGGTGGGTACTGTAATTCACAATATCGAATTACGTCCGGGACAGGGCGCTGCTCTGGTTCGTTCAGCTGGTAACTTTGCTCAGTTGACTTCTCGTGAGGGTAAGTATTGTGTAATTAAGTTGCCTTCAGGTGAAGTTAGACAGATTCTTAGCACTTGTAAAGCTACTATCGGTAGTGTAGGTAACTCTGATCATGGGTTGGAAAGTTCAGGTAAAGCTGGACGTTCTCGTTGGCAAGGACGTCGTCCTCGTAACCGTGGTGTTGTAATGAACCCGGTTGATCACCCGATGGGTGGTGGTGAAGGACGTGCTTCCGGAGGTCACCCAAGATCACGTAAGGGATTGTATGCTAAGGGACTTAAGACTAGAGCTCCTAAGAAACAATCGTCTAAGTACATTATTGAGAGAAGAAAAAAGTAATCTGATTAATTGAGTAAACTATGAGTCGTTCATTAAAAAAAGGTCCATATATTAACGTTAAGCTTGAAAAGAGAATTCTTGCCATGAATGAATCAGGTAAGAAAGTCGTAGTAAAGACTTGGGCCAGAGCTTCAATGATTTCGCCTGATTTTGTAGGCCATACAGTTGCAGTTCACAATGGAAATAAATTTATTCCTGTTTATGTTACCGAGAATATGGTAGGACACAAGTTGGGCGAATTTGCTCCAACCCGTACATTCAGAGGACACGCTGGTAACAAGAAAAGATAACAGGATTTATTTGAAATAATAAAGTAATAAATAATAATGGGAGCAAGAAAAAAAATATCGGCTGAAAAAAGAAAAGAAGCCCTTAAGACCATGTATTTTGCAAAATTGCAAAATGTTCCTACTTCTCCACGTAAGATGCGTCTGGTTGCAGACATGATCCGTGGTATGGAAGTGAACAGAGCACTTGGTGTTTTGAAATTTTCTTCAAAAGAAGCTGCTGCAAGAGTGGAAAAATTGCTTCGCTCTGCAATTGCTAACTGGGAACAGAAAAACGAACGTAAAGCAGAAAGTGGCGAATTGTTCGTAACACAGATTTTTGTTGATGGTGGAGCTACACTCAAAAGAATGAGACCGGCACCACAGGGTAGAGGTTATAGAATTCGCAAACGTTCAAATCACGTAACATTGTTCGTTGGTGCTAAAAGTAATAACGAAGATCAAAATTAAGGTAGATGGGACAAAAAGTTAATCCAATAAGCAACCGTTTAGGAATTATCAGAGGATGGGATTCTAACTGGTATGGTGGAAATGATTACGGTGATTCTTTGCTGGAAGATAGCAAAATCCGTAAATATCTTAATGCAAGACTTGCAAAAGCAAGTGTATCAAGAATCGTAATTGAACGTACGCTGAAGCTCGTTACTATTACTGTTTGCACTGCTCGCCCGGGTATTATTATCGGTAAAGGTGGCCAAGAAGTTGATAAGTTAAAAGAGGAGTTGAAGAAGGTTACCGACAAAGATATTCAAATCAATATCTTTGAAGTGAAGAGACCGGAACTGGATGCTGTGATTGTTGCTAACAACATCGCTCGCCAGGTTGAAGGTAAAATTGCCTATCGCCGTGCCATCAAGATGGCTATCGCAAACACAATGCGTATGGGTGCTGAAGGTATCAAAATTCAGATTTCAGGACGTTTGAATGGAGCTGAAATGGCTCGTTCTGAAATGTATAAAGAAGGAAGAACTCCGTTGCACACTTTCAGAGCTGATATCGACTACTGTCATGCAGAAGCATTGACTAAAGTAGGTCTTCTTGGTATCAAAGTTTGGATTTGTAGAGGTGAAGTGTTTGGTAAGAAAGAATTGGCTCCGAACTTTACACAAAGCAAAGAAAGTGGTCGTGGAAACAATAGTGGAAACAACGGCGGAAAGAACTTCAAAAGAAAGAAAAATAATCGCTAAACGAATTTGAATTTTAGGAAACTATGTTACAACCGAAAAAGACAAAATTCAGAAGACAACAAAAAGGCCGTCAGAAAGGTAATGCCCAGAGAGGCAACCAGCTGGCCTTTGGTTCTTTTGGCATAAAGGCTTTGGAGACTAAGTGGATTACAGGCCGTCAGATCGAAGCTGCTCGTATTGCAGTAACAAGATATATGCAACGTCAAGGACAGATCTGGATCCGTATATTCCCGGATAAACCGATCACTAGAAAACCTGCCGATGTACGTATGGGTAAAGGTAAAGGTGCTCCAGAGGGATTTGTGGCTCCTGTAACTCCAGGTAGAATCATTATTGAAGCTGAAGGAGTATCTTACGAAATCGCGAAAGAAGCATTGCGCTTAGCTGCTCAAAAGCTTCCTATTACAACGAAGTTTGTCGTAAGACGTGATTATGATATTCAAAATCAAAATGCGTAAGTGTTATGAAAATTGCAGAAATTAAAGAAATGACTACTAATGATTTAGTAGAAAGAGTAGAGGCGGAAACAGCTAATTATAACCAAATGGTTATTAATCATTCTATTTCTCCTTTGGAAAATCCTGCTCAAATCAAACAATTACGCAGGACTATTGCGCGTATGAAAACAGAATTGCGCGAAAGAGAACTTAACAATAAATGATCAGCTTGATGGAAGCAAGAAATTTAAGAAAAGAAAGAACAGGGGTTGTGTTGAGCAATAAGATGGACAAGACCATCACAGTTGCTGCCAAATTTAAGGAAAAACACCCTATATATGGTAAGTTCGTTAGCAAAACGAAGAAGTACCATGCTCACGATGAAAAGAATGAATGCAATATCGGTGATACTGTAAGCATCATGGAAACTCGTCCTTTGAGCAAGACTAAAAGATGGAGATTAGTAGAAATAATTGAAAGAGCTAAGTAATTATGATACAAGTAGAATCCAGACTTACAGTATGTGATAACAGTGGAGCGAAAGAGGCGTTGTGTATCCGCGTTTTGGGTGGTACAGGCCGTCGTTATGCTTCAGTGGGGGATGTCATTGTAGTTTCAGTGAAGAGCGTTATCCCTTCTAGTGATGTTAAAAAAGGTGCAGTATCAAAGGCTTTGATTGTACGTACAAAGAAAGAAATCCGTCGTCCTGATGGTTCTTATATACGTTTTGATGATAATGCTTGCGTGTTGTTGAATAATGCAGGTGAAATTAGAGGTAGTCGTATTTTCGGTCCTGTAGCAAGAGAACTTCGTGCTACAAACATGAAAGTTGTGTCACTTGCGCCTGAGGTACTTTAATTTGTAAAAGATTTAAGTAATGAGTAAATTACATATTAAAAAAGGCGACACAGTTTACGTAAATGCTGGTGAAGATAAGGGCAAAACTGGTCGTGTATTGAAGGTTCTTGTTAAAGAAGGACGTGCATTTGTTGAAGGTATCAATATGGTATCTAAAAGCACAAAGCCGAATGCAAAGAATCCACAAGGTGGTATTGTGAAGCAAGAAGCTTCTATCCACATTTCAAACTTGAACCCGGTTGATCCAAAAACTGGTAAAGCAACGCGTATTGGGAGAAAAAAGAGTTCGGAAGGAACTTTAGTGCGTTATTCTAAAAAATCAGGAGAGGAGATTAAGTAATGAGTAATACTGCTAGTCTTAAGAAAGAATATGCAGAGCGTATAGCACCTGCATTGAAATCACAGTTCCAGTATTCTTCTACAATGCAGATACCCGTACTTAAGAAGATTGTAATCAATCAGGGATTAGGTATGGCTGTTGCTGATAAGAAGATTATCGAAGTAGCAATCAATGAAATGACAGCTATTACAGGTCAAAAAGCTGTAGCTACCATTTCTCGTAAAGATATCGCAAACTTTAAGTTGCGTAAAAAAATGCCGATTGGTGTTATGGTAACTTTACGTCGTGAAAGAATGTACGAATTCCTTGAAAAATTGGTTCGTGTAGCTCTTCCTCGTATTCGTGACTTCAAAGGTATCGAAAGTAAGTTTGATGGTAAAGGTAACTATACCCTTGGTATTCAGGAACAAATCATTTTCCCTGAAATAAATATCGATAGTATTACAAGAATTCTCGGAATGAATATTACCTTTGTAACCTCTGCGGAAACAGATGAAGAAGGTTATGCTTTGCTGAAGGAATTCGGTTTACCTTTTAAAAACGCTAAAAAAGACTAATAGATATGGCAAAGGAATCAATGAAAGCACGTGAAGTAAAGCGTGCTAAATTAGTAGCCAAATACGCCGAGAAAAGAGCTGCTTTGAAGCAAATCGTAAGAACAGGTGATCCTGCTGATGCTTTCGAAGCTGCACAGAAGTTGCAAGAGTTGCCAAAGAATTCTAATCCAATTCGTATGCACAACCGTTGCAAACTGACTGGTCGTCCTAAAGGTTATATTCGTCAGTTCGGAATTTCGAGAATTCAATTCCGTGAGATGGCATCTAACGGACTGATCCCAGGCGTAAAAAAAGCAAGCTGGTAATTATTGTTTAAATATTGTCAGGGTAGTCCTGATTAATTTAATTTATTTTTATATGACTGATCCAATAGCAGATTATTTAACGAGGTTGCGGAACGCGATTGGTGCAAAGCACAGAGTTGTTGAAGTTCCCGCTTCGAATTTGAAAAAAGAAATCACTAAGATTCTTTTTGAAAAAGGCTACATCCTTAATTATAAGTTTGTAGAAGATGGTCCTCAAGGAACTATTAAGGTTGCCTTGAAGTATGATTCTGTTAACAAAGTTAACGCAATCAAAAAGTTAGAAAGAATATCTTCTCCGGGTATGCGTAAGTATACTGGTTACAAAGATATGCCGCGTGTTATTAATGGGCTGGGTATTGCTATAATATCTACTTCCAAAGGTGTAATGACTAACAAAGAGGCTGCAGAACTGAAAATCGGTGGTGAAGTCTTGTGTTATGTATATTAATTAGGAGGAATTAGAATGTCAAGAATAGGAAAATTACCCATTAGTATCCCTGCTGGAGTGACAATCACTCTGAAGGATAATGTGGTTACCGTAAAGGGACCCAAAGGCGAAATGAGCCAATATGTGAATCCTGCTATCAATGTTACTATTGAAGACGGACACGTAACTTTAACAGAAAACGATAAAGAAATGCTTGATAACCCGAAGCAGAAACATGCTTTCCACGGTTTGTATCGTTCATTGGTTCACAACATGGTTGTGGGCGTATCTGAAGGTTACAAGAAAGAACTGGAACTTGTAGGTGTAGGTTATCGTGCTTCAAACCAAGGTAACATCATTGAGCTGGCTTTAGGTTATACACACAATATTTTCATTCAATTACCTGCTGAGGTAAAAGTTGAAACGAAGTCTGAAAGAAATAAGAATCCTCTTATTATATTGGAATCGTGTGACAAACAATTGCTTGGTCAAGTTTGCTCTAAAATACGTTCTTTCCGTAAGCCTGAACCATACAAGGGTAAAGGTATTAAGTTTGTTGGCGAAGTAATTCGTAGAAAGTCTGGTAAATCAGCCGGCGCTAAGTAATTCATATAAAATTAGATTATTATGACAACAAAAATAGAAAGACGAGTTAAGATCAAATATAGAGTACGCAACAAAATTTCAGGTACTACTGAATGTCCGCGTATGAGTGTATTTAGAAGTAACAAGCAAATTTATGTCCAGATTATCGATGATCTTTCTGGTAAGACACTGGCTGCTGCTTCTTCTTTAGGTTTGACTGAGAAAGTCGCTAAAAAAGAACAAGCTGCTAAAGTTGGTGAAATGATTGCTAAAAAGGCTCAGGAAGCAGGTATAACTACTGTTGTTTTCGACCGTAATGGTTACTTGTATCATGGGAGAGTAAAAGAAGTAGCTGATGCTGCTCGTAACGGTGGACTTAAATTTTAATCATTATGGCAGGAGTTAATAATAGAGTTAAGATTACTAACGATATAGAACTGAAAGATAGATTAGTTGCTATTAATCGTGTTACTAAAGTTACCAAAGGTGGTAGAACTTTTAGTTTCTCTGCAATCGTTGTTGTAGGTAACGAAGAAGGTATCATTGGTTGGGGACTTGGTAAAGCAGGTGAAGTAACAGCTGCTATCGCTAAAGGTGTTGAGTCAGCTAAAAAGAACCTGGTGAAAGTACCTATTTTAAAAGGTACTGTTCCTCATGAACAATCAGCTAGATTTGGTGGTGCTGAAGTATTCATCAAACCTGCATCTCACGGAACCGGTGTTGTAGCTGGTGGTGCTATGCGTGCTGTATTGGAAAGTGTTGGTGTTACTGACGTTTTGGCTAAATCTAAAGGTTCTTCGAATCCGCATAACCTTGTTAAAGCTACAATTGAAGCTTTGAGTGAAATGCGTGATGCAAGAATGGTTGCTCAGAACAGAGGTATTAGTGTTGAAAAAGTATTTAGAGGATAAGGAGGAGATATGTCAACTATAAAGATTAAACAAGTTAAAAGTAGAATTGGTGCTCCAGCTGATCAGAAAAGAACTCTTGACGCACTGGGACTTCGTAAACTGAACCGTGTGGTTGAACACGAAAGCACTCCTTCAATTCTTGGAATGGTAGATAAAGTAAAACACTTGGTTGCCATTGTTAAGTAATTATTTGTTGAATAATAAAACGAAATTACAATATGAACTTAAGTAATTTAAAACCTGCTGAGGGATCTACTAAGACAAGAAAAAGAATTGGACGTGGTGCTGGTTCTGGCTTAGGTGGTACTTCTACAAGAGGTCATAAAGGAGCTAAATCAAGATCTGGATACTCTAAGAAAATCGGTTTTGAAGGTGGTCAGATGCCTCTTCAACGTCGAGTTCCTAAATTTGGTTTCAAGAATATCAATCGTGTTGAATATAAAGCTATCAATCTGGATACTATCCAGAAACTTGCTGAAGCTAAGAGCTTGACAAAAGTTGGTGTAAACGACTTTATCGAAGCAGGATTTATTTCTTCAAATCAGTTGGTAAAAGTATTGGGTAACGGAACTCTGACTAACAAGCTGGAAGTAGAAGCTCATGCATTCTCTAAGACTGCAACTGCTGCTATCGAAGCTGCTGGTGGAACTGTAGTAAAACTCTGATTCAATGAGAAAAGCTATTGAAACATTAAAGAATATATGGAAGATTGAGGATCTGAGACAGCGGATCCTCATCACCATATTGTTCGTGGCAATTTACCGTTTCGGATCGTATGTCGTATTACCGGGTATCAATCCGGCGATGCTGGCGAAATTGCACGAACAAACAAGTGAAGGCCTTTTAGCCTTGTTAAATATGTTCTCTGGAGGAGCATTTTCTAATGCCTCTATTTTTGCATTAGGAATCATGCCTTATATCTCTGCATCTATCGTAATCCAGTTATTGGGAATCGCTGTACCGTATTTCCAGAAGTTGCAACGCGAAGGTGAGAGCGGCAGAAGAAAAATGAATCAATATACTCGTTACTTGACGATTGCTATATTGTTAGTTCAGGCCCCTTCTTATTTGCTCAATCTTAAAATGCAGGCTGGCCCTTCCTTAAATGCTTCATTAGATTGGACTCTGTTTATGGTTACCTCTACCATTATTTTGGCAGCAGGTAGTATGTTTATTTTGTGGCTTGGTGAAAGAATTACTGATAAAGGTATTGGTAACGGTATTTCATTTATCATCTTGATTGGTATTATCGCTCGTTTCCCTGATGCTTTGTTGCAAGAAGTTGTGTCCAGAGTAGCAAATAAGAGCGGTGGTCTGATTATGTTTATAATTGAAATCGTATTCTTATTATTAGTGATTGGCGCTGCTATTCTTTTGGTGCAAGGTACAAGAAAGATTCCTGTACAGTATGCAAAAAGAATCGTTGGTAACAAGCAATATGGTGGTGCTAGACAGTATATCCCTTTAAAGGTGAATGCTGCCGGTGTTATGCCTATCATCTTTGCTCAGGCAATCATGTTTATTCCAATTACATTTATCGGTTTTTCAAATGTAAATGATGCAGGCGGTTTCTTGCATGCGTTTACAGATCATACAAGTTTCTGGTATAATTTTGTCTTTGCGGTAATGATTATATTATTTACGTATTTCTATACTGCAATTACAATTAATCCGACTCAGATGGCTGAGGATATGAAGAGAAATAATGGTTTCATCCCTGGTATTAAACCGGGAAAGAAAACAGCAGAGTATATTGATGATATAATGTCTCGTATCACTTTGCCGGGTTCTTTCTTCTTGGCTTTAGTTGCTATTATGCCTGCTTTTGCCGGTGTATTCGGAGTGCAAGCAGGATTCGCTCAATTCTTCGGCGGTACATCTTTGTTAATTCTTGTAGGTGTTGTTCTTGATACCCTGCAACAGGTTGAAAGTCATTTGTTGATGAGACACTATGATGGTCTGTTGAAATCTGGTCGTATTAAAGGACGCGCTGGTGTAGCGGCATATTAATTCTTTAGATTAGAAATGATATTTCTTAAAACAGAAGATGAAATAGAATTGCTCCGTCAGAGTAACCTGCTTGTTGGTAAAACTCTTGCAGAGGTTGCCAAACTGGTGAAGCCTGGTGTAACTACACGTGAGTTGGATAAAGTTGCTGAAGAGTTCATTAGAGATCATGGGGCAACTCCAACTTTCAAAGGATTTCCGAATCAATATGGAGAACCATTTCCCGCATCTCTTTGTACTTCTGTCAACGAACAGGTGGTACATGGAATCCCAGGGGATATCGTACTGAAAGATGGTGATATCGTATCAGTGGATTGCGGAACTTACATGAATGGTTTCTGTGGTGATTCTGCTTATACTTTTTGTGTAGGAGAGGTAGACGAAGAGATTCGTAACTTGTTGAAGATAACTAAAGAAGCGTTATATATTGGCATCCAGAACGCAGTGCAAGGTAAAAGAATTGGTGATATCGGATATGCTATTCAGCAATATTGTGAGTCTCATTCTTATGGTGTAGTGCGTGAGTTTGTTGGCCATGGCATCGGTAAAGAGATGCACGAAGATCCTCAGGTTCCTAACTATGGTAAAAGAGGATATGGACCATTGATGAAAAGAGGCCTTTGCATAGCGATAGAGCCGATGATAACATTGGGAGACCGACAAGTGATAATGGAAAGTGACGGATGGACTGTGAGGACCAGAGATCGTAAATGTGCTGCACATTTTGAGCATACGATAGCTGTTGGAGCTGGTGAAGCTGATATTTTGTCTTCATTCAAATTCATAGAAGAAGTTTTAGGAGATAAAGCAATATAATATGGCAAAGCAATCTGCAATAGAACAAGATGGAGTTATAGTTGAAGCATTGTCAAATGCAATGTTTCGTGTTGAATTAGAAAACGGACATGAGATTACCGCACATATTTCAGGCAAGATGAGGATGCATTACATCAAGATCCTGCCGGGAGATAAAGTGAGAGTCGAAATGTCTCCTTACGACTTATCGAAAGGAAGAATTGTGTTTAGATATAAATAAAATAAGATATGAAAGTAAGAGCATCATTAAAGAAACGCACGCCAGAATGTAAGATCGTTAGACGTAATGGCCGTTTGTATGTTATTAACAAGAAAAATCCTAAGTATAAACAACGTCAAGGATAATTTGTTATTTTTGCAAAAAAAATAATTTAGTATATGGCTATAAGAATAGTTGGTGTAGATTTACCTCAGAACAAAAGAGGTGAAATTGCGTTGACCTATGTATATGGAATAGGTCGCAGTAGTTCAGCAAAAATTTTAGATAAAGCTGGTGTAGATAAAGATCTGAAGGTTAAAGACTGGACAGATGATCAAGCTGCTAAGATTCGTGAGATTATCGGTGCAGAGTATAAAGTAGAAGGTGATCTTCGTTCTGAAATCCAATTGAACATTAAGCGATTAATGGATATTGGTTGCTATCGTGGTGTACGTCACCGTATTGGTCTGCCTGTTAGAGGTCAGAGCACTAAGAACAATGCACGTACTCGTAAGGGTAGAAAGAAAACCGTTGCTAATAAGAAAAAAGCTACTAAATAATAATTGTTGATATGGCAAAAAAAACAGTTGCAGCTAAAAAGAGAAATGTGAAAGTAGACGCTAATGGACAGTTGCATGTTCATTCATCTTTCAACAATATTATTGTTTCTCTTGCAAATAGTGAAGGGCAGATTATCTCTTGGTCATCTGCTGGTAAAATGGGATTTAGAGGTTCTAAAAAGAATACTCCTTATGCAGCTCAGATGGCTGCCCAGGATTGTGCAAAGATTGCATTCGATCTTGGCCTGAGAAAGGTAAAAGCATATGTGAAGGGTCCAGGTAACGGACGTGAGTCTGCTATTAGAACTATCCACGGTGCTGGTATCGAAGTTACTGAAATCATTGACGTGACTCCGCTTCCACATAATGGTTGTCGTCCTCCGAAAAGACGTAGAGTTTAATTTACCTTTAACTTACACAATGATCTTGATTTTGTTTTTGGATTACATTTAATTTCTCTCTGTAATCGCGGCTGCAACAAATTAAGTTCATGAATAAACAATTAAATATTTAAAAGAAATGGCTAGATATACTGGACCAAAATCGAGAATCGCCCGTAAATTCGGTGAAGGAATCTTTGGAGCTGACAAAGTTTTGTCAAAGAAGAACTATCCTCCCGGACAACATGGTAATTCAAGAAAAAGAAAAACTTCTGAATATGGTGTGCAACTTCGTGAAAAGCAGAAAGCTAAATACACCTATGGAGTTTTAGAAAAACAATTCCGCAATTTGTTTGAAAAAGCAGCTACTGCTAAAGGTATTACCGGTGAGGTACTCCTTCAATTGCTGGAAGGCCGTCTTGACAACGTAGTATTCCGTTTGGGAATTGCTCCTACACGTGCTGCTGCTCGTCAGTTGGTTAGTCACAAGCACATTACTGTAGATGGTGAAGTGGTAAACATCCCTTCATTTGCAGTAAAACCAGGACAATTGATTGGTGTTCGTGAAAGATCTAAATCTTTGGAAGTAATTGCTAATTCTCTTGCAGGTTTCAATCATAGCAAGTATGCTTGGTTGGAATGGGACGAAGCTTCTAAGGTTGGTAAAATGTTGCACATACCTGAAAGAGCAGACATTCCTGAGAACATTAAAGAACATTTGATCGTTGAATTGTATTCTAAATAATAATTAATTTCATGGCGATATTAGCATTTCAAAAACCTGATAAAGTATTAATGTTGGAGGCGGACTCCAGATTCGGTAAATTCGAATTCCGTCCGTTGGAACCGGGTTTTGGTATTACTGTAGGTAATGCATTACGCCGAATCCTTCTTTCTTCATTAGAGGGTTTTGCTATCACTACTATCAGAATCGATGGTGTGGAGCATGAATTTTCTAGTGTACCTGGAGTAAAAGAGGATGTTACCAACATTATCTTGAATCTGAAACAAGTGAGATTCAAGCAAGTAGTTGAAGAGTTCGAGAGCGAAAAAGTGAGCATCACTGTCGAGAATTCCAGTGAATTTAAAGCAGGTGACATAGGTAAGTATTTGACTGGATTTGAAGTGTTAAATCCGGAATTAGTTATTTGTCATTTAGATTCTAAGTCAACTATGCAGATTGATATTACAATTAACAAAGGCCGTGGTTATGTACCTGCTGATGAGAATCGCGAGTATTGCACGGATGTTAATGTAATTCCAATCGACTCTATTTATACACCGATACGTAATGTCAAGTATGCTGTAGAAAACTTCCGTGTAGAACAGAAGACTGACTACGAAAAGCTAGTACTTGAAATTAGTACCGACGGTTCTATACATCCGAAAGAAGCGCTGAAAGAAGCTGCAAAAATTCTGATTTATCACTTCATGTTGTTCTCTGACGAGAAGATCACGCTTGAAAGTAATGATACTGATGGCAATGAAGAGTTTGATGAAGAAGTATTGCACATGCGTCAGCTGTTGAAAACTAAACTCGTTGATATGGACTTGTCAGTTCGTGCCCTCAATTGCTTGAAGGCTGCTGACGTAGAAACTCTCGGCGACTTGGTACAATTCAACAAAACTGACCTGCTAAAATTCAGAAACTTCGGAAAGAAATCGCTTACCGAGCTTGATGATTTGCTGGAAAGTCTGAATCTGTCGTTTGGAACCGACATTTCTAAATATAAATTAGATAAAGAATAAAAAATGAGACATAATAAAAAATTCAATCATTTAGGTCGTACTGCTTCTCATAGAAGCGCTATGTTATCTAACATGGCTTGCTCTTTGATCAAGCACAAAAGAATCACTACGACTGTTGCAAAGGCGAAAGCTTTGAAAAAGTTTGTTGAGCCTTTGATTACTAAGTCTAAAGAAGATACTACGAACTCTCGTCGTGTTGTATTTAGCAACTTGCAAGATAAGATTGCAGTAACAGAGCTGTTCAAAGAAATCTCTGTTAAGATTGCTGATCGTCCGGGTGGTTATACTCGTATTATCAAGACTGGTAACCGTTTGGGTGACAATGCAGAAATGTGCTTCATCGAGTTGGTTGACTACAATGAAAACATGGCTAAGGAAAAAGTTGCTAAGAAAGCTACTCGTACTCGTCGTTCGAAGAAAGCTGCTGAAGCTACTCCTGCTGCTGTTGAAGCTCCTGCAACTGAAGCTCCTAAGGCTGAAGAACCAAAAGCTGAATCAGCTGAATAATTTTACAGTTATTCTTATAGATATAAAAAAGGCTACCCTCACAGGTAGCCTTTTTTGTTTGTCTGCCGTTTACTAATACTAAGATACATTAAAATATATCTTAATAGAACTTTTCATAGAGAGAATCTGTTATATTTGCAGGTGAATATGGCAAAATTTGTAAAGGTAATATTGTTTCTGTTGCTGACTGTTGCTTTTCATAGCATAGCAGGCAATGTTTCTACTGCGAAAGTGGTGGATGAACAGGAGCGTGCTATTACATATGCAATGAGACAGCATGGGGAAATCAGCGCACCGGATCTTCCTGGTAAGCCAGTGGCTGAACTGAACAACTTGCAAAGCCATCAGATATCTGTAACACGTATTCAACGTGTACAACTTGGAGAATATTTCTTTTCTTTAAAAAATGCGCTACAATGTTGTGCTGATCGTGATAATTCACTTTCACAACACTGGGGGCGGATTTATGGTACAACAACTTCCTATTATTGCCAGCCATCAAGTGAATACTATGTATATACTTTGAGGCGTATAATTATTTAGTAGTATATTTATTGGTATTGTTTATTTTGTGGTTACTGGTATCTTCTGTAATACCGGTGACTATATCCTTTTTATCTTTATATTTTTACTAATAATTTAAACTTTAAATATTATGGCAACTACTCAAACGATTGATGCTACTATCTTCGCATCTTCACACCCCGATATCGCAAAACGTACAAGTGTTTCAGGAGTTTTAATTTCTTCTGTAATGTTATTGGTCGGTATTTTAGCTTTTGCTTCTACTTTCGAATTGGAAGATAAGTCTTCTACGGTTAGTATGGCTTTGATGGTTCTGGGAACAGGTTTATTCCTTATGGGGATTTTCCGTCTCTTCTGGAAATCAAAAGAAGTTATTTATTTGCCAACCAAAAGTGTGGCTAAAGAGCATAGTATATTCTTTGATTTGAAACACATGGATGCTTTGAGGAATCTTGTGAATTCGGGTTCATTCTCTGCAGGTTCGAATATAAAGAGTGAGGCTAGTGGTAATATACGTATGGATGTGATACTTTCTGCTGATAAAAAGTTTGCAGCTGTACAGTTATTCCAGTTTATACCTTATACATATCAGCCAATAACATCAGTGCAGTATTTCACTGATGAACAAGCTTCAGCGGTAATAGCATTTCTGGCAAAAAGTAAAATGCAGTAAAAGTATATCTACAAAACCTGTTTAACTTTGTTTTTTCCGACACATTAAAACAGGTAGCTTGAAATTTTATATTCAGTTTGCTGCTACTAAATAAAGCAGGTTTTGGATGTTACTGCAATAGAAAACTTTGATTTTCATACAAGGATGGGGATTAGTCGTTAATGACGGCGATCCCCATTTCCTTCATTAAAAAGCAGGCATTCATATTTTGCGCAACTCCGTTTCTCATTTGGTAAGAGAAGGTGAGTTCGTTGTTCGTGATGTCAGCTTCGAAACAGTAATTCCGGATATTTTGTGGGAAAGAGTCCACTAAAGTTCCTAGCAACAAGTCATGAGTGGCGATGATGCCATTGGTGTTCATGTGCATGAATTGTTTGATGAGGGCGAAAGAACCTTTCTGTTTATCCATAGAGTTTGTACCTTTCAATATTTCATCAAGGATGATGAAAAGTTCTTCTCCTGCTTCAAGCTTGTCTATGATTAATTTAAGTCGCTTGAGTTCGGCAAAGAAATAAGATTCGTTGTCGGCTAAGGAGTCACTGGTTCGAAGGCTGGTGACGAGGCGAGCCGGATATATTTCCATCCGCTTTGCCCAAACGGGAGCCCCTATACATGCTAGTAGATAATTCACTCCTACAGTACGTAAATACGTGCTTTTTCCTGCCATATTGGCTCCTGTGATAATAATAAAGAAAGGACGTCTTTCAATGTCTATTCCGTTGCGTACACATTTGTTGCGATCCATTAAAGGATGCCCCAAAGCTTCAGCCTGCAGATGGAAAGATTGAGCAGCAATGGTAGGATAGATGTAATCCGGATGATTATATGCGAATGTTGCCAGAGAACAATAAGCGTCAATTTCTCCGATGGTTTCTATCCAGCGGGGAAGGTCAGATGCGTGGATTTCTTTCCACTTCTCGATTCGTATCACTTGGCGCAGCTCCCAGAATATCAGTCCATTGAGTATCGTGCTTATTAGCAGATTGCTTCGTTGATCGAGCGCGTTCATCAGTTTTGAAAGCTGGCGTACTGCTTGAGAAGCGGTTTGATTCTGACTTGTAAGTTCCGTTTTTAACTTTTGCAGTATATGACTTTGCATTTCTTTCTGTTCAGTGAGAAGAATCTGGTCAGCGTATGTCGAAAGAATTTGTAGCTTTTCTCCGTAGGTCGTTTGTAGTTTAGTGATTCCTTTAGAAAAAATAGTGCTGAATAATACAAAGCCAACAAACACTCCTCCTGCAATACTGGCCGAGATAATACCTAAAATGGCTAGACCTATACATAAGAAATTAATGATCGTTACCGCTGTCGGGAGGATGCGTAGAAGCGTACGCTTCCGATAATAACTTGGACTGTTTGCCCATTCTTTGATTTCGGTGGTATCGGCAGGTTTTCCTTTATAGAGTAAGCCGAGCAAGCGGATTTGTTGGCGATATTCTAGGTCTGTGGACAATTCATGTATAGCTTCCTGGCGATGTTCAATAGCTTCTTTGTTTTCCAGATGTGCATTGAACCAGCTTGCAAGATGCTGTTTGCCAATAGGCGTTGCAGTGCGGTTGATGTATTGGAAAAGAGAATGTTCGCCAAATACGTCTAAATCAAGAGTGTAGAGATGAGATGGATTAACAAATTCTTTTCCATCATCAAAATCAGAAAAGTCATATTGCATGGCGCGTAGCTCCTGCTCATTGATTTCTATTTTCTTTTTCAGAAAGTCTTTTCGGTAGAACCAGAAATTATGGCGTTTTACCAGCCAGATGAATAAGATAAAAGGTAAGATAGCGAAAGCAGAGAGACATAGCCACCCATCAGACCAAAAGATAATAGCATTTGCTACAGCTCCTACGAATAAGATCAGGCGGAGAAGACTGATATAATAGATACGTTTCCGTGCATTCTGTAACTCCAGTTCTGTTTTCTGAATGATTTGCTGATATGTAGTAATGATCTGTTCTTGTTTTTCCATGACAAATTTAATTCTTTTCCACAAAGGTAATATAATTCATGACGGTCGGGATAAGAGCTTGTTTTTGTCGAGAGCAGATTTACTGTTTATTAACGGAAGATAGAAAGGAATAACAAGCTCATATTATGACTTGTTTGGATAATGCCTTTATTAGCTGTAAGGAATGGGGTATATAAGTTCTGTTTCCGTTTAATAAGAGTAGGGGGCATTTCCTGATAGCAGCTTTTTTTCAATATTTCTTTTCTCATTCTTGCATTTATCCGCTAAAATTTATAACTTTCCACTCGAAAAGGCGTTAGACAGGAAAGGAGGATGCTTATGAAGAAAGGATGTATCTTATGTTTGCTGATAAGCGTGATTAGCCTTCCGTTAATTGCGCAGAATATTATTTATTCCAACCTGAAAGAGTTGCTGGCTCAACATGGTGATACCACAGCCGTGTTGCGTGTAGAAAAACGTTCCAGAAATCAGATTGTATTGACAGGAGGGGCTGATTACCGGATAACGGCCGGTGATGACGAGTTGATGTGTCGACGCTTGAAGAAGCGTTGTTTTGCCGTGCGTGACGAAAAAGGAGATTTATATTTGAATTGTCGTAAGTTGCGCTATAAAAAGTTACGCTTTGGAGCATGGTATGCCCCTGCCGTTCAATTGGGTAAAAATATCTATTTTTGTGCCATGCCTCTAGGCTCGGTTATCGGAGGAAACTTTGTAGAAGAGGATGACGTAAAACTGGGAGGGAATATTGGCGATGCTCTTGCCGCTTCAAGTTTGGTTACGAAACGCGTCTGTTATGAGCTAAATGGTGAAACAGGAAAAGTCGATTTTCTAGGAAAAGATAAAATGCTTCAATTATTGGAGAATTATCCGGAACTGAAACAGGCATATTTGAAAGATGATAGTCAGGAGGCGAAGCATACCTTTAAATATTTGTTGGAGTTGCGGAATAAACAAAAAAAGTAATTTTGTCGATCTCTGTTGGTATAGCAGAGAAAGAGTATGTTCATAATACAATCATGGTCATAGTGATATGAT
Organism: Bacteroides sp. DH3716P; assembly: GCF_025914115.1. Taxonomy (NCBI): domain Bacteria; kingdom Pseudomonadati; phylum Bacteroidota; class Bacteroidia; order Bacteroidales; family Bacteroidaceae; genus Bacteroides; species Bacteroides sp. DH3716P. The sequence goes on along the minus strand of NZ_CP083673.1, from coordinate 3,333,121 downwards.
TAGGGTGCGGATTATGCAAATAACACAGAACTCATGGCTTTGATTTAATGGAAAAATCCGCTATCCATTTTAATAAAAGCCCTATTAGTCCGTTTGGATAAAAGACCTGCATTTGTATCTGTATAAAAGCATAAGAGACTCCTGACATTGCCTGTATCTTACCATTCTATTAAGCAGTAAATGTAATAATGCCTTTCTGATAATAAATCTGTTATTTCTCTTGTCTTTTATCTTCTTTTTTTCTATATTGCGAAGAGTTATAAGACTGTATTGCTTACAGTTTGTAATCCTTAATTCTGTTTATTATGAGAATAACTCTTGGCAACACGCTACCTCCTTATCCGGATTTTGTAGAAGGTATCCGGAGAGCTCCCGACCGTGGTTATACACTTACCCCGGCGCAGACCATCACAGCTTTAAAAAACGCTTTGCGTTATATTCCCTCCGAGTGGCACGAACAACTGGCTCCTGAATTTATGGAAGAACTACGCACTCGCGGGCGGATTTACGGATACCGTTTCCGTCCTGCCGGAGACTTGAAAGCAAAGCCGATTGATGAATATCAGGGGCAATGTATTGAAGGCAAAGCCTTTCAGGTAATGATTGACAATAACCTTTGCTTCGATATAGCCTTATATCCCTACGAACTTGTTACTTATGGTGAAACCGGGCAAGTTTGCCAAAATTGGATGCAATATCGACTGATTAAGCAATATCTGGAAGAACTTACCCAGGAACAGACACTGGTTATTGAATCCGGACATCCATTGGGGCTTTTCCGCTCCCGTCCCGATGCTCCCCGCGTTATAATTACCAATTCGATGATGATCGGACAATTCGACAATCAACATGATTGGCATATTGCCGCCCAGATGGGAGTTGCCAATTACGGACAGATGACAGCTGGTGGTTGGATGTATATCGGTCCTCAAGGCATTGTGCATGGCACTTTCAACACCCTCCTGAATGCCGGACGATTGAAACTCGGAATTCCACAAGACCAAGATTTGCGGGGACACTTATTTATTTCTTCCGGTTTGGGAGGAATGAGTGGTGCACAACCTAAAGCAGCCGAAATAGCAGGAGCAGTCTCCATCATAGCCGAAGTAGATCGTTCACGCATTGAAACACGCTACCGCCAGGGATGGGTAGGGCATGTGACTGCAGATATCATAGAAGCATACCGGATGGCAACTGAAGCAATGCGACGTCGTGAACCTTGTTCCATTGCCTATCATGGAAATATAGTAGACCTGCTCGAATATGCCGAGCGCGAAAAGATTTTGATCGAACTATTATCCGATCAAACCTCCTGTCACGCCGTTTACGAAGGCGGATACTGCCCAGCCGGACTGACTTTCGAGGAACGCACACGCCTTCTTCACGAATCGCCGGAGCAATTCCGTCACTTGGTAGACATATCTCTGCGCCGTCATTTCGAAGTCATCAAGAAATTGGTAGCCCGCGGAACTTATTTCTTTGATTATGGAAATTCTTTTATGAAAGCCATATACGATGCCGGAGTAAAAGAAATCTCCTATAATGGTGTTGATGAAAAAGACGGATTTATCTGGCCAAGTTATGTCGAGGATATTATGGGACCCCAACTCTTTGACTACGGCTACGGTCCGTTCAGATGGGTTTGCTTGAGTGGCAAACACGAAGATCTGATAAAAACAGACCATGCGGCTATGGAATGTATCGACGTCAACCGGCGCGGACAGGATCTTGACAACTACAATTGGATACATAATGCAGAAAAGAATCAGCTCGTGGTGGGTACACAGGCACGTATTCTGTATCAGGATGCAGTTGGGAGAATGAACATTGCCCTCCGTTTCAATGAGATGGTTCGCCGGGGTGAAGTAGGCCCTATTATGCTGGGACGAGACCATCACGACGTAAGCGGTACGGATTCTCCTTTCCGGGAGACGTCGAATATCAAAGACGGAAGTAATGTGATGGCAGATATGGCTGTGCAATGTTTTGCCGGAAATTGTGCCCGTGGAATGAGTCTGGTAGCCTTACACAATGGAGGTGGCGTCGGCATTGGTAAAGCAATCAATGGCGGTTTTGGTATGGTATGCGACGGTAGCGAACGGGTAGATGAAATACTTCGTTCGGCAATGCTTTGGGACGTAATGGGAGGAGTAGCCCGCCGTTCGTGGGCGCGTAATCCGCATGCGATGGAAACGAGTGAGGCATTTAATGAGTCCCATGCTGGAGATTATCAGATAACAATGCCGTATGTGGCGGACGAAGAATTAATAAAGAAGATGGTTACATCTATTGTGGGAAAGTAGTCTCACAATATAAGAGAAAACATTCCCATAATATGAGGGAGTAAATTCCCACAATATATGGAACAGTTTAAACATGCGGTTATTTTGAATAAACCATGTGGCTATTTGATGTAAAACATATAGTTATTCAGTAAAGTATAACCTCTATAATAATAGATATTTGGTATGAGTTGGAATAAGATTATTGAATGCGTCCCCAATTTTAGCGAGGGACGTGATTTGGAGAAAATAGATCAGATAGTAGCCCCTTTCCGTGCTAAAGCCGGAGTAAAACTGCTTGATTATAGTAATGATGAAGACCATAATCGTCTGGTCGTCACACTTGTGGGAGAACCGGAAGCACTGTATGAAGCAATAGTTGAAGCCGTCGGTGCAGCTGTCTGTTTGATCGACCTGAATCAGCACACCGGGCAACATCCTCGTATGGGAGCGGTAGATGTGATCCCTTTCATCCCGATTAAGAATACCAGTATGGAAGAAGCCATCGAACTCTCTAAAAAAGTAGCAGCGAAAGTTGCGGAGCTATATAATCTTCCCGTCTTCCTGTATGAAAAGTCCGCTACTGCGCCACATCGGGAAAATCTCGCCTCCGTTCGTAAAGGTGAATTTGAAGGAATGGCCGAAAAGATCAAACTACCCGAATGGCAACCTGACTTCGGACCTGCTGAACGACATCCGACCGCAGGTACCGTAGCAATCGGAGCCCGTATGCCACTCGTAGCCTACAATATTAATCTAAGTACAGATAATCTGGAGATAGCCACTAAGATTGCGAAAAGTATCCGCCATATCAATGGAGGACTTCGTTATGTAAAAGCAATGGGGGTGGAACTGAAAGAGCGAAACATTACCCAAGTATCCATTAACATGACCGACTATACCCGTACCGCACTTTACCGTGCCTTCGAATTAGTACGTATCGAAGCCCGTCGTTACGGTGTTACGATTGTAGGTAGCGAAATAATCGGCCTTGTACCGATGGAAGCTTTGATTGATACCGCTTCCTACTATCTCGGACTCGAAAACTTTACCATGCAGCAAGTTCTCGAAGCTCGTATCATGGAATAGTCAATAAGAAAATAAAATGAATCACAATTGCTTTATGGCAAACATCATTCTAAAAAACGTGCTATTCATATCTCCATTTATTATATGAACTAATTATGATGAACTATTTATGAGTGAAAACCTAATCATATTTAACGCCCGTATCGTAACCCCCATCGGCTTTTCCGCCCGTAAAGGAGAGGAAATGTCTCAACTGCAAATCATAGAAAACGGAACCGTGGAAGTGACCAAAGGAATCATTACTTACGTTGGTGAAAACCGTGGTGAAGACCGGGATGGTTACTACCAGCACTATTGGCATTATAACGCTCGCGGACATTGCCTTTTACCCGGTTTCGTCGATTCCCATACCCATTTTGTATTTGGTGGAGAACGTTCCGAAGAATTCTCCTGGCGTCTGAAAGGCGAAAGCTATATGTCAATCATGGAGCGGGGAGGGGGAATTGCAAGTACCGTAAAAGCCACCCGGCAAATGAACTACCTTAAACTTCGTTCAGCCGCCGAAAGCTTCCTGAAGAAGATGAGTACTATGGGAGTAACCACCGTAGAAGGTAAAAGTGGCTATGGCCTGGACCGGGACACAGAATTACTACAACTAAAAGTAATGCGCAGCCTGAATAACGCTGAGCATAAACGCGTCGATATAGTCTCCACTTTCCTCGGCGCCCATGCCCTTCCCGAAGAATATGCAGGGAGAAGCGACGAATACATCGACTTCCTGATTCGTGAAATGCTTCCCCTTATCCATTCCGGTAAGTGGGCAGAATGTTGTGATGTCTTTTGCGAACAAGGTGTTTTTTCTATCGAACAATCCCGTCGCCTGCTTCAGGCAGCCAAGGAGCACGGTTTCATATTGAAACTCCATGCTGATGAAATCGTCTCCCTCGGTGGGGCCGAACTGGCAGCCGAACTGGGAGCACTATCTGCTGACCACCTCCTGCATGCTTCCGATGCCGGCATCCGTGCAATGGCTGATGCCGGAGTTGTGGCTACCCTGTTGCCTTTGACAGCTTTTGCCCTGAAAGAACCCTACGCACGAGGTCGTGAAATGATTGACGCCGGTTGTGCTGTGGCACTCGCTACCGACCTGAATCCCGGCAGTTGTTTCTCCGGTTCCATCCCGCTGACCATTGCTTTGGCCTGCATCTATATGCAAATGAGCATCGAAGAAACCATCACCGCCCTGACCCTGAACGGAGCCGCCGCCCTTCAACGAGCCGACCGTATTGGAAGTATCGAAGTTGGCAAACAAGGCGATTTCATCATTCTCAATTCCGACAACTATCATATTCTACCTTATTATATAGGCATGAACTGTGTAATCATGACTATTAAAGGCGGCATGTTATATCCCGTCGCTTAATAGTTACCCCACTCATTCATTAATCACTTAAAACTGAATACCATGTTAGCAGATTTAACCGTAAAAGATTTCTTAGATAAAGTAGCTTGCAGTGACCCTGTGCCCGGTGGTGGCAGTATTGCCGCTTTGAATGGAGCACTGGCTTCCGCGCTTTCCACGATGGTGGCACGGCTCACCGTAGGAAAAAAAGGATACGAAGCCAGTGAAGAAGTAATGCAACACGCACAAACAATCACACTCCGCTTACTGGACGAATTTATTGCACTTATTGATAAAGATTCCGCTGCCTACAACGAAGTCTTTGCCTGCTTCAAACTTCCTAAAACAACCGACGAAGAGAAAGCTGTCCGAAGTGCCGCCATTCAGGAAGCAACCAAACAAGCTGCCCTCGTCCCGTTAGAAGTAGCCCGCAAAGCACTGGATATGATGTCCGTCATAGCAGATGTTGCCCGTTTGGGTAACCGTAATGCCGTCACAGACGCCTGTGTAGCCATGATGTCTGCCCGTTCCGCCGTATTGGGAGCCTTGCTGAATGTTCGTATTAACCTCGGTTCGCTCAAAGACAGAGATTTTGTCCTCCAGCTGCAAACCGAAGCCGATGCCATCGAGCAAACCGCCTGTCAGAGAGAAAAAGAATTGTTGGATGCCGTAAATCAAGACCTGCGCGTATGAGTAAGAATGTATACCATATCGGTTCCGGAGCACTGACCTTCGAAATCATCGAACGAATTATAAACGAAAACCTGAAACTGGAACTAGCCCCCGAAGCCAAGTTACGCATCCAGAAATGCCGTGACTACCTCGACCAAAAAATAGCTTCTTCCGAAGAACCATTATACGGCATAACAACAGGTTTCGGCTCTCTATGCACTAAAAATATATCTCCCGATGAACTGGGAACCCTCCAGGAGAACTTGATAAAAAGCCATGCTTGCAGCGTAGGCGAAGAAATCCGCCCCGTCATCATCAAACTGATGATGCTTCTCAAAGCCCACGCCCTCTCATTGGGACATAGCGGCGTACAAGTTATCACCGTGCAACGCATCCTCGATTTTTTCAATAATGACGTCATGCCAATTGTCTACGACCGCGGTTCCCTTGGAGCCTCCGGCGACCTGGCACCGCTCGCCAATCTTTTCCTTCCTCTGATAGGTGTCGGTGATGTTTACTATAAAGGAAAAAAGTGCGAAGCCATCAGCGTACTCGACGAGTTTGGCTGGGAACCGGTCAAACTAATGAGCAAAGAAGGACTAGCCCTGCTGAACGGCACCCAATTTATGAGTGCCAACGGTGTGTTTGCTATGCTCAAAGCCTTTCGCCTCTCGAAAAAGGCCGACCTGATAGCCGCCCTTTCCCTCGAAGCCTTTGACGGCCGTATCGACCCGTTTATGGACTGCATCCAGCAAATCCGTCCCCATCAGGGACAGATTGAGACAGGCGAAGCCTTCCGCAAACTACTGGCAGGCAGCGAACTAATCGAACGCCACAAGGAACATGTGCAAGATCCCTATTCCTTCCGCTGCATCCCACAAGTACATGGCGCCACCAAAGATGCCATCCGCTACGTTGCCTCCGTACTGCTGACCGAAATCAATTCCGTCACGGACAACCCCACCATCTTCCCCGATGAAGACCGGATCATCTCCGGTGGAAACTTTCACGGGCAACCGCTTGCCATCTCTTATGACTTCCTCGCCATCGCCCTGGCCGAATTGGGAAATATCTCCGAACGCCGTGTCTCCCAACTGATTATGGGACTCCGTGGACTACCTGAATTTCTCGTAGCCAACCCCGGTCTGAACTCCGGCTTCATGATTCCCCAGTATGCCGCCGCCTCCATGGTCAGCCAGAATAAAATGTACTGCTATGCAGCTTCTAGCGATTCCATAGTCTCCTCCAACGGACAGGAAGACCATGTAAGCATGGGTGCCAATGCCGCCACCAAACTCTATAAAGTGATGGACAACCTGGAACATATCCTTGCCATCGAACTGATGAACGCCGCACAAGGCATCGACTTCCGCCGCCCGCAGAAAACCTCTCCCGTTCTTGAGCGTTTCCTCCATGCCTATCGGAAAGAAGTGCCTTTTGTAAAAGATGACATTGTGATGTACAAGGAAATACATAAAACAGTCGCCTTCCTGAAGAGGACACAGATTGAATACTGACAATAAATTGACCCTTTTTTGCTTTTCGTTAATAATGGTGACTGTTATTGCCGGGTAAGTGTCGATTCTTATCGATATTTATCCGGCATTTATTGGCTCCCATCTCTTCTATTAGCGATAAAACTTTACTTCCTATATTCCCTCCTTTTACCTTTCCTTTGTGTTTGTTCCAAATTTCCTATTAACACTTGTTTTCATTTCACTCTATTGAATGATAATAAATCCCAAATGGACTATAAATAGCTGGAAACTTAATTTGTTGATTGAGTTTTCTATATATCTTTGTTCCGTTTTTCCTTTGGAAATGAAGAGAAAACGAAAACTGCATTTTAATAAAATAGAAAAACGGATGATGACAGAGCATGGAAAGGACGCTTCCCAACGGGTAGAGTTAAGAGAACGGATCATAACGGCGGCAACAGAAGCTTTTACTTCAAAAGGCATCAAGAGTATTACAATGGATGACATTGCAGCAGCATTAGGAATTTCCAAACGTACGCTCTACGAAGTCTTTTCGGATAAAGAATCGTTGTTGAAAGAATGCATACTGAAGGCACAGGCAGACAGAGACAAGTATTTGCAGAAAGTCTTTGAACAGTCGCACAATGTGTTGGAAGTGATACTTGCAGTCTTTCAGAAAAGCATTGAGATGTTTCATCAGACGAACAAACGCTTTTTTGAAGACATTAAGAAATATCCCAAAGTATATGAGATGATGAAGAATCGGCAGGACAGCGATTCGATGAAAACCATGTCCTTCTTCAAAACAGGAGTAGAGCAGGGCATCTTTCGTTCGGATGTAAACTTCGCTATTGTCAATTTGCTGGTACGTGAGCAATTTGATGTGCTTTTGAATACGGACATCTGTAATGAATACCCTTTCATTGAAGTGTACGAATCCATCATGTTTACTTATATACGCGGTATCTCCACCGAAAAAGGAGCAAGGGTACTGGAAGACTTTATACAAGAATATCGCAAGAACCGCATCGAAGACTAGAGTAAAAGTGAGGTTCTATTGACAAACAATTAAGATTAAATTAGAAATTCAGTTTATGAACAAGATGAAAAGATTGACAGGTCGGAAGATCCTTCTGGTAGCTGTGGCATTCTGTGCATTTGGTTTTGCAAAGGCGCAGGACACGCAGACGGAGAAGAATACCCTAACCTTAACCTTAGACAAAGCCTTGGAAATTGCATTGGATGAGAATCCGACAATGAAAGTGGCAGCGGAAGAAATCGCCTTAAAGAGAGTTGCCAGCAAGGAAGCCTGGCAAAGTCTGTTGCCGGAGGCCAGCATTGCCGGTTCCTTAGACCATACAATTAAAGCGGCTGAAATGAAATTGAACGATATGTCGTTCAAGATGGGGCAAGACGGTTCGAACACCGCCAATGCCGGGTTGAGTATTAACCTGCCACTCTTTGTGCCGGGTGTTTACCGTGCTATGTCGATGACAAAGACGGATATTGAACTGGCAGTAGAGAAGTCACGTGCTTCCAAACTGGATCTGGTGAATCAGGTAAGCAAGGCTTATTATCAGTTAATGCTTGCACAGGATAGCTATGAAGTGCTTCAAGGCAGCTATAAACTGGCAGAAGATAATTACAATGTAGTGAATGCCAAATATCAGCAGGGAACTGTGAGCGAATATGACAAGATCAGTGCGGAAGTACAGATGCGCAGCATTAAGCCGAACCTGATTGCGGCAGCCAATGCGGTGACTTTGGCTAAATTACAGTTAAAAGTTCTGATGGGCATCACTGCCGATGTGGAGATAAAGATTAATGATAATCTGACCAACTATGAGACGACCATGTTTGCCAATCAGTTGAAAGAAGAGAATGTGAATCTGAACAACAATACCACCATGAAGCAGTTGGACTTGAACATGAAGTTGCTCGAAAAGAATGTAAAGTCTTTAAAGACGAACTTTATGCCGACTCTTTCCATGAGCTTCTCCTATCAATATCAGTCATTGTATAATCCGAATATCAATTTCTTCGATTATAACTGGAGCAACAGTTCCAGCCTGATGTTCAATATCAGCATACCTTTATATAAGGCAAGCAATTTTACGAAAGTGAAATCTGCCCGTATCCAGATGCGCCAGCTCGATTGGAATCGTATCGATACGGAAAGACAGTTGAATATGCAGATTGTCAGTTGTCGCAATAATATGAGTGCTAGCACAGAGCAGGTAGTCAGCAACAAGGAAAATGTGATGCAGGCAAAGAAAGCGGTGGTGATTGCCGAAAAACGTTATGATGTAGGTAAGGGCACGGTGCTCGAACTGAACAGTTCCCAAGTGTCACTGACACAGGCGCAACTCACCTACAATCAGTCCATATACGATTACCTGGTTGCTAAGGCAGACCTCGATCAGGTTCTGGGAAAAGAATAAAGATAGACAACTAAAAAATTACAAGTAAGGAATATGAAAAGAAGTATCCAATTGGTAGCCCTGCTGTTAACTGTGTTTATGGGCTCATGTACAGGTGGAAAAGACAAAGCTGCTGCGGAACATGTGGACGCAAAGCCTATTGTGAAGCTGGCAGACGTAAAAGCCCGCCCCGTAGATCAAATACAGGATTACACAGCAACGGTGGAAGCCGAAGTAAAGAATAATATTGCGCCTTCGTCTCCCGTACGTATCGATCAGATTTTCGTAGAAGTGGGCGACCGCGTATCCAAAGGACAGAAACTTGTGCAGATGGATGCAGCCAACCTGAAACAGACGAAGCTGCAACTAGATAATCAGGAAATAGAATTCAACCGTATCGACGAATTATATAAAGTGGGCGGTGCGTCCAAATCAGAGTGGGATGCTTCGAAGATGCAACTCGATGTGAAGAAAACCGCTTATAAGAATCTGCTGGAGAATACCTCTTTGCAAAGCCCTATCAATGGTGTAGTCACTGCGCGCAACTATGATAATGGCGATATGTACAGTGGTGGAGAACCGGTTCTGGTAGTAGAACAGATCACTCCCGTGAAACTCCTGATTAACGTGTCTGAAACCTACTTCACGAAAGTGAAAAAAGGTACTCCTGTCGACGTGAAACTCGATGTATATGGTGATGAAGTCTTTACAGGAACCATCAACCTGATTTACCCTACCATAGATGCTACTACCCGTACATTCCAGGTGGAGATCAGACTGGATAATAAAGACCAGCGTGTGCGTCCGGGAATGTTTGCCCGTGCGACATTGAACTTCGGTACAGCAGAAAACGTAGTTGTTCCTGATTTGGCTATCGTTAAGCAGGCAGGTTCCGGCGACCGTTATGTATTCGTTTATAAAGATGGTAAAGTATCTTATAATAAGGTTGAACTGGGTAGACGCATGGGTACGGAGTACGAGTTGAAATCCGGTGTGCCCGATAACTCACAGGTTGTAGTTGCCGGACAGTCACGTTTGGTGAACGGTATGGAAGTAGAGGTGGAAGCCTCTTCCCAACTTTCTTCCAAATGAGAGATGTACAGTACCTTTCTCCCAATGCTTTTATTAATTAACCTGATTTCAAAACGATCTTCCGGCTTCCTCTTCTTGGGAGAGGAGTGGGGAGAGGCTTTTAAATAAAACAACATGAGTTTATACGAAGGTGCGGTTAAGAAACCGATTATGACCTCCCTCTGCTTTCTGGCAGTGGTGATTTTTGGTCTTTTCTCTTTGTCCAAGTTACCTATCGACTTGTATCCGGACATTGACACGAATACAATCATGGTAATGACCGCTTATCCCGGAGCAAGTGCTTCGGATATAGAAAATAATGTGACTCGCCCGCTCGAAAATACGTTGAATGCGGTGAGCAACCTGAAACATATCACCTCCCGTTCTTCCGAGAATATGTCATTAATTACATTGGAGTTCGAGTTTGGTAACGATATTGACGTTCTCACCAATGATGTGCGCGATAAACTCGACATGGTAAGCTCACAGCTTCCCGATGATGTCGAGAATCCGATCATCTTCAAATTTAGTACGGACATGATTCCGATCGTGTTGCTTTCCGTACAGGCCAATGAGAGTCAGTCAGCGCTTTATAAGATATTGGACGACCGTGTGGTAAATCCGCTGGCACGTATTCCGGGAGTCGGAACCGTCTCCATCAGTGGTGCACCGCAACGTGAGATTCAGGTATATTGCGACCCCAACAAACTGGAAGCCTATCACCTGACTATTGAAACAATCAGCTCCATTATCGGAGCCGAGAATAAGAACATTCCCGGTGGTAACTTCGATATTGGTAGCGAAACCTATGCACTGCGTGTAGAAGGTGAGTTTGATGATTCCCGTCAGTTGGCAGATGTAGTGGTGGGTACACACAATGGGGCGAATGTCTTTTTGCGTGATGTAGCCCGTATTGTCGATACCGTGGAAGAACGTGCACAGGAAACCTATAATAATGGTGTGCAAGGTGCTATGATTGTAGTTCAGAAACAGTCGGGAGCCAATTCGGTAGAAATCTCCAAGAAAGTGGCCGACGCGCTGCCGAGGCTTCAAAAGAACCTGCCGAGCGACGTGAAGATTGGTGTCATTGTCGATACCTCGGACAACATTTTGAACACCATCGACAGTTTGACGGAAACCGTTGTTTATGCCTTGCTCTTTGTTGTCATCGTCGTGTTCCTCTTCCTGGGACGTTGGCGTGCGACGCTGATTATCTGTATCACTATTCCGCTTTCGTTGATTGCTTCGTTCATTTACTTGGCGATTAGTGGAAATACGATTAATATTATTTCGCTTTCGTCACTTTCTATTGCTATCGGTATGGTGGTGGATGATGCGATTGTGGTACTTGAAAACGTAACGACCCATATCGAGCGTGGCTCCGATCCGAAACAGGCAGCCGTGCACGGAACAAATGAGGTGGCAATCTCTGTAATTGCTTCTACGTTGACCATGATTGCCGTGTTCTTCCCGTTGACGATGGTAAGCGGTATGTCCGGTGTGCTTTTCAAACAGTTGGGTTGGATGATGTGTGCCATCATGTTTATTTCTACGGTCGCCGCACTATCTTTGACTCCGATGCTCTGTTCTCAGTTACTTCGCTTGCAGAAGAAACCATCGAAAATGTTCAAGCTCTTCTTTACTCCGATTGAGAAAGCGCTCGACGGACTTGATACTTGGTATGCGAAGATGTTGAACTGGGCTGTACGTCATCGTCCGATTGTGATTGTGGGATGTATTGCTTTCTTCGTTGTCAGTTTGCTGTGTGCAAAGGGCATCGGTACGGAGTTCTTCCCGGCACAGGATAATGCCCGTATTGCCGTACAGTTGGAACTTCCAATCGGTACACGAAAAGAGATAGCGCAGGAATTATCTCAGAAGTTAACCAACCAATGGCTGACGAAGTATAAAGACATAATGAAAGTCTGTAACTATACAGTCGGTCAGGCTGATTCTGACAACACTTGGGCATCCATGCAGGACAATGGCTCACATATAATCTCGTTCAACATCAGTTTGGTAGACCCGGGTGATCGTGACATCACTTTGGAAGCAGTCTGTGATGAGATGCGTGAAGATTTGAAAGCCTATCCGGAATTCAGTAAAGCACAGGTAATCCTCGGAGGTAGTAACACGGGTATGTCCGCGCAGGCAAGTGCCGACTTTGAGGTTTACGGATACGATATGACAGTAACCGATAGCGTAGCAGCCCGTCTGAAACGTGAATTATTGAAAGTAAAAGGCGTGACCGAGGTAAATATCAGCCGTAGTGACTACCAACCGGAATACCAGGTAGACTTCGACCGTGAAAAACTGGCGATGCATGGCTTGAATCTTTCAACTGCTGGTAACTATCTGCGTAACCGTGTCAATGGTGCGGTAGCATCTAAATATCGTGAGGACGGAGATGAATATGATATCAAAGTGCGTTACGCACCTGAATACCGTACAAGCCTGGAGAGTCTCGAAAATATCCTCATTTACAATGCACAGGGACAATCCGTTCGTGTGAAAGACGTCGGAAAGGTAGTCGAACGTTTTGCACCTCCTACCATCGAACGTAAAGACCGCGAACGTATCGTGACCGTTTCCGCTGTAATCTCCGGAGCTCCGCTGGGCGACGTAGTGGCTGCCGGAAATAAGGTGATAGATAAAATGGATCTTCCGGGAGAAGTCACCATCCAGATTTCCGGTTCGTACGAAGATCAGCAGGATTCATTCCGCGATTTGGGAACACTTGCCATCCTGATTGTTGTTCTGGTATTTATCGTGATGGCAGCGCAGTTCGAGTCACTGACTTATCCGTTTATCATCATGTTCTCCCTGCCGTTTGCGTTTAGTGGTGTCTTGATGGCACTATTCTTTACGAACAGCACATTGAGTGTCATGAGTTTATTGGGAGGTATCATGTTGATTGGTATTGTGGTGAAGAACGGTATTGTGCTTATTGACTACATTACCCTTTGTCGAGAACGTGGATTGGCTGTTTTGAACTCTGTGGTAACAGCAGGTAAGAGCCGTCTTCGTCCGGTACTGATGACCACCGCTACTACCGTTCTCGGTATGATTCCGATGGCTATCGGTGGCGGTCAAGGTTCGGAAATGTGGAGTCCGATGGCAATTGCCGTAATCGGTGGTTTGACGATATCTACTGTTTTGACATTGATTTTGATTCCTACTCTATATTGTGTATTCGCGGGAACTGGTATCAAGAACCGTCGTCGTAAACTCCGCCGTCAACGTGAATTGGACGTTTATTTCCAGGCGAATAAAGATAACATTATTAAGAAATAACAGAAAAGAAATATGAAATCAGTATTGATAACATTCGACCAGGCTTATTACGAACGAATCATGGCGTTGCTCGACCGTTTGGGTTGTCGTGGCTTTACATACCTTGAAAAAGTACAGGGACGTGGTTCGAAAACAGGCGATCCGCATTTCGGAAGCCATGCCTGGCCAAGTATGTGCTCGGCTATCCTGACAGTGGTAGAAGATAACAAAGTCGATTCATTGCTCGACACCTTGCATAAAATGGATTTGCAGACGGAACAATTAGGTTTGCGTGCATTTGTGTGGAACATTGAACGGACCATTTAAATGTGATCCGGTAGATAGATAAAAAGGAAAGGAGAATCTAATAAATAATGTAGATTCTCCTTTCTTTTTGTGGCTTTTGTCTATCTTTGCGGTCGTTTGGGATTTTAGAAACATTATGGAGATAATAAAGAATTATTTGAAATATTCGTTGTGGTTCGTACTGATTGTATTTGCAGCCTTACTCGGGCTTCATTGGCTTCCGGTACTGACCATTGACGGGCACACGATGAGGCGTGTAGACCTTTTGAGCGACCTTCGTTATCCGGAATCGGAGATTGCCACAGCTGATTCGGACAGTATCCCTTTGCCTCCAGTTGTAAAGCCGGTCTTTGTAGATACTTGTCGTGCAGGTATGACTTGCATTGAAGATTACAGTGATTCCACCCTCCGGGGGATGGCTCCTTTTTATGAAGCACTCAATCGTATCTCTTCCAGTGATTCAGATGACTCTGATGACAAACAGGTACGCATTGCCGTATTCGGAGACTCTTTTATCGAAGCGGATATATTTACAGCCGACTTGCGCGAAATGCTTCAGAAACAATTCGGCGGTTGTGGTGTAGGTTTTGTTACCATCACTTCCATGACAAGCGGTTACCGTCCTACGGTACGGCATACATTTGGCGGATGGTCCAGCCATGCAGTAACAGACAGTATCTATTTCGATAAGAAGAAACAAGGCATTTCCGGACACTATTTTGTCCCCCGGAACGGAGCTTATGTAGAACTACGCGGACAAAATAAATACGCCTCCCTGCTCGATACTTGCCAACGTGCTTCTATCTTCTTCTATAATAAAGATTCCGTTCTTCTTTCTGCCCGTGTGAACAAAGGAGAAAGCAAGAATTACTCTTTAGGCCCTTCTGATGGATTACAACAAGTTCAGGTGGACGGACGCATCGGTTCTATCCGTTGGACAGTAGATCGTGCGGACTCTGCCCTGTTCTATGGCTTGGCAATGGATGGAAAGAAAGGAATCATTCTCGATAACTTCTCGTTGCGTGGCAGTTCCGGTCTTTCCCTGCGCGGTATTCCGGTACAAACGTTGAAGCAGTTTAACCGCCAGCGTCCTTACGACCTGATTATCCTCGAATATGGATTGAATGTAGCTACCGAACGGGGACGCAATTATGATAATTACCAGAAAGGATTGATTACAGCTATCGAGCATCTGAAAGAATGTTTCCCACAAGCCGGAATTCTGTTATTGAGCGTTGGCGACCGTGATTATAAGAACGAAAACGGCGAACTCCGTACCATGCCCGGTGTTAAGAATCTGATTCGTTATCAGCAGAACATTGCTGCTGAAAGCGGTATTGCATTCTGGAATATGTTTGAAGCAATGGGCGGAGAAGGCAGTATGGCAAAACTCGTCCATGCCAAACCCTCTATGGCAAACTACGATTATACGCATATAAACTTCCGTGGCGGTAAGCATTTGGCTGGATTGCTTTATGAAACCATGATCTATGGTAAGGAACAATACGACAGGAGGCGTGCTTATGAGAAAGAGTAACCTGCTGTCCATCTTTATTCTCATTCTCGCCGGTATGTTGAGTGTCCCTTGTTTTCTTACAGAAACAATCGCGCAAGACCGTATGCCTGTATGCTCTCCATTGGGAAAGACTGCAAAGCGGATAAAGCCTTTACGGGAAATGAACTGGGCGAATGATACGATCAACGTACAAGTAGCCTTCCCTGCTGCTTTTCGCGAAACCGGACGGAATGAGATTATTGACAGCATTGCTCTGCTGGCTCCCGTCTTTGAACATCTCCGCCAGGTACGTGCCGGACTCTCCGAAGATACACTCCGCATCGTTCATATTGGCGATAGCCACGTGCGTGGACATATCTATCCCCAAACCACCGGTGCCCGTTTGGCAGAAACCTTTGGTGCCATTTCTTATATTGATAAAGGCGTCAACGGAGCTACTTGCCTAACATTTACCCATCCGGATCGTATTACCGAAATCGCTGCCTTGAAACCCGAATTGCTGATTCTCTCTTTCGGAACCAATGAAAGCCATAACCGGCGTTATAATATAAATGTGCACTACAATCAGATGGATGAACTTGTGAAACTGTTGCGCGACAGTCTTCCTAACATCCCCATTCTTCTGACTACCCCTCCCGGTTCCTATGAAAGTTTCCGGCAACGGAGGCGTAGACGCACGTATGCCATCAATCCCCGTACGGCAACAGCAGCGGAAACTATCCGCCGTTATGCCAAAGACCATCGCCTGCTCGTGTGGGATATGTATGATGTAGTCGGAGGGAAGCGTCGTGCCTGCACCAACTGGACGGAGGCAAACCTGATGCGTCCCGATCATGTACATTATTTACCTGAAGGATACATCCTGCAAGGAAATTTATTATACCAAGCACTTATACAAGCATATAATGACTATGTTTCCCATTGATATAGATTTCAGTAGACTAAAAGAGGTACTTACCTACGATCCGCAAGCCCCGATGATATTCAGCAGCGGTATCTTCCTTTGGCTGTTCGCTGCTTTCATGGTAGTGTATGTGTTGTTACAACGTAAATACACTGCCCGTATCTTGTTTGTCACCCTTTTTTCCTATTATTTCTACTACAAGAGTAGTGGCACATACTTCTTTCTGCTTGCTATAGTCACCGTTGCCGACTTCTTTCTTGCACAGCTAATGGATCGTGCAGAAGGGTATTGGAAACGTAAAGGATTAGTAGTTTTGAGTCTGAGTATCAATCTGGGACTTCTTGTCTATTTCAAATATACCAATTTCCTGGGTGGAGTGATAGCGTCATTGATGGGAGGAGAGTTTACCGCCCTTGATATATTCCTGCCGGTCGGTATCTCTTTCTTTACTTTCCAGTCGCTAAGCTACACCATCGACGTTTACCGGAGGGACATAAAGCCATTGACGAATCTTTTGGACTATGCTTTCTACGTATCTTTCTTCCCCCAGTTGGTGGCAGGACCTATCGTGCGTGCCCGCGATTTTATCCCGCAAATCCGGAAACCTCTCTTTGTTTCGCA
Source organism: Bacteroides sp. DH3716P (assembly GCF_025914115.1). NCBI lineage: Bacteria > Pseudomonadati > Bacteroidota > Bacteroidia > Bacteroidales > Bacteroidaceae > Bacteroides > Bacteroides sp. DH3716P. The sequence goes on along the minus strand of NZ_CP083673.1, from coordinate 3,316,147 downwards.
GGAGATGTTCGGCCGCGGAATCTTCCTGATCGTATCCGGTCTTTTCAAGAAAGCCATTATCTCCGACTATATCAGCATCAACTTTGTAGAACGTATTTTTGATAATCCTACTCTCTATTCGGGTGTTGAGAATCTGATGGGAGTGTATGGTTATGCTTTACAGATTTACTGCGACTTTTCCGGATATAGTGACATGGCTATCGGTATCGCTTTATTGTTGGGCTTTCATTTTAATCTCAACTTTAATTCTCCTTATAAGTCTGCCTCCATTACCGAATTCTGGCGTCGTTGGCACATCTCTTTGTCCAGTTGGCTGCGGGATTATCTGTATATTTCTTTAGGAGGAAACCGAAAAGGTAAGTTCCGGCAATATCTGAATCTTATCATTACCATGTTTCTGGGTGGATTATGGCATGGCGCATCTTGGAACTTCGTTCTTTGGGGAACCTTCCACGGAGTTGCTTTAGCATTGCATAAAATGTGGATGACCATCACCGGGCGTAAGAAAGGAGAACAAAGTCATGGTTGGCGGCGTGTATTCGGAGTGGTTATTACTTTCCATTTTGTCTGCTTCTGCTGGATTTTCTTCCGTAATGCCGATTTTCAGAACTCAATGGATATGCTGGGACAGATATTCACTACTTTCCGTCCGCAACTGTTCCCACAGTTACTTGAAGGATATTGGAAAGTATTCGCATTAATGTTGTTCGGCTTCCTGCTTCATTTTGCTCCCGATAGCTGGGAAAATGCAGCTTGCCGGGGAGTGATCCGTCTACCGTTCGTAGGAAAAGCAGTGTTGATGATAGCTTTGATTTACCTTGTTATTCAGATGAAGAGTTCGGAGATTCAGCCGTTTATCTATTTCCAGTTCTGATCCGCCTTCTTTTTAATATCCGGTTGAAGCCGTAATTGGAATATTTTTCCTTTCTTTGTGAAAGGAAAATATAAACATTCTGCTTTATGGAAAACTCTTTCAGTTATCAGCCGGCAGCCGATCGTTACGAACAGATGCCTTATACATATTGTGGCAAGAGTGGCTTGCAGTTACCTCTAATCTCTTTGGGATTGTGGCATAATTTCGGTAGTGTGGACAATTTCAATGTAGCAACCGACATGATTAAGTATGCTTTCGATCACGGTGTTACTCATTTTGACTTGGCAAATAATTACGGTCCTGCTCCCGGAAGTGCCGAAGTAAATTTCGGACGAATCTTGAAAGAGAACTTTCAAGGCTACCGGGATGAAATGATTATCTCTTCCAAGGCCGGTCATGACATGTGGGCAGGTCCTTATGGCGGAAATAGCTCTCGAAAAAATCTGATGGCGAGCATTGACCAAAGTCTCTGCCGGACAGGTTTGGAGTATTTTGATATCTTTTATAGTCATCGTTATGACGGAGTCACTCCAGTTGAAGAAACCATTCAGACATTGATTGATATTGTGAAGCAAGGTAAAGCATTGTATATCGGAATTTCTAAATATCCTCCCGAACAAGCCCGTGTTGCCTATGAGATGATGGCAAAAGCCGGTGTTCCCTGTCTTATCAGCCAATATCGATATAGTATGTTCGATCGTGCGGTTGAGGCTGAATCACTTCCTTTAGCAGCGGAGTACGGTTCCGGCTTCATAGCTTTCTCTCCTTTGGCACAAGGATTATTGACCGATAAATATCTGAACGGCATTCCGGAAGGTTCCCGTGCTGCCCGTTCTTCGGGTTTTCTTCAACAATCTCAAGTGACGCATGAAAAGGTAGAAGCTGCCCGTCAATTAAATGAAATAGCCCGCCGCCGTGGGCAAACGCTGGCTGAAATGGCTTTGGCATGGGTGCTGAAAGACGAAAGAATGACATCAGTGATTGTAGGTGCAAGTTCTGTGAATCAGTTAGCCGACAATTTGAAAGCGCTGGAACATTTGGAGTTCACGGCAGACGAGTTGAAAGAAATAGAGCAAATTTTACCCGGATAAATTCAGCCTGATTCATAAGGAGGTGTCGTATTTACAATTTGAATTCAGCAGTCTCCGCTGAATTCAGCTTCTGCAAATGTTTTTTCATATTCATTTCTCATGTTCTCATAAATGATATGATAATAGTTTGTAAATCAATGATATAATACTATGAGAAATGAACTGTGAAATGGCATTTCTCATAGTATTTCCATCATTTACCCCTAAAAAAGATGCATTTCTCATAGGTTTCAAATCATTTCTCATCTTATTCTCATACTCCTTCTTATTTGTTTTGCTCATTTCTCATACATGATGGCTGCAGCTTTTCCCGGACTCTCGCCGGACTTACGATTATTCCTTTCCCTATGTCGTTTATTAATCAACTTCCTATTGTTTACTGCTTTCCTGTGTATCATTCACCTTATATCTTACTGTTTTCCCTTACTCACTTCCTGCTACTATCTGTATCATTGCACTCGAGTGAACAGATCGTTCCACTCTAGTGGACGGTTCTTTCTACTCTAGTGCACAGGCCTGTCCACTGGAGTGGAACGATATAGATGCCGGTAGAAGACAGGGCAGACGCATTATATTTTTTACTATATTCTCGTTTGTAATTTCCTTACTATATTGTTGGTTATTAACATATTATCATTTGCTAA
>NZ_CP083673.1:3204291-3313438 GCF_025914115.1 Bacteroides sp. DH3716P | reverse complement strand
ATCAAAAGCAAAAGCGTAACGACCACTCTTTCAGTTGAATCGCTACGCTTTTCTCAAATTTACTTTTTAGCTATCTGTTTATTTTATAAATCAACTCCTGCCCTTTCAGAATCTGATCCAGTGCCTTGCTTATCGGTTGATTATCTACCTTTACAGTTACCTTACGGGTCAGGTCCACATCATTTTTCTCATATACTAAGGATACATTTCCTTTGACCTCCAACTCCCGGAACGCTTTGCGCACCGTTACGTCCTGCAAATGTAAGGTCACCTGTTGTGCATGAACCGACAGTGGAAGAACTGCAGCTAATAGCACGAAGAACATGCATTTGATGATTTTACTCATTGATTTAAGTTTTTATGTGTATATCTTTTGTTACTAACTCATTGTTTTACAATATTCTTATTTAAACATTATCCAGGATTGCGAACTAGCCTCATTATCCGCATTTTTAACATTGCCGTTCGTTTCCCAGTCGTATCTACCGGCTACCTTTCCTAAAGGCACCCCTCTACTATCATCCCGAATAACAACAGGACTATGATAGTTCTCACCAAACACAATGGCATCCGTACAACCCACTTCCTGCAATGCCACAGCAACTTCCCGTAAAGAAGAGCCATCACTAAAGACATTCCAAGCTGCTTTTACCGAGTTATAAGAATTCGTAAAACGATTACTTACAAAAATGACCAAGTCTCCTTCTTCCGTGATACCGACAGCCCGGCGTCCTACAGGCTTGCCATCAAAAGTCCAAATGCTTACCGGATTAGCAGCCCATGAATTACTTCCTGACAATGCTCCATCCATTCCTCTGTTACGGGTCGAAGTATTTCTTCCTTCATTAGTAGCAAATGTCTTGTAAAGTTCTGCATTTTCTCCGGCAATCATGATCTGCCCTTTTTGCAACGGATAGGAATATCCACTGACAGCACTGGTTGGGGACCACTGTACTCCATTGGCAGCTTGTTTGCCGGCTCCGCCGCTGGTAAACTTATACAAGTTATTATCTATCACTTCTGCATACGAAATCTCCGCTTTTCCATCAGCTGTAATTCCCAGAGTTCCCGGACAATACTTCAAAGAAGTAGATAGGTTATATCCGAGACGCGGTGCGGATAGCAGCCCACTATCATTCCACCCGAGGCTATAAAATATCGGTACCCAGAATTGCCCGGACAATCCCGGAACAAACAATGAATAATCCATATTATCATTCATGATAGCTGTTGTACGATGTTGAGCAGTGGGTTCAGCCCATGTTACATTGTCTTTATTCATATCCCAGCTAACCTTCATATTTATTCTACCGGCAGGAATAGTTATCAACCATCCCGTATTACCGCTCCTTCCATGCAAGTTTTTATTTTCATAGACAATCATGAAATCAGGAATACAAATACTACTGTGTTGGCTTTTTAGATCAGCAGTAATATTTTTCCAGTTTACCCCTGCGTCAATAATTCCATTTACAGCACTCAACTGATATTTTTTAGTCATGTTGTTCGTATTGTCTTTTACAGTAATAGTAAGTGTGCTACTTAGGTCAACAATCAGGTTTCCGTTTTCATCCTTTTGACTGACGGGATCCGTAGAGATGATTTCTGCGTTATCTGCCAAAGTCGGCATCAACACAACGTTTGCAAATGCAGTGTTTTGTTTGAAACGTAACGAAGCGATGCCATTAATAAAGTTAGCACTAACCTGCTCTGTGTTACAAGTAGCCGTTACGCCTCGAAGTAGCTGAGTAGAAGTGCTGAAAATGGTATATTCGATATCATCTGCTCCATCATTCACTTTAATACGGGTGATACCGCTGCTCAAGTCCAGTACAGCATCAGTAGTAAGCGGATCAATGGGCTTTGCCCATTCATCCGCCAGTTTGAGTTTCACATTCACCGCACTTTGGTCGTCCAAAATGCGAAAATCTAAGGCTATGACCCTACTGTTCTGGTCAATAAGACCATTTATCCAGTTCCCTGTGCCATCTTCTGCCTGTATGGCTACCAATGGTTCTTTTACGTACCCCGGATCTTCGGATAAGACAACACCTTTCAGTTCATCTTCTCCGCATGACGTGAATATAAACACAAGGAATGTGCTTAATAGAAAATGTAGTTTCTTCATACAATATTATTTAAATAAGAAATAGCTTATTTTCTGTTATTCCTGAAAACAATCTTTATCCTGCATGACTAAACTAAAACAGCTGTTTGTATACCTTATAACTTAAAAAAGAGTGTCGCGCTATGCTCTTTTACAATCCTTCTTTTTACCATTCATAGAGATTCAGGTTAAAATATGCTTTATTGGCCTATTCATTAATATGACAGCCAGATTAATAAAAAGTATAGTGAGAAATGATTTTTTTATTCGTTCAGCCCTTCAACTCATCTTTTTATTAGTGAGTTTGGTCATCTTACATTTTTTCAATACCTTGCCCCCGAATTATCCATCGGAGAAACAGAACCTGTGAGTATTCACCTTAATATATTAACTAATAAATCAAATATACGATTTCTGAAAGACATAATGGAAAAAAACCTGGAAACAGAGATTATCGAGGCCCTGAAATCGGGTAAAGAGGAGGCATTCCGATACATCTATAAAACTTACTATACAGATCTTTGCCGGATAGCGAGAGGGTATTTGACAGACTCTTATCTATCAGAATCTATAGTAGAAGATTTGGTGTATAGTCTATGGGAAAACCGCTCTAAAATAACAATTAACACCTCATTGAAGAACTACCTTTTCAGAAGTGTAGCCAATAAGTGTATCAATTATCTTCAGCTTGAATATGTGAGAAGGGAAACGGCCTGCTCGTCAGAAGACCTGGTCATTTACAGCGATTTATGGTCCTTGGGCGAAAATCCGGTTGAGCATTTAGAGGGTAAAGAGCTACATTCTATTATCCAGAAGACGATTGACGGCTTATCTCCGGAAACCCGGAAGGTATTTTTATTGAGTCGTTTTGAGAACAAAAGACAAGAAGAAATTGCCGAAATCATGGGAATCACTATTCATACAGTGAAATATCACATGCGAAGTGCACTGGATAAACTGAAGGAAGCAGCAAGATCTTATCTTGCCCTGATTGTAATGTTTATTACGAATATATTTAATTAATATTAAAAAGCAAAGTAATTCACTATACTTCTTCTATTGACAAACTGTCCTGATGATAGCGCAGGTATATGATTTTCAATAGATATTAAGTTTAAGATGGTATGAAAGAAGAATTTGACAGACTGATATATGATTTCCTCTCGGGAAGTATCACCAAAGAGGACTTGCATAAGTTGAACGAATGGATATACTCCGATCCGGAGAATCAGAAATATTTTGAACAGCAGAAACGAATCTGGCTTCTGTCTGCCGAGTATAAAAATGTATCTGTACACGAAGAACAAGCCTATAACAGATTTGCGAAACGAATCCGCAAACATAAGAGTGCTCCGGCAGGAAAGATGAGAAGAGCCTTATTTGTGAAGTATGCAGGTTACGCAGCGGCAATCATTATATTACTGTTTACCACTCCTTTTATAATTTATAATTTTACAACACCTGATGATTCTTTGATTTCCGAAGTATACGCTCCAAGAAAATCGAAATTAAAAATGAAGCTTCCTGACGGTTCTATAGTGTGGTTAAACGCAGATTCCAAGCTTTCTTACTCCGAGAGTTTTAGTCGAAAGAATCGCAATGTCCGGCTGGAAGGCGAAGGGTATTTTGAGGTAGAGCATGGAGAGCATCCATTTGTTATACAAACAGACTCCGCACAGATCAAGGTACTGGGTACTAAGTTTAACGTTAAAAATTATGGTGATGAGAATTATATAAAGGTATCACTCCTAGAAGGTTCCATTGTCTTATTGTGCATCAACCAAGAGTTTATAATGAAGCCTAATCAAACGATGACAGTTAATAAGCTTGACCAAACTTATAAGCTGACCGAGAGTGCTGACTATGCTGAACAGTGGATCAACTGCAAAGTATTCTGGGATGAAGTTCCTATGTCGATCATTTCTAAAGAGTTGGAGCGCCAGTTTGATGTGACATTCGCATTTGAGTCAGAGCAACTCAAGAATTTGATTTTCCATGGAAGTTTTATTATAGAAACAAATAATTTAGAGAAAATATTGGATATTATGTCTGAAACAAATAAATTTAGCTACTCAATTGAAAAAGATAAGGTATATATCCATTCATTGAAAAAATAAGAAACGATTAAAGAATCTTCAAAAATAATATCATGACCGCACAAGAGTTTTTTAAGAACGATCTGTTTGCCGAAAATGCAGGAGTAGTACTGCTGGAAGTACGCAAAGGTTACAGTAAAGCCAAATTAGAAATAAAACCCGAACATCTTAACGCAGGTGCCCGCACACAAGGAGGAGCGATCTTTACGCTGGCAGACCTTGCGCTTGCCGCAGCTGCCAACTCGCACGGCACACTAGCTTTCTCTCTCTCGTCCACTATTACTTTTCTGCGTGCCAGCGGCCCCGGAGATACTCTCTTTGCCGAAGCACGCGAACGCTATATCGGTCGAAGTACAGGTTGCTATCAGGTAGATATAACAAACCAAGACGGAGAGTTGATTGCAACTTTTGAATCTAGCGTATTCCGAAAGGATCAGAAAGTGCCTTTCGAAGTTCAGGAATAAAACAGGAAAGCGCATCAACACTTTTAAAAGTATACCTTTTAGAAACAGATAACGCGGATGATACGGATAAAAAGATAATAAATCCGTGTCATCCGCGTTATCCGCGTCTAAAAAATAACAGGTTGGCAGGGCCATTTACTTCTGATATGCCTTCGTTTTTTCTCTATATCTATTTAACGATAGAAGTCAGCGGATGCCGGTTACCCGTCACATTATTCAGGAATGCTTTTGCCGAACCGAAGTTCAGGAATAAATCCAGACGGACAGGAAGATGGTTCAAGTCGTCCGTCACGAAGAAAGTAATCACCTCCTTTTCTTTTCCTTTCTTATCATATTCTACCAATGAGAAGATCAGGCAACGGTAAGTAACTCCATTCTCCGCTTTCACATTTTCTTTTCCACGGTAGATAAGCGTTTGCTCTTCCACTTTACGGCCCGTAGCCATCGGGAACTTGATTTTGTCTCCCACCTTATAATCTGCAGGGTCGTAAGAACGTGCCTGCGCCAAGATGCTTAACATATCGTATATACAACGGCTATCGCTAGCTTCAGATTCATCAAACGCTCCATCCCGATAAGTACGTTTCTGGTTTACGAGGCAAAGACCGTCCTTATAAGAAAACCAAGCCTCATCAACCGTGTAACGTTTTCCCTCTTCAGCACCTTTGCGGAAATAGCGCGGTTCCAGTTTTTCACCGATCACACAAGTCAGCGTATCGCGCATCTTGAAAAAGAAGTCTGCCCGTTTACTGCCCAAAGCAAGCAGATTGATCCGGTAGGCAGGTTGTGAATGATAAGTAGTAGCATTCGTCGTCAGACTGGCAAGTCCGGCTTTCACCCAGACAAACTTCCAGTTAAAATATAAATCATACATTACGTGTTCGCCGGATTGAAACGCATCATTCTTCGCTTCACATTGAGCACTGGCTGGGAGGGCGAAAGCTCCCATCAGTAAGGCCACTAATCCGATAATAAAATTGCGTCGAACGCTAACGACGGCGGTTCTGACTATTTCGTTCCCGATCCTTTTTCTTCTTGTCTTCATCTGGTTTTTGTTTTTTAAGTTCATCCAGCTTTTGCTTATCCAGCGGAACTGCATGAATATCCCAACTTTGTTCTAGATCCCAGTTGGCTTTCGGCTCTAAAATCTGATTATAATAATACACCTCTTCGGGCTGCACCCCTTTTTCAAAATTGCCGGTATCCCATTCACCGTTTCCATTCCGGTCGTTAATCAACCGGGCGGAGTACTTACCGGGATTTAAGTAATAAAAGTCGGCATAACCTCCTTCCTCTACTCTTCTTCGGCGTACCACTTTATCCTGCGCATCCAACAGTTCAACGAAAGCATTAGGTTCCGCTCCCGTCACCACAAACGTGATTTTGGCATATTCTTCCAAACTACGCACCTTGAACCCTTGTTTTATTTTGTCTGTAAACAATCCGTATATACCATGAAATGCGGTCGAATCCACCGAAAATTCATATTCCAGCGTCGGTTCCCAATCATAATACACATTAAACTTCTTCAGATTTACGGAATCCTGCTCAAATTCAAACGGTATATCCTTCCAGAGCGTATCCACCTTTTGCCGCAGATGTATGGCGGCAGTGTCGTAGCTGGCTATCGGTTCTTCAAAATTCAAAGAAATATATCCATATACATCCATTGACGAAGGGGCACTAACATTCACCGGCAAGAATTTCGTCGGTTCGGGTTCATCCTCTTCCCCTTTCTTTTTCTTCTTTTTCTTTTTGTCCTTATCCGACTCCTCTTTCTTATATTTCTGCTTCGAAACAAGATTCAGCGTATCTGTACGGGGTACTAATTGGTTTAAAGTATCTGTATAAAGATAAGTCAGACTCATGGCAAGAGTATCCTGTTTGAAGAGCAAAGAATCTTTCACCCAATAATGGATTGTATCGTTCCGCTGATTCTTTTCGATGACAAAAGCATCCTTTTCATCGAAGTTTAAGCCTTTCAAGACTGGCAAAGTGTCCGCCTTACCGGCAAAATAAAAAGTGAACTTATGAGGAACCAGTCTTTCCGACTTGATAAGATATTGCGAATAATTAAGCTCTTTAAAGGCACGGAGGATGACATCATCCGGCAAATAATGCATATATTTCTTCTCAACAATCGTGTCGTAGGTCAATGAGTCCACCCAAGCAGTATCCATGCGGATACGTTCTTCCATGCGGGGGATAATCAACGAATCATGGAAAGCGATCATCTCGCTCTTCTGATTAAAAGTAAAGTTTTGGTCGGCATCCATCAATCCATAGATGCGATATTTGCCGGGAGCTACACCACGGATGGAGAAACGTCCACGGCTGTCTGTACGTGCCACACGGTCGAAAGGCAATTTGTTGAAAGCCGAATCATTCAGGTTGGAATGTAGTCCGACAAGCATACCTTTAATAGGTTCCAGGTTAGAGGCGTCGAGCATTGTTCCTGCTACTTCCATCGTATCGATTTCCGTACCGGTAGAAAACGTAAATGCAAAATTCCCTAGCGGGTTACCTTCATTATTGTCGACAATTGCATCCGAGAAGTCAATCGTATAGGTCGTGTTAGGCTTCAAAGAGTCGAGTAGGTTGACTTGTATTCTCTTGCCGGAAGCCTTGATTTCCGGTTGCTGTATCTGGGGAGGAGAAACAACGACTTTTTCGGTTGCTTTCTCCAGCTTAATAAACTCATCAAACATCAAAGAAATTTTAGTCCTTTCATTATTCAGAGCGCCCGCAGCAGGAGTACTACCGATGAAACGGGGCGGCGTCTCATCATAAGGGCCTCCGTCCGGCCGTCCAATACTGGCGCAGGAATATAACATAGCTCCCAGCGTTACTACCGGAAGCACCTTGCGAACTATTTGCTTTATCTTTTGATTCTCAAATTGTAACATGCTGCAAAAATAAGGGTTCTTATTCAATAAACACCACACTTTCTAGCTAATTTATTAAAAAAGGAAAGGGTGACTTAAGGTAATAAACAATATTTGCGACGTTTTTATTTCTTTCCTGCTAATATAATTAGTTTTATTGCCTAAAGAGATTACCTTTGTTGCCTAATCTTTTTTCGTTCCACTATAGTGTTCCGCAAAGAACACTATAGTTTCCCTTGCGGAGCACTATAGTGGGACGAAAGAGAAACTATAGTGGAACGAAATAAAAGTAGCAAGTGAAGTAAATCCGGATAGGCAAACGGATTTATCAATGTGCCTACACTAAATAAAAACGAATATGAGTATACAATATGACCTTTACGACACACCTGACATTCAACAAACAGGCGACGCACAACCGCTTCATCCCCGCGTAGTATTCAAAGGAACCGTCGATCAGGAAGAATTTCTAGACCGTGTACACAAATTCACAGGAATAAGCCGCAGTTTACTGGCGGGCGCCATGCAGTCTTTCCAAAACGAGTTGAGAGACCTGATTGCCAACGGATGGATTGTGGAACTGGGAGATATCGGATATTTTTCAGTGTCTTTGAAGGGACCTCGTGTAATGAAGAAAAAAGATGTACACGCACAATCCATAGAACTGAAAAATGTCAATTTCCGGGTAAGTAGCCAGTTTAAGAAAGAAGTAGGCCAGCAAATGAGACTGGAACGTGGAGAATCGATGACTCGTCACCACAGAAAAGGGCACAGCGAAGAAGAATGTTTGACAATAATCAACCAGCATCTGAACAAATATCCCTGCCTGACCCGCACCGACTATAGCCGATTGACAGGACACGACAAAAAACGTGCTTTGAAAGAACTGAATGCTTTTATCGAACGTGGACTCTTAATCCGTTATGGAACAGGCAAACAGGTGGTTTATGCAAAGAAAACAGAAAGTTAAGTTAAAATCATCTAGCAGAATTACCTAGAATTCCAATTCTGAACTGAACAAAAAAAACAATAATTCAGTGTAGGGTTCTTTTTATATTAATCATATTTATACTGACTTTTAGTAAATCAGAACTATCTATGAAATTATAAAACAAGATTACTTGCTTTATCAATATTTATTGCTACTTTTGTAGCGGTTTCCTTTCATACGTAGAGAGGAACATTTTATTTTTTTATAGAGAACGATTATTTATTGCATTCAACCATAAATTCGGCAAAAATTTACCGCGAATGGCAATAAGTGATGTCAGGTCTCGCGCACACTTCTGTATATATAATTTGTTTATATACCCAATGGGCGTGGGACTATCACTTATGTCGCGGAGGGTCTTTGCCGAGCCTATGGTTGGCGTACAGTTGGTAGTTTCCCACGCTCTCTTTTTTAAACCGCGCACCACAGGGAAATGATGCGACAAACATAACAAAGATATGTACGATGACTTGAAAGAAAACATTATTCTATTAATGCAGCACCCTATCGCGCGCCGCCCCATCTCCAACTTATCAGATGAAGAACGAGAAAAAGCATTCGACTTGTTGAACTATCTTTCAACTTTATCCGTTGACGAAAACTATACCTTGTTAGATTACATCCAAATGGCACGTCTTGAATATGCACTTGGAGAGCTTGAGTATCAAACAACCAATGATACAGAAAAAGTAATACGACATTTTAGAACCGCCCTCCAACATCTGGAGAAAGGAGGGTTCGACTTAAGTATAAGCAAGTGGACAGAGTTAGTCAGCCTGCGAACCAAAGAAGATACGGAATAATTCAGAATCATACTCCTTACCAGTATATATAGAAGATAGACAACAAAGCGAAAAAGATTGCTTGTGCAAGTAGTCCTTTCGTTCTATCTTCGAAGAGGATGCCTTCCCCACACTTGATACCCCAATATCTTGATCGGCATCCTCTTTTTCTATCTTTCTGCGAAATCTTTTTTACATAGAATTTCCCAATACAGCAGCATTCTACTTATTAACTAATTTATTAACGCACAATTCTTTTTCAGCTTGGTCATGAATTTCGGAAACCATATCTTTGCATCGTGATCACAAAACAACAATAAAACAGATTAACTAACTATTAAAAGAAGAAAGACTATGGCATTAAAGTATGTTGTCAAGAAAAGAGTTTTCGGCTTTGACAAAACAAAGACTGAAAAGTATGTAGCACAGAATGTAATTACCAATACGGTAAATTTCAGAGATTTATGCAAGGAAGTATCCATGTTCGGTATGATTCCCGAAGGCGCAGTGAAACACGTGATTGACGCACTGATTGATACATTGAACACCAATCTCAACAAAGGATTGTCTGTACAATTAGGCGATTTCGGATGTTTCCGTCCGGGCATGAACTGTAAAAGTCAGAATGAAGAAAAAGATGTAGATGCCGATACCGTTCGTCGGGTGAAAATTGTATTTACGCCGGGATATAAATTTAAGGATATGCTGGATAATGTAAGTATTTACAAGACGGAAGGAAACGGCGGCACCTCTTCCGGAAATGGAGGGGGAAATAAACCGGAAAATCCGGACGAAGGCGGTAGCGGTGAGGCCCCGGATCCTGCAGCATAAAACTGGAACAAGGGACCACACATAGAAAAGAACTTCTTCCCATAAAAATGAACCCTAAAAGTTAGACAAAAACTTTTAGGGTTCGCTTAGTCATAGTTACCAGCCTGTATTTTGACCTAAATTAGGATTCTTATAATATTCAGTCTGTGGTATAGGATATAAGTACATCTTATCATCCCAGTTACGTGTTTCAAGCAATTCTTTCTTATAAACAGGCAAGCCGTTTTCCATAGTGATCTTGATGCAATAAATAGCTTTGGTTTTATCACCGATTTTCCAACGGCGGATATCCCAGAACCTATGGTCTTCGAACGCAAGTTCCACTCGTCTTTCACGACGGACGCTTTCAGTAAACGCATTGCCGCTTGTTGTAATGGCAGGCATATCAGCAGCAGCACGCACCTGATTCAGTGCCGCACGTGCAGACAACGGATGGTCATTATCCGTATAATCAGCGTCTTTCCAGGCATCCATTGCTTCCGCATAGTTCAGGAGAATTTCCGCATAACGGAATATGATGAAATGGTGCGGTTTCTTTTTCTCATTGGAAGGAGCTAGAGAAACAGTCTCATTCATATACTTCTTCAAATAATAACCTGTGGTAGTCGCTCCGGTTGTTCCGGCACCGTCTTTTCCTCCTTCATAAGACTGGATGATCGAGTTCATCCATGTATCGCCATTGCAAAGCACCGTTTTATAGAATCTCGGGTCTCTGCCTTCATACGGATTCTGCCCCGGTGTAATCTGTTCCCAGTCAAAGTCTTTTCCATTAGTCATCTGGAAGGCATCCACCAGGTTCTGGGTGGGCACGTTGCCTGTTTTCCCCTTTTCATAACTGATGGGCAAATTGTTAGCTTCAAAATCAAAGCTTTCCCCATTTCTACGTTCAAAAATTAATTGCGGAGATTTCAATACATCGTTTCCACCATTCTTGTCATACAGAGGATCTACATTCGTCTTCGGCAAACTGTACCAGTTCTCTTTTATGATAGCATAAGCCGCATCGGCAGCCGCTTTCCATTTATCGGCATCCTGTGCGGGATTATGCAACAAACTCGCCGCATAAAGAAGAGCACGGGATTTCAATGCCAACGCTGTACCTTTGGTCACACGTCCCGTCTCCGCCCAAAAGTCCTGATGACTGACAGGCAGAGTTTTGGCCGCGTCACTACATTCGTCACAGATATATTTTATCACTTCATTGAAAGAAGTCTTTTCCACGCCGTTGATTTCATCCAAAGCATACGTACGTGTCAAAAGTGGAATATCACCGTATCGTTTAGCCAGTTCGAACAGATAAAAAGCTCGCAACACCCGTAATTCTTCACGATACATGGTAGCTTTGGCAATGTCTTCTTCATACGTGTCGTTCCAGCGGAAACGCTCCAGTTTTTCCTGTGAATAGTTTTCAAGAAATGAATTGACGGAACGGATAGCTCCATAGCACTTCGACCACATATTATCGACTGCATTGTTGGGACTCCAGGCATTGTTATAAAAGTCGTGAACACTATTATCACTCCAGACATAAACAGAATTATCCGTTGCAGACTCCCTCAAAGCCCCGTCGAGCACTCCGAGATCTCCGGGCAACTGGCTATAAACGTAGGTAGCCAAACCTTTCACATTGCTAAAGTAGGAATAGGCCTCTTCCCTGTCCAAGCCTGTCGATTCGTCCAATTCGAGCAAGCTACACCCCGATACGGATAATAGCAAACCTGTATATAAAAGGATATATTTTCTCATGGTCATTTCACATTTTAGAAGTTAATATTCAACCCGAAATAAACGGAAGTCATATCCGGATAATTGATTTTCAGATCTTCACTGTTCATATACTTCACATGATCGAGCGAAAAAAGATTGTTAGCTCTCGCATATACCTGAATCTTTTCCATTTTCACTTTCTTCGCCCAAGAGGAAGGAAGGTTATAGTAGACATTCAGGTTACGAAGTTTGAAATAGCTACCGTTCTCCAACCACTGTGTACTGTTTCTGAAGTTATTGGCATTATCCAGCGTAGTCAGGCGGGGGACATTTGCGATATCTTTCGTTTCTTCCGTCCAGCGGATTCTGTCGTTCAGATACCAGCTGGAAATATTCGTGTTGTTTCTCAACGGCCAGTATACGCTGGCAGTGTTCAACATCACACTATAATGGGCTACTCCTTGAAACAGAGCATCCACGCCGAAACCTTTATATTCAAATCCCAAATTAATGCCATAATAAATCTCCGGTATGGCAGTGGAATATCCTATCGCCTTCTGGTCATTGTTGTCAATCACGTTATCGCCATTCAGATCTCTGTACTTGACATCACCCGGACGTACTTCCGAGAATTTCTGCACAGGACTGCTCTTTATGTCCGCCTCATCTCTGAAATAACCGATAGCCTCCCAGCCAAAACACTGCCCGACAGGGTAACCTTTTTTAGACAAATAGCCATACGGCTGATATCCCTCACCATTTTCTACGACTTTACTTTTGGCATAGGAGAAGTTGGCTCCGATATAATAGTTGAAGTCCTTGTATTCCTTTTTCCACATGGCAGAGAGTTCCGTTCCTTTTGTTTCCACTTTTCCTGCATTCATCTGCGGAATAGTAACCCCGATTGCCGATGAGATCAGCCCACTTCCGTCAATCAGGATATTAGTGCGCTTGTCATAAAAACCGTCAATAGAAAAAGTCAGTCCCTTGAACAGGCTCATATCCAAACCGATATTATATTTATCCGCAACTTCCAGATCCAGTTGTTCCATTGCCAACACTCCTTCCTTCAGGCTACTTCCGGCAGAAGTATTTCCGGCCTGAAAATAGTAAGCACCGCTTCCTACCCAATATTGCTTATCCATGTCATAATCATAAATATCATATCCGGAGCGTCCGTAAGAAGCACGAAGTTTCAGATAATCAAAAGCAGAAATTTCTTTCATGAAATTCTCGTTCGAAAGTATCCAGGCGGCAGAAATGGCGGGATATGCACGATACTTGTCATTCTTCCCCAATACGCTGCTGCCAAAACAGTTGGCTACGATATCCACCATATAACGGTTGTCAAAATTATAACCTGCGGTTCCGATGATGTATTGACGGTAACGACTGTTATTAGCCCCTGTCAACGTCATTGATTCTTGACGAAACATAGCACTGGCCGTAAAATCATGTTTATCCCATGTCCGGTGATAATTGACCTTCGCTTCAAAATTGGCATGTATGTATTGATTGGCCAATCCTTTGTTGCTGATTTCCAGTTCATCGTTAGGATTTCCGTAATTCGTGTAAATCGGTTCTCCGTCTGTGCCTTTTTCAATGGTCTGGTACATAAAACTTTTCTTGGCTGTTTCCTGATAGGTTGCATTATTATCATAAGCAATAGCGAGTTCCGCACTCAACCCGCGAGTCAATACAGACAAATCCTGCACCAACCGCAAATCCGCCTGCAACATACGCTGATTCAGTTTATAATAACCTACGTCCGCCAGATTGGCTATCGGGTTTGTTTTCAGCACATTGTTACTGCCCCAGAATCCATTCTGTGTCTGCACGGGAAATGCAGCGGACGGGGTGTTGAAAATCTGTTCAAACAAAGTAGCTTCCGATGTGGTGGGACGCTTGGTCTCTCGCAGCATACCGAGCATACTCAATTTCAATTTTGTCGCGTCCGTAATATCCACATCCAGATTCATGCGAAGATTGAGGAAGTATTTCTTCATCTGGGAGTTATAGCGATCTGTATAATCAGTGTACTTGCTATTCAGCAGTCCCATATCGTTTTTGTAATTGAGGACACTGAAATAACGAAGCCGCTTGCCACCTCCGCGGAAAGTGATGTCCAGTTGATGACTGGTTGTATGATTGCGTAACGCTTCTTTCTGCCAGTCCACATTCGGATAAAGATCGCTATTGCCTCCGGACAGGAAAGAAGCTTCATCCATGTCCGGTTGCAAACCATCATATCTCAATGCTTCATTACGGGCTTTGGCATAGGTATAAGCATCGGCAAATTCCGGCTGATTAACAGGGAAGCCTAAACCAAACTTATAGTCTACTTTTATATCCTTCTGGCTATATATACCGCGTTTGGTAGTTATCAATACCACTCCGTTGGCGCCTCTGCCTCCCCAAAGAGCAGTAGCAGCACCGTCTTTCAAAACGGATATTGATTCTATTTCCGAAAGGTTGATATATTCGAGAGGGCGTGCAAAACCATCTACTACAAATAAAGGTGTATCTCCATTCAAAGAACCGCGTCCCCGCACATTGAGACGAGATTTATCTGTGCCCCAACTAGTGTTCTGCATCACACTCAATCCCGGCAACAAGCCATAAATGGCATTGTAAGGACTAGTGGCAGCATTTTTATCTAATTCATTCGAATAAATGGTAGAGACAGCCTGTGTCTTCCGTAATTCGGTAGTCGTCTGTGTGCCCAGATCGATTACCTTATCTTGTCCTTCATTATTTTGCGCTATACCCGTAGTGGCAAACGCCAACGAGAAAGCTACGATATAAAGTGATTTATTCATAATCATTCTTCTTATTGTTCAACGATTTGATTATTACCAACCCGGATTCTGAATCAATCCATATTTCTTGTTTATCTCATCTATAGGCAGAGGCAACAGGAAATACTTGTCGTTCCACTTTTCAGGTTTTGCATACTGACGCGTTTCCGCCATTGCATGAGATACGGTATAAGAAAAGCCGCTTGGCTCACCGGCCGCTTTTTTAATAATCAGACGTGACAATTGTCCGGTAAATATATCTGAGCGTTTCCAACGTACCAGATCGAAATAACGTACTTCTTCATAGCCGAATTCAATGGCTCTTTCGCGTAATATTGCTTCACGCAACGGTTTGCCGGCCGGAACATCTGTTGCCGAAATCGCAGGCATACCCGCACGCAGTCTGGTTTTATTCAGATAATCATAAGCCGTATTACCAAACTCATCACGGACTTCCGCCTTATTCAATTCGTTCATCGCTTCGGCCATATTCAAATAGACCTCCGGAAGGCGGATCAACGGACAAGAATAAAATTTACCATTCACTTCGTCATTGAAGTTCCGTATGAATTTTCTCATGGCAACCCCATTGTAACTCATTCGTCCGTCTTTATAAGGCGCCTGGGTGGCTCCTTCGTAAATTTGCACTTTCTGGGCGCCCCTAAACTTATCTCCATTCACAGCAACCGTTTCATATAAGCGGATGTCTCTTCTGGGGTTTCCGTCCTTATCAAAGAAAGGGAATTTTTTATGGTCCGGATTGTTCCAGTCGAATTCTGTTCCGTCTTTCATCTGAAACATATCGACATAAGTCAATGTAGGAGAAGCAACTCCATAACGTACCTGGGCAAACGGAAGCTTTCCCGTAGCATAAGTGGTGAATCTTCTGGAAGAAATCAAGACTTCACCGTTATGGCGATTGAAATATCCTGCTGCAAAATCATCGCGGGGATTACCTGTATTCACCAGTTGATAAGCATCTGAGTTCTTTTTATTAGCCCGCATAAATTCTAACCCGGCATCCAACGCCTTCTGCCACCTGTCCGGTGAATAGTTGCCATACCAAGTAAGGAACTGAGACGAAGCATCTCCTTCCAGATAGGGCTTTTCAGCATTAAATAAAGGACTCGCCACAAACTGAAGCACTCTGGACTTTAACGCTAAAGCAGAAGCAGCCGTCATTCGTCCGTCATTATCTGCATTCACCTGCCAAGGCAGTACAGAGGCCGCCGCATCCAGTAATCCAACAATCTTCTGTACGGTTTCTTCTACTGTCATACGGGGAAATTTCATCGCATCTTCTGCCGTATATGCATGGTCTATCCACGGCATACCACCATAATAACGGAGCATTTGAGAATAATGATAGGCAATGATTACTTGCGCTTCCGCTTTCCCTATCGCTTTCTCATCCGCAGTCATATCCGGCACTCTATCCACATTCTCAATGTAAATGTAGGCTCTTCGAATACCATAAACCGGCCCTACTCCTATCGTAGTATTGGCGACATCCAACCGATATGGAAGATGTTCCAGATATGTATTTGTTCCGTCCACTGTTCCTGTATAGAATTTAGGCGCTCCCTTTTTCGTCCAGTCACCCAGATCGGTTAGCATTTCCAGAACGCCATATCCCAGACGTCCTTGCATCGGCAGATAATCCGGCAGGGAATGATAAGTTTCCGCCAGTGCCTGCTCAGCATATACCTTTTTGTTAAAAACAGAATCGATATTCTGTTCGTTACTTATCGGCTTATCCAGAAATTTCTCTCCAAATTTAAGGTCTTCGCACCCTATCAGTGTCAATACAGAGAGAGAAAGACAACCTATATATTTTTTATAGTTTTTCATTGTCAGCACTATTAAAAGGTTAGATTAATACCTAAATTATATATTTTAATGATAGGGTAAGAATCCGCATTATTCGGATTACATTCAGGGTCCATGATGTCAAACTTATCAAAAGTCAGCAGATTATAGCCTGTCAGTTTTATGCCTAACTGCTGGATACCCAGTTTCTTCAACATCTTCTTATCTGTGAAGTTATATCCTATTGTCACATTCTTCAGCTTCAAATAAGAACCGTCTCGCACCCACAAAGAGGAGGAACGCATATTATAGACTGCATTTGTCTCTGTAAACCGCGGTGTAGTAGCTGTATTAGCTGTTTCCGGTGTCCAGCGCGTATCTGCATGGAACTGCATCAAACCACGGATTTTACCATTACCAAAAGGTTCTCTGAAAGCTCCGTCCAGCAACAAAGAGCGTTGTGCAGCACCAGTCCAGTTCATCGTCAGGAAAAAGCCTTTGTAATTGATACCATAATTCAATCCGAATGTATAAGCCGGACGAGTCGGGTTTCCAATAATAGTCTGGTCGTCGGAAGTAATTTCCTCATCACCGTTCAAATCCCGGTATTTCACATCACCCGGCTTCACAGACACACCCGGATCGGGCAGACCTGCCACCAGTTTGCCGTTCTCTCCGAAGTCCGCTTCTGTATAGAAACCGTCCGCCACATACCCGAAGAGTGTTCCGACCGGATTTCCTGTCCGCCACATATAAGGTTCATTAGGCTCAACTTCGTCTTGGAAAATAATCTTATTCTTTGAATAGGAAACGTTTGCCTGAACATTATACTGAACCTGCCCGATCTTGTCATTCCACCTCACTTCTACCTCATATCCACGGTTTTTCACTTTACCCATATTTACAGCAGGTAGAATAGATGAAGTCAATCCCGTTAATAAAGGTACTGTCTTACGATTGATGAGAATATCCTTACGTTCTTCGAGGAAATAGTCCAAAGAGATTTTCAGACGGCTCTTCAAGAAATGAACGTCCAATCCATAGTTCTGTTTCAGCGCAGTTTCCCAAGTCACATTCGGATTGCCCAAACGCTTCTCCAATGCACCCAAAATTAACGCCTTACTGTTATAACCAAAGTTGAATCCATACTTATTGTTATTCCACCCGTCTACTCCGCTCAGATTCACATCATAAGAATCCGGCAAGAACAAAAAGCGGTTATTTCCAAGATTGTCATTTCCGACCAAGCCGACAGAAGCACGGAATTTCAGATAATCAACCACCTTCTGTTTTTTCATGAAGGCCTCTTCCGACAGGATATAACCGATGGAACCGGCAGGAAACGCACCGAATCTCTTACCCGGAGCAAAATTCTCAGAACCATTATAACCGAAGTTAACTTCTGCCATATAACGAGATTTGTAATCATACGTCAGACGGCCTACAAAACCGATGTAAGCAGACGGTACTCCCACCCACTGAGCGGGATAGTATTTCTTACTCTGATTGTACAAGAACAATCCCCCGACATTATGAAAACCAAACTTACGGTTATATCTCAAGCTTGCTTCCAGATACCAGTCTCGTGCCCGCGAAGAAGTTTCCTCATATTGCAAGTTCTTATTTTCTCCTTTGATCTTATAAACAATATTCTTGTTGAAATCCGGCGAATCATAACCAAGTGACGGATCTTCCAAAGAAGATTGATAGAAAGGCATAAATTGTTCCACTTGCCCTTTACGTTTTTTGGTAAAGCCATAACTCGTATTATAAGCACCTTTTATTTCCGCCGACAACCCTTTGGTTATGAAGTCCAACTTCTGATTCAACAGAAGGTCCAGATTCATCGTATTATTAATAGCTGTTGAGTAACCTGTCCCATAACACTTAGGCAAAGCACTATTGCCCAGATTGATTTTATTATCAAAACGTTCTTCGGGGGTAACTATGAGTTGTCCGTCAATCACACCCGGACTACTGAACGGAGTTGTCTGATTAATCAGTGTCCAAATCGAATTAGTCGCATCATTAATCATCGGCTCATTTCGGTTACCTACAATCCCGCCGATACCGATCTTCAGCGTGGTAGTCTTAGTTACATTAAAGTCTAAATTCGCGCGATAATTATATCTTTTGTATTTATAATTATTATCATACCCCACTCCTTCAAACTGTTTCAGCAAGCCATTCTGATATAAGAAACCTAAAGATATGAAGTAACGTATATCCTTTGTTCCTCCGGAAATATTAAGGTTATGCTGCGTTTGCACAGATGTTTTATTAAGCAGGTACTTTCTCCAGTCGATACTGGGGTACATAATAGGTTCATCATTCAATCTGAACCGTTCAACTGCATAATTATTAAACACCAAATCGTTCTCGGTAGCATTTGGCTTATCATTTGTTATAATCTCATTTCTCAAAGTAGCATACGTATAGCTATCTGCCATTTTAAGCATTCGGGTAGGCATCTGGATACCAACTGAAGAATTCACTGAGATTTTCGCTTTACCTTCTTTACCACGACGTGTAGTCACCAAAATTACACCATTTGCACCACGCACACCGAACACGGCAGTAGCAGAAGCGTCTTTCAGAACCGTCACGCTCTCTATTTCATTCGGGTCCATTTGATAAAACGAACGTTCTATACCATCCACCAAAATCAAAGGAGAGGAAGCACTTTCTGTTAAGGAACCCACTCCGCGAATAAATACCTTAGGGTCCTCCTGCCCCGGCTGACCGCTAGTCTGAACGGATGAAAGTCCTGTAATCTGGCCCGCCAGCGAATTGGCCACACTTGCATTCGGCGAACGTATCAACGCCTCATTGTTTACAGCAGAAATAGCTCCTGTCAGAGTTTCTTTCTTTTGTGTACCATAGGCCACAACTGTAACTTCCTGAAGTTCATTGGCCGTTTCTTTTAAAATAATTTTCAGTTGTTTGCGTCCATTTAATGGCACTTCTTGAGGTTCATATCCCATGAACGAAATTTGCAGAACTGCTTTTTGAAGATTGCTTACTTTTAAATGGAAAACACCATTCATGTCAGTAATAGCACCGTTAGCCGTGCCTTTTTCCTTTACATTGGCACCAATCACCTCTAAGTTGGATTCATCCAATACAGTTCCCGTTACTGTATTTTGCGCCCATGCCAAGAGCGAACAACACATAAGCATTAACGTACTAATGCACCTCTTGCATCTTTTTAGTCTCGTTAGTTTGTTCATAATAATAAATTTAAGAATTTGAAATAGGTTTGTTAAAAACACTCGCCGCAAAATAAGTGAATATAACAGTTTTTAAGATACAATTATCATACTAAAAAGGGACAAAATAGTACAAAACAAGAAATAAAAAGCATTAAAATTAGCTGTATTACTCATAGTATCAGGATGTCACGTTAGAAAAATACAGCCTATTCATCGTTTCTTCCTGACTTTACCATACTCGAGAGGTGATACTCAAAAAGTTAATTTACCAAGTTCTTCTTTCATCATAAATCTATGCCAACTTCACATACCATTACCAGACTCCATTGAATAGTTCATAAATAAATTAAAATTGAACTATTGACATACCTATTAGACTTATTATTCTCCTTTATTAATCAAATTATTCCCTATCTTTGACTCCAGAAATTCAAACCTAATACAAAAAACCCATGAAGAAACAACTACTCTCTTGCTGCTTGGCTGCATTGGGACTGACAGCAATTCAAGCGCAAAGCTTCAACGAGTGGAAAGATCCGGAAGTGAATTCCGTAAACCGTTCCGCTATGCACACTAATTACTTTGCTTTCGCATCGGCTGATGAAGCTAAAGCCGGCATTAAAGAAAATTCCACAAATTTCATGACCTTGAACGGTCTTTGGAAATTCAACTGGGTAAGACACGCAGACGCACGCCCGACCGACTTTTATCAGACTAATTTCAACGACAAAGGTTGGGATGACCTTCAAGTTCCCGGCGTTTGGGAGTTGAACGGCTACGGTGACCCTATCTATGTCAACGTAGGATATGCCTGGAGAAGTCAATTCAAAAACAACCCTCCGCTAGTGCCGACAGAAAACAACCACGTAGGCTCTTACCGCAAAGAAATCATCCTTCCTGCCGACTGGAAAGGCAAAGAAATTTTCGCACATTTCGGCTCGGTAACGTCCAATATGTACCTTTGGGTGAACGGACGCTACGTAGGATATAGTGAAGACAGCAAACTGGAAGCTGAATTCAACCTGACTAACTACCTGAAACCAGGTAAGAACGTCATCGCCTTTCAAGTTTTCCGCTGGTGCGACGGTAGTTACCTGGAAGATCAGGACTTCTTCCGCTACTCCGGCGTAGGACGCGACTGTTATCTTTACGCACGCGACAAGAAATACATCCAGGATATTCGCATCACTCCCGATTTGGACAGCCAATATAAAGACGGTACATTGAATATAGCCGTTGACCTGAAAGGAAGCGGCACAGTAGCTTTAAACTTGACAGATGCTCAAGGCAACAGCGTAGCGACTGCCGACCTGAAAGGTTCGGGCAAATTAAACACAACCCTATCCGTCTCCAATCCGGCGAAATGGACTGCTGAAACGCCTAATCTCTACACACTGACCGCTACACTGAAAAACGGCAACAACGTAGTAGAAGTAATCCCTGTTAAAGTAGGTTTCCGCAAGATTGAATTGAAAGGCGGACAGATACTCGTAAACGGACAACCGGTACTCTTCAAAGGAGCCGACCGTCACGAAATGGACCCGGACGGCGGTTATGTGGTTTCTACCGAACGTATGCTGCAAGATATCAAAGTGATGAAAGAACTCAATATCAACGCCGTGCGTACCTGCCATTACCCAGACGACAACCGTTGGTATGACCTGTGCGACCAATACGGTCTGTATGTAGTAGCCGAGGCAAACGTAGAATCTCACGGAATGGGTTACGGCGACCAGACACTGGCAAAGAACCCAAGTTACGCCAAAGCTCACATGGAACGCAACCAACGCAACGTACAACGCGGATACAACCATCCGTCCATCATCTTCTGGTCACTGGGTAACGAAGCCGGCATGGGACCGAACTTTGAAAAATGCTACACCTGGATCAAGAATGAAGACAAGACACGTGCCGTACAGTACGAACAAGCAGGAACCAGCGAATTCACCGATATTTTTTGCCCAATGTACTATGACTACAACGCTTGTATCAAATATAGCGAAGGCAATATCCAAAAGCCGTTAATCCAATGTGAATACGCACACGCTATGGGTAACTCCGAAGGCGGATTCAAAGAATACTGGGACATCATCCGCAAATATCCGAAATATCAGGGCGGATTTATCTGGGACTTCGTAGACCAGTCCTGCCACTGGAAAAACAAAGACGGAGTAAGCATCTACGGCTATGGCGGCGACTTCAACAAATACGACGCTTCGGATAATAACTTCAACGACAACGGTTTGATTAGCCCCGACCGCGTACCCAATCCGCATGCATACGAAGTAGCTTATTTCTATCAGGATATATGGACGACTCCTGCTGATCTTGCCAAAGGCGAAATCAACATCTTCAACGAGTATTTCTTCCGCGACTTATCTGCTTATTACATGGAATGGCAATTACTGGCAAACGGAGAAGTAGTGCAAACAGGCATCGTATCCGACCTGAAAGTAGCGCCCCAACAAACTGTGAAAGTGCAAATTCCATTTGACACAAAGAACATCTGTCCTTGCAAAGAACTGCTGCTCAACGTGAGCTACAAACTGAAAGCCGCCGAAACACTGCTGCCGGCAGGAGCTACCATCGCTTACGACCAACTAAGCATCCGTGACTACAAAGCACCGGAACTAAAGCTGGAAAACCAACAGGCATCTAACCTTCCGGTCATCGTGCCCACTATTTTGGACAACGACCGCAACTTCCTGATTGTGAAAGGTGAAAACTTCTCTATGGATTTCAACAAACACAATGGTTACCTCTGCCGTTACGACGTCAACGGCATGCAACTGATGGAAGATGGCAGCGCACTGACTCCTAACTTCTGGCGCGCACCGACCGACAATGACTTCGGAGCCGGACTGCAACGCAAATATGCCGCCTGGAAGAATCCTGAACTAAAACTGACTTCTCTGAAACATGCTATTGAAAACGATCAGGCAGTAGTTCGTGCCGAATATGATATGAAGTCGATTGGCGGAACATTATCGCTGACTTACACCATTAACAACAAGGGAGCAGTGAAAGTTACCCAAAAGATGGCGGCAGACAAGAGCAAGAAAGTTTCTGACATGTTCCGTTTCGGTATGCAAATGCGTATGCCGGTCAACTTCAACGAGATAGAATATTACGGCCGTGGTCCGGGAGAAAACTATGCCGACCGCAACCACGCGGCAATGTTAGGAAAATATCGCCAGACAGTGGAAGAACAATTCTATCCCTACATCCGCCCGCAGGAAACCGGAACAAAAACGGATATCCGCTGGTGGAGACTTCTGAACATCAGTGGCAACGGACTGCAATTCGTATCGAGTGCTCCTTTCTCCGCTTCTGCCCTGAATTACACCATCGAGTCATTGGATGACGGCGACAGCAAAGACCAGCGTCACTCACCGGAAGTAGAAAAGGCAGACTTCACCAACTTCTGTATCGACAAGGCACAAACCGGACTTGCCTGTGTCAACAGTTGGGGAGCTATCCCACTGGAAAAATATCGTCTTCCTTATCAGGATTATGAGTTAAGTTTTATTATGACTCCTGTATATCATAAAATAAAGTAAAAAACATAGTTAAAAAACACGGTATCAGAGAACAAGAATACCGAATTTAAAGTACTTTTGCAACCGGAAACTAAATTAAGGAATTTAGTTTCCGGTTTTTCTTCCTTAACCCCCTTATCTATATGGATGAACAGCACACTGGCAACAAACGCATTAAATTAAAAAACAGATATTTATAAGTATGAAAAGTAGAATTGTTTTATTTGCATTTTGCGTAGCCCTCTTGTCTAGTTGTGGCAATAAGGGCAATGACACAGGAAAGGTTCCTGAATATGCAGTACAAGAGTTACAAAAAACGACTGCTAATTTAACAACTGCCTATCCGGCTACAATTAAAGGAAAACAAGATGTAGAAATCCGCCCCCAAGTATCGGGCTTCATCACGAAACTCTGTGTAGACGAAGGAGCAACTGTACGTAAAGGACAAGTGTTGTTCATTGTTGATCCGACTCAATACGAAGCAGCTGTACGCACTGCCAAAGCAGCAGTGGCTACAGCAGAAGCAGCAGTGAGTACTCAACAGATGACGTATGACAATAAGAAAGAATTGAACAAAAAGCAAATCATCAGTGACTATGACCTGGCAATGGCAGAAAACTCCCTGGCACAGACCAAAGCCCAATTGGCACAAGCAAAAGCGCAACTGACCACTGCTCAACAGAACTTGTCATTCACACAGGTTAAAAGTCCGTCAGATGGCGTTATCAACAATATCCCTTATCGTGTAGGAGCATTGGTAAGCCCTTCTATCGCTACACCAATGACTACTGTTTCCGAGATTGACGAAGTATATGTATACTTCTCAATGACAGAAAAGGAATTGCTGGCAATGACCAAGTCCGGTAGCACTATCAAAGAAGAAATCAGCAAAATACCGACTATCAAACTGCAATTAATTGATGGTTCCACATACGATATAGAGGGTAAAGTAGATGCTATCACAGGTGTTATCGACCAATCTACCGGTTCGGTAAGCATCCGTGCTATCTTCCCGAATAAGGAACATGTATTGCGTAGCGGAGGTACTGCAAACGTTCTGATTCCTTATACCATGGAGAATGTAATCACTATACCGCAGTCTGCAACAGTAGAAATCCAAGATAAGAAGTTCGTTTATGTTTTGCAACCGGACAACACGGTAAAATATACAGAAATCAAAATCTTCAATCTGGATAACGGAAAAGAGTACTTGGTTACTTCCGGTTTGAATTCAGGAGATAAAATCGTAATCGAAGGAGTACAAAACCTGAAAGACGGTCAGAAGGTTCAGCCTATCACACCGGCGCAAAAAGAAGCAAACTATCAACAACATTTGAAAGACCAACACGACGGTAATTTAGCCACAGCCTTTAACTAATAATCAGATAATCATTATGAAATTAGATAGATTTATTAACCGTCCGGTACTATCAACCGTTATTTCTATCCTGATAGTCATCCTGGGGGCTATCGGATTGGCGACACTGCCTATCACGCAGTATCCGGACATCGCGCCTCCTACCGTTTCGGTAAGAGCCACCTATACGGGAGCCAGTGCATCGACCGTATTGAATTCCGTGATTGCTCCGTTGGAGGAACAAATCAACGGTGTAGAAAACATGATGTATATGACCTCAACTGCGTCAAACACGGGTTCCGGTGAGATATCCATATATTTCAAACAAGGAACAAACCCGGACATGGCCGCCGTCAATGTACAAAACCGTGTTTCTATGGCACAAGGTCTGTTGCCAGCCGAAGTAACTAAAGTCGGTGTAACCACTCAAAAACGCCAGACTTCCATGCTGGTAGTATTCTCTCTCTATGACGAGACAGATACATATAGCGAATCGTTTATTGAAAACTATGCTAAGATCAACTTGATTCCTCAAGTACAACGTGTACCGGGTGTGGGTGACGCCAACGTTTTGGGTCAGGATTATTCCATGCGTATCTGGTTACGACCGGACGTCATGGCACAATACAAGCTCGTTCCCGGTGATGTTTCCGCTGCTCTGGCAGAACAGAATGTCGAAGCTGCTCCAGGACAGTTCGGTGAACGCAGTAACCAGACTTTCCAATACACCATCCGTTATAAAGGACGCTTGCAACAGCCTGAAGAGTTTGAAAATATCGTTATCAAATCTCTTCCTGACGGTGAAGTACTCCGTCTGAAAGATATAGCAGAAATTCAGCTGGACCGCTTGGGATATAACTTTACCAACCGGGTAGACGGACACAAGTCTGTGACTTGTATCGTATACCAGATGGCAGGAACCAACGCGACACAGACTATCAGTGATATTGAGGCATTGTTGGATGAAGCATCAAAAACGTTGCCTACCGGATTGAAACTGAACATCTCCATGAATGCCAACGACTTCCTTTTCGCTTCTATCCATGAAGTGTTGAAGACGTTGATCGAAGCATTTATCCTGGTGTTTATCGTAGTGTATATCTTCTTGCAGGATTTACGTTCCACATTGATTCCGACTATCGCCATTCCGGTAGCTCTGATCGGTACTTTCTTCATCTTGTCCCTGGTAGGATTCAGTTTGAACTTGTTGACGTTATGTGCGCTCGTGCTTGCTATCGCGATTGTGGTCGACGATGCGATTGTGGTCGTCGAGGGTGTGCATGCCAAGCTTGACCAAGGTTATACATCTGCCCGTCTGGCTTCTATCGATGCCATGAATGAATTGGGTGGTGCTATCGTATCTATTACGCTGGTCATGATGGCCGTATTCGTTCCGGTAAGTTTCATGGGAGGTACAGCAGGAACATTCTATCGTCAGTTCGGTATGACTATGGCAATCGCTATCGGTCTGTCCGCATTGAACGCATTGACTTTGAGTCCGGCTTTGTGTGCCGTTCTTCTGAAACCTCACAAAAAAGAAGACGGAACAACGGAAGACTCCACATTGAAAGAACGTATGAAAGTAGCCTATACGGCAGCCCATACAACCATGATCAACAGATATACCGAGGCTATCGGAAAGATGTTGCATCCGGGAATTACACTTACTTTCACGCTTATTGCCATTCTTGGCATGATCTTTGGTTTGTTCAGTATCAATCCGATAGTTACTGCAATTTTCGTAGTGCTTAGTATTCTGGCACTGATCGGAATGAGTACGAAGAAGTTTAAAAACAGATTCAACGATACATACGAATCAATCCTGAAACGTTATAAGAAACGAGTACTGTTCTTTATCCAGAAGAAATGGTTGTCTATGGGATTAGTTGTCGCTTCCATTGCGATACTTGTATTCTTCATGAACACCACCCCGACAGGTATGGTACCTAATGAAGATACCGGAACACTGATGGGAGCAGTAACATTACCTCCGGGTACTTCTCAAGACCGTTCCGAAGAGATTTTGGCACGTGTAGACAGTCTGATCGCTTCCGATCCTGCGGTATTGTCACGTACTATGATTTCCGGATTCAGCTTTATCGGTGGTCAGGGACCTTCCTATGGTTCTTTCATTATCAAACTGAAAGACTGGGACGAACGTTCCATGATACAGAATTCAGACGTTGTGGTCGGCTCCTTATATATGCGTGCACAGAAGATTATCAAAGAAGCACAAGTATTGTTCTTCGCTCCTCCTATGATCCCGGGTTACTCGGCATCTACGGATATTGAAGTGAATATGCAGGATAAGACCGGTGGTGATCTGAACAAATTCTTCGATGTGGTTAATGATTATACGGCAGCATTGGAAGCACGTCCGGAAATTAATTCAGCAAAGACTTCCTTCAACCCGAATTTCCCGCAATACATGATTGACATTGATGCGGCAGCTTGTAAAAAAGCTGGCATCAGCCCGAGCGATATCCTCACTACTATGCAAGGATATTACGGAGGTTTGTACGCATCCAACTTCAATCGTTTCGGTAAGATGTATCGTGTTATGATTCAGTCAGATCCGTTATCACGCAAAAACCTGGAATCTTTAAAAAATATCAAGGTGCGTAATAGTGCAGGCGAGATGGCCCCGATTGCCCAGTTCATTTCTGTGGAGAAAGTATATGGTCCGGATATTATTAGTCGTTTCAACCTTTATACCTCTATGAAAGTAATGGTAGCTCCGGCAAGTGGTTATACATCCGGTCAGGCATTGACGGCTCTTGCCGAAGTTGCTCAAGAAAACCTGCCTACCGGTTATACGTATGAACTAGGAGGTATGGCGCGTGAAGAGGCTCAAAGTAGCGGAAGTGCTACCGGACTGATTTTTGTGCTCTGTTTCGTATTCGTTTACTTATTGTTGAGTGCACAGTACGAAAGTTACATTCTTCCGCTGGCTGTATTGTTATCCGTTCCGTTCGGTCTGTTAGGCAGCTTCCTGTTTGTGAACGGTGTAAGTGCTATCGGTAATATTTCGGCATTGAAGATGATTCTGGGTACGATGTCCAATAATATCTATATGCAGATCGCATTAATCATGTTGATGGGTCTGTTGGCAAAGAATGCCATCTTGATTGTAGAGTTCGCCCTCGACCGTCGTAAGATGGGTATGAGTATCACATGGGCAGCCGTATTGGGTGCCGGTGCCCGTCTCCGCCCGATTTTGATGACATCATTGGCTATGGTAGTCGGTTTGCTTCCGTTGATGTTTGCCTTCGGTGTAGGTGCTCACGGTAACCGTACACTGGGTACAGCTTCTATCGGTGGTATGTTAATCGGTATGATTTGCCAAATTTTTATCGTTCCTGCGCTGTTTGTAGTCTTCCAGTACTTACAAGAGAAGGTTAAACCGATGGAATGGGAAGATATCGACAATACAGATGCCGTAACAGAGATTGAACAATACGCTAAATAATGAAATTCGATATGAAGAAACAGATTCTATATATGTTGTGCGCAACTGCTCTCTTGAGCAGCTGCCACATCTATAAGTCGTATGACAGACCCGAAGATATCACCACTTCCGGCCTGTATCGCGATCCGGTAGCGGATAATGATACACTGGTTTCGGATACAGCCAACTTCGGTAATCTGCCGTGGAGAGAAGTCTTCACCGACCCGCAACTCCAGTCTCTCATCGAAACGGGACTGAAACAAAATACGGACCTCTTGTCCGCCGCTCAAAATGTGAAAGCAGCAGAAGCATCCCTCATGTCGGCACGCCTGGCTTATGCCCCGTCATTGGGATTGTCTCCGCAAGGAACGATCAGCAGCTTTGACAAGAATGCAGCTACAAAAACTTATTCATTACCTGTCACAGCCAGTTGGCAAGTCGATTTATTCGGTCAGTTGCTGAACTCGAAACGAAATGCGCAAGTTACACTGAAGCAAATGAAAGCTTACCGCCAGGCAGTACAAACACAAGTTGTCTCTAACATCGCCAATATGTATTATACATTAATGATGTTGGACCGCCAACTGGAAATAACCAAGGCTACAGCAGAAATTCTGAAAAAGAATGCAGAAACGATGGAAGCCATGAAAGATGCGGCCATGTATAGCATCAATTCAGCTGGTGTAGAACAAAGTAAAGCCGCTTACGCACAGGTACTTGCCAGTATTCCTGATATCGAGCAGAGTATCCGCGAAACGGAAAATGCACTGTCTACTCTTTTGGGAGAGGCTCCCCATGCCATCAAGCGTGGTGAATTGGAAGCACAAGTACTTCCAACCGAACTTTCCGCCGGTGTGCCTATTCAGCTATTATCCAATCGTCCGGACGTAAAAGCAGCCGAAATGTCATTGGCTAGTTGCTATTATAATACCAACTCGGCTCGTGCCGCTTTCTATCCGCAAATCACACTTAGCGGTTCAGCAGGATGGACAAATAATTCAGGAGCCGGAATCGTTAATCCCGGCAAATTGTTGGCCTCTGTTGTCGGTTCACTGACACAGCCATTGTTCTACCGCGGACAGAACATCGCTCGCCTGAAAGCTGCTAAAGCGCAGGAAGAACAAGCGAAATTATCTTTCCAACAAGCCTTATTGAATGCTGGTAGTGAGGTTAGCAATGCGCTAAGTTTATACCAAAAGACCAGTGAAAAGGTAGAATCTCGCCAAATGCAGGTAGAATCTGCTAAAAAAGCTTCGGAAGATACAAAAGAATTGTTTAACTTAGGGACCTCAACCTACCTGGAAGTATTGTCTGCACAACAGTCTTACCTGAGCGCACAAATCTCTCAGGTTTCTGATTGCTTTGATCGAATGCAGGCAGTAGTAAGCCTTTACCAGGCACTGGGTGGTGGAAGAGAAGAATAACTTTAAACATATACTATTATGATTAGTCCGTTAGCTTACGTAGATCCCGAAGCAAAGCTGGGCAAGAATGTAACTGTTCTGCCTTTTGCCTACATCGAAAAGAATGTAGAGATCGGAGATGACTGCGTCATCATGTCTTACGCTAGTATCTTGCAAGGTACTAAAATGGGAAAAGGAAATAAGGTACATCAGAATGCCGTCCTCGGAGCGGAACCGCAAGATTTCCACTACACAGGAGAAGAAAGTAGCCTGATTATTGGAGATAACAACGATATTCGTGAGAATGTGGTAATCAGCCGCGCTACATTTGCCGGCAATGCTACCAAAATCGGAAATGGAAACTACCTGATGGATAAGGTACACCTTTGCCATGATGTACAAATCAGCAATAACTGTGTAGTAGGCATAGGTACTACCATTGCAGGAGAGTGTATGCTGGATGACTGCGCTATCCTAAGTGGCAATGTCACCTTACACCAATATTGTCATATAGGTAGCTGGACACTGGTACAAAGTGGATGCCGTATATCTAAGGATGTGCCTCCATACGTTATCATGTCAGGAAATCCGGTGGCATATCACGGTGTAAATGCTGTGGTTCTCTCGCAACATCGCAATACATCGGAAAGAGTCCTCCGTCACATCGCCAACGCATACCGTTTGATTTATCAGGGTAATTTTAGCGTTCAGGATGCTGTACAGAAGATCATCGATCAGGTTCCTATGAGTGAGGAGATCGAGAATATTGTAAATTTCGTGAAGAACTCGGAAAGAGGGATTGTGAAATAAACAAAGTGAGTCCATATAAAGAAGGTTGATACTTTTTCAAGTATCAACCTTCTTTTTTATATTCAAATTCAAAGATTCAATTCACTATTCAAACTCCAACGTTCCGAAGAAATCAGGGCGGTGGAAATCCGGCTGTTCAATCTGTATCGGATTCCATGAAAGGAAATGAGGGGTCTGCAATTCATCGCCACATTTATAGAAATTAGCTTTTATCTCCTTTCCGTCGAGCGAATCAATCTGGTGCTTAAAGAACACAGAATACGGAATAATAAGGGCCACTTCCCAGTCCGTTTCACCGATGCGTTCAGCAAAAGGCTGATTACCCAGACTAGACCAGCGTTGTACAAGAGCAGTCACCTCTTTCGGTGCATGTTCGCGGTTGTTACGCACAGGTCCGGCACCCACCAGAATAGTTCCGATGCAATTGCATTCTATATTATAATAGATCCCGTCGCCTGCAGGTATGGAAAAGAATTCCACGCAGGAGTCAGTCCATACAGAACCGTTATCTTTTCCATACTTGGCACGTACACTCTCCTCTTTCACTTTAAAATGTAGCAAAATCGAGTTCTGTGTGTGAGCAATTCGAAAATTCACTTTAGGTTTGTAAGGATATTCAGCCCAATTGACACACTGAATCGACTGAAAATCTATTTTTTCTTCATCGAATAGTTTAGGAAGCGAACAAGCCTCCACGTTAGCCGCACTAATTTTCTTTACTTTCATATATCTTTCGTTTGAATGATACAAATATAGTTACTTTCTTTGGTTTACACCTTATTTCTATGTTATTTTTAAATTGCAAATTATTATATCAAAAAATAATATTTAGTTAAATATTACTCAACTATTATATAATGAGATATTTTTTCATATATTTGCCATCACTTAACCGATTAAATAGATACTGTTTATGAAAACATCCCTTAAAGACATAGCAGAAACCTTAAAATTATCCAAGACAACAATCTCTTGGGTACTTTCTGGTAAGGGGGATGAAAAAGGTATTAGTCTTGCTACACAAGAAAAAGTCTTTCAATGCGCCAAACAGTTGAATTACCAGCCTAATTTATTAGCCAGAAGCCTAAATACGGGTATATCAGGCACAATCGGATTAATCATACCGGATATTACAGACTCTTTTTACTCCAAAGTTGCCCGTTCTATAGAAAAGGAAGCGGAAACACAAGGCTATTCATTAATGATTTGTAGCTCTGAATCTGAAATAGAAAGAGAAAACAGAATGATCCGGTTATTCAAAGCGAAACAGGTGGATGGAATTATAGTAGCCCCCACAAAAGTTTCTAAAATTGAAATACAGAATCTAGTCAAAGAAGGCTATCCATTAGTCTTATTTGACCGCTACTTTCCTGAGATGCAGACAAACTACATCATTATTGACAATGAAGGCAGTAGCTACGAGTTAGTAAAGAAAATGATCGATAACGGTTCATCTAAAATAGCTATTATTACCACGAATCCTCATCTCCGCACAATGAATATGAGACGAGAAGGGTATGCAAGAGCTTTAATTGAAGCCAACCTACCCGTTGATCCTGATCTATATGGAGAGGTGACCTTTGTTGATTATGAGAAGAATGTTTTCAAGACTCTTGATCAAATATTCAGCAAAGTACCTGATGTAGATGGGTTCTTCTTCACAACCCATATTTTGGCTCTGGAAGCATTCCGTTACTTTTATGAAAAAGGAATCAATATAAATAAAGGATATGAATTGGCTTGTATTCATGGAGTATCAGCATTCCGTGTCTTAGCACCTAATATGAACATCGCAAGAATGCCAATAGAAGAGATCGGTAAGAATGCCGTAAGGATTCTACTTGGCGATATCAAATATCGCTTGGAAAATTCGACCGAAAAAAAAGAAGTAGAAACACTTGTCCTGCCATGTT
The DNA here is from genome assembly GCF_025914115.1 of Bacteroides sp. DH3716P. Classification (NCBI taxonomy): domain Bacteria; kingdom Pseudomonadati; phylum Bacteroidota; class Bacteroidia; order Bacteroidales; family Bacteroidaceae; genus Bacteroides; species Bacteroides sp. DH3716P. The sequence goes on along the minus strand of NZ_CP083673.1, from coordinate 3,281,286 downwards.
CATTACCCTAGTCATGATTTTACATTTTTTCTTCAATCACTTAACCGGTTTAGTGAAAATAAATAATGATATCAAATTAACAAATGTAACAATAAAGAAAATAGCCCTCTAATTATTAACATAAAGATACAGAATTATGAAGTTCCAAATTAAAAATGAAAAATACATGCTGGCTCTATTAGGACTTCTAGTATGGGCATGCAGCAGTAACAACATTGATATTGAAAATATGCGATGTGAATATCAAATTTCTCCAATTGGCATTGATTCACCAGCACCGCGTTTTACTTGGAATTACACAACCAATAATGAAGATGCAACAGAGTTTTCTCAAGACAGCTATCAGCTATATATCGCCACCCGGGAACAAGATTTGAGAAACTCATCCGATAATAGCTGGCAATCTGACACTATTTACTCTGACACTCCTCATGCGACCTATCAAGGATCAGAAAAATTGAAATCCAGAACTCGTTATTACTGGCAAGTAATAGCATGGGATAAAACAAAGGAACATAAGATTATCTCTCCTATATCCAGTTTTGAAACAGCTCAACTCAACCAAAGTGACTGGACAGGAGTATGGATTACTGATAATCATGATAAAGATTATACGCCAGCGCCCATGTTGCGCAAGTCGTTTATCGCTCAAGATGATATACAACAAGCAAGATTATATGTAAGTGCCGCTGCATATTATAAAATGACATTAAATGGTAAATCAATAACATCATCACATCTCAATCCGGGTTTTACTCATTATGATAAAAGAAATCTGTATAACACATACGACGTCACTTCACAACTGCTCAAAGGAGAGAACGTACTATCTGCAATACTTGGGAACGGATTCTACAACGAATCGGCCCCTGTAGCAACATGGAGCTATGAGCAAGCCCGCTGGCGTAACCGCCCAAGAATGATCTGCGAAATGGAGATATTATATAAAAATGGAGAAAAGCAAACCATCCATTCAGATTCTACTTGGAAAACGAGTACCGGTCCTTATATACAAAACAATATTTATAGTGGTGATACCTATGATGCATGTCTTGCAATTGCTGGATGGGACAAACCGGGTTTTGATGACTCTAAATGGACAAATGCAATTCAGGTGGCTGCCCCTTCTCCCCTACTAGTATCACAAAACATGCCTGCTATTGAAACGGAACAATTTATCACTCCAATCAATATGCGTTCTTTTGGTGATACAGTCTATGTATACGATTTTGGAGTTAATATGTCAGGGGTCTGTACTCTTTCTATCAATGGCAAGAAAGGCACTAAAGTCAGTATGCAACACGGCGAATTGCTAAAAGATAACGGACGCTTGGAAATGCGCAACTTAGATATTTACTACAAACCATTACCTGGCCTCGCTTTTCAAACAGACACTTATATATTGGACGGAAAACAAGGTACATTCACTCCAGATTTTACATATCATGGATTTCAATATGTAGAAGTTCGTTCAGATCGTCCTGTAAAACTTACTAAAGAGAGCTTAACCGCTCAATTCATACATACGGCTGTTCCTCCTGTTGGTAAATTCAGTTGTTCAAATGAACTATTAAATAAAATATGGAAAGCTGCTAATCAATCATATTTATCAAATCTGATGAGTATCCCGACTGACTGTCCCCAACGAGAGAAAAATGGATGGACTGCCGATGCACACATAACAATGGATTTAGGATTATTAAACTTCGATGGTATTACTTTCTATGAAAAATGGCTGGATGATATGATTGATAATCAAAATGAAGAAGGACGTATATCGGGAATCATTCCTAGTTCCGGATGGGGCTATGATGACTGGATAGGTCCTGTATGGGATGCTGCCATGTTTATCGTGCCAATGGCAATTTACCACTACTATGGAGATACAAGAAGCATCGAAAAACTATGGCCTGTATGCACCAAATACCTTGCCTACCTCGCAGGACGCGAGGACGCGGAAGGAACCGTAACTTACGGAATTGGTGACTGGGTATTCCATAAAACACAAACCCCTACAGAATTCACCACTACCTGCTATTATTATTTAGACAATCTGTATATGGCTAAATTTGCAGAACTCATTGGAAAAGATGGTAGTAGTTATGCTAAGAAAGCAGAAGAATTGAAATTGCTTATCAATCACAAATACTTCGACACATCCAAAGCTATTTATGCCAATGGTTCGCAAGCAGCACAAGGAGTTGCCTTATACCTTGGAATCGTTCCTAAAGAATACGAACAGCAGGTTGCAGATAATCTTTCTACGATGATAAAAGCCAATAAAAACCTGCTCGATTTTGGAGTTTTAGGCAGTAAAACAGTCCTGCGGATGCTTTCCAAATATGGATATGCTGACTTGGCATATCAGATGGCCGCACAAGAAGAAGCTCCATCTTGGGGCAATTGGATAAAACAAGGTTTCACTACACTAGCAGAAACATGGATACTTTCACCTGAATTTAGAGATGCCTCCGTAAATCACATGTTTCTTGGAGACATTAATGCATGGATGTACAATATATTGGCAGGCATTAATTATGATGAACAGAAACCCGGATTCAAACATATTCTTATCCAACCTCATTTCGTAAAAGGTCTTGACTGGGTAAAAGCAGAATATAAATCTGTAAACGGAATCATTCGTTCTGAATGGGAACGTAAAGGAGAACAAGTGATTCTCAAAGTCACGATCCCAGTCAATACGAATGCAACAGTAGAATATAATGGTAAAAAGATAGATTTAAGGTCAGGAAAACATCAACTCACATTTTAATTGAAACAAAAGAAAGGAGGTTTAATAGAGGTATATAAAGAAGCAAAAATGAGACCGTTATGTAATACTATAAAAATATAACACTAGTTACTTTGTCACACCATCAATCAAATCTATTAACAATGAATAAAATCAGTACACTGCTATTTTTGATATTTCTCACTTGTACAAGTGGTGTTTTTGCCGATTCCGGTAGTTCCATCTCCTTAAATGGAACATGGGAACTCTCTTATTGGATGCAACCTGAAGAACCTATAACTTCGCCCAAGGACATGCAACTAGCTGAAGTGAAACATCTATCAGCCCAAGTCCCCGGTAATGTAGAACTAGACCTAATGGCTGCCAACTTAATTAAAGATCCGATGATTGGCAGTAATGTAAATGAATTACGCAAATGGGAAGGCTATCAATGGTGTTATTCCAAATCATTCGTAGCGCCACAACTAAAACCAGGACAACAATATCAACTCTTCTTTGCCGGAATAGACTGTCTGGCCGATATATGGCTGAATGGAAAGCACATTGGCAAAGCAGAAAATATGATGATTGAACATGCTTTTGATGTAACTAAAGAAATAAAAGCAGGAGAAAGCAATCAACTCCAAGTGATACTCCGTTCATCTGTTATTGAAGGACAAAAACATCTGTTAGGGACATTCAGTATTGGAAACTTCCCGTCTGAAGAATCCGTATTCATCAGAAAAGCTCCGCACACCTATGGATGGGACATTCTGCCACGATTAGTCAGTGCAGGTTTGTGGAGAGATGTAGAATTACGCGTATTGAATCCGGCACGTCTCACAGATGTTCACTATATGGTCGCCAATGTAGACACTGCTACCAGAAATGTACGTTTGTATACTGATGTACAAGTAAAACTACCTTTCGAAAAGTTCGACAAAGTGAAAGCCGTATATACATTAAGTCGCCATGGGAAAGAAATATATAAAGGAAGCTCTGTTGTCGTTTCCCCAGCATTCCGATATATAATGGAAATCAAGAATGCTGATTTATGGTGGCCAAGAGGATATGGAGAACCGGCTTTATATGATGCAAAAGTAGAGTTAGTAGATTCTGACGGCACTATTTTATCAACAGATAATAAACGGGTAGGCCTCCGCACGATTCAACTAGACATTACAGACATCAACCTCCCACCGGATCATCCGGGTAAATTCTGTTTCATAGTCAATGGAGAACCTATTTTTATTCACGGAACCAATTGGGTACCCATGGATGCACTCCATAGCCGGGATCATTCTTTCGTAGACGAATCTATCCGCATGGCTGTAGAATTAAACTGCAATATGATACGTTGTTGGGGTGGCAACGTGTATGAAGATCATCATTTCTTTAATTTATGCGATGAAAACGGCATTATGGTATGGCAGGATTTTACGATGGGATGCACTTTCTATCCTCAACGCAGCTCATTTACACAAGCATTGGAAGAAGAGGCCATTTCCGTTGTATGCAAGTTACGCAATCATCCATCACTCGTTTTATGGTCAGGAAATAATGAAGACGATTGTGCACTGCGCTGGTCTTTGCAACCATTTAATATTAATCCAAATCAGGATGTAGTTAGCCGCAAGGTCCTCCCGGCAGTTATTTATGAGTTTGACCCTACTCGCCCTTATCTTCCCAGCTCTCCTTACTACAGCCAAGCGGTATATGAAAGAGGAAGTGCTGACCAATATTTACCAGAAAACCATTTATGGGGTCCCAGAGGATATTACAAAGACAAATTCTATACGGATGCTACCTGCTGCTTTGTCAGTGAAATCGGCTATCACGGCTGCCCTAATTTAGAAAGTCTCCAGAAAATGATGACAAAAGATGCCGTATATCCCTGGACAAAAAATCATGAATGGAATGATGAATGGGTTACCAAATCTGTTCGTAGATTCCCAGAATGGGGAAAGACATTCGATCGCAATAATCTTATGATTAATCAGGTACGTTTACTTTTTGGTGAAGTTCCCTCCAAACTGGATGATTTTATATTCGCTTCTCAATCCGTACAGGCAGAAGCTATGAAATATTTCATAGAAATGTGGCGTGGAAAGAAGTTTGACGACAAGACTGGTATTGTCTGGTGGAACCTGCGGGATGGATGGCCAGTGATCTCTGATGCGATTGTTGACTACTACAATTCAAAGAAGATGGCATATTATTTCATCAAGAATGTTCAACAGGATGTTTGTGTACTAATCAATGATGCAGAAGGCGGAAATTACCCACTGATAGGAACGAATGACACACGCAACGTACAAAGTGGTAATGTAACGGTAACAGATACATCCTCGGGACGTAAAATCTATGAGAGCACTTTCCGTATTCCAGCCAATCAAAAGGTCAGAATAGCCTCACTACCGGAAGAAAGCGGTCAAGGAATCTATCTGATCCAATACCAGATCGGTAATCAGAAATTCATGAATCATTACCTATACGGCAAGGCACCTTTCAACTTGAAAGAATACAAGCGGCTGTTACAAAAAACCGGATTATACGCTAAAAAATAATAGTTATGAAAGAGAACTTGTTAGGAATTGACGTAGGAGGCACCAAATGCGCCATCATCTACGGTATCAAAGAAAACGACGAGCTACATATCATCGACAAAAAGAAATTTGATACGACCACAGTCGACGAAACAATAGACAGAATTCTCTGTGAAACCGAAAAGATGATGAACCTCCACCAGCTAACCCCTACTAACACAAAAGCGATTGGAATCTGTTGCGGAGGTCCTCTCAACAGTGAAACAGGCATCGTGATGTCTCCCCCTAACCTACCGGGATGGGACAACATCCCCATTGTGGCAATGGTGGAAAAAAAGACGGGCATTAAAACCAATCTACACAATGATGCCAATGCCTGTGCTTTAGCCGAATGGAAGTTCGGAGCAGGAAAAGGAACTAAGAATATGGTCTTTCTCACATTCGGTACGGGACTGGGAGCAGGATTAATATTAAATGGCAAACTGTATACGGGCACCAATGACAATGCCGGAGAACTGGGACATATCCGCCTGTCGGATTTCGGTCCGATAGGTTACGGTAAAAAGGGCTCTTTTGAGGGATTTGCCAGCGGTGGAGGTATTGCTCAACTCTCCAAAATGTATGTGATGGAGAAATTGCAGACCGGACAGAAAGTTGAATGGTGTACCTTACAGGAACTAGATCAGCTTACTGCCCGAAAAGTGGCTGAAGAAGCTGCCAAAGGTGATAAATTAGCCCAAAGCATATATGAGACGTCTGCTATTTATCTGGGAAAAGGATTATCCATGGTGATCGATATCTTGAATCCGGAAGTCATTGTGATAGGTGGCATCTATACCCGGAATAAAAATATGATGGAACCCATCATGCAAAAGATAATCGATCAGGAAGCATTATCCTGTGCAAACAGAGTATGTAAAGTGAAACCAGCCGCCTTGGGAGAGCAGATAGGAGATTATGCAGCTCTTTCTGTAGCCGCTAACTTAACCGATTAACTATTATGAAAGAGCTTATTGAAACAACACTGGAAGAGGCTCGGCAAACGTTGGAGAGCTTTCTTGAGGAAACAACAACAGTCGGGATTATTTCACAGGCAGCCTCTACCTGCGCCGAAGCATTAAAAGCCGGAAATAAGATTATCAGCTGTGGTAATGGAGGTTCTTTATGTGACGCCACCCACTTTGCAGAAGAACTAACCGGACGTTACCGCAACAACCGCATCCCGCTACCGGCAATTGCAATCAATGACCCGGCTTACATGACCTGTGTGGGAAATGATTTTTCGTTCAACGAGATCTTCTCCCGCTATGTAGAAGCTATGGGATGTAAGGGAGATGTATTATTGGCCATCAGCACAAGCGGACATTCCGAGAACATACTGAAAGCTGCCGTACAAGCACACAACAATGGAATGAAAGTGATAGCGCTGACTTCAAAAGGAGAGAATGAACTGTCACGACTGGCAGACATTGCAGTCTGCGCGCCACGAGCAGCACATTCCGACAGAATACAAGAAATTCACATCAAAGTTATCCACATTCTGATTCAGGCAATTGAGGCAGAATTAGGCTTTGAATAATAACCTACTAAATTTAATCAATATGGCAATGAAAATGACACATATCAGTAAAACTCTATTGAGTATTGTTTGCACACTTTGGGGAATGTCCGCCTGCTCGGATGATTATAACAAATATGACGATTGCCCGGCTTGCAACTATTATCCTGTTGCAGTAGGGAATTCAACAGGAACTCCGGTTCATGCTATCGGTGTCGAGATGGATCCACACTTCTTCTCACAAAACATCACCCGCAATGATGGTTCAAAGGCTGAAGATTGGGAAAATATAGTTGTACAACGGGTAAAGAAAATGAAAGTACAACAATTCCGAATCATGATGCAGCCACAATGGTGGGAACCCTCCAATGACAACAACGATCCTAATGTCGCGGATATGAGCAAATTCACTTTTGATTCGGAAGAAATGCAATCTGTATACAAAGTATTGGATCTGGCCCAGGAGAATAATATCGGAGTGACATTAGTCGTATGGGGAGCCATTACCAATATCGACTTACTATCAGGCATTAACAATGGTCAAAAGCATTTCTTGTGTGATGCACGAAGTTATAACGTTAATCCGGGTTGGATTGCCGGTATAGATAACTATGAAGAATTTGCTGAAAACTTCTCCACAATGGTGAAATACCTGATTGAAGAAAAGCATTATACCTGTATCAATCAAATTACTCCATTCAATGAACCTGACAGTCATATAGCAGGTTACGGCCGCATCATGTGGCAAGGTGATTTTGAAACCATGGGTTGGCAGGACACCTACGCCCCCATGGTGAAAGCACTGGATGCCAAGTTTAAAGCAGATGGAATACGCAGTAAGGTACACTTCAACCTTTCTGACAATACAGACGGTACACCCGGATATATCGCCGCCTGTGTTTCCGCTTTCACAAACGATGAAGCCGACCTGTATAACTCTCATGTATACAAGTTTGACTACAACACCCCTAATTCGACTCTCGTAAATTGGGAACGTCAAAATATAGCTTCTGCAGGAGGTAAAAGACATTTTGTTGGAGAATTCGGTTTTCCTGGATACGGAAGTGCCCGTCAATATGGTATAGACACGTATACGCGAGGGGTACAGATAATCCGCGTTGCTCTGAACTATCTGAATGCCGGTGCTTGCGGAGTAAGCTACTGGAGTCTGATCGATCAATATTATAACCGCAATGCCTCCTATTCGGAAATGCAGCAACTCGGTTTATGGAAATATCTAAAATCCGCTTATACCGAAGACCCAGATGTATATTCCAAAATCAAGGAAGACTACGAGGTACGTCCTCAATACTATGCATATAGTCTGTTGACACGTTTTGTCCGCCAGGGCGACGAAGTATATCCATTGGATCTCGGCGACGAGTTGATAGCCGGAAGTGCTTTTCTCAACACAGAGGGAAAATGGACGTATGTACTTTCCAACGCTACAGACAAAGACAAGATGATACAGTTGGAAAATGATAAAGAAGGTGCCAATGGAGAATACAATGTCTACAAATATATGGAAGGACGCCTACCGGAAGGTGATAATCTTATAGAATCAACAGAAACGGTCAACACGCAAGAGAATAACCTAAAACTTAAATTATCTCGTTCATCAATCAGGGTATTAGTACAAAAATAGAAGTATATACACCCCATTTAGTGGGGATATATATACACCGTATTGGGCATATATATTCACCATGTTAGCCATATATATCCACCGTGCTGGATATATATGCCCACCAACCAAGTAATTTATCATCAAAAGTACACGAATGAAAAAAGAAATATCCATAGTAAAAATGCTCTCCGTCATGTTCGGATTCTTCGTTATGGGATTTGTTGACATTGTCGGAATAACCACGAGCTATGTGAAGAATGATTTCAGCCATCTCACCGATACGATGGTTAATCTCATCTCTCTATCCTGTTTCTTGTGGTTCCTGGTGCTTTCTATTCCCACCGGAATGTTAATGAATCGCATCGGACGCAAGAAAACCGTACTACTTAGCTTCGCATTCCATGTATTAGCCATGTGCCTTCCACTCGTTGCATACGACTTTACCGCCATATTAATCGCATTTGCCTTGATAGGTATCGGTAACACTCTATTGCAAGTTTCACTCAATCCATTAGTAACGGATGTCGTTGCAAACGATAAGTTGACAGGTACATTAACCCTAGGACAATTTGTCAAAGCAGTCAGTTCATTCCTGGGTCCTATCCTGGCAGCTTGGGTGACTGGTAGTTTTTTCGGATGGAAAATGATATTCCCCATTTATGCCGGACTGTCACTGCTCGCTTTGATATGGCTATGGCTTACCCCTATACAAGAAAAACAACAGGAACGGAAGAACATTTCTTTCAAAGTCACTCTTGAATTATTCAAAGACAAATACATTCTTGCTTTCTTTATCGGTATTCTCGTGCTGGTAGGTGTAGACGTAGGTATCAATATGACTTTCCCTAAATTCCTGATGGAACGTTGTGATCTACCACTGACAGATGCAGGAATGGGAAATAGTGTGTATTTCTTCGCCCGCACTGTAGGAGCCTTTTTGGGTGGTATCCTACTGATGAAATATTCAGAAAGTAAATTCTATATTTATAGCGTCTGGATAGCTCTCGCAGGATTGATACTGATGACCATTAGCACTAATCTCTGGTTTATCCTCGGATGTGTAGCAGTTTTCGGGATAGGATATGCCAATCTGTTTTCCATCATCTTCTCTCTGTCTTTGAAACGTGTTCCCGAGAAAGCGAACGAAGTATCTGCACTTCTTATCGTCGGTGTATCTGGCGGTGCCGTCCTCCCGCCTATTTTAGGAGTAATTACCGATTCATTCCACAGTCAGTTATCTGCAATCATAGTACTTGCCATTGTATGGTGCTATCTGATCGGAATAATGAGAAAAATAAAAACCACATAAACCTATATTCTAATGAAACATTTCAAGAAAATCGAATCGAAATTCCTGTTCTCATTACTGATTATGAGTGTGTGGAGCATCATAGCCGTGGGTCAGACGACGGCTAAAATCTCCAAACACATTCCTGAAATCGAAAAATGGATTCAGAAACAATTCGCTAAAGGAAAAACACCTCCGTTCTCGTTTATATGTGACGGGAAACCTTCCGCAGAATTTATCCGCCAATGGGACTATTCCCAGCAAAAGATAGAATCCGAAGAAGCGGATGTGATAAAGTATCTCTTTACCTACTACAATCCTACCAACGGACTGAAAGTAGAATGTACCGTAAAAGGCTATCCCAGTTATCAGGCTGCCGAATGGGTATTGAACTTCACCAACAAAGGTACGAGCAACTCTCCCACTCTGGAACAAGTGAAAGTAGTGGACCTTGCCATGCAATACGCTTCTAAAGGAGAATTCAAGTTACACTATGCAGACGGAAACCATATCTCCAAATATGATTTCCATCCACGTTCGGTTACTCTGGCAACGGGTGAAACCAAACAGATGTCTCCACAAGGAGGACGCTCTTCAGAAGGGGACTATCTTCCTTTCTTCAACATTGAATCACCTGCCGGACAGGGAGTCATATTAGGAGTAGGCTGGTCGGGCACCTGGTATGCAGATGTATGCGCACAAGATAATCGTACAATATCCATGGCTTCGGGAATGAAAACCATGAAATTATACTTACGTCCACAGGAAACAATTCGTACCCCAAGTATCAGTCTGATGTTTTGGGAAAATATCGACCGGATGGCAGGACACAATAAATTCCGCCGTTTTGTCCTGGCACACAAGTCACGGAAAATCAACGGAAAATTTGCCGAATATCCTCTTTCCAGCGGATTCAACTATCGGGACCCCGCACCTTGTACGGAATACTCATGCCTGACAGCCGATTATGCCATTGCCATGGTGAAACGTTACATACAGTTCGGATTGAAACCCGAAGTATTCTGGCTGGATGCCGGATGGAACACCGATGCTGCAGACTTCGAACATGGCAAGACCTGGGCCAACACAGCCGGTAACTGGACTGTAGATACATTGCGCTTCCCCAAAGGACTTCGTCCTGTAGCCGACGAAATACACAAAGTAGGAGCTAAATTTATGGTCTGGTTCGAACCCGAGCGTGTCATCCGTGGTACCCAATGGGCAGTAGAACACCCCGACTGGATGCTCGACATTCCCGAACACAACAATGACACCTACCTACTGTTCGATCTGGGAAATCCGGAAGCCTGCCACTGGATGAGTAAATATATAGGCGATATGCTCGAAGAAAACGGCATAGACTATTACCGTCAGGATTTCAATATGCAGCCGGATATCTACTGGGCAGCCAACGATGAGCCCGGACGTACAGGAATGAAAGAGATACGACACATCGAAGGACTATACTACTTCTGGGATTATCTGCTGAGCCGATTCCCGAACCTGCTCATAGACAACTGTGCCAGTGGGGGACGACGTATTGACTGGGAAACAATCGGCCGAAGCGCACCACTATGGAGGAGTGATTATTATCATTACGACGATCCGGACGGCTACCAATGTCACACGTATGGCCTGAATTTCTTCCTACCTTTACATGGAACAGGTAGTTTACAGACCGATCCGTATTCTTTCCGCTCAAGCGTCAGCACAGCTTTGATTTATAACTGGAAAATAACCGATAAAAATGCCTCCGTTTACGAAATGCAACGTTGTCTGAAAGAATTCCACGAAATCAGACCTTACTATTACGAAGATTATTACCCACTGACGGGTACAGAAGACATGACGCGGGATAATATCTGGCTAGCCTATCAAATGCATCGTCCGTCGGACGACAGTGGTATTATCGTTGCTTTCCGCAGAACCGCCTCCAAAGACAAAAAAATCACCGTCAGACTTTCAGGAGTGGATCCGGAAAAATACTATACAGTGACAGACATGGATAGCCGACAGAGCAAAATCTATCAGGGAAAAGAACTGACCAGTCAGTTGCCACTGATCCTCGAAAAGCCACATAGTTCCTTATTACTAAAATATAAAGTTACCAACGAAAAACCGAATAAAGAATGAAAAAAAGAATACTATATTATCTATTCATTCTGCTTCTGTTCCCTCATAATGGAACAGGACAGACGGTAGCCCGCATGAGCGACCGCCCGGTAAACACCAGCCAATGGATAACCACCCACTTTGCCCGCGGTGTGGTCCCTCCTTTCTCTTTCGAATATGGAGGTAAACCTTCACAGGAATTTATCAAAAGCTGGTCTTATACGGCTACGCGTCAGAAAAGTGACGATCCCAAGGTTCTGAAATACCTTTATACTTATCGTGAACCATCCGGAGGATTAAAAGTCGAATGTGAAGTGAAAGGCTTTACCGACTTCAATACGGTGGAATGGGTACTCCGTTTCACCAACCAGGGAAAGAAAAATACGCCGGAGATTGCCAACATAAAAGTGTCTGATATCACATTCCGCTACCAGCATCCGGGAGCATTCAACCTTCATCATTCCGAAGGCAGCCATGCATCCAAATCAGATTTCAGCCAGCAACTTACAATCTTGTCTCCGGGTGATAATCTTTATATGAGACCGGAAGGTGGACGCTCTTCACAAATGCGTATGCCATTCTTCAATATTGAATCTCCGGCTAATCAAGGAGTTATCGTAGCCATCGGATGGACAGGAACCTGGTTTGCCGATGTGCGCTGTGCAGACCAGCAAAGCGTAGCGCTTACCTCCGGAATTGAACGTTTGAAAACCTATCTGTATCCGGAAGAGAGCATCCGCACTTCCAGTGTATGCCTGTCATTCTGGAACGGTTCCGACCGGATGAAAGGACACAACCAGTTCCGCCGTTTCGTGCAAGCCCACCACACTTGGAAAGTAGGTGGTAAACCGACCGTATATCCAATATCGACCAGTTTCAACTACGGTGATCCTACTCCCTGTAATGAATATACCTGCCTGACTACAGATTATGCCATTGCTATGGTGAAACGGTATGAACAATTCAAATTAGTACCCGAAGTATTCTGGCTGGATGCCGGATGGTACAATCACTCTGCAGATGTAGCCAATCATAAGAATTGGGCGAACACCGTAGGAAACTGGACCGTCGACTCTATTCGTTTCCCCGAAGGATTACGCCCCATCGCCGACGAAGTGCATAGAGTTGGTTCCAAGTTCATGGTATGGTTTGAACCGGAGCGTGTTATGAAAGGCTCAGCTTGGGCACTGCAACACCCTCAATGGATGTTGGATGCCAGAGGAAAAGCCAAACAGGAAGACTGGACAAAAGATAGTGAGCACGACTCTTATCTATTCAATCTCGGAAATCCGGAGGCATGTCGATGGATGAGTAAATATATCGGAGACTTCCTCGAAGAAAATGGCATAGACTACTACCGCCAGGATTTCAATATAGAGCCGGAAGGTTTCTGGGCTGCCAATGATGAACCTGGCAGACAAGGTATCTGCGAAATCCGATACATTGAAGGACTTTATTCTTTCTGGGAATATCTGCTGAACCGCTTTCCGGGCTTGCTGGTTGATAATTGTGCCAGTGGCGGACGCCGTATTGACCTCGAAAGTATCTCACGCAGTGCACCGATGTGGAGAACAGATTACAGTTATGGAGAACCAATCGGCTATCAATGCCATACTTACGGATTGAACTTATACCTTCCCCTGCATGGTACAGGAACTGTGAGTGCCGATAAATTCACTTTCCGTTCCAGCCTCGGAACCTCTATTATCTACAACTGGAAAATAACCGAAGCCGGACAATCCATCTATGATATGCGCGACCGCCAGGCAGAGTTCAAAGAACTCCGCCCCTATTTCTATGAAGATTACTATCCGTTGAGTGGAATAAACAACATTACTTCGGAAAATATCTGGCTAGCATACCAACTTTATCGTCCGTCGGATGACAGCGGATACATCGTAGCTTTCCGCCGCAAAGACAATCCGGACAAGAGCTATACTGTCAATTTATCAGGGCTACACCCTGACCACACTTATATACTCACCAATAAAGATACAGGAGAAGCTATAAAGAAAACCGGTAAAGAACTGGCTAACGGCTTCACGCTGACACTGGATAACCCGCAAAGTAGTCTGATAATCAAATACCAAAGTTCAACAACTGCCATACAGAAACTTTCTGTAGGAAAGAAAACCGGTGTAAAGCTCCGTGCTATAGGTGCAGAACTAGATCCCCACTTTCTCTCACAAAATGTGACCCGCAATGATGGAGCTAAAGCTGAAGACTGGGATCGCATCGTTGTGAAACGTGTCAAAGAAATGGGACTGCAAAGCTTACGGGTGATGGTGATGCCACAATGGTATGAGCCAAAGAATGACAATCCGGATGCATCCAAAATCGACTGGCATAATTTCACTTTCAACTCTGTAGAAATGCAATCACTCTACAAAGTATTGGATATGGCACAAGAACAGAAAATGGAAGTCACCCTTGTACTTTGGGGAGCCCCTCCGGGACATTTCCTGGCCGAAGGGAATTATGGTAACTGGGTAGTAGCCCCGACTAACTATGAAGAATGGAGCGAGAACTTTTCCGCACTTGTACAACACCTGCTCAACAACAAAAAATACACGTGCGTCAAAGAGATTACTCCGATCAACGAACCAGATTGGTCATATATCATCAAAGGTAAAGCTGCTCCCACCGCCGACTATATTGAAATGTGTAAAGTACTCGACAGACGTTTCAAAGAGGATGGAATAAGAAATAAAGTACATTTCAGCCTTTCTGACAATTCAGACGGAGGTACAGGAACGCATAAATATCTGGCAGCCTGCACGAAAGGACTGGCGAACGTTGCTGACGTATTCAACTCCCACACCTATATCTTCGGCTACGAAACTCCGAACTCCACAATTCTGGATTGGGAAAAACAAAACTCTCAATTGGCCTCTTCAGTTGGAAAAGCCCATTTCATCGGTGAATTCGGAGGTAATCAATGCGTAGGTGCCACCAGACAAAAAGATATCGACTTGTATGAACGAGGAGTACTCATGACACGCATAGCCATCAATCTACTCAATGCAGGAGCAAGCGGTGTTAGCTATTGGAGCCTGATAGACCAATACTATGGTAAGGATGCAGACTACGGAGCAATGCAGCAACTGGGTTTATGGAAGTATGTAAAGAAAACATACGCTTCGGAACCATACTACAACGATATCAAAAGTGATTACGAGGTACGCCCACAGTACTATGCCTATTCTCTGTTGACACGTTTCATACGCCCGGGAGCTGAAATCTATCCGATAGCAACACCGGAAGAATGGTATGCAGGAACTGCTGTTCGAAACACAAATGGCAAATGGGTATATGTTTTCGCCAATGGAATGGACCAGGAGAAAGCAATAAGCCTAATCAACCAACATACGCAAACCAAAGGGAATTATCAGGTTTACCGTTATATCAAAGACGGTTTACCTACCACAGACCAAATGTTGGCTCCGGACGCCCAGCCTCTCAAAGTGAACGATAAAATTCTATGTTTACTTCCGGCTCATTCTGTGATCGTCTTAAAACAAGAATAACTATGTACTCTATTTATTCATTAAACAAATAGTATTTATGAAAACACATTTCTACATTTTATTAATGCTTGGAATGGTATTCCTTTTGGGATGTGAAGACGAAAAGTTAGGCACAGACCTAGGAGTAACCAATGTAGTGCTTCCGGATATTTCGGAAGAATCCCTGGGCACAGAGATTACCATTCAGGGAAATGGCTTTATCGACTGTGATGTACTGGCTCTTTCTCCCCTTTCAGGAGGAACCGAACAGCCCATCTACATGGAAACCAGAGAAGTACAATCCGATCATATCACGGTACTTTACCCCTCTACGGCCACCAAAGATTCTTATGGACTTGTATTGGTACGCGGTAGCAAAATGCGAACATTAGGCGTCATCAACAGTACTGTTGGAGTTATGCCCGACGAAAACCTGCGTAATGCCTTGTCTGCTCTTTTCCCTGATATATTTAAAGGAGAAAAGATATCTTCCAGTGCTAAATATGTCACTTTCACTGATGGCACACTAAATATCAGCGATAAAAATATCACTTCTCTGGAGGGACTCGAATATTTCAGCAACATTCGGAAACTGATCTGCAACAATAATGATATCAGTGAAATTCCTGCAGAAGTACTATCCAGACTGTCTGAACTGACTGCACAAAACACTGGTCTGACCAAACTGGAACTAGCCACTTCGGAACAGCCGAACACGACATTGGTATCTCTCAACATAGATGGAAGTACCAAACTAGAATCTGTCGACCTGTATTATTGTTATAACATTGAGAAGTTCTCTGCTCTAAACTGTAAACTGGTATATCTGGATGTACGCAATTACCACAGTATCTATGGCGGATGTCTGAACTACAACAGCACAGACTTCAAATTTACTTTCAGCGATGACGCAAGTAAAGAACGACTCCTGAAAATGGAATCCTGGTGGATGGACTCATACTACAGCAATAGCGGTTCTATCGTAGATGCCATCAATAATGGAGTGACAGTGGAAGGGTACGACTGGATGCACGACTATCCCGATGGAAACAACAACTATTATTACAGTTACGGAAAATATCAGAAGACAATGAAAAAGTACGGAGAAATTCCTGATATCAATCTGCGAAACGCACTCAAAGCATTGGTTCCGGATGTATTCGATGGAGATAAAGTTCTGACAGTGGCTGCTCTGAATACTGAATACTTCAGGAATAACACGACCCTTGATCTTAGCAATAAGGGAATCACTAATCTGGAAGGACTACAATACTTCTGCGGATACAAAAACCTCATTCTGGATGGAAATAATCTGGGAGAAATCGATCTTAGTAAATACGCAATCAGTACCAGCTACACGGCAGGTCCGGTAGATGAGAAAGGAATTCAGACTTTCAGTGCCAAGAATGCAGGATTAACCAAATTCATTTCTGGCGATCAGTATATGATAACCTCTATAGATGTGAGCAACAATCCGGGATTAGCATATCTGGATATAAACCGGTGCAAATCCATCACATCACTAAATGCATCCGGTTGTCCGCTCACTTATGTTGATCTGCGTAATCTGGCAGGTACTTATTCCGTACTAGGTTACTCCGGTGGAGCTGTAGATGCCTCAAAAGTTCAGTTCTCATTTACCGACAGCTCTTCAACTCAAAGGAAGCTACTAGTAGAAGAATGGTGGATGGATAGCCCATGGAATGGCACAAGCCCATGTATTACCGCAAAGAATCAAGGTGTCCGGATAGAACGCTATGAATACATAGGATACGACAAGGATAAAATGTTGAGTTCATTTAATTAGACAGAAAACAATCTTAAACGTTATAGTTATGAAAAAAAGTTATTGGCTATACAAAATGTGCCTGTTGCTTGGGTTGGGAATCTGTATTCCCGTTACAGGAAATGCATCGGATATCGGAGATGCTACCCTGACACAGCAACAGTCTAAAATAACAGCCTCTGGAGTCGTCGTAGACGAGTCCGGTGAAAGCCTGATCGGAGCTTCCGTCATAGAAAAAGGAGCAGCAACGAATGGTACTATTACAGACATAGACGGTCGTTTCTCTTTATCGGTTGCCCCCAACGCTATACTGGAAATCAGTTATGTAGGTTATCAAAAGCAGGACATTCCTGCTAAAAAAGACATGCGTATCATCATGCATCCGGACGTAGCGAACCTGGAGGAAGTTGTAGTGGTAGCTTACGGTACCCAGAAAAAGGTTTCTGTCATCGGTTCCGTAGCTTCCATTGATCGAAAAGATTTGATGAAATCCTCATCGCCCAACCTAAGTTCCGCTTTATCCGGAAAACTCCCAGGATTGACAACTATCCAGACCTCCGGTGAACCGGGACGTGACGAAGTCACCATGTTCCTGCGTGGTGCTGCCACTACAAACGGAACAAACCCATTAATTATGGTAGATGGAGTAGCTGTAGACGATATGCGATCTATCGACCCGAACGAGATTGCTAATATCTCCGTATTGAAAGATGCTTCCGCAACAGCAGTATTCGGAGTACGTGGTGCCAACGGAGTGATAATGATTACCACTCGTAGAGGTGAAAAAGGAACTGCCCGTATCAGTGCCAATGTAGAATTCAGCATGCAGGAAATCGCTTTCAAGCCCGAACGTCTGGATTCATGGGACTGGGTCAGACTTCGCAATGAAGCACTCGTGAACGACGGAAATTCCGCTGAATTCCTCGGGCCGGACATTGATAAGTTCGACTCATGGAAAACAGGTAATCCTGTAGACCCGGATTTTTATCCGAATAATAACTGGCAAGATATCTTGTTCAGAGATTATGCTCCCATGACCAGAGCCAACATGAACGTTTCGGGAGGTTCGGACAAACTTCAATACTTTGTAAGTGCAGGCTATCTGCATCAGGGAGGTATGTTCAACGTAGAACCTAAATCCAGGTTGGGATACAATGCCCAGTCTTCATTAGACCGCTACAACTTCCGCTCAAATATCGACTACAAAGTCAATAAGTCGGTAAAGATTAACTTAAACGCTTCCTCTTATCTGGAACGGATCAACGGAACTTCCGCAAGTATGTCAAGTGTATTCAACAGCGCTTTGACCTCACGCCCTACTTCCATGTATCTCACCCCGGAAGGTGCATACGCTACTGATGCTATACGTACTTTCCCTATTGGTGCCGGATTATCCGTAGAAGATCCCGCCAACAATTCATTGAGTGCATATCCGCTAATCAACCGTTCGGGCTATCAACTGGAAACCAGATCGGGAATCAATGTTATCGGAGGAGTAGAAATAGATTTGGGATTTATCACTAAAGGGCTCTCTGTCAAAGGCCAGGTATCTTTCGACTCCAAAGGATTTGGGAAAACAATCGGAAAACGTTCCTATACCTGGTATACGTATCAGACATTAGCTTCAGGAGAGCATTTGTTTATCAATCGCCATCCTAGCCTGGAGGACGAAGACGGCCCGATTGAACTCACAAAGTCTTCCGAATCTTATTGGGTTATGAACTTACAGGGACAAATCAACTATAACCAGACCTTCGCCGGAAAGCATAATGTCACTGCTATGTTTCTAGCTCAACGGGACATCAAAGAATCCAAAGAAACATCCGGTGACCTACTGCTTCCTTACAACGTCATCGGTATTGCCGGACGTGCAACTTATGACTATGACAGACGTTATTTTGCAGAGGTCAACGTAGGTTATAACGGCTCTGAACAATTTTCACCGGACAAACGATTTGGTCTCTTCCCGGCTGCCTCTTTCGGTTGGCTGATTACTAATGAGGGCTTCCTTCAGGATAATCCGGTTTTGACCAATCTGAAGTTAAGAGCTTCTTGGGGAAAAGTTGGTAACGACGCCTTCGGTTCAGCCCGTTTCCTTTATCTGGATAATATCAGTCAATATTCCGTAGTCACCGACAGTAAAGGAGATCATTGGTTATCCCCAAGCTTGGGATATGCTTCCAATGGTTCCGGTTGGGGACAAGGTTACAAGATAGCCGAAAACTACATAGGAAACAAAAGCATCACATGGGAAACAGCTGAAAAACAGAATTATGGTATAGACATATCCTTGTATCATGATCTTTCCTTCTCATTTGACTACTTTGTTGAAAAAAGAAAAAATATTCTGATTATCCCGCAGACTACTCCTATGATTCAAGGTCTTCCCTCATCCGCTCTTCCACTGATGAACGATGGTGAAGTAAAGAATCAGGGATTCGAAATGGTCCTCGGATATCAGAAACAATTCAAAAACGGGCTATCTGTTTCTGCTAATGCAAACTTCAGTTATGCCAAAAACAAAGTATTGGAATATGACGAGCCACTATTAGGTAAGGATTATGCTTATCGCACCCGCACCACCGGCTTCTCATTAGGACAAAACTGGGGATATATCATCGACCACAGCTATGATCCTGAAAAAGGGCGTGACGGCACAGGATTCTTCTATAGCGACGAGAGTATTGCCAAGAGCGGACTGACTTATGAAGGTGTAGGAACACCGGAACCCGGAGACTTTATTTATAAAGATCTCAACGGAGACGGTGTCATCAATGACCGTGACAAGGCTCCCATTGGCTATTCCTCCCTATTGCCTCGCATCAACTACGGTTTCTCTTTATCTGCCAACTGGAAAGGATTCGATGTTTCTATCATGTTGCAGGGAGTAGGCCAATACAGCAAGACTTATTCAGGAGCCGGTATTTATGAAAGCAGCGGCAACTTTTACAAGATGCACATGGAACGTTGGAGCGAAGAACGCTATAATAATCACGAAAAGATTACGTATCCTCGTCTGTCCAGCAGTGGCGGCCCGAGCTTGCAGCCCAACGACTTCTTTATCATGGATGCCTCATATATACGTCTGAAAAATGCAGAAGTAGGATATACATTACCGGAAAGCATCAGCAAGAAAATCGGTGCTTCCAATGTACGTTTCTATTTAAGTGGTAACAACTTGTATACATGGACTCACCTGAAGACTGACAGCTTCGATCCCGAACAAAACAGTCCGGCAGCCTATCCAACAATGCGTACGTACAATGTAGGTTTAAATATTACATTTTAACGGCTAAAACAAAACCGATATGAAAAAAAGATTGATTTATATATGCATGTTTGCTTCCTTGCTCACATTCAGTTCTTGTAATGAAGCGTTGGATGTAGCTCCCGACGGAAGATTATCACTGGACGAAGTATTCCAAGATCCCGATCTGACTAAAGCTTATTTCAGTACTTGCTTTGACTATCTGCCTAAAAAGAGTTTACGATATCATTTCTGGAGCAACTATCCCGTAGCACTTAGTGATGAAGCGTGGGATTGCACGGATGGTTCCGGTGCCGGCTTTGCACATGCCGCATCCGGCAACTGTACCACCACCGACTTCTATCTCGACGTTCGCAGAGATATGGGTGACACCTACTCAGAAGGAGGATACTGGCAGTTATACTGGGGGCAAATCCGTATTATCAACACATTCCTCCAACGGGCAGCCACCGCCGCCATACCAAGAGAAAGCGACCGTGACCGTTGGGTAGCAGAGGCTCATGTACTCCGTGCTTATTTCTATATGGAGTTACTGAAATGGTATGGTCCTGTGCCTATTGAGAAAGAGCCATACGGTTTAGACTATGATTATTCAACTCTATCACGTCCTACTTTCGAAGACTGTGCCCGATTCATTGTAGATGATTGCGAAATAGCTTTGCAATCCAGCAACCTCCCTTGGCGACTGACAACACTCAACGAGAAGATCAGAATGACCAAAGGTATCGCAATGGCTATCCGTTCCGAAGCATGTCTATTCGCAGCCAGCACTTACAACAATGGCGGCAAAGATCTTTGGGAATGGGCTTACACAATCAACAAAGACTGTCTGGAACAGCTGAAAGCCAATGGATATGAATTGTATACTAAATGTGCGGATACTGAAAAGTACTATAACAATGCTTATATGGAGTACTTTACGCTCAATAACTATATCGGAACAGATCCCAGTGATAAAGAAACAATCTGGCAAAGTACCGAAGGCTATTGGCCCGACCCATACACCAATCCTTTGTATGACGTTATCGGAGCTCCGGTATTGGGAAACGCTCAATTAACTATTGTTCCTTCCCAAGAATTAGTAGACGCCTATGATATGCTAGCAACAGGAAAGCCTGTACTGGATTTATCGAAACCTTATAACGATGAGAAGCATCTGTCACCTAATTATAACCCTAATAGCGGTTATGACCCAGCCAACCCTTATAAGGGACGTGATCCTCGTTTCCAGGCTACAATTTTTTATAATAACAGTCCTGTGCTGTTAGGAAAGGAACCGGCAGTAGTAGAAACGTACGTGGGAGGAAATAGCGAAATCCGTACAAGTGGAAATACGAATACACGTACCGGTTATTATTGGAGAAAAAGAATGGTAAACGGTAACTGTAAGGCAGCCGGAGTGGCTGGATATGATGGCCGTTTCCGTTTTTACCGATTAGGCAAAATTTATCTGAATGCCGCCGAAGCCGCTATTGAAAGCGGACACCTTACCGAAGGCCTGGAATGGATCAATGAAATCCGTCATCGCGCAGGTTTTGATCCTTCGGTTGATCTGTCGACAAACGACAAGAACGAAGCTCGTTTATTGGTACGCCACGAACGCCAGATAGAGCTGGCTTGTGAAGAAGACAGATATTTCGATATCCGCCGTTGGACACCCGCCAATGAGAATATGGAAAATGAGAAGTTTACCACAGGTATGAGAATCACCAAAAATGGAAACTCATTCTCTTATGAAAGAATCAATCTAGGAACAGACGGCAGCAAACCGAGCAAAATGAGTTATGAAAAGAAATGGCACGTATATCCTATCCCTGCCAATGAAGCAGCCGTATTGGAAGGCACGACAGGACAGACGTGGCAAAATGCAGGATGGTAATCATAAAACAGAATGTATATGAAAAACAGAATAATCACACTTTTGTGCATCGTATGCCTGTTCACAGGCAATGAAGTATGCCGGGCACAAGTGCAAGAAGTTATATCCGGTGTGGTGCGGAATGAGAGCAACGAACCTTTAGACGGCGCAATCATTTCTGTCCCGGACAATCCCGAATACACCACAAGCAGTGATAAAGACGGAAAATTCATCATGGAGATTCCGTCGGGAGCCAGTATGGTCATTTGTAAGATTCCGGGATATCGGAACCAGACAATGAAATTCACTCTGAATAAACCGGTAGAGTTTTGTCTGATATCAGACATCGCCGGTCAGGATACATCTCTCGAAGTAGCCATGCTGCAGAAAGAGAGAAAAGGAGGTTATACAGGAGCAATCTCTACCGTTCAGGGAGAAGAGTTAGTTAAAACACCTAATAGCGGATTTTCAGCTACGCTGACCGGACGCTTGGCAGGATTGACTTCTATCCAATCCACCAGCACACCAGCCGATGATGCAACAACGATGTATATACGTGGTCTGAATTCCATAAACGGTAATTCACCTTTGGTTGTACTCGATGGAATTCCGGCTCCATTATTCGATATGAATACACTCGATGCCAACACTGTAGAATCTGTCAGTATTCTGAAAGATGCCGCAGCTAAAGCATTATATGGTCCGCGAGCTTCTTCCGGAGTAATTCTTATTACTACAAAAAGAGGCGAAATAGGACGTACTAAAGTAAATGTGAACATGGACTTCTCCATACAACAGGCTACCCAGCGTCCTAAAATAGTAAGTACCGGTGAATACGCACAAATGCGTAACCAGGCCTTACTCAATGACGGTGGCACTCCACTCTATTCTTTATATGAAATAGCCGGGTTTACAGATGGAACTATGCCGGGACACGACTGGTATGACACTTTTATGAATGATGCAGCCAGTATGCAACGTTACAACGTAAATATCAGCGGAGGTAACAACCGGGTTAAATACCTTGTTAATGCCGGTTATCTTCACCAAAACAGCCTGATTGATGCAGAGAAGAATGATAATTATAATCCTGCACTCAAATTGCATCGCTTCAACATTTTAGCTAATGTGGACGTCACTCTGCATCGTTATCTAAACTGTTTCCTTAACACAAATGTCACTATCGACCGGATGAATCAAGGATACAACGGGACAGGAGATATCATGAATTCGATCTATCAGATGGCCCCCACCGTACCTGGACCTATCACCGAAGACGGAAAAGTGATTACTGCAGAATACAATGAATATCCTACTTACGGACTTATCAACCGCTCCGGATATAGCCATCAAACAGGTATCAATCTGAACGTCGCTTATGGAATGAATCTGGATCTGGGATTCCTGACTAAAGGATTGAGCGTAAAAGGAATAGTAGGTTATGAAGCAAACTATGACGGAACAATCTATGGTTCTACTGACTACGCACGTTATGCAGCCAATGGCAGCGGACTTTTCGGTACTCACACCACTCTTCCTCTAAGTTTAAGTAAGACCGCTAATATGCGCTACTTTATCAACTTCCAAGGATTCATCAACTATAATCGTATTTTTGGAGGCAAACATGAAGTAGATGCATTTGTCAGCTATTTCAATGAGAATATGATGAAAAACGGTGATCTCCCATACGATCGTTTGTCATTAATGGGACATGTGAAATACGGCTATGATTCACGGTACTATATACAGGGAGACTTTACCTATGATGGCACAGAACAGTTCAAACCAGGTAACCGTTTTAAATTCTTCCCGACAGTATCTGCCGCTTGGGTGGTATCCAACGAAAGTTTCCTGAAAGACACAGATTGGTTGTCCTTCCTCAAAATACGCGCATCTGCCGGCTGGCTGGGTAATGACCAGATATCTGACACCCGTTTCCTGTATGCTACAGATGTACGTTATAAAGATGCAGGTTACTTACTAAGCAACTACTATGGCTTTCATACTGTAGAAGGTATGCAAGGTAATCCGTATATCCATTATGAAGAATCTTTCCAGCAAAATTACGGAATAGATGTTACCTTATTCAACTCACTAGGTATCACATTTGATTATTGGAACGTGAAACAGACCCAAATGGCTATCCAAAATAACAGTGTATCTTCTGCACAAGGTATCGCCAGTGAAAATCTGCCATTTGAAAATCTGGGTAAGATGAACAACAAAGGATTTGATCTTGAACTATCTTATATCAAGAATCTGAAATGTGGATTAAGAATGACTATCAGAGGGAATATGGGATACAATAAAAATGAAGTAACTGACATAAAAGAGTTGAACCGTACCGCCAGCGGATATTACTATCCATATCGTAAAACCGGCTATTCTGCAGGACAACAGTTCGGATATCTGATTGACTATTCCAACGGAAACGGCTACTATAATAGCCAGGAGGAAATAGATAAAAGCGGTCTGCGATTCTCTGGTGCTTCTCCGCGCCCAGGTGATTTCATTTACAAAGACTTAAATAACGACGGAAATATAGATGAGCGTGACCAGGCACCGATGGACAAAGCCCAGACACTACCTACACTTTCTTATGGTGGTTCTATTCAACTGGAATACAAAAACTTTGACTTGTATGTTCAGTTACAAGGTGTATCAGGTACAGCAGCCTATTACAGTGGATGCGGTATCTTCGATAATGCTTACCAAGGAGTGTACACAGACCTGCACCGTAATGCCTGGACAGCAGATCGCTATGCGGCAAATGAAAAAATCAGCTATCCGGCTTTGACCACAGGAAGCTCTTCAAGTCTCCAATCGAATGAATTCTTCTATTCCAAAAATAACTATATGAGATTGAAGAATGTAGTATTAGGTTATACACTTCCTAAACGTTGGAGCAGTAAGCTGAAACTGGAGAAAATGAGATTCTATATCAGCGGAGCCAATTTGTTGACCACCTCATCTCTCAAGTTCGATAATCTGGACCCGGAACAATATTCCTACTCTGTATACCCCATTTACAGAACATTTAACATAGGACTTAACCTGAATTTCTAAAGACTGAAGTTATGAAAATAAATAAAATCATATCAGGAGTATTCTCCTTGCTCATATTATCCTCATTCATAGGATGTACTGAAATTGAAGATCATCCGGACGGCCGTACGGATTACAGCGATTTGTTTACCACGAACCGTAAAACGTATACTTATATGAATCAATGTTATGGATGGATTCTGAATTACGGAATGAACTATAACTATACCATGCTAGCTGGTTGTACGGATGAAGCCAAAGATTCCTGGGAACTACAGAACGGAGTTACCCGCAAATGGAATGAAGGACAATTATCTCCCTTCAGCAATCCGCTGGAGGGCATCGAAGGAAATCCGGAAAACTACAATTATTATTATCAAGGGATTCGTGCCTGCAACATCTTTCTTGCCAATATCCCTACTGCCAGTGTCTACTCGGAAGATATACGTAACAGTTTCAAGGCACAGGTACTTACATTACGCGCTTTCTATTATCTTCAATTGGTGAAACGTTATGGAGGTGTTCCCATCATAACAACTCCCGACTACGATTATACCAAGGTTAAAAGAGGTACATTTGGCGAGTGTGCCCGCCAAATATTAGCTGATTGTCAGGCTGCTATTGATATTCCCACTGTTGAAGAATGGGGATGGCGTTCCTTAGATAAGGAGAACTACCGTCACGTTATGACAAAAGCCATCTGTGCAGCCATCCGTTCACAGATATCACTCTATGCAGCCAGTCCTCTGTACAATGACGGAACAATCACTTGGACAGAAGCCGCAGAAATTACTAAAAAGTCTCTGGATGACTGTCTGGCGAACAATTATGAACTTTATAAGAAACAGCCGAATGCTACAGCTGGTTATTCTCCTTATGATGTGTATTTCTATTCGCGCACTGACTTGCCGGTAGTTAATGACAAAGAAACCATTATGGAAGTTGGACAAATGTATATGTGGAATTATGCTGGCCTGCCAACTACCGACGGCCAGACAGATGCCGGTGCGTGTCCGTCGCAAGAGCTACTTGATGCCTATGAAGTTGTGAACGGTGACATGACAGAATCTTATCCTCTGCTCAATTTAGAGAGCCCTTATCTAGATGCCAATCATCTGCAGCCTAACTTGAATTCGGCTGTTGAAGGTCTCTACAATCGAGCCAAACCGTATGAGAACCGTGATCCGCGTCTTAAAGCTTCTATTTATTACGATGGTTCTAAACTAAACCTGGAAACCGGTGCACTACTCTCAACCAAGACAGGAGGAAACTGTGCACTTGATCCCAGTAACGCACGTTACACCTGTACCGGCTATTATACGCGTAAGTTCTCACATTATAAATCCGGACGTTCCGGCAATCTGGATGGTTACTTCAAAGAGTTCCGCCTGGCTGAATTATATTTGAATTATGCAGAGGCAGCTAATGAAGCATCTACTACCGGAACTGTACCCAATGATGCCGTAGACGCAGTCAATGCAGTACGTTCCAGAGTAGGTATGCCAGGCATTCCTTACGGATTATCCTGTGATCAATTTCGTCTGCGAATCAGGAACGAAAGACGCGTAGAACTTGCTTTTGAAGAACACCGTTTCTTTGATGTACGCCGTTGGAAGATGCTGGATCAAACAGATAAAGTAATTACCGGAATGAAGGCAAACTCAGATGGAAGTTACTCCCGTTTTGTAGTAGATAATAACCGAAAAGCATATAGTGAAAAATTCCTATTATATCCAATACCGGGTGACGAAGCGATCCGGTTACAGAATGCTTCAGGAACTAACTGTCAGAATCCGGGCTGGTAATCAAATCTAAAAAATACAGATTATGCAAAAGTGGTTATTAACTATTATTATTGCCATACTTCCTGTTATCACTGCATGTTCTAAAACCGATACGGAAGTATCTGTACCGGAAGAAGAAACAGGAAAGAAAACAGAGATTAAGTTCCTTCAACTCAACTTATGGGTGGAGTGTACCAAGGTGGAGCATGCTCCGGAATATCTGATAGAACAGATTGCTACCCTACAGCCAGACATTGCTACATTTTGCGAATTATATAAAGGTCCACAAGACGATCCCGTGATGCCTAAACTAATGCAAGGGCTTAAAGATAAGGGACTCATCTATTACGATGCACGAATAGACGGAAGAGCGGTCATATCAAAATATCCGATCAAAGAGACAGAACGCATCAACAAATGGATGTTCAAAGCGATTCTGGATGTCAATGGGAAACGAGTGGCCGTTTACCCGGCACATTCAGAGTATCGTTACTACACCTGTTACTATCCCCGGGGATACAATGACGGTAGCGTTAATTGGGATAAACTTCCGGCTCCTATCACTGATGTAAACAAGATACTTGCTGTCTGCGAAGAATCAGACCGTATAGAATCCGCCCAAGCTTTTATCAACAACGCTGCCAAAGAGCTAGAGCAAGGAGCACTCGTATTTTTTGCCGGAGATCTGAATGAGCCTTCTTATCTGGATTGGCAGGCCGATACAAAAGATCTATTCGATCATCGCGGATGTATCGTCAATTGGGGAACTTCCAAATTGTTGGTTCAACGGGGATATAAAGATGCCTACCGGGTAATTCATCCCGATCCGGTGAAATGTCCGGGATTCACTTTTCCAGCAGACAATAAATCAGTCATTCCAGAGAATCTCTCATGGGCACCGGAGGCAGATGAACGCGAACGAATTGATTTCGTTTACTATTATCCAAATAAAAATCTACAAATAAAAAGTGCCCAGATAGTAGGTCCAACAGGCTCTATTGTACGCGGACAAAGAATAGAAGAACAAACCAAAGATCCAATCATTCCGCCCGTAAACAATCAGTGGCCAAGCGATCATAAAGGAGTGCTGATTACGTTTTATATCAAAGAGTAATTACAATGATTAACAGGATGCAAAAGTGGATATACGTCATTATACTCCTGACCGGATACTCAATAAGAAGTTATACACAGAAGACCATAAATCTCAATATTCCTGTTGAGCAAAACTGGATGTTCGATAACGAACATCCAGTACGCTTCATGCTGGAATTGACATCTGCACAGTCAGGTTTTTCGGATAGGATACGCATGGACATTGCAACAGATTTCGGCAATGCTGTATCGTCTACCTTTATAACCTACTCTTTCGGAACAGATTCGATAGCTCCCGGTGGAGGCTTTCGCAGTCGTGCATCAGTCACTCTCACGAATCTCACTCCCGGATTTTACCAGGTTTGTTTCATTGCCGGCACCGATACTCTGAAACATTTCTTCTTTGGATACGAAGCCGAACAGATTTTATCCAAACCGGATGGTCCCCCTAACTTAAAAAGATTTTGGAATAAAACCATCACCGAACTTAAACGTGTACACCCTGCCTATAAAATGACACGTCTACCTGAATCTTCGAAGCCAGAGCGTGATGTTTACGAAGTAGAAATGCGCTCGCTTGAAGGAGAAATCTTACGGGGGTATTGGGCAGTCCCTACAGATGGTCAGAGTCATCCGGCCGTAGTGGTTTATCAAGGTTATGATGCCGTCACCTGGATTCCCAGTCCCGACGACTATCCCGGTTGGTGTATCTTGGTCATTCCACCCCGTGGACAAGGCCTCAACAAACCTTATAACCGCTTTGGTGAGTGGATTGCTTTCGGACTGGATTCACCCAAACATTACTATTACAGAGGTGCTTTTGCTGATACAGTCCGCAGTATTGATTTTATTTTTGCTCAGCCATGCTTTGACGGACAAAACCTTTTTGCTACAGGTATTTCGCAAGGTGGAGCGCTCACATTAGCAGCAGCGTCACTCGACCATCGTATTTCCGCAGCTGCGCCTATCGTACCCTTTCTGTCAGACTATCCCGATTATTTCCGTTTGGTTCACAGGCCTGCCAACTTGGTATTCGAAGGAGCTGCCCGGCAGAATATTGACAAAGATAAAATATTCTCATTACTAACTTACTTTGACTTGAAGAATCTGACCGGATGGATCAAATGCCCAGTATTAATGGGATTCGGACTTCAGGACAACATTACACCACCACATACAAATTTTGCAGCATACAATCACATCC
This sequence comes from Bacteroides sp. DH3716P, assembly GCF_025914115.1. Classification (NCBI taxonomy): domain Bacteria; kingdom Pseudomonadati; phylum Bacteroidota; class Bacteroidia; order Bacteroidales; family Bacteroidaceae; genus Bacteroides; species Bacteroides sp. DH3716P. The sequence continues at coordinate 3,251,878 of NZ_CP083673.1, read as the reverse complement.
GTACACCTAAACGCTGGATATGTTACCCTACATCAGGACACTTTGCAGCTTATGAGAACATGGACTCATGGATTGCTGAAAGTACTCGTTTTTTCAATCAGTATGTAGTGTGGTAATAATCTGAACTGATAAAAACGAAACAGGCACAAACACTATAACAAGAGGTTAGTTAGGTTAGAAACCGGAAGAGTAATTCTGTTAAATAGAATTCTCTTCCGGTGTTTTATAGTTACTTTCTTCTAATAAGATTCACTGAAATCGAATAAAAACAATATATTTGCATAGATGTAAACACCTTAAAAAATAAATTAGTGAGAAAAGTAATTCTTTTATTTCTGCTATTTTTAAGCGTAGCTGGAGTCCGCACACAAGGTCAAAACATCACTTTTAGCCACTTGACCACGGACGACGGACTCTCCCAATTTTCTGTCAATAGCCTTTATATTGATGAACGGGGGATTATATGGATTGGCACGCGTGAAGGACTGAACCGGTATAACGGTAACGATATCAAAAGTTTCAAACTTAATAAAAACGATCCGAACAGTTTGTTCAGCAATACAGTGCTGCGTATCACCGGAAACAAAAACGGGAAGGTATACCTGCTCTGTACGGACGGGGTAGCAGAGTTCGATCTGACCACACAAAGATTCAAAACGTTGCTGCAAGGCAATGTGGATGCTATTTATTTCAACGAGAAATTATATATCGGGAAAAGAGAAGAAGTGTTTGTATATAATGAAAGTACCGGAAACTTCGATCTCTACTATCATCTTGCCGGAAAAGATATCACCCTCTCCTGCCTCCACCTGGACGAAAAGAAAAATCTGTGGATGGGAACTACCAGTAACGGACTTTACTGTTTATCGGGAGACAAAAAGATTTCCCAACCTGTCACAAGAGGTAATATCGCGAGTATTTACGAAGATTCGTCTAAAGAATTATGGATCTGTACCTGGGAAGAAGGACTCTACCGGATAAAAACAGATAGTACCATTGAGAACTTCCGTCATGATCCTAAAAATCCAAACAGTATTTGCACCGATTTCGTAAGGAGTTGCTGTGAAGATAATGCAGGAAATCTGTGGATAGGAACCTTTCACGGGTTAAATCGCTATGAAAAGAGCACAGGTAAATTCCAACTTTACACTGCCAACGCGAACAAACCCGACGGACTTACCCACTCCTCCATCTGGTGCATCGTCAAAGATGAACAAGGAACAATTTGGCTGGGTACTTATTTCGGAGGTGTCAACTATTTCAATCCAGAATATGAAATCTATACCCGTTACAAAACCGGAGATACAGAGAAAGAAGGTCTAAGTAGTCCGATCGTCGGTAGAATGACTGAAGATAAGGACGGAAACCTGTGGATTTGTACCGAAGGCGGCGGCGTGAATGTGTATAACCGGAAGGATAACACCTATCGGTGGTATCGCCACGAAGAGGGCAAAAATAGCATTTCCCATAACAATGTCAAAGCAATCTACTACGACCGGACTAATGAAATCATGTGGATAGGTACACACTTGGGAGGATTGAACAAACTCGACCTGCGTACTAACCGTTTCACAGTCTACCGAATGAAAGCCGGAGACCCAACCTCACTACCTTCGGATATCGTCCGAGACATTGTACCTTATAAGGACAAGCTGGTTGTCGCCACACAAAACGGTGTTTGTCTTTTCAATCCGGCAACAGGCGCTTGCCAACAGCTCTTCAAAGAGACTAAAGAAGGAAGAGGTATTGGCATGGTAGCCAGTCTTTGCATTGATAAAGACGGTACATTGTGGATTGCGGCTACCGGGGAGGGTGTTTATTCTTACCGGTTCGACAGCGGTAAACTTACTAATTATCCACACAATCCCGCTAATCCGAACAGTCTTAGCAACAATAATATCAACAGTATCATGCAGGACAGTAACGGTAATCTGTGGTTCTGCACCTCCGGAAGCGGTCTCGACCGTTACCGTAAGGCAAGTGATGACTTTGAAAACTTCGATGTACAGACAGATGGTTTATCCAGCGACTGTATCTACGAAGTATGCGAATCGTCCATACAGAAAGGAGACTTATTGCTGATTACCAATCAGGGATTCTCACAGTTCAACTATCCAAGCAAGAAATTCTATAATTACGGTACGGAGAATGGATTCCCGTTGACTGCCGTCAATGAAAACGCACTATTTGTGACACATGACGGAGAAGTATTCCTTGGCGGTATTCAGGGAATGATTTCTTTCTGGGAGAAAAAATTACATTTCACTCCCAAATCATATAATATCATTCTTTCCCGCCTGTTTGTCAACGGAAAAGAAGTAGTTCCGGGAGATGAAAGCGGCATCCTGGAACAGTCGATCTGTCATACTCCGGAAATCAGTCTGAAAGCGAATCAATCGATGTTTAGCATCGAATATGCCACTTCCAACTTCATCCCTGCCAACAGAGATGAAATTCTCTATCGCCTGGAGGGTTTCTCAGACGAATGGAACCATACTTACCGGAAGCAAACGCTGATTACTTATACAAACCTGAATCCGGGTAAATATACCCTTGTCATCAAATCACAGAGGGAAGGAATAAAAGAGGCCAGACTGCTGATTATCGTACTCCCTTCATGGTATGAGACATGGTGGGCTTACCTGATTTATACCATTGTCACTATCAGCCTGTTATGGTATCTTATTCAGAACTATAATTCGCGCATCAAACTCCGTGAGTCTTTGAAGTACGAAAAGAAGCATATTGAAGACCTCGAAGCATTGAACCAGTCGAAACTCCGTTTCTTCACTAACATCTCGCACGAATTCCGCACACCGTTAACGCTGATCGTGGGACAAGTGGAAACTTTGTTGCAGGTGCAGACATTTACGCCTAATATATATAATAAGGTATTGGGAATCTACAAGAACAGTCTCCAATTACGGGAACTGATTACGGAACTACTTGATTTCCGTAAACAGGAACAGGGTCACATGAAGATCAAAGTTAGCCAGCACAATCTGGTTAACTTCCTGTATGAGAATTATTTGCTCTTCCTCGAATATGCGAGCAGTAAACAAATCAACTTCAAGTTCAACAAACAGAAGGATGACATTGAAGTATGGTATGACCAAAAGCAGATGCAGAAAGTGATAAACAACCTGCTGTCTAATGCAGTGAAGCATACCAAGGCCGAAGATACAATTTCGATTAATGTATCGCAGGAGAAAGACCATGTCATCATTGAAATAAAAGATACAGGTACAGGTATCGCCGCTGCCGAAATTGATAAGATATTCGACCGTTTCTATCAGACCGAGCATCTCAACTCGCTGAATACCGGAGCCGGTACAGGCATCGGACTGGCACTGACGAAAGGTATTGTGGAACTTCATCACGGCACAATCCGGGTAGAAAGCGAACCGGGCAAAGGAAGCAGTTTCATTATCACCCTCAAACTAGGCAAGGAACACTTCACAGAAGAGCAAATAGCGAAAGATGATACGGAAACCATCCAGCAAACAGAGACTATTGTTCCTTCAGTAGAAATAATCCCTGATTCGGAATGGAAAGAAGAAGATAACAAGCGCATCGAAGACGCCAAAATGCTGATAGTGGAAGACAATGAATCTATCAAACAGATGTTAGTCGGTATTTTCGAAACATTCTATCAAGTCAGTACGGCTTCCGACGGAGTAGAAGCATTAGAGATGATACAGAAGGATATGCCGAGCATCATTTTAAGTGATGTCGTAATGCCACGCATGTCGGGTACGGAACTTTGCAAACAGATCAAGACGGACTTTAACACTTGCCATATTCCGGTGGTATTATTAACCGCACGTACTGCTATAGAGCACAATATCGAAGGTTTGAAGATTGGTGCGGATGATTATATCACGAAACCGTTTAATACCAATCTTCTGATTTCCCGCTGCAATAACCTAGTTAATTCCCGCCGGCTATTGCAAGAGAAGTTCAGCAAACAACCACAGGCTTTTGCCCAAATGTTGGCTACCAACCCGATGGATAAGGAGATGCTCGACCGCGCGATGGCCATTATCGAACGTCATCTGGACAATACGGATTTCAACGTTAATATCTTCGCCCGCGAAATGGGTATGGCACGTACGAACCTATTCACTAAACTGAAAGCAGTTACAGGCCAGACCCCGAATGATTTCATCCTAAGCATACGTCTCAAAAAAGGCGCTGTCATGTTAAGGAATAACCCGGAGCTGAATATCACGGAGATCTCTGACCGGATTGGGTTCTCCTCCTCCCGCTATTTCAGTAAATGTTTCAAGGAGATTTATCACGTCAGTCCGCTGGCTTATCGTAAAGGAGAAGAGAGCGAAGAAGAAGGGGACGGAGAAGAAACAGATTAGCATGCAACTATACAAGCACTCTTGCAAAATAATCTTATATTATTAGGCACGGATCACACGGACTTCACGGATTAAAAAACGATGAGTATGAAAACAACAGCGTTAATCCGTGTAATCCGTGCCTAAATTTATGATATAAACGGTTTCTTAGTCCGGACATCTTCGCCCGAATAAAGAAGGTAACCTCTTAAGTGTACTATTTTGTACTTCACTTGTACATTCCTACTCATTCTTTTTCTTCCATTCGCTTATCTTTGTGTTCATTACATTATTTCCTAAAACATTCAGCATTATGAAAAACGTTTCGCGTCTACTTCCCCTATTGTCCGGCATCGTCACGCTGTCAGGATGCAATCATGCACCCCAAAAGAACAATGGGCAGAATAGCCAAAAGCCTAACATTATTTATATATTTGCAGATGATCTCGGCATTGGTGATTTAAGTTGTTATGGAGCAACAAAAGTGAGCACTCCCAACATCGACCGGTTGGCAGGACAAGGAGTACAATTCACCAATGCTTATGCAACTTCTGCCACCAGCACCCCTTCCCGTTTCGGACTCCTGACAGGTATGTATCCTTGGAGACAGGAAAACACAGGAATCGCTCCCGGCAACTCTGAACTCATTATCGACACTACCTGCATCACCATGGCAGATATGCTGAAAGATGCAGGATACGCAACCGGTGCAGTAGGCAAATGGCATCTGGGACTCGGTCCGAAAGGTGGAACCGACTTTAACAACCGGATTACCCCTAACGCACAAAGCATCGGGTTCGACTACGAATTTATTATTCCGGCTACCGTAGACCGTGTACCTTGTGTATTTGTAGAAAACGGACATGTCGTAGGACTTGACCCCAATGATCCTATCACCGTAAACTACGACCACAAAGTAGGCGACTGGCCTACGGGAGAAGAGAACCCAGAGCTCGTCACTTTAAAACCCAGCCAGGGACACAACAATACAATTATCAACGGCATTCCCCGTATCGGCTGGATGACCGGAGGAAAATCCGCCCTTTGGAAAGATGAAGACATAGCCGATATCATCACCAACAAGGCCAAGAATTTCATTGCATCCCATCAGGAAGAACCCTTCTTTTTATATATGGGTACGCAAGACGTACATGTACCGCGCATCCCCCACCCACGTTTCGCAGGCAAAAGCGGACTCGGCACTCGTGGCGACGTCATCCTGCAACTGGACTGGACCATCGGTGAAATCATGCACACACTGGACAGCCTCCACATCGCAGACAACACCATCCTGATCTTTACCAGCGATAACGGTCCTGTTATCGACGACGGCTATCAAGACCAAGCTTACGAACTTCTCAACGGGCATACTCCGATGGGGATCTACCGTGGTGGGAAATACAGTGCTTACGAAGCGGGGACACGCGTTCCATTTATCGTCCGCTGGCCTGCCCGAGTAAAGCCGAACAAGCAACAAGCTCTTTTCTCTCAAATAGATGTGTATGCATCGCTCGCCTCCCTTTTGGACCAACCTTTACGTAAAGGAGCTGCTCCCGATAGTCAAGAACATCTGAACGTACTCCTCGGCAAAAATAATACAAACCGTGAGTATGTCGTTCAACAGAATCTCAATAACACACTTGCCATCATAAAAGGTCAATGGAAATACATCGAACCGAGCGACGGCCCCGCTATCGAGTATTGGACGAAAATGGAGTTAGGCAACGACAAACAGCCTCAACTTTACGATTTATCCTCCGATCCATCGGAGAAAACGAATGTATCAAAACAATACCCCGACATAGTGAAAGAATTATCTGAATTACTAGAATCCGTAAAAGAAAAATAGTTTATGAGAACAGGAAAATTGTATGATTTTGCACCAATCTTGAATAATTCTATCCATATTAGAATATTCAATCCATCTATCTTTGCAAGCGTAGATTCAATAAAATCACTTAATTTTTAATATATGAAAAAACATTTATCCACTCAAACTAGAAAAAGGATGCTCTCCTCCATCGGACTGATCCTGTTTTCTGTTTCTTTTGTACTTGCACAGGTACTTGTTAAAGGTACAGTGAAGGATAACTTAGGAGAAGGAGTGCCGGGAGCCAGTGTCCAGGTAAAAGGTACTTCGCAAGGAACAATCACTGACCTTGACGGTAAATTTGCTTTTAACGTGCCCAATAAAAATTCGATATTGGTTATTTCTTTCATTGGTTATGTCACAGTAGAAATGAAGGTGGACACTCAAAAGCCAATGGTTATCACATTAAAGGAAGACACAAAGACATTGGACGAAGTGGTAGTAGTCGGCTATCAGGAGATACGCAAGAAGGATCTGACTGGCTCTGTTGCCAAAGCCAGTATGGCGGAACTGCTTAGCACTCCGACTGCTTCTTTCGGCGAGACATTGGGCGGACGTATTGCCGGTGTCAACGTAAGTTCGGGCGAAGGTATGCCGGGCGGACAGATGAACATCGTCATCCGTGGTAACAACTCTTTGACACAGGACAACTCTCCTCTTTATGTCATTGACGGTTTCCCGGTGGAAGACCCCTCCATAGCCGCAGCCATTAATCAGAACGATATCGAGTCACTCGACTTCCTGAAGGATGCCTCTGCTACCGCTATCTACGGTGCCCGTGGTGCCAACGGTGTCGTGATGATTACAACCAAGAAAGGAACAATCGGCCAACCTAAAATTAAATACGACGGAAGTTTCGGTATTCAGCATATCACCAAAACGATCCCGATGATGGATGCCTATGAATTCGTCAAACTACAGGCAGAACGTAGTCCCAAAGATATGGAAACTACCTACTTCATGAATTATGACGGTAAGAAATGGGGACTGGAAGATTATAGAAATATCCCGCAATATAACTGGCAGGATGAAATCTTCCGCAGCGCATGGATGCAAAGCCACAATGTCAGCCTGACCGGTGGTTCGGAAGGAGTTCGCTACAATGCTTCTTTATCTTATTATGACCAGGACGGTATCTTGTTGGAATCAAACTACAAACGTGTACAAGGCCGTATGGGTACTACCATCCAAAAGAAGAAACTGAAAATCTATCTGACGACCAACTATTCCAGTACTACAACTACCGGTGGTTCTCCTTCCCAGAACTCATACAGTGGTATGAATAACCTGTTCTATAGTGTATGGGGATATCGCCCTGTGACCGAACCGGACAGACCATTAAACTCGTTGATGGATAACATCATGGACGACGCGATAAACAATACCAACGACTATCGTTTCAACCCTATCATGTCTTTGAAAAATGAATATCGCAAGACGTACGCGAACTATATCCAGTTCAACGGATTTGCAGAATATGAATTTATCAAAGGATTGAAGTTGAAAGTTTCCGGCGGTTACACATTCGATACCCGCAAAGGGGAAACATTCAACAACTCGAAAACTCGTTATGGTAATCCGAAATCATCCGATAAGGTGAATGCAGAAATCTACCATTCTCAACGTGCAACGTGGTTGAACGAAAATATTCTAACCTATCAGACCAATATCAAACGGAAGCATTTCTTTAATAGTATGGTAGGTGTAACTCTGCAAAATTCTGACTATGAATACTATTCATACAAGACAGTGCAAATTCCAAACGAAGCACTCGGGATGGCAGGAATGAGTGAAGGAACTCCCAGTACGACCAAATCATTAAAGAGTTCCTGGTCTATGCTCTCTTTCCTGGGACGTTTGAACTATAACTACAAATCATTGTATTATGCAACGGTTTCTTTCCGTTCCGACGGTTCTTCCAAATTCCGTGGTGATAACCGTTTCGGCTATTTCCCTTCCGGTTCATTGGCATGGGGATTCATGGAGGAAGATTTTATGAAACCATTGAAGTCTGTTGTTTCTTCCGGTAAATTAAGAGCAAGCTGGGGATTGACCGGTAACAACCGTGTAGGCGAGTATGATACGTATGCTTTATATCAGATATTAAAAGATAAAGTTGGAGATTTTATTTCGATCGGTAGCCTACCGAGTGGTGTATATCCGTTCGAAAACAGCCTGACAAGTGTAGGTACAGTGCCCACTTCCTTAAGAAACAGAAAACTGAAATGGGAGACTACCGAACAGTGGAACCTAGGCCTGGACTTAGGCTTCCTGGACGAACGCATCGGATTAACCGTAGACTGGTATCGTAAAACGACTCGTGATTTGTTGCTGAATACTGCACTTCCCACCTCTTCCGGTTATTTCAGTGCCATGAAGAATGTAGGAAAGGTACGCAACCAAGGTATCGAGCTCACATTGAACACAACCAATATCAAGAACCGTCATTTCTCATGGACTACTAACTTTAATATCGCATTCAACAAGAACAAAGTATTAGAATTGGCCGAAAACCAATCTTCTCTGTTGAGTGCAGCCAAATTTGACCAGAACTATAACTCTCAATACAGCTACATTGCCAAAGTGGGTTATCCGATGGGAATGATGTACGGATTCATCTACGAAGGTACATACAAATACGAAGATTTCGACAAAGTAGGTGATACATATACACTGAAACGCAATGTTCCGTATTTCTCTTCCGAAAGTAATACACAACCGGGTATGCCGAAATACGCAGACCTGAATGGTGACGGTATCATCGACGATAACGACCGCACTATGATCGGTAACGGTATGCCGAAACATACGGGCGGATTTACCAACAATTTCGAATACAAAGGATTTGACTTGAGCATCTTCTTCCAATGGTCGTATGGAAACGATGTATTGAATGCCAACCGCCTGTTCTTCGAGAACAGCAATAAAACACGTGACTTGAACCAATACGCAAGTTACGCAGACCGCTGGACACCGGAAAATCCGGAAAGTAATATTCCGAGAGCTACCGACTCCGGTTCTAACAAAGTGTTCTCTACACGTATTATCGAAGATGGTTCGTTCCTTCGTCTGAAGACCGTGTCTTTAGGATATACACTGCCGAAACAACTGACCAAGAAATGGAAGATAGACAATGCACGCGTATTCGTTGCCGGTCAGAATCTATGGACATGTACAGGGTATTCCGGTTACGACCCGGAAGTATCTATCCGTGAAGGCGCACTGACTCCGGGACTGGACTTCTCCGCTTATCCGAGAGCCTACTCTATCAGTTTTGGTATAAACTTAGGTTTCTAATCAATCATCCTTCAAACAATTACGTATATGAAAACAATAAAAATAATCATCATATCACTTCTTGTCGGACTTAACCTGACTTCCTGCGATTTCTTGGAAAAAGACCCGACATACACCACTCCTGAAAACTTCTTCAAAAATGAAGCGGACGCTACCTCTTGGCTGACAGGAACCTATGCCATTCTGGGACAAAGTTCCTTCTACGGAAATGAGTTCTTATACCTTGTAGGAGGTGACGATCTGGGACACTATGGTGGTGCCAACCGCGGACCTAACAAAAGTGGGTTGATCTGTAACAATGCCAACACAAGTGATCCGGCCGTTGCAGCATTGTGGTACACATTATACTCCGGCATCAACAGAGCCAATATTTTCCTGGAAAATATTGATGCAGTGCCCGATATGAACGACGATACCCGCAAGCAGTACAAAGCCGAAGCCCGTTTCTTACGCGCATTCTATTATTTTACTTTGGTAGAATGTTGGGGAGATGTACCTTTCAAGACTACTTCTACAGAAGATGCCTATAACCTCTCCATTCCACGTACGGACAAACAGACGATTTATGATTTTATCATCAAAGAGATGTATGGTTCTGCCGAGGATCTCAAATCTGCTCAAGATTTGAACTATTTACCGGGACGTGTTTCCAAATCGGCTGCTTGGGGAATGTTGGCGCGTGTATATATGTTCCGGGCCGGTGAACCTAAACGTGACAAGGAAGTGGGTTTGGCTAACAACACGACTAGTGCCGAGATTACAGAATATTTCAAAAAAGCAAGTTACTATGCACAGTTAGTCAAGAATGAGGGTCATTCACTAACTGCCAAATATTGGGACTTCTTTATCGACATTTGTTCTGATAAGTATAACACTGCTCTCAATAAGGATGGTGCCAAGGCTAATGAAAGTATTTGGGAAGTAGAATTTGCAGGTAACCGTTCGACGGATGTACGTGCAGAAGGTAGAATCGGTAATATTATCGGCATTCAGGGTAAGGACCTTTCTTCCAAAGCATCCATTACTGGTAAAGGTGATCCGGGCTATGCATACGCTTTTATCTGGAATACTCCTAAACTGCTGGAATTGTATGAAGCAAACGATGACATTGACCGTTGCAACTGGAATATTGCTCCATTCACTTACACCCAGTCAGCAGGAGAAGGTACTCCGGTGGACGGTCGTGAATTTGTAAAGGGAAAAAGAGATGAAGTGGAACAACAATACTGGGATAAATCCTTCAGCTATGGTAAAACAGAGCCGGGGTCTACTTACGGTGATCGTGAATCGAAGAACGATGCCAATAAGAACCGCAACAGGGCTGCCGCCAAATATCGTAGAGAATATGAAGCAGACAAGAAGAGTAAAAACGATACTTCCATCAACTTCCCTCTTCTCCGTTACTCTGACATTCTGCTAATGATTGCAGAGGCAGAAAATGAAGTCAACCATGGCCCTAATGATTTGGCGTATGAATGTATCAATGCAGTAAGAGAACGTGCAGGAATCAAAAAACTTGCAGCAAATCTGGATGAAGAGAGCTTCCGCAAAGCTATCAAAGACGAACGTGCAATGGAACTCTGTTTCGAGTACACACGCCGTTTCGACCTGATCCGTTGGGGAGACTATTACAAACTGATGCAGGAACAAGTGGACAAGGCACAGGCTGACGAATCCTGGAAATTCGGAATCAATGTATATACTTACTTCAATATTCCGAAGTCTTACAATTATTTCCCGATTCCTGCCAATGAAATAGGATCAAACGGTGCTATCAAGACGAATAATCCGGGTTGGTAATTCTCTTAATAACTTTAAAAAGAAAAGGACATGAAAATAATATATAAAAGTTTGATGACTATCGCTTTTGCCGGACTATCCCTGGCTTCATGCGACAAGGAATTAAAAGAAGAAACAGCAATGGAAGTGGGTGTGGTGACAGACAGCAATGTCAGCTTCGATGGCAAAACTGTGACTGTAAAGAAAGGAAACCCTGTAACGTTCAGCTTCGATGGTGACCCTGATTTTATCAGTTTCTTCAGCGGTGAGATAGGGCACGAATACAAACACCGGAACAGAATTGAAATGCAACCGGAAGACGTAGAAAAATGTGAAATCAACTTCTCCGTAGTATATGACTATGGTAGTGCGAAAACCATCGAAGGTTCTACTCACATATTAATATCCGATCAATTCGAAGGAATTAGTGGCAACAATGTGGAAAAAGACAAAGAAGCAGTTACTAATTGCGAATGGACAGAACTTGTCAGCCAAGATGAGCTTCCTAAAGCAACCAAAGTTACTAAAGACTATTCCTGCCCTTTGACTTCTTACTTGGGCAAGGAAATCAGCATTGCTTTCCGCCTGAATCCCCTTGACAACAGCGCTACAATGCCTGTTATACATATTAAAGGATTACAACTTAATCTAGAATTCAACAATGGGAAATCAACCACAATTAATGCAAAGAACTTCGAATTCTCGGCATTGAATGTAACCTATAATTTAGATGATCTTGCAAAAGACGGAGGACATTTCAACAAACTGAAGGAAGCATTAGGAAACAAAAATCTGACACTTGAAGAAATGAAAAGCGCAGAATATGCAGACAAGATAGCATATACCACAGTGGACGGTAATATCCCATATTTTTGGAGAACTAGCCAACCGAATGATTTCGTAACGAGTGGAGGTAAAAAAGATTATACCAAAGGAGATACTTGGCTTATTTCCAATCCAATCCTCCTCAATGGTTCCTGCGATCCTGACGCTGGTGTAGCCATCAAAAATATCTCGCAAACATTAGAGATATACTCACATACCTACGAGGAGGCCGGAACATACACCGCTACCTTCGTAGCCAACAATGCAAACTACGTCCATCAAGGTGGTCAAGTAATACGTGAACTGACTATAAACGTTGTAGAATAAAAGCATATCCCCCAATTTTTCTAACCTTCAATCATAGAAAACGTTTATAAAAATCAGACTTTAATCAATTTAACATCAGAAAGAGAGGGACCGCGAGGTTCCTCTCTTTTACTTTTACCATATCTTTCCACCCTCTTCCCTTTCTTCTCCTCCGAAAAAGCATTTTTCTTTACTCAACTAGCGTATAAATCAACATTTATATATAAGTTTGCACAAAAATAAAAACAATGCAAAAGACTCTTCCTATTCATTTTGCCCCATTACAAGGTTATACCGACGTGATTTACCGTAATGCTCATGCTGCCTGCTTCGGAGGTATAGATACTTATTATACCCCATTTGTACGACTCGAAAAAGGCGGATTTCGCCATAGAGATGTCCGAGGAATCGAACCCGGGAATAATCAAGTACCCCATCTGATTCCACAACTGATAGCTCCCTCTTTTGAGAAAGCAGAAAAAATCTTATCCCTATTCATTGAAAAGGGATATAAGGAAGTCGATATCAATATGGGGTGCCCTTTTCCCATGCTGGCTAAACGCCACAATGGTTCCGGTATTCTTCCTTATCCCGAAGAAGTGCAAGCGTTACTTAGCCGGCTGATTACGGAATATCCGCAAATTAGTTTTTCTATCAAAATGAGGTTGGGTTGGGAAGATCCGGAGGAATGTCTGAAACTGGCTCCGATTATCAATGAGCTCCCCCTACGACAAGTGGTTATGCATCCCCGCTTGGGAAAACAGCAATATAAAGGAGAAGTCGACCTTAAAGCGTTTGAAGCCTTTCAGGGAGTCTGCAAACATCCGCTCATCTATAATGGGGATATCAATAGTGTGGAAGATATTCACCACATTCAGGAACAGTTTCCCGGATTAGCCGGAATAATGATAGGACGAGGATTACTTGCCAACCCGGCATTGGCATTGGAATATAGACAAAACCGTACACTTGAGCTTGATGAAATAAGAGAAAAATTGCAATCTATGCATAAATGTATATACAATCAATATGCAGAACAGTTAGAAGGAGGAGACGAACAGCTTCTGAACAAAATGAAAACTTTCTGGGAATATTTAATGCCGCAAGCAGACAGAAAATTACTGAAAGCAATTCATAAAAGCACAAGCCTCAACAAATACAATCAGGCAATACTTGCCTTTTTTAATCAACGATAAACTAATAACCAGTAATTTTACGTAATTTTGCACCCGTTTACAAACATGCACATTATGAAAAAGTACATTCTCTTATTTCTTTGCCTGATAATCGTATCGGGCAGTTTTGCACAAATGCAGGATTTCAAGTTCAAATTCTACGGACAAATCCGTACTGACTTTTATTATAATAGTCGTGCTAATGAAGAGACCGTAGACGGATTGTTTTATATGTATCCGAAAGATAAGGTACGTGATCCGGATGGGAATGATTTGAACTCAACGCCTAACAGCAATTTCTATACCTTGTATTCACGTCTCGGAGTAGACGTTGCCGGTCCGAAGCTGGGGACGGCCAAGACTTCTGCCAAAGTAGAGGTCGACTTCCGCGGCACAGGCACTTCTTATTCGGTCATTCGCCTTCGTCATGCTTATTTGAATCTGGATTGGGGAAAATCAGCTTTATTACTCGGACAGAACTGGCATCCCTTATTCGGAGATGTGTCTCCGCAGATTCTTAATCTCTCCGTAGGAGCACCGTTTCAGCCCTTCAGCCGTGCGCCACAAATTCGTTATCGCTATACAAACAAGAATGTCCAACTTACCGGAGCCGCAGTGTGGCAATCACAATATACTTCACAAGGACCGGAAGGGAAAACACATAAGTATCTGAAGCAAAGCTGTATTCCCGAATTTTATGTCGGAGCTGATTATAAGAATGGCGGTTTGCTGGCCGGCGTAGGCATTGAGTTGTTATCATTGAAACCACGTACGGAGTCTATAGTAAATACAGATAAATACAAGGTAGACGAACGCATCACAACTCTTTCATACGAAGCTCATGTAAAATACACCAACAAAGACTGGTTCATCGCTGCGAAGAGTGTATTAGGATCCAATCTGACACAAGCTTCCGGTTTGGGTGGATTCGGGATCAAGTCTGTCAACGAACAAACGGGAGAACAAGAATATACTCCGATACGTTTCTCCAGCTCTTGGTTCAACGTTGTCTACGGACAGAAATGGAAGCCGGGAATCTTCGTAGGCTATGCCAAGAATCTGGGAACAAGTGATGCACTATATGCTCCCAAAGGAAATGATGCAAAACTTTATGGAACAGGAACAGACCTTAACCAATTAGTTACGGCAGGAGCAGAACTGACCTACAATGTCCCCCACTGGAAATTCGGGTTGGAATATACATTAAGCTCTGCATGGTATGGTTCGCTCAATACGTCCAATGGGAAAATTCAAGATACCCATGCCGTATGTAACAACCGTATTGTTGCCGTTGCCATGTTTATGTTCTAACCTCTCTATACAATTATTTTAATTATATATCTGTCACCTGTCACCGATTGCTGCTTAACGGTTTGATTATTAACAATTAACACCGTGACAGCAATAGGTGACAGCAGTGTGACAACAATAATGCTGTCACCAGAAACAGATAAACTACATTTCACAACGCGGAGGTATTCACTCTGGAAGCTCCAGGCAATCCTATTTATTTCATGAATGCATTACCTTTGTTTCTCGTGGGGAAACTTTTAGTTTCAAGGCTTGAAACCAAAGGTTTCGTACCGGGAAACTAAAGTTTCAGCATTGGGAAACTGTAGTTTCAGCACCGAGAAACAATAGTTTCAACGGCATGGAAACTATGGTTTCTCCAAGAGAAACTAGTGTTCCCCTATCAGGAAAAGCAAATGATCTCCTATTGTCTGACTTTTATCTCCTTAACTCCACTTCAAAGCTAGCACCATCTTTACAACTGAACTGCAAAACTGTTTGCTTCTTATCAGAAGAAATCACCTTGCAAAACGGAGTTTCTTCTACATTCCATTGCCCTTTTATCGTTACAGTCACAGGTATTTCACTACTGGCATTTTCAATCCATGGTCGTGAATAGATACTACGTTCGATGCGTTTCCCATCTTTATCAAACGCTTCATCGCTTGGACCGCGATACAAAGCTAAATCCGGTTGTGCCACCGTCAACTTAATCTTATCAGCAGATCCTTTATGAATCATAACCAGACAGGAAGTATCCACACGTTGTAATAAACCACCCGGCAATGTCGTTTCAGGAGTTTCAAACAACACATAAGAAATGATCTGTTCGGAAACGGACTCTACAATATGTGCATTCCGGTCTTGCTGTAATACCTTATAAGTGGGCTTCTTTGCAAATTTCTTCATCAGAGTTTCATTCGTCTGAGGCAGAACAGCGTATTCATAACTTCCGTTTTTCGGTGCCTTTCCATAATCTACAACCAAAGAAACCCAATCACCCTTTGTTTCCTTTCCTGTATTTTGCATTCGCGAGTATTGAGGAAAGTTCTTCTCAAACCGGATGGGAGTTGGAACATAATAACCCGTTCCCAAATGGTCCACCCATACTTTCTTATCTCCTTGATAATTTTTCCAATAATCATGCCCTGCTTTATCAGTAACTGCCAATTGGAAGATAGTCGTTTCTGTCGGGAACTCCGTATTTGTATTTTCAATATCCGAACCAAGACAGACAATCATTCCATCGATGAAATGGTAAGATTTACGTGCCCGATGTGATCCGTTATACTTATCATGCTCATGTAACTTCATTCCGAAATTACCATTCATCTTCTGTTGAGACAAACCACCGGCAAAAGCCTCGTCGGAGTAAAGCATCTCTTCCATTCCAGAGTAACTATCCACATTGAGCACCTTAGCCTGCAATTGCTCCAATGGCAAATGAATAGATGTCACTCCCGGAATACGGTTCCAGTCAAAACCTTCCTGCTGCCAGCCGCTAGTGGCGGGAGTTACTGTCTGTCCCGGTGCAGCAGTCAATATTTGCAAACTGCCGTGTGCCAGGTAGCGACCGTATAGATTTGCTCCCAGATAATGTTCTGCCGCCCATAGATAACGGGAATGTCCACGTGCCACAGCCGACCAATTGCTACGACGTTGAACAGAGACGCAACCATATCCCATCGCTATATTTCCCTGCGGGTCCGGTTCCAGACGGAAACCTTTCTCTATAAGAAGTTTTGCCACCTTACGTTCTTCAGCATTTGAAACCTTAGGCATATATTCGGGAGAGTCATTTGCAATACTTGGGTCTGAAATCAGACGGAGGTAAGAAGAAGCCATTTCACTATCATATTCCTCCTTTCCATCGGGAGAACCAGCTAGAGCCATCATAGCAAAATGCATAGGAACCAGTTTACCTTTTCCATCCGGATGACGACCGGACATGGAAAGAGGGAAGTTCAGCTTATTGCAATAGAAACGCATGGTCAACAGTACATTTTTCACTGTTTCATGAGCTAACTCGGAAACAGCAAATTCCGTCCGGCTGAAAAGATAAATCATATTGGTTGCTCCATCGAGTCCGCCCACAGCATAAGCCGGATAGTTATTTCGATGATGGAAAGCACCTCCGTCTACTTTAAACGAACCGGATAATCCCAATGCAGGACGGCAACCAAAATCAATCCAACGGGAGAAAGACCGGAGATATTGTAGTTTTTCCGGTGTATCTTCCATCATTAAAATGCTGGCAATGCGTCCGGTGGTCTGTGTATTGAAAGAGTCCATATCAATTCCATTGACTTCCGGTTTAGGGTATACTTCGTTAGTAATCGCATACCAGCGTAATGTCCGTTCGGCTTCCTGAAGTTTCCCGGTTTCCCTAAGCACATCTTTCATCAGAAAATATGCCAGGTACAGACCGCGAACACTATAGCCATAATGATGGATGTTTCCCCAACAACTACCATAAGCTACTCCCTGATCGGTTATATGATCGTACATTGCTAAGAACTTCTTCTTCATTTCTTCCCGAATCACCGGATTTGCCGCATTATTATATGCAACGGCAATTCTTTTCATCAGGTCGAAATAAGCACGCATTTCCACTCCCATTTTAGTCAGCATATCTTTATCCCAGTTTGGTATGATCCGTTCATAAGCTTCTGAAGCACGTACCATGTAAATAGGTACTCCCGATACTTGGCCGTTCTTGTAAGTTATCTGATAGAAATCATATTTCTTGCGGATGGTTTCTACTTCTTTATCAGTCGTTTTTCCTTTCGTGTAGATCATATCACGAAAACGCTTTTCCAACAGTTGCATTTCTGCTCTTTGCTTATCGTCTACAGGAGTCAATTCAATATCCGGTTTCAAAAGCGAGTGTTGATAGACAACCAGCCAATGGTTGGTGGTCCCGGCATTGACAAAAGGAACTTGCAGATCGGCCGTCTGTTGACGTGCATCAACTTTAGTAGCCGTAATCAAATGATCGATGAAAAGGCTTCCTTTTGAATTTGGAGCAATAATCCGGAGTTCATTCATGCCTTCTTCCGGTGTGCCTTGCATATCACGTTCATAGCAAACCCATGCGGCACGCCAACCACTGAAATTAATACCAAAAGGGAAAGATGTGCATCGTTTGCCGTCTTTCAGAAACTGAAACTCAATGGTCGCATCTTGGGGAACTTCATTATAAACCCACACAATAAAAGCCGAAAGATATAAATCCTTGCCGGTCGGATCTTTCTTCTCAAACTTCAGGTCTTTCTTGAGTTCCAATATACCACCCGGTTCAAATGTCCATTCCAACGAATGTTTTCCATCTTTATAATGCAGATCAGATACCGACAGGCGGGAATGGGTAGCGGTGATACAATCCGGTATTTGCGGTTCTTCAAAAGAAAACATCCGTTCATCTGTTACAACTTGCGCATGAAGGAATGCTGAACACAAAAGAGAAAACAGAGTTGTCACTCCAAATTTAGTAAAAGGTTGTTTCATCATGGAAATATAGTCTTATTAGGTTTTCAGTATATAAGTCAAAGTATAGTCGCTCTAAAATCTGTAAAGAGTACGTGATTCTGCAAAAGACGTAAACCGAAGTGTCCGTCACCTTCACTACCCGCAAGGGTATAGCGAAACAACTCTTCATCATTCACAGAATAAGTTGTGATTCCCTTTTCCACTCGAATCCGAATCTCATACCATTGATTGGGGACGAGTAAATGAGAGGCATCGGTATATTCTTTCAATAAAGGTTTCACCTTGTCATCTGCCACTCCATAATATTCTCCTTTGTATCGACGGAAACGGGTCGTTGAGTTATCATTTCCTCCGTATCCAACGTAGAAAAGGTTTAATGTGTTATAGTTTTTAAAGATGCCGTCACGCCACTGACTACGGGCAAAAAGATCATCAGGGTATTTAGGATCATTGGCAGCCCAGAAGCAGTTCAGATCACTCAAGCGGTCATACTTTCCACCTTGCATCACCATACAAATACGATAACTTATTTCATAATCGCCCGTCAATCGTTGCCGATACCACATAGTCAGTCCGTCCGGAACTATCAATTCTAATGTATCTGCACGTTCTATTATTTGCAAAGCATGGGATGCATCTTCTATTTTCCATTGCTGCACAAAAGAAGCTTTGTGCTGTGCCAAAAGCACCACACTATTTAAGAGAAAAAAAGTAATCAAACTGTAGCCTATAAAAAATCGCTTCGTCATTACGGTATTAGTTTAAAGATTATTCTTCCGAATACAAAGAAACCCCTCTTTTCGAAAAAAGAGGGGTTCAAATTGTACAAAATAACTCAAATAACGTATTGACTGATAATTTGCATTACCAATATCTTATAGTTTTTTCATCAACAAAATTCTCATACCATTTCTGGTTTGAAGCACCCTTACTATCTACCCATTTAGTAAAATCAGGATATGCTTCTCTAAATGGTACACGTTCATAAGCATGACGTGTGCCAACCGGAAGTTTAACTCCCCAAGTGGAACCTTTGGTATTTGAATAATAAACATTTGCATCCAGTGTAGTGTCACCCGCAACCAATGCTTCATATTCTGCTTTGTAAGCAGAAGTCGGTGCATAACCCCTCATGTGTATTTCTTTACCACCGTTCACCTTAATAAAGAAATTCTGTCTATTAGTATCTAAAATCAACTCTCTAAATGCTGCAAGCTGAGCATCTCTTTCAGCTCCAGTTAATCCTTCTTTACCAATCAGTCTAACTTCAGCACGCAACATAGGTAGTCCTTCTCTTACTTTTCCTTGTGTTACCTGAAACATATCCTGATTATTATCCATCAAAGAAGTTAAACCATCCAGTGTAATAACAGTTCCTTCCGCTTGTGCTTTATCCACTGTCAATATTGCGAAACGCGGTTCTTTGCGAGTATCATTACTCCAATTCCAATTTTTATTTTCAACTTTCACTATATTTTTTGTAGAAAGTTCCTCTTTAGCTAAGTCTGTCATTGTTCCCTGACCACCTTTTAGTACAAGGCTTGCAGTAATCCGATCAACATACTCGCTTTTCAAACCATCCAGTACAACACCTAACACAGTCGGGTATATACCACCTACAGCACGAACATCCAAAGTCAACAACAATTCTTCTTTACCTCCTACAGTCTCCATCATCTGTTGACTATGACATTCAGTCACCTTCAAGTCATACTCGAATACAACATCGTTGAAATCTTCATCATACCATGAATCCAGTTGAATAGGCCAACCATCTTCGAACATCACCACACCTGTGTTATGATAGAAAAGATAGCCTTGGTCCGTTTCATTTGTCGGCTGCACTGCATCTTCAGGAAGCGCAAGAGTTACCGATGCCAGACGGTTTGTTTCAAAATTGAAACCAGTACTCTGATCTACACCACGACTAACAGGAGACAAAGCAAATTCTTTTGTAGCTTCTGTTCCCGAAACTGTATTGTATTTCATATACACTTTCTCGCAAGCAGCAGGAACATTCAACGTAAGAGTATGGGAATCTTTCACT
Organism: Bacteroides sp. DH3716P; assembly: GCF_025914115.1. Lineage (NCBI taxonomy): Bacteria > Pseudomonadati > Bacteroidota > Bacteroidia > Bacteroidales > Bacteroidaceae > Bacteroides > Bacteroides sp. DH3716P. The sequence goes on along the minus strand of NZ_CP083673.1, from coordinate 3,231,451 downwards.
AATACATCTCCCACAAGCAGACTCGCTTCAGAACCACTTTTATCGGAATATACATTCACAAGTGCAGAAGCATTTACCGGGTCAACAGTTCCCGAACCATCGTTACCTTTTTCCAACTCATTATCAGAGCAGGAAGTAGTAACCAACATTGTCCCCATAAGGACATACATCAAACTTTTAATTTTCATCTTAATTTAATTTTTAAATTTATTGTTTGTTTTTGTTTCGCATGAGAACCTGGCTTATCACACTTATTTTCAGGCTCCATTTGTTAACTTATCAAAAATATATTTAACTCCTAATAGCTTTTTGCTTGCCTTTATTTGTAATTTCAATCCTTTCCATCGAGAATAATCACAAGAGCTAAAATAGGGCTCAAAAGGCCTGTTCATGAACACTGGATAATATATACAAGTTATTTCGTATATTTGCATTAGACAGAACATTCAATACAACAAATATAGAGCTTTTATTCCGAATATACAAGTTCTATATATAAATATATCAAGGGAAATGGATCAAGTACTGTATGGTATAGATTACATAGAATATTATTTCTATTGGATATATTACAAGTTTATTGGCTATCCTTTAATCATAAGAATATGCTCAATTGCTGTAATGTTTTGTATTATTGCGTACTTATTTCTCCTATTCCATATTATATATGGTATATTTAAAAGGCGAAAAGAGAAGCGGAAATACAATAAAGCATTTGATAAGTATTATGAAGAAATGAAATCTATCTCACTAGATTCCAACACATTGAGTGAAGAAGAGATAGCTGACAGATTAGAATATGATACGAAAAAGCGCCCGAAACCTAACGAGTTACGCATTATCACTCAACTATTAACAGAAATCAAGAGTGTGCATGAAGATGAGATCAATGAACTAAACTATCAAACGATTCAAACCGTATTCCAAATCACACGTTTCCTTGAACGCGAACTTCAATTCGGTTCCAAAAGATCAAAGATACAAGCTCTGAAACTTATTCAGTCCATCAATGGCTATGCCTCTGAAGCGGTATTGGTGCGTTTCCTCTATCATCGTGAACTAGAACTAAGAAACTCGGCACGCTATACTTATATGTGGTTAAGCCAGGGTGACCCGTTCCGCTTCTTCGACGAAGACATCGGCATGAAGTTAAGGCAATGGGACATGATGGAGTTACACGCTATCTTGGAGCACCGTAAGAAAGTGGGATATAACACACCCACCTTTATTAAATGGGTGAATACTTCAGCTGAAGAAAACGTTAAGATATTCTTTATCAACGAAATCCGGCTATATAATGAAACCGAAAGTGCCCCAATTCTCGCGAAGCAACTCAATGCCCGTTCTGTGGAAATACGAGGTGAAGCGATCAAGACTTTAGGTAAACTAAAATACAAAGAGGTTGAACCTAAGCTGATTGAAATGTATAATGTACAACCGGAAGAAGTCAAACGACAAATCATTTCGGCTATTGCGGATCTAAAGACCGATAAGGCTTTAGGATTTCTTTACAATGCTTATGATGAAGCAGATAACTGGGGAACCAAGAGAGTCATACTCAAAGCCCTCTATGAGTATAGTGCAATGGGAAGGAAAACATTCGATCAATTGGAAAGAAAAGCAGATTCCCACACAGCTATATTGTTTGCCCACACCAAGCATCCGTTAATCAACCAGTTAAACTAGAGAACATGAGAGATATAATATTTACATTCTTCAATTATTTCGTATTCTTTTATACGAGCATGCTGGCGATATTCTTCGTCACATTCGCCTTCCTCTCTTTCATTTCTCTAAAACGGAGAAAGGATTACTATGTGGAAAGCTATATGCGGAAAACAATCAAGGAATCCCCCTATACACCGGGCATTTCGGTAATTGCTCCTGCCTTCAATGAAGAAAAGACAATCATTGATAATGTGAACTCCATGCTTGCATTGGAATATCCGCTTTTCGAGGTGGTTATTGTAAATGATGGAAGTACGGACAGTACATTGGAAAAGATGACCGAATATTATGAACTGGTAGAAGTGCCCTATGCTTATATCGAGCGAATCAAAACCAGACCGTTCCGAAGACTCCTCAAATCCTCCAACCCGAAATACAGCCGACTCATCGTTGTAGACAAAGAAAATGGAGGAACCAAAGCGGATGCATCCAATGCGGGTATCAACGTTGCTTCTCATCCTTATTTTATCTGCACGGATGTGGATTGCATTTTGGAAAAGTATGCTCTTTATCGTTGTATCTCGCCCATTATATCTTCAGAAAAACAAGTAATTGCAGTCAGCGGAACGATGTTGATGGCTAACGGATGCGTCGTGAAAGACGGACAAATCATAGACGTTAGAACTCCCCGTACACCGATTCCACTTTTCCAGAATCTGGAATATATGCGCTCTTATCTGATTGGTAAGATGGGATGGTCCGCTATCAATGGTATGCCGAATGTTTCCGGTGGATTCGGTCTTTTCGATCGTTCGGTAGCGATTGCAGCCGGAGGATACGATGCTCCCTCTTTTGCCGAAGACATGGACCTCATCACCCGCATGGTAGGATATATGTGCGACTTCTCCCGTCCTTATAAGATCGTACAGATTCCTGATACTTGTTGTTGGACGGAAGGACCTCCCAACCTGGCAATGCTTTACCGGCAACGTACCCGTTGGGCACGGGGATTGTTCCAGACACTTAATATCCATCGTAAGATGATTTTCAAAAAGACGTATAAACAGATGGGACTGTTAACTCTGCCTTATATGTTCGTTTTTGAGTTTCTAGCGCCGATCATCGAGCTCGTCGGTTTGATAGTATTTATCTATCTGGCCTTTACAGGAGCAGTCAACTGGAACACGGCATGGATGATTTACCTGACGATCTATACGTTCTGCCAGTTCCTTTCCATCGTTGTTATTACCTACGACTACTATGTCGGGATGCTATATAAAAGAGGATATGAATACCTGTGGATTATCATTGCATCCATATTAGAGCCTATCTTCTATCATCCCATCATCACTTTCTGTTCATTGAGAGGATACCTCAGTTATCTGACCAATAGAGACTTCAAGTGGAAAAACATGGAACGTAAGGGATTCAAGCAGAAAGAAGAAAGTGCAGACGGTACTGATATAACGGCAATGAAGCCCGAACCTGCTACGATTTAAACAAGAAAGAAAGATTAAAGACAAGATAGAATGAACAGAGAATTTCTCCATAAGATCACCATATTAGGTTGTCTGTTTTTACTGATAACCTCTTCCTCCGGGACCGACAACGGATTCCAGACACCGGAGCAATATGCCCAGATTGTACAGGAGCATTTTGCGAACGAGGAATGGGAAGCAGGGAAAGAGCTGTTGGAGGAGGGCCTTCAGAAATACCCGAATGTTTCTGACCTTGAATGGCTCATGGGCAAATACTGGTTTCACGAAAAGAATTATGACCAGTCGCGTTATCATCTTGTTAAAGCAATAGACGACAATTATAACAACGTCAATGCCAAACACCTGCTGGTAGACGTGGAAGATATCACCGAAAATTACTCCAGTGCTATTTGTTACGTTAATGAGTTGCTGGAAGTGAATCCGTATTGGAGAGGTTTATGGCGAAGAAAGATTGAACTGTACCGCAAGCAGAACAACGATGTGGAAGCAGATCGTCTGTTGAAACGAATCAATCAGATTTACCCGAACGATACCATTCTAAGGAAGGATTATATCTACAGCATGGAGGTAGGCTACCAGCAAATGAAAAAAGGCGGTAACCGAAAAGAGGCTATCGAAAAGCTGACGGAGCTCATCAAAGTATCTCCTCAAAACGAAGAATATTATCTGGACATCATTAACCTGCATTTACAGGAAGGAAACCGGGAAGCTGCTCTAGGCTGGTCATCCAACGGTTTGGCTGCCATACCGGGAAGCGGTGCGCTTATCGTCAAAAGGGCGAGTATCCTTAGTGAATTGGCACGTTATCCGGAAGCTCTGGTGTTTATACGCGAGCAAATGCGAAGAAACAACAGTCCTGCCATACGGCGTATGTACAACGACTTATTGATGGAAGCTGCCCGAGCAGAGAAGCAGCGGGATCCTTATGTATTATATGGCATGGCCTACGAAGGAGGTAATAAGAACAAGGAAGCATTAGACTACCTGCTGAACACTTCCGTCACCCGGGGATATACCGATGACGCACTCTTCTATATCAGAGAAGCTAAAAAACAATATGGCAACAATGATAAAGGAATTCTTTATAAAGAATATATGCTTTATCGCCAGATGAATGAGGATGATCTTGCCTATTCAACGCTGAAAAAGATGTATGAGATGTATCCTGATGATTATGATATTACGCTTGCCATGAGCGCACAACACATGAAGAAAGCTGAAAAACTGATGGAACTTGGTCTGTACGCAGAAGCATTGCCGCACGTATTGTTCGTTTCTCAAAAACATGTAGACGACAATGAAGTGAACGGTGCCGCATGGGAAAAAGCCTTGAGTTGCTATATCAATATGAAACGTTACAATGAAGCACTTGCCACATTGGACACCATCACTCTTCACTTCCCTGATTACGAAAACGGCACGTTGAAAAGGGCATTTATTCTCGATAAAATGGATAAAACCGAAGAGGCTTTGCAACTGTATCTATCTGCCATCGAGCAGAGCGATGAGGATATGCGCATTTTCTATGTTATCGGATACGAGGAACTAGCAGTGCCGTACATCAAGAAATGTATGGAAGCCGGAGCTACGAAGAAAGCATACGAGGAATCTGTTAAGCTAATTAGCCTGAATCCATCGAGCGATCTCGGATTACGGTATGCCATCAATTCGTCCGGTTTACTCGGAAAATACGATGAATTCGAGAAATATACGGCTCAAGGGATCAATTATTATCCTGAAGAACCGTTCTATCAGGCAAAGAGGGCTACTGTCCTTGAGCGTGACAAGAGATACGAAGCTTCTTTGGAATTCCTGAAACCGATACTCAATAAATACCCGAGTAACAAAGAGATTATAGGCGCATTCTCACAAAGCAGTGAATATCGTGCCCTGCAACTGACAAAGGCGAAAGAACCGGAAAAGGCTCTCGCTGTTCTTGATACAGCTTTGCTTTACGACAGTCAGAACAAATCATTGAAGTACACCAAGGGAGTGGTATATGAAGCCAACCGTCAAGCGGATTCAGCCTATTATTACCAAAAGTACTACGAGCCATCCATCATGGAATATCGCTCTTTCCAACGACACTTATCGGGCCTTAGAAGCATGATGCTCAAGAATGAGATTGCTTTGACCTACCTGCGTGCACGCTACGGAGAAGAAGACATCATTACCTCCGTTGCCACCGCTGAATACACTCGAAAAGGCCAGAAGAACAGCTACACGGGACGTCTCAACTATGCAGGACGAAGCGGCTCGGCAAGCGACAGCATGGAGGCTGAAGAACAGACACCGGGAGGAGTCGGCATTCAGGTACAAGGTGAGTGGACGCATCACTTCTCACCGAAGTGGAGCCTCACGGCCAATGCAGCCTTTGCGACCAAATACTTCCCGGACATAACGGCTGATGTCGCTTTACGGCATTATCTCAAGAATGATTGGGAAATAGGCGCACATGTGGGTTATAGACGCGTAGCCGCTTACACAAAGCGTTATGAATGGAACGATGAATTCTTTGCAGGGGGCACCGGAGATAACGGTTATCTATTTACCGGTTGGAATGAATCAAAGACCAATCTGCTCACTGTAGGCGGAGAATTAGCCAAAACCATCGAAGTCGTTCGCCTCAACACGAAGCTGGACATGCATTTCTTCAACTCCAACTTCTATTACAATGCTCAGATTGGCGCCAAATACTTCCCGGCTAATGACGGAAAGACGAATATCAACGCTATGGCAAGCATCGGATCGGCACCGGAAACGGCCGTACTGGACTATGCACTACCCGGCTCTTTCTCCCACACCAATACCATGGTGGGATTGGGAGGCCAGTATATGGTCAGTCCTAACATTACCATAGGCTTGATGGGTACCTGGAACACCTATTATAACCAAACCAATACGGTGCGAGGGACAAGTCCGTCCAACCAGATAGAATCCATATCGACACGCTATAAAAACTTATATAACATTTATGCACAAGTTTATATTTCATTCTGATACGCTTGGCCCTGTATTGGCAGGAATGATATGTATTTGCTGCCTTTTATCCGGCTGCCGTATGCAGGCACGCACGGAGATGTTCCCATCTAAAGAAGGGTATCTCGTCACCATTGGTGAGGATCCGACCGACAGAGACACCCGGTGGGCGAAATACCTGTACGAACATCTCAAGAAGCGTGCAAACGACGATGAAATAGTAGCTTTTGGCGTTTCCGAAATGGACATGTGGCGCATCATCATACAGATAGACCCAACATTGCAGAGAGGATTCAAAGTAGCCTGCAAAGGCTCTGATATCAGACTGACCGCAAGTGACGACAAACAAATGTTATGGCTGCAATACCAACTGATAAAGAAGATCAGCAAAGAAGACCCGCGTATAGACGGTTCGGATCTTCCTCCCGCCCTTATCAATCTCAACGATACTTGCGGAGCTTTTGCATTTGACTATCAAAGTATTTATTCTCCATACGGCCTGAACGCCGATCATACAGGCGTTATCGGCCTGGACAACTTTGACGACAGCTGGGGAATATGGGGACACAACCTGCGAAAAGTCTTGGGAAAAGATGCAGAGAAAGTATATGCCACCATTCACGGGAAGACAGATGACTCACAACTGTGTTTCTCTTCCGAGGATATGTATCGCCAGATAGAAAGTTACATCGTAGATAACTTCGGTGAAAAGGGGAATTTCCGTTTTGTAATCGCACCGGATGATACTCCGTACGCCTGTACGTGTGCCACCTGCACCGCATTGGGAAATACAGAGAAGAACGCAACTCCCGCCGTTACGGAACTGATCCTCCGCCTGTCGCAGCGTTTTCCCAAACACACGTTCTTTACGACTTCCTACCTGACTACGCAACAAGTCACAGACAAGCAGCTCCCGCCTAACGTCGGGGTAATTGTCAGCGCTATCGACTACCCGCTCCGCCGGACAGACGGCAAGGACGAGCAAGACAAGAAATTTGCGGAACAACTCGACAACTGGAAGAAAGTAACGAACAACATCTATATATGGGACTATATCAACAACTTCGACGACTACCTCACTCCTTTCCCCATATTAAAGATAGCCCAGCAAAGACTCCAACTTTTCAAACAACACGGAGCCAGCGGCATATTTTTCAACGGAAGCGGTTACAGCTATTCTTCCTTCGATGAAATGAGGACTTTTGTATTATCAGCCCTTCTTATCAACCCGGAGCTTCCGGTTGATGAGTTAATTAAAAGCTATTTCAATCAGGAATACCCGGTATCCAAAAAATGGCTGTACGATTACTACACAGAGCTAGAAAACAACGCCCAATCCGGAAAGCGGCTCGGACTTTACGCCGGTATCAGAGAATCGGAAAAAGGATTCCTCTATCCGGAGAAGTTTATCAAATTCTATGATGAAATGGGAGATTTTGTATCCGAAGCAAAAGGGAAAGAGCGCAAAAAGCTGCACGAGCTCCAGACCGCCTTGTCTTTCACGCGCATGGAATTAGCACGTGACCACAGTTTCGACGCTTACGGATATGCCAAGCGGAATGGAAAGGATATTCAACCGCTTCCCCAAGCTCGTAAATGGGTCACCCAGCTCAAAGAGCATCAAGCATTTGCCGGAATGGGATATTATAATGAGTCAGCTTATGAGATTGACTATTATATAAAGGAATGGGAACAATATATACTTGCTTCCGACATAAAGAAAAGTTTGTTTCTGGGAATGCATCCTTCCGCAACCCCTAAACTAAATAAAAATGATTCAAAGAAACTGACCGATGGCACTCACGGTTTACCCGGAGACTATCATTGCGGTTGGGTTATCATTCCGGGAGAAGAATGTACCATCAACCTGCCGGTTAAAGGACTCAATGCATCAGGAACATTCTATATCAGTTTTTTGAATCTTCCCCGCCATCGCATCTATGCTCCACAGCAAGTTCAACTGTTGAAAGACGGAGTAGCCTATAAAACAATAGACCTGAAACCGGAAGACTCCCCAGAAAAAGGAGAAATGATGAAAGCCACCGTTCCGGCAGACTTGAACGGAACAGAACAATTAAGCATAAAAATCAGTTGTTTAAAGAAGCCGGGAACGCAAATGGGTATCGATGAAATTGCATTCATCCCTTAAATGCTGAAAAAGTGATATAACAAAAATAAATGGCAACAATGAATAAATCTATATTCTATATTTTACTACTGACGGCACTTCCGCTCTACTTTACAGGGTGCAGAAAGGAAGTACGTCCCACCAGCATGACGATAAAAGATTCCGTCAGGCACTATTACCCTATCAAGCAAGGTCAGCAACTCGATATCATGTTTACCATCACCAACACGGGAGACGCTCCGTTAATCATTTCAGAAATGCAACCTTCCTGTGGCTGTATCATTCTGGATAAAAGTTCGCATATCATCATTCCCGAAGACGGTATCAGGCAATTCAAAGCAACCTACAACAGCATCAAGAATGTAGGCGAAGTGGTTCACCGCATCCGGATTTTCGGCAATATGCTCCCCGACGGGAGAGCCGAACTTAAATTTGATGTTAACGTAGTCCCCGATGCAGACTATACACGTGATTATGAAGAACTCTATCAAGAGTTCAACACCAAAAATGGTATTGTCAGAGAGATGGTGGATGGAAAAGAATCTGAACTGGGATATTATGTCGGAGAACCGTAATCGATATCATGTATCAAGTATCAAATATTAAGTATTAACATCAAATGACTGGCTAATACTCAACACTTGATACTTAATACTTATTTCTCCTTTCTAAGGATGTATTTCTTTGAATGCGGCATTTTCTTCTTTCACATTCTGAATAGTCTGCTTTAACTCTCCAATCGGCAAGTCATATCCATACCAACCTGTATAGCAATCTACCACATACCATTTCCCGTCCGACTGCAACTCGAACTCGACACGCAAATCAACCTCGGATTCTTCATAGCCTGCCTCAAAGATTTTATGCTTCGGTTCATTCAACGTAAACTTGGAAACATAAATACCTCCCTCTTCCTGGGTGATACGTTCTTCCTTCATGGTTTCGCTATCCAGCAACGGCCACTTTTCCCGAGTGAAAGGGAATGTTTTCTCGGTTTCTCCGTCATCTGCCAACAAAGTGATCGGAGTCTTTAATGGGAACTTGATACGAGTATACTGGAAGGCTGCACTGGAAGTAAATTTATCCAGAAAGGATTTGAAATCTTCACCGTCTTGTGTAGTCAGTTCACTATCGGCTTTTGCCTTGGAACTATTACCGCAGGAGATAAACGAAACACCTGCGAGCAGCATCATAGCCAGCAAGCAGCATACAAACTTTTTAGCTCTCATAACACTATATAAATTAATAGTTTAATTGACGGCGCAAAGATAGTAACAAGTTTGGTTTTGCAATACTTTTATACATTAAAATTGGTTCAAATCAAGGCACAAAAGAAACTTCGTTATTACGTTCTAAATAAAAGATTTTAAAGAAATATCCGATTCCATTCGTCTACGGTCAAATAATGTACGTTTTCATCCTACTAATGTACCATTTACTCATACCTAAATACTTATTTCTCCTCACCTTTGTAACAACATACAAACAAAGAATACACTTTAACATTATAATACTATGAAAACAATTTACACCGTATTTTTACTTCTCTTGTTACTCAGTTGTACTTCATCCAGTGAAAAACTAGCATGGGAAATAGCAAACAATTCTCAAACAAATAAAAAGGAACTTACTCGCTTTTTAGAACATTATAAAACAAATAAGGACAAAGATAAATATAAAGCTGCTTGCTTTCTGATAGAAAATATGCCTAACAAATATTCCATCAATGGCAAAGAACAGAAAATATATGATATTGATATAGTAAAAGCTGACTCTCTCATAAAATCACTAGAGCATTCATTCTTTTTAAAAGAAAAGAGTCCTTATTTGAAAAATTATACATTCGAACAGTTCTGCGAATACATCTTACCATACAGAGTCGCTGATGAATCATTACAATATTATTGGAAATGGGACTGTAGTAGAAAATTTGAGAAACAATGTACCAACGATATTATTCAAACAGCACAGAATATAAATGCTCAAATTAAAATAGAGCTATCTCCCGAATTTTACAAAGATACATTAAAATCATATTCATCAATAATAAAGACAGGATATGGTAAATGTGATGATAGAACAGCATTAGTTACTATGGCCTTACGGTCAGTAGGAATTCCTGCCGCATTTGAATTTGTACCTTATTGGGGAAGCAATAACAATGGACATTCTTTTGTTTCAATTATATTACCAGACAATAAAATATATCCATTACAAAACACAGACAAACAAGCAAACGGAGATTATTACCTATCACGTAAAACTCCTAAAATATATCGTAAGATGTATTCAATACAAGATTTAGCCAAACACATCGACAATATTCCCGAATTATTTCGTCACAATGACCTACTGGATGTTACAAAATTGCACAACATCGGCTCTTGTGATGTTACAGTCTCGACTAATATAAATAAAGAAAAAGAAAATTTTTTATCTGTATTTTCCCCAAAAAGATGGGTACCTGTTGCTTTTTCCTCTTCTCAAACATTCCATCACATTGGGACTGGAAATATATACAATGTTGATCGTAATAAGGAAGCTATTGATTTAGGTGATGGCATAGTTTATCTCCCAACTCACTGGGTAAATGAAGAGGCCAGTCCAATAGGCAGCCCAATAATAGTATCGGAGGATTCAGTAAGGGAAATAAAACCAGACACTAAACATCTTGAAAGAGTAGTATGTAAACGCAAATTCCCTTTGAATATGCGAATTGTTGATTTCTCAAAATTGATGATTATGGGAGTTTTTGAAGGGGCAAATAAAGCAGACTTTTCTGATGCAACGGAACTTTATAAAATAACAAAAACTCCGGAAAGCAAAATGCAAAAGATAGAAATATCTGCAGAGAAAGCCTATCGTTACATACGTTATAGAAAACCAAAAGGGACCTTTAGTATCGCAGAATTTTGTTTATATCAATCTGATGAAAAGCTTCTACCATTCCACCCTATAGCTTGTGATGCTATATACGAAGACAGTACTATGCTTAATATTTTCGATGGACAACCACTTACCTATTATCAAGTGAGTGGTGGCATAGACTTATGGGTTGGTGTGGATTTATATAAACCTGTGAAGATTTCAAAAATTGGATTTGCTCCACGTAATGACGATAATGCAATAGTTTCAACAGACACTTATGAACTGTTTTATTGGCAGGATCAATGGATAAGTTTAGGCCGGAAACGACCAATAGGTGATAGTGTCGTTTATGATAACGTACCTCAAAAAGCTCTGTTATGGTTGCGCAATTTGACTAAAGGCCGTGAAGAACGTCCATTCACTTATGAAAATGGGAAACAGATATGGTGGTAAAATTATTTCTAACTATTAAATAATAAAATTATGAAAAAAATTACTTTGTTTTTGTCCTTACTTTTAATAGGAAGTGTGGGCTTTTCACAAATTATTCCGGGCGTAAACATCGGTAAACGCAAGGAATATATGATGAGAACGTATAAAATCAATAGTCAAAAGGCAGATGAATACGAACAAATTCTATTCTCCTTACAGAAAGAGAATGACCAGCTAAAGAATCGGAAAATTAGCTCTACTCAATTTAAAGCGGAACAAAAAAAGCTTTATAAAAAATATGGTACAATAATCAGCCAAGCATTTTCTGGAGGAAAACATAAAAAATGGAGCTCTTGTACCCAAGAAATGGAACGTTACCAAATACTAAGTGAAAACAAATTTATTCCATATGAAAAAATGCGTGCTTTGTATAAGGCCGAATCGGAATGGGTCAAAGAACGAGATAAAATGCATAAAGATACTGGAGAAGCATGGGAAAAATATGAAAATAGTGATACTATGGTATCCGAGCTAAATATTAAAATAAAACAAATATTAGGAACTGAAAATGGGACTTGGTATATCGAATATAAGAGACTGTTCTTCAGAGCACTTGACAATATGGACAAATATGGAGTTACATACAAAGATGCCTTTACCATAGCAAAAATAGAAGATACGTATAAACAAAAACGTGCAAACATACTCAATAGCAATAAAAAAAATGCCGAAAGGGAAGTGGAACTGATGGCTATTGATGATGAGATGGCAAAAAAAATAGCAAAGACTGTTCCGTCTGTTTCTGTAAAGTGGAAAAAAGTAAATAATGCAGCATTAGATCATACTTTGAAATCAAGATATGGGCTAAATCAGGAGCAAATAAACAAATTCAAGACAGCTTATAATAAGTATGCAATTGAAGAATATAAGATTCTCAATCAGAAAAAACTGTCTGATAGCGATAAATACGACCAACTCTCCCAATTAGGTGAAACCTTCTGTAAGACAGTAAATCCTTTATTCAAGGTTGATAATTATAAAAAATGGTATGGTTGGTGGAAATACGATTTTGAAAGAAAAATGAAAAGAAAAGGATTAAAATGATTATTTTATGAAAAAATCAACTTATATTTATACTGTTTTATGTGTAATTGCAATTGTCATTAGTATAGTAAATTGCAAAGATGAAGATTTGCTAGAATCAGGTTTACAGACTGACATGAAAGATTTTAGTTTGCAAGAAGCTAAAAACTTTTTTCAAACTCAAGCTCATGCTAATTTAACATTAAGTCGTTCATTGGATAACAAAAGGAATAAAACAGTTTCCCCCGGTGATTTCGTACCTAACTGGGATGCAGCAGTCAGTTCTACCAACAACGGACTCGCTTGCTATGATATTCCTATAACTCCGACTTATCACTTTAAAGCAATTTATGTAGATGAAAGAAATGGCAAGCCTTCTGCAGGAAAAGTCAATGTATATCAGAAACTAGTGATAGTAAAAGATGTAAAGAGCAATAGAATGGATCAATACATCTTAACTTTGATACCCTCCAAATTATATGATAGTAGAAATGGTGCACAAACTTGTAACAACTTTATAAATTGTGCAGACAAGGGTGGTTTTACAGGAGTAGCATTATATTCCTGTGTATATTCACAAGTTACAGCTCGTATAAGTACTTTTAAGAACGGAGTAAAAACGAGAGGGGTATTTCTATTAAATGCTTCAGGGAAAACTAATTTATCAGATAAGTATGAGCAGGCTCGCGCATTAGCATCTACTGTATATATTCAAAAGAAAAAGATGGTCTTAACGCGTGGAGAAGATGACTATAACTACGATTATGATTATGGTAATGAAGATGATTACACTTATATTGGTGAGACACTTGAAGAAGTCATAATTACTCCAGAATCAAATAATAATGAAACAAGTGGCGGAAACGATGAATGGGAAATCATAGCACCTCCCGATAGTGGAACAATAGACCCCGAACCGACAGAACCGGAATCGACGAGTACGGAAGATGATACTGTGACAGAAAATAATAATGGTGACCAGAATTCTGATGAAAAATCTATTCCTTTATCTACAGCTGAAAAAAAAGCAGTAAATAGCCTTTTAATCCAACTAGAAAAGCTTAAGAATATTGATCGAACGAAATACACAATTGAAAAACAAAACTATTGTCGTTCAACTGCACGTACAAGCAAGGATGGAGTTCTTCAACTATGTCAATTATTTTTTAGCTCAGATAATTTAACAGAAATAGATAGAATAGCCACAATATGGCATGAGATGTACCATATTGACCATAAGCATTATGGAAAACTTGAAATGACTATTCTCGAAAAAACAATTGTCCTAAATCCTCCACCATATATTGAAAAGATATTGAATGAAAGATTAGATATAATGTATGGCAAATATATAATGACTCCCGAAACAAGAGAAGCTGATTTTAAGCAAGAATTAATCATTGATCGCTATGGAACAATAGAATATTATAAAAATGAATTAGAGACGCATAAAGCAGAACGCGAAAACTTTCCAGAGGTATCACATTATTATGAGAATGAAAGAACTTGGTTAGAATGGACTTATGAACAACTTCTAATAATTGCTACAGAACAATCATCAAATAAATAAAATTATGAATACAATTAAATCTTTTTTTATAAGTATATTATTGTGTATGTCAATTCCTAGCAAGGGACAAACACAGGATTTAGAAATTACTTTTGCTTATAATAGACAAGACAATGCTTTGATTCTAAAACTTTTCAATAATACGGATAAAGAAATAATAGTATTGAATCAAAGCCTATTGAATGAATCATCTGGAAGCTGCATTATTTTAACTGAAAAACATGATAATGGACAGAGTGATCTAATCATCTCGTTATATGACTATGAAGATGGACAGTGGATCCGTTCTAAAACAATAAACCCTAACGAAAGACTAGAACTTTTTTATTCATTTGAAGCTATCCCTGCAAATAATGTTACAAGAGCTAGATTATTCCTCTCCACATATTTTAGAGATAGGAAGACAGGAAAATTAGTTAGCAAAAGATATAAAAATGATTTACCCATAAAACAAATTAAATGATAACAAGTAAACATTTATTTATAGGTATTGTACTTTTGGGCATTTCTATTTTTTGTACCGCCCAAGAAGTAAAAATTGAATTTTCTTATGATAAACCGAATAATTCTTTAACCCTTATACTTACTAATAATACAGACAAAGAAATTTTAGTTATGAATCAAGGGCGGTTAAGTGAATTTAGTGGAAGCTATATTGTTTTAACAGAATCTTCTAATGGGAAAAGCGCGGATTTGACGATTTGTCTATTTACTCTTGAAAGCGGGAAATGGATATTACACAAGAGTTTATCTCCAAAAGGAAGAATAGAACTCTCCTATCCTTTGGATTCTATCCCAGCCAATAATGTAGTAAGGGCACATTTGTTTCTTTCAACATATTCTAATGATGAAAAAACAGGAAAACTAACTTCTAAAAGATATGAGAAGAATTTATATATAGATTAAGAAGTTTTATTATTATACGGTACAGTTCTGTAAAAATTAGTGCCGATCGATTATGAAAATTATTATTTTCCAGCATTCTTTGTGTAAAACAAAACCAAGAGTGCTGGAAAATTTAGATTACACATTGCTCATCTTTAGGATAAATCATATATAAATATATTTCCACTTAAATTAAATGTACCTTATAAACAGTATGAAAAGCTATTCTATTGAAAACATCAGAATACAAGATATATTACTTATATCAATTTGCATATTACTGTTCTTAAATAGAGCTGTACCTATTGACTACTCATCAATTTGGCGAGTGACTGTATTATGCCTTATATATACGTGTATACGCATTATGCCAAAACGACAGTGCTATTGCCTATTATACATAGTCTGTATTTGGGGAATTACCGAAGTAATCATTTCAACACTTCAAAAAGTGAATTATTTAGAGAGCAATCATCATGATTTCGGAATCACAGGAACGTTTGGAAATCCAGGACCATTAGGCGGATTATTAGCAGTATGCTGGATAGTATCTATTTTTTTCATTTATGAAAACATACAAAACAAGCATCGTATATTAACATTATCATTTTGCATGATAGCCTGTTTTATTTTATATGGTTTACTATTATCTGGTTCACGCGCCGGGTGGACAGCTGCATTGGTAGGAAGCATGATATTCCTATGGCAATGGTTAAAAAGAAAACATACAATCAAAGTCAAACCAACTCTTTTGAAATCAGGTTTTCTGCTTATCATCACCGTTTTTATCATATCAATCTACTTTATAAGAAGAGATTCGGCAGATGGCCGATTGCTAATATGGTATAACACAATAAAGATGATAGAAGATTATCCTCTATTCGGTATTGGGACCGGAGGATGGCAAGCTAATTACATGCTTTACCAAGCTGAATATTTCTTACAAGCTACAAATTCTCCATACACATTATTAGCTGACAACATTTTTTATACATACAACGAATTTTTATATATAACAGCAGAACAGGGAATAGTTGGATTAGTTGTTGTTTCATGGTTGTTTTATGCATTATTTAGTTATAAAGAAAAGAATAATACTGACCATTGTCTGAAATCCGCCTTAACCACTTTCCTAGTCTTCTCTTTTTTTTCTTATCCTGGCCAGGTTTTTCCATTAGAAATATTATTCATCAGCATAATAGGAATGATGAAAAGCAAAACCATAAAAGTGTTTACAATATCTATTTTAGCAAAATACATCGTTAGAAGTATAGCCTCCATCTCTATTATATGTATATCAATCTGGTCCTATCATATTTACCATAAAACTTTTACCACAATTATCAGGATAGTGGATAAAAATAAAATATCCGAAGAAGCCCATTCTCAACTATCCACATTATACCCATTATTTTGTTATAATCCACAGTTAATGTACATCTACTCAAAAAGTAGTTTGGAAGATTATCCTTTAAATACAAAACCACAAATATTACAAACAGCTGCCCGAATTGCTCCTAATAGTGAACTATATATCAAGATGGGAGATTTTTGGAAACAAAAAAGAGATTACGCTCAAGCTGAAGCATGCTATCAAACGGCTGCTGCCATGATTCCACATCATATCACTCCTTCGTACAAATTATTCCAGCTTTATATAGACAAAGGAAATATAAATGCAGCCATCGACATGGGAAATTATCTTTTAAAACAACCGATAAAGAAAAAAGGAACAAAAGCTTTACGAATGGAAGCTGAAATTTTAGAGTTTCTTCATAAAGAAAAGAATATAAAGAAAACACAATAAGTATCTACCACAGTACAAGTCAGCTATCACACATCTGCCATCTGTAACCCATTAGATTACTGAAGAAAGTCTATAAGCAGACTTTGGCTTCCTTGATAGAGACCGCAATATCTAATATTGGGAACTAAATTTTTTTCCTTGAAATTGTCTTTTTGCACAAATCTTTTCTTTTAATATCCCGCATACATTTTATAGAGTTTATCAAAATAATCTCTTGAAATATTACTATTCTTTCCGGCCATATTTTTGTAGTAATATAACATTCCTTGGTAATAAGCCTTATAGTCAAACAGTCCTTGATTATTAAATGGATAGTTCTGTATCGTTCCATCCCCCTGAATGAATCTATATGACGTACGCATCGGATTAGCTTGGAGGGCTATAAAATATTTACCGAAAATATCATAATAAGAATACTTACTGGATTGATTTTGTTTTCGCGGTTGCTTATTTACCCCAAATGAATAAATCGTTCGTACTGCGCTTTCTCCTTGCATCGCAGCGATCCATTTTGTTCGAGCGATAGCTTCTGTTACAATACTATCAGTTTCCGCGTCCGGACTGTTTGAAATTTCTATATGACTAGTCGTACCATCCTTTTCTATAACAAACGAGCCATTCAGAACCATTTTTTTATCAACTATAACATCACACATAATATTTTTCAAGAAATTACCCTCTTCATTGTATTTTGCCTTTATTTCTGGATTAAAAACGATCATATCCGGATCAGTTGGTTTGCTTCTTGTATTACAAAAAACATCATCACGATACACTATTAATGGCAAAAGCATTCCATCATTATCGGTTTTTATAATAATCTTATCACATATAGTAACATCAATTGGAGTTGTTCTATCAGCAATGGCCGGTTCCCATTTAGGAGATTTTTTTAATAAATCCTCTATCGCACATTTTACAATATCATTCTTACACTGTAATATAGATATATTATTTACCTTTCCTTTTTTAGTTATTGTATACTGAAAAAGTAATGTATCTGAATAACATTTCAGTGTTGATGGTATTTGAATATTGTTGTGTATCCATTGAACAAACTTGTCCCTGCTATTAAAAGGACTCGTAGGAATATTCGATAAACGCGGTGGAATATGCATAGTTACTTGTTGTATTTGTTCCCGTTTATCTTCAGGAATATATTGATGAAAATCAATTAGCATATATTTATATATATCTTTAGGTTGACTTCCATTATATCGACATCGAGGAGCTTTACTTATGACATCCATAATTTCTTTCTCAAAAGCAGGATTTAATGTATTCAGTATGCTTGTTATGAAAACTTTTCCATCCCAAGATGCACTAATACAAACTTGTTCAATGCCAGCTATTCCATATTTGTACGCTTCTTGAGGAAATTGAATATTACTTAAAATCCATGATGGCATCTCGTCAAGAGTCATTAAAGATTCTTTGGTACTTCCTGCATTTATCTGAGCAGAAGTATATACATTAAAAAATACAGCAATGAAAAGGCTAATAATTTTATTCATAATATTGTTCTTTCTATAAGATGTTTTGTTTATTGCACAATGTAAAGATAGTGATAAAATAAAAAAACGTATACATAGAAAAATACACTAACGTGGTAAAATTATACATATTTCATCGACCAAAGCCTTTTTTTCGAAGCTACTTTTTCCTCAAATATTCATAACCGAAGCGACAGTACAGACACTTTCGCTTATCACAGTACTCTTTTTGCAACTGTATCAATGCCTGACTATCCGCCGCACTGACAACCGGAAGCCCGGCATCGCTCCACGAGCGGATAATATGATTACTCTCCGCCTTCAATTCTTCCAGAAAACGTCCGGCACGTTCACACATTCGTTCATCTGCCTTATGCAGACCGTATGTATAAAGAAAAGGAACCACTGTATTAATGATAATCAAATCCTTGGAACGCTCTCCCATCGTCTTCTCCTTTTGTGAAGATGGTCGCCCGAATAAATAATGATTTTCCCAATAGGGAGACGTACGGGCATCCAGTAAGTTTCTCACATCCACCAGAGTTTCCGCTTCCAACAAACGTGAAAACAACTTATCCCCTTTCTGATAGAGATAAGCTAATTGCGCCAAGCGAATATGCGGAAAGTTTTCCGGACGAAGCCGTAGAAAACGCCATAACGTAGCGTCCATCCCCTGCCTGATTTCAAACTTCCGCTGCAAATAACGGAACTCCTTACAAAGACGGAGACTATACTCGTCTTCCTGTTCCTTTTTCAGAAACGTTTCTTCCAACAATCCCGCCAAACCATAGAAAAAAGCCTCTATCTGAAACAAATCATTCCGGTGCTTATCCATCGCACGAAACGGCAACAGTCCCGCCCACGTTTCAAAAGCATCTCCGTTCAAGCCAAAACCGAAATTACGGGCAAGGGTGATAAAGAATGCATCTTCCCAATTACTGTTACAATGTTTGAGACGCTGTGTGATTAATTGCGCTTTCTGCTCCAAACGTTCCGTTTGCAAAGCGGTCAGCCAAGAATGAATGGTAAGTTTGGGAAGAGAGGCAAGGATGGGATGGCAAGCCGGATACTGATCGGCTACACAAAGTTCGTGGTAATGTAATTGCACATTGTCCGGACAGGTAAGTAATAGTTGCGGTATCTGTTCACCGTTGGTACGGGTTATTTCCGTATCTGCTTCACTCACTACATGGAGAATCACAGAGTCGTATGCTTTGTCAGAATGATGTCCGTGGCGAAACCAGTCGGAAGAATGTGTATGTATTTCTATATTCCCTACCCATAAGGCACCATCAATCTTTAGTTTCGCGTTAAAAAAGTCGGGACCGGCGTTGGGATTTTGCAGACCGGAGTCAATCACTTCTACCGGTAAGCCGTTGGTGGTTTGCAGTACTTTCAGGGGAAATAATTTATGCTTCCACACGTAGTGGAGAAGATGTTCCATGTTAACAAGACGTTAATGTGCGCTGCAAATGTAATAAAAATCTTATCTTTGCGACTATTATTTTGAATATAAGTCAGAAAACAATGAAAATAGCACTGATCGGTTACGGAAAGATGGGCAAAGAGATAGAAAAGGTTGCCCGTAGTCGCGGACATGAAATCGTCTGCATCATTGACATCAATAATCAGGATGACTTCGAATCGGAAGCATTCAAATCGGCCGATGTGGCCATTGAGTTTACCAATCCGATGGTAGCTTACAGCAATTATATGAAAGCATTCAAAGCCGATGTGAAACTGGTATCGGGCAGTACCGGATGGATGGCCGAGCATGGCGAAGAAATCAAAAAGCTCTGCACTGAAGGAGGCAAAACACTGTTCTGGTCGTCCAACTTCAGTCTGGGAGTCAGCATTTTCTCTGCTGTCAACAAGTATCTGGCTAAAATCATGAATCAGTTCCCTGCTTATGATGTCACCATGAGCGAGACACATCATATCCACAAACTGGATGCTCCCAGCGGAACAGCCATTACATTGGCGGAAGGTATTCTGGAAAAGCTGGACCGTAAGGACAAATGGGTGAAAGGCACTTTCCTTGCACCGGACGGAACCATTAGCGGAACCAACGATTGCGCCCCTAATGAACTTCCTATCGCCTCTATCCGCGAAGGAGAAGTGTTCGGCCTTCATACCATTCGCTATGAATCTGATGTAGACAGCATAACTATCACGCATGATGCCAAAAGTCGTGGTGGATTTGTATTGGGAGCCGTACTGGCAGCCGAATATACTGCCACACACGAAGGTTTTTTGGGCATGAGTGATTTATTCCCATTCTTGAACGACTAAGATTTCAGAAGCTAGTTCTAAACAAATATAACATTATGAGACAAGCCACACGCGCACAATGGATCAAATGTGCCATTGCTATTCTACTTTACCTCGTCTTCCTCCTCTGGGTACGGAGTTGGTGGGGATTGATTGTTGTTCCTTTCATTTTCGATATTTATATCACAAAGAAAATACCTTGGTCTTTTTGGAAGAAGTCGAAGAATCCGGCTGTCCGCAGTGTGATGAGTTGGGTGGATGCCATCGTATTTGCGTTGGTTGCCGTCTACTTCGTCAATATCTACATCTTCCAGAATTACCAGATTCCTTCCTCTTCGCTGGAAAAATCATTGCTGGTAGGCGATTTCCTGTATGTAAGCAAGATGAGCTACGGTCCCCGCGTACCGAACACTCCCCTTTCTATGCCGTTGGCACAACATACGCTGCCTGTCTTCAATACTAAATCGTATATCGAGTGGCCACAATGGAAATACAAACGGGTACCGGGCTTCGGCAAAGTGAAGCTGAATGACATTGTGGTTTTCAACTTCCCGGCAGGAGATACGGTGGCAGTGAACTACCAACAGACAACGGACTTCTATACGCTGGCTTATGGTGAAGGACAACGCATCTACTCCAAACAGATTGAAATGGATAGCCTGACACGTTCACAGCAACGTGCAATCTATGACCTCTACTATGACGCCGGACGTAAACAGATTCTAAACAATCCGCGTACTTACGGTGAAGTACTGTGGCGTCCGGTAGACCGTCGCGAGAATTATGTGAAACGTTGTGTCGGCTTGCCCGGTGATACATTGCAAATTGTAGACGGACAGGTGATGATTGACGGTAAGGCGATTGAGAACCCCGAAAACCTGCAATTCAACTACTTCGTACAGACTACCGGCCCGTACATTCCGGAAGATATGCTCCGCGAATTAGGCATCAGCAAGGATGACACCATGCTGATAGAAGACTCTGGCTGGGAAGGCGGATTATTGGATATGGGACTGGACAACCGGAATGCGCAAGGCAAACTGAATCCGGTATATCATCTTCCATTGACTAAAAAGATGTATGACACTCTCCTTGGCAATAAAAAGCTAATCAGCAAAATAGTAATGGAACCGGAAGAATACGCCGGACAGATGTATCCGCTGAACCTTTATACCAAATGGAACCGCAACAATTACGGTCCGATCTGGATTCCTGCCAAAGGAGCTACCATTACCCTCACAGAAGACAACCTGCCTATCTATGAGCGTTGCATCGTAGCCTACGAAGGCAACAAGCTGGAAGTGAAACCGGACGGTATCTACATCAACGGTGAAAAGACCAATGAATATACCTTCAAAATGGATTATTACTGGATGATGGGTGACAACCGTCACAACTCTGCCGACTCCCGTTATTGGGGTTTTGTACCCGAAGATCACGTAGTGGGCAAGCCGATTGTCGTATGGCTGTCGCTTGACAAAGACCGTGGATGGTTTGACGGTAAGATTCGCTGGAACCGCCTCTTCAAGTGGGTAGACTGATAAGTGTACGGATAGAATAGAGTGATAAGGTGATAAATATTGATGAACATTCGTAAATTCAAATGGATACTAGCATTTGCCGGAGCAGTAGTCGTAGTGCTTCTGCTCCGGGGATTTGCTTTTACGTCCTGCCTTATCCCTTCCACCGGTATGGAAAACTCCATTTTCCAGGGTGAACGTATCTTAGTGAACAAATGGAGTTACGGATTGCGAGTTCCTTTCATGTCGCTCTTTTCTTATCATCGTTGGTGTGAAAGTCCTGTACGGCAACAAGATATTGTAGTGTTCAATAATCCGGCTGGAATCCGGGAACCTATCATCGACCGCCGGGAAATCTATATCAGCCGTTGCCTCGGAGTTCCGGGAGATACATTATTGGTCGATTCTCTTTTCTCCGTTATTTCTCCAGAGGCACAATTCAATCCGGATAAGAAAAGGCTTTATTCGTACCCCGCGTCAAAAGAAAATCTGATTACCTCACTCATGCATACTCTTTCCATCACCAACGACGGATTGATGGGAAGTAATGACAGTACTCATGTGCGTAGTTTCAGCCGTTACGAATATTATTTGTTGGAACAGGCAATGAATGGGAAAGAGAGTTTTGTCCAACCTTTGTCAAACAGGGAAGATGCCGAACCGAATCCGCTGATTGTTCCCGGAAAAGGGAAATTTATCCGGGTCTATCCCTGGAACATAACCTTACTGCGGAATACCCTCGTGATGCACGAAGGCAAACAGGCAGAAATAAAGAACGACACTCTCTACGTAGACGGCAAACCTACACAACACTGTTATTTCACTAAAGATTACTATTGGATGGGATCTAACAATACCGTCAACTTTTCCGACTCACGGCTCTTCGGGTTTGTCCCGCAAGACCATATCATCGGGAAAGCCTCCATCATTTGGTTCTCCAAAGAAAAAGAGACAGGCTTGTTTGACGGATACCGATGGAACCGTTTCTTCAGAACGGTGAAATAATCTTCCGGAACATAAAAGAAATAACTCCTTAATAATATCCTTAATTAATATCCTTATTATAGAGCCCCCTAAACGTATTAAAATGAAAGAAATGAAAATAGCTTATTTATCTTCAGCTTATCTCGCTCCCGTCGAATATTATACCAAACTTCTGGCTTATGACAAAGTGTTTGTAGAGCAACACGACCACTATATCAAACAAACCTATCGTAACCGGTGCACCATTGCCGGCCCATCCGGCGAATTAGCTCTTTCTATCCCAACCGTAAAACCCGACACATTGAAGTGTCCGATGAAAGATATCCGCATCTCCGACCACGGCAACTGGAGACATCTGCACTGGAACGCCATCGAATCAGCCTACAACAGTACTCCTTTCTTTGAATATTACAAGGACGACTTCCGTCCCTTCTACGAAAAGAAATACGAGTTTTTAATCGATTTCAACGAAGAACTATGCCGGATGGTCTGTGAATTGATAGATATTCACCCCACTATGGAGCGTACTAGCGAATATAAGATGGAGTTTGCTCCCGGAGAATTCGATTTTCGGGAAGTCATTCATCCCAAAAAGGATTTCCGAGAAGTGGATACAGAGTTTATTCCGCAACCTTACTATCAGGTTTTCGAGCCCAAACTGGGTTTTCTTCCTAATTTGAGTATCATAGACCTGTTGTTCAATATGGGACCGGAAAGTCTGTTGGTACTAGGCAAGTAATGACTCCACTCTTCTATACGTATGTAGCCAACAAAGGTGCACCATGTCGTCACATTATTTATACTCGTACAGTTTGACGTGTAAAATACTGAATTCTCCGACAGGAATACGTACATGCCTTCCCTGATGGTCCTGATCGCCATTCAGGCGCCGGATATATTTCAGTGAACCATCTTCGTTCACATTAACTTCATCTACAGAACCGATACCGGCTCTCATACCACCTTGCCAGCTATTTTCCGTTTTTGATGCCTTTCCGCCCACACTGGCAAAACCATCCTCGCCCAATGCCGGTGAACTTTTCATTTTATTTTCCCCCTGTTTCTTAAATTCAAGTACCAAGCCACTGCCGGCAACGATATACTCATCTGGAGCCAGACGCAGCAAAACACCTCCCCCTTCAGGCCATACAGTGCCATCCCGGGCACGTGGGTCCCATGGCAGAGTGAAGTAATGACGGCAGGTAATCTCCAAATCATCGTATGAAAGTATTCGTTCTTTATTCTCTTCATCAAACAAAAGACCGTTCATCACTCCTTTACCCTGATATTTTGTCAATAAAGGCATCAGTTCTTTCAATTTAATATAGCTCTGTACCAAAGGTGCATCTGCTCTATCCGAACCGCTTTCAATAGAGAAAGGACAAAAGCCAATCGCATCATGCTCACCAAACACATAGAAAGCACGTACTCCATCATTGTCTTCCAACCGAATTTCAGGTATAAAGAGAGGATTATTGTGCAGTTTATACTTTGCCACCCAATCAACGAAACCTTTATCATATAAATCCGGAGCCAGAAAATCAATGTTGGGTGCTGCATAATGCCATACATCTATTAAATGAGCCAATGGTCCTGCCGACGGATATTCTCCCGGTTTCCGCCCCCTACTGTTCATTGCTGCATTGACATACAACGGAATATTATAGATAGAACGTGCTAACTTTGCCATTCGTTCTACATACTGCGCATACGACCAGGCCATAAAAATTTCATCCGTATACACGTCTGCACCAAACACTTCCTGCCACGTACCTTTCTTCTTGAATCCCTGGCTCTCCCATTTTGCCAACATTTCGGGATGCAGAGATCTCTTGTTCTTTTGCAAATAGTCGATGAAAAGAGACGGAACTGGTGCATAAAACAGTTTATCCGCTTCTTTGGAATAATCGCGGGCATCTTCCAACATTCCGATTTCGTTTTCTATCTGAATCATGATAACCGTTCCCTCTTCCTTATCCACAGAAGCAATGTGTTTCATCCATTGGGAAAAAGCACGGCTATCCGCCTGAAACACATTCTCCGAAAAGGAACTGGCTATTTCGAGGGGCTTCCCTGCTTTCGTATAGGCACGCGGGTATTTCTTATAATCTTCCTTAAACCAGATCGGAGCGTAGCAACTCATTGAGTTTTTCCACGCACCGAACCAAAGGAAAACCACCTTCAAATCATTCGCGCGAGCCTGTTGAATCACTTTATCCGTCAGAGTAAAATCAAATTTACCTTCCTGTGGTTCTGTTAAATCCCAATATGCAGGAACCAGTACCGTATTCAGCCCCATACGTTGCAATTTCGGGAATATACGTTCAATATCTTCAATAGAGGAAGCTGAAGAATTTCCCAATTCACCGCCAATCACCAAGAATGGCTTTCCATCTACCATAAGTTGTGTGGTACTTCCCTGTTTCTGCAAATACGGAAGTTTCTGATGTGCCTGAAGAGGCAAAATAAAAAGGAATAGAATCCCAAAAAGTGTGTTTCTCATAACAATCAGCTTTATCATATTATCTGAAAGCAAAGTTACAACAATATAAAAAAGGAGCACAACGTCTTGTGTTCCTTTTCTATCGGGCAGGTTACAGATGCTTTATGTTACGTTACATTTGCCTTTATCTATACATTATCTCCGATTCTTATACCCTCTATTTGCGTTTCCTAAGTAATTTTTAGAGAAAACTGTTTATATCGCTACTTCTTCACAGTTCTTCTCTTCATTAGATTCTGCCGCATCCAGCCGACTCAACAAATAGCGTACATTTTGAAGATGTATATCATTATTCCGATCCATTTTCTTAAACTGCCAACTGTTTTTAGTGGTATTCAGTATGCAATTCATTAACGTTCCCACGGCATCGGCACTTTGGAAACGATTGGTATTGGAGATTAGCGTATTCATCATGTGCGCCCCGAATCCTCTAATCACCTCTTTCACACTTATCGACTTATAATTACGGATGGCTTCAAAGGCTGCCACATTACTACAAAGCGTACTAGCTAAATCCTCCAGTCTCTTTCGATCTGTTCGTTCCACTAGATAGCTTTCAGGATTCATAAAACGATTGAGAGTCAGATAAAAAGACATCATTTCATCATCGGATGAAAAGATAACGTGCATGAGTTGCGTCGCGTCCCCCGGACGAGCCTGCTGGTTGCTTAAAACTTCTTCCATAAGAATTTTAATTAAATGGTGAATAAATTAAGTTCAATGGGGCGATACAGAAGGGTAGTTTTAAGAAATAAAAGAAGCGGTTCCGCCTGTCCCATTGCTCTTCACCATCCACAACAGGCAGTAGGTGCATTAACATCCTACATGGGGGTACGAAACCGCCATATAGAATGATAGGACAAGCATAAAAAAGCCTGCCACATTGATACAGCAGGTTCCCCTGCTGTGGATTTTGATAAAGAGCATTGCAAAGATAGAATATAAAATCAGAAAAGAGAAAAGAAAATCAATATAAATTGAAGTTTACAGCGATCAGCAAAAGACAAAATCTTCTAAAGCTACTTGTAACTATAAAATTCATTTAGGAGGTTCACCGGTTTCACCTTTAGTTGAATGAGTATAAATCAGATGTTTATGGTGAAAGAGGTACATAAAATAATAAAGAATCATCCTTCACCTCCTTCACAAAATAAAAGTAAGCGTCTTTTAGTTTTGCACTCGAAAGAGAGACTTCTTATAAGCTTTAAGATTGTTAACGAAGAACTAGTAAGCCCCCAAGTTTAGATAGCTTTTTATCGATATAGCTCCTTAGCAGATATTAACAAGATTGTTTCTCTTTCTTTCAAATAACCAGACTAAAAGACGCTTATATCGTATAGATTAAGGGTCTATACACCCTATTTGTTGGGCATATAGATCCGTAAGCGTCTCCGCGATTCTATATAGTGTATTAAAATAAAAAGGCTAATGATCCCTTTTTAGTCATTAGCCTTTTCCCATCTGTCAGGA
>NZ_CP083673.1:3092711-3204191 GCF_025914115.1 Bacteroides sp. DH3716P | reverse complement strand
TAGCACTCTTCGGGGAAGAAGTCGTTCTCATCGTGCGTATAGAAGATGTCGCAACCTGGCTCAATCTCTCGCCAACTGATTGAAAGTTCGTCGCCAAGTGCCTTGTTCACCTCCTCAAAGAACAAGTCGCAGGAAGACCAAGCACTTTCGGTGTCAAAGGACAAGAGGGCATAATCGTCTTCCACGTTCTCCTCATACTCTGCCCAATAGATGTGTCCTCTCACCGAGATGCCTTTCTTCTCGTAGTCAATGCCATAGTGTTCTGCCAAGAGATACAGATACACATTCTTACTGTTCACCTCCAACTCTTGGAGTGTGTTCCAAAGGTCTGCCACGGCTTTGCGTGAGCCTGTCACCTTGTACTGAGTGTCGCAAATGTTAGCCATAAGATAATATTTTATTTTCTTCCCTTATGTAGAACCAACTACCATCGGGATTGATTAAAGAATTATGTTGCCCCAAAAGGTGTTATGGCTCATCAATGCAAGGTTTTGCCGTCAAATACTACCTCTGCCACAATCAGAGCGTGGAGATTTCACGGACAAACCACAGGCACCGACCTTGNATGTAGAACCAACTACCATCGGGATTGATTAAAGAATTATGTTGCCCCAAAAGGTGTTATGGCTCATCAATGCAAGGTTTTGCCGTCAAATACTACCTCTGCCACAATCAGAGCGTGGAGATTTCACGGACAAACCACAGGCACCGACCTTGCAGGATGAACGCCATGACAGGTACCTTTGCAACACAATTCCTATCAAAGCCCGATGGGGTGGTACATGGCAGACAGCATGGTACAGCAGTATGACTGAACGTTACAAGTGGAGAAAAGGCTATAAGAGGTTTTTGCAGTCAAAGGAGAAAAGAGTCCACAAAGTGCAGTATCTACAGGACAAAAACACTTTAGTTTACCTTGGTTAGCTTTTATATATATGCTAACCTAAAGTAAACTGTATATATGTCTGTTTGAAGCTCGAAAACCGTACGGGTCAGCTTACGTCAGAAACAGAAGCACAGAACCATATAAGAGGTTCAAGAAGTCTTTCTTCCTTTGACTGCAAAATATTATCTTTGCACGAATCATAATGGTCCTGTAGGATTTAATATAATTTAACGCTCTTTGTTGAATGCAAGGAAGGAACAGCTTCAATATACTGAATATCAGTAGTATATCATTGTATTGACCCTTAATCTGTAGAAAAGGATGTTATCATACAAAGTAATGTCCATTTGTACTTTTTCTATATGGTTTTATACTTACATTTGCATATCATTTGTACCTTGCTAACAGTAACTAATTGATTATCAATATACTTTATATTTGAGGAAGTAAATCTGACTCTTGCATTCTTTGAATATTATGCAAAGTTCAATTGTGATCCTATTGAAGCTGTAGATATGCCGTTTACCTATTGGGAAACCAGACATGGTCAGCAAAACGAAATCTCATATCAAGGTCGGGGACACTTCTATGCAGGATATGAAATGATTTATAGTCATTATAAGCATGTAAAAGGAGTGAGTGCTCCCTATTCGAAGAAGTTTGCGGAGAAATATCGTCCGGCTACCAGTATTCACCCGTTTGAATATGATAATGATTTTCCCGGAATAGGTACTCTGATGTTCTACAAAGGAGAATGAGTTGAGGTAACAAGTTGATAAGATAAAAATAAGAAACCGTCTGTAAACGGGCGGTTTCTTATCCTGATTAGAATAAAGACAATGATGAAATTAAAGACTATAACTGCATTTTTTGCAATAACATGGGCAGTTTCTACTACTGTTTCTGCCCAGAAGGTTAGTATATATTCCACCACTTCTACCGAACGTTGGGTAGAGAAAAAACAGACATTGGATAAAAATCCTGCCGGACAAGCGGATATCTGTGTTTATCCTGACAGTCTGTTACAGAATGTTGTTGGGTTTGGAGGTACTTTTAATGAACTTAGTTGGGATGCCTTGCAATGCTTGTCTCCGGCAGAACGTGATAAAGTGATGGCAGCCTTGTTCTCGGAAGAGGGTATTCATTTCGCATTAGGACGTACTCCTATTGGTGCCAGTGATTATGCTATGGGATATTATTCCTACAATGACGTAAAGGATGACTATACCATGCGTAACTTTAGTATTGACCGTGATCGCTATATCCTCATTCCTTATATTAAGGAAGCGCTGAAGCTGCGTCCTGATTTGAAGATGTGGGCCTCTCCTTGGACACCGCCTGCATGGATGAAAGTCAATGAACATTATTCGCAGAAGAGTTCCGGTATTGAAGGGACTGAAGTGGGGCACAACCGTCTCGACCCTCATCGTAATCTTATAGGGAATGTTACCGGTTTTAAAATGCAACAGGGGTATCTTCAGGCGTATGCCATTTATTTTTCCAAATACGTACAGGCTTACAAGCAGAACGGCATAAACATTCAGATGATTATGCCGCAAAATGAAATCGCATGGACTCCCTGCTGGCCTTCCTGTACTTGGCGTCCGGAAGACTTGGCTATTTTTGTCAATCAGTATCTTGGGCCCCAGTTTGAAAAAGATTCCATTGATACTGAAATCTGGATGGGAACAGTCAATTATCCGAATCCGGATTATGTACGTACTTTTTTCAAGCAGAAAGATTCTGATAAATATGTAAAAGGTGTTGGCGTGCAATGGACAGGCATGCGGGCTTTGCCGGCTGTACATAAAGAATATCCGGATTATTGCTACATGCAGACAGAGAATATGTGTGGTAATTCGGAGAATGACTGGTCTGCTTTGGAAAACACATGGAATGCTGTAGTTCACTGCTTCAATAATGGTGTTGATTCTTATATTTATTGGAATATGGTATTGAACGAAACCTGTAAGAGTTGGTGGGACTGGGCACAAAACACTCTTATTATTGTTGACAGAAAAACAGGGCAGGTACGCTATACGGATGAATATTATTTGATGAAACATCTTTCCCATTTTGTTCAGCCGGGCAGTCGCCTGCTGAAAGTATCAGATGGTAAGAATACGCTTGCTTTCCGTTCGCATGATGGTAAAGTGGTAGTTGTAGCTTACAATCCGGAAGAGCAAGAACGCCCTTGTAGTTTTAAGGTAGGTAGCAAGTATATACGTGTTATATTGAAAGGTAAATCTATTAATACAATTGTCATTTGATTATTTTTAGTACTTTCGGATTGAGTATTTCGGCATATTGCTGCGTATTAAAGAATAAGTACTCATAAAGAATTTACGGTTTTATTTAATAACAATGTTGTTGCACTGTCATTTCATAGCCGGAAAACGTGGCTACGGAATGGCAGTGTTTTATAAAAAATGTGTGATTATATATGAAAAGACAAATTTGCAGTATTTTATTATTCATATTTTGCGTGACATTACAGGCGCAGTTGGTGACTTATCCGGAAGGTTTGAAGGCGAATATGCCACATAATGATGATTATACGGTGCGTGTCCGTATTCCGGGAGGTGAATGGGAAGATTTGTTTGAATATAATGTACAGGTAGATATGGATGCTGTGCAGAATGCTTCAATGGTTCAGTTTGATATGAATGGAACGGTTGAGGTGATGGTGAAAAAGAATAATGGAACCGTACGTGAGGTTGATATACGTCCTCTTAGTTGCAACATCCAATACCGGCAGAACAAGAATGTGATTACTTTTATGTTGGACAAGCCTCAATATCTGTCAGTGGAATTTAATGGGGACAGACTTCATAATCTGCATCTTTTTGCCAATCCGTTGGAAACAGAGGTTTATAAAAAAGCAGAAAAAGGTATCATGTATTTCGGACCGGGTGTTCATGCTCCTTTGGATTTGCCAAATAATCTGATACGTGTTCCTGGCAATACTACCGTATATTTGGCTCCGGGTGCAGTGCTTAAGGCTAAGTTATTAGTTGACGGTGTAGAAAATGTACGTATTATCGGTCGTGGTATATTGGCTCATCCGGTTCGTGGTATCGAAGTGACGAATGCAAAGAATGTACTCATTGATGGAATTACGGTAGTGAATCCGAATCATTATACGGTGTTTGGTGCAGGAACAAAAGGGTTGACGGTGAAGAATCTGAAATCCTTTAGCTGTAAGAGTTGGAGTGACGGAATCGACTTGATGTGCTGTCGTGATGTGCTGATTGACAATGTTTTTATGCGTAACAGTGATGATTGCATTGCACTCTATAATCACCGTTGGAATTGGTGGGGAGGCTCTGGCAATATCACAGTGCAGAATGCTGTTCTTTGGGCGGATATTGCTCATCCGATTAATATCGGTGGACATGGAGACCCGGAATCACCGGTAGGCGAAGTAATGGAAAACCTTACTTTCCGGCAGATAGATATTTTGGAACATGATGAGGACGATGTTCCATATCAAGGGTGTATGGCGATTGATTGCGGTGATAAGAACTTGGTACGTAATGTCTTGTTTGAGGACATTCGTGTAGAGAGTATTCAAGAAGGCAGACTTTTTCATCTCAATGTGCGTTTCAATGAGAAATATGATAAAGCTCCCGGATGGGGAATTGAAAATGTCACTTTCCGTAATATTACTTATGACGGGCTTGGTGAGAATCCGTCTCTAATCAAAGGGTTCGACAACAGTCGGAAAGTGAAGAATGTAATCTTTGATAATGTCGTTATTAATGGTCAGAGGATGACGGATTTGAATGGATTTGTAAAGAACGAATTTGTAGAGGATATACGTGTGCGGTAAAATTAGTTTAAATAGTAGCTTTATAGATATTAAATATATAAACAATGATTATGAGTAAGCAGTTTTTGGTTGCAATCGCATTATTGGCAGTATCGGCTATATCGTCGGCTCAATCCGTGTACCCCGGACAACACCAGGGGAAAATGAAAAAAGAGACAGTAGCTCCTGTACGGGTGGAAAGTTTTGATTTGAAAGACATCCGTTTATTGCCAAGTCGTTTTCGTGACAATATGTTGCGGGATTCCGCATGGATGACTTCCATTGATGTGAATCGCCTGTTGCATAGTTTCCGGACAAATGCCGGAGTCTTTGCCGGTCGTGAAGGCGGGTATATGACAGTGAAGAAACTCGGTGGCTGGGAATCCTTGGACTGTGAGCTTCGCGGACATACTACCGGACATTTGCTTTCGGCTTATGCTTTGATATATGCCGCTACCGGAAGTGAAATTTTCAAGCTGAAAGGGGATAGCCTTGTCAACGGGCTGACTGAAGTTCAGAACGCTTTGAAAGGAGGATATCTAAGTGCTTTTCCCGAAGAATTGATAAACCGTAATATCCGGGGAAAGAGTGTCTGGGCACCTTGGTACACCTTGCATAAGCTTTATTCCGGTCTGATAGACCAATATCTGTATGCAGATAATCTGCAAGCCTTGAAAGTGGTGACTAAAATGGGCGACTGGGCTTATAACAAACTAAAACCGCTCACAGAAGAAACCCGCAAACTTATGATACGTAATGAGTTTGGAGGTATCAATGAGTCATTTTACAATTTGTATGCTATCACAGGAGACGAACGTTATCGCTGGCTGGCGGAATATTTCTACCACAATGACGTAATCGACCCATTGAAAGAACTTCGCGATGACTTGGGGACTAAACATACGAATACCTTTATCCCGAAAGTCATAGCCGAAGCCCGCAACTACGAGTTAACCCGCAACGAGACAAGCAGGAAACTATCGGAATTCTTCTGGCACACCATGATTGACCATCATACTTTTGCTCCGGGATGTAGCAGTGACAAAGAACACTACTTTGATCCGAAGAAGTTATCCCAACATCTGACTGGCTATACCGGAGAAACTTGTTGTACCTATAATATGCTCAAACTTAGCCGCCATCTTTTCTGCTGGACGGGCGATTCATCTATTGCAGATTATTACGAAAGGGCATTGTATAATCACATCTTGGGACAACAAGACCCTGAAACAGGTATGGTAGCTTATTTTCTGCCTTTGCTTTCCGGGTCTCATAAACTGTATAGCACAAAAGAGAACTCTTTCTGGTGTTGTGTAGGCAGCGGATTCGAGAATCATGCCAAATATGGAGAAGCTATTTACTATCACAACGACCGGGGAATATATGTAAATCTATTTATCCCTTCACAGGTAACCTGGAAAGAAAAAGGACTGACAATCCGTCAGGAAACGGAATTCCCACAGGAAGAAACAACACGTTTTACTCTTCAGGCAGAAAATCCTGTCCGCACGACTATTTATCTGCGCTATCCTTCGTGGAGCAAGGATGTAAAAGTTTCGGTGAATGGTAAGAAAATATCTGTAAAACAGAAATCTGGTTCTTATATTGCCATTACCCGTGAATGGAAAGATGGCGATCAAATCTCGGCTACTTATCCGATGCAAATCAAACTGGGAA
This sequence comes from Bacteroides sp. DH3716P, assembly GCF_025914115.1. Classification (NCBI taxonomy): domain Bacteria; kingdom Pseudomonadati; phylum Bacteroidota; class Bacteroidia; order Bacteroidales; family Bacteroidaceae; genus Bacteroides; species Bacteroides sp. DH3716P. Next base: position 3,197,817 of record NZ_CP083673.1, on the reverse strand, counting down.
CTACTCCGGATAACCCGGATAAGGCAGCCCTGTTATATGGCCCGTTGGTATTGGCGGGAGAACGGGGAACTGAAGGTATGCAAGCACCTGCTCCTTTCTCAAATCCGGCTCTTTATAATGATTATTATACCTATAATTTTCATGTCCCTGCACATCTGCGCACTTCTTTGAAACTGGATAAGAAACACCCTGAACGTGCTTTGCAACGTGTAGGAAGTGATTTGAAGTTTACGACAGAACAAGGAGATGTGATTCGTCCGCTGTATGATTTACATCACCAGCGCTATGTCGTATATTGGGATTTACAATCAGAATAATAGATAGTAAACAACGATATGAAGAATCGTTTATTAATTGCCGCTTTTGTAAGTATCTGCTTTTTGTCTGGTTCTTGCAAAATATCATTCGGTCAGGGAAGTCGGTATGACTTCTCTTCTTTGGATTCTGTTATCCAAGGATGGGTAGACAAGGGATATTACCCCGGAGCATCCATTTGTGTAGTGAAGAATGATACCGTCATTTTTCAGAAGAACTATCGGGATTATACACCCGATACAAAAGTATATGTCGCTTCTGCCGGAAAATGGGTAGCGGCTGCTGTCATAGGCGCGGTGGTAGACCGTACTGATTTGGGATGGGATGATCCGGTAGAAAAATGGTTGCCGGAATTTAAAGACGATGCTAAAGGTAAGATTCTTCTCCGGCAATTATTATCCCATACATCAGGAGTACGTCCATATCTTCCCGAGCCTCGTGTAGATAACTATAATCATTTGGATTCGGCAGTCACTGAAATTCTTCCTTTGGATACAGTCTTTACTCCCGGCACTCGTTTTGAATATGGTGGACTTGCCATGCAAATTGCCGGAAGAATGGCAGAAGTGGCGATGGGAAAGGAGTTTGAAACGCTTTTTCAGGAACTGCTGGCACAACCTTTGGAAATGAAGAACTCTCATTTTACCCCAATCAACACGGACGGCGGACATGCACCCATGTTAGGGGGCGGACTGTGTACTACAATGAATGATTATCTTCACTTCCTGTCCATGATTTATCACGATGGAATGTATAATGGCAAGCAAATTATATCAGCAGAAACTGTGAAAGAAATGCAGGCCGACCAAGTGAAAGGCGCCATAATCCCTTCGAATAACTCGGATAATTATGTAGCGAAAGGACTGGGACAATCCCACAATGGAGTCTACGGATTAGGAGAATGGCGTGAATTAATAGATAAAAAGACAGGTGAAGCTTATCAGATTAGTTCACCGGGATGGGCCGGTGCTTATCCGTGGATAAATAAACACGATAAAGTTTACGGATTCTTCATCTCCCATGTAACAGGTTCTTCTGCTAAAGAAGATGGTTTCTCTTCTTTCTTTGGCAGCCCTGTCATTTCACGGACTGTTTCAGAAATACTGAAAGGCAAGCCATTGGTTGTCAAACAAGGGCGTATCAATGTAGGAAACGGCTCTCTATACTATGAAGAAGCCGGTCAGGGTGAACCGATAATTTTTGTTCACGGTCATTCGCTCGACCATCGTATGTGGGATGAACAATTTTCTGTGTTTGCGAAAAAGTATCATGTCATTCGCTATGATTTAAGAGGATACGGCATTTCTTCTTCCCAAACAGAAGATTATCAATTTATGCATGTTGAAGATCTGGTTACTTTAATGGACTCTTTGCACATCAAGAAAGCGCATATTGTCGGGCTTTCTTTGGGCGGGTTCATTACTGCTGATATGTTGGCGTATTTCCCAGACCGGATGTTATCGGCTTTTTTAGCCAGTGGAAACATCCGGAAATCGAAGGGTCCCAGTGAGCCGATGACTAAAGAAGAAGCAAAGGTGCGTGATGAAGAAATAACTGCCCTGAAAAAGAAAGGAGTGGAGGTGATGAAGAAAGAGTGGTTTGAAGGATTAATGAAATCCGGTGGAAGTCAACGTGAACGGATGCGTGCTCCTTTGTGGCAGATGATTGACGAATGGGATGCATGGCAACCGCTACACAAAGAAGTACGGGTAGTAGCAGGGCTGGATGCTATTGAAGAATTGAAGAAGAGTCACCCTGCCGTACCTTCCTTAATTGTTGAAGGTCATTCTTCTGATAACAAATTTTCAAAAAAAACTCCCATATTGGAATATCTACCTAATGGAAAGCTGAAAATCATAGAGGATTGCGGGTACATGATGAATATGGAGCGACCGGAGGAATTCAATGCAGCTTTAGAAGAATTTTTAATCAATATTGAACAGTAAAATGAAAAAGCAATAAATATCATGAAACAAATAGTTCTATGCCTGATCGGAATATTATTTGCATCGTTTGTATCTGCACAAAAGATAAATCATCCTTCCCTTTTGTACACCCCTCAACGTATTCAGCAGGTAAAACAACGTATGCAGAATGAACCGAAATTGCGGGAAGCCTGGGAGGATATTCAGAAAACCGCCGATGAAGCTTTGCAAAAGGAAGATTTCAATCGGTTGGATTATTTGTCGTTGGCCTATCTGATGACGGATAATAAAGAGTATGCAAATATAATCAAAGAAATTCTTTTGAAAGCTGTGGAAGCCGAATCCTGGGGAGATATGGAAATGATGGCACGTATTCCAGTCTGGCGTTCGCAACTGGGCATGGCACATAAGAGCTTCCTTTCTGCCATAGGATATGATGCGGCTTATAACATAATGTCTTCTTCGGAAAGAAAAAAGATTGCCGAAGGCTTGAAACGATTGGCTGTAGAGTCTGCCTTGGGCGACTGGCTGTTGGAACCTACCCGAATCCATTCTTTGAACTCTATGGGACACAACTGGTGGACTTCCTGTGTATGCCAGGGTGGAATATTAGCATTAAGCCTACAAAATGAACTTCCCGAAGTAAAAGATTGGGTGGAGCAACTTCATGAATCACTTCCCGAATGGTTTGACTTTGCAGGCGATGCCTTGCAACAGAAAGCAAAGAGTTTTGATGAGGCTGGAGGAATGTATGAAAGTCTGAATTATGCAAACTTTGGTATTCAGGAAGCTCTATTGTTTCGAATCGCTTGGATAAACACTCATCCGGGACAAAATCCCGGCAATATACCCCAATTGGCAAAACTTCCGAACTACTTTTCTCAAGTATGCTATCCGCGTACAGGAATGCTGCATAGTTTGAATTTTGGAGATAGCCATAAAAATGTATCGGCAGAATCCAGTATGATGTTATTGTATGCATTGGGGATGAAAGATCCAACAATATTGTGGTATATAGCCCAAGTGGAACAAGGACAACATCGTGATGGCTTTTTCCTGAATCGTCCGATGGGCTTTCTCTATACCCCTGATTTGAGTAAAGCTCCCGTAACTCCCGATTTGAAAACCTCACAGCTATTCTCGGATTTCGGTTGGGCCACCATGCGTACTTCTTGGGAGAAGGATGCTACGATGCTTGCTGTGAAAAGCGGTCATACGTGGAATCATTCCCATGCGGATGCCAACTCCTTTATTGTTTTTCATAAAGGCGTTGATATTATCAAGGATGGAGGAAACTGCTGGTATCCCAATCTTGCCTATCGCAACTATTTTTTTCAAAGCCAGGCACATAATGTAGTCCTGTTCAACGGGGAGGGGCAACCTCGTGAACAACAGTATAGCGGCTCTACTTTGCGAGGAAATCTTTATCATCTCTTGGATGCGGGTAATGTGAAATATGTTTTGGCCAATGGAACAGGTCCTGTCTCTAATAATTTCAGCCGTAACTTCCGTCATTTCCTGTGGATGGATAATGTGATTTATATGATCGATGATTTGAAGACACATAAGGTAGGACAGTTCGAATGGTTATGGCATACCAATGGAACTTATAAGAAATCGGGCATTGACGTGAATGTGACAAACGGAAATTCTTCAGTAGTCATCCGTCCTTTATATCCCCGCATGTTGGCTAAGTCCGATTTTGTGCACGACTATCCCGAAGATTTATATTGGGAAGAAATAGAAGCTCCTACGGAAGATTTGAAAGGAACCGAAAAATATTATTCATTCCATTTACCAGCCAAGGTGAACCGTGTGAAAGGACTGACAGCTATTATTCTGAAAGACACTCCCGATGAAAAAGACCTGCCTAAAATGGAAAGACGTGAAGGGCAGGACTGGATAGGGCTTCGTATCCGTCATAAAGGTAAAATTACCGATTTATATATCAACCAACTGGCGGACGGAAGATTAATGCACAGTAATTCATGGATTATGCCCGACGGCTGGATGACAGATGCTTATATGTTTGCAGTTTCTTACCCAGAAGGTACTGAAGCAAAGAACGCTAAGGACTTCTTTATTGCTTATGGAAGTGCATTGAGACGGGGTAATGAAACTTACTTTTCATCATTGGCTAAGCTGTTCGTTATTCAGAAAGCAGAAGATAAGAAACTTGATCTTTGGATAGACGGACAGCCGAAGATAAATACCACCTTTAGAAGCACAAAGAAGCCTGTGTCTGTAGAAGTGAATGATAAGAAAATCCCGGTAGTTTATCAGAAATCGCAGGTGAAAGTGAAATTATAAATTCTACAACATCGTTCTTGTATATATGCTGTTATCTTTTTCTAAGGTAGTAAATTCTTTATTTTTGTTACTCAAATATTTTTCAAATAACATTGAGTAAATAATTTAATCCCTTCGTATTTGTTTATGTGCATATAGAGAATACGAAGGGATGACTTTTTTAATTATAAGTACTTCCTTTTGGAGATTTTTATGTATGTTTGTCACATGTTTAATATGAAAGGAAGCAGTTGTAAGTGAAAGACACGATTAAATATCTGATTCTTATATTAATATATTTGGCTTGTGGTGTGGAACTACAAGCTAAAGACTATATATTCCGTAATATTGTCATGTCCGACGGGCTGTCAGGACTGTTGGTCAATGCTATTTATAAAGATTCCGAAGGTTTTGTGTGGTTAGGGACAGATAATTGTCTCGACCGTTTTGATGGAGTGAAAGTACGCCATTTTGAATTCCGGGGTATTGAGTCAGGAAGAAAGAAGCGGGTAAACAGCGTTACAGAAACAGCCAACAAACAACTGTGGGTAGGAAATGGAATCGGACTTTGGCGATTGAATCGTACAAACAGTCAATTGGAAAGAATTGTCCCTGAAAAGATTGATTTTGCTGTAAATACTTTGTTGGCTAATAAGGATATTCTTTATATTGGAACAGAGAAAGGCTTATTCATTCATAAAGACGGTCAATTACTACAGGTCTTGACAGACCGGAATATGTTTGCCGCCTGTAACAGAATCATGGATATTTGTCTGAATGAAGATAAAACCGTATTATGGCTGGCTACGGTGCAGGGGCTGTATTCTTATTCACTGAAAGACGGCAATATTAATTCCTGGCATTTTCAGGAGAATGTGCCCGAAGCCGATTATTTCCGTTGCCTGACCCGTATTGGAGAAACGCTTTATTTAGGCACAATGAGCCAAGGTGTAGTACGTTTTGATATAAAAAAGGAAACATTCTCTCATACAGTATCTTTAGGCTGCGATGTCATTTCTGATATATCCAGCGATGGGAAAGAGACTGTTTATATAGCTACTGACGGTAATGGCGTCCACTTCCTTTCACACAAAGACCAACAAGTGACACGTCGTTTTTACCATGATGTCAATGATAAGGAAGGAATTCGCAGTAATTCTATTTATTCCTTACTTGTAGATGATAGAGGTGCCGTCTGGGTGGGGCATTTTCAGGCAGGGCTGGATTATTCACTCTATCAGAACGGCCTTTTCCGTACGTATGCCTATCCACCTTTATTCAATTCGGCAAATCTTTCCATTCGTTCTTTCGTAAACAGAGGACAAGAGAAAGTTATCGGTTCACGTGACGGTTTGTTTTATATAAACGAAGCCACCGGAGTAGTGAAAAGTTTTGTAAAGCCCGTTTTGACTTCAGATCTGATACTGACAATCAGCTTCTATCAAGGAGAATATTATATCGGTACGTATGGTGGCGGTATGATGGTACTGAATCCGGGAACATTATCTCTGAAATATTTTGCACAAGGCGATACGGAGCTTTTTCAAAAGGGACATATATTCTGTGTGAAACCGGATGCAAAAGGAAATCTTTGGATAGGGACTTCACAAGGACTCTTCTGTTATAACGGACAGACCAAACAGATCAAACACTTTACTAGTGCTAATTCCCAACTGCCGGAGGGCAATGTGTATGAAGTAAGTTTTGATTCTACAGGCAAAGGATGGATTGCCACCGAAACCGGTATGTGTATTTATGATCCGGCTTCTCAAAGTTTACGCTCTAATGTGTTTCCGGAGGGATTCGTTCATCGGGATAAAGTGCGTACTATCTACGAAGATGCTGGACACAATCTCTATTTTATCCGTGAGAAAGGGAGCTTGTTTACATCTACTTTAACGATGGATCGGTTCCAGAACCGCTCTATCTTTTCTACTCTTCCGGACAATTCGCTAATGTCTGTTATAGAAGATAACCAAGGCTGGTTGTGGGTGGCTTGCAATGACGGGTTATTGCGTATCAAAGAAGAGGGAGAGGAATATGATGCTTTCACTTTTAATGATGGAGTGCCGGGACCAACTTTTACGAATGGAGCTGCTTATAAAGATGAAAAAGGACTATTGTGGTTTGGTAACACTAAAGGACTGATTTATGTCGATCCGAAACGTGTGGACGAAGTGCGTGGCAAGGTTCGTCCGATTGTATTTACCGATATACTGGCTAATGGCGTACCTTTTACCAGTTCCTCTTTGAAATACAACCAGAATAATTTGACTTTCTGTTTCACAGATTTCGCCTATGGTCTGCCATCTGCCTTACTATATGAATATCGATTGGAGGGAGTGGACAAGGACTGGAAACTATTGGCTGCGCAGAACGAAGTCTCTTATTACGGACTTTCTTCTGGAACTTATACTTTCCGTGTACGCCTTCCGGGAAATGAGCAATCGGAAGCTATCTGTCAAGTGACAGTACGCCCTATGATACCTTGGTGGGGATGGACGCTTTCCATTTTATTAATCGTAGGAATTATAGCCTTTATACGGTATTATGTCTGGAAACGTATGCGTCGTTTGCTTGTTTCTTCTGCTTCGCTGGTTTCGGCATCATCAGTAGAGGAGGCGATACAACAAAGAGAACAGTCTGTAGAACATCCGGAAGTAATTTCAGAGCAACAACCTTCCGTTGTTGAAGAGAAATATAAGACCAATAGACTGACTGAAGAGGAATGTAAAGAACTCCATAAGAAACTGGTGGCTTATGTGGAGAAAGAAAAGCCATATATCAATCCCGACTTAAAAATGGGTGACCTGGCTGCTGCATTGGATACTTCCTCACATTCATTATCGTATCTTTTGAACCAGTATCTTAATCAGTCCTATTATGACTTTATAAACGAATACCGTGTCACTCAATTCAAGAAAATGGTGGCGGACAGCCAATATTCACGTTATACATTGACTGCATTGGCGGAACTTTGTGGATTTAGTTCGCGTGCTTCTTTCTTCCGGTCATTCAAAAAGAGTACGGGAGTTACTCCGAATGAATACATCCGTAGTATTGGCGGCACAGCCAAAGAAGAGTAACTTTTCAACTTATTATCCCTGAAATCTATTTTGCATCCATATTCCCTTCACCCTTCACTTCTCCCTGTTCATCGGGGTTAGAGGGTGAACCCTGCCCTTTCACTTGGTGAACCCCTTCTCTTTTATTCTTTTCCTATCTCCAATCTGTTATTAGATAAGTTCTTCTTCTCCCCATCTAAACTTCCTTTTCCTTAATTGCAAAGTTGTTTTTTATAGGAAGCAAACTTTAAATGCAAGTTTTGTTTTTATAATCAAAGCTTGCATTTATAAAAACAAAGCTTGCAATTATATAATCAGAACTTTCATTTATAGTTTATCATTAACCAAAAGCAACTTTGCAACAAGGGCAAAACAAGTTTATCATTAATGAAAAGGAACTTATCTCTTAATGTCCTGCATCATCATTAGCCTGAATGTAAGATAAAGGGAAGGCCAAAATGGTGAAGAAAGGGACTAAAGAGGTGAAGGGGGTGAAAGCAAATGGGTATAAGGAGAGCGAAAATACATTGTTTTTTAGTAAACAGAGTATCAGATTATAAAATGAGACTCTGTTTGCTGTGAGTGTAACTAGCTGATATTTAGTGAAATATATGCGAATAAGTCTATCTGGATTCTCAGAGATTACTCCGCCCTATTTTCAAGCTGTTATATCCGAAATCCCCTCTATATTTGCATCGTGATCAAAACCGAAAAAGATAGTATTATGGAGACAATAGCTAACACTTACAACGACATTATCACCCGTTCTTATGAAGAATATTATCAGGTGATTCTTACCTATATTACTTATCGTATCACTCATCGCTACGAAGCGGAGGATCTAACCCAAGATGTATTTGTACGTCTGCTGGACTACAAACAAATGCTCCGTCCGGACACTGTGAAATATTTCCTGTTCACTATTGCCCGCAATATTGTAATCGACTATATCCGTCGTTATTATAAGAAGCAGGAAATAGATAGCTACATCTATGATACTATGTCTACTTCTACCAATGAAACAGAAGAAAAAATTATCGGTGATGATTTAATGACAATGGAACGGACTCGTCTGGCTGCCATGCCCGAACAACGTCGGTTAATTTATACATTAAACCGTTTCGAAAATAAAACTTCTCCGGAAATCGCTAATGAATTGAATCTAAGTTGTAGGACGGTAGAAAATCACTTATTCCTTGGACGCCGTGAAATGCGCGAGTTTTTCCGAAATTGTATATAATCTTATTCATTAATAAATAACCCTTTGTGCTTATGGAAAAGGAGTCAGTATTTACAAAGAGACATCTATATGCCTCACTTTATTTTAGAGAACAAAAATTTAATACTATTTTTAAACCTCAAATTTAATTTTATGAAACGAAGAGGATTAATTTTTAATTCGCAACCTAACAAGACAGTCGTGTTTGCGTTAGGATTAATGCTGGGACTATGTCCTGCTACACAGATCTGGGCTTTTGATAATGCGGATGAGAATCAAGTTGTACTACAATCTCATAAACAAGTAAAAGGACAAATTGTTGATGCAATGGGAGAGCCGATTATTGGTGCAAGTATACTTGAAAAAGGAACTACAAATGGGGTAATTTCTGATATTGATGGAAATTTCTCTTTGAATGTAAGTGCACCAAACGCTATTATTGTGATTTCATATATAGGCTTTAAATCACTAGAACTTCCTGCCTCTGATCCGAATTTGAAGAGAATCGTGATGAAAGAAGACACAGAAGTGTTGGATGAAGTTGTTGTAGTTGGTTATGGTACTCAAAAGAAGGAGTCTTTGACTGGTGCGGTGACTGTTGTAGGAGCTAAACAATTGGAAAATAAGGGAACAATGTCAAGTCCTTTGCAAGCTATGCAAGGAACAGTTCCGGGAGTTATTATCACGCGTAATTCTGGAGCACCAGGAGATGAAAGCTGGGGTATGAAACTCCGTGGTGCATCTTCTTCTAATTCTACAGATCCACTTATAATTGTGGATGGAGTGGAATACAGTGATGGTATTAATGGTATGCGCAATCTGAATCCGGATGATATTGAATCTATAAATTTCTTGAAAGATGCTTCTGCTGCAATATATGGTTCGAAAGCGGCCGGTGGTGTCGTTCTGATTACAACTAAAAAGGCAAAAGCCGGAAAAACCGTTGTTCAGTATAATGGTTCCTTTACAGGAAAAGTTGTTGGATTACAACCGGAACTGATGTCCTTAGATCAATGGGCAGATGCTGTAATCACTGCACAGACTAATGATGGTTATTCAGATTCTAACTGGATTCGTTATGCAAAACTGGCCAAGCTTTATAAAAATCAATATATTGACTTAAATCATAGTACTCATCCTATTCCGGAAGGTTTTAAAGACGTTGAAGATTTTGTATTTATGGATAATGATTGGCAGGATATATTGTGGGGAAACTCATGGTCTACCCAGCACGATCTAAGTGTCTCCGGAGGTACCGAGAGGAATTTATTTCGTTTATCATTGGGATATATGTATGACAACAGTACTTTGAAATGGGGAAATAATAATAACCAACGTTACAATATGCGTTTGAATAATCAGTTCAAATTATCGGATAATGTAATGTTGACATCCAGTATTGGCTATAATCGTCAAGATCAGGTGTCTCCCAGTATGATTGGCAAGGTCCTTTCCCAGTCTTCCCCTCAACCGGGTTTACCTGCTTCGACAATAGATGGACGCCCGTATGGCTGGGGTACTTGGCGTGCATTGAATTGGTGGGCTGAAGAAGGTGGCGATAACAAACTGAAGGTTTCGGCCATTAATATTAGTGAGTCATTGAATTGGAAAATATATTCAGATCTTGATATGGTTGTGAATGTGGGATATAACACGTCTACAGCAACACGTGAGAAAGTGGAAAAATCAATAGATTGGTATAATTACGCTGGTACAACATTGTTGGCAACAGAACCTACACAGGAAAATAGTAAATATTCTGATTCTTTCTCAAGGACTGATTATTATATGGCATCCGGTTATTTAAACTGGCATAAGACATTGGCAGAGGTGCATAACTTGAGTGCTATGGCTGGCGCACAGTATAACTATACACAATATAAATATACTTTTGTATCAGTAAAAGACATAAATCCATCTTTGGAAATTCCTAATGGTGCTGGAGAAGTTTTGATTAAAGACGGGGATAGCAAACCGGCGAAATGGCATGAAGCTATGATGTCTTATTTCGGACGTTTGAATTACGATTATAAACAACGTTATTTGTTGGAAGGTAATCTTCGTTATGATGGTTCTTCAAAATTCCGTCCTGAAAATCGTTGGCAATTCTTTTGGGGAGTATCCGGTGGCTGGCGCTTGAGCGAAGAGAGCTTCATGCACTCATTGTCTTCCGTAGTTAACAATCTGAAATTGAGACTTTCATACGGTGTGCTAGGTAATCAAAGTGGAGTAGACCGTTATGATGGAACACAGCTATATAATTTTGCTTCTTCCAACGGAGCATATATTGGTAGCGGAAAAGTTTCCACTATTGATACGAACGGAAAGATAGTGACTACAGACCGTACTTGGGAACGTATTCATAGTTATAACTTGGGAGTGGACTTTGCTTTTCTCAATAACCGGTTGACTGGTACTTTCGAACTTTTCATGAAGAAAAATAATAATATGTTGATTGATGCCCAGTATCCGGGTGTGTTGGGAGACAATGCTCCTACAATGAATCTAGGGAAGTTTGAGGCCAAAGGTTGGGAAGGAAACATTACATGGTCGGATAAAATCGGACCAGTTCAATATCATATTGGTGGAACTATAACTTATACCACTAATAAATTGATTGATTTGGGTGCAACTTCTGTTTTGAAATCAGGTTTTGTAGATAAGCAACAGGGATATCCTTTGAATTCTTATTTTGGTTTACGCTATATTGGAAAGATTCAGACACAGGAAGAATTGGAAAAATATAAATATTATTATTTGGATGGAAATGGGATAGGAATGCAGGATAATATTCGTTTAGGTGATAATATGTTTGAGGACGTAAATGGCGATGGTGTTTTGGATCAAAATGATTATGTATATTTGGGAACAGATGATCCGAAATTGTCTTATTCATTTAATGTTGGATTAGAATGGAAAGGCTTTGATTTTTCAGCTATTTTCCAAGGAGTCGGTCGCAGAACTGTTTATCGTGGTGGTGAAGGTAACGAAACTTGGCGAGTACCTATGAGTGCCATTTATTTGAATACAACTACTCAATCTATTGGCAACACATGGAGTCCTGAAAACAGGAATGCTTATTATCCTACCTATACCAGTGTAGGATCTATTAACAATTATAATTACCAATGTTCTTCCTGGTCAGTAGAGAATGGGTCTTATCTTCGATTGAAGAACCTGACTTTGGGATATACCTTACCTGTTTCGTGGTTGGCAAAAACAAATGTGATAAGTAAGTTACGTATTTACTTTACCGGAGCAGATCTTTGGGAGCATAGTAAATTAAAAGACGGATGGGACCCGGAGGCTTCACGCAAAACCAAAGATCTGGGACGTTATCCTTTTAACAGAACTTTTACTGTGGGTGTTAATGCAACTTTTTAAATAGAATATTATGAAACGATCAAAAATAACATTTTTCCTTGCTATAGTGTTAGGAATAACTTTGCACTCTTGTCTGGACATGGAACCTCAAGATCAGTTGGGGGGTAAAAACATGTGGACTTCAGTCAATGATTATAAACAGTTTGCCAATACTTTTTATAGTTGGACACGTGACTTCTCTTCTGTTGTATATGATGGAACACATAGTGATAAGCGTTCGGACTTGATTACTTACCAGAGCTATAATGAATTTAGCCGCGGAATAAACTCGATCCCTTCTTCAGATGCTAACTATACGGATAATTATAAACATATTCGTCGTACAAACTTATTGATAGAAAATGCTGAAACTTATTCCAAACCGGAAGATATAAAACAATATTTAGGGGAAGCTTATTTTTTCCGTGCATATAGTTATTTTGACTTACTTCAATTGTATGGTGATGTTATTATAACGAAGAAACCGTTGGATATTACAGATCCGGAGATGAAGGTAAAACGGAACGACCGTAGTGAAGTGGTTGATCTTATTATTGATGATCTCGGACATGCTATTGACAACTTGCCGGCTTTTAAAGAACTTAGTACTGAAGAAGAGGGACGTATTTCTAAAGAAGGTGCGCAGGCTTTCCTTTCCAGAGTTGCTCTTTATGAAGGAACATGGCAGAAATCACGTAATAATAATCAGAATACGGAACGTACCAAGAATTTACTGGATATAGCTGCCAAAGCAGCCCGAACGGTGATGGATGCTAAATATGGATATAGTTTCCGCTTATTTGGAACAGATAGTGAAACAAAAGTATTGGGTGACAGCGCACAGAAGTATATGTTTATTTTGGAGAATGAGAAATCTAATCCGGCTGGCATCAAGAAATCTGCTAATCATGAATATATTTTTGCTCGTCGCCATGACCAGATTTTAGCTTCAATCGGAAAGAATATAACTCAAGAGTGTCTGGCAAATGTACAATGGATTACTCGTAAGTTTGCCAATCTTTATCTATGTGACGACGGATTGCCCATCGATAAATCAGATCGTTTTCAGAAATATGATGAGAAAGTTTCTGAATTTCTGAACCGTGACAATCGTATGCGTTATACTTTACTAAAGCCGGGAACTCGTTATTGGGGAAATAAGTTCGGACGGACTTCTTGGCAATGGGATGAGGTAGATCTGAAGACCTCAAAGCTATATGATCCTGCGTCCGGTACTTGTTATGGTAATCAAAAATGGAGCGCTGAACGTGTTGTTCCGGATACACAAGAAGGATATGACTTCCCACTTATCCGTTATGCTGAAGTTTTGCTGAATTATGCAGAGGCAGTGTATGAAAGGGATGATAAGATAGAAAATGAAGACTTGAATATATCTTTGAACCAGGTTCGTCAGCGCGTGAATGCCAGTATGCCGGCTTTGACCAAAGAATTTGCGCAGACCCACGGACTGGATATGAGGACAGAAATACGTAGAGAACGTACTGTTGAGCTGTTTAACGAAGGTTTTCGTATTGATGACTTAAAGCGTTGGAAAACTGCAGAAAATGAGATGCCGCAAGCAATGTTAGGTATTAAATGGAAAGGTACTCAATATGAGTCATGGAATACGCCATTCAGTTTGAATGATGATGGATGTATTGTTGTAGAAACAGGTCGCCAGTGGGCAGATAAGAACTATTTGTATCCATTGCCTTCCGATCAGTTACAGTTGAATCCGAATTTGGGACAGAATCCCGGTTGGAAATAACGGAGTATGAATAAAAACAGAGAATCAATATGAAATATATAACTTTTTTATCAGCGAAATGTGTATCGGTGAGCCTTGCTATATTAGGCTTGCTATTGTCGGCAATTGCATGTGACGATAAAGAATATGGTGATGCGATGAGTGAAGGGCAATTGATGAATGATATTGAGATGAATATAGAATCATCCATAGCGTTAGCTGTAGGAATGGATATACAGGTTATTTGCAAATCTGTTCCGGAGAATGTTACTTATCCGGAGTTGTCTTGGAAATCATCAGATGAGAATATAGTATCTGTGTCACAAGAAGGTAAAATTACTGCAAAAGCAGTAGGAAAGGCAAAAGTGAATATATCCCAGAAAGCGGCCTTTGAAACACTTAAAACGATAGATGTGGAAGTAAAACCGGTAGCTACTGCGATTGAGATGGATGACTTTGAACTGTTTGAAGGCACGACTAAAAAAGCCTCTGTAAAAATTACACCTTCTAACGGATATAATGTCTTTCATTGGAAAAGTAGCAATGAGGAAATAGTAAAGGTGGATGCAGATGGTACTGTGACTGGAATTATCCCGGGAGAAGCTGTTGTTACAGCTATTGCCACTGATGGAACTTCTTTGACAGTTTCTGCTAAAGTGACTGTTCGGAAGGTAATCCCGGTAGAATCAATACAATTAGATCCGGTTGATGACATAATGATTGGACAGACTGTTGTTATTGGCTGTCATTTAGTTCCTGAAGAGGCCACTTCCGGTTTGTTAAGTTGGGTAAGTAGTGATGAAAAAGTGGCTGTTGTGGATGCCGATGGTGCTGTAACGGGAGTGGGTTATGGAACTGTGACGATTACCGCAACCGATCCTATGTCAAATATTTCGGCTACCACTAGTGTTACTGTAGGAGCCTTATTGGATTATCAGTTCCAATCTACTTTGAAACCATGTGATTTAAAACCTAATCAAGGTGGTACGGTTACATTTGATAATGGATATGCTCATATCATAATGAAAGGTCCTGACGGTAATGGAAATTGGCGCCAAGATATTAATATAGTTAATGATGCATATCAAAAGAAACTGGAGTATGCTCCTCAAACTTATAAATATTTAGCTATTAAATTAAGGAGACCGCAACAAAGTGCAACTGCGAATGCAGGTGTGTTGAAGTTTGATATAGGAGATGGAGTGACTGCAGGTAATTATTGCAATTCAGCAGATTACTATGTGTTTGATAAAGAAACTCTCACCATCGTAAAAAAAGGTACAGGAGTAGAAAAATATGGTGAGCCTAATATCTATGTATATGATATGTCTGTAGATAATGCTATAAAAGGAAGTAGCCCAATATTAACCAATGAGGCCGGTGTTGCTACTATGACATTGTTATCTTTGTGGATTGCTGATGTTAAAGAAGCCGCAATCGATAAAACGTATGATATGTATTGGATAAAAACCTTCAAAACATTAGAAGATTTGAAAGCTTACATAGAAAAAGAAAATAACAAATAAATCTGAAGTATGAAAACGAAATATATAAATGTGTTATTTAGTTTTGTTATAGCATCTTTTATGATGTCATGCAGTAGTGAAATTCCTACTGGGGACGCAAATAAGTTTAGTGATATGAAAAGTCCGGAGGAGGATATGGTAAAGAGAGATTATTTGCCATTGAACCATCCTTGTATGCTCCATACGCAGGCTGATATTAATAGGGTAAAGAGCAATTTGAACCGATCCCCTTGGGCGGAAGCTTATGCCCAATTGGAAGCAAGCCAATATGCGCAAAGTTCTTATACTGAAAACACAAGAGCTTTGCTTGACGGATATTTGAAAAGAATGGATAAGAATAATTGGTCAGGTAAATATTCGGATTATTCAAATTACACAGCATGTATGTATGATGCTGCGGCTGCTTATCAATTGGCACTTCGTTATCAGTTATCGGGAAATACATCATTTGCGGATGCTGCTGTGAAACTTTTCAATGCATGGGCTACTAATTGTAAGGGGATATTAAGAATGGAAGGTTATACCAATAATATTCCAGATCCTAATCTATATCTAATTCCTATTCAGGCACATCAGTGGGCAAATGCAGCAGAATTACTTAGAGACTATAATGGCTGGGATAGGGATGATTTTGAAAAGTTTAAAACTTGGATGAAAGATACATTTTATAGTGTTTCCGATATGTTTCTTAAAAATCATAATGGTGGACAAGGTAATATGCACTATTGGTTAAATTGGGATTTGGCACAGATGACATCTATTCTTTCAATTGGTATTTTATGTGATGATAACGTGATGATTAATCAGGCTATTGTATATTTCAAGAATGAAGAAGGAAGATATAAAGAGGCGGGAAATATAAAGAATGCAGTTCCTTATTTGCATCAAGACCCGGATTCGGATGAAATACTTGGGCAATGTGAGGAGTCCGGACGTGACCAGGGGCATGCTACTTTATGTGTTTCTTTGATGGGGACATTCTGCCAAATGGCCTATAACATTGGTGAGGATTTGTTTGCTTATGATAATTATAGGGCAGTAGCTATGGCAGAATATGTAGGAAAGTATAATCTTATCAAGGATGAGTCTTTTAACAAAGGAACATTGGTAGGGGATGATTTCATCTATGATTCTAATTCTTTCCCTTATACTTCTTATTCTAATCCCTCGTATACAAACGCAACCATATCTACAGAGCAACGTGGCACTAAACGGCCTTCATGGGAATTGTTTTATGGATATTGTAAGGAGAAAGGAATTTCTTCTCTCTATAGCGAAAAATGGGCTGACCAGATGCGTCCTGACGGAGGAGGTGGAAACTACGGACCGAACAGTGGAGGATTTGACCAGTTAGGTTTTGGTACGTTGATGCATTATAGAGAATGATAATATTCATTTTTGAATATTTTTTGTAAGGGGATTAGGTATTTACCTAATCCCCTTCGTATATATAAGCAAATAGGTTAAGAAATAGATTGTTTGAAATCAGAGATTGGATTCAGTTTTTGAAGTGATTAGTTTTTGTGAAGGTAGAAAGAACCTGTTTTTAGGAATAACGAATCTTATTTTGAATGAAATTGATTATTAAGGTATATGCGTAAAAAGATTCTGTTTTTAGCAGGAATGATGGCTTGCTGTTCATTGGCAGGTGCACAAGAAATCTCTAAGACCTGGGTGGCTGATAAGGGGAATGGAACTTATCAGAACCCGGTTCTTCATGCAGACTATTCGGATCCGGATGTATGTGCAGCCGGAGATGATTTCTATATGACAGCGTCCAGTTTTAATTGTATTCCCGGAATTCCTATTCTTCATTCTAATGATTTGGTGAATTGGTCGTTAGTAAACTATGCTTTACCGATTCAGGAGCCGGAAGAATTCTTCGATAAGGCACAGCATGGTAAAGGCGTATGGGCACCGGCTATTCGTTTTCATAACGGAGAGTTCTACATTTACTGGGGTGATCCGGATTATGGAATCTATATGATTAAAGCCAAAGACCCGAAAGGAAGATGGAGCAAGCCTGTATTGGTGAAAGCCGGGAAAGGAATGATTGACCCGACACCACTTTGGGATGAAGATGGAAAAGTTTATCTTGTACATGCATATGCTGGTAGTCGTAGCGGAGTGAATAGCATCGTAGTTATTTGCGAACTGAATGCTGAGGGAACAGAAGTAATTTCCGATCCGGTGATGGTATTTGATGGAAATGATGGAAAGAACCATACGGTAGAAGGACCGAAGCTCTACAAACGCAACGGATACTACTATATTTTTGCTCCGGCAGGTGGAGTAGCAACCGGTTGGCAATTAGTACTTCGCTCGAAGAACATTTACGGCCCTTACGAATCGAAGATCGTAATGGCACAAGGAAAGACAAATATCAACGGGCCTCATCAAGGTGGCTGGGTAGATACCAACACAGGAGAATCCTGGTTCGTTCATTTTCAAGATAAAGGAGCTTACGGACGCGTGATTCATCTGAATCCGATGACTTGGGTAAATGATTGGCCTGTAATCGGAGTAGATAAGGATGAAGATGGTTGCGGTGAACCGGTAACGACCTATAAGAAACCGAATGTAGGAAAGACATATCCGATAGCCACTCCGCCGGAGAGTGATGAATTCAATACCCGTCATTTAGGGTTACAATGGCAATGGCATGCCAATAAAAAAGACACTTACGGGTTCACGACCGACTTGGGGTATATTCGTCTTTATGCAGGCAGTCTCTCAAAAGAATTTGTGAACTTCTGGGAAGTTCCTAACTTGTTGATGCAAAAGTTTCCGGCTGAAGAGTTTACGGCTACAACCAAATTGACATTTACTGCCAAGCAGGATGGGGAACAAACCGGAATCATTGTAATGGGATGGGATTATAGCTATCTCTCCATTCGTAAGGAGGGAGATCAGTTTATTCTGCAACAAGCAGTCTGCAAGGATGCGGAACAGCAAAATCCCGAACAGATAAAAGAATTGGCAAACATTCCGGTGGAACATCTGAAGATGCCGGGAGTAGCAGATAATGAGTGGCAAACAGTTTATTTGCAAGTAAAGGTTCGTAAAGGAGCCGTTTGTACATTCGCTTATAGTCTGGACGGAAAGCAATACATGACAGTGGGAGAGCCTTTCACAGCCCGACAAGGCAAATGGATTGGAGCCAAAGTTGGAGTATTTTGCGTAACTCCGAATGAGGGCAATCGTGGATGGGCAGATGTAGACTGGTTTCGGATGACTAAGTAACTGACCGATCAAGTAACTGACAAAGAGAAATAAAGATTAAGAATTAACGCGAATATATTTGAACTAAGATGAAAAAGATTGTAGTAGGTCTGGCTGTGATGTTAGGTTTTTGTATGTGCACTCACAAGCCTTCCGGTACATTGGATGTGAATAGGGCATTAGACTACTGTGCAGAGCAGACACAACGTACGCTTACGGAACTGAAAACAGATTCCGGCATTGACTATACGATGATGCCACGTAACATTATGGCTGACGAACACCACTGGAACTGTCGTAAGGCAACGAAAGAAGAATGGTGTGCCGGTTTCTGGCCGGGTGTGCTCTGGTATGATTACGAATATACACAGGATAAGCATATTCTGGAAGAAGCGAAGAAGTTTACGAACTCATTGGAATTCCTTTCTCGAATACCAGCTTATGACCATGATTTGGGATTTCTCGTATTCTGCAGTTATGGAAATGGCTATCGCTTGACGAAAGATCCTGCTTATAAGAAAGTGATTCTGGATACGGCCGATTCGCTGGCTACTTTATTCAATCCGGTTGTAGGAACAATGCTTTCGTGGCCTCGTGAAGTGGAACCACGCAACTGGCCTCACAACACAATCATGGATAACATGATTAATCTCGAAATGCTTTTCTGGGCAGCAAAGAATGGTGGAAATCCTTATTTGTATGATGTTGCCGTTTCTCATGCTGATAAAACAATGAAATGTCAGTTCCGTCCCGATTATACATCCTACCATGTAGCAGTCTATGATACCATCACTGGTAATCTGATAAAAGGAGTAACCCATCAGGGCTATGCAGACAGTACCATGTGGGCGCGTGGTCAAGCATGGGCAATCTACGGATATACTGTAGTCTATCGGGAGACGAAAGATCCTAAATATCTTGATTTCGCACAGAAAGTGACAGATGTTTATCTCGAACGTCTGCCGGAAGATAAGGTTCCTTATTGGGATTTCAGTGCCCCGGGAATACCGGATGCTCCGCGTGACGCTTCGGCTGCGGCAGTAGTGGCCTCTGCTTTGCTTGAACTATCTACTTACCTCCCGAATGGAACCGGAAAACGTTATAAAGATGCAGCTATTGAAATGCTGGCAAGCCTGAACTCTGACAGTTATCAGAGTGGCAAGAGCAAACCGTCCTTCCTGCTTCATAGTGTAGGACATTGGCCGGCTCATTCAGAGATAGATGCCTCTATTATTTATGCAGATTATTACTACATTGAAGCATTGCTTCGGTTGAAACGTCTGCAAGAAGGAAAGAATGTAATTAAATAAAGAAGATTTATATAGAATAAAACACTATCTTTATCACAGTTATTTAACAATAAATCTATGTTGTATGAAACAGTGCATTAAAACAAATGGAGTTTTATTCTTTTTTTGTTTGATATCATTAATCATTACTGCACAGGAGCAATCAGTGCAGTCTAATATCAAATGCTTGAATTATCCTAGTTCGTTTGAGTTATTGCTTCGGCATTTTAAAGGAAAAATTGTATATATTGATGTAATGGCATCTTGGTGTAAACCCTGTCTGGCAGAACTCAAAGAATATGAAAAAACAGATGATTTTTTCAAAAAGAATGATATTGTAAGACTTTTTATTTCAATAGATGAACCCAAGGATTGGAATGCCTGTTTGAAAAGATTGGATGAAAGATTATTAAATGGGTATTTTGTCACCTATCATCGACCAGAGAATAGTGTTGAGAATAATAAATTTTCTGTTGAAGTGGAGAAGTTGTTTGTCACTTATGATGAGAAAGGTAATTTCGCCGGGCTTTCAGTTCCTCAGTTTATTATTGTTAATAGGGAGGGAACTATTGTAGAATATAAGGCACAAAGACCAAGCAATCCGGAGGAATTGAAGAATCAGTTGAAACAATACTTGGAATAATATGAGGAAAGACTCCCAAAAACGAAAAGCTCTGCAAGAACGAAGGTTCCGTGCAGAGCTTTTTTTACTGGTTAGGGTTAGGTTTATTTTATTGTTTTACCTTGATGATGTCATAATTCAGATCGCTGACAGCTTCTTGCAAGCTATCGTTCACCAGACGAAGAGTGGTGTCATTTACAATCACGAAATACATCGGAGCTTCACCATCCTTCGGAGTTAACTTAACAGCAGTAACAGGTTTTTTGTTCACAACCTTGTGTACTGTTTGTTGTTTTCCTTTTGAAGTGAAAGTCTTGTTTTGTCCTTGACCTTCAGCATCGAGGTAAGTCATATCCAGTGTATACGCAGTATCTACACCGTCAGTTGCAGCGTTCAAGGTTAGTACATAGTCAATACCCGGACCGTCGGCAGCAGGAAGAGTACCTTCATAAACTTCAGTCAATTCGGTAATCGGAGTCATAGCAAGAGCTAGACTGTCTGCTTGAGCCTCTGCGGCTTTGTTTGCTTTTGATTGGCATGATGCCAAAGCAGCTACGACTGCTGCTAACATAATTACTTTTTTCATCGTTAAGTGCTTTAAGTTAATATAAATATAGTGAGCTATTGCTCGTTTTTTGCTATCCTATTCCTGCTCTTCGTCCCGTTTGATGACAAGCAGTTTGTCTACTCGTCCGCGGTCCATGTCCACCACTTCGAATTGCAGATTCTTGTAGGTGAAGATGTCTCCCGCTTTCGGGATACGGCCAATCAGGAACATGGCTAATCCCCCCAGAGTGGTGAAGTCTTCCGATTCCAGATCTTCATAGGATAAAATCCCCATTTCCTCCATGAAGTCGTCGATGTTCATTGAAGCTTCCACCAGCATCGAACCATCCTGCCTTGTGACGATTTCTTCTTCTTCCGTTTCATCCTCTTCAAGGATGTCTCCGAAGATACTTTCGGTCAGGTCGTGCAGTGTGATAATGCCTTCTGTGCTGCCATACTCGTTAACAACAACTCCGAACTTGTTTTTGTTCTTCTTAAATAGCTCTAAAACTTTATTTGCATATAAACTTTCCGGAATAAAGAGGGGAGGACGGGCTATTTCGCGTAAGTTAAACAGCTTTTTACTGCCTATCATCAGGATAATATCCTTTACGGAAACTACACCGATAATCTCATCTTTCCGTTCGTCCACCAACAGATATTTGCTATAATGTTCTTCTTCGATTGTCTTCATCACCTTTTCCTGCGTATCATCAGGGTGAAGGATAATGAGATCTCTGCGATGCGTCATCAGTTCGTTAGCCCGTTTGTCGGAGAAGCGGAACACATCGCGTATCATTTCCGTTTCCTCTTTGTCAATCACACCCTGTTCCGAACTTTGATGGAGAATCATTTTGATTTCCTCCTGCGTCATGGGGCGTTCTTCGCTTTTCAAACCGATGAGTTTATTCAGTAGCCGGGTAGAGACACTCAGCAACCATACAAAAGGATAAGAAACCTTTGTCAGGAGAATCATGACCGGGCTGAACAAAGTGGCGTATCGCTCCGGATTACTAAGAGCGATAGATTTGGGTACTAGCTCTCCGATAATCAGAGAAAGATAGGTAATGATTGCTACGGTAGTAATCATTGCCAGGTTGCGTGCATAAGCTTCTGCGCCCGGAATGAGGGAAAAGAAAGGAACGAGGTCGTCGGCAATAGCCACACCACCATACGCACCGGATACGATACCGATCAGCGTAATACCGATCTGAATGGTAGATAAGAACTTTTCCGGTTCTTCCAATTGTTTTAAAACTCCACGGGCTGATTTGTTACCTTTTGCGACAAGTGTTTCAAGACGTGCTTTGCTGGATGATACCAGCGCAATTTCATACATGGCAAAAATGCCATTCAGTACAAGTAAGAGAAGTATGATAAGAAATTCCATAAATGGATTAAAATGGTTATAGGGTCGAAATTACAAGAAATCAGGGCACTATGCAAATCTATGTTATAGATTAATGATTTTTTAATAATAGTGTGTCCTTTTTTATCAAAAACAGAGGAGGAGATACTGCGGTTGACAAACCGCAGTATCTCCTCCTCTGTTTTTGATTTAGGAACGATGTCCGTTATTATTTAGCGTAGGTTGCTGCTTTTGCTTTTGCACGTTCGATACGTTTCATGGTATCCGGGTGTGACGAGAACATCTTTTGCAGGTAAGAAGCTTGTGGAGCATCTTTCGACAGTTCGGACAACTTAGTCAGTGAGTTAGCCATTGCATACGGGTCGATACCGTTCTTTACACAGAACTCTACTCCGTAATCATCCGCTTCGCTTTCCTGCTTCTGTGAATATTGTGCGCCTGCCAGAGCTTCAGCCATAGCTCCCAGCTCGGAGTCGGTCAGTTTGGCTACTTTATCGCTGCTGGCACCTGCTGCATTCTTCACGGCTGAACGGAGATAAGCATTCTTCATGGCATCTTTAGAATCTGTGTGAACTACGTGGCCAATCTCATGTCCTACCACTGCCATCACTTCTTCATCCGTCATCACATCCATCAGACCGGCGCAAATACGTACACTACCGTCGCCACAAGCGAAAGCATTTACGTCTACCACTTCATATACACCAAAGTTAAGTTTCAGTCCATCCACTTCTTTGATATGTCCCGTCAATTTCTCCAGACGTTTGCCATATTCAGTATCAGGTTTGGTCAATGGATTATGAGCATCCATCCATACCATATACTCCTTACTCATGTTGGCGATGTCCGCATCAGATAAAGTAACGGCTGATACTACGTCTTTACCGGCTTGTAACGCTTTTCCCAAATTAATCTTCTTGCCGAATTGTGCAGAAGCTGTCATACCCATGCCTAACAATACGAAGGCAATCATAGCGATTTCTCTTTTCATACTCTTTTCTAGTTTACAGTTTTATGCATAAATTAATACTCAAATGTTATTCCTAATGTGGGGAGCAATGTCCCGCTCGATTGTTTGAGGCGTTTCATTTTATAGTGTTGACTGTCGGCAGGGGCTTCCGGATTTTCGATGATACCGGTGCTCATCAGTACATCTTGCTGTTTCAGTTTGCTTACCGTGATATTTTGCAAATCAAGATAGAATCCCAGCATACAATGTTTCAGATAAAATGTCTTGTCGATACGGAGGTCTACCTGTGCAAAAGCCGGAAGACGTTCTTTATTATATTTAGAATAGTCGTAATATGCTTTACCTTGTGCATCCCAGGCAGATACCAGAGATGACTTTTCTTCATCATAAGGCGTATAAGGAGCACCGCCGATGCAACTGACTTTCATCCCGACACTCCATTGGCGCGGCAGATTGTAGGTTCCCCGTAAGTTGAAGATATACCGGTTGTCCCATGCGGATGCAATGTATTCACTCTCTTTGTCGTTGCGGTATTCGCTTTTAAATAAGGTAAAGGAAGAAGCCAGATTCAGTTTCTTGGCGATCAGCCATTTCACCAGAATCTCCGCACCATACGAACGTCCCTGGGCGGTGGAGGTCAGCAATTCGTTGCCAATCACCCCGTAGTCATTCCCTTTGCAGGTAAGAGGAATGCCATCTACAACGGAGAGCGGAATTTTATCATAATCTTTGTAGAATCCTTCCACGGAAACTTCGAAAGTATCTCCTTTGCGCCAACTGATACCCAAGCTTTCCTGGCTGACTTTCATATAGCGGAGATTGTATTTGTTGACATACGTTCCGTTATTATCCTTAAAACCGAGAGCCGTGTAAGGAGGCAACTGGTAATAAAGTCCTGCATTTCCGCTTAAAAACCAGTGATCGGCAAGTTGATAGGAAAGCGATATGCGCGGTGAAAGCTGGTCGGAGAGTGATTTCATCGCCGATGAATAATTGTTGGCATCCGCTCTCAATCCCAAAGAAGCAGTGAAGCGTTCGTCCATCGAAGAGTAGCTGATAGTGCCGAAAAGTCCCCAGCGCATCATCCCCAAATAAGTATGGTAATCAAACGTTTGTGCCTGATTGGTATATGCCTTTTGAAAGGTGGTGTTGGTATATTGGCTGTAATCCAGGTTCAATCCGAGGTTGACCTTCCAGTTGCGGAAAGAAGAATTGTTTTCGAAACGGAATTTTGTCTCTTGTTCGGTAGAACGGAGGCGGAGCATCAGATTCTCCGGAATACTTTCATCATTCTGACGGTATTTGGTGTTGCGGTTGTTCAGATAACTGTGGCTGACTACCACCGATTGCACATGCGGACCTGCATAATGACGATATACAGCACCTAGGGTAAACGTTTCCTGCTTGATTTTCGGCAGGTAACTAAGGATATATTCATTGTCCTCGCTATCTGCTTTCGTATTCAGTCGCATATTATCGATCCCTCCAAGTCCCAATACCGTCAGCTCGTTCTGTTCGTTAAACCGGGTTTTCAATTTGAACTGCGCATCGGTGAAAGTCGGCAGGAAAGGGAGGTCGAGCATATCAAACAGGAATTGCAGATAAGATTGACGTACAGATACCAGATAAGAGGTCTTTTTCCCGATATGCCCGTTGGAGGCGAGCGACACTTCGGATGCTCCGAGGGTAGCCTTTACAGAGTTATGCTCCATATTTCCGTCGCGCAACTTGAAATCAAGAACGGAACTAAGTGCGTTTCCTCTATCAGTGGGGAAAGCACCAGTGTAGAAATTGACTTCACGTATCAGGTCGGCATTAAGGATTCCCACCGGACCGCCGGATGCTCCTTGCGTACTGAAGTGATTGATATTGGGTATTTCCACTCCGTCCAGATAAAAACGGTTTTCAGAAGGAGAACCACCGCGCACAATCAAGTCGTTGCGGTAGCCGATAGGCGAGAAGGCAACTCCCGGATAAGACTGAACAATACGTGAAATGTCCCGATTAGCTCCCGGACTTTTTTCTATTTCCTGCAATCCGATGATGCGCAGGCTGACTGGACTTTCCAGATCGCGCCGGAAAGGAGAAGCGGTGACGGTTACTCCTGCGAGTTCGGTCAGGTTCTCTTCCATTTCTATCGAAATGTTCAGATCTTTGGTAGATAAGATATATTCGGGGGTGGTGACACTTTTGTAGCCGATGGCAGTTGCTTGCAGGCGGTAGATGCCGGGAGGCACTTGTTCGATGGTGAAATGGCCTTCCGCATTGGTGACACCACCTTTGTTCAGCCCAAGAACCATTACGTTAATGAATTCTAATGGCTGACGGCTGTTTTTCTCAATCACCGTTCCCTTTATTTGATGTACAGGTTGGGCCTGTAACAGGGAAAGCAGGATGTTAGAAAATAGTAGCAGTGTCAATAGTTTTTTCATGTGATTGCGAATTATTGCTGCGAAAGTACGAAAAAAGTATTAAATAATGATACCTTCCGTGAATAAAAAAAGAATCACTTCTGATTTGGTTCGTTTTACCTGCTGATAAAGTTAGTCGGGTTTTGTTTCACATTTCATTTTTATATCTTATTTTTGTGGGACATATTAAAACAGATTCCTTATGAAGACTGTAAAATTGATAACTTGTAATGATGCGATGAAGGCACATATCCTTCAGGGAGCGTTGGAGAATGAAGACATTGAGTCTATTCTGCACAATGAGAATTTCTCTACTTTGTATAAGAGTTGTGTGAGCAATATAGCAGGAGTGGATATATTGGTGGCGGATGAGGACTATGAAAATGCTGTCCAAGTGTTGAGGGATAACGATAGTTGGCCGGAAGAGTTGACGCTTTGTCCGTATTGCGGTTCATCGGACATTCAGTTGGTTCTAAGAAAAGGAAAGCGGTGGCGCGCTTTGGGTGCCGCTATCATTTCTGCATTGATGGTCACTCCTCCGGGAGATAACCACTGGAACTATACCTGTAAACAGTGTCATAAAACCTTTGAAATGCCGGTTTCTAAATTTAATCCTTCTGCAGAGACAGAGGAATAATTATATCTAACTATTATAACACACAATGAAAAAGAAAAAACTCTTATTAATTGCTCTTCTTTTAGTATGGGTGGCTCCGTCTTTTGCTGCCAAAGTAGATACCTTATTAATTAAAAGTCCTTCCATGAATAAGGATGTGCAAGTGGTGGTGGTAACGCCGGATGCTGCGTTGGGAAAGAAAGCTGTTGCTTGTCCCACCATTTATTTATTGCACGGTTACGGTGGAAATGCTAAAACATGGATTGACATAAAACCGAATCTTCCTCAAATTGCAGACGAGAAAGGAATCATATTCGTTTGTCCGGACGGAAAGAATAGTTGGTATTGGGATAGCCCAATCAATCCGTCTTTCCGCTATGAGACCTTTATTTCATCGGAATTGGTGAAATATATCGACGAACATTACAAGACGATTGCCGACCGCAAGGGACGTGCCATCACCGGATTGAGTATGGGTGGACACGGAGCAATGTGGAATGCGATCCGTCATAAAGATACGTTTGGTGCCGGTGGAAGTACGAGTGGAGGAATGGATATTCGCCCGTTCCCGAAGAACTGGGATATGTCCAAGCAGTTGGGAGAATATGAATCAAATAAAGAGGTATGGGATAATCACACCGTTATCAATCAGATTGATAAGATAGAGAATGGTGATTTGGCTATCATTGTCGATTGTGGAGAAGGAGATTTCTTCCTGAATGTGAACAAGGATTTGCATAACCGTCTACTGGAAAGAAAGATCGATCATGATTTTATTACTCGTCCGGGAGCACATAATGGACAGTATTGGAATAACTCCATTGATTATCAGATTCTGTTCTTTGATAAGTTTTTCAAGAAATAAATCCGGAAATACTTGACTTTGGCTTTTCAATGTCGTATCTTTGGATACAGAATCATAAAATAGATTGAGGTTAAACTGCGATAGAAGGAGGAGGCGAAAGCTTTCTCCTTTTTTGTTATATGCTGCGGTGACGGAGAATCTCACCCCGGCTTGTAGCGGTTGTAAGCCCGGGTGTAAAGACACTTTAGCTGCCGGGGGATGGGAAATCAGGTGTTTTATCTGAGTAAATCATACGCTTGGTTAAGTGTAAACCGATGCTTTGAACGATGGAAAGTACATATAAAAAGTGTTTGAGAGAAGAATGAGGAAAGTTTACTGGTTATCAGTTACTTTCCTCATTTTGGTTAAAAGTGATGAGGACAGACGAAGACGGGAATACGACAAGATGAGACAGAGGAACGTTACCTATCCGTAACCTATACCCCAAATGGGGAATGTTGAGGTTCGGAAGAATGAGGAAGGTTACGAATTGAATTTGAACACTCTGATTTATAGTGAGTTACTGATGAGTAACGTAAGATTTTTGGTTACGAACCAAATTTGCCGTGTTCTGCCGTGAAATGCGTAGCAAGAAAAGACTCTTCATGTATTAATTTTGAACGCAAAAAAGAATGACGTTATGAAGAGTACATTTTCAATTATCTTCTACCTCAAAAGACAGGTAGTAAAGAAAGATGGTACTGTTCCAGTTATGGGACGTATCACAGTGGACGGAACACAGTCGCAGTTCAGTTGCAAAACAACTGCCAATCCAAATTTGTGGGACACCAAGGGCGGACGCATGATAGGTAAGAGTATGCAGGCTTTGGAGGTGAACCGCAAATTGGACAAGATGCGTGTGAGTATCAGTAAGCATTATCAGGAGATTATGGACAGGGACAACTTCGTCACTGCCGACAAGGTGAAGAACGCCTTTCTTGGCTTGGAGTATCGTTGCCATACACTGATGAAAGTCTATTCTCAAAGCCGTGATGAAATGGAAAAGCAATATAAGGCTGGCATAAAGTCTTTGAGCTCATTCACAAGATACAGAATAGGATGTGCCTATGTCGGTGAGTTCTTGCAATCGCATTATCATGTCAAGGATATTGCTTTGAAAGAGTTGTCTCTGCCTTTTATCACGGACTACGAGACTTTTCTCAGAACCGAAAAGCACTTGAAGATAAACTCTGCGATGGTGTTTGTCCGCAATCTCCGTGCAATGGTATTCCGCGCCATAGATAATGAGTGGCTTGTAAAAGACCCTTTCAGACGATATGAGTACAAGGAAGAAGAGACGACAAGGGAGTTCTTGACAAAAGAAGAGATTCGCTTGCTCATGGAAATACCAATCACCCGAAAGAAGATGAGCATGGTACGTGATTTGTTTCTGTTCTGTTGTTTCACTGGTCTTGCCTTCATAGATCTTTATAACCTGAAGGAAGAGAACATCAAAACGTTCTTTGACGATGGCGAGTGGATAATAATTCATCGACAGAAGACGGGAACTGAAGCCGACATCAAGTTGCTTGACTATCCCAAGCAGATTATGGAAAAATACCGTGGATTGTGTGAAGACGGCAGGGTGTTTCCAGTACCCAACTACAAAAGTTGTATGGATTCGCTCAAAAGACTGGGCAAAAAATGTGGTATCACCAAGCCGCTGTCCTGGCATGTCTCCCGTCATTCGTTCGCAACCTCGGTTTGCCTCTCCAACGGAGTTCCAATAGAAACCGTGAGTTCAATGCTTGGTCACAAGAACATAAAGACAACCCAGGTGTATGCCAAGATTACCAAGGAAAAATTGAGCAAAGACGTGGAAAAGTTGTCTCAGCAAATAAATAACATTGAGGAATTCACGTTTGGAAATGTTTGCAACGATAATACTAACACTATAAATGGCAGAGTATGAAACGACAAGTGATAACAATACAAGAAGATATGGTCATCTACGCCCCACATCATGGTGAGGTGTGGATGACAGTTTGGGAGATTGCCGAACTGTTGAATGTAACAGGGACAGCAGTGAAGAATACCATCAAGCGCATTTGGAAACAAAGTGGGCTGAAAGACTTCCAGCATTCGCAATACATCAAACTTGAAAATGGATATTCTGCGAATGTCTATGATATGGAAGTGATTATCGCCATAGCACTTCAAATGGATACATATCAAGCCTTGTTGTTCAGACAATGGCTTATCAGTAAGGTTGTGAACCGCAAGGTGTGCCAAGCAGAGCAAGTAAAAAACGAGTATCCGATGATTATTGTAATGAACGGAACGATGCCAAGAGATGCTAGTTAGAATCTTTCATCTTTTTAATAAGATTTAATAGCGTACAGAGAGAACGATTTTTGTCGTTGTACACTGTACGCTATTTTTGTTTCGCAATCTTACTGATTGTTTGTAATGTTCTGATAATCAATGCTAATCCGAATTACAAAATGGCAAAAGAAACAAATTAGGAACAACAAAATCCCGTAACCCCAAAATGAAATTATGAGAAAACAAAAATTAACACGGATAACGCGGAATTTTTCCGATTTTAATATTCATAAATCAACTCCAAAAGAAGAAAATTATAAGTAGGCACATCTGTTTTCATTTTAATAGAATATAGTGGTATGCAAGATGAAGATGGGACGAGTCACTGTAAATCATGCAAAAATTAGCAAAATTTCTAATTAGGCAAATTATTTGCCGATTTTTATAATGATTTTCGGATAAACAAACGATATTTGGAGGAAAATGAGTATCTTTGCAACCGAAAACAATAATAATATACGCAATGGCTGAGAAAAATCTTAATCGTATAAAAGTTATGCTTGCAGAAAAGGGGAAAACGAACAAATGGCTTGCAGAGAAACTTGGCAGAGACCAAGCAACCATTTCCAAATGGTGTACTAATGCTTGTCAACCTCCTTTAGAAGCATTAATACAGATATCTCAATGTCTGGAAGTTGATATAAAAGAACTCATTAGGGTTCCTGAACATAATCCTTATAAAGAATTGTAATGAAAAAAATAAATACTTCATTCTCATTATTTGATTTCAATAAGAAACGTGTGACTTAGAGCAATTTGATGCAAGATCTTAGGTGAGTCGGTCTTGACATTTTAACTCAAGCAGCGAGCACTCAGTGATATTCATTTCTGTTTTTTATCCCAACTGGCTTATAATTCGGAAATTTATCAAAATTTGTATCAAAACTAAATAAGCATAACAATGGAACCATCTATATACAGTTTTTCACTTTGTACCGCACTGCCGTTAATGTTATTCTTCGGCTTTTATTTTTTGTTTGCAAAGACTCCTGAAAAGAAAATTTTCAAGAATTATCTCCGTTCCCGACAGATTATGGGTATAGCTATGTTGCTGCTTTCAGCAAACTATTCGGTACATTTCTTCTTTGGTATCCGATTCAAAAATGCGGATTCTGCCATATTGATGAACATGTCCACATACTTTCTGTGCTATTCTCTGTTCAGTTCGGCATTGATAATGTTGCTTGATCGTTTTTACATTACCAAACGGCGTGTGTGGACACATATCATTTTATGGATTATATTTTCAACTCTTTCCGGAGTTGTGTTGTTCCTGTTGCCAAGCGGAATCATGCAAAAAATCTCTTTATTTGCTTTAGCTGCCTGGTTAGTCGTTTTTGGAGTCGTTTTAGCTCACAGAGTTATAATTGCATATCGTAGAGCCATTCGGATTTTCAATGAAACTCAGGCGGATGATATAGGCGCATATATCGAATGGCTTTCCATATTCACTTATTGGGCACTTATCTTCGGTGTCGGATGCGGATTGCTGACATTTCTGCCAGACGAATATGTTTTTATCTGGATTTTGTCGTCAATACCATTCTACAGCTATCTTTTCTACAGCTATCTGAACTACCTGCTGTTCTATGAACAGGTAGAAAATGCGTTTGAGCAGGATATACAATCTGAAGAAGAACTTCTGACAAATTCGGAAACTGAACATGAAATAGTTTCTGAGAAAGAAGTTCCTAGGTCCTATACAGAATTTATAGAGAGGGTTGACAACTGGATAAAGACAGACGGCTATGTCCAGCAGGGACTTACCATAAAAGAACTGTCCGAAATACTTTATACGAACCGTACCTATCTTTCCGCTTATATCAAGACTACGTATAAAATGACATTCCGCGAATGGATAACCAGTCTTCGGTTGGAGTATGCGAAAAACATACTGAAGGAGCATCCAGAAATCAATATACAGAAGCTGGCTGAGTCTTCTGGTTTTCTTTCCCAAAGTAACTTTATCAAATTATTTTCCGAGAAAGAAGGATGTACGCCTGCCAAATGGAAAAAATCAAATCGGGAATAATTTGTGTAGTAAAAAACATCGGAAAAGGTCACAGAAACCCATTTCCAAAAAGTGCTCAAACGACAAAAAAGTGCTAATTCGACAATTCAAAAAGTGCTAATTCGACAAAAAGATGCTCAAACGACATTATTTATAAAATTATACAGCAAAAGTTTTTCTAATCTTTTGGGCATAGAATGACATTTATTATCTTTGGAGAGGACAAAGATAATAAATGCAAGTTTATATGAGCAGAAAAATCACTTTTCTTACCTTGTTTCTGTGGCTGATGACGGTAACTTTTCCTGTCATTGCGCAGCAGAAAACAGACACGACCTACACCTTCCGCTTCGTTCCGCAGAAGGACATGTTCTACGTTCCTTGGAATGGCAATGACACTGAACTTGCCCGCCTGTTGGAATGTATCGAAAACAGTAAAGCAACAATTTTTGACGGCAAGTTGCCGCTACTGGTTGACGGCTACTGCAATTCGCTGGGCGGTGAAGCCGAGAACCTTGCAACGGCGAAGATCCGTGCCAATCGAGTAAAATCAGAACTGATTACACGCGCGAAAATCAAGGAAGAAAACTTCATTACCCACAATCATGCGACAGGGGGTGATTTTGTAATCGTACGCCTAACGGTTCCCGCAAAGGAAACAGCCGCGATGGATGCGGAAGCGGAAGCACGACGCAAGGCGGAAGCCGAACGACTGGCAACCGAGAAGCGTGCCGAGCAGGAACGGCTTGCCGAAGAGCAGCGCAAGGCGGAAGAAGCCCGACTTGCCGCTGAAAAGGCAGAAGCCGAGAAAACCGCTCAACAAAATACACTTGCCGACACGCCGTCGGGAACCAAAATCACAACGGATTATCATCTCTCCCTGCGTGCCAACCTGTTGCGCTGGGCTACCCTAACACCCGATTTAGGACTTGAATGGCGCATCTGTCCGTCGTGTGGCATTGCCGTAAACGGCTCATGGACTTCTTGGACGTGGAGCGACAAGGACCGCCGCTATGCACTCTGGGAAGTGGCTCCGGAAATACGTTATTACATGGGTGAGAAGAAAGCCTGGTATCTGGGGGCGATGTTCAAGGCCGGACAGTTCAACTACAAGATCTCCGAAACAGGCAAGCAAGGCGACCTGATGGGTGGCGGCATCACCACCGGCTATCAGCTACGGCTGAACAAGGCACTGACTCTTGATTTCAACCTCGGCTTGGGCTACCTGAATGCCGATTTCGAAAAATATGAAGTCATCGATGGTGTGCGCGTGCGCCGTGGCAACGAGACAAAAAATTGGTGTGGCCCCATCAACGCCGGTGTAACATTGGTATGGAAGTTATTCTAATACGGAGGAATAGAGTATGAAAGCAAGACAATATATAAATATGGTAGGAATGGCAGCCACCGTGCTGCTCTCTTCCTGCGTGAAGGACACGCTTTATGACACGTCGCATCCCGACTATGGGAAAATTGCGGTGACAGCCGACTGGTCGGCACGCGGTGAGGGTATCGACATACCTGCCACATGGACGGTCACCATGGGCGACTATACGGGTACGGAGACTTCCGCCACCCATGCCCCCGACCATCTGTTTGCTCCAGGCAGCTACGCCCTTGCGGTGTGGAACCCGGCTGAAGGAATCACGGTAAATGGTACCACCGCCACCATTGCCGCAGCCACGGGAAACCGGGCAGGCACGGATGCCTTTGTGAACAATGCCCCGGGATGGTTCTTCACCTATACGAAACAGGTGAGCATCGAGAAAGACAAGGACTATCCGCTGACCGCCGCAATGAAGCAGCAGGTACGCGAACTGACGCTTGTCGTCAAACCGACGGGTGATGCCGCCGGACGCATCACGGAGATTGTTGCCCATCTGACGGGTGCAGCCAGAACACTCGATTTCGCTACCGATACCTACGGAGCCGCTTCAAACGTCGTGCTGCCCTTCACCAAGATAACCGAAGGTGACGATGCCGGCAAGTGGAAAGCCACGGTGCGGTTGCTGGGTGTGACCGGTACGGAACAACTGCTGACGGCTGAAATCCGCTATGCGGACGGCAACCCGAGCCCCACCACGCTGAAAAGCGACCTCACAGAAGCTCTCAAGGAGTTCAACACCGGAAAGGGCAAATCGCTGACCCTCGGCGGAACGCTGGTTGAGACTCCCGAAGGCATGGAAGTGGACGGAGCCGAAATCAACGGCTGGGAAGAAGTGAAAGGTGATGATGTAAATGCTGATTTGTAAATAATAAAATTATAGATATAATGAAGACAAGATTTTTTACACTTGCAGCGCTCGCCCTCGCACTGGTAGCCTGCAACAACGACAATGAGAACCTGAACGGTGACCCCGTGGCCGTCCAGTTTACCGCCAACATCGCCCCCGCCACCCGCGCCAGCGGAACCACCTGGACTGCCGGCGACCGTATCGGCATCACCGACATCGGCAACGATTCCCAGTACGGCAACGTGCCTTTCATCCTGAAAAACGGGAAATTTGAGGCAGAAGGAAAGGTTATCTATATCGAAGATGCAAAGACCCATACTTTCCGCGCCTACTATCCGTACAACGCGGCGGGAGGCATCCTCACAGCCACGACCGATGCCACGGCGCAGCAAAACCAGCCTGCCATCGACTTCCTCTTTGCTTCAGGAGCCACGGGAGACAAAAACAACCCGGTAGTAAGCTTCACCGACAAAACCGCCAAAGGCGGTGAAGACAACTCTTTCCACCACCGCATGAGCCAGATAACCCTTACCTTCGAGGCGGGCGACGGTGTGAATTTCAGCGTGGTCAAGCCTGAACGTTACACGCTGGACGGATTGTTACTCACCGGTACGTTCAACACGGCCGACGGTATTGCCACCGCAGACAACGGACTACAGACCGGAGAACTGACCATGAATCTGGCAGACGGCAATCTCACGTCATCGATCATCCTCTTCCCGCAGACAGTTGCATCACTGCCGTTGGTTGTGAATTACAAAGGTCAGGAATATCATGCCACACTCACCATGCCCGATGGCGCACTACTGGCGGGCAACAACTATACCTATACCGTCAAGGTACGCAACAAAGTCCTTGAAGTCAGCGAAGCCACCATTGCAAAGTGGAACGATATAGACGGTGGAGATGTGGGTGCTGACCTGTAGGATGTTAATAATTAATCGATTAGAATGAAGAATTATGAGACATAGATTATTTATCCCCGCAGCCACCGCACTGCTGTTCGCCCTCGCCGCCTGCACGCAGGACGAACTTGCTGGCGATAATCGTCTGCCCGAAGGTGAATACCCCGTCGTCATCCGTGCCACCGGATTGTCCGTAGAAGCAACTCCGCTGGCAGCCCCTTCCACCCGTGCCGCTGTGGACGGCGACTGGCAGGGCGTCACCTCCGTGGCACTCAAGATGGGCGATGCGGTAAAGGAATACACCGTAACGGCTTCTACCGATTTCAAGAGTGCCACGCTTTCACGCGAGAACGACCCGTACTACTGGACCAGCCGCAACCCGATTACCGTATCGGCATGGTGGCCCTTCAACAAGGCTGACATCACACAGATGCCTGCCGTGAAGGTGGCAGAAGACCAAAGCAAATTGGCTGACTTCCAGAACAGCGACTTCATCTCTGCTGAGAACCAGAAGGTGGAATTTAACAACCCGACTCTTGAATTTACCCACCGCACGGCACGCGTGACAATCGAACTGAAGCCCGGCACGGGATTCACGAGCGTCGCCGGTGCCACAGTGAGACTCGTGAGCCTGTCAGCCGATAACGGCAACCCGACTGCCATCAAGACCTACAACGCAAGCGGCAACACCTACGAGGCACTGACCGCCCCGCAGACCGTTGCGGCAGGCAGGCCGTTCATCCGGGTGGAACTCGGCAGCGGCACCTTCTACTTCCGTCCGCAAAACGACGTCGTATTAGAGGCGGGCACCCGCTATAAATATACCGTCAAGGTGAACGCCACCGGCCTAACGTTAGAGGGTTGCACTATCGGTGACTGGGCTGACGGCGGCGGCGAGAGCGGCGCAGCTGAGGATTTGGGCTACATCTACGACAGCAACACCAATACCTACACGGTCTATAACGCCGACGGCCTGATGAATATAGCCGAATTAGTGAACGGAGGTAAGACCGACATAAACATTACCCTCACCGCCGACATTGACCTCACCGGCAAAGACTGGACGCCGATAGGCACAGACTACGACAACTCATACACCGGCACCTTCGACGGCGGCGGCCATACCATCACGGGGCTGACCGTTACGACAAATGACAAATATGCGGGTCTGTTCGGCTATCTCGGTAATTTCAATAATAGCCCGCTACGGTGAAGAATGTGGTGATGGAGGGCATACAGATAACATGCAATCACAGGTTGGGTTATGCCGGCGGCGTGGCAGGATTTAGCTGGGGCATCATTGAAAACTGCTCGGTGTCGGGCAGCATTAGCGGCACGGTGAGCGTCGGCGGTGTGGTGGGTGTTCAAAGGGACCATCCCATCACCGGATGCAGTTCCTCTGCCACAGTGAAGGGAACGATCAATGTCGGCGGCGTGGCAGGTCAGACGATTTTTGGTGCCACCTTGACCGCTTGCTATGCCACAGGCAACGTGATCATAGAAATAGACCGCACAGAGAATATCTCTGGCGGCGGTCTGGTGGGATTCAACGACGGAATAAGCCTCCTTTCCTGCTATGCCACGGGCAACGTAACCAGTACTGGTAGTAGCACTGGCTATGTACATATCGGCGGCTTTTTGGGAGATAACTACATTACCGTGACCGCCTGCTATTGGAAGAACAATCATGAACAAGGTATCGGCTACAATAGGGAAAGCACCAAAGTCACGAAGGTGG
Source organism: Bacteroides sp. DH3716P (assembly GCF_025914115.1). Lineage (NCBI taxonomy): Bacteria > Pseudomonadati > Bacteroidota > Bacteroidia > Bacteroidales > Bacteroidaceae > Bacteroides > Bacteroides sp. DH3716P. The sequence goes on along the minus strand of NZ_CP083673.1, from coordinate 3,161,266 downwards.
ACGGCACCAGCGTAACCTGGCAGAACGCCGTTGATGCCATGAACACCGCCTTGCAGAACGCAGGCTCAGAGTGGCGTTACGAACTTAACGGAGCATTGCCTACCTTGAGGAAGCAGTAAACCGTCGGGCGGAAAAAATTCTGCCCGCAACGGAAAGAACCAGAGTAATAAAACAACAGATATAATGAAGACAAGATTTTTTGCACTTGCAGCGCTCGTCCTCTCACTTGCCGCCTGCACGCAGGACGAAGCGGGCTTCCTACCGGAAGGGGCGGAAGGCACACCCATCGTCTTCACCGCCACGGGGCTGAATCCCGCCGCGACAGCCACCGCCGGCACCCGTGCCCCCGTGGATGGCAATTGGACGGGTGTGCAGAGCGTGGCAGTCCTGATGGACGGCATGGTGAAGACGTACAACGTGACGCCCTCCACCGCCGACCCCACCAGCGCCACGCTGACCTCCACCGACCCGTACTACTGGACCAACCACAACAACATCACCGTCACAGCGTGGTGGCCCTACACCGCTGGCGAGACAACCCCGCCTGCGGTAAAGGTAAAAGCCAACCAAAGTACCCAGAAAGACTTTGAGGGCAGTGACCTCATCGTAGCCGACGGGCAGACGGTGACCTACGGCAGCCCCACGCTTCGCTTCACCCACCGCACGGCGCGAGTGACCATCGTTCTGACGGACTACACCGAGGGGCTGGCATCCGTGCGACTGACGGGCCTCTCCACCGAAGGCGACAACCCTGCCGAAATCACCCCGTATGACAAGGGCAGCAACACCTACACCGCCATCGTAGCCCCGCAAAGTGTGGCAGCTGGCACGGCATTCATTACCTGCACCTTCACTAACGGCAAGACCTTCGTTTATAAGATGAAGAATGCTACCGACTGGCAGGCGGGCGGTGAATATACCTACACCGTCTCCCTCGCTGCGGCAAAAGACCTGGGCTATACCATAGAGAGCAACGGCAGCTACACCGTGACCTCTGCCGATGGCCTGATGAATATAGCCAAATTAGTGAACGGAGGTAAGACCGACATTAACATTACCCTCGACACAGACATTGACCTCACAGGCAAAGACTGGACGCCGATAGGCACAAGTTTCAGCAACAAATACACCGGCACCTTCGACGGTGGCGGTCATACCATCAAGGGGCTGACCGTTACGACAAATGACCAATTTGTGGGTCTGTTCGGCTCTATCGGTTATGCTGGTACGGTGAAGAACGTGATGATGGAGGACGTACAGATAACAAGCAATCGCAGTTCGGGCTTTGCCGGCGGTGTGGCAGGATATAGCGATGGCACCATTGAAAACTGCTCGGTGTCGGGCAGCGTCAGCGGCACGGTGTACGTCGGCGGTGTAGTGGGTGCTCAATGGAACGGTTCCATCACCGGATGCAGCTCCTCTGCCACAGTGAAGGGAACGGTCTATGTCGGCGGCGTGGCAGGTCAGACGAATGGGGGTGCCACCCTGACCGCTTGCTATGCCACGGGCAACGTGATCATAGAAATAGCCCCCAAAAAGAATATCTCTGGCGGCGGTCTGGTGGGAATGAACGGAGGAAAAGGCGTTCGTGCCTGCTATGCCACGGGCAACGTAACCAGTACAGGTAGTAGCACTGGCAATGTACATATCTTCGGCTTGTTGGGAGATAACTACACCACCGTGACCGCCTGCTACTGGAAGAACAATCAGGAACGAGGCTATAAGACCGCCCCCGAATCTACGAAGGTGGACGGCACTTACGTTACCTGGGAGAATGCCGTTGATGCCATGAACACCGCCTTGCAGAACGTAGGCTCAGAGTGGCGTTACGAACTTAACGGAGCATTGCCTACCTTGAGGAAGCAGTAAACCGTCGGGCGGAAAAAGTTCCGCCCGCAACGGAAAGAACCGAAGTATAACCCCAATAAAGAAAGGAGGACGTGATGGAACACACGGAGAATCCACCATATTGGTTTTGGCATCAAGGCATTGTCAATAATAATATAGTCTCCAGTGTAAATATGGAAGCTGTAAGCCGGACATTGTCAAGATTGGTGCTCATTAAAGACAACAAATCAAGTATTTAAATTAAAAACATGGGACTTTTTCACAGAGGCAAGAAAAATAATGACGATGAGCCGGACAGTGTTCAAACCAATTCATTCTCTGATATTATGAATGGTTTGCAGTACGCCGTAAACTGTGCACAAGATACATTACAGAATCATCAGATACAAAATCTGACCAGACTTTTTGAAGGAACAAATGCAAATAACGCAAATACGTTCCAATCAAAAAAAATCATGGTTGGAGACAAGACTATTGATATTCCACTTATAGCCTTGATATCCCATCATTATCTTGCAATGGATAATGTGCAGATAAAGTTCAAGGCGAAGGTCGGAAGCGTGGAATCACAGATTCCGGAAAACAACTTGCTGTTATCCAGTCCGCACAGAGCCAATCTCCAGATGCAGATGAGCAACATAAAACCAGATACAGATGATGTCATGGAGGTTTGCGTCAATTTTAAAGTTCAGGAGACTCCGGAGAGTATTTCCCGAATCATTGACGATTTTGTAAAAAACATCTAACAATTTCAAAATTCAAATGTTATGGCAGAAGAAACAAAGAACCAAGGGCAACAAGAATATGCAGAAAATATAAGCGGGCAAGCGAAAGAGATTATTTCCGCTGCATTGGAAGAGACTAAAAATAACGGTACATCCCCTGTACTTGGAGATCCGAATGTGACTGACAATTTTAAGGGGCTTCCCATGCGGGAACTGATTGCAGCACCGCTTATTGCAGCAGCCGAAGCTCAACAGGAATTGGCAGCGACAGCATGGAATTTCTACCAGAAAATTGCTTTTGATGAAGACGGTAAAACAGCTCGTGTATTGGAATTCGATATTAAAAGACCGATACAGCAGGATGGAAAAATGACAACAATGTCACAAAGTGTCAAGGCTCCGTTTATAGGATTGGTGCCTATTCCTTCCCTGCTCATAGATCGCGTGGATGTCGATTTCCAGATGGAGGTTACCGATACATCAAACGTAAAAAGCACTACCAACGCAGAAGTAGAGACAAAAGCTTCTGCAAAACATTGGTTTATAAATGCGGAAATCAGCGGCAAAGTCACAACCGCCCGCGAGAACACCCGCATGACCAACCAAACGGCAAAATACCAGATACATGTTTCTGCCAGCCAGCAGCCGCAGACCGAAGGTCTGTCTAAACTGATGGATATAATGGCATCATGTATCGAGCCTATAAATACAGAAAGCAGTAAATAGAGTATAAACATATAGAACGGGATGGATAAAGTCCCGTTCAAATTTGATAACAATTATTATGAAAACATAATAAATGCATCAAACATCTAAAAATAGCCATATGAAAATTTGTACATGGAATTCCCAAGGAAATCCTCTTAATGATGCTATTAAATTAAATATATTGAATCATCTATTAACAATAGAACAATGTAATGTTGTTATGATACAAGAATGTGGTAAATTCATACTGCCTGCACAACATAGTGGTAGATACCACTATATTGTGGTAGAACATGCAGGTGCTTATAATCAGAGATGTAATACTTGTATCATTGCGGATTTGAATTTTGTAGCATCAATACATTATCTGATATCAGGAACAGGCCGATCCGCAATTTGTTTAAATTATAATGGATGTAACATTTATACCCTTCATTGCGAATCTGGGTCTGGTGCTGTAGGAGATATAAGAGATTTAGTACGCCATGCAGTATCTCCTTTCATCATTGGCGGAGATATGAATTCAACGCCAAGCGAATTATCAGATAATTTAAGAATAATGACCACAGGTACCAGAAGTAGGCCGGGAAATAGTGCTTATTTTGCCTGTTGTGGTATGCCAACACATATTTCAGGTCGAGAATTAGATTATTTCCTTATCGATAGCAGATTACAGCTAAAAACATATGTACGAGGATATCATATGAAGGGTGGGGATCACTATCCTGTGATATTGGAGATTTAGTTAACCAATTATATTTTTCATAAACAAACAGTGTCACTGCGATATAAAATATTTTCCACCTGTACGGTTGAAGTTGATAAGGATTCTGTCAACAACCCCGATTGTCACTCCCCACATGTGCATTGCCTCATAGCAATACCAATACACATTCATAATTGCGAGTATGATACTCACGGCACGGAGAAAATCCATAATTTTTCCCAATGCTCTCAAATCATCTTCTTGTGCCATTGTTTTTCTATTTTGAAGTTATACTTTGATTTTACATAAAGCTGGCTTTCTCCATTGTTCAAGAAAGCCAATCTTGATGATACAACTAAAGGCTTCGCCCTTTGCACTTCTTTTTCTTTCTGCGTAGTTCTCTGTCGAATGCTGCTTCCTGTGCCTCATTTGATGAACCTCCTCCAGACATAAGTCCAAGACCGCTGCCGTCCTCATCGAACAAGCCAGAACCTTGAAGTTCCTGCTCCAAGCCAGAGTCTTCTTCTTTTGGAATGGCAAGCGGTATCGGCTGCTCATTCTCGTAAGGCAAGGTGAAGTGCTCCTGCAGGGCATTGGCAGAAAGATTCTTTCCAAGCCTTGAACCATTGAACACGCTTTGGGTGCGGTGGTCAATGAATGTTGCTCCGTAGATACGGCCGTCAGCTGTATGGCGGAAAACAACATCAATGCCCTTTGCTTTCAGCAGTTCAACGAACTTATCCTTATGGTAAGTCTGCTTCAACACTGCCTCCACACTATGTTTGGTCATCTCGGAGAGTTTCTTGTCCTCCTTGAACTTCTTGGCAGAATAAGCGAACAGTTTTTCTATTGCCTCCACACCGACAGTTTTGTCAATCTTGGAAGCCTTGAAAGGATTTTCCACCTTGTTGCCCTGTCCGTCCGTGGCAGAATAGACAAAACCATGATACTCACGACCGCCAACTTCGCCTCTGACTTCCTCCAAGGATATATTATATAAGGAGAGAAGTGCATGGTACTCGCCCAAGGACTGGAACCTGTAGGTAGCGCAGAGAGATTTTACTGTGTTGGCAACCTGCTTCTTCACATTGCCTTGGCTTACATCCACCTTGCGGAGTGGATTGTCTGCCTGGCGTTGCTTGCGGTCCGCCTTGTGGAGATTGTATTTCTCCTCCAAGTCACGGGTGATAGCCTTGCTCCTATGGTAGTTGTATCGGCTATCCAAACACTTGCCGTTCTCATCCACCCGGATGGTCACGATGTGCATGTGGTGACGGTCAATGTCCTCATGCTTGTAAACCATGTATGGCTGGTTGCCATATCCCATGCGCTCCAAGTATTCCCGTGCGATGTTCTCCATGTCCATATCCGTCAGCACATCATCAGGATGCGGATTCAGGGAGATATGCACGACAGGCTTTTCCGTTCTGATATGCGGAGAAAGGTATCGCTGGAAATCACGCAAGGCATTGGCGATGCTCGTCTTTCCCGAACAATCATCGAAGATCTTGTTCGTTGCCAAGAGTTTTCCTTCTTCCTTGTTAATCTTCTCACCATTGTATGCCAGAGCGCCGTACAATGAACTTCCGAAACTTATCTTTGCGACCATCTTTCCTCAAACTTACGGGTTAGTTCAACAATCTCACGGGTAAGAGAGACCAGTTCCCTGGTGCAGTTCTCCAGCTTATAGAGCAAAGCCATCGCCTTTTTCTCTGAGAAATGACAACGGAGTTCCTTGACAACCTGGTTGTAGTTGTTGCCAATCATTCGGTACTGCGAGTGAAAAGAAGAAAGCTTGGTGTAGTATTCCACCAGTGTCTTGTCCTCGCGCAGCACCTTGAACGGCTCGCCGAAGATGCGTGCCTTGGCAAAGACAGCCTTTGCCTTCACATCAGTCTGCTCATACATGACGAGGAATTTCATCCACTCGTCATCGTCGAACCGAAGCATCACATGGTGCGACTTCGGGTTCAGTTTTGGGATTCGTCCCCCTCGTTTTCTTTCTGTGTTCATATTAAAATGGATTAAGTGGTACATGCGGCAATAATGGAATTGCACAAACTATCGTCAGATTGGAACATGGGGAGCCCGACTTCGGAGAGGCTACCAACCCGGCAGGGCAAGGTCTTTGGAGAGTAACTCCAAAGGTTTTGAGTAACTCAAAACATACCTTGCTATGTCTTTGAGGACATAAAAATCCGCTTAGGGTGGATTGAAGTTAGCCTTCGTAAGAAGCTGTCCCTATCCCGAATGGAAGCTGTTCGGGAAATCCAGTCCTTTGCGGAACATCAAGCCTTGTTCTTCTCGGAACGATATGGATGCGCTATCCATCGCTTTGCCTTTCGGGTGCAAAATTACGGCTAAAATAGCACCCTTGGAACAGATGCACCCCAGACAACCACTGCAACTATCGGCAACATGCTGCCACAGGATTTGAAAACCATTGTTTTTCGGAAAAAGCATTGTTACTTTGCAGCCGTAAACATCGAACTAATGATTTGAAAATATGATGAAACAAGCATTTGTAGAAATGAATAAACCTGTCATTATTGTAGTATCGCCTTGCATCAATGATGCGCTACTGACGTACAGACTTACTGATTCACTGTCGTACTGTCGTATGGAAATGATGAAGCACTGCAATGGTTCAAGGTCTCCATAATGGAGCTATGAATTATAGACATGGACTCTTATGTGTCCACATCGTTAAATTGGCAGAATATCATAGAAGTGAGTTATCAACAATTTAAAAAGTTAAAAATATGAGTAAAACAAGATTTGTTGCATTCGCGACACAGAAAGGTGGAATAGGAAAGTCCACCATCACGGCTCTTGTAGCCAACTACTTTCACAATGTCAAGGGCTTCAATGTGGCGGTCATAGATTGTGACGAGCCACAATACAACCTTGCAGACCTGCGAGACGAGGAACTGGAACTCATCAAAAGCAGCGACTATTTCAAGGCGCAAGCCTGTGGGCATTTCAAAAAGCTGGGCAAGAAGTCCTTCAGCGTAACGAGAAGCAATGCTGTCAATGCGCTTGACGACGCAGAGACAGTGTTGAATGAAACAGAGGTTAAACTTGACTTCATCTTCTTTGACATGCCTGGGACTATCAAAAGTGAGGGCGTCATGAAGACCTTGTCTCAGATGGATTACATCTTTATACCCGTCAGCGCAGACCGCTTTGTTGTAGAAAGCGCAATGAGCTTCATGCAGTTGTTCCACGACAACTTTTTGACACAGGGTTGGTCGGTCACCAAGAAACTTGCTTTCTTTTGGACAATGGTTGACAAACGAGAACGCACGAGTTTGTATGATGTATATGAAGGTATGTTCAAGTCTCTCGACTATTCGGTTCTCAACACACGACTGCCAGACAGCAAACGTTTCAGAAGAGAGCTGTCGGAGAACAGAAAGGCAGTGTTCCGTTCCACCATCTTTCCATCAGACCCAAACCTGTTGCGAGGGAGTGGCATCAAGGAGTTGTCCGACGAGATTTGTGAAATCATAAAGACATGAGCCTATGGTAAGCAGAAAAATCAACACTGACGCAATAGATGAAAATCTGCTCATTGCCTCTATTGGCAAGAGCAAGATTGGCACGACAACGGCATCCATTCTTGACGGAGCTTCCCAATCCCAAGTGAAAGATACCGAAGAGAAAGAAGAGGTTGGCTGGAAGTCCCAATGCTCGCAGACCGATAAGTCGCCAATTTCACGCAAGCCTCCCAAGGCTTCTTCGGAAAGTTACGATTCGGCATTCTTCAAGCGAAACGAGATAAAGACTCGTCAATGCGTTTATATCAGCCGTGAGATACACAGGAGAATTTCAAGAATAGTCAGTGTGCTCGCAAAGCATGAGTTGACAGTCGGTGGTTACATCGACCTTATTCTTGAGAGACATCTTGAAGAGAACCAGGAAGAAATCAACGGCTTGCTGAGAAAAGAGATTGACGATTGGAATGTGTAACAAAAAGGAACAAGCATGACAATGGAAACTATATTCTTGATAGTCTTGGCTGCATTCAATGTTTGGACTATCTATTTTTACAACAAGTTGCTCCTTGAAGTTGCGAACGGCAAGGAAAAGGAGAAAAAAACGCCTATCGACCCGATGGCACTTGTAGGCAAAAGTCTTTTCAAAGTGTCCCAACTGCGGAAGAAAGAAGAAACGGAACAAAAACAAACAGAATCCATGTCCGTATCGGATAATGACGTGACATTTGACGATTCTCCAAAGAGTACGGCACGGATTTCTGACGAACAGCTTGATGATGTGTTTACGAATGTTCGCATAGAAGATATTGGTGTGAAATATTCTGACAATAAGGAAGATGCCGATGTGCCACAAGCCAAAGGGTCAAGTTTTGAGGACATTGACGCAGCTGTGAATACCGTCAAGGCACCGAAAGCAACGGACAAGGAGAAAAGACATGCAGGCAAGGTTTTCCATGAGATGGATGGCAGCCAATTCTATGAGAAATTCATGGAGAACAGCGAGGAGTGCAAGAAGAACATCCATGATTACGTCACCTTCTACTTGCAAACTCATAAGATTGTAGAGATTTCCAAGCCAAAGAAAGAGTTTAAGGTGCCAGACTGTATAGAGGACTTCAATATCCTCGACTTTGTATAACAATTTAATAAGGAGAATTATGGAAAGAACAGAAGAGAACAATGCAACAAAGGATAGATTTGCACATGTGGGCAAGATATTCTCGGAAATGAACAGCAAAAAGCTACAAGCTGAAATCGCAGAACGCTCAAAGATTATTAAACGCAAAATAGATGCGTTGATGGAATTGCATATGTCAGGTATCTGACAAAAACTGTTGAGGTTGGATTTTCAATAGTCAACAAGTATTTCAATAGCAGAGATTTTGTATAACAATTAAAAAAATAATTATGGCAGACAAAACAAAAAACTGTGGTAAAGGACAACTCACTTCGACAGATGCCAAGGAGTTGTATGAGGCTTTCATGAGAAATTATGAAGAGACAATGGAGGAAGCTGGAAAACAGATTGACGCTTGTCTTGAAGAGACATTTCAAGACCGTACATCGTCAACTATTTCCGACAAGGAGGAGTGTTTTGATGAAGATGCAGCATATGAGAATTATGATGTGGGTGAATTTGAGCCAATCGACAGAATGGAGAAAGAGCGTGCTGAGCAGTATGTCGGTAAGTTCATGGCAAATGCAGGTTTTACCGCAAGATATGGCAGACATGTTGGCATCAGCGAGGACATTCATGAGCGTGTGACTAAATTTGTCAGTATCGTAGGCAAGGGAAAGATTTCCATTGCAAGTTATGTGGATAACATCATCAACGAACACTTCAATGCCTATGCAGCCGAAATCAAGGCTGCATTCGATGAAGGTCTCAAGTCGTATCGCCTCTGACAATAAATTAAGAGTACGCCAATGAAAAAGAAAGACTACGGCTAAAATCTCAGCTTGCCACTGAATCCATAGGACGGCATCATGCCGCATTAGTAAGCAAAAGTGTCAATCGCCAGATGGGACTATCTCCCAAGGAACAGAAAAAACGATTTATGAATAAAGGACAGTCCTTTTGATTTGGGCTGTCCTTTGTTATTCTGCAAGCATCGCAGATAAGGAAAAAACGGTTCTTTGCCACTTTCTTTCCGCTCCTCGGCTCATGAAGAAAGTGGCGGAACGAATTTTCATCGCTCCGCCGATATGGATTTCATGTCGTTGCAACCATTCGTTGCTCTATAAGTCTTGCATTGCTGTTCACCAAGTTGATGATGTCGGCATGGTACTCGGTGTCCTTGTTCTGTAGTCCGTGGCATTGTACGACTTTCATCTGTTCGAGAGAAAACTCCACTGTTTCAACCCTTTGTTCGGCTATTCTTGCTGAGAAGATGATGCAGTCGGGATTGAGTGAGTAGTTTGTACCGCTGCCTACGCAATGGTGCATCGCCTTACCCTCAAGAACGTGCTCCCTGACGCTTTCAAGCATTCTCACCACGATATTGCCGTCCGTGAACATCAAACCGAAGAAACGGCTCTTCATTTCCTTGAATTTGTCCTCGTTCTTCAATGCCTTGCGTATCTCCTCCTCGGTGCGCTCCTTTTCTTTCTTGGCTCTGATTTTCTCGGATATTCTGTCGTGCTCGGCTTCAAGGTTGTCGGGACAAATGTAATGTGGACTTCTGATGTCTTTGCCCATTTCTACCAACATACAGATGTAGTCCGCCCATTTGCCGATGTCTGTAATAAGGTAATGGTTGCGGTTGGCTATCTTGTAGGCATTCCAACAAGTTTCCAAGTGCCGTGGATGGTCTATGAAGTGGCGGACGTGTCCGTAACGACATTGTTTCATCATCGTTTCGATGCGGTGGTCTGTCAGCATCGCCTTGAACAATGTAAGCGGTTCGATGCCGTGAAACGCTCCGTCAAAGCCGTTGCGCCATATCTGAGGAATGACTTTCATATCGGGGCAGACCGGAAATGAAGCAATATGCTGATAGGTGGTGTTGTCCCTGCGCAGTTCAATGTCGGAGTCGTAGCAGAACGTGTCCATATAGATACCCATTGTGCGCTTGCGTGCCATAACCTCCACCTTGCCTTTCTCGTTCATCCAATAGCGTGCCACCTCCCAACAATAAATGTTTGCCTTTTGTCCCTTGCGGTAGTATGCTTTCATCTGATATGCTCGCATAAGTTGCAGTCCCTTACGCTCAGTGAGTACGCTGAAATAGGTAGAAGACATTGCCTTCTGTCGCTTGGTGCGCTGCACTTCCAACTTTGCCTTACACTTCGGGCAGACACATTTGTCCGCATCCTCTTCCGTAGTCCAAGTGTGTCCGCAGTCCATGCAGGTGGTCTGTCCGTGCTTCAACTGAAAGACATAGTGGTCAAGACACTCACGGAATGCCCATTGCATTTGCGCTCCCTTGATAGGTCGTAACCCCTTGTTTGAGGTTACGACTTGCTTCTGATATTTCGTTCTTGGTTTCATAACGTGTCGAATAATGATGGTTGGTGTACTTCTGTTTCCGTTCTCTGTGAGGTGCGCTTGGCGGTATCTCTGTTACGCATCTTGTTCATCTGCTCTTGCTGATATTGGCGGATGGCTTCCTTTCTTGCATGTGCCTTCTCCTCCTCTGTGAGTTCGATGTGGTGGTTGACAGACACTTGGCAGTTCAATGGTTTTCCTACCTCGATGTCCTTCTCCTCGTAGTAGTGGATGGCTTGCCCATATATCTCGTCATCGCAAAAGCCGTTGCAACCGCTCTTCTGTACCCAATTAAGGATATAGGTGACGCAATCGTCTATGTTCTTGTCGGGGTTGTCATACTTGGCTGCAAAGAGTTCGTCCTCCATAGCACGCTCCTCCAAATAGGCTTGTATGGTTCTCTTGAAATATTCTGTAGTGTTCATATCTGATGTTGTTAAAGGGGTTGTTACTCGTGATAGATGATGTCGCAGTCCTCAACTTCTGTAGGCAGTCCGAAGAACGGATAATGGCTGAAGTAAGGTTCTGTGCACATGTCCTCGTTGTATCTTGGACTTACTATCTCAATATTGTTCTTGCGTATGGCTTCGTCCACCATACGGATTTCCTCGTCTGTCAGTCCGCTTGCATCGCCATTGATGATGTAGCAGAGTGCCCATGTAGGTATCGCTTCAATGCTTCTGTTCATATCGCTTGTACTTTAAAGTGTTAATAACCAAATGAATGTTCCAATCAGTACCACCATAGAAAGAATGGAAATGATGATGCCGAAGATGAACTTCACAATTCCCAATATGACTTCACCGACCATGCAGAGAGCCATATATCCCAACCAAGCCACCAAAGTGATGAGGGTTGAGCCGACTGCGGAGAGTAATCTCCACCAAGTCTGTGTTATGTTGATGTTTGTTGTCATATAGCCTTGAATTAAATTTATTTGCGGTTCCAGGAACTGAAGGGAAGTTCTCGTTTCTTCACCTTTTTGTCGCTCCCTTTTCCGACATTTTTTTTGCGTCTTCCTGTCGCATCGGTCGTTTCGTTTCAGGTGCCTTTCAAGGGCGGCGAGGCTGGAAATACAAGGTTTTTCGGAAAAATACTACCCAACGGTGTGGAGATTTTTTCGAAAACCGAAGGCTCGACCTTTTATTTCCAAAGCCCGCTGCCATACCTTTGCACCTGCACGATAACGGTTGATGCCAAAAGGAAAGACCTTGTGGAGGAAAGAAAATCAGAGCGGCAAATGAAAATAGAAACTTCACGGAAGTTTTGGGACTGCACGATTATCGCATACTCATTTCTGAGAAATGAATATAATTACTGTCTTGCAAATGTTTTTAGGAAAATGGAAATCGCATACAAGAATGGCACAGCCTTCAGAGAAATTCCGGTGAAAGAAGAGTATGGCTTATCCATGCTTCTTGCATCGGGTTTTCTCCAAGGCTGTGCAGCCAAGCATGAAAGTGGTCGTTGAGGTTTACATCAATGACTTCTTTTTTGCGGTGGAGTATGCAAACAAAATGGTACGGCAAATCAAGGAATGGTGTTTCTTTTGATCGGTTAGCCTGCAACCGACAAAAAGAAGCACTTTTCCTCATGCCGTACTACTGAGACATGAAAGGGTGGCGTACCACTGTTTCATGTCGTTTGGATTGTGCGATAAAAAATGGAACTGCGAGTTGTGGCTATAAAAGTCAGCCGTTGTCAGCACGGCAAACAAAGAAAAGTCCTTGGCAGTATAGTCTTGAAGTATTTCAAGGCATACCGCCAAGGATTTTTCTTGCCGTGCCATAGTCGGAGGAAGTTAGTCTGAGGTACGAGGACTGTCTTTCTGCGACGACGGCTGACTTTTATACAAAATACACGAAAGAATGAGAATATGCAAACGAAATAGACCATTCAAAAAACAGGAACCCTTGCCACATATGTTTGAATGGATTGAAATGGAAATAGCAAAGAATAGAGAAGAATATGGTTTAATAAAAACAGATTTACCCAAGCAAAAAATCGGGGATAAAAAATCTTAAAACATTCTTTATCCCCGATTAAATATCGTACCTTTGCAACCGAAAGAGTTCTTTGGATGGTTATGCAAATCACAGCAGGATGCTACATTCTGTTTATTTCTAATTCGTAACCTCTTCTTTTTATGAGATAAAAACTTATCTCATTCTCAATCACTTATAAAAAATACGTACTTTCTTAGATGTAAACCAACGCTTTGTTTAGTAGAATCAGACGGTCTGTTTTGAAAAGGTGGAATAATGGGATTCTTTTGTTAATGATGCGTAAATCTGCTATTGACAAGAAGTGTGGTGAAAAACGAAAAGAAGTGCTCCCCAAAAGTTATATAAGAAACTTTTGGGGAGCACTTCTTTTCATTCTATTTGGTTCTTGCTTTGCTTCTATTTAATCTTTAGACCGCCACCACCGACAAACCGCCTACTTGCGGGACTAATAACACTTTTCTCAATCTTGAATTGTGCTTTTGTAGTTGTATCTTCTTCTTTTTCCGGGGGATAAGTGCCTTCTATAACACCGATGGCTACTTTTAATAATCTTTCATTTGGGTCACCGAATGGCAGAAACTCACTGTAATTAGTAACTCCATCAATGGTCGTTTCACTGATTTTAAGATCTGTTGCAGGTGAGATAGCTCCTCCGGCATCGTGATTGGAATCATAAACAGTACATACTACCGGGTTGACTGACCACAGAAATTCTTCATTAATGAATTGTTCTGTTGCTACGTTTTGTCCTTTTGTGACACCACCGATGGTTACGACAGGATAGCTGTCTTTCAGGAAGAGACTTCTGATTAACATTTCCGGTGCTCCAGCTGTTGTACTGCTTGTGATAGCAAACAGACCGGGCAGGTCTAAATTAACACCGCTCTTTAATATTTCACTATCAAAGTTGATGGTGGCATCCTTGTCCCTGTTTTTATTATTATACTCCAGATAGGCCATCGGCTTATTTAATCGTACTTCTGAAGTCAAAATTGTACCTAATAACTGAACGCAGTCCAATGAACCACCGGCGTTATAACGTAAGTCAAGTATAACATATTTTACGCCTGCTGTCTTGAATTCTTGTGAAATTTGTCGCAGTTCGTTATTGTACTTGTCCGGATCACTGTTGGTGCCGGCTGTGAAACTACTGTACATGAGATACCCTACTTTGATTTTTTGGCCATTCTCTTCTGCTGGCAGTACTGTATACTTATGTACCGGATTATCTTCAACGGATCGTGCCGCAGGTAGTTTTAGGGTTTTGCCGTTAGGTACTACTTTGTACACATATTCTGTTTCTCCTTCTCCTCCTTCTTCCGTATCAACGTTTGTTTGATCTTCCTCTTCTGTCACAGGAACTTTTTTCCATTCACCCATCACCAAATCCCGGGCTTTGGTTCCCTGTAGCAATTGAGTCTCGTATTTCTTGCTGATGTAAGAAGTATCGACTTTCATAATCCAGTCACCGCGCACCAATCCGGCCGCTTCTGCCGGTGAACCGGGAATGACGTAAGTAATTAACGCATTATAAGCTGTATCAATATCCGCACTTCGAACTAGTGAATAATCAAATCCATAGGTAGGTAGGGGAGTTTCCATCACAGAATCTACAAACGAGTAACTGTCGCTTTTCGATTTCACTTTAGACAAGAACGAGGCAGGTTCCAAAAACAGATTCACATCATCGTAGGAAGGTAGATCTTGATACCACAGATAGTTCTGCTGCATGATGTCGTACATCCATGTATCCAGTGCGGTCTGATGGGCATACTCCGGCCAGCGGTCGACACCACAGGAGAAAAAGCCACTGATAAATACGATGCTCAGGGCAGGTATGAGGATTATCTTTCTTAATTTCGTCATCATAAAAAGCTTTTTACTGTGCAAATGTAGGAAATACTTTGCTTATCTACCACATTTATGGTATAAAAATGCCTTCAATATGTGATTGGCTGTTAGAGATTCTTGCCTTATCTTTGTAGCATAGAATTTTTTAATAGGTATTAGCTTACATATAGAACGTTATTAATAGACGAATCATTATTCATGGATATAGCTGCATTATTATCAGGAGGTGTCGACAGTTCGGTTGTTGTACATCTCCTTTGTGAGCAAGGATATAAGCCCACTCTTTTTTATATTAAGATAGGCATGGACGGAGCGGAATATATGGACTGTTCGGCAGAGGAAGATATTGAATTATCTACTGCTACGGCACGTAAGTACGGTCTGTCTTTGGAGGTAGTGGATTTGCATCAGGAGTATTGGGAGAATGTAGCGGCCTATGCCATTGATAAAATCCGGCAGGGACTGACGCCTAATCCGGATGTGATGTGTAATAAGCTTATCAAATTCGGTTGCTTTGAACAGCGTGTTGGGAAAGACTTCGACTTTACGGCAACCGGTCATTATGCCACCACCTTGCAACGCAACGGTAAAACTTGGTTGGGCACAGCGAAAGACCCTGTGAAAGACCAGACAGACTTTCTCGCACAGATTGATTACCTGCAAGTTTCCAAACTCATGTTTCCCATTGGAGGTTTGATGAAACAAGAAGTACGTGAGATTGCCAATAAAGCCGGATTGCCGAGTGCCAGAAGGAAAGATAGTCAGGGTATCTGTTTTCTCGGGAAGATAAACTACAATGATTTTGTCCGTCGCTTTTTAGGAGAAAAGGAAGGGGCGATTATTGAATTGGAAACCGGAAAGAAATTGGGTACACATCGCGGCTATTGGTTTCACACAATCGGCCAGCGCAAAGGGCTTGGATTGAGTGGTGGTCCCTGGTTCGTAGTCAAGAAGGATATTGAAGAAAATACAATTTATGTGTCCCGCGGTTACGGTGTGGAAACACAGTACGGCAATGAATTCCGGATGCATGATTTCCATTTCATTACTGATAATCCCTGGAAAGGGCAGGAGAAGGAGATAGACATCACTTTCAAGATTCGTCACACTCCCGACTTTACCAAAGGAAAACTGATACAGGAAGGAGAGAAGCAATTCCACATTTTGTCCTCTGAAAAGCTGCAAGGCATTGCTCCGGGGCAGTTTGGGGTGATTTATGATGAAGAGGCGAAAGTTTGTGTGGGAAGCGGAGAAATCATCTGTTAAATAGTTCCCTTAGAGGGGTAGAGGTTAGTGAATAGCGGTGTCAGATATAGTATTCGGCTAAATCCACAATCCCTGCCCTCATCGCATATTTAGTAGCCTCGTGCACATTATTCACCCCCAATTTGCGAAAGATATTCTTACGATGGCTGTTGATCGTATGGAAACTAAGATTTTTCTCTGCTGCAATCTCTTTCGTTGTTTTCCCTAATGCAATTTCTTTTAGGATATTCTTTTCTGTCTGCGTCAGCAAATGGTCGTCCATGCTTGACGCTGCCAGCGGAGAAGAAGTTCCCGAAAGCAACAGATTGCTGACATGATTGCAAATATACCGTTGTTTGCGGGTGGCACATTGAATGGCAGTCATGATTTCTTCTTTTGAATTATCTTTCATCACTATCCCGAAAGCCATACTGCTGAACAGTACCTGGCGGAGAAAGTTCAGGCTAAGTTCGTCAGAGAATAGAATCCAGTCGGCTTCCTTGAATCTTTCCTGCAAGACAATTAATTCATCCGCCCCGGCAAAATTGAACAGTGTATAATCCAATACAATCACCGCTTGCGGATGCAATCGTAGCTGCTGAATCAGTTCAGCCTTGTTATCAGCTTCTAAAAGGAGGGATACTTCCTTTTGTTTACTTAGCAGGAACATCATTCCTGCCTTACTGATATCCTGATTGTCTGCGATGATAACTTCTCTCATAAGCAATGATGAATAAAAAAACTCCGTTACAAATATACGCATTTTGCGTGATTTGTAGCGGAGTTATGATAAGATTCTTGTATCCGGATTACCAGGAACGTCCTTTGAAGATATTTGACTGGTCAAGCGGAACGATATTTCCGTTCAATGTCAGGTTATTGTTGCTGAAGTTCGGGCTGATGCTAACTGAAGCAGTATTGTTTCCGCTGCTCATATTGATAAATACTTGAGCGGAGATGCCGATACCCTGAACGCTGAATGAGCAGTTCACATTTCCTTTTTTGTCGATATTCATCTTCATATCCGAAGAATTACCATCTACTGTAACACCACCGATTCCGTTAGGACCTGGGTAAGGAGTGTTGAAAGCAGTCTGTACGGTAGCTCTGTTGCCGTTCATCAAGACGAAGTTGGTGTTTGAAGTAACAAAAGCACTCATACCGTTGCGGAAGACAACTTGATTAGCTTCCAATACAAATTGCTTGTTCTTCAAAGCCTGTACAGCTTGTTGATAGGCTGCCATGTCCTGTACCTCTTCTTCGGCACGGAGTTTTGCTCTTTCTGCATCTCTTTGAGCTTTTCTTTCTGCGCGGCGTGCTGCTGCGTTACTTTCTTGTGCATACATCATTGTGCTTGCACTTACTAATACTAATGCTACTAATGCAATAAACTTTTTCATAACTTTTTTTTGTTTAGGTTTAATACGTTGTTCGTTTATTGCAAAAACAAAGTGTATGCCAGATTGTTCACGAACGTCTTGCAATTTTATATCCGATGGCTGCCACAGTGATACTCATTAAGGGGCTGATAATGTTGAAAAAACAATAAGGTAGATACACAAGTGTGGGTACACTTAGGATAGTAGCTTGTGTCATTCCGCAACTATTCCACGGAATCAATACGGATGTAACGGTTACTGCATCTTCCGTCGTACGGCTTAGTAAGCAACTTTCATACCCTTTCTTGGCATAAATATCACGAAACATATTTCCCGTCAGAATGATACTGATGTATTGGTCGGCAGTTGTCAGATTAAGAAACAGGCCGGAGCAGACTGTCGCTCCAACCACGCTGACTGTTTTCTTCATGAAGCGGACGAAGATGGAAGTGATACTTCCCAGCATACCGCTTGCTGTCATTGCCCCGCCAAAACACATGGCACACAGAATCAGCCAAATCGTATTCATCATTCCCGCCATACCACGTGTGGCGATTAAATCTGTCAGAACGGCATTGTCTGTATGTAAATTTGTCGCTCCATAGACGGTCATCATCAGTCCTTTGAACAAAGAATCGAATCCGGAAACGGCAACTCCGGAAATCTCTTGCAACAACTCCGGCTGAAATATCAAAGCAAAGACACCAGCCAGCAGAGTGGATAGGAACAGCGTAACGATAGAGGGTACTTTCCGTGCTATCAGTATTCCGGTTACAACAGGGACTATTAACAACCACGGAGTAATATGAAACTTTTCGTTCAAAGCGGTTGCCACCTCCGCAATATGTTGTGTATTGCTGGCATCATGGGAAAGTCCTGCCACTGTGAAAATAATCAGTGTGATGATAAGAGACGGTACCGTGGTAATCATCATATAACGAATGTGACGGAACAGGGGAGTGTCTGTGATGGAAGACGCCAGGATAGTGGTTTCGGATAAAGGAGATATTTTATCCCCGAAGTATGCCCCCGAAATGATAGCTCCGGCAATCCATCCATCTTCAAAGCCTTGCGCCTTTCCGATACCCATCAATGCAATACCGATAGTGGCAATAGTGGTCCACGAACTTCCGGTCATTACAGAAATCAACGCGCAGATGATGCAGGTCGATGCCAGGAAGAAACTGGGATGGATAATTTGCATCCCGTAATAGATTAAAGTCGGCACTACTCCGCTAATCATCCAAATGCCACTCAACGCACCGATTATCAACAGAATGATGATGGCTGTTGCCACTCCAGCAATATTGTTGGTGATGGCGAGCTCGTAATCTTTCCAGGGAATCTTATAAAACACCATACCGATCAGGATACAAATGGCTGTAGTGGTAAGCAATGACACTTGACTTCCGCCGCTTAGGGCATCACTGCCAAAGGTACGGATAGTGGCAAACAATAATAACACCAGTACAACAATCGGTATCAACGATACGAGGGGAGAGGGAGCTTTTTTCATCTTGATTCTTATAACCTTTTATTTATTTTCCGGCTACTGCTTGTTGATAGCCGCGCAAAGATACAACAAAAAAGAATGAAATCTTTTGCTTCAAAACATCAGGTAATAAAAATTATTAGATGTTTATATTTGATTGGAATATATAGGAGACGGCTCAACTGGCAAAAGTCTTGCGCCTGATCCACCAGTAACGGATGAAAAGCACTCCTGTCAGGATGAGGGCGATGGATAATCCGGTATAGAAAACAGAAATGAACGTTTCGGGCAGGAGGTGGAAGCTACGGATGGTGATTCCCAGGGAAATCATGAATATCATTGTAATCCAGCTTTTCACATCGAAAAAGGAGAACGGACAATTCCGGCGTTCTTTCTTTTGCTCGATTCGCTGGGTATGTTTATAGTAGAGCCTTCTGAAAACCAATACGAAGAATAATAAGAAAACCACGGTGGCTTCTCCTATTTTGAACATCCAATCTTGGGAAGTGTTTAACCAGGTCACAATTCCTATTCGCAGAATATTGGCACCGGCTATAATCCAGACGGCACCGGCTGTGATAAGTAAGATTTGTCTGTTAACTCCGTATTTCATTGGCGTTTTATTGTAATAAACGGTTTGACCGTTCGTTTTGTTGACTCATTTCTTGTAGAAAATCGTAATTAATAAAGAAATCCCGGTTAAAACGACTCCGATACTGATAACTCCGTGCCAGCCATACAGTTGCCAAAAGCTGCCTGCCAGAAATGTTCCCATAGAACCACCGATAAAGTAAGTAGTCATGAAAACTGTATTAATACGGTTCGAAGCACGCGGATTCAGTTCGAAGATACTTGTCTGGTTACTTAGCTGAATACATTGCATTCCTATGTCAATGATGATGATACCGGCGATGATACCGACAAAGGTGTTTTCACCGACGAAGAACAACAACCATGCAAAGAGAATCAAACCGCAGCCGATAAAGTTGAAGCGGCGTACACCTACCCGTTTTACATATCTTCCTACAAAAGAAGCTGTCAAAGCCCCGGCCACTCCGCAAAGTCCCAGCATACCGATTACGTCGCTGTTGGCGAAGAACGGAGCTTGTCCCATTTTAAAAGCCAGACAGGACCACATGGCAAGGAGGGAACCGAAATTCAGTGCCGCCCGAATCGAATAAATGCGTAGTTGCGGATATTCTTTCACTAAGGCTAACAGAGATTTCATCAGGTCGCTATACTTTCCCTGGAAGTTGGTTTGAATATCGGGAAGGACTTTTAATACAACAATCGCGCAGATAAACATCATGCCTGCAGCAATGTGATACATTTCCCGCCAGCCAATCAGTTCACCGATAAATCCGCTGACGACACGTGAAGCCAGAATACCGGTCAATAGTCCTGATAAGACAATTCCTACGTTTCTGCCTTTATGTTCCGGACGGGAAAACTGGGCGGCTATGGGAATGAATATCTGTGGAATCATGGAACAGACTCCCGTGAGGAATGAAGCGATGAGTATCAGATGGAAGCTGTGTGTCAGGGCAATCGTCAAGAGGGAGAAGATCAGGACAGTGAAATTGACAAGGATGATTTTCTTTCGTTGATATAAGTCGCCTAAGGGGGTGATGAACAACAGTCCTGCTGCATAGCCTATTTGCGTGACCATGGCAATCAGGTTAGTTCTGAACTCTGATATGCCAAGTTCATGGCGTATCATATTTAATAGAGGTTGGATATAATAGATGTTGGCTACCGAGACACCTGCCACAATAGCAAGCGTCCAGAGGATGGATGCCGGTAGTCCTCCGTTTTCTTTTAATGACTGTTTCATGCGGCAAAGATAATAAAATAAGATGTTTATTCGATGAAGAAAGTAGTGGAAACTGTGTTGCCTTCTCCGTCTACTGCCGTCAGGGAATGTTTGCCGGGAGCGGGTTGCAGGGAAATTTTGTGGAAATCCTGCGTCTGTGTCTGATAAGTGTCGTCAAGATGCCAGAAGATAGTCGCATTGGGGTTGCTGTGTGCCAGTTCGACCGTGAGAAACCCTTTACTGCCGTCCAATTGTTTGGGCAACTTGATATGGGCGTTCATAGGAGGGTAGATGAACTGCATGGATTGGAAAGAATCTTCTCCACAGCCGGCTTTGAAAGGTGGCAGTGGTTTGTATTCCGGATGGTGCTGCTTATAGTACCACTCCCATACAGGTGGCAGGGCAAACCATGATTTCTGAATGGTAGGTTCGGTATTTGCACAGTTTTCATAGATGCGGTGGCTTTCGTCAGCAGATAGAGTGACGAGATGATGGTAAGGACAAGCCTCCGTCCGTAATCCGGCGGGAAGAATTAATACGGTATCAGTTTCTTCACAGAAACGTCCTTTCAGATGACCGGACTGGCGGCATATTTCTGCATCAACGAAAACGCCTGTGGGACGTTCGAACCACGGTGAAGAAGGGAGGTAACTGAATATATCGAATAATACAGGACCGGCTGTTTGTGCACCAACCAATCCGGGCTTTCCTTCTCCGGTTGCATTGCCTACCCATACGCCTACTGCATAGCGCGGAGTCACCCCCACTGCCCACGCATCACGGAATCCGTAGCTGGTTCCGGTTTTCCATGCGATAGTTTGCATGGATGGAATTGATTTCCAGTCAATCTCTTCGGGACGGTTGACTTCTGTTAAGGCGGAGAGGGTGAGCCAGGCTGCTCCTGCATTAGCCGAAGTGGTTTCTTCTGAATCCTTTTCTACGGATAGAGGACTGGAGTTACTTTGTTCTCGTTTTTCCTGCTTGTTATGATTGCTTTTATGATTACGGTTTGTTTGCTTCGTATCATTGTTTATTGGCTCTGTATTTTCTGTTTCCAGTAGTATCTGTGCTTCCTTTCCTTGAGATACGGTCGGGGAGGGGCTATTGCTGGAAAGGCTTCGTCCCATTTGCGCATAGGCATTCGTTACATCCCATAATGTTGCTTCTGCACCTCCTAAAATCAGTGACAAACCATAATGAGAAGCCGCCCGATTGATAGTCTTGAATCCCATCTGTTGCAACAAATGGTGAAACTTGGGTACTCCATATCTTTGTAACATGGTTACAGCCGGGATATTCAACGAACGGGCAAGGGCTTCGGAAGCGGGGACTGCTCCTTCAAACTGCATACTGAAGTTTTGAGGAGTAAAGCCGTTGATATTAACCGGTACATCCGGTAACAGCATTTTCGGTAATAAACTTCCTTCCTGTAGCATGGCATTGTAGAGAAAGGGCTTTAAAATACTGCCTGTGCTTCTGGGAGCTTGGATCACATCTACCTGGTTTCCTCCTTGTTTACGGTCGAAATGTACATTTCCGCAGTATGCTACTACTTGATTGGTGGGAATGTCGATAACCAGAATTGCCAGGTTGCGGATATCACTTCGATTAAACTCGTTGCTCCACCGTTCTGCCAAACTCTCTATGTGGGTTTGTATCCCTCTGTCAATAGTTGAACGGGTATATAGCCCGTTTCTTTCCTGATAGAAACGACTGACTAGGTGGGGAGCTATTTGAGGAAGCGGATGCGGCTCGTCGGGTAACGGTTCGCTGACAGCTAATTCATAGGTGGATGCGTCGATAATCTCTTCTTCAAGAAGTTGCTTTAATAGACGGTTGCGTTTGGAAAGCAGTGTCTTTCGTCCTTTGGATAGATGGATCATGGCAGGGGCATTGGGGAGGACAGCCAGCATGGCCGATTCCGCCCATGATAAATCTTCGGCAGAATGACCGAAGTAACGCCAGGCAGCAGCATCCAATCCTACAACATTTCCTCCGAATGGCGCATGAGAGACATACATGGATAAGATTTCCTCTTTGGAAGTCCGAAATTCCAGACGGGTAGCCCATATCATTTCAACGACTTTCTCTCCGAGAGTTCTAGGTTTGTTCCGGGCGAGACGAATGGTTTGCATGGTAAGGGTACTTCCTCCGCTTACGACACGTTTGTTCTTTAAATTTTGATAGAGTGCCCTTCCGGTAGCTAACGGATTAACTCCCCAGTGGTGATAAAAGTGTTTGTCTTCAAAGGTGATGAGGCATTGCTTGATTTTTTCGGGTGTTGTCTTTCGGGGAGGAAACCGCCATTGACCGTCCGATGCGATACGTGCTCCCAATAATTCTTCATTTCGATCAGTCACAACGGTAGAGTAGGGTACATGAAACAGTTGCCGGGGAAGGCAAAAGATGTATCCTATTATCAAAAGAGTAATGCTTATAGTCATTACTTTCTTAGTGACAGATAATCGTTTGAAGAATTTTATAGGATTCATTTAAATATTAAAAGCTAAGAGACATATCTTTGTGACAAATGATTAAGTACGAAATAATAAGGTACGAAATAATTAGGCACGGATTACACGGATTACGCGGTTTAAGTGAACGAGTAGAACCGTGAAATCCGTGTAATCCGTGCCAAATATTATCGGCTGACAGTTGTTCTTCCTGCTTTGCTTCGTGCCTGTACGTTTACATCATACATTGCTTCACATTGAACGGCAGGGAGAATAAAGTTACCGGCATAGGTCGCTTGTAACCTGACAGTGAATACCTTTGTCTCACCGCGGCGCAGATTGAAATAGGTCAATACCCTGTCATCACGTATATCCTGATAGCTGTACTTGCTGACTGATTGACCGGAGCCGTCGGCTGCTGCGTTTTCCGTTTCGGGAGCAACCATTCTTTCATTGTATATTTCCCAACCGGACGGTATGATATGCGTCAGTGCCAGATTAGTGTAATCGGAAGTACCGCTGATATTGGATATTGAGGTGATAGCCATAAAGTCAGTTCCCTGTATGATGTCATTGACAGAGAGCGGTGTACCGTTCAGGTTAGCATATCTTATATCCATGCGGAGGTTATCGCTGATAGCCGGTAACGTATCGTTTAATAACTGCGTACGTGTGATAAGGTCTACGCTAAGCGCTCCCTTTCCTTGATTCTTCACAGAAACGGTGCCGGATTTTGGAGTGGTAGCGATCTCTTTTTCAAACACAGCTTTGGCTGATTTTACAGCAGGTTGCTGTTTATCGTTCCATGACCACACAAAATCCAGTGTGCCTGACAGCTTTTCTGCCAGACGTCCCATTGCCATCAGAGCAAAAGCGGTAGATTGTGTACTGAACCAATCTTCTTGTGACAGATTCTTAGAAACGACTTTTGCTTGTTGTAAAGCATCCCGTTCCCGGTTCATCAGGATGAGTGTTTCCAAAATCATTGCTTCGTCACGATCGGAAGAACCGTAAATCTGATTCATGGAAGAGTAGGGGTTCACCGTTGTTTCTACATTATACACAAGTTCTTCAGCCGGTTTCATCTTTCCGGTCAGTGCGTATGCGGCTGCCAGTCTCCATTTGGCCTGAATTGATAATCCGGTCTGTTCTTTCATTCGGTTCATAGCTCCATATTCCGGTACTCCTGCCAATGCAAGGGTATATAAACGGAAGGCTTGTTGCAATTCCGACTGCCATTGCTGCCAACCGCTTGCCTCCTGTGGCATACGCCAGTTTTGTGCGGCTGCACGTTGGAAGCGCTTCCACTTGTTCAGTACATTCGCATGAACGGCATATCCTTTTTCTTGTGCCAGCGTCAGGAACATTCCAGCATAAGAACTAATCCATTCGTCGGCAGCAGCATTCCCCGGCCAATATACAAATCCGCCGTTGGGGAGCTGACGACCATAAATCTGCCGGATAGCTTCCTGTACATTCGTCTTTATCTTTTCGGCTTCCGTCTTATCTATCGTCTTGAATTGAGCGACAAACAGAAGAGGCAGAGCCTTGGAAGTCAACTGCTCCGTGCAATGGTGCTGATAATTGTATAAGAAGTCGAACCGACGGCTGATATCTACCGAAGGTATGCGGGATACTTCCAGCTTGATCTGATTATTTGTGGAAGAACTGCTTAGGTTGTATGACAATTCTTTGCTTTGTCCGGCTTCTATCCATTGACTGTTGCGCAGGGTTACTACCGGATTCGGATTGCGTACGTCTATTTCAATGGTTTCTTTGGTTTGTTGTCCGCCGCCATTTGCTGTCAGGTGGATCGTAGCCTTTCCGGTTTTGCTGCCTGTTTTTAAGGTAAAGAAGACAAGCTGGTCTCCCGGTTGGGTGAATTTGAGCGATTGTTGGTTAGCTCCTACAATCTGTACTCCTCCACCGGATGCCTGAAGGGATACGGTCACATTCTTCACTTGATTCTCCATCGCAAAGATATTGACCGGAACGGTAATTTCTTCCTGAATACTAAGCACGCGGGGCAAAGTAGACAACATCATCAATGGAGTCCGTACGAAGGCAGTCTTTTCCGCATTGCCATAAGCACCATCCTGTCCGGCAACCACCATGGCACGTACCGAACCCACATACATCGGAAGTTTCAATGTATGTGTCTGGCTCTTTCCTTTTCCCAGATAGAAAGGACCTATAAACTTGACTACCGGTTTAAAACGGTTTGCTTTAGCATCGGCAGGTTTCAACGTAGCGTCTCCTCCTGTGCTGAAAAGCGAACTGTAGCTTCCGGAAGAAGCTCCCAATACATTATCATACATATCCCATGTCCGGATGCCAAGCGCTTCGCGTGAATAGAAATCATTCCATGGGTCCGGTGTCTTGAAGTTGGTAAGATCCAATAAACCGTCGTCTACGATAGCCAATGTATAAGTCATTGGTTTCCCGCTCTTTTCGCTGACGGTCACGTTGAAGTTGGTTTCCGGGCGTAACACTTCCGGCATCTGTATCTGCGGTTGCAATACTGTCTGACTGTTAGTGACAAACACCGGAACAACGCCGTACATACGGATAGGAAGGTCATTGACTGTTTGTGCGTGAGGCTGTAACAGACTGATATGCAAATATACGTTCGGAGTCATCTCCGGCGTAATCTTGAATGTATATTTCGTATCTCCTCCGTTGGAAACTTCTATCCATTCCTGACGCAAAACTGTCGAACCGTTTTCAATGGATACCAGCGCACGTCCTCCCGCTGCCGCAGGAATGATGGCTGTGGCTGTTTCTCCAATTTCATAAGAATCTTTGTTCAGAGAGAAAGCAAGCATCTTGATGCCGCTAGGATCTGTTTTGCTCGAACGTCCGCGCCATTCCGGCCAGTCTATATAAACGGTTCCTCCGGTGGCATGTCCGCTCTCTTTGTCTTTTACGTAAACCAGGTAGCGTCCCCATGACGGATAATCGACGCGGAACTTGAAGGCTGCTTTTCCGCCTCTTGTCTGTAAGTTGCCGCTGGCAACAGGTGTGATGGAACTGTTGTTGATGTAAGTGCCAAAAGATTCACCGCTGTTCTCCCACCACCAGCTCCAGCCGACGCGGTATATTTTGTATTCCAGATTAGTACGGTTCACTAGCTGTCCCTGCGTGTTTACAGTCACAATATCGAATACGTGATCTTTGTCCGTTTCAATATATTTGCCTTTCGGTTGGTTCAAGTTGATACCGACGTAAGATGTAAATGGCGAGAACGGGATTGTTTGGGTATAGATGCTGGCATCTCCTCCCGGTTCGAATACACGGGTGGTGAAAGTTGCATTCAACATACCCGGTGCTTCGGTTGCGGTCGGAACTTTCAGTGTGACACTGGCTTTTCCTTCTGCATCCAGTGTACCGTCGAATACATCAGTTTTGATAGTTGTGAAATCCGTAGCCGGATTATTGAAGATATATTGTCCGTAATTCTTGAACTGTGTATTCACTTTAGATAAAGACATTTCTATTTTAGCTTTCAATTTGGAGGCAGTGGCTCCTGTCAACCAGGTTGAAGTGAGTGGAGCGTAGACATCCTTGTCCGTAGCTTGAAGAATCTTCGGCAATGCCAGGTTTATTTTCAAGCGGTTGGGTTTTATGGTTTCGATACGCAGACCTTTGTGGAAGGTGGTTCCTCCTACTTTAATATATGCATTCCAGAGCCCGGTTGGATCTGTAGCCTGTGTCGGAACGTCGAATGTATAAAATCCGTTCATTCCTTGCGTTGAAATCATTTTGGTGTAGAACTGTCCTCTCGGATTGTATATTTCCAGTGCTACGGGATGCTTGTCGGGGATTCTCTTTTCGCGGTCCTCCAATATAAAGGAAATGTGCAATGTGTCTCCCGGTCGCCATACTCCTCTTTCGCCATATATGAATCCTTTCAATCCCTTTTGAATATCTTTTCCTCCTACATCGAATCTGCTGACGGACTGCTCTTCACCGTCTACGACACGCACGTATGCCTTTTGCTTTTTCGATTCTGCCACGATAATGAAAGGTACACCCTTCGGAGTGATTTCAACGAACCCGTCTCCATTGGTCTCTCCCTTTCCTATGGGCTGTAACTGGAAGTTATATGCTGTTACTTGTGCTTTTCCTATCGGTTTGGTGTCCAAAATATTGCTTACGGCAATCCATAGTTTGTTCAGTGAATTCCGTTTTACAATCATTCCCAGATTGGAAGCAAATACATTACATGCAGCAATTCGGTCTGAATTCATATAATAAGATGGATGGCATGGATTGTCGCGTTCCGTCCATCGGTACACGCTCCAGTCCATTGTTCCTCCGTTGTAATAATAGTAAGCTTCGGGCGTATTCCAGATGGCTTCATCTTCTTCAGACAAGACACTTCCGCTTACTTTGGTCAACCCGTCGGATGTATTACTGTCGGCGAATTTCATATCCTGATTCTCGTTTCCTCCACAAGGATAAGCGGAGTATTCCTGACGGAATGAAAGTATGACACGGTATATGGCACCCGGCTCCTGATGGATCAACCCGGCAAGATCTATTGAGTAATCCCCCCAATGATGAATGTCTTTGGAAGCATCTTTGGCAAGCCATAATGTTTTCTTATAAACCAGCCTTCCTGAGCGGCGTAGCTCATTGGCTGAGGCGAGCGAATTGGTTTGCATGAACATCAATACATTATTCTCGAAGATACGGATCACACTCAAATCCACGGCATACAGATTGACAGCCCTGAAAGGAATAATCAGATTTTTCGAATCGGGCAGGATGGCGGCGGAGGTAGACATTTCTACTTGTGGTTTCAGACTAACTTCACTGAACGAGATCGTATGTGAAGTTCCCAGCGCTTTACCTTGACTGTCTTTGACTCCTTCATGGATATTCAATGTCAGTTTATTCTGCGTGTTTGCTTCGAAATAGATGAAGACTCTGTTCTCGTTAATTTGGAAGATAGATGAAGAGACTTCCGGAATCTCAATCAGTCCTTTTAAATCCTGGGTAGTGGATAAAGGAGCGGAGAAAACAATCTCAATTCCGTTTTCCGGTTGTTCAATGCGTTCGGCAGACATAAAACGGAAGCAATCTTTAGCCGGTATCAGCACTTCTTCGCTTTGTTTACGGTCGATACCAGCCGGGCTACCATTGGCTGTAATGGTTAATGGGTAATCATCAGCTTCTCTGGGTATTTGTCTGATGTTGAACTGATACCGGGTAAGGTTGTCTGTCGCGGTGACTTCTACCGGATAACTCTTCTTGCCATCGCTGGCAGTCAGCATCTTTTCCACTTCCTCTTTTTTCACTACATCGCTGAAGCGTATTTCTCCTTTAATATTTATTTCATCCGGTTGGGCAGCTGTAATTGGTAACGACTCCAACTGCAAAGTGAAGTTACGTTCCTGCACACGGAATGAGAAGTTGAACTCTTTTAGTTTTTTGTCCACTTCAATGAAGTCTCCAAGCCGGAAAGTTCCTTCGTAGAGCGTTCCCGGTTTCAATGCTCCTTCTTCCGGCACAAACTCAATGGTGTTGTTGCTTACCCAATATGCTTTTCCTTTTAATGAAGGGGAAAAGCTGAACGGATTGTTTTTTAACTCACTGTTCAGATCCACCATGGGTTGGTCATGGGTCAACTCTATGCGTATGGTTGAATTCTGTGAAATAACTCCTCCCGTATACGCATTTACATACGGTGCATAATCGGCAGAAGGAATGATGTCTTTTTGAGTACGTGTGCATGAATATAGGCCCACAGTCATCATGATAAGTAGGAGTAGTCCGGTAGCACTAATGCTACGTGTAGTCTTTGTTAGTCCCATAGCGATGAGTTTTTTTATAGTTCAACAAACAAATATACAGTTTTTATGCTAAATCCTTTGTTATTCTGATTATTTTTGCAAGTTCTTAATCAATTTATTTATGGGGAAAAAGAAAGAATACAAAGATGCCAATCGACGATTTCTGAAAAAGCTGTCATTTCAGGAAGGTGTTTTCGCATTGCCGTGTGGAATTTATTACAAAGTTTTGGAAACTGGTGAAGGTACGATTTCTCCGGGTGCGCGGAGTATTGTTACCGTGCATTACAAAGGAAGTCTGATTGATGGCCGGGTATTTGATAATTCTTATGAACGTACTTGTCCCGATGCCTTACGTCTTAGTGATGTAATAGAAGGGTGGCAGGTAG
This sequence comes from Bacteroides sp. DH3716P, assembly GCF_025914115.1. NCBI lineage: Bacteria > Pseudomonadati > Bacteroidota > Bacteroidia > Bacteroidales > Bacteroidaceae > Bacteroides > Bacteroides sp. DH3716P. The sequence continues at coordinate 3,131,869 of NZ_CP083673.1, read as the reverse complement.
CACTTCAGAAAATGCACGTTGGGGATAAATGGATCATCTATATACCTTATGCAATGGGATATGGTATTAAATCTTTTGATTCTATTCCTGCTTACTCGACATTGATATTCGAAGTGGAACTGCTTGGAGTTGCATAGAGGTCTATATACGATCAGATGCATGGATATTTTTCTTTTAGCTTCTTCATAAAAGACTTGCTTACTTGTAAAAGTTCCATTTCGTTAAATGGAGGCAGCAATATGCAATTGTTGTCTTCAATCGAGGTCAGATAGCCTATATTGATAATGTATGACTGGTTAATCTGGATAAGATAGGGGTGCAGACTCAATATCTTTTGTGAGTTTGTATTTCTTTTTAGTGCTAAGATATGATTGTTATTTAATACAGCTTCCCATAGTTTGCTTTTGGAGTTATATCGGAAATAACCAATCTGTTCTAAATGGATTAGTTGTAAGTTTCCGGTTATTGTAGTATATAAGAAGATGTTTTTTTCTTGATCTTTTTCAGCGTTGATGTGATTGCAATTATCAATATTCATATTCTGTTTATCTTATGTATATAATTAGTTTATTGATGATGCTAACGTCGTAGTTTTATTTTGCTTCAAAAGTAACGGATTGGTTTTATCTGCAAAAATAAAAAGTGTCTCATTTCAAGAATGAGACACTTTTTACTATTAAGAATAGTGCTTCTTAAAAGGAGGTCTTATTGTTCTACTCTTTGATTATCAATGAATTTACTGGGTGATACACCATACTTCTCTGAAAAGTTCCGGTAGAAAGTGGCGCGGGAAGTAAAACCACATGCGAACATCAGTTCTTTCACGTTACTCTTTGGATTTTCGGCGGCTAACTGTCTGAAATATTCCAGCCGAAGATAATTGATGTATTCCCGGAAGCCCGTAAAACCCTGACTCTTGATTGCTGCTGAGATGGTATGTTCCTGTTCATTCAAAGATTTGGCTAAAAGTTCGATGTTATACCGTTGATCGGTATAGGGATGTTGTTCCTGAAGATAGGTTTCAATTGTTGAGAAAAGTGGGAGAGGCTGGGATCTTTTTTCAATTTGTGACATTATCGGTTCTTTCGTATTCTCTGCGTTATGAACCATGTCTATATGGTCCGAAAACGGGTTTTCGTAGCGTAAGTATTGTATGGAGAATAGGACCGTAAAAACGATTGCCATAATACCGAACAGGTTGAAAACAAATTCATTGATATTTAGAGTGAACAAGATATATATGCCTAAGAATACGAATAGAAAACCGATGAATAGATACATATTTTTATTCATTCTGCGGTAGGTTTTGTTATTCATCATAGGGTAAATGAGAAGAGCGAGCGGGGTAAAAACAGATAGAAGGAATATAAATATTCTAAGTTTTATGTCCATCTGATCGATGTTCGGAATGATTTCACCTATAGAATTAATCGGAGTAATATTCCCGTTAAAACCTAAATAACTGATTCCTACAGTTATTGTAATGATAGGTAATAATAGGAAAGTGAATACTCTGAAATGGTTCAGATACCCTGGCGATAAAGAAGCAATAGGGAATAAGGCTACGATATTGGCTAATGCATACCACTTGAGCATTTTCTCGATGTTGAGTAACTCTGTGAAGTTGTATTCCGGGGTGTCTGTGACAATTGTCAGCCATCCGATATTTTCCCATGAAAACATGATACCGATACCGGTAGCTATGATTCCCCAATATAATTTCGGATAATTGTCTTTGGCGCGTATGATAAGAATGATACCTATGATTAAAGCTATCAGATCGAGTGTAAGTTCAATAGACAAGTGTATTATTCCCATATTTCTGATGTGTTTCTATTCTTTGCAGTATATACGTAGGTATTTTCTTTTGCAAAGGTAGTCAAAAATAGAAATATTCGGTAATAAAAACACGCAGCTTTGGAGAAAGTTAGTAATGCTGACCTTTCTTATATTTCCTTTATTTCCTTAGATGAACCATCTTCTGCCAGTTCTTTAATCTCTTTATTCAAAAACACAGAAAGTACAGTTCTTACTACAACAACTCCGCCCAAGATTGCCAGCTCATCCAAAGTAGGATCAACTACAGTTTTCAGAATGTCGGATGCGATTAGAAATTCCAGTCCCAGCAAAAGGTAACTGCCGAAATCTGCTCTAAGCTGCCGGATATTATTAATGGTATAAGTTCCGTTGAACCGTTTTATCTCATTGCGCAGGAAGGCAACGAAACCAACGAGCACACCATAGGTCACAATCAGTAGACTGATGACACTGATGATAGTGGCGAGTGTATTTAAGAATGTGAGTAGCATTGTTGTATAATGTTTAGTATCTTTTATATAAACAAGTGAAGTTGTATATTAGTTCTCAAATAGATCTTTCGTTAGGATTGAGTTCTCAATCTAATTTGTGTATCAATAAAATACAAATCTCCATCTATTCCATAAAGTACATTATTGGGGACAGCGTCAAACACTTCGTAATCATTATTATGAAATTCATCTATGTAGTCCATTTCAAAACCAAGTGCTTCCATATAAACAATAATTTCATCTTCTGTAGCTTCACGTTCTGCTAATATATAAGGTTGTGTGAGGACGGCGCAGAACTCTTGTTGGCTGTTATAAGAGAAACCTATCATCTGATAGGGAACATTGCCAAAGAACTTGTTGTGTGCAGCAATGCGGATGAAGAAGTTCTCCAAATCATCGCCTGCGTACTCAAAGTTGTTCAGCTTTACAACTATATCTTCATTTCCTGTGTAGACTTCATTTTCTCCACCTTTACTTAAGAATTCTATATTCAAATTAGAGGGGGAAATCCATAAATCGTCTGAATTGGCAAATGAAATTAACTCTTCAATTTGCCTTCTCTTATAGCTTTCTGTTGGTCCAAACGTTCTTGTTGCTTCTTCTTTTCTTCTAATGAGGCTGGCTGCTTGCTCCATAATGCTATTGACTTGCGAGTACGCTCTATCCATTGCTTGTGAAATTCGTTGATGTATTCCATAATTTAATTGATTATGAGTTTATGCAAATATAGTTATTTGGTTTATTTCCAAGAAAATTTAGTTGATAAATTGTATTTATTTTATTCGCTATTAATGTGAAGTAGACTTTAATATCATGTCTTTCCTTTTGAAATTAATAATGGAATGTATTCTTTAATGGTTCCAATAGTCTTTTTGTGAAGAATATGCTACAAAAATATAGTCTAGATTACCACAGATAAATGTGAATTTATTAGTTGAAAACGATTTACTTTGTACGTTATAAACTTACATTATAAATAAATGGATAAAGAACATATTTCAAGAGATGCTTTTTTTGCAATCTATGACTTTTTAGATAATGATAATGGGCCACGATGTCTTATAGATGAATTAGATGGTTTCAGATACTATTTTTGTAGTTCATCTTGGATTGAACGTGCTACATTAGATGTTTTTTCAAATGGAGTTTATTTGGGTGAAGTTGACTCTAACCACAGAAGACATGGGATTGGTGTATATGTTTTTAATAATGGAGGCATTTATCTGGGAGAATGGTCTCAGGGTGAGAGAGATGGTAGGGGCTTTTATTATTCCGGCGGACAAGTATTCTGGGGTGAATGGAGTGCCGGAGAAAAGGACGGAAGAGGACATATTTGGCAAGTGAACTACGAATCGGAAGGGATTTATGCAAAAGGACGCGAGAAAACCAATATGTATACACGAACTCCACAAGGGTATAAACGCGGAGGAAATAGTAATAGTAGTTCTAACTCTTCTGGTGGCTGTTGCGGATTAATCGTGGGAGGAATTATAATCTTTATGATATTGAAATTTATAGGTTGCATAGATTGAAAATGTTATAATAATATGATACATTTCTTTGAATGTATGAAAGAGTAAATGATATTCATTAAGGTGTGTTTTTCTTTTCATTGTTTTTTAGTTCTTCCAAGTAATAGTTGAAGAAATTATGATTTAGAATATGGGAAATGCGTAACAATAAGTCGGAGTCTATGCTGGTTCGTTTGAATATTTTGTATACATTGGTTCTATCGCAGAATAATTTATTAGCAAACCACGTTATAGAGCGTTCCTGACGGTGTAATTCATCTTCTATTATTTGGCCGATATGTATCATATAACAATGTAGTTTGTTAGCAATGTTCTTAATATAGTAGTTTGTTTTACTTTTTACAAAGTTATGTCTATTTTGTTTTTTAAAGATGGTTGAGCGTGGATAATAAATCACATAAATGTAGTTGAATATTCACGCATTTTTAACTTGACGCTTACTATAAAACGAAATATGGTGTAATTAGACGAGGTGCAGTTCAGTTCCAACTTGTTGAGGAAATCTAAATTCTTCCATTTAGTGCCTTTTTCTGCACTCCCCTTTTCGTATTTGTGCTGCCAGCAATCATATGCCTTAGACCAATAATGGTTTATTTGAACTTTAATATCCTTTTTGTGATTGACCTTATGCATATTCCAAATAACGAACTTATAAAATGAATTAACGGGAGGAATTGTTATATTATGCCATTTTACATTGAATCCATGCATAGAGAATGGTTGTTCGTTTATGTCGAATAGAGTGTTGTAGAAAACTTTTCCTTCTGTGAAATATTTTTTTCTACATACGTGATATTGTTCTATAACTAATCGTGTGTAATCGTGGTGTAGTATACCGGAAGTGCCGAAAAGTTTCCAATATATCATGACAACAGGATAAATTTCATAATGTGCAAGTAAGTTATGAATGTTGGATTCTCTTAATGGACAAATAAATTCATCAATGTCAAGGAAACTGACCCATTTTGTTTCTGTGCGATAATGTTTATACCAATGCATATAAGCAGTGTTTTGCCCAGGATTATCCGGCCATTCATTTAGTGTCACTATTCCTGATTTAATATATGGGGATAGTACTTCCATATAATTGTCAGTAGAATTGTTTTGATAAAGGTAAAAATGATCTATACCTAATGTCAAATGATAGGTTAGCCACTCTTGTAAAAACGGAGCTTCATCCTTAAAAATAAGCACAAGAGTAGTTTGATATTTATAGATCGTTCGTTTTGGGGAGGTTATTTTATGTATGCTTTTTAATAGAATATGATAAAAAAGATTTATGAAAGGATATAGTATGTTTTTTGCATAATAGAAACGTCTGGGAGTCTGTATGCAATATTGGAAATTTGTATCTTCTTGAATAATTTTCATTGAAATTGCTACTTTTTAGGGTGTAACCGTCAAGTTACACCCTAGAGAAAGTGAATAAATCAGTCTCCTACTATGCCCGAACAGTTGGTGCACCAAGAACAATGTATAGTTACGATGTTCTTGTTTTCAACTTGTTCGTCTAGTTGTGAAGCAATAATTCCTTTGGCCTCTTCCAATGTCTGATAATCGAGTACTTCTTTCATGTCGATAAAAATTAAATTAAACAAAACCGTAATTGATATATTACGAAATTTAATGTCTAGTATTCAATTAAAATTGAATACATTGTTATGTACTAGTTCATAGCATTTAATAGCAGCTTTTAGTTTTAAGACTTCGTTTGCTGTTAAATGTTCTTTTTTTGCTATATAATATTGAATCTGAAAGCTGGATATGACTTGAGCTTCTGCTAATTGCATCTTGCATTTTGATAGGTTTCTATTTTGAGGGTTTCCTCTGTCTATCTGATTATAGCCATAACAAGTACGACATATATTGGAAATCAGGCATTTTCTACATTTGTCATTTATTAAACTGGCATCATCATGAAAATCAATATCTTTTAAAATTCTCTCTACCTCATTTTGCCCATGTACAATAGGTAGGAATAGATGACATGGATAGGAGATTCCGTCAGTATCATAAATCAAAATATCCGTTCCGACACCACAGTTTTTTGGGGGGATATTTAAAGGAGATAGCAATTTGCTGAAAGAGTAATCAAATGGCTGATCTGGTTCAAATTCCGGGTGTTTTAAGTAGAATCGGGCAATTTTCATCAATTCATTCTTGTAAATGGTAGCATCTTCCTGGTTCCATACTATTCCTTCTGCCAATGAACTGGGTACTTTATATCCTTTTAGGCTTAAATCGATAATTCCTTTGGAATAATAAGGTAATGTCTCTTGAGAAACGGTCATTTTAAAGTATGAGTTTTTCCAGTTCTTTGCAATATAATCAATGGGGATTTTTTTGAAATCACATCCCCGGTTGATATACTGCATATAATCATCACCATCAATCGAAACGACAATTCTAAATCCTTCTATTCTTTCTGCAAACCAGTGTAGCATATTGTCGGTGAATAATGTTCCGTTGGTGGTGAGCTGGAATATTAAAGGGAATGTCAAGTTTAAGGAGTCTGTCCATTCGTAAATATTTTGAATTAAATCAAAGTTTAATAAAGGCTCTCCTCCGAAAAATTCGATCGCTAATCTGTCTGAAGGTAGACGGTCTTTATTTGAAAAGTCTTCAAATTCTTTGTTTAGAATCTTTTGGGCTGTGTTTAAAGACATGAATTTTAGCCCTTTCGATTTGTATTTCTCAAAACAGTATACACAATGAAGGTTACAACTATGTGTTACCATTAAAGAACAAATTCGTTTTGTCGTATATTGGGGATTCGCTGTAATCATTTTGTTTTTTGTTATAGAGTAAGTAATTGATCTTGATAAATACGATTAATAGTTTGTATATTTAGTATTTGGGTGGCAAACTGAATAACCCGTTTGTAATGGCAAGAAGACTTTATAGGACAGTTCTCACAATCAAAACATTCAGGAAATAAATAGTTTTTCATGATTTTCTGAGTGCTTTTAAAATCAGAGAATACCTCATCTACTTTTTTTGTTGTATAAAATTTGCTTAAGGCTGACCTGATATTAACATCTTTCTCATGATTTTTTTTGAGGTATATATAATCGCGGACACAATGTAGATAGTCGTTATATCGGGCTTCTTTTGATTTATAGAAATCTAAGAAAGAAGTAAAATATTTATATGCTCTCTCGTAGTCATTGAGTTTTATGTAAATCAAGAAAATGAGCAAATCTTTATTTATTACATTGTGAGAGGAAGTGTTGTAGGGGAATAACTTGATTAAATATTCATCAGGATATTTCTCCTCAATGATAGTTGGCAATTGTTCCAATTCTTTTTTGTTTAATTGTTTGAGTCTGTATAATGACCATATTGGCTTGTTGCTATTCAAATATTGTATATAGTCATCTAAAATATCATTGAGTTTGTAATGTTGATCGCTCAACCCTGGTATTATGATTTGATAGGTGGGGAAACCAAGAAAAGAGTGATCTCTTATTAATAATGAATACCCATTTCTTTCTAAAAAATCAACCATAGCATGAAAGTCATCCTGGCTATCTCCTGTTCGCGTTATGACGGGTTCATTAAATTCATAAGATGGAGATGCGAAGAAAAACTCTGTCGGATAGCGACCAGTTCCATTCTTTAGATTTCTATGATACTCTTTGGGGATATTTATCGGTTTATCTAACTCTATCGGGGTAAAAAAAGCATCTTTTTGTTCTCGCCCTTGAAAAATTTCAGTAAAACATCTTTCTAATGCTATTTCCGGACTTAGATCTGCACCTAGTCTGAATGTTATAGTCCCATTACTTGTATTTGTTAATTGTAATCCTATTACAGGGAAGCCTTTTCCTAAAGAGCAGTCTCTAACTTCATAAATATATCCCATGTCTACAAGTTTTTCTAATCTGCTGTGTATAGCAGTTCCCTTAAAGTAGTCAGGGGAGTATACAGGTGGTGTAATTTTTTCCAGATATAGTTTTTGTAGGACATATCTTTCAAATATTTCGTTTATTCCTTGTAAGATTGCTTCGTATGGGGTATTTCCTGCACACATGCCTGTAGAGCTGTTGGCCCTTAAAAGAATGATGGGGACAACTTCTACCTGTTTTTTGGTTATATTGGCAAATGGTACTCCTAGCCAGGATATTTGTTCCGGTAATTTATTCGCGTAACGCTTTGGCTGATAGTTCGGGAAAAAGGTGTTTATCAGTGATATAAAATTAGCTTTTGAAGAGGTTTGTTCTTTTTCATCGGGAAATAGCTGGAACGTACTGCTAGGGATTGCATGTTTGATGGCTTCATTCAATAGTGATTTATTTTGTAGACGTTCCATTAACTCTGCGTAGCCACTGGCTAATGAATAAGCTGGAGTCATGCCTTTCCCATTTGTTCCTACATTTAATTCGGACAGAACATCATTGTTTATTATAATTCTGCAAGAATGAGATAAATAGGCATTGTTATATAATAATTCTTTAGTGTTTATGCCAATATCTTTTAATATGTTTTTTATTTTCTGGATTGTTTGTTCTGGAGAGGCATCTTTATATTCTAATGTCATTTTTGATTGAATTTTGATAAATTATTAATGAGGCAAATATAAAGGGAATTAGTTTGTGTTTTGTATAATGGTTGTGTAGTATTAATCACGAATTCGTGATTAATTTTCTACACTTGTTTAGTTCATAAAGATAATGGATAAAAAAGTTGTAGTTTAAAATTAGGGAAATACGAAGTAATAAGTCTGTATCTATACTTTGACGCTTAAAAATGGAATACACATTACTACGATCGCAATAAAGTTTGTTTGCAAACCATGTAACTGAACGTTCTTGACGATGAAGTTCTTTTTCAATGAGTTCCCCAATGTGTATCATAATATAAAAAGGCGGAACCATTCAATACTTATTTTCAATCTGAGGTACCGCCAAGCACCAAGTCCATAAATAAGTAAGAATAGTTCGCGCCCATAAAGCACAAACTTTCAGTTACTCATTCTCTTGGACTTCAAATTGGCGGTTTTCAGATTGAGAGAATAAGAGCTAAAAGCTCAAGTATCTTTTAATAAATATAGAATGGAAACGCTATTCCAAAAGTTTTTGTTTTTAAATAAAAATAGGAGAGTGCTGTATTGAGCACTCTCCTTATGTATAAAAGTAATAAATTACTTACCCAAAGCCTGAGCTACGTCTACAGCACAAGCCACAGTACAACCTACCATAGGATTGTTACCAATTCCCAGGAATCCCATCATTTCCACGTGAGCAGGAACTGATGAAGAACCAGCGAACTGAGCGTCAGAGTGCATACGACCCATTGTGTCTGTCATACCATAAGAAGCAGGACCGGCAGCCATGTTATCCGGGTGAAGAGTACGACCTGTACCACCACCGGAAGCTACAGAGAAATATGGTTTACCAGCAAGAACACGTTCTTTCTTGTAAGTACCTGCAACTGGATGTTGGAAACGAGTCGGGTTAGTAGAGTTACCTGTGATAGATACGTCTACACCTTCTTTCCACATGATAGCTACACCTTCGCGAACGTCGTCAGCACCATAACATTTTACTTTTGCACGAGGACCGTCAGAGTAAGCGATTTCGCGAACAACTTTCAGTTCACCTGTAAAGTAATCGAATTGAGTCTGAACGTATGTAAAGCCGTTGATACGAGAGATGATCTGAGCAGCGTCTTTTCCAAGACCGTTCAAGATACAACGCAACGGTTCTTTACGTACTTTGTCTGCTTTAGCAGCGATTTTGATAGCACCTTCAGCAGCAGCGAAAGATTCGTGACCTGCCAGGAAAGCGAAACATTTAGTTTCTTCGCGCAGCAACATAGCAGCGAGGTTACCATGGCCGATACCAACCTTACGGTCGTCAGCTACAGAACCCGGGATGCAGAATGCTTGCAGACCGATACCGATAGCTTCAGCAGCTTCAGCAGCGTTTGTGCAGTTTTTCTTAAGAGCAATGGCAGTACCTACTACATAAGCCCATTTTGCGTTTTCAAAACAGATAGGCTGAGTTTCTTCACACGTTTTATAAGGATCAAGTCCGGCAGCTTCGCAGATAGCGTTAGCTTCTTCGATGTCTTTGATGCCGTTAGCGTTCAAGGCTTCAATGATACCTTTGATACGACGGTCTTGGCTTTCGAATTTTACTTCTCTAATCATAGTTTTCTTTCCTCCTTATATTATTCGTGACGTGGATCAATAGATTTAACTGCTCCCTGTTCTGCTGTTACGCGTCCATAAGTACCTGTAACTTTCTTCAAAGCTTCGTTAGCATCAGTACCTTTCTTGATTTCGTCCATGAACTTACCCATGTGTACGAATTCGTATCCGCAGATTTCGTCGTTCTTGTCCAAGAAGATTTGTTTGATATAACCTTCTGCCATTTCAAGGTAACGAGGACCTTTAGCCAAAGTACCATAAAGAGTACCTACCTGGCTACGCAGACCTTTACCCAAGTCTTCCAAACCTGCACCGATAATCAAACCACCTTCAGAGAAAGCTGATTGAGTACGTCCGTATACGATTTGCAAGAAAAGTTCGCGCATTGCAGTGTTGATAGCGTCGCAAACAAGGTCAGTGTTTAATGCTTCAAGAACTGTTTTACCCGGAAGGATTTCAGAAGCCATAGCAGCTGAGTGAGTCATACCAGAGCAACCGATTGTTTCGATCAAGGCTTCCTGGATGATACCTTCTTTAACGTTCAGTGTCAGTTTACAAGCACCTTGTTGAGGAGCGCACCAACCGATACCGTGTGTCAAACCAGAAATATCAACGATTTCTTTAGATTTTACCCATTTGCCTTCTTCGGGTATGGGAGCCGGTCCGTGGTTAGGACCCTTCTTTACAACACACATGTGTTCCACTTCGTGTGAATAAGTCATAATTAGCTCTTTTTTTAAGTGATATAATTAAAAATACGTAGTCACGATTCTCTAAATCGCCCACAAAGGTAGTCGATTTATTTGTTTCTGCAAATCGCCTTTTATTACTTTTTTGTGAAAAGAGACAAATCTGTTTACGTTTTTTCGTCGTTTGTAAAGTCGGGATTGCATTTGTGAAAGATTGAGACCGCGAGAACTATCTATCCTGTGCTTTGTTGTTATTAGAAAAAGAAAATTTATGGAACTGAATCAGATAGATATACATTATTTAATAGCGGCAATTTGCGTTATTTCATCTGCGCTTGTGTTTTATACGATAGGTGTTTGGGGAGAACGTCTTCAAAGGAAATTAAAGTTTTGGCATATCATTTTCTTTCTTCTCGGGTTGCTGGCCGACACGGTGGGTACAAGCCTGATGGAGCATATTGCCGAACTGACTCATCTGCATGACGAAATGCATACGGTGACAGGGGCAATTGCTATTCTTCTGATGTTTGTACATGCGTTATGGGCGATATGGACCTATGTGAAGGGAACGCCTATAGAAAAGAGACATTTTAATCGTTTCAGCATTGTAGTTTGGTGCATTTGGCTTATACCTTATTTAATAGGAGTTTATTTGGGGATGCGATTACATGTATAATAAATAGCCTGAATAGAGCCGGCTATTCATAAATCACCTTACAATATTCTTGTCGGCTGACTATAGCCGGCCATTCAGACAACTATCGTTGTCTGATTAGCCGACTGGAGTTGACTGGATAGCCAACTGGAGTCGTCTGTTATTAAACAGTTGCTTTCCATTCGGGATATATATGCTATTTGCCTGTTTCTATTAATATAGCAAGTATTGGTTCTCACTATGTGGTGAAACTGTGAAATACATATTCTGTGAAGGATGTGAATACCGTGTTTTATATAATTTGTTCACAGGAAGTGTCTGTAAATGAGTTGATATGCGTCGTGTGAAGGCAGTGGAGGATAGATAATGAAGTTAAGACAGGTAAGATTGTGGAAGGATTATTACTGGATGTAGAATAAAATTCGTAGCTTTGCTGCATAATTTATATAAGAAAGTTATGATCGAAGTTGTAGAATCTACTTTGCAAAAGGCTGCGGGTGAAGGAATGGATGAATTTATCCAGGCGTTTACAGATAAATATAAAGAGATTATCGGTGGCGAACTAACCGCTGAAACAATGCCTCTGCTGACAGGGGAACAACATTCTTTGCTGGCTTATCAGATTTTTCGTGATGAGGTGATGGCGGGGGGATTTTGCCAATTGATTCAGAATGGTTATGGTGGTTATATATTTGATAATCCGTTTGCGAAAGTGATGCGTTTATGGGGAGCGGAAGAGTTTTCGAAATTAGTTTATAAGGCTAAGAAAATCTTTGATGCCAACCGGAAAGACTTGGAAAAGGAACGGACGGATGATGAATTTATGGCTATGTACGAGCAATATGAAGCTTTTGATGACTTGGAAGAAGCCTATTTAGAAATGGAAGAACAGGTCACAGCATTGATTGCAAGCTATGTAGATGAACATTTGGAACTTTTTGCAAAAATAATAAAGTAACGGATGCAGTATTTTTTAAGTACTTGCATTTATTAATTATGAATTAGAATTTATATCTTTGCAAAATCTAAAAAATATGTTTATGAAACAAGTGAAATTTTTCTTGGTGGCTTTGATGGCTGTGGTTATGGGTATGTCAGTTACTTCTTGTATGAATGGAGATGATAACCACAATGTTACAATGACTGTTCCTGTTAAGTATAATTATTCATCATTTTTGATGGGTGATGGAACTACTAAGTTGGTTCCAACTACAGAATTAGGTTTATTGGATGGGACTATGTTTATAATTTCATGCCAATATGACCAATCACAGGTGACAGCAAACAGTACTAGTATACCAGTTACTTTGCTATCTACTCCGCTTTGTATTGACCCTAAAGGTAATGAAACTTTGACTCAAACAAAAACGGAACCTACTAATCCTCTTTATTCATTGGATAAGCAACAGTCAAGTTTAGTTTATTATGATAAAAATACGATTGTTTTGACAATGCCATATTGGGTGAAAGTTACAAACTCTAGTGTTGAAGATTCAGAAGTAAAGAAACATTCATTTTGTCTTTCCTATAATCCTGATGAAATAGAAAGCAATGCTACTAAGTTGAATTTATATATTAGTCACCGTGTTGAGGATGGAGAGGAAAGTGTAACTCGTTCCAACTTCACATATGCTTATAGAGCTTATTCAATCAGTTCAGCTCTTTATCAGTTTAAAGAGAAAACAGGTAAATTGCCGCAATATTTGGTGCTAAAAGCTGAAACCAATAGCTCAAAAGATGAATTGAAAGACGAGAATGGGGAAACTTCGGTTGAATATCAATATGCATTTACAGAATAACATTGAATTACAAGGAACTATTTAACATAGCAATGAAATTGATTTCCTCTCCGGCCAAGGCCTGGGAGGAAATTTCTATGGAAGAGGATAGGCGAAAAGTATATATGGCTTTTGTCTATCCTATGATTGGTTTATGCGGTCTGTCCGTATTCATCGGTTCGTTATTGACGAATGGATGGGGAGGTCCGCAAAGTTTCCAGATAGCTATGACCAATTGTTGCGCCGTAGCTGTAGCCTTGTTCGGTGGCTATTTTCTGGCAGCTTATGCCATCAATGAAATGGGAACAAGAATGTTTGGCATGCATAGCAATATGCCGTTGACACAACAGTTTGCAGGATATGCATTGGTTGTGTCTTTCCTGCTTCAGATAGTAACCGGACTATTACCTGATTTTAGAATTATTGCTTGGTTGCTGCAGTTCTACATCGTCTATGTGGTATGGGAGGGAGTTCCTATACTGATGGGAGTAGAAGAAAAACAACGATTAAAATACACCCTTTTGTCGTCTGTATTGTTAATACTATGTCCGGCGGTGATACAGATCGTGTTTAATAGACTGACGGCTATACTTAATTAATGAGTAAAGATGAAACAACCTCCTGTAAATATAAAGAATAAACGGGCTACGTTTGATTACGAGCTGATAGATACCTACACAGCAGGTATTGTATTGACCGGTACGGAAATAAAGTCCATTCGTTTGGGAAAAGCCAGTCTGGTAGATACGTTTTGCTATTTTACGAAAGGCGAATTGTGGGTGAAGAATATGCACATTGCCGAATATTTCTATGGATCGTACAATAACCATACGGCACGTAGAGAGAGGAAGTTGTTGCTTAGTAAAAAAGAATTGGAGAAACTTCAGCGGGAGATGAAAAATCCCGGCTTTACGATTGTTCCTGTACGCTTGTTTATCAATGAAAAAGGTTTGGCGAAACTGGTAGTCGCTTTGGCGAAAGGTAAGAAAGAATACGATAAACGAGAATCTATAAAGGAGAAAGACGACCGTAGAGATATGGCAAGAATGTTCAAGCGGTAAGTAAAACCGCTATAAGATAAACACCGGACTGCGAAGAGTCTGGCAGAAGATGGCAGAGTAGGTAATTAGGTATTAATGTGATAGGGTAATGAAAAAGACAATTTCTCAAGTCGTATCCGAGCGCATCCTTATTCTGGATGGGGCAATGGGTACAATGATTCAACAATATAACCTCAAGGAAGAAGATTTTCGTGGTGAACGGTTTGCGCATATCCCCGGACAGTTGAAAGGGAATAACGACTTATTGTGTCTTACACGTCCCGACGTGATTCAGGATATTCATCGTAAATACTTGGAAGCAGGTGCGGATATCATCGAAACCAATACATTCAGTTCGACTACAGTTTCTATGGCTGATTATCACGTAGAAGAATACGTGCGTGAGATGAATCTGGCAGCCGTAAAACTAGCCCGTGACCTTGCCGACGAGTACACTGCAAAGAATCCCGATAAACCGCGTTTTGTAGCCGGTTCTGTGGGACCAACCAATAAGACTTGCTCTATGAGCCCGGACGTGAACAACCCGGCTTATCGTGCTTTGAGTTACGACGAACTGGCTGCATCCTATCAGCAACAAATGGAAGCAATGCTCGAAGGTGGGGTAGACGCCATTCTGATTGAGACAATCTTTGATACCCTAAATGCCAAAGCTGCAATTTTTGCTGCCGAACAAGCCATGAAAATGACAGGCATAGAAGTGCCGATCATGTTATCTGTAACAGTGTCTGATATTGGCGGACGAACATTGTCCGGACAAACATTGGATGCATTTCTGGCTTCTGTGCAACATGCCAATATATTTTCAGTCGGTTTGAATTGCTCATTCGGTGCCCGTCAGTTGAAGCCGTTCCTGGAACAGCTGGCATCCCGTGCACCTTATTATATTAGTGCCTATCCGAATGCCGGGTTACCGAATAGTCTGGGTAAGTATGACCAGACACCTGCGGATATGGCTCATGAAGTGAGAGAATATATTGAAGAAGGATTAATCAATATTATTGGTGGCTGTTGTGGTACGACAGATGCTTATATTGCTGAATATCCCGCCCTTGTAGAAGGAGCTAAACCACACGTTCCTGCCTCTGCGCCGGATTGTATGTGGCTCTCCGGACTTGAACTGTTGGAGGTGAAGCCGGAAATAAACTTTGTGAATGTCGGCGAACGTTGCAACGTAGCCGGTTCGCGCAAGTTCCTTCGTCTCATCAATGAAAAGAAATATGATGAAGCCCTTTCTATCGCCCGCCAACAAGTGGAGGACGGTGCTTTAGTGATTGACGTCAATATGGACGATGGATTGTTGGAGGCAAAGACAGAGATGACTATTTTCCTGAATCTTATCATGTCCGAACCGGAAATAGCCCGTGTTCCGATTATGATCGATTCTTCCAAATGGGAAGTTATTGAAGCCGGACTGAAGTGTCTTCAGGGCAAATCAATCGTCAATTCTATTTCTTTGAAAGAGGGAGAGGAAGTTTTCCTTGAACATGCCCGAATCATCCGGCAATATGGAGCCGCTGCTGTGGTCATGGCGTTCGACGAGAAAGGACAGGCAGATACAGCCGCCCGTAAAATCGAAGTTTGCCAACGGGCTTACCTTCTTTTGGTTGACAAAATTGGTTTTAATCCTCACGATATTATTTTTGACCCCAATGTGCTTGCTGTAGCTACGGGGATTGAAGAACATAATAACTATGCTGTAGATTTTATTGAAGCTACCGCTTGGATAAAGAAAAATCTCCCTGGTGCACACATCAGCGGAGGAGTCAGCAACCTCTCTTTCTCTTTCCGTGGCAACAATTATATCCGTGAGGCCATGCATGCAGTGTTCCTTTATCACGCCATCCAACAAGGAATGGACATGGGGATTGTGAATCCGGGAACTTCCGTATTGTACACTGATATTCCGGCTGATGTCTTGGAAAAGATAGAAGATGTTGTCTTAAACCGTCGTCTGGATGCGGCGGAACGGCTTATCGAATTAGCGGAATCTCTGAAAGCAAACATGAGCGAAACTGCCGGACAACCGGCTGTCAAGCAAGATGCCTGGAGAGAAGGAACTGTTCAGGAACGTTTGAAGTATGCCTTGATGAAAGGAATTGGAGATTTTCTGGAACAGGACTTGGCAGAGGCATTGCCTCTTTATGATAAAGCTGTCGATGTAATTGAAGGACCGCTGATGGATGGAATGAACCATGTTGGTGAACTGTTTGGTGCCGGTAAGATGTTTCTTCCCCAGGTTGTGAAGACTGCCCGCACCATGAAGAAAGCCGTAGCTATCTTGCAACCGATCATTGAATCGGAAAAAGTGGAAGGAAGTGCTTCGGCAGGTAAAGTGCTACTGGCAACTGTAAAGGGGGATGTGCACGACATCGGAAAAAACATTGTAGCTGTAGTGATGGCCTGCAATGGTTATGATATTGTAGATTTAGGAGTAATGGTTCCTGCAGAAACCATCGTTCAGCGTGCTATTGAAGAAAAGGTAGATATGATCGGGTTGAGTGGACTGATTACTCCATCTTTGGAAGAAATGGCTCACGTGGCTGTTGAACTTGAAAAAGCAGGTTTGGATATTCCTCTTTTGATTGGTGGAGCCACTACATCGAAGATGCATACGGCATTAAAGATTGCTCCTGTTTATCATGCTCCGGTAGTACACCTGAAAGATGCTTCCCAAAATGCAAGTGTCGCTTCCAAATTGCTCAACCCGCAGGCAAAAGCCGAGCTGGTGAATGAATTGGAAACAGAATATGAAGCACTCCGTGAAAAGAGTGGGCTGATGAAGCGTGAAACTGTTTCGTTGGAAGAAGCACAGAAAAATAAGTTGAACCTGTTTTAAACATTGTCACAATGAAAAAGATTTTCTCTTTCTTATGTCTGATTGTAGCAGTCACTGCTATGACCTCCTGTTCTTCTGCAAAAGAAGAAAAAGGAACATCCGGAACCGGAAATGCTGTGTTGGATAATATTTTCGAGCGCAAAAGTGTGCGTGCTTATCTGAATAAAGGAGTAGAGAAAGAGAAAATCGACTTTATGCTTCGTGCCGGAATGGCTGCTCCTACGGGTAGGGATATCCGTCCATGGGAATTTGTGGTAGTATCTGATCGTGCCAAACTAGATTCAATGGCAGCAGCACTTCCTTATGCCAAAATGCTGACGCAGGCCCGTAACGCCATCATCGTCTGTGGAGATTCAGTACGCTCGTCATATTGGTATTTAGATTGTTCTGCAGCAGCACAGAATATTTTGTTGGCTGCTGAAAGTCTGGGATTGGGTGCTGTATGGACAGCGGCCTATCCTTATGAAGACCGTATGCAAGTAGTGCGTAAATATACTAACCTGCCCGATAATATTCTTCCGCTTTGTGTCATTCCTTTTGGCTATCCGGCTACAAAAGAGAACCCGAAACAGAAATTTGACGAGAAAAAGATACATTATAATCAGTATTAGTAAACAAAAGTTTTGTCTTTTCAATAATTTCCTTACATTTGCGTCCAAATTGATTAAAATCTGATACGCAAATGTTTGGAATAGACGACCCTTTTATTATTCTGCCTTACCTGCTTTCGGTGGTATGTGTGATTTTTGCTGCCTGGTTTGGGCTGAAATATTGGAATAAGGACGACGAAAAAGACGAAACCCGATGAATACATTTACTCTTGGACTAATTGTGGTAGCTTATCTGCTGTCACTGGCCTACCTCGGCTTTTTGGGATATAAGAAAACAACGAATACCAGTGATTATTTAGTAGGCGGACGTCAGATGAATCCTATCGTAATGGCACTTTCTTATGGTGCTACGTTTATTTCTGCATCTGCTATTGTAGGTTTTGGAGGAGTGGCGGCTGCTTTTGGAATGGGTATTCAGTGGCTCTGTTTCCTCAATATGTTTGTTGGGGTGGTTATAGCTTTTATCTTTTTCGGTTTGCGTACCCGGCGTATGGGGGCGAAGTTGAATGTGAGTACTTTCCCTCAATTATTAGGCCGTCATTTCCGTTCCCGTAATATACAGGTATTTATTGCTGCTGTTATTTTCATCGGAATGCCGCTTTATGCAGCGGTTGTAATGAAAGGTGGAGCCGTATTCATCGAACAAATCTTTCAGATTGATTTCAATGTTTCCTTATTGATATTTACCTTGGTTATTGCTGCTTATGTCATAGCAGGGGGAATGAAAGGAGTAATGTATACAGATGCTTTGCAAGGAGTTATCATGTTTGGCTGTATGTTATTTCTGTTGTTTTCTTTGTATCAGGTGCTTGATATGAACTTTATCGAAGCTAATAAAGAATTGACTGCCATTGCTCCGCTAGTTCCGGAAAAGTTTAAAGCGCTAGGACATCAAGGATGGACTGCAATGCCCATCACAGGTTCTCCACAATGGTATTCGCTGGTAACTTCTCTCATTTTAGGAGTAGGAATCGGCTGTCTTGCACAGCCGCAGTTAGTGGTTCGCTTTATGACCGTGGAGAGTAGCAAGCAGTTGAACCGCGGTGTATTTATCGGTTGTTTCTTTCTGATTATAACAGTAGGGGCTATCTATCATGCTGGAGCCTTGAGTAATCTTTTCTTCCTGAAAACAGAAGGAGCGGTTGCTACCGAAGTTGTGCAGGATATTGATAAGATAATTCCATATTTTATTAATAAAGCGATGCCCGACTGGTTTGCCGCACTCTTTATGTTGTGCATCCTTTCAGCCAGTATGTCTACGTTAAGTTCGCAGTTCCATACGATGGGTGCTTCGGTAGGCTCTGATATTTACGGAACTTATAAACCCCGTTCACGGAATAAACTTACCAATGTGATCCGTCTGGGCGTATTATTCTCTATCCTGGTCAGCTATATTATTTGTTATATGTTGCCTCATGATATTATAGCCCGCGGAACTTCTATCTTTATGGGAATTTGTGCAGCCGCTTTTCTTCCGGCCTATTTCTGTGCTTTATATTGGAAGAAAGCTACTAAACAAGGTGTCATGGCAAGTCTTTGGGTGGGAACAATCGGCAGTCTGTTTGCTCTTGTGTTTCTTCATCAGAAAGAATCTGAAGCATTAGGTATCTGTAAAGCGTTATTCGGACGGGATGTGTTGATTACCACTTATCCTTTCCCTGTGATTGACCCGATATTATTTGCCTTACCATTATCTGTATTGGCTATTGTCGTAATCAGTCTGATGACCTATAGGAAATAAGTATTAGGTATTACACCTAATACTTAATACTTTATCTCATGCTTTTATTTTCTTTTTGTAGGATTCGTAGCGCGACATAATATCTCGAACGAAATTGTAAGTCTCGATGCCACGGAAATATCCGTTTTTGCAGACAGGATCGTTGAAGTATTCTTGATTGCTTTTAAGCAAGATGAAGTTTTCTACATTATCTTTCCATACTAATTTGTTTTTCCCGTATTTTTCGGCTAGTGCCATTGCGTCATATATATGTCCCAAACCGGCATTGTAAGATGCCAGGATAAAATTGAGCCGTTCCTGCTTATCGGGAATCATGCTGAAACTCCGGTCGGTGGCAGTAATATATTTGATAGCCGCTTTCACACTTTCCTCCGGATTCTGCTCTTTGCCGGGAGGTACTCCCATTGCACGTGCTGTGGCAGGCATTAACTGCATGAGTCCTTTGGCACCTGCCCAAGATACAGCGGTAGTGTCAAAATTGGATTCTGTATACGCTAATGATGCAAGCATGCGCCAGTCCCAGCCGATGTCTTTGGAATACTTCTTGAATAAATGGTCATAATGAGATATCTTTCCTTCTTTTAAGGAGAGGATAGGAGAGTGCGGCATCATTTTACTATTCTCAAAATAACGTTTCATACTCGCTGTGTAAGCAGGAGAAGTCATGTTTTCCTGATGCCATTGGGTAGCAGCGGCTGCGAGCTCGGGGCTGTCTTTTCGTACCGCCCACGAAGAACGTTGATCGAAACTGATGGACAGGCCGATATTTAAATTGGGATAATAGGTCTTATTAAGTCTGGCTAAATCATTGTCGGCCACCGTATACAGAATTTTTCCTTGCGCTACTTGCGTAATCAAGTCCTCAATAGTGATACTGTCATTGGTGACTTCATGAATCCGGATACCTCCTCCTAATTCACTATTCAGATTGACGAGGCGGTCATAATATTTCCCTGGTTTTACGTATATATCTTTTCCGACCAGTTCGGTTACATCTTTCAACGGCTTCTGTTTTCCTCTTCCTTGCTGAACAATTACCTGGTGAGTAATTACATCTTCGCCACAATAAAGAAGACTGTCTTTCCACTCTTTGGTGATTGGCAGATTATAGGCAATCATGTCTCCTTCACCTGCCAATAATTTTTGGATCATTTCGTCGACGCTGTTGGCTACTTCAATCCTAAGTTTTAGTCCCAGGCTTTTGGCAAACTGTTCACTAAGTTCATATTGGAACCCCATTTCTTGTCCCCGGTAAATGAAATAGGAAGTAGAGCTATATAATGTCAATACAACGAGTTCGCCACTATCTTTTATTTGTGGAAGATCACGCGCTGTCTCATCCATCTTGTTATGATGCTTATTCCGGCATCCGAGCATACAACAAAATAGAATAAGAAATAAAGGAATACTCAGTGTCTTGACATTCATTTCTTAATTTTTAATTTTTAATTCTTAAGGTGCTTCTTGATGTACATAGTCAGTATATCAATAGCTACCCTATTACTGCCTCCTTCCGGTACAATAAGGTCGGCATATCGTTTGCAAGGTTCGATAAATTGCAGGTGCATAGGTTTTAAAACCCGTGTATAGCGTTCCATTACAGCTTCGGCAGTACGTCCGCGCTCAATGACATCTCTCTGAATGACACGAATCAGGCGTTCGTCGGGATCGGCATCAACAAATATTTTGAGGTCCATCATATTGCGCAGCTTTTTATCACATAAGGCAAGGATTCCTTCAATGATAACCACCTCACGAGGTTCGATATGAATGGTTTCGGGCTGGCGCGTGCATGTGAGATAAGAATAGGTGGGCTGTTCGATACTCTTCCCTTCTTTCAGCGTCATGACATGCTTGGATAGCAGACTCCATTCAAAAGCATCCGGATGGTCAAAATTGATATTCTGGCGTTCTTCAACCGGGACATGACTACTGTCTTTGTAGTATGAATCCTGTGGTAAGAGTACTACTTCTCCTGCGGGGAGGCTTTCTATAATTTTCCGTACGACGGTGGTCTTTCCGGAGCCCGTTCCGCCTGCTATTCCTATAATTAACATCTCTTTAAATGTATATTTGAACCAAATAGAGTATTTTTGCATTACTATTAATGTGGTAAACGCATTAACAAGACAAATATAGAAACAATTCATTAAAATAACAACGTAATGGTAAAACACATTGTATTATTTAAGTTAAAAGACGAAGTTCCTGCTGAAGGGAAACTGGAAGTCATGACTAAATTCAAGGAAGCGATAGAAGCTCTTCCTGCTAAAATTTCTGTAATTCGCAAAGTGGAGGTCGGATTGAATATGAATCCTGGTGAAACATGGAATATTGCGCTTTACAGTGAGTTTGATACACTAGAAGATGTTAGATTCTACGCAACACATCCCGATCACGTAGCTGCCGGAAAGATTCTGGCTGAAACGAAGGAGAGCCGTGCGTGCGTAGACTATGAATTATAAACCCCAAAAATAAAGATGAGAAAAATAATTTCTTTCCTGCTTTTAAGCTTTGTTGTATATGCATTGCAAGCGCAGATCAAAGATCCGGTAAAGTTTAAAACAGAGCTGACAGCTCTCTCCGATACGGAGGCAGAGGTGGTGTTTACAGCTACCATGGATAAAGGTTGGCATGTTTATTCTACCGATCTGGGAGATGGCGGCCCTATTTCCGCAACATTCAATGTTGATAATAAATCGGGTGTCGAGCTTGTAGGCAAACTGAAGCCTGTAGGCAAAGAAGTATCTACTTTCGATAAATTGTTCGAAATGAAGGTACGCTATTTCGAGAATACAGCAAAGTTTGTGCAGAAAGTAAAATTCACGGGTGGAGCTTACGCAATCGAAGGTTATCTGGAATATGGAGCTTGTGATGACGAGAGTTGTCTGCCTCCTACTCAGGTGCCGTTTAAGTATTCCGGAGTAGCAAAAGCCGGAAATGCCGCTGCAACAAAAACAGAGCAACCGGAGCAAAAGGTAGCGGATAAGCAAAAAGAAGAACCCGTTCCTGCTGCTACGAAAGATTCTTCTGCGATGATGGAACTGGTGCCTGCAACTACAACCGAAGCTGCTACGGATATTCAGCCTGCTGTTGCATCGGGTGATCTTTGGAAACCGGTAATCAGTGATTTACAAGCCTTAGGAGAAGAACATGGTCAGGAAGACATGTCCTGGATATATATATTCATAACAGGTTTTCTGGGTGGATTATTGGCATTGTTTACCCCTTGTGTATGGCCGATTATTCCGATGACAGTCAGTTTCTTCTTAAAACGTAGTAAAGACAAAAAGAAAGGAATTCGTGATGCGTGGACATACGGTGCATCTATCGTAGTGATTTATGTGGCATTGGGCTTGGCTATTACTTTGATTTTCGGAGCCAGTGCATTAAACGCTTTATCTACCAATGCTATTTTCAACATTCTCTTCTTCCTGATGCTGGTGATTTTTGCTGCTTCATTCTTTGGAGCGTTTGAAATCAGGCTGCCGTCGAAGTGGGGAAATGCAGTAGATAGCAAAGCTGAATCTACGACCGGATTGCTAAGTATTTTCCTGATGGCTTTCACGCTTTCATTGGTATCTTTCTCTTGTACAGGTCCGATTATCGGCTTCTTGCTGGTACAGGTATCTACAACAGGAAGCGTAGTTGCTCCGGCAATCGGTATGTTAGGATTTGCCATCGCTTTGGCATTGCCGTTTACACTCTTCGCCCTGTTCCCGTCTTGGCTGAAATCGATGCCAAAGTCCGGCGGATGGATGAATGTTATCAAGGTTACGCTGGGTTTCCTCGAATTAGCATTTGCACTTAAATTCTTGTCAGTTGCTGATTTGGCTTATGGTTGGAGATTGCTTGACCGCGAAACATTCCTGGCTTTATGGATTGTCATCTTTGCTTTGCTTGGATTCTACCTGTTGGGCAAGATCAAATTCCCGCACGATGACGATGATAATAAGGTGGGAGTAACCCGCTTCTTTATGGCGTTAATCTCTTTAGCATTTGCCGTATATATGGTTCCCGGTTTGTGGGGAGCACCATTGAAAGCCGTATCTGCATTTGCTCCGCCTATGCAGACGCAAGATTTCAATCTGCATAAGAATGATGTACACGCGAAATTCGATGACTATGATTTAGGAATGGAATATGCCCGTCTGAACGGAAAACCGGTTATGCTCGACTTTACCGGATATGGTTGCGTAAACTGCCGTAAGATGGAAGCAGCGGTATGGACTGACCCGAAAGTGAGTGATTTGATTAATAACGACTACGTATTGATTACACTTTATGTAGATAATAAAACTCCGTTGACTGAACCTGTGAAGATTATCGAAAACGGTACAGAACGTACTTTGCGTACTGTCGGCGATAAATGGAGCTATCTGCAACGTGTGAAATTCGGAGCTAATGCCCAGCCTTTCTATGTATTGCTGGACAATCAGGGTAAACCGTTGAATAAGTCGTATGCTTATAACGAAGATATTCCTAAGTATATTGAATTCTTACAGACCGGATTGGAGAATTATAAGAAAGGAAAATAATGATTTCTCCGATAATGACCAATCTTGGATAATGAATAAAAAAGCGGTCTCATCTTTTCGATGAGGCCGCTTTTTGAATAGAATAAATTGAAATTTTAGCGAAAATTACATGGGTACTTCTATTAATAGAAGTTGGGTTCCTTTTAATATATGTATCGGGAATTCTTTTGTATCCCAAACACCGATACCATCACGTTTGGACAGCCGTTCTTCCGCCACTGTGATTTCTCCTTCAAGTACGAAGATATATACCCCGTTACCTTCCTGATGCATCTTATATTCGATTGTTTTTTCCGTATCGAAACTTCCCATAGAGAACCATGCATCTTGTTTGATAGAAGCTGGAGTCTTCCCGTTCGGAGACAGGATTAGCACCAGTTCATTTGGTTTCAGGAGCGGACGAATATCGAAGTTGTTATACTCCGGTTTGGTGTTTTCAACTCGTGGAAATACCCATATCTGCAGGAATTCCAGTTGTTCTTTATCACTGCCATTGTATTCACTGTGATAAATGCCGCTGCCTGTACTCATAACCTGAATATCACCCGGAGTGATGGTTTTTGTGTTTTGTACACTGTCACCATGTTTCAGGTATCCTTTTAGGGGGATGGAAATCACTTCCATATTTTTATGCGGATGTGTATCGAATCCCATAGACGGGTCTACACTGTCATCGTTCAGCACTCGTAATGCTCCGAAATGAATTCTTTCCGGATTATAATAGTTGGCAAAACTGAATGTGTGATGGGTCTTGAGCCAGCCGTGATTGAAATAGCCTCTTGATGAAGCTCTGTCGATTACTTTTTTCATAATCTTCCTTTCTTTTTTAATAGAACTTTGGTGTGCGTCTTATTTGCACTTTACTATTACTAATAACAATGGAAAGGTAGATAAAGTTCTTAACGGGAGATTTAATAAGAAGGGAGCTTTATTTTTTTATTTCAGAAAAAATACATACGTTTGTAACATCATAACAATACCTTTGTGGCCAAAAATAAAGAAAGTATGTACGCAACAGACACTCTAATGGATGAACGGGAAGTGGTTCTCCGTCTGATAGACGGAGATGAAGAGGCCTTTTGCGAACTTTATGCCGCTTATAAGAATCGTTTGCTCTACTTCGCCCTGAAATTCGTCAAGTCGCATGAATTTGCGGAGGATATATTTCAGGATGCGTTTACGGTAGTTTGGCAAACCCGTCGTTTCATCAATCCCGAAGCCTCTTTTTCTTCCTATCTTTATACTATTGTGCGTAATCGTATTTTGAATCAGTTGCGGGATATGGCTAATGAAGATCAGCTGAAAGAGCAGATTCTTTCTCAAGCGATCGATTCAACGAACGAAACGAATAATCATATTCTGCTCAATGATTTGAAAGAGATTATTGCCCGTGCATTGGAGCAATTAACGCCCCGCCAGCGTGAGGTATTTAAAATGAGCCGTGAACTACAGATGTCTCATAAAGAAATAGCCGAAGCATTGGGCGTTTCAGTTCATACAGTGCAAGAACATATTTCTCTTTCTCTAAAAGTGATTCGTTCCTATTTGACTAAATATTCAAGTACATCAGCCGATGTACTTTTGATTCTATTGTGCTTGAATTTATAATAAATGTTAATCACACCCTAGCTCTTTCTTACTTTTGTGTATTACTTATACAAAGGGAAGGAAATTAATATCCTTATTTTGAATATATGATGAAAGATACTAAAACAGAAAAAGATAAATTGCATCGCTATCTGGATGATCTTTATACCCGGGATGATGCTTCACAGTTGTTGCAAAGTATTAAGGATTCAGAAAACCAAGATATATTGGACGAACTGGCAGCAGAGGTTTGGGAAGAATCCGGGAACCTGCAACCTGATAATGATTTGGAGCGGGAAAAATATAAGAGAGAGGCACGCCAATTACTGAAGCGTATTGAACACAAAAAACGTACATGGTTCCGCCGGGCTTCTGTGGTGGCAGTCAGTACAGCGGCTGTAATAGCCATTATCATAGGGAGTGTCAACTTTTTCCGGTATATGAATGCACAACAGGTCACACTGGCTGAAATCACCACTTCCTTTGGTGAGAAAAGACAAGTGACTTTGCCGGACGGAACTCTTTTGGTTCTGAACTCTTGTTCGCAAGTGCGTTATCCGGATCGTTTTGTTGGAGATCTCCGTGAAGTGGAACTTGAAGGTGAGGGATATTTCCGTGTTGCCCGCAATGAAAAGATGCCATTTATTGTGAGGACGAAGCGGCTGGATGTTCAGGTGTTAGGTACCCGATTTGATGTAAAATCCTATTCAACAGATGAAATAGTGTCTGTGAGTGTGGAGAGTGGTAAGGTACAGGTTGATTTACCGGAAGCGATGATGAGGCTGACTGCTAAAGAACAGGTGCTTATCAATACTGTTTCCGGAGAATATAGTAAGAAAACGGAGGATAGGGGAGTGGCTGTCTGGATGAAAGGCGGGTTACGTTTTTACAGTACACCTATCCGCGATGTGGCAAAGGAACTGGAACGGGTATATAATTGCCGGATTACTTTTGCTTCCGGTCAGGATTTCAACAACTTGATTACCGGCGAACATGATAACAAGAGTTTGGAAGCGGTACTTAAATCCATTGAATTTATCAGCGGTGATATCAAATATAAGAAAGAGGGCATCCATGTGCTTCTTTATAAAGAATGAGATGAATAATAGATAATGTTTAACCTTTTAAAAAATAATAGATGAAAACAGCTCCTTCATGAACCTCCCCAAAATGATAGAAGCACTCCAAAGGAATGCCTCTATCCGCAATCCGGACGGATATTCATAAGCTTCGACCCAAATGAATAACGTATCGCGCATTGCTTGTTTTTAATAACTTTAGTCAATTACTAAAACGCACAAATTTATGAATAATCTTCTTATTTGTAAAGGGATAAGTAAAAATAGCTGTTCGTTTTTAGCTTTTTTACTATTCACCTTCATTTTAATAGCTCCGGCTGCTGCTCAGACATTGAAAGAGCATGATATTACGCTTCGTGTGCAAAACGAGCCGGTAGAGAGTGTTTTCAATAAAATCAGCAAACAGACTAATTTTAAGTTTCTCTATGATCAGGAGACGGTGAACAAGGCTCCGAGAGTTTCTTTCGACATTAAAAATGCTTCATTAAAACAGATTCTGGGAGAAATTACTTCCCAGGCCAAGCTTTATTTCAATAGGACCGATCATACAATTGCTGTTAGCAAACAGCCGCTTAAGAAAGAAGAAACTGTTCAACGTACACGTACTATACAAGGTATTGTTGCAGATGATAAAGGAGAACCGGTGATTGGTGCCAGTGTGCAGATTAAGGGAGAGGGTAGTGGTACGATTACCGATATCGACGGACGTTACTCAATCATGAATGTACCGGAGTCTGCAACATTGACCATCTCTTATATTGGATATAAAACGGTAAATATCTCTGCAAAGGATAAAAATACGGCGAAAATCACGTTGGTAGAAGATAGTAAGATGATTGATGAGGTAGTAGTGGTGGGATATGGAGTTCAGAGGAAAAGAGACGTCTCTACTTCTATTTCTTCCGTGAAAGCTGAACAAATTGCGGACGTTTCTGCTTCAGACTTTCGTCAGGCGTTGGCGGGTAAGATGCCGGGGGTACAGGTTACACAGCCAAGTGGTGATCCGGAGGGAAGTGTAAGTATCCGTGTTCGTGGTATCAGTACGGTTAATGCCGGTAGTGATCCTCTTTATATTATTGATGGCGTGCCGGTAGAACGTGGATTTGCCAATCTGAATAATAATGATGTCGAATCTGTGGAAGTTTTGAAAGATGCTTCGTCGGCAGCTATTTATGGTAGTCGCGGTTCCAACGGTGTCATTATTATCACGACCAAGCAGGGACAATCGGAAAAGATGAAAGTGCAGTATGATGGATATTATGGCATCCAGAGTGTTTCGAAGAAACTTTCAATGATGAATGCATATCAGTTTGCCGAATTTGCAAAGGATGGTCATGACAACGCTTATCTGGATGCTAATCCCGGAGGGTCACCGGATGACCCGAACGGAATGCGCCCGAACTCATGGGAACGTATTCCTACCGAACTCTTTCCCTATCTGAATGGTGATAAGGGGTTGACGGATACGGATTGGCAAGATGCTATTTTTCGTACTGCTGCTACTACCAGCCACAATGTTTCTATTTCCGGCAGAGGAAAAACAGTCGGCTATTTCATTTCTGCCAACTATTATGATAAAGAGGGTATTATAATTAATTCCGACTTTAAGAAATATAGTATGCGTATGAATTTGGACGGGAAATATAAAAGACTGAAATTTGGTCTGAATTTCTCGCCTTCCTATTCTACTTCCAATCGGGTAGATGCTTCCGGATCTAATGGTATTGTGCAATCGGCATTGATGATGCCTCCGGTATGGCCGGTGTATAATGCGGATGGCAGCTATAATTATCAGGGAAACGGCTATTGGAGAATTGGAAATGACTATCAGCATAATGCCGTATTGAACCCGGTAGCCATGGCAAACTTACAATCGGATGTTGTAGACCGTATGGCGATTGTCGGAAAAGTTTTTGCTGAATTGGAGTTGTATAAGGGGCTTACTTATAACATTTCTTTTGGTGGCGATTATTATGGTTCGCATAATGACCAATATCGTTCTTCGGAACTTCCTTTATTGGGACAAAAGTATTATGATGTAAAGTCAAATCCGACAGCCTACAGTTCATCAGGTTTTTATTTCAACTGGTTGGTGGAGAATAAAATCAATTATAACACAACGATTAAAGATGCTCATTCCATCAATGTGGTCTTAGTACAGTCGGCTCAAAAAGAGACATATAAAGGAGATAATGTGACGGCGACCGATTTCCCGAACGACTATATACAAACAATTTCCGGAGGTACGGTGACGAAAGGTGCATCTGATAAAACCCAATGGACGATTGCTTCTTATCTGGCGCGTATGCAGTATAGCTATAAAGGTAAATATATGGCTTCGGCAGCTATTCGTGCAGACGGTTCTTCCCGTTTTGGCAAGAATAATCGGTGGGGATATTTTCCTTCAGCTTCTTTGGCGTGGAGAATAAGCGGAGAAGACTTCTTTATGAAGGCTAAGTGTCTGTCGTTTGTTGATGATTTGAAGTTAAGAGCGAGTTATGGAGTGACCGGTAACTTCCAGATTGGCAATTATGATCATTTGTCTCTGATGGCTTTGGATAATTATGTGCTTGGCACAGGTAACGGACAATTGGTGAATGGTTATAAGCCAAGTACCATAAAGAATGAAGATTTGAGTTGGGAAAAGAATGCGATGGTGAATGTGGGTGTTGATTTGCAGATGTTCAAAGGATTGCTGGGATTAACTGTGGATTATTATAATACCAATACCTCTAATATGTTGTTGAATGTACCAGTTCCCCACCTGACCGGATATAGCACTGCATTGATGAATATCGGTAAAGTGAATAATAGGGGATGGGAAGTTGCTTTGACCTCACAGAAGAATATAACTAAAGATTTCGGTTATTCGTTTAATGCTAATTATGCCACTAATACGAACGAAGTGAAGGCACTCGGTCCGGGTAATGCTCCTATCATATCTACCGGTAGCGTAGATCATGCTTATTACATAACGAAAGTCGGTGAACCCATCGGATGTTATTATCTGTTGGTGCAGGATGGAATTTTCTCCAATGAAGAAGAATTAAAAAAGTATCCTCATTTCAGCAATACCCAGCCGGGAGATTTCCGCTTTGTGGATGTAGACGGGGATGGAGTGATGGATTTGGATAAAGATCGTACAATCGTGGGTAACTATATGCCCGATTTTACCTATGGGTTTGGTGGTAAAGTCTGGTTTAAGGGGTTTGACCTTGATTTTAATTTTCAAGGAGTATATGGTAATGAGATTCTGAATCTGAATCGTCGTTACATTGATAATCTGGAAGGTAATACCAATGGCACCACTATAGCCTTGAATCGTTGGAAAAGTCCGGAAGATCCGGGAAACGGTCAGGTGAATCGTGCCAACCGTAAGTCAAAGGGGTATAATGGTCGTACTTCAACCTGGCATCTGGAAGATGGTTCTTATCTGCGACTGCAGAATGTGACACTAGGATATACCTTACCGAAGAACCTGACTCAACGCTTTTTCGTGGAAAAATTAAGAGTTTACGTTTCCGGACAAAATTTATGGACTTCGACTAATTATAGCGGATATAATCCGGAAGTAAATGCACGTCCGAGTAATTCTCTTTCACCGGGTGAGGATTATGGAACTTATCCATTAGCTAAAACATTCTTGTTTGGGCTAAACATAACACTTTAATCATCCTTTAAAATACACGTTATATGAAAAAATATAAACTAATACTATTCCTATCAACTGCCTTGTTATCAGTTGCTTGTACAGATAGTTTCTTCGATTTGGAACCGAGTAGCAGTGTGCCTACCGACAAGGTATATAAGACAGCGGAAGATTTTAATGTAGCTGTGATAGGATGTTACTCCAAATTGCAGACACAAGTTTCCTATTTTACAGAGTGTTGCGAATATCGGAGTGATAATTTGACATTGAGTGCGCCCACTGCCGGAACACAAGACCGTTATGATATCGATCAGTTTGCAGATAAAGCCTCTAATGGAATTTTGGAAGATGCCTGGGCAAACTTTAATAATGGAGTCTATCGTTGCAATCTTGTATTAGATAGAATTGATGAGGCCAACTTCGACGCAACTCTGAAAAAACAATATAAAGGCGAAGCTCTTTTTATCCGTGCCCTTACTTATTTTAATATGTATCGTTTATGGGGAGGGATACCGATGACTAATAAAGTGGTGACGGTGGCTGAAGCTCTTAAAATCGGGCGCAGTTCCGATCAACAGGTTTATGATTTTCTTGTCGGTGATTTGAATCAGGTTATTAATGAAAATATGTTGCCGTCTTCTTATACAAGTGCCGATATGGGACGAGTGACTTCCGGTGCTGCAATGGCATTGCTCGGCAAGATTTACCTGACTTTCCATAAATGGACGGAGGCTCGCAATGTGCTATCTCAACTAGTGGGTCGGTATTCTTTAATGACTACTCCCGAACAAGTGTTTGACGTGAACAATAAAATGAATGATGAGATTATTTTTGCTGTTCGCTTTAATAAAGATGTTGAAGGAGAAGGACATGGATATTGGTTCTCTATTATTAATCTGACTGATGATACCAATCAGACAAAGTCTCTGAAAGAGTGCTACAAAGATGGGGATAAGCGCAAGAATCTGATTACCTATGTAAAGGTGGAAGATAAAGTATGCGTGATGAATAAATTTAAAGATGTCAAAAGTGCGACCTATAATACAGTCGGTAATGACCAGATTATTCTCCGTTATGCCGATGTGCTGTTAATGTACGCCGAAGCTTTGAATGAAATCAGTTATAGTAATTTGCAGAATTCAGAAGCTATGGTTGCTTTGAATGCTGTGCATACTCGTGCCGGATTGTCTCCGCTTCAGATAACAGAGCTTCCCGATCAGGATAGCTTCCGTAAAGCGATTATGTTGGAACGTCAGCAGGAGTTTCCTTATGAGGGACAGCGTTGGTTCGATTTGGTACGTATGGGAGGTGCTAAGGAGGCTATGAAAGCAGAAGGACATATTATTCAGGACTATCAATACCTGTATCCTATTCCAAAAACGGAGTTGGAAAGAATAAACAATACAGAACTGTTGTGGCAGAATACGGGATATTAATAGGATTAAACTAAAAGAAATCAAACGATGAAAAAAATACTATATAGCTTGTTGTTTATTTTCACGGTAGTCTTTACTGCTTGTGAAGAAGATCTGCCAAAGGCAAGTTTCGATTTATATGAACTGAAGTCACTAACGGCAACAGCCGGAGATATGAATGTGACTCTTTCCTGGGAAGCATACGAGAATGCCCGTCCGAATGAATATTTGATTCTTTGGACTTCCGGATCATCAGAAGCGGAAGGAGGCGAGATGACTGTGGATGCAAAAACAATGACTGCCACTATCAATAATCTGGTGAACGATGTTGCTTACACTTTTTCTGTGCAACCTCGTTATGCGGGAGGATTGGCCAGTAAAACTACTGCTGCCTGTACACCGAAGAATGCAAGATATCCGATTTCTGATCTGACGGCAGCAGCCGGCAATGAAAGAGTGCGTTTGAGATGGACGAAACCTGCGAGTGAACGTTTCACTCGCTATCAGGTTACCGTGAATCCCGGTAATCAGATTATCAATCTGGATGATACTTCATTGGAAGAATACATCGTTGATGGTTTGACTAACGATCAGGAATATACATTCAATGTAGTCTGTGTTTATCCTACAGGCAATTCTATTGCGGTGGAAACTTCTGCTACTCCCGGATTGATCTATCCTATTCTCGCTAGTACGGAACTGGTTGTGTGGGAGCCTTCTACCTTTGCTTATAACGATATGTATTTCATGGCTGGTGAAGTGAAATCGGTAAGTTGGGATTTTGGTGATGGTACGACATCGGGAGAAAACAATCCGGTGCATGCTTTTACTACTACCGGTACTTATACAGTGGCTGTAACGGTGACTTATGTTAATAATACCACCGAGTCGGGCAGTCTGACTGTCACGGTCGGCAATTATAAATGGAATTCTGTCGATTTGAACTTCGGTGGACTTACCGGATATGTAAAGACCTCCAATCCGGTGTTCTCTCCGGATGGAAAAACAATGTATATCCCGACATCTACTCCTGCGGGTCATTTATTTGCTATTGACGTAGTGAGCGGTGAATTCAAGTGGGTGTTTGCTATCAGTCAGATAACTTATGGCGGAGGTGCGTTGGTGGCTCCTGATGGTACAATCTATCAGTGTGTAAGAAATGCCACTATTAATAATGTATATGCTATTAATCCGAACGGAACTCAAAAGTGGGCAGTAAAATTGGATGCTGCGATAGGAGCTTTCCCTGCATTGTCGGCCGATGGTGTTCTTTACTGTCTCACCAATAAGAGTACGTTGTATGCGCTGGATGCATCCAGTGGTGCTATTAAATGGCAACAATCGCTTGACGGAGCAACCGGTAGTGCTGTGGCTATTGATAAAGCCGGAAATGTTTATGCAGGTACAAGTGCAGCCATTTATTCTTTTAAATCGAATAAAGAGCAGAATTGGAAATTGGAAGAAGTGAATGTGACAGAACAGGCTACGTTTGCTTTGAAGGATCAGGTACTTTATGCGACTTTGAAAAACGGAGGACTCGTTGCTGTTGATATGACAAACGGAACAAAGAAATGGACGTATCCGACTACAAAAGGAGATGCTTATTTCCCGATTGCTGATAAAAATGGCAATGTCTATTTTACTGAAAAAGGATCGCAGACTGTTCATGCAGTAAATGCCAGCGGATCTAAAATCTGGGAGAAAAATGTG
Source organism: Bacteroides sp. DH3716P (assembly GCF_025914115.1). Lineage (NCBI taxonomy): Bacteria > Pseudomonadati > Bacteroidota > Bacteroidia > Bacteroidales > Bacteroidaceae > Bacteroides > Bacteroides sp. DH3716P. The sequence continues at coordinate 3,098,525 of NZ_CP083673.1, read as the reverse complement.
GGTAACAATTTGAACTACAGTGGAGGTGCTTTGAGTACGGATGGTATTCTTTATATAGGTACCCAATCGAATAACAAAGTGCTGGGACTTGACATCACTAATGGAAACATTGTTTTTGAAGAGACTGTGGGACAACAGGTCATGGCAGCTGTTAGCATTGGTCCGGACAGACGGCTTTATTGCGGAACGATCGGATCTAATAATATCGGTTCGATAAAGGCTTTTGCTGTCAATAAGACATTAGCAACAGACTCCTGGAGTATTCGTGGTGGTGATATTCAAGGTACAAACCGTCAAAAGTAAGCGATAATGAGAGTTCCTGTTTTTATCTTATTTATGGCGATGACAATGGGTTTATATGCACAGAAATATAAAGTAGGTACGACTACAGCTTTGTGGAAAGTACCTGCTTCCACAGACTTTTCTCAAGCCCGGTCTGTGGGGGTAGAGTATGTGGAAGTAGCATTTAACCAGTGTTATAGAGGAGTTCCGGCAGATGAAGTTGTTCCTCGTATCCGGGATATGAAAGCAAAAATTGATAGTGCCGGTATCAAGGTCTGGTCTATACATCTTCCTTTCTCACGCACGTTGGATATATCGGTGCTGGATGAAAAGAAAAGGAAAGAAAATGTAGATTTTATGGCGGAGATGATTGGACAGTGCGCTCAGTTTCAGCCGAAATGTTTGGTACTGCATCCTAGTTCCGAGCCTATTGCTGACAGTATTCGGGCACAAAGAATAACTAATGCTTCCAGGTCTATCGCTTATCTGAAAAAATATGCGGATCAAATAGGAGCACAGTTGTGCATCGAAAATCTGCCGAGAACTTGTCTGGGTAATACTCCTGAAGAGCTTTTGGAAATAATCAAAGATACTCCGGGTGTGAAGGTTTGTTTTGATACCAATCATTATACTAAAGGGACGACAGGGCATTTTGTAGAAACTGTTGGTGAACGTATAGGTACTATACACGCTTCGGACTTTGATTTTGTCAACGAGTGTCATTGGCTTCCTACACAAGGTGACATTCAATGGGGAAAGTTAATGCATGCACTCGAAGGAATCGGCTATGAAGGGGTTTTCATGTATGAAGCTACCAAAGACCATGAAAACGACAATACGCGTCCGACACCGGAACGGGTGGTTGAGACTTTCAATAAAATAATTAATGACTATAAAAATCAGAAATAAGATGGATATAATAAGAAAAATACAATATTTACTGTTTTGCCTTTTGGTAATAGGTTTTGTTGCTTGTGATGATGATGACAACAACAGTACCGAAACAGGTTATGAAGAAATTCTTACACAATTGGCAGAGGAAGTAGATGCCACTGCGGAACAGTTGTGGAGTTCTTCTCCTTTGATTGTCAATACCGGACGTACCACTACTTTGACCAAGATCCAGGGATATGCGGATAAGTGTAAAGATGATTATTTCGTCAGTTATCTGAATGGCTTCGATCAGGCGAGTACGAGTATGGAAAAGTGTGATCCGATTATCTATTTTTATCGGAGTGCATTTGATCGTGTGATGGATGGAATTAAAAACTCAAAAGTAGAAAATGGTACGGCAGCGATCTGGTTACTCTATAATATGGGGTATGTGGTAAAAACTCCGTCAGGATGTTTTGCTATTGACATTTCTCATCGTTGGGCGAAAGAGCTGGCACCTTATATTGATTTTCTCTGTGTTACACACAAGCACTCCGATCATTATAGTAATGATCTTATCCAGGCTATGTTTGATTTAGGTAAACCGGTGTTATCCAACTATTTGAAAGACGCGACATATCCTTATACTGCAAAGGGGGATAAAGATTATGAAATTGGAAAATTCAAGATTAAAACCTGTATCACTGACCATAACAATGCCGGGTTATCTAATTTTGTGACTGTGTTTTCGATCGATTGTGGGGAAGATACCGGTAATTTCGTTTTTATGCATGTAGGAGACTCTAACTATAAACCGGAACAATATACGAATCTGGCTTCTCATGTGAATGTTTTGATACCGCGTTATGCTCCCAATGCTCTGACCGAAAATAATATTCTGGGTTCAGGTGCGGGACAGGTGGAGCCCGATTATGTCTTGTTATCACATATCTTGGAACTGGCTCATGCAGGTGTTGATGAATCAAGATGGTCATTGGATATGGCACTCGAACGGGCTTCGAAGATTAACTGTGAACAGACTTATGTACCAATGTGGGGAGAAAAACTAGTCTGGAAAAACAATAAACTGAACTAAAATTCTTAATGCTTGAACTTATGAAACGGATATGTAACTTCATACTTCTTCTGTGTTTGGTGCAACTGGCTGTTGCTCAAAATAGAATAGCTGAAATCAGAGAAAATCTGCTGGGAAATCATCCAGATAAAATATTGGTTGTATCCCACCGGGCTGACTGGCGTAATGCCCCGGAAAACTCATTGCAAGGTATACAGAATTGCATTGATATGGGTGTCGATATGGTGGAGATCGATTTGAAACGAACCAAAGACGGACATTTAGTAGTGATGCATGATAAAACGATCAATCGTACCATGTCTGGAAAAGGACTGGTGGAAGATTATACATTGGCCGAATTGAAAGCAATGCGTCTTAAAAATGGAGTAGCTTGTAAGACAAGACATCAGATTCCTACATTGGAAGAAGTGATGTTGCTCTGCAAAGGTAAGATCATGGTAAATATTGATAAGGGGTATGATTATTTTCAGGAAGCTTATATTGTACTCGAAAAGACGGGAACGGTTGACCAGTGTGTTATCAAAGCCGGCCTTCCTTATGAACAAGTGAAAGCCGAAAACGGTGCTGTATTGGATAAAGTGATTTTTATGCCTATTGTACAGTTGCATAAAAAAGGAGCCGAAGCTATTATTGACAGTTACAAGACTCACATGAAGCCTGCTGCTTATGAGTTAGTGTTTGATAATGATAGTCCTGAGGTGCTTAACCTGATAAAAAAAGTGCGTGATACGGGTTCTAAGTTGTTTATAAACTCTCTTTGGCCCGAATTATGTGGTGGTCATGATGACGACCGTGCAGTAGAACTTCATCAACCGGATGAAAGCTGGGGATGGATCATTAATCAGGGAGCCAAATTAATTCAAACTGACCGTCCTGCCCTCTTATTGGAGTATCTGCGCAAAAAGAAACTTCACGACTAAATAGACTTTTTCATGTTGAAACAACTTATAAACTTTTACAAGGTCTCTTCACCGAGACCTTGTAACGGGGAAGCTTTGTCTTCATCCGGCTCACAACATCTTCATTCCGATGCCCGTCGTCTGAAATACCTGAAATGGTTTACTTTTCTTTCAGCCACTTTCGGTTACGGCATGTACTATGTTTGTCGTCTTAGCCTGAATGTCGTGAAGAAGCCCATCGTAGATGAAGGAATTTTCTCCGAAACAGAACTGGGAATTATCGGTTCGGTATTGTTCTTTACTTACGCCCTTGGAAAATTTACGAATGGTTTTCTGGCCGACCGTAGCAATATCAACCGCTTTATGACTACCGGTTTACTGGTAACTGCTTTAGTGAACCTGTGCCTGGGTTTTACCCATTCTTTTATTCTGTTTGCTCTCCTTTGGGGGATTAGTGGCTGGTTTCAGTCTATGGGTGCTGCTTCTTGTGTAGTGGGACTTTCCCGTTGGTTCACGGACAAAGAACGAGGTTCCTATTACGGATTTTGGTCTGCCAGCCACAATATCGGTGAGGCGTTGACCTTCCTAATTGTTGCGTCTATCGTTAGTGTATTGGGGTGGAGATACGGTTTCTTCGGTGCCGGTATTGTTGGTTTGCTTGGTGCTTTAATTGTGTGGAAGTTCTTCCATGACACTCCCGAGAGTCAGGGCTTTCCTCCTGTAAATGCTCCCAAACAGAAAGAGGAGATGAGTGTGGTGGAAACGACAGACTTTAATAAAGCCCAACGCCAGGTATTGATGATGCCTGCCATCTGGATACTGGCTCTTTCGAGTGCTTTTATGTATATCAGTCGCTATGCTATCAATAGCTGGGGTGTTTTTTATCTAGAAGCGCAAAAAGGATATTCCACGTTGGATGCCAGCTTCATTATTTCCATTTGTCCAGTCTGTGGTATCGTAGGTACCATATTTTCGGGTGTTATTTCTGACAAGTTATTTGGCGGTCGTCGAAATGTTCCCGCCCTGATTTTCGGATTGATGAATGTTCTTGCACTTAGCCTGTTCTTGTTGGTTCCCGGTGTACACTTTTGGATAGATGTGTTGGCCATGGTTCTTTTCGGTTTGGGTATCGGAGTTCTCATTTGTTTTTTAGGTGGCCTGATGGCAGTCGATATTGCTCCTCGCAATGCGTCGGGAGCAGCATTGGGGGTAGTCGGCATTGCCAGTTATATTGGGGCCGGATTACAGGATGTAATGAGTGGTGTTCTGATAGAGGGGCAAAAGACGGTTCAGAATGGAGTCGATGTTTATGATTTCACTTATATCAATTGGTTTTGGATAGGAGCGGCTTTATTGTCTGTATTTTTCGCTTTATTGGTGTGGAATGTGAAGCCGAAGTAATGATTTGAATAACAATGCTTTATAAAAAGGGACTTTTCCCTTTTAAACCAACGGGTCGTTTCTTTTAAAGGAACGACCTGTTTCACACCGAGAAACAACATGTTCCTTTTAATGAAACGCAAACAGTTTTTCAGTATTATTTCAGTATCATGCTTTTTCTTTGCCGGAGATAATTTGTTATCTTTGTAACTTTAACCCGAAAATCAATGAGTAGAATAATATTAAATACTAAGACTTGGCTATTATTTGTGCTGTTGTTTGGAATATCATTTTCTGCATGGGCACAAAGTGACGATTTTAATACATGGACTAAATTCAAGGTAAACCATAAGATAGATTCCCGGTTTTCAGTTTCAGGTGATTTGGAATTGCGCATGAAAGATGATGTGAGTAAATTGGATCGTTGGGGGCTGACTGTTGGCGGAAGTTACCGACCCTATTCATTTTTGAATCTGGGGGTTGGCTATGAAACCCATCTTCGGAATTTGGGTGACTCGGACTGGAAGTTCAGGCATCGCTATCATATAACTGCTACTGTCAGTTTTCGTTATCAATGGTTGAAAGTAGCTGTAAGGGAAAGATTTCAGCAGACTTTTGATCGTGGCAACTCTGAAACTCGTTTGCGTTCCCGCTTGAAATTATCTTATGCTCCTACAAAAGGAATTGTTTCTCCCTATTTCTCTGTTGAAATCTATCAGAGTTTGGATGACGTTTCTTTTTGGAGAGCCGATCGTATGCGTTATCGTCCCGGAGTAGAAATAGCTTTGGCCAAACGTTGGTCGTTGGATGCATTCTATTGTTATCAATATGCATCTTCGCAAGGCAGACACATTGCCGGAATAGAAGTGGGATATTCTTTCTGAAATTAGCAGGCTCTTAATATAATAATGTGAGAGTTTAATTCTTTGTTCCTGACTAGTCGTTTGTAACTTGTTGATTGTTTGCGTTATAGATGAAAATGTGAAATTTTCCTATAGAAACTATACTCCGACTTAATATAATTATATACTTTTGCTTTCAAGACATCAAAATGATATCTTGAAATTGATGATTCCTCAGTACAACAGACGTGTTGTTCAGTATCCCATAACCGAAAGCGAATACTTCCTCTTATGCTATTCTTTCTGTTCAATCAAAAGTTTCTATTGGAAAATTAAAAAATAAATATGATGAAACTATTTTAGATTTTCAACGGTTTAATATAACCGTTTGAAGAATAAACATTTAACTGAGTATTTGAGAAACAGTGGTAACGAGTTAGCA
>NZ_CP083673.1:2882509-3092611 GCF_025914115.1 Bacteroides sp. DH3716P | reverse complement strand
GCTATGAAATACATATTAATAGGGAAGTAATTACCTAAAAGTAACTAATGAAATCATTAGTGGCAATTGATTCAAAACCGTGCAGGAATGAATCAATTTTTAGGGATGTGATTGCCCTGAATCAAATCCCCCCCAATCCCCAAGAATTACAACTGAGCCCAAAACTCTTAATACTTATAAATTCATATAGTTGGTTCAAAAGGCAATGGTGTCAAGTACGCCTGACAATGGAAATGGAGGCAACGGAGAAGGTGGAAATGAAGACAGTGGTGAAGCACCGGATCCGGCAGCATAAGAAACGGTGTTAATATGTAAAAATCGGGCTTGACATTGTTCAAACCCGATTTTTTCTATTATATAAAATACTACTTTCTATCAGTTAACACCTTTATCGAATCCCGTTTTATAATATTAGGTTTCAAAAGAATCTCCGAATGTAGTTCAGTTTCTTCCAAAATCTTCTGCATCAACATTTTTACAGCAATAATGCCAATATTCTCCAATGATTGTGCAATACGAGTAATAGGAGGGTTCAAATAGTCCAGATATAAGTTATCATCAAACGAAATAATAGACATATCTTGAGGAATTCTCACTTTATGCTCATTTAATGCTTTGACGGCTCCCAAAAGAATTGTACTACTTAACGCAAATATAGCAGTAGGTTTTGTAGTAGAGTTCAGAGCCAACTTAGTCTCAATATAACCATTCTGAATCGAGAACTCATTTCCTCTTATCATTGCGTTATCCTGATAACCAGCTTCGCGAAGCGCATCAAGATACCCGCGCACACGTTCCTTAGTTGTTATAGAAATATCCGGCCCCTGAATACAGAGAATCTTACTATGCCCCGATTCTAATAATAATTTCGTTGCCTGATAAGCTCCTATATAATTATCAGTAGCTACGTATGGCAAATTATGCTTCTCAAAATAGCGGTCAATTAGCACAATCGGAGTTCTAGTACTAATTTCCTCGAGTTTAGAAGGGTTTTCACCGGTTGGAACCAAAATAATGCCGTCTATTTTACGCGATAGAAGCGAATCGATAGCTTTATTTTCCTGAACAGGATCTTCCAGGGTATCGATAAGCATGACAGTATAATTATAACGTTGTGCTTCACGGATGACAACACTTGCTATATTGGCAAAAAAAGGATTATCTATGTGTGGTACAAGAAGGCCTATAGTATATGTCGTGTTATTGCGCAAACTTTGCGCAACTATATCAGGCTGATAGTTCAATTCTTTAACGGACTGCAAAATAACCTCCTTAGCAGACTGGCTGATCCTATATTTCTCTGATTTCCCATTTAACACTCTGGAAATCGTAGAGATAGAGTACCCAGTTTTCTTTGATACATCAATCAGAGTTTTCTTCATTACTGGCTGTTTTTTGCGAAAATAACATTTTATTTGAGAAAAAAGCAAGAAAAATATTTTGTTTTGAAAAAAATTTCTATATTTGCACAAACGATTGCGCATCGTTTACGATTCAATTCGCCTTAATACTTAATACTCATTATATGGACACAAAGAAGAAAATCGTAGTGATAGGTAGTAGTAATACGGACATGGTTATCAAATCAGACCGTCTACCAAAACCAGGAGAAACAATTCTGGGAGGAAACTTCTTAATGAATCATGGCGGCAAAGGAGCTAACCAAGCCGTAGCTGCTGCAAGACTAGGAGGAGATGTCACTTTCATATGTAAAATAGGGAATGACATTTTTGGAAATGAAACCTTGGAAATGTTTCACAAAGAAAAGATCGACACTACTTATGTAGGAATTACCCCGCAGGAACCGTCAGGAGTAGCTCTTATCAATGTCGACAAAAAAGGGGAAAACTGTATTGTTGTTGCTTCCGGAGCCAACGGGACTTTATCTATTGATGACATACAGCATGCAGAACCTGCCATCAAACAGGCATCCATCGTCATCATGCAGTTGGAAACTCCAATCGAGAGTGTCACTTATGCAGCCAAAATGGCGAAAAAAGATGGAATTACCGTTATATTAAATCCCGCCCCTGCCCCTACCCAACAACTGCCTGACGAGTTATTAGCCAATGTCGACATTCTTATTCCTAATGTCACAGAGGCTGAAATCATCTCGGGAATGCACATTACAGATGATGAATCGGCAAAAGAAGCGATTCGTTATATTAGTTCGAAAGGCATAAAAACTGTCATTATTACGATGGGAGCCAAAGGAGCTCTCGCCTATGAAAACAATGAGTTTATCCACATTCCAGCCTTCAAGGTAGAAGCAGTAGACACAACCGCTGCCGGAGATACATTCTGCGGCGGATTGTGCGTAGCTCTGTCTGAGGGCAAAAATCTAAAAGATGCAATTATATTTGCAAGTAAAGCCTCTTCTATTTCTGTTACCAGAATGGGAGCACAAGTATCTATACCTTTGAGAAAAGAAATACAATAATCATCCTTAATTCTGTTATTATGATAAAACAATGTTCAATCCACGGTCTATTGACAAGTATGTTGTTAATAGTATTTTCTTTGATGAGCAATGATGCTATTGCCCAGAAGGCAATAAGAGGTACAGTCCTCGATGAAGCAAATGAACCCATTATCGGTGCCAGTGTCCTTGTTAAAGGTACAACAAATGGTTCTATTACAGGAGTTGATGGAACCTTCAATGTAAAAGCGAATCCTTCTGATGTATTGGTTATATCTTATGTAGGTTATGCAACTGTTGAACAACAAGTAGGAAATCAGACACAGCTTGTAATACACCTGCGCGAAGACTCGAAAGTGCTTAATGACGTTGTAGTAATCGGCTACGGCTCTACCACAAAGAAAGAGCTTACAGGATCGGTTACCAGCATGAAGAAAGATGACCTCAATCCTGGAACATTCACCAATGCTATGGGAATGTTGCAAGGAAAAGTGGCAGGATTACAAATTATCAACCCGAACGGTGCTGATCCGACAGCCAAATACGAAGTATTACTTCGCGGAACAAACACGCTTTCCGCAGGCCAAGGTCCATTAATTATTATTGATGGGGTGGCAGGTGCAGATATCAGAAATATCAATTTTCAGGAAGTGGAATCAATTGACGTATTAAAAGATGGTTCGGCAGCTGCTATTTATGGAACAAGAGGTACGAATGGAGTAATCATCGTCACAACTAAACGTGCAAGAAGTGGCAAAACGGAAGTTTCTTATGATGGGCAACTCACCGTGGGAGTCGTTTCACGCAGAGCAAAACCTTTATCGGCAAGCGAATACAAATCTGTTATCAAGGAATATCGCCCAGAATTGGAAAGTTATATTTTTGACAGTGATACCGATTGGTTTAAAGAAATTACACAAACTCCGTTCAGCCATAAGCACAACTTGTCTATATCCGGAGGTTCCGAGAAGTTCTCACACCACACTTCTTTCAATTATGAAAAGAGCGATGGCTTGCAAAAGCATAATAGCTCCGAAAAGCTAATGGCACGTACCAATATTCGCCAGTCATTATTAGATAAATGGGTCGATTTGGATTATAACCTGAATATCATTCATCGCAAATACAGCCCTTCCTCTACAAGTGCTTTTATGCAGGCATTTACCCATAATCCAACAGAGCCTGTTTATGACGACAGCGATCCGGATGCCGGAGGATATAGCCGTATCAAAGCAATGGAATATTACAATCCGGTAGCGATCATTAACGAAAGGAACATGGAAAGTAAGAATGATAATTATGGTGCAAATATTCGTGCTACTCTAAACATATTGCCTATAAAAGGATTAAAATGGGAGAACTTTGTTTCATACGACAAGGAACAATATGAGACACGTGAATACTACACACATTATTATCCAAGTTTAATAGGAACAAACGGGCAAGCCTATATTGAAAACTATCAGGAAAACGATACACAATATGAGTCTACTTTAAATTACTCGAATATTTTCGGAAAACATTCCATTCAGGCATTACTCGGATATACATACCAGTATACTTACAGCACATCTGCATCCATGACAAATTCCGGTTTCGACTTCGATGACAACCAGACTCATAACATCGGAACAGGAACGAATCTAACTGAAGGCAAAGCCAGCATGTCGTCCAATAAAGAAGATAATACATATATCGGATTCTTCGGACGTTTTATGTACAACTACGATGATAAATATCTTTTGTCTGCTTCACTACGTCGTGATGGCTCCAGCCGTTTCGGTGACAATAATAAGTGGGGATGGTTCCCGGCTGTCAGCGTAGGTTGGCGTATAAATAAAGAGAAATTCCTCTCGAATGTCAAATGGATCGATGATTTAAAATTGAGAGCCGGATACGGAGTTACCGGTAACCAGGATTTCTCAAACTACAAATCTTTGATGATGATGACTACAGCCGGTAAATTCTATTACAATGGCCAATGGATCAATACTTATCAACCTGCAAGTAATGCAAATCCGGATCTAAAATGGGAGAAAAAAGCAGAGTTCAACGTTGGTGTCGATATGACAATGTTTGACAACCGCCTCTCGTTCACTTTTGATTATTACAAACGGACTACATCAAACTTGCTATATGACTACATCGTGCCAACACCTCCTTATGTATATAATACCTTGTTTACGAATGTTGGAAAAGTAACTAATGAAGGAGTTGAGCTGACGATATCCGGTACACCTTTTAACACTAGGGACTTTACATGGAATACCTCACTTACCGTTTCGCACAATAAAAACAAATTGGTGAAATTCACCAATGATGAATTCACTAACGGAACATACAAAGTGGGATGGTCTACAAGTGCTGCCTGCTACACTCAACGTCTGATAGAAGGACAGTCATTGGGTACTTTCTATGGTCCTATATGGTTAGGAACTGATACAGATGGAAAAGATGTATTGCTAGGACAAAATGCAGACGGTTCCGTACCGGAAGAACAATGGGAAAAAATTGGCTGTGCTTATCCGGATGCCACTCTTAGCTGGAGTAATACCTTCAGATATAAGAAATTCGACTTGAGTTTCTCACTGCGTGCATCTATCGGCGGAGAAATTCTGAACAACTATGCGATGGAATATGAAAATCTAAGCAGCATCGGACTTAGAAATATCTCATCAAACTGGTTATCTCAAACGAATTTCACAAGTACGACCTATAAATATTCCTCCAAATATATAGAGGATGCTTCTTATTTAAAACTAGATAATGTTACCTTTGGATATACTTGGGATTTCACATCTAAAATGATAAAAAGACTAAGATTGTCTCTTACTGCACAGAATATATTCTGTATCACCGGTTATTCTGGTGTCGACCCAGAAGTTGCCCTTTCCGGACTGGAACCCGGTATGGAAAGTTTGAGCTATTATCCGCGTACAACAGAATTTACTTTTGGAGTTAATATAGTATTCTAAAAAATAAGATTACCATGAAAAAGACAAATATAATATTAAGTTTCGTTATCTGTATATTATTATACGGATGTACCGATCTTAGCGAAACTGTTTATACAGGAGTAGCTATGAATGACTTCTTTAAAAATGAGAAGGAACTGGTAGCCAATGCAGGTAGGGCATATACGAAATTACAAGGATACAATTCCGAACAAAGTTTATGGACGCTACTTTTACAAGCTTCTGATGAATGTGCTGTTCCCGCTTGTGGTGGTTCCTGGTACAGTAATGGACGTTATGAAGAAATCCAGACGAATAAAATTCCACCTGCAAATAAATTATTAACAAGGGGCTGGAACTGGATATTTAATGGTATTGCTGCATGTAATGAAATTATTTACGAAACGGAACTATCACCTATCCAGTTTGAAGGAAAAGAGAAGATTATAGCCGAAATGAAAATACTGCGTGCTTTCTACTATTACCAAGCCATTTCTTGTTGGGGAAACGTACCTTTCACAACTGACTACACGGAAACCGGATACCCGGAACAAAAAAGTCGTGAATATATTTTCAATTATCTGGAAAAAGAAATTAATGACAATATCGAGTTCCTAGACAGGGAGCCTTCAGATACTAATTATGGACGGGTCACACAAGCTGCCGCTTATTGTATTCTTGCGAAAATGTATCTGAATGCAGAAGCATGGTTCGGTACTCCAATGTATGACAAAGCAGAGAAAGCCTGTAAAGACATTATGGATATAGGTGCTTACAGCATTGAAGACTCCTATTCTACTAACTTTGACATTAAAAACGAAGATTCTAAGGAGAACATCTTTGTAATCCTTTATGATAGAGTATATACTAGTGGTAGCAGTAGTTCATTCTATCTGCATACGCTGACATTGGAAGCTGCATCACAAGCAACATTTAATATTCCGGCAGCCCCATGGTCGGGTTTTCTCTGCCAACCAGACTTTTTCCAAACATACGCAGAACAAGATCTTCGCAGAAGTCAGAGCTGGTTATACGGTCCTCAAGTAGACCTAAGCGGAAAGGATCTTGGTTTCGAATATACTCCTGTCTTCTCCGAAGAAAAATATTACAATAGCAACGGAGGACGTGGCACATACGATGGTGCACGCTGCTGGAAATGGCATTACCAGACTGATGGTTCTTTAAAAGAATATACAGTTAGTATGGACAACGACTTTGCCATCTTCCGTTATGCCGATGTTGTATTAATGTATGTAGAAGCTTTGGTACGACAAAACAGAACAAGTGAGGCCATCCAACTGGCAGACTTCAAGAAGATTCGTACAAGAGCAGGTCTTGATGCATATACTACAAGCCAATTGACGATTGATGAACTTTATGCAGAACGAGGCAGAGAACTGGCATGGGAAGGATGGCGCCATGAAGATATGATACGTTTCGGAAAATATCTGAAAAAATATTGGGCACACCCTGACCAAAGTTCAGAAACTTTTAGAAATGTATTTCCAATTCCTACGGATATTTTAAATGCAAATCCAAAATTATCTCAAAACAAAGATTATTAACCACAATTGGAAGGTTCACATAGAAAAGTGTACCTTCCAACAAATCAACCCTGATAAGTATGAAAAAACCAATCATCTTTTTACTTGTTTTAATTACTAACATCTTATTTATCTCTGCACAGAAGATTTCAAAGACAGAGTTAAAAGACAAAATAGCCGGAGCTTGGATCGGGCAAATGGTAGGAAACATATATGGACTTCCTTTTGAGAACAAGTTTGTAGATGAACCTGCCCCAGAATCCAGATTTCCATTCGGTTACACTAAAAATATAGATAAATTGCAGAAGTATAACGGTGCATTCTCTGATGACGATACTGATGTTGAGTATATCTACTTACTATTAATGGAGAAATATGGCGTAGAACCTACTTATGCCAATATGCGTGAAGGATGGGTGTATCATATCCGTGACCGTGTATGGCTAGCCAATAGGGCTGCACTCGGATTAATGCATCTTGGATTCACCCCTCCGTTCACAGGTGACGAAAATCTGAATCCGCACTGGTATCAGATCGACCCTCAATTGATTAACGAGATATGGGCGTATACAGCACCGGGAATGATTTCGTATGCTGCAGGAAAAAGTGATTGGGCGGCCCGTATCACAAGCGATTCGTGGGCGGTATCTCCCACTGTCCTATATGGTGCAATGTACGCTGACGCTTTTTTCTGCAAGGATATCCGCAAACTGATTACACGAGCCTTGAAAGAACTGCCTGCTGATGACAGATATGCGATAGCTGTAAAAGAGATGATTGCTTTATATGACAAATATCCTAAAGATTGGGTAAAAGCACGTCAAATCATGGCTAAAAAATATTACATAGATGAGCCAGCCATGACAAAAACAATCTGGAATGCTAATCTGAACGGATTATGCGGGATTTTGGCTATGTTGTATGGCGAAGGAGATTTCCAACGGACGCTGGATTTAAGTTGTGCAATGGGATTTGACTGCGATAATCAGGCAGCCACCATCTCCGGACTTCTAGGAGTAATGTACGGTGCAAAGTCTCTTCCCGAAAGTTTGACCAAACCTATCGAAGGATGGGAAAAACCCTTCAACGACCGGTATATCAATATCACCAGGTTTGATATTCCCGATGCTTCCATTGAAGACATGATTGAACGTACTTACAACAAAGCAATCGAACTGGTTTGCTCTAAAGGAGGAAAAGTGAAAGGTGATATGGTATATGTTAACCCTAAAGCACAATTCATTCCCCCGATGGAATTCTGTATCGGCCCGAATCCGGACTTGGAAATCGGACAGCCTACCGATTACTCATTTGCCTGCAGAACAAATGCTGATTTCAAATGGGAACTGGTAAAAGGTAAACTTCCGGCAGGAGTTACATTCCAAAACGGTAAACTGGCAGGAACTCCTACAGAAGCCGGAAAATATCCGATTACCCTACAATTAAGCGCAAATAACAAGAACTCAATCACTAAAGACTTTGAGTTATTAGTTAAAACCAAGAATATAGCCTCCAAGGCTGATACTATTTACGCAAATATCCGTAAACTGAACGAAGAGGTGCTCGATTCTTGCTGGATTACCTTTGGAAAACCGATGTACGCAACAAATGTAGAAGTAATTAATGACGGAGTCAAAGATGGCGTAGGATCTGTATTTTATTCATTAGCGGCCAAAAGTAATCTGCCTAAAATAGACTATTTCGGATACGGTTGGAAAGAAGAGCATAACATCAATATGCTTGTTTTAGATATGGGCTGTCTGGAGGAATTCGGAGGATGGTTTACTTCTCTAAACATTCAATATCTTGGAAATGACGGACATTGGTATGACGTAGGTAAATTCAAATCAACTCCGGCACTTCCCGAAACCGATATTGTATTTTTCCAACCTCCGTTTGCACAATATGTTTTGGAATTTCCGGCAGTAAAAACCAAGGGAATACGCGTACTAATGGATGCAAAAGTGCAGGAACACTGGCATAAATACACAAAGAATGTATCATCATTCATATCTATTACCGAACTAGGAGTTTACGAGAAATAAAGGAAGAGAAAAATGAGGAAAATAATTACGATATGTATCATAGGGCTTTTTGCTCTCAACGTACAGGCCCAGCCTGTAAAAACTTTAAAGTTATCTGATAAAGAACTTTTAGATAAGATTAAAGGAGGATGGGCAGGACAAACCATTGGTGTCGTTTTCGGAGCACCTACAGAGTTTAAGTTCACGGGAACTTATATTCAAGATTACCAGCCGATCCCCTGGGCGGAAGGTTACGTAAAATATTGGTGGGAAAAGAAACCCGGATTATTCGATGATATTTATAACGATTGCACGTTTGTTGAGGCATTTGACGAACTTGGCCTGGATTGTTCACAAGAAGAACTTGCCAAAAGATTTGCATTCGCTGATTATCATTTGGCTCATGCTAACCAAGCAGGTAGATATAATATCCGCCAAGGTATCATGCCACCGGCTTCCGGTCATTGGTTGAATAACCCACATGCAGACGATCTGGATTTCCAGATCGAAGCAGACTTCATTGGTCTGATGGCTCCGGCAATGCTGCCGGAAGCATTGGATATCGCCTCCAGAGTAGGCCACATTATGAATAGCGGTGATGGTTTTTATGGTGGTGCTTTCGTAGCAGCTCTTTATAGCTCCGCTTTCTATGAAAAGAGTCCTGAAGCGATTCTAAAAACCGCAATCTCCGTTATACCTGAAGAGAGTACATTCCATCAATGTATTCAGGATGTAATCAATTTCCATTCTTTGCACCCGGACAACTGGAAAGATTGCTGGTACTTCCTGCAAGAAAAATGGAACTGCGATGTAGGATGTCCCAAAGGCGTATTTCTAAACTTTAATATTGACGCCAAGCTCAATTCCGCTTTCGTAGCATTAGCTATGCTTTACGGTAAAGGAGACTTCACCAACTCTGTCGATATTGCAACACGCTGCGGACAAGATTCTGACTGTAATCCGTCTACAGTCGGCGGTGTACTCGGCGTCATGTATGGGTATGATAAAATCCCTTCATTCTGGTTAAACCCTTTGAAAGAAGTAGAAGACTTTACATTTGAAGGAACGAATATGTCGTTGGCAAAAGCATACCAAATGAGTTTCGATCAAGCTAAACAACTCATAGTCAAAACAGGTGGAAAAGTATCTGGTGGGGAGATAGAAATTCCAATCAAAAAGGCGGATGTACTTCCTTTAGAACAAAATTTTGAAAACACCTATCCACTTTACAGAGAACGCAAAGACTGCTTCCTGACAGATACGTTCGAATTTGATTTCAATGGTAATGGGTTTGTTATCTGGGGCAATATTTGCTGCACAAGAAGTATTACTCCCGATTACATCAATCGTGTATCTACACGCCACATCGGTTCCGAGGTCTTCGGATTGGCAGAGCCCAATGATCCATACGTTGCTAAAGTGGAAATATGGATTGACGGAGAGTTGGACCATGTAGCAACTTTACCCATGAGAAATACAGACCGCAAAGTAGAACCGGCTTGGAAATACCTCATGAAGGAAGGAAGACACCACGTTAAAATGAAATGGTTAAACCGCAAAAAAGACTACATTATTCGCATCAACGACATAATGTATTATTCAGAGAAAAAAGAACATGATAGATTTTACTTTAATAAATAAGTTAAGATGAAAAAAATCCTGATTAACATCATTCTACTATTTATCTTTTCCATATCGGGAACGGCACAAATAGAATATGGGAAAACAGTTGAAATAAGTAAAGATGTACTGCTCGACAAAATTAAAGGAGGATGGGCCGGACAAACCATAGGGTGCACCTATGGAGGTCCTACAGAATTTAAATACAGAGGAGCGATCATTCATGAAAAAATTCCCATAATCTGGTATGATGACTATTGTAAAGACATCTTTGCTGAGGATCCGGGATTGTATGATGATGTATATATGGATCTTACCTTTCTGGAAGTAATGCAAGAAGAAGGGATAAATGCCCCTGCTGAATCATTTGCCAAAGCCTTTGCAAACGCTGATTACAAATTATGGCATGCCAACCAGGCAGCCAGATATAACATATTGCATGGTATTATGCCGCCGGCATCCGGGCATTGGAAAAATAATCCGCACGCTGACGATATTGATTTCCAGATTGAAGCAGACTTCATTGGAATGATATGTCCGGGGATGGTAAATACCGCATCCGATTTTTCGGACAAGATAGGGCATATCATGAACTACGGCGACGGATGGTATGGAGGTGTATACATGGGAGCAATGTATGCATTGGCTTATGTAAATAATGACATTTATACAATTGTCACGGAAGCTCTTAAAACAATACCCGAACAAAGTAAATTTCACCGTTGCATCACAGACGTGATTAAATATTGGAAACAATATCCCGATGACTGGCGTAAATGCTGGTTGGAAATAGAAAACCGTCATGCTTTTGAGATTGGCTGCCCGGAAGGGGTATTCAATGCATTTAACATTGACGCCACTATCAACGCGGCTTACTGTGTTATGGGACTTTTATATGGCAACGGCGACTTTTTCAAAACAATGGATATAGCCACTCGTTGCGGACAAGACTCCGACTGTAACCCGGCAACTGCCGCAGGAATTCTTGGAGTCATACAAGGCTACAAGGCTATCCCCGAATACTGGAAACCGGCACTCGAAAGATGTGAAAATATTAAGTTCCCCTACACAGATATCTCTTTAAGTTCTGTATACGACATTAATCTCAAACTATTGAGTGATGTATTAAAAGCAAACGGAGGAAAAATAAAAGGAGATAAATACTATACCACGATTCAAAAGCCAAAAACCGTAGCATGGGAAGTTTCTTTTGAAGGCTTATATCCTTCTGAAAGAAGAGTTATCAAATATGATCTCGGTACAGAAAAAACATTTGAGTTCAATGGCAAGGGAGTTGTTTTAATGGGGATGATCAGACAAGATGTTAAAGATAGTAATGACAATTACATCGCCATTCTGGAGGCCTACATTGACGGCAAGAAAGTAGAAACCATAGAAATGCCTTATGACTACATAAAAAGAAAGTATGACATTTTCTATAATTATGATTTAGAGGAAGGACCTCACAAACTGGTTATTAAATGGATTAATCCGAATGAAAAATATGCCGTTCAATGTAAAGACATGGTGGTTTATTCATCCACACCGGCAGAGCCAATCAATCCTTATAAATAAAAGAGAGAAGCCATGAATAGAAAACTACTCCTATTATTAGCCTTATTATTATTTTCCTACGGATTGTTATCATGTTCGTCTGATGATAACAGTCCGTCCGAAGGCGAACAGACCGATACACCGGAACTGTTTACCAAACGCTATAATCCCGATCAAAGTTTTTACAGCAAAATATTAGGACAAGAAATCAAATATTCCGTATTACTGCCTCAAGAATATCTATCGGAAAGTACGGGTAAATATGGAGTAGTTTTCCTTCTACATGGCTGGGGAGGGAACCAAAGTTCATGGGGACCTTCAGGTCTGAATATTCAAAGCATAGCTGATGCGCAAACCAGCAATGGTAGTATTCGCCCATTGATCTACATCATGCCGGAAGGTTTCAACTCTTATTTTTGCAACCGCTATGACGGAAAGTTCAACTATATGGATATGTTCATTAATGAACTCGTACCCCTGATTGATAAGCGGTTCCGAACAACAGCCAGTAAGACGGAAAGAGCTGTTGCCGGATTCTCTATGGGAGGTTTCGGGGCATTAAGTATAGCATCGCAACATCCTGAAACATTCTCGGTTTCAATAGGATTAAGTCCCTCTCTAAATACAGATGAACAATACATCTCTTTGTCACAAGACGGTTGGAATCTTCAATGGGGAAACAACTTCGGAGGAAGCGGCCAGACAGGAACAGGCAGGCTGACAAGCTATTATAAAAGCCAATGTCCGCTACACTTTTTCAAGGATAAACCAAGTTCCACATTTCAAACAGTACGGTATTACATAGACTGCGGTGATGATGAAGAAAGACTATATGCAGGAAACGGTGAATTACATTCTCTATTACGGGACAAAAATATCAAGCACGAATATCGTGTACGGAACGGTGCCCACACTGACAGTTATTGGCGTGAATCCATGAAAGAGGCACTGCCTTTTATCGAACGTTCATTCAAAGGAGAAAACTATCCGCAGGAAACTCTGAAAAAATTCACAGAGGAATTACATGCTACTAATAAAAACATAAAAGTAGGTAATTCCAATATCGAACTATGGTTACCGGATGACTACAATTCCGAACTAACTTACAAAGTTCTTTATTACAGCAAAGGAGAAGGTAATGTTAATCTTACAACAGAGAAGGTGGCAGTGGCATTAGATTCTCTTATGCAAATCAAACGTATGATAATCGCCGGTTTTGATGTAAAGGAGGTTATTCAAAATGAAATAAGTTTTTCAACTATTACCGATGCAATAGAGAAAACGATTCATACTGAAAGTAATGCAGACTTCAGATTAGGATTAGCCTATGGTTCAGAAGCTGATTACTTATACAAGCAATCATCAGGTAATACCCCTGCCATCAATTTTTTCTTTGCAGAAGATGCGGGTATTAACAACCTTTCTGACGAGAACCTGGCCAAAATTTATTATTTGGATATAACAGACGGAGGTAGTAATTACAATAGTATGCTTACTCTATTCAATGGATTGCGGGATGCAGAGGTTCCAGTACAATATCGTGTCAGAAACGGACTGGATAGTGAACAGTCCGCCCAAACAGGTATTTATTCAATGAGTTATTACATTGGTGAACAGTTAATAAAGAAATGATATGAGGAAGATACTGTTATATATAATCCTATCTCTATCAGGTATAGATGGAGCTTGGGCACTTCCCATAGAAAAAGAAGGGATGAATATTTATAGTCCCTCTTTAAAGCAAGAAGTCTCCTATTCTATTATCCTACCGGAAGGTTATGAACATTCAGATATAGAATATCCTGTTTTGTATATGTTTCATGGAATAGGAGGTGATTATACCAGTTGGCTCGAATATGGCAATGTTGCCCGTGTAATGGACAAAATGATAAAAAAAGGAGAGGTTGAACCTTTCATTATGGTTATTCCTGACGGCTATTTGTCTTATTACAGTGACACCTATGATGGCAGTTTTCTTTATGAGACTTTCTTTATTAAAGAACTGGTTCCATATATTGATAACAACTACCGCACCCGCAAGAATGTTAGCGCACGTTCAATCATTGGTTTCTCTATGGGAGGATTCGGAGCATTGTCCGTCAGCCTACGCAACCGTAACTTATTTGGTTCTGTTGTTGCGTTATCACCATCTATCCGTACAGAAAAACAATATATAGAAGAAGAACCACAAAAAGAATGGGACAGTCAATGGGGACGGATTTTCGGAGGAGCAGGAAAGAATGGCAACCAGCGTCTAACCAGTTATTATAAGCAACATTCACCCTACCACATTCTTTCTACCCTCCGTACTTCCGATTTAAAAGGATTTGGAATCATGCTGGATATTGGAGATAAAGAAGGTACTTTATGCGAAAGTAATGAAGAACTGCACCGATTATTACTGGAAAGACAGATACCTCATGAATGGGAAGTACGTGCAGGAGGACATGATTTTACCTGTTGGAATGGAGCACTACCAAAAGCGTTCAGATTCATAAACAAATATTTCAATGAGAACCAGACAGGAAATAATGAGAGAAGCCTTCTTCTGAATGAGACACCATTTATCAAAATGGGCAATGCAACGGTTTATTATCCGGAACAGGCTCAAGGAAGCACAAGAGAATATCCTATTATCTACGTACAGGGAGAAATCAACGAGCAACAACAACAGACTCTCGTCAATCAATTTCATGAAATGGTAGACGATAATAGAACATGGCCTGCTCTTCTTTGCTTCGTTAAAACCAACGCAGACCTCTCAGCAACAATCTCTTATATAGAAAAGCAACTCTCCGAAATCAGAAGTTCCCAACGCATGAGGGCTTTAATCACTTTGAAAGATAACATCAAAGAAGGCATAGAAGCCATTCAAAGGGAAAATTTGTTTACCGGCATAGTCTGTGTAAACACCATCGGTGATGAAAGTGACGCTCTGAATTTTATAAAAGCGGTCAACTCTCATAAAAGATATCCCAGGTGCTGGATAGAAGTACTACCCGAGTCAAAAGAATATGGTTTTAGCAGTAATATTCATATCCTTTTGAAGGAATCAGACCTGGAACATGAGTTCCGGTCAAGAAAATGTAAAGAAACCAACGCTTTCAGCTATTGGGAGGACTGGATTATATATTTAAATAACAGAATTCATGTTTAACAATTAAATACTAATAGTATGTTCACAGTAAACAGTTATTTATTGGCAGTTATATTCTGCATCGTAACCATGATTTGTTGGGGTTCTTGGAGTAATACCCAGAAACTAGTTTCCAAAAATTGGCGTTATGAACTTTTTTATTGGGATTATGTGATTGGAATGGTATTGTTCACCATCTTACTAGGCTTCACAATGGGTAGTCATGGAGATACCGGACGTTCATTTCT
This sequence comes from Bacteroides sp. DH3716P, assembly GCF_025914115.1. NCBI lineage: Bacteria > Pseudomonadati > Bacteroidota > Bacteroidia > Bacteroidales > Bacteroidaceae > Bacteroides > Bacteroides sp. DH3716P. The sequence goes on along the minus strand of NZ_CP083673.1, from coordinate 3,077,112 downwards.
GGAAGATCTGGGACAAGCATCTGGAGACAGTATCGGCTGGGTTATCTTGGGGGGCGTAATATTTAATGCTTCAAACATTCTTCTTTCAGCGTCCATCTCCTTAGCTGGTATGTCTGTAGCTTTTCCTTTAGGAGTCGGCATTGCACTGGTATTAGGGGTAATCGTCAATTATTTGGGAATTCCAACCGGCAATCCTTTGCTTTTATTCGGCGGTGTAGCTCTCATTGTTATTGCCATTATTTGTAATGGAGTGGCCTCCGGAAAAATGCAAAAGGGTGAAGAAAGCAGGAAAAACAACAAAAAGGGAATTATCATTGCATTAATAGCCGGCGTACTAATGTCCTTATTCTACAGGTTCGTAGTGAAAGGTATGGATGTAGAAAACTTCAATTCACCCGCTATAGGAATGATGACTCCTTATTCTGCAATCTTTGTTTTCTCAATAGGCGTATTGCTAAGCAATTTTGTTTTCAACACATTAGTGATGAAATATCCTTTTGTTGGAGAAAAAGTCAGCTACTCCGAATACTTTAAAGGAAACACGAAAACTCATATATGCGGAATGCTTGGCGGAGCGATATGGGGACTTGGTTCTGCATTCAGCTATATCGCATCAGGCGAAGCTGGTCCGGCGGTATCTTATGCACTAGGACAGGGCGCACCACTTATTGCCGCTATTTGGGGAGTATTTATCTGGAAAGAATTTAAAGGCTCAACGAAATCTGTTAATCAATTACTAGCCTTGATGTTTATCTTCTTCCTGGTTGGTTTGGGAATGATAGTAGTTGCCGGAAACTAATTATTAACCTTAAATAGAACAACATGAAAAAGTATTTTTACTTATTAACCATGCTGGCAGTAGTACTAAGTATGACCGCTTGCAGCGATGACGACAATCATCCCAATACCAACGTTCTGGATAAACCGGAAGTTACTGTTCCTGATGTAAAAGAGAGTTCTGCTGTTATTACATGGAAAGCCATAGGAAACGCAACAGCTTATATTTATAGTTTGAATAACGGTAATGAACAAAGTACTGACCAAAATACGATTCAACTGACAGGTTTAGAGCCGGAAAAAAGTTACACATTCAAAGTAAAAGCTCAAAAAACCGGATCGATCTACTTTGAAGATTCAGAGTATGCAGAAATCACTTTTACAACGACCTCTGAAGTAACTGTTTATCGGATAGCTACTTTTGCAGATGATTGGGATAAATGGTATTACGAATATAATGACAATGGTACGGTTAAACGTGTCTACAGACTAAATGGAGAAGAGTTGGATAGAGAATGGCTCTTTGCTTACGACGGAAACAGCGTCACGGTGACAGGTAAGAACGCATATACTATGACATTAAATAGCCAGGGGTATGTCGCTACTTTTGTAGATGGTTCGAATACATATGAATATACTTACGACGAGAATGGCTACATGACAAAAGCTGTAAAAAATGGCAATATCGCATCTAACATCACCATAGAAAATGGTAATATTACGCAATGGACCAGATTCTCTGATGGAGTAGAACAATTCAAGGTTCAGACCTATTCTGCCGTGCCTAATGTAGGCGGAGCACATTGTATCTATGCGGAAGGCAGTGGTCCAAGTCGTTGGCTGGTTGAAACAGGTCTCTTTGGAAAAGCTTCGGCCAATTGTCATACGAGTAGCGGCTGGCAGCATTCAGCCGTTGCATCTACTTACACATTCGAATATGATGAAAATAGTTGTATCAAAGAGGAAAGCAAGAACTATGACGGAGATATTGAGAAATTCTATTATACATATTTCTCCGAATAACACTTTATGAAATAATTATTTCATGGAGGTGTGTCAGACTTTTAGACACACCTCCATCATTTAAGGTTGTCAAAACTTTAGACTGTTTAGACTGTTTAGACTGTCATATCCAGTAAAACCTCTCTTTTTCTTGTTCTTCGTTTTTGGGGTTAATGTTAAATGTCTCAAAGCTAAGAAAAAAATAAAAAGCTACAAAGATATGGATTCATACCTTTGCAGCCCCGCTAATGTCTTGTTTGTGTGCTTTTTATATCTGAATATATCAATCAGATAATCCCTCTCACTCTATCGTCAAATGCAGAAAGCGCAGCTTTCGCCCCTTCGCCCATAGAGATAATAATTTGCTTATAAGGAACCGTAGAAACATCTCCGGCTGCATAGATACCCGTCGCATTCGTACGGCAATGTGCATCAATCATGATTTCGCCCGGACGGTTGGTTTCCACTATGTCGCGGAATACACTGCTATTCGCAGAAAGCCCGATCTGTACAAATACACCATCCAATTCCACCAAACGTTCTTCTTCCGTTTTGCGGTCTTTGATGCGTAGACCAGTCAGCTTATCACCATTTCCTATCACTTCCGTAGTCTGTGAACTTACAAACACTTCCACATTCGGCAATGATTTAAGTCGCTCTTGAAGTACACTGTCCGCTTTCAACTCATCCATAAATTCAAAAACAGTCACTTTGGAGCAGATACCTGCCAAGTCAATGGCTGCCTCAATGCCTGAATTTCCACCACCTACTACCGCTACATGCTTTCCTTTATAAAACGGGCCATCACAATGAGGACAGAAAGCGACACCACGACCTATATATTCGGCTTCTCCCGGAACATTCAGTTTACGCCAGCTTGCACCGGTTGCAATAATCAGTGCCGGAGCCAGGAATTTCTCACCAACAGAGGTAGTGATCTGCTTCTGTTTTCCAACCACTTCTACTTTTTCTACTTTACGATGCTCCAGTAAATCCACCGGATAACGCAACAAGTGAGTTTTCAGATTATCGGCAAGTTCATTTCCTGTCGTTTCCGGAACAGAAATTAGATTTTCAATACCCACCGTTTCTTTTACCTGTCCGCCAACACGCTCGGCCACGATAGCTACACGGAGTCCTTTACGGGCAGAATAAATAGCTGCTGATACTCCTGCAGGTCCTCCACCGGCTACAATCACATCATATTCTTTCACCTCTGCATTCGCTTTGGTTTCGTCAATACCATATTGTTCTTCCAACTTGGCAAGCAATTCGCCAAATTCACCACGGCCTACATGAAGTAATTTTCCATCTGCAAAGACAGAGGGCACTCCTTGTATTTTCAGTGCATCTACTTCGTCCTGATAAAGCGCACCGTCTACCATTTCATGCGTAATAGCCGGATTCAAAGTAGTCATTGCATTCAGAGCCTGCACTACGTCAGGACAGTTCGTACAAGTCAACGAAACATAAGTGGTCAGATGTATCGGGCCTTTCAGTGCTTTCACACGGTTGCAAACGGCCTCATCGGGAAAGTTCTTTCCTTTGCCGTCCAGATTCAGGATAGCCAAAAGCAATGACGTGAACTCATGTCCGTTAGGAATACCCCGGAATGTGATTCCGGTACGATCACCATTCCTTAATAAAGTAAACTTCAATGCTTCTCCCTCATTCACCGAGCAAGTGATATGATCGGAACAATCCGCTACATCTCCCAGCAGCTCCAATAATTCTGTTTTGTTTTCGTGGCTGGATGATACGAATATATCAAAAGTAAAATTTGCCTCCAGCCCAGCAAAAATACCCTTTAGTTGTTCTTTTAATGCAGATTCTAACATACCTTTTTTCCTTTCATTTTTTTAAAAGAAAGGCCGGCAGCGTCTCCCGTTACCGGCCTCCCATAATCACCATTATCAAGATCTATCAAATCTTACCTACCAGGTCGATGCTTGGCTTCAAGGTAGACTCACCCTTCTTCCATTTAGCCGGGCAAACTTCTCCGTCATGGCTGGCTACAAACTGTGCAGCTTCCACCTTACGAAGCAATTCACTTGCATCACGGCCAATATTGTTATCATTCAGTTCCACCACTTTAATCTTTCCTTCCGGATTGACAACAAATGTACCGCGATAAGCCATACCTTCTTCTTCGATATATACACCCAGTGCACGGCTCAAAGCGCCAGTCGGGTCTGCCAACATCGGGTATTGAATCTTGCGAATACTTTCAGAAGCATCATGCCAAGCTTTGTGCACGAAATGAGAGTCAGTACTTACCGAATAGATTTCTACACCCATCGCCTTGAACTGATCGTACTTTTCAGCCATATCCACCAATTCAGTAGGACATACGAAAGTAAAGTCGGCAGGATAGAAGAAAAGAATCGCCCATTTACCTTTCAGGTCATTGTTGGTTACAGTCTTGAAAGCTCCGTTGTGAAAAGCCTGAACGCTGAATTCAGGAAGTTGAGAATTTAAAATTGGTTCCATAATCTTTATTGCTTTTATTGTTATTAATTGGTTTGACTTATAACATCAGAAACAATCTTTTGTTTTTTGTTTCTGATGCAAAGATAAAGGCAGAAACCCCGCCTTTTCAAAAAAAGTCCAATCGAATATTTCTATGCTGTGATAGATGAAATTAATAAAAGCATTTTATACCTTTGCGTGCATAAACAAAAAAACTGGAAGTATATACGATTATGAAACATCCTCTAGCTCAATTCCTATATTGCCCCGAATGTGGTTCTCCGCATTTCGAAGTAAATAACGAAAAGTCCAAAAAATGTACAGATTGCGGCTTCGTCTATTACTTTAACCCTTCCGCCGCCACCGTAGCACTCATCTTAAATGAGAAAAACGAATTGCTTGTCTGCCGACGTGCCAAAGAGCCAGCCAAAGGAACTCTCGACCTACCCGGCGGATTCATCGATATGAATGAAACAGGTGAAGAAGGCGTAGCCCGTGAAGTGCTGGAAGAAACAGGGTTGAAGGTAAAAAAAGCAGTTTACCAGTTTACACTTCCCAATATTTATGTCTATTCAGGTTTTCCTGTACACACACTCGATATGTTTTTTCTGTGCACCGTAGAAGACATGAGCCATTTTTCGGCAATGGATGATGTAGCAGATTCTTTCTTCCTGCCTCTCTCCGAAATTAATCCGGAAGATTTTGGACTAGATTCTATTCGCCGAGGACTTAAAAAGTTTTTATCCGGCAGATAATTCGTTAAAATATAACAAATTACAGAAACATTTCCCCTTTCATTCTGTCTTATATTTTAATGAGCTTTAAATTAATAGCTATTAAAATACGTCATTGAAAGATATATAGTACTTTTGCATAAACACCCGATTATGAAAAAAGAAATTACTAGACTCATTTGTGCAGCCATCTGCTGCACGCCCATTATAGGATTTGCCCAGACAAGTGATAAGTTCACTTCGACTGACAATCTTTATAAAGAAGGAAAAGAACTTTTCCAGGAAAAGAATTATGCAGCTGCTCTGCCGGCATTGAAAGCATTTGTAAAACAAAAGCCTGCAGCCAGCCTTCTTCAGGACGCAGAGTATATGCTAGTCAGTTCGGCTTACGAACTGAAAGACAAAAACCGCATCGAACTCCTCCGCAAATATCTCGACCGTTATCCTGATACTCCATACGCTAACCGCATTTATGCGCTGTTAGCCTCCTGCTATTTCTACGAAGGAAAATATGATGAAGCACTGGCACTCTTCAACTCTGCCGACCTTGATTTACTAGGTAATGAAGAGCGGGACGACTGCACCTACCAACTGGCTACCTGTTATTTGAAAACCGATAATCTAAGAGAAGCAGCCATCTGGTTTGAAACTTTGCGCGCCAACAGTCCCAAATACGCCAAAGATTGTGATTACTATCTTTCCTATATCCGCTATACACAAAAACGCTATAGTGAAGCATTGAAAGGTTTCCTTCCCTTACAGGACGACTCGAAGTACAAAGCACTCGTCCCTTATTACATAGCCGAAATTTATACGCAGCTCAAAAACTATGATAAGGCACAAATTGTAGCACAAAACTACCTGTCAGCCTACCCGAACAACGAGCACGCTGCAGAAATGTACCGTATTCTGGGAGATGCCTATTACCATTTCAGACAATATCACCAAGCCGTAGAAGCATTCAACAATTACTTGAATAAGGATCGCTCGGCTCCCCGCCGGGATGCCCTTTACATGCTAGGACTCTCCTACTACCAAACAAAAGTATACTCCAAAGCAGCCGAAACATTAGGTAAGGTGACAACTGACAACGATGCCCTTACCCAAAATGCATATCTCCACATGGGACTCTCTTATCTGCAACTGGCAGAAAAAAACAAAGCACGCATGGCTTTTGAACAGGCAGCCGCCTCCAATGCTAATATGCAAATCAAGGAACAGGCAGCTTACAATTACGCTCTTTGCCTGCACGAGACTTCTTTCTCCGCTTTCGGTGAATCAGTTACTGCCTTCGAGAAATTCCTGAATGAATTTCCGACTTCTCCATACGCTGAAAAAGTCAGCAGCTACCTGGTAGAAGTTTACATGAATACACGTAGCTACGATGCAGCTTTGAAATCAATCGACCGGATTGCCAAACCAAGCGCGCAAATATTGGAAGCCAAACAGAAGATACTGTTCCAATTAGGAACTCAATCTTTCGCTAACGCCGACTTCGAACAAGCTCTGAAATATCTGAACCAATCCATTGCCATCGGACAATACAATCGTCAGACCAAGGCAGACGCTTACTATTGGTGCGGAGAATCCTATTACCGTCTAAACCGAATGGTAGAAGCCGCACGTGATTTTAATGCTTATCTGCAACTCACCACCCAACCCAATAACGAAATGTATGCGCTTGCCAATTATAACTTAGGGTATATCGCTTTCCACCGGAAAGACTATACGCAAGCAAGCAATTACTTCCAAAAATACATTCAACTGGAGAAAGGCGAAAATGCAACCGCACTTGCCGATGCATACAATCGTATTGGTGACTGCCACCTGCATGTACGTAACTTTGAAGAAGCCAAACAGTATTATTCGCAAGCCGAACAGATGAATACTTCTTCCGGAGACTATTCTTTCTATCAGCTGGCTCTTGTATCCGGTCTGCAGAAAGACTATACCGGTAAGATTACCTTGCTGAACCGTCTGGTAGGAAAGTACCCTGCTTCTCCTTATGCCGTAAACGCTATTTACGAGAAAGGGCGTTCCTATGTTCTCATGGATAACAACAACCAAGCCATTACTTCTTTCAAAGAATTGCTGACTAAATATCCTGAAAGTCCGGTCAGCAGGAAAGCTGCCGCCGAAATCGGATTATTATATTACCAAAAAGGAGATTACAACCAAGCAATCGAAGCCTACAAACAGGTTATCGAAAAATATCCGGGCAGTGAAGAAGCACGCCTTGCCATGCGTGATTTGAAATCTATTTATGTGGATCTCAACCGCATCGACGAATTTGCTGCTTTAGCAAATGCCATGCCAGGACACATCCGTTTCGATGCTAACGAACAAGACTCGCTTACGTATGCCGCCGCAGAAAAGATTTATGCACGAGGCAGAATGGAAGAAGCCAAAACAAGCCTCAACAAATACCTGCAAACTTTCCCGGAAGGAGCCTTCAGCCTGAACGCACATTATTATCTCTGCCTGATCGGAAACGAGCAGAAGAATTATGATATGATTCTTCTACATTCCGGTAAGTTGTTGGAATATCCAAACAATCCGTTTGCAGAAGAAGCACTAATCTTGCGTGCTGAAGTGCAATTCAACCAGCAAAATATGGCTGAAGCATTGGCTAGCTACAAAATGCTGAAAGAAAAAGCAACCAACGTAGAGCGCCGCCAACTTGCTGAAACGGGTATTCTGCGTTGCGCCTTCCTATTACGAGATGATATAGAAACCATCCATGCAGCTACCGACCTGCTTGCAGAAGCCAAACTTAGTCCGGAGCTAAGAAATGAAGCTCTTTATTACCGTGCTAAAGCCTACACCAAGCAAAAGGCTGACAAGAAAGCAATGGAAGACTATCGTGAACTGGCCAAAGACACACGTAACTCTTACGGTGCCGAAGCTAAATATCAGGTTGCACAATCCCTCTACGACGCAAAAGAATATGCCGCTGCAGAGAAAGAGTTGCTCAACTATATAGAACAGAGTACGCCACATGCTTATTGGCTAGCGCGCAGTTTTATCCTTCTATCCGACGTCTATCATGCTACGGGTAAAGATCTGGACGCACGCCAATATCTGCTAAGTCTGCAACAAAATTATCAAGGGAATGACGATATTGAAAGCATGATTGAAAGCAGACTTAGTAAATTGAAAGTTGAGAATTGAGAATAAAAAAATAGAAAAGTATGAAACGATCTCATTATATAATAAGAGGACTCGCATTGGCAATCTCAATGCCATCCTGCCTTCAAGCCCAAACCACCCAACCGAAGGATACAACAATGACCCGCACGGTCGTTGTGGAACAAGAATATAACCCGGACATTATGGATGCTTCGAAAGTGAACGTCCTGCCTAAAGTAGAAGAACCGACAGTGAGCAAGAAAGAAGTAGAATATGCTACAACATTCTTTCCGGCCACTTCCGTTCCGGCAGGCCTGATGCGCCCCTATACCGGAAAAGAAGTTCAACCCGGCACTACCCCGGGATATGTACGTGCCGGATATGGTAATTATGGCAATTTGGATATTCTTGCCAATTATCTATTCCGTCTGTCGCAGAAAGACAAATTGAATGTACGTTTCCAAATGGATGGAATGGATGGTAAACTAACGCTTCCTTTCACAGACTCCGAAAAATGGAATGCATTTTATTATCGCACACGCGCAAATGTAGATTACACACACCAATTTAATAAACTGGACTTAAATATTGCCGGAAACTTCGGATTGAGCAACTTCAACTTCCAACCGGAAAGCGTAAACAGCAAGCAGAAATTCACATCCGGTGACTTCCATGCGGGCATTCATTTCACTGATGAGACTGCCCCACTGCGTTTCAACGCAGAAACAAATCTGTTGATGTATGAACGTCAACATAACATGTTCAATGAATCTGAAGCCAATACAGGTATCAAGGAAACAATCATACGCACCAAAGGCGATGTCACGGGAGCTATCGGCGACCAACAATTAATAACTATCGCTTTGGAAATGAACAATCTTCTCTACAACGGATATACAAAGAATGTTTCCACCGGAGATGAATACTTCAAAAACTACACAACGCTTCTTTTAAATCCATATTACGAACTGGATAATGATGACTGGAAACTGCATATCGGAGCCAATGTAGATTTATCTTTCGGATTTGACAAGTCTTTCCGTATCTCACCCGATATCACTGCACAGTATATTTTTTCTGATAGCTACATTGTTTATGCAAAAGCAACCGGCGGTAAGCAATTGAATGATTTCCGCAGATTAGAAAGTATCTGTCCTTACGGTGAACTGCCGGAGGCAAATACCACTGCCACTTTGGGATACGTACAACGTCCTTATGATACTTACGAGCAAATCAACGGTAGTATCGGATTCAAAGCAAGCCCTTATCCGGGACTTTGGTTCAACGTGTTCGGTGGTTATCAGAATCTAAAGAACGACTTATCTTATTTAGGTTTTGACCCAAGTAATATTCATTCAGGTTCTTACCTTTCTTTTGCTCAAGATAATACAGAAAATCTCTACCTTGGCGGTGAAATCAGTTACGATTACAAAGATATCCTCGGAATATCAGCTAAATATACTTACCGTAATTGGGACAGCAAAACAGAGGAATATCTGTTGGCTGTGAAACCAGTCAGTGAAATGTCTTTCAATGTACGTATTCATCCGATCTCTGCTCTTAACATAAATCTAGGTTATGATTACATCAGCCGGAAAGAAGTGAAAGAATATGCAAAAATGACCGCAATTAATGATTTGCATATCGGAGCCAGCTATAATGTATTCAAAGGAGTATCCGTTTATGCTCAAGTACATAACCTGCTGAACAAGAAATATCAATATTATTTAGGTTATCCTACGGAAGGATTCAATTTCTTAGGAGGATTGAGTTTCCGGTTCTAAAGTTTATCAATAAATCACAGTAACAGTTATAACACGAGACACTCATCTCATAAAAAAGAGGGCATCTCCCATAGGGATGATGTCCTCTTTCAAACCAAAAACTTAATCTTCAATTATTATTTTGTTATCCTCACAACAAACCCACCACCAGGAGCCATGTGTAAATTCAACTTCTTATTGGCTGATACGCGGATCACTTCACGCTTATAGTCTTTCCCAACACGATCGGCATTGATACCATCTCTAAATATTTCTGCATTGAACTCACCATCACCCAAGAAAGACAGATCGACTTCAACATCACGCTCTTTCCAGTCGGTCAATCCACCCACATACCAGATACCGTCTTTCTCACGTGCCATTACAATATGTTCGCCTACTTTTCCGCTTATTGGAAGTGTCTGATTCCATACAGTAGGAATGGCAGCGATAAACTTCGTACATTCTTCCTCTTTCAGATAATTAGTAGGTGCATCACACAGCATATTAATAGGAGAATCAAAAATAGTATACAATGCTAACTGACGGCAACGTGTACCCTGACTCATCGGTTCTGTATAGACAGCATGAAAGTTCTTCATGATTACGTTATTCATCGCTCCCTGTGTATAATCAAGTGGTCCGGCAACCATGCGGATGAAAGGAGCTGTCACATCATATATCACTTGATCTGTTCCCGGTTCTGCCCACTTCATTTCTTCCAGTCCATGGACACCCTCGAAATTGATCGTATTCGGATAAGTACGTTGCAAACCAGTCGGTTTGAACGTTCCATGGAGATCTATCAGCAATTTGTATTTTGCTCCGGTTTCAGCCGCTTTACGGTTAAACTCAACTACTTGTTGGTCGTCACGGTCCATAAAATCAATCTTGAAACCTTTGATTCCCATTGCGGCATAATGCTTACATACACGATCCATGTCTTTTTCAAAAGCACGATAGCCCGCCCAAAGTATCAAATCTACATTTTTGCTTTTTGCATAGCTAATCAACTCTTTCAAATCGATTTCAGGAATCACCTCAAACAAATCCGCTTTACCCGGCACTGCCCATCCCTCATCCAATATCACATATTCGATACCGAATTTCGAGGCAAAGTCAATATAGTATTTATAAGTCTCATTGTTGATACCTGCGCGGAAATCCACGTTGTAGAGATTCCAGTCGTTCCACCAGTCCCAAGCCACTTTACCCGGTTTAATCCAAGAAAAATCTGTAAATTGTGCCGGAGTAGCCAGTTTATATACCATATCATTACAAAGCAGTTCTGCATCATCCTTGGCAATGACCATGACACGCCAGGGAAATGCTGTGTTTCCCTCCACTCTAGCAATATAAGGTTCACGAGATTTTACTACCCCTTTCAGTCCGCGAACTTCGTCTACTATCGTTTTCGGATAAGCTGCAAAGATTCCATCCAGAGAATATCCATGCTCACCATGTTTCACATACATACCCGGATAGTTCATCAAATCGGCTTCAGTGATACAGATTTTTTTTCCGTTCTTTCCCTCGACCAAAACCGGTAAAAAGGCAATCTGTTCCTTATCCCATGCAGACAAGGCAGTTTCCAGATACGTATTTTGGAAAGAACTGTAGAAAGGATCTTTCTTGCCCTCGTTCATTCGGCCTTTCGGTGAAGCTACAAAAACTTTCGGATCATTCGGAAAACAGAAAGAAGCCTGCTCGCTTTCCACCATAAACGGCTTCTTCAGTTCAGAGACAAAACGATAGGCTGCACCATCTTCATAAGCTCTGAACACCAAGCTATATCCTCCTTTAAAGTCAATGGTTAGTTCATTGAACTGGTCCTTGATTGATTTCTTCTTATAGATGGGAGGATAGATAGTCTCATTTACAGAACGGCGGCTGATCTTCTTTACTTTCGGATTGAGTCCGAAAGCTGTACCATCAGTTAGTTTCATGAAAATAGGAGATGGAGCCACCATCACATCGTTGTCGTGAAGAACGGAGTATTCCACATTCTTATCATTCACAATCACATTCACCTGCACTTTACCGGAAATGTCTTTCAGCTCGTACACTTTCTGTGCACAAATGGTTAAAGGTGCGATAGCCATTAGAACCGGCAAAAGTCTTTTCATCATACGTTTCATAAACTAATACTTTTTGTATTTCACACAGTTTTTTATTTACATATTTATCATAAGAGTACCGCTTGGCAGAGATAAAGGAGGAAGCTTAACAGGAAGAATTTCCTGCTAATAAAGCATTGAACAAGTGCTAAATAGCACCTTTCTTATCTCATTCGCGCTACCATTTTTTAGAAATCAATTGTCACCTGATAGGTATCCTTATTCTCAAAGAAGGTCTGTTGCACCTCATATTCGGGAAGCCATACGTATTTTTTTTCCCCTTTATATTCGGCTTCGAGCAAGAAAGTGAACCAGCGGTTATAAGGCAATTCGTCGGTATGCAAAGGAGGTGCGGGGCTATCATATAAGTTGGGGACACCAGTTATCAGATATTCTCCTTTCTTATCCGTCTCATAAGTACGGTAAGGAGTAGCGATCAGGTCATTGAATTTTGCACGTGAACCATACAGATTCAGCTTTACCCCTTTTTGCTTTTTACCTTTCACTTTTACAGATACCTGTATGTTTTCGGGGAACATTTGTTTGAAGAATCCGTCGAAATCACGTCTCGGACGTTTGGATTTGGCGGTGTGATTGATTATATGAACTGCATACGAGCTCCATTTATATGTTTTATAATGACTGTTCATCACACAAGAGTCAGGTTCATATTCGATATGGTTCACCGGATTGTTCTTTGCCCGGATTCTATCAGCATACAAGTCGGTTACCCCACGATAATGTCCGAACTCATGTGCCACTCCTCTATGAAAATAGTCGATACCAAACAGATCTTCATGTTCCGTCTTGCTACGGCTACGGCAAATTACCATATTCAGATCGTCCGCCCCACCGCCGCAATACCATCCTTTAGCCGATTCTTCATCGTCAAAATCAAGAATAGAATCTATAATCAGCAGTACATCGTGATTGGGAAAACCGGCACTCTTCTGATAGATTTTCTCCAATTGGCGGGAGGAGCAGTCGTAAATCACCTGCAGATCCGGTATATAACGGAAATAGTAGTTGAAACGTCCATTGCCGGCTTTGTTCCAGAAGTCGTTCACTTGGTCGAAAAAAGCATTCAGCTTCGCTTGATAAGCTTCTTTACCTCCCCAATGCTCCACTCCGGCCTTATCGACAGCCACAAATACCCGGTATTCAATGGTGTCCAAAGATTGTTGAATCTGATTTTCCTCCAATGTCTTTGCCTCCATCCAAGAGAAGAAAGGCAATAGAGCGGGAAATATGAGCCATCTTTTCCAGTTGTTTTTCATATTAGTTCTTAGTTAAGAATGTATTTTATTTCTTGTAAATCACGACTATTTCCACCGACCATCAAAGTGAAGTCTCCTTTCTCCACAATGAACTTCATTTGATTATTGTAGAATCCTAGTTGTTCATCTTTTACGTCGAAGGTGACCGTTTTGCTTTCACCTGGACTCAGCTTAATCTTTTCAAAGCCTTTCAATTCTTTGATAGGGCGAGTGATAGAAGCCACCTCATCACGCACATACAACTGAACAACTTCCTCGCCCTCGCATTTTCCAGTATTGGTAACCGTTACAGCAACACGTGTATAAGTACCTTTTCCATCACCCGGAAGCAGTTTCACATCCGAATAATTGAAAGTAGTGTATGACAAACCGTAGCCGAACGGATAAGCAGGCTCCGTAGGAATATCAATGTACTTCGCACACCATCCGCCCAATGCAGTGGGGCGTCCTGTGCTCTTATATTGATAATACAATGGTATCTGTCCGTTATGCTGCGGAAAAGTCATTGGCAGCTTACCCGAAGGATTATAATCTCCCCAAAGTACATTACAGATAGCATTACCCGCTTCACTCCCCAGCCACCAGGTACATAAGATAGCGGGAGCCTCCCGACGAACTTCATTGAAAATAACAGGACGACCACACATCATTAGTACAACTACCGGTTTGCCAGTCTTCACCAATTCGGAAACCAAACGCTGTTGTTCGGCAGCAATAGAAATATCTCCTTTCGAACGCATCTCACCGCTTTCCCAAGCTTGTTCTCCCATTGCAACGATAACCACATCCGATTGGCGGGCAGCAGCTAAAGTCTGATCCAGATTTACAATTTTATTCGTTTTCAAGTCGTAGCCATCGTTATAGTTGATGTCCACTCCTCGTTTCTCCATTGCCTCATACAAGGTTACTACTTTACCAACCTCTGCACAGGACCATGCACCGCACATATCTTTCTGCGATTTGGAAAGTGCACCAATCAAAGCAACTTTCTTGATAGAAGAAGAAAGCGGTAACACCGAGTTTTCATTTTTCAAAAGAACAATAGAACGTTCGGAAACGTAGCATGCTTCCTTGCGGGATTCCTGTGAACCAATCACTGTACGTTCCCTTTCTTCATCACAGTATCTGAACGGATCATCAAATAATCCCAGTTTATATTTCTGTTCCAAAATACGTCTGACAGCATCATCCACCAGCTTGATAGATACCTTACCCTCTTTTACCAGAGACACCAGATTCTTGGAATAGCATTCACTTACCATCTCCATATCCAGTCCGGCCTTGATTCCTTTATAAGCAGCTTCTTTTTCATCTTTCGCATAACGGTGGTTCATCATTTCTCCCACTGATCCCCAGTCGGATACCACAAATCCTTTAAATCCCCATTGATTCTTCAGGAGCTCCCTCAACAGAAAAGTACTTCCGGTAGACGGTTCGTTATTAAAGTCATTGAACGCACTCATGAAAGTAGCAGCACCGGCCTCTGCACCAGCCTTGTAAGGAGGCATATAGAAATTGACAAACTGTCCCATCGACATATCCACACTATTATAATCTTTTCCGGCAATAGCTGCACCATATCCGGCAAAGTGCTTAATACAGGATAAAATAGTATTCTCTTTCGATAAATCATCTCCCTGTAAACCATGTACACGCGCCTTAGCAACCAACGAGCCATAATAAGGATCTTCACCGGCCCCTTCCATCACACGCCCCCACCGGGCATCCCAGCTAATATCCACCATTGGAGCAAACGTCCAATGCAACCCGGCTGCTGCAGCTTCCTTTGCCGCACATCTCGATCCTCTTTCTATAGCATCCAGATCAAAACTCGCAGCCTCTGCCAATGGCAACGGAAAACCTGTTCTATATCCATGAATAACATCCAATCCGAAAAGCAAAGGAATCTGTAAACGTGATTTCATAGCTGCCTCCTGATATTTACGAGTATTGGCAGCACCGGATACATTCAGCAAAGAACCGATCAATCCCTTACTTATATCTTCTGTCCGACTGATACGTGTATTATCAGGACCTGTGGCAAATCCACCGGAACATTGGCTTAACTGCCCCACTTTTTCTTCCAGTGTCATCTTTTTCATCAGACCGGATATGAAACGATTCATTTGAGCCTCATCCTTTTGATTCTGCGCCATGCTTCCCATAGCGAAAATCGCCATACACGAATATGTAATTAGTCTTTTCATCATTTTATTATAAGAGTTTATCTGTATTGATTTAAATGTTAATATCCTCCATACGTTTTACTTTCTATCGCAAAGATAGCCGCTGGTCAGATTCACATTGGCGAATTGCGTACAAAAGGACAATAATATCGTAAAGTCTGCTTTTTTTCTATTTCTTTCCGTATAGCATTCAAGCACTTCTGTCATTTTTTTGCCTTTATTGATACGATTTTCTCCTTACTCTTCACTTATTCGTAAGAGATATTATCCAGCACTTTTATTCCCTCTTTCCGAACACCTGTCTCAAACAGATTCTTAAACGATTCTACCGACAATGAAGTGGACGGTTTAAAATCTGAAGAATTCATATACGCCAGCAAAGCGGCATAGAATTGTAATCCTTCCGGTGTGTCACGTACCGCTTCCAAGTCGGACATACAAAGCAGTAATTTACTGCCCTCTACATTCAACTCCATCAATAAGCCGAGTTTATGATTTCGTTCCACATTGTCAATTACCTGCACAATAGGGCGGTATTCTTTTGGCATACCATCCAGAATAAGCGGATAGCTATGTTTGATAATTGGATACCACTGCCAGTTCGTATGGTATTCGGTCGGGAAATCATCGAATACCGGATGCTCGGGATTGGTCAGAATCCCCAATGTACCAGGTGAAGCAGGTTTCTTGATGCGGTCACAGATACTTTTGAACATACGATAATTCCAATAGTCGGTCTGGAACAATCCTCCCACTGTTACTTCTTTACAGTCTTCCTCAAGAGGCATCAACAATACCTTTCCACCTTGCTTTAAGGCATTCAGCACATCATCCGTTAGTTGGCGGGCAACTACAACATTACCTGCCTTCAATTGCTTCTTTGCAGGATATATCCATAGCGGATAACTATTCTGATAGGAAGTTCCGGATACTTTCAAAAGTAATTCGGCTTTATACGCTTGCTCCACATCGGGCAATGTCAAACGAATAGTTCCGGCAGTCAATAATCCTAATCCCGATGGAATAGCCATCTTACCTTTGCCAAGGCTTTTCTTCCCATTTTTGAGTTCCCATGAAATACTTTTTTCGTTCAATGAAGTTTCTCCATAATTGGCAATCTCAACAGTACCTGCGAATGATTCACCGCCTGTCCAACAGAATTTGGCAGTTGTCAATAAAGGAACCACTTCACTACAGAATTCTCTCCATTTCTTCGGTTCAACCAATCCTTTACTATCCATAAAAGCATCCAGAATACCAACATAAGCCGACCCCTGTCCCGGATAATCCTGTAAATCGAGTAACTGAAAACCAGCCATCCGTTTGGAACGGAGATTCATTTCAATATCTGCCCGGTAAAGTTCCACAGACCATGCACCCGATGCTTTAAAAAAATCATCCGCCTGCTCCAGCATGCCGGCTTTCTCCAAGCGGTCACGAAACACTTCAAAATTCCAGGGAGCTAAGACTCCTGTATATTTCTTCATCTCCTCATAATTCGGGTAAGTTTGAAACTGTCCGGTTTCATGTCCGATCACCGGAACAGGAGATTTTTCCAGAGCCTCATCAAAGTTCATTACCGAATTAGGATAGGTATTATTAAGATAGCCACCTTCTTCCGCATCTGCGAAAGAGAAAGAAGCACGAGCATGAGTAGAATAACCCTCACCACTGCCTACACGACAAGTTACCAGAAAATCCTCACCCGGAATATGTCCTCGTGAGCCTAAAAAGATATTCGAACCATACGTGTATAGGTGTCTCGGCTCTATGGACCGGAAACGATCTACAAACTCTTTCATCACATTGATGTCACCTCCCAGCTCATTTCCCAAGGCAAAGAGTACAAAAGAAGCATGGTTACTATATTCACGCATGATATTCTCTCCATCTTTCATCAGAAAATCCATCAGCTCGGCAGATTCTTTCTTAAACCCTCCCCAGATAGGTAATTCCGGCTGCAAGTAAATACCCTCCAAGTCCGCAGCTTCAAAACACGCAGCAGGTGGGCACCAAGAATGAAAACGACAATGATTCAATCCATATTCCTTACAAATCCTGAAATAACGACGCCATTGTTCCAAGTCCATCGCCGTATGGCCCGTCAAAGGGAATACACAGGCATCATGTTTTCCTCGAAGAAATGTTTTGGCGCCATTGATAGTGAAATGCGTTTCTTCAGTTTTAAAGTCACGCAAACCGAAACGAACTGTTTTCTCGTCTATGCCATTTATCTCTGCTTTCAGTTGATATAGAGCCGGCTGGAGGTCACTCCACAATACAGCATTATCTCCCAACTGATAAGTGAATTCATATTCCTTGCTCCCCTCTTTCAAATTATATTCTGCAGATCTGGCTTTATGCTTTTTGGCAGTATTGAAAGCAGAAGCTGACAACTGCAGTTTCTTCCCACCAATGCCTGAAGAATTGGAAAGAGTTATTTTCACTTTTACGGAGCGGTCTTCTACTTGAGGAAAAGCCTGAATGGACTCAATAAACAATGGATTCATTGCCTGCAATTCCATCCGTCCGATAATACCGTTCCAGTTTGTCTGGGTAGATTCCGTACAAGCGTGAGAACTTGAACGAATCTGCCCGGGAATACTTTTTCCGTTATCTACACGAATAGTCAGCTTATGTGAACCGGGAGCCAGGAAGTGAGTGAGATTAAATTCCTGTGGGGTAGATAAATAGTTGCATTTACCCACTTCCCGACCATCGATCCACACGGTTGTCGGACGAGTACGTTCCAGAAACAACACGATATGCTTTTCTTTCCAGTCGGCTGGTATTTCTATATTCCTGCTATACCATGCCGCACCTTCATATTTATAATATCTGGACAAATAAGTGGTCTCCGACTTGTTGGTATTCTCTATTCCTTTTCGATTCGAATCTGTTGTACCGGGTAAAGTCACAGTTTCTGCAAAATCCATGTTCCACAGTTTTTCCTGTTCTCCCTTGCCGTGAGGGTCCAATGCAAAACTCCACGTTCCGCTCAAATCAATCATTTTGCGCAAACCTGATGTCTGCGCCCATGATGTACACAAAAAAACAAATAATAATAAAAGAGTTCCAGCTAATCGATTACGCATAACTTTATTCATAATATATGATTTAATGTCCTTAATTTATCTGTTTACAAAGATAGGACGGAGAACAAACCACAATGACAAATCCCGTACAAAAAAACAATAATATCGTAAAAGATACTGTGTATCATCTCTTTTATATCACTATCAGCATGATAATGTCCTTGCCTGACTGATAAAATACACAAATAGTTTTTTCATAGCTTCATCCCCTTCCACAGCCTGCAACTCTGGGTGGAACTGAACACCCCAAATATGTTCGGAATCAGATTCGATTGATTCTATGACTCCATCATCAGCGAAAGCAGATGCCTTGAATCCACAAGCCAATTTCTTAACGGCTTGATGATGAATGGAGGAGACTTTCAAACTTTCCTTGCCTGTAACAGAATACAATTTTCCGGTCCTCAAACATCGCACATTATGCTGTAATATCATAAACGCATCCGGTGACCGATGATTAATTTCCGAGGGATATTGAGCAGGCAAATCCTGATATAATGTTCCACCAAAATAAGTATTAATAATCTGCATTCCCCGACAAATACCTAAAACGGGAATTTGCCTTTCGGATGCTAAGCGCAGCAAAGCATAATCAAAGTCATCCCTATCCCGGCAACATTCTCCACATTCAGGAAGAGTCGATTCTCCGTATATCACAGGCGATATATCTCCCCCACCTGTCAGGAGTAAACCATCAATAAAAGAAACCACAGATTGTAAAATCTGTACATTGTCGGTAAACGGAAGAATAAAAGGGATGCCGCCCGCTTGAAGGACAGCATCCACATATTTTCTTTTCACAGATATTCTTCCCGGAATATCAATTTCAGTAGAAATACCAATAACAGGAATTTCTCTTTTTATCATTCTCATTGTCTTTTATCAACTTAATCCACAGCCTGTAGTTGTAAAGCCAAACTTGAATATTCACTTTTCAGCAATGATTTTAATGCAATGCCTTCTTCCATCAATATCTTTCCACTAATGATTTTACCATTCAGGTCACAAGGTTTGCTACTGTCCACAGGTGTCAAATCTACCAAACGATAATTCTTCGACGGATCCAATCCATTCATACAAACCTTCGGAATAACCATATTGATGAAATGAGAAATCTTATATGCATAAAAGACCGCCTTATTCTTTTCGGAAGTGACATACATCAGAGAGGATACTCCTTTATTATCGTATGGAGACACCAACCGATACAAATCACCGAACTGAACCACAGGACGAATATCTTTATACGCTGCAATAGCACGCTTGGCGAATGCCTTATCAACATCATTCATGTCCTTCGGCTGAATTTCCATTCCCAATCGCCCGGACATTGCCACATCAAAACGGAATTTCAATGGAATACGACGTCCGGTCTGATGATTCTTGTCCGCACTTACGTGAGATGCCATAGCAATAGCCGGAAAGAAACCGGAAACTCCCCATTGCATATAAATTCTTTGCAAAGCATCCGTATCATCACTCGTCCAGAACTCATCAAAATATGGAAGCAATCCATAATTGACGCGGGCACCGCCACCAGCACATAGCTGCATCACGAGTTCAGGATACTTGGCACGAATACGCTGAAGTACTTTCTGTAAACCCCTATTATACTCAATATAGAGATGTGATTGCTTGTTTTTTGGTAAGTAGGAAGAACCATAATCCAGCAAACTGCAATTATCATCCCATTTCATATAGGAAATTTCCGGATAGTTCGCCATCAAATTATCGACCACTCCAAAAACAAAATCCTGTACTTTCGGATTAGTCAAATCCAGAACTACCTGCGTTTTGCCACGCCCGGTAGATAAAGGACGGTTATCAATTTTCAGAATCCAGTCCGGGTGCTTTTCGAACAGTTCGCTCTTAGTATTCGACATTTCCGGTTCAATCCAGATACCGAATTTTATATGATGCTTCCTGGCAGACGCAAGCAGTCCTTCAATACCTTCAGGCAGTTTTTCTTTGCAGACTTCCCAATCACCCAAACTACTGTTTCCACCATTACGGGGATATTTATTTCCAAACCAGCCATCGTCCATGACAAACAACTCTCCACCCATGGCAGAGAAAGCTTCCATCATCTCATCCATCCCTTTTTGGTTCACCTTGAAATAAACACCTTCCCAGCTATTCAACAAGATGTCATGCAGCCTTTCACCCCGATTCATTTTATATTGGCGTGCCCAATGATGAAAAGCACGACTCACCCCACCTTTGCCATTGGTACTATATGTCATGGCAAATTCAGGAGTGACGAATGTCTCTTTCGGTTCCAGTATGTATTGTGAACTTTCCTCATTCATACCGGCTATTATATTCAGTGCTGTGTTGCGAACATCCAGCTTCAACTTATAATTACCACTCCAAGCCAAAACGCCCCCAAAGACTTTTCCTGTTTCTTCCTGCGGTTTGCCGTCCAACGACAACATAAAAGAAGGATTATCCGTTTCCGTATTCGCCAGTCCGTCTTTGTTAGCAATCACTTTTTGCCCGTTCGTCAGTTTCTCTTCATCCATCGTATGTTCCGCACCCCAGGCTCCATGAAAATGAGTCAGCCAGTTGTCCCCGCGAAACATCGGCAAATAAGCGGAAGCAAACTGAAACAGTGTTACTGGTTTCTTACCTGCATTGCCAATCTCAACCCAAGTGGTAATTATATCCGTTCCTTTATAAGCCTTATAACATTGTTTCACCCAAACAGGATATATCTTATCTTTCAAAAGAACTTCGGTTATCTCTCCATCCTTGGAAGTGTATTGAGTAACCGCATCTACCGCCAAGTCAAGTGACATATTGCCATCCGGTTGAGTAATAGCAATCGCTTTCTCCCCTACCGTCTGGAGACCGAAAGCGGGATAGCTGTTCGCATTCAATACCAGTCCGGCATCATAGATACTTTGTATCTGCCCGGGAGCAATACTGACTCCATAATATTGCATCTTTGATGGTTCACCTGCATTTGCTGTAATCAACAATGACGTTTTGGACGTCGAAATCAAATAATCTTTAGCAAATAAAGAACTTGATAATAACAAACCAATAGCGGCTATTAAGCTCTGCTTCATATTTATAATCATAGATTTGTTTTTATTATATTGATATTAAGTATTACCTTTTCCTGACCATTAGATGTATTCAACCCAGTATAATATATACTTTTCATAAAATGCAATAATACATATCTGTCAGTGTCTGTTTCTTATTTGTAGTTTTCACTTCTATTTTATTCTTTCCAGGGGTCAATATCACATGTTTCCACTCCAAGATAGAATACCGGTCTGTTTCCACTTTACCACAACTCTTTCCGTTGACAAATAATTCTGCTTCAGGTTGATTGGAAAAGGCTATAATCGTTTGTTGTCGCTGCACACGTATTATGTTACGTTTACCTATTAAATAAATCATAGGATCCTCTTTATTCCAATTCGCTTTATAAAAATAAAAAGCATCTTTTCGCACTTTCCGATCAAATGTAACCAACCCTTTGTCATTAACTCCAGGACGATCACCCTCGGTGCGGTGCGCAGCACCAAAGTCAAACATATTCCACACAAAACTTCCCCAAACGAAAGGACGTTCGGTTATCGCTTTCCAGTTTTCTATATGATAATAAGTTTGCCAATTTTCCGGATGCCACCAACTTGTGGGATTTGTTTTCACTAGCGAATCTTGTTGATGATATATACTTGCGCCGGCACCATATTCACTAATAGCAATACGAATTTCAGGATATTCTTTATGCATCCAGTCCAGCCATTTTCCTAAATCTTGTGGGGTACCACCATACCATCCATCATAGCGGTTCCAGGCAATAAGATCGGTCACAAAGTTTATTTTTCCTGATTGGTTACTGGCAGAAGTGGTGGGGCGAGTAGTATCTTCCTGATGTGCCAGTACATTCAACTCATTAATGTACTCCACCGGATTATCTCCATATTCTGCCAACTCATTAAACAATCCCCAAACACAAATAGAAGGATGATTATAATGCTGACGAATTAATTCTTTAAGCTGTTCTTTTCCATTGGTACGGAAAGACGGTGAATCAACGAAACCCTTATCTTCATACCCGCCAGGACCGATAAAAGGGATTTCAGCCCATACCACTATACCAAGCTTATCCATGAGGTCATAAAAATAAGTAGCTTGAGGATAATGAGCCAGTCGCACGGCATTCACTCCCATTTCCAGCATCAATGCCGCATCCTCTTCGTGATGCTCGGGATGCAAAGCATTACCTATCTCGCTCCTATCTTGATGACGGCATACTCCTCGAAGTGGCAAATGTTCTCCATTCAAGAAAAAACCCTCATCCGGATCTATTCGATAAAAACGAAGTCCCAAAGGCTGTATTACCTGATCTAGTATCTCTCCGTTATGCAAAAGAGAGACTTCTACCTGATACAGAAACGGATCTTGTCGTCCATTCCATAAATGTGGATTATTCAACTCTATCCTCATTTCTTTTTGTGAAACAGAATCAGGATAAAGTGTAACCTTTTCGTTTTTTTCTTTCACTACTTTACCTGCATTCGAGAGAATAATGTTAAGTTCCAGTTCCCGTAATTTGTCACTTCCGTTAGACAAATCAATAAGAGCACGTACACAAGCATATTCATGACTTACGCTATCTTGAATCAGTCGAACGCCCGGAGAAGCATAATCCAAAGGAGAAATACAAATCTCATCGGTAACTAATAAATGCACATCCCGATAAATTCCTCCATAAAAATTGAAGTCTCCGACCAAAGGCATTATATCCAACTGTTCACCATTATTCACTCGTACTAAAATAGAATTGTCCTTTCCATACTCTACTCTATCTGTGATTTCAAACACAAAAGCTCCATATCCTCCTCTATGTTCACCAATATGTTTACGGTTAATAAACACATTAGCTATACTATTCACTCCTTCAAAACGTAAAAAGAGACGTTTCCCTTTCCATTGTGACTGGACAAATAGCTTCTTCTCATAATTGCCAATTCCTCGCTTATAATCTATTTTACCAGATAAGGCATCCTGCGCATTCCAAGTATGAGGTAGATCCACTCGAACTTCCGTACCTTTTTGTACTTGATGAGAAAAACGGAATTTCCACTGATTATTTAGCAGGATATCCTGTCTTTCAGCAAAGACTATCGAACTATAACACAAAAAAGCAACAACAAATGCCCATAAACGATGTTTCATATTTACCAAGACTTAAATTACGGTTTCGAATAGCAATATCCATTAACAAAAACGAATGATTATCTTTAAAGAGCTACTTAAGGTAACTTTCTCAGAAATAATCATTCGTTTATTGAGACCTTACTTCTTAATTACTCTACATTTGTCACCATCTGGTTCTGTGTTATCCAATGTAAACTGATAAGGCCACTGATTGTCAGCCCCCGTATCATAGATTTCTTTGGGAGTAGCAGCCACTACCAGCCAAAGATGTTCCGTATTCTCGGGAACCTGAAGACTTGCAGATCCTATATCTTCTTTGCTTGGCTCGCCATATACACGTGAACCATCTTTCAGCACAGCCAGAAATCCATATCTCCATTGAGCATTATTCGGTTTGTGAATATTATACTCTGAACTGTTTATTATACCTCTAAAATTAACTTTTACTGTAGTTCCGGCCTCCGGTACTGTTAATTTAATACCGTTATATCCATAGTTGCTTGGGCAACGTTCGGGTGAGATCCGATAAGTCACTCCCAATTGAACAAGCTGACAAGTATGCACATTAGCTCCTCTGGCAGCATATGCCATTTCAATACGCGGCAAATCCCAGGTAATGAAACGGGATGCAGCATCATACATTTCTTCATTGAGTTGTTCTTGATTAATGTGAGTCAAACGTTTATAGGTTTTAATAAAGTTGAGTTGGCCCGATTCTGTCTTATCGTCCAAAGTAGTCTCCTGAAATATTCTGCTCATGATTTCCACTCCATGCTTATTCGCCCAATACTCAAACATATACGGATTATTGTATGCATTGTCATTATGCCCCAATGATCGATGCGTGCCACTAATATAATTCGTAAAATGATTAAATTCCTGATCAATCCATTCCGGAGAACGTCTAAGCAATGTCCATTGCGAAGTCATTTCAAATATCGGGCCAGGGAACCAAGCATCTTTAATACCTGAATCCCACAAGGCCAAATATTGGAAACTGTGAGACACCTCATGATATACCATATTAGGATTTCCCGAATGATGTGGACGAATAGCCAACTCACCTACCGGATAATTTCCTCCTCCTGTAGCACCACCCTCACTATCATTTATCACATACACAATGAGCTTGTATTTATTCGTCACGGATTCTTCCTTATTTCCAAAGTACAAATCATATTTCATGAAGTCATATACTTCCTCCGCCATTTTCAGCAAATCATCCGGATTGAACTTCCGCTCTGCATTTTGTGGATTGGTACCAAATGATTTTTCCCAAAAGAGAGCCACATTGTCGCTTTCTTTCATGTAGTGCTTATTAAATTTGCTGTTTTCGTTTTCAAAAAGTTCAGGTCCGCTTTGTCCGATCATAGTATGTTCCGGAATAAGTAACACCTTTTCTACTTGTGTAAATACAAACCTATAAGTATCATCATTTGCGTTATTAGTTATCACGACTTCACTTTTTTTCCCAGGGTCTTTAGCTGGATTGGCAGCTACCGTAAGAGTAATCTCTCCACTACCACTTTGCTCGCCCGAGGGAGTAGCAGTCACCAAATCTCCACTTACCACTTCCACTTTCCACGTCACTTCCGGTGAAGCTGTAACCGTCAAGTGATAATCTTTACCAGTAAAAGGAGCATTTACAACAACCGGTCGGGTATAATTGCAAACCAAGCTCAAGAAGGTCACTTCAAAAGTAAGTGGCCTTTCTCTCTTTCCGCTATCGTCATCATCGTTACAAGCTGTTGCATTAACTGCTAATAACATTATAGGAAGAATCTTCCACATCCATTTTAAAATATTCATATTTGTTTCTTTTATGATTTGATCTTATAAAATTTATCACTTACCATATATCTTCAACTGTTGAAGGGCAACGCACGGGTAATCACCACTATTATTCCACTTCGTATAATCATAACCCAATATATTCTTTACACTATTGTTACTATAAGTCTTATCACGACTAGATATGAATGACAATCGTACCAAAGTCGCTCCACTCTCTTTCAAACTGTAAAGTGACAATTTGGACAAATCTTCTTCGCTGACACGACCAATCCAAGTTTTGTCTGCAAACGGCAGTTGGTTATCCTCATATTTCAATTCTCCAATCTTCTTCAAATCATCATTACTTGTTCCAGCATAAACAACAATTTCATTAGGAACAGCATTAGGCCAATTCCTCGGCAAATAGTTGAATGAGAATGCTTGGGAAAGAGGTTTATTTGAGAAATCAATATCGAGATACACGCCATATACCGGATCTATTTTAGGATCGTTTTTACCTCCGTTAGGTGACCAAATGGATTGCCAATAATTATTATATGCAAGTAGATTACCTACATTATTGCCTCCGTCAGTAGCACTTGCCTTTAGCATATTCGCTTCTAGATTTATACTTCTCAAGTCACTGATCGACTCCACTTTTGTTTCCATAATCACGTGAACATAGGTTATCTTTTCTTTGACTTCGAAAGGACTATTACCACATCCAATTGGAATAATCGGATACAAATAATCCTTATCTAAAGTCAAACCATCCCCTGACAATGTAGCAGTCACTAATTTCTCATTATCTTCCTGTGTAAATTCGGAAGATGATAAAACGCAGTTGCCTTTGGGTAATAATGTATAGGAAGTACCTTTATCCGCATTATATTTATCAACCGCAGCTTTCAAAGCAGTTTCGTTCTCTTCAAATTCCACCGTAAATTCCCACTGATTGATTACATCAAGAGAAAGATTAAAACCGTAAGATGCCTTTTTCTCTCCTTGGTCCAAAATAAGAATATGCTTGTACTCTTTCGACTCCATAGTAACAACAGGAGTTGCAATACGAGGTTTCATAAAGATTTCAGAGACAGGGAAACCATCTACATAAACACGAATACCCCAAACATATTCTTTATCCTCATCCAACTCTCCTACTTCTTTTTTAAATGTTATTTTTACATCTTTCGACAGATCCGAATCATCAAAATCAACAGAAGCAGGCATTACAATATAATCTTCAGGAATAGACATGTAGCTTGTACCATACAAAGAGTTATGTGCGTTCAGTTCCTCTTCTGTGAATGCAGAAAGAGTCACTTCACCCTCTTCTTTATTAATTGTCAATAAGGTAGTGATATCCTGATTGGCATTATAAAAATCAAATTGTTTCACGCTCCTTGAGATATTCCGATCGTATATGTTCACTACCAACCAAATCAATTCAGCCTTTCTATCATCTACAGAAACTATTATGGGCAACATATACTCTTCACTTGTACTCAAATCTCCTGTTTTCTTATTGAATTTAATATCCAATAAGGCAGATACCTCTCCATCAAAACTTATCGAATTTGGCAAAGTATAGCAATCAGTAGGGAGAAGTTTATACAGAGTGAGATTATCCTCATTATATTTATCCAGTTCTTCTTGGCCAAGTGAAGAAATTGAAACATTACCCTCTACCTTATTTATAGAAGTAGTATAAATAAGTTCTTCTTTGTTATATCTGTCCTCATTATAATGAATGTAAGCATATAATTCTTCTTTTTGCGCCATTTGATTCGGATCATACGACTGTGTAAACGCATATCTATAAATCTCGTCGTTAACACTGTTTCTAATAGTCACTGTAGCTACTCTGTTTTTTATATTAGTCGGGTTGCTCGATGCAACAATCAAAATCTCTCCGTCCCCACTTTGCTTAGTCACAGGTGTGGCTACTATCCAACTGCCACCTTCAAGCTTAGTTGTCCAAATTACATCCACAGAAGATTTTACAGTCAACTTATATGTCTGGCCCTCTATAGGTACTACAACATCGATAACATTATTACTGTTACATTCCAAATCCGTTGAAGAAAGTTCGAAGAATGACGAAGTTGTATCATCATCGTCACTACAACCTGCCATTGCTACAGATAATAGTAGCACGGGAATGATTCTCCATATATTTTTCATTAAAGCTTCCATATATTTTCGTTTTTATTCCTTCACAATTATTTACCATACAATCTAAATCCTGATATTGCGACCGAGTTTTGGTCTCCACTTATGGCTCCGGATTGTGTCAGGTTTTTAATTTGTGTACCATTAGCACTAGACAAGAAAGAGACACGAATTAAAGATATCTCTTGACGTCCTACCGAGAATTGAGGCATATCTACATTTTGTTCAGAGTCATCTGTCCAAACTCCACCTTTTTTAGGCAAATTATTTTTCGTTGCACTCAACTCACCCACTTTTCTCAAATTATCCACACTCGTTCCTACATAAAGAATAATCTGATTAGGTACAGCATTTGCATACTCTCTAGT
Source organism: Bacteroides sp. DH3716P (assembly GCF_025914115.1). NCBI lineage: Bacteria > Pseudomonadati > Bacteroidota > Bacteroidia > Bacteroidales > Bacteroidaceae > Bacteroides > Bacteroides sp. DH3716P. The sequence goes on along the minus strand of NZ_CP083673.1, from coordinate 3,049,069 downwards.
CGAATAATCAATCTTAATTTGCTTCTCTATCATAGGAGTAACATCAGATACGTCAATATCTATATACACACCATATTTCGAATCATGCTTAGGGTCTGTATTGCTTGTCCAAATAGATTCATAATATGTTTTAATATCATTATCAAGCATATTTCTGAGTGGTTGACCAGGATGTATACTATTGGAACTCAACATATCATCAGCCAAAGAAATTAATTTCAATTCACCGGTAACCATCACATGAATGTAACAGATTGCTTCTCTTACATCAAACGGCATACCCACCACCTTTTTCGGAATAATTGGAAGCAGGTAATCATCCATCATGAGATTATTATTATTCACCTCCACAAAAGAGGAAGCAAGTGCCTCGCCTGCAGGAAAAAGTATTGTTGATTCAAACGAACGATTTTCCTTAGGTAAAAGAAGATAATCAACTCCCATCGTTTCATTATATTGCCTTACAGCTTTTTCCAACTCATCTTCGTTGTTCTCTATTCTCAATTTGAGATCCCACTCATTTTTCACGTCTAAATAGAAAGCAAGCTCAAAACTTTGTTTCTCTCTCTTACCCTCTTCCATTCTGATTACATGAACCCCCGTAGGATCCGTAATGATGCTAGGTACGATGATGTTCGGCTTGAAATAAATGATATTTTTGTTATCATTCACCGTTCCATTATCAGCTTCTAAACGAATGGGGAGCATATACTCGCCGGTCTTAGCCAGTTCACTCATATTTCCTTTGAATACCACATCTACATTTCTATATTCGACACCATCCTCAAAGGCTACTGTAGCAGGCATATCATAGTATTCCGGAGCTAAAAGTTTATAATCGCCATCTATAGTTGCATTATACTCGTCCATTTCAGCCTGAGTAAAAGGAACCAAATTGATAGTGCTGACTCCATTCAACCCATGTCCTCCTCTTCCAACAGTGATGGTCTGAACTTTGGCACTATTCACACTATAGAAGTCAAATTCATTAACCCCCTCTTTCAGATAATAGTAGACAGAGTCAAATTCCTCCGTATAGTTTTTATTACCATCTTCACAAGAGAGAGTGGTCACCACTACTCCGAGAAGAAATAAAATATATATATTTTTCATACTGTATATCTTTTTAATTAATTAATTGCCATAACCGGGAGCTTGAACCAATTGCGGATTAGAATTCACATCAACATAGTAAATTGGAAGTATATACTGTCTATTATTCCATTCATAAGGTTGATTCACCTTAATACGTTGCCTGAATTCGTCATACTCCAATCCTTTTTCTTCAGCTCTCAATCCTTCACGCTTTCCAGCAGCCAAATATTTACCTCCTTCTACCCAACGTCGTACGTCAAAGTAGCGCTGTCCTTCTGCATAGAACTCTACATAACGTTCGTTCTTAATCCATTCCATCAATGGCATATCTGTTAAATCCTCTTTAGTAATGGCCTTCAAACCGGCACGTTGGTGCACCGCATTAAGATTCTTAAGCGCTTCAGTCGCGTAAGTATCCGATTTACCATCCGAAGACAAATTGGCCTGACATTCTGCTAACATCAGATAAAGATCTGCCATACGAATCAATGGATAGGCAGGATTCGGAATTCCTCCACCACCGGATAAGTCCAGTTGCGTGTTAGGATCCAGGAACTTCTGGATAGCAAAGCCGGTCACCAAGTGATTACGGTTATACTTTGCCGGATTATATCCTTGTTTATCAGGATCTCTCGTATCTATTTGAATCGGTTGTCCATTGGCTAGACGAGAAGAATAATCGCCTTGATGGAATCCCAACCATGCATAAAATCGAGGTTCACGAGCTACACAAATATTAAAGAGTTCCGAACGGCCAGTAACACCCGCCGGGTCCAACCATTTACTTTCAGCAGGATATTCATTCTTTGATGCAGCGATTTTGGGCAAGGTCCCTTTATTGGTATAGAAATGTTCTACAGCATATAAATAAGGAGAAGTTGAGCTCCAACCTCCATATTCAGAACCATTGTTAAGTTTCATTATGTTGTTTGGTATACTTCCGAAGACAAAGTTGGTAGTTTTGTGTAACTCCCACAGAATTTCCAGATTGCCATCACTGCCTTTGGCTGTCATCATATAACGCAAAGTCAATACTTTATTCTGAAATGCCTTAACTTCAGTATCGGTCCCCTCTATATTAGGAATATAGGGCATCGGAAGTCCTTTCTGCTCCTGCAAACTTTCATCGCCAGCTCTTGTGCCAAATAAATAGTGTCCTGCATCCAAAGCTGCATTCAATGCTTCTTGAGCAGCTTCCTCTGCGCGTACCCATTTCTCACGATCGTATGTAGTACTCACCAACGCTGTACCGTATCCCGGAGTTTCCATGGCCTTTCCTAACTTTACGTTTTTCCACTCTGGGTAGGGGAACTTTCCATTCCATAAAGGAGAAGCTGCATAAAGTAATACTTTTGCTTTCAGTGCAAGAGCGATAGGGCGAGTAGCTCTACCCACTTCTGTGTTCGAACGAGTATTCCTCAACTTATCACCTGCAAGTACCTTTTCATCCAATAGCCGAACAATCCAATCCGTCACATAATCATAGTGCATACGACCCGGATATTCATTTTCACTAGCGGTCTGTGGAAGTAATCTGTCGCTGATGGGACAAGGTCCATAACAACGCAGCACCTCAAAATGGTAATAGGCCATCAGGAAATAAGCCTCTGCTTCCCACTCCTCTTTTATCAAATCACTTACCGGTGCCTTTTTCAGTTCCTGTAGGAACAGATGAATTTGCCCGATATATCTGTAATAGTTACTCCATTTACCACCATCATTATTATTACCTGTAAATAGATTATGAGCTACTTTGAGTGAATTATAACCTTGCAAACTATACTCAAGCGGAACAGCATATTCGTCTGCAGAGGCTTCTGTATTTTCAAAAGCTACAGGCGATTGTATTCCTGCATAACAAGAATGCAAGAACCCCAAAGTGCTGTTGAAATCTTGTGTTGCGTCATCCAAATCAGCTTGTTCTACCGGAACAATCTCAAGGAAATTACAGGAGGCTGTTAAGCAGCATAGCGAGATGAACAATGCCCCACTTAGTATTCTAATTGTATTTAATAGTTTCATATATGACAATTTTTAAAGGTTTAGAAATTTAATTGCAATCCTATATTGAATGTACGTTGCAACGGATATTTATACCACTCCAACTCTGGATCCCATTCTTTGAATGGACTGAAAACAGCCAGATTATCCCCGGTCACATAGATTCTACCGTATCTGCAGAAACGATATCCGATTTCCAACGTCTTGAAACGTAAAAAATTACCATTACGCATCCAGAATGTACTCGGTACAACGTTATTGTCTGAGTTTGCTTTTTGTAGTCCAAGACGCGGATATGCTGCATTAGGGTTAGGGTTAGCTTCTGTCCAATAGTCCTTCGCTACAAATTTGAAAATGTTGTAATCAGACTCTCCGAACGGATGAATACCTGTTAACATAATCTTGCGCATAGCCGAACCGTTAAAGAACACTCCAAGATCAAATTTCTTATAGTTTATATTCAAACCAAATCCGTATTGTATACGTGGATTTCCACCATATTCTGAAATCATTCCCTGATCATCTGCATTGATTACACCATCACCATTTAAATCACGGTATTTGATATCTCCCACTTGAGCGGTACTTCCTAGTTCTACCTTAGGACCGTATTTTATTTCATCTTCGGTCTGATATAATCCTTCTGCTATGTAACCCCATGTCGAGTTCAAAGGACGTCCGGTTTCTCTTTTCCATGGGTACGGTGTATAGGGTTCATCTCTATACACATATTTGTTCTCCACATACGTAAAGTTACCACGAAAGTCCATAGACAAGTCCTTGTTAATGGAATGATGATAGTTGGTACTGAACTCCCAGCCCCAGTTGTCTACCTTCCCGACATTACTCCAAGGTGTGGCACTATATCCCAATTGACTTGGCCATGTTTTTCTTTGCATCAGAATGTTCGAACGTTTTTCGTAGAAATAATCTGCCGTAATATTCCAATGACGGAAAAGTGTCATTTCTAAACCGACATCCAACTTCTTAGAACGTTCCCAGCCAGCATCCAATACATAATAGCTTGAAATTTTCGGGCCACCAAATGTAGTTTGCCAATCATAACCGGTACTATATTTGATGTTGTCTAGTTCCACTTTATCCAAATAAAGAAAATGACCAAAGTCAGTGCCTGTTTCATCACTACCTACCAATCCATAAGATGCACGCAACTTCAAATTATCGATTTTGTCACGTAAGGGTTCAAAGAAAGCTTCATTGCTCACTACCCAGCCTAAAGAAGCAGCCGGAAAAAACTCGAACCGGTCACCTTTTGCCAAACGCTCTGTGCCGTTGTAACCAAAGTTGAATTCGAGTAAATAGCGCTGACCATAATCATATGTAAAACGACCGGAAAAACCTTGGTTACGATTAGGAAGCACATCCTTCTTAAAATCACGCTGCATATACATCAACATACCGCCTACATTATGTTTGCCAAATTGACGTGTATAGTTTATCTGGAACTGCATAAAAATAGTACGATCACCAGATCTGGTTATACCGGATTCAGCAATATATTGCTTGCCTGAAGTGCCTAAACGTTCTAATTCGTATGAGACAGGATTCTTGGGGTCGTAAGAATTTTCTTTCACTCGATAATAATAAGGTTCAATCGTTCTGTTATATTCAGAACTGGACCAGTTTTTAAAGTTCACCAATGCGTTTGCACTCAAACCTTTTGTAACAAAATCCAAGTTCTGCTTAATTTTCAATGTAGTATGTAGCATATTTGAGTCCACTTGTTTAAAAGTGGTGGCCATATATGCATAAGGGTTTATTCTTGTGTAATTGGCTGTAAGAATGGAATTACCATACTTCACATGCTGATCGCCTTCCTGTGCAGGAAACACGGCCGGAAAGTTTATAGGGTTTGAAGATAACATCATTTTAAATAAATCATCGACCGAATTCTTAGGACCGCGATTATTACGAATCTGCGTATTCATGTTCAAATCGATTGTAGTTGTAGATGTCACTTTCACAGAGATATTATTTTGGAAGTTATACCCCATGTTATTGATATTATTGTTCCATGAATAATACTTGGGTGAGTCCAACAAACCAGTATCGTGGTTCACATTTAAACTCATATAATAAGTTACTTTCTGACCACCACCAGATATATTGATATTCGCACGTTGATTAGTCGCAAAATCCTTGAATATCAAATCACCCCAATTCACATCCGGATAAACATATGGATTTAACCCATAACGAGTTCCTTCAATTTGCTGTCTGCTATATCTTCCTTGCCTAATTGACTTATTACGAGTAAGTTCAGCTTCATTATACATTTCCATCCAAGTGGCTCCATCTACAAACTCTGGAAAGTTCATTGGTTTATTGAATGAATTTTCCAAAGTGATGTTAATACGGGTTTTTGAATTCTCTTGTCCTTTCTTGGTAGTGATGAGCATCACACCATTCGCACCACGAGCACCATAAATGGCAGTTGCAGATGCGTCTTTTAAGATAGAAAAACTTTCGATGGTTTCGGCTGGAATATTGTCCAAATCCCCTGTAGCAATTTCCACATCGTCTAGCAAAATCAAGGGAGTAGCTCGTCCACCAAAAGTCGATACACCACGAATAAAGAATTCAGAAGCTGTTCCAGGTTCTCCGCTTTTGGTATTAACGATTACGCCGGCCAATTTACCGGCCATAGAGCTAGTCAACGAAGAACTAGGAGCTTTAAGTTCCAATCCTTTCACGGTAGAAATAGCCCCCGTAACGCTTACTTTTTTCTGTGTTCCCGATCCGACAATCACTACTTCGTCCAGCATCTCATTATCGGAAGTCAACTTGATATCGATAATACCTGAAGTCTCTACAGGAACCTCCCGAGTTTTATAGCCAATAAAAGAAACGACTAAGATATCTTTGGTACTATTAACTGGAATAGAATAATTACCATCCAAATCTGATATTACACCTGTTTGAGTGCCTTTCAATGCAATATTGGCACCAATAATGGGACTGCCATCCAAAGCGTCCGTGACAGTGCCTGTTACTTGTCTTTTGCTTTGCTGTTGTTGAGCAGACACTGCCCCCTTAACTCCGGAGTCAGCTATCGCCGGTAGGCTCGTAGTGCCGGCAACTATAAAAGCTCCCAACGTTACAAAAGCAATCCTTCTTAAATAATACTTCATAAGCTTTTTCTTATAAAATTAGACATCAGTTAACTATATATTTTTTAAATTTAAAATTCATCAATTATCACCCAAAAATCATTTTTTATTCACATACAGAAAGGGGTATTTACACAATGCTCATCAAAAGCGAATATTCCTTTCTACACTACAAAGAAATTAGTCAACAGTTCGCACTCCAATTTCAGCTACACTTATAAAATTCTTCTCCAACACACCATTGACCACAAATTTCAGATAACGTGACCGATAAACCTTATTTAACTTAATTTCTTGAGGCACAAGTGTCTGCCTAATGTTCTGAAAGACACCCTTTGAAGCCATTTCCCATTTCAGTCCATCTTCACTCAAATAAATTTCATAATTTTCAATGACTCCATCCACATTTCTATACATATCCTGACGTGGTGTGTAAATGATCTCGGACACAGGAATAGTAGTTCCCATATCAACAATAACCTCGTCGGGTACAAATTCTTTCTTATTACCAGCATCATACGTATGGAAGTAACTCTCTACATTATCATCAATCATATTATCAACACCAGATTTAACAGGTGATATAATTTTCCAATTCTTCTTGCACTGATCAAAAATCACTGAAGTAATCTCTCCACTTTTTTTATCAGATGTAAAAACTGCCGCTCTTACAACTCCCTGTTTATCAAAAAGGAATGGCTCTTTATACTCATTTGAGGTAAATGACGGTTCGGTTCCGTCTGTTGTATATCGGATAGAAATTACAGGCCGGTCTGTTCTTATACTCACCATTCCATCCTTCTTTCTATAAATTTTTGGTGCTTCTAAATTATCAGGTTCTTTAAACAGACTTACTTCACTCACAGCCAATGCTACTGGGGCAAAAAAGCGTAAACGGATTCTGTCTGTATTCAAATCATTCTCAAGACGAATAATTCGACACGCCCCTATGCTGGTAGCCTCTGCTATTTCTTTCCAGCCACCATCTACCCAAGCATCGACTTTCATAGAGTCGATTCGTTGACCTAATTTTATGTTTTCACGCACTTTTATCAGATTAAAAACTTGTTTCTTTGGAAGTTCTATCATCAATGATGCATTTGTTACTGTATCGTCAGTCGCCCAATAAGAATACCGGTCATTGTCTGTAAGCTTTGCAGTACCATAATGCCTAGTTATATTCCCACGCACATTAGATGGCACCAAACGTGCTCCTTTAATAAAATTTTTGCTAAAAGTTTTATTCATTAATTCAGCGAAACCTTCCAAAGATTTGACATCTCTCCACTCCATTACTCCTTTTGGAGTTAAAGGAAGACACATATCAAATCCCTGCCCCAACCCAACACTCGCAAGATAGATATCAAATAATTTTTGAGGGCTTTTAGTAGTCAAGCTATCTGTAGTATGATAAGCAAAACGCCTTTTTAGCGAAAAGTCACACTCTGCCGGAATCCAATATTTCCCATGTCGTTGTCCCTCATTCAACATTTTAATCCGCTCACCGTCACTATTAGGGCGTGGTCTCATGTTCCAATTTCCTTCAGGGAATAATGTTGCCCAACAAGTTTTTTTATATCTTCCGGCATATCCATCCTCATTTCCTACCCAACGGATATCAGGTCCGGGGTCATTAAAAATGACAGCGTTGGGTTGGAGTTCTCTGACAATCGCATAAATATTATCCCAGTCATAATATTCGATGAATCCGCCACGATATTCATTAGCACCTCCGTAATATCCCGAACCACCGGCACCTGGAGCACCATCAAACCAAAGAGTAAACAGTTCTCCATAATTGGTACACAATTCTGTTAGTTGTTCCTTATACATTTTCAGATATTCGGGCGTTCCGAAACATGCAGCATTTCTATCCCACGGCGATAAGTAAAGTCCGAGTTTAAGCCCATGCTGACGACAAGCCTTCGCCCATTCGCCAACCCAATCTCCTTTGCCATCTTTCCAAGGTGATTTAGAAATATTATAATCAGTGGTTTTCGTTGGCCACATACAGAACCCACCATGATGCTTTGCATTGATGAGAAATCCTTTCGAACCTATTTTTTTTGCAAGAAGAACTATTTTTTCTGCGTCAAAATCTACAGGGTTCACTAGTTCCGGAGACTCATTACCCCATCCCCAATGAATATCAAGTGCATTGTTCTGATTGAATTCAATCATATTATACATTTCCATTTCATGCCAAGCTAGTTGACGATCTGTAGGCAATACCCCATACGGTTGCGGTGGATCCATTTTAGTGGAGATACAAGAAGCTAACATAGCTATACATAACAACGTGAAAGATAATTTACAACTCATAAATATTAGTATTATAAAAGATTAATAAGGTTAATACAAAAGAGATATAGCTTAGTCTTAAAAAACAATCAAATCATCTTCTGCGCCACTAAGGTAGACGTATGCCAGTAAAACCAAGGCAAATTGCGTACAAAAGAACAACAATATAGTAAAACGTGAGATCTTTTCACTTACTGCTCTGTATTTCACCAATTATTATCCTAGATCATGTACCATTTTATTGCTCATATTTTATTTCTACAAACAAATCTCTTTTCACTATCAGGTCACTTTCATCTAAATAGAATAAATATCAAGTACTTTATTATCATATTTTTCAATCCGATACCACACTTTTCCCATCTCAAATAATAACCTCCATAACCAGATACTTCAATCATTCCATTACAAAGTATCTGGATGAAATGAAGTCTTACTGATCTTTATCCGATATGGCCATTCAGCAACTTGCTCCATTTTCTGATGATATTTCGTATGTTTATCTGGTGCTCCTGTCACGACAAGCCACAAGAACTGGGTATCGTCAGGAACTATAAAATTAACAGTTTGATTCACGCTATTTACAGCTCTATTCATCTTACTATAAACTCTCTTTCCATTCTTCTGCATGGCAACAAAGCCGTAACGCCACCCTGCATACGCCTTATTTTCCGAATAAAAACCTTCATTTCCAGCCATTCCCTCAAAAGTCAAGTCTATGACTGTCCCTCCTTTAGGAACCTTCAATCTAATTGCATTATAACCATAACTTTGTGGACAATATTCTTTTGTTATTTGATACCATCCGTTCCCCATTTTCTTTAATTTACAACGATGCTCATTAGCATAAGAACTACAAACTGATTTTATGCGGGGAAGATCCCAAGTTACAAAACGAGTTGCCGCATCATAGATTTCTTCATTAAACAAATCTTGAGAAGTCTTCGTTATTCGCATATAAGTGGACACTGGGTCCTCTTCTTTTAAAGCTTCACTCCACATTCTGCCTATCACCGGCAATCCATGCTTATAAGACCAGTACTCCATAAACTGCGGAGCGCAATATTGGTTCGTTTTATGAAACAATGTATAATGTGTCTGTTTCATGTAATTATTCAAATGATAATTCTCAATAGTCACCCAGTCTGGATGTACCTGCCATAGCATCCATTGAGAAGTATACTCATAGAGTGTCGTCCCCGGAAATCCTTTGCCACCATCTGCCTCAACCATAAACTGAAAAGAATGCCCTAACTCGTGAGCAAGTGTACAGTAAGGATACCCGTTTATTCTGCACGGACGAAACCAGGTCATTCCGACATTGTCATGAGCACCACCATAGACTGTCTTCTCATTGTCATCATACATCCATATAATCATCTTATACTTATCAGTATAAGATTTCCCTTTCTGCACAAATTTCAATTTGTCTACAAAATAACGATAGTACCGTTCGCCCTCACTCAATATTTCATTCGGATAAAATCGTTTACTCTCATCCATGTTTACAGCAGGTTCCTTGCCAAAAGACCTCTCCCAGAAAATAACTAGATTATCAGATTCTGCCATACAATCATAGCCAAATCTACCATCAGGAACATCAAAACCGTGCTTTTTAAGATCATCTTCCGGAATAAAAATAATTTTATTTCCCAACTTAGCCTGCAACATTTGTATATTAAGGGCCAACATCAATCCACAAAACAAATAGATAAAATTTCGCTTACTACAGCACATATTACTTTACTTTTAAAATGTTACATTAACCGTATAAGTATCATTACCTGTTTCCAAATGCTCTCTCTGTAGTTCCACATCAGGAAGCCATACATATTTCTTTTGTCCCACCTCATCTATTATTTCTACTAGAAAACTAAACCAATAAGAATATGGGAATAAATCTTGTGGTTCTTTGGGAGGAATATTGGCATCTGTCATATCCGGATGATACAACTTATACAAATCAGTTATCTCAATTATGCCTCGTTTACTGGTAGTGTATGTTCTGTAAGCTTTCGGATATACATCCCGCTTATTATATTTACCACCGGCACGAGTTCCATAAAAATTCACTGTACAATTAGATAACGGTTTCCCCATTTTACCCACTTTAATCACTAGTTTACGAGGAAAGACTTTGTCCGACAAGTCTTTATCCAGTGGTCTCATTTTTGCTGTATAATTGAATAAAGCCGAACAATAATCACTCCAGACGCGATATCCAGTCCCCATATTACATTTAGGAGGAGTTAATTTCTCATGACTTACCGGATTATCTTCTGCAGCAATCATATATTGATATAAATCTGTAGCACCACGCACATGTCCATACTCGTGCCCTAGATTACTATATGTCCCCTGATCGGGATATAGCGCATCTGTAAAAATGTTATGAGCTTCACGAACATAACACATCACCACCGACTGCCCACTGGCTCCACCGCCACCACAAGATAGTCCTTCATTCTTTGCGCCCAACGCCAGAAACAACACAAAGTCATATTTCGACAAATCAAGCCGACCGAAAGCCTTTCTCTGAAACTCTCCGTATCTGTCTTTATCTCCCTGAATATCATACACACACAATTCGTCAGCAGGAACAAACCGGAAATAATAGTTAAACTTATTGGGACTTTCATTCCAAAAGCGGGTTGTATTATGAAACATCTGCTGCAAATTCTTTTTAAAAGATGCTTCTCCGCCATAACGTTCCAAATCGATTTTATCCACCCATACTTGCGCACGATACTCAATCGTATCTTTCACCTCCACACAAAAAGCATGAGTCGCCCAAACCAGACAACTGCATGCTATTAATATACACTTTAGAATACCCATAGATTTTCTTTTAGATTTATACCGTATTATAATTCAGTTGATACCCTGATAAAATACGTTTTACCAGAATATCATCCGCTATTGCCAAACTCCAGTAAGGTTAACTTATGTTTTTATCCTTTTCGAAACAAAAGTATGCAATAGAACACTTTAACAAGGCTAATTATGTACAAAAGAGCAACAATATCGTAAAAAGAAAAATTGAATATTTAATTTTATACTAAATTTATCCGGAAGTCACAAAAAAGAGGATATTCCAAAGAATCCCCTCTTATAATAGACTCCTGAATTATTATAAAATATCAGGTCGCTTTTTATATATACCACAGAATGCCCTGTCCCATATTTCTACAGAATAGAATAGTTGCCTGCAAAATTTGCTTGCCTACAATATATTTGGCTGTCTTACTTCCGCTCCCCACATTCGCTGACACTTGTACGGAAGCAGAAACATCTTTCAAAAGAGTGACGGTATCCTTTCGATATAGTGACGGTATACCAACTAGATAGTGACGCTATTCCATACATATACCGTCACTATACCAATTCCTACTTTATATAGACTACAGAACGCCCTGAACCATACTTCTTCAAGACACCATCTTTGATAAAAGCATTGATATCCTGCAATGCCTGTATCTTCGTTTTTCCCACAAGCATAGCATAATCCTGACGGTTGATGCACGGATGGTCTTCCAAGAACTTTTCCAACCGTTGTAAGCATCTCTCCCTATCCAAGGGGTTCTTCACACGAAAAGGAGAATGATAACGTTGTAATTCAATCTCACTCTCAATATCCTTTTTAAACTGCCGATTGACACGGAAATTAATATCTTTCAGAGATACGGACGGTGAACGCAAGTCTTTTGGATCCATCACTTTCTTGTCAACACTCAATGAAAGGGAGAAATAACCGATATCGCCCAGCTCTACCGAAAATCCTTTCAAAAGCAAATGACGTAGTTCTTTTGATATAGCTTCTATAACGCCGACCACTTGTGCATGGGGCATATGCTGAAATACGGTCACTTGTTCCACAAATTCTTCGGCTGTATAACTGCCCTTCAAAACGACACGTGCATGCAAAGGCTGTTCTTCCCCACTTTTAGCAAGATCGGGAGTTTCATAAAGATCATAATTTACACTCATTATCAATTAGTTTTTCAATAGGAAAGATTAAATTCCTCTCTCCTATGGATTAATTTTCTAAAACGCATTCCTATTTTCGTTTGACTTAAGTCAGGCGATAGTTCAACTTAAGTCATCCTTTCGTTTAACTTAAGTCAAACGAAAACCGATATGCTAACGAGACAAATGTACATAGAATATACAGATACTAATCTATGCAAAGCGAGATTTAATTTCAACTAATGAATTATCCCAAAGCCCACAACCATATTAACCAATAATTATCCAAGATTTGAACGATTTTTTTGTTCACTTTCAAAAGTTTTATTCCACACCTAAAAAGACAGCCTATCATTTGCTTTTGCTACTAATTCTTCCTAATATTGTCCTATACTAATGAAAACTAATACAACATAAAGAATCCCCCATGAAAAAAATCGTTCTTTTGATAACTATACAAATCCTGTGCATGCATTCATTTGTCGTGAATGCGCAGCGTATCTTCTCCACCTCCTATACAATGGATGATGGACTGGCAGCCAACAGAGTATACAGCATTTTGCAAGATTCATGTGGATTCATGTGGTTCGGTACCGATGATGGATTAAGCAGATTCGACGGTATTGCATTCAAGAACTACTATCTATCAGAATATATCAACGCAACAACCAGTAACAGCGTCAAGAAAATATTTATCGACCGCAGGGGCAGAATGTGGATAGGATTGGATACCGGAATTGTCATTTACGACTCGAAAACAGACACTTTCCAACCTTTCCATGCCAAAACTGAAACTGGAGAAATGATACAAACCTACGTCACCGATATGATAGAAGACAGTGACGGAGAAGTATGGATTGCAACGAGTGGAGAAGGGCTTTACCGTTTTTCTCCATCTGATAAAGTCAGGCTTAGAGTATACCGGAATATTCCCGGAAAGATTAATAGCATCTCCCAAAACATTATCATGACATTGCAGCAAGACAGTAAACAAAACATTTGGATAGGAACCTATTCGGAAGGATTATGCTGCTTTGACAAACAGAAAAACACGTTCGTCACTTACAAAAAGAGCAATCACCCTAATAGTTTATCAGATAATTCCATTCAGAAAGTGTTTGAAGACTCACACGGCAATTTATGGATAGGAACTTTTCAGAACGGGCTCGACCTGTTCGATCCTGTGGCTAAAACTTTCACCAACTACCGGGACAGAAGTCCGAACAACCTATTATATCATATCCACGACATTAAAGAATACAGACCTGGCGAGTTGTTCATTTCATCCGACAACGGTATGGGAATTTTTAAAGCAGACAAAGGAGAAATTATACAATCCGACAATCCGAATCTGAAAATAAGAACCGGAGCCAATAAGTTTATATATACCATCTATATAGATAAGGAAGAAAGCCTCTGGCTGGGCTCCTATTTCGATGGAATCAAATTCTATTCGGCATTTCAGAATAATTTCAAATATTATAGCTGTTCATCATCGTCCACGCCACAATCAGGAAAAGTAATCAATGTTATCAAAGAAGACAAAGATGATAAATACTGGATAGGTACGGATGACAATGGCATTTTCCGATTTGATGCCAAAACTCAAGAAATTACCCCTTTCCGGGATGCAGCCAGTATAGGCACAACTTACTATTGTATACACGATCTGCTGGTAGACGGAGATAAACTATATGCCGCCACTTATGGAAGAGGTTTGGAGGTGATTGATTTAAAAACAGGAAAAGTGGAAAGTTTTCTCAATAATCCGGAAGATTCAACATCTATCCCCTCCTCACGGGTATTCACTCTATATAAAGCCAGTAATGGATGTATTTACGTGGGCACTTCTGCAGGATTCTGTTACTATAACCCCGAAAAAAACAATTTCATCAGAATCGGTTCTTTTACAGGCAAAATATCGGATATCATTGAAGATTACTTCGGAAGAATATGGATAGGAACAAGCATCAGTGGATTATATTCATACAATGTCAGAACCCAAAAGATAACATCTTATCAACGTTCAGACCATCCGAATTCACTAACAAAGAATGTAATCACCACGCTAGCTATCGACAACAAGAAACGACTATGGGTGGGAACTTATGGGCAAGGACTTTGTAGATATAATGATGAAACAGATGATTTTACCAGATACGACTACCTAAAGTTGCCGAATAAAATCATCACTTCCATTATCCCTAAAGGAGACTTATTATGGATTAGTACCAATAAGGGACTTGCTGTATACAATCCGGATACAGAATATCTAAAAACCTATTCGAAATCAAACGGACTATACAATGAACAATTCACACCCTGCTCCGGCTTTGAATCTTCTGACGGTAGACTATTTCTGGGTTCGACAGACGGTTTCTGCTATTTCTTTCCGCAAGACTTGAGAGAAAATACATACAATCCACCTGTCATCCTCACTAATATGACCATTTTCGGAAAAGACATACAGGCTGACACGCCCAATTCACCTATTCACCAGTCCATAGGATATACAGATGAGATTGTGTTGAAATATAACCAGTCCATGATCGGATTCGATTTTGCCGCACTAAGTTACATTGCTCCCAAAGAGAATGATTATCAATATATGCTGGAAGGTCTGGACAGCGAATGGCAGTTCACTAAAGGAAGTAACAACCATCTTTCCTATGCAAACTTACCCGTCGGTGAATATGTATTAAGGATCAAGGGAACGAACAGTGATAAACTATGGAGCAGCAATGAAGTACAGCTAAAAATCAAGGTGCTGCCTCCATTCTTCCGGTCGCAACTGGCTTATCTGATCTATGCCCTCGTCCTGTTGATTGCGATTATGTTAACCGTATGGTATTACGTAAAACGCACGGAGAAACGTCAGAAAGAACGTATCAAGAGGCTGAACGATGAAAAAGAAAAAGAGCTCTATAACTCCAAAATAGATTTCTTCACTAACATTGCTCATGAGATTCGAACTCCTTTGAGCCTTATTATCGGCCCATTGGAATACCTGATGAAAACTTCAAGTATCAACAATGTGTATGGGGAATACCTAAGTATTATTGAACAGAATTACAAACGCTTGTATGCGCTTGTCACCCAATTGCTGGATTTCCGCAAAGTAGATACGGGATCTTATAAACTATCGTATGACTGTTACCGGATTAAAGAAATAATCTGCAAAGTAAGCTGCATTTTTGAATTATCTGCCAGACAAAAGAAAGTGGCGATTGACACTTCTTCTATCCCGGAAGAACTGAGCATTGTCATAGATGAAGAAGCTTTTACCAAGATTATCAGCAATCTACTAAGTAATGCCTTGAAATATGCCAAAAGCACGATTCGTATTACGACTATAGAAAAGGATTCCGAGATAGTAGTCACCGTGACCGATGACGGTATAGGCATCACCGATCAAGAAAAGACTAAAATATTCGACGCATTCTATCAGGTTAAGAACAACAGTGAAATAAATAAACTGGGCATTGGTATCGGGCTTCACATGACACGCTCACTCGTCCAATTGATGAACGGAAAGATCGAAGTCAGCGATAGGGAAGGCGGTGAAAACGGTGTTTCTATTTCTGTATATTTCCCCAAACAAGCGGCCATCACTGCTTTGCCACAAGTGGCCAAACGAGTGGAAGATACGATTATTCCAGAAAACAGCATAGAAGAAAATGAACTGGAAAGCACTCTTCCCGGTGAACCGTTGAAAAAACAATATGCCATTATGGTTGTGGACGACAACCCGGAGATTCTGGATTTCCTTTCCAAAATTCTGTCCGAGGAATATTTCGTCATTTCGGCTTCAAGTGGAGAGGAAGCGTTGCAAATTCTTGAAAAGAACAACATCGATCTCATCATCAGTGATGTGATGATGGAGGAAATGGACGGGTTCGAACTCTGTGGGAAAATTAAAAGTAACATCAATATTTCCCATGTTCCTGTCATTCTGCTGACAGCCAAAACGGATACGGAAAGTAAAATCAAAGGACTGGAAGCCGGTGCGGATGCATATATAGAGAAACCATTCTCACCTTTCCACCTGAAAGCACAATTGCTGAACTTACTCAAGAAAAGGGAAAGTCAGCAGAAAACGTATGCCTCTACTCCGTTGTCCGATCTGCACTCCGCTGTCCACAATAAACTGGATGAAGAATTTATGAATAAATGTACCGAAATCATCCAGAATAATATTGAGGACTCCGAATTTTCGGTAAATACACTGGCACAGGAACTGGGAATGAGCCGTACCTCTGTATTTACCAAGATCAAAGGCATTATTGGCATGACTCCCAATGATTTCATCAAGGTCACTCGATTAAAGAAAGCCTGCAAAATGATGGTGGAGGGAGAATATCGGGTTACCGAAATAGGATTCCTCGTCGGGTTCAGTTCTTCTTCCTACTTTGCCAAGTGTTTCCAGAAGCAATTCGGCATGTTGCCGACGGAATTTCTCAAGAAAATAAAGGAAGACCCCTCATCCGCAACAAAATAAGCCGGCAAGCATCCTCCCATTAAGCTAAATCTTAAGATTTACAGATGTAAGAGTAAACATCAACACTGGTAAATCTTAAGATTTTATTAAATTCTCCTTATAATATAAGGTAGGGAGAATCTTTTTTTTTACTTTTGTCCCCGAATATTGTGGTACAAGCCATTATAAAAGAAAGAATTATGCAGAAAAACCTTGTCATTGTCGAGTCTCCGGCAAAAGCAAAAACGATTGAAAAGTTTCTTGGGAAAGATTTTAAAGTCCTTTCTAGTTACGGACACATACGCGATCTGAAGAAAAAAGAATTCAGCATCGACGTAGAGAAGAATTTTACACCCAGCTACGAAATCCCGGCAGACAAAAAGGCTCTGGTTAACACACTGAAGACAGAAGCTAAAGACGCAGAAACCGTATGGCTCGCATCCGATGAGGACCGCGAAGGAGAAGCGATTGCCTGGCATCTGTATGAGGTCTTAAAACTAAAACCGGAAAACACAAAACGAATCGTATTTCATGAAATTACGAAAAGCGCTATTTTAAAAGCGATTGAACAACCACGCGACATTGACCTCAACCTCGTAAATGCACAACAAGCACGACGGATTCTGGACCGTATCGTAGGTTTCGAACTCTCTCCCGTGCTTTGGAGAAAAGTGAAACCGGCACTTTCTGCCGGACGTGTTCAGTCTGTTGCTGTCCGCCTGATCGTTGAACGTGAACGTGAAATACATGCTTTCCAAACGGAAGCTGCTTATCGCATCACTGCCGTATTCCTCGTTCCGGACACAGACGGAAAACTGGTGGAGATGAAAGCTGAACTGGCTCGCCGTATTAAAACAAAAGAAGAAGCAAAAGCTTTCCTCAACGCATGTCAGGGAGCAAGCTTTGCCATCGACGATATTACTACCCGCCCGGTCAAGAAAACACCTCCTGCTCCATTCACAACATCTACGTTGCAGCAGGAAGCCGCACGCAAACTGGGATATACCGTAGCGCAGACCATGATGCTCGCGCAACGCTTATACGAATCGGGATTCATCACTTATATGCGTACAGACTCTGTCAACCTCTCGGAATTTGCGACAGCAGGCAGTAAAGACGCTATCATCAAAATGATGGGTGACCGCTACGTACACCCCCGTCATTTCGAAACAAAGACTAAGGGTGCACAAGAAGCGCATGAGGCTATCCGTCCTACCTATATGGAAAACCAGTCTGTTGAAGGAACAGCACAGGAAAAGAAACTGTACGACTTGATATGGAAACGCACCATTGCCTCACAAATGGCAGATGCGGAACTGGAAAAGACAACTGCTACCATAACAATAAGTGGCAGTAGCGATGTATTTACAGCCATCGGCGAAGTGATTAAGTTCGACGGATTCCTGCGTGTATACCGTGAATCTTATGATGATGACAACGAACAGGAAGATGAGAGCCACCTACTTCCTCCTCTGAAAAAAGGTCAGAAGTTGGAACACGGCCCTATCATCGCAACCGAACGTTTCACCCAACGTCCTCCACGCTATACGGAAGCAAGTCTTGTACGCAAGTTGGAAGAACTGGGTATCGGACGTCCGTCTACGTATGCACCTACTATCTCTACCATCCAACAACGCGAATATGTGGAGAAAGGTAATAAAGACGGGGAAGAACGGCAGTTTAATGTCATGACATTGAAAGATCGTCAGATTAAGGATGAAAACCATACTGAAATTACCGGTGCAGAAAAGGCGAAGTTATTCCCAACGGATACCGGCACTGTGGTAAATGATTTCCTTACCGAATATTTCCCGGACATTCTGGATTTCAACTTTACCGCCAGCGTAGAAAAGGAATTTGACGAGATTGCAGAAGGAGAAGTGAAATGGACTTCTATCATGAAGAATTTCTATGATAAGTTCCATCCGTCTGTAGAAAATACATTGGCAATCAAGACGGAACATAAAGTAGGCGAACGTATTCTGGGAGAAGAACCGGGAACAGGTAAGACTGTTTCTGTTAAGATTGGCCGCTTCGGTCCTGTTGTACAGATTGGTACTGTAGAAGATGAAGAAAAACCACGCTTTGCACAAATGAAGAAAGGTCAATCCATGGAAACCATCACTTTGGAAGAAGCACTGGAATTATTCAAATTACCTCGTACACTGGGCGAATATGAAGGAAAATCAGTAAGTGTAGGTGTAGGCCGTTTCGGTCCGTATGTCCTGCACAATAAGGTATATGTATCGCTCCCGAAAACACTTGACCCGATGGAAATTACTTTGGAAGAGGCTGAACAGCTGATTCTGGAGAAACGCCAGAAAGAAGCGGAACGCCACATCAAGACGTTTGAAGAGGAGCCGGAACTTGAGATTCTGAACGGACGTTACGGACCTTATATTACCTATAAGGGTTCCAATTATAAAATTCCTAAAGATATCGTCCCACAAGATTTGAGTTTAGCTAGCTGTTTGGAACTCATCAAATTACAAGATGAAAAAGGACCAGCGACCACAAAAAAAGGACGATTCGCAAAAAAGAAATAAAAAAACTAGAAAAAGAGCAAATTATATAATTAAATGTATATATTTGCTCTTTATCTTTTAATACACAAACTTATGAAGCAAACAATTTTAAAGTATTTAATGATAGGAGTACTTGTCATATCTTCCATCAGTTGCATGGATAAAGAGCGTGACTTATCCTGGGAGAGAAGGCATATGCCAAAAGAAGCATACTTCGACTTCAACATGATCCAAGCCGTTGCTTTGAATATCAATTATTGTTTCAAAAGCGACAATTATCGTGTCCTTTTTGACATTTACGATCAAGATCCCATTGAATACTCAGCTGACGGCACCGTGTCCCAAAAGGACATAGAGCCTATCTATCGTGCAGTTACAGACGAAGAAGGCAAATTCAGCGGAGAGATGAATATCCCGGCGGACATCTCGGAAGTATGGTTATCATCGGATTATTTAGCCACCGCATCTCCTCTAAAACTAACGATTGACGACAGTCGTCGGCTTTCATTTAATCAAGATGCATATATCACTGCCTTACGTTCACAAACGGCATCAAAAACCAGAGGAGTGACCGTGAACCAACATACCTATCTAAAAGAATGGCATGTTCTTCCCGATGCAGACTGGGATAACAACGGAAGACCAACCAATCTGGAGCCTAAAATAAACATACCTCCGGCAGACGTATTATACAACATCAAGTATGTTTTCAGAAAGGTTACAGTCAAAGATGAAAACGGTAAAAGCAAGGTTCTGAACATCAGTCAGAATTATCCGGAGTTTTTTGATGGTTCCATTAAAATGACTTCAGATATTCCAATTGTTAACCCGACCGAAGTGAGCCTTGTATTTATAAACAGCTCTGCTGCATGGTACAATACAGTTGGATATTACACCTATCCGACCAACAATCCACCCCAGAGCGCGAGTGATATAAAACAAATAATTGCATTCCCAAACACCTCTCCTGTTTACAAGACTTTAGGGGTAGGAGCATTAGTGTGTGGAGAAGAAATAAAACTCAAATATTGGAATGAAGAGACACAGGAATACGAAGACAAATTTCCTGCAGGAGTCACAATTGGCTGGTGCCTTCAAGGTATGGGATTCAAGAGCAAACTCACCTCAGAAACAGATAAAGACAAAGTGGGCGATATCATAAAAGGTATGGGGCCACGCTACTCTACCAGGAATCTAAACACGAATAATACACAAAGGACCATATCTCTCCGTGATTCTCAGTCCGGGCAGATTGTAGCAGTAGGATTCGAAGATAATATTGACTTCGATTATGCAGATGCCATATTCTATATTCATACGTCAGAAAAGAATGCTATTGACCCGGCATTGCCTGCACTGCCTGAGGACCCCGAAGCAATCCCCGAGCAATATAAAATTTCCTATTCCGGTACACTGGCTTTTGAAGACTTATGGCCTAAGTTAGGTGATTACGATATGAATGACGTAATGGTAAAGTACACCAGTACGATGACCCGAAATGCTCTTGACAATCGCATTTACGAAATAGAAGACAAGTTTATCTTACAGCACTGTGGCGGTTATCTGCAAAACGGATTTGGATATCAATTACACAGCTCTCAAACAGCAATATCAAGAGTGTAAAAATAACGGGGCCTGATGCCAGTGGTTTATCAAGTTCTATATACATGGAAGGAAAAGAAACAGAGCCTGGACAGTCTCACCCAACCATATTGTTGTATGACGACATGACAAAATTCAAAAATATCACTGATGAATCAAAGAAAGAATATACTGTAACCATCACGCTTGATGGAGCTAGTGAGAAAGAGGTGGTACCTCCTTACAACCCGTTTATCTTCATCAGTTCCAACGAGGGTAGAGGCAAAGAATTACATCTGATAAATTATCCCCCGACTGATAAAGCCGACTTATCGTTACTGGGAACCGGAAAAGACATCTACAGACCAGAAGAAGGGATGTATTATGTTTCTGCAGACTTGATGCCGTTTGCTATCAATATGCCGGTAAGTAATCTCCCGGTTCCAGAGGAAGGGAAACGAATCGATCAATCATATCCCAAGTTCTCTGGATGGGTATCATCGAATGGGAAACAAAATAAAGATTGGTACAAATAAAGATTGATACGATTTAAATAAGAGCAGCCCGGATATTGTACGGAATCGCTATCGGGACTTCGCATTGCGAACCATCGATGAAAAAGACATAATAGACATCCGTTTAGAAAGGCGCGAATTACGCAGTTCACACAACTTCTTGAATACTCACCAAGAATTCGTGTGAACTGTGTTTTTATTTTAAGCCACAATATTATAGGATATAAGTATTATCCGTTATGAATAGGCTTTCATCATTAAATCTTCGGCTCCCATTTTATCTTAAAACCTTTATTAGGGAATAGCATATCAAACACAATCACGAATATAAAAACAGATGTTACCAAGATATTCATCGTCAATAAAGAAATGTGATAAGGCCAGGGAAGCAGTAAAGCCAAAGCTATTACAGCAATAATATGTGATAAAGGAAGCATACGGCACGTGACATATTTATAGATACTATTTGCCAGAATATAAACGATTGGTCCGATAATCAGAACAAAAACAACTTCCGCTCTCATTTCTTGTTCGGGATGGGCAACAATCAGTTCGTCTCCTACCGCACAAATAATCAATGCTCCCACCAGTACGATATGAATTGCATTATAAATCAACCCCAGCTTGCCGGGATCTTTCACTTCCTGTATTTTCCGGCTACCGGCTTCACTGCTCACATCAAAGTAAACCCACCACATAGCCAAACTACCAATGAAAGATATGACAGCAGAAATAATCACGAGAGGCGTCCATTCTTCTACTTCACTCAAAGAAGCTCCTGTCATCAATAGAGTTTCTCCAAAAGCAATAATCACAAACAACTGGCAACGTTCCACCAAATGATGCCCTTCAATAGTCCATTCCTTGCTACTGTCCGAACGTCCCAGACGAGGTAAAGCAAATCCGTGCATCGGGGCTGTATAATCACAGATGGCGGCTATAATCCACAGTAGAATTTGCCATTCTCCCTGCAATATGGCACCCGTAATCCAAAAGACGGCAGATATACAGAACCAGCCCATAATTCGCTTAAAATTAGCAGCCAGATGATGATCTCCTAACACCCCGATAATATAAAGTGTTCTCCCTGCCTGTATCAGAACATAGCAGACAGCAAATATCAATCCCCGGTAAGTAAAGGCATAAGGAATGGCAGCCGCCATCACCAGCCCCACCAGCATACTGATAAAAAGAAGAATACGTATCGGCCGGGTATCCGGGTTGAACCAGTTAGTCACCCAGATGGTATGTTGCCACAACATCCAGACTGCAAACCACAGGATTGTTTCTTTCAATAATCCTTCCCAAGTGAGATTATGAAGCAGATAATGTGAAAGTTGCGTGACCGAGAAAACATAAATCAGGTCAAACAGCAGTTCGGAATAAGAGACAGTAGCAGTTTCCGTTTCTCTCTTCCGAAGCAATGGATGGGGGGAGTAAAACATACGAGGTTCCTTTTATATATATAAAAGAAACCCCGCAGAAGTCTATTTTGTTCAGAGAAAGTCTTACATTCTGGAAGGAACTTCGATACCCAGCAAATTCATTCCCAAGCGAACAACTTTAGCTACATTAGCAGACAGAGCGATACGGAATACTTTCACTGCCTCATTCTCTTCGCGCAGAATACTATAGTCATGATAGAACTGATTGTATTCTTTCACCAAGTCATAAGTATAATTAGCAATAATAGACGGGCTGTAATCTTCACCGGCTTGTTTTACAACAGCAGCAAAGTCGGCAACCATCTGAATCAGCCCTTCTTCCTTTTCACTCAATTCAATACCAGCCGGAATCTGTTCAGGAATTACGATACCTGATTCGGCAGCTTTCCGAAGTACAGACTGGATACGTGCATAAGTATATTGAATAAACGGACCTGTATTACCATTGAAGTCGATAGATTCTTTCGGATTGAATGTCATATTCTTACGGGCATCGACTTTCAGAATGAAATATTTCAATGCTCCCAGACCCACAATACGGGCAATATCATCAGCTTCTTCCTGTGTCAAACCATCCAGTTTGCCTAGTTCTTGTGAAGTTTCTTTAGCAGTGGCAATCATTTCCTCCATCAAGTCGTCAGCATCAACTACCGTACCCTCACGGGATTTCATCTTACCTTCCGGCAGTTCCACCATTCCGTAAGAGAAGTGTACCAGACTCTTACCCCATTCGAAACCAAGTTTATCGAGCAAGATAGAAAGCACCTGGAAGTGATAGTTCTGTTCGTTACCTACTACATAAATCATCTTATTAATCGGGTAATCGGCAAAACGAAGTTTAGCCGTACCGATATCCTGAGTCATGTAGACAGAAGTACCGTCACCACGGAGAAGGAGCTTATGATCCAGTCCTTCGGCAGTCAGGTCGGCCCATACGGAACCGTCTTCTTTCTTGTAGAAGAAACCTTTTTCCAGACCTTCCATTACCTTTTCTTTTCCTTCGAGGTAAGTATTGGATTCGTAATAGATCTTGTCGAAGCTGACACCCATCTTCTTGTAGGTTTCGTCGAATCCTGCATATACCCAGTTGTTCATCATTTCCCACAATCCGCGTACTTCCGGATCACCGGCTTCCCACTTCACCAACATTTCGCGGGCTTCCTGCATCAATGGAGATTCAGCTTCAGCCTTTGCTTTCGCTTCATCGTCATTCATTCCCTGCGCTGTAAATTTAGCCATCAGCTCCTTTACTTCCGCTTTATAATGCTTATCGAAAGATACATAATAATCACCTACCAGGTGGTCACCCTTCTTACCCGAAGTTTCAGGAGTTTCACCGTTTCCGTATTTCTTCCATGCCAGCATGGACTTACAGATGTGGATACCACGGTCGTTTACAATATTTGTTTTGACTACCTTATTGCCGTTTGCCGCTACAATGTTAGCCAATGCGTTGCCTAAAAGGTTATTACGCACGTGTCCCAAGTGAAGCGGTTTATTTGTATTCGGAGAAGAATATTCAATCATCACCAATGGAGAAGCGTCAGTGACCTGCACTAAGCCGTACTGTTCATCTGCCTGAATCTCGTTCAGCAACTCAATCCATGTAGCCGATGCAATAGTCAGGTTCAAGAACCCTTTTATCACATTAAACGCTGCTACAGCCGGATCGTTTGCCTTCAGATATTCACCGATTTCCTGTGCCGTTTGCTCCGGTCCTTTTTTTGACATCTTCAGGAAAGGAAATACCACCAACGTCAAATGTCCTTCAAATTCTTTCTTCGTTTTTTGCAACTGCACCATCTTTTCAGGGACTTCCTGACCGTAAAGTGCTTTGAGTCCGCTGATAACGGACGCTACAAGTTTATCTTCTATCTTCATAATCAAGTTATTTCTTGCGCGCAAAGATACAAAAAAAGGAGACGCATCACGTCTCCTCTCTTAATTTCTTTCAACTATCTATCTTATTCAACAGCTGCAGATAATTCAGCACCAGCTTTAAATTTAGCTACTTTCTTAGCAGGAATAGTAATAGTTGCCTTTGTAGAAGGGTTAATACCAGTTCTTTCAGCTCTTTCGCTTACTGAGAAAGTACCAAAACCTACGAGAGATACTTTGTCACCAGCTTTCATAGCATTAGTAACTGAAGTGATGAAAGCATCAAGTGCTTTTTTTGCATCGGCTTTGCTCATTTGAGCTTCAGCAGCCATTGCGCTAATAAGATCAGACTTATTCATAATACGTAAAATGATTAATTAATATATATGTTACACAAAAGATTATCCCACAATGGATTGATTCCACAAATATAGCCGAACAAAACAACATATCAAATAAAAACATAAAAAAAACGCAGCAAATTATTGAAAAAGAGCTAATAGGAAGCGTTTTTCATGCTTTAAAACAGAATTTATTCGTACTTTTGCGTCTATTATCTAAATATTCAGAAATTAAAATGATGCCAACTGTAACTAAAAACCTGATAATTATCAATGTACTAGTATTTTTCGGGACAATCGTAGCCCAACGTTACGGCCTGGATTTAACGAATTATCTGGGATTACATTTTTTCCTTGCAAGTGACTTTAATCCGGCACAGCTTATCACTTATATGTTTATGCACGGCGGATTCAGCCACATTTTCTTTAATATGTTTGCCGTTTTTATGTTCGGACCGATTCTCGAACAAACCTGGGGACCCAAACGTTTCCTCTTTTACTATATTCTCTGCGGTATCGGTGCGGGACTTATCCAGGAAGGAGTGCAGTATATTCAATATGTAACGGAGCTTAGCCAACATACGCACATTAACCTAATAGGCTATGGCGTTGTCCCCATAGAAGAGTATCTGAACATGATGACCACCGTAGGTGCTTCGGGAGCCGTTTACGCCATATTGCTGGCATTCGGTATGTTATTTCCCAATAACCGGTTGTTTATCTTCCCGCTGCCATTTCCTATCAAAGCGAAGTTCTTCGTTATAGGATACGCCGCGATTGAATTATGGTCAGGACTTGCCAATAGCGCCGGAGACAATGTCGCTCACTTTGCTCACCTGGGAGGAATGTTATTTGGATTGATCCTGATTTTGTATTGGAGAAAAAAAAGCAATAACAATGGGACATATTATAGCTGATTTAAAGGAGACATTCAGAAGAGGAAATATTTTCATCCAACTGATTTATATCAACGTAGGCATCTTTGTGATTGGCACGTTGATTAACGTTTTCTTGCGACTGTTTGAAGTAAGTACCCCCGATATATTCGGTATATTTGCCCTGCCGGCATCCTTTATCGGATTTATTCATCAGCCGTGGTCGTTATTTACTTATATGTTTATGCATGCCGGTATCCTGCATATTTTATTCAATATGCTCTGGCTGTATTGGTTCGGAAGTTTGTTTCTCTACTTTTTCTCGGCCAAACATTTAAGAGGACTATATGTATTAGGAGGTATCTGTGGAGGTTTACTGTATATGGTTGCCTACAATGTATTTCCTTTATTCAGTTCGCAAGTGACGGGTGCAACATTGGTAGGAGCATCAGCTTCCGTATTAGCCATCGTAGCCGCTACGGCTTATCGTGAACCAGATTACAGGGTGCAACTTTTTCTTTTCGGTGCTATCCGTCTCAAATATCTGGCACTGGTTGTTATCGGAATCGATGTATTATCCATCACCTCAAGTAATGCCGGAGGACATATCGCCCACCTGGGCGGTGCTCTTGCAGGACTTTGGTTTGCCGCCAGCCTAAGTAAAGGAACTGATTTGACTTCCTGGATCAACTGGATTCTGGATGGTTTCACTTCCTTGTTTCAAAAGAAAACATGGAAACGGAAACCGAAAATGAAGGTACACTATGGAAACAGTGCCACCGGTCGCGAGAAGGATTATGATTACAATGCCCACAAAAAAGCACAGTCTGATGAAGTGGACCGTATTTTGGAAAAACTAAAGAAATCCGGTTACGACAGTCTGACAACTGAAGAAAAGAAAAGCTTGTTCGACGCAAGCAAAAGATAAAAGAATGGAACATATTGGCAAATTTGTCGCATATCTGATACTTGCTGTCAACGCTCTCTTCGTGGGAACGTTGATATTAAGCGCTTATAGCCCTTACCTTAACCCGAAAATAAACCCACTTGCTTCCAGCTTGGGACTTGCATTTCCGATATTCCTGACGATTAATCTGATTTTTATCGGCTTCTGGGCATTTGTCAATTACCGCTATGCGCTCTTGCCTGCCATCGGTTTTCTAATTTGTATTCCGCAGATACGGACTTATATTCCTTTTAACTCCACCACAAAAAACATACCGGAAGGAAGCATCAAAATCCTATCCTACAACGTAATGAGTTTCAACAATTTGGAGAAGAAAGATGGAAAAAACCCGGTATTGTCTTATCTTGTAGATAGTAACGCCGATATTATCTGTCTGCAAGAATATAACACCGCTACCAACAAGAAATACCTGACGGAACAGGACATTAAAAAAGCATTGAAAGCCTATCCTTACCAATCCGTCCACCAACAAGGGAAAGGAGACGTGCAACTTGCCTGTTTCTCTAAGTTCCCCATACTCTCGATACATCCCATCGAATATGAAAGTAATTATAACGGCTCCATGAAATATGTACTGAATGTGAATAACGACACTCTTACATTAATCAACAACCACCTGGAATCCAACAAGCTCACCAAAGAAGACAGAGGGATGTATGAGGATATGATTAAAGACCCGAATGCCAAGAAAGTAAAAACCGGACTTAGGCAATTAATAAGAAAACTGGCGGAAGCATCGGCTATCCGGGCTACACAAGCAGATTCTGTGGCTAAAACCATTGCAGAAAGTAAATATCCGACAACCATAGTATGCGGCGATTTCAACGACGGTTCTATCTCATATACCCATCGCATCCTGACTCAAAAACTAGATGATGCATTCACACAGTCCGGTAAAGGATTAGGTATTTCCTACAATCAGAACAAGTTCTATTTCCGCATAGACAATATCTTGATCAGCCCCAACCTGAAAGCCTACAATTGCACGGTAGACCGGTCTATCAAGGCATCAGACCATTACCCGATCTGGTGCTATATCAGTAAACGATAAGAACTGAAAACTCTAATAAAAAACACTTATGATGATTAAAAAGACACTAACCATTTTAGCAGTAAGTTGTATGATGTACTCCTGTGCTACGAAAACAGAAAGCAATCCTTTCTTTACAGAGTTTCAAACCGAGTATGGTGTTCCTTCTTTCGACAAGATTAAATTAGAGCACTATGAACCTGCCTTTCTAAAAGGTATAGAAGAACAGAATCAAAATATCGAAGCCATCATCGAAAGCCCGGAAATTCCGACATTCGAAAATACGATTGTGGCTTTGGATAACAGCGCACCCATCTTAGACCGGGTAAGCATCATTTTCTTCAATATGACAGATGCGGAAACTACTGATTCGCTGACCGCACTTTCCATCAAACTGGCACCGGTTCTTTCGGAACATAATGACAATATCTCCCTGAATGGGAAACTATTCAAACGGGTGAACGATGTCTACCAAAAGAAAGATTCATTGAACCTGACGTCGGAACAAGAACGTCTGCTGGACAAGACTTATAAAAGATTTATCCGTTCCGGAGCGAACCTTGGCGAAAAGGACCAAACTCGCCTCCGCGAAATCAACAAGGAGCTTTCTACACTTGGCATCACTTTCAGCAACAATGTGCTGAATGAGAATAATGCCTTCCAACTTTTCGTTGACAAGGAAGAAGATCTGGCAGGATTGCCTGAATGGTTCCGCCAAAGTGCGGCCGAAGAAGCGAAAGCAGCCGGACAACCGGGAAAATGGTTGTTCACCCTGCACAATGCCAGCCGTCTGCCTTTCCTGCAATATTCTGAAAATCGCCCGCTCCGGGAGCAAATATACAAAGCTTATATCAACCGCGGCAACAACAACGACGGAAACGATAACAAGGAAAACATCCGCAAGATCGTTTCTCTCCGCCTGGAAAAAGCGAACTTATTAGGTTTCGACTGTTATGCAAACTTCGTCCTGGATGAAACCATGGCAAAGAACGCCAACAACGTAATGAGCCTTTTAAATAACCTCTGGAGCTACGCACTGCCAAAAGCAAAAGCAGAAGCTACCGAACTTCAGAAATTAATGGATAAGGAAGGAAAAGGAGAAAAACTAGAAGCATGGGACTGGTGGTATTATACCGAAAAACTACGGAAAGAAAAATACAACCTGTCTGAAGAGGATACAAAACCTTACTTCAAACTGGAGAATGTACGCGATGGCGCTTTCGCCGTAGCCAACAAATTATATGGCATCACCCTAAGCAAACTGGAAGGCATACCAACTTATCACCCTGATGTAGAAGTCTTTGAAGTGAAAGACGCAGACGGTTCCCAGCTCGGTATCTTCTATGTAGACTATTTCCCACGTCCCGGGAAAAGCGGTGGTGCATGGATGAGCAACTATCGTGAGCAACACGGAACAACCCGTCCGTTGGTATGCAACGTTTGCAGCTTTACCAAGCCGGTAGGCGACACCCCCTCTTTATTGACCATGGATGAAGTGGAAACCCTGTTTCACGAATTTGGTCACGCTCTGCACGGACTGCTGACAAAATGTGAATACAAAGGAACATCGGGAACCAACGTGGTACGTGACTTTGTAGAACTTCCTTCTCAAATCAACGAACATTGGGCGACTGAACCCGAAGTGCTGAAAATGTATGCCAAACATTATCAGACAGGAGAAGTGATACCCGACGAAATCATCGAGAAGATACTGCAACAGAAAACTTTCAACCAGGGCTTCATGACCACCGAATTACTGGCTGCCGCCATCCTCGACATGAACCTGCACACGATGACAGATGTAAAGAATTTGGACATGCTTGCATTCGAAAAAGAAGCGATGAACAAGCTTAACTTGATTCCCGAAATAGCACCGCGTTATCGCGTGACTTACTTCAATCATATCATTGGCGGATACGCAGCCGGATACTATAGTTACCTATGGGCCAACGTATTGGACAATGATGCTTTCGAAGCTTTCAAAGAACATGGTATTTTTGATAAAAACACCGCCGACCTGTTCCGCCATAACGTATTGGAGAAGGGAGACAGCGAAGACCCGATGGTGCTTTATAAGAATTTCCGTGGAGCGGAACCAAGCCTGGAACCACTACTGAAAAACAGAGGAATGAAATAATTCAGCAAAAAAGCCCTTAAACATCAAATATTTGAGGGCTTATTACACATGAATGTGAAAAAAAAACTATATTTGCAGCCTTGTATGCGGCAAAAAGAACTTGTGTACGACAGAATTTAACTGAAAATTAAATTAAAAAAGTAATCATCATAAATTAAAAGTAAAATGCAAAACAAAGGATTTGTAAAGGTTTTTGCGGTATTACTCACACTGGTATGTGTGTTCTATCTCTCCTTCTCCTTCGTAACACGCCATTATACCAACAAGGCGAAAGAAATTGCGAACGGCGACCCGAAAGTGGAACAAGACTACCTCGACTCTCTCTCCAATGAGAAAGTGTGGTTGGGTAACTGGACGCTGAAACAATGTCGTGAGATGGAGATTAGTTTAGGTTTGGACCTAAAAGGTGGTATGAACGTTATCCTTGAAGTTTCTGTACCTGATGTTATCAAAGCACTGGCTGACAACAAGCCGGATGAAGCTTTCAACAATGCATTGGCAGAAGCTGCAAAACAGGCTGTAAACAGTCAGGATGATATCATCACGCTATTTGTCAGAGAATACCACAAAGCTGCTCCTAACGCAAAACTTTCCGAACTCTTCGCAACACAACAGTTGAAAGACAAAGTTAACCAGAAATCATCGGATGCAGAAGTTGAAAAAGTATTGAGAGCAGAAGTAAAAGCTGCTGTTGAAAACTCATATAACGTACTTCGTACACGTATCGACCGTTTCGGTGTTGTTCAGCCGAATATCCAGAGCCTGGAAGACAAAATGGGTCGTATCATGGTGGAATTGCCGGGTATCAAAGAGCCGGAACGTGTGAGAAAACTTCTCCAAGGTTCTGCTAACCTGGAATTCTGGGAAACTTATACAGCTAAAGAAGTTCTTCCTGCTATGCAATCTGCTGATGCTAAATTGCGCGCTGTATTAGCGCAGGAGACAGGTGCAGACTCTACCGCTGTAGATTCCACCAAAGAAGCTCCGCTTGCAGAAGCTACTCCGGCCAAGAAAAGCGTAAGTGCTGCCGACAGTCTTGCTGCTGCCCTGAAAGGAGATGCTACAACTACTGAAGATAATTCAACAGCTAACCTGGCAGAAATTAAAAAGCAATACCCTCTGTTGGCTATCCTGCAGTTGAACTCTAGCGGACAAGGTCCTGTGATCGGTTACGCTAACTACAAAGACACTGCTGATATCAACAAATATCTGGCTATGCCGGAAGTTAAAGCAGAACTCCCGAAAGACCTTCGTTTGAAATGGGGTGTTTCTCCTTCTGAATTTGACAAGAAAGGACAGACGTTCGAATTATATGCTATCAAGTCTACCGAACGCAACGGTAAAGCTCCGTTGGAAGGTGATGTAGTAACAGACGCGAAAGATGAATTCGACCAATACAGCAAACCGGCTGTCAGCATGACAATGAACTCTGACGGTGCACGTCGTTGGGCACAGCTGACCAAACAGAACATCGGTCGTTCTATCGCTATCGTTCTTGACAACTATGTATATTCTGCACCAAACGTAAACTCTGAAATCACAGGTGGACGTTCACAGATTACAGGTCATTTCACTCCTGAACAGGCAAAGGACTTAGCAAACGTATTGAAATCAGGTAAGATGCCGGCTCCGGCTCACATCGTACAGGAAGATATCGTTGGTCCGTCATTGGGTCAGGAATCTATCAATGCAGGTGTATTCTCATTCGTAGTGGCTCTGATTCTGTTGATGATCTATATGTGTATGATGTACGGCTTCATACCGGGTATGATTGCCAATGGTGCATTGTTCCTGAACTTCTTCTTCGTATTAGGTGTCCTCTCCTCCTTCCAGGCAGCATTGACAATGTCCGGTATTGCCGGTATGGTGTTGTCACTAGGTATGGCAGTGGATGCGAACGTACTTATCTACGAACGTACTAAAGAAGAACTTCGTGCCGGTAAAGGTGTGAAGAAAGCACTTGCTGACGGTTATTCCAACGCATTCTCCGCTATCTTCGACTCGAACCTGACATCCATCATCACAGGTGTCATTCTGTTTAACTTCGGTACCGGTCCGATCCGTGGTTTTGCTACGACATTGATTATCGGTATTCTAGTATCCTTCTTCACCGCTGTGTTCATGACCCGTATAGTTTACGAACACTTCATGAACAAGGACAAACTATTGAACCTTACATTCACAACCCCTGTTTCAAGAAACTTGATGACCAACACACGTTTTGATTTTATGGGAACAAACAAAAAATCCCTTATCATCACTGTAGCCATCATCCTCGTTTGTATCGGTTCATTTGCCATGCGCGGTTTAAGCCAGAGTATCGACTTTACCGGTGGACGTAACTTCAAGGTACAGTTCGAGAATCCGGTAGAACCCGAACAGATTCGTGAATTGATCTCCAGCAAGTTCGGTGATGCTAACGTTAGTGTTATCGCTATCGGTACAGATAAGAAAACTGTACGTATCAGCACCAACTACCGTATTGAAGATGCAGGAAACGATGTTGACTCTCAAATCGAAGCATATTTATATGAGACTTTGAAACCTGTGCTGACTCAAAACATCACTCTAGCTACCTTTATCGACCGTGACAATCACACTGGTGGTAGTATTGTAAGTTCTCAAAAAGTGGGTCCGAGTATCGCAGACGATATCAAAACAGGTGCCATCTATTCCGTAGTACTGGCTTTGATCGCTATCGGTCTGTATATCTTAATCCGTTTCCGTAACATCGCATATAGTATTGGCTCTATCGTAGCTCTATCATGCGATACCATCATGATTATCGGTGCTTACTCATTGTTATGGGGTATCGTTCCATTCTCACTGGAAATTGACCAAACGTTTATCGGTGCTATCCTGACAGCTATCGGTTACTCTATCAATGACAAGGTGGTAATCTTCGACCGTGTACGTGAGTTCTTCGGCCTGTATCCGAAACGTGACAAACGTCAGTTGTTCAATGATTCATTGAATACTACACTTGCACGTACTATCAATACATCATTAAGTACATTGATCGTATTGCTGTGTATCTTCATCCTTGGCGGTGATTCAATCCGCAGCTTTGCATTCGCAATGATCTTGGGTGTTGTTATCGGTACATTGTCATCACTGTTCATTGCATCTCCGATTGCATACAACATGATGAAGAACAAAAAAGTCGTACCAGTAACTACGGAAGAATAATAAATTCCAAAAATAGAAAAAGCCTCTTCCGAACATTCGGTAGAGGCTTTTTCTATTGATTATTAAAACAAATAGAAGCTATAAGACGTTCATCTTAAAAGAAGCCATTGTTAAACTCAAAACCAGATACGATATGAAAGCAAAACAAAACAACTTCTCACAGATTCTTCGTAGTAGCCCCGAGGGGAATCGAACCCCTATCTAAAGTTTAGGAAACTTCTATTCTATCCGTTGAACTACAAGGCCGCTTCAAATTTGCTTGCAAAGATAACGGTTTCTGTCGATTTAACAAGAATAAAAATACAGGTTCCTTTCAGATATTTCAAATATTTGGCGTCAATAGGACAATAAAGTTCGATTTATTTTGATAATTCGATTAACTTTCCGACCTTTGCGCTCACAAATTGAAAGTAAAATCAGTTTTTAAATTAAATATAGTAATTAAAGTTATGGCAGACGAAATGATGGTTAAAGAATTGGAGGAAGTAGTAGTACGTTTCTCCGGCGACTCCGGCGACGGTATGCAGCTGGCCGGCAACATCTTCTCGAACGTGTCGGCTACGGTAGGAAATGACATCTGTACATTCCCTGACTATCCGGCAGACATCCGCGCCCCGCAAGGTTCACTGACCGGTGTTTCCGGTTTTCAGGTCCACATCGGTGCCGGACAGGTTTACACTCCCGGAGACCGTTGCCACGTGTTGGTGGCTATGAATCCTTCCGCACTGAAAACACAAATCAAATTCTGTAAACCGCAAGGACTTATCATTACCGACTCCGACTCATTCGAAGCCAGAGATTTGGAAAAGGCACAATTCAAGACCGACAATCCTTTTGAAGAATTAGGCATAAAACAGGAAGTACTTGAAGTTCCCATCTCTTCCATGTGCAAAGAGAGCCTGAAAGACTCCGGACTAGACAATAAATCAGCACTCCGTTGTAAGAACATGTTCGCACTCGGACTGGTTTGCTGGCTGTTCAACCGTAACCTTGCCGCTGCTGAAAAAATGCTGCGTGAGAAATTCGCCAAGAAGCCCGAAATTGCAGAAGCTAATATTAAGGTATTAAACGATGGTTTCAACTATGGTGCCAACACACATGCTTCTGTCTCTACTTATAAGATTGAAAGTAAAGCTCCGAAATCAAAAGGACTTTATACAGATATCAACGGAAATAAAGCAACTGCTTATGGCTTGATTGCTGCTGCCGAGAAAGCAGGTCTGGAACTCTACTTGGGTTCTTATCCTATCACTCCGGCCACTGATATTCTGCACGAATTAGCTAAACATAAATCACTGGGAGTAAAAACCGTACAGTGCGAAGATGAAATCGCGGGTTGTGCTTCTGCCGTTGGTGCCGCTTTTGCCGGTGCTTTGGCTGTAACGACTACTTCCGGACCCGGTGTTTGTTTGAAGAGTGAGGCCATGAACCTTGCTGTAATTGGCGAACTTCCATTAGTGATTGTAAATGTGCAACGTGGCGGTCCGTCAACAGGTTTGCCTACTAAATCAGAACAGACAGACTTATTGCAAGCTCTTTACGGACGTAATGGTGAAAGCCCGATGCCGGTGATTGCCGCAACTTCACCAACGAACTGTTTTGATGCCGCATACATGGCATGTAAGATTGCTCTGGAACACATGACTCCGGTTGTATTACTGACGGATGCTTTCGTAGCCAACGGCTCGGCAGCTTGGAAACTTCCTAACTTAAATGAATATCCTGCCATCAATCCTCCATACGTGACTCCGGACATGGCTGGTAACTGGACTCCATACCAACGCAATGAAGAAACCGGTGCACGTTACTGGGCAATTCCGGGAACTGAAGGATTCATGCACCGCATCGGTGGTCTTGAAAAGAGCAATGAAACAGGTGCGATCTCTACCGAACCAGAAAACCATAATAAGATGGTTCATCTCCGCCAAACTAAAGTAGATAAAATTGCAGACTATATCCCCGAACTCGAAGTACTGGGTGATGAAGATGCAGATTTACTGATTGTTGGCTGGGGCGGCACGTATGGGCATCTCCGTCTGGCTATGGACTTTATGCGCGATCATGGAAAGAAAGTGGCTTTCGCACACTTCCAATACATCAACCCGTTGCCGAAGAATACAGCCGATGTATTGCGTAAATACAAGAAGATCGTAGTAGCTGAACAGAATTTGGGACAATTCGCAGGTTATTTACGGATGAAGATACCCGGATTGAACATCAGCCAGTTCAACCAAGTGAAAGGACAGCCTTTCGTTACGAGAGAATTGATAGATGCATTCACTAAATTATTGGAGGAATAAAAGATGAGCGATAAAGTATATACCGTACAAGATTATAAATCAGGCCAACCTCGCTGGTGTCCGGGATGCGGTGACCACGCTTTCCTGAACTCACTGCACAAAGCTATGGCCGAACTGGGAGTAGCTCCGCACAATATTGCCGTCATTTCCGGTATCGGTTGTTCTTCCCGCCTGCCTTACTACGTAAATACGTATGGGTTCCACACTATTCACGGACGTGCCGCTGCTGTTGCAACAGGAGCAAAAGTAGCCAATCCAAATTTGACTATCTGGCAGATTTCCGGTGACGGTGACGGTTTGGCAATCGGTGGTAATCACTTCATCCATGCCGTTCGCCGCAACATTGACTTGAACATGATTCTGTTGAACAACCGTATCTATGGTTTGACAAAGGGACAATATTCACCGACTTCAGAACGTGGATTCGTCAGCAAATCATCTCCTTACGGAACAGTGGAAGACCCGTTCCATCCGGCAGAGCTGGCTTTCGGTGCCCGCGGACGTTTCTTCGCACGTTGTATTGCAGTAGATGGTGCCGCTTCCGTAGAAGTGTTGAAAGCAGCAGCTAATCACAAAGGTGCTTCTGTTGTAGAAGTTCTGCAAAACTGCGTGATCTTCAACGATGGAACTCATGCTTCTGTAGCCACCAAAGAAGGACGTGCCAAGAACGCTATCTATCTGGAACATGGCAAACCCATGTTGTTCGGTGAAAACAAGGAATTCGGATTGATGCAGGAAGGTTTCGGACTGAAAGTGGTGAAACTTGGTGAGAATGGTATCACAGAAAAGGATATTCTTATTCACGATGCTCACTGCCAAGATAATACGCTTCAATTGAAACTGGCGTTAATGGAAGGTCCTGATTTCCCGATTGCACTCGGTGTGATCCGCGATGTAGATGCTCCAACTTACAATGATGCTGTAATTGGACAGATTGAAGAAATCAAAGGCAAGAAGAAATATCATAATTTCCAGGAATTGCTAATGACTAATGATACTTGGGAAGTGAAGTAATTCACCACTTCAATCCATAAAATAATAAAGGCGTAGACAAGAGAATCAACTCTCTTTCTACGCCTTTCATTCTTTCTATCGTGTAACCTATATTTATATCAACCTATTCGAGAGCAGTGCCACCCACTTTTTCCGGCCAATACGGATTCTGATAAATAACAGAATTATCTGTACTATTATCAGGAGACGCAAGTCTCATTTCATTAATAGCAACCGGACTCAAATAGTTGGCTTTAGCCCAAGAATATCCATCATATACCTGATTATTGATTCTCACCTTGCTAAAAGGACGAATATACTTGAATGCTCTGGAGGAAATATTAGAAGTAGCATCATCCGGATCATCTTTTAAAGTAACGTCTTCCGGAAGTTCATAAGTTTTATAAGCCTCTTCCCAAAAGTTATACCCTTCAGGAATAAACTTATTAGTAAGTACGCCATCCCAAGCTCTCCAACGCACCAGGTCATCCCAACGCATTCCTTCGCCAATAAACTCGCAACGACGTTCGCGACGGATATTATATAAGGTAGCATCCACTTCATACGAACCGGGATGAGCGGCCAAATCCGTCTCCTTATTCATATCGGTATTGTCAATGGTTGTCTGGAAATTGCCTGTAATGCCTGCCCGATTGCGTACTGCATCCCAATAGCTTTTCGCTTTACCGTCTACCTTATTATTACGCAAATAGTAGGCTTCCAGATAATTCAGATAAGCTTCAACACCACGAAAGATAATGCACCCTGTAGTCGATTGCGACTGACCGGAAATAATCTGCTTATTATTATATGTCAAGCATTTCCGAATCCGATACCCGGTATTATCAGATGTTTGGGCTTCCAATGATATAATATTAGGTTGTTTGAATTCTTTAAGTGCAGGTTCTTCTGTCGAACTGGATGGAAGCAAATCCTTCTCGCCCAAAACAAACATTTGCAGACGCAGATCACGATTCTCTTTCACATCCATGATAGTTTTGTCACCTTTATATTCATCTCCTGCTGCATAATAGGGAAGTCCGTCTTTCATGACAAAACAGTCTACAAAGCTCTTCAGCATACCATTATTACCTCCAGTAAAAATATAAGCCGGTGTGCCATGCGTGATTGACACGCCACCACCATTCATATATTGCTTCCAGAAAAGAACTTCGGAATAACTACTCATATCTTCTTCCGCAAACATCTCGAAATATGGATTCCAGCCAACAATCCCCGGTATGTTTTTCGGATTGGTCAGACCGGTATTATTGGTCAAAGTAATATCATCAGCCACCTGTTCCGCTGCTTTCATAGCCTCATCCAGAAAGAAATTGATTTCATTATCCATGTTCGTGGAGAAATCGGTATGTATTCTCTTACCCGGCCAGGTTGCATCCCCCGGCACACGCCCTGTTCCCTTATGATACTTTTCAAACGTAGCCTCATACAAAGCAACGCGCGACTTTATCAATAACGCGCAATTCTTTGTTAATCGCGTTTTGTTTCCTGAAATATCATCCACCATATATTTGGCGGCGGAATCGAGCTGATTGATGATAAAACGAGCAACGAGATTACGCGGCTGACGAACAGATTTCTCTGTCAAAACAGACTGATTATCCGGCAATACTTCGGTTATAATTGGAAAATCTCCGAATGATTTCAGTTTACTGTAATAAATCCATGCACGGATAAAGTACATTTCGCCGACATAGTGAAGAATCTGTTCACAATTGCCCTCAATCTTGCCTGCCTCGAATTTAGGAAGCACATTTTCGAAGAAATAATTGCAATAGCGAATTTGAGTAAAATCCCAGCCACCTCCAGTATTAGGAACACGCCACTGACCTTTCTCAAAATAGGTGGAAGAATATCCTCCGGCTACCATATTATCTGTATTCTGGTCATTGTTCACTGTACCGACTCCATATCCACCATGCGTTGAAAAGATGTTGTTGTACTGCGAAATACTATATGCAACCAAGTGGTCCGTCGTATTAAAATACTCTTGCGGAGTCACCTGATCCAGAGGCGCCATATCCAGAAAATCATTACAAGATGTAAGCGACCACGTAGCTCCTGCCATCAAGATTGTTTGTAATGTAATATGTTTCAGTTTCATAAGCCTTAAAATTAGAAGTTAACATTTAAACCTACCGAGATGGTGCGCTGCAACGGATAGAGTTTACCATTATTCGCATCATAAGTGCTTTCCAAAGCCTCCGGGTCGAAAATCTTGGACATATGAGAGAATGTCAACAGATTGTCACCTGACACGTATACTCGAACTGAAGACATTCCGGCTTTATTTGTCCATTGCTTGGGCAATGTATAGCCTATCTGAACATTCTTAATACGGCAGTAAGCTGCATTCTGAATATAGCGGCTCTGCACTGCCATGTTTCTCGAATCACTTTTCAATACGCGTGGATAATAGGCATTTGTATTAGCACCCAACGGGTCACCCTCCGGACGCCAGAAGTCCCAATGTTCCTTAAATCCGGTAGCCTGCCATTCGTCCACTCCATTGGCTCCCCAGAAATAGGGGCCGCTCAACACATAATCGCGCTTGGCCACTCCTTGCAGAAATATGCGGAAATCGACACCTTTCCATGCTGCATCCAACGTGATACCATATTTAAATCGAGGTGTATTATTGCCCAAAATCACACGGTCACCGGGTTTCTCTGTGGTATTTTCACCTGTCGAGATCACTCCATCGCCGTCTACATCCTTATACATGATATCACCTGCTCCCCACTTGCTTCCCAAAGAAGACTGATCCACTTTGGCCAAGTGAGCGTCCATCTCTTCCTGTGATTGTGCGATACCTACCGTTTCATATCCCCAGATTTCTCCTTTCATCATTCCCGGATAATATGCTTCGGAAAGTTTGTTGTTTTCATTCGGATAGCGAGTGATTTTCTGTTGGTCATCGGCTAACGTAAATTTAGCACCATAAGAGAAATCACCAATCATATCTCTCCACCCCAGTTCCAGCTCAAAACCATAGGATTTCATATCGGAATTGTTGATTTTCGGAGGAGTAGCACCCAGTACGGAAGACAATTCCGGAGCCGGGCCAATCATATCATACGTCCAACGCACAAAGTAGTCGAACGAACCGGTCAAGCGATTATTAAACAGCCCCCAGTCCAAACCGATATCCCAGGTTTCAATCGTTTCCCAAGTCTTCAAGCTGGAGACGATACCGGGTAGGCTTGCATAATTCGGTCTTTTTCCATTCACCAACCAGTTATAATCAGTGCCTTGTGGCATCGTCTGATAGAAAGGATACCATGCATCCTTAGTATCCGTATTACCCAACTGCCCCCATGAACCTCTTAATTTCAATACATCAATATGAGCTTTATCGGCTATATTCCTGAAGAAATCTTCACGTGCTATATTCCATCCGACTGACAATGACGGGAAAAATCCCCAACTCTTGTCATTAATGAAACGGGACGAACCGTCATAACGACCGTTCAACTCTATCAGATAGCGTTCTTTATAATTATAGTTGATACGCCCGAAGAATCCGGCTACCCCATTGTGTGCATATCCACCGGAAGTAGTAGGAGATTCCGTTGCTGTATTCAGTGTAGGCACAGAATTGGAGATCAGCGTATTCTTCTGCCCCGACAAACTTCTTGTCTTATACAACTCCGCATTAAAACCTGCCATCACTTTAAAGTAATGACCGCTTTCATATTGTTTAAAATAATCGGAATAGATATTCGTGCTGTAATAATTCTCTTTATAATTATATTCGTTCACAACGGAACTGCCGGCTCCATAACTTCCCCATGGTATAGAATACGGATTACCGTCACCGTCATGAGAGAAGATAGGTAATACTTCCCAATGTTCATTTTTGTTTTCCGTTCTTAGAGCACCCTCGATATTAATTGTCCAGTTCTTGACCGGTTCAAACACAAACTGCAACTGTTGAGTATTCAAGTCTTTCTGGTTGGTTTGTCGGCCACCATCCTCCAATTCTGTAATTTCCACACCATTCATGGGATAGCCATTAGGATCGTAAGCCGGACAGGTGGGCCAGCGGCGAGCGATATTATGGAAGAATAGCCCGGTCAGATAAGAGGGTCGGTCAAAGTCCTCACGTGTCCATTTGGTAGAATAGTTCACTCTGAACCAATCTGTGATCTGCGCTGTAATGGTGCTGTTCATTGTATAACGTTGCAAATTATCTTCACCATGCCGCAACAGACCGTTCTGGTCCATAAAACTACCGCTCAATGAAAATTGGATTTTCTCATTACCTCCCGAAATACTTAGATTATGTTCTTGAGATGGCACCCAGTCATTGTAGAATTCTTTAAACCAATCCGTATTGGCATTCGCTCCGCCATAATTGTTCCAACGGTTATTATTCGTATTCAGTGTTGTGACGGATGTTATCTTTCCCTCCTGATAATCTTTTATTTTCTGTAACTGCTCGGATGAGAACGGAGCCTCACCGGATCTGCCCGCATTCTCTGCGGCACGATTAAAGTACTGTGCAAAAGTATATGAGTCCATCATTTCAGGCACTGATACCGCGTCGCTGAAACGGACATTTCCATTATAACTGACTCTGGCTTTACCCGCTTTCCCTTTCTTGGTCTGAATCAGAATAACACCAAAAGCAGCACGCGCTCCATAAATAGAGGCAGAAGCAGCGTCTTTCAAAACAGAAACCGTTTCTATATCATTCGGATTCAACGAATTAAGATTACCTTCGATACCGTCAATCAACACAAGTGGAGACGACCCGGAACCATCACCGATTGTTCCTGCACCACGAATATTAAAACTCATCGAACCATCCAAGGCTCCACCTTCACTTCCTACCGTGAAGTTCAAGCCTGGCACTGTACCCTGTAGGGCCTGCGCCACATTGGTTACAGGACGTGCAGCCAACACTTTCGCATCGACCATACCTACCGCACCGGTTACATTTACTTTTTTTTGTGGTCCGTAGCCTACAACGACTACTTCGTCGAGCTGTTCCGAATCTTCTTTCATAACGATATTAAGGGGTGTCCCATCAGCTTTCACGGTAATAGTTTTATAACCAATAAACGAAAGTGAGAGAACTGCTCCTTTGGGGGAATCGATAGAGAAGCGTCCGTTGAGATCAGTAACAGTACCTGTGGCAGTACCTTGCACCTTTACAGAGACTCCAATAAGAGGTTCTCCGTTTTCATCCACTACAACACCTGTAGTCTTTACTTTTTGCTGCTGTATATCAGCAGTTTCCTATGTTTCATTAGTATTAGCTACTGCTTGCATAGGTTGTGTGCACCATAACAATAAAGTAGCAACTGCTGCTATTTTCAGGCAACGTGTTCCCCGTCCTTCCATAAAGGCCGGGCATCGGTTAGTTTTTCTTGTCATACTTTAATTTATTCAGTTAGACATTAGTAAGTTAGAATTTCTAAGGTTTTATGGTGCCTTCATATATTATTTGACACCATGTTTCAGGCAATTTGTGTGTTTAGTTTTCCATAGGCTTTTCTATTTTTATCTTAGGTTAATACTTGCCAGAGTTCTTAACGAACTTGGTTTTACCTATGCTTGGAAACACAACTTGGAAGGACATTTTAGATAAAACAGTCATCCATACACTCGCACCGCTTTGAGTTTGAGACGATTTGTATGTAAATTGCTATATAATAAATACTTATTTTGATACCAAAGGCAAGTTGATAAAACTGTTATCCCATTTTGTTGCCAGAAAACACAACAATCCAGCTATCCCGTTTTAAAATATTTTAGTAGATTTACTTGCGTAATATTTCATTTTATTCTACTTTTGCTTCACCATAATGATATTCTAAACGATTCTTTTGTTGTTATTAAGAATTAAAAATAATAAGGCATTCGTTTTCATATCAAAATAAAACCAAGTTCGTTAAGAACTCGGTTTTCATTTCTCTCCTTCTCTAATCGATATTGCAATATACACTACTCATTTCCTTTGACTAAATAACACCTATTTATCAATATCATTAACTTTATGGATAGAGAACTGATGATAAGAAGCTATTTTAACAGGTACTTATTTATAAATAAAAAATGGAGAAGGATGGAGAAAAGGGTAGAAAACTGGAACCAGGTTCATAGCTATAAACTCAACACTAAATTTCTGAAAACGAATATACAACTATTAAGAAGCATTTAGAAGGTTCACAGGTTTCACCTTCAGCTGAACAGCTATGAGTCAACGG
Organism: Bacteroides sp. DH3716P; assembly: GCF_025914115.1. NCBI lineage: Bacteria > Pseudomonadati > Bacteroidota > Bacteroidia > Bacteroidales > Bacteroidaceae > Bacteroides > Bacteroides sp. DH3716P. The sequence goes on along the minus strand of NZ_CP083673.1, from coordinate 3,006,086 downwards.
TTTACAGTGACATAAAGCACAAAATACAGAAGAAAGTATCCTTCACCTCCTTCACCATGTAGAGTCTTTCATATAGATTAAGGACATATATATCCAATATACAGGGCATATATGCGCAACGTGTTGGATATATATGTCCAACACGTTGCGTATATATACTCTACAATTCAGGTATTAATATCCTAGAGATAGAGTATTAGTGTCTGATTACTTAGGTGCTAATTTCCGGTTGACGGCAGTTTTATTTTGTTTTAAACCTGCAAACAGTTTGTTTCAAGCGTATGAAACAAATAGTTTCCCGCCTTGAAACAGATTGTTTACCGGCATGAACAAGACATTTGATGCATGGATTCTACAAATTACTACATAGTCTTCTATAAATATGCCAAGATTCTTACACACGAGACAGCGTGTGAGATAAAGGTATCTTACACACATCTGCAACCGTATCTTGCACTGCATAAAACAATTGTATATCAGCTAATTGAATCCGATTAGTGTAAGGTGCAAGATGTTTTTGCATTTTCAAACTTTATAGAGTCGATTAAGTTTTAATTATTTATTTGTCAGTTCACTATTCAGTAATTATAATTCAATCGCAGCCTTTAAAGGTAATTGATTGGAAGCCGGACCGACAAGAATCTCAAATACCCCCTTTTCTACTACAAAGCGGTGTTGATTCATATCGTAATAAGAAAATGCGTCTTCATTCAATACAATAGAAAGGCGTTGTGTCTCTCCTTTCTTCAAGAACACCTTATCATAGCCTTTCAGTTCTTTCAAAGGACGGGGAACGGAAGATTCTACATCATGCACATATACCTGGGCTATTTCCGAAGCATCCATTTTTCCTGTATTCTTTATATCAAAGCTAACCGTCACCTGATGTTCACCGGTTTTCTCCACAGCTAAATTACTATAAGCGAAAGTAGAATAAGACAACCCATAGCCAAATGGATAAAAAGGTTCTTTACCCGAACGGTCATATCCCCGATAGCCAACAAAAACACCCTCTGAATAATCGACACGTTTAATTTCCGCTTTCAGATTCTCATAATAGCTGTCATGCACCGGATTATCTTCCCATTTCTTTTCGATAGAAATCGGCAACTTACCACTCGGAGAAATCTTTCCAGTCAATATTTCGGCTATTGCCTGTCCACCCTCCTGTCCGGGATACCATGCCATCAAAATCGCTTTTGCAGCCTCATGCCAAGAGGTAAAGTCAACTCCACCGCCAGCATTTAACACTACTACCAGATTCGGATGCAGAGAAGCTACTTTCTGAATGAATAATTCCTGATAATGTAACAGAGCAAACGGGCGATCGAACCCCTCTCCTTCTGTATTGCTATTGAAACCAGTACAGAATACAACATTATCCACCTTTGCCAATCCTTGACGAAGTTTCTCTTCATTCAGCCTGGATGCTTTAAAACGGATAATTGCTGAAGAGATATTATCAAAAAACTCGATTCGGAAGCTGTATTCTTTACCTGCCTCAACCGGCAGTTCCACTTCACGGCTTGAATATGAATGATTACCCCAGTCGCCTGTAATATGCTTATCATTCACAAACAGGCGATAACCATCATCGCCACCAATGGATAGTTTTAATAATCCATCCTTTTGAGACATATAACTGGCTGTCCAACGGACAGAAAATCCATCTTCCGGAAAACCTTCCAGTGGTGCTCCATATTGCCAGTCATAATCAACTGATGCTTCTGTACGAATGACCTCCGGTTGTCCCGAAAGCGTTTTATTCTTAAAATATTCGGCTTTAAATCCTTTCGTCTGCCGAGCGGCATCCGCGTAAAATTCATGAAGAATATCCTCATAAATCACATCGTCCGTCAACAGAACGAGGTTCTTTTTTTTCAGTTTTTCCAGTCCCTCACTAACAGATACCGTAGAAAATGGAGTTACAAAACCACTTCCACCACCCGTAGGAATGCGGTCGGCATTGGGCCCCATCACAGCAGTCTTTCCTTTCAAGGGGAGTAGATTTCCTTCATTCTTCAGTAAGACTACACCTTCGCGTGCCAGTTCTAAAGCAGCCTGGCGGGAAAAAGGATTATCCTGCGCGATGTTACTGTCTTTCTGTTCCTTATCCAGCATGCCGTAAGCAATCAAGGTCTGCAAGATATGCTGCACTTTCAGATTGATGGTTTCTTCTGTCACCGTACCGTTTTTGATAGCAGGTATAAGATTGTCGACATTCATAAAACGTCCTTTCGGCATTTCAAGATCAAGTCCGGCATTAGCGGCTCCTACGGCAGAATATACGGAAGTCCAGTCCGACATTAAGATACCTTTAAATCCCCAGAGATTACGCAAGATATCAATATTCAACCATTTATGTTCGGTAGCATGGACACCGTTCAGAAGATTATAGCTGTTCATTACAGCACTTACATTCGCTTCCTGTACAGCTTTCCGAAAGGTCGGAAAATAAATCTCGTGCAAAGTACGTTCGTCTATGTCCGAACTGGCATGATGACGGCTCCATTCCTGATTATTAGCTGCAAAGTGCTTGATGGTGGCAATAACTCCTTCCGATTGCACGCCTAGGATATATTGTTTAGCCGTTTCACCCGTTAAATAAGGGTCTTCGCCAAAGTATTCAAAGTTACGTCCACACATAGGAGCACGGTAGATATTTACTCCCGGTCCGAGCAGTATATTCACTCCTCTGGCTTTGGCATCCTGTCCCAATCCTTGCCCCAGTTGATAAAGCAGACTCCGGTTCCAGGTAGAAGCGGAAAGTATTCCGGAAGGATAGAGAGTGCTCTTGGGGGCATGATTACGAATTCCCTGCGGTCCGTCCGCCAGTTTTATTTCAGGAATCCCCAGACGGGGGATTGCACGAAGCGAGAAGCTGGTATATCCGGAGATATACTCTATTTTCTCTTGCAAAGTCATTTTAGATACAATTTCCCTGGCACGTTGTTCGGCTTGGGGAGTGATTGTCTGCGCACAGGTTAATATGCTCCATGCAAGCATACATAAACCTATGCCTCCTATTTTCTTTTTCATGGTGATTTTGTATTAATATAGCATTGTTAAAAACCAACTAGTCTATCAGTTCTATTTTAACGGTCTGTCCCTGTACCAAAATATGATATTCTCCGGCTTCAAGGAACCGTTTACCATCCTCATTGACAAAACCGAAATCACGTTCCAGGTCTATGTCAAAACGGAAAGTCTTCGTTTCTCCGGCTCTAATCAACTGTTTTTCAAAGTGTTTCAGTTCTTTCACCGGGCGGGTAATCGAGCAATACGGATCGGATATAAACCAATGAACAGTCTCTGCTCCATCGCGAGCACCGACATTAGTGACAGTCACTTCTACAGACAATCGATCGCCGCGCTTCACTTTAGTAACAGAAGGGGTAACGGTGCCATACTTAAATTCGGTATAACTTAATCCATGCCCGAACGGATATAACGGATCGCTTGTTATATCTTTATAGAATCCTTGATGTCCACGTCCGCTCTTGCGGCGATTGTAATAAATAGGAATTTGTCCCGTTGAATAAGGGAATGTCATGGCAAGTTTACCGGATGGGTTGATACGTCCTGATAATATACCGGCCATCGGCAACGCGCCATTCACACCCGGTTGCCAGATTTCCAGTATAGCATCGGAAATTAGTTCCAGACGATTCAATTCCAACGGACGTCCATTCACCAATACCAGTACGATAGGCTTTCCGGCTTTCTTCAGTTCTGCGGCCAGTTCTTCCTGAATCTGCGGTAATGCGATAGAAGAACGGGAAGCATTCTCCCCACTCCAGGTCATCATCTCACCCAAACAAAGAACAACTACATCAGACCAGCGTGCAGCTTCCAATGCTTCTGCAAATCCTTCTTTGTTATCTCCTTTCGTAGCACAGCCTGCTGCATAACGCAATTCAGCTTTTCCTGCAAATTCAGTAGCCAGTCCATTATAGAGCATGGCAACATCCGTATCTTTTCCATGACCACACCAGGAACCCAACAAGTCCCAACCATTTTTTGCCATTGGTCCTATCACGGCAATCTTCTTTTTATCAGTCAGCGGTAATGTTTTGTTTTCATTTTTCAGCAAGACCATGGATTCCGCCGCAAGCCGGGCTGCAATATCCATACTTTGCGGACGGAAGAAACGTTCTTTCTCACTTGTTGCGGGAGTATAAGGACGTTCGAACAGGCCGAGACGGAATTTCAAAAGTAGAACACGACGTACAGCTTCATCTACTTGAGCTACCGATACTCTGCCCTCTTCTACCAACTCCTGCAAATGGCGGTCGTAAGCATGAGACATCATATCCATTTCAAGACCGGCAGTAAACGCATGCCAGGCTGCTTCTTTTTTGGTCGCTGCCAATCCCTGATTTTTCAACTGTTCGATGGCTCCCCAATCGGAAACAATAAATCCATCATGCCCCCAACGTTTCTTTAATATCTCGGTCATTATGTAAGGATTGGCCGAACCCGGCACACCGCTGATATCATTAAAGGAACTCATCAGTGTTGCCGCACCTGCTTTCACACCCATCTCGTAAGGGAGCAGATAAGTATCCCAAAGAGTTTGTTTGGATATCTCGGTATAGACATAGTCACGCCCGGCTTCGGATGCCCCGTAACCTACATAATGTTTCAGACAAGCTGCCATACGGTTTTCTGCTGACAAGTCATCTCCTTGATAACCTTTGACGGAAGCTGCACCGAATACCCCGTTTGTATAAGGATCTTCACCATAACCCTCTGCCACACGTCCCCAGCGGGGATCACGAGCCACATCAATCATCGGTGAGAAAGTCCAGTCCACTCCCGACATACGCGCTTCCTGTGCAGATACAGCACACGCCTGCTCTACCAAATCCGGATTCCAGGAACAAGCCTGTGCCAACGAAATAGGATACACGGTACGGAAACCATGAATTGCATCGTAGCCGAAAATAATAGGAATACCCAGACGAGACTCTTCCATTGCTTTTTTCTGCATACTATTACGCAGTGCGGGATTTGTTTCGAAGTAAATCAGAGAACCGATTTCTGCGGGCACTTTCTTCACTTCTTCACCTACATTATTCACATTGTTATTCCGTCCCAGGGTATATTGATTAAGCTGCATCACTTTCTCTTCCAAAGTCATGCGGGATAGGAGATCATTTACGCGTTTCTCTATCGGAGCCTTCGGATCTTTATATAGTGCAACATCTTTTTTATCTTTTGCCGAAAGGGTGCATATAGAACCTAGCAAACATAATCCGTAAACCAATACTTTCTTTCTCATCGGTGTTTTCGTCGGTTAATTAGTATATAAATATAGCTTTATCAGACAGCCACAACATGGCTTCTTTTTATCGTCTTTCAGATAAATCAGTCACCTTATACGGATGCTTCACTGCTGCATGAGCAGCTTTCTGGGCAACAGCTTTTCGAGCCTCATCCAGGCTCTCCGGGGCATAAGGATTTCCGATTACATTGCGTTTGAAGATACGTTCGAACCAAGTGCAGGCAGCAGTATAACGTCCGACTTTCACATCCAGATGATGTCCGTCCCGGTTCATATGATCGCCAATGAAAGAGGTACGGGCATTCTGTATGGCAGTGCCCGTAGGGATAATCATCTTAATCTTATATGCCTTACCTGCTTTTTTCACTGCATCTACAATTGCGTGATACATCGTCAGCTGATCGCGGTTGTAGTTTTTAAATCCACCGTGATTGGAAGTGGATGCATAGGCCCAAGTCTGGTGCAGCATCAACTTTGTTTTCTTGGGAAGACGGGCTTTTACATACTCTATGAGCTCGGGAAGAGAGGCTTCATACGTCTCATACATTCCGGAAAAAGTACTTGCCTGTTGCAGGCTGACATAATCCCAGTCTTCATCCGCCAACACCATTTCCAAAGACATCTTGCCTTTTTCCCGTTTCTTTCCATCCGTACCGATTTTCCGGTAGGCATAGGCAGGAGCATTTTCACGTGCATTCTTCACATGGCGTTCCAGAGAACAGCCACCAATAAACATATTGCCGATTATGGTTGAAATGCCTTCGGCTTCCGCAAGTTCATGCAGATATTGCTCAACGGCATCTTGGGAAAAGCTGTTGCCAATGGCAAGTATTCTGACCGTTTTTTGCTGGGCATATGCTCCTCCGGCAAGAAGGAGCAGTATGCACATACAAATCACTATATTTCTATATTGCTTCATTGTAATCAATATGATAAAAAACAAACCTTATTTCGCCAGGCTAATGCATAGTGCATTGATATGTCCTTCCGCGGCACTACCGGTATCAAGCCCTTTCACCTCGACAATGACCTTTCCCTCCGAATCCGGTTCTACATTCTCAAACTTGGCAATGTACTCCTCGAAGTTTGCGGCAGCAAACGAGGCAGCATCCTTGATACCTGTCTTCACTTCTTTAACCGCACTCTCCGTTTTACCTACCAATTTATAAGAAGAGATACGGGCGTCTTTGCTTCCATTGAAACGGATGGCTAAAATAGTGAAATTATATTTCCGGGCTACATCCAGTTGAGAGATTTCTATTCTTCCTGGACCTACATCACCCTGGTTTTTCTCTCCTTTCACTAACAAACCGTCTTTCCATGCAGTCAGAGGAAATTCCACGCCATCCACCGTCACTGGGCTAGCCGGTTCGGAACCGACTCCAGCATGAGTCGCAGTAAATCCGTCAAGCACTCTGACACCAATATTCGTATAATTGTTTTCCACATCTTTTATCCAGCTGGTGGTTGAACTTTCCTGATGAGAAGTTATATTATTCCACGGAGTGGCAGAAAGTGAAGTCGGACCGAAATCAATATAGATGGGGGCTTTCAAGTCGGTGTCAGATATCTCCGGTTGCTTGAAGTCAACCAAATCGGTCACTTCATCAGGTTTCTGCACAGCGTAATGGGCAGCATTTTGTGCAATCTTCACTACCTGCGGGTCAATCGTTTCGGGAGCATACGGGTTGCCAACAACGTTTTGTCCCGTAATCATCTCAAACCAGGTGCAGGCAGCAGTATATCGCCCGTAAGTAACCTCCAGATGATAACCGTCACGGTTGAATGCATCACCCAGGAATGAGGTGCGGCCGTTCTGTATGGCTGTCCCCGAAGGAATCAACAGGCTCAAATCCGTATGATTCGTCATAGCCTGTCGTGCAGCCGTTACGATAGAAGAATACATCGTCATCTGGTTGCTATCATAATCCGGGAAACTTTCATGAGTGGAACTGNTACAGATATTGCTCAACGGCATCCTGCGAGAAACTATTGCCAATTGCCAGTATTCGTATAGCATTTTGCTTTACGGTCACCGGAATTGTAGCAACTAGCGGTTTTGTATTTGTAGGACATTCGATAGAAATCGCTGTGCTACCATCCGCAACACCCGTAATAATAATGCTATTATTATCTTCGCTGACAGCTACTGTAGCGATGTTTGCATCTTTGGAAGTACAGGTATATTCCGGTTTCAGCTCTTCTTCACCACCAACCGATACGTTCAGAGTGACAGATTCACCAGTCATGACAGTGACTTCCTTAGAAGCAACCACCATCCAGTTTCCATCTACATATACTATTTTTTCTTCTGTCTGGGTTACAATCTTCTCCGAGTCCGAGCAGGAAACCAACGAACTGCCAACAGAAAATAACGTTACTAAAAAGAATAATCCGCTCAACAGAAAATTATTCTTTATTCTGAAATGCTTTATCATAAGTACTTTTAGTTATTTCTTTTTTTCATGTAATAATCTCTCATCAGATACCATGCCTTCTTGCGCATTCCCTGATCGGATATTAACCCTTTGCGGTTCCAGCCATCCTGATTAGTGGGGTGGAAACGGAACGGAGAACGGAAGTCGAACAGAATCCAGGGAGATACTCCACGCAGGTTAGGGATATTGTCGAACATACGGATATTGTCTCTATACAGACGTGCCTGATACTCTTCACTCCAGGAGCTGACTACATTCTCATCGCCGGACTGACCGTACAGTGCTTCACCACCAAATTCAGAAATAATCAACGGTTTGTCCGTCACTACTTCCCAGATTGCATCTTTCGGTTCAACAGGCCATGGATGATACCAGCCCATATATTTATTGATTGCTACGACATCCAATTGGGAAGTAAAGGAATCTTCCATTACAAAACGCTGTTTCTCACTGTTAAAGCGCACAAGGTCAAAAGCGGCGACATACAGACGGGTAGTATCCAGTTGTTTGCCTGTTTCAAGCAGGGAAGTCAAAAAATCATTCCGTTCTTTGGAAGGCTGTGTTTCATTGGCAACACCCCAGTAACCTACTGCACAACGATTCTGATCGCGCTTTATCATTTCAGAAAGCATCTTCTGTGCTTTCTTACGGGTATCTTTGTCTGTAAAGTCAATGCCTTGCCAAATAGGAATTTCCTGCCAGAGAAGGAAACCCATCTTTTCTGCCAAGCGTACCGTGTATTCATTCTGCGGATAATGTGCCAGACGAATCATGTTCACACCAAGCGCCTTAGCTTCATTCAGCAACATAGCTGCATCGGCTTCCGAGAAAGCACGTCCCATGCGCTGCGGAATCTCCTCATGGAAAGAGATGCAACACATAAATGTCGGTTTCCCGTTCAGGTAAATATCCGTTCCTTTCACTGTGATGTTACGGAAGCCTATTTGTTCCTCCACGCGGTCGGTACTTGAAGAAATGGCCACACCATAGAGTTTCGGTTCTTCGGGCGACCAGCGTTGCAGTTTCTTTGCATTCAATACGGTTTCCGCTTTTCCTTCCGCATCAGTGGTAAGTTCCGCATTGATTTTAAGTTCGGGGATGGCGACTGTCACCTTTTCACCTGCCTTTTTATCAGAAAGACGTACACGGGCAATGATCCGGTCGGGAGCATTTTTATCCAGTTGGATGAAGTAATCTTCTATAAATGTGCGGGGAGTTTTCACCAGCAACACATCTCTTGTGATGCCGCCATAATTCCACCAATCGAACGCCATAGCAGGAATGGCGTCCTTGGTACGACGATTGTTCACTTCTATTGCCAGGAAGTTATCGCCATCTTTCAACAGGTCCGTCACTTCTACTTGGAAAGGGGTGAAGCCACCTTCATGTTCTGCTATTTCTTTTCCGTTCAGGTAGACTTTGCAACGATAGCTGACAGCACCAAAATAAAGAAACTGACGCTTGTCTGCCAGACGTTTGGCATCAAAATGACGCGCATACCATACAGTACCCTCATAATATTTCAGTTCGGGCGACTGCGAGTTCCAGTCTCTCGGGACATTAAGACGCAAGCCGCCTTCGAATGCATATTCGTAGAAATCAGTATTTCCTTTCGGTTGCTGATTTTCATAGATTTTCATTCGTTGTCCCTGATCGTACAGGTCGATAATGGCATTCCATTTACCATTCAGTGAATGAATGTCACGACCGTAGACATTCGTTATCAGTTCTTGTGCCGCAACGCTTCCTGCAAAAGCGATCAGCAACAACAGACATAGATTTAATTTCTTACCTATTTTCATTTATCTATTAGTTTGTGGTATTTATACATTATTCGTTTCTCGATTCATTCTTCAGGAAATTCATCACCCAGTTCCAGGCAGCATTCCACTGCTCTGCATAGGCATAATGGGCAGTCGTTTCGGCCACGAACAACTCTTTCGGAGCATTAATCATGTTGTAAGCCGAATAAGTGGTGGTAGGCGGACAGACCATATCATTATAACCGAAAGTATAGAATCCCGGTACTTTAACCTGCCGGGCAAAGTTGACTACATCAAAGTACTGAATGGTTTTAATCTTCTCCGGTGTCCGGTTCCTTTCATCCTTAAACATGTGCGGCCAACCTCCTGCGCGACCATGAGCATAGCCTGCAATATCACACAAAGCCGGATAGAAAGAAACTAATCCTTTGACACGGTTATCCAGTCCGGCAATCACTATGGAAAGTGCTCCGCCCTGACTTCCACCGAAAGTTGCCAGATTACCATTAAATTCGGGAAGTGTGTAAATGAAATCAATGGCTCTTACACAGCCTGTATAAACCCGTTTATAATAATACTTATCCCGATCGTCCGTATTGAATGAATGGTAATTCTTCAAGGCCCCGTTATAAAGTCGGTGATATACATCCCCCGTCAGGTTGACCGGAATGCCGTGAATACCGATCTCCAAAATGATAAAACCATTTCCGGCACGTTCGGGCTCCCCGTTATATGCGCGGATACCCGCACCCGGTACTTTCAAGATGGCCGGATATTTTCCGGGAGCTTTCGGCACACAAAGGATGCCATACATGCGGGATGCATAGTCATTATTCGCAAAAGAAACATGATATACATTCACTTTGTCCGTACACTTTTCCGGCAATAAAGTCATTATAGGTTCCAGCGCCCACTTTTCAGCGGCTTCTTTGGTGCTCTTCCAGAATTCAAGAAAATCGGCGGGCAACGGAGTAGTCGGTTGTAGCTTCTCCGGATCAAAGCCGACGGTAGCTACACCTTCATATTCACGCCCTTGATAACTGACAAAAGCACGGCAACGCAGGAAACCCTCTTTTTTCATTGTACCTGCATTAATTTCGAGCTTTTCATTCTTCAAAGGTTGTTTACCTGTCTGATGAGGTTTCATCATATCTTCCGAAATCTCATAACGCACTTCCAGATGATCCTGTGGAATATTGCATTTCAGTACAGCTACTTTGAATTTCACTTTTTCTCCCGGTTGATACAACCAATTGGTGTGGTCGGGAGTGACCAGCACTTGAATCAGCCTTTCCGCCGGTTGCCCGTACACAACGAATTGCACGGCAACAAACAAAGCAAGAAAAACAGAACGCAAACTTTTTATCATAATTCCATTATTGTTTATAGTCTTTTCATGGTTTTACCTGGTATTGATAAAGAGTGAAAGAATTCTTATCATTCAACTCGAAACTTACTTTACCCTGTACACCGACTTCAGCAACAAACTTTTTGCCATTTCCCATCAAAGGAGTAAAAGTTACCTTCTTGCCCTCCGGAAGCCAAGTATCAATGGTTCTTTTGGCTATATCATTGTCTTCGCGGTAAATAATGAGATAACCTTGCGTGTCAGAGACTATTGATTGAAATCCTGTCCACGAGCGTCCCGAAGGTTCTTCACCAATGGGTAATATGATGCCTTGATGAAATTGAAGTTGCAAGGGTTGATATTCCTTGAGCAGAGTTGCCGTAGCATAAGCCTCTTCGGGCAGGTTCGAAGCCTCCATCCAAGCCAATGGCTGTGCCGCCAGGGTGATGGCAAAGAGGTAGTCGAAACTATAACGAGCGGGAGCAAATGGATCGGTAGTGCTGTACTTATCGGCATTACGCCATTTATTAAGGAATTCTATCTGCATCTTCTCGGCCGGTACATAGCGAGACAGCATCCAAAGATTACGCAAGGTGCGATAGGGATAATAGTTGCCCCAATCGGTATAACGGTTTTCCAGGAAGATATTGCCATACTCATTCATATAATGATATCCACCGCGACGACCGGCAGTGGCATCGAGGTTGAAAATCACCTCATGGTTGGTTTGTGCTAACACGGCATCAAACAACCGGCGCAAATTCTGTTCGGCTGTTTTAGTAGGTATTTGTAAGCCATCTATCTTGAAACAGCAGATGCCATACTCCTTGTAAAGCCCGATAATGACTTGCGCGTCTTTTTGCCAATCGGCAAAATCATTCTGTATACTAGGATTGAACCATAATCCGATACGAATACCCAATTTCTTTCCTTTCTCTACAATGCGTTTCAGTCCATGAGGGAATTTCGTGGGGTTGGGCGTCCAGTAATCGGCATTTTTCCAAATATCTTTAAAGCTGCCTCCGGCTGTCTTTGAGTTGGGACTTTTTCCGCTCTGCCAACCATCGTCCAGTTGAAAGAGGGTGACACCCAGACGTGCGGCACGATCCAGCTCAGCCAGACAGAAAGCCTCATCTATTTTGGCATCCTGACTACGGTCACCCCAGGTATTGAGCATAATCATCTCATCCTGTGCGGCAGTGTGGTGGCGCAGTTGTTTTTGATAAAGGCGCAATGCTGTTAGTGCTTCTTGTTCATCTCCGGTATAGACACCGGTAACGCATCCATAAACACGAGTCCAGCTATCCGGTTTCACATCATCAGATGCAATGCCCAGACCCACTACCATAAAATCGCTAAAGTCGGCCACGAAGTCGGAACCATTATAATGTAATTGGGTACTGCTGCAAGGAGCCTCTTTCAAGAAAAAGAAACCTTGCCGGGTAGCCACATCGTGAGCAAAAAGCAGATTACCACGATAGGTATTGCGACGGTAAGGAAGCCAGGTACGTTCTGTCACCAGATTGTCGTTCCAATCAGTATAGTCGAAGAACTCTACCGTACGGGCACGCCAATGATTACCGGAGAGTTGCAATCTGTCAATCGTCGGAGTTTTCACCCCCGTAGTCATATCGGCTGTGTGCTCTATATTTTTACGATCGGCATTAGAACGATTGTCATCTTTATTCTGGTAAAGTTCTACTTGTCCTTTCAGATAGGTATCGCAGGCAATGGCGGGACAGTCTGCATAAATGCGATAGCGACGTTCTATACTTAGAGAACCGATGGTGCAAGCCACAGTGGCTTGCAGATAGCTGGCATGTATACCATTCGTTGGAATCTCATTCACAGTGAAAGTAGCAGCTGTAGAGATGCCTTTCACAATCGAGAAGTCGGGCTCTTTGCCTTGAGCCGGGATTATTTTTCCACATAGCTTATCGGTGAGGCTAATGGTGACAGGTGTACCATTATTCCACAGCATGGTACGCTCCATGTAGTTATTGCCCATACGTAGTGTATCACCTTTCAGGAAAGCATAATAGTGTTGTCCTCCCCAAAGCGGCAATCCCAATATGGTTGAGAGAAATATCGTGATAATACTTTTTTTACTCATAGTTTGTCTGCGGTTTGATGTAAGCCGGAGCCTCCAACAATTTGTTGGGTTCGTTGAAACGTTGGTTATCGGGTACATTGTGTTTGCCCAAGCCTGCCTGCATAAGCTGCTTTAATTCGGGCAGATGATGATGATAGATATCACGCGGTTCTACGCCATGCTTATGACAGAGTCCGGCTGCCATACCTACTACTTCGCCCATCATACCAGTAGTACGCATCACACGCACCGTACCCAAGGCTACGTGTGTGCAACTCATATTACGACCTGCCATAAAGAGGTTATCCACATTGCGCGAATAAAGACAACGATAAGGGACAGCATAAGGATGAATCCAACGATGCACCGTTGCCGACTTGAATTCATTATCAGGAAAACGCACACTGTTCACGCTATCGGGGAAGTGGAGGTCGATACTCCAAGTGGTAGTAAACGAAGCATCCTCGTGCGCCACATTTTTGTCTATATCGTCTTGTGCTAACACATAGTCGCCCAGAAGGCGGCGAGATTCACGTTTACCGGAAACATACGCCACCCAATCGAGTGAACGGTTGGCATACTTTTTACGATCCGCATAGTGATTCTTCAGATAGCTCCAATTGGAATATACCACCAAAAGTCCATAGTCGCGTATGCGTTCAGCCTCGGTGATTTGATTACGGTTCATTCCTGTTTCCCATTTCCATTCGCCCATAGTTACAGGCTCGCAATTATCAGCGCCAAAGCGCATACCATATTCGAAGCGGGGGAAAGAGGTCTTCTTCTTCATGTCCTTGCTATACCATTGTACCGATGCGCCCATCACTAGCGAGTCGGGCTGCTCGGGAGCGAGACTTTCGCCATATTCATCGCGGCCTTCACGTCCCATAGTCCAATCGGCACCGGCTAAGTAGCCTATGGTAGCATCGCCAGTGCAGTCACTAAAAAGAGGAGCGGTAAGTTCCGTTTGTTCACCTGTCTCAATGTGTTGAATAGTGACTGATGCTATGCGATCACCCTGCATCTTTACGGCCACAGCACGTTGCGAAGCATAAAGGGTGATATTCTTTTCGGCAGCTATAAAGTCTTCCTTTTTCTGATCTTCATAATAGTCACCCGGTTGGGCATTACCGGAACGTTCATGACCGAATTCGCGTATCATACGACCTAACCCCTCGTTGGGTCCCTTTTCGATAATACCACCCAGGTGTACACGTATCTCCGACGAGTTATTACCACCCAGTACAGGACGATCGTTCACTAATGCCACCCTACAACCTAACCGGGCAGCAGCCGTAGCGGCACACATGCCGGCTACGCCTCCTCCCACTACCACAAAGTCGTACTGATGGGTGGGCACCGTTTGTTGTTGTTGCAAGCGGGCACGAAGTGCAGCTGTCTCTGCCTCGCCCCATGCAGTGGGTTGCGCATTCATATCAGTCGTGAGATAGATGGCATCACAACGACCATTAAAACCTGTAAGGTCTTTCAAAGCAAGGGTAATAGTACCTGCCTTCAATACGACCTTACCGGCGGACTGCCATTGCCAGGAATTACCGGTGTGTCCCAACGTAGTTTTCAGTAACTTACCACCTAAAGCCAGACGAAACTTTCCGGGTCCTTCGGCATCGGTCCAAGGTGAAGTCCAGTTGTAGGTGCGGGCATATACATAGTAAGTGCCCGCCTGGGGAATATTGATTTCTGCCGTAGCATCGGCCACAGGAATACCCATGCCATGTGCCATGAGATAGGGTGAACCCATTTGATCCATGAACTGCTGGTCGAGCACCCAGCCGCCTCGCTGGCTGAAGCTTTCTGCTTCGATGAGCAGTTCTCCGGCTACAGCCACAAGGCTACAGGCTACGGCTATGCATGTCAGTAAGATTTTTTTCATCATAGCACAGCGTTTTTTAATTATTGAATAGTTATATCACCCACTTTCACCCAACCTTTGGAGGTTTGATACTCATCGCGGGCTGAAATTAAGATACCAATGGCATTCTCTTTGGTAGTATCTACCAATCCTACTGCCCAAATGTAATTCCCTGCGGCTACATCAGTGAGTTTGATATTAGTAGTGTAAGTCTTGGGAGCTCCCTTCATCCAAGTGGCAATGTTTGCTTTGTCTTCTATATAGATGCGGACGGGCTCCTCTGTATTCTTATCGAGCAGAGCGATAGCAAGTTTGTACTTGTCACCATACTGCGGCAAATTGGTAGGACAGTAACCCCAACCCAAGTTCGACCAGCGGTGAGTAAGTGATACACTACTGCCACTACGAGCTATAGTAGGAATAGACAGACGGTCGGGATAGAGACGGTAACCACCTTCGGCAATAAACTCCTTCACCAAATGGAAAGCTGTATTGAACCAAGAATGAGTTTCACCTTTGTTCACGTTGGTATCAAAGCGGAGGTCCATCATGTTGACATAACCACCCTTGGCTTCATCATATTCTCCCTGGCGCACCTCGGCAAAATTCTTGTAACCATCGCCGGCAATAGAACCACCGTGTGATGATTCTACCCAACCACCTTCCATAGTAATAGGTACGATACCATGATAGGTAGTACTGATGCCACGCTCCCAATCCTTATAATATTGCTTCATGCCGAAAGCATCGTGACGCAAACAGAAGCCTTTAGCTACGGCACGTTTCACCATATCGGCAGCTACATCGGTATCGGTATCACTAAACTCTTTGCCACTAAGCAAACAGCGATGATAATTAATCATGATAGGCACTTTAGTGAAAAGGCGTGACATTACGTCTGTAATCCATTCAAATACTGCTTGTCTAGGAGCTTCATCACCTGTAGAGTATTTCAGGGTGTGAGTCTCGCCCCATTTGCCTAATCCAAAACCACTCACAAATTGAGTGACATCAGGATCATTGTATTTGGCTGCAAAAGCAGTAAGAAACTCTTCATACTCCCTCTGGAAAATGGGATCGTCCGGATAAGGTGTCCATACGTTTACACTACCGGTAGTAGTGGTAAATCCTTCAGCACCGGCCTCTTTTACATAATCGGGACAGGCATCTTCATGTTTGTCACGACTATCACACACAAAGGTAAAGGCGAGCTTCAAGTTTCGTTCTTTAGCTCCTTCCACCAGCATACGAAAACGCTTGGCAGGTTCGGTCTGTACACTTTCATCCCATACATATTTGCCTTTTTCAGGATTAAAGTTACTCCAAAGACCACGTACGTAGAGCGTATTGCCATAGTCAGATACCTTCACAGTACCTTCTGACGACTCGAAGTTATCATAAAGATCCCAGAAATCCATCATCATACCACTTCCAATACCCGCGTAAATGACCCATCCACTCATAGGGTTACGCTGCAGTTGGTAGCGTTCGGGCATGATATTGACGGTCGTGTTGCCTTCAATGTTCCAACTATAATCGGTTATAGGGGCATCATCGTCTGAACAAGCAGTGCCAATGAAAGACGTAGTAGCCAGCAGACACATCGACAAGGTCTTGATGCTGTTTTTTATTATTTTGTTCATAAAATATATCTCGTTTATTGTTATCATTTAAAGGTAGAATAAGAAGTGAAGTGATAAAAGCTCCACCTCTTATTCTTTCATTTTGGATTTATTTAATATCAAAGAGTACAGTGTTGTTCTCCAGGTCCACTACCACATAGTTACAGCCCTCCGGGATGAGGAAATAAGCATAGCGGTTATTGCCCTGACCTGTTACGGCTCCTTCTATCTTACCCGCTGTTACTGTGGTGTATCCATTGTAGCTATTACGAACAGCATCAGCAGTAGAACCAACGAACCATCCGTTATTAGCATATCGCAGCGTGCTGAAGTTCACCCAACCGGCATTTGTCTTCCCATAATTATCCTTATATTCATTACGTGGCAATACATCACCTTTATAAACGAATACTTTCGGATTGGCAACACTCTGAATAAGATTATACTTCACTTGACAGTACTTGAAGCTTTTTCCGGTTTCTTCATCAATACCCGAATCGTAAGCAAAACTATTGAAACCACCATACATGTGCAGTACATTGACTTCCTGACTCCATGGGTTTTTCCCCAGTTCGGTATTGTTGAACGATACGGTGAGTGGTTTCAGATCGGTAGCGGTCGAATAGATGGTAATAGATTTCTCCTCCTTATTCAATACAATGCGGTAAGTTCCATCGGCCGGAATTGTCCAATATTGTTTATCCACTTTGCTAATGAGTACTTGTCCGAATGTTGACAATTGACCATCTTCGATGTCATGACTATCAGCTATTTCCGGTACAATGGCCATCGCTTGTTCACCTTCGAAGGTGAGCGGGATGTAAAGGTTACCAGCTTTCAGTGCACCACGCCAAGCATAAATCTGGTCATTTTCGAGGACTTGAGCCATCTCAATCTGTTCCCCACCTACGGCACTACCAGCCAGGAATATCTGATCGGCTTCAACTACAGCACCAGCTTCTACTATCTTCACCGTCTGTTTACTCATATTCACAGTGATACGATAGGTAGCTGCAGATGGAATTAACCACGAATTGGCTTCAGCGCGATCGGATATGACGCCTGCCATTTCACCTGTGGTGATAGGGGCATCGGCGGTTTCCGGGCCAATGGCATTCAATTCGTCGGCATAGTCAACGGGGAAGTTTATCTTACCGGCAACCAAAGCTCCTTCGTAACTATAAATTCTGTTTGTCTCGTCTTTCAACGTCATCTTAATATTATCATCGCCTACGGCAGTACCTCCCACATAAAGGTTATCAGCTTTATACTGTTTGGGGCCATAAGTTTTGAACTTCACCGTTGCAGTAGCAATATCGGGCACCATAAGACGGGGACCTTCAAAGTTGGCTGTAACAGTAAAAAGGACTTCGCCAATGGTACTGGTGGTTAGACCGAAGTAATCGACCAATATATCCTGCATCTCTTTGTTGGTGTACGAGCGAAGAAATTCACCATCATCATCAAATTCCTTGATATTTGCAACATCGCTACCGATAAGCTGCATCTCATATTTATAAGTTGTGATATAATCTTCACCAAAATTGTGAGCGGTGCTCCACTTCAGCGTAAAAGCTGTCTCGTTGGGTTTACTTTCATCGAGCTTAATATATTCGCCCGAAGGAGTCAACTCAATCTCCGACTGGTTGCGTGAGGCAGTATTGTCTATCTCCTCTTCGCACGAGGTGGCAAGCATGCTCATCATTCCCACAGCCACCATTCCAAGGTTTCTATATAAATGCATTGTTTTCATGTTCGTAATAGTTTATAGGATTAATAACCCGGATTGTTGGGTAACAAGTTGGGACACAACTCCACATCATGTGTAGGCAGCGGCCACAAATATTCGCGTTCGGGGAAGATGCGTTTAGCACCCTGCGAACAATAACCGGCATTAAAGAGAGCTGCAAAGTCTGCTAAACCATCTTCGTCGATTTGCGGAGTCATTCCCCAGAACCAGAGGTTCTTGTTCACGATATTGTTCAGCAATTCTGTGGGGTCAATAAGCATGATGTAATTGTAACCATTCAATGCTTTTCCTGCCAATTTCCAACGCATCAAGTCTTGCAGGCGTTGGTTCTCCATAGCAAACTCCATGCGGCGCTC
Source organism: Bacteroides sp. DH3716P (assembly GCF_025914115.1). Lineage (NCBI taxonomy): Bacteria > Pseudomonadati > Bacteroidota > Bacteroidia > Bacteroidales > Bacteroidaceae > Bacteroides > Bacteroides sp. DH3716P. The sequence continues at coordinate 2,987,557 of NZ_CP083673.1, read as the reverse complement.
TATACGCAGGGCACGTCGCAGTTCGGTTTGGTTGGTAGTGGTCACGGCAGGATAACTATCAGTAGCTGTTACATTCACACCATAAGCACGAGCACGTACCATATTAATGGCTTTCAGCACGCTGTCGTCAATCAGGTTCTGTTCTATCATGGCTTCAGCATAAATCAACAGTACGTCAGCATAGCGCATTATGATATAGTCTTGTTCTACCTTTTGGTCTACTGTCCACGTAGCATCAATACCTTTCTTCCACAACAATCCTGTATATGAACTATATTGATTCACGATACGGGTATCTTGGTTGCTTTGTGTCTTACCTGTGGTATAGTTCATTACAGTTTTAGCTGCAGGACTGGGGTCGTATTCGAAACCACAGTGCTCGGTATTGAATTCAACGATGGTCATTGTACAACGCGGGTCACGGTTCTTGAAAGGCTTGCGAGGATCAAACAACGGTGATTCGTCAATAGGTAGCCCGTCAGTACAGAGATATGAGGCCAAGAGGTCCCATGAGGGATTGTATGAGCCATATCCTCCGGCATTACGAGGAAGACCGTTCTTCACAATCCAGGAATCGAGCATCACTTCGTTTTCAATGGAGCGAGGTATCACGAACACTTTCTCGTCATTCAGTTTGGTGCTCTGCTTGAAAAGTTTAGCATAGTCAGGTTCCAAAGAATAGAGTTTAAGATCCATACAAGCTTTGGCGGCTTGTGCAGCTATCTCATAATCACCCATATAGAGGGCAAAGCGCGCTTTCATAGCCAGGGCTGCTCCTTTGGTAGGATGGATATTTTCGTCTTTTCCATAGCTTTCAGGCAAACCGGCAATGGCTTTATCGAAATCAGCATACACCAAAGGAATCACTTCCGCTTTAGGTCTGCGACCACGTTGCAAAGCTTCGGAAATGGTTATAGTCTCTTCCTGATAGGGCACATCACCATAAAAGAAGATCAGTTCAGCATATTTGCAGGCACGACAGAAATAAGCCTCACCGGCATAACGATTATAAACTTCCTCGGTCACAGCACCCTTTGCCTTGTGAATATTTTCGAGCATTGTGTTGGTGCGGGCAATAAGTTTGAATGATTGCTGCCACAAAGCATATACTTCATACTGCTGGCCGTTCAGGGTTCCATCAAGCACGGTTCCACCACTTCCCGGGTTACGGTTCGTCTGACGATAGGTTGTGTTGTCCGACCATTGTTCGGATGAGCTAAGAGGTTCTTGCCAATAACCTAAAATATAGAAATCATTGGAAGCCAAACGCAATTCTGTTTCGGATGTGTACCAAGACTCGGTATTACCTTGCGATTTGGGTACCAAGTCCATGCTCTCGCAAGCAGCAAGACTCAGGCACATTCCGGCTAATAATATCTTTGTTTTCATATTCTATTCCTATTTATTTAAAAGTTAACTTGTATGCCCATTACTAAAGAGGTGGTAATAGGATAATCCGATGTACCCATTTCAGGATCCCAACCACTAGGGAAATTGCTCAAACAGAAGAGGTCACTACCACTCACATAGAAGCGGGCACGGTTTATACCGGCTTTTTGTGTCCAACTCTTAGGCAGGGTATAGCCTAATGTGATATTCTTCAAACGGAAGTATGAACCGTTGAACATCCAGAAGTTAGAGGTAGCATAGTTATTGCTCTTCGACACATTCGAAAGGCGGGGATACTTGGCTGCTAAATTCTCTTCAGTAGTATTGAAAGGACTCCAATATTTACCCTCGAGAATGGCTGGTACGTTACCATAGTTATCACGCAAAGGTTGTACCATAGAAGTAGAGAGGTAAGAATTTTGCTTGCCGATGCCTTGGAAAGCAAGACTGAAGTCAATGCCTTTGTACGAAGCGTTAAGGCTACCACCATACTGGAAACGAGGCAGTGAGTTACCCAAAGGTACACGGTCGTATTCGGGACTGATTACGCCATCGGGTACACCATCGGGACCACTGATGTCACGATACTTCAAGTCACCAACTGTAACGGTAGTACTAGTGCGAGCCGAGTTGTTCACTTCTTCTTGAGTTTGATAGATGCCCTCGCACACATAACCATAGAATTCATTGAAGAGCACGCCGGCACGTTTAATCTTACCACCACTGATTTGCTCACCATCATTCATATAATCAATCTTTGAAAGGAAGTCGGAGAAATTCACATTTACACCATACTTAAAATCTCCTATCTGGTCGTTCCATGCCACTTCAATATCATAACCATGAGTGGACATCTTACCTGCATTCGTACTAGGGTTGTTATATCCCATAAAATAAGGGATTTCGATATTCAGCAACATGTCCTTGGTCTCTTTCCAATAGTAATCGAAATGAAACTGCAGACGGTTGTTCAAAAAGTTGACATCCAGACCTAAGTCAGTACTGGTAGTCGTTTCCCAAGTAATATCTTCTACAGCCAACACAGCAGGACGAGCAGTTTTATCAGAAACTACACTTCCATCAGCCATATAGAAAAGTGAATTACCAAAACTCATCAAAGCAATGTAGGGGAAGTAGTTGCTGCCGATACGTTCGTTACCTAACATACCCCATGAACCACGCAACTTCAAGAATGAAAGCCAATCCCATTTGAGGTTCTTCATGAACTTCTCTTCACTCGCTACCCAACCAGCTGAAAATGAAGGGAAAGTACCCCAACGATAACCTTTGGCAAAACGTGAACTACCATCGTGACGCACGTTAGCCTGGAACAGGTAACGATCGGCATACGAATAAATAACACGGCCAAAAACAGAGTTTGAAGTATACTCTGAACCTGTACCGCTATTGGTTTGGAAATCTTCCGAACCGATATTGAGGTAAGGATAACCGGTCAGTTCATATTTATCGCGCGCAGCACCGAGACTTTCGCTCTTCATATAGTAGTTTTCGAAACCGGCCATTACTGTGAGATTATGACTGCCAAAGGTTCCCATATAGTTGGCAATTGCCTGGCTAGTGACATTATAATCATCGTTACGAGTTTCTGTGAGCGAATTGGTAGTCCAAGTGCTCCCGGAGTCGAAATAACCGCCAAAGGTTTCGGGATCATCGGGCAAGGTGTATCCACATGAATTTTTAAACGCTTTCTTCTTTTGATAGTTGATAAAAGGAGATACGATACCCGAGATGCTTAGCCCCTTGATAGGCTTGAAGGTTAGCGAACCTTTACCTGCCACCTGCGTACTGTGAGCTACCGAATTACCACCGGCTACAAGCAATCCATAAGGATTTGCACCACTCTTACCCGAAGCTAAACGACCATCATCCCAGGTTGCGGGGTAAATGGCGGGCATTTTACGCATGGTATCAAAAGGGTCATAGTTTGTGGCAGTACTCTTAGCATGACGGATATTTACGTCTATTTGAGCACTAAGTTTATCATTGATATTAAAGTCGTTGTTCGAACGGAACATGTAGCGTTGGAAACCACGACCGTCATAAAGACCGTCTACTTCGTCATACGAAAGGGTAGCTACCGACTTTACCGCTTTGTTACCGCCTGATACAGAGAGAGTATGAGTCATACGGGGAGCACTTGACTTCAAAATCAGATCAGTCCAATCGGTAATGGGGTAGTTGTTCGGATCAGTAGCATTATACTTCACCCAATTCTTGGTTTTGTCAGCCGTATATTCTTGGAAAAAACCACCAGTAGGGTTATCGTTGTATTTCAACTCGTTGCTCATCTCCAAGTAGCGAGTGACTCCCACCATACTAGGTTGTTTAGTAGGAATTTCCCAACCAAATTCAGCATTATATTTCAGATTGATTTTACCGGTATCGTTACCGCGCTTGGTAGTAACTAAGATAACACCAGCAGCAGCTTTCGAACCATAGATACTGGCAGCCGCAGCATCTTTCAATACAGATATGCTCTCTACATCATTAGAATTCACATAGTCGAGCGAACTCTGCACACCGTCTACAATCACTAACGGGCTCGATTCACCCATAGTGGTAATACCACGCACACGAATAGAGGCGGCTCCTGCACCGGGAGCAGAGCTATTACGCGTCACCATCACACCAGAGAGTGATCCTTGCAATGCATTGGAAAGCATGGCTGTACGCTTGTTCACCAGCTCTTCTCCCTTCACGGCTGCCACCGCACCGGTAAGGTCTTTCTTCTTTACCACACCGTAACCGATAACAACTACTTCGTTGAGCGCTCTGCTAGCTTCTTCCATTACTATGGCATACATATTTTTGCTATCTATCCGCACGATTTTATCCACAAAGCCCACATAGCTAATGAGCAATTCGCTACCCTCGGGAACGTCTATCTGAAACTTACCATCAAGGTCGGTGATAGTAGCTGCATCACTACCTTTCACACGAACCGTAGCACCAATCATCGGAAGATCAGTTGCATCGACTACCTGACCAGAGATGCGCTTCGCCTTTTTCACTTGAGTAGTAGCCTTTTTAGAAGGATTAGCAGTGATGGTTACTTGACGGTTCTGAATGGTATATTTCAAATCGGCTAGCCGACATACTTCCGTCAAAATAGCATCGATCGACTTTCCTTTCAACTCGATGTTCACTTTGTTGTTGAGACGATCTTTTACAGGTTGATCATAGACAAAAACATATTGGCTATGTTTTTCAATGTAGTCGAACACTTGTTTCACTGTCGAATCTTCGGCTTTAAGGATATACATCCCATTTACCTTTTCGAACGAAACAGTCGACGCACTAGAATAAGCGGGCACAGACAGTAGTCCAGCCAAACAGAAAGCTTTTGCCAAGCTTACCACCGTAGTTGTGATTGTTTTTCGATTCATAATATAAGATTAATAATTAATATTTATTGCATAACGATTTATGAGTAATCTACCAGTTAATTGTTGATTTTAAGTTTACCGACTTTGCACCATCCCTCAAATAGAAGATTCTTGTCGACCGCCATTTTCAAGCCCGGCTGGCATGCTTTGGTTGTATCAACCAAACCAATAAGCCAAGTGTAGTTTCCCTTTTGAAGTCCATCCAATTTGACAGTTGTGGTATAATGACCATCACGCCCTTGTACCCAAGTTGAGAGATCAGCCTCATCTGCAAGCTGTTTTTTCACAATGTTATGATTGTCATCCATCAAAGCGATGCAGACTTTATATTTTCCTTTCCATTGAGGAATATTGGTAGGACAGTATCCCCAACCCAGATTGCGCCAATTGTGTTGCACGCTCACACGCTCGCCTGAACGGGCTTTATTTACAAAACTGACCTCTGTGGGATAGAGCCGGTATCCTCCCTCACGTTCGAAACGCTTCACCAAATCGAAAGAGCGATTAAACCACGAGGCTACTTCATCACCAATGCGAAGATCCATCATATTGACATGGGCATTACGGCTTTCTTCGTACTCGCCCCAGCGCACATCTTCCGAATGCCCCTGGCGATACTTGCCACTAGGATCAATCCAGTAACGGTGGTGCGCTCCGGTAATCCATCCTCCCTCCATAATGATGGGCAAGCGAAAGCGGTAAGCACGGGCAAAATCTTTTTCCCACTGTTCGTAGTAACCAGTCATGCCAAAAGCGTCGTGACGAATGGTGTATCCTTTGGCAATGGCTCTTTCGAGCAATCTTTTACTATCAGGGTGTGGTTCTGCCCAGCTGATGGTATCTCCCACCAAACGATGGTAGTTTATCACCAATGGTACACGTTTGAAAGCTTTTGCATAGGTATCGGTAATCCATTCGAATACTTCTACTTTATTTGAGTAGTTATTATACTTCACGCCATGTGCTTCTCCCCATTTACCAAGCCCATAAGCATCAATAAAATCTACTTTATCGGGATCGTCAAAAGCAACAGCAAAGGCTTGAAGAAACTTTTCGTATTTCTGTTGAAACACGGCATCGTCAGGATAAGGCGACCATATTTGGGGATTATTAGGATCTTGAAAACCTTTCGCACCGGCTTCCTTTACATAAAGAGGTGTGTTCTGTCCTTGGTCGCGGCTGTCTACATTGATACGGAAAGCCAGTCGCATACCACGTTCACGCACCGAAGCAAGCAATTTATAGATACGTGAGTCCGGATCGTTCCATACATAATCTCCCTCTTTACTCTCAAGCATATTCCAATTGATGCGAATGTAACATGTACCGGCGTAATCGCTCACGCGAACAGTGGAATCCCCACCATTTACGGGCATAGCATCATAATGGTGAGTTTGCCAAAAGTTTTCATCCCATACACGTCCCAAATACATCACCCAACCTGTAAGGGGATTTTTGAGTACAGAGGTAGTATCAGGCTCAAAACATACTGTTTGTTCGGGCGCTTTTAGTCCTTTAGTTATAGATATTTGTGTATGTGCCGAAGACCATCCACAGAGTATCAGAGCTGCTATAAAAAGCATAAATGTGCGTAACAAAGTGTATCTTTTCATATTTTTCACTGGTATTAATAAAGCATAGCTTCTCCTTACGAGAAGGCGTATAAGTTTCCTCTACCTTGCTATGAAGGCATTATAAATTGGTTAATAATAAGTTTCTATGTAATTATTTTATTCAGGAATAATCAATAACAAATATAATTACTCCTTCACTAAGTAGATCGTATCACCATGAATTTTCATTCGGGTTTGCGTCATGGTTTCAATGGCTTTCAATACATCCTTTACCTGATCGTCAAGTACTAGTTTGCCATAAAGTTTATTAGCCGACATCTTATCATCAAACAGAATAGTCACTCCGTAATAATGACTGAGCCGTTGGGCTACAGACTCTACACTTTCACCGGCAAGGTTTATCATCCCTTGCATCCAGCAAGTATATTCATCGGTATTCACTAACCGTTTCTCAGCAAAACCACCCTCCTGCAAATTTACCAGTTCATTCGGTTTCATGCGAACCCTGTCATTGTTGGACGTTTTGAGTTCTACCGAACCTTGTACCAACACAACCTGCGAATCCGAAGCATCGTAATTGTTCACATTAAATTTAGTTCCAAGCACCTTCACTCTAAAATTATCAGAATTAACTAAAAAAGGATGCTCCGCATCGTGTGCCACATCAAAGTAGGCTTCACCTTTCACGTATACCTCACGATACTCGCCATTAAAACGTTTGGGATAGCGGACAACGGTACGCGAATTGGCTATGATTCTGGTACCATCTGCCAACATCAACGTCATCTTTTCGCCAACAGGCACTTCGACCTCTTCATCGTAAACATCAGCCATCATTTCCATAACTTCCGCACGGTACAAACCGTCCGTTGTATTCTCCCCGATTATATATTTAATACCTATTAAAAGAAGCAGCGTCGCAGCCACCGAGCCAACATACATCATAATGCGTCTCTGCCTAGATTTACGCTCTTGTTGGTGCATTTTCAAAAAAGCTCTTTTCTTAATGGCGGAGATATCTATCTCAGCCGGAGTGCTATGTTGTATGAACGACTTCAACTTGATGTCGTCCAGCAAATCACCATATTTATAATCATTTATATCTTTATCCATCTTCAATTCTTTTTATCCTTTCAATTTCTTTTTCCTGCAAACAATCTTTTCACCTAAAACTTCTTTCTATTTATAAAGACGCAGAGGTTGAATTTATCTATAGGTTTAATTTCCACTTTTTTTCTTTCAGTGCTGTTTTTTTCTGAATCACCCGCCTACAAGTCTCTTTCGCAAAGCATTCATAGCATACCCTATATGGTAGTTCACTGTAGGAAGTGAAATTTGCAACATACGCGCAATTTCCGCATAAGGCATTTGTTCCAGTTTTGCCAGGAAGAATACATGCTTGCACTTGGGCGGCAAACTATTGATTGCTTCATTCAAACACTGTATCTCTTCACGCGAAAGCATATCATCCATCGGAGTCTGCATATCAGGGAAAGAGAAATTCTGAAGTTCCTCAAAAGAGATCTCCTGATTACTCTTCACCTCTTTACGCAAATAAGAGATTGATTTACGATAAACAATCGTATTCAACCAACTCGACATACTGGCAATTTCCAAAAGCGTACTACGTAGTTTCCACACTTCAAAGAAAACATCGCCTACCACTTCTTCCGCCATTTCCTTATTACTAAGGATACCAAAAGCGTGATAGTATAACCTCTTCGAATATCGGTTCATAAAACTGTTAAAAGCCAGTTCATCCCCTTTGGAAATCAACAAAAGTTCTCTTTCCAGGTCTTCCATTTAATTAGATTACTATTTTATATATTGACAGGCGCAGAATTCTTATGTATTATATAGGTCAAGTCTCATAATATTAACTTTCTTTATCAATTAGCCTATTTTCCCCCAACAATGAGAAAAGCTATATCATCACTCGGAAAACGGAGTTTGATATAGCTCTTCCACACTTAACAGCTACCATCTGGACCTTACAGAACGAGCTTTTTAGTTTTGCTACAGTTCTTCTCCATAAAGACACAAATTATCTTGCCATTTTATAGATTTCATTGCCCGCCATCAAGAAAGCGCCGACTCCATAAACTTCCGTCATATCACGAGTCACTTTCTTCGGATCAGCACCGATTTGCTGCACATAGCCTAGTTTCCCATCCGGTTCCACTGCCGATAACAATGCCTTCCATCCCTTTATCATCACAGGAAGATAAGTCACCTTATCCAACAACCCTTCGTTAATACCATAGGCTATGGAATAAACTATAAAAGTAGTGCAACTGGTTTCCGGTGACGGATAAGAAGCAGGGTCTAACAGACTTGCGTGCCAGAAGCCATCAGGATGCTGCAATCCGGCAATCCGTGTAGCCAGTTTCACAAACAGTTCCTCATAGAATTTGCGGTTCTTGTCTTTTCGAGGTAACTCTTTCAATATTTCAACCAGACCACCAAGCACCCAACCATTACCACGACCCCAAAAGACTTTCTTGCCATTAGCTTCACGCTTATCAAAATAGCGCCAGTCACGGTAGAATAAATTTTCTTCCTTATCGAACAAGTAATCATAAGTCGCTTTATACTCACGGTTCATAAACTTGATGTATTTCTTGTCTCCGGTCAGCATATACAGTTTGGCATATACAGGGGGAGCCATGAAGAGGGCGTCACACCAAGTCCACCGTTCCAAAGTTTTCAAGTCACCTTCCACTAATTTGAAACTGCCTTTAGAAGGATGATTGATAATCCATTCCGTACGAGCCAATGTTGGTACAATCATCTCTTCATCCTTATATTTGCGATATAAATCCAAAAAGGATTGTGACACGGCAATATCATCAGCATGATAAAACCGTTTGTCCGGCTGCCAGCAATTCCGGCGACCTATACGGGTCAACCATTTATAGTAAGTATCATCACCGTCTTCTTTCTCTGCCAATTCAGCCCAATCGACCATACCGACATAGAGAGCACCTTGCGGCCAGTTCAGGTCGTCATGTTCAGGAGCCGGATGTGGATTGGCAATTTGCCAATCCGCAACCTTTCTCATGATAGACTTAACTTCGGACTTTTGGAAAGGGATTTCTACCGCTCTCACGAAAACACTGCATAAAAGGTATGCGCTTAACAAGAATATCTTTCTCATATTATCAATTCTTTACTTTCAGTCTATCAATTCCAATTTCACCTTTTTATCCTTCACTTGTACATAATAAGTACCTTTTTCCAAAAAGCGTTTACCGTCTCCATCAATAAAGCCCAAGTCACGTAATAAATCCACTTCAAATCTGAAAGTTCTGGTTTCACCGGCCCTAATCGTTTGCTTCTCAAAATATTTCAATTCTTTTACCGGACGGGTAATCGTTGAATAAGGGTCTGTAATGAACCAATAGACAGTTTCCGCACCATCCCTGTCGCCTGTGTTGGTCACCGCAACTTCTACTGACAGTTTATCTCCCCTTTTTAGTTGAGTAGCAGATGCCTTGAGGTCGCCATACTCAAAAGTAGTGTAGCTCAATCCATGTCCGAACTCATAGAGCGGTTCTATCGTCAGGTCTTGATACTTGCCCTGATGAGGACGGGCACTCTGCCGCCGATTATAATAGATGGGAATCTGTCCGGTTGCATACGGAAAAGTAATGGGCAACTTGCCGGAAGGATTGATTCTTCCTGTCAAAATGCCCGCAAGCGGTTTGCCTCCGGCAATGCCCGGTTGCCAGATTTCAACAATGGCGTCACAAACCGGCTCCAGACGGCAAAGTTCCAACGGACGTCCGTTGGAGAGAATCAGCACAATCGGTTTGCCGGTCTTCTTCAGTTCCATCGCTAATTTCTCCTGTATCTTCGGCAAGGCAATGGAAGCACGCGAAGCATTCTCCCCGCTCCAGTTCCGCTTTTCACCTAGACAAAGCAGGATGACATCCGCCTTCCCGGCCGTAGCGACAGCTTCGGCAAAGCCCGATTCATCCTTACCGTCAAAGTCGCATCCTTTGGCATACAGCAGTTGTGACAAGTCTTTCAGTTCCAGTTTCAGCCCGTCATAAATTCCTACCACATCACCGTCCTTGCCGTGAGCAGTCCAGGAGCCTAACAAGTTCCAGCGATTTTTACCTAACGGACCTATGACCGCCACCTTTGTATCCGCCGCCAATGGCAAACGTTTCTCCTTGTTCTTTAACAGCACAAAAGACTCTTCCGCCAATTTCTCTGCTATTTTTATATCTTCCGGCTGCAAGAAGCGCTCCTTTTCTGTCGTCTCTCTTATGTAAGGATTCTCAAACAAGCCCAGGCGGAACTTCAAACGAAGGATGCGGCGAACGGCATCGTCCACAATCTCCACCGGCACCTTGCCCTCCCCTACTAGTTCTTTCAGGTATTTGTCATATCCGCGGGACATCATGTCCATATCCACGCCTGCCATGATTGCTTTTTCGCTGGCTTCCTTCAGGTCTTCCGCCGCTCCCTGGGAAATCAACTGTACAATGGAACCCCAATCCGAAACTACAAATCCGTCATGACTCCAACGACCTTTCAATACCTCTCTCATCGTATAATGATTGGCAGAGGCGGGTACACCGCTTATATCATGAAAGCCACTCATCAGGGTAACGGCACCCGCCTTCACTCCCATTTCATAGGGAAGCATATAGGTATCCCAAAGAGTCTGCGGAGAGATTTCCGTATATACGTAGTCACGTCCCGCTTCCGAAGCTCCATAACCGATATAATGTTTCAGGCAAGCGGCAATATGCTCCCCGTCCGCCAAATTATTACCTTGATATCCTTTCACTGAAGCGACAGCAAAAACTCCGTTCGTATACGGGTCTTCCCCATATCCTTCGGAAACGCGCCCCCAGCGAGGATCGCGTGCCACATCAATCATCGGCGAGAACGTCCAGTCCAGTCCTGCCAGACGCGCTTCCCTGGCAGCCATGGCGCAAGCTTTCTCCACCAAAGCCGGATTCCACGAACAAGCCTGCGCAATGGAAATCGGGTAAACAGTACGGAATCCGTGAATCACATCGTGCCCGAACAGTACAGGTATCCCCAACCGCGACTCTTCCATAGCTTTCTTCTGTATGTTGTTACGCAGGTGGGGACTAGTGCTATAATAAAGAAGCGCACCGATTTCCGCAGGGATATTCTTCACCTCCTCACCAATATTGTTCGCGTTCGTATTCCGTCCCGCAACATACTGGCTCAGTTGAAGCACTTTCTCTTCCATTGTCATGCGCAAGAGTAAATCCTCCACACGCTTCTCCGTCGGAGCTTTCGCGTCTTTATATACGGCAGGCTTCTCATTCCTCGCCTCAAGCATGCAAAACGCCGTCCAAAGGCACACCCCACACGCTATCAACCTTTTTTTCATCATGGTTTCTTTCATTTAATTAAATATAGCTTTATCTGACAGGCGCATGGTGCGCTTGCCGTTACTTTTCAGTTCAAAAACGGTCAGGGAATTTGCTCCCTTTTGCAATGTTTCTGCTGGAAGTTGTATAGATTGCTGCGCATTCTGTTCCCAGTAAGAGCCCGCATAATGTCCGTTCACCCATACTTCTCCCATTCCCCAACCGGAGACATCCAGATAAGTATCAGCGGGGATTTCTACTGTAAAAGTCCCTTTATAGAAACAAGGGCGACCACCGTCCGTTTGTGGTGCGAAAGTCAGTTCACCGACTGCACAATCGCGTACCGCCAAAGGAATCATTCTCCAATTCCCTATTTCCGTATCCGACAAGGTGATACTGCCAAAAAGCCCTTTGGAATTATCCAATATCTCCGGCCCATAGGTGATACGGCCGATATTTTCCGCATATAATTGCAAGGTGTGCTTGCCTGCAAGCACCTGTAAGGGGATTGCTTTCTTCTCTTCCGTCATCCATCCCTGTAACTTTCCATCTACATATACGGCGGCATAGTCTCTTACATTTTCCACCGTCAATACCGGGTTCTCCTCCTCTGCCGTGATTGTGGCCTCATAAAGGGCGTATCCGAACTCAAGTCCCAACTCATTCATCGGCAGCAATTCCTCTGCCTCCTGCACTTCTCCGTAAATTTGCTCCAAAGAAGCCGTCTCCGACATCTGTATTTCCTGTGCCGATACAGATGTCAGAAACAAAAGACTTAGAATAAAACTAAAACTTCTCATTCTTTCCCTATTTTCTTAAGAACGATTCTATAAACGACGCTTCTACATCTACTTGCGGGTTGAAGCGGTCACTCTTCACATAGCGGTCGATACTAACCAGCAGTTGTTGAGTGGCAGGCCGTTTCTCCATTTCTTTCTTTGTATCCAGTGCCAACACCATCAGCTTCCCATTTCCTATTCTGGCTTCAAAACCGATTCCCAGTTTGTGGTTAGTTTCATAACTGTCTATCACCTGAATGAACGGACGCAACTGACGTGGCGCCTCATCCATTTCGATTACTTTGGCATGCGTTAAGATGTCCCACCATTGCCAGTCAAGGTGTTTTTCCGTAATGAAATCGTCGAACATCGCCTTGTCTGTATGAATCAGACAACCCAGTGTCATCGGTTTCCATTTGAACATGATAGGATTCCAGAAATGATTATGGAAATTGGAACTACGCCCTATAACCTTAGCCGGCATGGGGCATAGGACAACTTTCCTTCCTTCTTTAAGGAATTGTTTAGCCCTGTCGTCAAATACCGTCGTATAGAGAACATCCGCCGTAGACTGCATCAGTTCTTTCAGTTCCCGACGAGGATATACCCAAATATCCCAGCTATTATTGATTGTATTATTCACCGATAAATGAACAGTCAGCTTTTGAGGAGCGGTGATACCGTTAAGTGCATAACTAAATTCTCCTGCGGAAAAAACACCATGATTACCGATATTTTGTGTTTTTAGCTTTCCACTTTTCAGCACCTTGCCGTCCGCATCTGTCACCCACCACTTAAACTTAGCGTTTTTCAGGGCAGAGGGACTATAATTATAGATTTCCGCTTTTCCTGTGAATACGTCGTCGTTATAGTACGAACGTTTCGAAAAACGCAGCAGAGCCACAGTCGGAGCACAGAATTCCCGGAACTTCTCCGGTGTAATCAGTCCTTTAGAGTTCCAGAAAGGATCGAGGATACCGACAGGCGCATATCCTTGCCCCGTAAAGTCATTAATAGACAAAAGCTGGAAACCGGATTTCAGATAAGTACGCAGTTGAGCTTCAATCACGTCTTTATATTCGAGTACGGTTTGCGCACCGGAAACCTGATAGAAATCATCTGCCTGATCCAACATGCCATGTGCTTTCAAGGAATCACGATACACTTCAAAATTGCGTGCTTGTACAGGGCCGGTAAAGTTAGGAATCTCCTTAAAATTAGGATAGATACAGCGTTGTCCCGATTCATGGGAAATGACAGGTACGTCAATACCCAACTCTTTGTTTTTATCCCAGTCGGTAGATGGTCGTCCTTCATAAATAGCCATGTGACCTTTGGTAGTCTGGTGAGTGATATAGAATTGGTCGGACTTGACACGGGTACGGGCCGTCGAACCGCTGTACAGTCTGCGGCTGTCAGTGGTACGTCCATAATGAGTAAGTTCTTCGATAAAATCAAAATTACCGGTAATCTCATTACCATTGCAATAGAGAACAAAGGAAGGATGATTGCCATACTCTTTCAGAATGGCTTTCTGCTCGCGACGGAAGAAATTATAACGGGCTTCGTCCGGTTCAGCATCTTTTCCCCACATCGGCATTTCCACTTCAAGATATACTCCCAATTTATCAGCCACCCGAAATGCAGCCGCAGGCGGACACCAAGAATGAAAACGCATGTGATTCATTCCATAGTCTTTCAGGATAGTCAGCACACGTTCCCAAGACGCATCATCCACCGGCGCATAGCCTGTTTTAGGGAAGACAGCGTTCTCTACTGTTCCACGTAAGTGTATCCGGTTACCATTGAGATAGATTTTATCCTTATCCGCCGTTATCTCACGCATTCCGAAAGTAGTAGAACGGCTATGTTGATAGTTTGCATTGTCAGCACGGATAGTCAGGTCACATTGCAATGTATAAAGATTGGGAGTAAATTCATCCCACAACCGGACATTCTTTCCTAATGCGATAACATCTTCTACATAAAAGACAGAATCATTTCCACTGACGGTTATCTCTTTATTCAAATCATACGAATTGCCTGATATTGTAAAAGCCGCTTTTCCGGTAACCGGTTTATGAGTATGATTCAGTATTTTCATTTTCACTTTTACCGAACGGCCTGACACATCCGGATATAACTGCATATCATCAATGTACACAGGGTCTACAGCCATTAACTTCATTTCACCCAATATGCCATTCCAGTTGATTTGCGTAAATTCGGAATGAGCATGATCCCATTTGTGGGTATCATACTGATAACGATTGTCAATACATACGGTAATAACGTGTGTCTTACCCGGTTTCACAAAATCTGTCAGTTCATGATTATGAGGAACACTGACATAATCAATCTTACCAACCTCTTTCGTATCCACATAAATGGAACTTAGCCAATGTGTCCGTTCAAAATACACGAAGATACGTTTCCCTTTCCACTCCTTCGGAATAGCAATCTCACGTTGATACCAAGCCGGCCCCATGTATTCATATACACGGGTCAGACGGTCAATATGCCGATACGGAGATTTGTAACCTATCTTGTAATCATCCGTAATGGCCGGCAGGACAATCGATTCTTGCAAACGATGTATATAACGCACATCTAACGAACCACGCCGGAAATCCATCACATCCGTCTGAAATCCCCACTTACCGGATAAATCTATTTCCTGCGTCTGCGCTTTCAAAGGTGATAATTGGGTTATCAGCGCAAATGCAACAAAAACTAACTTTATAAACTTGTTCTTCATATAAATATCTATTAGTGATCTTACTTCAAATGTTTATCGGCAAACTTCACAAACTGCGTCCAGTCATACAGATTAATATCATGTTTTCCCGAACGGATATGATAACCTATAGTGCCTGACAATACAGGCTGATTAACAGCCGGCATTTCTTTTACCGGCAATCCCGGCAGCCCGAACAACTCATAAACAGGAGAGGCATATACACCGGAAAGAAATTCCCCTTTCGGGTCAGCCCAGCGGTCTTCTTCCGCACTGGCAATATAGACCGGACGGGGAGCCATCAGAGCAATCAATTCATGCTGGTCGACAGGAAGAGTGTCTTCTTTATCATTGTATTGCCAGAAATTCCGGCAAAACCAATGTGTAAACTGACAGTTCACAGCCCGTACAGTCTCTCCGAACTTTCTCCGCGACAATGCCGCACCACCACAACCGGAATCATTAGAAATAACCAAAGCAAAACGTGGGTCTATCGCACCGGCCCATAAAGTCGTTTTTCCGAGACGTGAATGTCCGAAGATGGCTATACGTTTGGCGTCAATGTCTTTATCCGTTTCAAAATAATCCATCGCACAACTCATTCCCCATGCCCAGGCAGCCAGAGTTCCCCACTCATCTTCAGCAGGCCGTGTCTGTCCCTTTTTGTAGTACAACGGATGAACTCCGTTCTGAAAACCATCATCAAAATCCGGATCAATGTCCCCACGGTAGAAAGTGGCCAGTCCATATCCATGTTCCATCAACATCTCTACCGGCCATCTGGAAGCTGCACTACCCCGGGGAAACATACGTTTTCTGCCATAAGCAATCATTCTCTCTTCTGACGGGAAAGTGATGCCCTCATCCGGGTGAATGGCATGATTACCTTTGAAATTTATTCCGAAAAACATGGGAACAGTCCCTTTTCGCCGATTAGGCAGATACATAAGTACTGTCAGATAATGCTTCTCATCTTTTGTGAGATAAACGGCTACTTCCTTACGGGTAGCCAAACCGCCCAAAGCTTCTCTATCTTCGTTCAGTAGCCGGAAATGCAAGTCCTTCGAGCGAACTGGAGCTTTACCATATATTTGAGTTTCGAACAGGCGGAGCAGTTCCGGACGCCGCTTTTCCACCCATTCTTTTTTAGTCGTCACTTTTCTGCCATTAGTCAGGGTCAGGACATCAGGAAGCGTATAGACAGGCACCTTACTCTCATCATAATTTACTTTTGTGATAACTTGTTCCAGTTCCGCAAGTTCTGATGTAGACTTGGAGCGAAGCCCTGTTTCATGGGCCGATTTCTGTTGGGCTTTCATTTCTCCTCCAAGAAATGAAAGCCCAAAAAGCAAACATACAAACCGAAAGCTATTTTGTCTCATGGATATTTAAGATTACATCCTAATTAATTTCTACTCACCAAACTTTGTTTTATAATACTCCCTCATCAAGTACCACGCCTTTTTGCGTATTCCCTGATCCGAGACTAATCCCTTACGATTTCAGCCATCCTGATTGGTCGGATGAAAACGGAACGGAGAACGGAAATCAAATAAAATCCATGGAGATACCCCCCGAAGATTCGGTATATTGTCGAACATACGGATATTGTCTCTGTAAAGCCGGGCTTGGTATTCTTCACTCCAGGAGCTTGCTACATTTTCATCTCCCGACTGCCCGTATAATGCCTCACCGCCAAACTCCGATATAATCAGCGGTTTATCCGGTATTACTTCCCATACCGCATTTTCCGGCTCGATGGGCCACGGATGATACCAACCCATGTATTTGTTGACCGCTACAACATCCAGTTGTGAGGTAAATGAATCTTCCATCACAAAACGTTTCTTCTCACGATTAAAACGTACCAAATCGAAAGCAGCCACATACAAACGGGTCGTATCCAATTGTTTGCCTGTTTCCAGCAAAGAGGTAAGAAATTCATTCCGTGCTTTGGAAGGCTGCGTTTCATTGGCAATTCCCCAATATCCGACTGCACAGCGATTCTGGTCACGCTTTATCATTTCAGACAACATCCTTTGCGCTTTCTTACGGGTATTGTTGTTCGTAAAGTCAATACCCTGCCAGACAGGTATCTCCTGCCAAAGGATAAAGCCCATCTTTTCTGCCAGTCGCACCGTATATTCGTTTTGCGGATAATGTGCCAGCCGAATCATATTTACGCCAAGCGCTTTTGCCTCATTCAGCAGCATCGCCGCATCTGCTTCCGAGAAAGCACGCCCCATGCGCTGAGGGATTTCTTCATGAAAGGAAATGCTGCACATAAATGTCGGCTTGCCATTCAGATAAATATCCGTTCCTTTCACCGTGATATTGCGGAAGCCGATTTGTTCTTCTACACGATCATTGGCTGAGGAAACGATTACTTCATAAAGTTTAGGATTCTCCGACGACCAACGTTCTAACTTCTTTATATTGAATACCGTTTCAGCCTTTCCTTCGGCATCAGTCAGCATATCAATGCTTGTTTTCAGTTCAGGGATAGAAACCGTAATCTTCTCACCTGCCTTTTTGTCCGAGAGAGCGACTTTGGCAATCATCCGGTTGGGAGATTCCTTATCCAGTTGGATGAAATAGTCTTCCAGATAAGTTTGTGGGGTAGTGACCAATAATACATCACGTGTGATACCGCCATAATTCCACCAGTCAAATGACATGGCAGGTATGGCATCTTTGGTACGACGGTTGTTTACTTCAATGGCAATAAAATTTTCTCCCTCATTCAGCAAGTCCGTCACTTCTATCTGGAAGGGAGTAAATCCTCCTTCATGACTTCCGATCTCTGCCCCATTCAAATAAACACGGCAACGATAGCTGACAGCTCCGAAATAAAGGAACTGACGTTTATGTGTCAAACGCTTTGCATCAAAATGACGTGCATACCATACTGTGCCTTCATAGTATTTAAGCTCCGGCGTTTGTGAATTCCAGTCACCAGGAACATTCAGCCGCAATCCTCCTTGAAAAGAATATTCATAGAAATCAGTGTTTCCTTTAGGACTTTGATTTCTATATACCTTCATTCCCCGACCTTGGTCATACAAGTCAATGATAGCATTCCATTTGCCGTTTAAAGAACGGATATCCCGACCATATACATTAGTTATCAGGTTTTGAGCTACTGCATTCCCTACAAAAAGGATAAACAGCAACATACACACGATTGTCTTTTTTCTGATTTGCATTAAATTATCTATTTATAAGATTAATATTCTTAACTATCAACGATTTACGCTCACGTTACTGAGTATATATATCCAGCATGGTGAGTATATATATCCAGCGTGGTGTATCTATATACCCACCACGCTGTATATATATGGCCTGTAAACAGGATAATTATCTTATTTCATAGCGATATAGCATAAAGTCATTCTTCTCAGGTAGAGAGACTTTTATTGTTCCTTTTCTGCCGACAGTCGTTGCCATCAGTTTCCCATTCCCCAGTATCGGCGTACACATAACTTCTGCACCTTCGGGCAACCATGTTTCCACCCATGTCTCCTCCCGTGCATTATCTTCCCTGTAAATAAGGAGATAACCGTTTTTTGAATGACAAAGAGACTGAAATCCAGTCCACGAGCGCCCCGAAGGCTCTTCACCAATCGGTAAAATAGTTCCTTGATGGAAATCATACTGCACTTTCTTATACTTCTCCATTAAGTCTCTAATGCCAAATGCTTCTTCCGGCAAGTTGGAAGCCTCAAACCATGCCAATGGTTGCCCCGCCATAGTGGTCGCAAACAAATATTCAAAAGAATATCGGTGCGGGGCAAACGGATCATCTCCATATTTCTCCGTATTTCTCCATTTATTCAGAAACTCGATTTGTAATTTCTCTGCCGGAACATATTTGGACAGCATCCACAGGTTGCGAAGCGTCCAGTACGGATAGTAATTCTGCCAATCCGTATAACGGTTCTCTAAAAAGATGTTTCCATATTCGTTGAACATATGATAACCTCCCCGCCGACTGGCTGTCGCATCCAAATTGAACATGACTTTATTATCCGTTTCCGCCAATACTTTATCAAACAAGTTCCGGAGATTAATCTCCGCTTTCTTGGTAGGAATAGTCAATCCGTCAATCTTAAAAATACGGATACCATATTCACGATACAATCCTATCAGTGTTTCGGCATCTTTCTCCCAGTCGACAAAATCATTCTGCACACTCGGATTAAACCACAAACCAATTTCAATGCCCAGTTTCTTTCCTTTCTTTACTATCGGAGCCAATCCGCGGGGATATTTGACAGGATCCGGTTTCCAATAGTCCTTATTGTCCCAGATATTCTTAAAAGAACCTTTAGCTACCGCTGAGTTCGGGCTCTTGCCCACCTGCCATCCATCATCTATTTGAAAATGAGTGATTCCCAGTTTTGCGGCACGTTCCAACTCTTGCAGGCAAAATGCCTCATTGACTTTTGTGTCCTGACTACGGTCGCCCCAAGTGTTCATCATAACCATTTCATCACGATTCCGGAAATGACGACGAATATTCTTCTGGTAACTGCGGAGCGCTGTCAGTGCCTGCAATTCACCATCGCCATATACCCCTGTGACGCAACTATATGTTCTTGTCCATGTATCTTCCTGAATATTCTTTTCAGTAATTCCCAGTCCTGTAATCATGAATTTTCCGAATTCTGCGATGAAATCAGCACCTTTATAGGCTAACTGGACACTGGAACAAGGGGATTCTTTCAGAAAGAAAAAGCCGGTGCCTTCTTCCCCGTTTCGAACAAAGAGCAAATTCCCCCGATAACTGTTTTTACGATAGGCTATAACATCCCTCTCTGCCAACAAATTGTTGTTCCAATCTGTCACATCCCAAAATTCAACAGCCTTGGCATGCCAATGCTGCCCTTTAAGATATAATTGATCCAAAATAGCCGTAACGGATTTGGATTTCATGTCTTCAACGAACTCGATGTTTTTCCGGTCAGCCGCATTTTCTTCCCGTCCGCCAAAAACGCTGTTAACACTCCCTTTCAGATAAGTGTCACATGCTATGGCCGGACAACCGTCATATATACGATAAATCCGTTGTATATCCAATGTTCCCAAAGAGAATGTAACTATCGTCTTCAAGTAGGCCGGATGAATATCAGTCGCAGCCACCTTTTCTACCCGACAAGCTCCTTTGGAAGCTTCCCGGGTATCTTTGGAGATAAAGAAGTCCGGTGCCTGCTTTACCGTGAAAGTTGTTTTCCGGTTTGCCTTATCGCTCAGACTATAAGTGACAAGATTACCGTCATTCCAAATGAATTTTCGTTCAATACACTCATTTCCAATCACTAATGTATCTCCCTTCAACTCACTATAGCAGGTTTTCTGTGCATAAAGAGAAGACAGAGTACAGGCCAAGGCCAATACTATCAATAGTTTTTTCATGGTTAAAAAGTTATTATTATTTCTTCAAGGTACACGAATCCTGTAACCTTTCGTTAACCCCATCAAGTAGCTGATTGCCTGTTACCTTACGGTTACTTCCTGTAATTTAGCCCATCCGGCATTCAACATGTTCTCCGGCACAGCCATTTCCAAGCCGATCGCATTATCCTTGGTAGTATCAACAAGCCCCACTGCCCAATAATAACTCCCCGGAGTTACTCCTTTGAGACGTAAATCAAAAGTGTAAACTGCAGGGATGCCTTGCATCCATTTGGATAAGTCTGTCTGTTTGTCCACAAACACCTTCTGCACCCTATTCCGACTGTCCATCAGCGCGAAAGCCACTTTATATTTTTGGTTCCATTGCGGAATATTGGTGGGGCAATATCCCCAGCCAAGATTATTCCAACGGTGTATAATCCGAAGTTTCTGATTTTTTGCCACATCTGTAGGTAAAGAAATCATATCCGGATAGAGACGATAGCCGCCTTCCGAAATAAACCGTTGCACAAGAGGGAATGTATTGTGAAACCACGATTCCGTTTCACCCACACGGAAGTCCATCATATTGACACGCGCCTCTTTACTATCATCGAATTCTCCCTGACGCACATCTTCGGGATGTCCCTTCCGATAATTGCGGGGATCCACCCAAAAGCTGTGGATTTTGCCTGTAATCCATCCGCCTTCCATCAGTATGGGGCGAACGCCGAAATATTTCTTGGCAAAGTCACGTTCCCATTCACCATAATACAGCCCCATACCGAATGCGTCATGACGCAAAGAATATCCTTTTTCAACTACTTCATCAAGCAAGAACTCACTGTCAAGGTCATACTTATTATCGTCCCAGTCCTTACCGGCACCCACAAAACGATGATAGTTGATGACAACCGGAACGTCTCTGAATGCTTTCAGATACAAGTCTGCCAGCCAGTCAAGTACAGGTTTACGGGGCTTTTCATCTCCCGTAGAATAAAGCGTAGTGTGATACTCGCCCCACTTTCCCAGACCTGTTCCGTCGATAAAGTCCACCTCGTCAGGATTGCCAAAGTCTTTGGCTAAAGCCCAAACGAATTTTTCATAATACTTTTGAAAAATAGGGTCATCAGGATAAGGTGACCATCTTCCTCTCCACACGAAGCCCTTCGTACCAGCCTCCCGCACAAAGTCGGGCGTAAAGTCATAGCCTTTATCACGGCTGTCGACCACCACCCGGAAAGCAAGACGCATTTTTCTTGCACGTGCTCCCTCAATCAGCATTTTCAGCATGGGATCCGTATTCCAGCCATAAACGTTTTCTTCAGGATTCAACTTCCTCCAACTGGTACGGATATAAAGAGTATGGGCATAATCGGACACCTTTACCGTTCCCACACCGGGTACCTGCATATTGTCACACTTCTCCCAGAAATCTTCCTTCACACCGGGGGTGGCATAAAGCACCCAGCCGGTTTGTGGGTTACGCAACAAGCGCTGCCTGTCTGGTTCTATTCTTATTATCTTGTTATCCCGTGCCAAGTTCTGTTTCAAGGTTCCGGCATCCGACCCGCCGCTTATGGCAGCGGCTTGAAGCGCAAACGACCCTAAAAATATAGGCATCAAAAGTCCTGATCTCATTTTACCTTTAATCATACAACTCATTATACGTATTTACTTATTTTACCGTAAGTGTCTGTAATTTCAACCAACCGGAATCCAGTAGGTTGGCATCCTTGTTCACGGCCATTTCGAGTCCGATTTCATTGTCTTTGGTAACGTCCACCAAACCTACCGCCCATGAATAGGCACCAACAGAAACGCCTTTCAGATTCAACTTGGTGGTATAAGTAGTCGGGGCTTCCTTCAGCCAAGTCGACAGGTCGGTTTGCTCGTCCACAAATATCTTTTTCACTTCATTATTATCATTCAGCAATGCAAAAGCCACTTTATATTTCTGATTCCAAGTTCTGATATTAGTAGGACAATATCCCCAACCCATATTGCGCCAGCGGTGAACAACAGTAACATCCTGACCACCATTTGCCGAAACAGGCAAAGAAACCATGTCCGGATAGAGACGGTAACCGCCTTCCGCTATAAAACGCTGTACATAAGAGAACGTTTTTTCAAACCATGATTCCGTTTCACCCAAACGGAAGTCCATCGTATTGACACATGCCAGCATGGAATCTTCAAACTCTCCCTTGCGGACATCTTCGGGATGACCTTCCCGATAACGATAAGCATCATCGAAATACCAATAACGGTGCGTGTCGGTCACCCATCCACCTTCCATAATGATAGGAAGCTTATATCTGTATTTCAAGGCAATATTTTTCTCCCAATCTTTATAATAGCCACTCATACCAAAAGCGTCGTGACGCAGGATGTATCCGTTATTGAGGGCTATGTTCAGCAACGGCTCCGCATCAGGCGGCACTGTTTCCTGCCAAGAATCCTGATAAGTATCGCCCAACATACGGTGATAGTTGATCACCAGAGGCACTTTCGTGAAATGACGTGCATACAACGCTGTAATCCACTCCATTACCTGAAACTTATTTCCATCGTTAGCATAAATCATAGCGTGCGACTCTCCCCATTTACCCAATCCGTAACCGTCAATAAAATCTACCTTATCGGGGTCATTGTATTGGCGGGCAAAAGCCTCGATAAACTCTCCATAGTGCTTTTGGAACACTTGGTCATCAGGATAAGGACACTTATTGTTTGCTGTATTATACCATTTACAGCCTTCATCGAATACGAACTCAGGAGTATTCTGTTTTTGGTCGCGCCCATCCACCAGTACACGCAAGGCGATACGTAATCCTCTATCATGTACACTTTTAATGATACGTGAGATATCGGAGCTAGGGTCATCCCAAGCATATTTTCCCTTTTGGGGCTCCAATGTCTTCCAATTCGTACGCAAGTAGCAGGAAGAAGCGTAATCGGAGACTTTTACGTATTTTGCCAGATCGGGTACATACATGTGGTCATAGCCTCTTTCTTCCCAAAATGTCTCGTTTTTCTCACGCGCCAGATACAGTACCCAGCCATTCAGAGGATTCCGAAGAACACGTGTCTTATTAGGGTTAATCCGCACCGTTACATTCTCGGCAGGCAAATCCCCATCACCGGTATTTCCCGTTTCACTTTCACTATCCGAGCAGGCAATTGCTACCATAGCCCCGAAGAGCAACACTCCCAAAGGCATCATTATTCGTTTCCAGTTCATTCTCATATAATTATTCTTTAAAAAGAAGGATATGCCGCCCTAAAAACAGGGCAGGCACACCCTCTTCAGTAAATGACTTTAATATTCGCTCATGTATATCCGCATATTTCTTAAGTCGACGATGGTGAGCAACGGTCTCATGTACCATGTGAACATAGCTTCACGATACTGTTCACGAGCTTCGCTTTCCGCATGGATAGGTGTCCAGGTGTTCAGTTTCAACTCTTGCTTGTATTTCCATCGGCTATCACTCTTGTCCAGCGCAAGTATATCGTCAGGAATTACAGGAACAAGACACCATGAGAAATGGGGACCACCGGGATAACCGCCTTCGAAATGCGGAACATCAAGAACAAACTTACCGTTTTCTTTCTTATCCGAACCGCCTCCCCAAGCGGAAGTCCATGAAATCTTGCCGACAAGCAGTTGCGGATCGACCAAACTCGGCTTGAAGCCGCCGCCCTTCAGATCATTCCCCCACTTGGTAATGTCGCCATATGCCCAAAGGTTGGTAACATCTACATCATGCCATCCATTAAGTTTATCCTTAAAATGCGCCTTATATGGTTCCAGCTTCTTATCCGGTGAGTAAATTTTCAGTTTCCGGGTTTCCGTGTTCAATATTACACGATATTCTCCGTCTTTAGGCAAATTCAGCATCGCAGGCTCATCTCCCAATACAACATCTACCTCTTCACCGTCTACCCAGTTGTTAACGCCTTCTGCCAGTTGGATATAAGATTCACCCTGTTCTGTTTCCAAAGCAATCCCCATCTCACCCTGCACTAAATCTTGTACAAACGCATATTGGAACTCATTCTCCATGGTTTTGCTCATTACCAGCTTATCATTGTCGGTAGAAGTTCCGGAAAGAACAATGCGATTGGCTTCCCATACCAATGGACGGTAAGGACGCACATTTACAGTAACAGTACGCACTTCGGGCATAGCATAACGGGGACCACCCTCCCATTTTGCAATGACACGAAACTGCACGGGCACCACTTTGGAGTAGTTCTGTCCCCACTTATCCACCAGCAACATTTGCAGCTCTTCAGTGGTATAACTCTTATTAAATACTCCATAGTCCTCATCAACACGTACACAGCTTTCAAACTCGTGTCCTTCAATATCTATTTTAGTCACATAAGAGATAGCATAGTCTTCGGGCATCTCACGAGCCGGTGTCCACTCAAAACTCACCGCCACTTCATTCGGTCTGTCCCTATCTAATTCTATATCGGTAGCCGAAACAGTCAGTTCCATCTTCTCACCGGGGTTGGTGAGCCATGTCAAATCAGCTTCTTTATCATCTTTACATCCGCCAAGGATAAACAGTACTACCAATGGCAGATATGCATAAAATAGTTTGTTTCTCATATTTCTTATTGATTTTATAGTGTTAATCAATTCATCCAACCCGGCATCTGTTTCAAGTTCGGATTCTTGTCTATCTCATCCTGAGGTATCGGCCACCAATAACTTTTGAACTTACGAGTTTGATAACGCACACGTTTATAAAACTCATCTCTATTCCCCTTTTCAGCCAGCATGTTCATACCATAGAAGTTACCATTCAGCACATTCTCCGCCTCTTTCCAGCGACGCAGGTCGAACCAGCGCAAACCACCTTCGCAGTTCATCTCAACTCTTCTCTCACGACGAATCAGTTTACGCATCTCTTCCGGGTCGGTAGGAATTCCGAGCTTTTTTTCTCCTGCTGCATATTGCGGAATGCCGGCTCTTTCACGAATTTTATCAATGTATTTCACAATATCTGTCTTGTCGGCATCATAAGTACCTTTAGCAATACTATACTCGAGTGCTGATTCTGCATAGCTCAGATAGGCTTCAGCAAGGCGATAAAGAATACCTTGACGCGACTTATAGCTACCGGTATTCGTTGAATGAACGAAAGTAGGATCAACATGCTTCCGAATCAGGTAACCGGCTGACGGGTTATCGTGCGACGGCTGCCCATCTTCACCATTAAAAAAGAAGTTGGTCGCTTTCCCTTTCCCCCAATGGTACTGTTCGTTGTAGACCACCGAAATATAGAAACGAGGTTCACGATTACAATACATATTGAACGTATTCTTTGGAGCAACGACATGACGGTCTCCACTAGCTTTGGAACCGGCTACGGCATAATGCCAATTAGTAGCACGCACATCATCTTCTGTAGAATAACCTGTTTCACTATATCCGGACTCCAAATCAACAATGGCTGTTTGTGTTTCACCACTATTGTTGTATCCTAAGATAGGCATTTTACCGTCTTTCATAAAGAAATCGTCCACCAGCAACTGAGTAACACCTAGCGAACCAGACCCACCAGCACCACGAGGAAGAGCTTGGTCGTCAAACCAACCTGCATTATCCTTAGTACGCGGGAAAATAATTTCCGTATTGCCTTCCTTATAACGAAGCATCATCATGTTCTGATAAGAAAGGAACGGATCAATAGTTACTCCATCAGACAAATATTCCTTATATAAAGCGTGTCCCGCTTTCTCGGCTTCTTCAATCAGCAGTTTATTGGCGTCTTTTGCCCGTTTCCAATGATTTTCATTGAAAGTGGAATTAAAGATTTTCACTCCATCTACATTAGTCATAGCCTGCATTTCAGGATCCATATCTTTCCCAGGACTAGGATTCACCAAATCACTGGCAGCAAACGTCAGCAAACGGGCACGCATAGCAAGACAAATCAGTGAAGTGATACGACCGTATTTATTGGCTTCGTCATAAGAAGCGGGTAACTGTCGGGAAGCTTCCAACAACTCGTTAGCCGCCCAGTCTACAACAACATCAAAAGGTTCTTGTTTCAGTAATAAAGATTCCCCCGATAGTTCTACAGCCGCTTCCCGAATAATAGGAACTGCTCCGTACGTCATCGCCATCATAGCGTGGTAGTAAGCAATGAAAAAACGACACTCCGCTTTCATATAATTAATCTCCTTTTCAGATACATCGGACAAAGGATGCGCATATTTAATCAAAGTGTATGCTTGACGAATTGCCTTTGGATACTTATCCCAATAAGTCACTACTCCCGGACTGATAGGCGTCCAGTTTCCATTCTGATACTGAATCGCCTTAAATCCCTGTGACTCCCACCCTACAGAAGGTGCAAGTTCGTCACCAATGGCGTCCGGACCGTCATAAATATAAAACTCCGGCATTACAGAATAGAGATAGGAAAGCCAACGTTCCAGATTGCCCCTGTTGGAAAATACATTCTCCAATGTCAGCTGGTCATCCGGCATTTTGTCCAGATAATCAGAGCATGAAGTTAAAGGCAATACACCCAAAACGCCCAATAATATATATGTAATAATTCTGTTTTTCATATCATATTTATTTTAGAAAGTAATGTCAAAACCTACTGATACTGATTTCATAGCCGGATATTTAGCACCGTCACCGGTTGCCAGCTCCGGATCCCACAGATTGAACTTGGAGAAGGTTAGCAGGTTCGTTCCACGCACGAAAACACGGGCATTGGAAATCACAAACCCCTGCAACCATTTCTTCGGACAGGAGTATCCTAATTCTAAATTTTTCAGACGCAGGAAACTCATATTACGCAACCACCAGGTAGACTTCTGGCTATTATTGGCATTCGGTCCGTAATCGGCACGCGGATAGAATACATCCTGGCTTTGGTTATCCACCGTCCAACGGTCTTGATAGTTATCAAAGATATTATACATGGAGCCTTTATTGGATGCCGGCATAATATTTGAAGAAAGGATACGCCAAGTACGTCCAATACCCTGAAACATTGCTCCAAAGTCAAGCTCTTTCCAGCGTAAATTCACTCCGAATCCGTAAACTATCTCCGGATTCTCGGTACCTCCGATAGCCATTTGGTCATAAGTATCGATAAATCCGTTCTTGTCCAGATCCACATACTTGATATCACCCGGGCGAACTTTTGCTGTAAAAGTTTGTTTCGGAACACCATCTTTCAAAACTCCGTTCTCCACATCTTTAAAATCATCTTCTGTAAACAAACGGTCGTGGACATAGCCGAAAATCTGCCCTACCGGATGACCGGTTTCAGCACGAGTTGTTCCAATGGTTCCCAAAGGTTCATCTTTGTCGATGATTTCATTATGGGCATAAGTGAAGCTACCCATCAGACCGATAAAGAAATCTTTGCCGATTTGCTTGTTGACATTCAACGTTACTTCCGCTCCCTGATTCTTCACTTTACCACGGTTGCCCCATGGGTTCCTATAGAAACCGGAGGTAGCAGGAATAGAGTTCAACTCTACAAGGATGTTGTTACGGCGTTCGTCGAAAAAATCTACCTGAAGGTCTACCATACCATTGAACAGACCCAGTTCCAAGCCAACGTTGGCTTTGTTTACAATTTCCCAAGTCAAGTCAGGAATACCGAAGTCGCCCTCTACCATGTTATTACGTCCATAATCTCCGTCCAACCCCCAACGGTATAAGTCAGGCACATCATTCCATTGATCAAGGATAGTGGATATATAGGCGAAACGACGTCCTTTCAGATTAGCATTACCTACCTGTCCGTAGGAAGCACGCAACTTCAATTTAGAAATCGTGTTGCGAAAAGGCTGCATGAAAGGTTCTTCCGAAACAATCCAGCCAACAGCAGCCGACGGAAAGAAACCATAGCGTTTTCCTTTGGCGAAGTTTTCAGTACCGTTGTACCCAAAATTGAATTCGGCTACATACTTTCCACTGTAGGTATATGAAGCACGTCCGGCCAATCCCTGATTACGGTAAGGCAGCGATTCCCCCTTATCGTAATGGCGACGGTTGAAGAGTAGCATGGCAGATACGGCATGTTTGTCAGCAAAGGTACGGTCATAATTCAGGCTGGCTTCCATATAGATACTCTTGTCACCATATTCTGCCGATTTGGAAGTACCCAAGAAGTTACCACCTTGTTGTTTTTGGGCCAGAATCAATTCGCCCTCTTCGTTTCTGCCGCTAGCGGCATTCCAATATTCTATTTTCTTGGAACGAGTCACTTTGCCGGTAGAATAACGGTCAAATGAGAAAGTTCCTTTTATTTTCAAACCGGGAGTCAAAAATTTCAGGTCTTGCTCCAGAGAAAACAGCGTCTCAATCTTACTGGCAGTGGAACGGGCGAAACCGCTCTGAGTAGCCATTGCCCAAGGATTACCCTCTTCCTGCCAAGCAGGAATCTCACCGGATGAATAGCGGATGGGAAACATGAAGGGAGTGAAACGGAACGCACGGCTGAAAATTTGGTCCGTACTTTCAGGTGAAGAGTTACGATCCTGAAGATATCCCCCGATATTAAAACGAACTTGAGTGGTGGGAGAGAGTTTCAAGTCAACATTGGAACGTACATTGTAACGTTGCAATTTGATAGTAGGATCCCAATCCAGGCTCTTGTCGCGTGTAAGAATGCCACGTTCGTTGTAAACCGCAGCCACAAACGAATAACGCAAATTTTCCGAACCACCGGATACATCTACTGTAATACGTTGGTTGGCAGCATGGTCTCTAGAAATAGCATCAATCCAGTTTACATCAGGATACAAATCGGGGTCATATCCCGCACGTGTTTTGGCAATCCGGTCGGCATACATCGGAGACTGTCCGGTATCATCCAATACATCATCCAGCAACTGCATATAATCGGCAGCCCCGATATAGCTGGGAAGTTTTATCGGTTGCGTGAACGCAAATTCCGATTTCACCACTACCCGAGGCTTACCCACATGTCCGCGCTTGGTATTAATCAAAATCACACCATTCGCACCACGTACACCATACACTGCACTGGCAGCCGCATCTTTCAATACGGAGAACGACTCGATTTCTTCTACATCAATATTATTCAGGCTACGTTCAATACCATCTACCAGCACCAATGGGTCTTTACCCACATCCTGAAAGGTACTGATACCACGGATCCAAAACGAAGAGTTATCGTATCCCGGTTCTCCGGAACGCTGCACACCAATCACACCTGTCACTGTGCCAGCCAAATTGTTACTCAATGAACGGGAAGTAGAAACATTCAATTTTGCCGGTTCAACAGTTGTGATAGAACCCACTACAGACTCTTTCTTTTGTGCGCCATAAGCCACAACAACAACTTCATCTAACTGACCAACATCTTCTACCATTATCACATTCAGTACTCTACGATTATTGACCTTTTCATCTTTCGGGACAAAGCCGATATAGCGGAAGGAAAGTTCAGCATATTTATCCGGCACAGCAATGCTATATGCACCATTCATATCTGTTATCGCATTCACCGTAGAGTCTTTTTTCATAAAGATTGAAACACCAATCAAAGGTTCACCCTTCTCATCGGTAACGTTACCCACAATCTTAAAACCTCGAACTTGCTTTATCGCAGGAGCCTGTTCCGGCACTGAAATCGTAATCTGTCTTCCCGACATTTTATAATTCAACCCCGTTTTTGAGAACAGCTCATTTAATACAGCATCTATTTTCTTATTGGAAACTGAAATGGAGACTTTGTTATTCAGATTCTTTTTCACATTCTCTGAATAAATAAATATGTACTTACTATGTTTCTCGATATAATCTAAGATATCTTTAACTGTAGCATTCTCATACTGTACTGAGAATAGATCTTCTTCGGAATTCCAACTAATAGAATTAGCACCGAATGAAGAAAATGGAATCATAAAAAAGACGTTTATAATGCAAAAAAGCTTAAGTCTTTTCTTTAAGTGTAAAAAAATACTTTTCTTTACCATAAAAATTTCTTTTTAGGTTAACAATTTTGGATTTATTGATTTAACGAAGGAATTAATATCGGGTAAATACGCCAATATTTATCCGATTTTTTTGTGTATCATGAATAGTATTATCTGTTTCTCATAGGCTATATTGGTTTTATAAGATTAATTAAATTGTCATTATTTACTCAAGTATATACTAGTATCACTTTTTTCTACTTCAATAGGGATTGTCTGCCGGATACATTCAATCACCTCATCAATATCATCTTTCAAATCCAGTTTTCCATAAACCTTTTCTTTACCTACCATCGGATCGCATTGAATAGGAATGCCATAATAAATACTCAACTTCTGAATGATATGAGATAAATCATTACCATTTAACAACATGACACCATCCACCCAGCTAATATATTCGGCTACGTCCACTTGCTTCTGATAGGCAATTGCGCCATTGGCTATATTCAGCAAATCACTAGGTACCAGTTGCGCTTTTCTCTCATTCCTATCGGTCACCTCAACAGAACCTTCCACCAATACAATATTAGTTGCCCTCCCCTTGTAGTTTGAAATATTAAACTTCGTACCTAATACCCGTAATTTGAAATCTTCAGATTCTACAATGAAAGGGTGTTGCTTATCATGAGCAACTTCCAGAAACACCTCTCCCTGGGCATATATTTTACGAATATCTCCATTAAAACGACAAGGATAAATCACCTTTGATTGAGAGTTGACAACCAATCGGGTTCCGTCAGACAGTTCAACCCGCACTCTTTTCCCTGCAGGAACAAGTAACTGGTTATATTCCGGTTCGGCCTTTACTTTCTTTTCCTCTTTTTCTCTTATTACTTTAGAATTAACAGTAACCTTTCCTTCTTTTGAATAGGTAACAAAAGCATCCTCATCCAAATTGAGCTGTTCTTTAGCAGTGATAAGAGTCACTTCTTCAACAGACTGGCTGTCCATCTGTTCGGCAATAGCCTGAAAATCTAAATTAGTGTTTTCACTATGAGTTAAGAAGTGGATGGTTGAAATACAAATTAAAATAGAAGCTGCGACAGAAGCAGAAGCTACTAAGAAATAATTTCTTCGACGCCTCATTACATCTCTCCGGATCTTTTGTTTGGTTCGCTCTATTATAGAAGAAGCATCAATCTTTTCATGCCCGCATTTTTCCCAAAAGAATTTCAGTTTCCCGCCTTCAGGTATAGTAGTAAAATCATCCTCAAGCTTTTCTTGAGAATTCAGTTTACCAAATAAATCAGCAAGGCAATGGTATCCTTTTAAGTCCATAATCTTCTTTAATGTTGTTTTATAAATAAAGACGCAACATTAAAAAAAATCTCCTAGTTAAAAATGAACTTTTTTTATTTTTCTCGAAAAGTAAAAATAGCAAGAAGCTCTTTTAAACAATTAAGCCATTAAAATACAGACAATTAACAGTATACCTTCTATCATTTCTTACGCAAAACCAGATTCAGATTTTTAGCAATTTCTTCTAAAGCAAAAGCAATATGATTATTGATAGTCTTCACAGATATATTTAATATGTCTGCAATCTCTTTATAAGGTAACCCTTCTATCTTCGCCAAGAAAAAGACATGTTTACATTTAGGTGGTAGCTGTTGGATAGCATTGTTTATTTTCTCCATCTCCTCTTTACTAATCATCGCCTCGTCAGGTGACTGGATAGGAGCAAATATAAAATCCCCTATACCGTCAAGCGATAATTCAGTTTTTCCCGTTTCCTTCCTCAAATAAGAAATAGCTTTCCGATAAGTAATCGTCTGTATCCAGGCATTCATATTTTCTATACCACCCAAGGTTTTTCTGTTTTTCCAAACCTCATAGAAAACATCACTTACAACCTCTTCAGCCGGTTCCTTTTGACCAATCAAAGCAAAAACATAATGATATAGACGTGAAGAATAACGTTCCATAAAACGGCAAAAAGCCGCTTCATCACTGTTTATAATTCTGTCTATGTCATTACTTTCAGGTTTCACGGAAGTGTTTTACAGATTATTTCTAATTAACAAAATTGTGCCAAATATAGTAGTATATTAGCAATTATAAAAATAAAAAACCACAAAAACGAATTAAAAGTTATCAATTACGAAAGATTAAAAAGTAACTTGGTAGGACGTGCCATCAGAGACAGATTCTTTTACGCCTCACGCAATAAGTTTTCAAACATGGGGTTCACCTTTCACCTTTTCGTCGAAACCCTTTATTCATCGATGGTAGCGGGTGAAGGCTCTTCTTTTCACCGAATTTTTCTCTCTGAATGCTGTATCGTCCTTACTCTAGTGGTTCTTTTTCAATTTAGTTGACTAGTCATTGTAACCCACTACTTCATCTCCAATCTATTAATAGATAAGTTCTGTTTCATTAGGAGTAAAGTTACTTTCGTCTAATAGTAAAGTTATTTCCGATAGTACGGAAACTATAAACGCAAATTCTGATCATATAAATGCAAGCTTTGTTTTTATAAACGCAAGTTTCATTTATAAAAACAAAACTTGCATTTATAGTTTGCATCCATTGAAAAACAACTTTACTCCTAGACCAAAAGAAGTTTGCATAGGAGCAAAAGCAACTTATCCAGTAATAGACTACATGTAAGCTATTACTAAATTACATAAAAGAATGACTCAATCATCATTCATGCATTTGCATCCGGTACAATTCATTTTTCTAATTAAATACGAGGTGAAGGAGTGCCCCTTCACCCGCTATCGCTGATGAATAAAGGATTTCGAAGAAAAGGTGAAGAGTGAAGGGTATGTTCTCAACATTTCCTGTATGGTCACTTAAAGTGATGCTTTTAGCAATCAGAAAGCATCGGGACTTTTGAAAGACCCAAATATTGATTTATAAAAGCCTCTTACTTAAATAACGTACAGGATACCACACAGAAAGGAATCCGACTGCCAAAACGGTGATAAAAATAAGTACCACATCCCAAGCATGAACGCTGACAGGATAGGCGTCTACAACAAAAGTACCACCACCGCCTCCCAATGAAATTATACCAAATTTCTGTTGGATAAAACATAGGATTAAGCCCAGGGCAATACCGGAGATAGCGCCAAAAAGAGAAATGAGACGTCCTTCAAAGAGGAATATTCGGGAGATGAGTTTATCACTAGCTCCAAGACTCCGCAAAGTTACTACATCATCCTTCTTATCCAAGATCAACATAGAAAGAGAGCCTATCACATTAAAACAGGCTATCATTAAAATAAAAGTGAGGAACAAATAAGAGATTAGTTTCTCTATCTCCATAATACGGAAAACATCTGCCTGTTGCTGATAACGATTCTGAACAACAAAATCATCACCTAGTATGTTTTCTATTTTAGATTGTACCGATGAAGTATTTACATTAGGTTTCAATTTCAATTCCATCGCAGAGACTTCTGTTGTATAATCCAGAAGCTGACGAAGAAAATCGAGAGAAGTCAGAATATATTTTCCATCATATTCTTGCTGATTCACCACAAATACGACACCTGGAGAATACAGATAATCACGGTTAAAAGAAGCGCCGGGATTTGCCATGTTCACTTTGACATTTCGCTTGGGAAGATATACCTGAAGAGGATCGACAAACTCCAAACCAGTTCCCAAGGTCGCAACCAATTCCACTCCCATGACGCCATAATTCACGATCGAATCATGAAGAACGAATTCTCCCGCGCCATAAAGTATGCTGTCTATGGCCGTCAACTCTTCAAAATTATCTTCCACCCCTTTTAGTACAACCATAGCCTGACGGTCCTTGTATTGCACCATTGCATTCTCTTCGAGCGTCTCTGTAAACACCTCCACTTCAGGAAGCGCACAAACGGCACGAATCCGTTCATCTTGTGCATCAAAAACCTTTCCTTCACGGACCGTAATTTTCAACTGCGGATCAAAAGCCGTAAAAAAGCTGGCCACCATATCCTGAAAACCATTAAAAACAGAAAGAGTGCAAACCAAAGCAAGCGTAGCAAGAGCCACCCCACATACGGAAATGCCGGATATGATATTAATAGCATTATGCTTTTTCTTTGAAAAAAGATAACGCCTGGCTATATAAAAAGGGAAGTTCACCTCTGCAATGAGTTATTTCACTTCAGCAATGAATCTATTTTCTCAATATAATCCAATGAATCATCCACGAAGAATTTCAGTTCAGGAATGATACGTAGCTGGTGACGTACACGAGTCCCAAGCTCATAACGAATGGATTTCATATTGTTATTGATATTCTTCACCATCTCTTCTGCTTTCTCTGAAGGGAAAACACTGAGGTAGACACGGGCAATACTCATATCAGGACTAATGCGAACTGCGCTAACAGAGACCAATGTACCCGGCATGGACTTTGTTTGAAGCAGGAATATCTCACTTAGCTCTTTCTGCAACAGGCGAGATATCTTATTCTGTCTGGTTGTTTCCATAAGTTATTTACTGTTTTACGATTTACTACTTACTATTTTCTTCCTTATGATCGTTAATCCGTCACGCAAAGGAAGTATTACTTTTTCCACTCGCACATCTTGTGCTACCAAATCATTAAAGGCTTTAATACCAATTGTTTGAGCGTCCGTATTACGAGGCTGTTCAAGCACATGTCCGTCCCACAAAGTATTATCAGCAATGATATATCCGCCTTCGGAAAGATACGCCAATGTCATCTCGTAGTATTCAATATACTTACGTTTATCGCCATCAATAAAAGCCATATCAAAAGTAACACCTAAACGCGGAACAAGTTCTAAAGCATCACCTATATAAAAACGAATTTTATCGGCAAACGGTGATTTCTCCAACCATGGACGGGTAAAGTCCTCTTGTTCATCATTGATCTCAAACGTATGCAACAGTCCACCTTCCGGCAGACCTTCCGCCAAACAAAGGGCAGAATAGCCGCTATACGTTCCGATTTCCAATATCTGACGAGGCTGAATCATTTCTACAAACATCTTCAGCATCCGTCCCTGCAAATGCCCGGAAGCCATACGAGGACGAAGGAGCTTTACATGCGTATCCCGATAGAGCGATTTCAAGTAATCGCTCTCGGGATCAATATGCTGCAAAATATATTCGTCTATCGATTCGGTTTCCTGCATAAAACTTACCTCTTTAAAAATTAAAGATAACGGTTGTTGTTAGGTAATACAGTCTCCTCTGCATGCTTCAAAGCATCTTCCACTACATTAATTTCGAGGAATGAGGTCTTTGTTCCTGCCTTACCACTACTCAAATATCCTACCATATCGGAAGGCTGCAAACGGCCTTCTTTCAACAGACGGCGCAATGCCGCAAAGTAATATTGCTGTCCGTTAGCCAATTCCGGCATATAGATAGCTTCCACACCATAAGACAAAGCCAAATGACGCATTGTCTTTTCTTTATAGCAGATAGCCAGCACTGGATACTTTCCACGGAAAGCAGCCAGGTTACGAGCAGTGCGTCCGCTATAACTATCAGTGATAATAGCACGTATTTTTAGCTTAGAAGTAGCTTTTACTGCTTGTTTAGCAAGGAACGCCGTAACATCATTACTATTCTCATCTAACGGAATACGGATATCATTTTCTTCCAGTTTATCTTTTTCTGCCTGAGCCGCAACTTTAGTCATTGTTTTCACCGCTTCTACCGGATACTTACCATAAGCGGTTTCTCCGCTCAACATCAAAGCATCTGTACGATAGTAGATTGCATTGGCAATATCAGTCACTTCCGCACGAGTCGGACGAGGATTATTTATCATTGTATGGAGCATTTGAGTAGCAACGATTACCGGCTTCTTTGCCAGAATACACTTGCGAATCAATACACGCTGGATTCCCGGAATACGTTCTTGAGGCACTTCGATACCCAAGTCACCACGGGCAACCATTACGCCATCTGCCACTTCCAGAATTTCATCGATATTATCCACCCCTTCCTGATTCTCAATCTTAGCAATAATCTTAATATCACTATTATGTGCATCCAGAATTTCACGTATGTCAAGTACATCCTGACGGTTGCGCACGAAAGAGTGAGCGATAAAATCAATATCCTTTTCGATAGCATAAAGAATATTGTTACGGTCTTTTTCCGTTAATGAAGGAAGATTGATGCGAACACCCGGGACATTTACGCTTTTACGGCTTCCCAAAGTAGCATCGTTCTTAACTTCACACAGCAAATAACCATCCGTCTTATCAATAACTTCCAGTTCCAGATCGCCATCATCAATCAGAATCGTACCACCGATATTCAGGTCAGACACAAAGTTCGGATATGAAACAGCAATACATTCACGAGTTGTTTCCAAATCCGGATTACC
Organism: Bacteroides sp. DH3716P; assembly: GCF_025914115.1. NCBI lineage: Bacteria > Pseudomonadati > Bacteroidota > Bacteroidia > Bacteroidales > Bacteroidaceae > Bacteroides > Bacteroides sp. DH3716P. The sequence goes on along the minus strand of NZ_CP083673.1, from coordinate 2,950,599 downwards.
TACAATCTTTACTTTCTCTCCTATTTTATATGGAATCGGCTCTGCATTAGCCGTCGTACGAACTTCCGGACCTTTTGTATCCATCAAAATCGCAATACGGTTGGACACAGCACGTACATTTGCAATCAAAGCTTCAAAACCTTCACGGCTAGCATGCGCTGTATTCATACGCACTACATTCATCCCAGCTTCAAACAACTGTTTTATAAAATCCACATCACAACGTCTATCCGAGATGGAAGCCACAATCTTAGTCTGTTTCAATAACATAGTCTTTCTACCTATTATATATTATTACCTTATTTATTATCTATCCAATAAAGCCTCCAAAGCCAAACGGTACGAATTTAGCCCAAAGCCACAAATCACTCCTTTACAAGCACAAGCAATCATCGATACGTGCCGGAAAGACTCGCGACTATGCACATTGGAAATATGCACCTCAATCACCGGAGATGTCACAGAACGAATAGCATCCTGCAAAGCTATGGAAGTATGTGTATACGCACCTGCATTCAAGATTATACCATCCACATCAAATCCCACCTGCTGTATGCAGTCTATCATTTCTCCCTCGATGTTCGATTGAAAATAGTCGATCTCCACGTCAACGTATCTTTTGCGAAGATCAGCCAAGTAATCTTCAAATGTAACGCTTCCGTAAATGGAAGGTTCACGCTTACCCAACAGATTAATATTCGGGCCATTAATAATTTGTATCTTCATCGCGCAATCCTGTTTTTTTATACCTTTGTATCTGAAAGAATGTGCAAAGGTAGAAAAAAGAAATGGAAATCAACGAAAAAAAGCATAAGAAGGAACAACAAGAGCTGATAATCAGGAAGTATCAGCAGTATCTCAAACTGGAAAAGTCCTTATCTCTTAATACGCTGGATGCCTATCTGACGGATCTGGACAAACTGATGAGCTTTCTGACATTGGAAGGGATTAACGTATTGGACGTATGCCTGTCCGATCTTCAACGTTTTGCGGCCGGATTACATGACATCGGTATTCATCCCCGTTCACAAGCCCGCATCTTATCAGGAATCAAATCATTTTTCCGTTTTCTCATCCTCGAAAACTATCTGGAAGCAGACCCCAGTGAACTATTAGAAGGCCCTAAAATAGGTTTCAAACTTCCTGAAGTACTGACTGTGGAGGACATTGACCGGATTATCTCCGCCGTCGACCGCAGCAAAGCTGAAGGACAGCGAAACAGAGCTATTTTAGAAACACTATACAGCTGCGGACTTCGGGTATCAGAACTTATCACCCTTAAACTATCCGACCTCTATTTTGATGAAGGCTTTATCAAAGTAGAAGGAAAAGGAAGCAAACAACGACTCGTACCAATCTCCCCCCGGGCTATTAATGAAATAAAACTTTACATACCAGACCGTAACCAAATTGAAGTAAAAAAAGGGCATGAGGATTTCGTTTTCGTCAGCCAACGGAGAGGCAAAGGCCTTTCCCGGATTATGATCTTTCACATGATAAAAGAATTAGCGGAAAAAGCAGGCATTACCAAAAACATCAGTCCGCACACTTTCCGGCATTCCTTCGCCACTCATTTACTGGAAGGTGGAGCCAATTTGCGAGCCATTCAATGCATGCTCGGACATGAATCTATTGCGACAACGGAAATCTATACACACATTGACCGCAACATGCTTCGTAGTGAGATTATTGAGCATCACCCGCGAAATATCAAGTACCGGAAAGAAAAAGAGGAGTTATTTCATTAAATTATGATAAAATCGCCCCCTTATCTATATAATTATATTAAGAATTAATATCTTTGCGTTACTTTTTCTGTGTGAGCAGAAGGAGGTTGGCAAATAGACGATATTTCAATTACAAACATTTAATTTATACCTAAAATGACTAAGAAGTTGTACTTGCCTTTACTCATGGCAATGGTTGTTGCATTATTCTCTTCTTGCAGCAAAAAAATGGGTGAATTATCAGCTGATTACTTCACTGTTACTCCGCAAGTGCTGGAGGCAGTAGGTGGTAAAGTTCCTGCGACCATCAATGGTAAATTTCCTGAAAAGTATTTCAACAAGAAAGCGGTTGTAGAAGTTACTCCGGTTTTGAAATGGAATGGCGGCGAAGCTAAAGGCCAACCAGCTACTTTCCAAGGTGAAAAAGTGGAAGGTAACGACCAGACTATCTCTTACAAGATGGGCGGTAGCTACACTATGAAAACTTCTTTTGACTATGTTCCGGAAATGGCTAAGTCTGAATTGTACCTGGAATTCAAAGCTACTATCGGTAAGAAAGTAGTTACTATTCCTGCTGTGAAAATTGCTGATGGTGTAATCTCTACTTCTGAATTAGTAAACAATACATTAGGTAACGCCAACCCTGCATTGGGCGAAGACGCTTTCCAACGTATTATCAAAGAAAAACACGATGCTAACATCATGTTCTTGATCCAACAAGCTAACATTCGTTCCAGCGAGTTGAAGACTGCTAAAGAATTCAACAAAGAAGTAGCTAACGTAAACGAAGCTGCTAACAAGAAGATCAGCAACATCGAAGTTTCTGCATACGCTTCTCCTGATGGTGGTGTAAGCTTGAATACTACTCTTGCTGAAAACCGCGAAAACAACACAACCAAGCTGTTGAGCAAAGACCTGAAGAAAGCAAAAATCGACGCTCCGATCGATGCTAAATATACTGCACAGGACTGGGAAGGTTTCCAAGAACTGGTTTCTAAATCTAACATCCAAGACAAAGAGTTGATCCTCCGCGTTATTGCAATGTATCAAGACCCTGCTCAAAGAGAAAGCGAAATCAAAAACATCTCTGCTGTATACAAAGAATTGGCTAACACTATTCTTCCTCAGTTGCGTCGTTCTCGTTTGACTTTGAACTATGAAATCATCGGTAAGTCTGACGAAGAAATCACTAAACTGGCTTCTTCTAATCCTTCTGAACTGAATGTAGAAGAATTGCTGTATGCTGCTACACTGACTAGCGATCCTGCTAAACAAGAAGCTATCTATACTCAAGCTACCAAACAATTCCCGAACGATTACCGTGGTTACAACAACTTGGGTAAATTAGCTTACCAGGCTGGTAACATTGACAAAGCTGAATCTTACTTCAAGAAAGCTGCCAGTGTTAATGCTACTCCTGAAGTTAACATGAACTTAGGTTTGGTTTCTTTGATGAAGGGTGACAAAACTGCTGCAGAAGCATACTTCGGTAAAGCTGCCGGAACAAAAGAACTTGGCGAATCTATGGGTAACCTGTACATCGCTCAAGGTCAATATGAAAGAGCAGTTAACTCATTCGGTGACTCTAAGACTAACAGTGCTGCTTTGGCTCAAATCCTTGCTAAGGACTACAACAAAGCTAAAAACACATTGGCTAACGTAACAAGACCGGATGCTTACACTGACTACCTGATGGCAGTTTTAGGTGCTAGAACTAACAATTCTTCTATGGTAACAAGCAGCTTAAAGAGCGCAGTTGCTAAAGATTCGTCATTAGCTAAGAAAGCAGCTACTGACTTGGAATTTGCAAAATACTTCACAAATGCAGATTTCATGAACATCATTAAATAAGAGAATTACCACTCTATTTTAAATATTAAGAATTGCCTGTCATTATAAATGACGGGCAATTCTTTTTTTTTATCTGTAAAAACCGTACTTTCGCAGAAAAGAAATCAAAGCAATGAAAAAGAGTAGCATTTTAATCCTCATAATCATTTGTCTATGCAGTTGTGGTAAATCTTCAAAGAAGGTTAGCATAACCGGGGAAATCAAAGGCCTGGGCACAGATACGCTTTATCTGTATGGAATGGACGAATCATTCGACCGGATAGATACCATTTTCGCGAAGAACGATAAATTCTCTTATACAGCTTCAATAGACACCATTACTTCTGCCTTTTTACTTATTGACAATCAGACAGAATATCCAATCTTCCTTGACAAAGGAAATCAGATCAAAATAAAAGGAGATATCAATCACCCGGAATATCTGGATATCAATGGTAATATATATAATGAAGAGTTTACAAACTTTCAGAAAGAACTAAATAGCCTGCCTACCCCATCCGAGAAAGATTTAGAGCAAAAAGCAGAAGAATTCATCACGGCACATCATTCTTCTTTTGTCAGTCTTTACCTGTTGGATAAATACTTTGTGCAGAAAGACTCTCCTGATTTCAACAAGATAAAGAAATTAATTGAAGTCATGACAGGAATACTGCAAGACAAGCTATACATCGAGCAACTGAATGAAGCCATTTCCTTGTCCGAAAAGACAGAGATAGGCAAATATGCTCCGTTTTTCAGCCTTCCTAACATAAAAGGAGAGAAAATTACCCGGTCATCAGAAGATTTCAAGAAAAAGAACTTGTTAATCAACTTTTGGGCTTCATGGGGAGATAGCATTTCCAATCACCAAAGCAATACCGAGTTAAAAGAGATCTATCAGAAATATAAGAAGAACAAACATATAGCCATGCTCGGTATCTCCCTTGATATGGATAAACAAGAATGGCAGGATGCTATAAAACGTGATACGCTCAATTGGGAGCAAGTCTGTGATTTTGGCGGACTAAATTCCGAAGTAGCCAAACAATACGCCATCAAGCAAGTTCCCAGCAACATTCTTCTGTCGGCAGACGGTAAGATTCTCGCGAAAAACCTCAAAGGAGAACAATTGAAGAAGAAAATTGAGGAAGTAGTCACTGCTGCTGAAGAAAAGGAAAAACAAGACAATAAGAAGAAAAAATAATCAATAATCAAACGTGTTAATTAAAGTATTCGGAGCGGCTGTTCAAGGGATTGATGCAACACTCATAACAATCGAAGTCAACAGCTCGCGCGGCTGTATGTTCTATCTCGTCGGCCTTCCGGATTCTGCGGTCAAAGAAAGCCATCAACGTATTATCTCCGCATTGCTGGTAAATGGCTATAAAATGCCCACTAGCAATATAGTAGTCAATATGGCACCAGCCGACATCCGAAAAGAGGGTTCAGCTTATGACTTGCCTCTTGCCATCGGATTGTTAGGGGCTAACGAAACAATCTCTTCCGAGAAGTTTTCCCGCTATTTGTTAATGGGCGAACTAAGTCTGGACGGAAGTATACAACCTATCAAAGGTGCGCTTCCCATTGCTATCAAAGCGCGCGAAGATGGTTTCGAAGGACTAATCATCCCCCAACAAAACGCACGGGAAGCTGCCGTTGTCAATCAATTAAAAGTATACGGAGTCAGTAATATCAAGGAGGTCATCGAATTCTTCAATAATGAACGCGAATTAGAGCCGACTGTTGTTAATACACGGGAAGAATTCTATCAACAACAGACAAACTGTGACTTGGATTTTGCAGACGTTAAAGGGCAAGAGAATGTAAAAAGGGCACTAGAAGTTGCAGCAGCCGGAGGGCATAATTTAATAATGGTAGGTGCTCCGGGTAGCGGTAAATCGATGATGGCCAAACGCCTTCCTTCCATTCTTCCTCCTCTTTCTCTGGGTGAAAGTCTGGAAACCACCAAGATACATTCAGTTGCCGGACAACTGAAACGCGGTTCATCATTGATTTCCCAACGCCCATTCCGCGACCCTCACCACACAATTTCCCAGGTGGCGATGGTTGGCGGAGGTAGTTTTCCACAACCCGGAGAAATCAGTCTGGCACATAATGGGGTACTTTTCTTAGATGAATTGCCGGAATTCAACCGAGGAGTGCTGGAAGTGTTGCGTCAACCATTGGAAGACCGCCAGATCACTATTTCCCGCATCAAAAGTACTATCAGCTATCCGGCCAATCTGATGCTGATTGCATCCATGAACCCATGCCCCTGTGGATATTACAACCATCCGACAAAAGCATGCGTATGCAGCCCCGGACAGGTTCAAAAGTACTTGAATAAGATATCCGGTCCATTATTAGATCGCATCGACATTCAGATAGAGATTGTACCTGTACCCTTTGATAAGATTTCCGATCAAAGACAGGGAGAATCGAGCAATATCATCAGACAGCGAGTGATAAAAGCCCGTCAAATGCAGGAAAGACGCTACACCGAATATACCGGAATTTATTGCAATGCACAAATGAACAGCAAACTGCTTGCAATGTACGCTCAACCGGATGCCAAAGGACTTGCATTGCTAAAAAATGCAATGGAACGACTCAATTTATCTGCCCGAGCCTACGACCGGATTTTAAAAGTTGCCCGTACAATCGCCGATTTGGAAGGAGCAGAACAAATACTCCCCAATCATTTGGCAGAGGCTATCAGTTATCGGAATCTCGACAGAGAGAACTGGGCTGGATAATAACAATGAATATAAACATAAGAGAATTATTTCATCGATAACACTATCTTTTTTCATATATTTGTTTTACATTTGTGACAAACAAATATGCAATCATATGAAAACATCAATAACAAGTCTTTTAATGATATTTTGTTTGAGCATATTGGCTTATGCGCAAACTCCCCAGGACAGAGCCACAGAACTAAAAAAACAAGCGCAAAGCAGTCTCAATCAAAAAGATTACATCAAAGCGCGTTACTTATTCAAAAAAGCATACGAAGCATTTGCAACCCGCGGAAACTATCCACAGGCGATAGAATGTGGTGTTCAGGCCAATGCTTTATACGTCAGAGAGAACTTTTACAAAGAAGGATTCGAACTTTGTCGTGACATGGACCAACTTATATGGACCGGAGAGCAAAATCAGAAGAAAGTCTTTTATGACCTCCGCTTCCTCGTAAACAAGGAGCGGTTGCAGATGTACACGGCACTTAAAAATCCAGCCCAAGCAAAAACACAGCTGAATAAATTGGAAGAAACCGCTAACCTTGCCAAGAATGACTCACTGACAGAGGTTTTACTGTATACAAAAGCCAACTATTACTATACATTTAACCAAAACACGCAAGGTGATGCCTGTTTCCGCAAACTGATTAATCAATATAAGGAAAAGAAAGACTATGCCAAAGTGAATGATTGCTACAAGAACCTTATCGGAATTGCCCGTAAAGCCAATAATGCCCCTTTAATGGAACGCACCTATGAAAGTTACATCGTTTGGACAGACTCCGTGAAAGCTCTGACAGCTCAAGACGAACTGAATGTACTGAAAAGGAAATATGACGAAAGCCAACTGACTATACAAGAAAAAGACGACACACTATCAGCCAAACAATACATCATTATAGGTCTGTGTGTTCTTGTAGTCATCCTCGTTGCCGGACTGGCAATACTGGCCGCCATATTACTGAAATTTATAGCCGGCAACCGCAAATTAAAGAAAAGTGTGAAGATTGCCAATGAACATAATGAATTAAAAACCAAATTCATTCAGAACATATCCTCACAGATGGAACCGACTTTGAATACGTTGGCTACCTCTGCGAATGAACTTTTACAGAAAGCCCCTCAAGAAGCGAGCCAAATGCAGAGCCAAGTCGCTGCTCTGAAGAAATTCAGCGATGATATCCAGGAACTGTCTTCATTAGAGAATTCATTAACCGAACTCTATGAATTGGGTGAAATCAACGTAGGTACTTTCTGCGAAAATGTAATGGATAAGGTTAAGGAGCATATAAAAATAGATGTTACTCCTTCAGTCAACGCTCCCAAACTTCAGGTAAAGACAAACAAGGAGCAACTGGAACGTATCCTTCTCTATTTACTGAAAAATGCAGCCTACTACACCGAACAAGGACGTATCAGCCTTGAGTTCAAGAAACGTGGTGCACATACTCATCAATTTATCGTGACGGATACGGGAATCGGTATTCCGGCAGAGCAACAGGAAAATATTTTCAAGCCTTTCACGGAAGTGAAAGACCTCACTACAGGAGATGGGCTAGGATTACCAATCTGCTCACTTATCGCCGCAAAAATGAATGGTAGCCTGACGCTAGATACCAGTTATACCAAAGGAACCCGTTTCATACTGGAACTTCACGTCTAAATTTTGCATAAAACGAATAACTTGTATCATTAGATTACTTTCTAATTTGTTTATTATAGTTACCTTTAGCAAAGAGTATTCCAAACGCAAACTTGAAAACATACAAAAATATGAACAATTTCCCATATAAACGGATATCACGTTTTAAATAAACCTTTGAGTAGTTTATTAAGAACAGTATTTGAGTTTATTAAAAACTTTGCAATCGGATTTCCGAGTTCTCAACTCTATCTATTACAACAAAAAGGCTGCAAATTTCATGAAATTTGTAGCCTTTTTGCCTATAGCCGATACACCATTTCTGATACTAATCAGGAAATAAAAAGCATTTGTCAAGAACCTATTGTTTTTTTGCTGAAAAAATAAAGAGAAAACTAACTTATATATAATAAGATAGCCTTCTCTCTATTTATAAACTGACTTTCCGCTTTATTCTACAGAATATCATCTCACGATATTTTGTATCAATAAATATCAGACAATAAGATCTTACTCTTGCGGCATATTTCCCATTTTTACCACTGAATAGCTTGGTCTGTATCAGGAATCAAGCTATTAACTTTTCGTTCCATCAACATACTACCTTCAGCACGACAAGGTACAACGATATCTTTATCTTCATACGTTGTCACATCATCATACGTATATGACATATAAATCGTCGTGAAATGATGTTCCAAATAAGGAGTTACTTCATCTAAAGACATGCTAGTCGTATAAGTAGGCGCATCTCCTATAAGTCGGAAGTTCATGGCATTAGTCGGATCGGCAGGTTCAGCTGTCAGTGTCCCATTTTCGTTAAAAGTCAACACAATCTTATATTTATCTCTATCCTTCAATTCTTCACTAATGACTCCGGCATAGAAGAAGCATTGATTCTCACTCACTACATGCAAGGTACGTGTACTTGAAACCATAGCACTCGTATTATCCATCATATATACAAACATATTGGTGGCCCCATAAGCTCCTGAATAATCATTAAACGGCATCACACGGAGAAGTGCTTTACGATAATTCTTGCGTGGATTCGGATCATACGAGTCACTATCCAAAATCGTCAATGGAAGTACCCATTTATCAACAAGATCCAGTCCGCTAAATTTGAATTTAATATCAAACAAACCTTGACATTCCCCAGCCGGAATATGACAAGTAGGAGAGGCAAACTCATAGTGTTTCTTATCCAGCAATTGAAAATACAAGTCTTCACGTTGTTTCCAGCGAGCTTCATTCAAACCAATCAATGTATCCGGATCCACATCAATAGCAACATCCAGATCTCTTTCATTCATAGTAGAGCCACCTACAATCACCGGTAGCCGATAAGTCACTTCACCGTTCGCTTGATAACGCAAATATACATCAGTCACTCCCTTACTATTGACAGGGGCTTTCAATCCGACATTTTGCACATACACTTCTTCCACCCATTCATTGTTACATGCACCAGTCAGAACAAGCGTTAATAACAATATAAAATATACGATATAATTTTTCATATTTTTCCATTTAATAAGGTTAATCATAATATGTCCATCCCGGGTTCTGAGTCAGACGCAAGTTTCTTCTCAACTGATCATGGGAAATCGGCCAGAAATACATTTTACGGCTAAAAGTAGTCGGCAAGTTCGAATTGATCACTTGAGTATGAAATAAGTCTCTTTCTGTTTTACTCATATATGCATTGCAACCATACATCTGCTGCGACTCCTCATATTCGGCATCCTTCCAACGGCGCAGATCAAAGTAACGACTGTTTTCTGCAAATAACTCTATCTGGCGCTCATGCTTCAAATGCTTGCGGAACTCATCAGCATTCTCATAAACATCTGATCCAAAATCGGGAACTCCTCCACGAATACGAACTCTGGAAATAGCATAACTCATTTCATTCTTATCACGTGAAATATCATAAGACTGAGTTCCATCCCATGAAGGAATCTGATAAGTACTCGCACCTAATTCATTTAATGCCTCTGCATACCATAACAACACGTCAGCATAACGAATACCAATCACAGGCTTTGAGATAACCCCTCCCTCTGTCTTAAAGTTGTCACGAGAACTAACAAATTTCCTGATCCCAATACCAGTAGCCAACCAACGATCACCTGAATTACTCCAGCCACTCTCTTCACCACGATAATACCATATGATTAGATTCCGGTCATACGACTGTACAGCATTAGTACCATTCCATAAGCAACCATTGTATGCTACCGTAGCATAAAAACGTGGTTCACGATGTCCATATTGTTTATTCACACCTTCCACCAATGGTGCCCAATCACCACTAGCTGCTTCCTCGGCACTCACATAATTTTCATCACCCGTCCAGTCTTTCGTCTTATCAAAAGGTTTTCCGGTATTCATCTGATAGGCATCGCATTGCTTACCTGTCATAGCATGACAATTATAACCTCCGAATGCTATTGGCATCTGATGTTGAATCATCGTATTGATATCTCCGTTGTTCTGTCCGGTTGTAAAAATCATCTCTTTGTTTTCCGAAGGAAAAATCACTCCATTAAAAAGTGTCTCGTAAGACTGTAACGGGTCAATATTCCGCCATCCTGCAGGAAAATCCGCATGAGAATATACCGCATGCGTAGGAGGAGCAATCGTTGCCGGATTATCAATTGTACCAGTAGAGTGAGCTGAGACCGTATGTAGCTCATACACACCCTTACGACCAAGTTCTACCACATCACGAGCAGCTGCTGCCGCCTTTGCCCACTTTTCTTCATTGTATTCTTGAGCCATCAGATAGCGTCCTTCATCATCCACCAAATCCGTGAAACGTTCAGTATCGGTTGGACGCGGATTATTGAGAGGGCTGGCAGCATAAAGCAATGCTTTTGCGCGAGTTGCCAAAGCTGCTCCGCGAGTAGGACGTGCCATATTACGTGTATCACGTTTCAATGGTAAGTCTTTCGCTGCAAGCTTCATTTCCTCTGCAATGTAGTTGACACAATCGTCATACGTGCTACGTGGGATATAAAGATCCTCATAAGCAGCATTATAGTCCATCACACCATCATTAGGTATAATTGGTATAGGCCCGTACTTTTGCAACAACTTCCAGTAGAAATAAGCGCGTACAAAACGAGCCTGTGCCTTATAATCAACAATTTCATCCGGAGTCATTTCTTTATTTCTGTCAATATTATGAATAAAAATCGAGGCATGACGGATACCATCATAAGCTTGTGCCCAGGAGTCTTGTTTCCAATTCTCATCATATTCACAATATTTGAATACACGATATTCAAGATTACGGTCGCTATAACACATATCGTCAGAAAAGTTAGTAATACAGTTATCTTTCGAACCAATATCGATGTTACTCCATGTCAGCCAAGCGTATGCAGTCGCCAACCATTGTTCCGACCATTCTTTATTTTCGAATATATTTTCCAAACTCTGGGTATTTTCTCCCAATTTCCCCTCCACGCTCAAATAATCTGAACAAGAGGAAACCATCATTCCCATACTGATAATGGTGGAAAACAATATATGTTTCTTTTTCATATTTCGTATTATATATTAACAGTTAAACCTAAAGTGAGCATTTTAGACAATGGATACTGCTGCCCGTTAGAGCTCCCCATTTCAGGATCCCATAATTTGAACTTAGAGAATGTTAACAGATTTGTCCCGATAAAGAAGATGCGTACATTATTCATCAAGATTGCACGACTGATGTTCTTTGGAAGTGTATAACCCACCTCTACCGTTTTCAGGCGCAGATATGAACCATCACGCAACCAATATGTCGATTCACGGTTATTGTTACTGTTATTCTGCCAGGTCAAACGAGGATATTTGGCATCAGGATTCTCATTCGTGCCAAGACTCCAGTAGTTTCCTACTACATCCGTAAGAATGTTACCCCAGTCACCACCACTAAATGGTCTGACTCCAAAACCATCAATAAAGAAAGAGGATTTACCAGCACCTTGGAAATGTAGATTCACATCGAACCCTTTCCATGTAGCAGACATACCAAAGCCGTAAATCAAATTCGGACGGGTTGTAGAACCAATAGGTACCCTATCACTATCATTAATCACGCCATCACTGTTCACATCTTTATATTTAATATCACCAGGCATTACTGTTCCCCATTCTGTTTGTTGAGGACTGTTACGTATATCATCATAATCCTTAAATAAGCCAAGAGCTATCAGACCTTTCGCTTGATTGACACGATACCCTGTATCACGTATATAAGGATATGCGCTATTTGCCTCGTCAGCAGCCAGAATCTTATTATTACTATAAGTGAAATTACCGCGTACAGTCAGACTGACATTGCCTATATCCTGTTTGAAAGCCACATTTCCATCAAAACCGGTAGAACGTACCTTACCTACATTCGCACTAGGTGTAAGATAACTCAAACCTAAAGTTCCTGGCAAACTTTGACGCTGCATAAAGATTCCATCACGTGTTTCATGAAAATAATCTACAGTACCAGTAAACCTGTCATCCCATAACGAGAAGTCAACACCTATATCATGCTTAGTAGCAATCTCCCATGTCACACCAGAAGAAGATATCTGCTTATAAATCTGTCCATTATCCACATTAGGAGTATTGTAATCTCCCCAATTATAAGGATTTCTACTTTCAAAAAGCTCCAGATAAGGGAAACGAGTTCCAATATTGTCACTACCTACCTTACCATAAGAATAACGAAGCTTAAACATATTCATCCATTTCAGATTCTTCTTAATAATAGGTTCTTCCGCAATATTCCATGCTACTGAGTATGCAGGAAAGAAGCCAAACTGGTTGCCTGGGGCAAAATTTTCTGAACCATTGTAACCAAAGTTGAAATCAACCATATAGCGATATTTCCATCCATAGGTAATACGACCAGCAAGTCCCATGTGTCTATTAGGTAGCCAATCATAGCCGGCTGTACTTTGTGTGTTGACATATTCATCCTGAGTATATTTCAACGTACCGCCCACCGAATGATCACCGAATCGACGATCATATTGCAAAATAGCCTCCAAAAACTGCCTACGGTTACCTGAAGCAGAAGACTCATGAAACATCAGCTGTTTCTCTGCCACTTTTTTGAAAACGATTTCCCCGTTAGAATCTCGCTGACGTTCGGCTTGCCATTGTTCAGGCCACTGCTTATGATTACGATAGTTATTGTTATAAGTATCAAATCCAAAACGTCCGGTAAACTTCAAACCTTTCGTTATAAAATCCAATTTCTGATCCAAAGTCGCATTCGTTTGAATTACGTTCTGCCACTCCTCATAATAACCGGTTTGTGTAGCAATTACCCATGGATTAGTACGTTCACTTGTTCCTGCAGCCGGAATTCTTCCGTTCGAAAAAATCACCGGCATATTAATAGGTGTTTGTCCCATTACGGACTTCCACAATGCATCAGAGCCAAGTCCCGGATCATTCTGAGTAGAAAGCCAGCCTGAAACACCTACCGTCACCATGGTGGTCTTTGTAACATCAAAATCTACATTCATACGATAGTTCCAACGCTGGTAATTGGCATTTGTATTATAATCTTTCAACTTACCGTCTGTCTTATACATACCTCCCTCGCTAACATAGCTTGCTGACACAAAGTAGCGTGCCACAGAACCACCGCCACTTATATCAAGATTAGCACGATAAGTCATTGCACCGTCTCTTAACAATACATCCATCCAGTCTACATTCGGATACAAATCCGGATCCAGTCCTGTCTGAATCAGTCTCAACTCATCTTGGGAATACATCGGCTGTTGAGAACGAGTTGTACGTGATTCGTTCAGCATGGTAGCGTAAGTATAACCATCTACAAAGTCAGGAGTCATGGTACGTGTATTATAAGAAGTTTCCACTTTCGCATTGATATTAATTTTACCAGCCTTACCTCTCTTAGTAGTAATCAACACTACGCCATTTGCACCACGACTACCATAAATTGCTGTAGCTGAAGCATCCTTCAATACAGAGAATGACTCAATATCTTCCACATTGACTTCATTCAGGCTACGTTCGAATCCATCTACTAAAACCAATGCTCCGGAACCTGCCCCAAAAGTAGAGATACCACGAATCCAGAATTCTGACATATTGGCTCCCGGTCTACCGGAAGTCTGCCTTGCTAACACACCAGGAACATTTCCAGCCAATGCATTTGCCAGACTTGAAGTAGGAGATGACTTCAACACATTCACATCTACCGTAGAAACTGCACCTGTCATTGTTATTTTCTTTTGAGCACCTGTACCGGTGATAACCACTTCATCAATCACACTAGCAGAAGATTCTCGCAATGTGACATCAATCTTACTCATATTATCCTTTATCAGGACTTCTTGTGTTTCAAATCCTATATAAGAAAAGATCAGCGTACTGTAAGGAGCTATTTTAATCTTATACTCACCATCAATGTTGGTGATAACTCCCAAACCTGCAACATTCTTTACCGAAATATTGACTCCAGCCAAAGGTATCTTTTCGGCATCTCTGACCATACCGGTTACCTCTATCGTCTGACTCTGGGCATACATATCAATGACGTAACCTGTTGTCAATAATAATATCATAAATAAAAATTTCCTCATAAAATAAGAATTGTGTGTTAATCATCAATTTACTGTAATGCAATGGTACGAACACGGTGATTACCGTTGTCACCAACATAGAAAGTACCTGTAGACTCTTCATAACAAAGTCCTAAAGGATAGTTGAAACGTGCTGTTTCACGAGGATCACCGTCAATATATCCTGACACGATCTGATCTGTCGAATAACTTCCACGACCGGCAAACGTTGTAACAATACCATCAGGAGTGATCTTACGAATACAATGATTGGCAGCATCAGTAAGATAAAAATCATATATATCCGCACGTTGCTCTGCCACATATTCTTCGTTCAACACAAAACACCCTTGCATTGGATTATCAAAACGGGCAGAATTCTGGGATGCGTCCTTGTAACCATATGATCCGAACTCTCCAGCAAAAGTAATAGGAGTTTCCAGATATTTACCAGCCCAATTATATTCTGCTTTCATCACACATTGCTTGTCACGTGCTATTAAATAGGCAAAATTTCCACTTGGATGAAAAGTAACACATTGGAACCAGCCGCTTGGTCCCATCTTGGCAATCTGCTTCGGATCCCACATTTGTGTCTTCTCATTCCAAACCGCTTTATGAAGCGTAGCATCACGACCACGACACAAAAAGATAGTACCATCTATAGGATGCGTGAATAATGTATTGAAATCATCTCCATTTAAAGCCGGATAAGAGTTTTTAAAATTTTCTTTACGAAGTAGGTAATAAGCTCCTGCACGTTCTACATTCCCCTGCGGACAGTTCACAAACATAGTATCCCTGTCCACACTCCAGCCAAGTCCACTCGGAGCACTACTCCAACCAGCAGCACCATTAGTAATCACAGTAGCTATGGAATCCTTATCTAGATAAATTTTACGTAAACTATGTTCATTCTCGAAAAAATAAATGCAACGTTCGCCTGATGATTCGTCATAGTACATGGCAAGAGGAGTTTGAGTTCCTGCTTTATCAAAATTACCATCCGTAATAGAAGTATTGCCTTCACTATCTACTACACCGCACAACGTGCCGACAACTACATTATACTGATAAGAGAACTTTTGGTCAAATGTATAGGTAGCATTCAAACTTTTATCTTTATTCAATATATCCACCTGCACAGACCCTCCATCCGCACGGGAAGGAACAATACAATAAATCTGTGTACCGGAAGAGCTAACAACCTTCGCTTCCTTACCACCGACAACCACTCGTATCAGTGAGGGATCAGTCCCAAAATTACTACCATTGATAAACATGTTCGTGCGTACAGCACCTTCCAAAGGAGAATAGTCAGTAAAAACAACTTCAACATTAGGATCAGAAGCTACATAAGACGGAAGATTTACTTCCACATTTTTGTCCATGCAACTACCCAATCCACCCAAGCAAATCAAGGAAAACAATACAAACCTAACCTGTTTCCCTCCTTTTTTTGTTTTAAAAAGACTTTTCATTGTATTAAATTATTCGTTAAACAATAAATATAAAAATCAAAAGAAAAAATAACTATGCATTATTCCAATGTGCACTATTAACGAAATGCAAAATAAAACGCTATCCTATTAATAGAATAAAAATAACGGTTCAATAAATGACAAAAACAGGTCAAAAACCTATAAAACAGCTATCCTAGTATGTTTTGGAGCACTTTTACTATTTTAGCTTATGTTGTGTGCTTTTCTCTATTATCATCCAACCTATATCTCCCCCCCCCGAAAGTGATATTACATATAGCATAGTTGTATAAATGGTCATAAAAATACAAACTCTTTCTAAAATGGAGCAACATCAGAAAATATCAACTACAGTAGTATCTGGCTTGCCCTTCATTACTTATATAAAAAAATAGTGGGAGCTTTTATCACCCCACTATTACATTTCTCATACTATTGCTTGCTCCAGCAAATAGATTGCAAAAACCAAGCTTTATTTTCGTCATTCAAACCCTGACGCTTCAAAACCTCCGGGAGGTCAGTATAACTTTTCCAAAAATCGGAAACTAAAGAAGAGATCTTCTCCGGTGCATAGATTACCGCTTCACTCAGACTTCCCATTTTACCAAATTCTTCCTTAAAGCAAATATATGAATCACGGTATTTTAACTGCTCCATAGATTTAGCTATTCGTCTAGATACTCCCAACAAGCCGTTCATATCAGCTGTTTCCGTAGGATAAACTATTTTAATAACCTTTTCCTGATCACATGACAAAACAGGCAAATCAACCGAAAGAGCAAACTCTTCACCCAAATATTCATATTTGGCAGGTTGACCATTTACAGTGACAGACTGAGGAACAAGTGATGAGAGCACTTTCACTTTGAATGAACGAGATTCAGGCATATCTTTATATCGGCCATCACGTTTACCGATAACAATCGTTCGTTCCTGCCCTTGGCTGAAAGATGTTAATTTAGTCACAGCATATTCCGAAGCATAGTTCTTATCATTTCCATTATCTTCATAAAAATTAAAGGACGAAATTCCATTTCCACCAGGGAATACGGTAACAACAACCTCCTCATCATTACCGTTCAGGTTCATCACCTTTCTTGTATACATCGGCAATACCGCTCCCGCTTTTACATAAATCGGATATTCGTCAATAGCAAAAGGACGTTCCACTATTTGTCCTCCTTTCAGTAAGGTACCTGTATGCAACTCATACCATTCACCTTCGGGCAGCCACACACGCACTTGTACATAACCATCTTTTGCAGGAGCTGTGGCAGGAGCAACCAGAATATCATCTCCAAACATATATTCATTACGGAACTCATATGCTTCCTTATTATCCGGATGATCATAATACATCGGACGGCAAAGTGATAATCCTTCATCATAACCTTTACGAGCCATTGTATAAATATAAGGCGCCATCTCATAACGTTGCTGGATTGTCTTACGAAGAACATCACAATATTCTTTGTTGAATACCCATGGTTCCTTATTCAAACCGGCACTTTTTTGAGAATGTGTACGCATAATCGGGCTTAAGGCTCCGAATTGCAACCAACGAGTGTACATTTCCGGATCTATACTTTCACCGATATGTCCTCCTAGGTCATGACTCCAATAACCATATAATACATTGGAAGCTGTCGAGTTGAAGTAAGGCTGAAAATCTAATGATTTCCATGAAACAACTGCATCACCGGAGAACCCCACCTGATAGCGATGATTACCCAAACCTCCCCAACGGTGATATAGCATCGGACGTGTGTCCCTGTTCTTTTCCATATTACTAAAGAAAGCATAATTAATCCACCAAGTGTTGCTCAAATTCTTCACCTTCGGATCATATATCCTTTGTTGCCAGTCCAGCCACCAAAAATCAACACCATCTTTCTCCATTGGCGTCAATACATTCTTAAACATATTTTTAATAAACTTCTTATCTGAATTTATCCATGGAATAGTCTGTTTGGACTGAGGATCAACTCCCATATCTTTTGCTAATCCAGAATATTTTTCTTCATAAGAAGCTACTCCATCCGCCGGATGTAAGTTAAGGGTGATTTTCACATCATTCTGTTTCAAGTATCCCAAAAACTCCTTTGGGTTCGGGAATAAATCACGATTCCATGTCCAACCGGTCCAACCACCTTTTCCTTGTTCTGTATAATGCCAGTCCATATCTACCACCAATACATCCAAAGGAA
This sequence comes from Bacteroides sp. DH3716P, assembly GCF_025914115.1. Lineage (NCBI taxonomy): Bacteria > Pseudomonadati > Bacteroidota > Bacteroidia > Bacteroidales > Bacteroidaceae > Bacteroides > Bacteroides sp. DH3716P. The sequence goes on along the minus strand of NZ_CP083673.1, from coordinate 2,932,369 downwards.
TCTGATAAGTATGGAAATTATCAATCAGATTACGGAACTCCCTGTCAGAATATAACCAATAGCGTGACCACCAATAACCAAATGCATACCGGGGAGGTAATGGTACTTTTCCCGCAAAGAGGGTATAATCTTTCAAGGCAGCTTTATAGTCATGTCCATATGCCATGAAATACCAATCCTGTCCGCCATTAGCCGGACGCTCTTTCACCCAATCCCAATCTTTATTATCATCAAACAAAAGTCCCTGAGAATCATCAATCAGAGTCCAACCGTCCGTAGCCAACAGGCCATCTTCCAGTTTCAGTTTATCACCTTTCTTTGTATCAGCCACCCATGTTTGTGTCTGTGTATCACCATCCATACCATCCAATGTACGATAGGTTCCTTTCAAGTTGCCCTTCTGTTGCATACCGGGTTTCCAAGTAAAAGGTAATATTTCTTTAGAGGCAGTGATAACCAAGTTCTTATCTGTAAACTGTCCACTCTTTTTCTTATAACGCATCTTCATTTTGGAAGTCGTTATTTCAACCCATCCTCCTCTTGTTTTTAGCTTGTAATCTACCTGGGGATAGTTACGATTCACAACGATGTGAGATCTATCGTCCACGAATTTCCCATCCGGTGCATATTCCAGACGGATTGCTCCATCAGAAATGACTGTAAATCTTACATTGCCATCTGTATAAGCAATATTTCGCTGTGTGTTTTGCGCATGCAATACAAATATAAAACTCTGCATGACACAGAGTAAAAGCAATAATCCTCTTTTCATGATAACATTTAAAAGCAATAAATTTATAATTCGAGAATAAAATAGGGTCGTTGCAGTTATCATAGCTACAACCACCCTATGTCAACTACTTACTCTTCTTGAAAGTCGGAGCTTCCGCCTTCACAACCGGTCCGTCCCCTACGAGATACGGCCAATCATCGTCATCCCAATAAACTCTATCAAGCAATACTACACGACCTAAAGATGGATCGGCAGTCCGGTAAGCATGATAGATAATCCAATCTTTACCTTCATCATCCTGCACTATTTCAGCATTGTGCCCTGTCCCCAGAAACGCATCATTTCTGTGTATCAGTACCTCATGTTTATTATCATTCATGTTGTCACCTGATTTATTCAAATAAGGACCAAAAAGCTCGGTGGAACGACATACAACTGTCTGGTATGTACTATTTGCACCGTCACAGCAAGTACCTGTAGAGCAGAACAAATAATAGTATTTACCTCTTTTCAAGATATATGATCCTTCATAAGCATTGGTACCTCCAGTATTGGCAGCAACCTGTATTTTTGTCGCTTTTGCATTTTCAATACCTCCTTTCAGTCCAAGACCGTCTTCAGTCAATTCAATACCCCAAATACCATACCAGCTTCCCCAGAAAAGATATTTTTTACCATTATCTTCAATATAGAAAGGGTCGATACTATTATGAACATCGATCTCATTGCTACGGAATAATTTGCCTTGATCGGTAAACGGTCCTTCCGGCTTGTCCGAAACAGAAACACCAATACCACAAGTTGCTCCACCTCCCCACTTGGACAAGGAGTAATACATCACATATTTTCCATTGATATAATTGATATCCGGCGCCCAAATACCTGCTTCCGGTTCCCATGACGGTTTTTTATCATCCTCGTAAGCACCGCCCACATAAGTCCAGTGAACCAAGTCTTTGGATTTGTGTATCCATGTATTTCCTCCGGTAGCATACAAATAGAAATATCCGTCTTCCGCTTTTATCACTGTCGGATCCGGATTATCGGAATCGATGACAGGATTTGAATACCACACTTTGTCTGCCAATGGAGCTTGTTCTGCTTCACCTTTCTGTTTATCGCTGTTACCACACCCCCATGTAAGCAGGGAAAATATTCCAAGCGTAATTGTATGTTGTAAGTATAACATAAGTTCTCAGTTTTTATTAATTTTACTAATCTATTCCATACTCGAATTCAATTCAACACCAGGTCCCAATACAATATGGATTATGGAAGTCTTTGATTCTTTGTCCGTTTCTGAAGTAATTGGCATACCATCCGACTGAAACGCTTCCAATGTAATGCTAAACTGAGCTTCTTTTTCGTCCACTCCAAAAGCTTTCATATATTCCATTATCTGTTGATTGGTAAAAAGCTGTTCGCGTACTCCGTTATAAGTAAGTATGCTTTTATCTTCCACACCCATTGTTTCAGTTATTTCTCCATCTACCTGCAGTCCTAAAGTCATAACATACTTCGATGCTGTTTCTATATCCAGCCAACGGTAGACAAAAGCAACCCCATCCATATTTTCCTGTGTAATCTGTACATAATAATCATCAGATTCCACTTCTACTCTCGGTACACGTGGTTGTGGGTCACCCTCACTTTCCACATCTCCACATGCTCCCAATACAAATATATTAGTAAGCAGATATAGTATTATAAACAGTTTTTTCATGATTTTCATATTTTAATTTACTTCTTATGGAGATTATTCAGTCGGCTCCAAATATATCTTCATCTCATTAAGGTCTACTGTCAAAATGTATTTACCATCAGCAGCAACAATCCATTTCAAGTCACCGCCATTATCCTGATACCTTGCTTCTCCGAGTTCATGTTCTACGCCCGGATTTGCTCCTTGTGAAGGAGCAAAAAAGAATTTTCCTGCAAAATCTGCTCCATTCGGCTCCAACGCCAACTTAAACTCTTTACCGCCATAAAAGTTACCTGTATACGTCCAACGTTCTGGATGGCGTGGATCATTATTCACAAATGCACCTTCCTTTTTCATTTTACCCCAATCCCATCCGATGGTACTGGCATCGCCAACAATCCAAATCCCACCTTGCGGTAAAGGGTAAATACTAACGATATTCACATCCAAACGATTTAAGTCCACAACTATTGTATAGGTACCGCTTTTTGTGTTTTCAAACATCTCACCATTCCCTGCTTCTGCCACATATTGCAAAGAATTATCTCCATTCTCAGCTTTCATGTAGCATGGATAATCAGAATCCGGACTAAGTGCAAAGAAGTACTCACATGGCTTCAATTCTGCTGTCGACTGATATACTCCTGAACCCACAACCTTCTCGGTCATTCGGCGAACAGTTTTCTCTCCAGCATCATCCACCATCACCATATATATCGCAGTAGCATTCTTATCATATCCGATCACATTCAATTGCGTCTTCGACAACTCCGGTTTCAAGTATTCTACAGATGAATTGACCTGTCCTATAACCTCTGCTTCAATAGTCACCTTATCCCCAGGAAGTATACTCCAAGAAGCCAGTATATCATTTAACTCCTTATGCGTGAAACTAATGGAACGCTCTTCCGATTCAATCTCATACAAATCTGTCACATTAGAGTGTAAGTCTGCCATATACATTCTGAAAAAATAGGTGATAGTAGCATCAGCTCCTCCACGTTGAGCTGCAGCATCCCATGTAAATATAACAGCTGCTTCATTCTCTTTTTCTTTCTCCAAAGTAATTTCAGAAGAAGAAGCCTTCAAAAGCATCTGATCTACAGGAGTTTCAAGCGTGTAATACTCCGGATCTTTATTACAGCTCGCTACTATCAACATAAGAAAGAGCAAGCATATTAGTTTCATTATCTTATTCATAATTATGCTTTTCATTTAATTAATTCCAGAAAGGCGCCTGAACCAAGTTCGTGTTCTTATTCATTTCATCTATATATACCGGGAACCAGTACATCGCCCTTTTCCACACACGTGTCTGGAATACGGTTCTCTTATAAAATTCCTGACTATTTGTTCCTGCGAAATTCATACCATAATCATCTCCACACATCTCCGGGAGCTGTTCCACAATTCTCCATCGACGGATATCCGACCAGCGTGATCCTTCACAGCAAAGTTCAACACGGCGTTCCATACGAACTGCCTCACGTACTGCCAGTTGATTGTCATCTACATGAATGTATTTTGCATCATCTGCCGCTACGGCATCCAACGTATATTGGCGCACGCCTGCACGTTCACGGACTTTATTCACATATTTTAATGCATCCTCACGAGATGCTCTATTATCATAAGCCTCATTAACAGCCTCAGCATAATCCAAATAGGAAGCAGCTAAACGATATAGGAACATTTGACGCCATTTGTAACTACCATTCTTCGGATTATCCTGTGAATATACTTTCTTACGAACCAAATAACCATTTTGGGGTGCATCATGTGTATAATCATTATCTTTCTGATTCTTAAAGAATTCGAATTTACGCTCTGCCAAAGCATACCAAGAACCATTATAACTTACTGTAGTATAAAAACGAGGTTCGCGATTACAATACATATTATATGTACCTTCGGCAGTTATTTCTCCCTTTTGCCCTGTACCACCAGTCCAATTAGTAGATCGGGTTTCTGTCTCCGTTGAAAAACCTTCTTCTACATATTTCGAATTATCATCGTCTTTCGGAAGCCCATTCTTCATGAAGAACGCGTCCACCAAACCTTGATATACACCTAAACCATTTCCACCACCATATTCTTTAGTTACAGCTTTATTCGTATAGAACTGGTAACTTTGATAAGCATCTTCTTTTGTATATGGGAACAATATCTCCTTATTTCCATCTTGAAATTTCGTAAACCAAAGATTTTCAAGCGAAGTAAACGGGTCTATTTCTCCCTCATCATTATATTCTACGTACAAACGATAACCGGCTTGCTCTGCTACATCAAGCAATCGTTTGCAGGCTTCTGCCGCTTTCACCCATTTTTCCTGGCTATAAGTAGAATTGAACAATTCCTCACCTTCTTTATTCTTATGTCCAATGTACCACTCATTTCCATTTACCAACGGACTTGCAGCAAATAATAACATCTTCGCACGAACAGTTAGACACATAACTGAAGTTATACGACCATATTTCTCCACACTCTGCCATACAGCAGGCAATTGTTTAGATGCTTCCAACATCTCATTATCCAAATGGCTGACAATCTCATCAAAAGGTCTTTGTCCGACCATTAAATCTGAAAGAGTAAAGTCAGTCGGAGCAATGTAATTCGGTCTAAATGGGATAGGACCGTATGTCTCCAATAATTGCCACCAATAATAGGCCGCAAGGAAACGTGCTTCCGCTTTCATATAATCCACTTCTCTCTGAGGAAGGTCGGAATCAGGTAATGCATGTACACGTTCTATAAAAATATAAGCCTGACGTATTTTTCTCGGAAGACCATCCCAGAAATTTCCTGCCCATTGTGTATTCGGTGTCCATCCACCAAAAATCTTGGTGATATTGGGCCAGTCCCATTGCTGCCAACGTGCAGAAGCAGTCAAGTCATCTGCAAACACTTCCCAACCATACGTATTTAACCAGTCATTACCCGGATTAGGGATACGGCTGTATACATTGGCCAGCCATGATTCTACTTTTGTCTTATTCTCAAAGACCATGTCTATATCAATTTCCGTATCCGGTTCTTTATCAAGATACGTACAGGAACCCAACGATACGATGCCTATTAAACCAGCAACTATATATTTCTTAAGTTTCATTATCGTCATTTTTTTTAATTAGAAATTCAGGTCAACTCCAAACATTACAGAACGCATAGCCGGGTAACGCAGACCGGTGTTCGTATTTAATTCCGGATCCCACAGTTTGAAAGGAGAGAAACAGAATAAATTATTACCACTCACGTAAAAACGAATAGCTTTAGAATGTATCTTATCAGTTACAGATTGCGGTAAAGTATATCCAAGTTCCAGCGTTTTCAAACGCATAAAACGCATATTCTTTTTCCACCATGTAGAATTCCGGTAGTTCTGTCTGTTAGGTTCCTCCGTCAATCTCGGCCAGAATACATCTTGGGAAGGATTCTCTTCTGTCCATCTGTCGTTATAATTAGAGTAGACATTGCCTTGTAATGTTTGTCCACTACCCGGAATGAAATACGTAGTTCCACCAATCACACGATAAGTATCACCTGTTCCCTGGAAGAAGAAATTCAAATCCCAGTTTTTGTAGCTCACATTACCTCCGAAACCATAAACAATACGCGGGTCTACCGTTCCACCAATGTATCCTTCATCCGCATCAGTGATAATGCCATCGCCATTCATATCTATATATTTGATATCACCGGGACGTACTTTTGAAGCTCCAACGTCCTGTGTCGGTATACCGAATTTCAAATTACCATTTGCATCGAAATCATCTTCTGTAAACAATCTTTCTGCCTGCAATCCATACAAAGTATTTAATGAACGGCCTGTCAATCCTCTGTATGTACCTTTCACAGTTTCTGGCTCATCGTATTCGTCCACCCTATTAATAGCATATGTGAAATTAGAACGGAAACCTACAAACCAATCTTTATTAATTTGTTTATTATAGTTTAAGGAGAATTCCACACCGCGGTTAGTCACTTCACCAAAATTGGCCCAAGGGTTAGTCAAGAATCCTGTCTGTGAAGGAATAATCTTACGCTGCATAAAGATATTGGTACGTTTTTCTTTGAAAACATCTACCTGTAATTCCAATTCATTCCATAATCCCAGTTCAAAACCAAGGTTCATTTTCAGAGCTGTTTCCCAGGTAAGATTTTCAACTCCAACTTCTCCTTCTGAAATACCGGTACGACCAATCTGTCCTGTATCACCCCAGTTATACTTATCTGCATTGGTATTCAATGTTGTTATATAGGCAAAACGGCGTCCTCCGATATCATCATTACCAACTTTTCCTATAGAACCTCTTAATTTCAATTTACTCAATGTATTTCTGAAACGATCCATGAAAGGTTCTTCAGACAATAACCATCCGACTGCCACAGAAGGGAAAAAGCCGAAACGTTTACCTTTAGCAAAATTCTCTGAACCATTATATCCAAAGTTGAACTCCGTCACATAACGGCTATCGAAAGTATAAGACAATCTACCCGCAATACCTTGTTTTCTATAAGGTTGTACACTACCATTATCATAACTTTGCTGATTATACAGAAACAATGCATCTACGTCATGCTTTCCGAAAGTGTGAGCATACGTTAATGTTCCTTCAAAATAAACCCTCGAATTTCCATATTCCCCTTTATTTCCATGTCCCAAAGAGTCATCTCCATATTTAAGTACAGAATGAATCAGATTACCTTCAATGTCACGTCCGGTAGCAATACTATGATAAGTAGCATCCTTTCCCCTTGTAATCGAACTCTGATTCCAACGGTCGAAAGAAAAGGTTACTTTCGCTTTTAATCCCGGCGTGATCATCTTCAGATTCTGTTCAATAGCAAAGAGTGACTGAATCTGTGAAGCTGTAACTACGTCGTAACCTTGCTGTGTCACCGCTGCCCAAGGGTTCACATCATTAATAGCCATAATTGGAATAGTCCCATCTGAATAGCGGGCAGGATACACGAAAGGAGAAGTTATAAACGCTCTATCAAAAGCATCGTCCGTACTAAATGCCTGTTTGCGGTGTGTTTGGAGGAACCCACCGACATTTAAACGCAGCACTGTTGTCTTAGTCACATCCAAGTCAACATTCGCACGCATATTATAACGAGTTAGTTTCGTTCCTGTATCATAAGGCAAAGACTTATCCGTCTCCATGATTCCCTTCTCACCGAAATAAGAACCAACCAACGAATAGCGCAGGAAATCGGAACCACCTGATACAGTCAGATTCGCACGAGTAGAATAAGCATAATCCTTTGTTATTTCATCCAGCCAATTTACATCCGGATACAAATCTCTGTCATAACCATATCTCGTTCTGTCAATCTGCTCCTGACTGAAAGGCAAACGCGACTTATTCTCTGTTATTTCATTTATCAATGCCATATGATCGGCTGCCCCAATAAAATCCGGAAGTTTTGTCGGCTCTGCAATAGAATGTTCCACACGCAAATTGACAGAAGGAGCTCCTACTTTACCACGCTTCGTATTGATAACAATGACACCATTTGCACCACGTACACCATACATAGCACTCGCCGATGCATCTTTCAATACTGAGAAAGATTCAATTTCAGCGGGGTCTATGTTATTCAAGTCGCGCTCGATACCATCTACCAACACTAACGGAGATTGTCCACCGGAGAAAGAAGCAATACCGCGAATCCAAAAATTCGAGGAATCGTAACCCGGTTCTCCCGAACGTTGAACCGCTATCACACCGGCAATCTGTCCTGCCAGATTATTAGACAAAGAGCGTGTGGCACCAACCTGTAACTTCTTAGGCTGTAATGTCTCGATAGAACCGATAACCGACATTTTCTTCTGACTACCATATCCAGTAACTACAACTTCATCCAAGGCTTCAATATCTTCTTCTAAAATTACATCAAAATTAATCTTACTTCCAACTTTTATTTGTTGAGTTTTGAAGCCAATATACGAAATCTCTATTACAGAATTCTTTCCGGGTACATTCAAATAAAAATGTCCGTCCATATCCGTAATCACTCCAGTCCCTGTCTGTTCCAGTACACGTACATTCACACCAGGAAGAGGATTCTTGTCCTTATCGGTTATCGTACCACTGATACGAATACCTTTCGCTTGCTCCGACATATTAGTCTTACCAGACATAGAAGAATGTTCCGGTAAAGCGGAGTTAGCGCTTGTTCCATAATAGAACAACAAGCAAACAAACAATGCTTTCTTCAAGTCCATAATATTAAATTTAAAAAACTCATAATAAATACTTTATCTCATATTGAGTGAGAGCAAAAGTAGACAACTAATACAAAATGTAATAAAATAGATAGACCAATAATTAAAAAAAATCGTTCAAAATGAAATTAAAATATAATTGAGATATCTTCTGACCTATTTCTGTCATTTTAAGAAATGTTCCGCACGCCCCGGAGTCAATAACTCCCACAAAGAAGCGACTGTCCATCCCGGTGCGAAGATATCGTTATAATACCCTTTCCCATTTTTGCCATAATCCCAGTTGGTATGTTGAACGACTTCCGGATAAAAACCGGATTTGGCAATTCCACATAGATGCCCTTCATGAGGTAACAATTGGCGCATGGAAGTAGAAATCACCTCCGCGAAATGGGCAAAACGTGGCTCCTTATATTCCTTTGACAACCATTGCAGTACCGAAGCAAATTCAAAAACAAACACATCAATATGGTTATTTTCTACAGAAACATTACCCCAACCACGAGTTTTTAGACCGATATCACCCAACATCTGACCTTGAGCAAAAGGAACGTCCCATACATAATACCATGACAATGCAAAATAAGCAGCCTTTCTTGTCAGGTCGGCATAATGACGATGCTCATCTCCTTTCGTTATCAACGAAAGATAATAAGTTGCCGTAGCAGCATAAAGAGAAGCCTCTTTATCTTCACAATTGGCATCGAGAGTAGATGAAAAATAGTCAGCTTTAGATATCAAGACTTTCTCCAAATAATCTGCTGTCCTTTTAGCACTAGCTAAATAACGTTTATCCTTAAAATATTTATATCCCATTATTAAAGGTAAAGTGGCCGAGGGTGTACTTCCTCCACTATTATCGACTATTGTAAAATCATCGTGGAATTTACGGGGGAAACTGCCATCTTCATGTTGCAACTGCAGAAGTATATCGAGCATATTTTTCATCTTTTGTTCCCATTCAGGATGACGACGGCCATTCTCCCTTTCATAAGCAAGAAAATGAAGCATAGCATAAACTCCTTCTGATTGACGACGAATACTATGTACAGGATCTTCATACCCTCTATCAAAGTTTACCGATTCTTTAAAGAAACCAGCCTGGGTAAAGCCATTCTTCAAATAACTATCGAATACTTTCATACTGTTTTCTTTCAGATCTTCTCTGCCACATTGCCAACTATATTCCCAAGCATTGAATGCATTAAGGAGTACACGGCCAATAAAACCAACTTCTGCCTGACCGTTACTCTGACAATCAGCAGTCCGCAAATGAATACCCGAATTAAAAGTCAACGAATTACCAGTCACCAGACTATTCACAAAAAAACGGCTCATAACTTCTTTCATATCCTCAATAGAATAAGGAGTATCAACCGGAACCGGAGCATAAGTGTCATAGCTATACTCCCACGCATTCCGAATAAAATCAGAATAATCATCAGCTTTATTCTCCAAGATCTCCCATGTCAGTAACATTGTTTCTCCTTTTCTCAGAGACTGAAAAGCCTCTACCGCCGGAGCCAATGTTAATTTTCGAATATAGCTTTTAGGTGCTTCACGGTAAGGAAAACCGAAAGAAAGTGTTGCCACTCCATTCTGATTTTCGAATCCAGTAAAACCTATTGAAGTTTTACCTGAAAGAATGATTTCTCCCTCTCGATGAGTAGACAAAACCTCATTAGCAAAATTGTCTATACGACTCACCGTCACAAAGCTTTTTTCCTTTTCTGAATAAATACCTGTAAGAGGAGCACTCAATCTATCCTCACGCACCAACCAGCTGTCTGATGTATGAAATGAAGGTGCTTCCTTAGGAGATCGCAGATTGCGACGATACCAGAACCCCGGCATATAGAACTGGCAATCATCATGATTAAAACCGGTTGACAACTGCTCGCTAAAATTAAAATAAACATCCTCTAATGCAGTTAGACTGACATTGATACGTAACTTACCATTCATATCCTCCATTCTCTGAGTTATTACCATCGGAATACCTTTGGAAGGTTCCAACAGATAAGATGAACAGTCATTCTTCAACTGCCGCATATCCAGCGAGTATTTTTCCGATTCATTTCCCGGTACTTTTAAGGAAATAGATGCTGAAATCTTTTCTGGAGTATAATTGACGGCTTCAACAGCCTCAACATATAACCCAATAAGTATTCCACAAAATAAGCATTTTAAATTCATGTAAATTCAATTAAATGAATCAGTAATAAAATAAATACTGGTTCTGTTAATACACTAATAATTCATTTTCAAACTTGAGCAACAGCTAATATTTTGTAGCCTGTGTGATACGCAACAAAAGTATGGAATTCTACCAGCTTAGGATATTAAAAACAGGTCAATAAATGAAATTCCAGTCTCAATTTCCCTCCCAAAGTATACATCTTCTGACTCTTATTTACGCAACCGAAAAAATTGAACTCATTTCTGAAGCCGGACATATGTTTTACCATCCGGTCCGACTCCTTTAACTACCAACTTCTTCCAATGTCCTGGCAATTTCGAAGGCAATTGTTTAATACCGCTATCTGTAATTTCCAAACCACAAAAGCCATTGATTACAGCCTGCAAAAGTCCTCCCGCACCAGTTGAGAAATAAGGATTAGTACCTCCTGCACCTTCAGAAAGTACACCGAACGGAGGTAGCTGGTTGGGACGGAAGCTTTGCACAAATAATTCATAAGCCTTATCCCCTTCACCAAGGCGTGCATATTGCAAAGCCAATACAGAGAATGACATTGCGGGGCCTCCTTTGTCAATCTTTCCCTCATAATACTCCAAATCCTTACGAATTTCTTCCGGACGGGTAATCAGGTTCAATGGATATACCAGTAAATTAGCATCCGCCTGCTTGATAACCTGTCCATTATAACCATCATACTCCATAGTCACTCCATTTTCAAATTTGGGGATGCGCAACTTTGCTGCTATTTCCTTCCAAATTACTGGAGCTTTAAGCCCACATATGGAAGCAGCTTTAGCAGCATCCTGTAATGCGCGTATAACAGTACCGTTCGTGAAGGCATTATCATCACCCTCTGCGTATTCATCGGCACAAACCACATTACGAATCGAATAAGAACCATCGTCATTCTTTTCTACACGACTTACCCAAAATTCTGCCACTTTCTCCATTAAAGGGAATCCTTCTTCACGCAACCATCGCTGATCGCCACTCATACAGTAATAATTCCAGGCCGCAATGGCGATATCAGCTGTGATATGATGTTCAAAAGGACCAGTCAACGCCCAAGTCGGACACGCTTCTTCTCCTGCATCATCACTTTCCCAAGGAAACATAGCCCCATCATATCCATAACTTAATGCTTTCTGGCAAGCAGCTTCCAGCCTATCTGTACGATAATCCATCATTGTTCGTGCAATGCCCTGATTCATAAAGAGCATAGGCGGATACATCCAAAATTCGGTATCCCAGAAAATATGCCCATTATATCCCTGTGAAGAAAGTCCAAAAGGAGGTATACTCAACCGACTTCCTTTGCGTGCATTGGAATACAGATTATAAAGTGCAAAACGCACAGTACGCTGTGCTTCATCATCCCCCTCAATCACAATATCACCTTTCCACATCTCGTTCCAGAGTTTCCGATGCCCATCCATCAGACGCGTCAATCCCTCTTTCGCACCATAAATCACTTCACGGTCTGACTCATTGTATGGATCTATAAAATCACGTCCGGTACAAACAGCACCTAATAAAGTAAAAAAGAATTTCTCTCCTTTCTTTAATGAAATAGAAATCTGACCACTCCCATTATATTGTTGCTGCACACTGGAATTCTTATCATAAATAAATGCGGAAGAAGCTGAAACTTTTTGTTCGCGGTATTTTGATAAAGCCCAAGTACGCACTATTTTTATATCATTCCCATTAACATTCACATTGACCAGTTTCGAACCTATGTTTTTATACTCATCAGGTATCTCAATAGGATTTGACACTGTCAAATACATATCCCCCAGTGCCACAACCTCCACACGAACCAGTCCTGCATAAGGTAAATTTCTTAGAGCACAGATGCTATAAGATACATCCGCTTTTCCATCACAAGTGAAGTGCGTATTATGGGTAGCCTCTTTCATATCTATACACTGTTCCCATCTCGAAATATTATCACCATTTACAGTCTGTCCATTAATTTGCATCTGCAAATTGAATGGATTGATTCCTCGTAAAACACGACTCACATCTTGAGGAGTAGCAGAATCAAAAACATGGTTTAGCATGACATGGCGAATAGAAAACGGTTCTTTCCACGGCAGGATACCAATCCCCCCATTGGCAACTGTTGCCCCGTAATAAGTTCCGTGATAATCAGTTGTCTGTATCTTCCACAAACTATCCTGTCCATTTGCCTTAATAGTAAGAGCTGATACCAGACAATAAAATACGATAAATAGATTTCTCATATAAAAAATAAGATATTTAATTTGTTAATGACATCCGACACAAAAATAGGGCGTATCTGCCAATCATTAGGAAATAACCTGACCAAATGATGTGACAAATAAACCAAAAGCGTACTAAAAATAATATTTAAGCCAATTTTGTTACCAAAATTGGCTTAAATCAAAAGACAGATTATTTTATCTTATTTAAATACGTACTTCAATCGGTTTTCCATTCGTAATCTTACTTCTTTTTACAATCTTATGATCCTTTTTTATCAGAACCAACAGTTTGTCATCTTTATCGCGCTTCACCTCAATATCGAATATGGAACCAAATGCACAGATACGTTTCAATGACATCGTATTCCAACTTTCCGGTAGCTGCGGTGTCATCATAAAAGCATCCAATGCAATGGGACGGATACCGAACAACCCCTCGGTCATAATGCGACAATACAAAGCACTTTCTGTGGATAAATGCCTTTGGTTTCCCTCCGGCCACGCTTCCACTGCGTAAGGAACATGATCACCCAACAAACGAGTAGCAGAGTATTTATCCAAATATTCAGTAGCTATATCTCTGGCACCACAAGAGTAAGCCCCCCGGAAAGCATAGAGTGTAGAACGATCCCAATAAGTAGAAGTACCCGATTGAGTTAACAACCCATTCTCCATCCACAGTTTATCAGAGAATAGAGCCTCCACAGTACCTTTCGCCTGATCATAAATACCCATAGTCAGAGGAATGCAAATCCATGAACGCAGCACTGTATTACCATCATAATAACGATAGGTGTCATACCCCTCTACATTACGGGCAAAATATGCATCAATATTCTTATAAAGTTCAGCAGCCCTATCCTGATAAGACTTTATCTGTTTATGTTCTTTTTTCAGTGCCTTTCCCAAATAAGCAGCTGAAACCAAGGCATCATAATATAATGAAGATGTACATAGATTGGCTTTTCCGGCAGGAAAACGATTTTCAAGTTCATCAGAATCAGATTTTACCACCCCATCCGCATTCAGCTGGCGATGACAATATTCCAGACACCATTCAATCAGCGGCCACAATTTTTCAGCCTCATTACAATTACCGGATGCCAAAGCATAACGTGCTGCGCCATAGCCAACCATTGCTACATCACCACGATCACCCGCAACACCAAAACAATCAATCCCTTCTGCAATTATAGATGAAGGTAAAGGTTTATACTCATCATTCATATAGCGCATAAACAACCCGAATGAATCCATAGCCGAACGGTTTCCGGCTTGATAACCTAAATATGGAAAAAATGGATTGATATATTCGGCCTGATCATTCGCCCAAACAGCAGCGTAATAAGCTTCTCCACCTGGGCTCTGCATATATCCGCCTTTAGTATCAAATATGCTTTCCGAACCACGTATCTTGGCAAAAGAAAACATAGTATTGATTACGTCACTCGGAGTCTCTAACACAAGGTTACCCTGTATCTGACTCAAAAATCTCCGACGTGCCAGAAGTTCATTATTAACATCCAACGCCAACTCCTGATCATGTTTCTTATATCCTGCATAGATTACCTGAAACCAGGCCTTTTCTCCGGCTTTCAGTAGATAAGTACCATCTTTTACCGGAGAAGAAAGGGTAGCCGTTAATGTATAACTGCCTTCCACTCCTTTTGCCTCATCAGTATAATAAGAAAGAGTGGTCGATGGGAGCTGAACTGTCTGTGGGTGATCTGTCGTATTCTCCAACTCATATTTCTCACAGAAGGCCGGTTGTGACGTGGAAGGAAAAAGTGTACGTGTCAACGAAATCCCTCTAGTAGCATATACACTCTTTACAGTCATAATTCCATTCAGCGATACAGTCTCTACCTTTTCACCTACTAACGGCTGGCCATTTACAAGGCATAAATGTGCCCAGTCTCCATTAAAATGATGCTGCAAACTACCATGGGTATCATTAGGGATAGTACGAAAAGTAGGTAAAACCATATTCCGGTCAATCACCCATTCACCAGCTTCATTAACACCATAGCGCAATACTGTTGAAACTTTCAGTCCACTCATTTCAATATGGTCATTATGCACACCATTCACTCTCCAGCAAATACTGTCAGGTGAAGTAATCACCCATCTCGTTATCTCACTGGCATTCAGAAAACTGGTATACAATCCAATTAGTAATAGTGTAAACCACAAAGTCTTTTGTCTGGTCATCATATCTTATCGTATTATTAAAATTTTCACACTTATAAATTATAAATCCTCAATATAACAGATGATATAGAGTGAAATACAACTCTATATATAATCTACTCTTCTTTCGAATTAACAAAATCCTTAGGCAATACCCCAAATTGCTTTTGGAAACATTTAGCAAAGTAAGACGGAGAATTAAATCCCACCATGTAGCAGATTTCATTCACCCGGTTTTCTCCCTCTTTCAACAATTGAGCTGCCTTTTTCAAACGCTCCAGGCGTAAGAACTCATTCGGACTCAAATCCAACACTCCCTTTATTTTCCGATAAAAGTTAGACCTGCTCATATTCAGGTTATCTGCCATGTCATCCATGCTAAATTCAGGATTGGCATAATTAATCTGAATTACTTCGTTCAACCTTTTGATAAATTCCTCATCAGCTTTTGTTAAAGCCATTGTATTAGCAGCTATAAAAGGAGACTCCGCAAAAGCTTGACGCAGTTTCTCTCTATTCTGAATAAGGTTAGAAGCACACGCTTGTAGATATTCTACAGAGAAAGGTTTTTCAATATAAGCATCTGCTCCCAGTTCCATCCCCTCTATCTTTGATTGTATATTGGTCTTGGCAGTCAGCAGGATAACCGGAATATGGCTGTAATTCAAATCCGACTTAATCGTCTTACACAATTCGAAACCATCCATCACGGGCATCACAACATCACTTATCACCAGATTCACATAGTTACCATCAAGCACCTTCAATGCTTCTGCACCATTAGTAGCTGTCAACACTGTATAATCTCTCGACAATTGACGAACAACAAAAGTAAGCATATCAGGATTATCTTCTACTACCAGCACAGTGGGACGGTTATCTTTCCTTCCCGCCTGTTCGGCAGGGATTTCGTTTACCCTATCAATTTCCACCTCCGCCTCTGGGGTTAAAGTGATTGTCATATCCTGAACGACCGGTAAAGTCAGACAGAAAATGTTACTTTCTTCTCCTGTCTCCATAGCCAAAGTTCCCTGATGTAATTCAGCCAACGAGCGAGAGAGTGCCAAACCGATTCCAGTGCCAGTAGTCACCTTTCCATCCTCTTGCTCATTGAAACGAACAAAAGGTTTAAAAATCTCCTCTTTCATTTCATCAGGAATGATTACTCCATCGTTTACTGTGCGAATACGGAATAGATTATCATCATCAGTTTCGGGTATTTCCAGCATTACATGTACATAACTCTCGGCATATTTCATTCCATTGTTCAACAAGTTGCTGATGATCTTCGTAAATGCTTCCTGATTAACATGGGCATAGAAATCTTTTTCTGGTACCTGTAAGGTAAATTCCAACCCTTTCTGTTTTGCAAGAGAAGTGAAACGTACATGAGTTTCCTTCAAGACCTCTGTTATATTGCATTTTGCAAAGTTCAACCGGAATCCCTGGCTTTCCGTCTTGCGGAAGTCAAGTAGCTGATTGGTCAGATTGAGTAATCGTTCCGTGTTCTGTTTCATGACGTTCAAGTCTTCACGGGTTTCAGCATCCACTTGTTTTTTCAGTATGATATTTTCCAACGGACCTTTAATCAATGTCAACGGTGTACGTATTTCATGAGCTACATTCGTAAAAAAGTCAATCTTTGCATGATAAACTTCACGTTCTTTCTCCTGCTCAAACTTCTCCATCTGCCTGCGATGCTTGTTGTTACTACGCCTCTTGAAATATATAATTACATACAAAGAACAACCTATAATCAACAAAGCATATACAAAATAAGCCCAAACAGAAAGATAGAAAGGAGGAAGAATATGTACTTTTAATGATATTCCATTTTCATTCCATACTCCATCACTATTAGAAACCTTCACTTTGAATGTATAATTGCCATATCGCAGATTGGAATAAGTAACAATAGGGCTTTCGCCAATTGTCAGCCAATCCGCATCAAAACCATCCAATTTATACATGATTTTACTCATTCTTGGAGCTTGAAAGTCCAATGCTGTTACCCGGAAAGAGAAAGAGTTCTGACTAGACTGAAGAATAAGTTCATCAGAGAAAGTGATACTCTTTTCCAATGGAGATCCCGGTTCACCGACATACACTTCTTTGCCAAACAATAGGAAATCCGTAATCACAATAGATGGGAGCGACCTATTCTCTGAAAAGGTCTTCGGATTGAAAGCGATAAAGCCGTCGATACTTCCCAGATAAATCGTACCATCTTCCGTCTCCAGGCTGGAGTGGTAATTAAACTGATCGCCCAGCAAACCATTGGAGGTAGTATATACTTTCATTGCTCCGGTAGTAGGTTGGAAACATACGAGACCATTATTCGTTGTCAGCCAGAAAAGTCCATCTTTATCTTCCACAATCTGATAAACGACATCATTTGGCAATCCGTCTGCCAGATTATAGCTGGTAAAGGTTTCCGTTTCCGGATGAAACAAACAGAACCCTCCACCTTGAGTTGTCAACCAAACTTGTCGGTGAGAATCTTCGAAGATACTTACCACTTTATCATAAGGAAGGCTTTTCGGATTATTTTCATTATGCAAATAATTCTTCCATTTCTTCTCACTTACATTATAACAGTAAGCACCGTTTGCGTAAGTGGCCAGCCAGAGGTTTCCTCCCGAATCTTCTTTTATATCATATACAAACCGGGCATTCAGTTCCGGTATCCGGTCAAAATCATCAGATTGTCTGTTGTAGCGCAACAAACCGAATAAAGTACCCAGATAAATATCCCCCGTCGTCGTTCGGCAAATGGAGAAAACGCTATTATCTATCAATGAACGGGGCGAGTCTGTCTTCTGATAGGTTTTCACAATAGCTCCTGTACGAGTATCCACCACTTTTACTCCTTTCGAGAAAGTTCCCACCCAAAGATTATCATCAACCAGGCACAGTCCGTGAACATTTGTAAAAGCATTACTTGGCGTAAAGAAAGAAAAAGTCTTGGTTTTAGGATTAAAACGATTCAAGCCACCATCTTCCGTACCAATCCATAGAATTCCCTGGTTATCTTGACAGAACTCACGCACTCGTTTCCCGTGCAGGCCATTCTCTATTCCTTTCGGATAATATTTCTCGAAGTTCGTATAAAAACGAGGATAGTAGTTTATACCGCCGAAGTAAGAGCCAATCCAAATGCCACCCTCACGATCTTTACACAATGAATAAATGGCATTATCGGATAAAGAATAAGGATCATTAATCGAACTGCGCAAATGAACGTACTTACCTAGCCGGAGATTATAGATATAAAGTCCCGACTCTGCACCAATCCATAGTTCATTGTCAGAAGCAACCAACAGTTCACGACAGAAAACAGACTCCCCGGATTCATCTTCGAAAAGTAAATCATGCAATTTGTTTGAAGTCAGATTCAATTCTTTCACTCCTCCTTTTAAAGAACTTATATACAAGCAGTTGTATGCACCTTTTACAATACAGGTCACTACGTCGTTCGCATAAATTTCCTTGTTATTCACAGGCGATAAATAAGGATGGAGAGTTTTCAGACGGTCTTTCGAATAGAAAAGTCCATCGCCATAACAGCCGATCCAAAGGGTTCCGCTATTGTCAAAAGCAAAAGTCTCAACATTGGTGGTAAGAAAGGAGAAGTTCTGTAAGGTATAGTTCTGAAGCTCTCCTTTTTCCAGATTATAACAGAACAATCCCTGTGATTCCACTGCCATCCAGACACACCCCTGATTATCTCCGGAGATAGCCGTCACAGTATGTTCTATCCTTGTATTCTCTACACTTTGTTTGGTAAAATGCTCGAAAGAATCTTTTTCCGGATAATAGATATAAAGCCCTACGTCCGTACCCACCCAGATACTTCCTTTTTCATCCTCGTAAAGTGCCGTGATGAAATTATTGCCTATGCTCCGCTGACTACGGTCATCATGCTTAAATTTACGGAATGACAGACCGTCATATCTGTTCAGTCCATCCTTGGTGCCGAACCACATAAAGCCCTGCTTATCCTGTAAAATTGTATTTACTGTATTCTGCGATAATCCATTCTGTACACTTAGATTTTTGAAATAATAGTGTTCGTCTGCCACTTGAGCGTGACAGAGTATCTGATAACAAATAAGACAGATTAAAAGAGTCAGGGTTTTCTTCATACTATGTGTTTTCTATCCTTTCGTTTTGAGTTACCAAATGTAGGCAAAATCATAGCGGAAAGATAGTAAATATGTCTCAATGAATGAAAGAATAGTCCTATTTTTCTATTCGGATACACGCATCAACTGTTATAACGGCTCTTTGCGCAGCTAAAAACGGATTTATATCCATTTCTTTGATTTCTGTAGCGAAATGTAGCAAGGCGGACAAACGAACAATAGTTTCAGCAAATTTATCTTCTTTGACTCTCTTTTGTCCACGTGTTCCCTGAATAATTATATAAGCACGCAGTGAATGAATCAGAAATCTGCACCGACGAACGAAAGCTACTAGCTCCTCTTTATTATCGGAAACAAACTCATCTACCAGCGGAGTACCGGCAGCATGCAGTAATGCTTGTACGTAATTGGAAGCAATATAACCATTCTCCGGAATAGAATCAATAATGCGACGAATCCTCAAAATGTCTACCCCGCACCTTCGGCATAGACGATAATGTTCCTACAAAGACAAAATAAATTCCGAATAATGAAAAAGGTATATCAAAAATTCCATAATGAAAGTTTTTTTTAACATACCTCACATTCTTTTTACCTATCTGTTTCAGTCTTTACAGCTGAACCGTTACCCAAAAGATTAGGCCAAGCTTTATCATCCCAGTAAACTCTATCAAGCAATACCACACGCCCTAAAAAAATACCTAGTAACCAATAAAGAAAAAACGGTTTAATACAGAAGAAGATTCAGCCAGCAAAGCCTTACGCTGTTCGCTGTCAGCAGCAAATAAACTGGTAGACAAGATTTCCCCTATTGATCCGTTAGTTGTTACTACAGCAATTTGTTTGACGCCCTCCACCAATTTTCCATTTTGGGGAGAAACAATGTGCCGACGGCTGGGAGAGTCATTGCCGGAGGTTGTAAGGCATTCGTTGTGAAGAAGTATATCATTAATTTTCCATCCCGAACCTACCGGATGATTACCCAAAGCAAGAATAGAACTGTTTCCCATATTTATCAATGCATTTTCTATCAGAGCCTCATTCAATATACCTCTGATTGTTTCCAAAGCATATCCCTTGAGAAAGCCGGACAAATTGATAGTTACTCCCGGCTGTGAAAAAGCGACACTACGATCTCCGGCAGATAAATGTACTGAATGTACAGTGTTCTGATTGTAATTTTCCGAATGAACTGTGATATCGAAGCATCCCAAAGTCCTACCATTATATTCCAGACATAAATCGATCATTGAATAAAGTTCTTCGCTAAGAACAACGGGAGAAACAGAGGCTGTCCGGTTGAGAATAGACAATTCGCTGGCCGGATCATAAAAGTTCGCCATCTTTTCCAGCCGACACAATGCATCATAAATACGATTGACCACAAGCAGCAACTCCCCTTCCGGTTTCCGGCTGCATAAGATAATATCCACCCGTGTATGCATGGAAAGGAACCAGGCATAAAACAAGGAGTTACCATCATTTGACGGTTTGTATAGATGTTGAATAGTGGTCTGCATCGTATAAAACACAAATTAGGCACGGATTACACAGATTACGCGGTTTTTATTTCATTAGAGTAACCGTGAAACCCGTGTAATCCGTGCCTGAATAAAAATCATAAAGGAGTTTTGACGTATCTCCTAATAACTAGAAAACGGAACTATTTCAGTTCTTTAATCTTCACGTTCTTGAACCATACTTCATCTCCGTGGTCCTGAAGAAGTATATTACCTTCCTCCGGATTTCCGAAATTAGGCCAGTTTTTATATTTACTGTATGCTACCAATGCATTCCACATATCATTGTTACGATCATACTCAATCAGCTTAACTCCGTTCAGCCAATGTTCTACATGATTGCCTTTTACAATGATAGTAGCAGTATTGAATTCTTTCTTGTTGAATGGTTTATCTTTAGGAGCCGGAATCAGGTCATACAACGAGCCCAGCTTTCTGTTGCCTTTCACACCCAGTTTTGCATCAGGATGCTTGTCATCGTCAAGAATCTGGAATTCGCAACCGATAGCAGAGCCTTCCCCTTTATTCAGCCCCGGATTCACAAAATATTTAACTCCGCTATTTGCACCTTCAGTAATCTTGAAGTCTACTTTCAGAATAAAGTTCTTGTATTTACGGGTAGTCACAATATCACCACCATTTGCAGATTCAGCTCCACCACTCTTCATTACTTTCAAAATACCATTTTCTATCTTCCAGCCTTTTGCAGGGAAAGTAGAAAGTTTAGCGCCTCTCCATCCGTCAGTAGTCTTACCATCCCATAATAGAGCCCAGCCTTCTTTTGCTTCGCTCGGAGAAATCGTGTTGGCAATCAGATTCACTTCCGGTGCAGCTTGCGCTTCCGGTGTCTGATAGCGTTCTACATCCGTCGTACAAATACGGATATCCTTCCAACGAACTGTTTTTCCTTCATCAGCCGCATTTCCAATAGCGTGCACTTGCAAAGCAATGAAACCTACAGGAGTCATATCATCCCAGATATTAGCACAAGGAACTCCGTTTATCCAGGTACGGATCGAATTACCAACAGCTTCAATACGGGCTTTATTCCATGCGTTATTCTTAAAAGCGGTTTTTGCCGACGGATTCAGTGTCAAAGGATAAAGCCAGTTTCTACGTGCCTCATCATAAATGCCACCCGACCAAGCGCGCTTCGAAGGATCAATCTCAAACTGATAACCGTGTACGCGGCCTTTCTTATAATCCTTCTTGCTTTCACTGCGAAGCTGTACGCCGGAATTTAAACCATCATCTATCTTGAAATCAAATTCAAGGATAAAGTCACCATAATTCTTTGTCGTTGCCAGGAATGTATTGGGAGTTCCCATCTTAGATACACCGACAATAGCGCCATCTACAATTTTATACTCGGCTTTGCCATTCAATTTCTTCCATCCTTTCAGGTTTTTCCCGTTGAAAAGAGGTTCCCAGTTTTGTGCGCCCAACGAAGCGGCACAAAATAAAAGTAAAGTTAATACAATATTTTTCATGATTATTTATTGGTCCTTCTCCATCCCCTTCTCCTAAAGAAAGGAATGGAAAAAGCTGTTTCTATTTATAATTTATAAAATTCATCCCAACCTTTACGCGGCGGAAGTCCCGCCAACATTGCATTAGCAAATTCATTATTTGTAATCTGTTTCGTGCGGCTGTCAAAGAATAGCTGTGTATTAAGCCGTTGAGCCATTACACCCAGTGAGAACACCTGACTCAAAACACCGTTGATTTCGAACGGTGAGCGCGTCTTTTCAATACCGTTACATGCCAATAAGAAGTTTTCGAAGTGATTGGAAGGACTTTTAGGAACCTTCGGTAATTTGCCAGCCATCTCTTTCGCTTTCTCTTCCGGAATAATAGACAAAGTGCTTCCATGACTCCCCCCTTTAAAGATTAAATCTTTCGTATAGATAATCTTTCCCGGATTCAATTTAGCCGCAGGAGTATCTCCCTGATTTGTCGCAGGAATGTTCGGGTCCAGTCCCGATACTCCATAACCGGCAGGAATAGGAGGAAGATTATCCAGACCGTCATACCAAGTAATGTCTACCGGTGGCATCCCTTTACGTTGCGGGAAGCGGAAGAGAATCGTGGAAGAATAAGGGAAGAAATAATCATTATGACCATTTGCGTATTGCATGGTAACTTCATAAGGCAATCCCAGTTCCAGAAACTCGTGAGCCGTATCGAGGATATGCGCCCCCCAGTCGCCCAATGCACCCATACCAAAATCATACCAGCAACGCCATTGTCCTAAATGATAATCTTTATTATATTCGTGATAAGGGGTAACTCCGAGCCAGGTATCCCAGTCCATATCTTTCGGCAGTTGCTGTCCCGAAGGAAGTTTATAGATATTAGTGTCCCATTTATGCCAACGGCGCGGGTTATTCATGTGGGCAGTGATAGCAGTTACGTCTTTGATAATTCCCGCATCCATCCAAGCTTTAAACTGGAAATAGTTTGCTTCAGAATGT
Source organism: Bacteroides sp. DH3716P (assembly GCF_025914115.1). Lineage (NCBI taxonomy): Bacteria > Pseudomonadati > Bacteroidota > Bacteroidia > Bacteroidales > Bacteroidaceae > Bacteroides > Bacteroides sp. DH3716P. The sequence goes on along the minus strand of NZ_CP083673.1, from coordinate 2,908,942 downwards.
CCCTGATTTCCTACCTGGGTAACCAAGTTAGGACGTTTAAGCGCAGCTTGCATCAACAATTCCGCTTCATAGAAAGTACGGGCCAGCGGTTTTTCTACATATACATGTTTTCCGGATGCCAATGCCAGCATACTGATCGGGAAATGTGAATGGTCGGGAGTAGCAATCGCCACAGCATCAAACTCATTACCGGCTTTATCAAACATCTGGCGGAAATCTCTAAACTGTTTTGCCTTCGGATATTTAGCCATAATCTTTTGCGTATGTTTGGCACCCATGTCCACATCACATAACGCTACCACTTCTACCATACCTGTCCGCGCAAAATCTTCAATAATCTGTTCACCGCGGTTACCAATGCCGATATAGGCTATCTTTACCTTGTCACCTCTTCCTTTCTTGGGTGAAATCGTTTGAGCATGCAGTAAGTCACCTGCCCCCAACGCCAATCCGGCAGAAGCCATTGACATCGTTTTCAGAAAATCTCTTCGTGTTACCATAAGTTATTTATTTTCATTGATATTGATTAAGTTCGTGAACGAGTAAACAATGCCCGTAGCCCATTAAACAAGAGACGCAAAATCCCCCAAAAAGCATAAAGCACAAAAGTAAATATGATGATATAAAAAATAGAAGTTATCATCTCCGTAAATGGCGCATGATAAGCTATAATTGCATAGAGGTGTATCAAATTGGATACTACGAAACAAACGAGTAAAGTAATTAACTCTATTTTCTTTCGTCGTGCGGTTACAATCGTGTCTTTCATACTGCTTCGGGTGTTTTTACAGATTGATGGTTCAGATAATCTATTTTATATTCATCGGGGAAGTAGAGCATCCGCTCTTCCTCCAGTGCCTGATGTCCCAGCAAACAAAGCATACTTGCATAGTATCCTTCTTCCGCTATTCTTTCCGGTTGTTTTTGTGTTATGACGGCTTCAACGAACGCTTCCAGCAACAAGGACGTACCGTCACTCTTAGGACGTTCTCCAATAATGAACTCTCCAGTGTTCTCATTTGCAGTTTCCGGAGCCCAACTCGTTCCGGCAAAAGGAAGAGAATCGAAAACTTTGTTTTCCCAATCATTCACCATCTGCAGGAAAGCCGGTGCAGGAGCCACATTCTCAAAGTAATATTTTCCCTTTTCCGGTTCTACCGTACCAAGGTTACCCATGATCTGTTCTTCCAGTCCATAGAATTTATTGGATATAACGGAGTCGAACGTCATCTTCACCCCATCATCAAAGACATATACACAACTCACATTATCATACACATCCCTGCCATCCTTCCAATAAGTAATGGCACCATGCCCCATCACCTTCTCGGGAATCTTACGCAAAGCCCAACTTCCGATCTGAAGCTGGTGGCAAGCGAGTTCCGTCATCAGTCCCTTCGAGAATTCCTTGTAAAGACGCCAGTTTATCAGGCGTTCCAGATTGGGTGAAGGTACCGAGCGTCTCCAATCGCCATTCCGGTTCCAAAAGGTACGGATTGCATTTATTTCACCAAAGGTACCCGCATGAATCATCTCCATCGCTTTGATGTAACGAGGGTCGAACAAACGTTGTTGACCAGTGAAGAAAATCTTTCCCGTGCTACGATGTTTCTGATACATACGGTAACACTCTTCCATCGTAAAACCTATCGACTTCTCACAAAATACATGCTTTCCTGCGTCGAAAGCATCCAAGACGATTTTACAATGCGAACTAAGAGGGGTAGCTACGAGTATGGCATCTATCGACTTATCTTCCAGCACTTCCCGGTAGTCACCATACACTTTGGCATTAGGCACAAGTTCCAATGCGCTCTCGATAGACGGTTTATAAATGTCGCACAATGCTACGATCTCGACTTTGGGGTTCTTAGCCAGAAATCCCATTAAAAAACGTCCCCGGGAACCAGGACCGATTATTGCCAGACGGCACTTTTCGTTTGAGGTGTTCGTCACCTCCGAAAAAGCAGAAAGCCAAGGGCTTGCTGCAAGAAGAGTGCCAGCCCCGGCTATGCCTAAATTCTTTAGAAAATCCCGCCTGCTAATAGGGGTATGTTTCATGCTTGTGGTATTTAAGATTATAATTAGTTTATTTGAAAATCAGTTATTAAATACAGGTGCTTTTTGTGTTTCGTAAGAAGGAGATTCTCCTTCTACATAAGGCCATCCTTCTTTATCCCATTTGATTTGGTCCAGCAACAGAATACGTCCGTTCTCCGGGATCGATCTTGAAAAACCATGATACAGAAGCCAGTCTTGTCCGGCATCATCCCGGATAATCTGCGAACCGTGCCCATTGCCTACAAAATGATCATTCGCACCTATCACCAAAGAATAACCATTCTTCAACATCGGTTTGCCCGACTTATCTTTGTAGGGTCCCCAGACTTTTTTAGAGCGGCCCACTACAACTTTATAAGTACTCCTAATCCCCTCGCAACAACTTCCGATAGAGGCAAACATATAATAATAATCGCCGTGCTTATGAATATAGGCAGCTTCAAAAGCAGTTCCTGCTATTCTCTTTTTTTCCGCTCCCGGCTTCAATGACAGACCATCTTCAGTCAGCTCAATAACATATATTCCCCGGAAGCTGCCCCAAACCAGATAGTTTCTCCCTTCATATTGCAGGAAGCTGGGATCAATCGAGTTCTGTACACCGATCTCATTACTACGGAACATCTTACCATGATCTGTAAAAGGTCCTTGTGGAGAGTCGGCCGTAGCTACTCCAATTCCGCACGTCTGTTCTCCTCCCCACACCGACATCGCATAATAAAGCACATATTTATTATTGATATAATTAATGTCAGGTGCCCAAATTCCGGCTTTGGGTTCAAATCTGGGACGAGTTTTATTTGTGAATGCCGTGTTGCAATAAGTCCATTGCACCAAGTCTTTCGACTTCATGATCGGAACGTTTCTGGTAGATTCGGTAGCATACATATAAAAATAACCATCCGCAGCCTTAATCACCGTAGGGTCGGGCATAGCAATATCTACAACCGGATTCTTATAGCTCACTGCAGATTTTGTCTGTGCTTTCCCCTGTGAAAAACAAGCACCTACCATGAAAACGAAAACGAACAAATTTACATACTTTTTCATTAAATCATTCTTTTAAGGTTCCTTTTTACCTTATCTTTATAGCTCTAAATTAATATTAACTTACAAAATCTTTTGGAAGCACTCCAAATTGTTTTTGGAAACACTTAGCAAAATAAGACGGAGAATAGTCCTATTTTTCTATCCTGATACGTGCATCGACTGCTATAACGGCTTTTTGCGTAGCTAAAAGCGGATTTATATCCATTTCTTTGATTTCTATGGCGAAGCGTAGTAAGGTGGACAAACGAACAATAATTTCAGCAAACTTATCTTCGTTGACTCCTTTTTGTCCCCGCGTTCCCTGAATGATTTTATAGGCACGCAGCGAATGAATCATTGAGTAAGCTTCTTCGTAGGAAAGCGGAGCCAGACCGGAAGACACATCTTTCAGCACCTCCACAAAAATACCTCCCAAACCGCAAAGTACCACATGACCGAACTTCTCTTCATACTTTGCACCGATAAACAGTTCCGTACCTTTCAGCATCGGCTGTACCATAATTGCCCTTGCATCAGGAATCTGCATCATACGATCGAATTCCAGTGCCAGATGTTGCTCGCTTTTGATGTTCAGAACTACACCACCGACATCCGATTTATGCACAGGACCAACGACTTTGGCAACTACCGGGAATCCGCACCGACGTGCAAAGGCTACTATCTCCTCTTTATTATCAGAAACAAACTCATCTACCAGCGGAATACCGGCAGCATGCAGTAATGCTTGTACGTAATTGGGAGCAATATAACCATTCTCCGGAATAGAATCGATAATGCGACGAATCCTCGGAACGTCTACTCCGAACAGTTCTATTTCAGGAACTGCAGGTTTAGGAACATTGACAATGCGGGAAAGGGCAGTACCCAGGGTCACTTCATCTGCAAAATTCACGTGTCCTTTTGCCAGGAAGGCGGCAACCTCCGCTCCGGCTGTATTAATCGAAGGAAGTATAGGGAAAATCGGTTTCTTGCAAGTTTGCATCTTCTCGTGAAGCACGTCATACATTTCAAACATGGTAACCAATCCCGGAGTTCCGAAGATGGCCATCATGGCGTCTATACTGTCGAGTTTCTCCTCGCAGTAGTCGATGCAAAGACGCAGATGCTCCGGTGTTCCGGTAGCCAGAATATCAATAGGATTCCCAACGGCAGCACCGGGGAACAGTCGGGCTTTTAGTTCTTCGGCTATTTCTCCTTCCAGTTTAGGAACATTCAGTCCGCCTTTACTCAAGGCGTCTGTCAGCATCACTCCCGGACCTCCGGCATGGGTGATAATAGCAAAATTCTTCCCTTTCAATTCGGGCAGAGTAAACACACAACCTACAGTAGTCAATTCTTCACGAGAGAAACAACGTACAATCCCCGCTTTACGGAACAATGCTTCCACTGCCGAATCGGAACTGGCGATTGCGCCTGTATGGGAAGACGCCGCCCGGCTTCCGCTCTCCGAACTTCCGGCTTTGATTGCCGCAATCTTACATCCTTTTCTAATCAAAGACGAAGCATGGAATAACAACCTGTCCGGATTCTGAATACTTTCAATATAAAGCAGTTTCAGATGAGAGTCCTTTTCGGGATCGAAGTTCTCATCCATAAATTGCAATACATCTTCTACGCCAATCTGCTTGGCATTTCCCACCGACCAGACTGAATTGAACTGCAAACCTTTTGTAACGGCACTTTCGAGAATAAATACCGCCGTAGCACCGGAGCTGGAAATCAAGTCCACCCCTTTCAGATTTAAATTGGGAATTGGCTGGCTGAACACGCTATGATGCCATGTGTTCATCAATCCGATGCAATTAGGACCAATCAATGAGGCTCCGTATTTATTGACTGTTTCCAGAATACGCTCTTCCAACAGTGCTCCTTCGTGGGTTTCTTCACCAAAACCTGCAGAAAGTATGATAAATGCCCTGGTTTGCTTCTTGCTGGCCAATGTTTCCACAATATCGGGACACATTACAGCAGGTATAGCCAACACTGCCAGATCCGTATCCGGCAGGTCGCTCACATCCGCAAAAGCAGGAACTCCCTGTACTTCCTTCTCCTTCGGATTCACCGCCCGAAGTTCTCCCCGATAACCTCCATTTATCAAATTCTTTAATATTGCGCCACCCGGCTTATGTACATTATTCGATGCCCCTACTACAACAATGCTTTCAGGACGAAGCAACTGGGTTGTTATCATATCATGCTTTGGTTTTCGTTTAACTTAGGTACAAATATATCCTTTCTTATGAGAAAAAAGAAAGAAAAAGGGAAGAATTGTATATAGAAACAAACTGTAAAAAAGAAAAAGATTAAGATTACAAATAGGTTATACTAACTTTTTGAAAAATGAAGCCGTCATCTCTTCATGAAATTCTGATCATCAGGGATGAAATTATTTTTATGCAGAAAAAACGGATATAAAACTAATAAAGAATCTGAAATATACGCCACAAAGACCAAGATGTATCAAGAAAGGGAAAGAAAGACCATTTGTAAATTTCAAATTCACACGAAATAGAGATTAAAACGAATTAAATTAATAGCTCAAAAAGACTATATATAAAAAAGGATCAATTATCTCAATTCCACATTTCAAATTAACACTATTAGTATCTCACTATTTCAGGAGCAACCAGAAGAAAATTTGTACCTAAAAAAAACTTTTATCTCTTTGTTTAAAAGCAAAGACATGTTTCTCTCTAACCAATGAATCGTTCCTTTAAAAGCAACAGAAGCTTCCTTTAAAAGGAACGGTGTTCAATTCTGCCAATAATTATACATATTTACTTATTTATATTCAAATTTATATAGTTATTTCTGCATATTCTTACAATACCTTATACATTATTTATTTTATTAGGACGAAGTTTAGATACTAATATTTTGTTTTAATCTTAAAAACAGAACATGCGAGAATAAATCCAACATATCAGTAAATAGCTTTATGTTAGAATAGCTATCAAATTTACATCATTCTTATGAGACACCCCCGACTATGAGAATGAAAAATCTGTGTTAATCCGTGTAATCTGTGGTGAAAAGTCATTATCTTTGCACATTGCAAAGTTGAAAACAACAAAAATCACACTATATAATGGAAAAGAAATTCAAAAGAACCACCGTCACATCGGCACTGCCGTATGCGAACGGTCCTGTCCATATCGGTCACCTGGCGGGTGTATACGTGCCGGCAGATATCTATGTACGCTATCTGCGTCTGAAAAAAGAAGATGTATTATTCATCGGAGGTTCGGACGAACACGGAGTGCCTATCACCATCCGTGCCAAGAAAGAAGGAATTACTCCACAGGATGTAGTAGACCGTTATCATTCGCTGATTAAGGAATCATTCAAAGAGTTCGGTATCTCATTCGACGTGTATAGTCGCACCACTTCACCGACGCATCACCAACTGGCTTCGGATTTCTTCAAAACATTATACAATAAAGGAGAATTCATCGAAAAAACATCCGAACAATATTACGACGAGGAAGCAAAAACATTCCTTGCCGACCGTTATATCACCGGAGAATGTCCTCACTGCCATTCGGAAGGCGCTTACGGCGACCAATGCGAAAAGTGCGGAACCTCACTTTCTCCTACAGATCTTATCAACCCGAAAAGCGCCATCAGCGGTAGCAAACCGGTAATGAAAGAAACCAAACACTGGTATCTTCCTCTCGACAAACACGAAGCATGGCTGCGCAAATGGATTCTGGAAGATCACAAAGAATGGCGTCCGAACGTATACGGTCAATGCAAAAGCTGGCTCGACATGGGTCTGCAACCACGTGCCGTGAGCCGTGACCTTGATTGGGGTATCCCTGTTCCCATAGAAGGAGCAGAAGGAAAAGTGCTCTATGTATGGTTTGACGCTCCGATCGGATACATCTCCAACACCAAAGAACTTCTTCCCGACAGCTGGGAAACATGGTGGAAAGATCCAGAAACGCGTCTGATTCACTTCATCGGAAAAGATAATATCGTATTCCATTGCATCGTATTCCCTGCCATGCTGAAAGCAGAAGGCAGCTATATCCTGCCGGACAATGTGCCGAGCAACGAATTCCTCAACCTCGAAGGAGACAAGATCTCTACTTCCCGCAATTGGGCCGTATGGTTGCACGAATATCTGGCTGATTTCCCCGGAAAGCAAGACGTACTCCGCTACGTACTGACCGCCAACGCACCGGAAACGAAAGACAACGACTTCACTTGGAAAGACTTCCAAGCACGCAATAACAACGAACTGGTAGCCGTATACGGCAACTTCGTAAACCGTGCAATGGTGCTGACTCAAAAATACTTCGACGGTCGCGTACCCGCACAGGGCAGCTTAACCGACTACGACAAGGAAACGCTGAAAGAATTCGCAGACGTGAAAGCAGAAGTAGAAAAACTGCTCGACGTATTCAAATTCCGCGATGCACAGAAAGAGGCCATGAATCTGGCACGTATCGGAAACAAATACCTGGCCGACACCGAACCGTGGAAACTGGCTAAGACAGATATGGAACGTGTAGGAACCATCCTCAACATTTCCCTGCAACTGGTTGCCAACCTTGCCATCGCCTTCGACCCATTCTTGCCGTTCAGCTCGGAAAAACTCCGCAAAATGCTGAACATGGATACTTTCGAATGGTCTGAACTGGGAAAAGATAACCTGCTTCCTGTAGGCCATCAGTTAAACAAACCGGAGTTATTGTTCGAGAAGATCGAAGACGCTACTATCGAAGCACAGGTACAAAAGCTGCTCGATACAAAGAAGGCAAATGAAGAAGCCAACTACAAAGCTAATCCTATCCGCCCGAACATCGAATTCGACGACTTCACGAAACTGGATATCCGTGTAGGTACCATTCTTGAATGTCAGAAAGTACCGAAAGCGGATAAATTGCTGCAATTCAAAATCGATGACGGACTGGAGACACGTACCATCGTATCAGGTATTGCCAAGCATTATCAACCGGAAGAGCTGGTAGGCAAACAGGTTTGCTTCATCGCCAACCTTGCTCCGCGCAAACTGAAAGGTATCGTCAGCGAAGGCATGATTCTAAGTGCCGAAAACAACGACGGCAGTCTGGCAGTTATTATGCCGGGACGTGAGGTGAAGCCGGGCAGCGAAGTAAAATAATAAAACTAGAATAGGGAATACATGAAAAGCTATCATCACGCATAGCCTTTTCATGTATTCTTTGCAAATAACATGAGCGAGAATCAGTCACTAAAAGAAAAGACGGCCAAAGGACTATTTTGGGGAGGATTCAGCAACGGCATACAGCAGTTGTTAAATCTGCTTTTCGGAATATTCCTCGCGCGGTTGCTCACTCCGTCAGATTATGGAATGGTGGGAATGTTGGCCATCTTCTCCCTCATTGCCAGTTCGATACAGGAAAGTGGTTTCACAGCTGCCCTTGTTAATAAGAAAGAAGTGACGCACAATGATTACAATGCCGTATTCTGGTTCAACGCGGCCATCAGTCTGTCGCTGTACCTGCTGTTATTCCTCTGTGCACCGCTTATCGCTGACTTTTACGATACTCCCGAACTGACACCACTGGCACGTTATTCTTTTATCGGCTTCTTCATTGCCAGTCTGGGAATATCCCACAGTGCCTATCTCCTGCGTAATCTGATGGTCAAACAGCGGGCATTGTCTTCGGTTATCGGACTCACCGTGTCCGGAATCACCGGAGTCACTCTTGCCTACTTTGGTTTCTCTTATTGGGGAATTGCTACGCAAAGCATCGTTTACGTAACCATCAACACAGCCTGTTACTGGTATTTCACCCGTTGGCGACCGAGCTTGCAGTTCAACTTCACCCCGATTAAGGAAATGTTCGGATTCAGTGGGAAACTACTGGTTACCAATGTATTCAATCACATCAATAACAATCTGTTTTCCGTGATACTGGGTAAATTCTACAGCGAAAAAGAAGTAGGATATTACAACCAAGCCAATAAATGGTGCGGCATGGGCCAACTCTTCATCTCCGGCATGATAAACGGAGTAGCGCAACCGGTACTCACCAAAGTGTCCGACGACCTTGAACGGCAAAAACGGGTATTTCGCAAAATGCTGCGTTTCACCGCTTTTGTCTCGTTTCCCGCCATGTTGGGATTGGGAATCGTATCGGAAGAGCTGATTATCATCACCATCACTGACAAGTGGTATTCCAGCATATTAATCATGCAAATACTGTGTATCAGCGGAGCCTTTGCTCCCATCGCATACCTCTATCAGCAGCTCATCATCAGCAAAGGGAAATCCCGCATCTATATGTGGAACACCATAGCGCTCGGCATAATTCTACTGTCAGGCGTTCTGTTAGTCCACTCACACGGTATCTATGCCATGCTCGCCGTCTATGTATCCACCAATATACTGTGGCTACTGACATGGCACTACTTTGTATGGCAGGAAATAGGATTGAAGCTTCGCCATGCCCTGATGGACATACTTCCTTATGCTGCCATTGCGGCTACGGTTATGGTAATCACCTATTACACCACCCGCTCCATCGAGAATATTTATCTCCGCCTGGCAAGCAAGATAGTGCTTGCTGCAGCACTCTACGTAGCAACCATGTGGGGCAGCCGATCGGTTACTTTTAAAGAAAGCATTCAATATTTCATCAAAAAGAAGACACATGAACCCAAATGACCTTGCCACCCGATACCATCTTCTGAATAGTTCTTTCAAAAAGACGATGATTTATCACATAGGTATAGATGCCGGTTTCTTCACCGAATATACCTATATGCTTCACGCAATGCTTTATTGCCTGCAACACAAAATACAGTTCAAGCTCTACTCCGACGACGCCAACTTCGGATGGGAAAAAGGTTGGGAAGATTGTTTCGCCCCCTTCTGCGAGCAAGTGCACGAACCGTTTCATCACACTTATAACACCCATCGCCTCCCCTCCTGGCAGGCATTGATGAAAGACAAAAAGCTGCCTAAGACGAAGTTACTGAAATGGAAACTGAAAGTAACCTGTAAGAACATCATCGGAAAAGCCCTTGCTTTCTTCACGTATGGCAAACCGGTCCGACTCAACTTCCAAGTGACGTTCAACCCCAACCAGCATTTCCATATCCCCGAACTGGGAATAGACGGTGACTACCTCCACACCTTCCAAAAGCTGACGGAAATCACCTGGAAACTCAACGACACCACCGCACAGGAATGTCTCCAATTTGCCGCCAGCCTGCAACTTCCGCCTCAATACGCAGGATGCCAAATACGCGGAGGAGACAAGATCACCGAAACCAACCTGCTTCCACCGGAACACTACATACGGCTTATTAAAGAAAAGACCGCCCTACGCGACGTCTTTGTATTAACGGACGATTACCGCCTTTTCGAACAAGTACAAACCCTTGCCCCGGACATACACTGGTACACCCTTTGCAGCCCCGACGAAAAAGGATATGTCAACAGCGCTTTCACGCAGACCACCAAAGAGCTGAAACAGAAACAAATGGCACGTTTCCTTTCCTCGATACAGATATTGATGGACGCCTCCGTCTTTATAGGAAGCATCACTACCGGCCCCAGCCTGTTCCTATTGAAGAAATTCTATCCGGACATCAATCCGGCAGACTGTCTGCTCAAGGACTTTCCGCAAGCATCCGTCCTTCCCATACCGGGACGAGGACAAGTGGCCATCGAATTTATGCAAGGAAACTCAACATGCAAGGGAACTTAAAATGATAGTAACTTAAAGTTATAGTAACTTAGCAATATAATTACTACTTTTGTAGCACAACGTGCATTAACCATTTCCGATGAACAAGAAATATACAGCCGAAGAGCTTGATTTATTACATGCCGAACTCTACGACATATTGGGAGAAACCATCCGGGTGTGTCAGAAGCACAACATTCCCTATTTTGTGATTGGCGGCACGGCAATCGGTGCACTCTACGACCAAGCGGTTCTCCCCTGGGATGATGATATTGACATAGGCATGACGCGGGAGAACTACAACAAATTTCTGAAAGTAGCTCCCGAGGAACTGGGTCCTTCCTACTTCCTTTCATGGATAGAGACAGACCCTCATACCCCGTATTATTTTGCCAAAGTCAAGAAAAACGACACCCTTTTTGTAGAAGAAATGTTCAAGAATGTCCCGATGCATCCGGGCATTTTTGTCGATATATTCCCATTCGACAAAATTCCCGACAACAAGCTGCTGCGAAGAATACAATCCGAAGCACTCGGCTTCCTCAAATGCTGCCTGATGGGAAAAGAGATATGGATGTGGAAACACTTCGGTACATGTGAAATAGAGAATCCCACGAACCGGGGAGCCTTCTCCTGCTTCCTGAACAGGGTAGTCGACCTGCTTTTCTCTAAAAAAGCAATCTACCGCATGCTGGTGTCAGTTCAAAGCTGTTTCAACTCACGAAACACCCGTTACTATAACAACGTAATGGCCACTGCCGACCACGTAACCGTAGAAAGCATCCGCCACCTGCAACCCGTGAAATTCGGTCCTCTCACAGTGACCGCCCCCGACGACCTGGAAGGATTTTTGCGTTACAACTATCCAACCCTGCATCGATTTACAGAAGAAGAGCAGGAAAAAGTGAACAACCACTATCCTGCCGCCCTGTCATTCAGTACAACCCCAAAACAAGAACTATGAATATGAAATCCGCTTTAGTAGACGTCCCGGTACTTATCCTGTTCTTCAACCGCCCGCAACAGTTGTCGCAAGTGTTCGAGCAAGTGAAGAAAGCGCGTCCGTCCCGCCTCTTCCTCTATCAGGACGGAGCACGAAACGAACGTGACCTGCCCGGAATAAAAGCCTGCCGTGAAATCGTATCACAGATAGACTGGGAATGTGAAGTAGAACGGCTTTATCAGGAAAAGAATTTCGGCTGCGACCCTTCGGAGTACATTTCGCAGAAATGGGCCTTTTCGAAAGTCGACAAGTGCATCGTATTGGAAGACGACGATGTGCCCGCCGTCTCCTTTTTCCAATTCTGCAAGGAGATGCTGGATAAATACGAATATGACACCCGCATCAGCATGATTGCCGGATTTAACCCCGAAGAAATCACCCAAGATATGCCCTATGACTATTTCTTTACCACCACCTTCTCTATCTGGGGATGGGCAAGCTGGAAACGGGTAGTCGACCAATGGGATGAGTTCTACAACTTCCTGGACGACTCCTTCAATATGCAACAACTGGAACAGCTTATCAAGGAACGCAAATTCCGGAGCGACTTTATCTACATGTGCCAGCGTCACCGGGAACAGCAGAAAGCCTTTTATGAAACGATCTTCCACGCCTCCATACTGTTCAACTCCGGGCTAAGCATCGTGCCTACCCGCAACATGATTAATAACTTGGGAGCAACGGCAGATTCCACCCATTTCGCCGGCTCGATTCATACCCTGCCCAAAGGTTACCGCCGCATCTTCACGATGAAGCGCTATGAGGTGGATTTTCCACTGAAACATCCCCGCTACGTCATCGAAAACGTTGCCTACAAAGAGAGCGTTTACCGCATCATGGGCTGGGATCATCCGTGGATCAAGATCGGACGTTCGTTCGAAGAACTGTTCCTCAACCTGAAATACGGCAATTTCTCCATCATTACGAAAGCTGTCAAAAACCGAATCAACAAATGGCTGAAAAGAAACAAGCACCACTAAATAAGTTGCTTACTATTTATTTTTACCATACCCGCCTCACACGGGAAAGCTACGAGGAATGGAAAGAATATAAATTCCCCGGACACATTTTATACGGACTTCCTTTACTGGAGAATTACGGAATACACTCCGTGATGCACAAATGCAAATATTTCTCCGGCCGTCTGAAACTCATGCTTTACGCCACCAAAGAGATTCTCTTCTGCAAGGAGAAATACGACGTCCTCTACGCCACCTCTTTCCGGGGTATAGAGCCCGTCATCTTCCTCCGTGCCCTGGGACTGTATCGCAAACCCATCGTGATCTGGCATCATACGGCAGTCGTGACCAATCCCAAACCGTGGCGCGAACAAATCTCCCGCCTTTTCTACAAAGGTATAGACCAAATGTTCCTGTTCAGTCGGAAACTGATTCAGGACTCGCAGAAAACCCGGAAAGCACCGTCCCACAAACTGAAACTCATCCATTGGGGACCGGATCTTCCTTTCTACGACCACCTGCTTGCAGAAATGCCCGACCGGAAGCCCGAAGGATTTATCTCCACCGGTAAAGAAAACCGGGACGTAGACACCTTGCTCCAGGCATTTGCCGCAACGAACGAGAAACTGGATTTGTACATTGCCGTCTCATGCGGTAACATCAACTATAAAAAGATCATCGACCCGTATGCATTGCCCGACTCCATTCGCATCCATTATACCGACGGAGTGATTCCCTACGAACTGGGGAAACTGGTGGCACGCAAAAGTTGCATCGTGATCTGCTGCCTGGACTTCCCCTATACCGTAGGACTGACCACGCTCGTGGAAGCATTCGCCCTCGGCATCCCCGTCATCTGTTCGCGCAACCCCAACTTCGAAATAGACATCGACAAGGAAGGAATAGGCATCACCGTAGAATATAACGACGTACAAGGCTGGATAGACGCTATCCGCTACATCGCCGACCACCCCGAAGAGGCACGGCGCATGGGAGAGAATGCCCGCAAACTGGCGGAAGAACGTTTCAACCTCGAAATCTTTTCACGCGAAATAGCAGAAAGCTTGCTGGAAATATCAAACATTTCCTCTAAAAACCGTACATTTGCATAAACTTTTGCCCATGAGAGTCCTGATTATAAATACATCTGAACGAATAGGAGGAGCAGCCATCGCAGCAAGCCGGTTGATGGAGTCACTGAAAAACAACGGCATCAAAGCCAAAATGCTGGTACGTGACAAACAGACCGACCAAATCAGTGTTGTCCGCTTAAAAAGTAACTGGTTGCAAGTGTGGAAGTTCATGTGGGAACGGATTGTGATCTGGAGTGCCAACCGTTTCCGGCGTTACCATTTGTTTGACGTAGACATCGCCAACACAGGTACAGACATCACCTCACTCCCGGAATTCCGCCAAGCCGACGTGATCCATCTGCATTGGATCAACCAGGGAATGCTCTCACTGAACGATATACGAAAGATACTGACCTCCGGCAAACCCGTAGTCTGGACCATGCACGATATGTGGCCATGCACCGGCATCTGCCATTACGCACGGGAGTGCAACAACTATCAGCGGGAATGTCACGACTGTCCGTACATCTACAAAGGCGGGGGACGAAAGGATTTATCCTATCGCACGTTCCGCAAAAAACAGAAGTTATACAGCTACGCTCCCATTCATTTCGTCACGTGCAGCCATTGGCTGAAGGAACAAGCCCAGACCAGTGCATTATTTGAAGGGAAAAGCGTGATCAATATTCCGAACGCTATTAATACCAACTTGTTCAAACCCATGAACAAGAAGGAAGCGCGTGCCAAATTCATGTTGCCGGAAGGTAAGAAACTAGTTTTGTTCGGCTCATTAAAGATCACCGATAAACGAAAAGGGGTCGACTATCTGATTGGGGCATGCAAACTGTTAGCAGAAAAGCATCCGGAATGGAAAGACTCACTGGGTGTAGTCGTATTCGGCAACCAGTCGCAGCAGTTACAGGAACAACTTCCTTTCCATGTATACCCGCTCCCTTATATCAAAAATGAGCATGAAGTAGTGAATATCTACAATGCCGTAGACCTCTTCGCCATCCCGTCTCTGGAAGAGAATCTTCCCAATATGATTATGGAAGCAATGGCCTGTGGAGTGCCTTGTGTCGGTTTTAATGTGGGAGGTATCCCCGAAATGATCGATCATCTGCACAACGGCTACGTGGCACAATACAAATCCTCGGAAGATTTTGCCAACGGCATACATTGGATATTGACGGAACCGGAATACAACGAACTCTCTGCACAGGCCTGCCGCAAGGTTCTGGGTAATTATTCGGAGAGTATCGTTGCAAAGAAATATACAGATGTCTACAATAAAATAACGGGGAAATATGCATAGTGTCCATCCTACTCCCAAGTTCTCTATCATTACGGTGACATACAATGCTGAAAAGGTATTGGAAGACACGATTCAAAGTGTTATTTCACAAACCTATCATCATATAGAATATATTATCGTGGATGGAGCTTCCAAGGATGGAACCCTCTCTATTATCAACCGCTACCGGTCACGCATACACACCGTCGTCAGCGAACCCGACAAAGGACTGTATGACGCTATGAATAAGGGCATCGCCCTTGCCAGCGGTGATTATCTCTGTTTCCTGAATGCAGGCGACTGTTTTCATGAGGATGATACGCTGCAACAAATGGTGCACACCATCAACGGCAATGAACTGCCCGATATACTTTACGGAGAAACCGCTATCGTAGACAAGGACAGGCATTTCCTGCGGATGCGCAGATTGTCCGCCCCTGAAACGCTCACCTGGAAAAGTTTCAAACAGGGAATGTTAGTCTGCCACCAGGCATTCTTCCCCCGCCACACGCTCGTAGAGCCATATAATCTGCAATATCGCTTTTCTGCAGATTTCGACTGGTGCATCCGCATCATGAAGAAAGCACGTACTTTGCACAATACCCACCTGACAATCATCGACTATCTGGAGGAGGGAATGACTACCCGGAATCAGAAAGCATCCCTCAAAGAAAGATTTCGGATCATGGCAAAGCATTACGGGCTGATTGGAACCGTGGCGCATCATGCATGGTTCGTGATCCGTGCAGTTACTCACCAGTAGGCGAAGGCATATAAAGCATCACCTGGTCTAATATCACTCCTTCGTCCAATGCCTTGATTACCAATTTGTGGGACTTCTTTCCGGATACCGGAAGTCGAACCGTTCGGATGGCTTGATTGCGCAGCACGTTCTCTTTCCATTCTTCACTCCGTCCTTTCGTTTCATAAGAGATCACTTCAGGCGCTGCATCGTCCAACGATATTGAGAAACGTAATTGATCTCCTCTCACAGGATGATTAGGCAACAAGCGGATGTCAACCTCTACCGAGTCTGTTTTCCAGTTGTCAAAAGAGAACATCAGTGCATCTCCCTTGTCAATGCCTGTCGCTTTGCTTTCATATCCCAGGCCCTCACAAATAGCAGAAGTTCCTTTCCGCGCATTCAAGGTCTTACTATTCGGGATATTCTTCCCATCCAAGCCGTTCCATTTATAGATAGCTACACGCTCTTTCATCATCGGAGAAGTAGCCGTTTTTCTTTCCACGCGATTGAATACGGGGAGTTTTCGGGGTTGGAAATCCATCATGCGGTTCCACTTTCCATCTTCCAGTGAGTTATACTGTTTTGTCAATACTACAATGCTGTCATAGGCAAGATCACTTTTCTCCCAGTCCGCTTTTCCGTGGCGGGCTAATTGGGCATATAGCAATTTCCGGTTCATCTGTGTAGCAGCTTGCACCGGGTATTTCACCAATTCAAAATAGGCACTTTGTCTGCCGGATGGGATTTTCAAAGCTGCCCGTTCCACTGTCTCCGACAATTTATCATAAGCCTGCAAACGTCCGTTGATTTCTTTTTCACTCCATGGGAGATCTTTGACAACACGATAAACAGGATCTTTCTCCTCTTCCCTCGTATTTCCCATAAATTCAGGTTTACGAATATGGGCCAGACGATAGTGTTCCTGCATCACAGGTAATACTGCCTTTGCGCACGAAGCTCCCAATTCCCGTTCCAGCCAGTGTTTCAGATGAGAGGTCACTCCTTCCGAGGCCACAGCTTCTATATTCCAGGCCATATCCATAAACAACTCTATCTGATACTCGGCAGGCTTGATATCTCCGACATTCAGTATCCACATCTTCTGTATGCCTCGATCGTAAGCCAGCTTCATTTGTTGGAAAATCAGATACGGGCTCATCGTACTCAACCAGAGATGGTCGTGCGGACGTCCCCAATAAGAAACATGATAATAGACTCCATTCCCTCCTTTACGTGCGCATTCTTCGGCCGTAGGAAAATGGCGGATATAGCCATAGTTATCGTCACACCACATCAATGTTACATCATCGGGCACCTGTAATCCGGCATGATAAATGTCGAGTACCTCTTTATAAGGGATAAAAACCTGCGGGACTTTAGTTACATCCTTATCAACATATTTTTCAATCAACCCGCGTTGATCTGCAAACACACGATCTATTACGGCCTTCTGTTCTTCCACCGTCTTCGCTCCCTGCATCTTGCCATCGTGTACACCACGCATACCCAACGTATAGAGTATTTCCTGATCTGCCACCTCTTTTACACGGTCTTCCCAGAATTTGTAAACAGCCGGAGCATTATTCACATAATCATAAGCCCCTTCCCCTCTTCGTTTCCACTCGCCGGCAGCGCTGCAAGCCATCGGTTCGCAATGGGAAGCACCGATGAAGATTCCATATTTCTTGGCAGCTTCCCGATTGCTTTTGGTCAGGAAGAAAGGAAGTGTACATTCGTGCATTGCAGGCCAATAGGTGTTGGCACGCAGACGAAGTAAGAGTTCAAAAATACGCTCGTTGGTACGCGGGCCTATCTCACCTTTCACTTTTGAAGGTTCATAGGTCCGACTGCTCCATGGCATCAAGCCCCAGTCTTCATCATTAATAAATATACCCCGATATTCCACCGAAGGAGCCTGAAGACTTTGGAATTTGGAAGATAGCTTAAAAAGTTTCTTCTTTTCCGGAGTTACGTCCGCCCACCATTCCCAGGGAGAGACACCTAACAAACGGGATATTTCGAGTATTCCATAAGCCGTACCATGTTTGTCACTGCCGGCTACGATCAATTTACCCTCCGGAGAAACAGATAATAGAAAAGCCTGCTTCTTGCCTTTTAGCGCAGAAACATCTATGCCGGTCCGGCTGATAAGCTCACTCTGCCCCACCGTTCCTATCACAATTTCACCTGTTTTCTCATTCGCTTGGGTAGTCGACGACAATACTGTCTGAATATCACGCCCCAGCATTTCCAATGCGGTTCGTACAACCAGTTCTTCAGAAGGGCTGCAAGCGATGACAACTGTTTGACCGGAAGTCAAAACAAAATCCTTACTACGAATCGGTAAAGCAACTATCAAAAAGATGAAAAAAGAAAACAGAAGTTTATGTCTCATAGGTTCTATTATTTATAGAAGACAAAATTACAGGTTTGCAGAAAATGTACTATAGAATAGTGTACAATTTCATAGAATTCTGTCCGACCTATTTAAAATGTAGCAGGCAACGCAAACAACTGATACATCAGCGTTCGTGCCATGCGTATCTGTCCTTTCGTGCTGGGATGCAAACGGTCATATCCCGCATCATAGAAATAAATCAGTTGTTCTTCCACCATCGGATTCAATCCGGTTACCGCATTAAAATCAATCACGGGGACTCCCCACACATTGCCGGCTTCTTTAACAGCCTGCACGTAGGCATCCACATATTCGCCACAACTATTCTGGTAGTTTTCATCCGGTTGCACATTCGTTTCTCCAAAATTGGCCAGTGAACGGTGCAACGGGGTCAGCAACACAATCTGCTTGTCCGGGAAGAGTTGTTTCAGTCTATTGATTCCTATGTTGATACGTCCCTTATACGTGCTTCCATCCATTATAGGAGTGCGTTTCTTACGGGTTTCCAGCTTTTGGGTTTGCCCACGGGCTGCCATCACTTGTTCTTCTGTTTCCGTAAACCATTCTCCAATAGGTACACCGTCATTAAAATCATTCGTACCCATCAAAATCACGATAGCATCTACTTCTCCACCGTGTTCTTTCTTCAGTTGCTCGGCTTGCCGGGGCACATCATTCCATTGCCTGCCACTGATACCATATACATAAGGAGTGATTCCCAGCCATTCCTGCAGAAAATCCCAGTATTTCTTTATCTTGTCACCATAACAGTTGGGATCTGTAATAGAGTCTCCCAAATATCCCACTCTTTTTCCTTGCCACGGGTGCCGGATGCATCCATTATTCGTTTCAACAGAGTTTGCCACTTTAGAAGATTGATTCTGTCCGCACAGAAAAGAGGAACAGAAAAACAGGATGGTACATGTGAGTAATAATTTGCTTTTCATCGGTATCATACATTAAATGAGAGATTTGTATTTAATATTCGACAAAAATAACTCAAAAAAATGTAGTTTCAATCAATTTGGACGATCAATCTCATCCATGCAACCGGATATATAAACATATTCCTATTTGACTATTCTTGCTAAAATACAGGTTTACAGTCTTTTTTCAATCAAGTTATCATTGAGTTTTGCAGCTAAAACCCTATCTTTGTCACAAACTAAAAGAAATAATTGGATGTTTAACTCATTTTCATTCCATAAGGATTCCGTTCTGTAAATAATCTGTAAGCCTTCCTCTCATTACAGATTATCCCTTATGTTTTCTGACATACTCTTCTCAGAGTTATTTTCTATATCTAAATTTTCAAACTATTTGTATGGTCAAATGGTTGCAAGCATCATTATATGCCTCCATTCGCCGTACAACTAAAACATTAAAACAATGAGTAACGATTTTAAATCAATCCACGAATTCGATTTTACACTGATATGTAATTACTTCAAGGCATTAAAACGTCAAGGTCCCGGAAGTCCTGAAATCACACAAAAAGCCGTAAGCTTCATCAACGAACTGTCCGACAAGGCACGAATAGCCGACATTGGCTGTGGCACAGGCGGTCAGACAATGGCATTAGCCAACTATACGAAAGGACAAATTACAGGTATCGACCTTTTCCCCGACTTTATCGAGCTATTCAACAAAAATGCAATAGAAGCCCATTGTGAAGACAGAGTAAAGGGTATCGTCGGTTCCATGGACGCTCTGCCATTTCAAGAGGAAGAACTCGATCTGATCTGGTCCGAAGGCGCTATCTATAACATAGGATTCGAACGCGGCATGAACGAATGGAACAAATTCCTGAAAAAGAACGGATTTATCGCTGTAACGGAAGCCTCCTGGTTCACCCCGGAACGTCCCTCCGAAATAGAAGACTTCTGGATGGCCAATTACCCGGAAATCGATACGATTCCAAGAAAGATAATGCAAATGGAAAAAGCAGGATATATCCCGACAGCCCATTTCATTTTACCGGAAAATTGCTGGCTTGAGCATTTTTACGCTCCCCAGTTCCCTGTTCAGGAAGCTTTTTTGAAGGAATATGCAGGAAATGACGCAGCCGCAGACCTCATCACCGGGCAACGGTATGAAGAGAGCCTATATAATAAGTATAAAGAATACTACGGCTACGTATTCTATATAGGACAAAAAAAAGATTGATTATCTGCCGGAGAAGTTAGCAAGATAGGACAACTCTCCGGCATTTATTATCCTTTACTTTGCAGAAAACATGGAGACGAAAGATATCAATAAACAGGAATATCAGTTACGGATCAATAAAGTGACCGACTATATTCACAATCACATAGACCAGCCGTTATCATTACAGAAAATGGCAGGTATCGCCTGCTTTTCTCCTTTCCACTTCCATCGCGTATTTACAATCCTGACGGGCGAAACGCCTACGGATTATATCAAACGCACTCGGATTGAAAAAGCAGCCCTATTATTAAAACGAAACAAGGAACTTTCCGCCACCGAAATCGCCCGTCTTTGCGGCTTTAGCAGCCTTTCACTTTTAAGTCGCAATTTCAGGTTACATTTCAGTATGACGATCCGGGAGTTCCGTTCATTAAAATAAAACCCTAAAGAATATGGAAAAAGAAAATAAGATTCTGATTTTTCGAACTTCTATCACCCAAAGGCGTGACATCAAGCGCATAGGAGAGCTTTTGGCAGAGTTCCCCCAAATAGACAAATGGAATGTGGACTTTGAGGACTGGGAGAAAATATTAAGAATCGAGTGCAGGGATATCTCTGCACTCGAAATATCGGAAGTACTCCGGAACAATCATATTTTTGCCACCGAACTGGAATAAAACCGGGAAAAGAAAACCTCTCAAACTCCCAACAACTGTTTCAATTCAGCCACTCCTTCAGAAGCTCCCTTCTGAATTACATGTATCGAACGGGAAGTATGCGTATCTACCGGTTTCGGATCAATCAGATACACCTCTGCTCCTCTCGGTACATAATGAAGCAGCCCCGCCGCAGGATATACGTTAAGCGACGTACCGATAATGACGAAAATATCCGCTTTCTCCACATATTGGATGGCGGTTTCAATTTCCGGCACAGCTTCTCCAAACCATACGATAAAAGGTCGCAATTGAGTGCCGTCGCCGGCCTTGTCTCCCATCTTCACTTCATATTCTTCCGGTTTCAGTTCTTTTATGTAGTGGGGATTATGAGGATCTCTGCTGGAACACACTTTCGTCAGTTCGCCATGCAGATGAATGATGTGGCTACTCCCGGCACGTTCGTGCAAGTTATCAATATTCTGTGTCACCACCGTCACATGGAAGCTTTTCTCCAGTTCCGCCAACAGTTCATGCCCACGGTTCGGTTTCACCTCCAACAACTGTTTCCGACGCTCATTATAGAAATTAATCACTAAAGCCGGGTCACGCTGATAACCTTCAGGAGTGGCCACCTGCTCCACAGGATACCTATCCCACAAACCGCCTGCATCGCGAAATGTACTAATCCCACTCTCGGCACTCATACCCGCACCCGTCAAAACTACCAGATTCTTCATTACTATTCCTCCTTCTTTTTTAATAGCCACACAAATGTAATCAGAATCATCGAATAAAAGAACACTTTCTCACGCTTAATATAATCCAATTTATGCAGAACTTTAAGATGAAAGATGCAGATAGTTAGCATCATTTATGGCAACAACTATTCGTCTGACTACTGTTATTCTTTCGTCTGACAGTTGTCAGACGAAAAAACAACAATTGTCAGACGCAAGTTCAACAGCTGTCAGACGATTAATTACCTGCATAAACAAATCTAAATTATAAGAATAAGCCGATTAAATCCTACGAACAAAAAAACTAATTCTTTAAAGAAAAGCGATTATCTTTCACAGATATAAGAATTTTTAAATAGCAAATGCTAAATCATTCAAATAAAACACGTACTTTTGCGATTCATAAATTTGCAATTGATTGAAAGCTAAAACCATGAAGGTGATACATTTCAATCGCCAACAAAAAACATTATATGGATAAATTCAGTTACTCTATTGGCCTCGGAATTGGTCAAAACTTATCAAGCATGGGAATCGGAAACCTTGCGGTAGATGATTTCGCACAAGCAATCAAAGACGTATTGGAAGGCAATCAGACGGCTATCAGCCACAATGAAGCCCGCGAAATAGTAAACAAGTATTTCGAAGAACTGGAAGCTAAAATGGGTGCCGTTGCTATCGAGCAAGGACAAGCTTTCCTCGAAGAAAACAAAAAAGGACCGGGCGTAGTTGTTCTTCCCAGCGGACTACAATATGAAATCATCAAAGAAGGTACAGGCAAAAAGCCGAAAGCTACCGACCAGGTAAGATGCCACTATGAAGGAACATTGATCGACGGTACACTGTTCGACAGCTCTATCCAACGCGGAGAACCGGCTGTATTCGGTGTCAACCAAGTAATCCCGGGATGGGTGGAAGCTTTACAGCTAATGCCGGAAGGTTCTAAATGGAAACTGTATATTCCGTCAGAACTCGCTTATGGCGCAAGAGGTGCCGGAGAAATGATTCCTCCTCACAGCACACTCATTTTTGAAGTAGAATTACTCGAAGTATTATAAATAAAAAATTTCAAAGCAAAATGAAAAAAGTTAGTATTTTTATGGCAATCGCCGCTGCTGCAAGCCTTGCTTCTTGTACAGCTCAAGCTCCTAAAGCAAATCTGAAATCAGACATCGACTCACTGTCTTATTCTATCGGTATGGCGCAGACTCAAGGTCTGAAAGGCTATCTGACAGGTCGTCTGGACGTTGATACTGCTTATATGGCAGACTTCATCAAAGGTTTGAATGAAGGTGCAAACAAGACTAGCAAAAAAGACATCGCTTACATGGCAGGTCTGCAAATCGGTCAGCAAATCAGCAACCAGATGATGAAAGGTATCAACCAGGAATTGTTTGGCACTGACTCTACTAAAACTATCAGCAAAGAAAACTTCATGGCAGGTTTCATCGCAGGTACTTTGGAAAAAGGCGGTGTAATGACTATGGAAGCAGCTCAAGAATATACTCGTACAGCTATGGAAACTATCAAAGCAAAAGCTTTGGAAGAAAAATATGCTGACTATAAAGCTGAAAACGAAAAATTCCTTGCTGAAAACAAGACTAAAGACGGCGTAAAAACAACTGCAAGCGGTCTGCAATACAAAGTAATCACTGAAGGCAAAGGTGAAATTCCTGCTGACACTTGCAAAGTGAAAGTGAACTACAAAGGTACTTTGATTGACGGAACAGAATTCGACAGCTCTTACAAACGTAACGA
This sequence comes from Bacteroides sp. DH3716P, assembly GCF_025914115.1. Taxonomy (NCBI): domain Bacteria; kingdom Pseudomonadati; phylum Bacteroidota; class Bacteroidia; order Bacteroidales; family Bacteroidaceae; genus Bacteroides; species Bacteroides sp. DH3716P. Next base: position 2,885,375 of record NZ_CP083673.1, on the reverse strand, counting down.
ACCGTCTACTTTCCGTGCCAACCAAGTAATCAAAGGTTGGACAGAAGCATTGACTATGATGCCTGTAGGTTCTAAATGGGAACTTTACATCCCGCAAGAACTTGCTTACGGTGCTAGAGAATCTGGCAATCAAATCAAACCGTTCTCTACTTTGATTTTCGAAGTTGAACTGTTGGGCATCGAAAAAGATAAGAAATAAGAAAGTTCTTTTCTAAATAGAAAAAGGAAAGAGGTGCAAAACGTTTGTACCTCTTTTTTTTGCTTTTTCCTATTTTTTTTCTCCGAAAAGAAGAATAATTAAAATAAATCTCTATATTTGCTTACTATTTGATAACAACAGGAAATTACAATTTATTATTATGGAAAGAATAGACAACCTCGACAGGCAGATCCTAGAGATTATCTCCCAGAATGCCCGCATCCCTTTTAAAGACGTAGCAGCCGAATGTGGAGTGTCACGCGCAGCTATCCATCAGCGTGTGCAAAGACTGATTGACCTAGGTGTCATTGTAGGCTCTGGTTACCATGTGAACCCGAAATCATTGGGATACAGAACTTGTACCTACGTGGGTATCAAACTGGAAAAAGGCTCCATGTACAAATCTGTCGTAGCGGAACTACAAAAGATTCCCGAAATTGTGGAATGTCATTTCACTACAGGTCCGTACACAATGCTGACAAAGCTTTATGCATGCGACAACGAACATCTGATGGATTTGCTGAATAACAAAATGCAAGAAATACCGGGTGTGGTAGCTACCGAGACATTGATTTCTCTGGAACAGAGTATCAAGAAAGAAATCCCCATCCGCGTTGAAAAATAATTGTGATGGAATTTCTAAATGAATATCACCTTGCGGGGTTATTCATCGGAATATGTACCTTTTTGATTATCGGCCTTTTTCACCCCGTCGTGGTAAAGGCCGAATACTATTGGGGTACAAAATGCTGGTGGATATTTCTGGTACTCGGCATAGCCGGTGTGGTCGCCTCATTAAGCATCGATAATGTGATTTTATCTTCTTTGCTTGGCGTGTTTGCATTTTCTTCCTTCTGGACGATTAAAGAGGTCTTCGAACAGGAAGAACGGGTACAAAAAGGATGGTTCCCCAAGAACCCGAAGCGCAAATATAAGTTCTAAAAATAAAGTATCGTAGTTTTTTATCAAAAGGATTTGCATAATTCGAGGGAAAATACTACTTTTGTCACCGCATCCAACAAAGGATACATCGGACTTGTAGCTCAGTTGGTTAGAGCAACAGACTCATAATCTGGAGGTCCCTGGTTCAAGCCCAGGCTGGTCCACAAACTAAGAGGCTCATTCCTAAGGGAATAGAGCCTCTTTTAGTTTGTAAACCCACCAGATATAAGTCTGTTGCTTCGGTAATATTAGCCTTAATTTAGGTAGTTGTTGACCTATTGTTGACCCCAAATTAATAGGTTAAAATGCTAACAATTAAAGCAGAAGTCCAACAGGACAAACAGAGGAGTGATAAGACATACAATGTCAAGGTAAGGTTTACAATGAATAGAAAGGTAAGAAGATTATCTACAAACCTATTCATAACACCTAAAGAACTTACTAAAGACTTCAAATTCAAGGAAGGTACTCCTATTAAGAAGGAGATTGATAATCTGGTAGTATACTACAAAGAACGGTGTAACAAACTTCAAATAGACCAGAATAATTACACATTAGAGGACATATTGGAGTTATTAAACCATGAACATGAGAAGAACCAAGTAATAGATTTCATTAAATTCAGTCGTGAATGGATAGCCTCAACTACAATCAAAGGTGCACCCAATTATACAACTGCCATTAATGCTTTAGTGCGTTTCATAGGTAAGGAGGAGTTGGATATTAATCTAATTACTCTTGACTTCTTAGAAGACTTCAAATCATTCTTGAATAAAGAACGTGAGATACGGACTAAAAGATTAATGCAGCAAGGCAAACGTGTACCTTCTAATCGTTCACTCTCCCTTTATTTGATAAGTATCAAGAAGTTGTTCAATGAAGCCAAGAAGAGGTATAATAAGAAGGATAAGAATTTAATCTTAATTCCCAACTCACCCTTCATAGAACTTGAAATACCCAAACAAGAAGCTACCCGTAAAAGAGCTATATCTGCAGATATTATAAAGAAGGTATGGAAGTTACCATATAAGGACATGAAGAAAGGTTACAAAGCTACGTGCCGTTATAATTTGGCTAAAGATTGCTTCATTCTATCATTCTGCCTTATGGGGATGAATTCAGCAGACTTATACAATGCCACTGAAATGAAAGACAATACAATTATATATAATCGTACCAAGACTAAAGACCGCAGACTGGATAAAGCTCAAATGAAGGTTGATATACCTAAATTAGCCCAACCACTCATTGAGAAGTATAAGGATGAGACAGGTAAACGCCTCTTCAATTTCTATCAATATTACGTTGACGAGAAAGGTTTTAATAAAGCCATAAACTATGGTTTAAAGGAGATTGGAACATTATTAGAGATTGACGACTTGGAATATTATGCAGCAAGGCACTCATGGGCTACCATAGCACTCAATAAAGTGGGAATTGACAAATATACAGTCCATGCAGCGTTAAACCATGTTGATGAAACAATGAGGGTAACGGACATCTACATTGAGCGGGATTTCGCCAACGAGAACAGAGCTAATGCGAAGGTCGTGAAGTACGTATTTGGTAGAATGTAATTACATTCTGTAGTAATTTGTAATGCTGTTCTATTGTGTAATGGAGCAGCATTATTTATCTTTACAGCACTAATAAGAAGCGATATGAGAGATTACATACTACCAATTCCAGAATTAAAGAAGATAGAACCCATACTCACGGAATACT
>NZ_CP083673.1:2634622-2882409 GCF_025914115.1 Bacteroides sp. DH3716P | reverse complement strand
ATGCAGGAACTCCGCAAAGCTTGCAGCGAGACAGGAACGATCCTGATTCTCGATGAAATTCAAAGCGGATACGGGCGTAGCGGTAAATTCTTCGCCCATCAATATAATGACATCAAGCCGGACCTCATCACTGTAGCCAAAGGTATCGGCAACGGTTTCCCGATGGCAGGTGTCCTGATCAGCCCGATGTTTAAACCGGTATATGGTCAATTGGGAACTACCTTTGGCGGAAACCATCTGGCATGCTCGGCAGCACTCGCTGTGATGGACGTCATTGAGCAAGAAAATCTGATAGAAAACGCAAAGGTAGTAGGTAACTACTTACTGGAAGAACTGAAGAAATTCCCGCAAATAAAAGAGGTACGCGGACGCGGACTCATGATCGGACTCGAATTCGAAGAGCCCATCAAAGAACTACGCAGCCGCCTCATCTATGACGAGCATGTATTTACCGGAGCAAGCGGTACGAATGTACTTCGCCTGTTACCTCCTCTCTGTCTTACTATGGAGGAAGCAGAAGACTTCCTTGCCCGGTTCAAGAAAGTACTCTAATCGCTCATTTGATTAATAAACAGCCAACGATAAAAGCAGCCTTTATTAGAAATTTATTTCTTATTCCGGCTGCTTTTTGTTTTTTCGTAATTAACTGTTACCTTTGCCTTTAACAACTCATTAAAAATAAGCGTATATGAAAATAGCCATTATCGGTGCAGGAAACATGGGCGGCTCAATAGCCCGTGGCCTGGCAAAAGGAAGTCTGATAGACGATTCGGACATCATTGTGTCCAATCCGAGTGCCGGAAAACTAGAGAAACTGAAAAAGGAATTTCCGGGTATCTCTATCACCAACAGCAATGTGGAAGCTGCCACAGGAGCAGATATTGTCATCCTTGCTGTCAAACCGTGGTTTATGGAACCGGTGATGCGCGAATTGAAACTGAAAAGCAAACAGATACTCATCTCCGTAGCTGCCGGCATCAGTTTTGAAGAACTGGCTCATTACGTCGTAGCACCGGAAATGGCCATGTTCCGCCTGATTCCGAACACCGCTATCAGCGAACTGGAAAGTATGACGCTTGTTGCCGCCCGCAATACGAACGATGAACAAGACAAATTCATCCTCCGGTTGTTCAGCGAGATGGGAACCGTGATGCTTATTCCCGAAGATAAAATAGCGGCAGCCACCGCATTGACCTCCTGCGGTATCGCTTACGTATTGAAATACGTTCAGGCAGCCATGCAAGCCGGAATCGAAATGGGACTTCGTCCCAAAGATGCCATGCAGATGATAGCACAATCCTTAAAAGGAGCAGCCGCACTGATTCAGAACAATGACACCCACCCCAGCGTAGAAATCGACAAGGTCACCACTCCGGGCGGAATCACAATCAAGGGGATCAATGAACTGGAACACAACGGATTCACCTCCGCTATCATCAAAGCCATGAAAGCCTCCAAATAATACCATAGAATTATTAATCATAAAAATACGAACCACTTGTATGAATGAACAAATTAAACAGATCGCAGAACGCCTCCGCGGATTACGTGATGTACTGGAACTGACCGCAGAGGATATCGCCCGCGACAGCGACATCTCTGCCGAAGAATACCGACTTGCAGAAACCGGAGACTACGATATCTCTGTCAGCATGTTACAAAAAATAGCCCGCACGTATAATATAGCTCTCGACGCCCTGATGTTTGGTGAAGAGCCTAAAATGAGCAGCTACTTCGTGACCCGTGCCGGCAAAGGAGTCAGCATCGAACGTACCAAAGCTTATAAATACCAATCACTGGCTTCAGGATTCATGAACCGTACCGCCGATCCGTTCATCGTCACTGTTGAACCGAAAGCAAACGACGAACCAATCCATTATAACCAACATAACGGACAAGAATTCAACCTTGTCATCGAAGGACGTATGCTTATCAACATCGAAGGCAAAGAAATCATCCTCAACCAAGGCGACAGTATCTATTTTAACTCTAAACTTCCACATGGCATGAAAGCGCTCGATGGCAAAACAGTACGTTTTCTGGCAGTAATTATGTAATAACATCATGGTAGAAAGATTTTTATCACAGACCTCTTTCAGTTCACAAGAGGATTTTATCAAAAACTTGAAAATAAACGTCCCGGAGAACTTCAACTTCGGCTATGACGTAGTAGACGCCTGGGCTGCCGAACAACCTGACAAGAACGCTTTACTTTGGACAAATGACAAAGGCGAAAGTCGCCAATTCTCATTTGCCGACATGAAACGATCTACGGACATGACCGCTTCTTACTTCCAGAGCCTGGGTATCGGCCGTGGCGACATGGTGATGCTGATTCTGAAACGCCGTTATGAGTTCTGGTATAGCACCATCGCTCTTCACAAACTAGGAGCAACCGTTATTCCGGCCACCCACTTGCTGACCAAAAAGGATATTATCTATCGCTGCAACGCTGCCGACATCAAAATGATCGTAGCTGCCGGCGAAGGAATCATCCTGCAACATATCAAAGATGCTCTTCCCGAATGTCCCACGGTTGAAAAGTTAGTCAGTGTCGGTCCGGAAATCCCGGAAGGCTTCGAAGATTTCCATCAGGGTATCGAAAATGCTGCTCCATTTGTACGTCCGCGCCATGCGAACACTAACGACGACATCTCTCTGATGTATTTTACTTCCGGCACTACCGGCGAACCTAAGATGGTGGCACATGACTTTACTTATCCGTTAGGTCATATCGTTACCGGTAGTTTTTGGCACAACCTGGACGAGAACAGTCTTCACCTCACCATTGCCGATACCGGCTGGGGAAAAGCAGTATGGGGAAAACTCTACGGACAGTGGATTGCCGGAGCCAATATCTTCGTCTACGACCACGAGAAGTTTACCCCGGCAGCTATTCTGGAAAAAATCCAGGAATATCATGTCACCTCTCTCTGTGCACCTCCTACCATCTTCCGGTTCTTGATTCACGAAGACCTGACAAAGTACGACTTGTCTTCACTTAAATACTGCACCATTGCCGGAGAGGCATTGAACCCTGCCGTATTTGAAACTTTCAAGAAGCTGACGGGTATCAAACTGATGGAAGGTTTCGGACAAACAGAAACAACCCTCACCATCTCCACCATGCCTTGGATGGAACCGAAACCGGGAAGCATGGGGCTGCCGAATCCTCAATATGATGTAGACTTGATCGACCATGAAGGCCGCTCTGTTGAAGCGGGTGAACAAGGACAAATTGTAATCCGCACCAGCAAAGGTAAACCTCTCGGACTTTTCAAAGAATACTACCGGGATGCGGAACGCACTCATGAAGCTTGGCACGATGGTATTTATTACACCGGCGATGTTGCCTGGAAAGACGAGGACGGCTACCTTTGGTTTGTCGGTCGTGCAGACGACGTAATCAAGAGTTCCGGTTACCGCATCGGCCCATTCGAAGTGGAAAGTGCGTTGATGACTCATCCGGCTGTTGTGGAATGTGCTATTACCGGAGTACCCGACGAGATTCGCGGCCAGGTAGTAAAAGCTACGATTGTTCTATCCAAAGACTATAAAGCACGTGCCGGAGAAGAACTGATTAAGGAATTACAGAACCACGTGAAGAAAGTGACTGCTCCTTATAAATATCCGCGTGTGATCGAGTTCGTAGAAGAGCTTCCTAAGACAATCAGCGGTAAGATCCGCCGGGTGGAAATTCGTGAAAACGATAAGAAATAAGTAAAAAAGCACCTATTTATCGATAAATCCTCCTTCACTTGTCTTTTGGCAACCGAAGGAGGATTTCTTATGTGAATCATACTACAAACTGGTCAATTAATACAAATCCTGATTCAATGAATCATTTGTATACTATATATGAAACAATATTGCACCTCTATGTTGCTTTTCTCCCTTATCTTTGTTGCAGTATAAACAAAAACACACTATAAAGATTATGATTACAAGTAGAAAGATTTCTCAAGTCAATGTTTTTGCTGGTAGTCCTTGGGAGGTAGCCAGCGTAAAAAATTTATTGAATGAAGCCTATATTCAAGTTTCAATGAAAGACAATGGTTTAAACAGTATTTTGATTTCTGTTCCTTGCGAATACTATACTGCGGCCATGCGTGTAATTAATAACAGAAAAGTTTCATAGGTTTTAGGTTTACATATAAATTGGAGGGTTCTTATTGTCAGCAGGAGTTTTAGCTGGATAATACGGTGACTAGCAACTCATTGCACCCTGACAATAAGCCATGACAATAGGCTGACAATAAAAAGATCGTACTTTTATTGTCAGCCTGTTATTTAATAGATTAAATTCACGACAGAATTATAGAATTCGTTTCAATCTCCTACATATCTTTCTGATCCAGCAGTTGCTACAAATAGCGTTGTCCGACATAGAATTCTTCTCAAAGGATCGCAGTCTTTCGTATTGTTCCTCCACCATTTTCCATAAACCGTCCAGTCGCGAACTTTGGCCTCTAATTGCCATTAATTCCTGATCCCGCATATTCAAGAGTGAAGCATACAGTCGGCTGGTTTTGTTTTTTTCCATGCAAAGTTGCTCTAACTCATCGATATATTCAGACGTAATTCCCAGCTTAGTCCGTTTTATAAATTGCTGAATACTATCATCATCTATGGAAACTGTATCGTTCTCATAAGACACTGTGATTTTTTTCATTTCCACCCAGAGCCAGATATACTCTTTTTCGAGTCGGTATTTCTCGGCTGCCGCTTCTATGCTAATCCATTGTGACATAGTGTTTGTTTTTAATTTGTTATACAACAAGGAATAAATAGTGCTCTGTTGATGTTGATTCAACAAACATTCGCGCTTTTTGCATTCCGGGCGGACAGGAGATTGGGGTTGGGGATTTATAAGGATCATGAAACCAACCGGGTACAATAAAAGCGTGAATGCTGTTGAACCATTATCCGTATTTGAGGCCTAGCAAACCCGTCCGAAAGATAATGATAACAACAGACATCCACGCTAATTGTGTATATATAACACATCTTTCATCGATATGTTGACATACGGCCATTCACGTGGAATATCTGTTGAACCACCCCTCTACGGACAGAAACTTGCTAGATTTCAAATACGAGGGATAAGTCGTAAATATTCCTATTTATAAATATAAAAAACGCTTCTTACCTATTTCATCACGCTGATGAACAGAAAGCGTATGACAAAGATATGCTTTTTTTTTCGAAACAAAGTGGAAATACGGAAATAAATACAGGAAGTTTTGTATTGAAAGAGAAGAAGTTCAATATTAGCAAAGAGCGTATAAGAAATATAAACTCGCTACGAAGCGAATGTCGCCCCCGTTAAATGAATGCTGCGCATCTGGTATCTTTCACTAAAGAAGCAGGTATTGTTCTGCTAAAGTAACAGTATTGTTCAGCTAAGGCAGCAGTATTGTTCGGCTAAAGCAGCAGTATTGTTCAGCTAAAGCAGCAGTATTGTTCAGCTAAAGCTACGGTATCTTTACCTTCCCACGGCCGTGGTAACTTCTTTCCACAGCCGTGACGAATTCCTACCACGGCCGTGGGAAGATCTCGTCACGGCCGTGGCGAACTACCAATACCGGTAAGTTAACGTACGAATAACGGTGTCTTTATGCAACAATACACAGTGGCGAGCATATCTTTACTTACTTGTTAATGTTTCAAGTCCGCCTTCTTGAATAGAGTATAACAAGAAAACACATTCTTTATCGCGATAAAGCGCAAATAGTTTGTTTTACAAGTACCTTATCCGTACCTTTGAAACCAATAACAAACACTTACTCTCATTAAATATCAAGAGAAGAAAAATGAAGATTACACAAATCAGGGAAAACGGAGATACGGAGGCACTAAGCGTGACAGACATCGACTTGCTGATAGAAAAAATGAAAAAAGAAACCAAGCTCCGCCCGGTAACCGGATTACGTCAGGCCCTGCATTTTGTTCTACCCGACGAGCCTTGTTCCCTCGCCAACAAACTACCACGAGTGATTCCCGCAGCAGCCTTCGGACGAGTGAACGGAGTGAAGCGAATGAAAACCTACAATGGCATTGTAGAACTGACCATCGGTCCGCTAGCCGGAAAGACAGAAGTGGAAATCGTAAAGCAAAAGGCAGCCGAACTTCCCCAAACAATGCTGGCTTTTATGGGAGCAAGTGGTAAAAGCGTCAAGATATGGACTTGCTTCACCCGTCCGGACGGCACTTTACCGCAAACAACGGAAGAAGCCGAAGTGTTTCAGGCACATGCTTACCGGCTTGCCATTAAATGTTATCAGCCTCAACTTCCCTTCAACATTCTATTGAAAGAGCCGAAACTGGAACAATTCTCACGTCTTAGCTATGATCCGGACTTGATTTACCGTCCCACCCCTGTCCCTTTCTATCTTTCACAACCCATCGGTATGCCCGGCGAGATGACTTATCATGAGAAATCGAGCACTGAAGCATCTCCACTGAATCGAGCACTGCCGGGGTATGACACGGAAGATACAGTAGCATTGCTTTATGAAGCGGCATTGCGGAAGACATTCGAAGAAATAGAAACAGACTGGCATCGGAACGATCATGATTTGCAAACGTTAGTAGTCCCGCTTGCCGAAAATTGTTACTACTCCGGCATCCCGGAAGAGGAGGTAACCCGACGAACCATCATGCGTTATTACAAAAGAAAAAATCCGATGCTGATACGCGAGATGATAAGAAACGTATACAAAGAATGTAAGGGAGTGCCCAAAAGCAACTGCCTGACTAAAGAGCAACGCCTTAGCCTGCAGATGGACGAATTTATGAACCGTCGTTATGAGTTCCGTTATAATACGCAGATCGGGGAAGTGGAATACCGGGAGCGTTTCTCGTTTCAGTTTTATTTTCATCCTATTGACAAACGGGCACAAAACAGTATCATGCTTGATGCCCAATCCGAAGGTATTGGCGTATGGGACAGGGACATAGACCGATACTTACATTCCAACCGTGTGCCGATCTACAATCCGTTGGAAGAATTCCTGTTTCATCTGCCTCATTGGGACGGCAAAGACCGTATTCATGCTTTGGCAAATAGGGTTCCTTGCAAAAATCCGCATTGGGAATTGCTTTTCCACCGTTGGTTCCTGAATATGGTTTCACATTGGAGAGGAGTAGATAAAATGCACGCGAACAATACGTCGCCCATATTAGTGGGCCGACAGGGAACTCATAAATCAACTTTCTGTCGTGAAATGATTCCGCCTGCGCTTCGCGCTTACTATACAGACAGCATTGATTTCAGCCATAAACGGGATGCAGAACTGTATCTGAATCGGTTTGCGCTCATCAATATCGATGAGTTTGACCAGATAACTCTGCCACAACAGGGATTTCTGAAACATATTCTTCAAAAGCCTGTGGTCAATCTACGGAAACCGCACGGTCGCTCGGTACTTGAATTGCAACGGTATGCTTCATTTATCGGCACAAGCAATCAGAAGGATTTGTTGACTGATCCTTCGGGAAGCCGCCGTTTCATTTGTATTGAAGTGACGGGAAACATCGACACTACACAGCCGATAGATTATGAACAGCTTTATGCACAAGCCATGCACGAGATTCATCATGGCGAACGCTACTGGTTTGACAGTGAGGATGAGCAGATTATGACGGAAAACAACCGTGAGTTTGAGCAGACACCGGCTATGTTGCAATTGTTTTACCAGTATTTCAAGACTGCGCAAACGAAAGAGGAAGGGGAATTTCTTACTCCGGTCGAAATATTGAATTATCTGAAGAAGAAAAGCGGTATGTCATTGTCTGATAACAAAGTATACCACTTCGGGAGATTGCTGCAAAAATGCGGTATTCCTTCGAAGCATACTTATAAAGGTACTGTTTATCAGGTAATAAAGCTATCATAAGAGATAAAAGTAAGGCTGACAATAAAAGTCGGGATATTTTATTGTCAGCCTATTATCAATGGTTATTGTCAGGTGATAGAACGTTGATATTCATCTACTTGCACATAATCCTGACAGTATGACAATAAAACAGGTACCAATCATTATGAGATCTAAATTTGAGAGTTTTGTTTCATAGATGAATAGAGGTAATCTTATTTAATATCATCCGATTACCTTCTTTTTGAACTATCTGGTTTTTCCGGATAGTTGTATCCTTATCTACTCCTCCTTGCGAAGTATCTCCTATTTTATCTCCACTTTCGTCTGTAATCTTATGTCATTGGAAGCAGCACCAATCATTATCTGAAAAGTTCCCGGCTCCACAATCTTCTTTAAATTCCGATCGACAAGCGAGAAATCCTCTTCGGATAAAATAAACTTCACTTCCCGTTCTTCACCACGCTTCAAATAGAAACGTGCGAAATGTTTCAATTGCTTCAACGGTTGCACTACTGAAGCGTATTCATCTCTCAAATAAAGTTGAGCTACTTCTTCACCGTCGTACTTTCCTGTGTTCCGGACTTTGAATGAAATTTCGAAAGAACGTGGCATCAAGGCTGACAGGTGCAAATCCGAGTAATCAAAAGAGGTATAACTCAAACCATATCCGAAAGGATAAAGCGGAGAAGCAGACATTTCTACATAATCATGGCTTTGAGGAGCTTTCTTATTATAATAGAGTGGAATCTGTCCGACGGAACGGGGCACAGAAAATGGCAATCGTCCTGCCGGATTAAAATCACCAAATAAAACATCGGCAATAGCAATCCCTCCTTCTTGTCCCGGGTAGTAAGCGGTTAATACTGCATCTGCATTTTCTGATGCCCAGTTTTTATCCAAGGGACGGCCTTCAATATAAACGACTATCAATGGCTTTCCTGTAGCTTTCAAGGCTTTGAGCAGTTCCTGTTGCTTTCCTAATAAAGAGAGTGTTGCGCGGTCGAACCCTTCGCCACATTCCATATCGCTGATCGTCTTTTCGTCGGCAATGGCCGCACCCGTTTCTTTATAACTGGTCTTGAAATCACGGGCACTGGAACCTCCCACCACGGCAATAATGACTTCGGAACGCTGAGCGGCTGCAACGGCCTGTTCAATATCAGTTGTCACAGTATCACGAATGGAGCAGCCTTTCACGTATTCCACTTGCGACGAAGAAAGTTTGGCCCTGATTCCATCCAAGACAGTCTTTATATTTTCTTCTTCCTGCGGAGCGGTATAATCCCCCAACATATTATAGCGATTATCTGCATTAGGTCCGATTAATGCAACTTTCCTATTTTTGTTCAACGGAAGCAAAGAGTGCTCATTCTTCAACAACGTGATTGAAGCTTGTGCTACCCGGCGTGCCAAAGTTACAGATTCTTCACTGCGCACTTCTTTCTTTGCTTTTTCAGGATCTACATAAGGATTTTCAAACAGCCCCATCTCAAATTTTAATCGTAGAACACGGGCGACAGAAGCGTCAAGTGCTGTTTTACTGATACGACCTGTGTTTACAGCATTCATCAGATTCATATATGCATCGCCTCCCAAGTCTACATCTACTCCGGCTGACAATGCAAGAATAGCTGCTTCTTCCATAGTGGGCGCAACAAAATGGCTTTGATGAATACCTTCTATGCTGTATAAATCAGAAACGACGATTCCTCTGAATTTCCATTCATTCCGAAGAAGTTCGGTCAACAGAGAGTGATTGGCTGTGCAGGGAACACCGTCCATCGAATTATAAGAAGTCATTACTGATAATGCTCCGGCATCGATAGCTTGCCTAAACGGGGGCAGGAAGTTCTCGTGCAGCTCACGTATACCGGCAAAAGAGGGGTTTCCGTTCTGTCCGCTTTCCGAGATACCGTAAGCAAGAAAGTGTTTGAGAGTAGCTAATGTACTGTATGGATGTGACAAATCACCGCCTCCTAATCCTTCCACCATCGCTTTTCCTATTTCACCCGTCAATACCGGATCTTCACCAAAGGTTTCTTCTACACGAGACCAACGCGGGTCACGAGCCAAATCGAGCACAGGTCCATAGCTGATATGTCCACCCTGCAAACGTATCTCTTTGCCGATTGCTTTTCCTACTTCACGGATAAGTTGGGGCGACCAGGTAGCAGCCATTCCGATTCCGGTTGGAAAAACGGTTGCACCAATTGCCATGTGACCGTGCGGTGCTTCTTCGGCAAGGAATAAGGGAATTCCCAAACGGGTATTCTCTATTACATACCTTTGCAAGGCATTTCCGGCCTTTGTAGCCAAAGCGGGATTCAATCCGGTTGACAATGTTTTCTTTGTCCACGGGTCGGCACGATAGGTTGCCCAAAGCATACCGGCCTTTCTGTCTTTTATGAGTTGCTTGAATTTATCAGAAGGAAAAACATCGTTTCTTTTGATTTCATACATCTCCCACCCTAAAGGACAAAGGAGCTGGCCGACTTTTTCTTCTAACGTCATACGGGATAGTAAGTCGGCTACTCTTGTTTCTACCGGCAAAGTCGGATTTTTATAGGTTACTGCCGGAAGTTGCTGTGCAAAGGAATAAGCAACTCCTGTCATCATAGCCGTAAACAGTAGTGATTTACAGATTCTATTTAGCATAACTATTTTTTATAAACGAATAAGATATTAAAAAGAGAAGTCTGCCATCTCCCCGTAATGCTTTGCGCAAAACCGATTCGACAGCAGACCTCATCGTACTAAAGAACAACCTCTATTTTACCTCTTTTAGAACGGACATTTCTGATTGTCTACATAGGTAATGGTTCCACCGGGCACAGCATTGTGACCATGACCTGTCATATCAAGCACCGAACCATCATCCTGCGTTTCACCGTCGAAACGCCAGTAGGCTATGAGCCCTTCACTGGTTGGGTCTACATAACAAACACCATCTTCAATCTGTGCGGATGTACGCGCTACGTTCCACACACGACATTCGCTAATGTAACCATCAAAGAAACGAGCATTACCGGCTGAACGACCGATGGAGAAAGTGTCTTCCCATGTATGACCGTCATAAGCCATACTCAAGTTAATGGTTCCGCCATTCTTAGTTTCCACAAAGTGAATCTGCTCACCATCCAAATAAAGACGTAAATACTGACCGTCATATACGGCAGCAAAGTGCAACCAATGACCGGTAGGAAACTCTTTCTCTACCCACGATTCATAATGGTCTTTCTTATCGGGATGTGAAGCCGAACCGATAGAGCCTTTCACGAACTGCAATTTATTCACAGGATTACCGGCACCGTCACCAAAACGGAAGAGGAAGTTTTCTTCGCATCCGCACAATGAGCTGATACCATTAGCATTTCTTTCAGAACCGACAGGGAAGGATACTGGAAGTACCTTCATTTCTAATGTCATCTGTCCGAGTGCTTTCACCGGACTTTTTTCCTGATCACCGAACGAAGGAATATTAAAATATCCCCGACGTGCCAGATAAGCAGCCTTGATATTGATAACCTTAGTCAACATAACATAAGCGGTACGGGAAGTTTCCATCACTTTCAGATCGCTATTTGACACAGAGGTAATAGATACAGGAAGGCAGTAGGATACCCCCTCCTGTAATTTTTCGGAATCAGCAGTTACCTTGATTTGCGTAGACTGGTTCTGCCCTGCTGGAATCACCACTTCACCACCTTCAAAACTATAACTACCTTCGGGAGGCATTTGGCAGTTACGACCGGTAGAGGCATTAAAAGACTCAAGTAGCTGAGGAGCCACCTGCACACCAACTTTCACATCAGTGTCCGTCTTATCGGTTGAAGTCACGGTCAAACCTAATGTAGACTGCCCCTCAACGAGAAATTTCACATTTGAAGAAGTCAACGTGCCAGTCATATAGACAGCATCGCTGTAATCAGGTTCAGTCTTGCAACCTGACACACAAAGCAACAAAGCTAATAAAGATAAGAGCGTATATTTCTTCATAACTTCAATTATTATTTAGCATAAACATTAAATACACCACATTCCAAAGAAGCACCATACCAACCACCGGCATTCGGAACAGTTATCCGAATATATCGGGCAGTCAACGGAGCATAGAAAACACAATCTTCGGCATTACGTTCAATTTCTCCTTGTGTTTTCCAATCCGTACCATTATCACTTGTGCTGACAGTCATACCGGCACTGAACGCACCGACCTCTTTTTCAGTCCAAGTTTCATAATCATATCCGGAACTTGTCATTTTGATACTATCAAAAGAATATGCTTTCCCCATATCAATATCCAGCAAAAGCTCACCCGACCGATTAGAGATAGAACAATAAGTTTCATAATTTCCATCAAAAATGGCTTCAATCGGTTCATACCAAGACTGAACAGTTCCATTGGTGGTAGCGGTCCATCCTGTTTGGTCTGCCACTAATGTACCAGTACCTGTATATTGGGTAGCTTCATGATTCATATTATCCTCAGTCACAGTAATAGTCAAGAAAGAAGGCGCCAGCATATTAGTGCTCAACTGCGAATTACCACCTTCTGCCGAAACTAGACGCAAAGGAACAATATATCCTTTTTCACTCTTAAGAGTAGAGAGAACATTCACGTCATCAGTCAATTTTAGATGTACAGCATCTGCCACTACCATTTCTCCTGCAGGAATAGTCATTTCTTTATTCTCCAGTACAATAGCCTCAACAGGCAAGGCTTCAAACTCGGTGTCATGTTCTTCATTATAAGCATCAATCAAGGAGTTATCAACCGCTACCGTTACTCTAATGTCACCACTCGCTTTCTTTGAGCATTTTGCTTCCCATGTGAAATCTACATTACTGACTGTACTGATGGGAGTCTGTACTATCTTATACTCCTTGGAATTATCCAAAACGTACACTCTATTATACGGATCTCCATAAACATCGTAAGTCTCATCATCGCCACAGGCAGTAAAAACAAGCACACAGATGGCGAACATACTTATATAAAACAGATTCTTTCTATTTTTCATAGTCATCTTTCATTAAAAAGTTAATTAATGGACAGCCGGATTCTGTATTTGGATACATTGACGGAACCGATAGTAAGGCTCAGGATTGTATTCGTGTACATTATAGTCACGATGGATAAAGAATGCTCCAAAACCTCCTTTGCGTTTGCCATTCGCCGGTTTATAACGTGCCTGATTGTACATGGACTGCATATCACCCTGCCAGCCGTCACCCATATTACAGCAGTATACCACCTTTTCATCAGGCCATCCACCAGCGCCAGTTCCACCACTATACGCCTGAAGGAAACAATAATTACTATATGGAACAAGACTTGTCATACTAGTAGATGTCTGGTCAATATTCAACATTTTGTCACAAATGCCTTCTTGCGAAGCTATTTCTTTACCATAACGCTCTTCAATGAGTTGTAGACGCTCTTCTTTAGTGATATCCGGATTCGGTCCCATATATTTAGCCATATGCTTGTAGAAGTACTCAAAATTTGAACCACTCAAAAAGTCACCTTCCGGTTCATAGTCGGCATCGAAGCCGTCAAGATCATTCAGGAACACCTGGTCAAGGAAATATTCAGCATACATTTCAAAGGAACGATTAAGTGCAACGGTTCGTTCATCACCCTCCGGCATTGCCTTTGCTTCATTGTAAGCCTTCTTAAAATCGTGTTCGTCAGTTTCCGCATCAATACGTGTAATTGCCACACAGAGCATTTTGGTACCTTTCACTTTCTGCACAAAACGAATTTCGTCCCATATCTCAGTATTTTCCTTTGCAGGAATACCACCCCACATAGAACAAATATCGAGACTGTCGGGCAATCCCATAAATCGAACAGCCGCTGAGTTTTGAGCTCCATACTGCGCAAACCATCCAAAAGCAATTTCATGGTCGCTTGCTTTGTAATCGCGCAGGTTTTGGTAGTACTGGTCGTCGTAAGTCAACGGTCGCTGAATGGTCAACGATTCAATGTCCGTGTTACACGCAGCCATCAAGCTGCCTGTGGCTAGCGCGACCAATAAGTATTTCATTGTTTTCATATTCTAATTACTTAGTTAGATTGTTCTACATTATATATCTGATTACCTTTTTACATCCCACCAAAGACGTGTACCGGCAATGTCCGTACCCTTCAATAGGGAGACAGCAGCTTGCATATTCTCGCCATTGTCTGAATACTCTGTTGTCGGAAACTTCAGACGACTAATAAGTTCTCCTTCAGGCACTTCACCACCGGAACGATTCGAACTGATAGTAACAATTCCCGGATAACCTGTACGACGCATCTCACTCCATGCCTCCTGCCCGTCAGGAAAAAGAGCAATCCATTTCTGAACCATAATACGCTCCAGTTTCTTGCTTTCAGTAGCATTATCGTTCCACTTCACAGTCAAGTTTGAAACCATACTACTTACATCAGTACTACGTTCGGTTGTCGGATCTACAAAAGACGTAGCCGGTACATTAGTATCATCCGCGAGGTAAGTATCTGCCCCCGTAGCACCTTTGGAAGAGAAAGAAATTCTCACACCTTCTTCATAATACTCCTGCACGGTCTTATCCCCCAAGTTCAAACGCAATTTAGCTTCTGCCAGTAAAAAATAAGTTTCAGCGGCGCCCATCCACTCTATATTATCGTTTTGTTCCACATTCATACTGGAAGCAGCCTCCGACAATGTTCCTTGATTACGGCTAGTTTGTCCATTCCGGACTCCATGATATGCTCCATCTTTCACCGCAGCCTTAAAGTAACATGCCAAACGCGGATCTTGCAAACCTTTCAAATAACAATCCATAGTAGCACTCATGCGAAAATCATTAAAACTTTCAAATGCTTCCCACCACTCATTGATGAAAGTGAACGATGCAGACTGTTTTAAAACCGCATTATCATCAACAGACGTCATCAGTCCTATACTGTGACCAATCGCAGCCTCTATTTCTGTCCGAGCTTTTGTCTCATCCACATAAGAAATACGCATTGCCAAACGGAGACGGAGTGTATTGGCAAACTTTATCCACTTCTCTACTCTACCATTATAAATATAGTCATAACGTTCCATATACGGTTCGGACGTTCGGCTGTTATAACCAGTAAGCACATCAATGGCATCTGCCAATTCTTCAAAGAAGCGATAATACACATCCTTCTGGCTGTCATAAGCCACATGAATACCTGTACCAAACTTAGAATAAGGAATGGGACCATACTTATCCGTAATACGACTCATACCAAACACCTTGACAATAGTAGCCAAAGCACGTGCAGGTGAAACCTCATCGGTATTCTCTACGATACTTTGCCACGGCTGCATCACTTCGGTATAAGCGTTATTGAACGGTGAATTATACCATTGGCGATAAAGTTTATAACAGTCGTTATCTTCTGTTCCGGCATAATCCCACGTCTTGACAGGAGCAAAGTAGCTGGCAAATATGTCACCGGTCAGCATCTGAGTTTCCTCAAACAAACCGCCTTTATCCTTACCTACCACAAAAATGCCCCTCTCCATCTGTGTAAAGTAAGCTCCCGTTTTAAGGTTATCGCGTTCCATCTGCTCCGGAGTTACCTCATTCGGATTAATATTCCAACTTTCAAAATGGCTGGTGCAGGCTGTAAGCAGCAAGCCTCCGGCAAGCAACGTACCATTAACAACTTTTATATATTTTGATATCTGTTTCATCTTGTCGATTCTTTAGAAGTTAAGTTTAACAGAGAAGCCTAAATTACGCAGGCTCGGCAACATAAAATAGTCCATACCGCTGAAGTGTGTACCTGTACTTGCCGTCAGTTCAGGATCATAAGGGGCCTTACAATAGAACATGAACAAGTTGCGTCCGGTGAAGGCGACGTTCATGCTCTGAATCCAAGGAATTATCTTTTGAACGGGAACATCATAACCGAGAGACAATTCTGCAAGACGGACATTTGTAGCACTGTAGACATACATCGAGCCTACACCACTTCCCACAGTACTGTAATATTTCTGCACGGCTGGCACTTCGTGACCGTCAATCAATACATATCCTAAATCGCGCGCTGTAGCCGTAGCTTTGGAAACACCGTAAGCATCCATCAATGCTTGGGTCTGCGAAACAACCACACCACCGATACGAGCATTAATCAAACAGCTCAATGTCAGCCCTTTCCAAGAGAAGGAGTTACGCCATCCCATCATGTATTTAGCTTGAGAATTACCAGCATAAATCCAACCATCCTTACGTTCACCGGCTTTGTCGTCGATAGCCACTGTATTATTGACATAATCCACGTCAATATACCCGTGATGGTCTGTGCGAAGAGCAGTCACATACAAGTCACCGATAGAACCACCCTCAAAAAGACGTGACTTCACGATTTCAAGCCCCCCAAGATCCATCATGTCCTGGCTAACAACTTCTCCGCCTGACAGAGTGGTGGGCTTCAACAACTTTTTAATTTTGTTGCGATTGAGAGTGTAAGTGAACGTAGAGTTCCATTTCACCGGTCCGAGAGGCTGATTCAATGTCAGACTGGCTTCAATACCTTTGTTATCCACTTGTCCACCATTGATATAAATGGAAGAATAACCGGAAGATGAAGGGAGTGAAGGATTGAACAATTGGTTGTAGGTGGATGTCTTATATAAAGATACGTTCAACTCTAATTTATCGTTCCAAAAATGAGACTGCAAACCGACCTCCCACGCCTTGGTACGTTCCGGCTTAATATCTGTGTTAGGATACGTAGTAGCTGTCGTGGGAGAAGCCGACTCATACGGATAGGTCTGATAAGCAATATAACGTGTAGGAGCATTTCCTACCTCACTATACGAGCCACGCACTTTCAAGAAAGTAAATACATCGTTCTTGATAGGCAACAGTTCAGTCAGAATTGCGGAAAGACCTACCGATGGATAAGCGACTGACTTCGCATCGGTCCATGCCAAAGCAGAAGACCAGTCGACACGCCCAGTTACATCCAAATAAAGTTTGCTTTTCCATCCTAACTGTGCGGTAGCAAAAATAGACTGCGTCTGGTCATGATAACCATCTTGCTGAAACTTCACGGTAGACTGCATCAAATTAAGCGTTGTAAAGCTATTGGCTACCGAGTTCAAACTACCACCGACATCGAAATACTGGTAGTTGACATCTTGAATGCTGGTTCCCAGCGTAGCTGTTAATGAGAAATCACCAAAATATTTATCTATATTCAACATCACATCACCATAAAGCTGACGGGTAGAGGCATCGCCTTTGTAATAACCACCAAAGTCCTGGCAAAAGATATTATCGGTAGATGCCGAATATTTCTTTTCAAACAGAGCCGAGGTATAATCCATTTTAGCACGTGCACCTAATGTTATACCTTTAGTGATTTCAAAGTTCAAGCCCCCGCTTATAAGAAAACGATTCTTATGATTGACAAAATTGTCGCGGTTGACAATCCAATAGGGATTCTGCAAAGCAATCCCTTGATTACCCCACGGCCAATATTGTGTCTTGAAGTTACGAGTCTCATTATACATTTCGAACTGTTGAAGCATATCCAGGCTGTAGCTCGGTGACATCAGATAGACCGGAACTATCGGATTAAAGTACTGACCCTGTGATACCATATTCTGTTCGCGTACGTTCATATAGCTAGCACTCAAGTCAAGGCGTAAACGATCATTGAGCATACTAGTTGTATTCCGGATCGTGAAATTGTAACGATCCAACGTGTTATTCGGAACAATGCCCGCTGCATTGGTAGCAGCCATAGAAAGGAATGTCTGGTTCTTCTCATTACCATTACTGATAGTCAACGAGTTAGTTTCATTCCATCCTGTCTGATAGAAATCTAACGGATCGTAATTACTGGGTTGTCCCATTTTCTGCCCCCAACTTTTCAGTTCACCTGTCGTTGCACCATAAGTATTTTGAAACTCCGGAGTTACAAACGGATTGAAGAACGAGGTGTTATTAGCATAACTGACACGGAGTTTATCTTTCGTACCTTTTTTCGTGGTAATCATAATAACCCCATTAGCTGCATCGCTTCCATAAAGTGCAGAAGCGGCAGCACCACTTAATACAGACATCGTTTCAATATCTTCGGGATTAATCATGGAAGCACCGTCACCGGACTGCCCCATACCAGTCATAAAGTCATCCGGCTGTGTCGTTTCCAATGAAGGCATCGGAATGCCGTCAATTACATATAATGCATTATTATTTCCGGAAAGAGATTTTGCACCACGCATCACCACCTTTGCTCCGCCACCTATACCAGATGAACTGGAATTGATAACCACACCGGCTATTTTACCGGACAAGCTGTTTACAAAGTTGGCATCTTTAACACCAACAATTTCACTGGCAGATACTTCCTGCACATTATAAGAAAGTGCTTTCGCTTCTTTTCTAATACCAAGGGCGGTGACCACTACTTCGTTCAACACTTGCGAATCATCTTCCAAAGTAACATTCAAGACCGAACCGACAACAGGCAGTTCTTTTTTCTGATAACCCACATATGAAAATAACAACACCGGATTGGCAGTCTGAACAGTCAACGTATAATTTCCATCAAGATCCGTCACTGTTCCGTTAGTAGTTCCTTTCTCCACAATGGAAACGCCAATTAGCGGTTCTCCATTTTTATCAACTACCGTACCTTTAACGTTTTGTACCTTTTGCTGGGCAACTTCCGTTTCCTTAGCTGTCAGTACAATTTGATTATCCAGTATTTTATATTCAATATTGGTACCTTCAAAGACTTGCTTCAGTACTTGAAAAATATTTTTATCCGATACGGAAACCGTTATCCGGCGATTGAGATTCAGATTCTTGCTGTTAATAAAAAAGCCGAATCCGGATTCACGTTCAATCGTGTGCAGCACTTCTTCGATAGTACTGTTCTTCACGTTCAACGAAATAGAGTTTCTTTGTGCATATCCGTCAGACGCATAAGTCAGCCCAACAGAACAAACGAGCAGCATTAATAGTAATTTCATAGCCAATGATATTTCTTTTAAGGTTCGTCTAAGCGACTTTAATCCTCCAAGAAATTGGACGATACAATAATTTTGCATAGATTTGTAACGAGTTTAATTAGAAAATTGGTAGTTATACTTGTCTGCAAACAAGTAGTTCACAATTACTGAGGCTCATACGGGAAGATACGGCCAATATCGTCCCGTATTTTTGTCTTTAAGGATCTTTGTTTTTCATGGCAATAAGTTTTGTTTTTTAAGGTTTTATATTTTCCAATACTAAATAAATATCTCTATTTTTATCTTTTCTTTACCGGCAGTTCCATTATTGTTCAGATAACGCCAACGTACTTTTGAAGAGACACTGATAAAATTGAGTATCTGTTCTAGATTCCGGTTGGTAAATGTACCGGAGAATGAGTCGTCATGAGGAACATTCTCCCGAACGACAAATTCAGCATTGTATCTATCCGCTAAGATATCCAGTGCATCCCGTAGGGAGGTCTGCCGGAAAATGATTTTGCCATCTTTCCATGAAAGCTCCCTTTCACCGGAAGTTGTATAGAGTTCAGTCTTTCCATCCTGGAAATAATAGACCAGCTTCTGTCCCGGAGCCATCACAATATACTGCGGTTGCTGACTAGCGTTGTTAAATTCAAAATTAACTTTTCCTTCAACTAATGTAGTAATTACCTCATCGGCTTCTTTGTATGCCTTTACATTGAACTTTGTGCCCAGAACTTTTATGGCAGACTGGTGAGCCGTAGAGACTATAAACTGTTTTTCCGGATCTTTCCGAACATCAAAATAGGCTTCTCCGTCAAGTTCCACCTTACGTGTACGGGAAGAAAAACAATTCGGAAAAGTTAATGTACTTTTCCCATTCACCCATACTGTAGTTCCGTCAGCAAGTGTCACCAATGTGCGTTGTCCGGCAGGAACGTAAACAGTCTGCATTTCTATATCCTCTTTTTGGAGAACCTGTATCATTGCATAACTTAATCCGAAAGCTACAACAAATACTGCCGCAATCCGCAAGATTCGTTGTGTAACAGGATGCAATGAAATTGTCTTTTTTGTCTTCTTTGAGAATGCGTCTGTGTCTTGCCATATGAATGCATCATAACTCTTACGAAGAGAAATGAATTCTTTAAGATTGGCTGCATCTGCATCAATCCATGTAGCAACGTCTTCCTTTTCCTTTTGGGATGCCTTGCCTGCAATATATTTTAATAGTAATTCCTTATCCATACAATAAATAATTTATAAGTTATGAGAATAGGGGTATTATTCCCCCTTTCATTAAGAATACCACTCACTAAAGAGATTCCCTAGTAAGAAATGTGATTTTTTTGTTAGTGCTTAAAAAAATAGCAAACAAGGAGGCCTTTTCCTTCTTTTCAGATGAAAAAGAAAAGGAATGGAGCATAATCTTTTAGATTATCACGCAGCATTTTAACTGCTCTGCTGATATGATATTCTACTCCTTTTACACTAATGCCCAGTTCTTCGGCTATTTCTTTATGGGATTTTCCATCTAGGCGATCGTGGATGAAAGCAATACGAGTTTTTTCCGGCATACTCTCTAGTAATGCATGCACTTTTGCCCGTAATTCTTCTGATAATATTTCCTTCGGGTCACATGCTTCCAATGTTGATATACGAATTTCCAATTCACGCTGTCCCTTATCAAGCAAAGTTTGAAAAACATTCTCTTGTGCTTGTATATGTTTCAGGTAATTGAGTGATTTGCTGCGAATATAAGTAATCAAAATCGCTTCAACACTTGGGATTTCCCGTTCTTTACTTAGTTCCCATAAATGGATAATGGCTTCTGATACAATATCTTCTGCTACTAAATCATTATGGACATAGGACAAGGTAAATAGGAAGGCTTTCCTATAATAAGCAGTATATATCGAGTTGAAATTGATTTGAGCCATTCCAGTATATCCATAAGTATTAAACGCTGCAAAGAAATACATTTTACTCATAAAAAGGAAACTTTTTAGAGAAAATTTAAATTTAGCTAAAATACCTTTTCCTTATAAAGAAGAAAAGAAATGCCTTGATTATAATTTGCACGTCAGCATTAATCTTCCTTCTGAGGTACTGGCAAAAACATTTAGATGGAAAAGATATAAACAGGGTAAATAGTAACTTCTTCATAAAACAAACATAAATAAAAGAAACCTGCTTACCCAAAGAATATTATCTTTTCAGTAAGCAGGCTTTCACTCATATTCAAAAATGCAAAGAGCAAAATCTCTCACAAATTTGTGTGTTCCATTAATTGATAGCTATCGGAGCATCCAACGTCTTAATAGTAATTCCATTTGTAGTACCGTTTATACGCCCTGTGGCATCTTTGATAACTCCACCTTCCTGAGTCTCCGATCCGTCTAGTTTATAATAAAGTGCCAAGCCTTCTGAAGCAGGGTCAACACCCAGCATATTCTGCTTAAGTTGATTTTCCGTACGGGCTACACTCCAAACACGGACTTCACTCATTTTACCATGGAATGGACGTTCACCCCATTTGAAACCATAGATTCTACCAATATAAAAACCCATATCCGAATTCGGATCAAAACCGTCAATCCCCCAATCTGAACCAGCCCATTTCTCACCATTTACATAAATGCCTGTTTTTCCTGTCGGTTGATCATAAGTCAACGCTACATGATACCAACGATTTGTTAACAACGGTTTCGTTACACGGTAGTTCTGTCTTCCGGCCACTTCCAAATAATCTTTAGGAGTAATTCCTCCTCCCGCATCACCGATACGGAGGATCATCACACCTTCGGTTCCCATAATCGTATTATTATCGAGGAAATAATCCACATTAATCAATGCTTCGTAAGTGAATGACGAGAAGAAAGTACCGACAGGGAACTTCACAGAAATATAGTGATTACTGAAGTTACCAGCTTTGGTAATTTTCAACGGTTTGGAGAAAAAGAAATATGCAATGTTTGTTCCGGAAAGAGTCGACACCGAAGACGAATGCACCCGCATAGGCAAAACATATGAGTTCCCGGCTTTCAAGGCTTCTAACCCGGAAAGTTCGACTTCTACATTATCCGCATACAATTTTCCACTCGAAATAGAAGATGTCGTACTGCTTAGCTTTACCTGCGAAACATCAAGCATCTCATAATTTGTGCCATACTTTGCATTGTATTCGTCTACTACACTTGGTTCGGCTACACTATATGATACGTCTACCTGAGAGGAAGTTGCTGACGAGAGTCTTGAAACCAGATCAAATGTCATTACATCCATTTCATCTTCCACCGAGAAATTATATTCCTTGCTTTCGAAATAAACCTTAGGCTCCAGCAGGTCATTCATGCTGTCGTTGCAAGCGCCCAACAATAACGCCATACTACCTACCATCAAATAATAGAATATATGTTTATTCATCATCTTTTTACTGTTTTAGAATTTTATAAGTCCACTTATTTCTGCGGTTTATTTTCCGCTTCGTTTTGTTTCGCTTTCCATTCATTGAAAACCCGCTGATTGATTTGAATAGCCTGACGCATCCATTTATAATTTGGCGTATTGTCATAATCATTATCGAAGCGATAAGCTCCTACTCCACCTTTATAACCTTCTTGCGGCATAGCAGCAGCCTGCTTCAGCAATTGACCTCCATTAGTGGCATACTTTTCAAAGTTCTCTGTGCAGATTATTTTTTTAGGATCAACGCCATAACCATCAAAACCGGGATTGGAACTACCATAACTTTGTATAATCCAATAATCGACATACTCATCCAATTCATGGGTAAGCCCATAAATATTTCCATCAATACAGATCATTTTATGTCCTTTACCTTCCGGATCGCTTTTCGGACCAATGTAATTGTTCATCTCTTTAACCAAATGAATCAAATGCTTATTCTGACTCAATGTGCCATCCATATCAAACACACCACTACCGATTTCCCAGTCTACATCATAACCGTCCCATTCGTTTGCATACAAAGAATCACACAGAGCTTTGGCAAACTTCGCCAGACATGCATAATGGTTTTCACTTTCAAACTGACCTTCAAATCCCCAATATTTCCAACGGGCTTGTTTCTTCGCCGTTTCCAATTGAGCCGCCGACCAGCCTTCTTCCTCCGCTTGTTTTTCCACTTCGAGGTATACCGAATTTGGTGTCGCGCCCTTACCAAGATAAGAAAGCAGACTTACCTGCAACAGTTTCGTTCCTTTCACCTTTTGCACAAACTCTTTATCTGCCTTCTGCTCCGGAGTGATTTCATAACGTCCTGGAGCGCCACTCCACATAGAAACAAAATCCATACTATCGGGCATAGCAGAGAGATATCCTCTTCGATAAGCTCCAGCAGGCGCCCAATTGGAATACCATCCGAAAGCTACGGGACGATTGTAATTCCAAGCAGTCGCCTTATAGGCGCGCAGATTGGCATAATATGCCTCACTCTCCGCATTGTTCATTGTGGCATACCCGCCTATATGGTCTATCTCAATATTCTCCACATCCATGCAAGAAGTTACCATCATGCCTGTCAATGGAATAATATATAACAATTTTCTTAATGATTTCATATTCTTCATCTGTATTAAAATGATACATGTAGGTTATCTCTTACAATCCCACCACAAACGGGTAGAAGACTTATCTTCGCCACCTGCACCGTTATTGAACAACTTCAAGGCTGCTTCATAAATAGCCTTTCCCTCGTTAGTCTGAGAAAAACTGGTGGGATAAATCATACGGCGAATACCGCCCTCAAGAGTTGCGCCTTGCACTGCTCCTTTCAAAGTCTTAATGACATTCAACTTCGGATAACCGGTTCTTCTCCATTCCGTCCACGCTTCCTGTCCGTTAGGAAACAAAGCAATCCACTTCTGAATCATAATTTTTTCCAACTTCTGCTCAGTTGTCCCTTCAAACTTGACAGTAGTCTCACACGGAGCAGAAAGTGTTTGCCCATACTGATAATGGGAAAGAACATATGCCCGAGGTGACAAATTGGAATTCATATAATCGTCTACAGGTTCGGTCACACCATTCTCCTGAAAAGACATATCAATGCCCTGTTTATACCATGAATCCGCACTGCCGAAACCTTCCCACACTAAAGCTGCTTCCGCACGCAAAAAATAAACTTCCGATGCACGCAGCCAATATGTAGGAGTTCCACTTTGAATATTGGGCTTTGAGCAAGATTTGTAGATGTCATTCTGCGCATTGGCATGCCCTGCCGGCACCGCTTGATACGTTTTTCCGTCGAAAGCCTCAACACCATAAGAGGCATTACCATCCATCGGCAAAAAATAAACGCTCAAACGCGGGTCTTCATATCCCATCAGATAAGAAAAGATGGAAGAACCCATACGAGCTTCATTATAGTTGCCTGCCAACCATTCAATGTTGTTGCGGAAAGTCATACCCGCTCCTTGACTCATTTGAGCCGCATCATCCTTAGCCGTCATCACGCCAATAGAATGATTCACTGCTTGAGTAGCATACTTTTTCGCCAGTTCCGCATCAGCGAAGCGGACACGCATAGCCAAACGAAGCATCAGCGAATTGCCGTATTTCACCCATTTGGTAGCATCTCCGGCATATACCGCATCATAAGCGCCCATTACATTCACCCCATTTTCCGCCTTTTCCGTTAATTCTTCAATGGCTGCGGTCAATTCTTCAAACATCGCCGTATACACCTCTTTCTCCGAATCGAACGGAATGTTCATTGTAGCGTCCGCCGCATGAGAATAAGGCATCGGACCGAAACTTTCAAGTGTCTTGTGCCAAGCGGAAATCTTCAGAATTTGAGCCAAAGCAAAGACTTCGGGCGTACCATTTTTCTCGGACGCTATTTTCAATTTCTTCCAAGGATCAAGAGCATTGGTATAAGACTGTGTATAGGTCGCTTTTATCCAATTGTCCAACAAATAATAAGTAGTATTGTTACTACCTGCGTTCCAACCGTTACTGTTGTTCTCGCCAAAAAATCCACTCCAATTATCGGCCGACAGATGATAAGCTATTTGATATTCATTGATAACATCTGTATCATCAGCCTGTGTGCCTACGGGAATCACTGTCCGTTGCATAGCTGTAATCAGCCCTCCGACTTCAAAACCATCCATCGCACCTTCTCCGTCGCTCATCTCAAATTGGTTGGTATTGATTTCTTCAAAATTGCATGAGGCAAATAGCGCCATTGCGCATATCACCGCTAATAGTTTAAAATGATTCATTTTTCTCATAATAAAGAAGGTGTATTATAATTTAAATTTAATACCGAAGCCAAAGCTACGAACACTCGGTTGCATAAAATAATCATTACCTTGTCCGTAAGTACTAGTGGAAGGAGTCAGTTCCGGATCGAACGGAGCTTCGCAATACAACATCCAAGGATTGTTGGCTATAAACGAAACTGTAACATCTTTCAACACGTTACCAAACCACTTATTAGGCATAGTATAGCTAAAGGTAAGTTCTTGCAAACGAATATTGGTGGCACTGTATACATAGTAACCGGAAGTTTCATAATTTCCCGTACCTGTCATCTGATAATAAGACTTCGCATCTACCAGACCTTGTCCCTTCAACAATACGCCTCCCGCTTCACGAGCCTCAGCCGAACGTTTGGACACACCGTAACGATCAAGCAATGCCTCTGTAGAAGAGGTCACCACACCACCAAAACGCCCGTTGATTTGGAATCCGAGTCCAAAGCCTTTGTATGTCAACATATTACTCCATCCCAGATTAAAGTCAGGAGAAGTTTTTCCCAAATAAACAGGTTCCCCCTTTTCCATTCCAAAGGTTCCGTCGCTCTTTACCTCAACATATCCCTGGTGGTCTTTCTTCAAGAAGGTGTTGGCATAAATATCGTGGATACTTCCGCCTTCTTTCAAGATGACACGACCACCATCCTTCAAAACCTCCGGAATATTAATCGGTTCATCCATCAAATCCGTATGATAGTTTTCAACCATCTCCTTAATCTCGTTTATATTTCGAGAGAATGTCAATGTTGAAGAGATTCCTAATCCGAACTTAAACTGATCGGAATAGCTTAATGAAGCCTCCCAACCACGATTTTCCACATTACCGGCCTGCAAATAAATCTGCTTGTATCCGGTATATTCCGGAAGATCACCCAAGAAGGTCTGATTGTATGTATTAGAATGATAGTAGGTTACCTCCGCACTTAATTTATTCCACAACTTCAGACTTAATCCAAATTCGTATGACTTTGTACGCTCTGCCTTGAAATCAGTAAACGGATAGATACCGGTAGGATCTAATGCACCACCCACAATAGGGGTAGTTACCGTACCCGGAGTCAGTCCCGAACGGGATACAGGCGCACCGACTTCCGTATACGAACCGCGAACTTTCAGGTAAGAGATAAATTCGGGCAATTTGACCATCTCGGAAATAATCCCGGACAGACCGATTGAGGGATAGAAGAAAGATTCTTCATCGGTATTCACCAAACGTGAATTCCAGTCATTACGTCCGGTCAGCGTCAAATAAAGCATACTCTTCCAACCAAGTTCCAAATTGGCAAAAACAGCATGATTACGTACACGACTATCACCACCCTTTTCTGAGATACGACCATTAGCCGGATCGATATTAGAAGCCGCAAATTTATTGGGCACTCCCAATAATGTCCCTTTGTATCCTCTCTCCAATGCCCAATAGTTAGAATAGTTCCAACCCGCATTGGCAGAAATACTGAAATCAGCTATATGTTTATTTACGTTCAACATAAAGTCGGCATATTCCTGACGGTCTTCATAGTTATTGTATCCATACAGTCCTTTCTTTCCTTCCGCAAATTTATCGTCGGATGAAGCGTAAATCTTGCGTTCAAACAATACATGTGTGTCATCCATTCTGAAACGGGCTGTCGCATTCAACCAATCGGTAATATTATAAGTCAACCCTACGTTGAACATATAACGACTCTTTTCATTCGTAGCTACATTGCGATAAGCAGTCCAGTAAGGGTTCTGTGAAGCATATACCGGATCTGCCACCGGCCAATACTGAACCGGAAGTTGGCGACTTTCATCGAAATGTTCGAATGACTTAATTCCATCAAAGTCTTCACCACGAGGGAACAAATAGGCGGCCATCACCGGATTCCAATATTGTCCTTGCGATACCATATTCTTGTCTTTCTGTTTCACATACGACGCACCTAAATCGAGTTGTAATTTATCATTAAGGAAAGTTGCCGTATTACGGATTGTGAAATTCAAACGATCATATTCATTATTAGGCACAATACCTTTGGAATTGGTAGAAGAAACAGAAGCAAAAGTCTGATTCGATTTCGTACCGGTGGTCAACGTAACCGAATTAATAAAGTTTGTTCCGGTATTAAAGAAATCCTTCTTGGGATCATAACTTGTAGGAGTCAACAGTTTCTCACCCCAGCTTTCATACATATCTTTTTTGTTACCATACGTATTTTGAAACTCAGGAGTCATATAAGCTTTGCTGAACTCTGAAGAAGAAGAGAACTGCACTGAAAGTTTTCCTTCTTTTCCTTTTTTAGTGGTAATCAAAATTACACCGTTAGCGGCACTACTACCATACAACGCAGCAGCCGAAGGACCACTCAAAACAGAAAGACTTTCAATATCTTCGGGATTGAAGTCGGCGATTCCTTCTGTTCCGGCCTTACCTTCACCCATAATACCACTGTCGGTATTTCCCATATTGGTATTGAACAAAGGAATACCGTCCACCACATACAAAGCATTGTTATCACCTTCAATAGATTTTGCACCACGCATTACAACACGTGTCGCACCACCAACTCCACTAGCACTTTTGTTAATACTCACTCCGGCTATCTTACCGTTCAGCGAGTTTACGAAGTTAGCATCTTTTACCGTAGTCAGAGCATCTCCCTTGACTTGTTGTACATTGTAAGACAACGCCTTTTCTGCACGTTTGATACCCAATGCCGTCACAACAACTTCATCGAGCACTTCTGTATCCTGCTTCATTACAACCGGATAGAAATCTTTCTTGGAAACAGGAATTATCTGTGCAGCATATCCGATATAAGATACTTTGAGAATAGATTTCTCTGCCGCCTTGATCGTAAAGTTACCATCGAAATCGGTAATCGTACCTGTAGAACTACCATCCACAGATATATTTACTCCAATCAACGGTTCACCGCTTTCATCAGTAACCTTTCCTTTGATATTTTTAAGGGTTTGTGCAACTACAGGCTTCTTTTCAGCTATTATGATGTAGTTACCTTGAATCTGGAATGAAAAGCCCGTCCCTTTTAAGATGGTATCAAGTGCGGTCTCGAGGGATGCATTCTGCAAGTTTAACTGGGCTATTACTTTTCCTTTTAATTCGGAATCACTATAATTTATAGACTTTTTGGACTGTTTTTCCACAGTTTTTAAGGCATCAATGACAGTGATGTTCTTCTGCTGGATAGTTATTTTACTATCATTTTGAGCCAAAGCGAAAGTCTGTATAAGAATAAGACTTAAAAAAGTGAGAAAGACCCGCTTATGAGCTATTTTTTCTGCTATTTTTTCGTAGATTTGTAGCATCTTTAGTATTAGTTAATTGGTTATTATTCTAGGATCATTCAGAATAGCGTCAATATTACGCTAATATTAAAAGAGATTGATTTCATATCCGGGAGGAACGGCCATTCCTTCCGGGTATTTTTTTGCATTACGTATTAAATTTAAAAGGTTCTACAATATATTTATTCTTTACTAGTTACATAGCACTTATTTCCCTTGATAACATAGTTTACATTTCCTACAACTTGCGATATAATCTTCATAACTTCCTCCAGATTCGCCTGTTTGGAGAAGCGGAAACTATATGTATTCTTTTTCAAGCTATGAAGGCTATATACAAAAGCATAAGGAAATTTGCGTTCAAGACTTGTAAAAATATCCTCCAGATACATATTACTAAAAACCAATTCCCCACGTTGCCATGCCGTCACATCATCTATCTCAGGCATCCGCAGATTGTGCGCTTTCGTATGTTTGTCATATACCAACTGTTCATTAGGCTTTAAAATAATATTGGACAGCAAGTTATTGAATTCAACTTTCACACTACCTTCCAGCAAAGTAGCCATCAGTTCGCTATTTTCCGGATAAGCATTTACATTAAATTCAGTACCTAAAGCAGTAACTTGATAATCATTGGCCTTTACAATGAAAGGATGCTTCTTATCCGGTTTCACTTTAAAGTTGGCCTCACCAATCAAATATACACTTCTAGTCTCTCCTGTAAATTTTTCCGGATATAGTAGTATACTCTTCGAATTCAGCATGACATTTGTACCATCCGGTAATGTAAGTTCACGAATTTCCGCTGTCGGTATATAGCATTCAACTAAATCTTTTTCCGGCCGTTCCTTTTCCAACATCAAATAAATAGAAACGGATGAGACTGCTAACAAGAAAATAGCTGCAGCTCTCCATATAAGCAACTGGTAATTTCTACGTGAAGTGATAGACTGCATTCCCAGATTCTGCCGCATTCGTTGTATTGATTGTTGCATGCCATCAGGCACTTTCTGTTCTCCTGCTTGTTTCCAAAGCTCACGAAGAGCCTCACTCTTTTCATCAACATGCTCCTCATCAGCCAACCACTGTTGCACTTTCTTCTGTGTTCCGGCTGAATAGCTATTATGGCCGAATAATTCTACGAGTTGTTGAATATAATTTTTCATGAATCTTTTTCTTTCTTTTTTGGGCTTTATACACTAAATACAACTACTACATACATACTACTTAAAAATATTAGAGAAAAAAAATAAAAAAGAGGAGTACCTTCTTTAATTCGATCAATGCCAAATAAACCTGATGCTCTATTGTTCGGATAGAAACATCGAGTTTATCAGCTATTTCTTTATGACTTAATCCCCTGAAACGACTAAGTTCGAATATCAACCTCCGACGCTTCGGCATTTTCTCCAGGGTGAGTTGAATAATCATCAACATCTCCTTATAATATACGTTATTCAAGATCTCTTCCTTTTCTGTTAATTCATAAAGAAGAGTCTTCTCTATAACTTCCGACTGATATTCCTGTTCTACTTGTTGATGTTTAAAGATATTCAGAACTATATTTCTAGTCATTATAAAAATATAATTGTCTAGTTCTTTATCATTATCCAGCCACAACTCAGGCTGCAACCAGAGCTTACAGAAAACATCTTGAGCCACATCTTCTGCATCCGCTTCCGATTTTAGCAGCATTTGAGCAAAGTTCTTTACCTTTGGAAAATTTACAGTGAAAAACCTCTGAAACTTTAATTCAATCTGCCTGTCATTATTCTCCATCTCTCTAGTATTTTTCAGTGTTAGCGGTTAAATCAAATATTACATATATTTAGGTCTAAGGAATGATTCAATATAATATTATACATTAAATCATAATCTAAAAGCAAAATAAAAGATTAATAACACAATAAAAAAATATTATAACTCTTTTTTGGTTTATTTCTTCCAAGCAGCTATCATATAGAGCTTTCCAGAAAATAAATAAAATGTATATTATACACCCATAAAAACAAAAAAGGCTTCATGAATCAATGATTCATGAAGCCTTATAAAGAATACTCGTACTCGAAGCGGGACTTGAACCCGCACAGCCGCAATGGCCAAAGGATTTTAAGTCCTTCGTGTCTACCATTCCACCATTCGAGCATCCTTTCAAAGAAAGAGCGGAAAACGAGACTCGAACTCGCGACCCTAACCTTGGCAAGGTTATGCTCTACCAACTGAGCTATTTCCGCGTTTTTTCAACGGGTGCAAAGATAAGTAGTTTACTTGTTTCTGCCAAATCTTTTCGGAGGAAAGTTTAAAAAACTATCCTCCGAAAGTCTATTTTATCTTCCAAGCAGTGCTTTCTCCGCTTTCTCCATTCCACAAAAGTTGAATCCATCAATCACTTGCTGCATCAATGCGGAGATTTCTGCATTACAGAGGTTGCCGATACTACCTTCATGAGTATGGTGTACTTCTTTAGTATGCGAGAATTTACCTGCTTCAATATCCAAACCAACCTTCTTATATGCATCACGGAAAGGCATACCTTCACGTGCCAAACGATTTACCTCTTCCACGCTAAAAATAAGGAGGTATTTGTCATCATCAAGAATATGTTCATTTACCTTTATTTCATTCATGATATAGGTTGTCATCTGCAAACAGTCTTTCAGTTCCTGAAAAGCAGGAAGGAAAACTTCTTTGATAATCTGCAAATCACGGAAATAGCCAGAAGGCAAATTATTCGCAATCATCATGATCTGTTGGGGAAGCGATTGCAGTTTATTACATTTAGCACGTGTCAGTTCAAAGACATCGGGATTCTTCTTATGAGGCATAATGCTGGACCCCGTGGTACAGTCATCAGGCAACTTAACGAAACCGAAGTTTTGACTGTTAAACATACAGGCGTCAAAAGCTAATTTGGAAATCGTCCCGGCAATCGTAGCCAATGCAAAAGCAACATTGCGTTCCATCTTTCCACGCCCCATTTGAGCATATACAACATTGTAATTCATTGAATCAAAACCTAATAAGTCAGTCGTCATGGTACGGTTCAAAGGAAAAGACGAACCATATCCGGCTGCTGAACCTAACGGATTACGATTACACATTTTAAATGCTGCCTGCAAAAACAGCATATCGTCCATAAGACTCTCGGCGTAGGCACCAAACCACAAGCCAAAAGAAGAAGGCATTGCAATCTGCAGGTGTGTATACCCCGGCATCAAAACGTTTTTATATCGTTCGCTCTGACGGATCAAGACATGAAATAGTTGTTCTACCGCTTCGGCAACCTCTTTTATTTGCGTACGGGTAAAAAGTTTCAAGTCCAACAGAACCTGATCATTTCTGGAACGGCCACTATGTATTTTCTTTCCGATATCACCCAAACGACGGGTCAACATCAATTCTACCTGCGAATGTACATCTTCCACCCCGTCTTCTATCACAAATTCACCTTTTTCGGCCGAGGCATAAATACTCTTCAATTCCACCAGCAACTGGTCCAGTTCTTCTTTTGTCAACAACCCAATGCTTTCAAGCATCGTAATATGAGCCATAGAACCAAGCACATCATGCTTGGCTAAATAAAGATCCATCTCACGATCACGACCTACCGTGAAACGTTCGATATCCTTATTTACCTGTACGGACTTCTCCCAAAGTTTCTGTGCCATAAAAAAAAGTTTAATATTCAATAACTGCCAGCATATCAACCATCTTCTCCAAACCTTCCTGGAGAGGCTTCTGCACCATTGCTTTCATAAATGGATTAAGATCCATTCCGATAGTTACCTTCACTTTACACTCTTCTTCTGCAGTTTCAACCAGTTGAATCCACATATTAAAAGGAAGAGGAGAGTTAGTTGTTGCCAACTTTATACATTTACAAGGATCGCGCTCTACAATTTGCAAAGTCAATTGTCCAATAGGGGAAACACTAAAACTCAACGTGTCCGAATCAAAACTCAAATCCTGCACCTTATCTTTTGGCAAACGGTCTTTGACTGCTTCCAGATTACTTAAATCCGAAAGTTTATTATATACGCGCTCCTGGCTGTAAGGTATTACCTTGACACTACTCTCAAAATTACTCATAAACTTCTATTAGTATAAAACAAAAAAAGAACAATCCGGCCAAATATTGTCCGAACAGTTCTTTTTACCAAATATGTTTGATCAAAAAATGAATCTTATTTTCCAGCATCCCAATGAGCAGGGTCTTTACGCCATTCGTTCAATGTCTGTATGTCTTCTTTTTCAATATAACCTGTACGAAGAGCAACATCAAGCACTGCTTCATAATTGGTCAACGTTACCAAAGTCACCTTCGCATTTTTGAATGCCTCTTCTGCTACCGGGAATCCATACGTATAAGCTGCAACCATACCGATTACTTCGCAACCATCGCGACGAATTGCTTCAACAGCCTTCAAACTACTACCACCTGTAGAAATCAAATCCTCTACGACTACGACTTTCATACCCGGACGAAGTTCACCTTCAATCAGGTTCTCCAATCCATGATCTTTGGGGGTAGAACGAACATACACGAACGGCAGATTCAATGCATCAGCCACTAAAGCTCCCTGCGGGATAGCACCTGTAGCCACACCAGCAATCGCATCCACCTGTCCGAATCGTTCCAATATCAGACGTGTAATTTCAATCTTCACAAAATTACGAAGAGAAGGATAGGACAGAGTTTTACGGTTGTCACAGTAAAAGGGGGATTTCCATCCAGAAGCCCATGTAAAAGGGTTAGCGGGTTGAAGTTTAATAGCTTTAATCTTCAACAGTTTCTCCGCAAATAGTCTCTCTAAGTTTTTCATAACTAAACTAACTATTAATTATTTGCCGCAAAAGTACAGAAATTGAACGAGAATAAAAAGAAGAATCCGTTTATTTTTTCAGTCAATTTGTTCCTCTTCATCGGGAATGTCGATACAACGCTTAATATCTTTCAGTTCAAAACCACGACTCATAGCGAATCGCATCAGCTTTCCATTCAATTCATAATCGTCTGCTGCATGGATACTTTTCCGTTTGGAAGCCAGCAGGTCACGCAGAATAGAAAGGTATTCTTCTTCATCAATTTCGTTCAGATAACGCCATGCCACATCAGATGGGATCTTCTTCATATAAAGCCCTTGGGCTATTTTCATTTTCCCCCACTTGGCAAAGCGGAACTTGTCATTCACAAAAGCTCTGCAGAAACGTTCATCATCGATAAACTTCTCTGATTCCAGTCGGTCAAGAATACGCGCAATGGTATCATAGGCAATTCCCCAACGTTGTAACTTCTCATTTATTTCTGCCCGGCAATGCTCGGCAGTGGAGCAGTAAGAGGCTACGCGATTCAAAGCCTCTTCATCAGTTAATTGTGCACTCATCGGTTAGCTGTAACTATTCTATCTTTTCCAAATATGTCTTTTATAACACGAACATCACGATATTGGTTCATTTCAAGTATGTGTGCTGTTTCCCGGCCATAGGCCTGGTTGATTTCAAAATAAAGTTTCCCACCCGGCAAGAGCAATTCACTTCCCAGACGGGCTATACGATTATAAAACCGTAAAGGATCCTCGTCAGGAACAAACAGGGCCAGCCCCGGTTCCCAATCAAGGACATTAGCGTCCATTTCGTTCTTTTCCGTTTCGGTCACATAAGGCGGATTGCTGACAATAACATCGAAAGACGGTATCTTTTCCCAGTCATCGGCCAGAACATCTCTTTGTAGAAATCTCACCCGAGCTTCCAAGGCGTCATTGTTTTTACGAGCAATAGCCAATGCTTCTTCCGAAATATCCCAAGCTTCTACTTCTGCATCCGGAAGTTTTTTATCCAAAGAGATCGCAATGCATCCGCTTCCCGTACCTATATCTAATAGACGACGAGCATTCGGATTCTCCTCTACTATTAGTTCTACAAGCTCCGCGGTCTCCGGCCGGGGAATCAGCACGCCGGAAGCAACCTTAAAATTCCTTCCACAAAACTCCGCAACACCACGAATGTACTGTATAGGTTCATTTTTCTGTAAACGGAATATAATGTTTTCTAATTCACGCTGTTTGCATTCGGATAAAATTATATCTTTGCCCATGTAAATATCGAGCGCATCTAAACCTAACATGTCGCAACAAATCAGCATCGAAAGGGCTTTTACCTCCTCCGGTGGATAGATTTCCTGCAAAGATTGGCGAATGTAAGCGGTGATACGATTCATATTTTCACAATTTCGGAGTGCAAAAGTAAGAATAATATGGCGAAGAGCACCAAAATGGAAGAAGAAAAATACATGAGACGTTGCATTGAGCTTGCAAAGAATGGGTTATGCAACGTATCTCCAAACCCGATGGTAGGGGCCGTTATCGTATGTGACGGGCGAATTATCGGCGAAGGTTACCACATTCGCTGTGGCGAGGCGCATGCGGAGGTTAATGCGATCCATTCTGTCAAAGATGAGTCATTATTGAAACGTTCTACGATTTATGTCAGTCTGGAGCCTTGTTCCCACTATGGGAAAACGCCTCCTTGTGCCGATCTTATTATAGAGAAGCAGATACCACGCATTGTTATCGGTTGTCAAGACCCTTTTTCAGAAGTGGCCGGACGGGGAATTCAGAAATTACGGGATGCCGGACGAGAAGTGACAGTCGGTGTATTAGAGGAAGAATGTAAATCGCTGATTCGCCGTTTTATCACTTTTAATACGCTTCACCGTCCTTTCATTACACTGAAATGGGCAGAATCAGCCGATCACTTTATTGATATAGAACGTACAGACGGAAAACCGGTAAGCCTCTCCTCTCCTCTTACTTCCATGCTAGTGCATAAAAAAAGAGCGGAGGCGGATGCGATTATGGTAGGCAGGCGAACTGCCTTATTGGATAATCCGTCACTTACGGTACGCAACTGGTATGGGCACAACCCGATACGCGTTGTGTTAGATCGCACGCTATCCCTACCTAATGATTCACAAATATTCGATGGCAACGTGCCTACATTAATCTTTACTGAAAAGCAACAGCCAGAAAAAAAGAACATCACATATATCACCATCAACTTTAACCATAACCCATTGAAACAGATCATGGAAGCATTGTATCAACGAAAAATACAATCATTATTGGTGGAAGGAGGCAGGCAATTGCTGCAATCATTCATTGATAATGAGCTATGGGATGAAGCCTATATCGAAAAGTGCCCCGGCCGGTTACACTCCGGTGTTAAAGCACCTCAAATGGACGATAATTTTAGTTATTCGATAGAAGAACACTTCGAAAGACAAATTTGGCATTATGTTCGTCGATTATAGCTAAGATAGTTCTATTCAGGGGGTTTTACGTCGATAAAAACAGTGTTATTATCTATAATTTTATATAAAACTTACCTGTAATGTTCATTATCGGAAAAAATGTTTCTATTTTTGCAACTTGTAAATAAACACAATCTTTCAAATGAAAATAAAGTTTTTATCATTCATTGCGAGTTTTTTCATGGTGTCATTTGTTATAACGTCATGTCTTGATGACGATAATAACATCGAATATAGCCCGGATGCAACTATACATGCGTTTGCACTTGACACAGCAGGCCTTGGGAGTTATAAATTCACAATTGACCAATTATCATGTGAAATCTATAACGAAGACTCTCTTCCTGTTCATGCCGATACCATCATTGACAAGATTTTAATCAAAACATTAACAACGGCATCAGGCGTCGTTACAATGAAGGACAAAAGCGGAAACGATTCCGTCTTAAACATCAATGATTCGATCGATCTTCGGAATCCACTTAAGATAAAGGTATGGTCGACAGAAGCCTTAGCGGGAATATCTCCTAATCAAACTAAGGAATATACTATTAAGGTAAATGTGCATCAGCATGATCCGGATTCGTTGAGATGGGAGTATATAGAAGGAGCTGGCGACAATAATATAATTGGTCTTCAAAGATCCATTATTTTAGGGTCTAATGTCTTAACATATACAGAAACGACATCAGGACTTAAAGTATACAAGAACACAGTTAGTGGTTTAAACAATTGGTCTCCTAATTCGATAGTAGGAATAGAGAATTCTATAAAAACATTACCCACCTCTATCATCGAATTCAAAGATATGTTGTATGCAACGTTTAAAGATAATAACAATACTGTATACGCCTATACATCAGAAGATGGTATTAATTGGAGTGCGCTAACTTCTTTAACCAATATTGAACTGTTCTTAGCGCCTATCAAAGAGAATTTTGACTCTGAAAAGAATACAAGGATTAGTTATATCAAAAAAGTTAATGATAATAAGTATATTTTCACAACCAGTACTGATGGAGTAAATGAGGAATACGCTCTATATGACAACAACAAAAAATATCTTGATGGAGAAACCAGAAAAAAATTTCCAAGTAAAATCACCTCATATACCAATTATGAGAATAGGAATGGAACTCAAGGTGTGCTATTAATTGGTGAAGCGGAAAAATCTACCACTCTTTCAAATGATGGCA
Source organism: Bacteroides sp. DH3716P (assembly GCF_025914115.1). Taxonomy (NCBI): domain Bacteria; kingdom Pseudomonadati; phylum Bacteroidota; class Bacteroidia; order Bacteroidales; family Bacteroidaceae; genus Bacteroides; species Bacteroides sp. DH3716P. The sequence goes on along the minus strand of NZ_CP083673.1, from coordinate 2,845,464 downwards.
CTGACATTGCGATAGCTGTCGCATGGATGTATTCTGAAGAATCTCAAGAGGTCAACAAATTGAATGAGAACAGAGAGCCAGTTTTGGACGACAATGATACCCCTATTAAAGAAAATATTATAGTAAGCGGATGGGGAGATCTCCCTGCCGGTTCAACCTATAGATATTGCCCGGAACTAAAAAACCCTATTATTATTCATTATAATTCTCAATTTTATCTATTTGGAGACGGATTTGAAGCATTCTATACTTCACCGTCAGGACGTGATTGGGAAAAAGCTAATAAAAAGTTCTCATTCCCTCATCAAAATTGGTCTAAAGAGAACACTGGATATGATCCTATTAAGTTCCCCGAATTTAGAGGCAGAAAGAACTTTTCCATGGTAGTGGACACAGAAAAAGATGCCCAGAACAGAGCCAATAATTATTTAGTATTCATATTCGGCAAAGACGACAATGTTAGCTTTGATGAAGAAGTAGAAAAAGAAGACAGCTCACGAGCTACTACCACAGTAAAACGCCCATATAGTCATAATTCAGAAGTATGGCGTGGTCGCTTGAATCAGCTATGGTTTGATAAAGATCCGGAACATGCCGGGAAATAAAAACGTATACGTTTAAAATAAGAAGATGTCCTATATAGAACAAATAGACAAAACTCGGATACCACAACACGTAGCCATCATTATGGATGGGAACGGACGATGGGCAAAACAACGAGGGGAAGAACGTACTTACGGTCACCGTGCTGGCGCAGAAACGGTACAGAAGATTACTGAAGATGCTGCCAGACTGGGGATTAAGTACCTGACACTTTATACCTTCTCAACCGAGAACTGGAATCGGCCGCAAGACGAGATAGCGGCTTTGATGAATCTATTGCTAGAATCTATTGAAGAAGAGACACTGATGAAGAACAATATTCGCTTCAACGTAATCGGTGATTTCAAGAAGTTGCCTGTTGAAGTTCAGAAAAGTTTGACATCATGTATAAAACGCACATCCAAGAATAGTGGAATGTATATGGTACTAGCTCTTAGTTACTCATCCCGTTGGGAAATAACCGAAGCTGTACGGCAAATAGCAACACTGATAAAAGCAGGAGAAATGTCTCCCGAACAGATAACGGATGAATGTATCTCATCTCATCTGGATACTAAATTTATGCCCGATCCGGATCTACTGATCCGCACGGGAGGAGAAATCCGGCTAAGCAATTACCTTCTATGGCAATGCGCTTATTCGGAGCTTTATTTTTGTGACACCTTTTGGCCCGACTTCGATAAAGAAGAACTCTACAAGGCCATTTGGGAATATCAACAAAGGGAACGCCGATTCGGCAAAACCAGTGAACAGATCAGCTAATATAACTCGAAACATCAAATTATAACATAAATGCATTATCGTATTTCCTTTATATTCATAACGTTTGTCTGCCTGTGCTGCTTTGCGACAACAGGCATTGCGCAAAATGCTAACACTGATGAAGACTCGAAACCTGTCATCTTATACTCCGGAACACCCAAAAAGTATGAGATAGCAGATATTAAAGTCGAAGGCGTAAAGAATTATGAAGACTATGTATTGATTGGACTATCCGGACTATCGGTAGGACAGACAATTACTGTGCCGGGTGACGAAATTACTGGAGCAATCAAACGTTATTGGCGTCATGGCTTGTTCTCAAATGTACAAATCACAGCCGAGAAAATTGAAGGTGACAAAATCTGGTTAAAAATCAGTCTGACACAACGCCCGCGTATCGCAGATGTACGCTATCATGGTGTGAAGAAGTCGGAACGTACCGATCTTGAAAGCAAGCTGGGAATGGTAAAAGGTATGCAGATTACTCCGAATACCGTAGACCGTGCCAAGACATTAATCAAACGTTACTTCGACGATAAGGGATTCAAAAATGCAGAAGTAATCATCTCGCAGAAAGACGATCCATCCAGCGAAAATCAGGTGATCGTCGACATTGATATCGACAAGAAAGAAAAAATCAAAGTACACGAAATCCAAATCGTTGGTAATCATGCGATCAAGACTTCCAAGCTGAAGAAAGTTATGAAGAAAACCAATGAGAAAGGTAAACTTCGTAACCTGTTCCGCACCAAGAAATTCGTGCCGGAGAACTTCGAGGCAGACAAGCAACTGATTATCGACAAATATAATGAGTTGGGATACCGTGATGCAATGATTGTAAAAGACAGCGTTTCACAGTATGACGAAAAGACTGTAAACGTTTATTTGAATATAGACGAGGGACAAAAATATTATCTGCGTAACGTTACATGGGTAGGTAACACTCTCTATCCGTCAGAACAGTTGAACTTCCTGCTCCGCATGAAGAAAGGTGACGTATACAACCAGAAGTTATTGAACGAACGTGTTTCTACAGATGATGACGCTATCGGTAACTTATATTACAACAACGGTTACCTGTTCTATAACCTCGACCCGGTAGAAGTAAATATCGTTGGCGACTCTATCGACCTCGAAATGAGAATCTATGAAGGCCGTCAGGCTACTATCAATAAGATCAAGATCAGTGGTAATGACCGTTTGTATGAAAACGTCGTTCGCCGTGAACTTCGTATTCGTCCGGGACAATTGTTCAGCAAAGAAGACTTGATGCGTTCTTTGCGTGAAATTCAGCAGATGGGACACTTTGACCCGGAAAAACTGCAACCAGATATTCAACCGGATCCGATGAACGGAACTGTTGACATAGGTTTGCCTTTGACTTCCAAAGCTAACGACCAGGTGGAATTCTCTGCAGGTTGGGGACAGACGGGTATTATCGGTAAGTTGAGCTTGAAGTTTACCAACTTCTCTGTAGCCAACTTGTTGCACCCGGGTGAAAACTACCGTGGTATACTTCCTCAAGGTGATGGTCAGACATTGACTATCAGCGGACAGACGAACGCTAAATACTACCAATCATACAGTATTTCATTCTTCGATCCATGGTTTGGCGGTAAACGTCCGAATTCATTCTCTGTATCGGCATTCTTCTCTGTACAGACAGATATCAGTAGCCGTTACTACAACTCCAGCTACTTCAACAACTACTACAACAGTATGTATAGTGGCTACGGTGGTTATGGTATGTACAACTATGGTAACTATAACAACTACGAAAACTATTATGACCCTGATAAGTCTATCAAGATGTGGGGACTTTCCGTAGGTTGGGGTAAACGTCTGAAATGGCCGGATGACTATTTCACTCTTTCTGCAGAATTAGCTTACCAACGTTATAACTTGAGCGACTGGCAATACTTCCCGGTCACCAACGGTAAATGTAATGACCTTAGCATTTCATTGACTTTGGCTCGTAACTCTATTGACAACCCAATCTTCCCTCGTTCGGGTTCAGATTTCTCACTGTCAGTTCAGTTCACACCGCCTTACTCGTTGATGGACGGTAAAGACTATAAGGGATATTACAGCAACCCTGAAACAGGTAGCATTACCCAGGACAACATGAATAAACTTCATAAATGGATAGAATACCACAAATGGAAATTCAAAGGCAAAACATATACTCCGCTGATGGATCCGGTTGCTCATCCTAAATGTCTGGTATTAATGACACGTACGGAATTCGGTCTGTTAGGTCACTATAACCAATACAAGAAATCTCCGTTCGGTACATTCGACGTAGGTGGTGACGGTATGACCGGTTATTCAACTTATGCAACTGAAAGTATCGCTTTGCGTGGTTACGAAAACAGCTCATTAACACCATACGGTTCTGAAGGTTATGCCTATGCACGTCTCGGTATCGAATTGAGATATCCGTTGATGCTGGAAACAAGTACTAACATTTATGTGTTAGGTTTCCTTGAAGCAGGTAACGCATGGCATGATATCAAGAAATTCAATCCATTCGAGTTGAAACGTTCTGCCGGTGTCGGTGTTCGTATCTTCCTTCCGATGATTGGTATGATGGGTATTGACTGGGGTTACGGTTTCGACAAAGTATTTGGTTCTAAACAATATGGAGGAAGCCAGTTCCACTTTATCTTAGGACAAGAATTCTAATGTATCATCAAAAACTAAACGTTATGAGAAAGTCTGTTCTATTAATCATGATGCTATTTGCTGTCAGCATGGCAGCAAATGCACAGAAATTTGCACTGATCGATACGGAATATATTATGAAGAATATTCCGGCAGCTCAAAGCGCTAATGAGCAAATGCAAGAAGCTACGAAGAAATACCAGAGTGAAGTAGAAGCTCTGGCTAAAGAAGCACAGAAGATGTTCCAGGATTACCAGGCAAAATCTTCCACTCTTTCTGCCGCACAAAAAACAAAGACAGAAGATGCAATCGTAGCGAAGGAAAAAGAAGCAGCCGAGCTGAAGCGTAACTACTTCGGTCCGGAAGGCGAATTAGCCAAGATGAGAGACAAGTTGATTACTCCGATTCAGGATGATATTTATGAAGCAGTGAAAGCTATATCACAGCAACATGGATATGATATGGTAATTGACAGAGCCTCTGCTACAGGTATAATATTTGCAAATCCACGCATAGATATTAGTGATGAAATCCTAAGAAAATTAGGATATTCAAATTAATTTCATACATTTGCAGCTGGAAATAACTAAAAATCATTCAAATAAATTATAGAACTATGCTAAAAAAAATTGCACTTGTAATGTTGCTTGCACTCCCAATGGGTGTATTTGCACAGAACCTGAAATTCGGCCACATTAATGCACAGGAAATCATCACTGTGATGCCGGAATTCACCAAAGCTCAAAATGATATTCAGACTTTAGAAAAACAACTTACTGCCGAACTACAGAGAACGCAGGAAGAATTCAACAAGAAATATCAGGAATTCCAACAAGCTATCGCTAAGGATTCTCTTCCTCCTAACATCGCTGAAAGAAGACAAAAAGAATTGCAAGATATGATGCAAAGACAAGAGCAATTCCAACAAGATGCTCAACAGCAAATGGCGAAAGCACAAAATGATGCCATGGCTCCTATCTACCAGAAGTTGGACAATGCTATCAAAGCAGTAGGTGCTGCTGAAGGTGTGATCTATATCTTCGACCTGGCAAGAACTTCGATTCCTTATGTAAACGAATCACAGAGCATCAACTTGACTAGCAAGGTAAAAGCAAATCTTGGTATCAAATAAGAGCTGACCAAGAATAAAGAAATACCAAAAGGGAAAGAGAAAGAAGGATCATCTTCTTTCTCTTTCCCTTTTTTTGGTGTACATTTGCGTATATAAATCAAGTGTGTCATGAAGCAACATCTATCCCATACGCCCGGACCTATCGGAGTATTCGACTCCGGATACGGAGGTCTGACCATCTTAGACAAGATTAGAGAAGTATTACCGGAATATGATTATATCTATTTGGGAGATAATGCACGTGCCCCCTATGGGACACGTTCTTTCGAAGTCGTATACGAATTTACCCGGCAAGCCGTCAACAAACTGTTTGATATGGGATGCCATCTGGTTATATTAGCTTGCAATACTGCTTCCGCCAAAGCCTTGCGCAGCATTCAGATGAATGATTTACCCCAAATCGATCCTGCCCGCCGTGTGCTCGGAGTCATCCGCCCCACTGTAGAATGTGTTGGAGAGATTAGCAAGAATCAGCATATCGGCGTACTGGCAACAGCAGGCACCATCAAATCCGAATCGTATCCATTAGAAATACATAAACTATTTCCTGAAATTCAGGTTAGCGGGACAGCATGTCCGATGTGGGTATCCTTAGTTGAGAATAACGAATCACAAGACGAAGGAGCAGACTATTTTATCCGGAAGTACATCGACCAATTACTGTCAAAGGATCCTCAAATAGATACTGTCATCCTCGGATGTACCCATTTCCCTATACTCCTACCTAAAATCCGGCAATACATCCCGGATCATATCAGTGTAATTGCACAAGGAGAGTATGTTGCAGAAAGCCTGAAAGACTATCTGAAAAGACATCCCGAAATGGATGCCAAATGTACCAAGAATGGCAACTGCCAGTTTTACACGACCGAAGCGGAAGAAAAGTTTTCAGAATCGGCCTCTACTTTCCTGAAACAGCAGATTAGCGTAAAACATATCACACTCGAATAATTTTTAAGAAAATAAATAACCATTTCTCTCTCTTTTTTGTTATATTTGTAGATAACAACCCCTAATAAGTAAGATCATGAAAGAAGAAGATTATAGCAAGGCAATAGAAGTATTCTCCGGATCCCCCTGGGAAGCCGAGATCATTAAAGGGTTATTAGAAAGCAATAATATCCGTTGTGTAATCAAAGATGGAATTATGGGGACATTAGCACCCTATATCGCTCCTTCCGTATCCGTCCTCGTGACAGAGGAAGAATACGAAGCAGCCACCGAGCTAATCAGAAGCCGAGACGAGAAAGGTAGCGATTGATACGGTCCAGTCCTTCTTTGATATTCTCCAATGAGTTTGCATAGGAGAAGCGTACATATCCTTCACCTCCCGTACCAAAGTCCACCCCGGGAGTAATGCCGACATGCGCATGTTCGAGTACATCGAATGCAAAGCGATAAGAGTCGGTAGTAAATTTGTGTGCGTTGGCAAAAATGTAAAATGCTCCTTGAGGTTCTACTTTAATCTCAAACCCCATTTCCCGAAGACGAGTAATCATGTACCGGCGACGCTCATCATAAATCTGTTTCATCCGTTCCACATCCGAATCAGCCTGCCGCAATGCAGCAATCCCAGCCTGTTGGGCAACGCTGGACGCACAAATAAATAGATTTTGCTGCAACTTCTGCAAAGAACGCATACAAGATTTAGGTGCAATCAAATAACCCAGCCGAAGACCTGTCATCGCAAAACGTTTAGAAAATCCGTTCAGGACAAAAGCCTGATCGGTATATTCAAGAATGCTGTGCGCACGTCCTTCATAGACAAGTCCATGATAAATCTCATCCGAAATAACAGGAACTCCCAGTGCTGCCACTTCTCTCAAGAATTTTTCATCCAGCAACATTCCGGTCGGATTCATCGGAGAATTAATAAAGATAGCCGCTGTATGTGGATTCACACATTTACGAATAGCTTCTATGTCGTATTGCAGATATTCTTTAGACAAAGGAACCAAAACGGGTTTAGCCTGGGTAGCCAACACAAAATTACGGTAACAAGCGTATCCCGGATTGGAAAGAATCACTTCACTATCCGTATTACAGAGCAACATCAACGCAAGAAGAATGGATGGAGAAGAGCCGGAAGTCACCACAATGCAATCCGGATCTACCGTCACTCCATATTCCCGTAGATAAAAAGCAGCAATTTCCCGCCGGAGTTCCGGGTCCCCCAAAGAATGTGTATAGTGAGTAAGATGACGATCATAAGCCGCTTTTGCTGCTTCCGACACACAAGACGGTACATCAAAATCGGGTTCACCAACTTCCAAATGAATAATATCAACACCTTGTTTCTGTAATTCGTTTGCCCTCTCCAACACATCCATTACGATGAAGGAGGTCATCTGTTCTACTTGTGGATTTGTATGTTTCATTGTTTATCTTTTCTCTATCTGGCTGCAAAGATAATTCTTTTTAGCCTGTTTAGGTAGCATATCGGCAAAAAGCTCTATATTTGTGCTTTCAAATCGTTAGTAAGGATGAAACAGGAATTTACACGAATCGCAGTAAAAGTAGGAAGCAATGTATTGACACGCCGCGACGGAACGCTGGACGTTACCCGTATGTCGGCACTTGTTGACCAGATAGCGGAATTACATAAGTCCGGGGTAGAAATCATTTTGATTTCTTCGGGAGCTGTTGCTTCCGGACGCAGTGAAGTGCATCCGCAGAAAAAACTCGATAGTGTAGATCAGCGCCAATTATTTTCTGCTGTGGGTCAGGCCAAACTAATCAACCGTTACTACGAACTTTTCCGTGAGCACAATATACCTGTCGGCCAGGTACTGACAACGAAGGAAAGTTTTGGAACTCGCCGCCATTATCTGAATCAGAAAAATTGCATGACGGTAATGCTTGAAAATAATGTCATTCCTATTGTCAACGAAAACGATACGATTTCCGTCAGTGAGCTGATGTTCACCGATAATGATGAATTGTCCGGACTCATCGCTTCGATGATGGACACGCAGGCACTCATTATCCTAAGTAATATTGATGGGATTTACAATGGTTCTCCTTCCGATCCAAACTCTTCTGTTATCCGGGAGATCGGTCACGGCAAAGACTTATCCAACTATATTCAGACAACTAAGTCCAGTTTCGGACGGGGGGGGATGTTGACGAAAACCAATATTGCCCGCAAAGTTGCTGATGAAGGAATTACAGTGATTATTGCCAACGGGAAGCGGGATAATATTCTGGTAGATTTATTACAGCATCCTGAAGAAACTCTTTGTACACGTTTTATACCATCAGACGAACCGGTATCCAGCGTCAAAAAGTGGATTGCCCATAGTGAAGGGTTTGCCAAAGGGGAAATTCACATCAACGAATGTGCGACAGAAGTTCTAAACTCTGAAAAGGCTGTCAGTATCCTCCCCATCGGAATCACTCATATTGAAGGTGAATTTGAGAAAGATGACATTGTACGTATCATGGACTTTCAAGGAAACCAGGTTGGCGTTGGAAAAGTGAACTGTGACTCCAAACAGGCACAAGAAGCGATTGGCAAGCATGGAAAGAAACCAGTAGTACATTATGACTATCTATACATTGAATAATTAATAATAAGAATTTCTGTTTTATCCGATTTTAGACTAAAATTAGCTTGTTTCTGTACGGTTTTCACCACAGAGTACACAGAGGTGAATCTTGTTCATGACTGCACGGTAATAAACTGTTTCATCCTATTCTAGCAAGGGGATATTCTCACTGCAATGAGAAAAAGTTCTCATTGTAATGAGTATTTCTTCTCATCCCTATGAGTATTTTTTCTCATAGGGATAAGTATAGTTGAGAATGTTTACGGAAGTTTTTTTGAATTATAATTGTATGAGTTTACCTCATTTCTGCACCCAAATGAAGCTCTTATTCAGGTAGAATATTAGCTTCTTTAGTGAAGATAAGCGCTTTTATTTTCAGTTATATAATGTATTATAGATAGACATCTGCAACATAAATACAGGGACTTTATTTGCAAAAAACTATTAATAGCAGTATATTTGCCCTCTAAACAAACAATATAATCCCCATGCTACTAAAACATTGGAACCTTATACTCATATTTTTAACATTCTCAATTATATCTTGTGAGAGCAGTAAGAATGAACCTGAAGTAAACAGTACACCGTCATTTCCTGTCGGCAGAAAGTTTAATGTCAGTTTAAATATAGCTCCTTTTCTTGAAGTAGCCGAACAACCTTTAAGCCGTTCCACCTCCACGGTGGCTGACGGAATATATGCAGTTAATGTTTTTTGGAAAGGAAAAGGCCTGACTTCTTTTCAGCCCTATGCTTCAGGCCTTTTCGATAATCCATATCGAGTAGAAATCGGGTTAATCGAAGGATATGTGTATCGCTTTGACTGCAGCTTCCTGGGATATAAAGACCGCCCATATTATACAATACAAAGTGACAGCATACTTTATGGACTTCCTTTTTCATCTACTCTGCAGAAAGAGGTGAACGGGTTAGTCAACAACGATTTAAAGATTTCAATCAATCCCCTGAATATCAATGGGGCATTTCACCAACATATTTACAAAGGAGAAATGCATATAAAATGCGATAGTACTAGTACTCACCCTACCGTCAGACGCTTTTTCGGCAGTGAGCAATTGGACTTTTCAAATCCCAATATGAATACCTCCGTTTCAATGACATTGAAACGTGCTTATTATTCTATACAATTCGTTACAGACGAACTTGCACCGGGTGACTCCATCAAAATTAAAGCAGCGGACGTTGCTCCATTTTATCTACTATATTCCAAAGATGGAACATCCCGGACGGAGGAACGAATTATCTCTATGTACGATATATCCAACTATTATACGGCCAAACTTAAGGAAGAAGAAACAATCGCTTTCACTATTTCCTACCGCCCGGCCAATGAAGAGAAATGGTATTCTCTATATACCAATCAGAGTATTAAAATGAAAAGAAACAAAAAGAACATAATCAAAATAGTCAAGATAGATGAGCATATAGGGGATGCTACTATCTCTTTTGGTGAAGAAGCAGAAATGGAAGAATCAGAACAAGAAATAGGGAAATAATTATCATACTCAACAACTACTAAAAAAGATTCATATGAAAATCAAACATCTTATGATCGCAGGCTGTCTATTCACAGCTTTTACTCTACAATCATGTATTAAGGAGAAAGATCTGTATCAGGCACCTCCTACTACGTATTCCGAACTTAACTTACAACTGGACGGAGACTACCTCTCAACCGAACTGCCCATGGCACGTGCTACAACTCCAACCAAAATTAATGAAAGTGAAACATTAGTGGGAATCGCCATTACCATGACACCCAAAGAGGGACAGAATCCATCTTCAAAACCATACGCTTATGGTATTTTCCAGTTAGACAAGGCGAAAGATCCCAATAACCTAAAAATAAAAGTTATTGATGGATACACTTACCGCATCTCTTGCTCTATGATTGCAAATGCAAAGGACTCAATCATAAAAGACGAAAAAGGCTTCTTCGGAGCCCCTTTCGATTTGGAACGTAGCGGAAAAATCAAAGGGGAATGCCTGAACAAATTCCTGACTGCCGAACAAGCAGATGGAATCAAATTCTTATACAACATTGAAAACCCGAGAATACAAACGAGAAACGGATCACAAGACGCCTGCAACCGCCCGTTCATCGAACGTTATCATGGATTAAACGATAAAGTGGAAGTGACAGATGGCATGCAAAATCACATCATGCTCTATCGCCGTTTTTTCGGAGTAAAATTCAAACAAACAGGTTTAGAGAAAGGACGTCTTAGAATAAAACTTGAAGACGCACCAAGCATCTATTTGAATGCTAATGCAGATATTCATAAGACTGTTGAATCTGAATTAAAAATGGTCAGCATGAGAAATCTCACTGCCAATATACCTACTGGTGATAATCAACATTTAACAGAGAATGTAAAAGTGGAAGTATTTTGGGAAGAGACTCCAGGAGCAGAAGAAAAGACAATCATCAGTAGCAGTATCACATTCAAGAGAAACTATACCCATTCTATCGCACTAACCAATATTGAACATATAGGAACACCTAGTGACATAGGAATTGAAGTCGAATCAGGAGAAATGGGAGAAGATATTGAACAAGACATTCCATGGCAATGAGATAATGCCAAATAGGAGTTCGAATAACAAGCACTATACCAATATAGTGCATAAATGAAAAATACGAGATTCAGAATTGAGTCTCGTATTTTTTTAGTATTAATCTTGTAAAAAAACCAGTGAATAAGTAAAGAGCAACATTTATTTCTATTTTCAACAAGTTTTATTCACATCATTCACTATATTTGCATAGTTTATCTTTCCATTTAATGCAAAAAAGGAGCAAATGACTACAAATTTAAACGAGACCTTTGCCGCTGTACAAGTAGCAAGTCGGGAATTAGCCCTGCTGAATGATAATGTCATCAATCAGATTTTAAATGCAGTAGCTGACGCAGCAATTGCAGAAACACCTTTCATTCTTTCAGAGAACGAAAAAGACCTCGCACGGATGGACAAAAATGATCCGAAGTACGATCGGTTGAAACTGACGGAAGAACGTTTGAAAGGTATTGCCGCAGATACACGCAATGTAGCAACACTCCCCTCTCCTTTGGGTAAAGTGTTGAAAGAGAGTGTTCGTCCCAATGGAATGAAGTTGACGAAAGTCAGCGTTCCTTTCGGAGTCATAGGAATCATTTATGAAGCACGCCCTAATGTTAGCTTTGATGTTTTCTCCCTTTGTCTGAAGAGCGGAAATGCCTGCATATTGAAAGGAGGAAGTGACGCCGATTGTTCCAACCGGGCCATCATCAGTGTGATTCACAAAGTATTGAAGAAGTTCAAAATCAATCCGCACATTGTAGAATTACTTCCAGCTGATAGAGAGGCTACGGCAGCGTTACTGAATGCTGTGGGCTACGTAGACTTGATTATCCCCAGAGGCAGCAGCAGTCTTATTCATTTCGTACGCGAGAATGCAAGGATTCCTGTCATTGAAACAGGAGCAGGTATCTGTCACACTTACTTCGATGAATTTGGGGATACAAACAAGGGAGCAGACATTATTCATAATGCAAAGACACGTAGAGTTAGCGTATGTAATGCATTGGACTGCACCATTATACATGAGAAGAGACTGGCCGACCTCCCTCTGATTTGCGAGAAACTAAAAGACAGCCATGTCATTATTTATGCTGATCCGCAAGCTTACCAGGCATTGGAAGGCCGCTATCCTGCCGAGCTCCTGGAACATGCAAAAGCAGAAAGCTTCGGCACGGAGTTTCTGGATTATAAAATGGCTGTCAAGACTGTAAAGAGCTTCGAAGATGCCTTAGGACATATTCAGGAAAACAGTTCTAAACATAGCGAGTGTATTGTTACCGAGAACGGGGAACGTGCAGCTTTATTCACCAGAATCGTGGACGCAGCTTGCGTATACACCAATGTGTCTACCGCTTTCACTGACGGGGCACAATTCGGATTAGGAGCCGAAATCGGAATCAGCACGCAAAAGCTACACGCACGCGGTCCGATGGGACTGGAGGAAATCACTTCTTACAAATGGGTCATTGAAGGAGATGGACAAACGAGAAGAAATTGAGACTATACCTATATGTTAAAAATCAAACAAGGTTTTGAGCGAAGCTAATTAAAAATTAAAAAATAAATGATATGAAGAAATTTACTTGTGTACAGGACATTGGCGATTTAAAATCAGCCCTTGCAGAAGCATTCGAAATCAAAAAAGAGCGCTTCAAATATGTAGAACTGGGACGAAACAAGACTTTAATGATGATCTTCTTCAACTCTAGTTTACGTACCCGCCTCAGCACACAGAAAGCTGCCATCAATTTGGGAATGAATGTAATGGTACTGGATATCAATCAAGGTGCATGGAAATTGGAAACTGAACGTGGCGTAATTATGGATGGTGATAAACCGGAACATATATTAGAAGCCATTCCGGTTATGGGATGCTATTGTGATATCATTGGAGTACGCTCTTTTGCCCGTTTTGAAGACCGTGACTTTGACTATCAGGAAACTATTATCAATCAATTCATCCAATACTCCGGACGTCCTGTCTTTTCGATGGAAGCGGCAACACGCCACCCATTGCAGAGCTTTGCCGACCTGATTACCATCGAGGAATACAAGAAAACAGTACGTCCCAAAGTAGTTATGACCTGGGCTCCTCATCCACGTCCATTGCCACAGGCTGTTCCTAATTCCTTTGCTGAATGGATGAATGCAACGGATTACGAATTTGTCATCACTCATCCCGAAGGTTATGAGCTTGATCCGCAATTTGTAGGTAATGCAAAAGTAGAATATGACCAGATGAAGGCCTTCGAAGGAGCCGACTTCATATATGCCAAGAACTGGGCTGCTTATTCTGGCGACAACTATGGACAGATATTAAGCAAAGATCGTGATTGGACTGTCAGCGACCGCCAAATGGCAGTTACCAACAATGCTTATTTCATGCATTGTCTTCCGGTTCGTAGAAATATGATTGTGACAGACGATGTCATTGAAAGTCCGCAATCTATTGTGATTCCGGAAGCTGCCAACCGTGAAATCTCGGCAACTGTCGTTCTGAAAAGGTTATTGGAAGGACTGAAATAACCCCAAAAAATAAAGTGCTGATAAATCAGCACTTTATTTCTCTATTTCTTTACCTGCTTCCTGCCAGGAATTAAATCCCTTATCAAGCTCAAAGACTTTATATCCCTTCTCGCTCAAAATTGCCGCAGCCTTCTTGCTTCGTTTTCCACTGCGACAATATACAGCCACCGGTTTGTCTTTTTGCAACAAAGAATCAGCCATTGAAGCAAAAGAGTCATCCATCACATTGATGTTGATCGTCTTCGTGATATGCCCCTCCGAATATTCCGCAAGTGTACGAACATCCAGACGTTGTATATCCTCATTCTGAATAAGAGAATCAAACTCCTCTACATTCATTGATTGAAAATCCCCTTTCTGCTGACAAGAGAAAAGGGAAGAGAGAAATAAAAATATTCCCACGATTAATTGATTCAATTTAAACATATACACTCCATTATTCAATTCTGTCCCGGAGTATAGTCAAACCCAGGATCACAGTACTTATCAGATTCTATCGGAGAGCCATCCTTATCGTACGTATAATATTTAAATTTAATCTTTATCGTCCGACCCGGATTCTCTTCATCTATATATTGCGCCAAAGGAACAGAAATGTAAGCACGCCGATTATAGTATTCTCCATCACTGTTCGCATCATGATATAATAACATATTCACAATGCCATTTGTTTTAAGTTCGGACACATCTTCCACTATGCCGAAAGTATGTCCCTTGCCCGTACTGACCTTGAGATTCAAAATCATATTCAGATAATCCCTTCCGAGCCAGATACTGACCATCTCTACCGGATCCAGCTTTATACCGTCCTTGTAAACCGGATCATCTTCCGGTTTAGGTACCGGCGTTATGAGCGATTGCAAAGAATATATAGTAGCAGTGTTCTCACCGGAAAGCACCTCATAGTTACTCATCACACGTCTGGAAGTGTTTGGAGAGATAGTAGAACCCGTACGGTCTTCCGAAACAGTCAAGACTTCTCCCTTATCAGGAATAAGCGTTTGTATACGACCGTCTTCTCCGGCCTCTACAGTCACAAATTCCAGTTTCACCGAAGGATAATAATAGTCATCATCTCCACAGGCAGTCATCAGGAAAAGCAATCCCCACAACCAAACAACATGTAATTTTCTTCTTTTCATCGGCAAGCTGCTAAATAATTAACTAACGGATTGGAATACATTAATAACAACTTCTCACGCAAAAAGTCTTCATCCTTATTCGGAATCTTGATCTTTGCCAATTGTTGTTCAATATAGTTCATAAACTGCTGTTTCTCTTCTTCCGTGTAATTGGACACGAATTCCGTTGTGCCATTCAGCCAATCATACGCCACATAATTTCCCGGATATATCCGGTAATTACGATGGATGCGGCGATCAAGACAAGCAGAAATTCGGGCAAACAAATCCGGTTTCGGCAACGAACGGTCCAAGCTTTGCAAGTCATCATTCAAACAAGGAGCAACCTGAAAATGTACCCTGCCTTTATATCCGAAAAGACCTGTCTGCATATTAATCAAATCGTCCTGTGTCGTCTTTTTATATCCTTCGATGTCTCTCTTCAGCTGAAACTCTTGCGCTTTCAGAAAATCACACGGATCATATTCGTATGAAATAGCAAGCGGAGCAATATTCATTTCCATCAGGCGGTCTATCAAATCGCCTTCACCTCCCATTGCCAACATTTTCAATACACTGTCTTGTGTACGGTCATTCGAATCTTTTGCACGTCCTTCACGCTGCGCAATCCAAATAGACTGATTCTTCTCTGAAATGGTGTAATGCATATAACGGGACATACGCGCTGAAGATTCCAACATTTGCCGCATGGTCAACGCCCGCTGTACAATAAATGATTTATTGACACGCACCAGTTTCTTAATCCAGGGATAAATAAGCAAATTGTCGCCAATCGCAATTTCTACCGTATCCATTCCCTGGTCAATCAACAAAATAGAGAGAAAGCCCGAATCAAGAATAATATCTCTATGATTCGATATATACGTATAAGCTTTACTTTTATCCGGTATGGCGGTATGATCCAGTGTCAGTCCGGCAGTATGATCTGCCGCTATCTTCCACAAAATGCCATAACAAAATGCCTCCTGAAAATCAAGCTTAGTCTTACAGGCACGCATTTTTTGCGCCAGAAGTTCAAATGGAACGTTCGGTATAGCACCGGTAGCAGCTTTCTGAAAAGCCGGATCGGCAATCAGTTCCTCAAAGATTTGAGGAAGTTCCTCATCATTGTAAGGACGAATTTCATTAAACTCTGTCAGATCCATAAGTCTCAAGTATTATGTGCTCAAGTATTAAGTAATAAGTATAAAGTATTAGACTGCGTACAAACCGCATGGTTAATACTTTATACTTGATACTTAATACTTAAAACTTGTTTTCAATAATATCAGTCATCACATCCTTTATATCCAGTCCGGCTGCACGCACTTGCTGGGGAATAAAACTGGTAGTAGTCATTCCCGGAGTAGTATTTACTTCGAGAAGATTCAGTTTTTCACCGGCAGTTATAATGTAATCTACACGGATAATGCCGGAACAACCTAATATATCATAGATAGCTGAAGTCAGCATCTGTACGCGTTTGGTCAATTCATCCGAGATACGCGCAGGAGTGATTTCATCTACCTGTCCATTATATTTAGCATCATAATCAAAGAACTCATTGTGCGTCACTACTTCCGTAGGTGGAAAGATGACCGACTTCTCTTTTGTCTTATAACAGCCGCAAGTCAGTTCCGTTCCGTCCATAAACGCTTCAACAATCACCTCTTCCGCTTCTCCGAAAGCTTTAACAATGGCCGGTTGTATTTGTTCTTTTGTCTTCACTTTCGTAACTCCGAAACTCGAACCTCCCAGACTAGGCTTGATAAAACAAGGCAGGCCAATCTTTTCCACTACTTCCTCGTCAGAAACCGATTGTCCTTGGCGCAACAACAATGATTCGGCAATGCGCACTCCAAAAGCCTTCAGATATTGATTGCAGGTAAACTTGTCATAAGTAATGGCAGCCGCCAACACTCCACAACAGGAATACGGAATACGCATCATATCAAAATAGCCTTGCAGCCTGCCATCCTCACCCGGCGTACCGTGGATGGTGATATAAGCAAAGTCGAACACAACCTTCTCCGTTCCGTTCGTAAAACTAAAGTCGTTTCTATCCACCGGCACTTTGTTTCCGTCCGGTAATTGTACTTCCCAGCGACGGCCTTCCATCTCCACGATATACAAATTATACTTTTCCTTATCAATAAAGGAATAAATACCCTGTGCGCTACGCAGGGAAACTACGATTTCAGAGGTATCTCCTCCTGCTACGATAGCGATGTTGCGTTTCATTCTAATTCTCTATTACTTATATAGCCTCTCCACTTCTCGATAAGCCGGGTCATGTCATCCGGAAGTTCGGAAGTAAAATACATCTCTTCACCTGTGACGGGATGCACAAACCCCAATGTCATAGCATGCAAAGCCTGTCGGGGACAAGTGTCAAAGCAATTATTTACAAACTGTTTGTATTTACTAAAATGGGTTCCTTTCAGTATCTCATGACCGCCATAGCGTTCGTCATTGAACAACACATGACCGATATGTTTCATGTGGACACGAATCTGATGAGTACGTCCTGTCTCAAGTATACATTCCACAAGGGTTACGTATCCCAGTCTTTCCAGTACGCGGTAGTGTGTAACGGCATGTTTGCCCACTGTCGGATCGGACATCACCGCCATTTGCATCCGGTCTCTCGGATTACGGGCAATATTACCGACAATCGTTCCTTCATCCTGTTCCATAACACCCCACACCAAAGCACGATATTTGCGTTTGGTAGTCTTATTAAAAAATTGAATTCCCAGATTTGTTTTGGCATCCGGTGTCTTGGCAATCACCAGTAAGCCTGAAGTATCTTTATCGATGCGATGAACAAGTCCCACGTGCGGGTCATTGGCATCATAATCCGGTATATCCTTCATGTGCCAGGCCAGCGCATTGACCAGCGTGCCGTGATAGTTTCCGTGTCCCGGATGCACGACCAATCCCGCCGGTTTATTCACAACCATCAGATAAGGGTCTTCATAAACGATAGTAAGGGGAATATTTTCAGGAATAATTTCATTTTCATAACGGGGACGGTCCATCATCACCGTAATGACATCCAGCGGTTTCACTTTGTAGCTACTCTTCACCGGTTTGCCATTGGCCATAACGAATCCGTCTTCGGCAGCCTTCTGAATACGGTTGCGCGAAGCATTGACAATACGTTCGAACAGATATTTGTCGACTCTGACCATCGCCTGTCCCTTGTCTACAACCACGCGGAAGTGTTCGTAAAGCTGGGATTCGTCACCGACAGGTTCTATATCATCCAAATCATTCTCCAGTTCATCCGGAAGTTCTTCCTCTATCATGCGAGTCCGTTTCTGTTATTTATCTATTAAAACCAACTATCATCTTGAGCAGGTGATGATTCCGACGTAACCGGTTTCTCCGTATCCACGGAAACATCGACCGAGTCCTCTTCTTCCGACATATCACCGGAGCCGTCTCCCACCATCAATGTCAAAGAAGCCCCTAAAGGAATCTTTTCTCCGGCAGCCAACTGACGTCCCTGATATTTCACACCGTACACCCAGTCTTTCTCACCATTTACCAATTGAACCTGATTCAGCTTGAAACCAGCATTCAGTAACTTAGCCTGTGCCTGACGGAGCGAGCTGTTGTCCGCCACATCGGGAATGGCACGTAAAGGGACATCCAGGGTATTGACTGTCAGGTATACTGTACGTCCTTCCTTCACTTTTTCACCGGCTCCCGGTTTCAGTTCAAGAATGATACCCGCTGCTTTATCTTTGACATATTTGGTATCAGAAATCACATATACCAAACCGTGATTCCGGAACATCTTCGTAGCTTCTTCCACTGTCATTCCCTTCACATCGGGAACTACCACGCTTTCACCATGATGTGTATGTATATCAAGCCATTTCAACACACCAAATATCATCACTACCATCACCACAATCATGGCGATAATATTCACCCAGAAATATTTATTGGTTTTAAAAGAAAAGAATTCTTTAATAGTCATACGCATTGCTGTTAATATGCGCCAAAGATACGACAAAATAGTTGAACTTTTAAAAAGTAGGCGATGAAAAATGTCCCTACCTATTATGCAAAGACGCTTATCATCGCCAGAATTGCTGCAACTATAATCCCCACTCCTATAGATTTCAACAACCTTATTATAATGATACGGGGTTTCATGTCCCGGATATACTCTACCATCGCGTATGTTCGTTTATGAGTTTTATTTAATCTCACAAAGAAAAGCAAAAAGTCATAAATAAGAGCAAACAATACCGCTTTTTAACATACTATCCCCTTGAAAAACAGAGAAACAAAAAAGGCGAAGATTAAATTCTCCGCCTTTTTTGTTTCCTGATGACAAGTGATTATCACTTTTGTCCGTTGTACTCATCAGAAACAGTCAGTTTCTTTCTGCCTTTCGCACGACGAGCAGCTAATACTCTACGACCATTAGCCGATGCCATTCTCTCACGGAAACCGTGTTTGTTCTTTCTCTTTCTGTTAGAGGGTTGAAATGTTCTTTTCATTACTGTATCTTGTTTTTATGTTATTATTCTACGTAATCGGGCTGCAAAAATAGGCACTTTTTTTAAATTAACCAAGAGATAACTCATTTTTGCTCAAAAGTTTTTGTGTTTTTTACCGATTTAGATTACTTTTGCAGTCGAATTCCTGCGAAAACAATTAAATAACAATAATATAATAAGAAAAATAGCAGTATGATTAATGCTCAAGACATCAAAAACGGAACTTGTATCCGTATGGACGGAAAGCTCTATTTCTGTGTAGAATTCCTGCATGTAAAACCAGGTAAAGGTAACACTTTTATGCGTACTAAATTGAAAGATGTAGTTAGCGGATACGTTCTCGAACGCCGTTTCAACATCGGTGAAAAGTTGGAAGATGTACGTGTAGAACGTCGTCCATACCAATTTTTGTATAAAGAAGGAGAAGATTATATCTTTATGAACCAGGAAACATTCGATCAACATCCTATCGCTCACGATCTGATTAATGGTGTTGACTTCCTGCTCGAAGGTTCAGTATTGGAAGTTGTTTCTGATGCTTCTACTGAAACTGTACTTTATGCAGACATGCCGATCAAGGTTCAGATGAAGGTGACTTATACAGAACCGGGCATGAAAGGTGATACAGCTACTAACACACTGAAACCTGCAACTGTGGAATCAGGTGCAACAGTACGTGTTCCTTTGTTCATCAGCGAGGGTGAAACAATCGAAATCGATACTCGTGACGGTTCTTACGTAGGACGTGTGAAAGCATAATTTGCAAAAACATATAAAAATAGCCGGGAGTCCAAGGACTTCCGGCTATTTTTATATTCATACAGTTCTATTATTTATATCCTGCAGCTTTCGCAATTCTTTTAGGAATTTCTGTATTGTCAATCTTCTCACCAAACAGTTGAGAACCTGCACCAATAGCAAATACAGGAACATAACCGGCAGAGTGCCCGCCACTTACCCAACCTATCATAGCGATTTCATCCATCACTTCCTTTGCACGTGCAGCCATCGGTTCGCTCTTAGAGTACATACTTTCAGCAAATACGACTTTATTCTTCACGAATGATTTCTCAAATTCATCACGCAACGTCTTTTCCTGTTCCCAAGAAAGAGGGAATTGTTTCCAGAAGCCCATTTCTTCGCCGAGGAATGTTTTCATGTCCTCCCAAGTGACTTTATTGCCTTTTGATTTTCTCAATTCACTGATACGTTGTGAAAGTCCGTCAGCAGAATGTTTCTGATATTGCAATGCTTTCAGGTTCAACGCATATTTTCCCGTACCGAGCACGATACCACCTGTTTCATGGTCTGCGGTAATCACAATCAGCGTTTCTTTCGGATGTTTCTTATAGAATTCATAAGCTACTTTGATGGCATTATCCATGTCTTTCACTTCGTTGAACACAGTAGCGGCGTCATTAGCGTGGCATGCCCAGTCTATTTTACCTCCTTCTACCATCAGGAAAAAGCCTTTATTATTGCCTTTAGTAAGAAAGTCAATAGCACTTTCCGTAATTTGTGCTAATGTCAAATCATTCTCTTTGCGGTCAATAGCATAAGGCAGACAAGAAGGATTGGCTCCCTCTTCCTGAATCAAGATCATCTTTTCTGCTTTTGCAGCTTTTGCCTTATAGTCATTGTAACCACGTGCTACTGTATATCCTGCCTCTTCAAAAATAGGGAAAATGCTCGGAGCTTCTTTCTTGTCATAAGTGGTGGTAGGTTTCAAGAAACCACCGCCTGCATAAAAATCGAAATTGGCTTTCGGCAAATCAAGAGCAATTTCATAATTCATATTACGATCGGGTTGATGTGCATAAAATGCGGCAGGAGTAGCATGATCCACACTGACAGAAGTCGTTACGCCCACCTTTTTTCCTGCTTTCTTTGCTTTTTCTGCGACAGTCTGAATAGCTTTTTTATCTTCTCCTACAGAAATAGCGCCATTATAAGTTTTCTTTCCTGTTGCCAATGCAGTACCTGCAGCTGCAGAGTCTGTTACTGAATTTTTAGCAGAGAAAGTGGTTGCTACGGTAGCAACCGGAAATTGAGTAAATAACAAAGGCTCGACTCCAATACGACCATTTTGAATTTCCGCCTGATACATCTCCGTACCATTTACTTGATTGACTCCCATTCCATCTCCGATGAAATAGAATACGTACTTTGCCTGCCCGTTGGCTACAACGGAGATAAGGACAAAGAACAGTGTGTAGACTAACTTTTTCATTTTCTAGTATATTTATTTTAGATTAGTTGTCTACAAAGGTAGAAAAAAAAGAGAGATGCACAGTGGATTATTGAACACTAAAAGTAGATATTTGCTTTATACACAAGCATTATTGGCTCGTATATTACGAAGTAATAACATATTGCTATCTGTGAATAACATTATAGGTTCATTACATTCTGCTCGAACATATCTTTATCTCCGGCAGCTTTATTACGCATCCGGCTACGATAATTATAGATAGTTGCCAAAGAATAACCGAGAAAATGAGCAATCTTGTTACTGTCTACTACTCCCAGACGGATAAGGGCAAAGATACGAAGTTCTGTTGTCAGAAGTTCATCGGATTTAGGATACACTCTTCCTTCTTCTACCAGCAAATTATTGAAAGCTGAAATAAAGTTCGGGAAAAGTTTCAGAAAAGACCTGTCGAACTCATTATAGAATTCATCCCGCTCATCCCGGATAAACTGTTCGGACTTGATAGCTTTAAACAAATCTTCGATACGCGATGCCATTGCCAATTTTGCCAATGAACGACGATAAGTTTCCAGTTTGTCGAGATAGTTGACACATCTGTCCAGATAGCGGGCGATATAGACTTCTTTTATTTTTCCGGTTTGCTCCAGTTCCGCGTTGACCGCAGACATTTGTTTGTTAGCCAGACTAAGATTCCGCCGCATAACAGACAACTTCTTCATCCAACGATATAGATAGAAAATAGCAATCAGAAGAAACAAAGACAACAAACTGACACTAATCAACATAGCGCGGGAAACGGCACGTTCTTTTTCTTCTTTTAATTTATACGCCTTGTCGATAATCGGAAAAAACTCCGTCACCTCAATAAACCGCAAACGGGCATTACACGCCACAGCATCTTCCATCGAGCAACTCAAGTATTTGTAGGCACGGTCAATATCTCCTGATTCATACATCAGATGCGCGAGTTTCTGCAATGAAGCATACTCCCTCACCGGAGTTTCCAGATCCGCAATGGCAGTCAGAATCAGATAGTAAACTTCTTTTTCGATATCTTTCTTCATACTATAAGCTTCGGAAAGAGTATAATAAATATATACTTTCTGACGTTCATCCTGAATTTCTTTCAAAGCATTGTTCAGCATATCCACAGCGACATCGGCTTTCCCGTTCATTATGCATTTTTCGGCTAAAACAATCGTTTTGTTTGCCTCTGGAGGCATCGCAGCAATAATGGAATCTCTATATAAATCGGTTTTCTTCAAATACTTTTCTTTTTCATTCTTATTGGTCGTATAATCTGCTAACCACCCGTAGCAGGCACGATACGTCTGATAATAAGATAACCGAGTCCACTCATTCAATTTTTTAGGATCAATCCTCTCCAACTGTTCAATGGCTTCTATATACATTCCCATTACTCCCATTACCGTAGCACGATTAATGATGATCTCATACTCCAATTCCGGGCGGTTCAACAATGGAAGGATTTCCATCTCACGGTTAATATAATATAAGGACGAGTCTGCCTGATAATGCAAATAAGCACCAAAAAGAGAGGCATATAATTCATATTTTCGAACAGGATCAGTAGAATGGGCAAGTTCTAATTTCAAGTTATTAATCTCTTTCTCTTTCCGAATCTGGAAAGTCTCTTTCTTGCTTATAACTTCATCCAGCTTTTTAAGAGCAGCCGCATTATCCGTATGCATTGCACACAACGAAAAAGGAAAGAGCAAAAGAAGAAATAGCATATAAAGGGTTAGATTTTTCATAAGGTTCCTTTTTAAAGATGTTACAAATATAAGAAATATAGTAATGAAAACGAAAAATATGGGTATAACTATTTTCATTTTCACTTGTATTTTTCGGCATAAGGTATTAGAATATCCAACTAATTATCAGCAACATAGTCAGATAACAGGTTTATATTTCCATTCTAATCTCACAAAGGTGCACAGCATCCCCCTACATTTGCATCATCGGTTCTCCGAGCAAACAGTTAAAAATCTAGCTACCATGAAACGAAATTTGTTATTTGCTATTTTACTATTACTTCTATCGGGTTATCATCAAGCATTCGCCGCAACCAATATAAAGAAAGTGGCTCCTACCTTTTGGTGGGCAGGAATGAAGAATCCCGAACTACAAATACTTCTATACGGCGATGGCATATCATCCGCAGAGGTAAGTATTTCTTCTAATGACATCACCCTGCAGGACGTGGTGAAACAGGAAAATCCTAATTATCTGATCTTATATTTAGATCTTTCAAAAGCTATCCCTCAGCACTTCGACATTCTCCTGAAACAAGGTAAAAAACAGACTAAAATACCATACGAACTTAAACAGCGCAAAGAGAATGCTTCAGCAGTAGAAGGCTTCAACTCCAGTGATGTACTTTATCTCATTATGCCGGACCGCTTTGCCAACGGCAACCCCTCCAATGATATAATTCCCGGAATGTTGGAAGCAAACATAGACCGCAACGAACCTTTCGCCCGTCATGGCGGTGATTTAAAAGGAATAGAGAAACATTTGGATTATATTGCAGACCTCGGAGTTACGAGTATATGGCTTAACCCGATTCAGGAAAATGACATGAAGGAAGGCTCTTATCATGGATATGCCATCACCGATTACTATCAAGTAGACCGTCGCCTCGGAAGCAATGAAGAGTTTCGCAATCTCGTAAAAGAAGCCAATGCTAAAGGGCTAAAGGTAGTCATGGACATGATCTTCAACCATTGCGGTTCGAACAATTATCTATTCAAAGACATGCCTGCCAAAGATTGGTTCAACTTTGAGGGAAACTACATGCAGACCAGTTTCAAAACTGCCACCCAAATGGACCCTTATACTTCCGATTATGATAAAAAGCTGGCCATTGACGGTTGGTTCACACTGACTATGCCGGACTTCAACCAACGAAACCGTCACGTAGCCACTTACCTGATACAGAGTAGTATCTGGTGGATAGAATATGCGGGTATCAACGGAATCCGCCAGGATACACATCCTTACGCCGACTTTGAAATGATGGCGCATTGGTGCAAAGCGGTCAATGATGAATATCCTTCATTCAACATTGTCGGTGAGACATGGCTGGGCAGCAATGTACTGATCTCCTACTGGCAGAAAGACAGTAAACTTGCTTATCCGAAAAACAGTTATCTTCCTACTGTCATGGATTTCCCACTGATGGAAGAAATAAATAAAGCTTTCGACGAAGAAACCACCGAATGGAACGGAGGACTTTTCAGACTCTACGAATACCTCTCACAGGATATTGTCTACGCCGATCCAATGAGTCTGCTGACCTTCCTCGATAATCACGATACTTCCCGTTTCTACCGTTCGGAGGAAGATACCAAGAACCTGAACCGATATAAACAAGCCTTGACATTCTTACTGACTACCCGTGGAATTCCACAAATATATTATGGAACTGAAATCCTGATGGCAGCCGACAAAGCAAATGGAGACGGATTACTCCGATGTGACTTTCCGGGAGGTTGGCAGAATGACGCCAAAAACTGTTTTGAAGCAACCAACCGTACTCCGCAACAAAATGAAGCCTTCTCTTTTATGCAAAAACTGCTCCAATGGAGAAAAGGAAATGAAGTCATCGCCAAAGGCAAACTAAAACATTTCGCACCCAATAAAGGCATTTATGTTTATGAACGCAAATACGGTAACCAATCAGTCGTTGTCTTTCTGAATGGAAACGACCGGGAACAGACTATTGACTTACATCCTTATCAGGAAATACTCTCCACCTCGTCTGCTCATGATTTGCTCACAGACAAAAAGATTGAATTAAGAAATGAATTAACACTTCCAAGCCGTGGGATATACCTTTTAGCCTTCTAAGCAAGTTCACTACGACTTATATTTATCCAATGAAATCAGATAGATAAACAATTATAAAACAAGATACTAGCATTTATACAAACTTGTATTTTTATTCTAATCAAGCAAAAAAGTGAAGGTGGTTGCTACATTTGCAATATCCGAAACAAACAGGAATAGAAATATCGGTTAGCTTACAATTTAATACCATAAATAGAATGAAAAAGAAAAAGTTTTTTTCGATCATCGCATTCCTTTGCATCTCATTCATTGCGAATGCACAACAGAAACTGACCTCACCGGATGGCAATCTGGTTCTGACCTTTCAGGTTAACAAAGAAGGCGCACCAACCTACGACTTGACTTACAAAGGCAAGGTGGTAATTAAGCCGAGCACTCTCGGACTGGAATTGAAAAAAGAAGATAATACCAGAACCGACTTTGACTGGGTAGACCGCAGAGACCTCACCAAGCTCGATTCTAAATCCAATCTTTATAATGGCTTCAAGCTGAAAGATGCGCAAACGACTACCTTTGACGAAACCTGGCAACCAGTCTGGGGAGAAGAAAAGGAAATCCGCAATCAGTATAACGAACTGGCAGTCATTCTGTTTCAGCCAATGAACGACCGTTCCATCGTTGTTCGCTTCCGCCTGTTCAATGATGGTTTGGGATTCCGTTATGAATTTCCGCAACAGAAATCACTGAACTACTTCGTTATCAAGGAAGAACATTCCCAATTTGCCATGGCAGGCAACCATATCGCATACTGGATACCGGGCGATTACGACACTCAAGAGTACGACTACACCATCTCCCGTCTATCGGAAATCAGAGGTTTGATGCAACAGGCGATCACTCCAAATTCTTCTCAAACCCCATTTTCACCGACAGGTGTACAGACGGCACTGATGATGAAAACAGATGATGGTTTATACATCAATCTGCACGAAGCCGCTTTGATTGATTATTCTTGTATGCACCTCAATCTGGACGACAAAAACATGATATTCGAATCCTGGCTGACACCGGATGCAAAAGGGGATAAAGGTTACATGCAGACTCCGTGCAACTCTCCGTGGCGTACGATCATCGTCAGTGATGATGCACGTAACATTCTCGCCTCCCGCATCACCCTCAACCTGAACGAACCTTGTAAGATTGCAGACGCCGCCTCCTGGATTAAACCGGTGAAATATATAGGCGTATGGTGGGACATGATTACCGGAAAAGGTTCCTGGGCTTATACAGATGAACTGACCAGCGTGAAACTTGGCGTTACAGACTACTCCAAAACCAAACCGAACGGCAAACATTCTGCCAATACAGCTAACGTGAAACGTTACATCGACTTTGCCGCAGCCAACGGATTTGATGCAGTGCTGGTAGAAGGTTGGAATGAAGGATGGGAAGACTGGTTCGGCAACAGCAAAGACTATGTATTTGACTTCCTGACTGCATATCCTGATTTCGACGTACAGGAAATCCATCGTTATGCTGCAAGCAAAGGAATTAAAATGATGATGCACCATGAGACTTCTGCATCTGTTCGCAACTACGAACGTCACCTGGATAAAGCTTACCAATTCATGGTAGACAATGGATATAACTCGGTTAAAAGCGGTTATGTGGGTAATATCATTCCACGCGGAGAACATCATTACGGTCAATGGATGAATAATCATTACCTGTATGCCGTGAAAAAAGCCGCCGATTATAAAATCATGGTCAATGCACACGAAGCAACCCGTCCAACCGGTATCTGCCGTACATATCCCAATCTGATCGGTAATGAATCCGCACGTGGAACAGAATATGAATCATTTGGAGGAAATAAAGTATACCACACGACGATTCTGCCTTTCACACGCCTGGTCGGTGGTCCGATGGATTACACTCCCGGCATCTTCGAGACTCACTGTAACCAGATGAATCCGGCAAACAACTCCCAGGTACGTTCAACCATTGCACGCCAACTGGCATTGTATGTCACCATGTATAGCCCTTTGCAGATGGCTGCCGATATTCCGGAAAACTACGAACGCTTTATGGATGCTTTCCAGTTTATCAAAGACGTCGCTCTCGACTGGGACAAAACAATCTATCTGGAAGCAGAACCGGGAGAATACATCACAATTGCCCGCAAAGCAAAAGGAACGGACGACTGGTACATAGGCTGCACAGCCGGTGAAAACGGCCACGACTCCCAATTAACGTTCGATTTCCTGGAACCGGGAAAACAATACGTCGCTACCGTATACGCAGATGCCAAAGATACCGACTGGAAAGATAACCCGCAGGCATACACCATCAAAAAAGGTATCTTGAATAATAAAAGCAAACTGAATCTGCACGCTGCCAATGGCGGTGGATACGCAATCAGTATCAAAGAGGTGAAAAACAAATCAGAGTTTAAGGGATTGAAAAGACTATAAATAAAGGATAGTCTTAAAAAAAGTGTTTTCAATAGGTATTTTTAAAGAAACTTTTAAGAGAGAGAAATAATATTACTATATTGTTAACTTTAATTTTTTAAATGCATGAAGCAAGTTAAATTTAGAATCGTTCAAACGATTCTCCCCTTGTTAATAGGGATGTTTTTATCATTGGGCGCTTATGCACAGCAAATCACAGTCAAAGGACATGTGAAAGATGCTATGGGCGAACCCGTGATTGGCGCCAATGTCATTGCCAAGGGTACCACAACGGGTACCATCACTGACTTTGACGGTAACTTCACATTGAATGTTCCTCAAAATTCTATTCTGTCCATTACATTCGTCGGTTACAAAGCAGCAGAAATTAAAGCAGCTCCTTCGGTAATGGTCACACTGGAAGATGACTCTCAAGTATTGGACGCCGTAGTCGTTGTAGGTTACGGAACAGTAAAGAAAAACGACTTGACGGGATCAGTTACTGCCATCAAGCCGGATAAAATCAGCAAAGGAGTAATCACCAGCGCACAGGATATGATAACAGGTAAAATAGCCGGTGTGAATGTAATTTCCAGCGGTACTCCGGGTGGAGGAGCTACGATTCGTATTCGCGGTGGTTCATCATTGAACGCCAAAAACGATCCGTTGATCGTTATCGACGGACTGGCAATGGATAATAGCGGTGTGCAAGGTTTGACTAATCCTTTGGCAATGGTAAACCCGAATGACATCGAAACTTTCACTGTTTTGAAAGATGCTTCGGCCACCGCCATCTATGGTTCACGTGCTTCTAATGGTGTGATTATCATCACTACAAAGAAAGGGAAAGCAGGCAGCAAACCACAGGTGAACTATGAAGGTAACGTTTCCGCCGGTATACTGCAAAAGACAATAGACGTAATGGATGCCAATGAATTCAAAGGATACGTATCCAAACTTTATGGTGAAGGAAATGCTCCAAGCCCCTTCGGTGAAGCAAACACTGACTGGCAGAAAGAAATTTTCCAGACAGCCGTTAGTACAGACCATAACGTGACTGTAAGCGGTGGTTTGAAAAATATGCCTTATCGTGTTTCTTTCGGTTACACCAATCAGAATGGGATCCTGATGACATCTAATTTCGAGCGTTATACCGCCTCCGTCAATCTGACACCCTCTTTCTTTAAAGATCACCTGAAGTTCAATATCAATGCTAAAATGATGTGGGCCAACCAACGTTATGCTGACGACGGGGCTATCGGCGCAGCTTTGACCATGGACCCGACCCAACCTGTATATGACTCTTCGGACATGTACAAAAACTTCGGTGGATTCTACCAACCGACCAGTGACGGTAGTTCATATAACGATCCGGAATGGCCGCTTACACTGGAAAGTAATTCAACCGCCAACCCTGTTTCCCTACTGAAACTAAAGAAACATACTTCCAGAAACACCAGTTTTATCAGCAATGTAGAAGTAGACTATAAATTCCACTTCCTCCCTGACCTGCATATCCATGCTAACGTAGGCGGTGACTACTCGGAAGGTAAGGAAAAGAATGTAAATTCACCTTATGCCCCGGGCTCTTATTACTATGGTTGGAACGGGACTGACTACGGCTACAAATATAACCTGTCGGTGAATGCCTATGCACAATATTCCAAAGAAATCGGGGATCATTATGTCGACGTAATACTGGGTGGTGAAGAGCAACATTTCCACTATACCGGATATAAAGTCGGACAAGGAACAAATCCGTTAACAGGCGAAGCCTACAATCCGAATCTGCGCTCACAAACAGCCTGGGGACATCACAGTACATTAGTTTCTTATTTTGCCCGCGTAAATTATACATTACTTAGCCGTTATTTGCTGACAGCCACTTTCCGCCAGGACGGTTCTTCCCGTTTCTCTAAAGACAACCGTTGGAGTAGCTTCCCTTCTGTTGCTTTGGGATGGAAACTGAAAGAAGAAAATTTCCTGAAAAACGTAGAAGTATTGTCAGATCTGAAACTCCGCCTCGGATGGGGTATCACGGGTCAGCAGAACTTAGGCGACGATTATGATTTCCCTTATATGGCACTGTACCGCGTCAACGCAGCCGGAGGTTATTATCCTTTCGGGGATACCTATTATGGCACTATGCGTCCTAAAGCTTATAACGAAGACCTGAAATGGGAAGAGACAACGACTTATAACGCAGGTTTCGACTTTGCTTTCCTGAACGGACGTATCTCCGGCTCGATGGATTACTATTACCGGAAAACCGACGATTTAATCAATACCGTAAAGATTGCGGCGGGGACTAACTTTAATACCCAACTGATCAGCAACATCGGTTCATTAAAAAATACGGGGCTTGAATTCACCATCAATGCCAAACCTATTGTAACCAAAGATTTTGTCTGGGACTTGGGATATAACATCACTTGGAACAAAAATGAAATCACTAAACTGACCGGAGGAGATGATTCTAATTACTATGTAGAAACCGGAGGTGTATCTACTGGTATTAGCGGTGCAACCTGCCAGGTACAGAAAGTAGGTTATCCGATGAACTCATTCTTCGTTTACCAACAAGTGTATGATAAGGATGGAAAACCGATTGAAAACATGTTCGTAGACCGTAACGGAGATGGTGTCATCAACGCTTCGGACAAATATATCTATAAAAAACCTGCCGCTGACGTATTGATGGGACTGACTTCCAAATTCACTTATAAAAATTGGGATTTAAGCTTTGCCCTCCGTGCCAGCCTGAATAACTATGTGTACAATGACGTACTGGCCAGTAAATCCAGTGTCGGCAAGGGAGGAATCTTTAATCATGGATACTATTCCAACCGCCCGACAGCTGCCGTGAATCTGGGATTTGAAGGAAAGGGAGACTATTATCTGTCCGATCGTTTCGTTGAGAATGCTTCATTCTTGCGTTGTGATAACATAACAGTAGGTTATAGCTTCAAAAATTTACTGAAGTCCCAGGCTTATAAAGGTATCAACGGCCGTATTTACGGTACTGTACAGAATCCCTTCGTTATCACCAAGTATACAGGACTCGATCCTGAATCGGTTATCAGTTCAGGAAATGATGCCGGAGTAGCAGGTATTGACAGGAACATTTATCCTCATCCGATCACTATCCTGTTCGGGCTAAGTCTTCAGTTCTAAGATTGTAATTTATTAAAAAGTAGACTATTATGAAGTTCAAACATATAAAATCAATAGTTTCAGCAGCGTTGTTCCTTAGCCTGACCACCGGAATGACCTCCTGTATCAATGACCTGGATATATCTCCAATCGATCCTCAGATGACTGCCACCTTCGACCAAGATATGTACTTTACCAAACTATACGCTTCACTGGGACTTACCGGACAAAAATTGAGCGAAGATCCGGATATCGCAGTAAAGGACGAAGGTCAATCCTGTTTCTATCGCGCTCTTTTCACTAACAATGAATATGGCACTGATGAGATGATATGGACCTGGCAAGAAAATGCCGGTATCCCCGAACTAACTTATATGCGTTGGAACTCCTCTCATCAGCAGACAGAAATATTATATAATCGTTTAGCATATAATATCACACTCTGCAATTTCTTCCTGGATCAGATCGCCGGAAAAGAGGATGCTACCTCCGTTCAGCAACGTGCCGAAGCCCGTTTTCTCCGTTCCTTATTTTACTATTATCTGATGGACACCTTCGGAAAAGCTCCTTTCACCGAACACTTCTCCAAAGAGAATCCTCCTCAAAAGACGGCCTCCGAACTGTTCGCTTATATTGAAAGCGAACTGGAAAGCATCGAAAATGATATGAGCGAACCGCGTCAAGCTCCTTTCGGACGTGCCGACAAAGCTGCTTGCTGGTTGCTGCGTGCCCGTTTGTATCTCAATGCCGAAGTATACACCGGACAACCGCGTTGGAATGATGCTATCACCTATGCCGGCAAAGTGCTCGATCCCTCCAATGGATACGGATTGTGTGGAAATTACGAACAACTTTTTATGGCAGACAATGATGAAAATCCCGATGCTAAAAAAGAAATCATCCTTTCTATCCGTCAGGATGGTGTACAAGCAAAGAGTTACGGAGGAAGTTACTTCCTGATTGCTGCAACGCAAAAGAGCGACATGCCGAATCGCGGAACAAATGACCCTTGGGAATGTATCCGTACACGCAAAGCACTGGTTGACAAGTTCTTCGCAAACAGTGAGGATATTCCTTTCACCGAATATACCGATAATAAATGGCAGAATGTGAGAGATGTGCAGGCTGCTGCAAAAGATGAACGCGCCTTGTTCTATACAACCGGTCGCAAAGCCGAACTGGAAAGTGTAGGTAAATTCACCGACGGACTTTCATTTATGAAATGGAGTAATCTGCGCTCGGACGGACAACCCGCTCACGATGCTAAAATTCCTGATACGGACATTCCGTTCTTCCGTTTGGCGGAAGCTTATCTGATTCGCGCGGAAGCCTATTTGAGAGCAGGCGGCGCAAATGCACAACAAAATGCCTGGTTGGATATCAAAGCCCTCAGAGACCGTGCCAAAGCAACAGAAATACCCTCTGCCAATAACCTGACATTAGATTATATTCTGGATGAACGTGCCCGCGAATTGTATCTGGAAGGATTCAGACGCACAGATTTGATCCGTTATGGCTATTTCACCTCAAGCACCTACCTCTGGGATTGGAAAGGCGGTTCCTTTGAAGGAAACGGTGTGAGTTCGATCTATAATCTCTATCCGATACCGAAAACAGAAACGCTGACGAATACAAATATGACTCAGAATCCGGGATATTGATAGAACCTTTATTCACGTTTTAAAGACTGAAAACAATGAAAAACCTATATAAACTATTTACATTGACAATGGGGCTACTAGCTCTGTCCGCCTGTGAAGCAGACCGTGACAGCAACCCTGTGTTGAACGAACCGGATACGTTCGTACTGAATGTGCCAGCTTTTGCTTCCAACAACGTGTACGACCTTAAAAACTCCGAATCATTGGAATTAACCTGTACACAACCGGATTACGGGATTCCGATGGCAACCACTTATTCAGTACAAATTTCACTGGAAGAAAATTTCGTTGACGCTCATGCAGAGACAAATACGGAAGCTAATTATACAACTTTGGGTACTACCCATTCTTCTGCCAAAATGGAAGTGAAAGCTTTAGAATTTGCATTGGCACTGGGAGACTTGTGGAGTGCATCCTCCGATGAAGAATTTCCGACCACTCCCATACCCGTTTATGTACGCCTGAAAGCGGAACTGACCAATAGTGGTCGTGGCATCGCTTTTTCGAATGTAATTGAACTTCCCAAAGTATTGGGATATAAAGCTGTACCGCCTCTCGAATTACCTTCCAGTATATTTATCAATGGCTCGATGGCAGATAGTAATTGGAGCAACTGGGTGCCTTTGGCAGCAGTAAACGGAATGTCCAAGTTCTTCGGTTTATTCTATTTCGGAGGCACTGATATGTTCAAGTTCGGTACTAAAGAAGGAGAATACATCGGATTCAACGATCCACGTCTGACAATAGCCTCGGATGCATTCACCGGATCGGATGATGGATTTGGCGGACAAAATATCAGCGTTAATGTCACAGGCTGGTATACAGTGATCATGTCTGTAAGCATCAAAGGGACTGATTATGCCTTTACGCTGGATATTGCTCCGGGCGAAGTTTGTCTGATAGGCAATGCTATAGGAGATTGGACATTCGGCGATAAAGGCAAATTCCAAGCACCAACAACGGCAGATGCAGACTTTGTTTCACCGGTATGCACCGGAGGCGGAGAATTGCGTATGTCCGTCAAAGTTCCGGGAGAAGACTGGTGGCGTACGGAGTTCGCTATACCTAATGGAAAAATCGTGTTCCGTGAAAACAAAAGTGTGATTGACAGTTGGTCGGAAATAGGTCCTGAATATGCGATAAACGTTAAGGCAGGGCAGAAAATAAATCTGAACTTTGTTCAGAAAACAGGTTCCGTTACTCAATAATCGTTAACTTTAATAACTGAATATCATGAAAAGATTATCATATATGGCGTGTCTGTTGCTTGCTTCGGCAGCTTTCACCGCTTGCGAT
The DNA here is from genome assembly GCF_025914115.1 of Bacteroides sp. DH3716P. Classification (NCBI taxonomy): domain Bacteria; kingdom Pseudomonadati; phylum Bacteroidota; class Bacteroidia; order Bacteroidales; family Bacteroidaceae; genus Bacteroides; species Bacteroides sp. DH3716P. The sequence goes on along the minus strand of NZ_CP083673.1, from coordinate 2,811,420 downwards.
GAAGATTTTAAGGACTGGGCTGATCCCCAGTCCAATCCCCAGGAAGAAGCTATAACTGCAATGGTAGATATAACTCCGGTTGCCAGTATGAAACTTGAAGAACAGCCGGGCGATTCTGTGGTAATCGCCTCTGTTTCTTCGATTGCAGAAAACTTCTCACTCACAGCTTGTAATATAGAATTAGTTGCCGAAGGGCAGATATTAAATCTACCGTCAAAAGTAAAAGATGGGAATATAAAAGTCAGGTTGACAGAACTTGACCAAAAAGTGGCAAGTTTGTATAAGTCACAAAAATCTTTAGAGCGCGAAGTCACTTTAAAGCTGACACCGGTAGTCATGACAACCAACGGTGAAGCAACTTCACTGACTGAATACCCGGAAATGCAATCTGCCATCACTCCGGTCGCAACTCCGGCTGTGGATACGGAATACTATATAGTAGGTGATCTAAACAGCTGGCAGATGGACAAATCGACAGCCACAAAGCTCGAAGTAGACAAAGACAATCAGTATCTCTTTTCAGTAGTCGTCGAGTCGGAAGAGAAGTTTGATTTCAAGATTGTCCCGGGAAGTGCGATAGAAGCTCCGGATGCCTGGCAAAGAGCCTTGGGTGCTTCCAAAGTAATAGAAGATCCGGATCCGGGATTATTGGCTTTCAGGGATAAAGAAGGAGCCGACCCGGATAATCTCACCTGCGCCGGCGGAAAGAAAATGAAAATTACGATTAATGTAGAAGATTATACATACACAATCAAGGAGGATCTACCCGAGCACATGTACATCAATGGATCTCCGTACAGTCTTGGGTGGGATTGGGCAGTAGCTCCTGAAATGGTTCCTGTCACACAGACTCCCGGAATGTTCTGGAGTATACAATATTATACGGCGGGAGACCAAATCAAGTTTGCTCCGGTTAGAAAATGGGAAGGAGACTTTGGTTATGACGAAGAAATCTTATCTCCGGAAGCAATTGATTTCGCCGAATTAACATCCTCAGGAGGCAATATTGGCATTGGTAAATCCGGATGGTATCTGGTAATTGTCGCAGTGACTACAGAAGGAAAAACAATTTCATTCCGTTTGCCGGAAGTTTACCTGTTGGGAGGTGTGATTAACAATTCGTGGAATTGCGATGAAACGACCTTGTTCAGGATTCCGACCGATAAAACAAGCGACTTCATATCACCGGCAGCAACCGTTACAGGCATGGCACGTATTTCTACTACGGCTGTAGATGCCGGAGGCTGGTGGAAGAGCGAATTTACACTTGATCTGGCTAATGAAGGCGATGGTACTATCGTTTACCGTGAGAATAAGAACGTATCGGATAATCTAAGCGAACTTGGCTACGAATGTAATGTAAAAGCCGGTCAGAAAGTCCATATTAACTTTACGACAGGCAAAGGTAAAGTCGAATAACTATCAGACACTCTTAAACAGCACAACGAGTAGAATCAATTACGATCATATCTCAAGTCTCCCTCTTCGGGAAAGAGGAGATTTGAGATATGATCGAAATCTGACACACTCAAAGCTAAATATAGTACCACTACATTGGAAGAAGAATTCTAAAATAAGGCTTATGAAAGACTTTAAATATATTTGGCTCCTTTTATTGCTGATACTCAACAGCTTTGGAGCTTGTTCAGATGATGATCCGTTGATGCCGGGCGAGCGTCCTTCGTCCGGAACTGATCCTGCCCCGGAAGAACAAGTTCTCCACGACGGATTTAATTTTGATCCGGCTATTCCTAAAGCGGATGAACCACTGACTATCACCTTCAAAGCACCCGAAGGAAGTAACTTCTATGGTTACGCTGACGACTTGTACTTACACTCCGGAACAGGAGCAAATTGGACAGGTGCACCTACATGGGGAGATAATCAGAATAAATACAGACTGAAAAAGACAAAGGACAATGTGTGGAGTATCACCCTTTCCTCATCTATCCGCCATTTCTATTCTGTTGCTCCATCTACTCCCTTACAGACCATTAACCTGATTGTACGTGATGCGGAAGGTAGCCAACAAACCTACGATTACGCAACTTTAGTAGAAGATAGTCAAAACGGATTTATCTGGGAAGAACCGCAAAAAGCCCCTCTCCCCATATCCGGAGAAGAAAAAGAGGGTATTCATATCCATTCGGCCACTTCGATAACGCTTGTATTATATGATAAGGACAGTCAGGGCGGTCATAAAGATTGTGTATTTGTAACAGGTAATTTCAACAACTGGAAACTGGATAGTCGCTACATGATGAAATATGACGAAACAAACCATTGCTGGTGGATCACTCTGGAGGAATTGACTGCCGGTGAAACACAGTTCCAGTACTTTGTGTACAGTGCTTCGGATGGCGGTACTTACTTGTGCGATCCTTATTGTGAGCAAGCATTGGAAAAGGGAGTGGATACCAACTTTCCCACTGGCGCACAAGCACCTTACGTATCAGTCGTAAGCACAAACCCACAACCCTATCAATGGAGTGCCGGAGAATTTGAGATGAAGAATAAAGAAAATCCGGTTATCTATGAGCTCTTGTTGCGGGATTTTACTTCCAGTGGAAATCTGGCAGGAGCAATGGAAAAGCTGCCTTACTTAAAAGAACTGGGAATAGATGCTATCGAACTGATGCCTGTACAAGAATTTGCAGGTAATGACAGTTGGGGATACAACACCGGACTATACTTTGCACTGGATGCCTCGTATGGAACTCAAAATGAATATAAAGCTTTTATTGACGCCTGCCATCAGAATGGAATCGCCGTTATTTTCGATGTAGTCTACAACCATACGAACAATGATAATCCGTTTGCCCGTATGTATTGGGATACGTTTAATAACCGCCCTTCCACTAAGAATCCATGGCTGAACGCTGTAACACCGCATCAGAAGTATGTTTTTTCACCGGATGATTTCAATCACACTTCAGAACAAACAAAAGCTTTTGTCAAACGCAACCTGAAATATCTGTTAGATACTTACCACATCGACGGTTTCCGTTTCGATTTCACCAAAGGTTTCACACAGAAACAGACAACAGGTGATGATGATTTGGCGGCAACCGACCCTGCTCGTGTATCAGTACTGAAAGAATACTACGAAGCCGTAAAAGCTGTCAAAGAAGATGCAATGGTTACCATGGAACATTTCTGTGCAAATGAAGAAACAACTTTAGCCACAGAAGGAATTCATTTTTGGAGGAATATGAACCATTCTTATTGTCAGTCGGCTATGGGCTGGAAAGATAATAGTGATTTCTCCGGATTATATGACACCACCCGTCCGAATCAATTTGTGGGCTATATGGAAAGTCATGACGAAGAGCGGTGTGCCTATAAACAGATTGAATACGGAAATGGAGCCTTAAAAACCAACCTGTCCGAACGGCTCAAACAGTTATCATCCAACGCCGCATTCTTCTTTACGGTTCCAGGTCCGAAAATGCTTTGGCAATTCGGCGAAATGGGGTATGATATTTCAATAGACGAAAATGGACGTACCGGAAAGAAACCAGTCCTTTGGGAATATCAGACAGAGCGTAAAAGCTTGGTAGATATTTATACAAAACTAATCACTCTACGGACAACACACTCCGATTTATTCAACGCTTCTTCTCAATTTACCTGGAAAGTCAGTTATAATGATTGGGATAATGGACGTACACTGACATTGAAAGCTGTGAATGGGAAACAACTTCATGTGTATGCGAATTTCACCAATGCATCTATCGATTATACTATTCCTGAAGGTACATGGTATCTATATCTGGAAAATGGGAATCCCGTGGAGGGAGAAAAAAAGATCAGTGTTCCTGCACACGAGTTCCGCTTATACACCAACTTTGCCGAATAACGAGCGGGTGTTTTGAGCAGAAAGGAAGATTTAACTAATAAGCATTGAAGATTCTCTAACGACAAAGGCACAAAGATGGCAGGTTATTTTTCTGCTACTTCTTTGTGCCCTTGTTTTATATTTTGTTCCGTATTATGCCTGACCTTTTATTTTGTTGAAACATAATTAGACCTGTGTCTCTCCCTCGATATACTCTTCCAAAAAGAGATTCTCTCCGTCAAACACGGCATAAGAGAAGAAGTTAATCCAGTCTCCCAAAATCAACACACGGGAGGTGGCGCTCAACATCAAATCCAGTTCAATGTGACGATGTCCGTAAATAAAGAAGTTGATATTGGGATGGCTTTTCAAGTAGTCTTTGGTATATAGTACCAAGTGTTCCTTGTTTTCTCCCATATAATCCGGTTCCTTTCCGTCCGCCCGTTTTTGTCGGCTGTGCTTAGCCCATGTTAAACCCAATTCAACACTCCAGCGGGGATGAATAGCAGAAAACATCGTTTGCAAAGTTTTGCTGTGGAACATCGAACGAAGTAGCTTGAACTTCTTATCCGGATCACCCAAGCCGTCACCATGAGCAAGATAAAACTCCTTTCCGTAGATTTCAGTAGTCAATGGTTCGCGATGCATGATGACACCACACTCTTTGGTGAGATAGTCTCCACACCAGATGTCATGATTACCTATAAAAAAATGCACCTCTACACCCATATCTGTTAGTTCGGAGAGCTTCCCCAAGAAACGGGTGTACCCCTTAGGAACTACCAGCCGGAATTCATACCAGAAGTCGAACATATCTCCCAGTAGATAAATGGCGGAAGCCTTATGCTTTATACTATCGAGGAAGTTCACCAAACGCCGTTCTTGAGTACGCCCGTGCTCAATAGCACGAGAACCAAGATGTGCATCGGAAAGAAAATAAATGTTCTTCATTTAATTACCAGTTACGAGATCTAATAACGAATTACAACTTATAAAATCAGAGCACTGCCTGACATAGAACGATTAAAGAAAACCTAATTCCAATTTGGCTTCTTCACTCATCATGTCTTTATCCCATTCAGGTTCGAAGACCAGATTGATGGTGGCGGAATTCACTCCTTCTACTGACTCCACTTTTTGGCGAATATCCTCCATAATAAAATCAGCAGCCGGACAATTGGGAGCTGTCAGCGTCATATCGAGTGCCGCTTCTCCACTATCGGAGACGTCAATCTTATAAATCAGTCCAAGATCGTATACATTGACCGGAATCTCCGGATCGTACACTGTCTTTAGCATAGCTACAATCTTCTCTTCTATTTCAATTTTTTCCATACGTCCTTATTTATTATGTATCGCAAAGATAGAGATAAAAAATGAAACATAAAAAATTAGGCACGGAATGCGTATCCCGTGCCTAAAGAATATATCATTTACTCTCTATCTCCGGTTACTAAAAAACACACCGGAACAGTAAATTGTTGTAATGAGTAGTCTAAATCTACTTTCTCACCGAAATCTGTCTGTTGTTGCTCCACTTCTTTCAGTTTTAATTCATTCAGTTCACGACGGCGGCGTTCCAACTCCAGTTCAGCATCACTCTTCTTGTCCATGGAGAACGATTCGGATGGCTTAGGCAACGCTTCTTCTTTCTTATCAAATATCAATGGATACATTGGAGCGGAAGATGTTAGTTCCAGTTCACCGCTTACGGGCATCTGTGATCCCTCAAACAAAACACTGGCTCTTACCTTAATCTTTCCGGGAGTCGTGGTCGACTGGATCAATACGGGAGCACTGCCCCATTTCACCGGAGCAGGATTTGCCAATACATTAGCTCCGCCCAAAATACGTCCCTCTCCTTCTACAAAGAACTTGATATAATAATTATTCAAACGCTTTACATTTCCATTCTTATCTGTGATTTCTGCCACAACAGTAACAAAATCAGATCCATCAGCACGCAGTCCGATTCCTTCGTTGTCTACTCTCAAACGAATCTGTTCTGCACGGCGGGCGGGCATTACTTTATGTGTAGCCACCACCTTGCCATCCATCAGTCCCTCTGCCAGGAAATAGACGTCCGCATCATGCTTTTCACGAGTCATCTTCTTATCAACCATAAAGTCAAATATCCCGGGGAAAGTTATTACCGGAGAAGGCATTCCTTTTCGTGTCTTGTCTTTTTTATAGGTATAAGTTTGCCCATCTTTATTCACAGTCAAACGAACTTCATCGCAGTTGGAATACACCGTTACATCTCTGCTTGAGAACGGTGTCATCTCGTGAGCAATATAAACCATCGGTCCGCTTTCTGCCAAACTCTCGGAAACGACAGCCGGACGTTGCGCCTTAAACATATAATAGGAATACTTAGGCTGACGGAATACATCCATCAATCCACCATAGAACGGGTCCGGATGGTATCCCCGCTGATGATCAAACGAATGCCACAAGCATCCGCCCACATGCCAGGGAGACTCTTTATACAAACCATCATAGCAAATGTAATTATAATAAGGAGAAGCGTAATGAGCAGCCTGTATAAGCATAGGCTGTTCTCCCCAGTTACGGGCTGTGCGACTTGGAGAATTGTGCGAACTCCAATCATCGACATTATCTCCCCACTCGCGTGTAAAATATGTAATTTTAGGATCACGTTTTGAAAGATCCATCGGATGGGCAAACTGTACCGGAAAATATTGCGAGCCCTTGGCTTGCACATCACAACCGGAATAGCAGGACGGATAAGGATATTCCTCATCAACAATCCCTTTCACACACCCGGCAAAATCTTCCGGATACCATGTTTCATTCAAGATCGGTTCCCACAGCCATACACAAGGATGGTTACGGTCACGACGAACCATATTACGTATATCATTATAAACCCGTTTGGCAAAAATGGGTTCGTTATTCCAGAATTGCCATCCCGGAGTATTCACGATAACAAACAGACCAAGTTCATCACAAGCATCCATAAAAGCAGGATCTTGCGGACAATGTGCATTACGGATTACTTCCAGCCCCAAATCTTTCAGTTTCTTGGCGTCACGCCAGTGAATACTATTGGCAACCGCATTTCCTACAACTGCAAAATCCTGATGCCGATTAGCTCCCATCAAAGGTTTACCATAAGGTTTTCCATTCAGCCAGAAGCCATCTTTTCCCTTAAATTCGATACTACGGATACCGACACGACGACGATAACCATCTACTACATTTCCATTCTTATCATAAATACGCACACACAGATTATACAGATAAGGTGATTCAGGAGTCCATAAATGCGGCTGCTTCACTTTCATCTTTCCATTATGACTTGTCGCAGTCCCTTTACGGATATTCAGTTTCACATCTGACGATGCCACTTCTTTTCCTGCACGGTCTACTAAAGAATAGGAAATTTTTCCTGCAAAGCCCTGTTTGTCTTCATTACGTATATGCGCTTTCAAGAGAATATCTGTCGATTGCTCCGATACACGATCGGTGGCAATAAACAGTCCGCCTCCTGCTATTTCGTTCTCGTAATTCGGATCCGTGATAAACACATAATTATGTGCAATCAGCCAGCAATCCCGATAAATACCTCCCAAGTAGGCATAATCTAACACATCTTGTGGTTTTCCAGGCGCATAGGTCGGATCGTCGCTATTATCAGCCCACACCGCAATCACATTGTCCTCTCCCCACTTCAATGCATCAGTCACATCTACCGATACGGGAAGATAGCCTCCAAAGTGCTCTGCCAATAATTTACCGTTTACATAAATCTTACTTTTACCCATAATGGCTTCAAAGTGGAGAAACAGTTTCTTTCCTTTCAATGCTTCGGATGGAGTAAAGTGTTTACGATACCATACTTCCCCCTGATAATTGATGCAACCACTAGCCTCAGTAGGAAGATACTCAATACCATTAGGTAAAGACACCACCTGCCAGGCTTTGTCGTTAAATTCTTTTGCTTCGGCACCCACCGCACTTCCTTTATAAAAACGCCAGGCAGGATTCATCGAGTACACATCACGCCCGGTATCCGGCAACCGGAAGAAACCGGCTGTTGAAAATTCCGGCTCATGGGCATAGCCCATAAAAAACAGAGATAAAAGCAGTAAGCTAACAAAGATTCGTCTCATATAAAGTTTTATTTTACGATGAATGTCATGTTGTATGTCGCAATCAACCCAAAGATGTCTTCGACACACAAAGATAGTATATTCCAGATACGAATCCCCCTATTTGTCCTCTTCATATACAAAACAAGGATAAATAAGGGGATTCAAACTAATACCTGTCAGTTATTATTCATCCGGTTGAATGAGTAAAGGTACTCTGGCACTGTCGGTTCCTGTATTTTCAACATACTTGTAACCAGAGCCAGCTATCGCTTGATTCATGGATGCAATTTTATCAATCAGGGCAGCAGCATCGCTTACCTTAGTTGAAGTTGGTAAGTTTCCACCCGGATTCGAAACTCCGTCGGACATAAAATAACATTCGTTTGCTGTCACTGATCCCGTTGATATTCCACAAATGGTAACAGAAGCAGTGCCAGAAAGCACAGAAGTTGAATAACATCCTGTCAAAGTTCCACCATTTTTCACCAAACCGCCAATATTTCCGGACGCTTTGGCCACTATTTCACCAGCAGCAAACGAAGCGGTTACAGGTCCTTCGTTTCCTCCCACCAGACCACCGGCATTCACAGCTGTAAATGCAGTAATAGTCATCAAAGAATAACAGCCAGTTATGGTTCCCTGAACATTCCAACCCACAAGTCCTCCGATGGCACCTTCACCATTACCTCTATATACAAAGGATACCTCCTTGTCAATCGAAGAACCTTGTATTTGTGCCTTAGACCACCATCCGTTCACACCTGCCAATCCACCGGCATTTACTTTACCACCGGCAACAGTCAGTACCACATTACCTTTTACCTTACAATCCTTTATCATTGACGCACCAGTCTGATTATGTCCGGTAATAGCCCCCAACTTAGCATCTGCTCCATTGACAGTCAACGCTCCTCCATCAATAACGCAATTCTGAATCGTTCCAGTATTTATTGCTGCAAATGCTCCAGCTGCGCCTGACACTTGTTTCACTGTTACATCTTTAAGGGTTAAATTTTTAATGATACCATTATTAGTTATAAACAAACCGGCATCGTTTCCTGTTGCTTCAATTGTAAGACCGGAAATAGTCTTGCCATTGCCGTCCAATGCACCTTTAAACTCCGTAACCGGTACCCATGCCTCTTTAGTCGACATATCAAGATCAGCATCTAATGTAATTACCGTAGCAACATTCGTCATAACAGTCGGTTCACTTGCCAAATTTATCAACCCATCTTCTTTCTTGACTAAATACTTACCCGCTTCAGTCTCCTCATATCCCAAGTCTGCCACCAGCATAAATGATATACCATATCGCTTTCCAGCCACATATTTATATTCATCTCCTGCTACCACCGATTCGGCATTATAAAGTTCACTGATCTTTCCTTTTTTCTCTATTGTTTCCGTAGAGGAAGAATCTCCCACTTTTTCTATCGTAGCAGTAAAGGTTAATTCTGTATCCTTTGTCATGTCTGCCATCGGGAAGAAACTCAAATAACCGTATGCAACTTCATTCTTTGCCATTTCCAAACTTGTCATAGACAAAGTCAGACTATTACTTTTATCACCATACGTTTTCTCTTCTCCCGAAACTGTCAACGTTTTTGGGAAAATAGCAGCATCAGCCGAAACAACCACCTTTGTCACTTTATAGGCATCCGGTCTTCGATTGGTGAATTTAAACTGATAAAGAGCTGTCAAATGTTCAAACTTAAGATTGGTGACGGTAGTCCCATTCACCGTGCCTTTAGCAAGCATGTGCATCGTATTCTGCAGCTCTGCTTTTTGGGCACTTTGCGTAGCATCTCCCAACGTAAAAGTGAAAACATTCCCTGAAGTCGGAACATCTTTTTTCGGATAGATTCCCCAAACAGTAGCTCCCTCTTCAAAGTTACCATTCCCTGCAAATTCCACATTTCCAGACGGTTCACTCTCATCATAATTTATGGTTGTGAAATCATAGCCATTTGTTCCATTCCAAAGTGTAACCTTATCATCGGCATTCCACATAAAGGAACTACCGTCATCTTGTACGTTGGCACGTGTAGACGATTCTTTGTCCGTATTTTCATACCCCCGGATAGAAGCAACAGCCACATAAGTCTGTGATTCTCCCCGTTGCAGTTCATCCCCACCTTCAATGAAAACATCTTCTTTACAAGAGCTTAGGGTGGCTGCACTTAGCAGCCCGATCCCTAATAAAGAATAGATTTTATTCATGATTTATTTTTTTCTGTTATCAGTTATTTAAATATCACCACCATCTCCAAAATCTGATCCACCGAAGCCAGGTTCTTTCACAGCCCCCTGTAGAATCAACGGACAGTATATATTAGTTCCGGCATCCTCATTCACTTTAAAGCTAAAACCAAATTCTGGATCCTTGGCTTCTATTGCCAGATTCATCTGACGTTTCTTATCCTTGAGTTGAGTAGCTGTTACCTTACTAATTCCATTTACAGATCCGCTTCCTACAGGATTAGTCACCGTCTCGCCTACGAAATAACACTGGTTGATTCCTGTTGAATTCGAAGCGACGAAAGCTCCCAATTTATTACTTCCAGCATTATTAGTCACATTTATCTGCGTGGTCGAGTAGCAAGCCGTCACAGTAGCATCAGCATTATTAATGGTATTCTGTGCAATGAAACCGCCAGTATTATTATAGATAGTTCCACTAATTGAACCGGCTACATAACAGGCCAGAACCGTACCGTTACTATTAGCCCCTATAAGTCCTCCTACTTGTCCGGAACAAGAAACCTCAAGTTTGGCTAATGAGTAACAACCTTTGACTTTACCGGAGTTGTTCCAGCCAACAAGTCCGCCGACACAGGATGCACCACTAGAGTTACTAGGATGCTTGATTGTTACATCTGCACCGACATACGAATTTATAATAAGAGCCGTTCCATTAAAATGCTCACCAACCAAGCCACCATAATTAGAATTACCAGCACCACTCAAATTAAGGTTAATAGTTCCACTGATAACTTGACAACCTTCTATTCTTCCTTCGGAGTTTCGACCGATCAAACCACCAAAAACTACCGGTTTTATAACGGTTACAGTCACTCCCTTGACTGTACAATTCTGAATGACACTCGTTGAACTTTCGGCAGCCAATGCTCCTGCTCCCTCTGTGATATCAGCAGAGAAACTTACATTTTCCAAAGTCAAATTCCGGATAGTTCCCGTATTGGTAGCTATAAAACCTTTATTAGCTATTTGCAAATTGCGGATGGTAACACCATTACCTTCAAATACACCTCCAAACGCACTAATAGGTTCCCAAAGTTCATTACCCATATCAATCACTTTTATTCCATCCCCTGCCGGTTCATCGATATATTCTTTTTCTAAAGTAACAGTTGCCTTACGGTATTCATCCGCAATTTTATTCCATCCGAATAATCCAGTCTTATTATAGATATGAATATTTCCATCATCATCGATCATATAGCCCTCATCAGGAATTCTGAAACGATAATCTACCTCAAAATCCATTTTATAATGCTTGCCGGCTGCAAACTGATTGGCAGTAGCATCCATATCAAGTCCGATGTTATCCTCCAAATCTTTGACTTTTACTTTTTTCAGCAGGATAATATCCTGTTCCACTTCATTATTCAAAACGCTTACTGTAATATTCAGTTCGGTCGTACTTTTCATCAACCGGGTATCACCATAGGTTGTAGGTAATATATTCAAATACCCGTTTAATGTTTCATTCTGCGCCAATGCTTGTCCACTCATGTCAAGTGTCAGTTTGTTACGCATACCTGAAAGACTCTGTACCACTCCGTCTTCGTCGATCTTCAACTCTGCGGGAAATACATCATCATCACTCTCCAGCGTAATATAGCGAATCTTCAGTTCCCGGTCCGACGTGTTTTTCAAACCAAACTGTATCAATGCAGTCAATGGTGAAAACGTTAATGCAGGAATCTTATTATCAGTCACATCCCCGGTGGCAACCATATAGGTAGTGGCTGCCAGTTCTGCTGTTTTTCCAGTCTGAGTAAATGTCTCCGGCATAGAAAAGGTAGCCAGGTCATTAAATGTTTTTGCTTCTTTCCGTGGAAATACCGCAATCAGCTTATGGCCATTTTCTACAGCAGCTTTTCCTGTGAATTCAGCAGATTTGTCAGGTTGGTTGTCATTATACCCCGGGGTGATAGAGAAATCATAGCCGGCTCCGAAGTTGCGATTCCATAATGTAACAGCATCTCCTTTATTCCATGTATACACTCCATTCTGCAAATTGCTGCGACCCAAAGGGGCGGACTGTTTAATAGAAGCTATAAATGAATAATCAGTCAGATTCTTGTCGGTTTCGTTCCCTTCACCGTTATTTTCATTCACTATCTTGTCCTCTTCGCAAGAGGTTAGTGCCATTGCGCCCAGCAGTGCAACGCTCAATAAGTGATAAACCTTTTTCATAACTATATAAAAGTTTGTTCGATTAAATATCTTTATTTCAACAACCATTAATACATTGGTTTGTTACGCGTTGGAGTACCACTTCCAAAATAGTCGTAGGTTGGCTTCTTATAGAAACGTATCCAGTCGATTTCCATACGTGGCGTATCATTGCTAGACTTACTTTCCTGATAAGAAATATGCTTAAAGTCGTTTGCCCAACTACCATCTTTAGCAGCCTGTTCTACCGCAGCGTCACCAAGCGCCCATTCATTACATCCGGCAAATGTCAATAGTAAATGTAACCCTTCCGTATTGTATTTGTCCGTAAACGGCCAATGTGTAGACGAGTTCCATGAAGCCGTTCCATTAGCTATTCCGGTATAGCTGCCGTCAGTCCTCATGCGTACATTCTCTTTACCATTAATACCTAAAGCAATCTCGTTATTATCTCTCCATTCCATCCAATAGATATCGAATTCATCCATATCCGATATTATCAACTGTCCTGAAGACGGTTTATACTTATCACCGGATGAAGTGGATATATCATTCCAGTGGAAAGTCTGCCAAGCGCCATTCGGATTCGCATTGGTAGCCGGATTTTCCAGAAGATCAACCTCACCATAGGTAGACCATTGCACACCTCTGATATTTCCTTGGAACCAGACTGCCGAGTTGAAAGAGTGTTTCTTTCCACGCACACGGATTCTAACTTCCACACGAGTGCCCGGCAAAATGCGTACATTGCTGGATTCCCAAGAATCAGCACCCGTAGGCACACCATCAAACTTACTTGCATAGAGGGAGGAAACTCCAAAATCTCTTGTTCCCGTAATTTCCCCTGTCACACTGATTCCCGGATCATACGCACACCACATTTTCAAATATCCATCTTGAGTCATCGTTGCATATTTCTCATTTACAACCGCTTGTACTTTCTGTGTGTTAGCCACATTCTGTGCCGCCATAAAACGTGGAGGACGATTACCATACTGATTGGGGAGTCCGGTACCTTCTGTCAAAGCATCAATCGGATGGAACTCATAAGAATTCAGGAATGTCCATCCTTCAGCAGCTAACGCTTCATTCGGATGCGGATCACCCTCCTTTATCAATAGTGCTGACGCAGCTCTGACCTCATCCCATTTTTCTACAGCCTTTTTATTGCTGGCTGATACAAATATCTGATCCGGATCTGTATAAACCCATTGCTCATTGGTTAACTCGGTGCCCGGAGTCAAACCTGCATCCGTATCAGTAACCTTAATTTCCAACTCGTCCCCATATACCGGATGAATTTCAGAATCGGTAGCAAAAGACATAGACACAGAAGTGAAAGTATTCGGTCCTTTCTCTCCTTTCACCCATATAAGTTCAGATTCAGCTGTTTTATACCCGGCTTTCACCACCAATTCGCTCGGCAGATTCTCATATTTATCCGCATCTTCACCCGCATCAATATGAACGACTACATCTTCCTTAGCTGACGCTCCTACCGTAGCGACCAGAATAAATGAGCCATACTCTTTCACCGTATTGTCCGAATTGTTCTTCAATGACAAGATGGTGTAGTGTTTATCAGATACCACAATCGGACGTTCAGCCGCATTGATCTTGTATCCTCTGACATAAGCGGTGATAGTACCCGATATAGGATATTTAGCCAGATCGTTCTTTACCTTAAATTCGGTAAATCCCTGTTTCTCACCTTTCTTCATAAAAAGATGACCAGCAAAGCCTTCAAAGACATCAGATACAGGGACATCCTTTCCTCCTACATTCTTACCTGCAAAAGTCAGAACAACGTCTATATCTTCTTCGAGTGCCAACTGATTGTCTTGCTGATCTACCTTCACAGTAAAGGTCACATTATCTCCGATAGCAGCACTTTGAGTACTGATTTCGGCCACCAGATTCCGGGCTTCTCCGATAGAGATAACCGTCTCGGTGTCATTACAGCCTGTCATTACAAGGATAAACAGGCAAATTGGTAATAATCTATAGAAATATTTCTTCATAATCTATCCTATTATATCATTATTAATGATTACCATTTCGGGTTTTGTCTCAACTTTTTGTTCAATTCCAATTCTGAAGGAGGGATCGGTAACAGATAATCCCTATCTGCATGGAATTGATATCCGCTTGGCAGAGTCCCGGCCATCGGATCCGCCCATTTGTTATCATCAAGGGTCAGACGCTCTCTGATTCTTTTCTGATTATCCGGACTGTAAGATTTGAATAAAATAGATTCATCACCTACATAAGCACCTTTACCACACTTTCCGACAATCAGTTTATCGGCTTTCCAACGCATGAGATCATCCAGCCGGAAACCTTGCAAAGCAAGTTCAGAACGGCGTTCACGACGGATTTCCTGTAAAACAGGAGTCAATGTATAACCGAAATCGGTGAAATTAGCATCCTTTGCCGGTGCCAGATATTTCACTCCTGCACGTTCACGAAGCGCTTTCAATGTCTTATTCGCTATATCATCGCTCCACATTTCCAGTTCAGCAGCAGCTTCTGCATAAGCCAAAAGACCTTCGGCATAACGAATAATAGGTAAAGCAGTCTCACCATTACCACTTACAAAGGTGGTATCTATTCCCAAACGGATGTGATAACCCGTCAAAGAACGTGTGTTTCCATCTCCTGCCAATTTAGGAGGACTAATAGTATTCTTCTTCTCATCCGTATATTCTTCCAGATGCATTGGGGTCGCAGTAGTGGCAGAAGCAAATTTGGCACCTTCATTCATCACCGTTTGAATCAATCTAGGGTCACGGCCTTCAAATGTTTCCTTAAAATCCTTAAATTTCTCATTTGTCGGATCAATAAATGTTCCATCGGCATTCAGATAATTATCCACCAGGCTTTGAGTAATTCCGGCAGCTCCTTCCGAGTCGACAACACCTGCCTTCAGATTACCGTTGACATCATGAAAGACTCCTTCATCACTCGAATATTTCCTCCACAATAGCACTTCGCCCATTCCTGACAAATCTTTGCTATTGAACAATGCCGCAAAAGCATCTCCCGGATTTTGCCCGGTTTTATACAGATCAATGCCACAACCGAACAGTTCATTTCCCCAGTTAATAACTTCACCCAAGAAATAATTTGATTCGTTAGTGGAAGATGCAAAATCATCGCTGCTGTGATACTTTTCCCAAGTTCCTTCATACAACGCCACATTCATTGCCAAAACCATGGCAGCTTCTTTATTGATACGAATTCCGGAATATTTACCGCGCGAATGCAACAGATTCTTCGCCTCAACCAAATCACTCAAAATAAATCGGGCTACCTCATTACGTGTCTTTGCGGGAATCTGTAATCCTGCGATTGTCGCATTCTCATCCCAAAAAGCATCCATTACCGGAATAGAACCGAATTTCTTCAATAAATCGAAATGCCAATAGGCACGTAAAAAGTAAGCCTCCCCTTTCAACGACAGTACATCTTCGTTTTCCTGTGCTTCGGGTACTTTATAATTATGGAAAAAATAGTTCACTTTACGCAGGTTCTGATAACCAGTCTGCCAATCGGAAGCTCCGCTAAACTGGTTATTCTGTCCATGCAAACGGGCATCATACTTTTCTGCAATAATATTGTCACTATTCTTTTCTTCACTGCGAACTCCCAAACCGAACTTACTAAAAGACGGCAACGTCATATATAGTCCGTTAATATAGTTTTCAACCTGTATGGCACCTGTCAGAAAATTACCGGCTTCCGGCTTGGTTATCGGTTCTCTATCCAGAAAATCTGAACAGGATGAAAATGGTAATATTGAAGCGGCTACAAAAGCCATTATATATATTCTTTTCATATCTTATGGTTTAAAAGGTAAATTCAATACCAAATACGTAGTTTTTATTCAACGGATATACCTTTCCGTTACCATTTTGCTTCATTGGGGAAGTCAATCCCGGAGCAGTTTCGTTACTACCCCCAGCCCATGTATTTACCTGATTCAAGGTTTCAGGATCGAATACGTCCGGCAAATTGTCAATCGTGAAGAGATTATCACAAGTGAAATACACTTTCAAGTTCTCCAATCCCATCTTCTTAACCAGTTTAGGCTGGAAGTTATAAGAAATCATCAAGTTTTTGAGTCGCATATAAGCTGCGTTCAATAAATAACGTGAAGTGTTGTAACCTACGTTCGCATTATATTCAGGACTGTCGGGTTTTGTCAGACGCGGCAGGTAAGCCCCTGGGTTGTACACATTATAATAATCCAAATGTTCTTTAAAGAAGTTGGAATCACCGCTAAACAGATAAGTACTTGCAGCCATCGGGAAATCACGTTTCATGACTCCCTGGAACAATGCGGAAACTTCAAAACCTTTATAACCGGCATGTAAGTTCAGACCGAAGGAGTAACGAGGAGTCGTATTACCGATAATTTTCAAATCACCGTGATCTTTCAATGTACCCGAACCCGGATCAATTTTACCATCACCGTTCGAATCGATATATTTCAAATCACCACGTTGCCAATCCTTATTCGGTTTGAAGAAAGACATGTCTACTTCTCTCAGATATTCATCCACTTCCTGGTTGGTGAGAAACAGATCATTTGCTTCATATCCCCAGATTTCACCTAAATCCATTCCCTGGTAATAACCTTTGTTACGAACCAGACCGGTGTGGTTGTTATAAATCAATCCTTCCGGATTATTGTATTTGGTTACCACTGCTTTGTAGTCAAAGATATTGAAACCGATTCCATAACTGAAACCATTCTTCAGCTGGTCAGACCAGTTAACCGACAATTCCCATCCACGGTTACGTAGTGTTGCATTATTTACTTTAGCACGTTGGTCAACAGCAATACCGCCAATATCAGGAATTGCTTCAGCCGGGCCAATCATGTCTTTGGTCGTACGTTGGTAAATATCCGCCGTAATCGTCAAACGATTGTTAAGCAAAGTCAGGTCGAAACCTAAGTTGGCATTATCCACTTTTTCCCATGTAATGTACGGGCTTACCATAGAAGGTGTTAAAGCGACTGTACCACGTACCGGAGTAGCCGAAGTGACACCGGAAAGCAACCATGCATTTGAATAGTCCGGTCTCAATGTCATGAAGTTCAGATAATCATATAGTCCGGCTTCATTCTGATTGCCTAAACGTCCGTAAGACAAACGCACTTTCAACTGTGAAACAGGCAAGCTCCATTGCTTGAAGTAGTCGGTACGGGCAATGTCATAACCGGCAGAGAAAGAAGGGAAAAATCCCCAACGATTGCCGGAAGCGAAACGTGACGAACCATCATAACGTCCGCTAAATTCCAGAAAATAGACATTCTGGTAGTTCCAGTTCAAACGGGTATAGAATCCCATGGTTGCCCAATGGTCACGCGCTTCACTATTATAGGCTTTTCCGTTTGCATTGTCAAAAGAGAATGTATCATCGCTCATCACTCCGTCTTTATACGCATACATGCTTGAGTTTTGCTGCACTTCCATCTGGAAACCGGCCATTGCCTTAAAGAAATGGTCACCCCATTGATTCGTATATGAAGACGACACACTGGGAGACAAATAATAGTTGAATTGATTTCCACGAGTCATTGATCCCCACAAAGAATTCGAATATTCGATACCGGGATAAGAATATCCCTGCCGGGGAGCGGTAACATTCTCTATGGTTCCGTCGGGCCGTGTGGTACGGGGCTGCTTCTGCAAGAATTCATCATTCTGCACATCAAAACGAACTTTCATCTCTCCGATAATGTCCCAGCCTTTCAGAGGCGTAACAGTAGCTGCAAAAGTCATGGCATCAGAAATGCGGTTCTGCGAATAGCCCACATTGTCCAGATACAAAGCTTCATTCCATGAAGGAAGATTATAAAGCCCGGAAATAGGAACTTCAGTCACCATATTAGGCTGCGAACGAGCTATCTGATGATAAAGAATAGACATATCGGGGAGCGGGCGGGAAATCAGATTCAACGTGATATTGTTATTGAAGTTAAACTTCAACCAGTCATTCGGCTTGATCTGAAATTTGGTATTCACGTTGTATTTATCCAGAGAGTCTTCTACACGATCCAGCAAACCACCCTGGTAAGTATAACCCAGACCGACATAATAAGTCACTTTGTCCGATCCACCGGAGATACTTAGATTGTGTGAATGACGCAAAGATTTGTTTTTATAGAAATAATCAAACCAGTCGGTATTGGCATACTGCGATTCACCGCCACGCCAACCGGTATTCTCCTGATTGGCGGTAATACCGGGCAGACCTTCACCATAGGGGTTCTGCAAAAACTGATTCATCAAATCAATAGTCTCCTGTGAGAAGTATGGAGACTCACCAATTGCCGAACGGTACGCATTTTTATAATTGGCAAACTCTACAGAGTTCATCATCTCGGGCATGTTGATAGGTGCACTCATACCCACAGAACCGCGATAAGTCACCCGGGCTTTATCCTGTTTACCGCTCTTGGTCGTTACTAACACCACACCATACGCAGCACGAGCACCATACACGGCTGCTGCAGAAGCATCTTTCAATACACTGATACTTTCTATATCGGCAGGATTTACATTCTGCAAGCTCTGTTCCACACCATCCACCAATACATAAGGCTCTCCACCATTAATAGAACCGATACCGCGAATATTAAATTTGATTTCTCCGCCAACTTCACCACCGGTACCGCTTTCAGAAGCATCCGAAGCAAAGTTCAAACCAGCCACATTACCTTGTAAGGCGCTGGTTACATCCGTCACAGGACGGGTAGCGATTGCATCCGCATTAACTGTTGCTACAGCCGCTGTAATAGTATTACGTTTCTGTGTTCCCATACCGACTACCACCACTTCATCTAAAGTTTTGGAGTCTTCCTTCATCACGAACCGATTTCCTGTTAGCTTAGTGATTTTCACTTCCAAAGGAGCATAGCCCACATAGTTGACAGTTATCGTTGTACCTACTTTACCGTTAATTTTAAAGTTTCCATCCAAATCGGTAATGGTACCATCAGTAGAACCTTTCACCATAACGGTTGCTCCGATTACGGACTCGCCACGTTCGTCTACCACCTTACCAGTGATAGTGCCCTGTTGAGCAAAGAGCTCCACAGGGAAGAACAGTAAAAGCATTGAAAAGAGACACACCAGTTGCATCCTAATCTGCATTTTCTTCATAACATTATATTAAAGTTAATACTAAAAGTTTTTTTGAGTTCCATTTGCCAATAGCCCACACTATCCGGCATTGAAATACACCACAAAAATAGATTGATTGGCAGAATGGCGAGTTCATAAAATCGCCAAAATGTTTCCAAAAACATCCATATTCCGTTTTTGAACGTCTTTGTGGCGGTTTTTGGAAATATTTCTTTTGTTTTAGCGGAATTAATCATACTTTTGTTTCACTAATCTCCCCTTAATAATCTTGACTGATGAAAAAAAGTATTTGGATAAAACACTTTTTCTGCTTACTGGCTTTTCTTATCGTAGGCACATTTCCAGCAATAAGTATAGGTAACCATTACGACTTTAAACTGATTGGTTCCCAAAACGGAATGCCGTCTATCATCAGCTGTATCTATACCGAACAAAAGGGATTCATCTGGATCGGTACTCCGACAGGACTAATCAGATTTGATGGAACGGAACTCAAAAAGTACACCGCACAACCTGATAATGAAAATTCCCTGCCTAACGACAGTATCCTGCAAATTATTGAAGATAATCAGCAGACAACCTGGATACTGACCACCACAGGAATCGCCCGTTATTCTCTTATTCACGACAACTTCTTTATCCCCAAACTAAATAATCAGCCCATCATTGCCAAATCGATCTGCAAAATAGCAGACGGGCTTCTGTTCGGAGGGATCAACAAGATATATAAATATTCTTATGCCACCAACACGATTTCTCTCATACGGGAATTCAAGACCGACGAGCCGTTCATTATACGATCCATACAAATGTGGAAACCCGATACCATATTGTGTCTAAGCTGGCAACAGGGAATACTGCAAATGAACCTCAAGAATTTCGAGATAACCCCATTTCCTTTCCAATACGGGAACGACAACGTAGGAATCATCATAGACTCCCAACAAAGAATATGGCTGTCAACCTACAACAATGGCGTCAAGTGTTTCTCCGCCCAGGGAAAATTGATAGCCAGCTATACCACTCAAAACTCCCGTTTGAGCAGTGACATCGTATTGTGCATGACCGAATTCAAACAAAAAATATGGATGGGAACAGACGGGGGAGGTATCAATATCCTCGATCCCACAACCGGCAATATTACCGTACTCGAACATATCTCCGGAGATAATCATTCCCTTCCCACAAATACAATACTCTGCCTGCATAGCGACTCTGCCGGAAATATATGGGCGGGAAGTAAACGTGAAGGGGTTATCAACATTCGTGAAGTATCCATGAGAACTTACACTAATGTTGTGTTAGGGCACAACAAAGGATTAAGTCAAAGTACGGTATTACAACTATATCAGGAACCGGCTTCCGAAGAACTCTGGATCGCTACGGACGGAGGAGGTATCAATAAATTCATTCCTTCTACAGAAACATTTGTGCACTATCCCGACACTTGGGGAGACAAGATGGTCTCCATCACCAGCTTCACACCCAACGAATTGTTAGTATCTGCCTTTTCCAAAGGTATCTTCATATTCGATAAAAAGACAGGAAAGAAGCGTCCTTTCGCTATTATGAGCCCTTCATTAGAGCATCACATCCGCTATAGCGGACAGCCAATCAACTTATACCGGGATACTCCCAATTCGATCTTAATATTAAGTTCGCCTCCTTACCGCTACCATACTTCCACCCGGCAACTCACTCCTGTCCCTTGTGCCAAAGAAGTGAAAATAAAAGGCTTGTTGAGTTCCATTGGATATGATTCCACTGCCATTTACCTGAACGATCCTTATAATATATATAGACTGGATCGTAAAAAAGACACAGTGGAGATATTTGCAAGTGCTCCACAGGGATTCTTCAATGCTGTATCCAGGGATGACAAGGGCGTATTCTGGATTGCAGGCACCCGTGGCCTGTACACCTATCACCCTGATACCCGCAAATTCGAAAGAATTCCTACCACCTTATTTAATGAAGTAAATACCGTGTTATGCGACAATAAAGGAAAAGTGTGGATAGGAGCTGAACAGAAACTCTTTATATGGCTCACCGATACCAAACGTTTTGTATGGTTCGGAGAAGCGGATGGAATTTCCCCCAATGAATACTTGGCCGAGCCCCGTCTCATTTCCCCCAAAGGCAACATCTATATGGGAGGTGTAAAAGGCTTACTATGTATCAATGCAGACACTCAAATAGAAAAGAGTAGTGACTCTCCGGAAATACGCCTTGCCGAACTGACTATAAACGGAGAGAACAGGATGTATCAGCTCAATCAAGACAAGATATCCATCCCCTGGAACAGTAAAAACATTAAGATCCGTGTCATGACTTATGGTGCGGACATTCTCCGGCTCAAAGTCTATCATTTCCAAATGGGAGACCTTAAAACCGAAGGCTACAACCCTGAATTGATGATCCCATCTCTTGCTCCGGGAAGTTATCCCATCATGGTGAGCTGTAACACACAGGAAGGAAATGAAACAACTCCCCAGTTTCTTTTCACATTAAACGTACTGCCACCCTGGTACAGAAGCTGGTGGTTCGTTTCTCTCTGCATCATTGCTTGCATAGGCATTGTGGTACAAATTGTTTTCGTTCTGCTTCGACGCAAAGAAAACAAGATGAAATGGATGATGAAAGAACACGAGCAGAATGTGTATGAAGAAAAAGTTCGTTTTCTGATTAATATCAGCCATGAACTGCGAACTCCGCTCACACTCATATATGCCCCGCTAAGCCGCATATTAAAGACACTTCCTTCTACAGATGCCATTTATCCACCGTTGAAGAATATACATAAACAGGCTCAACGGATGAAAGATCTTATCAACATGGTGCTGGACGTACGTAAGATGGAAGTAGGAGAAACCAAGTTGAAACTCCAAGCCTATCCATTTAACTCATGGATAAAGGAGATTGGTGCCGATTTTACGGACGAGGGAGCTGCCCAGGAAGTGCAAATAGATTATCAGCTCGACGACAGCATAAAAGAGGTGGTATTTGACAAGGGTATGTGTACAATCGTAGTCACAAACTTATTGACGAACGCACTGAAACACAGTCCTAAAAACACAACCGTCACTATCCGTACCAGCAAAAATGACTCATACGTCCGTGTTTCCGTTTTGGATCAGGGAGAAGGTATGCAAGAGGAAGACATGGAGAAAGTATTCATCCGTTTCTATCAAGGCAAGCAGGAAATTGGCGGTAGCGGAGTCGGACTTTCATACGCCAAGATGCTGGTGGAATTGCATAAAGGTAAAATCGGAGCCATGAACAACGAAGCGGGAGGAGCCACTTTCTTCTTCGACTTACCTTTGGGATTGGAGTCGGGCGAAGTCATCTGCCAGCCGAAACCTTACATCAATGAATTGATTACACCGGACGTAGATCATGAGATCAACGCTCCCGAGACACTCGACTTCTCTACGCAGAATTACACAGTGCTATTGGTAGACGACAATCATAACCTGACAGATTTCCTCTCCAAAGAATTGAAATCCTTATTCAAAGCAATTTATATAGCACATGATGGCCGGGAAGCTTTCGAAATAGCGCAAAAGCAAGTTCCGGATATTATAGTGAGCGATGTGATGATGCCGGTTATGAATGGATACGAACTGTGCAAAGCGGTAAAAGAGAATATCGGCATCAGTCATATTCCTGTGATTCTGCTCACGGCACGCAATGATGAACAGAGCCGACTGTATGGGTATAAAATCGGGGCGGACGCTTATCTGGGAAAACCTTTTGAGATAGACACTCTTGTTAAGATTATACAGAACCGGCTATACAACCGGGAGCAAACGAAAGAGCACTATCAACATATAGGCAACTTCCCTCAACCGCTGGAGAGTACTTTCAGCCAGGCGGATGAAACGTTCTTGTTAAAGTTTAACAAGCTCATTTCCGAGAATATCAGCAATCCGTCTTTAGATATTCCTTTTATCTGCAGAGAGATCGGAATGAGTAAAACATCTCTTTACAACAAGTTGAAGGCTATCACCGATATGGGGGCAAATGACTATATCAACAAATTCAGGTTGGAGCAAGCCATTACTCTGATAAAAACCACCGATCTGACATTTACTGAAATATCAGATCAGATAGGTTTCACTACTTTACGTTATTTCAGTACTGCATTCAAACAGTACACAGGCTTGACGCCCACGCAGTATAAAAATGAATGCAGGAGTGAGAATAAATAAGATATTCTCACTTAAATAAGGTAGTATTACTAATTAGAGTAGGCCCTCATCTGCAAAGCTGAAAAATCCGTCTTCACAAACGATGACGTGATCTATCAGACGGATATTCATCGTTTCCGCCGCTTTATGGATATGCTCTGTCAAACTCCTGTCCGGTTGGCTGGGATGAATATTTCCCGAAGGATGGTTATGCACCACCGCGATTTGTGTAGCTCTTTGCAGCAATGCTTCCCGGAGAATGGTGCGCACATCGGTATAAGTTCCGTCTATGCCACCAGTACTTATACGTACCTTATCAATTAGTTTGGTTGCCTGGTTCAATAGGAGCACCCAGAATTCTTCCTGTTCCAAGTCACACATGATCGGTTGGAAAATATCATAGATATCTTTTGAGCAAGTGATTCGAAGTCTCTCTTTGGTTTCTTGCAGCTTTCTTCGTTTGCCTAATTCCAAGGCTGCCATCACTGTAATGCTCTTTGCGGGTCCCATACCTTTGAAAGAGGAATAGTCACACACTTCCCATTTTGCCAATGAATTCAGATTGTTATCACAAGACAGGAGCAGGCGTCTCATCAATTCGACAGCACTTTCTTCCGTATTTCCGGAGCCAATCAATATAGCGAGTAGTTCGGCATCACTCAATGCGGCTGCTCCCTTCTCCATCATTTTTTCCCGTGGGCGGTCTTCCAGTGCCCACTGGTTGATGGATAGTTTGTGTTTACTTTCCATTATTAATCAAATTAAGTCACAAAGATACTCCTATATAACTGAAAAAATGAATTTTGGAAGCTATAAGTCTATTTTTAGAATCCCTTTACTTCCAAATATCGTAGTTTTGCGCTATCAAGATTAATATATAAACATCTAATAAATATGAAAAAGAGAATAAGCATCTTATCCATCTTACTACTATTAGGAATGACAGTATACGCTCAAACGGATATCCCGCAGGTGATTCCCTCCTTACAACATTGGAATGGGGCAAAAGGCAAACTGACACTACCGGAAACAGGAAAGATTATAATCGCTCCGGAAGCAGAAAGCCTGTTGAAAGAAACTGCGGAAATAATGGCAAAAGACTTAAAAGATATGTTCGGCTGGAATTATCAGGTAACCTCCGGAAAACCGAAAAATCATTCTATCTATCTGTCAGTGAAAAAATCGCCTTCATCATTGGGAGAAGAAAGCTATGAACTGGATATACGCAACCATGTAACCATCGAAGCCTCCACCGTAAAAGGAGTATTCTGGGGAACTCGCACACTGTTGCAAATGATCCATAACCAGCCTTTTGGACTCATGAAAGGAAAAGCATTGGATTATCCGCAGTATGCTCACCGCGGACTGATGATTGACGTAGCCAGGAAATTTTTCACAATGGACTATTTGCAGGATTACGTAAAAATTCTCTCGTTCTATAAAATGAATGAACTGCAAATACATCTGAATGATAATGGTTTCGTTGAGTTTTTCGATAATGACTGGAACAAAACATACGCCGCCTTCAGATTGGAAAGCGACCGTTTTCCGGGACTCACATCCAAAGATGGTTCCTACACCAAAGAAGAATTCCGCAACTTCCAGCAAATGGCCGCACGATATGGAATCAATATCATCCCAGAAATTGATGTTCCGGCACACTCACTCGCTTTCACTCATTACAATCCGATACTGGCAGCCGACAAAAAAGAATATGGTATGGATCATCTCGACCTCTATAAAAAAGAGGTATATGATTTCCTTGATACTTTGTTTGACGAATATCTCTCGGGAGATCACCCGATATTTGTCGGACCGGACGTACATATCGGCACTGATGAGTACAACCTCAAAGAAGCGGAACAATTCCGCTATTTCACTGAATACTATCTGAAGTATATCACCAAATATGGAAAAAATCCGCGATTATGGGGAAGTCTGAAACACATGAAAGGAAATACCCCCGTAAATCTGAAAGGAAAAACGGTCAATGCATGGAATTATAGCTGGCTAGACTTAGAAACCGCACTGCAGGAAGGAGCCAAAGCGATTAATACATGCGATGCATTTCTATATATCGTACCAGCCGTGAATTACTACCATAACTTTCTGGATCATCAATGGATATATGAGAGTTGGTCACCACGAATGATGCAAGAGGGAGAAATGATAGAGCAGTCTACTAATTTATTAGGAGCCATGTTTGCTGTATGGAACGACCGTGTCGGAAATGGAATCAGCCAACAGGATGTACATATACGCACCTTTCCTGCCATGCAGGTTATGAGCGAGAAACTTTGGAAAGGAGAAAACACAAGAAACATACCGTTTGAAACCTTCGAAACGTGGTGCAGGACAACACCGGAAGCACCGGGCGTAAATCTACAGGCCAGCATAGATGACAGAAAAGACCTAACGCTTTCCGGCCAGGAAATTATCCTGCAAGGTAACGACTCGGTTCTTACCTCTATACCCGAAATCGGTTATCCATATAGTGTGGAATTTGAAATCTACGCAGATCCAAAGCCCAATATCGATGCGGTCTTATTCAAAGGTCCCCATTCTGTTTTCACCGCGAACTGGCAAAATACGGGTAAATTCGCATTCTCGCGCGACGGCTATGAATTCATCTTCCATTCCTATCGTTTGCCTGTGGAAAAATGGACAAAGGTTCGTGTAGAGGGAGATGCCAAAGGGACCTCACTTTACATAAACGGAGAGCTACAAGAACGTTTGGAAGGACGAATCGGTGTAGTTTACAATCAGAAAAGCCTGCGTAAAGACAGCATTTGGTATCAGGAAACACTTATCTTCCCATTGAAACAGATAGGCGACAAATTGCTGGGGTTTAAGGGAAGAATAAGAAATGTGATTTGCACTCCACTAAATGAAAAAAGATATAGCCTATAAAAATTTCTTCGATTGCATCCATTACTTTTTTTCCATGAAAGTATAACTTGTCTGACACCCGGGTGTCAGACAACATTCCTTTTAAACAAAAATAGGAATGGTAATAGGCAAATAAAAAATGGATTACTTATAAAAATTCTTTTGGAAAGCCTCAAACTCATCCTTCCCTCTGATACAACGCTGCCACCATGCGCGCCAAAAGCCTGTACCATAGCCGATAAGCTGTATAAATGCGGCGGCAATGGAATAAACGCCAATAGACAGACTTTTATTCTGAATAGTAGAATCAATGCATACGAGTAATGCATAGAGAATGATAGGCGTGAAACTGAAGAGGCAGAAGGGGGTTCCTAATAATAGAAGCGCCACTCCCAATGTAAATACGGCTGGAAGCAAATGCACCAGTTTCAGAGAATCCGGATATTTCTTATAAAGATTAATACGGGCAATGCCGGAGTTATGCACCTGCTTGAAGAATTTTTTCAAGTCAGTCCGACGTTTATGATATACCCAGGCATCAGGAAAAAGACGACAAGTGTACCCATTCTTAAAGATACGGATACTGAAATCAATATCCTCCCCAAAACGCATCTTTGAAAAACCTCCCAAAGCCTCGTACACTCCCCGGCGAACTCCCATATTAAAACTACGGGGATAGAATTTGTCCATCTTCTTTTTTCCGCCACGGATACCTCCGGTCGTGAAGAAAGAGGTCATGGAATAGTTAATTGCCTTCTGAATATCAGTGAAAGAATCGTGTGCACGGTCGGGGCCACCAAAAGCATCGGCAGGAGAAGTGGTGAGCTCCTTCTCTACCGCATCGAAGTAGCCTTCGGGAAGGATGACATCAGAATCCAATATAATAAGGTATTCGCCTTCGCTACGTTCTGCTCCGTAATTACGGGTTTGTCCCGGACCGGAATTGGGTTTAGAGAAATATTTTATATTCAACCGATCTGCATACCGGTCTACTACTCCTTTACAGGGAATGGAAGAACCATCTTCAACAACAACAACCTCAAAACCCTTAAAGTGTTGTACAGTAAGACTTTGCAATAATTCATCCACTTCATCGGGACGATTATAAACGGGAATTATGACGGAGTAACGCATATCAAAAACGGGATATAACTATTTGATATGCAAAGTAAGACAAAAAAAAGATGGACTCGAAATCGAGTCCATCTTTTTTTTGTATATCAGCAATAAAATTATTACTTATTCAGGATATCCATTGTATCCGATGCGATCAACAGTTCTTCATCTGTTGGGATCACTACTACTTTCACTTTAGAAGCAGGAGTAGAAATGATTGCTTCTTCACCGCGAACCTTAGCATTTACTTCGTTATCAAGTTCGATACCCATGAATTCCATATCCTTACAAACTTCACGACGACATTCCATCTGGTTCTCACCTACACCACCAGTAAACAGGATAATATCCACACCGCCCAATGCAGCAGCATAAGCACCGATATATTTCTTAATACGGTAATAGTACATCTTCTCTGCAAGGATAGCTTTCTCATTGCCAGCCGCACAAGCAGCCAAGAGTTCACGCATATCGCTTGATACACCCGAAATGCCCAGTACACCGCTCTTCTTGTTCAACAGATTGGAAACACCGGTTGTGTTCAAGCCTTCTTTTTCCATGATAAATGTTACTGCACCGGCATCAATATCACCGCTACGAGTACCCATCATCAAGCCTTCCAATGGAGTCAAGCCCATAGTAGTATCCATACATTTACCATCTTTGATAGCAGCGATAGAACCACCGTTACCAATGTGGCAAGTGATAATTTTCTGTCCTACCGGATTTACACCCAAGAATTCACATACACGTTTTGACACATAACGATGAGAAGTTCCGTGGAAGCCATAACGACGTACACCATACTTTTCATACAGTTCGTGAGGAATAGCATACATGTAAGCATAATCCGGCATTGTCTGATGGAAAGCCGTATCGAATACACCTACCTGCGGAATGTTAGGAAGAATAGCAGAAACTGCATTTACCCCTTTCAAGTTAGCAGGATTGTGAAGCGGAGCCAAGTCATTGCAAGCAGCGAAAGCTTCCAGCACTTCCTTGTTCAGCAATACAGATTCGCTGAAACGCTCGCCTCCGTGTACCATACGGTGACCTACTGCATTGATCTCATCCAAAGATTTAATAGCGCCGTATTCAGGATTAATCAGCGTGTTCAGGATAAACTCTACTCCTACTGTATGTTCAGGAATATCTTTCTCCAATATTTTCTTTTCACCATTCGGCAAAGTAAGTTTCAAGAATGATCCTTTCAGACCGATTTTTTCGATACCACCTTGTGCAATCACCTCTTTGGTGGTCATATCGAACAATTTATATTTAATAGATGAACTTCCGCAGTTCAATACCAGAATCTTCATGTCGTTGTCGATTTATACTTAATAGTTTATATCTAATACTTATTTATTCGCTTTTGCTGCAATGGCCTGATTAGCTGTGATAGCAATCATGCGATATACATCTTCGATAGAACAACCACGAGACAAGTCGTTTACCGGACAGGCAATACCCTGAAGAATCGGACCAACAGCGTCAGCATGTCCCAGACGTTGAACTAATTTATAAGAAATATTACCAACTTCCAAACTTGGAACGATCAGCACATTTGCTTCTCCGGCTACTGGAGAACCCGGCGCTTTGCTAGCACCCACTTCCGGTACAAGAGCAGCGTCAGCCTGCATTTCACCATCCAAATCAAGAGTAGGAGCCATCTCTTTTGCAATCTTAGTAGCTTCTACCACTTTATCCACTACTTCGTGTTTAGCGGAACCCTTGGTTGAAAAGCTCAACAGAGCTACTTTCGGATTTTCAATACCGGCAACGGCTTTCGCAGTCTGCGCAGTACAAATAGCAATCTGTGCCAGCTGATTAGCGTCCGGAACCGGAGTTACAGCAACGTCACCCATGACCAAAATGCCATTCTTTCCGTATTCAGGAGCATGAGTCAAAAGCAACATAGCACCAGACACGCAAGTGATTCCCGGCGCAGTCTTGATAATCTGCAAAGCAGGACGCAATACATTACCAGTAGTGTTACGGGCACCAGCCAACTGACCGTCAGCATCACCGCTCTTAATCATTAAACAACCAAAGAATAAAGGATCATTCGTTAACTTGCGGGCTTCTTCGATAGTCATCCCCTTCTTTTTACGAAGTTCACACAACAACTGCGCATATTCTTCGTGTTTCGGAGAAGTTTCAGGATCAATGATAGTAGCTTTACCGATGTTTCCCAATCCCCATTTTGCAGCAAGTTCATTAATTTCTGCCGGTTTACCCAGTAAAATTAGATCGGCTACTTCGTCTGTCAAAATCATATTGGCAGCTTTCAATGTGCGTTCTTCAGTTCCTTCCGGAAGAACAATACGTTGGCGATTTGCTTTCGCACGCGCCACGATTTGGTTGATTAAATTGAGCATAGATATATTGAATATTATTATAAAACGTCCTTACAATTTGTAATTTGCGGTGCAAAAGTACTCAATTTTGCAATATCCACATTACAATTTCGCCTATTTTTCTCTTCCAAGTCTAAAATATTGTAATATTTAACACTGTACTCCTATTTTTCATACCTTTGCAGCGTTTTCAAACAAAATCAATAGGTTATTAGTTATGATACGTCAGTGCGCCATTTTATTTGGCTGTTTGGCTTTGGGTGAATTAATAGTTTATCTTACGGGTATCAAGCTCCCCTCCAGCATCATCGGTATGCTGCTGCTCACCCTCTTTTTAAAATTAGGTTGGATTAAGTTACACTGGGTACAGGGATTGTCCGACTTTCTGGTTGCCAACTTAGGATTCTTTTTCGTTCCGCCCGGTGTGGCTCTTATGCTATACTTTGATGTCATTGCGGCAGAGTTCTGGCCGATAGTGACAGCGACCATTATCAGCACCGCGCTTGTACTTGTCGTTACGGGATGGGTACATCAAATCGTCCGCAAGTTCAGGCTGGCACGTCAGATTAAGCTGGCGCGCAAACTTCACCTGACGGATTTCCATCTGTCGGAGAAACTGCACCTTAAAGATAAAATCAACTTAACGAATAAAGACAAATGAGCTTCTTAGAGAATAATTTCTTCCTGTTGGCTATCACCTTCGGGATTTTCTTCTTTGCCAAATTGCTTCAGAAGAAAACAGGACTGGTATTATTAAATCCTATATTGCTGACCATCGCCCTATTAATCATCTTCCTTAAAATGACAAATATCTCATACGAGACCTATAATAAAGGAGGACATTTGATCGAGTTCTGGCTCCGCCCGGCTGTTGTTGCTTTAGGCGTACCTTTATATCTTCAATTGGAAATGATAAAAAAGCAGTTACTGCCTATCCTTCTGTCTCAACTGGCAGGCTGCATTGTCGGAGTTATTTCAGTAGTGCTGATTGCGAAGTTCATGGGAGCTTCCCAAGAAGTAATCCTGTCTCTGGCTCCCAAATCGGTTACGACTCCGATTGCGATGGAAGTAACCAAAGCCATTGGCGGTATTCCGTCACTGACGGCGGCAGTTGTTGTGGCAGTAGGTTTATTAGGAGCGATCTGTGGTTTTAAGACCATGAAAATCATGCGTGTAGGCAGTCCGATCGCCCAAGGGCTTTCGATGGGGACAGCCGCTCATGCTGTCGGAACTTCCACCGCAATGGATATCAGCAGCAAATATGGAGCATACGCCAGTCTGGGACTGACACTGAATGGAATCTTCACCGCACTGCTCACACCTACAATCCTTCGATTATTAGGTGTCTTGTAAAAACAAAATCTCTTGATTTTCCGTTATATAAAGAGTTAAACGCAAAAAGCAATTTTATGATTCCATTTAAAGATATCACATTAGCAGACAAAGACACAATCACCTCATTCACGATGAAAAGTGATCGCCGCAATTGCGATCTTTCATTCTCCAATCTTTGCAGTTGGAGGTTCTTATATGACACTCAATTCGCAGTGGTCGACAACTTTTTGGTATTCAAGTTCTGGGCGGGAGAACAACTTGCTTATATGATGCCCGTAGGCACAGGAGATTTGAAAGCAGTATTGTGGGAACTGATAGAAGATGCCCGCAAAGAGAACCAGCATTTCTGTATGCTGGGAGTGTGCAGCAATATGCGCGCTGATCTCGAAGCTATCCTTCCGGAACAGTTCACTTTCACAGAAGACCGCGACTATGCGGATTATATTTATTTGAGAAGTGATCTATCTACGCTGAAAGGGAAGAAATTCCAAGCGAAAAGAAATCATATCAACCGGTTCCGCAACACTTATCCGGATTACGAATACACACCGATTACCCCGGACCGTATTCAGGAATGTCTGGATCTGGAAGCAGAGTGGTGTAAAGTGAATAACTGTGACCAACAGGAGGGGACAGGCAACGAACGTCGCGCCCTGATTTATGCTCTCCACAACTTCGAGGCACTCGGACTGACGGGAGGTATCTTGCATGTGAACGGTAAAATTGTCGCATTCACATTCGGTATGCCTATCAATCATGAAACATTCGGCGTACATGTAGAAAAAGCGGATACCAGTATTGAAGGTGCGTATGCCATGATTAATTATGAATTTGCCAACCGGATTCCCGAACAATATATCTATATCAACCGGGAAGAGGATTTAGGTATTGAGGGTTTACGCAAAGCCAAACTGTCTTACCAGCCGGCAACGATTCTGGAAAAATATATGGCTTGCCTCAAAGAGCATCCCATGAATATGGTAAAATGGTAAATCCATTATAAATATGATGATAAAGGAGCAAGTAAAAGCATTGTGGAAAATCTGTTTTGACGATAGTGAAGAATTCGTTGAAATGTACTTCAGACTGCGCTATAAAACAGAGGTGAATGTCGCCATCCAAAGTGGCGATGAGGTAATCTCTGCGCTTCAGATGCTTCCTTATCCGATGACTTTTGGTGGAGAGACTGTACAGACCTCCTATATTTCAGGAGCCTGTACGCATCCCGATTTCCGAAGCAAAGGGGTCATGCGCGAGCTTTTATCACAGTCTTTCGCCCGGATGTTACGGAATGGAGTACACTTCAGCACATTAATACCGGCAGAACCCTGGTTGTTTGATTATTATGCCCGTATGGGATATGCTTCGGTATTCAAGTATTCAACTAAAGAGATCGTTTTGCCCGAGTTTATCCCTTCTAAAGAGATAGCGGTCAGTGTTGTTTCAGAATTTCAGGAGGAGGTCTATTCCTATTTGAATAAGAAGCTTTCCGAACGGGCTTGCTGTATTCAGCACACATCGGAAGACTTTCAGGTTATTATGACCGATCTTGCCATTAGTGGAGGTTATTTATTTGTAGCCAGACAGGAAAACGAAATCAAAGGAATAACCATTATATATAAAGGAGACAAACATATCATTATCAATGAGCTTTGCGCTGAAAATAAAGATGTGGAATATAGCCTGTTGTATGCTATCCGGCAACACACCGGATATAAGTGCATGGTTCAAATCTTGCCTCCCGAAGAGAAACAGCCTCAACATCCGCTAGGCATGGCACGTATCATCAATGCCAAAGAAGTGCTGCAAATCTATGCCGCAGCTTTTCCCGAAGATGAAATGCAGTTGGAATTATCGGATAAACAATTATCTGTCAATAACGGTTATTATTACCTGTGTAAAGGGAAGTGCATGTATAGTACCGAGCGACTGCCCGGTACGCATATACAGATGAATATTAGCGAATTAACCAATAGAATACTTCAGCCGTTAAAGCCATATATGAGCTTGATGCTGAATTAAATTTTAGGCACGGCTTACACGGATTACGCTGTTGACTTATATTAAGGCATGCCTCTAAGAGCTGCGAAACCCGTGTAATCCGTGCCTGTATTTATTTATTCAAATAACGAACCCGTTCGCAGGCTGCCAATAGAAACGCACCTACTCCAAAATTCGAAGTGGAGTTTGCGTCTACCACCTGACCGGGTATCGCTTTCTCACCAATCGGTTGCACATAACCAATCTTGCCATCAGGCTGCAAAGCAACTGTTGAGAGATATTTCCATGCTTTTTCAACCACCGGCTGAT
Source organism: Bacteroides sp. DH3716P (assembly GCF_025914115.1). Taxonomy (NCBI): domain Bacteria; kingdom Pseudomonadati; phylum Bacteroidota; class Bacteroidia; order Bacteroidales; family Bacteroidaceae; genus Bacteroides; species Bacteroides sp. DH3716P. The sequence continues at coordinate 2,777,685 of NZ_CP083673.1, read as the reverse complement.
ATTCTGCAGCATCTAGGAAACCGTTATTGATTCCCCATTGTAAACCATAGGTAAAGAAAGCCGTTCCACTGGTTTCCGGTCCCGGTGCATGCAATGGATCGAGCATACTGCGTGTCCAGTAACCTTCCGGCTGTTGACAAGCAGCAACCGACTTAGCCAGGGTACGGAAACGATCTATATATTCCGGACGATACTTATCTGTTTCAGGAAGTTCTTTCAAGACTTTTGCCAATCCGGCCAATACCCAGCCGTCTCCACGTGCCCAAAAATCCTTTTTGCCGTTCACACTTTTGTGTTTAGGATACACGTATTTTCCATCCCGGTAATAAAGTCCGGCCTCTTCATCATACATAATACTATCAGCATAGGCGAGGTATTCATGCAGTTTCTCCAAATAGAGCGGATTCTTAGTAATGTTATACATCTTTGTCATGACCGGCATGACCATATATAAGCCATCTGCCCACCACCAATAATCATGATTGGGGGTACTCATCTGATATTCCATCACTTCGCGGGCACGGGCTATTTTCTGTGTATCCGGTTCCATATTATAGAGATCGGCATACGTCTGAAAACAAATCTGATAGTCACCGAAAAGCACATAATCATCACTTTCACCGTAACTGTACTTCCAGTTTTCCTTATGATCTGATTTTGCCCCTTTCCATTCATTATGTTCCGCCCAGGCTTTCGAGTATTCCAAATACTCCGGCTGCTTAGTCAAAAAATAAGCTTCCATATTTCCGGTGTGATAGGCGGCATTATCCCAAAAAGAACGTCCGTGTTCCGGATGATTCGTCTGCCAATAATTATTCACTTTATGAATAGTGTTTATCACTTCTTCAGCAGAAGCATCCTTCTTATCCGTACAACTTGCACAGATTGCACCGCCTAGAAAGAGTGCAGAAAAAAGAGTTACATATAGTTTCTTCATATCTTTATTTATTTGTATCCATATTCGTTTCCAATACATATATCATTTGAGGCTCAATTTCCGCTGTGCGTTCACCGTCTCCCTGACGGGTGTGTTGTACAAAGAGATGCAGTTTCCGCTGCTTTTTCCAAAGTTCCGTATCATGAGAGGGTTCCCAGGCATCCACCGAAAAATCCGTCAGATCCGTTATCGTCCACTTACTCGTACCCACATCAGTCGCATGTGCCATCGACACACGGCTTCCCCGTTCTTCGTCACGGAAAATATAAAAGACTTCTCCACCTTCTACCACAATACGCGGACGGGCAATAGGGATCATTTTCGTACCTCCACCCTTCAAGGTAAAAGGTGTCTGGCGATCGGTTATCTGCCGTTGATGCCACATCTTCCCGTCATTCCAGACGATGCGGTATTGAGGAACATCACTGTCGGATTCCCGCCAATAAGTAGCTATATACGGATTTCCTCCTGCATCAGCACTCATGCTCGTCTGATTAATCAACTCACAGTTTTGAGGTAAACGACAGGCATACTCCGCATTGGACAATTTGATCGGGAGTTCATATCGTTCTCCACTCGTCTTATACCAAGTTACCCCATTATCAAAAGAACGGGCATAACAAATATCATGGTTTGTTTCCACATGCCAGGTCTCGCGCCATACCCATGAAAGATGAATCGTCCCTTTCTCATCAACATATAACTGCCAATAGGCATTCCGTTTATTTTCTCCGTCGATCAGTATATCCTGCACACGAGTCCATTTGTGTTCTTTCAGCGAATAACGGTTCATTACCAGATTTCCACGACCCGAAGAACCGGAGCGGTAAACAAACAATAAATCTCCTCCGGATAAAGGATAGAACTCCGGATAGGTGACATTTCCTTCGTCAACTCCGGTCATGGGCATTTTATCCCCCAGTTCCAAAGAACCGGGAGCAATGCTCCGGCAGTAATTCAATGGATGTCCGTGATGGTCAAAAGATACGTGCATGTATCCTTCTCCATCTATCATCATACTAATTATATTATGAGCATCCTTCACATTTCCCTGATATTGGGTGCGATGTAATGTCCATTGTTCCGAATCCAGTTTCCGCTTTCCAAGTACCAGATAGCCATCGTTATCGTAATAACTGATATATTGTTCATCACCGTGTGTAACCAGCGAATTATTCCGAAAGACCGTCGTATTGACCGAAGTACAGCTATACCCCTTTCCCACTTCAACCAAATGCTGGGAACAGGCAATAACGGGAACGAGCATTATTCCGCAAAGTAGTAGCAGTATCCGTTTCATATTTATTTTTTATTTGTCAAAGATAGAAAGGTTCCATTTTTCATGCCAAGGGATAGTTATTTTCCCATCTTTTACCAACACAGGCAGCCATACATAACGGGAATCTTCCAAATCCTTCTTCTTCCAACGGTCGAACATGGCAATATATGCATTCTTCTTTCCGACAACAGGCTGGACATAAGTACTCTGGGCATAAAACGTTTTATCCGCATCCGGTCCCGTACAAGGATTTCCGATTGTCTTCCATGTTCCCATAATAGAATCGGCTACTGCGATCTCGGCTATATTAGGATCCCAGCCAGTACAACCGGAACTCAACATATAATATTTACCATTATATTTAAATACTGCCGGAGCCTCTCTCGATTCTTTTACGAAATTGCGTGTAAAACGTCCGCTCGGTTTCAGATAATCATCAGTCAGAAGACTGATATACATCGTTTCATTATTTTCTGAAGAATAAAACTGATAAGCACGTCCATCATCATCCACAAAAACAGTCTGATCGCGGCTCATCGCATTGTTCGGACGAAAACTTCCCTGATAAACGAACGGACCGACAGGAGAATCGGAAACTGCCACTCCGGCACAAGCCTTACTGTAATCAGCACTTTCCACATGGGCCCACATTACAAATTTGCCCGTTTTCTTATTATAAACCACTTTCGGACGTTCCAATACTTTGGAGGGATGCAGGTCATGATTCGGATCGTCTTTAACTGCCGGAAGTACAATACCCTCAAATTTCCAATTCAGCAAGTCTTTAGAAGAGTAACAACCTACTCCGGTCACATCCGTACGATAACACTCCCACGTAGCCCAGTCAGGCAAAATGGTTTTCCCTTTCTTGTATTCGCCATACCAATAGTAAGTACCATCGTGATAAAGAAGGCCGCCACCATGGGCATTGATCGGATTTCCATCCGTATCTTTCCAAACTTCACCGGGGATAAACTCCGTATACTTCTGTGCATGCACTGATACAGGCAGTAATGATATACAAACCACCCCTAATAATATAAACTTAATTATTCCACAATGTCTATTCATATTCATGATATTAAATAAGATTTCTTGTCTACAAAGATAGATGATACATAAAATATAAAGGTCTACTTATATGTCAAAAAAGGGCTAAAAACAATCATTCTCTATTAAATGTATGATATTATGGAGAATTTGTACTTCGAACTTAGTCCTCATTTATTATATAATACGATATAAACGAGGATTCCACTTATTAGCCCACTCCATAAAAGAGTTCGCTCGCTTTCAATCAAAGTCAATTCTCTGATCGAGCAAGTCATTTATATATACACATAAAACACCTTTCTTATATTCCATCCTCAAACGAACCTCCCCATATTTCTGCGGAGTATACCACTTGCCACCGGTTCCACGAGCCTGTGTTTTCCAACAATCCGATGTTCCCAATACATTTGTGCTGGTATATACCTTCCCTTTATATCTGATTTCAGGTTTCATCGTTTCTCCGTTTAGATAATATTCCAGATCACCGAGTTGCAACAAGCAACCTTGATAATTATCTGCGCCAAGAGTAATCGTCTGTTCCAGCACAAAAGGTTTTTCAGGATCAAATCGTATTTCTTTGCCGGATGCCGCTATCATCTTCTTCTTTTTTCTATCGGGGAATCCTTTGAAGTCGCAGGCTATTCCTGTAGAATAGCCTTGTGGATGTTGTAAACTGACAATCCAATCATAATAGTTGCCATACATCCAAGTCAGCCGCAATGGGGTACCCTCTGAAGCCGGTATCATATAAGGACGGACATTATTCAGTTGCGAGTCTTTTGTGACTGCCTCCTTAGAAATAACCTCTCCATCTTCACTCATGATAAATCTTACAATCTCATACACCTTACCATATTTTCCCTCTACCGGTAATGAGCAATATACCTCATTAACATTCGACGGATCGATAGCCATACCGGCACTATAACACTTTTCTAAATTCGGCGTCTGATGAAAATGTCCACCGGCATTAATAAGAAAAGTCTTTTTCCACTCGTGTCCGTTCCATTTTGCATAGTAATAATCATGAGATTCTTTATTATCGCTGATATGTACCATTGCTATCACCGGATTTCCGTTCCTGTCCGAAGCTATTTGCCATACCCAGTCACGTTCAGAAGGATTATCCACTACCGTAGACGGGTATTGTTTCGCATAATCACCTGTCTTGTTCACCTTAAATGTGCCGTCGGCAATAGTAGAAAGTACGGTTCCCCTGACATCAGTCAACTGCAATGTTTTGATATCGATATAATTAAAATAAAGGAAGTTGGGAAGTTCATTATCCGGATGTCCCGTGGTGTAAGTCAAATAAATCTTATCTTTCCCGTTAGACATGTATTTCGCATACGGACGGGCGCCGGTAGATTGTACGATTTGATACGGTCCCCATACTACATCCACCTCATCTTTGCCGTCCGGTAATGAAAGCTTGGCAATAGTCGGATGCCAACCGATTCCACGCCAGCATAAATAAATATGTTCAGGATCATCCGACAGAATAAACGGAGAAGGATAAGTCGTATTATTTTTTGTTTCAATCCTCTTTTCTTCACCTAAAGTAGTAATATCCCCCGGTATTCGGGAGACTCTGTAATAAAAACAAGGTTCATCCGTATGTCTTGAATAGAAAATCATGATTCTTTCATCGGGCAATACAAGAAAAGTGGGATTGTTATGATCGTCCGGCTGAAAATACGAACGGATCAATACTTCTTCCTGTTCCTTCTTTTGAAAGTCATACTGCATCGCCTTTATATTACCATGAATATCGATGTAACCGATATATGTCTTATTTATAGTTCCCTCCTTGTTTTCATAATGCAAGGCTCTCGGATCGGCAAACCAACACCAAGCTCCTTCAGCTGCAACTTGATACCCGCCGCCAGTAGGATTATTTTCTGCATTTTGGGCATTCAAATGAAAGCTACACAGATATAAAACGACAAAAATCCAAACAATCTTCTCTTTCATGATAGCAATATGTTTCTTAATTAAATATCAGTTACTTGAATGGGATTCATTACTCAAACGAAATAGTTTTTATTTCACCGTTTGATAAACAAACCGTCACCTGTTTCTTATCCTCTGACACATGGACAGATTTCACCGGTGTCAGCTCTTTTGAAGTAAAACCTCTTTTCTCATTCTTCTTCCATAATTGAAGTGTCACATATATTTTTTCACCGGATAACTGATCGGAAACCATATTTAATGCACATTTCTCACTTACAGGATGCACTCCCTCCGGATATACCGTATATGTTTTCTCCCAACCTGTCAATGGTATCATTGCCAATTCATATTTTCCGTTAGAGAGTACCGGAATATTCTGTTTACCCACCTTGCAACATGTTTCCTTTATATCGGAATCCAGACGAGGCAGGGAATAATGTCCCAAACAAATCTCCGCCGGTTCTGAAACAGTCACCTTATCTACCCGCAGAATTCCATCCGGCAGAGGAATATCCGCCAACTGATACTTCACAGTGCTATCCGTTTCGAGCACAGCGTCACGACGATAAATTCCATTTTCGAAACTTTTGAACGTATACAACCGCAACACTTCCCATTCCCCTTTTTTATTCCTTGTTCCATAATTCATGGAAATCTCCCCATTCTTCCCATCTGCCATCCAGGGGAACTCTGTATGGTAAGCCAGTTTATTATAATTTTCGGTACTGCGGAATTTCTGCCAATCTTTTGCCACAGTCTCATGACACCATGAACGCATTTCAGATCCGCCACAATTCGGGTAATTGGTTATCAATAGATTAGTTCCCTGCTGGAACTTATTATACACTTCCCCTTTTTTCAGTTCTTTCTCCCAAGGACCGTTATTCTCTGTAGCCGACCAATAGTTAGAGTTTTCCGGCAACAACAAACTAAGAAAAGCTTTTCCGCACCAATAAACACTACCCCGGCAACTATAAATCTGAACAGCAGGAGCAAAAGGTCCGTAGAAACCCATTGTCGGAACACCATCTTCCAGAAATTCCGGACGTTCTAAAAATTGCAACAACGTAGAAGAAGCTATCCTTCTCATCCATCCATAATTCACATTACCACTTTTGTCATATTCATACAAAGACAAAGGAGCAGTAACGGCAAAACGATAACAGATACTCCGTCCCCACATATTCATCCTGCCATCACGGCTGAACAGAAATGGATAATTATCAACCATGTCATGCTGATTTTCCATAAACTGCCTTGCATATTGAGGGTATTGTTTCTTCCCGAACATTTCCGCCCAAATAGGTCCGTAAGTCTGATAAGCCCACGCACTATAATAGTCATAAGCCGGAGCGTCATTGTACCAGCCTTCGCCCCGATAGCGTGCGAGAAGTTTTTGCAGGTTCGACTCCAGATAGCTTTCATTCACGGCATATCCCTGATCTTTCAGAAAACTCAAGATAAAGACATTGAAAAACATCCAGTTGGAACCAATAGTCGGTCCCTCTCCATAACTCAACATGGTAGCAGCCAGTGAATCTTTCTGTTTCTTAGTGAGAGGATTCCATAACACTTCCTGTGCAGCTTTCATCGAGATTGCCAAAGAGCCCAGTTCCAACAATGTCTGACTGGGACCTCCCGTACGATGCGGAATATAGCTCCTACTTTCAGGGTTAGAGATATTTATCAGTTGATAACGATAATAGTCTGCCACTTTTATCCCGTTCATCTCCAGTTCTGGATTATCTTTCAAAAGAGGAGCAGCTACAAATAGAGTCCGTGCCAGACCTTCCAGCTTTGCTACCGGAATTTCTCCCGTATTTCTCGGATATGTTTTATCCAGCTGTTTCGGAAAATACATTTGATCGTCTAATGTATGTATATAGTTAAATGCACCTTTTAATAAATACTCGCCTGCCTGTATCCAGTGCTGACGAGTCATTCCCGTATAAGGGCTTTTCTGATAATCCGGCTGCCGGACGGTGAATATGTTTTCCTGCGCAAAGACCACAGAGAGTTTTAATGATAAAATAGCAAACAATAAAAATAATGCAAATCTTGCTTTCATGGTAATGATATGTTTATAATGTCAGATTCATCGCAAAAGTAAAGCTTTATATACAAACATTCGTCTGAATATCATTCATAAAAGCCCAAAATTAAGTCAAAATGCCACTTTTTATCAGCTGAATGATAAATAACTGCCTTTAACAGATAGAAAAGTCGTGCTTCATAAGCCGACTTTTTTTATCTTTGTAATCTTGAAACATAGCCATGACTACCAATAGTTTGAGAAACATACGGATTCTGCTCTGCTTATTTTTCTGTTTCAGGATGACACCGTTCATATATGCCGGTGAATTCCTGTTCACCACCATCAATGCGTCGCAAGGATTGAGTGATAACCAAATACGTTATATCCTCCAGTTGCCCGACGGAAGAATGGTATTCACCACCAGCGGTAATGTAAATCTATACGACGGTGTACATTTCAGCTATCTTCACCGCACCACGGAATACGTATATCCATTAAACCAATATAACGGGCATTACCGCATTTACCAGAGTGGGGATTCTCTGTTATGGATTAAAGATACTCACAAACTGATGTGCATTGACCTGTACAGAGAGGAATACATTCCTGATTTAGATGCTTACTTTAAGAACAGAGAGATACAAGCCCCCGTAGAAGACCTTTTTGTAGACGATTCAGGACACATCTGGCTACTCATAGCTAACGAATTACTGGAATTAAACAACAAGACCCGTATAACCTTGCCCGGCAAGTATTCCGGAAAATTGCAGAACCTGAATGCCGACAGTACCTCCCTATATTTATTCTATGACACAGGCGAAGTGTCCTGTTACCACATAGCCGACCAAAAAACTGTATACAATATAGCCGCTTATCCTGCATCCGAACAGGCTGAATATCAAAATACTTCTCTCGTCGTCAAAAGTGCAGACGGCTTCTATCAACTACGCAACGGGCGTAAAGGCGGTTTATTCTATTTCAATAGCCACAAGCGCACATGGAAAAAACTCTTCGAACAGAACTATACTCTCAACACCCTTATCATTACCCCTAATGGTGAGAAAGCCTATATCAGTTGCGTTCACGGGTTTTGGATGATTGACCTCCACACAGGAACACAAAAATACATCCCCCTATTGGAAACCGGAAACGGACAGATTGTCTCTACCGAAATCAGCACTGTCTTTCAAGACCGACAAGGAGGGTTATGGCTCGGAACTTTCAATCGGGGTTTATTATATCATCACCCGTCCATGCATAAACTGACTCATATAGGTCGCAATGCATTTCCCGTCTCCCCGGAAGAAGAAATCAATATTGAATCTTTCGCCGAAGATAAAGATGGAAATATCTATCTGAAAGCTCATTCCCGAATTTATCGACTGACAGTCAATGAGCAGAAATCCCATGTATTGAAGCCGGCAGCTATCCCTACAAATTCTCCTGAAATCCTGAATCGGTTGCCCCCCAACAAGAACCATCATTTCAGAAATAAAGTATACAATACATTATATACCGACACACGCGGCTGGACATGGGCAGGAACTCCTGACGGACTGGAACTTTTTACCAGCGAAAACGACTCTGCCCCACGTATCTTCTATCGTGAAAACGGATTGAGCAATAACTTTATCCAGGGTATCATTGAGGACAAATATCGAGACATCTGGGTAACGACCAGTAACGGTGTCACACGCATCCACATAAATCCGGAGAATAAGAACATCAGTTTCACCCGGTTCAATCAGTTGGACGGTGCTTTGGACGGCGAATACATAAAAGATGCCGTATTCAGTTCTTCCGACGGCACTCTCTATTTGGGTGGTATTGATGGCTTTAGCATATTCCATCCCGACAAGGACTCCATTCATCCGATGCTTCCTGATCCGCCGGTTTTCACAGCCTTACGCTTGTATGGAGAGAAAGTGAATACAGGAAAAGAATATGGCAACCGCATCATCCTGTCCAAAGCTGCTCCTTATACAACCGAAATCGAACTGGACTATAACCAAAACTTCCTGACTTTCGAATTTTCGGCATTGAATTATATCAATCATGAACGCACATACTACCGTTATCAACTGGAAGGTATCGACCCGCAATGGATGAGTACATTTGCAGGAAGACAGGGAAATGCGACCGTGGGGAAAGGTCTTCTTCAAGCTGTTTACAAATTTACCACCGGGAGATTATACATTCAAAGTCATGGCTTCGGACAATCCTCTTCAGTGGAACGGCAAAGTGACAGCAATAAAATTAACCATCCATGCACCGTGGTGGAAAACAACCACGGCTTATATCCTGTATGCAGTCATTTTATTACTGATTGCTTTCACCGGTATCCGGTTGTATATCTATTGGAGCAGAAAGGAAATGGAACGCAAGCATAAAGAAGAGATTCTATTACTCCGTATCCGCAACCTGATCGAACAAAATAATTCTCTAACCTGTGGCATAGAAGAAACGTCTCCCGACCATCAGCAACAGGATACGGAAGAATCTGCATTTCTGGCACAAGCCATCAAACTGGTGGAACAGAATCTGCACGTCAATGGCTATTCGGTGGAGCAACTAAGCCGCGACCTCTGTATGGAGCGAACGGGATTATACCGCAAACTGGTGACTATGCTCGATCAGTCTCCCAGCCTCTTTATCCGCAACATTCGTCTGCAACGGGCAGCACAACTGATAACAGAGGGCAAGCTAAGCATTACGGAAATTGCGGAACACACAGGTTTTAGCAGTTCCAGTTATTTAAGCAAATGTTTTCAGGAAATGTATGGATGCCGCCCGTCAGAATATGCCGAAAAAGTGAAAAAATCAACGTGATTACTATTTGTTTCAACCTGATTGTTGTCTGTTTTACTTGCCTCTGCCCTACTTTTGCTGCATCATAAAGCACTTAAAACCATGAAAATGAATCTTATTAGAAAAGCCGGTTTCTTGCTTGTATGTGCAACAATGGTTGCAGCAGGCAATGGTACAGCACAAAATGTACAGCGTACCTCACAAGGCATCAAGTGTGCCACACAGGGGATGGATGTCAACGTAGAGTTTTATTCACCCACCATTGTCAGGGTTTATAAGACGCCCAGTCAGAAATCTTGCAATAAAGAAAGTCTGGTCATTGTCAAAACGCCCGAGTCGACTCCTGTTTCTTTCGGTGAAAAGGGGAAAAATGTGACATTAAGCAGCCGTCTTATCCAAGTGGAAGTGAACCCGGAGACCGGTGGTATCCATTTTTTCGATTCGTCCGGTCAACGTCTGTTGACGGACAAGGATTACGGAACACAATTCACTCCTTTCAATGATGCAGGTGTTCCGTCTTTCAATGTCCGCCAGGCTTTTTTGCTGGATAAAGACGAAGTAATCTACGGTTTGGGACAGCAGCAGACGGGTAAAGTGAACCAACGCAATTAGAAACTGTTTCTCCGCAATCAAAATATGAGTATCTGCATTCCATTCATTCATTCCGTCAAGGGATATGCCCTTTATTGGGATAATTATTCTCCTACTACTTTCCTCGACAATCCGCAAGAGATGTCGTTCGACTCGGAAGTAGGCGATTGCGCTGATTATTATTTCATTTACGGCGGCAATGCGGACGGTGTAATAGCCGGAGTGCGCGAGCTGACCGGTCAGGCCCCGCTCTATCCGCTCTGGACACTGGGATTCTGGCAATGCCGCGAACGCTATAAAAGTCCGGACGAACTCTGCGAAGTAGTAGACAAGTACCGTGAACTGAAAGTACCACTGGACGGTATCATCCAGGACTGGCAATACTGGGGATGCAATGAAAACTGGAACTCGATGAAATTCCAAAACCCACGCTATATCAACAAAATGGGTGATCCGGAATACATGAAATTCCTCCCGAACGGAGAAGACAGAAATGCTAATTATGGAACGCCACGCATCAAAAGTCCGAAAGAAATGATCGACTATGTACATAAACAGAATGCACATATCATGATTTCAGTATGGGCCTCGTTCGGTCCGTGGACAGAGATGTACCAGAAAATGGATAGCCTGAAAGCATTGCTTCACTTCGAGACATGGCCTCCCAAAGCCGGAGTAAAACCTTACGACCCGTTCAATCCGACAGCACGCGATATGTATTGGGCAGAAATGAAAAAGAATATCTTCGATCTCGGAATGGATGGCTGGTGGCTCGACTCTACCGAGCCGGATCATCTGGAAATCAAGGACAAAGATTTCGATACCCCCACTTATCTGGGTTCATTCCGCAGAGTGCACAACGCTTTTCCTTTGATGTCCAACAAGGGTGTATACGGACATCAACGTGCCACCACTTCCGACAAGCGGGTATTCCTGCTCACACGTTCGTCTTTCCTAGGACAGCAACGTTATGCGTCACATTCATGGAGCGGCGATGTAGTCTCCACCTGGGAAGTGATGAAGAAACAACTGGCGGCAGGACTAAATTACTCACTATGCGGCATACCATACTGGAATACCGACCTAGGCGGATTCTTCGCACGGAAATACAACAATAATGTACACAATATCGCTTATCATGAATTGCACGTGCGCTGGTATCAGTGGGGAGCATTCCAGCCGATCATGCGTTCACACAATTCCAGTCCGGTAGCTGTGGAAATATACCAGTTCGGCAAGAAAGGAGACTGGGCGTATGACGCACTCGAAAAATATACTCACCTGCGCTATCGCCTTTTGCCCTATCTCTACAGCACTTCATGGGAAGTTACCAACAAAGCGGGCAGCATCATCCGACCACTCATGATGGATTTTCCTAAAGATAAGAAAGTACTCGAGATGGATACAGAGTATATGTTTGGCCGTAATTTCCTTGTCCGCCCCGTAACTGATTCGCTTTATACATGGCAGGACGACAAACAGAACGGCTATCAGAAGAATATGAATAAGATAGGAAAGACAGATGTTTATCTACCCGCAGGTGCCCAATGGATTGATTTCTGGACCGGGAAAAGCCTGAAAGGCGGACAAACCATCCAGCGTGAAGTGCCTATCGACATCATGCCTGTCTATGTCCGTGCTGGTTCTATCCTACCCTGGGGACCGGCTGTACAATATTCCACCGAAAAGAAATGGGATAATCTGACACTTCGCATTTATCCGGGCGCCGACGCTGAATTGACTCTTTACGAAGATGAGTTCGACAACTACAATTACGAAAAGGGAGCATACACTACCATTGCCATGAAATGGAATGATAAAGACCGTACCCTGACGATTAACGACCGGCAAGGTAACTACAAAGGAATGCTGAAAAATCGTAAATTCAACATTATCATTGTAGAACCGGGAAAAGGTTGTGGTGACGGTGATGCTATGACATTCGATCAATCTGTTTCTTATAGGGGAAAGAGAGTAGACTTAAAATTATAAAGTTTCAACTTTATTCCCACCATCTCACACTGGGGAAATAAACAGTAACCAATCGGTAAATTTCCCTCTAACACCTGTTTTTCAATTTTACAAGTACAGCCTTCACCCTTCACAATGCCCTATTCATCGGCATTAGCGGGTGAAGGCTGCTCTTTCATCCGCCTTTCACCCTCCGTTTTCTTAACCCTGTATAATTCTTCTCCACCTGTTACTTCTAAAAACATATCTAACCTGTTTCCCACTCATTACTAACTAACTTCTTTTTCATTAATAACAAACTTTCTTTTGATTACTGGTAAACTTCTTATTACCAGTATGTAAACTTGTTTTTCATTAAATGCAATCTATAATTGCAAGTTGCGTTTATAAAAACAAAAGCTTTGATTATATAAATGCAAGTTTCATTTATATAATCAAAGCTTGCATTTATAGTTTTCTTATGATGCAAAGAAAGTTTGGTTCCTATACAAAGGAAGTTTATCCCTTATAGAAAAGAAGTTTTCCTATAATAGTCTGGAAGCTATCTGCTAACACTTCTTCTGCCAACTATAGATAAAAGATTTAGCAGACTAGACAATCTGTGAAAACCAGGGTAGAAAGGTGAAAGGAAAGTGAAAGCCTGCCCTTCACCCGCTAATGCCGATGAATAGGGCATTGTGAAAGGTGAAGGGTATTTTCTTGAATTTCCATAAGATCCCGCAACGATTCAAAACGAAACTTTCCGGGAACTATCGTTTCAAATAAGTCTTCTAAAACGAATGTACTCTTCCTTCAACAATGGCAAATCTATACAGAGAGAAATTATCAATCAGCCATTATCTTCACATCAGGCGACGGAACACGGAACCAATACTCCACCCATCGTTTTTCTTTATCGGGCATTGAGAACGATAACTTAATCAGATTGTCGTGGAGACGTTCAACACTAATTTCATTCTCTGTTCCCGGAACGAAAACAGGATCGGACGATTTTCCCAATATCTCGACATACACGCTGTCTGAAGGCAAACGATACTCTCCCTGGGAAAATATAATGGCATTCGATTTCGCATCCCTGCCACGTGTCATGATGTTTATAAATGTTTTATCGGCAGAAATTACTTTTAAGACCGGTAATAATGCAATCCGAAAATCATGTGCACCGGGCTGCACAAGACAGCTTTGCCATACTCCCTCCAGACTCTTATTAGTGACTTCCTGACCGCTAGGGACAGTAAGTTCAGGAATATTCATATTCGGAGTATTGCCATTTTGCTTTTTCGACAGGCTAAACATTACAGGAATAGTGAAACGCACTTTGACAGCCTTGCCATCCGCCATTCCGGGTGACCATTTAGGCATTGTTTTCACCACGCGCAAAGCCTCTTCATCCAACAGCGGATCAACTCCTCTCACTACCTTTCCCTGTCCCGGTGTTCCATCTTCCATCACTACGAACTGGATAATCACCCGACCGGAAACTCCTTTCTTCTGGGCTTCGACAGGGTATTTTACGTTAGTTGCCAAGTATTTCATCATGGCTTGCATGCCTCCCGGAAACTTCGGCATCTCATCGGGAATTAAATAAACTCCCTCACTATCTATTCTGGGGACTGACTCTTTCTGTGCAAACAATGGCAAACACAGAAACAACGCTATGAAAAGACTTACTAGTTTTGTATGCATGGTTTTCCGTTTTAAGGTTGAACAATAAACGAAGATAACATCTTTACGCTAAAAGACCAACAAAAAAATCGTTTATTTTCCTCATACACAGCAGTTATTTATTGCACAATAAATACTGTTGCCACCAAGCCACAAGTAAATAACAAATAAAAATGTGAGTTCGGGATAAGGGTATTTATCCCGAACTCACATCCAAAAGAAATATCATCTAGTTGTTCACCAATACAACACCTCCCTGTGGAAGGATTTCCAGTTGCACTTTTCCGCTTTCTTTTACTTTCAACGTCACAAGTTGAGGTTCTCCTTTTTTATCATCCTTATACAGAGAAACGGTTTTTCCGGCAAACATATCTAAATCCAGTTTCAACTTTACGATTTCTTTCCCGGCATTCACAGCAGCCAGATACCAGGTGTCACCGTGGCGACGTGCCAAGACTACATATTTTCCCGGATATCCGTCAATGAAACGTGTTTCATCCCACGTGGTAGGAACCGTTTTCATATAGTCCACACAAACAGGGGAAACATCTTTCAGGTTGTTGGGAGCAAGCGCAAAATTCTGTACCGGATTCTGGAATAATACGGTAGTGGCTAATTGAAATATATCAGTAGTACGGCGGGTAGTTCCTCCGTCATTGTTGCGATTCAGCCGTTTGTTCAGGAAACAACCACCGAATTCCATGCAACCCACCGCGTTGCGGATAAACGGATGCAGACAGGCATTGAAAGCCTCTTCATCACAGAAGTGCTGGCCGAAAACCATATTTTCGGAGGCCAGTACAGCCTCGCTGCCTACATAGTTCGGGTACATACGTTCCCATCCGCGAGGGATGGTGCAACCGTGGAAGATTACCATCAGACCGTGGTCGTCAGCATCACTCAAAATATCTTCATACAGGCGCATCGTTTCCTGCTTGTCGCCACCAAAGAAATCAACTTTGATTCCTTTCACTCCAAGACTTTGCAACCATTTCATTTCACGTTTGCGGATAATAGCATTGTCCATGTGATTCACCGGCCCCTGCTCAATATCATTCCAATAGCCGGAAGAGCTATACCATAAGAAGAGTTCAACTCCTTTGCTTCGTGCGTATTCTATCAAAGATTTCATGCGGTCACGGCCGATGTTCGTATCCCACCAGTTATCGATCAAGGCATACTCATACCCCATTGCAGCTGCAAAATCAATATAGCGCACCTGATCGTCATAGTTAATACTACCATCCTGCCAGAGAATCCAGCTCCATGTGCCGCGTCCGAAACGGTAGTCATGCTTCGTTTCATAAAGAGGACGTACGACATCCCAGATAACGGTTGTTTCCACAATCGGTTTCAAGGTTTCGCCAACAGTTATGGTACGCCAGGGAGTAGCACTGGGAAGGGCAAACGCCGGAGCAGAAGTTCCGTTACCGTTATTTTCTGCTGCCATCGGGAAAGCAACCGTATACAGATTACCTTCGCTTACATCGCTCAAACGAGAACCGCAATAACGACTGTCTACACCTGTTTCGCTGACTAATACCCAACCATCGTCACCGATACGGAACAGACAAGGGAACGTGTAGCCATGCCCGTACTGCGAACGGTCACTCATGGGAGCATCTGCCTTATACTCTTCCTCATAACTGGGTTTGGTACGCTTCCAACCTATCATGGCATCGCTTTGCGGACATAAGAAAGTAGTTGTTTGTTGCGGAAAGCGAAAGCCGGTTTCTTCGGCAGTTACCGTTACACTTCCTTTTCCATCCTGACGCGGAAGAGTATAGCGAAAAGCTACATCGTGATTGCTGACACGAAAGACTACATCTATTTTCTGCCCTTTCGAATTCTCAAAATTACAAATCAGTTCGTTTGCCTGATAATGCACTTTGGAGGTTTTAATACGATCCTGATGGTAGACAGTATCGATCGGAGTAACAGCGTGTCCTGTCAGTTTCATCCCTTTTGCAAAGTCACCGATATTCGTATTCATACCCAAAGGAGATTTCTCCAACATTGTCTTTCCATTGTAGGTAATCGAATAACTCGGCTTTTCGGCTGGAGAAGCAGATACAACCAATTGCAGTTTTTCATCCGGCCCTTTCACTACCACTTCCTGTGCTATCAGAGAAGTCAGACAGCAACTAGCCAGCAGGGTACTTATTATCTTCTTCATATTATTTATGTCGTTATTATCTTCACTTTTTTCTGTTATTTCTCATTTGCCTTCTTTATGCGGATCACCGTAAAAGAATAGGCAGGTAATTGATAGTCAAACTTTTCTGCTACTTCCATTGTGTCTTCAACAGGTAGCGGGGTATCGGTCGGTTTGCCGGTCAGTACGGTTCTTTTTGCAGAAGACTGTATAGCACCGATTCCGGAAAGGTCGACATTCGTATTCACCTCTACGGGAAGTAAATTGACCAGCTTCACAATCACGTCGCCACTTGCCGAGTCACGGACAATAGAAGCGGCAATGCGTTTCCGCACTTGATCGTCTCTATTATCAAGAGTGATCTTTGACGGCAAATATTCGTTTCCGGCATTCTGTCCGTAGAGTTTCTGAACATAGTAGCCGGTGGTAGGTTTCACTTCCCGGTTATTGAAGTAAATCAAATCCGGATTCCACTGAGTATGTCCTTCTTTAGCGAGAAGAGGGGCATAGGAAGTCATGTGTACAACATCTCCATTACGTTCCAAGGCAGCAAGATAAAGAGCTTCTGTCAGTGCTGTTTCGATATTCGCCTTTCGTCCCGGTATGTGAGTTGCATATTCGCCCAAGTATACTTTTGTCTTTTTCGAACGATCGTATTTGTCGTAGAAATCCTGGTTGTTCAGGAACCATCCCGGAGTCTGGTAATAATGTTCGTCGACCATCGGAATACCCAGTTTGTCCGCCAGCTTCCATCCTTCCACGTAGTCTGTACCCTCATTGAACGGTCCCACTGTACCGACAACAATCATTTCAGGATATTTTTCTTTGATGGCATTGAAGATCATTGTGAAGCGTTCTTCGAAGATATCAGTGATAAGATCTTCATTTCCGATACCGATGTATTTCAGATTGAAAGGTTTCGGATGCCCGGCTTCGGCACGTACCTTTCCCCATTTGGTCTTCTTAGCGTCACCGTTTGCCCATTCTATCAGATCAAGAATATCCTGAATATAAGCTCCCATTTCGCTCATCGGGATACCACCTTGTTGTCCTCCTCTCAAGTCGCCGTGACAGGCAGAGTTCTGGCAAGGAACACCGGCCGCCAGCACTGGAAGCGGTTCCGCACCAATATCTTCGCAAAACTGGAAATATTCAAAATAACCCAATCCCATGCTTTGATGGTATCCCCAAAGGTTACGCTGTGCTTTTCTTGTTTCCAACGGACCTACTGTATTTTTCCATTGATAAATGTTTTTCAAGCCATCACCATGAGCCACACAGCCACCGGGGAAACGGATGAAACGGGGATGAATATCAGCCAACACTTGAGCCAGATCTTTGCGAAGCCCGTTCTTACGTCCTTTAAATGTATTCTGCGGGAATAGGGAAATCATGTCCAGATTCAATTCACCAACAGATTGAGGGATGATTTCGAGATGAGTGTCCGCAGTAGCTTTAGCAGTTATTACCGCTTTATATGTTTTCCATTGACGGGAAGACACTGTTAGAGAAGTCTCTCCACACACATTTCCTTTTCCATCTACCAGACGAACCTGCAATTTATTTGATTTAGCCTGCGGAACCCGGGCGAAGATGGAAAAATCATATTTCTCTCCGGTGTTCAGTGCGATTCCATCAAAACCTGTATTTTCTAATGCAGCTCCCGGTTGTTCTACATTCAGCACGGCATAATGTGGGTTATTGATATGAATAGGGTCGGTAGTATCAATAGTGAAAGTCGTTTTCTCTCCTTTCAGTGCCCAGGAATGAGTGCTGTTCCAGTTCTTATCTCCTTCCCTGTCCGAAGGGTCGTACTCGAAGTCGCGGTTTTGGATAAGTTCTGCATAGAGTCCTCCGTCTGCCGAATAATTGATGTCTTCAAAAAAAGCGCCCAGCAATACATCACTAATGGCTTTTGCGCCTTCCGGTTGTACAGTGACCGTTGCTTTTACAGGCTTCAAACCGGCAAAACGTTCTCCATCCTGTATCGGACGTTCTCCATGTAATGAGTTCCGATATTGATTCCAGCCATAATTTTTATCCAATCCATCCACCAAGGTCCAAACTACCCGGTTGATATTTCCTTTCTGCTCTTCTCCGGCAACAATAGCTTTCACTCTCACTCCGTCAAAATCCGGCGTAGTACGGGGATATTTCTGACTGGTCCAGTTGATTAAATCCTTGGAAGTAGCTTGGCCGTATCCATCATGGTCATTCAGTTTCCAGGTACAAATCCATTCGCCATCGGACGATTGTTTCAAATAAGGATCGAGCATTTTCTTCTGTGATCCCCAGCGGCTATAATCGCACCGGAGATATCCGTAGTTCCGGCCAATTTCAAACCAATTTTCTTTATCTGTACTCCAGGCAAAACGGAGTCCGCTGCGTCCGTCGTCTCCGGAAGTTGCAAAAGAAAACAGATAAACCGAATCGGGTGTACTCGTCATTTCTTTGATTGCAGCTAAAGTGAGCTGCTGGAACGACAAAAACAAGACAACTAAAAAGAGGAATAATTTTCTCATGGTATATATTGCATTAAGATTATCAATCGCAAAGTTAAGATTTTCATCATTCTAACAAGCGTGTTTCATATAATAATTGGTAATTATACACTTAAAAATATATAAGAAACAAGTAAACAAGGGTAAAATATACACTTTTCCCCATATCGTATACTGTTTTCCTGGATTACAACTAGTTGAATCCATCTTATCAGAATAACTCAAAAGAAAACAAAAGGATGGGAATACTCACTGGGAAGCGAAGATTACCCGCCTGAAAAACAATTGGTTTAACAAATCAGGGACAGGTGTTTTTCTCCTGTCCCACGAGATATTTTAGTTCAGAAACCTTCGGGTTTGCCATAGGCCTTGAAGAGGCGTTTCAACTCTTTTGGGGTAATCGGTATGACAGTGCCATGGCGCGGATGGAAATCCATACTGATAGCATGGTCAATCACTTTGAAATGTTCCAGATCGGAACTTTCGGTAAACTGGTATTTACCTTTCGTATATACATCATACATCAAAATATACTTATCGGAACCAACCAGCGGGAAAATACCCGAACCTTCTACCGGATCCTTCGTCTGCTGTTTATAGTCATCCGATTCTGTCCATTGGCCGGAGGTTAGAGAGGAGGTAGTGGCCTTTTTAATTCCATTTCCATTCCCTTCCGTTTTGTAGAACAAATGATAGAGTTTATCTTTGTAAATAATGTCGCCGTCAATACATGATTTTTTGTTTTCCGGAAGAAACAGTGGCTTCGGTTCTCCTTCTATATCGGTAAAATCTTTGTCGGCATAAGCATAATAAATGATATCGGGACCATTGCCATGTTGCATGGACCAGTAAACCATGTACTTTCCTGCTTCCCTATCATAAATAGTTTGTGGAGCCCACACACGTTTCAGATCCTCCTGATTGGGATATTTTTTCTGGATATTCACGATATTGGAAGTCCAGTGTACAAGGTCTTTTGATTTCAATAATATCATGGCACGGTTAGAACTCCATCCATTGCCGGACACCATATCTGTCACCACCATATAAAATGTCTTCCCATCTTCACAGCGCAAGATATGGGGATCACGTACTCCACCTGTTGAACTAATCACACGGGAATCAAGTACCGGCTGATTTCCATTCAAGGCTTTATAATTATATCCATCGAGGCTAACAGCCATCCGGACGGCTTCTTCACTCATGCGATTGCCGGTGAAGTAAACAAACAGGTAAGCAGATTGCTGGCAATACCCAGTCAACACTCCCACAAATAGGAATGCGAAAAGAATTATATTTTTCTTCATATTCATCATCATTTCAATGCTTTTTCATCCATTGTTTTATTCTTGTTCATTCACTGTTTAGTAGTTGAAATCAGCAGGTTTCACATATACACGATATTCCTTAATCATACCCGGATACCCTTTTTCGGCACGAGGCAGATAGCGGAAACCGGTCACATTTTCCACTTTGCTCAAGTCAATTACCAATTGATGAGGATAAGGAACATTGTCCACTGTCATCCAGAAAGTGGATTCCTGCAAGTCGAATATCTTGTCGGCTGTACGGTTGCCACTACGCGTTTCTTCACTATCGGCATAACGAATCTTCCAATGTTCGCGGGATACCGGTTTACCATCAGCTCCCAGGACATCAAACTCTGCTATCGCTGCGATGTTATCATTTGCTTGTGGAGAAAGTGCTTCCAGACAGAAATAACGTCCTTTCACCNCTCCCAGGACATCAAACTCTGCTATCGCTGCGATGTTATCATTTGCTTGTGGAGAAAGTGCTTCCAGACAGAAATAACGTCCTTTCACCAGAGTGGCAAATCGCACTTCCTGCCAGCCGTTACCCGGAGTGAAAGCTCCTTCATGGACCACTTTCTCACCCGTCAGTTTCAGTTTTTCTCCATCCTTGCGGTGTGTTTCGGGAGCTTTTTCACGAAGCACATCGAGAATTGGTTTCTTCAAACCTTTGATGGAAGCCCGGGTAGGACCTTTCAAATCCAGAACGAGGATTTCATTCTCTCCTTCTTTCAGCCAGCACCCCGGCATAAAGAGAGTCTGCTGCGGACCGATTTCCCAGAAACGCCCCATTGCATGACCGTTCACCCAGACCATACCTTTTCCCCATGTACTCATATCCAGGAAAGTATCTCCTACTTTATCCAGTGTAAAGGTGCTCTTATAATAGGCAGGCATAGTCGGTAATATCTTTGTATCGCTATATTTCTTATCTTTTATAAAGGAATAATCTACCGGGAAGTTATATACAGTCCAGTTTTTCAATTCCTTAGTCTGGTTACCCGAAATAAGTTCCACCTTTTCAGTGATTCCTTTGCGGTCGTGGATGGATTTGTCAAAGTTAACACGTCCCATTGCTTCCACAAGAATATCCAGTTGTGTGCCTTTTTTCAGCGCGGGCAGGGTCGTTGTAAATTCTCCCTTACGACGGTCCAAGCGTGCCAGCAGTTTACCGTCGGCATATATCTGCGCCCAGTCGTGCACTTCCGTAATTTTCAAAGTGGTGCCTGCAAGAGTCGTTTCGGGCAATGTGGTGCGATACAGAATCGTTCCCCATCCCTGGTTGAATTGTTCCATCGGTTGAATATCCACCGTTTGTTTTGCCTCCGGCAGATTTGAGAAAAGCGGAGCCACTTTATGGAAGTGAAACTCGGGGATTTCAATAACAGGCAGAGCTGCGGGCACTGCGGGCAACGTCTCACCTGCCGGAAGATAGTTTTTCAACAAGTCACGAAGCAAGAAAAACTTGTCGGTCGTCCATCCGGGTTCGCTAATCGGAGCATCATAATCGTATGAGCTGCACATGGCGGAATAAGCCGGGTTGTTCGCACCTCCCCAATGTCCGAAAGTCGTTCCTCCGTGAGTCATATACAGACTGAAAGAGATGTTCCGGTCGAGCATATCCTTGATGCCCTGTACCATATCTTTTGCAGGACGTGTCTCATGTTTGCGTCCCCAGTGGTCGAACCATCCGCTCCAGAACTCGCTACACATCAACGGAGTTTCAGGACGAAGTTCTTTGAGTCTTTTAAATTGCTGGTCGATATTGGCACCTGTTCCAAAGTTCACCGTCCAAATCAGGTCATCGAGCGCGTTATTGGTGAAGTTACTGCTCCAGTCACATTGAAACAGAGGTACATCGGAAAAACCGGATTCACGAACCAGGTCGCGCACGGCAGAGACATAAGGTTTGTCGATTCCATAAGAACCGTATTCATTCTCTACCTGTACCATGATGATATTTCCCCCTTTATTCACTTGCAGCGGAGCCAGTTGCTTACCGACCTCTTTCATAAAGATGCCTACCCGTTCCATATAATAGGGATCGAGCGTACGCAAGGCTATATCTTTTTTCTTCAACAGCCACCAGGGAAGTCCCCCCATCTCCCACTCCGCACATACATACGGACCAGGACGGACAATGACATACATACCGTGTTTCTGTGCCGCACGGCAGAAAGTTGCAATATCATTCTGACCGGAAAAATCGAACTTTCCTTCTTCCTGTTCATGGATATTCCAGAAAATATAAATACAAATAGTATTCATGCCTAATGCCTTGCACATCTCAATGCGATGNTGTTCATGGATATTCCAGAAAATATAAATACAAATAGTATTCATGCCTAATGCCTTGCACATCTCAATGCGATGCTCCCAATAAGCTTGCGGGATGCGGGTGTAATGCAACTCGGCAGCCTTCACCACAAACGGTTTTCCATCCAGCAAGAATGTGTTCTTGCCTGCCTCAAACTTCCGTGCAGTAGTTTGCGCCTGTGCAGTACTAAAGAAAATAACTGTAAAAAGTACCAGTAAAGCAATCAATCTGTTTTTCATGGTTTATTCAAAAATAGAATTTTAATAGTATACGGCAAAGGTAGGCGATTCACCTAAAAAGAAGGGCATAATTATCATTCAAAAAGGGTTGGAAATAAAGCAAAATAGCGCCAAATAGCAGATAAAACAACAATGGTCGGAAGATGAGAGGCATTTTACCATGCTCATCTTCCGACCATTTGTCCGGTATGTGATTACAATAAAATCAGTTTTCTTTTGTCAATAGACTTTCCAGTTCTTCCGCATTCAGGCGGAGGTAGAATTGTCCGCGATAGGCTACGGAGATAGCGCCCGTTTCCTCTGAAACAATAATGGCATGTGCGTCCGACTGTTGAGAGATTCCCATCGCTGCGCGATGCCGCAAGCCAAGTTCTTTCGGTATATTCAAATCATGGGAAACAGGAAGGATACATCCCGCCGCCTTGATACGTTTTTTGCTGATAACCATCGCTCCATCGTGCAACGGGCTATTCTTGAAAAAGATATTCTCGATTAAACGCTGATTGATTGCCGCATCAATCAATTCGCCTGTACGAACGACTTCATCTAAAGGAGTATTATGCTCAATGACAATCAATGCGCCGACTTTTTGTTTCCCCATGCTTAAACAGGCCATTACCACGGGCATGATATCATCGTGCTTCAACGATTCTTTCTTCGATCCGCTAAAGAGACGGGCCAATGCACTGACATGCCGGTGAGATCCCAAAGTCAAAAGAAAACGGCGTATCTCATCTTGAAAAAGCACAATCAACGCTATTACACCCACATTCATCAATGTGTCGAAAATAGAACCCAACAGTTTCATCTCCAGCACTTGTGTCACCACCAGCCAGATCAGAATAAAAACCAAAATTCCGGTGAATACCTTGATGGAGCCGGAAGCTTTCATCAGTTTGTAGGTATAGTACAAAACAAAAGCTACCAGCAGGATATCGATAAAATCTTTTATGCCAAACTCAAAAAACATGCACCCTCCTCTTATTTGTCATATCCACTCTCTATTTTTAATTTCTCTGTGATCCGGACAGCTTCCACCGCCTCACGCACATCATGTACACGCAGGATGTGCGCTCCTTTCATCAACGCAACAGTGTCCAATACGGTTGTCCCGTTTAATGAATCTTGCGGGGTTCCTCCCAATAATTTATAAATCATTGATTTCCGCGAAACTCCCACTAAAACGGGAAGTTCGAATATGTGGAATTCTTCCAGATGCGCCATCAGTTCATAATTATGCTCCAATGTTTTTCCGAATCCGAATCCCGGATCGAGAATGATATCTTTCACTCCCAAGTCGCGAAGTTGCTGCACTTTACGAGCGAAATACAGGAAAACATCTTTAATCAGGTTATCATAAGACGGTTCTTTCTGCATACTTTGGGGTGTTCCCTTCATATGCATCATAATATAGGGCACTCCCAAGTCGGCTACTGTCTGAAACATCCGGTGATCCATTTCACCGGCAGCTATGTCATTAATCATAGCAACTCCATATTCTTTCACACATTCTTCGGCTACATCAGCCCGGAAAGTATCAACAGAGATAATAGCTTCCGGATGATTATGGTTCAGGATTTCCAGACCGGTACGCAGTCTGTTCATCTCTTCTTCAGCAGAAATATGTTCGGCATTCGGCCGTGAAGAATAGGCGCCTATATCAATTATCGAAGCACCTTCATCAAGTATCTGACGGGCCCGGGCAGCAATGTCCTCTTTGGTCTGCATCCGGCTGCGGGAATAAAAAGAATCGGGAGTTACATTCAATATTCCCATCACCTGCGGAGTAGCAAGATCGAGCAACCGCCCTTTTACATTTATATAAATAGGAGATATAGGTTTCATCATTGACAACATTCCTTTTAGATCGCCTACAAATGTAGATAAAAAAAGCAAGTATTCGTACTAAAAAGAAGAAATAAACGTATATTTGCAAACTATAGAAGAAACCGAAAAATTCATACCATGAGCCGATTAACCCTATTTCACGTAGGATTTCTTTTCCTCATTTTGTTCTTTACCACTACTGCTAAAGCTCAAAAAGAGGCTGAAACTTTCAATGTTGACTCTACTCTCTATGAATATTATCAACGTTGTCAAGAATACCTATTAGAGCCTGTTGTGCTTAGCATGTCCGACACATTGTTCAGAATGGCCGGTGAACGGCATGATGAACGAATGCAGGCAGTAGCCATAGCCACCCGACTGGATTACTATTATTTTCAGGGAACCAATGAAGATAGTGTCATCCACTATACCAACAAAGTAAAAGAATTCGCCAAAGCCACTCATCAGCCTAAATATTATTATTTTGCATGGGCCAACAGGCTAGTTACCTATTACTTAAAAACAAGCAGAACAAACATAGCACTTTATGAAGTGCAAAATATGTTAAAAGAAGCTCAGAAAGAGGATGACAAAACCGGTTTGTCCCGTTGCTACAACATTATGTCGCAAATCTACACTATCAAAAGATTCGATTCGATGGCCTTCGAATGGCGGTTGAAGGAAATCGAACTAACTGAAAAATACAATATCGAAAACTATAATATTTCCCAGACGTATGCCCAGATAGCCAACTATTACATCAGCCAGAAAAAACAAAAAGAAGCATTGAGAGCTGTGGAAAAGGCCATTTCAACAGCCAATTCTTCTACACAGCAAATATCTGCCAAGTTGGAGTACGTTAACTACTACAGCAAGTTCGGTGACTTTCAGGCAGCCGAAAAAATATTGAAGGAATGTCAGATTGCATTCGAACAGGATAAAAGACTGGAATCGATCAAAAAGAGACTGTATAATATAGAATGTTTGTACTATCAGCAGACCAGGCAATATCAAAAAGCATTGGAAGCTGCAGAGATGCAAGAAAAGGAAGAGCACCGTTTAAGCGAAAGTATACTTAGCAGCAGTCACTATCGTACACAGGGAGAAATCTACCAGAAGATGGGGAATATGAACATGGCAGTCAAATATCTGCAAATGTATATCAACACCGACGACTCCTTAAAAATAGCCAATGAGCAAGTAGCCAGCAGCGAATTTGCCACCTTGCTAAACGTTGAGAAACTCAATGCCGAAAAGAAAGAACTAATGCTCCAGGCACAGGAAAAGGAGTTGCATAATAAAACAACATTGATTATCTCATTGATTATTTTATTAGGTATTCTATTCTTATTCCTTTATAGAGAAAACTTCCTGAAACGCAAACTGAAAGTTTCGGAAGCAGAACTCAAAACAAAGAATGAGGAACTTACGGTGTCGAGGGAAGAATTACGTAAAGCCAAAGACATAGCGGAAGCGAGCAGCCGGATGAAGACAACGTTCATCCAGAGCATGACCCATGAAATCCGTACACCGCTCAACTCTATTGTAGGCTTCTCGCAGGTGTTAAGCGATCACTACAGCAATAGTCCGGAAACACAGGAGTTTGTCAATATTATCAAGAGCAACAGTAACGACTTGCTCCGACTGGTCACTGACGTGCTCGCTCTGTCGGAACTGGATCAATATGAGCAACTGCCCACAGATGATGAAACAGATATGAATACGATCTGTCAACTTGCCTCTGAAGTGGCCAAAGACAACAGGCAAAAGGATGTGGAAGTTCTGTTCGAACCTGCAAAAGAAAACCTGCTCATACGCAGTAATTCGGAACGCATATCACAGGTGTTGAACAACCTGGCACATAATGCCGCCAAATTTACAACTCATGGCAGTATCCGCATAGCTTATTCCGTACTGGAAGCTGAAAAGAAAATTGAAATCAGTGTCACCGATACAGGAACTGGTATTCCGAAAGATCAGCAGGAGGCGGTATTTGAGCGTTTCTACAAAATGAATTCTTTCACACAAGGCACCGGTCTCGGACTGCCGATATGCCGGAGCATTGCCGAGAAGTTAGGAGGCAGCCTCCGGATCGACTCTTCCTATACGGACGGATGCCGGATGATACTGACTCTTCCTTTGGTATATGCCTAAGTAAAAATCTGTCCGAACTCCCATCAAATCCGAAAGAATAGCCTATCTTTGCAGCGTTTTAAATAAAAGATCAGGTTATGAAACTTTCTGCTCTTTACCAGATTTTTCTGGATTGCCAATCAGTAACTACTGATAGCCGGAACTGCCCGGACGGTTCTTTGTTTATCGCCTTGAAAGGTGAGTCATTCAACGGTAATGCATTTGCAAAACTAGCGCTAGACTCCGGATGCGCATTTGCCATTATTGATGAAGCCGAATATGCCGTAGAAGGTGATAAACGATATATACTTGTAGACAACTGCTTGCAGACAATGCAGCAACTTGCCAACTATCATCGCCGCCAACTCGGAACGCGTGTGATCGGTATTACGGGCACTAATGGGAAAACGACCACCAAAGAATTAATTTCCAGTGTTCTCTGCCAAGCCCATAACGTGCTTTATACTTTAGGTAATCTCAACAACCACATCGGTGTACCGACCACCCTATTGCGTTTGAAACCGGAGCATGACCTTGCTGTTATCGAGATGGGTGCCAATCATCCGGGAGAAATCAAGTTTCTTTGTGAAATAGCCGAACCGGATTATGGCATTATCACCAATGTAGGTAAAGCTCACCTGGAAGGATTCGGTTCTTTCGAAGGAGTGATTAAGACTAAAGGAGAGTTATATGATTTCCTCCGTAAGAAAGATGCCATCACCTTTATTCATCACGATAACGCTTATTTGATGAATATCGCGCAGGGATTGAACCTGATTTCTTATGGAACTGAAGATGATCTCTATGTCAACGGACAGATTACTGACAATTCGCCTTATCTCGCTTTCGAATGGAAAGCCGGCAAGGACGGTGAACGCCATCAGGTTCGCACACAGTTGATCGGAGAATATAATTTCCCGAATGCCCTGGCTGCCATCACTATCGGACGTTTCTTCGGAGTGGAAGCGAAGAAGATTGATGAGGCTCTGGCAAGCTATACGCCACAGAACAATCGCTCCCAACTTAAAAAGACAGAAGATAACACGCTTATCATCGATGCATATAATGCAAATCCAACCAGCATGATGGCTGCTTTGCAAAACTTCCGGAACATGACAGTCCCCCACAAGATGCTCATATTAGGAGATATGCGCGAACTGGGTGCTGAAAGCCCGGCCGAACATCAGAAAATCGTTGACTACATAAAAGAAAGTGGTTTTGAGAAAGTATGGCTCGTAGGAGAACTGTTTGCCGCAAGCGAACATTCTTTCAAAACGTACGCCAATGCGCAGGAAGTTATAAAGGATCTGCAAGCTAACAAACCCAAAGGGTATACTATTCTTATCAAAGGCTCTAACGGAATCAAACTTAGCTCAACGGTAGAGTATTTATAACGGAAAAATAAACGAGTGAACAGTAAATGATAAACGGTGAATATTGGATGCAACCATTATTCACCGTTTCTATTTTTCATTCACTGCTTATTCATCATTCTGGGGCGTACGACATAATAGGCTATTAAACTAGCCAGAATCGCTCCCGTAGTATTAGCTGCAAAGTCCAACCAGTCTCCACCCCGGTATGTAGTGCAATATTCCTGCAACAATTCCACACAACCACTAAAAAGTACAGGGCAAAGGAATGCGCCTACCCATGCATGCCATATCGGAGCATTGTCCCTGCGATGTGCACGCAAAAATTCCAGCCACAGCATCCCCGACATACCCAAATACATACAAACATGAACCAGTTTGTCGAGGTTAGGAATTTCATCTAAATCCGTCTTAGGCGGTTTAAAGAACGACAGATAAATCACTGTCAGAATGATAAAAAGCGAGATTGGATATTTCTTAATATAAGATAGCATATCTAAATAATGTTACAATTTTCGTGCAAATATAAGTATCATTTTCTATATTTGCGCTCTAATACGTATATTTTATAACGATTTGTAAGATAAAACAAGATTTATGGCAAAAAATGATAGAGCAAACTTCGGCAGTAAATTAGGAGTCATACTCGCTTCTGCCGGCTCTGCAGTCGGATTGGGTAATATATGGAGGTTTCCCTATGAAACAGGAAACCATGGAGGCGCTGCTTTTATATTGATCTATTTAGGCTGCATTCTTCTTCTGGGATTGCCTATTATGATTGCCGAGTTCCTGATAGGACGCCGTTCGAGAGCTAACACAGCTAGAGCATATCAGAAATTAGTACCTGGAACACATTGGCGTTGGGTAGGACGCATGGGGGTATTGGCAGGCTTCCTGATACTTAGTTATTATGCTGTAGTAGCAGGATGGACACTCGAATATATTTTTGAAGCTGCTACTAATGGCTTTGCCGGAAAAACCTCCGGAGAGTTCATATCCTCTTTTCAACAATTCTCCAGTAGCCCATGGAGACCGGTTGTATGGTTGGTGGCATTCTTGTTGATTACTCATTTCATCATTGTGAAAGGGGTAGAAAAAGGAATCGAAAAGTCCTCCAAGATCATGATGCCTACCCTGTTTATCATTATCCTCATACTGGTTGTTTGCTCGGTCACTCTGCCGGGAGCCGGTGCAGGTATCGAATTCCTGCTCAAGCCCGACTTTAGCAAAGTGGACGGAAATGTATTTTTGAGTGCCATGGGACAAGCGTTCTTCTCATTGAGTTTGGGAATGGGATGCCTTTGTACGTACGCCTCCTATTTCAGTAAAGAAACCAACCTGACCAAAACAGCTTTCAGCGTAGGAATCATTGATACCTTTGTGGCGATACTAGCCGGATTTATCATCTTCCCGGCAGCTTTTTCCGTAGGCATACAACCTGATTCAGGTCCGAGTCTGATCTTTATCACCCTGCCTAATGTATTCCAACAGGCATTTAGCGGAGTTCCCATACTGGCATATATATTCTCTGTCATGTTTTATGCGTTGTTGGCAATGGCTGCTTTAACTTCTACCATTTCCCTGCACGAAGTAGTAACCGCTTATTTACATGAGGAGTTCAACCTCTCCCGTGGAAAAGCAGCAAGGTTAGTCACCGGCGGTTGTGTCTTCCTCGGAATATTCTGTTCACTATCACTGGGAGTCATGAAAGGATTTACCGTTTTCGGACTGGGCATGTTCGACCTCTTCGACTTTGTAACAGCTAAAATCATGTTACCACTGGGCGGATTGTGCATCTCCCTCTTTACCGGATGGTATCTGGACAAGAAGATTGTATGGTCGGAGATTACCAATGACGGTTCATTAAAGGTACCGGTATACAAACTCATTATCTTTATATTAAAATATATCGCACCAATCGCCATCTCACTGATATTTATCAATGAACTGGGATTAATCAAGCTATAATGTGGAAAGACTTCCTTTATTATACTAAAACAGAACGACAAGGCATTATCGTCCTTGTCGTTCTTATTTTAGGAGTATATGCCGCCCCTAAACTCTTCTCCTTTTTCACACACGCTGAAGATACCGACTGCAGAGAGAACGAGAAGTTCGATAAGGAATACAACGACTTTATTTCCTCCCTCCGGGAAACCAAACCTCACCAAAAGTCCGGTCATTCTTTTCAATCATCCCCTCAAAGGGAAATCAAGCTTGCGATGTTTGACCCGAACACCGCAGACTCCACTACTTTTCTTTCGCTTGGATTACCATCCTGGATGATAAAGAATATCCTGCACTATCGCTATAAACAAGGTAAATTCCGCCACCCGGAAGATTTCCGAAAGATATATGGACTCACGGAAGAACAATACCAGACTCTTCGTCCTTATATACAAATTACAGAAGATTTCAGTTCGACAAATAAAGACACGGTACGATTGTTAACCGCACCAAGCATACAACGGGACACCCTTGTGAAATATCTCCCGGGAACTGTCATCAGTCTCAACTCCGCAGATACCACCGAACTGAAGAAGATTCCGGGAATCGGAAGCAGCATTGCCCGGATGATTGTGAATTACCGCGAACGGCTGGGAGGCTTTTTCCGAATAGAGCAGTTACAGGAGATTCATCTAAAGGCAGAGAAACTCCGTCCGTGGTTTTCCATTGACACCCATCAGACACGCCGCATCAATGTAAATAAAGCCGGCATGGAACGAATGATGCATCATCCATACATAAACTACTACCAAGCAAAGGTTATCATAGAATATCGGAAAAAGAAAGGATTCTTAAAAAGTCTGAAGCAATTATCTCTCTATGAGGAGTTCACTCCTATTGATCTTGAACGGCTAGAGCCCTACATTTGTTATAATTAATAAAAAAAAGATGCATTCCTATCACACCAGACAAGAATGCATCACACACAAACAAAACAAACACTCTACTATCATCTTCACAGACTTCCGTAGAGAAGCGACTATAAATATATAGCTAAAAGATAGAACACTTGCAAGGCTCTACCTTTTTGGTATACATTTTTAGAAATTAGGTTCTCTAATTAATCTTTTTTAATCATACCATCCACTATATGAACGGTCCGGTCCGTAATTTTGGCAAGCCCCTCGTCATGCGTCACAATGACAAAAGTCTGCCCCAGCCGGTCTCTCAAATCGAAGAACAGTTGATGTAAATCTTCTTTATTATGTGTATCCAGACTACCGGATGGTTCGTCTGCCAGAATAACTGCCGGATCGTTGATTAAAGCCCTCGCTACCGCCACCCGTTGTTTCTCGCCTCCCGACAATTCATTCGGTTTATGAGAAGCCCTGTCAACCAGTCCCATAAAATCCAGAATCTTCATAGCGCGTTCGTGCGCCTCCTTCGAAGATACCCCAGCGATTAGAGCGGGAATCATCACATTTTCCAATGCCGTGAACTCCGGCAGTAGTTGGTGAAACTGGAAAACAAAACCAATATTCTTATTACGAAATGCAGATAGTTCTTTCTCCTTCATCCGACTCACCATTGTTCCGTCAATCTGTACCACACCTGCGTCCGGTTCATCTAAAGTGCCCATTATCTGCAATAACGTAGTTTTACCCGCACCGCTCGGGCCTACAATACTAATAATTTCTCCTTTGTTGATTTCCAGATCAATGCCTTTCAACACCTGTAATGAGCCGAAACTCTTCGTAATCCCTTCTAGTTTTATCATAATAGCCTTATAATCGTTTAATGACATATTCAGCCAGATAACACCCAAACACGGCCGGCATATAACTAACTGTTCCACATGTCGATTTCTTATTCTGTTCATCCTCCGTCAGCAATACCGCTTTCGGATCGGCTTGCTCCGTACTGAATACCACCGGAAGTTTCCGTTTCATTCCCATCTTCTGCAAACGCTTTCGCACAGCCTTACTCAAACCGCAATGATACGTCTCCCAAAGATCGGCAAAACGAACCTGAGTAATGTCACTCTTCGCCCCTGCTCCCATACTGGAAACTATCTTTATACGACGTTTCATCGCTTCATAAATCAGAAAGCATTTCGGACTGATCGTATCAATAGCATCTACTATAAAATCATATTTATCGGCATCCAGCAGTTCCGGTATATTTTCATCCTTCAGGTAAACAGGAAGGACAGTCAGCTCAATCGCCGGATTTATATCTTTATAACGGGCTGCCAACACTTCCGCTTTCGTCCTCCCCAGCGTGGAATGCATGGCCGGCAACTGACGATTCATATTAGTAGGCTGCACTGTATCGGCATCTACAATCGTCATCCGCCCGACACCTGCACGGCAAATCATCTCGGCGGCATAAGCACCTACTCCACCCAGTCCCACGACCAATACGTGCGCGTTCCGGATGCGTTCCATCTTTTCCTCTCCTAACAGGAGTTCCGTTCTCTGTTGCCAGTCGTATCTTTCCATTAGTTTTTCTTTAACCATTTATAGAACCATTTGCCGACCTTCTCATAATGTTGAGACTCATTATGTCCACGAGGATCGGAGAATGACACAATTTCCTGCGGTTCGCCAAACTGGTCGGGATACAGGATTATCAAACTATTATTAGAGAAATATTTTCCTAATTGTGCCGGGAGACGTTCAAAAGAGGGATCATAAGAGATAGATCCGCGACGGGCAGAGATAACTACCAATAAATGGTCATAATTCACCTGCCCTGTCAACAGCAAGAGATCCTCCCACTCCTCCAATATGGAGAATTCCGTCGGAGTACCTGCATGTCGCTTTTTCACAAGTTGCTGAACACGCATCAATGTACGCTCATTGGCAAAAAAATGCACCCGACAGCCCAGGATACTTCCCATACGGCAGAAGTGTTCCACCCATTTAGAGAATCCCGACTCATATTCGGCCTTTGGCGGAACGGCAATATTGATTCGACGCAGGGTATTAACAGGCATCAGGAATTTGGCAATCATCACTTCACGATGCGTACCTTTCAACAGACTTTCGGCCAGATGTCCGAAGAAAGAGTCGACAATATTTGCTTTCCGGTGCAGACCGATCACAATATCCGTAGCTTCATACTCCTTGATTGTATGGATAATCCCCGAAGCAATATTCAAGTCATAGCGACTCACCATCGTAACAGGCACATCGGCAGCAGCGGCAATCATAGCCGCCTTCTCCAGATTACGTTTACCCTGCTGCTCTTTCTTCTCCGAACTGTTATTGTCATTGATAACGTTCAATGCCACCAATGCATTTTTCTGCTTGGCATCCTTTATTACTAAAGCCAGATTAATCAAATCTTCAATCGTCTCCGGGTTAGCCACCGGAATCAAGATTTGTTCCGTATTTACTTTTTTAGCTTCTTCTTCCGCCTGCACATTCTCATCCAAAGCAAAACGACGTGCCGAACGTTCGGTTACCAAAGAACTGATGACACAAGTGAAAAGTATCATCACTACCGTACCGTTCAATACATCATCATTCAGCAACCGTTCTCCATTCTCCATAATGATTTCATGACCGATCAACACTGCTGCCAGTGTAGCTGCGGCCTGCGCATTACTCAAACCGAATATCATGCTCCGTTCATTGGACTGCATCCGATAGATCTTTTGTGTGATCCAGGCAGCCAGCCATTTGCTAAAGGTTGCCACCACTGTCATCACAATAGCTACTTTCAATGCTTCACCTCCGGTAAACAGGCTTCTTACATCAATAATCATTCCGACGCCAATCAGAAAATAGGGAATAAACAGTGCATTTCCCACAAATTCCAACCGGTTCATCAAAGGAGATACATGAGGAATCAAACGATTCAACACTAATCCTGCCAGGAAAGCACCTAAAATTCCTTCCATTCCCACAAATTCCATCAATCCTCCTCCGAGGAAAACCATCGCCAGCACAAACACAAACTGCATCACGCTGTCATCATACTTCCGGAAGAACCAGCGTCCGATACGGGGGAAAAAGAATACAATCAGGAATCCGAGGAAAGCCACTTTTGCCACAAGAAATACCCAGAACCAACCATCAACAGTGCCTTTAAACATACCACCTATGACGGCAAGAATAATCAAAGCAAGAGTAACGGTGACAGCAGTACCACCAATGGTGATATTGACACTGCGCAAACGAGACAATCCGTAACGGCTAATAATAGGATAAGCAATTAAGGTATGAGAAGCGTACATACTTGCCAACAATACCGCCGTGAGAAAACCATATCCCAGCATACTCATACTACTCCATATCCCTAACGCCATAGGAATCAGAAAGGTGAGCCAGCCGAACACGAAACTTTTCGTCCGGTTCTTCTTAAAGTCCTCCATATCCATCTCAAGACCGGCAAGGAACATGATGTAATAGAGTCCTACTTTACCAAACAGTTCAAAACTACTGTCGCGGTCGAGCACATGAAAGCCGTGTTCGCCAATCAAGACACCCGCCAGAATCATGCCTATAATATGAGGTATATGGAGACGCCCCAAAATCATCGGAGCAAAAAGAATGATAATTAGTACCAAAAAGAACACCCAGGTCGGATCAGAAATCGGCAACGTTAAATTGAGATCAAACAGGTTCATAGGCTGTGTTTTTTAGGAATTTTCTGCAAAGGAACAAAAAAGTTTGCAGAATCCAATGAATGTCTAATGGTCATTTCACTCCAATAACCACGTCCAACTATACGGAAGCACGAGTAATCCGCCGAAAAACTGAAATATTTCTCTCAAAAGCGATGTTTATATGCTAAATTGTTATAATTTTGCAGCCAAATCTTTTCTATTCGACAGGATAAGGAGAGAAATTCAATATTCACAATTTAACAAAAGAAAAAGATGAAAGTAGCTATTGTTGGCGTAAGCGGAGCCGTAGGACAAGAGTTCCTGCGCGTGCTCGATGAGAGAAACTTCCCGATGGACGAGTTAGTTTTGTTCGGTTCTAAACGTAGTGCCGGAACAACATATACTTTCCGCGGTAAACAGATCGAGGTGAAACTCTTACAACACAACGATGACTTTAAAGGGGTAGACATTGCTTTCACTTCTGCCGGTGCAGGAACATCTAAGGAGTTCGAGAAAACAATTACCAAGTATGGTGCTGTGATGATCGACAACTCCAGCGCTTTCCGTATGGATGCCGATGTGCCTTTGGTGGTGCCTGAAGTAAATGCAGAGGATGCATTGGAACGTCCGCGCGGCGTTATCGCCAACCCGAATTGTACGACTATCCAGATGGTAGTTGCACTGAAAGCCATCGAAAAGCTTTCTCATATAAAAACCGTGCATGTGTCTACCTATCAGGCAGCAAGTGGTGCGGGTGCCGCTGCCATGGACGAATTGTACGAACAATATCGTCAGGTATTGGCAAACGAACCTGTGACTGTAGAGAAGTTTGCCTATCAGTTGGCTTTCAACCTGATTCCGCAGATCGACGTGTTTACAGAAAACGGTTATACGAAAGAAGAGATGAAGATGTATAATGAAACACGCAAGATCATGCATTCTGACGTAAAAGTTAGCGCAACTTGCGTACGTGTTCCTGCATTACGTGCTCACTCTGAAAGTATTTGGGTAGAAACTGAACGTCCGATTTCCGTAGAAGAGGCTCGTGAAGCATTCGCTAACGGTGAAGGTCTGGTTCTGCAGGACAATCCTGCCGAAAAAGAATACCCGATGCCGTTGTTCCTGGCAGGTAAAGATCCGGTATACGTAGGCCGTATCCGCAAAGACCTGACAAACGAAAACGGATTGACTTTCTGGATTGTAGGTGACCAGATTAAGAAAGGGGCTGCCCTGAATGCTGTTCAGATTGCCGAATATTTGATTAAAGTAAAAAATATCTAATATAACAGACTGGATATAATATCCGGACAACTATAGATAAGCCCAATAAATCAGCCGGTTTGCAATGTGATAGTGATCACAATGCAAGCCGGTTTTTTATTCTCCAAGCCGTAATTAGAGAGAAAATACCTATTCGTAGGTAAGAAGTCACTAGTTATAGGTATCAGCATCTACCAAAATAACTATTTATAGTGATTGATAGAAAGTCACTTTTTATCGAATTTTGCGCAAAACTTATCTATGAAATATTGTCTTTTTAATATAGCATTCTGGGGGCTACTATTTTTCAATTTATTTGAGGCCGCAGCTAATTCAAACATCTATACAATCTCGGGACGTGTGACCGAGGCAAAAACGAATTCCCCTTTGCCTGGTGCTTCTATCCTCATTAAAGGTACCTATTTGTGGGCCGTATCCAATCAGAAAGGAGAATTTACGATACAAGGAGTACAGGAGGGAAAATATAATCTGGAGGTTTCTTTTCTTGGTTATGTACCGGCAACAATTCCCGTAAATGTACGCAGCAATATCAATAACCTTCCTATCATACTCAAAGAAAATACACTTGCACTGGATGATGTAGTCGTCACTGCACAAGCACCCAAAAATGAATTAAACACGACGCTCACTATCGGAAATCATGCATTGGAACATCTACAGGTGTCCAACGTGAGCGATATCTCCGCTCTCCTTCCGGGAGGAAAAACTAAAGTGCCGGATCTTACCACCAATAATATCTTCTCATTACGCGACGGAGGGTCAACAGCCGGTAATGCCGCATTTGGAACAGCCGTAGAAGTGGATGGAGTTCGTATTGGAAACAATGGTTCGTTTGGCAATATGAACGGAGTGGATACCCGGAATATCACTGTTGCAGATATTGAATCGGTGGAAGTCATCACCGGAGTGCCTTCGGCAGAATATGGAGACTTGAATAGTGGTATGGTCAAGATTCACACCCGGAAAGGGAAAACACCCTGGAACATATTGCTATCTATCAATCCTCGCACCGAACAGGCTTCATTTGCTAAAGGATTGGATTTAGGAAACAATAAAGGTGTCATCAACATAAACGGTGAGTGGACCAAGGCTACTCAAAAGTTGGTATCTCCCTATTCTTCTTATACAAGAAGAGGATTCTCTGCCGGATATAGCAACACGTTCCGCAACGTATTAAGATTCGACATCGGTGTTACAGGCAATATCGGAGGAATGAATACCAAAGATGATCCTGATGCCTATTCGGGAGAATACAACAAAGTGAGAGATAACGTATTCCGGACAAACACTTCACTGGCCTGGCTGCTCAACAAATCGTGGATAACCAACCTTAAGTTCGACGCATCAATATACTACAATGATAACAACTCCCACGCGCATACGTTCTACTCCTATGCATCGGAGCAACCGGCTGTTCATGCCACAGAGGAAGGATATTTTATGGCAAACAAACTGCCATATACTTACTTTGCCGACCAAATCATCGACTCCAAAGAACTGGATTATGCCGCATCGTTAAAATATGAATGGAACAGACGATTTAAGACTGTAAACAGCAACCTGAAAGCGGGTGTTCAATGGAAAGCAACAGGCAATGTGGGTGAAGGAGAATATTACAAAGACCCATCATTGGCTCCAAACGGTTATCGTCCCCGTCCTTACACTACTTATCCATATATGCATAATGTTTCGCTTTATGCAGAAGAAAGTCTGTCATTTCCTGTGGGAAATACCATGCTTAGACTGATGGCAGGGGTACGTTGGGAACATTTGTTTATCAAGGGAACGAAATATAAGAACCTGAATACTCTTTCACCACGTTTCAATGCCAGATGGCAGTTGAACGAACATATCGCTATCCGTGGCGGTTGGGGAATTACCGAAAAACTTCCCTCTTTCTATACCTTGTATCCCAAACAGGAATATCGGGACATACAGACCTTCGGCTTTTCCTATAATAAGATTGAATCATCTTATATATATTATAGTCAGCCCTACACGTTATTGCACAATGAAAACCTACGCTGGCAACGGAATCAGAACGCAGAAATCGGTCTGGACGTCAACATTGCCCGTACCCGGATTTCATTAGTCGGTTATTTCAACCGTACCAAGCTGCCGTATAAATACGCAAGTACTTATACTCCGTTCTCCTATGATGTGCTCCAATTGCCGGATGGATTCACGATGCCGACTAACCCGCAAATCAATGTAGATAACCAGACAGGGATGGTTTACATACGCGACAATGCATCCAGTTACTGGACTCCTATGGATGTCAAAGTGACCGACCAGACTTTTGTAAAGTCAACTTCTCCCGACAATGGAATGGACGTGATTCATCGCGGAGCGGAAATGATTGTTGATTTCCCGGAAATTACTCCGATTCGCACGCAATTCCGGGTAGATGCCGCTTATACTTATACGAAATACATCGACAACTCTTTATCGTATTATTATCAGAATGGATGGTCGCACACCAGTCTTGCCAATCGTTCTTACCAATATGTAGGTATCTACGCCAACGGTGACAACTTATCGACTACCGCCAACGGCAAACGTACCCACTCGCTGGATGCCAATATCACAGCCATCACCCGTATTCCGAAAGCCAGACTGATTATTTCGTGCCGACTGGAAGCTTCGCTTGTGAAGCGTTCGCAGAACATCTCCGAGTATCAAGGAAAAGAATATGCTTTCAATGTGAGCGAAAGCAGTAATACCCAAACCGGGGGAAGTATCTATGACGGTAACTCTTATACCGCTATCTGGCCGGTAGCATACCTCGACCTGAATAATGAGATGCATCCTTTCACATCAGCGGAAGCCGCGAATCCGGAATTCTCCTACCTGATACGCAAATCGGGCAATGCCTATACATTTGCAGCAGACGGATATGATCCTTATTTTTCTGCCAATATCAATATCACCAAAGAGATTGGAGACTATGTATCTCTTTCTCTCAATGCGATTAATTTCACCAACTCACGGCCTTATGTAAAATCTCATGCAACGGGTGTAAGCGCTCTCTTCACCCCGGATTTCTATTATGGACTTACTTGCCGTATCAAATTCTAACTATATGAAACAATTCATCTACATATTATTACTAACAGTGACTGGCATCTTTGCGGGATGCACAGATATCGATAAAGAGAATCCGTATGACAACCAGTTGCACAGCCTGCAGGTTACTGCCGTATATCCGGACGGATACACGGATCATCTCCGGGAAGGAGTGACCGTAAAGATTGAAGATGTCGACCGTGGAAATTCTTACAAGGCTAAAACCGACAAGAATGGAGTGGCGCAATTCTCTTTGACCAAAGGTATATACCGCGTACAAGTCAGCGACAAAGGCGGAAAGGATATTTTCAACGGATTAGCTGATAATGTCAAACTAACCAGCGGAGACATGTCTCTTAATCTCCCGCTCATTCATTCCAAGGCCGGGACGATCATTATTAAAGAGATTTACTGCGGAGGATGCACAAAGTTACCGCTGGAAGGAAATTATCAGTCCGACAAGTACATTATCCTGCATAATAACGACTCGGAAGTGCAATATCTGGATAGTTTATGCTTCGGAGCACTCGACCCTTACAATTCACAAGCCACTAATGTATGGGTGACACAGGATGAAGTAACCGGAGCAACCATCTTCAAGGACTTCGCTCCCATCGTTCAGTGTATATGGCAATTTGGCGGTACCGGTAAAACATTCCCGCTTCAGCCGGGAGAAGATGCAGTGATTGCCATCAACGGAGCGGTTGACCATGCGGCACAATATCCGCAATCTGTCAACCTGAACAAACCCGGATATTTTGTATGCTATAATAATGTTTATTTTCCGAACACACAGTATCATCCGGCTCCGGGCGACCAGATCACACCAGATCATTACCTGAACGTAGTGTTGAAGACTGGTCAGGCGAACGCCTATTCATTCTCGATATTTTCTCCTGCCGCGGTTATTTTTAAAGCCAAGGATACCACGATACAGGACTTCGTTCTAAAAGAGGGAAGCGTCATACAAAAACCGGGAAGCACTACGGATCAGGTGATAGCGGTACCACTCGACTGGGTGATTGATGGCACGGAAGTATATTATGGCGGTTCCTCCAACAATAAAAAGCGTATTTCTCCATCCATCGATGCGGGATATGTCACTCAAAGTGCCACATACAACGGACGCAGTTTATACCGTCATGTGGATGAAGAAGCGACACAGGAAGCGGGTTACGAAGTACTGGTAGATACAAACAATTCTTCTACCGATTTTTATGAACGGGAAAAACAATCTTTGCATGAGTGAGATGAAGAAAATATATATAACAGGTCTTTGGATTCTATGTCTGACATCCGGAGTTTCGGCACAGACTTATGACATCATCGAACGGCGTAACTCCTGGAATGCCGGGGCAAATGTCACAGGTATCATGATGGACAGTATTTCTGCTTCCTATGCCGAACTGTACGGAAAGAATAACCACGGTGATTTCCGCAACTATTACGAAGCAAAAGAAGCATGGAGTGCCGGAGCGGTAGCAAAGTCCATCACTCATCTGAAAGGTTATTCACTGACGGGTTCGTTCTCATTCGATCATACTTCAGGCAAGGATATGAGCGGTTCGATGTTTATCCACCCAGGATTTTATCCCGTAGACCTCCTGGAGTTCACACCCGGACGTAAAGACTTGCAAACTTACGCTTTCATGGGTGGTATTGCAACTGATATTTCACCCAACTGGCGATTAGGAGGAAAGATAGACTTTGCCGCTTCCAACTATTCCAAACGAAAGGACTTGCGGCATACCAATTACCGACTGAATTTGAAAATAGCCCCCAGCGTCATGTATCATTCGGGAGATATGGCGATCGGCTTTTCCTATATTTTCGGTAAAAACAGTGAATCTGTGAAAGCAGAAGTCATCGGTACAGCC
Source organism: Bacteroides sp. DH3716P (assembly GCF_025914115.1). NCBI lineage: Bacteria > Pseudomonadati > Bacteroidota > Bacteroidia > Bacteroidales > Bacteroidaceae > Bacteroides > Bacteroides sp. DH3716P. Next base: position 2,736,749 of record NZ_CP083673.1, on the reverse strand, counting down.
GAAAACTCTTACAATACTTTTCTGGATAAAGGACTTATGTATGGAGCTTACGAGGCATGGGACGGGAGTGGAATCCATCTTAGTGAATCGGGCGTCAACGGTTTCCCCATCAAAGAATTGTCGAACGGGGTAGCCTTGCAACTTCAATGGAAAGGATTTTACGGAGATGCTGAATACACGTATTCTTCAGGTTCTGCCGGTGAAAGAGATGCTATCTGGTTTAAATTTCCAACCCACCGGATTACCTCCCATTTGAGTTATCATTTCAAACAGGGAAAGAAAGAGCATTTTCTGCGACTGAATTTGCAATGGTCACATCTGGTCAACAATGAAAATGTGATAACCAAGGAAACGGTAAACGGGATAACGATCACTCACGTACACGGTTCCAATCGTATTTTTGAGCAGGATGTTTTCTCCGTCCATCCCGAATATGAATGGATTAGTCCCCGCACGGAACTTCGCCTGGGAACGAATATATCAACATTCAGACGACTGACCACACAGATGTATCCTTATGTAGCTTCGGAAAAGATGCTTTGTAGCCGGACTTATATCTCCAGCGTATTTCATCTGGGGAAACTCGACCTGAAAGCGGCTGCATCCTTTGCCATAGGAAACTTTACCGAGAAAAACAGGACTACGGCAACAGATACGGAACCGGGTGACCCGCCTTATCGACTGACTGATTATTACAATCTGAAAAATGAATATACAACTGCCCCACAGACGACTTTTCACCTCGGATTGCGCTATCATTTCAACTATGGAGTTTATGCGGAAGTACAGGGTAGTTATACGCACGGTTTCAACCTGCAATATATAGATGGTTCGAACCGTTGGAACGAGACTATCAAATTAGGATATACTTTTTGAAAACAATGAATATAAATAAACTAAATTATTAAGCAATGAAAAAGAGTTTGACATTTATCTTCGCAGCAGCGCTTTTGGTATCTTGCCAACAGGAAGAGAACGAAGCTACGACTCCTGCAAACAGTCGCATTACTATCTCTCCTATTATTACACGTGCTACGGAAGTTAACTTTGAGACCGGAGATAAAATCGGTGTTACAATCACCCAAAACGGTGACTTCGTATATGCAGAGAATAAACAGATGACATACAATGACGGAGTATTTGCAGGCGATTTACTCTGGTACCCGGAAGGAAATGACAAATCGCAAATAGTAGCCTATTATCCCTATAAGGAGGGTAATACTCCGGCTTCATTTACTGTTGAAACCGATCAGACTAGTGGATATGGAGCGTCAGATTTTATGGCAGCAAAGAAATCGGATGTACTTCCGACTACCAACGTTATAAGCATGAACTTCAAACACATGTTTACTAAATTAGTGATTAATGTAACAAAGGAAGTAGAAGCTAACATCTCGTCTATCGCATTGAAAGGTTCCATCCCGACTGCAACTCTTGATTTGAGTGCTCTCACAGTGACTGCTGATGCAAACGCCTCCGCAACAAGCATTGTTGCACAAGCCGTTAAAGCGAATGAGACATACCGCGCCATTATCGTTCCCCAAACAGTAGCCTTGACGCTTGAAGTAGCAACATCTGACGGCAAGACCTTGTCACAGAAGCTCACATCTACCACTTTGGCACAAGGAGGACAATACAGTGTGAACATTCGCGTGTTACCTGACGATATAGAAGTCAAACTTAGTGGTGACATTGAAAACTGGACAGATGAGGGTGAAATTGGAGCTGATAATGAGATTCCTTTCGAGGAACATCTCGATCAGAACTATTTCCTGTATGATAATGTAAAATATAAGACTGTAACTCTCTCAAACGGTACGACATGGATGGCTGAACCGCTTATTTATTTACCGAAAGGGTATACTCCTTCAAGTGATCCAACTGCTGATAGCCATGTTTGGTATCCGTATGAAATCACAGCCGACGGTGCAACCGTAGCTACAACAAAAGAAAGTGCCATAAAAGAATTAGGTTATCTATATGATTTCCAGGCTGCACTGGGTGGTAAAGAAATTACTGATAGTAATCTGACCTCCTTTGAAGGAGCACAAGGAATCTGCCCGAAAGGATGGCACATACCGACACGTCTGGAGTACTTTAATCTGGTAGGAAAAACAACGAATGATGCCGACGGCAAGGTACCGGCTGATGGTGATAAAGCTCTTTTTTATGATGCAGCTTATGATGGAGCCAAAATATCATCACTGATGGATGCAGGATTCAATTACCAATTCTCCGGTGTTCGTATGGCAACAAGTCTTACAGGCGTCGGCAGCTACCAAAAAACTGCAATAGCAGATGACGCCAAGATTCAAGCTGCGTGGCATGGAAAACCGGCAATGAATTATCTCATGACTTCGACCGCCTACAAACCCATATACAATAGTACCAGCGGCCTACTAACCAATATACAGTTCTTTGGATTAATGAGTACAATCAATGCAACCAAGTATCCGGAAGGCAGATTATCATTATCTTATGTTAGCATTAAAGCCGGTATGCAAGTTCGTTGCATAAGGGATCAAGCCGGCAACTAAAAGACTAATATTTGTTTCATGCCTTGAAACCTTTAGTTTCTCGGTGAGAAACTACCAGTTTCAAACTGGGAAACTAAAAGTTTCAAGTAAGGCTACCCCCCTCGCCCGTAAGGCGAACTACGATAAGCTATAAACAAACGAAAAACAGATTACAAACTATATAAAAACGAAGCAATAACAATGAAAACAAAAAAGCTAACAATCGCAATTGCCATCATGGCAATGACTTTTATCGGAACTTCATGTGGTAACAAACAACAGAAAAGCGCATCAGAAGCGACTACAGAACAGTCTGCATCTTCCGCCTTGGAAATTGATTCTCTTCTTGCCAATGCCGAAAGCCTTGCAGGACAAGAAGTGACCATTGAAGGCGTCTGCACACATACCTGCAAACATGGCGCAAAGAAAATCTTCCTGATGGGTAGCGACGATACCCAAGTGATCCGTGTAGAAGCGGGCACTTTGGGGACATTCGATCCTAAATGCGTGAACTCCATCGTTCGTGTTACCGGAACACTGAAAGAACAACGCATTGACGAAGCCTACCTCCAGAACTGGGAAGCGCAACTCAAAGCACAGGCTGCCGAGAAACACGGAACCGGTGAAGCCGGATGCGACTCTGAAAAGAAAGCACGTGGTGAAACAGCCAACAGCCCTGAAGCCCGCATTGCAGATTTCCGTGCAAAAATAGCCGACCGCAAGGCAGAAACAGGAAAAGAGTATTTATCTTTCTATTTCATGGAAGCTGACTCGTATGAAGTGGAGTAGTAACATCCGTAAGTGGAGTCGGCTCATACACCGTGACTTATCATTTTTCTTTTCCGGAATGGTATTGATATATGCCATTTCCGGAATTGTAATGAATCACCGTGACACTATTAATCCGAACTTCTCCATCACACGGAAAGAGTATAAGATAGCAGAAAAGCTACCGGATAAAGCAGGAATGAATAAGGAGAAAGTGCTCACTCTCCTGGAACCATTGGGAGAAAGCGGCAACTATACCAAATATTACTTCCCGAAAACGGACGTAATGAAAGTATTCCTGAAAGGTGGCTCCAACCTTCTAGTAAACGTAAAGACAGGGGAAGTGGTATATGAATCCGTCACCCGCCGCCCGCTTATCGGAGCAATGTCCCGTTTACATTACAACCCGGGACAATGGTGGACTTACTTCGCGGATATTTTCGCCATCGCTCTTATTATCATTACTCTCTCCGGCATCATCATGCTGAAAGGGAATAAGGGCATTATCGGCAGAGGAGGGATCGAAGTCATTGTCGGAATCTTGATTCCCATTCTTTTCCTTTTCTTCTTTTGAATAGAATAACAGATTAAATCAAATGGAACATATTATCGAATGTAACAATCTGACGCACTATTACGGCAAACGGTTGATTTACGAAAATCTTAGTTTCACAGTACCCAAAGGACGCATCCTGGGACTGTTGGGAAAGAACGGTACAGGCAAGACCACCACTATCAATATCTTGAGCGGTTATCTGAAACCCCGTTCAGGGGAATGTCGCATCTTCGGACAGGAGATTCAGACAATGGCACCGGCTCTGCGTCGCAATATCGGACTGCTCATCGAAGGTCATGTGCAATATCAATTCATGACCATCACCGAGATAGAGAAATTCTACGCAGCTTTCTACCCCGGTCAATGGAAAAAGGAAGCGTACTATGAACTGATGAATAAGTTGAAAGTCGCTCCCGGACAACGTATCTCACGTATGTCATGCGGACAGCGCTCACAAGTTGCCCTCGGACTTATCCTTGCACAAAACCCGGAACTTCTAGTATTGGACGACTTCTCACTCGGACTCGATCCCGGTTATCGCCGCTTGTTTGTCGACTATCTCCGTGACTATGCCCGCTCGGAAGGGAAAACCGTCTTCCTGACCTCACATATCATTCAGGATATGGAACGACTCGTTGATGACTGTATTATCATGGACTACGGAAAGATACTGATTCAGAAACCAATCGTCGAATTACTGGAAAAAGGACGTCGCTACACTTTCACTATTCCCGAAGGTTATGAACTTCCTGCGTCTGATGATTTCTATCATCCTTCTGTCATGCGAAACCAGTTGGAGACTTTCTCCTTCCTGCAACCGGCAGAGACAGAAGCAAAACTGAAATCAATGTCAGTACCTTACACTAATTTTCATAGTGAACAGGTAAATTTGGAGGATGCATTTATCGGCCTGACAGGCAAATACTGATTAAATTAAGAATAAAAATTGGCTACTCGTAACCCACAAATCATAATTCATAAATCATAAATCCTCAAAAATGTACGCTATATTTTATAAAGAATGGATAAAGACACGGTGGTATTTTCTGCTTGCCGTGCTCGCCACACTCGGTTTTACAGGCTATTGTATGCTTCGCATCAACCGAGTGGTAGAAATGAAAGGGGCTGCTCATGTATGGGAAGTCATGCTGCAACGCGATGTTATCTTCATTGATATGTTGCAATATATCCCCCTGATTGCCGGAATCCTGATGGCAATCGTGCAGTTTGTCCCCGAGATGCAACGCAAATGTTTGAAACTGACTCTCCATCTGCCTTATCCGGAACTAAAAATGACGGGCAATATGTTACTCTCCGGACTCATATTGATTCTTGTCTGTTTTGCTTCTAATTTCCTGTTGATGGAAGTATACCTGAACGGAATACTTGCCCATGAACTGAAGAACCACATATTGCTCACCGCTTTAACGTGGTATCTTGCCGGGATTTCCGGCTACCTGCTCGTCGCATGGATCTGCCTTGAACCGGCATGGAAACGTCGTATTCTGAATCTCATTATCGCTGTATTGTTACTACGGATCTTCTTTCTGTCGCCCACACCGGAAGCATACAACAAGTTCCTCCCTTATTTAGTGGTTTATACTTTGTTGACAGCTTCTTTCTCGTGGCTTTCTATCGTACGATTTAAGGCCGGAAAGCAGGACTAAACAATTAAAAATTAAAGATTAAAAATTAAAAGATTGAGAAATGAGACGTTTCAGTACCATACTATTATATGTAACCATCGCTTTCCTGCTTCTTTGGCAGTTGCCTTGGTGTTACAATTTCTTTGTCGTAAAGCCGGAGAAGACTCCCTTTACCCTATATAGTTTCGTCATTGGCGATTTCGCACAGATGGGACAGGAAGAGGGAAAGGGAAGCGTGCGTCGCGACTTGGCAGGAAACATTTATTCGGAAGCTGCTTTCGACAGCATCCTGCCTATGTTTTACTTCCGCCAGTTGATGTCTGACGAGCGTTTTCCGGATACCATTCAAGGAATCGCAGTGACTCCCAAAATGGTGCAGACGGAAAACTTCAACTTCCGCAGCGTTCCTTCGGATATCAATGCGCCTTCTATCGGACTTTACCCGCTAATGGAATCCATGTCAGGACGTGTGGATTTAAAAATGCCGGATGATGTATTCCGCATCACCTCCAAAGGGATCGAATTCATCGACATGGCTACCAACAGCGTGAAGGAAGATAAAAGCCTTCAGTTTACCGAAGCTATGACTAAGAAAGATTTTCGTTTCCCGGCAACGGAGATTGTAGGAAATCCGACGGTGAAAAAGGAGTATGACGAAGGTTACCTTCTATTGGATGCCGACCGCCGTCTGTTTCATCTGAAACAGGTGAAAGGGCGTCCGTATGTCCGTGCCATCACCTTGCCTGAAGGACTGACGTTAAAGCATCTGTATCTGACCGAGTTCAGAAACAAAAAGACGCTTGCTTTTATGACCGATGTCAACAACGCCTTCTATGTGTTGCAGAATCGGACGTATGAAATCGTAAAAACAGGAATCCCGGTATTCAATCCCGAAACGGATGCACTAACCATTATCGGTAATATGTTCGATTGGACGGTACGTGTGACTACTCCGACCTCTGATAATTATTACGCATTGAATGCCGACGATTATTCATTGATTAAAAAATTAGAGAACGCATCGTCTACTCATTCCATGCCCGGTATTACTTTCACATCTTATACTGATAAATATGTAATGCCACGTTTCGAATAGTATTCCCATATTGAATGTAACAGTTGTAAGGGACTATCAAAAGTCAATCTATTAAATATGACTTAGGGTAGTCCCTTACTGTTTTCTTCCCATGCGTGTATAGGAAACAAAAAGAATTACAATCTTTTCTTCTGTAAGTATGGGCTTTTTCCGGCAAGAAAGTTTATCTTTGCCGACTCATTCAAATATTCAGACCGCAATTGCTTCTGCATTATACACAAACAAATACGGTAAAACGAAAAAACTCAAATTAAAAACCGTATGAAAGTTTACAAAGCATTTGCTTTCCTAAGTATCTTCATCATATTGTTCTATAATTGTTCGCTCCCTACTGATGACGAAGAAAAAGGAGATTCAGAGGAAGAGGATACAGTTACCTCCGAACTTCCCTGGGAAGGAGAGATGGACAAATTCACCATCAATTCTAAAGAAGGAATCCATCTGAATGATCCATACGAAGACGCCGGAACAGCTTATGTCACCATTCCTTCCACCTCTGTAAAAAATACCCGTTGGGAATTTGGAGTTCACCTCACCTTTAATCCTTCCGCTAACAATTATGCACGATTTTATCTGACTTCTTCCTCAAACATTCTTTCCGAGAATTTAAACGGTTATTATATTCAGATAGGAGGAGCCAAAGATAATGTAACTCTTTATCGTCAAAACGGAGACCAATCTAAACTACTGGCTTCGGGAAGAGAGTTGATGAAAGGAGACTCTTCACCGAAACTATATATAAAAGTAGAACGTGACAATAATGGTTACTGGACTTTTTGGACACGACGTGAATCCGAGAATGAATACGTAAAAGAAAAACAAATAAAAGATACCGATATACAAACTTCCCGCTACTGCGGTATATACTGCATTTACACCAAAACCCGCTGTAAAGGATTTACATTTCATCACATACAGCTATCTAATAACGTAGAAACGGACACTACACCTGATGAAACACCCGATCATCCCGGAACAGACATTCCAGATAATCCGAACACCCCCGAATTACCGAAAGATGTGAGAGGTATGCTTCTTTTCAATGAAATCATGTATAATAATGCCACTGATGGTGCAGAATATATAGAAATCTACAATCCGACTGAACAGGCTATCATTTTACCGGTACTTTATCTATATAAGATGTATAAAGACGGGGCAATATACAATACTACCATCCTTCAAAATGAAAGTCCTTCTACTCCCCTAACCATTCCTGCCAAAGCATATCTTTGCTTCACGAAATACTTCAACAGAGTCGTTCAGAAACATAAAGTCGGTGGAGAAAATATAATAATTATACCGAACTTCCCGGCACTGAACAATAATGGCGGGTATCTGGCACTTTCAAGTAGTAAAGAGACTGCACCAGGACATACTTTTGACACTTGTTGTTTTAGAGATGAAATGCACACCATTGATAAAATAACCGGCGTTTCACTCGAAAAGAAATCCCCGGAGTTACCCTCTCTCAATAAGAATTGGCATTCATCAAAACATGCAACCGGAGGCACACCCGGAATAAAAAATATGTAAGAGTATGCATATCTATGATAAATTCCCTACATTTGTAGGCAAAGTAAACAAGTTCCGGATATTTATCCTCAAACGAATTTAAACAGCAGATATGAGTCCAGCCGTTATATCTATTACTATTGTGGCATACTTTATAATCCTGTTCACTATCTCTTATATAGCAGGACGCAAAGCCGACAATGAAGGATTCTTTGTAGGAAACCGTAAATCAGCCTGGTATATCGTTGCCTTTGCCATGATCGGTTCCACCATTTCCGGAGTCACTTTCGTTTCCGTTCCGGGTATGGTACAGGCAAGTAGCTTTTCTTACCTGCAAATGGTGCTGGGATTCATAGTAGGACAAATTATCATTGCGTTTGTACTCGTTCCTCTCTTTTATCGTATGAACCTGGTTTCCATATATGAATATCTGGAGAACAGGTTCGGAAGCTCTTCCTACAAGACGGGAGCCTGGTTCTTTTTTATTTCAAAGATGCTAGGGGCAGCCGTCCGACTCTTTCTCGTATGCCTGACATTGCAGTTTCTTATCTTCGAACCTTTCCATCTTCCTTTCCTGTTGAACGTAATTCTTACGGTATTTATCGTATGGCTTTACACTTTCCGCGGTGGAGTGAAATCATTGATATGGACGGATGTTCTAAAAACATTCTGCCTGGTAGTGTCGGTTGTACTTTGCATCTATTATATTGCTTCCAGCTTGCATCTGAATTTCAGTGGTTTGGTTAGTACGATTTCAGACAGTGACTTTTCCAAGACATTCTTTTTTGACGATGTTAATGACAAACGATATTTCTTCAAGCAATTCCTGGCAGGAGTATTCACCGTTATTGCCATGAACGGGCTCGACCAAGATATGATGCAGCGCAATCTTAGCTGCAAGAACTTCCGGGACTCACAGAAGAATATGATTACCAGTGGAATCTCACAGTTCTTTGTCATTCTGCTTTTTCTGATGCTAGGAGTACTGTTATATACGTTTACAGCACAGCAAGGCATTGGGAATCCGGAAAAAAGCGACGAGTTGTTTCCGATGATTGCTACCGGAAATTATTTTCCCGGCATAGTCGGAATATTATTCATTATCGGACTGATAGCCTCCGCCTATTCTGCAGCGGGTTCTGCCTTGACGGCACTGACCACTTCCTTTACTGTAGATATTTTACATGCACAGAAAAAAGGAGAGGCGGCACTTAGCCAAATACGCAAACATGTACATATCGGTATGGCAGTTGTGATGGGAGCAGTCATTTTCGTATTCAATCTGCTGAACAACACGAGTGTGATTGATGCGATTTACACATTGGCCAGTTATACGTATGGCCCTATCTTAGGACTGTTCGCTTTTGGCATCTTCACCAAGAAACAAGTTTATGATAAATATATTCCGTTGGTAGCTATCGCTTCTCCTATTCTTTGCTATATCCTTCAAAGAAATTCGGAAGCATGGCTCAACGGTTACCAAATTAGTTACGAGTTGTTGATAATCAATGCCCTGTTCACATTCCTTGGACTTTGTTTGTTCATCAAAAGACAAGACAAAGAAACATCTTACACAACTCATACTACAAAACAAAAAGTAAAATAATGAAAACAACAATCAACTGTTTTCTTCCTTTCAGCCGGTTGGAAGAAACTGTGCAAACAGTTAAGGAGTTACGTGCATCGACGCTGGTAGACAAAATTTATTTATTGGCATCGCCAATTACCAATGTCTGTATTCCCGGATGCGAACTCATCTCTGTAGAAAAAATGCAGTCTACACAAGCAATGCGAGCTATTGCAGAACATTCTGATAAAACATATACCTTGCTCTATACCAAACACACTGCACTAAAAATAGGCATGTTCGCTCTTGAAAGAATGGTTCAAGTAATGGAAATGACCCAAGCTGGCATGGTATATGCAGACCATTACCAACAGATAGACGGTGTGCAAAAAACAGCTCCGGTCATTGATTACCAACCCGGTAGCCTGCGTGACGACTTCAATTTCGGCTCGGTTTTACTGTTCAATGCCAACGCATTCAAGGAAGTTATAGAAAATACGGAAGAGGAATATCAATATGCAGGCTTGTATGATTTGAGACTCAAAATATCCCAAAAGAGCAAACTGGTACATATCAACGAATATCTATATACCGAAGTAGAAAGTGACAAGCGGAAAAGCGGTGAGAAGCAGTTCGATTATGTAGACCCTAAAAACCGTCAGGTACAGATCGAAATGGAACAGGCATGCACCAACCATTTGAAGGAAATTGGCGGATATCTTTATCCTATCTTCCGTCCTGTAGACTTTTCTTCCCACACTTTTGAGTATGAAGCTTCTGTCATTATACCCGTACGCAACCGTATTCGTACAGTCAAAGATGCCGTACGCTCGGCACTGAACCAGCAAACGACCTTTCCGTTCAATGTCATTGTCATCGACAATCATTCGACAGACGGGACCAGTGAAGTTCTCCGTGAACTTAGTTCGGACAAGCGCCTGATTCACGTCATTCCCGAAAGAAATGACCTCGGTATAGGCGGATGTTGGAACATAGGTATCCATCACGAGAAATGTGGAAAGTTTGCCGTCCAACTTGATAGCGATGACGTGTATAAAGACGAACATAGCCTGCAAATCATCATTGATACTTTCTATAAACAGAAATGTGCAATGGTAATCGGCACTTATATGATGACTAACTTTGATATGCAGGAAATTGCCCCCGGCATCATCGATCATAAGGAATGGACACCCGACAACGGACGAAATAATGCATTACGTATCAACGGTCTGGGAGCTCCCCGTGCATTCTACACGCCCATTCTTCGGGAAATCAAAGTCCCGAACACAAGCTATGGAGAAGATTATGCCCTTGGATTGAAAATTTCACACGATTATCAGATAGGCAGAATATACGACGTGATTTACCTTTGCCGCCGTTGGGAAGGCAACTCGGATGCTGCACTGCCTGTTGAGAAAATCAACCAGAATAATCTATATAAAGACCGACTTCGTACGTGGGAATTGGAACAGCGCATCCTGCAACAAGAAACGACATTAGAGAAAATTCAGCAAAGTATCGAACGGTTATTCCAAAAGCAAACTCTTTCTTGGGAACTAGCCAAAGAGAATTACCAGGCATTGAAACAGTATCGGTCACGAACAAAAGAAATATCCAAATGGTTTGGTAAGCAATATTTAGATGCGAACCTATTCCTTAATCCGAAACGTATTCTTTCGACTACCGCACAGACAGATACTGCCTCCATTCACTCACGGCCTTGCTTCCTCTGCCAAACAAACCGACCGCAGGAACAAGAATTCATCAGTTATAGGAATTATCAGATACTGGTTAATCCCTATCCCATATTTAAACACCACTTTACAATTGTAGATAAGGAACACAAGTCGCAATCCATAGCCGGGCGTTTTAAAGATATGATAGAATTCACCGACATAATGAGAGAATACTTCCTTTTGTATAATGGACCGGAATGTGGAGCTTCCGCTCCCGATCATGCCCATTTTCAAGCTTGCAGTAAAGAGGAAAGTATGCAGGGATCATATTACGATCACATAGATTTAATAGATAACGACAAGGTGCGAATTAGTTATGAAGATTTCCCGTACAGTTTCATCAGGATTCAGGCGAAAAATAAGAAAACAATGTCGAAAACCTTTCATCTGATTTACGACATCTTAGCTGCCAATAATAACGGAAAAGAACCAATGATGAATATTCTTGCCTGGTATGGTTTGGAAATCACCAAAGAGCATTTTGGAAAGAACTACGACGATCAATTTGAGTCAGTGGCCGAACACCCTTACAATTGTATTATCTTCTTACGCAGCAAACATCGTCCCGACTGCTATTACGCAAAAGGAGACGAACAAATTCTCATCAGTCCTGCTATAGCTGAAATGAACGGCATATTCCCTATAGTACGTGAAGAGGATATGAAGAAACTGACTCCTGAAAAAGTATATGATATCTATCGGGAAGTATCTATATCCAAAGAAAAACTGCAAAAAATACTAGAACGTATTAAAGCTGTATTATGACTCAACCTCAAATAACAGTCGGTATCCTTTCCGGGAAAGAGATTGAATTCTCTTTCCCGGTGAAATTTAGTTCTTCTGTCGGAACGAAAATTTCCGGAACACAGAAAGTTATTTATCAGGATGGGAAGATTCATTGGCAAGGGAAAGAGTACGACGAATTATCCTTCATTCCTCCACAAAATGCACATGCTTTCTTTGAACTGAAAGATGTGACCATCGGAATCAACTTCCATTGGGAACGCAAAGAAGTCCAGAAATTCAAAGGGGAATTAAAGATTATCATCGAAGGAGAACAACTAACCGCCATCAATGTGATTTCCATTGAAGAATATCTTACCAGTGTAATTTCATCAGAGATGAGCGCAACAGCTTCTTTAGAACTACTAAAGGCTCACGCCGTCATCTCCCGAAGCTGGTTACTCGAAAAAAATAAAGAATTAAGAATGAAGAATGAAGAATTTAAAAGAACTTTGCAAAAAGACAGCGCAGCCAATTCTTCATTCTTCATTCCTAATTCTTCATTTATTAAGTGGTATGACCATGAAGCACATAGAAATTTCGATGTATGTGCCGATGATCATTGCCAGCGTTATCAGGGAATTACACGAGCCTCAACACCACAAGCCATCGAAGCAGTCTCCGCCACGCGGGGGGAAGTGCTGATGTATAAAGGAGCGATTTGTGATGCCCGTTTCTCTAAATGTTGTGGCGGAGCTTTTGAAGAGTTCCAAAATTGTTGGGAAAACGTAAAGCATCCTTATCTAATCAGACAACGGGATAGCAAGACTGAAAAACAACTTCCCGATTTGACCATAGAGGCGGAAGCTGATAAATGGATACGTACCTCACCTGTTGCTTTTTGTAATACGCAGGATAAGAAAATTCTAAGCCAAGTACTAAACAACTACGATCAAGAAACAGCAGACTTCTATCGTTGGAAAGTCAGTTATACCCAACAAGAACTTTCAACACTGATTCATCAACGTTCGGGAATTGACTTCGGACAAATTCTGGATTTAATTCCTATAGAACGTGGAACGTCGGGACGTCTTGTCCGATTGAAAATTGTAGGAACCTTGCGAACGCTTATTATCGGGAAAGAACTGGAAATACGCCGTACCTTATCTACTTCCCATCTGTATAGTTCCGCCTTCGTAGTAGACAAGGAATATGAGGAAAAAGGACATAAAGAGGATAAAATCCCTTCACGATTCATCCTTACCGGAGCCGGATGGGGGCATGGAGTAGGACTTTGCCAGATTGGTGCTGCCGTAATGGGAGAGCAAGGTTACAAATATGAAGAAATACTGTCTCACTATTACCCCGGCAGTACGCTCGAGAAACAATATCAATAAAAAAGAATAATACCATGACAACCCCCACTATAAAAAGAAATCCCTGGAGCTGGATACCTACCCTCTACTTCGCAGAAGGGCTGCCATACGTAGCGGTAATGACGATTGCTGTTATCATGTACAAGCGTTTGGGATTATCCAATACGGAAATAGCTTTATACACTTCCTGGCTCTATCTTCCCTGGACTATCAAACCTCTATGGAGTCCATTCGTCGATCTGGTGAAAACAAAACGGGCTTGGATTATTGCCATGCAAGGTTTCATCGCCGCCGGATTTGCAGGGATAGCCTTCTTTATCCCAACTGCACATTATGTACAGTTGACTCTTGCTTTTTTCTGGTTGCTAGCCTTCAGCTCCGCTACACATGACATCGCTGCAGATGGTTTCTATATGCTCGGACTCAATAATAAGGAACAATCTTTCTTTGTCGGTATCCGGAATACCTTCTATCGGCTTGCCAACATTTTCGGGCAGGGAATTCTTGTCATGCTGGCAGGATGGTTGGAAACATCACAAAACAATATTCCCTTGGCATGGAGTATTACATTCTACCTTCTTGCAGGATTGTTTCTTGCTCTTACTATCTATCATCGTCTGATTCTCCCCCATCCTGATTTGGACATTAAACGTCCCGGACTCACACCGGGTAAATTGTTGGGAGATTTTCTTCTGACCTTTGTCACCTTCTTCAAGAAAAAGAACCTGGGTCTCATGTTCTTTTTCCTTCTCACTTACCGGTTGGGAGAATCACAGTTAGCCAAAATAGCTTCTCCTTTCCTGCTCGATGCTACCGATAAAGGTGGGCTAGCTTTATCTACCGCAACTGTCGGAATGATCTATGGAACTATAGGCGTCATAGCTTTATTAGTTGGCGGAATCATCAGTGGTTTCCTCGTTTCCCGCGACGGATTCAGAAAATGGATATTACCTATGGCGTTAGCTATCAACCTTCCTGATCTATTATATGTATGGATGGCTGCCGCCACTCCGGATAATCCTATATTTATAGCCATTTGCGTAGCTATCGAACAACTGGGCTATGGTTTCGGCTTTACCGCTTATATGCTATATCTGATTTATATTGCGGAAGGCGAACACAAAACGGCGCACTATGCTATCGGAACCGGGTTTATGGCACTTGGTATGATGCTTCCGGGGATGCCTGCAGGATGGATACAGGAGCATCTCGGATACACAAACTTCTTTATCTGGGTTTGTATTTGTACCCTGCCCGGTATCGTCGCCTCATTAATGATTCGCAACCGACTGGAGGATTCTTTCGGAAAGAAACAATAAAAAGCTCAAAGATATGATACTCATTGCAGATAGTGGTTCTACAAAAACCGACTGGTGCATCGTTTTCAACGGCACCCCAATCAAACGAATGGGAACGAAGGGAATTAATCCCTTCTTCCAATCAGAAGAAGAAATTCAACAAGAGCTGACACATTCCCTTCTACCACAACTACCGGAAGGAACGATCAACTCCGTCTTTTTTTATGGTGCAGGATGCACTCCCGAAAAAGCTCCCGTCCTCCGGCGGGCTATTGCCGACAGCCTGCCCGTCATCGGGAACATCAAAGCCTACTCGGATATGCTTGCCGCTGCCCGCGGACTATGCGGACATGAAGCAGGGATTGCCTGCATCCTCGGCACAGGTTCCAATTCCTGTTTCTACAACGGTAAAGAGATTGTCAACAACATCTCCCCTCTTGGATTCATCCTGGGAGATGAAGGAAGCGGCGCAGTCTTAGGAAAACTACTGGTAGGCGATGTACTGAAAAACCAGCTTCCACCCGCCATCAAAGAAGCTTTCTTAAAACAGTTCGACCTGACGGCTCCCGAAATCATCGACCGGGTTTATCGCCAGCCTTTCCCGAACCGTTTTCTGGCCAGTCTCTCCCCTTTCCTTGCACAGCACTTGGAAGAACCGGCTATCCGTTCACTAGTACTCAACAGCTTTATCGCTTTTCTCCGCAGAAACGTGATGCAATATGATTATAAGCAATATCCGGTACATTTTATTGGTTCCGTAGCTCACTGTTACAAGGAGATTTTGCAGGAGGCTGCGCAAACAACAGGTATTCAGATCGGTAAGATTCTTCAAAGTCCGATGGAAGGGCTGATTCAATACCATCAACAATAATTCTTTTACCTATTGTAATTTATAACCAGTAATTATAAAAATGCAGATAACCGAACAACCGTCACTTTACGATCATCTGGAAAAGAAATCTGTGCGAGAGATATTAGAAGATATCAACCAGGAAGATCAGAAAGTAGCATTAGCCGTACAAAAGGCTATTCCACAAATTGAAGAGCTTGTCAATCAGATTGTGCCCCGCATGAAACAAGGCGGACGCATCTTTTATATGGGGGCCGGCACAAGCGGTCGCCTGGGAGTATTGGATGCTTCCGAAATTCCTCCTACTTTCGGAATGTCTCCCAACTGGATTATCGGACTGATTGCAGGAGGCGATACAGCCCTGCGCAATCCGGTAGAAGGAGCCGAAGATGATGAAAATCGAGGTTGGGAAGAACTCGTCGAACACCAGATCAACGAAAAAGACACCGTTATCGGCATTGCTGCTTCCGGCACTACCCCGTACGTAATTGGTGCTTTGCGGGAAGCCCGTAAACACGGTGTCCTGACAGGTTGTATCACCAGCAATCCCGATTCTCCAATGGCGGCAGAGGCAAATGTCGCCATCGAAATGATTGTAGGGCCGGAATATGTGACAGGCAGTTCCCGGATGAAATCGGGTACCGGACAGAAAATGATTCTGAATATGATTAGTACGTCGGTGATGATTCAACTCGGACGGGTGAAAGGAAATAAGATGGTAAACATGCAGCTTAGTAATCATAAACTGGTAGAAAGAGGCACCAGGATGATTATGGAGGAACTAGGATTAAATCATGACCATGCACAAAAATTGTTACTGTTACACGGTTCGGTTAAGAATGCAATTGACGCTTACCGATATTCTCAAGATCATTAAAATCTCTACTTACTCTTGTTTAACCAACTTATATTATACGCATCACATACCAATCTTATTAATACGGAATATGACACATTAACCATTATTATTCATCCGACAGCCTCATAGATACAATACAAAAAGATTTTGAAACAAAATCAAAAACATTTATTGAACAAACCGGTTTGTTCACACTTCTTCATTTTATCTCCGAAGAAAAAACTTCAAGAAAAAGTAAATTGGTATCAACAGTATAAATAATTGAAACATACCCAAAGCCCGTTCTTATCAATACCAACTATCTTTGCATCGTGTCACAGTACAGACAAAAATAAACCATTTTTGGAATTTAAGACACAAAGAAGATAATTTCATTAAATATAGTATTTATGAAGAAGGATATTTGCATCATTTTGAGCCTGCTGTTATATACTTTTCAATTACCAATTATCTACAAAGTAGAATATCCGGTTACAGTGAAACGTAAGATCAATGATTAACAACAAATTATTAAATATTGAAACCATGAAAAGATTATTTCTATTCTTCTACCTCTCTGTTGTGAGTATAGCAGCATTTGCCGCTGAACAATTCGTAGTATTCACACCGACCGATAATCATTTTCCGTTGATATCCCAAGGAGTTCCTTGTCCGATATATGTAGATTCTTCCGAAGACAAAGGAGTGATGATAGCTGTCGGCAATCTTCAACAAGATATACTGCAAGTATGCGGAACGAAGCCTGTGCTCTTAACAAACGTAAGTTCGAAACACTGTGTCATTGTAGGTACCTATAGTACTCCTTTTGTAAAAAAACTGATAGCTGCAAACAAAATAGATAAAAAAGAGCTGGAAGGGAAAAACGAGAAATATATCCTGCAAGTTGTCACTAATCCCTGTGAAGGAGTAGATGAAGCAGTGGTTATCATCGGCAGCGACAGACGCGGTACGATCTATGGTATCTATGAACTGTCTGAACAAATGGGGGTATCTCCTTGGTATTGGTGGGCAGACGTCCCTATCCGAAAGCAACAGAATGTATATGTAAAGCCGGGACAGTATACAGACGGAGAACCTGCGGTGACCTACCGCGGTATCTTCCTGAATGATGAAGCGCCCTGTCTGACCGGTTGGGTAAAACAAACCTACGGCACAAACTACGGTGACCACCGTTTTTATACACAAGTTTACGAACTGATATTACGCCTGAAAGGTAATTTTCTTTGGCCTGCCATGTGGAGCTGGGCTTTCTATGCAGACGACCCGGAGAATAGTAAGACTGCTGATGAAATGGGAATCATCATCGGTACATCCCACCACGAACCAATGGCACGCAACCATCAGGAGTGGTCACGCAAGCGCAAAGAATATGGTGCATGGGATTATACAACTAACAAAAAAGTGATCGATCAGTTTTTCCGTGAAGGTATCGAACGGATGCAGGGCACAGAAGATATCGTAACCATCGGTATGCGCGGAGACGGTGACGCAGCCATGAGCGAAAACACCAACGTGAAACTGCTGGAAGACATAGTAAAGAACCAACGCAGAATCATTGAAAAGGTGACTAAACGACCTGCCAAAGCAACCCCGCAAGTCTGGGCACTATACAAAGAAGTACTGGATTACTATGATAAAGGTATGCGTGTACCCGATGACGTTATCATGCTATTGTGTGATGACAACTGGGGAAATGTATGCCGCCTGCCAAATGCCAAGGAACGTAAGCATCCGGGCGGTTGGGGCATGTATTACCATGTAGACTACGTAGGTGCTCCGAGAAACTCCAAATGGCTGAACGTAACCCCTATACAAAATATGTGGGAGCAACTTCAACTCACATACGATTACGGAGTAGAAAAGCTGTGGATACTGAATGTAGGCGATTTGAAACCAATGGAATATCCGATCACGCTCTTCATGGATATGGCATGGAATCCCAAGCAATTCAACGTCTCCAACTTGCTGGATCATCCCCGTCGTTTCTGCGCACAGCAGTTTGGCGAAGATCAAGCGGATGAAGCTATGCGAATCTTAAACCTGTACAGCAAATATAACGGTCGCGTAACGGGAGAAATGCTCGACCGGAATACTTATAACCTGGAGACCGGCGAATGGAAACAAGTATCTGATGAATATCTGAAACTGGAAGCGGAAGCTTTGAGACAATACATATCATTGAAACCAGAATATAAAGATGCCTACAAGCAATTAATCCTCTTCCCTGTTCAAGCCATGGCAAACCTGTACGAGATGTATTATGCACAAGCCATGAACCATAAATTGTACAAAGAAAACAATCCGCAAGCTAACGAATGGGCAGATAAAGTGGAACAGGCTTTTGCACGGGATAAAGCGTTGAGTGACGATTATAACAACGTTATGTCCGGCGGCAAATGGAAGAACATGATGATTCAGAAACATATCGGTTATACCTCATGGAATGATAATTTCCCCGCTGATACACTACCACAAACCTACCGAATCGAAAATCCGGAAAAGGCTGTCGGTGAATACGTATTCACCGGACAAGACGGATATATAGCCATAGAAGCCGAACACTATTACAGCACTAAAGCAGCACCAAGTACGGAATGGACAGTGATCCCCTATATGGGGCGTACCCTCAGCGGCATGGCTCTGATGCCTTATACCCAACCGACCAACGGAGCTTCTATCTCCTACAAAATAAAGTTGCCCAAAGGAGTCGACAAAGTGACTGTTCACGTGATAGTGAAATCGACTCTTGCTTTCCACGACCGGAAAGGACATGAGTACAGTATCGGATTCGAAGGAGCGAAGGAACAGACTATCAATTTCAATCATAACTTAAATGAGCTTCCTGAAAATGTATACAGCATATACTATCCGACAGTTGCAAGACGTATCGTCGAGAAAAAGGTCAAACTGAATGTGCCGAATACATCAGACGGCATGCAGACACTAATTTTCAAACCTCTTGATCCGGGCATCGTGCTGGAAAAGTTGGTTGTAGACTACGGAGGCTATAAGAAATCTTATCTGTTTATGAATGAATCGAAAAGCAAGAGAGATAATAGATAAAAAGATCAATGTAGAGACAAGTCAATTACTACACACTGATTGTATTTACATATAAATTTTGCAGTTCTTATTGTCAGCCGTCATTCCTATTCATTAGACGAATGATTTCCAGCACATTAGACGCTGACAATAAGCCCTGACAATAGGCTGACAATAACATTTTATAAGTTTTATTGTCAGCCTATTATTTTATGATTTTGCTCTCCCATATCTCCTATCCAGCTTTACTTACTTTTCAAGAAAAGCCTCCATTAAACATCCGTCATACAACCGGCATACTTATATCATTCAATAACTATTGTTCGATCAGGATACCGGTATACTTAATTCTTCACGGCCGTGGTAGCTTCTTCCCACAGCCGTGACGAGTTCCTACCACGGCCGTGGGAAGATCTTGTCACGGCCGTGGGGAATTAATGATACCGGTACTTTCATAGAACAATACCGGTATCCCAACGCAACTATACCAGCTTCCCTTCTTATACCTCCCTACTTAATCAGCTTGCAAATAAGCTATATGACAAGAGGGCAAGGCTGATAATAAATCAAAAAGAAACCAGCAGTTATTATTTTACCCTGTGGAACATACACCATATATATTAGTAACATAAATATGGAAAGAAGTTACTTTCAAGGTAGATTTCAGAAACAGTTTATTGCCTTTTGTATTGGGAAATGAGCTACCTTTGCTACAAATCCATACAATATGAACAGAAACACTTTTTTTGTATTATTCCTATTAATAAGCAACCTTGTTTCAGGACAGGACCTGAAACTGTGGTATAGTCAACCTGCACAAAATTGGTCGGAAGCTCTCCCTATTGGCAACTCCCGTCTTGGAGCCATGGTATATGGCGGAATCGAACGCGAAGAATTACAACTCAACGAAGAAACATTTTGGGCAGGTTCTCCATACAATAATAATAACCCGAATGCCATACATGTGCTACCGGTTGTACGCAAACTGATTTTTGAAGGAAGAAACAAGGAAGCGCAAAGACTCATTGACGCCAACTTCTTAACCCAGCAACACGGAATGAGCTATCTGACATTAGGTAGTCTTTACCTGGAATTTCCGGAACACCAAAACGCATCCGGCTTTTACCGCGATCTGAATCTGGAGAATGCAACGACAACTACCCGTTATCAAGTGGATGACGTCACTTATACCCGCACCACTTTTGCTTCATTTACTGATAATGTCATTATTATGCATATCAAAGCAAGTAAAGCAAACGCACTGAACTTTACTATTGCATATAACTTCCCTCTAGTACATAAGGTGAATGTTCAGAATGATAAGCTGACCGTCACCTGTCAAGGGAAAGAGCAGGAAGGTTTGAAAGCCGCACTACGGGCAGAATGTCAAATCCAGGTAAAAACGAATGGCACTCTCCGCCCGGCAGGAAATACGCTCCAAATAAATGAAGGAACAGAAGCAACCCTTTATATATCGGCAGCAACCAACTACGTAAACTACCAGGATGTCAGCGCCAATGAATCCCACCGGACCAGCGAATATCTGAAAAGAGCAATGCAAATACCTTACGAAAAAGCTCTCAAAAGCCATATCGCTTATTATAAAAAACAATTTGACCGTGTACGCCTTACATTACCGGCAGGCAAAGCTTCCCAACTGGAGACTCCCAAACGAATTGAAAACTTCGGAAATGGGGAAGACATGGCAATGGCAGCTCTACTTTTCCATTATGGACGTTATCTGCTGATTTCTTCTTCGCAACCGGGTGGGCAACCGGCTAATCTGCAAGGTATATGGAACAACAGTACTCATGCACCTTGGGATAGTAAATACACCATCAACATTAATACAGAAATGAACTATTGGCCGGCAGAAGTCACTAATTTAAGTGAAACACATAGTCCGTTATTCTCTATGTTGAAAGATTTATCCGTCACAGGAGCAGAAACAGCCCGAACCATGTATGATTGTCGGGGATGGGTGGCACATCATAACACTGACTTATGGAGAATCTGTGGTGTAGTCGATTTTGCAGCAGCCGGCATGTGGCCTAGCGGCGGCGCATGGTTAGCTCAACATATCTGGCAACATTACCTCTTTACAGGAAATAAAGAGTTCCTGAAAGAGTATTATCCCATCCTGAAAGGAACAGCGCAGTTCTACATGGATTTCTTGGTAGAACATCCAGTGTATAAATGGTTGGTAGTGTCGCCTTCTGTGTCGCCGGAACACGGTCCCATCACGGCCGGTTGCACCATGGATAACCAGATTGCCTTTGATGCACTGCATAATACCTTATTGGCTTCATACATCGCAGGTGAAGCCCCCTCTTTCCAAGACTCCCTCAAACAAACACTAGAGAAGTTGCCACCTATGCAAATAGGAAAACATAACCAACTACAAGAATGGCTTGAAGATATTGACAATCCCAAGGACGAGCACCGTCATATTTCACATTTGTACGGGCTATATCCGAGTAATCAAATTTCTCCATACTCAAATCCCGAGTTATTCCAGGCAGCAAGAAACACATTGCTTCAACGCGGTGATAAAGCTACCGGTTGGAGTATCGGCTGGAAAGTCAATTTCTGGGCACGTATGCTGGATGGAAACCATGCCTTCCAAATCATTAAAAATATGATTCAACTATTGCCCAACGATAACTTGGCTAAAGAATATCCGAACGGGCGTACCTATCCCAATATGCTGGATGCCCATCCGCCTTTCCAGATTGACGGTAATTTCGGTTATACAGCCGGAGTAGCGGAAATGTTGCTCCAAAGTCATGACGGTGCCGTACATTTATTGCCGGCATTGCCTGATGCATGGGAAGAAGGAAGTGTGAAGGGGCTGGTGGCACGTGGAAACTTTACTGTCGATATGGACTGGAAAAACAATGTGTTAAATAAAGCGATCATCCGGTCGAATATAGGCGGTACGCTCCGCATCCGGTCTTATGTTCCCCTGAAAGGGAAAGGCTTAAAACAAGTAAACGGGAAAGAGTGCTCAAATAGATTATTCGCCACCACTCCTATCAAGCAACCTCTTGTAGCCAAAGGAGTAAGTGCGCAGTCTCCCAAACTGCAGAAGGTTTACGAATATGACATCGAAACAAAAGCCGGTAAAAGCTATATTGTAAATACAATGAAAGGAAAACAATAATACATAAGAAGAGGTTAATCTTTTCTCATGTTACATTTTTCACAAACGATGTTACAACATCTGATTGTACTCCCGGAGCCTAATGAAAATATTCATCTTTTATTAGGTTATATTTAGGTTTTTATTTTTCTTTGTACAACAAACAACGATCTATAACTATGAAAAATGTATTCACTTTTCTATTATTATTGTTTTCTTTGTTATGCAACGGGCAATCTCCTAAGTTATTCACTACTGACAAAGAGCTCTCCAGTAGTCTGATTAATCAAATATATCAAGACCGGAACGGTTTCATTTGGATTGCAACAGAAGATGGTCTGAACCGTTATGACGGTGCTAAATTTACCATATACAAACATGAGCCCAATAATGAACATTCGTTAGCCCACAATTTTGTTCGTACTGTTTTTGAGGACAGCAAAGGTCATTTGTTTATCGGTACATATATGGGAATTCAAATGTATGATCCGGCCACAGACAATTTTACCCCACTTGCAATAAGGGAAGACAATGGAGAAATATTTGAAAGCAATATTGTTTCCTTTATCGAAAGGAGAAATGGAGAAATATGGGTATCCGGAAATATGTTGTGCAGGTTGAATATCAAAGATTACCTGTTGACTGTTCAAAAAATTGATATCCCCATGACATCAACAGGATTTATGATTGAAGACAAGAAACAGAATGTCTGGATAGCAAAAGGCGAAGAAGGAGTATATCGTCTTGATTCTAATAACCAACTTACTTTGTATTTATCTAAAGACAACGGATATGTCAAAAGTATATGTGAAGATTCACGTGGGAATATTTATGTAGGAAGTATGAGAAAAGGACTATTCGTCTATAACAAAAGACAAGACTCCTTTATACCTATTGATTTTAAAGAAAAGAGAGAACTTCCTATCTGTTTCCTCTATTCCGGACCGCAAAATGAATTATATATCGGAACTGACGGTAAAGGTATGAGTGTCTACAATAACCAAACTCATGAAATCTCCGAATACAATTTTGACAACAACTATTTTGATTCAAAAAATTCAAAAATACATTCTATCCTAAAAGACAATTCCGGTAACTTATGGTTGGCTGCTTATCAGAAAGGAGTCATGCAGATACCTGCCCGAACAAACAGTTTCAAGTATATAGGACATAAATCCATGGATAAAAACATAATCGGTTCCAGTTGTATAACCTCATTCTGCAAAGACAACAACGGTATGTTATGGGTTGGAACAGACAATGACGGAATTTATGCCCTGACAGAAAAGTTAGAACCGGCTAAACATTTCTCGCATACTAATCACCCTAATTCTGTGCCTTCAACAGTTATAAAACTATATGAAGATTCCGAGTACAACATTTGGGTCGGCTCCTTTATCAACGGTATGGGAAAGCTGAACAAACAGACAGGATTATGCGATTACCAGTACAAACTGGTAGATAAGAACAACAACTATATACAACGTGTATATGATTTCGCAGAAGATAAAAACAAGCGACTTTGGATTGCGACAATGGGATTCGGTTTGTTCTACTATGACCTGAAAACGAAAGAATTTACATCCGTACAATCTCAGACATCTCTAATCAACGAATGGATAGGTTGCCTCCACTATTCCGATGATAATAAGCTGTATGTCGGAACTTATGACGGCGTCAACTGTATAGACCTTGACAGTCCTGATTTTCAAAGTCATAAGATACTCTCACAAAATGTTATTTATTCAATCTTTGAAGATGCCGACGGAGTTGTCTGGTTGGGCAGTTCCGAAGGATTATCCGGTTGGAATAAAAAAACGAAAGAACTAACCACTTATACTACTGCAGACGGATTGCCCAGTAATACAATATATGCCATACAAGGAGATGGAAAAGATTTTCTTTGGATAAGCACCAATGCCGGAATTTCCCAATTCCAAAAGAAAAACAACAAATTTATCAATTATTATGTCAGCGACGGATTACAGGGAAATGAGTTCTACAAGAATGCCTCCTTCAAAGATAAACAAGGTATTATCTGGTTTGGCGGAATGAATGGTATCACCTATTTCAATCCGCAAGACATTATCAATCCGGCAAAAACGTGGAATATCCGGATTACCGACTTTTTCCTGCATAACAATCCGGTTAGAAAAGGAATGAAATCCGGTATTCACAATATTATCAACTGCCCTGTATTCAACGCAAAAGAGTTTTATCTATCCCATAAAGACAATGTGTTCAGTATCGAGTTTGCCACTCTGGAATTAAATGCCCCCGAACACATCAACTACCTTTATTCTATCAACGATGAAAAATGGATTAGTTTGCCCAAAGGTGTAAACCGTATCTCATTCAGCAATCTGAAACCCGGTACCTATAACTTTAAAATCAGAGCAAAAGACAACACTGTGTATTCAAATATAAAAGAAATTACCATCTTTATATCTCCTGCATGGTATGCTTCATGGTGGGCCAAAGTTATCTACTCCTTATTATTACTGACCATTATATTTATCATTATTCTTCAGATCAGACATCGGTACAGAATGCATCAGGAAATGCTGCAACATATCCATGCCGAACAAATCAATGAAGCAAAATTGCAGTTCTTTATCAACATCTCTCATGAGATACGCACTCCGATGTCTCTAATCATCAGCCCTCTACAGAAACTGATTAAGAATGAGGAGAACAATGAACGCTTGAAAATATATCATATTATCTACAGAAATGCGGAACGTATTCTGAATCTTGTCAATCAACTAATGGATATTCGGAAAATTGATAAAGGACAAATGTTCTTGATGTTCCGGGAAACCAACATCATTCCTTTTATTGAGGATTTATGTACAACTTTCGGTCAACAGGCAAATACAAAGAATATCCGGCTACAACTTCACAGTACGCTCCGGGAACTGAATGTATGGGTAGACACAGGTAATTTTGATAAGATTATCCTGAATATTCTGTCTAATGCCTTCAAGTTTACTCCTGAAAAAGGAAACATAGATATTACCATCCGTACGGGAGAAGATAATACACTGCCCGATCCCTTGAAACAATATGCCGAAATAATTATCGCGGATACCGGAACAGGCATCGATGAACAGGAAAAAGAACATATCTTCGAACGTTTCTATCAGATCCGTAACAGCCAACAGAATCCGAAAGGCGGAACAGGAATAGGATTACATCTGACTCGTTCATTAGTGGAATTACATCATGGAATTATCTATGTAGAAAATAATAAAGAACAACCGGGTTGCCGTTTTATTATCCGATTACCGTTGGGTAACAAGCATCTACGACCTGAAGAAGTTGACAACAATAAGCAAAAGGTAACAGTAGCCGTACCAACTGTTCCTGTCATCTCTCCCATTATAGAAAATGAGGAAGAAAAGAAAGTCAGGGTAAAAACTAAATATCACGTATTAATTGTAGAAGATGACGAAGAAATCCGAAATTATATAGCGAAGGAGTTCGGGGACAAATTTCATATCATGGAAAGCCGTAATGGTAAAGAAGCATTAGAGCAAATATTTAAAAAGACTCCGGATTTAGTCATTAGTGACATCATGATGCCCGAAATGGACGGACTCACCTTATGCCGGAAGATCAAGCAGAATGTAAACCTCAACCATATCCCAGTCATTTTGCTTACCGCGAAAACGAGGGAAGAAGACAACCTTGAAGGTCTGAATACAGGAGCCGACGCCTATATCATGAAGCCATTCAATATCGAAATTCTGCAAAAGACGGTAGAAAATCTAATTAATACACGGCAGCAGTTACGCAAAGTATTTACAGGCCAGCAAAATCTGGAGAACAAGGTTCAGAAACTGGAAGTGAAATCACCCGATGAGAAATTGATGGAACGTATTATGAAAGTGATCAATGAAAACATCGGTAACCCTAACTTGACAATAGAGACAATCACCACCGAGGTAGGTATCAGCCGCGTACATCTTCACAGGAAACTCAAAGAGCTCACCAACCAGACAACCCGTGACTTTATACGTAATATACGTTTAAAAGAAGCCGCTCGTTTATTGTCCGAAAAACAGCATACCATATCCGAGATAGCCATGTTAACAGGATTCACTGATCCTAATAATTTCTCGACAACATTCAAAGAATTGTATGGAATGCCGCCTTCAATGTATATGAAAGAGCAGTTGAGTAAAAAAGAAGAGTAACCCAACTGCTCTCTAGCATGTTTATCTGTTAAACTTGTACCAATCAAAGTTAAACAGTTTGCAGCCTTTGCGTCCTTTGAATACAAAATAAATATCTTGTATTCCTGTGACCGGTTTTACAATATCAGTCTGCAATGTTTTCCAGCATTCCCAACCTCCCGTTGAAGGAATAGTCAGTTCCGCAATTAATGGTCCGCTTATACTGTCTGTACGTACTTCAAGTGTTCCGCCACGAAGGGCACTGGCAACGGTAGCAGTGAACCGTTTGGGGGATTTATTGCCGAAATCCACTTCACGTACCTTTATATAATCTCCATTATGAATTTCAGATATATATATACCGGTTTTCACATTTGGTTCGGACTTCACACCTTCAGAAAAAGCGATTGTTTCAGCTTCCACCCTTTCGTAAGGATTGAGCGTACCTACCGGTGACACCCCTTCCCGGGTAGCATTAATAATCGGGAAAGTGCCGTCAGCGTTATACTTAAATTGCTCCACCGCCGCACTTCGCCCGAAGCCTCCACCACCCGGCAGCTTACCCGTATGATAGAAGAAATAAGAATTGCCTTTATAGTCTATCACTCCACAATGGTTAGTAAACGAGCCCGTATCTTGTAAAGGCATGATTTCTCCCATATACTTCCACGGGCCAAGAGGTCCGTCACTCATGGAATAGGCAATATGTTCGGGTACACCTCCGGCAGCATAAAGAAGATAGTATTTTCCTTCCCGTTTATGAAGCCATGGACCTTCTGTATAAGTATCTTTATACTTAACACCTTTGACACGCTTTTCCGGATTGGGTGCACCAAAGCTCTCAACAGTTTGTTCCAGTTTGCCCACTTCACCTTTCAAGGAAATCATGTCGTCATTCAGTTCTGCATAATAGATATTCGGATTTCCCCAATACAGATAAGCACGACCGTCATCATCAATGAAGACCGTAGGATCAATATAGTCCCAGCTCCCGTCATGAAGCGGTTTGCCGATGGCATCTTTAAAAGGACCGACAGGCGAATCGCCTACCGCCACACCGATTGCCATCGTATTGGAAAGTTTGGAATGCAGGCAGACATACCAATAAAACTTACCATTACGTTCGATGCACTGTGCTGCCCAGGCACGGTCGTCCGCCCAGTCGAATGATTCGATGGCAAGAGGAGAGCCGTGATCGGTCCAGTTCACCATATCTTTGGTAGAATATACACGCCATTCCTGCATCCAGAAAAAATCCGCTTTGTCTTCATCGTGTCCCGTATACACATACAAGGTGCCGTCGTGCACCATAGGGGCCGGGTCTGTAGTAAAGCAAGTTTGCACAATCGGGTTTTGTGCCGACAGTCCTCCTTCGGTCATAACCGAAACGAGCAACAATGTGGCTGCAATAAATGTAGATTTCATTTTCATGCTATTTTCAGTGTTTAAATAAATGTGGTACAAATTCTTTCAGGCAACGTCTCCACGTGAGCCATTCATGCGCTGTGCCTTGCGATTCATAATAATCAACCTCGATACCCAGTTTCCGGAGTGAATCCACCATCTTCTTTGTTCCCATTTGTTCCTCCGTGCCACAGCCGAGAAAGAAATAATTCACTTTCTTATTGAATTTGTCCGCATCCGCAAACACTCCGTTAAAACAAGTCTTCATATCCAGACCAAAAATCGCCCCGCTGAAACTTCCGATATAAGAAAACTTATCGAGATGAGGCAGAACCGTATTGAAAGTCTGATGTCCTCCCCACGAGAGTCCTGCCATAGCACGGTGTTCGCGGTCGGTTTTCGTACGGAATGTCCGGTCTATCATAGGAATCAGGTCTTTCAGAATAACGTCATAAAAGGTGGCGCCATACAAAGCCCGCTCCTCGTTCACATCTTTTCCCGGACGCGGCCGGAACGGAGCTTCCACATCACCGCTATCCATCACCACGAGCATCGGCACACACTGACCGGATGCAATCAAGTTGTCCATAATATGATTCATCTTTCCCTGCGTACTCCAGCCGGTTTCATCTTCACCCATGCCATGTTGCAGATACAATACCGGATAGCGCTTCTTCGGATGAGTTTCATACTCTGCCGGCGTATATACCATACACCGACGGAACTCTTTCTGCATTTCGGAGTAATACGTACAGGAACGAACTTGCCCGTGAGGTACTTGTTGAGGACGATAATAATCCCCCTCTTCACCTTCAGGGATTTCGATACCACTTGCCACACGGCAACAACCGAAGAACGTGTAGCTGGAAGGATCTGTTACCGACACTCCGTCTGCTATCAAGAAATAATAATGGAATCCTACAGGCAGAGGGTTGGTCGTTGCCGTCCAGAGTCCTCCGGCATCTTTCCACATATCATACTTCTTTCCGCAACAATCCACTTGTAGCTTGGTAGCCTGCGGAGCATAGAAACGAAAATGAGCACGCCCCTCTTTATCCACCCGGGGATAGTCATATCCCGGAATATTAGTGGATGCCGGTTCGGTAGTAATCCCGGAGTTTGGTTCCTTCTCCAACAAAAGGAGTCGTTTCTCGGCATACCGCACTCCCAATTTCCTGTATCCTTCTGCCGTGAAATGCAAATTATCTTCTGCGGCAGAACAGCCCGAAGAAGGAATCACGTACGCAGTCGGAATCGCTTGCGGTAGCGTATTGATTATCTCATTCATGCTTGCACATCTGCCATTCTGGTCGGCATGTACCACTTCTCCTGCCAGTAAGGGAACATCCTTTGCCTGAAGATTCAAATCCCTCAACAGATTCTCATAGACTCTCTTTACTTTTTGAGGCCACTCTTTATCACCGGTATTAGACTCGCCTTGATGCAAGAGGATACCTTTAATCACACCGGCTTTCTGTGCTTCTACAGCCAATTCCTTTAGTCTACGGTAAGGATTATTACCATACGCTTTCGCGGTATTTTTCAGCCATTCCGGTTGAGAGGCAATATGTTCTTCGCAATTCTCCTCATCAAACAGTTCAATCCTACAACCACCTACAGCTACATTGATGACACCTACCTTAATATTATCAGGCAGCCTTTCCACTAATGTACGTCCGAAATAATCGGCCGGTGTTAACCCTGTATGGCAACGTACCAACGGTGGAACAGCTTTATACCATTGTCCTTTGACGCGTCCCAAAGACGGACAATCAACAGCCGCCATCATCAGAAAGCGTTCATTGACATTGCATGTATCCTGGGCCTCAATCTTTGCATTTCCTTCCATATTGGATTGTCCCAGACAAAGGTAAATATGGAAATTAGGGTCTTGTGCAAAGGCAAATATGCCTGCACATAACAAACAACTTAATAATATAATCTTCTTCATCTTGTAACAAAACTGATATTATTATTCATCCATTTCGGCATACTCTTTAAACCAGTGATAAATAGCCCACGGGCACGCTTCTGGATCATTCAAAAAAGTATAGTTTCCCGGTTCACCCGCTACATCCTTAAAAGCAGCCAATTCATGAGACTTTGTAGTAAAGAACAGCCAGGAAACGTTGCCGGATTGATCGGCTATGTATTTGAAATTAGCTCCAAAACCTTCGCCTTTCGCCACTCCCGTAATACTTTTCCCCCATGTTGCATCATATTTCTTCGGTGCCCAGTCTATCTCAGTCACCATGACAGGAGCAAAACTAGCTACCGGACCTACTTGCTTGTCCCAACCACGTTGGAAAGGTTCATATCCCCCTCCTGTAGAGGAGCCATTTCCTTCACCACTGTCCTGTTCGGCATCACTTCCATACCAGCCCGGATAACAGTGTACGGCAAAACCAATATTTCCTCCTTCGATACGATGGTCTTTATAGCCACTATACTGAGATTGCCAGCCCAATCCGGGTACCCAAATGATATTGTTACAAGCATTTCCACGTATTTTATCAACAATCGCCTGAAAATACTTTTGCATATTGATGAAGCAAGCATCACCGTCACCACCATATTTACCGTCTGTACCTTTTATATGAACGGGTTCATTAGCCAACTCGAACATAATCCCGGGATTATTCTTCACAACAGCATTCTGCGATACAATGTCCC
Source organism: Bacteroides sp. DH3716P (assembly GCF_025914115.1). Taxonomy (NCBI): domain Bacteria; kingdom Pseudomonadati; phylum Bacteroidota; class Bacteroidia; order Bacteroidales; family Bacteroidaceae; genus Bacteroides; species Bacteroides sp. DH3716P. The sequence continues at coordinate 2,705,801 of NZ_CP083673.1, read as the reverse complement.
ATACTTTCAGCAGAAACTCCTGATAAGAATCTCCCAACTCTATACCTAGATACCTGTTATCTTCAGTATCACCTGCATGTGGACAAACTCCCGGCGGGCGCATCACCACATACATCCCTTTAGAAATAAAATATTCCGCCATTGGGACAAATAACTCTTTCAGGTACTTCTTGAAACGTGTTTCCGAGAAACGTTCATGTCCTTCATAACGCACATAAGGCAACGTAGTATCATCACTCCAATAAGGATCCATGTGCAGACGTACAAAGTTAAATTTCCATCCGGCAGCCAGTATTTTATCCACCATACTTTTGTTATAGCTAAGACAACTGCTTACATCATAATTACTCCATGCGTTGTTATTAAAATAAGGACTATAAGTCTGCGTAAATCCATGCAAGTTGACAATTTTCCCTTGTTCATTTTTCAGATAACGTCCCTCTACATGTAAAGGAACAACCAGCTTCGGAGAATCAGGATCATCATCCGATTCATCACCGCCGGTATCATCACCGGGTGTTGTTTCTTCTGTTTTTTTTCGTTTTCCTCTTGCGGAATTTCATCCTTGCCACAAGCAGAAAACAACAGACAAGACAAAGTTAATATACCTATTATTCTTTTCATAATTTCATCAATCTATTTAATTACATCTATTTAAAATAATAGCGGAGCTCTATCGAGAGACTCCGCTATCCGGACGAGCGTGCCTAATCTAAATCAGCATAAACTACATGATAGTTTTCTATCTCATTTATTTACTGGCAGTACCATTTCTCAAACCTTCAAGGAAACCGACATAGACAGGTTTGCGGTTGTAATTCAAATCCCACAGACCAATTGGCTGGCCTTTTCTCCAGAAGGAGTTTTCAGAAGGGCTGTCTGTCGGGCTCCAATGAGTGATGCCATATTGCTGTGCCACCGGAATAATCTCAAAATATTTCTCAATAATGAACTGATAGAAATCAGACATATTCTGCTGCATTTCGTCTGTCAGATTCTCTGTCAGTATCGTTTCACCAGCTGCATCGACAATACCCATATCCAATTCTGTGATCTTTATGAGCTTACCGGTAGAAGCTAACAGGGTAAACATATTGATAATGGCGTTTTCCTTACTAGCCTGAGTAGCAGGATTCATATAGTAAGACACATGCATTTGAGTACCGATACCGTCCACCTTTGTTTCCCCGTCAGACTCCCAACGTTCGATCCAATGTATCAAGCTCTTTAACTTCTTATTCTGATCCCAGTCGGATTCCAGATTATAGTCGTTAATAAAAAGCTTCAACTCATCAGGGTTACCACCGGACTCCGCAAAATACTTACGCGCAAACTTAATCGGAATACGGGCGTAATCATCACCCAAATAATCCTGCCAATAGAAGTTTTCACCGGAAACACCATTATCATCTGTTTGAGAAGCTGACTGAAGATCGTAATAGCCATCCCCATCCGAATCTTTTCCGGAAATAGGTTCATTCACGACATCCCATGCCTTAACATAACCACCGCAAGATTCCAACATACCTTTAATCCAACGTTCCAGTTCGTTCGTGAGGATTTCTTCTTTCTCTTCAGGAGTCAGAGGAATCGTATTACCCGACTTCTGCCAATATATAGACAAATCATCAATATAGATGGTACCGGCATACTTCCCATAATTAAAAAGAATACGAGTAGCCGCATCTCCCGTGCAGTTGGTAAATACAGTAACCTCTTCCCATTCTGTTGTAATTGGTATGGAAGGGAAGTCACCACGCCCGGCAAATCCGTCCGGTTTTTGAAAGACCGCTCCAATACTACCTGCTACACTGCCTTTAATCTTCATCTTTAAGAAATAGGTAGTCCCTTCTGTCAAAGGAGCTGAAAAATCATAGCCAGCCTGTGCCTCCCAAGAATTTACTTCCGACGGATTTGTCATTTGATGTACTCCGTCAATCACCTGCCGAGTCGAGTTATTTCCCCAACCCATCATAGCTGTTCCGCTTGAAAAGTCATCCTCTAATATATATACATTAGTTAACACGGATCCACTTTCCTGGACCTCCTCTATCCCATAAGCAAAATCAATCCAACTCGCTTTACTCCATCGGGACAGATCTTTGCTTTCTTCGAAAGTAGAGTTCATAATCAAATTTCTATCAGAGCCCGAGGCAGTCAATGTTAAATCATCAAAATACAAATCACCGCCAAACAAACCGAAACAGAACCGTAACCTATCGATATCAGCAGAAGGCGTAAACGTGAATGTGTTAGTTGACCATTGCTCACCCGCTGAAAAGGTCCCTGCACCATATTGAGTGTCAGTCCCATCTTTCTTCCCCGGCCAGAACGGAAAGGTTATAGCCGAAGAAGCCTTCATCCGCACACTTATAGTATATTCTTGATTTGCTATTAATGCTTCATCCAAATCATAATACAATTCCCAATCCCATACATTCGCTTGAGGTTTCGAGGTTTTTATATGAAGTGCGATTTCTGAACTACCAGGAACCGGTTCCGGTTCTTTATCCGCAATCAGCCCATTCAAATAAGCATTTTGCTGCTGTGAATGCCAACAGAGCGTATGCCCATAAATACTAATTCCTGTTTCTTTTGCAGTTTTCACAAACTTCTTGACTGTGCCGAAATCCATATTTCCTTTGGCATCTACACAGGAGCTATATTTCATGGCATTACCAGCCGTCACGTCGTCATAGTTGTTGACAGTCAAAGTATAAACCAAATCTTGCTTCAAGAAATCACTCACCGTGACCCCCGTTCCCAACTTGAAGTCGGGATGGGAGATACGGTCAATATATGTTTTCAAATCACCATATTCGTTCAAGTACTCATACTTTTTCAGACTCTCCGGTTTCTCTGTCTTGTAGTCCGCAAAAAGCGCATCTGCACAAGATACAGTTATTCCGGCAACCATAGCAAGCAGTAAAATTCTATTATAGTATTTCATATTCTTCTAGATTTAACGATTAATTCTTCACATAGATCGGCGTAAAATCTTCTCTTGCCACGCCACGACTATGCGCAACCAGTGTATCTTCTGTTTCAAGCTTTAATCCATTACTGAAATCCACAGTATACTTCAAATAAATGGCATCACGGTCTTTATTACCCCAACTATTCTTCTCACCGTCTTGAACAAACTTACCAGTACCAGTAGCCGTAACGCCGTCCAACCCGGAAACCACACATTCATCGCCATTAAAAACCAGCAGCAACTTATAACTGATATTACGCGGATTGTCTGTTGTCCCTAAATTGGTAGTAACTGTAAGAATGGTTTCAGTCAAAGATTTTGTTACAGTCTGACATATTTCATCATCTTCTACATACTCGTTATGGCGATCATTCTCGGTAGTTGTCCCGTTTTCTGTCACTTTGTCCACGCCATGACGCAGATACTTACCAGTCCATTTATTGATGTATTTCACACAATAAAGTACATAATCCTGTGGTTGCACCAACCACACTGACGAATTACATCTGACGGCTTCTGCCCCTTCGGACAAAGTACCATTCAAAATACGGTCAGCATTAGTCACACCTGTCATTACCAAAGGTATAACATAGGTAGCGGTCAATGCTTCGGGATCAGCAAAAAAAGCATCAGTAAATGAGACTTCCACACCATCCATCAATACATTCTTCAGAGTGATCTTATCATCAGATAATGTATAGTAGTTGGAAGGCATAGCTTTTACCGGCACATTTTCAGATGCAGAAGTATACGAATAATAAAGGTTATCACATAATGTATTGTCTACTTCAATATCTATCGTGATATCCTTCTTATTAGCATAAACACCGCCCATAGTAGCATTAATCTTACATTTATGAGCATTGTCCAGCGTCGTATCATACTCATCTTCACCCATAACCAACGTTCTCACCGGATACTGGGTTGCAAAATAGACTGAAGTGCCGCCCTCATAATCAGGAAATTCATTATCTTGATTTTCACAGGATGTCATCGTCCATGAAACAAAGACTCCAACTGACATGGCAAATATTAATTTAATTAATTTCATATGCTTCATTATTTATTATTTTACAATTATTTCCAACCGACATTCTGTTCCAGATTGCTCCACTTCATTACTTCAGCAAAAGGTATTGGCCCGTAAATCATATACTCCTCATACTTTCTTTTCTCTACCGTAAGCGGAGAGTAGTTCATTACAGAACCATTCTTGCTTATTTCCACCCCAAGAGCAGTTTCATTCAGTTTGGTCAAATCAACATTCCAGCGACGTAAATCCCAAAAACGGAAATTCTCAAAACAAAGTTCGATACGGCGTTCATTACGGATTAGTTCACGCATCTTGTCTTTATTATCCTTTATGCTCTCCAAATAAGCATCTCCATTATCGATACCTAAACCGGCACGCGTACGAATGGCTTTGATTACATCATAAGCACTAAAAAGATGTCCATGATTATTCTGTGGTCCCCAAGCCTCATTAGCCGCCTCCGCATAAATCAGAAACATCTCTGTATAACGGATACGTGCGGTATAATGCTTCTTCTTTGTATTATACTGTGAATTAGGGTTACACTCTTTACGCAATAGTTTCCGCAAGTAATAACCTGTACGAGTAGACCTTCCGCTTTCCTTATTCACAACGTCTGTATTCGTTCCGTAAGTTCCTGTAATAATTTCCGTATCACTAGGACCTTGCTTGCTACCATTGTAAACGATGTATTTTGCCAAACGCGGATCACGGTTATCATACGGGTTTTCTGCATCGTAATTGCCTGATGTTTCAGAAATAGGGTAACCGTTCGCCATAGGAAAGGCATCCACCAAATTCTGGGTAGGATTGACACGACCGTTTCCGTAAAGTGATGGAGGGAAGTTAGCTGTTTCCAATGTATTATTATCATCTGTACTACTACGCCAAATAACCTCGGCGGGACTGCCGCCCGTTCCATAATCTTTATCCGCAAGTGTATACCACTCCAATCCATCTGCATCCAGCCCGCAGCCGCCGCCACCGTTAGCTTTCTCTATAATTTCAGCAGCATAATCGGCAGCTTGTTCCCAAGTCATTCCCGACCCGCTTTGGAATGCCGGACTGGCAGCTAACAGAGCCGTTTGTGCACGGACTGCCAATGCAATCCGTCCGCTCATCAACCCTCTATATTCTTCACCACAAACACGCCGATAATCACTCGCATTCGTCACACCGATGTTTTTATATTTTTCCGGTATCTCACTATCTGCAAATTTCTTATAATCGAGCGGCAATAATTCGATAGCCTTATCAGCATCTTCCATTATTTGCTTCACGCAATCGGAATAAGTGGCACGAGCATGATTAAAATCCGCATCCGGTCCTTCCGATTTCAAAATAATAGGTACTCCCATCAATGTGCCGTCCGCAATCTTGCCACCATGTGCACGTAACAAATAATACATATGCAGTGCACGCAACCCATAAGCCTCTCCTTTCAAACGATCAAGAAACATGGTAGAGATACGTTCATCTTTTGCCCATTCTACCTTATCTACATTCTCCAAAAAAAGATTGATATACTGGATAGCATTGAAACGATTCTGCCACTGGGAAACCGGATTATTATTGGCAGTCCAGGAACCTGTAGCCATTCGCAGATAGTTACTGGAAATCTCATTAGTCACAGCATCATCCGTAGCCAAGTCACTTGTAGGTGAAGTTTCGTAAGGAAGTATAATATAAGCGTTCGCAAGTATACCCTGCGCATAGCTCGGTTCTTTATACATAGCCTCAAGATCTCTGTTGTTCTCTAGTGCCGGTTCAAACAAATCGTCACAAGCAGTCAGCAGAGGTAAGAAAGCCAATAATTTGAATATATTTTTCATAATTTCGTTCTTTAATTATTGAAATAATCTGTATTAGAAAGTTGCAGTCACACCTAAATTATAGAAGCGGCATTGCGGGCTGGAGCCAACATTCAATTCCAGCGCCTTGCGTTCCTTGGATATTGTGAGCAAATCAGAACCGCTGATATATGCGGATACTCCATGAACAAAACTATTCTTAAACCACTTGGAAGGCAGGTCATACGTGACCTGTATTTTTGCCAAACGGAAAGCATCCGTCTTATACATCCAGAAGTCGGAAGAATAAAAGTTATTAGTTCCACTTTCTGTAGTCAGACGCGGATAAGTAGCTGTTGCTGCCGTTTCCGGAGTCCAACGCCCCCGGACTACTGCCGAGTATTTATCTTCACCGGATATCCAATAATAAGACTCGTTGTTTTTCATGGCATGTCCGCCAAACTCACCTGTACCCAATACAAAGAAAGTTAATCCTTTCCATTTAGCAGTCAAGTTTATACCCAACGCCAAGGGAGCTCCATACCAACCTCCACGAGCCAGATAAACCTGATCTTTATCATCAATTATACCGTCATTATTCTGATCTACATACTTCAAATCACCCGGTCTTATTGTACCGCCAAGACGCTGTTCTGGAGAATCGATGATGTCCTGCTCATCCTTGAAGAATCCGATGCACTGTAATCCCCAAATACCGTCAACAGCATATCCTTTACGGTATTGGTATTTATCCTGATACAATTCATCCCGCTTGGTAGCTTTCGTTGTATAGTAAGTTCCGGTAACGCCCGCTGTAAAATCAACCTTGCCGAAACGTTTGTTGTAGTTTACGTTGAAATCAAATCCCATGCGACGGTCATTATCGTAGTTGATGTACGGACGAAACGAAGCAGTCGGATAATAAGTGAAGAAATACTCCGGATACTGAGTAGTAGAAGTCACGATTTTACCTTCGATTGAATTAACAAAGAAAGATGCATCCGCTGTTATCATCCGGTTCCATAAAGAAGTTTTCAGATTAACTGAAAGCTCTTTACGCTTGATAAAGCTCAAGTCTTCATTCGCCCCTTGTTTGGAGTTAGTAGAGTGTAGGGATACACTCTCGCGCCATCCCCACCATGCACCGTCCGACTGGTTGTAATAACCATCATACATATAATAGTTGTCAATTCCCAAATCCGTATTCAAGATACTACCGGACACACTCAACATCAGTTCGTCCACTACCGGAGAATTTTCCAGAAAGCTCTCGTTTGATAATTTCCAGCCCAATGTCAAAGAAGGTGAGAAAGCATTACGATGTCCCGGAGCCAACTTTGCAGAATGTATAACAGCCCCACCAAAATCGGCATAATATTTATTGCGGAAGTTATATCCCAACTGCATGCCCAAATTTACATTGCTTGTCTTATGATATTCTCCTGAATAACTTTGTTGATAACCAGAGGCTATTAACATGGCAGCCAAATGATGATCATCATTAAAAGTGTTTTCGTAATCGAACTGGCCGGAGAATAAAACAGTCTGGTTATCCGAACTGCCGCTGATATTCTGCACACCGGACTTCTTGTCCTCATTGTATTTTGTCAAACCGACAATAATATCTTTCCCGCCATTATTAGACCAGGTAGGCGCATATGTGGCATAGCTGTTATTATAAGAAGTAATATAAGCAGTAGAGTAATCTACAGAAAACCGAGTATGAAAAGAGAGTCCTTTCAACACCTTGTCCAAACCAATGTTCACTCCCGCATCAAACTGGAACGAACGATCTGTTGCTTTGCTATAACCTGAAGCATAATAATCGCCAAATACATTTGTCATATCAGATTGTGTTCCTGCCAAAAAGTATTTTCCATCAACTATATTATTGCTATTCGCCACCAAATCCCATGCACTGGCTGCATTTGCATCAATATAACTCAACGGAATCAACGGAGAAATACGATTGGGACGCAATGTAGATGCCGCACTCCAATAATAAGACCCATTGGCACTACGACGTGAATAGAAAGATACTTTAGCATTCACATAAGCTGTAATAAAGTCATTCAATGTCAAATCTACGTTACCGCGAATATTTAAACCATTGGTCCCATTATGCTTCGCTTCACCGATTTTGAAAACGTCATTGGAACGAAGATAATTTATATTCGTATAAAAATGGGCACGATGATTGCCACCCGAAATTTCGGCTGTAACATCCGAACGATTATATGCCTTCTTGATATAGTCCGACGAATACATATTCACATTAGCATAACGATAAGGATTCTCACCGGATCCATAATGGTAAATATCCTCCGCACTATAGAGAGCACCGAGCCCGTCATTGGCACGTGCTTCATTATAAAGAGTCATGTATTCGGCCGAACCTAAATATTCGGGGTAACTCTTTGCGACATAAAACCCTGTATTGGCGCGTACATCTACTTGAAGATCCGTACTCTTACCTCTTTTAGTTGTAATCATAATTACTCCTTTAGCCGCACGACTTCCATAGAGCACCACAGCTTGCGCACCTTTCAAAAAGGTTATTTGGCTGATTTCCGTAGGAGAAATATAATCAATATTGCGAGGTACCCCGTCCACCAATATCAGCTTTTCATCCATTCCCCACAATGAGTTACCATTATAACCACCGACATATCCCTGCATATCGGTCAAGCTCCATGTATTGTAATTTTTCTTCGTCAATTCCTCTACATTTACTACTGAGGCACCTCCTAATAAATTGTTCTGAGAAACCTTTCGGAAAGCCACCTGCACCAACGAATCGTTTTGCAGCGAACTTGCATTATCCCCTGCCAACTCTTGTGCACCGGCAGAAATAACAACCGGAAAAACAAGCACTGCACTGAGAATGAATCTTCTATATATATGTTTCATTGTTTATTCATTTATAATTATACATTCAGTAACCATAAGGGATTACCATCCCGGATTCTGCGGGAATTCAGCATACAGATACACGTCATTATCCAATAAGGGGAACCAGTAATGCTTCGTTCCAAATACCCGTTTCAAAATAGTCTCCTCACGGAAGTTTCTCACTTCTGCCTCTGCCGGATCATTATTCTTATAAAAGTCTTCATTCTCTACACGTTCGAATTCTTGTGAAGTCTTAATAGTATAGGGCTCTTCGGTCAGCAGCAACCAACGCTGCAAATCGTTAAAGCGGAAACCTTCAAAAGACAACTCGACAGCACGTTCACGACGAACTTCATCCATAAATTTCTGGGAATTGGAAATATATTCCGGACAAAGAGTACCTTTTTCATCACCCGGTTCCCCTCCACCAACAGGGCCTACTCCTGCACGTTTACGCAAAGTATTGATCGCATCTTCAGCCGTTTTACCAAAATTCGTAGATTTACCTGCAGCACCGTCTACTGCCGCACAAGCCTCAGCATACATCAGATAAATATCCGCCAAACGCATGTAAGGTAAATATGTATGCAGGTTACCCGACCAATTATAGAGTCCGTCATATTTATTAGCCTGATGCGGTACTAATTTCTGGATGAAATAGCCGGTACGGCTAGCATTGGCCACGGCTCTCATAGCTCCGCCCGTATACAGAGTGCAATAGCGTAAGAATTCCTTGTCTGCTTCAGGAATAGCTGCATTGACATAATGGAATCCGTCAAACACTATGTCATGATAAAAACGGGCATCACGATTTCTAAATGGAAAATTCTTTCTAAAACCGGATTTTGTTTCATCTTCACTCAATGGCAAACCGTTCTCCATACCATATAAATTCACATAGTTGGCAGTAGGTTGGTGGATGATATTATCATGTTCAACCAAACCATAAATTTTAGGTCCCCACAACTTGGTCATATTCCAGTTACTACCGTTGAAGTCTTCGGACGGACCACGGAAAATAGCTTCTGTAGTACCCGGCATTTTCCAGTTCTGACCAGTAGTATAGAATATTTCAGAATAACTATTAGAAGCAGATGCCGATTTGGTATGATTATAAATATCACTATAATCAAACTGCGCCAATGCATATTGCGTCTGCCCGCTTTCGACAAGTGTCAGTAACTCTCCGAATGCCTCTGCTGCTTTTTTTGCATATTCTGTATTGTAATTGTAAGTATTGCTTCCACCTAGCTGCGCACCATGTTCCATCAGAGGACTGGCAGCCCAAAGATAATTCTTGCCCAGATAGCCTAATGCCATAATCTTGTTGATACGCAAATCATTCTTACCCGCGGTTTGTTTGCCAACAGTTGTGTTATCCCAATTAATAGGAAGCAAATCCGCTGCCATACGGAAATCGACTGCTGCTTTATCTGCACATTCCTGATAACTCAGACGTGGCAAAGACATTTTCTCTGTAGCAGATAAGACTGTATCAATATAAGGCAAGCCACCAAAATATTGCATCATTTCAAAGTGCCACCATGCGCGGAAAAAATAAAGCTGACCGGCAATCAGTTTTTTCTCCTCATCCGTAGCTTCCGTTAACCTTTCTAGATTAGCGATACCGATGTTAGCCTTACGTATACAATACCATGCATGTGGCCACAGTGAATGTTTAAACTTAGCATTGCCGTCACTGTTCGGATGATAAGTAGCCGTAGGATCACTGCCGGTACGATAGAGCCAGCATTGATTATTGGTAGACCATGCACGGAAGTTACCCAAATCGACCTGATGCGTCATGTGGCTGTCACCTTCCGGGTTGAATATTTCATCATCTCCCCAGTTCCAGGAAGTAGTATAATTGTTCTTCTCCTTATCAGGAATACAGTTGTATATTTCCTCGATAAACCCCTGAAAATTCCTAAAGTTCTTAAATGCTTCTTCTTCAGATACAGTAGAGTCAGCTTCCTTGTCTAGATAGTCCTCACAAGATGAAAATCCCAACGAGAAGAGCAATAAGCTACCGCATAAAAGAGTTCTATATATTTTTCTCATAGTACTTTGATTATAATGTAAATTTAACACCTAAGTTGAAACGTTTCACCGTAGGATACGCCCCTTGATTACCCGAACCTGCAAAATTCGATTCACGGTCGTCCGGCATCTTAGACCATACCCATAAGTTGTTTCCATTTAAGTAAATCTTCAAATTTTTCACCCCGAGTTTTCGCACCCATCCATCTGTAAAGGTATAGGCTATCTCTGCATTTTTCAGACGAATATAAGAACCGTCATAATAGTATTGCGTACCATTACTGTAACCGCTCACCTTTGACAACCAGCGCGGAGTTACAACATCGGCCGCATCGCCAGCCTCAGACCACCAGCTACCCTGGTCATACACCGTATTCATCTGACTGCCAAAACTGGTCAACTGAACGACACGAGTCACATTGTTTACACCATAGAACTGAACAAAAGCACTAAATCCCTTCCACTCAAAGCCAAGAGTAGCATTATATGTATTCTGTGGAGTATCAGAGTAACCGTAAGGAGCTTGGTCCTTGCTGTCGACGACACCATCCCCATTGAAATCGACAATATAATAGTCTCCGGGAAGACGTTGTGAATTGTTTGTATCATGCTGCGGGCTACCAATCACATCGTCATAAGAATTCAAATATCCATTATCAATATATGCCTTATTCTGACCAATGGCATAACCAGCCACCTTTTGATACCCAGCCAACAATGGAGCATCGTCTTTTTCAAGTATCTTATTTTCCGCATGGGTCATGCTCATATTAGCCCAAACGCGCATCTTATTGGAAAATGTCTTGTTGATACGAAGTTCCAACTCATAACCTTTGGTTCTAACCTTACCTAAGTTAGCAGTAACTGCTGTAGTACCAAAATAAGAAGGAATAGCCCGATCGCTTCCACCCACCAGAATATCAGTACGTTTATCACGAAAGACTTCCACGCTACCTGCAAACAAACCATCCAAAAAAGAGTAATCAATACCAAAATTCAATTTCTTTACTTTCTCCCAATGCACATCAGAATTACCTACTGCTGATTCACGATACCAAGTATATGGACTTTCACCACGATCTACATCCAAAGACGAGGTTCCGCCGTAAGCCCATTGGTTCATATACAACCAACGTGTTTTTACATTATCATCACCGATTTCACCATAAGAAGCACGAATTTTCAACATATCCAAAATTCTGCGTTCTTTCAAGAATTTCATAAACGGTTCTTCACTAACCATCCATCCGATAGCACCGGAATTAAAGAATGCAAAACGATTTTCTTTGCTGAACTTCTCGGAACCATTATAAGCACCATTATATTCAATAAAATACCTATCCGCCCAATTATAAGTAGTACGGAATGCCCAGTCTTCACGATAGTGAGGAATTTCACTTCCTGTAGCCGTTTCTTGACGACTGAACAATCCCATAAGGGTAACATTATGCTTTCCAAAACTACGGGCCCAATTTAACTGTGCCTGATAATTAAGGTTACGCTGTGTCGCCCAATTCTTGACTTCACCACCTTCCGTATTCCACATTACACCCTGCATAAAATCAAAACCTGTATTGTTGTCATACGACTTTTTATAACTGACCTCCCCTGTATCCGGATTAATCCATTTATGTTGTGCGTCGTTATATAGGTCATTGATACCGCGCTTCCATTCTACAAAAGTATTATCCCAAGAAACCATAGCCCTTGCACTCAATCCTTTCGTTATAAAGCTCAAATCCTGTTCCAATGCAAAGTCAGTTGTTATCTGTGTAGTAGTGGTAGTCATCGTACCTCCCAATGAAACATTTTCTGCAGAATTGGTAACATTCGAAATATTCGGATAATATCCCCATGAACCATCCGAATATTTTGGAAGAAATACATCCGGAGCAATATTATACGCCCCCGCCCACTGCTGGGCAATCGACCAGTCGGCCGAGCTATCATAATTGGAATTATTATAAGGAGTTTTCTTGTATCCATTAGAGCCCGCTACATTAACCTTAAAAACAGTACTCTTGGTTATCTGAAAATCCAGATTACTACGTACATTAATTCTGTCATATCCATAACCGGAATTATAATCACGCCCATTATCAAATACATCGAACAAGTCCCCCTCATGCACATAATCGACAGAAGCGAAATATTTTACAAACCGAGTTCCACCGCTGACATTCACATTTGCATTGTAGGACATCGCATAGTCTTTGAACAATACATCCTGCCAGTCCACATTCGGATAGCGTTCCGCTTCTTCCAAATTTGCCGGATTACGATACTTATTAATTATTGACTGCGGCTTTATGTACGACCATGAATCCGGATACAAGCTCAACTCATGCTCAATAGCCATATTGCGTGCCATCAAAGCATCATAAGAATCCAACTTGTTAGGAAGCTTGGAAGGTATCTTCATCGTGGCATTGGCTGCTATGTTTATTTGGGCAGCTCCCTCAGTTCCGCGTTTAGTCGTTACCAAAATGACACCATTTGCACCTTTCACACCATAAACAGCAGTTGCAGAAGCATCCTTCAAGACAGAAATAGATTGTACAGAAGCAATATCCACACTGCTCATCGGACGTTCTATGCCATCCACCAGTACCAACGGGTCACTATTATTCCATGAACTAGTCCCACGTATTGTGATTTTCGGTTCTTCTTCACCTGGCATACCGGAACTTTGAGTCGTTATAACCCCCGGCAGGTTACCGGTTAACGCCGCACCAATATCAGAAATACCAGCCGCCCGTTCCAAAACTTTTCCAGTGGTCTGCGTGATAGCACCTACCACACTCGCTTTCTTCTGTTGTCCGTAACCTACAACTACTACTTCTTCCAGTTGTTTAGTATCATCTTCCAACACCACTTTAAAAAGACCTTTGGAAACCACTTTTACCTCCTGTGGTTTCATTCCTACATACGAAACAATAAGGGTAGACTTCTCATTGGGTACGGTCAATACAAAATTTCCATCTATATCTGAAATCGTACCTATTGAATTATTACCCTTTAAAACTACTGAGGCTCCAATGATTGTCTCACCATTACTGTCAAGAACCGTTCCCCTCACCGTTATCCCTTTCTGTGCTGATGCTGTTACAAAACTAAACAACATAAGGAGAAACAAGTAAGGAATCTTTTGAATTTTCTTCGTTACATTTTTCATTACCATTAGTTTAAGATGTTAATTAACTACATTGTTTTCTAATCATCATTCTTTTTTTAAGTGCGTTAGCCATCATTATAAATATCACCCATAATTACTAGCATTATATTTATATAAAAAAAATAATTATTTGCAAGTAGCGTATAATCCAATTGTAGTACCGGTAAATCCACCAGCCGTTGTAGTAGAGAGATAACTGGGGGCTACATCTTTACAAAGCAGTTTCCAGCTTTTTTCACCATCAATAGAATAATAGAAATCGTAACCAATTCCTTGAGATACTAATTTCAAATATACTTCATTTGTATCTGCGTCTATTTCATCTGAAGCCAATGTCTGTTCCTTTTCACCGATTTGTTTCAGAGAAATATTTTTATTCTCACCCACTTTATTCAAGCAGAAGAAATATTGATGCGTCTCATCTTTAAACAATAACATTCCGGCTGTTTCCTTATCGTTAGAAGGATTGAACAACATACGGGTAGCACATTCAAATTTATGATGTTGTAACCGACGAGAAACAAATGCCGGAGTTTTCTTTTCCGTAGCGCTAATATCTGCACACTTCAAGGTCAGGTATCCGGGTGTTTCCGTCAATGAATATAAATCGGAAGCAGAAGCTCTTAAAGTCATCCATGGCATATCAAGTACAGGAGAATCAAAGTTCTCTATTAACTCGAAATTACCATAAGTAACTGTCGTATCGCGTTTCGCACCTTCACGTTTTACAATCATAGGTACTAAATCATCTCCTTGTGTCATGTACGGGAATCCGTCTTCACTCCATTTCACCGGCATCATAAATGTTTCACGTCCCAAATTCTCAAACTGATTATTAATAGGGCGACAAGCCAGAAAAACAGCCCACCAATCTCCCTCTTTTGTTTGAATCAAGTCTGCATGACCAGCACAGGTTACCGAATTAGGACGGTCAGAATTCAAATGTCTTTGCGTCAGAATCGGATTGTTTTTCCATGGAAGAAACTTACCCATCGGAGAATCACCACGGAAAATCACTTCCGAATGCCAGTTTCCCGTTCCACCTTCGGCGGACATCAAGAAGTACTTTCCATTTATCTTATATAAATGAGGACCTTCTATCCAAATTGGTTTGTCTGCCGGTTGAGCTCCTTTGTTTACAAGAATTTTACGGGAACCGATCGTCTTATCTGTTTTCACATCAAACTCTTGTATGCGTATAGTACGGTGTCCGCTATATTCAGGTTTATTATCCGGAGCCTCATCATTATTAACAATATATGCCTTACCATCTTCATCAAAAAAGAAAGAAGGATCAATACCTCCGACCTCCGGCAACATGATGGGTTCCGACCATTCACCAAACGGGTCTTGCGTCTTAACAAAGAAATTTCCGGCTCCGACATTGGTTGTTACCATATAATATGTCTTGTTATACGGATTATAAGAAATAGCCGGAGCAAAAATACCGCCACTCACTTTCTGTCCTTCCATATTCACTAATTGCGAAGCACGGTTCAACACATGCCCTATCTGTTTCCAATTCACCAAGTCTTTGCTGTGAAAAATAGGAACACCGGGAAAATAAGTGAATGTAGATGTTACTAGGAAATAATCACCTTCTCCATTTGTACAAACACTAGGATCAGAATACCATCCCGGCAAAATAGGATTATAGAAATAGTCTTCACCTGACAGAGGATTGGAAATATAAAAATCATCATTTCCCTTATAAGAAAAATAATCAAAGAGGGCCACAGATTTTCCAATAGCCGGTAATTGTTGTTCTTTCTTTGAGCTACATGACATCATTGTTATCCCCAGCATAAATATGGAGAGCCAGACGATTGACATTAATTGTATTACCTGTGTATTCTTCATAATACTTCTTATTTTCTTTATAATCAAATATGAATTACTGATCTTTTCTGCAAAGATATGCCAGTTCATAAAACTACAAACATAATTATGTTACGGGCTTCTTTTCCTAAATAACATCTTCATTTTCAATGTTACATCTATCTTTCCCCTTGTAGCACGTCCAAACAATTACACTGATTATAAGCACATTACAATCTTATTTTTTTTGAATAAAAGCTATTCAAATTCCCAATAATCCAGATTGAAAAGTTTGTTTCCTTTCTCTCCTTTAAAGCAGAAATAAAGATCATGTACACCCTTTGCATTCTTTATCCGGCATGACATCTGTTTATATATATCCAGTCCTCCTGTCGGTGATATACTGACACTACCTATTACCGGCCCTTCAGTGCTATCCAGACGAATTTCTATCATTCCGCCTTTTTCAACACAAGCTGCGCTTACACTGAATTTCTTTGCTCCTTTCTTGCCAAAGTCGACACCACGCACACACAGATATTCATTATTATCGATATCGGTTATATACAAACCACCATTCTTATGATTTTCAGCTTTAAGACCATATCCCCAAGCCATCGTTTCAGCTTCCACTCTACGGTAAGGATTAAAGTTTTCAATCTGTTCCAGTTTCGTCTCCTGCCAATAAGGAACTTCCTGAATAGTTCCATCCGGATTATAATGCATTTTTGCAACAGACGTGGAACGACGTTCCTTATGATCCAATGTTTCCAAATGAAGCAAATCATAATTTAGGCCAAATACATAAGAGCTACCTTTATAATCGATAATTCCAGGATGATTTCCTCTACTCCGCTCTGTTGGACGCATAATATATCCTTTTGTACTCCATGGTCCGGTAGCTTTGTCGCTCATGGCATAGCCAATCCCTTCCGGACAACAAGTTGAAGCGAAAGCCATGTAATAATGCCCGTTCCGTTTATACACCCACGGACCTTCCTGGTAATGTTCCGGTTTATTTTCCACTTGTACAATTTCCCCCGAATATGAAATCATATCCTCATTCAGTTTCACATAATAAACATTCGGATTGCCCCAATACATATACGCTTGTCCGTCATCATCAATAAATACGGTCGGGTCAATGTCATACCAATGCTCCTTTTGCCAAACCAACGGTTTGTTCAATGGGTCTTTAAAAGGACCGTAAGGAGAGTCGGATACCAATACGCCAATACCATTACCGTGAATCGGACAATACATATAAAATTTGCCATTACGTTCGATGACTTGTTCTGCCCAGGCACCGTTATCACGTTTCACCCAATCAAAACTCTTCAGAGAAGCGACCGCTCCATGATCGGTCCAATTGACCATATCGGTGGAAGTATAAAGTAACCAGTCCAACATTTTGAATCCTTCGGCATCATCCTCATCATGAGTTGTATAAAGGAAAACGGTATCGTTATATACCATCGGAGCCGGATCGGCAGTGTATTTTGTTTGTATAATAGGATTTTGTGCAGTTCCTGAAGTAGCGGCAGTGATTGCCAACAAAAACGATACGCCTAAAAATTTTAAGTTTCTCATATTCTTTTATTTTAAATGGTTATTTGGTTATTAATACTCCACCATTGCAAGGAATAGTCAATTGCAATTCTTGTTTCTTTCCTATTTCTATTTGTTTTACGCTACCCTGCAATGCCTTATCATCACTAAACAGTCTCACCTTTTCTCCATTAGAGAACATCGGCAAATTAACTTTAAGTTTCAGTGTTTCCTTCTGCGCATTTACTCCGGCAATATACCATTTGTCGCCATGACGACGGGCAAGAATGACGTATTTACCAGGATAACCGTCAATGAAACGTACCTCGTCCCAAGTAGTTGGAACCTCTTTCATAAAATCAATTGCCCACGACGGAGCATCGGTCAGGTTATTCGGTGCCAAAGCGAAATGCTGTACCGGACTCTGAAATAGCACCGCCGTAGCCAGTGCGTAGACATCTGATGTCACCCGCCGGCTTCCCCGTGGAGCATTATCCGCATTATAATATTTGTTCAATGCACTACCGCCGAAATCCATGCTACCTACCGTGTTACGGATAAACGGATGCAGGGTGGCATTAAAGGCCTCATTATCACAACTGCCTTGAGAGAAATGAAGATTTTCACTAGCCAATACAGCCTCACTCGCTGCGAAGTTAGGATACATACGTTCCCAGCCACGAGGCAAAGTACATCCATGGAAAATAACTAAAAGTCCGTACTCGTTTGCATCCGACAAGATATCCTCATACAACTGCATAGTCATTTGCTTGTCGCCTCCGAAAAAGTCCACTTTTATTCCACGGATGCCAATGCTTTGCATCCATTTCATCTCCTTACGTCGGGCTATCGCATTATCCATCATACCTCTCGGAGTTTGCGGAGCATCATTCCAATACCCATTCGAATTATACCACAAATAAAGAGCTACCCCTTTGTCCTTCCCATATTTAGCCAATTCTTCAATTTTATCACGTCCTATTTGTTTATCCCACAAGGCATCCACCAACACAGATTGATACCCCATTGCTGCCGAGAAATCAATATACCGAAGTTGCTCTTTATAATTAGTACTTCCATCCATACCGATAATCCAGCTCCATGAACCCCTGCCATACGTAAACTCTCCTTTTGCCTGATAAAGCGGTTTTACAACATCAAAAGGAACGGTTGTCTCCACTATTGGAGCCAAAGTCTTGCCCACAGTAATAGTACGCCAAGGCGTCTCGCCCGGCAACGCTATCCCCGGAGAAACCGTACCATTCCCATTTGCTTCACCTTCTTGCGGAAATCCAATGGTATACACCCCTTCTTTGTGTCCCAACAGACGGCTTGCGCAATATCCGCCATTTACTCCCGTTTCGGAAACAAGCGCCCAACCGTTATCTCCATTACGGAATAGACAGGGAAATGTGTATCCTTCTCCCCAACCATTCTTCCCTGCGGCATCATCTGCCGTATAAGACGTCTCATAACTTGGAGAAGTACGGGCAAATCCTCCCATCGGTTTACTTTGCGGACAAAGAAAAGTGGTGGTTCCGTCAGGAAACGCAAATCCTGTAGCTTCTTTCTTAATCACGCAACTTAGTGTCTCACCTTGCGGATACATCCTATATTTAAAAGCAACATCGTTATTACTTATGCGGAATATAACATCATAAATTGTTTTCCCTTGTTGTGTAAACGAAAATACAGCTTCATTGGCCACATAACGAACCTTGCTCTTTTTAATAGAAGCCAACTCGTATGTTTCATCTATTTTATTGGTTGAAACATTCTTTTCCAGCGACATCCCCGATGAAAAATCTCCTATATTTGCAATCATCCCCAATGGAGATGGCTTCAAAAAGAGAACATTGTCATAACTAACAGAATAAGAAGGTCTTCCATCCATATCTGAGACTGTCACTACCAGCTTTCCATCAGGACTTGTTATCTGTTTATTTTCTGCACTTGTAACGCTACTCCCCAATAGCATAGCCATTACTATAAAAAACTTCATCATATTCCTACTTTTCAGATTCTTTTCTACTGACATAATCACACATTCTATTACAATCAAAACCTTACAGAAATCGCTTTCCCATTATAATCGACGTTTTTTTGAGTCCCGTCCTGAAGAGTTACAGTAAACTTACGGTTCTTCAACATTCCCTCATACGCACCTTTTCTTGCCCCTATCGTCAATTTACGAGATGCATTATTCCAAGAGATTGGAATTTCCGTATAAGCTCCTTTTTCGTAATTGTAATTATCAAATTCATCTTCATATAAAATGAAGTTTCCATTCGCACCCGCATACACCTTCAATTCAAGATGATCCCACGGTTTTTCAGTGGCATACTGAACTTGTGGACCGACAGGAATAATACTACCCGCTTTTACATACAATGGAATAACATCCAGTGTAGTCTCTTTGGTAATTTCCTTTCCGCCTTCGTGTTTCTCGTCCGTCCAAAAGTCATACCATAGCGTTCCTGCCGGTAAGTATATGTTAGTAGATTTCGTTTCCATGAAATCCACAGCAACATCAGTTTTTGTTTTTTTCGCTCCATCTCTGTTCCATCCCTCTTCTTCGGAGACTTTTACCACAGCTTCCGGCGTATATTGTGCATGAGCAATCGGAGCCACAAGGAGCGATTTTCCAAACATATATTCGTCATTGATATCCCACACCTTTCTGTCGTCTACAAAATCCATCATCAAAGCGCGCATAAAACTCGATTGGCGATTGCTCACCTCCCAAGAAGTAGAATAAATATAAGGCAACAGAGAGTAACGCAAACCTATCATCTTCTCGATAGCATCATATACAGGCTCGCCCTTCTTTCCGAACTTATAGATTTCCCTATAAACATCCGTCCCGTGAGAACGCATCATCGGATTGAACGTTCCAAACTGCAACCAACGCACATAAAGTTCCTGATACAATGGATTTTTTGAAGCACTATCATCATTCCAGCTTTTATTATAATGTCCTGCAAAAAAGCCACCAATATCACTATTCCAGTGAGGTATACCACACAAAGAAAAGTTTAATCCGGCAGGAATCTGATTTCTAAAACTCTCCCATGTGGAAGCGACATCACCACTCCATACATTTACACCATAACGTTGCTGCCCCAAGAATCCGGAACGGGTTAAAATAAACACGCGTTTGTCCGAAGTCACTGCACGCTGATGGTCGTAAACCCCTCCGACAGTCATCAACGGATAAGCATTGCGCACCTTACGGAACGAGCCCAGATAGGTTTTGGTATCCATATCCTCCGGCTTCCAGTCCAAATGGTCGGGTTCGGTAGAGTCCATCCACCAGGCATCCATTCCCAACTTGAAAATTCCATCATTCAGATATTTCCAATAAATATCACGCGCTTCGGGATTGTAAGCATCATACACTCTTACACCGGAAGGATATTCCATGTTGGGGGACCATGACTCCAATCCCGATTGCGGCCAGGTAGTGAAGTTAAACAACATCCCTTTTTTATCCAATTCTCTATAAGGCTTGGTCATCGGTCCGAATGACGACCAGATAGATATAGCCATGTGTGCGTTCATTGCATGGACATCCTCAATCATCTTTTGAGGATTATTGAAAGTCGGATTCTGAAAATCCATCGCATTCCACAAATAGTTATGCCCCCAATATTGCCAATCCTGAATAATGCCATCCAAGGGAATACCCAATTCACGATATTTACGAACAACGTCTACCACTTCCTTCTGGCTCTTATATCTTTCTTTACTTTGCCAGTAACCATAAGTCCATAAAGGAAACATCGGTGCTTGTCCGGTCAAGCTGCGTACCTGTGCTATTACACCATCGGCATTCTTCCCATACATGAAATAATAGTCAACACAGTCACCTACTTCAGAACGGAAAGATGTTTCAACTTCGTTGTCCGTAAAAAGAGTCGGCGAATAGTTATCCCAAAACACACCATATCCTTTAGTAGACTGGAAGAAAGGTGACACATCTTCCACATTTCCCTGTATCAGATTTTTAGTCATGTTCCGCTGAATCATCTTTCCATTTTGCAATTGTCCCAAACCATAAATGGCTTCCTCCCTATCTAATATAAAAGGTTGATAAACCTGGTAAGTTTTTGTCCCGGCATCATCGAAATCGATAAACTGCATACCGGATTTCTCTGCCAATAAGGATTTGCCATCCTTTGAGAAATAAGAAACAATTCCCGTCCCGGTGTCCACACTGACACTTAGTTCGCTGGTGTTCAATACAATCTTATTATCTTGTATATCAGCCTTGAAACTTACCTTTTCGGGTTTGGCAATTACAGAAAGACTCTGTTTTTCATAGGCAACCCCTTCCGGCGATTTTATTACTCTCGCCACAGCAGGCGCAAAGAATTGTACTTCTATATCCACTGCATTTACAGTGGTTTTGATGCCGGACGATGTTTTCTGATAGTTCTGTGCGAATAAAATATTTGTGCTGAAGCATAAACATATACCCCAAAATAGATGATGTATTTTCATAATTATGGAATGATAAGGTTTCTAATTAATTACCAACAGATGTTGCATACAGTCCAATCATTGCTCCTGTAAAGCCACCAGCCTCATTAGTAGAAAGAATATCACCGGAAACGGTTCCTCCTAAATTTGTAAAACTTTTGCCATCAATCGAATAATTAAAACGATAATCATCTCCATTGGCTGCTACTTGCAGTGTCACAGGTTTCTCTGTTTCTATCTTCACCTCACCCAGGACACTCGCTTGTCCTTTTTCGGTTCTTTGCAGCATCAGGTAATAGTCTTTTCCCTTTTTAGTAATACCGAAGACATAGTGATATCTTTCATTCTGATAACATGTTATACCAGCAAAATCTTTCTCATTTTTCGGTTTGTACTCCATGGTCGCTGCCGCTGTAAATTGATTATGCTGCTGACGGTAGAACAAGGTAGAAGTAGGTTTCACTTCATTGATATTTGAGGTAAAAGGGATGATCCGCAACCCTTTATCGGTCATATCAACGAAATCTTCACGAGGTCCTCTAAGACCGATCCATCTAAGGTCTAATGTCTTATCGGAGAAATCATCCTTAAAGACAAAGTTGCCACTAGGCAAATAACCGTTTTTCCCTGTTTGGTTCTCTACTCCCGAAGGCATCTTCAATGTAGGTTTCATAGGGATAAGCCCATTTTCGAAAACAGGAAATGTTCCGCTCCAGTCCACCGGAAGAATAAAGGTTTCGCGTCCGGTATTTACTCTGTTCTTCTCATTAGGGCGTATTCCCAAAAATACACCATAATATTTTCCGTCGGGTCCCTCCACTAAGTCTGCATGACCAGCCCAGTCTACTTTATTCGCCCGGTTTGCAGGAAAATAACGTTGAGTCAAAATAGGATTATTATTTGCCGGAAGATAAGGTCCTTTCGGATGATCACTTACAAAAATGACTTCGCTATGCCAGCCTCCGGTTCCTCCTTCCGCACACATTAAGTAATAACGTCCATCTTTCTTATAGATATGAGGAGCCTCAATCCATATCGGTTTTTCTTCTATATTGACGCCACCGTTTACTATGATCCGGTCCGTTCCCGGAACCACTTTATCATTCTCCACATCATAATCCCATATTTTTATGACACGGTGTCCCGAGTAACGCTCGTTTGCTTTTGCAGGAGCATCATTATGTACCACGTATGCCTTGCCATTATCATCAAAGAAAAGAGAAGGATCAATGCCTTCAAATTGAAGTTTGATCGGATCACTCCAGCCATTCTCCGGATTCTTTGTCTTTACCACCATATTTCCAAAGCCACCGGAAAATTGAGTGGTTATCATATAAAACGTATCATTATTGGGATTATATCTTATAGCAGGAGCATATACACCAGCACTAATACCACAATCTTCAACCTTTAATTGTGACGTTCTGTCCAGCACATGACCGATTTGTTTCCAGTTTACCAGATCATTAGAATGGAAAATAGGCACCCCGGGAAACATAGCAAAAGATGAGCACACTAAATAATAATCATTCCCTTTCCGCGTTATACTCGGATCGGGATAGCAACCCTGCAAAATAGGATTATAGAACTCACCCGGCTTTAAAGGATTGTTTTGATAAATAGCATCCTCCCCCTGATAAATAAATTGCGTAAAGACAGGAGCATTTTTCGTTATTTTACCCTTACCACTCACCTCCATATTAAAAAACAACATAATAAATACGACAAGCCCCACGGATTGCCAGCCCGACAAAATCAATTTTAATGTTCTCATATTATCACTTTTTATTTTCTATAATTTTCTGTTCCATAGTAGTGTTTGCAAATGTATCGATTCGGTTTTATCATATATGTACAATCATGATACAGGCATCTATATACAGGTTACATTTATCACAGACATGTAACATGATTCTTTTCTGATGTAACAAAAAGCCTCAAAACAGAAAAATGGTAAGATAATTAACTACATTACCTATTATTTCAGCACTTTTATCTTCCATCATATAAAATGCTGAATATCAAGAATTAGCAAATATTCATTTTCCTTTAAAGGAAAGCCCCCGTTGGTTTAAAAGAAACGACCCGTTCCTTTTAAAGGAACAAGGTCGTTCTTTCTTTATTCATTCAATAAATAAATCCGGATTGTCTATCTGTAAAAATAAACAAAATTCCAAAGCGGTATTACTGTACGTTCATTACAATCGTTTTCAACTTATTTCTATCAGAAGTTCCTCCATACAGTAATTCATAAGTACCTTCCAACGGACGCATCGTATTCGACTCTACATCAAACCATTCAAAGTTCACACCAGTAAGAGGAATAGCTACTGATTCAGTTTTCCCTGCCGGAATATGAACGCGTTTGAAAGCACGCAAGGTATAACGGGGGCCTTCCTTATCACCCGGACGTCTCAAATAAACCTGAACCACCTCTTCTCCATCACGTTGCCCGACATTGCTTACCGGAATAGTCAATACTACATTTTCACCTTTGGCGATTGTATTCTTGCTCAATTTAGCTTCTCCATAAGTAAACGTAGTATAACTCAGCCCATGACCGAATGGGAAAAGTGGTTGCTGTTGCATATATCGATAGGTACGCCCCTTCATGGAATAGTCTTCAAAGTCCGGCAATTGATTCACATCCTTATAGAAAGTGACCGGCAGGCGTCCACCAGGATTATACTCTCCCCAAAGAGCATCAACGATAGCTGTACCACCCGCCTGTCCCGGATACCATGCCTGCAGAATCGCTTCACAAGTAGTCGTTTCGGGCACTAGTCCGATAGCTGAACCGGAATAATTGATAAAGACAACCTTTTTACCAGCCTTCTTCAAAGCTTTCAACAAATCACGTTGAACGTCCGGAAGTTCAATATCCGTACGGTCACCACCCTTAAATCCGGGAACTTCTACCGGCATTTCTTCACCTTCCAGACTTGGAGAAATTCCACCAGCAAAAAGAATCACATCAGCATCCATTACTCTCTTCACTGCGAGGTTCAAGTCGATCCCGACCTCTTTGCCCAAATCAAAATCAAGTGTAGCCCTTTCATTCCGTTGTTTGAATAGAATCTCGATATGATACTCTTTTCCAGCTTTCGCCTGTAACGTATAGAGGTTCGTCGGATTCTTAACATATATTTTCTGAGCCACTTGCTCACCATTTATAATAAGAGTCACTTCACCGTCCAATTGAAAACGGAAAACAACATCACCCGACTGCGAAGGACGAAAGACTGATTCATAACGGGCCGAGAAATTAGTAATTTCCACACCGGGCGCAAATGTAGTAGCCCCTGTTGTCGCAAAATGGAACGGAGTGGAAATCTGATCGGTAGCAACGACTTCCCCTTCACGATCACGATTATTCCAGTATTCTGCCAAGAAACCGGGTTTACCGTTTATGCTACATTCATCAAACAGGCTTTGAAGTGTCTTTCCGTCCACACGGTCACAACCCGGTTCGTATATGATTTGCCCTTCCGGTAGTTTGGCACGGACAGCTTCCAATAAGGTAACCGTATGTGCCGAAATACCGTTATAATTTCCCCACTGCATCACGGAGTCATTGGCATTAGGTCCCATAACGGCTACTTTCAAATGGGTATTCAGAGGCAGAATGTTGTTTTTATTCTGCAAGAGCACCAATGATTCACGAGCCATACGCAAAGCCAATGCCTGATGTTCCTTACTATTCAGCACAGAGGCCGGAATTTCCGACCAAGCCGGTTGTTCGTCCATTTCTCCCAGTTCAAAACGTGCTGTCAACAAACGTTTCAATGAAATATCTATTTCTTTTTCGTCAATCAAACCGGCTTTTACAGCATCCGCCAGTGAAGCATATTCACTTCCACATTCAAGGTCTGTGCCTGTCCGCACAGCAGCTGCCGAGGCGTGTTCCTTATCCGGGTGAGTCTCATGCGTTCCCGGTCTATGGAAATCGGAAATCGCTCCACAGTCAGAGACTACAATGCCTTTGTATCCCCATTCATCCCGCAATATTTGCATCAACAGGCGATTGCTGCCACAACAAGGCTCTCCCTCAAAACGATTGTAGGCGCACATCACTTCTTTTACATGCGCTTTCTGTACCAAATCTTTAAAAGCAGGCAGATAGGTTTCCCATAAATCCCGGGGATCTATATTCTCCGCATCAAAACTATGCCGGTTCCACTCCGGTCCTGAATGAACGGCAAAGTGCTTGGCACATGCGTGCAGCTTATCATACCTGGCATCTTCCGGTCCTTGCAAGCCACGGACCACAGCCATTCCCATTTGTCCTGTCAGATATGGGTCTTCACCGTATGTTTCCTGACCGCGTCCCCAACGAGGGTCACGGAATATATTGACATTTGGTGTCCAGAATGTTAATCCCTGATAGCGTTTCAGCACGCCGCTTTCACCGAAAATACGCGATTTTACGCGAGCCTCATCGGAAGTGGCATTGAACACTTCATATAATAATGAATCATTAAAAGAAGCTCCCATACCGATAGACTGAGGAAAAACAGTAGCCAATCCGGCACGTCCCACACCGTGCAACGCTTCATTCCACCACTCATATTCTTTAATTCCCAGTCGAGGGATAGCAGGTGATGCATTTTGCATTAATGATACTTTTTCTTCCAAAGTCAACCGGGGCAACAAATCCTCCGCCCGTTGTTCCGCCGTTAAAGAAGTGTCCTGGTAAGGCAGCAATTGCTTACATGCCGAAAACGATAACACCAAACAAACACCCATAATCGGTATCCAACCTCTTTTCATAATATTATACTTATTAGTTATGATTAATTTGGAAACAAAAATAGCCTATTTTCCAATAAAACAATGTTTCATTGATTACAAATACATATTTGTGTGTTACATTGACGCATCACAGAACGAATAATCAAAAGAGTCCACATCTACATAACCGCCTACAGAACGTGTAGCATAGTTAAATATGGCAAACTTACTGCCCATGAACATACGGGTGTAGTCAAATTTCATCTTGACAGGCAGACCGACAGGTATCCATGTTTTCCCATCAAGACTATAAGAAAAACGAGCCTCATCCCGTCCATTGGTAAAGTCACCTTCCACACGCAAGTAGACAAGCTCTTTGTTAAGAGGTATACGGGCTTGTTCGGTCATATCCACACGGCTAATGGCACGCTTTGTTTTCTCAAACACGCTTTTCTGTTCACTCATCACAAGAGACAGTTTATTTCCGTTCTTTTCAATCGTAAGCACACCGCTGTCACCATTAAAAGCCGATAATCCTGCACGGTCACCATCTTTCATCCCCCCCAGAGAGAGACTGACAGTGCCCATGCATTTCGGTCCTACCATACGTTGAGTCAACGTATTGGGAGCAACAAACAGGTTATCTACCACACGGGAGGTTTTCAAACGCAGAAATCCGGGACGATCGGTAAGGCTCCATGCCTGATCGACGGGGTTATGATTCCACTGCCAATAGAGGGAAAGCCCGGAAGCGGAAAAATCATCCGAACCGCAGATACCATCCATTGACATATACGATAAAGTGGTATCATTCGGAATGTGCCCATCCTTGTCCCCTAGCATAGGCCAACCATCTTCCGTCCATGTACAAGGCATGAGACACGGCACACGCCCTACGCCACCACGATCCTGAAAAATCAGCCCGTACCATTCACCGTTTTTCCCGTCTACGATGCATCCCTGACCAACACCGCCATGCCCGTCGAACTCCGTTTCAAGAATGACACGTTTTTCGTAAGGTCCGGTAATCTTATCGGCACGATAGCATACTTCACGACGCAGACGGCCGGGAATACTCCAATCCATAGAAATCATCAGCAAATAATATTTCCCATTATGCTTGATGACGGAACTACCTTCCAACAGACCTTGTTCGTCAGCATCCCGTTCAAATATTTGCTGATTGATGCCACCGGGAAGTACATCGGTCAAATCGGGTTTCAACTCCGTAAGCTGTCCCGTACTGTGAAAGAGATACACCCGCCCGTCATCATCAAACAGAAGCGAACCGTCATGAAAATGCGGGGGACGCGAAAGAAGTTTCCAGGGACCGGCCGGATCTGTCGCAGTATAAACAAACCCACGTCCGGGCGCGCCATTGGCTGTAAACCATACATAGAATTTACCGTCATGATAGCGGATAGATGATGCCCATTGTCCTTGCCCGTAAGCAGTGCCTTCGAGCAGATCATAACGGGGACCATCGTCAATGCGAGGAAATACGTAGCTGATAGTTTCCCAATGTTTCATGTCCGGCGAACGCATGATAGGCGCTCCCGGCATCAGGTGCATAGTAGTGGAAACCATGTAAAAGTAATCGCCTGCGCGGCACACCGACATATCGGGCACGTCAGCATAAAGAATAGGATTACGGTATTGTGCTCCGGCTGATAGCGGAAAGAACAATGTAAAAAGAGTACACAGTAGAATAGTGTTGATTTTTGTTTTCAGCATAATCATCGTTTTTTTATTAACTGGCTACATTATCTATTATTTGAAAGCTAATTATTTAAAATGTTTCTTGTCATCTTCCACATCACAAAAATAGAAAATGCAAACAGATATATTGCCCAAAGTATGCTACATGATTTCTTTGTGATGCTACATATCGAATGAAGAATGTTACATCTATATTTACTCATGTTACATCACCCTATCTCCCAAAGAGAGGAGACTGTATTCAGCCTCCTCTCACTTATTACATACCCGAAACAACAGGCATCAACAACTATTCTTATTACAAGAACTTATCAGAACTCAACCAGTATACGGAACACTTTTCCCGGATTAGCCGTCCATTCCTGCATAGCTTCCAAAGCTCCTTCCGGTTTGGCAATCTTCGAAATCAGTTCTTCCACCGGACAGTTGCCTTCTTTCATATAATTAATAACCGCACGGAAATCGGCTGGTAACGCATTTCTGGAACCACGGATATCCAGTTCTTTCTGAACGAAATATTTCGTTTGGAAAGCTACTTCGCTTTTGGCATAGCCAATGCAAACGACCCGTCCTGTAAAACCGACTTCATCCACCGCCATCACATAAGTGACCGGACTGCCGACAGCTTCAATCACCACATCGGCACCGAAGCCCTCCGTTACCTGTTGCATCCGTTCGTGTACATTTTCTGTCTTGGAGTTAATCACATAAGAAGCACCTACCCTTTTCGCCAGTTCCAGTTTCTCGTCATCCAGATCGACAGCAATGACCGTTGCCCCTCTCAAAGCAGCACGTACAATGGCACCGATACCAATCATACCGCAGCCAATAACCATCACATATTCATTATCGATCACCTGCGCACGAGATACCGCATGGAATCCGACACTCATCGGCTCAATCAACGCACAATCGCGAGGAGAGATATTACCAGCCGGAATAATCTTCGTCCAAGGTAATACGGCATATTCGCACATCACTCCATTGCGTTGCACTCCTAACGTTTCATTATGCTCACAAGCATTGACACGACCATTACGACAAGAAGCACATTTACCACAATTGGTGTATGGATTCAATGTCACGTTCATCCCTTTTTCGAAGCCGGCCGGAACATCCGGACCAATCTCCTCAATCACCGCTCCTACCTCATGTCCCGGGATTACCGGTAACTTCACCATTGGATTACGCCCCAAAAAGGTATTCAGATCAGAGCCACAGAAACCAACATACTTGATTCTTACTAATACTTCACCGGCACCAACGGTCGGTTTTTCCAGTTCAACCACCTTCATTTCGGAGGGATTGACAATTTGAACTGCTTTCATTGGATATGTTTGATAAATAGATTTATTAATCGATTACTTTATAACCTTTCCAGCCGTAATATGCACAGAAGACAAAACAAATCATCGGTACACAATAGGCCATATAATAGATATGCTCATTGGCGTGCATGAAATAAGCCGTCAACTGTGGCAGGCAGGCATTGCCGACAATAGCCATTACCAGAAATGCCGAACCGCTCTTTGTCTGACTCCCCAGTCCTTTTAGCGCCAATGAGAACTGCGTGGGGTACATTATAGACATAAAGAAAGAGATAGCCAACATTGCGTATAGCCCGATCATACCTCCCCATATCATCACTACCCCGCACAAAAGAATATTCATCAAGGCGTAAACCAGTAGCATATCCTGTGGACGGAATTTCACCATCAATCCGGTACCGATCCAACGCCCCAAAAGAAATGCGAGCATATACAATCCGAAGAAGGTAGTCGCTGTATCTTCCGGCAATCCGGCATAAGTGCAACAGTAAACCAGGAACAGACTGTTTATCGCCGTCTGTCCGCCGTTATAGAAGAATTGCGCAATCACTCCCCACCGCAAGTGTGAATGCTTCAATACACCGAAGTCTATCAGTTTTTCTTTCTGGCTGCCCTCTTTCGTTTTACCCAAAGAAGTCGTTTTATCAGAAGAAGCCGTTTCTCCTTCGTCCCCAATCTTCGGCAATTTTGAAAAGACGAAGACGACAGCTATGGCAATCAACAATATAGCCAATATCAGATAAGGAAGTTTCATGGCATCCGTTTCCAATTGGATATAGGCCTGCCAGCCTCCCGGATAATCTATAGGAAGGGTCTCTCGCGTGTAATGAGCTCCGCTAAGGATGAGCTTACTCAAAAACATGGCAGCGATAAAAGCTCCGAGTCCATTGAAAGACTGCGCTAGGTTCAATCGGCGGGGAGCTGTTTCGGGGGCTCCTAAAACCGTCACATACGGATTGGCAGCTGTCTCCAGAAAGCACATTCCCGTAGCGATAATAAAGAAGATACAGAGGTAAGCCCAATATTCTTTTAAAATGGCGGCAGGAAAGAAAAGCAGGCCTCCGATTGCTGCTAATACCAGTCCGAAAATAATTCCCGCCTTATAGCTGTAACGTTTCATAAACATCGCTATGGGGATGGGGAAAATAAAATAAGCCAACCAGTAGGCAGTCTCGGTAAAGGAGGCTTCAAAGGTATTCAGTTCACATGTCTTCATCAATTGCCGGATCATTGTGGGAAGCAGATTGCTGCTTATCGCCCACAGAAAGAAAAGGCAGAAAACTAACGCTAAAGGTATTGTATATGTATTCTTTTTCATGGTATAAATCTAGTTTTACGATAAGGATGTTTTCTCTATCATTCGGACATGTTCTTGATGTAAGGAAGTACGGGGAGATCCGTGAATCCATAGAAGTTCCGGGCATTTTCTCCCAAAAAGAGTCTTTTGTCCTCTTCCGTCAACTCGGAAGACTTCACCACAAAATCGTATGACATCTTGTAGGTGATTGCTGTAATGGTGCGCGGATAGTCCGATCCCCACATCAGTTTCTCCATGCCAACTAAATCCGCCGCTTCCCGAATGGCTTTCACTGCTCCTTTGAAAGGATAAAATTCATCATTGAAAAGCCAGGTGATTCCGCCGGATTCAATCATCACATTGGGATGACGTGCCAGGCGGATTTGTTCTTTCCAGTCCGGACGTGTCACCATTCCGAAGTGTCCGACAGCTATTTTTAGGCGGGGACATTCCTGAATAATCTCTTCCATTTCGGGAACCTGTGTTGCTCCGTCAGCCAAGTCGATGGAGAGCATGACATTCCGTTCTTCCATAGAATGAAACATCTGCATCATTTCCTCATTATTCAGCATTACCCGTCCCTCTTTTAACAACAAGCGCTGGGCAGGGATTTTTATAGCCTTAAAACCTTTGGTTATAAGCTCTTTCGCCTGCTCCAAAAATCCAGGTTTGCGAAACTCACACATTCCGCAAACAAAGAAACGGTTGGGATAATGGGAAACGACTTCCGACAAATAATCATTCTGAATACCGTCAATAAACTCTTGGGTAATGACAGCCGCAGCCACTTGCGCATAGTCCATATTCGAAAGAAAAACTTCCGCGCTATTCACTCCGTCTATCATAAAGGGCGGAACCATTTGCCGGATTTCTCCCATAAATTCCGAACGGCCATTTTCCAAAGTCCGGATAGGCAATCCGTCCACAACAGTATCCTGTCGTAACCACAGATGGGCGTGCGCATCAATAATTGTATAGTCCATACGAATGACGCTGTTTTATGAGTTTGCCCAACTTACACGTTTCTGCTCTCCGATAATCTCCTGCACTTCCCGAACGAGTTCCCAGTCAATAGGTTCTTTGATGAAAGCGATGTTCTTTTTCACATTCTCCGGATTAGTCGTACTAAACAAAGTCGTTGCTATACGGGGATTGCTGACGGAGAACTGCATAGCCAGCTTCTCAACCGGATAATTCTTAGCTTTGCAATGTTCCATTGCTTTACGGCAAGCCTCTACCAAAGGTTTGGGAGCCGGATGCCAGGCAGGAACACCACGTTCACTCAACAGTCCCATTGAAAGGGGAGAAGCATTAATCACGCCGATTTCTTTGGATTCGAAGTAGTCCAGGAAGTCTGCTAATTTATCATCACACAGGCAATAATGGCAGAAGCTAAGCACAGATTCAATCGTACCGCTTGGTGAATGGTCAATTACCCATTTCAGGTTCTCGAGTTGCAAGTCGGTAATTCCAACGTGTCCTACCACTCCTTTTTCACGCAACTCAACCAAAGCCGGCAGAGTTTCATTAACCACCTGATTCAAATCGGCAAACTCCACATCGTGTACATTTATCAGATCGATAAAATCTATATTCAGACGTTCCATACTCTCATACACACTTTCGGTAGCACGCTTTGCAGAGTAATCCCACAGATTTACTCCATCTTTTCCATAACGTCCCACTTTGGTAGAAAGGTAATAACGGTCGCGAGGAAGATCTTTAAGTGCCTTTCCTAAAACAGTTTCCGCTTTATAATGTCCGTAATAAGGAGACACATCGATAAAGTTCATTCCTGCCTCAACAGCGGTAAACACAGCCTGAATGCCTTCTTTTTCTTTCAAATCATGGAAAACTCCTCCTAAAGAAGAAGCTCCAAAACTAAGAGATGATACTTTCATCCCTGTCTTTCCGATTTCATGGTATTGCATACTTTTAGGTTTTAAATCATTTTGTATGCGACAAAAATAGGTCAGTAATAGTTTCAGTGCAGCAGAGAGCGGTCGAAAAACCAACGTAACGGTTTACGTAAAAAATATTGCTTCAGATGCTTTTAATTTTCCGAGAATGTGCTTTCTTTGTAAAAAGAATCTAAGTTGCAGACTTTCAAATGGAAAACCGGAAACATACTTCACTCAAAGATCTCGCCCAAGCATTGGGGGTGTCGATTCCTACTGTATCCAGGGCACTAAAAGATAGTCCGGAAATCAGCCGTGAACTTTGCGCCAAAGCAAAGGCACTGGCTAAAGAGATGAACTACCGCCCCAATCCTTTTGCCATGAGCCTGCGGAAAAATGCGCCACGTATCATTGGAGTGGTAGTCCCGGATATTGTCACTCATTTCTTTGCATCAATTCTGAATGGAATAGAGAATATGGCTATTGCCAACGGGTATTTCGTGATTATCACGACCTCGCATGAGTCTTACGAGCACGAAAAAAGAAATATTGAGAATCTGGTCAATATGCGTGTGGAAGGTATCATCGCCTGTCTGTCTCAAGAAACAACCGATTTCTCCCACATCTCCACCTTGAAAGACATTAATATGCCACTTATCCTGTTCGACCGTGTTTGCCTGACCGACCAATTTTCATCGGTGATAGCAGACGGGGCACAATCCGCACAGATGGCTACACAACATCTCCTGGATAATGGAAGCGAGCGGGTAGCTTTTATCGGAGGAGCTAATCATCTGGATATTGTAAAGAGAAGAAAACATGGTTATCTGGAAGCCTTACGTGAGAATCGTATTCTTATCAAAAAGGAGCTAGTTGTTTGCCGGAAGATTGATTATGAGGAAGGCAAGATTGCCACAGAAACTTTACTATCACTTCCACAGCCTCCGGACGCTATTCTTGCCATGAATGACACATTGGCTTTCGCAGCAATGGAAGTTATCAAAAACCATGGCCTCCGCATACCGGATGATGTGGCAATCATCGGGTATACAGACGAGCAGCATGCTAATTATGTGGAACCGAAATTATCAGCAGTATCACATCAGACCTATAAAATGGGAGAAACTGCCTGCCAACTACTTATCGATCAGATAAAAGGAGATAAGACTATCAAGCAGGTGACGATTCCAACACATTTGCAGATTAGGGAGAGTAGTATAAAAAATCAAAAATGTAATCTTCTGTAATATAAGCAAGAAGGAACAAAACATAAGGAGTAGTCAAACGACATCATGACAATGAGGATTATGGATTGATGATGAAAATGAAAAGAATGCAAATCAAGCTATTGTATGGGATAAATGGAACAATCCTATAGGATATGACTTACCTGCAGATAAGAATTTCCATGGTATTACTCCTGGTAGAAATACAATATATGAAATACTTCAGTTTTAGAAATAATTCATAGAATAAAAATCATATCTAAACCAATGCTATATTAATAATAAGCTCCCTTATTCTATCCTTTGCCATAGATGAAATAGGATTAGAATAAGGGAACTTTATTTTAATAAATTCCAAATGATAATAAGTGATTATTTTTCGCACTTTAACATTTGAATATCAAATACTAAAGTTGAATAACCTAAAATAGTAATCGAAGAACCTTTTGGAGTATAATCACTACTACCATAACCATATTTCCATGGAACATACACTTCCAAACGTTCACCAATTTTTCTTCGTTGCAATACCTCTGACAAACCAGTCACAAGCCCATTAATTGTTAAGTTCGCAGTTCTTGAAAAATCAATGCTAGGATTCGCTTCAGTAAAAGAGCCATCAAACGCTTCCCCTATAAAGTTATCTTGTTTATCAACATAACCACCAGTATTACCCCAAATGATATAAGAACCTTTATAATATACAGTAACCTCATCTGTTGCCCGCGGGATAATATTTTGAATCACCCCATCTCCCACAGGAGTTTTCTTTTTAAAATAGATAGGAACTCCAGGATATGCAATCATATGAATAGAATCCAACTGACCACGTGTAGCGGTATTTGCATGAGCATTGGCTATTGAATCTATAAAAGCTTCATTACGTGCCTGCCAGTTATCATATTTGCCCGTCTCTTCCGTTTCACTGCAAGCAGTGAATGCAAGAGCCAGCAATACTAAGGAGAATAAATAGATCTTTTTACTCATTCGTCAAAGTTTTATTGTAAAGTTTTCAATAGAGAAGTGATGCTTACTCTGTCTGCGATGATATTATTCAGTTCAGAGATAGCTACACGCTCTTGTTGCATGGTATCGCGATTACGCAATGTCACGCAGTTATCTTCTAATGTCTGATGATCGACTGTTACACAGTACGGAGTACCAATAGCATCCTGACGGCGATAACGCTTACCGATACTATCCTTTTCGTCATATTGGCAATGGAAGTGGAACTTCAGGCTGTCAATAACCTCGCGGGCTTTTTCAGGCAGACCGTCTTTCTTTACCAACGGCATAACCGCCAGTTTCACCGGAGCCAAAGCAGCAGGTAATTTCAGAACCACACGGCTTTCACCATTTTCCAATTGCTCTTCGCAATAAGATGCGCTCATGATGCTAAGGAACATACGGTCAACACCGATAGAAGTTTCGATTACGTACGGAGTATAAGACTCGTTCAGTTCCGGATCGAAGTATTTGATGCTCTTGCCGGAGAACTTCTCATGTTGAGACAAGTCGAAGTTAGTACGAGAGTGAATACCTTCCACTTCTTTGAATCCGAACGGCATCAGGAATTCGATATCAGTAGCGGCATTTGCGTAGTGAGCCAGTTTATCGTGATCGTGATAACGATAGCTTGCATCGCCGAATCCAAGAGCTTTATGCCATTTCAGACGGATTTCTTTCCATTTCTTGAACCAGTCAAGTTCAGTTCCCGGTTTTACAAAGAACTGCATTTCCATCTGTTCGAACTCACGCATACGGAAGATGAACTGACGGGCAACGATCTCGTTACGGAAAGCCTTACCAATCTGTGCGATACCGAAAGGAACTTTCATACGACCCGTCTTCTGTACATTGAGGTAGTTTACAAAAATACCTTGTGCAGTTTCCGGACGAAGATAAATCTTCATTGCTCCTTCGGAAGTAGAACCCATTTCAGTAGAGAACATCAGATTGAACTGACGAACTTCTGTCCAGTTCTTTGTACCGGAGATCGGGCATACGATTTCTTCATCAATAATGATCTGACGCAATTCTTCCAGATTACCGTCGTTCAGAGCTTTAGCAAAGCGAGTGTGAAGTGCGTCGCGTTTTGCCTGATGCTCCAATACACGTCCGTTGGTAGAACGGAATTGAGCCTCATCAAAAGATTCGCCGAATCTCTTGGCAGCTTTCGCTACTTCTTTATTGATTTTATCGTCATACTTAGCCAGCTGATCTTCGATCAACACGTCAGCACGATAACGTTTCTTAGAGTCTTTATTGTCAATCAAAGGGTCATTGAATGCGTCTACGTGTCCGGAAGCCTTCCAGATAGTAGGATGCATAAAGATGGCAGAGTCGATACCGACAATGTTCTCGTGCAACAGCACCATGCTGTCCCACCAGTATTTCTTGATGTTATTTTTCAATTCAACGCCCATCTGACCGTAGTCATACACAGCGCCTAGTCCGTCGTAGATATCGCTCGAAGGGAATACGAAACCATACTCTTTGCAATGCGATACAAGCTTCTTAAAAACGTCTTCTTGTGCCATTTTCTTTTCTATATCTATTAATTTGAATTTGCTTTTTTCGTAAAAAGTGCCACAAAGATAGGGATTTATCTCATAAATAAGACAGGGAGGGTATTAATTTATCTTATTTACCCAACAACCACTTCCAAACCGGTATTACCTCAATCGCACATTTTTCCAACTCAATCCGTTCTTCATCGTCATACGTTATTATCAATAACTGCCGACATTCAAATACCTTATTCAATTTTACTAATGCCTGAACTTCCCGTTGGAAAGTCTC
Organism: Bacteroides sp. DH3716P; assembly: GCF_025914115.1. Classification (NCBI taxonomy): domain Bacteria; kingdom Pseudomonadati; phylum Bacteroidota; class Bacteroidia; order Bacteroidales; family Bacteroidaceae; genus Bacteroides; species Bacteroides sp. DH3716P. The sequence continues at coordinate 2,669,045 of NZ_CP083673.1, read as the reverse complement.
ATCAGAGAGATTCATGGTATAACAGACCTGTATAGCCACTCCTGTATCAGGCAAATAAAAATCAACCTCTACATTTCTATTATAAAAGAATACAGCATCGTCCGTCCCATAACGCCGCAATAGTGTCACAGCAACCAAATTCTCAAGCAACGAGGTATCAGCATCCAAAAGAAGCAAATTGAGAATGCCATTATCCGCAAAATAATATTTCGGATTAGTTTCACGCTCCACCAATTTATCCGCAATATTTTGTATAGGAATCAGCAAGCAAGCATCTTTGGCATATTCCATGTAGTTAATGACAGTATTCTTCGATATTTTCACTCCGGTTGAAGCAACAATATTAGTTATACGAGTAAACGAAACCGGTTGCTTTATACTTTCGGCCAATTTGCGGAAAAGGATGCGTAAAGCAAAAGTATTTTCGATGGAATGTCTTGCAGCAATATCTCCTAAATATATCTTTTGGTAAACACTTGTCAGATAATCCCGTTTTGCGGCAAGCGATGCCCCTTCCGGAAAACCACCGGAACGAAAATAATCATTGAATATACGCTTTATTTCTGCCCGGCTCTCTGTTGCAAACAAAGAATTCTCTGTAACTTCAACCCCATTAGCATAAAGAAACTCTTTAAAATCATAAGGGTATACATGTACTGTAATGTATCGTCCCCCCAAAGTGGTAGCTACATCCTGACTAAGCATTTTAGCATTGCTTCCTGTCACATAAGCCCTATATTTATTATCAGCCAATCGCCGAACAAACTTGTCCCAACCATCAATATTCTGAATTTCATCCAAGAAAAGCATCGGCCTGTCTGTTGACATCTCGGCATGTACTTCCAGTATGAGATTTAAATCTGCCGCCGTCATTCCAATCAAACGTTCATCTTCAAAGTTCACATATAGCATTTCATTCCAAGTATGCCCATTATGCAAAAGTTCCTGTATCCGTTGATAAAGTAAAAATGATTTTCCTGCTCGCCGGATACCTACAAATACATAATTTCCAAACTCTTCAAACTGAAAGCTACGAGGTATAACTTGATGTTTGACCACCTCATTTCTATTATCTAATAGAACTTCTTTTAGTATTTCTCTTCTAATCATATTTCAAGATATTGTTCTAACCACTGAACAAATATAATCTAATTCTGTTCAATTAACAAGACAATATTGTTTTTTATTCAACTATTCGTCGATTTCCGGCTCTTCTATGTCGTATTCTGTTTGTTCCAGTTCCCGGTCTGCTTTCTTCATATTTTTCGTTAGCATACTTTCGGGCATATAATATTTAAAAGGTATGCGGGTACACTTTGTCTTCTTCAGTTCCCTGCTGAATTTTGAGTTTGCCACAAAATATACGCGTGAAATAGCAACTTTCCCCGGCGTTACCTGTTCGGGCAGCACACATCCCTGACTGGTCAGTGCCGTTTGAAAGGTTCCCAATCCCTCAATGGTCACCGAATGACCGGAGGAAAGCAGGTCTTGAATACTTTCAACCAACTCCGACAGGATTCCTTCTATCTGCCCACGATGAAAGCCTGTTGTCTTTGCCATCCGTACTGCAAGTTCTTTATTTTTCACTCCTCCTCTTCGCTGCATTTTACTAGGTACACCATACCATAACTCTTTCCGTTCTCCGGATGATAAATCCGCTTTCTTTCTCACTACATAAGGGATAGACATAATCTTACGCTCCTTTCTTTTTAAGTTAGTTATCATAATTTGTACGACACCCGGGTGTCATGCATACTGAGACCCGGGTGTCGAACACAACAACACCCGGGTGTCGTACAGCACGAGACCCGGGTGTCATACAAGTTTTTCTTGCTACAAAATTAAGTTTTTATTATAGGAAAACAAAGGAATTCTTCTATATTTGTGCATCCCTACATTATACTAAAGAAAAACATAGAACTATGATTAAGATTCTTCTATTGATAGACTATTCAAGCGAATTTGACAGGAAACTGCTACGGGGACTTGTCCAATACTCCAAAGAAAACGGCCCCTGGCTCTTTTACCGACTACCTTCTTATTATAGCGCAATGCATGGTGAACAAGGCATTTTAAGATGGGCGAAAGAATGGAAAGCCGACGCCATTATCGGTCAGTGGAATAATGATACGATCGATTTGCAGAAGGAGCTGAATATTCCGGTAGTACTACAAAACTACCATCACCGGAGCGTCACTTACTCTAATCTGACAGGCGACTATAAAGGAACGGGAAGAATGGCAGCCCAGTTTTTTGCCAAGAGAATGTTTCGCAATTTTGCTTATTTCGGCGTTAAAGGGGTGGTTTGGTCTGACGAACGTTGCGAAGGGTATCGGCAGGAAGTAAAACGCATCGGAGGCGAATTTTTCAGTTTCGAATCGGATAAGCAGGAAGACGAGATAAGAATGGAAGTCAGCCAATGGTTGCAGCAACTCCCCAAGCCAGTCGCCCTATTTTGCTGTGATGATGCGCACGCCCTATTCATTTCTGAAACTTGCAAAATGACGAATATTCCTATTCCGGAAGAAATTGCTTTATTAGGCGTGGACAATGACGAACTGATGTGTAATATTTCCGACCCTCCCATTTCATCCATAGAGCTCGAAGTAGAAAGAGGCGGATATTCTATCGGCAGACTTATTCATCAACAAATAAAAAAGGAACACGAAGGTACTTTCAATATTGTTATCAATCCTATCCGCATCGAATTACGGCAATCTACGGAGAAACACAATATCAAAGACCCTTATATTCTGGAAGTAGTGAAGTATATAGAGTCTCATTACAGTTCCGATTTGACCATAGAGTCTCTGCTTGCAAACATTCCGCTATCCCGCAGAAACTTCGAAGTGAAATTCAAAAACGCACTGAATACCTCTATATACCAATATATTCTGAATTGCCGGTGTAATCATCTTGCAGATCTACTGCTCACAACCGACCGTCCATTGGCCGATTTAGCAATGGAAGTAGGCTTTACAGACTATAATAACATTGCCCGGATTTTCAAAAAATTCAAAGGATGTTCACCTATTGAATACCGGCAGAAAAAGACTAGACAAAGATAAAATAAACGCTTTCTGAAGACTGTTTTTCGTTTTGACATTAAGATCATTCATGAGAATGACCTACCTTTGTTTTCATACCTTTCGAAATACATTTTAGATATTAATACTATGCAAAGACATACCATAAGAGGAAAAACAAGAACGATTATCTATCCTATTATTATTTATTTGGGGGTCACCTCAATAATGGGGTGCAAAAGATTAGAGATTAACCAGACAAAAAGAAACTGGGAGAAGCTATCCGCCTACTTTACCCCACCACCACTGTATCAGGAGAAATTTGGAACTTACCGCAATCCTCTTTTATTTTACAATGGAGATACAGTCAAAAACGCAGACGATTGGCTAAAACGAAGAAAAGAAATAAAAGACAAATGGTTGAACCTGATCGGTCATTGGCCGGCTATCATCACCAATCAAAAACTGGAGATTATAAAAACCACAGAACGCGAAGATTTCAAACAACATTTAGTGCGTTTTTATTGGACTCCTCTGGAACAGACTTACGGCTATTTACTGGAACCAAATAAGAAAGGGAAACATCCTGCCGTTATCACAGTATTCTACGAACCGGAAACAGCTATCGGATGGGGAGGAAAAGCTAATAGAGATTTCGCCTACCAATTAACCAAAAGAGGATTCGTTACTCTCTCATTAGGAACTAGACAGACCACCAAAGATAAGACTTACTCTCTCTATTACCCGACTATTAACAACTCCACTATGCAACCTCTTTCAGTACTTGCTTATGCGGCAGCCAATGCATGGGAAGTATTAGCCAGAGTCGAAAGTGTCGACTCTACCCGAATTGGTATCATGGGACACTCTTACGGTGCTAAATGGGCTATGTTTGCTTCTTGTTTATATGAAAAGTTTGCCTGCACCGCCTGGAGTGATCCGGGTATCGTCTTTGATGAAACCAAAGATAATTATATCAATTATTGGGAACCTTGGTACTTGGGGTATTATCCCCCACCCTGGAAAAAGATCTGGAGCAACAACGGCAATAACTCTTCAACAAGTGTCTATGCCAGACTATGTAAAGAGGGGCATGATTTACATGAACTCCATTCTTTATTGGCTCCTCGCCCATTTCTCGTATCAGGAGGTTATTCTGATAATGTAGACAGATGGATTCCATTAAATCACTCTGTTGCAGTCAACCGGCTTTTGGGTTATCATCATCGAGTGGCAATGACGAACAGGCCCAAACATGATCCTACTCCCGAATCAAACGAAACTATATATAAGTTCTTCGAATGGTTCTTAAAAAGAAAAACGCCAAAAGAAGATTAACGATGCATTATTCTTCGTTTTTTGAAGATAGTTTTTCGTTTTTGCCACCGCACATATCTTTGAAACAGAATACTTTTGTATCATTAACTAGTTAACCGGTCTAAAGAGACTATTGTTAGAAATTAAAATTTCAAATCGACGATCTAATATTTAAAAACTTATCATGCAATGAAGAAAATCAGATGGAATCCAAGGTTAGTAACCTCGTTGTTTATTACTCTTTTAATGTGCACTCTCGATTGTCTTGCACAAGAAGTAATAAAAGGGTTTGTGAAAGATGGTAATGATGAACCATTACCTGGCGTATCTGTAGCTGTCAAGGGTGCAACGAATGTCGGTACCATTACAAATGTTGACGGCAAATATAGCATTAATGCCCATAAGAATGACGTATTGGTATTCTCCTATATCGGAATGGTCAGCCAGGAAGTCAAAGTAGGTAATAAGACGAATATCAATATCACTCTTAAAGAAGATGTTTCCTCGCTGGATGAAATCGTAGTGGTAGGCTATGGAACTCAAAAGCGCGGTAGTCTGACCGCCGCCATATCTACTGTCTCCGATAAAGAAATCCTTAAAGCCCCAACCATGGGAATCAGTAATATCATCGGTGCACGTGTTGCCGGTATTTCCGCCGTACAAGCCAGTGGACAACCCGGTGCGGATAATGCCTCCTTATCCATACGCGGGCAAAGTGGTATTATCTATGTTATTGACGGCATCAGAAGAAGCGCAAGTGACTTCAACGGACTCGATCCGAATGAAATAGAATCTGTGTCTGTATTAAAGGATGCATCAGCCGTAGCCGTTTATGGTCTGGACGCAAATGGAGCATTCATTGTCACAACCAAAAAGGGACAAACAGATAAAGTCACCATTAGCTATACAGGTACTGTGGGTATCAGCCAGAATGCAGAAGAACAAGAATGGCTCGACGGACCGGGATATGCTTATTGGTACAATAAAGCCCGTCTTCTACAAGGTGATACGGAAGTGTTTACTGTCGACATGGTGCGCAAAATGCGCGAGGGTGTCGACGGATGGGGAAATACCAATTGGTACGATAAAGTATATGGAACCGGTGTTCGCCAACATCATAATATTTCAGCATCAGGAGGAAGTGAAAAGATTCGTTTCTTCACATCTATCGGTTATCTGGAAGAAAAAGGAAATATAGATAAGTTCAAATACCGTCGAATGAATCTTCGTTCTAATATCGATGCACAGTTGGCTAAAGGACTTAGTCTGTCATTAGGTGTTTCGGGGCGTATAGAAAAACGGGATGCTCCCAAATTTTCTGCCGATCCGGATGATTGGATGAATATTCCCCAACAGGTATGCTATGCTTTGCCATACGTACAGGACACTTATGAATATAATGGGAAAATATACGATGTTTCAACCCCGACTTCCGGTTCTCCGGTAGCTCCTATCGCATCCATATACGATTCAGGATATAACAGGTCCAACCAATCATATATGCAGTCTAATTTCAGTCTGAAATACGACACACCTTGGCTTAAAGGATTAAGTTTAAAATTCCAGGGAGCGTACGACTTAGTTCATGGGATGACTAAACAGTTGACCAAGCCGAATGAAGTCATGATTATGGATTTACCTAATGCAGCCACTACCACACTCACCTACCATAAGGACTACAGTGTTTTGAAAGATACACCTATATTATCCGAATCGGCATCACGCGCCCAAGAGTTCACAACGCAAACCAGTATCACGTATGATAACAAATTTGGAGATCACTCGATCGGAGTATTATTACTGGCCGAAACACGGGAACGTAATAGCAACAATCTCGGTGTAACGGGAACCGGATTAGATTTCATTCAGTTGGATGAGTTGAACCAAATCACAGGATTCACCAAAGAGGGGAAAGAGCAACCTGCTATACCTTCGGGTAGCAGCAGCCAGACACGTGTAGCCGGTTTTGTAGGTCGTTTGAACTACAATTACGCTGACAAATATTATTTGGAGGCTTCACTACGCCACGATGGTAGTTATCTGTTTGGTGGTATGAACAAACGCTGGGTCACCCTGCCCGGTCTCTCTCTTGCCTGGAGAATCAATAATGAAAAATGGTTTCATGCTACTTGGGTAGACAATCTGAAATTAAGAGCAGGTATTGGAAAAACTGCAACCAGCGGTATCCAGCCTTTCCAATGGAGAAATACGATGAGCACATCCCCCAATTCTGTAGTAATAGGCGGAGCCAGTCAAACTGCTATCTATCCGTCCGTATTGGGAAATCCCAATTTGACATGGGCGCAATGCCTCAACTATAATATCGGAATAGATGTAACTTTATGGAATGGATTATTAGGAATGGAACTGGATGCTTTTTATAAATATGAATATGACAAATTATCTTCTGTAACCGGTTCGCACACTCCTTCCATGGGAGGCTATTATTTTTCAACTGCCAACGTTAATAAAGCAGATTATAAGGGTTTTGATGTCACCTTTACACATCAGAACAGAATCGGAAGTTTCAGCTATGGAGCCAAATTAATCTGGTCATACGCATACGGAAGGTGGCTCAAATATGCAGGTGACTCTGAAAACACACCGGAATACAGACGACTGACCGGAAAGCAAATCGGTTCGAAAATGGGATTCATTGCCCAGGGATTGTTCCAGAGTGAGGAAGAGATAGCCAACTCCGCTACCATGCCCGACCGACCGGCTTATCCCGGATATATCAAGTATATGGATAGAAATGGAGACGGTATTATAACCGTCAATCAAGATCAGGGGTATGTAGGTAAAAGTTCAAGGCCGACCCACACAGGTTCTTTCAATTTATTTGGTAACTGGAAAGGATTCGATTTTGATATTTTAGCATCATGGGGGCTTGGCAGCGATGTTGCATTAACCGGAGTATATACGGCAACCGGTTCATCCGGAATCCAAAGCGCTACGGCCTTCACGCGTCCATTCTATCAGAATGGCAATGCACCAGTCTATCTGGTGGCAAACTCCTGGACACCCGAAAATACAAATGCAGAGTTCCCTTGTCTGGAAATCAATCCGAGAAGTTTGAATAACGGGCTGGCCTCCACATTCTGGTATCGTAACGGAAACTATTTGAGAATAAAAACAGCGCAAATAGGATACAATTTCCCTAAAAAATGGTTGAGTCCATTGGGAGTGGAAGCTCTTCGCCTCTATGTTGAGGGATACAACCTTCTGACTTTCAGCGCTGTGTCCAAGTACAACATCGACCCGGAATCTCCAGCTGTAAACAATGGATATTATCCGCAACAAAGGACTTATACACTTGGAGCTAAAATCACATTCTAAAATATACGCTATATGAAAAAGTTATGTATTAATATATCACTCTTCTTTATGTTGCTGACTTTAAGTTCGTGCAACGACTGGCTGGATGAAGTAAAACAAACGACTACCGTTAGTGATGAAATCATCTGGCAAGATGAAACCCAGGTTGACAAATATGTGAATAGTTTCTATCCCCTCCTGCATGATTACGGTCAATTCGGGGAGGCCCAATTCTACGGAAGTTTTACAGAAAGTCTGACTGACGCATTTAAGTATGGTTCATATACGCTGGGACACAGAGCCGGCCATCCTAATCTTTATGTACTTACACCGGATGCTATCTCTCCGGATAACTGTCTATACAGTATCTGGCTACGTTCAACAGCATACAAACAGATCCGAGAAACAAACCAATTTCTATCTCTACAAAGAAAATATTCCGAATTTTCAGCAGACAGAAATAAGCTTTGGGAAGCTCAAGTACGCTTTTTCCGTGCATTTGTATATTTCCAGTTAGCCAAAAGACATGGAGGTGTCATCTTGTATGACGATCTGCCGGTATCAACTAATAAAGCCCGCAGCAGTGCTGAAGAAACCTGGCAATTCATAGCTGACGATCTTGATTTTGCAGCCAATAATTTACCCAAGGAATGGGATGCGGCAAATAAAGGGCGTATCACCAAAGGAGCAGCCTATGCACTGAAATCAAGAGCTATGTTATATGCCAAACGTTGGCAGGATGCCTATGATGCTGCTAATAATGTAATTGCACTCAAACTATATGGTCTGACGGACAAATATGAAGATGCATGGAAAGGGAATAATAAAGAAGCGATTCTGGAGTTTGATTATGATGCTGCCAACGGGCCTAATCATCTTTTCGACCGGTATTATGTACCACAATGTGATGGTTATGACAATGGTTCAACAGGAACTCCTACCCAGGAAATGGTAGAATGTTATGAAAGCAAAAATGGAGAAAAGATAGACTGGACACCCTGGCATGGCATTACTGATGAAACTCCTCCATACGACCAACTGGAACCTCGCTTCGCCGCAACTGTAATCTATAGAGGATGTACCTGGAAAGGGAAAAAGATGGATTGCAGCCTTGACGGAAAGAATGGTGTGTTTATGCCTTACCGGGAACAGGGTACTTCATACGGCAAAACCACAACCGGTTATTTTTTAAGGAAATTGTTAGATGAAACGCTAACAGACGTCAAAAATGGGAAAAGCGCCCAACCGTGGGTTGAAATTCGCTATGCAGAAGTTTTATTGAACAAAGCAGAAGCAGCTTATCGACTCAATAAGATCGGGGAAGCCCAAAGTGCAATGAATGAGGTACGCGCCAGAGTAAAAGTGAATTTACCGGGTAAATCCTCTACAGGCGAGGCTTGGTTCAAAGATTACAGAAATGAAAGAAAGGTTGAACTAGCCTATGAAGGTCATTTATTCTGGGATATGCGTCGTTGGGAATTAGCCCATATTGAATACAACAACTATCGCACACATGGCTTCAAAATCATTGGCGCTACCAATACATACGAATATGTTGATTGCGACGGGCAGGACCGCAAGTTTATAAAGAAATTATATGTCCTTCCTGTACCGTCTGAAGAATTGAAGAATAACTCATTGATTGAGCAATATGATGAATGGAAATAACAATAAAACTCTTAGAACAATGAAAAACAAAATTATATCAATCATCCAGGCATTAGTTCTTCTATGGGGAGTAACTAGTTGTCACAGTCCTGAAGAGTTGGGTTCTGACATTCAACGCGAAGGTATCAACAGCATCACTGCATCGTTTCCGAACGATGACAGCAGCGAAAATAGTTTCAAAGGTGAGATAGATTATACCAATCATTCAATCACATTTGTTTTCCCATACAATTATCCCAAATTGTCGGATAATGTATTGCCGACCTCTGCACTAAAACGGGTAAGATTGAGTGCCAGTTTAGCGAATAATGTCAGTGTAACTCCACCATTACTTTATATGGATCTTACCCAAGACAACTATATCACAGTGAAAGATCAGACCTCCGGGACTAGTACCGAATTCAAAGTAATAGGTGAAATCCGTAAGAGCAACGAATGTAGTATCACCAAATTCGATATTCCTGCCATAGGGCTATTGGGAGTCATTAATGAAAACGAAAAAACAATTTCATTAGTAACCATAGATAATGTAGGGGAGCAGATAGCTAACATTGATATCTCACATGGAGCAACATGCAGTCCCAACCCCGAAACAGAAGCACTAGACTATGAACAAGAACAGACCATTGTTGTCACAGCACAGAATGGTATAGATAAAGCAACATATACGGTAAAAAAAGATATTCCGCAAAAAACTGTTGCAGGTATTCGCCAAGGAAGCGGTAAGCTATTATGGTCTAAAAGACTATCTGAAATAAGCGGTATTCTGCTACCGGGTAAAGTAACCGGACTTGCAGTAGTCGACAAATATGTTGTCATCAACGAACGTGCCAATGATCGTGCCATTTACTTAAATAGCCAGACCGGAGAAATAGCAGGTTCTATGGATATCAGCCAATTTGCCGGTGATAATTCAAACTTCCATGCAACAGCAGATCGGGGAAATAATATTTTATTCTGCAGCTATACTCCATCAGGAGGTACTTTCACTGTATGGAAAGCTAATGGAGTGAATGAGAAACCACAGAAATATATTGAATATAAAACTGGCACTAACATAAGATTTGGTTGGAAGATCTCTATCCAAGGAGATTTGGATGCCAATGCCCTTATCACAACTCCGGTATTCCAAAAGGATAGTAAAGTGCAATTCGCCCGTTGGCGTGTCATAAATGGTACTTTACAATCACAAAGTCCGGAATTTGTCATTATGAGTTCCTCTCTACTGACTTCAAACTGGATTAAATGGGCGGATGTGATTTATGCTGATGACACTGATACTCAAAGTGACTATTTCTTGGCCAGCCATGTCACAGATACTTCTGCCAAACGCTATTTCTACTGGTTTAAAGGAACAGACAATAGCATAAAAGCGGCAAATACGGGTGCTCCGGGTAACACAATTATCAATGCCGTAGACTATGCCGTGTTCAACAAAGTACCTTATATCATTTACAATCATGTAAATAGTTTCAACTATGCCGTAACTGGTTCTGATGCTGTCCGTATGTATGATCTTAGTAGCGGCTCGTTCGACAACCAAATAATAGTATGTCCGGACAAGATATATGGAGGTCTCGAGAATTCCGGTCAAAACACCGAAGGAACCGGAGATGTCGTATTTAAAGTTGCCAAAAATGGTTATTATCTATACGTTTATCTCGTATTCTCTAATGGAGGCATCGCCTGCTACCAATATGACTGTATTGATATGTAATACAAACAACCAGTAATCAACCTTATAATATACCACTAAATATGAAATTAAAAAATTTATGGTTAATAGCAGTTGCAATACTCATATACGCTTGCAATGCAGAAGAAACGAGATCATGGGAAGTTACTTTTGATCCAAATAAGCCCAAAGATCCAAATGAACAAAGCATTATTAATGTGGCGGCAGGCAAATTCTATAAAATGAATGTTGTAGCCAACAGTGCCTATGCTGATAAAGCCCCTCTCGATCCCTGGACATCCGGCACCAAACTGACGGATGAGGAGACCGGTACCCTCTCGACTAAAAACAGAGGAGTCGGTTGGGATGCACAAACTGTAGAAGTAATAATTGATTTGGGATCATTACGCAATATCACAGAAGTATCAGTACATGCTATTTCCGATCCGACATCACAAATTGTATTCCCTGCTCAAATAGAAGTATCAACCAGCAAGGACAAAAGCCAATGGGAAAAAGCAGCCTCACCAATTACCTATTCCGACAGCAACGGAAAGTCGGACGCTTGGGGAAAAACAGACATTAGTAATGTAGCATGCAGATATGTGAAAGCGACTCTCAAATCTTCAGCTTCCACCAGTACGATGATGCTCATCGACGAAATCAAGGTAATGGGAGAATTTCATAATGACATGAAGTACGTCCCCGAAAAAGGGTGTTATCATGGAGCATTCCCACCATTATACGGATTCGATCCGGAAGACCGCGAAGGAAGTACTGACCAGTGTGCCGTTGCCTTATTTGAAAAATTGGTGGGAAAGCAACTATCTATGATCTTATGGTATCAGAATATGGAACCGGGACGAAATTTCAGCGAAATGCAAACAGTACGTGAGAAATACTGGGGAAAAAACTATCAGGGCAAATACCGATTCTTCCTTTACGGATGGCTGCCCGTCATTCCCACCCAACAAATGGCAAATGGCGAACTCGACGATTTTCACAAATCATACTTCGCCGAAGTAGCTGCCCAAAAAGTACGTGACATGGGACCTATCTGGTTCAGACCAGCCAACGAAATGAATGGAAGCTGGACTCCGTATTACGGAGATCCCACAAACTATGTCAAGGCTTGGAGACGTATGTATAACATTGCAGAACAGTTGGGTGTCACTGCCTACAATGTCTTCGTATGGTCACCCAACAGTGTAAGCATGCCAGGTACAGAAGCAAACGCAATGAAAAACTATTATCCAGGAGATATGTATGTAGATTGGCTGGGAGTAAGCTGTTATCCACCATCGCTTAGTGCTACTTATCCGGAAGATAGAAGATATCCGCTCACGCTGATGCAAGGCATCAAGCAGGTATCGGCAGACAAGCCTATCATGATTAGTGAAGGAGGATACTCCAGTACATGCGACCACCAGAGATGGGTAAGAGAATGGTTTAAGCTGAAGGATGAAGAGCCACGTGTCAAGGTCGTCGTATGGGAGAATCACGAAAATGCAGAGAATGGTGACCGCCGTCTGCAAAGTGACCCTCTGGCACTTGAACTGTACAAGGAACTCGTCCAGGATCCTTACTGGCTTGATCTGATCCCGGATGCTGTGTACAGTGAAATTGAAACAAGAAAAAATAACTCAAAATAATCAAAGACAACAAGTATTCTAGTATGAAAAGACTGACTCCATATAGCTGGCTGATTCTGATTATATTCTCCTCCTGCCTGACTGGTAATAAAGTAGCAAGTACTGATAAACAGATAGAAAGTTTATTATCGCAAATGACTTTGGAAGAGAAAATTGGAATGTTGCACAGTAACACGATGTTTTCAAGTACCGGTGTTCCGAGGCTTGGCATCCCCGACCTGCACTACTCCGACGGACCTCACGGAGTAAGATTTGAGGGAGTAGCCAATGGGTGGGAATCCGCCCGATGGGATAACGACGCATGTAGCTATCTACCTGCATTAAGCGCCTTAGCATCTACTTGGAACCGTGATCTGGCACAGCTATATGGAGAAGTTCTTGGAGCTGAATGTAAAGCACGCGGTAAGCATGTAAGTCTGGCTCCGGGAGTCAACATTCACCGTTCCTTACTCAATGGACGTAATTGGGAATATTTCAGCGAGGATCCTTTCTTCTCCGGTGAACTGGCTGTTCCATATATACAAGGAGTACAGTCACAGGGAGTAGCCTCTTGTGTGAAGCATTTTGCTCTGAATAGCCAGGCATACAACCAGTACAAAGTGAGTGTAGAAGTAGACGAACGCACCTTACACGAAATTTATCTTCCGGCTTTTGAAGCTGCCATACAACGAGGTGGAGCCATGGCAGCCATGGCGGCATATAACAAGGTTCGAGGGTTGTGGTGTACGGAAAGTCCTTATCTTCTTGATACTTTACTTCGTGATGAACTAGGATTTGACGGATTAGTCGTATCAGACTGGAATGCAGTCCATAACACAGAGCGAACAGCTCTGTGTGGTATGGATGTCGAAATGGGAACAAGCATCAAAGAAAATGGGAAATATGCTTTCAATAAATATTATTTAGCCGATCCTTTATTGAAGAAAGTACGTAATGGAGAGATTCCGGAAGAAGCTGTCAACAAAAAAGTACGTAATATTCTGAAATTGATGATTCGACTTGATTTAATAGGACAAGCTCCTTATGACACCACAGGCATGGCAGCCAAACTTGCAATACCTGCCCATACTAAGGCTGCCAGAGAAATAGCGGAGGAATCATTGGTATTATTGAAGAATTCCAAAGATATGCTACCACTAGACCCGGCACAATACAAGAATGTCGCAGTGATTGGCGCAAATGCAACCGAAGTATTTGCAGCAGGAGGTGGCAGTACAAAACTCAAAGCCAAATATGAAGTCACTCCTTTGGAAGGGCTACAAAATCTTTTAGATGGAAAAGCCCGGATCGAATATGCCCCCGGTTATCAATTGAGTAAAAAGGCGTATAAGGTTGGTCATTGGTTCACGAACGAATTTGATAAATTCGATGAAGAGTTATATAAGAAAGCAATCAATACAGCTGCTCAAGCAGAATTGGTAATCTATATAGGTGGAACCTCCCACGAACATGGTTCTGACTGTGAAGGGTATGATAAGCCGAATTTAAAGCTTCCCTACCAACAGGACAGATTATTAAAAGGTATCCTGGAGGTTAATCCCAACACTGTAGTGGTACTAATCTCCGGTGGCCCCGTCGAGATAGGAGAATGGTATAATGATGCTACGGCATTACTGCACGGCAGTTTTCTAGGGATGGAAGGAGGAAATGCACTAGCACGTACATTGTTTGGAGAAGTCAATCCTTCGGGAAAACTGACTACTACCTGGTGTAAGCGTCTGGAAGATATGCCTGATCACGTATTTGGAGAATATCCGGGTATAAACGACACCGTCCGTTTCAAGGAAGGGCTTATGGTCGGCTACCGCTACTTCGATACTTACCGTGTAGTCCCCCAATTTGAATTCGGTTATGGATTATCTTATACCNCTTTTACTTATTCAGACATAAAGATGAAATCTGTATGGAAAGAATCGGACACAGAGTTTGCCGTATCATTCACCATTACTAACACGGGAAAACGATATGGCCAGGAAATTGCACAGTTATATTTGCATCAAAACAAATGTTCTGTAGAACGCCCGTTTAAAGAGTTAAAAGGGTTCACTAAGGTTGGCTTAAAACCGGATGAATCCAAACAAGTCACTATCAAGTTACCACGCCGCGCCTTACAATACTACGATACCGAAAGTAAACGCTGGAAAGACGAACCGGGTATGTTTACAGTATTAATAGGCGCATCGTCACGGGACATCAAATTACAGAAAGATTTCGAACTGAAAAAATAAAAACACATGGGAAACAATAACCTTATAAGCAGCAAAAAGACATACTACATATCAATTGCAATTCTGGCAGGGATGTTCTTTATCTTCGGATTTGTGTCGTGGGTCAATGCCATACTGATTCCATACTTCCGCATATCCTGTGAACTGACACATTTCGAATCCTATTTTGTCGCCTTTGCATTTTACATCGCCTACTTTGTAATGGCTATCCCCTCGGGAGTACTTCTCAAGAAAGTGGGATTCAAGCGAGGTATTATGTATGGTTTTATGCTTACCGCCTTAGGAGCTTTCTTATTTGTTCCGGCAGCATTAGCCCGTCAGTTCGAGATATTTCTGGCCGGTCTGTTTTCCATCGGCACCGGATTAGCCATATTGCAAACTGCCGCTAATCCTTATGTCACTATTATCGGTCCTATTGATAGTGCCGCCAGACGAATCAGTATTATGGGAATATGCAATAAATTCGCAGGTATCGTCTCACCGCTCATATTTGCTGCATTGATATTAAATGTTACCGACAAGGAGCTTTTTGCCACTATAGAATCGGGGACTTTAGACATAGTCACAAAGAACGCTATGCTTGACGAATTAATACAACGCGTCATTGTGCCTTATGCTGTTCTAGGCGTTATTTTACTGCTTACCGGTATCGGTATCCGTTACTCCATTCTGCCTGAAATCAATACAGACGAAGAAAACAGCACGGAAGATACAGGTAGCCACCATCACACCAGAAAAAGTATTTTCGACTTTCCTTACCTTATCTTAGGAGCAGTGGCTATATTTCTTCATGTAGGAACACAGGTTATCGCAATTGATACAATCATCAATTATGCCAATTCGATGGGTATGGACCTGCTTGAAGCTAAAACTTTTCCCTCATATACATTGGCCTGTACTATGATTGGTTACCTCCTAGGAATCCTGTTAATACCCAAATATGTTTCACAAAAAAATGCACTTATAGGTTGTACCATCATCGGATTACTCCTTTCATTCGGAGTTGTATTTGCAGATTTTGAAGTAACTCTGTTCGGTCATCATGCCAATGCCTCCATTTTCTTTCTGAATGCATTGGGTTTCCCAAATGCTTTAATCTACGCAGGTATCTGGCCACTTTCCATTCATGGACTGGGGAAATTCACCAAAACCGGTTCCTCTCTTCTTATCATGGGATTATGTGGCAATGCCATTCTGCCTCTGATATATGGTCATCTGGCAGATATGTATAGTCTGCGTTTCGGTTATTGGGTATTGATTCCCTGTTTTTTATATTTGGTTTTCTTTGCAGTTAAAGGTCATAAAATAGACTCCTGGAAATAAATTAAAAACGAAATAATATGGAAAGACTCATCATAACAAATGGAAAACTCATTCTACCAACAGGCATAAAAATGGGGCAAACATTGATATGCGAAAATGGAAAAATTGAGCAGATTATTCCCAATGGAAGCTATCAGCCGCTCGTCGGTGACAAGGTAATAGACGCCCGTCAGAATTATGTTTCACCAGGATTCATCGACATGCATATCCATGGAGGAGGAGGACATGACTTCATGGATGGTACTATCGAAGCTTTTCTCGGAGTGGCCGAGACACATGCCAAGTATGGTACTACCGCAATGGTTCCCACCACACTTACTAGCACTAACGAGGAGTTAATGACGACGTTTACCGTATATCGGAAAGCCAAAGAAATGAATATCAATGGTTCGCAGTTTATCGGTTTACATTTGGAAGGACCTTACTTTTCACCGAAACAATGTGGTGCGCAAGACCCGAACTTCCTGAAAAAGCCGCAAGCAGAAGAATATAATGCCATTCTGGAAGCCTCAAAAGATATTATCCGTTGGAGCGTAGCTCCAGAGTTGGAGGGTGCTCTAGCACTAGGGCAAACTCTGCAACAACATCATATTCTGCCCTCCATCGCTCATACCGACGCGATTTATGAAGAAGTTGAGAAAGCCTTTACAGCAGGTTATACACATGTGACCCACCTTTATTCGGCCATGTCATCAGTGACCCGCAAAAATGCTTTCCGCTATGCCGGAGTAGTAGAAGCCGCCTACTTGATTGAAGATATGACAGTGGAGATTATTGCCGATGGCATACATCTTCCGAAACCCCTGCTCCAATTCGTATACAAGTTCAAAGGAGTTGATAAAACAGCCCTCTGCACTGATGCCATGAGAGGAGCGGGTATGCCGGACGGTGAATCGATATTAGGTAGCCTCAACAACGGTCAGAAAGTCATTATCGAAGACGGAGTGGCCAAAATGCCGGATCGGAAAGCTTTTGCCGGTAGTGTTGCAACAACCGACCGACTGGTTCGAACCATGATATATTTAGCCGGTGTTCCTCTCATTGACGCCGTCCGTATGATGACCCTGACGCCCGCCCGTATTCTTCATATTGACAAAGAAAAAGGTTCTTTAGAAATCGGTAAGGATGCCGACATAGTCATTTTTGATAATCAAATAAATATAAATAATACAATATTAAAAGGCCATGTTATCTATACTAAATGAAACTAAGACCAAAGTTTTTCAGCAGGAACAATTAACAGTTCGAATTTTCCCGTCCATTCAAGAGATGGGCAGTGTAGCCGCAAAAGAAGTCGGCGACCAAATTTGTCGCTTATTGGAAAGCAAACCGGAAATAAATATGATTTTCGCCGCTGCCCCCTCACAAAATGAGTTTTTGAGTCATCTGATTCATGACAAACGCATCGACTGGACCAGAATAAACGCTTTTCATATGGATGAATACATCGGTATACATCCGGAAGCCCCACAAAGTTTTGGACATTTCCTTAGAATTCGTATCTTTGACAAAGTTCCTTTCAAGAAAGTCAACTATCTGAATGGTCTGGCGGAAAACCTTGAAGAGGAATGTCAGCGATATGCAGACTTGCTGACTAAGCATCCGGTTGACATCGTTTGTTTGGGAATTGGAGAAAATGGGCATATTGCTTTCAATGATCCGGATGTAGCAGACTTTAATGATCCCAAACTTGTGAAAGTAGTTGAACTGGACCCAATATGTCGCCAACAGCAAGTCAATGAAAAATGCTTCAAGACACTAGACTTAGTACCCAAAGAAGCTTTAACACTCACGATACCGGCTTTGCTAAAAGCTGAATGGATGTTTTGTATCGTCCCGTTCAAAAATAAAGCTCAAGCAGTCTATCAGACTGTTTATGGTGAAGTTTCAGAAAAATGTCCGGCCAGCATATTGCGAAGAAAAGAAAATTCTTCGTTATATTTGGACCCGGAAAGTGCAGAAAGAATTAATTTATAAAGGATTATGAAAAACAGAATCTCACTTCTTATACTACTGGCTATCAGCTTCAGTATACACGCACAAAAAGTTATGCGGATCGGAATTATTGGTCTGGACACATCCCATTCCACCGCTTTCACCGAATTGATTAATAGTGGTTCGGATGAGACCTTTTCCAAAGGTTTTAGGGTAGTAGCAGCGTATCCGTACGGTTCAAAGACTATTCAATCCAGTTACGAACGAATCCCCGGATACATTGAAAAGGTCAAAGCAAATGGCGTGGAAATCACCTCATCAATAGCAGATTTACTGGAAAAAGTAGACTGTGTCCTTTTGGAAACCAATGACGGCAGACTACATTTGGAACAAGCCGTCGAGGTATTCAAATCAGGTAAGATATGCTATATTGACAAACCTGTCGGAGCTACTTTAGGAGATGCAATCGCTATTTATGAAATGGCAGAAAAATACAATGCACCTGTTTTTTCCTCTTCTGCTCTTAGATTTACTCCTCAAAACCAGAAATTAAGAAATGGAGAATTTGGCAAAATCCTTGGAGCCGATTGTTATTCTCCTCACAAAGTGGAGCCAACGCATCCGGATTTCGGTTTCTATGGCATTCATGGAGTAGAAACATTATACACAATTATGGGAACAGGATGCGAATCAGTCAACCGGATGTCTTCAGATAGAGGGGATGTAGTAGTAGGACGATGGAAAGATGGTAGAATCGGAACTTTCAGAGCGATTATAAAAGGACCGCAAATTTATGGTGGAACTGCCTATACTTCAAAAGGAGCAGTAGCCGCAGGAGGTTACCAAGGTTATAAAGCGCTTCTTGAACAGATTCTTAAATACTTTCAAACAGGAATCTCTCCTATCTCCAGAGAAGAAACAATTGAAATATTCACTTTCATGAAAGCATCCAATATGAGTAAAGAAGAGAATGGAAGAATTGTCACATTGGAAGAAGCTTACCAAAAAGGATGGAAAGACGCCCGGAAATTAATCAAAACCTATAATAAATAAGAAAATGAAATTTATATATAAAGGAATCGGGCTTATATCAATCTTATTTATAGTTTCTTCATGTTCTTTCTCCAAGAAACAGATTATGAATAAGGCGGAAGCCAATGATTCATGTAAAATAGAAGTAGTGGTTCTCGATCCCGGACATTTCCATGCCAGCCTACTTCAAAAAGAGACATTGACAGATGTCAGTGACACCATCCGGATATATGCCCCCGAAGGAATAGCCGTCAACCAATATCTGGAAAGCATTGATTCTTATAATCAGCGGGCGGAATCTCCTACGACATGGAAAAAACAAGTATATACCGGAGATGATTATCTCCAGAAAATGCTTGCCGATCATAAAGGTAATATAGCAGTATTGGCCGGAAACAATCAGAAAAAGACGCGCTATATCATGGAGTCTATCAAAGCCGGATATCATGTCCTTGCCGATAAGCCACTGGCTATCAATCCACAGGATTTCAAGTTATTGACAGAAGCCTATCAACTCGCCAAAGAAAAGAATCTTCTTTTATACGATCTGATGACGGAACGTTATGATATCCTCAATATCATAGAAAAAGAGCTTTTGCATCAGACGGAATTATTCGGAGATTTACAAAAAGGTTCACCGGACAATCCATCTGTCATAATGGAAAGCGTGCATCATTTTTTCAAGACAGTTTCTGGCAAGCCATTAATTCGCCCGGCATGGTATTATGATGTAGAGCAACAAGGAGAAGGGATTGCAGATGTTACAACACATCTGATCGATCTTATCAACTGGCAATGTTTTCCTGATAAAACGATTCATTATCAATCGGATGTCACCGTGAATGCCGCCAAACACTGGGCAACTCCAATTACATTAGCAGAGTTCAGTCAATCGACACAAGTCGATTCTTTTCCCGCTTATCTTAATCGATACATAAAAAACGATGTATTGGAAGTGATGGCAAACGGAAGTCTCAACTATACCGTTAAAGGGATTTGTATAGGAATAAAAGTCACATGGCATTATACTCCACCCACTAACGGAGGAGATACATTTACTTCCATAAAGAAAGGAAGTAAAGCCACTTTAAAAATCGTTCAGGATGAAAAAAATGGATTTGTAAAAGAGCTATATATACAGAAAGAACCGGACATTGACAATAGGACATTTGAAGCTCAATTGCAAAAAACAGTGGAACAGCTTCAAATAACTTATCCGTTCTTATCTGTCAAAAACAAAAAGAATGGAACTTATCTGATTGACATACCACAGGAAAAACGATTAGGACACGAAGAACATTTCAGCAAAGTGGCAAAGGCTTTCCTGCATTATGTACACAATCAGGATATGCCGGAATGGGAAAATGAAAATACACTAGCTAAATATTACATTACTACTACTGCTGTAGAAATGGCAAAGAAAGGAAACAAATAAACAAAACAATAGGTGTTAGAAACAAGATGCAAATATTATGAAAATGAAGCCATGTTTCATGGCTTCATTCCTCATATCATGGGGACCCGATTCGATATCCTGCTCATTCATTCCGATATCGACCGATTGAATACACTTTGGGCAGATATCGCCTATGAGCTGGAGCGATTGGATAAAATATTAAATCGTTTTGATCCTCATAGTGAAGTTTCCAAGATTAATAATCATGCTTCTCAAAGCAAGATTCAAATCAGTAAAGAGATGAAATCAATCTTACAGCTTTGCTCATACTATTATGAGACCACTTCACACTTATTCGACATTACATTAAAAGATTTCTCCCAAATACAACTTCATGAACATTCATATATCTCCTTTACATCTCCTGATATTTCACTTGATTTTGGAGGTTTTGCCAAAGGATATGCTTTGAAGAAAATAAGAAAATTCATTGAACAGGAGAATATTAGTGATGCATTTGCTAATTTTGGAAACAGTTCGATCCTGGGTATAGGACATCATCCTTATGGAGATTGTTGGAAAGTCAGTTTTCTGAACCCGTACAATCAGTCTCTTCTAAAAGAATTCGATCTGCAGGATACAACATTATCCACTTCCGGTAATACGTTACAATATACCGGACACATTATGAATCCGCTTACAGGCATATTTAATGAACAACGAAAAGCAAGTTCTATCCTGTCCCCCGACCCGTTGGAAGCCGAAGTTCTTAGTACGGTCTGGATGATTGCCAATGAACAGGAACAAAAAAAGATTTCAGAAAAGTTCAATAATATACAAGCAACCCTATACAATTTATGATATGAAAGAACATAAAGAAAAAGGAGTAGACTTAGGACTCAGACAATTCATCAAAAGCCTAGGATACGTTGCCGGAGGAACCGCATTATTGGCGACCACTCCTTGGCTGACTTCCTGTACTCCGGAGAAACTACAAGAGATCAAGCATGAGAAAGCACGAATAGCTTTGATTGGTACCGGGTCCAGAGGACAATACCACATCCATAACCTCAAAGAAATACCTCATGCACAAATTGTTGCCGTATGTGATAATTATGCCCCCAATCTTCAACAAGCATTGGAACTTTGTCCGGATGCAAAGCCATATACGGATTACCGCAAACTACTGGAATTGAAAGACATCGATGGAGTCATCATATCCACACCACTAAACTGGCATGCACCTATTGTATTGGACGCATTAGCTGCCGGCAAACATGTCTTTTGCGAGAAAGCAATGGCACGTACCCTTGACGAGTGCAAAGCTATCTATGACACTTACAACCAGTCAGACAAGGTTCTCTATTTTTGTATGCAGCGAATGTATGACGAGAAGTACATCAAGGGAATGCAGATGATCCATTCCGGTCTCATCGGAGATGTGGTAGGTCTTCGCTGTCACTGGTTCCGTAATGCAGACTGGCGTCGTCCGGTTCCTTCACCAGAGCTGGAACGCAAGATTAACTGGAGATTATACAAAGAGAGCTCCGGAGGATTAATGACGGAATTAGCATGCCATCAGTTGGAAGTTTGTAACTGGGCAGCCAAAAAAATGCCAGAATCCATTGTGGGAATGGGTGACATTGTATACTGGAAAGACGGACGAGAAGTTTATGATAGCGTCAATGTCACTTACAGATACTCGGATGGAGTTAAGATCGCATACGAATCAATGATTTCCAATAAGTTCAACGGAATGGAAGACCAAATTCTGGGAAGTAAAGGAACCGTGGAAATGGCAAAAGGTATTTATTATTTGGAAGAAGATCATTCAACTTCGGGTATCCGGCAACTGATTGACCAGGTAAAAGACAAGGTCTTTGCCGCCATCCCGACAGCAGGTCCTAGTTGGAGACCAGAAACAAAAATGGAGTACACACCACACTTTATCATTGATGGAGATATCCACGTAAACAGTGGATTGAGTATGATCGGAGCAGACAAAGACGGTTCGGACATTATCCTGTCTTCTTTCTGCCAGTCATGTATCACCGGAGAGAAAGCACAGAATATAGTTGAAGAAGCATATTGTTCAACGGTTCTTTGTTTACTTGGAAATCAGGCCATGGAAGAACAACGCCACATATTCTTTCCTGACGAATATAAAATACCTTATATGAAATTCTAAACCATGAAAGATATTATCATCACATCCCAAAAGCTGAAACGAGAAAGAAATATCTATCTTCTAAGTTTCATACTTGCGTTTATCGTCAATGTTATTGCAATCATTGTCTATTCCCGACCATGGATCGAAGTAATTTCTCAAATCGGATATGTGATTGTCATCAGCATTTTCATTTATTTCATCCTATGGATTCCCCGGGGAATTCTTAGCGTCCTGATCCGTCTTTTCCGAAGAAAAAAATAAGAAATTTACGTTTTTTGAGGGAGAATTGGCGGAAATACTCATTCACATATCCTAATAACAACCTAATTTTGGAGAAAAATAGATACTATGACAACAAGAAGAGATTTCATCAAAAAAACAGTAGCAGGTACAGCTGCACTTTCTTTAGGAAGCATACTTCCAGGGTTTGGTTCCAGCCGATATCAAGATATTCTGGGAGCTAATGAGAAAATACGTATCGGAGTTATTGGCGTAAATTCCAGAGGCAGTGCTCTCGCGCAAGGATTTGCCAAACAACCCGATTGTGAAGTAACTTACATTTGCGATGTAGACTCAAGAGCACTTGAAAAATGCCAGGCTGCGATTCACAAACTGACCGGACGGACTCCTAAAGGAGAAAAAGACATACGCAGAATGTTAGAATCCAATGAGTTTGAGGCAGTAGTAATCGCCACTCCGGACCATTGGCATGCTAAAGCAGCCATTATGGCTATGCAAGCCGGCAAACACGTTTATCTGGAAAAACCAACTAGCCACAATCCGGCAGAAAATGAAATGTTGGTTAGAGCCACTTTAAAATACAATCGAATCGTTCAGGTTGGCAATCAACGCAGATCATTCCCGAATGTAATCAAAGCGATGGAGGAAATCAAGTCCGGCACCATCGGAAAAGTGAGATATGCCAAATCATGGTATGTCAACAACCGTCCTTCTATCGGAACAGGTAAAGTCATTCCCGTACCGGATTATCTGGACTGGGATTTGTGGCAAGGCCCTGCCCCTCGTGTACCCGATTTCAAGGATAACTTCATTCATTACAACTGGCACTGGTTCTGGAACTGGGGAACTGGAGAAGCTTTAAATAACGGTACTCACTTTGTCGACATGCTTCGCTGGGGACTAGGTGTGGATTATCCAACCAAAGTAGATTCAATCGGAGGACGTTATCGTTTTCAGGATGATTGGCAGACGCCGGATACACAGCTTATCACTTTCCAGTTTGGCGACGAAGCATCTTTCTCCTGGGAGGGACGTAGTTGCAATACGATGCCGGTAGACGGATATGGAGTCGGTACTGCATTCTATGGAGATACGGGCACTCTTTTTATTGGTGGTGGTAACGAATATAAGATAGCAGATATCAAAGGCAAAACGATCAAGGAGGTAAAGAGTGATTTGAAGTTTGAAACCGGAAATCTCCTGAATCCTTCAGAAAAGCTGGACTCTTTCCACTTCCGGAACTGGTTTGATGCTATCCGCAAAGGTACTAAGTTAAACTCCGGAATTGTAGATGCCTGTATCAGTACCCAGCTAGTACAATTGGGTAATATCGCTCAGCGCGTCGGTCATTCATTACAAATCGATCCGGGAAGCGGCCGTATTCTCAACGATTTGGAGGCTAATAAGCTCTGGGGAAGAGAGTATGAAAAAGGATGGGAAATACGAGTTTAATTCAGCTTATTCCTCTCACTTTTAATAAGTTATTTAGAGATATGGTGTTCAAATACCATATCTCTTTCTGTTATACAAGTAGCCCCCCTGCAGTCGCTACAGCCTCATTCAAAGGAACCACCCCACAAAAAGAGCAAAGAAACTCCCCAACTGTTCTTTAAAAGTGCGAAGAGCCAATTCTATATGCTTCTCAACGGTACGAATAGAAATACCGAGTTTATCAGCAATCTCTTGGTTAGTCAGGGATTTGAAACGGCTAAGACAAAACACACTCCTACGTTTAGGCGGCATCGTATCAATCACACTTTGTACTGCTTCACGCAATTCACGATAGTCTGTAGTTGGCTCATCCGTACTTGAAGATTGCTCCAATGTCATCATGTCTTCCGTTAACACAACATGGGTATTGTATTTGGCCCGAAGATAATTGAAAACCTCCCGTTTGGAAAGTACATAAATATAGTTCTTGATTGACATCGTTTCATCCAAAGCTTCACGATGTATCCAGATCTTCATAAATACATTCTGGATAATATCTTCTGCTGCCCCTGCATCCTTCAGCATACCTCTGGCAAAAGCAAAAAAGGTGGGATAATAACGATGAAAAAGGGTCTCATAGCTCCCCATATCCCCTTCTCTCAACTGCCGTAACAACAGTTGTTCTTCAGTAACAGAAGATAAATCAGTTTTATTCATCGTTTATTCCGAAAAAGATTTCTAGGCAACAAAGCTATAAATAATATAGAAGATATACCAAACCCTATTTAAAATCACATCATATTGTAATATGTAAGGGAGGAGTAAACAGGAAATAGTATGCTTCTGATGACAAAACTATGAAATTAATATGAAAAATTCAAGTCTTATTGAAAATAGTGATGATTAAAAAAAAAAAGTTCAAATCCGATTACGTACCCCCTCCAAGTGATGTGTTCTTCATTATAGAAACGAGTTATAAATAGCGCGCTATTAACCATTGAATCAAATTATTTAAAAAACATGAGAAATTTTCTACTTTTATTCTTGCTACTCATGCCTGTGATTGGCAGTTGCACCGATGACTATGATGACTCGGCTGCCTGGAAGGACATTGATGGAATCTACAAAGATCTCGATCAACTGAAAGAGAAGCTAAACAGTTTGCAACTACAAGCGAATGCGTTGAGCCAAATTGTGAAAGGAGGAGCAATCACCTCTGTCACAGAAGCTGCTAATGGCGGTTATGTCATTTCTTATAAAGGAAGTGACAATGTAGAGCATAGCTTCACCATCGCTACCACCGATCAAATGGTTTCCAGTCCGATTATCGGAATACAAGAAGAAGCCGGAACTTATTACTGGACTACTACCACCAAAGGACAAACAACTTTCCTGTTGGATACCAACAAACAAAAAATCCCAGTATCGGGTAGCGCTCCTCAAATACGAGTGGATGAGAATGGATATTGGGTTATCAATGACCAGCAGATTCTCGACAGTAACCAAAAGCCGATTAAGGCCGAAGGTAAAACGGCTTCACTGATTACTAAAGTGGAAATGAACGATAACGGAACTGCCTCAATAACACTAGGCAACGGAGAAATTCTATCGGTCAGTACCTTTACGCTATTTAATGTAGAATTTAAAAATGCAGGTCAACCTGCCATTTCTCCTATTATTATAGAGGAAGGAACGAAAAGCCTTACCTTAAATTATAATATTATCGGGAAAAAGGCAGCACAAACACTGGTGCTCATCACACGTAGCGACGATGGAGTAGAAGTCAAGTTGAATAGCAGCAATAAAACACTGGCTGTTACCTTTACCGATGATTTTGAAGAGGGAGTAACCATGATTATGCTCTATGATACTGAAGATAATGTATTAATCAAGCCGGTACGCTTTACTCTACCAATCGTCGAAAACGGAGGCATTGCTACTGCAACAGACTTTAAAGCATTTATAGATGCGGTCACGAATGGAGGTAGTTTACGTAAATTCAAAGACACAGAAGGAAACGTAATCCTACTGAATGATATCGATATGAAAGATATTACACTGACGAGCGGTGTAGGAAGTAAAGTTACAAGTAATACTACCAGTGCTAATACAAAAGTAGTTTATACAATCGGCGAGCAAACCTTCAACGGGGTATTTGACGGTAAAGGACATTCAATTAACAACCTAACTTGTACGTATAATCTTGAAGACGGCAATATCGCCCACGGATTATTTAATTCACTCGGCAGTTCGGGAATTATCAGAAATTTAGTGGTTTCCGGTAATGCCACCATTACAGGTAAAGCTCCGCAAGGGGCAGCTATTGGCGGATTGGTAGGCTATTGTGAAGGAAGCATACTGGCATGCACCAATAAAATAAACTTATCCTTTGAAGGAACAAACGCCGCTAATATCGGTGTTCGAATGGGAGGTTTGGCTGGTGTACTGTATGGAAATAAAATAGGCGACACAACACAAACAAATGGCTGTATAAATGAAGGCAACCTGACTTGCGGCAATATTGTCAACACGGGCTCCGGGGCCTATTCCGCTTTCAACCAAGGAGGAATTGCGGGATATATAGAAATTGATGAAGCCTATATCGGATATGCAATCAACAAAGGAAATATCAGTGCACCTTCCGGACGTGGCGGAGGAATCGTAGGAACTTTACAGGAAGGAACGATTGAAAACAGCACTAACGAAGGACTTATTCAGGATGACGTGAACGATGTATTTGCCTCAAACTCCAAACGATATAATGTGAAACGTATCGGAGGACTTGCAGGGGGAATCAACACAGATAAATACCTCAAGAATTGTATTAACAACGGAAACGTCTACTCTCAAAATGGAAGTCGTGCAGGCGGATTCGTCGGACACAACGCCGGATTTGTTCAATCATGTACAAACAACGGAATCATTCTGTCGGATGCAACCGCAGACGGAGCCAACAAACATGGAGCCGGATGGGCTTGTGGCTATAGCGGTACAAAAACTGGCACAGACTATATCACAGACTGCCACATCGGAGGCAAAATCGGAGATTACAGTGTTTACAAGAACAATCCGGAAGATGCTCCGGTTGCCACTTACAGCAATGCCGTCCGCCACGGAGCTTTCTCCAAAGAAGCTAATAACTTCTCTAATCAGGATGAAGCATACTATGACTGGCAGGTGACCGAAGACCGCGAATTGGCATCGGGTATCGTATACAAACACTATTCTTTCACCAATTTCAATCAGAATATCTATGCTATCGAGATTGATATGAACAATCCGAAAGTGACGTTCGAAACAGTCATGGCAGATGAGATCTGCCCGAATCCTAATGGTAACAACAACTCTAATAATGGTAAAATTCTTCGCGAAACATTGTCAGAGACTTGTGTCAGACGAAGAGGAGAAGGAAGAAATATCGTCGTAGGTATCAATACCGGCTTTTTCAATTCTCACGACGGCTTCCCCAGAGGAATGCATATTGAAGAAGGAGAACCTGTATTCGTCAATAATCCGTATGTGCGTTCCACTTTGACCAATCATGTCTGGGGATTCACCTTCTTTGATAACCGTTCCATCAGTTTCGAAAAGAGAGACTTTACTGGTAAATTGAAAGTCGGAACCAAAGAATATGAATATTATTCAGTCAATGACACCATTGTCCGCTTGAATGGCAAGCCATCATACGATGCAAATTTATATACTTTCAGATATGTGAAAGAGCCTCATCCGGGGTTGACCAACCCAATAGGAACCAAAGCTTTGTTTATCATAGGCAAAAATAACCAACCATTGAAGGTTAATTCCGGTGATTTTGAAGCTACAATTACCCAAATCATTGACGGGCGAAGCACTACTGTAGAAGCTCCATACGTAATAGATAAAAATGAATGGGTATTGCAAGTGACAGGTGACAAAGCCAATGAACTGGCTCAAAGTCTGAAAACAGGAGATAAAGTACAAATTAGTGCCGAACTTAAAATAGGTAGTTCTACCGATCCGATTAAAGTACATAATTCCAGCATGTATCGCTACGTATACAATGGTATATACTCCGCTCCTCCCAAGAAAGAAGATGCAGAGACAATCAACCCGACTACTAATCTTGGAATGACACAAGATAAATCGAAGGTAATTATATTCTGTGTAGACGGAAGAACAGATAACGACAGAGGACTTGATTTTTATGAAGCTTATCGTGTCTGCAAAAAGTTGGGGTTATATGATGTAATCCGTTTCGATGGAGGAGGTTCTACGGTAATGTGGACCTATGAAAATGGTATCGGAAATGTAATCAATCATGTGTCGGATGCGAATGGTGAAAGAAGCTGCATGAACTATCTGCATGTCAGAGTACTTGAATAATGAATCAAACGAATGTTAATCACTGAATATATGAAAAAGTTTATAAGTATATCATTATTTATATCTGCCTGCTTTCTAGGAAGTTGTAGTTCTTACGACGACGAACGAATTTGGCAGGACCTCAACGAAATAGAAAAAACGATTGGAGATTATGAAGCTCAAACCGAAACATTGACTGCACAAATGGCCTCACTGTCCAAAGTGCTCGGAAGTTCGTTTATCACTTTAATCAGTCAGGATGCTGATGGTAACTACATAATATCTTACAGCGACGGTGGTGGGGAAACCCACACCGTTACCATCGCCACCCAAGGAGATGTTATCAAATTCCCAATCATCACAGCAAAGCAAGATAGTGACGGTAAATTCTACTGGGCACAGACTACTGATAAGGGGAAGACTTACACATTCATCCTTGACGGTGACGGAAAGAAATTCCCGATTGGCGGAACGATGCCTGACGTTAAAATAAACGAGAATGGTTACTGGAGTGTGAACGGTAGTAGTACCGGTGTATTGGCTAATGATTTAAGTAATATGTTATTCAAATCAGCCTATATCGATGATAAAACAGGAGAAGCCGTATTTATTCTGGCAGACGGCCAGGAATTGCGGATGAGTTTGCAGGAAGCACTCAGCATCCGCTTCAACAGTCCGGTATACAACGCAGTAACAGACTATACCACTCCCGTAAGTATCCCATACGAAATATATGGTACACAGTCGGAAAATGCATATGTAGACTTGTTTACTGCCTACAATATGGAAGTCAAAATAGACAAGATCTCTTCCACCCTTATCGCCACCATGAAAGAAGGGGCAACTGAAGGGAATATCCTGTTACTGGCAAGTGCTGGTAATAATACCGTATTGAAACCGATATACTTCACATATGGTACTGCTATTCTGGACGAACCAATATATCAAGGTCATGTAGGACCTATCCAACTTAAAGGTACACAAATGAATATTGAGATGCAAATATCTGCGAACATATCCTATCAAGTCAATACAGAAAATGAGTGGATCACCTACAACGGGACCCGCGCACTGGTTACAACCACACACGCTTTCACCATTCTGGCCAATGAAACAGGCGACGAACGTACCGGAAAAATAACATTCTCCAACTCGCTGTATAATATTTCTTCAAGCATTGATGTGATACAGGAAGCAAAAGAAGTGGAAGCTAAGGGAGGAATCAGTACGGCCACTGATTTGGTTAACTTTGCGAAAGCCGTTAATAATGGAACAAATACTTCCCGTTGGCAGAATGATGCCGGAGAAGTAGTTTTGCTGAATGACATTGATATGTCATCCGTGACCAGCTGGACACCGATAGGCGACATAGATGCTTCCAACTATACAACTGCCGAACCTTACGTTTCCGTACATCCGTTTACCGGAACCTTCAACGGACAAGGTTACGCCATCAAGAATCTGAATTGCAGTGCAGATATAACGAACGGAGGGCTGGCATACGGCCTGTTCGGTTCAATAGAAAACGCAACGGTCAAGAATTTGGCTTTAGGAGATGCTGGTACCACTACTATTTGGATCATGAGCGGAACAGCACCTAAATATACTGTTATCGCTCCTCTTGTTTGCTTCGCCAAAAATTCAGTAATAGAGGGCTGTACTAACTATTATAATATCGACTTCACAGCCGATAATAAATCTGGAGAATTTAACGCACTTTCCGGTCTGGTAGGTGCTATTATAAATACGACGATCGGAGGAGAATCCAAAGCACAAGGTTGTGCCAACAGAGGATTTGTCCGCACAGGACACATCAGTAATACAGGCAATGGAGGTACGGGCATGCAGACTGCCGGAATCTGCGCCTTCATGGCTAAAGCAGAAGGTGGCAAACTGAATTACTGTACTAACTATGGTGATATTAGTTGTCCGAGTGGAAGAACAGGCGGAATTGTAGCAACACTGATGTATGGCAACATTTACAACTGCGACAATAGAGGAACCATCGAAGATGATAAGGTAGGACAATTCGAAGGTAAAGAAGCGAGCATAACCTACAATTACAAACGTATGGGTGGAATTGTGGGAGGTACGGATGACCTGAAAACGAAACCAGAATGTACAGTAGAGTCCTGCACAAATTATGGAAATGTCATGACTCACCTAAGTGTCCGCACCGGAGGTATCATCGGTCACTCCAACATACAGATTATCGGCTGTGTAAACAAAGGGGCTGTTCTGGGAGATGTATTTACCGAAGGAAATGGAACCAACAGACATGGTCCGGGGTGGTTATGTGGTTATTCGGGTGCTTCTACTGCAACCTGGACTAATTGCAAAGCTTGTGTATGCGGAGGTTATGTCGGTGATTACAGCAAGTATAAGGACGATCCCACTTCTGCACCGGATGCCACCAACGAGAATGCATTCTGCCATGCAAACCAGAATTTCGATCCCAGTATTAATTTCTAAAAGACACAAGATATGAAAAGAATATATTTTTTCTGTTCGTTGCTTCTTTCCCTCCTGCTAACCAGTTGTGGGGATTATGACGACTCCGCGATTCAGAATAAGCTCAATGATTTCAAAGAGCGAATAACTGCTCTTCAAACAAAAGCGAATAAACTCAACGAAGATATTTCAAAGCTGAGCTATCTGACGGAAGGAAATGTTATCACCTCCGTTACCCGGAACTCGGATGGACAATATGTCATTACCTACAAAGATAGCAATAATGAAGAAAAAGCAGTCGTCGTAGCAACCCAGGAAGATGTAATAGAAGCTCCGATACTAGGTGTACGCCTCAGCGATGATGACCAATTGTATTATTGGACTACAACCATTGACAATGAAACAAACTGGCTCACTGATGATGCCGGGAAAAAAGTCCCAGTCTGCGGCTATACCCCCGAAATGGGGGTAAACGCCGACGGTTACTGGACAGTCAACGGTGAAGTCCTTAAAGATAGCAAAGGCACTCCTATTACAGCTACCACCGACGCGACTGCCATTTTTAAGAATATATCCAAAACTGACGATGGATATCTCAATATCACATTGGGTAACGGAGAAACCCTTACATTGGAAGTATTCAATTCACTGAATCTCAAGTTGAAAGCTGAAGCGGTTACCAAGGTGACTGACCTTGCCAGTCCTCTGAAAATTGAATATGAAGTGACGGGAACATCAGCAGGAGACGCGATAATTACTATTGCTCAGGCAGTAAACGTTAAAGCAACACTCGACAAAGAGACTCATACTCTTACAGTGACATTCGAGAATGATTTTGACGAAGGCCATGTCATCATCACAGCCTACGATCTTCAACATCTTGTGCTTCGCCCTCTTTTATTCAAAAAGAATTAATCCTTAAAATGATATGAATATGAAAAAAAGAATTTTATTCGCCGGACTTCTGCTCTTGCTGACTCTAAGCACTTTTGCAGCCACTCCTGTCACTTCGGGCAAGACAAATGCGCAAAAGATAGTAGAAGCCATCCACAACCCGAAAACAGACTATGTAGTAGTAGTGTCTCACCGGGGAGACTGGAGAGATTACCCGGAAAACTCGATCCCCGCCATTGAATCAATTATCCGAATGGGAGTTGATGTTATGGAACTGGATCTGAAGCTAACAGCCGACAGTGTACTTGTCCTCTGCCACGACGGTACCATTGACCGGACTACTACAGGAAAAGGCAGAGTCAGCGACGTAACTTACGATTATATCAAAAACTGTTTCCTGAAAACTGGACATAACTGCCCTACCAAATACAAGATGCCGACTTTAAAAGAAGCATTGGCTGTTTGCAAAGACCGTATAGTGGTTAATATAGACCAAGGGTATCAATATTATGATTTAGTGATGGCTATTACAGAAGAACTGGGAGTCACAGAACAAATCCTGATTAAAGGCAAAAAACCGGTAGATTTTGTAGATGCACAGGCAAAGAAGTATAAGCACGCTATGATGTACATGCCCATTATTGATATTAACAAACCAAGCGGACAGGAATTATTCCGCCAATATATGGACAAAAAAATCGTCCCTTTGGCTTATGAAGTATGCTGGCAACAAGAAACTCCGGAAGTAAGAAAATGTATGAAGGATATCCTTGCCCAAGGTTCCAAAATCTGGGTAAACACCCTTTGGGCCTCGCTCTGCGGAGGTGAAGAAGCTGGTATATACGATGACTACGCTTTTGAACACGGGGCAGAAGTTTACCAAAAGGTGCTAGATTTCGGTACATCCATCATACAAACGGACCGACCAGAGTTATTAATCAGCTACCTGAAGAAAATCGGACGCCACGATTAGCCTCTCGAAGTTATTACTCTATTTATCAGATAAAGAAACATGAGAAATTTTATATTGCTCCTTCTGACTTCACTATATTAAATAAAAACAAGTGCTTATGAATATGAGATCAGATTAAGAATACGAATCTATCCCCAATAGAATATCTTATTCAGAAATAATCAACATAATATACTCACAGATAAAGAAAAAAAATGCATTTTTGTACTTTAAACAAATACGCTATGAAGATAACTAACGACATATTAAAAGATTATTTCTACGATAAGTGTTCTCACGAGGAAGAAATAGAAATCCAAAAGTGGTTGACAGAAAATGACAATAACCTGATGGACCAGAGTTTCCGTGAGATTATCTCTGAAATTCAAATAGAGGACCATGAGTTATCTCAAAAAGCCTTTCAGAAATTTCAAAAAGCTATTCAACCCAAACAGGTTCGCATACTACGCCCAAGGCTTCAGCACTCAATCCGCTGGATGCAGCGTGTAGCAGCCGTCCTTTTTATACCACTTTTGTTTTTAGCCGGATATTTACTTCTTAACAAGAAGGCAAATACACACTGGAATGATATCACCGTACCACACGGTATGCATCAAACACTCACTCTTTCGGATGGAACGAAGCTCCACGTCAATTCAGGCACGCGGGTTATTTATCCTTCCGACTTCACAGAAGATAAAAGAGAAATCTTTGTCAGTGGAGAGCTCTTTGCCGATGTGGCAAAGGACCCGGACAAGCCTTTTATCATTTCTGCCGGTGACGTCCATGTGCAGGTACTGGGTACAAAGTTCAATCTCCGTGCCTACGAGAATATTGAGACGGTAGAAGTCGCACTCGTAGAAGGTTCGGTACTGTTCAAAACTCCGACTCATCCTAATGAGATTCTGAAAAAAGGAGAAATGATCCAGTACAACCGTGCCTCACAGAAAATTGTTCGTGAAACATTCCTTGCCAATCTGTACAAGTGTCCGTCAAAAAGCGAAGGATTCTATTTCAGTAATCTTCCCCTTAGTGATATTGTGAAGGAACTGGAATATTATTTCGATACCAGAATCATCATATTAGATCAAAAGTTAAGCGACAACACGTACATTGCTTATTTCACTAACGGGGAAACTCTTGACGAGATTTTATCCAATCTCAATACAGACGGACAAATGTCCATAACCCGGAGTCAGGAAGTAATCATGATTACTTCTGCAACTCCATAAATTTAGCAGTAGTATAACCTGATATGAAGCAAACTAATATTTATAAAAAAGGCACTTATATACGACCCGACACTAGTGGGTTAGGTCATAACAAATAGTTATAGCTCGTAGAAATACGGGCTTTTTTATTAACTAAAAA
>NZ_CP083673.1:2492842-2634522 GCF_025914115.1 Bacteroides sp. DH3716P | reverse complement strand
TCTTCCCATTCCGAACAGAGAAGTTAAGCCTCGTCACGCCGATGGTACTGCGTAACAGTGGGAGAGTAGGTAGCCGCCGTTTTTAAGAAGCCCCTTGATTCATTTTGAGTCAAGGGGCTTCTGTCATTTGGTACTTTGCGAAAATTATCAATCTTCAGTCTTCCGGTAAGTCATTGTCGAATAGATCTCCCCGAAGTTTTAGTTTTCTATGAATTTGGTGAAATACCGATAGCTTTTGTTATTTAATCTTGTATTAGTATCCTGTTTGTCGTTTTAAGTATATACATATTTCCAAATGTCTTTTAGATTCCTTATATTTGTTTACCGGCTTGAAAGATTCGGTAAATGTGTCATTTAGTAATAAAAAAGGGGAAAAAGCGGAATAAAATAGGTGTAGGACTGTGATTTTTTTGCAAACAAATCTTTTTCTTTTCTTCTTTCTCTTTTTTATCAAATTGATTTTTGTAAATTTGGCGAGAATCTGACAAAGGACACATAGTTAATATAGTAATAATACTAAATACTCCTGTTAATATGGAAAACAAAATTCAAGAGTTGACCGATAAGATTTATCGTGAAGGCGTGGAAAAAGGAAACGAGGAAGCGCAGAGACTTATCGCGAATGCTCAGGAAGAAGCTAAGAAAATCATTGAGGATGCCCGAAAAGAGGCAGAATCAATTGTAAACTCCTCTCGTAAATCTGCTGATGAGTTAGCAGAAAATACTAAATCAGAGTTAAAACTATTCGCCGGTCAGGCTGTGAATGCGCTCAAATCAGAAATCGCTACAATGGTAACTGATAAGTTGATAACCGCTTCCGTGAAAGATTTCGCTCAGGATAAAGATTACCTGAATGCGTTTATCGTAGCATTGGCATCCAAATGGAGCATAGATGAACCTATCGTCATCTCAACAGCCGATGCGGAATCACTGAAAAAGTATTTTGCAGCTCATGCAAAAGCTTTATTAGACAAGGGGGTGACCATTCAGCAAGTAAATGGTATCAAAACTCTGTTCACTGTTTCTCCGGCGGACGGTTCGTATAAGGTGAACTTCGGAGAAGAAGAATTCATGAATTACTTCAAAGCGTTCTTGCGTCCTCAATTAGTAGAAATGCTATTTTAAAAGAAGCGACTATGAGTAGTAAGTACTATTACTTGGTAGCAGGTTTGCCGGAACTTTCGCTGGAAGACAGCAAACTGAGCTATACAGTAGCCGATTTTAAAACTGAAATCTACGATGGATTGTCTGCTTCAGACCAGAAGTTGATTGACTTGTTTTATCTGAAGTTTGATAATGCAAATGTGCTGAAACTTCTCAAAGATAAAGAAGCGGAAATCGACAAACGGGGAAACTACTCTGCTGACGAACTCTCTGAATATATTTCTATTCTGAGAGAAGGCGGAGAAATCAGTCCTAAAGAATTTCCGGTCTATCTATCCACTTTTATTACTGATTATCTGAATACTCCGGCTGAAAGTACGGTTTTACACGAGGATCATCTGGCTGCTCTATATTATGAGTATGCGATGAACTGTGGGAATAAGTTCGTTTCTGCCTGGTTTGAATTCAACCTGAACATCAATAATATTCTTGTTGCATTTACTAGCCGTAAATTCAAATGGGATATTGCTTCCAACGTTGTGGGAAATACGGAAGTATGCGAAGCATTGCGTACATCGAGTGCCCGCGATTTCGGATTGTCCGGTGAGGTGGATGTGTTTGAATCATTAGTGAAAATCAGTGAGATTACAGAACTGGTGGAGCGTGAGAAGAAGTTGGATGCTTTGCGGTGGAATTGGATGGAGGATGCTATTTTCTTCGACTATTTCACTATCGAACGTATTTTCGCTTTCCTGCTGAAGCTGGAAATGATTGAACGGTGGATTTCACTGGATAAGGAAAGAGGTAATCAGTTGTTCAGAAGCATTATCGAATCGCTGAAGAACGAAGTGCAGATTCCTGCAGAATTCAGATAATAAAATAAAAAAAATATATGGCAACAAAAGGAACTGTTAGTGGCGTTATTGCCAACATGGTGACCCTCGTCGTTGACGGACCGGTAGCTCAGAATGAGATTTGTTATATCTCGACCGGTGGTGATAAGTTGATGGCGGAGGTGATTAAGGTTGTAGGTTCACATGTATATGTCCAGGTGTTTGAAAGCACACGTGGACTGAAAGTGGGCGCCGAAGCCGAATTTACAGGACACATGCTTGAGGTGACATTAGGCCCGGGTATGCTATCGAAAAACTATGATGGTCTGCAAAATGACCTCGACAAGATGGATGGAGTTTTCCTGAAAAGAGGACAATATACATATCCGTTGGATAAAGAACGTGTATGGCACTTCGTACCCTTAGCGAATGTAGGTGACAAAGTGCAGGCTTCTGCATGGTTGGGACAGGTGGATGAAAACTTCCAGCCGCTGAAAATTATGGCCCCGTTCACTATGAAAGGAACGGCTACCGTAAAAACAATCATGCCGGAAGGTGATTATAAGATAGAAGATACAATTGCCATCCTGACAGACGAAGAAGGAAATGATATTCCTGTGACTATGATTCAGAGATGGCCCGTGAAACGTGCGATGACGAATTATAAGGAGAAACCGCGTCCTTTCAAATTATTGGAGACTGGTGTACGTGTGATTGATACGCTGAATCCGATTGTGGAAGGTGGTACAGGATTTATCCCCGGTCCGTTCGGTACTGGTAAAACAGTGCTTCAGCACGCTATCTCTAAACAGGCGGAAGCGGATATCGTTATCATTGCGGCTTGTGGTGAACGTGCCAATGAGGTGGTGGAAATCTTTACCGAGTTCCCCGAACTGGTAGACCCGCATACGGGACGTAAGTTGATGGAACGTACTATCATCATTGCGAATACTTCCAACATGCCGGTAGCTGCCCGCGAAGCATCTGTATATACAGCAATGACACTGGCGGAATATTACCGTTCCATGGGATTGAAAGTCTTGTTGATGGCAGATTCTACTTCCCGTTGGGCACAGGCTTTGCGTGAGATGTCCAACCGTATGGAAGAATTGCCTGGGCCGGATGCTTTCCCGATGGATATTTCGGCTATTATCTCCAACTTCTACGGTCGTGCGGGATATGTAAAACTAAGTAATGACGAAACGGGTTCTATTACGTTTATCGGTACGGTATCTCCTGCGGGTGGTAACTTGAAGGAGCCGGTGACTGAAAATACGAAGAAAGTAGCCCGTTGTTTTTATGCTTTGGAACAGGATCGTGCGGATAAGAAACGTTATCCGGCAGTGAATCCGATTGATTCTTATTCAAAATATATCGAATACCCGGAATTTGAGGAGTATATCAAAGGTCATATCAACGATGAATGGATTGGAAAGGTAAACGAACTGAAAACCCGTTTACAGCGCGGTAAGGAAATTGCCGAACAGATCAATATCCTCGGTGATGATGGTGTACCGGTAGAATATCATGTGATTTTCTGGAAATCAGAATTGATTGACTTTGTTATTCTGCAACAGGATGCTTTTGATGAAATTGATGCGGTAACTCCGATGGAACGTCAGGAAGATATTCTGAACATGATAATCGACATCTGTCATACGGAATTTGACTTTGATAACTTCAACGAAGTAATGGATTACTTCAAGAAGATGATTAATGTCTGTAAGCAGATGAACTACTCGAAGTTCAAATCGGAACAGTATGAAGGATTCCAGAAACAACTGAAGGAATTGATTGCCGAAAGAAGTGTCAATTCATAATCTTTAATTTATAATTTTAATTATCAAAGATGGCAACAAAAGCTTTTCAAAAGATATATACCAAGATTACTCAGATTACCAAGGCTACTTGTTCGCTGAAAGCGACAGGAGTAGGGTATGACGAGCTTGCCACTGTGGACGGTAAACTGGCACAGGTGGTTAAGATTGCCGGTGACGATGTCACTTTGCAGGTATTTGAAGGTACGGAGGGTATTCCGACCAATGCCGAAGTAGTATTCCTCGGCAAATCGCCTACATTGAAAGTGAGTGAGCAGCTGGCCGGACGTTTCTTCAACGCTTTCGGTGATCCGATTGATGGAGGTCCGGACATTGAAGGACAGGAAGTGGAAATTGGCGGTCCGTCTGTGAACCCGGTTCGACGTAAACAGCCGTCGGAACTGATTGCAACGGGTATTGCCGGTATCGACTTGAACAATACACTGGTATCGGGTCAGAAGATTCCGTTCTTTGCCGACCCCGACCAGCCTTTTAATCAGGTAATGGCAAATGTAGCCTTACGTGCTGAAACGGATAAGATTATCCTCGGAGGTATGGGTATGACGAATGACGACTACCTGTACTTTAAGAATGTGTTCTCTAATGCAGGTGCGCTGGACCGTATCGTGAGTTTCATGAATACGACCGAAAATCCTCCGGTAGAACGTTTGTTGATTCCGGACATGGCATTGACTGCTGCAGAGTATTTTGCAGTAAATAATAATGAGAAAGTGCTGGTGCTATTGACGGATATGACGAGCTATGCGGATGCGTTGGCAATCGTATCTAACCGTATGGACCAGATTCCTTCGAAAGACTCTATGCCGGGATCGCTTTATTCGGATTTGGCAAAGATTTACGAAAAGGCGGTGCAGTTCCCTTCCGGTGGTTCAATCACTATTATTGCGGTGACTACTTTGTCTGGTGGAGATATTACGCATGCTGTACCTGATAATACGGGTTACATCACTGAAGGTCAGTTGTTCCTGCGTCGTGATAGTGATATCGGTAAGGTAATTGTTGACCCGTTCCGTTCATTGTCCCGTTTGAAACAGCTGGTAACCGGTAAGAAGACACGTAAGGACCATCCGCAAGTGATGAATGCCGCTGTACGTCTGTATGCCGATGCCGCTAACGCTAAGACGAAGATGGAAAATGGTTTCGACCTGACCAACTACGACGAACGTACGTTGGCTTTTGCGAAGGACTATTCCAATCAGTTGTTGGCTATTGATGTCAATCTTGATACTACTGAAATGCTGGACGTTGCCTGGGGCTTGTTCGGTAAATATTTCCGTCCGGAAGAAGTGAATATCAAGAAAGACTTGGTGGATCAATACTGGCCGAAACAAAATAATTAGACAATTAGACGATTTGCTATTAGGATGATAGTGGACGGATTATATATGTTTATAAGAAGTAATTTCAATCGTCTGGTCGTAAATTGTTAAATTAGTAAATCAACGAGATGGCTATAAAGTTTCAATATAACAAAACCTCTCTTCAGCAGCTCGAAAAGCAACTGAAAGTGCGGGTGCGTACGCTTCCTATCATTAAGAATAAGGAAAGCGCCCTCCGCATGGAAGTGAAACGCTGTAAAACGGAAGCTGCCGATCTGGAGGATAGGCTCGAACAACAAATTCAAGCCTATGAAGCCATGTTCGCCCTT
Organism: Bacteroides sp. DH3716P; assembly: GCF_025914115.1. NCBI lineage: Bacteria > Pseudomonadati > Bacteroidota > Bacteroidia > Bacteroidales > Bacteroidaceae > Bacteroides > Bacteroides sp. DH3716P. The sequence continues at coordinate 2,629,099 of NZ_CP083673.1, read as the reverse complement.
TGGAATGAGTTTGACGCTTCATTAATAAAGGTGAATGATGTTCATCTTGGCGTGAAAAAGATTGCGGGTGTGCGCGTACCGTTGCTCGAGAATGTAGAATTCGAGATACGTCCGTACAGTATGTTTAATGCTCCCAAATGGTATGCCGACGGTATCCATCTATTGGAAGAGCTGGCTCATACGGCAATTGAACGTGAATTTATGCTCGCCAAGCTGAACTTGTTAGAACATGCAAGGAAAAAGACCACTCAAAAGGTGAACCTTTTTGAGAAGGTGCAGATACCGGGTTATCAGGATGCATTACGAAAGATCAAACGATTCATGGAAGATGAAGAAAACTTGTCGAAATCTTCGCAAAAGATCATGAAGTCCCATCAAGAAAAAAGGAAGGAGGTAGAGGCATGATTACAAAAATGAAGAAACTCACATTCCTGGTTTATCACAAAGAGTATGAAGAATTCCTGAACAGTCTGCGTGAACTTGGGGTAGTCCATATTGTGGAGAAACAACAGGGGGCTGCTGATAACACGGAGTTGCAGGAGAATATTCGTCTTTCCAATCGCTTGGCGGCTACCTTGAAGTTGCTTCAGAATCAGAAGCATGAAAAGAATGCTGTAATTGCTACGGAAGGTGGAACGGCTGCCCGTGGTATACAAGTGCTGGACGAAGTGGATGCCCTGCAAACAGAGCATGGAAAGCTGTCGCAGCAGTTGCAAAGCTATGCCAAAGAGAAAGAAGCGCTGGAAGCCTGGGGTAACTTTGAACCGGATAATGTTCAGAAGCTGAAAAATGCCGGTTATGTAATCGGTTTTTATAGCTGTTCGGAAGGAAATTACAAGGAAGAGTGGGAAACGGAATACAATGCAATGATTGTGAACCGTATCTCTTCTAAAGTATTCTTCGTGACTCTGACGAAAGGCGGGCAGGAAGTGGATTTGGATGTAGAACAGGCGAAATTACCTGCATACTCTTTGGCACACCTTGAAACGCTTTACAATACGACCGAACAGGCCGTTGAAGAGAATGAAAAGAAGCTGGTTACGTTTTCCGAAACAGAAATTCCTTCCTTGAAGGCTGCTCTGAAAGAGTTGCAAAGCCAGATTGAGTTCTCTAAGGTGGTGTTAAGTTCCGAACAGACTGCCGGTGACAAACTGATGTTAATTGAAGGATGGGCACCTGCATTCAGTCAAGTGGAAATAGAGGCTTACTTGAATGACGCACATGTATATTATGAGATTACCGATCCGATGCCGGGCGATAATGTTCCTATTCGATTGAATAATAAGGGATTCTTTGCCTGGTTCGAACCGATCTGTAAGTTGTATATGCTTCCGAAGTATAATGAATTGGACTTGACTCCGTTCTTTGCCCCGTTCTTTATGGTCTTTTTCGGACTTTGTCTGGGAGATTCCGGATATGGGGTGTTCCTGTTTCTGGGAGCTACGGCCTATCGGTTGATGGCGAAGAAAGTGACTCCGTCAATGAAGTCGATCATTTCATTGATACAGGTATTGGCTGCTTCAACATTCTTCTGCGGTTTGCTGACAGGTACGTTCTTCGGAGCGAATATCTACGATTTGAACTGGCCGATTGTTCAACGTCTGAAACATGCCGTCTTGATGGATAACAATGATATGTTCCAATTATCGTTGATATTGGGAGCTATTCAGATACTATTCGGTATGGTGTTGAAGGCGGTGAATCAGACTATTCAGTTTGGTTTCAAATATGCAGTGGCAACTATCGGATGGATCATCCTGCTGGTTTCCATGGCAGTTTCGGCTTTGTTGCCGGAGGTAATGCCGATGGGAAGTACAGTGCATTTGGTTATTCTGGGTGTTTCGGCTGCTATGATCTTCCTTTATAACAGTCCGGGAAAGAATGTTTTCCTGAATATCGGACTGGGATTATGGGATTCATATAATATGGTCACCGGTTTGCTTGGCGATGTATTGTCTTACGTTCGTCTGTTTGCCCTCGGACTTTCCGGAGGTATTTTGGCGGGAGTATTCAACAGCCTGGCAGTAGGTATGAGTCCGGATAATGTAATAGCAGGCCCGATTGTTATGGTACTGATTTTCGTTATCGGTCATGCCATCAATATCTTTATGAATGTGCTGGGTGCAATGGTTCACCCGATGCGTCTGACGTTCGTTGAGTTCTTTAAGAACTCCGGATATGAAGGAGGCGGTAAAGAGTACAAACCGTTCAGAAATTGAAAATTTGAAGATTAAGAATTAGAAATTGAGAATTAATATTTTAAGAATTAAACAATAAAAAATAGAATAAGATTATGGAAATGAATTTGTTTATCGCCTACATTGGCATCGCGATTATGGTTGGTTTGTCGGGCATCGGTAGTGCTTACGGAGTAACTATTGCAGGTAATGCTGCTATCGGAGCATTGAAGAAGAATGATAGTGCATTCGGTAACTTCCTGGTATTGACAGCTCTTCCGGGTACACAGGGTCTTTATGGTTTTGCAGGTTATTTCATGTTTCAGACAATCTTCGGTATTTTGACTCCTGAAATTACACCTATCCAGGCATCAGCAGTGCTTGGTGCAGGTATTGCTCTGGGATTGGTTGCTTTATTCTCCGCTATCCGTCAGGGACAAGTTTGTGCAAACGGTATCGCAGCAATCGGACAGGGACACAATGTATTTAGCAATACGTTGATTCTTGCCGTATTCCCCGAACTCTATGCAATCGTTGCTTTGGCTGCAACCTTCTTGATTGGTAGCGCACTCGTTGCATAATTTTTAGCAAGAATATTTCCTATAAAGGACTTTCAATCCCCTTGTACATGCTGCTTTGCATGTGCAAGGGGATATTCTTTTTTCATTGTTAGACAACGTTTCTTTCCTCTTCTTAACTCATATTTTTTGTATAAAGTATTATTTTTCAAAGAATAATGTGTACTTTTGCACTCGCATACTAAAAAGAGTTTTAATATATTATATGGTAAAAGATTTATTAACCCCCGATTATATCTTCGAGTCCAGCTGGGAAGTATGTAATAAAGTGGGAGGGATATATACCGTCTTGTCGACACGGGCAAATACATTACAGGAAAAATTCCGCGACAGAATTTTCTTCATAGGTCCTGATGTGTGGCAAGGAAAGGAGAACCCTCTATTCATCGAGTCGGATAACCTATGTGCTGCCTGGAAAGAGCATGCGCTTGAGAAAGACGAACTTTCTGTCCGTGTGGGACGATGGAATATCCCCGGTGAACCCATAGTCATTCTTGTTGATTTCCAACCTTTTTTTGAAAAGAAAGACGATATATACACAGAAATGTGGAATCGTTATCAAGTAGATTCGTTGCACGCCTATGGCGATTACGACGAGGCTTCTATGTTTTCCTATGCCGCAGGAAGAGTGGTGGAGAGTTTCTATCGCTACAACCTGACGGAAACGGATAAGGTGGTATATCAGGCACATGAATGGATGACTGGAATGGGAGCACTTTATGTACAGGAAGCTGTGCCGGAGGTTGCTACTATTTTTACGACCCATGCTACGTCTATCGGTCGTTCCATTGCCGGCAATAATAAGCCGTTGTATGACTATCTGTTTGCTTATAATGGCGACCAGATGGCACAGGAACTGAACATGCAATCGAAACACTCGATTGAGAAACAGACTGCACATTATGTAGACTGTTTTACTACGGTGAGTGAAATAACCAATAATGAATGCAAGGAATTACTGGATAAACCGGCAGATGTTGTTCTGATGAACGGTTTTGAAGATGATTTTGTGCCGAAAGGAAGCACGTTTACCGGCAAGCGTAAGCGCGCACGTACCTTGATGCTTAGTGTTGCCAATAAATTATTGGGAACAAATCTGGGTGATGATACGTTAATTGTCGGAACCAGTGGGCGATATGAGTTTAAGAATAAAGGTATTGATGTTTTTTTGGAATCATTAAACCGCTTGAACAGGGATAAGAAACTACATAAGAATGTGTTGGCATTCATCAATGTACCCGGTTGGGTGGGAGAGCCTCGCGAGGATTTGCAGGCACGTTTGAAGAGCAAAGATAAGTTCGACACTCCCCTCGAAGTACCGTTTATCACTCATTGGCTGCATAATATGACTCATGACCAGGTGTTGGACATGTTGAAATATCTGGGAATGGGCAATCGTCCGGAAGATAAGGTAAAGGTGATTTTTGTTCCTTGTTATCTGGATGGTCGTGATGGTATCATGAATAAAGAATATTATGATATATTGCTGGGGCAGGATTTGAGTGTCTATGCTTCTTATTACGAACCGTGGGGATATACTCCGCTGGAAAGTGTAGCTTTCCATGTGCCGACAATCACTACGGATCTGGCAGGATTCGGACTTTGGGTAAACAGCCTGAAGAACCAGCATGGCATTAATGATGGAGTGGAAGTGCTGCATCGTTCGGACTATAATTATTCGGAAGTGGCGGATGGTATCAAAGATACGATTACGTTGTTTGCGGATAAGACTGATAAAGAGGTGAAGGAAATCCGTAAGCGTGCTGCTGAAGTTGCAGAGCAGGCTTTATGGAAGCACTTTATACAATATTATTATGAAGCTTATGATATCGCTTTGCGTAAGGCAAGGATACGTCAGTTGAGTTAAGAAAGAAATTATTTATCAATAAGTAAACGAAAACATTATGAAAATCAAAGTTAGTAATGTGAATACTCCCAACTGGAAAGAGGTTACTGTGAAATCACGTATACCGGAAGAGTTGGAGAAGTTGTCTGAAATCGCACGCAACATTTGGTGGGCATGGAATTTTGAAGCGACTGAACTGTTTAGAGATCTAGATCCGGAACTTTGGAAAGAATGTGGACAGAATCCAGTACTGTTGTTGGAACGTATGAGCTATGAGAAGCTGGAAGCGCTGGCAAAAGACAAGGTGATTCTAAGAAGAATGAATGAAGTTTATACGAAATTCAGAGATTACATGGATGTGAAGCCGGATGAGCAACGCCCATCTATAGCTTATTTCAGCATGGAATATGGCTTGAGCAGCGTCCTGAAAATATATTCCGGTGGTCTGGGCGTATTGGCTGGTGACTATCTGAAAGAGGCTTCCGACAGCAATGTTGATTTGTGTGCGGTAGGTTTCTTGTATCGTTACGGCTACTTTACTCAAACGTTGTCTATGGATGGACAGCAGATTGCCAACTACGAGGCACAGAACTTCGGTCAACTTCCTATTGAACGCGTAATGGATGCCAATGGTCAGCCGTTGATAGTTGACGTTCCTTATCTTGATTATTTTGTTCATGCAAACGTATGGCGTGTGAATGTTGGACGTATTTCTTTGTATCTGCTTGATACGGATAATGAAATGAACAGCGAATTCGACCGTCCTATCACTCACCAGCTTTATGGTGGTGACTGGGAAAACCGTTTGAAACAGGAAATCTTGTTGGGTATCGGTGGTATCCTGACTCTGAAAGCTCTGGGTATCAAGAAAGATGTTTATCACTGTAATGAAGGACATGCTGCATTGATTAATGTTCAGCGTATCTGCGACTATGTAGCTACTGGATTGACTTTCGACCAGGCTATTGAGTTGGTTCGCGCTTCTTCTCTTTATACTGTTCATACTCCGGTGCCTGCAGGTCACGACTATTTTGACGAAGGTTTGTTCGGCAAATATATGGGTGGTTATCCTTCCAGAATGGGTATCTCATGGGATGACTTGATGGATCTAGGACGTAACAATCCGGGCGACAAGGGCGAACGTTTCTGTATGTCTGTTTTTGCTTGTAACACTTCACAGGAAGTGAACGGTGTAAGCTGGCTGCACGGAAAAGTTTCTCAAGAAATGTTCTCTTCTATCTGGAAAGGTTATTTCCCGGAAGAAAGCCACGTAGGATATGTAACGAATGGTGTTCACTTCCCAACTTGGAGTGCAACAGAATGGAAAGAATTATACTTTAAATATTTCAACGAAAACTTCTGGTTCGATCAGTCTAATCCTAAGATTTGGGAAGCTATCTACAATGTGCCCGATGAAGAGATTTGGAAGACTCGTATGACTATGAAGAATAAGTTGGTTGACTATATCCGTAAGTCATTCCGCGATACATGGTTGAAGAACCAGGGAGATCCTTCTCGTATCGTTTCACTGATGGATAAGATCAATCCGAACGCATTGCTGATTGGTTTCGGCCGTCGTTTTGCTACTTACAAACGTGCACACTTGCTGTTCACCGACTTGGATCGTCTTTCTAAGATCGTGAACAATCCTGATTATCCGGTACAATTCCTGTTTACAGGTAAAGCTCACCCGCACGATGGAGCAGGCCAGGGCTTGATTAAGCGTATCATTGAAATCTCTCGTCGTCCGGAATTCCTGGGTAAGATTATCTTCCTCGAGAATTACGATATGCAACTGGCTCGTCGTCTGGTTTCCGGCGTTGATATCTGGTTGAATACTCCGACTCGTCCGTTGGAAGCATCCGGTACATCTGGTGAAAAAGCTTTGATGAACGGTGTTGTCAATTTCTCCGTATTAGACGGATGGTGGCTGGAAGGTTACCGTGAAGGTGCAGGTTGGGCGTTGACTGAAAAACGTACTTACCAGAATCAGGAACATCAGGATCAGCTGGATGCTGCTACTATTTACAGTATTCTTGAAACTGAAATCCTTCCGTTGTATTATGCACGTAATAAGAAGGGATATTCTGAAGGCTGGATCAAAGTGGTGAAGAATTCTATCGCACAGATTGCTCCTCATTATACCATGAAGCGTCAGTTGGATGATTACTATAGCAAGTTCTATTGCAAACTGGCAAAACGTTTCCAGACTTTGGCTGCTAACGATAATGCAAAAGCAAAAGAAATCGCAGCTTGGAAAGAAGATGTGGTTGCTAAATGGGATTCTATTGAAATCGTATCTTGTGACAAGGTAGAAGAGCTGAAGAATGGTGATATCGAAAGCGGAAAAGAATATACTATTACTTACGTTATCGATGAAAAAGGCTTGAATGATGCAGTGGGACTTGAATTGGTTACTACTTACACAACTGCAGACGGAAAACAACATGTTTATTCTGTAGAACCGTTCAGTGTAGTCAAGAAAGAAGGCGACTTGTATACATTCCAGGTTAAACACAGCTTGTCAAATGCAGGTAGTTTCAAGGTGTCTTACCGTATGTTCCCGAAGAATCCGGAACTTCCACACCGTCAGGACTTCTGCTACGTACGTTGGTTTATCTAATTGCTTGAGTAAAAGTAGGGGAGTATATTTCCCTCACTTTCATACATACATTCAGCCCCTGTATTCTTTGAGAATGACAGGGGCTGAATTTTTTATCTGTTTGGAGAGTGAGGCGTAAAGTCTCGCAAATAAAAAAGACTGTCTCATTTTCTATTTGAGACAGTCTTGTATAAATTTCAAGGCCTTTGGAAAAGCCTTTCTTTGGATTTGTTATTTTACAGCTTCTGCAATTTTAGCTTGAAGTTCTTCTCCGTGCAGACCGCGAGCAATAATCTTACCGCTACCGTCGATCAATACAGTGTGAGGAATGCTGTTTACAGCATAAAGCTGTGCACCTTCACTTTGCCAGAATTTCAGGTCGGACATTTGCGGCCAAGTCATGTCTAGCTTCTTGATTGCTTCTTTCCATGCAGCACCATCCTGATCGAGAGATACACCTACGATTTCGAAGTTTTTGCCTTTGTACTTAGCGTATGTTTCTACCAGGTTAGGCATTTCGCGACGGCAAGGACCGCACCAGCTAGCCCAGAAGTCAACCAATACTACTTTTCCTTTGCCTACATAATCAGACAATTTCACTGTCTTTCCTTCCGGAGTCTGCATTTCGAAATCAACAAATTGAGTACCTACAGCAGTCTTTTTCTGCTTGTCAGTCATCTCTTTGATTCTTACGATTGTTTCGTCATTCTGGAAATTAGCAGGAATTTGTTGCAACAAAGCCTCATTTTCGTCCGTAGAGTTATTGTAGAAAGTTTGTTTAAACAAGAATACTCCAACCGGGTTGGTGATATTCTTTTGTACGCCTTCTTTGATTGCTTTGTCATATTGTTCTTCCAGCTGAGCACCTTCTTTTTGTTTGGCCTCTTTCTGCTCATCACTTAAAGATGTATTACCCATTGCCTCATAAATGGCATTCATTTTTTTGCTGATGTCATTGATTTGAGCTCTGATTTCCTGGTATGCATCGTTGTTGGGAGTACCGGTAACAGCGTCATTATCCTTGGTCAGGGCAACGTTGATTTTTCCGTTTTCCAGGAAGAAGTCGATCATCAACGGTTCTCCGTTCACTTCACAAGTGACATAACGGCTAACCACAGAATCTTGTGTGCCTTCAAAGGTAAAAGTACCTTTGGTGATAACGGCTGTATCTAGTTTGGTCAGATTTCTACCATTGGCTTCCTGAAGATAAACGGTGTCACCATCGCTTGCACCTTCTACTGTACCTGTAATAGTGTATCCGGCTTTGTTTCCGCCAGTACAAGCTACCATGCTTAACGCTGCCGTTGCAATAACTAAATAAGTAAACTTTTTCATGCTTTTGTAAAATTGGTGAATAAATATTTATGCAAAGATAGATTTTTTTTCTGTCGGGCATCGAAAAACACTGTTATATTAGATTAACACGTAGGTGGAAACCGCAGAAATGTGTACCTTTGCAGCCCAAACTTTAGTATGAATATGCAAGAAGATAAATCCATCATTGAGGTGAGCCATGTATCGAAGTACTTTGGCGATAAAACAGCATTGGATGATGTGACTCTGAACGTGAAAAAGGGCGAGTTTGTGACTATCCTTGGTCCTTCCGGTTGCGGTAAAACCACGTTGTTGCGTCTCATTGCTGGTTTTCAGACAGCTTCGGAAGGCGAAATCCGAATTTCGGGGATGGAAATAACACAAACTCCTCCCCATAAGCGTCCGGTGAATACGGTATTCCAGAAATATGCCTTGTTCCCGCACTTGAATGTGTATGATAATATCGCTTTCGGCCTGAAACTGAAAAAAACACCGAAACAGACCATTGAGAAGAAGGTGAAAGCTGCTTTGAAAATGGTAGGCATGACGGATTATGAATACCGCGATGTGGATTCTCTTTCCGGTGGTCAGCAACAACGTGTAGCTATTGCCCGCGCCATCGTGAATGAGCCGGAAGTGTTGTTGTTGGATGAACCGCTGGCAGCGCTCGATCTGAAAATGCGTAAGGATATGCAAATGGAGCTCAAAGAAATGCATAAATCTTTGGGAATCACGTTTGTGTACGTCACTCACGATCAGGAGGAGGCACTTACGTTAAGTGACACGATTGTCGTGATGAGTGAAGGAAAGATTCAGCAGATCGGTACGCCGATTGATATTTATAATGAACCTATCAATGCTTTTGTTGCGGACTTTATCGGAGAAAGCAATATCCTCAACGGTACCATGATTCATGATAAACTCGTACGTTTTTGCGGTACGGAGTTTGAATGTGTGGATGAAGGATTTGGCGAGAATGTTCCGGTGGACGTAGTCATTCGTCCGGAGGATCTTTATATTTTCCCCGTTTCGGAAATGGCACAGTTAGTAGGAGTGGTAGAGACTTCTATTTTTAAAGGAGTGCATTATGAAATGACGGTGTTGTGCGGCGGATATGAATTCTTGGTGCAGGATTACCATCATTTTGAAGTAGGGGCTGAAGTCGGTCTGTTGGTGAAGCCTTTCGATATTCATATTATGAAGAAAGAGCGTGTTTGCAATACATTCGAAGGAAAATTGCTGGATGCTACTCATGTGGAATTCCTGGGCTGTAACTTTGAATGTGTTCCGGTGGAAGGAATCGCTTTCGATACGAATGTCAAAGTGGAAGTAGACTTTGAAAAAGTGATTCTTCAGGATAATGAAGAAGACGGAACGCTGACGGGCGAGGTGAAATTCATCCTTTACAAGGGTGACCATTATCATCTGACTGTATTGTCAGATTGGGACGAGAATGTATTTGTAGATACGAACGATGTATGGGATGACGGTGACCGTGTAGGTATTACCATCCCTCCAGATGCTATTCGTATAGTTAAAATAACCGATTAACAGGAAAGGAAGTGAATAAGAGGTTTATAGTCTTTTTGTCATCACGTAAGAGTTGGACTCTCCCTTACATTATTTTTTCGGCGATCTTTGTGATTATACCGTTGTTCTTAATTGTCGTATATGCCTTTACCGATGATAGCGGCCATTTGACACTCGCCAATTTTCAGAAGTTCTTCGAACATCCCGAAGCAATCAATACCTTTGTCTATTCGATTGGTATTGCCATTATTACCACCCTTGTTTGTATTTTATTGGGTTATCCTGCTGCCTGGATATTGAGTAACAGCAAGCTGAACCGTTCCAAGACGATGGTCGTACTGTTTATTTTGCCGATGTGGGTAAATATTCTGGTGCGTACCCTTGCCACTGTTGCCTTATTCGACTTTTTCAGTGTGCCGTTGGGCGAGGGAGCGTTGATATTCGGTATGGTATACAACTTTATCCCTTTCATGATTTATCCTATCTACAATACTTTGCAGAAGATGGATCATAGCTATATCGAGGCGGCGCAAGACTTGGGAGCCAATCCTGTGCAAGTCTTTCTGAAAGCAGTCCTTCCGCTTTCCATGCCGGGGGTGATGAGTGGTATCATGATGGTGTTCATGCCGACTATATCGACATTTGCCATTGCCGAGTTGCTGACGATGAATAACATCAAACTCTTTGGTACGACGATTCAGGAAAATATCAATAACAGTATGTGGAACTATGGAGCGGCACTTTCGCTCATTATGTTGCTATTGATAGCTGCTACTTCCCTGTTCAGCACCGATGATAAGGAAAACTCAAATGAAGGAGGCGGGCTATGGTAAAGAAGATATTTGCACAGACTTATTTGTGGATATTGCTGCTCTTGCTTTATTCTCCGATCGTGATTATTGTGATCTACTCATTTACAGAGGCGAAAGTGTTGGGTAACTGGACGGGATTTTCTACCAAACTTTATTCTTCGTTATTCACTACCGGTGCTCATCATTCTTTGATGAATGCATTGATTAATACGATCACTATCGCTCTACTGGCTGCAACAGCATCTACGTTATTAGGAAGCATCGCTGCTATCGGTATATTCAATCTGAAAGCCCGTTCACGCAAAGCGATCGGATTTGTGAACAGCATTCCTATTCTGAATGGTGATATTATCACCGGTATATCCTTGTTCCTTTTGTTTGTATCTCTGGGGATCACACAAGGCTACACAACCGTAGTGCTTGCTCATATTACTTTTTGTACCCCGTACGTTGTTTTAAGTGTATTGCCCCGTTTGAAGCAGATGAATCCGAATATTTATGAAGCTGCCCTCGATTTAGGAGCTACTCCTATGCAGGCCTTGTGGAAAGTCATAATTCCGGAGATTCGTCCGGGAATGATTAGCGGCTTTATGCTTGCACTGACACTATCCATTGATGATTTTGCCGTAACTGTATTCACTATCGGTAATCAAGGTTTGGAAACGCTTTCTACTTATATCTACGCCGATGCCCGCAAGGGAGGTTTGACCCCGGAACTTCGCCCGCTTTCGGCTATCATTTTTGTCGTGGTACTGGCGTTATTGGTTGTAATCAATTACCGGGCAGGAAAAACGAAGAAAAAAGATTAATAGACTATCAAATGTGCTACTACGTAAATAATATGAAAAGAATAATTCCTGCTATCCTGCTCTTATTGGCTTTGACCGGGTGTTATAATTCCGGTGAACCTCGTGAGCGGGTTCTTAAAATCTACAACTGGGCGGATTACATCGGCGAAGGTGTGCTTGAGGATTTCCAGGCATATTATAAAGAACAGACCGGTGAGAATATCCGTATCGTTTACCAGACATTCGATATCAACGAAATCATGTTGACGAAAATTGAAAAGGGGCATGAAGATTTTGATGTTGTTTGTCCTTCGGAATACATCATCGAGCGTATGCTGAAGAAGCATTTGTTGCTACCTATCGACACGAATTTCGCACATTCTCCCAATTACATGAATAATGTGGCTCCATTTATTCGTAAGCAGATTAATAAATTGAGTCAGCCGGGTGAAAAAGCCAGCCGCTATGCTGTATGTTATATGTGGGGGACGGCAGGTATTCTGTATAACCGGGCTTATGTGCCCGATTCGGTAGCCCTGTCCTGGGATTGCCTTTGGAATAAAAAGTATGCCGGAAAGATCCTGATGAAGGATAGTTATCGTGATGCTTATGGAACAGCCGTGATTTATGCGCATGCAAAGGAACTGAAGGAGGGAACGGTAACAGTGGAAGAGTTGATGAACGACTATTCTCCACGTGCGATGGAGTTGGCTGAAAAATACTTAAAAGCCTTGAAACCGAACATTGCTGGCTGGGAAGCGGACTTTGGCAAGGAAATGATGACGAAAAATAAAGCTTGGCTGAATATGACTTGGAGCGGTGATGCAATCTGGGCGATTGAAGAGGCCAATGCGGTAGGAGTGGATTTGGATTATGAAGTTCCCGAAGAAGGAAGTAATATTTGGTATGATGGTTGGGTGATCCCGAAATATGCCAGGAATCCGGAAGCGGCCAGTTATTTTATCAACTTTATGTGTCGTCCGGATATAGCCTTGCGGAATATGGATTTCTGCGGATATGTAAGTTCCATAGCTACTCCCGAAATACTGGAAGAGAAGATAGACACCACTCTTCATTATTATTCCGATTTAAGTTACTTTTTCGGACCGGGTGCAGATTGATAAAATACAATATCCGGATCGTAAGGTGGTGGAACGATGTGCCATGATTCGTGATTTTGGCGATAAGACAAAAGAAGTTCTTGATATTTGGTCGCGTATTAAAGGAGATAATTTGGGAGTGGGTATCACTATTCTTATTTTCGTCGTTGTTGCATTGATGAGTGGTTGGATGATTTATAAGAAGTGGCAGCGTTATAATCGTCAGAAACAACAAAGACGTAGAAGCAGAAGGAAAAAGGTCAGGAGGAATTAGTGTTTCTCCGGATTGCAAACAAAAAATAAATTAGGTGGAAAATAAAAGCGGTATCTACGGTAAGAAATAAGAAGCACGGTGAACAGAATGCTGATGGCAGGATGTTCGCCGTGCTTGGTATTTATCGTCTTTTCATTTCTCGGAGAATGTCCTTGGTGTCCTTATCTACCCGGAATGACTCAATTGTTTTTTGCAGTGCCTTGTTGTAAGTCCAGTTATCCAGTGTGCTATGTTTCAGATACTCCATTGTCTTTTGGGGAAATTTGATAAAACACAATGATATCATCCATGCCATAGCCATGCGTGCATAATATGCATCATGATTGAATGAGTCGGCATATTTCAGTAACGAATCGATATGCGCGTCATCTACATAATGGAAAAGCATCACAATTCCGAAACGTATTTCAAATTCTTTAGAGGATTTCAGATAGGGTTGGATAAATTGCCATACGTTTTCTTTTCCTTTTTTCACAGAAGTTTTCAGTTCACTGCAGAATATGTCGCATACAGCCCAATTATCTATACGGGGAATGAACATCGTTACGTATTTCATTTGTTCTTCAAGTTCCATTTTTGCCAGTCCGATAATCATTCCCTGAAGCATTGTTTCTTCATAATAAATCGTATCGGTTGATTCGACAAATGTACGCCAGTCTTCTTTCTTAATAATTTCTTTGGCCATTGTCCGCAGTTGGGGGATGCGTACGCCGAGAATGTTGTTTGCTCCCGGGAGGAGGGAAGAATGAAATTCCTGATATTTGGAATCTGCTAATGTTTGTAATTCTTTCCGGATATTTTCAGTTGTAGTCATTTTCATATCGTTGGTTATTTCACAAAGGTATAAAAAAAGAGTATGCGCGCTGTGTGCAGGCATACTCTTTTTGGAGGTAATTCCCATCATAATGAAAATACGTTGGGAAAGTTTATCCGATCAGTTACTTTTTGACCATGTCGAAACTGAATGTGGTAACCGAAAAGTTTTCAAGCGGCTCTCCTTCTACTTCCACTTGGGTGGCTTTGATTACAAAGGTGAGTTTTTTATCTTTATATGTATATTGACCCTTTTCTTCCGCTTCTATAGTTACTTTTACAGTAATTTGAGGAGCTTCCTCTCCCTCTGTTTGTACTTGGGTAGGGATCGTGTATTTTATTTCCAAAGGTTCAGGTTTTAATTGAAGTAGAATGGAGCCTTTGCTATCATCATTAAAGGCTGCAGTATAAGGAATGTTGTAATTGATATCACCCAAAGTCTCAATGATAATTTCGCCTATTTCTTCACCGACAATACTTTTAATCAGATCGTCAACCGGAAGTTTTTTTATCATAATCTGATTGTCTTTTACTTCAGCGGTAACTGTGGCTCCTTGCGGCTGTTCTTCTTTGAAGGAATAGTTTTGTGGATTGACGGATGGAGCAGTTTCTGTCAGCATATTACCGGAATAATTACCTTCCACATCTTTAAGTGAATATACGGGAATATCAGAATCGTTATCACTACTACATGCTGTAAAAGTGGCTATCAGGCCTAATGACATTACTAAGAAAGCAAAACGATTAAAACAACAAGCTTTTTTTATTTCAGTTATAATTTTCATACTGTTTTAAATTAGATTATTAATTTCAAAATTAAGGTGTACGTACATAAAGTAAATGCCGGTACTTGTGAAATACTGCATAAGGAAATAAAAATAGAATATTTTTTTATATGAGTATTGCCATGAAGATCCCTGTTCATGGGATCTTCAATTATAAAATATTCTTTTTATTTTATAGCTTTTTCGTAATGGACTTGCTTGGAGTTATCCCGAAATACTCTTTGTATTTATGGCGGAAATTCTTAAGATTTTTCAATCCAATCATTTCAGGAATAACCTGGACAGAGTATTTTCCACTCTCCAATAACTCACGTGCTTTTTCCATACGAATACGATAAATAAAATACTTCGGTGCTTCTCCCGTCAGTGCTTTCCATTTATTAAAGAAAGCAGTTCTGCTCATATACAGTTCAGAGGCAATTTCATCTATCGTCAGATTTTCCTTATCTATATTTTTTAGAATAAATTCTTTTACTTGATTGATGAATGTGTAATTACTATCATCTAAAACTTTCTCTTCTTCCTTTTCCAAGAACTGCTTTCCGAAAACTGTCTGCAAGAATGATCTTCTTAGAGAACGGTTGTTTTTGATAAGTACATTCATTTCTATCTTTAAATCTTCGATGTGGAAAGGCACATATAAAAAGATGTCGGCCAGAGAACTTTCTCTTTTGTTGCGTTGTCCTATATCTATACGTGAACCGTAAAGGATGATAGGAATAACGGATGTTTCTCCTGATGTCTTTAGTCTTGATGACAGTTCATAGCCATACATTCCATGCAGCATAAGGTCGCAAATCACTAAATCAGGATATTTCTCTTTTATACATTCTAAAGCTTCAGAGCCATTCCCGAAACTTTTCACATCAAAATCCTTTGATAAACATTCTTCCAAATAAGACTTGAATTCTTCATTACTGTCAGCGAGAACAACAGTAGGCTTGATTGAACTTTTTTTATGAGCAATCTTACCCAATGAAGTATCAGTCTTTCTTTCTTCCGACTTTTTTGCGGAGTGTATGATATTATATCCGGATACCTTTCTTTCTGAATTTGTTGTAGGAAATCTTAGTGAGACAGTGTGGGTTGAATGATTGATAAGAATATTCCCATCACATAGTTTCATTAATTTTTTGCAGAGTACACTTTTGGCAAATGCATATTTGAACTCTGATTTATGTTTAGGTTTAATCAAGTGATACTTTTGGCGCCTATAACATGTTAGCAATTTGCCCTTGTTGGCATCGAACGTTTTAAGTTCCCAGTGTTCGGAATTAGAAGAAATTGAAAAGATAATCCTTTTATCTTCAGGTTTCGAATGTTCTATTGCGTTTTTTATGAATTTATCAATGATGGGAGAGATTTTACTTTGATCGAACCAAACGCTGGCATAATTAAACTCTGTTTTTATTTCTAACTTAATCCGCTTGTCCGTAGCGAAATTTTTCAATGAATGGACTCTGTTATTAATGAAGTTTCCCAGTTCATATTCGGCAATATCCATCTGTTTGGAGTAGATAAGCAGATGTCGCAGATTCATTAATTTGGTTAGGTGTTCATCAAGACAGTCTATATTACGAATGACTAGTGATAACATTTTCTTTATGTCTTCGGGGCAACTATCATCACAAGCAGCTCTTAGAGGGGTATGAACGAGTGTGATAGGGTTGCGAATGCTTTGAAAAGAATCCATGAAATATTGGTGCTCTTCTTTTAAGATTTTGATTTCCTTATGGAGGGTAAGAAAATGAGATAAGAGCCAATATAATGAAATTCCTCCGGCTGTAAGTAGTAAGAAGAAGTGAGACTGGTGAAAGATATTTGCATCTATAATAGAGACAAATAGTGACGTTATCATTAAGTATTTCATATTTATTTTTTGTTGAAGTCACTTGGACTGTATACCTCTGTTCCTTTTTAGTTGAGGGGGGATGAGAAAATGCACAACGAGTGTGATTTAGGGCATTACTAAACTCAAACAGTCTAATCTCAAAATTATTTGTTCTTTGAAGGTCAATATTAAGAAAGCGAGTTCCGTATGCAGATTTAAATCCTTACGTCTTGAATCATTCTTTAAGGAATATCTATTTCCTCCAAGTGACAATAATTAATAGATCATTTTTTCTGAATATATAATACTAAATAGAGATTCTTTGACGGTGGTGGGCGTATCTTGTATTTGATACTGTAATCTTTTGGGGCTATCAGTATCACAATATGCTTTTTCATATGTAATTCCTAAGGTAAAGTAAACATATTTTCTTTATTGAAATATAGTTTGTTTTTGCGGAGTAAAAGTAATGATTTGGTATAATAAATAAATGATGAGTTATTGGCAAATGGTGTATTGTTATTGTTTGGTGTTGTTTTGTAGGTGATAAGTGTTGTGTTTTTGTATTATTTTAATTGATGATATTTGGTGGAAATAGTGAAACCGGAACTTTAACCAAATAGATGGTTAAAATTCCGGTTATATTATTTTACTGATAATAGGCGCATAAGCTCCTGTTAGTAAGGAAAGGATTTGTTTTTCCTCCCCTGTTTAATTGATAATTCTACATCTCGTAATAGTTTTTATCCCCTTTCATATCCTTGTATTTACCATTATGCAAATAGTTGATGTCCGGTTCATATTTATGGCCTCCTTCCACTCTATAAAAGGCTGCTGCCCCTGCATTTATGTTAGCATGATATGGTGTTGCTTCCAGTGCGTCCGACCAGAAAGGGATATTACGCATTATGTAAAGTTTGCCAAGACCTTTGTCATATAACTTTTCTCGTAACGTTTCCGGATACGATTCGTCATTTTCATAATCGAACGTATATTCGTCGGTGCTGAAACCGCCATATTGAGATTTGTCCAGTCCTGCTATTGGTTTTTCAATCGAGCTATCCTCCCATGGATTCATAATTTTGGTATTTACCCATGTCCAGGCATAATCAATATATTCACCTGCTCTGATACCCGCAGCCTCGGAGGCTAGTGAACCGGCCGGATCACCCGTTATGGTAACTGTAATCAGTTTGGTCTTGCCTAAAGATTCCCGTAGTGCTTTGATGAGCTTCGGATACGAGGTCGCATTGGCAGCCGGATGTCCGTTTATACCATATTCGGCACCTTCGTCCATGAGATTAATGCCATCTACACGGTAGTTGGCGAGCTTCTTGACTTCCGCTACAAAGGCTGTAATCTGCTCATCTGTCAGGTTGCAGAATCCCAAGCCGGTCCCTTCTGCTTTAAGGGTGACGCAACGCTTTATACCATAGCTGGAGAGTGACGACATATTGCTTAACTGCTTTTTGAAATTGGCTGATTGGTTCAGAGTCACTTTTCCATTCGCATATCCCAGTGTTGCGGCATTCACATTAATGATGTCATATAAATAGGCATACCACGACGTTTCCCATAACTCATAATGTCCGGGACCGAATGTTTCATTATCATATAATACCATGATAAATTCTTTGGCAATGGAGGCGTTGACTTTTTCGCCATCAATAAACCCTACCATCTTGTACTTTTTCATATCAGCCTTCATCGGGCTCAACCACGGATAAGTAGAGCGTTTATAATAAATCTTGTAATAGATTTCATTACTATCCCGTGACGGACGAATTCCGCTTTCTTCCGGTAGTTCTACGGTAATAGGGAGCAAAGAATAATCATGCAATGTGCCTAGCGGATTCAGGCGTACCATGATAGTATCCGACATTGTATCTCCTGCCTTAATAGTCATTGCACCATCGTTACTGATGCCCTCAATGCTGATAGTAGACATTTTCCGGTATTCCGTACCGTGTTCTTCATTGTATTTGTCTACTAAGTCGAGGTCGATTTTCATTGTGATTCGGGTGTCCTGTGCCACCGGCTTCACCGTTTGGTAGAAGAATGCAAAATCGGGAGTCTTGGTATTGGTCATGGTGATTTCCAGGTCACTGGTTGTCATATCACATTTTAGCATGCCAAAGTTATTGTCTAAAGCCGTCTCGTTAGGTAATTTACCTACGGGAGTGGCAATGGAATTATCTTCGCAGCCTCCTAGCATGCCGGTTACTAATGTAATGGCAGCCATGCAGAGAACATTTTTGAAGTTTATATTTCTTTTCATGTCCATGGTTATCTTTAAAGTGAATGATTACTTGTTGATTTGTGGAATTTCGATTCCCGTCGGCCACACAAGAGGTTCGGCAGATACTGCATCGAATCCGTGTTTCGAATGGTCCTTGACAATGTTTCCCTCACCTTCATTAAATTTCCAGTAAGCAAGCAGGCTTTCTTCGTTTTCAGGATCTTCCACTTTATACATATTCGTCCAGATTTCCTCTTTCGTACGGCAAGTGTTCCAGATACGTATCTCTGCGATGTTACCGTTGAGTTGCCGTAGCTCATCTTCATAAGAGCGTCCTATCTGGAATTCGCAATCCGGCGTTCCACAGATATCCACAGTAGCTCCTTTTCCATAAGAGATATCCTGACTTTGCAGTTGTCCGTTCACATAATAGGCAATAAAATGTTCCTTGGCGTTGTACACCAGCGCTATATGATACCATGTCATTGCATTCAGTGACTTAGCCCTGTCGGCGGCGGGGAATTTGACTCCGTCCGGTCCCTGCATCTGCAACTGTTGGCGTGGGAAACTTGTATCACCTATACGCATTAAGAAATGCTGTTCTACTCCCATGATCGTACTGATATCCGATGCACCGGCCGTATTGCTTGGTCCGCTGTATGTAAAGTCCTCTACATATACCAGTGCTTCCATGGTAATCTGACCTAATTCTTTCAGACAGGCATTTTTCTCTTCGTCGAGGAAAGTAGGCACTTCCAGATAATTGTCTTTCAGGTTGGCGGCTACCGTGATAGCGCTTGAACGGCGCACCAGATAGAACAATGTTTTCGAACCGTTCAATAGATGAACGCCACCCGACGTTTCAGAGATGGTGAGC
Organism: Bacteroides sp. DH3716P; assembly: GCF_025914115.1. Lineage (NCBI taxonomy): Bacteria > Pseudomonadati > Bacteroidota > Bacteroidia > Bacteroidales > Bacteroidaceae > Bacteroides > Bacteroides sp. DH3716P. Next base: position 2,609,533 of record NZ_CP083673.1, on the reverse strand, counting down.
GGAACCAGATAAGTTTTATCAATCTCCAGATCTAACAGGTTATTAAAATAGATCGTATCAATCAATGATTCACTCTTTTCGGCTTTGATAATCAGTTCGCTGTTCGACAGGCTATAATATTTACTACCCAGCATTCCATAATCAGTCCCGTGCCGGGCATTGAATTCGTTTATCAGTCCGGGATCCGCTTTCAGCTTCACTACGATGTCTTTTCCTGCCGGGTAAGTCAACTTGGCGCTGAAGGCACGTTTCTGTTCATTCAGCGTATTTCGGAAAGTCACTCTTTCTGAATTGCTGTTACTGGCTTCCTTGATATAGACCATGTTGTCGAATGGTGCTTTATTGCTGTAATCCGTATTGTCACAGGCAATCATCAGTCCGCAGATGATTGCAGCCAGAGAGATGATTATTTTATATCGTTTCATAGTTCCTCCTTTCATTAATTAATCGGTGATGGGTTCAGTTTTTGGATAGCATCACGTATACGGCGGTAGTTAGTCACCCCATCGGTGGCGAGATAATCTTCATTGGCATTGTAGATAGAAACTCCTGCCAGCGGACCATTGTTACCCAGTCCTGTGATGAAATGATTGATGATGTAGGCCATCCCTTCCGAGGTTTGTATAACATCCAAATCTTCCCGGCTGATGATACCGGTTTTACCGTCATCGGTCGGAGGAGTGGCTGTCGTTATCACTTTCTCTTTGGGCATTTTCCCATAGAAACCTACAGGTTGGCTCATATTCAGTTTTATTTCGAGTGAGCTTTCAAGCAACACAATTTGCCCATCCACGAAATAGTCTACCAAATCGATGAACGGCTCTTCGTATCTTCCGCTATAATCCACTGTAAATGTGACGATGCCATCAAAGAAAACCAACTTTCCATTATTAGCTTTCGGACCGCCGATAGCGGCAAGTTTTTCCCGGATAGCCGTCGTTACCTCATTGAAGAAATCGACATGCATCATACTTCCGGCACGACCAAACTGCACATAATAACCGTCAAATTCATCACTCTCCCCGTTTTTCAATGCCGCATTCATTTTCGTTTTGAATTCTTCCAGGTTTTCTGTCTCTTCGCATTGGTCGTAGAATTCGGATAAATTCTTGTAATAGAGAAATTTGGTGCCGGTCCGTTTGAGTTTGGATATGTCTTCCTTATCATAAACGGACAGATTATCAGCGTTGGTCAGCACCACAAAATCTACGCTATCGGGCAAGGAACGCAAGAAATCCTGTTCGCCCAATGTCGTACCCGGATTGTTGGCAAAACGTATTAACATTAACGTATGCTTCCGGTTTTTGTATTCTTTCAGACTTTGCTCGTATTTTTCATGCAAGCTGGGGTCTTGTTCGTCGGGAAATATAGGGTTGTAATCAACCGGTGTCGGTTCTGTCCAGTCGCTACAGGCAACGAACATCAGTGAGCAGGCTATGGTCAATATGACACTTATGAATGAATTCTGTTTCATTGTATCTTGGGTTTAAGTTCCACATTATTTTACATTCGGATTGCAGTCCCACCATAAGCGGGTAGCGCCGTTATCTTCTCCATTGAGCTTTCGCAGGGCACCGAGCATATTTTCCGCATTCAGCTGATATTCTTCGGCAGGATAGGAGAGACGTCGTATTCCCAGTGTCAGGTTAGTGATTCCCACTCCCTTGTTGTCCATTATCGGAAGGAATTTAGGATACCCTGTGCGGCGATGTTCGCACCAGGCTTCAATGCCCAGAGGAAACATGGCAATCCATTTTTGAGTAATGATACGTTCCAGGTTTTCTTCGAAACGGGTATTCTCCTTGTCCTCGTTCCAGGCAATGGTGATGCTGCTCGGAGATTGGGCGCTGTATGTACCTCTCGGGTCTTTGTAAGCCCCCGGCACCAATGCTTTATTCTGGGAGTATCCGCTTGCTCCGCTTGCGCCCCATTGCTCAAAGGAAAGGGTGATCGCCTTCTCATATAGCTGTTGGGCATCTCCGCTCATTGCCCATCCCCGCAGGGCACCTTCGGCGCGAAGGAACGTTACCTCGGCGGCAGTCATCCACATATACGTATCATTGGCAGTCATCAAACGGTTGGAATAGGTTTGTATCAACTCGTCGTCCGTCACTTTGGAAGGAAGAATACCAATGCGTAGCCCATAGTAATCGGTATCATCCTGATACTTTCCCTGGGTGAAGTATTTTTCCAAACGCGGATCGTTATATCCCTGCATATAGGAAACGATTTCCGCAGCTATCCGGTAATCCTTCCAATCATTGAAACAGAGAGCCGAACGATTCTCCTCCACATGCAGTTGCGCGTTGTCCTCATTGTTCTCTATCACACCTGCGGCTACGGCTTTCTCGGCTATTTCCCTGGCCAGTTCCGGTTTCACATAAACGATACGCATGGCCATGCGAAGCTGTAACGAGTGAAGGTATTTATACCATTTCCGCACATCTCCATAATAAAGATTATCCAGTTTCTTAAATCCTTCCGCACTTAGACCTAGATTCTCCTTCAGAGCTTCATCTGCTTCTTCCAATTCCTTGAACATAGCCACATAAACCTCCTCTTGAGAGTCATAAGGAGCACTAAGGCCGTCACCTTCCGTTTTATCTCCCAATACTTTGGTATAGGGAATCGGTCCGAACATATCCGTAGACCGGTGCATGATAGCGACTCGCAGAATCTTGGCGAATGCCAGTGCGACGGGGTCATTGGTACGGTTGATAATATCCCGGTAGGAAGGATACATTTCCGAGATAGGATCGGAGAACGAAGCCTTCAGCCAGTCCGACTTGGGATTATAAGTCGAGTATTTTTCAGTCCAACCCACACGAGTCTCTCCAAAATAACGCCCGTAGGCTCCTCCGCACATCGCTTCCACAAATTGATAAAGATGCTCTTGTGTGGGGACCACCAATGCTTCCATGCTCTTTAGAGACGAGCCGATGATATGGTTTTCGCGCATCAGTTCATCCTGCGTTGTCTCGTAAGGATTACGATTGATATCCATATCGATACAACTTCCCGTCCATAGCATCAGCGTTAGCAGGTATGCCAGTCGGAGGGTTGCTTTTCTGTATTCTTTCATTTGAGTATTCATAGTTTTAGAAGTTAATCTTTACATTAAAACCAAAATTGCGTGTACTGGGCATCATGAAGTAGTCGATTCCCTGATAGAAATTGCTTGTTGTGGCAATCGCTTCCGGGTCGAAAGGTGCTTTGCAATAAATCATCCACAGGTTACGTCCCACTACAGAGACGTTGATGTCGCAGATATTACCCAACCATTTGCGGGGGATGGTGTATCCGATGTGCGCTTCCTGCAAACGCAGATTTGTGGCACTATACGTATAATATTGCGGCAGCCCGCTTGAGGTAGCTACAATCTCGTAATACTGCTGTGCGTTCACCCAGCTACGTCCGTTGACGAGTACTCCGCCACGGTCACGGGCGGCAGCAGATGCTTCGGATACGCCATATTGGTCGAGAGCAGCCTGTGTGGCTGAATAAACAATACCTCCCAGGCGGGCACTTAATTGAAATCCCGCATAAATACCTTTGTAAGAAAAGCTGTTGTTCCATGCCAGGTTTGCTTTAGGAAATACGCTGCCTAATTTGATGTCAGGTAGATTATCCGTTTTGGCGACATCCCCATTTTTGTCTATCTGGATATATCCTTTATCGTCACGTATGAAGTCGGCATTCGTGTACAGGTCTCCCAGTGTGCCTCCTTCTTTCAGGATAAATTTGGTATATCCCAGTCCTTTTAGTTCAAGGCGGTCTTTGTTGACGATTTCTCCGGTTTCGGGATGCACATAGTCCTTAACCAACTCCACAATTTTGTTTTTATTCCAGGAGAAAGTGAAATTACTGTTCCATCCGAAGTCGCGCCATGTATGTCCGTAAGAGAGTAGCCCCTCGACACCGAGATTGCGTACATAACCGGTTTGCACATAAAGAGTCGAATAGCCGGAAGATACGGTGATTTTCGGGTCGAATGTCTGGTTATAGGTATTGGCATAGTAGAATGAACCACTGACTTTGAAATCCTTGAAGAAAGTTCCGTCCACACCTATTTCCCAAGAGTCGGTACGTTCCGGTTTCAGTTTGCCGATAGGATAATGGGTTTTGGCGTTCCAGTCCTGTTTGGTAGGGTCATAGCTGTAAGTCGGTTGTACCAGAAAACGCGGGTAGGGGGTACCCACAGAACTGAACGATCCGCGTACTTTCAGGTAATCAATCGCTTTGGGTAATGTCACCATTTCGCTGATTACTGCCGAAAGACCTACCGATGGATAGAAGAAAGAAGTAGGATTCGAGCCTTTCAACTGGGAAGCCCAGTCGTTACGTCCGGTCAACGTCAGGTACAGCATGCTTTTCCATCCTATTTCCGCACTGGCAAAAATAGACTGCGTCATTTCTTCCCAACCCTCCTGTGTTGCCCGTTTCTTGGCATTATCCAAATCAAATACATTGAATACGTTGGGCACTCCCGTGTCGCGAATCGGACCACCGTAACCCAGTAAATCACTGGAGTTGTCGCTCAATGAAGTACCGGCATTGACTACTACCGTGAAGTCGTCAATGCGTTTATTGATATTCACCATGAAGTCGGCATACGTCTGTGTCTCGTTCACCTTTTGGATGGTGTAATGTCCCTGGGTACTACCTTCGGTCAGTGTAGAGATCGTACTTGCGTATAGCTTTTGCTGATAAGTATTGTCGGTGTTATCCACGCGGATACGTGCCGATACATTCAGCCAGTCCAAAATGTCGTATGTCAGTCCGGCGTTCAGCATATAACGCTTTTTCTCATTCGTGCGGACGTTCCGGTAAGCAATCCAGTAAGGATTCTGCATACGCAAATCCCCTTCACCTTGCGGCCAGTAAGCCACATTGATTTTACGTGCTTCGTCATAACGTTCGAAGGCTTTTACTAGAGAAAAGTCATCGCCGCGTGGAAACAGGTAAGCCGAAACCAATGGATTGGAATAAACTCCCTGATTGGTCATGTTGCGGTCATTTTGTATGATATAACTGGCTCCTACATCCAATTTCATCTTGTCATTCAGGAAATGAGTCGTATTGCGAAATGTGAAATTATATCGGTTGTACCTATTGTTCGGAATCATTCCTTCTGAATTGACTGCTGCGGCAGAAAAGAACGTTTGGTTCTTGTCCGTACCTGTCGAGAGGGTGATGGAGTTGCTGTAAGCCGCTCCCGTATCAAAGAAGTCGGTGGGTTCATATCCTGTTTGGTTGGCCGGATTCAGTTTAGGCCCCCAACTTAATATGGGAGAACCTTCCGCATCGCCCCGTGTACCGGTTCCATACCGATTCTGAAACTTGGGCAATACAAATGGGTTCATAAATTCCATGCTGCTTGAGAAAGTAGCCGACAGTTTTCCTATCTGTCCCCGCTTGGTAGTCACTACAATAGCGCCGTTGGCAGCGTTGCTGCCATACATTGCGGCTGCTGCCGCACCTGTCAGGAAAGAGATGCTTTCAATATCGTCGGGATTAATATCCGCAATGGCTTCCGTAGCACCTTTGGAGTCAAATTCAGTACCGCCTCCACCGCCGAAGTTATACATCGGAATACCGTCAATGACGTATAGCGCATTACTGCTCTGCTCGATAGACTTTGTACCACGCATCACCACTTTACTGGCACCTCCCACACCGGAAGAAGAAGCATTAATGACAACGCCGGCAGCCTTTCCGCTCAAACTGTTGATAAAGTTGGCGTCTTTTATTTCCGGCATCTTGTCTGCTCCGATTTGCTGGACATTGTAGCTCAATGCTTTTTGCTCGCGTTTGATGCCGAGAGCAGTTACTACAACTTCCGATAGCTGTTGCGTATCGGCTGTCAGTTGAATGCGGTAATTATTCTGGTTGGTGACTTTAATGCTTTCTGAAGTATAACCGATATAAGTAAATGTCAGTGTATTTCCGGTGGAAGCTTCGATCAGGAAGTTCCCATCGATGTCTGTGATAGATCCGGCGGCAGTGCCTTCCACTTTGATGTTCACTCCGATCAAGGGATCGTTGTTTTCATCAACTACCTTACCGGTGATCTTTTTGGTCGGGTTGCTTTCTTTCTTTTGTTCCGGAATAATCATGATATATTTCTCTTTCAGTTGATAGGTGAAACCTGTACCTTTGAGAATTTGAGCGAGCGCATTTTCCAACGAAGCCGCCTCTATATTGAGGGTGATGGCCGGTTTGTTTTTCAGTTGGGAATCGTTGTAGCCTACGGACATACCGGATTGTTTTTCAACTTCTTTCAGTGCTTCAATCACAGATATACTATTCTTTTTAATAGTGATTTTAGCACCATTTTGTGCAAGGGAAACTGTTGTGGCGAGCATCAAACAGAAAAAAAGCATAAAACTTCTTCCCTTTGTCTTCTTGTCTACTATAAATTTATAAATTTGTAGCATTTTCTTAGTATTAGGTTATTGACTAAATTATTTCGAGGTAATTTGTAGAGTAAACTCTAATATTGGGAATTCAGATTTCATATCCGGGACGGAGTGAGGCCTCTGTTCCGGGTATTTTTTTGCATGGCATATAAGGTTAAAAAGTTATATTCTTGTCAGATAGCACTTGTCTTCTACTATTCTATAGTCCATTTGTCCGACCACGTTCACGATGATTTCCATCACTTCTTCGAGTGGTGCGTTGTCCTTGAAACGAAAACTGAACCTGTCGTTTTTGAGGTTCTTGATACTATATACAAAGGCATAAGGATATTTTCGCTCCAATACGTTGATGATGTCCGTCAGCGTCATCTTTTGCAGAACCAGTTCTCCGCGTTGCCAGGCTGTCACATCGTCCATATCCGGATTGGAGAGATCATATTTCTTATTGTTTCTGTTATAGGCAAACTGTTCGTTGGGATGGAGAATGACACTTGTTGTCAGATTGTTATAATCTACACGGATACTGCCTGAAATGAGGGTCGTTGCTATTTCCTGGCTTTCAGGGTAGGCAGATACATTAAATTCCGTACCCAACGCAGTAATCTGTAAATCATTGGATTTCACGATAAACGGACGTTTCTTGTCCGGCTTAACCTTGAAGTTGGCTTCGCCTAACAGGAATACACTACGACTATCTCCGGTAAACTCGTGCGGATATAAAAGTGTACTTTTCGAGTTGAGTTGCACTTTTGTTCCGTCGGGCAGCGTCAAACTTCTCATTTTTGCTATCGGAATATATTGCTGTAACAAGTCGGTTTCCGCTTTTGTGCCTACAGTCGATAGATAGACCGAAGAGGCAAGCAGGAGGAATAAGATAGCGGCTGCGGATTGCCATATATGTATTGGGCGAATTCTTCTCTCTTTGGGTACGGTTGGAATACCTTCCTGTTTTTTCAGGCGCTCGTAAGACTTCTGCATTCCTTTCACGTTTTTTTGCCGTTGCGCTTTGTTCCATAGCTCTCTCAAAGCATCTTCTTTCTGGGATGCATGATCCTCATCTACCAGCCATTGATAGAATTCATTTTGGGTAGCTTCCGGATAGTTATTGCCGGTAAATAATATCAGTATTTTCTGAAAAAAGTTCCTCATTTGCGCTGTTCTTTTTAGTGGTTACACTATTAGCACAATCGAAAATGGGGGATTACTTAAAAGAAACACAAGAAAAATGCAATAAAAATAGTTTTTTTTATTTCGAGCAGGGTCAGATAGATTTGGTGTTCCACAGTTCGTACGGAAATATTGAGTGCTTGTGCTATCTCCATATTACTCATATTGTTGATGCGGCTCATTTCAAAAACTTTTCTGCGGCGTTCGGGAAGGCGGTCGAGAATTAGGCGGATGATTAATAGTGCTTCTTTATAATAGATAGGGTCGAGAGTATCTTCGGATTTTAGTAAGTCTTCGATTAGATATTTCTGCGATAATTGTTCCTGATAGGATTGTTCCAGTCTTTTGCGTTTGATGAAATTGAAAGTTGTGTTTTTAGTCATGGCGTAGATATACTGGCCTATGTCTTTGTTTTCCAGCCAGACCTCCGGTTGTGTCCATAATTTAGCGAACACATCCTGAATGATATCTTCTGCGTCCTCTTCAGATTTGAGCAAGTTTATAGCGAAATATTTAACAGCGGAATAGTGCGTGGTAAATATAATTTCGAATTGGCGGGCTAGATGAATAGGGTCTTGGTTTTGGCTCATAGGTTTATCAGGTCTGTTGGTATGAGACAAATGTATGTAAATAATTCAACAATACTAAGAAGCCAAGATTAGTATGCGAAAAAGGAAACTAAAAAAACGACTTCAAGTTCTGTGTTTTTATGAACTCTTAACTGTGAAAAGGAAAAAAATAGTGACGCTATCCAGTAGGGATGGCGTCACTATTCGAGTGAGATGGTGACGGTATACCAATGTGATACCGTCACTATTTTTAGATATGTATTTTACCAGTTTCTTTTCACTGTGCGGTAACCGTAGCCGATAATTACAAGAAAACAGATGAACGGAAGAATAAATGAAACATTGACAGCCGGTAACCACGCTATTTGTTCCAAATCAATGATGCTTGCCTGTAGCGGTGGAAGAACAGAACCTCCCAGGATAGCCATAATAAGGCCGGCAGCTCCGAACTTCGCATCATCTCCCATACCTTTCAAGGCAATACCGTAGATGGTAGGGAACATCAATGACATACAAGCCGATACTGCTACCAGACAATACATTCCGAAGATATTTTGAAGGAAGATTACACCTAAAGTGAAAATACCTCCAAAGATAGCAAGAATCATCAGCAATTTACCCGCATTGAGATAGCGCAGAATGAACGTACAGATAAAACGGCTAATACAGAATATCACCATTGCTATGATATTATATTGTTGAGATAGTACTTCCGCACTTTTCTCGTCCATACCTTGTGACATGAACAAGCGTGTTCCATACTGAATGATGAAAGTCCAGCACATAATTTGTGCACCTACATAGAAAAATTGGGCAATCACACCTTCACGATAACGCGTTTGGGTGAAAATACGTTTCAGTGTAGGGAAGAAGTCTATTCTATGATTCTGATCTCCATTCTTAGGCATCTTGACGAATCGTATCAGAAGCAACATGGCTACGATAATCAGTCCGATAATGAGATAAGGAGCAATCAGGACGCTAAGGTCGCTTTCTTTGATTGCTTGAAATTCGCTGTCGTTAAGCAATGCGCGGTCTTCGGTACACATCGGATGCAATTTCGCTTGAATGAACTGCATGGCTACATACATTCCGAGAAGTGACCCCATCGGGTTGAAAGACTGTGCAAGGTTCAATCGCCGGGTAGCTGTTTCTTCCGTTCCCATGGAAAGAATATACGGATTACAGCTTGTTTCGAGGAAAGATAATCCGCAGGTCAGAATAAAATAAGCAATCAGAAACGGATAGTACTCACCCGTCATTTTGGCGGGGAAGAATAAGAAGGCTCCGAAAGCATACATACCCAGTCCTAACAAAACACCTGCTTTGTAGGAATATTTGCGGATGAAGATGGCAGCCGGGAAAGCCATTGCAAAGTAGCCTCCATAGAAGGCAACCTGTACCAATGCCCCGTCGGTGGCACTCATCCGGAAGATTTTAGAGAATGCCTTTACCATCGGATTGGTAATGTCATTGGCAAATCCCCATAACGCAAAACAGAAGGTAATGAGAATAAAAGGTATAAGATAACTGATGCCATCTTTCGAAATGATGGACTGCTTGGTGTGTTTCATGGTTGTTTCTGGTATTTTTTTAAGTATTATACAAATGGAACATTCTTTCCATCGGTTTCCATTTCTCGGCGGAACTCATTCCGGGTGCGGCTTGTTGGAAGATAGCCATATATTCTTCCCACTCCTGTTGGCGGGGAAGGGTGTTCAGGCGTTCCATTGCCGTGTCCCAGTCAAAATCAAGGGGAGTTTCGACGATCATAAACAGTCGGGTTCCCAGGATATAAATTTCCATTTCCAGGATGCCAACTTCCCGGATACCGGCAAGAATTTCCGGCCATGCTTCCGCCTGGCTATGTCTTTTCCGATATTCGGCGATTAGTTCCGGAGAATCGCGTAAATCAAGGGTTTGGCAATATCGTTTGACGGGAACGTCATAAGATTGAACCTGATAACCGGTTTTAGATGTTTCCATATACTTTTATTTTTTAGGATAATATACTTGTGGTGTAACGCTGCGAGTGACAATTTCCCGCAATTCACGAAGATCGGCAATTTCTCCTTTAGCCATTGCCTGCGTCAGGATGTTTCCCATTGCAGTGGCTTCCACCGGACCTGCATAAACAGGAATACCGAGTTCGTCAGCTGTCAGTTGGTTGAGCAACTTATTTTGTGATCCTCCTCCGATGATATTTAACTGACGGATTGGAGCGGGGAGGCAACGGTTGAGCTGTTCCACAGCCAGCCGATATCTGAAAGCTAATGACTGGAGCACACATCGTACAGTCTCTGCCTTGTTTTGGGGAATTTGCAAAGCATGATTCCGGCAATAATGAATAAGCGCGTTCTCCATATTTTCCGGATTCATGAATATGGTGTCGTCTACAGGGATGATTGTATCAATCTCGGCTTCGGCTGCTTGCGGGATGATTATATCATAATCTTGTTCCTCGCCACACGCTTTCCACTCGCTCATCAAGCGTTGCAGAATCCATAATCCTGTTATATTCTGGAGGAAACGGATTTTGCCGTCTACACCTCCTTCATTGGTGAATTGAGCTTTTCTTGCTTCTTCCGTTAATATGGGTTCGTCCACTTCAACTCCCAGTAACGACCAAGTGCCGGAACTAAGGAAAGCGATAGGACTTTCTGCAGCAGGAACAGCAGCTACGGCACTGGCTGTATCATGTGAACCTACGGCAATAACGTCTACGGCACCCAGTCCGGTTTCGCGTGCAATATCCTCTTTCAGAGTGCCTCTGATTGTTCCGGGAAGAATGATTTTACCGAACAGATGTTCGGGAAGACCTAAGCTATGTATGGTATCGAATGACCAGTTGCGTGATTTGGCGTTGAGTAATTCAGAGGTGGAGGCGATACAATATTCATTATTGGCTACCCCTGTCAGGAAATAACTGAAGAGATCGGGCATGAATAAAAGTTGCCGGGCAACTTCCAACTGTGCATCTTGATTTTGCTTCATGCTGTAAAGTTGAAACAGCGTATTGATAGGCATCACCTGAATACCGGTTTCGGCATAATGTCGATGTTCATCCATGCACTTGAATACTTCTGCCGGCATTCCCTCTGTTCTTGCATCCCGGTAACAGACTGGATTTCCTAATAGGTTTCCATGTTTGTCAATCAGTCCGAAATCCACTCCCCAAGTGTCAATACCAATACCTTTTACGGCATATCCTTTTTGTGCAGCCAGTTTTAGTCCGGTTTTCATATCTTCGAACAGAGCCGGGAAGTCCCAGTAAATATGATTGCCTAGTTTGACCTGCCGGTTGGAGAAGCGGTATATCTCTTCCAATTCCAGCCTGCCGTTAAGAAGAAAGCCGGCGATGATTCGCCCGCTGCCGCCTCCGAAGTCTGCTGCTAAATAAGTATGTTTGATGGTATCTTTCATGGTAATATGCCTGGATATTAGTTGGTTTTCTTTCCTAATACGTAGATTTCCAGGTCTTCAATTTCTGCCGGTGTGAGCACTGAATAATCACCGCCGGATTGAACAATGATGCGACAAGCCATTTCGAAAAAAGTAGCCCGTTCATATACTTGGTCGAAGTCTTTTCCGCACACCACTTGTCCGTGGTTGGTCAGTAAAACCGAGTTATGCTTTTGCATGGCTTCTACCACGGCTTTCGCCAGTTCCGGTGAGCCGGGACGATAATACGGAATCACAGGTATTTCTGAACCTACATGGCAAGGAATTTCTGCTGTTACGTTGAAATTTGCCGGCTTGTTCTTCATGCAGGAGACAGCGGTGGCATATTCCGATTGGAAATGGAGAACGACATTGACGTCCAGACGTTCACGGAGAATACCCAAATGGAATGTACTTTCCATAGAAGGTTTTACACCATTGGCAGGAATGCCGCTGGCAATATGGCAGATTGAAACCTTTTCTTTGCCAAGTGTGGGAACCCAGGAACCCGTACCGGAAATCAATGCTTCTTCGCCGATTCTCCAGGAAAGGTTACCGCTGCTGCAAAGCATTAACTTTGCATCCCCGTAACGATGTGCTTGTGCAATGAACTGTTCAATATGTTCGTTAGTAATCATAGTCTTACTTATTTAAGTCGCTGTAGGGGGCGGGGCTATCCCGACATTTGTTATGTGTCGGGTGGAGGACCCCGTCCCTACGAACGGCAAAGTTAAAATATTTATTTATACAGGACGAAAAAAACTTGTTTATTTATAAATAGGACCATAAGTTGCACAAGCTCTGTAATCTGATCCTTCTTTGTCCATGCCGAAAGCATTCCAGGCAGCCGGGCGGAACATCTGATCTTCTTCTACATTGTGCATGCATACCGGGATGCGGAGCATGGAAGCAAGAGTGATTAAGTCCTGGCCGATGTGTCCATAGCTGATGGCGCCATGATTGGCTCCCCAGTTATTCATGACTGAATATACGTCTTTGAAAGCCGGTTTATCACACAAACGGGGCACAAACCAGGTGGTAGGCCATGTCGGGTCTGTACGCATATTGAGTTTCTGATGGATTTCCGGATCAATTTCCACTGTCCAACCTTCTGCGATTTGCAGGACAGGGCCTAAGCCTTTAATCAGGTTGAGGCGCATCATGGTAACAGGCATTCCGCCTTTTGACAGGAAGTTGGACGAGAAGCCACCCCCACGGAAGTAGTCACGGTCTGCCGGATACCAGGTCGTTGCTTTGAGACAGTTCTCTACATCAGCGTCCGTCAGGTTCCATGGTTCTTTCATAACCGGATTGCCTGCTGCGTCTAATGATTGGCCGGAACCGTCGAGAGTCGTTGCACCGGAATTGATAAGATGGATGATACCGTTTGCTGCCAATCCGCTCAACTCTTTGCCGGTTACACGTTTCACGGCTTCAGGACTCCAGTAAGTACGTACGTCGGAGAATATTTGTGCACGGTTGGTCAATAGATGTCCGAACAACATGGCTACACCGTTGCAGGCATCATTTTCGGTAGCTACCACAAATGCTTCACGGATACCATTCCAGTCAAAAGAGGTATTGAGTAAAGCTTCCGGATAGTCACCGTTAGGATAGAAGTCTGTCCATTGGCGTTGTCCCTGGAAACCGGCTGCAATGGCATTGTGTCCCAAAGCCTCTTCCTTGAATCCCATTTCTTTCAATTTGGGATTTCCGGTCATCAAGTCGCGCATGATAATCGTCATCTTTACAATGAATTCCCAATCAGCATCTTTCTGTTCACGGGTTTTACGTTTTTCAGGACGGTTCTTGAAGTCTTCACCTTCGTTTGTCTTGCAATTTTTTTCAGTCCAGGCCATGGCTTTGGCGTATTCTTCGTGGTCATAGATGCCTTCGTCCATTCGACGGATGATTTCTGTGAGGTCTATTGACTCATTACGCATTCCCAAATACTCTTGGAAGAAATCAGGATTAACGATAGAACCGGCGATACCCATAGATACACTACCCATTGACAGGTAAGATTTGCCTCTCATCGTAGCTACTGCCTGTGCAGCGCGTGCAAAACGAAGAATCTTTTCCGATACATCTTCAGGGATTGTATTATCGTCCAGATCTTGAACGTCGCGTCCGTAGATACCGAATGCGGGAAGGCCTTTTTGTGCGTGTCCGGCAAGTACGGCAGCAAGGTATACAGCTCCCGGACGTTCTGTGCCGTTGAATCCCCAGACAGCTTTCGGATAATGCGGGTTCATATCCATCGTTTCAGCACCATAGCACCAGCAAGAAGTGACGGTAATGGTAGAGCCGACCCCTTCTCTTTCAAACTTTTCCGCACAAGCGGCACTTTCGGCTACGCGTCCGATCGTGCTATCGGCTATAACACATTCTACCGGACTGCCATCACCGTTTTTCAGGTTGCTGCTGATTAACTCGGCTACTGCTTTTGCTAAATTCATTGTTTTCTCTTCAAGGCTTTCGCGAACGCCACCCTGGCGACCATCGATTGTGGGACGAATCCCGATTTTCGGATACTTTTTCATGGTTTCTATCTATTAAAGGATTAATTAATATCTGTGCTGAACTGTGCTGATGTCTTCGCAAAAAAAAAATTAAAGTGACTTTCGAAGCCTTACTTCCGTTGGTAAGAACTTCTGAACCGGTACATTATTAAGAACGAAATTGGCCGCTTCGTTTCCCATCATTTCCCAATCAATACTCAATGAGGTTATTCCTTCGTCAATCACTTCGTAGGAAGGAATATCATTATACGCTAACAGACCGAAATCTTTTCCGCATTTCAGCCCTTCCAATCTTCCTTGTTTCACCACTTTTACTACATCTTGTTGCTTGATGGCGATATAGGCAACTCCCTTACGTACGATCAGATTCTCAATATCCTCCTGTATTTCACAGAGGAATCCTTGCTCCTGACAGAAACGGGTAAAATACACCTTACTGCTTTGGGGATGTTTCAGGCTTTTGGGAAACAAAAAAACGAGCTGGTGATAGTTCTTCAATCTTTCCTTGAGCAGATTCAATGCCTGATAGAAAAATTCATCAAAATCCTGGCAGATATATGAATACTTTTCTTTTTCGAATTTGCCGAAATCAAGGAGTAGTAATCTTGAAGGATTAATTTTATTGAGAACAGTGCTGAATTTTTCGTTATCGAAATTCATCACGATGTATTTGTTGTATTTCCCGATGGATTCCCGGAGGATCGTATTGAACAACCGTTCGTTGTATTGATGAAATAATAAGTCTACCTTATAGTTGATAGGCAGATGTCTGACGAAACTGTTATATAAGGCTTCTTTGAAAGGAGTATATTGGTCGAGCAGCAATAAGACATTGGTCACCTGGCTCGTCACATAATAACCCTTGCCGGGAGTGGAGTCGATCAAGCCTCGTTCGCGTAAATCAAGGAAAGCCTTGAAAACGGTGTCGCGTGATACTCCGTATTGAGCACTCAACTGATTGATGGAAGGCAAAGAATCTCCTTCAAGAAATTCTTTTCTGGAAATCGCCTGGCTAAGTGCGTCCGCTAGTTGCGTAACCTTGCTTGCCTGTTGTCCGAATGTTGCCTTTTTATCAATTCGTTTCATATTCGAAAAATAAATAACACTATGCTGAACTATGCTGATGCAAAGAAAGGCATTTTATTCTGAACGGAATAAATAATTTGATATGTTTTATAGCAGAAAACAATAAAAAAATCCCCTCCGGCGGACCGGAGAGGATTTATAGCTTTTCCTGATTTCTTGTTCGGAATCTGCTGAAATTTATTCAGCAGCAGCTTCTGTTGCAGGAGCTTCTTCAGCCGGAGCTGCGGCAGCTTCTTCTGCAGGTGCTTCAGCAGCAGCTTTTTCAGCAGCTTCAGCAGCTTTCTTTTCAGCGAGTGCTTTTGCTTTCACTTCGTTGATTTTCTTTTCTGCTTCCAGACGTGCTTTAGCTTCAGCTTTCTTAGCTTCGTCTTGTTTAGCTTTCAAAGTAGCCAAACCTGACTGTTTGTTGTTTTTCCAAGCTTCAAATTTAGCTTCTGCTTCTGCTTCTCCGAATGCGCCTTTTGCTACACCGCCCAGAAGATGTTTCTTCATGTAAACTCCTTCACGAGAAAGAATGTTACGTACAGTGTCACTTGGTTGTGCACCTTTCAGTACCCATGCCAATGCAGCGTCGAAATTCAAATCTACTGTAGCAGGATTGGTGTTAGGGTTGTAAGTACCAATCTTCTCAATAAATTTACCATCACGTGGTGCTCTGCTGTCTGCAATTACAATTGAATAGAACGCGTAACTTTTACGTCCGTGTCTCTGCAATCTGATTCTAGTTGCCATTTTAAATAATTGTTTTTAATGATTGATTTGAATTATACTATTATCTCGTAATAGCGGGCACAAAGATACGGCTTTTCTTTTGATTGACAAACATTTCGCATCTTTTTTACGAATACCGTTTCGGATAGCGGAACAAAATTGCTAGCAGGGCGCATGCTCCCATTGTAAACGGATAGTAGAGATTTCCGATGATACTGATGGGGGAGATACTGGCAAGTCCCGCTGCAATCAGCATCTGCGCTCCGTATGGAATAATCCCTTGTATCAGGCAGGAGAAAGTATCGAGGATACTGGCTGTTTTTCTTCGGTCGAGATGGAATTTCACGGCAATATCTTTGGCAATCGGTCCTGTTGTTATAATGGCAATCGTGTTGTTGGCTGTACATAAGTTGGCGATACTTACCAGGGCGGCAATGCTTAGTTCGGCTCCTCTTTTACCATTGACGTGGCGGGTGAGTTTCCGGATAATGAAATCGATACCACCGTTATAACGGATGGTTTCGAGCATCCCTCCGGCCAATAGAGTGATAATAATCAGTTCTCCCATTCCTGTAATTCCCATTCCCATGGCACCAAACCAGTCGAAAATTCCAAAGCTGCCGGTCGCGATGCCAATGATGCCACTTGTCAATATACCTATTATGAGTACGAGCATCACGTTCATTCCGGCAATGGCTGTTCCTAATACTATTATATAAGGTATAACTTTGATCCATTCAATGGTCTGTGTTTGGGCGGGAGCGGTAATGAATAGTCCCTGAAATATGTAAATTCCCAACACAATGATGGCTGCCGGGACGACAATCATAGAATTTACACGGAATTTATCGCGCATTACACATTCCTGGGTTTTTGTCGAAGCGATGGTGGTGTCGGAGATAAAAGATAAGTTGTCTCCGAAAAAAGAACCGCCTACTACGACGGCTACCATAAAGGGGAGAGCTATTTCTGTCTTTTCTGCCAGTCCTACGGCAACGGGAGTAAGGGCGACGATAGTTCCTACGCTGGTTCCGATGGATAAAGAGATGAAACAGGCGGCAATGAAGATGCCTGCCAGTAACAGGTTATCCGGCAGAATATGCAGTGTCAGATTGACAGTGGCATCGATTGCTCCCATTTGTTTCGCACTATGAGCAAAGGCTCCGGCAAGAATGAATATCCATATCATCAGGAGGATATTTTTATTGGCAGCTCCCACGGAGAACTGATAGATGCGTTGGTCTAGTTTCAATCCTTTGGTAATAGCAATGGCGTAGCAGGAAGAAACAAGGAAAGCCACCGTGATAGGCACTTTATAAAAGTCGTTGACAAGAATGGAAGTTACCAGGTAAAGGCATAAGAATACGAGCAACGGACTTAATGCCCACCAACTTCCGGTGCGGTTTTTATGTATTTTTTCTTCAGTCATAAATGGAATATGTAGATATTCGTTTTTTGCTTTTGGTTCTCTGTCTCTTAAAGTAAAATAATACGCTTCTGCATGATTTCCGTCAGTTGTGCTTTCAACAGGCGGGCATTGATAGGTTTAGGCATATAGCCGTCAAAACCGCTTTCCATCACCCGTTGTTCATCCGAAGCATAGGCAAAAGCCGTAATGGCGATAATAGGTACCTTGGCAGAATATTTGCGTATTTCTTTAGTTGCCTCGTAACCGTCCATGACCGGCATATTGATGTCCATCAATATAATCTGCGGATTATATTGCTTGAACATTTCCACCGCCTCTTGTCCATCCCAGGCATGAATTAATTGATACTCTCCCTTTAGTATGGATGCGAACAGTTTGTAGTTACTTTCATTATCCTCGGCAATCAGAATGGTAAACTTGTTTTTTTCTATACTTATCGGCTGAATTTCCTCTTTTTTTATGCTTTCTTCTACGGCTATTGCGGCTTTATATGGCAGCGTGAACCAGAATGTTGAGCCTTTGCCCTCTTCCGAGTCTACTCCGATGGTACCTCCCATGTGTTCTACCAGAGTCTGGCAGATAGAAAGTCCCAGGCCAGTGCCTTGTTCGAAACTATTTAATTTGACGAAGCGTCCGAAAATGCTCTTTTGCTTGTCTTTGGGAATGCCACAGCCAGTATCGCTGACATAAAAATAGATCTCTTTGCCGCGGAGTTCATAGCCAAAACGAATGTATCCTTCAGTGGTGAATTTGATGGCATTACTTATCAGGTTGATGAGCAATTGTGACAGCCTGTTCTTCTCTGTATGGATAAAGCAATTTTTCTCTGCCAGATGGCAGGTTAGCTGTACTTTTTCAGATTTTATTTTTAATTGTAATGAGCTCGTTAACTCGTTCAGCATTTTGTTCAAGTCTATGTTGGAATATTGAAATTCCAATGTTCCGGCTTCAATCTTTGATAAATCAAGAATGTCGCTGATTAATTGTAATAACAAGGTATTATTGTTTTCAATGATGCTCACATATTCCTGCTTTTCCTCTTCCTCGTCTGTTGAAGCCAATATGCCGGAGAAACCGACAATAGCGTTGAGGGGAGTACGGATTTCATGGCTCATATTGGCGAGGAAGGCAGACTTCAGACGATTGGATTCTTCTGCCCGGTCTCTGGCTGTGGTCAATTCCATTTCCATCTTTTTCCGTGTGGTGATGACTTGTGAAGAACCGACCAGGGTGAGCGGCTTGCCGTTTTCGTCACGGGTCTCTACAGCGGCTTGAGCTTCCACCCATTCGATTCTGTGAATGTTATTCTGTACATTGATAACCCGATATTCTTCCCTGACTTTATCCGATCGCCCTTCTATCAGGTCATCATAGGCTTTTTCTACCCGTTTACGGTCTTCTTTGAATATCTTTGAGAAATATTGGGAATCGGGCACTGCCAATTGTTCTTCATTCACGTCTTTATCGTTTGTGCTAAGCTCAATAGGCCTATTGATGTCGCAAAGTATGGTTTTGCTTCGCAAATCCCATTTCCAAGGCACGATATTGGCTACGTCCAGTGCCATTGCCAGTTTATTGTTGGTAGCACTTAGTTTTTGTTGTGCTTTGTGTAGTTCGGTGCTGTCCAGGCAGAAAATATCGACAATATTGTTGTGGTGAGTTCCTTTTAGTACTACATCATAGAAGGTGTCTATCTGTTTGAAATAATAGGGGAAAGTGATAGCCTTGTTTTCCGCAAGTGACATTTTGGTGAAATGCAGGAACTCCGGCATGGATTCAGGGAATATTTCACTGGCTTTCTTGCCTACTACATCTTCTTTACGGAAGAAACTTTTCTCGAAATGAGCGTTGACATTCCGGTATACAAGTTCTATCGGAGTGCCTTCTTCATTCATGATTAACTCTTCTTGCATATACAATATAGGCATATTGTTAATCAGGTTTTTGTAAGAAGTCATTGTGTCAATCTCTTTCTGTTGTATTTTCTTGAGCTTATTCAGATGACTGATGCGGTATTGGAAGAATAGGGCAAGCAGTATGAAGCAGACTATGGTTCCTAAAATAAAGTATCCGTACTGTTCCCAAAACGTAGGCGGCTTGTTAAAGAAAATAGTGCCCGGGGGACATAAGTATGGCGACATTCCTTTACGTAGCAAAACATTGTAGTTGATAGTCGGAGCGGCATCTGAAGGCTCGTAAAAAGGTATCTCGGATGCTTGTTTGCCATTCAATATTGATTGGATCGTTTGTATGATTTTCTGGCTGTATGCATGTTGATCGTAGATGTATCCGCCAATTATTCCTCCTGCGTTGTCCTTGATTGTCATCATCCCAAGGCTGAACAGAGGTGCGGAAGTCGTTGAGACTAACAGGTGTGAATTTGTAACTAGCGAGGTGTTGCCGGCAAAGGTGTGTTTGTAAAACCATGAAGAGAAAAGTATTCCTGTTGTTTTAGGATCAACGGTGTAAAGGGTGTCCAGCAAATGATTGGTTTGCATCTTCCGGGGCGATATGAATTGATAATTGATGTCGGGATGGCTCTTTTTCAATTCTTGTTTGATAACCATATTGTAAGTCTGGTTGTTTTGCCGTTCATCACCGATAAATATGAAATTTTTAATATCGGGAGTCATTCGGCAAATCAGGTCTATATTTTCTTTAATATAGAAATTGGAATGTAGGAAAGTGAGATTGTAAGGCTGCGCCATATCTGCAATCGGGGTTCTTGCAGTCAACTCAACAGGCTTCTTTTGGAGATAAAATTCCTTCGGGCCGATGTAATCTTCTTCAGCACATAGTATAATCGGAATATTTCCCCACATCTTTCTGAAGTCGTCCCGTAATATCATGCTGGAGTTTCCGAGTAATATCAACATACGCGGAGAATGTCGCTTGTATTTTTCCAGAACTGCCTGTCTGAATTCATTCAAAGTGGAGTCTGTGTCCATCATTAGCATGTTCATGTGTTCGGTATAGAGTGCTAATTGAGGCGAATTCTGGGCATATTCGGTAATGGCTGAAATCATTCTGAAGCTCCAGGGAGCTGCTTCTGTATATGAATTAATGATTAAAAGATAATTTGACGAGTTCACTGAATCTTTTTGAGCTAGAATCGGTGATATGTAGGAAAAAGCTAATAGACAGAAAGACAAAAATAATTTTATTATATATGAGTTAATTATTTGGGTTTGAAAAAGAGTTGTCATTTTTTATTTAATTTTCTGGTGGCTTATTAAGTTTATGCATTGGCAAAAGTATTAATAATAAATGAATTAAACTTGATTCTGACCATAAAAAATGAATGAAAAAAAGACTTCAGGTCTTTTTCTGATTAACGGGCTTTTTATTCAATTTTATAGGGATACGCTTTTGTAGGGATGAGTAAACCAAAAACGCGAGCCGGTTCCCATCTCGGATTCCACTCCAATAGTGCCGCCGAGATGTTCGATAATGCTCCTGCAAATAGACAGCCCTAAGCCTGTGCCTTTTGAGAATGAATTGAGTTTCACAAAGCGGTCGAATACCCGGTCTACTTTGTCCGGTTCAATCCCCATTCCTGTATCAGCTACGGAAAATTCAATTTCACAGGTATCTTCTTTCAGATGATATTCAAGAAGAATCTGTCCCTTATTTGTAAATTTGAGGGCATTGTTGATAAAGTTTGTGATAACCTGCATCAGGCGTTTCTTGTCAGTATAGATATAAAAATTGGGTAGGGTGGGGGCTAGTAAAACTGGTACCGGCTTATCTTCTTTTATATCATAATTGCGTATAATATCTTCACAGAAGCTCTTAATGTCCAGATAATCCATGGTGAAGTCGAGTGTTCCAGCTTCTATTTTTGATAAGTCGAGAATGTCGGATATCAGTTGTAAAAGAAGTTCGGTGTTTTCTTGCATGATATCGACATAATCCTGACGTTCCTTTTTGTCATCCGATTCGACCAGTAAACTGGCAAAGCCGACAATCGCATTGAGCGGAGTACGGATTTCATGACTCATATTGGCGAGGAAGGCTGATTTTAAGCGGTCCAGGTTTTCCGCTTTTTCTTTGGCTATCCTTAGTTCTTCTTCTATTGTTTTTTGGTGGTCAATATCAACGCTGGTAATCACGTGTGCCATCTGTCCGTCTATCCAGGCGAATGCTGCACTGAATACCCGGAACCAACATTTGTCAAACGGGCGTTGATAATCCCAGGAGTAGACTTTGGTAGGTTGTCCATTTTCGTCAATCAAATGTTTTTTAGGACAGAACTCACATTCTCCGGTTTTATCTTTATAAAGAGCTTGCCAGCATTTTTTTCCTTCAAAATGTTCGATGCCTCCGTAAGGAGCAGCCATCGATTCATTGGCATATAACATATCATGAGAATCGAAAGAATTTACATATATGTCAACTCCCATATTATTCATGATGCTGCTTAACGTCTTGCTCGCCCGTACTTCTCTTTCTTTATATTCCCGCACTGCTATTTCCTTGGAGAGGGAGCCTAAAATGAGATGAATCATTTGCAGTTCTTCATCGGTGAAAGATATTGCATGTTCTCTGTCTCCAAATCCGATGAATCCGATAATTTTTCCTTCGGAGTCTTGAATTTGCCGGATTAGTAATGAATCGACTTTATAGAAATCCACGATGTCTACATCATCCCAAGAAGTATTTTGGTTTCTGCAAGCATAAAAAGGTTTGTTCTTTCCATTTGCACGGACAACATGTTGATTGGTCATTTCGCTGATTTCAAAACGTTGTCGCAAAACGTTGTCGTTATTTCCGACAGTTTCCTTTAGATAGAAGTAGCGAAATCCGTCAGTTTGATAAATGAATCCTCTTTTAAAGCCATAGTATTCGCAAATATCCGTAAGTGATTCTGTGATTTTTTTCTCAATAGAGTCACAGCTATTCAGTCTTTCTAAAAAATGAAGTAAAAATGCATTGTAATTCTCTCTTTCTCTAATCATATTGTTTTAGGCATCTTGTTTGGTTATTTAAACTCGGAAGGAGTATGCTGTTTATCTCTTTCAAGTCTTCAAGCTGCTAATATACGGACTTTTAAAAAATGATGAACGCTGTTTCAGATTTTTTGTAATGTTCCGTTTTTCTTTTTCTTGGTACGAAAAGAGAATGTGATATATGATATTTCCCTTGGATTTTAGTTAACTAACAATAATCATTTGAGAAATAAAGGAGTGAACACTTGTGCGGATTTATTGAATTGAATAATGATTGGGGAAGTTAGTCGGTCTTTGAATTTTTTGAATCTGTAAGTGATTGATTATTAATGCGCAATAAATGTACATTTTTCCTTTAAAACCAACGGGTCGTTCCTTTAAAAGAAACGACCCGTTGTACACCGAGAAACACACTGTTGCTTTTAAAGGAACGTGCTTTTTCATCTTCGGATGCGTAGATTAATATAATAATGTTTATATTTATTGTTTTATATCTACGTTGCAAACATTATTTTAATGCTTCGATAACCTGTGGCATCATTGTCCAAATGGTGTTTTCATCTTGAGCAGTAAAAAAGTTGCCATCTATCTCTGATTTCTTATCGGTAGCTGTTCCGTTTTGAATAGCTGGTTTAGCTAATGGGTGAACTGCTACTTTCTTCCCTTTGGTAATTCCGGTAAAGTCAAACATCATTGCACCGGCACAATGTCCGATCATCATTTTCCCTTTAGCTCCGAAAGTTTTAATGACTTGCATCAAATCTACGTTATAGGGTTTATCGGCATTCTGCTGAAATACAGGTACTGCATCCCCACAAGAGAAAACGAGTGCATCGAATTCATCTTCGTGTCCCTTCAAATTAGCGATCACATCGTCTGCTGTCAGGCTGATTCCTGAATTTGTTTTAATCTCCTTCGTATCCGATACGGCAAATACTTTATATGAAATGCCATTCTCGAAAAACGCTTCCAAATATTGGAATAATCCACAACCATTTACCGGATTCACTGCTAAAACTGCAACTTTCTTTGCCATAATCATAATTATTTAAATGAAACAATAGTTATTATTAGTAAGTTTATTACTTTTGTGATGCAAATGTATCTTTCTAGTTTGAGAAATGCAATAACGTACTTGAAAATAAGGAAGTTACATAGAGATAACTATTGTTGGAACTCAATAAAATACAAAACGTTAAAGAATGAAAAACTTTCATCCGATAGGAAATTGTCCGATAAGAGATGTGCTTAGCCGCTTGGGAGACAAGTGGTCGATGCTGGTGCTTATTACGCTGAACGCAAACGGCACCATGCGTTTTAGTGATATTCATAAAACGATAGAAGATGTTTCACAAAGAATGTTGACTGTAACATTGCGTACTCTGGAATCAGATGGATTGGTTGAACGGAAAGTATATGCTGAAGTACCTCCCCGTGTGGAGTATTGTCTGACAGATACGGGTGGCACTTTGATTCCTCATATTGAAGGACTGGTGGGATGGGCTTTGGAGAATATGGATACTATTTTGGACCATAGACAAATGAGTCGGTAACATTTTTATTTTATGATAAAATAGATAATATGGAGATAAAGCTAGTAACTTCAGATAAAAAAGAATTTCTCGAATTATTACTCTTGGCTGATGAACAGGAAAGTATGATTGACCGGTATTTGGAGCGCGGCGATATGTTCGTTCTTTATGATAACGGATTGAAAGCTCTTTGTGTAGTGACTCGTGAAGGGGAAGGTATTTATGAAATCAAGAATATTGCTACTGTTCCTTTCTTCCAACGACAGGGGTACGGAAAACGTTTAATAGAGTTTTTATTTGAATATTATCAGGGGAAGTGTTCTGAAATGTTGGTGGGTACAGGAGATGTGCCTTCTTCCAGATCTTTCTATGAACATTGCAGTTTTGCGATTTCCCACCGGATAAAGAATTTCTTTACAGATAACTACGATCATCCGATGTATGAGGATGATATGCAGTTAGTGGATATGATATATTTGAAGAAAACATTGTAGTGTGTGATGATGGAAATAGATATCAATTATTTGGTGAAAGAATATGGAAATATGATTTCCACAATTGCTCACCGGATGATTCAGAATAAAGAAATCGCTCGTGAAGCGGCACAGGAAGTGTGGTATGAACTTTGTAAAAGCTTCAGTGGCTTTAAAGGTGATTCGGAGATTTCTACATGGATATATACTGTCGCTCGTCGCACTATTGGCAGATATGCAGCATGTGAAAAGCAGGTGAAAATGTCGGAAATCGAATATTTCCGTTCGTTGCCGGAAATCGGATATTCCGGTGGGGAAGAAGCGAAGCGGGAATGGATTAAAGAAAGGTGCGACTGGTGTATTACCGCTTTAAATCATTGTCTGAATAATGATGCTCGTCTGATTTTTATCTTTAGAGAAAACATCGGGTTGCCTTATCGGCAGATTGGCGAAATCATGGAATGGAAAGAAAGTAATGTACGGCAAGTCTATAATCGTTCCATTCAGAAAATCACAGCTTTCATGAATGATACTTGCCCGTTGTATAATCCCGATGGTGCTTGTAAATGCCGTATTTGCAAACCGGTATATTCTATTGATATGGATAAAGAATATGCAATGGTGCAACGAATGATGAGGCTTGCCGATTTATACAGGAAGTTTGAAAAAGAACTGCCGAGGAAAAATTATTGGGAGAAATTCTTGCAGTAAGTTGTCACAAAGCTCATTTACCTTTCCACTAACTATATGTATAATTTAAAAACATATAGTTATGAGTAAAATTGACTTTTTAAAGGAGCAGATTGTAGAAGCTCGCACATTTGTGAATCGTTTGATGTCTGAATTGCCGGAAGATTTGTGGTATGTTATTCCTGAAGGAACAGATTCTAACTTTATCTGGCAAGTGGGACATCTGCTTGTTTCGCAGAATTTCCATACACTGACAGCTATTACCGGGGTGAACGAAAGGGTAGGACGATTAGTGCCTATCCAAAAATATAATAGAATGTTTAATGGCATGGGGACATTACATCGTTCCATAGAAAAGGGCTTGATTTCTGTTGCTGAATTGAGAGAACAAATGGAAATAGTTCATCAGATCTGTATCGAAAATCTGGAAACTCTGAATGATGATGTTTTGGCAGAGTGCTTGCAACCTCTTCCGTTTGAACATCCTGTTGCGGAAACTAAATATGAAGCATTGTCGTGGAGCTTTAAACATGAAATGTGGCACAGTGCAGAAATGGAAGCTATCAAAAGAGACTTAGGTTATCCGATTGTTTGGATGAAATAAGGAATGTGTATATTTATATTACTGTATAAATAAACTCGCTTATTTGTAGTCTTCTATTGTATGAAACACGTTTGTTATTTTTACAATTAAAGACTATGTTCTTAATAAACGTAATTTCGGTTTATAATAAACTTTTTGATAGTTTATTATAAACGGTATCAGAGTTTATTAAAAACTATTTTGAGCATTTTTAGAGATTCTATAGAATGAGTTAAGTAAAAATATAAACAAAATAGGGCAATGATCGTTAGATCATTGCCCTATGATATATCTGTACTAATACTAAAATGTATCAGTTTAAAGGTCCTTTATGTCTCTATTTTTCCTAGATTTTTCA
The DNA here is from genome assembly GCF_025914115.1 of Bacteroides sp. DH3716P. Lineage (NCBI taxonomy): Bacteria > Pseudomonadati > Bacteroidota > Bacteroidia > Bacteroidales > Bacteroidaceae > Bacteroides > Bacteroides sp. DH3716P. The sequence goes on along the minus strand of NZ_CP083673.1, from coordinate 2,583,604 downwards.
TTTCTCTTATTGCTTTTGTTTTCTCAAAGATACAAAATAAAAAGCCATTTGTCAAGCGTTTCAATAGAAAAGCCGATTATTCATTAAACCAGTCTATTTTCTTTGAAAAATACATCACTATTGCCAGAATGATAAACAGTCCTAAGCTGCCTGCCAATAATGCGAAAGTCTCCAGCTGGATAAGAACAAAGATGTAAATATAGAGTATAGCCAATAGACCGGACATGATTAATGACGGTTTCTTTTTCTTGGTAATTCCGAACATATAGCCGCCTACCAGTATAATAGTCAGTGCAGAAGATAACAAATAGGCCGGGTTGAAACCGACGTGCTCGGAGAAGGAGAGGAGCAGGCTGTAGAATAGACAGAGAGCCAGCCCTACCAATAAATACTGCAAAGCATGAATACGGGTCTTGTTCATGATTTCAGTGAAGAAGATCACTCCGAAAGTCAGTAGGATAATCAGAATGGCATACTTTGCGGAGCGCATGGACTGCTGGTACTGTTCCACCGGAATTTTGAAATTCACACCGAAACTGGAGTTTTCAATATCTTTGATGTTCGAGGTGTTGTAGTCAGCCATCACCTGCGAATAATTCCGGTTCAAGTTTAAAACCTGCCATTGCGCGGAAAATTCCTTCTCCGTAATATTCCGGTTGTTAGGCAGATAGTTTCCGGTAAAGCTCGGTGTATTCCAGTTGGCTTTCAGATCTACACGGGTTGTTTTACCCAACGGAATAAAGTTGAGTGACTGTGAACCTTTCAGTTTGATTTTAATTTCATAAGGCAGTTTTTTATTCTGCTTCAACTCCGACAAATTAGCGATCGCATGAACTCCGGTATTATCTATGCCTCTGTTGTCCATACCCGGCTCGAAGATGTAAACTGAATCTCCCAAAGTGATGCTGATTTGTTCGCTGATGCCACGCATGTCGGTCAGATTCAGGCAAATAGCTGCCCTGTCAAACTGCAGCTGTTCCATATCTATTCTGCTCTTTTTCAATTCTTCCGAACTGAATGACCCTTTCAATGTCAGTTCCGATTGATATACGTTGACCTCGTAGATACTTCTTTTCAGGATTTCAGTCTTCAGTTGCCCGTTGATCGTAAGTTCGTCGGGGAAAAGTATCAGGTCTTTGATGGAAACTTTCTTCTCGCCGTTGTTTTCAGTGACAACCGGATACTGTAGATTCAGGTAGGGGCCAGTGATGGTCTGTGCAAGACTCCATTTTTCACTTACCTCGTCGATAGCTTCTTCCTGGGTTCGTCCCCGTTCGGAAATAAGATTCTCAATCATGAACATGGGTATCATCAGGAGAAGGATTAATAATCCGATGATGACAACCTTGATTGTTTTGGAGAAACGGTGGAGGCATCCCATAGGTTGCTGTGCCTGTTGCTCATTTGAATTTTCATTGAAAGCGTCCATAAGCCAGTAGTGTTTTGATGAATTATTTATTTTGATTTTAGAAATTTCTCTAAGGCTTCAATATGCGATTTGAAAGCTTCTCTGCCTTGCAGGGTTGCCTGAAAAACAGTCCGTGGCTTTCGTCCGACAAAACTTTTGTTGCATACGATATATCCCAGTTCTTCCAGGGCACGAGTATGGCTGGCAAGATTACCGTCGGTCAGAGAGAGCTGTTCTTTCAGAAAATTGAAATCAGCTTCCTCATTTACCATCAGAATAGCCATGATGCCTAGTCGGACCTTGCTTTCGAATGCTTTATTAATATATTGGAATGCTTCTATCATTTAGGATCTTTTTCTTTCGTAGTGTAAATAGAACAATATACCATAGAGGATGTGGAAACCGCCGAAACCGATGGTCCAGAACAGTAGTGAATGACCTTCCCAAAAACAGTCTACAACGCCCAGACAAATGAAGGCATAGCCTAGCCATACGATACTGGAATAAGTAAACTTGGAAACATTGACCAATGCCAGCCCGTAAAATAAAAGCATCACGGAAGCCAGGATGTCATAATACTCGTGCATAAGGATGGAAATACATAAAACACCTCCGGTCAGCATCGGAAGAGAGAAATTCCATAATGCCCGGTAAGTGAGGCGGCTGAAAAATTTCTGTCCTGTCTTCTTGGATTTGTAATAGGACAGGATGCAGGCTGTGACCGCCGCGGCTACCAATACGAGCGCGGCTATTATAGCCATTAATTCAAGGGCAACAATTAAATGAGTGCCCGGTGTAATAACTTCTGTGGCGATATATGCCCCAGCTAATGCGTAAATGCCCGCCATGATTGCAGCGAGACCACTTAGAGAGATAAACTTTGAGGACTTTTCCATCAACTCTTTTATCTCATTTACCGATTCTAATGCTTTATCTTTATTCATATAAAAAGTACTTTGTAGTGCAAAGTAAAACAAAAGATTTCAGATGAACAAACTTTTTGCTTGGATATTTTGATAATAAAGAATAGGATTTTATGATAAGATGTTAATATATAGTGATTTAATGAATAAATAAACGAACGTTCAGGAATTATATGAGCAGGACGTCAAAATGAAATTAGTCAAATGTTTGACTAATTCGGCGGAAATATGTACCTTTGCCGCCGAAACGAAACAGGTAAAAAGGTTATAGAAAATGAGAGAAGGAGCAGAGTTTAGAGAACTCATGTTGCAGATTGTTCGTACCCGTATGGCTTTCCGCCGGTCTATGCAACGGACATTGAGAAAAAATAACGCGGGAATTACGTTTGAGATGCTTCAGGTATTGAGTAGTTTATGGCACGAGCAGGGAATTAGTCAGCAGATACTGGCAGAACGTATTGCAAAAGATAAAGCCTGTTTGACCAATTTGATGAATAATCTGGAAAAGAAAGGGTATGTTTACCGTAAAGAAGATCCCGCCGACCGTCGCAATAAACTGGTATTCCTGACTCCCGAAGGGGAGGAGTTTAAAGACCAGATCCGTCCGATTCTCGATCAGGTTTATGTATACGCAGAAAAGATTATTGGTATAGAAAGCATTGAAACGATGTTATCTGAATTAAAAGGTGTATGCGATGTACTTGAAAATGTATAAAAAATATGGGGCAGCTTTGTCCTGCCTGCTTTTGGGCACTTCCTCCATCAACGCACAAACAGATTCTTTGTTTCTTACCGTCGATCAGCTTTTTGAAAGGGGAGTGCAGCATAGCCTGCAACTTCAGGCAGACGCAATGAGAGAGTCCATGGCGCAGGAGCGGACGCGAACCGCACGTTCTGCGCAGTTGCCGGAACTGCAGATTGGACTGAAAGGGGGATTTGTAGGACAACCCGTCGTTTGGGAACGGGGATTATCCGATCCTGTCTATCCGGAAGCACCGGACTGGTCACAAAACTATGCGATTGATTTGGCGCAGCCTCTCTATCAGGGTGGCAAAATCCGAAGTGCTATTCATAAGGCGGATATAGAAAAGCAAGTTGCCAAACTACAGACATTGACCGATCAGGCGGAAATAAAGCTAAGGTTATTGAATCAGTATATGAATCTGTTTAGTCTGTTTAAGCAGCATGAAGTACTGGCGCGGAATATTGAGGAGTCAGAACTTCGGCTGCACGATATACGGCGGATGAAAAAGGAGGGTTTGATAACGAACAATGATGTGTTGCGGAGTGAAATGCAGCTGACTAATGATCGCTTGTCTCTACAGGAAGTGGAAAACAGCATTGCGCTTGTATCGCAGCAGCTCGATATCTTATTGGGACAGGATGAGAATTTATTATTAAAACCCGATACCACTATTCTTTATCAGGCAGTTGCCTTGCAGCCGTATGATGATTATATCGTTCAGGCTTATGCGAACGATCCGGCGATGAAGCTGCTTCGTGCACAAACTGAATTGGCAAGAAATGAGATCCGCTCTGTCAAGTCCTTTTCTCTTCCCAGTGTGTCGCTCTATGCATCGAACACCTTGGCACGCCCCATCTCGCGTACATTGGCGGATATGTATAATAATAACTGGAATGTAGGTGTGTCGGTTTCCTATCCTTTATCATCACTTTACAAGAACAACCATAAAATAAAAGAGAGTAAACTGATGGTATCTTTGCGGAAAAATGAGGAGGAACAGAAGATGCAGGGAATCCGCATGGATGTACGTTCGGCATTTTTACGCCACCGGGAAGCGTTGCAGAGAGTGGAGGCTCTAAAGCTGTCTGTCCGGCAAGCGGAAGAGAATTATCGTATCATGCAGAATCGTTACCTGAATCAGCTGGCTATCCTGACTGATTTGCTCGATGCAAACTCCGTTCGTTTGAATGTAGAATTGCAGCTGGTCACTGCGCGCACTCGTGTGGTTTATACTTATTATCAACTCCGGAAGGCGTGTGGGGATTTATGATTTTAGAATTATGATTTATGGGGGAATTGTTATGGCAAATGAATTGAAAGAGAAACAGCAGAAACTAAAGAAAGTAAGAGTTCGTAATATCGTTTTAAATTTGGTATGTATCTGTTTGGCAGTCTCCGGACTTTGGTGGACTGCTACTTACTTTTGGCGTTACGTTAATTACGAAGTGACGAATGATGCTTTTGTAGATCAATATGTGGCTCCTTTGAATGGCCGGGCTTCGGGCTATATCAAGGAGGTTCGTTTTAAGGAACATCAATATGTCCATCAGGGAGATACTCTGCTGGTGCTTGACAATCGTGAATATCAGATTAAGGTAAAGGAAGCGGAAGCTGCATTGTTGGATGCACATGGCTCGCAGGATGTTCTTCATTCGGGTATTGAAACTTCCCATACGAATATTGCCGTACAGGATGCCAACATCGCTGAAGCGAAAGCGAAACTTTGGCAATTGGAACAGGATTATCATCGTTTTGAACGTTTGTTGAAAGAAGAATCTGTTCCGGAACAGCAGTATGAGCAAGCGAAAGCTGCTTATGAGGCAGCAAAGGCACGTTATCAGGCATTAGTTGCACAGAAACAGGCGGCATTATCACAATATGCGGAGACAAGTAAGAAAACAACCGGTACGGAGGCTGCCATTTTGCGTAAAGAAGCAGACCTGGATTTGGCTAAGCTGAATCTGTCTTATACGGTTCTCACTGCTCCTTATGATGGATATATGGGTAGGCGTACGCTTGAACCCGGTCAATATGTGCAGACCGGACAGACTATTTCTTATTTGGTGCGTAACAAGGACAAGTGGATTACCGCTAATTATAAAGAAACGCAGATTGCTAATATCTATATTGGCCAGCAGGTGCGTATTAAAGTAGACGCAGTGCCCGGAAAGATTTTTCACGGGGAAGTCACTGCAATTTCCGAGGCAACCGGGTCTAAATATTCCTTGGTTCCTACAGATAATTCTGCCGGCAATTTTGTAAAGGTGCAGCAGCGAATCCCTGTGCGTATCGACTTGGAAGATGTTTCTCCGGAAGAAATGGCACAGTTGAGAGCCGGGATGATGGTGGAAACAGAAGCTTTACGCAAATGATTACCATGAAGGAATTGGAGGCACCTGTTCGTCAATGGGTGCCCGATTGGCTTGGACTTATCAGCATTTTCATCGTGATTCTTCCGGTCACTATGCTCAATGGCTCGTATACAGGCAGTATGCTGGAAGTGTCGAACACGCTGGGTACTAATTCGGAAGATATTACGATGGGGTATTACGCTGCTTCGGCAGGTATGGCTATCGCATACCCGATTATTCCTAAGGTGTTGGCAGCCTTTTCCGTGAAATCTCTGTTATTGATTGATTTAGTACTGCAATTCTTCTTGAGTTGGGTTTGTGCACGTACGCAAAACGCAGATATTTTGATTGTCTGTAGTTTTGCTGTCGGTTTCTTGAAAGGGTTTCTTATGTTGTGGTTTATTCGTTATGCCCAGAAGATTTTCAGTCCGAAGAATGTGCGTAGCGAGTTCTATTCTTATTTTTATCCGTTGGTTTACGGTGGGGGACAAGCTTCGATGCTGGTAACGGCTTTACTGGCGTATCATTATAACTGGAAGTATATGTACTACTTTATGATGGTATTGATCTTGATTTCCATTCTGTTTGTTATCATCTGTTTCCGGCATAATCGTCCCATAAAAGCTGTCGCATGGTCTGATCTGCATATCCGTGAGATGTTTGTTATTTCGGCCGGGTTGCTGATGTTGATGTACGTTATCAATTATGGCAAAGTGCTCGATTGGATGGCTTCCGGTAAGATATGTATTTATATTGTAATAGCACCTATGCTGATTGCGCTGTTCATCTGGTATCAGAGCCGTTTGGAGAATCCTTATGTAAGTCTGGCTCCTTTGTTCCAACCCAAAGCAATTGTGGGCTATTTTTATATGATGCTCGTGATGTTTTTCAGTACATCAACCACTTTGCTGACTAACTATCTGACTGTTATTCTGAAAGTAGATACTACGCATACCTATTCTCTTTATATTTATTTGCTTCCGGGATATGTAGTCGGCGCCTTTATTTGTTTTTGGTGGTTTCGCTGGCAACGGTGGCGTTTCCGTTTTCTGATAGCGGGAGGAATGAGTTGCTTTGTGATTTTCTTTGCCATTTTGTATTTTGGCATTTCTCCGGATAGTACATATGAGATGCTCTACCTGCCTATCTTCTTTCGTGGTTTGGGTATGTTGACTTTGATTATTGCTTTTGCCCTGTTTGCCGTGGAAGACTTGAATCCGAAATACTTATTGTCGAATGCTTTCTTCCTGATTATTTTCCGTTCCGTGCTGGCACCTATCATGGCGACTTCTTTTTATAGTAATGTACTGTATCGACTGCAACAAAAATATATGTATTCTTTGTCGGAGACTATAACTGCTACTGATCCATTGTCGTCAGCACGCTATAGCCAGTCGCTGAACAATGCGATGACACAGGGACATCCGTATGATGAGGCTGCGCAGTTGGCAACCAACTCCTTATATAATATGTTACAACAACAAAGCCTGTTGCTGGCACTGAAAGAGATTCTGGGTTATTTGTTGGTTATATCTGTTGTCATAGCTGTGATTTCTCGTTTTATTCCTTTCCATAAAACAATCCGCGTTACGTTTAAGAAAACAGGCGATGATATGGTATAACAAAAAAAGAGTTGCTATCCTTCACTCAATGATAAGTTGAACGGGATAGCAACTCTATTGTTTTAACAATGTATCTTTTATCTTCGATATATTTGTTGTATCAGATAGCGACTTGTTTACAAGGTTACCCCTGTTTTAAAGATAGCAATTTCGCGATAGCCTTTCTTTTCGTTGTTTACGAATTCACCGCTTGCCACTTTGATGATATAATCAATGAAGCGTTCACAAGTCTTTTCCATCGGTTCGTTTTCTACGATCACACCGGCGTTGAAGTCAATCCATCCCGGTTTGTTTTTAGCCAGGGTTGAATTGGTGGAAATCTTCATGGTCGGAACAAAAGTGCCGAAAGGAGTACCGCGTCCGGTGGTGAAAAGCACCATGTGACATCCGCTCGCAGCCAGAGTAGTGGCTGCAACCAGGTCATTGCCCGGAGCAGAAAGCAGGTTGAGTCCTTTTTTCTGTAAACGTTCGCCGTAAGGCATTACGCCGGATACATAACTCTTTCCACATTTCTGGGTACATCCCAGTGCTTTTTCTTCCAGAGTAGAGATACCACCGGCTTTGTTGCCCGGAGAAGGATTTTCACCTACAGGCTCTCCATGTGACAGGAAGTATTCTTTGAAGTCATTAATCAGATGGACAGTCTGTTCAAACAGCTCTTCGTTTTTACAACGGTTCATCAGGATTGTTTCTGCACCGAACATTTCCGGAACTTCAGTCAATACGCTTGTACCTCCCTGTGCAATCAGGAAATCGGAGAACATACCCAATAGCGGGTTTGCCGTAATGCCGGAGAAACCATCGGAACCACCGCATTTCAATCCCACACGCAGTTCGGACAAAGGAACATCGGTACGTTCATCTTTAGAAGCCTTTGCATACAAATCGCGGAGGATTTCCATTCCTTCTTCGTATTCGTCACCTACCTTTTGAGTAACCATGAACTTCACACGGTCTTCATCAAACTCGCCCAGGAACTCACGGAATACATCCGGCTGGTTATTCTCACATCCTAAGCCTACTACCAATACAGCACCTGCATTGGGATGAAGCACCATGTCACGAAGAATCTTTTTTGTATTTTCGTGGTCGTCACCAAGTTGCGAGCAACCGTAGTTGTGTGGGAAAGCAACAATGGCATCCACTCCCTTGCCTTCGGTTTCGCGACGCAGTCCTTCAGCCAGTTGACCGATGATACCGTTTACGCAACCTACCGTCGGGATAATCCATATTTCGTTTCTTACCCCTACATCACCGTTTTTGCGACGATAACCTTTGAATGTAAGATCTTTATGAGGAATATCCAAAGAAACCTGAATCGGGTTGTAAGTGTAATCCAACAATCCGGCGAGGTTGGTTTTGATGTTCGTTTCGTTCATCCAGTCACCCTGTTTCTTAGCCATTCGTGCATGTCCGATAGGATAACCGTACTTGATTACATTTTCGCCTTCAGCAAAATTCTTCAATGCGAATTTATGTCCGGCAGGAATGTCTTCGTTCAATGTAATTTCAATGCCATCTACAGAAAGATGCTCTCCTGCCGGGAGGTTAACAATGGCAACGGCGACGTTGTCGGCAGGATTAATTCTTAAATACTTTGTTTCCATGTAATGTACTTGTAAAGTTGTACTTTGTTGTTATTTGCTATGGTAATAGTCTATTGTCTCTACTGTTAACAGATCAATGGGCATATAGTTGATACGAGTCACTTCTTTCTTGAAAATAAGATGATCGCATAGAGCTTTGATGCCATTGGCTCCTTGCAGTTCCGGCTGCTGGGCGATGAGGAAGGAGATACTTCCTTCTTTCAGGCAGGTGACATTCCGTTCCAGAAGGTCATAGCCTATCAGATTGAAGTCTTTCTTTCCACGGCTTTGCAGGTACTCGCCAACGATGTAGGCTTTAGAGTTGAAAGTGATTCCGTTCTTAACCATCGGATAAGTGCGGAAGAATTCGTCCAGCATCTCGTTATCTTCGTCGTTGCGTTCGGCATGCAAGTCAAGTTCCAGTATAGTACAAGACGGATGATGTTCTTTCATGTACTGCCTAAAACCGATTTCTCTGTTCTCCTGCTGATTAGATCCTACAATTCCTTCATGTATTTTGCGGAAAATCACAATTTCCTTTTCCTCCCGTGCCAGTAACATCATCATTCGAGCAGCGAAATATCCGCTTTGACGTGAGTTCTGACCAAAGAAGGCAAGGGGAGGAACCTCTTTAATATTGGAGTCTATATATATATAAGGTATATCCAGTGCCTGCAACTGATCGGTGAATCCTTTCGTATATTGCGGAGCGGTAGGAGCTACCATCACTCCGTCCGGCTGCAGGGCCAGGATGGCTTCACTGGCGTTGACGAATGAATGATAATCGTATGGATCGTAATAGTTGATTTTCACCGAAGTATTGAAATCCGAATAGGTCGCGATAGCTTCATGAATACCGATTTCTACAGCCGTCCAGTATTCGCCTTCCAGATGCTCCGGCAAAAGGCAGATAAACGTATACTTCTTGTTGGAAGCCAGAGCGCTGGCGTACATATTGGGCTGGTAGTCAAGCTGCTTCAGAATTTCTTCTACGCGTTTCTTACTGGCCTCCGACACTCCGCTACGTCCGTGAATAACGCGGTCTACTGTTCCCACTGATACATCTGCTAGACGGGCGATGTCTTTGATTCTGATCCTTTCGGGCAATTTATTCATACGATAACCTTTATTTATATAGGTTTTTGTGCTCGCACACAATAATAATCTTAATATTTTCGATACAAATATATAACAATTTTTGTAATTACGAAAATTGTTGTATCTTTGTGCCCGCACACGAAAGGTATGTAATATTAGTTGTGTTATAGATTAATGTTCATATAATCAATGTGTTAACCCTTGAAGTGGGGCTGGAATGATAAATTGAAAGTTCATAATATTAATAACTTAGAAATTGAAACATAAGATTATGGGAAAGAAAGTCGTTACATTAGGCGAAATCATGCTTAGATTATCAACTCCGGGTAATACTCGTTTTGTTCAATCTGATTCTTTTGATGTAGTATATGGTGGTGGAGAAGCTAACGTTGCAGTAAGCTGTGCCAACTACGGACATGAGGCCTATTTCGTAACTAAATTGCCGAAACATGAAATTGGACAGTCTGCTGTTAACGCATTGCGTAAATATGGTGTTAAGACAGACTTTATTGCTCGTGGTGGCGACCGTGTAGGTATCTACTACTTGGAAACTGGTGCTTCTATGCGTCCTAGCAAGGTTATTTATGACCGTGCTCACTCTGCTATTGCTGAAGCTGACGCTGCTGATTTCGATTTTGATGCAATCATGGAAGGTGCTGACTGGTTCCACTGGTCTGGTATCACTCCGGCTATCTCTGACAAGGCTGCCGAGTTGACTCGTCTGGCTTGTGAAGCTGCAAAACGTCACGGTGTAACTGTTTCTGTTGACTTGAACTTCCGTAAGAAACTGTGGACTAAAGAAAAAGCACAGTCTATCATGAAACCGTTGATGCAGTTTGTAGACGTATGTATCGGTAACGAAGAAGATGCAGAACTTTGTTTGGGCTTCAAGCCGGATGCTGACGTTGAGGCTGGTCACACAGATGCTGAAGGTTACAAAGGTATCTTTCAGCAGATGATGAAAGAATTCGGATTCAAATATGTAGTTTCTACTTTGCGCGAATCTTTCTCTGCTACTCACAACGGTTGGAAAGCGATGATCTACAACGGAGAAGAATTCTATACTTCAAAGCGTTATGATATCGATCCGATTATCGACCGTGTAGGTGGTGGTGACTCTTTCTCCGGCGGTATTATCCATGGTTTGATGACTAAACCTAATCAGGGTGCTGCTCTTGAATTCGCTGTTGCTGCATCTGCATTGAAACATACTATCAATGGTGACTTCAACCTTGTTTCTGTAGAAGAAGTAGAAGCATTGGCTGGTGGTGACGCAAGCGGTCGCGTACAGAGATAATTTGGAGAGTTGAAAAGTAAAGAAAATCAATTCATTTAAATAGTAAATAATAAGATGGCAAAATTCGATAAAATAGCCGTATTGAATAAGATCGGCTCTACAGGAATGGTTCCTGTATTCTATCACAAAGATGCAGAAGTTGCAAAGAAAGTAGTAAAGGCTTGTTATGACGGTGGTGTTCGTGCTTTCGAATTCACAAACCGTGGTGACTTTGCACAGGAAGTATTTGCTGAAATCGTTAAATTCGCAGCAAAAGAATGCCCTGAAATGGCAATCGGTATCGGTTCTATCGTTGATCCGGCTACTGCTGCTATGTACCTGCAACTGGGTGCTAACTTCGTGGTAGGTCCGTTGTTCAACCCTGAAATTGCTAAGGTATGTAACCGTCGCTCGGTAGCTTATACTCCGGGATGTGGTTCTGTGTCAGAAGTTGGTTTTGCGCAGGAAGTAGGTTGCGATCTTTGCAAAGTATTCCCGGGTGATGTTTACGGAACTAACTTCGTGAAAGGTTTGATGGCTCCGATGCCATGGTCTAAGCTGATGGTAACAGGTGGGGTAGAACCTACTAAGGAAAACCTGACTGCATGGATTAAAGCCGGTGTATTCTGCGTAGGTATGGGCTCTAAACTGTTCCCGAAAGATAAGGTAGCAGCAGAAGACTGGGCTTATGTAACTGCAAAATGTGAAGAAGCTCTCGGCTATATTGCTGAAGCTCGTAAATAAGATTAGAGAGCGAAAGCTATCTATAATAAAAAGAGGTTGATGCGACAGTCTCTTTTAAAATATGCCTCGAGGGTTAGTTAGTTTAGTTAGTATATGAGGCATATTTTCATTTTGTTTAAAGGTGTTTAAAGGGGATAGGCCATCGGAATGAGTGACTCATTTCGGTGGCTTGTTTTTTTATTTCCTTTTTATATGTTGTCGATGTTCGAATATATAAATGGGCAGGAATATTAACAAGAAGCAGAGAACACTGATGAGGAGCAGATAACGGTTGTAGAGATACTCTCCCTCCTGGGGAGGAGCACTTAACAGGCATCTTAAGCAATCGCAGTCCATATCCTGACTGTCGTGCTGGCAAAGCAAAAAGCAGAAAGTAATGAGAACGATACCTAATAACAGGCAGATGATTAGTAGATTTCTGCGATAATGTGTGTGTCTTTTGTCGGGTTTTGATAAAGAAGAAACCATGTTTTGTTCTGATAGTTATCAATGTAAAATGAAAGAAATAAAGGGCAGACAATGCCTGAATAGGATTGTCCTGCCCGATACTATTGATTATTGGTAGGAAATATACTTTTAATGGTTATTCCGGAACATAAATAATCTCACCGTTATCCAGTTCGTAGGCTATCCCTACTTTTCTTCCTCTTTTCCCTGAATCCTCCTCTTTCTGACCGGAAGGCTTGTAAGTGTTGATTTTCTTTCCTTCCTTGGAGATGATTTCCATATTTTCTTTACCAGGATTCTTCACGATGGTGAAATCTTCCTGTCCGAAAACTTCCGTCATATTCATGTGCATCACCATTGCTACCATCAATGCCACGGCAAATACCATCGCTACGTCGAACAAGTTTACTACTACACTTAGCGGGTCGGTATCCTCTTCTTTGAGGAATTTGCTGACTCTTCTATTTCTTTTCATTATTGGACTCTCCGGTTGTTTCGTTTAATACTCTTGATACATAATCGAGGTTGTTGACATCTTTGGCATACCAACGTTGTTTGAACTGCATGGATATCAGTCCCACAGCACTAATAACCAAACCTACAACAGTCGTTGCAAATACTACCTGCATATTATATGCCATTCCGGAGATATCTCCTGTAGAAAGTCCCACAAGTGCCGGACTCATGGAAATCAATGTTCCTATCAATCCGAGAACCGGACCTATCTTAGCCAGCATTTTAGAAAGAGACACATCTTTCTCTGCTTCATTCTCGAATTTTGTTATCAGGAAGTCAGAGTAATCTGCACTGGCCGGATGGTAGAGCAGATCGCGGAGATAACCCATATATAGTGAATTGTCTTTGTCGGGTAAAGCTGCTTTCAGATCGTCTATCCGTGCATCTTTAATGAGTTGGTCCAGTGCTTTGTCATTTTTACGTTTGGTCATGTACATGTTGTAGGTGCCTCCGATCAAAATAAGTGAACGAACGAACAGGCACAGCAAAATAATGATATCGGGTATAAGTAAACTGTTCGCTACCCAGAATAAAAGTTTAGAGATGAGTTCCATATAATATTTTATTGATTGATTTTACTTCTTTTTTTTAATTCTTTACGTTGTAATAAAGGCCATTTCAGCTTGTTCCAGGCAAATCCAATGAGAAACAGGATAACGAACAGACCGATGGACAAGATAATCGCTTTCCAGTTGAGCGCCTCTTCGGTGGCGGCATAGGTCGTTTTCCCATTGACAGTGGTCAGTAGTCCGAGGATACAGATGAATAAGCTGACAAGGAAATGAACTTCCAACCGGAGATCGTCTTCGGGTACAAGATACTTCATCAGCCGGCTTAATAATGGGATGGCGATAACCACTATCCCTGCAAATGACCAGGCTGTCACTGAAAAGTCTACGCCAGGTAACCGGAAGATAGCTTCTGTGAGATAGTAGAATAATACGGGGAAGAGCAACAAGCTGGGATACCAGCGAAGTAATTCCGCCCACCATAAATTCTTCTTACCATAAAGTCCGCGCAGGAAAGCCACGCAATAGCCGAAGCAGAGTGCTGACTCAAGCGTTATGATAATAGCCATGTTTTGCAATGCTTCCGTGTTCTGCAGATAATCAGCAATCTGTGTCTTTGACTGGAGAATAGCATACTGCCAGGTGCCGGCTACAAAAAGACCGGCTATCAGGCTGTATATTACGGTTTGCCAAAGTTTCCAGAAACTGAGTTTGAAACTGCAGTTAATCACGATAAACAGCATTAATATGTGAATAATTAACTCCATATTACATTACTTTTTCCGTTTCTTTTTAAGTATTAGCAACATGACAACAAATGCTACCAGAACAATACCTGCGATAAGGCCTCCATTCAAAGAATTTTGTTCTTCCTGTGCCCCTTGTACGGCATCGCTCGATTGTTTCTTCAATACCATGCCTCCTTTGGTCGCTTCTCCGTCCAGGGTGGCTTGTTTCATTTGTTTCAGTTCCTTGTTGTAGTTGGCTGCGGTTTGCGCATCTACTTGAGAGGCGATGAACTGCTGTAATTTGGCATTGTCTCCGGTAAATCCGCTGCCCGAAGGACCGAATTGTCTGACAAGGTCTGTATGCAGTTTGGCAATATTGGAGAGTTGTTCCGGAGAAGCTTTCCAATATCCTTTGCGGGCAGTTTCCATCATAACGGCAGTCACTTCCTGTAAAGCTGCGGGATTCTGTTTTTCAAAGAAGTCTTTTACATTCAGTTTGTATTCGTCTTTGACATATACATCATATATATTATCCCAAAGTTCCTTGTCGATAGCGGCAGGTTTCATCACGTTCCAGCCATACGTATTGGTTACAGTCTGGGCAACTTCGCTTGCTGCAGAAGCACCGCCTTTCATTTTCTCTTTGATATAGGTAGGATTCAGAATCGTTGTACGGCTTTCTACACCGACTGCTTCTTTAAGTTCCTGCATTTTCATGTTGTTGCGGTTCCGGTAGTCGCTAAGATAAGCGTCCGGGTCTTTACCGGTAACATTGCGTACGGCAAGATTCATACCTCCCATGAATTCATATACGTGGTCGAGGCTCAATGCTCCCCAAGTGTTACTTTGGCGGGGCTGAACGACAACATCAGTACTGTTCAATGCTGCTTCAAAGGCAAATTTCTGAAAGACTTCCCAGTGTTTTTCGTCACCGTAGAAGGCTCCCATATTGTTGAGGTAAGTATCTGCAATTTCCGATTCACTTTCCCAGCGGTCGCCGGATTCCACCATTCCTTGAATTCCTGTACCATACATGCCATTAGCACCTCCGAATACTCGGAAAGAAGCCATTTCGCGGGCATCTTTCGGACTGACACCTTTTTCGGTCAACACTCTTTCAGCTTCTACCACACTGGCAGCTACCTGATTTTCAAACTTGTCGTCTTTCGCTGCCGCAGCCATTTCTACTGCACGGTTAATCAGGAAGAGGCGGGAAGCGGCGATATCACGGAGTTGTCCGGAAGTCTGAACTACTACGTCGATACGTGGACGTCCCAGTTCGGCTGAAGGAATCAGTTTTAGATCACTGACACGACCGAATGCGTCACGAACAGGTTCTACTCCCAGCATATACAGTACTTGAGCAATAGTAGCCCCACCGGTTTCTATAAATTCGGAAGACCAGAGAGTATAACTCACTTTACGTGGGATTGAATCATTGTGACGTTGCTTGTAAGTATCAATCGTTTGTTTGGCTAAAGCGATACCTTTTTCCCAAGCGGATTCTGTAGGAGTTGCTTCGGCATTGATAGCATACATATTACGTCCGGTTGGTAAAGCATTCGGATTAGCAATCGGATCACCTCCGGGAGTAGGAGCGGTGTATCCACCTTTCAATGCATTCATCAGACTGCTTAACTCTTCTTCGGGACTTGTCAGAAGTGCGTTCTTGTAGTTGCCTACATTCTTGATTGTACGCTCTACTTCAGCGATGGCAAGTGCCAGTTCGATTTCTTCTTTACTGTATTCTTTCGGAGCTTTTCCCATAGCGGCCATCATGGCAGCCATACCTTGAGGCTTTTCTTGCTTTCCACTGTTTCCCTGTTTGTCAGAAGATCCGGCAGCTTTTTCTTTATTAGCTTTCATTCCGGCTTCCATTTTCTTCAATGCTTCCGGACTTGCTCCCATAGACTTAGCCATTTCCATTGCTTTTTCAGGATCCATGTTGGCGCCCATTTTCTTCATGGCCTCTTTCATGCTTTCGGGCATTTGACCATGAGGAGAACCCTCTTTGGAGACAGATGCCGGATGTCCTTTACCTGCTTTCTTTTCGTCGGATTGTTCACTCTTTGCCGATGCAGCCATCATCATTGCCATCATACCTTTCGGAGCATTGCGGTCTGCCTCTATTTGACGAGCCTTGGCTAGTTCCTGTGCGGTGATACCGGCTGTACGACAAATTAGTTCATCTGTGGCCAGTGCAGGATTAGCGAGCAACTTTTCTACCAGATGGCGAGCAGGAGTCAAGTACTGTTGTGTAAAGAGGCTGCGGTGCTTGCTAACGGCATCTGTCGCTTTACCACGTTGCTTGTCAAGAGCCAGCAGGCTGTATGCGATAGGTTCTGTAGCCATTGCATAGACGGAAGAAGTGATCCGTTCCGCTTCATAAGGAACTCCCATTGTGTAGAGTTGTCCGGTGATTTTCTCGGTAGCCAGTTCTTCTGCGAAGTTTTCTACACGGGCGATTTCATCTTCCGTATATGGTTTGTTGGCAATGCTGTCCAAACCTAAATCACGGTGAATTCCCATTTTCACAGTCAGCGTTTTGACAGCTAATGATTCCTGATCTTTATTCTCTTTGTGAGAGTTATTGTAAATCTTGATTTTTTCCATCAGCTCCCGATAAATACCACGCACACTGCTTTCAAGGAAAGGAGGAGTGAGGTACGACTGTATGGTGGCATACGAACGGCGTTTAGCCATCATTCCTTCACCAACATTACCAATAGAGTAGATATAGAAGTGCGGAACTGCTCCAACCAGGCGATCCGGCCAGTCGTTGCTGCACAATGCCACTTGTTTTCTGGGAGTAAATTCAAGACTTCCATGTGTACCGAAATGGATCAGTGCGTCAGCCTTGAAACCATGTTGCATCCATAGATAGGAAGCAATATAAGTATGAGGAGGAGCCATATTAGTGCCATGAATCACTTGGAAGGAGTTGTCCCCGCTTCCGGCAGCATTTTGTGGCATTAAGACTACATTCCCGAATTGCAGACGGGCAATACCCAATTTACCGTCGTTAGTCGCCATATAGTTGCCGGGGAATTCGCCGAAAGCATCCACCACTTCCTGATATTTTTCAGGGCGGAGTGACTCTTTCACCCAACTTTCATATTGATCTTTGGTGATAAGTTCGGGATGTCCTTTTTGCATAAAGTCATTAAAGGCTCCCTCTGCGTAAGAGTTGAACACAGCGCCTTGAGCCTGTATCATTTTACCCAGTTTTTCAGCATTTGCAGGCAGACCGGATATGTTGTATCCTTCCTGTTTCATGCGGACCAGAAGATTGTATAGGGAAGGAACCACCTCCATACCGGCAGCGGTCAATGCATTTTGCCCCGGACCTTTATAATAGTAGATAGCTACCTTCTTCTCGCTGTTCGGCTTAGTATTCAGATTCAAATAATTATTGATTGTGGATACGAAAGTCTTCAAGCGTTCGGGTACTGCATACGAATGGCGCAATCCTTCTTCATCCTCATATTGTGCAAAGAGAGCGAAAGGACGGATGGCACCGTCGATTTCCGGAGTCACGATACTTTGTGACATAAATCCTCCTGCCATTCCCATCGGATCTTTCTCCCATTCGTCTACCAGGCTGTTGATGGTGAGCGGAGCAAACAAGAGGATATTCTTAGCTTTCAGATAATCCACCATTTTGTCTCCCATGCGTCCGTGTGCCATGTTGATGATTGCGTCTGGCTGCACTTCGTCAATAAATGACATGAATTTCGTCATTGACTGAACCGGATAAACATTGTAACCTTCTTTTTCAAGAGCCTCAATAAGTCCGGTGGCATCAGCCATTTGTCCGGTTATCATGATTTTACGTGCTCCTTCTTTATAAAGACGGTTGTCCTTCATGAATTTCTCATAATTTGCCACGGTGAGGAACTCCAGTTCATCATCCGGGTTGGTGAGTCCGGCGTGATAGAGCATGTCGCTGGGTCTTTCTGCCGGGTCTTCCACTTCCGGTATGGAAGAGATTTTACCGTCAATAGCTTTACGGATATAATTCAGCATATTCCGGTAGTTGGTCTTTCCTCCGTTGGTCAGATAACCTCGTATCAGATTCTGTTGTACGCTGTCCAGATTACAAATGTTGTTGGCCGGGTTGGTAGCCATGGAAGTATATACAGGAATACCTTTGTCGGCAGCCTGTTGTATTTGTTGACGTTGTTCCTCGACGATACGCAGACCCATTCCGTTGATGAATACCATGTCGTAACCGGTCAGACGGTCGAGGTTGTCGAGCGATACTTCACTGAGTTTGATGGATAAATTGTCGTTGGCTTTCGATATACTTCCCTGCTGTATGGTCTGGAAGTTGATGAAAGCAATCTTTGTAGGACTGAACCAGATATTCCATACGGACATCCCTATCAGAGCTGCAGCAACGGTGCATACACCTAAGATGATTTTACTTTTCTTTTTCATTTCTCTTATTTTTAGCTTTGTATGTAGTTTTATCTTTTCTATTTTCTGAAGAACCTGTCTACGTCTAATGCAAGTCCGATGGAGAAGTTGGTTCCCCGGGTATAAGGAGAGTTTGCATCATAATAGCTTGGAACATAATTAAATATGTTGTTGACGGCCATATTCAGGCTGACTCCTTTCCAGATCCCTTGTGTCAACGTCAGGTTCCACATCGTATATCCCGGATAAGTCACTCCGGTAGTCCCTTCATCCGGATTATTGCCCACATATTTATTGGTTTCTACTTTGGATAACGCACGTCCGTTCAGGGAAAGATTGAATTGATAATTATCCCATGATTTGCCGTATTCGATACGTGCGGTCGCTGAATGTGGGCGGGTACTGGAGAATTTCATTTGTCCGTCGCGCATAAACTCGTGGAGGTATCCGTAAGAAACACGTATTCCCAGACCACAAGGATATTTGGCGGAGGCGTTGATATCCACACCGGCGATGTCTACTTTCTCTGTATTGATATATAGCTGTGCCCATCTTCCGTCAGTGTCGCGGAATGAAGTCAGGTCGATCCGGTCATTGACAAGGTTGTAATATCCTGAAACGGTAAAATTGTAACGGTTCTTGGTATATTCCGCCGAGAGCGAGAAGTTGTGGCTCGTCTCCGATTTCAGGTCGGGATTACCATAAATCATCATGGCATTTGCCATGTCGAAGTTCATATACATTTCTTTGAGGGTAGGAGAGCGGAATCCCTGTGAGTATGAGCCACGGAGGGAGCAGTTGGCTATTTTGTACATCAGTCCGATGTGCGGAGATATATGACGTACGTTAGATTGTGAGAAATAGTCGAAACGTACCCCGCTGATTACGTTGAAATGTTCGGTCGGGTTCCAGTCGAACTGTCCGAATGCATCTGCCGAGTGCATGGTATAACTTCCATTGTTGGTAAATTGATAAGACAATAGATAGTCACGCATATAATCTCCTCCTACGGTCAGAATGTTTTTATCGTTGAAGGTGTAATTGTAGAGTGCGCGTACGCTATGTTGCACATTGCTGTAATCGCGGACATCGTATTTGTATGAGGTCAGATAATCACTTTTATCATATTGGTCGAATGTATAGGCAACTTCCAGATTACTCATGATGTTGAAATCATAGTTGGCTTTCAGACCTCCGCTGAAATCACGATAACGGTCTTTGCTGTCTCCGGTCTTATCCCGTTCGCGGAAATAATAACCTCCGCGTGCAGTCAGTTTCAACTGTTCAATCGGTCTGTAAACAAGACGTTCCTTCACATTCCATGTGCGGTTTCCGAAGATGGTTGTCACATCTCCTTCCGGTACGTCGTAAGAATCGGACATTGTATGTTGCACATTCGTCTGGCTGTTGAATTTACCGGCTTTGAAACTGAAAGTTCCGCCATATCGTTGGTCGTTATGTTCACCGAAGCGGCTGTTTACATTTAAATTCCATGGGTCCTCGGAATCACGGGTGATGATGTTGATTACGCCACCTACTGCACTGGAACCATAGAGAGTAGAGGCAGCCCCTTTTACAATTTCTACCCGTTCCACGTTATCGAGGTTCAATCGGTTGTAGTCGACGTTGTTTAAAGTTTCCCCTGCCAGACGTTCGCCATCTACCAGGAAGAGTACAGAGTTTCCTCCGAATCCCTGCATATTGATAGAAACCTGCTGATCCATTGAATAGGAAAATTCAATGCCCGGCAGTTCCGATTGTAATAATTGTCCTACGTTGGTTGCATCTACCTTCTTAATATCGTCTGCTGTGATTACACGAGTGATGATAGGAGCATCTTTCAGTAATTTGGGAGTACGTGTACCTGTGACAACCACTGTTCCCAGGTCAAACTGATCTTCCGATAAGCGGAAACTTAGTCTTTTCTCTTTCCCTACAGTCAGTCTTTTTTCTTGTGGCTGATAGCCTACATACGAGGCGGTGATGAGGTATGTACCGGTTCCGGGGAGTTGTAATGTATATGTGCCGTCGACGGATGTGACGGCTCCGGTTCCTTTACCTTTGATGGAAATCGTTGCACCGGGGAGAGGTTCCCCTTCTGTATCAGTTACACGTCCGCTGATGTGATAAGTTGAGTGTTGTGCTAATGTGGTGCAAGTTGCTATAAATGAAAAAAGCAATAATGATATTATAAATGTAGGTTTCATTCTTGTTGATTGGTTTCATTGTTGTTGTCCTCGAACTCAAGCGGATACTGGAAATTGAAGTCAATATATCCTTTTATACCTCTGGCATTCATGTAGTTGGTAAAACGGATCGCTGCGTATGTATTGTCTTTCAAACGTATCAAAAAAACTTGGTTTGACATGGTGTATACCGGAGGCATCGTTGCGGTATTAACGTCCAGCCAGCTGGAAAGAACAGCATTACGGTAAGACTCTGTGTAGATAATGTTTCCGTCCATCATGCCCGACATGTCAATGGCTATTTTATCGGTTGTCCATTCATCTTCTACAAAATCTTCCGCTTTAGGCAGTTTACCTGTTGCTTTAAACTCGTCGATACTTGTGTAAGTTGTTTTGTAGGCAGCACCCTCGTTGGTTTTTATATCATAACGATGAATAGCGAAATCCCACTTGTCAGGAATTTGACTCTCATATTCCTCTCCGATTTTAACGGTAGTAACCGTACGTTCCGAGAGGTTAATGTAGGCCCATTCTGTATATTCAACAGTCTTGACTTGTGAAAAGCTATTTTCCTTGATTTCCATCTCCGTTTCGATGGGGGCATCATAAATATTTTCAAATATTCCATTACAAGCAGAGAGCGACATTGCCGCTCCCAGTACTATAGTATATTTGAAAATAGCGTTCCTGCTTCTTTTCATTGCTATTTAATCGTTTATTGTGCGCTACTTTGAGTATTACTTCCCGTAAATTCTGCTGTAATTGGCATTGGCATACTTCCCGGTGAGAAAACGATACTAACAGTGGCTGTTCCGTCTGCATTAATTGTACCGTTCAGACTTGTGCCGTTAATAGCAAGAGCTTCACCTGTAGTTTTTTGGGTATCTGCTTCAAAGGCACCCAGACTGAGCGAGTAACTACCATTGTTTGCTTTAGTAACATTGACTCTGGTAACAGTGAATTTTTCAAAGTTACTCATTGAACCTCCTGCATTATTAAACCCGCTGATTGTAACATTTACGGTACTACCTGTTGGGTTTTCAATCTTTACTTGGCAATCTGTAGTAGAGCCAACTTCTCCTCCTTGTACCTTAAGGCTCAAATTAGTTTGGTATTTATAAGTGTCTTTTATATAATAACCAACAGGAGTTTCTCCTTGTATGAAATCAATCTCCATTTTTCCCATAGGTACAGGAATATCAACATTGGCTTTCAAACTTAACACTTTAGAACCATCTACACTACCTTCTAATGTGTAGTCGTAGCTACCGCCTGTGCTGCCGCCCATAGACATGGCAACTTCACCGGAACCGCTGAAAGACTTATTAGAAGAAAGTTTTAAATTATTCAGAGTGAAATCTCCAGATCCGGATTTATATACCAAATTGATGGTACCATCTTCGTTGGCAGTGATTGTTGCTGTGGATTCATCACCCAACAAATAATCAGAGAACATATTGCATGCGCCGACTGAATAACCTTTATAAGCTCCTGCTATTTCTTTGGCAAGGTTAGGTTCATCGTCGTCGTTGTTGCTACAAGAAACGAAAGTAGAAGAAAGAGATAGTGCCATAAGGGCAACCATCCAAAAGTTTAAGATTTTCATACTTAATTTTGATAGATAATGATTAATTAAATTTCCAGCTGCAAAGTTACGGGGATATATATACGGGGGAAATACCTAAAAGAAATGAAAAAATGAGAGGCTTTAATTATATGTAGGTATTGGGAGGAGTGGATTAACTCGTTATTTTTGCAGTCTTTTACTAAATTGATGATTAAAAAATTAAAATGAGAAGAAAATGAAAGGCGGCTACAGTAGAAAAAGTGTATTGACAGGGATTACTTCTTTCCTGATTGTATTGTTTACTATGCCGTTGGGGCATGCATTAATGATTTTTATGGAGCATGTGCTCTCATCCACAGCTCTTCACTATGCGGCTTTCACGATGGGAGCAGTAGGTCTGGTGATGGTGATTATTGGAGTGTTTGCAAAAGGAGATACACGACAGACATTATGGGGATTATTCGGAGGACTACTCTTCTGGACCGGATGGGTAGAGTTTATCTACGTATATTATGCACATCGTTATGAAGTGCAACCATTGCTGAACGCTGCCGGTGAAGTCGTGACAAAACCGGAATATTTAATCATGCCTTCCTCCTTCGGCTTTTGGGTGATGTTTATGCTGATTTACATTTTCAGTATAAAAAGCGGATGCGACTTCTTTACCTATCTTCAAAAAGTCTTTTTCCGTAAGAGTACCACCACGATTGTAGTACGGCCGATGACACGTCATACCTCGATTGTTACTTTTATGGAGTTAAATCTCATCATGTGGACGAGCTATCTCGTGCTACTCTTCTGTTATGATGAGAATTTTGTCGGCGAGCATAGCCCTGTTACTGCTATAGTTGCTTTCGGCTGTCTGGCAGGTTCATTTTTTATGTTTAAACGCCTGTTGAAAATCACTCAATGGGGATATGCCATGCGCTTTTCTATTGCTACGGTAGTAGTGTTCTGGACTTTTGTAGAAGTATTGGGACGCTGGAATATCTTTCATGAAATATGGGTAGAACCAATGGCATATACAACAGAGATGATTACGATACTTTTGGCTTTTTTAGCTCTGTTGGCATTTCTGTTCTACCAGTCTGCTAAAAAGAAGAATAGTCATAACTAAAATATAGAATCAGAAATTATGTTAGAAAAAGGATTGCAATTTATAAAGGAAGTAGTGGTCAAACCGGAAAATCTGGCAGTGGCAATGGGATCGGGTGATCTCCCTGTTCTTGCTACTCCCGCTATGGTAGCATTCATGGAAAATGCAGCTTTGTCTGCTGTTGAAGATCAACTGCCGGAAGGCAATACAACGGTAGGAGCAATGATTCAGACTACACATCTTAAACCCACTGCATTGGGAGACACGGTTCTTGTAACAGCCACACTTCTTGAGGTAGAGGGACGAAAGTTAACATTTTCCGTAGTAGCCTCTGATTCACAGGGTAAAATTGGTGAAGGAACACATATACGTTATGTGGTAGACCGGAATAAGTTTATGGAAAAACTAACCAGTCGTTAATACTGCCAAAAGTGGAAAAGGATGAACTAATCTCCGGGTAAGATGTTTTTTGTATATTAGATATAATAACAATATATAATATGGAACCTCATCATCACCACGAACATAGTCATCGGTTGACATCGCTCAATAAAGCTTTTATCATAGGCATCGCTCTGAATATAACTTTTGTCATAGTAGAATTCGGAGTAGGATTTTATTATAATTCTTTGGGGTTACTTTCCGATGCCGGGCATAATTTGGGTGATGTAGCCAGTCTGGTACTTGCCATGTTGGCCTTCCGGTTGGAGAAAGTTCACCCTAATAGTCGTTACACGTATGGATATAAGAAGAGTACGATACTTGTTTCTTTATTAAATGCAGTTATACTGTTGATTGCTGTTGGCATTATTATTGCCGAGAGCATAGACAAATTATTTCATCCGGTTTCGGTTGATGGTTCCGCTATCGCATGGACAGCTGGGGTGGGAGTGGTCATCAATGCGCTTACTGCATGGCTTTTCATGAAAGATAAAGATAAGGATCTGAATGTGAAGGGGGCCTACTTGCACATGGCAGCAGATACACTGGTATCTGTCGGTGTAGTTGCTTCCGGTATTATTATTACGTATACAGGATGGAGCATCATTGACCCGATTATCGGACTTGGCATTGCTGTTATTATTATTGTCTCTACCTGGGGATTGCTTCATGACAGTCTCCGGTTGTCTTTGGATGGAGTACCAGTGGGGATAGACGCTCAAAAGATACAGCAACTTATCGTGGAACAACCCGGTGTGGAGAATTGCCATCACTTGCATATTTGGGCGTTAAGCACAACGGAAACCGCTCTGACTGCCCACGTTGTCATTGATAATATCACACAGTTGGAGGAAGTGAAACATCATATAAAGGAAGCACTCGAAGAGGCAGGCATTCATCATGCCACTTTGGAGTTTGAAGACGAAAGAGCTACTTGCAGCAACGAATGTTGTGAGGATTAAATAAAATCCGTACCTTCGCGCCCTTAAACTAACTAACCTTTATTTTTATGTTTACTGACTTATTGCATTCCTCTTATTTTTCCCTTTTCCTGATTGTCGCATTAGGGTTTATGCTGGGAAGAATAAAAATCAGAGGATTATCTCTCGATGTGTCGGCAGTTATTTTCATTGCCCTTCTTTTCGGGCATTTTGGTGTTATCATTCCTAAAGAATTAGGAAACTTCGGTTTGGTGCTCTTCATTTTTACCATCGGTATTCAGGCAGGGCCCGGATTCTTCGATTCTTTCCGCAGTAAAGGAAAGACGCTTATTCTCATTACTATGCTTATAATTTGTTCTGCCTGCCTGACCGCAGTCGGGTTGAAGTACGCATTTGATATTGATACACCGAGTATTGTCGGTCTGATTGCCGGTGCGTTGACCAGTACGCCGGGTCTGGCGGTTGCTATTGACAGTACCAATTCTCCTTTGGCATCCATTGCTTACGGTATCGCATATCCGTTTGGAGTAATCGGCGTGATTCTGTTTGTCAAACTGTTACCTAAAATTATGCGGGTAGATTTGAATAAAGAAGCCCGTCGCCTGGAGATAGAACGTCGCGGACAATTTCCAGAACTGACTACTTGTATCTACCGTGTCACCAATTCGCATGTGTTCAACCGTAACCTGATGCAAATTAATGCACGCGGTATGACGGGCGCTGTTATTTCCCGTCTGAAGCACAATGATGAAATATCTATTCCTACAGCCCATACAGTGCTGCGTGAAGGAGACTACATACAAGCCGTAGGTAGCGAAGAATCATTGAATCAGCTTGCTGTGTTAATCGGTAAGAGAGAAGAAGGCGAACTGCCTTTGGATAAAACGCAGGAAATAGAATCTTTACTGTTGACCAAAAAGGACATGATAAATAAACAACTGGGTGATTTGAACTTACAGAAAAATTTTGGTTGTACAGTGACTCGTGTCCGTCGAAGCGGTATTGATTTGTCTCCATCTCCAGATCTCGCTTTGAAGTTTGGTGATAAATTGATGGTTGTCGGTGAGAAAGAAGGACTTAAAGGAGTAGCCCGCCTGCTGGGTAACAATGCGAAGAAACTGTCTGATACGGATTTCTTCCCCATTGCGATGGGTATTGTACTGGGAGTGCTGTTCGGCAAAATAAATATATCTTTCTCTGATAGTCTGTCATTCTCTCCGGGACTGACCGGCGGAGTATTGATGGTAGCCCTTGTGTTGAGTGCGATTGGTAAGACAGGTCCCATCATCTGGTCTATGTCCGGACCTGCCAATCAGTTGTTGCGCCAGTTAGGTCTGCTTCTTTTTCTTGCCGAAGTGGGAACTTCTGCCGGTAAGAATCTGGTAGCCACTTTCCAGGAAAGCGGATTGCTGATGTTCGGAGTAGGAGCTGCCATCACATTGGTACCGATGCTTGTAGCAGCTATTGTCGGACGTCTGGTATTTAAAATCAGTCTGCTCGATTTGCTGGGAACGATAACGGGAGGTATGACGAGTACTCCGGGACTTGCAGCTGCCGATTCAATGGTGGACAGTAACATACCGAGCGTAGCTTACGCAACTGTTTATCCGATTGCCATGGTATTTCTGATTCTGTTTATTCAAATCATAGCTTCGGCAGTATATTAACAGAATTTTGTAGATTCATTGATTGTTAAATAAATAGTTCGTATCTTTGCCGCCTCAAAGAAAAAATGAGGTGAAACGATTGTTATTGAATATTACACGCTACTTCTTACCGATACTGTTTGTGTCGTATCTGGTAAGCTTCACATTCTTTGCCCACGTGCATGTGGTCAATGGCGTGACAATCGTCCATTCACACCCATTTAAGAAAGGGGCGGCACATAAACACTCTACAGTCGAACTGCTACTGATTCATTTTCTGTCTCATTTAACGGCAGACGGTGCAGCCGTAGTTTTTGCTCTTTCCCTTTTTATTCCTTTCTTATTGTATTTGTTGCTCGGCCGTTCGCCGTATGCTCACTATCACTGTCCGTATCATGGGGTAGTGGGACTTAGAGCACCTCCGGCTATTCGTTTCTCCATTCTTTGAATGATGATACCGTACCTTGCATGAGGTAGGGCATTATCTGTCTATCCATGTGAGTACTTATCGAAAACTAATAACAAACGAAAAATGAAGAAATACATCTTTTCGCTTGTCTGCTTGTGCTGCGCATTGTTGCCTGCCCTTGAAGGACAAGCTCATGAATATCCTAATCATCCTGAATTACGTAAGTCAGACGCCAATATCGTTGGCCATATTCTTGATAAAAACACCAAAGAACACTTGCCCTATATAACAGTCGCCTTGAAAGGTACTACCATCGGAACGGTAACCGATGCTACCGGGCATTATTTCTTGAAGAATCTTCCCGAAGGCAATTTTGTGCTCGAAGTTAGTTCGGTGGGGTATAAAACCGTCAGACGGAATGTGACGCTGAAGAAAGGGCGCACATTGGAAGAAGATTTCGAGATAGAAGAAGATGCAGTTGCCTTGGATGGCGTAGTAGTATCTGCCAATCGTAACGAGACTACCCGTCGCCTGGCTCCGACACTGGTGAATGTGGTGGATCTGAAAATCTTTGAGAATACCAATTCTACGACTTTGGCACAAGGATTGAGCTTTCAGCCGGGTGTCCGTGTAGAGTCTAATTGTCAGAATTGCGGCTTCCAGCAAGTGCGTATCAATGGACTGGATGGCCCTTATACGCAAATCCTGCTCGATTCCCGTCCTATTTTTAGTGCACTTTCCGGTGTGTATGGCATCGAGCAGATTCCTGCCAGCATGATAGAACGTGTGGAAGTGATGCGTGGAGGCGGATCTGCTTTGTTCGGCTCGTCTGCTATTGCCGGAACAATCAATATCATTACCAAAGAACCGATGCGCAATTCCGGTATGTTATCGCATACCATTACAGGTATTGGTGATGGCGATGCTTTTGATAACAGTACGGCGCTGAATGCATCACTTGTGACGGACGACCAGCGTGCCGGTTTGTATATCTTCGGTCAGAATCGCCATCGTTCCGCGTATGACCATGATGGTGACGGATATTCTGAAATTCCCAAGATACACGGCCAAACCATCGGTTTCCGTTCATTCCTGAAAACAACGACATATTCGAAACTAACTTTTGAATATCACCACATGGAAGAATTCCGTAGGGGAGGAGACTTGTTGAACCGTCCACCTCACGAAGCGAATGTAGCGGAACAGACCGAACACTCGATCAATGGTGGAGGACTGAAATTTGATTATTTCTCACCTAACGAGAAACATCGTTTCAATGTGTTTGCATCAGCGCAGCATATCAATCGTGACAGCTATTATGGTGGCGGCCAAGATCCGAATGCTTACGGAAACACTACCGACTTAAACTGGATGGCAGGATCGCAATATGTCTATAGTTTCGGAAAATGTATTTTCATGCCTGCTGACCTGACTGCCGGAATAGAATTCAATCAGGATAAACTGGAAGACAATATGTGGGGATACCACCGTACAGTAGACCAAAAGTGAATATCGGTAGTGCTTTCTTTCAGAATGAATGGAAGAATGAGCATTGGGGATTTCTGATTGGCGGTCGTTTGGATAAACATAACCTGATTGACCATGTGATATTCAGTCCGCGTGCCAATCTGCGTTATAATCCGACGGAAAATATCAATCTTCGTTTCAGCTACTCATCCGGTTTCCGTGCTCCGCAGGCTTTCGACGAGGATTTGCATGTGGAGAATGTAGGCGGTAATGTGGCGATGGTTGAATTGGCCGATAATCTGAAAGAAGAAAGATCACAGAGCTTGAGTGCTTCGGCAGATATTTATCATCGTTTTGGTGCGTTTCAGGTTAACTTTTTGGTAGAAGGATTTTATACAAAGTTATCAGATGTATTTGCCCTTACCGACGGAGAGGTAGTGGATGGGATCCTGACACGTACACGCTACAATGCACCGGGAGCCCGTGTGATGGGACTGACATTGGAAGGAAAGATGGCGTATCTGACTAAATTCCAGGTTCAGGCAGGAGTCACCCTGCAACAGAGCCATTATAGCGAACCGCATGTATGGAACAAAGAAGCTCCGGCTGTAAAGAAAATGATGCGTACACCGAATACTTACGGTTATTTTACAGCAACCTATACCCCGATAAAACCATTATCTATCGCTCTTTCCGGTACATATACCGGTTCGATGCTGGTTCCCCACGAACCAGTTCCGGGATTCCTTGAAAAACCGATAACGGTGAATACGAAGGACTTCTTCGATATCGGTTTGAAGGCTGCCTATGATTTCAAACTTTACAAGTCGATGAACTTGCAGGTAAATGCCGGTGTACAGAATATTTTCAATGCCTACCAGAACGACTTCGACAAAGGGGCTGACCGTGACTCCGGTTATATCTATGGTCCGTCATTGCCGAGAAGTTTCTTTGCCGGAGTGAAGATAAGTTATTAAAATTCGGTTAAGATTTAAAATCGTTATAAATAGGGATTGTTTTGCATGGAGACAATCCTTATCTTTGCAAAAAACAAACTAAACCTTGACTTAGGTGCACAGAATAAATGTGCAAGATGACCGAATGAAACAATTGTACCTACATATAATGAAGTGGTTTCTGCCTGTACTGTTTATCTCGTACATGGCAGGAATCACTTTGTTTACTCACTCCCATGTGGTCAACGGGGTTACAATTGTCCATTCACATCCATTTAAAAAAGGCAGCGAACATAGCCATACGACGGTTGAATTCCAACTAATTCATCTCTTGAGTCATGTGTTGGTGACCGACAGCGGTTTGATACCAACATTCTCTGTTGCTGCTTTATCTCTATTATGCATCCTGTTTGTCCGCCCGCAAATTGAGCAATTTTACCGTTCTTGTCCGGGCGTAATATCTCTTAGAGCACCTCCTATCGCTTAGTCTATCTTTTTGGGGGAACAGTATTAATGTATTAGGATCAACGATTAACGATCGCTGCTTCCCTTTCCCTTTATTATTATTTTTCGAATTAAAACATTAAAAGACTAACGACAATGAAGAAATATCTTTTAGTCCTGGTCGGCCTGTGCTGTGTCTTGTCATACGCATTGGCTGAACGTCCGGACTACCCTGAACTGAAGAAATCCGATGCGAATATAATAGGTCATGTACTGGATAAAAAAACGAAAGAACATCTTCCGTACATCACTATCGCACTGAAAGGAACGACCATAGGAACCGTGACCGATGCTACCGGGCATTATTTTTTGAAGAATTTGCCGGAAGGAAATTTTATACTGGAAGTTAGTTCAGTAGGTTACAAGACAGTGACCCGCAACGTAACTCTGAAAAAAGGAAAGACACTGGAAGAAGATTTTGAAATAGAAGAGGATGCGATTGCTCTCGACGGAGTAGTAGTTTCCGCCAACCGGAGTGAAACGACACGTCGTATGGCTCCTACTTTGGTGAATGTTGTCGACCTGAAACTTTTTGAAACCACCAATTCTTCCACTTTATCACAAGGACTGAACTTCCAGCCCGGAGTGCGTGTGGAGACAAATTGCCAGAATTGTGGCTTCCAGCAAGTCCGCATCAATGGTCTGGACGGACCATATACACAAATTCTGATAGATTCGCGTCCCGTATTCAGCGCCCTTTCCGGAGTGTATGGACTGGAACAGATTCCTGCCAGTATGATTGAACGTGTAGAAGTGATGCGTGGGGGAGGCTCCGCCTTGTTCGGTTCTTCAGCTATTGCAGGAACGATTAATATAATCACCAAAGAGCCTTTACGTAATTCGGGTCAGCTGTCGCACACCATAACTTCTTTAGGAGGAAGCTCCTCATTCGATAACAACACCTCGCTGAATGCTTCATTGGTGACGGACGATCATCGTGCCGGATTGTATATCTTTGGTCAGAACCGTTATCGGTCGGGATATGATTATGACGGAGACGGATTTACCGAACTGCCCAAATTGAAGAATCAGACAGTGGGTTTCCGCTCTTATCTGAAAACAAGTACTTATTCCAAACTGACCTTTGAATATCACCACATGCAGGAATTCCGTCGTGGAGGGGATATGTTGAACCGTCCTCCTCACGAAGCGCATATTGCGGAGCAGTTGCAACATTCTATTGATGGTGGAAGTTTGAAATTCGATTATTTCTCTCCGGATGAAAAGAACCGTCTAAGTGTTTTTGCATCGGCTGCCAATACAGACCGGGACAGTTATTACGGACCGGGTAACGATCCTCTGAAAGCCTATGGAAAGACAACGGATTTAACCGCTATGGGTGGTGCACAATACGTACATACGTTTGACAAGTGCTTTTTTATGCCTTCTGATCTCACGGCAGGGCTTGAATATAACCGTGACCGCCTAAAAGATAACATGTGGGGATATAACCGTCACACGGATCAGACGGTGAATATTTACAGTGCTTTTCTGCAGAACGAATGGAAGAACGACCGTTGGGGGATTCTGATTGGTGGTCGTCTGGATAAGCATAATATGGTGGATAATGTGATCTTTAGTCCCCGTGCCAACTTGCGTTTTAATCCTACCCAGAATATTAACCTGCGTTTAAGCTATTCTTCCGGATTTCGTGCTCCGCAGGCTTTTGATGAGGATATGCATATTGAAAATGTGGGCGGAACGGTGGCTATGATCGAGCGTGCAAAGGATTTGAAAGAAGAGAAATCCCAAAGTTTCAGTGTTTCTGCAGATATGTATCATCGTTTCGGAGCATTCCAGACGAATTTGTTGATTGAGGGTTTTTATACAAGACTGACCGATGTTTTTGTATTGGGCAAACCTTACGACCGTGGTGATGGTATATTAGTGAAAACACGTAGCAATGGCCCCGGTGCTAAAGTGATGGGATTGACACTGGAAGGTAAAGTGGCTTATCTTTCTATCCTGCAAATACAAGCGGGATTAACTTTACAACGTAGCCGGTACGATGAACCGCATAAGTGGCATGACGATGCACCGGCAGAAAAGAAGATTTTCCGTACTCCCGATACATACGGTTATTTCACTGCTACTTGTACCCCCATCAAACCTTTATCTATTGCTTTGTCAGGAACCTATACCGGCAGGATGTTGGTGCAACGTATGGATATCACCGCCGAGAATGCCGAACTGGGTAAAATGCCTGAAAGAAAAGCGGAAGCAATCAGAACACCTCGTTTCTTTGATTTGGGAGTGAAACTGGCTTATGACTTCAAGTTATACAAAACGGTTGATTTGCAATTAAACGGCGGAGTTCAGAATATTTTTGAGTCTTATCAGAAGGACTTTGACAGAGGAGCTAACCGGGATTCCGGTTATATTTACGGTCCTTCTTTGCCGAGAAGTTTCTTTGCCGGAGTAAAGATCAGCTATTAATCGGTCATAAAAATAGTTTCCCGGCACGGTACTTTTTGTTTCCTGCGTTGAAACACTTTGTTTCAAGGCTTAAAAGAGTGTAGTTCGTTTTAATCTTTTATAAATCAGCGATTAAAAGTGTTTTTATAAAGATGCAGGTAACGATATAGTAGTGGAAGTTCAGCTACACATTGCATTGCTCTGCATAATTTCAAATATCTCTGTAACACAAAGGTAAGCAATGTTTTTGATGCTTCCAAGTTAATCATAGCATATTTATAGAAGGGTTGACAATTAATTGTCAGCCCTTTTTTTATCCGATATCCTCTGTCATTCTATCAGTCTCTTTTTTAAGAAGGAGAATTGCGTGTATTCCCCTTTCTATCCTGATGAAGAAAAAATATTCTGAAAATTCACATTGATACCAAGTGAGTTACAAGGAAAATGTGGGGCTGGCGGTTACCGTCAGCCCTATTTTTTCATGCCTAATTTTGAAAACTTTGCAACCGAAGAAAGAAAAATAACCCATTAGAACAAAGGAATATTGTATGGAAGAGAACAGAAATGATATTGAGATACTCAAAGCAATGATAAAGGACAACTTTGAGGAACAACGAAAACTGATTGCCAAGCTGGAAACGGCTCTGGAAGCAGTAACCAGTTTCAACGGTAAGCAAATGCTGGACAGCCGGGATATGCGCCTGATGCTGAAAGTATGCGACCGGACACTGATCCGCTGGCGTAATTCCGGGAAACTCCCATTTTTCAAACTCAGCGGCAAGATTTACTTCTGGGCTTCTGACGTATATAAATTCCTGAGAGAAGAATGTCTAAACGAAGATTTCATATCCGATTCTATTAACTCATAAATAAAAATTCACATGGAAAATCAAAGTAAAGTAATCGTCATAGAACGAAACAAATTCGCAGCACTCGTCAAATCACACCGCAAATGCCTCCAGATGCTGAACATCCTGACTTACATCTACACAGTTAAGGAAGTAAGCCTTACCCTGACCTTGCAGGAAATCTGTGAAGTCCTGCACATGACTCCCGAAGAAGTGGAGATACAGCGACAGAAAGGATATATCCGCTTCACGACACAGAAAGGGATGACCGTCTATGAAATCACGGACCTGCTCCGATTGGAAAATATGCTGGAGATGGGGAGCATCTATCGTAAGATCGACAAAAAAGTAATGAACCTCGAACCTCTAAATAATGAATAAACAATGAAAGAAGAAGAGCAAGACAAGAAACAGCGGAAGCGTCTGGTACACGCTTCCCTGTTTAGTGGATTCGGCGCCCCAGACCTGGCTGCCGAATGAATGGGATGGCAGAATGCCTTCCATTGCGAGATAGACGATTTTTGTAATACCATTCTAAATTACTGGTTTAAAGATGCGAAAAGTTATACAGATGTCACAACGACAGATTTCAGGGAATGGAGAGGAAAAATCAATGTCCTTACAGGAGGTTTTCCTTGTCAACCATTCTCCGTCGCAGGCCAAAGAAAGGGAGCGGATGATAACCGCTATCTCTGGCCTCACATGCTCAGGGCCATACATAAGATCAGGCCCGATTGGGTCATTGGTGAGAACGTTGCTGGCATCCTCACGATGGTACAGCCCGGTCAGGAGACTGAAGTGGGAAGTCAATCCACTCTATTCGGAGAGAGTGAGCCTGTATTTAAAAGACGACAGCAATATGTTGTTGAAACCATTTGCCGTGATCTTGAACGCGAAGGATATTCCGTCCAGCCGGTACTTATACCGGCTTGTTCCGTCGGTGCACCTCACAGACGGGATAGAGTTTGGTTTATTGCCCACCGTGACGGCACAGGACTACAAGCGCAGGGGGCCGGGCAGCAGGCAGCAGGGACTACCGGAGATAATCCATGGGATGCTTCTGCCAACGCCAGTGGCAACAGAGATACACCATGCCGAAAGAGTCAGGAAATGGAAATCGATGAATTTATCCTCACCCCATGCCCAGATAGCCGGAGAGAAGAATCCCAACGGCCTGACGGATTTTCTGGACTTTTACGGGATACTACCGGAACCGATACCGGACAATACTGAGCTGGAAAACACGGACGGGAACAATCTGGAAGAATCGATCCTACAATGGCTGGCAGAAGGACAAGTGATGCCGACACCGACAGCGCGGGATTGGAAAGGCGCACCTTCACTGGAGAACCTGAAGAAACGGGGAAAGATACCACAGAAGAACAGCCTTCCGGATTTCTTCGCCCGGACTGGAAAGAGTTTCCAACTCAATCCCCTGTTTGTAGCCGAGATGATGGGCTTTCCACCCGATTGGACGGTATCTCCTTTTCTCGGTGAAGACAGGCATCCATTAAAGGATACGGGAACGCTATCGTCCCCCAGGTAGTCTACGAGATATTTAAAGCAATAGAAGAAACCTATAAATTAAACAGTCATGAATAAAGTATCGATATTTGAACATCCCGAGTTCGGACGCATCCGGACACTGGAAATTGACGGGAAAATATGGTTCTGCGCCTCGGATGTTGCCGCCGCACTTGGCTACTCCAATCCGAGAGATGCCGTCGTAAGACATTGTAAACCAATGGGTGTCGTGGTTTACGACACCCCTACACGCAGTGCCGTCCAGAAAATCAAGTACATCAGCGAAGGAAACGTATACCGGCTGATTGCCGGTAGCAAGCTGCCTTCCGCTGAGAAATTCGAAAGCTGGATATTTGATGAACTGGTTCCCGAAACACTAAAGAACGGTGGCTATCTTCTTAAGAAGAATGGCGAAACGGATAATGAACTGCTTGCGCGTGCCATATTGCTCGCACAGAACCGTATAAAAGAGCGAGACAGCCGTATTTCAGCATTGGAGAAGGAGAACAACTATGCTATCCTGAAACTCAAGCTACAGGCCCCAAAAGTTCAGTATTACGACAAAGTCCTGCAATCCCAAAGCACCTACACGACCACACAGATAGCGAAAGAATTGGGAATGACTGCCGGAATGTTGAACAAGCGGCTCCGATGGGCAGGCATCCAGTTCCGTCAATCCGGTCAGTGGCTGCTCAAAGCTCCTTACCAGAATCAAGGCTATACAGCAACCCGGACCCATGTATGGGAAAGCCGCACAGGAGAAACAGGCACGGCCATGTTGACGGTCTGGACGGAAAAGGGCCGGTTATTCATACATTATCTTTTTGAGGCTTATCTGGTATAGCCGGAATATAAGACCGGGATAAATAAAAAAGCTACTGAAACAAAAATTCAGTAGCTTTTTTATTGCTTTCAATTGATACTATCTCAACCGTGGTCCCGTTTTCTTCTTTTCTTTCACAGGCACAATTTCTTGTCGGGGTGCTTCTTGCGGCCTTATTCTTTCACTTACAGTCTCACTCTGAAGAAGCCTGTTTAAATACCGGAGGTCCTTCAGTAACTCCTGTTTGCATTCCATCTCCAGGGAATGGGCCATATTCGACATCGGGTTGGTACTTTTCTTGACAAGCGGACCGTTCAGGAGATCTTCTTCTATATACAGGGTACAACGCTTCAAATAGCCTTCAATGTCCTTCGGCGTTTCAGCGGTATCAATCGCCTCCTGAATGGCCTTATAATTCTTATCCATATAACAGGCCTTATACAAGTCATCGGCATGCCAGTCAAAGAAATGAAGATAGTTTTTTCCCAGTTGCTGGTTATACTCTTTTATATCGCTTTCCACAACCCCTTTCTTCTTGTCAAGATATTGCTGCAATTGTTCGATCCTTAAATCACTTTTATCCATTGTTGTCCGATTTATAGTTCCATGTCCGTTTCAGTTTCGCTCTGAAAGGATATATCCAGTTCTCTTTCCTGATGGAAATTATCCGCTATCACGAATTTAATTTCCGCATTCTTGCTGCTTCGGTTATGATAGAAGAGCGTGAATACCTGGCGGCAGGGATCGCTGTCATCCAACTCCGCTATCGAATCCAACGGTTGCATCTCCCGGTTCACCAGATAGACCTTCTTCTTGTCGTACACCTCGCCGCTACCCTCCATCTGTATATAACCGATTTGATAGCCGGCTTCCTCATAGTTTCCGCTACGATTGAGTGTCAGACGAATCTCCACGGTCTCATCCGGGGAAATGGTCTTCTGGAGATACCAGGACGTTAGCGAGAAATCATAAGCCTGCTGTACTTCCAATTTATCATCACAGCCACCCAGCAGGCAAAGCAATGTGAGCATGATACCACTTATTATTAATTTCATCTTCATGATTTTACGTATTACTAAATGAATAATTTACTTGATTGAGTCCGTTGTCGGCTAACGCCTGATGCCCGTTTTTATCTTTCTTTCAGGCGGCTCTTCTCTCTTCTTTTCTGTTTTATTAGCCGTCTGTTGCAAATTCTCTTCGGGAGGCGTTTGCGCAAGGATATTCGCGAATTCCCGGTAATCCCTAACTAACTGCTGCATACACTCCAACTTCAGGAAATGGGCAACATTCGTTGTCCGGCTGGAACTGTTACAATCCACCTGACCGTTCAACAGTTTGTTCTCACAGTAAGCAATGTTGTCCTCAACAATATTCCAAACCGTATCCATGCCCTTTGCCCCGTCCACCGCCTGCCGGAGTATCTTATAACACCCGGACATAAAATGAGACTTATACAGGCTCTCCGCATTCCATTCGAAAAAGTGTAGGAAATTCTCATTCATCTTCTTGCTTTGTTCACGTATGTTCCGGTCTTCCCGGTTTATTTTCATATCCAGCCAATGAAGCATCTCATCCACGTTCCAATTGCCTTGTTCCATACTGTTGCTGCTAATTGAAAATGTACTTGACACCGACAGCTGCCACCGTGTGGAAATTCCCCACGGATGATCCGAAGAATATCCTCTGGCGGACATTGAAAAGAAAAACCAGCCTGTCGGAAAGGAACGCCTCCATCTCGAAAGCCGGGGCAAAACCATAAATGAAGCATCCGTCATTCTTTAAAGTCGCCCCGTCATAGAGCAGCTTGCAGTTCCAGTTGGTCGTCTCATAACCCGCCAGAGCGGAAAGACCGGCAGAGAAGAACACGTTCTTACCACGGTCCGAGATGAACGGCACGAAATAACCTACCTCCCCGGTAAACTGCGCTTTGGGGATCGCAACATCCTTATAGGAATAGTGCTTTTTCACATAATCCGCCCCGAACAGCCAGCGGGAATGGTTCCGGTTATACCGACTCAGAGCCAGTCCGACCTGGAAATTACCATGCAGATGCTTCACATTTGAACCGAAGTCGTCTACACCGCCTAACGTAAGCTGGATACCTTTCTGCCCCGGCAGGTAACGCTGGGCAAAAGATTTGCCTGCCACAAAGGGCAGACAAATGCATAACAAAATAAATAAAACTCTTTTCATGATTACTCACCGATTAATTCATTCACAATACGCGCGTCCACCAGGTCACTGTTCTCAATATAGAACCGCTGGTGACGGCCTCCCCCTTTCTCGTAAATTTCCACTTCCAGCAACTTGTCGTCAGGAATGACAATTTTCGGAAAGGCATACACGATCCGTCCCGTGCTCTTTCCTTCGATGCGTGTCAGGGCATTGAGCGTGCGTACCGGTTCAATATAAGTTTCCTGCTGAGCCGTCCTTTTGGCTATCTTCTTATCCACTATCTTAAATCGCACGAAATCCACATCGAAAGGCACATTGGAATTGTTCGTCAGGGAAACATGGAAGAAGATCAGGTCCTTATGCACATAAATGCCCTTTAAAAGAGCCTGCATCCCGAACTGCCTGCATCCGATATGCTTCACGTCCCTACGGTCCAGCCGGTGGATGGTGTACATCACGCTGGCAATGACCGTCGGATCTTCCTCGCCCAGTTCCGTGACACGGATGGAGCTGCCTCCTTTCTTTTCTCCCTCGTCCGGGTTCATCCACTGGTCCATATTGATATTCAGTGTGGAAGGCTCTTCCTTATAAACGACATTGAAGGAAAAGAAAGAGCCGTCTCCTGTAATCACGGAGAAGTTCGTCTCTCCCGGAAACTCCTTCACCGCCGCTTTGACACGTACCACGTTCTCGACTCCGTCAGCCTTGCCTGCGATGATATTGTTACTGCCCAAATCCACGTAGCGCACTTCCGAAGGGAAGAGGATATGCACCGTCTTCCCAAAAGTGACCTCTATTTTATAAGGGATGATATGCTGGCCCGCCGTCAGAATCCTGACGGGATTTACCGGCCTTTCCTCCTGTGAAAAACCGGATACCGAGGCCAGAACAGCCATCAAGAATGCTATAACTATTTTCATTGTCTTGTCTTTTTTATTAAAGTGAATAATCCGTTATTGTCTCTTTGTGACCAGCAGCACCTTATATCCGGCTTTCAGTGTCACCTTGACCGCGCGAACCCGTCCGGCGATCAACCGCGTGCCGCCCTGCATGACTCCGCGCGTCAGGTCCATGACCACCTGCTGTCCGGCAGAACGTGCAAACGAAACGCTGTTTCCCATGCTCTCGCTGACCGTTCCAGCCGCATCCTTTGCCGCATTGCGGGTTTCCGATCCGGGAACGAAAATACCTTTCTGCCCGTCTATATCGTAAGTCGCCAACTGAACAGGAATGATATTCCCGGCATACTCGATGCTGCTGATCAGGATATCCAGACGCTCTCCCTGTATGACCGCCGCACCTGTTACCAGACTGTTCTCCGGAACGGTAATGTTGCCGGCTTGTAGAGGTTGCAGCAACCGGAGTTTTACCCTGCCTCCCTGTTCAATGATCTGGTTCTCCGAAATGCAGGCGGCGATGGTATTCGTCCCCATTTGGTAGCTGTTCCCGACAGCAGTATTAAAACCGTAATTCCTCTCGACAGTAAGCGAAGCGATATAGGCGGAATCCGTAACAGGTTGTGAAAGGCCGGAGGTCGTCTGATACTCCGCCCGCTGAACCGGAACAGTTTCCGTGGGTTCTTTTCCGACAGCTTTCTCCTGGACCGTATCCTTATCCGGGTTCAGATACTTTGCCGCCATCTTGTAGGACCGCTCCATCAGTTCTTCTCGGGTAGCCGCCTTGTTCTTCTCCTTTTCCGCCTCTTCCAGCTTTTTGTTCAGTTCATCTACTTTTCTTTCCAAATCGCTGTTTGCCGTCTCTTTGGGAGTCTCATAGAAGTCATTCAACTGCCCGGAGATTTGCTCGTAGGTATTAACGGACTGTTGCAACCGGTCTCCGTCCTTTTCTTTTTCACCGGTATCGGATGCCCCCTTTCCTTCGTTCATTAATGTCCCGGCAAGCTGCTCCAACGACTTCATCCGGCTTTCTTCCTCCACTTCCGCCTGTTGCTTCTCATAGGCAGCGGTCTTCTTATCCACCAGTTTGGCAGTGGTAGGTTCGGGTACGTTCACATTGAATCCTGAATTTCCGGGGGCTTCCGTCTCGTTTTCCTTGCCGGAGGGGGCAAATATTCAGTACATGACTCCCAGGAAGACCAGCACAAAGGCCGGAATCACAATGAACTTCCTTCTTTTTTCCATCTCTTCCGGTGTGAGCACCTTCTTCTCTTTTTCAGGTTCTTCCTTCAAGGCTCTGCCGTTTTCCGGCTGTACCGCCGTTTCTTCTGCCGCTTCGGGCTTTTCCAAATCTTTATCTTCCATTACTCGTTGGTTTTAGGGTGATACATTATACTGTCTTTATCCGCCCGGTGGAGGGAGTCCACCGGATGGACAAACGGCAACTCCTTTTGTGTGCCGTGAGAGAGAAAACGCCCGAAAGCGCGTGCTACGGTGATACCACATAGAACGGTACTGGTAACCAGCATGCCCACAAGCACTCCCTTACGCTCTTTTTCGGACAGCTCCTCGCAAACGTTCTTCAGTTTTTCGCTGATCTCTGTCTTTATCTTCCTGCTTTTCATTACCTTAATATATTAGCGTTCAACGGTCCTTATATCCCTGTTTTCCAAAATCTCAAAGCGTTCCGCCATGAAGCCTTGCGGATTATTATCCGACCTGACCGTACTCTGCAGGAAGCAACGGGTGACCAGGGAACGCTCGGTGATATTGCTGTTTCGGATAATCATCTGCCGGGCAAAGGTGGTGATCCGGTACGGATAGTTATCGAAATCACACTGCATGCTGTCTACCAGGACAGTCTGGTTAATATTACCGCTGATCAGACGATTATAATAGCCTTTCTCGTTCCAATCCCGGTAATAACTATAAAGACTCTTGTCCGCCAGATACATGGCCCGGTTGATATTGGATTCGATAGCGGCCTTATCGGGAGCCAGCGTAAAGAACAGTTCATGCATGCGGCGCACATGCTCGCGGGCCTCCACCGGACGGTTCAATGCCGCATCTTGGGATAACGCCACTATGAGTGACTTGCCCTGATCCAATACATATACTTTCTCCCGTTGCTGGTTAGCAAAGAGGTAGGACTTTCAGATGGCATACGTAGTCAGTGAGGCACAAATACCCAGAAAGACCAACATGAACAGGCGGATCTGCCTGAACGAGGATTCGATGTTTTTAAAACTTTTAAATTCCATAATTTTATGTTTTTTCAATTTCTACTTTTTCAATAATACGGCACCGACATTTCCCGTCGAAGCACCCGCCGCAGCACCGGCTACATTGGTCACCTTGGATGTCGTATT
Organism: Bacteroides sp. DH3716P; assembly: GCF_025914115.1. Classification (NCBI taxonomy): domain Bacteria; kingdom Pseudomonadati; phylum Bacteroidota; class Bacteroidia; order Bacteroidales; family Bacteroidaceae; genus Bacteroides; species Bacteroides sp. DH3716P. Next base: position 2,542,966 of record NZ_CP083673.1, on the reverse strand, counting down.
GTTGACATTCCGGTTATAGGCACTCATACCTCCCGCTTGGACAATCCAGTTCGAAACAGTGGGCACACAAAAATATCCGATAATGCCGATGACCATGAATATCAGATAGATGGCCGAGGAACCGTCCACGTCAATGACACTCATCGGATCGGCCATCAGGTTCATCTCTTCCTGCAGGATTAGCGTCTGTATCTTGGCAAGCATCGCCCCGAAGAGATCAGCCACCGGTAGCCAGAGATAGACACTGATATAGCGTGCCAGCCATTGGACAAGCGTGTTCTGCAGTCCGTCAAAAACACTCAGGGCAAAGGCTATCGGTCCCAAAATGCTTAGGACTATCAGGAAAAAGGTACGGATCGTGTCGATGACCAGCGAAGCGGACTGGAAGAGAATCTCCAGCAATTTGCGCATGACCATCTGGACAATACCTTGCAGGGAGAAGGCATACGAAACCTCATACATGGTCTGCAAGGCCGTATGCTCCTCCTCACTCCAGCCCATGTTATCCAGTTCCGCATCCAGCTCCTCATTGGAAGCAAAGACACGTCCGGTCATCATCGTCTTAGCCATCATGTCCGCACGGAGCTTGTCCTTCTCCTGCTGGTACTTCTGCAAGTCGAAGGTCTGGTCACGGAGCAGCATTCCGGTTCCCTGAACGATGGGGCTAAAGATACCGTTGAGAGTTCCCAGCACCATCACGTCAAAGAAAAGGATACACATGCCCAGGACAAAAGGCCGTAACATCGAAAAGACATCGATGGGCTCCGCACGGGAGAGCGACTGCCAGACACGGTAAGCGATATAGAACAAAGCTCCTAATGCAGCGAGTGCCATCGCCATGTCCATCATCGGGTGGCAGAGTTTGGTCATCGTATCATAGAGATTCCGAAGAATCTGGTGCATATTTTCAAATGAAATGGATAATAATACCATAATTGATTCTTTTAAAATTGTAGACTACCAATAACGCTCATCCTTGCCGTACAGGTCAAATACCTGTTGCTGCTCGTTCTTCTCCTTGGCACGCAGGTAGGATACATGCAGGTTCTTGCGGGTGTAGTAGTTGGCCAATTCCTTGTAATGTGTCATTTCCCTGTATACCCGGTTCACCAGGTCAATGCGTTCCTTGTCGTTCATGGACATGCCGGTGGGATTGATGATATTCTTCAGCTCGGTAATGCTGCGGCTGCTCTTCTTCATGATGGTGTTATAACCGGCAGCTATCGCATTCAGCTCCCGCTGGCTGAAATTCTTGTCGGTTAGCATCTTGCCGAAATTGTTCACGTAAATCTCGGAGATATCACCGAGCATCAGGACGGACTCCTTGACTTTCTCGCTGCCGCTGATCAGGTCGTTCACTTTGCGCAGCTTGTCGTAATACTCACGCCCCTGCTCGAAAATCTTTGAGGTCTCCTTCCATGTGGAGAGGGCATTCTGCGCCGTTTCCGAGGTCTCCACTATTTCGTTGACACTGTTCACGATACCCTGGACGAGGTTGCCCGGATCGGACACCACCCACTGTGCCTGTACGCTTGCCGGTACTATAAAGGCCGACAGGACAAACAACATGCTTATAATTCTCTTTCTCATTGCTTCTTTATTTTAATCGTTTATTTTTTCTTTTTCTTCTCACTTGCCAACATTCGGATAGCCTGCTCCATATTGCCGCCCAGCTTCTCTGTCATTTGTGTGACTTCCAGTTTTTCGGTTTCTTCCGTGGTATAGGTGAGATACTCCTCGACAGAGGTTTCTGTGGCATAGACAGCGGACCGGACACCTCCCAAGCCTATTCAAACCTCCTTATACTTCCGTGCCGGATCGTTGGACTGATTGATAGACAATATCTGCCCTTTCTCTTTGTCGGTCAATCCGAGCAGGGACTGTACGGAGTCAAACTTGTTAATATACTTTCGCTGATCCAGCAGAATCTTACAATCGGCATTGTTGATAATGGTGTCTTTGATAATGGGACTTGATACAATATCGTCCAGTTCTTGAGTGACGACAACGGCCTCACCAAAATACTTTCTAACCGTTTTGTGTAGGCTAAGCACCCAGCGCCTTATCATATTTCTATGGTAGGTTTCCAAATGCTCGCCCCCGAACCGGACTTACACCTCTCAGCGTATCCGGCTCTCCACTAATTTCAGTCTATCTTTCCGTCATGTATCTTCTTGTGACAACTCCTGCACACGGCAATCGTCTTGCGTTTACGGGCAATCATGTGTCGTTCCCAGCTTTCCTTTCCCTGCAAGTTCTTTAGTTTCCTTACATGGTGCATAACAAGGTCGTCTGTCGCTCCACATAATTCACACTCACGGGCTTTCAGCCTTTCAACAAGGCTTATCCGCCCCGCAGTATAAATTGTTCGTGGCATAATGTCACATTCCGATTTATAGGTGGGCTTCTTTCGTTTGAAGCCACCGTCGTAAAAGTATCTTTCCTTTACACCAGTTTTAGTCATGTGCGTTACGATAAACCTACCGTTCTTACGATATTTCTTGTTTACCTTACGTGTTCGGCACTTATATTTGCCTGCAAACGTTTTGTACATGCTGTATTCCATGATGTACTTGAAATTATTCAAGGCATGGGCGCAGTTGTTGGCTATGGAGTAGTAATTATAGAACCCCACGATTTCCCGATTATAACTATCAAGGATTTCAAGGTCGTCATTGAATATCAGTCCCGATTTACATTTCGGTTTCCATATTTCCTTTCCGTTACGGTTTGTCAGTTCCAATACTCCCCAATCGAAAAGTTTTTTACGGACTGTTTCCGTACTGACATTCAAGCAGACCCTTTTACCATAGGTTCTTCTCAATCTACCCCGTTTATCCCGTCTTTGGTCATTGGACTTTCTTACAGTGATTTCATATCCGAGAAACTTGGCCGGTCTTTCCGTGTGAGTGACAAGTGTCTTTTCATCGGACAGCTCCAATGCCAGTCTGTCAGCAAGGAAGTTTTTAATATCTTCTTTTATCTGTTGCGCATCCTGCTTGCTTCCGATAATTCCCACAAGAAAATCATCTGCATATCTTGCATATTTCATTCTTCTGTAATCGGCATCCATTTCTTCGCCGTTGGGATATTTAGCCCGTCCTTGTTCTATTGCTTTCAGTTCAAGGATTAGCTTTGTCCTTTGCCTTTCGTCTTTTACGAACTTCAATCTTCGCACAATACGTTTTCTTGCATTGCCAAAGTCCATACTTTCTCTACTGAATTTTCGTTTCTTCCCTTTGTCGAATTTGGCTGTGTATTCCTTTATATACTTATCCAGCTTGTCAAGGTATATATTAGCCAATATCGGGCTGATGATACCCCCTTGCGGTGTGCCACTGTAAGTATTGTGGAATTGCCAGTCTTCGATATATCCCGCTTTCATAAACTTGCGTATCAATCGGATGAAGCGTTCATCCGCAATACGCTCCAAGAGAATGTTTATCAATACATCATGGTTTATATTATCAAAGAAGCCTTTTATGTCTCCCTCCACAAACCATTTTGCACCATTAAACTCCTTTTGGATATGAGTTAATGCAGTATGGCAGCTTCGATTGGGACGGAAACCATGCGAGGTGTATTCAAAATTTCCCTCGTATATGGCTTCCAGTACCATTCTTACTACTTCTTGTATCAACTTGTCATTGAAAGTCGGCACGCCAAGAGGTCTTTTCTTACCGTTTTTCTTCGGTATGTACACCCTCTTTGACGGTTGGGGCTGGTACGTTTCATCTTTTAACGTATCAATCAACTTTTCAATTCGTTTCAGGCTCATGTTGTCAATGGTCTGACCGTCTGAACCTTTAGTCATGTTACCCTCTTTAGCGTAGATACGCTGATAGGCAACGTAGAACATTTCCTCATTGAACAAAATTCTGTAAAGACGTTCAAACTTATAGCTTGCATCCTTACTGTGTTCTGATAGACTGTTTAATACTCTTTCTGGACTTCTCATAATGTCTCTCACATTTTCCGTTAATTGTATTAATAATTAGCTGCTTCCCTTCGCCATGTACAAGGCGTTACCTTGCTCAAACTACTATGGAAGCTCCGTTACCACTCCGAATTTTCATAGGTCGAACCTAATAGCCTTTCGGCACTTCGGGATAGGTAATCCCCGTTTATTACATCGTAACTGTTGGCATGATAGATTGTCGGATACGACTTCCGTCCTTTACTCGCTTACTGCGGTTGTGTCGTGATAAGTTCTTGCTACCTTCATTCCTATACACTGAAGTAGTATCACGATATGGCGATTGATAGTTACCTTACGCCATAGCCTCAAGGGGGACCATTCGGACTATCGTTCAATCAATTCGGACTTTATCCTCATATCTATCTTTTCATCTCGCCATTCAGTCGCAGTTTGGTAACTAACTGACTTATGACTTTTCCGACATGCTACACTCCCTGCTCGGTTAAGTTTTCCCGAAACAGATAAGTCGGCTGATGATAGGTCATTTTCAAAGAACACTTTCCTAATCTCTTGCCAAAGAGATATTTACGATGCAACCTTTACGGGCGCACATAAAAACTTTATATAGTCAGCCATGCCTTCACGTGCGATTGCCTTCCAAGCCTCCTCTACAACTATCATCTTTCGCACCCCATGCAAACGTCTCATTTTGTTTATGAAAGCCTCCATAATGATGACAGTGACTACCGGAAAAAGAATTTTATGCTCCTTAATTTCGTCAATTTCAAATACCACAAAACGCTTGTTCAAGAGGTCGAGCTGCTCGTCGGAGTTCAGCAGATAATCGTACTCTCCACCACGATAATAAGGAGCCAATACATTCAGAAAGTTAGTGAGATCGAAATCCTTCTCGCGGTAATGCTTCTCCTCCAGTATTCCACGGAACTCTCCCTGTACGAACTCGTAGAAAGTATTAAAGGAAGGAACCAGCTCATTGTCCTCCTTTATCTTTTCAAGGAACAGGTTAACCGCCATTGAGAGTGCTACTTCCTCGGCACGGGTAATGACTTCCGTATCCCTTTTCCAGAGCGACATGATCAGCGTTTTAATGGACTCTTTCTTTTCCAGGTCAAAGACCTTGTGTAGGCTCGGCACTCGACGCCTTGTCGTATTGCTACGACAGGTTTTCGAGAGCCTGCCCCCGAACCGTACGTACACCTCTCGATGTATACGGCTCTCCGTTGATAAATGCACTTTATTTTTCATGTTCTTGTATCTTTGCGTTGCAACTTGGACATACAGCGAGAGTTTTTCGGTTTCTGTTTAGCATTATTCTGTTCCATTCGTACTCCTTTGATAGAGTTTTGAGTGTACGGACGTGGTGCATAACAGTAGGACTTTCTACTCCGCAGAGTTCACAACGATTAGTTTTGAGCCTCTCCACCAATGTTGGAGGTGGCACAATTACGGTAAATGGTTGTGTGTCGCAATTTGTGTTTGCGTTTGTTGTTTGGCGTTTAAATCCATCATCATACAGTATTCGGTACTGTTGTCGCCCTTTATCATCCTTGTATGGGATTATAAACTGCTTGTTTGTCTCGTACTTTTTCTTCAACTTGCTTATTGTACTTCTTAGCTTTTGAGCAAGTGTTAGATACATACTGTACTCCATGATGTAACCAAACTTAGAACATGTGGCAGATACATTATTAGCAATACTGTAATAGTTATAGAACCCACGTATTTCCCAATTGAATTGGGCTAATATATCGTGTGGTTGCATAGCTGTTAAATGTGACCGGGATTTTGGCTTCCAGATTTCTTTGCCGTTTGCTTGCTCGAAACTTATGGCATCGTACTCTTTTAGCTTCTTCTTTACGGTCTCTATTGGCAGCGTAAGCACAACTCTACCATTAAAATCACGCTGGAGAACTCCTTTACGATTTCGTTTCATCGCATAGGATTTCCTCACAGAGAGTTCATACCCAAGAAATTTTGCAGTGTCTTGTGCATGGGTTATCAACGTTTTCTCTGCTGAGAGTTCAAGATTAAGAACATCGCTCATGTATTTCGTGATGTCAGCTTTAATCTTTTCGCAATCTACTTTAGAACCAATAACTCCAATGATGAAGTCATCTGCATATCTTACATACTTCATTCTTCTGTAATTTTCGTCCATATCATGACTACATGGTATATTACGCATCTCTATTTGTAATTTCTTTGCTTTTTCTGTTAGCTCTGCCTTTACACAAGGGTCAGTTTCTACTTTAAGTTTCTTTCTTAGATTTACCGCTTGGGTATTCTTTTGAAAGTAGACTGCATTACGTCTTTTTTTCTCACCTTTATTGAACCTTTCAATATACTCGTTTATGTACTTATCGAACTTGTCGAGATAGATGTTAGCCAATATTGGGCTAATAATTCCACCTTGAGGTGTTCCTGAGTATGTGCGGTTATATTTCCAATTATCAACATATCCTGCATTGAGAAACTTTCTCACCAACCTTAGGAAACGTTCATCTGATATTCGTTCTCGAAGAGTATCTATCAGTATGTTGTGGTTTATATTATCAAAGAAACCTTTAATGTCTCCTTCTATAAACCAACGTGTTCCTGTGAACTGATGTTGAATATGTGTTAATGCAGTATGGCAACTTTTGTATGGTCTGAAGCCGTGTGAGGTGCTTTCAAAATGCCCCTCATAAATAGCTTCTAATATCATACGTGCTACCTCTTGCACTAACTTATCCTCAAAAGATGGTATTCCCAATGGACGGTTTCCGCCATTCTTTTTGGGAATATATACCCTCTTTGCAGGTTTGGGTTGATAAGTCTCATTTTTAAGACTTTCAATAATATGTTCTATTCTCTGAATGCTCATTTGGTCTATTGTTTTGCCATCTGCGCCTGATGTCATGTTACCTTGCTTGGCGTATATACGCTGATAAGCAACATAAAACATATCTTCATTGAATAGGATACGATACAGTCTTTCGTACTTATAGTCCGAAACTTTGCTGTGTAAACATAAAGTGTTTAATACTTTCTCTGGATTTCTCATACGTCTCTCACGTTTTCCTTTGATTTATATTAAAATTATCAACTGCTTCCCTTCGCCATGTACAAGGCTTTCCCCTGTTCGGACTACTATGGAAGCTCCGTTGCCATGCCGAATATTCAAGAGCAAACTCTATAGCCTTACGGCGTTTCGGTTTAGGCAATCCCCATTTAGTTAGCGTAATAACTATTAGCGTGATAGACTGTCGGATGCGACGTTCGCTCTTTTCTCCGTTTATTACGGTTGTGCTGTAATTAGTTCTTGCCTCTTCTCCCGAACGACTGAGAAAAGGTATCACAGTATGGCGTATATAATTGTCTTTCGCCATCGCTTCTTCATTTGCCACTGAGCTATCGTTCAACCAATCAGGCTTCATCCTCGTGTCTATCGTTCCCCCTCGCAATTCAGTCGCAACATGACAATTTGTTGACTTATCGCTTTTCCAACATGCTGCACTCCCCCTCGGGTTTCCCTTTAGGATAAGTTGGCTGGGAGTAGGTTTCCTTTTCATTTTGTTACATTTATGAAATTTGAACTCTAACCTAATCTCTTGCTAAAGAGATATTTACTACGCTTCCATTATGGGCGCACCTTCGGTGAAAAATGGATTAAAAGCTATCGGATGTTTTTCACTATACGTATAATATATGCCATCCTCACCGTTTGTGCGCTGGTGAATCAGGTCACATAATCCCTTGTAACTGTTACCGATGTCGATCAATATAATGTGGGTATTCTGTTCCCAATACTGTCTCACAAGATGGTTCATAAAAAATGACTTGCCCGAACCGGAAGGCCCGATGACCAGCTTGTTACGGTTGGTTGTAATACCACGACGCATCGGTTCGTCCGAAATATCCAGATGCAGGGGCTTCCCGTTTGTCCGGTCTGCCATCTTGATACCGAATGGCGACAGGGAATCCGCATAGTTCGTCTCTTCCGTAAAGAAGCAGACTCCCTGTTCGACGAAAGTGAAAAAGGACTCCTCGGAAGGGAAATCGCCCTCGCCTCCCGGAATACCTGCCCAATACAAGGCAGGTGCGTCAATGGTATTATAACGGGGCTTGCATCCCATCAGGGCCAGAGCAGAACCGGTATCGTTCTTTATCACCTTGAGCTTCTCCCGGCTGTCCGACCATGCCATGACATTGCAATGGCAACGGATGGCGGTCAGCCCGAAGGAATGCGCCTCGTCCAGGTAGGCATCAATCCACTGCTTGTTAAGTTGGTTGGCTCGGCTGTATTTGGAAAGCGAGTGCATGTTGCGTGCCGTCTTCTCAAAGCGTTGCAGGATTTCTGCCGAATCATCGATGAACAGGAACTGGTTGTAAATATGGTTACAGGAGAGCATTAGCCCCACCGGAGCGGCAAAACTTAGACGGCAGTCGCTGCGGTCGGTGGAGTATTTCTCATACCGGGTATCCGTCTGGACGGAACCGGGAAGATCATCCACATCGGAAAGCGTATGTACGCAGAGGATATCATCCCCGATGCGCATCTCCGACGCGCTCATCTGTATATCCTTCAGTGTGGTCGTGTCCTGCTGCGAAAGAGAAAAATACTTTTCAATCAATCCGGCCTGCTGCGGTGTGCCGACTATCTCATCGGTGGTCAACCGCTCCAGACGGATAAAGGCCGAGTCATTCAGGATGCGCTCGAACTGGTCGACACTCTCCAAAAACAGGCTGACCGTTTCTTTGTCCCGGACTTCCTTCGGAATTATATTCCCCCGGCAGAGGATGGAGAAATTGCTCTGGCTGCGGCTGCGTTCCTTAGTCGTCTTGGTGATAAACAGGTAAGAGAAATGATTTAGGAAAGGCCGTTCATTAAAATGAAGTTCGAAAGAACGGTCCAAAAAACTCATCCCGTCTTTCTGCGTGTCGGCCTTGTAATTTTCTTTCAGAAACCAGTCCTGGCGGTGTACTATCGTATAATTCGGCAGTACCTTGACTGCCTTTGTTCATGTGCCGTGCATGGATGCATAATCTGCGGAAGTGACCGTGAACAGCTCCGGAAGAAAGACCTTGAAGCCGATGGTCACGTCCGCGTCTTTGGAGAGAATGCACCCTTCCTCCACGGACAGGATTGGAAACTTACTTTCCAGCGTTGCGGCTTTTAATATATTTCTCATGAATGCGTTTTTTAAATAAGGAAGATATACGTTTGCGATTGATGATATAGGACGGGTGGTACTTGACTGCGGCCAGCTTCATCAAGCCGTTGGGACCATACTTCTTGTTCAGGTGGAACACCCCGAAGATCAGAGAGAAAGCGGAGAGGACACCGAAACCGATACAGAACCACCGGTCAATACCTATCATATAGAAGATGACGAACAGCAGGAAAATGGCCAGCAAGCCCCCGACAAAAAAGTACAGGTATTGTGCCTGCAAGCCGTTGAATTCCACGTTGCGTCCGATTCCCTTGTTGATATTGTATTCCATAGCCTGCTATATTACAGGAAGAAGGAACGAAGGACTGTCGCCGCGACGATGAGGAAGACGCAGGCTCCAAACCAGCTCCCGGCGGTTTTACCGGTGTCGGGGTCGCCGCTACTGAACTTCGAATATACCTTAATGGCACCTATCAGCCCCACAATAGCCCCTGCCGCATATATCAACTTGGTGGCGGGGTCAAAATAACCGGTAAGCATGGATGTGGCCTTTGTTATACCGGCACTTCCGTCCCCTTCGGCATAGGCACTCAGGGTGGAAACAGCTATTCATGCGATAAGAGCAACCGTCTTTTTAAAATGTCTTTTCATATACAATCTAATTTTTTAATGTGAATAAAAACCTTGTTTCAAACAAACCGCAGGAAGTTTCCTGCCTGCGGATTTGTCCTTGCAACCACGATGTCTTTTTAGGATCAACCTGAGTCATAGTAACCAATCATAGATACCTCCGTTTTTAAGGGGTTAATCACTCTTTTAATGTTCGCTCCGGTAAAGGGTAAGGATCAACCGGAATCATAGAAGCCTCTCATATATCTATATCTTCCTTTTAACAGGTTATACACTACGTTTCAAGAACCCGTCCTGCCCGGATCAACCGGAGTCAAAGAAATCTATCATGCTTTTTCGTCTTTTTAGGTTATACATTCTGTTTTAAAACTCGCTGCACCCGGATCAACCGGAATCATAATACTGTCTCATATTCCTTACTTGTTCTATTTTATTGGGGCACATGCTCCGTAATATCAAATTCCCGGAGAATGTCGTCCCTATTCTTTCCAGTCAATAAATGGGGTTCACCCCGGTCTACATACAAACGCATATAGCGTTTCAGTTTATCGCTGCTTCCCAAGACGCTCGCCTGCAGTACCCTTTCCATGTTCGTGCCTTCCAGCTTTTGGAAAGTCTGCCGGGCCTGTTCCTGTTCCGCTTCCGTAAGTTCGTCCGATGCCATTGCTTTCTCAATCATATCCATATCGTCAAAGGTGACACCGGTTGCCCGGTGGGGATTGCTCCGCTGTACGTATCCCGTAATCTCGTAGCGTTCGGGAATCTCCTCTTTTTCTTCACCGGAAGAAGGAGAGGGCTCCTGCATATAATCAATTTCAGGATAATTCAGTTTTTGAAAAAGAGCCGGAACTTCCGGGAATTTCGTATTCTTATCAAGGGGTTCGTGTACTCGGAGAACCGGCTCTGTTTTCTTTTCGGGAGTAAAGGTATCACTCTTTTCTATGCCTGATTCAGGCTGTCCGCTATTGTCATCTATTGTCAGTGAATGTCGCATTTGGTATCGGCTTTTGCCTATTATTCCCGCCTGAGACGGAGCAATTGCCGGATGGATGGCGGCAGGTGCAGTCCGACGTTCCTTCTTGTCCTTTCTGCCTCTCCATGTGAAAATGCTGCCTGTATGCACATACTTTTCAATGCTCAGGTAAGAGGCATAGATGAACAGGATAATAAAAAGGTATTCCATGTCCTTATGATTTTAGTGATTGGTAATACTTCTCCAGCACAGCGTTTATCAATCCGCCGTTCTCTTCGAAATGATGTGCCAGCACCTGGTTTACAAAACCGGCTACGGTCACCTCGCCACGTCCCACCGCCCATACCAAGGAAGAGATGCGGCGATGCAGGTCGGCATCGATATGCAATGATTTACGGGATTTGGTCCTGACCGTATTCAGGAAGGATGCCCTGTAAGCGTCGATTTCCCCGGTGGTAAAGACCGGAGCTTCGCTACTCCCGGCAATCTCCTCTGCCGTATCCTCCGGCTTAGGGGATACACTCGTTGCAGGGGAGTCCGGTCGTATCGTCCCTTTCCTGGCGACAATATCCAATATGGCCTTCTCATCAATGCTCCGAGGGTCAAATTTCTTTTTTCCGCTGTCCATAATTCCTTTTATTATAAGGTATGGGAGGCATCCAGATGTGTTACGGCACATAACTCCTCTATCAGTTCACAGAGACCCGAACCTTTTATCTGGCGGTTGTCGGGAGGGAACAGTGTGGAACGGAAGATACTGTTCTTCAGGGAGCTCAACTCCTTGTTATAGCGTTTGGTATCCGGTATCCGTGACTCCAGCAGGTGTAACTCCGCTTTTTGTATGACACGGTTCCAGGACTCGTAGCTTTCTGTCCGTTCACGCTTGTCGACCATGTTCCAGAAAAGATAGATGCCTTTCAGGTTACAGTTGTGCCTGGCAATCAGTTCTTCCTCCACCACCTCGGCAAACTGGAGGGAACTCTGCATGACGACATTATCGGCCTTTAGGGGGATGAAAATGTAATCTATTGCGGAAATGGTATGGACAACCCCTTCGCTGCGGAGGGTTCCCGGAAGGTCGAACAGTACGACATCAAAGACGGCATCCTGCTCTTCGATGTAGCGGTACAGGTCTTCTATCGCTTTCTCCGGATTGCTTTTGATTACCGGATAGGAACGTTTCCGGATTTGTTCATGCTGCCGGTAGAGGACCACTTTGAGAAAATCACTTTCCTGCACGCTTTCTATGTCCCGGTCACGCATCCGGGAGATGCTGTGCTGGGGGGAGTCGCAATCCACGACACCCACCTTCAAACCTTTCTGGTAGTGAAGGATACTGGCCACCAGAACTGTGAAGGCAGACTTTCCGACTCCTCCTTTCTGGCTGGCAAAGGCAATTAATAACGGTTCTTTTTTCATACGCTTTCTTTATATAATCAGATAAAAATATAATGCTGTAAAACTGTAATGCTTATAATTGTATATCGTTCTACACTGCAAAAGAAAGGAATGCCGGGAAAAGATGAAATACCCTGTCACGGATAGTCATGGATAGTCAGGAATTGACAGGAGGAAACGCCGTCAGGCAGACAGGAAAGGTTGCAATGAAAAAAGAAAAATCCCTGCCTCATCTTTGAAGCAGGGACTAATAATAAAGGAGCGATACCGGTTACCGGACGTAACCGGCGGCTTGCAAGTCCGTCAGGAAATGTTCAGGGGTATCGGTGGCAACTGACACGCCATGCAGCTCCCCGTAACGCCGGGCAAAGTTCTCCATATACTCCTGATCCGTGCAATCATAGTCGAACCGGCTCCCCTCACGGAGCAGCCGGACGAACTCTTCCGGGCTGGCGGCGGTTATCTGACCGCCATCCAGCAAATGATAAGTCTGTATCATACCGCTAACTTTTTAGTTCTAAGTTTAAAAAATAATTTCTGTTTCCCGTCCAGGAAGGGTAACTCCTCCAATGTCATCCGGCTGGGAAGGCTGGATCTTTTCGCAAAGGTAATTAATCCGTTCAAGAACCGGATCCAATTCTCCATCTTTGTGAAATTGGTCGTACCGGAATGCTGGCGGAACTCAACGGTCCGGTGCCTAGAATAAGCCTCAAAATTGACCTTGTGGTATCGGTCATTATTAAAGACCTCCCGCAGGCCGTCTATCGTCCTTACCGATTTGATTCTCTCGTCGGAAACACCGGAGAGGGTTTTGCAGTAGGTATTGTTCCGGCGTGTCCTTGGCATAAAGGCATCAATCAGGTGTTCGAGATGCTTGTAGGTCAAAGTCAGATTCTTCCAGGTGTCCAGATTGAAACCAGCCGCATCCATATGGACATGGAACCCGCAACTGTCATTCACTTTTGCATTACAGATGTCAAGCACCCAGCATACCGTTTCCAGCTCTTTCAGGCCATTCTCACCCACCAGTATCGGGCTGACCAGCTCGAAAGTATTATTTCCCTGCAGGCTGCTGTCCGTCACCAGCTTCCAATGATCCTTGGTCGTGTGGTTATAACCCTCAACGGCAACATGGATACCGGCCTCCCTCAATTCGCGTGCCAGTCTTTCCATATTACAGTTATAGGCTTCAATCTCAATACCGAACTTGTGGGTGAAGGTGTAATCCATCAGGGTGGTTGCTGCCCTGTTCAGCAAGACTCCACCTTCTCTTTCAAGCATTTTCTTCTCAACATTATATACAAAACCATAGTTGCCACGTGTCACCAAATCGGCAATTTCCCTGCGCATCAGGCCCAGACGGAGCAGCTGCTCAATCTTGCTCGTCTTGGTGGTACTCTGTTCTAAGATATTTCTAACTTGTTCGTTCATAGCTTTTTATCCTTTATTATTATACCACTAAGGTAGCATAATAAACCCACATGTCATAGTATTAGAAGCCTTATTGTCAGACTGTTAGCTTAGTTTAGCTAAGGCTAAATACCCTTATTTTATGTATCCGATTATAACATTGCAGCAATCTACAAGGACAGCAATACAGCAATCTACAGTTCAGGGAACCTGTCTTTTTTTCTCATCGTTTCCCCGGTTAGGAAGATTAGATAATTATGCTTATTTTTGTGCATTGAAAACTTAACCCGTAACGAATAGATTATGATGAAATACCTGATTGTGTCCGACATACATGGCTCGTTACCGGCACTGGAACAAGTGCTGGCATTTTACAGGGAGCAGCAATGCGGAATGCTTTGTATTTTGGGAGATATCCTGAATTATGGTCCCCGGAACGGGATACCTCAAGGACTTGACCCGAAAGGGATCGCAGAACGTCTCAATGCGATGGCCGGTGAGATTGTCGCCATCCGTGGAAACTGTGATTCGGAGGTGGACCAGATGCTGCTGGACTTTCCCATCCTGTCCGATTACACCCTGTTGGTGGATAATGGAAAACGTTTCTTTCTCACCCACGGACATATCTACAATGAGGACAGACTGCCGAAGGGAAGGTTCGATTGTCTTTTTTATGGTCACACCCACCGGTGGAAACTTGAACGGACTGAGCATACAGCGGTCTGCAATACCGGCTCCATCACTTTCCCGAAGGACGGGAACATGCCAACATTCGCTATTTACTGTGACGGTACGGTATCCGTTCACCGGCTGGACGGCAGCAGGCTCAAGGAACTTTCTCTCTGATGGGGAATGTATAATAACAGCCTATTATAATTGTAGCCTTTTATAATTGCTTATCCATTATACAAATATAGCAATATCCAAAACGCCAATTATTCAGTTGTCACTGTGTAACATTCCAAGAGACTACAGATATAATAGTATTCGGATTATCCGATTATCAAAATATTCAGTTCTCTGAATATTCAATTATCACGAAAAAGAAGCCATCTGATGTGTCGGATAATCGTAGAATGCTCTACTATTACAGGAAGCTACAGCCTATTCCGCCTCCGGAATATTGGTAAAAAACGCCAACTTTCCTGAAGAAGCAGACCGAAATCGGGAGAGGTTGCCATCGGGAGGGAGGCACCAGTCGGGGCAATCTACAGTTCTACTTAAAAACGTTGTCCCCGTAGAGGGGACAGCAAGTTGTGTTTTCGTTTAACGAAAACCGGACGGTTTAACGGCATATTCCGCCGCCAAACCGTTCCTCAGAATATAGCTCCAGAGTCGCAAATTCAGCCAGAAAGAAACTGCATGTTGCAAGAGTTATTTATTGATATCTTCCTTTAAAGACTTGATTCTTTTATTATTAATCATTCTTCCCGGCTTGATTGAACTAAAAATAAAAAATAACTGTTACCCCAATTCCAATTGCAATGAATTTGGTTTTGGCATTTATCATCTTTAGTAGCTGTAATACATCCTTCTAAACTCTTCCCCTTGGTCTTGTTGGTCTGGTAACATGTTTGGATGGTCCCTACCAGAACTTATAGTTAAAGTAAAAACGGAATTGTTTTTTGTAATATCCCTTACAAAAAATAGGAAGTCCCAAATTAGATTCTGAATAATTAATTTTAAAGGCATTCTTTATGTCATCTAAAGAATTAAAAAATAGATTGCCATCTCCTTTTGTATCATCAGAAATAAGATATAATGTGATAATTGATTTTTGTAATATTTCTGTGTCTTTAGGGGAAAAACTTTGAAGACTTGACTATATCCTGTATTTTACAGGAAAGTATAAATTTGGACTGTGAACTAGAAATAAATTAGGGGATCTTTTTATTGGGGAGAACGTATGAACTGGTATATATTGGTATTGATAATTGACGTACCAGCTGTGCATCTGTCCATTTTCTATCTCGGTAGCGATATACAAGGTTGGAAGATGAATACAGAAGGGGTTGCACAAATGAGAAGAATTTAGTGGCTATACTGTTTTCGCTGTGCTGTATGCTGGCGGGAAGGATACTCCTTTTGGGAAAGTAGAAAGATAAAAGGCAGTCGGGCACTAGAGATAAAAAGTGAGAGGAGCTCCATAGAACGGAAGCTCTCCTCTTTTATTTTTTTATTTTGTACTAAGTTATAAGATTCCGGCTTGTCACAAGCAAGAATAATATAAGCAGATTCCTGTTTCACAACAGATATCTATGCCGCAAAGATACATGAAATATATATTAACACAATGATTTAACGGGTTTTGTTGGGGAAGCTGTCTGTGACGGGGGAATGGACGCTAAGGTGCTTGACATACTGGAGAACTGCTTCGAGTGGAACAGGGACAGGAAACTGATACGGAAAATAAGGAAAGAGGTGGAGGACTTCGAGCGTTGGACGGAAATGAAGGCGGCAGAAATGCTGCGTGCCAAGAGGCAGCAAAAATAAATCTCATTTATATCATATTATGCAATATACAAAGCTGATAAAATATTCAAAAAAAAATATTTTATCAGCTTTCAAATAATGAATTACTACATAACCTACATTAAGAAGTGCATTAGTATATAGAAAGTAGTGAATATACACTAGTTACGATAAGCCGAGTTTTTTTTACTAAAGATGGTGGCGAAGATTCTTGTTTCATTACTTCTCTGTCATCGAAATATGAAGTTAAAAACATAATTGTCAAAATCAACAAACGTGTATACTGTTTTATAATTAATATAATTAAGGTTAATACTGAATACGTTAAAAGTCAAAAGTGCCATGTTTATAAGAGGACCGGGAAGGTTTATAATAATCCTCACCCGGGGTCTGGGGTTGTATAAAATCTTGTCTGAATATTTCTGTAGGATTATCTGTAATTAAATCTGCATCATGGGTATATATGTTAAAATAGCACTCTGGATCTGTTTTTTGGTTATATGGTCCTTCTCCCACAAAAGAAAATTTGTAAAAACCAATTTTTTCTCCGTCTTTTCTGACTGTAAGGAACCAGACATTACCACTACTTATCGTTTTAAATCTCAATCCGTTTAATGATGAATAAGTTTCCTCTATAAACTGGCCATTCAAATATGTCTGTTTTTTACAAGTAAAAGGTGACTCAAATCTACCACCTTCAGCTGGTAGAATAAAAGGATTCTGTTCCGAATGGATTTTATACACAAATGTCAACTTTCCTTTATCTATAATTAGTGGAATTTTTTCTACTTTTATGCCATTAATAGTAGAGTAAGAAATCTGTAAATCAGCATTCAAAATTTTATCTTCTTTATTAATATTTGAGGTTATATTTAATACTACCTGATCGCCCTCCACTTTTGTTTCTATATCAGAAAAAAGAGTTTTATCAAATTCTACCGAAACATCCCTGGGAATAATCGGAACCTCTGAACTTAAAACATCATCTATTAATGTTTTTTTTATAATCGTAATCGTAATAATACGTTTCTCTCCAAGACAGCTAAACGGTTTGGATGCGTCCTTACTTGTTAATACTTGATACTCTGTTTTTCTATTGTTTTCCTCTTTTTGACAGGATAACAATGCTAAAGAAATAAACAAAAGAATAAATACCTTTCTCATATTAATGCAAATTAGTTACTATAAATAAAAGTAATATTTAATATTGTTGAAACCTCAACATCTGATACAAACTCTTTTGCGGAATCAACAAATTCATTTTTACTATTATAAGATAATTGAACAACAAGTATTTTGTTTTGAGAGCTTTATTTTGACCATTATCTTTTTTATCTTATTGGTATGATTATAAAACATATACTACAATTCTGGAAGAAGAATTGAATGTCCTTATAATGCAAAAGCTTTTTTACTAGATAAAATCAATAATATCATATTGTAAATATAAGGCTAAATCTGTATTTTACAGTTATAAAAAAAAACTTTAAATCTAACAAATAAATTTATATATGTATTATAATCAAATTCTTAAGATTAAAGTATCCGGAATTATCTAACATAAAACTAACATTTATATTTTAAAATAGAATCAGCTCACAAGCTATTTCTAGCTAAGCATTTCCGGTACCGTGAATGATGATTTCGGTCTGGTTACCGGTGCGTCAGTCTTCGTAAAAGGTACAAGCAACGGTTGTATCACCGACTGCATTAGCCAATGTATCTTCCGAAGAAACCTTGGTCATTTCATTCATTGGTTATCAAACACAAGAAGTTCCGGTAAACAATTAGCGGAAGTTTTTCATCAACTTAAGAGAGGGCTCACAACAACTGCAAGAAGTAGTGGTAATGGCAATGGGTTATGGTGATGTCCGCTGCAAACACCTAACAGGTTCTATCGTTAAAGCAGACATCAAGTTATTTGGGGATATTCCTAAAAAAATAAAATGTAAGAGGGTGCACTTCATCTTGAACAAGTATATGACATGCTCGATAAAGCATTTGATAAGTGTGATAACCTTGACGGACTCGTACTTCATTCTGATCAAGGTTAGCAATACCAACACTTCGGATATCGGAAAAGGCTTGAAGAGCATCATATAATTCAAAGTATGTCGAGAAAGGGAAACTGTCTGGACAACTCTATGATGGAGAATTTTTTCAGAATTATGAAATCTGAACTTCTATACGCTGAAAAGTTCGAGTCTCCGGAAGACTTCACAAAGGCTTTGGAAGGATATATAGATTATTATAATAATAAAAGAATTAAGTCCCGGTTAAAAGGAAAGAGTCCAGTACAATACCGAACTCTTTCTATAACTGGATAGTGTTTAACCAGTCCAAATTTTTGGGGTCACTTCATCAGTCGGACACCCTCTTTATTTTTGGAAGGAGGCTATCCCGAACTCGCGTTATAAGTTTAGTTGCCGAACCACTCTATAGCCATGGGATTTCCTATGGTGGTTATCATAGGAATAGGATTAATCTTATCTGTCTGAGGATTGAGATAATAGATGCCTTTTGTTGTCGTTGAAGCATTGGCGATTGCCAAACCGTCTTTATATTTAGACACTAACACGCCATAGCCATTGGACAAATCCAATCCTTCTATTTTCTTCATCTTCTGATTGTAT
The DNA here is from genome assembly GCF_025914115.1 of Bacteroides sp. DH3716P. Lineage (NCBI taxonomy): Bacteria > Pseudomonadati > Bacteroidota > Bacteroidia > Bacteroidales > Bacteroidaceae > Bacteroides > Bacteroides sp. DH3716P. The sequence continues at coordinate 2,524,357 of NZ_CP083673.1, read as the reverse complement.
AAATCAAAGACTACAGCTCGGCTCGCTATAGCGCCATGTCCCGTTTCTCCTGGTTTGTAATAACCGGGAATATCAATGTATCCGTAGGCTTTGCCATTGGCTGCATAACAAATTGAAGCGGCAAAACCAGCTACTTTCTCTTCTCCTTCGATAGAAGCTCCGGTTATCGTCCAATGGTATGTTGGATCAAAGTCTGTTTCTCCTTTCTTAATCCGAAGTATGCCGGCCTTATGACCTGCCACCATTCCGAAGTTCCCGAGACAAGAAATGTATATATCGCCTTTTTCATCCATGAATAAAGACTTGGGGTCGATCGGACGTGTGGCTTGAGAAAAACCACTGGTTTTCTCTGAAATCATCTTGACCAACTTGTCCGTCTTGGTGTCAATGACGGCTACATCTGCTTGTTTGTAATTCTCAGGGCTTGTCCAACCTCCCACCATCTGGCTTAGACCAGCAAACACATATCCGTCACGCTCAATCATGATTCCGATGTCCGGATTATTATCTTGAATACCCAAAGAGGTCAGGTTGATCTCTCCTGTCTTCTGCATCGTTTCGGGATTAAATATGTAAATCAGTCCTAGTCCGGCAAGCGATAGATAGGCTTTTGTGGAAGATAGTTTGACAAGATTGTTGGCACTGTTATTGGCAGGCAATTGCAAGCTTCCCTCTCTTTGTAAAATTCCATTCGTGCGACGGTATTTAATCAGTTCGTTTTTGTCCATTGTCAAATGATAGCTTGGGAAGACATAGACTTCCTGACCTATTATCATAGGATAAGAACTGCCAAAGGGAACATTTATACCATTGTTGTTATTGGTAGCCATCGTCTTGCCTAATACAGGCTCATCAATGAGTTGCATATAAACCGTTCCATCCATACCTGTTGCATTGGGTAGGGCTGTTGTTAGGAGAATCTTTCCCGAACCTCCTGCAATAGGATTGTCCGGATCATTCTTGTCACATGAGTTAAGGCACAATGCAGCGAATATCGCTGCTACAAAAAATACATTCTTTTTCATTTCTTTTTTTGTTTAATGATTGTTAATTTGTTACTTAAATACGTATCTGAATCTGATAGTGAAGCTACGTCCGGGTAAAGGACGGTTAAACTCGCTGATCATTTTTGTATCGGTCAGGTTGTTTATTTTTCCCATAATGAAGTAGCGCCCATTGCCAAAGCTTTGCTCAAAGCCTATATTGCACGAGAGGGCTCGAGGTATGCGATGCTGCTGGAATTGGCTTTGTTCGAAGTCGTACAGATATTCTTCCACAAATGAAGCATCGGTGAATATGCGCGTATTCATCCCGCTGCCTCCGAACAGATTTTCTTTGTGAAACTCCAATCCTGCGTTTGCCATCAGATAGGGTATATTGGGCATACGGCTACCTTTGGTAGGGTTGGCAACAGTTGTATTTTGTTCATACTTACGCACATCTCGCAGATCTTGGTAAGTGGCGTTCACATAGCCATAGAGCCACCGTGTCATGTCGGCTTTCACCTCTGCTTCCATACCAAGAGTCCGCATCTCGCCGAAGTTCTGATACTGCGACTGCAAGAATCCGCCCGTAAAGCGAATCATGTCTTTGAGATGCATATAGTATCCGTTCAGTTCAATCTGTAAGTTAGAGGAGGCTTTTCCAGTTAAATCGAATAACATTCCTATGTTGACACTTATATTGCGTTCGGGAGTGAGATTGCCGGCAGGAGCTATCACGTATCCATCACCCAACAGTTCCTCTTCCGATGGAAGCCTTACATCATATCCGAACGAAGCTTTTGCCATCAGACTGGGTGTGATGCGGTAGCGAAGTGCATTGCTGATGCCGAAATCATTCTTGTGTGTGTCTATATCCTCTGCTGTCTTTACCAGGACACTTGCCATCCGCGTTTTCATCGAGTAGTAGTAATACTTGACGTTGAAAGAGTTAAGGAACTTATCGTTCGAGGTGCGATAGTCGTAATTCAAGCCTGCCACCCAACTGAACATATTGCTTGGAAAGTCGGTACGATAACCTATGACCTTGTCCTTCATCCCATCACGAGGGTTGGCATGAGCGTATTTCAGCAAAGAGTTGAAGTTTACCGAATGGTTCTCATTGACAAGATAGTTGAGATTCAATTTGTGCTGCAATTGATGCTTTTCATTCGTCAATAATGAAGCCCATTTGCCGATTTCGCCGCCGAATTCGGAAACTGCCGGATAATGCGTTCCATCCCAATGTGTGCGGTGCGAGGCGGTATCGGCAAAATGATAGTCGGTATAGATATACCCCAGCTGCCAGTCCAAGTCCAGGCCGTCTAAGAGGAAGTTTTCTTTCTCCATCTTATTGGCGAAAATAAAGGCGTTGGAATGGCTGTGTGCATGCCGGATGTTCGATTCTATCCCCTGTATATCTTTGTAAGTATGTATGAAAACGGGTTCAAACTCCACCAAGTCAAACCACCACTTCCGTGCCTTAAAGCTACCGCCGATGACTGTTTTTTTAAACTTGTCGTGATCGCGGGTTATAGTAAGCCCCTCTTGAAAAGGAGACTTCATCTTGTAGTCGTTGTCGGCATAGGTATAAAAACCTCCCAGCCCGAACTCGATTCCTTTTGGGGCAATGTTCATCTTGCTCACAACGGATGCATTGTGCGTATTGAAACTGCCGTAAGAATAGTTCACGTCCAAATATTTAGGCGGATACTCTTTGATGACAATATTGACCGCACCACCTACGGCAGAACCTCCGAACTTGGCAGGGACAACTCCTTTGTATATCTCGATGCGGTCGATCATTTCGACCGGAATATCATTGATGTCGATAAAATCGGAATTGTCGTTCATCGGATTCCCGTCAATGAAAAGCCCGATGCGTTTGCCTTCCAGTCCGCGCACCGATATGCGAGAGATACTGCCCGTTCCACCCGTGGCACGCACGGTGATTCCGGCAGTTTTTGCCAGAATGTCTTGTACATTGTTAACCGTTCCTTGTATCTGGTTCATGCTGATAACGGATATGGGCATGGCCTGCTCCCGTAACTTACGGGCTTCGCTCTTACCCATCACTACCACCTCGTCCAACGATTTTGCTTCGGCTTTCAGGCGGATGATGATTTTTTTCCCTCTCTCTTTACCCACCGTGAGCTTGCGGGTTTGCGTGTGGTAGCCTATAAACCTTACAGTAAGCGTATAAGTGGCTGCGGGAACATCGGAAAGTAAGAACTCGCCATGCCCGTCTGTCACAATGCCCTTTTTCAGCTCTTCGATGAAGATGGTTGCGCCGGGCAGTGGTTCTTCGCCTGCATTGTCGATGACCACGCCTGCAATCCGTCCTCCACCTGTTTGGGCGGACACGCTGATACCTGTGAGCATCAGCGTGAAAAAGAAAAATAATACTTGCTGCTTCATTGTTTCTTGTTATGAATATTAAAGAGCAGAATCGGGTGCTTCGGGCAAATCTCCGGGATTCGGACTCGGTTTAGCCGATCCGGCCTCGCTTTCACGTATCACCACATGCTGTACGTTTTTTGCCTGATTGCGCATTTCGAGTTTGGGAAAAAACTGAATGCGTGGTGTTTTGAGAGTTTCGGCGGTAACGGCTTTTTCCGTTTCCACGCGTTTCCCGTTGGATACAACCTTAAATGACCCGAGGTTGGCCAGGTCAACGGTTCTGCCGCTGAGCATCTCTTCACGTACGATTTTCGCCAAGGCGGTGATGGCTGACCGCACGTCGGCACGGCTCAGGGCTGTGGCATTGACAATCCGATCCTCTAGCTGCTTGGTGGTAATCTTGTCTTGTGCAATGGGAGAGGCGTAATACATGGTTTTGCCCTTGTGTTTACCGATGCGCATCTCTTCTTTTTTTACGTTGTATAGTAACATGACTTTTGATGTTTTTGATGGTTATACTTTGAATAATTTTGCTGTTCTACTTAAACAGCTTCAGTAAACGGCTTTGATCGCTCCATTGGAACGTCTTTCACCGTTTAACTTAAACGATTCCGATTGCTTAAGTCCGCATTCTCTTTAACTGCTGTCGTATGTCTTCTTCATAATCTTTTCAAATTTTGTTTATGGTTATTAAAATGGTGTGGATCTCAAAAGCAGTATTTAGCCTTTGCCCATACTTCCGAATTGTGCTTATACGGGCCGAACATACCCTCGCTTCCTCCGAACCAGTCGTAGCCTGCCAAGAGGTGGATGTGGTCGTTCAGGGCATAGTCAGCCGTGAAACGGCTGAACCAGCCCTTGTGGTTGAGGTCGAAATAGGTGAAGTCGGAAAGCTGTAAGTTGCTGTCCAGTAACTTCTTCGACACGCAGAGCGTAAGGAGCGAATTATGGCGGGGCTGTGCGACGTAGCTTTCGTACTTGAAAATACTCTCGGAAGAGAACTGAGCCATCACTGTCCATTCATGAGGGGCATACCAGTCGGCCCCCACCAACCAATTGATGGTGTTGAATCCTTTTTGAGGGGTGGAGGCGGCTTGCTGTATGTAGCTGAAATGCTTCCCGAGGTTGAAGGCCGCTTCGCCGCGCAGCACGAACTGTCCCAAGGGCTTTGAGACATCGCCTCCGACGAATCCCATGCGGTAGTATCGGGGCGAAACCGTAAGTTGGGAGCCCGATGGTTTGTACTCGATGACGGGCATCTTGTTCCACGTATGCAGCGCGGCAAGCGAGAAGTCTACCCCCGGCAGGGCGAAAGAGAGCCTGCCCCCGTATTCTACGTTGGAGAGGCGTAGCTCGGGGCGGCTTCCCTCCGCGTCCCAGACAAGGGACCGGGGTGTTTCTTTAGGCAACACGCTCCACGGATTGGCGGCATCGGTGGGCAGCTTGTATCCTTCGAAAGTGGGAACGGCAAGCAGTTCGAGCTTTATCTTGTCGTTGAAGACGAAGAACCGCAGGGCATTGACGGGCATGCGGATGTCGTCGTAGTCTTGCGCCAAGAACTCGGTCATATCCATGGGTGAGACGAGGTCGGTGATACGTACGCCGTCGGCCGCACCCCAGATGACAAGTTGTCGCCCGAGACGAAAGCCCCAGTGCTCCTGCCGATGGTCAAGGTATGCTTCCCGCAGTTCAAAGCCGGTGCGCTCTTTCAGCAAGGCGTTGTAGGTAGCGTTGAACGAGACGAAGAGCGAAGAGCCTGCGAAGTTTTTGCCGACCTCGCCCCTGAGTCGGGTACGGGAAGACATCCAATCGTTCGGCTTTTCGGAGCGGAAGGCGTGGTAGGTGTCGACAAGGCCTTTGAGCTGCCACGACGATTCGCCCGCTCCTTGTCCCCAAACTCCATGCACGGGGCAAAACAGAAAGACCGAGAGGCAAAGCCCCGCGGAAAGACGATTGAACGCTTTCATCAGAACCTGCCTTTCTCTAACGTGGTCACGTTAAACTTGCTCTCCTCCATGGGAATGTTGTACGTCGGATTCTTGATTTCGAGAACCGTCTGATGCTCGGTTTGCACGTTGGTCATGTGCATCTTCCGGGCTACCCAGAAGCCCTCTACCTTGGCAATATCCGACATCTCGAGACGACGGTGCAGCTTGCCCATCTTGTCGTAATATTCCACCCTGACAGGTATCAGACAGTCCTGACGTATCAGGGCCGTTTTCCTGGAGTAAATATCACGCTTGTCCTTAGGCAAGGATTCCAGTTTCCAGCACTTCTGTCCGTCGACGGTTTCTTCGCCCAGGAGCGTGTGCGTATCCTCGTCCACGTTGCGGCTGCCCATGTCGTCGTAGGTAAAGTCGCTACCCATAAAGTAGTCTTGCTTGGCAGACGAACCGCTGATACGGCGCGTTTTCTTTATGGCGGGCAGATAGAGCCATTTGTCATCGTCCTTGTTTAGCTCATCATAATCCCACGTCAAGAAGCCCGTCCCCTTTACATCGCCGGGATATTGGAAGAACATGATGCTCTTGCGGTCTTTCTTTTCTTTGCCCACATCGATGGAGTAGGAAATGAGCTTGCGTTCGCGCACCGCTCCGCGTTTGTTGATTAACGTCATAACCATTTCAGACCGACGGGTATCGCCGTCGGGACGGTCTTTTACCTTTTGGGCAATCTCTCTGCCCGTTTGTGCGCATGTTGTGGCAGCGAACCCCACCACAAGCATGGCTACTACTGCGATTGATCTCTTCATTTGTCCTTTTTCTTTATAATTGATTCTGATTGATTCGATTTATATTCCGGTCTCCTTCTGCCGTGCTACCATGCGGGCAAATTCGCCGTTTCGGGCAAGCAGTTCGTCGGGTGCTCCTTGTTCTGCGACGGTTCCGTCTTTCAGCACCACGATATGATGAGCGTTGGCAACGGTGCGCATACGGTGTGCGATGATGACGACGGTCTTGTTCTTGATCAACTCCGATATACCGGCCTGTATCAACGTTTCGTTCTCTACGTCCAGACTTGCCGTTGCTTCGTCCAAGAGGATGACAGGAGCATCTTTGAGAAGCGCACGGGCAATGGATATGCGTTGGCGTTCGCCTCCCGATAGCGATTCTCCGTTTTCGCCTATCAAGGTGTCGTAACCGTTGGGCAGCCGGGCGATGAACTCATCGCAACGGGCAAGACGTGCTACCGCTTTCACCTCTTCCTCGGTAGCGTCTTTCTTCCCGATTTTGATGTTGTCCATGACGGAAGCGTTGAAAAGCAACACGTCCTGAAAGACTACGGCATAGTTTTTCAAGAGCATTTCGGGATCTATTTTTGAGATGTCCCGTCCGCCAAGTGTGATCTTTCCGCCATGAATATCCCAAAAGCGGGCAGCTAATTTTGCCGAAGTGCTTTTGCCTCCCCCCGAAGGTCCCACAAGTGCCGTTACTTTGCCTTGCTTGGCAGTGAAAGAGACGTTGCGCAGCACCTGCTTGCTTGTCTCGTAAGCAAAATCGACCTTGTCAAAACAGATGTCGTAACCCTCTACCGTGCAATCCTCATCGCCTTGCTGTGCGGGCATGTCGTTCATCTCACGTATGCGGTCGATACGCACATCGAGTAGTATCAGTGTCGCCATATGGTTGAACACGTCCATGATGGGGTTGTAGATGCTGGCTACAACGAGCAGGAAGACCAAGTAAGTGAACATGTCGATGCTGCCCAAACCAAGTAAATAAGCTCCCGCAATGATAACGCTTGCCAAACCAAGTTTCAGGATAGACTGTGCACTGCCCACAAGCCCCGCTCCGAGAAATTCGCCTCGCTGCAGAGTGGCTTCATATATCTCGAGCTGTTTGTCTAAACGGTCGCAATAGGCTGCCTCTCCGTTGTACGATTTAATCTCCTGCGCCGCTTCAAGCCCTTCCTGTATCTGCTCGGTCGTATCACGCCTTACGTGATAGTACTCCTTATTAGCTTTATCCATAAGCCTTTTTCCTAAGAAGATGACCGTTGTCGCTACCGGTACGACCCCAAAGAGAGCAAGGGCCAGTTGCCAGTTGTAGAAGAACATCCCGGTGGCAATCAAGATAATGCTGATGACAGAGGCGAAGAGTTGTGGAACTGTGTGAGAGAAGAGGGTTTCCAACATGTTACAATCCTCCATCATCGTAGCGGTGAGATCCGAAAGATTCTTTTCTCCGAAGAAAGCCAAAGGCAATTTACGCAGCTTCTCGGCAATGCCAATACGACGGTTGGCACTCTCGGTATAGATTTTCGTGTAGGTGCTCTTGTACTGTATCATCGCAATCACAAAGAGTACCGTCATAAAACAGAGAGCCGTCAGCACGTAGTACCAGAGCCCGTGCGTCGTGCTGTTCCCGGCTTGGATAACAGGGTGCAGGTAATCGGTGATGAACAGAAAGATGAAGATTACCGGCAGCATCAGTGCCAGGTTGAGAAAAAGAGAAGCTATAACCCCTTTTATAAAGGTCTTTGCCCCGTCTTCCGATAAGGTGAATCTGTGTTGAAAATATTTACTAATATTCATAATGTTGTCTCCTGAGGTTTATACCGTCCATGTCACGGTTCGTTGATATTCATTCCACATGCTGTTATAGATGCCGTTTCGGGCTATCAACTCGCTGTGTGTGCCTTCTTCGGCAATCTTGCCTTGTGCTATCACCAGTATCTTGTCGGCATCCTGTACGCTAGTCAGATGATGGGCGATCATCAACACTGTCTTTCCTTTTCTCAGCTCGTGCAGGGCTTTTTGTATCAGGTGTTCGTTTTCGGGGTCGGCAAAAGCTGTTGCTTCGTCCAGGACAACAATCGGCGCATCTTTCAAGATGGCCCGGGCCAAGACAATGCGTTGCTGTTCCCCTCCCGAAAGGAATGTTCCATCTACTCCTATCTTCGTGTTCAATCCGTTGGGTAGCCGGTCGATGATCTCCCGACTTTGGGAAAGGTCTATGGCACGTTGCACGGCTTCATCACTCGCTGCCGGATTACCGTATTTGATGTTCTCCAGCAAAGAGGTCTTGAAGAGTTTTGTATTCTGGAAGACGAAAGCGATGTGGTTCATCAGGTTGTCTTTGGCAATGTTTTTCACATTTATTCCGCCAATCGTCACACTACCTGCTGATACGTCCCAAAAGCGGGGAATGAGTTGGGCAATGGTGGTCTTCCCTCCTCCCGATTGCCCCACAAGGGCAAAAGTCTTCCCTTCGGGGAGGTGGAAGCTGATACCGTCTACGGCATTTTGACCGGCATTGGGATAGGCAAACGAAACGTTCTCGAATGTCACATCGCAAGCGGTGATTTTCTCCGGATTTTCGGCTATTGGGAGTGGTTCGCTACTCGTCAGGTTTTCCACCCGGCTTATGGCTTGATCTGCCAGAAACATATCTTGTTGCAGATACATCACTTTCATCACATTGGTTGCTATCACCGGAGTAATCAGCACATACAGGAACATATCGGTGATGATGGGGGCAATGTTTTCGCTTTTGTTGCCGATAAGCAATATGACTACGGGGACAAGTAGGAAAGCAAAGCTATTGATGGCCACCGTGTAGAGTGACATCGGCTTTTGCCAACCCAGCGTGTATTTGGTAACTAAATCCCGGTAGGCGATGATGCTGTCGTAAAAACGTTTGAAAGAGAATATCGTTTGCTGGAACACTTTCACCACCGAAATACCACGTACGTATTCCACCGCTTCGCTGCTCATATGCTCTTGTGCTCCGAGGTATTCATTTTGGAACGCCTTCTGAGCAGTTGTATTCATCCGTGTCATGATGAAGACAGCCGCCGTGAGGGGGATCAGGCACGCCAGACCAAGTTGCCAGTTGAAGACGAAGATCAATATTATAACCGACAGCGGGGCTATAAAACTCCCCGCCAGGTCGGGCAAGAGATGTGCGACAAACGTGTGGGTTTCAGAAGCATTTTCATCAATAATCTTACGCATCTGTCCGCTGGTATTCCGGTCGAAGAAGCCAAGCGGCATCTGCATGATTTTTCTCATAGCCGTACGTCGCATATTGGTTTCTACCCGGAACGCCGCTAAGTGCAAAAGCATCAGCCCGGCAAAGTAAATGACAAGGCCGGCAACGGCTGTGCCTACCGCCCACCATGCATAGACGTTGATAGGGATTCCTGAGGCAACGCTGCCAGTCAATAGTAGCGAGCGTACGATAAGCCAAATGAAGATGAACGGCATAAGCGAGAGCAGACCGCTTAATCCCGACAGTGTCAGGGCTATGGGCATAAGCACCTTGCGTTTGCCCATGTAAAATTGAAGTTTCTTTAATGTATTCATATTAATTGATTGTTTCATTGGTTTCTATCTCTTTCCCGAATAACCGGAACTTTTGGAATAACACGGGTGTAACGCAGAGGTCGGCCACGAGTGCCGATACGATACCCGCTACGGAGAGCAGACCCATGTGTATAAAAGAGAGGCCTTCGGAAGTCATGTAAATAGCGAAGTTCGCACATATCACGACACTGGTCAGAATGATTGGTGTCCCGATCGTACGGAACGAGCGGAGAATGGCATCCCGATAATTACCTCGACGGTCGAACTCCAAATGCCCGTGGTTGATGAAGTGAATGGTGTCGTCGACAGCCAAACCGAGGATCATCGGCATAATGGTTGCGGTCATCATATCCAACGGGTAGCCCAGCCATCCCATCAGTCCGCCGACCACCAAAGCCGGAGTGATATTGGGTATCAAACCGATAAGCCCGATGCGTACACTGCCAAAGACCAACATCATTAGGATGCCGATAATAAGGAGAGAGATGGCAAATGAAACCATCTGCCCGCGAGCCACGTACTGCATCATCACGGTAAATTGCGGAATACTACCCACTGTAGTGACAGAAGCTTCGGGGAAGAGCCTGGCGGCATTGGCTGCAATATCGTTCAACTCTCGTTCTACCTCGCCGGAGTCAAAACTGCTGATCTCCACCATCAGGCGCAAACGTCGATAGTCGTAATCGATCCAATATTCCGCTTCGCTACCGCCTGCATTCTCGTAAAGGAGCAGCAGTTGTGCCACCTCTTCCGGATTCGTCGGAATACGATAATAAGCCGCATCTCCTTCGTGCAGGGTTTGATTCAGGTCTTTTAGGATATTCAGCACTGTAGTCGTTCGCTTGGTTAGCTTATAGCCTTCGGCCTTTTGTGCCAGAGAGTCTAAGCGTACAAGCATTGCCGGCGATTTTGTCAAGCCGTCTTCGGGCAGGTCTATCATGACGTCGTAGGTGTAGATGGATCCCAGTTCGCTTTCACCTACTTCCAGCAGATTGTTTACATAGGCTATTTTACGTCCCATGGTGCGTTCTATGTCAAAGGCGGTCTCTATCTTGGTGAATTGATAAATGAGTGCTGCGGTAAGCAGCCCTGCAATCCATAGGATCAATGTGCCATGCCGGAGTACGCTTTCTCCCAAACGCCCCAGTTGATGGTCGAGCCACCGTCCGCCGGTTTCCTGCACTTTGGGATGAGGTTTGCCGTTCTTGCCAAAACTCAACAGCACGGGCATCAGTGTAATGGCAATGAAGAAAGCCAGCATCACGCACGAGGAGGTAGCGATACCAATGAACCGCATGGGCTGCATCGGAATAGCGAGAAACGACAGCAGGGCGGCAAAGGTGGTGAGTGCACTGAACAACACAGGCCAGCCCATTTCACCCACGGTCTCTTCTACGGCTCGTCGACGTTCTCCGTGTAGAAGGAATTGCCGTTTGAAATAGGAAAAGATATGTATGTTATAGGCTATCGAGACGGCAAACGCCAACAGCATAGGTATCATCATCATACCGCTGTCTATCGTCATGCCGACATATCCCAACAGTCCATACACAATCACAATTGAGCCTGCCGCCGTGATAAGTGGAACGACAACGCCCCGTAGGGAGCGTGTTATGAGTAACAAAATAAGAATGGAAACGAGTGCGGCAATGCCCATCACACGGGGCATCTCTTTGCCAATCCATTTCATCTTCATGGCGGTAACGTAGGGCAAGCCTGTGCCTTTGGGATGGAGCTTTTGGTATTTGTCTTTAGTGATGATATGCTCCAGCTCATTCCCCGTTAGCACTTCAGGAGAAACGGCATTCTTACCTTTATTCCACACTGAATCTTTAGGAAAGGTACGCAACTTGAGAATAATCCACGAGAGCGTACCATCTTTGGAGACAAGCCGCTCGGCAATATGTGGCTTCATATAGGCTTTGCGACGTATCGTTTCCAGACTTGCCGCATCAGTGGGAATAAGGTCAGGCACTATCTGCTCGATAGTCATTCCTTCTTCATTCCCTACCATAAATTCGATGTCAGTGAGCGAAGTGATTTTGTCGGCGTATGAAATGCTATCCATCATTTCGTTCGTGAGTTCGCGGATGAGCTCTAAGTTCTCTTTCATAAACGAATTGTCGCATTGGGTCAGTACGGCGGCAAAATTGTCATTGCCGAATATATCCTTGAATTCTTTGGTCTTGACAAGCATCGGGTCGTCTTCGAGGAAGTAGTTTTCCCACGAAGCACTCACCTTGAAATATCTTAACCCTGTAAATCCTATGGCGAAGACGAGGATAAACAAGCTTAGTACAAGCCATCGTTTTTGTACCATCCATCTGCCCTGACGGGCAAACCAGTCATTGATTCTTTCTATTTTCATATCGTTTGTTATTGGTAAGTTCATTCATTTCAACACATTCAGCAGCGTGACGAGAAATAGCTTTCCACTTTGGGGCTACATATGATAATGGTGACAATGTGCGTGGACACAAGAATGCTCTTTGTGGGCATCATGCACGTGACAACGGCAGGAGTGAGAAGTGTTCATATTCTTTCTTTTTTTTACTTATGTTTTTTATATTACTTAGTCTTGCTAACACAACATCAGCAGGTTGAGTGCCATAACCGCCATGCCTGCTACCAAACCATAGATAGTATGATGGTGCTTACCGTATTCTTCGGCAGCGGGTAGTAACTCATCAAGCGAGATAAATACCATGATACCGGCAATCATCCCGAAAATAACGCCGAAAACATGGTCATTGAGGAATGGTGCCAAGATAAGATAGCCGATGACGGCTCCTACCGGCTCGGCCAATCCCGATAGAAATGAAAGCCAAAAGGCCCGTTTACGATTACCTGTAGCATAATAGATCGGAACGGAGACGGAAATGCCTTCGGGTATATTATGTATGGCGATGGCACAGGCAATAGGTATAGCAATGTTTATATCCTTCAATGCTGCAAGAAACGTAACCATACCTTCCGGGAAATTGTGTATTGCCAGCACCAAGGCTGTCACTACATCGACGCGTAATAATTGAGGCTTTATTTCAGTCTTTCGTTCTTCCTTTAAGCTCATTTCTTCCACCCGATGCATTTCGTGTGGATTTTCGTAGTGAGGAATTAGCTTATCAATAAGTAGAATCAATACGATTCCCCCGAAAAAAGAAAGTGTGGAATGAAGAGTTCCGTCGTCCTTGCCATGTATATTGGCAAGAGTCTGCAAAGAAGAGGCAAACAGATTGGCGAAAGACATATAAATCATTACTGCTGTTGAAAATCCCAATGAAAGAGAAAGGAATGAAGTATTGGTGCGCTTAGCAAAAAATGCAATCGCACTGCCTATCCCTGTGGATATACCGGCAAACGATGTTAGGAAAAATGCTATAAGTACTGGTTGAGACATGGCTATGATGGATTGGAAGTTAGTGCGTCAAAAGAGAACAAAAGTTTGTTTTGTTCAGAAGCAAAGCGAGCCGCTCTTTGCAGGCGGCTCGCTCGGTAGGAGAAACAGTTAGATTTAGAAATAAGACGTTTCATGCTTTTGGCAACTAAGTTTAGTTCGGTCAGTCTGCGGATGTACGATGTTGGTACTTTGATCTTTCGTCCCAATAATTTCTTTGGGCAAAACCTTTCCGATACGGGAGACTGCCCTGCTTTGCGTAACCCATGACTCCTCGCAGAAGAAAAGCCCGTTGACTCCTTGTACGAGTGTTAATTCGTCGTTGCTGATGATGTTGATGATACTCATATGCTGATTATTATTTAGTGATTCTTCTGGAATGACTCGGCGTTCCAACTCCTGCATCAAACGAAACGCTGCCTGACAAGATTGCAGCATCTGTCCATGCAGGCTATAGGTGTGGAGTCGAGCAGAAGGTAGCTGATGCCTATTGTCTCGGAATCAAATACAAAAGAGATTCGATTGTTTACAATCGTACAATCATTTCCGCAAGGCTTGCATTGCAGACAAGACGAGAAACGGATGTTTTGATTAGTTATCTCTTGACAGACAGGATGTTTCAATAGTTCTGCCTTCATCTTTCATTCTTTACATTCATGAGTTTCTTCCATCCTCCCGTGCTAAAGCGAATATACTCACTGATGAAACACTCTATCTCTTCGCAGGAAAGTTCCTTATGTTGCACCACCTCTTTCATCATATTAATCCACCAAGAGCAGGTGAAGTGCATGAAGAACGGAGAAATATCGGTATGTAGTTCCGGATGGAGTCTTCTCATCTTTTCCATATATTCCATCCCTATTGTGGCACTCTTCTCAATCCACTCTTCCAAATAATCTTTGAGGCGAGAATGCTGCGTAGAGAAAAACAGCAAATTTAATTCACTTCGGTAACGAGTTATAATGCCCATAAGCTCCTGCAAAGATGCACGATGATATTCATCTGAGATAAATATGTCAAGGGAGAAATTCTCCGGTCGGTTGTGATCTTCCAGCATCCTGTACATAGCAGCCAAAAGAGGACGCAACACATCAACCAGTAAATCGTCCTTACAGGGATAGTAATTGTATATATTGCTCAGACCAATGCCCGACAACTTAGAAATCTCACGCATAGACACCGACTTGAAGCCCTTTTCGAAAAAAGCTTTCTGCGCTGTTTCCAGCAATAGCTTACGTATATAATCCTTCGTTGTTTGCATAGGTCAGAACATAATTCTTTATTTTATAACGCAAAATTAGTCACATATTTTTTCGGTTGCAATACCTTAAAATGATGATTTTTTTACTTACCATTCCCCATTTATGGTAATTCAGCAAATGAAATTTATAACTTTCAATATGCTACTCCTAATCATATCAAAGCTACAAATACTCACTTATTTACAATCTCTAGCACTCACTTTTTTTTGTTTACTTTTGTCTGTAAACCGCTACTGACGTCATTAAATACATAGTAATATGAGCAAAAAAATCAAAGACCAAGAAGTTCTTTTGGTCAAAGATCAGAAGGACGATAGCCTCCGAGCCGTAGTCGGAGCAGATGGGAAAAGCGGACTGAAGTTGCATTCTTTCAAAGTCTCCTTTGAGAGTGTCGTTGCCAGCGTGCATGTATACCAATAGACGATTACTCACTACCAATATAAGGAAAAGTTGCATGCAAATGAAATTTATCATACGCCATGCAACTTTGGAGCCAATTCATAAGAAGAGGAGCTAACGGAGAAAAAGAACTTTTTCAGTGCCCTCAGATTTCGGGCTTCCTTTTTTATTTACCTTCAACAACTCCAAATATTCTTATTACATCAATCTTCGATAGTACATACACTTACACGGTTCCAATCCGGTTCGGTAAACATGTCACCTACTCCCTGATCTTCGGCAGTAATACGAGACGTATTAATCTTGTATTTATTAACAAGGATTGTTTTTACAGCTTCTGCACGTGCGGTAGCAATTTTTGCGTTGATCTCAACATTGCCTTCTGGAGAAGCGTACCCTTTAATAATGACTTTTGAATCGGGATATTTCTTCATGTAGGAGGCTACACGTTCCACATTCGGTAGCTGTGATGCATCCACTGATGAGCGACCTTGTCTGAAAGTAATGATAGATTCCGGAACGCGGGCAGTCTTGACTACTGTTTCAATGGGAACGACCTTTGTACGACATTCTTCCAACTCTTTATGCAAACCGCTAATTCTTTGGTTAGCATTGTTTAGTTCTCTGTCACGACTGCCCACCTGTTCGCGAAGTGCATTAATAGCAACATTCAAATCATCAATTTCGCTCTGATTGTAGACTTTTACTTTAGTAAAGTAATGATTCCCAGTACTCATCTTGAAGTGATAAGTCAATCCGGCAGTCAGTTCAAATGTTGCATTGTTTGCATTGAAACGACTCTTTGCCTGATTAAAATCACCTTGCATATCATATACGATAGCGGGCTTAATTCCCAATGTCCATGCTTTTGTTTCACCGAGGTTGAAATTAAGATTCAATCCGAGACGGGTAGACCATGAATTGTCATCTCCTTTACCATTTACATAATAATGCAACCACCCCATTCCGGCAATAGCTTCTATCTCAAACAAACGAGGTTTGCCCCGATAGCTTGCAAATAGATTTATTAAGTTAATTTTACTTAACGAGCTGACATCTAAAACATCAAAAGCTGTTTTACTCGGAGTTGTATTGATATATCCCATTCCCTGAAATTCCAAACCGAAAACTAGGAGTTAATTGTTTGGATATTCCAACTCCGAAACCGGGACGCATCCCTTTAAAGAAAGAGGCGTGAGTGAGAGGGGTAACTGCTCCTGCATTCACTCCTACAGACCAATTGTCCATAAACTTTGTTCCTTCTACAACTGATTGGGCATTTACAATAAATGTTCCCAAAGTAAAAACTAATAAAATAGCAATTTTCTTCATAATCTATTGTTTTATTTTTTTCGAATGCAAAAGTAAAAAGATTGCAGAGCTTTTTAGTTGTAGGACAAAAGAATAAATCTAATACATTGATTTTTATTTTACTTATAATCAGTAGTTTGCAAAAATGGTTCAATTAATAATCTAACACATATCTAACACCCTTGATAAAATTCAAAAAAGCACTTACACTTACACCTTTAGGGTAGTCAAGTTTATTTTTTAACAACAACGAGTGAACTGATACTTTTACTCTGAATAGCAATAACTTACTGCTATTTTGTACTATTACGATTATACATATTATATAATATGCTAATAAGCAATTATATATTGTTAGGCCCAATAAAAAATATATATAAATAGCGAGCGATAATCATATAAGTTAAAGAATAATTTATATTGGTAAAATATTCCTAATCGCCCATGCAAAAAATAAAACACATTATTATATTCGCAATATGAAATGTAAGATTATAATTGGACTATCAGCTATTCTCTATTTTACAGGTTGTTATAACAGGGAACAGACCCCTCGCCTTAGTGAGGCTGAAAAGCTAATNATTATAATTGGACTATCAGCTATTCTCTATTTTACAGGTTGTTATAACAGGGAACAGACCCCTCGCCTTAGTGAGGCTGAAAAGCTAATGCAGAACAACCCGGATAGTGCATTAGCAATACTACAAAAACTCAAACCAGAAGGCAACCGGGCTGAACAGGCCAGATATGCATTGCTCTATTCCGAAGCTTTGGAAAAAAAACAAATGAAAGTTACTGACGATTCATTGATCCGCCAGGCTTGGCAATATTATAAACATTACCCCAAAGATTTACGTCACCAGTGTAAAACTCTATATTATTGGGGAAGAATTAAATTACGCACAGGTGATAAACCGGGAGCATTACGTCTTTTTCTCAAAATAGAAAAGAAACTGACAGATACCGATGAATCTTATTACAAAGGGCTTTTATACAGACAGATCGGTGAAGTATATTATAAACAAATGAACTACAGCCGGGCATATCATTATTTCCACGAAGCCAGAAATAATTTCCGCCAATCGGGTGATATCCAGGAGGAGACAAAGGCAACCCTTGACATGGCAGCCGCTACTTTTCACTCAAAAGATATAGAAAAAGCAATAAGGCTGTATTCGGCGGCTCTTGACTTGGCCGATGAACATAATAACAGTAATCTGATAGAAGTCAGCCTTACTAATCTTGCATCACTATATGTGATATCCAAACGGCATATATCCAATGACCTGTTACAGCGAATCGAACTTTCCGCCCGACAGGATACGGTATATGGATATCACACATTGACAGATGTAAGTCTTTTGAAGAATCATATAGACAGTGCACGGTATTATCTGGAGCTTGCAAAGGCGCACACTACTGATATTTGCGACATGGCAGAACTACAATACACTGCATACCATATCGAAGCGCAGGCTAAAAATTTTGAAAAAGCAACGGACAATGTACATCGCTATATCTACTTGAACGATTCAATAATGCGCTCAAACATGCAATTCTCCGCCGGTATGGTCGAGCGGGACTATTTTAAAGAGCGAACAAAATTCGCCCAATACAGAATGAAAAACCGGACTGTCTGGGAAATAGCTATAGCAGCCGCTACCTTTTTTATTATTGGAATTGCCTGGTATATCGTCCGCCAACGTTTACGCATGCAACGTGATCGTACCAACCATTATTTGTTATTGACAGAGAAAGCCAATTCCGAGTACAAGGCTCTTACTGAACGCGTGAAAGAACAGCAGACTACGGAAAGTTATTTAAGAGGATTGGCTGCTTCACGCTTTGACATTGTCGATAAACTTGGAAAGACCTACTATGAACGTGAAAATACAACATCGCAACAGTCAGTCATATTTAATGAAGTAAAGCAGATAATTACAGATTTTGCAGAAANAAAGACCTACTATGAACGTGAAAATACAACATCGCAACAGTCAGTCATATTTAATGAAGTAAAGCAGATAATTACAGATTTTGCAGAAAGCAATGAAATACTGCAAGAATTGGAAAAAATCGTAAACACTTGTCATGACAATGCCATGTACAAGCTCAAGGAAGATTTTCCGACCATGAAAACTTCTGACACCAGGCTGTTATGCTATATTTTTGTAGGATTCTCACCACAAGTAATTAGCTTATTCATGAAGGATACGGTGGCTAACGTATATGCTCGAAAATCACGGCTCAAATCACGTATCAAATCTGCAAAAATAGTAAATAAAGAACTGTTTTTAAATCTTTTGGGATAAAACGGTACATTATTTACGGTAATATATTTTTGACAGGTAAAGGCGCATTTCAGTAATTATATGGATAAAACAAGGAATATGCTTGGCGAGATGAAATAACTATACACAATCCATCTTATAAGTTGTGATCAAGAAAAACAATATCAAAACAGATTTGAACAGTCTTCTTAAAAAGGCAAACAATCTACTTTTGCTTATATATTTGGAGAAGTAGCTAATTTGAAACATAATGCTTTAAATATATCTGACGGATACAATTCAGGAACAGATAACAGTTTATTTTTTTATTATATAAGAACATGCAAAAAAAGAATTTATTCGGAATACTTATTTTAATTGCTTATTTCGCTTCCTGTAATCAAATACATAAAACCCACTATGAGAATGGATGGTATCACATCCTATCACAGCAAAAAGACAGTATTGCTAAAGAGTCTATTGTAACAGTAAAAGATTTTGTTTCGTTACGAATGGATTCTGATGAAAATGGGACATGCGTAATTGTGGGGCAAATAAGCAAGCATAAACTAAAAAAATGGGCAAAAGAAACAGAAAAGGCAATTGGCAAACATATAGCTTTTGTACTTGACGATACGGTAATCACAAATCCAAAGGTGAATGCAAGAATTGAAAACGGTGTTTTTCAAATATCGTTACCTCATGGCTACGATTTAAAAAACATATATAATAAAATTAGGAAAGAGAAAATAGATTCTATTGAAAGTATATTCAAAGGTTGGGAGAAAGATTCCATCTATTACTCATCCAAAGAGAAAGCCGATTCAATTGTGTTTGCGATAGACTACTGGGAGGCTTCTGAATGGGTGGATATGTCGGTCAATCCCGAAGATCATTATTGGTGGGGAGATTTAGATACTGCCACCTACAGCAAATTAGAATCTGCCTTATGCGAAGAAATTGCCAAGCCAAATTTCAGCAGCCGTGCAGAAGATTATATGAAGTTGGATACATATAAGAGGTACAAGGCGTATCTTTGCGAAAATGCAGACTATATTAATCTCATGTTTCAAGGTTTCTTGTTTACAGAACCGGCTACCGGACTATGCGGGTTTCTAGTGGATGATATAGTGAGAAGCCGATATCCCACTGCCCCAAGTATTCGGGTAATGACCTTAAAGATAGATAACCAAGATGACGAGATGTTCGCCAAGTTGAAATATCAGAAAGCTATTTGGCGGTTGATGAATAAAGAAAGAGATGCGAAGAGTAACAAGCAATGAGAATGGTAGCTATGAGTAATTTGAAAAACAAAGTATTAACAGCAATGGGTATCATAAAATACTCATTTGGTTTCTGACGATTATTCCTGTCGGTATTCCTTTATGTGCTATTATTGGGCTTATGTATGGTATTAAAAATAAAGATACAATATTTACCAAATGCTCTGCCGTAGCTTTATTTGTTGGAATAGCTTGTATTGTTTATACTCTATTAGTTATAAAATCTACGTAGATTGAAATATTTACCAAATATGTGAATAAAAGATTATCAATAAATATAGGGAAACAAACCAAAGGTGTATGGATATAAATAAGGTTATTAATGATGTCTTCAAAATTGTACTAAATATTTTATTTGTATTTACAAAGAGTTATTTGACAACATAGCACCGCAAATCGCTGAAATTTGCACGGTTGCTAATTCGTTACCTCTATTTCTCAAATACTCTGCTAAAAGTTTATTCTTCAATCGGTTAAATCCAACCGATGAAAATCTAAAATAAAAATACACGATAAAGATATAAAAGAAATCGTGTTTTGTTTAGGTAGATTTTACACCGCTCGATATGCTTAAAAATTATCGTCAAAGTTGTAACGAATAAATCAGCAGCTTCCATACTCTGTTCACTTTCTTGGGAATAACCCAACAGATGCTTGACATCCTCTCCTTTTTTTGGGGGGGTAAAAGTTATTTTTTTCTCCTGAAAATAAAATGGCCTTGGTAGTCTTGAAGTCCTATATCAACTTTTCATATTCATAACTGATTAAATATTTAACTAGTAATATTCGTTACCAGTTATTTAGTGGTGTTCAGATTGCCCCTCTTCATTCACTAACCAATCCTAAATCGTTAATGTGATTCGTCAGTAATTAGCAAATTTCCTTAATATTTAGTCCCTCCAGACTATTATTAAGGCAAGAAAAAACAAATCCGTTTAATTCGGAGGCAAAGTCAACAGTATACAGATAGATGAAATCTCCTTTATAGAACATATCTCCTTTACGGCTTTTAACGAAGTAATACATTTGAAAGACTGTATTCATTTACAACAACTGATCAAAGTTAGGATTAAGGTACTTGCTGCGGATTCAAGCTACACTAATAATATCAATTTAAAAAGTTTTACAAAACACTTCTTTAAGTACAAGGTCTGAGCTATCTAAATTGCTCCATTTCGTAAGATTTGATGGTCAGAACTCAGCCATGAAAGTGCTACCAGATTGAAAGGAAGTTTTAAAATGTAGAAATAATATTATTTACAGACCAGAATAAAAAGCCAGAAACAGGGAAGTGGAAATATTTTGGATTTTCTTTGGAGTACATACGTTCAATGCGGTATGTATGATTGAAAAGGTCACGAAGAAAAAAAAAGAACGGCAGCATAATCTGACTAAAATAAGAGGAGAGAGTGGGTGAACTTCACCTAAAAATGAGGTATATAATGCATGGATGGAAAAAATAGGAATATGTAAATGATATTCTATAAAAAATGGAAGACTGGGGCTTTTCGAAAAAATGAAGAGAAAAAAAATTATATAAAGTGTTTTTTTTATTAACTTATAGGAAAGAACATCTTATGAAAGAGAATCAATTTATTTTTCAAATCATTCGTATTTGTTTGTGTCATAAAAAGTCTTAAAACAAAGTTTATTTGAATATTAGATACTCATTATATCTTTGTGCCTTCAAACAAAGAGTACATTAAATCAGAACAAACAGCCGTTTGCACGAGCATTGAATTTAACTTTATAATAAATCTAGCTGTGTGGTGAGAGATGAGACTGCTAGCGAGATAATCTATTTATTAGAACTTAAGTGCCCCTATTGCATGAGTGAATGTTCAAGAGTATGGCCTGAATGATATCAAATGAGTACAGAAAGCGACTCGAAACGATATGGAAGATAGCTATATGATACCCTCTAAAAGTAAATCTATCAAGAGACGTCAGACGTTTATGACAATGTTTTTTTAACAATACGATGTCACAACACATAGCTTTTGTAGATGAGTTATTTTAAGATAATATTGGTGACAACAACCGACTTTTGTATGGTACCTCATTTCAATATCCTTAAGTTCGTCAGTATCCCCTCGGAAAACGTTTTGTCGTGGACTTGCGAGTACCTATCTCTTGCTGTTCAAGAAATCTTGTGCTATAGAAGATTTATTGTGTATGGTTTGAACACACGTTTTTGATCATCCACAATTATAGTTGAGTGATACCACCTTCAACTTGTAAAAAGAATGTTCCGTTTGTTGGATAAAATACTTTTTGAATTGGCCATCCTTTCTTGATTTTTATAGAATATGCTAAAAATACATTCAATTTTTACTTTGAATGGCTCATTCACTAATTAAGAATAATATTATAGGGAATATATGGTATTTGTGAAATATCATAAAAAGGGTCTTTTTCAAACACTGTTAGGGATACTGTAACAGTCGGTGTTATAATAGTGTATCACTCTATTATGAAGATTGACCATATAATCAGAATTAGCAATGTGAAACATATTTTTTTAAGTTTGATATTGGAATAATATTGTTTTTTTATGCTTTTCGAACAGATGTTAGTTCAATGTGAGATAAAATAATGTTTCATAACACTAAGGTGTTGATTGTTAGATGTATATGAATTGAGGTGTTAGATTTTTAAAATCATTTTATAATTCAAATACAATTTCGCTTTATTATTTTTGCTGGCAAAGAAAAAGTAAGAAAAATCTGACTTTTTTATTTATGAGTACTCATTAGCATTTTATCTATTAATTTAAATTTATCAAAAATGAAAACTAAACCTTTTTTAAAATCGATGGCATTAGTGATTTGTTGCTTAACTTCTTTTGTATTGGTATCATGTGATAAGGATGATGATAAGCCCAATTTAAAAATCAGTCCTAATAAAGTAGAAGTTGCAGTTGGTAAAACGGTTACTGTGTCTGTTAGTAATGGTACTGCACCATATACGACGAAATCAAGTGATGCAAAAATCGCAGTTGCGAAATCAGATAAAAATGCGATTGTAATTACCGGTGTAAAAGATGGTTCAGCAATGATAACTATTACGGACCGGAAGGGAGTTACAGGAAAAGTTGCTGTAACTGTAAGAACTGTAAAAGAGACCCCAAAAACTCCAAAAGGACTGGATTTTGATAAACAATCTATTACTGTGAGTGTTGGAAAAGATGGTATAGTAACAGTAAAAGGTGGTGCACAGCCATATTCTGCCGTTGCGAAAGATGTCAATATTGCTACGGTATCAGTCAAGGAAAATAAAGTCAACATAAGAGGAGTTAAGGCAGGAAAAACTACTATTACAGTTACAGATAAGGATAAGAAAACGGGAACTATCAATGTGACGGTTAAATAGTTTTCTTTTTTTTCTAATTTTATTGTAATGCATAGCGAGTGAGACGAAGATAATTTCGTTATATACTGCTATGCATTTACAATAAGTCTTTGTATATAATGATCTTGCGAGTTATAATTAACCTCAAATTATATGTTAAATATTTTAAATTATGAAATTGATTAAATTGCATTTATTGGTAGCAGCCATGATAATAGTAACATCAGGCTGTGTTGGATCTGGGAAGAAATATAAACAACAAGAAAATAGTGCTGCCGGAGTAGTGGATAGCAAAAACAAAGATTGTTATGGCACCTATGAAGGCATATTACCTTGTGCCGACTGTGGTGGCATCAAAACGACATTGAAAATTAATAGTGATGCAACTTATGATTTGCGGAGTGAGTATCTGGGTGAGGAGAATGGTATTTTTGAAGAGAGCGGTGTATATAATATGATAGGCGAAAACATCATTGAACTGGTTACTCCTTCATCGGGTGCCAAAACATATTATAAAGTTCTCGACGACGCAGTGGTCTTGTCTGACAGTACGGAAATCTTCAACAATAGCGGGCGGCTCGCAGCACAATATATATTGAAAAGACAGTAATGTTTATGTGTGATAGGACATGTGATTTGTTTAAGGTAGGAAATTTTAACATAAAAAGGTGCCTATTATTTCTTGTCTGTATAATGTTATTAGTTGCTTGTGGTGAGAATGATCCGATTGAATCCCGGAATCGACATCCCAGGCAACAGGAAGAATCTCATAGTGAACAATCCGGATCAGTTCCCGCTGTGGCTAAAGAGGATGTTGCAGCTTATTTTAGATTTGATATGTCTAGAGATATAAATGTTGCGTTAGGACTTGTTGAAGCACAGAAAGAGACGCTGCAGATAAACGGGAAAATGATAAAAATAACTGAGGCTGTAGTGAAAAGGAAAGATTATCAAAAAGGCTCATTTGTGCTATATGTTACAGGCACGGTAAATGGTTCACCTTTTAAGAATGAATTCACTTTTACCGGCTTTGTGAGCAAACCTGACGATTATCAAATGGTTAATGGTGCACAAGCTGAGTGGAAAGCAAATGCTGATTATTATGCAAAGCTTGATTTTGATAGCTTTTACAGATTACATAAAGTGAACATGTTTACAATTGAGAATTTAGGCCGGTTAGTGGACTTTTATTCTATAAATGTAGGGGGAGAAAAATATCTTTTTACTCTGGAAGATCTTGAGAAGACGGTTCTTGAAGATATAAAATATGAGCAAAATCAGCTTTCTTTCTATCTTAGGTACAATAATAGTAGGTCTAAAAAAAGAATATCACTTCTGTTTGACAAGAATAAATATTATGAAGGAAAGGTTACTGTAAATACAGATTTTATAAAACAGAAGTATATGAGAGGGATATATGAAAATCCATCTCTATTTAATGGTCACATTTTTTCATATGATGAAAGTGCGTATGCTGTGGAAATCAGTACAACTCTGAAAGAAAAAAGCGACACAGGCAACATGCTTACACTACATTTAAGCATGTATGCAAAGGGTAATGGTGGCTTGTTGCTTGCAGAATTTGATAAAATATTCACCGGTTTTAAACCCTTAAGTGAATTGAAGAATGAGTTGATAGCCTACTCAACACCGGATTTGCATGAGTTTGTGAAAAATAAACTTAAGAATAGTAATTATGGTGATGTGAAAAATAAGTTTTCCAATTCTATAGATAGATGGATACAGTATGTGGAATTTGTAATTAAGGATCATGATTCATTGCAATGGGAAAAGAATAAATGGAGCAAGAACGTCTTGAATGGTCTCTTTTCTTCTGTAAAGGATATATATTTGGATAATGTAAGATTTGAACTTAACTCCGCCCAATTAAAGGAGATTGGCGGAAAGCGTTTTTTGTATATTGTTTTTCAAATGATTGGTGCTAATGATTTGGTATTGACGAGTGACGCTATTCTTTTTAATATGTCCATACACATACCTTCTTCGTTATAAAATGATTTGTGACAAATTGATCCGGTCCAATATTGTGTTTATATTTAAATTGAAATTCACAATGATATCTAAGACAAAAATATTCCTTTTTTTTCTTGCAAGAGCTTTATTTATTAATGCACAACAATAAGAAAAAAAGAGGAAGTAAAAAATGATTCCGTTTACTAACTTCAGGAGGGTAGTAGTAGCCTCTCTCGACCAATAAATATAAAAAAATCTTTCTATTGGAATGAAGACAAGATAAAAGCTGGCATATCTGTACAAGGAAATTGGCGTAACCAAAACTTTCCAGGTACACTTCCGCAAAGAAAGAATATGGTAACCGGAACATTTGAACGCGATTTCGACATCAATCCTTTCTCTTATGCTTTGGGAATGAGCCGTACTTTGCGTCCTCGAAATATCAACGTGAACTGAAGTATTATCGTAACAATTGGACACCGTTCAATTTTAAACGAATTTAAAAACAATTATATGAGAATCGAAGTACTTGATTTTAAAATAATAATGCTCATCGGTCAAAACTTATCAAGAGATCATTACTGAATATTTTCTGGGAGAAGAATCATTTTGGTTTTAGGGGGCATCTTACACAGGCCCTCCAATATGAACAGGAATAAAAATAGGAAGATTTATTATAGCCTGTTATCATACAGCCGGTAACGATGTGTCGATTTATTTGATTCCCATATCAAAATAATCGGGACAATATATTTAATCGTACTTGATCGTAAAATCATCATTTATAGGTATTGCGTACAATTATGCAATCTGCTATCTTTACAACCTAATGGATAATGCAAGAAAAAAGCGGAAATACAGAGCCATAGTGGCATGCTTATTGTTGCTGACTATGATGCCTTTCTTCTTTGTGAAAGCCTTTCATGTTCACAAAGAAGATTTATGTATATCTCATGATGAGCAACAATCTTCCCATCATGATTCTGCCGATAAATGTGCTATCTGCCTGTTCACTTTATCTTCATTTACCGAAGCCGAGAGCTTTGAGTACAATTGCGTTCAGACAGAGAACCCCGTTGAATATCTTATCCAAAAGGAGAAGGACATTACTGTTACTTTTCCCCTATTGTCTCTCCGCGCTCCTCCTGTCCAACTATTACAATCCCTCTCATGGGTTGCATGCATTATAAGATGACATGTGAAAGAGGGATGCTGTGCCCTTTGGTTATCTTAAACAATTTATAACTTCATTACAATTTTCGTAAAGTATGACATTTCATGCATATTTCCAATATGTGTGTCTATTCATTGTCTGGCTGTGTGCAATATCTCCTACAAGGATGTATGCACAGAAATACCGACAGCAATCAGATACACATAGGACACTGTTGGTTGTAGATAAGGAAACCGGACGTCCGATTGAAGGAGCTTACATCTTATTGGAGAATCAACCCCTTGCCAGTTCAACCGGAGGAAGAATCATTATCCCTTGGAAGACAAATTCCAAGGATACAGTTCTTGTACAGAGTTTGGGCTACAAATCTCAATATATATATTTGAGTGAGGCATTCAAAAAGGTGAATATTCAAACAGTATATCTTTATCCGGAGATAAAAATTCTGGAAGAAGTCATTATTACCGGTGAGTGCTCCGGAGTGACTCGGAATACGGTAAGCAACAACCTTACTTCCTTCGCAATCAATCGCGCATTGGGAACTTCTCTCACCTCTCTGCTTGAACAGGTCAGTGGCGTAAGTTCCATCAGTACGGGGACGACAGTTGCCAAACCTGTCATCCAAGGAATGTATGGCAACCGGATATTAATCATAAACAATGGTTCCCGCCAGACAGGCCAACAATGGGGAGTTGATCATGCTCCTGAAGTGGATATGAACGGAAACGCTTCCATTCGGGTGATAAAAGGTTCTGACGCGGTACGATATGGTTCAGAAGCTTTGGGAGGAATTATTGTCATGGAACAGGCTCCCTTACCCTTCCGGAAGAAGGCCTTGAAAGGAAAGACTTCCATACTTTATGGAAGTAATGGTCACCGTTATGTGCTGACCGGACAGTTGGAAGGCACTTTCCCTTTTCTCCGTGACCTTGCCTGGCGAGTACAGGGGACATATTCAAATTCCGGAGACCGTTCCACCGCAAACTATCTTCTAAATAACACTGGAGCCAGAGAACATCATACCTCCGCTTTACTCGGCTATGACCGTGGACGTTTAAGAATAGAAGGATTCTACAGTCACTTTTACAACCGGACGGGAGTAATGTTCAGTGCCCAGATGGGAAGTGAAGATCTGCTGGCAGAACGTATCCGATTGGGACGTCCCCTGTACACAGATCCTTTCACGCGAAGTATCGCATACCCATATCAAAAAGTTACCCATCAGACAGCCATTGGTAAAATGAAGTTCAGTATGCGGAACGCAGGAAATCTTTACTGGCAAAGTTCCTGGCAGAAGGACGACCGACAGGAAAACCGCATCCGGCGTCTGGGTTCCGACATTCCAGCTGTTTCCCTGCACTTAAACTCATTACAAAACTCTCTCTGCTGGAAATTGAATTATAATTCATGGCAAACAGAGGTTGGGGGACAAATTATGTTCATTGATAATCACAGTCAGGCAGGAACAGGTATTGTTCCCGTTATTCCCAACTATACGGAGACACAGATGGGAATATATGGTATCGGGAAGTATAATTACAGTAAAGGAGGAATTGAAGCAGGTATTCGTTTTGACGGACAGGAAACCCGTGCCAGTGGTTATGACTGGACAGGAAGTCTCTATGGAGGAACAAGAAAGTTCAATAACGTATCATACAGTCTGGGAGGTCATCATCATTTCTCTGACCAATGGAAGCTCACCACTAATTTCGGGCTGGCCTGGAGAGCTCCTCACGTGTATGAATTATATAGCAACGGAAATGAACTCGGATCCGGAATGTTTGTCAAAGGAGATTCTACCATGCACTCCGAAAGGAGCTATAAATGGATATCTTCCATCAGTTACAGCAATAAGGTATTCAGTGCCCGAATGGACGGTTACCTGCAATGGATAAGCGGCTATATCTATGATGAACCGAAGAAAGAAACCATCACTGTTATTTCGGGGGTATACCCTGTATTCCAATACAAACAGACCCCGGCTTTCTTTCGCGGAATGGATTTTGACTTTCACTTCATGCCCATAAATTCATGGGATTATCACCTGATTGCTTCTTTTATACGGGCAAATGAACAGACGACAGGAAATTACCTTCCTTATATCCCCTCTTCCCGTTTCAGCCATGACCTCTCATGGCTTCACGAAACCAAATCGCATTCCAAATTACGTTTGAGTATCAGACATCGATTCGTGGCAAAACAGACCCGGTTTGACTCGAATACGGATCTTATTCCCTATACCCCTCCGGCATACCACCTCTTGGGGTTCGCTGCTAGCTTTGAGTGTCCTGTAAAATACGGATACAAACTACAATTCATGATAGCGGCAGACAATATCTTGAACAAAGAATATAAAGAATACACTAACCGTTCACGCTACTATGCACATGACATGGGATCTGATGTACGTTGTGTAGTGAACTGGAGTTTTTGATTTATAACAATTATTATTAACCAAATAAATAAAAAATGAAAACAAATGTATGTAAAATCGCATTGATGTTCCTGATAGGAACAGCTCTTTCGTTGTTGTTCAATTCATGCAGTAAAGATCCTGTAATTCCTGAAAATGAGACAGATAATAAATTGCATGAAGATCCTTCCAAAATGACTATCCGTCTTGTGGAATGTCACCTGCATGCAGACTGGAATGAAATACAGAAAGTCGGTGGACCTCACCAGAATCCGGAATCTCCGGCCAAGCACATGAAACGTATTCAGGAAATAACTTATGAGCTGAAAGCCGGCAAGGGTTGGAGGCTTGCCGAAGGCAGTCAAAGCAAGTTCTACGTGCAGAAAAATGGAGACTACTATACTTATGGGAAATACACCCCGGCTCCCGTTTATTTGATGTTCATCTATTACTATAACGCCAAAGGAGATTTGATGAACAGCCAGTTTATAGAAAACGGGCAGGATAATATTCATCAACATTTCTTCACGCCTGAAAATGTAAAACCCACATTTGACGGTCAGCCGGAAGCCGATGACAATGAACCGCAGAAATTGGTGGATTATCTTTATGTGGACACTACCCCCTGGGACAAGACCAAACATAGCAAGGAAGCTGAAATAACAGGAGACAGTAACCCGATAGGTTTGAAAGGAGTTATCCGTTTTTTGAAAGACCGTAAGGAATTCGACCTGAAAATTCGTCTTTATCACGGCTACAAATCCAAGGGCAATCCGGAAACAGGTACTTTTGATCCGTTCTATAAACCTTCCGGAATATTGATCCAGCGTGGTACATGGGATATCAACCTAAACATTCCGGTAGTGGTGTTCTGGAGCCGTGAAGAGACTGTGGGGGTAGACGAAGACACGAACCCCGAAGGGGTGGAAGAAGACGGGCTTGATGAAAAAAGTAATCGTGCCATACATTCAATTATGGGAACCTTCAATCTTACATGGAAAGAAGCGCTTGAAGAGTTTATAATTTACACTTATAAGTCAGGGGATGTGGAAGCCGGAGCGATTTGGCTTTGAAAATCGGTTTGGACTGCCATAAGTAACCATAAAACTGCCTGTTGTGACATTGGTGCCGGTATTGTTTCAACAGGCAGTTGTTCCTGTTAAACCGTTTCATCTTTTTTTGCAAGAATGAAACGGAAACAAGTGCCATTCGGCAGTGTCTCCAATGAGAACTGCCATAGGGCATTGAAAAGAAAATCATCTCGTGTTATAAACGATTAAATTCATGCTGTTTATTAGAATATTCAATATATTGTGAGATAATGAGTCATAATATTGTAAGATTATAAGAGGATTTGATTCTATGAATATCAGGAAATGGTTATTTACAATTCACATTTAAGATAAAATAGAGATTTTACAATGGAAGGCTATAATAAAAAAGTAATAATGAGTTATTGGACAATTTGCAGGATGAAAACAACGAAAAAAATCTACGTAAAGGTTAGCATTATCTTTTTATTGGGAGGAATTTTACTTTTTTCTTCATGCGAGAAGGAGGAAAATCAAAAGATAGAAGCCAACCGGAAAACATTATTCATGTATTTGCCATGGTCCTCAAATTTGACGAACTATTTTTATAATAACATATCTGACCTGGAAAAATGTATAACGAAAATAGGGCTGAACAATGAGAAAGTAATTGTTTTTATTTCTACCGGTAGTACGGAGGCCATGATGTTTGAAATTGTGTCTTCTCACGGGAGATGTAAACGTGAAATACTTAAAAAATATAAGTCTCCGCCTTTTACGACAATCGATGGGATAACAGCAATTTTAAATGATGTAAAGGCATTTGCTCCGGCTTCTGTTTATACCATGATTATAGGATGTCACGGTATGGGATGGCTTCCTGTTTATGAGATGAAAGTGCGTTCCGCACCTCACATGAAAATGCATTGGGAATATCAGGGTGTTCCATTGACACGTTATTTTGGAGGACTGACCGCCGAATACCAAACAGATATAAAATCTCTAGCCTCCGGTATTGCTAATGCAGGCATGAAAATGGAATATATTCTATTTGATGACTGTTATATGTCATCTATAGAGGTTGCCTATGAATTAAAGGATGTTACAAAATATTTGATTGGTTCTACCAGTGAGATGATGGCATACGGAATGCCTTATGCCGCTATTGGGGAATATTTACTGGGGAATCCCGATTATCAATCGGGATGTGAAGAATTTTACAATTTTTATTCAACCTATGAAATAATGCCTTGTGGGACATTAGCAGTAACGGACTGTTCAGAACTGGAGAATATGGCAGCCATCATAAAAAGTATCAATAGTAAATATTCTTTTGACAAATCCCTGAGGGGAACAATCCAACGTTTAGATGGTTATACTCCTGTAATATTTTATGATTTTGCAGATTATATAACCTCACTCTGTAACGATCCTATATTATTAAACCAATTTAGAGAGCAGCTAAATCATCTTGTTCCATATAAAACCCATACAAAAAATTTC
This sequence comes from Bacteroides sp. DH3716P, assembly GCF_025914115.1. Lineage (NCBI taxonomy): Bacteria > Pseudomonadati > Bacteroidota > Bacteroidia > Bacteroidales > Bacteroidaceae > Bacteroides > Bacteroides sp. DH3716P. The sequence goes on along the minus strand of NZ_CP083673.1, from coordinate 2,493,305 downwards.
TACACTATGGCCAAAGGTATTATTCCTATCAATACATTTTCCGGTATAACAACATCCGATCCGAGTGACAATCCTATGACTGTGCTGAAAGAAAATACATTATGGTATAAAGCAGCGCATAATTAAAGTTGATAATAAGATGAAGAATACTAAACTCCCAAGCCTGCATATTTTATAACTTTTTGGTTATTGTCTGTTTTTGGAAATGGTATATATAGGAATTGAGAACTATCATGCAGGGAATCATGCAAAAAAAGTATTTATGGTTTCTGTTGAGATACAAAGAATGTAATAATAATTATATTTCTTCTAATAAAAGCTTTCCGCATCGAAATGTGTTTGTTACTCCTAATATTCGCAATATGAAATATAAAATTATAATTGGACTATCAGCTATTCTCTATTTTACAGGTTGTTATAACAGGGAACAGACCCCTCGCCTTAGTGAGGCTGAAAAGCTAAT
>NZ_CP083673.1:2362375-2492742 GCF_025914115.1 Bacteroides sp. DH3716P | reverse complement strand
TCCTGACAGATGGGAAAAGGCTAATGACTAAAAAGGGATCATTAGCCTTTTTATTTTAATACACTATATAGAATCGCGGAGACGCTTACATATGCAATACGATGAATGTAATGATGAAAAACTCTACCTTCACCCGTAGAGAGCTTATTTATCAGGAGTTCAGAAGAAAGGTGAAGGAGAATAGAGAAATGAGTTTTTTGTAGGAGAAGTGTGAAACTTCTTTTAGTATAAGTAAAAAGTATAGCTTTAGAGAACGGAAAGCTTAGCTTTAGGTGGGCAAAAGCTATGCTTTAGGAAGAGGAAACAATCTATATGTGAAATAATCATGAATATATTCATTCTGCTTAAAATTGGCCAAAAGCATGTTTCTTTTAAATAAGAAAAGGGCTGTTTTTAGTAAGTTGAAGTTTTAGACAGCCCTCAATTCTTTTATTTCTTATAAACCAACTTACTCGGAACTCCCTCCCCGAACAAGTTATCTCCCAGCGTTGTAATCTTATCTCCCGTAGCCAATACATAGCGAAGATTATCGCATCCCATAAAAGCACCGAATTCGATAGCCGTTACACTGGCCGGTAATTCCAGCGTGCCGCACAGACGACCGCAATTACTAAATACACGCTGTCCGATTGACTTCAGGTTATGAGGTAATTTCATATTCAGCAGATACTTCTTCTGCGAGAAAGTGAAGTCGGGGATAGCCGTTGCATTTGTCTTGGAAATATCAACCGATACGAGATTCGGCATATAATCGCGGATAAGTTTGAAGTCTGCGTTATCCAGTTTCCCTTCAACGGTCAGGAAGTTGATGTCTCTGGGTTGCAGTCCGGCTTTCAGGATCTCTTCTTCCAGTTTACCCATTGCACCCACTTGCAGGGTAGTCTCTACCGGTTCACCTTCGATGAAAGCAAAATTCTGCCATCTGTCTTTGTAGCGGTAAGCGTCGCTGCTGCCCAGAGGGACGAAGATGGCGGTAACGCTGTCTGCCAATGCTTCCGGCAGCAGGTTGGGAGCTGTCTTTTTCCGGATCTGACAGATTTTCAGATTCTCACAGCCTTTGAAAGCAGCATCTTCGATATTCTTCGTTTTCTCGGAGAGGATCACTTTTTCCAGTGTGGCTTTACCTTTGGTCACTCCGCCTACCACATTCGAGAAAGCATAGGCAGGGATGAAGTTCGGCATATAAATGTAGAATTTTCCATTGGGATAAGTACCGGCTTTTCCGCTGTACATCTTGATTTCTGCGTTCGAAATATCCAATACTTTCAGATTGGCAAATTCGTCACGGAGATGCCGGAAGTCCTCTGCGTTCAGTTTTCCGGTCAGTGTGAGGTGGGTGACACTGTTGGCTTCCTCTTCAGTCATCATGGAAATCAGCGTACCGGGCTTACTCACATAATACGTCTTACTCACTTGGGCGGCGGCTCCTAATGCATTAGCGGCCAGTAAGAAACTTATCAATAGTAGTTTAATTTTCATAATTTTGTAGATTTGTTCTGACAAATATAGGAAAAATAGAGAATACATGATGTTTTTTTATGTTTTATATCTAATTTTGTAGCCGGATTAACAAATTGTAAAAATGGAGGCAGACAACATAGATGGGAAGAAAGAACCCAAAAGACTTCCTGTGTGGGCATGTATCCCGCTGTTTATTGTGGTACTTTTCATATTTATTGGATTGTATGGGACACTGGTTAGCGGAGGCTTGTCGTTGGTTCTTGGAGTGGAGGCTCGTCATCCGGGAGTAGTAGGGTATATTTTCGTGGAGGCCAGTATGCTTTTGGCTGTTCTTACTGCTGCCGTAATCTTGCTTCGTCTCGAACGTCGTCCGTTTTCTGATTTGGGACTTTCTTTAAAAGGACATGCCAGTGGACTGTGGTATGGACTTCTGATGGCAATCTTGCTCTATTTGCTGAGTTTCGGAATCTCTGTTGTTTTGGGAGAAATAGAAGTCACCGGTTTTCAGTTTAAGCCGTTGGATTTATTGGGGTCGTGGGTGTTTTTCCTGTTAGTGGCGTTGTTTGAAGAAATTCTGATGCGCGGCTATATCCTCGGACGTCTGCTTCATACTAATATGAATAAATTCCTGGCGCTCTTCATCTCGTCGGCATTATTCGCGTTTATGCATATCTTTAATCCAGAAATAGCTTTCCTACCGATGCTTAATCTCTTACTTGCCGGTATGTTGCTGGGTGCTTCCTATCTTTATACCCGGAATCTGTGTTTCCCTATCTCTCTTCATCTTTTCTGGAATTGGATTCAAGGTCCGATTCTAGGTTATCAGGTGAGCGGAAATAATTTCACGACGAGCATGCTGACTTTGCGTATGCCCGAAGAAAACGTACTGAATGGCGGAGCCTTCGGTTTTGAAGGCTCGCTCATTTGCACAGTACTTATGATTGTTTTTACGATTCTGATCGTGTGGTGGGGAGAAAAAAGGGAAGCAATCAGTCTTGCTGTACCCCGATCATACTAAGCTGAATCCGTTTCCGGTCATAATCTACATTCATCACTCTGACCATGACGTGTTGATGGATGGATACCACTTCCGTCGGATCGGAAATGAACCGTTCCGCTAATTGCGAGAGGTGCACCAGTCCGTTCTCCTTAATACCTATATCGACAAACGCCCCGAAATTGGTGATGTTGCCTACGATGCCCGGAAGAATCATTCCTTCGCGCAAATCGGCTATGGTGCGCACGTTCTTGTCGAATTCGAAGACTTTGATAGCCTTACGCGGGTCACGTCCCGGCTTGTCGAGTTCCTGCAGAATGTCCTGTAAGGTGGGCAGACCGACGGTAGGGGTGATGTAGGCGGAGATGTTAATCTTCCGGCGGAGTTCCTTGTCGGCTATCAGTTCGTCGATGGTACATTTCAGGTCTTTGGCCATTTGCTCTACGATGTGGTAGCTTTCCGGATGCACGGCGGTGTTGTCCAGCGGATTCTTGGCTCCGGGGATGCGGAGGAATCCGGCACACTGTTCGAAAGCCTTGGCACCCATGCGAGGAACTTTCATCAACTCTTTCCGTGAACCGAAAGCTCCGTTTTCCGCCCGGTAGTTGACGATGTTTTGAGCCAGTTGCGGTCCCAGTCCGGAGATATAAGTCAATAGATGGCTGCTTGCCGTATTCAGGTTTACACCGACCAGGTTCACGCAATTCTCTACTGTCTGATCGAGCGCTTTTTTCAGTTTTGTCTGGTCTACATCGTGCTGGTATTGACCTACACCGATGGATTTAGGATCTATCTTCACCAATTCTGCCAACGGGTCCATCAGGCGGCGGCCGATGGAGACTGCTCCCCGCACCGTTACGTCATAATCGGGAAACTCGTCGCGGGCAATCTTCGAAGCCGAATAAATGGAAGCTCCCTGCTCACTGACTACAAACACGGGTATCTGACGGTCGAAGCTTTGGCTGTTGATGAAATCTTCTGTCTCACGGCTTGCCGTTCCGTTGCCGATGGAGATGGCCTCTATCTGATAGGCCTCAATCATCTTGCGGAGTTTGGAAGCAGCTTCTCCTGTTTTGTTCACCGGAGGATGCGGATAGATATTCTCATTATGCAACAGATTGCCTTGTGCATCGAGGCAGACAACTTTACATCCCGTACGGAATCCGGGGTCGATGGCGAGCACCCGTTTTTGTCCCAATGGAGGGGCGAGAAGAAGTTGGCGGAGGTTCTCGGTGAATACCCGGATGGCTTCCTCGTCGGCTTTCTCTTTGGATTGAGCGGCAAATTCTGTTTCGATGGAGGGCTTGAGCAGACGCTTGTAGGCATCGACTGTGGCTTCGTCCACCTGCTGGCTACACTCGTTGTTGCCACGTACGAACTGACGTTCCAGGCGTTCGATACATGCCTCGTCGTCGGGATTGATGGATACTTTTAGCAGGCCTTCCGACTCTGCCCGGCGGATGGCCAACAGGCGGTGGGACGTGCAACGTTTCAGTGCTTCGGAGAAATCGAAATAATCCCGGTATTTTGCCGCTTCTTCCTCTTTTCCTTTCACTACTTTGGCACTAATCTCTGCCTGGCGGCTGAACTGATTACGTACCGCGTTGCGGGCACGTTCGTCCTCGTTCACTTGCTCTGCAATGATGTCACGGGCGCCTTTAAGGGCATCTTCCACATCTTTCACGTCTCCTTTCACGAAGGAGGCAGCCTTGGTACTAAGATTGTTTTCCCTTTGCAACATCAGGATGGTGGCAAGCGGTTCCAACCCTTTCTGGCGGGCTACTTCAGCACGTGTCTTCCGCTTGGGTTTATAAGGAAGATAAATGTCTTCCAGTTCCGTCGGGTTCCAGGTGTCGTTGATGCGTTTCTCCAGTTCCGCAGTCAGTTTGCCCTGTTCGGTGATGGTGCCGAGAATCGTTTCTTTCCGTTTGGCTATGTCGCACAACTTATCGTGTTGCTCTTTTATTTGCTCTATCTGCACTTCATCCAGTCCGCCGGTGGCTTCTTTACGGTAACGACTGATGAAGGGAATCGTAGCACCTTCACCCAAAAGATGGAGCGTACTACTTATTTGTCTTTCCGGTATACCCAGAAAACCGGAAATCATCTTGTGAAATAATTCCATAATTTGTATTTTTTGAGAGTAAATGAGCGACAAAAATACATATAAATCTGCTAAACCCGACAAGTTTTACTATATTTGCAACTCAATTAATGAATTAACACATCAAAACTGCATAATTATGCTGGGACGTCTTGGATATCTTTTTATCTGTTTCCTTTGGCTTCTGCAGTCAACGGAAGTATTGGCTGTCTCTAAAGATAAGAAACCTATTCTGATTATTTGCTCTTATAATCCGGCAGCACACCAAACCTCGGTCACTATTTCCGATTATATGGATGAATATAGTAAGTTGGGAGGACAGCGCGACATTGTCATCGAAAACATGAACTGTAAAAGTTTCTCGGAGGCTCCGTTATGGAGCGCGATGATGACGCAGATTCTGGCTAAATATCAGGGAGAAAAGCATCCGGCACAAATTATTTTATTAGGACAGGAAGCGTGGGCTGCCTATTTGTCGCAGAGGGATGAAATGCAGGTGAAAGTGCCGGTGATGTGCAGTCTGGCCAGTAGTAATGTGGTGATATTGCCAAAAGATACGGTGGAAAATCTTGATTGCTGGATGCCCGAATCTGTCGATATCTTTGAAGATCATCTGGATATTCCCGAACTGGAATCGGGATTTATCAATCAATATAATATAGAAGGTAATATCTCCATGATTCAAGCTTTCTATCCGAAAACGAAACACATTGCCTTTATCTCGGACAATACTTATGGCGGAGTGACTATGCAAGCGTTGGTACGAAAAGAAATGAAGAAGTTCCCCGATCTGGATTTGATTTTGATGGACGGCCGGAGACATTCTATTTATACCATCGTTGAGGAATTGAGACAGCTGCCCGAAAATACGGTTATTCTGGTGGGAACGTGGCGTGTGGATATGAACGAGGGGTATTTCATGCGGAATGCGACGTATGCCATGATGGAGGCTACTCCTACCATCCCGGCTTTTACTCCTTCATCGGTGAGCCTTGGATATTGGGCGATAGGAGGAGTGCTGCCCGATTATCGGAAAGTGGGAGGAGAAATGGCTATGGAGTCCATACGGATGGATCAGCACCCGGAGGATACGGGGAAGCATCTTTCGATCATTGGCTCTAAAGCGGTATTGGATAGCCGGAAGGTGAAAGAGTGGGGGCTGCACCCAAGCGTGTTGCCTTTTAAAGTGCAGCTTGTCAACCAACCGGTTTCGTTCTATCAGCAATATACTTATCAGATATGGTCTGCTTGTGCTTTGTTCGTGATTCTGGTACTTGGCTTATGTATCTCTCTTTTCTATTATTTCCGTACGAAACGTTTGAAAGACGAGCTTCTGAAATCGGAGAAGGATTTGCGTGTAGCGAAAGACAGGGCGGAAGAGTCTAATCGTCTGAAGAGTGCTTTCCTTGCCAATATGAGTCATGAGATACGGACGCCGTTGAACTCGATTGTCGGCTTTTCGGATGTACTGGCAATGGGCGGTAGCACGGAGGATGAACAGCAGTCTTATTATAAGATTATCAAAACCAATTCGGATTTGTTGCTTCGTCTGATTAATGATATTCTCGATCTTTCACGTCTGGAGGCGAACCGGGTGACTTTGACGTGGGAGGAATGTGATGTGGTGCAGTTGTGTAGTCAGGTGGTTGCCTCTGTTAGTTTTTCACGGCAGTCGTCGGACAATCAGTTCTTGTTTTCCACTTCTTTTGAAACTTTCCGGATGGTGACGGATGTGCAGCGTATGCAACAGGTAATCATTAATCTGCTGTCCAACGCCGACAAATTTACGAAACGCGGGAAGATTACCTTGGACTTTTCTGTGAATGAGGAAAAGCAAATGGCTATTTTCTCGGTAACGGATACCGGATGCGGTATCCCGAAAGAAAAACAGGGACTTGTGTTCGAGCGTTTTGAAAAGCTGAATGAGTACGCCCAGGGAACCGGATTGGGATTGTCTATCTGTAAATTGATTGTGCATAAATGGAGAGGAAGTATATGGATCGATCCTGACTATACCGGTGGGGCACGGTTCGTATTTTCGCATCCGCTAAATATAGAAAAAGAATGAAACGAATAGGATTTATTTATGGCTTGCTTTTCTGTCTCGTACTGTCTGTTGCGGCGCAGGAAAAGGTGGTGAAGCTGAAGATTGTGGAAACGAGTGACGTACATGGTAATTATTATCCTTACAATTTTATAACCCGCCACGAGTGGAAGGGTAGTCTGGCACGTATTTATTCTTTCGTGCAGAAAGAGCGTGAACAGTATAAAGAGAATCTGATATTGCTGGATAATGGTGATATTTTGCAGGGACAGCCTACTGCCTATTACTATAATTATATAGATACGGTGTCTCCTCATCTTTGTTCGGAAATGATGAATTTCATGAAATATGATGCCGGTAATATGGGGAACCATGATGTGGAAACGGGACGTGCTGTGTTCGACCGTTGGATAGCCACTTGTGACTTCCCTGTGTTGGGTGCCAACATCATTGATACGTCTACGGGAAAACCCCATCTGGCTCCTTATAAGGTGTTGGAACGTGATGGCGTGAAGATTGTGGTATTGGGTATGATTACTCCTGCCATCCCTGCATGGCTTTCTGAAAATCTGTGGAAAGGCTTGCGTTTCGACGATATGGAAGAGACGGCACGCAAATGGATGAGGATTATCCGTGAAAAAGAGAATCCGGATTTGGTGATCGGGTTGTTTCATGCCGGACAGGAGGCTTTCAAAATGTCGGGCAAATACAATGAGAATGCTTCTCTTAACGTAGCGAAGAATGTGCCGGGATTCGATATCGTGTTAATGGGGCACGATCATGCCCGCGAATGTAAGAAGGTGATGAATGTAGCCGGAGATTCGGTGTTGATTATCGATCCGGCCAGCAATGGAATTGTATTGTCTAATGTCGATGTGACCTTGAAACTGAAAGATGGAAAGGTGCAGAGCAAGGACGTCAAAGGGGAGTTGACAGAAACGGAAGCTTACGGAATCAGCGAGGATTTCATGAAGCGTTTTGCTCCGCAATATGAGACGGTGCAGAAGTTTGTATCCAAGAAGATCGGCACTTTTACCGAGAGTATCTCTACTCATCCTGCTTTCTTCGGTCCTTCTGCTTTTATTGATTTGATACATACTTTACAGCTCGATATAACCGGAGCTGACATCTCTTTTGCCGCTCCGCTTTCGTTTGATGCGGAGATAAAGAAAGGGGATGTGTTTGTCAGTGATATGTTCAACTTGTATAAGTATGAGAATATGCTGTATGTGATGACGTTGTCCGGAAAGGAGATTAAGGATTTTCTGGAGATGTCTTATTATATGTGGACGAACCAGATGAAGTCACCGGAAAATCATCTGCTCTGGTTCAAGAAGAAACCTCGGGAAGGTGCGGAAGACAGGGCTTCTTTCCAGAACTTCAGTTTTAATTTCGACTCGGCTTCCGGCATTATTTATACGGTGGACGTGACAAAACCGAAGGGAGAAAAGATTACGATTACGAGCATGGCGGACGGTTCTCCTTTCCGTATGGATAAGATATATAAAGTGGCCTTAAATTCTTATCGTGGTAATGGTGGTGGAGAACTGTTGACGAAAGGATCGGGTATTCCGCAGGAGGATTTGAAGGACCGCATAATTTTCTCTACAGATAAAGATCTTCGTTTCTATTTGATGAATTATATCGAAAAGAAAGGTACGATGAACCCCAAAGCCCTGAATCAGTGGAAGTTTGTTCCGGAGAAATGGACAGTGCCGGCTGCCCAACGTGATTCTGTATATTTATTCCGGTCTGTTCAATAAGTAACTAAAAGTGTTCATTATGTCTGATAATACTCTTGAACGGCTTGTATATCTGATTAAATGCTGGTATATTTGTCGCAAAAAAGAGAGAGTATGTATATTCAAAATGTTCCCAAAGTAGGTATTTCTTCGGTAGTTCATTCTAAACATATAGATTCTGGCAACATTGATGTTGTTGATAATGATATAGCGCTCTTCGATACGGAGAGCGTTATATCGTTGTATAATGGACCGACTAAACTGGAGGTGTTGACGGTAGGTCTTTGCCTGGAAGGTACTGGTACTTTTAATATTAGTTTACGTGAGTTCCAACTGTTCCCCGGATTAATGGTGATCGCGCTGCCTAATCAGATTGTCGAACAGCGGTGTTTCAGTTCCGACTTTAAAGCGATATTCTTTGCTGTGTCGAAGAACTTGTTGGAGACATTGCCTAAGATCAGTAATGTGCTTTCCTTATTCTTTTATCTGAAAGATTACCCGTGTTTCAATCTTACACCGCAGGAGCAGGAGACTGTGAAGGAATATCATGCATTTATCAGAAAACGGTTGAAGAATAAGGAGGCTTTATATCGTAAAGAAGTGGTAATGGGCTTGATGCAAGGGTTCTTTTTTGAACTTTGTAATATCTTTACCAATCATGTGCCAGCCAATGCTACTACCATGAAAAATAAAAGCCGGAAAGAATATATTTTCGAACGTTTTTATGAGTCTTTAGTGGAGTCTTACCAGTCTGAACGGAGCGTGAAATTCTATGCTGACCAGTTGTGTCTGACGCCGAAGCATCTTTCGGGAGTAGTAAAAGAGGTCAGCGGAAAAACGGTGGGGGAGTGGATAGACGAACTGGTGATTCTGGAAGCGAAAGCACTTCTGAATTCTTCAAGTATGAATATACAAGAGATTGCCGATCGGCTGAATTTTGCCAACCAGTCGTTCTTTGGAAAGTATTTCAAGCATTACACTGGTATGTCTCCTAAAGAATACCGGAAAAGCCGCTAAAATCATAGAACACCGGAGCGCACACGGCTTAGTGTTTCCGGTGTCATCAAAAGATAAGAGGCAATGTGTGCCAGAGGTGCACGTTTGATAATTTCCGGATGTGTTTCGAGCAGGAGGTTATAGCGTTCGCGGGCGGATTCAAAGCGCCAGGAGTCTGCTTTAATCTGTGACACAATCAAGGAGTATTCCAGTATCTTTTGGTAGAACATATTGATTTCCCAGTTCTCTTTTGCCAATTTTTGTATCATGTCGCGAGGGAACAGGTAGATAATGGAAGGTTCGAGGGTTTCCACGATTAGCCGGGTGGGTACTTGTTTCAGAAAACTCTCAATGCACATCACGATACATCCTTCGTATGAGAAATGTTCGGTCACGTCTTTCCCATTCTTGTAATAGTACTGCCTAAGCATCCCTTTGCCGACAAATACGATTTCATGAGCTACTTCTCCTTCATTCAGCGCTATTGCTCCTTTGGGAAATTCTTCACGAATCAGTATACTTTCTATCTGTCGTCTTCCTTCTATACTCATTTCCGGAAAGCGGGAATTTACAACAGCATTTACAGTCTCTCTTAATAATGTATCCATGTCTTTTCTGTCTTGATGTGTGCAAAAATACTAAAAACGGTTGACATAAATCAAGTGTGGTATAAAAAAGATGTATCTTTGTCCGCAAAATCAAGAGGTAAGATGATAATGAATAAGATAATAGGCTTGGCAGTGTTGCTGTTCTGTTTGAGTGGTTGCGTAAGGGATAATGATGCTATTTATTATCCGGTTGGCAACGTAGATGTGGAAAGAGGCGGTCCGGCTTTGGAGGCTGGAAAGGGTGATTTAATAACCCGTAGTTACAATACCGAAGATTATGTGCTGGACACGCTTGCGCAATATCCGGGTGATCCGACGCTTGGTAAACTGACATTCATGGTCAGTCTGAAAAACCGGTTGGCAGATCAGGAGGTGAGTGGCTTTAATGGTGTCGGTCTATCCAGACTAACGATGAGTCTTGGATATAAAGACGGCAACTATCCGGCAGAAAGCCAGGTTCCTGTTTATACTTCGTCCGACGTGACTGCCAGTTATGCCATTAAACTTCGTTTAAAGGGAGAATTGACTTTAACAGGAGACGAATGGATGATTGACTATATTTATGCTCAATTAGCGGGTTTATTCCAGCCTTATCCTCCTACGTCTTTCCCGGAAGTGTTTATGTGTAAAGGGGGTGAGCAATCGTATGCAACGTTCGATTCTTTTCGTAGAACCTGGACATTTGATATTACTTATGATCGTTCCAACCTTTCTTTCAGCCAACTGTATTTCAATCTGTTTGTGAATCTGGCAGGACAGAAAAGGGAGGATAGAGTCCGGTTGAGGATTGATAAGGAATCTTATTTCGAGATCTATAAAGAAAAAGAGGAAATGTAGTTAAACTGCATTTCCTCTTTTTTCTTTGGTAGTGGGTACGAGAATCGAACTCGTATTACATGCGTGAGAGGCATGTGTCCTAACCGTTAGACGAACCCACCGGAGTTTGATAGATTTAAAAAGAGCCAAGTCTATAAAACTTAGCTCTTTTTATTTTGAGATTTTGCGGAAGCTGGGGGATTCGAACCCCCGGTACCCTTACGAGTACGTCAGTTTAGCAAACTGGTGGTTTCAGCCACTCACCCAAACTTCCTTGAACCCGCATTCTCTCTCAAATGCGGTGCAAATATAGGGGGAACTTTTGGACTACGCAAATCTTTTAGCAAGATTTTTTTTACCTGTTTTTTGTGAAATGAGATAACCTGCTATGTTTCAAATGTTAAACGGAAGAAATTTTTTTCGAAAGCTTTTAATTTTTATCGATGGAATGGGAACTTGAAACATATTGACGCTATCCGCTTATTATAGTGACGGTATCTTCATGGGATAGGGTAAACATCCGGATGGGATAGTGACGGTATATTTGACGTGAGAAAAGAACATAAAAAAAGGCTATCTATCCCAGACAGCCAATCTTTTGTTAACCTTAAATCTAATACTATGAAAAACACAGTACAAATATACGGACTTCTGTCGAATTTGCAAATAAAACAAGAAAAAAGAGATGTTTTATAACATTGATTAAATATTTGATTCTTCAATTCTATTTTTATTAAGACTTTCAGCGTTTTGAACACTATATTCCCAATATTTATCACATAATTTCAGATAACTGGTCTCGGCACTTTTGCCTCCTAAAGAAATGGCATACATTTTTGTCTGTTTTGCTTTTGCATGTTCTATGGTCCGGGATAGCAGTTTATCGACTGGACGCATCTCAAAATCCGATACGGTGATGATGTCTGCTTCCATATATCCTTCTTCGCTGATCTTTCGCAAAGCATGTGTGATGACTGGTTCCATATCTGTGCCACCATGAAAAGATTGGCTTAGAAAATCGACAAGGCGATCGAAACTACTCCCTAAATCGGTTATTTCAATACACTCGATATCATCGGAGAAGAGGATGACGTAACATTTCCGATGTTGTACTTCTGTCAATTCGGCAATGGCAAGTAGAGTAGATTTTGCGATTCTTTCCCGTTCGCCTGCCATAGAACCGGAAGTGTCCAGGCAAACGATGAAAGGGCCTTCAGCTTCTTCGGAAACTTCATTTCCTACTGTTTTCTTATCATTGCTGGTTTGTTTCTCGTGCGATTGATAATCGATGACTTGTAGTCTCTTCTCTATGAAACGCTCGAAAAATATGGGTTGCAGGTTCTTTTCCGCCAGATAACAATATTCCAGAGGGAGAAGACTATTCAAATCGTTTCCTTCACAAATGCCTGCAATATCACTTCGGGTGGCATGAGATATAATTTGTTCCCGGTGAATACCTGCGGTCATTTTGAAACGTTTCCGGCTACTTTGGTGTTTTTTGCCTAAGATTTCTACCAGTTCGCGGATAACGGGATTTCGTTTGATCGTTTCTTCGTATTCTAAAATCTGTTCCGCTATCTGTTTATGATTGCGAAGTAGCCAGACGAGGCGTGAGCCACCGCGTACCGGAAGATTTTTGGCTAATGCCAGTTGAATACGGTAGAAATCCTCACAGAGTTGCTCGATATGTTCCATCTGATAGTTGAACTCATTGTTCGAGAGTAGCGTATGCCACTTGTCGAAAAAAAGAGTCCGCAACGCTTTCCATTCTTTGGAACGCGGGCTGATTGCATTAAAACGTTGGAGGTAGTATTTTACGTTGAGGTCTACCAGGTGATATTTCATGGAGAAGGGGTATGCGCTGTTTTTCAGGAATTGAAGAAACTTTGCGTCCGATGCTTCATTCATTTCATGAAAGTATTCCCATTGCGATGCATAACGGGAGTAGAAATCTTGCAGGGAGGGTTGTGTGTGACGAAAATACAGGTGAATGTCCGCATCCAGTTCTTCGGGACGGATAATCAGATTGTGTAGTTGTTCGTCATACACATCATAGGCTATTCCCTGCAATTTTTCGTAATAAATGTCTTGCAGGTGTTTGAGCCTAATACTCTCTGTTCTCTTGTTCATGGGCATGAGCGATGATACGAAGTTCGTTCCGGTAATTCTCTATGATATGTGCAGTCTCCCCTAAGATTCGCTTAATCTTGCTTTTTTGCGATGAGCTTAAGAAAAGATGTTCCTTTGTATATGCTGTTTCCCGCTCGGAGATTGTTTTATATTCTACCTCCATTTGGTGAAGTAAATCTATCACTTCCTGCAATGTAAATTCGAACGGAGTGCTGTCGCCCTGCTGTGCTGGCAAAGGTTCGCAATTATCATAACATAGTAGTGGATACTCCTGATTGTTGACGAAAACGGATCGTTTCCCTTTTCGGAGGGAATAAATATTCTTTTGTGCGATATTTCTGTTCTTTACAAAATCATAAGCTTTCAGGATTTTGTTGACCGGACGGAATTTATCCTGCTGAATATAAAACAATCGGTTACTGTCTTTCCTCAAAGACTGGTAGTCAGAAGCAAAGATGAGTAAATTTCCGGCAATGTGGTAACCTTCTATGCGATGATAGAAGGTATCTACTACCTGGATTCCCGGATCGCTAAGTTCCCGTAGGCTGTGTTCGGACTTCATGTTTTCTTTCAGCGTATCCAGTTTCTGTTCCAGTCGTTTTTCTCCCAATAAATATGTATTGATTCCCCGTGCAATCGACTGTTCCACTATGTTTTCGATGATGGGGAGCTGCGAAACTTCATCCCACAGACAGGCACTCATCAGCAAGCAGTCGGAGAAGTGAATTCCCGGAGATTCGTTCAGATAGGCCGAGGTGCGGAGCAGACCTACTATTTTTTTCCAACGGCGGTCGGATATATAGATCGGAGGGGTGTTTTCATCCCGCCCTGTATTATATTGTTCGATTTCTCGTTTGATATTGTGAATCAGCTCGAAGATGGTATAGTGGATACCTACTTTCTCACTTTCAGCTTGTATTTGATTGTATAATTCATCGTCTACCTGGAGTTTTGCCGGGATTTCAGGTTCTACTTCCCGTGTAGAAGAAATCATCTGGTCGAAAGCATATTCCTGTTCAATGCATCCGACAAACTGGCGGATCAGGAAACGGTCGTATAGGGCTTCCAGTCCTTCACCTTTTGCGGGTAGTTCGTTGGACGCGGCAATCAGCGCTTTCAGAGGAACACGCACCGTAAATTGTCCGTTGCGATATATCTTTTCATTGATTACTGTCAAAAGAGAATTTTGGATAGCAGGACCGGCTTTCCATATTTCATCCAGGAAGACAATCGATGCTGTCGGCAAGTATCCTTTTGTAATACGTTCGTATGTATCTTCATCTTTCAATTTTGAGATGGAGACGGGGCCGAATATTTCATCCGGTGTACTGAAACGAGACATCAGATATTCAAAAGCATCCGCATCTTTAAAAGCCAGTTTGAGCCTGCGCGCCACTAAGCTCTTGGCTACTCCCGGAGGGCCCAATAGAAAGATACTTTCACCTGCCATGGCAGATAATAGGGAGAGTGCGATGGTATGTTCTTTTTCGAATACTCCCTCATTGAGGGATTTCAGCAGTTGGGTGATATGGGATTTGATTGACTTCATGCGACAGATGATTTCATGTGTTGTTAACAGGAGGCAAAGATACAAGAATTCTTTGAAATAGACTTCATTGGGGGGATTTACCCCTAGATTTAGGCAATTTCCTCCCGATAAGTAGGAGTTTTCAGTTTCATAAGGAAAATTCATTCTCTACTTTTGTTCTATCGAAAGATAAATGATAGATAATAATTAGAGAACCGTTAAAAATAAAGGAATATGAAAACGAACACATTTAAATACTTCGGTTTGGCTTTGATGGCTATATTGATGGTAAGTTTTACCTCTTGCGAAGTGGAAATAGACAGTTTCTATGATGATGATAATAATGGTGCAGGATACTATAATCGTTCGGCTGATTTGTGTAGCCGTACCTGGGTTAGTTTCTACCGGGACATGGACGGTAACTATTGCCGTCAGGAACTGGATTTCTTTTTAGATCGTACGGGAATTGACTATATACGGGTGGAATATCCTAACGGGACAGTAGAGCAGTATGAATATAATTTCCGTTGGAGCTGGGAGAATTATGCGCAGACTTCCATTCGTATGTCATACGGACCGAATGATGTTTCATACCTGGATGATGTGTACATCGGTGGAAACAGGTTAAGCGGTTATCTGGACGGACGAAATAACTTTGTGGAGTTTCAGGGGAAATGATGAAAGATAAAACGGAAAGAAACAGAGGGAAAAAGATCGTTTGAGGGATAACAAGATGCAGGTGAAAAGAGAAGGATAAGATAGTTAAGATAGAAATAGGATAGTTATTAGGAACAAAATAATAGGTAACGGAGTAAAAGGGTAATCAATAAGATTTCAAGATATATGATTCAGGGTATAAATAGGGTGCGAAATGAAAGCTTAAAAGTTTTGAACCGGACTAAATAGTTTTTATCTTTGCGCCCTATTAGTTTTTATATACATGGAGTGGTTATATAGTCTATTTCTCGAACATTCTGCCTTACAGGCTGTTGTGGTACTTTCATTGATTTCTGCCATTGGTCTGGGCTTGGGAAGAGTGCATTTCTGGGGAGTTTCCCTGGGAGTCACTTTTGTTTTTTTTGCAGGCATCCTCGCCGGCCATCTCGGGCTTTCGGTCGATCCGCAGATGTTGAACTACGCAGAAAGTTTCGGACTGGTCATTTTCGTTTATTCTCTCGGTTTGCAAGTCGGTCCCGGTTTCTTTAGCTCTTTCCGCAAAGGAGGGGTAACATTGAATATGCTGGCATTGGGAGTTGTTCTGTTGGGAACGTTGTTGACCGTGGTGGCTAGTTATGCAACAGGTGTCTCTCTTCCTGATATGGTCGGTATCCTTTGTGGAGCAACGACGAATACTCCAGCGTTGGGAGCCGCACAACAAACATTGAAACAGATGGGAATGGACAGCAGTACTCCTGCTTTAGGATGTGCGGTAGCCTATCCGATGGGGGTAGTTGGTGTAATCCTTGCCGTTTTATTAATTCGCAAAGTGCTGGTTCACAAAGAAGACTTGGAGATAAAAGAGAAAGATGATGCGAACAAAACCTACATTGCAGCGTTTCAAGTACACAATCCTGCTATTTTCAATAAAAGCATCAAGGATATAGCTCGCATGAGTTACCCGAAGTTTGTCATCTCCCGCTTATGGCGTGACGGACATGTAAGTATTCCGACTTCTGACAAGATATTGAAGGAAGGTGACCGTTTACTGGTGGTAGCTGCGGAGAAAGATGCTTTGGCCTTGACCGTGCTTTTTGGTGAACAGGAAAATACGGATTGGAATAAAGAGGACATTGACTGGAATGCGATTGATAGTGAATTGATTTCGCAACGTATTGTCGTTACCCGCCCTGAACTGAATGGTAAGAAACTCGGTTCACTCCGGTTGAGAAATCATTATGGGATTAACATCAGTCGCGTTTACCGGTCGGGTGTACAGTTGCTTGCTACTCCGGGATTGGTACTTCAATTAGGAGACCGCCTGACGGTAGTGGGAGAGGCTGCTGCTATTCAGAATGTGGAGAAAGTACTTGGAAATGCTGTAAAAAGTTTGAAAGAACCCAATCTGGTTGTTGTGTTTATCGGCATCGTACTCGGTTTGGCATTGGGGGCGATTCCTTTCTCTTTTCCGGGTGTCAGTACTCCTGTGAAGCTGGGATTAGCGGGTGGACCGATTATCGTTGGTATCCTTCTGGGAACTTTTGGACCACGGATACACATGATTACTTATACCACCCGTAGTGCGAATCTGATGTTACGTGCCTTGGGACTTTCCATGTACCTTGCTTGTCTGGGACTGGATGCCGGAGCTCATTTTTTCGACACCGTATTCCGTCCGGAAGGTTTGTTATGGATCGCTTTAGGAGCCGGATTGACTATTGTTCCAACCGTACTGGTGGGGTTTGTGGCTTTCAAGATGATGAAGATTGATTTCGGTACTGTATCCGGTATGTTGTGCGGAAGTATGGCAAATCCGATGGCACTGAACTATGTAAACGATACAATTCCCGGCGACAACCCATCCGTAGCCTACGCGACTGTTTATCCGCTGTGTATGTTCCTGCGGGTGATTATCGCTCAAGTGCTGTTAATGTTCTTGTTAAATTGAGAATTGAAAATTGAGAAATGATGGATTTGTAAATAAAAAGTAGTCATTTCTTAATCAGGAATCGTATAAAATAGATAAATTTGTAACAAGAAAAAGGAGAGGAATTAATAAATTCCTTTTTTGAGTTACTAAATGGTAAGTTGTCAACTAATAATAAGTTGCCAATTAATAAATTGTAAATAGTAAAATAGTAAATAGAATGACTGCTCAAAGTAACATAACTCCTGAAAGCATTGTGAGTGATCTCCGTTACCTGCAACTGCTTTCCCGAAGTTTTCCTACCATTGCTGATGCCAGTACGGAAATAATCAACTTAGAGGCTATCTTAAATCTACCTAAAGGGACGGAACATTTCCTGACTGATATTCATGGAGAATATGGAGCTTTTCAGCATGTACTGAAAAATGCTTCCGGTGCGGTAAAACGTAAAGTAAATGAAATATTCGGCAACACTCTTCGTGAAGCTGAAAAGAAAGAAATCTGTACTTTGATTTATTATCCCGAAGAGAAACTGCAATTGGTGAAGGCCCGTGAAAAGGATCTGGATGATTGGTATCTGATTACGCTGAACCAACTGGTGAAAGTCTGTCAGAACGTGTCTTCCAAATATACTCGTTCGAAGGTTCGTAAATCACTGCCTGCCGAATTCTCTTATATCATTCAGGAGTTATTGCACGAATCGTCTATCGAACCGAATAAGCATGCTTATATTAATGTAATTATCAGCACAATTATCACTACGAAGCGTGCCGACGATTTCATTATCGCTATGTGTAATCTGATTCAGCGCTTGACTATTGATTCTCTTCATATCGTAGGTGATATTTACGACCGTGGTCCCGGTGCGCATATCATTATGGATACATTGTGTAATTACCACAATTTCGATATTCAATGGGGAAATCATGATATTCTCTGGATGGGAGCAGCTTCCGGTAATGATAGTTGTATTGCCAATGTGATACGTATGTCCATGCGCTATGGTAATCTGGGTACACTTGAAGACGGATACGGAATCAATCTGCTTCCATTGGCTACTTTTGCAATGGATACGTATGCCGATGATCCTTGCACGATTTTCATGCCGAAAATGAACTTTGCCGATGCTCATTATAATGAGAAGACTTTGCGTCTGATTACTCAAATGCATAAAGCCATTACCATTATCCAGTTTAAGCTGGAAGCTGAAATCATCGACCGCCGTCCGGAATTCGGAATGGCTAATCGTAAACTTCTGGAGAAGATTGATTTTGAACGCGGCGTCTTTGTATATGAAGGAAAAGAATATGCTTTGCGTGATACCAATTTCCCGACTGTAGATCCGGCAGATCCTTACCGACTGACTGAAGAAGAACGCGAATTGGTAGAAAAGATTCATTATTCATTTATGAATAGTGAGAAATTGAAGAAGCACATGCGTTGTCTGTTTACCTATGGCGGCATGTATCTGGTTTCAAACTCGAATCTTCTTTATCATGCTTCTGTTCCTCTGAATGAGGATGGCAGCTTTAAACATGTCAAAATACGTGGTAAGGAATACTGGGGACATAAATTGCTGGATAAAGCCGATCAATTGATCCGTACCGCTTATTTCGATGAAGAAGGAGAGGAGGATAAGGAATTTGCTATGGATTATATCTGGTATATGTGGTGTGGCCCGGAAGCTCCTTTGTTTGATAAAGATAAGATGGCGACTTTTGAGCGTTATTTTGTAGAAGATAAAGAGTTGCATAAAGAAAAGAAAGGCTATTATTACACATTGCGTAACCGGGAAGATATTTGTGACCAGATTTTGACAGAGTTTGGAGCTTCAGGGCCTCATTCGCATATTATCAACGGTCATGTGCCTGTGAAAACGATTCAGGGGGAACAACCTATGAAAGCCAATGGCAAGCTTTTCGTTATTGATGGCGGTTTTTCAAAAGCTTATCAGCCGGAAACGGGAATTGCGGGGTATACGCTTGTTTATCATTCTCATGGTATGCAACTCGTACAGCACGAACCATTCCAGTCTCGTCAGAAAGCCATTGAAGAGGGGCTTGATATCAAATCGACCAACTTCGTTCTCGAATTTAATTCGCAACGAATGATGGTGAAAGATACCGATAAGGGAAAAGAACTAGTGACTCAAATACAGGATTTGAAGAAACTGCTTGTTGCTTATCGTACTGGTCTGATAAAAGAAAAAGTGTGATATGAATGCTATTTCTTTGCAATATAAAATTCAATAACTTTTAGTGCATCGAGTGATTCGTTCCACCTAGGTGGGACTAAACAGCGACCTGGGTGGGACGAAAGGAAAACCTTGGTAGAACGAAACAAACATCCAGGTGGAACGAATTATAATTAGTAAAGCAATGCCTTGATATTAGTGTTTTAATCTTTTCAGCAGTGTATCTTGCCCGACTCCTGTTTAGAAAAGAACAATGCCTGCTTCGATAATAGCTCCCTTATCGTAATTACTCGATTTATTATAGAATCTGGTTAGCCCATAACCGCCTGTTGCAAAGATACCGAACTTCCTGGTAAATTGATATTCCAGATTGGCACGTGCCTGCAATGCATATAAACGTTTCGGAATCACCTCGTCTTTGTTATCGAAAGCCTCGATATGCTGGTAGCCAAGGTCTCCGCTGATGGATAAGCCTTTGTAAAGAGGGAAGGATAAACCGGCACGATAGGATGCACTTGCCGAAAACTTATCATTCAATCCTTGATACATGGAACCGACTCCCAGAATGGTATAAAACAATTGGTTCTTGAATCGTACACCTATATTGGCAGGCGTAGCATTTCCACCATACACCATCATTTGTACTCTTGTATCAGGATTCGCATTAACCAATCCGAGTTGGAATCCCTTCATGTCTTCCTTGTAATAATTGACAAGGCCAATTTGAAGTCCGCGGGCCTGCGTTGCATAATTACATAATGCTATTTGCATCCCATTCAGTTTCGATGCGGTTATATTGGCAATTCCTGCTATCTGCAAGCCGTTCATGTGTTCGCCTACCACATTCAAAAGTCCGGAAGCCATCAAACCGCCGAAGCTCTGCCCTGTAATATTTGCCGCTCCGGAAAAGTGTAGCCCCGAAGCCATGTTGCCTGTCACATTCATGAAACCACTAATCATTAACCCCGAGTTGTTGTCTCCTCCGATGCTCGTTAACCCGGATATGACTACTCCCTGTGCTCTGTCGCCGGTGATATTTACCAATCCGGCAGCAGAAAGTCCTACGGTGTTATCGCCACTGATATTACTGATACCGGCCAGCTGAACGCCCCGCATAGTACCCCCTGCTAAGTTGGCTAATCCGGTGATTTGTATTCCGTTCATGTCGCCATGAACCACACTTCCCAACGCATTGATACCCACACCGTTCAGACGGTTCATTGTAGACAGGAGGCCGATGTTTATGTATGTCGTCTGTGTACTGTCATGAGGTTGTGTACATATATCTTTCCAGATGGATATATTGATACCTGCACTCTTGTTCTGTGCCGGTAAAGAAACGGCAGCCATTAGTATAGCTGCCGTAAGTATTGTTTTCTTTATCTTCATTCCTTTCTCTTTTTCGGTTTAAGTAATATCTTATGCAGCTAACTTTATATTAGCCTTTTGCTTCCTGATATAAGTAACGTTTGATGCTCTTCTTCGGTGTCTTTTCGAATTCTTCCGGATAGATTTTCATCTTGGATATCTGGCTGTAAGCCGGTAGCATAGTATTTAAAGTCACACGGTTTTCTTCCATTACTTGCTCGATGTCTTCATTCTTCAGGCCATGAGCGAAAGCGTCGTCAAAATCAGGATAAACAAGTCCGACAAGTTTCTCGTTTTGCTGAACGATAATACTTTCAGCCACGTATGGCAGGTTGTTCAACTTATCTTCAATTTCTTCCGGATAGATATTCTGTCCGCTGGCGCTCAATAACAGGTTCTTGCTGCGTCCTTTGATCGTAACATTACCTTCTTCATCCATCAAAGCCAAGTCGCCGGTGTGTAACCAACCGTCCTTGTCAATGACTTCTTGAGTGGCTTCTTCGTTTTTGTAATAGCCCAACATCACATTCGGGCCCTTACATACGATTTCACCAACGATATTTTCAGGATCAGATGACAATACCCGTACATCCATCCGTGGTACAGCCTTTCCGCAAGAACCCGGTTTGAACTTTCTCCAATCTTCGTAGCAGATAATCGGACCACATTCCGTCATTCCATATCCAACCGTATAAGGGAAATCAATCATTTTCAAGAACTGTTCCACTTCCTGATTGAAAGCAGCACCTCCTACAATAACAGCTTTGAAGTTTCCGCCAAATGCTTTAATCATTTCTTCGCGCACTGTTGCCTTAATCTTATCATTGATAATAGGCACTTTCAGTAATATCTTCATCGCCGGAGTTTCCAACTTCGGAAGTACGCTTTTCTTGATTATCTTTTCGATGATAAGCGGTACGGCAACGATTAGACTGGGCTTCACTTCTTCAAAAGCCTGGAAGATAATCTTAGGGCTTGGCATACGGGTGAGGAAGTAGATGTGACAACCTACGGAGAACTCATAAAGGAATTCAAAAGCCAATCCGTACATGTGTGCCATAGGAAGCATGGAAACGATTTTATCTCCGGCTTCCAGTTCCAACACTTCAAAAGCAAATTTGGTATTTGACCACAGGCTGCGGTAGGGGAGCATTACTCCTTTGGAATAACTCGTTGTTCCCGAAGTATAATTGATAACTGCCAGTTCTTCCGGTTCGTCTTTATGATATGCGACATGTTCTTTACGGAAATTCTTCGGATATTTTTTGCCGAACATTTCGTTCAGATGTTCGCGTGCATAAGTCAGTCGTTCGCTGCGTGACACTAGCAGGGTGAAGTCGTTCATCATCAGGATACCTTCCAATAGCGGCATTGCCGACTCGTTCAGGTTTTCCCATACCATATCTCCAACAAGCAGTAACTTGGCTTCGGAGTGGTTGACGATATTATGCACATTGTCTGCTTTAAATTCATGGAGAATAGGTACAATAACGGCTCCATACGTTAGTGTGGCAAGGAAAGTAACTCCCCAGTGAGAGCTGTTTCTTCCACAAACGGCAATCTTGTCTCCCTTGCGGATTCCGCTTTCTTCGAAGATGATATGGAGTTTCTCGATTTTGCGAGCTACGTCTTTATACTGTAAAGTTGCACCTTTATAATCGGTCAGGGCATCCAGGTCCCAATTATTCTTGATACTATTTTCAATATAGGCTATAAAACTTTGTTCCATTGTTTTTTGCACATTTGGTATTAAATTGTGCAAATATAGCAATTATATTAAGAATGAAGAATTAAGAGTGAAGATTTTTTGGAAATGGAGGGAGAGTAGTGGGAAGGAATTTGTGGACGATGCGTTATTGGTGCAATGGATGATGCTTATAATTGAATAAATGATGCTTATGGTTGAATAAATGATGCTTAGTTGGATGAAGGCTTATAACAAAAAGGATTAGCTTGTGATAAAATAGATTAGCTCATGGCATAAACAGATTAAGTTATGAGCTAAATGAATATCATTATAGCTAAACAAATTATCATTATAGCAAAACAGATTATCATTATAGCAAAACAGATTATCATTATAGCAAAACAGATTATCATTATAGCAAAACAGATTACGCTTATAGCTAATTTAATTATCATTATAGCTAAAAAAAATATGCTATTAGCAAAAATAATTCAGCTAATAGCATATTTACAGTAACTTCATTTCTTATTTCAAGTACCATTCGTACATTCTTTGTATGCCTTCCTCGATTTCAATTTTATGGTGCCACCCCAAAGAGTGCAGTTTCGAAGGATCGGTCAGCTTGCGCATAGTGCCGTCCGGTTTGCTGCTGTCGAAGGTCAGTTTTCCTTGATAACCTACAGTCTCCACAATACGCTCGGCCAGCTGACGGATGGTGATTTCCTTACCGGTTCCGATGTTGATGTGGCAGTTGCGGATATCTTTGCTACCTTCTTTATAGGTATCTTTGAAGTCTACGTGCTCCATTACGAAGACGCTGGCATCCGCCATTTCTTCGCTCCAAAGGAACTCGCGGAGTGGAGTACCTGTACCCCAAAAAGTGACTTCCGTTTCACTGATTCCGTATTTTTGCAGAATAGCCAGGATTTCTTCTTTCGGACTGTTGCCGTTGACACCTTCCACCGGACGCAGGTTCATGTCCTTACGTACAGCTTCCCAGTTTCCTTCTTTCAGACAGTGTGCCAAATGAATCTTGCGAATCATGGCAGGCAGTACATGGCTGCGTTCCAAGTCGAAATTATCATTCGGTCCGTAAAGGTTTGTCGGCATCACAGCGATGTAGTTCGTTCCATATTGCAGGTTGAAACTTTCGCACATTTTCAGTCCGGCAATTTTGGCGATTGCATACGGCTCGTTGGTATATTCCAACGGTGAAGTAAGCAATACATCTTCCTTCATCGGCTGTTCGGCATCGCGTGGATAAATACACGTACTACCAAGGAAGAGCAATTTTTTCACGTTGTGACGGAAACTCTCTCCGATGATATTCTGTTGAATTTGCAGATTCTTATATATAAAGTCGGCACGGTAGATGCTGTTTGCCATGATACCACCCACAAAGGCGGCGGCAAGGAATACATATTCCGGCTGTTCTTCATCGAAGAATTTACGGACTGCCATGCCATCCAGCAGGTCAAGTTCTTTGTGCGTGCGACCTATCAGATTGGTATATCCTTTATCCTGCAAATTCTTCCAGATAGCAGATCCCACAAGTCCGTGGTGTCCTGCTATATATATCTTTGCATTCTTTTCCATTCTATCTTTTATTAGTTCACCACAGAGGACACGGAGGGCACAGAGGAAAAAATAAGATCCTCCGTGTCCTCTGCGTCCTCTGTGGTGAAATGAAATTCATTTAATGTTTGGTAGCAATCATTCGTTTCACTTTTTCCATATCGTGGCGAACCATGATACTTACCAGTTCTTCGAATGATGTTTTACGTGGATCCCAACCCAACAGTGTTTTAGCTTTAGTCGGGTCGCCCAGCAATTGTTCTACTTCCGATGGACGGAAATACTTCGGATCAACTTCTACCAGAGATTTTCCGGTAGCTACGTCGATACCTTTTTCATTTACGCCTTCACCTTCCCAACGAAGTTCGATGCCTGCTTCTTTGAATGCTAACGTTGCGAATTCGCGCACCGTGTGCATTTCTCCAGTAGCAATAACGAAATCTTCGGGAACATCATGTTGCAGGATTAGCCACATACATTCGATGTAATCCTTGGCATATCCCCAGTCGCGAAGAGAATCCAGATTACCCAGGTACAGTTTGTCCTGTTCGCCCTGTGCGATACGTGCGGCAGCAAGCGAAATTTTACGTGTAACGAACGTCTCACCACGGCGTTCGCTCTCGTGATTGAACAAAATACCGTTTACAGCAAACATACCATAGCTTTCGCGGTAGTTTTTAGTAATCCAGAAACCATATTGTTTGGCTACCCCATACGGAGAACGGGGATAGAATGGAGTTGTCTCTTTTTGTGGAACTTCCTGCACCTTACCGAACAATTCGGAAGTAGAAGCCTGATAGATGCGGGTTTTCTTTTCCAGTCCCAGGATGCGTACAGCTTCGAGCATACGCAACGTGCCGATAGCATCTGCTTCGGCAGTGTATTCCGGAACGTCGAACGAAACCTTCACGTGGCTTTGAGCTGCGAGATTGTAGATTTCATCCGGTTGCACCTGTTGAATAATACGAATTAACGAACTAGAATCTGTCATATCCCCATAATGCAGATTAATCGTACGTTTCTGTTTCATGTCGCGCACCCACTCGTCAAAATACAAATGTTCAATACGTCCTGTATTGAACGAAGAAGAACGACGGAGTATACCGTGTACTTCGTAACCTTTTTGCAATAGAAATTCGGCAAGATAAGAACCATCTTGCCCGGTGATGCCTGAAATTAGGGCTTTTTTCATACGCTAATTATTTATATAATTGAAAATGTGGGTGCAAATGTCGGCATTTTTTGTGACCCAGCCAAGTGACTTTCCAATTATTTTTCAGCACAGTCATTCAGCACGGTTTTTTCCCATTATTTTGTCGATAATCAAAGCGATAGCTCCGTCTCCCGTTACATTGCAGGCAGTACCGAAACTATCCATGGCGATGTAAAGCGCAATCATCAAAGCTTGTGCCGATTCGTCGAAACCGAGCATGGATTGTAGAATCCCCAGGGAAGCCATGATTGCTCCACCCGGAACTCCCGGAGCAGCTACCATAGTGATACCCAGCATAAAGATAAACCCGGCAAACAGGGGGAAGTCGAACGGCATTCCTTGCATCATCATCAATGCCAGTGCACAGGCTACAATTTTCAGTGTACTGCCCGATAGATGGATGGTGGCACATAGCGGAATCACAAATCCGGCTACTTCAGCAGATACTCCGTTCTTTTTGGTCTGTTCCAGTGTCACGGGAATGGTGGCTGCAGATGATTGTGTACCCAATGCCGTGAAGTAAGCGGGCAGCATTTTGCTAAGCAATTTGAATGGATTTCTATGCACAAACAATGCCGCAATGGAATACTGAAAAACCAACAGGAAAATATGAAGAACGAAGATGACTCCGATAATTTTAATAAACACCATCAGGATAGAATATACTTGTCCCGAATGTGTCATGTTGAGGAATATGCCGAAGATATAAAGCGGCAGCAACGGCAGAATGACGGCACTTATCATTCGTACGATAATTTCCTGAAAATCACGTGCCACATTTTTCAATGCGTCGCTGTTGAGTGACGCCAGTCCTAACCCCAGTGTGAAAGCTAAAACCAGAGCTGTCATTACGTTCATCAGTGGCGGAATGGAGACGGAGAAGTAGGGGAGGATTCCCTGCGCTTCGCTTACTTCTTCAAGTGGTGCACCCGGTTCGATGAGCGAAGGAAATACTGTGACTCCTGTGAAGTAGGAGAGAAAGCCTGAAAAAAGAGTAGCGAAGTAGGCGATCAAAGCTGTCACGAGTAGCATTTTTCCTGCGCCTTTTCCGATGTCGGCAATAGCCACAGTAACCAGTCCGACGATAATCAATGGGATAGAGAAATTAAGAAATTCACTGAAAATGCCATTGAACGTAACAAATATTCGCACTAGCGGAGCCGGGAAAACTGTGCCGATGGCAATACCCAAAATGATGGCGATAACGATGCGTGCCAACAAACCGATTTTGATCTTCTTCATCCTTGATTTTATTTGTAGACCACAAAAATAATATTTTAATCTAAAATATTGCGAACAAATGTGCATTTCAAATGTTACTAAGATAAAGAATATTCAAAATATACAAGTTATGGCAAATCAGAATAAAACAGATATCGGACTTATCGGCTTGGCTGTGATGGGCGAGAATCTTGCTTTAAACATGGAGAGTAAGGGATGGCACGTGTCGGTTTATAACCGTACTGTTCCCGGAGTAGAAGAGGGGGTGGTAGAACGCTTCCTGAATGGTCGTGCAAAAGGTAAAAACATCGAAGGATTCACAGATATAAAGGCATTTGTAGATTCGATAGCTATTCCCCGTAAGATTATGATGATGGTTCGTGCCGGAAGTCCGGTTGACGAACTGATGGATCAGCTTTTCCCGTTGCTTTCACCGGGAGATATCCTTATTGATGGCGGTAATTCTAATTACGAAGATACGAACCGCCGTGTCCAACTGGCGGAATCAAAGGGATTTCTTTTCGTCGGTAGCGGTGTGTCCGGTGGTGAAGAGGGAGCCTTGAATGGAGCTTCTATCATGCCCGGTGGTTCGGAAAAAGCATGGCCGGAAGTGAAACCGATTCTTCAAAGTATTGCGGCAAAAGCACCGGACGGCACTCCTTGTTGCCAATGGGTGGGTCCTGCCGGCTCCGGTCATTTTGTGAAGATGATTCACAACGGTATCGAATATGGTGATATGCAGCTGATTGCCGAAGCCTATTGGGTGATGAAAAAGCTGCTTGATCTGACCAATGAGGAAATGGCTGATGTCTTTGCCCGTTGGAACGAAGGCAAACTTCGCAGTTATCTGATCGAAATCACCGCCAACATTCTGCGGCATAAAGACAAATCCGGAGGTTATCTCATTGATAAAATCCTGGATGCAGCCGGACAGAAAGGAACCGGAAAATGGTCGGTTATCAATGCGATGGAACTCGGTATGCCGTTAGGGCTAATTGCCACGGCGGTATTCGAACGAAGCCTTTCTTCACAGAAAGACTTGCGTCACCTGGCTTCCAAGCAATTCCAGTGTCAACATACACAACCTATATATAATAAGGCGGAACTCGTAAAGAATATCTTTTCTGCTCTTTATGCTTCCAAACTCGTCTCTTATGCCCAGGGATTCGCCGTGTTGCAACGTGCTTCCGACGCTTTCGGCTGGCATCTCGACCTGGCTTCCATTGCGCGTATGTGGCGTGGGGGATGCATCATCCGCAGTATATTCCTGAACGATATTGCAGCTGCCTTCGAAGCCACCGACAAGCCTAAACACTTGTTGTTGGCTCCTTATTTTAAAGAAGAAATGAAGACATTGCTTCCCGGATGGAAGAGCCTGGTGGCGGAATCCATGAAAGAAGAACTTCCCGTTCCTGCTTTCTCCTCTGCCCTCAACTATTTCTATTCGCTCACTTCTGCCGATCTGCCCGCCAACCTTGTACAGGCACAACGTGATTATTTCGGTGCGCACACTTTTGAGCGTAAGGATGAGTTGCGCGGACAGTTCTTTCACGAGAACTGGACAGGCCACGGAGGAGATACGAAATCGGGCACCTATAATGTTTGAGTAAACCTATAATTCATATTTAGAAATTAATAAAGTGGATAAATTTGCAATGATAATTTTCGGTGCGTCAGGTGATTTGACCAAGCGTAAGCTGATGCCTGCCCTTTACTCCCTCTACCGTGAAAAACGGTTGACCGGAGAGTTTTCCATATTGGGTATCGGGCGTACGGTCTATTCTGACGATAACTACCGTTCCTATATATTAGAAGAACTACAACAGTTTGTCAAGTCTGAAGAACAGGACACAGCTCTTATGGCTTCATTTGTCTCCCATCTCTACTATTTACCGATGGACCCGGCAAAAGAAGAAGGTTACCCGCAACTCCGCCAACGTCTGGTTGAATTGACTAATGAGGTAGATCCGGACAATCTGCTGTTCTATCTTGCCACTCCGCCATCACTTTACGGAGTAGTGCCCCTCTATTTGAAAGCTGCCGGACTTAACACTCCCCACTCGCGCATCATCGTTGAGAAACCTTTCGGCTATGATCTCGAGTCGGCACTTGAACTGAATAAAACGTATGCCTCTGTTTTCAATGAGCATCAAATTTACCGTATCGACCATTTTCTCGGTAAGGAAACGGCCCAGAATGTACTGGCTTTCCGTTTTGCCAACGGTATCTTCGAACCTCTCTGGAATCGTAACTATATTGACTACGTAGAAATTACAGCCGTAGAAAATCTGGGTATCGAGCAACGAGGCGGGTTCTATGAAACGGCAGGTGCGCTGCGGGATATGGTGCAGAATCATCTGATACAGCTCGTGGCCCTTACGGCTATGGAACCGCCTGCTGTTTTCAATGCAGACAATTTCCGTAATGAAGTGGTGAAGGTCTACGAATCTCTTACTCCATTGAATGATATCGATTTGAATGAACATATTGTTCGCGGACAATATACAGCCTCCGGTAGTAAAAAAGGATACCGTGAAGAAAAAGGAGTGGCTCCCGATTCGCGTACGGAAACTTATATTGCCATGAAACTGGGCATTAGTAACTGGCGCTGGAGTGGCGTTCCGTTCTACATTCGTACAGGTAAACAAATGCCGACGAAAGTAACGGAAATCGTTGTGCATTTCCGGGAAACACCTCACCAGATGTTTCATTGTGCTAGTGGCAACTGTCCACGGGCTAATAAATTGATCCTTCGTTTGCAACCGAATGAAGGAATTGTGCTCAAAATCGGAATGAAAGTCCCCGGTGCAGGTTTCGAAGTCCGCCAGGTGACGATGGATTTCAGTTATGCACAGTTGGGCGGTGTGCCTAGTGGTGACGCTTATGCCCGTCTGATAGATGATTGTATCCAGGGCGATCCGACTTTATTTACTCGAAGTGATGCAGTAGAAGCCTCATGGAAATTCTTCGATCCGGTGCTCCGCTATTGGAAAGATAACCCCGATGCGCCTCTTTACGGTTATCCCGCAGGTACGTGGGGACCTTTGGAAAGTGAAGCAATGATGCACGAACATGGGGCTGACTGGACGAATCCTTGTAAGAATTTGACAAATACAGATCAATATTGTGAATTATGAAACTATCAGTTTTTCCCTCATCAATTGAAACTTCACGAGCATTGATACTCCGCCTGGTGGAAATCATGAATGAAGAGCCGGACAGAGTGTTCAATATCGCAGTTAGTGGTGGTAATACCCCTGCTCTGATGTTCGATTTATGGGCGAATGAATATATGGAAATTACCCCTTGGGACCGTATGCGGATTTATTGGGTGGATGAACGTTGTGTGCCTCCCGATGATTCGGACAGTAATTACGGAATGATGCGCAACCTTCTTTTGGGTATCACTCCTATTCTCTATGAGAATGTATTCCGTATCCGTGGAGAGGCAAAGCCTGCGAAAGAGGCGGTTCGTTATTCGGAGTTAGTCCGGCAGCAAGTGCCGTTTAAGCGTGGTTGGCCCGAATTCGATATTATACTGTTGGGAGCCGGAGATGACGGACACACTTCTTCGATCTTTCCCGGGCAAGAAGATTTGCTGACTTCAAACTCTATTTATGTGGTCAGTGCACATCCCCGTAACGGGCAGAAGCGTATCGCAATGACGGGATACCCCATTCAGAATGCCCGCTATGTCATTTTCCTGATTACCGGAAAAAATAAAGCCGATGTAGTAGAAGAAATCTGTAATTCGGGAGACACTGGTCCCGCAGCCTATGTGGCTCATCATGCGCAAAATGTAGAACTGTTTATGGATAAAGGGGCTGCCGCATATATTGAAGATCCTAATAAAAAGATGAGTTAGAACAGAACTATTTCATTGACGAAACTAATAGAAAAAAAAGAAAAATATGAATCCTTATCAACATTCATTTGGTGGTAATATCCCACAAGACGTAGCGGGGAAACAAGGCGAAAATGTTATTTTTATTGTTTATACTTTAAAAGATTCGCCTGAAACTCTTGACAAAGTAAAAGATGTGTGTGCCAATTTCTCGGCCCTGATTCGCAGTATGCGTAACCGTTTTCCTGATATGATGTTCAGTTGTACCATGGGATTTGGAGCCGATGCCTGGAACCGTCTTTTCCCGGAACAGGGAAAACCCAAAGAACTGAAAACTTTCGAAGAGATAAAAGGCGAGAAGCATACGGCAGTTTCTACTCCGGGCGACTTATTGTTTCATATCCGTGCAAAACAGATGGGATTATGTTTTGAGTTTGCATCTATCATCGATGAGAAACTTCAAGGCGTGGTTGAACCTGTCGACGAAACTCACGGTTTCAGATATATGGATGGCAAAGCCATTATCGGCTTTGTGGATGGAACGGAGAATCCGGCGGTTGATGAAAATCCCTATCATTTTGCAGTTGTAGGAGAGGAAGATGCTGATTTTGCAGGAGGCAGCTATGTCTTTGTGCAGAAGTATATTCACGATATGGTTGCGTGGAACTCCTTACCTGTGGAAGAACAGGAGAAAGTGATCGGGCGTCGTAAGTTTAACGATGTCGAACTGTCTGACGAGGAGAAACCTCAAAATGCGCATAATGCCGTCACTAATATTGGAGATGACCTGAAAATAGTGCGTGCCAATATGCCGTTCGCCAATACGTCTAAGGGAGAATATGGTACTTACTTCATCGGCTATGCAAGTACGTTCACTACTACCCGGCAGATGTTGGAAAGTATGTTTATTGGCAATCCGGTAGGCAATACCGACCGTTTACTGGACTTTAGTACAGCAGTTACGGGAACACTTTTCTTTGCTCCCTCCTACGATTTGCTAAGTGAACTGGGCGAATAAAAAATAAAAGACTGGGGGGAGTATTACACTTTAGTAATCTCCTCCACTACATATTGGTCTTTTACTTTCTTGCAGGTACATACGAAGAATTCCGGATGTTTCAGAGCTCCTTGTAAAGTATCAGGAAGAATCATTTCTTTAGTACGACGGTCCATTGCAACCGTTGCATACAGGATACCTTCACTCTTGCATTTCTCTATTAATGCACTTTTTAGTTCTTCTACGCTATATTCCATTTGTGTGATCCTTTGTCGCTGCAAAGTTATGGAAAATATGTATATTTTGTGCAATTATATTCCTGTAATAAATAAAAAAATAGCTCCCTAGTTCGTCCGCCGACGAGGGAGCTATTAACACAAAAACTAAACTAGACACATTTTTGGAAATCTAGTTGTATATTCTGTATATCAATTATATAGTCCTGCTTTTTTTTATGGTTCGACCATAATTCGACCATTTGATGTTTTATGTACTATCAAGATTTCTATATTTCATATTTTATATTACTTTAAATATTATATTTGCGCATTGTCAAACTAAAATAGTGCGTTTATGAAATCGTTATTAAAAAATGTCCTAAGAAGGATAAGTAAAAAACAATCTTCTAAAGAAGATAATGCGACAGCCTTTTATCCCCAGTGTTGTGCAAAAGTGGATGATTCCGCTCGTATGCGTATAAAAATGTCTTATGACCAAAATGTAAAAGAAACTATATCAAGCTTGAAAACACTTGCTAATGATATGTCTAGTGGCTTTGTTACTTTTAAAAAGTTTCAGACTAGGCGTTATCAATACAACCCGGATGCAGATGCAACTCTATATGCTTCAAGACTGCTTCGTGCAGCTTCTATATTGGAGTTCCTATTAACTGATCCTGATAATAAATCTTAGAGATTCATTTTTTCAGCTAGAGCAGAGAGCCCTATCAGTAGTTCAGTTATATTTTTGGCTTTTCCGACAACATCATCAACTTTCGCTGCTGTATCAGGGCTTAACTCCTTTTCTAATCGTTCTAGCTGCATTTGAAATGTATCAAAACTTAATATATATAAGTCTCTTTCAACAGTGAATCCCCCTTTTTCTGCAAAATTGAATATTTCAAAATTCAACGTAAGATATTCAATACCATATCCTTTATAGTCAATAAATCTCCTATTTTTGAACTCCTCTAAAACTATTTCATATTGTTCTTTACTGATCCTAAGGTCTGGTATATCTTTATAATTTAGTTTAGCTGTTCTTTTCCCGTTTGCTACAACCAAAATATAATTTAATACTTTATCCTTTTCTTCAGCTGTTATAACTAAAGGATATTCTCTTTCATCTTTTGGGGGTACAGTTCTAATTGGGCGCATATTTGAAAAAATATTTATTCTATTGTTTATATAGTTTCATTCTAGTATTACTGTAATACATTATATCTTTTTCTATTTCGCAGGGAATTGTTAAATTGTCTTTTTCTACTATTAGATTCACAATATTGTCGTTTATAGAGTATTTACCTGATACCGTTTCTTTCCATTCATATTCTAAATCCTCATTATCATCTGCAACATTATATATTGTGAAAGATTTCAAGTCAAAAGATATAGCAAAAAAAGATCTTAAATAAGGAGTGCCTTCTTCAAAAGACAATCGAGTTTTTCCGTACCAGTCTTTTGCAGAAGTCCATGTTGTTCCTGCTAAATTAATACTGTCATCAGAGCATGAATTAAATATAAGCACAAATAAGAAGGATAGTATTAAAAATCTTTTTTTCATACATATATAAGTTTATCCTATATTTCTTTCATTCTTCAACATAGCTAGTTCACCCTTTAATTTCTGATTTTCTTCCAAAAGCCGTTGGGTAAGCACTGTCTTTTCATTAATCTCATCTTGTAAATTGGCGATGGTATATACTATACTTTTCAATTTATCCATTCCTGGTTCTGTTTCTTCTTTTTGAAGAAGCATAGAACCTTTTCCTCTTAACAGCCATTCTGCGGAAATTTCCTCAAATGAGGATGAAATTGCTATTATTGTTGCAAGGCTAATTTCTCTTTTTCCTATCAGTTGATTATTAATAGTTGTGGGCTTTAATCCACACTTAATAGCAAATCCCCTCTCTGATAGCCCTGAATAGGTTATTACTTCTTTAATTCTGTTTATCATAATCAATCAAAAGTTAAATATCCACAAATGAAGATATAAAATAGGTTTTAAATTTTTATATATCCACATTTGAGGATATATTTGCATCATAAATCAATCAATCATACAAACATACAAAAATTGATTGATAAAACCAATTAAAAAATAACGATTATGAGCTACAATTTATCACAAATAATGAAGTCTGCACACCGCAATTACAAGAAGGGTGGAAAAACATTTTCAGAGTGTTTAAAATCTGCATGGAGCTTCGCAAAACTCCAAGAAAGTTTCTCACCGGAAGCAGTGAAATCAAGAACTGATAAATTTTTAGCTGAAAGACATGAAGCTATGAGCAAGACTGCCAAAGCTACACCTAGCAAGGAATATAATAACCTTAATATTCCCGCTTCCGCTTACTACAACCCAAATAGTACTCATTACGGTGCACATTACGTCGGAGATTAATCAAATTATACAACAATGGATAAAAGAACCGAACTAGAAATACAGCGAGACAAATATGAAGCTGTGATTGAAGAACGAGACGCGTTGATCAGCTCTTTGAGAGGTGAAAATGAAAAACTCAAACGAGATTTAGAATCAGAACGTGGATTTTATAGAGAGAAAGTTTCCCAATGTGATGATTTGAAGAAATTTATTGAATCGCAACGAAACTTAATGGACATAGTTTTGAAGAACAACCAAAGTATTCTCTAACCCTCACTAAAGTCAAACCAAACCGCCGGTTATCCGGTACCCAGTCCGGTCTTTGAGCCTGCCCTTGAAGGGAGACTGGGAACAACAGAGAAGAGTTCTTTGACATATTGGTAAAATGGTGTTTTGGAAGCCGACACGTGCCGAAAGGGATTACTGACGTAGGCGGGCTTCTCAACGATATAATGCTGTGGTTAATGGTCAAGCCGTATCGTTGTAAAACTAAATCAGTTAGACGTTTGTCGGCAAATCGAGGTATTTGCTTTATGTATATAAAGGTGATGTAGCTCAGGCAGGTTAGAGCGCTGTGTGTGGTGGATGGTTGAGAGTTCGAGTCTCTCAAGAAATACTCTTAGCTTAACGGAAGAGCACCACAAGCAGAGGTCGGCGGTTCGAATCCGCTCATCGCTTCAATGTTTAATTTAAAATTAGATTGTATGGAAAAGGATATTCAGAGACGTAACGTAATTGATGTATTACGGAGTATGGATGTTGGTGCAATAGAAGTATTTCCTATCGTTCAGAAACCGTCTGTAACTAATACATTGAATGCTCGGCTTTATAAAGAAAAAGCTGAAGGAATGGCTTGGAAAACAAAGTCAGATGTAAAAAATATGCAGTTTATAGTAACCAGAATTGCATAACTACCTTGCTTGTTGAGATGATCAGAGGTGAAATGGCTGAAATATTGCTAGATAATATTCTCCGTCTGTTTTCTACAGAAACGTTT
The DNA here is from genome assembly GCF_025914115.1 of Bacteroides sp. DH3716P. NCBI lineage: Bacteria > Pseudomonadati > Bacteroidota > Bacteroidia > Bacteroidales > Bacteroidaceae > Bacteroides > Bacteroides sp. DH3716P. The sequence goes on along the minus strand of NZ_CP083673.1, from coordinate 2,458,032 downwards.
GGAAAAGATAAGTCTGCGTATTATGTGGGTGGGGAAAAGAAATTGATGAATCTTATAGAAGCGGGTAAGATTGAAAGTGATAAGCCCACTAATGTCCAAAACGGCAAGTGGCATTGTAATGCTGCTCAAGTATTACTTCATTGCCGATGTGCGGGAAGGAAAGTTAAATCTAAAAAACGGAAGAAATGAAAAAGATTAAAGTGATACAGTATGCCATGATGTTCATTGCCTTATGGACAACACTGTATCTTATAGATAGCATTGAAGTTAGCAAGAAAGAATTTATTGCTGCTTTTGTATTGGTGACTGTCGTATCAGTGAATTATATCTGTTTTCGATACTACGAAGATAGGAAACAAAATAAAGATAGCCTGTGAAGGTCTGCATTGCTTAATTTTAGTATTTGTCATGTTTATTTAGCCCGGTTCGCCGGGCATCTGCCGGGATAGTCCAGTTGGTTAGAGCGCATGTTTCTACATGAGGTCAGCGGTTCGAATCCGTTTCCCGGCTCAACTCAATCAGAGTTAAGTAACCCGTGAGGGGGAAAATTATGTTTGTATCAATAACAATTCAATCAATGTAGCCGGAAGCGTCTGGCTACGACCTGAAGGAATGGCGGAATTGGTAGACGCAAGTATGCAGATAGATTGAAGAAAGTCATACATAGGTAATCTGTCATCCCGGTTCGAGTCCGGGTTCCTTCACAGAGAATTTTTCTTTTTATGTTTAACTAATGTTGCCAGCGAAAAGGACGCTGTAGGGTTAAAGCCCCTGTTATTTGAGTTTTAATTGTTCTATACTATTCCGGTGTGCTTTGAACGGCTATCCGGAAACAAGAAGCTCGTGAGAGTGAATTGATTTTTTCAAATTTCTAAATTTAAAATTGAGCCACATCACGGGTTGATGTGGCAACAAGGGGAGGTATTCTCAATGGTAAAGAGAGCATAAAGAAAGCGTACGAAGTGCTTTATGTATTGCATTTGCAATTATTTAGGTTCGACTCCTAAACTGCCCCACAAAAGCTCGTGAGAGTGCTATTTAATAGTTAATGTCGTGTTTTATTTTGTGTTTGTGTTCTAGGTGAATGGTTCGTGAGAATAGTTCACTTAAAACGGATGGCTGGTGTAATTGGCAGCATACGCAGATATGCGTGATGTGGGTTCGATCCCCACGCCATTCACCCTTCTGATCCTAATTAAATTATAGTAGTTCATGAGTTTTGTTTTGTGTTTGTGATTGGGGTGTATGGTCTGTGAAGATAGTGCACCTTTTTAATTAATCGGGCGGATATGTATATCGTTGGTTGAAACTGCGGTGAGGTGCACCAATATTCCGTGAGACCGGTTCGACTCCGGTTCCGTCCACTAGCATTTACATTATGTATAAATCAGGGAGCCGTACACCCTTCAAAGCGTAGCCGTTCCATAAGGTACATTGGATTATTCATTTTCTTATTTTTCTGCCTGTACAATATCGTACAGGCAGTTTTTACTACCTGAAAATGGCGTTAAAATGGCGAAGTTTCTGTTTGCTAAACTTGTCAATAACGATTACCTTTACTGATGTAATGAACTAAAAGTCAAACCATTAAATTAGAATTATGACAGCGAGAAAAAACACTGTATCAACGGTTCAGAATGAAGAGAAGAAGAAAAATTCTATCAGACCGCTTCTAGCTTCTGAAATTGAATGTAGGGTTGGTACTATGAAACCGGACGGTTCGGGCTGCTCCTTGCTATTATACAAGGATGCTCGAGTAGACATGAGAATACTTGATGAAGTGTTCGGAGAAATGAACTGGAAACGGCACCATGATGTCGTTAATGGGAATCTATTCTGTACGTTGTCCATTTGGGATAATGAAAAGAAGGAATGGGTGAGTAAACAGGATGTTGGGACAGAATCTAGCACAGAAAAAGAGAAAGGGCAGGCTTCGGACGCCTTTAAACGTGCAGGATTTAACTGGGGAATTGGGCGTGAACTTTATACGGGTCCTTTCATTTGGATTCCACTTGAGAAAAATGAAATATATCAGAGCAAAACAGGTTCTCCTGCTCTATACACCAAATTCAGTGTAAAAGAGATTGGTTATAACGAGCAAAAGGAGATTATTTTACTTGTTATTGTGGACAATAAAAACCGCGTTCGTTTTGCTTATGGTAATACAAAGGAAAAAGTATATGCTCCCAATGTTTCTGCTTCAAACGCTTCGGGCAAAGTATATACTGGTGTAGACCTGGATCGTGCAATTAAACAAATGACTGGTGTTAAAAGCCGCGAAGAGCTTGAGAGAGTTTGGGCTGAACATCCCGAACTTCACAATAATAAGGAGTTCAGAAACATAACTATTGACATGCAGAAAACATATCCCCCTAGAAATTGATAATAATGATAGAATTAGTGAAATCCAGTGTGGTTTTCAATGAGGAAAACCACACTTATATGCTCGGTGAAAAACAGTTGCAAGGTATAACCGGTATGATTAGCCGGCAGTTGTTCCCTGACAAATATAAAGATGTCCCCGATTTTGTATTGAAGAGAGCTGCTGAGAAGGGGAGCCTTATTCATGCTCAATGCCAGTTTGTTGATGCAACAGGCTTACCGCCTGAAAGTATTGAAGCAGAGAATTATTTGAAAGAGCGGACGAAAGCTGGATATAAGGCTTTTGCTAATGAGTACACGGTGTCTGATAACGAATACTTTGCATCGAATATAGATTGTGTTTGGGAGAAAGCCGGTAGAATCTGTCTTGGTGACATCAAAACTACGCTGCATCTTGACGAAGAGTATTTGAGTTGGCAGTTGTCAATTTATGCTTATCTGTTTGAACTACAAAATCCATTACTCAAAGTTGATAAATTGTTCGGCATTTGGGTACGTGGTGATAAACATGAATTGGTTGAAATTCCTCGTAAGCCTGATAAAGAAGTCAAGAAATTAATGGAATGCGAGAAGAAGGGTGAGCAATATCTATCCATTCTTCCTGTTCCTGCCCCTGATGATGACAAGTTACTTATTCCAATGCAACTTGTAAATACTATAATCGGAATTGAGGAAGAACTTGCAGATCTAACCAAGATTCAGAAAGATTATAAGGCAAAATTGAAAACTGCTATGCGTGAGAATGGTGTCAAGTCATGGGATGCCGGAAGATTGCGAGTTAGTTATACACCCGCTTCTACGAGTGACAATTTTGATACTAAAAAGTTTCAGGCTGACTATCCGGAATTATATTCTAAGTATATCAAAACAGTTCCTAAAGCTGATAGTATCCGTGTAACAATAAGGGAGGATAAATCATGAGTTTAAACAAATTGATGCTTATCGGGCATGTTGGCAAAGACCCCGATATTAGAATTTTGGAAGCTGGTTCTAAAGTGGCCACTTTCTCCTTTGCCACCACTGAAAAAGGTTATACCCTTGCCAATGGAACACAGGTTCCTGAAAGAACTGAATGGCATAATATTGTTGTTTGGCGTGGTCTTGCCGATGTTGTTGAGAAGTATGTCCATAAGGGAGACAAGTTGTATCTGGAAGGAAAGATAAGAACTCGGAGTTATGATGATAGCAGAGGAATTAAACGGTATATTACAGAACTTTTTGTTGATAATATGGAGATGCTTTCTGTTAAGCCTCAACAAGCGCCACCACCGCCACCTCTTCCGGAACACACCAATAATCAGACTCGAAGTGCGGTGAATGAGTGCCCGCCACCGCCACCACCGACCAAGGACGATTTGCCATTCTGATAGGTTATGGAAGCAACATTGACGAAGAAAGATGGCAAAATCCAAATGGATAAGTCTTTCGAGTTCATGTGCAGCACACTTCGTAATGGAGAATACACTGTAACCATTAAGAAAAAAACACAGCCGAGAACATTAAATCAAAATGCTCTCATGTGGAAATGGTTTCAGTGTATTGGTGCCTGTTTGCGTGAATACACAGGTGAAGAGTATTGGAGCACTGCTGCTGGAGTTCAGGATATACATGACTTGTATTGTAAGAAGTTTCTTGTGAAACAGGTTCATGTGAATGGTAAGGTGGAAACTATTGTGCGAGGAACAAGTAAACTTAATACTTTAGAGATGCATAATTTCATGGAAAGCGTGAAAATAGATGCGGCCACCGAGTTTGGTATTACACTTCCATTGCCTGAAGACCAGCATTACTTAGATTTTATTCATGAGTACCAAAACCGGTACTAATTAATCCTTTTATAATTTATGATTGCAAATTTGAGAAACTACGAACCCGAGACAATCGAGTTTGTAGTTCCCGATTCTATTCGGGAAAAATTTCCCCCTGTTTTATTTCAGGGTTCTACGAATGTAGATGAATTGATAAAGTTGGTGAATGAGCATTTCAATGCTACATTCCCTGAAAGTGAGGTGACACAACGTTTACTGGATGAATTTGAGATTTCCGAAATTCGTGAAGAGTATTGCATCAAGCAAGAGAATGAGGTCCCCAAACGCGAACGTGAACTGTTGGAAGCCATTGAACGTGCAAAGAAAATTAAGAGTGATGCACAAGACAGGTTAGCTTCTATTAAGACTGAAATTAAAGACCTGGCTGCCGAGGTCAAAAAGGGGACGAGGGAGTATCATCTTTCAAGTAAGAATACGATCCGGTTTGCTCTTGATGGATATTTCCTGTATTATTCATGGGTGAACGGTGAGTTTAAGCTTGTGAAAGCTGAAAAAATTCCTGATTGGGACAAACGTTCTCTTTGGGCACAGGAAGATCGAAACAGAAAAGCGATGCTTGATTTGTTTGGTATTGAATATCCTGAAGTAGAACGTCCTATTGATGATACAGAAGATTATGGGGACAAGTTCGAAGAAGACCTGTCTGATAAACTTCCTGAAGAAGAACCGGAAGACGATGAGTAGATTGCAGCACAAAAAAGGCAGGAAGTCCAACTATGTGAAGCGGCTTGTGAATAATCCAGATTGGGAAGAAGCCAAGCGTAAGGTTCGTATTAGGGATGGACATAAATGCCAGATGTGCGGTAAAGACTTCAATTTAGAGATTCACCACAAAACATACAGGGTTAACGGAAAATCAATCGTTGGTCATGAACTTGAACATCTTGATTGTCTCGTTACCCTTTGTGGTGACTGTCATTCGAAAGTTCATAAATATCACATCAAATTATGACATACCAGTTAAGAGACTACCAAAAAAGTGCTAGTGATGCAGCGGTCAGCGTTTTTAAATCCAAGGAAAAGAAAAACTACGTGATAGTTCTTCCCACTGGTGCCGGGAAGTCCCTTGTCATTGCCAATATAGCTGCACGGATAGACGGGCCGCTGATAGTGTTCCAGCCTAGCAAGGAAATACTCGAACAAAATTTTGCGAAACTTCAATCATACGGCATATTCGATTGTGGAGTTTATTCAGCTTCTGCCGGAAGAAAGGATATCAATCGTATTACGTTTGCTATGATTGGTAGTGTGATGAAACACATGAGTTTCTTCAAACATTTCAAGCACGTTCTGATTGATGAATGTCATTTAGTGAATCCGGAGAAAGGAATGTATAAGGAATTCTTTGAAGATGAGCAAAGGAAAGTTATTGGGCTGACAGCGACTCCTTACAGATTATGTTCAGGAAGAGGTGGTGCTATGCTTAAATTTATAACTCGTACCCGGCCAAAGGTTTTCACTGATGTTATTTATCACTGTCAGGTGAGTGAACTACTTGCTAAAGGATTTCTCGCAAGTTTGAAATACTATGATATTACAAAGTTGGATTTAAGTAGAGTCAGGACTAATTCTACTGGTGCAGATTACGATGAAAAAAGTCTTCTGCAAGAGTTTGAACGTGTGGACATATACAAAGATATAGTTGGATGGACAAAACGTCTGTTGAACCCCAAATCGGGCATACCACGCAAAGGTATTTTAATATTCACGAGGTTTATTCGTGAAGCTGAAAAACTGGCTTCCGAAATTCCTAATTGTGCGATTGTTAGCGGTTCTACTCCAAAGGAAGAAAGGGCACGAATTCTGAAAGGTTTTAAAGATGGAAGAATAAAAGTTGTTGCTAATGTCGGAGTACTTACAACCGGATTCGATTACCCGGAGCTTGATACGGTTGTTCTTGCACGTCCAACCAAATCCCTTTCCCTCTATTATCAAATGGTCGGTCGTGTTATTCGTCCCTGCCAAGGTAAAGAGGGTTGGGTTGTTGATTTGAGTGGGAATTTCCGGCGTTTTGGGCGTGTTGAAGAGTTACGCATAGAACAGCCTGAAAAGGGAAAATGGTGTATAATGAGTCGTGGCCGTCAATTAACCAATGTAGTATTTTAATTATCATGTGGAGAAATTACAAGAAGAAAGAAAAGAAAAAGCCTCTTTTCGAGGTAGAAGGTGTTAAGGTCAAGAAGAAACCTGATCTTGTCGATAAACTAGACAGAATATTTAGTTTGTTCATCCGTTATCGTGATACGATGCCTAATGGATATTTTCAGTGTATTTCATGTGGTAAAATAAAGCCTTTCAATAAAGCAGATTGCGGTCATTACATCAACCGCCAACACATGAGTACTCGCTTTGATGAAATGAACTGCAATGCTCAATGTTCACATTGTAACCGCTTCATGGAAGGAAATATTCAGGATTATCGCAGACGTCTAGTTGCCAAGTATGGTGAACGAAATGTGCTGATCCTGGAAGCCAAGAAAAATGTTACTAAGCAATTTAGTGACTTTCAATTAGAAAAGCTGATTACTCATTACAAGGAAGAAGCGAAAAAACTGAAGGAAGCAAAAGGTCTGTGAGTTTTATTACTAATCGGAGTATAATCCCTTAAAATATGGAAAGAAATTCATTCATCTTTTATAAAGGGTGGAGAGAAGCAATCAAGGATTTGCCGGATGATGTCAGGCTGGAGATTTACGAAAGCATAATTGAGTATGCGACAACGGGAAATCTTCGGGGGTTGAAACCTATGGCAAATATTGCTTTCAACTTTATAAAGATAGATATAGACAGGGATACTGAAAAGTATATGTCTATTGTGGAAAGGAATAAGAGCAATGGTTCTAAGGGGGGACGTCCGAAAAGTGAAAACCCAAAAGAACCCAAAGAACCCACAAAACCCACTGGGTTATTTGGAAACCCAAAAGAACCCACAAAACCCGATAATGATAATGAATATGATAATGATTATGTAGATGATAATGATTCTCATTTAAAAAAGAAAGAAACTTCTCCTAAAGGAGAATCAAAGAAAGACGAGCTTTCTTTGTTCCCCGAGGAAAAGATTGATTGGGGTGGGCTAATGGATTATTTTAATTCCACGTTTAAAGGTAAACTTCCTGCTATAAAGTCCATAGATGCAAAACGAAAGAAAGCTATTAAAGCACGTGTCGCACAATACGGGAAGCAAGCTGTATTCGATGTGTTCCAATTGGTTTTAGACAGTCCTTTCTTGCTTGGACAAAACGATAAAAATTGGAGGTGCACTTTTGACTGGATATTCAAGTCTGCGAATTTTACTAAAATTTTAGAAGGAAATTACAATGGAAAACGAACTGATACTGCGGCCACAAGAAGAGAATCGGTTAGCAGTCTTACGGACCTCGCCGAAAAACTATTGCAAAGCTCTATGCCCCAAGAAGGTTGAAGATGTATTTCAAAGTGATGAACCTTCTATTGGCACTATTATAAGAAAGTTTGGTGAGCCGCAAGCCAGAGCAGTGTTGGTCATATTGATAGCTGATGCCTTGGAGTTTTTCAATGTCGGTAATCCAATGTCGGCTACACAAGTCGCTACTACAGTAGATTTAATCATTGAAGAATATCCATATATGAAAACTGATGATTTTAAACTGTGTTTCAAGAACGCAATGAAAATGAAATATGGCAATATCTATAATAGAATTGATGGTCAGGTCATCATGAGTTGGCTTCGTGAATACAATAAAGAACGTTGTGCTGTTGCTGATAATCAGTCATGGAATTTTCATAAAGAGAATTTGTCGGAGGAAGTGAGTTATACAAGTGGCTTGTCGTATGAAGAATACCGGAACGAACTCAAACTTAGAGTTGAGCAAGGAGATGAAGAAGCTGCTAAAGCGTTAAGTCTCTCAAATGAAATAATCTCTTATCTAAACAAAAGAGAAAATGGCAAACAAGAAGCAGAAGGTGACAATTTACTGGAACACTAGGCATATCAAACTTGAAGATATTCCTGAAGTGAAAAGAAGAATACGGGAGCGTTTTGGTATTCCTAATCACACAACTGTTAATGGTGAAACGGATTGTTATATCCGTGAGGAAGATATGGAATTGCTTCGGGAAACGGAAAAACGTGGCTTCATTCAAATACGTAATAAGCCCGCATGAAAATGGCGTTAAAATGGCGAAGTTTCTGTTTGCATAACTTGTCATTTTACGATAATTTTACTGATGTAATGAATTAAAAGTCAAACCAATATAATTAAATTATGGAAGTACAAAACATTAGAATTGACCTTATCAGTCCTTCTCCTTTGAATCCGAGAAAGACTTTTGATGAAGCAGCTCTTGAAGAGCTTGCAAGCAACATTGAAAAGCAAGGTTTATTGCAACCTGTCACTGTCAGAGTTGCTAAATCCGAGGAGATGACTAACCTAGAAACCGGAGATGTTACCCCATTACCTTACACATACGAAATTGTTTGCGGTGAGCGTCGTTTCCGGGCTGTGTCACTTTTGAAAGCAAAGGAAGATGAAGCGAATGTTGCAAAAATCAAAGCCCATCGAAAAAAGTCGGAAAAATTTCAGACAATATCCTGCATTGTCAGAGAAATGACAGATGATGAGGCTTTTGAAGCGATGATTACCGAGAATCTTCAAAGAAAAGATGTTGATCCCATCGAAGAAGCTTTTGCCTTTGCGCAGTTGGCTGAAAAAGGACGAACTTTGGAAGATATCGCTCTTAAAATAGGAAAGTCTACCCGGTTTGTATTTGACCGTATTAAATTGAATTCTCTTATTCCTGAACTAAAAGAGCGGGTAAGAAATGGAGATATACCATTGTCCGGTGCTATGATTCTTTCTAAATTGGATGAAGATACTCAAAAAGAGTTTCATGAGGAGGAGGAAGAACAATGTACTACTGCTATGATTCGAGAATTTGTGAGTAATTCTTTCATGGAGCTTGGTAACGCACCTTGGATTAAAGATGATTCCGATAATTGGGAAAATACTGATATTAAATCATGTTCTCAATGTGAGAATAATACGTGTAATCATGGTTGTTTGTTCTATGAAATGAATAGTAAGGATGCTAGATGTATCAATGCTGCTTGCTATGAGAAAAAACAGATTGCTTATGTGACGCGGAAAATTCAACTAGAATATGAACATCTTGTTAAAGTTGGCGAACCTCTTTCATTTGGAAAAACAGTAATTATCGCTAGACGTCCCGATACATATTGGGGAGAAGATAGAAAGGTTTTCTATGAAAAAACTTTGGAAGCTGTTAAACAACTTGGATTTGAAATAGTTGATCCTGATGAAATCTTTAGATGTAAGTGCTGGTATTCAGAAGATGATGAACGCACTTTGAAAATGCTTGAAGATGGAGAAGTTTATCGTTGTCTTTCATTTTTTGGACATTATTCTCCCGAATTTAACGTTAGTTTCTATTATGTTAGAAAAGCAACGGCTTCCTCTACTTCCGCCGTTGCCGATCTAAAAGAGATAGAAAGGGAAAAAATAAACGCCCAATTAAAAAGAGCGAAGGATATAGTCAAGGAGAAGTCTGCTGAAGAAATGCGCAAGTGGGCGCAAGAGAAAACATATTATCAGAGAACAAAAGAATTCTCTGAAAATGAACAACTTGTTTTTGATGTGCTGGTTCTTAGCGGTTGTAGCAGTACTTATCTTGAAAAACTGAATTTGAAAAAATGGAATGGTGAGAGTGATTTTGTAAATTATGTCAAGAACAACCAAGCTGACCGACACCAATGGTATAGAGCCTTTATTGCTGAATGCTTATCATCGAATAATGTGAATTTCTGCTCCTATTTGCAAAAGTGTCAGAAAATCCTTTTTGCAGAACAATATCCGGATGATTACAATGCGCTAACAAAGAAACTTGCAGATTCATATAGCAAGAAAGAGATGAAGCTCAAACAGCAACTCGAAGAACTTAATAACGATAACACAGAGGAAGCCTAACGGTTTCCTCTCTTTATTTGAAATGAAAATGAAAGACTATATAGAATTTCTAAAAGACAAGATGGCTATTAGCCACAATACTGGATTTGAAGTTAATCCTAATGAAATATCAACTTCTCTTTACCCTCATGTGAGAGATACCGTTCGTTGGGCGGTTTCCGGTGGTTGCCGTGCCATATTCTCCAGTTTCGGTATGCAGAAAACAGTAACCCAATTGGAGATATGCAGAGTTATAATCAACCAGTATTTTGGTAAAGCTCTTATCGTTTGTCCTAAACGTGTAGTAGTAGAGTTTATCACCCAAGCTAAGGAGCACATGAACATGACAGTTAAGTATGTCAAGACCATGAGCGAAGTCAGAGCCTGCAAGTGTGATATAATGATTACCAACTATGAGCGTGTCCGTGACGGAGAAGACGGCGTAAGAATAGAACCTTCCTTTTTTACCGTTACCTCATTGGATGAAGCAAGCGTATTGAGAGGGTTCGGCACCAAGACATACCAAGAGTTCCTACCGCTGTTCGCCGATGTGCCTTTCCGCTTTGTTGCCACTGCCACGCCGTCACCTAACAGATACAAGGAGCTGATACATTATGCCGGATATCTTGGAGTGATGGATACAGGTCAAGCCCTTACACGTTTTTTTCAACGTGATAGTACCAAAGCTAATAATCTAACGCTTTATCCACACAAAGAAAAAGAATTTTGGCTGTGGGTATCAACTTGGGCATTGTTCCTAACCAAGCCTTCCGACCTCGGTTATCCTGATACCGGCTATGAATTGCCGGAACTGCGGGTACATGAAGAAGTGGTTAGCGTTGACAATTCCACTGCCGGTACAGACCGTGACGGACAAGTGAAGATGTTTCGTGAGGCTGCTCTCGGACTTGCTGATGCAGCGAAAGAACGTCGGGACAATATGGCAGAGAAGATTGCCCGTGTCGTAGAGATTATTAATCGTCCTGAAAACAAGGACGAGCATTTCCTTTTGTGGCATGACCTTGAGAGTGAGCGGGAAGCCCTTTGCAAGGCTATCCCCGGTTGCAAAGCTGTTTATGGCTCGCAGGATGATGAGGAAGCCGACAAGGTGATAGCGGACTTCAAAAACGGGAGATTGAAATACCTGGCCGCAAAGCCTGAAATGCTTGGTGAGGGTTTGAACTTCCAGTACCATTGTCATAAGGCTATCATGTTCATCGACTACCGGTTCAATGACAAGTTTCAGGCGATAGCCCGTATCTACCGTTTCATGCAAAAACATCCTGTAGACCTTTACTTGGTCTATGCAGAAAGTGAAGGAGAGATATTCAAAAGCTTTATGCAGAAATGGGCGCAGCATCGTGAAATGGTTTCTAAAATGACTGATATCGTCCGTGAGAACGGTCTGTTCGGTTTGCAGGCAGAGGAGAAGATGATGCGCTGGATGTTTGCCAGCCGTGAAGAAAAATCCGGTAAACTGTGGAAAGCCATCAATAACGACAATGTTTTGGAGTGTCAGAAAATGGAAAGCAACTCGGTGGATTTGGTTGTAACCAGCATCCCTTTTTCCAATCATTACGAATATACGCCGACCTATAACGATTTCGGGCATAATGAAAGCAACGACAAGTTCTTCGAGCAGATGGACTACCTCACACCAGAACTGATGCGGATATTGAAGCCTGGGCGGCTGGCTTGCATCCATGTGAAAGACCGTGTATTGTTCGGTAATGCCACAGGTGACGGTATGCCCACCATCGACCCGTTCTCCGAAATGACGGTATTTCACTACATGAAACACGGATTCCGCTACATGGGGCGTATCACAGTAGATACCGATGTGGTAAGGGAGAATAACCAGACCTACCGCCTTGGCTATACAGAGATGTGCAAAGATGGTTCTAAGATGGGTATTGGTTGCCCTGAATATGTGCTTCTTTTCCGTAAACTGCCTTCTGATACTTCACGTGCCTATGCAGATTTGCCAGTAACCAAGAATAAGAATGAATATTCGTTAGCCCGCTGGCAAATAGATGCTCATGCAAGTTGGAAATCTTCAGGTAATACTTTGTTAAGCTATGAAGATATGAAAGTTGCCGGTATTGACAAGATACGCCATTTGTTTAGAAACTATGAGCGTGAACATATATACAATTATGAAGAACATGTTGCTTTCGCTGAAGAATTAGAAGTTTACGGTAAACTACCAAAAACATTTATGGCCGTAGATCCTGTAAGTAAGAAACCTTGGATTTGGGATGACGTTACCCGGATGCGTACACTCAATACCAAGCAGTCACAGAAAAAACGTCAAAATCATATTTGTCCTCTTCAGCTTGATATTGTTGAGAGGTTGATTGAACGGTATTCAAATAAAGGAGACTTGGTATTCGACCCATTTGGCGGTATCGGTACTGTTCCTTACTGTGCTATTAGATTGGGGCGTAAAGGGCTCTCTACCGAGTTGAATTATGACTATTGGAAAGACAGCCTTTCATACTTGCATGAAGCTGAAATTGAAGTGAATGCACCGACGCTATTTGATTTGATGGAAGCTATTTAATCTAAATAAGAATGGATATGTATTTGTATAAAAACAGACCACCGCCTTTATTAAATAGTGTGAGATTATTCTTAGTCTAACAATTTAACCCGATCGATATGATAACATTGAATAGGTTTGCCCAGAGATGCTTGAATATCATGAGGAAGCGCTTTAAGATGAATGAGCATAGCTCAAGAAAAGCGTTTAGCATAAGAATTGAAGCCGTTTGGAGAAAATTCGATATTGCTTCTAAATATAGGAGTGATAATCTTCCTAAATATTCGGAAGATGAAGAATTGGCAGCCGAGATGATAATTTACCTTGTTGCCTATTTAAAAAGATTTGGTTGTGAGGACATTGAACAGCTTATCAAAGATAAGATAGAGTTCGATGATAGAAAAAATGATTAGGTGTTGTTACTGACTGTTTGTGTTGTTGATTTTGTGTTGTTGATTTTAATATAGTTAGTTATGACAGAGATTATTCAAGTCTGCCTACTTGATTTTAATAAGGGGCAGCTCACGGGATTGCCGAAAAATCCACGTTTTTTTCGTGATTACCGCTTTGAAGCGATGAAGAAAAGCATTCAGGATTCGCCAGAGATGCTTGAACTTCGAGAACTTATAGTTTTTCCCTACAATGATGGCAGATATATTGTTGTTTGTGGTAATTTACGTTTGCGAGCTTGCAAGGAGTTAGGTTATAAAGAACTGCCTTGTAAAATTCTGGCACCTGATACCCCCGTTAAGAAGTTGAGGGAATATGCCACTAAAGATAATGTCAATTTTGGTGAGAATGATTTGGACGTTATGGAAAACGAGTGGAATAAGGCGGAACTCCAAGATTGGGGCATCGAATTTGCCCCGGAGAAGAAAGAGGATGAATTTAAAGAGCGCTTCGATGCCATCACGGATGATACAGCCATTTATCCTCTCATTCCAAAGTATGACGAAAAACATGAGTTGTTTATCATCACCTCAAGTAATGAGGTAGATAGTAATTGGCTTCGTGAAAGGCTGGATATGCAGCACATGAAGTCGTACAAGACCGGGAAAGTAAGTAAGAGTAATGTAATCGACATAAAAGACGTTCGCCATGCCTTGCAAAATAGTAATACCAAGTCATAAGCGCCATGACCGGGTGTTCGCTAAAAAGTTGGTGAACGATCCTATCATTTGCGTTGCTGAAAGTCAAGCTGACTTATATCAACAATTTAACCCGGAATGTGAAATTGTTACTCATCCTGACGATGTTATGGGCCTCATCCCGAAACGTAACTGGATGGCAAAGCATTTTGGAGAACTTTTCATGCTTGATGATGATGTCCATGCTTGCAAACCTATTTATGTGGAAAAAGGAGAACCTAGCCGGATAAAGGATAAAGATAAGATAACCAATATCATTCAGTCATTATTTGAGATGGCCAGTATGATGGATGTACATCTGTTTGGCTTCACCGCTCGGATATCGCCGGTAATGTATGATGAATCCGCTTTTCTTTCTCTTTCGAAAATGATAACCGGTTGCAGTTATGGAGTAATCTATAACAAAAACACTTGGTGGAATGAGGAAATACGTTTGAAGGAAGATTTTTGGATTTCTTGTTACATGAAGTACAAAGAACGTAAGGTTTTAACCGATTTGCGGTATAATTTTGAGCAAAAGAACACTTTTGTAAACGCTGGTGGGCTTGCTTCTATAAGGAATCAGGAAGAGGAACGTAAATCTATCCTCTTTATCAAAAAGAATTTTGGTGATAGTATTTTGCTAAAGAGTGCAACCACTAATGGGAAAGACAAAACAAAGCAGCTCGTTCAATATAATATATCATGCAAATTCAAATTCTAATAGTCTGTAAAAAAGGCGTTTAAATGGCGTCCATTCTGTTTGTCATATTCGCCTTTTTTAGCTAATTTTACTGATGTAATAAACTAAAAGTCAAACCATTAAATTAGAATTATGATTATAAGAACAGTTTGCGGATATGATTTCTTTGAGGTGAGTTCTGCAATGCAGAAAGCCATTAGGCGAGCCGACACCGGGGTAGCCGGCTTTTTTGCATTGGAACTTTGGGCGAGTGGGTACCGCGACTATGTGTGGAAGCGTCTGTTTACCATTAGTGCTGAAGATTGCTATGGAATCATTACTAAAGAGATAGAAGCATTGTGGCAGGGGCATGAGCTGGTAAACAAGACTGCTACTGAACCCAAAGGGAGGATATTTGTCAGTAAAGCTGTTATTCTCCTTTGTGAATGTAGAAAGAATCGTGATGCGGATCATTTGCAAAACTTCATCTATGATAGAAAGGATATTGATATAGAAAAGTGGATAAATGATGTCAGGCGTTATCCTATTCCTATTCCAGATTACACTTTCGATGTACATACACGAAAGGGTAAAAAACATGGGAGAACCAAAGAAGAATTCTTTCAGGAAGAATACAAGGCGTTACAACCTCGTGTTCCTGGTTTATTCGATGATTTGGTTCAACCCAGTCAACCAAAGTTATTTAATGATGAAACCACGGCTAAGTAGCTGTGGTTTCTCATTTTTCATATAAGTTAAACCAATTTAATTAAAACAATGAACACGTATTACAAATTTGCGCCAAATGTATTTTTGGCAAAGTGTGATGAGAAGCACGAAAAAGGTGAAACTATTGAGGTTACCACCAAGTATGGTAAGGAGAACGAAAGTATAGTATTTAACCTAATCTTCGAGAAAGATGGGTTTTACTATTACTCCATCGTTAGAGCTGACGGCTTTAATGTTCAAGAATGGGCTAAGCAAAGAGCGGAACGCAGGCATGAATGGGCGTCATCGGCAGTACAAAAAAGTAATGAGTATTTTCAGAAATCAAATAAACATCGCGATTTCCTTTCTTTGGGTGAGCCTATCAAAGTTGGACACCATAGCGAACGAGGACATCGCAAAATGATAGATGATGCCTGGAATAACATGGGGAAAAGCGTTGAGTTTAGCGATAAGGCTGCCGAACATGAAAGAGTTGCGAAGTATTGGGAAAAAAGGGCTAATACGATAAACTTGTCCATGCCGGAAAGTATAGATTTCTATGAACATAAGTTGGAACAAGCAAAAGAATATCACGAAGGATTGAAGTCCGGTAAGTACCGACGCGAGCATACATACGCTATGGCTTATGCCAATAAAGCAGTAAAAGAGGCTAAAAAAAATTATGACCTTGCAGTAAAGCTGTGGGGCGATGTTTAATAATCTGTAGTATCTCAAATAATTTACTATGAGAGAATTATCAAAAGAAACCTCATTACAAAGGGTAATGAGGGCTTCAGGTCGTGTACCTGTACAATGCTCATGCAGTGTTTGTAAACAACAATGTCATACGCCATGTTTAGGTACTCCTGATGATATTGAACGAATTATAGATGCTGGTTATGCCGACAGGTTAGCACTGACAAACTGGGCTGCTGGTATATTCTTAGGGGTTATTAATATTGCTATTCCGATGATTCAACCTGTTTCCGGCAAAGAGTTTTGTGCTTTCTTCGAAAATGGACTGTGTATCTTACATGATAAGGATTTGAAACCCACTGAAGGGCGTTTGTCTCACCACACTGTCAGGAAGGATAACTTCAATCCAACTATGAGTATTGCTTGGAACGTTGCGAAAGAATGGCTGATGCCAGAGAATGAGGATGTACTTTCTCGTGTAGTAAATAAATTCTTGAATGCGAGGAAGCCATGAATGTGTATCAATCAATACCTCGTAGAGATTGTAGGGTGTTTGCTAAATGTGGGGCAAAATCCTTATCACATTGCCGGCGGCATCGTGGAACTGATGGTGAGTGTAAAAACTGTACTCTTATTCATCGCAAACCTCGCAATCGTATTATAGATGCTTCAGGACGTGAGATGAAAAAATGTACACACTGCGGAAATTACTTCTACTTGAACCGGTTCTACAATCGTATAGTAGTGAGAAAGGGTAAGGAATATCATTTATTGACTTCTTGGTGCCGCATGTGTATGTCTGAAATCAATAATCAAAGAAATTTGAAGAAAAGAAATGAGTAGTATAAATTTATTATATATTGACCTGTTTTGTGGAGCAGGTGGAACCTCGACAGGAGTGGAATCTGCAAGAATTGATGGTAAACAGTGTGCTAAAGTAATAGCCTGCGTCAATCACGATGCCAACGCCATTGCAAGCCATGCGGCCAATCATCCGGATGCATTGCATTTTACGGAAGATATTCGCACGCTGGAACTTTCCCCGCTAATTGAACATCTTGCCAAATGTAAGGCTCAATATCCGGGTGCAGCGGTCGTTCTTTGGGCGAGCCTGGAATGTACGAACTTCTCCAAAGCAAAAGGTGGGCAACCTCGGGACGCTGATAGTCGCACACTTGCTGAACATCTTTTCCGGTACATTGAAGCTATTTGCCCGGATTACATTCAGATTGAAAACGTTGAAGAATTTATGAGTTGGGGTGATATGGACGAAAACGGAAAGCCTATCAGCATGGATAAAGGTAGACTATATCAAAGATGGGTACGCAACGTAAGAAAGTATGGCTACAACTTTGATTTCCGTATTCTCAATGCTGCCGACTATGGTGCATATACTACTCGAAAACGCTTCTTTGGTATATTTGCCAAAAATGGATTACCGATAGTATTTCCACAACCCACTCACTGTAAAAACGGTAAACAAGATATGTTTGGTCGTTTGGAAAAGTGGCGCCCGGTTAAAGAGATACTGGATTTTTCCGATGAAGGAACAAGTATTTTTCGTGAGAAGCCACTTGCTGAAAAGACAATGGAACGTATCTATGCCGGCCTGATAAAATTTGTAGCCGGGGGCAAAGATGCTTTTCTTATCAAATATAATTCCATGAGCCGGACTGGAAAATATAATGCCCCTGGGATTGACGAACCATGCCCGGTAGTAGCTACGCAAAACAGACTGGGAGTTGCGCAGGTATGCTTTCTTTCAAAACAGTTCAGTGGACACCCCGAAAGCAAGAATGTTTCTATTAATGAACCAGCCGGAACAATTACATGCAAAGACCATCATGCGTTTGTATCAGCCCATTACGGTAACGGATTTAACCGCTCAATAAATGAACCGTCTGCAACCGTAACAACGAAGGATCGGTTATCTCTCGTTTCTCCATATTTCATAGACCAGCAATATGGAAACAGCAAACCTTCATCTACAGAAAAGCCGCTTGGATGTATTACCGCCAATCCTAAGTACAATCTTGTTAGCTGCAAGCCGTGGATTATGAATACAAACTTCTCCAACGTTGGTAGTAGCATAGAAGAGCCCGCACAAACAGTCACTGCAAATAGAAAGTGGCACTACCTAATGAACCCTCAATTTAATAGTGCAGGTGGTTCCGTTGATAATCCATGCTTCACTCTCATAGCACGTATGGATAAAATGCCGCCTTATTTGATCGCAACTGAAACTGGACATGTAGTAATCGAGATTTATGATACCGACAGCCCTATGACAAAAAAAATAAAAGAGTTCATGGGCTTATACGGGATAATTGATATTAAAATGCGAATGCTACGCATACCTGAACTAAAGCGTATCATGGGATTTCCAGAAAACTATGTGTTAATTGGTACACAGGCTGACCAAAAGAAATTCATAGGGAATGCAGTCGAAGTTAACATGGCACGTGTTCTCTGTGAATGTATTAGTAAAAAGTTACGTGAACTAGGGTCAGTTGCAGCATAAAATGGCGTTAAATTGGCGAATGTTCTGTTTGTAAAACTTGTCAATAATGATTACCTTTATAGATGTAAAGAACTAAAAGTCAATCAATATGAAGAGGAATGAAAAAATAGCAAAATTAGAAAGACTAGGTATTTTCAATCAATGGAAATATAATACAGAAAGAGCAAATGAGACATTTAATATTGAGTGTCCTGACTTCTCAATGACAAATGAAGAGCGGATGAACAATTTGTTAGATGTTGATTGCTGTTTTCATTGGTTTCTAACTATTTCATTCCCTTTTAATAATACTCCTGAAGGCGTTGCTTTTTGGAATGATATTGCAAAAAAATAATTAAAATAAAATTAGAAAGGAATCAAATGATAATAGCATGGTTCAGTTGCGGTGCTACATCCGCAGTTGCTTGTAAGATAGCATTAAGCCTATACGATGATGTGCATATCTACTATATTGAAACTGGTTCCGGTCATCCCGATAACACTAGATTCTTGGCAGATTGTGAAAAGTGGTACAATCAATCTATCCACATTATCCGAAGCGACAAGTACACCTGTGTGTCTGATGTGTTGCGAAAGGGGTATATCAACGGCGCGCATGGTGCCGCCTGTACTCTTGAACTGAAAAAGAAAGTCCGCTACAAGTTGGAAAAAGAATTGCAGCACTGGGACGGTCAAGTTTGGGGTTTCGATTATGACCCGAAAGAGATTAACCGGGCTATCCGATTAAAACAGCAGTACCCGGACACAAAGCCACTATTCCCGCTTATTGAAAAGCAGATTACGAAGCAGGATGCAATGGGAATGCTTTGGAAAGCCGGTATTGAAATCCCCGCTATGTACAAGATGGGCTATAATAACAACAATTGTATCGGTTGCGTGAAAGGCGGAATGGGCTACTGGAATAAGATACGAAAGGACTTCCCGGATGTATTTAACGAGGTGGCGCAGATTGAACGTGATGTAGGTGCAACTTGTCTAAAAGATAAAGACGGACGAATCTTCCTTGACGAACTCCCAACATGGCGAGGTGACCCAGTAGAAGAGATTATACCGGATTGCTCGCTTATCTGTCAGATAGAGTTTCAAGAGATAATCGACAGGCAGGTAGAACGAGTTTTGAAAGGAGAAATTAGTATTAACGATGTAGCCTAATTAGGCTCAAAACAAGATAGATATGAATTTTAAATCATTGGTAGCTCAATTAGCAAATCGCATCAATCAGCCGCATGTGGTTGAAACATATATGCGTAAAGTTTTTGCGTCTGGTGTTGAGTGGCAGAAAAAGCAATCTCCATGGATAAGAGTAGAAGAACGATTACCAGATGAAGAGTAGCGTGTTTTAGTCGGATTTTTATATTACTATAAATACGATGATAGAGAAGCTGAATCACGTAAGCATATAGATGTATTCACGTATGAAAATGGTATATGGACTACTGATAGTGATATATCATATTTAGGAAAAGTGTCGAAAAGGATGATATTAAGGTTATATGTTGGATGCCTATTCTGTCTTTCGATGAAATATTGGAAGCCAACAGAGATGTACTAGAACGGATTAAAAAGAAAGGAGACTGATGATGACAGCAAAAGAATTAAGTAAGTTAATCACTACTGGCAGAAAACTGAAAAAGTTTATTAAAGAAACTCTCCCTAAAATCAGAGAAGAGTTTCAAAGCCATAGCAATAGTGGAATAGATAAGCATACAGATGGATTTGGCAGAAGGGAGAGTATTCAGAGTATGAATATAAGTAATCTTTGTTATTTTTCTTTTTCTGGCAGTTATGGAAGTGGAGACACATATTCGGATATAGCAAATATGGATACTGATTTGATGCAGGAATACTTTATCAAATATCTGAATAGGCATAAGGATGAAATAATGGAGGGAGTAGCAGATTTAATGATAAATGATGCAAAATCAGGTCAAGAAGATGCTATTAAGGAAATAGACGAGTATAAAAAATCACTGCTAAAACTATTGGAGGAATAAAATAACAGAAAGGAATAAATTATGCAATACATATTAACAGAACAAGAATATAGAGCTTTGACCCCTATTAGTGAGGTAAATAAGCTCAAAGAAGAAGTACAGCTTCTTAATGATAAAGTTATGGAGCTTAGTGAACATCCATGTGGAAGTGGCGCAGATTATAGAAGTGTAACCTTTTATTGTGATGATTGTCCGATTGGTGCGTTTGGAACCGGAACTTGCACAAAGAGTCAACAATATTCTAAATAACACTCAAAATACAGTCTGTAATGAATAAAAGCAAAAGGCGGGTTGCAAAGCCGCCTCCTGTTTATTTTAGATGGGTACACACTCTGTCACGTATTCAATTAACTAATAACTGTCACTTACGAGATTGAAAAATGCTTCCCATCCTACCGTCTAATTGATTTTGGACATCCATATAGCCCCACGGTAGTAAAGCTATAGGAGTCCTTTTAAAATTATGTTTTTCATAAAAATAAAATTAAGTCGCTTGCACCGTGCAAACGACATCCAAAAGTAACAATTTAAAATAATATGGCAAAAATTTATGTAGCAAGTAGTTGGAGAAATGTATTTCAACAGGACGTTGTAGATATTCTCCGTGATTTAGGACATGAGGTTTACGATTTTAAGAATCCCCCACATGGTAATGGTGGTTTCCAATGGTCTGATATAGATCCTGATTGGCAGAACTGGACAACAGAGCAATATAGAGAAGCGCTTAATCACCCAATTGCGCAGAAAGGTTTTGATTCGGATTTCAACGGTATGCAGTGGGCTGATGTCTGCGTTATGGTTCTCCCTTGTGGTCGGTCTGCTAACACAGAAGCGGGTTGGATGAAAGGTGCAGGTAAAAAGGTGATGGTTTATTCTCCGAAAAAGGAAGAACCGGAACTTATGTATAAGATATACGATTTTGTGAGTGATAGCATATTTCGTATCAATGATGAGATAATTGGAGTATAACTGTTTTAGTAATGAACATCGGAATATTAGCAGTTGACAGTAATTATCCTAATCTAGCTTTGATGAAGATAAGTGCATGGCACAAGGCAAGAGGCGACAATGTGGAATGGTATAACCCTTTGTGCTCATACGATAAAGTTTATTCGGCAAAGGTATTCTCCTTTACTCCAGATTATGGCTATTACATCAATACCAATCAGGTTGAGAAAGGTGGTACAGGGTATGACATAAGCAAGGTTCTTCCAGTAGAAGTTGATAAAATAGTTCCCGACTATAACCTGTATAATATTGATAAGAATCTGGCTTATGGCTTCCTTACCCGTGGCTGTCCTAATCGTTGCAAATGGTGTGTCGTTCCTGCCAAAGAAGGCAACATAACTCCATACATGGATATAGAAGAAGTATCTGCCGGGCGAAAGAACGTAATACTCATGGATAACAATGTACTTGCATCCGATTATGGATTACAACAGATTGAAAAGATTGTCTCCATGGGCGTACGAGTAGACTTCAATCAGGGCTTAGATGCTCGCTTGGTAACAGACGACATCGCCCGGCTACTGGCAAGAGTAAAGTGGATGAAGCGCATACGGTTCGGCTGTGACACACCGGGACAGATTGCCGAATGTGAGCGTGCCACAGCTTTGATTGACAAGTACGGGTACAAAGGCGAATACTTCTTTTATTGTATCCTGCTCAGTGACTTCAAAGAATCGTTTGAGCGTGTCAATCATTGGAAGAACAAAGGCGGTCGGTTCTTACCGCATTGCCAGCCTTATAGGGATTTGAATAATCCACGTCAAATTATTCCTCAATGGCAAAAGGATTTAGCCGGATGGGCTGATAAGAAGTGGGTGTTTAGAAGCTGTGAATTTAAAGACTTTACTCCTAGAAAGGGTTTTAAGTGTAGGGAGTATTTTCAAAAATAAGATTTAATCTTTAGGATTTTATGTTGAACCTAGGTGTGTCTTTAAACAAGATGCACCTTTAGTTTTTGTGATGATGAGAAAAATGATTGTAACCGGCAGTGAGGGATTTATTGGTAAAGCCCTTTGCCGAGAATTAGCTAAAAGGGATGTCGAAGTCATAGGACTTGATCGAAAGTCTGGTATTGAAGCCACAAAAGTATGTGAGCTCCTGAAAAATGGGGGTATTGATTGTGTGTTCCATTTGGCGGCGCAAACTAGTGTGTTTAATGGAAACCTGGAACAGATCAGGAAGGATAACATTGATACTTTCATGCGAGTAGCTGATGCATGTAACCAGTATCATGTGAAGTTAGTATACGCCAGTTCGTCAACGGCGAATCCGGAGAATACCACTTCCATGTATGGAATAAGCAAGTATTTCGATGAACAGTATGCATCTATCTATTGTAAGGCTGCGACCGGGTGCCGGCTGCATAATGTATATGGACCTAATCCGCGAAAAAGAACTCTTCTCTGGTTCCTGATAGAAAAGGAAAACGTGTCTTTATACAATTGTGGTCAGAATATCCGGTGCTTCACTTACATAGATGATGTCGTCGAAGGGCTTATTTATGCGGTGGGCTGTAACCGGCAGCTTATCAATATTTGTAACGTCCAACCTGTGACTACTATGTATTTTGCATCTTTAGTAAAATACTACAAACCGCTTGAAATAGAGTTGATTAATAAAAAACGAGATTTTGACAATTTGGAGCAATCGGTGAACCAGGATATCTATTTAGTACCTTTGTCCTATACGTCAGTCGAGGACGGAGTAAAAAAGGTATTCGCCATGCGGAGAGAGGATAATTCTCAAAAAAATGCGGGGGCGGAGAAATAGAAATCCTTTGAATGTACAACCATTCTAATTTATTCCTGCATGTTGAGTAACTATCATTGTTTCTTCATGCAGGAATTTAATAATTTGAAGCTATGAGTAGAGAGAATGTATTAACATTGAAACAAGAGAAGTTCTGTCAATATTACGTTGATATTGATGGCAACGCAAGTGAAGCATACCGGATGGCTTACGACTGCACTAAGATGAAGCAGGAGAGCGTTTGGCGCAATGCTCATGCCCTTATGCAGAACATCAAGGTTACATCAAGGATAAAAGAGATAAGAGAAAAGAGGGCGAAAGAATCTGAAGTTAAACGTGAGACTGTGGAACGTGTGCTGATGGATATCATAACTTCTGATCCTAATGACTTGTATATTGTCGATGAGCTAACAGGTAAGGTAAAGATGAAAAGTCCATCGCAGCTTCCAAAGCGTACACGCAATGCATTGAAGAAGATTCAGAATAAGAGAGGAGAAGTTGTCTATGAGTTCAACGGTAAAACAGAAGCCGCTCGTTTGCTTGGTGCCTGGAATGGATGGGAAGCCGATAAGAATGTCAATATCAAAGGTGGAGACGGAAATAAAGTCGGTGAACTTCGTATCGGCTTTGAAGATAATGAGAATTCGGAAGAATAGAACAATTTGAACTGCAAAATCCGGTATTCACCCTACGGAGAAACCTTACTTTTAGAACAATATGGTTATAAATTATAAGAAGCTAAATCCTAACGGATTCTATCTATTGAAGTACTTGAATGATGAGACTATCCGTTTTATCATTCTCTATGGAGGTTCATCTTCCGGTAAGTCGTATAGTGTGGCACAAACAATACTGATACAGACATTACAGGATGGTGAGAACACTCTTGTCATGCGTAAGGTAGGAGCTTCTATTCTCAAAACCATTTATGAAGATTATAAGGTCGCTGCGATCGGTCTTGGCATCTCCCATTTGTTCAAATTTCAACAGAATACTATTAAATGTCTGGTAAATGGTGCGAAGATAGATTTCTCCGGTCTTGACGATCCGGAGAAGATAAAAGGTATCTCTAACTATAAGCGAGTTCAGTTAGAGGAATGGTCAGAGTTCGAGCATCCGGATTTCAAGCAGCTACGTAAGCGTTTGCGTGGTAAGAAAGGGCAGCAGATTATTTGTACCTTCAACCCGATTAGTGAAAGCCATTGGATAAAGAAAGAGTTTATTGATAAAGATAAATGGCATGATGTACCGATGACTGTTACCATTGCCGGCAAAGAGTTGCCGGAAGAACTTACCAAGGTCAAATCCGTAAAGAAGAATGCACCCAGGCAAATACTTAATCTTCGAACTAAGCAAATCGGGGAACAGGCACCTAATACAGTTATTATCCAATCTACCTATTTGAATAATTTTTGGGTTGTCGGGAGTCCTGACGGTACGTATGGATTCTATGATGAGCAATGTGTTGCCGATTTTGAGTATGATAGAGTTCACGACCCGGACTATTACAATGTGTACGCATTGGGAGAGTGGGGTGTCATTCGTACCGGTAGCGAGTTCTTCGGTTCTTTCAATCGTGGCAAACATTCCGGTGAGC
Organism: Bacteroides sp. DH3716P; assembly: GCF_025914115.1. Lineage (NCBI taxonomy): Bacteria > Pseudomonadati > Bacteroidota > Bacteroidia > Bacteroidales > Bacteroidaceae > Bacteroides > Bacteroides sp. DH3716P. The sequence goes on along the minus strand of NZ_CP083673.1, from coordinate 2,433,252 downwards.
ATAAGTATGTTCCGGACTTACCTATTCATATCTCTGTCGATAACAACGTGCTTCCGTATATCAGCATATCATATTGGCAGGTCGATTTCACAACTGGTACCAAGGTTTGGCAATTCCATGAAACGTGCGCTGAAAGCCCCAACAATACTGTAAAGAAAGCTTCCAAACTTGTTGCAAAGTATCTGAAATCTATCCAATATTCTGATAGGTTATATGTACATGGTGATGCTTCAACGAAAGCGGCAAACAGCATTGACGATGAGAAGCGTTCCTGGATGGACTTATTCATAGACACATTACAGAAAGAAGGGTTTGAGATTGAGGATAAGGTAGGCAACAAGAATCCGAGTGTTGCAATGACCGGTGAGTTTATTAATGCCATTTTTGATTGTACTGTTCCCGGTATAGAGATATACATTGACGAATCATGTTCGGTATCTATTGAGGACTACATGAGCGTACAGAAAGATGCTAACGGTGCCATTCTTAAAACTAAGGTCAAGAATAAAACTACCTTGCAGACTTATGAGGAGCACGGGCACCTGTCTGATACGTTCCGATATGTCGTTGTGGATTTGTGTAGTGAGCAGTATATAGAGTTTAGTAACCGGCGAAAAAGAAACTTGTATGCTTGTAATGGCACTATTAATTTCTTCAATCCAGATACCGAATGTAAATACACTAAGAAGATTCTATATGTGATGCCGAATGTTAATGGGAAATTTGTTCTTATACAAGCGTTTAGATGTGGAAATAAATGGCATGTTGTTGATGTCGTATTTATGGATACTACTTCAACAGAAGATATACGTTCTTCTATTTTGTCCCATGAATCTGATTCATGTGTAATTGAATGTACGGATGCTTATTTCCCTTTTATCCGGGAACTCCGTTCTAGTACAAACAAGGAGATTCGTGTAATGAAAGAGTTTCCGGATGTAGATAAGCGTATTGCTGCAACATCTGATTATGTGAAAAATAGTATTCTTTTTTCTGCATCAAAAGTAGAATCTGATACGGAATATGTTGCCTTCATGAATAACCTGATGGACTATAATAAAGATAGTGAAACAAAAGAGGCCAGTGCTGTTTTGAGTGGGCTAGTACAGTTCGTTGTAAAATTAGGTTTGAATTGAATTACGTTATATATGATTGAAAATAAGAATGTTATATTGTTGATGTTATGCTTTCGTAATTTCAAGATTTTAGTGTTTTGGAAAACGGTTTTCCTTTTTACTTAGTTTTGCTCAAAAAGGAACCCAATGAATATTTTTTTTGATAATCTATTTGGAAAGAAATCTAAGACTAAAGGTGAAGTTGAAATAGTTACTTCATCTGAAAATAAGGATATAGATACTCAAAGTGGCAAGGCTGAAAAATGGTCAGTTGCATACATTGAGGACCTTACTAGTCCTATTGTAGCGGGCAGTAACTATCTAACGCTATTCAGTACGATACCTGAAGTCTTTTTTCCGATCGATTATATTGCATCGCGAATTGCAGGTGCTAATTTTCAATTGAAGAAAACTAAGGATGATAGTGTAGTATGGGCAAACAGACGAATGAATGGCATACTTAGCCGTCCTAATTGTTTGATGCGTTGGAAAGAATTGATTTATCAGCACCATATTTATAAATTGTGTACAGGGAATAGCTTTATTCGTGCCGCTATGCCTGATGTCTTTTCTACAGCTGAAAAATGGAGATATTGCGATAATTATTGGGTGCTACCTTCTGATAAGACTATTGTAGAACCTGTTTACGGGAATATGCCATTGTTTGGCATTGCCCAAACAGAAGATATTATTCGTAGCTATCGTTTGGAGTATGGTTGGAATGGTAGTTTGGAAATTCCTCCATACCAAATATGGCATGATAGAGACGGAAGTGCAGAGTTCTATTCAGGGGCTATGTTCTTGAAGTCCAAAAGTCGTCTTGCTTCCCAAAATAAGCCAATGTCAAATCTAATAGCTGTATATGAAGCTAGAAATGTGATTTATGTAAAGCGGGGTGGATTGGGCTTTATTGTAAGTAAGAAAACTGATGCTACCGGTTCAATAGCGTTGACTGACGATGAAAAGGAACAACTTTTGAAGCAAAATTTTGAGAAGTATGGTGTAAGGAAGGGCCAGGTACCTTATGGTATTTCAGATGCAGACATTGACTTTGTTCGTACTAATCTTTCTATTGCAGAGTTACAGCCGTTTGAAGAGACTTTGGCTGATGCAATAAATATTGCAGGGGCATACGGCATCCCTGCCGTTCTTGTTCCGCGAAAAGACCAGTCCACATTTAGCAATCAGGCTACTGCTGAAAAGAGCGTATATTGTTCAACTGTTATTCCTATGGCCAAACAATTCTGCAAGGATTTTACAGCTTTCCTTGGTCTTGAAGGAGGGGGATATTATTTGGATTGTGATTTCTCTGATGTTGATTGTTTGCAGGAAGGATTGAAAGAATCCGAGGACGTAAAGACAAATATAAATAAACGTTGTCGTGAACAATTCTCATGTGGGCTTATAACACTCAATGACTGGCGTGCCCAAATAGGCGAAAGTATGATAGAAAATCCCTTGTTTGACAAATTGAAATTTGATATGTCAGATGAGGAACTGGATAAAGTAAATCGAGTTTTTAACACTAAAAGTGGAGATGAAAAAGATGGAAGAGAAAATCAAAAGCCTTCAGTACAAGACAAAGGCAAATGATGTTGATGAGAAGGGTATCGTTACCGTTGCGGTGAACGGTATCGGTGTGAAGGACTCACAAAATGACATATCTATGCCCGGCTCATTCAATAAAACATTGAAAGAAAATATTGGTCGGATGCGTTGGTTCCTGAATCATCGTACAGACCAGTTGTTAGGTGTTCCGTTGAGTGGTAAGGAAACAGAAGGTAATTTGGTTATGGTCGGTCAGTTAAATCTTGAAAAACAGATTGGCCGTGATACGTTAGCTGATTATAAACTGTTTGCAGAGAATGGCAGAACACTTGAACATTCTATTGGGGTCAAGGCCATTAAAAGAGATTCTGTTGATCCCTGTAAAGTGCTTGAATGGCGTATGATGGAATATTCAACATTGACAAGTTGGGGGAGTAATCCCCAGACTTTCCTTGTGAATATTAAGTCTGCTACTGCCGACCAGGTAAAGGAGGCTGTTGATTTCGTTCGTAAAGCGTTCTTGCAGCATGGATATAGTGATGAGCGTTTAAAAGGTTACGATATGGAATTAAGTTTATTACTGAAGAGCCTCAACGGTGGTGCCGTTGTCTCGTGTCCTCATTGTGGTCATCAATTTGATTATGATGCAGAAACGGAGCATACCTTTGCCCAGCAGGTATTGGACTATGCTGCTGATTATCAGAGATGGATAACACAGGACATTGTAAGGGAAGAAATGGAGAAGCTCACTCCGGAGATTAGAACCCAAGTAATTTCTCTTATTGATTCTGTCAAGTCAGAAAAGAAAGAATTTACTCAAAAGGGTCTACAAGACCTTATGAATTATGTAAGATGTCCCCACTGTTGGGGAAAAGTATATCGTTCGAATGCTATTCTGCAAAACACTTCTGAAGATACCACCGGAAAAAATGAGCCGTCTGTTGACACTCAAGAAAAGAATGACGGGGAAAATGGGAACGATGAAGTAACGATTAAAGCCGCTGATAATGGCACTTTACTCGATTTCAAGAGTTTGAATAGCTGTTTCGAGAATAAATAACTTAAAATTTAAATTTTATGCCTAAAAAATTTACAGTATCAGATTTTAATCTGAAAACAGACGGTCTGCCGGCAGAACAGAAAACTTTCATGGAAAACATCGTCGGCATGATGTGTGAAGTAGTTAACAAGTCACTTGAAGGATTTGCCTCACCGGAGGAGGTAACGAAACAGTTTGGTGATATCAATAATCTATTGAAAGCCTATGATGGAGAAAAGTTCCAGCAATTGGTAAAGGACAACGAGCAACTTGTAGAACAAGTTAAAACTCTTGGTGAAAGTATCGAGAAAATGAAGCAGAAAGGTCTTTCTATGGATACTATCAACAAGTTCGATGAGAAGTTGAACGAGATGCTTGATTCTGAAAAATTCAGAGATTTCGCAGAAGGAAAAACACGCAAATCAGGAGAATTTGACGGCTTCTCCTTGAAAGATGTCGTTTCCATGACTGACAATTACACCGGTGATTTGTTGATTACTCAACAACAGAAACGTGTTGTGACTCAGGTTGCCAACAAGAAGTTGCATATGCGTGATGTATTAACGACGCTGACAGCTGATCCTGCATATCCTCAACTCGCCTATGCGCAAGTATATGCTTTCAACCGCAATGCCCGTTTTGTAACAGAGAACGGTCGTTTACCGGAATCAAGTATCAAGGTAAAAGAGATACAGACAGGAACTAAGCGCCTTGGTACTCATATCCGTATCTCAAAACGTATGTTGAAATCAAGAGTGTACATTCGTTCCTACATCTTGAACATGCTTCCTGAAGCTGTTTGGATGGCAGAAGACTGGAACATCTTGTTTGGTGACGGTAATGGTGAGAATTTGCTTGGTATTATTAATAATACTGGGGTGACTTCTGTAGAGAAGATTATCAGTACAGCCATTGTTACAGGTGCCGCCGGTGCTGTAAAAGCTATTACCGGATATAACGGTGATAAGGATGTGATTGTAGAGTTTGCAGAACCACAGGATTTGATTCTTGATGGAATGAGTATCACGTTCGCTGGCGCCGCTGTTCTTACAGAACTGAACAAAACACACGCTCTTGTGAAAATGGAAGATGGTCGTATCCTTATTCCTGGTGTCGCGTTCTCCGGTGCTGAAACGGCTACGGATAAAATGACATTCAGTGTTCATGAAGCCGGCTTTAAGAACATTGAGGAACCCAACTCTGAAGATGTAGTGAAAACAGCTTTCGCCGCAATGACATATGCCCAGTATTTTCCGAATGCTATTATTCTTAATCCAATGACTGTTAACGGTATGGAATCAGAAAAAGATACGACAGGACGTAATCTTGGTATCGTTAAAATGGTTGATGGGGTGAAATATATTGCCGGTCGTCCGATTATCGAGTATGGTGGTATTCTTCCAGGTAAGTATCTTTTAGGTGACTTTAACCAAGCCGCAAATTTGGTTGATTATACCACTTTGACACTTGAATGGGCTGAAGATGTGGAGACCAAGCTTTGCAATGAGGTTGTGCTGATGGCACAAGAAGAAGTTATCTTCCCGATTTATATGCCGTGGGCTTTCGCTTATGGGGATTTGGCCGCATTGAAGACTGCAATAACTAAAGCGTAGGATTATGGATTACATACTTAGAGGTAACGATAAGGATGTAACCAATGTACTTAAAGAGCAACGCATTCGGATTAATAGAGGGATGATTCAACTCATCCCTATTTCCGAATGTGGTCTTGTTACAGAAGAAGATGCCCGAAAGACATTGGAATGTATGCTTGCAGAGAAAAATGAAGAGATTGGCAGGCTTACTGCATCCATTGCAGAGAAAGATAAGACAATTGTTGAACTGACAGAAGAGCGTGAAACAATGAAAGCTCGCATTGCAGAACTTGAAGTACAGGTGCCTTCTGATGAAAAGAATCTTCCGGTTGCCGATTCAAAAGATTTGCAAGAGGAAGATGCCAAGGAGGTAACTGTTACAGATGATAAAGCCGTTTCCGTAGAAGATGAAAAGAAAACCGGGAAAGGCAAGACTTCTAAATAACTATCGCTATGTTGATTGATGTTTCATATTTTATGTCAGGTCCCAGGCATATTGAGAATGTTTCGGTCGCTGAAATGCCTTCGCCCCAATCTCTTGCTGTGAATGAGGTGATAAATGGGTATATTAAGGCATTTCAGCCCGAATTTCTCCGGAATGTTGTTGGTGTGACTCTTTCCCAAGCTATCACAGATTATTTGGAGCTTATTGAACGGGAAAAGGAAGATTCTTCAGATGAAGTTGATATTTCAGAAGAGAAGGAAGCCCCCCAGTCCGGATATGCAGTATTATGCGAGAAGCTGTGTGAACCGTTCGCTGACTATGTCTTTTATCATATTCTTCGTGACGCAAACACCCAGGCTACAATAACCGGGCTTGTCCGTTTGAAATGTGCTAATGAATATATAGCTCCTTTGAAGAGACAAGTAAGCACATGGAATAGCATGGTAGAGAAGAATAAACAGTTTGTTGAATGGGCTATGTCGAATGATTGTCCTTTCGATGTGAAAATAACCAAGAATCTTTTGACCCCAATTAATGCTTTCAATTTATGATAGATTTAGATATAACAGAACTGTTTGAGGAGATTGTAAAGGAACTTCCAGAAGGGCTTGAAATCCTCTATCCAAATGGGAAAGGGGGAACTAAAGTTGTGAAGTCCCCAAGGTTGAATTACATCTTCGGTAGCAGTCAATATATCAAAGATATTTTAGATGAATACAGTAAGTCTTCTGCCCAGTCTGAAAGGAAGTTTCCATTGGTTGCACTATTTACTCCAATTAGTGAGGATAGAGGTGACGCGGATTATTTTTCAAAAGCAAAGGTTTCGTTAATTATAGCTTGCTCTTCTTGTAAAGAGTGGAGCAATGAGATGCGCAGAACCACATCTTTTAAAAATATCCTTCGGCCAATCTATAAACGTTTATTGGAAGTATTATATGAAGATTCCCGGTTCGACTGCGACTATGACGAAAAAGTGAAACATAGTTATTCAGAAAACTATTCATATGGCAGATACGGAGCCTATACAGATTCCGGTGAGGCTGTGAGCGAGCCGATTGATGCCATAAATATACGCTCGATGGAAATAAAAATTAATAATCTTAATTGTAGAAGAAAATGAGAAAGATTAGAACGTGTAAGGGTTCCCGGATGAACACTGGTAGTTCTGCTTGTAGTATTGACTGGAAAAAAGTCAAAGGTGCTATCTTGGCGGAACATGGTGTCAAACTCCCTGCTGATATAACAGGTGAGAAATTGCTCGAATTGTGCCATGCAGACCGTCCCGGGCGTATTTACCCTATTTTGCCATTCCTGGAGTATGCCAAGAATGGTGGAGAGCCCCAAGTTAATGCTGTAGGGTACGGTGCAAGTGAATACAACGGGCTAAGCGCTCAAACAGACACCTTCACTTTGAAGAAATTTGATGAGGTTTTGAATGCCCAGCTTCTGAAATGTGCCAATAAAGGATGGGACGTTTACTTTTGGAATCAGGATAATATGTTGATCGGTTATAATGATGACACTGATATCCTTGCCGGTATTCCGATGTCTACTGTTTATCCGACCGTGACACAGTACCCGACCAGTAGTGCTAAGTCTGCGATGACTGTTAGTTTTTCACATGAAGATGTGGAAGACAGCCAATTGCACTTTGACTACGTGCAGTTAGACTTCAATCCCAAGAATTTCGTTAAAGGCTTGGTTGATGTTGTGTTTCAAAAGTTGGAGGCCGAAAATACTTACAAAATAGTTGAAGTTGTTGGTGGTTATGACCGTACAGAAGAATTTGGCAGTCTTATTGCTGATGGTGCTGCTGAAGTTATGAATAACGTAACTTCTGCTACGTATTCGGATGGTATCATTACCATTGTTCCTAAAGCCGGGGCGGTTCCTTCGTTGAAAGCTCCTTCTGTATTGTATGAAAAAGGAATCAGAGGTATTGAGCAGGTGTCATGAAGGTAGATAATGTTACGTTCGTCGAAGCTGCTGTGAAGGGCATGACGAAGGAAGAGTTTATTAATGCACACATTAAAGTCGTGTGGCAGGAACTGAAGGAAGCTGACCGTAAGAAGAAGCTCTCGGAAGTGTACGATGCGATAACTAAGTAACCGACGGGCTGGGGTGTGATTACAGCCCAGCCCGTTATATTTTTACTGTATGGCAGATTTTGATGAATTACATAGAGTTATTCATTCCATTGCATCCGGGTTTGAAGAGGAATGTATTAGGTGTATGGAAGAACATAAGAATGTGCTCGTTGATTGTATTCAGGAGCAATTATATTCCGGTCTGGACGGTACTGAACATCTATTGAATCCTGATTATGATACTGACACCTATTTTAACGAGCCCGGTCCCTGGCAGAACCGTGCGGAACAATATAAACGATGGAAGGAGAGGATAACTCCACCTCTTAGAAGTGAGATGCTTTATTTGCCACCGCGTCCGATTGAGGTACCTAACCTCTTTATTACTGGTACTTTCTATGATAGCATAACTGCCGATAGAATTGATTCCGGGCTTCGATTCTCAACGAAAGGATTTACGGACGGTAGTTCTATTGAGAAGAAATACGGTGAGCAGATTTTAGGCATTGGTGATACAGCTAAAGAGTACTTTAATATTATGTATCTCCGTCCCTGGATGGAACGTTTCTTTTCAGAATGTGGATATCTGTAGAAAATGGCTTGTAGTTGCGAAATAAAAAAGATGCAGAGTGAACTGGAACGTATCAGTGATCTTGCAAAGAAAGCAGCTGTCTTGGATGGTTGCATGTATGTCGTTTATCAGAAAGAAGATGGTACCTATGCTTTTGATAAACTAGGAGTTGAGATAAAAGGAAAGATTGTTGAATATAGACATTACCTGTAATTATGGCAGATTTAAAATTAAAAGATTTCGTTGATGAGAACGATTTGCAGAAATTGGTGGAGCTTGATAATACTATTGAGCGTGTGAGGGCTGATTATGTTAATGCGGCCAAAGAATTAGCAAAAGGTTTGAAACTAAATGTAGAAGGCGTTGCTGATCTTGAAAAGTTGAGTAATCTTTATAATACTCAAGCAAAAACGGCTGGTTCTGCATCTGCTGAATTAACCGAGGCTCTTAGAAAACAGTCTGAAATAACTCAAACTGTCAGTAAGAAGATAGAGGAAAAGCTAAATGTAGAGAAATTATCTGCTGCTGAATTGAAGAAACTAACCAAGGCAAACTCGGATAATGCTGCGTCCTTGGAAAAGGCTGCTAAAGCGGAAGCTAACTTGACAAAAGCGCAGAATGCCGGTAATACTACTCGTAAGAAAGCTGTTTTATCTGAAGAAGAACGTTTAAAACTTATCAGAACTGCTATTACCTTGACTAATCAGGAAGTACATAGCCGTTCACAAGCAAAGGAAATGAATAAGCAGCTGCAAAAGGCTGTTGATGTTTTGAAAGATACGGATGAAAACTATATTCGTACACTTGCCCGTCTTAATTCTACTATTGGAATCAACACTGATTACATAAAGCGAAATTCCGATCGATATAGTCAACAGAAAATGACAATTGGTGCATACCGGGAAGAAGTGAAGGCTGCATGGATTGAAATACAGAACGGTAATAAGTCCATGCAGAACATGGGAATTATTGCCCGGAATGCTGGAATGATGCTTAAAACGGAGATGGCTCCTGGGCTAAACAAAGTTGGTGCAGGATTGAAAGGGTGGGCTGCTGGATATATTGGTGCACAAGCTGTTGTTAGTGGAGTTGTTGCTTTATTTACAAAACTGCGTGAAGGAGTAGGTGATATTGTTAAATTTGAATTAGCTAATAGTAGGCTTGCTGCAATATTAGGAACCACTTCTGATAAAGTGAAGGAGTTAACTGCGGATGCTCAACGTTTGGGTGCTACAACGAAATACACTGCATCCGAAGCTACGGATTTGCAAATAGAACTTGCTAAACTAGGTTTTACTCGAAAAGAAATATTAGACGCAACAGAGCACGTTCTAAAATTTGCACAAGCTACCGGGGCAGAATTAGCAGATGCGGCTTCATTGGCAGGTGCTTCTCTTCGTATGTTTAATGCTGATACAAGAGAAACTGAAAGATATGTGTCTGCGATGGCTGTCGCAACAACCAAAAGCGCATTGTCGTTTTCATATCTCGCTACTGCATTACCAATTGTTGGACCGGTTGCAAAAGCCTTTAATTTCAGTATTGAAGATACTTTGGCTTTGTTGGGTAAATTATCGGATGCCGGCTTTGATGCTTCAATGGCTGCTACTGCTACCCGTAATGTTTTTCTAAATTTAGCTGATAGTAATGGAAAGCTGGCAAAGGCGTTAGGTAAGCCCGTTAAAACATTGCCTGAGTTAGTTGAAGGATTGAAATCGCTAAAAGAAAAAGGGGTAGACTTGAATACTACTCTTGAATTAACTGATAAGCGTAGTGTTGCCGCTTTTAATGCCTTTCTCACCGCTGTTGATAAAATATTACCACTTAGAGAACAGATTACTGGTGTAGAACGTGAATTGGGCGATATGGCTCACACGATGGGAGATAATGTTCATGGAGCTCTTGCTAACTTATCTTCAGCATGGGAAGCGTTTATGCTTTCTTTCTCCGAGTCAACGGGACCTGCTAAGGAGTTTCTTAATTGGATGGCTGATAAAATAAGAGGTATCGCCAATGATTTGAAATCTCCTGAAGAAAAAATAGAAAAGATAGATTATAATTTTAGAACACTTGCAAAAAAAGATGCGAACAAAAAGTTATTGGAAGTAGAAAAAGATTTTCAGGCAGAATATAAGAGGCTTATTGATGCTGGTGATACAGAGGAACAAGCATACACAAAAGCTGTTATTCAAATGAAAAATAAACGTATTGAAGTAACGGCCCAAGAGAGAGAAGCTTTAAAACGGATGAAAACTCGTGCTCAATATGCAACATCAGAGTTTGAAGATATGTCTTGGATAAAGAATGGTGCTGCTAAAATGTTTGGCTATTACACATCGGAAGCAGAAAAAGCGGATAAGGCTCAGTTGGAATTTTCTAAAAACTTATTCAAAATAGCATCTAGCGATGAATTTAATCGTGGACTTGATGTGATTGCAGAAAAGTTCCGTCCAAAGGGTAACGACAAAAATGGTTCAGGTATAACAGTCCTTACTGATAAAGAAAAACGTGAACAGGAAAAAGCTCTCAAAGAGAAGCTGAAAATTCATGAAACTTATCAGGAGTCAGAACTAGCTCTTATGGATGAGGGACTGGAGAAAGAACTTGCTAAAATTGGTGTTGCTTACTCGAAGAAGATTGCTGCCGTCAAGGGTAATAGCAAAGAGGAAATTGCTACACGTCAGAATTTAGCTAAGGAAATGCAGGAAAAGCTAGATGAGTTTACTATTAAGTATAATTCTGATCGTGAGAAGAAGGATGTTGAGAACGCTCTTGCTGTTGTAAAAAAGGGGTCCCAGGAAGAACTTGATTTGAAATTGCACCAGTTGGAATTGCAACGTGAAGCAGAAATTGATGCAGCAGAGAAAACAGGTGAAGATGTTTTTCTCATTGACGACAAATATGCAAAAAAGAAACAAGAACTTTACGAAAGACATGCATCCGATCAGGTGCAATTAATAGCAGAGAATGCAGCGCATGAGCAGGAAATCCGGGATGCTGCATATGTTATGGATACGCTTGCTCTTAAAAAACAGTTAGCTTCTAAGGAAATAACCCAGCAAGAGTATGCAGAACTTGAGTATCAGTTAAAATTAGATTATGTACGTAAAACAACCGAAGCTGCAATTGATGCGTTGGAGTTGGAACTTCGAAACGAAAATTTGAGTGCAGAGGATAGGGCAAAGATTGCAGAGCAGTTACAGAAATTGAAAGCGGACCTTTCCCAGCAAGAAGCAGAAGCGGAAATAGATGCTATCAATAAAGTTACTAAAGCGGATGAGAAAGCACAGAAAGAACGTCAGAGGAATCTGAAAAAATGGCTTCAAACTGCATCTCAAGCAGTGGGTGCTATTGGTGATCTAGTCTCTACTATTTATGATGGTCAGATTCAGAAAATAGAAGAAGAGCAGGAAGCTAATGATGAGAAATATGATAAGGATGTAGAACGAATACAGAATCTAGCTGATTCGGGAGCAATCTCCGAAGAAGAAGCAGAAGCTCGTAAGCGTGCGGCCAAGGAAAGAACTGAAGCTAAGAATGCTGAACTTGAAAAACAAAAACAAGAAATGGCACGTAAACAAGCCATTTGGGAAAAGGCGACTAGTGTCGCTCAAGCTGGAATAGCCACTGCACTGGCAATAACTGAAGCTTTACCGAATATTCCTTTATCTATTGTTATTGGTGCCATGGGAGCAATTCAGGTTGCAACTATTCTTGCAACTCCTATTCCTTCCTATGCAGACGGTACTCAAGGTAATGATAGGCATCCCGGCGGTGCCGCTTTAGTTGGTGATGCCGGTAAACATGAAGTTATCATGTATTCTGGAAAAGCATGGATTACTCCTGATACTCCAACTTTAGTTGATATTCCTAAAGGTGCGCAAGTCTTTCCTGATGTTGATAAGGTAGATATCTCTAATTTTGATATACCGGATTGGGACTTTCCCACATTTTCACCGACATATTTTGCATCTTCTTCCGGTGACACCATTGTTTTCAATGATTATTCCCGATTAGAAAAAAGGGTTGATAGAACAAATTTCCTTTTGATGAAGAGTCTAAAAATGCAACGCCAAGATGCTTCTAACCGTGAATTTGAACTGTATAAGTTATCTAAACTGAAATAGCCATGATTGAAAGATTAAATCAGATAACATTGAGTGATTTCATTGAACTTTCATGCGGAAACTATGCTTGTTTGCTTTCGGACTGCAAATCTATGTCCGAAAGCACGCTTAAAGAAATAGCGTCTAAATTACTTGTCGAATACAGAAGTATTGTTAATCCTTCGAATATGAAGGCTATGGTAATGGACAAAGAGGATATGCTGAAAGAACGTGCCAAACTATTGAGTCTTCGTATTTGTCAGGCTCTTGTTTCTCTTGGCTTTTATGATGATGTTCGTCAGGTATTGGGTCAACTAAATGTAGATACCCGAAATATGAGTGATGAACAAGTAATATCGAAGATTGATTATTTACTTCATTCTGCAATTTTTGAGCAAAAACGGAATGAGGAAAGACGCAGTGAGGAACATAAAGGAAGTAAGGCTACTCCTGAACAAATTCGTTCTTCTTTTGATGCTGAGATTGCTTTTCTAATGACATTCTTTAAAATGAGTATTGATTCTCGTGTAATTAGTGCTGCTGTCTACGCAAATATCGTTCATCAAGCTGATGTTGAAATATCGATCAGAAAAAGAAGCACATGATAATATTGGTACTACATATATGCTGTAATTCGATTAATTTTTAATTAAAGCGAATTATTTCATACAGTCGTTTGTACATCTCCTTTAGAATCACAAACGACTTTTTTATGAATAGAAAAAACAGCATCCATTGTATAAATAGGCATTTATACAATGTTTTATTGTCAGAATTACGTACATTAGAGACGAAGTGTAATCGGATAACAGCAGAAGTGTCCGAGGTAAAAAAAATGATTGCCTTATTGCCCCCCGATATAGGCACTCTTATTAGTTCAATCGAGCGTTCTGCTAAGGAAATGCACGAACAAAGTATCATGCACCGGAAATATGTGGAAAGGTGCATTAATGGCGAACCGAAGATACACCTAATAAGGAGGGCTGACAATGGACTTTGAAAAGGAATTATCAGAAATATATCCTTGGATATTAAAGGTGGCAAGAAAATTCTGCTGTTCCATGCAAGATGCTGAAGACTTAGCCGGTGATACAGTTTATAAGCTACTTGTGAATCGTGATAAATTTGATTGTTCTAAACCACTTCAACCGTGGTGCCTTATTATAATGAGGAATACTTATATAATAAGATACAATAGAAATTCCCTTATACATTTTACAGGGCTTGATATGGTAGACGGAAGTGCCATTTCTAACTGTACAGCTCATTCAATACTGTTTGATGATTTGGTTTCCACAATACAACGGTGTGCTAAAAAATCCCGTTGTATTGATAGTGTGATGTATTATGCTAGTGGATATTCTTATGATGAGATAAGTGAAATCCTGAACATTCCTGTTGGAACTGTAAGAAGTCGTATTTCTTCTGGACGAAAACAATTATGTCAAGAACTTAAATATTAATTTTATATGTTATTGTAGTGATTACTGGCAATCGAAAAGAAATATTATATAATTTTTTCCGATTGTCAGTAATTTATTAAATTATTATCTGTTTCTAACTTGCCATTGAAAAGTTATATCAGTTTCAGTCATCTCTAATAACTTTATTAATATAACAAAGGTACTATCCGTTGGAGAAATAATTGCAATATCTCCAACTTTCATTCTGGCAAAATGAGAAGGCTCTCTAAACACAAAAGGGTCTGTAATATCTTCAAATTTTTGGGCTCCTTTAGCACTGCGAATTGATTCATTTGGTCCCATTAAATCTACGATCCCATGTACATATTGCAATGTACACCATCTGAATTTGATGGAACGATTATCTTTTTCAGAAAATTTTATTTCAAAATTTTTACCACTGCCAATTACCGCTACTCGTCTTATACCTGATCCATATCCAATATTACAGTCACCATAAATAAAAGTCGATGATTCAATTTTATTCCTTAGTTTAGGTGTGAAAAAGCTAACATTAATATTATTTTCAAGTAGTTTTTCATAACCTTGGCAATAAATTGCCCCATTGGGGTCTAATATTCCTATAATTACATCTTTGATACCACTCTCTATGATTAAATCTGTGCAGGATTGCAGTGGCTGATTATTTGCTATATTTATGCACGGTTCTAGAGTTGTCACTAAAGTTGCTCCATTAAGAGTAGATTTATCAAGTTTCTCTATCGCTATTCTTTCAGCATGTTTTGAGGACTCTTCATCCTTAAAAGCTTTTGCCAATATGATTCCGTCTTTTGCTATTACAGCTCCAACTTTAGGAAATGAAGTACATTTTGATTGTTCTTCTATTGCAATCTTCATTAAATCGACATTTGATAATTTCTGTTCCATTTTGATTATTGTATTTGTTTTTTTCAAAGATATAAATATTAAATTGAAAACAAGAATGCTAATATGAAATATTTTCACTTTTGAAAGCTATGATAATTTTTTAATATAGATATCGGTATAAAAAGGAAGCTGTGATGCGAATGGCGATATTTCTTTTGAAAGTAAATAACTATATATAGGGAGTTTTAAAATGAGAATTTCTTCTCTTATAATGTATTCCTTTGATAAATAGATGATTATATGATGATTTGATAAGGGGAGACTTTCAAGAATTTAGCCAATCGGAAAACCGGTTGGCTTTTTCTATATATTTGCTCGTGAACGTTCAAAAGGAGTTAAAATGCTTTGTAAATATGTACTTACCGTTGATAGTATTTCCTATGATATTCCCAAATCTTGTATTCAGAATTGGGATGAAATAAAGTTTTCCCGTAAACGCTCCGGACTTGAAGGAATAACTAGAACCTTTACTTCAAAATTCCAGTTTGTGGGAGAAGCCTATGATCTCATATTGGAGGAGTATTTGAGCAAATACCTAGCTTCTAATGCTAGTATCACTGTTTATACTATAACTAATTCTCATACTTATGAAGAATTCTTCAGTTGCCGACTGGATTTCGGTTCATTGACCTATGATGGAAATACTGTTTCTATTAATTCGATAGATGATAGTGTCGCTAATATCATAAAGGCTAACAAAGGAACGCAGTACGAATATTCGGTAGATGAGATAAAAGATACATATCAGCTTTATTATGATTCTGTAAGTATGAATTATAGTCAACCGCATACATTAGGTGGTAATACTGTAGAAAATGATGCTTCTTTGCAATATATCGTAATTGACAAAGGAATATATGTAGAAGCTATAACATATTCGCTTCCCTTATATATTTCTGGTGGTGAACTTCCGTCACGGGATTCACCTCTTGAGTTTTATGATGTACCACAGGAATCGAAAGATGATCCAAATGTATTTGTTAAAGCCTTGTCCGACATTGATATAGTATTGAATTTTAGTTTTGAATACTATATCAGTTATAGTGATGCGTATACAACTAAAGCTGAAATTGTTCTAGGTGGGCGTTACGAAGATGGTCGTTTAGTCGAGTTGAAAAGATGGGGGTATAATAAGGGGGATGTTACTCCAAGTAATCTGAATGAATCCATCAAGATTCATCTGACTAAAGGGCAGGCTTTATTTTTTGATTTGAATGTAACATTTAACAGAGTTAATGCTTCTACTGGCAATATTTATTTTCGTAATTTCAAATTTGAGACACGCTTTACTTCTCGAGCTAACCCTATCTATGTGGATGCAATAAGACCTATTGATGTGTTAAACCGATTGCTTAAAAGCATGAATGGTGGAAATGAAGGTATCTATGGTGAAATAGCTTCAGGTGTTGATGAAAGGTTAGATAATTGCGTGATATTAGCTGCTGAAAGTATCCGTGGAATCCCCCAAGCTAAGCTATATACTTCTTATACAAAGTTTAAAAACTGGATGGAAACAGTTTTTGGCTTTGTGCCTGTGATCAATGGTGTCACTGTTTTTTTTAAACACCGGGACAAATTGTTTAGTGATAACAATGTAAAGGATTTAAACAGCAGCTTTTCTAGTTTTGAGTATAAGGTTGATTCATCAAGAATATATTCTTTGGTTAGGGTAGGATATGATAAACAGGACTATGAAAGTATGAATGGTCGTGACGAATTCCGATTTACTACTGAATATACTACTGGCATTGATATAACTGATAATGTATTAGAGTTGATTAGCCCTTACCGTGCTGATGTTTATGGAATTGAATTCTTATCGCAAAAGAGAGGCCAAGATACAACGGATAGTGAAAGTGACAATGATGTGTTTTTTGTTTGTGCCAGTACTACATTACATGATAATGGCGGAGTACAAACATATAAAGAGTATAGGCTTATAAGGAGCGGTTGGGAAATAAGTGGTGTACTTGATCCTGAAACGATGTTTAATACCATGTATTGGCAAGGAGGCATATTGCAAGCAAATGCCGGCTATATTGGTATGTTTACTAAAAAACTATCTTATTCTTCTTCTGACGGTAATAGTGATGTTGTTGTCAATGGTATAGGAATGAAAGATGATTTTAACGTTGAAAGTGGTATTATAACTTGTGGAGATGTTTCATTCACAACTTATAATGAAGATATTCCACCAACAGATGATGAAACGATTAAAATCTTAAAAGATGATCTAGTTTACGAGGGCTACATCAAAGAGGTGAGTAGTACAGTTGAGAGAAACGAGGGAGTGAAGTATGATTTATTTGTCCGTTCAATAACAAAAGCCTAGAAATATGATTATAAGCCCGTTTACCCCACTGTTTTTTTCTCCGTCTACCGATAAATTTGGAGCGAAGAGTAAATATGTGCAATTATTCGCACGTACAGACAGGATTTTTGTTGAATTGATTTTGACAGCCAAAGAGCAGGAGCCTATAGTTTACATTAATAATCTTTTAAGTAATATATCTACACCTGTATCATTAAGCTCATGGAAGATGAATGATGATAAGATTCTTTATTTCTATAACATTTCATTGCTTCCATGTGGATACTATACTGTAACAGTTAATGGGAATACGAGTGAGATTTTTAAAGTTACGGACGATGAATGTGAGTTATCAGAAACCAGCCTTATTCAGTATTCAATGAAAGATAATAAGCAGCGTCTTGATGCTGTCTGGTGGATAGATGGGATGCAATACTTTTTTGATTTTCGCGTTCCTGGTGGTTTCAAAGATAACGGATGGACGTTCGGTGTGGATAATGAGCAGTTCGTGACCTCTGATGAGGATATTGTTGAGCTATTCAGCCACGAATATACAACAGTATTATTCACGCTTGGAAATGGGATGGGATGCCCTGTGTGGTTTGCTGAATTATTGAATCGTGTCTTATGCTGTAATTACGTCTACTTTGATGGTGTTCGATATACCAGAAAGGAAAGTAATGTTCCGGAACTTAACCAGCAAATAGAGGGATTGAAGAGTTTTGTGTTCAATCAAATGTTACAGAAGGTAAGAACGATGAATCCAGTTTTGGAATGGAATAACCAGCTTGCTATGAGGTGTGTACAAAGCGGTGCTTATAGGATAGCAGATGATGAAGGAATGCGTAGTATCAAGTATGGTTCAGAAAGTGAGGTTGCAGAGGTCGGAGCATATATCAATATGACTAAGGCTATTCCTAATACTGGAGTTTCTATTAATAGTGATACTATGGTTACTGTCAACAGTATTCATCACCCAGGTGTTGATGAAAATTCATATTGGGATTTGATTGCAATCAAGACGACTGACATAGATAACAAGTATATTGGTAGAAGAGGTTACGGTAAACTTACAGTTAATGGACTGGATAGACTAAAGAACGATTTGGACAACGGTTCGATAAATTTGCGTGCTGTACTATATAAAGGAGATTCGTATACTAACCTCATTGAAGGGAGTGTAATCAGTAGGGATGGTGTATGTGTCTTGAAAGGTATTAACGGTGGAGATATTGGTGCTCTGAAGGAGTTCCAACTTTATCTTGATAATGTCTATGATTGCGACATAGATAATCTTGGTATGACCATTGAGCTTGTATGGGTATATGAAAATGATTAAAAAAGAGAATTATGACAGAAACAGAAAAACAACAGATTATTAGCCTTGTGTTACAAGCGTTGAAGACAAACAGTCTTACAATAGAGCAACTGACTGATACAACAGAGCTATCCAAAGATATGTACGTTGAAGTTAGTGGCGGTCGGAAAATATCTATTGATTTACTTTCAAGTACCATTGCTAAAATGGTGAATGGGGATTTTGATGCATTAGTGGAGAATGTCAATAAGATTGCAAAAGATTTATCGGATGGAGACGCCGAGTTATTGAAACGTATAACAGGAGTGTCTGATAAATCCAATCCTTTGACTGACCCATTTAAAAGTATTGGCTCTTTTACTACTATTGGTAGCTTTAAAGATAAATTAAAAACAATGTATTCCGGGGATTCTTCTATTGGGAATTATCGGTGTATTTTGTCTGTTGATTCGTCTAAGATTCCTGTAAATATACAAATTGAACGGTTGGAGCTTGATAAGGTTTGTCAATCATTCACTTCGTGTATACAACTGGCTACCATGTCAGACAATGCCGAAGGTGTATATTTAGGTACAGTTTGTACAATCTCACGAATAGGTATTGTTTCCAATGAGAGTGTTACATGGGGCAAATGGACCTCTGTAATAAATGACTTTGAGGAAAGGATAGGAAAAGCGAACGGTATCGCTCCTTTGAACGAAGAAAGTAAAGTTCCTTCTGAATGTCTGCCTGAACCGTTGTCTCTTGGGGAAGGTGAAGAAGAAGCTTTCCCCGGCAACCGTGGAAAGTCTTTGGAAGATACAATGAAAAATATCCCTTCCGATATAATCAAACCGGGTTCTTTCTCCGTCCTGTCTGACGCTTCCTATCTCAATGTGTATTTTAAGAAAGTGTCCAAAACAACCGGTAAAGAAACGGACGACAGCTTCCGTCTGCCTTCTGCTACCCTTGAACAAGCCGGCCTTTTGTCCGCCGAGGATAAGCAAGCCCTTGAGGATATGAAGAGCGGCACGCCCGCTGACGATGTAACACACCCCATCGTCATTGTTGATGAGATCCGCCCATTGAAAGACGGCTACTATACCCTTGAAACCGCTATTGCCGCCATTGTCTCCTATCAACAGGAATCTGGCGTCAAATATGAGCGAACGGGTCTCATCATTACTTACAAAACAGGCGAGTATGAAATGGAAACCCGGCAGTTCCAGGGTGCTGTGTCCGATTTTGCGACCCCTTCTCTTTGGAAACCCTTCGGGAATGGTGGTGGCGGTTCCGTTGTTGAAACTTCCGATGAACCGGCGGAAGGGGGAAAGGATGCCTTTTCAACTGGTGGCGCCTATGCCTATGTTCCGGCCAACCTCGACGTAAACGTGGAAACAGAAGGCATCGTAAAACTTCAGATGAAGAACGCTGCCGGTGAAACCCTTGGCGATGAAGTGCAGTTCGCTATCGGCACGGGTGGCGGCGGTCAAACTGGCGGTACCATTGTTGCCATTGCTTTCCAGTCGACACCTGTCTATGGCTCTTACGGCTCCACGCTACGAACCTTTGCCGCCATTCGTTCCGTGACCTCGAACGGTGTCGAATCCTCTGACAACCTGATTGAGAAACTAGAACTCGTAGACCGTGAAAGCGGGCTTACCGTCTGGACTGAAACCGTCAACAAAGCATCTTCCGGTGACATGAAGGACTTCTCCTTTGAACTGGACTTCACCGCATACTTTACGGCTGCCGGTACTCGGAAATTCAAGCTGATAGCCACTGACGAAAGCGGCAATACCGGTTCCAAGAATGTCAATGTAACAGCTGTTGATATTACCTGTACCTGTGTGCAGGTGCTCAACTATACCCCTGAAACTCTGCTTACTCCGACAACTGAAAGTTTCAGCCTTCCACTCTATAAGTTCGGAAACAATACCTCTGATAAAGGTATCAGTGCCCAGGTTGACATTAAGATTAACGGTGAATGGCAATCCTTGTCTACCGCCGTTGTCAATGACAACTACTCGCACTCCGTCGTAATCCGTCCTGCTTCCCTCGGCCTAGAACACGGTACCTATTCCTTGCGCATCCAAGGAACGGATGTCGCATCCGGAGTGAAAGGAAATGTCATTTACACGGCTGTCATGGTAATTGACCCGAATAGTTCCACACCTCTTGTCGCCTTGAGATACGATGATAAAAACGGTGGAGTAGTCCGACTGTACGAAACCGTAGAACTTGATGTTGCCTGTTATGACCCGTTGGAAATGACTTCACCCGTCAGCGTGAAAGCCAATGACGTGCAGGTAACACAAATTGCTGCCAGTCGTAACAAAACCTATCAGGTCAAACAACAACTGCAGGGCTACAAGGCTGACGGCACCGATACGGTCAACTATACCGCCGTATGCAAGGACGTGACTAGCGAACCTGTCCGGGTGACAGTTAGCGGTTCCGCCATTGACGCCGCCATAAAAGAAGGCGCCATCTATAACTTTGACTTCTCATCCCGTACCAATCAGGAAACTGACCATAGCATTGTCAGCGGTAATTATGAAATGAAAGTGGACGGTGCCAACTGGACTACCAACGGTTTTGGCACATTCTTGGGTGAGAACTGCCTTCGCGTAGCCGAGAATGTGGGCGTGTCATTAAACCATGCCCCGTTTGCCGGCTCGTCCATCGAATCCAACGGTGCCGCCATCCAGTTCGCTTTCGCTTCCAAGAACGTGACCGATGATGATGCCCTGCTCCTTAGCTGCTATGACGAAACGTCCGGTGCCGGCTTCTATGTCACCGGCCGGGTGGTCGGCATCTTCTGTAACAATGGCGTTTCCCGTCGTGAAGAACGCGCCTATCGACAGGGTGAAAAGATAACCGTAGCCGTGGTTGTTGAACCTGCAAACAACTACGTTGAACGTGACGGCACACGGTATTCCATGATGAAACTCTTCCTCAACGGTGAGGAAGTCGCCTGCCTTGGTTATGTTCCGGGCGGCGGCTCCCTGATTCAGACCAAGTATATAACGATGGACGGCAAACTGGGTGATTTGTATCTTTATTACATGATGGCCTGGAACTCCTATATGGAATGGGCACAGGCGTTCAAGAACTACCTTGTCCGTCTGACCGATACAGAGGTAATGGTGAAGGAATACGCCTTTGAGGACATCCTTAAAAGCCAGACAGCCGAGGGTAGTACCCAAAGCCGCCCGTCGGCTGCCGAAATCTATTCACGCGGTATGCCTTACATTGTCGAATGCCCCTATGAAGGCTCCGATATAGAAGCACTGGACGGCACCACTTCCACCAGTACGAAGATATACATCACGCTCTATTACTTTGACCCCGAACGCCCGTGGCGTAACTTCAAGGCCGTGAGTGTCCAAACCCGCAACCAGGGAACCACCTCTGCCAAACGCCCGGTAAAGAATAAACGCTACTACCTCGCCAAGAGCAAAGGCAAAAACAAGGACACTCGAATCATACTACTTAATCCGGACGATACGACGGAGGAAGGACGCCGTGCAATAGCCTTGGCTGCCATCAACAAAGTACAGGTCGGTGATAATACAATCCCGGTCGATGTCATTACCGTAAAAGTCGATTACTCCGATTCCGGCAATGCGAACGACTGCGGCGCCTGTGAAATGATGAACGTTACATACCGTGCCTTAGGTGGTAACTATATGACACCTGTCCAACGTGCATTTGACGGAACATTTGACAGCGGTGACTTGCATATCGAAGACTTGCAGATGAACCACTCTACCGCCAATCACCCGGTAGCCACCTATCGGTGTAAGGATGACAGCCTGCAAAACGTCTATTTCCATGCCAAAGGCAACTGGAAAGAAGACAAAGGGGAACAGTTCGCCCTCGGCTTCAAAGATACCCCCGGCTATAACAAAGGTTGCCTGAATTATGGTGACTTCATAGAGTTCTTCGGTACTCCTGACGAAACTTTAGACGCAATTGAGATACGCTTCAAACAGACTGACGGAGTCGATACGGACAGCGTGTACCTGCTTTCCCTGTATTGCGGTAGTTCGTACCGGATAATGAGGTATCAGGACAGCTCATGGAAAAAGCAGTCCGGTTCCATGAAGTATGAAAACGGCAAATGGAATGTCACCGGTGACGTCCTGAATCCGGTTGAAGGTTTCGAACTTCTTAACTACCAAGGTATGGACTGGTTTCAGGGCGTCGGTTCTGTTCAGGATATGATGGCCATGAAAACGGACAAGTCCTCATGGGTTCAAAAACTCGTGGATAACGGAACTATCTCTGCTGATACCTTCCCGGCATGGACTTACTACTTTGAATCGCTTGTCGATGATGACCAGCTCGCCATTGATTACGCTTTGGGTAAGAAAGTGCCCTATAACCTCTACCGATGGTTGCGCTTCTGTGATTCCTGCGATTACTCCAAAGGCGGGAACTGGCAAAGAACATGGAAGGAAAACCTGTATAAATACGCCTGCCCAGAAAGTGTCTTGAGTTATGACATCTTCACCGACTACCTTGCCGCCACTGACCAACGCGCCAAGAATATGCAGCCGATGTGGTTCTTGGAAGAGTATGCTTCCGTAACAGACGGTGTGTACAGCTCCGAGGATGCCATGCGCATGTACCTGAATAAAATCTATGACTGCGATACGCTCAATAGCAAGGACAATGACGGTGGTTGCACGGTTGATACCGAGGTGGACCCCAACCGGACGAGCGATGAAACATTCACTAACCCTTATGCTGGCTACGGCTCCGTTCTGTTTAATAACATCTATCTCCAGCAAGTAGTGTGGACTGACTCATCCGGTACGGAACTCTCCCTGCGTACCGTTGCCGCCGCCATGCGTAACGTTCAGGCGACCATTGACGGCGTCACCCTGCACCCGTTCTCACCCGAAGGAGCTACGCATTTCTTCATTGACAAACGGCTCAAAAAATGGCAGAAACTGGTTAGTTCTTACGACGGTGAACGGAAATACATCTCCTATACCGCCACCTCTGATGCTATTTACTTCTATGCCCTGCAAGGTCTTGGACTTACCGCCCTTCCGTCTTTCATCGAAAGACGTTGGCGTATTCGTGACGGCTATTTCCAAACTGGTGATTTCTTCAGCGGTGTAATTTCCGGGCGCGTATCTTCCAAATCAAACGCCACCATCCGGATTGTCGCTGCTAAAAACGGTTACTTCGGTGTCGGCAATGACGCTAGCGGCAACCTTTCCGAAAGCTGCTTCCTTGAAGCGGGCGAAGAATATGTATTCACCAACTTCTCACATGAGGAAGGCGCCTTGCTGTATATCTATCAGGCTGACCGCATGAAGCTGCTCGACCTGTCTGAAATCTCCCTGTCAAGTACGGTGAGCTTCTCCGCCATGCAACTTGTGGAAACCCTTATCTTGGGCTCTGACACCCATACAGAACAATCCATCGGTTCTTACGCACCGCTTACCTCGCTGAACTGCGGCGAAATGCCCTTCCTCGTATCACTCGATATCCGGAACACACAAATCGCTACGCTCGTTACCGACAAATGCCCACGTATCGCCCATATCAATGCGTCCGGTAGCAAACTGGAGAACATCACTCTTGCAGAGACTTCTCCGATTAATGACATCTCTCTTCCACCAACAATGACAAGCCTCCGTTTTGTCGGTCTTCCTGAACTGACCTATACCGGTCTTTCCGCCCCGTCCGGCCTGCAAATAGAATCCATGCCGAACGTCCAACGCCTGCGTCTTGAAACGTCGCCTCAACTTGACGCCATTCAGATGCTCCGTGACGTCCTCGCTTCACAAGCGGCATCCCGTAAACTTTCCATGCTCCGTATCTCGAACATGACACTGAAGGCTGACGGCTCCGAGCTTCTTGCCATTCTCGAATATGGAGTCGCCGGTATGGATGAGGACGGTAACAGACAGGATAAACCGGTAGTCAACGGCACGTACGAACTGACGGTTATCCGTGAAACGGATGAAATCGAATCCCTTGAATCCGGTATCGACGGCCTTGTCATCCTTACCGTCATAGATGCCTACATCGACCTGATCAACTGGTTCAATAATGAGTCTTATGGCGGGGAACCGTACTACGATAACGTAACGCTGGACAACATCAATGAAGTCCTTGAATATTATAACGGCGAAACCTACGAGGAATATCTCGAACGGTTTGCTGAAGACAATATGGATATTAATGATTTAATTAACAAGTAACTATGACTAATGAACAAAGCGCCACGCTGCTTCGCTTGAACAAACAGGCACAAGTAGCAGCACTGAACGCCGTTGGATTCTCGGATATCACCGAGAATTCCCGCGCATCTGAATTTGGACAACGTATCAAGTGGGCCGCCGGCCTGTTTGACCTTACTCTTGCCTGTAACCGTATTTCTGATAACTCCAAGGCATACTTTACCGCTGCCGAATGGAATTCCCTTACGCTTGCTAATAAGCAACTGTACATCAAACGCGGGCTTCGTATCCGTGCCCACGGACACTCCTTCGTAATCGCCGCCCAGGAGTGCTATAATGCCGATATGACTACTACCTTCTATTGGGGCGGTCAGGGTAAAGCCATAGACGGCCTGAATCAAAAAGGACTGGGTGCCATGTACGGCTGCTTCACGGGTGAGGAAGATACCGAGCTGATCATCACCGGCCTGAAGGACCAGAACAATAGCGGTGTAATCGGTGCGCCGGCTGCTGAAGCTGCCCGTGCATACCGTGCCTACACTTTGGAAAGTGACGGTATCGAGGATGAATCCAACTGGTTCCTTCCTTCATCCGGCCAAATGCTTCTGATGTACCGCTACCGGGATAAAATCAATGAGATGATGCGTACCTTTTGGAGTAGTGACAGTATGCTGATGACTGATAAATACTACTGGTCATCAACAATTTGGGATGTAAACTCCGCCTGGGCGTTCGAACTGAATACCGGGCGTATTACGAATCAAAACAAAAATTCAAATCTTCTCCATGTGAGAGCTGTTGCTTCCGAATAGTATTAACTTAATATTATACAATAAAATGGATAAAAATATCGCCAGTGCCATGCTTCTGCGCCTGAATAAACAAGACCAGATAGAAGCCTTACAGTCAATTGGTTTTACAACCGTGAATGAAAACACCCCCGCAAGCGACATCGCCAAATATATGCAATGGTCAGGTACGCTTCTTGACCTTTCTTTGGCTACGCTCCGGATTGAAGACGGTGAACAAGTCTTTTTCACGGCTTCCGAATGGAACTCCATGAGCGCGAATAATCGCTCCAAGTATATCCGTATCGGCATCCGACTTCGCGCCGAATGCCACCAGTTCATTATCGCCAAAAGCGACTGCGTTGACGCAGGCGGCAATAAAACGTTCAAATGGGGTGGCTACGGAACTGACCTACGCGGCCTGAAAAACTACGGCAGTGGTAACCAAGGACTCTATGATACCTTCGACGGCAAGGAAAATACCGATGTTATAATAGAAACCCTTGCAGGCGTCAAGGACACCCAGGGAACTGTCGGCGCCCCTGCCGCCGAAGTTGCCAGAGCCTATAAAGCCTGTACGCTTGAATCTGACGGAATTGAAGATACAACCGTGTGGAACCTGCCCGCATTGGGTGAACTTATGCTTATGGCCAAGTATAAAACCGAAATCAATGAGCTCATAACTTCTATGCTTGGCAATCAAAATATATTTACAAACGACTGGTATTGGTCTAGTACCGAATATGACGCTTGCCAGCAGTTGGGGCGTGGGCTTCACCTACGGCATCGTCAGCGCGAACGGCCGCCAGAACGCGTACCGGGTTCGTCCCCTCGCCGCAATAAACACTTTATCCCTTTAATTCTTTATCCCTTAGAGAGTTAGCTAAATAAAAGCCCCGGTAGGGGCTTTTCAGATTCACTTTTTTGTGCTAAAATTGTGTTAATTGCTTTACAGTTATTAACTTTGCGCCCTCTAATACATACATTAAAATATCAAAAAATTAACATGGCACTTACACAAGACCTTCCTATATCAAATTCGATGTATAAGCTTCTGAACCTTATCATTGATGCCCGGCAACAATTCCCCAAGGCGTTCCGGTATGAATTTGGTACGGAGTTGATGATGCTTGCCGTCCATTGTTGCGAATATATCCGTTATGCAAATACAGATATGAACCTTGAGCACCGTGCAGATTATCTGATGAAGTTTTTGTGTGAGTTTGATGCATTGAAATTACTGCTAAGAGTGTGTGAAGAACGACATTTGACCAGCCTGACTCAAACTGCCGAAATCTGTCTGCTTGCAGAGAGCATCGGTAAGCAAAGTACCGGCTGGTACAAAAAAACGGTTGCAGATCTCCAACGGCAAAAAGCTAACGGATCGCAACAAGTCGCAAAGCCGGAGTCATAATCGCCAAGGGGATTATGAGTGAGCAATTAGAATTATTTATTGGGCATCCCCCCGGTGATGAGCCGGGAAAGACTAAGATAGCGGATGCAACGGCTTCCAGCAGTTGGAACGTGAACTTCAACAACGGCAACGTCAACACGAACAACCGCCAGAACGCGAACCGGGTTCGTCCCCTCGCCGCAACAGGTAATATAATCTATGACATACTTCTTAGCAGTATTTTCGAAGCATCCGAAGATTGTGCCAGGCAGAAAAGAACGAGTACGGATTGTGTTGAGTTCTATAATGATTATCAGTCCGCATTGGTGCGGCTATGGTATTCTATTATTTACGGTGAATATGTACCGGACTTTTCAAAAGTATTCATACGGACTTACCCGGTATATCGGGAGGTTTTTGCCGCCGCTTTCATTGAT
Source organism: Bacteroides sp. DH3716P (assembly GCF_025914115.1). Taxonomy (NCBI): domain Bacteria; kingdom Pseudomonadati; phylum Bacteroidota; class Bacteroidia; order Bacteroidales; family Bacteroidaceae; genus Bacteroides; species Bacteroides sp. DH3716P. The sequence goes on along the minus strand of NZ_CP083673.1, from coordinate 2,405,963 downwards.
CGTGTTGTCCATCACTGGATCGCTCTTCGTATCGAGCCGATCTTAGAGGAACGCTTCCGGGAACAAGGAAACGTCTCCAAGAACTGCCGGAAAGGTGAGGGATGCTTGTCTGCCGTGCACTATCTGAATAACATGATAGTCGAGGTCAGTGAGCATTATACTGCCGATGCGTACATTTTCAAAGATGACCTGTTCAGTTTCTTCATGTCTATCTCGAAATCGTTGGTATGGGAAATGCTGAACATATTCGTAAGGGACAATTATAAAGGTGATGATATTGAATGTTTGCTTTACCTTCTAGCCGTTACTATCTTTCATTGTCCACAAAATAAGTGTATCAGACGCTCTCCCGTCTCCATGTGGGACAAACTTCCCAGTAATAAAAGTCTGTTTCATAATGACCCTGACAGGGGAGTGGCTATCGGGAACCTGCCGTCGCAACTCATAGCCAACTTTCTGGCGTCTGTATATGATTATTTCGTGATGGAAATACTGGGATTCAGACATTATGTACGCTTTGTTGATGACTTTTGTATCGTGGTGAAATCTCCGGAAGAAATATTGTCCAAAGTCCATCTTCTTGATGGTTTCCTGAAAGAACAACTCCTTTTACGGTTGCATCCACGCAAGCTGTATCTTCAGCATTATAAGAAAGGAGTCTTGTTTGTTGGGGCGTTCATTTTGCCGGGTAGAATTTATGTATCTAACAGGGTGGTTGGTAACACATATAACGCTGTCAGGAAATTTAATAGAATAGCTGAAAATGGATCTGCAGAAGCGTATGTTGAGAAGTTTGTGAGTACAATGAACTCTTATTATGGCCTGATGAAACACTTTGCAACGTACAATATCCGTCGTAAAATTGCAGCGATGTTACTTCCTGAATGGTGGGAATATGTTTATATCGAAGGACATTTTGAAAAGTTTGTATTGAAGAATAAATATAACCATAGAAAACAACTAATTAAACATATCAAAAAACATGGATCAAAAAAATATCTTACCGCGTGGGATTGCTAAGCCTATCGAGCAACAGCCGGACGGAACTTGGATTGTACGTCATCACTTCCGGGTGGTTGGTACCAGTGAGAATGGTGAAGAACTGGTAACTTTTGCCAGTTCGGAATATCCCGAGAAACCTACCTTGCAACAGATTCAAAGAAGTATTGACCGTTATCGGGTGTGTCTAACAATGTATGGAGATACAATTTCAGACGAAATAGAAAAGGTTGATCTTTCCGTGTATATGTTTACGGATTAATAGTTCAATCTGTTGGTTGTTTAGGGGTGCTTATCAAGCATCCCTTTTTTATTTATGGAAAAAGTGAAAATTATAATGTCTTGTTTTATAGATATTTATCATAGAATTGATTTCCAAGATTTTCCATTTTTGTAAAACTCGTTATTATACTCAATACATTTGTTCCATACAGAATATTTTATTAATAATTAAACGCTATGAGTATGGGTATAAAAGTATTGTATGATTGGCTTTTGCAATCTAACCGACCGGCACACGTCAAAGCCGGGATGTTCGTCTTTGTTGTAATGCTTATTTTCTGTTTCCTTCTATTAGGCATTGATTTCTGTAAATCTGCTATTGTTTCTTTAACGACAACCGCCATTGCCGCAATAGTGGTTGAGTACATTCAGAAAAAGTGCGGGTTCATCTTTGATTGGCTTGACGCATTAGCTACTGTTTTGCTTCCTGGGCTGATTACTGTGTTTTCAATATTGGTAGTAACTTTATGATTAATATTATGAGATGGTTATATGAGTTATTTAATGTAGACCAGATACGAATTATTTTCGTTTCGATGTTCAGTTCTCTTCTTGCTTATTTAACGCCGACTAAAGGTTTTCTTATAGCATTAGTTGTAATGTTTGGATTTAATATTTGGTGCGGAATGAGGGCTGATGGTGTTTCAATTATACGTTGTAAAAACTTTAAGTGGGATAAGTTTAAAAATGCCTTGGTCGAACTTCTCCTCTATCTTATAATCATTGAAGTAGTCTTCTCCTTTATGAGCTTGATAGGAGATGGTGAGAATTCATTGTTAGTTATTAAGACTATTACGTATGTATTTTCTTATGTATATCTTCAGAACGCATTTAAGAATCTGATTATTGCTTATCCTAGAAACAAAGGGTTTCGTATAATTTACCATGTAATACGTTTTGAATTTAAGCGGGCTACGCCTACACATGTACAAGGAATTATTGATAGAATCGAAAACGAACTAGATAAAGAGGAAAGATATGAAAATATTGATTGATAACGGTCACGGTAGTAATACTCCGGGTAAGTGTTCTCCAGATGGCAGGTTAAGGGAATACTCCTATACCCGTGAAATTGCTGGGCGTGTAGTATTTGAATTGCGTAAATTAGGTATTGATGCGGAACTGGTCGTGAAAGAGGAAATAGATGTTCCTTTGTCAGAACGTTGTAGGCGAGTGAATGAATATAAAACTTCTGATGCAATTCTTATTTCTATCCATTGCAATGCAGCCGGTAATGGTTCAAATTGGATGCAAGCACGTGGTTGGGAAGCATGGACCAGTGTGGGACAGACAAAAGCCGATAAGCTGGCTGACTGTCTGTATGCTACTGCTGAAGAATGTTTGTTTGGAATGAAAATACGGAAGGATATGGCAGACGGTGATCCAGATAAGGAGAGTAGTTTTTATATCTTAAAGCATACGAAGTGTCCGGCTGTTCTGACGGAGAATCTGTTTCAGGATAACAAAGAGGATGTGGATTTCCTGCTGTCAGAAGAAGGTAAACGGACTATTGTCTCTCTTCATGTGAAAGGTATTTGTAAATATCTGAAAGTATGAAAATGCTAATCTATATAACCATGTTCCTGATGTCAGGAATATGGTTTACTTCCTGCAAAACTTCTCATAGCATTGAGTCACAAAAGCAGATTGACTATTCAGGAGATTTTTTGTATTTGCGAAACTTAATTGAATCATTACAGCTGGATGTGAATAAGCAAACGAAAGTTACTACTGACAAGTTGAGTGATCTGAAAATTGAGAATAAAACAGTTTACTTGTCGCTTCCGGATTCAACCGGAAAACAGTATCTAGTCAAAGAAAGTACTACCACCGCTTCCAAACAGGAGCAAGAACGGAGTGAAGTTGATGAAACATTATCCATTACTTTGCAGCAGTTCTCGAATCGACTTGATACTATAAATAACAAGGTGAATGCTTTACTAAATCAAAGAGAGAAGGTAGTCGAGTTATCTTGGTGGGATTTGCATAAAGATAAAGTTTATTGCTATGTCATTGGCTTGATTCTTGCGGGATGGTTGGGGTGTAAATTTAAGAAATAAGCCTTTCTTTTATTGAAAATACAATTTTGGGGCGAAATTATATGTGATAAAATACAATATTGTGGAAATAATATATATCTTTGCAGCAAAAGAATATCTCTGTTGGCGCAGAGATAAACTTTAAATTCGGTGATGTAAAAATATAAAATTTTATTTTTATGGCAAAAATAAAGAATGTGGCTGAAACAGCCAAAAGGAAGCGTATAATAAACGCTAAAGAATGTGAATACGAACTTCGTGAGTCGTTAGAAAAGCTATTTGATGCTTTTTGGAATGCTGTACGTAATTATGAAAAAGAGGTAATACAAACCCCGTTTACAGCTCGTTGTCGAGGATTTGAAGCCTCCCTCTTAAACTCAAAAATAATTCAAAGTGTTCAGTCTGTTTTTAAAGATGACTGGACATTTGGAAAGTACAAAAGATTTATGCTTAGAGTTAATGGATATATTATGCTTTTTAAGAAATTAAATAGTAAAAATATGCCAATGAATGTTCCAACTCGTTTTTCATCATCTATTCAGAACCAAGAGCAAGGTTATTTGTTTGATATGTATGATAACGGGACAGAGCCTATTTTATTTTTTGGATATAATAAAAGTCGTTTTGGGGAGATTATAAATCCAAAATTGGTTTATATCGATGAAAACAGAGTGAGATGGACTATTTCTGAAAATGATATTTTTACGGTTAATAGAACAATGGATGTTCAGCCAGCCGCTGCGTCTCTCTCTGTACGCCAAAATATCAAAAAGAAAGAAGGAACAAATAATTAATAATATAATACATCACCGAATTTATTTTAGAAAACAACAATACTGATAGCAAAAATGGAAATCAACTATAAGCAGATAATATTTGCTCGTGAATATCGAGGTTACTCACAAACCGAGCTTGCTTCTAAGATTGTTGGATTGTCACAATCCAATTTATCTAAGTATGAGAAGGGTATTGGTCCTTTATCTACCGATGTGCTTAATCGCATAATTGATTTTCTGGGATTTCCAACTGACTTTTATGAGAAGAAAATCTCAAATATTGCAGAAAATGCGCATTACCGAAGGAAGAAAGGAATGACTAAAAATGAACGTTCCCAAATAGACCTTTCAAATAAGTTATTAGGTTATATTGTAGACCAAATGGGGGAGTCTGTGGAATTTCCAGATATGTCATTTCGAATGATTGACCTTGAAGATGGATATACACCCGAAACCGTGGCTCAGTACACCAGGAAGTATTTAGGCTTGAAAGATGAACCGGTTCGGAATATATTCTCTTTGCTGGAAAGAAATGGGATTATAATCATAGAATTGGATTATGATGTGGATCTATTTGACGGGGTTTCTTTTTTGACAGATGGTGGATATTATGTGATTATTATTAATAAGAATTTCAGTAATGATCATAAAAGATTCACTTTAGCACATGAACTGGGACATTTGATCATGCATACTTCAAATGAGTTTCTAATCTCTGAATATAGGGATAAAGAAGATGAAGCAAATAGATTTGCTTCAGAATTCCTTATGCCTTCTGATGCTATATCAAATTCTTTACGTGGACTAAAACTGCAGTATTTGGTGGAATTAAAAAGATATTGGTTAACCTCCATGGCATCTATTGTACGTAGGGCAAAAGATTTGAAATGTATTACTAACGAAAAATATAAATATTTTAGTATTGAACTAAGTAGAAGAGGATATAGAAAAAGCGAACCTGTGAGTGTATATATTGATATGCCGAATATGTACAATGAAGCTTATAAACTTCATAAGAATGAATTGGAATACTCAAATGAGGAAATGGCAACTGCATTTAGTTTGCCTATTGATGTTCTTACTAGATTTTGCTGTCCTACAAAAACTAATTTGAAATTAAGATTGAGTATATAATCTGTATATCTTATAAATATAATCATCATATGGCTAAAACAATAAAAAGATTCACTTATGCGGTGAAAGATAAATATGATAATATGGTAACTGTGTATGCAAGAATTGAAAAGGAAGGTGGTTTGTATTACTGGTATACAAGTCATTTGACAAAACCGCAAGATGCAGATGGAATAGGAATATATAACCCTTCTAATGTTGAGTCTAATCTTGATACTGCTGAAGCATTTTTGAAAGTATATATTAGTATGATGAAAGATTCTAAAGTAATTGTACCAAACAATCATTATTGATTTATTATTTTAGAGATAAGTTATGTTCTATTAATGATAAGTCCTTTTTATATTGTCCCGTCTCTTTGATTCGGGGCTTTCTTATACCTTTGCATCAGTTTTGGCTATGAACTTCATCTCCAAATTTGGCTGGCAATTGGAGTAGGTATCCGTTATGATGATGGAAGTCCTATCATTATTTGGACCTTATCAAAAAATATCATTTCAGAAGATGAAATAACGAAAGAGTTTCAAACTAAACTCATGTATGATAAAAAACACCAAAAACAGCATTAAAAAGATATGACATTACACGAAGCTATTATTAAATTGTTGAAAGAAAAGGGTACTCCTATGACAACAACAGAGATTGCAAATGCTCTAAATGAAAATAAATGGTATTTGAAGAAAGATAAAAGTGAAATTACTCCTTTTCAAATCCATGGGCGTACTAAAAACTACGATAAGCTTTTTCGTAGACTAGGAAATACTGTCTATTTGGTCACTGACTAATTACTATGGCAGAAGAAAATAAATATGCTCACAATTGCGTTTGTGAGGTAATTAACCTAAGGAAAGAAATTAAATTTATTTTTAATGGATTAAACTAATAAAGTAGTAAAACAGGTTTTGTAAAAAGATGAATATATACGAAGAAGGTCAAATTAAAGATATTAAAATTTGGAAAGCTACTGAACCATCGGTAGTTTCCAAAGCTGTAGGTTATATGACTAAGCCTATTGTTCTGGTTGCAAATAGGATTATCCCACAAAAAGCGATACAAGGTGCTCTAACAGGTTCTAATACTTTGGCAAAGTTAATTACTGATGAACAAGATATTATACGGGATGCAAAAGTTAATTCAATAATTGAGTTAAAAACAAAAGATCTTCAATTGTCCGATAAGTTAGCAGATGAAGTTCATAATTGGGCATTGGCCGGACTTGGTCTAGAAGGGGGAGTCGCTGGCTTTTTTGGCTTACCAGGTATGTTTGTTGATATTCCTATGGTTGTAACTATTGCATTAAGAACAATACATAAAATAGGAATTTGCTATGGTTATAAAGCATTAACATTAGAAGATACTCAATTTGTATATTCTATAATGTCTGTTGCCGGTTCTAATTCTATGCAAGAAAAGAATATGGCATTAGTTACTCTTAAACAATTAAATGTTATTCTTGTAAAACAAAGTTGGAAAAAAATGGCTGAAAAAGCTACTGTAAATAAGTATTGTAATGAAGCCATATTGATTACAATCAAGAGTCTAGCTAAACAACTTGGTATTAATATCACAAAAAGAAAGGCAATTCAAGCAATTCCTCTTATAGGTGCCGGTGTTGGTGCAACTATGAATATTGCTTTTATAAATGATATATGTTGGGCCGCAAGAAGAAGTTTCCAAGAACGTTGGCTTATTGATAATGGAAAAGTTCAATCGATTTAATTATTAGTTATATTCTTTCAAGACATCAGAAAGTAAGAAAGTACTAAGAGTATTTATTCTAGGGCTTTCTTCTCACTAAGTAGCAATCATAATAGAGTTTATAAGAGGTAGCTATTCGGCTACCTCTTAGTTTTGTAATCCCTCCAATCAACAACACACGAATCAACAAACTCTCAAGAAGGGTTACATAAGATAGTACTAATATATAATTGAAAAGTTCGGTAAGGATATAAAAAAGTGAGCACTTTTCTTTTAAGTCAAGTATAGCTATAATTGGTGAGCACTTATATTATATTGTTTGCTGTGATAAATAAGAACAAACTTTAGTACCTTTGGAATCTATTATTTCTGGAAATATTTTTTATTTATCAAAATCATGATTATATTTGAATTGATAATATTGTTTTAAAACTTATTAGATTTTGATTTATGATAAGAATGAAAAGAAATGTAAAAGGTTGGCTCGTTTGGGGAACTGTCATCCTCATATTAATTATAATAGTCATTTTAGCTTTCTATTTTATTCAGACCAAAGGTAAGTTTGCGGATAAACAGACCGACTGGGGTGAGTTTGGAAGTCTATTAGGAGCGATTGCAGGATTAATAGCATTCGTCGGAGTTTTATTTACATTAAGACAGAATAAACAGCAATTCTTGAATAGCGAGGATAGAGCTGTCTTTTTTGAGTTGCTTAGGATTTTTATTTCATATCGGGATGCCTTGCGAGTGAAAAGAATAGATTGGGTATATGATGAAAAACAATGTGAATGGAAAATAACTCCTTACAATGAGTTTTGTACACCAGAAAAAACTTATCGACAGATTTATGTAGAGTTATACCATACTTTCTATTTGGAAATAAGAAGAGGTATTCCTGAAAATTTTTCCAAAGAGGAATTTGTAAGGAGGATTATTCCCCAAAATATGTCTAAAGAGCAATGGATGTTTATATATGGTCAATTGAATGCTGCCATTAACAACATTTATTCAGAGCATGAATTTGGAATACATAAAGGAAAGATTAATATTTATCCTGTACATATAAACACTTATGATTACCTCTGTTTAAATGCGATTAAGATCTATTTTGAACAGAATAATTTCAAGCCCATAGCTGAAGCTTGTGCTAAAGCCGCTGATCATTGTTTTGCCCCATATAAAAATCAACTTGGCACATATTTTAGGAATGCTTATTATATTTTGGAAATGACTTCGGAATTCACTTCGCCCCTAAAATATTCGAATATATTTCGAGCGCAACTGTCAAAGTATGAACTTGTGTTGTTGTTTTTTAACTCATTTAGTTCATTATCAACAATTGAGACACGAAGGTTATACTTGAATGCCGATTTGTTCAATAACCTTGAGTTGAAAGATGTGCGATTGAAAGAGGGGATAAATGATGAATCTGTATCCCGCCGAATGGAATATATACATTTTCCACCAGTCTTGTTTCAAAAGGCAAACAAAAACGAATATATGTCTAGTAATTTGTTGGAAAAATTGTACAATGTGACTCTTTCAGAAAATAATATACTATAGAATGTTCGGTAGAAATAAAAAAGTGAGGGGAACCACCCCCTCACCAAAGTCAAACCAAAATAATCCGAATTATGTCCGTATTATCTTGATGTTGCAAAGATACAATTATTTTTCGATTAGACAATAAAAATCCCTGCATCGGCTCAATGCAGGGATGGTGTCAAATAAGAGCTTAACTGATTTTTAATGATGTCTGATGAATCATTTCGCTAACATCGTTCAAAGCGTTCAGGAACGTTTTGAGTTCATTGTCAGTAAAGCGAGCCTTTTTCCCGTTGACTATATTTCCGTTAATACGCTGATATAGCCAGTTTCTACTTTTACCAAAATATTTCTTTGCAATATAACTGAATGAGATTGCTTCGGGCAATTCTCCAAGTTTATCACGTAATATGGCTTCTTCCGCTCTTTCTATATAATCATTGCAGGCATTTACCGTTGCTTTTAGCCCAGCTTCAGATGCTTTTTTGTAGGCTTCCTTTTGGGCTTCCGGTAGTTTATTATATTTATCCTGCATTTCCTTTTTGAAAGCTTCTTTTTCTTCTGTGGTTTTTAGTTCTTTGAATCTTTCAAAGTCAGCCTGCATTTCTTTTGTTGGCAGGCAATCATTCCAATCTATCATAGCTTTTAATGTTTGTCCCTCCCCGAAGGGAGGGATGTTAATTACAACTTTTTTAATTTCTCTTGGATTTCGTTCATCCGATCGAGTATGTCATTTATAAGCGCTTCCCGTTCTTTGGCATTTTCAGGAACCCCATAGGCCTCGTGAAAAGAAGCGAGAAGTTTTAAATTCTCATACTCTTGTTCTAATTCTTTTTTTTCTTCATCTTTCATCAGTTAAACATTAAAATTAAGAACTCTTATTTGACACTACAAAGATAATAAGCATTTGGTTATTATGCAAATTCTTAGTGATTTATTTTATATGTGATTATTCATTTTTCAAGTTGTCAAGTATTTCCCTGATTGCTTTATCAGCGTGTTTTCTCATTATTGTGACATAGTTGAAGATTGGTCTATCTTCTTTCATTGACTGCCCGATACAGTATTCCAGTGTACTAAGAGGAATTCCCAGGTCATATCCATGTTGGACGAAAGATTTGCGGGCTGAATATAGGGTGAATTTATGCCTGATTCCTGCCACCTTGCCTAATTGACTGATTTTCCTAGCCAGCAGGTTATAGCAGGAGGTATAGTTCTTGTATTTCCCGAATATAATTTTCCCTGTATTCTTTTTCATATACTTTTTTATAATGGGCTTTGCTTCTTCGGGAATGGAAAAGGAAATCAGGGAGTCCCCCTCTTTGGTGTTTTTGGTCTTTTTTCGGATGTAGTTTATTTCATCCGTCCGGAAATCGTATGCTAGTATGTCTACTAGGTTCATGCCGGCAAGATAATAAGTAAGCATGAAAATGTCCCGTGTGACGTTGAGATTGTAATGCTCTAAATTGGCGTCCCTGATTGTCTTGAGTTCTTCGACGGTGATTTGCGTTTCCCTCTTTTGGGCTGATGGAATTCTGGCTGTGATGAAAGGGTCGATATCGTAGGTGACGTATCTCATCTTTATAGCATAGTTAATGATAACCTTTAGGAGGGTTATGTAGATGTTGATTGTGGTGCTTGACAGCTTTGTCTTTTTGAGCCATGATATGTACTGGTTCATTCTGATAGGGGTAATATGTTCCATGAGAGAACCGTTCCCGATGAATTGCATAAACTTGTTTGTGGCCAGCCGATAGAGTTTGTATGTCTTGGTACGTTCTTCTTCATCTATTTGGGACAGATATTCATCCACGATATCCTCGAACTTACGATGCTTTTCTCCGTTTAACGGGTTAGTTATCATTTTGACTAATTGCGTGCACGTGAGCGAATCAGGGTAGTCCAGTTCCATGTATCGCTTGAAATAAAGGTTGTATAGCTGTTGTAATTTTGTATTGAGAAAATCCTTGTCTGGACGGTGTACTATTTTACCGTTCTTAAACTCGTTTTCCCTTACCACTATATCCGTGGTGATGAATCTCGTTTCAGAGTTGTGTGCGACTCGAATTCTTATTTTATGTGTCCCGTCTGATAACCTTTTTGCGGGAACTATTACCAATGTTAATGTAGCCATAATTTGTGTTTTTAGGGTAAAAATGGCGTTTTCGACCATTATTTTTTTAACATCCTATTGTAATTTACTTATAATCAGATTCTAATCCGGGAATTTTCCGACCATAATCCGACCATTTTATAGCGTCAAAAGTGACGTTTTTGCTCTCTATTATAGACTACTAATTGATAGGAAAAATAGTTCGATTGTGCTTTTAATATGCTGTATATCAATAAAATAAAAATCGGAAGCTCATGCTCGCTCGCAGGCTTCCGATCAACACAAAAACTAAACTAGACTTAACTAAACTATTCTATTCTTGGAATTTCACAATCCCTTTCTGTTCGTTGCAAAGGTAGATATAAAACGGGTTTTGACAAACTATAATCGACAAAATTCACTTTTTTACCGATAAATTCATGAATAATTAGCTCCTTTCGTCAAGAAAAGTCTGAAAAACTTGCTTGTAACTATCGCTGATAGGAATATATGTCTTGTCAAAAACAATACGCCCGCGATCGATCACACGTATCTTATCTTTTTGTACGATGAATGAGCGGTGCACGCGTATGAAACGGCTGGAAGGTAAAAGTTCCTCCATTGCTTTCATACTCATCAGTGATAGAATAGGTTTGGAAGCATCTTCCGTATATATTTTAATATAATCTTTCAGTCCTTCGATATACATGATTTTCTTCAAGTCCACTTGCACCAGTTTGTAGTCACTTTTCACAAAAATACTGTCTATCTCTTCCGGTTTCTGCACAAGTTCGAACCATTGAAGGGCTTTGTTGGCAGCTTGCAGGAAATCGACGTAGGAGATTGGTTTCAGCAGGTAATCGAGTGCATTGACACGATAACCGTCGATGGCATACTGTCCGAAAGCGGTAGTAAACACAATGCGGGTGTGCGGATCTACCATCTTCGAAAACTCCAAACCATTAAGCTCCGGCATCTGGATGTCCAGAAACAGGAGATCGACCTCTTCGCCAGGCAATTCTTTCATTGCCTGAACCGCACTGGAATACTTTCCTACGAGTTGCAGGAACGGGGTTTTATTCACGTAACTCTCTAACAAGCTAAGAGCTAACGGCTCATCGTCAACAATTGCACAACGTAACATCATACTATTTTATATCTAAAGTTTTTATATTCAATGTTTTGAAATCTACTCTCTGATCTTGATACTTAATTTCGATTCATATACTTTTTCATCTTTTGAGATACCTTTCGACCAGGTATAAGCCCCGGGATAAAGAATCTCCAACCGGCGGCTGACTTGCTCCAGTCCCACACCCGAGCCACTTTTATCCTCCACTGTCTTTGGATGATTACTGTTGCGAATTTCGCAAATCACCTCCTTATCATTCTCCGAAAGATGAATACTGATGAAGCTCGATTCAGTAGGGGAGATGCCATGCTTGAAAGCATTCTCTATCAATGAGATAAAGATAAGCGGAGCAATAAGCATCTGACTGTCGGGCTGAATATCAAATTTAGTAATCATCTGTACATTGGCCGACAGGCGGATGCGCATCAGTTCAATGTAATTTCGGATAAAATCAACCTCTTTACAGAGAGGAACGTACGTTTGTTGGTTATCATATAACACATAACGAAGCAGTTTGCTCAACTCCTGAACTGCTTGTTGCGCTTTGTCCGAATCAAATGCAATCAGTGCATAGATATTATTCAGGGTATTCAGCAGAAAGTGAGGGTTCAGTTGGTTTCGCAGATTTTTCAGTTCCGCTTCCGTACGGTTTCGTTCCGCTTCTTTGCGGGCAGCTTCATTTTGCGTCCATCGCGCGCTCATACGGATAGCGGCACTTAGGCCGATAGTAAATACGAGGCTCAACATATCTCTAAGGAAGAATAGCCATCCCGGAGGCATACCCGGTCTTTTGGCTTTGGGTGCAAATGACGGATCGAATGTCAGGCTTTGCCAGAGATGTAACAAAATGCCGATGACACATAAAAAGATAATGTTGTAGACGATATATCTTTTGGCCTGACTCTGAAACAGATAACGGGGGACAAGAATGAAATAATTCACGTAGAACGCAATCATAAAAGAGAGTGGTACAGCAAGATGGCGTATATAGGCCATCCAGTTAATGTTCCCGTTTCCACGTTCAACGAAGAAGAACGGGAAACCGAACATAATCCCCCAGCTGATAATGTGTATCAGTATCTCCAGGGGACGACGTGCGGATGTAAAGGTTTGTTTCATAAAGACAAAGATAATTTTTTTAATTGACAACCGACGGTTGTCAATCAATTATTCGTATCTGATGGCTTCTATCGGGTCTAAATCAGCTGCTTTCTTAGCCGGATACCATCCGAAGAAGACGCCCGTAACGGTACATACTGCGAAGGAAAGGAATACACTCCACGGCTGGATATAGATAGGCCAATGCGCTACGCTCTTGACAATCCAGCTAGCCCCGCAACCGATAATCACTCCGATGATACCTCCCGTAATACTAATCATGATGGCCTCGATAAGGAATTGGCTTAGAATATCGACTCCACGTGCACCGACAGACATACGCAGACCGATTTCACGGGTACGTTCCGTAACGGATACATACATGATATTCATAATTCCGATACCACCTACTACCAATGAAATACCTGCGATACAAGCCAGCAGGGTTGTCATCAAATCGGTGGTTGAGTTGAGCATTGTACTCAATTCCTGTTGGGTACGGATGGTGAAATCATCGTCATCCGAAGCTTTCAGCTTATGGTTGCGACGGAGGATCGTACTGATTTCGTCAGTAGCATAATCCGTCATATCTTCGGTAAGGGCAGAGGCAAACACTCCCTGCAAATACGTAACGGCAAGCAGACGTTTCATCACTGTGGTGTATGGTGCAAGCACTACTGCATCCTGGTCTTGTCCCATGGAGTTGTAGCCTTTGGCTTTAAGCACACCTACCACACGAAGCGGTATTTTACTGAAACGAATAATCTTACCTACCGGATCACTTCCGTCCGGAAAAAGATTGTCTACTATAGTCTTTCCAATCACACATACTTTGGCCGAACTCTGTATGTCGGCTTCAGTGAACATCTCTCCGTTTTCAACAGTCAGCTGGCGGATGTCGAGGTATTCTGTTCCGACACCGTTCACGGAAGCTGGGTAGTTGTTGTTTCCGGCAATGAGTTGCCCCGATGATGAAACATTGGGACTGATGGCGGACAGGAAACTTGTCTCATCACGCAAGGCTTCGTAGTCGGCAAGCTTCAAGGTTTGCATAGCAGACGGGTCTTGGCGGACACCTCCACGCATATCGGCTCCCGGATGAATCATAATCATGTTCGATCCCATTTCGGAAATCTGCTGCTGGATGCTTTTCTTCGAACCTTGTCCGATAGCCAGCATCGTGATGACAGAAGCAACACCGATAATGATACCGAGCATGGTGAGAAAAGCACGCAGCTTATTGTTCGCCAATGCCCGGAGAGCTATCTTAAATAAATTAGTTCCATTCATAATGAATAATTTGCTAATTTGTCTATATACTAATGGGGCAATTTCCTGAAGGTATAGTCACCCAACCTGTTTATTGTACAGCAATCGGCACATTAGTATATCGGCACATTGAATAATTATTAATCCTCGTCGTTTTTCGGCAATGCGGCCAGCGCTTCGGCAGCAGACAGAATTTTCGGATTGGTTGTATCTTCTATAACCTGACCGTCACGCAGACGGATATTCCGGCTGCTATATTGCGAAAGTTCGGGATTATGTGTTACAAAGATAATCGTACGTCCCTCTGCATGAAGCTTTTGAAACAGTACAAGTATCTCGAAAGAGGTACGGCTATCGAGGTTTCCGGTCGCTTCGTCGGCAAGAATCACTGCCGGATTGTTGACCAATGCGCGTGCGATGGCAACGCGCTGCATCTGTCCACCGGACATCTGGTTGGATTTATGTTCCAGACGGTCCCCCAATCCTACAGCCTGTAGGGATTCGATGGCGCGGCGACGGCGTTCGGAAGCGCTCACGGCAGAGTTGTACATAAGCGGTAGTTCCACATTTTCTACAGCCGTCGTTTTAGGTAACAAGTTGTAGCTTTGGAACACGAAGCCAATCTTCCGGTTTCTTAGTACTGCACGTTGAGGCTTGCTCATCGTACGTACGGGAATATCGTCGAGCAGATATTCTCCACTGGTCGGGGTGTCCAGGCAGCCTAATATATTAAGCAGCGTGGATTTTCCCGAACCGGAAGTCCCCATGATGGTAACAAACTCTCCTTCATTGATATTGAACGAAACGCCTCGCAATGCGTGGACGGTTTCGTCGCCTACCTGAAAGTTACGTTTGATATTTTGTATTTCAATTACTTTTTTCATCGTAAATAATGTGTTAATGTGCCAATAACGGATTGGCACATTGAATAATTATTTTTTCTTCTTACTTCCCGGAGGGCCAGGCATGAACGGACTTCTTTCTCCGCCACTTTCCTGATTTCCTTCAGCAGCCACATTTTCACCGGGCATTGCTCCTATGGTAGCTTCGGTCACTACTTTTGTTCCTTCGGAAATGCCACTGATAATTTCTGTAGATATACCGTTGCTGATTCCTACTTCTACCGGATGAGCGGTGAATGTGGTTCCTTCACGAGTCCAGAGTTTATGTTCGCCTTCGCAATCTTTTACGATGTCATTATTACCGATTAACGGTTTTTCAGGTGTGAATCGCAGTGCTTTGTTCGGGACAGACAACACATCCTTTTTATCAAGAATATAGATCGTGACATTAGCTGTCAAACGAGGTTTCAGTTTCAAATCAGGGTTGGGAGCAGAGATTACAACTTCATAAGTAACTACTGTAGTGGTGGTGCTTGTACTGCTCGTACTGCTCGTACTGCTTGCATCTCCCAGACGAATTTGTGTAACTACGCCTTCGAATACATCATTCGGATAAGCATCTACCGTGAAGCTGGCACGCTGGCCTTCTACTACACCGCCTATATCAGCTTCATCCACATCGGCTACTACCTGCATCTGTGTCAGGTCGGCAGCAATGGTGAACAGTGTCGGAGTTTCGAATCCGGAAGCAACGGTTTGTCCTGCTTCCACATCACGGCTGATGACTACTCCGTCAATCGGTGAGGTGATAGTAGCATAAGCCAAGTTACGTTCTGCTTTTGCGAGCGATGCCTTACTGCTATCATAGCTACTTTTCGCTTTCTGATAGTTGTAGAGGGCCTGTTCGAAATCCGTATCACTAATCAGTGACTTTTCGTGTAAGCCTTTGCTACGTTCATAATTCTTCTTCTGATATTCATATTCGGCTTTTGCACCATCGTACGTTGCCTGTTGTGATGCCAATTCACTTTGCAATGTGGCACGGTCCATTTCGGCAATCAACTGTCCTTTGGTTACTACCGAGTTGTAATCTACGTAAATCTTGTCGATGATACCGGAAACCTGCGTACCGACTTCTACTTCCGTCACCGGTTCGATGGTTCCGGTAGCAGTGACCGAATTTGAAATATCGCCTTTGCTCACGTTGGCAGTGGCGTAGGTGACTTTGTGTTTGGCCGGTGAACCTGCAAAGAACCAGATTCCTGCACCTGCTACCACAACGACTGCCACAGCGATTAAGATAATCTTTTTCGTTTTCATTCGTTTATTATGCTTTTATTTAGATTGCTAATTGATCTCCCTGATAGAACTTCAGCAACTGCATATTCAGTATAGCCATATATTTGGCTTGAAGCTGTTCCTGCTGTGCTTGTAGCAAGTTGTTCTTTTCAGTAAGAAGTTCTATGGTATTCTTCATTCCCAGATTAAACTGTTCGCTAATTAACTCATAGCTGATTTGTGTACTCTTCAACTTCTCGTTTGCTGCTGCATAACGTTGCTGTGCACTGTTAGCATCCAGCCAGAGTCCTTCGATGGTCTTGTACAGAGTTTTTTGTTCGTCAAGCAAGGATAACATGCTCGTCTCGTATTGCAATTTTGCTTTCTGTACGGCACTTTTAGTTTGACGGTTATTGAAGATCGGCACACTGACAGACAATCCGATCGAATTGTTCCATCCGTTTTTCACTTGCTCTCCGAAAGTGAAGTCGCTGCCGCTGGTGTGGTTGGTTCCGATTCCTGCGCTAAGGCTGATTGTGGGCAAATAACTTGATTTGGCAATACCGATACCCAGTTCGGAAGCCTCTACATTAAGTTTGCTAGCTTCAATCTCTGGGCGAAGACTCAATGCACGAATGTACACATCTTTTTTGGTAGGCAACGGAGCCAGTACATTTTCGTCGGACAGGGCAGGGAGGTAGATGTTCATTTCATTCTCCCCATCCAGTTCGAGCAATTGTTTCAGTTGTAATTTGTAATCTTCAAGAGTGGCTTGCGCTGTGACAAGTTGGTATCGGTCTGTGCTCACCTGTGCTTCCAGTTGGGCGAAGTCGCTTTTAGCAATACTTCCGGCGTTCAGAAGTTCCTGTCCGCGGTCACGCTGCGCAATAGAGACTTGCAGGGTACTTTCGTTTACTTTGACAGACTCGGCTGCATAAAGAATCTGGATATACACTTGGGCGATAGATTCCTGAATGTTATTTTCGGAAGTCGCTACGTCCAGTTCGGCTACCTGATTGTTCAACTTTTCCTGCTGGATGGTTTTCAGTCTTTTATTACCATTATATAGAGTCCACGACGCATTCAGTCCATAATTACCATTGTAGCTCGTTTTACTATTGCTACTGATAATTTCGCTGCCGCTTACCCGACTACTCGTCTCCTGATACGGACGATTCACCACCTGCTGGCTGGTAGAGAACGAAAGACTGGGAAACAAGGCAGCCTTAGCTGTCTTTACATCAATCTGCGTGCTGGCCGCAGTGATCCGGTTCTTGCGAATCGTGATGTTCTGCTCTTTTGCGTAGTCGATGCATGACTGCAAATCCCATTGAGCCGGAATTTTCGTTTCTTTCAGCGTATCGACTTGCAGCGGAGAAACTTGGGCAGATATGCCGGACAGCATACCTGCTCCAAGAAATGTCATCACTGTCAATCTTCTTACATTTATCATATTCATACTTCTATTGATTTACTGTTAGCGAAGGTACGTACATATTATATATGCCGCAAAAACGATAGACGGATGACGTAATTTCGCCGTTAAATGTTTTTTTTCTGTCGATAGGCAGGTTTTTGAAGAAAAACACAACAAATCACACAACTTTTTTGACTAGTTGTTTGTTTTAATTATAAAAAATGTATATTTGTACTCATTACAAATTATAACGTCAACATATGAAGAATACACTGCTTACGATCTGGAACTTCTATTTGGAGGGCTTCCGTAGTATGACCTTGGGGCGTACCCTGTGGGTTATCATTCTGCTGAAATTATTCGTTATGTTCTTCATCCTTAAAATGTTCTTTTTCCCTGATTTCCTCCGTGACCATCCTACGGATGACGACAAGGGAACATACGTGGGAAACGAACTGATAGAACGTGCCATCCCCGGTAAATCTACTGATTTTTAACTCTTAAACTACATAGGATTATGATTGAAAGTATTGACACCTCGCTGATCGATTGGTCGAGAGCCCAATTTGCGATGACAGCCATGTACCACTGGATTTTTGTTCCTCTCACACTCGGACTGGCAGTGGTGATGGGAATCATGGAGACGCTGTATTATAAAACAGGCAATGAATTTTGGAAAAAGACTGCCCAGTTTTGGATGAAACTCTTCGGTATAAACTTTGCCATTGGTGTGGCAACCGGTTTGATTCTGGAGTTTGAGTTCGGTACAAACTGGAGCAATTATTCGTGGTTTGTAGGAGACATCTTCGGTGCTCCGTTGGCTATTGAAGGTATTTTGGCATTCTTTATGGAAGCCACATTTATCGCCGTCATGTTCTTTGGGTGGGGCAAAGTAAGTAAACGTTTCCACTTGGCTTCTACCTGGCTCACAGGCTTGGGAGCTACGATTTCCGCCTGGTGGATTCTCGTTGCCAACGCATGGATGCAGCATCCGGTAGGCATGGAATTCAATCCTGATACAGTTCGTAATGAGATGGTAGATTTCTGGGCAGTGGCTACGTCACCTGTAGCGGTCAATAAATTCTTCCATACGGTATTGTCCGGCTGGGTGCTGGGTGCTATTTTTGTAGTCGGCATCAGTTGTTGGTATCTGCTGAAGAAACGTAATCGTGAGTTTGCGCTTGCCAGCATTAAGATTGGGGCGATTTTTGGATTAGTAGCATCGTTGCTTTCTGTTTGGACGGGTGATGGTTCCGGTTATCAGATTGCCCAGACGCAACCGATGAAACTGGCTGCCGTGGAAGGTCTGTATGAAGGCGGCACTAATGTAGGTCTGGTTGGAATAGGAGTGTTGAACCCGGAAAAGAAGACTTACAACGATGGGAAAGATCCTTTCCTCTTCCGTTTTGAAATCCCCAGCATGCTTTCTTTCCTTGCAGAACGTAATGTAGACGGCTACGTTCCTGGTATTACAAATATCATCGAGGGTGGTTATCAACAGAAAGACGGATCGACAGCTCTTTCTGCTGCCGAGAAGATAGAACGTGGAAAAACGGCTATCGGTGCATTGGCTGCCTATCGTGCAGCAAAGAGTGCAGGACATGAGGAAGATGCTCAAATTGCATATAAAGTATTACAGGAAAATATTCCATATTTCGGTTACGGATATATCAAAGATGTGAACCAACTGGTTCCGAATGTTCCTCTGAACTTTTATGCATTCCGTGTAATGGTAATCTTGGGCGGATACTTCATCCTGTTCTTTATTGTCGTTCTCTTCTTTATCTATAAGAAAGATTTAAGCCAGATGCGTTGGATGCACTGGATTGCTCTGCTGACAATTCCTTTGGGATACATCGCCGGACAAGCCGGATGGGTGGTTGCCGAATGTGGGCGTCAACCGTGGGCTATCCGTGATATGCTGCCGACAATGGCTGCCATCTCCAAACTGGATGTAAGCTCTGTACAAACGACTTTCTTTATCTTCCTGCTCCTGTTTACAGTGATGCTGATTGCAGGTGTCGGAATTATGGTAAAGGCTATTAAAAAAGGACCGGAGAATTGATAATTACCTATTACTCATTACTTAATATTTTAGCTATATGTATATATTTTTGCAACAATATTGGTGGCTTGTCGTTTCCTTGTTAGGAGCCATACTCGTGTTCTTATTGTTTGTACAAGGAGGTAATTCTTTGTTGTTCTGCTTGGGTAAAACCGAGGAACATCGTAAGATGATGGTGAATTCTACCGGACGTAAGTGGGAGTTTACGTTTACTACATTGGTTACATTTGGAGGAGCTTTCTTCGCTTCTTTCCCCTTGTTTTACAGTACCAGTTTCGGCGGTGCATATTGGCTTTGGATGATTATACTTTTCAGTTTTGTATTGCAGGCTGTCAGTTATGAGTTTCAGAGTAAGGCAGGAAATCTGTTAGGTAAAAAGACATATCAGACTTTCTTGGTGATTAATGGGGTAGTGGGTCCTGTGTTACTTGGCGGGGCGGTGGCTACTTTCTTCACCGGTTCTGATTTCTATATTAATAAGGCCAATATGACAGACACTATTATGCCGGTAATCAGTCATTGGGGAAATGGCTGGCACGGATTGGATGCGTTGACGAATATCTGGAATGTAATTCTCGGATTGGCTGTCTTCTTCCTTGCCCGTGTATTGGGAGCACTCTATTTCATTAATAATATTGATGACAAAGAACTGACTGACAAATGTCGTCGTGCAGTACGCAATAACACAGTCTTGTTCCTTGTATTCTTTTTGTCGTTTGTCATTCGTACATTGGTGTCCGAAGGCTTTGCCGTTAACCCGGAAACACAGGAGATTTATATGCAGCCATACAAGTATCTCACAAACTTTATCGAGATGCCGGTAGTGCTGGTTTTATTCCTGATTGGGGTGGTACTGGTTCTTTTCGGTATCGGAAAGACATTGCTTAAAAAGACTTTTGATAAAGGTATCTGGTTTGCAGGAATCGGTACGGTACTGACTGTTTTATCTTTGCTACTGGTAGCAGGGTACAACAATACTGCCTATTATCCGTCATATACCGACCTGCAAAGCTCATTGACATTAGCCAATAGCTGCTCCAGTGAATTTACACTGAAGACAATGGCTTATGTTTCCATTCTTGTTCCGTTCGTGATTGCTTATATTTTCTACGCTTGGCGTAGTATCGACCGGCATAAGATTACCGAGAAAGAAATGGATGAAGGAGGACACTCATACTAATATATCATTTGTATATTAGTCTTTTGTCTGTGTACTAATAACTTTGTCCATACACTTATACATTGTCCATATAGAATTTCGAAATAGAGATTCTAGTCGGAATAAATAAACTCCCCTTATTTAACATCACTCTAAGTCATGGTAGAGAGATGAAATAAGGGGAGCTTTTTATATATTTTATACTTAACGTGTGTGCCTAAACACTTCGGGCATTATGACACCCTCGTTATGAATTACACTAATGCTAATTATTTATTGACTACATTCTCCGGTTTGCCAGAAATGTAAGCCTGAAGATTGCTGATTGCAATATTCATCAGACGTTCACGAGCCTCTATGGTTGCCCAGGCAATGTGCGGAGTGATGTAGCAGTTCTTTGCTGTCAGCAATGGATTGTCGGCACAAGGCGGTTCGGTAGAAAGCACGTCTACGCTGGCTGCATAAATCTTACCGCTGTTCAAAGCATCTGCAAGATCTTGTTCGTTGATAAGCGGTCCGCGACCGGTATTGATTAAGATAGCTGTCGGCTTCATCATAGCAAGACGGCGTGCATTCACCATTTCGCGTGTATCCGGTGTAAGCGGGCAGTGCAAACTGATAATATCGCATTCGCTGAACAATTGATCCAAATCCATCTTTTTGATTTCCGGTGGCAACTGGAAGTGAGATTTAGAAGTCAATGCGTACACTTGCATACCGAATCCGATAGCAACACGCGCTGTGGTATATCCGGTGTTTCCCAATCCTACCAGACCGATTTTCTTATCCCGAAGTTCCATCAACGGAGTGTCCCAAAAACAGAAATCTTTGTTGTTTGTCCAACGGCCTTTGTGCACTTCTTCGGAGTGGTGTTGCACTTGTTGAGTGATGTTCAGGATATGCGAAAATACCATTTGAGCAACGGAAGCGGTGCTGTATGAAGGAATATTAGTAACGACGATTCCCCGTTCTTTGGCAGCAGCTGTGTCTACCACGTTGTATCCGGTAGCCAATACACCGATATATTTCAGTTCGGGCAGTGCAGCCATGTGGTCTGCATTGATGATTACCTTGTTAGTCAGAATTGCTTCTGCACCGGCTGCACGTTCTAATACCTCTTCCGGAGCTGTACGATCATAAATTGTACATTCTCCAAGAACTTTCATACCTTCCCAGGATAAATCTCCGGGATTGGCGGCAAAGCCGTCTAAAACTACAATCTTCATTTCAATTTCAATATTAATAATAAGTTATACGTGTTTTCTTAACAACATATTGATATTATAGGCGCGGATTACACGGATTTCACGTTTTCTTAAAATATGCTTTGCATGAAGCATCTGCGTAATCCGTGTAATCTATGCCTGAAAATATCATTTCTTGAATTTGTCTCCCCACAACTGTATCATCCGTTCGGCATGCTTCTGCTCTGCCGGATTGTTTTGCGGTTGCCATATCCGTTTGTCTTTCAGTTCGTCCGGAAGGAATTGCTGTTTGACAAAGTTACCTTCATAGCTGTGTGCATATTTATATTCCTGTCCGTAGCCCAGTTGCTTCATCAGTTTGGTCGGAGCATTGCGCAGATGCAAGGGGACAGGCAGATTACCGGTTGAACGGACTAACTCCAGTGCGTCATTGATCGCGCTGTATGCCGAATTACTCTTCGGACTGGTAGCCAGATAAATCGTTGTTTCAGCCAAAGGAATCCGTCCTTCGGGCCAGCCGATTTTCATCAATGTTTCAAAGCAGGCGTTAGCGAGAAGCAGTGCGTTCGGGTTTGCCAAACCAATGTCCTCGGCAGCCGAAATCACCAGTCGGCGGGCAATGAAAGCAGGATCTTCGCCTCCTTCCACCATACGGGCAAGCCAGTAGATCGCTCCATCGGGATCACTGCCACGAATAGACTTGATGAAAGCGGAGATAATGTCATAATGCATCTCCCCATCCTTGTCGTATGCCAGCGGATTTTGTTGCAACCGTTCGGTCACCATTTCATCGGTGATGACGACAGTCTCTTCCGTTTCCGATTGCACAACGAGTTCCAATATATTAAGCAGCTTGCGGGCGTCTCCACCGGAAAAACGCAACATGGCGGTTGTTTCTTTCAATTCAATTTTGCGCTCTTTCAATACGGCATCCGTGGTGATGGCACGTTGCAGAAGTTCCAATAAATCTTCTTTCTCCAAAGATTTGAGCACATAAAGCTGGCAGCGGGACAGGAGAGGGCGGATGACCTCAAACGACGGATTCTCCGTTGTTGCGCCAATCAGCGTGACTGTTCCGTTCTCTACCGCTCCCAACAGAGAATCCTGCTGCGACTTGCTGAACCGATGGATTTCATCGATAAACAGAATCGGGCTGGACTGTGAAAAGAAGCGGTTGCTCTTGGCACGTTCTATCACTTCGCGCACATCCTTCACACCGGAAGTCACGGCACTTAACGTATAGAAAGGTGTTTCCAGTTTGTTGGCAATGATTTGCGCAAGGGTTGTTTTACCCACTCCGGGAGGTCCCCAGAGAATAAACGAAGAGATGCGTCCTGCGTCAATCATTTTCCGCAAGATAGCCCCCGGTCCAACTAAATGTTTCTGACCGATATAATCATCCAAAGTCTTTGGCCGTAACCGTTCTGCTAGTGGTTGCATAATTTTTTAGAATACCATTAATACCATGAAGCGGATACCGTTTTTGTTGATACCCGGATTATCACGATAAGTGAAACGATGTACATACTCAACGTGCAGCAACTTGAAAATGTTGTAGATACCTACACTTGCTTCGACATACGGCACTTTCGGGTCCATCACGAAACTGGTGAACTTACCGTCGCGTGTCGGGAAACGGAACAAATCGGGATTGTTGCTCTTGAACGGATTATTCTTGTCCGTCAATGTTCCCCACAAAGCACGTACACGGAACATTTCCCTCCATTTCAGGTTCTTGATAAGAGGAATACGGTTGAAGAGTTTTCCATTCATGTCGTATGATAATGACATGGAAGCGTAACGGTCGTTCAGGAATTCCATGTTATTAATCAAGTTGAACGTTTCGCGCTGGGTGATGTAGGACAAGTTGGCTTCCGGCAGGATTAACAACGGGAAAGGAACTGTGTTCCATTCTGCACCTGCTTTCACGCTGCAATCAATCTTTCCCCAGGAAGCCGGGAGCCAGAAACGTTTCCACACACTTGCTTCCGTGCGGTTAAAGTTATAATCCCCGCCCAATACTCCTTTGAAACCCATAGCATGAGTGAGCGTAAAGATAGGAGCGTCCAGCGACACAGGCACGCGGCGTTGCTTGGAGTTGACAAATGATTCGCCCGGCGCATAGCGCAGCGTCAGACTTGCTTCGGAAGTCGTGACATCGTGCACACGGGTTTGTGCGGCATCATTGCGCAGGTATTCCAGTTTGCCGGTAGGCTCGTCGTTACGGTGTCGCAACATGGCTTTCACTCCGAATCCCGTCAGCGTTTCGAGTTCATAATTAATGGTGGCGTCGCGCATATACGACATTTGGTCTACTGTCGTTGTCTTGACCGACAGGAAGATATTATCTTTATCCGTAAACAGGAATTTGTCCATCGGAGACATTACATCATAACTGTATGTTGCCGAAAGATAATGTTTCGGGAACTCCCAGACCACATAATCGCGTTTGTTGAACGAATAAGTCACCGTTCCGCTATATTTCCAGCGTTCGTCTTTCAGACCGTACGCTCCGTATCCGCTCAAGAACCAGTGCTTGTCGAAATGAGCCGTAGTCATACCGCTCAACCGGAAACGGGTACCATCAATGTAATTGCTCGAAATCATGGTGTTGATAGGGCCGATGTCCACTTTGCTCGGATGCTCTTTGCTTCCTGTTTCTACAAAGTTCTCAATCAGTGCTTTCGCTCCGAAGATGATGTATTTGAATCCCGGAATCTGTTCGAGACGGTTGACGAATACATCCATCGAACTTTCTTTCTTTGTCAATGGTACTTGACGGACACTCGCCCAGTACTCATCGCTTTTCGAGAGCATATCCGCTTCTTTTATCACGCTGCCTTTCAACCGGAACAGTCGTTGTTCAATAGGATCGAATTTATAATTACTATATTTCGTGGTTCGTTCCACCTGCAATCCACCTGCTGTTTTGTTGGAATTCCAGGAAAGGTCTACGGTCATGTCATCATCCGCCAATACCCAGTTGCCGTTGGGCAGTTGCTCATACTGTTGCGTGATGTCCATGCGGTTGACAAAGTTGACTCCGGTCTTTTTAGGCAGGTTCATCGTGCATTTCTGAACGGCGTATGTAGAATCGTTCAATACATACAGATGGCCGGTGAATCCGAAGTCCTGCGAGTTTTGCGGAACAAAAGTGAGGTGGACACATTCGCGTTTGTTTACCATCAATGTATCCATCAGATAATATTTATAAAATGAGATGGCATTGTTACCGATCGGACTGACGAAACGCTGCTGAAGCAACCGGATATCATCATCGTAGATATTGATGTCGGCAAATACGTCTTTCAATACGGTACCGAGCATATCTCCCGTAGAGAAAAATTCTTCTATACCATTGGAGTTCTTTCCTTTGATAATCGTTTTCTTGTTTTCGGGATTTTTGCGGTAGATGGTTTGCGAGGACGTTTCCTGTACGGAAATAGGGAGAATCAACTTATTGGTTGTTTCCGACACTTCCACTTGGTCTCTTAAGAATGAATATTTTTTGTAGATACCTTTTTCAAGCTTTTCCGGTGTGAGGTCGTTGATAGACATTTTCATCTTCTCGTACTTGTCGTACTGATAGTACTCGTTCACTTCGAGGACTTGTGCCTTTTTGTGTTCGATTACCTTCTTCATGAATTCCACTGCCGGATTGTTCTTGCGGGAATATTTCTCCTTTTGAGGTTTCACGACAACCTCGTTCAGGAGCACATTATCCGGAGCTAACTTAACGTTCACTGTCTGATTGTTGGAACCAACCCGAACCGTTTTACTGATATAACCTACAGCGGAGAACACCAGTGTTCCTCCGTTTCTGCGGGTGTCAAGACTGTATTCTCCGTCAATATTGGTGATGGTACCCATATCTCTCTTTTCCTGGTAGTAAACAGAGATATACATCAATGGCTCGTGGGTAACCGAATCAGTGACTACCCCTTTAATTTGCTGTGCAAAAGCATTGGAAGCTACCAATACGAGTAAGAACAGTATAAGTATTTTGTTATATCGTTGTATCATAACGTTCGTAGTAGGGCTGCAAAGTTAACAAATAACTCTAAGGATAACAGAATATATAACTTTTTTTACCCATCGTTTTTTGTTGTTTACAAGCATATATCGTCCGATAATTCAAGGAACATCCCGCTGTTAATCCTTTTGATAAGGGCATTTCCGCATTTCATTCTCCCGGTTCCGGTATTTGAAACCTTTGCTCCTGTTGTAGGGCACTTTTTGTTTCGACCCTTGAAACTTTTTGTTTCCCGGCATGAAACTGTTGGTTTCTCGGTGTGAAACACTTTGTTTCTCGGTGTGAAACTATTAGTTTCAAGGCGTGAAACTAACAGTCCCATGCCGGGAAACGGAATGGAACATGCCGGGTAAATGTTATTTGCTCGTAAGTATCTGTACAATACGCTCTGCGGTACGTCCGTCCCAACGTTCGGGAAGTTCGCCACGTTTCCATTCACCGTGCATCAGTGTATCCATGGTTTTGGCAAGCAGGGCAGGATCTTCTCCGACAAGTTCGTTGGTTCCCATGCGCCACGTTTCCGGATGTTCGGCATACGTGTTGAGTGTGATACAAGGAATACCCAGGAAGGTCGCTTCTTCGGCTACGTTTCCTGAATCTGTTATGATTCCTTTCGCCTTGTTTATCAGATAACCGAAGAACAGGTAGTTCTGCGGCGGCATGATATGGAGATTCGGAGCTTCGATGTCCAACTCTTTGATGGCATTGCGCACGTAGGTGTGCAGCGGTGCAACGATAGGCATACCGGCAGACTTGTCGATGATTGTTTTCATCAACTGACGCAGATTCTCCTTATTGCCGAGTAATACACGACGATTGAGAGTAAATAGGAGATAATTTCCTTCTTGCAGTCCCAAGACGGAGAACCATATCGGTTTGAGCAAGCGGTTCCGGTTGTAGCGGATGGCATCAATCAGAATGTTGCCTACATAATATACGTTTTCGCTTTCCGTTCCCGTCTGGTTCAGGTTGCGGTTGGCAACCATACCGGCTGTGAACAGATAGTCGGATAGTCCGTCTGTAATCATGCGGTTGACTTCTTTCGGCATTTTCATATCGAAAGAACGGGTTCCGGCTACGAGATGCGCTACCTTGATGCCTTGTTTCTTGGCAACGATGGCACAACTCATGGTTGCGGTCAAGTCGTCTACCACAAGGACTACGTGTGCCGGATTTTCCGTCAGTTCTTGTTCAAAGGCTACCATGATTCCGGCTGTCAAACTCGTTGGATTACTGCTTTCCACTCCCAGATATACATCAGGAGCTTTCATGTCGAGATCCGAAAAGAGAGAAGCATCCAGACTCGTATCGTCTTTCCTCCCGGTATAAACCAGTCGGTAAGAGATACTTTTACCCAGCGCCCGTGCGGCTTCAATAGCGCGTGTAATGGGAGCTATCTTCATAAAATTGGGGCGTGCCCCCGCAACAATTGTTATTTTCATATTGTTTCTACCTAATTCGGTTTAATTCGTGAAGCAAAAGTACATTTTCTTACGGAATTTATTCGTTACTTTGCATACAAAATAACAAATATATGCCCACATTCGTTCAAATTCTTGATTTTATAGGCACATTTGCCTTTGCTATTAGTGGTATCCGGCTAGCTTCGGCGAAACGTTTCGACTGGTTCGGCGCTTATGTGGTAGGACTTGCTACGGCTATCGGCGGCGGTACTATCCGTGATGTGCTGCTCGACGTGACACCGGGATGGATGACCGACCCTATCTATCTGATTTGTACAGGACTGGCTTTGTTATGGGTCATCTGTTTCGGACGCTGGCTCATCCGGCTCAATAATACTTTCTTCATTTTCGATACCATCGGTCTGGCACTGTTTACCGTGGTAGGTGTAGGCAAGAGCATTGCTCTGGGTTATCCTTTCTGGGTGGCGATTATCATGGGTAGCATTACGGGAGCGGCCGGTGGGGTCATTCGTGACGTATTTATCAATGAAATACCTCTTATCTTCCGAAAGGAGATTTACGCAATGGCTTGTGTCGTAGGCGGTATTGCATATTGGATTTGCGATCTCGCAGGTATGGAGTCCTACGCTTGTCAGTTGATTGGCGGATCAGCCGTATTTCTGACTCGCATCTTAGCTGTAAAATATCACATTTGCCTGCCTATATTAAAAGGTGGGGAAGAGCCGGAAGAATAAGGATGGCATTATTTTTCCTCCTTTATATCCAGTTCTCCTTGAAAACTAATGGACTGACGGTTTTGCATATTGACATCGATACTTGCCGAACCATTGGGAAATACTTTGGCTCTGAATTCATATCTGTCTTCAGGATTACGTGCGACGAACTTGATAACGGCATTCCCTTTTTTATCCATTTCCACATTATATTCTTTGAGGATGGTTTTGAAGTTAAGTCCGTCACCTCCGCCATACGGAATGCTATAAGCCCGTCCATAATAAGGCAAGTAAGAAATAACCGAATCATTTCTGATTGTCAGTGAGTAGGAAGATGTCAAAGGGATGGAGCGTCCGCGCATCGGCATGGCAGTGTTGACATCTATCTTGTAATTTTCAGATTCAATTAGTTTCATTACTGCTTCTTTCTTCTGTTCCTTCTTTTCCTTTTTACTTTGTTGAGCCGAAAGGGTAGGGATGCCCACTAGCAAGGCTAGTAACAGCATAAAGATTTGCTTCTTCGTTCTCATATCAGTTTGCATTTAGGTTGATGTATATATGTATAACAATCAAATATACTAAAAAGACAGGGATACTTCTGTTTCTTTTAATGAAAATTAAACAGAACCCCCTGTTATTTATGAGTTTAGCCCAATTTAGAACTG
This sequence comes from Bacteroides sp. DH3716P, assembly GCF_025914115.1. NCBI lineage: Bacteria > Pseudomonadati > Bacteroidota > Bacteroidia > Bacteroidales > Bacteroidaceae > Bacteroides > Bacteroides sp. DH3716P. The sequence continues at coordinate 2,377,098 of NZ_CP083673.1, read as the reverse complement.
TTCCAGTATTTCAATTCGTTTTTCAATGGGAGGATGAGTGGCAAACAATCCGTTGATTCCGCTGAATATACTTTTCGATTTCTTTTTAGGATTCTGTATAAATAATTGCGCCACGTCTTTCCTTTCTACTGCCTCGATGGCAGGATCTGCCGATATTTTGCGGAGAGCGCTGGCCAGTGCCAACGGATTCTTCGTCATTTCTGCCGATCCCGCGTCTGCCATGTATTCGCGTTTGCGTGAAATGGCAAAACGCATCAGGCTTGAGAAAAGATAACCGATGGCGGCTATCACTAAAGCGAGTAGAATGAAAAGAAAAATGCCGCCACTACCTTTGCTGTTGCTGCGTACACGTATGTGCGTGATGGTATATAGGGTGATTTCTGTCAGCATGGAGAAGATACCGACAAATACGATGGATATTATCAGCAAGCGCACGTCACGGTTGCGGATATGACTTAGCTCATGTGCAATCACTGCTTCCAGTTCTTCATCATTCAGTTTTTTGATGATACCTTCCGAGAGGGTAACAGTGTATGTACGTTCATTGATGCCGCTTGCAAATGCATTCAGAGAACTGTCATAGATGATATTGATTTTCGGCATCTTCATGCCTTGCGACATACATAGGTTTTCTACCAGGTTGTAAACGCGCTTATTCTCTATACGATCCAGCGGTTTGGAACCGGTGGCAGAATTGATAATGCTTGTGTTGCCCCAGTAGGCAATCAGAAACCAGATGATTACGATTCCCATGGTGTATGGCAACGAAGAGAGAAAGAAATGATTGACCATTGGCATTATTTCTATTTCCATACTCTTTCCGTATCCAAAAAGAACCAACAGGTAGCAGGATAAATAGAGGAGTGCTGCCACGAGACAGGGAAACAGGAACAGTAGAAACGCAGAGCGCAGATTATTCCGGCTCTGCTGTGTTTGGATTCCGACGTATTGCATGCGTGTTCAACTTTTGTAATTGAGTGGACGGTGTGAATAAAGAGTTTAGAAACTTATTTTAGGTGCCTGATCCAGATTCGCACGTTCATTCTTTCCCAGGTCGAACATGATTTCTCTTTGGAATCCGGTCATTCCTGCTACTATATTCGATGGGAATGTCTGTACGGCGTTATTATATTCTTTGGTTGCCGAGTTGAAGTAACGGCGGACAGCAGCCAGTTTATTCTCTACATCAGCAATTTCTTCCTGTAATTGCAGGAAATTCTGATTAGCTTTCAAATCGGGATAAGCCTCGAGAGTGATTTTCAATCCTGCAAGAGCAGAGCTTAACTGGTTTTCGGCAGCTATCTTATCATCAATCGTTTTTGCGCCGACTGCACCGTTACGTGCCTGAATCACCCGATCGAGCGTTTCCTTTTCGTGTGCGGCATATCCTTTCACGGTGTCTACCAGTTGGGGAATGAGATCATGGCGTTGTTTCAACTGTACATCGATGTCGGCGAACGCATTTTCACGATTGTTTCTCAATTTCACTAATGAGTTGTACATGGAAGCAAAGAAGATGCCCAGCAATACAATAATCCCTACAATAATAAGTATGGTCATAGCTTTTTGTTTTATTTAATAATATAAAATCAAAAGTAATCTATTTGGTTCTTTTAACCAAGTAGTAGGGGGTAAATTTCGCTAATACCACCTAAAAACTGTCAGAAAGCACCCAAAATCTGTCAATTGATAGAATTTCACCCTAAAAAATAACGGATCCTACCCTGCTTGATAAGCAAAATACCTTTAAACTTGCAAACATCGAGAAAAACGAAATATTAACCATAAAACCATTAAAGTATGAAAAGTTTAAGTTTCAGAAAAGATTTAATTGGAGTACAGGAAGAGTTGCTTCGTTTTGCTTATAAATTGACGGCCAACCGTGAAGAAGCAAATGACTTATTGCAGGAAACATCTTTAAAAGCATTAGATAATGAAGAAAAATATGTTCCGGACACAAATTTCAAAGGATGGATGTACACTATTATGCGTAACATCTTTATAAATAACTACCGTAAAGTAGTACGCGATCAAACTTTTGTTGACACAACCGATAATTATTATCACTTAAATCTGCCACAAGATTCAGGATTTGAAAGTACGGAAGGTGCTTACGACCTGAAAGAAATGCACCGCATCGTCAACGGACTCCCCCGGGAGTATAAGATTCCTTTCTCTATGCACGTATCTGGTTTTAAATACCGCGAAATCGCAGAGAAACTAGGATTACCATTAGGCACAGTGAAGAGCCGCATATTCTTCACACGTCAACGTTTACAACAGGAATTGAAAGATTTTGTATAAATGAGGATAACGCATACAAACAAGCTTATTAGCAGAAGGAGCAAAGAGAATCTATCTCTTCGCTCCTTCCTTTTTTATAACCTATTTTATTTACGATTAGATGATTTACGATGTACGATTGAAGTTTGAATTGTGAATGAGGGAATACTCATGCAAAGATAAGTACTTATGATTCCAATAGTTGTTTCAATCGTACATTGTAAATCGTCTAATCGTAAATTAAACTAGGTTATAAATTCTTTCTTGTTATTTGCTTTTCTTTTTTTTGCTTTTTTTCTTTTCAACGGCCTTCTCGTCCGGTGGGAATTTAGGAACCAGATTCATCAGCCGTAATATCTGACTTTGTCGTTTTAGTATGTATGACGAAGGTTTCGCCGAGTTAAATCGTATCGGGTTGGGTAGGGTGGCGGCGATGAGCGCGCATTGTCCCCGGGTCAGCTTGTCGGCTGTTGTTCCGAACTTATTTTTTGCGGTTGCTTGTGCACCGTAGATGCCATTTCCCATTTCTATAGAGTTGAGATAGACTTCCATAATTCGCTCTTTCGACCAGAAGAGTTCGATGAGAAACGTAAAGTAGACTTCGAGCCCTTTGCGTACCCACGACGATTGCGGCCATAAGAACACATTCTTGGCTGTCTGCTGACTGATGGTGCTTGCTCCCCGTTTCCGTTTGCGTGTTTCGTTTTCTTTCATCGCTTTCTTGATTTCTACGAGGTCGAACCCGTTGTGTTCGGCAAAACGGTTGTCTTCGGAGGCTATGACCGCCATCGGCAGGTTGGGAGATATCTTATCAAAAGAAACCCACGTGTGCTTCCACGTGGGTTTATCTCCTGAAAAAACTTGCTGAACGCTTCGGATAACCATCAACGGAGTTACATAAACCGGCATGAAACGATAAATAATCACTGCCAGTAGCGTTGATGCAAAGAAGAAAATCAGCAGGTTGCGCGTATAGCGCAGTAATTTTTTAATGAGTAGCTGCTTGTGCATCTTTAATCATTTGCTCACTTGCGTACATGTATACTTCTACACGACGGTTTTGTTCGCGACCGGCAGCAGTGTCATTGCTTGCAACGGGATCGCTTTCACCCATTCCTTGTACACTCTTGATCTGATTGGTGGAAACACCGCAACTCAACAAGTAACTGGACACACTTTGCGCACGTTCTTGTGATAAGTTCAGGTTCTTTTGCTGGCTTTGTGCAGCAGTACTGTTCTTCCAGCCCTGGTTGTCGGTATATCCGTAGATAGACACGTCCATATCCCGGTTCTGGTTGAGCACATTGTTGGCAAACTTGCTTAAAGCAGATTTAGCAGCAGCACTTAGATTTGCATTACCGGTAGTGAAAAGAATACCCGAGTCGAATGTTACTTTCACGGCTTGCAATCCGTTGTTGTCTGTTATCTGTTCTACTTGTGCGCCTTCAATTTGTTTTGCTTCTGCTGCTGCTTTGTCCATCTTCTTACCGATAAGAGCACCTGTACCTGCACCTACTGCCGTACCAATAGCAGCACCGATAGCAGCACCTTTACCTTTACCGATAACACCTCCCAGGATCGCACCTAGTGCAGCGCCCGAACCACCACCGATAGCAGCACCTTTACCAGTGTTGTTCATACTTCCACAGCTACCAAATATCATGGCAATACTCATGAAGAGAACCATAAATTTCATCTTGTTCATAATGTTGATGTTTTTTAATTGGTTTATAAAAAATGTTTTTATACGAATCACTTCGCATTATTAATAACAATGCAAAGATACATATTATTTGGCAAGCGTGTACTTTTTAAGTTAAAATAACTCGGATGAGTCCCTTTGTTTGTTAATAAAGGGAAATGATAATTATCCTTTTATCGTTGAAGGAATACTCAAACACTTCTTTTTAATAATAATGAACCAACTCAAAAGAATTAACCCTTTGGCAACCGTGGTGATGCAGACTGCCCACCAGATTCCTTCCACTCCCATACCCATCCGTACAAACAGGATGGCAAGCGGAATACGCATATAGTTGCAACTGATGCTGATAATAGCAGGAGGGATGGTGCGTCCGATGCCGTAGAATACTCCCTGCATGGTGATTTCGAGCATCATAAAAAGTTGCGAATATCCGTCGATACGGAGGAACACACCTCCGGCTTCGTAGGCCGCCTGTTCGGGGACGAATATGGCAAAAACTTCATTCCCGAAGAAAACGAATAGTAATGTGCAGAATGTACCGAAGATTCCCGTCATCCATAAAGTCGTATACCAGGCTCTAAGTACCCGTTCCACTCGTCCGGCGGCGTAGTTTTGGGCGATGAAGGCACTTAGAGCGGTGGAGAATCCCTGTGAGGTATTCCAGGTGATTGCTTCAATTTGCCCTCCGGTGGTGAAAGTCATCAGTCCGATGTGCCCTCCCTGTTCCGAGGCGGTGCGGCAAAGGAACATATTGACGAAAGCAAATAGCGTATTCAAAGTAGCTACGGGCAATCCCAGTTTAAAGATTCTCCGTGTATATTTTTTCTTTAGCCGCGTGAAGAAAGGGAAACCGCCAAGCAGGGCATCCCGGCAACGCAACTGATAAACGAAAATCAGGAAAACACTTGCTTCCGCAATCCAGGTAGCGTATGCCGCACCATTGGTTCCCAGCCCGAAACCGAAAATGAAGAGCGGGTCCAGAATGATGTTCAGTATCAATCCTGTGCCGCTGATAAAGAACGGGACTTTACTGCGCCCTGCTGCATTATAAATTCCGGTGAAGGCGGCGGAGAGGAAGACAAAAGGTAATCCGGTAGAAACAATCCGCAGATATTGGATGGCATTGGCCGTAATATGATCCTCGAGTTCATAGATGCGTATGATAGGTTCTGCAAATATAAAAAGGAGTGTGCCCCAACAGATGGAAATAATCAAAGCAATCGTGATGTTATGAGACGCGAAACTGCGGGCATCTTCCTGGCTTTGCGCACCGATGGATTGTCCGACACTCACTTCAGATCCCACCTTATTTAATAAGGAGATAGAACCGGACATCCAGGTCAGGATTCCGACAGAACCGATGGCGGCTACGGCTTCACTTCCCAGTCGTCCTACCCACGCCATATCTGTGAGGCTATATGCCATTTGGATAAACGACGTTGCCATGATCGGCATTGCCAGATTAAACAGTTGACGATTGATAGGGCCTTGTGTCAGATTCTTTATTCCTTGCATATAATTTTTCTAATCAAAATGGGGTGCAAAGATACGCAAAATTACTATCTTCGCGCATCTAATTATTCATTAATCAAAGTACATAGATACTATGAAACAGAAATTTTCTACTATTTTTATCTTGCTGCTTCTCTTTTTTGCTGGTTCACGAGTGGTAGCGCAAAATGTTCCGAAACCTTTTGATATTGAACAACCTTCACTTCGCGTATTCCTTCCTGCGCCGGAACTGGCAACGGGGCGTGCTGTGGTTGCGTGTCCGGGAGGTGGATATTCACATTTGGCATTCGAACACGAAGGCTGTGATTGGGCTCCCTACTTTAATAAACAAGGTATTGCATTGATTGTGCTAAAATACCGGATGCCGAACGGTGATCGTACATTACCCATTTCGGATGCTGAAGCAGCAATGAAATTGGTGCGTGACAGTGCCGATGTCTGGAATTTGAACCCGAATGACATTGGTATCATGGGCTCTTCTGCCGGTGGACATCTGGCTTCTACCATTGCCACTCATGCCAAGCCCGAACTTCGTCCGAACTTTCAGATTCTTTTTTATCCTGTGATTACGATGGATAAATCTTATACCCATAGAGGCTCTCACGACAACCTTTTGGGAAAAGATGCTTCTGCTGAATTGGAACTTGAATATTCTAATGAAAAGCAAGTGACGAAAGATACACCGCGTGCTTTTATCGTATATAGTGATGATGATAAAGTCGTTCCGCCTGCTAACGGAGTTAATTATTATTTGGCGCTGAACAAGAACAATGTTCCTTCAGTGCTTCATATTTATCCTTCCGGTGGACATGGATGGGGAATTCGCGAGGGTTTCCTCTATAAGAATGAAATGTTGGACGAACTGACGTCTTGGCTCCGTAGTTTCAAAGTACCTCATAAAGATGCTATCCGTGTAGCTTGCATTGGAAATAGTATTACGTATGGAGCACGTATCAAGAATCGTGATCGTGACAGTTATCCGGCTGTGTTGAGCCGTATGTTGGGAGAGGCTTATTGGGTAAAGAATTTCGGAGTCAGTGCCCGCACTCTGCTGAACAAGGGCGATCATCCTTATATGAATGAAAAGGCTTATCAGGATGCGCTGGCTTTCAATCCTAATATCGTTGTTATCAAGTTGGGTACGAATGACAGTAAATCATTCAACTGGAAGTATAAGGCCGACTTCACGAAAGATCTGCAAACGATGGTCGATGCTTTCAAAGCGTTGCCAGCTCAACCGAAGATTTATCTTTGTTATCCTTCTAAAGCCTATCAGACCGGTGATAATATCAACGATGATATCATCTCTAAACAAATCATTCCGATGATAAAGAAGGTTGCCAAGAAAAATAACTTGTCTGTCATCGATCTTCACGCAGCAATGGACGGAATGCCCCAGTTGTTTCCGGATAAGATCCATCCGAATGAAGAAGGGGCTAAAGTGATGGCAAAAGCTGTTTATCAGTCCTTGAAAAAGTAAAATAAGGAACTTGACGATTGTAAAATTTCCGGTTGAAATAATCTCTTTTAGAGAAAGTTTTAACCGGAAATTTTTTAGTTTAATCACAAATAATCTTCTTATAATATGCTAAAAAAGTGTCTTTCTGAAAGTTAGATTTGTTACCAATCTATATTTTTGCGCCCGAAAAATAATAAAATGATAAATAGCGTTATGAATAGACTACAAGATTTTACCTTTTTCTCGCAGTTGATGGCTAACGCTAATATGGGATGGTGGAAAGCCAATTTATCAACTGCGAATTATGAATGTTCTGACTTTATAGTAGAGTTATTAGGTCTGGATCAGACCGGAGTTATTAGTTTTGAAGATTTCAATAAACGTATTCAGAAAGAGGAACAACTTTCTACAACAGTTCATTCTTATGGTGTGTATCAACGGCCGGAGGTGGTGTATTTGCTTGATACGGTGAAAGGAGCTGTTTGGGTACGTAGCAAGGTATGCTTTCAAGAAACGGATGAAGACGGAAACGAAATCATTTATGGTATATCCGAAGTGCAAGATGGTCCTGATATGGCATCTGCTTACCAAGCTTTGCAATACAGTGAGCGTCTCTTATCTAACATTTTCAAGTATTTGCCTATTGGTATCGAATTATACGATATGGATGGGGTATTGGTGGATCTGAACGATAAGGAATTAGAAATGTTTCATATAGAGAAGAAAGAAGACGTATTGGGTATCAATATTTTTGATAATCCTATTTTTCCGAAAGAAATGAAAGAACGGCTGAAGAAAAATGAAGACGCCGACTTTACTTTCCGTTATGACTTCTCGAAGGTCGGATCGTATTATCAGAATACCCAAAAACAGGGTACGATTGATCTGATGACTAAAGTGACTACATTATATAATAGTGAGCATCAGCCAATAAACTATCTATTGATTAATGCGGATAAGACAGAAACAACGGTAGCCTATAATAAGATTCAGGAGTTTGAGGAGTTTTTTGAATTGGTCGGTGATTATGCCAAGGTCGGTTATGCTCATTTCAATATTTTGAGTGGACACGGCTATGCCCAAAAAAGCTGGTACAGAAATGTGGGTGAAGCGGATGAAACTCCGTTGTCCGACATCTTTGGCACATACCGGCATTTCCACCCTGATGACCGTGCCTTGTTGATTCGGTTTTTGGACGACGCACGAAAGGGACTTACTACCAAACTTAGCAAAGAGATGCGTGTTCTTAGGGAGGATGGCACATACACATGGACGCATGTCAATCTGTTAGTAAAGAAATATGCCCCGCAGGACCGGATTATCGAAATTATCAGCATCAATTATGATATCACAGAACTGAAAAGGACAGAAGAAATGCTTGTCAAGGCACGTGATAAAGCTGAAGCGTCCGATCGGTTAAAGTCTGCTTTCCTGGCTAATATGAGTCATGAAATCCGTACTCCTTTAAATGCTATTGTCGGCTTTTCAAGCCTGTTGACTAGTACGGAAAATGCAGCGGAAAAGGAACTATATAATTCTCTGATTGGACATAACAACAAACTATTATTAAATCTGATTAATGATGTAATTGATCTTTCTAAAATAGAATCCGGTTATCTGGAATTGCGTCCGGACTGGGTTAACCTTACCGAGCTTCTTGACGAGAGTGTAGCGGAGTATGCTCATCAAGTACCATCCGGCGTTGAACTTCTGACTAACTATCCGGCACATGATTCTCTGGTAGAACTGGACAAATTGCGTATCAAACAGATCTTGAGTAATTTCCTTTCGAATGCCTTAAAGAACACTACCACCGGACATGTGGAAGTCTTCTATGAGGTAGACCACCAATCTGTCAGAATCGGTGTTAAAGATACCGGTCGGGGCATCCCGCAGAATATGCTTGAAAAGATATTCGAAAGGTTTGAGAAATTGGATTCCTTTGCTCAAGGGGCCGGTCTGGGCTTACCTATCTGCAAACTGATCGTCGAGAAGATGAACGGGCGGATATTAGTCGATTCCCAACTGGGGATAGGTACTACTTTTATAATCGAATTACCGTGTCGCTCTATGCTTGTAGAATAAGTATATGTGAAGAATATTAAAATAAAAATCCCTTGATAACGACTGATTATCAAGGGATTAATTTTATGTTTCGTGATCCGCCTGGGGCTCGAACCCAGGACCCCAACATTAAAAGTGTTGTGCTCTACCTGCTGAGCTAGCGAATCAATCCTTCAGTGCTTTCTTTCGAATGCGGGTGCAAAGGTAGAACATTTTTTTATAACTCCAAAAGAATTCAAACATTTTTCTTATCTTTGTGCCATTATCAACAATATATAATCATACATTATGGCTGCTGACGATAAAAAAATTATCTTCTCAATGGTAGGAGTGAGCAAAGCATTCACTCCTAATAAGAATGTGCTGAAAGACATTTACCTGTCGTTTTTCTATGGAGCGAAAATCGGTATTATCGGTTTGAACGGTTCTGGTAAATCAACGTTATTGAAGATCATCGCCGGTTTGGAGAAATCCTTTCAGGGAGAAGTCGTGTTTTCTCCGGGATATTCCGTGGGGTATTTGGCACAGGAACCTTATTTAGACAACACAAAGACAGTAAAAGAAGTAGTGATGGAAGGTGTGCAACCCATTGTTGACGCACTGACAGAATACGAAGAAATCAATCAGAAATTCGGTTTGCCGGAGTATTATGAGGATCAGGATAAGATGGATGCTCTTTTTGCTCGCCAGGGTGAATTGCAAGATATCATTGATGCAACTGATGCATGGAATCTGGATAGCAAGTTGGAGCGTGCGATGGATGCTCTCCGTTGTCCGCCTGAAGATCAGCCGGTAGAAAATCTCTCCGGAGGTGAACGTCGCCGGGTAGCTCTTTGCCGTTTGTTGCTGCAGAAACCGGATGTGCTTTTGCTGGACGAACCTACCAACCACTTGGATGCAGAGTCTATCGACTGGTTGGAACAACATCTACAACAATATGAAGGTACGGTTATTGCTGTGACGCACGACCGTTACTTCCTCGATCACGTTGCCGGATGGATTCTTGAACTGGATCGTGGTGAAGGTATCCCCTGGAAAGGTAACTACTCTTCCTGGTTGGAACAGAAGACCAAACGTATGGAAATGGAAGAAAAGACCGCCAGCAAACGTCGTAAAACACTGGAACGTGAGTTGGAATGGGTACGCATGGCTCCGAAAGCCCGTCAGGCGAAAGGTAAGGCACGTCTTAACTCTTATGACAAATTGCTGAATGAGGACGTGAAGGAGAAAGAAGAGAAACTTGAAATCTTTATTCCGAATGGTCCCCGTCTGGGTAATAAGGTCATTGAAGCCAAACATGTGGCTAAAGCATACGGTGATAAATTGTTGTTTGACGATTTGAACTTTATGCTTCCTCCTAATGGTATTGTCGGTGTGATTGGTCCTAATGGTGCGGGAAAGACGACATTGTTCCGCCTGATTATGGGATTGGAAACAGTGGATAAAGGAGAATTTGAAGTAGGAGAGACTGTAAAGGTGGCGTATGTAGACCAGCAACACAGAGATATTGATCCGAATAAGAGCGTATATCAGGTAATTTCCGGTGGTAATGAGTTGATCCGCATGGGTGGACGTGACGTGAATGCGCGTGCATACCTTTCCCGTTTCAATTTCTCCGGAGGCGATCAGGAAAAACTCTGCGGTGTATTGTCCGGTGGTGAAAGAAACCGTTTACACTTGGCGATGGCTTTGAAAGAAGAAGGTAATGTACTGTTGCTCGATGAGCCTACCAATGATATCGACGTAAACACTCTGCGTGCTTTGGAAGAAGGTTTGGAAGATTTCGCCGGCTGTGCAGTAGTTATCTCGCACGACCGTTGGTTCCTCGACCGTATCTGTACACATATCCTTGCTTTTGAAGGAGACTCCAATGTATTCTACTTCGAAGGTTCATATTCAGAATATGAAGAAAACAAAATGAAACGTTTGGGAAATGAAGAACCAAAACGCGTTCGTTATAGAAAGTTAATGACTGACTAGTATAAAGTAATAGATTGAAGCATTTATAATGCTTTCTGTTTCAAAATAAAAGGCTCTGCAAATATTGTAGAGCCTTTATCGTTTTATAACAAGGGAAAACGTTTATCTCTCTTAAAAAATTGTAGTATAATCGTAATGTAGTTCTAAATATTATTAATTATATTTGTGCACAGTTTTTAAAAGCAAACAATTTATATTAACTAATCAACTACATTTATGTTAAAGAGAATGCGATCTTTTTTAGTAGCGGCGATGCTCATGGTCATTGCTACCGTTAGTGCGCAGGTTACCACTTCTAGTATGAGTGGTAAGGTTACAGCACAAGATGAACCTATCATTGGAGCGACTGTGGTTGCAATCCACGAGCCGTCAGGTACACGTTATGGTACAGTGACTAATATCAGTGGTCAATTTAATTTGCAAGGTATGCGTACCGGTGGTCCTTACAAAGTTGAAGTTTCTTATGTTGGTTATCAGACTGCTATTTATAAAGGTGTAAATTTATCGTTAGGAGAAGTATACACTTTAAATGTAGTTTTAAAGGAAAGTTCTGAATTATTGGATGAAGTTATAGTAACAGCACAGAAAACAGTAGAGAAGATGGGGACTGTAACGAATGTGAGTGAGCGTCAGTTAACGACATTGCCTACTATTAATCGTAGTATTACTGACTTTACTAAACTTTCTCCTTATGCGGGTGGCAGTAATTCTTTTGCCGGACGTGATGGACGTTATAATACAATAACTGTGGATGGTGCAGCTTTGAACAATAATTTTGGTTTGAGTACTAATAATTTGCCGGGTGGAGATGCGCAGCCTATTTCACTTGATGCAATTGATGAAATTAGCGTTAATGTTTCTCCTTATAGTGTTACGTATTCCAATTTTACGGGAGCTTCTATTAATGCTGTAACCAAGAGTGGTACAAACGAATTAAAGGGAACAGTTTATACATATCAGAAACCAAAGAATTTTATAGGAAAATCTATTAACGATGTTGACGTTCCTAATGTGGAAAGTTATAAATCCAGTTTGTATGGCTTTACATTAGGAGCTCCGATAATAAAAAATAAACTATTCTTTTTTGTAAATGGAGAATTAGAAAATAGTACTAGCCCTGGTATTTTGTGGACTCCTAGTCAAGAAGAAGGTGGAAGTGGGGATAATCAAAATCATATTTCTAGAACTTGGATAAAGGATTTGAAGACAATAAGTGATTTTGTAAAGGATAAATATGGATATGATCCGGGAAGTTATGATAAATTTGATGATTTCGAGAGTAAAAATTGGAAGCTTATGGCTCGTTTGGATTGGAATATTAATAAAAGTCATAAACTGTCATTACGTTTTAACACAGTGAAATCAGAAAATGATGCTAGTATTAGTTCAACTTCTTCGGTAATCACTAAAGCTAATTCAAACCGTTATGGGGTTGATGCATTTGCATTTGGAAATTCCAACTATGGTTTTAGAAATATTGTAACGTCTCTTTCCGGTGAGTTGAATAGCAATTTTTCTTCTTCAGTACAAAACAAATTATTAGTGACTTATACCCATATCCGAGATTCTCGTACAACTAAGGGAGATGCGTTTCCAATGGTTGATATTTACAAGGACGGTAAGCAGTATATGACATTGGGTACAGAATTGTTTACTCCTTTTAATGATGTCGAGAATAATGTATTTAGTGTTACTGACAATGTAACTATTAATAAAGGAAACCATTTGATAACTGCCGGTGCAACATTTGAAAGACAGTATTTCATGAATTCATATTTACGTGCTCCTTATGGATATTATCGTTATGCTTCAATGGACGATTTTATGACGGGAGAAAAACCGATGCTGTATGGCATTACTTATGGATATAATGGAAAAGACGCTCCGGGAGCTGAACTGACATTTGGTATGTTGGGAGCTTATGCACAAGATGAATATTCTATTACACCTAATTTAAAATTGACATATGGATTACGCTTTGATTTACCGTTATATTTTGATGATTTGTTAGGGAATGCGGCTATCAAAGAACAGTCATTTAATGGAACGAATGTTGACGTATCCGAATGGCCGAAAAGTAAATTGTTAATATCTCCTCGTTTAGGATTTAATTGGGATATAAAAGGTGACCGTTCTATTGTTTTGACTGGAGGTACAGGCTTGTTTACAGGGTTATTACCATTTGTATGGTTCACTAACCAACCGACAAATGCAGGTCAGATGCAAAATATGGTCGAATTTGAGACTTCGGAATTACCGGCAAACTTTGCTTTTAATCCAAATTATAAAGAAACTCTTACCCAAAATCCGGATATGTTTCCATCAACTCCGGGAAATGAGGTCCCCGGTGCTATAGCTTATGTGGATCCGAATTTTAAAATGCCTCAAGTTTGGCGTAGTAATGTAAATGCAGAGTTTCAGTTACCTTATGGATTTATGCTTTCTGTTGGTGCTATGTATACACGTGATATATATAATGTTGTTCAGAAGAATATGAACGAAAAGGCCCCTTCTGGAACCTATAATGAACAACCGGGACGTGTATATTGGACTAAGAATAATTACTATGACAATCCTAAGACGAAAACCGTTATACAGTTGACTAATGGGGATGAAAAAGGTTATCAATATTCTTTTAATGCAGTATTAACGAAGAAATTTGATTTTGGCTTTACAGGTTCATTTGGGTACACTTATACAATGGCTAAAGATATGACGGCAAATCCAGGTTCATCGGCGGCTTCAGTATGGCAGAATAATGTTGCAGTTAATTCATTGAATGATCCGGGTGTCTCTTATTCTTTATTTTCTACCCCGCATCGTTTGATAGCTAATGCTTCTTATGAAGTTGCTTATGCGAATATGAAAACGACTGTTTCTTTGTTCTATACAGGTTACCAACAAGGACGTTTTTCTTATACCTATTCTAATGATATGAACGGTGACGGAAACTATTCCGATTTGATGTATGTGCCTGCTTCTAAAGAAGAAATGACATTTGTGGATATTAAAGATAAACAAAATAATGTGACTTATTCGGCGGTAGACCAACAAGAAGATTTTTGGAACTATGTAAATAATGACTCTTATTTGAATGATCACAAGGGGCAGTATGTAGAACGTGCTTCTTCTTTAGAACCGTGGATTCACCGTTTTGACATGAAGATAGCACAGGATTTTTATGCTAAGATTGGTAGCCGTAAGTACGGTATTCAAGTAAGTCTTGATATGTTGAATATTGGTAACTTATTAAATTCGAAGTGGGGGGCTTATCGCTCTTGCGGTTTGCAGAGTTATGATAATGTAAGGTTGTTAAAAACAGCAAGTAAGGTAGGAGAACCTCTTACTTATCAGATGAATGCATCTTCTCGCGAGGTGTTCCAGAAAAATTCTAAATGGGATTATACTGCTTCTACAGGTAGTGCATGGCAGATGCAGTTAGGCGTTAAGTTTACATTCTAGAATATTTATATAAAAAGATGCTTCGTTCAATAAACGGAGCATCTTTTTTATTTCATCCTCATCACCACCGGATTATGATCGCTATAATTAAGATCCGGCGAGAAGTAATCCGTGCTATTCAGTTCCGGTGAATGGAGAATATAGTCGATTCTCAACAGATGCTTGAAGTACTTGAAAGTATACATATACCCATGCCCGCTCCTCTGAAAACCATCCTGCAACTTATCACCTTTTATAGTATGATAAACATACGAAGAC
>NZ_CP083673.1:2206957-2362275 GCF_025914115.1 Bacteroides sp. DH3716P | reverse complement strand
TTTTAGTTAATAAAAAAGCCCGTATTTCTACGAGCTATAACTATTTGTTATGACCTAACCCACTAGTGTCGGGTCGTATATAAGTGCCATATTTTTTGGTTTTTCTGGCATTCTTGTTTTCCGTATCCGTATATTCACAACATGGGCGTCATCGTAGTAGTTTAATTTCAGGCAGAGTGATGTCCACGGAGAAAGAAGTGGTGGATTTTGCGACAGTTTATCTGAAAGGAACCAACCAAGGATGCTATACAGATGAAAAAGGTATATATCATTTGAAAACTACAGCCGGTGAATATACACTCGTCGTTTCGGCTATCGGTTATCAAACGGTAGAAAAGAAAGTTAAATTAGCCAAGGGAGAAAGAATAAAAGTAAACGTCACTATCGCGCCGGCGGTAAAAGAACTGGGAGAGGTGCTGGTCACGACATCCGGAGTCAGTCGTGTGAATCAGTCT
Source organism: Bacteroides sp. DH3716P (assembly GCF_025914115.1). Lineage (NCBI taxonomy): Bacteria > Pseudomonadati > Bacteroidota > Bacteroidia > Bacteroidales > Bacteroidaceae > Bacteroides > Bacteroides sp. DH3716P. The sequence goes on along the minus strand of NZ_CP083673.1, from coordinate 2,361,820 downwards.
GCTTTTAATGCGGTAGCCATTGATGCGAAGAAATTGCATAACAGTACGCAGACTTTGGCGGGTGCACTGACTAAAGTGCCTGGTGTAAAACTCCGCGAATCAGGTGGAGTGGGATCGGATATGCAATTGTATATCGATGGCTTTAGCGGGAAACATGTGAAAATCTTCATTGACGGCATACCACAGGAGGGAGCCGGTGCCGCATTCGATTTGAACAATGTTCCTATTAATTTTGCCGACCGTATAGAAGTCTATAAAGGAGTGGTTCCTGTAGGATTCGGAACCGATGCTATTGGGGGAGTGGTTAATATTGTCACCAACAAGCAACCCGGAAAGTGGTTTATGGACGCTTCCTATTCTTACGGGTCATTTAATACTCATAAATCATACGTGCGCTTCGGACAAACGTTCAAAAATGGTTTCATGTATGAGGTCAATGCTTTTCAAAATTTCTCGGATAATGATTATTATGTGGACACTTATGTACGCGAATTTGAGATTAAAGAAGATGGAAGCGTACGTTTTCCGCCACTTGACAAAAATAAGATTTATCATCTGAAACGTTTTAATGACCAGTATCATAATGAAGCCGTGATTGGAAAAATCGGCTTGGTAGGAAAGAAATGGGCAGACCGTTTGGCGTTGAGTTTCAATTATTCCCATTTCTATAAAGAGATACAAACAGGCGTTTATCAAGATGTCGTGTTCGGTGAAAAATTCCGCAAAGGACATTCGTTGGTCCCTTCTTTAGAATATTACAAAAAGAACTTACTGGTGAAAAACCTGGATCTGCTGTTGACTGCCAATTATAATCATAATATCACCAATAATGTCGATACCGCTTCGCGGGCTTACAACTGGCGTGGAGATTTTTATGAAAAAGGCAGCCGGGGAGAACAGTCTTACCAGAACAGTGAATCTAAAAATAGAAACTGGAATGGGACGCTGAAGATGAATTATCATATCGGACAGGCACATACGTTTACTTTCAGTCATGTAATCAGTGATTTTGAACGTACGAGCCGCTCTACCATTGGTGCTTCTTCCAAATTCACGGACTTTTCTATTCCTAAAATCACCCGTAAAAACGTCAGCGGGCTTTCTTACCGTCTGATGCCGTCGGACAGATGGAATGTGTCGGCATTTGCCAAATATTATCGGCAATACAACAAGGGACCGGTATCGCAGAATACGGATGGAATAGGCAATTATATCAATCTGTCCAATACGGCAAGCGCTCTTGGATATGGAGCGGCAGGTACCTATTTTATATGGAAAGATCTTCAGGTGAAACTTTCGTACGAAAAGGCTTTCCGCCTGCCGACCACGGACGAACTCTTTGGAGATGAAGACCTTGAAGCTGGTAAAATGAATCTGAAACCGGAGAAAAGTGATAATGTCAATTTGAGTTTCAGCTATAATCATCAGTTTGGCAAGCATGGATTGTATGCCGAGGCCGGTTTGATATATCGGGATACGAAAGATTACATAAAAAGAGGACTGGACGTATTGGGAGGAACAAGCTACGGATATTATGAGAACCACGGTCACGTAAGGACCAAAGGGTATAATTTGTCATTGCTTTATAGCTTCTCGCATTGGTTTGATATAGGAGGAACATTTAATAGCATCGATACTCGTGATTACGAAAAGTTTCTGGCGGGTTCCTCTTTGCAAGAAAGCATGCACTATAAAGTGCGTATGCCGAATCTGCCCTATCGTTATGCTAATATCAATGCAAATTTTTATTGGAATGACCTGTTTGTCAAAGGAAATGTATTGAGCATCGGCTATGATAGCTACTGGCAGCACGATTTTCCTCTTTACTGGGAGAATCTCGGAGATAAAGATTCAAAGAATATGGTGCCGGAACAGTTTTCTCATAATCTGTCTTTGTCCTACACCATGAAGAATGGACGTTATAATGTATCATTTGAATGTCGGAATTTCACCGATGCCCAACTGTTTGACAATTTTAGCCTGCAAAAAGCGGGGCGCGCATTCTATGGAAAGTTCAGAGTATTTTTCGGTAAATAATAAGAGTAAGTTTTTAGTATCAATCAATAATGAAGAATATATGAGGAAGTTTTTATTACAGGCTTTTGCCGTAGCTTTTTGCTTGAGTAGCGGTGTGTTTGTGGCATCTTGCGACGATGATAATCATCCGGTGGATAACCCGCCAATTGATGGAGAAACGACTTATGTGGTGGCTGCCACAACCGGTGAAGCAAGTTATTTGGTAGTAGCCAATTCTTTGGATGAAGGAACAGTGTCGACCCAAGGGAATGGAACCGAAGTGATTGGCGGTACCTATTGGGTATATAAAGGATTGGATTATGTGTTTGCTTTAGTTTATAATAAAGGTGGCGCAGGTACAGGAGCTTCCTATTATCTGGGGGCAGATGGTAAAATGAAAGAAAAGTACACATACACTTATAATCGTATCACGTCTTATGGAACCTGGAGGGATAAAGTGGTGACTGTTTCCACCGGGGACTCGAAAATAACAGATGAGGATCAGAATGTGGCTCAAGCATTGTTGTTCAACTATTTGGATGCGACCGATGGCAGTCAGGAAGAGGGTACCTTGCTTGCCGAAAATTACTTGGGTAATGGTGAAAAAGTTTCATGGGCAGGTCTGGTTGAAGCTAACAATAAGATTTATACATCTGTCATCCTAATGGGAATGAGTAAGTACGGTATTAAAAAATGGCCGGAAGCTGTGACAGATCAGGAACTTGTGACTAAGACTGACGGTGGTAGCGGCAGCGGTGCATATACAGCCGGTGTCATTCCTTCTACACAATACCCGGATAATGCTTATGTGGCAATTTATAGTGGCACGAACTTCAATGAGACTCCGGTGATTGCCAAGACTGATAAAATAGGCTATGCATGCGGTCGTATGCGTTCACAATATTATCAGACTATTTGGGCCGCTGATAATGGTGACGTCTATGTGTTCTCTCCCGGATATGGACGTACGGCAGTTTCATCTTCAGATTTGAAGAAGGTAACAGGACAGAAGCCTTCGGGTGCAATGCGTATCAAAGCAGGCGCAACAGATTTCGATCCGGATTACTATGTGAACTTTGAAGAGATAGGCACTAAACATCCTATTTTCCGTTGCTGGCACATCTCTGAAGATTACTTCCTGCTTCAATTGTATAAAAATGGAGCGGAAGATATGATTAATGGTGGTACAAGTGCAGATGTTAGCGAATTAGCTGTTTTCAAGGCGGAAGATCAGACGATTATGCCTGTTACAGGTCTGCCGGCTGACGGAAAGTTTGGTGGCGAGCCTTATGGAGAAAAAGGGTATGCTTATATGGCTGTCACTGTGACTACGGGCGAGAAACCGGCCTTCTATAAAATAGACGCAAAAACAGGCAAGGCAGTCAAAGGTTTAACGGTAGAGGCTGACGCTATCACTACGGTAGGTAAGATGGAATATCTTTCAAAATAATACAGTCGGTTAAATAGAGAATCTTTTGTAGATAAAAGCCTGCCGAGCGGAAAGCTTTGCAGGCTTTTTCAAGAAATAGTAATGAAAACATGAAAAAAATATTCAGAAAGATACATTTGTGGCTTTCCGTCCCTTTCGGACTGATAATAACTCTTGTCTGCTTCTCCGGTGCCATGCTGGTATTTGAAAATGAGGCGAATGAGTGGTTTCGACGCGACCTTTACTACGTAGAAACGGTAAAGGGGTCTCCTCTTCCTATGGATAAGTTGCTTGAAAAAGTGGCGACGACATTGCCTGACAGTGTAGCGGTGACCGGTGTCAGCATATCTTCTGATCCCGGACGTGCGTATCAGGTTAGTCTTTCCAAACCACGTCGTGCATCTTTGTATGTAGACCAGTATACGGGCGAAGTAAAAGGAAAAAGCGAGCGTAGCGGCTTTTTTATGTTTATGTTCCGAATGCATCGCTGGCTTCTGGATAGTATGAATCCGGGAAATGAAGGAATCTTTTGGGGCAAAATGATTGTAGGTGTCAGTACGCTTTTACTTGTTTTTGTACTGATTTCGGGAATTGTCATTTGGTGGCCGCGTACACGTAAAGCATTGAAGAATAGCCTGAAAATAACAGCAACAAAAGGTTGGAGAAGGTTTTGGTATGACTTGCATGTGGCAGGTGGAATGTATGCTCTGATCTTTCTACTGGCTATGGCACTGACGGGGTTGACCTGGTCTTTTCCGTGGTATCGGACGGCTTTCTATAAGGTCTTCGGGGTAGAAGTACAGCAACGTGCCGCCCAAGGACATGAACAGAAAAGTGATGCTCAAAAGAGAAATACCAAACTGGCAGCCCATCGGGAAAAGAAAAGAGAAGGAAATGAGGTTCGAAAGGGTGAAAGAAGCAGACGTCCGGAAAACAATCATAGTGATATGTACTCGGTAACTTCACCATTCGTTTATTGGCAAGAGATTTATGATAAACTAAGACGTCAGAATCCGGAGTATAAGCAAATCAGTATTTCTTCTGGTACGGCAAGCGTGTCTTTCAACCGTTTCGGTAATCAGCGGGCATCTGACCGTTATTCTTTCAATACGGATAATGGTGAATTTACAGAAACAAGTCTTTATCAACATCAAGACAAGTCGGGAAAGATTCGTGGTTGGATTTATTCTGTGCATGTTGGTAACTGGGGAGGAATGTTTACTCGCATACTTACCTTTATTGCTGCCTTATTGGGGTCTGCACTACCACTGACTGGATATTATTTATGGATAAAAAGACTCATAAAGGTACGGAAATGAATGAAATTTTTTCCTACTATAAAGTTGAAAAACATAAAAACATCTGCCACCTGCAACGAAAAGCGTGTAATACACTAGTTAATAGATAGTTGTAACGTTGCAGATACCTGTGGCAGATAGGTTGCAGATAAAGTATCTGCAACACGTTATATAATCAAAGAAAAAGCCTTGATCCCTTTGTGCAAAGCTATGGGATAATTGGGGGACCCTATGGAGAAATTGTGGTGTCTCTACGGGGAAACGACAGTATCCTTACGTAGAAACTGTAGTGTCCCGCCTTAGAAACTCTCGTTTCCTGCCGTGGAAACTGTAATTTCTAATGCCGGAAACGACAGTTCCCCGCCTGGAAACGGGAAGTTAATGTATACAATAAACTTTTGCACCCATGGAGAATTGGCTTTGCAAGGCTTATACTGTGTGGCAGATACTTTGATCTGCAACCTATCTGCAACAGTATCCGCAACGTTACAACTATCTATTAACTAGTGTATTACACGCGTTTGGTTGCAGGTGGCAGATGTTTTCATGTTTTTTCAACTTTATAGTAGGAGGATTACGCATCAAAATTAGGGTCGCAACCGTAAGTCATAAAACAAATTCACCTCTGTGTCCTCCGTGTCCTCTGTGGTGAAAAGAAGCATTGAATAAATGAAAGAAGAGCGGTGAATGATAAGGAAATCTCCCGTTCATCCACCGCTCTTTATCTTATATACTGATATAAGCTGAACTCCTAAAAATAAAAAGATTAGATTGAAAGCTCTTTCAATACAGTGACAAGATCTCTCTTGATTGGTTTGTCATTCTTAATAGCCTTGCTGAACGGTACGTAAACGATTTCATCATGTTCGATTCCGATCATTACGTTACGTTGATCTTCCATAATAGCATCGATAGCAGCAGCACCGAGGCGGCTTGCCAGGATACGGTCGTGGGCAGTTGGGCTACCACCACGTTGCAGGTGACCTAAAATCGTCACACGTACATCATATTGCGGATATTCGTTTTTCACACGTTCGGCATAATGCATGGCTCCTCCTGTCAGTTCGCTTTCGGCTACCAATACAATGCTACTGTTTTTTGATTTGCGGAATCCGTTTTTGATAAACTCTTCCAGTTGGTCGACTTCCGTACTGAATTCCGGAATAATGGCAGCTTCCGCACCCGAAGCGATAGCTCCGTTCAACGCAAGGAAACCGGCATCACGTCCCATAACTTCAACGAAGAACAAACGTTCATGTGAAGTGGCTGTGTCGCGAATCTTATCTACGGCATCCAATATGGTATTCAATGCAGTATCATATCCGATGGTCGTATCTGTACCATAAAGGTCGTTGTCAATAGTTCCCGGCAGTCCGATACATGGAACATCAAATTCCTGTGCAAAGATACGCGCACCTGTCAGTGAGCCGTCTCCACCAATGATAACCAAAGCATCGATGCCTTCTTTTTTCATGTTGTCATAAGCCAACTGACGACCTTCCGGAGTCGTGAACTCTTTACAACGTGCCGTTTTCAGGATAGTACCACCCAACTGGATGATGTTACTCACATTCTGACTCTTGAATTCTTTGATTTCACCTGTAACCAGACCTTTATATCCTCTGTATATACCTTTAACTTGCAATCCATTGTAGATGGCTGCACGTGTCACTGCACGTATAGCAGCGTTCATTCCCGGAGCATCACCTCCGGAGGTCAAAATTCCGATACACTTAACTGTTCCCATATAACAATCTCTCATTAATTAGTTTGACGCGGCAAATGTACAACAAAAAGTTGAAAGCAGTGGTTATGAAGTTTTTTTTCGTAAGAAGAAAACATTAAAAATGTTCAAATGACCTTTTTTCGCTTTCCTTTTATTCGTTCATGTTACTTTGCCGTTTCCTTATGTTGCTTTGCTATTATTCTTTGTCAGAATAAAGCTGTTATTCTTTGATGAGCGTCCGAATGTGATTGTAAATCTTCTCCATCAACCATTTAGGAGTAGAAGTCGCACCACATACGCCAATTGAATTTACGTTTTGAAGGAGAGAAGGATCTATTTCTTTCTCGTTATCTATCAAATGTGAATTGGTGTTCACCTTCAAACACTCCTCGAACAGCATTTTTCCGTTTGAACTCTTTTTGCCGCTGACGAAAAATATCAAATCGTGTGTAGCCGCAAATTCCCGAAGCTTAGGCATCCGGTTGGCAACCTGACGACAGATAGTATCATAATATTCGAAAGTCGCCTCCGGTGAAATATGTTGCTTGAAGTATTCCACAATTTCCTGAAACTCGTCCAGTGACTTGGTAGTCTGTGAGAAAAGACGGATGCTTTTGTTTAAATCCAACTTTTTGGCTTCTTCTGCCTTTTCGATGACAATTGCTTTTCCATCTGTTTGACCCACCAATCCCAGCACTTCAGCATGACCGCTTTTGCCGTATATGACAATTTGTTTTTCTTTGTCACTGTCTGCCAGATACCCTTGTCTGATACGTTTTTGCAAACGTAATACTACCGGACAGGTCGCATCGATAATTTCTATATTATTTTCACGGGCAATCATGTAAGTTTCCGGTGGCTCTCCGTGTGCGCGAAGCAATACTTTGGCATTCTTCAGTTGTTTGAATTCTTCCCGGTTGATCGTGATTAATCCCATCGTTTTAAGCCTTTCCACTTCCCGGCTATTGTGTACAATATCTCCGAGACAATAGAGAGTCTCTCCCTTTGCCAACTCCTCTTCTGCCTTATGAATGGCTGTCACCACACCAAAGCAGAAGCCGGAATCTTCGTCTATCTCTACCTTGATCATAAAGCAAATTATTTACTTACCTTATTAAATTGTCCGAAAAGCCATTCCTTTTGCTCTTCAATCGATAAGTGGGTGTTATCCAGAAGCAGAGCATCTTCAGCTTTGCGAAGTGGACTTACTTCCCGGTTCTGGTCGATATAATCCCGTTGTTTCACGTTTTCCAGAATTTCGTCGAAGCTGGCTTCCTGTCCTTTTGCTTTCAGCTCGTCATAACGGCGTTGAGCACGGATTTCGGGAGTGGCGGTTACAAATATTTTCAGTTCCGCATCCGGGAAAACGGTAGTTCCTATATCCCGGCCATCCATGACGATGCCCTTTTCCTTTCCCATTGCTTGTTGCTGCGCCACCATTTCTTCACGTACGAAGTCAAGCGTACTGATAGGGCTCACTTTGGAAGAAACCTCCATTGAACGGATTTTATTCTCCACATTCACGCCGTTCAGATACGTGTCGGGACGTCCGGTTTCTTTATTCAGCTGGAAAGATATACGAATGTTCTTGATTTCTTTTTTCAGTTTCTCCGTATCGATCACGTCTCCATTGAAAATCCCGTTCTCTATACTATATAAAGTGACCGCACGATACATGGCTCCACTGTCAATGTAAATGTAACCCACTTCGCGGGCAAGATCTTTGGCCATTGTACTTTTTCCACAAGAGGAAAAGCCATCGATTGCAATTGTTATCTTTTTCATATTCAGTTCATCTGATTTGTTCGCCAAAGATACGGTAAATTTGAAAATCAACCATAAGTTTGCCGTTAAAAGGAGCAAGACAAGTACGAAAGAATTAAAAAAGTTAAAAAGCCGGATAAAAAGAGGCAAAGAGGGGAACGAATACATGAAAATGTACTATATTTGCCCGGAGACACATGAAAGGACACTTTTTTTAATCATTATATTAATAAATTTATGGAAGTAAAAAAATCACCCAAGGCAGACCTGGAAGGCAAGAAGTCTACATGGTTGCTCGTTGGTTACGTGGTAGTTCTAGCTTTCATGTTCGTGGCGTTCGAATGGACCCAGCGTGACGTGAAGATAGATACAAGCCAGGCAGTAGCCGATGTCGTGTTTGAAGAGGAAATTATTCCTATTACCGAAACCCCTGAACAAGCAGCTCCACCACCACCTGAAGCTCCAAAGGTAGCAGAATTGCTGGAGATTGTGGATGATAAAGCTGATATTGAGGAAACAACAACTATTATCAATGAAGATAATCAAGCTCGTGTAGAAGTAAAATATGTGCCTGTACAAGTGGTTGAAGAAGAACCGGAAGAACAGACTATTTTCGAGGTTGTAGAAAATATGCCGGACTTCCCGGGCGGACAAGCAGCTTTGATGCAGTATCTGGCAAAAAATATTAAATATCCGACTATCGCACAGGAAAACGGAACTCAAGGACGTGTTATCGTACAGTTCGTTGTTAACAGAGACGGTAGTATCGTAGATGCGAAGGTTGTACGTAGCGTCGACCCGTATCTGGATAAAGAAGCCCTCCGTGTGATTAATACCATGCCGAAGTGGAAACCAGGTATGCAGCGCGGAAAACCGGTACGTGTTAAATTTACAGTTCCTGTGATGTTTAGATTGCAGTAATTTGTAACACTATAAATGGAGAGGCTGCTTTCGGCAGCCTCTTTTTATTCATTAATTTTTTTATTCATCATGTTTACAGCTTCTCAATTACTCGATAAGATAAATAATCATATTTCTGAAATCCAGTTTACCCGGACGCCGAAAGGACTTTATGAACCGATTGAATATATCCTTTCTCTGGGTGGGAAGCGGATACGTCCTGTATTAATGTTGATGGGATATAACTTGTATCGGGAGGATGTTGCGTCTATATACGATCCTGCCACTGCGATTGAAGTTTACCACAATCACACCTTGTTGCATGATGATTTGATGGATCGTTCGGATGTGCGCAGAGGGAAACCTACCGTGCACAAGGTCTGGAATGATAATACTGCTGTACTTTCGGGAGATGCTATGTTGATTCTGGCATTTCGGTATATGACGGGTTGTCCACCGGAACACCTGAAAGAAGTGATGGATTTATTCAGTTTGACTACACTCGAAATCTGTGAAGGACAGCAACTGGATATGGAATTTGAATCTCGCTGTGACGTTACAGAAGACGAATACATTGAAATGATTCGTTTGAAAACAGCCGTGTTGCTTGCGGGTAGTCTTAAAATAGGTGCAATTCTGGCAGGAGCGACTGCTGAAGATGCAGAAAATCTATATAATTTTGGAATGCATATTGGAGTAGCATTCCAGTTACAGGATGATTTGTTGGATGTATATGGTGATCCGGAAGTGTTCGGGAAGAAGATAGGTGGAGACATCCTCTGCAATAAAAAAACATATATGCTTATCAAAGCACTGAACCGTGCGGATGAAAAGCAGCATGCTGAATTGAATCGTTGGTTGAATGCGGAGGCTTTTCAACCTTCTGAAAAAATCGAAGCGGTAACTGAAATCTATAATCAGTTGAATATCCGCAATATTTGTGAAAGCAAAATGCGTGAATATTATACGTTCGCTATGGAAAGTCTAGCGGCGGTAGCTGTTGCGGAAGACAGAAAAAAAGAACTGAAGAATCTGGTGAAATTATTAATGTATCGTGAAATGTAGTTAAGTATCGGAGATATGCCTTATAGACGACTACCAAATACAGATCAAGCAAGAGTTCGGGCGCTGAAAGCGGCTGTCGAAAAGGGAGAGATGTATAATGTGCGTGACTTGGCTATTACATTGAAGACATTATTTGAAGCGCGTAACTTTTTGCATCGGTTTGAGGCAGCGCAAATTTATTATACCCAGTGCTACGATAATCAGTCGCGTGCCAGCCGTAAACACCAGATGAATGTGAAGACTGCCCGGCTGTATATCTCTCATTTTATTCAGGTGCTCAATTTGGCAGTGCTTCGTGATGAAATCAAGGTGGCACATAAAGAGTTATATGGCTTGCCTGCTTCCAATACCGTACCGGACCTGTTGAGTGAAGCCTCTCTGGTAGAGTGGGGGAAGAAAATAATCGAAGGCGAACAATTAAGGACCACTCAAGGTGGCATACCTATTTATAATCCGACTATTGCACGCGTAAAAGTGCATTATGATATTTTTCTGGAAAGCTATGAACGGCAGAAGAACTATCAGGCATTAACCAATCGTAGTCTTGATGAACTGGCGTCTATGCGTGACCGTGCCGATGAATTGATTTTGGATATCTGGAATCAGGTAGAAGCCAAATACCAGGATGTCACTCCCAATGATACCCGATTAGAAAAATGCCGCGACTATGGACTGATATATTATTATCGCTCCAGCGAAAAAATAAAAGAAGAAAAAGAAATATCATGTTGATCGATACTCATTCTCATCTTTTTGTTGAAGAATTTACCGAAGACCTGCCATTGGTGATGGAACGTGCGCAGAAAGCGGGAGTTTCCTATATTTTTATGCCCAATATAGACAGTACGACCATTGATGCTATGTTGTCGGTTTGTAGGGATTATCCGGGATTTTGCTATCCGATGATCGGACTGCACCCTACTTCTGTCAATGAATCGTATGAACAGGAATTAGCGATTGTTCACAAATACTTGTCGACTTCCCGTGAGTTTGTGGCTATCGGAGAAATAGGTCTTGATCTTTATTGGGACAAGACTTTTCTGAAAGAGCAAATCTTGGTTTTTGAAAAGCAAATAGAATGGGCGCTGGAATATGGTCTTCCCATTGTAATCCATTCAAGAGAAGCGTTTGAATATATATATAAGGTAATGGAACCCTATAAAAATACCCCATTAACCGGCATTTTTCATAGTTTTACCGGGACATCGGAAGAAGCGGCGAAATTGTTGGAATTTGAAGGATTTATGTTAGGTATCAATGGAGTTGTAACTTTCAAGAAATCGACTTTGCCGGAGGCATTGACGACTGTTCCTTTAGAGCGCATTGTGCTTGAAACCGATTCTCCCTATTTGGCTCCCGTGCCGAACAGGGGAAAGAGGAATGAAAGTGCCAATGTGAGAGACACACTCATGAAGGTGGCGGATATTTATCAGAGGGATCCGGAGTATGTGGCACAGGTCACTTCTGTGAATGCGTTAAAAGTGTTCGGAATCCGCAAATAAGGTTCGAAAGGTTTTAAATTATATTAATTTGCAGTATTTATTCAAGATAAAAGGGGGAGAATGCTTCTTGAAAAGAAAAAAAAGAATACATTTGTAGCTGAAAATGCTGAAAACACAGAGGGAGAGATGCTCGAGTGGTTGAAGAGGCACGCCTGGAAAGCGTGTATACGCCAAAAGCGTATCCGGGGTTCGAATCCCCGTCTCTCCGCAGAAATGAAAGAGAGATGAGAAGTAAATACAATAATAATAATCAATTAATTAATCTTAAAAATTAGACACACAATGAAAAAGTTATTTGCAATTGTTGCTGTGATTGGGGCCTTCACTTTTGGCTCAATTCAACTTGCTCAGGCTCAAGACGCTCCTGCAGCAGAACAAACTGAACAACAAGCTGCTCCTGCCGCTGAAGCTACTACAGCTGCTGCTCCTGCTGCAGAAGAGGGTGGTATTCACAAGGAAATCAAAGTTAAATTCATCGAAGGTACTGCATCTTTCATGAGTTTGGTAGCTATCGCTTTAGTGATCGGTTTGGCTTTCTGTATTGAACGTATCATTTATTTGAGTTTGGCTGAAATCAACACAAAAAAATTCATGGCATCTATCGAAGCTGCTTTGGAAAAAGGTGATGTTGAAGCTGCTAAAGACATTGCTCGTAACACCAGAGGCCCGGTTGCTTCTATCTACTACCAAGGTTTGATGAGAATCGATCAAGGTATTGACGTAGTTGAGAAGTCAGTTGTATCTTATGGTGGTGTACAGGCAGGTTACCTTGAAAAAGGATGTTCTTGGATCACACTGTTTATCGCAATGGCTCCGTCACTCGGATTCTTGGGTACTGTAATCGGTATGGTGCAGGCATTTGATAAAATCCAGCAGGTAGGTGATATCTCTCCGACGGTTGTTGCAGGTGGTATGAAAGTAGCCTTGATTACAACTATCTTCGGTTTGATTGTAGCATTGATCCTTCAGGTATTCTACAACTACGTACTTTCTAAAATTGAGGCTCTTACAAGTGAAATGGAAGATTCTTCTATCTCTTTGCTTGATATGGTAATCAAATATAACTTGAAATACAAAAAATAATCTAAAATGAGTAAGTTAACATATAGAATATCGTATTACGCACTGTATGCGATGTTTGCTATTATTCTGATCGTTATTGGCTTGTTCTTCTTAGGAGGAGATGCCTCGGGCGATGCCTTAATTCCGGGAGTAGATCCCGAAATGTGGCAACCGGCTCAAACAGACGCCTTACTCTATCTGATGTACGTTTTGTTTGGCTTAGCCATTGCAGCCACTGTTATTGCTGCTGTATTCCAATTTGGTGCAGCTTTGAAGGATAACCCGGCAAATGCCATCAAGTCTTTACTTGGTTTGGTTCTTTTAGCTGTTGTTCTTATTGTAGCTTGGGCAATGGGTGATGGTACACCAATGCAGATTCCTGGCTATAGTGGTACAGACAATGTTCCTTTTTGGCTGAAAGTAACTGATATGTTCCTTTATTCTATTTACATATTGTTGTTTGTGACAGTTGTTGCAATCATTGCGAGTGGTATAAAGAAAAAATTGTCGTAATCAATTGAGGATACTCGATTAAATAAGTTATTAAAATGGCAAAAGGAAAAAGAAAAGTTCCTGATATAAACTCAAGTTCTACGGCGGATATTGCTTTCTTGTTGCTGATCTTCTTCTTGATTACAACATCAATGGATACGGACCGTGGTTTGGCAAGACTTTTGCCTCCACCACCCGAAGATGAAAAGAATGAGAATACCGATAAAATTAAAGAACGTAACATCCTGCAGGTTTATCTGAATAAAGATGATGCTTTGATGTGCGGGAATGATTATATTGGTGTTGATCAGTTGAGGCAGAAAGCCAAAGAGTTTATTGCTAACATCAATAACGCTGAGAATATGCCGGAAAAGACACAAAAAAATGTCGATTTCTTTGGTACTACTCTTGTTAATGATAAGCATGTAATTTCTTTGCAGAATGACCGCGGGTCTTCTTATCAGGCATATATAAGTGTGCAGAACGAATTGGTAGCTGCATACAATGAATTGAGAGATGAGTTAGCTCAAGAAAAGTTTGGGGTTACTTACGCTGAACTGAATGATGCACAGCAGAAAGCTGTTCGTGAAGTTTATCCGCAACGAATTTCTGAAGCAGAACCTAAAAAATACGGAGAAAAAAAGAAGTAAGTAATGGGAAAATTTAATAAGACTGGTAAACGTGAAATGCCGGCATTGAATACTTCTTCGTTGCCTGACCTTATCTTTACCTTGTTGTTCTTCTTTATGATTGTAACAACGATGCGTGAGGTAACATTAAAGGTGCAGTTTACACTTCCGCAAGGTACTGAACTCGAAAAACTGGAGAAGAAATCACTGGTAACATTCATTTATGTAGGGGAACCTACACAAGAATATCGCGCGAAAATGGGTACTGAAAGTCGTATTCAGTTGAATGACAGTTATGCTGAAGTGGGTGAAGTACAAGACTTCATTTTTCAGGAACGTGCGAGTATGAATGAAGGCGATGCTGCTAAGATGACTGTGTCTCTGAAAGTAGATCAGAAGACAAAGATGGGTATTGTTACTGATGTAAAAAATGCTCTTAGAAAATCTTATGCTTTGAAGATTAACTATTCGGCTACGAAACGTGGTGAGAAGTAATTAGTTAATTCAATATATATAAAAAGGGCGTTCAATTCAAATTGAACGCCCTTTTTATATATACGTAGCTGGAGTAAGGTTTTCCATTTGTGAAACTAATTTCGAGCTGCTACCTAATTTAATTAGTTGTCTTTTACTCCATATACTTCTTTATGTATTCTCTTTTTGATTGTTTCAAAATCCTTTTCACAATCCAATTCTCCGTGTACCATTAAATACATGGGCAGAAAATCATCTCCGGGCTTGTAAGGAGGTTGGCTATAGTCTTTTTCCCACAGCGTAAAGCCTTGACGTTGATAAAAGCTGATACGTCGTTTTGCCATTTCCTCTATCGGACGTTCTACTTCCAATACGATCGGGCGTTTCAAATAATTGCATAAGTATTCCAGCGTGCGTTTTCCATAGCCTCCATTTCGCAGGGCAGGATTGGTTGCAAAGTGTTCTACATAGTAGAAACTGTCAAAATCCCAATAGGTAATGAAGCCGACTGGCAGGTCATCATCAAAGATGATGTTATTATGAAAGTTGCCCGTACGATCAGTGTACTCGCGCAGTTGTTCCAACTGACGGTACTCTTCCGGTGGAAACGAATCAATTAGAAGCTCTTCCATGAATTTGTAATGTTGCAGATCCGACGTACTAATTGGTTGAAGTCTAATCATGAGGTTTGGGTTTTAAGTTTGACAATAATATAATTGTATTCCATTAAGGAACATAAAATTCAATCATTCGACGGATGGCACGTTGACAAACCGGACAAAACTCCGGATATTCGTTTGTTTTCATGCGACAGTCATAAGCCGGACGATAAATGCCTTTGGCAGAGTAGCCACCTCCTTCATATACTCCTACGGGATATTTCTTTTTTTCAGCAATGGGGGTCGGGATCGGGGTACCTGACGGAAGCATATCTTTCCATTTGGAAGCGAAGTTCACCCGTGTTGAAATATTTTGTTCCCACGGTTCGACATCCAGCGGATAAGTATCTGTCATCACATCATCATAGAAATATTCGTCGGCCAGTCCACCGAAACTGTGTCCGAACTCGTGCACGACTACCGGCTTGAACATCGGGTGATGGGCCGTGGTCAGCGTATACGAATTGTATATTCCTCCACCACCATATACATCCGTGTTAGCCAGGATAATGATATGTTCGTAGGGGATGCCTGCCAATGCATTATGGATAGACTTTACCCGGCTGGTAGTCAGATAACGATCTGAGTAAAAAGTATCGAAATGGGAGTGAACCGCCGTTTGTTTCCACTGATTTTCGCGGGGAATACTGACACCACTGTCCGTAGAAGGACTGGCTACGGCAACAATATTAAATTTACCCTTCATGGAGCGGAACGGCTCATACGAAAACAAACTTTCGCAGGTACGTTGGGCATCCTGGTAGAAAATATCCATTTCTTTTTCTGTGTATCCTTCTGCAAGGATGGCAACATCTATGCAGTCTTTTTCGTTACCACTTTGAAGCATATACCGATGCGGAGTGACATGTGATACCCCCCGTTTATGAATCAATATATCATCCGGACGCACGATATGTTTATAGGTAGCCAATCTTTTTTTTCGCGGAGAATATAAAGTGACTTCTACCTCCACAGGCTGTTTAGGATAAGGAAGAAGGAAAGTATTCTCAAATCCTTTGGCTGTTTCTTTAGCTTCGTCTGTGGACAGCCACTCTTGAAACAAAGAAGAGAATGACGTTTTGTAGATACACTGTTTGCTGGCAAGGTCTTTCACTATAATTTGTCCGTTGCCTTCCAATGGAAGTTCCGAAAGATGATGTTGACGTCCTGCCCAGGTAGGAAGTTGTGATAGCTCATCCAGATAAATAGCCTGTTGTGTAGCATCCCCGGTAAAGATATAATCCACTCGCAATGTTTTGTTCTGAAAATAATCAGCAAAATTCTGTGCATAACTTCCTATAGAAGTACAGAAACACAGAATAATACAGCAAATATGTTTCATATTAATGGTATATTTATGTTTTTCGCAAAGGTACGAACTATTGTTGACTTATCCGCTTTCTGCAAATAAAAGTAATAGATTATAGTATTTGTTGTCGAAAAATCGCTAACTTTGCATAAAAGATTCATTGATAAAAACAATTTGATTCAAAAATGGGACATCATCAATTAGATGCTTTAGATGAGCAAATTCTGAAACTGATTGCAGGGAATGCGCGTATTCCTTTTTTGGAAGTAGCACGAGCATGTAATGTTTCCGGCGCTGCAATCCATCAGCGTATTCAGAAGCTTACTAATTTAGGTATATTAAAAGGTTCGGAATATGTCATCGACCCCGAGAAAATCGGATATGAGACTTGCGCTTATATTGGTATATATCTGAAAGATCCCGAATCCTTTGATTCGGTAACAAAAGCTTTAGAAGCTATCCCCGAAGTGGTGGAATGTCATTTCACTACCGGAAAATACGATATGTTTATCAAAATTTACGCAAAGAATAACCATCACTTATTGAGTATTATTCACGATAAGTTACAACCATTGGGTTTGGCGCGTACCGAGACATTAATCTCCTTCCATGAAGCCATTAAGCGGCAGATGCCAATCATGGTCGACATAGAAGATGAAGATTAATCGTTATTTTCTCACGTAATCAACAAAAGCATAGGAGCAGAGATGTTTCTCATCCGCAGGATGAGCTTCTCTGCTTTTTTCTTGCCACATCTCTGGCGATACTTCCGGAAAATAGGCGTCGGCTTCGGGAGTCATATCATCTATTTCTGTCAGGCAAAGTTCGTCAGCAAAAGAAAGAGCCTGCTGATAAATACTTGCACCTCCTATAATATAAATGTGTTCCTCCTCTTTACAACTTTGCAAAGCTGCTTCGAGTGAAGGGAAAACTTCCGCACCGGGACATTCTGTAGCCGGGTTGGAAGATAAAACGATGTTTCTGCGATTGGGTAATGCGCCTTTCGGTAGTGACTCGAAAGTTTTGCGTCCCATCAGTATGGTGTTTCCGGTAGTTAATGCTTTGAAACGTTTCAAATCATTGGGTAACCAGAAAAGAAGTTTGTTCTCGAAGCCGATAGCCATACGGCGGTCTACGGCAGCAATGATAGATATTTTACTCATAAAGTTACACGGCTACTGCTCCCGCAATATGCGGATGCGGGTCATAGTTCACTAATTCAAAGTCCTCAAATTTGAAGTCGAAGATACTTTTCACATCCGGATTGATCTTCATTTGTGGCAATGGACGAGGTTCACGTGATAATTGGAGCTTCACTTGTTCCAAGTGGTTCAGGTAGATATGCGCATCACCGAAGGTATGAACAAAATCTCCGGCTTTCAGTCCCGTCACTTGTGCCATCATTTGCAGCAATAATGCGTATGATGCAATATTAAAAGGAACACCCAGAAAAATATCTGCACTGCGTTGATACAGTTGCAGGCTCAACCGTCCGTCTGCTACATAAAACTGAAAGAAAGCATGGCAGGGAGGCAAATTCATATTATTCAAATCTGCTACGTTCCAGGCGCTTACAATGATACGGCGTGAATCCGGATTATGTTTGATTGTTTCCACCACTTCACTGATCTGGTCGATAAATCCACCGTTATAGTCAGGCCATGAACGCCATTGATAACCATAAACATGTCCTAAGTCGCCGTTCTCATCCGCCCATTCGTTCCAGATGCGCACTCCATGTTCCTGAAGATATTTCACATTAGTATCACCTTGCAGAAACCAAAGTAATTCGTATATGATTGATTTCAGATGTAGTTTCTTGGTTGTCAGGCACGGGAAACCGTCATCAAGATTAAAACGCATTTGGTGACCGAAAACGCTGATGGTTCCGGTTCCGGTACGGTCACTTTTTTCTGTACCTTCGGTTAGTACACGATTGAGTAAATCCAGGTATTGTTTCATAATGAATAAGTTGTGGTGAAAATGATTCTCCGCACAAAATTACAAAAATGGAGTGAATAAATTAGCAAACCAGCCGACGAACTTCTTCCACGGGGAGCGCTTTTTCCAGAATTCAGGCGTTAGTTGCGTGCAATGCTCGATATCGTTCCGGAACATTGTATTTAATTCACCCGTTATTTGGGTATCAAAGATAAAGGCATTTGTTTCGTAATCATAGCGCAAGCTGCGGCTGTTCAGGTTGGCAGTGCCAACTGTACAGAACAAATCATCCACCATCATTATTTTAGAGTGGTGAAATCCACCGTTATACATATAGACAGTAGCTCCTCTTTTCATCAGTTTGTGCAACTTATAAAGTGCGGCATCCGGAGTAAACGGGATATCGGAGGCAGAAGAAACCATGATTGTAACATTTACGCCTCGGTCGATTGTCCGATTCAACGCCTTTTTGATAGAAGAAGTCGGTACAAAATAAGGATTGACGATATGAACATTCTTTTGGGCCGAATAGATGCTCATGGCATAAGCGTGGCTTAACATACGGCTATTCTTTTTCGGGGTACGGTCTACGATTGCTACCACAATATTCGTACTGTCCGTTTGTTCCTCATGTTGGGGGAAATAAGCGGCTCCACCTACATTCTGCTTGGTTTCCTTATTCCAGATCGTTAGGAATATCTCCTGCAGATCATTGACGGCATCCCCTTCAATGCGTGTGTGCATATCACGCCAGGTTCCGATTTTGGGTAGTCCGTTAATGTAGTAATCGGCGATATTCATACCACCGGTATAAGCCACTTTTCCATCGATGACAGCTATTTTCCGGTGATCGCGATGGGCGGCGTGATTGATATAAGGAAAAGTGAATGGATCGAACTTGACAATCTCGATTCCTTGTTCACGTATTTTCTTGAGATGTTTCTTTTTAAGTGGTTTGTTGTTCGACCAGTTTCCGAATGCATCGAACATAGCTCGTACTTCGACCCCTTCTTTCACTTTTTCGGCCAGCAGAGCAAATAAAGCATTGGCGATGGAGTCATTTCGGAAGTTGAAATATTCCAGATGGATGTGGTGTTTAGCTTCCCGGATGGCTTCAAACAAATCGATAAACTTCTCCCGTCCGCTTTTTAGCAGTTTTACCTTATTATTATCAGATATAGGGATTCCCGATTCTTGTAAATAGCGTAGCACAAGGGAATCGCTGGTTAATCCGATTGAGTCCCTGGGATGTATCATCAGACTGTCGATGATACCTGCCTGAACACTCAATATAGGCAGGAACAGAAATAAAATAAATATACGTAATTTCAAAACTCTTCTCACTCTTTTAGTTTACAGAAGAACAAAGATACGATATCTAAGTTTGGGCTCCTTTGCTAACAAGGGCAAATTTATCATTCTTTAACGAAATAACTTCTTTCTAGGAGTTAATTATGCCATCGAAGCAACCTTTCGTGTAGCCATGAATAATAGTACAACAGCTGCGATAATAATTGACTTCGGATCAAGGCTTGAAGTGCCATGATTAATCATACCGATAAATACTTCTCTTATGGTTCCCCAAGTTGCTTCCAATCCACCTAACCATACAAAAAGTGCGGCCGCCACAGTCATCACGAAAGCGCTCCAGATACGAGCCAGGCGATTACTACGATCGGGTAAGTGGTGCATGACACGGCGACTGAATCCGTTATCTGCTATTTCCTGCTTGTTTTCTGCGAAGAAATCGCGCAAGAGCTTATCATTGTCTATTTCTGTCATAACCGTTTTGTTTTAAATACGTTGCTAATTTTTCTTTCCCGCGTGACAGATGGCTTTTCACTGTCCCTGACGGTACTCCTACAATCCCTGCAATTTTGTCGATACTAATGTCCTCCATGTAGAACAACGTGATGCAGGTTCTTTCCACTTCTTTAAGCATTTTGAGCGACTGGTAGACATCCATTTTTTGCCCGATATTCTCCTGTTCGGTGCTGTTGATGGCGTCTATTTCTCTTGTATCCAAGTCGGCTGTCTCTTTCCGGCTGCGAATATAATCATAAAAAACATTATAAGCAATACGATACAGCCACGTAGAGAAACTTGACAAGTTCCGGAAAGAGGCAATGTTCGTATACGCTTTGATAAATGTATCTTGCGCAAGGTCGTCACTCAATTCGCTGTCGCCGCAAGTCAGGTTCAGGAAGAATCGTCGGATGGGCGACTGATACTCCTTCACCAACTGGTCAAAGGCCCTGGTGTTCTTGAACACCACGACCTGTGCGACTAACGATATATCATTGAGTTGGCTCATTTATTCTCGTCGTTCTTTTCTTCGTTTACTCCTTTGTCTTTCTCTTCGGATTCGGAAGGGATGATTTCGAAACTATCGGTTCTAACGTTATTCGGGTTCTTTTTTTCATCCTTATTACCCGTATGCATCCGGGTAGCATTTGTGTCTTGAGTCTGTTGTTTGCTACCGATAATCCATTGTCCGATACCCATGAATGTAACGAGTAAGCCGATAGCTCCAATTCCGAATTCGCCGGTGATTGCCCAGAGGAAGATGAAAAGACCGATACCCGTAAAGGTGTTCTTGATGCCTTGTGAACGCGAATCGACTGTTTTGTTTTCGCGGATAAACTCTGCCGGAAGCGGTTGGCCGGCAGCAAGTGCCTGTTCGGCAAGGCGATAACGTGCTTTCCGGTTTTTATAACGGAAGAAGAAGATTACAAATAGAATGAATACCGGAAATCCGAATACAGCAATGATTGCAATGATTGCTACCAGAATACCTCCGCCGGCACTAACATTGTGGAAGGGGAAATCGCTGTCATCCGAATCGAATGTGAAGCTGGCTTTGCCATGAGTGGTGCTAACATTACTTGAGTTTGCATTTACGTCTGCAGAATCAGCATCTGCTGTGTCTACACCAATCACTGTGACAGCAGTATTGTTCGTATTTGCTTTATTGTCTTTGGTCACAGTTACTTTTACTTTCCCGATGGAATCACGAACAACGGTGGTCTGGGCAACAGCCAGTGTGCAAGTGGTCAGTACAACCATCAATGCTAATAGAAAATTTTTCATATCAATAGTTTTTTAATTTATTTCTTTATCTGTTAGACGTAGTTAATATCATAGAAAGTTGCAAAGAGACGAAATATTTTTGATATTTGCGGAAATTAATAAACGAAAGATGGAATTACCTGCTTCTTTTATAGACTACACCCGCGCTCTATTGGGCGATGAAGAATACGACAAACTGGCTGTTGCCCTCCAACAGGAACCACCGGTTAGCATCCGGTTGAATCAATTGAAAATCAATCATTCTTTATCGGATAAAGTACCTTGGTCTTCCGAAGGATTCTATTTGGAGGAGCGTCTCACTTTCACGTTCGATCCCTTATTCCATGCAGGCTGTTATTATGTTCAGGAAGCTTCTTCCATGTTTGTGGAGCAGGTACTCCGGCAATATATCACGGGACCGGTGAAGATGTTGGATCTTTGTGCGGCTCCCGGTGGAAAATCGACTCATGCCCGTAGTGTACTTCCCGAAGGGAGCCTGTTGGTAGCCAATGAGGTAATCCGGAATCGTTCGCAGATTCTTGCTGAAAACCTGACGAAGTGGGGACATCCGGATGTGGTAGTGACCAATAATGATCCGGCAGATTTTTCGGCTTTACTCTCTTTCTTTGATGTGATTCTTACAGATGTTCCCTGTTCCGGTGAAGGTATGTTCCGTAAAGACCCGGTAGCTGTGGAAGAGTGGAGCCCCGAGAATGTGGAAATCTGTTGGCAGCGCCAGCGACGGATTATTGCAGATATCTGGGATGCGTTGAAGCCCGGAGGTATTCTTATATATAGTACGTGTACATTTAATACAAAAGAGGATGAAGAGAATGCACGTTGGATTCAACAAGAGTATGGGGGCGAACCATTAACTGTGCAGGTGCAGGAGAATTGGAATATAACAGGAGATCTTTTGTCAGATAAAGGGGATCATTCTAAATCTTCTATTCCCGTCTATCATTTTTTCCCTCATAAGACGAAAGGTGAAGGCTTTTTTCTGGTGGCTTTTCGTAAGCCGGAGACGGAAGAAGAGATCCCAGTATCTTCTTCCGCCAAAGAGAAAGCTTTCAAGAAGAAGGATAAGAAAGGAACAGCAGCATCTTCTCCTGTATCGAAAGAATATCTGAATATGGCTAAAAGTTGGTTGAATGATGAAAATTCGGACAAGTATATTTTATTGGCGGAAGGAACAAATATCCGAGCTTTCTCACAGTACTATACTAATGAATTGGCGACGATGAAACAAAGCCTGAAAATCGTGTCGGCAGGGATTGAAATAGGCGAAGTGAAAGGAAAGGATTTGATCCCTAACCATGCGTTGGCAATGTGTACCTCACTTTTATGCCGGGAAGCATTCGCTACGGAAGAAATAAGTTATGAACAGGCCATCACATATTTACGAAAAGAGGCCATTACCTTACCGGTAACAGCCCCTCGTGGATATGTTTTGCTTACTTATCGGCATATTCCTCTCGGATTTGTGAAGAACATCGGCAATCGTGCCAATAATCTTTATCCGCAAGAATGGCGCATTCGTAGTGGATACTTACCGGAAAATATACGCATCTTATCAGAATACGTTACTGATTAAGGCAGTATTCCCGCAGGTATTTCCTGTTGGGAAAGACTAAAGCTAAGCTGTCTGCCTTTTCCGATTTCTGTGCCTTCAGCTATTTCTTCCAGCGTGTAGGAAGGAGGAGGTGCAGGTGATGTCCGCGTTTCTCCAATGGGCGGAGTGTTCCAGTTCAGATTTAGGCTTTTATCCAACCGATGAAATAAGTACGAGTTTCCCCATATTATGAATTTATGATCGGAAACAGGTGTTGCCATATCTTCCGAAAAAGTGAGGGTTAGTGTCATTTTCTTATCGTCTCCTTCTTCTTTTTCCAGTTTGTAACTTCCTTGGGTTATTAATTCAAGTCCGGATGAAAAGGCGGTCTGTTCTCCTTGTTTGAAAAAATAAGCATCCCGTGCGTGGTTGTTAATCAGAAAAATGTCGGAAATACCGGGTAGAAGATTCGCATCTCCGTTGGGTAAGTTAGACAAGTAGCTGCGTAGCAACTCCATATTTTCGTAATTATCGACCACCTTGATTGGTAAAGTGCAGGTTTCTTGTGTGGCGTTGTCTGTTACTGTCAGATAAGTCGTTCCGGTGAGGATACCGGTTACATAAATCATACGTCCGGCAGGTACTCCACTCCAGCCAGTTTCAGTTCCGGCACTTGCGATGCGTGTGTCTTTCACTGCAAGTGAGTAGTCACCATTTCCGCTTTCCAGGCCGAGGTAACGTCTGCCACCCATAGGTACTTCGTATTCACTGTTGTAAAAACGCAGTGGATTGTCGTCATCATCTTTACAGCCACTTAGTAGCGTAAGGATGCAGCATAACATGAATAAATAGAAATGTTTAGGTCTCATAATTCAGATTTTATGTTCGTTGCAAATGTAATGTATTGTTTTGAAATATCCAGTCGGAATTTGAAGAAAAAGAGAGGAGATATATTTAGGCACGAATTACACGGATTAACACTGTTGCTTTATAGTTATGACAATACTAAAGACCGTGAATTCTGTGTAATCCGTGCCTAATTTATTATATAAACATACTTATATAACTTAAAAATAGAAATTAGTATGTTCAGCGTAACCCATACCTAAAGGGTTTTTATGTATTATTTATAGCTTGCTTTTGTAAATCCGTGCCATTGCCTTTTGGTACTGATTTTCCAATTGCAGATAATTTTGATGACTTTGATAGATCACCGATACTTCAACGAAGTACTCGATCATACTAATTTGTCCACCTGTCAAAGCTTGTTTCAGCAATGCCAAATCTTGTTGAGACTGGAAAGTCTTGCTATATTCTTCCATTGAAGCATGCAGCGTTTTCGCTTCCCGGTAAAGTTGTGCCAATTCAGATTCCACTTGCAGTGTAGCATTATCCTTTTGCAAGTCGATGTTGAGTGCCTGCGCTTTAGCAATTTTCACCTTATTCCGATTTTCGAAAAGCGGGAAGGAAAAGCCCACCACTACACCGTTGAAAGGCACACCAGTCTCTGTATTCCGACGGTAGCCGAGTTCTAGCTTTGGCAGCCATTGGGATTTATTGACAGCAATCTGTTTACGGGCAACGAGGCTCTCGTTGCCTAGTGCCATTAAGGTACGGTCTGTAGCCATGACTTCTGATTTCAACATTTGGTAATCGCTTGGGAACGGTATAGTCGGATATTGATTTTCTTCGAAAACCACTGGAATATTACCATTCAGCGTATTCAGTTCCTGCTGCTTATTGCGAAGTGCCGTTTCGTTCAGAGACGCTTCCGTTTTGACATTCAACAGTTCCAAGTTGATTTTATTGGTTTCGAGAGCATTTGCATCCCCTGTTTGGAGACGCTTGGCGTACATTTTAGCAAGTTCTTCCGCATTGCGGAGACGTTCCTCCAAAATATGCTTTTGCTGACGAAGCATGATAATGTCCAGGCAAAGTTCTTTTGCCTGTAACAGTTTCTCCTGACGAAAAACATCCGACTGACTGTCAAGAGTTCCGGCTTTCAGACGGTTTAACTTGTTACGTGTGGCGTATAAACTAGGGAAATCAAAGCTTTGTGAAACAACCAGCTCACCGATTGTTTCGCTTTTATCTTTTGCTCCCCATAGATGCGCGTAAGAGAGAGTAGGGTCAGGCAAGTTATTATCCGTTTTGGCTTCCAGCTTCTGCGAGGTAATCAGTTGCTCGTTTGCCTGCAACTCCTTATTGTTCGTTTCGATATTCTTCAATACCTGTTCAATTCCGTTTTGGGCTTGCACTTCACCTATGGTTAAGAAAAGAAGTGCAGCGCTTATGGTCATGATTTGTTTCATTTCTAATTTCTTTATTTATTACAAGCTATTGTTGATAGATACTTTATGATAAGGCATCTATTTGTTTGACACCGGGGAACGACCCGTTCCTCACCGAGAAACACTTGTTTCCTCACCGGGGAACGATGGTTTTCTCACCGAGGAAAAATATCCCTCTCTACAGGCTTTTCTGGGCCTTTTTCCGATGCATCATCAGATAAACAATCGGAACGATAAAACCGTTCAAAAAAGTAGACGTTAATAATCCTCCTAGAATCACTTTTGCCATCGGACTTTGAATTTCGTTACCGGGCAAGTCGCCGGCAAGTGCCAATGGAATCAGTGCCAGTGCAGAAGACAATGCCGTCATTAAAATCGGATTCAGGCGGTCGAGAGAACCTTGAATCACACTATCATATACATTCAAACCTTCTTCCTTTTGCAAATGATTGTAGTGACTGATGAGCAACATACCGTTACGCGTTGCAATACCGAACAAGGAAATGAAACCGATGATAGCCGGAATACTGACTTCTCCTGTTGTAATCACCAAAGCAAATACACCACCGATCAGTGCCAGCGGAAGATTCAGCAAGATAACCCCGGATTCTTTCACACTGCGGAACTCATTGTACAGCAACAGGAAGATAACCACGATACTGATAAATGAAGTCAACGCTAATGTCCGGCTGGCAGCCTGCTCGCTTTCAAACTGTCCACCATACTCGATATGATAACCTTCGGGTAATTGTACCGATGTGTCGATACGTTTCTGAATATCATTCACAACACTGCGCAAGTCACGATCGGCCACATTGGCGGAAATGACAATTTTACGTTTCACATTCTCGCGGTTGATCGTATTCGGACCCATGGCCGATACCACTTCCGCTACATAGCTCAAAGGAACTTTGCGGCCGTCGTTCGTGTCTACCATCAGGTTACGGATTTTCTCTATTTCATCCCGGGCATCATCCTTCACTTTTACGATCAGGTCAAAACTCTTGCCCTGTTCATACACTTGTGAGATCACTTTTCCAGCCAAAGCTACATTCACATATTCCGAAAATTCCGGCAGGGTAATACCGAACTTAGCCAGCATTTCCCGTTTAGGCTGTATTTTCAGCTGCGGACGTTCAATCTGTTGTTCCACGTTCAGGTCGGCAACACCGGGAATGTCACTGATCGCTCCTTTGATTTGATTACCGAGTGAAAACATTTTATTCAGGTCATCACCGAATAATTTGATAGCAATATTCGCTTTCGTACCCGATAGCATTGCGTCGATACGGTGGCTGATCGGTTGTCCGATTTCTATGTTTGCTCCGGTGATCGTACCTAATTTTTCACGTACATCAGCTACCAGTTCACTGCGCGAGCGGTCTTTCAATTCGAACGGAGCTTCTATTTCAGAAACATTGACTCCTAACGCATGTTCATCCAATTCGGCACGTCCCGTTTTCCGGGCTACCGTTTGTATTTCGGGAATTGTCATCAATAACTCTTCGGCACGATGTCCCATTTTGTTGCTTTCTTCCAGCGAAATACCTGGCAGAGAACTGATATTGATAGTAAACGATCCTTCATTGAACGAAGGAAGGAAGCTGCGTCCAAGTGTGAAAAACACTCCGAGGGCAACTACAAAAAGTCCGATTGTACTTCCGAGAGTCACACGTTTATGTGCCAGTACCCAAGTCAGTGCTTTTTCATAAATCCCTTTCATCCAGCGGGCAACAGGAGCTTCTTTCAGTTCCTTGTTCGTCTTATTACTTCCTAATAGATAAGAACAGAGCACCGGAGTCAGCGTCAGAGCAACTACTGTCGACGCGAACAATGCCACGATAAAGGCAACGCCCAGCGGAACCAACATTCTGCCTTCCATTCCGCTAAGGAAGAACAACGGAACAAAGCTGACAACGATAATCAGCGTAGAATTAAGTATAGGCATCCGCACCTCTTTCGAAGCATTGAATACCACCTCGAGTGTACTTAACCTTTCCGCTTCTGCTTTCTGACGGTTCTCCCGCAGTCGTTTATATACGTTTTCCACATCGACGATGGCGTCGTCTACCAATGAGCCGATGGCTATCGCCATACCTCCTAGACTCATGGTGTTGATTGTCAGTCCCATGTAATGCAGCGTCAGAATCGAAACAAGCAGGGAAAGAGGCAGCGTTACCAATGAAATCAATGTAGTGCGCACATTTGCCAGGAACAGGAAGAGTACGATTACTACAAAAATACCTCCTTCAAAGAGTGATTTCTTCACATTGCCGATGGAACTTTCGATAAAGCGGCTTTGACGGAATATGTCCGTTGAAACTTTTACGTCTGGTGGCAGGTTCTTTTGCAGGTCTTTCAAAGATGCTTCCAGTTTATCCGTCAGTTCCAGCGTATTGGTAGCCGGCTGTTTGGTAATAGTCATCAGTACGGCAGATTTTCCACGCTCTGAAGCAGTTCCCAGTTTCGGGGCTTTCGGTCCGATGGTTACGTCCGCAATATCTTCCAGCGTGACAGGGAAATTGTTCACTGTCTTTACTACCGCTTTGCCAAGTTGTTCTGTTTTGGAAGTTGAAAGTACACCGCGTACAATATATTCATTTCCA
Source organism: Bacteroides sp. DH3716P (assembly GCF_025914115.1). NCBI lineage: Bacteria > Pseudomonadati > Bacteroidota > Bacteroidia > Bacteroidales > Bacteroidaceae > Bacteroides > Bacteroides sp. DH3716P. The sequence goes on along the minus strand of NZ_CP083673.1, from coordinate 2,334,036 downwards.
AATTCGTAGAGCACACCTCCATTTGCGTTCAGGTTCATATCCTGTGTCACAGCCATCACTTCTCCCATCGAAATGCCGTAATGACGCATCCGTTCGGGATCCAGCTGAATCTGATATTCTTTGATATCTCCTCCAAGCACGGCAACCTGCGCCACTCCTCCGGTAGACAATAGACGGGGACGGATAGTCCAGTCCGCAATTGTACGAAGATCGAGCATCGAAGTGGAGTCAGCAGTCAGACCGACGATGAGCATTTCGCCCAAGATGGAAGATTGTGGGCCGAGTGTCGGTTTACCAACGTTGACCGGCAGTGATTCACTCACCACTGCTAACTTCTCGCTAACAATCTGGCGGGCGAGATAAATATCGGTTCCCCAATCAAATTCTACCCAGACAACAGAAAATCCGTTGGTAGAAGAAGAGCGGACACGGCGTACACCCGTAGCTCCGTTTACGGCAGTTTCAACAGGAAAAGTGACGAGCTGTTCAACCTCTTCCGCAGCCATACCGTTGGCCTCTGTCATGATGACTACCGTAGGTGCGTTCAGGTCGGGGAATACGTCTACTTCCGTATGCATGGCGGTATACGTTCCCGCAATTAGCAGGAGGATGGCCGCGCAGACTACAACCAACCGGTTGTGTAGGGAGTAATGTATAATTTTATTAAGCATGATATTTCATTAATTGAGAGTTATAAATAACTTGATAGATGCGCCGCAAGAAAATCCGGCTGCGGCACCTCGCCGCTTTAATGTTCGTGACTATGTGCCGGGATGGCATTGCTAGCACTTGCCAGTCTAACCTGATAAGCACCTTCGGTCACTACACGGTCGCCAGCCTTCACTCCGGTCAGGATCTGAACACTTTTACCGTTGTCGGCTCCTATCGTTACTTCCTGTTTTTTATAACCCTCTTCGTCCAGTTGCAGGTAGATAAAGAAGATACCTTGTTCCTCTGTCAGTGCCGTGCGTGGGAGAGAAAGAACGTTTTCCATCGTTGAAGAAAGCAAGAACACCTCTACGAATGATCCGGGGATCACTTCCCCTTTATTGTCGAACTCAAAAGTGACAGGCACATAGAAAGAGTTGTCTCCGGCAGCTTTTCCAAAAGAGAGAAGTTTGCCGTTCAATGCTTTCAGCTCGTACACCTGATTATTATAAGGAGTCTGGAAATTGGCGGAACTGATTGTACGGAGGTATGGATAATACTTTTCCGACACTTCGGCACGGAGGAAAAGACGACGATTCTGCGTCACGCTCACCAGCGGTTGCCCGATGGTCACGTAGTCACCTTCTTTCACAAGAATGCTTTTCACATATCCTGCAATAGGAGCTGTAATACTTTGGCCGATAGCCGAATGATTCTTGGAAAGGGCTTCGTAACTAAGGCGGGCATTTTCATAACTTTGCTCTGCCTGTGCAAAATCCTTGTCAGATACAATCTTGTTTTTAACAAGCTCTTTCATACGTTCGTACTCCTTCTTAGATACCTCGTAGGCAATGCGGGCACGTTGTACCGGATCACCGTCGGCGATATTCTTTGAAGAAATCGTGACTAGCGGCGTGCCGCTGCCGACGCTCATTCCTTCCGTTACTTTTCCACGGAAAGATACAACGCCGGCCACTGTAGCTACGGCAACCGATTCATCACCTTGGGCAGCCAGCACCTGTCCGCTGGTTTTAATCACTTGCTGGAAAGGTGCAGGTTCGATAACGCTCACCTTGACACCGGCTGCTTCAGCTTTTGCCTTCGGAAGGATGATTTCATCACTGTGCGCTTCGGCAGACTCGTTATGTCCATCGGCCGCTTCATGGTTGTGTTCTCCGCTACATTCGCCTTCATGAGAATGATCGGAACCCTCTGCCTCGTGATTATGTCCTTCCGTGGCATGATCGTGTTCATTGTGTGTGTGTGTGACGGTACTATTATTACAGGAACCCAGCACGAATAAGCCTAGGATTCCTACGAAAATAAGTTTTTTCATAATGATATTTTCCTACTAAATTTTACTGTTTTTTTACGCTACAAAGATAAGGTAACGCAAATGCAACTGATTTGCATTTACGCTTTTACGCAAAAACAGAGTAGGGAGGGGCACGAAGAGGAGTGGCACGGTGTATATCCGTGCCATGCAGAGAGTCTCGGTAGACGTAATAGTTCTTAATCCGTCTCTCTTGTGGCCGTAATAGATGTTCGATGATTACATCCGTGAACAGGGTAGCGATGAATACATAATCCGGTCCGCTATCCGTATGTACGGATGGAGTGGGAGAGTAGAAACGAGTCATACATTCGCTGCTGCAACATGAATCGTTTCCCGGGTGATGATGATGTGTGGGACATTGCTGTTCTACAGGCAAGTCCTGCTTCATGCAAATCATTCCGTTGGGGTGATGATGATGGGGAATAACGGCTGCCACCAACATTATAATGTTGATTAAAAATAGCAGAGTTACTATTATTCGTTTCTTCCCTTTCATCCTTTCTTTTAGAGGTTATCAGCTTTTTCAGAGCTTTAAAGTGCAAATATACAAATACTTTTATTCCGCCTGCAGCCGATACCCTCTTTTTATTATTTATTATTTCTTTTCCAGTTCTTGCAACGAATCCATTTTTTTCTTTTCGAGGAACTCGTAGATGCCGCAAAGATGTTCCGTCACCTTTTGATTACCGAACTCATACACCTTGGTCACCAGTCCGTCGAGGAAGTCACGGTCGTGTGAAACAACAATCAGTGTGCCGTCAAAATCCAGCAATGCCTGTTTCAGGATATCTTTCGTTTTCATGTCCAGATGATTCGTCGGCTCATCCAGGATCAGGAGGTTGACAGGTTCCAACAGCAATTTAATCATGGCAAGGCGGGTACGCTCCCCACCCGAAAGTACTTTCACCTTCTTCATCGATTCCTCGGGACCACCAAACATGAAGGCACCCAGTAAATCACGAATCTTGTTCCGGATATCCCCCTTGGCTACATCGTCAATCGTTTGGAAAACCGTCAGGTTTTCATCCATCAACGAAGCCTGATTTTGAGCGAAATATCCGATTTGTACATTATGTCCTAAAGTCAGTGTACCGTCATGTTCGATTTCCTTCATGATACATTTCACGAGTGTAGATTTACCTTCACCGTTTTTACCGACAAAAGCTACTTTATCACCACGCTCAATTGTCAGGTTAGCGTTGCGGAACACCACTTTCTCTTCGTATGCCTTTCCAACACCTTCCATGATAACCGGATAACTGCCCGAACGGGGTGAAGGCGGGAATTTCAGTCGCAATGCAGAAGTATCCTCCTCATCGACTTCGAGCAATTGCAGCTTTTCCAGCATTTTGACGCGGCTCTGTACCTGCAACGTCTTTGAATATGTTCCTTTGAATCGTTCGATGAACTCCTTCGTTTCAGCAATAAACTTCTGCTGCTCGTCGTATGCCTTCTGCTGCTGTTCGCGGCGATCCTTACGCAGTTGCAGATATTGGGAATAATTCACCTTATAATCATAAATACGTCCCATCGTCACTTCGATGGTACGTGTTGTAATATTATCCACGAATTTGCGGTCGTGGCTGATTACGATAACTGCTTTCCCGTTATTAATAAGGAAATCTTCCAACCATTGAATAGATTCAATATCCAGATGATTAGTCGGCTCATCGAGCAAGAGTACGTCCGGTTTCTGTAACAGCAACTTAGCGAGCTCGATGCGCATCCGCCATCCACCGCTAAAATCACTCGTCTGGCGTTGAAAATCGCTCCGGGTGAACCCTAATCCGAGCAATGCCTTTTCCACATCCTCTTCATAATTGGTTGCGTCAATCGAATAAAACTTCTCGCTCAAGGCAGACACTTCTTCAATCAGCGCCATGTAACTATCGCTCTCGTAGTCCGTCCGTGTCTCGAGCTCTTTGTTCAGTTTTTCAATCTGCGCTTCCATTTCATGCAGATGTGAAAAAGCCTGTGCCGTTTCGTCAAACACTGTTCTTCCGTCTTCCGTCATCAGATGTTGAGGCAGATAGGCCACTACGCAATCTTTGGGCGTGGAAACTTTTCCACGTGTCGGTTGTCGTGCGCCTGCCAAAATTTTCAGCAGCGTACTTTTTCCCGCCCCATTTTTACCCATCAGTGCGATGCGGTCTTTTTCATTAATTACGAAAGAAATATCACTAAATAAAGTAGTGCCGCCAAACTCTACGGCTAGTCCGTCAACAGAAATCATACTATTCTTTTAAATTGAGGCGCAAAGATAGCGAAATATATGAATCTTTTTTATAACTTGCGGGCTGAAAAGGGAAATTGATCCAAAAAAACAGATAAAAAAACAATATATAAGCGATATGGAAAGCGAACAAATGAATGAATTCAGACCCTTAATTTTAGTAGCTGAAGACGATGACAGCAACTTTAAATTAATCAAGGCTATCATAGGCAAAAAGTGTGATATCGAGTGGGCTAAAAATGGGCAGGAAATGGTGGAGTTGTTTCAACAGCACCAGGAAAGAACCAAAGCAATGCTGATGGATATCAAGATGCCGGTGATGAACGGGTTGGAGGCAACGAAGATAATTCGTGAGTCTAATACCGAAATTCCTATTATCATGCAGACAGCTTATGCTTTCAGCTCGGATAAGGAAAATGCAATGAACGCAGGAGCAACTGAAGTATTGGTGAAACCTATTACTTTGAGTATTCTCCGCACTACTTTAAGCAAATATCTACCCGATTTGCAGTGGTGAAATTGATTCGTACGGGAATTTTTTTAATTTATTTAAAAGATGCTTAAACGTTAAATACGGAATAGCGTAGAAAAAGAGTATGATTGGGTAGAAAAATGGTATGTAAAAGATGCCGTTGAATATTCCTTTTTCTCTATTATATTTGAGCATTCATCTGATGAAATTGGATAAAATAAAATAGGCGAACCTCACGGTTGGCCTATTTTTGTTCGCCTCTGTTAATTTGTTAGAGTACAGAAACGACTCTATGTAAAGTCTCTCCTTTGAGAGATTTTAAGTTCATTATTTGTTTCCGCCGGCCCACCAGACAGCTTCGCTATATACATACTGGCCATCACCGAAAGCAGCTTTCACTTCAGGATTTGCCAATACGTCGTCTGCTCCATAACCGAAGCGCAATGGGAACTTATTGTTGTTCAGCGGGTTCTTCAGTACAATGAAGTTTTCTCCTGCACCTTTCAAACGACGGTAGTCGTTATAGGCTTCCAGTGATTCGCCGGATGCACCGAAGAAGGCGAGATACTTCTGTATCATTGTCTCTTGCAGAGGGTTGGCATCGAATAACGGTTCTACTTCATCCGTGAAATAGGTTTCTGCTACATCTGCCCCCAAATCGCTGTCACCATCATATACCCAAGTGTCAGCGGCATCTATAATTGAGTTTTCCAGATTCTCGAATCCGGCAGTGATTGCAGCTTTTAAAGCACTCTTAGCTTCACCCAGTCTGCCCCCCAAACGGCATAATGCTTCTGCTTCGAGGAATTTCACTTCGTGATAACTGATTAAAAGAGTAGGAGCCGACATTGCCCATGATATCATTGACATACCATAATTGTTCTGCAACTCTTGCGGAGTTCCGTTTGGAGCCGCTTTGATACCTGCGATGTCTGTAGCTTGCGTACCTCCGTATCCATAAGCAATATAGCCGGTGGGATCGGGCTCCAGAAATGCTTGCGGTGCTCTGGGGTCATTGCGCTCAACAAACTTTTCAATCAGACTGGCACTGGCTGCCAAACTGTTACGGCTATAGCTGAATGACCAAAGCGGATTCAACTGCGAATCAGCGTCATAAACAGCCAGTTTACATTCTTCACTTGCATTAGCAAATGATTTGCTCACATAAGTAAGAATGTTCTGAAGATCAGTTGTCTTATTGGCACTTTTATTGAGCAGACGCATTGTATAGCGTGCTTTTAACGCATAAGCTGTCTTGAGCCACATACTTGCTTGAGTACTGGTGTTTGAACCGTAGATCAAGTCTTTAGAACCGACTGCGCCGGACAGACCTGCATCTTTGGCAGTACCGTTATCCAGCAGAGTGATGGCATCATCCAGATTCTGCATCACTTCCTGATAAATGCTTTCCTGCGTATCTATTTTGGGCTGCATATACATTGGTGTGCCGTCCGGATTGAGGATACCAGTCTGGCTGTACGGTGTATTTCCAAATACATCGGCAGCCACTGCTCCGTTGTAAGCGAGCAGGATTTTAGCAATTGCTTCCGTCACTACGTTTCCTTTTTCCGAAGGATCTTCTTCACACTTCTTGATAACGATTTTAGCGTTCTTGATATTTGAATACACGTTGATCCATGCGTTGTTGTAGGTAGTAGCCGTTGTAGGCTCTCCGCTACGTACTTCCGCCCGGTAAAGCTGGTTGGATATACCCGTTTCGTGTTCAATGTAAACAGAAGAATAGAGCGAGAAATCCCCTCCCACAGTGCTGAATGCAGTGCTTACCCCTAAGTCCGTAATCAAAAATTTTGCAGGCGCATCCAGAGGATTGTTAGGGTTTTCATTGATTTTATCCATTGCGTCTTCCGTACAAGCAGAAGCAATGGCAGCAGTCAAGAAAGAAACTGCCAGCAATTTTCCTATTGATTTATATTTTTTCATTGTCTTGCAGATTAAAATTTAATGTTGAAACCAAAGCCGAAACTAGCTGTCTGCGGCATTGAATAATCTTCAAATGCTCCTGCCATGTTGTTGTTACCCTGACTGGCTTCCGGATCGAGGTCAGGCAATTGAGCCCAGATCAGGATATTTCTGGCAAATGCGTTTACAGAAAGTTCTATCGAACGTTTTTGAAGAATTTTGTAGTTGACAGCTACTTCACGCAGTTTGATGAAAGAATTGTCATATACAGAAGATTCGTCAATATCGTTCAGGCGGCTGTAAAATACCTGTTGTGCGTTTGCACCTGTGATGGCGATATCATTTTTAGTTCCATCGGTTTTGTATCCGTCGAAGATGATGGTACCTTCGCGGTTTTCCGTTCTCTTGCTGACACCGTAGTAGTCTGCCAGTCCGGTTGTTCTGCTGTACATCTGGCCACCCTGTTTCCAGTCAAGTACTGCGCTGATTGTACACTTCCATAAGCGTAATGTGGTGTTGAAACCCATCAGGAAGTCCGGAGAAACCTTACCAATTACTTGTGCTTCACCAGCGATAGGAAGACCGTTTTCGTCTACCAGACGATTACCGTTTTCATCTCTCTTGAAGCCTACCCCATAGATTACAGGGAATTTCTCACCTGCCGAAGCACGTACCTGCGGAGTAACATAACCACCCAGAGAGATATTTTCTACACCCGGTGCCAGTTCATCTACGTAGTTATCGATTTTCGTCCAGTTGAATGCAAAATCCCAGTTGATATTCTTCGTTCGGATGGGGTTGAAGCCGAGAGTGAATTCATGCGTGTTGGTATGAATCTTTCCACCGTTGGTGAGTAGTTTGCTAGCACCGGTAGAAGAAGCCAAAGGCACTTCGAAAATCTGGTCTTTTACATTCTGGCGTGAGTACGTATAACTGAATGTGATTAAGTTATCGAGGAAGTTCACGTCAGCACCCACTTCATACGAACGTGTGTTCTGCGGTTTCAGTTTCGGGTCGAAAATCGTGTAGTACGGAGTATAGGCGGTAGTGCCTTTCATCGGGTACATGATTGGAGTCAGCATATAGAAACCACCTCCGTATGTCGGAGTCGAGTAGTAGTTTTCGAGGAAATCTCCTGCCTGTCCTACTTCCGCATAAGATACTCTCAATTTAGCGTGATTAACGACATTGTTTTTCAATGCATCCAATTCCGTCAGGATAAAACCAGCCGAAATAGAAGGATAGAAGAATGAGCGGTTCTTACGTGGCATATTAGATACGTAGTCCTGACGTCCGGTGAGGGTCAGATAAAGCATATTTCTGTAAGAAGCTGATACGTTACCGAAGAATCCCACCGTGCGGTTTTTCCATGTCTCTTCTTCTGTCTGTTGAGTAGTGGCGTTGTTGATGTGGTTCCATCCCGGGAAGTTGTAGTTCGTACCATATTCATAATACTTCTTTCTGTTGCTTTGGATAATTTCGTTACCCACTACCGCATTCAGTCCCCAGTCCTCATTAATGTGCCAGTCGTAGTTGATGGTCAGCAATGAGTTATATGTAGCGTTTGTCCAGCCGTAGTTCTCGATCTGTCCGCGACCGCCACCAGTGTTACTACCATATCCGTAGCTGTCTACGTAGTGAGTAGTGTAAGCATCCACACCGACCATGTATTTTGCGTTCAACTTGTGGTTAGTTGTGCCGAAATCAGTCTGATAGCTTGTATATACGTTTCCGAAGAAACGGTTGGTATCTTCTGTGAATTTATTATTTTCCATCGCCCAATAAGCGTTGTCAAAGCTACCACGGAAAGAATTTTGTGTGTACGGGTTGCCGTCTACATGGCTTGGAATTCCGGCCAGATCATAACTGGGAGGAGCTGCGTAAACCGTTCTCAACAGACCGTTACCGGAAGTCACTGCCTTGTCGATGGAAGTAGTGATGTAGTTGGCTGTAAATCCGGAACTCCAGTTACTAGTCAGTTTGGTGTCGGCACTAACCTTTACATTATATCTATCCATACCGGTGCTTGAGATAATACCGTCCTGGTGCGTATTTCCCAATGAGATAGAGTAGGAACTTTTTTCGAGCATCTGCGCGACATTCAGTGAGTTGCTCCAGGTAATTCCTGTATCGAAGAAATCTTTGGCATTGTCGTATGCCTGTGGAGTGGCCCATGGGTCAAGACCGGCTGACGCACGTTGGGGTACATAATATTTTCCCTGTTGCTTACCGTACTGTTGAGTGTATTTGTTGTCCGTGTTACCACCATACGTTGCATCGTTGGGAAGTTCGGAAATTTTAGGTCCCCAAGAGGTTCCCGAAGTGGGACTGAATTTTCCACCCGAACCTTGTGCGTATGTTTTCTGGAACTCCGGCAGACGGCCGACTACATCGAAGCTGACATTAGAAGAGAAGCTAACCTGCGGTTTGCCTTTTTCCAATCCTTTACCACTTTTGGTCGTGATGATAATCACACCATTGGAAGCACGGATACCATAAAGCGCAGAAGCAGCCTGACCTTTCAAAATGTTGATACTTTCAATATCATTAGGGTCGATATCCACTGCACGGTTGGCGAAGTCCGCTCCGCTCACACTACCATTGTTCTGGATATCTGTGCTAACGTCAGGAGTACTGGTCACCGGCATTCCGTCGATAACGTAAAGCGGAGTGTTGTCACCCGAGAAAGAACGTGCACCACGGATGGTGATCTGTGAAGAAGCTCCCGGCATACCACTTGAAGGCTTCACGTCCAAACCGGACACCTTACCTTGCAACGCTCCCGCCAGATTAGAGTTGGCAGCTTGCGTCAGTTGATCTGATTTTACGTCCTGAACGGCGTAGCCCAGTGCTTTTTTCTCGCGTGAGATACCCATGGCTGTCACCACAACCTCATCCAGTGCCTTCGCGTCGCTTTTCAAAACAACTTTTATCACTCCCGGTTTGATGGAAACGTCTTGCGAAATCATTCCTACATAAGAAACGCGCAAAGTTTTAGCAGAACTTGGTATGTAGAAGTTTCTGCCTTTATCATTGTTAATAGTTCTTTAACCCTTTTGAAGGTGCAAAATGATAAAAAGATACCGTTTTGGAGGTAATAATGTTCTCTTTTTCTTGAAAAGCCTGATTTTGGTGCTATCTTTATGACAGAAACTATCTTTTAAAAGATGCTAAATTTAAAAGAAGTTGTTTTAACCTATCAGTTTTTAGAAACTTATTGCTTTCAAAACGATACTTTTTAGTTAAATACGTAACACTTTTTTCGATTTGTCATAATTCGTGTTATCTTTGCAACCTGTTAGAGACAAAAAATCTGTTTATAGGTTAAATTTAAGAGAGAATTTATGAAAAGAAAATTGATGTTCTTAATGACCTTCCTTTTTATAGGTATAGGTCTGGTGACAGCGCAAACATCCAGAGTTACCGGTTTGGTTACCTCTGAAGAAGATGGGCAACCTGTCGTAGGTGCTTCAATATTGGTGAATGGCACTACCCTTGGTACTATCACTGATATTGACGGTAAGTTTACAATCACGAATGTACCAAGTTCTGCTAAGACTTATTGATTTTTCTTTTCTCCTTTCCTTCTGCTTTTTTTCTCCTATCTTGTTGTTTTTCAATGTTTTTGTTTCGGATTTTAAAAATTAACCTATTCTTCCGGTTTCTTTTATTGAAACTTCCTTTATCAATTCTTATCAATTTAGTAGTCTTTGCTTCTCATTGATTTTTGAGAAGGGATTAATATTCTACCCAAATTTTTAATAAATTTCCCGGTGTTTTTCTTTATCTAGGCGTTTTTTAATATTCGTGTTTTGGAGGTATGAGTTAAATGTTACAATCTAATAGTGATTGAAATTATGAGTGATAGTAAAGAAGAATGCAAAAGACTGCAAGTATAAGTTGTCTGACACCCGGGTCTCATGATGCCTGACACCCGGGTGTCAGCATACCCAACACCCGGGTGTCGGTATGTCTGAGACCCGGGTGTCAGATAACCTAGTTCTACTAACTAAAATAAAGGTAAAGCTATACTATTTAATTTGCATTAGAACAAATCAAATTTACGTCTCTACAAAATGGGATTTTCAGCTTGTGTTATTTTATTCCGCCACGATCACTTTGATGTCATAACCTATGAAAAGTCCGCTCTCTATAACACCGGTGATTGCCTTCAGTTGTTCTTCGAGCGAAGAGTCGATGTAGTTGAAACGGGTGTCGAGGATAAAGTTGCCGTTTTCTGTAAAGATAGGTCCGTCTTTGCCACGAGCGGGACGAAGAACAATCTCCGAGGCACCCAGCCGCTGCAACTCATGCTCTACATAAGTCAGTGAGTCCGGAAAGACCTCTACAGGGATGGGAAATTTGCTTCCCAGCTGATTCACACGCTTGCTGGGGTCGATGATGATGAACGTTTTGCGGCTGCTTCTAATCAGTAGTTTCTCTTTGAACATCGCTCCGCCACGTCCCTTAATCAAGTTCTGTTGCGGATCTACTTCGTCCGCTCCGTCGAATGTCCAGTTGGGGCGTTTGTTCCAGAGGGTAGTTTGGGGGATGCCTAGCTGTATGCAGGTCATCGAGATTTCTTGTGAGGCGGGAATCACTTCGATATGCAAGTACTCTTCACGAATTCGTCGTGAGAGTTCGAACAGAGTCAGGTAGACTGTAGAGCCGGAGCCGGCTCCTATCACATCTCCGTCTTTTGCCGTGGCGGCAATTTCACGGGCTACGTGTTCTTTTGCCTCCCGGTTGATGATGGAGTCCGACCATTGCAGGTGTTTTATCAGGTGATTTTTCCAATCCATAAATTTGCGTTCTAAATCGTTTTCGTTTTAAGTTCCTCTTTTCTATATAACGAATTTGTGAATCTGTTTGTTTGTTCGTTTCAAATTCAGAAGGAAAAAACTCATTAGCGGCAATTCAATCATTTAAATCGTTAATAAACGATTCGTTAATTTTTAACTTTATTGCGTTAAACGTTAACGAACCTCTGCTTTTTATTAAACCGTGTTATAAGTTAGGCTGCTTTGGCCTGAAAATTTGGAGATGACCGAAAAGTCCGTATCTTTGTACTGTGTTTTTCATAGTATTAGATTTAAGGTTAACAAAGATTGGCTGTCTGGGATAGATAGCCTTTTTTTTGTCCCTACCATTCCTTACAGAATCAGCCAGATGGCAATGATGTGCCCGATGCTGCCTCCCAGACAAAACAAGTGGAAAGTGGCATGCATATAGGGTTTGCGCAATGAATAAAAAACAGCTCCCACAATATACGAAACTCCTCCGCCAATCAGCCACCAAAAAGCGGTAGTGGCTCCCAGTTCTCCCAGATGATCTAACAAAGGTTTCATGGCTACCAATATACAGGCGCCCATACCTACGTAACAAGCCGTTTCGAGATTGCTGTGTTCTTTCAGCTTTTTGAAGCTAAGAATGAAACCGGCGATAGCCGACAGCCAGACGAAAGCGAAGATTCCCCATCCCCATCCGCCGGCATGCCGCAGAACGAGCAGGGTAAAAGGAGTGTAGGTTCCGGCAATGTGCAGGTAGATAGCTCCATGATCGAATTTGCGGAGCAGCTCTTTCAGCTTTCCCGGACGGCTGCCGTGATACCACGTAGAACTGATATAAGAGGAAAGCATCCCCGCCAGATAGACGGATACACAAGCAACTGCCCACTGCGGTTCCATATTCTCGGAAGCCTTTTCCAATAGGAAATATCCGGCCACGATTCCAAGCAGGATGCCTATTCCGTGGCTAAGGGTATTTGCCCATTCTTCTATATGATTGTATCGTTTGTTCTTCAATGTTCCTTTTTTTGAATGGTTAAGTCACAAAAAATGTTGAGTCGCAAAGATACTTTATTTTCTGTAAAGCGTTTCCCTCCTTATTCTTTTTTTAAAATGATTTTTCCTCCATATTGTCCTGCCACTTGCTTGCGGAAATCAATGAATGCCGCATATTCATCCGGACTGTAAACCCCTTTGCGCATAAACAATCGGTGAGTGATGTAGATTTCCTTATCTTTCACCTGAATACCGGAATGGAAACTGCCGAACTTGCTTTTCACGTCAAGCGGTTTCGGAAGTCCTTCGATTACATATCCTTCCGGCAGTTGGATGCGGATGCTGTCGGTATCTGTGTATCCGTAGTTGATGTAAATGGGATAGGTGCGCTTCGTCACAGGAGGAACACTGAATTCTTTTCGGAACACATTGGTGGGGATAAACAGACGGTTGCCCGTTTTATGCCCGTATTGATTGCTGGTGGCAGTGTAGTCGAAGGTGATAGACGGATTGGGCTCCTTGCACTCGCTGATTTGCAGGTTCTGAATATCGGCTTGGGATAAGTTGATGCTTGAACGGATGCGGTCTTTCTGTTTGTTAGGCTCCAGATAGACGATGCCTGCTTCATTCTCATATTGGAAAATCCGGGAGATTTCGTTCACCTCTATCCGTGCCTCGGCTGTGGGGGAGAGGGTGATGTTGGCAACGATGTGCTGCGTGTTCAGTGAGTCGGGATAGGTGGGTAGGCGATACATCTGGCCGCCGGTCGGTTCGATGAGTAAGGCGTCGTGTCCCGCAATGTCTTGGTGGACATAACCGAAGGGAAACGATGGGTTTGTACATTCCAGCCAGAGCGTATCTTGGGGAAGTGGAACTTGTAGGATGACGTGATTCATCTGGTTGGCACTGGAGAAGTCCGGTAGTAAACGCTCGTTGGTGGTGCTGATGACTGTATAAGTGGAAGCAATTCCCAACTCTTTCAGCATGGCGCGGGTGTAATTGGACAATCCTTTACAGTCGCCGAATCCCGTGCGGCAAACATCGGCGGCGGCAATGGGCTGTAAACCTCCGATACCTAGTTGGATGCTCACGTAACGGGTGGTTTTGGCCAGATAATCGTAGATTGCTTTCACCTTGTCCCGGTCGGTAGTGCAGTGGGCTGTCAGTTCGTGCAGTTTGGCGCGGAAAGGTTCGGTGAGCAGGTCGCGCCCGTCGAGCAATCGGTATTGCCATTCTCCGTACTTTTGCCAGTTGCTCATATCGCCTTCCGACTTGTCGTACTTGAAGGCGGAAGGCGCAAAATAGACACGTGGAAACAGTTCAGTAAAATCCGGTCCGAAAGGTTCTTTAATGATGGGAGAGAGTTTGGAGGCGGTGGCTTCAATCACTTGCTGTCTGTTGGCTCCGGTGGATTCTTTTACCTGGATTCCTTTTCCTTGCGTGTTCAGTTCACGATATCTGCATCCTTGTCCTGCGGGCAGTTCGATCCGGTAAGTCGCTTTTTCCACACCTTGGTTGAAGTCTGCCAGCGGTATAAAGGGGGGATAGCCGATCAGACCGTTGTTGCACTTCACTTCCCATTCGTATTTCACCGTGAAAGGGAGAGAAGGATAATTGCATTCGTAAAAATAAAAATAATCATCCGTGCTAAGCGAGGAGCTGTATTCACTTTTCTGTAGTTCAGATTTCTTTATCTTACGTACACTTTGTCCATCGGCATTGATGATTTCCCCGGAGAATTTCTGCAAAGAACGGAACATATCACATCCGCAGAAGAAATGTGCAGCTTCCAACCCCTTACGGTTGAGGATGGTGATTGTCAGGCTCTCTTTTTCTATGGATTGGGTCATAGATTTGCAGAGAACCTCTGTGCGTGCTTCAACGATAACGGAATTGGCATCCTTGAGAATATCCTGTGCACATGCCGGCTGTATGTGCAGACTTAGGCAGATAAGGACACAGGACAGGCTGAATGCCCGATGTGTCATTTGCTTCAGGATGAGATAGCTGGAACGGATCATCGGTATAGATAGGTAAAGTTTATATTTTCTTGAGTACGATCAGCGCATTATTTTTCTCGATCACTTTAGTCCACAGTTCTTGTAGTTGTTTATATTGTTCGGAAAGGAATATATATCCCTTTAAGTGGAATACATAATTGAGCAGGATTGTATTTCCCTGTTTCTGAATCATATATTTGCATTGCAGGCCGTCTCCTTCCGACCGGATGGCTTGTGGTTGGGGGAGTTCTTCCACTTCGTAGCCTTCGGGGAGAGTCAGCGTAGACAACATCGTGAACTTGTACGGATACGGAAATTCGATGGGGAGCACCCGTTCCGTCTGGATAAACGGATTACTCTTTAGTTGCGGAAAGAGCATCGGATTGATATAAAGATGATTGTCCGTCCGGTTGACTTGCAAGACGAAATCGAATTCTTCTTCTATCAGTGCCCAGTCATTTTCTTGTTTTTTCACTTTCAGGTTGGTGACAGTGAGTTGCTCTTTCTGACTACTGATCTTGTTTTCGGGATTCGAGACGAGGCTGTCCTGCTTATGTTTTGCATTTGCCTGATACTCTATAGCTTCTTGTCCGTAAAGAACTGTGCTGCGATGTCCTTTCACCTGATCTCCTTCTATTCGGGCATCGATTTTCATGAAACTTTTGTTGTTGGAAAGAGCCATCACATTCACCCATTTATTCTCTTCTTTCTCTTTCCGGGAAAGGATGCGTGCTTTGTTTACAGACAATTCAAGCGGTAATATATTAAAGGCAGGTACGTCCATAGAACTGTCTAAAAATACATATTTTTGTTTGTTTATATCGTGGATAGCAACAAAGAACGTATTTAGTTTTTGCAGAGAAGGAAAGTTGTACGGCAGCATACCTGATGAACGTCGGCTCATAACCACCGGATAGGCCTCCAGTCCAAAGTCTTTCAGGATGCTGATAAGGATGAAATTCAGGTCGGCATTACTGCCGCTTCCTTTCTTGATTACTTTTTCGAGCTCTTTGCTGTAGAGCTGATACCGTCCGTTCCAGGCCATTTTCTTTTTGAGCACCTGGAAGGCGCAGATGATTTTCTCCTCGAAATTCATTTCGCTGTTGTAGGCTTGTTTGGTTTCAGGGCGGAAAGGGTTGGTGAGTGAGAGGTGTTCGCCGAACTGTGTATTTTCCGGTTTGAGCAACTGCTTGTCTACATCTTCCCATTTCTGGCTGTATGGTTTGTATTCATTGGGGGTGAATTGAGTGCCTTGCAGATCGAAGCTCACTTGCACCTTATAGTCTTCCGGACACCAGCAGTAGGATTCGTCCTGACGGATAGCCGGAAGGTTGCGTGAGATAAAGGTGGTTTCTTGTGCCGAAACGGTGAAGTCTTTGCTGACTCCACCCGCACCGGAGCCTTCACGTTCCGTGGCATGGATGGAGGAGTCTCTTTGCTTCACTTGTATGTAGTCCTTTCCCCGGAGTTCGATGTTGTAGACAAATACATGAGGGATGGTGATTTTATACTGGTTGTAGAGCATCGGGAGTTCTTCCTGTATCATCCAGTTGTCGATGTGTGAGAAATAGTCGGAGTAGAGTTTGTAGTGATATTCGATGATAGTGCCCTCTTTGACAGCAGGCAAAGAGAATTTTAGTATTTTATACAGGTTATTGAACCGTTCGAAAGAGATGGATTCCCGCTTCATGGGTGTTTTTATGCATTTCCCGTTTTCCATATTGTAGGAGCAGCCTTCTATCTCACTGGCTCTTTCCTGTCCTTCATCTTTATCGGTAGGAGAGTAGTAGGGAACGGACACGTCGGCGTATGACACTCCTTGTGGTTTCAGGATTTTGATGCGTACCCAGTGCTCGGTAGTTAGTTGAAAACCGTCATGGTAGATGAAGTCACTTTGTCCCTGATGGAAGAGATAAATAGCCGTAGCGGTGGTGTCCGGGGCATAAGAGGTGAGAGACAGTTCTTCTTTGGAGGGTTTTCCGTATTTCAGATTGGGCTCTATGGTGGCTGTTGTGGCTTGCTGTGGGTAGACAGGCGACAGGAGCTGTAATAGAAATGCGCAGAGAATGAATAGTTTTCTCATAATTGTGTTTTTTGTAGTATGCTCACAAAGATAAAAAAAATAGAGAAAGGTGTACCGCCTTTCTCTATTTTAATTTTGTTTTATGTATAAAATATATTATACCAAATGTCCGATCCATTCTTCGCGGTCGCCGGGGAGAAGGTCGATAACGGGAACTTCTACCATCGTGTAGCATCCCGGTTGTTGCTTCATGGAAGCACGTGCCACGCATACCAGTACTTGTGCGGTCAGTGCGGGGTTATTGATACGCATATTAAATTCGAACAACTGGTTCTGTGTTTTGCCGGATACACCTTTGCGAGTCAGATTTACACCATGACCCATGTCCAGCAGGGCGTCTACACTCGGAACGAGTTTCACGTGTGTTTCATCGTTCACGAAGTAAGGATCTGCTTTGATGGCAGCGGCTACTTCTTCAAATTTATATCCGTCTTTCAGTTCGATGTATACCATGCGGCGGTGGATTCCCGTGCCGGTCGGAATGGTCATGGAAAGGGCAGCTTTCACTCCGTCAATGGCTTTTACGGCTACTGTGTGTCCCATGCTCATACCGGGACCGAAGTTGGTGTAGGTGATGCCTTTCGGAGCAATTGCTTCCAGCATGGTGCGTACGATGGAGTCGCTTCCCGGATCCCATCCGGCAGAGATGATCGATACGGCTTTATGTTCTTTGGCGGTAGCATTCAAGGTACGGCGCAGGTCTACGATACCGGTGTGGATATCGAAACTGTCTACCGTGTTAATACCCATCGCCAGATATTCTTTTGCATATTTTTCTACGCTGCGGGTCGGCGTGCAAAGAATAGCTACGTCTACTTCTCCCAGCTCTTTTATGTCCTTCACTACTGCGTAGTTTGCTAACTCTTCCGGTTTGTTCTCTGCTCCTGCACGACGAACGACTCCGGCTATTTCGAAATCAGGTGCCGCCTGAAGCGCTTCAAGTACATAATGTCCAATGTTGCCATAACCAACGATGGCAGCTCTTACTTTTTTCATTCTTTTCTTGGTTTTAATGAACAAATTTCTTTCTTTTGCTTGCAAAAGTAAACAAATTACTACTAACTTTGGTTCATTTGCTTTAATATTTTTATTTTTTTCATATTCTTCATATCTAATGCACAAAAGAATAATCTGTGAAAATCAGTGTAATCTGTGGTGAGAAAGTTTTATCTTTGTCCCTGTTATGATAGAATATATTAGAGGCGAACTTGCCGAACTAAGTCCGGCAACCGCGGTGATCGACTGTAACGGGGTGGGATATGCCGCCAATATATCTTTGAATACCTATTCGGCTATTCAGGGAAAGAAAAGCTGTAAGCTATATATTTACGAGGCGATTCGTGAAGATGCGTATGTGCTCTACGGATTTGCCGAGAAACAGGAACGGGAGATTTTTCTATTATTGATTTCCGTTTCCGGAATCGGTGGGAACACGGCTCGTATGATTCTTTCGGCTCTCTCGCCTGCCGAATTGGTGAACGTAATCAGCACCGAAAATGCGAACATGCTGAAAACGGTGAAAGGCATCGGACTGAAGACCGCGCAACGGGTGATTGTCGACCTGAAAGATAAGATAAAAACAATGGGAACGTCTGCTGCCGGAGGGGCTTCCGCAGGTTTGTTGTTACAACCTGCCAATGTGGAAGTGCAGGAAGAGGCGGTGTCTGCATTGACGATGCTAGGCTTTGCTGCTGCGCCTTCACAGAAGGTGGTGTTGGCTATCTTGAAGGAGGAGCCGGATGCTCCGGTAGAAAAGGTTATCAAACTGGCTTTGAAACGTTTGTAGTATGAAGCAACAGAAGATATATATGAAAGCATGGCTGGACGCTCATGGTCGTGCAAAAGCAGTGGATACGGATGAATGGTATCTGGATTTCGCTAACCAGCTATTGCCGTTGGTGGCAGATTCTTTTATATACGGTGGGAGAGAGTGGGAGGAAGACCAGAAGCGAGTGGCTTTGACGTGTGCCTTGTATTTGGAAGATTGCGTAGCAGACGGAGGAAATTGGCGTCAGTTTATTCATTGGCACCGGAAAAGCTACGGACGTTATTTGCCTTTTTACGCACTGACGGAGGAATATTTGCCGGACGAAATTAACCGTGAAGATGTTGTTTTCCTTTTGTGGGCCATCAATTCTCCGGTTGGCGATGATTTTGATGGAGTAGAGAACCCGATGGATGCGGATTTGCTGGAGTTTGCGGATACGCTTTACAACCGTTTGGATGCTGCGTTCGAATTGGCTCCTATCAGCGATTATCTGGCAACGGACTGGCTGATGGAAACGGAGCTGATGCAAAAGAAGCGGATGCCTCTGCCGGTAGCTTTGCCGGGAGAAAAGATGCCTACGAACGTAGAACGTTTCCTTGAAGCGAGCAAAGGTGAACCGCTTTTATACTTTGACTCTTACGAAGCGCTGAAATATTTCTTTGTGCAATCGTTGAAGTGGGAAGATGAAGAGGATTCTTTGTTGCCTGACTTAAAGGAGTTCGGTAACTTTGTGGTTTTTGCCAATCCGAAAGGGTTGTTGATCGGTCCTGATGTAGCCGAATATTTTGCAGACAAACGTAATCCGCTCTACAATGCCGAACTGGCTGAAGAGGAAGCATACGAGCTGTTTTGTGAAGAAGGTTTGTGTCCGTTCGATCTGCTGAAATATGGAATGGAACACGATTTGTTGCCGGAAGCACAGTTCCCGTTTGAGAACGGAAAGGAGTTATTGCAGGAAAACTGGGATTTTGTGGCTCGCTGGTTTTTGGGTGAGTATTACGAAGGAGAATAAGAATTATAAGAAATAAGTACTGTTTATATAAGTGCTGTCTATGTTAATCAAAAAAAGTAACAATCCTTTTGCCGGAAAGACAAAGTCTGCAGTCGGTAAAAAGAAGACGACCGGAAAACGGGTCGGAAAATCAAAGCAGGAAAAGGCTAATAATCAGTTGAATAGAAGGATAAAATAAAGGCGTGTAGACCACGCCGTTTTTGGTTATCAGGCTACGCCGTTTGATGATGGCAGACTACGCCTTTTCTCCCTACCAGGAAACGCCTTTTCTCTCACGCAGAGGATTAAGAGTCTCATTATGCATTTGACGGGAATAGTTGTCGTTTATGAAAAATAACAACTATTCCCGTCTATTTTATTATTAACCAATGGCTTTTTCTGGTGGATGGCTTTCCTTTTACTAATCGGTAATTTCTTCCTGTGCTTTCCGTTCTTTCTTCTTATTGATGAATCCGATTTTCAGGTTGGCTTCCTCTTGTTCTTTTTTAATCTGTTCCATGGCCGAGAGGATTTGTGCTAATTCGTAAACACCTGCTGCGGCCTGGCGGTCGGTTGGACTCATTGTCGTTTTATAGGTGCGGTCGCCTATATATTCCACACGGATATTTTTGTCTTTATTGAGATTCAGGAATTCGATCACATTTCCGTCTTCCCCTAGTTTGTAGTCAGCTTTTTCTATTTTCTCGTTCATATCCGTTGTCTCGTAGCTGTCTTTGGAGCTTGGAGTTTCTGCAAAACTGCCGTCAGGAGCAATCACTTTCACTTTTGTATGGTGAATATTGCCGGCACCACAGTAGATGGAAGTCATACTCATTATACCTTGCTCGTTCACTTGGAAGCGGAGGTACGAACGGTGCATATTCTTTTCAATGGTCTGTGTAGGCCAGAGATAGTTGCCGACTTGTTGATATTCGGCATCTTTTTCTAGTTTGAATTTGTCCTTGATGGCATTGAATTCTTCTGTCTTTGCCTGAAAGGCGCTATCCAGGTAAGCAAGCGTTTTTTGCTGTGCCTTTGTTTCAACATCGAGCATCAGTGCCTGTCCCGCCTTACGTGCTTCGAACGCTTTGGGATAGAGAATCTTGATACTGTCAATTTGTAACTTAGCTTCTTCATAGTCGCCACGTTCGTAGGCAGCCTTGGCAACCATCAGTTTTTCATTGGCTTTTTTCTCAAGGCCATTTCCGCAGGCAGCTAATGCCAGCGTACCACAAAAGAGGATAATCAGTTTTTTCATCACAAATTCTATTTACTGGTTTTATTAGCGGCAAAAATACAAATATATCCCTTATTTTTGTAATTTTGTCCCCTCAAAACTTATAACTAAAAAGAATGATAGAGTTGACTCAAGAGGAATTGAAGCAGCATTTTAGCGAACCCATCTTCGGACAGATAGCCGAAACGGCTGATACACTCGGTATGGAGTGTTATGTGGTAGGTGGTTATGTTCGTGATATTTTTCTGCAACGTCCCTCTAAAGATATAGATGTAGTAGTTGTAGGAAGTGGAATTGCAATGGCGGAAGCCCTTGGAAAACAGTTGGGACGTGGTGCTCATGTTTCTGTTTTCAAGAATTTCGGAACAGCACAAGTAAAATATAGAGGCACGGAAGTAGAGTTTGTTGGTGCACGTAAAGAATCTTATCAACGGGATTCGCGTAAACCTATTGTTGAAGACGGCACGCTGGAAGACGATCAGAATCGTCGCGATTTCACGATCAATGCTCTGGCCGTATGTCTCAATAAAGCACGTTTTGGTGAATTGGTAGATCCGTTTGGAGGTTTGGAGGATATGAAGGAAAAGACAATCCGCACTCCCCTCGACCCGGATATTACTTTCAGCGATGATCCCTTGCGCATGATGCGTTGCATCCGTTTTGCTACGCAATTGGGTTTTTACATTGACGATGATACTTTCGAATCGCTTTGCCGGAATAAGGAACGGATTGAAATTATATCCCGTGAACGTATTGCGGACGAACTGAATAAGATTATTCTTTCTCCAATCCCCTCAAAAGGATTTATTGATTTGGAGCGTAGCGGTTTGCTGCCGTTGATTTTTCCGGAATTTGCTGCCTTGCAGGGTGTGGAAACACGGAACGGACGTTCCCATAAGGATAATTTTTATCATACGTTGGAAGTGCTGGATAATATCAGCAAGAAGACTGATAACCTTTGGCTGCGTTGGGCTGCTTTGTTGCACGACATTGCCAAACCTGCCACGAAACGTTGGGAGCCTAAAGCGGGATGGACGTTCCATAATCATAACTTTATCGGTGAAAAGATGATTCCGCATATCTTCCGCAAGATGAAGTTGCCGATGAATGAGAAGATGAAGTATGTACAAAAGCTGGTCAGCCTGCACATGCGCCCGATCGTTATCGCAGATGATGTCGTGACAGACTCGGCTGTACGTCGTCTGCTCTTTGAAGCGGGTGATGACATTGACGACTTGATGATGCTTTGTGAAGCGGATATTACTTCCAAGAATATGGAACGTAAACAGCGTTTCCTGAATAACTTCCAGTTGGTTCGACAGAAACTGAAGGATTTGGAAGAGAAAGACCGTGTCCGTAATTTCCAGCCACCTGTGAGCGGAGAAGAAATTATGGAGATTTTCGGCTTGGAACCTTGTCGTGAGGTCGGAGTCTTGAAGAGTGCTATCAAAGATGCAATCTTGGATGGAGTGATTCCGAATGAATATGAGGCGGCTCATGCTTTCATGCTGGAACGGGCAAAGAAGATGGGAATGACGCCTATTCGCTGATAGAAGGACGGAACATATATAAAATCAGGCATCGTAATCCTATAGTATTCAGACACTGATTTATGCGAATCAGTAGTTGAATTGGAGTAAAACAAGGCAGGAATGAACTAATCTTAGTTCTTCTAAGATTTAATTGGTAATATGCGATGATTTAATATTCATTATACATAGATTTATTCGTCTGACAATTGTCAGACGAATAAATCTATATATCATTAGCCATAACCCCATTAGGTATCAAAAATAAATCTGCACAAGCTCGAAATTAGTTCATTTCAGTACCGGCATGAACAAGATTCACCTCTGTACCCTCCGTGTCCTCTGTGGTGAAAACCGTATAGGAATGAATGATAACTTGCTTTCCAACTGCTGATTACTCATTATTTCTTTATCTGTGTGTTTACCGTTTGGGCAACGTCACCGAAAAATGAGGATTCGGAGTATGTTGTTCAAAGATGATAGCCTTCATCTTTTCCACGATATCTGGATGTTGGAGTGTTATGTCATGATCCTCATGAATATCTGTTTTTAGATTATAGAGGAACGGTGTTCCTTTTTTCACTACCATTTTCCAATCATCCATGCGTACGGCAATCTGGTCTGTTTCATCAAACTCCCAATACAGAAAGTCATGTTTCTTTTGCTTATTTTTACCCAGCAGTGTAGGAGCGAAAGAAATCCCATCGAAATAATCGACTTCTTTTTCCTTATTGCGGTATTTCTTTTCGTAGTCTTTGATACCGATAACTTCGCAGAACGTCGGCATTAAATCATAAAATGCACAGATGTGATCGTTTACTTCGCCTGCAGGTATGTGTCCCGGCCAACGGGCGATAAATGGAATACGTATTCCTCCTTCGTGACATTGACGTTTCAGTCCGCGTAGTTTTCCGTCTCTGCCGAAGAAAGTAGGATCAGCTCCGCCTTCCTCGTGAGGGCCGTTGTCACTGGAGAAAATAACCAATGTGTTTTCGTCCAGTCCTTTTTCTTTCAGTTTTTTCAAAACTTCGCCCACGTAATAGTCCAGGCGGGTAATCATTCCGGCAAATTGGGCGTGTGTATGCGTGATGGCGTTGTATCGTGAGCCTTCGCTTCCCTTAAATTCTTTATCCGGGTTGAATTTAGCTTTGTATTCATTCAGGATAGAATCTTCCGGCTGAACGAGTTCCGCATGAGGTAAGGTGTAAGTCAATACGCCGAAAAACGGTTGTTTGCCGTCTTGCTGATCCAGCCACTCCAATGCTTTCTGGTGAATCATGTCGGCCGAATATTGCGGACGTTTCAGGTAGTCGGGACCATACATCGGATATTGGATGTTTTCATCCATCACTACACGTACCACTCCGGTGTCACCCAATGCTTTACTATAACGGTTCAGGAAATTGGGATAATAAAGATGAGCTTGAAACTGACAGATATAACCGTAGTATTCGTCTATCCCCCGTTTGTCGGGAGTGGAACAGGAACCTTCGTAACCTCCGGCCCATTTACCGAACATACCTGTGGTATAGCCGTTATCTTTCATTATCTCCGGCAGGATTACGTGGTCGGGATCATAAGGGTGTTGCCCCACTATTGAGTATTCTTTATTCTGTCCATATTCCACGATCGGTGCATTTTTCCAGTACTCCTTGTTACCTCGTACTTCACAATGGCCTGAATGTTGTCCTGTCATGAATGAAGCTCTGGAAGGGGCGCTGACGGGACTTCCTGCGTATGCTTGCGTAAAACGCATTCCTTCACCGGCCATGGCGTCTATATGAGGGCTACGGATAAATGGTTGACCGTAGCATCCTAAGTCTCCATATCCCATATCGTCACAAAGGATGAAGAGGATATTGGGCTGGGTATTTTTTTTCTGTCCGTTGGCAGATAGGGTAGATAGGAGCAGGGCACTGCCTATCAACGGGATTGATTGATAATTCATGATATTGTTGTCATTAAAATAAAAGCGTTTCAGTGTTTCATATCTGGAATTATTTCCCGATTAAGTCCTTTCCTTCGCGTACGCTTTGAAGGATACTTTGCAGTTCTGCCACTTTCTCCGGCATATTCTTTGCATAGTTGGTTACCTCTTTCACTTCTTTCATCTTATAAAGCTGGGGTTCTTTAGAGTTTCCGGTTTCTATCTTCGGTCCCCATTGAATCATTTTCGGTCCGTCATTCGGTTCGATGTATTTCCAGTCTTTGGTGCGGACAGAAAGCGTGTGATTAGAAGCCTGCTCTATTACCCACGGGCGGTCTGTCTTTTCTTTACCCAGCCAACTTCCCAGATAGTTGTAACTATCCGGTGCGGTATTCTTAGGCATCGTAGCTCCGGTCAGGGAAGCGAGAGAGGCGAGCCAGTCCACTTGTGAAACCAATAAGTCTGAAGTCATTCCTTTTTTTACTCCTGCAGGCCAGCTGACGATGGCAGGAATACGGGTTCCTCCTTCAAAGGCACTATATTTGTTGCCCCGTAGTGGTCCCGCAGGACTATGACCGTTGAGTAGTTCTTCTGCTTTGTCATCGTATCCGTCGTCTACTACCGGGCCGTTGTCACTTGAAAGAATAATGAGTGTATTTTCTCTTAATCCCAGTTTTTCGAGTGTATTCAGGATTTCACCGACACAATAATCGAACTGTACGATAGCATCGCCTCTTAATCCCATCGGATTTTTTCCTCTGAAACGGTCGTGAGGAAAGCGGGGCACATGTACGTCATTGGTGGCAAAGTAGAGAAAGAAAGGTTTGTTTTGGTTTTCCTCGATGAATTGAATGGCGTGTGTGGTAAGTGAATCAGCAATGTTTTCGTCTTTCCAGAGCGCCTTTCCACCGCCTTTCATAAAACCGATGCGTGAAATTCCATTAACGATCGACATGTCGTGACCGTGACTTGGCTTGAGGTTATAAAGTAATTCAGGATTACTTTTTCCGGTAGGTTCACCCTCGAAGTTCTTTTGATAACTGACTTCGATGGGAGCACTCGGATCATAGTTGGCTACTTTCCCGTTTTCGATGTATACACAGGGTACACGGTCGGCTGTGGCTGCCATAATGTAATGATAGTCGAAACCTAAATCGCCCAGTGCGCACGGTAACGGAGCATTCCAGTCTTGAGTGGCGGTTTGATCTCCGAGTCCCAGATGCCATTTGCCTACTGCGGCAGTGGTGTAACCGACACTTTTGAACATATCTGCCATGGTGTATTGTTCGGGACGGATAATCATTCCGGCATTTCCTGCCGCTACATCCGTTCCTTCTTTGCGCCATGCGTATTCTCCGGTTAGCATGGAGTAGCGGGAAGGGGTGCTGGTGGCGGCTGTTGCATGAGCATTGGTGAAAAGGATTCCCGATTTTGCCAGTCGGTTGACGTTGGGTGTCTGTACGTTTTTAGCTCCGTAACATTCCAGATCGCCGTAGCCGAGATCGTCGGCGTAGATAAATACAACGTTGGGTGTTTTTGACTTTGTCGGTGTGGTGTTTTCCGGTGCTTTATTGGCGGCTGTTGCAGCACAGGCAACAGAGGATACAAGGGTTAGAATGAAAGGTTGTTTCATTGGTTTTGGGGGTTAAGTGTGTTATTATTAGTAGAAAAAGATGTGCCTGTTCTTTGCCGGACACATCTTTTTCATCGTCTGTTTAACTTAATTCAATGATTTCTTCATTGCAGTTCGTCAGTTTTTCTATTCCTTCGTTGGTCACTACCCAAGAGTTCTCGATACCTACGGGACCTACACCCGGAATAACGATTTTCGGTTCGAGGGCAAAGACCATACCCAGTTCTAATTGTTGCTTTATGCGGGGAGCCAGTACCGGAGCTTCGTTAATTTCAAGCCCGATGCCGTGACCGATAAATTTGGCTTGTTGTCCTGTTCCCATAAATTTGTCGGCAAATCCGGCTGCTTTGACCACTTCGACTGCTGTGTCGTAAAGCACTTCACAGGCAATACCCGGTCTGGCAATGGAAGCAATTTTTTCTTGGATATCCAGACAAACCTGATGGGCGGTGTAAGCTTCTTCGGGCAGTTTGCCGATGGAGAATACACGGCTCATATCGTTCATGTAACCGTTGAAGTTGCCACCTAAGTCCACCATAACGCTTTGTCCCTCTTTTAACGGAGTTTTATTTGCTCCTCCCGGCAAGGCAGGATCAAGTCCCTGACCGCCTAAGGCAAAATCATAAGGAGAGGGGTAACCGGCATTATCTCCGGTCAGTACGCTACCCATGAATATTTCCATACTGCGTCCGAATACCCGGAAAATTCCGAGGCAACCTTGCAGACGCATCAGGCGTTCTATTTCGATGGAAAATTCAATGTCCGTCATACCGGGACGATAAACACCAGGAATCTGCTCATAAGCCTTTGCATGAGCAATGCCGGAGCGGCGGAACATTTCAATTTCTACAGGTGTTTTCACGCTGCGTGCCTGGCGAATCAACGGGGTACCATTTACCACTTCCGCTTCCGGGAAGAGACCGGCCAGACGACAATATTCCGTATAAGGAAGTTCGTCACCTTCTAACATCAGTTTGGTTGGCATCGGTAATCCTTGTTCTTTCAGCAGATCAACAATTTGTTCCGGTTTGCGGATAGAGAATGAGTGCTCTCCTGTGATGTTATTAGGACGTTTAAAAAATAATAGTGCAGGCGAATGAAGGGGGAGGTAAAGATAGCCACTGACTACACAGCCATACGTGTAAATTAAATTTGCATTACACGTGATAAGTGCGGCGTCAATGCCCTGCGACACCATCAGACTGCGAATTTTGTCACGGCGAAATTTCAATTCGGGTTGTAGCATTTTTTATTTATTACTTGATTATTAATTACAAAACCAATAATGGTAAATTATTAGTTGTGAGTTGTTTATCGCATATAACAAATTCACAAACTATTATTTAACCTATCATGCTACAAAGATAATTAATTCCAGCGAAAATAATGTTAATCTCAAAAAAATAGCGCTACCCGCGTCCTGTCACAGGAGACGAGCAGCGCAAACCACAAATACAAATACAACTAAACAAAGTCCTTAAATAACGCCTTGTCCCATCATTGCGTGAGCTACTTTCATAAATCCGGCAATGTTGGCACCCTTCACATAATTAATGTATCCGTCGGGTTCCGTGCCGTATTTCACGCATTGTGCATGGATGCCGTGCATGATTGCATGGAGTTTTTCGTCCACTTCGGCGGCACTCCAGCTAAGGTGCATTGCGTTTTGAGACATTTCCAGACCGGAAGTGGCTACACCACCTGCGTTGACCGCTTTACCGGGAGCATACATCGTCTTATGTTCAATGAAAAGATCGATAGCTTCAGGGGTACATCCCATGTTGGAAATTTCTCCGACGCAAAGTACGTCATTTTTTATGAGATTTTGAGCATCTTCTCCATTTAATTCGTTCTGGGTGGCGCAAGGAAGTGCGATGTCTGCTTTCACTTCCCACGGGCGTTTTCCTTCTACGAAGGTTGCGTTTGGATACTGTTCGACATAAGGAGCCACAATATCGTTACCCGAAGAACGAAGTTCGAGCATATAGTCAATTTTTTCACCACTGATACCATCCGGATCGTAGATATATCCGTCCGGACCGGAAATCGTAATCACTTTTGCACCCAGTTCGGTAGCTTTAGTAGCTGCTCCCCAGGCAACGTTGCCGAAACCGGAGATTGCCACTGTCTTACCTTTTATATCGATCCCTTTTGCCTGAAGCATCTGGTTGACAAAATACAGTCCTCCGAAACCAGTAGCTTCCGGACGAATCAATGAACCGCCGAATTCCAATCCTTTGCCGGTGAATGTACCGGTAAATTCACGAGTCAGTTTTTTGTACATACCGAACATATAGCCCACTTCACGTCCTCCTACACCAATGTCACCGGCAGGCACATCCATGTCCGGTCCGAGATGACGCCACAACTCCAGCATAAATGCCTGGCAGAAACGCATGATTTCAGCATCACTCTTACCGCGTGGAGAGAAATCGGAACCGCCTTTACCGCCACCCATAGGCAGGGTAGTCAGTGCATTCTTGAATGTTTGTTCGAAACCGAGGAACTTCAAAATGGAAAGATTAACGGATGCATGGAAACGGATACCACCTTTATATGGGCCTATCGCATTATTGAATTGTACACGATAGCCGAGATTGGTCTGTACCTCGCCTCTATCGTCCACCCATGTCACACGGAAAGTGAAGATGCGGTCAGGTTCTACCAATCTTTCTATGATTTTAGCTTTTTCAAATTCAGGATGTTGATTGTATATATCTTCGATAGAAAGAAGAACTTCCTTCACTGCCTGAAGATATTCAGATTCACCGGGATGCTTAGCCTCCAAAGAGGACATGATTTTCTGGATGTTCATGATACTATATTTTAAAAGGTTAATTCTGATAAAATGTCAACTAACTCACTGCAAATATAGGAAAATTTTTCAGATGCGATTGATTTTATGCCATTATTTTGATTAAATAATGATAAAATGATAGTAAAAAAAGCATTAGGTATCAAGTATTCAGTGCTAATACTTAATACTTGATACCAGAATTTAATACTTTGTACTTTTTACTTCTTAAAATCCGGCTTCATGTCCAGATTGTACATGATGAAACCGTAGATGTCTGCTTGTTCTTCAAGTACTTTTGCCATCGGTTTGCCTGCACCGTGACCTGCTTTGCTGTCGATGCGGATCAGTGTCGGGTTTGTACCGTCGTTGTCTGCTTGCAGCGTAGCGGCAAACTTGAATGAATGGGCGGGAACCACACGGTCGTCATGGTCGGCAGTGGTTACCAGTGTTGCCGGATATTTTGTGCCCGGTTTCAGGTTGTGCAATGGAGAATAGCCTTTGAGGTATTCAAACATTTCTTTGCTGTCTTCGCTTGTTCCGTAATCGCTTGCCCAGTTCCAACCGATAGTAAATTTATGATAGCGAAGCATATCCATCACGCCTACCTGCGGAATTGCTACACGGAACAGGTCCGGACGCTGTGTCATGCAGGCACCTACTAGCAGACCACCGTTGGAGCCACCTACAATGGCGATTTTGTCTTTATTCGTATATTTTTCGTTGATAAGATATTCGGCAGCAGAGATGAAGTCGTCGAATACATTCTGCTTCTGCATCTTAGTTCCGGCTACGTGCCAGTCTTCACCGTATTCGCTGCCACCACGCAGGTTGACTTGTGCGTAGATACCGCCATTTTCGAGGAATGGGATGCGCATTGCACTGAAACCCGGGTTGAGGCTGATGCCGAAACCACCGTATCCGTAGAGGAATACAGGATTTTTGCCGTCTTTCTTCAGATCTTTCTTATAGGTAAGGAA
Source organism: Bacteroides sp. DH3716P (assembly GCF_025914115.1). Lineage (NCBI taxonomy): Bacteria > Pseudomonadati > Bacteroidota > Bacteroidia > Bacteroidales > Bacteroidaceae > Bacteroides > Bacteroides sp. DH3716P. The sequence continues at coordinate 2,304,702 of NZ_CP083673.1, read as the reverse complement.
CATCGGGACTTTTACACCGTCTTTGCTGGCAAAGAATACTTGTTCCGTCACAAAATCATCCGAGTTGAACTGTACTTTCGGTGCACGGTATAGTTCGTAGGTGTTCTGGTCCATATCATATTTGTAAGTGGCACCCGGAATGGTGAATGAAGTGAATCCGAAGAAACATTCTTTATCGTCTTTGTTGCCGCTAAAGCCTACGGAACCGAGTGACGGCAGTTGAATCTCCTGAATTTGTTTGCCGTCGAGGCCGTAAACGTATGCATGGTTCGAAGCATCTTTGTCGTAAGTAAGGAACAGTTTGCCACCGATCACTTCTGCGTTTGAAAGAACGGCTTCCGATTCGGGAACGAGTTCTTTCCAGTCCTCCAGTTTCGGACGGTTGATGTTGGCTACCATGATCCGGTTTTTCGGTGCGCCATAGTTGGTATAAATATAAATCTGGTCGCCGATCACTTCAATCGGGTAGTATTGGTAGTCGAGGTCGGTAGTCAGCTGGATAAAAGGAGAATTCGGTTTTTTCAGGTCTCCTATAAACAAGTTATTGCCTCTTCCGGCACCGGATTCTGTGAGGAAGAGAATACGTTCGTCTTCGCTGGTGCTGGCTGTATAGAAACGTTTCGGATAAGCCGGATTTTGATAAATCAGTTTATCTTTCGATTGCGGTTCACCTATTTTGTGATAATAGATTTTGTGCTTTTCGTTTACGTTGGAGAATTCTTTTCCTTTGGCGGGAGCATCGTAGGCGCTGTAGTAGAAGCCGTCTCCCTGCCAGGCGGCACCGGTAAATTTGGCCCATTCGATGTGGTCTTCCAATAACTTGCCACTTTCAGTGTCCATGACAAATATTTCAGACCAATCCGATCCGCTGCGTGAGATACTGTAAGCGGTATATTTGCCGTCGTTTGAGAAGTAAAGACCGGTCAGTGCCACTGTGCCATCGTCCGAGAGCTTGTTCGGGTCGAGGAAAATGCGAGGCTCGCCGTCCAGTGAATCCTGTACGTAGAATACACTCTGGTTTTGCAGGCCGTCATTTTTACTGAAGTAATATTTGCCATGTTTCTTGATTGGCGCACTGATCTTCTCGTAATCGGCCAGTGTGGTCAATCGTTTCAACAAGTTTTCCCGGAATGGAATCTGACTTAGATACTCATTCGTTACTTTGTTTTGTGCTTCTACCCAGGCAGTAGTAGCTGCACTGGTGTCATTTTCCAGCCATCTGTAAGGGTCGGGAACTTGTGTACCGAAGTACACGTCTACGGTGTCTACCTTTGCCGTCTCGGGGTAGACTAGCTTTTTCTGTTGGGGAGCGCATGACATCACCATGATTCCACTCATTAATAAAGTTACTTTTTTCATGTGAATAAAAAGTCTTTTTGAATAAACTTAAAGTTACAAATCTACAAAATAATAAGAGATAAACAAGTAAACTTTATAAAGAAGATGGTGGAAAATGAGATTTAAAGAATTAACTTTGCAAAATGTGATTCTGCAGATAGACGATTTGAAATAAGAAAGGAGAATGACTTTATGCTTAGTAAATATAAATTAAACCAGCTTTACTTCAAAGATACACAATTCGCTAACTTGATGACAAGGCGGATTTTTAACGTGTTATTAATCGCTAATCCTTACGATGCTTTCATGTTGGAGGATGACGGGCGCATTGATGAGAAGATTTTCAATGAATACACTTCTTTGTCTCTGCGCTATCCACCTCGTTTCTCGCAGGTATCTACGGAGGAGGAAGCATTGTCACAGTTGGAAAATATGTCGTTCGACCTGGTGATTTGTATGCCGAGCACGGGGGATAATGACAGTTTCGATATCGGCCGTCACATTAAAGAGAAATACGAGCATATTCCTATCGTCATACTGACTCCTTTTAGCCATGGTATTACCAAACGGATTATCAATGAAGATTTAAGTGCGTTCGAATATGTGTTCTGCTGGTTGGGTAATACCGACCTGTTGGTGTCTATCATTAAGTTGATAGAGGACAAGATGAATCTGGAACACGATGTACAGGAGGTCGGTGTGCAGCTGATTCTTTTGGTGGAAGATGGCATTCGTTTCTATTCTTCCATTTTGCCGAATCTGTATAAGTTCGTGTTGAAGCAGAGTCAGGAATTCTCTACCGAAGCCTTGAATGCACACCAGCGTACGCTCCGTATGCGCGGACGTCCTAAAATAGTGTTGGCACGTACGTATCAGGAGGCGATGGAGATCTATCATAAGTATCAGAATAATATATTGGGGGTAATCACTGACGTCCGTTTCCCGAAAGTGGAACGGGGAGAGAAAGACGGTCTGGCAGGTATCAAGCTGTGTGCGGAGATACGTAAGAATGATCCGTTTGTTCCTTTGATTATTCAGTCTTCCGAATCTGAAAATTCGTCTTATGCAGTCAAGTATGGTGCTAGCTTTATCGATAAGAACTCCAAGAAGATGGACGTTGATTTGCGCCGTATCGTCTCCGATAATTTTGGTTTTGGTGATTTTATTTTCCGCAATCCGGATACCGGGGAGGAGATTGCCCGCGTCCGGAATTTGAAGGAGCTGCAAAACATTCTTTTTGCCGTACCTGCGGAATCTTTCTTATATCATATCAGCAGGAATCACGTGTCGCGTTGGTTTTATTCACGTGCCATGTTCCCGGTGGCTGAATTTTTGAAACCGATAACCTGGAATAGTCTTCAGGATGTGGATGCTCACCGTAAAATCATCTTTGAGGCGATTGTGAAATATCGTAAGATGAAGAACCAGGGAGTTGTGGCGGTCTTTAAGCGCGATCGCTTCGACCGTTATTCTAACTTTGCCCGTATCGGGGATGGCTCTCTCGGAGGAAAAGGGCGTGGACTGGCATTTATTGATAATATGGTGAAGCGTCATCCGGAGTTTGACGAGTTTGAAAATGCGCGTATTGCTATTCCTAAAACAGTGGTGCTTTGTACGGATGTCTTTGATGAGTTCATGGACACCAACAACTTGTATCAGATTGCACTGTCGGATGCGGATGATGCTACGATTTTGAAATACTTCCTGAAGGCTAAATTACCGGACCGGTTGATAGAGGACTTTTTCACTTTCTTCGATGTCGTGAAGTCTCCGATTGCCATTCGGTCTTCTTCCTTGTTGGAGGATTCTCACTATCAACCGTTTGCCGGAATTTACAACACTTACATGATTCCTTATCTGGACGACCGCTATGAAATGTTGCGGATGCTTTCCGATGCCATCAAAGGGGTGTATGCTTCGGTTTATTTCCGTGACAGCAAAGCGTATATGCAAGCTACGTCGAATGTAATCGATCAGGAGAAAATGGCTGTTATCTTACAGGAAGTAGTTGGCAATCAGTATGGTGACCGTTATTATCCTTCCATGTCCGGTGTGGCACGCTCGCTCAATTATTATCCGTTGGGGAATGAAAAGGCAGAAGAGGGAACGGTGAATCTGGCTTTGGGATTAGGAAAATATATTGTTGACGGTGGCATGACCCTTCGTTTTTCTCCTTATCATCCTAATCAGGTGTTACAGACCAGCGAAATGGAAATTGCTCTCAAGGAGACTCAAACCCGTTTCTATGCATTGGATTTGAAAAATGCCGGACATGATTTTTCTATCGACGATGGTTTTAATTTGCTGAAACTTCATGTCAAAGAGGCAGAAAGTGACGGTGCTCTGCGTTATATTGCTTCTACCTACGATCCGTACGATCAGATCATTCGTGATGGTTTATATCCGGGAGGACGTAAGGTGATTACTTTTGCTAATATCCTGCAACATGATGTTTTTCCGTTAGCTCGTATTCTGCAGTTAGTATTGAAATATGGTGAACAGGAGATGCGCCGTCCGGTTGAAATTGAATTTGCAGCAACGTTAAGTTGCGAACATGATAAATCCGGAACTTTCTATCTGTTGCAGATCCGTCCTATCGTAGACAGTAAAGAAATGCTGGACGAGGATTTGAACGAGATACCGGATGAAGATGTGATTCTCCGCTCATATAATTCATTGGGACATGGTATCATGAATGATATTTATGATGTGGTCTATGTAAAGACCGATAATTATAGTGCCTCCAACAATCAGACAATTGCCTGGGAGATAGAAAAGATTAACCAACAATTCTTGAATGAAGGAAAGAATTATGTGCTTGTCGGTCCGGGACGTTGGGGAAGCAGTGATACATGGCTTGGTATTCCGGTGAAGTGGCCGCATATCTCGGCTGCCCGTGTGATTGTGGAAGCCGGTCTGACTAATTACCGGGTAGATCCCAGTCAGGGGACACACTTTTTCCAGAACCTGACTTCTTTCGGGGTAGGGTATTTCACGATCAACGCCTTTATGAATGATGGAGTGTATAATCAGGATTTCCTCAATGCGCAACCGGCAGTGCAGGAAACGAACTATCTCCGTCACGTTCGCTTTGAAAAGCCTGTGGTAGTCAAGATGGACGGTAAGAAGAAGCTGGGAGTAGTCTTGATGCCGGAGGCTTAAGGTGGTGTATGGTTTATTCTATTTATCCGTTATTTCTATAGGTTAATGGGCTCATGCCGACATATCGTTTAAAGTATTTGCCAAAAAACGATGTGTTGGCAAAATTGAGTGAATTAGAAATTTCTTGAATGGAAAGATGGGTGGACTTTAATTGTGATTTGGCATCCATGATGACCATGTGTGCAATGATTTCTGCACATGTATTCCCAGTGACTTTCTTAACTGTTGTACATAGGTGAATATTTGAGATTTTGAGTTTTTTGGCGTACCATGCTACATTTCGGGTATGATTGTAATTCTGCATCACCAGTTGAGTGAAGTTTTTGTAGATTAATTCACCTTTAGATAAAAATTCTTTGGTGTTTTGTAGTTGGGTGTTATACATGGCAGCTATCCCTGCGTGTATGTTGTTGTACAAGTGCGGAGTAATACCTTTACGGGTTGATTCATTGAAAAAGGCATATAATTTTATCAAGAATTGAAAGTACTCCGCCAATAACTTGGCTCCTTCCGGTTTTAATGAAATGACAGGTCGTCCTATCGTTATAAATAAAGTCTTGATAGATGAAGGTGTCAAATTGGCTTGTTCTATGTATTTTGATGAGAATCCTCCAAAATAAAGTATTGGTTCTCCGCTTACACTGTGTATCTGAAGAATGCTTCCCGGCATGATAGTAACAAAATCGTTAGCTCGTACTGTGATACGGTTTAGATTGACTGAAGCCTCAATTTCTCCATCCATACATAATACGAATATTTCCGATTTCAACCGGCAGGGAAAGTTTGTATATAAATTGAGCAATTCTTTGTTAACTCCTGTACCTATAAGCCATTCTTCAGGTAAGTCTATTTTGGGTAATTCTTCCATGTTTCGTACTTCTTACTTTATAACAAAGATATGTAGATTTAGGGAAATAGGCTCTCTTTTCTTTTCTTAAATTATAATTTTGACTTGAAAAATGGTATATTACAAGGGGTTTTGAGTATATTTCTTTAAAAATAGAACAGAAACAAGAAAAATAGACCTTGCGGAGATGTGGAAATAGTAGTTACTTTGCAGCTGTGAAATTTTGGATCTATGCGATGGTATATCGCGTATTTGCTTTTATTAATTAAAAAGAGAATTTAGAAATGAAAAAGAAATTATTTTATTATCTGTTTGCAGTATTGTGTACTGCGACATTGTTTACGTCTTGTAGTGACGATGATGATAATGGAAAGAATGGTGATGATCAGACAGAAGTTACTGATATTAGTGGTAGCTATAAAGGTAATTTGGTAGTATCCATTGATGGAAGTGCAGCTGATCCTGTCTCTCAAGTGATATCTATTGCTAAATCAGGTGATCAAACATCACAAGTCATATTGTCTTTGAAAAAATTTTCATTTGCAGGTCGGTTGGTAGGTGATATTGAAGTGCCTTGTACGGTGGAAGAAAAAGATGGAGTACAATCTTTTAGTGGACAGAAAGATCTGAAGTTTACTACAGAGTTTGGTCAAATGTTAGGAACGCTTCCTACGTCGGTAAGTGGAACTGTGAGAGACGGGAAAGTTAGTATGAAAATAGGTGTAACAGTTGCAGCTTTAGGCCAAACAGTGGATGTTGCTTTTGAGGGAGATAAGATGAGCGGTAATGAAAGTGGCGAAGCGAAAATTCTTTCTTTTACTTTTGATTTAGAGAATGAGGCTAATGCCTGTGTTATAGGACATCCTGTGATTAATGAGGATAATACAATAACTTTTGATGTTGATCAAGCTATGGTGGATGCTAATCCTGATTTGTTAAAAGGGTTAGTGCCTACGTTTGCTTATTCTGAAAAAGCAACTTGTGTTTTACAAAGTGGAGTTGCTATCGATTTTTCTTCGGATGTGGTTATTATGATTGTAGCAGAGAATGGAACTTCGGTAGAGTATGTGGTAAAGACTCCTGCGAGAGTAACTACTTCTGTATTGGCTTTTGGATTCGAGGGTTGGGAACCTGTGGCAGGTAGTTTTTTAAGTTATGCTTATGATAAACCTAAACCTACAGAGGTATTAGCTACAAGTACGGAGGGAGTTGCTATGTTAAAGATTATGCAAGTTTCTTTGACAGAAATGCCAGTTTCTAAGAGTACAGATGCGAAATCGGGATCTTATGCTGCCAAGTTAGTGACTTTGGATACTAGTTCAAAAACATCATCTTTGATCCCCGCATTAACAGCCGGTTCTTTATATACAGGGACATTTGAGTTAAATTTGACAGAAGGTGTTGATAGACTTGCTGCAACAAAATTTGGAGTTCCTTATGATAAAGAACCATTATATTTGAAAGGATGGTACAAATATATTCCGGGAGAAAAATTTATTAATGGCGAAGGAGCAACTAAACCTGAAGAGGTAAAAGTAGTAGAAGGCGCTATAGATGAGTGTTCTATAATGGCTGTATTGTATGAGACGACTTTGGATGAGAAAGGAAATAATATTCCTCTTACAGGGCATGATATAAATACCTCAGATCGCCGTGTTGCAGTAGCTCAATTGGCAGATGGTAGTGCAAAAGCTGATTGGGAATCGTTTAAGATTCCATTTCAAAATTTGGAAGGTAAAAAGTATGAGGCAGGTAAAGATTATCAGATAGCTATTGTATGTTCTTCAAGTAAAAAAGGTGATCTCTTTGTCGGTGCTGGTGGTAGTACACTTTTTATAGATGATTTGGAGGTGATAGGTAAGTAAAATCCTTGTTATGGAAATAAAAAGAGAGCTTCATTATAAAAGCTCTCTTTTTATTTCCATAATTTAAGTTGTTGGAATTAGACAATTATGAAAGTTTTAGATAAAATTATTATGTAATAAGCTTTAGAACGCATATCCAAACCCAATATTCAAATAGATAGGATACATCGCAAACGTGATGGTATCAAAGTCTTTCTTAAAGATGTCGTTTAGCCCCCATGTCAGATCTGCATAAACATTAAGGTGTTTGAAAGCTTTCCACTCACCGCCTAATTGGGCTCCCCATTGAAACTTGCGTAAATTATCAGAGAAGTCGTAAGTTGCAACACTTTCACCGCTGAAATCTACCCGTTGACCGGTTTCATCAGGCGTACGTAAATGTCCTTCATATACATGGCCGGAGAAGTTGCCTTCAGTCATATAAGAAACATAAGGACCAAGTGATACTTTCCAACGGTCACTTATCTTATAATTAGCCAATACAGGAATGGTGAGATATGAATTTTTCACTTTTGTCTTTACACCACCAGTCCAAAGACCTTGTAGCTCGCCGCCATTAGTGTTGATGATCTTCATTCCGTAATTTTTTACGGTAGCTTCGGTTGTCATAGTTTTGTTTTCGAGACGTATACCCGCAGTCATTCCCCATTTCTTGTCATTACCGAACCACTTTGTAGCATTTCCTTCAATAGCGATAGCTATGTTGGGAGAGTAGCTATCAATATTACGTATTTCTTTAGGTAAGGGTAGAGGAGAAGTACCTCCAATGCTTAATCCTGCTTTGATACTATACTCCCATCCATGTAAGTATGAGTAGATAAGAGCTTTGTTACGTTCGTTTTGGGCATATGCCACATGTGAAAAAAGTATTGTGAGGAATACAATCCCTACTACTTTATAATATATTGTTTTCTTCATTATTTTATCAATTGATTGGGTTTATTATTAATTTGCGGGATATTCATTCGGGTCAGAAGTTTGAACAATTTTAACTTTGTCTACATAAAGGGTGCTACCTACAGCTCCCTCAAACTTCGCGCCGTCTACACTGGATGAGAATACGATGGCAAGTTTGTAGATACCTTTTTCTAATTTGTCGGAATCAATAGATTTGCCGTTTTTTGGCTCGAATTTGAAGCTAAACTCTGTCCAACTGTCTGTTTCAGGAAGCTTTTCAAGATTCCGTGCCAAAGCTACAATATTTGGTGAATTGAGTGAGGTTGAACCGTCGAGAAATTGTACATTGGCATCTGTTTCGTATAATACTCCATAAATATCACATTTATCCTTTTTCCCTTCCACTGGTACTCCTTTTGATGAGAAAATAGGACCTGCCTTGTATTTATACGATCCTTTCAGTTCAAGTGGATAGTAGAAGAATGGAAATCCGAAATGGGTGGCTTTCATTGCATCGCTTAATGCTTGCCCTACTTCAAATGAACCAATGAAAAGATTACCAGCTGCAATATGCATATTTACCATGCTTCCAAAACTGCCGGTATTCTTAGTCTCTAATTTTACACATTTACCGCCATCAACTCCTCCATTTACTTGTACTGTCGGATAGTCTTCTGGTGTTTTTGCCATTTTAGTCAGTTCGAATCCAGGATTTCCGCTAGCTAATTCCAATCTACGAATGATAGCTCCTGCGGAGGGATTCTCTTCAGTAAACTTATGGTAAGGATTGTCTGAACTTAGCGTTTCGAAGTTGTATGTGATAGGCATTTCTGTTTGCCAAAGTCTGATTGTATAGGTAGCAGAAAAGTCGCTATCTTCTGATGTAACCTTAAATTCTCTAGGGTTATTTTCATCTTTGAAATTATAAGTATTAACTCCGTCTTCGGCTAGCTGTTTGACAGGCGCTATGGAAGCTCCGGCAGGAAGGTCAAAATTGATGTTTATCTTAGACGGATCGGCAGCTCTTGATACATATAGCTGAACAGTGAACTCGTTTGGATCAATCAAACATTGTTGAATATCGTTTCCGCTGCATCCGTCTATAGCTGCTTCAACGTTTAGAGCTTCATCCTGAATGCAGGAAGCAACTGCCAGACATAATATCATTCCGGCGAATAAATTTTTTAGTTTCATCAGTCTGTTATAAATATTAAGGGGTTATACAGGGGACAAAGATAGTTAAAATAGTTGAGTGGCTATTTCTGTAGAATGTTAAAAGAAAAATCAGAGTTGTCGGTAATGATATATAAAAGAGGCTGTCCGCTTCTTTTCGGAAGCCCTCTTTCTTAAAGCGAGAGGAAAGGAACTATTAAATATCTAATTAATAGATCCTTATGTTTAGAATTTTATCCTCTCTAAGTTTCATGTCATTTCGTTGTATTAGCCTGTTTTTATATTTGCGCATCAAAGAAGGATTGATACTTTCTTGTTATAATCAGCTTGTACTGTTGCTTCATTTCTTTAGGCAAGAAAGAAATATCTATGAACTCTAACCATTTTTCGGCAACTTTGGTAAATTTAGAAAATAGGTTGTCTATGATCTTTTTCTCTAAACTGCAACTATTCATGGCAACTTCAAAATCAGAACGCTTGATTTTGCGTCTTTTTCCATAAAGTGTCAAAGCCAATTCTTCAGTGTCCTCCGGCATGAGGAGTGCCGTAGAGATCATGTCATATCCCGGGGTCAGTGAATAATAGCCTTTACGCTGACTATAAAGTGAAAAGTTTTTCAGATGCATATCCGCATTTCCGGTCAGCCATGAGAAAACGACTTGTTCCCAGAAATTTATTACGTCAAGTTTTGGCACAGAGGAATATTGCATAATTATCTTTGCTATCTTTTCATAAGAACCCTTATATTTATACTCTGTGAGGCGTTCCGAGAGCTGGCACATATCCTCCATTGGCAACTTTTCACCCTTTGCGGTTCTATCTATGCGTTTAGTGATATAGGCCAATTCGCCATCGGCAAAACGAATCAATGAATGAGGGACAACGTTCACTTTAGCCAATTCGGCAAGATGCATCGTTAAATCCTCAACTTCAGGCATGTATTTAAATTGTTCCGTTTGCGGTTTGAGAATATAACGTCCCCATAAACCAACGATAGTAAAGCGTTGCGGTTGGTTGGGGGACGATGATATATCGAGAGACAATTTTGCTTGCACTCCTGTAAGTGTGGTTTGTGAGCGTATGACTTGTTCGGCAAGTTGCTTAATATCCGCTTTTGTATAAGGTAGGAGAGGAACTGTTTTGCTCCCAAATATTTTCTTTCCGCATTGAGGGTGAAAATCAGTTTCTCCCTCGCCAAGTTCCTGATAACAATATAGGCATCTGCTCATCATTATTCTTTATTTAAGATGGGAATCACACTAACTGCACCGATGCAATCTTTGCAACAGGCAAGCAGTAGTGACATACGGTCACGTCGATTTATCTTCCAACTTTTTTCAGCAATATCTAAAAGCCAGCCTTCAGGAATAAGACCGTCAAAGAATGGGAATAATATTAGACTTGTATATGGCTTTTCCGAGATTGGCAGTGTGAGGCTGATAGATTCCGCATCGCTGGATTTAATGTAGGCTGTATCATATTGAAAGGTATAGCCATTTTCATCTTCTGTAAGCAATCCTGCCAACTGGTCTTGGTTGTATATGAGTGCTTGTCTCATAGCTTGTTGAATTTACTTATTGGTACAACACCCACTTCCGTTCCAAAGAGACTAAGCACTTGATTTACTTTATCAAGACGCAAAGTCTGTTTCCCCTGTTCGAGTTCGCGTACAAAACGTAACCCGACTCCTGATTTTTCGGACAGCTCTACTTGGGTCAAGTTATGTTCTTTACGCATTTGCTTGACGTATTCTGATAATGATTTATCGTTCATATTATACCCTTTTGGGTACAAAGATAATGTAAATTTTCTATTTTACACCCTTTAGGGTATAAATTTAGTTGTAGATTTATGAATTATACCTTATGGGGTATAAGAAAACAGGTACTCTTTCTTTGGGAAGAAGGAGTACCTGTAGAGGAAAGTGATAGCAGATTATTCTTTCAAAGCCTCTTGTAAGTCAATACCCAGCGCTTTGGCAACTCCTGTTCCATATGCAGGATCGGCTTTGTAGCAGTTGCGCACATGACGTTGTTTGATAAACAATTCGGAGTCTCCCATGGCACGGGCTGTATTTTCGAACAATAATTGTTGTTCTTCAGCCGGCATCAATCGGAATAAGTCGCCCGGTTGGCTATAATAATCGTCGTCATATTCCCGTTCATTGTAGTTGTAAACTTCACCGGTAACTTTAAGAGGCGGTTCTTTCATGTCAGGAGAATCCTGCCATTCGCCGTAACTGTTCGGTTCATACCCTTTGGTAGCACCGTAGTTACCGTCTACGCGCATAGCACCGTCACGATGATAGGCGTGGAAAGGACAACGAGGCTTGTTGACCGGGATTTGTTCAGCATTCACCCCTAGACGATAACGTTGTGCGTCGCCATAAGAGAATAAACGACCTTGTAACATTTTGTCGGGAGACAGACCGATACCGTCTACAATATTCATCGGGTTGAAAGCAGCTTGTTCCACTTCAGCAAAATAATTTTCCGGGTTGCGGTTCAGTTCAAGGACACCAACATCTTGTAGAGGGAAATCTTTGTGCGGCCATACTTTAGTCAGGTCAAACGGGTTGATACGATAGTTGTCCGCTTCTTCCTCCGTCATTAACTGAATCTGGAATAACCATTTCGGATAATCGCCCTTTTCGATGCTCTCGAAGAGATCACGTTGATGAGATTCGCGATCTTTAGCAACTATTGCTTCTGCTTCCTGGTCTGTCAGATTCTTGATACCCTGCAAGGTACGCAGATGGAATTTAACCCAAATACGTTGATTTTCTGCATTGATAAAACTATAAGTATGACTGCCGAATCCGTGCATGTGGCGATATGAATAAGGAATACCACGCGGACTCATAGTGATAGTAACTTGATGTAATGCTTCCGGTAAAAGCGTCCAGAAGTCCCAGTTACTGTTCGGGCTACGCATATTGGTTTTCGGATCTCGTTTGATGGCATGATTCAGATCCGGAAATTTAAGCGGATCACGTAAGAAGAATACAGGAGTGTTGTTACCCACCAAATCCCAGTTACCTTCTTCCGTATAGAATTTCATAGCAAAACCACGGATGTCACGTTCTGCATCAGCAGCTCCACGTTCTCCGGCTACGGTGGAGAAACGGACAAAACATTCTGTTTGTTTTCCGACTTTACTGAAAATAGCAGCACGGGTGTACTTTGTAATGTCATGGGTGACAGTAAACGTACCGTAAGCTCCCGAACCTTTAGCGTGCATACGTCTTTCAGGAATTACTTCACGATCAAAATGGGCAAGCTTCTCTATAAGCCAGGGATCTTGTAACATTACAGGTCCGCGTTGACCTGCGGTTTGCGAGTTTTGATTGTCAGCGATAGGACGACCGTTCGCTGCAGTAAGTTTTTTCTTTTCCATAAATAGATTTTTTAGTCGGATACAAGTATAAGCAGACTGTTTCCTTTTATTCTTTCATCCGGGGTTTATAATATATAACAAAGATAGGCTTCTTTTGCTCGCTTGTCAAACAGATAATTTCTATCTAAAGATAGAGAATAACTATGAATTGTGTGTGTATTGTCTGCTATTTATTTTTCTACAAAGATTATTGTGCTGACACCCGGGTGTCGTACATCTTTTTATTGCATAAAAAAACTCCCGCACTTCCTTCACGGAAGACGGGAGCTTTTAAATAAACTATAGCTTATATATCTTTTGCTGATTATACGATACCTTGTGCCATCATTGCTTTAGCAACCTTCATGAATCCGGCTACGTTAGCACCCTTCACATAGTTTACGTATCCGTCAGCTTCTGTACCATACTGAACGCAAGCTTCGTGGATATTCTTCATGATGCTTTTCAGCTTTTCGTCTACTTCTTCAGCGCTCCAGCTTAATTTGATAGAGTTTTGAGTCATTTCAAGACCTGATACTGATACACCACCAGCGTTAGCAGCTTTACCCGGAGCGTAAAGGATTTTTGCATCCTGGAATACTTTGATAGCTTCTGGAGTAGAAGGCATGTTAGCTCCTTCAGATACAGCGATACAACCGTTTGCTACCAACTGACGAGCGTGGTCACCGTTCAATTCATTTTGAGTAGCAGAAGGAAGAGCGATATCACATTTTTCACCCCAAGGTTTAGCTCCTTCTACATATTTGCAACCATATTTTTCTGCGTATTCACGGATACGGCCACGGTACAGATTCTTCAGTTCCATGATATAATCCAGTTTTTCGCGGTCGATACCGTCCGGATCGTAGATATAACCGTCAGAGTCAGAGCAAGTAACTACTTTACCACCCAGTTCGATTACTTTTTCGATTGTATATTGAGCAACGTTACCAGAACCAGAAACCAGACAAACTTTACCTTTCAAGTCAGTTCCTTTTCTCTTCAACATTTCCATCAGGAAGTAGATGTTACCGTAACCTGTAGCTTCCGGACGAATCAGTGAACCACCGAATTCGCGGCCTTTACCTGTGAATGTTCCGGTAAATTCGTGAGCCAGTTTTTTATACATACCGAACATGAAACCTACTTCGCGGCCACCAACACCGATGTCACCTGCAGGAACGTCAGTTTCAGGACCGATGTGACGCCACAGTTCCAGCATGAATGCCTGTACGAAGCGCATTACTTCAGCATTTGACTTTCCACGAGGAGAGAAGTCAGAACCACCTTTACCACCACCCATTGGCAGAGTAGTCAGTGAGTTTTTGAATGTTTGTTCAAAGGCAAGGAACTTCAAGATAGAAAGGTTTACAGATGCGTGGAAACGGATACCGCCTTTGTAAGGACCGATCGCGTTGTTGTGCTGAACACGGTAACCCATATTGGTCTGAATATTACCTTTATCATCCATCCAAGTCACGCGGAACTGATATACTCTATCAGGAATACACAAACGTTCGATCAAGTTTACTTTATCAAACTCCGGATGTTTGTTGTATTCTTCTTCAATAGTAGAAAGTACTTCTTCTACTGCTTGATGATACTCCGGTTCATTGGGAAATCTTCTTTTCAGATCGTCTAATACCTTTGCTGCATTCATAATCTTTTTTTTCTTTAATTGGTTGATATAAATAAAGTGCTAATTTGACAATTTGCTAATATACCGTTTGACTATGTGCTTTTGTGCTATATAGCAGATTTGCACATCTGCGTATGGGTACATCGGATATTTATTTTCGGTTGCAAAAGTAAAGATAAAAATTGAACTAGCAAACATTTTATAAAGAAAAATGCGATAAAACATCAAATTTGATATTTTATCGCATTAAAAATAGGAAAAAAGATATTTATTTGTTCTTTTTGATCGACTTATAGACAGGAATAAACACTAATGCTGCCGAAATGCCAAGCATTACCGCCGTCATCCCGTCAATTCGTTCGGCTTTTGTCAGAACTAGATAGCAAAGCGCCAACCAAAGCAGGCTGATGCAAACTATTTGTGATTTGGATAACGGACGTTTCATTTACCTCCTCTTTTCTTTTTGTCAACGATGGCGTCGATCACGGCTACAGCTGTGATATTGACAATGTCGCGGACAGAGCTTTCGAAATCGGTGAAATGAATAGGTTTGTTCAATCCCATCTGGATAGGGCCGATGAATTCCGTATCCGGGTCCATTGCCTGCAACAGTTTGTAACCGGCGTTTGCTGAACTCAAGTTCGGGAAAATCAATGTATTTACATCTTTTCCTTTCAGGCGGGTAAACGGATATTTGGTATCACGCAATTCGCGGTTCATGGCAAAGTTTACCTGCATTTCACCGTCAATAGCCAGTTCCGGATATTCTTCCTGCATGTGGGCAACAGCTTCGTGCACTTTCACAGGGCTACCTGCAGTATCAGCACCGAAGTTGGAGTATGACAACATTGAGATAACCGGCGTGTGATTGAAGAAGCGAACTGTTTTATCAGACAATTTAGCGATGTCAATCAATGTTTCCGTATCCGGGTGGCGGTTAATCAGTGTGTCTGCCAGGAAGTAAGTACCTTTCTTGGAGTTCAGGATATGCATTGTTCCGAAGTGTTTGAAGCCCGGTTGGATACCGATTACTTCTTTGGCCACTTTGATCGTATTGCTATATCTTGTATAAAGTCCGGTGATGAAAGCATCCGCATCTCCTGTTTCCACCATCATCATACCGAAGTAGTTGCGTTCGAACATTTTATCGTTGGCTTCTTCATAAGTAAAGCCTTCGCGTGCACGTTTTTCTGCAAGAATGCGTGAGTAACGTTCGCGGCGTTCCGATTCGTCCGGGTGACGGAGATTGACGATTTCAATACCTTCCAGGCTAAGATCCATTTCTTCTGCCAGTTTTCCGATAGCCTCGTCATTTCCTAATAAGATAGGATGACAGATACCTTCGGCTTTCGCTTCAACGGCAGCTTTCAGCATATTCGGATGGATACCTTCGGCAAATACGACACGTTGCGGTGAACGGCGGGCTGTATCATACAGTTGGCGGGTCAGTTTGGACTCATAACCCATCAATTCGCGCAGGTGAACACAGTAAGCATCCCAGTCTTTGATTTCAGTGCGAGCCACTCCGCTTTCCATAGCAGCTTTTGCCACTGCGCAGGAAACTTCGGTGATGAGGCGTGGATCTACCGGTTTCGGGATAAAGTATTCCGCGCCGAAAGAGAGGTTGTTCACGTGGTATGCCGCATTAACTACATCGGGTACCGGCTGTTTTGCCAGATTAGCGATAGCGTGTACGGCTGCAATCTTCATCTCTTCGTTGATAGCTTTAGCGTGAGTATCCAAAGCACCGCGGAAGATATACGGGAAACCGATTACATTATTAATCTGGTTCGGATAGTCAGAACGTCCGGTAGCCATCAGTACGTCAGGACGTGCTGCCATGGCATCTTCGTAAGAGATTTCTGGTGTCGGGTTAGCCAATGCGAACACAATCGGCATCGGAGCCATGCTGCGCACCATATCCTGGCTTAACACATTTCCTTTCGACAGGCCGAGGAATACATCTGCACCTTTGATTGCTTCTTCCAGCGTGTGAATATCCGTGCGGTCGGTTGCAAAAAATCTTTTCTGTTCGTTCAGATCCGTGCGCGCCTTGCTGATAACGCCTTTACTATCCAGCATGACGATGTTTTCGAGACGTGCACCCAGTGACACATACAATTTAGTACAAGATACGGCAGATGCACCTGCACCGTTCACAACGATTTTTACATCTTCGATTTTCTTTCCGGCCACTTGCAGGGCATTCACCAAACCGGCACTGGAGATAATAGCAGTACCGTGCTGATCGTCGTGCATGACAGGTATATCCAGTTCTTCTTTCAGGCGACGTTCGATTTCAAAA
Source organism: Bacteroides sp. DH3716P (assembly GCF_025914115.1). Taxonomy (NCBI): domain Bacteria; kingdom Pseudomonadati; phylum Bacteroidota; class Bacteroidia; order Bacteroidales; family Bacteroidaceae; genus Bacteroides; species Bacteroides sp. DH3716P. The sequence goes on along the minus strand of NZ_CP083673.1, from coordinate 2,288,101 downwards.
CATTCGGGAGCTTTGATGTCTTCCAGGTTGATACCTCCGAAAGTAGGAGCAATAGCCTTTACTGCAGCAATAAATTTCTCTGGATCTTTTTCATCCACTTCGATGTCGAAAACGTCGATGCCCGCGTAAATTTTGAAAAGCAGACCTTTACCTTCCATTACAGGTTTACCGCTCAATGCACCTATATCACCCAGTCCGAGTACGGCTGTACCGTTGGAAATAACGGCTACCAGATTACCTTTAGCCGTATATTTATACGCATCTTGCGGATTCTTCTCAATTTCGAGACAAGGTTCTGCTACACCGGGAGAATATGCGAGTGATAAGTCGGTTTGTGTACTGTAAGGTTTGGTAGGCACTACCTCAATCTTACCGGGTTTGCCCTGTGAATGATAGAGCAAAGCGGCTTCTTTCGTTATTTTAGCCATGGTATTTATGAAATTTGTTAATAAGTTATCATTTGACCGCAAATGTAGGAATAAAAGTTCGAAATTGTAGCTGTTGATTAATAATTTCTATTAATTTTATAGCAAAATGGCTGAATTTATGATATGATATGTCAAGGATGTGTTTTTGTATTCTATTCCCTTTTAAATGCTATGATATTGATTTATTGAAATTTTAACAAGTGCTTTGGTTGTCGGCTTTAGTTATTTCGCTATTTTTGAATCGATATATGATTTAACCTTATTTTATAATGATTACCACCCAGCAACTTCAATTATTGAAAGAAGGAAATAAAAATGCTTTTGAGGCATTGTATCGTGGATACAATGCTCGCATTTATAATTTTGTCCTTTCTATGGTGAGCAATGCCGGGGTGGCGAAAGATATCACACAAGATATTTTTCTCCATATCTGGGAGAAGCGGCTTAATATCGATCTGGAAGGGAATTTTGACGGCTATCTTTTTAAAATATCCCAAAACATGGTATATCATTATGTAAGACGCGAACTCCTGCTTCAAAATTATGTAGACAGGCTTGCGAATGAGTCATCTGACGAATCCGTAGAGATAGATGAAGAACTGGATTATTTGTTTTTGGAAGAATATATCCTGAAACTTTTAGAAGAACTGCCTCCAGCGCGCCGGGAAGTTTTTATGCTTTATTGGAAATCAGGGTTGAACTATCGTGAGATAGCCGACCAGTTGAATATCTCGGAAAAGACTGTTGCCACACAGGTACACCGTTCTTTGGATTTCTTGCGTGACAAACTGGGAATAATTGCCTTTTCAGTCTCTCTCTTCTTACATGATATCTAATATAGAAGTTTTAATAAAAGTTAATATCTGAACTATTTCGATTTCTCTGTAGTCCTTTTCTGTCTCTCAAGACTAGTATAAATAGAACAGGAAAATTATGGAGCAACACGATTACATAGTACTATTGGAAAAATTCTTCAAAAAGGAGGCCTCTTCTGAAGAAAGAAGGATACTTATTGAATGGATTCGTAAACCCGGAATTCGTAATGAGTTTAATCTGCTTTGCGAGCAAATGTGGAAAGAAGCAGCCGTCGAAATCGATAAGACAGTGGAAGAAGAAATGTGGAACCATCTGCAGAGGAATCTGGATGAGCCCAAGATACTATCTCCGAAGAAACGGCGCTGGCAACCTATTATATATAAGGTGGCAGCCACTATCTTATTACCGGTTTGTTTGGGACTGGCCACTTACTTTGGGGTAGAACACATGAATAAGGTGTCACAGGACCCTTTCATGGTGGCTGTCGATTATGGACAGAAAGCGAATCTGACTTTGCCCGATGGAACGAAAGTCTGGTTAAATTCGGCTACTCATCTTTCTTATGATGCGGAGTACAACAAATCCGACCGGAAAATCTATTTGGACGGAGAAGCCTATTTCGAAGTGGCGAAAAACAAAGATAAACGTTTTATCGTCTGCTGCAATGATCTGGAGATAGAAGCGTTGGGAACCACCTTTGATGTGAAAGGCTATTGTGACGATCATTCTGTCACAACACTGCTGGCAGAAGGAAGCGTCAAGGTTTCTAATAAAACGGACGTAACCTTGTTGAAACCCGGGGAGAAGGTAGAATACCATAAGAACAAGCAGACATTTACTAAATCGCCCATCTCGGATATGCGTGAAATCGACTTTTGGCGGAACAATATGTTGATTTTTAATTCATCCTCTTTAGCGGAGATCGCGACTACGCTGGAGCGGATGTACGGAGTGAAAGTCGTGTTTGACTCCGAGAAACTGAAGAACGTGCCATTTTCCGGAACCATCCGGAACAGCAGCTTGCATAATGTATTTTACATTATAAGCCTTACTTATCCTTTAACCTATGAGTTAGAAGGAGATACGGTGAGAATAGGAAGTAGTATTAACTAAAAAGGACGATTTATGGAAGACACCTCATAATAAAATAAAGAGGGTAGAATTATGTAGCAGCATAATTCTACCCCGAAATCAAATACGGTTTATACATGATAGTAAAAAAGAAATTTTCCTTATGCGGATAAGGGAAAGGGAATCCTTTTTGCTTCACGATTTTACAAAGATAATAAAAAGTCTAATTTTCAGACTTATATTTTAAAGAATTTAAAGCTAATTACTAATGAGAAAACAATTACATATCATATTCAGGCTTGTTATGTTCAGTTGTATCTTGTTGTTTGTGTCTCAAGAGGCAAGTGCGCAGATCACTTTCTCTGTGAAGAATCAGACGATACGCCAGACGATACGAGTGATTGAAAAGAAGGCTGATTACAGCTTTTTTTATACGGATAAGCTTCCCGGATTAGATCAAAAAATTTCATTGACAGTGAGTAATGAAAGTATTGATGCGGTTTTAGAAAAAGTTTTCAAAGGATCATCTATTAGTTATAAAATAGAATCGGGTAAGCAAGTGGTGCTTACTCTGAAAAGTGAACAGAACGCCCCCCAGAAAGGCGATAAGAAAACAATCACCGGTGTTGTGGCCGACCGGAGGGGAGAACCCTTGATTGGTGTCACAGTGAGAGTGGAGGGAGAGAATATTGGAACCGCTACCGATATAGACGGTCGTTTCTCTTTGGAAGCTCCTGTGGGGGCAAAAATCAGTTTCTCCTATATCGGTTATGTTTCCCAATCTCATACGGTCAATAAGCAGAACATATACAATGTGTCATTGAGCGAAGATTCGCAGGTACTGGAAGAGGTAGTCGTAGTGGGATACGGGTTTATGAAACGGAAAGATATTACGACTGCGGTATCTGTCGTTTCCACGGCAGATATTGAAGAACGTCCGATTATGACAGCTGCACAGGCTATTCAGGGAAAGGCAGCCGGTATTCAGGTTGTGCAGCCGTCGGGTATGCCGGGTTCCGGAGTGACAATCCGGGTGAGAGGAGCCACTTCGGTACAGGCATCCAATGAACCGTTGTATGTGGTGGACGGTTTGCCGTCGGATGACATTTCGAATATCAGTCCGAATGATATTGAAAGCATGCAAATTCTGAAAGATGCCTCATCGGCAGCTATTTACGGAGCACGTGCGGCAAACGGAGTAGTGTTGATTACGACTAAAAGAGGAAAGATCGGTGCACCACAAGTGAAAATGAGTGCTTATGTGGGTTTCTCTAAATTAGGGAAAAAAATAGATGCGTTGAATACAGAACAATATAAAGACTTGATGAAAGACTTGAAAGCAGTTTCGGATGTTGCCCCCAATATCCCCGAAAGTGAAACGCGCTATGTGGACTGGACTGATTTATTCTTCGGTACGGGTGTCAATCAGAACTATCAGTTGTCTGTGGCAAATGGAACCGAGAAACTGCAATATTTTGTTTCCGGAGGTTATTCCGACGAACAGGGTATCGTGGAAAAAGCACATTTCAATCGGTATAATTTCCGTGCAAACCTGGATAGTGAGCAGACCAAATGGCTAAAGATGGCACTCAATTTTGCATATTCGCATACAGGCGGACAATGGGTGAACGAAAGCCGTAGTTCTTTGCGTGCCGGTTCCATCTTATCCGTTGTGAATACTCCTCCGTTTATGCAGAAGCGGAATCCGTATGATCCGAACGAATATGATGAACAGGCTTACGGTGCACGTATTCTGAATCCGCTGGCTGCCAATGCCGCAGACAGTAACACGAATACAGACCATATAAATGGCTCACTCGGCTTCACGGTTGACATACTCAAAGGACTGAAGTTTAAAACCACTTTTGGCATTGAACTGACCAATGAACATTGGGACTACTATCTGGACCCGATTTCAACTTCGGACGGACGGGGTACAAAAGGGCGTGTGGAAGAGAGTTTCTCACGAAACTTCGAATGGCTTTTTGAAAATTTGCTGACCTATGATTGTTCATTCAACAAACATAACCTTTCTATTTTGGGAGGGGCTACCCAGCAGCGTGCACAATATAACGGTTCGTGGATGGCAGGTTTCGACCTGGCAGAGTCTTATCCCGATATTCATTCCATCAGTGCCGCCAATCAACTGGATAAGGATGCTTGCGGTTCTTCTGCTTCCGCATGGACGCTGGCCTCTTTTCTGGGTCGTGTAGCCTACAATTACGACAGCCGTTATTTGCTGACAGTTAACTTCCGTGCAGACGGTTCTTCTCGTTTTGCCCCGGGACATCGTTGGGGTACTTTCCCTTCTGTTTCTGCAGGTTGGAGAATTTCAGGCGAAAAGTTCATGCAACCTTTACAAGACATTGTTACCGACCTGAAATTACGTGCCGGATGGGGTATGAATGGTAACCAAGGCGGTTTTGGAAACTACGCTTACATGGCTTCCATGAGCGTCAGTAAACTGCCCGTTTCGGAGGGAAACTTATATCCGGGACTTGCCATTAAACCCGGCTCGGCAGCCAATAAAGAACTGACCTGGGAAAAAACAAGCCAATGGAATCTGGGACTCGACCTGACCATGTTTGATTCCCGCTTATCCTTCTCGGTTGATGCTTACTACAAAAAGACCACCGATTTACTATTGACAGTCAGCCTGCCGGAGAATGTGGTGCCGAGCAGTGTGACAAGAAACGACGGTGAGATGGTGAATAAAGGTATGGAGTTCACTCTCTCTTCCCAGAATTTTAAAGGTAACTTTCAGTGGAATACCGATTTCAATATATCTTTCAACCGGAATAAGCTGACGAAGCTCGGTTTGAATAAAGTTTATTATTATGCTGAAATGTACGAATCCAAGGAGAAAGCCGTCATCCTGAAAGAAGGTCTTCCGTTAGGCACATTCTTTGGTTACATATCAGAAGGCGTTGATCCGGAAACCGGAGATATTATCTATCGTGACTTGAATGGTAACGGTTTTATCGATCCGGAAGATCGCACTACTTTGGGAAATGCCCAGCCCAAGTTCATTTACGGTATGACGAATACATTTTCGTATGCCGGTTTCGACCTGTCTGTATTCTTGCAGGGAAGTCAGGGCAATAAGATTTTTAATGCATCGCGTATTGATATGGAAGGCATGACAGACTTTAGAAACCAGTCGGTTCGTGTGTTGGATCGTTGGAAACGACCGGGTATGATTACCAATGTCCCCCGCGTTGGTAATACAGAGAATAATCATAACTCCTCCCGTTTTGTAGAAGATGGATCTTACCTGCGCCTGAAAACAGTCACTTTATCCTATAATTTTCCTAAGAAATGGTTGAATAAGATACATCTGTCCAGATTGCAGGCTTACGTCACCGGACAGAATCTCTTCACACTGACTAAATACAAAGGATACGATCCTGAAGTAAATGCTTTTGGCGGAGACTCCGTTGCTCAAGGGGTGGACTATGGTACTTATCCTCAATCGAGGGCGGTAATTTTTGGTTTGAATGTTGAATTTTAATAGCTGCGAAAATGAAAAATATAATAAAGTTAGCGTATGTCGTACTCTGTACATTAGTCGTTTCATGCAGTAGTTTCCTAGATGAGAAACCGCAATCGGATTTTATGCAGGAAGGTACCGGAACGGAAGATCAGGAGTCTAAATATGGAAGTCTGGCAGATGCACAGGCCGAGTTGCAGGGTGCGTATGAGAGTTTTAAAGCAGATATATTCCAGTCGGAAAATTATACTATTGGAGATGTGCAGTCCGATAATTGTTATATCGGCGGAGATGGTGTGGCCGAACAGGAGTTTGATTTGTTGAAACTGACCTCTACCAATTATAAAGTAGAACTGGTCTGGTCACAGTATTATTCGATGGCGGGCACTGCAACCAGTGTGATTGAAAATACGAAGATGATGGATCCTACTTCTACCGTAGCAGAAGAACGTAATCGTGTTATTGCAGAAGCCAAGTTCTTGCGGGCATGGGCGTATTTTGATATTGTCCGTTTATGGGGTGATGCCCCGATGGTGCTGGATTTGATTCCGACCATTACAGCCGAAAACCTCGATAAATGGTATCCGGTGATGTATCCGGAACGTTCTGCCACAGATAAAATATATGACCAGATCCTGGACGACCTGAATGAAGAAAATACCATTCGTTACCTGGTAAGCAAGAATAAAGGAATTTTCCAGGCAACTAAGGGAGCAGCCTATGCCTTACGTGCCAAAGTGTTAGCAACGAGAGGGGAGAAATCAACACGCGACTATACCAAAGTGGTTGAGGCTTGTGACAAAGTAATAGCAGAAGGCTATACGCTGGTCAGCAATTTTGACGAGTTGTGGCAACCCGATAAGAAATTTTCTTCAGAAAGCATCTTTGAAGTCTATTACACCTCCGATGCACCCAACTGGGCTTACTGGGTATTGCTGAAAGAAGATGACGGATCAGTAACCTGGCGACGTTATTGTACACCTACTCATGATCTGGTTGCTAAATTTGACAAAGAGAAAGATACCCGTTATGCATCCAGTATTCTTTGGAAATCAGTGCCTTATGATACCTATTGGCCGGCAGACAGTTACCCGTTGTCTTATAAGATTCGCGAGAAGACTTCCAATATCATTTTGATGCGGTTGGCAGATATACTGCTGTTGAAAGCCGAAGCACTGGTAGAGTTGGACCGCACCCCGGAAGCCATCCGGATTGTAAATAGTATTAGAGAACGTGCCGGTTTTGCTCCTTCTTCTTTAGATGAAAATATGGGGCAGGCCAGAGGACGCCTGGCGGTAGAGAACGAACGCCAATTAGAGTTGTATATGGAAGGTCAGCGCTGGTTCGACCTGGTACGCAATAATCGTTTGCTGGAAGTGATGCAGAAGCATAAAGACAAAGACGGCAGATTGCTGTTTGCAGGTTTGCAGGCTTTTCGGCAGTTGTGGCCGATTCCTCAAGGAGAGAAAGATAAGAACACCAATCTGACTCAAAATGAAGGCTATTAATGAAAAGAGGAACGTAAAACTTTAAAAGAAAAAATGATGAAACACAATAATCTGTTTTTATGGCTGCTGGGGCTGACTGTTTGTTGGCTGGCTTCATGCAGCGAAGAAGATGGCCGGGTGACGTATCCATATTCGTGTCCCGAAATATCGGAACTGCAATTCTCAACTACCGATCAGACACCTGCTGCCGATTCTCTTTATTTTTCTGTGAAGATTCACGATCCGCAGACTCCTTTGTCTACGCTGGAAGTGAAATTGATGACAGGTGAAACTTTGGTCAGTTCGCAGTCGATCCGTACGAAAGGCACTGATGTTTCGATTGTTGAAAAAGGGATTTATATCCCGTTTGAAGCCGGACTTGAAGAGAATCAGGAAGCGAAGGTGATTCTGACAGCCATTAATGTGGAAGGTAGTGAAGTCACTCAAACATTTGATTTCCATATAACCCGTCCGCAGATTCCCGAAGTGCTTTATCTTCACTATAACGGTGAGGTGGTAGAAATGAACCGGAGTGAGGACAATCCTTACCTGTACCTCACGGAAGTTTCCGATTCGGAAGAGGGTTATCCGATGGAACTATCCGGAAAGATCTCTACCGCAGCATCATTGGACGATGCAAAACTGATTTGGGGAGCTGCCGAAGCAAGCAATACGGCAGTCCTTATTGAAGCGTCGGGACCCAGCTTTGCTTTTGATTACCGGGATTGGTTTGTCGAACAAATCACTTTCAATGTGATGACTTTTGAACTGGGAGTAGTCGGCTACCAAAAGAACCTGAAAATTAAAGAAACCGAGTTGATAGCCAGTGAGGGATTTTTCCGTGCACAGATTAGCTTTACGCAGGGGGAAGAGTTCGAAATGAGTGGATTTGAAGATGTGGAACACGCTTACAATCGCGACTTCTTTAGCTATAATCCGGATAATGGCAAGTTTACCTTCTTGCGCAAATCAGGAACCTGGGAGATCTATTATTCTTCTAAGTATAATTATATCTGGGTGGCACGGATGGGTGATACGGCTCCCACTTGCTTCTGGCTGGTAGGACACGGATTTACATGCGCACCCGTCTGGAATGAAGCATATAATAGTGGAGGCTGGAATTTGGAAGACATATCACAGTTAGGATATATTGTGCCAATCGGTGAACAGAAATACCAGACCACCGTGTATTTGAGTAACACTCATGAATGGGAATCCTTCGAAATTGAAATTTACAGCGATTTGCAATGGAATAAAGATAAAGGCATGCTACTGCAAGAGGGTTCATTGTCCGGCGATACGGATGGAATTGAACTATCTGGTTCCAATGGAATAACGAGTGGCGACGGTTTCGTTCCCGGCTATTATCGTCTGACTTTCGACGCCTCGCAGGGAGTAGGCAAAGAAACTTTGCACATCGAACGATTGAGTGATTAATACCTAAAAGAATGATATATAGAAAAACAGGAAAGCCTATGAGAAATATGCTATATACAATATGGGGAAGTCTGTGCCTCCTGCTGGTCATTTCCGGTTGTAAATCGACTGACGGGGCGAAAGCCCCCGTGTCATTGACTTGGAAGATGGGAGCTGTGGAAGTACAGCCCGGTTACTATGAGAATTCATTTGTCCTGAAGAACATCTCAGATGTTCCTTTAGGAAAGGATTGGATCATCTATTATTCGCAGCTGCCTCGTGAGATTCTGCAGGAAGAGTCTGCTCCGGTCAAAGTGGAAGTGGTGAATGCGAACTTCTTCCGGATGTATCCGGCAGAAAATTTTCAACCACTGGCTCCGGGAGATTCGTTGACCGTCAAATTCTGTTGTACCAACGGATTGAAAAAAATGTCACATGCTCCCGAAGGCACTTACTGGGTGAGTCAGTCAGGCAGTAAGCAAGGTATTTCCTTGCCTGTCGGACTGACCATACAGCCGCTGAAAGGAATGGAGACAGAAGACTGGTATCCCGCACCTGATAAGATATATGCTTCGAATTTGGCGTTGGAGACTACAGCCCAGTTGCAGCAAACTGATATTTTTCCGTCAGTGAAAGAAGCGGTGCCGGCTACCGGCAAAGAGGGTTTTGCTATAGAAAATAAAGTAAAACTGACTTTCCATCCCGATTTTGCCAACGAAGCTGAATTACTGAAAGAAAAGCTGGCAACCATCCATGGCCTGGAAGTTGTATCCGGAGCACCGGTAACAGTTCATCTGGATTATTTGCCGGAACGGGAAACAGCAGTGAACGGCGAATATTATCGGATTGATACGGGAAACGGGCTAATAAATATTTCAGCTTCCACTTCACATGGCATATTCAATGGGACGCAAACCTTGCTCTCCCTGTTGAAAGGTCAGGAAAAGCTGTTCCGTTTGGAAGCTCTCTCCATCCGCGATTATCCCGATTTGCCGTATCGCGGGCAAATGCTCGATATTGCCAGGAACTTTACGACTGTTGAACATCTGAAAAAGCTGGTAGATGTAATATCTTCTTATAAACTGAACGTACTGCATTTCCATTTTTCGGATGATGAAGGCTGGCGTCTGGAGATTCCCGGCTTGGAAGAATTGACCTCGGTTGGCGCACGCCGGGGACATACCACGGATGAACTGGAATGTTTATATCCGGGCTACGATGGCAACTATGATCCGTCTGCAGCTACCTCCGGCAACGGATATTACACCCGTGAAGAATTTATCGATTTATTGCGTTATGCAGCTCAAAGACATGTGCGTGTGATTCCGGAGATTGAGTCTCCGGGACATGCCCGTGCGGCAATCGTGTCCATGAAAGCGCGCTATCATAAGTATGTGAATACTGCCCCTGAAAAGGCCAACGAATATTTATTAAGTGACGCACAAGACACTTCCCGTTATGTTTCCGCGCAGTCTTATACGGATAATGTCATGAATGTAGCATTGCCTTCTACATACCGGTTTATGGAAAAAGTGATTCGTGAGTTGATAGCCATGTATGAGGAAGCGGAGGTACCTTTGACTACGATTCATTTAGGTGGCGATGAAGTACCCGAAGGAGCCTGGATGGGTTCTCCTGTCTGCCGGACGTTTATGGATGAAAACGGGATGACAAGTGCCCACGAACTGTCTGAATACTATATTACGAAGATGGCAGACTATCTGCAACAACATAATTTGCAATTCAGCGGCTGGCAGGAAGTAGCGTTGGGACATCCGGAAACAACCGATCGTCATTTGAACCAACTTGCAGCAGGAGTGTATTGCTGGAATACGGTTCCTGAATGGGAAGCGGATGAAATACCTTACCAGATAGCCAACAAAGGATATCCGGTGATTCTCTGCAACGTGAACAATTTCTATCTGGATTTGGCCTATGACGCTCATCCCGACGAAAGAGGTCTCTCGTGGGCGGGATATGTCGACGAGTCCAAAGGTTTCTCCATGCTTCCATATAGCATTTATCGTTCTTCGCGTACCGATATGGCAGGCAATCCGGTCGATCCGGACATCGCAGGAAAGGGAAAAACGACTTTGACCGCTTCCGGAAAGGAACATATCCAGGGAGTGCAGGCACAATTATTTGCTGAAACCATCCGTGATTTTGAATGGGTGGAATATTACACCTTCCCCAAAATCCTCGGATTGGTGGAACGCGGTTGGAACGCTTTTCCCGCCTGGAGCACTTTAACAGGAGAGAAAGAACGTCAGGCTTTCAATAAAGAACTGGGCCTGTTCTACTCCAAAGTGAGTGAGAAAGAAATGCCTCACTGGGCGTCCCGAAGTATCAATTTCCGTTTACCTCATCCCGGACTTTGCATCAAAGAAGGGCAACTCCATGCCAGTACCCCTATCCGGGGAGGTGAAATACGCTATACGACCGATGGCACGGAACCGACCCTTCGTTCGGAACTTTGGAAAGCTCCCGTAGCCTGTGATGCTTCCGTTGTGAAAGCGAAACTGTTTTATTTAAATAAAGAGAGTGTAACAAGCACTCTCAAAGTAGATTAATCCACAAAAGTAGATAAGTTATGAACTATGATAAGATAAAAAGAACCGGAATATTATTCTTGTTGGGAATAGGTGCGATCACATCGTTGTCGTGCAATGATAATGATAACGCGAACTACCCGGAGCGAGTGCCCACCCGCCTGTCGGTGATGCCTTTGCCGGAAAGAGTCGATTATAAAGAATCGGTTGTCTCTCTTCCGCAGAATGTGACTGTCAGCCAGAACATTCCGGCTTCCACGTCGCAACTGTTGAAATCCACCCTGGAAGAGAAACTTTCTCTTTCCGTCAGTGATGCCTCCAACGATCGTGCCTTTATCCGTGTGAAACAGGAAGCGGATCTGGCTAAAGAGGCTTACCGGCTCACCGTTACCAAAGAGGGAGCCTGCGTCTATTATTCAACGGAAACCGGACTTCTCTGGGGAATCCAGACATTGAGACAAGCGCTCGAACAAGCAAATTTCTTCACTTCCGGAAGTGCTAAATATCTTCCGATGGTCGATATAAAAGATGCTCCCAAATATGATTGGCGCGGATTTCATATCGATGTAGTCCGCCACATGTTTACGGTTGATTATCTGAAAAAGGTGATAGACTGTTTGTCTTTCTACAAGATAAACAAGCTTCACTTGCATCTGACGGACGATCAGGGTTGGCGCATTGAAGTGAAAAAATATCCGTTGCTGACGCAGGAAGGCAGCTGGCGCGACTTTGACGAATATGACAAGAGATGCGTAGAACTTTCCCAACAGGATTATAACTATGAGATAGATCCCCGTTTCGTGAGAAACGGTTCTCAATATGGTGGTCATTATACGCAGGAAGAGATGAAAGGTTTGGTAAGTTATGCGTTGGAAAGAGGGATCGATATTGTACCCGAAATTGACATGCCAGGTCATTTCTCGGCGGCTATCAAAGTCTATCCCGAGTTGTCGTGCACGGGAGAAGCCGGATGGGGAGAAGAATTCTCTTATCCTATCTGTCCCTCGCGTCCGGAGAACTATCAGTTCGTGCAGTCCATCATTGATGAGATGGTCGAGATTTTCCCTTCGGAATATTTCCATATCGGAGCAGATGAAGTGGAGAAAGATAACTGGGAACAGTGTGAAGTTTGTCAGCGATTGATGCAGCAGGAAGGTTATCAGAAAGTGGATGAACTGCAAAACCGTTTTGTGAAGATTATGACGAACTATGTGAAGGGTAAAGGCAAGAAAGTGATGGGATGGGACGATGCTTTTCTTGAAAAAGAGCCACAGGATTTGATTTATACTTATTGGCGTGACTGGCTGCCCGATCAGCCGGGAAAGATTACCCAGAAAGGTTATCCGATTATATTCATGGAATGGTCCCGTTTCTATTTGAGTGCAACGCCTTCAGACGAAGGATTAAGCTCTTTGTATAACTTCGAGTTCGAACCCCAGTTTCCCGGCATCGTGAAGCAAAATGTGTTAGGCTTCCAGGCTTGTGTATGGACGGAGATGATTCCTAATGAACGGAAGTTTGGCCAGCACGTGTTTCCCTCTCTTCAAGCATTTTCGGAGTTGGCGTGGGGAAGTAGCCGTAACTGGATTGATTTTACCAATCGCCTGAAATGGCATGTTAAATGGTTGAATGCGAATGGATTCTATTTCACCAAACCGGGATTTCTTTAATCCCGGTACACTAAGAACAATATGAAATCAGAACGTTTACTTTCATTAGATATACTCCGGGGAATCACCATTGTCGGAATGATTTTGGTGAACAACCCCGGAACATGGGAATCCATTTACGCACCCTTGCGACATGCCGAATGGAACGGACTGACTCCGACTGATTTGGTCTTCCCGTTCTTCATGTTTATAATGGGCGTTTCCATGAGTTTTGCCTTATCCCGGTTCGATCATCATTTCAGTCGCGGTTTTATCATCAAACTGGTACGGCGCACGGTGATCTTGTTTTTGTTGGGACTTTTTCTTTCCTGGTTCTCGTTGGTGTGCACAGGAGTAGAACAACCTTTCTCGCACATACGTATTCTGGGAGTGTTGCAGCGGTTGGCATTGGCTTATTTCTTTGGTTCCTTGCTGATTGTGGGTGTCCGGCGTCCGGCAAATCTGGTATGGATCTCCGGGATCATTCTGGCAGGTTATTCCATCTTGCTGGCTTTGGGACACGGATTTGAACTTTCCGAACAGAATATTATTGCCGTTACAGATCGCACACTATTCGGAGAAGCCCATTTGTATCGGGAGTGGTTGCCGGATGGCGGGCGTATCTTTTTCGACCCGGAAGGCCTGTTGAGTACCTTGCCGTGCATTGCGCAAGTGATTATCGGTTATTTCTGCGGAAATATTTTGCGGGAGAAGACTGAAATCCATCACCGGCTGTTGCAGATCTCCATACTGGGTATTGCTCTTTTGTTTACAGGATGGTTGTTGAGTTACGGCTGCCCGTTGAATAAGAAAGTATGGAGTCCGACTTTTGTGCTGGTGACTTGTGGTTTTGCTTCCTTGTTGCTTGTGTTTCTCACCTGGCTGATTGATATTCGTAAAAAGCAGAAATGGGGATATCCTTTCCATGTTTTTGGTACGAATCCATTGTTTATTTATATAGTGGCCGGTGTGTTAGCTACTTTGCTGGAGGTAATTACAGTTGGGGAGAGTAGCTTGCAGGAGAAGATTTACACTTCCATTTGGAGCGTTCTTCCCGATGCTCATCTGGCCTCTCTGATTTACGGCCTTCTGTTTATCGGATTCAATTATCTGATTGTATGGGGGCTGTACAAAAAGCAACTATTTATAAAGATATAGAAGGTAAGTGACTAGTTAGAAAAAGGTAGAGTTTATGCCGGATAGCTACGGCAGTTTGTTTTCGTAGCCGGATGGCATAAACTCTATTGATTATCAGCTCAATAAATATACAGGTAAACAGTCTTCCTATTTTTCTTTCTCCGACGGCGTGTGTGTTGTCCGCCAGAACGTATTTTTCACCTCCCTTGCCACCTCTTTCCAGCTTGGTATACTTTTTAGTGAGCGTCGAGCCGGGAAATCGTAAAGCAATAACAATAGGAAGAGGAAAATGCAGGCATAAGCCACCCAGCCGTAAATCTGCTTGATGCTTATCTCCATCATCTGACTGATAAACTCTTCCATATAGTGACCCAGATTGAACGGACTACTGCTGAAAGCTACATGATCGATGGCTGAACCGTAACGGGCCAGATTGTCGGGAACATAATACGCCAATCCCTGTGCATAGACTGCGGCTCCCACTACGCCGCCTACTACCATGTGCAGCATATTGAACACACTTAATCCCTGGAAGAAATGCTGGAAAGTCATGATTTCCTCCAGACACACCATAAAAGTAGCACTCAATATGGCATAAGCGAAGCCCCGACATACGGTCGGCAGGTAAAGCTGTGAAATATGGATGTCGGTGGATAAAGTCAGGTAGAAACCGATCAGGTAACCGATCAACCCGATAAAGCCGACAATGACCAGGCGTACATAATTATACTGCTTGACGTGCATCCACCAATACGAAAACACACAACCGCATACGATACCGACAATGGCAAGCCAATCGAGTTGGGAACTGACCAGTTCTTCATATTTCATTACTTCCTCGTAAAAGACTTCCTCCAGCACGTGCTCCGTGGCGAGGAACGCTTCCACTAAAGTGACTAATCCCAATAAAGGCAAAAAATGGCGGTACGTCCACATCTTTGGTTCGAGAAATGGGTGTCGAATGGTCATCATGCGCCAAATACAAATTCCTAAAGTGATGAAAATCACGATGGTAAGTTGGCGGATGACCGGGCTGTTCCACCAGTCGTACCAGTCTCCGTAGTTGAAGAGGAAGGCGATTTCCGCTAATAAGGCAGCCCATAGTATCCCGCCCAGCCAGTCGATACCAAACAGAGGAAATTTACGCATGAACCGGAAATGCTTCACACAAGTGAACTGTATCAATAAGACAATCAGCATCAGACCGGCAACGAACAGGTTCATGTACGTCCAGTGATAATGATACATTAGACGGGTCGTAAGTAGGTCAGATAGCTGGATGCTTCCCAAAATTACAATATGAAGCCAGGGAAAGAAAACGGTGAAATCCCGTTTAGGGGTCATCCACAGCTGAATGTTTGACATACACTCGAAAGTTCCCTGTATTTTGCACATACCTTCGATGAAGCAGACCAACCACAATAGAGGGAGAAAGGTGATATGCGGTGCTATCAGGTTGCAGAGTAATACTCCCAGTGCGGCCGATGTAAGCAGGGTTTTATTGGTAAAACGGAACTTCATGCGGAACAGTAACGGAAAGTAGATTGCCATACCGGCCAGGTTGGCATACATGCACATCAAAATATCCTCCCGCATCAGTGACATGCTGCCGATCATCTGATTCAATGCACCCAAATAGACACCTCCCGAAAGTTGGAAGGTGACGGCTATGAAAAGATAAATCCACGGTTGCATTTTCCGCGGCACGAAGCTGCGGAACATCGGCAAAACAAAAGGACCGTTCAGAACAGGAGCACTCATAAGAATTAAAGATTAGAAATTAAAAATTAAAGCAATTGATAATTAAAACAATGATTAAAACGATAAAGGGTTAAAGCGGTTAATATTTCACTTCACATTCCACGTTAAAACCGGCACGCATGCGTTTCAAATCTTCTGGTTTGTTTCCTTTCAGACTGATACGTACGGGAATACGTTGCTCCACTTTCACGAAGTTTCCGGTGGCGTTGTCTTGCGGAATCATTGAGAAGGCGGCTCCTGTTGCATCGGAGATGGATTCTACTACTCCTTTGAATGTGACGTTCGGCACGGCGTCTGCGGTTATTTCCACTTCTGCACCTTCTTTGATATTCGGAAGCTGGGTTTCGCGGTAATTGGCGATTACCCACAAATCACTGCTGTCTACGATATCAACTATAGTCTGTCCCGGTTGCACCAGTTGCCCTTCCAGGATTTCTTTCTTTCCTGTCGTGCCGTCACACGGAGCAATGATGACTGTATAAGAGAGATTCAGACGGGCAAGTTCCAACGCAGCTTCTGCCAGGCGGACACCTGCTTCATTCTGTCCCAGGCGATGAGTCTGCTCACTTTTCACTAGAGAAGTAGACATTTTAGCCCGTGACACCTGTTCATAACGGGCTTTGGCAGCTTCGTATGCTGTATGTACGTTGTCATATTGCTGTTTTGTCACTGCGTCTTCCTGCAACAGTTTCTCAAAACGGTTCAGTTCCCGTTTGGCATTTTCCATCTGTACACGTACTTCTTCAATACTTGCGTCGCTCACACTTAAATTGTTTTGCGTAGTGGCGATACCGATGGTAGTGGCCTGGCGTCCTGCGGTGGCATTCGCCAAATCCGCTTCTGCCTGTGCCACACGGAGACGGAATTCCGCATCTTCGATGATAAGAAGCGTGTCGCCTTTGCGCACTTGCTGATACTCGTCAAAGTAGATTTTCTTGATGAATCCCGGTACACGGGTATTGATCGGTGTGATATGTTGTTTCACCTGCGCATTATCCGTATATTCGATATTTCCCAAGTGGATAAACCGGGAACAAACATAAGTGACACCACCGATAAGTAAACAGATAATTACAATGTTGTATATTATCTTCTGGGTTTTTCTAGCTATCATAATCTGTTCTATTTTAAGAGAGATGAGAATTTGATTCTGTTATAAATTGGATTCTTTTTGATAAGTCATTACTTCTCTGTTAGAGAGTGTGTGTGATATATTTCATTTTGTAATAACTGTATATCAAGTTAATACGCGCATTGACCAGACCGAGGTCGGCACTTAGTTTCATATTGCTGGCATCGAGCATATCGGTGAGCAGGGCAAGGTCGTTTTTATAACGGTTGCTGGTTACGTTATAGTTCTGGTCGGCAAGTTCCACGCTTTTCTCCTGTGTACGCAGGTCTGTGAAAGAGGTGAGAAAGTTGACGTAGTTCGCCTGTACACCGTTTTCTATTTGTTCCTGTGCCAGTGAATATTCCTCCTGTGCTCTGCGGACGTTCAGTTTTGCCTGGCGCACTTTCTTGTTGTTTTTAAATAAAGAAGAAAGATTGTATTTGATACCGACCCCCACATACCAGTAATTGAAGTTATTGTAGAGCACCGGGACTTCGATGGTGATAGGACCATCTAAATGTTCACCGGCCACAAGTGCAATTTTCGGAAGCAGTTCCGAGCGTTCCAATTTCACTTTCTGCTCGTTCATTTTCATAGCCAGCTGGGCTTGTTGCAGTCCGACATTGCTTTGACTGGCCATCATTTGCCAGTCGTTTTCGGCTAATGCTGTCACTTCCTCGTTCAGCAAGGTAGAATCGGGAACGATTTCTGTTCCGGCAGGCAGATGTAGGGTAGTCACCAGTTGGTGATTCATTATTTTGCGGGCATCCTGCACCTTTGCCAGTTGCAGTTTCAGCGTCTCTTTCTGTAGCTCATAGCGGGTGATGTCATTTTTTAAGGCCGTTCCCTGTGTGCGGCGTGATTCCATGTTGCGGATCACCTGTTCCGTCAAATCCAGATTCTTCTGTAACACTTGCAGCTGGTTATTCAACTTGTATAAATCCAGGTAATAGCCGGTCAGGAGAAAGCGGATTTCCTGACGGTTCTTCTGCCAGTCCAATGCAGCCATTTGCTGACCGAGTTCAGCCAGAGTAATACTGCTGTTGATGGCTCCTCCGGCGTAAATCACTTGTTGCGCTTCCAACGCAAAGTTATTGCCGAAGTGTGGCATAGGGATATTCTGCCCGTTTTTGAAGTCACGGTCCCATATATATCCGTCGCCCAGGTAACTAAATGAGAGTGAGGCACCTATGTCCGGCAAACGTTGTGACTTGGCAGCCTTCAAAGCTTCATCGGCTGCTTCCTTTCCGGTTTTATACGTTTGAATACTCTGACTGTTCTCGTCTGCCAGACGGAACATTTCGTCAATGCCCAACACTCTCCTGTCAAGCGTCTGGGCAAACAGTCCCTGACTGCATAGCACGGCACATAGCGGCACTATGAGCCATCTTTTTTTGCTCATAAAGTGAAAAGAAATTTAATTAATAGTAGAATTTTGAATTTTCTTCACCACGGAATAATACAGAGTAACACAGAGTTTTTTTCTTTTGAAATATGTCAGTTGACACAAGTTAATGAAGATTATTTGAACGCTGTGTCCTCTGGCGTTCTCTGTAGTGAAAATAGGAGGGTTATCAAATCTGCGCTGCTACACCCCAACCGTGAAAGTCATGCATTTTGTTCTTGTAACGAATGGCGATTTGATAATATCTTAGTTTCATCTTGATACCTATTTTTCTATTTTTGGTTTGCAAAATTATGAAAAAAAACAAGTAAGTTGTAACCCTATATAGGCTCAAATATAATGTTTTTTAACGAATGGCAGCTAGCATATCAAATAGGAGAAAGAATAGAAAGAAGCACAACCACTCCTGAAGTAAAGATGCGATATAATATGTACCGTAAGGTGAAGCTTGCTTCGCGGTGAATGCGGTAGCTATCGGGGTGGCAGCAGCTATCTCCGTGAAATTCCGCCAACCTGAAACTGGGACGCTGACCGGATGCATCGGTATGTTGTGTCTGTCCGTCTGTGTGATGATTGCCTTGTATAACGGATGCGGCTTTTGGACCTATGAACTGCTGATGTTCGCATTACTTTTCACAATGGGACTGACCTTTACTTCCTCCACCACCTTGGCGATGGATAGCGAACGCCGTTACGCCGGAGCAGCTTCCGCCCTGTTGGGAGCACTCTGTTTTGCTTCCGGAGGTATTGTTTCTCCGTTGGTCGGCTTGGGAAATATCCTTGTATCTACCGGAGTTACGTTTGTGGTCTGCGCCATCTGTTCCCTGCTTTGTGCACTATGGGCGATGAGGAAAGTACCGATGAAAGTAGCAATGTGCCGGATTTTCCGTTAAAGTGAGATTGTTTCAAAAATAAAAGTCATGAGGAAGTTAAAGCTTAAACTCCCTCATGACTTTTATAATTTACTACCAGTATAATTATAATTACTACCAGTATAAACAGACCGAAATAAAACTAGAGTTTTATCTCTTCCGTGAATATCTCCCCGAAACGATTCTTAACCACCACCTTGACAGATTTTGCATCTTTAGAAGGCTGTGCACGGAAAAGATGACGTGTGCGATAACCCGTTTTCTTTCCCTTTACCATATTGATATAATCCTGATCCTCATCGTCAAAAGCCTGCATAGCACCTTTCAACACTCCATCCTCGTACCAGTTTACCGTATACGTCCAGTCCCAATCCCAGATATTGGCTACCACATAGTCTTTCTGGCTTTCAAACTCTCCCGGTTGGTAAAGCCGGAACTGATAGTCCGGCGAACACCCTGTTGCCTTGTAACGCCATTTCACATCATCACCTTTCACTTGTACCACCAGATAACCGTTTGGTGCTCCGCAACGATTCACGTGTCCTGCCCACCATGCGCCGCAGGCCGCTCCGATATTATGTTCGTAAATGGTAGGGGCGGGCAACTGATTTTCATAAAAGTGCGTGTGTCCGGAGAAAATATGTACTTGGTAAGGCCTCAACAGTTGGAAAAGCGCATTGGCGTTGCGCGCATTTCCCCCCGCAGCTACCGTGTTATTAGCTACTGGAGCGTGAACGTTCAGGAACACGATATTTCCTTTAGGCACATAACTTAAATCTTTTCTCAACCAGTCCAAATCTTCCGGCGTGAAGCGTTCCGTGTATTTCTTGTTGCCGTCGTAATCAATATCCTTCATTGCTATCACATGCACTTTACCGATATTGAATGAATAGTTAGCCGGGCCGAATGACTGATAATAATTCTGTTCCCCATAACCATCCGCCGGATGATCCGTCTGCGTTATAGATTTGTAGAGCAGGTTGAAGTCGTGGTTTCCCATCAGTTGGAACATCGTCATTCCCAAGTTGGACACCGCTTGCCGGTAAGGAGCGTACAGGTTCATGGCATCCCACACCAGATCCCCCAGTCCCATGCCGATGATTTCGAAGTTCTTTAGTGAGTCGGCAGTCTGTTTCAGATCGGGCACTGTTTCCGTGCGGAAGCGGTCCAGTTGCTTTTCGTTTCTCACTTGCGGGTCGGAAAGGACGATGTAGACAAATTCATCCACCGGCTTCTGCCGTTTAGTCAATACGAAGTCACATTGGTTTTCGCTTTTCCCGGCATCCAGATATTGATAGAAACCATCTGCTACCCCCTCTTTGGAAGGAAGCTCATACGCTGCCGGAGTAGAGATGTAAACCATTGGATAACGTGTCGGATCAGTGTTCAGAACATAATTTCCTTCTGCATCAGTCGTATTGAAATGTGCCCCGTCTGTCACCACTACACCGCTGATGGGTTTACCTGTATTATCTTTCACACTACCTTTCACCACCGTCTGACCAAAGGCGGCAATAGCGTTCAGCTGGAAAAGCAAAACCGCTGCAAACAGCGTTTTTCTAAAATTGATCTTTTTCATTGCTTATAACTTTCTTAAAGTAACCTGATTGAATAATGCGATAATTTCTTCCGGTTCATCTGCCGACTTGAGAGCCTCCTCAAAAGACTTGCTGTTATCATCGAAACACATCACATTGGCGCAATCCAGAATATGACCCATGTTGAATGTAGCAACTTCCCGGCTCACCTCTTCTTTCTTCAATGCCTTCTTATAATATTTATTCACCTTATTAACCGCCTTGTAAATAGAAGGCTTCAAAATTTCGACCGAAGAATCCGTAAATCCGATTGTTACATCATACTCATGCGTATAATTCTGGATGAAAGTATTCCATTTTCCGGTAATGTCACTCCCCAGATAATGTTCCGCTTCAAACACTGGTTTGGTAGTCGGGATTTCTCCATACACGTCGAATATAAACACCGCTTTCGGCTTTTTGCCTACGGGAGTAGCTTCTTTTTCGTTTTTGGAAATATGGTTTTTTCCGGAGATATTCTCGTTCATGGCGAGCTCTCCTTTTTGCGCCGTTGCTGCCATCGTTATAACTAACACAACAGCCATACTGATTATTCTTTTCATATTCATTGAATTTTAAAGATTGATTGAAATGATAATTATTGCCGCAATCTTGGTGACCGACACATTCATTTATTGCTGCCACATCAGTCGGATATGGAAGTCATCGCCTCCCATGTTCGCTTTAGCCGCCTGATAATTCTTCAGATTAGTACGCTGCAGAGCAGATGGATATTTAAAGCGTTTCGGCATTTTGTTATTAGCATTTGCGATGCCGGGCCCCACAGGTAACACAGGAAAACCGGTACGGTTATATTCAAACCACTGCTGATAATCGCAGAAGAACAGTGCGACAAACTTCTGGTTCATGATTCGTTCCAGCGTATCATCATAAGCAGCTTCCGGATTTTCAAAATAATGGTCAGGCATTTTCTGTCCCCACTGTTCGATAGCCGCCTGCACTCCCTTCTGATAAGCCTCTTTGGCAGCGCTACTTCCTCCGTCGATCACTCCTTTTTTCAGTAATTCCGCTTTGATGAATTCCACTTCGGCATAAGGCATCATGGCAAGTTTCATAGGTGCCTTCGCCATTTCCTGATTCAGTCCCGAAGCAGTGATTGAAGGCAACGTCTGATAACCGCTGGGCAAACCCACATAATCTTTAGTCTGGTCGGGGAGAGTGACCTGTGTTGCATACACCTGCAGACGGGGATCGTTCCAACCTTTCAGCAGATTAACAAAGAACTCTGAAATCTGAACATAAGAAGTGAAATCCTGTGGACGGGTGAGCGGAGCTTCCTCCGGATAAGTTCCGCTGATGGCAAGCAGGGCAGCATCATCGTTCGATTCGAATACCGGATAAGTGGCGGGATCGGTCAGCATGGTACGCAGCTCCTGTTTCGCGTTGAATTCCGGCACGTCGATCACCCGGAGCAGTGCACGCAGACGGAGCGAGTTGCAGAACTTCTTCCATTTCAAAATACCGGTTGCATCCCCTTTGGACGTCTTGTACAACATTTCGCCCGATTGGTTGTAGATCAACCCGTTAGCTTTGTCGAACAACTCGTTAGCTGTTTTCAGATTGTCGATAATCTGTTGGTACACCTGCTGCTGGGTGTCGAACTTCGGTGCAAGTATTCCCTCGTCGGCGGAGCAGGCTTCGCTCATCGGAATATCACCGAAGGCATCCGTCAGAATCTGGTATAACCAACATTGCAAAGTCAGCGATATAGCATCGTAGTTGGGTTGTTTGGAGGCTTCCGGCAATTTTCCGGTGAGGCGCATCATCTCTTTGGCGTTGTTGATCCATTTATAATAAGTAGTCCATGTGCCGTCTCCTTCGCTGTCCGTCATATACCACCATCCCACACCGTTGGTGCTGCTGGTA
Source organism: Bacteroides sp. DH3716P (assembly GCF_025914115.1). Taxonomy (NCBI): domain Bacteria; kingdom Pseudomonadati; phylum Bacteroidota; class Bacteroidia; order Bacteroidales; family Bacteroidaceae; genus Bacteroides; species Bacteroides sp. DH3716P. The sequence continues at coordinate 2,265,445 of NZ_CP083673.1, read as the reverse complement.
GATACGGCGCATTGCATCAGGTCGTAGGTATAGCTGTTGTAGCGTTTCCAGTTGTAGACCGATGTTTCGTATAAAATCGGGTTGAGCAGCGTGCCGGGATTCACCTCATCCATGCGGGTGGGGTCTGTATTGAGTTCGTCGAAGCTGGTGCAGGAAGTCGTGCAGAGAGCTCCGCACAAAGTCATTCCCCATACTATATTTTTGAAAAGTTTATTGGTTTTCATAAGTCAGTGTTTAAAAAGATACGTTAATATTCAGTCCGAAAGTACGTGCCGTAGGCAGTGAGCCCGTCTCCACACCGGTCACCATCGAACTTCCGTTGAGGGCGGCAGATTCGGGGTCGAACAGAGGATAGTCAGTGATACAGAACAGGTTGCGTGCGTAGAGTGCCACCGATGCTTTGCTGAACGGTGTTTTCTTCAGTGTGCTGTTCGGCAACTTGTACTCCAGTCTCATTTCGCGCAACTTGAGGAATGAAGTGTCGAACGTGTTAGTTTCCACATTGGCCATCCGGTAATATTCCTTATAATAACTTTCCACGGTCACCACTTTGGTGTTTGGCGAGTAAGTTCCGTCATCGTTCTTCACTGTTCCCGGAGCAATCATGTACATCCCGTCTTGTGGTGAAAGTCCGGCGGCAGCGATGCGCGGGTCGTCTTTCGACATATAAAATTCCGTTCCCGGCAGACGTCCGTTCAGGGTATGTTGCAGTTTTCCCTGTTCCGTCATTTTGTGGTGCGAGTGCGAGTACATTTTACCTCCCACCTGTCCGTCGAGCAGGACGCTAAGCGTGAAGTTCTTGTAAGAAAATTCATTGTACAGTCCGGCTTTCCATTTCGGATAGGCCGTGCCGACGTATTCGATCTCTCCCGAACGTTCGGGCAATCCGTTGTCGTTGATGACCACATTTCCTTCCGGGTCGCGTACCAGTTTATATCCCCAGAGATCGCCCGTAGTTCCACCCACACGTCCGATGATAGACACACTACCGATACTGCTGATTAACTGGTTCTCATCCGCCCCTTCCGCCAGTGAGAGAATCCGGTTCTCGTTCTTAGACCAGGTGAAAGTAGCATTCCATCGGAAATCCCTGCTGACTACCGGAGTAACGTCCAACTGGATTTCGTAACCGCGGTTGCGGACGCATCCCGAATTGATGGTAGCTTTGCTGTAACCTGTGGTCGGGTCCATCGGAGCATCCAGAATCTGGTTTTTGGTGCGGTTATAATAGAATGTGAAATCGAGTCCGATGCGGTTGTGAAACATACGGAAGTCGAATCCCGTTTCGTAATTGGTCGAAATCTCCGGTTTGAAATCCTGATTATAGAGCGTAGAAGATACGATGGCCGATCCGGGGAAATCGCTCGTGCCATAATAGGGCGATGTCTTGTAAGGGTCTGTGTCATTGCCCACCTGTGCCAGCGAACCTCTCACTTTCAACAGACTGATCTGTTCCGGCAACGTGAACCACTCGTTCATCACTGCACTGACGCTGACCGACGGATAGAAGAAAGAACGGTTACTTTTCGGCAGGGTAGACGACCAGTCATTGCGCCCGGTGACATCGAGAAACAGTTTATCCTTATACGAGAAATTGGCCGTGAAATAAAGACTGTTCAGCGCTTTCTTTTTGATAACCGTCTGCACGTTCGGGTTGGAAACACCGTTTGCCAGTTTGTATACTCCCGGCGTAATCAATCCTACCACCGAGGCAGCCAACATATCGTAGCTTTGTTGCATCATGTTTCCACCTGCCGAAGCGTTGACACGCAATCCGTTGGCGAATGAATCATGGTAAGTAAATAAAGCATCGCTGTTTAATTCATAATCGAACACATTCTGTTTCTTGAAAAACCCGTTTCCGAAAACCACGTCACTGATAGGACGATGCTGTTCGCGTTGGTCGGCTGACAACTGGATACCGGACCGGATCATGAAATCGAATTTACTGTTGATGCGCAGATTGGCAGAAATGGATGATACATTACTGTGTTTCTCCGAAGGATTTTCAGATTCGTATAGAATGACATACGGGTTTCCGATAAAGGAACTGTACGGTTGGAGCTGTTTCACATTTTCCTGTCCGGTACGCCACATCGGACGCAACCAGTCGAGGTTGACATTCGGATTCTGGAAGATAAGGAAGTAGGAGATAGAGTTACTGTTATATCCCAGTGCAGGCGTGTTGTTGAGCTTGCGGTACGTATAACTCGACTTGAAATTAATGCGCAGTGCCCTCGAAATCTGCTGTTGGGCGGAAACCATGGCGGTGATACGCTGGAAACCTGTATTGGGGAGAATCCATTCGTTCTTAGTGTGGGTGATGGACGCCCGTACGCTGCCCCGGTCGGATTTTCCGGTCAAGGCTACCGAGTTGGTCAGGGTGTATCCTGTCTGGAACAAATCTTTGCGGTTGTTTTTGTACGCTACCCAAGGGGTGGCAACAGAAGCGCGTCCCTGCGTTACGGGGTCATATTGGTAGAACAACCTGTTGGCGTCGAAACGTGCTCCGTAGGCGCTACTGGTTCCGCTAGTGCTTGCGTAACTGCCGTCTTCCGCTTTCCCGTAAGAGTAATAGGGCTGGCCTTCGTAGATAGAACCTGCCGGACCGATATTGCTCGGCAATCCCTGTCCGAATTCATACTGGTAATCGGGCCATCTCATCACATCGTCAATACTGAAGTTACCGCTGTAAGACACACCGATACCTTTGGGTGCACCCGCTCCCGATTTGGTAGTCACCATAATCACGCCATTGGCTGCACGCGTACCGTACAAGGCTGTCGCACTGGCCCCTTTTAATACTTGGATGCTTTCGATATCATCCGGATTGATGTCGGAGAATCCGTTACCATAGTCCACGGAAAGTTCGCTGTTTGAACCTGCACCGTAGGCAACACCCGGATTGGTCATCGGACTACTCATCGGTACACCGTCCACTACCACCAATGCGTCGTTTCCGTTCTGGTTCAGCGAGACGTCCCCCCGCAGCGAGATACGGCTCGAATTAAGCGGACCACCGGAAGAGATAACACTCAATCCGGCTACCTTGCCGTTCAGTGCCGTCGACCAGTTGGTGGGCAGGGCACTCGTAATCATATCCCCTTTCACGGTTTCCGTGGCATATCCCAATCCTTTTTCTTCACGTTTGATCCCCAGGGCAGTCACCACCACATCATTCAGTTGTTGCGACTCTTCCGCCAGTTTTACGTTCATCGTATTGCCTGCATAGTTCTTCTGTAGCGTTTTATATCCCACATAACTGAATACAAGCAAATCCTTTTGAGTCAATGTTTTCTTAGTCTTCAGGGAGTAGTTTCCGTCGATGTCGGTCACCGTGCCGTCTGTCGAGTTTTTCACAGCTACGGTAGCCCCGATTAACGGTTCCCCGCCTTCACTTGTGATTTTTCCTTTCACTGTTGTCTGTGCGTATGCAGAGCCACAGCACAAGAGCCCAATCGACAGAGAAAGCAGCCATTTGTTTCTTTTCATAATCTTTTACCTTGCTTCTTTTAATTTATTAAATGAAATAAAGTTATTCACACCCGTGTTTTTGTTTCACGGTGCAAAGGAATGCAAGGCAGATTAAGATAGTATTACAGATCTGTTAACAATCTGTGTTGTGCGATAAATACAAATTAATAAAATAAATGGAGGCACGGATTACACGGTTTTAGTTAATAAAAGAACCGCGTAATCCGTGCCTAATAATCTAATAATAAAAGATTATTTTACTTGATTAGATAGAATACTTACTCTGATACTCTTTCGGCGACATTCCCTCGTGCCGTTTGAAGTACCTTCCTAAATACGACTGATCGGGAAAACCAAGTCGGTCGGCTATTTCCTGAATCGTCAGTCCGGTGGATTGAAGCAACACTTTTATCTCCAGGATGGCAAAGTCGTCGATAATCTTTTTGGCAGCCTCGCCCGTCACGCTTTTGCAAATACCTGTCAGGTATTTGGTGGAGATACACAGTTTGCTGGCGTAGAAAGTCACTTCCCGTTGTGAGATACAGTTTTCATGTACCAGTGCGATGAAATTCTTAAAGATTTCATCCTGCCGGCTTCCTCCTTCGATTTCCTGTCGGTCGAAGTAGCGGTAACACTTATCATAAATATCCAGCATAAACGACTGGAGATGATTTTTGGCGATCTGGTTGCGGAAACGGTTTTCACGATCGTTGTATATAGCTGTTGTGGCACGCATTAACCCGTTGATTGCTCCTGTGCTTTCATCCTTGAGTGTATAGCACGGTTTTTCTTTGATGAACCGGAAGAAGATCGGCTCGAAACGGAGGCAGGCTTCGCGAAACATTTCTTTGGGAAATCCGAAGAAAGAAGCTGTGAAATCGCTGCTGTTGCCATTGATGCGGATAATCGTTCCCGGCAAGAGCACGATTTGAGTGTTTTCTACTATTTCATAGTCTTTCAGGTCGATTGTGACGTGTGCCCATCCGCTTCTGCAAAAATAGATGGCACCCCCTTCCAGTTTCCACAGGCGTTGCATAATTGGAGACAGGTTTTCGTCCATTCCGGCAACGAACGGTTCATGAAGTATGGCTAGGCTAGAGTTTTTTGATTCCATTGTTGTTCTTATTTTGGGTACAAAAATAGGACTTTTTCACTAAATATCGGTTTTAATGTTCCTAAAATGAACAAAACTGAAGATACTAAGTCCAGTTTCCTATGAAGAAAACAGTCTACCTTTGCCGTGTTCAAAAATAGTTAAATAGGTAACAGAAAATGAGTAAAAAGGTATGTAAAGTGAAGCAAGGGCTATTGTTGCTCTGCTGTATGGTAGCTGCTACGGGCTGTAAACAAGCTCCTCCGGCACAAATGGAAACAGAATACGAAGTGATGACCGTTTCTCCGGCCGACCGGATGATTTCAAGCGCCTACTCGGCGACCATCCGCGGACGTCAGGATATTGATATTTACCCCCAGGTAAGTGGTACGCTGACTAAAGTCTGTGTAACGGAAGGGCAGCGTGTAAAGAACGGACAGACATTGTTCATCATCGACCAAGTGCCGTATGAAGCTGCTTTGCAGACGGCAGTGGCAAACGTTGAATCGGCCAAGGCCTCTCTGGCTACAGCGCAACTGACGTATGACAGTAAAGAGGAACTGTATAAAGAGAACGTAATTTCCTCTTTCGATTTGAGTACGGCAAAAAACTCCCTGTTGGCTGCCAAAGCACAGTTGGCACAGGCCAAGGCGCAGGAAGTGAGTGCCCGCAATAATCTTTCTTATACGGTTGTGAAAAGTCCGGCCGACGGAGTGGTAGGCACGTTGCCTTACCGTGTAGGAGCTTTGGTTAGTTCCGCTCTTGCCCAGCCGTTGACTACCGTTTCCGACAATTCGGATATGTACGTCTACTTCTCCATGACGGAAAACCAATTACTGGGACTGATCCGCCAATACGGTTCTAAAGAGGAAGCATTGAAAAATATGCCTGCCATCGACCTGCAACTGAACGATAAGTCAGCCTACTCCGAACGGGGACAGATTGAATCTATCAGCGGAGTGATCGACCGTTCGACGGGTACGGTCAGCCTGCGTGCAGTTTTCCCGAACAAGGAAGGATTGCTGCATAGCGGTGGTGCGGGTAATGTGATTGTTCCTGTTCAAAAAACAGCTGCGCTGACCATTCCACAGGCTGCCACTTTCGAAATACAAGATAAGAGATATGTCTATAAGGTAGTGGACGGCAAGGCTCAATCCAGCCAGGTACAAGTGACCCGTGTCAATGGCGGTCGGGAATTTATTGTAGATGAAGGATTGGCACCGGGAGATGTGATCGTGGCAGAAGGAGTAGGTTTGCTTCGTGAAGGTACTCCGGTCAAGGCAAAGGCTGCTCAAACTCCAGTGGCAGGAGTGACAAATGCTAATCAATCCTCATCAACAGAGACAACAACGAAGTCTCCGGCAACTACTACTGAAAATTAAACCAAGGAGGAATCATTCATGAATTTAAGAACCTTTATAGAACGCCCCGTATTATCGGCAGTCATCTCTATCACGATTGTCGTAGTGGGTATCATCGGGCTGTTCAGCTTGCCCGTTGAGCAGTATCCCGATATTGCTCCGCCTACCATTATGGTGAGTACCACCTATTATGGCGCCAGTGCGGAAACATTGCAGAAGAGTGTTATTGCGCCTTTGGAAGAGGCGATCAACGGAGTGGAAGACATGACCTACATGACTTCCTCCGCCACCAATTCCGGTTCGGTGAGCATCACCGTCTATTTTAAGCAGGGCACAGACCCCGATATGGCGGCTGTCAACGTGCAGAACCGTGTATCACGTGCTACGGGACAGCTTCCGGCGGAGGTAACCCAGGTCGGTGTGACCACTTCCAAGCGTCAGACGAGTATTCTGCAGATGTTCTCATTGTATAGTCCGGACGACAGTTACGACGAGAACTTCCTGTCCAACTATATCAGCATCAACCTGAAACCGCAGATTCTTCGTATCTCCGGTGTGGGCGACCTGATGATTATGGGCGGTGAATATAGTATGCGTGTATGGATGAAACCGGACGTGATGGCGCAGTACAAACTGATTCCGTCCGATATCACCGGTGTGCTTGCCGAGCAGAATATCGAATCGGCTACCGGTTCGTTCGGTGAAAATTCCGATGAGACTTATCAGTATACGATGAAGTACACCGGACGTCTCATTACTCCCGAAGAATTCGGGGATATCGTCATCCGTTCCACCGACAATGGCGAAGTCTTGAAACTGAAAGACGTTGCCGATATCCAACTGGGACAGGACAGCTACGCTTACCACGGTGGTATGGACGGTCATCCGGGTGTATCCTGTATGGTGTTCCAGACGGCAGGTTCCAATGCGACCGAAGTAAACCAGAATATCGACAAACTCCTCGAAGAGGCAAGCAAAGACCTTCCGAAAGGCGTGGAACTGACGCAGATGATGAGCTCCAACGACTTCCTGTTCGCTTCCATTCATGAGGTGGTGAAAACGTTGATCGAGGCTATCATTCTGGTTATCCTTGTGGTGTACGTCTTCTTGCAGGACTTCCGTTCTACATTGATTCCGCTGGTCGGAATTGTGGTTTCCCTGGTGGGTACGTTTGCTTTCATGGCGATAGCCGGATTCAGTATCAACTTGCTGACCCTGTTTGCGCTAGTGCTCGTTATCGGTACGGTGGTGGATGATGCCATTATTGTCGTCGAGGCGGTGCAGGCGCGGTTCGATGTGGGCTACAGGTCGTCATATATGGCAAGTATCGACGCTATGAAAGGTATCAGTAATGCCGTTATCACCTCTTCGCTGGTATTTATGGCGGTGTTCATTCCGGTGTCCTTCATGGGCGGCACTTCCGGTACGTTCTATACCCAGTTCGGTTTGACGATGGCGGTTGCGGTAGGTATCTCCGCTATTAACGCGTTGACTTTGAGTCCGGCTTTGTGTGCATTGCTGCTGAAACCTTATATTAATGAAGACGGAACGCAGAAGAACAACTTTGCGGCACGCTTCCGTAAGGCTTTCAATTCGGCTTTCGATATGATGGTGGATAAATATAAGACGATTGTATTGTTCTTTATCAAGCGCAGATGGTTGACATGGTCGTTGCTGGCTTGTTCCGTGGTATTGCTTGTGTTACTGATGAATAACACGAAGACCAGTCTGGTACCCGACGAGGATCAGGGTGTTATTTTCGTCAATGTGAGTACAGCGGCAGGCAGTTCGCTGACAACGACGGATAAGGTGATGGAACGTATCGAAAAACGCCTGATAGAAATACCTCAACTGAAACACGTGCAGAAAGTGGCCGGTTACGGATTGTTGGCAGGACAGGGTAGTTCGTTCGGTATGTTGATTCTCAAACTGAAACCGTGGGACGAACGTCCGGGTGATGAGGACAATGTGCAGTCGGTGATCGGTCAGGTATATGCGCGTACGGCTGATATCAAGGATGCCAGTGTGTTCGCCATCTCTCCGGGTATGATTCCGGGTTACGGTATGGGTAATGCGCTCGAACTCCACATGCAGGATAAGATGGGCGGTGATATGAACGAGTTCTTCACCACCACCCAGCAATACTTGGGAGCTTTGAACCAGCGGCCTGAAATATCGATGGCTTATTCGACGTTCGACGTTCGCTATCCGCAGTGGACGGTAGAGGTGGATGCGGCTAAATGTAAGCGTGCAGGTATCACGCCCGACGCTGTGTTGAGTACGCTGTCCGGTTATTACGGTGGGCAGTATGTGTCCAATTTCAACCGTTTCTCTAAAGTGTACCGTGTCATGATTCAGGCCGATCCGGTGTTCCGTTTGGACGAAACTTCCCTCGATAATGCTTTTGTGCGTATGTCGAATGGAGAGATGGCGCCATTGAGCCAGTTCGTTACGCTGACCCGTAGCTACGGTGCGGAATCGTTGAGCCGTTTCAATATGTATAACTCCATTGCGGTAAATGCGATGCCGGCCGACGGATATAGTACGGGAGACGCCATCAAGGCTGTGCAGGAAACTGCCGAACAGTCTCTTCCGAAAGGCTATGGCTATGATTACGGAGGTATCACCCGTGAGGAAAACCAGCAGAGCGGTACGACGATCATTATTTTCGGTATCTGCTTCCTGATGATTTACCTTATTTTGAGTGCGCTTTATGAGAGCTTCATTATTCCGTTCGCTGTGCTTTTGAGTGTGCCTTGCGGATTGATGGGTAGCTTCCTTTTCGCCTGGATGTTCGGACTGGAGAATAATATTTATCTGCAAACAGGTTTGATTATGTTGATCGGTCTGCTGGCGAAGACGGCTATTTTGCTGACGGAATATGCTGCCGAACGTCGTAAAGCAGGTATGGGGCTGATTGCTTCTGCGGTCAGTGCGGCTAAAGCCCGTCTGCGTCCGATTCTGATGACGGCATTGACGATGATTTTCGGTCTGTTCCCGTTGATGATGTCAAGTGGAGTGGGAGCCAACGGTAACCGTTCATTGGGTACGGGTGTAGTAGGTGGTATGACCATCGGTACGTTGGCGTTGCTCTTCATCGTGCCTACTTTGTTTATTGCTTTCCAGTGGTTGCAGGAACGTTTGCGTCCCGTGCAGAGCGTCCCGACGCATGACTGGCAGATTGAAGAAGAAATCAAAGTGAGCGAGGAAGAAAAATCTAAAGCTGGAAAAGAATAATTGATGATTAAAGGTTTTAGACCTGAATTAAAATAAGAACTAATGAGAAAAATAATCATTCTGTCCGCAGCAACGCTTATATTGAGTAGTTGCGGTATCTACAATAAATACAAACCGGTATCGGAAGTTCCCGAAGGACTTTACGGCAGCGAGTCTGTTGCTGCCACCGATACGGCAAACTTCGGTAACCTCTCGTGGCGGGAGGTCTTTACCGACCCTTATCTGCAGAATTTGGTGGATTCGGCACTCTTGCGCAACACCGATATGCAGACTGCCCATTTGCGTGTGAAAGAAGCGGAAGCCACGCTGTTGACGTCCAAACTGTCTTATCTGCCTTCTTTGTTTCTGGCACCGGAAGGAGCTGCCAGCAGCTTCGACCGTGGAAAGGCTACACAAACTTATTCGCTGCCCGTGACTGCTTCGTGGGAACTGGATATTTTTGGAAAGGTGACAACAGCAAAGCGTCGTGCGAAAGCTGCCTACGAACAGAGCAAGGAATATGAACAGGCTGTCAAGACGCAGTTGGTAGCATCCGTTGCCAATACGTATTACACCTTGCTGATGCTCGATTCGCAGTATGAGATAGCTGTGGCTACCGAAGCTGCCTGGAAAGAAAGTGTAAATGCCACCCGTGCCATGAAAAAGGCCGGGATGGTGAATGAGGCCGGACTGGCGCAGACGGAGGCTACCTACTTCAATATATGTACCACCGTACTCGACCTGAAAGAGCAAATCAATCAGGCGGAAAATTCACTGGCACTTTTACTGGCAGAAACTCCTCACAAAATACAGCGTGGCAAATTGGGAAATCAACAGTTGCCGGAAAACTTCTCCGTGGGTGTTCCCTTACAGATGCTTGCCAACCGTCCTGACGTGCGTAGCGCAGAATTTTCGTTGGCACAGGCTTTCTATACCACGAATGCCGCCCGTGCCGCTTTCTATCCTTCCATCACGTTGAGCGGCAGTGCAGGATGGACCAACAGTGCAGGGAGCATGATTGTCAACCCGGGTAAGTTCCTGGCCTCCGCCGTGGCTTCCCTGACGCAGCCTTTGTTTAATAAAGGAGCGAACATCGCCCAACTGAAAATAGCGAAAGCCCAACAGGAGGAAGCCCGCCTTAGTTTCGAACAGACCTTGCTGAACGCAGGCGTGGAAGTGAACGAGGCACTGGTGCAGTACCAGACTGCCCGCGAGAAAGCCGACTACTACAACAAGCAGGTGGCTTCCCTGCAAACAGCAGCCAAGAGCACAAGCCTGTTGATGAAACATGGCAACACCACTTATCTGGAAGTATTGACCGCCCAACAGACGTTGCTCAACGCGCAACTGTCACAAGTGGCGAACCGCTTTACTGAAATCCAGGGCGTAATCACTTTGTATCAGGCATTGGGTGGCGGCCGTATGTAGGGAGGTATGTATGAATCCAGAAACACTGCGTTGCCGGATACTCGACTACACCAAGCGGGAAATGTACCAGCATGGTGCCGACGGGTTGACGATGGATGATATAGCCAGGGGAATGAAGATGTCGAAGCGGACACTCTACAAGCTCTTTCCCAGCAAAACGAGTCTGTTCCGTGTCTGTCTTTCTGATTTTGCCAACGGAATCAGAAGCCGGATCCAGCAAAAACAGATACGGATGGACAGCTCGTGCATGGAGGCACTTTTCATCACAGTGGATGGCTATCTCACCCTGCTTCATTCGCTGGGGAAGAAGTTGCTGATGGATATTGCTGCCGACAGGGAATACCGTGCTGCTTTCGAGCGGGAGGAGGCTTTCTGGTTGCAGCAGTTGATTGATGTCTTGACGCATTGTAAGATTTGCGGTTATCTGCTTCCCGGAGTCGATCCCGACCGTTTTGCACCGGATTTGCAGGAGGTCATCTACCAGAGCAGCTTGCAAGGCACCCCGTACCTGGTACAGCGTATGTTGAACTATACGCTTCTGCGGGGGCTTTTTAAGATGGACGGTATCCGTTATATTGACGAACACCTGAAACCTGATAATTTGAATGTTTGTGTATGAAGAGAAAGAGGTGGACTACCCTGCAAAGGGAGCTCACCTCTTTTTATTTTCTTCGTTCGTAAACGGTTGGTTACAACATAGTGCCTTTATGAATCCGATTACTTTATAACCCTTCGATTATGCTTAAAGGTAAATCGGTACATTCGGCGATAGACTCATTGTCTATCCCTTTGGCTTTCATGTTCCGGGCTATTTTCAGCTGGGTTTCTTGTGCACCTTTTTGTTCAGCTGCATCCATTGTCACCAAATAATCTCGGTACACTTTGACGCTATTGTCGTATCGCTCCCTGTCTTCCGGAGACATAGAAGCCACATCAGCGATATCTTCCAATTTCTCGAAGACAGCTTTTCGTGCCTTGAACGGCATGCGTTTTAAAGTTTCCATATTATTTAATATATAAATCCAACGTTCAAAATTCGTTTCGCATTCCTCTTCGTTTTTGTTGAAGAGAGGGAGGGCGATAAAGATTTCCCGGAACTTATCCGAGAAGAGTTCTCCTGTTTCCCTGTCACTTAGAATAACATCTGTGCGGAGTTTTATGTTCTTGTCGATAATGAAATTCATCAAGAAAACTCCGTATACGGCTTTTATTTCAAACTTCCATTCATTGCCTACCCTTCCTTGATTGATGATGGCACGCGATAAATAATAAATCGAGCGTTCTTTGAAGTTGCTTTGCATACGGTTCTGCATTTCAACGATGATTTTTTCGCCTGTGTCCGTGGTGCAATATACATCATAGATAATACCTCGTCCTTCCGGATAGAGCGGCAATTGCTCATTATTCAAAAACTGTAAGTCCGTTATCACTCGTTCACCTTCGAGCAGGTCGTTCAGAAATTCGATTAGTAAATCCTTAGACACTTCTCTGCCGAATATTAGTTTGAATCCGTAGTCGGTGAACGGATTGATAAATTTACTCATTGTTTTGGGTCGCTTCTTTTTATGTTTTGCAAAGAGACGTTTCTCTTTATACATAAAAAAGAGGCTTTTTCTTCGTACTACAAAGGTACGATAATTCTTGGTTTTCCATCCCTTTTGCAGTAAAAATAAAAGGTTCCTTGTTTATAGGCAGACTTTTCCGCTTTATCTTCCCCTGATTAGCTTTTTCAGTGTCCCGTTGTAGGTGTTTTCAAATTCCGTCGGATGATTGAGTGCCCAAAGAATGTAATCACCCGGTTCATTCTTTTTGAGTAGGGTAGGGCGGTATTGGGAACTAAGAATTTTCCATAAAATACCGCCGGGGCCTCCCAATTCTTTACGTCGGGCAAGGGCGACAATCGCTTTTACGGTCTGTTCGTTCCGGATGCCGATAGTTTGCATATTAAGTAGAAGTATAGCTTCCGAGCCTCCTCCCGCTTGCATCCCTTCCGAAACCGTTTCTTTTCCAATCGATTTATCCAAAGACAAACCCTCTACAACGACAGGCGAAGCCTGAAAAACGCTGTTTGACGGAACGGGCGGCATGCTCCTCTCATTCTCCTTTCCGTCTTTTCCTTCCCTCTCTGTCTCTATGTCTTTTTTTATTTCAGGTTTGATTTCATTTTCCATATTCCTTTCCTGTTTACCTTTGATATCTGTATCCGTTTCTTCTTTTGTTTGTGGCATTGTTGTAGCAAATTCATGGGGTTTTGTAACATCTTTGCCGGAGTCATCCGTATTTTCCGGTTCTATTTCACTACTCTCCTCCTTGATAATCCAGAAATGTTCCAGGGGTAATTTATATTTTCTCCGGCTGTCGGTGATGATTTTATGATATTGTTCCTGAATCGCCTGTGAAGTCAGTACGCCATACTCCTTATATATAAGATCATCGAACAGCCCCACTGACAGGCAATCATCAATGATGGCCTGCATTTCCTCCTCCCCGCAACACGCTTCCTGGGCGATGTCGAAAAGAGTGTCTTTGTTCCACAAAATATAATAACCTTTTTCTTTATAGATGAGGCAGAGCAGCGAAGTGAGTGCGGCAATCCCTGCCGCGTGGTGGCGACAGGAGATGCGGCGTACTTTTCTGTCCTGCAGAAAATTGACATCGAGGGGGAAATAATCTAATCCGGGTTTGGAAATGCGGGCCATGATGATAAAATGCTGGTTGTAAATGGTTGATTATTACTGAATAAATTCTGCTTTTACATCGAAGCAGGGGCAAGATTTTATATACTCGTCAGGTGAGATAATGCCGTCTCCATTGAGGTCAGGACTGGTGTCCCGATGCCCTATCACCTGCTTCAGAGAAGGGAAGACAAGGCGCAAATCTTCTACCAGCCGGACGAGCGCTTCACGTTGCGCTTCCGTTCGTGTGTCGGCAGGCCGGCCGTTCCTGTCCAATCCGCCAATGTAGCAGATGCCGATAGACCGATGGTTCCAACCTGTACAATGCGCTCCGTCGAGAGCAACATCTCTTCCCGGTTCTATCGTACCGTCGAGACGGATGACGAAATGATAACCGATAGAACGAAAACCACGTTGACGATGCCAGCGGTCGATGTCGGTAGCGGTAAAATCCTGTCCCGCACGAGTGGCGGAACAGTGGATGATGATCGTGTCTTTCATGGCAGAATCCTCCTTTCCTGTTTGCAGACGGCACGTGAGATAACCCCGAACGCAATAGCCTCCTCTTTGGACAGTTGGCGGTAATATTGCTTTGTTACTGAATGGAGCACCGGAGAGAAGGGAGCATCCATCGGCGGCGTTGTCGTTTGATTAGGCATGGTGGGCCGATTAGGTATTGTCGTCCGATTAAGCACTGTGGTCTGGTTAGGCCTTGTCTGAACCATAATAAAAGCATCTCCCCGATGATGTTGCACACGCAAGGCGTGTTGTTTCACGCGGTCCGGATGCTTTAGTTGGAGGATAAGCCAGTTTCGGTGCGCAGGCTTCAGACGTTCCTCTCTGACCATTTCTTTCATAGACGGGTAGGCACGCAATACTTTCCCCGTTGCATCCGTAACGGCGAAAGGTGTTTGATGAGATCCCACTCCCGTACGTCGTAATCCCGTCCGGATGGCGTGCATCATATTGGTGTATGCATCGCACCATTCGAGGTTTGACACGTGGTTGTTCATCGTATTGCCATCGAGGTGGTTAATCTGTGGCAGCTGCTCCGGGTTGGGGATGAATGCTTTGGCAACCAAACGATGAATTTTGTATTCGATACAAACACCTTTATTCGGCAGTATGACAGTTTCGTAACCGGTCCCCATGATTTTGGCACAAAGGATCAACTTTGATCTGCCCTTGAAACTCAATACCCGTCCGTGATCTGAAATCATATAGTCGGGGTTTTCTTCAATAAATCTCCAATTTTCCATACTTGATATTGATAATGTTAATAAAATTATACTCTGTTAAAAAATAATCGTTTTTCTGAATCATGCGGGGAGAAACGGCGTTTCCTCCATCTGTTAAACGGCGCTTTCTGGTGCGGAGAAACGCTGTGGTCTGTATGTGTTAAACGGCGTTTCTTCCTCCTCCTCCGTATGAGGTTCGAGCCGTTCGGCACAATGAATCAGAAACTCCAGTTCTTCCCGGCAGCCTTGAATGGCCTCGTATAGCGAATCTACGTTATACTGTCTGCAAAGCGCCTCCCATTCTTTTCGTTCCTGCCCGTTCATTCCGTTCTTTTGCAGATTCATTTTTACTTGTTGCTGTCTTGCCCGTCCGTTTCGATATCCAGAAAATTTTCAGCGTGAAAGGTGCGCCAGCCTTTGGCTTCGATATCATAGTAGACAACGAACGTATTTTCCGGTTTGGGTAGATACGGACGGTGGAAACTATGTTCATATCCGGTGAGGGTGCCGGTGGCATGTCGGATGGTTCCATCCTGTTTGGTGTAGCGGAAACAGACATTTCCGTGATGCATCTGCCGGATGAGAGCCCCTATCCGGTGAGCCGTGACGAGTGCATCGTGCCGGTTCATACCGTTGTTTTGCCGGATGACGGCAGCTTGCTTCATTAGCTGTACCCGTTGGAAGGAATGATTTTTTTCAGTTTCAGTCATTTTGATTCGTTTTAATGATTTGATTATGGGGACAAAGGTAGAGAGCAGGTAATGCAAAGGCTGTCCAAGCTTGAACCATAATGAAACGTTGAAACTTTTAGTGCAGGAATGCTTTCTCTTTTTTAGCGCAAATCACAGCTTTTGGAACGAGTGATTTCTTTCCTCTTTGGCAGATTTTATTTCATCTATTTTCTTGATAATACCGGTAAGGTAGAAAATGGGTACCCCAAACCCTCTTTCTTTGTGAAAATATGGATGAAAAATATAGAATGTGTCATGCTTGAACATATATGTTAAAATAAGCATTGTACTTTTGTCGTGAATTTTATATGTAAATATTAAATAAAATGTAAAAAAATGACTAAGGTAGAAAGAGAAGTGGTTTTTAACAGTGAAAATGGTCAGAAAGAAATGACCGGTGTACGTCACAGCGACGATGATGTTAAGAAGAAAGTAATTGATTGTGTTTTTAAGTTGGGGCAACTGAATAATATTCCAGAAAAATATGTTGAAAAGAATTCGGATTGTTCGCGTTCGTCCGTGGGGCGTGTGTACAGGTGTAATTTCGACGGTCGGAGTCCTATACCAAATTGGACAACTATCTTTAATTTTTTCTCTTGTGTGATTGGAAAGGCAACGATTATTGTCAATATTCCGGAGGTGTTGTGCTGGATTCTGAAGCTTTTTCTAGGAGATTCTGCGGATGTAGGCTATACAGTTGATGATAGTCATCATATTCGTATAGATATTCAGTTTCATGACGATAAAACACTGTTCCTGGAGACTGGTGAAAAGGAAGGAAAGGTGAAGAAAAAAGATGGAAAATAGAGGAAAGCGGGAGGGGAATTACCAAGTTCTTGATGAACTTGGTACATTATTGATAACGAACTTTCCATCGAGGTCGGTGGTGGTTCCTATAGATGTACCTTTAACTAAAACGGATGCTCCTATGACGGGCTGGTTGTCTTCCTCGGAGAAGACAACGCCCATTACCTTTCTGGAGGTTTGAGCGATTGCCAGGCTAATGCCTGCTAGCAGGCAGGTTAATAACAGCGTTAGTTTTCTTTTCATATAGTTTTTATATAGTAGAATAGTCTGTTTTGCTATCTTACGATTCGCAAAAGTAACCACTTTTTTAGAAAAACAAAGAAAAATATGAAAAAAATATGAATTTGTGCTGTCGATACAAAATACTTGTAGCAAAAGGACTTAAATACAAGATAAGTACATGAAAGGCGGTTTCTTATTTCTTTTTGGTGATTAATAAACGAAAATAAGTATCTTTTTGATAAATAAATGTGGATAAATTCGTAGATAAGATGTTTAATAACACATAATAATCTGCAAATAAATAATTGCAGGTAGAAAAAAGATAGTTTATTGGACAAAGAAAGAAATTCTATCCGTAGTCTCTTATATTAATACCCTAATTGGGGAGACGAGAGTTGCTGCCGGACTTGAAGTTTGCTACATGAAAGATATTTTCTACCTTTTCAGTAAGTAGATAAAAAGCAAAAAAGGACGATTTATTTTGCGTTTCACTTCCTTTTTTGCTTTTCTTATTCCCCTTTCTGTATTTTCTTTTTTATATTTATTAAATATTTTGTGCTCAAGCACTTATGGAAGGAGGGGCAGAAAATGCATGAGTTCATCAAGAACTTTGCAAATCACCTATGTCGGCATGAAGTCGCAGGATGTTCCCATCAAGTCCGGGACCATCAAGGTAATGATGAAATCCGATTCCGAAGTATTACAGGAAGTGGTAGTGACCGGTATGCAGAAAATGGATAAACGTCTTTTTACCGGAGCCACCAAACAATTAAATGCCGATAATGTGAAGCTGGACGGTTTGCCCGACATTAGTCGCGGACTGGAAGGTCGTGCGGCAGGAGTTTCCGTTCAGAATGTTTCGGGCACTTTTGGAACTGCCCCCAAGATTCGTGTGCGTGGAGCCACTTCCATTTACGGAAGTTCCAAACCGTTGTGGGTTGTTGACGGCGTGATTCTGGAAGACGCCATAGACGTAGGTCCCGATGATCTTTCCTCCGGTGATGCCGAGACACTGATTAGTTCCGCCATAGCCGGACTGAATTCCGACGATATCGAGAGTTTCCAAATTTTGAAAGACGGTTCGGCAACCTCCATTTACGGTGCACGTGCGATGGCAGGCGTTATCGTAGTCACCACTAAGAAAGGACGTGCCGGAGTCAGCAAGATCAGTTATACGGGCGAGTTCACCACCCGTGCTATCCCCAGCTACAAAGAATTCAATATCATGAATTCGCAGGAACAGATGGGAATCTACAAAGAAATGGAACAGAAAGGCTGGTTGAACAGTGCCGACCTTTTCCGCACCAGAGACACCGGAGTGTACGGTCGTATGTACCGCCTCATCGACGAATACAACAACAGTAACGGCCAACGCGGACTGCTCAACACCACCGAAGCCCGTAACGCTTACCTCCGCGAAGCGGAAATGCGCAACACTGACTGGTTCGACGTGCTTTTCACCAATGCCGTTTCGCAGAACCATTCCGTCAGCATCACCGCCGGAACGGAAAAATCCTCTTTCTATGCCTCCTTGAGTGCCATGCTCGATCCGGGTTGGTACAAGCAGAGCAAGGTGAAACGCTACACGGCCAATGTGAACACAACCTATAATATATATAAAAATCTGTCGCTCAACCTCATATCCAACGCCTCCTACCGCCAGCAGAACGCGCCGGGAACGATGAACTCCACCCTCGACATCGCATCAGGAAAGATGTCCCGCGGATTCGACATCAACCCTTATTCATACGCGCTCAACACAAGCCGCACACTCGACCCCTCTGTGGACTATATCAGCAACTACGCCCCATTCAATATTCTCCACGAACTCGACAATAACTACATCGAAATCAATATGGTCGATGTGAAATTTCAAGGCGAGATGAAGTGGAAAGTGATTCAGGGACTCGAATTGAGTGCCCTCGGAGCCGTTAGATACCAGACTTCATCGCAGGAACACAACGTGCTCGACGACGCCAATCAGGCAATCGCCTACCGCACCGGTATGGACGACGCCACCATCCGCGAGCAAAACAAATTGCTCTATACCGACCCCGACAACCCATACGCCCTGCCTATCACCCTGCTGCCCGAAGGCGGTATCTACCAGCGTCAGGACCGCCGTATGCTGGGACTCGATTTCCGTGGAACACTCTCATGGAATCATCTTTTCGCCGAAAAGCACATCACCAACTTCTTTGCCGGAATGGAAGTGAACAGCCTTCAAAAAACATATTCCTCTTTCCAAGGCTGGGGAATGCAATATTCGATGGGGGAAATTCCGTCCTACATCTACCAGTTCTTTAAGAACGGCATCGAATCCGGTTCGCGCTATTACAGCCTGGGACACTCCGAAACCCGGAGTATAGCCAGCTTCTTCAACGCCACGTATTCTTACGACGGACGCTACACTCTCAACGGCACTTTCCGCTATGAAGGAACCAACCGCATGGGACGCAGCCGTTCATCCCGCTGGCTACCCACATGGAACCTGTCCGGTGCCTGGAACGTGCATGAAGAATCTTTCTTCAAAGCGCTGCAACCCACCCTTTCCAACCTGACACTGAAAGCCTCATACTCCCTCACCGCCGACCGCGGCCCGGCGGAAGTGACCAACTCGCAAGCCATCATCCGCAGCTTCTCGCCCTACCGCCCCTTTACCGACATTCAGGAAACGGGACTTTATATCGATGACATCGAGAACAGCGAACTCACTTACGAGAAAAAGCATGAGCTGAACATCGGCATCGACCTCGGCCTGCTCGAAAATCGCATCAACTTCTCCGCCGACTGGTACCAGCGTAACAACTACGACCTGATCGGTGTAGTCCCCACACAGGGAGTAGGCGGCGTCATCAACAAATATGCCAACGTAGCCACCATGAAATCTCACGGTGTGGAATTTACGCTCTCCACCCGCAACATCCGCACGAATGATTTTTCATGGAACACAGACTTTATCTTCTCCTATGCCAAGAACGAAGTCACCCAGCTGAAAGGACTCACAAGTATGATGGAACTCGTTTCCGGCAACGGCTTTGCCCGCGAAGGATACCCCGTGCGCGGACTCTTCTCCATCCCTTTTGCGGGACTTGATGAAGACGGTATTCCGCAATACCTCATCGACGGAAAAGTGACTAGCACCAGCATCAACTTCCAGGAACGCGAAAAACTGGATTACCTGAAATACGAAGGTCCTACCGATCCCACCGTCACGGGAAGTTTCGGTAATGTATTCACCTATAAAGGCTTCAAACTAAATGTCTTTATGACTTACTCTTTCGGCAACGTAGTCCGCCTCAACCCGGTGTTCAACTACAAATATTCCGACCTTACCGCCATGCCGCGTGAATTCAAAAACCGCTGGACTGTTTCCGGCGACGAAGCGAGAACGAATATCCCGGTGATACTTAGCGACCCGCAATATAGGACGAATACATCGCTTTATCTTGCCTACAACGCCTACAACTATTCTACGGAGCGCATCGCCAAAGGCGATTTTATCCGCATGAAAGAAATATCACTGATGTATGAGTTCCCGAGAAGCTGGATCGCTCCTGCCAAAATATCCAACCTGTCGCTCAAGTTGCAGGCTACCAACCTCTTCCTGATCTACGCCGACAAGAAGTTGAACGGGCAGGACCCCGAATTTGTGAACACCGGAGGGGTGGCATCCCCCGTTCCGCGTCAGTTTACCCTCACCCTGCGTCTGGGACTGTGATTGTAACCCCCAATAGAGAACCCGAAAAAATATACGATAGATGAAGACGAAAATAAACCATATACTCCCTGTGCTGCTGCTCACCGCAGCTTCCGGTCTGACTACCGTTTCCTGCAATGATTTTCTGGACAAAACACCGGACAACCGCACGGAACTGAACACCGACCAGAAAATAGCCAAACTGCTTGTATCGGCCTATCCCGACGTATCGCCCAACGAACTGTTCGAACTCTACAGCGACAACTCCGATGATAGCGGCCCCACCTACGGTTACTACCAGCTTTCCGAAAAGGAATGTTACAACTGGGAAGATACCAAAGAGGAATATCAGGACACACCCAATTCCCTTTGGGGAGGTTATTACGGTGCAATTTCAGCCGCCAACATGGCACTCAAGGCGATAGAGGAGAAAGGAAATCCGGCATCGCTCAACCCGCAGCGCGGTGAAGCACTGGTGTGCCGTGCCTACTGCCATTTCATGCTGGCAACTATCTTCTGCAATGCTTATGACACTCATGCCTCCGAATCGTTGGGAATCCCCTATATGGAAGACGTGGAAACCACCGTGTCTCCCCGTTACGAGCGCGGCACGCTGGAAGAAGTGTACCGGAAAGTGGAGCGTGACCTCCTGGAGGGAGTGGAACTGATTTCGGACGACGGATATTCCGTCCCCAAATACCATTTCACCCGCAAGGCCGCCTATGCCTTTGCCGCCCGTTTCTACCTTTATTATATGAAACCCGATTTCTCCAACTGCGACCGGGTGATTGACTTTGCCACCCGTGTGTTGGGCAGCAACCCCGACGACCTGCTCCGCGACTGGGAAGCATTGAGCAATCTTTCCGTGAACGGAAATGTGCAGGCAGATGCGTATATTGCTTCTTCCAATGAGGCGAACCTGCTGATAAGCAGCACCGTCTCCAACTGGGGCGCACTCGGAAGCGACTACCTGGTAGGCCCGCGTTACTTCCACAACCAAACGCTCGCCACCAGCGAAACCTGTCTTTCTGCAGGACTGTGGGGCAGCTCGGATTATTTGTATCTGAAACCTTTCTCTACCACCGGATTTGTAGCCAGCATCCTGCGCAAGAGCGGACTTTATGATGGCGGCTACCTTTATTATATGCCGGTATTGTTTTCAACGGACGAAACCCTGCTTTGCCGTGCCGAAGCATACGCGTTGAAGAAAATGTACCCCCAGTCGGCTGCCGACATCACGAGCTGGCAACGTGCCTACACCCGCAACAAATCGGCCCTGACACCCGACCAGATCAATGCGTATTATGATAAAATGAATTTCTACACGCCTTTCACGCAACAGACGCCCAAGAAACAGCTAGCTCCCGATTTCACTATCGAGGAAGGGATGCAGGAAAATATTCTTCACTGTATTCTGCACATACGCCGTGTCACTACCCTGCACGAGGGGATGCGCTGGCCCGATATCAAACGGTACGGTATTATGATTTACCGTCGCAACATGGCTACTCAACGTGTCACCGACGAAATGCCGCCGAACGACCTGCGCCGTGCCATCCAGATTCCGCGAAACGTGATCGTGGCGGGAATGCAACCTAACCCGAGAAGAAACTAACAGAGAAAAAAGTGAAAATTATGAAGAAACAGATCATTTACTCTTTGCTTGCTCTCACCACAGTCTGCCTGGGGGCTTGCAACAATAACGACGAGATAGACACCGCGAACAGCATCTTCTCTACCGAACCTCTGGAGAGAAATGCTTTCGATTACTGGCTGCTCGACAACTACACCTATCCTTATAACATCGACTTCATGTACCGCATGAAGGATATCGAGAGCGATCATAAATACAACCTCGTGCCCGCCGACTATGACAAAGCGGTGGCACTGTCGAAAATCATCAAACACGTCTGGATGGACGCTTACGTCGAACTGGCAGGAATGGATTTTCTCCGTGTCTACGTACCCAAGACATTCCACCTCATCGGATCGCCCGCCTACGAAAGTAGCGGTAACATGGTGCTCGGCACGGCAGAAGGCGGGAAGAAAATCACCCTCTATAACGTGAACGACCTCAACATAAAGAAGAACAATATCGAAAAGCTCAACGAGTATTATTTTGAAACGATGCATCATGAATTTGCCCATATCCTGCATCAGAAACGGAATTTCGACCCTTCTTTCAACCGCATCTCGGAAGGAAAATACGTGGGAGCCGACTGGTATTACTACATGACCGCCCAGGGTGCCATGCCCCGCACGGACGATGTGGCCTGGTCCGACGGTTTCGTGACGGCTTATGCCATGAGCCAGTCCAACGAGGATTTTGTGGAAAATATAGCCATGTACGTCACACATACGCAGGCCTACTGGGACAATATGATGACGGCAGCCGGAGAATCGGGCGCTGCCATCATCAACAAGAAATTCACGATTGTCTATAACTATATGCGCGACACATGGGGGATCGACCTCAACGAACTTCGTAAAATCGTGCTGCGCCGCCAGCAGGAGATTACCGAAATTGACTTGAGCACTATTCAATAAGTGCCGGTCACCTCTTGTTTTTTTGATTGACGATTGGATGATTATTTAATTACACATTATTATGATGAAGAAAAATAGAACGATATATTTCCTGTTGGCCCTTGTCTGCCTGGGTTTGCAGTCGTGCCTCTTTCAGGAAGAAGATTATTTTGACGATTCGTCTGCCAACCGTGCCACGGCCGATGTGAAGCGTTGCAGCGAACTGCTGGAAGCAGCACCCAACGGATGGGTGATGGAATATTACGTCGGTAAGGACTACTCGCTGGGAGGTATTACCCTGCTTTGCAAGTTCGACGGCCAGCGGGTGACGATGGCTTCGCAGATAGCGGGAGCGGATGAGACGGTCAGTTCGCTTTATAGCGTCAAGTCCGAGCAGGCAACGATGTTGTCTTTCGATACCTACAATTATCTGGTGCATTATTTCGGTCAACCACAGGGAAGTATGGCCGACGACCCGAACGGAACGCTCGGAGGCGACTACGAATTCGTGATCTCCGATGCCACCGCCGACCGTATCGAACTGAAAGGCAAGAAATATGGCAACCGCATCGTGATGAAGGCTTTTTCTGCCGACCAGACGTGGAAGCAATATCTCACCCGGATAAAGAAAGTGGAAGACGATGCTTTCTTTTATGAATACGACCTGCGGATGGACGGACTCTACACCGGGCAAATGCTACGCAGCAACTATACGTTCATTGTGACCTATTATGACGAAGTTGGAAAGGTGCATCAGAAAACCGTACCTTTTATGTTTACCACCGACGGAATGCGTTTTCACGAACCGGTGACGATAGACGGACAAACCATGCAGAATTTTGTCTGGAAGAACGAGGAGATCAGCTTTGTTTGTACCGACGAAGGAGCTACGGAGGTGAAACTGGCGGGTGTCTATACTGCCGGGTATCAAAGTTACGACTATTATCCAGGCACTTACCAGATGGATTTTTATCGTCTGAACGATGCGACGAACCAGATGGAAGTGGCTTCGCAGGAGATTCAACTGGTGAAGGACGAGGACGGCAAGAGCTATTGGCTCAAAGGACTCGAATATGACATTCTGGTAACTTATGACAAGCCGCGTGGCGGACTTTCCATCTTGCCGCAATTTTTGAAGAAAGTACAGGGAGGTTACGTGTATCTGGCTATGTGGGATTTGATGAATGATTATGTTTTGCGCAGTTCGGCAATCGGTCTTATCAGTTATCCTACCACCGACGGCATTTATCTGGTGGACAATGGAGTGTGGATGGGTGAAATCTCCGGATTTATCTTCGGTGTGTACGACTCGCAGGATGAGGAGGCCTCTTTCATGGGATACACGGATGCAGTTGCAGCAATCAGGTTGATTAAAAAAACAATAGAAGAATGATATGATGAATAAGTTAGTTATACTGTTATTATCTGCGTGCTGTTTGCTGATGACAGCGTGCGACAAGGAAAACGATGAAACGGCACAAGGCTTCCGCATCATGAATGCGGACGTCGATCTGGCAGCCGGAGGCGGAACGGTGGAAGTGGCTTTGCAGGCTACCGGAGAACTGACTGCCGTTTCGGGTGCGGACTGGTGCAGGGTAATCGAAGTGACAAACGAAAAGATAACTTTGCTTGCCAGAGCCAATTATGAATATACGTCACGTGCCACGCAGGTGACCGTGAGCGATGGTAATAGCGAACAGAAAATTGTAGTGACGCAGGAGGGAAATATTTTTGCTCCCGACTCCGACCAGCAGGTGATACGCTTCGGAAATGCTCCTTCACAGACGATTGTACGTGTGAATAGTTCGTTTGATTTCAAAGTGAGCGTGCAGCGGGGAATCGACTGGGTGGAGGTGCCGGCTGCTTCAAAAGAAGATGGTTTCTTGCTTGTGTTGAAAGAGAACAAAACCGGAAATCCCCGTGCCTGCCAGTTATTGGTCAGCACCAATGAGGGGCGGAAGTTCCTTTACTACGTCTACCAGTATGAAGCGACGGACCTGCTTGGAGTGTGGGGAAATAGCCGGATTTATGTGAAATGGGATACGAAGAATATCGAAAACGCCTATCCCTTGTCGGCTACTGAAATTTCGAAGAATGTCGATGGCGAGGGATATACCATTAAGATGTCGTTGGCAAATACTCCGGCAGCGCAATATCTGAAAGACCCCGCAAAGGCTACGATTTCATTGCAGGCTACCTATGAAAATGGATCGTTTGTGGTTCCTATCGGTGCGGCACAGAAAGACTTTACGGTCGTGGAAGAAGTTGCGGATGAGGTGGCAGAAGGCGCTTCGGACGGAACGTCAGGTGGAGTATCGGACGGAACATCGGATGATGGGGCAGGTGTTGTTTTGCAAACCCTGTACGGCTTTTCTGTAGCGGCTTCTTCCAATATTTATTCGAAAGGAAATTTCGGTTTCGCTCCTGTGCTTTATCAGGACGGTTCTGTCGGAGTCAGTTTTCAGGACGTGACCGGAGCACCGGAAAGCGGATGCTACCTGGCGATAGCATTGTTTGACGGACAGCAGTTCCTGACCGGGACACTGAAAGATTGTATCCTTTTCCCGGATATTGCACTTTTCAGATAAAACGAACATAACATTGATGAATAAAGAAAAGAACTACCGTTGTGAAACGGAATGAGAATTTACTAATTCTCTCTTAATTTAACTTTACTATATGACAGGCGGGGATACTCGTGCGAAGAATGGGAATCCTTTTCCCGAGCTTACTCCGCCTTTTTTATGATTCCCGGTCGCTACGGAAGTTCTTTTCAATGATGTAAAATATATAAATCAGTCTGATATGGATAAGAAAATAATGAAGTTATTGGGTGTCTGCCTGTTCGCTGTTGCGTCTGTGGGGGTGTTGACCGCTTGCAGTGACAATGACGCCGAAAATCCGGAGGGAGGAAAACCCGGTGGAGAAGACGTAAACCCGGCGCCGGAAGTGGTGGAGTTTGTCAACTCCAACCTGGTGTACTGGGGAGATAAAGACGGAGTGGGCACAGATCATTTTGTATTGACGCTTTATACGGATATGGAAGTAGATGCTACTGGTAATCCGATAGGACCGGGCAAGATCATGGCGTTCAGCCTGAATGTCCCGCCATTTGCTTCGGAAGCTACGGAATTTCCGCTCCCTGAAGGCACTTTTGATGCAGCATTGAACGGATACACGTTTGATGAATGGACATTCAACCTCGGATATATGAATCAAATCGATCTCCCGACCGGAAAGGTGGATATTCCTGCCGGAACTTTCTACGGTGATGTGAAATCTTACTCTACGAGTGTCGATGCCGATTTGCTTTCCGGTGGTAAAATGACGGTGAAACGGCTGTCCGGTGGTGAATATTCGATTAGCGGAACATTGGTGGGCGATCTTTCCTTGAAACGTTATTTCACCTATACGGGAAAAGTAATCACCATCGACCGTCACGAAAGCAAGGATGAAACTCCTAATTCTACGCTGACCACCGATATTGCACTGAATGGATGGACGCAAGCCCGCCTGCAGGATAAGGGCGATTCTTATTATCTGCAAGATGAGTCGTGCCGGGTAGTCGAGCTTTATCTGGCGGAAGAGAGTATAAGTCTTGTCGACACTTGGCCGGCCGGTAATGGAAGAGTATTGAAGGTGGAATTTTTCGTGGAATGGGCTACGGATGTAACACAGGGTATTCCGGCAGGTACTTATACGGTGGTGGCGCGTGATAAGGAATCATATGGTATCCCGCGCGAGTTGCTGAAACCGGGAAACATAGCTTCGGGCTATCCTAACGGCTTTACTTATCCGGGAGGAACCTGGTATGAGAAACTTCAGAACGGAGCCATGAAAGAATATGCACGCATAGACGGCGGAACCATGACTGTGGCACGCGACGGTGACAAACACACGCTGACGATAGATTTTATTGACTGTGATAAGGAACACCCGAATCATGTACGTACCACTTATTCGCAGGATGCTCCTATTACCGTATTTGATTATCGTCCGCAGTAAACACGGGTGGATGGCATCATTTTACTAATAACGCGATTTTATAATTAACCCAAAAAACGAGAAATATGAAAACTAGATTTATTTCCTTTTTCTTATTCATGTTGGCAATGAGTTGTTTTGTGGCATGTAGTGACGATGATCCGGCCACTGATCCCGAACCGGAGCCGGAACTGGAACCTGTGGAAACAGTGAATACGTATACGTATAAGGATAAGACGATACAAGCTAAATCGGTGTCTTGTTTTGAACAGGATGGCATTGTGTATGTGTGTATGAGTCCGTTGCAGAGTTTGGAAACGCTTGAAGACTTTATGAATAGCGGAAAGGAATATGTGATGCTGGGAGTGGATAAGAGTCTGGTGGGCAGTCCGGTTACGGTAGGCAGCTCTGAAGGTGACGATTATGTGCTTTATTACATGGATGCCGATGGTGAGGCTATTGTAGCCGTGGACCCTTACGAATGGGAAGAGGTGCTGACGCAAGGCAAGATCACTTTGACGATGACTCCGGGTGAGAATGAGATATCGGCTGTGAAAGCTACTTTTGATTGTACGCTGAAAAGTGGCGGTAAGTTTACAGGGGAGGCTGGTTGTAGCTACAAGGCTCCTGCAAAGTTGCCCAGTGAATTTTCTTTCGGAAGTGAAGTGCGTCCGTTGAAATCGGCGGTGGCTACTGTCATCGGAGGGATTCAATACCTTTATCTTAGTCCGGACGCGGGAGTGACAACGGTGGAAGATATGTCGGACACGGAGTTCCTGATGATCGGAATCAATCCGGATATGTTGGGACAGGTATTGGATATCACGTCTTATGACGGTACGGATTATGCTTTCTATAATATGACAGAATTGGGAGCTGACGATCTGGGTGCGGTGGAGCCTTATGGATGGTCTGAAATATGTTCGGCAGGTAAGTTCAAAGTAGAAAAGACGGACGATCATGTGAAAGTAACTTTTAGCTTTACTTTGCTTTCGGGTGAAAAGTTCGAAGGTTCTTATGAGGGTGCTTATTCTGAAATTAAGCAGAGTACGACGAATATATTAACGTTGAACGGAGAAAAAACGCGTGACATCAAAGCTACTTTCTATGAAAAGACAGATGCAGGAGTAGCGTTGTATCTCACTCCGTCGGGAATTTCATCTGCTGCGGACTTGGAAAATGTAAACTCGTATTATGTGCGCCTTTTTGTTCCGAATGCAGGACTTAACGGGCAGGAGGTGGATATTACAGATACCAATCTGGCTTTTGAGTTTACTTATTATAGCCCGTATGACGAAGAAAGAATACAAATATCCAAAGGTCACCTGGAGGATGCGGCAGGTACGTTCAGTGTATCGAAATCAGCGGATAATGAATATTCATTGACGCTTAACCTCAAATATTTGGGTGATAATAGCCTTAAAATATCAGGTAACTATAACGGTGCTTTCGCGGTGTATGATACGACGATCCCGAATGAATATCGCTTAGGGGCGGACGGTACTCCGGTCACTATCCAGTCTGTGGTGATAGATAAGACGGATGCGGATATTTGTGTTATTTACCTTTCACGACAACCAGGTATCACTACTGTGGCGGGAATGTCGGCAGCGGATGCAGTGGTGCGTCTTTCGAAAACAATGCTGGATGGAGTGCTCCGCGGATTCTCCGGTGATGATGAAAATGTGAAAATCTCGATTACGTATGAAGGAGTGACTTACAGTCGGGCTAATACCACATTGGGCAATCTGGCTCTGGGAGGCCGGACTTCGGTGTCTCTTCAGGGCAATGAAGTTGAAATGACTTTTGAAGTGGTAGGTATTAAGAAATATGGCGATGCCAGTTTGTCCGGCTACTATAAAGGTGCGGTGACAGTAATAGAGTGACGATTTAATGAAGTGTATTCATGAAGAAAATCTTATTGAAATATTTAAATTTATATGTTTTATCGGGATTGCTTCTGGTGGGTTTTGCCGGATGTAGTGACGATAAAGATAATGATCCGGTAAATCCCGGTCCGGATGTGGAGGAATTGCCTTCCATCGGTACTTATTCATTCCGGGGGGAAGCGAACAGGATCGTGTCCGGTGAGGCTACTATGGACGGTGGTTATTTTACCTGTATCTTTTCTCCGGAAAAGATACAGGACGGGAAAACTAGTACTTATTTTTTGTTTTCTCTGGGTATGTATTGGGAGGGGCAAGTGGTGGATGCATCGACCTTGTACCAAAACGACCAGTATTTCTTTATTTACGAAGATCCGTTCTATTATTATTCCCAATATAAAAGGGTGACGGGAACGTTTTATGTGAAGCGTAACAACGATGAGAATGTTACTGTCAAATTGAATCTGCGGCTTCACGACGGTGTCCGTTTTAAAGCGGAGGTTACAGCCGATTTGATGAAGCCGTCGGGAGAAGGTACTCCGGAATGATATAATCCTTTTTTTATATAATGAGCGGACAGTTCGTTACAGATTATCTTGGACTCTTTATAACAGCAATCAGCAAGTTATAATTTGATTCGCGTGATCTGTGATGAAATGTCCGCTTTGCTTTGGCTTGCCTTTTTTCTTGCCTTGTTTGGCTTTATCTTTCTCCGAATGATATTTTCTTTGTAAAAGAGTCGTTTCAGGGCTCTCCTAAAAACTTGAAGAACAGCCTTACTTGTGCCGGAGTGAGCAGGATGGCTTTTTCACTATATCCGGTTTGAGCGAGTGCGGCTTGCAGTGCAGTGTTCTTGGCAATCCAACTACGGAGGGTGCGTCGTGCCGAGGCGGACTGTATGTGAGGTAGGTAAAGTCCGGCCAACTGGCTTTTGCTATAGGCTTGTATGCGGGTACGGCTCTCTGTTTCTGCTTTTGGAGTTGTTTCTGTTTTCATATTGACTGTTTTTTAGAGGTTTATTTTGTATGAACTCATGCAAAGGTACGCCTTTTTATGTCGGTTGGTTCTGTTTTGTACAGAAGCCTTTGTAGGCATGAATCGTATCAAATTGTGTTTGTCTGTTCTCTCTTGCGACGGGTTGTAACATCGTGTTTCCCTGCTTTTTTCTCTTCGTGTACTTTTGTCTTCGTAATCGGTTACAAACAGTAGTTATTTATTCATCAATCAAAAAAGAAAGGAAAACAGTATGCCATTAATTTACAAACCTTATCAGGCAACACTTGCCAACAAGGAAGGACAGAAACTTTATTATCCCCGTCTGGTGAAATTCGGGAAAATGGTCAATACGCAGAAAATGGCGGAATTGATTGCAGAAAAAGCCTCGCTGACGGCGGGTGATGTTCATAACGTGATTCGTAACCTGATGTCGGTGATGCGCGAACAGTTGCTCAACAGCCGCACGGTGCGCCTCGAAGGCTTGGGAACATTTACAATGATTGCCAAAGCAGGAGGAAAAGGAGTGGAGTTGGAGAGTAAAGTCAGCAGTTCGCAGATCACTTCATTGCGTTGTCAGTTTACCCCTGAATACACCCGTGCCGCTAACGGAAGTGCTACCCGCGCATTGACCACCGGAGTGGAGTTTGTGCACATCAAGGATGTAGCGGGTTCGTTTGTGGCCGACGATGTCGTTGACAAAGACCCGGATGACGGCGACGAACCCGGTGGCGGAGGAGGAGAAGCGCCGGACCCGGCCGCTTGACCGGAAGTGCAGCTGGCAGCTGAATCCGTAGGGATTAACTGATAAGTTTGTCAGGCAAACTAAAGCTTATTGATAGACTTATCAGTAGCCGCGAATCGGGTATAGCTGATGGTTGCACTTCGACCGATATAAAATAGATTATCAACCTTAATAGAAAAGCGAATGAAATTATTACTGGAAAAGTTGTTAGACATTCTTGAGGCTGTTCTGCGGTTCCGTCATCGGAGAAGCAGTAAGACGGAAAAAGATTAGTGTACGTGTAAAAAAATGATCCTGAAAAAAAACGAAACGTGCCGCCCGCACATAGCTCACGGAACCGGTAACAAACGTGGAGCAACTCATAAAGTGAAAGTAAAGTAAGGCTCAAGGTTCAAATGAAGAAGCTGTCTCCCGATGAATGAGGCAGCTTCTTTTTTTGTACCCATTTATTTTTTTCTATTCTTGACCGTATTCAACAAAAAAACTCTATCTTTGTTTTGTAATTGAGACACAGCATATAATGGGAAGATTTATCAATCCCTTTACCGATTTTGGCTTTAAGTTTTTATTCGGCAGAGAGGTAGAAAAGGAGTTGTTAATCGACTTCTTGAACGATTTGCTCGTAGGAGAGCATGTGATTACCGACATTCAGTTCCTTAACAGTGAACAGCAGCCGGAAGTAAAAACAGAACGAGGTCTTATCTACGACATCTATTGCGTAACCGATACCGGTGAACGTATTATCGTAGAAATGCAGAACCGGGAACAGCCTTACTTTAAAGATCGTGCCCTCTTCTATCTTTCTAGGGCCATTACGCAGCAGGCGAAAAGGGGAGTTTGGAACTTTCAATTGGATGCCGTGTACGGAGTGTTCTTCATGAATTTCGTGATGGACAAGGATATGCCCTCTAAAATCAGAACGGATATCGTTCTTTCTGACAGGGATACGGGGAAGCTCTTCAGCAACAAGTTCCGGCAGATTTTTATCGAACTGCCGAACTTCAACAAAGAGGAGGATGAATGTGAAAATGATTTTGAACGCTGGATTTATATACTAAAGCATATGGATACACTTGACCGGATGCCTTTCAAGGCTCGCAAGGCCGTCTTCGAGCGACTTGAAAAGTTGGCTTCCAAAGCAAATATGACCCAGGAGGAAAGAGCCCAGTATGAAGAAGAATGGAAAGTTTATAACGATTATTTTAATACGTTGGACTTTGCTGAACAGAAAGGCTTGCAAAAAGGTAAAGAAGAAACAGCTCGTAATTTGAAAGAATTAGGAGTGGCTGACGATATTATCATAAAATCTACCGGGCTTTCGAAAGAAGAAATCGAAAAATTATAATTTCTTTCATTTTATCGGAAAGAAAGGTTTGGTCGAAAGTGAAAAATAGTCTGTAACTTATGAAGCAAAAGATAGTTGTGGAGACTTTTACACACATTCTTTTTTCGCTAAGAGTGAAGTAGCTAAAAACTATATATGTCTTTTGGGTGAAATAAACGGAATTGGAATATTATCCACGTTAAAATCAGAAAAAAGTTTTCCGTTTTGGAAAACTTTCTGTATCAGCGAGAAAGAAATGTTTCCCGAAATTTAATGTTAAAAGCTAACCAAGCTATTAGATTATCTTCTATCTTTGTATCCGGTTTCGGAGCTAAAAGAGGTTTAGTCAATGAGGGAACGCTGTGTAAATCGGCGACAGTACCCGCTGCTGTAATTCTCTAAGAATCCGCACAATAAGCCACTGCATCGATGTCGGTGTGGGAAGGTGTTGCGAGGGAGGGATAAGTCAGAAGACCTGCCGGAACTTTTTCTTTTAGTTATCAATATTTTAAATTTAAACTTTCGGGAGTTAAAGTTATGAACTACGCGGAAATTTGTATCATCAAACGTGATGGTAAGAGAGAAGATTTCTCTATCAGTAAGATCAAGAATGCAATTAGTAAAGCATTCAGTGCAACAGGTATTCAGGATGAGCAGCAGTTGGTGGCTGACATCACTATGAACGTAATCAGTCAGTTTACTACTCCTACTATTACCGTAGAAGAGATTCAGGATTTAGTAGAAAAGTCGTTGATGAAAGTACGCCCGGAAGTAGCGAAGAAATATATTATTTATCGCGAATGGCGGAATACGGAGCGCGATAAGAAAACCCAGATGAAGCAAGTGATGGACGGCATCGTTGCTATCGACAAGAACGATGTCAACTTGAGCAATGCCAACATGAGCAGTCACACGCCTGCCGGACAGATGATGACGTTCGCTTCCGAAGTAACCAAAGATTATACGTATAAATACCTGTTGCCGAAACGTTTTGCCGAAGCGCACCAGTTGGGAGATATTCACATTCACGACTTGGATTATTATCCGACAAAGACGACGACCTGTATCCAATATGATATGGATGACCTCTTTGAACGTGGTTTTCGCACCAAGAACGGTAGTATCCGTACCCCGCAAAGCATCCAGAGTTATGCTACGTTGGCTACTATTATTTTCCAGACGAATCAGAATGAGCAGCATGGCGGACAGGCAATTCCTGCTTTCGATTTCTTCATGGCAAAAGGTGTGGCCAAATCTTTCCGCAAGCATCTGGCATCGTTCATCAATTTCTATGTCGCCATGGAAAACGGAAATCAGGCCGATGAGAAATCCATCCGCACATTGATTAAAGAATATCTTCCGTCTATCAAGACTACTGAAGCCGAACGCGAAACATTGCGCATTGCTTTGGTGGCTTTACAGATTATTATAGATAAGGAACACCTTGCCCGTATCGTTGAGAAAGCTTATCAGCAGACTCGCAAAGATACCCATCAGGCCATGGAAGGATTTATCCACAACCTGAACACGATGCATTCACGTGGCGGTAATCAGGTGGTATTCAGCTCCATCAACTACGGTACGGACACTTCTGCCGAAGGCCGCATGGTGATCGAAGAATTGCTGAAAGCTACCATTGAAGGATTGGGTACAAGAGGTGAGGTGCCTGTATTCCCGATCCAGATTTTCAAGGTGAAAGACGGAGTTTCTTACTCGGAAAAAGACTTTGAGAAAGCAATGAAAGCGGAAAATATCGAAGAGGCAATGACCGACCGTTACGAGGCTCCCAACTTCGACTTGCTGTTGAAGGCTTGCCAGACTACGGCGAAAGCATTGTTCCCGAACTTCATGTTCCTCGACGCACCTTTCAATCAGAACGAGAAATGGAGAGCGGACGATCCGAAACGTTACATCTACGAATTGGCGACGATGGGTTGTCGCACCCGTGTCTTTGAAAACGTGGCAGGAGAAAAATCTTCTTTAGGTCGTGGCAATCTTTCATTCACTACGCTGAATATGCCGAGACTGGCGATTGAAGCCCGCATCAAGGCGGAAAACCTGATAGAGGATGAACGCAACAAGGATGCCATTGAACAGAAGGCAAAAGAAATTTTCATCGAATCCGTACACCAAATGTCCGTGCTTGTAGCCGATCAGCTTTACGAGCGTTATCAGTATCAGCGTACGGCCCTGGCACGTCAGTTCCCGTTCATGATGGGAAATAATGTGTGGAAAGGCGGCGGTGAGCTGAACCCGAATGAACAGGTGGGTGATGCATTGCGCAGCGGTACGCTGGGTATCGGATTTATCGGCGGACACAACGCGATGGTGGCTCTCTACGGACAAGGTCACGGCCACAACCAGAAAGCATGGGACACGCTGTATGAAGCGGTGATGGAAATGAATAAAGTGGTAAACGAATATAAAGAGAAATATAACCTGAACTACTCCGTTCTGGCTACTCCTGCCGAAGGACTTTCGGGACGTTTCACTAAAATGGATCGTCGGAAATATGGAAAAATCCCCGGAGTGACAGACCGCGACTATTATGTCAACTCTTTTCACGTAGACGTGAAAGAACCGATCAGCATCGTTGAGAAAATCAAGCGTGAAGCTCCGTTCCACGCCATTACGCGCGGCGGACATATCACGTATGTAGAACTGGACGGTGAAGCACAGAAGAATGTACGTGCCATCGCCAAGATTGTGAAAGTGATGCACGACGAGGGGATTGGCTACGGCTCTATCAATCACCCGGTAGATACTTGCCATAACTGTGGTTACAAAGGGGTTATCTTCGATAAATGTCCGGTGTGCCAGAGTGAAAGCATCCTTCGTATGCGCCGTATAACCGGTTACCTGACAGGCGATTTGAGTTCCTGGAACTCTGCTAAACGGGCAGAAGAACAAGACCGCGTAAAACACCTGTAGAAGTGAATTTATTAGGAACTTATCCTGAAACGATTGTCGATGGTGAAGGCATCCGGTACTCTATTTATCTTGCCGGATGTTCCCATCACTGTCCTGGTTGCCACAACCCGGAGAGCTGGAATCCGAGGGCGGGGGAAGAGTTGACGGAAGAAAAAATACAGTCCATCATCCGTGAAATCAAGGCAAATCCTTTGCTGGACGGTGTTACTTTTTCCGGTGGTGATCCGTTCTTCCATCCGGAGGAGTTTCTGCTTTTACTGAAACGGGTGAAAGAGGAGACGGGGATGAATGTGTGGTGCTATACAGGATATAGCTACGAAGAAATCAAGGCACAGCCCCGCTTGAGTGCTGCTCTTGATTATATAGATGTGTTGGTGGACGGACGCTTCGAGCAGGCTCTTTTCTCTCCGTATCTGGAGTTCAGGGGAAGCAGTAATCAACGGATCTTGAAGTTGAAGTAACGACTTTTCTCCACTAAAAAAACTTATTTTTCAAAGGAAACAAAAACACCTGTACCATTGTTTTGTTTACCTTTACGAAACCAAGTGAATCATTTTTCATCACGGAGTAACGCGGTGCTTTTTTTGTAGTCGGTGGTGTTTGTGTTTGCATCCCTGCGTTGCTTTATGGTGAAAAAAGAATGACTACTTACAAGAATAAGTTTTTATGGTACAATCGATAAATTCAACTCAAAAAATAGAGGAAACCGACGGATTGCCGATGCCTAAGCGTATTTGGGCGGTGGTGTCCGTTGGATTCGCTCTTTGTATGTCGGTATTGGATATTAACATCGTCAATATCGTACTACCCACGCTTTCGCATGATTTTGGGACTTCTCCCGCTGTAACCACCTGGATTATCAACGGCTATCAGCTGGCCATCGTCATATCGCTACTGTCTTTTTCCGCTTTGGGTGAAATCATCGGTTACCGGAAAGTCTTTCTTTCGGGTATCGGCCTGTTTTGCATCACTTCATTGATCTGTGCCTTGTCCGATTCGTTTTGGACGCTAACCGTCGCCCGTATTTTTCAGGGGTTCAGTGCCTCTGCCATCACCAGCGTGAATACGGCACAGCTACGTTATATCTATCCGAAGAGCCAGATTGGGCGGGGAATGGGGATTAATGCGATGGTCGTTGCCATATCGGCTGCCGCCGGGCCTTCTGTGGCGAGCGGTATTCTTTCTATTGCCAGCTGGCACTGGTTATTTGCTATTAATGTTCCGTTAGGACTTACCGCATTGTTTCTCGGCATCAAACATCTGCCAAGGCAGGAGGAACGCTCGAAACGCAAATTCGATTATATCAGCGCCATAGCGAATGCGGTTACCTTCGGCCTGCTTATATATACGCTGGACGGATTCGCCCATCACGAGGAAATGGATTTCCTTTTCATCCAACTGGTTGTATTGGCAGTGGTAGGCACGTACTATGTGCGCCGGCAACTCACACAGACTACTCCTCTATTGCCGCTCGACCTGTTGCGGATTCCGATTTTCCGGTTATCCATCCTGACTTCCATTTGTTCCTTTATCGCTCAAATGTCGGCAATGGTTTCCCTGCCTTTTTTCCTGCAGAACACTTTAGGACACAGTGAGGTGATGACCGGACTTTTGCTTACTCCGTGGCCGTTGGCTACGCTGGTCACGGCTCCATTGGCAGGGTATCTCGTGGAGCGTATTCACCCCGGTATACTGGGAAGTATCGGGATGGTTTTGTTTGCCATCGGGCTTTTCTCGCTTTCCAGTCTGACTGCCGAATCATCTGATATAAGTATTATCCTGCGTTTGATGTTATGCGGTGCAGGCTTCGGATTGTTTCAGACGCCAAACAACAGTACAATTATCTCTTCCGCTCCTACGCAGCGTTCGGGAGGGGCCAGTGGGATGCTGGGAATGGCCCGCCTGTTGGGACAGACCACCGGAACAACATTGGTTGCCTTGCTTTTCAGCTTTGTCACTCATAGCCGGAGCACGGCTGTTTGCCTGATGGTGGGGAGTGGGTTTGCCGTTGTGGCAGCTATCGTCAGTAGCTTGAGGCTATCACAGCCTTCCACCCTGAAAAGAAAATAATGAAGTCCTGAAAGAGGATTAAGTCTTTCAGAACTTCACAGGAACATCATACAACATATTAGTAAGTAATCATTCAAGATGAACTTGAAAGATTTGACTTTCTAGTATTTCGTTTCCCGTATGACTTCTACCAGACGGCGGAAGTCTTCCGGATGCACATCACCGATGTTTCCGATACGGAAGGTATCTGCTTTTGAAATCTTTCCCGGGTAAATCACGAATCCTTTATTTTTCAGTGCATAGTAGAATGTTTTGAAGTCGAATCCTTCATGCGGATAAAGGAAAGAAGTGATGATAGGCGACTGGATGTCATCTTCGAGTAATGTTTTGAATCCGAGTGCACGCATACCTTCCACCAAAATACGGTGATTTTCGCAGTAGCGTTGGTAACGTGCTTCTACGCCTCCTTCTTCAATCAATTCGGTCAGGGCTTGTTTGAAAGCACGGACAACGTGTGTCGGTGAAGTGAAGCGCCATTTTCCGTGTCCTTTTTCCATTGTTTCCCATTGGTCGTAGATGTCCAGGGAAAGAGAGCGTGCCACTCCTTTGCAATATTTTAATTCCGAACGGCGGGCGATGATGAATCCGAATCCCGGTACACCCTGAATACACTTGTTGGAACTGCTGATTAGGAAGTCGATACCGAGTTCGTTTA
Source organism: Bacteroides sp. DH3716P (assembly GCF_025914115.1). NCBI lineage: Bacteria > Pseudomonadati > Bacteroidota > Bacteroidia > Bacteroidales > Bacteroidaceae > Bacteroides > Bacteroides sp. DH3716P. The sequence goes on along the minus strand of NZ_CP083673.1, from coordinate 2,228,386 downwards.
CATCTAAGGGGATACCTCCGAAGCTGCTCATACAGTCTACAATCAGCTTTTTACCATGCATCTTGACGATGTGGGACAGTTCTTTGATCGGATTCAGGATACCGGTCGTTGTTTCGCAATGAACGAAAGCGACATGTGTGATATCGGAGTTATTGCTAAGATAATCGTCTACATATTCAACTGATACCTGCTCTGTTTCTTCAAAAGCCAGCATGTCGTAGTCGAGATGGTAATATTCTGCAATGTTGCCCATACGGTCGCCATAGGCTCCGTTGCTACAAATCAGGAGTTTGTCTTTCGGGGTGATGGTGGCGCCTAAAACGGCCTCCACGCAATAGGTTCCGCTTCCCTGTAAAAGGATGGAAGTGTATTCTTCCGGTTTTTTAGTGGCGATGTTAACCAGGTCTTTGCGGAGTTCCTGAACAATGCCGAGGTTGTAGTCTTCGTCCCATGTACACCAGTCGGTCATCATGGCTTCTTTTACTGTTTCAGAGGTGGTTAGAGGTCCCGGAGTTAATAACAAATATGGTTTCATAATGATGTTTTCTTTAGAAATGAATAAATAAATGATTTTGTTTCTTTTCTGATTGTTGGGTGCGGGCTTGAATGTTAGTTGCCGGCGTTGATCGTTTCAATCAGTGCGGGAAGTTCTTCGATAGTGCGTATCACGTAAGAAGCTCCTGCGGCAAGCATGCGCTCTTTGACATCGGCGATGCGGGCTTCGAGTTCGGAGGCAGGCATTGATTTTGTTTCTGCTTCGGTAAGTGCCATTTCATTGCTGCCGAGAATCACGCCTACACTATACACTTTCGCGTTCACTCCTTCGAGAATATCGGCAATCGTATCACCCACTTTTATAACGGCGTCGAGGCTGGGGACTGCTAATTTCGTCAGGTTCTCAAAAATCATGTAAGGAGCGGGACGTCCGGCGGGAAGCAGGTTGGGAGTGGCGCAATAATCCACGTGGTATCCTTTTGCCTGTGCGGCGGGGAGAACTACATCCATCATTTCGCGGGTATAGCCGGTGGTCGATCCTATTTTAATACCTGCGGCACGCAATTTTTCCAAAGTTGGGATTACTCCCGGAATAGGGTCTGTGTAGTTTTCGAGAGAGGCGAAGAGATGCTTCTCGAAAAGGCGGTTTAGTTCTACCACGTCTTCTTCCGTCCAGGCGCGTTGGTAACGGGCGGTAAACTGTTCGTTCACGTCAGGCATGGAAAGTAGTTCGCGGATGTGTTGAATTTTGGGTAGTCCCATTGGTTTGCGGGTCTGTACAACATCGATTACCAGTCCTTTTTCGGCAAATGCTTCGATAAAAGCAGCCACGGGGGCAAAACATCCATAGTCAACGGCTGTACCAGCCCAGTCCATAATAATACATTCAATCTTTTTCATTCTTGTTTCTATATAATATTGGTTTATTCGTCGGAAATTAATAAGAAGCGAGGGAGGGGACGGGGCAGGATTCGTTCCCGCGTATTTCACCCTGTTTCCCTTTTCTGTATTTTTGTGTCAGATAAATCATTGCTAAGGTGAACGCAAAGGTGCAGACGATTCCTACTGTCCCTGCCATCGTATTGTAGAACTCCAGCCAATTCAAATCCGGGTTGAAACATTCTTTCACTACCAATACCACCACTGTGCCTGTGTAGCCGATGGAATCGACCATCGCTATGAAGAAACCTACATTTCCCTTGATGCGGAAACAGGCGATGAAGCGGTCGAAGAAAATGGTTTGAAAGCTCAAGTAGGAAAAATAGAGGCAGAGGCTCTGGATAAATAACCACACGAGCGGAGAAAGTTGCAGGGTATGGTAGTTGAATGCCACAGTGCTAAGTGTGATTGCTCCCGCAATGACAAGGGTCAATAGAACGGAAAGTACTTTGATGTGGCTTTTCATCACTGCCAAGGTGGCGAAAATGGCCAGGATAATCAGTGTGACTACACCGTCCACTTTGGCGAATACCCACGGGGAAAGTCCGGCGGCATTGACGTCTATGATTTTCACCAGAAAGTCTTCCTTGACATCTTGCAAAACGGTGAGAAAGAGGTTGGCGAAGAAAAGCAGTGTCAATATGGGAGCAAAGCTGCGGAACAGGTTCCAGCGTTGTTGTTTGTTGAGAGTGACACGTTCCACACGCAGTGCTTTGTCTTCGGCAGTCGGTTTGGGCAGGTGATCGAGGATATAGCCCAGTCCTGCCAGCAAGGGCAATGCTACCGCACCGATCAGTGCAGGCATCCAGAACTCACTGACGTGCAGGGTGTCGACAACGAAAAGTCCGATGGATTTGGCTGTGCCGCTACTGACTGCGATACTGAGTCCGAAAAGGGAAGCGAGCAGATCCGTCACCCGGCGTCCTTCGAGGAAGCTGAAGATGACTCCCCACATACAGCCAAGCGACAGTCCGTTGAAGAACAACGCCAACACATTGAACGGGCGGGGCAGGCATCCGAAAAGAACCAAAGAGAGTTCGGCCACTAAAATAGAAACAAGAATGAATTTCAGGCGGCCTTCTCTCTTCAGTTCGGAAATAAGTTTGATCCCGATAAACTTGGATACCATATATCCGAATATCTGGATGATGCTGGTGGCTATCTTATAGTCCATACCAAATAGTTCCATGCCGTCGAACGTGGCGGCGGTGAACGGTTTGCGTAGTGCGTAGACTAATGAATAGGATAGCAGTGCCGCTCCTCCCGCATAAAGGATAAAGAGTAAATCGGAAAGTTTCTTTTGGGCCGAAGGCGACAGTTTTTCTTTGAAATTCATAATGCTATTTTTTTGTTTCCGGTGCAAAAGTAGGGTGTCGGAGCGAACGAAAAAATGAATTTCAATGAATCATATTGTATATATGAGCCTTTAAGTGTACTGAAATATTAATGTAATATTCATGCAATACAAACATAATACCTTAGTCATTCCTTTGCAACGGAATCAATTAACAAACCGAAAAATCATGGACGAACTTACGGATATTTATAAAAGAATAGAGTACCTGCGCAACAACGGGGTGAAGATGAAAGAAATTGCCGACCGGGTGGATATGGCTCCGAGTGTGTTGTCTGCTTTGTATTCGAGTGTGCTTCCCGCTTATATCGATTTATTGAAAACACGCACACCGGACGAGGCGCTGGATGAAGCTTTGGCACTGGTGAATAATGTTTCCAAGAAACGCTTATTAAATAATGTGGGATCGGTGAGGCTGTTGCTTCAGGAGATGGAACCGGACGTGCAGAGCGAGGCGGAGAATGGCAACTCTTTTATCAAGTTGCTGGGGAAAGAGGCGAAGGAGTCTGTGCAGGAGGTGTATAATTATAGCGGTATGTATCTTAGTTACAGTTTGTCGTCTTCTACGGATAGCTTGAAGATCGAGCCGTACATGATTTGTGCTTCCGAGAATAATGAGTATGTGAAGGTGGGGATGATTAATGCGTATAAGTCGGTGCATTGGGGGAGCGGGATTATCAGTAATCATCAGAACTCTTACCTGATGTTCAACGAAAGGGATTTGCCACAGTTTGCGCTGGTGACTATTTACCTGCAACTTCCGCATTATGAGTTTCCGAATATGCTGAAAGGGCTTTATCTCTGTCTGGACTACAATCATAATCCGATTGCGCGTCGTATTGTATTGGTGAAACAGTCGGATAGTACGGATGTTAATCAGTTTCTGGAGATGGAAGGGTGTCTGGTTCCGCGGGCGGAATTGACTCCGGAATTGGAGGTGTACTATAATTATACGTGTCAGGAGGGAGATTATATCAAAACGTGCACGGTGCCTTCACCTAAGTTGGATGAGACGGATTTGGAGAGAGAGAAGAAGATGTTGAAGATTTAAAGACAAACAACAATAAAAAAAGATCCCGGATGAAAATTGGTTTTTAAAACCTTTTTCATCCGGGATGATTCTTTTTATATGTTTTCTCTATCTTTCTATTGTTATATTCGCTAGAAGAAGAATCGCAAAATATCATTGAAGTTAGCCCATATCAACAGACCGAAGAGCAGAATCATACCGGTCATCTGGGCGTATTCCATAAACTTGTCGCTCGGTTTGCGGCGGGCTATCATCTCGTAGAAGAGGAAGAGCACGTGGCCACCGTCTAATGCGGGGATAGGGAGGATGTTCATGAAAGCCAGGATGATGGAAAGGAAGGCTGTCATATACCAGAACTGGTGCCAGTCCCAGGTAGCGGGGAAGATGCTGCCGATCGTTCCGAAGCCGCCCAACTGTTTGGCTCCTTCTTTCGAGAAGAGGTATTTCATGTTTCCTACATAGCCTTTCAGGGTTTTCACACCGAGGGAGACACCTGCGGGGAAGGATTCAAAGAAAGCATATTCTTTTTTTACCATAGGGAGCAGACGGTCTGTGACGAGACAGGCGGTTACACCCATCAGGTAGGCGGAGTCTACACGCATACTTAGCGTGTCTGTTGCACCGTTACGCACATAAGTCAGCGTGATTAGACGTGGATCTATGCTGTCTTTGAGCAGGGTTGCTTCGTTTTTCTTACGTTCTGCCATCGCTTCTTTGAAGTCGGAGAAAGAGATCGGTGTTCCGTTCAGGGCGATGATGCTGTCACCTGCCTGGATTCCTGCTTGTGCGGCAGGAGAGTTCACCATTACGCTGTCTATAACGTACGGGAAACGGTAGGAGGCGAAGCGGACACTGTCTGCCAAGAGGCGTTGCATCAGGTCTTCCGGGATATAGACGGAGGCTTTTGCCCCGTTACGGATGACGCTTACTTCGCGTGCATCGGCAATCTGGCTCAACATGTCGCCGTCATAACGTTCGAAAGGAACACCGTCGGCAGAAAGGAGGATATCACCGTCCTGGAAACCTACCGCTTTGGCAGTCTCGTTGAATTCCATACCAAGAGGGGCTTCCTGTACCTTTATATATTGGTCGCCCCATGCAAAAAGAATCATGGAGTAGATGAACAGTGCCAACAGGAAGTTGAACAGTACGCCACCCACCATTATCAGCAGACGTTGCCACGCCGGCTTGGAACGGAACTCCCACGGTTGTTCGGGTTGTTTCATCTGTTCGGTATCCATCGACTCATCAATCATGCCGGCTATTTTGACATAACCGCCCAATGGCAACCAGCCTACTGCATACTCTGTGTCACTTTTCTTGGGTTTGAACTTAAAAAGGGTGAACCAAGGGTCAAAAAATAAGCAGAATTTTTCTACACGCACCTTAAACAAACGGGCAAAAAGAAAATGCCCGCCTTCATGAACGATAACGAGCAAGGATAAGCTCATAATCAATTGCAGGGCACGAATCAAAAATGTTTCCATATAGTCTATTTACAGTTTAAAGCCTTCAACTAATTCTCTACCGAAGAGAGGATATAAAGGCTATTTTCAATTTATATTAATACTAATCAATTTCTTTATTTTCTTTGTTCATCAATGGGATGAAGCGGATCATATCAGACTGGCTGCTATTTTCCTTGCTTCCGCATCCGTAGCTACATAATCGTCGTATGTCGGATTGGCGATGAAGGCAACCCGTTCCATTGTTTTCTCTATTACGTCGCTCATGCCGAGGAAGCTGATGTCGTCTTTTAGGAAAGAGGCTACCACTACTTCATTGGCAGCATTGACGATACAGGGCATATTCCCTCCGCGGTACATCGCTTCGTAGGCGAGTGCCAGGTTGCGGAACCGTTTCGTATCGGGTTGCTCAAACGTCAGATTCGTGCATTGGGAGAAATCGAGTCTGTCGAAAGAAGAGCTGATACGGTCGGGGTAGGAGAATGCGTACTGGATGGGCAGGCGCATATCCGGCATCCCAAGTTGTGCCTTGACAGCTCCGTCTTCAAACTGCACCATCGAGTGAATGACTGATTGCGGATGCACCACCACTTCGATCTGGCTGGGCTGAACACCAAACAACCATTTGGCTTCGATCACCTCAAAACCTTTATTCATCATGGAAGCGGAGTCGATTGTGATTTTTGCTCCCATTTCCCAGTTGGGATGTTTCAAGGCTTGCGTCTTTGTGACGGATTTCAGCTGTTCCAGGGTGCAAGTGCGGAACGGACCTCCGGAGGCTGTCAATATCACTTTCTCGATCGGGTTACCCACTTCTCCCGCTAAACACTGAAAAACAGCAGAGTGTTCAGAGTCTACCGGCAGAATCGGAGTGCGATATTGTTGTGCCAACTGATTAATCAGTTCGCCCGCTACTACCAATGTTTCTTTATTGGCCAACGCAATCGCTTTCTTGGCGCGGATGGCGTTGATGGTTGGTTTTAGTCCGGCATAACCGACCATGGCTGTCAACACCATGTCGATGGGGCCTGCTTCTACAATCTGACAGATAGCGTCTGTGCCTGCGTACACTTTGATAGGCAGGTCGCTCAATGCTTCTTTCAGTTCGGAATACTTTTCTTCGTTGGCTATCACTACCACTTCCGGCTGGAACTTCCGTGCCTGGGCAATCAGTAGTTCCACGCGGTTGTTGGCTGTCAGCGCATAGGCTTCGTACAGGTCGGGATGTTCTTCGATGACTTGCAGAGCCTGCGTCCCGATGGAGCCTGTTGAGCCTAGGATAGCTATTTGTTTTTTCTTTTTGTTAGTCTCTATATTCATTTTTCTATTATCACTTAAAATACGATGTATTTTTCGGGATTCACCGGATGACCTTTATACCAAAGTTCGAAATGGAGGTGCGGCCCTGTACTAAGTGTGCCGCTGTTTCCTACCAGAGCGATGGCTTCCCCTCCTTTCACGCGTTCACCTTCCTTTTTCAGGAGGGAGCCGCAGTGTTTATAGATTGAAATTAAATCCTGGTTATGTTGTACGCCAATCAGATAACCTGTCTCGGCGGTGTATGTACTTAGGATGACGGTCCCGTCCATGGTTGCCAATACACTTTCGTTGGGATTGGCGGCGATGTCGGTGCCGTAATGTTTCTTCTCGGCATTGAAGTGGTCGGACACCATACCTCGTGTCGGACGGTATAAAATGAGTCCGGTCACGTCCGGTTGGGAAGTGATGGAGGTCAGGTTATATTTTTCATTCTCTTCATACTGACGGCGGAATTCTTCTTCCCGTTTGGTACGTTCCATCAGTGTGTCTTCGCGGGCAGTGGTCAGTGAATCGAGTGTCTGCACGCTGTCGATGGATACTTTTCCACTGAAGATATCCTGAATGTTCATGATGTAAAGATTCTGCTTGTTGAGCACTTGTTGTAAAGAGTCTACACGCAGGGCATTGTCCACGATTTGTGTACGGACTTCACTGTTCATGTATCCGGGAAGGTAGTTGCGCAGCGGGGTGAAGGTGATGATGCAGGAAGCGATCAGGAAAAGTACCGCCAGCACGCAAAGTAATACGGAAAGTCCATTGAGCTTGGATACGCGAAGTCCGACAATTTCTTCAAGTGTATTTTCATTAACGATCGTTAGTTTATACTTGAACTTGAAATTTTTCCAGAAAGCTTTACTTCGTCTTCTCTTTGGCATCTCGGGTATTTACTGTTTTTACTATTTACTATTTACTATTTTCAGTGGATGAGCGGCTCATCGTTTTATTCGTTCTCACCGGTCATCTTCCAATTCCTCCAGATTGAGCAACCCTTCGGGAAGTTCCACCGTGATGAGTTTCTGTTTCTGGTCTATTCCTACGATAAATTCCTCCTGGGCGGGAACGAGCAGTTCCTCTTCTTCCGCTCCTTCAACCACGAAAAGGGTGTTTACCGTAGTGGTATCTACATCTATGACTTCTCCCAGAAGTCCGTGATGGATGTCTTCCATCTGGAAACCGATAAAGAAGTTCCAGGATAATTCGCCATCTTCCGCTTCTTCGGCGTGTTTCACGGGGAAGTAGACTTCAATGTTGGTGAACATTCGGGCACGTTCGGCACTGTCGACTCCTTCCAGTTTCACCAAGGCGGTGGAGTCTGAACGGAAGCGGTATTCTTCGATGAAGAAAGGCACGAAAATGCCATCGAGCAGGCATATCAGGTAATCACAGTCCACACGGTCGAAAATATCGTCCGTGAAGGTAAATTGCAATTCGCCGTGGATGCCGTGCGGTTTATTGAATAATCCTATCTTGTATACTTCTTCTTTCTTTATCATATCCGGGTGATTCTGGCTCCGATAGCGTTCAGACGTCCTTCGATGTTCTGATAACCACGGTCTATCTGTTCGATGTTACTAATGGTACTGGTTCCTTCGGCGCTCATGGCGGCAATCAGAAGGGCGATACCGGCACGTATATCCGGTGAAGTCAGGCGGGCGCCGCGCAGCTTGAAGCCGTGGTTGTGTCCGATGACTACGGCACGGTGAGGGTCGCAGAGAATGATCTGTGCACCCATGTCGATCAGCTTGTCCACAAAGAACAGGCGGCTTTCGAACATTTTCTGATGGATCAGTACGCTGCCTTTGGCTTGTGTGGCTACAACGAGCATCACACTTAGCAAGTCGGGAGTCAGTCCCGGCCAAGTGGCGTCGGCTATCGTCATGATGGAGCCGTCGATAAATGATTCTATCTGGTATGTTTCCTGTGCGGGAACGTAAATATCGTCTCCTCTCTGTTCGAGCTTGATGCCCAGACGGCGGAAGCTCTCGGGGATGATTCCAAGATTTTCGTAAGAAACATTCTTGATGGTAATTTCGCTTTTCGTCATTGCCGCCATGCCGATGAAGCTGCCCACTTCAATCATGTCGGGCAGTACGGTGTGTTGCGTGCCGTGCAGTTCTTCCACGCCTTCGATGGTGAGCAGGTTGGATGCGATACCGCTGATTTTGGCTCCCATCCGGTTGAGTAACCGGCAGAGTTGTTGCACGTAGGGTTCGCAGGCGGCATTGTAAATGGTGGTCGTACCTTTGGCAAGTACGGCTGCCATGACGATGTTGGCTGTTCCGGTGACAGATGCTTCGTCCAGTAGCATATAGCTTCCCTGAAGTCTGTCGGCCGTTATTTCGTAGATACCCCGCTCTTCGTCGTAGCGGAAGTCGGCCCCTAAATTCTGAATACCTACAAAGTGAGTGTCCAGACGGCGGCGACCGATTTTATCTCCTCCCGGCTTGGAAATCAATGCCTTGCCGAAACGTGCCACCATGGGACCTATAAGCATCACAGAGCCTCGCAGACTGGAACATTTCTTTAGGAATTCATCGCTTTCCAAATAAGCCAGGTCTACATTTTCTGCTTTAAAACTATAAGAATCAATGCCTTTCTTTGCAACCGTCACTCCCATCTCCCGCAAGAGCTGAATCAGGTTGTTGACATCAAGAATGTCAGGTATATTGTTCACCGTCACTTCCTCTGCGGTCAGCAACGTGGCACAGATTATCTGCAAAACTTCGTTTTTAGCTCCTTGCGGGTGGATTTCTCCGCTAAGCCGATGTCCTCCTTCGATTACAAATGAAGCCATTAATTTTTTTAGTATTAAGTATAAAGTGTTTAGTATCTTCTTTTATTGTTTTGACGATTGTTGGTATAGTTCGTCTTCGGACGGTAGTTCTGATTCAGGCGTTCTGCCATCAGCCGGACGATATCGTCGGTCATTTGGAGTTCCCCGTTGGACAGTTCGTATAGGTCTTCGGCAATCTTTTTGTCGTCCACTGTATCTTTGTTCCATGCCAAGTAATCCTTTTTCATGTGGTTGCAGATAAGGGCAATCAGGTTTCTCTTTTCGTTTCCTTCAGGGAATTCGATCGCTTTTTTTATCAGTACTTCCAGCGTATGTCCGTAGTGACGGTAACGCATACGGGCAGTGGAGTAGGGGATATGGTCCGGGCGGGTCACCAGATTGTCCTTGCGGATGATTTCATACGGATAGTCAATATCCAGCTCAAAACCGGACATGATAGCCAGGTGGTCCCAAAGCTTGTGCTTGAAATCGGGTACATCACGCAAATGGGGGAACATATTTCCCATAATGTTGATGATGGTGTTGGCACAACGCTGACGTTCTGCACGATCCTGAATGGTCAACGCATAATCTACCATGTTCTGGATGCTACGTCCGTATTCGGGAAGCGGCATTCTTTTCTGTTGAGTATTGTATTGCATTTGTTAAATTAAAATTGAGAATTAAAAATTAAAAAATTAAAGAAGCTTTTTCGGCATGGAGGCAACGAATTCTTTCAGGTAGAAAGGTTCGAAGTAAGCCACGTCTTTATAGTCTTCATCGGCCACTGCTTTTTCTGCCAGTGGGAACATCATTTTAGCCAACGGATGGATATTGTCGATAAAATGTGCGTTCGGATGCGTGATCTGTTCGCGGCATTTGTCGGCTCCGTTTCCAAAGAAATAAACCGGTTGTTCGTTCAGGAACTCCAGGTAAGAGTTCTCATCTACGATGTCGGCGGCAACTGTACGTTTCACTTGTAGACGACGGTCATAGACGGCTGCATATACTTCCATGCGGCGGGCGTCGATCATCGGACAAAGCAAAGCGTTTTCGGGCAAGTCGTGATACAACAGCACCGGAACACTCAATACTTCCAGCGTCGGGATACCGATCAAGGGGATATTGCGCCCGTAACAAATTCCTTTCGCCATAGAAACCCCGATTCGGAGTCCGGTGTACGAACCCGGTCCGCAACTCACTGCAACGGCATCCAAAGGGATGGCATGACTGTCTATGAACGACAATGCTTCATCTACAAAAACTCCTAAAGACACGGCGTGTGAAGGGCCTTTCAAGTCTTCTTTCACAAAAATCGTCTGTCCGTCTTGACTGGCCGCTACCGAGCAAACAGAGGTAGAGGTTTCAATATTCAGTATACACGACATAAAAATCAGCTTATTAAATTGTCGCAAATTTACATGATTATTTCCAATTCTTAAAATATTCGTGTACTTTTGCACAAAACTTTAAGGTTATGATACAGTCTATGACAGGATACGGTAAAGCTACGGCCGAACTTCCTGATAAAAAAATAAATGTAGAAATCAAGTCGCTCAACAGCAAGGCAATGGATTTGTCCACTCGCATCGCTCCGGCGTATCGTGAAAAAGAGATTGAAATCCGTAATGAGATTTCTAAAGTTCTGGAACGTGGAAAAGCTGACTTCAGCCTGTGGATAGAGAAGAAGGAGGGTGCGGATGCTGCTCCCATCAATAAGGATGTACTGAAAAGTTATTATAGCCAGTTGGATTCGATAAGCCGCGAACTGGGGATTCCTTGTCCCGCACCGGAAGACTGGCTCCAACTATTACTTCGCATGCCGGACGTGATGACGAAAACGGAAATTCAGGAACTGACGGAAGAGGAATGGAGCATGGTGCATGCTACCATACTTGAAGCCATCAGTCATTTGGTAGATTTCCGCAAACAGGAGGGGGCTGCATTGGAAAAGAAATTCCGTGAGAAGATTGCCAACATCAACAGTTTGCTCGAACAGATTACTCCTTACGAGAAAGAACGTGTAGAGAAAGTGAAGGAACGCATCACTGATGCTCTCGAAAAGACGTTAAGCGTAGACTACGACAAGAATCGTTTGGAACAGGAACTGATTTACTACATCGAAAAGCTGGATGTCAACGAAGAAAAACAACGTCTTAGCAACCATCTGAAATATTTCATCAGCACGATGGAAAGTGGTAGCGGACAGGGTAAAAAGCTTGGTTTTATCGCCCAGGAAATGGGTAGGGAGATCAACACGTTAGGCAGCAAGTCCAATCATGCTGAAATGCAGAAGATCGTAGTTCAGATGAAGGATGAACTGGAACAGATTAAGGAACAGGTGCTGAACGTGATGTAAAACAGTATCTATCATTTTTAATTCTTAATTCTTCATTAAACTTATGACCGGTAAGCTAATTATTTTCTCTGCTCCGTCGGGTTCGGGCAAATCTACTATAATCAATTATCTGCTGACGCAGAACTTGAATTTAGCGTTTTCTATTTCTGCTACCAGCCGTCCTCCGCGTGGAACGGAGCAGCATGGGGTTGAATATTTCTTCCTTACGCCGGAAGAATTTCGCCAACGCATTGAGAACAACGAATTTCTGGAGTATGAGGAGGTGTATAAGGACCGTTATTACGGAACGCTGAAAGCGCAGGTAGAAAAGCAATTGGAAGCGGGTCAGAATGTGGTGTTTGACGTAGATGTGGTTGGCGGATGCAATATCAAGAAGTTTTATGGTGATCGTGCATTGTCGGTGTTTATCCAGCCGCCTTCGGTGGAAGAATTACGCTGCCGGTTGGAAGGACGTGGAACGGATGCGCCGGAAGTGATTGAAAGTCGCATCGCTAAGGCGGAATATGAATTGGGTTTTGCTCCGCAATTCGATTGTGTGATTGTCAATGACAATTTGGAAACTGCTAAAGCGGAAGCTTTGAAAGTTATCAAAGAGTTTTTGGAACAATGAATAAGCAGAAAACCGGAATCTTCAGCGGATCATTCAATCCGATTCACATCGGACATCTTGCTCTAGCCAACTACCTTTGTGAGTATGAAGGATTGGATGAAATCTGGTTTATGGTGAGTCCTCAGAATCCTTTGAAAGCACAGGAGAAGTTATGGAATGATGAATTACGTCTCGAACTGGTAAAGTTGAGCATCAGTGACTATCCTCGTTTTCAGGCTTCAGATTTTGAGTTTCATTTGCCTCGCCCCTCATATAGCGTATATACGTTGGAGAAACTGCGTGAGGCATTTCCCGATCGCGAGTTTTATTTCATTATCGGTTCCGATAATTGGGAACGTTTTGGATATTGGTATCAGTCCGAACGTATCATTAAAGAGAATCAGATTCTTATTTACCCCCGTCCCGGCTTTCCCGTCAAAGAGGAGGAATTGCCGGAAACGGTGCGTCTCGTTCATTCCCCTGTATTTGAAATCAGTTCTACTTTTATTCGAGAAGCATTGGATGCAGGGAAAGATGTTCGATACTTTGTGCATCCAAAGGTCTGGGAGACTATAAAAGAAAGATAATATACGTCTTTGAATATATTAAAATATATATCCGACAGAATATAACGGATAATTTGTCAGCCACTCCTGTTGCCGGTAATCTGACATGGAAAAACGAATGCCATGTAGTCCTGGATTCTTTTCAACAAAAGAACGCAGACTTTTCGACTGTAAGTTTTCTTCTGCTTTCACTTCAACCGGAATAATATAGATTTCTTTTTGCAATAGAAAATCCAACTCTCCTTTGGAAGTATCTGAAGACCAGTAATAAATATTCAAGCCTTTCACCGATTTCAGTTGTTGTAACACATATTGTTCGGTAATTGCTCCTTTATAATCGGTAAATAAAACATTTCCTTCCAATAATGCCTGTGGGGGGAGTCCGCTCATTGCTCCCATTAATCCGGTATCCAGCATAAATAGTTTGAATGCAGAAAAATCTTCGTATGCCGATAAAGGTATTCCACCTTTCTTTACCCGGTTTACTTTATAAATAAGGCCGGCATCTATCAACCATTCCATAGACAGTTCAAAATCTTTGGCTCTTGCTCCTTCTTTTATAACTCCATAAATGAATTTGCGATTTTCTTTTGCTAACTGTGCCGGAATCGAACGCCACACCATACGAATTCTGGGTACTTCGGCAATAGGAGCATGTTTGGAGAAATCACGATCATAAGAATCCAGTATATTTTGTTGTAACTGGCGGACTTCGGCATAGTCTTTGTGTTCAATAAAGGCATTGACTACTTCAGGCATTCCTCCTACGAAATAATACTGTTTAAGGAAGTCGGTGAGTTTAGAGCGGAAGGTAGAAATCAGGTTCCAATCTTGCTTAGCGAGCAAGCTGGCAAAAGGTTCTTGTCCGATAGCTTCTAAAAACTCGGAAAAAGAAAGTGGATATAAGTCTATAAAATCGACTTTTCCTACTGGGAAAGAATCATTTTGATGCATCGCAATCCCCAATAAAGAACCAGCTGCAATGACATGATACTGTGGTGCTTTCTCTTGGAAATACTTCATAGCTGTCAAACCGCGTGGAGCTTCCTGAAGCTCGTCAAAAAGAATTAAAGTATCCGTATTTACTACTTTTCCGGTAACTAATTGGATAGCCATTAAAATACGTTCGATATCAAAATCTTTTTGGAAAATCTCCTTCATCACTTCATTGTCTTCGAAGTTGATGTAAGCAAACTGTTTGTAAGCAGTAGCCGCAAACTCTTTCATGAGCCATGTCTTTCCTACCTGACGGGCTCCGCGAATAATCAAAGGCTTTCGTGTAGACTTTTCTTTCCAGTCATACAATTCTTGCATTGCATCTCTTCTCATACTTCTTTCTTTTATTATCAGCTACTTATAGATGCAAATGTAAGCATTAAAAGGGATATTAACAAAAAAGTAGTACATTAAAAATGTGATCTTTAACAAAAAGTCGTATCCTAAAAGTGTGGTATATCACAGAAAGTCGTACCTTAAAAATGTAGAATGCTACTATTCGGGTTGTTTTTTCATACCAAGCTACGATACTTTACTCCGTCAATCGATGAAGAGTAATAACGATGATTTCTGCCGGAGCACCAACACGGATTGGTAATTTGGAGGTTCCTATTCCGTTTGTTATAATCAAAGGTATTTTTGCAGAATTATATGCCAGTCCGGTGATGAAACGATTGCCATAGTGTGAGTTAAGTGCCGGGGCAACTCCGAATACACGGACTTGTCCGCCGTGGGTGTGTCCTGCCAGGGCAAGGTCGGTGTTAGCTACTGAAACATCTTCTATGTAATCCGGAGTATGAACCAGTAAGATGACAAAATCTTTGGGAGAGAGTGCCAGAGTAGGCGATACTCCGTTGCGCCCCAGATCAAAAGGATTGCGCACTCCAGCGATAATGATCTGCTGCCCGTCTTTACGAAGCGTATCTACTTCATGTTCTAACGGACGCATGCCGTAATGTTTCATTGTATTCACAATATCGTCGTGGCAACGTTCGTAGTCGTTATTGCCCATTACCCCATAAGTGCCCATCGGTGTTTTTACGCGTGCCAGTGCGGAAAACAAAGGTTCCACATATTCACAACCTTCCTGATAGTCACCACCCATTAGAAGCACATCAGCCTTTTGAGCAATCAGTAGGCGGACAAGGTCGTTCAGGCCTTTTTCTTTCAGCAGACTTTTGTAGTGTAAGTCGGAAATGAAAGCGATACGGAAACCTTCAAAGGCTTCGGGAACATCGCGGTGTGTAAAGTCATATTTTACTACACGGTCCACTCCGGTATAGACAGAAGATACATCTACGCTGGAAGAAGTGATTTTTGTTCCCCGCAGTACCAGATCCGACGATTCGTGTGTATCGGTAGAAGTCTTTTCCTTTGTATTCTGCTTTTTGTTTTTGGAAACATTCAGCTCTTTGAGTTGCGAGTGGTCGGGGGAGAATAACCCGGCTATGGCATTAGCCGTATCCGGATAAATAGAATCTGAATTTAAAACAGGGCGTGGCAAGGTAGCCACCATATTCTTTTTCGACTTACAGGAAACCAGCAAAAGCAATGTCAACAGGATAACAGGGTAGATTGTTTTTATTTTCTTCATCTTCTCTTAGTTTGAAGTTTTTCGGGGTGCAAAGATACGAAAAATCATGTATCTTTGTCCGTCAAAACTATTTATAATATATTAAAGTATGGAAGAAGTAAAGCGTAACTCGCTACAAGCATGGATATTAGCTGCACGTCCCAAAACGCTGACAGGGGCCATAACTCCGGTTATGATAGGTACTGCTCTTGCTGCAATGGACGGACGTTTTCACTGGTTGCCTGCACTGATCTGCTGTCTGTTTGCAAGTCTGATGCAAATTGCCGCTAATTTCATCAATGACCTTTTCGACTTCCTCAAAGGAACAGACCGGGAAGACCGGTTAGGCCCCGAACGTGCTTGTGCGCAAGGATGGATTTCTCCGCAAGCGATGAAAACCGGGATTGTTATTACAGTTGCTCTTGCCTGCCTTATCGGCTGTACGTTGCTCTTCTTTGCCGGGTGGGAATTGATTATCGTAGGAGTGCTTTGTGTGTTATTTGCTTTTCTTTATACCACCGGTCCTTATCCTCTTTCTTACAACGGTTGGGGCGATGTATTGGTGATTGTCTTTTTCGGCTTTGTACCTGTAGGCGGAACATATTACGTACAGGCGCTAACCTGGACACCGGATGTCACTATCGCCTCTTTAATCTGCGGACTGCTTATCGATACATTGTTGGTAGTCAATAATTATCGTGACCGCGAAGCGGATGCACGCAGTGGAAAAAGGACAGTGATCGTTCGTTTCGGCGAGAAATTCGGTCGCTATTTTTATTTGATGCTGGGGATTACCGCTTCTCTTCTCTGCTTGTGTTTCCTTCGTGAAGGTCATTTCTACGCCGCTTTTCTTCCGCAACTTTATCTGATCCCTCATTTCCTTACCTGGAAACGGATGGTGAAAATATACAGCGGTAAAAAATTAAACAGCATATTAGGCGAGACTTCGCGTAATATGCTGCTTATGGGTATTCTTATTGCAATAGGAATGTTGATAAATTGAGAATCATTTCCCGTACATCTTTTCGTAGTAACCCTGATAATCTCCGCTGGTAACTTCTTCCACCCAAGCTTGGTTGGCTAAATACCATTCGATTGTCTTTACGATACCGACCTCGAATTTAGTTTCGGGATACCATCCTAAGGCATTTGTTATCTTGGTGGGGTCGATAGCATAACGTTGGTCGTGTCCCAGACGGTCCTTAACGAAAGTAATCAGATCTTCGTTGATCCATTCGATCGAAATATCTCCGTTTTCGTCTTTCACTTTCTTTTTGAGAACCTGACGATATTCGGGATTTTCTGCCATCAGACGGTGGATAGTCGAAATTGTCAGTTTCACGATTTCGAGGTTTGTTTTCTCGTTGTGTCCACCAACGTTGTACACTTCTCCGTCTTGACCTTCACGCACAACGAGGTCGATTGCTTTGCAGTGGTCTTCCACATAAAGCCAGTCGCGCACATTGCTACCGTCACCGTAGACGGGGAGATGCTTTCCTTCGAGGATATTCTTGATAATCAACGGAATCAATTTTTCCGGGAAGTGGTACGGACCGTAGTTGTTGGAGCAACGGGTAATCGTTACCGGCATTTTATAAGTGTCGTGGTAAGCCATTACCACCATGTCTGCACTTGTCTTAGAAGCACTGTATGGGCTGTGAGGACAAAGCGGAGTTGCTTCAGTGAAATACCCTTCGGCTCCCAATGAACCATACACCTCATCGGTAGATACCTGATGATAGCGTACACCTTTTCTCCAGGTCGGATATCCTTGTTCGTCTTTCCCCATTACCCATGCACGGCGTGCACAATCCAGTAAGTTCTGTGTTCCGAGAATGTTGGTAATCAGAAACAGTTGCGGATTTTCAATGCTGCGGTCCACATGGCTCTCGGCAGCGAAATTCACCACATAGTCAAAACGATACTCAGCAAAAAGACCGTCTACCACATCGCGGCTACAAATGTCTCCTTTGATAAAGACACAGCGTTCGTTGTCGATGTCTTTGGCAATCGTTCCTAAGTTACCTGCATACGTCAAAGCGTCCAATATCACGACTTTGATGTCGTTATGTTTGGCTAAGATGTACTTGATGTAATTTGCCCCGATAAATCCTGCGGCACCGGTCACTAGATAAGTTTTCATATTTTATTCTTTATGTTGATTTTAGGATTGTTTAGCCAATTCGATAAGGTACTTACCATACTCGGTTTTTTCGAGCTGTTGACCCAGTAGAAGCAACTGCTCCGTCGGAATCCATCCCTGACGCCAGGCGATTTCTTCAATACAGCTGACGTAAAAACCTTGGCGGTTCTGAATAGTGGCCACGAAGTTGGAAGCTTCCAGCAGACTGTCGCAGTTACCCGTATCGAGCCATGCAAATCCGCGTCCGAAGAGTTCCACTTTCAATGTACCTTCTTCCAGATACAGACGGTTCAAGTCTGTTATCTCATACTCTCCACGTGCTGAAGGACGAAGAGCCGCTGCTTTTTCCGTCACACTGGCATCGTAGAAATAAAGTCCCGGAACGGCATAATTACTTTTTGGCACTTCCGGCTTTTCTTCCAGTGAAATCACTTTTCCCTGTTCGTCAAATTCCACTACACCATAAGCGCGCGGGTCTTTCACGTAGTAGCCGAAGATGCAGGCGCCCTTTTCTATATTGGCAGCCCGGCGGAGCATGGCGGAAAAGCCCTGTCCGTAAAACATATTATCCCCAAGAATCAGACAGCCCGGTTCGCCGTTCAGGAAATCGGCTCCCAATACGAAAGCTTGTGCCAGTCCGTTAGGTTGTTCCTGAATTTTATAGGAGAAAGACATACCCAGTTCCTCACCCGTTCCCAACAAGTCGCGGAACATCGGCAAATCGCGTGGAGTCGAAATAATCAACACTTCGCGTATTCCTGCCAACATAAGTGTTGACAACGGATAATAAATCATCGGCTTGTCATACACAGGCATGATTTGTTTGGAAATCGCTTTAGAGAGCGGATAAAGTCGGGTGGCACTACCACCGGCTAGAATAATTCCTTTCATGTTCGTCTGAGTTATTCATTAACTGCGTGCAAAGGTCGGAAAGAATTCCGACGTGGCAAAATTTTAAAATAATTTTTCAATCTGGCAGGAACATTTATTTTATTTGTCCGCCAATTCGATGACTTCCAAGTCCTGAAAGGCCCCCTGGTTGATAACAAAACGTACCAAAGTCCGTACTTTGTGGAAACCGGACATGCCGGCAGCTCCCGGATTAATATGCAACATATCCAGCGTTTTATCATATTTCACCTTTAATATATGAGAATGTCCGCTGATAAAAAGTTTGGGCGGACGTGTCATCAGACTGCCGATGATGGAAGGATCGTATTTCCCCGGATAACCGCCGATATGTTTAATCAGCACTTCTGCACCATCTACCGTGAAACGGTTTATTTGCGGATACAGCTTTCTGATTTCCTGTCCGTCAATATTTCCATATACCGCCCGGAATGGACGGAAGGCGGCTAACCTTTCCGCTACTTCCAGCGAACCGATGTCTCCGGCATGCCAGATTTCGTCACATGGTTCAAAATATTCCAGATATTTCTCGTCCCAGTAAGCGTGAGTATCAGATAATAATCCAATTCTTGTCATAAATTTCTTTGTTTAATCCCACAAAGATACTATATTTGGAAAAATCTTAAAGCACATGGAAAGCAAATATAATTATTTCAAGCGAGATATTAGTTGGCTCTCATTTAATTATCGCGTATTGTTGGAGGCTCTGGACGAGCGTCTACCGCTCTACGAACGTATCAACTTCATCTCTATCTACTCTTCCAACCTCGAAGAGTTTTACAAAATCCGTGTAGCCGACCATAAAGCTGTTGCCTCCGGCGCTACGGAAAGTGATGAAGAAACCGTACAATCCGCCCGCGAACTGGTAGAAGAAATAAATAAAGAAGTCACCCGCCAGCTGGATGACCGTGTACGCATTTATGAAGAGAAACTACTACCTGCCCTGCGCAAGAATCACATCATCTTTTATCAGGACAGACATGTAGAACCGTTCCACCAGCAGTTTATTAAAGACTTTTTCCGGGAAGAAATTTTTCCCTACCTGCAGCCTGTGCCTGTATCCAAAGATAAAATAGTCTCCTTCCTGCGGGATAACCGCCTTTACCTGGCCATACGAGTCTATCCGAAGAAAGAAGGAAATGAAGGAACTACCAGTCTAACAGAATCCCGGCAACCTCTTTACTTCGTGATGAAGCAACCCTACGCCAAAGTGCCCCGCTTCATCGAACTTCCATCCCGCGAGAAAAACCATTACCTGATGTTTACCGAAGATATAATCAAGGCAAACCTCAACCTTATTTTCCCCGGCTACGATGTTGATTCCAGCTACTGCATCAAAATCTCCCGTGACGCTGACATATTGATTGACGACACCGCCAGCAGTGCCGACCTTGTCGCTCAACTCAAGAAGAAAGTGAAGAAACGTAAGATCGGTGACGTCTGCCGTTTCGTCTACGACCGTGGTATGCCTCATGACTTTCTGGACTTTCTGGTAGACGCCTTCCATATTCAGCGTGATGAACTTGTCCCCGGCGACAAGCACCTGAATCTTGAAGACCTGCGTCATCTTCCCAACCCGAACAAATCTCTTCACAGCCTCGAAAAGCCGAAGCCAATGAAGCTGACCATCCTTGACGAAAAAGAATCTATCTTCAACTACGTTGCCAAGAAGGACCTGTTATTATATTACCCTTATCACTCTTTCGAGCACTTCATCCACTTCCTGTATGAAGCCGTGCACAACCCGGAAACCCGTGAAATCATGGTAACCCAATACCGCGTAGCTGAAAACTCCGCCGTCATCAACACCCTGATAGCCGCCGCCCAAAACGGCAAGAAAGTCACCGTATTCGTGGAACTGAAAGCCCGTTTCGACGAAGAAAACAACCTTGCCACGGCCGAAATGATGCAAGCCGCCGGCATTAAAATAATATACAGCATACCCGGTCTGAAAGTACACGCCAAAGTAGCCCTTATCCGCCGCCGCGGACTGAACGGTGAAAAAATACCCAGCTACGCCTATATCAGCACCGGTAACTTTAATGAAAAGACCGCCACCCTCTACGCCGACTGTGGCCTTTTCACCTGCCGTCCGAAGATAGTGGCCGACCTCTATAACCTCTTCCGCACCCTGCAAGGCAAAGAAGACCCGAAGTTCACCACCCTTCTTGTCGCCCGTTTCAACCTCATCCCCGAATTGAACCGCCTGATTGATCGGGAAATCGCCCTCGCCGACGAAGGCAAACAAGGCCGTATCATCCTAAAAATGAACGCCCTCCAAGACCCCGCCATGATTGACCGTCTCTACGAAGCCTCCGAACACGGCGTACAAATAGACCTCATCGTCCGTGGAATCTGTTGTCTTATCCCCGGACAGTCATACAGTCGTAACATTCGTGTCACCCGTATTGTAGACAGTTTCCTCGAACACGCCCGCATCTGGTACTTCGGCAACGACGGCAAACCCAAAGTCTTCATGGGCTCCCCCGACTGGATGCGTCGTAACCTCTACCGCCGCATCGAAGCCATCACCCCCATTCTCGCCCCCGACCTGCGTGACAGCCTCATCGAAATGCTTAATATCCAGCTCGCCGACAACCAAAAAGCCTGCTGGGTAGACGACAACCTGCGAAATATATTCAAAAAAAG
Source organism: Bacteroides sp. DH3716P (assembly GCF_025914115.1). NCBI lineage: Bacteria > Pseudomonadati > Bacteroidota > Bacteroidia > Bacteroidales > Bacteroidaceae > Bacteroides > Bacteroides sp. DH3716P. Next base: position 2,207,225 of record NZ_CP083673.1, on the reverse strand, counting down.
AGCGCCCGGCACCCCCGCTGTACGAGCCCAATACACCTTCTATGACTGGTTAAACAAAACAAATAACTAAAAAACAACCAACTAATTAACTAACATAAGAATCCCATACCCGTGTCCTGCAACTTACAACGCCCCACACGGCCTTCCCGCAACGTTCCCGCTGCACATCCCCCGTTATACGCCCTTACTACATGGCTTCCCTCGCAACAACCACACCGACATCTGTCTCTTATACACATCTGACGCTGCCGACGATACTCCTTGTGTA
>NZ_CP083673.1:1999534-2206857 GCF_025914115.1 Bacteroides sp. DH3716P | reverse complement strand
ACACCGTCAATAGGGCATTGGCGGCTGTCGGGGATACCTTGGGTATTAAACTTAAACATAATGCTGCTTAATTTTAATTAGTTACTTATCTCCAAGCCTTTCAGTTCGCAATTACTATTGGCACGCGTTCGTAATCTGATAGATTCACACCGCCGCCTGAAACAGTTTTTTGGTGACGGACAAACGTTGGCGAAAGAGGATGTCTGTGATATGGATAAAGACTTTGTGGAAAAATTCAAAGCTCTGATTGAGGCAAAGATGGGAGATTCAAATTTGAATGTAGAAGATTTGGGTAAGGATATGGGATTAAGTCGTGTGCAACTTTACCGCAAGATTAAATCTCTGACTAATTATTCTCCGAATGAACTGCTTCGTATAGCTCGTTTGAAGAAAGCTGCTTCTCTGCTTGCCTCGTCGGATATGACAGTGGCAGAGATCGGTTATGAAGTTGGTTTTAGTTCTCCTTCTTATTTTACTAAATGTTATAGAGAACAGTTTGGAGAGAGTCCGACAGATTTGTTGAAGAGGAAAGGATAGGATAGAATCTGCAAAATTTGGTGGTGAGCATTTATCTGTTTATACTTCTATGGAATTCATATGATAAAAATAAGAGGTAAGGAAATCTATTGACATACCTTACCTCTTATTTAATTCAGTATATGATTTACTGTATATTTATTAATTCATAATCAACTTATTCGTTTTTGGCTTATTCCACCATCTTTGGTTCTCTTGACCTCCCGATGTTACCCATTGTTCAAAGTCTGGATATGCTTCCAAGAAGTTTACTTCTTCTCTGGCATGATGTAAAGATGCAGGTACTTTTAATCCCCATATAAAGTTGTCTTCATTTACATAACTTTCGTTGCTGTTATAATAAACCGGGCTATAACCTTTTAAGTGGATTTCTTGTCCTTTATTAGTTTTTGCAATATAAAAGTCCATTTTACTGTCTTGTAGGCTTTTAACGTTAACAGGTGAGTTGAACACCAAGTAAATGGCCATCATTTTTTTAGGCTTTGTTTTTTCATTTACCTCCGTATTATAATACTTGTATCCGTTAGGAATGGCCGGTTTCTTTAGTGAAATAATCAATTCCCCTTTTGGGCCTTTTAGGATTTTGATATTTTCAGCCTCTTCAGGATTGTTACGCTCAAGATACATTTGAGTTTCTTCTAAATCAAGTTCATTATATTGTACTTCTGCCAAGCGGATATAAGGATTGTAGTCATATATACCTCCTATAGCTCTGATTTGGAATCCTATCATTAAGTATTCTGCATAACATTGATTGTGACTCCAATAAAAACCGTCAATTTGGAAATTATACCATGCAACAAAATCATTAAAATCATAATCGCCTAAAGCTGGATACATATCTTCGAACATAATAGTTCCGTTGCCATATCCCGGATAATTGAAGATGTTGTTCGTTTCAACTTCTTTATTAGCTCTTGTGGTAACTCTGGATAATGCCGTAGCGTTAGCAGGTACTACTATGGAAATAGTACCATTACTTTCAACAGGAACAGTTTGTATTTCAGAGCCATTACCATATTTTACATACACATTTTTTATATATGCAGGAATTTCAATTGGGAGTTCCAATTTTGATGTGTTGGCATCGACATCCATTCGAAGCATCAAAGCCTCTTCATTGCAATTTTCTTCTAGAAATACAGAAATAGTAGCAGTTGATTGACTGGCAATTTTCACTTTGGCATTTTGAGAACCTTTCCAGTCGAAATCGGCAGGTACTTCCAAGTCAGTCATCTTCTTTTCTTTCTCGGGTTGTTTACTTTCATCATAAAGGTTCTTCTCACAGGAGCTGAAAGCCAGTGCTCCCAATAAACAAGAAGCGAACAGGATAGTTTTCTTTTTCATAACAGCAGTGCTTGTTTTGTTAATAATAGGGTTGCTTTTAATGGGTACAAAGGTCGGGATTATTTGTAAATAAAGCAAATAAAGTTGCATATTTTATTTGAAATGCTTTTATTATTTGCAAATTCTTTTCTTTTTATCTAGTTTTGGAACTGAAATAAAGTAATGTTTGAGTGATGAAAGATTATAAAGTAGACAAAGCGAGTCTCTCCGCATCCTTTTGTCAAGAGGTGTATCAGGTTGTTCGGGAAATTCCGGTAGGTAAAGTTTCTACCTATGGGGGAATTGCCGCATTATTGGGAATGCCTCAATGTTCCCGTATGGTGGGGCGTGCTTTGAAACAGATTCCGGATGATTTATCTGCGCCTTGTCACCGGGTTGTCAATGCATCGGGACGCCTTGTTCCGGATTGGACAGAGCAGAAACAACTCTTGTTGGAAGAAGGGATCTCTTTCAAGCAAAATGGATGCGTAGACTTGAAAAAGCATCTCTGGAATTACTCCGTATCTGAATGAAATTTGCATATTTAATCTATTTTCCTTATCTTTGTGCCAACAATATGCAAGAACAGACTGTTATTTATTTATGAAAATACTGTTTTCTACTGTTCATTGAGAGGATAATCTTATCAAATTCTATTCCTTTTAAACTACTTAGTCTGTTTTCTTTAACCATTTAAAAAACGTCGGATCGTCATGTTACCATGTGACATGATTGAACCATGCGAACATTCAACTTGTTTATCGTAAGTGAGAATGAGGAACGCGGCAGTTGAAAACAAAACAAATATTATAATCTAAACCAATATATTATATGAGTAAAATAGAAATAAAGGATTTGTACCTTATCTTTGGTCACGAGAAGCAGAAAGCACTCAAGATGTTGAAAAAAGATAAGAGTAAAGAGGAAATTCTGAAAGATACCGGTTGTACGGTAGGAGTGAAAGATGCCAATCTTTCAATTAATGAAGGAGAGTTTTTTGTGATAATGGGACTCTCGGGAAGTGGAAAATCGACATTACTGCGTTGTATCAATCGTCTGATACGTCCTACTGCCGGACAAGTGCTTGTAAACGGAGTAGATATATCTAAAATATCCGAAAAAGAGTTATTGCAAGTTCGCCGGAAAGAGTTGGCGATGGTTTTCCAGAATTTCGGTCTGTTACCTCACCGTTCCGTATTGAGCAATATCGCGTTCGGTCTCGAACTTCAGGGAGTGAAGAAAGAGGAACGTGAGAAGAAAGCGATGGAAAGTATGAAGCTTGTCGGATTGAAAGGATATGAAAATCAGATGGTAGGCGAGCTTTCCGGTGGAATGCAACAGCGTGTCGGACTGGCCCGCGCTCTGGCTAATAATCCCGAAGTACTTCTAATGGATGAGGCTTTCTCTGCACTCGATCCTCTGATTCGTGTGCAAATGCAGGATGAACTGTTGGCTTTGCAATCGAAGATGAAAAAAACAATTGTCTTTATTACCCATGACTTGAGTGAAGCGATTAAACTGGGCGACCGTATTGCCATTATGAAAGACGGAGAGGTGGTGCAGGTAGGTACTTCAGAAGAAATACTGACCGAACCGGCTAACGATTATGTAGCCCGTTTTGTTGAAAACGTGGACAGGAGTAAAATTATCACCGCTTCTTCTTTAATGATTGACAAACCACTGGTGGCCCGTCTGAAGAAAGAGGGACCTGAAGTATTGATTCGTAAGATGCGTGCGAAGAATATCACCGTATTACCTGTCATAGACGCCGATGATAAACTGGTCGGAGAAGTACGTCTGAACGACCTGCTTAAGTTACGTAGCAGACAGGAAAAATCCATTGAAACGATTGTCCGTACCGAAGTACATTCTGTATTGGAGAATACAGTGTTGGAGGATATACTTCCTTTAATGACAAAGAGCAATTCGCCGGTATGGGTGATTGATGAGACGCATGAGTTTTTAGGAACAATCCCGCTTTCCTCCTTAATCATCGAAGTGACGGGGAAAGATAAAGAAGAAATAAACGAAATAATTCAAAACGCAATAGATTTATGATAAATATAGGACAATATATAGAGATGGCCATCAATTGGATGATGGTACATTTTTCCACTTTCTTTGATGCCGTAAATGCAGGCATCGGTAGTTTTATTATAGGATTCCAACACGTACTTTTTGGAATACCTTTTTATATAACCATCCTGGTACTTGCTGCACTCGCATGGATGAAGGCAGGACGTGGTACGGCAATTTTCACCGCATTGGGATTATTACTGATTTATGGAATGGGATTTTGGGAGGCTACCATGCAAACCTTGGCTCTCGTTTTTTCATCTACCTGTCTGGCCCTGATTGTAGGTGTACCTTTAGGAGTGTGGACGGCAAACAGTCCGCGTGCAGAGAAAATACTTCGTCCTGTTCTCGACTTGATGCAGACGATGCCTGCTTTTGTTTATCTGATTCCTGCCGTTTTGTTTTTCGGATTGGGAGCAGTGCCAGGAGTGTTTGCCACCATTATCTTTGCTATGCCTCCTGTGGTCCGCCTTACTGGATTGGGAATTCGGCAAGTTCCTAAAAATGTAGTGGAAGCTTCCCGTTCGTTCGGGGCTACCCGTTGGCAGTTATTGTATAAAGTGCAGCTTCCTTTGGCGTTGCCAACCATCCTGACAGGTGTCAATCAGACAATAATGATGTCGCTTTCTATGGTTGTCATTGCTGCCATGATTGCTGCCGGTGGTCTGGGAGAAATTGTATTGAAAGGTATTACCCAAATGAAAATCGGACTTGGGTTTGAAGGTGGTATCGCAGTTGTTATTTTAGCTATCATCTTAGACCGTATCACACAAGGAATGGCAGGACGAAAAAATAAGAACTAAACGGAAAGGATAAAATACGTATGAGAATATATAAAATAGTAGGAATAGTATTGTCAGCTATACTTTTGCTGGCTTCCTGTACTAATTCAGACTTAGAGAAAAAGAAAGTAAAAATAGCCTATGCCAATTGGTTGGAAGGTATTGCCATGAGCCATTTGGCTAAGGTGGTATTGGAAGAACATGGATATGAGGTTGAATTGCAAAATGCTGATCTTGCCCCTATTTTTGTATCTATGTCAGGAAAGAAATCAGATGTGTTTCTGGATGCCTGGTTACCAATAACGATGAAAGATTATATGGATCAGTATGGAGACAGCATCGAATTTCTGGGTGAGGTATATGGAGAAGCCCGTGTAGGACTGGTTGTTCCTCAATATGTTACGATCCAGTCTATTAGTGAGCTGGAAGCTAACAAAGACCGTTTTTCTTCCGAAATAGTGGGAATTGATGCCGGAGCAGGGATAATGAAGACGACCGATAAGGCCATTGCTGCTTATGGACTTGATGGGTATACCCTCATGACTTCAAGTAGTTCCACCATGCTGGCTTCTTTGAAAAAAGCGATGGACAAAGGAGAATGGATTGTCATCACGGGGTGGACACCGCATTGGATGTTCGACCAGTTTGACTTGAAATTCTTGGATGATCCGAAGAAAGTATATGGAGACTTGGAAGAAATACATGCTATTGCATGGAAAGGATTCAGTGAGAAAGATCCGTTTGCTGCCGAATTCTTTGGCAACATCAAACTAACGACAGAAGAACTTAGCTCTTTTATGACAGCTATGAAGGATGCCCGGATGGATGAAGAAGAAATAGCCCGTAAATGGAGGGATGAACATCGGCAGTTGGTGGATAGTTGGATTCCGAAGTCAGAGAATAAATAGATTGGAGCATTGTGATTCTTAATTTTAAATATAAAATAGACATGAACTCTAGTGGGAAAAAGGGAGTATTGTTTATGTTAGACAGAGTTCATACAATAAAAAAGCGGTAATCTTCTACAAGATTACCGCTTTATATTTATAGGGTATTACTATTATTCAGCACCCCAGTTTTCTCTAGCCAAACGTTTGTAGCTGTTGTAACGCCATTTAGCGTTTTCTTCAGCAGCTTTGAACAGTTCTTCAGCTTCAGCAGGATATTGTTTCATTACAGAAGCGTAACGAACTTCACCCTTCAAGAAACCTTGGAAATCTTCCCAGTTCGGTTCTTTGCTATCCAATTGGAATGGGTTCTTGCCTTCTTCTTCCAAAGCCGGGTTGTAACGCCACAAGTGCCAGTAACCGCACTTAACAGCTTTTTCTTCTTCTTCCTGGCTCTTACCCATACCTGCTTTCAGACCGTGGTTGATACATGGAGCGTAAGCGATAATCAAAGATGGTCCCGGATATGCTTCAGCTTCACGGATAGCTTTCAGAGTTTGAGCTTGGTCAGCACCCATAGCGATCTGTGCAACATATACATAACCGTAAGTAGTAGCCATCAGACCGAGGTCTTTCTTACGTACGCGCTTACCAGCAGCAGCGAACTTAGCGATAGCACCTACCGGAGTAGCTTTAGAAGACTGACCACCTGTGTTAGAGTAAACTTCAGTATCCAGAACGAGGATGTTAACGTCCTTACCGGAAGCGATTACATGGTCAAGACCACCATAACCGATATCGTAAGAAGCACCGTCACCACCAATGATCCACTGGCTGCGTTTTACAAGATATTGTTGCAGTTCAGCGATTTGTTTGCAGTGGTTACATTTATCCTTGTTAGCTTCAACAACCGGAATGATCTTAGCAGCCAATTCCTTAGTCTTGTCCGCATCCAGCATATTGTTGATCCATTCAGCGAACAGTTCTTTCACTTCAGCAGGAGTGCAATCAGCAGCAATAGCCTCGTTCATCACTTTCACGAGGCGAGCACGCATCTTTTCGTTAGCCAGTTCCATACCCAAACCGAATTCACAGAAGTCTTCGAACAGTGAGTTAGCCCAAGCAGGACCGTGTCCGTTTTCGTTTGTAGTATACGGAGTAGAAGGAACAGAACCAGAGTAGATAGAAGAACATCCGGTAGCGTTAGCAACCATTTCACGGTCACCGAACAATTGAGAAATCAATTTCACGTACGGAGTTTCACCACAACCAGAGCAAGCGCCGGAGAACTCAAACAACGGAGTAGCGAACTGTGAGTTCTTCACGTTAGCCTTGATATCAACAAGATGTTGTTTAGTCTTCACGTTTTCAGCACAGTAAGTCCAGTTTTCAGCTTGAGCCAATTGGCTTTCGAGGTGTTTCATTGTCAATGCTTTGCCACCCTTCTTCGGATTACCCGGACAGATGTCGGCACAGTTACCGCAACCCAGACAGTCGAGAACGTCCACCTGGATACGGAATGTCATACCGTCGAATGCTTTACCTACAGCTTTCAGTTGTTCGAACTTAGCACCCTTCTGCTCTTCAGCGTCGAGTACGAACGGACGGATAGAAGCGTGAGGACAAACGTATGCACACTTGTTACACTGGATACAGTTTTCCGGATTCCATTCAGGAACGAATGCAGCTACACCACGTTTTTCGTATTTAGCAGTTCCTTGATACCAAGTACCGTCTTCGATACCCTTGAATGCAGATACCGGCAACAAGTCACCGTCTTGTGCATTGATCGGACGAACTACTTCGTTGATGAATGCAGGATCGTTGTTTTCAGCTTTTGCGTCATCCGGAAGGTTAGCCCAAGCAGGATCAACAGCCAAAGTCTTGTATTCACCACCACGGTCAACGGCAGCATAGTTCTTGTTAACAACGTCTTCACCCTTCTTGCCGTAAGACTTAACGATGAATTTCTTCATCTGTTCAACAGCTTGGTCTACAGGAATAACGCCTGTGATACGGAAGAATGCAGATTGAAGGATAGTGTTGGTACGGTTACCCAAACCAATTTCCAGTGCAATCTGTGTTGCATTGATATAGTATACGGAAATATTGTTCTGTGCGAAATACTTCTTAACCTTGTTAGGTAAGTTCTTAGCCAGTTCTTCACCTTCCCAGATTGTGTTCAATAAGAAAGAACCGTTCTTACGCAAACCACGAGTTACATCGTACATGTGCAGGTAAGCCTGAACGTGACAAGCAACGAAGTTCGGAGTGTTTACCAAATAAGTAGAACGGATCGGATTATCACCGAAACGCAAGTGAGAACAAGTGAAACCACCTGACTTCTTAGAGTCGTATGAGAAGTAAGCCTGGCAGTGTTTGTCAGTGTTGTCACCGATAATCTTTACAGAGTTCTTGTTAGCACCTACTGTACCGTCAGCACCCAAACCGTAGAATTTAGCTTCGAACATACCTTCGCCGCCTAAAGCGATTTCTTCTTTTTGAGGAAGAGAAGTGAAAGTAACGTCGTCTACGATACCGATAGTGAAGTGGTTCTTCGGCATTGGCATAGCCAAGTTTTCGAATACTGAAAGGATTTGAGCAGGAGTAGTATCTTTTGAACCCAAACCGTAGCGACCGCCAACGATAACCGGAGCATTTTCTGCACCGTAGAAGCAGTCTTTAACGTCAAGGTAAAGAGGTTCGCCGTTAGCACCCGGTTCTTTAGTACGGTCAAGAACTGCGATAGTCTTAGCAGTCTTAGGTACAGCAGCCAGGAAGTGTTTAGCAGAGAACGGACGATACAGGTGTACGGCAACCATACCCACTTTTTCGCCGTTTGCTACCAGGTAGTCGATAGCTTCGCGGGCAGCTTCTGTTACAGAACCCATAGCGATAATTACGCGTTCTGCATCTTCTGCACCATAGTAATCGAACAAACCGTATTTACGACCTGTGATCTTAGAAATTTCATTCATGTATTCTTCTACGATAGCAGGAACTGCTTCGTAGTAGTTGTTGCATGATTCACGATGTTGGAAGAAATGGTCAGGATTTTCAGCCATACCACGAGCTACCGGTTTCATCGGGTTCAGTGCGCGGGCACGGAATTCAGCCAAAGCTTCCTGGTCGATCAGCGGAGCAAGATCATCATTTTCCAACATTTCAATCTTTTGGATTTCGTGAGATGTACGGAAACCATCGAAGAAGTTCATGAACGGAACACGAGATTTGATGGTAGCCAAGTGAGCAACACCAGCCAAATCCATAACTTCCTGTACAGAGCCTTCAGCCAACATAGCAAAGCCAGTCTGACGAGCTGACATTACGTCTTGGTGGTCACCGAAGATACACAATGCGTGAGAAGCCAATGTACGAGCAGACACATGGAATACGCAAGGCAAGAACTCACCGGCAATTTTGTACATGTTAGGGATCATCAGGAGAAGACCCTGGGAAGCAGTGTAAGTAGTAGTCAACGCACCAGCCTGAAGAGAACCGTGAACTGCACCGGCAGCACCACCTTCAGATTGCATTTCCTGTACCAATACTGTTTCGCCGAAGATGTTCTTACGTCCTGCGGCAGCCCATTCGTCTACGTACTCAGCCATAGTCGAAGAAGGAGTGATGGGGTAGATAGCTGCTACTTCAGAGAACATATACGAGATATGCGCTGCAGCCTGGTTACCATCACAAGTGATGAATTTCTTCTGTTTAGTCATAACTAAATTAAATATTTAAGTAAATAAATCTTTTAATATAAAAAGCCGAACATCCAGAGAGGTATCTGGTTGCCCCGACCTATTTCAGCCTTATGCAACGCGTACGTTACATTCGGATTGTTCTTGATCTTTGCGCCTTCCTGGCAAATTTTGAACGGCATTACTTCGTCCACCATAAAAGAGACGTTTTTATCTCCTTTATGTACCTTATGGTCTTTCCATAAAGAATTTGCAAAGAATGTGTCGAGCACATCCTGCTCTTCCACTTTCACCGGATAGATGGAATACATCAGGTTGGAGTTGTGCATCATTATCTTCGAAGGTTTTTTAGGGAATTCTTCCCCTTTCGGATAAACCAGATTAATGAGTCGCGCATCTGCCAGATACTTGATATAGTTCATCACCGTGGCGCGAGATGTCTGTATGTCGCTTGCCAGTTGGCTCACATTTGGAGCCTTCGGCCCGTCGACAGCGAGCAAATATAGTAATTTTTTTATCTTTGAAAGATATTTCAGTTCAATTTGTTTGATGAGAAGTATATCTACTTCCACCATCATGTTCATCGTTTTCAGCAGATTCTCCGAAAAGTTACGTTTTTCAAGGAAGAACGGATAGAATCCGTGGTGCAGGTAATCCTGAAAATAGTCAAGCGGACGGACTTTGGAGAGTACTCCTTTGGCAATCTGTTCGTGAGTGCTAAGAATTTCTTCGAGGCTATATGCCCTGAATTTCATGCCTGTTTGCAAGTTTAGGAATTCACGGAAAGAGAATCCACGCAGGTTATAGCTCTTGGCGATATCACGTAATTCAAGATTTTCTTCTTTCAGTCGCATCACGGACGAGCCGGTGAAGACAATTTTCAGGTTAGGAAAACGGTCGTAACACATGCGTAACTCTTTGCTCCATTCCGGATGTTTGAACACCTGGTCGATCAACAATACTTTTCCGCCACGTTTCTGAAATTCGTTGGCGAAGTCTACAATGCTGTGGCCCGAGAAATAGAAGTTGTTCATGTTGATGAACAGACAGGAACGGTCGTTCCCGAATTTCTCTTTGGCGTATTGGAGAAGGAAAGTGGTTTTTCCTACGCCACGTGTCCCTTTGATACCAATCAGGCGGTCGCTCCAGTCGATCTCGTCCATAAGATCGCGGCGAACGGGGGCATTGGTGTGCTCAACGAGGTAGGCGTGTGTGCGGTAGAATGATTCCATTTCAGTTCTTTGTTTTTCGGGTGGCAAATATACTGCTTTTTTTAGGATTTGCAAAGTAGAGATGGCAAAATTGTGTGTTTAATTCCAACTTTCTGTTTATTGTAGTCATTCCTGACTATTTCCTGTATATATTTGCAGAATAAAGTTTTGAATTCATTTGAAATGACAAAAAAGGCTCTTTATATATTCAATCCGGAACATGACTTGGCGTTGGCCAGCGGTGAAACGAACTATATGGCTCCGGCTTCGGCCAGACGTATGGCTTCCGAGTTGGCTTTGCTTCCGATGTGGTATGCAGAGGAGGGGAGTGCTGTATTAGCTCCTTCCGCTTATAATCTCGGCTATGTGAAGAAGATACAGGAATTATTAGGACTTTCGGTTGATTTGATGACAGAGCCGGAACTTGCTATTGAACCGAATTTGGATATTCGTCCTTGGGGATGGGATGTAGCTTTGCGGAAACGGCTTTCAGGGCTGGGCATGGATGAAGCCCTGCTTCCTTCTATGGAGCAATTAGACGGTTTGCGGGAATACTCCCATCGTTCTAAAGCCGTCTCATTGCTTCCGGAATTACAACTGAATGAATATTTCTGCGGAGAATCTTATTATTTGAAGACACAAGAAGAATGGAAAACCTTTGTGGAAGAGCGGGAATGCTGCCTGTTGAAAGCTCCGCTTTCGGGAAGCGGTAAAGGCTTGAACTGGTGTAAAGGCATATTTACTCCTTTTATATCCGGTTGGTGTACGCGTGTGGCTGCTTCGCAGGGTGGAATCATTGCGGAACCTATGTATAATAAGGTAGAAGACTTTGCCATGGAGTTTTATTCCGATGGTACAGGTGAAGTGACATTTATGGGATATTCCCTCTTCCATACCGGAAAGAGTGGAATGTATGAAGGGAATCGTTTGCTTTCTAATGAGGCAATCTGGAAACAACTTTCGCAATATGTCCCTTCAAAGGTTCTGACGGATTTGGAGAACTGTTTGAAATACAGGCTTTCTGCGTTGGTAGGAACCGTTTATAAAGGTTATCTTGGAGTTGATATGATGATTTGTCGGTTTCCGGAAAATGAAAAGCTGTTTTTTCGGATTCATCCCTGTGTGGAAATTAATCTGCGCATGAATATGGGAGTTGTTGCGCGTTTTTTATATGACCGTTATGTACGTTCTGATTCAACAGGGCGTTTTGTGATTGATTATCATCCTTCGGAAGGTGAAGCCTTGCAGGAACATGAACGAATGTCCGCAACTTATCCGTTGGAGATCAGGGAAGGTAGAGTGTACTCCGGTTATTTACCTTTGGTTCCTGTTCATAGAAGAAGTTGTTATCGGGCGTGGATATGGGTAACTCCTGATAATATTTAACTTTATCTGTTCACACCAGCCAGCGACTGATATTGCGTTTTTCCGCACTGAACTCTACCCCGATCTTTATCACTTCACGTCCGTCTGCCTGATACGGTATCAGATAGCCTTTATCGTCGATCTGCTTCAATGCCGCTTCTGCTGTGTCATGCAGCTTGAATTCGAAGACATAGATATATTTAGGTGTTTTCACTACGGCATCTGCACGACCGCGGGCGCTGCGTACTTCGGCATCGGTGAACTGTCCCATAAGTTTGAAGACAATATAGAAAACCACTTGGTAGTGACGCTCTGTCTGCTCGTTCAATTCGTAGTTGAAATCGGCAAAGAAGGCTTGCAGGCGGGTGAGAAAGGCATCGTAGTCTCCCGAACGAAGTTCTTGTACAAACTTGCCGATGTAAAATCCTTGGTCACTGTTTCTCACTCCGGTGTAAAATGGAACCAGGAAATTAATGAAGCCGTAGCGGACTTCATCATTAGGAAATTGCAATAGATAGTTACCAAATTCCCTATCGAAATCTTTTATCGTCAGATAGCCACTTTGGTAAATTAACGGAATCGGATTATTGGAATCTACACGATATTCGGAGAACATGGAAGACGGTGCTTCGATCCCGTCAAGCAAAGTACGCAGGTCGTATTCGGTTTCTTGCAGCATCTCGACGAGGAAAGTCGGTGTGCCGGTCTGGAACCAGTAATTGTCGAACACTTTTGATTTCAGGACATTCAGTACACTGAACGGGTTGAAGATACCTACTGAATTAATGCAAAAATGATAGCCATCGTAGAGACGTGTCATTCGTTGTACCGCGTCATCATAAGAAATGGAATTATTGGCTGCCAGTATCTTGATTTCCGGCTGGAAGGTATCCAATAATTCTTGAAGAGTGATGCCGCAAAGGGTTCCGTAATCGGGCCATAAAGTGATGTCCTGCAATTGGTTGAGGTCACTGAATACACTTACTTGTGAGAATTTCGTTACTCCTGTGAGGAAGACGAAACGTAGGTAGCGGTCGGCACTTTTCAATACTCCGTAAAAGGCTTTCAGAGTTTTACGGTATTCATCCAGTAAGACATCATTGCCTAAAGCTTGCAATAGAGGTTTGTCGTATTCGTCTACCAGAACTACGACGCTGCTACCGGTTTGTTCGTAGGCACGACGGATGACGCCGGAGAAACGACCGGAAAGAGTGTTCTCGTCTATTCCTTTGCCATATTGGATTTCCCATAAGGTGAGTTGACGGCTGAGGATATCATAAAGTCTTTCTGGGGAATCGTACTTCTCGGCATTTAAATCCAGATGCAGCACAGGATGCTTTTCCCATTTCGTTTCCAGTTTTTCAATGGCAAGCCCTTCGAAGAGTTCTTTCTTTCCTTCAAAGTAGGCTTCAAAGGTAGAGAGAAGAAGACTTTTACCAAAACGGCGTGGACGACTCAGGAAGTATGGAGTAGATGTATAAGCTATTTTCCATACAAGCTCTGTTTTATCTACATATAGATAATCGCCCTTACGAAGTTTCTCAAAGGTCTGTATCCCGATAGGGAGTTTACGAAGCAGGTCATTCATTGTTATTTTCCTTTTAGTGGTTCAAAGATAATCATTATTTTCGTAATATTTCGTTTTCAATATCTCAAAGAACGGGCGTTATAATTTTGTTTAACTGGAAAATTATCATTTAGCTCATTCTTGCACGGTTTTCACCACAGAGGACACGGAGGACACAGAGGTGAATTTGTTTTATGACTTACGGTTGTGACCCTAATTTTAATGCGTAATCCTCCTCTATAAAGTTGAAAAAACATGAAAACGTCTGCCACCTGCAACCAAACGCGTGTAATGCACTAGTTGATAAATAGTTGGAGCGTTGCAGATACCTGCGACAGATAGGTTGCAGATAAAGTATCTGCAACACAGTATAAACCTTACATAAACTAATTCTCCATGAGTGCAAAAGTTTATTGTATACATTAACTTCCCGTTTCCAGGCGGGGAACTGTCGTTTCCGGCATTAGAAATTACAGTTTCCACGGCAGGNATAAAGGAATCAAGGCTTTTTCTTTGATTATATAACGTGTTGCAGATACTTTATCTGCAACCTATCTGCCACAGGTATCTGCCACGTTCTAACTACTTATTAACTACTGTATTACATGCGTTTGGTTGCAGGTGGCAGATGTTTTTATGTTTTTCAACTTTATAGTAGGAAAAACTTTCGTTCATTTCTGCACCGTTTCATTCTTTTTTATACTGTTTTGAAACAAATAAGTCGATTCTAAATACTTGGTTTACTGCTGGACCGTTTGCTCCTGTGTCGCTGTACTTTCATTTCCATAGCGGTCAATAGCCGTCACTGCGAAGTGCTTTTTTGCATTCCAAGGCAGGATAGGGGCATATACGTAACTCGTCTCTCGAATATTTTGTGCAACGATATTTTCTGGTCGGTTGATATCTACCGGATAATCATTAGAAGCATAAATAACATACATGGGCTTGTTGCGCTGATCGTTATCAGTAGCAGCCTGCCAGGTTAATTCCGTATATCCATTATCAATGTGAGTAACTTTCAGTACAGAAGGAGCAGTTGGCGCAACATTATCTAACCATGGCATCGGAGGCTGTAAAGCAGGGTATGCATAAAAATTCTCGGATAATTCATCATAAATCCCCTGCGTGTTCTCCATCAGGTATTTCACCCGGTAATGCCCTTCACCCGCCATTTTCTGCTTGCGGATAAAGTTCATTTGACGATCTATTTCGTCGCGTGTCCATTTGCCTTCATCGGGATGGAGAAAATAAATGCCGAGTCCCGGAATCACCTGCCGTCCGTTGCTCTGTTCCTGCCAGTCGAGGGCAAAAGGGTAGAAATTGTTTCCCTGGAAATACATCATCGGATAAATCTGATCCATAATACCTTCTCCCATCCAACCTTGCGGGTCCTGATAAACGGTAAAGAAAGCATTCCATCCCCGGGACGGGTAACGAGAAGTATCACGGTATTTACCTACCGGGCAGGTACTTACTTTCACCCAAGGCTTCATAGCTTTTACACCTTTATATATATAACGTACAATTTCGGAGATATTATCCCGGCGCCACTGATCCAGTGTGCGTCCTTTATTGTATCGGCGGAAATCATATTTATCAGGAAAAAGAGGAGCATTCTCCGGATAACGCAGATAGTCGAAATGCACTCCGTCCACATCATAACCGCTAACGACTTCCCGCACCAGTTTCATCAAATACTCCTTCGTTGCCGGATGTCCCGGATTGAGGAAATATTCGCGCTTGTAAGGAACGCATATTTCTTTCATCCGTTTGGTGACAGACTGACTGCCGAGCGAAGCAACATGCTTCTTATTCCCTAGTGGGATAGTTACCATCCAGGCATGACATTCCATCCCTCGCTTATGACATTCTTCAATGGCAAAGGCCAGCGGATCATATCCCGGGTTTCCTCCTGTCTTTCCGGTCAGGATCGAATTGAAAGGTTCGATTGCCGAAGGATATAATACATCTCCACGAGTACGGGTTTGAAATAGGACAGTGTTGAAGTTGGCAGCCTTTAACTTATCAAGAATATCTATTAACTCTTCTTTCTGCTTGCGGATTGTTTGAGGGTTTGTCGCACGTGTGCGAGGCCAATCCAGTCCGTACACCGCTGTCACCCATGCGGCACGAACTTCGTGCTTGGGTTGCGCAACAATTGAGAGGAAAGGATACAAAAGTGAAAGAATGAAAATAGTATAGTGCATATTCTTTATTTTTTGTTTTAAATCCCTGCAAAGTTAGTAAAAGTGTCGGTATTGTTGGGCTGTTTCGTGAGATTATGTTACATTTGCCAAGTTAAAAAAACGACACGCTATGATTACATTTACTCTATGCCTGCTGGCGTTGATAGTAGGCTATTTTACGTATGGACGCCTGATGGAACGCGTCTTTGGTCCTGACGACCGTAAAACACCGGCTCTTACCAAGGCGGATGGAGTGGACTATATTCCATTGCCCACCTGGAAGATTTTCATGATTCAATTTCTCAATATTGCCGGATTAGGTCCTATTTTCGGAGCAATCATGGGAGCGAAATTTGGTAGCTCTTCATACTTGTGGATTGTGCTGGGAAGTATTTTTGCGGGGGCAGTGCATGATTATTTTGCCGGAATGCTTTCTTTGCGTAATGGAGGTGAAAGCCTGCCGGAAATTATAGGTCGTTATTTGGGACTGACTACCAAGCAGGTGATGAGAGGATTTACTGTCATTTTAATGATTCTGGTGGGGTCAGTTTTCGTTGCAGGTCCTGCCGGATTGTTGGCAAAACTCACTCCGGAAAGTTTGGATGCTACGTTTTGGATTATCGTTGTATTTGCATATTATATTCTGGCTACTTTGCTGCCTGTTGATAAAATAATAGGTAAAATCTACCCATTGTTTGCGGTTGCCTTGTTGTTTATGGCAGTAGGCATTTTGGTGATGCTCTATGTTAACCATCCGGCTTTGCCGGAGTTATGGGACGGATTGCAAAATACGAACCCGGAAGCGAGCGAACTTCCTATCTTCCCGATTATGTTTGTGAGTATTGCTTGTGGTGCCATTTCAGGTTTCCATGCTACGCAAAGCCCATTGATGGCCCGTTGTATGACTTCGGAACGGCATGGACGTCCGGTATTTTACGGTGCAATGATTACCGAGGGCATTGTTGCTCTTATTTGGGCTGCTGCCGCTACTTATTTTTTCCATGAAAACGGAATGGAAGAAAGCAATGCTTCTGTTATCGTTGATGCCATCACAAAAGAATGGTTAGGGGCAATCGGCGGAGTACTCGCTATTTTGGGGGTGATTGCCGCTCCGATAACTTCGGGTGATACGGCTTTCCGTTCGGCACGTCTGATTGTGGCAGACTTCCTGGGGATGGAACAAAAAAGTATGCGTCGTCGTTTGTACATTTGTATTCCGATGTTTGTACTAGCTATTGGTTTGCTTTTGTATAGTTTGCGTGATGCAAACGGATTTAATATGATATGGCGTTATTTTGCCTGGGCAAATCAGACATTGGCTGTGTTTACCTTGTGGGCTATAACAGTTTTTCTGGCGGTATCCAAGAAACCTTATATCATTACTTTGGTACCGGCACTGTTTATGACATGTGTATGTTCTACTTATATATGTATTGCTCCTGAAGGATTAGGACTCTCGCATACAGTCTCCTATGGCGTTGGTATAGCGTGTGTAATGGTTGCGACTGTTTGGTTCTATATCTGGATAAATAAGCAAAAAACAAGAAAATTATCAGAATGAAGAAAATAAGAAAATCAACAGGAGTGGCGCTTGCATTCCTTATTTATGTATCTGTAACAGCGGCTTATTTGTTGCCTCGTAATACGGAAGTCAGCCTGACAGAGAAAATAATTACGGTGGCAGTTTCTTATGTCATCGTCCTCCTTCTTTGGCTGGTGCTTCGGAAAAAGGAACAAATGCGTGAACGCCGCAAAAAAGACGAACAATATATTCACTTAAAAAAGTAAGTTTATGAAGAAATTAGCTTTGGCTCTTTGCTTATTGGCAGTCTCTTTTACTGCACAAGCGCAATTTGAGAAAGGAACTACGATTATCAATCCTTCATTGTCGGGGTTGGACTTTTCGTATAGTAAAAACGATAAAGCAAAGTTTGGAGTTGGTGCACAGGTCGGTACATTTTTTGCCGAGGGTATTGCCTTGATGGTAAATGCTGGAGCCGACTGGTCGAAACCAGTAGATGAGTATACACTGGGTACAGGAGTACGTTTCTACTTCAATAAAACTGGTATCTATCTGGGTGGCGGACTCGACTGGAACCGCTTCCGTTGGAGTGGTGGAAAACATCAGACAGACTGGGGACTGGGCATCGAAGCCGGATACGCTTACTTCCTTTCGCGTACGGTGACCATTGAACCTGCCGTTTATTATAAATGGCGTTTCAATGATGGAGATATGTCGCGTTTCGGTGTGAAGATTGGATTCGGTTTCTACTTGTAAGAGAGATTGATTTTTTTCATATATTAAGCCCTGCAGATATAGAACTTCTGCAAGGGCTTAATTACATAGATGTATTATTATAGTTTTGACGATTGCTTATCCTAGTTTTTCTTTCAGAAACTGCCCTGTATAGCTTGCTCCGCAGGCAGCAACTTCTTCCGGGGTACCCACTGCTACGATATTTCCACCCTTATCTCCACCTTCCGGTCCGAGATCGATTACATAATCGGCACATTTGATGACGTCCATGTTATGCTCGATGATAACGATGCTGTGTCCCCGGCGAATCAATGCGTCGAAAGCATCCAGCAGTTTGCGGATATCATGAAAGTGTAATCCTGTAGTCGGTTCGTCAAAGATAAACATCGTTGGGTCAGCTTTCTCCTGACTTAAATAAAATGCGAGTTTGACACGTTGGTTTTCACCACCGGAAAGGGTAGAAGAAGCCTGTCCTAATTTGATATATCCCAGTCCTACGTCCTGCAAAGGAAGTAACTTCTTCACAATTTTCTTCTGTCCATGTTCGTTGAAGAACTCAATCGCTTGGTTGACGGTCATCTCCAATACATCGTAGATGCTTTTATCGTTGAATTTCACTTCCAGCGTGTCGGATTTGAAACGTTTTCCGTGACAAGATTCACACTCCAACACCAAGTCTGCCATAAATTGCATTTCTACAGTAATGGTTCCTTCTCCTTTACACTCTTCGCAACGTCCGCCTTCGCTATTGAAACTGAAGAATCCGGGGGTATATCCCATTTGTTTCGCCAAAGGCTGTTCGGACCATAGTTTGCGGATTTCGTCGTAAGCCTTGATGTAAGTCACCGGATTTGAGCGCGATGATTTGCCAATCGGGTTCTGGTCTACAAATTCTACATTCCGCAGGTCACGCAAACTTCCTCCGATTGAAGTGAATTCTCCCGGTCGGTCACTACATTCGTCTAATTCACGTTTCAATGCCCGGAAGAAAATATCTCTTACCAATGTACTCTTCCCGGAACCGGAAACACCCGTAACAACTGTCATTACATTGAGAGGGATACGTACGTTTACTCCTTTCAGATTATTCTCACGTGCGCCTTTCAATTCTATATAGTTATTCCATGGCCGGCGATGCTTCGGAACGGGTATTTCATCTTCTCCTAAAAGATAACGTACCGTATAACTGTTGCTTCCCTTCTTTAAATCCTTCATATCTCCCTGGTAGACAACTTCTCCACCTAGGCGTCCGGCATTGGGACCTATGTCGATAATGTAATCGGCTGCACGGATAATTTCTTCATCGTGCTCTACCACCACTACCGTATTTCCTAATTGTTGCAGTTGACGCAACACATGGAGCAGACGGTCTGTGTCACGGCTATGCAGTCCGATACTTGGTTCATCGAGAATATAAAGACTACCTACAAGGCTACTTCCCAGCGAGGTTGCCAGATTGATACGCTGGCTCTCTCCACCCGATAAGGAATTACTAAGCCGGTTCAAAGTCAGATAGCCCAAACCTACATCAATTAGAAAACGAATCCGGCTATTTATTTCAACCAGGATACGTCGGGATATGTTGTTGTCGTGTTCGTCCAGTTCCAAATGATCGAAGAATTCCTTCAGCTCTGTGATAGGCAAATCTACCAGTTCGGAAATGTTTTTTCCACCCACTCGTACATATCCGGCTTCCGGTTTCAGGCGGGTGCCGTGGCATTTCGGGCAAAGCGTCTTTCCCCGGTAACGCGCCAGCATCACCCGGTATTGTATCTTATATTGATTCTCTTCCAGCATCTTGAAAAAATCATTGATGCCGTGGAAATATTGGTTGCCCTCCCAAAGTAACCTGCGTTGCGCGTCTGTCAACTCATAATAAGGAGTGAAAATGGGGAAGTCGAATTTCTCCGCATTATGAATTAATTCTTCTTTCCATTCACCCATCTTTTCGCCACGCCAGCATACGATAGCTCCTTCATGCACCGATAATGAACGATCCGGAACGACTAAGTGCTCGTCGATGCCGATTACTTTGCCGAATCCTTCGCACGCCGGACAAGCGCCGATAGGCGAGTTGAATGAAAACATCTGGTCGTTCGGTTCTTCAAAGATGATGCCGTCCGCTTCGAATTTAGTGCTGAAAGTATGAAGTTTCGTAGTTCCATCCGATAGAAAAAAACGCAGCATACAGGTTCCGTCGCCTTCATACATGGCTGTTTCGGCAGAATCAGTCAGCCGGCTGATGGCGTCTTTGCTGTTGGCAACAGCCATACGGTCCACCAGTAGATATACTTCATCACCTGCCACAGGCGTATATTCATCAATACGCTTCATCTCACCGTTCACTTCGATACGGTTGAACCCTTGTTTCAGGTCTATCTCCAGTTGCTGTTGCAAGGTGCGGTCTTCACGCAGGCGGATGGG
Organism: Bacteroides sp. DH3716P; assembly: GCF_025914115.1. Lineage (NCBI taxonomy): Bacteria > Pseudomonadati > Bacteroidota > Bacteroidia > Bacteroidales > Bacteroidaceae > Bacteroides > Bacteroides sp. DH3716P. The sequence continues at coordinate 2,186,538 of NZ_CP083673.1, read as the reverse complement.
TGTCAGTACCGTATATCTTGTACCTTCCGGGTATGAGAGCATGCAGTTGACAATGTCTTCTGTAGAGTGCTTCTTTACTTCTTGTCCGCTGATGGGGCTATACGTTTTCCCTACCCGTGAATATAACAGGCGTAGATATTCGTAAATTTCAGTCGAGGTGCCCACAGTAGAACGGGGATTGCGGCTGTTCACTTTTTGTTCGATAGCAATGGCGGGAGGAATCCCTTTGATAAAGTCACATTCCGGTTTGCTCATTCGCCCCAGGAACTGGCGCGCATAGCTGCTTAAACTTTCCACGTAGCGGCGTTGTCCTTCTGCGTAGAGCGTATCAAAAGCAAGAGATGATTTTCCCGAACCCGATAATCCGGTGATGACAACAAGCTTGTTGCGGGGAATATCTACATCGATGTTTTTTAGGTTGTTGACGCGTGCGCCTTTGATCGAAATATAGTTGTTTTCTGACATAAAATACTCCTTTTTTATGGTAGTCGGCAAAGTTAGCGAATTTATCGGGAGTTTGTATTATCTTTGCGTCACATTATTACGATTTAAGAATATTATGAAGCTGAAAAACTATCTTTTACTTTTAGCTCTTCTTCTGGTGGTAGGAGTGAGGGCACAGGTGCCATCAGGCAATAAATATCCTAAACGTGAATTCCGTGGAGCGTGGATACAAGCTGTAAACGGTCAGTTTCGTGGCATTCCCACAGAGAGGCTGAAACAAATATTGATTAGTCAGTTGAACTCTCTTCAGGAAGCTGGTATTAACGCAATCATCTTTCAGGTACGCCCTGAAGCGGATGCATTATATGCTTCCCAGCATGAACCGTGGAGTCGTTTTCTGACAGGAACGCAAGGTCAGATGCCTTCTCCTATGTGGGATCCGATGCAGTTTATGATTGAAGAATGTCAGAAACGGAATATGGAGTTTCATGCCTGGATCAATCCTTACCGTGTGAAGACCTCATTAAAAAATAAGTTGGCGCCGGAGCATATTTATCACCAGCATCCGGAATGGTTTGTTACTTATGGCGATCAGCTATATTTCGATCCGGCACTTCCCGAAAGCCGGGAGCATATCTGTAAAATTGTGACCGATATTGTGTCTCGTTATGATGTAGATGCTATTCACATGGATGATTATTTCTATCCTTATCCGGTTAATGGATTGGATTTTCCGGATGATGCAAGTTTCGCCCGTTATGGTGGAGGTTTCACCAATAAGGCAGATTGGCGTCGTAGTAATGTGAATGTGTTGATAAAGAAGCTTCACGAAACGATTCGTGGCATCAAGCCTTGGGTGAAGTTTGGTATCAGTCCGTTCGGTATTTATCGTAATCAGAAGAGCGATCCATTGGGAAGCAACACCAATGGTTTGCAGAACTATGATGATCTTTATGCCGATGTACTCCTTTGGGCACGTGAAGGATGGATTGATTATAATATTCCGCAAATTTACTGGGAGATTGGCCACAAAGCTGCCGACTATGAGACACTGGTGAAATGGTGGGCTACTCATTCGGAAAACCGGCCGTTGTTCATTGGTCAGTCGGTGCCAAAGACAGTTCAGTTTGCCGATCCGCAGAATTCTTCTATCAATCAGCTTCCCCGCAAGATGGCTTTGCAACGTGCTTACCAAACAATCGGAGGTAGCTGTCAATGGTATGCAGCAGCTGTTGTTGAGAACCAGGGTAGATATCGCGATGCTTTAATCAGTGAATATCATAAATATCCTGCTTTGATTCCAGTCTTTGATTTTATGGATGATAAAGCTCCGGGCAAGGTACGTAAAATGAAAAAGGTATGGACGGAAGATGGCTATATCCTTTTTTGGACAGCTCCGAAAGCTGATACAGAGATGGATAAGGCAGTTCAATATGTAGTCTATCGTTTTGACAGTAAAGAAAAGGTGAATTTGGACGATCCTTCTCATATTGTAGCTATCACGCGCAATCCATTCTATAGACTTCCTTATGAAACAGGAAAAACAAAATGCCGTTATGTAGTGACAGCTTTAGATCGTTTACATAATGAATCGAAATCCGTAAGTAAGAAGTTAAAACTGTAAAGGTATAGAATAAACAACGATAAAACGGTGAACACTCTGCTGAATGATAACGCAGTTTATTCACCGTTTTTTTGTTTACTGTTTTTTTGTTTACTGTTCAGCCGCTCGTTATTAATAGAGCAGCAAACCTGCAATACCACAGGCGATAATCATTAATATCGGATTGGCTTTATATTTTCTTGTTCCGATGAATGCAATCAGAAAGATAATGATACTGATAACGAATGAATAAGTATCTTCCGTAGGCGAACCGAAGTTTTCTGCGTTCATTAATACCAACGCGGCGGAGGCGAGTAATCCGACTACTGCCGGGCGTAATCCATTAAAAATAGATTCTACTATCGGATGTTTCTGGTATTTTAGGAAGAATTTACTGATGGTCAACATCAAGATGAAAGAGGGAAGGACTACGGCAAAGGTAGCAATGATGGAACCCCATACGCTACCCGTAGAAGTAAACCCTACATAAGTAGCTGCGTTGATACCAATAGGTCCTGGAGTCATTTGGCTGATTGCGACAATATCCGTGAACTCCTGCGAACTCACCCATCCATAGCGGGTTACCACTTCGCCTTGAATCATGGAAAGCATGGCATAACCGCCACCGAAGCCAAAGAGCCCGATCTTGAAAAATGTATAGAATAACTGTAGGTAAATCATGTGATTAATAATTTATTATATAATAATTTTAGGCATGGATTACACGGATTTCCCGGCTTTTAGAATTATGAATCTGTAAAACAACAGCGTTAATCCGCGCCTTCTCAACTCTCCATTCTCAACTCTCAACTTTTCTAAATTTCCCCCACAGGAAACCTCCTACACCGGCCGCAATAATAATCCAGATAGGGGAGAAGCCCAACAGCCAGATTAATATTGCCGAGACAACAGGAATCCACAGATTGTAGCGGTTGATTTTTGCGGATCGTCCCATGGTAAAGGTCGGCGCCGCGATGAGTGCCACCACTGCCGGGCGAATTCCTTTAAAAATACGTTCCACTATCGGATTGTCTTTGAAACTATGAAAGAACAGGGCGATAGCCAATATAATAATGAAAGACGGCAAAATTGTTCCCAATGCTGTGATAATACTTCCCCGGATTCCACGCAGCTTATATCCTATAAAGATAGAAATATTGACTGCCAAAATTCCCGGTGCGGATTGGGAGATAGCCAGCAGATCGATAAAATCTTCCTGCGCAATCCATTTCCGTTTGGTGACAATTTCATTTTCAATCAGTGGCACCATTGCATATCCTCCTCCAATAGTAAAGGCGCCTATTTTAAAAAAGATTCCAAATGCTTCGAGATAAATGTTCATTCTTTCTTTTCTCCTCCTTCCTTACTAACTGCTTTTTTCTCTTTGCCATATTGACTGGGACTTACATTATAATGCTTCTTAAATACTTCGCGGAAGTACTTGGCGTCACTGAATCCCGTCATTTCTGCAATTTCTGTTATGCTATGTGTGTCTTCTTTTAGTAATTGTACGGCACGTTTCAGACGAATCAGCCGGATATAATCTCCCGGTGCCTGATCGGTTAATGCCCTTAATTTATTGTAAAAACTTGTGCGACTCATTCCCATCAGGCTGCATAATACATCTACCGTGAGAGCAGGATTGTCAATGTTATCTTCCACGTTCTTTTTGACGTTTGCTATGAATTTCCAGTCAATGTCTTGCGAACAGTTGATGCAGTCTTCATCATTTTCCTCATCATTCAGATCTAAATTTGCGAATTTGCTGCGCAATAGTGCACGGTTAGCCAGCAGATTGGCAACATTAGCTTTCAATATACCAATATTGAATGGCTTCACAACGTATTCATCCGCACCAATCTGAAGTCCCGAGAGAATATCTTTCTCATTATTCAAAGCAGTCAGCAGGATAACAGGAATGTGGGAGGTTTCGATATTATTCTTGATAGCTTGGCATAATTCATCCCCCCGCATTTCAGGCATCATAATGTCTGAAATAACCAGCTCTGGTTTGTACTCGGGAATAATCGTCAATGCTTCTTTTCCATTGGAGCAAACCTGTACGAAATACTCCTCGGATAACGTTTGCGACAGATAGTTGCGCAACTCATCATTATCTTCCACAATCAAGATGCGACGATGATTAATGTTCTCTTTCTTTTGTGCATTTTCGTAAATTTCAGGTGATGGAGGCGGAACGTTATCAATCGTATTTTCTATACGCTGTTTGCTCGGAGTTGCCAGATGTGCTTTCCGGAAGCGCTTGCTGTCTTTAGGGAATGTTATTTTGATAACCGATCCCTGGTTTTCGATGCTTGACAGATTAATCTTTCCTTTATGCAGGCGGACTAGCTTCCATACAAGCATCAGTCCGATACCACTTCCTGTTACTTTGGAATTAATAGCATTGCTGCCACGGAAATGAAGTTTGAACAATTTCTTTTGTTCATTGGCCGGGATGCCGATTCCTGTGTCTCTGACTTCCACGCTCCATGAGTCAGATGTTTCTGAAACGAAAACCTGTACATTTCCATTTTCCGGAGTATATTTCAGTGCGTTCGAAATGATGTTCTTAAAGATAGATTCCATCTTTTCTTTATCAAACCATACGTTCATATACCTGAAATTACTTTCATAAGTGAAGTTGATATGTTTGATGTTGGCGTACTGCTGGAACGCGTTGAATATTTCATTCATAAACGTGTTTAGCTCATGCTCTGAAATATATAATTCGGAAGAATATACGTCCGCTCTTTCAAAGTTGATAAGATTGGTGGTAAGACGTAATAGGGCATTTACGTTTCGTAATGCCGTATTCATGTTCGAAATACCTTCTTTACTCAACTCCTCTTTCTCGCGTAGTTCTTCCAAAGGTGCTTTGATAAGCGTCAATGGGGTACGGATATCATGTGCCGTATTGATAAAGAAGTGTATTTTCTCATCGGAGACTTTGCGTTGCTTCCTCAAAATCAGTATACGCAATAGGACGATGGCAATGAGACAAAGGATAGCTGTATAAACCAGCATGGCCCAGAATGTCAGCCAGAAAGGTTGGGCTATGATAATATCCATACTTCTTTCTTCAAGCATGATGCGTTTGTCTTCATTGGAGATGGCACGTACCCTTAGCGTATATTTGCCCGGGGCAAGATTGGTGTAACGAATCGTGTTCTCTGTTCCGGGTTTGCTCCATTTATCATAGAAACCTTCTAGCCTCCAAGAGTAAAGAATATTGGAAGGATAGTCATAGTTGATGGAAGAAACCTGCAAAGAGAATCTGTTTTGATTGTATTTTAACTTTAGTACCTTTGTATCATTGATGCTTGCTTTCAACGGAGAATCCTCATCACCCGGATAGATTGTTTGATAAAAAAGCTTGAAATCGCTGAAAATCATTTTAGAAGAATAACTTCTGGGCAATTTCATATCCTTGTCAAATTCCACTGCTCCGTCAGAACTGCCTAAAATGAATTTATTGTTTTTCCGTAACGTACCTGATAGCGCATTGAAATGGGTGGTCATCAATCCCATATCTTTGGTCCAGTTATAGAATTTTTTCTCATTGGGATAAAAACTTGTCAATCCGCTTTCTGTACTCATGATTATATCTTTGTCCGCATCCGATAATATGGTATAGATATTATTGGATATCAAAGCACAGTTTTCCGTGTGGTAATGAGTGAACAGTTTTTTATTAATATCGTAAATCAATAGTCCCGACCCGCTGGTACCTATATACAATGAACCGTTTTTTGCTTGGTACAGGGAATAGATATAGTTCGACTCTACCGGAAGTTTTATGCGCTCGAATTTTCCGGATTCTTTATCTAAAAGACATAGGCCGGTGGCACTACCGATCCACATACTTTTTTCATCTTTCTCAACGATGGCGGTAATGGAATTTAATCCATCATAAAACCGTACTTCCTGCGTCTTCAGATTAATACGCTTGAGGTTGTAGAATCCTCCCGACCAGATATAACCCTGCATATCTGTACGAATATCACGTATATATTTATCCGGTCGCTTGTTTGTATGAGTGTACAAAGGCGGCATGAAATAGCTGACACTGAACGTTTTCTTATCTATCTGGTAAGCACCGGAAGAGTACCCGCCTGCCCAGATAATTCCGGGAGCCACTTCGCATATAGTAAGAAAGATATGGCTTTTATTACCTTGCGACTCTTCAAAAGCACTAAGCACCGATCGCCATTGTCCGGTCTTTGAATTAAAAAAACTGATGCCATTGTTCGTTGCAAACCATAAATCTCCCTCTCTGTCTTCAATAATGGCATTTACTTGATCGTTGATTAAAGACTGTTTGTTGCCGATGGAGTGCTTAATCCATTTGTAGCTCGTATAACGGTTGTTTTGTATCGTGATTCCGATGGGATAATTAGCCAGCCATATCCGTTCTTCATCATCCACAAAAATGTCATTGATACTGTTACCGTTCATGCCACAATTACTGTTATAATCAGCCACAATTTCGGGTACTATTTGATAAGTATCCATATTTATTTTGTGTACTCCTCCGCCATCGGTAGCTATTAATAACTCTTTGTCATTTAGCGGCTTGAACCGTGTGATACTGATATCTTTCAGGTTATAATCCGGTCGTATGACGGATTTGGTATTCATATCATAAACCATAATTCCCCGCAAGAAAGTGCCGATGAATAGTTTCCGAATCTTTTTGTCGAAGTGTAAATCGCTTACTTGGGCTTTCACGCTCTCCAACTTATCGCAATTGATAAGTTTCAATGCGTTGTTTTCTAATTGGGCATAATGAATCCCCATTTCCGTACCGATGAAGAAATGCGATTCGTCTATTTGTTCAATATCAGTGATTTCTTCACTTATATCATTCTTTATATGGGTGACTTGTTTGGTGTCCGTATTATAGAGAAAGATAGTATCTTTATTGCATAGCCAGATGTGTTTATTCTGGTCGAGCCAGGCATAAGTGACCGGGTCCGGCTGTTCGCTGAAACTTTCCATCGGTAATTTATATACAAGACTGAAGCAGTCGTGAATCTGGTCATACCGGAATACTTTTCCTTTTTTCCCGATTTCCCATAAGACTCCTTCCTGATCAATATAAAGCCAGTTTAGATTTAACAGAGAGTTCACTTCTGCGTCACCATCCATTAACTTATATCGTTTAAACTCTTTTCCATTGTATCGATCAATACCTTCGTGCGTGAGGAACCACATGTATCCGGTTTTATCTTTTTGAATGCAGTAAACCCGCCGGTTACTTAACCCATCCTCCACTCCGAGATATCGATACGTCTGCGCGACACAAATTAGAGGAAACAATAAGATTAGAAAAAGCCATTTTTTCATACAAATAGGACTTTTAAGGGTTATTGAATCTTTTATGAGGGGGAAAGTTTGACAAAATTAAGAAGATTTTTTGATATTACAAAATTTTGATGAAAGATAACAGCGCTCCAAAAATGAAGAAAATAGACTATTTTATAACTATTTGTATATACTGTTTGTTTTCGGTATTTTGGTATCTATCAGAAGTCTTCCGGTAGAATGGAAAGTTCCGTAAAATAAGAGGCTGGCACTATTTAAAGTACCAGCCTCTGTAAAATATGGAAATGATTTATTTCATTTTCGCTTCCACCCACTTGCGGGCATTGACAAACGCTTCTATCCATGGAGTAACCTGATCGCTGTTCTTGCGGTCGGCCGGATAGCAACCGTTCTGCCATGGGAAGATGGAACGTTCCAAGTGAGGCATGATAGCCAAGTGGCGTCCGTCTGCGCTGGCCAGTGCTGCGATAGAATAATCGGAACCGTTCGGATTGCCCGGATATTCATCATAGCTATACTTCGCTACTACATTATATTTATCTTCGTCATATGGCAAAGAGAATTTTCCTTCTCCGTGAGCTACCCAGATACCCAGTTTGCTTCCACTTAAAGAGCCGAACATCACACTGCGGTTAGTCGGGATAGTAAGACCAAGGAAGCGTGATTCGAATTTGTGTGAATTGTTATGTAGCATTTTTCCTTTCTTCTTCAGTTCCGGGTTGATAAGATTGAGTTCCATCATCAGCTGGCAACCGTTGCAGACACCCAATGACAATGTATCTTCGCGTGCATAAAATTTATCCAATGCTTCTTTAGCTTTCGGGTTGAACAGGAATGCGCCTGCCCATCCTTTAGCAGAACCCAGTACATCGGAGTTAGAGAAACCACCGCAGTAAACGATCATGTTTACGTCTTCCAGTGTTTCGCGTCCGCTGATGAGGTCGGTCATTGTAACGTCTTTTACGTCGAAACCTGCCAAATAGAGTGAGTAAGCCATTTCGCGCTCACCGTTTGTACCCTTCTCACGGATGATAGCCGCACGGATACCGCTTGGGGTACGACGATCCGGAGTGATACCGTATTGAGAAAGCTTACCTTTGAATTCCGGCATGAAAGCGAATTCAACAGGTTGCATCTTATAGTTTTCAAAACGTGCTTTTGCGCAACCGTTCATAGATTGTTTGCGGTCGAGCAGGTAAGAAGAAGAATACCATACGTCACGCATATAATCGATACCAAACTGGTAAGTAGCACCGTCTTTAGATACCAAAATGTGGCGTTCGTCAGTCGGTTTACCCAGCTTTATATAGCCTACGCCTGCATCTTCCAGAATCTTCTTCACTTCATCCTTATGCTTGTCGCTGATCTGGATAACGATACCCGGATTTTCAGCAAACAGAATCTTAACGATATCCTGTTCTTTCATCTTGTCGAGGCTGATTTCCATACCGCCTTCTACATTAGAGAAGCACATTTCGAGCAATGTAGTGATCAAACCACCGGCAGAGATATCGTGTCCTGCAAGAATCAATCCTTTGTTGACAAGTTCCTGTACGGCAAGGAAAGCATCACGGAAATATTCGGCATCTTGTACGCAAGGTACTTCGTCACCAACTTTACCCAGAGATTGTGCAAAAGCCGAACCACCCAGTTTCAGTTCATCGAAGCTGAAGTCAATATGATAAAGCGTAGTCTTTTCATTGTTAACCAATACCGGAGATACCACTTTCTTCACGTCGGAAACTTCACCACCGGCAGAAACAATCACAGTTCCCGGAGAAATCACTTTCTCGCCGTTCGGATACTTCTGTGTCATAGATAGAGAGTCTTTTCCGGTAGGAACATTGATCTGCAGCGCGCAACAGAAATCGCTTAAAGCTTTTACAGCTGTGTAAAGACGGGCATCTTCACCTTCTTGAGAGCGGCAAGGCCACATCCAGTTGGCAGACAGTGAAATGCTATCCATACCTTCCGCCATTGGAGCCCAAACAAGATTGGTCAGCGCTTCGGATACAGAAAGAATAGAGCCGGCAGCCGGATCAGCCAATGCTGCTTGCGGAGCATGTCCGATAGAGGTAGCGATACCTTTCTCGCCACGGTAGTCGAGTGCTACGACACCGCAGTCGCTCAACGGCAACTGAAGTTCACCCTGACATTGCTGACGAGCCACTTTGCCTGTTACCGAACGGTCTACCTTGTTTGTCAACCAGTCTTTGCAGGCTACAGCTTCAAGCTGCAATACATTCGTCAGATATTCATGTAGTTTAGACAATTCGTATTTCGGCATTTCATAATGACGTTCTACGGTCTTGTCTACCATATAGGTTTTGGGAGAAGAACCGAACATCTGTTCTACGGCAAGGTCGAACGGACGTACACCGTCAGCCTGTTGGAAAGCGAAACGATGATCACCGGTTGTTTCACCGACTACGTACATTGGAGNTCTTTAATCAGCAGACCCATACGTTCCTGACTTTCGTTAGCGATGATTTCTTTGGCAGACAAAGTCTTGTCACCGATAGGCAACTTGCTCATATCGATCAAACCACCACATTCTTCCACGAGTTCGGACAGACAGTTTACGTGTCCGGCAGATCCGTGGTCATGGATAGAAACCACCGGATTCACCTCTTCTTCACAAAGAGCGCGTACTACGTTATTGGCACGTTTTTGCATTTCTGCGTTGGCACGTTGCACGGCATTCAACTCGATGCCACTGCTGTAACGACCGGTATCAACAGAAGATACGGAACCGCCACCCAGTCCGATACGGTAGTTGTCACCACCGATAACCACTACTTTGTTTCCAGCTTCCGGTGTGCCTTTCAGGCAGTCGCGTTGTGTACCGTAACCAACACCACCGGCAAGCATGATTACTTTGTCGTAACCATAAACTTCTTTGTTTTCTGTATGTTCGAAAGTCAGTACCGAACCGCAGATCAGCGGTTGGCCGAACTTGTTACCGAAGTCGGAAGCACCATTGGATGCTTTGATTAGAATCTGTTCCGGAGTCTGGTATAGCCATTTGCGTACCGGAAGAATCTCTTCCCATTCGCGTCCTTCTTCTGTGCGTGGATAAGAAGTCATGTAGACTGCAGTACCTGCAATCGGCCATGAACCTTTACCACCACCCATACGGTCGCGGATTTCACCGCCGGTACCGGTAGAAGCACCATTGAATGGCTCAACAGTAGTAGGGAAGTTATGAGTTTCCGCTTTCAGTGAGATAACACTCTTGATGTCCTTTACTTGGAAGAAATCAGGTTTTGAATGATCTGCCGGAGCAAATTGTTCCACAACCGGACCTTCAGCGAAGGCTACGTTATCTTTATAAGCAGAGATTATTTTATTCGGATTTTCCTGTGTAGTCTTTTTAATCATCTGGAACAGGGAAGATTCCTGCTTTACGCCGTCGATGATAAACGTTCCGCCGAAAATTTTGTGGCGGCAGTGTTCGGAGTTGATTTGTGCGAAACCGAATACTTCAGAGTCGGTCAGCTTCCGTCCGAGGTCCTTTTCTACTTTCTTCAGGTAGTCCATTTCTTCTTTGGAAAGAGCCAAACCTTCTTTTTCGTTGTACACTTCGAGATCTTCAATGTAGATGATTGGTTCCGGCTGACGGTTTGTCGTGAATACGTTTTGGTCGAGTCCTTTGTACATGCGTTGGAGCATCGGGTCGTAATCGGCATTTTCGTCCTTAACAGGGAAGTACTCCTCGATGCGGCTTATGCCTTCGAGCCCCATGTTTTGGGTGATTTCTACTGCGTTTGTACTCCAGGGAGTGATCATTTCGCGGCGTGGGCCAACGAAACAGCCTTTCAGGTTTTCTTCACTTTCCATCACGGCTTCGCCAAAAAGCCAGCAGAGTTTATTACTTTCGTCAGGGGTGAGCTGATGGTTGCTCTCTACGGCAATCACGCTCTTGGAAGGGGTTCTGAAAAAAAGAATCATGTTGTATATTTACGATTTTACGATTTACGATTTTACGATTGAAGTTCCTGCAGGAGAAACTCTTCTCTTTTTCTGTGGCGCAAAGATAATCAATTTCGTTGGTGGTAGGAAAAAAATAGAGAATAAATTCCTATACCTTATTTAATATGTTTATTTTCGATGTACGTTTTACTTATTATCGCTATATATAGTGATTCTTGTGTGGAAAAAACGTTAATATACTATCCCCATATCACAAAAAAGTGCGATATTTGCGACATGATTCAGATAGAGACAATATTCGATATATTAGTGAAAGGCTTTATTATTGGCGTTGTTGTGTCCGCACCCCTCGGTCCGGTGGGCGTATTATGCATCCAGAGGACTTTGAATAAGGGGCGTTGGTATGGATTTGTAACAGGTCTGGGAGCCTCTTTGAGCGATATAGCATACGCTTTGCTCACCGGCTACGGGATGAGCTTTGTGTTCGATTATATTAATAAGAATATTTTCTATCTGCAATTATTGGGGAGCATCATGCTACTCCTTTTTGGTATATATACCTTTCGTAGCAACCCGGTGCAGTCCATTCGTCCGGCTTCCTCCAGCAAAGGTTCTTATTTCCATAACTTTATTACCGCATTTTTCGTCACTCTCTCCAATCCCTTGATAATCTTTCTGTTTATCGGACTTTTCGCCCGTTTTGCCTTTGTGCAGCCGGGGGTGCTGGTCTTTGAAGAGATCACGGGATATCTTGCAATTGCTATAGGAGCATTGACCTGGTGGTTGGGTATCACTTATTTTGTGAATAAGGTGCGCACTAAATTCAATTTACGTGGTATCTGGATACTGAATCGTGTTGTAGGAAGTATCGTAATGCTGGTATCCCTTGCCGGACTGATTTTTACTTTGTTGGGAGAATCACTTTATTAAGAGATAACTTATGAATCAGATAGCACAACAACTGAAAGAGAAGAATATTGCCGAGTACCTTATATATATGTGGCAAGAGGAAGACTTGATCCGCGCCAATCATTGTGAACCGGAAGAGATGGAGGTAAATATAATTGCCCGTTATCCGGCAGATCAGCAGCCTGCCATGAGAGAATGGTATACCAACCTGATTACGATGATGAGTGAGGAAGGAGTACGGGAAAAAGGTCATTTGCAGATTAATAAGAATGTGATTATCAATCTGACAGAATTGCATAACGCATTGGCTTCTTCTCCTAAATTTCCTTTTTACAGTGCCGCCTATTTCAAGGCATTGCCGTTTATAGTAGAATTACGGAATAAAAACGGCAAGAAAGACGAGCCCGAATTGGAGACCTGTTTTGAGGCGTTGTATGGAGTGCTCCTGCTTCGTCTTCAAAAAAAGCCTATCAGTGAAGGTACTGCTAAGGCAGTGGAAGCTATCACTAGTTTCCTTTCTATGTTGGCAAACTATTATGATAAAGACCGTAAAGGTGAATTAAAACTGGATGAATAAATGAGAATTTTGGTAACGGGTGCCAACGGTCAGCTTGGCAATGAGATGCAGGTGCTTGCAAAAGAGAACCCGCAACATACGTATTATTTCACGGATGTAGAGGAGCTTAACATCTGTGACAAGCAAGCCGTTTGGGCTTATATCGCAGAGAAGCGGATTGAGCTTGTCGTGAACTGTGCCGCATATACGGCCGTAGATAAAGCGGAAGATAATTCGGAACTAGCCTATCAATTGAATTGCGAAGCACCGAAACAATTGGCAAGTGCGGCACAATTCAACGGAGCCGCCATGATACAGGTATCTACCGATTATGTCTTTGACGGTACTGCACACACTCCGTATACGGAGGATTGCGACCCTTGTCCGGACTCCGTATACGGCACCACCAAACTGGAAGGAGAATATGACGTGATGAATTATTGCGAGAAAGCAGTCGTAATCCGTACTGCATGGCTTTATTCCACTTTCGGCAATAATTTTGTGAAGACAATGATCCGTCTTGGAAAAGAGCGTGACAGTCTGGGAGTTGTTTTCGACCAGATCGGAACCCCGACTTATGCTAATGACCTGGCACGTGCCATCTATACCATTATAAATAAAGGTATAGTCCGCGGCATCTACCATTTCAGCAATGAGGGAGTTTGTTCCTGGTATGATTTCACGGTAGCTATTCATCGTCTGGCAGGAATAACCACCTGCAAAGTGAAACCTTTGCATACAGCCGAATATCCCGCGAAAGCAAACCGCCCGGCATATTCCGTGCTTGATAAAACAAAAATAAAAACAACGTTCGATATAGAGATTCCTCATTGGGAGGAGAGCCTCAAACAATGCTTGATAAAATTAGGAATGAAAAATGAAGAATGAAGAATTTCGATGCGGCTTTATAGATAGCGTAACAATTCTTCTTTCATCATTCATCATTCATCATTCATCATTCTTCATTCTTCATTCATATTAATATATGGCAGATAATACAGAAATTTTGAGACGGCGAACGTTCGCCATTATTGCGCATCCGGATGCCGGTAAGACATCATTGACGGAAAAGCTATTGCTTTTCGGTGGTCAGATACAGGTAGCAGGTGCTGTAAAGAGTAATAAGATAAAAAAGACGGCTACGTCCGACTGGATGGAAATCGAGAAACAACGTGGTATTTCGGTAACGACTTCCGTGATGGAGTTCGACTATCGGGATTATAAAATCAACATTCTCGATACTCCGGGTCACCAGGACTTTGCTGAAGATACATACCGCACACTGACTGCTGTAGACAGTGTTATCATCGTTGTAGACGGTGCGAAGGGGGTGGAAACGCAGACGCGTAAACTGATGGAGGTATGCCGCATGAGAAAGACTCCGGTAATAATCTTCGTCAACAAAATGGACCGTGAAGGAAAAGATCCGTTCGACTTGCTCGATGAACTCGAAGAAGAACTGATGATTCAGGTTCGTCCCTTGTCCTGGCCGATAGAGCAGGGAGCACGTTTCAAAGGAGTATACAACATCTACGAACAGAAACTGGACTTGTACCAGCCATCCAAACAGATGGTAACGGAAAAAGTGGCAGTCGATATTCATACGGAAGAACTGGATCAGCAGATTGGCAAGCCATTGGCAGACAAGCTGCGTGGTGATCTGGAACTGATCGAAGGTGTTTATCCCGAATTTGATTCGGAATCCTATCTCGCAGGAGACTGTGCACCTGTATTCTTCGGATCAGCGTTGAACAACTTCGGTGTGCAAGAGCTGCTGAACTGTTTCGTGGAGATAGCTCCCAGTCCTCGTCCCGTACAGGCAGAAGAGCGTGAAGTGAATCCCGACGAACCGAAATTCACCGGATTCATCTTTAAGATCACAGCCAATATTGATCCCAATCACCGTTCTTGTGTGGCATTCTGTAAGATTTGCTCCGGCAAGTTTGTCCGCAATGCTCCCTATGTGCACGTTCGTCATGGAAAGACCATGCGTTTTTCATCGCCCACTCAATTTATGGCACAGCGTAAAACAACGATTGACGAAGCCTATGCAGGAGATATTATCGGTCTGCCGGATAATGGTACCTTTAAGATTGGCGATACGCTGACAGAAGGTGAAATGCTTCATTTCCGCGGATTGCCGAGCTTCTCGCCGGAGATGTTCAAGTATATTGAAAATGCCGATCCGATGAAGCAGAAACAGTTGGCGAAAGGTATCGATCAGTTGATGGATGAAGGTGTGGCACAGTTGTTTGTCAATCAGTTCAATGGCCGTAAGATTATCGGTACGGTGGGACAGTTGCAGTTTGAGGTCATTCAGTACCGTTTGTTGAATGAATACAATGCGTCCTGTCGCTGGGAACCGGTAAGTCTTTATAAAGCCTGTTGGGTAGAAAGCGATGATCCCGCAGAACTGGAAGCCTTCAAGAAACGTAAATACCAGTATATGGCAAAGGATAGAGAAGGGCGCGATGTGTTCCTGGCAGACTCCGGTTATGTACTTCAGATGGCGCAGATGGACTTTAAACACATCAAATTCCACTTTACAAGTGAGTTTTAAAACATATTCCGTTGATTTTAACTAAAAAATCAGGTAAAAAAAGGAAAAACATATCTCATATAAATGAGTGAATAGAAATGAAGACACTATCCTGGGATAAAATTCAGCAAGGGGATGAAGAGGCATTCCGGCAGCTTTATGAGCAATATGCAGATTTACTGTATGGATATGGCATGAAGATAGCCGGTGATGAGACTCTGGTAACCGAGGCGATACAGTCGTTGTTTGTTTACATCTTTGAGAAAAGAGAAACTTGCACGGCTCCTCAATCCATACCCGCTTACTTATGTGTTTCGTTGAGACACATGATAGTGAACGAACTGAAAAAGGAGAATAGTGGCTCATTAAAATCACTGGATGAAGTAGGCACAAATGAATATCAGTTTGATCTGGAGATTGATATTGAAACTGCTATTATCCGTTCAGAGTTAGAAAAAGAACAGCTGGAAGTTTTGCAGAAAGAGCTGAACAATTTGACAAAGCAACAGCGGGAGGTATTGTATCTTAAGTATTATAAGAAGATGAGTCCGGAAGAAATAGCCCAGGTGATGGGACTCACTTCACGTACGGTTTACAATACTACTCATATGGCTATCTCCAGTTTGCGGGAGCGTATGAGCAAATCTTTCTTGTTGTTGGTAGCAGCTAATTTGTGGATTTTTAATTGAGGTGTGAGATATGGAAAAGTGGACAGAATCTTTAGATAAATACTTAGAAGAAGGAAAACTTCCTCTGGTTGGCGAAATCTTTTCTCGTAAAAAAGAAATAGGTGATAAGCTGAAGTTGCAACGTGAGGAGAGCCATAAGATCGCCTTAAGCCGGAGAAGAAAGCAAGGTGCGGGGAGAAGTTTCTCTTTCTCATGGGGAGTGGCAGCGGCAGTTGTCCTTCTTTTGGGGATAGGCGGTTACTTCCTGGCAGAAGAAAAGGTGGTGACTGATAACACTGCTATGAACTATGAATTGCCGGATGGCAGTACTGTGCAGGTGATGGAAAATTCCCGCCTGACTTACAATCATATCACATGGCTTTGGGAGCGCAAATTGCAACTATTGGGTAAAGCCTCTTTTAACGTAACCAAAGGCAAGACATTCACGGTCCGTACAGAAGCCGGCGACGTAACCGTACTGGGAACGAAATTCCTCATCGATCAGCAAGGAAAGAAGATGACCGTCAACTGTGAGGAAGGAAGTGTGCAAGTCGAGACTGCTGTAGGTAAGCGTACATTGCTTGCCGGGGAAAGCGTTCATTGCGATGAGAACAAGATTGTGCCGGTAGAGAAAAAGGCAGAAGAATCGGAGTTCCCCGAGGTGTTGGGGTATGAAGACGATCCGCTAATAAATGTAGTGGCAGATATTGAGCATATATTTGAGGTAACAGTCGTCGGGCATGAGAAATGCGAGGGGCTGACCTACGACGGGACGGTCTTAACGAAAGACCTGAACGCCACACTGGAAAAAGTCTTCGGATCGTGTGGAATCAGTTATCAAATTCGAGGGAAAGAAATTATTTTGCAATAAAAAAAGCCTCTTCTGACTATCCAGAAGAGGCTTTTTTGTTTTTCTTCAAATTTTCTTCAAATTTTCTTCATTTTTTCTTGGTAAAAAAACAACGGATGCTTCTCTTTCTAATAGATGAGCTATTTAATGATATTTGAAGAAAACGGTAGAATTGATTAGAAGATTAAATGTTGTAGAAGAAATTAGAAATTATCCGGCAGAAATAAGGCCGGGATTCAGAACAAACAATAGATGTTTTATAGAGAATTACAAGCTAAACTCAAAACAAACAATAGATGCTTTTTATAAAATTTAAATTTAACCCAAAACAAACAATGTTTTAAAAGAAATGCAAACTAGGGCTCAAAGCAAACAATAGACAGCGGCAGATGAATTATTCCTGCCACAAACGTAAGCCGGAAAGATTCCCTCATCGGACGTGATATGAGCTTTAGAGGCTTGTTTTTTCCGATTAAACAGACTTAGTTGGCTTAAAAAAGGTTTTTTCAACTAGACTGCTACGCTAATTAAAAGAATGAAAGCCGTGATGGCGCATGAGAGGTTTAACAAGGCCGGTTTTATCTGGTAGTTTAATAGTAGGTTAAGAGAGTATGAAACCAGAAAAGGGCTGAACCGGTCTATCATTGAGTATTTTTATTTAATAATTGTTTTATCAGAGTGTGAGAGAAAGTTGAGGGGCTTTCTCTCACATTTTTTTTGTAGGAACGATAGATAGGACGATTTACTATTGGACTATTTACCATTTACTATTTGGGTTGTGCAATAGAAGCAGATAGTAAATAAGATAAATGGGAATTTAGTTTAGATGTGGATGGCACGCTAAATCATAAATCATAAATTATAAATCATAAATCATAAATCATTAAACTTCCCCAGTTTTCCAATCAGAGAAATGACGTTTTTATACATTATATTCCTTTCTTAATTTATTTTATAATAAAAAATTGGTATTTTCGGACGCTTTTTAGACGAACAACTTAAAATACTAATAGTTTATTATATGGAAAATATCGAAACAGCGATCCTGCTGATGGTGGTCGGAATGGCTACCGTATTTGTTATTCTGCTGATTGTGATTTATTTAGGTAAGTTGTTGATTACATTAGTCAACAAGTATGCTCCTGAAGAAGTGGTTCCTGTGAAGCGGGAAGCATCGCAAGGTCCTGCCCCTGTTCCGGGAAACATCTTAGCCGCCATTACAGCTGCTGTAAATGTGGTGACACAAGGTAAAGGAAAAATCACAAAAGTAGAAAAATTATAAATCTATAAAGAATATCACTGAAAGACATGAAAAGAGAAGTAAAGTTTAGTTTGGTTTTCCGAGATATGTGGCAATCTGCCGGAAAATACGTACCTCGTGTAGACCAACTCGTAAAGGTAGCTCCTGCCATCATTGAAATGGGCTGTTTTGCCCGCGTAGAAACAAACGGCGGAGGTTTTGAACAGGTAAATTTATTGTTTGGTGAAAACCCGAATAAAGCGGTACGCGAATGGACAAAACCGTTCCACGAAGCCGGTATTCAAACCCACATGCTCGACCGCGCACTGAACGGACTCCGTATGAGCCCCGTTCCGGCAGACGTCCGCAAATTATTCTACAAAGTAAAGAAAGCACAAGGAACAGACATTACCCGTACGTTCTGCGGATTGAACGACGTGCGTAACATCGCTCCTTCCATCACATACGCAAAGGAAGCAGGCATGATTTCGCAATGCTCGCTTTGCATCACTCATTCGCCTATCCATACCGTAGAGTATTACACCAATATGGCGCTGGAACTCATCAAACTGGGAGCAGACGAAATCTGTATCAAAGACATGGCAGGTATCGGTCGTCCCGTATCGTTAGGTAAGATTGTAGCAAATATCAAGGCGGCACATCCCGAAATCCCCGTTCAGTATCACAGTCATGCAGGTCCCGGATTCAATATGGCAAGCATCCTCGAAGTATGTGAAGCCGGTTGTGACTACATCGACGTAGGCATGGAACCGCTATCCTGGGGAACAGGCCACGCTGACTTGCTTAGCGTGCAGGCAATGCTGAAAGACGCCGGATATCAAGTGCCCGAAATCAATATGGAAGCCTACATGAAAGTGCGCGGCATGATTCAGGAATTTATGGACGACTTCCTCGGCTTGTATATCAGCCCGAAAAACCGTCTGATGAACTCTTTGCTGATTGCTCCCGGACTTCCCGGCGGTATGATGGGTAGTTTGATGGCCGATCTCGAATCCAATCTGGAATCAATCAATAAATATAAGGCAAAACACAATCTGCCGTTTATGACGCAAGACCAGCTTCTTATCAAGCTGTTTGATGAAGTGGCATACGTATGGCCTCGTGTCGGTTATCCTCCATTGGTGACTCCGTTCAGCCAATACGTGAAGAACCTCGCCATGATGAATGTGATGGCTATGGAAAAAGGAAAAGAACGTTGGGGAATGATTGCCGATGATATCTGGGATATGATTCTGGGTAAAGCCGGACGTCTGCCGGGCAAACTTGCTCCCGAAATCATTGAAAAGGCAGAGCGTGAAGGCCGTAAGTTCTTTGAAGGTGATCCACAGAATAACTATCCTGATGCTCTCGACAAATATCGCAAACTGATGAAAGAGAACAAATGGGAAGTGGGACAGGACGACGAAGAACTCTTCGAATATGCTATGCACCCGGCTCAATATGAGGCTTACAAGAGTGGCAAAGCAAAAGAAGACTTCCTGGAAGACGTGGTCAAACGTCGTGCCGAAAAAGATAAATCTCCGGAAGAAGATGCCAAACCGAAGACACTGACCGTACAAGTGGACGGACAGGCCTATCGTGTGACGGTAGCATACGGTGATACCGAACTACCTGCTGCTCCTGCGGGTGCTGCCGCTGCTCCGGCAGGAGAGGGTAAAGAAGTACTTTCTCCGTTGGAAGGCAAGTTCTTCTTAGTGAAAGGTGCGCAGGAAACTCCTTTGCAAGTAGGTGACACTGTGAAAGAAGGTGATGTAATCTGCTATGTAGAAGCGATGAAGACCTACAATGCCATCCGTGCAGAGTTTGGCGGTACAGTGACTGCTATCTGTGTCAACCCGGGAGATGCTGTTTCAGAAGATGACGTATTAATGAAGATAGGATAATGAACGAAATATTTGAGAACTTATATGACATGACTGCGTTCAGCAATATCATTGCCGAACCGCAGTTCCTGATAATGTATGCCATCGCGTTCGTTCTGCTCTATTTGGGTATTAAGAAACAGTACGAGCCGTTGCTGCTTGTCCCCATCGCTTTCGGTGTGTTGCTAGCCAACTTCCCCGGAGGAGATATGGGCGTGATTCAGGCCGACGAAAATGGTATGGTGATGGTAAACGGAGTGTTGAAGAACATCTGGGAAATGCCTTTGCATGACATTGCCCACGAACTGGGAATCATGAACTTCATCTACTATATGTTGATTAAAACTGGTTTCCTGCCTCCGATCATCTTTATGGGTGTCGGTGCGCTGACGGACTTCGGGCCGATGTTGCGTAACCTGCATCTTTCTATATTCGGTGCAGCTGCACAGTTGGGTATCTTTACCGTATTGCTGGTAGCCATCCTGATGGGATTCACCCCACAGGAAGCCGCTTCTCTGGGCATTATCGGTGGCGCGGATGGTCCGACAGCTATCTTTACCACCATCAAACTGGCGCCGCATTTGCTGGGCCCGATTGCCATTGCCGCTTATTCGTATATGGCGCTCGTTCCGGTGATTATTCCGCTGGTAGTGAAACTGTTCTGTACGAAGAAAGAGTTGAGCATCAACATGAAAGAACAGGAAAAGAAGTACCCTTCGAAGACTGAAATCAAGAACCTGCGTGTGTTGAAGATTATCTTCCCGATCGTGGTAACTACTATTGTTGCCCTCTTCGTGCCAAGTGCAGTGCCTTTGGTGGGTATGTTGATGTTTGGTAATCTGGTGAAAGAAATCGGAACCAACACATTCCGCTTGTTCGATGCCGCTTCCAATAGTATCATGAATGCTGCCACCATCTTCCTCGGACTGTCCGTAGGAGCAACGATGACAGCCGAAGCATTCCTCAACTGGACAACAATCGGTATTGTGATCGGTGGATTCCTTGCATTTGCACTTTCTATAACCGGTGGTATTTTCTTTGTGAAGCTGGTAAATCTCTTCTCGAAGAAAAAAATCAATCCGCTTATCGGCGCCACTGGTTTGAGTGCCGTTCCGATGGCGAGCCGTGTAGCCAATGAGATTGCTTTGAAATACGATCCGAAGAATCACGTATTGCAGTATTGCATGGCAAGCAACATCTCTGGAGTAATCGGTTCTGCCGTAGCTGCGGGTGTGTTGATCTCCTTCCTTGCGTAAGATAATTCCTGCCTGAAAAAGACTTTTTATACATTCACACTTGGAAGATTCGTTTGATAGCGTTATCTTTGTGTGAATGTATAACAGTAAAAATAGCAAGCGTATGAGTGCAATGTCATTGGAAGCCGAAAAGAACGAACTGATTCGGCGGATTCTGGATGTGGATGATGTCGCTATTCTGCGGAGAGTGAAATCGATGTTGAGTTGTGAAGAAGAGCAAACGAATGTTGTCGCAGAGGAAGCAGCTCCCTACCAGACAAAGGCGGAGATTCTGGCAAGCTTAGATCAGGCGTGTAAGGAACTGAAACTGAATCTGGAGGGTAAGTTGGAGTTTAAGTCATTAGATGATGCCCTTAATGAAATATAGAATAAGCGTTACCCTCGAATTTTTAAGGGAAATGAAGCATTTGTCAAAACGGTATAAATCGTTGAAAGAAGATCTTAGGAATTTTGGAAATGATTTGTTATTAAATCCTGAACAAGGAGTCAGTTTGGGCAATAATCTTCGTAAAATACGTATAGCGATAACTTCGAAAAATAAAGGTAAAAGTGGAGGTGCACGGGTGATAACCTATACGATAATCTGGACAGAAATAGATACAGAGATAAAATTGCTCACTATTTATGATAAGTCAGAACGTGCAAATATCACAGATAAGGAAATAGAAGATATCCTGAAGCAAAACGGTATTTTGTAGTCCTTATGATATAAAAAGAAATCGTCCTGTTTCACGGTTACGTGATAACAGGACGATTTCTTTTATAAGACTAAGACTTTGTGAACAAGTTTCTTTTGTTTCTAAATTTATTCACTGATAACCTTTCTGTATTCCGCTACCGCCATCTTTTCCGACAGATACGCATTAATCAGATTAGTGTGCGCCTGTGTCCATGACAATTGCGCGGAGAGCACATCCACCATATTTGCCTTTCCCTCATTATACGAGAAAGAAACCAAATCAAGATTTTCATTAGCCAGACTCATAGTCTCTTTGGCGGTTTTCACTTGATATTCCGTTTCCGTCAGTTTGGTCAGGGCGGCAGAAAGTTCCTCGTTGATATTATCCGTCACATAACTTTGTTGCAGTTTCTGTATGCCGATATACGCTTTCTGCTGACGGTTTGTTTTGAACCGGGCTCCCCAACGGAAGATCGGTATATTCAGGTTAATGCCGACGATGGGATTGAAAGAAACATCATAACCGAGGTTAGGTGTTGCTGTAGCCCATCCGCCGCTGAAATACATATTCAATTGCGGGTTGAACTGGCTAAGAGCCGCTTTGCGTTGCGCCTGACTTTTCATGATATTCACCTCCGTACTTTCATAATCCGCGCGACGTTGCAGTACATTCTCCAGAGAAAGGATCTGCACCGGAGCGGAAGCCGTGTCAATCGTGTACAGACTGTCTACGGGATTGTTCGGATCTTCTCCCATCAGGATATTCAGCTTTTGCAGCGCCAGCGTATAGTTCTGACGCGCCTTGATATATTGCAATTCCGCTTCTTTCAACCGGGTGGAAATCATTAATAAGTCCGTGCGACTAATCATACCGTCGTTAAAACGATCCTGAATGATGTCATACTGTTGCTTCACAATACTTTGATACTTGTCCGCCGCCTGCAACATAGCCTGTGAAGCAGAAGCATTCCAGTAAACCGCATCGCTCTGATAATGAATCTGGTCGATGGTAAGCTCCTCATTTAGTTGATTCAGCCTTTCATCCGCTTTGGCAATCTTGTGTTGGGCGTTGAGTGCTCCGCCCGTGTACAACGGTTGCGAGACGATAAATACACCTTGATAGGTATGGTTGCGGTATTCGCCTACCGGTTCGTTCCATGCGCTAAGGTCGCTCATGTTGAGGGTCCCGTCCGCATTGATATCAATTTTGGGCAAGAATCCCGTGTGAGCAATCTTCCGTGCTTCCGTACTTGCCATCGTCTTTAGTTTCTGTTGCTTCAGAATTTGACTGTAAGCTTCCACTTTATCCCGGTAAGCTTCCCGGCTAAGATAGGGCTGCTGTGCCCCGGCAGTGAGACCGAGGAACAGCAGAGACAGAGTTATAAGTTGAGTTTTCATTTTATTCAATCTATACAATAAATTCAAGTTTCATATAAGAGAAGGCAATTAGCCTTTGATTCTCTGAATGGCACAATAAGCTACCGGAAGAACAAACAATGTCAGAGCCGAAGCCACCAACAGACCTCCCATAATCGTAGCCGCCATACCGCCGAACATCGCGTCGAACAACAATGGCAACATACCCAGAATGGTAGTGCCGGACGCCATTGCTACGGGGACAATACGACTCGTTGTAGCACTGACAACAGCATCCAACGGCTTTTTGCCCGTTTTAGCCTCTAGATCAATCTGTTCCACCAGTACAATCGCATTTTTGATATTCATCCCAATTAGTCCGAGCAAACCAAGGATGGAGAAGAAGTCGAACGACTTGCCTAGCAACACCAATCCCAAAACGATACCGATAAAAATAAGCGGTAACATCAACAAGATCACTGTCGGCTTACGATACGTCCTGAACAGGAACAACAGCGTGACGAACATCAGGAAGAACGTCAACGGTAAATTCTTGGCCAACGCCTCGTTAGACTCCACCTGACTTTCCTGTTCCCCGAAATACTTCATCGTATACCCCTCCGGCACTTTAATCTCTTTCTGCACCAGCGGCCAAACCTCATTGAAAGCAGCAATCGCATTCACTCCGCGACGCGGATCGCATTGCGCCATCATCACCATTTGCCGGTTGTAATCCTTCACATTCGAGAAACGATATTGGAAATCAAATTCCGATACCACCTGTTCCAGACTGGTCGTTTCATTCCCCGTGCCGAACACGGGCAACGTGCGCAGGTCATTGATGCGGAACGAATCCACCGTGTTATCCTTCAATAAGATAGGAAGCACCTGATCGCCCTGCCGGTACTCTCCAAGCGTCATACCTGTGGTTCCGATCTGGATACTTTGTGCCATTCCCTGACGCGATACCCCTAACGGTTGCGCCCGTTCGGGACTATATACAGGCTTCCATACAGGAACTTTATTTCCCCACGAATTGCGCACATTGATTAAATCCGGATTCCGGTGCATAATCTCTAAAGCCTGGTTGGTGAGCGCCACAAGCGTGTCCACATTCGGACCGATAAACCCGATTTCGATAGCGGCATCCACCGCAGGCGACAGTTTAAACAGACTGGTGCGGGTAATCGCATTCGGATAATTCGCCTTCATGTACGCGTCGAAATCTTCTTCATACTCTTTTGTATATTTACTGTCCGTCAATTCAACCAATACATTGGCAAAATTCGGTTTCGGCCCCACCGAAGTAGAAGCCAGATAATACCTTAACGGCGTGCTGCCGAAGGTGATCGATACTTTCTTCACTTCCGGCTGCTTTGCCAGATGCTCTTCCACGGATTTCATCTCTTTCACTACATCATTGATGCTATACCCGTCGGGATAAAACACGTCCGCCCGGAAATAAGGCTTATCGAGAGAAGGGAAGAAGTTTTGCGGCATCATTCCCATGATAACCAGCGAAGCAACAAAGAGCACTACCATCGAACCCAGTGTCAATGTTTTTCTGCGAATCAGCGTGCGGAGGATGGAGGCGAATTTGTGATAGAACGGTTTGTCATACGGGTCTTTCGTGCCGTCCTTTGCCTTCGCTTTCAGAATGAAATTACCGAAAACGGTGGTCTGCGTCAGCGCGAGCACCCAGCTCAATCCCAGCGAGATGGCAAGCACCACAAAAAGCGGTTTCACGATTTCCGCCACGGCAGAAGGAGCAAGGTAGAGCGGGAGGAACGAACAGATAGCGATGAACGTAGCTCCAAGCAATCCCCATTGCGGACCGGTTGCTCCGTCTATCAGCGCTTTCCGCCGGTCTACTCCGCGGGCGATGGCAATCTGTGCATTGTCTGTCACCACGATGGCGTTATCCACCAGCATCCCCATGGCGATGATAAATCCCGCCAACGAAGTACGGTTCAGCCCGACACCGAAGAAAGACATGATAAGCAATGTGCCGCCAATAGAGAAAATCAGTGACGAGCCGATCAGCATACCTGCGCGCAAACCCATCACCAACATGATAATCACAATAACAATCAGAATCGATTCGATCAGATTGATGATAAATCCGTTGTTGGCTTCGTTGGCAATTTCGTTCTCTAGATACAGGCTTTGCAGTTCCAGTCCCACAGGCATCAGTGGCAACAATTCGTCCAGTTTGGCTTTCACGTTCTTGCCCGTCTGCACCACGTCCCGTTGCGGGTCGGTGGAGACGCCGATGCCGATGGCACGTTTGCCGTTCACGTGCATGATGTTGGATGGAGGGTCCATGTACCCTTTTTCGATGACGGCGATATCGCCCAGTTTCACCTGTCCGGCTTGGGTGGTAATCACCTGGTTACGGATATCGTCTACGGTGGTATACATACCGTTGGCAGTCACCCGGAGCTGTTGTTCGCCGGTACGGATTTCTCCGGTATTAATAATCTGGTTCTGCGATTGCAACAGACTGGCAAGCTGTTTCGGGTCGATGCCCATACCTACGAGCTTATTGGTGGAAATAAAAATATTGACTACCTCCGTCTGCGTCCCGAATAGGGCGACTTTCATCACCCCGTCCGCCGTCACTACCTGCGTCTTGATCCGTTCCGCCCAGTTGCGCATCTCTTCGTATGTGTAACCGTCGTCTGCCGTCAGACCGTAATAGATACCGAACACGTCGCCGAAATCATCGGAAACCGTCGGTGCGGAAGCACCGCTCGGCAATTGTGGCTGTATATTAAGCACCTTCCGTCGCAACTCATCCCACTTCTGCGGAATGGAGCTTGCCGACAAGGAAGGTTGCAACTCGAATGTGATTTTTGAGAGCCCGTACATCGATTCTGATTTTATCTTGTACACACCGCTCATACTTTGAATTTCACGAGAGATAGGCTCGGTAATCAACCGCTCCACTTCTGCCGGTTCGGCACCCGGATAGCGGGTCATAATAACCGCCGACTTTATGACGAAAGGAGCATCCTCTTTCTTACCCAGCTTGCCGAAGGAAGTGATTCCCCCAATCAGCAATACAGCAAGAAAGAAATAGATGATTTTCGTATTATCTAATGAATATTTGGCTAAACTCATAATAAATGATCGTTGATAATTGATGAATGACAGCGGATAAATGATACATAATCATTTATCAACTATCACCTGTCAACAGTTGTGATAGATTCTCCTTCTACTAGTTGGTATACGCCTGCTATGACGATTTTTTCACCGGGTTTCAAACCTTCCGAGATGAGCGCCTGTGCTTCTCCGGTCGGGGCGTTGACGGTCACTTCCCGTTTGTGGACTTTGTTGTCTTCTACCACCCAGACATACATTTTATTCCCTTCGCTTTCGCCGAATACGGCACTAAGCGGTACGATCGTCCAGCTATCCTGCACCAACGGCCCTACATCTGCCGTGAAACGGATGCTGCACGTGAAACCGGGTTTAACAGCATACAGATCGCGGTCGAATGACGGATCGTCAATCGTGATGCTGACCGGAATTCCTGTGCCATCCGTAGAAATATCAAGATATTCTTCCAGTTTCGCTTGAAACACGTGTCCTTTAAATGTGTCGAACTCTACAAGGAAACGCGGGTCTTTGGCGCGCAACAAATAAAGATACGCATCCGGAATGGTGAATTTGATACGCAGATTGTGTGTATTGACAAGCTGCACGATACCCTCACCGGAGTTGACACGCTGATAGTTTTCCACCAGTCGTTTTTCGATAGAACCGTCGAAAGGAGCTGTCAGCTTGGTGTCGCGCATATTGTTGGCAGACAGTTCGTATTCAGACTTCGCCTTCTGGAAGTTGGCGAGGCTGATTTCATATTCCTGCACGGAGATCGCTTGCCGGGAGAGGAGCCGTTTGTTACGTTCCACTTGTGCCGAAGCCGTTTCGTATGCCGATTTCGTGGCGGCATATTGCAACGCGATGTCTCTGGGGTCGATAGCCGCGATGAGCTGTCCTTTTTTCACTTTCTGTCCTTCGATGACAGGAAGCTGGATGATTTGTCCGTTGACCCGGAAAGCCAGCTTCACATATTCCACCGCTTCCACGATTCCCGAGAAATCTTTTCTGATAATCGATCTTGACTCGACAATCGTAGTCTTTACAGGACGTGCAGTTGTCGTTGTCGTTTCTTTTTTCTGTCCGCAGCCAGCCAGCAAGATTGCAGCCGCCAGGACGAATCCAAATTCCTTTTTCATATACCACGTTGATGTTTAGAGGTTTTGCGTTGATAAATAGCGAATAATATACTAAAACAACTCCTGTTTATTTATGTTCAACATTCCTGTCTTTTCATATCCTGCCTCTTAACCTTTATATGGAACACAAAAAAACGGGAACTTTACCGTTTCTAAGGTAAAATTCCCGTCCAACTCTTTTGTGTCATTTTACATCATCAGGTTCTGACCTCCAATGACGCCTGCAATAGCAGTAGCAACCGCAATGACGACTTTTAAAATCGTATTCCAAATGGATTTCTTCATAATTCAACACCTCCTTTCCATACCACACTATCCTCTATCACCTATTCTATCACGCTGCCGGATCGGGCGCTTCCTGACCACCGCCACCCGGTTTGTCATCACCCGAACCTCCGGTGTTGCCACCGCCTCCCGCTCCCAGTGCTTTCGTCAACTGGTTGACGTGGATATATGACGCTCCCTGAATCAGCGCACGGGTGATATTTCCACCGGCATCCCGCGTATATTCCGGGGTAAACTGGCAACGCAATCCCGTGATTTGTGCCGGACTAACATCGGCTTCCGCATCCACCCCCTTGCAGCGTGACTGGCACACCATGGTAAATGTTCCCAATCCTTCGAGCTTCACTGTCCTGCTGTTGAGCAACTGCTCGCGCATCACTGCCATCAGGTTTCGGATCACGTTGTGCACGTCACCGGCCGTCAGTGATGACCGTTCGGCAATCGTTTCGCCAATCATTTGCGTATCCACTACGTTTCCCATTTTAATCAGACAGGGATGCCATTTCTTCTTTTTGTCCTTCGATGCGATATTGGACTGAACCGCTTTGTAAATCAACATACTGATTTCCTCCTTTTTAAGTGAATAAATAAGATTTTATTGAGTCAGTAAACGAACGTTTTCTGTCTCTTTTACAGTAGCAAAGATACCCCAACCGGCAGGGGAGGAAACATGAAACGGTATCTGCCGGTAAGTGAAGGCAAACGCTTGAATATCTGTGTATTTGCTTGCATTTCTACGCAAAAAACAGTATCTTTACATGACGTAAATAATAAATTAAAAGAAGAAAATCTATGAAGAAAACGGAATTGGCATTACTCTATATGCCGTATGCAAGTGCCGATGTGGCAAGAAGACATTTAAATAAATGCATCCGCCGAAACCGGGAGTTGCTGGAGGCTCTCGAAGCTACCGGCTGGGCGTTTTGGATACATTGGCTCACACCGTTGCAGGTGGAGCTGATTGAGAAGTATTTGGGAGAGCCTTAATCCCTAAATCCATCCCTCTGACGAGAATAAGTCTTTGGCTCCCTTCCACGGTTGCACCTGCATACCCGGTTCGGGTGGCGGCGTACAAGGGGAATATCTTCCGTTGGTCACATCGTAGCAGAACGCTGCGTTTCCCTTTGTTCCGAAATTACGGAAACGGGTTTTCTCGACATGTATATACACGATCCCCATTTCATCCTGACGGTCTACCACTATTCCGTAGTCCGTCATGTTGAAAAAGTTGGCCGAGCCGTTGATGTCATACATGGTGGGAACTTCCGTTTTCTGCGTGCCGTATTGCTTGTTCATCTTTCTCGGATGCGCCACCAGAATGACGAGGCAGGAGTTGAGCCGGGCAAAACGTGCCAGACTATTCATGAATGAACCGATATACCCCGTCTCCGTCATGCCTGCCGGGATCTGATGGTTGATGTAATTGTACGGGTCGATAACAAACACACGGATGCCGTGACGGTGTACCAGTTCGCGTGCCTTCGACAAGACGTTGCCCAGTGTGAAATCCCCGTCCGGAAGAATGTGCCAGACGCGTTGCGAAAGATAATCCACTACGCGGGCGAATTCCTCCTCCGTAGAGAAATCTTTGCGGAAACGGTGTCCCAGCAGTTTCTCCGCCAGTTTGGCATGATGATACTCGATTGGCGTGTTCTCCGGACTGAAATATCCCGCTCGCCAATCTTGGCGGGTGCAGAGCCGGAGCACTATCTCATCTACAAAGTCCGATTTGCCATGTCCGGGAATACCGGTGACGGTGAGCACCCGCCCCGTTTCCAGCCTCATGATTTCGTCCAGATTCGGTATTCCCAATTCCACGCCCGAAGTATACCCCTCTTCAAACAGTTGGTGTAACCCCTCCCGTAAGTCTTCTGCCGTGAACGTACCTTCCAGGCGGGGGATGGGTGCGTCTTCCAGTGCCTTCAGTAGTGCGTCCGGGCCTTCCGCCACGAGCAGTTCGTTGGCGTCCTTGTATGCTTCGCCGTAGGTGACAATACGGCAGCGGTCTACCCCCAGCCGTCGGGAGAGTTCCCGGCACAGTTCCCGTCCCTTGCGGTCGGTGTCCACCGACAGATAAATCACTTGTTTCTGCTCGAAATGAGATTCCGACAATTCGTCCAGCCAGTCCAGTTGACTGTTGGCACCGTTCGGTACGGAAATGACATCCGTCCGGCCGACAGCCATGTAGGAGAGGGCATCAAATTCCCCTTCCACGAGGATGCACTCCGGCGTGTCGCGGATGGCGTCGATGTTGTAAGGGATGGTGCGCGCTCCTTGCAGCAATTTGAAGTGCTTTTGTGAGTCGCGGAACTTTGTGTTCACCAATTCCCCGTTTTCGAAAAAGTTGAAGCAGAGACAGTCCCTCTTTTCCCAACCTTTCTCCTTTCCGGATATAGGCATCGAGATGGAGGCGAAAGCCACGCCAGCTTCCACCAATACTTCCGGCGGAATGTGGCGGACGTCACGACACCATTCAATTTGCTTCTGTGTGAGTGCCCCTTGCTCTGGGTCGCCGTGCGGCTTTTCAGTGGGCGGACAACTGGAGTTGCTACCTGTTGCCGTTGGAAATTTGACCAACGGATCACCCAGCTTTCTGCCTTTTCCGGCATATATGGCTGCCGAACCGTGTGCGCCGCAGTAGTGGCACAAATACAGTTTGGTATCGAGGTTGACACTTAGTGATTTATCACGCTTATCCGTCCGTTGGGCATGACACCAGGGACATTTTGTTTTCATTTTGCCGCTTGTGCGACCGTGGGTATCAATACCCAGTTCTTTGAATCTATCCATATTTAGTAAATGATTGAGAGATAATATGCTATCGTGTCCATTCGTTCGTCACCGGATTCCAGATATGTGCCGCCGAAGGTCGCGGCTTGGCATAAGCGGGGATGGGATGCCCGTCGTAGGTACGTATTCCGTTGGTGATGGTTTCGTAGGGCGAACATTGCTGTTGCTCTTGCCGGTTTTTGAGAAACCTCTTCAGTGCCACCTGCGTTGTGGATGACACATGGCTTCCCTGCCGGGTGAGATTGGCGAAATAGTTTTTTACTTCGTGCAGGCTGTTCATCGAGCTTTCATTTCCCCGTAAGATGATTTGCTCCCGTAAATAGTTGAAGAACCATTCTTTTTCTTCCATCATCAGCCGGGGGATGCCCGACTGAATGGCTACGACTTCATACCAGGACGTGTCGTTCATTGCCTCCTGTAGATTTTCTTCCCATGCGTTGGGGCGCATATCGGGTGTCACAGCGTTCAAGTCCGTCACCTTCAAACCTTTTTCTTCTTCTTTTTCTTTTCCGTTTTCTTCAGAAGAAGAATTTTTTTTGTTTATTTCTTTATTTATAATGGGGGATGGATTTTTCTGTATATTTGACGTTTTTTTTATTTCCCGAGTGTTAAAATCCTCTTCATTTCCGTTGGCTTTCAGAGAGTTATTGACGTGCGGTTTCGTGTTGCGCTTTTTTTCATCTTCCATGTTGTCAAGTGCTTCCCTATAGTCGTCTATTGCTTTAGAATGGAGGTTCATTTTCTCATCCAGATAAAAGAGTCCGTAATTGTATAATACGCTTTCCATCAGTTCGTCGCTCACATCATAAAGGTTCTGGATGAAGGAAGCAGTTTGCGGTGCCAGAAAATGTTGTGGCTGTTGATAGAGCTTTTCCATCACAAGCCAATATAGTCCGTAGGCTTTCAGTCCGTCTTGCATAATCATCCGCAGCAGTTCGTTGTCGGTGTATGCCAGTAGGGGGTGCGGGAAATAACTTCTGATGGCAGATTCTTCGCAAAAGTCGGCATAGAGTATATGCGAGTTGTATCCTTTGCCGGGACGCCGGAAATAATGGTGGTAGAGGAGCTCAAGATGTTCGGGTTGGGCATGGAATATATTGGCGATGATTTCCATTGTCTGGATATTGACGCAGCATTTAAGCTGTGCATGAGCTTCTTCGAGCATCACCCAGTATAGTCCGTATATTTCCAGTCCTTGTTCCCGTATCAAAATACTCATGGGTATATTGCTGGAAGAAGAAGTGGGATGATTGAAGTAACCGTTATGAATCGGTTTTCTCTTTTGTGATGCGTTGTTCGATTGTTTGGTATTTGCTGAATTAGATGTTGTCATAATAAAATATATTAGTTTCTGTTTTAAATTCTATTTTTCTGAAAATACAGATACGAAGAATCCGGCCACTTCTTTGGAAAGCAGCAAATATCGTACTCATTCTTCATGATGGATTCGGAGTATTCTCTTCGTGTATGTAATCTGTAATATAGGGAATTTTCGGAGCAGGGGAGATTTAATTCCGAAGTTCTGAAAAAGCAATGCTGGAAAAACAGATAACTGCTTCTGTCAAAAAACAAGGAAGCAGCATTGACATGATTTTTTCTCTTACTTGCGGTTGCAAAGTAACTACTTTATTTCGTATATGTCCTACAACTTTCCTTATTTAATCCATAAAATTAATTTTTTTTCACAGAAGAGCCGAATACAATCCCTGCCACTCGACACGTAAGCCATTTTCTACAATGCACGTCATAGTATGGGAGAAACCTGTTGGAGGGGTTTTCGTAGTAGGGGCGGCCGAAATAGTGTTCATATTCTGTCAGTGTCCCTGTAATGGAAAGGCAGGTTCCGTCTGTTCGTTGCAGGCAGAAATCGGCGTTGTCCCATCTCATCCGGTCTATCAGTTCTTCTACTTGGTATGCACGGCGCATAGATTCTCCCAGTGTCAACAGTGTGCCGTAATTCTCTTCCGCATCTTGGCGGATAATAGCTGCCCGACGGGAAACCGTCAGGCAACTGTCATTCTTCATCGTTTTTTTCATACAGATTTCTTTGTGCTGAAATGCTCACATTTCAGTTCTTGTTAGTGATGTAAATGTAGTGAATTTACTTGACTTTACAAAGGATAAGATTGCTTATATAAAGGATGATTAGTTAAATAAATGTAATAAAATATTTTGCATTTTTCATTGTCTGAATATAGGCTTTAAAGAGCTTATGGAGGAGTTTAAAGAAAGCTGTGGAGGGAATGGGAATAGGCTGCAAAGGGCAAAGGACGGCGCTCCTTATCCTCTGTGGTGAAAACCGTGCAATAATGTCCCACATGGTAATTGGTACACTGATAATTATTCACCATTGAAACCTTTTGCGCAGCCTTTTTATCCAACTGTCACTACGTATAACGTTGTTATTCTCTCCAATCGCTTTTTTCAAATCCCGGATCCGTTCATTTTGTCTCTTCATTGCTGCCTGTATTTCGTTTATCAACGTCTTTATTTCCTTCTGCAGCTGAATTTCCTTTTCTTTCAATTGAATAATGTGGGCGTATTTCTCGCAGACCATTGTTTTGTCTATGCACAGTTGTTCCAGCGTATCAATATATTCTGCTGTAATGCCGGCTTTACTTCGGCGAAAGAGTTCCAGAATACATTCTTCGTCAACGTTCGGAACATTGTCTATGTATAACATAGGGAATTGTCCCATTTCCACCCAAAGCAGGATTGCTTCTTTTTCGATGTGATACTTAATCACTGCTTTTTCTACACTAATCCATTTTGGCATATTGCTTTTGTTTTAATGTGTTATAAAAAAAAGAGTAAATAACGTATTGTCCGGAGAGGTGCAACGAACACCCACGATTTTTATGATTTCGGTCGGCTGGGGAATTGGTTGGGGTATAAGGATTGTTGAAACCGACCGGATACAATAAAAGCGTGAGTGCTGTTGTACCATTATCTAAACTTAAGGCTTAGCAACACCCTTCACCAGATAATGATAAACAACAGACACCCACGCCAAACGTTTATATATAACAAATCTCTAATCGATATGTTGATATACGACTATCTACGTGGAGTATCTGTTGTATCATCTCTCGGTGTGAAAAAACTGCTAATTTTTAAGTTTGAGAGACAATACGTTATTTACTCCATTAAGGAATAAAAAAACGCTTTTGCCTGTTTCATCACGCTGATGGGCAGAAAGCGTGTGACAAA
The DNA here is from genome assembly GCF_025914115.1 of Bacteroides sp. DH3716P. Classification (NCBI taxonomy): domain Bacteria; kingdom Pseudomonadati; phylum Bacteroidota; class Bacteroidia; order Bacteroidales; family Bacteroidaceae; genus Bacteroides; species Bacteroides sp. DH3716P. Next base: position 2,152,765 of record NZ_CP083673.1, on the reverse strand, counting down.
GATATATGTTTTTTTCGGAATAGGATGGAAAAGAGGAAATAAATGCAGGAAATATGGTATGAGAATAGAGAGTATGGTATAAAGATGGTAAATATGCTATACGGGTGGCAAATATAATGTGATGATAAAAAGGAGGGAGCCAAAAGTAAAACCATCTATTAGATTGATATTATTTAGGTACGGATTACACGGATTTCGCGGTTTTAGTCTAATGGAACCGTGAAACCCGTGTAATCCGTGCCTAAATGAAAGCCATAAAAGTCTTTTGACCTCGTATTGTCTTTCCGTGCAATTCTTTTTTTAGCTGCGATTTCTTTTGGGCTTTCCGGAGAAGATAGTCAGTTCAAGAATTGCAAAGATGATTTCCGTTGTGGTATATCCGGTAAATGAATATTCTAAATTTTCATTTTCGGAGAAGTATTTGAGATAAACGGTTGGAGTGCCATTGTGGAAGTCGAGAAAAAGATAAGAAGTATAATCATAGATGCCAAGATCGGCAAACTCGTTCAGAATCGCTGTGTTGAAAATCGTGCATTGGCCTGTCTTTGATTCATTTCCGGACATTTCGAATCTGCGATGTTCTTTTGCGAGATCGTCTTTATTCACATGTCTGAATTGTTCTTGCAGCTCTTTACTGAAAGAAAGGCGTTGTCTGATGAAATTAAAAACTTCTTCCTTTGTCATTTGTTTTAAATCGGTTATTTCCATTTTTTTATTAATTAGTCGGGTAAAGGTACTTTCTTTATTTGGTAATAAATCGGATTTAGTCATATTTCTTTTATTTATTTTTCGGCTTGTAACCCTAAAAGAATCTGAATTTATGGATTTATTTAGGGTTATAACCCTAAAAACTTTCCGAAAATAGTATATCTTTGTGCTTATAACCCTAAAAACTTTTGAATATGATTAATCGTGAACAGTATATGGAACAAATCGTTCCTTTTATAGATAAGCCGTTTGTAAAAGTGATAACGGGTATTCGTCGCAGTGGAAAGTCGGTAGTGCTGCGTCTGATTCGTGACGAACTGTTGAGGAGAGGAGTTCGTGAAGAACGTATCATCTATCTGAATTTTGAAAGTTTTCAGTGGATAGATCTGAAAGAGGCGAAGGCTTTGTATGCTTATATTCGGGGACAGGCGGGAGATGCGGGTAAATATTATATTCTCTTGGATGAAATTCAGGAAGTGGACGGTTGGGAAAAAGTGGTCAACTCACTTCTGGTAGATTTGGATACGGATATTTATGTGACCGGCTCCAACTCACGTATGTTATCGTCCGAACTGGCAACTTATTTAACGGGACGGTATGTCGCTTTCCATGTCATGACCTTGTCTTTTAGAGAATATCTGACTTTCCATGACTTGCAGGCCAATGATCCGACACTCAACCGGAAGGAGGAATTTCAGAAATATCTCCGTATGGGAGGATTTCCGGCCATACATACTGCCGATTATGGATATGAGGCTATCTATAAAATTGTCTACGACATCTATTCTTCTGTCATTCTTCGTGACACGGTGCAGCGTCACAATATCCGGAATGTGGAATTGCTCGAACGGGTAGTGAAGTTTGTTTTTGATAATATAGGCAATAAGCTGAACGCTAAAAATATAGCTGATTACTTCAAAAGTCAGCAACGGAAGGTGGATATGAATACCATCTATAATTATCTGAATGCATTGGAAAGTGCTTTTATCATTCAACGTATTCCCCGGTATGATATTAAAGGAAAGGAAATTCTGCAGACGAATGAAAAGTATTTTGTAAGTGACCTTTCTTTGATTTATTCCGTGATGGGCTATCGTGACCGGTTGATTGCAGGTATGTTGGAGAATCTGGTCTGTCTGGAGTTGAAAAGAAGGGGTTATGAAGTGTATGTAGGCAAACAGGATGATAAAGAAGTGGATTTTGTAGCCATCCGTCGGGAAGAAAAGATTTATGTGCAAGTAACGTATCAGTTAGCTTCACAGGCCACTGTTGAGAGGGAGTTTGCTCCTTTGCTCGCCATTAACGACCATTATCCTAAATATGTAGTTAGCATGGACAGCTTGTGGCAGGATAATGTGGAGGGTGTCAGGCATCGTCATATAGCCGATTTCTTGTTGGATGATGCTTGACGTTAAGGAATATAGAAAACGAAAAAGAGGAAATTCTCTGCGAGAATCTCCTCTTTTTTCATCTTTCACGAAAGATCGAATTATTTCTTCTTACGGTCACCGTAACGGCTCATGAACTTGTCAACACGACCTGCAGTATCTACCAATGTAGATTTACCTGTATAGAACGGGTGAGAAGTGTTTGAGATTTCAATCTTCAGCAACGGATAAGTTTCACCTTCGAATTCGATGGTTTCTTTAGTTGCTACAGTTGATCTAGACAAAAACATGTCACCATTTGACATATCTTTAAATACTACCGGACGGTATGATTCTGGATGAAGGCCTTTTTTCATTTCAGTATCTGTTTTTTTAATTTATATTCTGTTACTATTTTGGTAAGAAATAGTGTAATGGTCATTTTCAGAGCGCAAAGATAATGCTTTTCTGTGAAATAGAAAAAGGTTTTCTAAAATTTCTGATTTCTAATTTATGATTTCTGATTGGCTATGCAGATTTTGGTGATTAAATGAATGAAAAATGAGGTATAAATAAGGTATAAATAAGGAGATATAAATCCGAAGGCATCAATCAGAATTCAGAAATCATAAATCCCAAAGTTTGCAAGGTAGACATTACAATCTAATGTCACACTCATATTCCTGCAGAAAAATGGTGTCTGATTTAAACCTTTTTCTACTATATTTTTCTTTCCGATGTTCGTTATTCGATGGATAATGCTTACTTTTGCGTAGAATTTTTATTCACTAACAATAAACTTTAAACAAAATGGTAAATTACAAAGATTTAGGATTGGTAAACACAAGAGAAATGTTTGCTAAGGCTATCAAAGGTGGATATGCTATCCCAGCATTCAACTTCAACAATATGGAACAAATGCAGGCTATCATCAAGGCTGCTGTTGAAACTAAATCTCCTGTGATTCTTCAGGTTTCTAAAGGTGCTCGTCAGTATGCTAACGCTACTTTGTTGCGTTACATGGCACAGGGTGCTGTAGAATATGCTAAAGAATTAGGCTGCGCACATCCGGAAATCGTTCTTCATCTTGACCACGGAGATACATTCGAAACTTGCAAATCTTGTATCGATTCAGGTTTCTCTTCAGTGATGATTGACGGTTCTCATCTTCCTTACGAAGAAAACGTAGCATTGACTAAGAAAGTTGTTGAATACGCTCACCAGTTTGACGTAACTGTAGAAGGTGAACTTGGCGTATTGGCTGGTGTAGAAGATGAAGTTTCTTCCGACCATCACACATATACTGACCCTGAAGAAGTAATCGACTTCGCTACTCGCACTGGTTGCGACTCTTTGGCTATCTCAATCGGTACTTCTCACGGTGCTTACAAATTTACTCCGGAACAATGCCACATCGACCCGAAGACTGGCCGTATGGTTCCTCCTCCATTGGCTTTCGAAGTATTGGACGCTGTAATGGAAAAACTTCCGGGATTCCCTATCGTTCTTCACGGATCATCTTCAGTTCCGGAAGAAGAAGTGGAAACTATCAACAAATATGGTGGTGCACTGAAAGCTGCTATCGGCATTCCGGAAGAAGAATTGCGTAAAGCTGCTAAGTCTGCTGTTTGCAAAATCAACATCGACTCTGACTCACGTCTGGCTATGACTGCTGCTATCCGTAAGACTTTCGCTGAAAAACCGGCTGAATTCGACCCACGTAAGTATCTTGGCCCGGCTCGTGACAACATGGAAAAACTGTACAAGCACAAAATCATCAACGTGCTCGGTTCTGACAACAAATTGGCACAGTAATAATCTCCGGATTATTCCATAAATAAAAGAAAGAGGCTGCTCCGGTTTGAACACTGGTAGCAGCCTTTTTTATGACGTTTAATCGTTTCAGAACGGAGAGAAGATAACACTATGGCTGTAATAAAGAACACCCGTGTCACAACTGAATGTAACACGGGTGTTCTTATCTATTATATAATGTTTCTTACATCAAGAATCCAAGCAGAATACCGGCAGCAACAGCTGAACCGATCACTCCGGCAACGTTCGGACCCATAGCGTGCATCAGCAAATAGTTGGTCGAATCATATTCCAAACCAATCACTTGTGAGATACGTGCAGAGTCGGGAACAGCAGAAACACCTGCATTACCGATCAACGGATTGATCTTATTACCCTTCTTCAGGAAGATATTGAAGATCTTAACGAAGATGACACCAGATGCCGTTGCAATAACAAATGACAATGCACCGAGGGCAAAGATCTTGATAGAGTCAAGCGTCAGGAATTCGGATGCTTGTGTAGAAGCACCTACTGTCAGACCCAACAGGATAGTGATTGTATCAATCAACGGACCACTGGCAGTATTAGCCAAACGGCGGGTTACACCACTTTCTTTCAACAGGTTACCGAAGAACAGCATACCCAGCAAAGGCAGACCGGAAGGAACCAGGAAACAAGTCAGCAACAAACCGATGATCGGGAAAATCACCTTCTCCGTGTGAGAAACGGCACGCGGCGGTTTCATGCGGATGACACGTTCGTTCTTGGTGGTGAGCAGACGCATGATAGGCGGCTGTATCACCGGAACCAACGCCATATAGGAGTAGGCGGACACCGCAATGGCTCCCATCAGGTTAGGTGCTAGCTTGGAAGAAAGGAAGATGGCCGTCGGGCCGTCTGCTCCACCAATGATACCGATAGCACCGGCTTGCATTGGGTCGAAACCCATTTCCAATGCGATCATATATGCACCGAAGATACCGAACTGTGCAGCTGCACCAATCAGCATCAATTTTGGATTAGAGATAAGTGCCGAGAAGTCCGTCATGGCACCGATACCCAAAAAGATGAGTGGCGGATACCAGCCGGAGGTCACTCCTTGATACAATATATTCAATACAGAACCTTCTTCATAAATACCGACTTTCAGCCCGGCATCCATATTAAAAGGTATATTACCAATCAATATACCAAAACCGATAGGAATCAGCAGCATTGGTTCGAACTCTTTGGCTATTGCCAAATAGATGAATACCAAGCCAACGAGAATCATGACTACATGCCCTACCGTAGCATTGGCAAAGCCTGTGTATGTCCAGAAGTCGGCCAGGTTATTTCCTAAAAAGTTTATAAAGTCTCCCATATTATTCAATAATTACGAGGTCATTACCTTCAAGAACAGAGTCTCCCTTGTTGACGTTGATGGCAGTAATCTTACCGTCCTTATCCGCATTGATATTGTTTTCCATCTTCATGGCTTCCAATATGATAATGGTCTGTCCTTTCTTTACAGTATCGCCTACATTCACTTTGATGTCGAGGATCACACCCGGCAGCGGAGATTTTACTCCTGATTTTCCGGTAGACGGAGCGGTCGGTTTCACTACTTGAGTAGGAGCAGCAGGAGCATTAGGCATCGGGCGTACTGTCACGGGTTTCGCAACAGGCTTCGGCTGTTTCTCCATTTCTACTTTATAGTGTGTACCGTTCACTTCTACATGAGCGATATTATCTTCAATATCTCCGATGGTTACTTTATATGAGTTACCGTTGATTTTATATTTATATTCTTTCATCGTTTTAACTTTTTAAAAGGTGACTTACTTTCTGGGAGGAGTTTCACGCAAAGTGTAAATCTTCGAACTCCATGGTGAGTAACTGCGTTTTACGCGAGTGATGGTCAGTACCGTTTCTTCTACGTCGTGCACTTCATCCTGCATTTCGTGCAATGCCATAGAAATAGCAGCGTATACTTCGCCCGGAGCCTGTGACAGTTCCTTAGCTTCATGCTTGTCAATGCCTTTAGATTTCATAGCGTTGCGCTTGCTCAAATTAACAGCTACTTTTCCTACAATCTTAAAAGCAATAAAGAGAAGAATCAATCCGCAGAATACTACGCTCATGGCAGAAATGGACATTCCAACGCCATCAGCATCGTGTTCTTCAAACTTTTCCATCTTGGAATTGCTGTCAAGAGTCTTGTTGTTGGTGCTCGGAGTCACGTATTTGTCACCGCTTCCACTTTTTACTTCCCATTCAGCTGCCCCGTCGCTTACACGAGCGTATGATTGATTGGGACCGAGAGTGCCTGCGGGCACTACAATCTGGTCGAGCAACTTCTTGCCGGAGTCGAACAGACCAACCCAATTAGCTGTTTCCGGATTCAGCTTGAAGCTGGTATGGAAAGTACCACGGTTAGGTTCGCCATCTGCCCAGAATAGTGCATGTTGGCGGGGTTTCACTAAGGTAAGTATATCACCTTTCGGGATAAAATAAGTAACTGTATCGCCCGGTTGGCTGCTTACTTTCAGCAAGCAAGCTGCCAGGTCGGCGCTACCGAATGATTTATTGAATATTTCAATCCATGCGCTGTGCAATCCGTAATCGTCCTGAAAATTACTCTGATTGTCTATCAGGATTTCGTTTAGCACCAGCTTATTGTTCGACTTTTGCTCTCCACAAGAAGTCAGACCAATCAGCAACAGCAAAGAAAGGAATATTCCGATTTTGGTTTTGTTCATAATCGTTCTTGTTTTAATGTGAAAAGTAGGATTACAACGGAATATTACCATGCTTCTTAGCCGGATTGCTCAATTTCTTAGTCTGCAACTGCTGCAAAGCACGGATCACACGGAAACGTGTGTTGCGCGGTTCAATCACATCGTCGATGTAGCCATATTTAGCTGCATTGTAAGGATTGGCGAACAATTTCGTGTATTCTGCTTCTTTCTCTGCAAGGAATTGAGCAGGGTTTTCCTGATCTTTGGCTTCGCGTGCGTACAATACTTCTACTGCTCCTGCTCCACCCATTACTGCGATTTCAGCAGTCGGCCATGCGTAGTTCATGTCACCGCGAAGTTGCTTACAGCTCATTACGATGTGAGAACCACCGTAGGATTTACGCAATGTAATCGTAACCTTAGGCACAGTAGCTTCACCGTAAGCATACAACAGTTTAGCACCATGAAGGATAACGCCATTGTATTCCTGACCTGTTCCCGGAAGGAATCCCGGTACGTCTACCAACGATACGATAGGAATATTGAATGCATCGCAGAAACGAACGAAACGTGCACCCTTACGAGATGCGTTGCTATCGAGCACACCAGCCAGATACTTAGGCTGATTAGCAACGATACCTACCGATTGTCCGTTGAAACGGGCGAAACCGATGATGATATTCTTTGCATAATCTTTCTGGATTTCAAGGAATTCACCGTTGTCCACAATAGCGCCGATCACTTCGTACATGTCATACGGTTTAGTAGGGCTGTCGGGGATAATATCGTTCAAAGAATCTTCCAGACGGTCGATTGGGTCTGTGCAATCTACATAAGGAGCTTCTTCGAGGTTGTTTTGAGGAATATAACTCAACAGTTTACGAATCAGCTCGAAACCTTCTTCTTCTGTTTTAGCGGTGAAATGAGTCACACCTGATTTAGTGGAGTGAACGCTTGCGCCACCGAGGTTTTCCTGGCTAACGTCTTCACCTGTTACGGTCTTCACAACTTTTGGTCCGGTAAGGAACATATAAGAAGTACCTTCCATCATTAGCGTGAAGTCGGTCAGAGCCGGAGAATAAACAGCACCGCCGGCACAAGGACCGAAGATACCTGAAATCTGTGGGATAACACCGGAAGCAAGGATATTGCGTTGGAAGATTTCTGCATAACCTGCCAAAGCGTTGATACCTTCCTGAATACGTGCACCACCCGAGTCGTTGATACCGATACAGGGAGCGCCCATCTTCATGGCTTGATCCATGATTTTACAAATTTTCAATGACATCGTTTCTGACAGTGAACCGGCAGAAACAGTGAAGTCTTGTGCGAACACATATACCAGACGTCCTTCGATCGTACCGCAGCCGGTTACTACACCGTCTCCCGGGTAATGTTTTTTCTCCATGCCGAAGTTCGTGCATCTGTGCTCAACGAACATGTCCATTTCTTCGAAGCTACCCTCGTCAAGCAGCATAGCCAGACGCTCGCGTGCTGTGTATTTCCCTTTTTCGTGTTGCTTCGCAATTGCTTTTTCACCGCCTCCGATACGTGCTACGGCACGGCGTTCAATAAGCTCTTTAATTTTTTCAAGTTGATTACTCATGAGTTCTTGTTGGTTTTAGAGTTTATGATTAATGTTCGCAGAGTTCTGTTAACACACCCAAAGTTGATTTCGGGTGAAGGAAAGCGATATTCAAACCTTCAGCACCTTTGCGGGGAGCTTTGTCGATAAGGCGGATTTCTTTGCCTTCTGCCTCTGCCAGCGCATTGGCTACGCCATCTTCTACAGCAAATGCGACGTGGTGAACGCCTGCACCTTTGTTTTCAATGAATTTGGCAATAGTACTCTCCGGGCAAGTAGGCTCCAACAGTTCAATTTTTGTTTCGCCCACTTTTAAAAAAGCAGTTCTTACTTTCTGATCTTCCACTGTTTCAATGTTGTAACACTTCAGACCTAATACATTTTCGTAGTAAGGAAGGGCTTCTTCGATGCTTTTTACAGCAATGCCCAGATGTTCAATGTGTGAAATCTTCATAACTATACTTTTTTTATTTGGTTTTAAATCTGTGCTTATAAGGCATAAAACAGCACAAAGAAAGACATTTCTTATCTAATAAAGAAATATTTCTGCATTTAATTATTGGATTATTAAACAGAAAAAATGGTGGGAAAGGAGCATAAAACATTGTTTTGTAATCTTGAGATTACATTTAGACATAAAACTTGACTAAGAGTTTGTTCAGCCAACTCCAATTGATGCGGAACCAACGGCGGGTACTGCTTTGTTTTCCTCCGAAGCGAAGAACGAAATCACGATAACCGTGTTTACGGAACGGAAGTCCTACATCCATAAATTCCATGTGGCGGAATCCCCGTTGGTGTGCGTCTTCCAATGCTTTCCAAACGGCTAGCACACCCGGATATTGAAGTGCGTATGTCTTTCTCATTCCTCCGGAAAACCAAAGGTATGCGTCGTCTCCCGAATAGATACAGACAGAACCGCCAATGATTTTCTCTTTGTATTTCACAACGAATATTTTTGCCTGTTGTCCTTTGATTAACATATTGTTCATGTGGCGGAAAAAGTCGTTGGCAGGGAAATATCTGCGTATGCGGGAGGAATAAACCTTGTGCAGCATCCGTGAGAAATCGTGTATTTCTTCCACGGTATGTGCCTCCTCTACTTTGGCTCCATTCTTGAGTCCTTTTTTTATCTGACGGATGCGCGACGGGCTGAACCGGTCTTCCGTCTTTTTCATACTGTGCAGCGAATTGCGTACCCGCAGCCAGTTGACAGGGAAATAATCATTGGCACGGAAAACCCGGTAACCGAACATCGAATTGTTCAGGTTCCGGAATTCGATCAGGACACAGCTGCGCGATGCTTCTTGTGTGAGATGTTCGAGCATATCGCCGAAGACTTCTTCTGCCTTTTCTTTGTTGGTCGAAAGAGACTCGTCCAGAAATTCGCCTTCACTATATACTACACAATGTTTCACTAAAGAAGAAGGGAGCCACTTCTTTGCTTTGCGGATGGCAGCAAGCAGGCGTGCCACCGGTCTGCCGTCTTCTGTTGCCACTATTAATAAAGGAGTATACCCAGGAGTTGCTTCATAAATCAGAAATAACTCTTTGGAATGGAAGGTATTTTTTCCCGGCAATTCAGGAATATCCTTCCCATGATAATATGTTGTTAGTTTCAGTGGCATCTAGGTACAAATTTACACTTTTTATTCTTTATTCAACAACAAAACAAAGAATTTGTTGGAGCTGCTTGAAGTAAAGTATAATATATAGTTGCGTATTTAATGGAGAAAATATATTTTATAGAAGAAATATGGTATGAAAAGTGAGTACGTATTAAAATTAGATTCGTCTTTAATTAAGATTATAATCGAATAGTTTTTGCAAAACAACGAGAATTAATATTAACTTTAAATTAGAACGAATGAGATGTAATGCATTTGTTGAAGCATGGAAGAATCATCATAGACGCGCTTCCATGATTTTAGGGTTGTCTTTATTGGCTGCCCCTCTGTCATACGCTGTTTATGCAGAAGATGGAGTTTCTAATACTATGGTGCAAGTTGTCACACAAACGAAAACTGTGAAAGGAACTATCATCGATGAAAGCGGGGAGCCGCTGATTGGAGTTTCTATCGTTGTGAAAGGAACAAGTACAGGTACGATTACCGATTTTAACGGTAACTTCTCTATCGATCTTCCGGCGGGAAGAAAAGAACTGGTCATTTCTTATATCGGTTACAAAGAACAAACGGTGACTGTGACGGGCAACGGACCGGTCAATGTGAAAATGGTTTCGGACACACAGGCATTGGATGAAGTAGTTGTTGTGGGTTACGGTACGATGAAAAAACGCGATTTGACAGGAGCTATCACTTCTGTAAAAAGTGAAGATGTAGTGATGAATCCAAGTTCAAATCCGATGCAGGCTTTACAAGGTAAGGTGGCAGGATTGGATATTACGCGTGAATCGGGACAGGCCGGTTCGGGAGTAAAGATGCAGTTGCGTGGTAACCGGTCATTCCAGAAGGATTCCGGAAATCCTTTATTTATAATTGATGGTATGCCGGGGGATTATTCTACATTGAATCCGAATGATATTGAAAGCATTGAAGTTTTAAAAGATGCTTCTTCGACAGCTATTTATGGTTCAAGTGGTGCGAACGGTGTTATTTTAATTACTACTAAAGGTGGTAAGGAAGGCAAAGCAATTGTTAATTTTAATGCATACGTAGGTGTAAACGGCTGGTCAAGGACTCCGGAGATGCGTAGTGGAGAAAGTTATATACAAACCTTGAGAGATGCATCTGTTGGTGCTGGCGATGGACGTTGGAGCTCGGTTGCTGATGATAAAAATCTGTTTACTACTGATGCTGAATGGAATGCACATCAAAATGGCCAATATATAGATTGGGTGGATGCTTTGTTGAAAACCAGTGTAACACAGAATTATTCTGTTTCTGTGGCTGGTGGAACGGAAAAGACAAAGGCATATTTTTCTCTGAACTTCTCTAATGAGGATGGGCAGTTTGCACAAGATAGCTATAAACTTTATTCATCTAAAATCCGGGTAGATCATAAGATTAAAAAGTGGATGAAGGTGGGCATTGATGCTCAACTGTCTTATGTACATCAAAATAAAGCTGATTCTGATTTACAGACTTTGATGGCGTCAAATCCTCTTGGATCCTTGTATAATGAAGATGGAAGCATCAATCCGCAACCTGTTGCCGATCCTTCATCTACAGTATATAATTATCTTTTAAATGAGGATAAAAGTTTGTACCGCAATCAGGCTCAAAACCTTAAGGTCTATTTTAATCCTTACTTGGAAATCACTCCTCTTAAAGGGCTGACTTTTATTACTCGTGCTGGTGCTAGTTTGGGATATTCACGTAGTAACACTTTCACAGGAGAGGGGTCTGTTCAATGGTATAAGGCAAATCAAACGGCAGATGGCATTAAGGCGCAAGTTAAGGACAACCGTTCGTATAATTATAAGTGGGAAAATATACTTACTTACAATTTCCAGATTAAGAAAGTGCATGATATAACTCTTACTGCAGTTACATCTTGGAACCACAATCGTAGTGATGTCACTACTTTGTATCAAAAAGGTGTTTCTGATAATAAATTCTTATGGCATAATATTCTTGATGGTAATTCCTCAACTTCGGGAAGTACTTCTTATAGTATGTCTAAGGGGATGGGATATGTCGGCCGTTTAAACTATTCATATATGGGTAGGTATTTATTCGCTGCATCTGTCCGCCATGACGGCTCTTCCAGACTGGCAGAAGGTAATAAATGGGATACTTTCCCGGCTTTTTCTTTGGGATGGAGAATCTCTGATGAAAAATTTATGGAGAGTACGACTAACTGGTTGAGTAATCTGAAAATTCGCTTCGGATATGGTGTTACGGGTAGTACAGCGGGTATTGATCCGTATTCGTCTGCTGCATCATTGGATGCTACTGCTGTAAATATGATATTAGGAGGTGTTCTGACGCCGATTTATAAATTCTCACAGAATATTCCGAACTATTTGCTTACATGGGAAAAGTCGTATAACACGAATATTGGTATTGACGCTGCATTCTTAAATAATCGCATTGATGTCAGTATGGAATATTATAATACAAAAACAAAAGATGTTATATGGAACAAGGCACTTCCTGTTATTAATGGAGCATTCTCCCCGGATGGCGGACCTAAAGCGAATTATACTACTAATTTAAATATGTGTGAGACTAGCAATAAAGGTTTTGAGTTGGCTCTTAATACACGTAATATTATAACAAAGAACTTTACCTGGAGTTCAAGTGTAACTTTCAATCATAATAAAGAGAAAATAACCAAATTGTCCGGTGGAGATTCAGATGTGCTTAATAATGGTGACACCGGTTATGCATTGGCATTGGGAGAAGCTATTAACTCTTATTATCATTATAAGTTGGATGGTGTATGGCAAAAAGGTGAGGAAACTGATGCGGCGGTATTTGGTGCTGCACCTGGTGATTTGAAAATCAATATACCTAATTTAGTAAAAGAATCTGATGGTAGATTCTATAAAATAGATGAAGAAACGGGTAGTGCTGCTGTAGATGAAAATGGTAATGTTATTTATTACACTTCTGATAATAAATATACTCCAAGTGATGCAGATTATCAAATTCTGGGTCACAACTCTCCGGATTGGTCTTTAGGATTCCAGAATAATTTTACCTGGAAGGATTTTGATTTAAGTGTGTTTGTTTATGCACGTTACGGACAGATGTTTGCTTATGATATGTTGACGTCTTATGACCCGAAGGGTATACGTAACTTCCCGACCTATTTTAATTATTGGACTGAAAACAACCCTTCAAATGATTTTCCTGCCGCCAATGCTAATAAAGGTCTCGAACAATATACGGGATATTACGCATTACGCTATGTAGACGGTTCGTTTATAAAGATTAAGAACATTACATTGGGATATAGTCTGCCGAAATCTATCTTAAAATCAGCCGGTATAGAGAAGTGTCGTTTCTATGCTACCATTACAAATCCGTTTGTATTTGCGAAAAGCCATTTGCTGAAAGACTATGATCCCGAAATGAATGGTTCTCTGAAGTACCCATTGACCAAACAATTTGTATTTGGTGTAAATGTTACATTCTAGTTTTTCACTAAAAAAAGTATTGAAATGAAAAGTACAATCTATAAAATAGCAGCGCTTACATTCGCTGTGGCTTCAATGTCTGCCTGCTCGCTTGATGAGTATAATCCAAGCCAAAAAACAGGAGATGAAATTCTTGCAACGTTCGATGGGCTTAAAGGATTACAGTCTTATTGTTATTCATCACTTTACGGGCAGTTATTCAGTGTCTATGATTTCTTGTCTGTGGCTGAAGGTGGTACGGACTGCTGGATAACTCCTGCCGGTAATCCGGATTATGCCAAGCAGGTGATTTATTATGATGGTTTAGCTACGAATACGAATGCTACAAATAAATTATTCGGTCAGGCTTATTCTATGATCGGTAATTGTAATGCAGTAGTAAACAGGGCTGAATTACTAACGGATGGCAATGAAAAAGATATAACGACGTTAGTGGCTGAAGCCCGCTGTCTTCGTGCGTTTTATTATTCCATATTGGTGAATACGTATGGAAATGTAACGTTAACATTGGAAGAATCGTCTCAAGATCCTATTTTGACTCCGCAGCGTAACTCTATTGAAGAACTATATACGCAGATAATTGATGATTTGAAATTTGCGGCCAATAATCTTGAAGATACTCCTTATGATAATAATCGTGCGCGTGTGACTAAGAAAACCGCGTTAGGACTTTTGGCTCGCGTTTATGCTCAAGGTGGTGGCGAATATGGGCTGACAGAAGAGGGAGTATCTTATTGGCAACGTGCTAAAGAAGTGGCAGAGGACATGATTTTAGCGTATGGTGACTGTCTGTATGATGATGTGGAAGATGTTTGGGCTCCGGCAAATAATCGAAATAATAAAGAAGCTTTATTTATTGCTGCCGGTCCGGATGCTACGAATTTGGAGAACTGGAATGCTGGAACACAATGTAATAACAACTTTACTTATATGTATCCAAAGCCAAATACTCTCACTATTTATCCTACTCCGGATAATCAAAATTATTGGTATGGACGTACTAATAATAATACGTTGGCACCTTCCAAATATTTGCTGGATTGTTTTGATGCTGATTATGATAAGCGGTGGGAAGTAACCTTTACTACGGCTTTTGTACAGTTTTCTGCCGTACAGTCAGGAGGTAGTTATTTATTTACTAATAAGAAGCAGACATTGGATGATGGTACAAAACCAAAAATTGGAACAAAACATGGCGTAAATGATAATATTAGTTCATTTACAATTCTTACTCAAAATATAATCGATACTTATGGATTGGATGCAAAATTCCATAATGAGTATATTTATCCTTATGGTGATTTGAATTATACATATTATGATGGAACTTGGGCGCCCAAAATGATAGCCAAGGTTTGGCCGAAAGGTGAAAATAGCGGTGATCCTTCCAAATTGCAGGAAGTGAAGAACCCCTATGTGATACCTTACCCTGTAGCTGAAGATGATGATAGAATCTGTTTCTACTTATCAAAGGAAAGACTTTCGGATGCGGAGAAAGCGAAACGTAGATATTATGTAATCAATATTGATGATTTGTTTGATAACGGACAATATCGTAAAACAGATATAAAAGTTACTAATGACAAAAATATGTACCCTGGTTTCAACAAATACAATTGGTTGTCGGAAGATTCATATAGTAGCAATTTGCAACGTAAGACAGGTGATGTGTTCATTATGCGTATGGCTGAAGTATATCTGATTGCAGCTGAAGCTAACCAACAATTAGGAAATGGCGGAAAAGCTGCTGAATATTTAAATGTACTGAAAAAGCGTGCCGCTCGCAATGATGCATCTTACAATGCTATGAAATTGAGTAATGCTACACAGAATGATGTTATGGACGAATATGCTCGTGAATTATGTGGAGAATATCAACGTTGGGTATTGATGAAGCGTCACAAAGATTCTTTTAAACAACGTCTTGCTGTTGGTAATCCTCGTGCAGCTGAAAATTTTGATGAAAACAAGCATTATTTGCGTCCGATTTCTTTTAACTTCTTGAGTCAGATTGATAATGCAGAAGAATATGGAAACAATGGGTATTAGTACTCTTACAGATTAAATTTAGATTAAAGAGGGGATATGTCGTGATGATATGTCCCTTTTTTCTATATCTTTGTATCATCAAACAGAGCTTTATAATTTAAGCGGAACTATGATAGAAGAAATTTTAGCTTACAACAAGCAATTTGTTGAGAACAAGGGATACGAATCGTATATTACCAATAAATATCCCGATAAGAAAATAGCTATTCTTTCCTGTATGGACACCCGACTGACAGCTTTGCTTCCAGCCGCATTAGGAATTAAGAATGGCGATGTAAAAATGATAAAGAATGCAGGTGGCGTTATTTCCCATCCTTTTGGTAGCGTGATCCGGAGTTTACTCGTAGCTATCTTTGAACTGGGTGTGGAGGAGATAATGGTGATTGCTCATTCTGATTGTGGAGCTTGTCACATGCATAGTGAAACGATGCTTGAAAAGATGACGGCGCGGGGGATAAATCCGGATTATATTGACATGATGCGCTTCTGCGGAGTTGATTTTCATGTCTGGCTGAATGGCTTCGAAGATACGGAAAAGTCCGTGAGGGGAACAGTCGATTTTATCGTGCGTCATCCTTTGATTCCTTCAGATGTGACAGTTTACGGATTTATTATCGATTCTACAACTGGAGAATTAACACGGATTGTATAATAAACTATCTTTTTAATTCCTCTAAATATAGTGACGCTATCTTGATGACAAAAAAATAAGGCAGCTTTTTATCGGCTGCCTTTATCTTTCTGCGGTTATATACTTTCTTTGACTGGTGCACTCGTTGGTGACAAATAGGGTGCCCGTACATCTCTATTTCTGCCTCACGGCTAGCTTTACGATTCGCTTTAATGTAATCGTCTTGTGTAATTCGCTTTTTCATAATGAAATTATTTCTCTGTGCAAAGATACAATATATTCTTCATTTAGTATAAACTTTTATTTCCTATTACGCTCGGTTTGCATTATCTTTGCATACATTAATCAAATGAAACCGGAAATAATATGGAAAATTTCAGTGAATTAATAAAGAACCGTCGTAGTATGCGGAAGTTCACCGATGAAGAATTGACACAAGATCAGGTAGTTGCGTTGATGAAAGCAGCTTTGATGTCCCCTTCTTCCAAACGTAGTAATAGTTGGCAGTTTGTAGTGGTTGATGATAAAGAGGTATTGAAAGAATTGTCTCATTGCAAGGAACAGGCTTCTTCGTTCATTGCCGATGCAGCTTTGGCGATTGTTGTAATGGCCGATCCGTTGGCCAGCGATGTTTGGATTGAAGACGCTTCCATTGCTTCCATCATGATACAGTTGCAGGCTGAAGATCTTGGCTTGGGAAGTTGTTGGGTGCAGGTTCGCGAACGTTTCACTGCCACCGGAATGCCTTCCGATGAATTTGTCCATGGAATTTTGGATATTCCCTTGCAACTTCAGATTCTTTCTGTCATTGCTATCGGACATAAAGGGATGGAACGTAAACCTTTCAATGAAGAACATCTTCAATGGGAGAAAATTCATATTAACAAGTTCGGAGGAAAATAAGTATGGGAGCTGCTAAAGCGAATAATAGTAAAGATACCTATCTGGCTACTGCTGTTACCTTTATCGTTATCGGAGCACTTTATCTGATTGATAAACTGATTCATTTCTCTTCCATTGGACTGCCTTGGGTGATGAATAAGGACAATATGCTATTGTACGCCTCGATCTGTTTCCTTATTTTCAAACGCGATAAATCAATTGGTTTTGTGTTGCTTGGGCTTTGGCTAGTGATGAATATCGGTTTGGTCATGTCCTTATTGGGTTCGTTATCCGGATATCTGTTGCCATTGACACTGCTCATCATCGGAATCGTTTTATTCTGGTTTGCAAAACGATAAGAGAATAATGAAAAGAAGTATAGAAGATACACCGATCGTGTTTATCGGTGCAGGTAACTTGGCTACTAATCTGGCGAAAGCTCTTTATCGTAAAGGTTTCCGCATTGTACAGGTATATAGCCGGACTATGGAATCTGCCCGTACCTTAGCCGAGAAAGTAGAAGCTGAATATACAACAGATTTACAGGCAGTCTCCAAAGATGCAAAATTGTATATCGTATCGTTGAAAGATGATGCTTTAGTAGATTTGTTACCGCAGATAACAGAAGGAAAGCAAGCGTCTTTGTTGGTGCATACGGCAGGAAGCATTCCGATGAGCGTTTGGGAAGGGCATGCAGAACGTTACGGAGTATTTTATCCGATGCAGACATTCAGCAAACAACGTGAAGTTAAATTTCAGGAAGTGCCTTTCTTTGTTGAAGCGAAAAGGCCGGAAGACGTGGAATTGTTGAAGGCTGTTGCCGCCACACTTTCGGAAAAGGTCTACGAGGCTTCTTCCGAGCAACGTAAGAGCCTTCATTTGGCTGCTGTTTTTATCTGTAACTTCACCAATCACATGTATGCATTAGCAGCTGATTTGCTTGAAAAATACAACTTGCCTTTCGATGTCATGCTTCCGCTGATAGATGAAACAGCACGTAAAGTCCACGAATTGGCGCCACGTGATGCACAGACCGGACCCGCTGTTCGTTACGATGAGAATGTGATGAGTAATCATCTTGCCATGTTGGTAGATTCTCCGGCATTGCAGGAAATATATAAACTAATGAGCAAAAGTATCCATGAGCACCATCAATTATGATTTATCCCGTATCAAGGCTTTAGCTTTTGATGTAGACGGAGTATTGAGTTCGACAACCGTACCTTTGCATCCTTCCGGAGAACCGATGCGCACGGTGAATATCAAAGATGGGTACGCCATCCAGTTGGCTGTGAAAAAAGGACTTCACATAGCTATCATCACCGGTGGCCGGACAGAAGCGGTACGTATCCGTTTTGAGGGACTGGGAGTGAAGGATTTATACATGGGTTCTGCTGTGAAGATACATGATTATCGTGCTTTTCGTGATAAGTACGGATTGACCGATGATGAAATTCTATATATGGGTGATGACGTACCGGATATTGAAGTGATGTGTGAGTGCGGACTGCCATGCTGCCCGAAAGATGCCGTGCCGGAAGTGAAATCCGTTGCAAAGTATATTTCTTATGCAGACGGTGGTCGTGGATGCGGACGTGATGTAGTGGAGCAGGTGCTGAAAGCTCACGGTCTATGGATGGTGGAAGACGCCTTCGGTTGGTAACTTAATCATAAATAATCGTTGTTTAATAACGAATAAAACCATGCTTGATAACTTAAATAAATATCAGATTATATTAGCTTCCAATTCTCCCCGTCGGAAAGAACTGATGTCGGGACTAGGAGTAGACTATGTAGTCAGAACATTGCCGGATGTAGACGAGTCATACCCGGATACATTGGTAGGTGCTGAAATACCTGAATATATTGCCCGTGAAAAGGCGGATGCCTACCGTACCATGATGAAGCCGGGAGAATTATTGATTACGGCAGATACCATAGTCTGGTTAGATGGGAAAGTACTTGGGAAACCGGAGGGTAGGGAAGGAGCCATTGAAATGCTTCGCGCTCTCTCGGGAAAATCTCATCAGGTTTTCACAGGGGTTTGCCTGACTACTACTGAGTGGCAAAAAAGCTTTACCGCTTCCTCCGAAGTGCTGTTTGATGTCTTGTCGGAAGATGAAATCCTGTATTACGTAGATCGTTATCAGCCAATGGATAAGGCAGGAGCTTATGGCGTTCAGGAGTGGATCGGGTATATCGGGGTTAAATCAATTTCCGGTAGTTTCTATAATATTATGGGGCTTCCCATACAGAAACTGTACGGAGAGTTGAAAAAGCTGTAGTAAGTATCTTGAATATATCTGAATATATCAGTGTAATAAACTTATTGATTACATGAAATACATAAGATATACTTAGTCCAATAATGCACAAAGGCTACCTCAAAATAGAAAATGAGGCAGCCTTTTTCTGTATTTTTAAGCAGGAACATTTACTGAATATCCCAAACTGAAAGATGTGGAAGACTATAATAAATCCAACATCAGAGGAATATCTTCTTCCCGAATTCCTTGTGTGAGAAGAGCTTCTTCATCTTTATGGAACATTTCCAGGAATCGTTCCCGGTTTCCACTAGCCGTAATGGCTTTTCCATAGAAAACGGACGCTTTCTGAATATCTCCCATCACCCAGGCAACATGTCCTGCATTCATATAGTCAATAGCCAGAGGCTTTTGTTCTATTATTTTTTCATAATACTTCATCGCCTGTTCATGTTTCTGGCTGATAAATGAACACCATCCGATACCACGCCATGCCTTAATACAGTTGTTCTCGATGAAATCCAGTTTGAAGAAATAATTCAGTGCTTCTTCATATTGCCCCAATTCGGCCAGACAGCTACCGATATGGAAAGTCACATTGGTATCTTCCGGAGCAGCTTCTTCTACCTTCTTATAATAGGTGATTGCTACCTGGTAATTTCTGTTCAACCGATAACAAATAGCCAGATGGCGATTGTTCCAGATATTATCCGGTTTCAACGTGTCTGCTTTCAGGTAAGCCTGGATAGCTTCTGCATATTTCTTTCTTTTCTGCAATGCATAGCCAAACTTCTGGTAATATTCAGCACTCTCTCCTTCGAATCCGCCAATCGTTTCCAACTCTTCATAAATTTCAATAGCCTCGTCCCAACGTTCCTTTGACAGGTAGAAATCGGCAATGGGGAATAATACATCTTCCCAGTGCAATATATTGTCGAGTGCAGGGACATGATGAAGATCGAGCTTCTCTTTAAAAATATCTCTGAATTCACTCTTGCGCACACTAAGTTTGAAGAAACGATACAAATCGTGCAGGTACTGGTTGCTGACCGTTCCCGGACGTTCATTGAATTTCTTCATCGTCTCAACATTCGATTTCTCCGCCAATTCTGCAACCTGTTGTTCATTCAGTTGGCTCAACATCATATCCTGTTGTGACTGTGGCAATTGATGGATCGTGAAAAAGAGAGAGTACTTATCACTGTTACTGAAAAATCCCGATTGAAGAATTAAATCCAGTAGACTGCCTCCCTGATTTCCTGCCTGCTTCATTGCCTTGAGCACATTAGACTGTTGCTTGCTGAATGGATAAAACCAGTTATGCACCTCGCGGAAGAACGGATAGTTTTTCAAAGCCGCAAAAGTACTCATATATACATCTGCACCCTCCAACTGCAATTCGTTCATTTCACGCAATTTATCCCCCAGTCCGGATTTCTCGAATGCATCTTCCCAATCCGGATTCATGTCGTTGTTCTCTTCATCGCTTTCTTCAAAGCCGAACCGCATATTTTTCATGGAGGAAACATTCTTCAGCATTTCGGGAATAATCTCCTCCCTCATCTTTTTGTCAATCTTTTCCGTTTCCTGACATAATAGCATTTGGCGGTAAATGCGAGCGACATCTTCTCTGAATGAAGGAATTTCTTCCATGAGATCCACTCTTTTTATCAGTTCCGGATAGAAAGTAAGTCGGCTTCTGTAAATGTGGAAAATAATCATCGCACCAACCAATGCCCGTTGGCTGACGTTGACGTTGGGATGCTCGTAAGCATCAAGCAACCACATTATTTTTCGTAAGTCGAAACATTCCATCAAGCTCAATGTGAGGGCACTGACAAATAAGCATAAGTCGTCTCCCGGAAGTAATTCCGAGGCAAGCATGGCTTTTGCATCTTCCTCGTCTTCGGGAGTCCAGGCACTGTTCGTCCATGTTCTGATAAACATAAACTTGAGCGTGTCCTCATGCCGCTTTAATACTTCATCCATCTTTTCGTCAGACAGTAATCCACTGACTGCCAAGTCGTCATTAAAAGACTCCAGTATGTGTAATATAGTTTTAAGACCATAGTTTGACAAATCTGGCGATTTGGGAGTACGTCGTACTTCATGATAGTATCTTGATGAAGCGTTATCCAATATGAGCAAACGTGATTGGTCGGCAATTCCCCACGTGTCTGATACCATTTTCTGATACAGATTCCATCGTTCAGGGTCATTTGCTCCCTGTTTCATGTATTCCAGCATATATTTGTAGGAAGTCTGCAATTGTTCCAGGCGAGTGCGTAGATCCCAGTCAGGACACTGCCACAGCAGAGATTCCAACTGCATCAGAGCTTCCTTGAGCCTTTTCTCTTCAAGTAAGGTACGTATATATGCGTATTGTTCATTAATCGTTTTTTCGTTCATCATTATTTAATTATTTATTTTTTCCAATCCAGGTCAAACGTTTCCAGAGACCCTCAAAAGGACCATGTTTATGGTGTCGGAGCCACCACGAACAGAATACCATTTGTAATAGAACAAAAAGGATGCCAAAAAGGAAGCTATAGGTGATTCCTAAATATCGTCCCAATTCGAATCCCCAATGATAGAACAAAAGAGAACCGAAAATGGATTGCCCGAGATAGTTCGTTAAACTCATTTTACCATAAGATGTGAAACGCATAAAGAAACTACGGTCTTTCACACGGTAGAAAGTCAACAGTAATCCTGTCACCAGTAATACCATGAAACTAAGGCTGCTGAATGAACTTAATATCAACTGTAGAGGAACAAGGACGGCACTCCGTTCGATGAATTCCGGCAACATATTGTTCAATCCGTAGATGGGGAAGAAGCAGAGAAGCGAAATTGCTAATGCTTTTAACCACAAGCGTTCGTTCTGTTCGCTATACAGGAAATATTTGCGGCGGCCAACCAGCATTCCGAATAGGAATAATCCCGGTGTTTGTAAGATACGTCCATGTTCCAAAGCCCAGGTCATGTTAGCCATTTGTCCTTCCCACATATTCATGCGGACTGTTTCAAGGAAGTTGCCATGTTTTTGTACGTCGAAAGCGATGCTGAAATAATAACCTGCCAAACTTTTACCTGCCACATAGTCAGGATTGCACAAGGCATAGATCAGTTTTGCCCAGTCGATAGGTTGAAGGATTAATAAAGTAGCAAAGATGGCAACTGTACGGTCACTCATCCGGCAGAATATCGGCAGGATAATTCCTAAAATCGCATACATGGTTAATATTTCGCCGGTAAAGAAAGCGGCATTGAATTGTCCTATAATGAATAGGATGAATAATCTCCATAAAAAACGCAGGCGGAAATCTTTCCCTCTCCGTTGTTGGTTATTGTCCTGAATATAGAAACTGAAACCGAAGAGCAAAGCAAATACAGCGTATGCTTTATTACTGAATGTGAAGAATAATCCTCTCCAGATAGCCTGATCGGTAAATTTCATCCATTCAAAAGGGACTTCTTCCGGGAAAGAATAGAAATTAAAGTGTTCGATGCTGTGCAAGAGGATGATCCCCATTACTGCCAATCCTCTTAATACGTCGGCCACGTCTATTCGGGCGTTGGTTTCGGCGATTTTGTGTTCCATGATTTTTGTTCTGTTATTAATAAGGTTTATATTTTATAATTATTTGATTCGGCTTGCTTCAACTCTACTGCTTTAATCCTATTGTTAAGGTACTACTTACTATAGCCTTGATACTTTACTCTTGGAACTTAACCCTGATGCTTCGGCTCTAATACTTGATACCTAATACTTAAATTTAGTCCTTGAATTTAAAACCTCACTTGTACCTGTGCCTGTATCAGGTTGGAATCTTTTTGTCCGTCTCCTTTCTTATTACAAAAAGTGTATTGTGCCTGTAACCGGCATCTGGGATAAAACCAGTATTGTACGCCTGCAATATAGTTATTTTGTTTGAAATCTGCAGCTTTGTTCGGGTTGAAATAATCGAACGAAGCGATGAAATCGAAATTCCGGGCAAAACGCACGCTTCCTGTTGCATAGAAACCTTCACTTTTCACATTCCTGTCTTTTCCGGCAAGATATTCCGTACGCAGATTAAAAGTGGAAGTGGTGACAACCCCTCCTGCACTCCAGCGTCTCTTAGCGTAATTTTCTCCTACTTTGATTCCGGTATATTCAGAGTCAGCTATGGCGTGTCCTGTTCCGCGGATAAACGAACCACCTACGGACAACCATTTCAGCGGATTAACCATCAGATTACCGACCACATCTTTTTGACTGTTTTTGTCTTTGGTGTTCAGTCCCTGTCCGTTCATTACAGCTACTTTATATTGTAGGAAGTCACGAAATAATTTCCCGTGAAGCATCATACCTATATCCCGTCCGGAAGTCATTCCGTAACATTTATCGCTGCCGCTTACTCCTGCCAGATAGCAGACAGATTGTGAATAGCAATTGATAAGTTCTACTGTAGTAGGAGACAATTCGTTTTCTATGGTATAAGGAACCTTGAATTCACCGATACGTGCCGTAAGTCCGGGGAGAAACTGATAATCGGTATACACTTCGAGTAACATGCCCCCGTTGTAGAAGTCGTACATAAAATCACAAGTCCACCGTTTGGTGATCTTTCCGTGTGCCATGAAAATGATTCGTTTGATGTCGAATGTGTTATCCGGATTCGCTGCATCGTCATAAGTGTATCCCAGTTGGGCATATCCGGAGAGACTAATCCGTTCTTTCAGTGTGTTGACAACTTGATTTAATGGTGTCTGCTCCTGTGCCAGGAGAGGATTTTGCATACTTGTAATGCATAATACAAAGGTTAAGAGTTGGAGTAGTGTTTTTCGCATGAGTTAGTTGTTATTTGATTTTGATTATGGTTGATACTGTATTATGGTTGATACTGTGGGAATAAATGTAGTGTCAATCAGATTCTTTTCAGAGTAGGTTTGGGGTATTCGGTGATTTTCTTTCAACCAGTGTATAGCCTTGTCTATCGCTTCAGCGGAGGGGCGTTTTGCTTTTTGATAATTGGGGAGGGCGACGAGTCCTGTCAGATTTTCGGGCACACCTATTTCTATCAATACTTGCTCCCATTCTTTCTGCGGGTGCATTTTTATGTAATCTACTCCCAGGTTATATCCTGTGATGAGTAGCTCGATTTCTTCTCTCTTCTCGTTGAGCGCTTTTCGTGAAAAAGCGGTAGCGGTGAAATCGATACCCAACTCTTGCGTACTTACCAATGAACGATGTTTACTGTTCATGGCGATGGATGCGGCAGGGTCGGGTAGGAAAGAGGCATCAATTTGATTGTACTGCAACATTTGCAGACGGAGAGGAAGCTGGCCGATTTCCGGCATGTTTATTTCCGCATGCTTGATTCCGGCTTTGCTTAATAGCTGGTCGGTGGCATATTCGATAACTGTGTTGCGCGACACGGCGATATTCTTTTCCTTGAGCTGTTCCAGTTGGTTGATGTTACTTTCTTTGGAGACAATGAAGCAGAAATAACCATCATTCTTCAGGATGAATCCTAAATCAGTATGATGAATAGCTTGTAATGCTACCGCACTGGGATAGTCAGTAATCATGCCATCTATTTTCCGGGTTTGGAAAGCAGCGTCCCGGTCGTTGGCAGAGTTGAATGAAAGAATGGTCAAATCCAGTCCTAATGAGTCGTAAATGCCTTGCGTTTTGGCTATATGAAAAGGAAGTCCGTCCAGTGTAGGCATCATGCCCAGGGTAAGTGGTTGCAGTTCGGTTAGAGGTAAAAAAGAGCTGTCTCCTTTCTTACTCTGACAAGAGTAAAGGAAGAAAAGGATGAACCAAAAGAATAGTATCGGTCTTTTCATACCTCGTTTTTATAAATAAGAGGAATTCTGTTTTTATAAATAAGGGCAACTCTTTTCACAAAGAACTGCCCTTCTAATAATTAACTATGTGATTTTAACAATTATCTTATTCTTGAATAGCAGCGATACCCGGAAGAACTTTTCCTTCGATTGCTTCGAGCAATGCGCCACCACCAGTTGAAACATAAGATACACCGCTAGCCAAACCAAACTTGTTAACACAAGCTACAGAGTCGCCACCACCAACAAGTGAGAATGCGCCGTTCTTAGTTGCTTCAACGATTGCTTCACCTACTGCACGTGAGCCGTGAGTGAAGTTGTCAAATTCGAATACGCCTGTAGGACCGTTCCAAAGAATAGTCTTAGATTCTTTGATAACGTTAGCGAAGATTTCTTCAGTCTTAGGACCGATATCAAGACCTTCCCATCCGTCAGGAATTTCGTCAACAGCACAGAATTTAGTATTTGCATCGTTAGAGAATGCGTCAGCAATCTTAGCGTCAACAGCCAATACCAGGTTTACACCTTTTTCTTTTGCTTTTTTCATCAAATCCAAAGCCAGGTCAAGTTTGTCGTCCTCACAGATAGAGATACCGATTTTACCACCCATTGCTTTAGTAAATGTATAAGTCATACCACCGGCGATGATCAGGTTGTCCACCTTGCTCAACAGGTTTTCGATGATTTCGATTTTAGAAGAAACTTTAGAACCACCCATGATAGCAGTGAACGGACGTTTGATATCGTTCAATACTTTATCAACAGCTTTCACTTCTTTTTCCATCAAGTAACCGAACATCTTGTTGTTTACATCGAAATATTTAGCGATCAATGCTGTAGAAGCGTGTGCACGGTGAGCAGTACCGAATGCGTCGTTTACGTAGCAGTCAGCGTAAGAAGCCAATTTCTTGGTAAATTCTTTCTGGCTTTCTTTTACTGCTTTCTTAGCAGCAGCTTTTTCTTCGTCAGTTGCATCTTCTGCCAAACCTCTTGGTTTGCCTTCTTCTTCAGCGTAGAAACGAAGGTTTTCGAGCAACAGCACTTCTCCCGGTTGCAGAGCAGCAGCTTTTACAGCAGCTTCTTCGCCCATGCAGTCGTTAGCGAACTGAACCTCAACGCCCAGCAATTCAGACAGATGCTTGATGATATGTTTCAAAGAGAATTTATCGGCAACGCCTTTCGGACGGCCCAGGTGAGAGCCAATGATGATGCTTCCGTCGTCTGCCAGAATCTTCTTCAAAGTAGGAAGAGCTGCACGCATACGAGTGTCATCTGTAATGTTGAAGTTTTCGTCCAGGGGTACATTGAAGTCCACGCGAACAAATGCCTTTTTACCGGCAAAATTGAATTTGTCAATTGTCTGCATAATACTCTATTTTTATTTAAAAGTGTTTTTAAAATTCTTCTTTTAGAACGACCGCAAAGTTACTATTTATTTCGGTTCCTTGCTATTAAATCGTTATTTATTCTTGGCTTTTGGTTCCTCTTTTGTAACTTTATAGGTGTTACAGAAATATTTGCACATCATTTGCAAACCACAGGTGTCACATTTGGGAGTACGTGCCTGACAAACGTAACGGCCGTGAAGGATGAGCCAGTGATGGGCAATCGGTATGAGCTTTTCCGGAATATTCTTCACCAGTTCTTTTTCCACGCTGAACGGGGTGGTGCAACTGTCGGGCACCAGTCCGATACGGTGGCTGACACGGAACACGTGTGTATCTACCGCCATTGCCGCTTTTTTGAATACAACCGACTGGATCACATTGGCAGTCTTTCTTCCTACACCGGGCAACTTTATCAGATCTTCCAGATTATCCGGCACCTCGCTATTGAAGTCATTCACCAGCATCTTTGCCATACCGACCAGATGTTTGGCTTTGTTGTTGGGATAAGACACGCTTCGTATATATTCGAAAATCACTTCCGGCGTAGTGGCAGCCAATGCTTCCGGAGTCGGAAAATCTTTATACAAAGGAGGAGTGATGATATTCACCCGTTTGTCCGTACATTGTGCAGAAAGAATAACAGCGATCAGCAACTCATACGGATTGTTGTAATGCAGTTCGGTTTCGGCCACAGGTATGTTGTCCTGAAACCAGGCGATTACTTTCTCATAACGTTCTTTCTTTCTCATCGTAGCTTGTTTTTATGGTAATGAGGCGTCACTTTTAGTTTGAAATAGAGGGCGGAAACTACCGTCAGGCAGGCTCCGAAAAGATAGGCCTTATCAAATGTACTTATTTCTGCGATATATCCTCCCGTCAGCATACCGATACCGATTCCTACATCCCAGGAAGTGAGGTAGGTGGAAGTCGCTGTTCCCCGCTGACTGTTGGGGGCGAGGTTGACAAACAGCGTGTTAAATGCCGGAAACATAATTCCAAACCCGACACCCATTAATAATGCGATGCCAAAAAATAGCAAGGTACAGGCTGTATCATTCCATTGAATCACATATACACAAGTTGAAAGCAGGAAGAAGCTGAAAACAACCAGGTATAATCCGGCAGCTATTACTTGCGTTATTTTTCCGCGATCCACCAGTTTTCCTGAAAAGATACGCGAGATGGCCATACCGATTGCCATAAAGGTGAAGAAGAATCCGGTTTGTGTGTTCAATCCTATTTGGCGGGCGTACATGGCGACATAGTTGGTAGTCATTCCGTAAGGGATGGAAAGTAACAGCAGACTAAGTCCGGCAGGCAGTCCTTTCATCAGGATAAAGCGGTCGAGCGAGATCGGTTCCCGTTTCACAGGAGGCTTGTAGGGCGTTTTAACCAGACTTGCGCATAGAAAACCTAAAATACAGGAACCGAATGCATAGCAGAATATCGTAGCAAAAGAAACTCCCGCATCATGCAGAAACAGTCCGAACATCGGTCCGATGGACATGGCTGTGTTGTTGGTAAGCCCGTAATAACCTAAGCCTTCCCCTCGCCGGGAAGAGGGCATAATGTCTATTACTACCGTGTTTCCGCCTACTGTGACCATTCCGAAAGAGACGCCATGAATGATTCGGAATATAATAAATAAGGTAAGGGAACCGGCAATTAAATATCCGCCGAACATCATCATAAAGATGAAGTAAGCAAACAGATAAAGAGGTTTTCGGGCAAACGTGTCGAGCAGATAACCGGAAAATGGACGGATACAGAGAGCTGCCACCGTGTAGCAGGAGAGGACAATGCCGATAGTGGAATTTCCAGCCTGGAAGAATTCGGATAAATAGAACGGCAAAACAGGAATCAGCAACCAGAAACCGAAGTATAGCAGGAAGTTGGCTGCCAAGATGAAACAATAACTGGGAGTAATGAGTCTATCCTTTGCCATAATGAATGATCGTTCAATCGACCGATTCGCGTTGATTGGAAACCAACGCCGTTGGCCTGATTGGTCTGTTGATGAATATGCCAATGTCCCGATCACCGTCCGACGGTTTCATTGGGAACATTGGCATACTGGTAAATTTAGCACATTATTAATATGCCGCTTCGAATTCTTTTAGGAAGCGTGTATCGTTTTCAGAGAACATACGGAGGTCTTTCACCTGATATTTCAGGTTTGTGATACGCTCGATACCCATACCGAGGGCATAACCGCTGTATATTTTGCTGTCTATACCATTTGATTCAAGTACGTTCGGGTCTACCATACCGCAACCGAGGATTTCTACCCAGCCGGTGTGTTTACAGAACGGACATCCTTTACCGCCGCAGATATTACAGCTGATATCCATTTCCGCACTTGGTTCGGTAAACGGGAAGTAAGACGGACGCAGACGGATCTTTGTATCAGCACCGAACATTTCTTTGGCGAAGAGCAGCAATACCTGCTTCAAGTCGGTGAATGATACGTTTTTATCTACATACAGCGCTTCTACCTGATGGAAGAAACAGTGTGCGCGATAGCTGATAGCTTCGTTACGATATACACGTCCCGGACAGATGATGCGGATAGGAGGCTGTGAAGTTTCCATCACACGAGTCTGTACAGAAGAAGTATGTGTACGCAATACTACGTCCGGGTGAGCTTCGATAAAGAAAGTATCCTGCATATCGCGTGCCGGATGGTCTTCGGCAAAGTTCAGTGCCGAGAACACGTGCCAGTCATCTTCAATTTCCGGACCTTCGGCAATGCTGAATCCCAGACGGGCAAAGATATCAATGATTTCGTTCTTTACAATGGTGAGCGGGTGGCGTGTACCGAGTTCCACAGGATAAGCCGAACGCGTCAAATCCAGTCCGTCACAATCGTTGTCCTGACTTTCAAACATTTCTTTCAGCGCGTTGATTTTGTCCTGCGCTTTTGTTTTCAGTTCATTCAGTCTCATGCCGACTTCTTTTTTCTGTTCGGCAGCTACATTACGGAAA
The DNA here is from genome assembly GCF_025914115.1 of Bacteroides sp. DH3716P. Classification (NCBI taxonomy): domain Bacteria; kingdom Pseudomonadati; phylum Bacteroidota; class Bacteroidia; order Bacteroidales; family Bacteroidaceae; genus Bacteroides; species Bacteroides sp. DH3716P. Next base: position 2,123,444 of record NZ_CP083673.1, on the reverse strand, counting down.
TCTGCCATTAAGTCGTTAATGGCTCCCTTCTTACTTAGGTATTTGATGCGGAGAGCTTCGAGTTCTTCGGCATTGGAGGCGTGTAAGGCTTCCACCTCTTTCAGAAGTTGTTCAATCTTAGCTATCATATTTTTGATGTATTGTTATTCAGTTTCTTAGTAAAAACCGTGCAAAGATATAATTTTATCACGAACCATCGAAATAATTTGTATCTTTGTTGCCGATATGTACCGAAAATCCGGCAACTTATGAAAAAGATTGTTTTCTGTCTTCTGCTTTTAACCTTTTCTTTTCGCCTTGCGGCCCAGATTGACTATTTGGAGCCGGTGAAACCTTTTTCCACTTATACAGGCGAGTTAGGCGAATATTATCGTAGTGTGTTTTCTTTACTTAATACGGGCTTCCAGAAACAGCCTTATGCGCGTTTTGCAGCTATCCCTTCCTTTTCGCCGGAGTATGCAATGTCGGTAGAGAAGAGGAATGGACGTTATACCCTGGTTTCGAACACATTATCGCGTACTTATTGGCAGGCAGAGAAGGGGACGGTGACGGTGGATACTAAATCGGTTGTCATTAGTGCTTCCCTATATCAGTCTTTAGGGGCTATCTTTCGTTTGGTGACAGAGCAGGTACAGGATTTGGACGGTTCTACGGCTGGTTTGGATGGAATTGTTTATTTTTTCTCTTCTACGGATGCTAAAGGTAAAGAGCAGATGGGACGTAAATGGTCGCCGGAAAAGGGAACGTTGATGGAACGTCTCGTGTTGGTTTGTCAGTCGGCTTATATGTTATCCCGAGGGGAAAATATTTCTGAACAGACGTTGGCAGTGGAGGCTGCTGCTTTATTAAAAGCATTGCAACAGCGCACCAAGGAAGAGCCGGATGCTTATAAGCGGCCGATGTATATCGGAATTTATCCGGTGGGTCCCCGTTCAAAGACACTTTCCGGAAGACAGGTGGAGGAACCTGCTCATTTCTCTGCGATGACTCCGGAAGAATATATTGCCAGTGAAATGGTTTATCCGTCAGGGCTTTTGGAGAAGAATGTTTCGGGTTATGCTTTATGTGAGTTTACTATTGATAAAGAAGGGGTTATCCTTCGTCCTCATATTCTACGTTCCACTCATCCGGAATTTGCAGAGGAGGCTCTCCGCATTGTCAAAGGAATGCCGAAATGGTCACCTGCATTGGTGGGAGGAAAGCCGGCGGATAGTAATTACACTCTTTATGTTCCTTTCCGTCCGCAACTCTATCGGAATAAATAAGCAACTTTGCATCTAAAGTCCGATTAATAAAAAAGAAATATTGCATTTATAAGTTGAACTTATACTCTCTCCAATAAATAAAAAAAATAAATTTGCTGTCATCTGTCACAGATTGTAACTTAACTGTTTGATTATGAAAAGTTAATGGCGTGACAGCAGTATGGTGACAGCACTGTGACGGCAATAATGCTGTCACTGCAAAGCTAAGAAGAGATAAACGCACTGCAAAGACGGTATGGTAGAGATGCATACCCAAATCAAGTAAAAATCACAGATGAAGTTTCATTGCCTGAATAGTATTAACCACAGGCAGATAAGCTATTTTATTTATTACCCCTGTACTTACGGGGCGGGACCTGCCTTGTAACCGATAGTTTCAAGCCTTGAAACTATTGGTTTTGTGGTTCGAAACTACAGTTTCATCGCCTTGAAACTTTAGTTTCTCTTGCTTGGAACTATTAGTTTCTTACTGATGAAACTATAGTTTCACACTGATGGAACTTTAGTTTCTCACCGATGAAACTATTCTCCCGTGTAGTTGTTTACTTATTTGTCTTATATAAAATTTCTATTGTAACTAAAAAGCTTGTCATTTATTATCTTTCTTTTCAGAAAAAAGAAGTATATTTGCAATCAAGGACCGGACCTTTGACAGCCGGACTTGTATTTATAGGACATTTAATTTATCTAACAGGAAACTAGCAATTTTCAAACAGATGATAAATCAAATGTCCGTGCCAAGCTTATATCCCTATCGATATATAAGTTCTGGTGCGGGCATACTGTATTTTCATCTGTCGGTTTTGCTAGTACCGCTGTTGGGAAATATATGTATCGTTCGCACCTTTTTTATATCCGGTTGCGACGTATACATCTAAAAACAAACGAGTTATGGCAACAAAACAATGGATTGGTATTGAAGAAGCGGCAACCAAGTATCAGGTATCTACCAGACGTATTATTACTTGGTGTAAAAGGCAAGAGATTATTTATTCAGAAGTCGGCGATTATCTAATGCTTGATGAAAACAGTCTGACGGATTGTCTTGAACGAAATATCCGGTTCAGTCTTTCCGAAGAAGAACACAAACGCCGGATGGATGAGAAGATGAAGGAAAATGAAGAGGAATTTTTTCTACTTCAATCACTGAAAGAGTTGACCCCATTGATCCGGTTAATAATAAAGGAGCTTGCCGGAATGATAAGGAATGATGAAAGACGGCAACTATTTCTTTATACCGTTTTACAAGGAAATATTAAGGATTTTAGTGTTCGGAAACGCATGAAATATCGTCAAGCGCAGAAGGCATTTGAGGGACTTGTACAGGAAATAAAATCTCAAGCGGGATTCCTTAGGACTTATAAGGAAGAAAATATCCGCCTTAGAGCAACAGTACGGGCGTATGAAATGAAATCTCGCCAAAATGGCTTTGATAATGATATGCTCATGAGAGAGGCAGAAGAAAAGAATCCGGAAATTTTTATTCCCGAAGATATAAAAGCGGTAAAGGCTTTGCTCGATACTCCTATCACAGAATTGAAATTCGATATTCGGTCGCAGCGGATCATTTCTGAAGCTGATATAAAAACACTTCGGGAACTGCTACAAATCACTTCTCAATATGGGTTTAGGAAGTTGCGTGATATGTTACGGAATTTCGGGCTGGTTTCACAAAAGAAAGTGGAAAAACGCTTGAAAGAGCTGAATGTACTGGACGTTGCCGGCAACTGCAATTTATATAGGTATCTGGATGAATGACACAGATTGGGCTGGAGTGTTTCTTTGATAGTATAATAACATGGCTGATTTCTTCAAAAATCATTAAAATAGAAAACTTTTCTTCGTTTGTATTGTCTTATAGCCATAAACTTTTAAAACGAAAACTTATGGATGATATGATTAACAGGCATGATTCGATAGCCGAGGAAAATATCGAGCCGAATGGTCGTCCGGCTAAGGACCAGTTTGAGGAATGGAGCGGCGAGGTTGCCGACCGTGCCGATGACGCATTTAAGAATGACAAGAAAGACGGTCCCATTAAAGATCGTGAGAAACGTATAAAAGAAATGGACGAAGTGATTAAAAAGGACCTTGAATAAAGGTCCTTTTTTTGCTATTTATGCAAAAAAAAGGAAGTCTGATTTGTCGGGATATTATTTGATTGTAATTTCTATTTGTATATTCTTGGGTATAAGCTCTACTCCATATTTTTTCTTGAACATAGCTTTAGCTCTTTGTACCGAAGTGTCATTGGAGGGATTACGGCTTGATACAATAATAGCCTTTTTTTTAATTGTATGGTTGGGGGCTGATAATTGCTGGATACTGGCTTCCAGTTGTTCAACAGCATGAGGCAGATCTTTCCCCTTTAATTCAACAAAATATTCGTTGTGACAATGGTCGAGTATCAGGTAGTCACATCTGATGCCATCAGTAATTTGGCAACCATCAACCTTTATTTTTGTGAGTAGATGCTGATTGGGATTTGAGAAAACGCATTTGCATTTATTTTCTTTTACTACCAGCAACTTATCTGTTACTTCCCATGTGCAGGCTTGTTTGAATATTGCCATATTATTCTAAATCTAATAATGAAGAAAAAATCCTTCCCTGTTCATCTGAAGTAGAGTCTATTTGGTCGGCGACAATGATGTTATATTCTTTATCTAAGATAGAAATGATATGTCCTTTTTCTATCTTATAGGCAGTAATTTTATTAAAGTCAACCCAACTGCTTTTAGGCATGAGTGCTGCAATCTCTTCTTCTTTTTCCGGGTGTAACTTAGATACGTTACCGGCTTCTAGCATATTGTTTAAAGCCGACAGTAGATATGGGCTATGAGTTGTTATTGTCAGCTGATGACATTCTTTTACTATGTGTTGGAGCAAAGCAATTTGAGTTTCAGGAAAGAGATTAAGTTCCGGTTCTTCTATTACGAAGTGAGTGTCCGATTGCTCCTTGGTGATGTAATCAATAACCATGAGTAAGGGTACGACGGATTGAATACCCGACGATGCGTCTTTGAATGGAATGATTTTATCATAATTGCTTAAAACTAGATTCTCACTAGCCTCACGGACTTGGAATATTATATTGAAAATAGGAACTTGATAATTTACGAATAGGTTCTTTGCTTTTTCATAGAAAGAGGCAAATTCCAACAATGTGACTGGTATAGGTGCTTTGGACAACACCAAAGTAGCTATGGAGCGGGAGAATGTACTAATGAAGAAGCGTTCTGCCGGAATGTATAAATTATGGCTTGTCGAATGGTACGAAAAAGTGAAATTGAAGGAACCATCTTCGTAGGTGATATCTCCTTGTTCTGAAGAATAACTAATATAGCTGTCCGGATTAAAATACGAAATAATATTGTACTCGGAGAACTTAGTCATTAAATAGTCGGAATCAACCTTCAAAACTTTATCCCTACTATTCTCGAAGATAGTAATTAGTTTGGCCACTGTGCTCTTTCCGGCTCCTTGTTCACCTATGAAGATATTGAAGTCTTTCAATGCAATATCTGCTGAAGCGATAGCTCCAAAATTACGAATGATAAGTTTGCGCTCCATAATTATCAAATAACTTGGTTCTGATTCGTACAATATAATTACTTCAAGAAGGCTATCAAAAAAGAGCAACTCTTTTGGAAATTGCTCTTTTAAAAAGTGGAGCGTATCGGACTCGAACCGATCACCTCGACACTGCCAGTGTCGCGCTCTAGCCAGATGAGCTAACGCCCCTTTTCTATCTTATATGATAACGTTTGTAAACGAATCTTTTTTGTTGCCGCAAATATAATGCATTATTCTGAAATAATTGCTATGTTTGCGGTAAATAATAGTATGAAATTAAGATATGCTGATTTATAATACAACTTTTCAAGTGGACGATGACGTTCACGACAATTTCATGATTTGGATAAAAGAGAGTTATATTCCTGAAGTACAGAAACACGGTGCGTTGAAGGCACCCCGCATTTGCCGGATATTAAGTCATCGGGAAGAAGGAAGTGCGTATTCTTTGCAATGGGAGGTGGAAAGCAGTGGATTACTACATCGCTGGCATCTGGAACAGGGAGTGCGGCTAAATGACGAACTGGCAAAAATATTTAAAGATAAAGTGATCGGGTTTCCGACCCTGATGGAGGTGATAGAGTGATTCAACCGGTAAAAGAAAAGATAATCCTGGGGATTGACCCCGGTACGACAATCATGGGATACGGTGTTCTAAGAGTGAAAGGAACCAAGCCCGAAATGATTGCGATGGGGATTATCGACTTGCGTAAATTTGCCAACCACTATCTGAAACTTCGCCATATCCATGAACGGGTATTGAGTATTATTGAAAGTTATCTGCCTGATGAGCTGGCTATTGAAGCGCCTTTCTTCGGTAAAAATGTACAATCGATGTTGAAGTTGGGCCGTGCACAGGGGGTAGCGATGGCAGTGGCGTTGAGCCGGGACATTCCGATTACGGAATATGCTCCTTTGAAGATAAAGATGGCTATCACCGGAAACGGGCAGGCATCCAAAGAACAGGTAGCGGATATGTTGCAGCGGATGTTGCGCTTTCCCAAAGAGGATATGCCTACTTTTATGGATGCAACAGACGGATTGGCAGCAGCCTATTGTCATTTCCTGCAAATGGGGCGGCCGACCATGGAAAAAGGTTATAATAGCTGGAAGGATTTTATAGCGAAGAATCCGGATAAGGTGAAGTAAAGCGACTGATTATAGGGATAGATATAAAGGAAATATCTAGGGGAGGTTTAAATGAAGATGGGAAGTAATTATTTAGCAATATTAGGGGTGACTACAGTGACAACAGTAATGAGCTGCTCCCCTGCGAAAAAGGAATATGCTTCTTTTGAGCTGTATCCGGTTCGTACGGGAAGTCTTACGGAAATGGAATATACGCCGTTGGCAACCAAATTTTATCTTTGGTCACCAACTGCAGAAGAAGTACGCCTGATGCTATATGATGCCGGTGAAGGCGGACATGCTTATGAAACAGTAAAGATGGAGCCCACAGAAGATGGAACCTGGACAACTTCAGTAGATGAGAACCTGCTTGGCAAATTCTATGCCTTCAATGTAAAAATCAATGATAAATGGCAGGGAGACACGCCGGGAATCAATGCCCATGCTGTCGGAGTGAATGGGAAACGTGCTGCCATTATTGACTGGAAGACTACAAATCCCGAGGGATGGGAGAGTGACAGACGTCCTTCTCTGAAATCTCCTGCTGATATGATTATCTATGAAATGCATCATCGTGACTTCTCGGTTGATTCTACTTCGGGAATTAAGAATAAAGGTAAATACCTCGCATTGACTGAACACGGGACCATGAATTCAGATAAGTTATTGACCGGTATCGATCACTTGATAGAACTGGGAGTGACACATGTACATCTTCTTCCTTCTTCTGATTATGCTTCTATCGACGAAACAAAACTGGAAGAAAACCACTATAACTGGGGATATGATCCGGCGAATTATAATGTGCCGGATGGCTCTTATTCAACTGACCCTTATCAACCTGCCACTCGTGTGAAAGAGTTCAAACAAATGGTACAAGCACTGCATAGAGCTGGTATCCGTGTGATAATGGATATGGTTTATAATCATACTTTTAATACCGTTGAAAGTAATTTTGAACGTACTGTTCCCGGTTATTTTTATCGTCAGAAAGAAGACGGGACATTGGCAAATGGTTCCGGATGCGGTAATGAGACGGCAAGTGAACGCCCTATGATGCGCAAGTTTATGATAGAGTCCGTTCTTTATTGGATAAAAGAATATCATATTGACGGTTTCCGTTTTGACTTGATGGGAGTGCATGATATTGAAACCATGAATGAGATCCGGAAAGCGGTGAACAAGGTTGATCCTACCATTTGTATTTATGGAGAAGGTTGGGCAGCCGACACTCCCCAATATCCGGCAGATTCGTTGGCAATGAAAGGGAATGTTTCCCACATGCCGGGAATTGCCGTATTCTCGGATGAATTGCGTGATGGGCTTTGCGGACCTGTGTGGAAAAAGGAGAAAGGGGCTTTCCTCGCCGGAGTTCCGGGAGCAGAAATGAGTGTTAAATTCGGAATTGTGGGTGCTATTGAGCATCCGCAAGTACGGTGTGATTCTGTTAATTATAGTCAGAAACCGTGGGCGGAGCAGCCTACCCAGATGATTAGCTACGTTTCCTGCCATGACGGTTTGTGCCTTGTTGATCGCTTGAAAGCAAGTATGCCGGGCGTTACTCCCGAGCAACTGGTCCGGCTTGATAAGCTTGCGCAGACGGTAGTCTTCACTTCGCAAGGTATTCCTTTTATCTATGCGGGAGAAGAAGTGATGCGCGATAAACAAGGGGTGGATAATAGTTATAAGAGTCCGGATGCAGTCAATGCTATCGATTGGCGACGTAAAACGACGAACGGAGATGTTTTCATGTATTATAAGCGACTCATAGATCTGCGTAAGTCCCATCCCGCTTTCCGTATGGGAGATGCGGAAAAGGTTCGGAAGCATCTGGAGTTTCTTCCGGTGGAAGGACAAAACCTGATTGCATTCCGCCTGAAGGATCATGCGAACGGAGATAGTTGGGAAGATATTATCGTGGCTTTTAATTCCCGTATGACTCCTGCGCGTTTGGAAGTGCCTGTTGGTAAATATACAGTGGTATGCAAAGATGGTGTGATAGATGTGCGTGGATTAGGTACGCAGATCGGACCGGAAGTAATTATTCCCGGACAGTCTGCATTGATTATGTATAAGTAGCTTTAGTCATTATTTGTCATATCAATAACGGCTTTCTTTCTAATTTAGATTCTTGTTTGTAACAAGTCTAATTCTGTTTGTTACATCTGTTGTTCTTTATATTCACTCGGTGAAATTCCGTAAAAGTCTCTGAATGTATTGGAAAAATGAGAGAGGTTGGAGAAGCCTGTAGCGTATGCAACTTCCGAAACGCTTAGATTCTTCTCACGTAGCAGATTGGCAGCTTGTTTCAGTCTGATAGAACGAATGAAATCTCGTGCTGACTGATTAGTCAACTCCTTTAATTTGCGGTGCATATGTACGCGGCTCATTCCAACGTTGGCTGCCAGCATCTCTACATTAAGGGTAGGGTCGGCAAGATGGTCATTGATGGTTTTCATTACTTTACTCATCAAGATCTCATCATTGGACTTCATTTCTATCTTTGTTATTTTTTCTTCTACTTGTTGTTCACCTACCAGTTTGCCGCGCAGTCTTTCCCGATTGGCTATCAGATTACTGATAGTAGTTCGTAATAATTCAGTGTTGAATGGTTTTACGATATAAGCATCTGCTCCAATTTCAAGCCCTTCGATTTGGTCTTCGGCTTTCGATTTGGCGGTTAATAATATAATCGGTATATGATTGATATTGATATTCTGTTTTATTTTCCGGCAGAGAGTGATCCCATCCATTTCGGGCATCATAACATCACTGATGACGAGATCGGGTTTCTCCTTCAAAATGGTTTCCAGTCCTTCCCGTCCATTTGTACATTCATAGATACGGAAATCACTATCCAGTTCGCTACGTATGTAGCGGCGTATTTCTTCATCATCTTCTACGATTAAGACGCGATAACGTGTTTTTGCTTTGGGTTTCCTGTACTCGTTAGTTTTGTTTTCTTCTTCCGTTTCATAGATCGAATCTTTGGGAAGTTGGGAGATTGTTGGTTCGCTTCCGGTTTCTTCAGGATTTTCCAGTTCTTCTGCTTTCAAGTGATTACTACCTAACGGCAGGCGGATGATGAAACGGGTTCCTTGTCCGTCTTCGCGGTTTTCTGCTTTGATGATGCCGTGGTGCAGTTCCACTAACGACCGTGAAAGATGCAGTCCGATTCCTGTACCGAAATTAGATTGTGTCATGTCGTTGTCAATCTGATAGAAACGTTCGAATATTTGTTCTATTTTGTTTTTGTCAATACCGATTCCGTTATCGGTGATATCTATCTCGAAATAATCTTTCAAAGCACTCCGGTAGGCATCGTTGTGACCGGTTTTCAATGACACTTCGATATTTCCTCCCTCATGTGTATATTTGAAAGCATTGGAAAGGACATTCATCAATACTTTGTCAAAGTTATTTAGATCAATCCATACTTTCAGAGAATCAGCACCTTCCAGTTCTTTTTCGAAAGTAAATGTGATGTTCTTTTTTTGCGCTTGATAATTGAATGTTTGCATCAAGTCATTGATAAATCCTACGATGTCTGTTTCCCGGAATTTCAGATGCATTTGTCCTTTGTCCAGTTTTCGTATGTCCATCAGTTGATTGATCAGACGTAGAATACGTTGGGCATTCCGGTAAATCATGAGATAAACCGGTTGTTTCTCGGAATGTTCGGCTAACAGTTTCTCTAACGGGCTGATGATAAGAGTCATCGGGGTACGTATTTCATGTGAGATATTAATGAAGAATTGTAATTTGGCTTCGTTAATCTGTTCCATGTGTTTTTGTCGCATCACTTCTTGCCGGTGGCGGATACGTGACAGAATATACATGGTAAGAGCATAGATTAGTAATGCTCCGAGGCATCCCCAGATTACTTTTGCCCACCAGGTCTGGTACCAGGGTGGAGTGATGGCAATAGTAACTGTGCGGATATTAGAGAAATTATTATGGTCGCGTGCCTGTACGGAGAAAGTGTATTTCCCCGGTTTCAGACTGCTATAAGTCACCCGGTTTGTTCCCGGTTGCGTACTGATCCATTCATCGCCTAATTCTTTTATCTTATATTGATAACTAATCCGGTCGGGATTGCTGAATTCCAAAACAGAAAAATCAATGCTGAATGTATTTTCATTATATGCCAGTGTAAATTGCTCGGTATCCATGACAGCAGTATCAGTGATGACATTGTTGCCGGATTTATCCCCTTTTTTCACAGGGCGGTTAGCAACGTGAAAGCCGGTAATCAATACATTCATTTCTTTTTTGATTTCGGTGATATCCTGGGGGTAGAAAGCTGTTACTCCATTGGTACCTCCAAAAAATATCTTGCCGCGTTTATCTTTAAATACAGCAGTGCGCGTAAACTCATTTCCTTGCAGACCGTCGCCTGCATAATAGTTGATAAACTTCTTTTCCGGAGGATTCAGTTTGGAGATTCCCTGATGGGTACTGATCCATATATTTTTTTTCTCGTCTTCAGCCAGGCCGCAAATAATATCACTGGGGAGTCCATCGGCAGTAGTGAAAAGTACAGGTGTTAGTCTGTCTTTATTCAGGCAGACCAATCCTTCGGAAGTACCAGCCCAGATCTCTCCATTACTACTTTCCAATAAACTGTAAACGACATACCCGGGGAGGAGATTGTTTTGCTTTTTATAATTGATAAAATTGTCCGTTTGAGGATTGAGTACGGCCAGACCTTTATAAGTGCCGATCCATATCATTCCCTCTCTATCTTCCAGTAGGTAGCTGATCCAATCGTTTGGAAGTCGGTTGATGCTCCAGTCATCGTTTTCGTTGCGGGTAGATTCGTAATAGGTGACATGTTGAGTTGGTAAATTGATTTTGTATAAGCCCGAACCATAAGTACCCACCCAGAGATTCTTGTTTTTGTCTTCAATGATGCAGGAAACTTTGGGCTTGCCTGCGTTAAGATTTCCTTGTAAAAGCGAGGTGGCATCTTGACATGTTCCGGTTTGTTTGTTCATCCGTGCCAGACCATTGAAGTAAGATCCTAGCCAAAGTTCCTGATTGGAATCTTCATAGAGACATAGGATAGTGCCGGGGACAGATTGGGGATTACCTGCCTGATGGGTGTAATGGCGTAATTGTTTTCCCTGATCGTTTATGGCATATAATCCGTCGTTATCCGTACCTATCCAGATTGTAGCTTGTTCATCTGTATGAATAGCCATAACACAGCTGGAACCAATGGTGTTGTTGTGTATTGATTTGTAGCCGTAGTAGTCGAACTTATTTGAAATGCCGGGCACTAGTATCAAACCTTTCTGAAAAATGCCCAGCCATAAATTGTGATCTTTATCTTCGATTAACGAGTGAACCTTGGATTTGGAGAAGTCAAAGGGACCCGCATTAATCTCACTGTCCACAATAATATCTTGTTGAGGCTGATATTCTTTTACTCCTTCACCGTCTGTTCCTATGATAAGTTTTCCACGGGTATCAATGATGAGAGTCCGGATATTCAAATTCATCCGGTTTTGGTAGAGGACAGGTTCGAAGTTTCCTTCCTGTCGGGATGATAGTCTGAAAAGACCTTTTGTCAAGGTTCCTACGAAAATTTGTCCGTGTGCATCCTCACAAATGGCAGAAACGTCATCACCTGCTATATGATAAGGTGCTTTATAGCTTTTAAGCTCTTTATTTTCCGGAGAATAACGGTAAAGTCCTTTTTCTTCTGTAGCAATCCATAAATTTTGCCGGGAATCTTCGAAAATGACATTCAGGTAGTTACTACCTATCCGGTCTGTCAGTTCGGTTTCGATATGGAAGGAGGCGGGATTGCTGTTCTTTTTTAGGGATATGGCGCCTTGTCCGGAAGTTGCTATCCAAAGATCTCCGTTCCGGCGTTCAATAATGGAAGTGATATGAGGATTCTTTCGTCCGTCTTTCCGAGAGATGAATAATTCGTGAAAGTTGTCTGTGGCGCGGTCATATCGCTGTAAGCCATTGATGCATCCGATCCAGAAATTACCGCGACTGTCTTCGAATAATGTCCGTACATAGTTGTTTTTCAAACTGGTGCTATCCGTAGCATTATGTCGATAGATCGAGAAACGTGTCCCGTCGAATTTATTAAGTCCGTTTTCGGTAGCTATCCAGATAAATCCTTTCCGGTCCTGATATACGGCATTGATCAGACTGTTGGAAAGTTCTTTGTCTGTTGAATAGAATTTGCCGGTCTGTGCTTTCATAACAGGAGTGCTTCCTATCAGGAAATAGTATATGGAAAAAAGGAATAGGATTTGTGCTTTCATACTCATTAATATAAGCAGGGTTTATTGGTGCTTTTTATATAGACAAAGATACTATATTAAATTAAAATAGCATTAGCTTTGTTACTTTTCCTTTTACTGATGTTACGTGCAAACCCTTTAGGGATGCTTCTGGGAGGGGTATGTAACGGGTGTGCAATAGCTTGTAACGTACATGCAAGTGTATGTAACCGCCTGTCAATTGCTTGAAACAAAATCTCCACCTATGCTTGATATATTATCCATAAATTTGCATTAACCAAAAAAATGAATTGTCGGACACCTTAAAATAATAACTGCTTATGGAAACATGAATTCCTTACTCTATTCCTTATTATAAATAAGAAGAGAAAAACCTATAACTTGGATTAACCACTATCATTATTAATTAAAAAAATGATTTTATGGAAAGCACAAATCATTATTTTCGACCGTTAGGTCTTATCATTCTTTTCTGCCTCTTCCCTGTATGGGTATTGGCACAGACTGTTTCCGTGACGGGGATGGTCAAAGATGCATCGGGCGAACCGATTATCGGAGCCAGTGTAGTAGAAGCTGGCACTACCAATGGTATAGTTACCGATTTGGATGGTAATTTTAAGTTGAATGTATCAGCCAAAGGTAGCTTGAAGATTTCTTTTATCGGATATCAGACACAAACGATTCCTGTAGCCGGGAAAAAGCAGTTTGATATTACCCTCAAAGAAGATGCAAAAGTATTAGACGAAGTAGTTGTAGTTGGATATGGTCAGATGAAACGTAGTGACCTGACCGGTTCTGTTGTATCGGTCAACGATGAAGCCATTAAGAAATCTGTAGTGACTTCCGTTGACCAGGTACTGCAAGGACGTGCTGCTGGTGTGCAGGTACAGGCTAATAGCGGTATGCCCGGTGGTAGTTCTTCCATCCGTATTCGTGGTATCAACTCTTTGAATGCCTCCAATGAACCTATCTTTGTCATTGACGGTGTTATCATCGACGGTTCCACAGGTTCGGGAAGTGATAATGCACTGGCATCTATCAATCCTTCGGACATCGTCTCTATGGACGTATTAAAGGATGCTTCCGCCACTGCTATTTATGGTGCGCGAGCTGCAAACGGTGTGATTATGATTACTACCAAACGTGGACAGAAGGGTGAGGCGCAAATAACTTATGACGGATATATAGGATGGCAGGAAATGCCTAAAAAACTGGATATGCTGAATCTGCGTGAATATGCGGAGCATAAGAATGTTCGTTCAGGAAAAGACTATTCGGGAAATGATTGGGGAATAGTGAACAAGGATAATAACTTTGTTCGTCCGGATTTACTAGGTGAGGGTACAGACTGGCAGGATGAGATGTTCTCTAAAGCTATGATGACCAGTCATAATCTTTCTGTGACCGGAGGTACTGATAAAAGTAACTATGCATTGGGAGCAGGTTACCTCAATCAGGATGGTATTGCTGTTGGTTCAGGGTTCAGGCGTCTGAACTTACGAGGTAGTTTTGATGCCCAGGTGAAGAGCTATTTAAAAATGGGTATTAACTTTGCGTTTAGTAATTCCCGTCAGAAATTGACTGTATCTGACGAGTCGTTGATTAGAACTGCTTTATTGCAGAGTCCGAGTGTGGCTGTTCGTAATGCTGAAGGCACATTTGACGGACCGGATACGGACGAATGGGTACAAACGAATCCGGTGGGTCTTGCCATGATTAAGGATAACCGCAACGAGAAAATGGGTATTCGGGCAAACACCTATGCTGAAGCTACTATCATTGACGGACTGACGTTTAAAACGGAATTGTCTTTCGATTATGGGGTAACTAATACTTATAAATTTGATCCCTCATATACTTTTGGTGCGATTGAAAATACGGACCGTCAGGGGACTTTCTCCAAATCATATAATAAGTTCTGGAGTTGGAGAAATATCGTGAATTACATGAAAACTTTTGGAGTGCACAATGTGAATGCAATGATTGGCCAGGAAATGCAGGAGAGCAAATGGGAATATCTGATGGGAAGCCGTATGGGATATTTGTCCAATGCTGCAACCGACCTGACATTGGGAGATGCCGCAACAGCCAAGAATAATGGTAATAGTGGAGAAAGTTCGATTTTATCTTATTTCGGCCGTCTGTTCTATTCATACGATGACAAATATCTGTTGACATTTACTCTTCGTCGCGACGGTTCTTCCAAATTCTACAAAGATAATCGTTGGGGATGGTTCCCGTCGGCTGCTTTGGCTTGGAAGGTTTCCAATGAATCTTTTTTGAAAGACAACAATATTATTAATAATCTGAAATTGCGTTTAGGATGGGGTGTTGTAGGTAATCAGAATGTGCCTAATAATGCATATAAAGCCATTTATTCATCTGTTGCTACCGTTTGGGGAACAGGATTGCTGGCTGGCAATACTCCGAATCCCGAATTGAAATGGGAGTCTACTTATTCAAGTAATCTGGGACTTGATATTAATCTTTTCCAGAACAGGATTGAATTGATAGCCGATATTTATTATAAGAAAACAAATGATTTGTTGTTGCAAGTGCCTCTTCCTGCTTACGTGGGAACTTCAGGTCAGGGCTCTACTTCCGCACCCTGGAAGAATGTGGGTTCTTTGGAGAATAAAGGACTTGAGTTGACTTTAAATACAGTGAATATTGATAAAGGCGGATTTCAATGGAGAAGTAACGTGGTATTCTCTATGAACCGTAATAAAGTAAAATCGCTGGATACGGCAACCAGCCTGATAGATAAGAGTAATCAGACAGGCGAAACAATAACCGTACTGACACGTACATCAGTAGGAAACCCTATCGGACAGTTTTATGGTTATAAAGTGATTGGCCGCTTTGAAAAGGCTACTGACTTTTACTATAAAGATGCTTCCGGAGCAATTAAGCCGGTAGCATTGCCTGAAGGTATGTCGATTTCCAAGAATAGTATCTGGATTGGTGATTATATTTTTGAAGATGTAAACAAAGACGGTGTTATCAATGAACAGGACCGTACTTATATCGGTAATCCTGAACCGGACTTTACTTTCGGCTTCGGTAACTCTTTCTCTTATAAAGGCTTCGACTTGAGCATTAACCTGACCGGATCGGTGGGAAATGAAGTTGTAAACTGGGGGCGTCGTGAACTTGAAAATCCACGGGGCAATAATAATATCCTGAAATCGGCGTTGGATTATGCACAACTGGCTTTGATTGATCCGAATGGTCCGGATGATTATCGGAATATACAGATTGTAGGCGGTGACCCTTATGCTTGCCGTATGGCTATTGCCAAAGGGACAGATGATTCCAATTATCGTTTCAGTGACCGCTTTGTGGAAGATGGTTCTTTCCTGCGTATTCAGTCTATCTCTTTCGGCTATACGTTCCCGCGTAAATGGTTGGCACCGATTGGTATTCAGAATCTGAAACTTTATTGTAACCTGCAGAATGTATATACATTCACAAAATACAAAGGGATGGACCCGGAAATAGGTTCTGCCAATCAGGACGCTTTGCTTACAGGCTTTGATAACTATCGTTATCCTTCTCCGCGAATTTATACATTCGGTCTGAATTTAACCTTTTAATCATTTAAAGTGACTAAATATGAAAACAAGTAAATATATATACTCTTTCATGTTGGCTGTAGCTTTGGCGTTTGCAGGATGCAGTGACTTCCTCGATTCTGAAGATAACTCCAATATCGCAGGAGATAACTTTTATCAAACGGAAGATGATTTCCGGGCAGCAACAGCTCCTTTGTATAATAAGGTGTGGTTCGACTTTAACGATAAGTTCTATTATGGACTGGGTGATGGACGCGGATTCAACCTTTGTGCGACAACCTCTAATTATATCTATCCTTTTGCCGATTTGACCGAAACCGGATTGACGGGGCCGTTAGTTTCGGCTTGGGGCTCATTATACAATATAGTACAGCAAACTAATAAGATTATTAACGGGATCAAAGGTAACTCATCCAATAGCGAAGAAGTGAAGAACCCATATATTGCTGAAGCACGGTTCATGCGTGGAGTTGCTTATTCCTATCTGGCGATGTTATGGGGAAATGTTATTATAAATGAGGATACGGATGAACTGGTGGCTAATCCAATTGTCAATACTAGCCCGGTAAGTGATGTCTATGAATTTGCGATGCGTGACTTGGAATTTGCGGCAAAATATTTGCCGGAGGTTTCTTCTGCTGCCGGACGTGTCAATAAATACAGTGCCTTTGGCATGTTGTCGCGTGTTTATCTGACGTATGCCGGTTATAGTAGTAACCCTAATAGTGCGACCCGTAATCAGGACTATCTGGATTTGGCAAAGAAAGCGGCTTTAAAAGTGATAGAAAACAGAAATTTTGAACTGATGACTGATTATGCCGATTTGTTTATGATTGATAAAAATAACAACTCGGAAACACTATTTGCTTTACAATGGGTTAGTAATGGTACGTATGGGGAATGTAATACGATACAGGACTATTTTGCTTGTGAGTCGGCTATTACCGGTAATGACCGTGCATGGGGCGGTTATGTTTTTGCACAACCGGACGTGATTTGGGAGTATGAAAAAGGAGATAAACGGCGTCAGCCGACTTGGATGGCTTATGGCGATCATTATCCTGAAATACAGAAAGCAAACGGAGGATATACTTGTGAGAAGAAAGCATCGGGTACTGTTTCCGGAATTTATTGTAAGAAATATGTTTGTGGTTCTAGCAAAGATAATGCGAAGATCACTTCCGGAAGTACTCCTATCAATACTTACATGTTGCGTCTGGCAGAAGTATATCTGATTTATGCAGAAGCTATATTGGGAAATAATCCTTCAACAGATGATGCCGATGCAATGGAATACTTTAACAAAGTGCGCAAGCGTGCCGGTTTGGAACCCCAAAATTCGATTACTTACGAAGATATTCGTCGTGAGCGTAGACTGGAACTTTGTCTGGAAGGACAGTATTGGTATGACTTGGTACGTAGAGCTTATTATAAACAACAGGAAGTACTCAATTATATCACCGGACAGGATAGGGGTACTGCTATTCCTGTAGTATGGGATGCGGATACACAGACTTTGAAGAGAGACGAGGATTCGGATGAAACGAAGCGTGCCATAGGTGACGTCGATTCCAGTATATTCCTTCTTCCTTATCCGGAATCGGAGACTGTGCAAAATCCTTTGTTGAAAGCAGATCCTGTGCCTTATGCATTTAAGGAAGACAGAATAACTGATTTGTTTAATTAAAAACGAGAATACGAATGAAAAGCTTGATATATAAAAATAGTATGAAAGCATTTGGCTTATTGGTGAGCCTGCTCATCTGCTCTTGTTCATTTGTTTCGTGTGACGACGATGACGATAATGGCGGAAGTTCTGTGATGAACATAACAGGGATCTATCTGGAAGACGCGAAGTCGAATGTTCCTGACCGTTTGGTTGATTTTGCCCGTTTGGGACAACTGATCCGAATTGAAGGTGAAGGATTCAACGGATTGAAGAAAGTGTATATTAATGGATATAACTGTTATTTTAATCCGGTATTTGTTTCGAATAAATCTTTTCTGGTTAGTGTGAACAGTAAAGTTCCGACTACAGAAGCAGACGAGAATGTACGTAATACAATTCGTTTGGTAAAAGATGGCGGTGAATACGTTTATGATTTCCAGATTCGTGCTGCTGCACCGTCTATAACGAAAATCTCCAACTGTATGCCGAATATAGGTGAACCTATCATTGTTTACGGAAGTGGATTGACGGAAATAGCAAAAGTCGTTTTCCCCGGAAATGTGGTGGTGACAGAAGGTATTATTTCTGATCTTGACGGTGAATATTTTATGGTGGATATGCCTGCCGGAGTTTCTGAAGAGGGCGGTTCTATTTTCGTAGAAGGTTCGAATGGTGGTGCTTATTCTCCTGCCTATTTCAATTATAAGAAAGGCTTGTTGTTGAACTTCGACGGAGTGGGTGCACAAGGAGCATGGGGCGATTCTGAAAGTATGATTCAAACAACCGAACTGGAATCTGCTTCGATTGGTGAAGGTAATGTGTCGCAAGGTGCTTACTGTCGTTTGCCATTAGAAAGACAGTTGCCGGTGGCAGCAGCGAAGAATCGTTGTGCTGAAGTTTGGACAGCTGGTAATGGCACTGATCCTGACTGGTTGACGCTGGGTGTCCCTGCTGAAACTCCTGTTGCCGAATGTGCTATTCAGTTTGAAATTTATGTGCCCGAACCTTGGTCTGAATCCGGATTCCTGAAGATTTGTGGTCAGAACGGATTCAATGGTGGAGAATGGGAGAGAGACTGTTATAATTACGTACCGTGGCTTGTAGGCGGAAAGATCGTTCCTTTCCAGACAACCGGTTGGCAGACTGTAACTGTTCCGTTCAGTGAATTCTACAAATCGAAAGCATCCAGCGGAGCTTGGACCACTTTTGCCGATGTGGCCGCTACCCGTGCATCTGCTTCTTATGCCAACTTCGGTTTCTATTTTGAGAACTCTGATATTACATTGGATAAGATCACAGGTGCGAGCTCGGATAAAGAAACAGAGTTTCTATCCAAAACAACTTCCGTGAAGATTTATATTGATAACTGGCGTGTCGTACCTTTGACGAAGCCGGAATATACCGATTTCCCGGATGAAGAAGAGGATGCAGAATAATAATGACTTTAAATTGAAAAGATTATGAAATACAGAAATATGCTTCCGTTTGTTGCCTTGTCGGTGCTGATATTGACATCGTGTGACGATAATAAGATGGAGTGGTATAAAGACCCTACACATGGAGCGGTTACTTCTTCCGAACTGCCTTTACAGTTGGCTGAAAAGATTTCCCGTTACAAGCCGTTGAAAGAATATTTATCCGATCCCAACTTTAAGTTGGGTATCGGAGTGGGGATGGATGAATATCTTGGTGACGAGACAACGACTACCATTGTGAATGAGAACTTTAATGATCTGACGATAGGATATGCCATGAAGCACGGTCCTATGGTCGATTCTAAAGGGAATTTGAAATTTGATAAGGTAGATCAATTGTTTACAAAGACTACAGAAGCGGGTATAAGCATTTATGGACACTGTCTGATTTGGCACACTAATCAGAATGCGAGTTATCTGAATAGTCTGATTGCACCGGAAGTTATTCCGGGACCGGCGGGCAGTAATTTGTTGGATCTGTCAGGCATTGAAGATGGAACCTTTGATGGCTGGAATCGTAAAAATGGAAGTGATGCGATGTCCATTGTGGAAGGGGAAGGACTGACAACTACTTCCAAAGCATTGAAATTTACAGTAGGATCTTCTGTAACGGCTGCTCATTCTGTGCAATTATATACTCCTGACATTTCAGCAGTAAGTGGGCATAATTATGAAATTTCATTTTTTGTCCGTTCGGATAAAGCTGGTAAAGCCCGGTTGACTTTCGCTGGGTTAGGAAATAATTATCCATATAAAGACTGGTATGCTACAGGTGGCAGTTGGACGGAAGCTTTTGAGACAACGTCTCAATGGCAGCAGGTGAAGATCACAGTGAATGATTTTGTTAGTACTACATTTCAGATTGCATTTGAATTTGGTTATTTGCCGGATGTGACTTATTATGTAGATAATATTGTTGTGACAGACAAAGATGCCGATCCTACTGTGGTTAATCTGATTTCTAACGGAGATTTTGAAAGCAAAGCTATTACTCCTTGGGGAGCTTGGAGTAGTGGAAAAGCCGCGATTTCGGAAGAAGGTGAAGGATATGGAAGTTCATATTCGATGAAGCTGACTAGTTCTGTTGACGGAGGGGCGGGCAATGCATATAAGGCACAGGCTGGATATGGCTTTGATACTCCTTTGGAAGTCGGCAAGACCTATGAGTTCTCTGCTATGATTAAAGCAAGTGTCTCAACTACTTTCCAAATTCAAATTCAGAACTCAACGAGTTATGCAGGTGAATGCTATGTAGATGGAAATGTGAGTACGACTTGGACAGAATTTAAGAAAGAATTTACAGTGTCTAAAGAGGATATGAATCGATTCTGTATCAATTTCGGAGTTAGTGCGGGTGATTATTATATAGATAATATCGTATTGTCGGAGAAAGTGGTGGAGACACGTGCTGTCACTCGTGCTTCCGGTCCTACTATCATTGAGAAGACCGACGAAGAAAAAGCCGAGATTATCAGAGATGCTATGGAAGACTGGATTTCAAAGATGGTTACCCATTGCAAACCTTATGTTCATGCATGGGACGTAGTCAATGAACCAATGGATGACGGAAAAACATCAGACATTAAGACTGGTAAAGGCAAAACTGATCTGGCTTCTGATGAATTCTACTGGCAAGATTATTTCCTGACTCCGAAAGACTATGCAGTAGAAGCTTTCAAACTTGCCCGTCAGTATGGAAATCCGGATGATAAACTATTCATCAATGATTATAATCTGGAATATAACCTCAATAAGTGTGACGGTCTGATTAAATATGTGGAATACATCGAAAGCAAAGGGGCCATAGTGGATGGTATTGGTACACAAATGCATATTGCTATTGATTCCAATAAAGACAATATTGCTCAAATGTTCCAGAAACTGGGTGCTACCGGCAAGTTGATTAAAGTATCCGAGTTGGATATTAAGGTTAACACCTCGTCGCCTACTACTGAAAATCTGGCACAACAGGCAGAAATGTATCAGTATGTTATTGATATGTACAAGAAGTATATTCCGGTGGATAAACAATATGGTATTACCATCTGGGGAGTATCGGACAATGAAAAAGAACATGTGAATTGGATACCGAATGACGCTCCGAACCTTTGGGATGCTAATTATGCACGTAAACATGCTTATAAGGGAGTAGCCGATGGTTTGGCTGGTAAGGATGTCAGCGAAGACTTTACCGGAGATTTGGAATTATAATAATTAAAGAGGGGGAGAGTGAGGGTTACAGTAGTTGTTATCATCCTGGAGCGGATCGAATGAATAACAATAACTACTGTAATCCGCTCTTTCTAAAACTTTCGTTTTCCTCCTGTTCATCGGTGGTTTCAGCTTGAATGTAACATTGCAACAAGTTTTTGTAACATACGTAAACGATGATGTAACAAGCGAGTAATGATTTGAATCAGAATTTCTGGGTAAGTGGGAAGAAACTTCCTAAGTTTGCAAAGTGGAATCCCGATGGATTTCTTCTCTTGCTAAATTATCATGAAATAAAGACATATAAAAGAAAAGACAGAATGAATAAGTATTGGTTTTATAAGGTAGGGTTAGTAGTTGTGTTCCTTTGCTTCGCCTTGTTGGGCGGAGCAAAGGTTAAACTTCCGACTCTTGTTTCCGACGGAATGGTACTTCAGCGTGGGGAACCTGTCAATATCTGGGGAACGGCTGATCCTGATGAAACCGTTGATATAACTTTCCTGAAAAAGAAATATAAGACTGTTGCTGATGTACAAGGTAACTGGAAAGTGACTTTGCCTATATTGAAAGCTGGCGGACCTTATACGATGGCCATTAATGATATCGAATTAAAGGATATTCTTATTGGTGATGTTTGGGTATGTTCGGGACAGTCGAATATGGAATTGCCTGTTTCACGGGTTACAGATCGTTTTCGCGATGAAATATCTACGGACAGTAACTATCCGATGGTACGCTATATAAAAACACCTCTGCTCTATAATTTTCATGCTCCGCAGGCAGATATTCCGGGAATTTCCTGGCAAGCGATGACTCCTGAAAATGTGATGCCTTTCTCTGCTTTAGCCTATTTCTTCGCTAAAGATGTCTATCAAAAGACAAAGGTTCCGGTAGGAATCATAAATTCCAGTGTCGGAGGTTCACCGGTAGAAGCGTGGATCAGTGAGGGAGGGTTGAAGCCTTTTCCATTTTATTTGAATGAAAAGCGTATCTATGAGTCAGACGATTTGATGGAGTCGATGAAAAAAGAGGAGAGGAAGAAAAGTCATGCCTGGAATGTGGCGTTGTTTCAGGGAGATAAAGGGATGCATGAGGCTACCCCTTGGTATGCTGCCGATTATGATGATAGCAATTGGACAGAAACAGATTTGTTTACTTCCGGCTGGGCAACAAACGGACTGAATACCGTCAATGGCTCCCACTGGTTCCGTAAAGACTTTCAGGTGTCTGCACAACAGGCGGGAGAGAAAGCGACTCTTCGTTTGGGATGCATCGTAGATGCAGATTCGGTCTATGTAAATGGCACATTTGTGGGGACTGTCTCTTATCAGTATCCTCCCCGTATCTACACCATTCCTGCCGGATTGTTGAAAGCCGGAAAAAATACAATAACCATACGCCTTTTCAGTTATGGCGGTCGTCCTCAATTTGTAAAGGAAAAGCCTTATAAAATCCTTTTCGGAAAAGGTCAGCCGGAAAAAGGAGAATCGGAGATCAATTTGGAGGGGAGTTGGAAATATCATCTCGGTGCTCCTATGCCCGCTGCTCCGGGACAAACGGCTTTTCATTATAAACCCACAGGACTGTATAATGCAATGATTGCTCCTTTGCTGAACTATACGGTATCCGGTGTCATCTGGTATCAGGGAGAATCGAATGTCTCACGCAGAAATGAGTATAAAGACTTGTTGACGGCTATGATTAGCGATTGGAGACAACGATGGAATAAGTCGGATATGCCTTTCTATATCATTGAGCTGGCGGATTTCCTTTCACCCACAGATAAAGGAGGACGCACTGCCTGGGCGGAATTCCGGAAAGCGCAGGCGGAAGTAGCCGATACAAATAAAAATGTTACTCTGATTAAAAATAGTGATTTAGGAGAATGGAATGATATTCATCCATTGGATAAAAAGACGCTAGGGCAACGAGTGGCAGCAGCTATCTTGATAGAAATGAATACGAAAAACAGAAAATGACCAATTTATCTATTTTATGGAGAATACAATAAAGACCAATGAAGCGAAAGGTTTCTATAAACTCTCTTGGCTTCAACGTATAGGATTCGGTTCCGGTGATTTGGCGCAAAACCTTATTTACCAGACCGTATGTATGTATCTGCTGATTTTTTATACCAATGTATATGGACTTAAACCGGAAGTGGCAGCCGTGATGTTTCTTATTGTCAGGATAGTGGATGTCCTTTGGGATCCTCTGGTGGGTGCTTTCGTCGATAAACACAATCCTAAACTAGGTAAATACCGTTCATATCTTATTTGGGGAGGAATTCCGCTGACTGGTTTTGCTATTCTTTGTTTTTGGAACGGCTTTTCGGGTTCACTGTTCTATGCCTATTTCACTTACGTTGGATTATCCATGTGTTATACATTGATTAATGTGCCTTATGGAGCACTGAATGCGTCACTTACCCGCGATACGAATGAAATCACGGTGTTGACGTCAGTGCGTATGTTTCTTGCCAATTTGGGTGGTTTGGCTGTGGCATACGGTATTCCGATACTGGTGAAGGTGTTGTCTCCCGATGGTAAAATCAATACTACTGCATCTGCTAACGCATGGTTTATTACGATGACTATTTATGCTGTTATCGGATTGGCGTTATTGATGTTCTGCTTTAGCCAGACGAAGGAGCGTGTGGTTATGGATCAGGAGGAGACATCTAAAGTAAAAGTGTCCGACTTGTGGGTAGAATTTTGTAGAAATAAACCTTTGCGTATTTTGGCGTTCTTTTTCATTACTGCTTTTGCAATGATGGCGATTGGTAATTCTGCCGGTTCATATTATATGATTTATAATGTACGTGCACCGGAGATGTTACCTTATTTCATGGCCTTGGGCTCGATACCCGCATTCATTTTCATGCCGATGGTACCTGCCATTAAACGTGCCATTGGAAAAAAGCAAATGTTTTATGTATTCCTTTCAGTCGCTATATTGGGTATGGCATTGCTGTATATTATTTCTGTGGTTCCGGTACTCAAAACGCAGATATGGTTGGTCTTTGTGGCGCAGTTCATAAAATCGACGGGAGTCATTATTGCGACAGGGTATATGTGGGCTTTGGTTCCTGAAGTAATTTCGTATGGCGAATATACTCATGGTAAACGTATTTCGGGTATAGTCAATGCTTTGACTGGTATTTTCTATAAAGCGGGAATGGCTCTTGGAGGAGTTGTACCGGGACTTGTTATGGCTTTTGTCGGATTCGACCAGACAAATGAAGTGTCACAATCACCTTTTGCCGAACAGGGAATACTGTGGCTCGTAGCCGTTATTCCGGCGTTGTTGCTTTTGGTCGCTATGTTCATTATTTCTAAATATGAATTGGAAGATAATGTGATTGACAATATAAATGAGGAGATAGAATCGCGCTGTAAAAAAGGCGAATAGATAAGATAGTAGAATGTTTATTACTCAAAAATATAACGTATGAAACTCAAACGAATAATTCTGTTATTATTGACAGTGATGTTTTCTTTTTCTTATGGAGAAGTTTTTGCGAAAGATGGAAATTCGCTGAAAAAGGCTTTGAAAAACAAGTTTTTGATTGGCGTGTCAGTGAACACACATCAAAGTTCCGGTAAGGATGTCGCAGCTGTTGAAATTGTAAAGAAGAATTTTAATTCCATCGTGGCGGAAAACTGCATGAAGTCTTCTGTCATTCATCCGAAAGAAAATAAGTATAATTTTGCGCAGGCAGATGAATTTGTCAGTTTTGGTGAGAGCAATCAAATGGCTATCATTGGTCACTGCCTGATTTGGCATTCACAATTGGCTCCTTGGTTTTGCGTAGATAAGGACGGGAATAATGTTTCTCCGGAAGTCCTGAAGAAACGGATGAAAGACCATATCACTACCATCGTGAAACGCTATAAAGGCCGTATCAAAGGCTGGGATGTAGTAAATGAAGCGATTGAAGATAATGGAGCATATCGCAAGACAAAGTTTTATGAGATTCTGGGGGAAGAATATATCCTATTGGCTTTCCAATATGCACACGAGGCCGATCCGGATGCCGAACTTTACTACAATGACTACTCAATGACCCAACCGGGGAGAAGAGAAGCCGTCGTGAAAATGGTGAACGATTTGAAAAAACGTGGAATCCGTATTGATGCCATAGGTATGCAAGGACACATCGGCATGGACTACCCGAAAATCAGTGAATTTGAGAAGAGTATGCTGGCCTTTGCCGGAACAGGAGTGAAGATAATGATAACAGAACTGGATTTGACGGTGATACCATCACCGAATCCCAATGTAGGTGCAGAAGTTTCCGCTTCCTTTGAATATAAGAAAGAGATGAATCCTTATCCGGATGGATTACCGGAAGAGGTATCGAAAGCATGGACTGAAAGAATGAATGACTTTTTCCGTCTGTTCCTGAAACATCATAACCTTATCACCAGGGTTACTCTTTGGGGAGTAGCCGATCAGAACTCTTGGCGTAATGACTGGCCGATGAGAGGCCGCACGGATTATCCGTTACTTTTTGATCGCAATTATCAGCCGAAGCCGGTAGTCGACCTGATTATCAAAGAGGCTGAAAAAACAAAATAAGTTTCTAACAGAAAAACCGAAAAAGCATGAAAACAGAAAAAAGATATTTAGTTCCCAGTGATTATATGGCTGACCCTGCCGTACATGTATTTGATGGCAAACTGTATATTTATCCCTCGCACGATTGGGAAAGTGGTATTGCTGAAAATGATAATGGCGATCATTTCAATATGAAAGATTATCACGTGTATTCTATGGATGATGTGATGAACGGTGAAATAAAAGATCATGGAGTGGTGCTTTCCACAGAGGATATTCCTTGGGCGGGCCGTCAACTATGGGATTGTGATGTGGTTTGTAAAGATGGTAAGTACTATATGTATTTTCCATTGAAAGATCAGAATGATATATTTCGTATCGGGGTAGCTGTGAGTGATAAACCTTATGGTCCTTTTATACCGGAAGCTAATCCGATGAAGGGAAGTTACAGCATCGATCCGGCTGTATGGGATGACGGAGATGGTAACTATTATATGTATTTCGGTGGATTGTGGGGTGGACAACTTCAACGTTACCGTAATAATAAAGCCTTGGAATCTGCCATTTTGCCGGAAGGAGAGGAGGAGGCAATCCCGTCGCGTGTTGCTCGTTTGAGTGAAGACATGATGGAGTTTGCCGAAGAACCCCGTGCAGTGGTAATTCTGGATGAAGACGGTAAGCCATTGACAGCAGGGGATACGGAACGCCGTTTCTTCGAAGCTTCGTGGATGCATAAATATAATGGTAAATACTATTTTTCCTATTCTACGGGAGACACTCATTTGCTCTGCTATGCAACAGGTGATAACCCTTATGGTCCGTTTACTTATCAGGGAGTCATTCTGACTCCGGTGGTAGGATGGACTACTCACCATGCTATTGTAGAGTTTAAAGGTAAGTGGTATCTGTTTCATCACGATTGTGTACCATCAGAGGGAAAGACTTGGCTCCGTAGCCTAAAAGTCTGTGAACTTCAGTATGATGCAGACGGGCGAATCATTACTATCGAGGGAAAAGATGAATAATAGAATACATTAAAACTACCGCTTCTATCTGAAAAATATGCCTAGAAATATATTTGCATTGATATTCACTATCCTTTTTTGCTTTTCTTCTATTTGGGCAGAAGATGGAAGTGCCTTGTGGCTTCGTTATGCATCGGGAGCGAAAGCGGAAATTACCAGCAAGAAACAATCACCTACATTACGTATTGCGGTTTCCGAATTACAGAACTTCTGGCAGGGAGGAATCCCGGTTACTTTGGAGGTCCGGAACAATAAAGAACTTCGTGCACTTGGAAATGAGGGATATACGATTCAGACCTCCAAAGGTGGCAGTCAAATAACGATAGCTTCTTCCGGTGAACAAGGAGTACTTTATGGAACGTATCATTTACTCCGTCTGCAAGCTACCGGACAACTACCGGAATCAGCTTTGCAATCCCTCAATATCTCCGAACGACCTGATTATCGAATTCGTATCCTGAATCATTGGGATAACTTGGATGGTACAATCGAACGCGGATATGCCGGACATTCACTTTGGAAATGGGACGAACTTCCGTCTGTTGTCTCTCCCCGTTATGAAGCCTACGCTCGTGCCAATGCTTCTATCGGCATTAATGCCACTGTAATAAACAATGTCAATGCAAGTCCTAAGATACTATCTAATGATTATTTGCAGAAAGTCAAAGTCTTGGCCGACGTTTTCCGCCCTTATGGCTTGAAAATATATCTTTCTATCAATTTCTCTTCTCCCGCAGCTTTAGGCGGTTTATCCACTTCCGATCCGTTGAATAAAGAAGTGATAAACTGGTGGAAGCAGAAAGCCAAAGAGATTTATTCTCTGATTCCCGATTTCGGAGGTTTTCTGGTGAAAGCGAATTCCGAAGGGCAGCCCGGTCCGTGTGACTACGGACGGACTCATGCCGAAGGAGCCAATATGTTTGCCGATGTGTTGAGGTCCTATCATGGCATTGTGATGTGGCGCGCTTTCGTTTATTCTCCTACCGACAGCGACCGTGCCAAACAAGCCTATCTTGAATTTGAACCTTTGGATGATAAATTTCGGGATAATGTTATTGTGCAGATCAAGAACGGTCCGATAGATTTCCAACCCCGTGAACCATTCAGCCCGCTGTTCGGAGCCATGAAAAAGACGGCAGTTATGCCCGAATTTCAAATCACACAAGAGTATCTTGGTTTTTCCAATCATCTTGCATTCCTTGCTCCTATGTGGAAAGAGTGTTTAGACAGTGATACTTATCTGCAAGGCAAAGGCTCTACCGTTGCCCGTGTGACAGATGGTTCTTTATTCTTTCATCCGCTCACGGCTATTTCCGGAGTGGCAAACATCGGTGATGATACTAATTGGTGTGGACATCCTTTTGCTCAAGCCAACTGGTATGCTTTCGGACGATTGGCATGGAAACATTCGCTCTCTTCCGAACAGATAGGAGAAGAATGGTTGAAACAAACTTTTCTTCCCGTTACCGGTGCGCAAACCGATACTCCGGCAGGAGAAGTCATTCAAAAAGAGCAGGTCGACGCTGAACTCTCCCTTCTCAACTTCCAAGTGCTTCAAAAATCGAGAGAAGCAGTAGTAGACTACATGATGCCTCTCGGCTTGCATCATATCTTTGCATGGGGACATCATTACGGACCGGAACCCTGGTGTGATATTCCCGATGCCCGCCCGGATTGGCTGCCTCCTTATTACCACCGTGCCGACAACATGGGAATAGGTTTCGACCGCAGCAGTACAGGAAGTAATGCTACCGGACAATACCATTCTCCATTATGCGAGCAACTGGACAATGTGAATACTTGTCCGGAGAATCTGCTCCTTTGGTTTCACCATGTCCCTTGGAATCATCAGATGAAGAGCGGACGTACACTTTGGGCAGAACTGTGCTACGCGTATGATCGTGGTGTAAACGAAGTGAGAAACTTTCAAAAAGTGTGGGACAGGATGGAACCGTATATTGATTCCGAACGTTTTCGTGATGTGCAACACCGCCTGAAGATTCAGGCACGGGATGCTGTCTGGTGGCGGGATGCTTGTTTGCTTTACTTCCAGCAATTCAGCAGACAATCGATACCTTACGAATTGGAACGTCCCATACACGAGTTGAAAGATATGATGGAATACAAATTGGATATTACCAATTTTGAATGTCCACCTTATGGGTTTAGTAAGTAAATAAAGATATTCCTTCTACGGAACGAATAAGAATATGTTTGCAATTTGGCGTCTTTTATGATAAAATTGTTACCTTTGCGGGCAATAATAAAACAGAATAAAAGAATATGAACCAAAATACATTCTGCATGGCGGGGGGCGTAGCACGCAACCCGCTTGTGCGTTTAGCCAAACCCATCACGGCAACTATCGGAGCGAATGAACACATAGCTATTGTAGGTCCCAATGGTGGCGGTAAAAGTCTTTTTGTAGATACCCTGATCGGAAAATATCCATTGCGTGAAGGAACCGTACAATATGATTTTTCCCCCTCTGCCACCCAGACTCTTTATGATAATGTGAAATACATTGCTTTCCGTGATACCTATGGAGCTGCCGATGCCAATTACTACTACCAGCAGCGTTGGAATGCTTACGATCAGGATGAAGCTCCTGATGTTCGTGAGATGTTGGGAGAAATCAAGGACGAGCAACTACAACGCGAACTGTTTGAACTTTTCCGTATCGAACCGTTGCTCGACAAGAAAATCATTCTCCTTTCCAGCGGTGAATTACGTAAATTCCAGCTAACCAAAACCCTGTTGACTGCTCCCCGCGTGTTGATTATGGATAATCCGTTTATCGGACTGGATGCTCCTACGCGTGAACTGTTGTTTTCTTTGCTCGAACGTCTGACAAAAATGTCGTCCGTACAGATCATTCTGGTACTTTCCATGCTCGATGATATACCTTCATTCATCACTCATGTCATTCCTGTGGACAAAATGGAGGTCTTTCCTAAAATGGAACGTGAAGCCTATCTGGAAGCTTTCCGCAGTAGAGATGTGGTTACCTCTTTTGATGATTTGCAGCAACGGATTATAGATTTGTCATCTGATGGCAACAATTACGATTCGGAGGAAGTAGTAAAACTTAATAAGGTCAGTATCCGTTATGGCGACCGAACTATTCTGAAAGAACTGGACTGGACAGTCCGTCGTGGTGAGAAGTGGGCGTTGAGTGGTGAGAACGGTGCTGGGAAATCGACTCTGTTGAGCCTTGTCTGTGCAGACAATCCGCAATCGTATGCCTGTGACATCAGTCTCTTCGGACGGAAAAGAGGGACGGGAGAAAGTATTTGGGAAATCAAGAAACATATTGGTTACGTAAGTCCGGAGATGCACCGTGCTTATCTTAAAAATCTGCCCGCTATTGAGATTGTAGCCAGTGGTTTGCATGACAGTATCGGTCTGTATAAACGTCCTCAACCGGAACAGATGGCTATCTGTGAGTGGTGGATGGATATATTTGGCATTGCAGATTTGAAAGATAAACCATTCCTGCAACTATCCAGTGGAGAACAACGTTTGTCCTTGTTGGCAAGAGCTTTCGTCAAAGACCCGGAACTGCTGATTCTGGATGAACCGCTTCATGGCTTGGATACTTATAATCGTCGACGGGTAAAGAAAGTGATTGAGGCTTTCTGCCGACGCAAAGATAAGACGATGATTATGGTGACACATTATGAATCGGAACTTCCCAACACTATAACAGATCGTATTTTCTTAAAGAGAAACCGGTAAACATTGTTTTCTGATATTTATTTTGAATTTAGATTTTAGTTAATCGGATGCGTAAACCAGAAACAAGAACCTTTCCCCGGTTCTGATTCCACTCCGATTTTGCCGCCTAACTGTGTGACGATACTTTGACAGATAGGGAGTCCCAGCCCTGTGCCGGCAATAAAATTATTCAATTTCACGAATCGGGTAAAGATAGCTTCCTGCTTTTCCGGTTCGATGCCCATTCCCGTATCTTGAACCGAGAATCTGACTTCATTTCCGTTGATTCGGTAATCAATAACAATACTGCCCTCGGAAGTAAATTTCAGAGCATTCGTTACAAAATTCAGCAATACCTGATACAACCTGTTTTTGTCGCTGGTAAAAGTAAGCTCGGGCAGTTCCGGTGCTAAGAGAATCTCTACTTGCTCTGTAGCCCTTACCTGCATAGATTGTAGCAGTTCGTTGCAAAGTTGTTGTGCATCCACTTGTTCCGGGATAATGTCGAAAGTCCCTGCCTCAATCTTTGACAAGTCAAGAATATCCGAGATCAGTTGTAACAAGAGCTTGTTGTTTTCTTCAATAATCGTTGCATACAGATGTTTTTCTTCTGCATCCTCCGCTTCCTCAAGCAAACTGGAAAAGCCTACTATCGCATTGAGCGGGGTACGTATCTCATGACTCATATTCGCAAGAAAAGCAGATTTTAGCCGGTCGGCTTCTTCAGCTTTCTCTTTGGCGCCAATCAGCATCCGCTCTGTCTCTTTCAGTTCGGTAATATCAAAGTTGATACACAGCATTTCGATGATATTGTCCTGGGGCTGGTAATTCCTTACTAATACGTTAACCCGTGTCCAAGTGTAATTTCCATCTGCTCTGCGAATCCGGACATCGCGGGATAGCTTGGAACTTTCTCCTTTTATCACTTTATCCAGGAAGTCGATCATCACAGCCCGATCTTCTGGATGGAAATGGGAATGAATGCCGATGATTTCCGGCAATGGGGTACCCTCTTCTTCACCTACATTCCTGTACCAGCTTCTCAAAGCATACCCATCCCGACTCAAAGCATCGAAGTGCGCGTAACCTACTTTGGCATAATCTCCTACCAGGTCGAAAAAACTCTCGAATTCCTGAATCTTATTATAAGCAATTGTATCTTCGGTCTTGTCTACATTAATTAAGAGGTAGTTGATAGGTTCGTGATTGTGATCGTATAGAGTGGTGACTTTGGTTGTTAAGTCAATGAAACCGGTTGTACTGTTAGGCTGATAATATTTGTTGATTTTGGAAAAGTCGTACCGGAATGTAAAATCTGCGTTCTCATTGTCTTTTATTTTCTGTTTTATCTCTTCCGGCAATATAGGATTCTCGAAAATGTTGACTCCCAAAATATCTTCTTTATTGGAAATACGGAACATTTCCATATCTTTTTTATTCAGGTCGACCATTTGACCGTCCTTATCATATAATTCGATGCCTACCGGAAGATTCTTATATATATTATGAAGGATCCGCTCGCTATTTTGTAGAGCCTGGTGTGCAGATGCTATATGAATTCCCTCTTGGGTTTCGGCAATTCCATATACTTTGGTGTTACCATTTTCGTCTGTTTCCTGGAAGCATGCCTTGCTACGAATCCATACATGACCTTTGGGAGTATCAAACAAGTATATTTCTTCTACAGTCTGTTGTACTTTGTCAAAAGACGGAAAAGTTGCGTATCCCTGATCTTCTTTTAGAATACGCTTGTTGAAATCTTCGAAACTGATGAGCCCGTCTTCTCCTATTCCGAGTAGTTGGGAGATAAGTTCCGAACACTTGTAAGTCTCTGCTTTCAAGTCAGCTTCCCACCATCCTATATTCGCTTTGTTCATAAGCTTTTGTAGGAATTCGCTTTCGTTTTGTTCGTTTATTTTCAAGGTATGTCTGTATTATCAGGTAGTTAGACAATAATTTGCTCGTAAAAATAATCATTTTTGTTGAATTCCACCTTAAAAAAGTAAAAGATAGTATGATTGTATCACAAGGAAAGTATGTATTACAAAGAAAATGGGCATATATGAGCAGAGTATCAATAAATTATCTTCGTGTAAAAAAAGTAATCGAAGCATTCTGTACGCGTAAAGATAAAGCGAAGATTAAATCAATGTCCAGATGAATGGAAACGGCTGGATATAGTTGTGAATCGTATCTTTCTGGAGAGAAACATAGTGTCAAAATATTAAGAGTCAGACGATGGGAATAGAATATGTCTATAACAACAAATGTATTTATATGAATTATAATCTTTTTTAATAAATAGAGTGTTTTTTGCTCCAATTGGTTATCTTTGCGCTCTATGAAACGCAAAAAGTAACTATAAATACATGAATAATAGTCAAAATGCTATAACTGTTATATACAGGGAACATTGGCAAAAACTCTATATTCATGCATATAATCTGCTGAATGATGAGGAAAGCGCAAAAGATGTGGTGAACGATGTCTTTTGTTCGGTGCTTGAGAGCAACGAACGGTTGACAACGGAAGAGGATCTGCTGCCGTTATTCTTCGTCATGGTGCGAAATCGTTGTATTGACCAAATACGTCATCAGAACGTGGTGCATAAAAATGCGGAAAGATATCTGGAAGAACTTTACAGTGGCTGGACTGTGAAAGAATACCGTGAGTATGAAGACAAGATAAACCGGATGCAGGAGAGTATTCGCCAGATGGCTCCACAAATGCGAACCGTAGTGGAAGAATTCTTCTTAAATGAAAAGAAATGTGCGGAAATCAGTGAAAAGTTACGTATTAGTGATAATACCGTTAGAACGCACATTGCCAGAGCTTTAAAGATACTCCGAAAACAATTAACCATCTTTTTTTAAAAAAAATCCTATCGGGGTGTCATCAGTTTCAGTAACCTTTACGTGTTTAATGAAACTATTGACACTATGATAGACCATTCAGATAAAAAATTAGATTATGCACTTCGTGCCATACAACATCCACAATTAAGAGAAACTGATGAATTTCTTCAGTGGATAGGTATACCTGAAAATAAAGAACTTTTCTTGGAATTAATGGCTTGTAAGGAAGCTGTGATACGTGAGAATCTGCAACGGAAACGCAAGTACAGAAAGAAAATGCGTATCTTGGCAATTGCTTCTTCTGCTGCAGCTGTCTTGATACTGGCTTTTCTGATTCCTTCTTTGCTTCCTTCCACTTCTTTACCTGCAGAACAGCCGATACGTTTTTTTGCTGCGAACAACAATGATGAACATGTGGTCCTACAAATGGATGGTCGTAGTGAACAGCAGTTATTGACAGACAGTGTGATGGATGTGAAAGACTGGAAAACTGTCTCGGCAGACACTGTATGCTGTCAGACTTTGACTACACCACGTGGAAAAGATTTTCTGCTGGTACTGGCTGATGGGACTAAGGTATGGCTCAATGCTGAAAGTCGTTTGCGCTACCCTGTGGCATTTCATGGAAAAGAACGACGTGTGGAACTAGAAGGGGAGGCTTGCTTTGAAGTGGCAAAAGATGCCGAACATCCGTTTATTGTATGTGCTAATGGCATGAATACCATGGTGCTGGGAACTAAATTCAACGTGCGTTCCTATACTGTTGAAGATCGTCATGTAACTTTGGTGAATGGTAAGGTGCAGGTTACAAACACAGTTAACAATAAGTCGGTAACATTACGTCCGGGACAGGATTTGACCTATACGGAAACCGGAGAGGAAAAAGTATCAGAAGTGAATATCGCTACATATACAGCCTGGACAGAGGGAATGTTCTACTTTGAGGATGTGCCGTTGGAAGAAATCATGGGTGCTTTGGGAAGATGGTATAATGTGAATATCGATTTCGAGCGGCGCGAATTGTATCATATCAGGTTGAACTTCTGGGCTAATAAAAATACCCATTTGGATGAAGCATTGGAACTGCTGAATAAGTTGGAGAAAGTGCAGGTAGACTATCAGGACGGAACCATTACGATCAAACAGATTTAACTATACAAATACAACTCTTATGAAAAAGCAACAAATTACATTATTAGAAAAAAGAACTAAAAAAAAGCTTGTGTGGATGAGAACTGCCTTTCTATTGCTGGTGTTTACAGCAACAGCCTTGCAAGGATGGGCGCAGAATGCAGAAAACAGGCAGATTTCTTTAGAGATGAAAAACGAACCGCTCGGTTCGGCCTTGAAACAGTTCAGCAATGTATCTGGTTATAAGGTGAATTTTCCCAGTGAAGACGTTGCACCCTATCGTGTAACTGTGAGTATATATCAGATGGCTCCTTTTGCAGCACTTCAGAAGATTCTGGAAGGAAAGCCTTTTGAGTATGATGTGAAACAAAATTTCATCACTGTCCGTAAAGTGAAAGCTACCTCGACAACTGCTTCAGGTAAGTTCAGAAATGTTGGGGGACAGGTAGTGGATGAGGGTGGTAATCCTTTGCCGGGAGCAAATATCAAAGTGCTCAATAGTCCTTTTGGTGCTATTGCAGATGCAGAGGGAAACTTTATTTGTAAAGTTCCGGTGGATGTACATACATTGGAAGTGTCTTTCGTCGGTATGCAGTCGGAAAAGGTTTCTGTTAAAGACCGTAACAATGTCCGGGTGATAATGCATGAGGACAAGCAACAATTGGGGGATGTTGTGGTGACGGGCTATCAGCGTATTAGCCGTGAACGTTCTACTGCAGCTTTCGGTTTCGTTGATTCCGAACAACTGAACAGACAAATGCACAGTGACCTGGCCTCATCTCTGGAAGGGCAGATAGCAGGTTTGCGTATGAATATTAATCCGAATACGGGTGATATGAGTCCTATTCTTCGTGGAGTAGGTACGTTCTCGGATGACGTAGGAACAAATCCGCTGATCGTTGTGGACGATATGCCAACCAATTTAAGCTTGAGCGAGATAAATCCTTATAATGTGGAAAGTATCACAGTCTTGAAAGATGCTGCCGCTGCTAGTATTTATGGTGCTTTGGCAGCCAATGGTGTTATTGTAGTGACCACGAAACAAGCTCAGAAAGAAGGTGCGCACGTGAGTATTAATGCAGACTGGTTTATCACTACCAAACCAAGTTTCAAGAGCTTGAACTTAGCTTCAACAAGTGATATTATTGATTATCAAACAGCTGTTTTTGATGCTAATGTAGCGGAAAAAGGAAGTGCGGCGAATTTTTTATCTTCTTTTCAGTACAATTATTATAATCCCTTGTTCCAACTCTATCTGGATCAGGCCAATGGAGATATTACCAGTAGTGAAGTAAATGCTACGTTGGGACAATGGCGTAATAATGATTATTATAAGGAATATCGTGATAATGCTTGGCGTACGGCTATAACCCAGCGCTATAATGTAACTGTATCACAGAAAGCCGGAAATAGCAATCATTTCCTTTCTTTCAATTATGAAAAGGATAGTCAGCGCGTTATTAGCGGTAAAAGCAATAAAATTTCTTTGTACTATAAATCGAATTATGCGGTCACAAACTGGTTGAATCTGAATGCCGGAGTGGACGTACGTATGGGACGTAGTCATACTCCGAATAGCAGTTATACCAGCTATACCCTGCAACAACGATATGAGCGGATATTGGATGCCGACGGTAACCATTATACTTCTCCTTATGTGAATGTAGGTGCATATCCTTCCTATAATGGGAGTGTTGTAAGAAAAGCTGAAGGTGTCTCACCTTATAGAACGTTTGGTTTCAATGTACTTGATGCATTGGAGGAAAGCATAACAAAGTCACATGATGTTAGTATTCGTCCGTTTGTAAGTTTACAGGCTCGTTTCCTGAAAATATTCAAATACAACTTCATGTATCAATATGAATGGAATAAAGGTAAGAGTGAACTATTTGAGTCGGAAAATACTTATGCAATGCGTATGCTACATAACAGTATGGTTGATACAAATGGAAAAGCACAATTGCCGCAAGGGGGACGTTTTTCTCAGACAGAAGTTGAAAGTAAGCGTTACACGGTACGAAACCAAATAGACTTTGATAAAACTTGGAAGGACCATGCAGTAACTGCCATTGCCGGTCTGGAATTTCGTGAAAATAAGATTCCGACACCTGCCCGCCAATTGTTGTATGGCTACGATCCGCAAACATTAACTTCTGATTTTATGAATTGGCAAGCCTATCGTGACGGTGTAGGAACCAGTGCTCTTTCTGACAGAACGATTACTTTATCGGGGCTGTCTGCTACTTTGCACGAGTCACGCCATCGTTATGCGTCTTTTTATGCAAATGCAGGATACTCTTATCTGTCACGTTATAATCTTTCCGGAAGTATTCGTTGGGATCAAGCCGATTTGTTCGGGCTCGATATACGTAATCAGCGCCATCCTTTGTGGTCAGTCGGTGCGTCTTGGATTCTGTCGGAAGAATCATTCATGAAAGAGATTTCCTGGCTGGATTACCTTAAACTACGTATGACGTACGGTATTAACGGTAATGTAGATCAAGCTTCGACTACCTATTTTGTTGTAAAGAAAAAAACACAGAGCAATCCCATCAAAACGACTTATCTGACTTACGAGGATGATGATCTGCCGAATCCGAAGCTTCGCTGGGAGAAAACGGCTACTTACAATATAGGATTAGATTTCCGTCTTTTCAAGAATCTGATAAGTGGTACTCTGGAGTATTATAATCGTCACTCATCTGATTTGTTGGTACGCCGATATATGGATCCGACTTTAGGAGCTGGCTCACGTGTAGTAAATAATGGTGAGATGCGTAATCGTGGTGTAGAGCTTTCCCTTTCAGCCAATATCATACGTAAGAAAGACTGGAACTTCGCTGTAGATTTTAACTTTGACCATAATAAGAACAAAATGTTGAAGGTGGATCATAGTGAATCCGACAATGCGAGCCTCTTTATAAAGAGTCCGCTGAACTATTTTATGGAAGGTACTAGTTATAATACGTTATGGGCTTACCGTATACATCGTATCGAGAATGGATATCCGGTAGCAGTGGATAAAGATGGAAATGATCTGGTGAAATTTAATGAAGACGGCACGGTAGCCAGTATCACTTCTGGTTCTTCGCTCAAAGGTACTGATGACTTGGTGAACCTTGGTTCGCTGACTCCGAAATTCAGCGGGTCAGTGGGGTTAAGATTCAACTATAAGAATTTTGATTTGAATGCATTCTTTGTGTATGCTGGTGGTAATAAGCTGCGTAACAGTGTATTAAAAATGGATGACCAGTTAGGTACTCAAACCTTGAAAGGAATTGCCAACCGTTGGACTGCGGATGATTCGAATGCACAGGTACGTATGTACCTCGATATACCGGCACAGGTGAAAACTTATGCCAGCACTTTCCAAGATTGGTGGCAATACGGTGACATCAATGTGAAAGATGCAGGTTATGTAAAATTGCGTAGCTTGAGTGTAGGGTATAACTTACCGTTTACGGTTTGCCAACACCTCCGCCTCTCTTCTCTGAAAGTGAAAGTGCAGGTAAATAATCTGTTTACCTGGTGTAAGGCAGGAAGTGATATTGATCCGGAAAGCTATGGAATGAATGACGGTACACGTGGCATCGCTTCTCCCAAGACTTACTCCATCGGATTATCAACAAGTTTCTAACCATTTAAAAGATATAAGATATGCGTAAATTACTTTATATATTGCCAGTTATTCTCATATTGGGTTTTGCAGCCTGTGAAAACTATGTGGATATTACTCCTACAGGCAAGAAAACGGTGGATTCTACTGATACTTATTATGAATTGATAGCCCTGCCCAACCGGGCCTACCATCCGGCAGCTTTTGCCTTGTTGAGCGATAATGTCTGGTCGAAAGAATCGAATATCATAGGTAATGAATTTATTTCATGGGATGGTATTAACATGACTTTTAATGAGGCAGCTAACCGGAAAGAGCTAAGTGATAACAATTTATATGAAAATTGTTATACATATATCCTACGGTC
This sequence comes from Bacteroides sp. DH3716P, assembly GCF_025914115.1. Lineage (NCBI taxonomy): Bacteria > Pseudomonadati > Bacteroidota > Bacteroidia > Bacteroidales > Bacteroidaceae > Bacteroides > Bacteroides sp. DH3716P. Next base: position 2,085,008 of record NZ_CP083673.1, on the reverse strand, counting down.
AAATATCGTAATTTCATTGGTTGATGCTAGTCTGGGTGATAAAGATGTTAAGGAATTGGCAAAAGCGGAAGCAAAGATCATGCGTGCCTGGGATCACTTTATTCTGATAAATACATTTGCGAAAGCATATAATCCGGAAACTGCAGCCACTGACGGTGGAGTTGCTATCATTGATAAATATGATTTGGAGGCTACTCCAACCAAATCTACGGTTGCTCAAGTATACGATTTTATTATTAAGGATATAGAAGAAGCGCTTCCTTATTTACAGGAAGAGCCGGTGAATGTATATCATCCGTCAAAAGCTTTTGGATATGCGTTGGCTGCCCGTGTTTATCTGTTCCATCGAGATTGGAAAAAAGCGAAAGAAGCTGCCGAAGAATCATTGAAGTTGAATAATACCCTGATTGATTATATTGATTTGGGAGCTAAAGGAGGTCCGACTAAGGTTACTACTTATGCCAAAGGCGGTAACCCGGAAGTGCTGAACTATGCTTATATGGGTGGTCCTACTGAAGTTTTGGCCTTTTGTTATGGTATGCTTAGCCCGGAGATGGTACAACTTTTCGGGCAGAATGATGAACGTTTGAACCAATTCTTTAAAACGAGTGACAACAGTATATACTACTTTGACGAAGGTTCAGGAGCTGCTTTGTGGAATACTTCGATTACTTATTCTAAGTTTCAGCCTATGTCTGTGGGAATGCGTACTGCCGAAGTTTACCTGATTCTGGCAGAAGCGAAAGCACGGCTGAAAGATATACCGGGAGCTGTCCAAACATTGAATCAGTTGCGTGAAAAACGAATCAAGAGAGCCGAAGCTGTATTGCCGGAACCTGCTACCGAACGTGCGATGGTGCAGGCAGTCATTGATGAGCGCCGTAAGGAGTTAATCTCCGGATTTAGTCGCTTCTGGGATTTGAAACGATACAATACGGAAGCTGATTACGCAAAGACAATCACCCGTACTTTCCCGCTGGTATCTACGGATGTCGAGAAAAAGACATATACGTTGAAGCCGGATTCACGGTTGTATATCATTCCATTCCCGTTGGCTGCCCGTGAAAAAAATCCGAACCTGACAATGAACACTAACGAATGAAAAAAATAAAGAGAAAACTATGCGAAAGATTTTGATGATGGCTGTGTTGGCGTTCCTGTCCTTGCAAGGTGTGGGAGCTCGTGCCAGTGGTATATCTCTTCTGGAAAGTGGAAAGAAGAAACTGGTAGCACAGGAAGATACGGTCAAGAAAGACACTGTTAAGAAAGTAACGGCTTATGAAAAACTGTTGAAAGATGGAGGAAGTGAATGTGAGGGTATGTTTACGGTACGCCACATCAAAGATAACTGGTATTTTGAAGTGCCGGATACTCTTTTAGGACGGTTGTTGTTGGCTGTGACCCGGTTTAAAGCAGTGCCACAGGGTTTCAAAATGCTTAGCGGAGAAGAGGTGAACCGGAGTGTTGTTTATTGGGAACAGCATGATGATAAGACTCTCTTTTTACGCGAATATGTGCAATCACAGTTTGCCCGTCCGGGTGATAACATTGCCGAGGCATTGAAACAATCGACTGTAGATCCTGTAATCTATAAGTTTGATGTAATCGGTAGAAATCCGGAGATTCAGGCACAGCTCATTGATGTATCAAAACTCTTTTTAGGTGATAATAAATTGTGTGGCTTTACCTCAAGCGACCGTTCCATTCTTGGCATCGGTACTTTAGCCCAGGACCGCACATTTATGGATACGATAAAAACCTATCCTATCAACGTGGAGGCAGTGACTTTGCGTACTTATAGTATTAGTGCTGGTAGACTACCGGCTGCACAGACTGGTTCGGTGACTGTGAAACTGAATACAAGCATCGTGATGTTACCCAAAGAACCGATGCAGCCACGGTTTGCCGATGACCGGGTGGGATTTTTCCAAAACTCGTTGACCGAATTTTCGGACGACCAGCAGACTACCGATCGTGGAGCCATCATCCAGCGCTATCGGTTGGAACCGAAAGATCCGGAACGTTACCGTCGGGGACAACTCTCCGAACCGAAAAATCCCATTATCTACTACATTGATCCGGCAACACCGAAGAAGTGGATACCTTATCTTAAAGCAGGTGTCGAAGACTGGAATACAGCATTTGAAGCTGCCGGATTCAAGAACGCTATAATAGCTAAAGAATGGCCGAACGATCCCAATATGAGTTTGGACGATGCGCGTTATAGTGTGATACGTTATCTACCCTCCGAAACGGAGAATGCTTACGGTCCGCGTATTGTCGATCCGCGTAGTGGAGAAATTATGGAAAGTCATATTTGTTGGTATCACAACGTAATGAACTTACTCAAAAAGTGGTATATGGTGCAGTGCGGGCCACTGGATAAGCGCGCACGCACGATGACTTTTGACGACAAATTAATGGGCAGTCTGATTCAGTTTGTCTCTTCACATGAAGTGGGGCATAGTATCGGCTTACGGCACAATATGGCAGCCAGTTCGGCTACTCCGGTAGAGAAACTGCGTGATAAAGCTTGGGTAGAAGCCAATGGTCATACGGTATCGATCATGGATTATGCGCGGTTTAATTATGTAGCCCAACCGGAAGATCGGATTTCCGAAAAAGGATTGTTCCCTCGTATCGGTGTTTATGACAAATGGGCTATCCAATGGGGATATCGCTATCGTCCGGAATTTAAGGATCCTTATAAAGAAAAAGACGTATTACGTGCCGAAGTAACCAAAAAACTGCGGGGAGATCATCGCTTGTGGTTTGTTGGTGATGAAGGAAAGGGATTTGATCCCCGTAGCCAGAGTGAGGACTTGGGCGACAATAATATGAAAGCCAATGAATACGGTATAAAGAACCTGAAAAGAGTGATGGAAAACATACTGACCTGGACAGCACAGCCTGACGGAGAGTACACTGACTTAACCACCATTTATAATTCGGTTCGTGCCCAACATCTGAAGTATACCCTGCAAGTGCAGAAGAACATAGGAGGACGCTATACCAATAATTTGCCGGATCTCAAAGTGCATGATTATCTGCCACGCAGTTTGCAGAAAGAAGCTGTTGAATGGTTGGGACGCAATTTGTTTGTAGCTCCACTCTGGCTCTACCCTGATGAAGTGGTGAGTCGTACCGGAGTCAAACCGGTGGATGAGATTCGTGACCGCCAAAGCTCTGTTGTAGCTTTGCTACTTGCACCGGGAATGTTGTATAATATTTACTCAACCTCATTGTGTTCTTCGGAATCGTATGCACTCGATGATTATTTGAACGATGTATTTACTGCAATATGGAAACCGTTGAATGATCCCAATGAACTGGAGAATAATTTCCGCCGTCAGTTGCACCGGACTTATCTGGGGTTTGTCGAAGGAATGATTAAACCTAGTAGCAAAGATGGTGCCAATGCAAATCTGGCAATCAGCCGTTCTGATATTCAGCTTTTTGTAGAACAGCATTTAGATAAGATTGAAGAGTCAGTAAAAGAGCAACTTGCTGCTTCTAAGGAGGGAGATCTCAATTACCGGCATTATGCAGTATTGCTGCGCAACGTTCAGAAAATAAAAGAAGGATATTATGGAAAAGATGCTGATACGCGGTCTTCTGATAAATAGCTTTGAGGAAAACGAAGAATAGAAAAAAATAGAAAAGTAGAACAGATTTTCTTGTATATATAAACTCTCTCTTTTTACTTTTACAGACTTACTCTTCTCTAATGATAACCTTGCTTTGATGAATCATCATCCATAATGCAAGCTTAGAATTAGAGGAGGGTATTTTTTTATATCCCTGATTACTGCATCCCGCTTCTTTGTAGAAAGAATCATTATTTCTGGGTATTGACAACTATTTATTTTCTAGTGAACTTTGTGAAGAAACAATCTGTTGTATATATAAAAAGAAGAAAGGAGAATTTTAGAAATGAAAAAGATAGTATTACTTCGTCACGGAGAGAGTGCATGGAATAAAGAAAATCGTTTTACGGGCTGGACAGATGTAGATCTGACAGAAAAGGGAGTTGCCGAAGCTGAAAAAGCCGGAGAGACATTGAAAGAATATGGTTTCAATTTTGATAAGGCTTATACTTCCTATTTGAAGCGTGCGGTGAAAACCTTGAACTGTGTTCTCGATAAGATGAATCTGGACTGGATACCTGTAGAGAAAAGCTGGCGCTTGAATGAAAAGCATTATGGTGAATTGCAGGGATTGAATAAAGCCGAGACTGCCGAGAAATATGGAGAAGAACAAGTGCTAGTGTGGCGTCGTAGCTATGATATAGCTCCCCATCCTCTTTCAGAAAGTGATTTGAGAAATCCCCGTTTTGATTACCGTTATCATGAAGTACCCGATGCGGAGTTGCCTCGTACTGAATCGTTGAAAGATACCATTGAACGTATTATGCCTTATTGGGAAAGTGATATATTTCCTAGTCTGAAAACAGCTCATACGCTGTTGGTGGTCGCTCATGGCAATAGTTTGAGAGGCATCATCAAGCATCTAAAAAACATCTCCGATGAAGATATTGTCAAGCTGAATCTACCTACGGCTGTGCCTTACGTATTTGAGTTTGATGAAAACCTGAACGTTGCTAATGACTATTTCCTGGGAAACCCGGAAGAGATCAAAAAACTGATGGAAGCAGTAGCCAATCAGGGAAAGAAAAAATAGAAAAGTTACACATTAAAAAAAGAAGTTATGAGTAAAGTAGTAGAATTATTAAGAGATAAGGCCTGTTATTACCTGGACCACACTTGCGAAACCATTGATAAATCATTGATTCATGTTCCGTCTCCCGATACAATAGATAAAATCTGGATTGATTCGGACCGGAGCATCAGAGTATTGAACAGTCTGCAAACGTTGTTGGGACATGGCCGCCTGGCAAATACCGGTTATGTGTCTATACTTCCTGTCGATCAGGACATCGAACATACTGCCGGAGCATCGTTTGCCCCCAATCCGATCTATTTCGATCCGGAAAATATCGTAAAACTGGCTATTGAAGGAGGCTGTAATGGAGTAGCTTCTACCTTTGGGATTCTTGGATCCGTAGCACGTAAATATGCCCATAAAATACCTTTTATCGTTAAGTTGAATCACAATGAATTACTTTCTTATCCTAACAGTTTCGACCAAGTATTGTTTGGTACCGTTAAAGAAGCCTGGAATATGGGAGCAGTAGCGGTAGGCGCCACTATCTATTTCGGTTCGGAACAGAGTCGCCGTCAGCTCGTGGAGATAGCCGAAGCTTTTGAATATGCTCACGAACTGGGGATGGCAACCATTCTTTGGTGTTACCTGCGCAATAATGATTTCAAGAAAGGTGCTGTCGATTATCATGCTGCCGCCGACCTGACAGGACAGGCCGACCGTTTGGGAGTGACTATCAAAGCTGATATTGTGAAACAGAAACTTCCGACTAATAATGGTGGCTTCAAAGCTATCGGTTTCGGAAAGATCGACGAGCGTATGTATACCGAACTTGCTTCCGAACATCCGATTGACCTTTGCCGCTACCAGGTAGCCAACGGCTATATGGGACGCGTTGGTTTGATTAACTCCGGTGGAGAATCTCACGGTTCTTCCGATTTGCGTGATGCCGTCATTACAGCTGTAGTCAACAAACGTGCAGGAGGTATGGGATTGATTAGCGGACGTAAAGCGTTCCAGAAACCAATGAACGAAGGGGTGGAATTATTGAATACTATTCAGGATGTATATCTTGATTCGTCAATAACGATTGCATAATCAGAGATGAATGGAAATAAATTATTATCTTTGACTATTAGATCGTTAACCATTAAAAATTAAGAGTATGAAATTTTTTATTGACACAGCTAATTTGGAGCAAATTCAGGAGGCTTATGACCTCGGAGTACTTGACGGAGTGACTACCAACCCTTCGCTGATGGCGAAAGAAGGTATCAAAGGAACGCAGAATCAGCGTGAACATTATATCAAGATATGCAAGATTGTCAACGGAGATGTCAGTGCCGAGGTGATAGCAACCGATTATGAAGGAATGATTCGTGAAGGTGAAGAACTTGCCGCGCTCAATCCGCATATTGTAGTAAAAGTCCCCTGTATTGCCGATGGCATTAAAGCGATCAAACATTTCACGGAAAAGGGAATCCGTACTAACTGTACATTAGTCTTTTCAGTAGGACAGGCATTACTGGCAGCTAAAGCCGGAGCTACCTATGTTTCGCCTTTTGTCGGTCGTCTGGACGATATTTGTGAAGATGGAGTAGGGCTTGTGGGAGATATTGTACGTATGTATCGTACCTATGATTACAAGACACAAGTGCTCGCTGCTTCTATCCGCAATACGAAACATATTATCGAATGTGTGGAAGTGGGAGCGGACGTTGCTACTTGTCCGTTGAGTGCTATCAAGGGTTTATTGAATCATCCGTTGACGGATTCGGGATTGAAGAAGTTTCTGGAAGACTATAAAAAAGTCAATGGTTGAGTAAGTAATGAAACTTGCAGTATATTAAAATTTTTAGGCACGGATTATTTGCTCAGGTCTTAGAATTCCGTGCCTAAAGAATATTTGTTTTTTCGGGTAGCTGCTCATTACTCTTTTTTCCGTTCCTGTTTTCTCTTCTCCTTATATTGAGTTGGCGTTTCTCCTGTATATTGTTTGAAAGCCGTACTGAAATAGCGTGAAGTAGTGAAGCCGACCTTCTCGGCAATTTCCGTGAACGACATGTCCGTACTGGTGATTAATGTGATCGCTTTCTCCATCCGGAATTTATTAATGTAATCATTGGCTCCCATATCGGTCAGAGCTTTTAGCTTATTGTAAAGGGAAGCCCGGCTCATACCTATCTCCTTGCAGATAAAAGTGACGTCCAGATTGCTGCTATCCAGATGTTCCTGAATAATTTTATTCAGTTTCAGCAGAAATGTTTCATCTGCCTGGCTGAAAGTGCTCTCTTCCGGCGCAGGGACTAATCCTGTATTCAAATATCTTTTCTTGATAGATTCGCGGTTTTTCAATCGGTTGCGAATGATTTCCATTAGCATTTCTATCTCAAAGGGCTTAGTCAGATAAGCGTCCGCCCCGTTCTTGTAGCCACTCAACTGACTTTGTTTATCATCTCTTGCTGTCAGCAGAATGATAGGAATGTGATTGATCGTAATATCTTCCTTTATATTTTTGCAAAGTTCATATCCATTCATTCTCGGCATCATCACGTCACTGACGATAATATCCGGAGCATGATTTCTGGTCAGTTGAAGGGCTTCCACACCATCGGAAGCAATCACTACCCGTTTGAAATATTCTCCCAGTGACTTTTTCAGAAAATCCGTCAAATCCGGATTGTCATCCACCACTAGAATACTGTAAGGACTCGTATCAAACGTATTTTCCTCCGGTAACTGTTCTTTGCTATCATCGTTCATCAATTCGTTCAGATATGCCTTCGGCTGACAGACGATCTCTTCCGATTGTTGTCTCAAGGGTAGTTCAAAGAAGAATGTTGCACCAGCTTCCTGATTATCCCGTGCACCGATGGAGCCTCCGTGTAGTTCTACCAGAATCCTGGAATAAGATAATCCGATACCTGTGCCGCTTTGCTCTCCTGTACCTTGATAGAAACGGGTGAAGAGTTTTTGTGTATTTACTTGTTTCAATCCGTTTCCCCGGTCAATGATGGAGATACGTACGCTATTTTTCTCGGAAAGCAACTCCGATGTAATTGTTATTTCTGCATCTTGTGGACTGTGTTTCAAGGCATTGATAAGCAGATTGCTTAGAATAATCTCACACTTATCTTTATCGAAACTTACAGTATTGACCTGTGGGTCAAGCTGATAGCGGATACGGACGTTTTTAGCTTCACCTTCGCTGACGAAATCTTGGGATACATGTTCAATCCATTGATTGAGAGCATACGGCTGTATCTGCAATTTACTTTCCCCAACCTCCATTTTGCGTACATCGAGTACCATATTAATAAGGTTTTTCATTCGCTGTGACTGGCGATAGATTGCTTTTATAGGTAAATATTGTGTATCTTCGGCAGAAAGCGATTTCAGTATCCGGCTAAGCGGTGCGTGTATGAGCGTTAAAGGTGTGCGCAGCTCATGACTGATATTAATAAGGAAACGTACTTTTTCTTCATATACCTGTTGTTCATGTTCCTTCATTGCCCATTTCAGTTTTTCTTCCTTACGCTTTAGAGTTCTTCGGAAAGTTTCAATAATAGCGGCAGCAGTAAGAACGGTACAGCTAAGAATAAACCACCATGTCCGATACCAGGGAGGGAGAATGGTTAGTTCCAGTACTTCCTGACTGGGAATCCAACTGCCATCTTTAGCTGTACATGAAGCCATAATCTTATAACTTCCCGGAGGAAGTGAACGTATAGCCAGTTCGGGATTGTACGATTCGATTTGCTGGTCATTCAGCCCTTCTATCTGGTATCTGTACACTTTCTGTCGGAAAATGTCCTTCTCTTTCGACATGATCCGGATAGTGATATTACTGTTCCAGGGAGCGGAGATCCCTGTTGGTCGATTGGTTAATTCGTTATTCACGGATTCTCCATTGATGATGACATCGGATAATTGGAGTTGGGGAAGTTCAGAAGTTGTTAATGGTATTTTGCAGTTAATGTGCAGTAAACCTTTTACTCCACCCATATAGACGTCTCCCTGCATACTTAACAGGCGGGGTTTGGAAAGATATTCGTTCTGGATTACGCCGTCTGATTCGCCGAATAGAACGAACTTTTTTTCTTTGATAAGCCAAGCGAAAAGCATGCTGTCAGCTCCTATCCATACTTTTCCTTGCTGGTTGCATACGATCAAAGTGATTTCACTAAATAGAGAGGTCGGGATCGGAGTCTGTATTTTGGTGGCGGGATTGTAGTGTACCAATCCGTAATTGTTCCCAATCCAGAAGTTTCCCTCTTCGTCTCTTGAAACGGAGTTGATGGTCGTGTCTTTCCAGCATCTGTATAGGGCTTTCAGCCGGTTTGTATGGTTGTCCAGTTCATATATGTGCTTCGTATCATTTAGATAAGTGGTGTTCCTATAATTGCCGATTGGCAGGAGAGCACCGATAATATCTTGTTCTTCCTGTTCTATAGCGGTACTGAAAGTACGTGTATTCAAATCATATATATAGATATGTTCTCCAAGGAACAGAATGCTGTGATGAGTGTTCCGGAGTAGATTTACAGCCTTGCCTCGATTGCATAAGAGTGCTGTTGTTTCAGCGTCGACAATGGTGAAAGGTTGTTTTTCTCCAGTTGCCGGATTGAAAATAAATACTCCTTGTGAGAAAATAGAAATTAATAATTTACCGGGAGTAAACTGACAAATAGAGGCAACTTTGTCTTCCCAGGTTGAGGGATAATGAGTAAATTTCTCTGTGAGCGGATTAAAGTTGTTGATACCTCCTCCGTCCGTGCCTACCCAGATTTGATCTTGAGATTCCTGGAAAAGACTTAGAACGGTATTGTTGCTAAGTCCCCGGTCGTTGCCGGGTGGTACGTCTGTATATGTTTTCATGGAAACTTCCCGGATGCTGATTAGTCCGTTGCGGATGCTGCCTGCCCATATATTGTTGTTGTAGTCGTTGTATAGGCATAAGATAGAGTTGGCGGGAAGTGAATAGTTGTCACTTCCGGGCACATGTTCCAGCAGAGAAAAATGTCCGGTTTCCGGGTCGAGAATATTAATGCCTCCTCCGTCTGTTCCAATCCAGATTTCTCCTTCCCGTTCGGCGAGACTTAGTACAACATTGTTACTTAGAGAAGAGTTGTGGGTAGTATATGTAGCCAGTAGTTTACCGTCGTGTGTCAGGCAGTTCAGCCCTCCGTTGTAAGGGGCTACCCAGATTCTTTTTTGTGAGTCTATGAGTACGTTCATTATTTCCTTTCCGCAATCGAAAGGAGGACGGCGGCATTTTCCGGTATTCAGGTCGAGCAGGAGTAGTCCTTGCCAGCGACTACAACAAAGTAATGTTCGTTTATCCCATAGACTTAGCAGAGTCACATTATAATTGGGCTCTAGGTCAAACGTTTGCAGGAGGCGGAAAGTGGCATCCTGATAATTATAGAAAAAGATTTTATTTTTCGAACCGAATAACACTCCATCATCAGTCAGGCAGACGGAATAGGCGATGATATTATTTCCTGTTTCATCAGTCGGTATAAGAAAGTCATCGCTTTGCCGCTGATAACGTGCCACTCCCTTATCTGTCAGAATCCATATATTGTTTTGTACATCTTCTATCAGCTGGTAGATTAAATTGTGAGGAATGGAATGAGGGTTGTTTGACTGATGGACATACTTTTTAAGTTCATGTCCGTCATATCGTCCCAGTCCGGAGCGGGTTCCAATCCATACAAAACCTTGTTCATCCGTTAAGATGCATCGTACGGTAGAAGGCAGTCCGTCTTTTAGTGAGATTTGCTTATAGTAATAATGACCGGCTTGAAGAGGGGAGATGCCGATAAACAGTGCGATAAATGCGATGCATAGTAGTAAAAAGGTCTTTCTTCTCATGAGATTAGGTCAGTTAAACTAAAACAAAGATAATACATTCGGATGAATGTTTGTTGAAAAGCAAACTTATTTTGTATTCCTTCAGGTAAAAGAGTTATATATAGTTGCTTTTTTCTATTTAATTTTGTATCTTTAAAGCTTTCCGTCCTTCTAAAGATAAGTTGTCCCCTTGTAATGGGATAATAGTCATCTTATAGGGTGCTATTTATCACTTTACAAAATGATTATTGTCACCTTATAAGGGGATGACTACTCGACTGCATAAACTATTATAAATTTCTGTACTGAAAATCTTTAATCTCTGCACTGAAAATCCTTGAATACAATGAGAATTGCTAATTCTTCATCTTATATTCATAGGGAGCCATTCCAACAACTTTTTTAAATAACCGGCTTATTGGAAGTAAAGGCCTGTACACAGCAGATTAGGTAAAGTAGCCGGTTTTTATCAGCGGGAAGATAGTATTATTTAGCTAGATTCTCTATCTTTGCTCGAAAATATACGACTATGATTACCGAAGAACTACAGAAACTTTATCAGTCATATACGGGCGTTCCCGCTGAAAACATAACAGAATTACCGTCTTCCGGTTCCAACCGCCGTTATTTTCGGCTGACGGGTATAGAAACATTGATTGGAGTTTACGGAGCTTCTATCGATGAGAATGAAGCATTTCTTTATATGGCAGGACACTTCCACAAATGTGGACTGCCTGTTCCCGAAGTGCGCATCGTTTCGGAAGATAAGACCTATTATTTGCAGGAGGATTTGGGCGATACTCTGTTGTTCCATGCCATAGAGAAAGGACGTGCTACCAGCGTCTTTTCAGAAGAGGAAAAAGAGTTGCTTCGCAAAACGATTCGTTTGCTTCCTGCCATTCAGTTTGCCGGGGCCGATGGATTTGATTTTTCCCGTTGTTATCCTCAACCGGAGTTCAATCAACGTTCCATTTTGTGGGATTTGAATTACTTTAAATATTGCTTCCTGAAAGCTACCGGTATGGAGTTTCAGGAGGATAAACTGGAAGATGATTTCCAGAAAATGAGTGATGTCTTGCTTCGTAGTTCTTCCGCTACTTTTATGTATCGTGATTTTCAGAGCCGTAATGTGATGATAAAAGATGGCGAACCATGGTTTATCGACTTTCAGGGCGGACGCAAAGGCCCGTTCTATTATGACATAGCCTCTTTCCTGTGGCAAGCGAAAGCGAAATATCCCGATAGTCTTCGTAAAGAACTGCTGCAAGAGTATATGGAAGCTCTTCGCAAATACCAACCGATTGACGAATCCTATTTTTATAGCCAGCTTCGTCACTTTGTCCTTTTCCGTACGCTGCAAGTGCTGGGAGCTTATGGTTTCCGTGGTTACTTTGAAAAGAAACCGCATTTTATCCAAAGTGTTCCTTATGCCATCGAAAACCTGCGTGAATTGTTGAAAGAAGAATATCCGGAATATCCGTATCTCTGTAACGTTTTGCGAGAGCTTACCGGACTGAAACAATTTACGGACGATCTGAAAAAGCGGCAGTTAACCGTCAAAGTAATGAGTTTTGCCTATAAGAAAGGAATTCCTGATGACTCTACCGGCAATGGAGGAGGTTATGTATTCGACTGTCGCGCCGTGAATAATCCCGGTAAGTATGAGCGTTACAAACCTTTCACCGGACTGGATGAACCTGTAATCACTTTCTTGGAAGAAGATGGAGAAATACTCCGTTTCCTCGATCATGTCTATGCTTTGGTGGATGCCTCCGTGCAACGTTATATGGAACGCGGATTCAGCAATTTGTCCGTCTGCTTCGGTTGCACCGGCGGACAGCATCGTTCTGTTTATTCTGCCCAGCATCTGGCAGAGCACCTGAATCAGAAATTTGGTGTGAAAGTCGAACTGGTGCATCGGGAACAGAATATCGAACATACGTTTGAGGCAACAATCTAAGAAGAGTAAATATTAAAGAAGAAAGTAACCGAAAGAATGAAAGCAATGATATTTGCAGCCGGTTTGGGTAGCCGGCTGAAGCCGCTCACCGATACCATGCCGAAGGCTTTGGTTCCCATAGCCGGACATCCGATGTTGGAACATGTGATCTTAAAACTGAAAGCTGCCGGATTCACAGAAATAGTGATTAATATCCATCATTTTGGCGAACAAATACTTGATTTCTTAGAAGCCAATGAGAATTTTGGGCTTATCATACATATTTCCGATGAACGCGATCTGTTGCTCGACACCGGTGGGGGAATTAAGAAAGCCCGTTCTTTCTTTGAAAACTCCGATGAGCCTTTCCTGATACACAATGTCGATATTCTTTCAGACGTGAATCTGAAAGAATTATATGACTACCATTTACGAAGCGGTGCTGTTGCCACTTTACTGGCCAGCCAACGTAAAACCTCCCGCTATCTTCTTTTTGATACAGATAAGAGACTTTGCGGATGGATAAACAAGGATACGGAACAAGTGAAACCGGAAGGTTTTCAGTATGATTCTTCCCTTTATCGGGAATATGCATTCAGTGGCATCCATGTACTTTCGCCCGCCATTTTTCAATGGATGACCTCTCCCTCATGGGATGGAAAATTCTCTATCATGGATTTCTATCTTGCCACTTGCCGGCAAGTAAACTATGGTGGTTACTTGACAGAAAAGTTGCATCTGATTGATATAGGCAAACCGGAAACATTAGCGAAAGCAGAAGGCTTCTTATACCAAAATGCGAAATAAAGATACTGAAAGAGGCTAAAAGGCCTCTTTCTTTCTATGTAACAAAATATTAAAGTAACTTTGCTTGGATAAACAATCAATATTGTAATACTATACAAATTTTGCTGCATGGAACAGACTTTGGTAAATGGGATAGCTGATAACTTATTGCATAATATCTTTAATGACTTGTCTGTAGGCTTGGAATTGTATGATAAGGACGGTCTCATGATAGATGTCAATTATTCACGGTTGAGATCAATGGGGATAAAAGACAAAAAGGATATTTTGGGCTATAATCTATTCAACTACACCAGTTTCTCTGATGAAATCAAGGAACAGATCAGAAAAGGAGAAACAGTGCGTTTCATGGCAAAATATGATTTTGATGACTTGTGCCGTCTTTTTCCTACTAATCTGTCCGGTATAAAATTCTTCGAGATTACCGTTTCTTTTGTACATAATGATAAGTCTGAAATTACCAATTATATGGTGATAACTCAAGATATCACCGAACGTGTTTTGTGGCAAAACAAATATGACAATCTTTACGAAGAGGTTGTGCGTTCGAAAAAAGAACTTCTTGAGAGCGAACAAAGAATGATCCATTTGATTCGTCAGAATGAATTGGTATTGAACAATATTAATTCGGGATTGGCATATATTGCGAACGACTATATCGTACAATGGGAGAATATCTCGCTTTGTAGTAAAAGCCTTTCTTATGAGGCTTACAAAAAAGGAGAACCTTGCTATCTGACAGCCCATAATCGCACCACTCCTTGTGAGAATTGTGTGATGCAACGTGCCCGGAAATCCGGTCAGGTAGAGTCTATCTTGTTTAATCTGGATAACAAGCATGTCATAGAAGTCTTTGCTACTCCCATATTTAATGAACAGGGAGATGTTGACGGTGTCGTGATTCGTGTAGATGATGTTACCGAGCGGCAGCACATGATTGGTGAACTTGAAAAGGCAAGGAGCCGCGCTGAACAATCCGATAAGTTGAAATCCGCCTTTCTGGCAAATATGAGCCATGAAATTCGTACACCGTTAAATGCTATCGTTGGTTTTTCCGACTTATTGATGGTGACGGAAGATCAAGAAGAAAAAGAAGAATTTATTCAGATTATCAATGCCAACAATGAGTTGCTTTTGAAGCTGATTAACGACATACTGGATCTTTCGAAAATAGAAGCCGGCTCGGTAGAACTGAAATACGAAAATTTTGATTTGGCTGTTTATTTCAACGAATTAGCTGCTTCGATGCATCGTCGTGTAGTAAATCCGCAGGTTCGGTTAGTTCCCGTGAATCCTTATGAAGCCTGTACCGTTCGTTTGGATAAAAACCGGTTAGCGCAGATTCTCACTAACTTTGTAACTAATGCTATCAAATATACCTCCAAAGGAACTATTGAAATGGGGTATGAGAAGATAGACGAAAATATTCGTCTTTACGTTCGCGATACAGGTATCGGCATACCGGAGGATAAAAAAGATAAAGTATTTCATCGTTTTGAGAAACTGGATGAATTTGCACAGGGAACCGGATTGGGATTGTCCATTTGTAAAGCCATTGTTGAGGCTTGCAGAGGAGAGATAGGCTTTGAGTCAGAATTTGATAAAGGGTCTTTATTTTGGGCGGTTTTGCCATGCCAGTTCGAATCGGTTAACAGCGAACCGACTTCTTCACGTCGGAACAATGAGAAGGATGCGAATAAAGAAAATATTCTTGACTCCGAAGAAACAAAAAAAGTACCTAAAAGAGTACTGGTCGTTGAAGATATACAAAGTAACTTCTTTTTGGTATCTTCTATCTTGAAAAACAAATGCCAGTTGTTACACGCACCGAATGGACTGGAGGCAGTTGAGATTGTCCGTACCCAACCGGTGGATTTGGTACTGATGGATATGAAGATGCCTGTTATGGACGGACGTACTGCAACCTCGGAGATCCGGAAGTTCAATGCTGAAATTCCAATTATCGCCCTGACTGCTCATGCCTTTGATGCTGACCGGGTAGCTGCGTTGAAAGCCGGTTGTGATGATTATCTGGTGAAGCCGATCAATGGCGCGAAGTTGATGCAGACTCTGAAAGAGTATGGTTGTTGAAAGGATGGGATTAGAAATGTGCTGATCTGAAAAAGGGTATATTCTATTCTTTCTGTTTTTAATATATCAGTCACTTGTTTGTGGTGAAGGAAAAAACGCTCTGCATTTTGGATGAAAGAATGTAGGATTGTTTGTTATCCTGGATAATTCCTGTCTAAAAATAAATAATTCCTCTGTATTGCTATCTATATGCTTACTGTTTGCCCGTATGTAGTTTGTTTTATCATTCTTTTTTGGTGCGTATATGATGATGAACTAGCCTATAAACAGGCTTTTCCGAGGGCTTTTATAACTTGGTCGGTGAGTATGGAAGGCTTTCTCGGTGAGGAAGGATGTGTTCCTCACCGAGGAATGGCTTATTGCTCACCGAGGAAAATCATTTATTTCTTTAAAGAAAACGCATATCATCTGAAAATATATGCTGTATTGTGGTAGTAATATGCATATATATGTGATAATATGGATGCTTTTAATTCCGGATTACCATCTTCAATAGTTTTGTTTTCTTTCTTAATCTGAAAAATAGAACATTTCTCTTGTTTGTTTGGAGGAATTGAAAGGGAGACGGCTTACTATAAAAGGCTATAAATCCGTAAAGTTTGGGATTGTTTTTTATGTTTATGGATTTAAATAGTTATCTTTGTACAAGAAAGGAGGTATATAATGACTGCTACAAAGAAAATAAAAACTCGGGAAGAACTTAGAGTTGAGGTAGTGAAGAAAATTACAGCTAATAAAAGGAATGCCCAATCTTTTCTAAAAAAAGCTGGAATAGTCTCTAAATCAGGTGAACTTACCAAAATTTATAGATGAAAGAAACATTATACTCACGTCGTTCTAATCTTGTTGTTGGCTTTCATGGTTGTGATCAATCAATTAAAGAACAAGTGTTTGAACATCTGGCGAGATTGGCAGCAGTTGCCGATCTTTCGGAAGAAAATCGTATCGCTTATGATAAGGCATTAGATCGATATAGAGTCAATCAAATCGTAGAGGAGGATGAACGGCGCAAAAACGAAGAGATGCGGAGAAAAGCGGCTGAAGAAGGGATGAAAGAAGGGCTAAAGGAAGGGATAAGAGAAGGAATAAAGGAAGGAATGGAGAAAGGGATGGAGAAAGGAGAGCAAAAGAAGCAAATTGAAATTGCTCGAAAGATGAGGGAGGACGGAATATCCATTGATACAATTATCAAATACACGGGTCTTCAATCTTCTGATATAGAAAACCTATAATATATCTTCGTAGGAAAATTGTTGTAGTTATATTAGGATAAAATATAAAAGAGGCGGGAATATTCAGGAATGAATACTTCCGCTTTCTTTTTTTGATTCGTAAGATGTCCAACAATGTCTATGATGTTTAGATATATCGATGAAATGGACGATTTTAGACAAATTTGGAAGAATCGTAGCTAAAATAGAACATTCTTTGCCTTTAATATAGCCTACATTTGTGATCGTGATTGTCAAAAGGGACAGCACAATTATTAAATAAAGCTAATCTTAATTATTAAATTTATGAGAAACAAATTCCTATTTCTTTGTCTCTTCCTTTTTGGAACGTTGACAGCTTGTAAAGACACAAAATGGGTAGACGTTCCAACTGGTACTCCTCCTGAAGGTGCAATCACAGGAAAACCTGGTGAACCGGAAGAACCGGATGATCCTACTGTAAAATCATTCATTAATTGCTCTTACATTCGGGGGGATTTTTTTGAAATAAACCGTATTTCGGCAGCCAGTATGGGTGCTTGTACGGATTTGATTTATTTGGCAGCGCGTCCTTATGCAAATGGTGAGGTAGCTTTTGAATTGCCGTTGAATGATGCGACGATGACAAACGTATCTCATACAGGCACTTTTCAAGGTCGTAATGGAGTGGTTAAATTTGAAGGAACAAGTTTTATGAATGGCGGTGATGGATTACTTCACTCTGCTGATGGGGCCTTTAATAAATTCACCTTTGGTACCTATATATATATAAGTGAATGGGTGGACGGAGCTTTTCTCTTTAAGAAAATGGATGGAAACTCCACGATCATTGCTTTTCAAATGGGTGCGACAGCTAATAGTTTGAAACTGTCTATTGGAAGTTCGGTTGCAACCGTTACCACTCCTGATCTGGCAACAGGCTGGCACTATATTGGGCTGACTTATGAACAGGGAACGGCGAAACTTTATGTGGATACAAACAATACTGCAATAAGTTTTGTAGGTGCTCTCCCTAATGAAGTACCTAATACACGTACTGATTTTTTGATTGGAGATAAATTTAAAGGTTATTTAGATGAAACTTTTGTAAGCAGTCTGGTAGTAGGTACATCAGGTAGAAACCCTATCACCTTTGACAATTGGAATAATTCAAAAATACTTGCTTACTGGAAATACGATGATGCCACGAAACCTGGCAAGGATTCACATTCCTGGCTGGGGCGTTTGAATAATATACGTACCGCTTTACAGGGACAACAGGGAGATAGAAGATTGCGCTTGGGCATTGCTGGTGGAGAATGGAAAAAGATGATGGCTGATGCCACTGCCCGTACAAGATTTGCTTCCGAGGTGAAGAAGATTATCGAACAATATGATTTTGATGGAGTTGATTTTGATTTTGAATGGCCTACAAATGCCAGTGAATATAATAATTATAGTGCAACTGTAATCCAAATGCGTTCTACATTAGGAAAGTATGTTTACTTCACCGCATCGTTGCATCCGGTTTCTTTTAAAATTTCCCCGGAAGCTATTGATGCTCTGGATTTTATCTCTTATCAATGTTACGGCCCTGCAGTGATGCGTTTTCCTTACGAGCAATTTGTAAAAGATGGAGAAGTAGCTGTGGCATATGGAATCCCTAAGAATAAGCTGGTGATGGGAGTGCCTTTCTATGGTTCTACGGGTAGTCTGATTGCTGCCTATTGTGATTTCGTGAATGATGGTTTGGCTACTACGAATGAAGATACATATACATATAAAGGAAATACATATACTTTCAACAGTATAGAAACGATTCGCAAGAAAGCGAGGTATGTCTGTGAAGAAGACTATGCAGGCATTATGAGTTGGGATTTGG
Source organism: Bacteroides sp. DH3716P (assembly GCF_025914115.1). NCBI lineage: Bacteria > Pseudomonadati > Bacteroidota > Bacteroidia > Bacteroidales > Bacteroidaceae > Bacteroides > Bacteroides sp. DH3716P. The sequence continues at coordinate 2,066,581 of NZ_CP083673.1, read as the reverse complement.
CAACAGATATTGACATAACCAATAACAAGTCTTTGTTGAAGGTCATAAAAGAAGAGTTTGAATATTATGCGAATCCGACGGAATAAAAGAGAATCTAAATTAATCAAATACAATATTATGGAAAAAAAGAAGTTCATGCGAGTACAGAAATTTTTGATTCTGTTTCTGATACTCCTGCTATCATTTCCTTTAAGTGCGTTGGCACAGCAACAAATGATAAAAGGACAAGTGGTAGATGATAAAGGTGAAACCATTATCGGTGCCACAGTGATGGTGAAAGGTTCTAAAGATGGGACGCTGACTGACATTGACGGTAACTTTTCCGTGAAAGGGAAAGTAGGTAACACATTGGTTATTTCTTATGTCGGTTTTACTCCCCTTGAAATAAAGGTGACAAAAGCAGAAGGCAACCGATTTACGTTAAAAGAGGATACAAAAGTATTGGATGAAGTGGTAGTAGTAGGTATGGACAAACAGAAGCGAAGCACCATCACGGCGGCTGTGGCTACTGTGGGTTCCGATGCTATTGTCAACCGTCCGGTCACTGACCTCACGAGTGCCCTTCAGGGTAACGTAGCCGGTTTAAACTTCTCTTCTGATGCGGTTGCTAATGGTGTAGGTGGTGAGACCGGTGCCGAAATTAAATTCAATATTCGTGGTATCGGTTCTATCAATGGAGGCGAACCTTATGTATTGGTAGACGGAGTGGAGCAAAGTTTGCAGAACGTGAATCCTGCCGACATCGAAACCATTAGTGTATTGAAAGATGCTTCTGCTGCTGCCGTTTATGGTGCACGTGCCGCCTATGGTGTGGTTATCGTCACTACCAAAAGTGGTAAAAAGGAAAAAACACGTATATCTTACAGTGGTACTGTAGGATTCAGTTCTCCTATTAATATGCCCCAAATGATGAATTCCATTGAATTTGCCAATTATCTGAACGAACGAGATGATAACGATGGAGTAAAACACTCGATTCCTGATGCGCTCATCGAAAAGATGCAGGGCTTTATGGAGAATCCTTATTCGGAAAAGTTCCCGGGCATAGGACCTAATGCGGACGGTACCGGTTGGGCAGGTTCTAAAGATGCTGTGTATGCCAATACCGACTGGTATGATTACTACTTTAAAAAAGCTTCCATCCGCCATTCTCATAATCTGAGCGTAACGGGAGGGTCTGATAAATTTAATTACTACGTAGGTTTGGGATATATTTACCAGGAAGGATTACTGGATCAAGTAGACGATAACTTGAGTAAGTACAATGTAAACTCGAAGTTTCAGATCCAAGCCAATAAATGGTTGAAGTTTAATTTCAATAATAACCTTTCACTGAATATACTGAAGCGTCCGATGGCTAACCAGACCATTTTTTATGGAACTATCGGAAGCAGCTTTCCGAATTCTCCTACCCATCTTCCTGTAAAGTCGGAATATAATGACAATTCCGAATACCGTTATCTGAAACAATCGCATTATGTGCAGAACAGAATTTCTGATGCGATGTCGTTTGCCGCTACGATTACTCCACTGGAAGGGTGGGATATTGTAGGTGAAATGAAAGTACGCTTCGATGTAGAAAACAATGATTTCAAACGCGGATATCCTACTGCCGAAAAACCTGACGGAACGTTGGATATAAGTAAGGGAACCAAACAGGGGTATCAATATCCGGGCATGAACTGGAAAAACTCTAATTGGGGCTCTTATACACGCGGTAATACATTCAACTACTACCTGTCTCCAAACATATCGTCATCCTACACACATGCTTGGGGCGACCACTTCTTTAAGGCGATGGCGGGTTTCCAGATGGAACTGCAAGAAAATTCGAATGGTTATACTTATAAAGACGGATTGCTGACTAGTGATATATTCTCTTTTGTGAATGCTAACGGGCAAGTATTGGCAGGTGAAGACCGGACGCATTGGGCTACAATGGGTATGTACGCTAAACTGAATTGGAATTACAAGGAGATTTATTTTCTGGAATTCAGTGGACGTTATGACGGTTCTTCGCGTTTTGCTCCGGGAAATCGCTGGGGATTGTTCCCCTCTTTTTCAGCCGGTTATGACATTTCTCGTACCGACTATTTCAAAGCGCTGAATCTGCCGGTTTCTCAATTGAAAGTACGTGTTTCTTACGGTCGCTTGGGTAATCAGAACGGAGCGGGACTCTATGATTACCTCGGGATTCAGAGCTTGACCTCCGATTCACCTAATGCTTGGCTGTTACCCGGTGTGCAAGCTACTCCTCAAAAAGGAACTTTAGCCACTACGCCTAAGATGATCAGTTCGTATATTACGTGGGAGAAGGTGGATAATGCCAACTTAGGTATCGACTTGATGTTGTTGGATAACCGACTGTCTATTACTGCCGATATTTATCAGCGTACCACGCGCGACATGATTGGTCCTGCTGAAGCTATTCCGAATCTCGGAGGTATTAGTACGGCTGACCGTGCGAAAGTCAATAACGCTACTTTGCGTAATCGTGGTTGGGAATTGTCTGTAAACTGGCAGGACCAGCTAAAATGTGGTTTTAGCTATGGCATAGGATTCAATGTATTCAATTACAAAGCTGTTGTTACCAAATACAACAATCCGGAGGGATTGATATACAACAATCATACCGGTTTGGCAACTAATAAAGGATATTATGAAGGAATGGACATAGGTGAGATTTGGGGATATGAAGCGAATGATCTTTTTCTGTCCAATCGCGAAGTGGACGCATACCTCAGACAAGTAGATCTTAGTTTCTTTAAGTCCGGCGACAAATGGCAACGAGGCGACTTGAAATACATTGATTCCGACGGTGACGGTAAAGTGGACCCGGGTAAGGGTACATTGGCCGACCATGGTGATTTGAAAATTATCGGTAATGCTACTCCCAAATACAGTTTCGGTATCAATCTAAACGTAGGATATAAGGGATTTGAAATATCCACTTTACTGCAAGGAGTTGCCAAGAGAGATTTTCCGATGGCCGCCAGTACTTACCTATTCGGTGGTAAAGAATGGTTCAAGGAGCATCTCGATTATTTCAGTCCCGAGAATCCCAATGGATATCTACCTCGACTGACGACCGATGCCCAGACAACGAATGCCAATACGGGATATAATACTACCCGCTATATGCTGAATGCGGCATATATGCGTATGAAAAACTTGACAGTATCCTATACTTTTAAGCCTCAATTGTTGAAGAATATTGGACTAAGTAACCTGAAAGTATACTTTACATGCGATAACCTGTTTACCATCAGTAAACTGCCGAATCAGTTTGATCCGGAAACCCTTAATCAGGTGAACGCGTGGGCAGGCGGAAGTAATGCGGCTGCTCCGGGACTTACCTCGGCTCAAAATCAGAATGGTAACGGAAAGGTGTATCCGATGAACCGTAATTTCGTGTTTGGACTTGATTTTACATTTTAATTAAAGAGGAACGCTATCATGAAAAATAAAATAATTATCCTGACTGTTTTTGCAGGCTTACTGTTGTCGGCGTGTTCCGATTATTTGGACCGTAAACCCTATACGCAGCCTAACAATGAAGATTTCTTGAAAACCAGAGAGAATGTAGAAAGCTATATAAATAATTTGTATACTTCTCTACCGGCTCCGGCTCAATATGGTATTGGTGTCAGAGGAGAAGAGGTGAACAGTGACAATATCCTTTCGGAAAAGTATGATATGCGCCTGAATGGAGAGAATAATCAATTCAGTGGCTCTGACGATTGGAATAAAGGCTATAAAAACTTGCGTATGGTGAATTACTTTTTCCATTATTACGCAGTTTCCGAGGTGGACGAAACGGACGAAGTGCTTTCATTGAGAGGGGAAGCGTATTTCTTCCGTGCTTATTGGCACTTCTATCTGCTCACACGTTTTGGTAATATTCCCATTATGGATGATTTCTGGGACGGTAATGCTACATTGGGTGGTTTACAAATTCCTGCGACAAAACGTGCGGATGCAGCTCGTTTTATCCTGAACGATTTGAAAGCGGCTATTGGGTTGATACCGGAGGCTCGTGCTAATTTGCATTCTCGCAGTAAATACAGTGGATTGCGTGTCAACAGAGAAACGGCCATGATTCTGGCTATGCGAGTCGCTTTGTACGAAGGTTCGTGGGAGAAGTATCACAAGGGAACTGATTTTGCAACGGAAGATAACTCTGAAGAGTTTTTTAAGGAAGTGATGAATTGGGGGGATCAATATTTGTTCCCGGCCGGACTGACTTTGCATATGACAGCAACCAATCCGAAAGCTACCAATATAGATGATGCTTTTTCGGAGCTATTCAATTCAAACGATCTTTCCAACATTAGTGAAGTGACTTTTTGGAAAAAATATTCAATAGCTGATGGCGTGTTCAATACCGTTACTCAACAGCTTAGCGGTGGAGTAACAGATAATGTGAAGCCTTCGGGACTATCCAAGTCTTTGGTGGATAACTTTCTGAATGTGGATGGTACGCCGGTTGATCCGACCGATGAAAAGTATAAGGACTTTAATGAGGTATTTAAAGATCGTGACGGAAGACTTTTGGCTATGGTGATGCATACTGGTTGTAAGTTCAAATCTAATAGCTTGATGAATGTGAGAGCGTATGACGAGACAGGTACCGAAGAAGAACAAAAGGAAAAGAATAAAGATATTTCATCTCCGCGCTTGAATGGGGATGGTATTTACAAGAACGTGACCGGGTTCCATACTCGCCTTGGCATTGATACGACCTATGTAACCGGCAATTGTGAAACGGCTCATGTCATGTTCCGCTATGCCGAAGGATTGCTTTGTTATGCTGAAGCTGCCGCCGAATTGGGGCTGTATAACGATGGCGTGGCAGAGAAAACATTGAAGCCATTGCGTCAAAGAGCCGGTGTGGCCTATGTTACTCCGGCGGCTGATCCTCACTTCCCTTTCCAAGGCCTGCCGCCGGCAGTGCAGGAGGTACGTCGGGAAAGACGCTCAGAGCTATCTCTGCAAGGTTTTCGTTTGGATGACCTGATGCGTTGGAGGGTAGCCGGAACGTTGAAAGGTGTGGAAGGACGCGGACGTGGAGCTTATCTGGGCAAAGACGGTGTACTTTATCTGAGCTTTTCGCCTACATTGCGGAAAGAAGGACTGAATCATGTACTGACAGATAATGAAGGATGGATGGATCCGTTGAAAGAGTACTTGCCTGAAGGCTACAAGTTTAATGAAGATCGTGATTACTTGTTACCCATACCACCGGATGAAATCCAGATGGACCATGAGCTGAATCAGAATCCGGGATGGCCGACTAAGTAAGGGAACTGAATAAAATTCATTTATGATAATTAGATAGATAAAGATATGAAGAACATATTATATAAAATATTTCCGATATGCTTGTTGACCATGGGGTTGACTGGGTGTGAGGAAGAAACGAAATACCGCCCTCTGCCGGAAATCGTGCCATTAACGATGAACATCAATGACAACGCATTTGCGATGGGAGAACACTTGAAAGTGAATATTAATGTGGAACCGGATGCTGATGGCAAGGAGGTTGTAGCAAATGAAGATTTTGATATTTACTTTACGGCGAAAGCCGGAACGGAGGATGCTTCGAATGTATTCGAACAGTTCAATGGAATCGTTACTTTTCCGAAGGGGGAGAAACAGATTCAGGTGGATTTTCCGATAAAGGCATCCGGACTGACGGGTAGTACTGCTATAAACTTTACGGCTTTTGCCCGTGGTTATAAGATGGAAGGCTCCAGTCAGGTAATTAAGGTTTCCGATTATTATCGGATAATGGCATCATTGGAGAACAATGCGGAGAATGTAGTAATGGAAGGTGGTAAGTTTGTATTAGTTGCAAAGATTGAAAAACCAAGTTCCGTACCTCTTAATATGAAAATTACTCCGAAAGAAGGGGAAGGAGATAGGTATGAAAATTTACCTTCTACATTAACAATTCCTGCAGGAAGAACTTCGGCAAAAAGTGATGCTGTGACTATTAAACAGGATTTTGAAATGACAGGGGATTTGCAACTGGTATTGAATCTGGAGAGTGATTCTCCAGCGAATCCGATGATAAATTCTACTCTGACTATAACTATGACTGATTTGGAATCTATGGGAGATCCTAATCTGTTTGATATAACGAAGGTGTATGAATTCCCGGATAGGCCGTTTATGTCTGATAAAAATAAAACTGCAATTGAAAGTTGGTTTACGGGAGATAAAATAGCTATGAATAAGAATAGCGCTCATCCCACTTCAGCTTTGAAAGATAAAGATTGGGTATTATGCAATGCGATAGAGTTCCATTATATTAATAATAGTTTTAGTGGCGGAAATAATACCCCTAATGCTTTCGGACATCGTATTTCTTGGGCCTTTTCTGATATTAATGATGCACCGTCACAGAAAATACAAGCTGTGAATAATGCAAAATGTACAAATATAACCAATGAAGGTATTTTAAATATGTGGGTGGATAAAAATGTTCAGGGGACTGGTGCCATGACTGCTACCAAGGATTACGGTGTCGCCGCATTGCAATGTTCTAAATTTGGTGGTATTTTTGCCCCACAACATACTCGGTTCTTTCCTGGTATGAGAATTGAAGTGAAGGCGCGTTTGAGAGGAATACGGACTGGTTTTGTTCCGACAATCGGACTTAAAAATCAGAAAAATTCCCTTCCGAACACGAAAGATGAGATCGATATTCTCAAGAACACTCAAGGTTCTGTAATTACTCAGGCTGTAACTGTTGATAATGAGATAGGTTCAAAGAGTGTAGCAATACCTCAAGCGAATGAATGGAATATATATTGGGTGGAACTTGTGGATGAAAATATAATCAATTTAGGAATTAATGGAGCAACCAATCTGACTGTGAATCGTACACAATCTCCTGACAGGTGGCCATTCGACAAGGCTGGAACTCCTGCTACTGCTAATCCTGATCCTGCTACTGCTGCTGGTGGCAGTGCCGGTCTCTACTTCTTTATGAGATTGGCTGAAAGCTCGGAACGGGCTGCTGGTAAAGCGCCTGAAGGTTGGGATAATGTACTGAAAAGTATTGCCAATTGTGAAACGGATGATAATACGCCTCGAATGGAAATTGATTGGATTCGTATCTATACAAATAAGAATTATGTACAGACTGATGCTGAAAAAGTCTGGGCTAATCAGTTATTTTATTAATGCTATCTCTTTCAATTAGCTTTCAATAGTGTGAAATGAATTTTATGCCGGAAGCTATCGTTAGAAGGCGATATGCTTCCGGCTATTTATTAGTCAATTATGCAGAAATGGAGATTATTGGAAATTAAATGGTAATTTGTGGAAGTTAAATAGATGGCTGTCCTCTATCTTTGCTGACACAATCTTATACAAATTAGTATTTATGGAAAAATTGCAACCAAACTTATTCTTTCCTTTAGCAGGAGTAGCAGCTGTAGCTTCCTTTGCTTCCTGTTCAAACAAGCAAAAGCCTGTGGAACAGAAACCTTTGAATATCGTCTACATTATGACAGACGATCACACAGCTCAAATGATGAGCTGTTATGACACACGCTACATGGAAACACCCAATCTCGACCGTATTGCTGCCGATGGTGTACGCTTTACTCAAAGTTTTGTAGCCAATTCATTAAGCGGTCCCAGTCGTGCCTGCATGATAACGGGTAAACATAGTTGTGCTAATAAATTCTATGATAATACCACTTGCGTATTCGACAGTTCGCAACAGACTTTTCCGAAGCTGTTGCAGAAAATCGGTTATCAGACAGCACTGGTAGGTAAATGGCATCTTGAAAGTTTGCCTTCCGGTTTTGATTACTGGCAGATTGTCCCCGGACAAGGCGACTATTACAATCCGGATTTCATCACACAGAACAATGACACTATCCAAAAACATGGATATATCACGAACCTTATCACTGACGATGCCATTGACTGGATAGAAAACAAACGCAATCCGGAGAAACCTTTCTGTCTTTTGATTCACCATAAGGCTATTCACCGTAATTGGTTGGCAGATACTTGCAACCTGGCTTTGTACGAAGATAAAACCTTCCCGCTACCGGACAATTTCTTTGACGATTACGAAGGACGCCCTGCCGCTGCCGCACAAGAGATGAGTATTATGAAAGACATGGACATGATTTATGACCTCAAAATGCTTCGTCCCGACAAAAAGACCCGTCTGAAATCCTTATATGAGAAATATATTGGTCGTATGGATGAAGCACAACGTGCTGCATGGGACAAATTCTACACCCCAATAATAGACGACTTCTATAAACAGAACCTGCAAGGCAAGGAACTAGCCAACTGGAAATTTCAGCGTTATATGCGCGATTATATGAAGACGGTGAAGTCGCTGGACGACAATGTTGGTCGTGTACTCGACTACCTGAAAGAGAAAGGATTACTGGATAACACACTTGTTGTCTATACTTCCGACCAAGGATTCTACATGGGCGAACACGGTTGGTTCGACAAACGTTTCATGTACGAAGAATCCATGCGTACACCACTCATCATGCGTCTGCCGAAAGGATTCGACCATAGGGGCGACATCACCGAAATGGTTCAGAACATCGATTATGCACCTACCTTCCTCGAATTGGCAGGAGCAGAGATTCCTTCAGACATACAAGGTGTATCCCTCGTCCCCTTGCTGAAAGGCGAACATCCGAAAGATTGGCGGAAGGCTCTCTACTATCATTTCTACGAATATCCCGCTGAACACATGGTGAAACGTCATTATGGTGTACGTACGGAACGCTATAAACTGGTTCATTTCTATAATGACATTAACTGGTGGGAACTCTACGACCTGCAGGCAGACCCGTCGGAAATGCACAACCTCTACGGACAACCTGAATATGAACCGGTAGTGAAAGAACTAAAAGAAGAAATGCTGAAACTTCAGGAGCAATACAATGATCCTGTCCGCTTCTCACCGGAGAGAGACAAGGAATAATACCAATGTACATACGCCATGAAAAAATACATCTTAATCATTCTCATACTGCTTTCGCCACTGACAGCGTTTTTGCAGGCTGATAACTTAACATCCCCTTTAATTTCAATAGTACCACGCCCGACACAGATTGTGCCGGGCCGTGGCAACTTCACCTTTTCAGCCCAAACGGTGTTTGCGGTAGAAAGTCAGGAACAAGCCGTGATTGCTCGCAATTTTATTGACTTGTTTACTCGTGCTGCCGGAATAACTCCTGCTTTGAATGTCGGGCGTGAAGAGGGACAAGTCCGTTTTGTGACGGATTCTTCTTTAAAAAGTGAAGCCTACTTACTGGAGATTACGCCGGAACAGATACTCATTAAAGCTTCGGATACAAAAGGCTTTTTCTATGCCCTGCAATCTATCCGCCAACTTCTGCCGGCTGCCATAGAATCGGAACAACCGGTCCGGAATGTCGATTGGAGAGTTCCGGCAATGACGGTTCAGGATGAACCCCGTTTCGGTTTCCGCGGATTACTGTTGGATCCGGTACGTTGTTTTATCCCTAAAAAGAATGTACTGCGAATCATTGACTGTATGGCGATGCTGAAAATAAACAAACTTCATTTTCATCTGACAGACGATAACGGCTGGCGGATTGAAATAAAGAAATACCCCCGTTTGACGGAAATAGGAGCGTGGAGAGTAGACCGTACAGATGTGCCTTTCCACTCACGTCGTAACCCGGAACGGGGAGAACCTACTCCGATAGGCGGTTTCTACACGCAGGAGGACATCCGGGAAATTGTAGCTTATGCAGCCGACAGACAGATAGAAGTCATTCCCGAAATAGATGTACCGGCACACAGTAACTCTGCTCTGGCTGCTTATCCCCAGCTTGCCTGTCCGGTTGTGAAAGACTTTGTCGGTGTACTTCCCGGACTGGGAGGACGAAATTCCGAGATTATCTACTGTGCGGGAAATGATAGCGTATTTACATTCTTGCAAGATGTTTTTGACGAAATTCTAGAGCTTTTCCCTTCTCGCTATATTCATGTTGGTGGAGATGAGGCGCGAAAGACAAACTGGGAGAAATGCCCGCTTTGCCAAAAACGGATGAAAAAACAGCGTTTGGCCAATGAAGAAGATTTGCAGGGTTACTTCATGAAACGTATCAGTGATTATCTGCGTAAGAAAGGTCGTGAAGTGATTGGCTGGGATGAGTTGACAAACAGCTCTTTTCTTCCTGAAGAATCTATTATCCTAGGCTGGCAGGGAATGGGTACGGCTGCTCTGAAAGCTGCCGAAAAGGGACATCGTTTTATCATGACTCCGGCGCGTGTCTTATACTTGATTCGTTATCAGGGACCGCAATGGTTTGAACCGGTAACCTATTTTGGCAACAATACCCTGAAAGATGTTTTCGATTACGAACCTGTACAGAAGGATTGGAAACCGGAATATGAGTCTTTGTTAATGGGAGTACAGGCTTGTATGTGGACAGAGTTCTGTAATAAACCCGAAGATGTGGATTATCTTTTGTTTCCCCGCCTGGCCGCTTTAGCAGAAGTGGCATGGACGCCCGCAGGAACGAAGGACTGGTCTGGATTCTTGAAGCGGATGGACGCATACAACGCGCATATTGCGGAAAAAGGAATTGTCTATGCCCGTTCAATGTATAACATACAACAGACGGTGACATCAGTGGACGGACATTTGGAAGTGAATTTGGAATGTATCCGCCCGGATGTAGAGATTCATTATACACTGAACGGAAGTAATCCGGCAATGTCTTCTCATCGTTACGACGGACCTATCCGTGTGACGAAGACACAAATGGTGAAAGCCGCTACCTTTATGAACGGCAAGCAAATGGGAGAAACTTTAGACTTGCAACTCACATGGAACAAAGCTACGGCAAAACCTTTGCTTGGCAATAAGAAGAACGAAATGTTGTTAGTCAACGGATTGCGGGGAAGCCTGAAATATACTGATTTTGAATGGTGTAACTGGAATCAAAATGATTCTATATCTTTCACGATAGATTTGCAGGGGCGGGAGATTTTGAATAAATTTGCCATCGGTTGCATTACGAATTATGGAATGGGAGCACATAAACCGAAGATGATTCGCGTAGAAGTTTCCGATGACAATCGAACCTACCATACTATGGGAGAATTGAACTTCTCTCCGGAAGAAATCTATCTGGAAGGAACTTTTAGAAATGACTATTCGATAGATATGGGCGGAGTATCTGCCCGTTATGTCCGAGTGACGGCGGAAGGTGCGGGGATATGTCCCGACGAGCATGTCCGTCCCGGTCAGGAAGCGAGAGTCTATTTTGATGAAGTGATTATAGAATAGTAATCAAATAGTTAAAAACAGCAATTAAGTGTTCTTGCAGAATAATCTTATATTATTAGAGACGGATTACACGAATTTCACGGTTTTTAGAATGATGAGTATATAAAATAATAGCGTCAATCAGCTTAATCTGTGCCTAATTTATTATATAAACCAATTATGATGACATGCTTATGAATATTAGCTTAAAGAAACGAACTCTTTTAGTTCTATTGTCAGGACTGACTGCTACTTTCACTTTAGCGCAACAACAACCGTTGCCCGAATGGCAAAGCCAGTATGCGGTGGGACTGAACAAACTCGCTCCTCACACATACGTATGGCCTTACGCCAACGCTTCCGACATTGAAAAGCCGGGAGGGTATGAACAGTCTCCTTTTTATATGAGTCTCAATGGAAAGTGGAAATTCCATTGGGTGAAGAATCCCGATAATCGTCCGAAGGACTTTTACCAACCTTCTTATTATACAGGAGGATGGGCGGATATCAATGTGCCCGGTAACTGGGAACGCCAGGGGTATGGCACGGCTATCTATGTCAACGAAACGTATGAGTTTGATGATAAAATGTTCAACTTCAAGAAGAATCCGCCGCTGGTGCCTTATGCAGAGAATGAAGTCGGCTCCTACCGACGTACCTTCAAAGTGCCTGCCGACTGGAAAGGACGCAGGGTAGTACTGTGTTGTGAAGGAGTCATTTCTTTCTATTATGTATGGGTGAATGGAAAATTACTTGGCTATAATCAGGGATCAAAGACGGCTGCCGAATGGGATATTACAGATGTCCTCAATGAAGGCGAAAATGTGGTTGCTTTGGAAGTGTATCGCTGGAGTTCGGGTGCTTATCTGGAATGTCAGGATATGTGGCGTTTGAGTGGTATCGAACGTGACGTGTATCTTTACAGTACTCCCAAACAGTACATTGCGGATTATAAACTGAATGCTTCTTTAGAAAAAGAGAAATACAAAGATGGTATTTTCGGACTTGAAGTGACCGTAGAGGGACATTCTGCTATATCTGGAGCTACTTCTATTGCTTATACCCTGAAAGACGCCGATGGCAAAACTGTCCTGCAGGATGCTATCCGGATAAAATCCCGCGGATTGAGCAATTTTATCACGTTTGATGAAAAGAATATTCCCGATGTAAAGGCTTGGAGTGCAGAGCATCCTCATCTTTACACATTAATACTCGAACTGAAGGATGAACAAGGCAAGGTAACCGAACTGACTGGTTGTGAAGTCGGCTTCCGTACCTCGGAAATCAAAGACGGACGTTTCTGCATCAACGGCGTTCCGGTATTGGTGAAGGGAACCAACCGACACGAGCATTCTCAACTGGGACGTACCGTGAGCAAGGAGCTGATGGAACTGGACATCAAACTGATGAAGCAGCACAATATCAACATGGTGCGTAACTCGCATTATCCTACACATCCTTACTGGTATCAACTTTGCGACCGTTACGGTTTGTACATGATTGATGAGGCAAACATCGAATCTCACGGAATGGGATATGGTCCTGCTTCCCTAGCCAAGGATAGTACCTGGCTGACTGCACACATGGATCGCACTCACCGGATGTATGAACGTTCTAAGAATCACCCGGCTATCGTTATCTGGTCATTGGGAAATGAAGCAGGAAACGGAATTAACTTCGAACGTACTTATGACTGGCTGAAATCGGTAGAGAAAACTCGCCCTGTACAGTATGAACGTGCCGAATTGAACTATAATACGGATATTTACTGTCGTATGTACCGCAGTGTAGACGATATCAAAGCATACGTAAAAGAGAAAGACATCTACCGCCCTTTCATTCTTTGTGAATATCTTCATGCGATGGGCAACAGTTGCGGCGGACTGAAAGAATACTGGGACGTATTTGAAAACAATCCGATGGCACAAGGTGGCTGCGTTTGGGACTGGGTGGATCAGTCATTCCGCGAAATAGACAAGAATGGTAAATGGTACTGGACGTATGGCGGTGATTACGGACCGGAAGGAATTCCAAGTTTCGGAAACTTCTGCTGTAACGGTTTGGTGGGCGCCAACCGTGAACCGCACCCGCATTTGCTCGAAGTAAAGAAAGTATATCAGAACATAAAAGTAACGCTGGCGAATCAGAAGAATCTGACTATCCGTGTCAAGAACTGGTATGATTTCTCTAACTTGAATGAGTATGTACTGAACTGGAATGTGACGGCAGATAATGGCAAGATTTTGGCGGAAGGTACAAAAACGGTTGATTGTGCACCACACGCTACTGTTGATGTTACTTTGGGGGCTGTAAAACTTCCGAATACAGTCCGTGAGGCTTATTTGAATATCAGCTGGACCCGTCGTGAAGCTTCTTCAATGATAGATAAGGATTGGGAGGTGGCATACGACCAGTTTGTATTTGCCGGTAATAAGAACTACACAGGCTACCGTCCGCAAAAAGCAGGTGAAACGACTTTCACCGTTGATAAGCAAACAGGCGCGCTGACTTCATTGAACTTGAACGGCAAAGAATTATTGGCTACTCCGCTGACATTGAGCCTTTACCGCCCGGCAACGGATAATGACAACCGGGATAAGAACGGCGCACGCTTGTGGCGTGATGCGGGATTGGATTGTCTGACCCAGAAAGTAGTGTCATTGAAGGAAAGTAAGACTTCGACCACTGCCCGTGTAGAAATTCTAAATGCAAAAACGCAAAGGGTAGGAATTGCTGACTTTGTTTATTCACTGGATAGAAACGGTGCACTGAAAGTACATACAACTTTCCAACCCGACACGACCATCGTGAAATCAATGGCACGCTTGGGATTGACGTTCCGTGTGTCGAACGCCTACGATCAGGTTTCTTACTTGGGACGTGGAGATAATGAAACCTATATTGACCGCAATCAGTCCGGTAAAATCGGTGTATATCAGACCACACCGGAACGGATGTTCCACTATTATGTTGCTCCGCAATCTACAAGCAACCGCACCGATGTACGTTGGGTGAAGTTGGCAGATACTTCCGGCGAAGGTATCTTTGTTGAGTCGGATCGTGCTTTCCAGTTTAGTATCATTCCTTTCTCGGATGTATTATTAGAGAAGGCCCGCCATATCAATGAACTGGAACGCGATGGATTGCTGACAGTGCATCTGGATGCTGAACAGGCAGGTGTGGGAACGGCTACTTGTGGTCCCGGAGTATTACCGCAATACTTGGTTCCATTAAAGAAACAGAGTTTTGAATTTACCCTTTATCCGGTGAAATAGATACTAAATCAATAGGTTATTTAGATTATATATAAAGGTGGGGGTTACACTGATTGGATGGAATGTCGTAAGAAAATATTCCATGAGAATCGTGAAATCTGCACCTTTATTTTATCTTTGTACGATTGCAATAATTAATAGACCATGAATAAACTACTAACCTCTCTTTTATTGTCTGTTACTCTCATGAGTGGAGCGCAGGCGCAGAAAAAAGAAAATTACTATGTGAAGCATGTTGAATTTCCTCAAAGTGCAACTATCGAACAGAAGGTTGATATGGCAGCGCGGCTGGTACCTACTCCACAGCAATACGCTTGGCAACAAATGGAATTAACAGCTTTCCTTCATTTTGGTATCAACACCTTTACAGGACGTGAATGGGGGGACGGGAAAGAAGATCCCGCGCTCTTTAATCCTTCGGAACTGGATGCTGAACAATGGGTACGTACCCTCAAGGAAGCCGGCTTTAAAATGGTGCTTCTGACTGCAAAACATCACGACGGTTTCTGCCTTTGGCCAACGGCTACTACCAAACATTCCGTGGCCTCTTCTCCCTGGAAAAACGGACAAGGCGATGTAGTGAAAGAACTTCGTGCTGCCTGTGACAAATATGATATGAAGTTTGGAGTATATCTTTCTCCCTGGGACCGGAATGCGGAATGTTATGGAGACTCTCCCCGTTACAATGATTTTTTTATTCGGCAATTGACGGAATTGCTCACCAATTATGGTGAAGTACATGAAGTCTGGTTCGACGGGGCGAATGGAGAAGGTCCGAACGGAAAGAAGCAAGTGTATGACTGGGACGCTTTTTACCAAACCATCCAACGCCTCCAACCCAAAGCTGTGATGGCAATTATGGGGGATGATGTCCGCTGGGTCGGAAACGAGAAAGGAGTAGGCCGTGAAACGGAATGGAACGCAACTGTGTTGACTCCCGGTATATATGCCCGTTCACAAGAGAACAACAAACGTTTGGGTGTTTTCAGTAAAGCAGAGGATTTGGGAAGTCGTAAGATATTGGAGAAAGCTACGGAATTATTCTGGTATCCTTCGGAAGTCGACGTATCTATCCGTCCGGGATGGTTCTATCATGCGGAGGAAGATGGTAAAGTGAAATCTTTGAAGCATTTATCAGATATTTATTTCCAGTCGGTAGGATATAATTCAGTGCTCCTGTTGAATATTCCACCTGACCGGAGGGGACTGATTCATGAAGCTGATATCAAGCGGTTGAAAGAGTTTGCTGATTATCGGCAACAAACGTTTGCTGACAACCGGGTGAAAAACGGAAGAAAATACTGGAGCACTACTTCGGGCGGTGAGGCTGTCTATGCATTGAAGTCCAAATCGGAAATCAATCTGGTCATGTTGCAGGAAGATATAACGAAAGGGCAGAGGGTAGAGGCTTTTACTGTGGAAGCCTTGATGGATAATGGCTGGAAAGAAGTAGGAAAAGGTACGACGATAGGATATAAACGTATGTTGCGCTTTCCGGCAGTTAATGCCAATAAGCTCCGGGTGAGAATAGACGAGTGCCGGTTGACTGCTTACGTTAGTCAGGTTGCCGCTTATTATGCAGAACCTTTGCAGGAAGAAACAACGAAAGAAGACTGGAATAATTTGCCGCGTTCCGGATGGAAACAGGTTGCTGCTTCTCCATTAACGATTGATTTGGGGAAGACGGTAACATTGAGCAGTTTCACGTACGCGCCTTCAAAAGCGGAGGCAAAGCCGACGATGGCATTCCGTTATCAATTCTTTGTAAGCATGGATGGTAAGAGCTGGAAAGAAGTGCCTGCCAGTGGAGAGTTCAGCAATATTATGCATAATCCGTTGCCACAGACGGTTGCTTTCAGTCAGAAAGTACAGGCACGTTTCATTAAACTGGAGGCCACTACACCTGATGCTACCGTTGCTAAAGTAAATATGAATGAAATAGGGGTGATGGTGATTCCCTGATGGAGCCCTCATCGAAAAATGATATGCTTAGAGAGTAGCAGTGGAGACCGGTGTCTTGATTCTTGATAAATCGGATACTAGTCTCTTTTTTTCTAAACCAAATGAATATTTTACTGTTATTTATAAAAAAAAGACAGAAGTTATGTTAGTAGTAGATTTAGGAAAATGGATGAATAAAACCCTCATTAATTGGGGAATAGATCCGGCAGTTGCCGATCGTTTTGATGAGACTATTATGGCTTTACTGATGATAGTGGTTGCTATCGTTTTGAATTATCTTTGCCAGGCAATTCTTATTGGAGGTATGAAACAGTATACGAGACGTAAACCTCATCAATGGAATACATTGTTGATGAAGCGTAGGGTATTTCATAATTTGATTCATACCATCCCGGCTTTTCTGGTTTATTCGTTGTTGCCGATGGCTTTTATCCGTGGAAAAGAGCTGTTGCTGATTTCCCAGAAGGCGTGCGTCATTTATATTATTTTCTCTTTACTATTGGCTATAAATGGGATTCTGTTGATGATAATGGATATCTATGACGGAAGAGAGTCGATGAAAGACCGCCCGATGAAAGGTTTTATCCAAGTGTTGCAGGTGCTTCTTTTCTTTGTTGGCGGGATTGTAATCATTGCTATTATCGTGAATAAGTCTCCGGCTACTTTGTTTGCGGGCTTGGGCGCTTCAGCGGCTATTTTAATGTTAGTATTCAAAGATTCCATATTAGGTTTTGTGGCGGGTATCCAGCTTTCTGCCAACGATATGGTTCGTCCGGGGGACTGGGTGACGCTTCCTTCCGGTGACGCAAATGGCATTGTACAGGAAATAACGCTGAATACAGTCAAGATCCAGAATTTTGATAATACCATTTCCACTATTCCTCCTTATACATTAGTGAGCAGTCCTTTTCAGAATTGGCGGGGAATGACACAGTCGGGAGGACGACGGGTGATGAAGAGTATAACTTTGGATTTGACTACACTTCAATTCTGTACTCCGGAAATGTTGGACCGTTACCGGAAAGAAATTCCATTAATGGCGGATTATCAGCCGGAAGAAGGAGTCGTTCCTACCAATTCTCAAGTGTACAGGGTATATATTGAACGCTATTTGTGTAGTCTGCCTGTGGTCAATCAGGAGTTGGATTTGATTATCAGTCAGAAAGAAGCTACGATGTACGGAGTACCTATTCAGGTTTATTTCTTCTCCCGCAATAAGGTCTGGAAAGAATACGAGCGTATTCAGTCGGATATCTTCGACCATTTGCTGGCAATGGTTCCGAAGTTCGATTTGAAGGTTTATCAGTATTCGGACTAATTCATCATTTGCATCATAGAGGACATGGAGAAATAGAAGTTCGGAACTCTTGTTTGATAATTTAATTTATGAAGCTATGATGAGGCGTTATATTTCTCAAGTATTCTCACTACGATGAGAAAAGATTCTCATTATAATGAGAAATTTTTCTCATGGCGATGAGTATTTTTTCTCATCGTAGTGAGAATAGTCTCTTGTCAGAGTATGCTGTAGCGGCGTTTGTACTTCTCTGATAATGGTTGACTATCTTTATTTGTAATAACCTGATAATATTGGCTACTATCGTTTGCCATAATTAATATACAATCAATTCAAAGTCTGTGTAGATAGGAAGATGGTCACTGATGCCTCCTTGATATTTCATTCCCTTATAAGTGCGGAAAGGTTCTTTGTCACCATATTTTTCGTCGTCTTTCAGTAAAAAAGGGAGAAGGCATACATTTGCTTTTTCTTCGCTAGTGAAAAAGTGATTTGATTGATTTAATAGCGTGCCTGATACAATCAAGTGGTCGAGTAATCCCCATTCACCACGAAATTTGTAAGAACCGAAGTTTTTTGATTTTGCTTTTCGGGCAAGTAGATGATATAGTTTTAGTGAGGAGGGGGTAACTGTTGAGGCGTTGGCGGAGTCGGTTGTTGAAGCTAGGTCATTGGTTTTAACAGGAGGCGCTTCGGCTTTCAGTATTTTCAGAATGGACTGATTCGTCGGGTAATCGTTGAAATCCCCCATGATAATGGCTTGCGGATGAGAACGAATATTCATAATGCTATCGACTTCCGTACGCAGTATGTGAGCTACATATAAACGATAAGGTTCCGATTCTTTGGCTCCACCCGAACGGCTGGGGAAGTGGCAGACAAATACGTCGAGTGTATCTCCCGCCAGTAGAAGCCCGCTGACGTGTAGCAAATCTCTTGTCGGACGGTGCTGCTTAAACGGAGGAATGGAGATGGAACGGGAAGATAATAGTTTGAATAGATCCCGTTGATAAAGCAAGGCTACGTCAATTCCTCTTAAATCAGGGGAGTTGGTCATTACATAACGATAGCTGAGCTCTTTTAAAGGAGAACGACGGGTAAGGTCACGAAGCACTGTATCATTTTCTACTTCACATAATCCAACTAATGCGGGAGGATTCCATTCGCCAATAGCAGTAATTACACGGGCAACATCAGCCAGTTTTTTCTTATATCTGCTATAATTCCAATGACGTATCGCATCGGGAAGATATTCATGATCGTTCTTCAGACTGTCGTGGTGTGTGTCGAACAGGTTTTCTATGTTCCAACTTACAACACGGAAAGAGATTCTTTCTTGTTGAGAGGAGGCTTGTCTGCTGTGAACCTCTTGTGCAATGATATTGGAAGGAGCGAGGAAACTTACACCTGATAAAATCATAGTAAAAAAGAGTACGATAACAGCTATTCTTTTTTGACTGTTACCATACTCTTCTTTATGTTGACTTATTTGCCCGCTACTTCTTGGCAGGTACATGTGCCAGGATGTCCAACAGGTGTTTCCAGAACTTTTCTACAGTAGGAATAAGCATTCGTTCGTCAGGAGAATGAACACCTGTCAGTGTCGGTCCGAAAGAGATCATATCCAGCGTTGGATATTTATCAAGGAACAGACCACATTCCAATCCTGCATGGATGGCTTTAACTTTCGCATCTACACCAAATAGACGCTTGTAAGATTCAACTGCCACTTCGAGGATAGCCGAGTGCGGATTCGGTTTCCATCCCGGATAACCTTCACCGAACGTAACATTAGCTCCTGCCAGTTGGAATACGGCCCTAACCGTGTTCGCCATATCGTTGCGTGCGGATAGTATCGAGCTTCGCTGACTGGTTTCAATACGGATGATATGATTCGGTTTCATCTTGACAGATGCCAGATTGGTAGACGTTTCCACCAGTCCGGGAATATCCTGGCTCATAGCATATACACCGTGAGGAGCTGCATACAGAGCTTTTAATAAGCGGGTAGTGGTATCCTGGTCGATAGCTATCTTACGGGGAGCTTCCGATTCGAGTACCAACTTTAAGTCAGGTTCTACAACAGATAATTCGTCTTCCATTTCGCTGGTGAAAATATTCAGTTCGGTGCGGACATCATGCTTGGCATCTTCGGGAACTGCACAAATTGCATAAGCCTCGCGGGGAATAGCGTTACGCAGATTACCTCCGTTGATTTCACAAAGGTACAGATCATGTCTGCCAGCCATGCGTGAAAGAAAACGGTTCAGTATTTTGTTGGCATTGCCCCGTCCCAAATGAATGTCACCACCGGAGTGACCGCCTTTCAAACCTTTCACTTCCACCTTGAAGAAGAAATATCCGGCGGGAACTTCTACCTCTTTATACGTAAATTCTGCAACGGAGTCAATACCTCCGGCACATCCGATAAAGATTTCTCCTTCATCTTCCGAATCAAGGTTCAGAAGGATGTCACCGCTCATAAAACCTTCTTGTAGGGCAAAAGCTCCGGTAAGCCCCGTTTCTTCGTCTACAGTAAACAGACATTCCAACGGACCATGTTCAATGCTGTCGTCAGCCAGGATAGCCAGCTCGGTAGCTACACCGATACCGTTGTCGGCTCCGAGGGTTGTGCCTTTGGCTTTCAGCCATTCACCGTCAATTTCAGTTTCGATGGGATCGGTGAGGAAGTCATGTTGAACATCGTTATTCTTTTCGCACACCATGTCGATATGCGATTGCAGAACGACGGTTTGAAGATTTTCTTTTCCCGGAGTAGTGGGCTTTTTAATCAATACATTACCGGCTTCGTCCACCTTGGTTTCGAGATTATGTTTTGCTCCGAATGCCTTCAGGTAGGCAATCATTTTCTCTTCCTTCTTCGAAGGGCGTGGCACTTGGCAGATTTCTTCGAAATACTTGAATACGCCAGCCGGCTTTAAGTCTTTTTTTTCCATGCTGTTTCTATTTTATAATAGGAATAGAAGGGTTGTTTTCGCTTCTTCTATTGCTAAATATGGTTAATTTGATTGACTTATCTGAACTCATATCTCATTAAAGCCTATCTTTGCACTCACAAAATTAATAGAAATGGTTGAGACTATACTGATAACTTTGTTAATAGTTGCTATTTCCCTGGTATTATTAGGGGTGAAAGTATTCTTTACGAAGGGTGGGAAGTTCCCGAATGGTCACGTGAGTGGGAATAAAGCGTTGCGTCAGAAAGGAATCGGATGCGCACAGTCGCAAGATCGCGAAGCACAAAAGAAGCCGCGTTTTTCTATTAACGAGTTGGAAAAAGCCTTGAACGATAGTATGAATTAAATTTATTAAAAACAATACTTATTAATTATGAATAGAATGAACTACCTCATGAACGGTTTGGCTGCTCTTGCGTTTATCGTTTTATTTTCACAATGTGCTGGCAAAACTGACAATCAAACTACCAATGCTCCGGCTCAGGCTAATGCCGAACTGTCAGGAATGAAAATTGCCTATGTTGAAATAGATACGCTGCTTGCCAAATACAATTTCTGTATTGACTTGAATGAGGCGATGGTAAAGAAGAGCGAAAACGTTCGTATGACATTGAATCAGAAGGCTACCTCTTTGAACAAGGAAAAGCAAGATTTTCAGAAGAAAGTTGAAAACAATGCTTTCCTGTCACAAGATAGAGCGCAGCAAGAGTACAACCGTCTGGTGAAGTTGGAACAAGATTTGCAAGAGTTGAGCAACAAACTTCAGAATGGTTTGATGGAAGAGAACAACAAGAATAGCTTGCAGTTCCGCGATTCTATCAACGCTTTCCTGAAAGAATATAATAAGACTCACGGATATAGCCTGATCTTCAGCAACACTGGTTTCGATAACCTGCTTTATGCTGACAGCACTTTCAATATTACAAAAGAAATTGTTGACGGGTTGAATGCAAGATATTCACCAGTGAAGAAATAAATGATATAAAACTGTTCCGTTCTTTATAAAAGGACGGAACATTATCGAATTAAAAAAAGTGATGCCTGTTCAAGACTGAAAAGCTATGAACGGGCTTTTTTTATGACCTTTCTTTTTCTTCTTCCTGTGGAATACGGAAAGCGGTGTAAAGTTCGAGGATGGCAGCAACTGTGAGGCAGGCAATCCATTCATTGCCTCGTGTGGTAAACATAAAGGCTCCGGTCAGGATAAGTGCCAGTGCGCCGAATATCTGCTGAATACGCAGGCGTTTCAATGTTTTGCTCTTTCCTTTGACGGGTGTGTTCACTTGTGCCAATGCGATACATCCGGCTCCAACAGTATATATGTAAGGAGCGTATATCCATCCGGTAATAAACACAGCTGCTCCGGTGAGAGCCATTATGGCGCCTGCGGTGAAAAGGGCGGGTACTAATTGTTTCATTCTTTAATCTTCAAAAACGTAAATATCTTCGTTGGGTTTCTTCATCAGATACTTTTCACGGGCGATCTGTTCGATGGCGTCCGGATTGGTACTTATTTCGTTGAGACGTTTGGTGTTCTCTTCGTAATCTGCCCGGTACTTTTCTATCTCTTCTTTCAACTGGCTGATTTCCCGTTCATATCCGAAACGACGAACCAGGCTGTTCTCGTCCAGAAAGCCAATGATAACAGCAAATGCAACGACCGTAATGAGGTACTTGCGTCTGCATATGAAACTCCAGATACTGATTAGTTTACCCATAATTTCTCCTTTTAATATCTGCAAAGATAAAACTAATAACTTAAAAACTTATCGCTTCGGCTTCAAAACTTCTCTCTTTATCCCTTATTACTTATCACTTTTTTTGTGTACATTTGCAGAATAAGCGAAATTTCAAAAACAGAGAGAATCCCGGATATGGAAAACTATATTGTTTCAGCCCGTAAATACCGTCCGTCCACGTTCGAATCGGTGGTGGGACAGCGGGCGTTGACTACTACGCTGAAAAATGCAATTGCTACCCAAAAACTGGCTCATGCTTATTTGTTTTGCGGACCGCGCGGGGTAGGAAAAACGACTTGCGCGCGTATCTTTGCCAAAACCATTAATTGTATGACGCCTACCGCTGACGGAGAGGCTTGCAATCAGTGTGAGTCATGTGTAGCTTTCAACGAACAGCGGTCATATAATATTCACGAACTCGATGCTGCTTCTAATAATTCGGTGGATGACATTCGCCAGTTGGTGGAGCAAGTGCGTATCCCGCCACAGATTGGTAAGTATAAGGTATATATCATCGACGAGGTGCACATGCTCTCGGCATCTGCTTTCAATGCGTTCCTGAAAACGCTGGAAGAACCTCCCCGTCATGCGATTTTTATTCTGGCTACGACGGAGAAGCATAAGATTATTCCTACCATTCTTTCACGTTGTCAGATTTATGACTTTAACCGGATAAGCGTGGAAGATACGGTGAATCATCTGTCGTATGTTGCTTCGAAAGAAGGAATCACGGCAGAGCCGGAAGCGCTGAACGTGATAGCCATGAAGGCGGACGGTGGTATGCGTGATGCATTGTCTATCTTCGATCAGGTGGTTAGTTTCACCGGAGGAAATATCACCTATAAGAGTGTGATTGATAATCTGAACGTACTTGATTATGAATATTATTTCCGTCTGACGGATTGCTTCCTCGAAAACAAGGTGAGCGACGCATTGTTGCTTTTCAATGATATATTGAATAAAGGTTTTGACGGAAGTCACTTTATTACCGGATTGTCGTCTCATTTCCGTGACTTGTTGGTCGGGAAAGACCCGGTGACATTGCCTTTACTGGAAGTGGGAGCGAGCATACGCCAACGTTATCAGGAACAGGCGCAGAAATGTCCGTTACCTTTCTTGTACCGGGCTATGAAGCTGTGTAATGAGTGCGATTTGAATTACCGCATCAGCAAAAATAAGCGTTTGCTGGTAGAACTGACCTTGATACAGGTTGCACAGCTTACCACCGAGGGGGATGACGTGAGTGGTGGGCGTGGCCCTAAGAAGACTATAAAACCCGTATTCACTCAGCCTGCCGCAGCACAGCAGCCGCAGGTAGCTTCTGGCACTCAGGTTCAGCAGGCTCCAGTTCATTCGTCTCCGTCTTCAGTTACAACACAGGCTGCTAATGGCACTACTGCCCAGCATCCGCAGGCTTCTGCGGCTGTGCAACCGGGAGCACCGGCTTCTCCTGGTGCGGCTTCGTCTGCTCCGTCACAAGGAGCGGGAGTTGCTCAGACTGCCAAGGAAGAACGAAAAATTCCCGTGATGAAGATGTCCAGCTTGGGGGTATCTATCAAGAATCCGCAGCGTGACCAAGTATCGCAGAATGCGGCTACAACTTATGTTCCTAAGGTGCAACAACCGGAAGAGGATTTTATGTTCAATGACCGGGATTTGAATTATTATTGGCAGGAGTATGCCGGCCAGTTGCCGAAAGAACAGGATGCTCTTGCAAAACGTATGCAGATGCTCCGTCCGGCGTTGCTTAACAACTCAACTACTTTTGAAGTGGTGGTTGATAATGAGTTTGCTGCAAAGGATTTTACAGCTTTGATTCCCGAATTGCAGGATTATCTTCGCGGCAGACTGAAGAACAGTAAAGTGATGATGACAGTGCGGGTAAGTGAGGCAACAGAAACAGTACGTCCTGTGGGACGTGTCGAGAAATTCCAGATGATGGCTCAAAAGAATCAGGCATTGATGCAACTGAAAGATGAGTTCGGGCTGGAATTATATTAATGTACTTACTTCTATCAGATTACCATCCGGATCTCTGAAATAAATACTCCGGATGGCACCCTGCGCACCTTGACGCTGGACTATACCGACTTCTATTTCTATTCCTTTGGATTCTACTTCGACTTTTATTTCCTCTATGTTTCCTTCTGTAAGTAAACAGATGTCCGCACTTCCGAAAGCAGGATGCTTGGCAGTAGGAAGGAACTGTGCTTTTCCTACGTGAAGATTGATTTTCTGATTACCGAACTTGACGGCAAAGCGTTGGTTGCTTGTATCGGCTTCCATTCCCAGGACTTCTGTGTAGAAATGTAGGCTTTTATCTATATCGGACACCGGTATGACGATATGGTCGATATTCTTGATTTTCATATCAATGTAGGCGTTGATTCATGCGGTCTTCATATCCGTCTGAAGGTTTTCTTCCCGGCATGACAATCCACAAGATAATATATATAATCACTCCGGCGAAAGCAGTGAAGAATGTAGCCAATATATATACTATTCTCAATAAAGTAGCATCCCATCCGAAATATTCGGCTATTCCGGCACATACACCTGCAATCATTCGATTGGAAGAGCGGGTTAATTTCTTTTCATTTTCCATGATATACTATGTTCTTTTAATGCAAATGCTACACAAATATAGAGAATATATTTGGTTTATGGGTTAAACGGAAAGATTTATGTATTATTTGTTAGCATTTTAACTTACTTAATTGGGGGTCAACAATAGACCAACAACAAGGAATATTAGGTAGGATTTAGCATGATTTGCTCTCTAAGATGCCTATTTCCTGAAAGCAGAAAACCCTCATAAGTATTTAACTTACAAGGGTTTTTGTTGGGTGGAAGACCGGACTCGAACCGGCGACATTCAGAACCACAATCTGACGCTCTAACCAACTGAACTACATCCACCATGTTTGCGTTTCTCTAACGCGGTGCAAAGATAGATATTATCTTCTAATTTCCAAAAGATTCTGCTATTTTTTTTCGAAAAAAGTATATTCTTTTATTCCCCGATTGTGCTTGCTGAAAAGGGTTCGCGCATCATTTACAAAGATTTTCAGAGAGTTACGTGCTTGTAAAGGAATTGAATCAATCGGCAAATTGACTGGGAGCAATTGATGATTTTTTTTTCCTGATTGAATGGGACGGGCTGTCCATACCAAACTATAATCACAATTATTGAGGCGGACAGTGCTGTCTTTTACTAATTCCATTCTTACCATCAGTCCTCCGTTAGTGCGGCGGGCGGACATATTGGAAATATAATTTCCCAGCGAATAGACTACGAGATGTTTGTCATTCGTCAGGCTGTCTGTGCGAACTTCGATGGGCTGAACTACGTGAGGATGGGAGCCGATGATATGGTTTACTCCTTTTTCAATCAGCCAGTCGGCGAGGAATTTTTGCTCTTTGTCCGGGAGTGACTGGTATTCGATTCCCCAATGCATACAAGCTATGATAGCATCCGGCTTCATTGCTTTACTCTCTTCAATATCTTTGGCGATGATGGCTGTATCGATATAGTTCACGATATTAGGAGGGGTAACGGGGATGCCGTTTGTTCCATACGTGTAGTTGAGCAGGGCGATGCGGAATCCGTTCTTTTCTAATAAAAGAGGATATTTCTTTTCGCGTTCATCAGCGTTGATATACGTGCCTGCGTGTGGAACCTTTAAAGAGTCTATTAATTGAATGGTTCTCTCCAGTCCGGATTTACCACGATCGAGACTGTGGTTGTTGGCAGTCACTAAAACATTGAAACCTGCATCGTGAATTGCGGTCAGAAATTCGTCCGGCGCGCTGAAAGCAGGATAACCTTTGTAAGGTTTGCCTCCTAATGTCACTTCCAGGTTGGCGATGGAGAGGTCGGCTTTCTTTATTTCTTCTTTGACATACGCAAAGCATGTGGAGTAATCATAGCCGGTTGATGTTCGTGCAGCGTTGATTTGTCCCTGATGTTGCATGAGGTCACCTACGAAAAGGAGGCGTAGGGTGTCGGTGGGGAAGATGCTGTCGGAAAGGCTGTCCGACAGGGTGTCAATGATAGAATCTCTCTTTGCCTGCGACCGGGAGGTGCAGGACAAAGAGAGAAGCAAAATCATCAGAAACAGGGTATGTCTCATTGATAAATAGCTTTCTTACCAGCTAAGAGTGTATTTTTCATTAACGATACAATCGTCATTGGTCCAACACCGCCCGGTACGGGAGTGATGAATGAGCATTTCGGTGCAACTTCCTCAAACTTCACGTCGCCGGTCAGTTTAAAACCTGATTTCTTGGTTGCATCCGGCACACGGGTAGTACCTACGTCAATAACTACCGCGCCTTCTTTCACCATTTCGGCTTTTACAAAGTTCGGTTGTCCCAAAGCAGCGATAATAATATCAGCTTCCTGACATTCTTTTACCAGGTCTCTGCTATGGCTGTGGCATACGGTTACTGTGGCATCGCCCGGATAGGCTTTCTGCATCATCAGGGCAGCCATCGGTTTGCCGACAATATTGCTGCGTCCGAGTACGACGCACTTTTTTCCGGAAGTTTCTATGTTATAACGTTTCAACAATTCGAGGATGCCGTTGGGAGTAGCGGATACATAACACGGAAGCCCGATGGACATACGGCCTACGTTGATCGGATGGAAACCGTCTACGTCTTTACGGTAATCAATTGTTTCGATTACTTTCTGTTCGGAGATATGCTTGGGTAAGGGAAGTTGTACGATAAAGCCGTCCACGTCGTTGTCTTCGTTTAGTTCACGTACTTTGGCAAGCAGTTCTTCTTCGGTCACGTCACTTTCATAACGGATGAGGGAAGACTTGAATCCACATACTTCACAGGCTTTTACTTTGGCAGCTACATAAGTCTCGCTACCACCATCGTGTCCTACAAGAATAGCGGCCAGGTGCGGGCGTTTTTCGCCATGAGCCACCATTTCGGCTACTTCGGCTGCAATCTCTTGTTTTACTTGTTCGGAAATTGCTTTTCCGTCTATCAGAGTCATATTTTCAGAGTATTTATTGGTGATGGACAAAAGTAAAATAAATAACTGAACTCTCCAAAGGGATTGGAATTTTTGTCAAGAGATGGGGGGGATAAAAAAAAGAGGGAGCCGAAACTCCCTCTTTTTACTTATCATTAGATTTGGATCTACAGAATGATTACTTTTTCATCTTAGGCATCATCTTACCCATTTTGCTGCTAGTCACCATTTTCATCATTTTGCGTGTCTGGTCGAACTGTTTCAATAGGCGATTCACTTCTTGGATAGTCGTTCCGCTACCTTTGGCGATACGCGTACGGCGTGAACCGTTCAGTATTTCCGGATTGGAACGTTCTGCCGGAGTCATGGAATAAATGATGGCTTCGATGCTCTTGAAAGCATTGTCGTCAATATCAATATCTTTGATTGCTTTTCCTACTCCCGGAATCATGGAAGCGAGGTCTTTCAGATTACCCATTTTCTTGATTTGTGCAATCTGGCTAAGGAAGTCGTTGAAGTCGAATTGGTTTTTGGCAATTTTCTTCTGTAAGCGTTTGGCTTCTTCTTCATCGTATTGTTCCTGTGCGCGTTCTACCAATGAAACGATGTCACCCATACCGAGAATACGGTCGGCCATACGGGCAGGGTGGAACTGATCGATTGCTTCCAGCTTTTCACCTGTACCTACGAATTTAATCGGTTTGTTCACTACCGAACGGATAGAAAGAGCCGCACCACCGCGGGTATCACCATCGAGTTTGGTCAGTACCACACCGTTGAAGTCCAGACGTTCATTGAATTCTTTAGCTGTGTTTACAGCGTCCTGACCGGTCATGGAGTCTACCACGAACAGAATTTCGTCCGGGTTGATTGCTTTTTTGATAGCGGCGATCTCGTTCATCATCTGCTCGTCTACTGCCAGACGTCCGGCTGTATCGACGATAACGAGGTCGTATCCTTTGGCTTTGGCTTCCTGAATGGCGTGTTGTGCGATTTCTACCGGATTCTTGCTGTCCAGTTCGCAGTACATCGGTACTTCAATCTGTTCTGCCAATACACGTAACTGTTCGATAGCTGCCGGACGGTAAACGTCACAAGCCACCAATAATGGCTTACGGTTCTTCTTGGTTTTCAGCATTCGTGCCAGTTTACCGGAGAAGGTGGTCTTGCCCGAACCCTGCAAACCTGACATCAGGATAACTGCCGGACGGGCGTCGATGTTGATCTCGGCTGTCTCTCCACCCATCAATTGTGTAAGTTCATCATGCACGATTTTCACCATCAATTGGCTTGGCTTCACAGCCGTAAGAACGTTCTGGCCAAGCGCTTTTTCTTTCACTGTATCCGTGAAATTCTTTGCCACCTTGTAGTTTACGTCGGCGTCGAGAAGTGCTTTACGTACGTCTTTCAGCGTCTCCGCCACGTTGATTTCGGTGATTTTGCCTTCACCTTTCAGAATCTTGAATGACCGTTCTAGTCTTTCACTTAAATTATCGAACATAGTTATTTAATTACGAATTACTAATTACAATTTACTTGGCCGAAAGAGGGACTTTTCCGTCTACTCTTTATTTGAGCTTGCAAATGTACAAAAATCTCTTGTATTTATATCTTTTTATTCTGCCATTTTGCTTTTTTGAGATAAATATAACTTGTTATCAACAGCAAGCTATAATACACAATCTCAATCGTAAAGCAAATTTCGATCGGTGCTTTCAGCCACATTCCGATGAAAATGATGTATGATCCGTAGATGATAATTGTAATCGTTTCGAGCAACAGGGCTGCCTGTGTATTTCCTGTTCCGGAGATACCGTTAAACACCACGTTGGCTACGGATGCGATAAGCATGGCGCAACAAATTACATATACCGAGGGTACGGATTCCGTAATGAGCGCAGCTTCACTAGTGTAAATGGAGAGCAGGAATTGCGGAAACAGTGCCGATACCGCTACTAACCCCAGCATGATGAAAAAGGAGAAACGCGCAATTTTATTAATGAGCGGCATCACGTGCTGGATGCCTCCTGCACCAATAGCATTGCTGACAAGGCTGTTGGTAGTCGTAGCCAGTGCGTTGACCGGAATCAGCAATACGACATAAATACTCCGGACGATATTGGCAATCGCCAGTTCCCGTTGTCCCAACCGTTCTACGGCTACGAAGAAAACGAACCAGGTAGCCATCGACAGGAAATATTGCAGCATGGTGAAGCAGGAGATACTAAGAATCCGCATCAGCAATGCTGGGTCGAATGTGCGCAGGCGGTTCATACCGTATTTCTTTAAATCGACCGTGGCATACGTATAGATGACGAAAAAGAGAATGGAGGAGGCTTCTGCCAATACGGAAGCAATAGCAGCCCCTTTGATACCCATTTCCGGCAAACCGAACTTTCCGAAAATTAATGCATAGTCCAGTACGACATTAGTTAATGCCATGACAATAGCATTGATGGTTAGCACTTTAGTGCGTGTAATGCCGATGTACAATGCCCGGAACATGACATTGATAAAAGAGAAATAGAATCCGTAAATACGCCAGTCCAGAAATTCCATCGTTCCTTCGTAGATGGATTCTGAAGAAACCAGCAAACGCATGATGTTTCCACCGAATGCTTTGGTGAATCCGAATAGCAGCAGGGCCATGACGAACAGGAACATGATTCCTTGAATCATGACGGGACCGACATCCGAATAGCGTCCTTCGCCATTGCGTCGTGCGATGACTATCTGCGAACCGGTACTGAATCCGAATGCGATGGTGAATACGCATATATAGAATAACCCGCCCATAGCTGATGCTCCAAGGGCTACTTCACTCACGTGTCCGAGGAATGCTGTGTCGGTGACATTGATGACATTTTGTGCCAGCAAGCTTAGTAGTATCGGATAACTGACACTCCAAATCTGTTTGTTGGTGTACATAATTAAGTGTTTAAGTTTACACTTTGCAAAGATAGTGCTTTATTTCGATTCGGAAACGATGGGGTAGATGAAAACAATTTCCGGACCTCCGGGAGTTTTATCGTTGACGAGATAGTTTCCTCCGAAATGTTTTAGTAACAACAGGTTGATATCATGCCGGATGATGGTTTCCTGTGATACGAATGCATGGTCTGCCAAAGGTGAATTAGTGATCCGGAAACAAAGCATGTCTTCATTCTGGCTTAATGTGAACCGGATGATTCGTGCTTGCCGGTGTTCTTGTGGGTACACCAGTACGCTAATCAAGGCCTGTGTCAGTCGCATTATATCGGTATGAATTTGGGCGTCCGTTTCGCTGGAAAATTCAATCTGGATACCTGTTTCTTCGTTCCTCATCTGCGCCATGCTGCATGCTTCCTTGCATAGGGTAGTGGCATCATAGTCTTGCAACTGGAACTTCATCATCTGAGCTTCCAAACGGGATAAGTCGAGAACGTCATTGACAAGTCTCATTAACTTCTCCGAACTTTTGTGGATGATGTTTGAGTATTCTTGCCTTATTTCCTTGTCTATATTGGGTTCGCTGGCTATGAGTTGTGAGAAACCGACCACATTGTTGAGTGGGGTACGGATGTTATAGCTCATGTTGGACAGGAAGCGATTTTTTATTTCATTGGTCTTCCGCACGTTTTCTGTTGTTTTCCGGATTTCGTTTTCCGCGTATTTGAGTGCCTTCCGTACCATAAAGAGTCGTGCCATAAAGATAAAAAGCAGAATCAGGATAACAAATATAAAGATCAGATAGGTGAGCTGGATCCGGTTGTTTTCCCTTTTTTGATCCAGTTCTGTTTTTTCGATATTGTATTTGCTTTGTATCTGTGCCATCTGATTGTTTGAGAGTACAGTGGCTGTCGAGTCTTTGATGGCAAGTGCCTGCTCATACAGGGGGATGGCTTTTCCGCTTTGCCCTGCCTGTTTCCATATTCTGGCCTTTTCGAGTAGCTGTTCGGCATAGTCGCTTGTGAAGTCTTTCTTCAACATCGTCAGTGTCGTGTCGATATAATCCGATGCCTGTTGGTAGGCTCCAATTGCCTGGTAATATTTGGCAAATGTGTCGAAATAGAGTACTTTATACATGAAATAAGTATTCTCGTCCAGATATTCTTTAGATTTTACGAGATGTTCATAGGCTTGTTGCGGCTGATGGGTATTCAGGTAATAATAGCTGTAGAACAGTTCATTGAACAGGTATACATCGGCAAATCCCGCTTTTAAGGATGGGTTTGCACTGATGTGGTTATGAAGAGTGTTTTCCAGTTCCTGCAAATATTTGAGTAGTTTTTTATTATCCTTCTTTTCTTTGACAACGGATACTAACTGTGACAATACCGAGATACGGACCACCGGATTTTCTGTCGGAGTGAGTAGCTGGTAGGCAGCCTCCAGTGCTTCTATTCCTTTATCCCAGCGCTGGCTGCCGATATATGCATTACTCAAGCATTGATAGGCAGCCATACTACCCCGGTTACTATTCATTTGGGAGGCTTGCTGTTGCATCTTTTGAGATTCGTTGATAGCAAGTTCGTATTGTTCGTTGAATGTGTACAGGTCTATCTGGAAACGTTTGGCATCAAAGAAGTAATTCCATAAATCTGATTTCCGGGCATGAGGCTCCATTATGGTGAGCCATTTGGCTACACTGTCTTGATTATTACGATTGTAATAGTATAAAATATGGTAGTAAGCAGCCAGACCGGCATATTTGTCATTTCCCAGTTGCAATGCTTCTTTCATTAATACATCCGAATATTGGATACATTGCTGGTTGTTTTGTTCTATTCTGATGATTTGATTGAGAACATTCAGCCGTGTCGTATCGTACGGTAATGTTTCCAACACCTTTATCAGGCTGTCGGATTCCAAAACAATCTCGGTGCTGGCTTTTCCGGTGAGGGTGCAGCATAATAGAAGGATCAGGAGCAGGACTTGTTTCATTCGGCTTCCTCCTTTCCTTGTTGCTCATGGTAAATGGGGTGTGTGAACAGGAAACGGGCTCCTTCCTCATAATTGGAGTCAATCCATATTTTGCCGCCCAGCTGCTCGATAATGAGTTGGCAGATAGACAGACCGAGTCCTGTCCCTTGAGCATTTTCATTCAGTTTCTCAAAACGGTTGAATATTTTATTCTGATTCTCCGGAGAGATACCGCAACCGGTGTCGGTCACGGAAAACAGTGCTATGTCTTCTGTCTGTTTTTCCAGTTCCATGGTGATGGAACCTTGCGGAGTAAATTTGGTTGCATTGATGAGAAGGTTGATTAATAATTGTTGTAACCTTGCATTGTCTGTCGTCAATTCTAATGAATGGAGAGAGGTCGAAAAACGGACGTTAGCATTCGTTTGTTTTATTTTCTCAACCATGTCGATAACGTTTCTGCATATTGCCACTGCATCACATCGCTCATATTTGAATTTCATCTTGCCTACTTCGAGACTGGACAAGTCGATTACGTCGTTAATCAGCTTGAGTAACAGTTCTGAATTTTGCTGAATAATATCGCTACACTGTTTCCGGGTCTCGTTGTCGATGGATTCTTCCGTCAGGATGGAGGAGAAGCCGGACAACGCATTGAGCGGCGTGCGAATTTCATGGCTCATGTTGGAAAGGAAAAGGCTCTTTGTCCGGATGGAATTTTCTTCTTGCTTTTTCACTTTTTCCAGTTCCTGCTGTGATTGGCGCAGTTTTTTATTTCCTCGTCTGACCAAAAGGATGAAAAATACAATCAGTATGACTATGAATAGGATGGTGAACCAGCTCCAGTAGAGGATTGTCTTCTGTCTGTTTAAGTTGTCCAGTTCATTTTTATCTATTTGGTAGAGGGTGTGCAATTCATTGATTTGGCGAATATAATTCATTGCGTCCAAAGAGTCTTTGTACGTATTGAATATTTCATAAGCTTCACATGCTTCCTTGCTGTTTCCCATTAGTGTAAGTATGTGTGCACGATCTTTCAGTACTTGCAGGGATCTGTATGAGTTGGCTGCTTTGGTATGCGAAAGTAATTCGTCAAGTGTGGTTAGTGCCTGCGTGTATTCTTTGGATTCAGTGTAGTAGCGTGAATACAGGTATTTAATCATTAAATGAAAATATGGGTACTGGTGTTGCCGGCTGATTTGTTCGGTTTGTCGTATATAGTTTAATGCTTCCGGAAGATGATGCATCTGGATGCGATAGAATGCCTGACAATAAACAAGGTGGAAATCGTCTTGGGGATTCGTATCCTTGTTGATAACAGATTCGAGTTCCCGGATATTGTCTTCTATATCTGTCATTTGGTGATAGTTGAGCTTCGTCAGGATAAATTGGGACAAGATCGTTTTGATATATTGGTTGGCATGAGGGAGTTTCTGAATGATTTCTAATGCTTCCTTATACGATTTGATGGCAACTTGTGGTGTTGACGAACTTAAATAGGTATTTCCAATGGCGTGTAATGCGAGTGCTGTTCCCAAAGGATAGTCCATTTCTCTGGCTTTCTGGTACATCTGATTGGCCTGGTTGATGGCGAGACTGATGTTGCCTTCTGTGATTAAGGCTTGAACGGTCAGCAGATTTATCTGGAATAGGAGTGGGTATTGTTGTTCCTTTTGTAATTCCGGTTCTAAAAGTTTTTCCCAGGCAATGATGCTGTCGACAGGGGCGTCCGGACTAAATGGATGATTGTATTCAAGTAAAGGTTGTAATAAAGAAAGACGATCTGAATTTGTACGTGCAGCATATAAGGTGACCGATATTAATGCGGTTACGACTATTGCAATTATATGACGTCTGTGTTTTTTCACCTGATATAAGAATTGCTTGCTTGTAAGTTTATCTGCAAAAGAACTAAAAAGAGTGAAGATTACAAAGAAATCTTCACTCTTTTTTATAATTTATTTTCTTTTGAGTATCTCTCGTACCCCAGGGCCCTCGTGGTTGGGGTAGCCGGGAGTATGGTTTCTGCATCGTGGATCGGCATCTACTTTCAAACTCCGGTAATCGTCTTTGGTGCGGGCGATGTAATCATCAAGCATGGCACGGTGTTCGGCGAGGACTTTACTGTATTTAGGGTCTTTGGCGAGATTCTTGCGTTCTCCCGGATCCTTTTTCATATCATATAGCTCTTCTCCGTTACCTTCCAGATAGTGAGTGTACTTGTATCTCGGTCCGCGTACCATACGTCCGGGAGTAACGACATATTCATATTCGCTATGCCATTCGGAAACGACATAAGGGTGAGTTTTTTTCTGTTTCTCTCCTTTTAATATAGGTGCAAGGCTGATTCCCGGTTTTTCGGCCGGAACAGGAATTCCTGCCAAATCACAAAGGGTAGGCAGAAGATCCAGTGTAGGCTGTGTCAATACTTGGTCTATGGGCTTTTTCTGTTGTTTGATGCCGGGACCTGCAAAGATAAACGGTACGTTGGTCATTTCATCGTAGAAGCTGATGTGTTTGGTCACCATGCGGTGTGAAGCCATCCCATCACCATGGTCAGCCATGATAATAACGATTGTGTTTTTTCCGGCAGGAGTGGAGTAAAGTGCTTTCAATACGCTGTCTACTTGCTTGGAAACCATCTTGGTATAGTGTTGGAAAGCAGCAATGTAATGACGGTAATTCTCTTCATTCCAATGAGAGGCCTGGGTCATGCGGCGATGACTGCAGCAGATGTATTGTACAGGTTTAGGGATATTGCTCCAGTCTTCTACATTGAAATTGGCTGGTAGTTCCGGAAGGGTTCCGCTAATGGGGCGGTCGGTATGTACTCCTTCGTTCGCTCCTACAAATCCACAGATATTGTGAGGGTTCTGAAAATCTGCGATACAGATGAATGGTTCTTCCGGCGGATTACTTAGATAAGCAACAGCGTCTTCGCATGTTCCTACATCCAGGAAGCTGTCGTTATTGACCGGGAATTCCGGATCAGTGAATGGCTTGGCTACTGGTTCTTTATGCTTGAATCCTCTAAGTGAACCCATGTCATGCGTTTTTCCGAAGTGTACGGCTTCGTAACCGTTTTCAGAAAAAAGACTTCCTAATGTCGGTACATTTTCGGGAATACGTGGGTTGATAGGTTCGCTGGAGTTGGAACGTACATTGGTTTGATGAGGCATCATGCCACTCCATAAAGCAGCGCGTGAGGGTTGGCTGAGAGGGCAGCCTACATAAGCATTGGAGAAGATAACTCCTCGTGAAGCGACTTCGTCAATAGGGAGGGTGCAGCCTTGTGTTTGTCCGTAAGCTCCCACAACGCGTTGTGTCAGATGGTCGCACTGGATAATCAGGAAATTGGGCTTTTCTTGGGCCTGCGCTGTCACGCTGCACAGGGCTAATCCCATGAATGGATAAATAGTTTTCATTACTGGTTAGAATTAAGTAATATTTGATTTGGAAGCAAAAGTAGGAAAAAAGGAAACGTAAAAAAGGGCGAGGTAGTAGTTTTGGACGCAAATGAAAGTATTTTGTACAAAAATGAAAGGTGTGGCAAGCGGTTAGGGGTAACTATCGGTGATGGGAGTTGAATGATAAGTGATAAACGGCAGGTGATAAGTCATAAAATGGGTTACCGAAAAAGAAAACGGTGAATAAACTGCACTTGTTATGGCGCAGTTTGTTCACCGTTCATTTATAAGTTTGCTGTTGATTAGCTGTTCATGCTCATCAGGAATTCGTCGTTGTCTCTGGTTTTTTCCAGACGGTCTTTAACAAAGTCCATTGCTTCGATCGGATTCATGTCGGCAAGATATTTGCGCAATATCCACATGCGGTCAAGGGTTGTTTTATCAAGCAACAGGTCGTCGCGACGAGTGCTGGATGCGGTAATGTTGACTGCCGGGAAGATGCGTTTGTTGGACAGGTTGCGGTCGAGCTGCAACTCCATGTTACCTGTACCCTTGAATTCTTCGAAGATAACTTCGTCCATTTTAGAACCGGTATCGATCAATGCGGTAGCAATAATAGTCAGTGAACCACCGTTTTCAATATTACGGGCAGCACCGAAGAAGCGTTTAGGTTTATGAAGTGCATTTGCATCCACACCACCGGAAAGAACTTTACCGGATGCAGGAGATACTGTATTGTATGCACGAGCCAGACGAGTAATAGAATCAAGGAAGATAACTACGTCGTGACCACATTCTACCAGACGTTTTGCCTTTTCCAATACGATACCTGCAATTTTTACGTGGCGTTCTGCCGGTTCGTCGAAAGTAGAAGCAATTACTTCTGCATTAACGCTGCGCGCCATGTCTGTTACTTCTTCCGGGCGTTCGTCAATCAGCAGCATAATCATGTAAACTTCCGGGTGGTTGGCTGCGATAGCGTTTGCGATATCTTTCATTAAGATGGTCTTACCTGTCTTTGGCTGGGCAACGATCAATGCACGCTGGCCTTTACCGATAGGAGCGAAAAGATCGACGACACGGGCAGACATAGAGTCTGAATAACCGCCTTTGCAAAGTTTAAACTTTTCATCCGGGAAGAGAGGTGTCAGATGTTCGAAAGGAACACGGTCGCGAACGAAAGCTGCATCACGTCCGTTGATCTTCGAAACCTTTACCAATGGGAAATATTTTTCTCCTTCTTTGGGTGGACGGATAACTCCTTCTACTACATCACCGGTTTTCAGACCAAATAGTTTGATTTGAGATTGTGATACGTAAATATCATCCGGAGAAGAAAGGTAGTTATAGTCGGAAGAACGGAGGAATCCGTATCCATCCTGCATAATTTCCAGAACACCTACTCCGTTGAGAATATCGTCGAATTCATAAGGCTTTTCGCGTTCAATAACCTTACGTTCCTGCTGCTGTTGTACCGGAAGATTTTCACCCGCATTGTTCTGCTGAGCGGCACGTGGCATCGGTGAGCGTTGTTGGTTTTGGTTCTGGTTCTGATTCTGATTTGGGTTCTGAACCTGATTCTGGTTATTGTTGTTACGCTGGAAATTATTATTGGCGTTATTGCCATTATTTCCATTGTTGTTAGCATTGTTATTACCGTTGTTATTGTCGCGTGAGCGAACAATACGCGGACGTTGCTGCTGGGACTGCTGCTGTTGAGATTGTTGTTGCTGTTGAGGATGAGATGGCTGTTCCGGTGCTGTCTGTGCTGATTCTGTTTTAGTAGCTTCGAATTTTCCGAATAATTCGGTAGGAAGCTCTATTTTTTCAGAAGGCAGATCTTCGATTGGAATAAAATCATCGTCGTCAACGCTGGATAAGATATTACTTTCCTCGTCGATAACGGGTGCAGCTTTCTTTTGTGGTTTATCTATTACCTTTTTCTCTACAACAGGTTTGTTAGGTTCAGTAGCCGGTTTATTTGTTTCTGCAACAGGTTTATTTGCTTCTGCAGCAGGTTTGTTTTTTGCTTTCTTCTCAGCTGTTTGCTGTTGTACCGGAGCTGGCTTTTCCGTAGCACCAGTAGCTTTCTCTGCAACAACAGGTTTAGGTTCCACTACTTTGGGTGCTGCCGGTTTTGCATTTTCTACTTCTTTTTTCTCTTCTGCATCAGAGCTCTTACGAGGACGGCCTACTTTACGCTTGGGAGTAGCAGTGTTTTCCGCTTTAGCTTCTACAACAACAGTTTCTTTTTCTTTGTTTGTACTTTCTTCTTTCTTGGAAGGTTGTGGTGCAGCTTTTACAGGAGCGGTCTCTTTTGTCTTGTTAGCCTCTTCACTCTTTGTTGCGGAAACCACTTTGTCTTCTTTTTTGGTAGGAGCTACCCGTGAACGCTTTTTCTTTTGTTCTTCATTTTTGCGTTCTTCTTTTAGCTTATCTGCGGCAACTTTCTTTGTAGCTCCTACAATGGCCTGTTCATCGAGTATTTTATAAACAAGGTCTTCTTTTTTGTATGAGTCTGCTTTTTTTATGCCTAACTCTTTGGCAATAACTTGAAGTTCCGACAGATTTTTGTCGTTTAATTGGATAATGTTATACATATAGTATGGTAAGTTATTAATATTTCTTTTTTTTGCTGAATTATGGACAGCATTACTACAGCTCATGGCTACAGATATGCGAGCATACGTTTTGTTTTTTATTCTGAATTAGGGATGTATATGTTGAATCGTAGAATGTTTCAACGGGGCAAAGATAATAATTTTTTTTGGTTTCATGAACAATCAAACATTTTTTTCCACGTAAAAGTGTATCTTTGCTACATAAAAGAAAATAGTATGACAGTAAATGAAGCTCATTTAATTTATTTTTCGCCTACACACACATCTAAACAAGTTGCGGAGGCGATTGTTCACGGGACGGGCATAAAAAATATTTTTCCTATTAATGTAACGCAGCAGATTGCGGATGAAATTGTGATTCCTACATCTTCTTTGGCTATTATTGTAGTGCCTGTGTATGGAGGACATGTCGCTCCTTTGGCAATGGAACGTTTGCAGTATATCCGTGGAGTGGATACTCCTACCGTTTTGGTAGTGGTTTACGGAAATCGCGCTTATGAAAAAGCTTTAATGGAACTGGATGCTTTTGCTATTCCTCACGGATTTAAAGTAATTGCCGGGGCAACTTTTATTGGAGAACATTCATATAGTACCGATAAATACCCGATTGCAGTGGGACGTCCAGATGAATCGGATTTAGCTTTTGCTGGGGAGTTTGGGAAGAAAATCATGGAAAAAATACAGACAGCTGATAGTATGGATACCCTTTATCCGGTGGATGTACGTGCTATCAAACGTCCGAGTCAGCCATTCTTTCCTTTGTTCCGTTTTTTGAGGAAAGTCATCAAGTTACGTAAAAGTGGGACACCGCTTCCCCGCGCTCCTTGGGTGGAAGATGAGGATTTGTGTACCCATTGCGGATTATGTGTGGTCCGTTGTCCGGCAGGGGCTATAACGAAAGGGGACGAGCTACATACGGATGAGGCTAAATGTATCAAATGTTGCGCCTGTGTAAAAGCTTGCGTAAGAAAAGCAAGGGTATACGATACCCCTTTTGCAGCTTTGTTATCAGATTGCTTCAAGAAACAGAAGTTGCCTCAAACTATTTTGTAAATCACGATACGCTTAGTCGTTTTATCAATACGAAAGCGGTTGTCTGTTCGTTCGCCTATCAGCCATGCGATATGTTCTCCACAGCAGAGTACCCATTGGCGTTCTTTTTGGCTGATAGAAAATTTGCGGTCGGTCAGATAATCGCTTATTTTTTTCTTTCCTTTCATTCCAAAAGGAATAAAAGTGTCTCCCGGCTGCCATTTTCGGTAATGAATTTCTCCATTCAGTTTGTCGGCATCAAAACAGGCTATTTCCTTTTCACGTGGAATGAGAAAATCCGGGGTGTATTCTCTTTCCTCTTTGATGATTTGAAAAGGAGGAAGAGTCTCATTTTTAGATTCCGCAGTTTCTATTAATAGAAATTCTCTGTCTTTTATCACTCTCCATTCTTTGCTACAGAATTGCTTGCCCGGTTGGCTATGAAGCGAGTGAGCGATATCTTTGATTTGTGCGGAATTGAATCCTAGAGGATGCAGGACTTCGAATAAGATGGCTTCGGGTGCCGGTTCCTTTACCAAATCACAGATTCTGATACCTTCTGCCGTAATGATTTTCTTTTTAGTTTCCTCTATACATTTATTATATATAGTGGCTACATCATTTAGATAATTACTCGTATCTACCAGAGTGTTTTTGACTGACGGATTAATTTCCTGCATGAGGGGAAGGAAGTTGAGCCGGATTTTATTACGGGTATATTCGTCTTCCAGATTGGTGCTGTCTGTCACATAATCTTGTCCGATGTTTTGCAGGTAACGAATTATTTCTTCCCGGTTGATACAAAGCAGAGGGCGTACGATGGCTCCATTACGGGGGCGGATTCCTAACAGACCGGTAATTCCTGTTCCCCGAATCAGGTTAAGTAGTATAGTTTCTATGCTATCATCCTGGTGATGGGCCACAGCGACAACATCTGCCTGACATTTTTTTCTAATTTTCTCGAACCATTGGTAGCGGAGTTCCCGTGCGGCCATTTCAATCGAAATATGTTTTTCCGTTGCATATTGGGTCGTGTTGAAATCAATGGTATGTAAATGGATTTCCATTCTTTCGCAAAGTTGGCGGACAAATAGCTCGTCCCGGTCTGATTCTTTGCCTCGCAGGTGGAAATTACAATGTGCGGCTTCGCAATGATAGCCTGCTGTATGCAGAATATATAGTAATGCCACCGAGTCGGCGCCACCACTCAATGCGATCAGGATTTTATCATCCGGTGAGAACAAATGTTCTTTTTCTATATATTTTGTAACGCGTTGTTGTATCATACCTGCAAAGATACGAGTTTATCAATAAGTTTTTTTATTTTTTCTGAATCTTTTAGAGGATGAAAAAAGCTGCTATTTAAAAACATTCTAAATAATTTGCATGCTCCGAAGTTATGAATTATCTTTGCCGAAAATTTTGAGAGTTATGCGTTTGTCCGAATTAAAAACAGGAGAAAAAGGTGTTATTGTAAAGGTATTGGGGCACGGTGGTTTTCGTAAACGTATTGTGGAGATGGGCTTCATTAAAGGTAAAACGGTTGAAGTGCTGTTGAATGCTCCGCTAAAAGATCCCATAAAATATAAAGTTTTAGGTTATGAAATTTCTCTTCGTCGTCAGGAGGCTGAAATGATCGAAGTTATCAGCGAAGAGGAAGCAAAGAAACTGGCCGAGAAGACCGTTTATCATGAAGGATTGCCTGAAGACCTTTCAGTAAAAGAAGAAGATATGAAACGGTTGGCGTTAGGTAAACGCCGTACCATTAATGTTGCTTTGGTCGGAAACCCGAACAGTGGCAAGACTTCTTTATTTAATCTTGCATCCGGTGCTCATGAGCATGTTGGAAACTACAGCGGCGTAACCGTGGATGCCAAAGAAGGTTATTTTGATTTCGAAGGCTATCATTTCCGTATTGTCGATTTGCCGGGAACTTATTCTTTGTCTGCTTATACGCCGGAAGAAATCTATGTGCGTCGTCATATTATCGATGAAACTCCGGACGTGATTATTAATGTAGTCGATTCCTCTAATCTGGAGCGAAACTTATATCTGACTACTCAATTGATAGATATGAATGTCCGCATGGTGGTAGCTCTGAATATTTATGATGAGTTGGAAGCCAGTGGAAATACATTGGATTATCATCTGTTGAGTAAGTTGTTCGGGGTGCCGATGTTGCCTACTGTCAGTAAGAAAAATCGTGGATTGGATACCTTGTTTCATGTTGTTATCAATCTGTATGAAGGAGTAGACTTCTTTGATAAACAGGGAAATATGAATCCGGAAGTTCTTAAGGATTTGACCGAATGGCATGATTCTCTGGAAGATCGTAAGAACCACGAGGAAGAGCATTTGGAAGATTATGTACGTGAACATAAAAAGACGGGGCGTGTCTTCCGGCATATTCATATCAATCATGGTCCTGATATCGAAAAAGCGATTGAAGCTGTAAAAAGTGAAGTGTCCAAAAACGAATTTATCCGTCATAAATATTCTACCCGTTTCCTATCCATTAAATTGTTGGAGAATGATCCTGACATTGAGCGCATTGTGCGGACATTACCAAATGCGGATGAGATATTCCATGTCCGTGATAAGATGTCGAAGCGTGTTCAGGACACAATGAATGAGGATTGTGAATCGGCTATTACGGATGCTAAATATGGATTTATCAGTGGTGCACTGAAGGAGACATTCACAGATAATCACTTGGAGCAGGCGCAGACAACAAAAGTGCTGGATTCGATCGTAA
Organism: Bacteroides sp. DH3716P; assembly: GCF_025914115.1. Taxonomy (NCBI): domain Bacteria; kingdom Pseudomonadati; phylum Bacteroidota; class Bacteroidia; order Bacteroidales; family Bacteroidaceae; genus Bacteroides; species Bacteroides sp. DH3716P. The sequence continues at coordinate 2,024,324 of NZ_CP083673.1, read as the reverse complement.
CTCACCGTGTCTGGGGATTTCCTATTTTCTTCCTTTTTATGTATCTGATGTTTGAAGGTACGTTTGTCATTGGAGAATATCCGATGATGGGGATTGAATGGCTTGTCGAGCAGATTGGTGACTTGTTACGCAATAATATGGCGGAAGGTCCATTTAAAGATTTGCTGATTGATGGAATTATTGGTGGGGTAGGAGCGGTTATTGTCTTTTTGCCGAATATCTTGATTTTGTATTTCTGCATTTCTCTTATGGAAGATTCGGGTTATATGGCTCGTGCAGCTTTTATCATGGATAAAATCATGCATAAAATGGGATTGCACGGAAAATCATTCATTCCTTTGATTATGGGATTTGGATGCAATGTACCTGCTATTATAGCTTCCCGTACTATTGAGAACCGGAAGAGCCGTCTTATTACAATGTTGGTAAATCCTTTGATGTCTTGCAGTGCGCGTCTGCCAATTTATTTATTGTTGGTGGGTGCTTTCTTCCCGAACAATGCAAGTCTGGTGTTGTTAAGTATTTATGTGATTGGTATTGTACTGGCTGTGGTAATGGCCCGCTTGTTTAGCAAGTTTCTGGTGAAGGGTGATGATACTCCATTTGTGATGGAACTTCCACCTTACCGGATGCCGACAGCAAAATCGATCTTCCGTCACACATGGGAAAAGGGAGCGCAGTATTTGAAAAAGATGGGAGGCATTATTATGATTGCTTCTATTATAATCTGGTTCTTGGGGTATTATCCGAATCATGATGCTTATGAAACAGTTGCCGAGCAGCAGGAAAATTCTTATATCGGCCAGTTGGGACGTGGTATAGAGCCAGTTATAAAACCACTGGGATTTGATTGGAAACTAGGTATTGGCTTGCTTTCCGGTGTGGGAGCGAAAGAATTGGTAGTAAGTACATTAGGTGTCTTATATGCAGATGATCCGGATGCTGATTCAGTAAGTTTGGCAGAACGAATTCCGATTACTCCATTGGTTGCTTTCTGTTATATGTTGTTTGTATTGATTTACTTCCCGTGTATTGCGGCGATAGCGGCTATAAAACAGGAATCGGGTAGTTGGAAATGGGCGCTTTTTGCTGCTTGTTACACAACGGGATTGGCTTGGCTTGTATCATTTGCTGTTTATCAGATTGGAGGATTGTTTGTATGAATAATTGGCAAGATTGGGTAGTCGGAGTACTGGTTGTACTCTGCATTGCCCGCGTCATATATGGAATATTTCGTTTTTTTCGTCGTACGCGAGAAAATCAGAATCCTTGTGATAGCTGTGTAAGTGGCTGTGAACTAAAGGATATGATAGACAAGAAACGCGGAGAATGCGATGTAAAGAAAAAAAGTACAAAGAAAAATTGCTGCGGATAGTTGGTAGTTTCAAAATTTGTACTACCTTTGCAACCGCAAACGAGAAATAATGGTTCCTTGGATGAGTGGCTTAGTCAGCGGTCTGCAAAACCGTGTACGGCGGTTCGAATCCGCCAGGAACCTCACGAAGCCCTTTCAGATGTTTTCTGGAAGGGTTTTTCTTTGCTCTTAATTGAAAATGGTACTACATTGGTACTACAAAACATGATATCAGGATGGTGTTTTGAGGAAAGACTGTTTTTTATTCCTCGATTTCTTTTATTCTTTCGATTTGTCTATTCAGGAAGTAGTCAGCATATAGGGAATATTCTCCAGTTTCGCAAAAAAATAATACCCCTTTCTTGTAGTTCAATATATCAGTCTCCCTTAAAGAATAAACGGGGATAATATCAGCATTCATTAATACAATACTTTCTATCATTCGGGAAGCATGCTTGTTCTTATTAGCGAAAGGTTGTAATTGGGCTATGTTGCAATGAAGATAAACGGCTCGTTCCAATGGATTAGTATATTGTTCCTGTTGATGGAGTATTTCGTCCAGTTTTTCCGAGATCTTATGTAATTCCTTTGTTGGCGTGTACTCTATGCCACTAACGCAAACAGGTCTATTTCTTAAATGCTCTGATTCTTCATCAGGAACTAAACCGGCAGATATGGATTGATACACTCTGAATAAAGTGCTTTTATCTATTTCTTTGCTATTTCTCTCTTTGATATATTCCAGTTCTGTAGTGAATGTGTTGTGTAGGGTGATTAGTATTTCTGCATCTTCATATTTCTTTAGAGAGGTGATTTGGTCTTTTAAGAGAGTTTCTGTTTCAACATAAGTGTAACTATTGCCTTCTATCTTCCCGGAATAGTAACACCATATAATAGCAAGATTCTCAACCTCACTACGATAAAGTTCGGATAGCCGAGCTATGGGATTTGAACAAATAAATGCTGCTTTATTCTGCTGTTCCTCGTTGAATATATGCTTCATGTACTCTAAATGCTATTTTGGTTTTAGTTTCATAGATACGAAGTTACTAAAAAGTTTTGATATTCGTGAGTAAGGGCTTGATAAGTCTTTCATATATGCGTGTGATGACCGGGAAGAAATCTTCATGTTTATTTTATTTCCCTTTTTTATAGCATCCACAAAATCCACATTTTTGAGAATTTCTTTCATACGTGCGTAATGACTGGGGAAAAATCTTTGTAGTGTATCAGTTCCAAATAACGGTTATTTGGAGTTATATTTCATAGTTCTGCGTTTTTGAAGGCATTTTAGAATATTCCCTTCCTCAACAGCTTCTATAATTTCATGTAGTTTATAGTATATATGTCCTCTAGGCTCGGTAATTTCGTCACCTTCTTCGTCTACCATTGTTTCAATACCAAATTGATAAGGGAATATAAATTTCCTTTTAATCAACTCTCTAATGACTCCACGTCCAAAACGTCTTTCTGCATCAGACTTGCATATAAGAATTTTTTTGTTTTTGAGGTTTGCATTCCTTTCATTCCTGTATGCTTCAATACCTAATTTAATGCCAATCTCAATGGCTTGCTTAATAATCGGATCTATTTCCATGTCTTTTTCTTTTTGTTAAGTTGACAAATGAACAAAAATAATTGGAGTTATTACGACATTTTAATATTTTTATTTGTGGCGTTTATCTCATTCATATATAAATAGCGATCATAAAAAGAAAGCCCGGCAACCGTATTGTTACCGGGGTGGCTTTGTTGATGGCGTCAACTTTCAATGTGTCGGACCGTGGCCCCTAGCACAAACTTATTTCTTATTATATGCTATTTTATTCGTTGTAACGTATTACGTTGTGATTCAATCACTCTTCCGACCTTAGTAATATTTTTAATTTCTACAAAAGCATCTGGATATTGTCCGGAAACGTTTAAAGAGTGGCATCTTATTGCATCACGGGTATTATCATACTCAATTATTTGCCTAAACAGGTAGCCTTGCTCTATCTCAATTACCCAAAAGCTATTTAGATCATTACTTATATTGTTTCTAAAATCGTCAATGCTAAAGGGCTTCACTATTAATCTATCTCCAGCTTCAAAACTGGATCGTGTTCCATTATTCATGCTATCACCTTTAACTTCAAGGGCTATTGTCTTTCGTATTTCGTTTTCTAATTGCGTGTACATAGTATCTAAAGTTGTATATTAGCGTTATATTTTATATTGTACTCTCGTGTGAGTTTCTGGCTATATCTTTCATGTTTTCGGGCTTTCTTCTCTATTCTCTTACATTCCTTTTCTTTCTTTGCTACCTTCTTCATGATAATGGCTCGATGTTTATTCCATGCCTCATTATTGCCTTCTAATTCAATCAGCCGAGCTGCCACATGCTGGATCGTGGAATAATAAGCATCAATCATTTGCTTTGTACTTATTGCTGGAGTATCTATCATTAACTCTCTTTGGTCTATTGATAAATTACTAAGCTGGTGTACTCTCATTTGCTCTTTGATGAACTCTTGTAATTCTACATTTTTCTCTGTGATTAAATCTTGTAAATCAAATGTTTCCATTGTTATTAAAGTTATATTTATATTGATTGATTTCTGTTGTTATCGTTAAACATTTCATCCCATACGCAGAAAGCAAGAAGGATGATACAAATAATTAGTGTAGCGTTCATAATTGATTAAATATCAAAGAAGTGTTCTCTCTTTCTCCTAAATATCCTATAGCCAGTGTATAGGCATCCAAATACTATCAATATCTCCATCTCGTTATAGCTTAATGGTTGTAACCTGTTGGTATATCGTGGAGGCTCTTATTATCTCTAATGGTGTGCCAGTCACTTCTATTGCTGTGTACTCTTCGTATTCGAATACATTATGCTTTAATCCCTCTATCTTTAGCATGGTGGTAATATCCTCTACTTGCTTGCTCTCATGGAGCTTGTAAACCTTTGTTTCTGTCATTGTATATGTTTTATGATGGGGTTGGGGTGAAACCACCCCATCGGGTTAATAATCAATCACCACAATAAGAACCACACCCGTAGCCCATTGTACGGCTAATACGGTTTTGGTACTCATTATAAGAGATGCCCTCTTTGCGTGCTGCTATCTCGCCTTTCATGCGTTCTGCTTTAGCTTCCGCTTCTCTTCTGATACGGTCGGCTTCGATTTGTGCACGAAGAAGAACCGAACTAATGGCGGCTTGCTCGTTCTCTTCACGTACCTTTGCTTCACGTGCTTTAGTCTCCGCTTCGATTGCATGGCGTTCTTCGGCTACTCTAACCTCAAACTTTGCCATGTTCCAAGATTTACGGAGTGCATCGGCAAATGTCGGGTACTTTACATGAGCGTTTTTATAAAGGTTGTGCGCTCTCTTCATTATCTTGCTTAAATCGTAACGTGCCATATATTTATATCGTTTTGCATTATTATTGCGATGCAAATATATCGTATTAAAATATAATACCAAAATAAATAGCACAAAAATATCATGTATAAGAATATATTTAACCTTTGTTTATACTTTTGTTCGATATAATGTAGTATGTTTGTACTATAATCTAAAACGATATAATATGGAACTAAGAATTAAAGATGTATTAAAGGAAAAAAAAGTGACCGTTGTATCACTTGCAGGAATGATAGGGATAACCCAGCCAAATATGAGTAATATTGTTAATGGTAAATCTACACCTTCTCTCGAAACACTGGAAAGGATTGCCAATGCTTTAGAGGTTGACATTACAGAACTGTTTGTACCTTCTTCTTCCGGTGGTATTATTGGAGTAATCCGCATAAGAGATATCAATTACAATATAAATAGTGTGCCGGACTTGTCCCGGTTGCTGGATAGAATAGAAAGCGGAGAAATTGTTTTATAATATCAAAGTAGAATAGTCATGAATGAAGATTTAAAACTGTTGTTAGATAAAGCCGATACACTCAAAGGAGAGTTATCCGCTTTACGTCCATTACCGGAAGATGCGCTGCAAAAGATACAGGATGCCCTGGATATAGAATATACTTACGAAAGTAACCGGATCGAAGGCAATACCCTTACATTACAGGAAACTGCCCTAGTAGTAAATGAAGGAGTTACCATATCCGGCAAATCTATGCGTGAACATCTGGAGGCTATCAATCATAGCGAGGCTATTGATTATATCAAAGATATAGCGAAGAAGGATATAGAGATAAGCGAACGTACTATCAAAGAAATACACGCTCTTATCTTGCATGGAATAGACCGTGAAAATGCCGGGAAATATCGTACCGTTCCCGTTATGATTTCCGGTAGTACCCACATGCCGCCACAACCTTATTTAATACAGAAGCAAATGGAGGATTTTGTGATAAAGTACCAGCAGATGGAGGAAGAAAAAGTACATCCGGTACTTATAGCCGCATATCTTCACGACGAACTTGTACGTATTCATCCGTTTATTGATGGAAACGGGCGAACGTCACGTTTATTGATGAATCTTTATCTTTTACGGAATGGGTATACATTGGTTACTTTAAAAGGTAGCAATGAGGATAAAATAAGTTATTATAAAGCACTGGAAGAATCTCATACAGAGAATAAGCCGGAAGCCTTTCAAAAACTTGTTGTTGAGGCCGAAATAGCCTCTTTACAAAGATATTTGTCTATAATGCAATAGGGTATGAATACAAATGAAATAGATAAATTGAGCTTTGCAAAAGCTCATGCCTTGTTTGAAACTGGAGATATAGATCGTATTGAGGTGGGAACCGTAAAAGGATTGTGTGACATACACCGTTATTTGTTCGATGGGTTGTACAGGTTTGCTGGACAGGTGCGTACGTTGAATATAGTAAAGGGAAACTTTCGTTTTGCTAATTGTATGTATCTTGATGTGATGCTCCCAGTAATAGAAAAGATGCCGGAAACGAAATTTGAGGAAATCATTGCTAAATATGTGGAAATGAATATTGCCCACCCGTTTATGGAAGGCAACGGTCGTACTATGCGCATTTGGCTCGATATGATACTTAAAAAACGTCTTGGCATGGTGATTGATTGGCAGAATGTGGATAAGGTTCTCTATTTGCAAGCTATGGAAAGAAGCCCGATTAACGACCTGGAACTGCGAACTTTGTTACATCAAGGATTAACCAACCAGGTAGATGATCGAGAAGTTATATTTAAAGGTATTACGCAATCTTATTATTATGAGGGTTACGAACCAGAATAATGAAGAGGTTAGTAATCCATTTTGTTCTTTATTGTGGAAAGGACGTCAATGTAAAAGCAAATCAAATATGAATAAGAATATCAATCTTAAGTATTCAGTCAAAGGATTTTCAGATGCAAAAGCAACTGAATATTTGGAAGAACTAAGAAATAGGATTGTAGTCAATGATTATACAAGACCCCTCATATTTATCAAATATGGTAAACTGAATGTATTAAATGGACTCAAATCTATAATATCAGAAATATGTGATTGTCTGATAATTGGTAATGCACAAGCTGCTATAACTCTAACAAATCACCTATTTGAGAATAGTTTGAAACAAACATTGATAACATGGGATTCACAGGGTAGACGATTTAATGATTCTGAGAGGATAGATGAAACATTCAAACAAGAAGTTGAGGACTATGATAATAGGGATATTGAACCTAATATTAAGAAGTGTAAAAGTAAAGGTTTGATAACCAAAGATGAAGCTGAAAGATTGATAAAGCTAAAAAATATATACCGAAATACCTTTTCTCATGCTTCTTATTCAAAACTATTTAAAGAATCTTCTACTGTTATATACTCTGGTAGCTTGAATGAACCAACAAAAATAAAAGAAGAAATTGTAGATGTCTCCAAAGTTCCATTTTTATATTTATTGGCTCAAGAGCAATTTGCAAAGAAAAATGCTTTGATTTATTTTCTGGAAGTATATGAGTTCATAGATAAAATGGATAAAAAATTATTGGATTTATATCCAGAAGTGAAAGAACTTGTTTTGCAACGGGAAAATCAGCTTTGATTCCCGACAAAATAGTTGTAAATATGTATTAAACATACCCCGTTCCTTGATTGGTTCGGGGCTTTTGTTTATACTTAACCATTAAAACTATAATTTATATTCTTCATTCAAACGCTTTATAGCCTTTTTTATTGTTGAGGCTGATAACTTATACTTGTTTGAAAGAAAGTCCCGAATTTCGGCTTCTTTTCGTCCTTCTGCAAGCATATCTCTATACTCATAGAACATATCAAGATACATTATATCATCTGCGCTCACTCCGTTTCTGTTCATTGTAGCGAGTAGAAAGCGGCTTGATGCTAAAACCTCATATACTTTCATCTGCTTTGGGAATATAAGGTAAGAAATCAAAGCCTTTAAACTCTTTACTGTTGATGGTATGAGTTACCTTTTGTTTATCAGAAAGACCTATAATTCGGGAAACTATATTGGGATTAAACGCACCAACAATAGCACCTTCTAATTGTTGTGTCCTGATGACATTCTCTATGCGTGTAATGACTACGGAAAAATCTTCATGACTACCTTTTTTAAAATCGTTCCAAAAGGACTTACTAACATCTAAATAAGCCATTAACCCGGTCAGAGAGTAAGGACGTTGTGTAGGGCTTTCTTCTTTTTCCTTTATTTCTCCTTTCGTTTTATTCTTGATTGCTTTCCATGGAGTCCTGTCACAATAGGCAAAATACTCACAGGCTGCTTCCCACAACTGTTCAGGAGAAGCAAAACGCTTGCTTCTCCCATGCTTGTTTCTCAACTTCCAAAATTGGTTTCCTTTAGGTGCAGACATAACTAATGTTCTTTTAATTGTTTGATTAAATCCGCTTCTTCCTGATTCTTGACTACAACGGTCAATCCGGTAGAAACTTCTCCGGAATGCTCGGTGTTCTGTTTGTTCTTCCATCTGTCAGGAGCAAGGTTTGTGAGAAGGAATATTCCGGCTCCCACATTAGGTTCAACACGGACATTTTTTCTTACTTCCTTTTTCAACTTCTTTTTCTTGCCTTCCATGTAGTATTCAGAAGAAACCTGTTCGTATTCATACCCGATGGCAGACCTTGCGAGGGAGGAAACGACATTGCGTTCCAACCCGTTTTTGAAATCTTCTTTCGCCTTTTTTATAGCATTCCCGAAAGTTTCATTTTCCATCCATCGGTAATAGGTACTCTTTCCGATTCCCATTACATTACAGAAGTCAATAAGCTTTGCACCGCCATAATCTATAAGTCCGTTTTCACATACCCAGTCAACGCACTTTTGAATTGTTTCTTCATTAAATTTTGCCATATCTTCAGTAGTCTTTTATATTTAATCATTAAATTACAAATCTCCCAGATGATCCAGAGCTTCGTCCGGTATTTCCATATTTATAGCCTCCTCCATAGAGATAGAATGTCCCAAATACTCTTCTAAAAGCATTTTTCTAGTTTGATTGGCCTGTTCGGTAATACTCCGAATCTTTTCTTCTACATTTTCTTCCATGTCATTACAATTTTAAAAGTTTACACTCGCATATATCGTTCTCTTTGGTCTTTATCTCTATGATAGCCAGATAACAACCATATTGAGCCAAATAAACCGGTATATCCATCTCTAAGTCCCGTAACTCGATACTGTTAAGACGGATATACTCGGTCACTATCTTTGCATTATTGATTAGTCCTTTGTACGTCTGATAGTTATTTGCAATTAAGGTAGTCCATTCTAGTCCCTTGAATATTCCCTTTGTGCCATCAAGAAGTAATATTCGGGGATTGGCTTTATTATACTGTAGTTCTCCGTTATCGTTGTAGGAATACAAAGGAATATAAGCAACGCCTCCTTTTGTACTGCAGGCGGAGAAAGGCAAAGTAATGGCATCACGTTCGTACTCAATCGTGGCATCATCAACCTGGATATTTCCGTCATAGTTTCCCATGACATTATCATCTTCTTTATACCGGAACCAGTTGTTTTGAGCAATGTTATCAAGGGTGTACTGTAAGTTTCTTGGCGTTACGCTATTATAAGCCATTATCACACGATTCGTCCAGTCTACAGCTTTAGATTTGTTTGCAGACAGATTATCGAAGGGAATAAACTTGATCCCGTTTTCGCCGTCCGGTAAGGCAAACAAACCGACCATTGAGGCAACGGCTTTAATGAAGTCTATTTGCTTGATGTCCGGAAGATTGGGAACTAGAGGAAATTTCTCACCAAAAGATATTTCACCCTTAGTCTTTAGATACAGATTTATATTACTATCAGATTCAATAAAACAAGAATTTTGATCTATGGATGGTCTTGGAGTAAGACTTAAATCAAATTTATACCCATCTTTTATATCTACTTCATAACTAAATTGAAAATAAAGAGATTTATATCCGTCTTTTTGTTCTATTTGAGGATATATAGTTTTACTTATTACAGGAGATGTATTTGCGCTATCTTCATATACGTTAAGTATTATAGGATAATCGGATGAAGATGTACTATATGTATATTTTATTCCAATATATATTTCTCCACTTATTAGTGAAGCTTCATAATTTGATTTCAAGAAAGTGTTTTCTGAAAGAATCTCTCCATAATTCTGTTGTGTAGCATCTGGGATTGAAAAAACAACATCGCAAGAATTAAATCCGTCATATCTAAGACCTGAAGCCTTTATAATAAATGGGAACTTATCAAAAAGGGGTTGTGAATCATTCCTTGTCAAAAGAGGAATAATCATTTTGTTTATAACAGTAAGCTTGTCAGACGGGAAATTAAATGTCACTCCGCTTTCTTCTTGAATCCTATAAAGTATCCACCATACAGGTACTACTGGATGACGCCAAACGTTTGGATCATTAGAGTTAAACCCGTAGTCAATACGTGGAAATCTTTCCGAATTTTCTCCCCAATTTTCCCAAACAACCCAATCTGTACCCTCAACTGTTCCATATTCCAAATCCGTTAGCTTCTTGCCATCGTTTACTACACTGGCGAAGTTAGTGACATTACCCCAGGTAAGAGCTATTTCTATTGATTCATTAATCTCTAGCAATACTACAATTGCATCTTTGATTATCTCAATGCCATTCCGTAATAACGTACCTTTATGCTTTAGGTACGGATAACGGCTTATTGAACTGGGAAGATGTGCGCACTCAATCAAAGCCAGATTATTTGCTGTTTTAGGCAACCTGATTGTATAACTGCTATTACTTACAATTTTACTAATATCGGTTAGCAGGTTACTTTTATAGCTCAAAGTAATATCCGTCTTATTAAGATCGGCTTTTGTGTTATTGATATATAATTCATCTCTTGTCATAGCATATTTTTTATTTATACCGGGTAGACCATCCGAAGCAGACCTACCCGGTATCGGTTATACAATCTTTGCCAGTGCGGAAATGAGTTTTTCCAGTTCTTCCCCTTCAATGGAAAAGCCGGGTTCCTCTCCGCTATCTTCCCTTATTTGTCTGGCCTCGTCGCTTTCATCAATGGTGATAACTGCGAGGTTGGCCGGTGTTTCGTCCGGGTTTATTCCTCTGTATACCGTGATTTTGTCCACGAAAGATTCGGTTTTAAGGTCTATTCCAGATTTTGGCAGTTCTTCACTACCTAATTTTAGCAACTGAATCCCTAGTTTACGGGCTTCTTCCGCATTTAGGTGTACGGTGTTCTCTTCTGTTATGGATTCCCCGTTTACTGTTTTAGTGATAAGGACCTCGTTGTTATCACCTCTTCTCACATAAAGATGTTTTTCACTATCTTTTCTTACTCCGAAAAATGTTTCTTGTTTCATGACTTAAAAAATTAAATTGGTTAATAAAATATTTGTTCTCTAATTCTTTTGCAACGATTAGACAAACACCTATCCGGTAATACTTTTCCTCGCTTGATGGGCGTTTACTTGAATGGTTCTTTTTAAAATTAGCCTACGAAGGTTTTATAAACCCATTATCTAAATAATATCTCGCTTGCTCATATTTGGGGAATGTCAAAGCCCAATAACCAAAGGCATTGTTACCGGGATAGCTAACACAGTTAAACCGTTTATTTATCTTGCGTTTAAACACTTCATAAATGATTGCTCCTCCTGGGAATATACGTTTGTATAAGTAAACTTCAGTTTGGGGATTATATCCGATTTGGATAAATCGCTCTTTGTTCTTAATGAACTCTTTTCCTAATTCTTTAATTGCTTCCATAACTTTTAAATGTTGCTCTCGCTCATTTTTAGGTGAACGAAAATAATAATCTATTCTTTTTTATACTCTTGCTTATCTAGCAGGTAAAAATGGTATGGTTCGTCTTATTTGGGCTGAATATATTTTTTTGCTCGTTTATCTCTTCCATACCAAACTCTACTCTCGGATTCCGTCGGTCTATCCGTTTCTCCGCATGAATCTCAAAACATAGGCTGTCGTTTGTAATAGCCTCAACCATTTGCAAGCAATCAAGGATCGTTTTTAGAGCATTATCCAGGTCGAAGCGAATATTCCCATGCCAAACACGAATAAATAGCTTGAAACGACCGGAAATGCGTTTCCCTCGATACTTCTTGCATTGTAGGCAGAAGGATTTCTCATACTCCCTGATCCGGTCGTTTTTGATGATCCGTTTCTGGCCGTCTTTGCCCGGTACGGCTTGATAGTTGTTTGCTTTCGCTATCACTTGCCCGTAGATTGTTTCTATTTCCATAGCTAGAAGGGATCAGGTTCAACATTTGCCGAAATAGGTATATCCTGTAAGTCGTAAAAGTGAGTGGTCGGAGCATCGAACTTGCAAATGAACTTCATTATCCCGATGTTTCGGCCTTTGGCAACATCTATCATTGCCGTACTTTTGGTGTCTACATGGGAAAACTCTCCTGGGTATGATTTGCCTTTCACTTCCGGACGATAAATCAACATAACCATATCTGCGGCTTCTGCTATTTGTCCGCTATCTCTCAACCGGGCTATAGAGGGAACCGGGTTATCTTTGTCTCTGTTGAGTTGCGATAATGCGATAATCCAGATATCAAGCTCTTTTGCTAGATTTTTCAAGCGTCGTGCCACGTCGCCCATCTGTTGCTCCTTATTGGCTCCCTTCATGTTTACATTGAGAATCTGCAAATAGTCAACAGCCGCACCGTCTATATCATACTTCCGTTTCATGTACCGGATAGAGTTTATTATACTGTCTATATTGCTGGTACTGTTATCGTCGAAATATATCGGAAGATGAAGCAATCTAGCCAACCCTTTATCAAAGCTTTCTAACTGGGAGCTTGTTAATTGAGAGTACATGATTTGATTTGCCGGTACTCCGCTTTCAATAGAAGCCAAACGGGACGCAATTTGCTCTTTTCTCATTTCCATTGAATAGATTATGCTCTTTGTACCTGAAAGTGCCGCAAACCGCAAAATAGACATTAACAGGGATGTTTTACCCATGCTTTGCTCTGCCGCAATGATTATCAAATCGGATTTTTGCAATCCTCCTGATCTTCTATCAAACTGATCGAATCCGGTAGGCGTTCCGGTTAATGATGTCTGACCGGAAAGATTGCGGTTCACTTGTTGGTGTACTCCTGTCAAACCATCCTTTAGCGTGTATATGTTGTCCGAAGATTGCCGGAACATACCAGATAGGGATTCGACGGCTTTTGTTTGCACCTGTTCAATATCTTCCTCTTCCGAGGCGGAATGTTTCAGAAGAAACAAACCTATCTCCCTGAATTTGCGATGTACACTCAAATCAAACAAGCGGTTTACGTATTGATTGAAATCAAGCGTCATGCCATCCAGGTGTTTTAATAATTCGGCCACATTGAAAGATATTCCCATTTTATCAAGACACCCTTTTATTGCGATTGGTTCGGGATGATCTCCACGGGATATAATTGTAAGAATAGCCCGGAATATGTTGCGGTTAAATTCGTCATAGAAACAATCTTCCGTCAGATTCTCCGGTATCTCCCCATTGGATAATACAGGACTGGTTAATGTGCCTAACACTGCCTTCTCACATTCCAAATCATGCAGCGGGCATATATTGTCTATCAAGATTTTCTCTGTCTTTGCCATAGTTGTAACAGTTTAAAATTATCGTTCTCCGAATTTCTTCTTCAATTCGTCTAATGTGCTACGATATACATTAGTCCGTTTCTTGGGAAAGTCTTTCCAGTTGTTCAAGCTTTCAAGGACATCGCAAATTTCTTTCTTGGTGTATTTGGCAAGAAGCTTTTGATATTCCGGTTCTGTCATTTGCGTTTTTACCTTCAGTACGAAAGGACAATGTTTATCTAGCCATTGATTGAATTTTATAAATTCTTCGGATGGAGATGATAAAGAAAGCTCGTCTTTCTTTGATACGATAGTACTTTCTTTATTAATATCCTTATTCTTATCCTTATTTACATTCTTATCCTTATTAGCTTGTACTTCGGTTGTACTCTGGTTAACTTCCGGTTGTACTTCGGTTGTACTTTTTGAAAAGCGGTTGTTTTTATTCCCTTTGGGAGCACCACCTTTACAACCATTTTTCCAACGTTGTGTATTAGCGTCAAGAAAAGGACGTATTAACGAAAATAAGGCTTTGGGAAATCCGGTTAATTCGGGCTCTTTCATGTCGAGGCTGTAATCTGTTATCGCTTCATACATAATCAACTTATCAGCGTCCGATAAATCGCTCATGCTCTCTTTGAAACTGCGATAGAAAATAAACGTATCTCTTTGTCTTTTACTTTCCATAGGCATCCTCCCAATCAATAGACATTTGCCGTTTATCCGGCTCTAACCAATATAGTTTTCTTCTATCGTCCAGACGAACGTCTTTAATATCCCAGCCTTCATCATTGCGGAGGGTGGAGATTACACGTCTGGCATCATTCGAATTTGTTTCAGCGTTGATTTCTTTTGCTGTTACCTTCCGGCCAGATAAGAAAATAGATCGTACCTGTTGGATGATTCGTGAGGAATGATTATCTTTGCTCCTGTCATTAAGGGGATTGGCAGTTGTGGAGGCTGCTTTTTTCTTTTCTTTCATAGTCATGCCCTCCGATATTTGAATACGACCTGTTTTTTTACAGCCTCATCAATAGCGTCTGCTTCATAAAGGATTCTACTACCTACACGCTTGGAGATAAGAAGTCCGTCTTTTGTTATCCTTGCCAATGTTGGTAAGGTGACATGAAGGATTTCAGCGGCTTCTTTTCGAGTGTAGAATTTTGGTTCTTTCTTTGATGCGGCTAATACTCTCTCTGATACTCTGTCTACTATTTCGTCAATAATAGGGGAGATGAAGCCCATAACGATCTGTTGCGTCTGGGTAATGTTAATGTCTAACTTTCCCATGTCTTTAGGATTTAGATACCTTTTTCAAGGCGTTATTAATATCACTATCAGTGTAATATACACGTGAACCAACTTTTCGGGCGTTAATAATCCCCAACTTAGTCCAGTTATCTAAAGTAACAAGGGAGATTTGTAGCTTTTCTGCTGCTACTTTACGTTTGTAAAGTCCGTCTTTGGGACTTACGTCTACTTTGAGAGTAGAATCTATTATATCAGCCAACTTCTTGTCAAGTAAGCGGCTCAACATACTTTCAAGGTCACTCATTGTTGCGCCTTGAATAAGTATTGAATTAGGGGTAGAAATAAATTGCTCCATAACCTTTCGTTTTTGATTACGGAGCAAAGTTTGTTTGCGTTTTATTGCTTAGGATATCCTAACCATATCCTAAATTAGAGTAGAATCTTAAACTTTTCCTCTTTTTATTTTATCTGCCAAAGAAATCAGCCCCACACTTTCAAAATATGAAGCAACAAAATCACAATCATTATTAAAGCTGTTTTTTTCTTTTTCAGAATCAGGATCTTTCCTTTCAATCAACTTATATGCAGTTGTATTTTGCGGAAGTGATTCAGATTGTTTACCTGTTAAAAATTGGATAAATCCAGCTATGGCTGTTTTATCAACATTTCCTGTGTTAATTCCTAACTTGGATAATAATTCAACAATTGCCATTGTTTGTCTTTTAGTCGTAAATTGCCTACTTCTAGTTGGGCTATTTCCTATTTCGGATTTTATAATATCAGTCAGGTCAACTTCTGAACGTTCCCTTTGTATACCTACAGATTCAATATTAAGACCGAAATCATAAAGGGTATTAAAAAGGATATTTTCAAACGGAATAAGTTCTTCCTTGTAAAAATGGGATAAACGTTTATTCTCATAATCTTCGTTTTTTAGTTCAATAGAGATATCATTTTCTGATTTTATATAATAAATTCCTGAATCAATACCTAATACAATTTTGTCGTTAAAACTATCGTCTATAAGTTCTTCAATGACTGTTTTATGAGCATTGTTGTTGTTTATCAGAAGCTTAGCATATATATATCTATCCTCTCTACAATGTAAATTCAATAATTTATTGGTTATATTATCTAATGATTTATGCATTAAATCATAATCAATAATGCGGCTTGAATAAATATCATATGATTTAGTTTGATAATCCTTTAATGGACTGATATCTGAATCTATTTTTATCTGTATTAGTTTGTTTCTGAAATCGTAATAAAAGGCTCGTATATTTTCCATTTTTACATAACTTTTAATAAACAATCATTTTTTTGTTGCTTCATGAGGGTGTTAAAATGTCACATTCTCATTTAGCTATTCGTAATTTCGTGAAATAATCTTCTTTTGCTGCTAGCATACTCTTTTCTGATTCATCCAGTTTAAGATATGTTTTTAGTTGCTGCTCGCTGCTGTGTCCGGTGATAGCCATTATAGAACTTAATGAAGCCCCGGCTTTATACATATTGGTTGCTAAACTTCTCCGGCAGGTATGAGTTTTAAGAAGGTCGCAGAAACGTTTTTTAGCGGTATACTCCATCGCTCCCCGTTGTTCGTCAAACTCTACTATTTCCGTCCATCCTAAAGCTTCGCCAATCTCTTTAATATGGTCGTTTATCTTTTGGTCGTAGACTTTGGGAAGTGTACCGTTATATTTGTCAAGGATAGTTGCAACACGATAATCAAGAGGAATATAAACGATATTTCCGGTCTTTTCCTGTTTAAGTTTGATGTACTTATTGCCATCGGTAAGGGTAACAATCATCTTTGCATTGATGCGCTTATAATCACTTACACGTTGCCCGGTCAGGCAACCGACAACAAACACATCTTTTATCTTTTCCCATGCCGGACGGTTGGACAAATCGTACTCATAAAGTTCCTGTATTCGTTCTTCAGTCAAATAGACATTATCAACATCTTTATAGATTACATCAAAACCAAACCGGACGTTTGCCGCATCCATAAGTTTAAGCTGCTCGGCTGCATAACATATCGTTTTGCATATCTTCACCATCCGAGCGATAGTATTAGGGGAATATTCCTTATCTGTGAGGAATGATCGGAAGTCATTATAAAACTCTATTGTCAGGTCCTCAAAATCAATAACCTTTAGCCTTGTTTCCTGATACGCTTTAAACTGGGATTGAAAGCCTTTGTAGCTCTTGATTGTTCCAAGAGATATATTTGTGGTTCCTCCTTTCTTTTTCCGTTTTCCGGTTTCACATTCGTGAATGAATTGTGCTATGAAGTCGTTGAAGTTGGTAGCCTGTTCTTCTTCTAGGGCTTTAGCTTCGGCTTCTGCTCGTTCTTTCTCGGCTGCTATCTGTTCAGCATATACTATTTCATGTATACGCTCTTTAGCCATGTCGGAAGTTATGGCTACACCATTTTTTATTAGTGCGTCAATCGTTGATGAAATAGCGTCTAGTTTAAGGTAAAGTTCTTTTCCTTTGCCTGTCCTGAAAGCTGTTAGAGCTTTGGCTCCTGTTAAAGATTTGTTCCACTCTTTTATATCAACCTCTAATCCGGTAGATACTCGAATGTTAATCTTTGGAACCCTGTTTTGTATGCGAGCGTATAAGGTTGCATATCCTTCGCTTTTGTCAGTTCTCAAAATGAATGTTGCACCCATATTTTTACTTTTATAAGTTGGTACTACAAAGATAGAGATTCTTTTTGATTTGGTACTACATTGGTACTACAAACTTTTATCTTATTTTATTCTATTTTCTTTGTGTGATAAATAATTTATTGTATTTCAGTATATTATAAAAATAATGTTTTATCTAATAAATAAGGAAAATAAAGAAAAAGAGGTTCGCCAGGAACCTCAAGTAACACTTTGAATTCCTTGAAAGTCAAGTACTTTCAAGGAATTTCTTTTTGGGGGGACCATTCTGGGGACCAATTAGGTAGTATATTATGGATATACCGTTACTGCATGCGCTAATCCTTTTTATTTTAGGTTTTTCCCTACTGACAATTATGGAATTCACTTATTTATTCTGATTTTCCTGCGTTACTTTTGTTCTAAATCAAAAGAAAAACGCCATGAAAAAGATTTTATTTATCCTGTTTGTTGCCCAGTTTATTTTGGCTCCTTATATAATAAAGGGCTATGGTGCAAATCTTGTTGAAGATAATTATGAGTATTCGGGAGTTGACCAAGGGAGAGAGACTGTTGAAAAGGATATTTTAGGTAATATCATCATCCGTGATGATAATGGTAATAGAAAGACTATTGAAAAGGATATCTTAGGGAATATCATCATTCGTGATGATAAAGGCAATAGAACGACTATTGAAAAGGATATTTTGGGGAACATCATTATCCGTGATGATAGAGGCAATAGAACGACTATCGAAGAGGATATTTTAGGAAATTTCATTGTTCGTGATGATAAAGGTAATAGAAAGACTATTGAAGAAGATTTTCTAGGAAATACCATTATCCGGGACGATAAGGGTAATAGAAAAACTATAGAGAAAGATATTCTGGGAAATACTATTATTCGCGATGACAAAGGTAATAGAAAGACGATTACAAAAGATATCTTTGGGAATACTATTATCGAGGATGATAAGGGGAATAGAACAACTATTAAAAAAGATATTTTTGGAAACGAAATAATTGAATATGGTAACGGTCATGGGAAAATTATTAAAAAGGATATTTTTGGAAATACAGTCATTGAGGAGTATTAAAATGTACTTTTTAAAATGATAATATATGGGATGTCATTTGAGATAGGGGTTATTCACAATATCGTGGATAGCCCCTTATTGTATGTTATAACCTGGCAATAATATTTTCGCTATAAAATCATATTATAATCGTAAAAGTGTATATATTTGCATAGTGCGGAGATAAAATATTTATTTCTAAGTTATTCAAGGATAAAGAAATGGAACACAAACAATTACTAACTGTATTTAATTCACTTCCTGTTGGAATAGGTTTCTTCACAGCCGATGGCACTCTGGTAAGATGCAATGAAAGCTTCTGCCGAATTTTTGGCGCTGACTCGCAAACGCTTCTTGGTAATAAACTCAACATAAATGAAAATTCTGTGGTTCCTGACGTGGTGAAGGAAGCAGTTCGTCGTTGTGTTCCGGTACAGATGAGTTTTTTGTATGATTTCGATAAACAGAGAACCGATAAACGCTTTTTCTCTACGCGTACCCGGACCTGCTATTTGAAATGTAATGGTAATCCTCTTTATGACAATGATGGCAAGTTTGTTAATTACATTTTTATCTTTGAAGATATTACAGAAACGGTGAAAAGTGAAGAGGTACTCCGTCAAAGTCGCCGGAAAACGGAGCTTGCTATGAAGGCAGCCAACATCATGTTTTGGGAATTTGATGCAGTGGCCAAATTATTTTATAGTGATAATGAACCGCTGAATGGATACGATCAGTCTAAGCCAGTTAGTATGGCACTATATCTGGAGACTTTGCATCCGGATGACCGTAGTCAGGTTACTGAAGTAATGGAAAGAATGAGCAATGGGGAAGATTTTTCTTTTTCTTTTGATAGCAGGGTTATGTTACCGGATAGCTCAACCTGGCAATTTTGTACGATAAGCGGTGCTCCTTATGAATTTGATTCTAATAAGAAGGTATTGAAATATGTTGGTACCCGAAAGAATAATACGGAGGTGCAGAAAAAGGAGCAGTTCTTCTATAATATATTAAATAATCTTCCGTTATCTGTTCATATCAAAGATGTAGAGAATGATTTCCGCTATGTTTTTTGCAATGAAGAGAGTAAGCTCATGTTTGGTACCAGCGAAGATAAAACTACTTATGATGTGCTGAGTGAAGAAGAAGTAGAGCGTATTCAGAAGACTGATTTAGAGGTATACAATACTGGGAACCCTTATTTCGGCATGGAACGTATTATACTGAAGGATGGACGCAGCTATGATACTATTGTTCGCAAAAGTATAATTGAAGATGATGGCAAACGCTTTCTGTTAAATACCCGCTGGGATCAGAGTTTACAAAATGAACTGAAGCGTCGTGCACAGCTGCTAACTGTCACTATGGAAGCGATGAATGCCTTCACCTGGTTTTTTGAGCCGGCTAAGAACAGGGTGAGTTTCGGTGAAGGTTTTGATAAAAATGGGAAAAAGGCATCAGAAATTAATTCGGTCGAGAAATATCTGACTCTCGTACATCCTGATGACCGACAAAAGTTTGCTGAAACTTTGCAAAAGGCGGTAGAACTAGGAAGCGGTGTATGGGATGTGGAATATCGCATTGACTTTAAAGGAGATGGCATGTATCAATGGTGGGAAACGCGTGGCCTTGTTGAAACCACAACTTTGAACGATGCTCCTTATAAGTATTTGTTCGGTATGACGCAAAATATCGATTCCTATAAGCAGACTGAATTGACCTTACTAAAGAATAAAGAAATACAGGACGCTTTGGTACGACAGAATGAACTGGTTCTTAACAATACGAATTCAGGGTTGGCCTACATCACGAAGGAATATATGGTTCAATGGGAAAATATTTCGTTATGTTCAAAAAGTCTTTCTTTTGAAGCCTACAAAAAAGGTGAACTTTGCTATAAAAGTACATATAATCGTACTTCTCCCTGTGAAAATTGTGTGATGCAACGTGCTTTTGTTTCATTACAGACGGAACAGATGAAGTTTTCGTTGGACAGTGCGCATACCGTTGAAGTGTTTGCCACTCCCGTAGTTCTTGAAGATGGATCTGTGGATGGTGTTGTAATTCGCGTGGATGATGTAACGGAGCGTGAAAAAATGATTAAGGAATTGCAGGAAGCCAAACATCAGGCAGAGCAGTCTGATAAATTGAAATCTGCGTTCCTGGCGAATATGAGTCATGAAATCCGTACTCCCTTGAATGCTATTGTAGGTTTTTCGGAGTTGATGGCTTATGCCGGAGAAGAAGAAAAGGCGGACTATATCCAGATTATTAATAGTAATAATGAGTTATTGCTAAAACTGATAAATGATATACTTGATTTATCCAAGCTGGAAGCCGGTTCGGTAGAACTGAAATACGAACCGTTCGACTTATCCGAACATTTTGAAAACATGTTTACTTCCATGAAGCAGCGCCTGAAGAATCCGGATATCGTGTTAACTGAAATCAATCCTTATCACTGTTGTCGGGTAACTCTGGACCGTAATCGCGTGGCACAAATTATAACGAATTATGTCACTAATGCTATCAAATATACTTCAAAAGGTTCTATTAAAATGGGATATGCATGTAAGGATGGAGGCGTCTATTTTTATGTGAAAGATACCGGTATAGCTGATGATAAAAAAGGAAAAGTATTCCAGCGTTTTGAGAAACTTGATGAGTTTGCCCAAGGTACCGGACTTGGACTTTCTATTTGCAAGGCAATTGCAGAAGCTATGGGAGGTAAAGTCGGCTTTGAATCGGTACACAATGAAGGATCGCTGTTTTGGGCATTTTTACCTTGTGAAGTCGATACACTTTCTATGGTAGAAGAGAAGAAAGAAGAGAATATCTCCGGAGGAGAGTTTGGTGCGAATGACGAAGTGATGGAGAAGAGTGCCGGTCGGAAAACAATTCTCATAGCTGAAGATATACAAAGTAATTATCAGCTGGTGTCTACTATCCTGAAGGATCATTATGATTTACTGCATGCGGAGAATGGGCAAAAGGCAGTGGAAATAGCGCGTAGCCAACATGTCGATTTGTTGTTGATGGATATGAAAATGCCTGTACTGGATGGATTGAAGGTTACAGCTGAAATACGTAAGTTTAATGCTAGCTTACCTATCGTCGCACTTACCGCCCATGCTTTCGATTCTGACCGGATTGCTGCAATAAAGGTCGGCTGTAATGAATATCTGGTTAAGCCGATTGAAAAAATGAAATTAATGGTGGCATTAAAGAAATATTTATAATCTTTGCATTGTGAATATCTGGAATTAGTTGAATATATCGATGAATCGTATTAAAGGTATACTTTATGCGGCGGTATCCTCCTCCACTTTTGGGCTGGCTCCGTTTTTTTCTATAACTCTGTTGTTAGCTGGTTTTTCGGCTTTCGAGGTGCTTTCTTATCGTTGGGGAGTGGCTGCTATTGTATTGACACTGTTTGGATGGTGTTCGGGATGTAATTTCCGGCTGGCAAAGAAAGATTTGTTAGTCGTTTTTTTATTAAGTTTGTTGCGGGCAACCACCTCATTCAGTTTGCTCATTGCCTATCAGAATATAGCCACGGGGGTAGCATCGACTATTCATTTTATGTATCCGTTGGCTGTATCATTGGCAATGATGTTTTTCTTTCATGAAAAGAAATCTCTTTTGGTGATGCTTGCTGTTTTAATGTCTTTGTTTGGTGCTGCTTTACTGTCATCGGGAGAGTTGGAGGCGAAAAGTGGTGATACAATAGTAGGATTGGTGGCGGCTTGTATTTCTGTCTTTTCTTACGGAGGATACATCATTGGGGTTCGAACAACACGAGCCGCTCAAATCAATTCCACTGTACTGACATGTTATGTTATGGGGATGGGAGCTGTTTTCTATCTGATAGGAGCTATGGCAACTTCCGGGCTTCATCTGGTGACAGACGGTTATATATGGCTGATTATTTTAGGACTTGCATTGCCGGCTACGGCTATTTCCAATATAACTTTGGTACGGGCAATTAAGTATGCGGGACCTACACTGACTTCTATTTTAGGTGCGATGGAACCACTGACAGCCGTTGTGATCGGTGTCTTTGTTTTTAAAGAACTGTTTACCCTGAATAGTGCTATTGGAATTCTTTTGATTTTGTTGGCTGTGGGTATGGTAGTATTTCGTAAGCAAAAATCTTAAAGAAGATATTAATAAAAAATGCTGCTTATCTGATGTGATAAACAGCATTCATTCTGGAGAGCCTCTTGTCGGATTCGAACCAACGACCCCGAGATTACAAATCACGTGCTCTGGCCAACTGAGCTAAAGAGGCGTTTTTCTTTTGCGGGTGCAAAGATATGAATTTCTTTTAAAAATGCAAATACATCGCATACTTTTTTTATATTTGCAAAGTTACCAATGATTAGATGAAAATGAAAATTATGAATGTATGTAGTGTGGCGCTTTTAGCCATAGGTATATGGGCTTGTTCCGGACAGAAGAAAGGAACGGCGAATGTTGAAGTTGCAACAGATAGTGTAGAAGTAACTGCGGATGCAAAATCAGTTCAGGCAGATAGTACAGGATATATTGTTCGGGTAGGAGAGATGGCTCCGGATTTCACAATTACCTTGACAGATGGGAAGCAAGTGAGTTTATCTTCCCTTCGTGGTAAAGTTGTCATGTTGCAGTTCACTGCAAGCTGGTGTGGGGTTTGCCGTAAAGAAATGCCGTTTATCGAGAAGGATATTTGGTTGAAGCATAAAAATAATGCAGACTTTGCTCTGATTGGCATTGACCGTGACGAACCGCTTGACAAAGTACTGGCTTTTGCAAAATCTACCGGAGTCACTTATCCGTTAGGACTGGATCCGGGAGCTGATATCTTTGCGAAGTATGCATTACGTGAATCTGGAATAACGAGAAACGTGTTGATTGATAAGGAAGGGAAAATTGTAAAGCTAACTCGTTTATATAATGAGGAAGAGTTTGCTTCTCTTGTGCAGGCAATTAATGAAATGCTGAAATAAAAGAGAGCCTTCATCAGATGTTTCCAACGGAACATATATGAGTATATAAAAATAGTAACGCTATCCTGATGTGATGGCGTTACTATTTTGGTTATATAGTGACGCTATCCGGAGTGTATACCGTCACTATATGAAGATGCATTTTCAAGCAATGCTAAGTTTGACCAGGTAATCGTAATGCTTTCCTTCTTTTATCAATTCTGCCTTAAAACCACATTCGGAAGCATATAAGCTAAGAGTCTGGAAATCTACATATAACCAGTCGAATGTGTCTCCTTTTACATCTTTATATTGCATTTGGAAGTCGATCTCTCCGTAGTAATCTCCGGCCAGATCGATGACTATGCTACCGTCTTCCTCTTCAAAAAGATAACGCAAATCACTGGAATCCATAAATATGCATCCACCGGGGTGGAGAATACGTTTCATCCGTTGGAAAAATTCGGGCATATTATTCAGCCGTCCGATGATTCCGGAACCATTCATGAGCATTAGGATTGTATCGAATGTTTCGGAAAATGTTTCATCAAAAAGGTTGATGAGGCGGGGATCGTTCACTCCGCGTTGTTTCATTACTTCGACAGATAAGGGAGAAATATCAATGGCGCATACGTCTTTTCCCATTTCCTGAAGTGCCAGCGCATGGCAACCACTTCCGGCACCTACATCCAAAATCCGTCCAGTAGCCATTTGCAGGGCGGTACGCTCTAGTATAGGCATAGACTGTATACTACGAAACAGTTCTTTGACGGGAATTTCATCTTCTTCGAATTGAGAAGAAAATACCCGCAAACGATCAGCTCTATGATGGTTGAAATAGTCAGAAATAGCGGCTCCCATCGGGTCCTTTTCTGCAGAAAGAATTGTTGTTGCCATTGGTGGTTACGATTGTTAACTTTGCAAAGATAAATAAATCCGTAGAAAAGGGTTATCTTTGCCATCGGAAATGTTGAATACTAATAAATGATTATATGAGTATAGAAGAAGCAATCATGGGTGGTATCGTTTTTAAAGGTAAGAAAGATAAGCCCAAAGAAGAGGAAAAGGTGAAAACGAAAGCGAAAAAAGCGACGTATATTCGTGGACAACATGGTTCGGGTGCAGCGAAGATGAAAGCAGATATCCGGAAGAAAAGAGCTAGCCGACATAAAAAATAAAGGCTGTAGCAATAAACGGATCATCAATCCGGTTGCCTTTTAGTCATTGAGGAGTGGCTTTTTTCTGATTAAGCAACTGGCAAGGTGGTGTTTATTTTCGGATACATATTTATAGTATTTGTTGTTTTAGGTATATATACTATGTGTTTGATAGATCATATATTCTACATAAAAAGTGGGAGGTGTGTCGTAATGCACGATGCACCTCTTTTTTTGTTCATCACTATACAAATCTGTTCACTTTCTTTAAGCTGCGATCTTTTGAAG
>NZ_CP083673.1:1815931-1999434 GCF_025914115.1 Bacteroides sp. DH3716P | reverse complement strand
TGCTAACTCGTTACCACTGTTTCTCAAATACTCAGTTAAATGTTTATTCTTCAAACGGTTATATTAAACCGTTGAAAATCTAAAATAAACCTAATATTTATTTCTGGTCCGGACGTGGAGCGCGAGATCTTTGCCCCTGGTGATGTCCCTGTCCCGGTTTCTGTCCTTTTCTTCGATCAAACTCTTTCTTAAACTTATTAGCATTCATCTTCTCCTGCTGATAAATCTTCAAAATCTGCTTCTGCGAAAGTATCTTGCTGAATTCATTGTAATACTTTTCACGAACATCCAGCATTTTACGGCTTTGAGTAAACTGGTTCCGTAACATGGTCGCAATCTCGTCATCAGTCATGGACGGCCGTTCTTTCTTAGCGTCTGTGCCTTGTCCTTTAGTTTTCTCTGTTCTCGCCTTATGAGTCATCATACGACATTCACGCAATTCTTTCAGATACTTCTCGTATACCGGAGTAAACTTAGCTGCCGTTGCATCATCCAACATCAATGTTTTTACTATTTGTTTAGTCTGCATCTGCACCATTTGTTCTGGTGTAGGACGCTGTTTTTTTTGTTTGTTATCCGTATTCTGTGCAGACAAAGTCATCTGGCTTCCCATCAGGAGGACGGCCATAATTACATAAATAAATTTAGTCTTCATAATCTTCACGTTTAAAATAATTGATTGAGTTACTTAATTCAAAAATATATCATTTTCAGAGAAGCTGACGAGCTCTTCCAACTCCTCATCCGATAGTTCTTTAATCCATTTATCTACAGATTCTGTACCATTAGCTAATACTTTCGAAGAAGACGTTTTCACCTCATCTGTTTGTCTCAAAGATGGAACAAACAAAAATCCGATCAATACTGCCGCCATGGTAATCACCGTAGAAATAATCAGCTTCATGTGAGATTTCCGCTGTTGCTTCACTCCGGCGCGTTCCATCACCTTTCGTTGCACATCCTCGAAGAATCCATCGGGGGTACGGTAAGGTGTCCGTTTACCAATATCGTCAAAATCAAAATCCTTTTTCATCATTCTATCTGTTTAATATATATTCCTTAATCTTCTCTTTCGCATAGTGGTAATTCACTTTTAGTGTATCCACTTTGCTATCCAGTACACGGGCAATCTCTTCATATTCAAGTTCATCGTAATAACGTAAGTTGAATACAAGCCGTTGCTTTTCAGGCAAACTTAGAATGGCCTCCTGAAACTTCACTGCCAGCTCATTTTCATAATCAATATAATCGGAAGCCTTCAACTTGCCCATCAACTCTTCCTGAACATCTTCTGCAGAAACAACTCCCTCATCTTTACGACCGTTCAGCAAGCGTAAACTCTCATTCGTGGCAATCCGGTAAATCCAGGTTGACAGTGAACTTTCTTCGCGAAACTGATCGATATACCGGAACACCCGGATAAAGACTTCCTGAAGCACATCCTCCGCATCTTCATGAGATACGACCAGTCTACGGATATAATTATATATCGGTACCTGAAAAGAGTCCATCAACATCTTGAATCCCCGTTCGCGATTCGAGGCACAAGCTTCACGAATTTTATTCTCGTTTATCATCAATTCTTTTTCTGAGCTTTATTAGTTAGAACGAAGAAGAGCGGGGAAGTTAAATACGGGAATCCGCATTTTGCTTTTATTAACAAGAAAGAGTAAGAGAGAAGCTGCGCATAAGATATAAAAAGTGCCTCCATATCCTTTGTAAAGGCGATGAAGGCACTTTTAGTAGTTTATCTATAAGTTGTAAACAAGAAAATGATTACCAGAACTTATTGTGTTCCACACTATATTCAAAGCCCACGGCTTTCAACTGATTCACTAATTCATCCTTGTCCACATTCATATCTTCACAAAGTTCGTCAAGTGAAGAATAACAATCACGTAACTTCATATTGATGACGCTGAACAACATCATCGGATCTTTTGGTAATTCCATAACATACAATCTTTTAAACCGGATGCAAAGGTACAGCAATCTCATTGAATGACAAAACAAATCAATCACCTATTTCTTCTATCTTCAAAGAGATCTTTTCTATCAGTTTACTGATTTCCTCTTCCAATGGGATCACGTTGAAGTCCCTCCAGAAGTTCTCATCATATTTGAAATAGGTGTCAGAGAAGATGGTACGGGTGGGCAATCTGTCTGTACGGGGAAATACGACCACTTGCTCGGTATCCACCTTGCAAGTAATCATCTCAAACCAGATATGAAGATCCCGGCTGCCGAACAGCATTTTTACCCGTTTCACTTTGAAATGAAGATCTCCACGGATATGGTGTATGTAATAAGTCCCTTGCCACGGTTTATAAGAAATTGTATATACCACCTTTTGAGAAATCATTCGCACGTTACGCGTACGCCTTTCGACAAACATACCTGCCGCATTCTTCACATATACAGGATGAACTTCCAGACGGGCTTGCAATAGAGCACTTGTCTCGGAATCAAGAAATAGCTCTCCACAAAAAAGAGGTTCGCTGATTCCCTTTTTCTGCTCAAAATGCACCACATTTACAAATCGGTCCTCTAAAAATGTTACTCCTTCTGAAGTATAGTCATAAATACCCTTCTCTACACTAGGAGTCAGGAACTCGGGCATATCTTTGATGATATCCATCTGGATACAAGCCTGAATTCCGGATTTTACTTTTACAAGCAAGCTGTCTTTTGCTTCTACATTACTTAGCCGACTCATCTTCAACAGCTTCACCTGATCCGGTACAGAAGAATATGAGGATGTCTTATAAACCTTAAACACAGCTTCCGACAAGTTTTGAAATTTGTTTTTCAACTGAACTCCTTCACGATAAAAAGTAGTCAGATATACCGGAGTATGCGAATAATTCTTATTCCGCCGCTCAATCATTTCACGCAAAAGTTTCTTTGGATCACTTCGACGAATCACCACTTCCTGCAAAGGGACAACTTTAGGTTCGAGACTAAGTATATTGTGCCGTCCAATCAGCAAAGCAAACTCTATGTCCTGTGAAAGATAACCTATATGAGAAAAAGTAATCGAATCATTTTTCAAAGAATCGGGTAAAGACAGTTTAAAATCTCCATTCTGATTCGTTATACTGCCAATAGATGTTCCTCGCACTCCAACAGTAGCAGAAGAGATAGGTATTCCTGTCTCCTTATCCAGCAAAGTACCGATAATGACAAAGTTTGTTATCTGTTCCGGAACAAAATCTTGTTGCACACGTACCTTTTTCTCCGAAGGGAGAGTAATCAGGATGTGAGTGCCCATCACTTGAAACTCCAGACTGGTATTTCCTACGATGTCATACACTGCCTGACGAATGGAACGTTCGCCTCCCTTTATCTTCACTACTGCATCATTATCAATGACTTTACTATCATAAATAAACATATATCCCGACTGTTGAGAGACATCACTCAACAATGAATAAACAGTACCTTTTATCTTGGGAAGTCTGACTATACGTTCCAGCACATCACTTCCATCCGCTCTCATCATATCGACGAAGAAGAAGAGTATCAGCAGAACGGACAGATAATGATAAGACTGTTTCATTTTTCCCAACTTTAATGAGTTCTATTCCGATAATAAAAGAATATCTCCTTGCCGGATACATTGCAGACCGAGCGCATTAGCTATCAGATTAGCTATAACTTCAGAAGATTCGTCAGAGAATTCGACAGTCAGCCGACGTTCCTCCAATGCCGGTGAGACAACTTGTATTTGCAAACTATCCGAATTCAAATTCATGACTTTCAGAATGTTCGCTAACGATTCATCTTTAAATCGTATATGCTTAAAGAAGCTCCCCCACTCTTCATTCTCCTTATCTGTATCCAAAACGACTAATCGTTGTGATCGCACTACTACCATTTCCCCCGCTTTTACATAACACTCCTGATTTCCTTTTTTTAGAGTAACCTTCACTATCCCTCTTTGTACGGATAAACGGAACGGAGCATTTTCATCACTTTGCACACTAAAAGCAGTACCTAGCACTTCAATCTTAGCTTGCTCCGTGTCAATCCAAAAGGGTTGTCCCTGCTTCTTTGCTACGTCAAAGAACGCATTTCCCTGTAGACTCACTTCCCGTTTATCAGCAATAAAATGTTTCGGATATAACAGGGAAGTTTCTTTTGCCAAGAGTACGACAGAACCGTCTTCGAGAGTCGTTGCCAAAGTGGAAACACCTTGATTTTCCTGTGTAAGAAGATGCTGTACCAGTTCTTTATCAGAACCGGTCACCCAATACAAAGTTCCCCAAATGACGCCTATCAAAACGGCGGCAACTGCTCCGTACCTGATCCATTGTGAATATTTGCGTGTATGGTGGCCTTCATCCACTTTCGCAAGTAAACGGTCATTGTCCAAGCGATTATACAATCGATTCCACGCCTGATCTGTCTTTATTTTATAAATATCTGTTTTCATCACTTCATGTGAATATAAATTTCTACTTCTTCTCGTAATGTCCGGAGGGCTTTTGTCATTTCAGCCTCTACTGTCTTAACAGAAAGCGAAAGCTGCGTCGCTATCTCGACATATTTCCGCCCTTCCAGACGATGCATCTCGAAAATCCTCCGTCTGCGAACCGGCAGCTTTTCAAGGGTTCCATTTATGAATCTCTCCAATTCCTCATACTCCATCTGTTGATGAGGATCTGTTGACTGCTCTGGGTTGGAAGTAGTCAATACAGTTTCACGGTATCTGTTCCGAACTTCCTCGTGTTCGCAATACTGCAAAGATTGATTACGAGTCGCTCTATACAAGTAACTTTTAACGGACTGAAAGATCTGTAAGCGCTCCCTTTCTTTCCAAAGTACATAAAAAAGTTCCTCCACAATCTCTTCAGCCACTTCCATTTGCCCGGTAATGCCTGCCGCATAACAGCAAAGAGGAAAATAGTAACGGCGAAAGAGTTCCTCAAACGCTTTTATGTCACCTCCCTTTATCTTTTTTAGTATGAGCAGTTCATCCAGCATACTTGCTTTTCTTTATGATTGACCTCAAATATAAGAAAACTATCCCTGTTTCAATTCGATTGCTTTTTTAATTTATCCACTGCGTGCTCCAAAGATTCCGTAGGTTCGATGATATTGTAGTTTCCCCAAAAGTCCGGACTCCAATATTCGTCTACTTTATCATAGAATATTTGATTCAAGCTGAAGGCTTCTTTGTTGGGAATAGTCTCCAACATTCCTTCTCTCTTGTCGGTCACGACCATTTCGGAAGCTACTGTATAGCTTGTGGAAAACAGTTTCTTCTTCCAGTCACATTTGAAACGGATTGTGTTGCTAATGTAATTCAGATAAGTTTTTCCATCCACATCTTTATAAGTGACCAGGTAGGACAGCTCTTGCGGCTTGAATCTTAAACCGAGAGGCTTTTTATATAGAATGGCAGTGGTTGCCTTCGATTTATCCTGCATGTCCAGACTCATCTCTATACGGGTAAATGACAAGCGTTCACGATCGATATATAATTTGCCATACAAGAGAGCATACATAAGGATTACCTTCGGGCGGAAATTAATAACATACTGCATACGGTTATCTATAAGCATGGATTCCGCCATCCAGAACTCATAATTATTCAATTCTTCCATATCGAGTAATGCTCCCTTGTTCTTCACAACATCCAAAGTGATGCTCAAGTTAGGGCCGCCAACAACCTTGACAGCTAATGTATCACTCGCTTTCTGGCTAAGCAGGCGACGTCCCTTCACCACCCTTACTTTGTCATAATTAGTATTTCTATTAGTGTAGGCTGTTTTGGACACATCAATTACAGCCTCCGATATACCGATATACCGACGCCCTTTCTGTACAGTCTCCCGATAAAATCCCGTCAGCATATCACGCTTATCACTATAATTTAGAGGAATCTTACTGATTGCCTTCTCTACAATCATACGTGGATTTTCAGCAAACACCACCACTTCATTCAGCAGGTTGGCATGAGGTGTCAGCCAAACCGTCAACTTAGAGGGTGTTTCTTTCTCCAGAGAGATATGATTATTTACATAACCTATATGTGAAATCTCTAGTTCGCGCGGCGCTTCTGTTTTTTTGATTTTCAAAGCAAATTCTCCTTCCGCATTCGTCACAGTGCCGATATTACTGCCATGCACAGATACATTTACGTTCTCCAGAGCTTTTTTATTTTGCTTGTCTTTCACCATACCAACGATTGTTAGATAATCTCCGGCATCTCCTTGCGCCCACACAGGAAAGCTACAAAGCAGCAAACAAATTGACAGCCATCCAACCAAGTGTTTTTCTACATTCTTCATACTGATGCTTTTTAAAGGTAAATAAATTACGTTTCTATTTATAAGAGCGCTCAGACTGGAAATACCCTACAGCTTTTACAAAAAAAAGAAAAAGAAATCATATTCCAATGTTATATCCGAGAATTAATAAGAAACAATGTACCAATGGGATAACATATACTCCGATGAAATTTACGATAAGCAACTTCAAAGAATAATTCCCGGTAATCACTGATATAATTGTTAATTATGCTTGTGAATATGTATTTCATATAAAAATAGTTTCTACCTTTGCGGCCGTTATGATGAAGTACATATTTTGTATACTATTAGGCGTATTTCTGTGTTGGGGATTCCATCTGATTTTCAACGAAGCACAAGAGGCATACCGGTTAGAAGCCGGTAGTAACGGCATACAAACCTATTCCAATTCATATACCTCTAAAGCTAGCATTATACAACTGGATCAAGAACAGAAACTAGTCAAGACAAAAGAATACGCCGGAAAGCAAAATTACAATAACGATAACGGCGTTTTAAATCCATTTTCCTTCCGCCACCTCTCTCCCTTAAAAATACTAAGATTCAATATTCCTTCTGTCACTATCCGCATACTAAGCTCGCTAAAGATTCAACTTCCTCAAAATCAATGGACAGGTTTTTCATATTATACCAATCTTTTTAAATATTCCGATAGATATCATATCTATTCATTAGGACACATACTCATTTAGCCATTTTATATCTTTTTTCGGCATAGGACAATTCAAGTCTTTTATGCCCCACTTTCTGTTTGCCTCCACCATTTGAGTGAAAAGAGAATTCACTATGGTCTGGAAGCCTATAACATTCTTTCATTACAATAATAACCAAAGTATATAAAATGGACTTTTTATTGGATTTTATACTTCATATCGATCAATATATGGTGATGATTGTGCGTGATTATCATGCCTGGACATACGCCATCTTGTTTTTTATCATCTTCTGTGAAACCGGATTAGTGGCCACTCCTTTTCTTCCCGGTGATTCTTTACTCTTCGTTGCAGGAGCCATTTCAACATTACCCGATATGCCCATCAGCGTGCATATACTTGTCATTATCTTATTTGCCGCTGCCGTATTAGGCGATTCCTGCAATTACATGATAGGACATTTCTTCGGTCGAAAGCTGTTTAATAATCCCAACTCCAGGATATTCAAACAAAGTTATCTGGAGAAAACACACGAGTTCTATAAAAAATATGGTGGGAAAACAATTATTCTAGCCAGATTTGTCCCGATAGTACGCACATTTGCACCTTTCGTAGCAGGAATGGGAAAGATGAATTACTACTATTTTATGATGTATAATTTAGTTGGTGGTGCGCTCTGGGTTGCCGTATTCTGTTATGCTGGTTATTTCTTCGGCGACCTTCCGTTTGTGCAGGAAAACCTGAAGTTACTGATTGTAGCCATCATATTTATCTCTGTATTGCCTGCCATTATAGAGGTAGTACGTGCCAAACTAAAATCTTAAAAACAGCAAACTATAATCTGTATTCATTTGTTACTAATATAAATAGAGAAGAAAAAACAATTTAAAGTTTTTACACTTATGAAAAATTCTTTTTTTAGCCGGTTTACTCCAAAGGAGCCCAAATTTTTCCCTTTACTGAAACAGCTATCAGAAGTGCTCTGCGAAGCATCAGTTGTTTTAATAGAAAGCTTGCAACATGACTCACCTACAGAACGTTCGGACTACTACAAAAAAATCAAAGACCTGGAACGGGAAGGCGACAGACTGACACACCTGATTTTTGATGAATTAGGTACTACCTTTATCACTCCTTTCGACCGCGAAGATATTCATGACTTAGCTTCCTGCATGGATGACGTCATTGACGGAATAAACAGTTGTGCCAAACGAATCTCTATTTACAATCCCCGTCCTATTTCAGAGAATGGCAAAGAGTTGAGCCGTTTGATTCAGGAGGAAGCGATCTATATATGCAAAGCCATGGACGAACTCGAAACATTCCGTAAGAAACCGACTCTTCTCCGTGAATACTGTTCCAAACTGCATGAAATCGAGAACCAGGCGGATGATGTATACGAATTCTTTATCACCAAACTTTTCGAAGAGGAAAAAGATTGCATTGAACTTATCAAAATAAAGGAGATCATGCATGAACTGGAAAAAACGACCGATGCCGCAGAGCATGTAGGTAAGATTCTCAAAAACCTGATTGTAAAGTACGCATAAAGCAAGCCGGAACACATGGAATTATTAGTGACTATCATCATTCTGGCTCTGATATTCGATTATATCAACGGCTTTCACGATGCAGCAAACTCAATAGCTACCATCGTATCTACCAGGGTGCTTACTCCCTTTCAAGCTGTAATATGGGCTGCTTTCTTCAACTTCGTAGCCTTTTTCATTGCCAAATATATAATAGGTGGATTCGGTATCGCCAATACAGTATCCAAGACTGTGGTAGAGCAATATATCACCCTGCCCATTATATTAGCAGGAATTATAGCGGCTATCACTTGGAACCTGGTTACCTGGTGGAAAGGGATTCCGTCTTCTTCCTCACACACCCTTATCGGAGGTTTTGCAGGAGCTGCCATTATGGCAAACGGATTTGAAGCAATTCAGCTTAACATCATTCTTAAAATTGCAGCCTTTATCTTTCTGGCTCCTTTTATCGGAATGGTCATTGCTTTCGGTTTCACTCTGTTTGTCCTCTACATCTGCCGACGCGCACATCCCCACACAGCCGAGCAATGGTTCAAGAGGTTACAGCTCGTATCCTCCGCCCTCTTCAGCGTCGGACATGGCCTGAACGATTCACAGAAAGTAATGGGTATTATTGCCGCTGCCATGATAGCCGGCCATTCAATGGGATTGGGCATGGGTATCAACAGCATCAATGACCTTCCCGACTGGGTTGCTTTTTCGTGCTTCACAGCAATTTCACTCGGTACGATGTCCGGTGGCTGGAAAATAGTGAAAACAATGGGAACAAAAATTACCAAAGTAACCCCATTGGAAGGAGTGATTGCCGAAACAGCAGGTGCTTTCACTCTCTACATTACGGAAATGTTGAAAATCCCCGTTAGTACTACACATACTATCACAGGAGCGATTATTGGAGTAGGTGCAACTAAACGCCTCTCTGCCGTTCGTTGGGGAGTAACCAAAAGCCTCATGACTGCCTGGATTCTTACAATTCCAGTCAGTGGACTCTTAGCTGCAGCTATTTATTATATTGTTTCCATCTTTTTATAGATGGAAACATATTATCTATCAGGAATGTTATAATAAATAAACCCACATCTAATGTCACACTTGCCAACTTTGATTGCCGACCTTGCGCTGATATTAATATCGGCCAGTATCATAACCTTGTTGTTCAAATGGCTAAAACAGCCTTTAGTCTTAGGTTACATTATTGCCGGATTGCTGGCAGGTCCTTATATTAATATTTTCCCTACAGTAGGAGATATTGAGAATATCAATATATGGGCAGAAATAGGTGTTATATTCCTGCTCTTTGCACTCGGACTGGAGTTTAGTTTTAAGAAGCTCATGAATGTAGGTTCCACAGCTTTTATAACGGCTATCACCGAAGTAATCAGTATGTTGCTCATTGGATATTTGGTGGGACAGTTATTAGGATGGGGCACTATGAATTCCATTTTCCTGGGGGGAATGTTGTCTATGTCGTCCACTACAATCATTATCAAAGCCTTCAATGATCTGGAATTGCGTAACCAACGTTTTACCGGTATCGTATTCGGTACTCTGGTAGTGGAAGACCTGATTGCTATCTTAATGATGGTGCTTCTTTCCACAATGGCAGTGAGTCAGGACTTTGTGGGTGAAGATTTGCTGATAAGTGTGCTCAAGGTCGTTTTCTTTTTAATCCTGTGGTTTCTCATAGGTATCTTCGTTATTCCGGCCTTTCTCAAAAAAGCAAAGAAGTTGATGAATAACGAAACTCTTCTGATTGTCTCTCTCGGTCTTTGTCTGGGAATGGTGGTATTGGCTACTTACACAGGTTTTTCAACAGCGCTAGGAGCATTTATCATGGGATCTATCCTTGCCGAAACCATCGAGGCCGAACATATCGAACATATCATACAACCGGTAAAAGATCTCTTCGGAGCTATCTTTTTCGTTTCGGTCGGTATGCTGGTGAATCCGGCTGTATTGGTAGAATACGCCTGGCCTGTCATCATCATTACACTGGTTACCATTATCGGCAAAGCCATTTTCTCTTCGTTTGGCGTACTCTTATCCGGAGAACCACTGAACACTTCCATCAAATCCGGATTCAGCCTGGCACAAATCGGAGAGTTTGCTTTCATTATTGCCGGACTGGGTGTTTCGCTCAAAGTGCTTGATCCGTTTATTTCACCTATCATTGTGGCTGTATCTGTTATTACCACTTTCACGACTCCTTACTTTATCCGTTTAGCCAATCCTTTTGCCGAATGGCTTTACAAAATATTGCCTACTAAAGTACAGGAGACATTAGATCGTTATGCTTCCGGCAAGAAGACCATGAACCACGATAGTGACTGGAAGAAATTACTAAAAAACATGATTGGGAGAGTTGTCATCTATAGCGTACTGCTCACTGCTATTTGGCTGCTGTCGATACAAATCATTTATCCCGCCATCAGCGAAATGTTTACTCCTATCACTATATGGATCAAATTGGTGATGTGTCTGGGTACTCTTCTGCTTATGACTCCTTTTTTATGGGCGCTCATCTCCAACAAATACAACTCTTCGGAATTATTCCTGAAGCTATGGAGAGACGAGAATTACAATCACGGACGCCTGGTTTCCCTGGTTCTGGGACGTGTATCTGTTGCTCTTTTCTTTATCACTAGTGTAGTCATCAGCTACTTTAAACTCAACTGGGGAATAAGTGTGATTATTGCCATAGCCGTAGTAGCATTGATTCTTATTCTTAGGGAAGACCTCACGCAATATTCACGATTGGAAACAAGATTCCTTGCCAATCTTAACCGACGAGAAGAGGTAGCTAAAAAACGGCACCCGCTAAAAACAAGTTTCAATAGCGAATTCAATGATAAAGACCTTGACTTGACATCTATCCTAGTATCGCCTTATTCCGATTACATCGGCAAGTCTTTAGGAGAACTTTCATTCAGGCAAAATTTTGGAGTAAATGTCGTCGCAATCACTCGTGGCGATCTGAACATATATATACCGAAAAGCTCTGAACACATCTATCCGCAGGATAAATTGACAGTAGTTGGTACAGATACACAATTACAGGAATTTAGAAATAGAATAGAAGATGTAAAAAGCACATCAGATACAGATGCAGTGGATAAAAAGATAACTCTCCACTCTTTCACGGTAGACGAAGAATTCCGCTTTTTAAATCAGACTATCGCGCAGTCTCATTTAGGAGAGAAGCATGACAGTATTGTTGTAGCCATTGAACGAAATGACGAACTGATTACCTTGGATAAAGACACAACTTTCCAATTAGGGGATCTCGTCTGGATTGTAGGCAACCGGGAAAAGATTAGAGAAATACTGTACTTAACGTAATTTGTATCTAAGCCAGAATGGAATACAAAAGTATAGTACCCACTATACAACAGCTTTAATGTTTCTGTATAGGCTGTATACTGCAATAAAGTTCTGATTCAAAATAAATACGTTACATATAAAGTCCAGATGAGGCTGAACTCAAAACTAAATTTGAAGTTCAGCCTCATCTGCTTTACTTATCTAACATTCTATTTACAAAGTGAGGACGTGTGAATGGTTTACTTGGTCCTACAGTTGGTTTAGCACTGCGCGTTTGTGATTTATTCTGCAAATCAAATACGGCAAACTCCTCATAAGACATTTGTGTACCCAAACTTCTTTCCATTATTTTATCATATATCGCTTTACGGGAAGGAGCATTAAATCCCTCGGTATTACTATTCATCATACTCTCTTCCGAAGGACGATACGCCCCTTTTATATAAGTACATGCCCCTTCAAATACTCCCAGTTTTTCTGACACATACCGATTATCATTCAAGAAAGCAGACCAAAGTACCTGAGATGGATCGGATGTAAAATCAACATTCTGCGCCCATCCTAATGTCTGCAGATACTGTACATTTTTTATTTCTTTAGAAGAAATAGTCCCATTTTCCTGATAAGCATACTCATCTTCCAATTTGGCAAAACCATGTCCAACAGCCTCGTGTACAAGTACCTGCCTGAAACTTTCACTTTGCAAATCGTATATCACCGGGCAATAAGCAATAGCAAACTCAACCACTTTCGTCTGATTAGTATAACCAAAATAAGTAGTTCCTGCATACGCAGGAGAATTTAGAATTACAACAGCCAATGTTTCACTCATATCTATATTATCCACGCATTGTACATAACGTTGTACAGCATTATCTTCACCGGAAATCCCCGTACTGTTTCCACCCGCCAGTTCACAACCAAGCGCTGTTTCATATCCTGTACCAAAAATATTGTGTTTCGAAACCGCAGTTACTGCATATACATTAAAATAATCTCGAAGTGACTTGATGGGTTCTTCCGTAAAAAGATTCTCAAAAGTTTTGTCCATAACCGCATCATAAGTTCCATCGTTAATTTCAGTATCTATAAATCCATCGCCCATAAGCACAATAGGAAGCCCTTTTCCCAACTTTGCTGTTTGCAGAACACGTACTTTTTTATCTGACGAATAATCAGTAGATTCACTAGCCACTTCCCCCCTTTGTATGATAGTAACTATCTCTACTACGATTGATTCCATATCAGTTACTTTCACAAAGTAGATATAGGCAGTACGGGAAACACCATCAGTATTAGGCAATACAGTCAGATTAAGCATGTAGGAAGAGGATGCACGAGTCTTTGTCTCCTGTGTCAGCCAAGTGCCAGTACCCAAAGAACCATAAATCAACAATTCATCTTCAGCTATATTCGTAGAGAATCTAATATCCAATTCCCCACCTTCAACAGATACATTATATATATTCTGCTCAAGATTCACAAATTCTGCCGGCTCCTGCTCTATGATTATGTTTTGTGTCAATGTCCCGGAAGTTAATGTAAGCGTTGCCGTACGTACACTTCCTGTTATATTCTCACTGATAGCAGTAAGCGTAATATTGCACGTACCCGCTTCTCCCGAAACCGGAGCGATTGTAAACCAATCCGCAACTGTACTCGCCTTCCATTCACGGGTACTCGTAAAACTGATTGTTACCTGCGAACCTTTAGCCGAACCCATCACGACATCTCCGACATTCTCTATCGAGAAGTTAGGATCTACTTCATCTTCAGTACAGGATACTATAAAAAACAAAAACAAGGGAAATAATAGAAAATAAATTGTTCTCATACCCATTACATGTTATTTTGTTATACCAAAGATAAGCTACATTTTCATTACCAGAAAATTTATTCGACAAATCGCCCTAAAAAAAAGACGTACGGACTTTTTTTTGAACTTTCCGATATAGAATAATAGTCATTCAAAAATAAAAAGGGGTTGAAAGTCTATGACTTTCAGCCCCTTTTCTATTATTTCAATCGTCTTATTCAGCGATTTTATTTCACTTCCTCAAAAGTAATAAATACTGTAAATCAAGAAATTACACAGAAACCGTGCCAAAATCGTGCCAAAAACACAATAAGTATCTATTAGCATATCAAAAATAGCACAAGTTACCACAGTTATTATAATAAATCAATGATTATAGGAAAAATCACCTATAACTACCTATACTTCATCACTATAGATAACAATTGCCTGTGCAAAGATAAAGTTTTTCAAGATATAAACAACAATAAGTATATCAGAAAATCAATAAATATATAGCCATCTTAATAAATCATCAATTGAATGTATTTTGATTAGTTAGAAGTTTATTAAATTAAACTTTTATAGATATTCCAATACATTCTCACTATATTTACATAATTAGCTCATTATATCAAACTATGGAGTTTTATAAAGTATTGAAAAGCAGAAGAAGCATCCTCAGAATTTCGCAAGAGGATTTAGCTGAAATATCAGAGATAAGTTTATCCACAATCAAGAACATTGAACGAGAAAAAGGAAACCCTTCCTTAAAAACAATAGAAAAAATTTGCGAAGTACTTGGGCTAGAAATTTGCCTTAATGTAAAGAAAACAACAAGCTAAAAACAGTAACACCTATGAGAGAATTAAAAATATTCTGTAATCATATTTACGCCGGATTACTTACTGAACATTCAAAACAAGAATATACGTTTTGTTATGATGATGGTTATTTTATCAATCCTTCCCTTCCTGCCATCTCATTGACTTTATCTAAGTCTCACCAATCGTACACAAGCCAA
The DNA here is from genome assembly GCF_025914115.1 of Bacteroides sp. DH3716P. Classification (NCBI taxonomy): domain Bacteria; kingdom Pseudomonadati; phylum Bacteroidota; class Bacteroidia; order Bacteroidales; family Bacteroidaceae; genus Bacteroides; species Bacteroides sp. DH3716P. The sequence continues at coordinate 1,984,774 of NZ_CP083673.1, read as the reverse complement.
TACTTGTTCCCCTTCTTTACAAATTTACTACCTGAAGGAGCAAATAAGAAAATCTTTTGTCGATTATGTAAGATAAACGAAGAAGATTACTTCAGCATATTATCGGCACTTGAAATAAAAGATATGCTCAGGAGTTAATACACCAAACTTTTCTTCAATTTTATCACCATTTTCTTTGAGAATGCACATAAACACATTATCTTTATGCACATTAAGACCACATACGTTCCTCATATAATTAGTACTATTTTTTAGCACTTGAAAGATACTAAATGTTCGGGAATCTCGAAATATGAACGAACGGAGTGGTCTTTATTTTTATTGAACACGCTTATAAATCAAGTTTTTTATATAAGTTTGCATTAGAAAACAACGTATGAAAAGAATACAATTATGCTAGCTATCACATTCATCAGTCCAAAGATTAATGCGGGAAAATTACGGCTTCCTGCAAACAGCTCATCAGAAATAATACCCGAAAAAACGGTACCGACTATTCCACAAATGGAACTTATGGAAATAATAAAACTGGCATCCAACGTGGAATAACCTTTCTGCGCTTCTAAATAGAACACTCCCCAGCTATTCACGGCATATCGGCTGATATACATGAAAGCACTGCTAAGTGCCAATATCCAAATGGCAGGATTACGAAGTACCGCTTTCTGGGCACGACTAAATTCTTCCTACTGTTTCTTGGCATTACCATTGGGAGCGGGTGCCTCGTTGCCCAACAAGAACCCCTGGCTTTGAGGAGTATCCCTCATAAAGGTAATCATCATCAGGAACCCAAGCAAGCCGATCTCCCCTGCACCAATCATTCCATACCTCCATCCCATCCAACCTACAATCAAGGCGATTGTCATGAAAGTAAAAGCCTCACCGATGTTATGGCTGGCCGACCAGAAGCCATAATAGGTTCCGCATTCTTTGCTGTTGTACCAGCGACTCAAGGAAACAACTCCCGATGCAGCCCCCATTGACTGAAACCATCCATTCAATCCCCAAAGAAGGACGAAGGCATAAAAAGAGTTTGTAAACCCCAATAGCAAATGAATTAAGGCAGAACAGAGCAGGTCGGTTGACATGAAGCGCCTTACATTACTACGGTCAGCCAGAAAACCATTTGTCAACTTTCCTACGGCGTAGACAAAGAAGAGGCAGGAACCGATGATACCTAGTTCTGTTTCCGAAAACACACCTTCTTCTACAATAGGTTTACGTACAATATTCATACTCAGGCGACATACGTAATAAATACCATATAAAACGTTTGGAGTCATTGCATGTTCTTACAGCTTTCTTTTCATATCTACTATTATTAAGTTAATAATTTGATAATCAGATGTAAATTCATAGAAACAGAACAGCGTTTTCTCTGTTTAAAAAATTATAAATATTTTATTTTTGAACCATTGATAGCCGCAAGCATCTCAATTTTACAGAATGTACTCCTGCTATTGTACAAAGTTTGTTTTGCAATAAATGTATCCATCTTGTTTTAGTCCCTCAAATTCCATGAATTCATAATGTTTTACCTGTATACAATATACAAAAAAAGCCAGTTACCTACTGGCTACATTCCAAACCTACTACTCCCCCCATATAAAAACCGCTGGCTCACGTATCCAACGGTTCACAACAGTCTATCTCCTGCTATTGCTATTTGTTTTCTCACTATCCCTTCTTGCCAAAGGCAGCAACAGCCGTTCCACAAGTGCTTTCTTATCCTCCGTAGGCATCTTGTTTCTGCCCTTAGCTATGATTTCAGCGGCCAAATCACTTTTACGACCGGCAATATATTTTTGCCGTTTTCCGTTAATCATTGCTTCTATGCGGAAGTCATGCCGAGTATTCTCTATGATGTTAACCTCCGATACCTGTAGGTTGTCTTCTGTTTCATACGGCTCTACAAGTGTAGGCAAATAATGCCTCATAGCCTCTCCTATCTCCAGAGGCACTAAGCTCGAAAGATATTGCTCTATACGGTTCTTCCAGTAGTCGTCTATCTGCAGGTCAGAGGCATGATCATAGAAATGGCCGATGGCAATACCCACTTCATCTATTATCTTTTTTGCATTCTTTATACCGTTCAGCTTCGCAAACTGTAGCAGGTCATCTTCTACTATTTCATCATTCTTTCCGGCAATACTCATACAGTGTATGTTTTCGTATGCTGCACCGTCCAAATTAGTGGTAAATGTTACATCGTATGCCGGAGTAATATGCCATTTCCCGTCTTTCTCCATCAGGAAAGAAAAATTCTTGATGTGGTCATCCACATTACCACCCATTACATTGAATACCATCCGGCGGTAGAGTTCCGATTGCTCACTGGCCGGAATATTCAGCCTCCGGCACACTTCGAACAAATCTTCATAACTTGTTGCATCGGGATTCATCGCAGCAAGCGTCTGAGTGTGTACTTTCTCCCCGTTTATCCTGTCATAGCGTTCCGTCAGAAAGTGATATTTCCCCTCTATCTCAATAAGCCGCGAGGGCATCATGGTCACTCCGGCTTCCTTTGCCATCTCATAGTACGCCATTTCCATTTGTGTAAAAGGAAAATCTTCTCCTTCCGAAAATTTCAGGATGTAATAAGTATAGCCTTCGGGCAAGGGCACCTGGCCCGAACGTATATCATGTGTGGTTTCATGAATGGCGATAATGGCTTTCGGGTGCTGTCCCCCGGCAGAAGTTCCTACCTCATAGATACTTTGCAGATGCAACGTCTCGTCTTCTTGCACCGACACCTCTTCCCGTTCTTCAAAAATACGGCGTGACAGTTGGTACAAACTGTCTATCTGAAGAGCAGAAGAAGATTCCAGTCCGGGAGTGGCTGGAACGAACTCAAAAGCCCCCATCCCTCGTTTCCCGATGAAAGAGAGCTTATCTACCGGAGTGAGCATACGTTTCGGGATACGGTTCTGCGCGGCCCACCGGTCAAAAACCATATTTCCCCACCGGTCAGGCAAAGAGTCTGCCAGAAACGGCGGCAATCCCTGATAGAGTTTATCCTTATTGCCGGATATAGGCATACCTTTTGCTGCCCCACCCTTGACAGAAGCGGTCAGCGGAGCTATTTCCAAGCCTTTCTTTACGAAATCCGGATGATAGTTGAAGATGGCCCTTCTGTTCCTTTCGTCCCAATAAAGCTTCCCTACCTCTTCACCCCATAGCATAACATTCACAATATTATTTTCCATGTCTCACCCTTTTCGGTTTTTTACTCTTCATTTCTTCCAGCACGTATGCCGAAACAGGTATTTCTGGCAACAGCTCATCCATTTGTTCCAGACAGTCCGCTACCCGTAGGAGTGCAAGAAAATTACCCATGTTGATGTTACAGGCATTTCCATTCTCAAACTGCCGTAAAGTAACAAGGCTTACACCGGCCTGCTCGGCGGCCTCTTTTTGGGTGAGCTTGCCAGCCAGCCTGTATTCCTTGAATCTTCTGCCCAACTCCGCAATAATCTCCGGATTGGACATCGCCCGGGTTATAGAATTTGTCATCATAGCACAAAAGTAAATATATTAACGCTTAAATCCAAATATAGTATCTAATAATTAATATATTTACCATTATACTCAAAAAACTACTTCTGCAAAAAGAACCTCTCAGGCGAAGTATACCGAACCCATATCCGGCATATAACATTTTTACAGATACTCCGAATGAATATTATTGATACATTGCCCCCCAATAAACGTGAAACGTAGTCTCGGCGGAGCTTTCCGAGTTGAGACTCGACGAACTGGCGGACCGGCACGGATTGGTCGTGGAAGACCTCGCTTCCAGAAGGAAGAAAAACCGCGGTGCGCTGGTGCTATTAAAGGAGGCATATTTGGATGATTTTCTATGGTTTATCCCTGAGAATACGATGACCTATGAATAGAATTCCGGTAAAATGCCCGTTGGCTGCTGTCGTGATTCTCGGTGGTGTCGTATGGTTGCAACACAGTCATGCCGTGCGGCTGAGGACGGAACGGGACCGTTACCAATCGAATAGTACGCGCTGCTTTCGGAGGTGAAGCACATGCGGGTGGATTCGGTCACGATGGCGCTCGACTCCAAGACATTGCGGCTGACACTCGACGAGTACAAGCGGTTCAGGGTGGAAAGAAGGAGAAACTCACAATGGCACTGCTGCAGGAATGTCTGAAGAAAGTTAATGTCAAAATTAAACAGATTACCTATCGTCCTGCTTACGATGAAGGTATCCATACTAACAATATGCTAAACCTATTGTTGTCAATGATTCCAAATCGTAATAAAACCTTGAGCTATGCCCATGGTAAACTAATTTGTGGCACTTGCAGTAGCATATATAATAAAGGGAGAAGTGCGGGTGAGGAGTTGGGCCTGCATATTAGTTTCGATTACGATAATCTCTTGACTGCGCGCACATTGACTTTTGCCGAGGAAGATAAGGTAAAAAAGAATAACAAGAAAGATTCTCCGGTATATCATTTGGAGTTTGATGAAAAACGAATCTATTTTTCTTCCAAGAAAAAGAAGGGAACGAAGGAATACTATAACCATCCGTCTGTTTTTAGAAAAGGTAACAAGAACCACATACCTTTCCTAGGATTCAGTGATATAGAACACTTTGAGGAATCGCAGGCTTATCTTATTCGAAGTGTGCTGCAGGACTTTCTTACAACCTATTTGAAGTACGTGTCTGTTAATCCAATAGAGTACAAAAAGCCTACATTATTGAAAGCACAGGATGCAGAGTTCAGGAAAGAAGATGAACTGTTGCGTGATATGCTCTCTACCTCATGGATTGAGATAGCCTGTCATACCACCGAAACAGGTGTAGAAAAGTTACGAAATTTGATAGAGCAGAAATCAAGGGAGTACATCAAAAAGCTGTTTGGCAATAGCTTTGAAGGTTGGCATGAGAAGGACAAGCGTAGAAAACAAATCTGCATTCGTATCGTTGGTGACAAAGACCAGGAGGAAAAACTTTCTGATAGCGAACACCAAACTTTGGATTATAGACATTTGAAAGAGAAAATGGAACTGATAGAAAAGAAAATTCCTACCCAAGATGTGATGATTAAATCTGAGATTGAGGCGGCCACTATCAAGAATATCTTCCGTCAGATACTGATTAAGGACTATTGTATAAGAGAGGCACTGCCTCAGTATATGATAGAACGTTTCAAAGGATGCGTCATCACGTATGCAGAGAAAAAGAAAAATAATCTGTATTACTTTGCACAACTTACCATAGCCAAAGACGGATCGATAGCTTACAAGGTTGGAGAACCTCGATTGGCTCACGATGGCGTGATTACAGTTTTGGGAGAGAATTTTGAATCGCACGAATATCATATTCCTGCATTTAAGAAGGGATATAACGAGAACTTTATCTATTGTATTGAGAAGGATGGTATCACATACAACATTTATGACACTTGTGAGTTTGTATTCCCTGAAATGGAGGAAATACACCAGGCACTCGTGAGATTAAAGAATGTACAAGTACCAGTTGAGGTATACCATGACCTTATGGATATGGTGCAAAGCAATGAGTCGAAGGTACTATGCAAGCAGCGTATTCGCGAATATGCAGATAATGTGTCCCATGACTTGTTCTATTCAGACATTAAGAAACTAGGTAAGGAAGCTCCACCGGAAGAGAAACTTACCCGGAAACTGATGCGACTTGTAACTAGTAAGTATAATATCAAGAAAGGGCAAGACTTCAGAACTGCAGGTCGCAGCGAGGAAACATTGGCTGCATGCGTTAATGTACATTACTGGAAACAGGATGCGAAGTTGTGGAAGTATTGCGCTGGTCCAAATACAAAGGGTAATTTTCATTCTATTAACCACAAAGTGTATGTGCGAGAAATACTCAGCGACATAACCCCTGACGAGGCTTTTGTCAACGAACTGATATACTCGCTGGGGGATGGTTGGAATAAGATAAACGAGTTCTCCGTTCACCCTTCAATTTTTTAATTTCTCAAGGAACGTTTGGAAATATATAAAGCTCAAGAACAATTAAATGAATTAACAAAAAAGGTAAAGTAGAAATACTTTTAGGGAAGATAATGACGACAAAAAGTTCACCATACAGTTTTGTTTAATAGGAAGTGCTCAAAATATTATATAAATAAGAAACAGGATTCAGCTATAATTATCTTATATCTTACGCCGTCCACTATTTTGTGTAAAGTGGGAAACTACAAGATGCGAGTTTTATAATTGAATCCTGTTCCTAAGCTTAGATAAAAAACAAGACTACTCTCATCCTTGTTGGTGAAGTGGTCTCAGTGTGTGAGCCACAAATACTTTTTTATTTACCGTGATCTATGCCATAAATCTTATGTCCCATGAGAAAAATTGTGGTTGAAGTTCACAATGATAGTGTTTTTGTGTGCATATTAGGTGAGAATGGAGATAAAATTCAAGAGAAGTTTGGTATCTTAACTAGTAAATTAGACAAATTTCGCAATTTATTAATTGAAAATGCAATAGGCGAAGTTGCAATAACAAAGTACCAGAGTCTATCGGATACCTATTTGGCGAGTTCATGAAAATTATTTTTCACTAAAGTTAGAGAATTCCTATTATATTAAACTATTTCCTGGCAGGAAGAGTAACGGGAATTCAGCACCTTTGTCAGTATGACCGTCGGATATTCGACTTAAACAAAAAATTTGTCTATAAATTTCCCAAGTTGAATGTCTGTCTACAATGGTGTAATAACAGATTCAAAAAGTTATAAAAATGCATTGGAGTGTATACTTAATGGCGTGACAGCCCCGAAGTATTATTAGAGCAGATACATAGACGTACTCTTAACCGTGTTGGACCGGATATTATAAAAGATGCACTAATCGGAATTGTCAATGAAACGGGTGTGGATGTAATACGGCAGTTGAAGATGGAAATCGATTCAGCAAAAATACACAAGGTAGAATGCCTATTGAAAATGAATGAGCTTAGCAATAAGTACCTTTCAAAATAACTCACAAACAATCCCCTAGGGCAAACAGTGGTCAGCTACTACTATTATTGTAGAACGCAAAGTGGATATGAAATCGTCTCTCACGGCTTCCGCATTAGTCTCTTAGCAGGGATTTAAGCTCGTAATGAAGAAAGTGCCAATAAAATTAAATCCCGAAAGGTAATACATGGAAATAAATATCTTAGAAAGACACTGATAGGATGCATTTGAGACGCAAGTAACACCCGAGGGTCTTCCTTCAATAAATTCTGTTACACCCAAGTTATATAAAAAAAGTAAATGTGGCTATTCTTTGTTCCATTCCCTGATTATAATTCATCTCTACCTATTTTGACACTACAATCTGATTAACTGGCAAAGCCACCCGTTGTTAATTCTCCCTGTCCGTCAGTTCATTGTTTCATTGTGTCTTTATGTATTCATTTCCTTATTCGTCAGTTCGCGGCTAATTCTCTACTCATCTGTCACAGCTTTCAACATCGAAGTGCCTCCATCTATTAGATGGATATTGCACTTTGTAGCTGAGCATATCGTCATTTTCGTATAAAGAGTTTTCTAATCCAAATAGATAGTATATCAGACCTGTGATACCATGAAACAAGGATATTAAGTAGACACTTTACACCTCTTTTTTACCCTCCCAAGAGAAATAATCATCCTCTTTTCTCTTTTTATAGCAGATTGTTTTATATCTTTGTTTAACAATTAAGAATTTTGTAATGGACAAAACCATGAATCGGATAAAAAAAGTATTTGAAGAAAAGGTATCAAACAAACCTAGCTGGCAAAAAAACTGGAAAAAGTTTCTGTATTGTCAATTCTTATGTTTGCAATAGAAGACAGACCAGTTTGGAAGTCTTATTTCAGATAGCAGAAGTCCTTCAAATGGACGTAAAAGATCTTATAAAATCCTCTAACAATGATTGAAGTCGGCAATATAATAAAGAATCTAATACCAACAGAAGCTGTTGTTGTTAACAAAATACAGAAATTAGGAACTATGTATTCGCTCAAATTTACAGGAGTAAATACGAATAAAAGCAGTTCCAAGGTGATTACAGAAGAACAGTTCAGTTCTTTAGAAGTATTGACATCTGATGGAGAGTTCAATTTCAAGGGCGATCCCGATAAATTTGTATTATTTGCAGAAGCAGAAAGAATAAATTCCGCTTATCAATTTGATCCTCTATTTGCCATCAATTGTAGTGTTGTAGATCCACTACCCCACCAAGTAGAAGCCGTATACAAATTTTTGCTTCCCCAACCTAAGATACGTTTTCTGCTGGCAGATGATACAGGTGCAGGAAAAACAATTATGGCAGGCTTATTATTGAAGGAACTATTAATGCGAAAGATCATTGAGCGTATACTTATTATCACCCCAGGCGGCCTGACCAAACAATGGCAAGAAGATGAAATGGGAGTAAAATTTAATATTCCGTTTACGCTTGTCAATAGAAGTATTTTTAATGCTGACCCTACCATTTTTCGCTCGGCAAATAAAGTGGTAGCTTCTATTGATTTCATTTGTCGGGAGGATGTGTTGAACATTGTCAGCAATACAAACTGGGATATAGTCATCTTTGATGAAGCTCATAAGCTATCGGCTTATGAATATGGGCAAAAAACATATAAGTCAAAGCGATATGAAGCTGCACACTTACTTTCTCAACAATGTGAACACATCTTGCTGTTGACAGCTACCCCACATAGAGGAAGAACTGATACGTTCAAAAAACTTCTTCAATTATTAGACGAAGATATCTTTGCAACAGAGGATATTGCTGCCGACAGAGTAAAAGAATTAAGTAAAGATGGGCTGAATAAGTTTTTCATACGCCGATTAAAGGAGGACATGAAAGACTGGAATGGCAACAATCTATACAAGGATCGATATACCAGAACAGTATCTTTTCAATTGACACCAGAAGAGAAGCGACTCTATGACAATGTTACCAACTATCTGACCAAGCAGAAAGAAGAAGCAGCCGAAACAAGGAACATTCATGTATCTTTGGCTTTGGCTGTAATGCAACGACGATTAGTCAGTTCTATTTTTGCCATCAAAAACACATTATACAAACGTTGGATTGCGTTACAAGGCATAGTGGATGAAGTAGGCAAGAATCCTAACATATGGAAACAACGTCAGAAGTTAGAAGAACTGGATGTGGATAGCATCGACCAATACGATGACCTGGAAGACGATGAACGGGATGCGTTGGATGGTATCCTATCTGACCCTCGAAAATTCAAACTGTTCACCACTTCAAAAAGTTTAGCAGAGATACAGACCGAAGCTCAAGAAGTGAAACGTCTTTATGAGATGGCGAACAACCTGTACAATCAAAATCAAGAAGAAAAGAAATACATTGAGCTAAAAGAGCTCTTGAAAAGTCAGGGAGTTATCAATGGTGAAAAACTGGTTATTTTCACAGAGCACAAGGACACATTGCTCTATTTGAGAGAACGTTTAAGCAACAACGGCTATAAAGTAGCAGTCATTCATGGAGGCTTATCGGTTGATGAACGCCGCCAGGCACAATGGGATTTCATGTCTCCTGAAACCCAAATACTCATTGCAACTGATGCTGCCGGCGAAGGTATCAATCTTCAATTTTGTAGATTGCTAATAAATTGGGATATCCCATGGAACCCTAATCGCTTAGAACAACGCATGGGACGTATCCACCGCTATGGACAAAAAAATGATGTACTGGTATTCAATATGGTGGCGGACAACACTCGGGAAGGACAAGTATTGTCCCGTTTACTGATAAAGTTGGATATTATTCGTCAAAGCATGGGTGATGACCGCGTTTATGATGTTATTCAAGATGTACTGAAGGATGTTAGTCTGGATGCTATTATAGCTTCCGTCTTTGATGGAAAAGAATCTTCCTTTGATAAGTTTATAGAGCAGGATGAAACCATCATTGAGAAAGTATTTCGGAATAAGATAGAAGAACAACAAAAAGTAATCGCCCATAGTGAAGTCGATTATAAAGATGCCCGTATCCTCAAAGAACATTCTGACGAGAAACGATTGCAACCGATTTATATTCATCTGTTTTTTGAAAGGACTTTCAGCTACTTAGATGGCAAATATAGGATGATACAGGACGGAATTTATCAAATGGAAAACATTCCGGATGTACTTTCCAAACGTCTAAAAGATGATTATAATATCTATGCTGAAAATATCAATAAATTATTGTTCTGCTTCGATAAGCACATATTCCTGGACTATCAGAACACCAATGCCATATTGGGTAAGGTACACTATATCAATCCGGGTAACGCTTTGTTTGATGCACTCATTGATTGTGTACGCGATTCTTTCAGAGACGAAATGCTGAAAGGTACGATTCTTGTTTCACCAGAAGATACTGAAGACTATTTTGCTTTTTACGTTAAAAATCAAATTACAGACAACCGTCCCAACAAAGGAGATGACAGTATAGCAAATGAACAACTTAGTTTTGTTTATCAAAATAATAATGGAGTGTTTCATGTAACTTCACCAGCCAAGTTTCTGGATCTGCATGCCCCTCTTCAATTTGCCAAACAAATCACTCCTCCTGCTCTTATAGGTAATGAAGAAGTCACCGAATGGGCATTCGAGAATATCACTTTACCTCTGTTCACCTCTACGCAAGAGATTGTAGAATCAGATGCTGCAAAGCGGAAAGAATATCTGCAGACTGCATTCAGTCAGATTATCATGGATCTGGACATTGAAATTAATGAATTGCAAGGTAAGGTGTTATTGGGAGACATAAAAATACAGGAAAAGCTGCTGCATAAGATGGAACGAAAAGCAGAACTACTCCGCAAAAAAGATGAACGCATACGCGAAATGGAGCAAATGGTTCAGATAAATCCCAAAGCTCCGGAAATATTGGGATGTGCTTATGTCGTCCCCCTCAGCCAAATGGAGTATGAGCAACATTATGGTATGAAAAGAGACGATGAAGTAGAAGCCATAGCTATAAACATGGCTATCGAGTATGAGGCTGCCAATGAATGGCAAGCGGAAGATGTTTCCAGCCAAAACTTAGGATATGATATCCGGAGCATCAACAAGTTGGATATTAAACGGTATATTGAGGTCAAAGGGCGTTCAGGAATCGATGGAGTTATGCTGTCGGAGAATGAAATGAACCGGTTGGCACAACTAGGAAACAGTGCATGGCTTTATATTGTAGTGAATTGCAAATCTAAGCCACAATTGCACCGTATTCAAAACCCAGCCAAGAAGCTCATCTTTGAACGGAAAGATAAAGGAGTACAATACTACCTGCCACTGGATGAATGGAGAAATAAAACTGAAAAATAAGAAAACATAGATATGACAAAAGCAAAAAAGCTAATAGAGGTAGCTATGCCGATTAAAGAAATATCGGCTGAAAGTGTACGTGATAAATCTATTCGTCACGGGCACATTTCTACTTTACATTTATGGTGGGCACGCCGTCCACTTCCTGTGTGCAGGGCTGTAATCTTTGCCAGTCTGGTACCAGACCCATTAGATGAACAATGTCCGCAGGCTTTTAAAGATGCTATACAGGAGTTGTTAGGAAACGATCCACTTTATGCACCTTATCCGGATATTCCATATACTGCCATATACGATCCAATGCCGGACAATCTGCGCAATCGTTTGCTGATGTTTATAGGCAAGTTTTCTCCAGTCTGTCAAGCTAATATGTTGAAAGGCAAAAATACAGCTTCGAAAGAGCAGTTAAGTGAAGGTTGCCTGATAAAATGGGAAAGTAAGAATGATAAGGTTGTTTTGACAAAAGCAAGAAAGTTAATCTGGGTTGCATACAATGCAGGACAGAATCCTAATGCTTCTTTTATTTCGTTAAGTCAATCATTTGATGCTGCCTATCAAGCTATTGAAGAAGCTGAAAACAATCTCTATAGTTGTATAGACCGTCATTTAGAAACTGATATCATAAAAGAAAAGGAGACTGCGCTACAAACTGCAATTGATTGTTTTCAAAAACAGATGCCAAGTGTGTTTGATCCATTTGCGGGTGGAGGTGCTATACCTTTAGAGGCAGCACGTTTGGGATGTCGCAGCTATGGCAATGATATTAATCCGGTTGCCCATATCATTGAAAAAGGAAGTGTAGAGTTTCCGCAAAAATATGGTAAGCCCATACGATATACAGAAGAGGAATTTCGTCGTATTTACGGGAAAGAGGGTATAGATATACTCATTGCCAAGGGAATTTCTATTAGCAACGGCATTATAGATATTCCCAACAGACTTTCTTTTGATGTGGAATACTATGCCAAACAATTGTTGGCTATGACAGAGAAAGAGGTAGGACATTTATATCCTGCTGATGAAAATGGGAACAAACCAATCGCCTACTATTGGGCAAGAACTGCTACTTGCTCTAATCCAAGCTGCAAAGCAGAAGTGCCCTTGTTGAAACAATTCTATTTGGTGAATACTTCATCGAAGAAGGTGTATTTGAATCCTATCATTAATGGGACAGATATTCAATTTGAGATTAAGGAAGGAGTTTGTTCAATAAAAGAAGGATGGAATAATCGGGGAAACATGACTTGCCCTTGCTGTGGAAGCATTACAGCTGTAAATCAGGTTAAACAACAGTTTAAGGTAAAAACATCTAAAGAAGTTTTATTAGCAATCATTTCTGAAACAAATAGTGGAAAGCTGTATACATCATCAAGTAAAAATGAATACATTAAGCCACAATCTGAAAATATAGATAAGCCTACAGATAGAATGGCTGTTGAAAATAATAGAAATTTCAATACTCCAGGATGGGGAATAGAAATTTATGGAGACATGTTCTCTGACCGTCAGCTATTTATGCTCCAATCATTTACAAAAAGCTTCTCTCTTTTAAAAAAGAGAATAGAGCTGACACAATATACTCAAGCTCTTTACACTTACCTAGCAATCTGGATTGATCGAATTGCTGTAGCTAATACTTCATTGGGAAGATGGCATAATGGCCGTGAAACTATTGAACATCCATTCAGCAGACAAGCTATTGCCATGGTTTTCGATTATCCGGAATCCAATCCTTTCTGTAGTAGTTCTGGCAGCGCAACAAACCAACTTGAATGGATACTGCGATATATAGAATCAGAAAGTAATTCTTCTTTTTGTACTAATTTAAAAAATGCATCAAGTGGAGAAAGAAGCCAATTTGGAGGTAAACAGCTGACTGCTGTGGTTACAGATCCTCCATATTATGATGCGATTGCGTATGCTGATATATCAGATTTTTTCTACGTTTGGCTAAAGCGAACATTAAATGATACATATCCATTAAACTTTTCAACACCGCAAACACCTAAATCAGAGGAGTGTACTGCGCTAAAACATCATCATAACAATAGCGAACAAGAAGCTAAATTATACTTTGAAAAGAAGCTCACAGATATATTTGATGCAATAGAACAACAAACGTCTGATATAGTCAGTATAATGTTTGCTCACCAAACAACAGAAGCATGGACCACGTTGTGTAATTCTATTCTAAGTGCCCGCATGAACATAACAGGCAGCTGGCCTATGGATACTGAAATGGCAAATAGAAGTTTGGGACTGGCAAGTGCCGCACTTGAATCTTCTGTAACCGTTTCCTGTCGCCCCTCCGAACGTTCTGGTTATGGCAGCTTCAAACAAGTGAAACGAGCCATTGAAGAAAAAGTTAATAAAGAGGTAGAAAAACTTTATGGGTTAGGTTTCCGCGGCGCCGATCTATTAACAGCTTGCTTTGGACAAGCAGTAAGTGAATTTGGCAAATATGAAAAAGTAGAAAAAGCTGATGGAAGCGAAGTAACTGTAACGGAACTTTTAGAACTAGCAAAAACAGCAGCTTTCAATGCTTTGCTCAGAGGTTTTGAAGGAGATGAATATACCAAATTCTACATTGGCTGGTTGCAAATGAACGGTATGGAAGAAACAGATTTTGATGATGCTGCAAAATTCACACGCATCGGAATGAATATAGATGTTAGCGACATATTCCATCATCATTTACTTATTAAAGATGGGAATAAGCAGCATTTAGCTTCCTACACAGAACGAATCACGGGCGAAATACAAGGTACTAACATCAATGATCCATTGATAGACCAAGTTCAACAGGCTATGATGCTATGGTCTAAAGAAAATCGTCCTAAACTATTGCGTCTTATTAAGCTGGTAGGTTCTGAAGCTAACAATAGTTTTTGGCGTGTATTGGCCTCCCTAAAAGAGTTACTCCCCGATGGAGATGACCTTAAACAAGTAAATGAGCTACTTGCTAATAGTGAGGAACTAATTCAGTCTTGCCAGAAGGATATAACCGGTCAAGCTACACAAATGAATTTAGGATTTTAATAAATACAGAATGATTATGAATGATAATTTATCCAAAGCACTCAGTATTTTTATTGAAGCCATGCGTCCGTTCGTCGTGGGTTTCTTACTGGAGAAATTTAAGGATGAGCCTTGGGAAGGCATATTCTTTGCACGGCTTAAACCGGACAAACAAAACACCTGGAATAAAGCTGTTCAGTCGCTATCCGCAGATAGTGACCGTAAGCAACTGGTAGATTATAGCAATCTATCAAGCTTTGCCATTGCCTTTAAACAAGAGCTAACCGATGAATTGGGAAATAGCAAAGAAGCAAATAAACTTATCAGCTATCTGCAAGAGATACAGGAAGTACGTAATAAATGCAATCACTATCAGCCATTGGATGAAGACGAGATAGACAGAGCTTTTGGCACTATGAAACTAGTAGCCAAATTACTTCAGATGCCTGATTTAGTAACAGAAATAGATACAATAAAAAATAGAGAAAATGAACCGACTATTCAAATAGAGACACCTGTCACTACAGAAGCTTCTTCTACAGTTTCTTTCTCCGAAGACTCCCCTCTACCGGCCTGGTATACGAATGTATATCCCCATTATGATATCCGCAACGGCTCACTGGATGAATCTGTTTTTGCAGCAAACCTTAGTGAAGTGGCTATGGGCATCGGACAAGAAGTGTATAGCAACCCGACCATGTTCTTTGAAAAAACCTATATCACAGCCGGATTGCGCGATATAGCCAACCGAGTTGTTCGTGCGTTGAACGGCGAAGAAACCGATAATCGAGTAATCTCCCTGCAGACAGGATTCGGAGGTGGTAAAACACATACGTTGATCTCTTTATACCACATTACAAAAACTGGAAAATCTCTGCTCTCTTCAGCCTATACTCAACATATTTTAGATAGTAAAGTAGCCCCTCAGTTTGAGAATGCGCAAGTGGCAGTGTTTACCAATAACACCACTGATGTATCACAAGGCAGAACCACCGATGATGGAATCACTATTTATACCTTATGGGGAGAACTGGCTTATCAATTAGGAGGTTTAGAAGGATACAACTTAATTAAAAAGAATGACATAGAACGGATTTCACCGGCAGCCAATTTATTTCGACCTATTTTGGAAAAGTCAGCCCCTGCTCTTATACTAATTGATGAGTTAGCAGACTATTGTAATAAAGCATCGGCAGTCATGATAGGAAAAGGAAGTCTATCCGATCAGACTATTGGTTTTATGCAAACACTGACTGAAGTGGTATCTTCTGTACCTCGCTGCGTATTAATTGCCACATTACCCGCTAGCGCAACGGAAGTTGCTTCATCGGCCATCGGTCAACAGATACTGACTGCTTTAGAAAACCGTATTGTCCGAGTTGGAACAAGTATAAAACCCGTCGAAGATGAAGAAATATTTGAAGTCGTTCGCCGTCGTTTATTCGACAATATTGGGAATCCGCAAGTGATAGAGCTTGTTTTAAACCGTTACAAGAATACATATCATAATCGGCGTTCCGATTTACCCAATCAAGCCGACCGCATGGAATATATTAACAAGATGCGCAAATCTTATCCCTTCCATCCGGAATTGATTGATATGTTTCGTTTAAAATGGGGACAGGATTCTCGTTTCCAGCGTACGCGTGGAGTATTACGATTATTAGCATCCATCGTGAAGGATTTGTGGACACGACGGGGATCATTAACTGGTACCCAGGCATTAATCCATACCTCGGATGTCAACCTTAGTAATCTGCCAACATTAACAGGTACTATAACCAGCTTGATGGGAAGTCAGTGGGAAACAGTGATTCATGCCGATGTCATAGGTACCTCAAGCAATGCTTATAAAATAGACAATGAAGATCCTAACAACAATATCGGCAAATATAACTTGACCCAAGGTATAGCCACTACCATATTAATGGCTTCATTGGGTAACTTGCAAAACAAAGGATTGACTATTGAGGAACTAAAACTATGTATTTTGAAACCTAGTGCATTTAATCATAGTGAAGTAAATAGTGCATTAAACAAATTGGAACAAGTAGCTCATTATCTCTATTCCACCAATGTTGGTTCACGCAGTTATTGGTTTCAATCCAAACCTAATATCAATATTTTGGTAAATCAGGCTAAAGCTGAAATAAGTCAAGCGGATATTTCGGGAGAAATTATTAATCGACTAAATGCACAAACCCGTAATGTATCAAAAATCAAGGTACTGGTTAATCCAGCCAATGATATTCCTGAACAAAAAAGTCTTACATTGGTGATACTCGGTCCTGAGTATGCAACACAACCAGGAAGTATAAATACCAAAACCAAAAAGCAAGTTGAGCAAATAGCCCAAAATAAAGGTTATAGTAGTCGAATATACAGAAATACTATATTATATTTGGCATGTTCTGAAATAGGTCTAGGTATGCTACATAGTAAGCTACTTGAGTATTTGGCTTGTGCGAAAATACAAGCTGAATATAGCGGGCAGATAGAACCAGAACAGAAGAAAGATATTTTAGAGCGTAAAGCCGAGTACGATAAACAAGCAAATGCTTTACTTATTGCAGCTTATAATATTGTATGTAAATACTCTGTTAGCGAGGGGATAGAGAAAATCGAGATTAAAGATTTTGCACAAGATTTTAACACGCAACTAAGTAGCAACCTTTTTAACAATATAAAAGAAGAAGAATGGCTGCTTGAAAAGTCAATTGGCCTCGGAACTTTACGCAGCAGTGGCTTATACCCTACAATAGAGCAACCCATACAAGTTAACGACTTATATGAGGCCTTTCTACGCTTTGATGACAAACCCATGATTTGTGGAGTGGAAACTGTCAGCAAAAGTATTCAAAGGTATTGCGAGAATGGTGATTTTAATGTAGCTTGTGGTGAACAAGGAAACTACAATCACATTTATCATCATGAATCTGTTCCATTCTTAGATGTTACCGATCCGCAATATTGGTTAGTGGACAAATCTATTAATAATCAACCAAAATCTGAAGAAAGTTCTACCGATGAACAGTCAAGTGCTTGGAATTCACCCACAGGAGAAAAATCGGAGCATACAGCCCCCTCCCAACCTGTAGACGAGTTACGGAAATTTAAATCCATCAAAGTCTCTGGAAAAGTACCGGTTGAGCGTTGGACTGATTTATTCTCCAGCTTTGTTGTTCCTCTCAAAAATAATGGTTTGGAAATAGAAATCTCTTTTAAGGCTAAAACCACAAGTTTAAATCCATTGGATGAATCGGCACAAATTTACAAAGTAGTAAAGGAATCGGCAATGCAATTAGGGCTCAATTTGGAAGAAGAATAGAATAAATAAAATAAAGTAAGAGCCATGAAATCTGTGACTCTTACTTTATTTTCGCTACTTATTATTGTACCCCTTTGAAATTAAGGAATGGATAATAAAACCGGACAAGCATCTACCAGTCAATCATATTTATTGTAAAAAAACGCAAGTAAAGATACAATTCGTGCAGAGATAGACTATTCAATATTACCCAGAAAGACAACAAAGTGAGTATTAAAATTTAATATAGATAAAGATGTTAATTAAAAATCATATTTTCACATAATAAAGCGCGTGACAACAATGTGGCAAATATAATGCAAACATATATAAATATAACATAATAAACAGAGGAAAAACATAAAAACAAAAGCGGTAAATCAATGATTTACCGCTTTTTATATTACATACTATTAGTAGTTTACTTATAGATATTAGTGGACTTCCTCGAAGTCAGCATCCTGAACGTTATCTCCGTGCTTGCTGTTATCTTGCTGGCCAGCACCACCATTCATATCAGGACCAGCCTGTGCTCCACCTTGCGCACCGCTCTGTGCATACATTTCAGCACTTGCAGCCTGGAAAGCAGTATTGATTTCTGCCATAGCAGTATCAATAGCAGCCAAATCTTGTGCCTTGTGAGCATCTTTCAATTTCTGCAAAGCAGCTTCAATCGGAGCTTTCTTATCAGCAGGCAACTTATCACCTAATTCCTTCAACTGATTTTCAGTAGAGAAGATTACGCTGTCAGCCTGGTTCAGCTTGTCGATCTTTTCACGTTCTTTCTTATCTGCTTCAGCATTAGCTTCAGCTTCAGCCTTCATCTTTTCGATTTCTTCCTTGCTCAAACCGCTGGATGCTTCAATACGGATAGCCTGTTCTTTACCGGTAGCCTTATCTTTTGCAGATACTTTCAAGATACCGTTGGCATCGATATCAAATGTAACCTCAATTTGAGGAACACCACGACGAGCCGGAGCAATACCTGTCAAGTTGAACTGACCGATTGATTTGTTCTGTGCAGCCATCGGACGTTCTCCCTGTAATACGTGGATAGTAACTTCCGTCTGGTTATCGGCAGCAGTAGAGAATGTTTCACTCTTACGAGCCGGGATGGTAGTGTTAGCGTCGATCAACTTAGTCATTACACCACCCAGTGTTTCGATACCCATTGACAACGGAGTAACATCCAACAATACTACACCTTTGATTTCGTCTGTCAACACAGCACCTTGTACAGCAGCACCAATTGCTACTACTTCATCCGGATTCACACCTTTAGAAGGAGCCTTGCCAAAGAAATCCTCTACCAATTTCTGAACAGCCGGAATACGTGAAGAACCACCAACAAGGATTACTTCATCAATATCAGCATTGTTCAAACCTGCATCACTCATTGCCTTCTTACATGGTTCAAGACAAGCCTGAATCAATTCGTGAGCCAAAGATTCGAATTTTGCACGAGTCAAAGTCTTCACTAAGTGCTTAGGCACACCACCTACCGGCATGATATACGGCAAGTTGATTTCTGTACTTGTAGAAGAAGAAAGCTCAATCTTAGCTTTTTCAGCAGCTTCTTTCAGACGTTGCAAAGCCATCGGATCCTGAGTCAAGTCAGCACCTTCGTCGTTCTTGAATTCCTGTACTAACCAGTTGATGATTACCTGATCGAAGTCATCACCACCCAAGTGAGTATCACCGTTTGTAGAAAGTACTTCAAACACACCACCACCAAATTCGAGGATAGAGATATCGAATGTACCACCACCAAGGTCGAATACAGCAATCTTCATATCTTTGTGAGCCTTATCCAGACCGTAAGCAAGAGCTGCGGCTGTCGGTTCGTTTACAATACGTTTTACTTCCAGACCGGCAATCTGTCCGGCTTCCTTAGTAGCCTGACGTTGAGAGTCGGAAAAATATGCAGGAACGGTGATTACTGCTTCTGTTACTTCCTGTCCGAGATAGTCTTCGGCAGTCTTCTTCATTTTCTGAAGAATCATAGCAGAGATTTCCTGCGGAGTGTACAGACGTCCGTCGATGTCAACACGCGGAGTGTTATTGTCACCTTTCACTACTTTATAAGGAACACGAGTCACCTCCTTCTGTACCTGATCCCAAGTTTCACCCATGAAACGTTTGATAGAGAAGATTGTACGTGTAGGGTTCGTAATAGCCTGACGTTTTGCAGGATCACCCACCTTACGTTCACCGCCATCTACGAAAGCGACAACAGAAGGAGTCGTACGTTTACCTTCACTGTTTGCAATTACTACAGGTTCGTTACCTTCGAATACGGCAACACAAGAGTTTGTAGTTCCTAAGTCAATACCAATAATTTTTCCCATGATCGTTATTTTTTTATTTATTATTTATTCATTGATTTCTTTTTGTCCGGTTGTTTCTCCGGCTCTTATCAAGGAGCCTCGTCGCGAACGGACGCTTACTAAAAAGCAAACCGTGTGCCAAAAAGAAATTATACGAATGCATGACATAATATCTGCCAAAAAGACAGTTTTAATAAATAAACACTGCTGACATAGTCATATTCAAAGCCAGTCAGCAACTGTTTCTTTAAACAAATACAGACGACTCTGGTTCGATGAAAGAAAAAAAATATGCCTGTGTCGTCATGTGCGACACAGGCATATCCTATTATATAGATTGATCTATTTATTACTTTTCCAGCACGATGACCAATGCGCCATTTGCATCATACAAGCCAATGCCGCCACCGGACAACACATCGAATGACTTCACCTCATTGATAGCTTTCAGCACCTTACCTTCTGTTTCCATGTCCGGACAAGCCATCATTGTGCTCGCTACTCCCGGAAAAGAAATTGATTTGGCATTGCTGGTACTGGTTTCAAAACCGCCATTAATCAAATTACATCCGGCATTGCCATGAATGGTCTTTTTCTTCACATCAAAAGCAATGAAAGGTTGTTTTTCCATACCGGAAGGAATTGCTTCACCATTCACTTCTTTAATTTTCCATTCTCCATTCAAAACTGAAAGTTTCACATCAGCCTCCTTCTTTTGTAGAACGACAACCGGACGGTTGGACGAATTGCAAAGATACATCTTATCTTTACCTGCCTTCTTGTATCCTTTTACTTGCGCAAAAGCATTCAATACATTATTTTCAGTAGTCATATCCGGACACATCATTCGGGTACTAGCCATCCCTGTAAGTTCAAGGCTTCCCGGCTTCGCATTTACATCGAAACTACCCATCATACGATTACATCCGCTATTGCCGGACACACGACCGGTCGCTGTATCAAAAGCGATAAAAGGAAGGGTTCTACTTTCGCCCGGAGCAATTTTCGAGCCGTTGACTTCTATAATATTCCATTCACCATTGATAGATGACAGAGGGATTGCCTTCTCAACCGAACGGCACGAAGACATTGCAAGTGCTGCACCAGCAATGCAAATTGAAACAAATACTTTCTTCATATTGTTATAACGTTTAAGTTAAAATCGGGGGCAAAGATATCAAAAAGATTGGAAAATAACATCCAATACAACATAAAATATATACATTTGCCAGTAGATATACAACAAACGAACAATTTACATAGTTCACTTAAAGTAAACAAATATGAGAATAATTGTCCTATCTTTAATTCTATTCTGTTATGGCACGTGTCCTATCACAGCTCAAAGTGATTACATTGTCACTACTCCTTCCACGCAGGAAATCCCTGTAGGTGAAGAAGAACAATTCATCAAGAATAACTTTCCACTGCAACCGCTGTGTAAATGGACACCCGGAATGAAGTTTATGTTTGTTCCTTCTACACGGAACATGTTCCTTCCTACTCTTTCCAGCTACGACACCGACAAAGGAATAGACAACAGCCTGCTGAAGCACAAGATTCTCACTTTCACGGGAACAGAAGAGAAGGCTCAAAATATATCAACCGGAACCAACTATTCCACTCGCTTCGTATTCGAATGTGAGGGAGAAAAATATTATTATGACATAAAGAACATGAGACTGGACGAGATTTGCGAGAAGGCTCCCCGTGCCGGTATCAATGGATTGGTTTATCTGAAAGATGTAGATACTGCCAAAGAGTTGTTAGTAGGAAAAACAGTCTATATACAATCTGAAAGTGCCCGGGTAGACGATGCCAACAATTATTCCGGCTATCGGGATATAGCAATTCCTGTCAATACGGAAGCTACAATTACCGCTATTGGAGTCGGCAGTCAGGCATATCCAGTGAAAATCGTATTCAAAGATACACAGGGACATTCTTATTATCTGGAAGTCGCTCTCTCGCGAACGAACTCCGGCATGGACCTGAATGATTTTCAAGGCGAAAAGAGAATGAAATATTTTTCAAATGCATTCAGTTTCACTAACAAGAGTCTGGGTACTATTGAAAGCCTGAAAAATAAATACTTGGGAATGACCGTTTATCCTAAAAAGATGCTGCCGGCCAAAAGAATCGTATCTTTTGAAGATAAGCAGACCGAATCACGTGTTCACTTGCCCCGATATACGGTTCTGCAAATAAAAGAGATTAAATTATCTCCCCCGGCAGCCTGGCCACCCTGTCATTAACGGACAGGGACGGGGCAATCTATGAATTGGAAACAGATCTGAAATATGACGTGATTGTCAAAAATGATAATTATATCGAAGATTTTTTCGGATTCGAGGATATACATAAGAAATATCCGGGCATTACAGAAAAACGTTGGCAGATTATCTCCCGGGGAGATTTGGAGGCAGGGATGAGTACGGTAGAATGTCGTTTGTCCATTGGTGATCCGATAGAAATCGAGCTGAAAAAAGACAGTCGTTTCGAAACTTGGTTCTACAATGGCAAAACGCTGGAATTCGAAAACGGAACCTTGCAACGTTACAAATAAAAAGGAGTAGCTGCGCAATGATTATCTGAAAATAATCACGTATATTTGCCAAACCAATAAATCATAAATTATAATTCATTAAATACAGAAATGGGTAGAGTTCTTATTATTGGTGCAGGCGGTGTTGGCACTGTCGTTGCACACAAAGTGGCACAAAATGCCGATGTATTTACAGATATCATGATTGCCAGTCGTACGAAAGAGAAATGCGATAAAATCGTCGAGGCAATAGGTAACCCCAATATAAAAACAGCTAAAGTTGACGCAGACAATGTAGAGGAGCTGGTAGCCTTATTCAACGATTTCAAACCCGAAATGGTGATTAATGTGGCTCTCCCTTATCAGGATCTGACGATTATGGAAGCTTGTCTGAAAGCCGGAGTGAACTATCTGGACACCGCCAACTATGAGCCGAAAGATGAAGCTCATTTTGAATACAGCTGGCAGTGGGCTTATCACGATCGTTTCAAAGAAGCAGGTCTGACAGCTATCCTCGGCTGCGGATTCGACCCGGGAGTAAGCGGTATCTATACTGCTTATGCAGCTAAACATTATTTTGATGAGATTCAATATCTGGACATTGTAGACTGCAATGCAGGTAACCATCATAAGGCTTTTGCTACAAACTTCAATCCGGAGATCAACATTCGCGAAATTACGCAGAACGGACGCTATTATGAAAATGGCAAATGGGTAACTACCGGTCCGCTGGAAATCCACAAAGACCTTACATACCCGAACATCGGTCCGCGTGACTCTTATCTTCTTTATCACGAAGAACTGGAATCTTTAGTGAAACATTATCCGACTATCAAACGTGCACGTTTCTGGATGACTTTCGGACAGGAGTATTTAACTCATTTACGCGTTATCCAAAACATTGGTATGGCACGAATCGACGAGGTTGATTACAACGGAATGAAGATTGTACCATTGCAATTCTTGAAGGCTGTATTGCCTAACCCGCAGGATTTAGGAGAAAACTACGAAGGAGAAACTTCTATCGGTTGCCGTATCCGTGGTCTGAAAGACGGTAAGGAACGTACTTACTATGTATACAACAACTGTAGTCACCAGGAAGCTTATCAGGAAACCGGTATGCAGGGAGTAAGCTACACCACCGGAGTTCCGGCAATGATTGGAGCCATGATGTTCTTCAAAGGCGAATGGAATCGTCCGGGTGTAAACAATGTAGAAGAATTCAATCCGGATCCGTTCATGGAACAACTCAATAAGCAAGGTCTTCCCTGGCATGAAGAGTTCGACAAGGATTTGGAATTATAAGAGTACACCTATTCATTAAAAGAAAGTTATGATAAACGTAGGAGATAAAGCACCGGAAGTCTTGGGTATCAATGAGAAAGGCGAAGAAATCCGTTTAAGTGCTTATAAAGGAAAAAAAATTGTGTTGTACTTCTACCCAAAGGACAGTACATCAGGTTGCACCGCACAAGCGTGTAACCTGCGCGACAACTATTCCGAACTACGTAAAGCCGGCTATGAAGTAATCGGTGTCAGCGTAGACAATGAAAAGTCGCACCAGAAATTCATCGAAAAGAACAATCTTCCTTTCACTCTGATTGCTGACACTGACAAAAAGTTAGTAGAAGAATTTGGAGTATGGGGAGAAAAGAAACTGTACGGACGTGCTTACATGGGTACTTTCCGCACTACTTTCCTGATAAATGAAGAGGGAATCGTAGAACGAATTATCACTCCCAAAGAAGTGAAGACCAAAGAACATGCCTCACAGATTTTAAATCAATAACTCCATTAATTATATAAGAATAAGGTATGGCAAAAAAAGACGAACTTAATTTTGAAACAGATAATAAAATGGCATCAAGCGAAAAACTAAAAGCCTTACAGGCTGCCATGGAAAAGATAGAAAAGAGCTTCGGTAAAGGTTCTATCATGAAAATGGGTGATGATAGTGTTGAACAAGTAGAAGTGATCCCGACAGGCTCTATTGCCCTGAACGTGGCACTTGGCGTTGGAGGTTACCCTAGAGGTAGAATCATCGAAATCTATGGCCCGGAGTCTTCCGGTAAAACAACATTGGCTATCCACGCCATTGCTGAAGCACAAAAGGCCGGCGGTATCGCTGCTTTTATTGATGCCGAACACGCTTTCGACCGTTTCTACGCATCTAAACTGGGCGTAAATATCGATGATCTTTATATCTCTCAACCGGATAACGGAGAGCAGGCGTTGGAGATTGCGGAACAACTGATTCGTTCTTCTGCTATCGACATCATCGTTATTGACTCTGTAGCCGCACTGACTCCTAAAGCGGAAATCGAAGGCGACATGGGTGACAACAAAGTAGGCCTTCAGGCACGTTTGATGTCGCAGGCTCTTCGTAAGTTGACAGCTGCTGTGAGCAAGACACGTACTACTTGTATTTTCATCAACCAGTTGCGTGAGAAGATCGGTGTTATGTTCGGTAACCCGGAAACAACAACCGGTGGTAACGCTTTGAAGTTCTACGCTTCTGTACGTTTGGATATCCGTGGTAGCCAGCCGATCAAAGATGGCGAAGAGATTCTCGGTAAACTGACTAAGGTGAAAGTGGTGAAGAATAAAGTAGCACCTCCTTTCCGCAAAGCAGAATTTGACATCATGTTCGGTGAAGGTATCTCCCATTCCGGAGAAATCATCGACTTGGGTGCTGACCTGGGAATCATCAAGAAGAGCGGTTCATGGTATAGCTACAATGATACTAAGTTAGGACAAGGACGTGATGCCGCCAAACAATGCATCATGGATAATCCTGAACTGGCTGAAGAACTGGAAGGATTGATCTTCGAAGAATTGAAGAAGAAATAATTTGCTTTAGCCCTGCTTTATCAGCAGGCTAAAACTGAACTAAAACTGAAAGGTGGGAGAAAGTCGTTTACTACGATCATTCTCCCACCTTTTTCTCTTTTATATAATTCTCTCTTTTATTTCTTACACGAAGTAAATGTATGCCAATGTGCTCAAACTGATAATTACCCAAAGCAAAATTCCTTGAACCAAAGGCTTTATTCCAACTGCTTTCAATACATCAATAGAAAGAGAAGCACCGATGAAAAACATGGTAATCGTCAGAGTTTTACGGGCAATACCGTTAATAGCCGCTCCCAATTGTGGTACTCCATCCAGCAAATAAGTGTTTACTACCAATGCCAACACGAAGAAGAAGATAAACCATGGAATACTTATCTTTTGTCCTTTGCTTTTGAAAATAAAGGAAGTAGCAAAAGCCATCGGGATAATCCAAAGCGCACGGGTCAGTTTAATAGTGGTTGCCACTTTCAATGCTTCTTCACCATAAGCAGCTCCTGCACCTACTACAGAACTGGTGTCATGAATGGCAATAGCTGCCCATGTTCCGAATTGTTGCTGATCCATATTTAATGCATGACCAATGGCGGGGAAAATGAAAAGTGCGATAGCATTCAAGATAAAGATAGTACCCAATGCTACAGACATTTCACTATCTTTCGCTTTCAATACCGGTCCCACAGCCGCAATGGCACTACCACCACAGATAGCAGTTCCCGAACTGATAAGATAAGCTGTATTACGGTCAATCTTGAACAACTTACGTCCGATAAACCAACCTATTACCAAGGTTCCGATCACTGAAATGACTGTAAACTCCATACCTTCCTTACCGGAAGCTAAAGCAGAATGAAGATTCATACCAAATCCCAATCCTACAACTGAATATTGCAACAGATATTTAGAGGTTTTCTTATTAAACTTAGGATGCGCTTGTCCACAAGTCAATGCAAAAATAAGTCCGAGGAACAAAGCAACCGGAGGAGTTACCCAAGCCGACCATGCTTCCAATCCCGGAATATAGTCTAAAAAAAGAAAGAAAGTCAGAGTAGAAAGCAGTGCAACATAAATCATCTTATTATTTGCCTGCAAAGTTTTTGTAGCTGTTGAAATCATATCTTTTTATCTTTAATTGTTTTCCGGGTGCAAAGGTACGGTAAACAATCAAGACCCACCAATAGTTTCTAATTATGCATTATAACTTTTAATTATAGGCATACTCTCTCCCAACTACTCTTACACTGTTACAATGTCTTTCCCAAAAGGCGATAATGCCAAAGATGCCAACTTGAAGTGTTGCAATCCAAAAGGGATTCCGATAATGGTAATGCACAATATAGCCCCGAAAACCAAATGTGACAGACAGATCCAAATGCCACCCAGAAATATCCACAGGATATTCATCAATATATAGAGGCAGCCACCGGAACGGTTCCCACTTCTGACTTCTTTACCGAAAGGCCATAAAGCAAGTCCGGCCAACTTCAATGTTTGCATCCCAAAAGGAATGCCGATAATGGTCAGCATCATCAATAAACTCGAAATGAGGTATTCGACAGCAGTAAAGATACCACCAAGCAGCAACCACAATAGATTCATTAAACAGCACATATAAAATAGTATTAGTTATTATTCCAATTTTCTTTTTGTTGTCTCATCCACTTTACCCTGATAATAATGGTCGATCACTTGCTGAAACAAATCATCCGAAGCAACTTCATTAAAAAGCGTCATGCATGACAATACTTTCATCGCATCTAACGAACCGAAAACTTCCTGCGCCGTTTTATTTTTCAAATGAAGAAAAACAGACGTTATTTCACGAAGTCTTTCTCCCAAAATTGGATGGGCAAGATATGCTTCAGCCTCTTCTTTGCCGCTAAGGCCATAATACTGTGAATTATAACTCATGCCCAATCCTTTCAGTTGAGGAAATATATACCAAATCCAATGGGAATATTTCCGCCCGTTTCTAACTTCTGCAAGGGCTTGTTCATAATCACCTCGCTGGGCATCTAAAAATCGTTGTAAGTTATAGTCAGTCATAGATACTTCTCGCATTTTTTTAAGTTATCATACTTTCAGGAGATAACAGAATCAAATAAGTGATTTATTTCGAATCACAGCACTTTTTTCAATTCTATTAAAGCCGAGACTTCGTTTTCCTTATTAATGTACTTCTCTATTTCATAGGGTTTATATCCTAATTTAGTATATAACAGAAGCCCACTCGTATTAGCATCAAAACAAGACAAATGAAGCTCCGATACATTATATTTCTTTTTCCCAATATCTTCCATAGCATTTATCAGAAATGTGCCAACGCCACGATTACGAAAACAAGGACTTACTATTACATTTCCAATAGCACAATATTGAGATTCTCTTACCTCATAGAAATTTGCAAACCCTACTACTTCATTATTAAATAAAACAACAGTCGAATCAAATCTATCTTTTATTGTATTCTTTAATTGATCGATTGTTAAAGGAAAATCAGCTTTAGGAAACATAAAAAACAGTTCCTGCTTGTTTCGAGGTAATTTACAAACAGTTTCTAAATCGTCAAACGTAAAATCTCTATAAGTAAGTTTTTCTTTTTCCATAATAATCATGCTGATACCCTCCATTTCTTTTCTACATACAATATTATAACCGACTTTGCTATATAGATGCAAAGTATTGGGTGTCTCTTCGCCTGTAAAAAGAGAAAACGTATGACAGTGGGGAAATAACCGTTCTATTTCAGTCATAAGTTCTCTACCTATACCTTTATTCTGAAAATCGGGATGCACTATCAATTTACCAATATGACATACTCTATTTTCATCCATACGTCCCCTGACAGAACCTACAATCTGTCCATCATCTGATACGTATTTTAGAATAATGCCTGTCTGATACTCATCACAAATCTCATCCTGATTTTGCAACAAAGGGGGAAGATCGAATTTATTCATTCGTTCGGCCACCACCATAAAAGATTTCTTTTGCAAAGATAAAATGTTTACCAAATCATTTTCTTCAGCTTGCATGATATTAGTATGACTCATAATATTACAAATATACACTTTTCTAAAAACTAACAGAAGCATTGCATCCACTTTTTAGGAAATAATATATTAAGCATTAAATCCCGTTATATCCTTTCTCTTTAATCATCTTCATTCCCTCCCAAACTATTAATAGAAAACTTCTTCTTTATTAAGGATAAACTTCTTTTTGTCAAATAGAAAACTTATCTTTGTATAAGAGTAAACTATAAATGCAAGCTTTGATTATAAAAATGAAAGCTTTGTTTTTATAAACGCAAGCTTCAATTATAAAAACAAAAGTTGCATTTATAGTTTATAATTAATCAAAAGGAACTTTACTATTAGAAGAAAGGAAGTTTGCCTCTAATACAAAAGAACTTATCTATTAATACTTTAAACAATAGATGATATGGCAAGATATATCATAGAGGAGATGCCCGATCTTCAGAAAACAGGCAAAAGAATTACTTATCCTAAATTTGCGCGGATAGATAATACAAGCATAAAAGAGTTGGCGCAACGAGTAGGTGACGTCAGTGGATTCAGTGCAGGAGACATAGAAGGCGTACTACTTCAGACCGCCATTGAAATGGCGCATTTGATGGCAGAAGGACGCTCGGTAAAGATAGACGGAATAGGAACGTTTACTCCCTCTCTTACTTTAGGCAGAGACAAGGAGCGGGAAGATCCGGAAGAAGGGGGGAGTCATCGCAACGCACAAAGTATTTTTATAGGAGGTGTAAATTTCCGGGTAGACCGAGAAATGGTGAGAAATATCAGCGAAAGATGCCAACTGGAAAGAGCACCCTGGAAAAAGCAACGATCCTCTAATAAATTCACATCGGAACAACGACTGGCATTAGCTCTAAAGTATCTGGATGAACATCCCTTCCTGACCGTTTGGGAATATCGCAAACTAACAGGATTGTTGCAAACAGCAGCAACCAACGAACTAAGACAGTGGGGACATCAACCGGATTCTGGAATAGAAATCACAGGAAGAGGAGCACACAGGGTATATATAAAGAAAAAATAGTCGAACGAAGAGGATAACAGTATGAGAAATACCCCGAAAATAGATGAGAAATAACTGTTTTGAGGCCTATTTCACTAAAGAAACTATGAGAAATAGGCTTTCTCAAAACGTTTCCCATTCAGTAATTATCTGGTTATAAGATTATTATAAAATAATTATGAGAATATGAGAAATGAAAATCATTTTTCTTATTCTGGAGAAGCGATTGCACGAGAGAAAAAGACAAACTTACAGGCTTTTACTATGATGTCCGGCGAAACGCATAAACACCTGTGACAATCCTCCCTCCTGCCCTTGCAGCTGTACAAAGTTAAATTCGCGCAGCATCGGCATTCCTTTTATTTCGACTACACGGAGATTGCCAGCTACAAGCTCTTTATGCACCGAACGGATAGAAACAATTCCCATACAGTCCGTATGTTCCAAAAAAAGCTTGATACTCTCTGTACTACCGAGATACATCAATACATTAAAAGAAGAAAGTTTGAGATTATGTTGCAATAAGGCACGTTCAAACACATCTAATGTACCGGAGCCCCTCTCCCGCAAAACCAAAGGAATATTCAGCAAATCTTCCGGAGTAATCTCATCCGTGACAGCTAATTTACTCTGTGTATGCACCACGGCAACCAGTTCGTCTTGCAAAAATGGAGTATATTTCAGATTAGGTAAGCGGAAGATCCCTTCGACCAGTCCCAAATCAATCCGATGCTCTTGCAAGGCAGCTTCCACTCCCCGGGAATTTCCATTAATCAAAGAAAGATTGATTTGCGGAAACTTGGCTATAAAGTTCGCTAACAGAGGAGGAAGTACATATTGCGCAATCGTAGTACTGGCCCCCAATTTCAGTTCGCCGATATATTCATTATGCAACAGATGCATCTCATATTCTAATTGTTTATAATCGTCCAGGATTTTCTCGCTATGTTTCAGCAGCAATTCTCCGGCCTTAGTCAGTGAGATTTTGCTCCCTTGACGGTCGAATAAACGAGCTTGATAGTAAGTCTCCAGCTCCTGAATATGTTTGGTGATAGCAGGTTGACTGACAAACAATTCTTGCGAAGCCTTCGTAAAGCTTAGATTCTTCGCTACGCTCTGAAATACTTTTAAACGAAAATCGGACACGGCAATTATGATTAACAGTTAAGAAATCAATGACGAATAATGAATTACAGAAAGAATAAAAGCACAATAGTTATTGCAATTCTTCCGCTTTTATCCCCAACGCCTGCATGACAGGGAAAGCCAGCATATCCCATTTATAATCCACCGGAAGTTCGGGCTCATTCATACGGAATTGAATGACCTCTTTGCCTTTCACTTCATGCAAAGCATCAGTCACTTTCTTTCCATACTCCTCATTGAAAGAAATAACGATCATCCTTTTCACGTCTGCCGAATCGGAAACGATAGAGAGTAAATCCAAAAACAAATCTTCTCTTGACACCATTCCTTCCGACGGAACGCTGGCAAAAGAATATTCACCATAAGGGCTCTGAAACGCAACTCCATTCAATTCTTCCTGCAAATCGGAAGGTTGGCAATATTGCAATCGACTGGATTCTTTATCATACACAAAAAGAAATTGCACCTCGTTCTTCCCTTCTGTAATCCCTGCATCCAAGGTTATATAGGTGGTCAACATCGAAAGGTCTATCTCTTGTAAAGAACGATGCAAAGTTTCTTCAAAATATCCTTTTATATCTGTTATTACAAAATTCAAAAAAGCAGCGTCAATCAACACCACTGCTTCAGCAAGTTTTATTTGGGGCTTATCACTCATATACCATCTATATTATTACAGCGGATAAAGATACTACAATACTTTTATTTATCCACTTTTCAATATTTATTTTCTTTCATCACAGGCTAAGATTACACAAACAAGCGTATCAGGTAACAAATGATATTTTATAGCAAATTCGTCAGTTACTCCCAGATAAAAAGGTCATTTTGTCCTTTAACTCCTTAATACTCATGCTATTTTGTCATATTTTTATACTTGGCAAATCTTTTGCGCCCTCTTAGGTGTTATTAAAAACGTGAAATAAGAAAGGAGAACAAAGATATGAACTTTAACAATTTTACCATCAAATCTCAAGAAGCGGTACAGGAGGCCGTGAACCTGGTACAAAGCCGGGGACAACAAGCCATTGAACCTGTCCACATCATGCAGGGAGTAATGAAGGTGGGTGAAAATGTCACTAACTTCATCTTCCAGAAACTTGGCATGAACGGACAGCAGGTAGCTCTTGTTGTCGACAAACAGATCGACTCCCTGCCAAAAGTATCCGGCGGAGAACCGTATCTGAGTCGTGAATCTAACGAAGTATTGCAGAAAGCAACACAGTATTCTAAAGAAATGGGCGATGAGTTTGTTTCATTAGAGCATATCATACTAGCATTGCTGACTGTGAAAAGTACCGTCTCCACTATCTTGAA
This sequence comes from Bacteroides sp. DH3716P, assembly GCF_025914115.1. Classification (NCBI taxonomy): domain Bacteria; kingdom Pseudomonadati; phylum Bacteroidota; class Bacteroidia; order Bacteroidales; family Bacteroidaceae; genus Bacteroides; species Bacteroides sp. DH3716P. The sequence continues at coordinate 1,952,889 of NZ_CP083673.1, read as the reverse complement.
AGATGCCGGTATGACGGAAAAAGAATTACGCAATGCCATCAGCGAGTTGAGGAAAGGAGAAAAAGTAACGTCACAATCTAGTGAAGATACTTATCAATCATTGGAAAAGTACGCTATCAACCTGAACGAAGCTGCCCGTAGCGGAAAACTGGATCCTGTAATTGGACGTGATGAAGAAATCCGCCGGGTACTCCAGATATTGAGCCGCCGTACAAAGAATAATCCGATTCTAATCGGTGAACCGGGAACTGGTAAGACAGCAATCGTAGAAGGCTTGGCACATCGTATCCTTCGAGGAGATGTACCTGAAAACCTGAAAAACAAACAGGTCTATTCATTGGATATGGGAGCACTGGTTGCCGGTGCAAAGTATAAAGGTGAGTTTGAAGAACGACTGAAATCAGTTGTCAATGAAGTGAAGAAATCAGAAGGTGATATAATTCTGTTCATTGATGAGATTCATACACTGGTAGGAGCCGGAAAGGGTGAAGGCGCCATGGATGCTGCAAACATTCTAAAACCTGCCTTAGCTCGTGGAGAATTACGTTCTATCGGAGCAACAACCCTCGACGAATATCAAAAGTACTTCGAAAAGGACAAAGCTTTGGAGCGTCGTTTCCAAATCGTACAAGTGGATGAACCGGACAACGTGAGTACTATTTCTATCCTTCGTGGACTGAAAGAGCGTTACGAGAACCATCACCATGTGCGTATCAAAGATGATGCCATCATTGCAGCCGTCGAATTGAGTAGCCGTTATATTACCGATCGTTTCCTGCCGGATAAAGCCATTGACCTGATGGATGAAGCTGCAGCCAAACTGCGTATGGAGGTAGATTCTGTTCCTGAAGAACTGGATGAAATCTCCCGCAAAATCAAGCAGCTGGAAATCGAACGGGAAGCTATTAAACGTGAAAACGATAAACCGAAACTGGAAATCATCGGTAAGGAGCTTGCCGAACTTAAAGAACAGGAAAAGTCCTTTAAAGCCAAATGGCAGAGTGAAAAAACACTGATGGATAAAATCCAGCAGAATAAGGTTGAGATAGAGAATCTTAAATTTGAAGCAGAAAAAGCTGAACGTGAAGGTGACTATGGTAAAGTAGCCGAAATCCGTTACGGTAAACTTCAGGCTTTGGACAAAGAGATAGAAGATACTCAAAAGCAGCTACGTGATATGCAAGGCGATAAAGCCATGATTAAGGAAGAGGTAGATGCTGAGGACATTGCCGATGTTGTTTCCCGTTGGACAGGTATTCCTGTCAGCAAGATGCTGCAAAGTGAAAAGGATAAACTATTGCACTTGGAAGAGGAACTTCATCAACGTGTAATCGGTCAGGATGAAGCGATTGAAGCCGTGGCAGATGCCGTGCGCCGTAGTCGTGCCGGATTACAGGATCCGAAACGTCCGATTGGCTCGTTCATTTTCCTCGGAACCACCGGTGTAGGTAAGACCGAACTGGCGAAGGCATTGGCAGAATTCCTGTTCGATGACGAAACGATGATGACTCGTATCGACATGAGCGAGTATCAGGAAAAGCACAGTGTTTCCCGTTTAGTCGGAGCGCCTCCGGGATACGTAGGATATGATGAAGGCGGTCAGCTGACAGAAGCTATACGTCGGAAACCTTACTCTGTTGTCCTGTTTGACGAGATAGAAAAAGCTCATCCGGATGTTTTCAATATCCTGTTACAGGTATTGGATGACGGACGACTGACTGACAATAAAGGAAGGGTGGTCAACTTCAAAAATACAATCATCATCATGACTTCGAATATGGGTAGTTCTTATATACAAAGTCAGATGGAGAAGTTGCACGGTTCCAATAAAGAAGAAGTGATTGAAGAAACGAAGAAGGAAGTCATGAATATGTTGAAAAAGACGATTCGCCCGGAATTCCTGAACCGTATTGATGAAACGATCATGTTCTTACCATTGAATGAAAAGGAAATCAAGCAGATCGTACTCTTACAAATCAAGGGAGTTCAGAAAATGCTTGCCGAAAACGGAGTGGAACTGAAACTGACGGAAGGAGCATTGGACTTCTTATCTCAAGTGGGATATGATCCAGAATTTGGAGCTCGTCCGGTAAAGAGGGCTATTCAACGTTATCTATTGAACGATCTATCCAAAAAGTTACTTTCCCAAGAAGTCGACCGCAGCAAAGCAATTACCGTTGACGCTGGTGGAGACGGATTGGTATTCAGAAATTAAGAGTTTCCATTTAAATAGAATGCCGGTATGCTTGATAAGAAGCATACCGGTATTATTTATATCCCTGAATATGTAAATCTCCGGACTTCCGGTTGGCAATTCGGATGGCTCATTACCAAAACATAGGTACCCTGTTGAGGGATTTCCATAGTCAATGAAGGCAAAGCAAATTTATGTTTGCCTTTTAATTCTCCCTGTGAATCGTAAAGGAATACCATTGTACCTGCCAACAAACCTGTCAGGCATAATGTCCCTTTTTCATTGTCCAAACGGACGTTTACTTCTTTATTTGTTATTGTCTCCATACCCTATATCAAAAACCGTCTGCTCCCCTAGAAGGCTATTAAAAATAAAAAGCGTGGGAACTTACTACAATTATCCCCCCCTTGACGCTTTAGACATCTACTAGCTAAATCATGCAAAACAACTAATGTTCAACCACATATTTACATACATGGCAGAACACGAGCGTTTAAACATTATTCCTAAGTAGTTCAATATTGTCCAGATCTCAAGTCTTGAATAATATCTTTATAACGCTTTTGTTCTCTATTGTTATTCACCGTTCACTACTGCTATTCCCAAGAATAGTGAACAGCGACAAAGATACATAAAAAAGCATCATTATTTACAATATAAGTAGAAGATATTTATTTTAGTAAAAGATTACCCAAATAATACTAATTTTTTTCTGAACATACAAGTGTTTATACGAAAAAACATGATAAGCATTTAAAATGCTTATCATGTTCTCTATTTTTGATTAAATAAACGGTACAGATTATTCTGCAGCTGCTTCTTCCTTAACTTCACCTTCCGGTTTAAATTCTGTGATTCCATTAGAAATCAAGATGTTATACCAAGCTACCAATTTCTTGATATCTGCTACATATACGCGTTCACGATCAAAGTTTGGTAATACTTCAGCCAAGTATTCACGCAATTGTTCAGGAGTAGCCTTTTTCGGGTCGATAGAAGCCTGCGCTGATTTCTCTTTCTCTTTTATAGCTTCCAGCACATCATACAAAGGCACTTCTGCATCGTCCGTATACATTGCTATATCGGCCAAAGAAATAATTTTTTCATTACCATAAGCGGGGAAACGTTTCTTCTCAGCATTGACTGATTCAACAATCAACATATTTTTTCCTTGCGAAATAAGTTTGTATAATCCCGGTTTACCTGAGATAGACAAGATAGTCTTCAACATAGTATATATCCTTTTATTTATTAATTATTTTTTGCGGAGCAAAGGTAATGATTATTTTTAGATAGCAAAGAAATAAGCTCCAAAACCTGTGGAATTAACGGTGTTTCATCATCATTCACTATCACGAAATCGGCATGGCTTCTCTTTACTTCATCACTCATTTGAGCTTCGATACGCTTCATCACCAGTTCTCTTGACGAACAGTCCCGCTTTACAGCACGTTCCACTCTCACTTCCAGCGGCGCATATACCATAACCAGAAAATCAACTTCATCCTTAAAACCAGCCTCCACCAGTATTGCAGACTCCATACCCACCAGCAGTTCACTTTTCAACCGGGCAGCCCATTGACGGAAATCTTCTTTCACTTGCGGATGAATAATCTCATTCACTTTCCGCACATGCTCCTGATGACCGAACATATAAGAAGCCAACAAAGAACGATTCAACTCTCCACCCTGAAACACATCCTGACCAACCAGATCACAAAGCCCCCGGCGAATCACCGGATCTGTCTGTGTAATTCGCTTTGCTTCTATATCTGATATATAGACAGGTATTCCCATTATTTCGAGTAGCCTGGAAACAACACTTTTTCCACTACCAATGCCACCGGTTATGCCAATCTTAATCGCCATTAGAAGTAATTTGTTCTATCAGGAAGTCCACTTGCTCGGGAACAATACGTATTTGATTTATTCCACTTGGAAACGACTTCAATTTAACCGTATATTTATCAGAGCCAAGCTTCAGCAATTCTTCATAAGAGATATTGATGATAAAATCGCTTGCTTTTATACTGCGGAACCGTTTTAAGCCCACTTGAAAAGTAATCTGAACTTTGGAAGGAAAAGTACGTAACACCTTATCTGCCGGAAAATTAACTCCATGTAATGGCACTTCGACCGTTTTCTCCGTATAAATATCCACCGGGAAAGTCATTTCTACCGAAGCCGGAACAAACTTCACTCCTCTTTCAGAAGTCAGCAGAATTCGTCGCCGGGTTGTATCAGATATATTCTCCAAAGTTATATTTTGAGTATATGCAGTTGTTATAGTATCCAAAATTCCTTCCGGAGCATAAACCAATACAGAGTCCGGCTTACAAATGGTGTCAGATACATAATATTGAAGTCCGGCTGTCACTTTCCCCTGAAAACGAACAGGAACCAGCTTGGACTTTCCTTCGGAATAGATATATTCTAATGTATCCGGCTTGATCGATAGGATTTTGGAGGATACATTCAGTTGGCTTAATATTTTTTTCTCAAAGTCGGAAGCATAAATTTTCACATGATTATCTTTTCCTTTATAATCAAGAAAACCTAGATTGACCGGAAAGAAACTTTTCCCCAACATATAATTGAGAAGCACTGTCCCTTTATCTTTCACTCGAACACGAAGTTCGGAAGGAGGTTCCGAAGTCAACACTACATTGTTAGGAAGATCTTTCATTCGCACCGGGATAGAAAACTCCGCTTCATAATCATTATTGAGCGTCTGAAGCAACCAGAATCCACCGGCTATCAGAAAGAAAAATAAAAAAATTAAGAACTCTCTGCTCTTATCACTGAGCAGAAAATCCTTAATTTTCTTAGATAGTTTTAAATATGTATATTTTATATTCCTACGATCAAACATAGGCATTTATTTACCAACTATTTATTTAGACTGATTGCTAGCCGCTGAAGCATCAGCGAATATAGAATTCTTGTCTATTTTAATCTTTACATTAGAAGCAATCTCAAGTACTATATAGTCGTCAGTAATTTCCTTGATTGTTCCGTGGATACCACCTGCAGTAATCACATTCTGATTTACCTGAAGAGATTTACGGAAATTAGCTATTTCTTTCTGCTTCTTATTTTGAGGACGGATCATAAAGAAATACATGATAACAAACATAGCTATCAGCATGATCCACATCATACTTCCACCTCCGGCAGCACCGGCAGGAGCTTGCAATAATACAGTCAATACGTTCATAAATAATCTGTTTTAGTTTCTACTATATGGACAAAGGTATCAGTTTTTAGTCAACTTACCTTCTTTTTTTAATTGATTAACTATTCCATCCAGCGTACCGTTGATAAAGCTACCGCTTTTAGCTGTGCTATACAACTTCGCAATCTCTACATATTCATTTAACGAAACACTGACCGGAATGTTCGGGAAACTAAGAATTTCTGCTAATGCAGTCTGCATAATGATTACATCCATAAATGCGATGCGGTCCAAATCCCAGTTTTTTGTATTCTCACTCACCAAATGACGGTAATAGTCAGAATTCAAAATGGTGCGACGGAACAGACGACGTGCAAACTCCTGATCTTCGTCATCCTTAAATTCCGGAAGCAGTTCCTGGTTGGCACCCTTCTTTTCATCAAAGCGTTTGATTGTTTTCAAGACGAACGTGTCTACAATTTCTTTATCATCATTCCAGTACAGACTCTGGTCTTCCAATACCTGGTCAAGAGAATCATTATTAAAGATGTATGTCTTATAGATTTTTCTCCACAGTTCACGATCAGCTTCGTATGAGTTGTCATCAGAAGCCATATAATCTTTATAGATATCGGTTTCTACAATTTTCTCATAAAGCTCTTTGATAAAATCCTGGTCGTTTGTCCAGGTTCTTTTCTGATTAGCTATAAACTCCGTCAATTGTTTATTGACTTCCAATTGAGCAATAAACTTGTTATCTACGAACTTCCTGTTGGGATACAATTCCTCTGTCGTAGGTGCCAATTTAGCTTTTGCCGCATCAATACGTTTTTGTGCATACTCTGTCAATGCTATCATCAGCATTAACAAATAGTTGTAAAGGTCATACGCCTTTGAAAGACTAAAGAATAACTCTTTCTCCGCTGAGTCTAGATTTTTGCTGCCATTCTGATAATAGGCATATACTATCTGTATAATCTTAAGACGAATAAGAACTCTGTTGATCATAATTCAAATTAATACTGTTGTTATCGAACTGCAAAAGTAGATATTTTTAATGAGTTTCCACTAATAAATCACATTTTTTAATGCAGTATTTGATTCTCTGCGCTTTTTCTTTTGACAGTTTAAAAAAAATATCCAATTTTGAAGCCGATTATAAACGGACCGAAAGATATGGAAGATTTAAAAAAGAAAATGAGCGCAGACATGAATGATAAGGAGATCGTATTCTCCAAGTCCATTAAGGCAGGTAAACGCATCTATTACCTCGACGTAAAAAAGAATCGTAAAGATGAAATGTTCCTGGCTATTACAGAGAGCAAAAAAGTGATAACGGGAGAAGGCGATGATTCTCAAGTTAGTTTCGAGAAACACAAAATCTTCCTATATAGGGAAGACTTTCAGAAGTTTATGGCAGGACTCGAAGAAGCAGTCAATTTCATTGAGTGCAGCGACGCAAACGAATATATCGCCCGCCTGAACATCGAAGCTGATGAAGAAAATGAACGGAAAGCAATCGAAGAAGCCCGGGAAAACAAATTGGAGAGCGAAATTAAGATTGATATTGACTTTTAAGAAAGTAACTCTTTGATATTTCAAAAAAAAGATGTACTTTTGCACCGCTTTTTTGCAACATCGTGTGATAATCCACATCGTGTGATGGTGAATTAAGCAAACTAACTTAATTTAGAGTAACACAATTTTTTAAAGAAATGAAATCAATTGAAGTAAAAGGAACTGCAAGAACAATTGCAGAACGCTCTTCAGAACAAGCAAGAGCTTTGAAAGAAATTCGTAAAAACGGTGGTGTACCTTGTGTACTTTACGGAGGTAATGAAGTAGTTCACTTCACAGTGACTAACGAAGGACTTCGTAACTTGGTTTATACTCCGCACATCTACGTTGTAGACCTGATTATCGATGGCAAAAAAGTAAACGCTATCCTGAAAGATATTCAGTTCCACCCGGTAAAAGATACTATCCTACACGTTGACTTCTATCAAATTGACGAAGCTAAACCTATCGTAATGGAAGTTCCTGTACAATTGGAAGGTCTTGCAGAAGGTGTGAAAGCCGGTGGTAAACTTGCACTGCAGATGCGTAAGATCAAAGTGAAAGCTTTGTACAATGTAATTCCTGAAAAGTTGACCGTTAACGTTTCTCACCTGGGCTTGGGTAAGACTGTTAAAGTTGGCGAATTGAGCTTCGAAGGTCTTGAACTGATTAGTGCAAAAGAAGCCGTTGTATGTGCTGTTAAGTTGACTCGTGCAGCAAGAGGTGCAGCAGCAGCCGCTGGTAAGTAATTGAGATTATCCCTGTAAAGAGATATACTTCAAACGCAGATTAATGCAGATTAAAGCAGATGTTCAGTCTGCATTAATTTGTATTAATCTGCGTTTCTCTTTCTATATTAATGAACTGTTTTACGGAAATACGATGATAAAATACTTAGTTGTCGGACTGGGAAACATTGGTCCCGAATATCATGAAACGCGACATAATATCGGATTCATGACAGTAGAAGCATTGGCTAGAATCAATAACGCTCCTCCTTTTATGGATGGACGATATGGATTCACTACCAGCTTTTCTATCAAAGGACGCCAGTTGATTTTGCTTAAGCCATCGACTTTTATGAACCTAAGCGGACTGGCCGTTCGCTATTGGATGCAGAAAGAAAATATTCCATTGGAAAATGTACTGATCGTAGTAGATGATCTGGCTCTTCCCTTTGGAACTTTACGCCTGAAGGGAAAAGGGAGTGATGCAGGACATAATGGATTGAAGCATATCGCCGCTATTCTGGGCACTCAAAACTATGCCCGCCTGCGATTTGGTATCGGAAATGATTTTCCACGTGGCGGACAGGTTGATTATGTACTCGGACACTTCACTGACGAAGATTGGAAAACAATGGATGAAAGACTGGAGATGGCAGGGGAAATTATAAAAAGTTTCTGTCTCGCCGGTATTGACATCACGATGAACCAGTTCAATAAAAAATAATAGACTAGTCCTATAAAAATAAAGATAGCAATGAACGGTTAGCGATAAATGACAACGTCAACTGATACTAACCAACGAATTGCTTATCACTAAACAACTAACTAAAATGGCCGAAGCAAGAATAGATAAATGGATGTGGGCTGTCCGCATCTTCAAGACACGTACGATTGCAGCAGAAGCCTGCAAAAAAGGACGTATTACCATCAACGGTTCTCTAGCCAAAGCTGCCCGTATGATAAAACCGGGAGACGTTATTCAGGTGAAGAAACCGCCTATCACTTATTCATTCAAGGTATTACAAACTATTGAAAAACGTGTGGGAGCCAAACTTGTATCGGAAATGATGGAAAACGTAACTACTCCCGATCAATACGAACTGCTTGAAATGAGTAAAATCAGCGGATTCGTAGACCGTGCACGTGGAACCGGACGTCCGACCAAGAAAGATCGTCGGGAACTGGAAGAATTTACAACTCCGGAGTTCATGGATGATTTCGACTTTGATTTCGATTTTGACAGTGAAGAATAATAAATGGGAATTTAGCGGTTAAATGAGAATTTATCGGTTAGGCTGAAAGCCTTACAATTATATATTTATTGGGGGTGCCCTGAAAGGGCTTAATTATATAGCGTAGGGCAACGCCCTACGAAAAAAACACACCAGCCACAAGCCCTGAAAGGGCGGAACTGTATACAATTATGCCCTTTCAGGGCGCAAATTCAGATTACCGTTTTTTCGTAGGGCGTTGCCCTACGCTATATAATTAAGCCCTTTCAGGGCACCCCGCAAAATTTACCGTTTATAGGTTTGCCTTAACAGCATCAATCAATTCCTGATATTCTGCATCAGTCAGATAAACCTTTCCCGGGTTCATTTGGAATATACCTCCATAATCAGGTCCATCCACATATTTAGGTGCTAAATGAAAATGCAAATGAGACAATTTATCCGAGTAAGCACCATAATTAATCTTTTCCGGCTGGAAAGCTTTTTGCATGGCACGAGTGACACGCGCTACATCTGCCATAAAAGCATTACGATCTTCATCACTCAATTCATTCAAATCGTTCACATGGTCTTTATAAGAAACAAGACAACGTCCACGGTAGGTTTGTTCCTTAAACAAAAACACACGTGACACACTCAATTGCGCAATCTCAATCATCAGATTATGCAGCGTTTCATTGTTCTGGCAATACAGACATTCTTTCGGATCACTCTTCATGATATTATTATTTTAAGTTTTTATCGTTGCAAAAATAAGTATTCCATTCTTATCCTGCTTGTACTTTTTCGTTTTTTTGATCGACTAATTGGTACACATCCTCTTTTTCGCCTACCACCCAAACAACATCGCCTTCTTCGAGTGGAGCATTTACATCAGGAACCATCAGTGTACCGTCTTCACTTTCAACACCGGCTATCATACAATGATATTTGTCGCGGATACCCGATTCACGAATCGTTTTACCCAGAAAAACAGAATCACTGTCAATGATAAACTGCTTCAAAGCCATCTCGCTCTTTTCATAGACCTCCCAGTCTATCTTCGCTCCGTTTTGCATCGCCTCATTAAACACACTTAATTGTTCATCTGTACCTATCACCTGTATCTTATCCATCGGAAACAGGCGGACAGAACCACCGGGGATATTAATCCTCCTCTTTCCACGAAGAATAGAAGCAACATGAACTCCAAACTTCTTCCCCAGATTCAGCTCCATCAATGTCTTTCCCGCCCAACTGGATTCACCCGGAATTTCCATATCGGCAAGATGCAAATCATGCGACAACAAACGACCGGCATACTCCGGCTTTTTCTCTCCCAGATACTCTGCACGTACATCTCTGGAACGGAGATTCTGAAAGAAACGACGTTCAATCAATATCGATTGCTTCTTCAAACGGCGAGACCATACCATCAACAATACAACAAGTACAGCCACTCCAATAATCAATCCGATAGACGCCTTAAATAATCCGGAAATAACAAAGATAACAAAAAGTGCCGCTATCATAATACGAATCACGATTGTCGATACCAGCGGTGCGCGGTTGGCACGGCTGTCATGCCATAAGGTCATAAACTCAACCGAATGATTTTTCTTCACCATAATGGCACGCAAGAAAGGAGCAATACACAGAATGATAAATACCGCTCCCAACAATGATGCCCAGAAATGAGGCAGATTCTCTTTAAAGAATGGCACGACAAAACGAAAAGAAAGTGCAATAATCGACATACTGACAATTGAATAAACAACTGTTATACGTACCATTGACAAGATTAGCTTCTTCCACAAATTCTCGTGATTCAGAGCTGTTTGCGAACCGGAAGAATAACGCATCATTATTTTTTTCCATGATTCCGGAAGATGAGCATCCACAAAAGTAGAAGCCGGCTCGGCAAAACGAATCATATAAGGAGTCAGGAAAGTAGTAATCACAGAAACCGCTACCACTATCGGATACAGAAAGTCACTCGTTACATGCAAAGAGACTCCCAAAGAAGCAATAATAAACGCAAATTCGCCGATCTGCGTTAAACTAAAGCCGCATTGCATAGCCGTCTTTAAAGGCTTTCCGGAGAGAATAACACCGAATGTACCAAAAACGGCCTGTCCCAAGATAACAGCCAAAGTAATAACTATAATAGGTACGGCATATTCTACAATCATTGCAGGATCCACCATCATACCGACCGATACGAAAAAGATAGCTCCAAAAAGATCCTTTACCGGTTTCACCAGCCGGTCTATGGATTCCGCCTCGATTGTTTCCGCCAGAATAGATCCCATTATAAATGCACCAAATGCAGCAGAAAATCCTGTATGAGCCGCCATCACTACCATACCGAAACAAAGTGCCAACGACACAATAAGCAGAGTCTCCTCTCCCATCAATTTCCGGCAGCGTTTCAAGAATTCAGGAATCAGATAGATACCGACAACAAACCACAGAATAAGGAAAAACAATAATTTCCCGATACTCTCCAACATCTCGGTACCTTCAAAATGTTGGCTTACCGCCATAGTGGAAAGCATCACCATTAATACAATAGCCAAAATATCTTCCAAAATCAAGATACTCAACACAAGTCCGGTGAACTGCTTCTTCCTTAATCCTAAATCATCAAAAGCTTTATAAATAATAGTAGTAGACGACATCGCAATCATACCGCCCAAGAACAGACTGTCCATCCTGTGCCAGCCGAAACCCATGCCGACTCCTATTCCCAACAAAATCATACAAAAGATGATGGTACAGGCAGCAATGATGGCAGAACCACCCACCTTGACAATCTTCTTAAAACTAAATTCCAAACCAAGAGCAAACAGCAAGAAAATAACACCAATATCCGCCCAAGTCTTAATATTGGCAGTATCCATCACTGAAGGAGTATACGGCATATGCGGACTTGCCAGAAATCCGGCAACTACATATCCCAAGACCAGAGGTTGTTTCAACTTCTTAAACAACAAAGTCATAACACCGGCACAAATCAATATAAGTGCGAGGTCAGCTATAAGAGTAGGTAATTGAGACATTATTTTATCGTATTTGATGACAAAATTATATTATTTCTATGGGATAAACAACATATTTACGAATATGTTTTGCAATAACCATCATAAAATAAGTTAGCCCCGGATAGAGTCGTAACTTATCCGGGGCTATACACAATAACAAGCTTATTTTTTACTTTCTAAAAGGCGGTTTCACTACCACAGCTTTCAATTTCCGACCACGCATATCGATACAGATTTCCGTACCCACCTTACTATATTCCGGTTTCACATATCCCATACCGATACCAATCTTACGGGTAGGCGACATCGTACCGGAGGTCACCACTCCCACTTTCTCGCCTTCATCATTCACCAGTTCATAGCCATGACGGGGAATTCCGCGATCAACCATTTCAAAGCCAACCAGTTTACGGGTAACACCTTCCGCTTTCTGTTTTTCCAGCATCGGACGGTTGACAAAATCCTTGCCCTCCACAAACTTAGTGATCCATCCCAATCCGGCTTCTATCGGAGAAGTCGTATCATCCAGATCATTGCCATACAGACAGAAGCCCATTTCCAACCGGAGCGTATCACGGGCACCCAAACCGATAGGTTTAATGCCATACTCTTCACCAGCTTCAAAAATAGCCTTCCATATAGAATCAGCCGCAGACGGATAGAAATAAAGCTCAAAACCTCCCGCACCGGTATAACCCGTATTGGAGATAATCACATTCTCTTCACTTGCAAACGTTCCAACCTTAAATGTATAATAAGGAATAGTAGCAAGATCAATATCCATCAACTTTTGCAGAACCGAAATAGCCTTCGGACCCTGTATAGCAAGTTGAGCTATGTTATCCGACGAATTTTCCAACTCGGCTCCCTCCGTATTGTGAGAAACACACCAGTTCCAGTCTTTTTCCATATTGGAAGCATTCACCACCAACATGTATTTTTCCGGTTCATACTGATAAACCAGCAAATCATCTACAATCCCCCCATCCTCATTCGGAAAACAAGTATATTGTATTTTACCCGGAGCCAGTGCCGCCACATTGTTAGATGTTATTTTCTGCAGAAAGGCCAACGCTTGCGGTCCTTTCACCCAAAATTCTCCCATGTGCGATACATCAAATACACCGACACCTTGACAAACAGTTATGTGTTCATCAATGATACCGGAGTATTCAATAGGCATATTATAACCTGCAAACTCGTGCATTTTAGCACCAAGTGCTATATGTTTCTCTGTAAACGGAGTGGTTTTCATTATTTTAAAGTATTAAGTTTTAAGTATCAGGTATTAAGTATTACCGGAGCTTACCGTCTTTTTATTTGGAAGCCACCAGTTCTGCTATTTTTACGATCACTTTCATTGCTTTCTCCATATTCTGGATAGGCACAAATTCGTAACGACCGTGGAAATTCAGACCACCGGCAAAGATATTCGGACAAGGCAATCCCTTAAAAGAAAGCTGCGCACCATCCGTACCTCCACGAATCGGTTTTACATTCGGTTTCACACCCACGGCTTCCATAGCTGCAAAAGCAGTATCGATGATGTGCATTACCGGTTCTATTTTCTCACGCATATTATAATACTGGTCGCGCAGTTCGAGTGTCGCAGTACCAGCTCCATATTCAGCGTTCATTTGAGCTACCAGACGTTCTATCTCTTTTTTACGGTTCTCAAATTTTGCACGGTCATGATCGCGGATGATATAAGACACAGTGCTTTGCTCCACATCCCCCTGAATACCGATCAAATGATAGAATCCTTCATAGCCGGTCGTATGTTCCGGTCTTTCCTGTGAGGGAAGCATCGTAATAAACTGATTGGCAAGATAGATAGAGTTAATCATCTTATCCTTGGCATATCCCGGATGCACATTACGTCCTTTAAAGGTTATTTTTGCGGCAGCAGCATTAAAGTTCTCAAACTCCAACTCCCCTACTTCACCTCCATCCATCGTATATCCCCATTCGCAACCGAATTTCTCTACATCGAATTTATGAGCACCTTCACCGATTTCTTCGTCAGGATTGAAACCGATACGGATTTTACCGTGCTTGATTTCAGGATGTTCCTTCAGATAAACCACCGCAGATATAATTTCCGCAATACCCGCTTTGTCGTCGGCACCGAGCAACGTTTTTCCGTTGGTTACAATCAAGTCTTCCCCCTTATGATCCAGCAATTCCGGGAATTGCGACGGAGAAAGAATCACATTCTCTTCAGCACAAAGTACAATATCCGAGCCATCATATTTTTCCACAATCCGCGGAGTGACATCTTTACCTGTCATATCAGGACTTGTATCCATGTGGGCAATAAATCCGATAGTGGGTACTTCTTTATCTATATTGGCAGGAAGTGTAGCAAAAAGATAGCCATGCTCATCCAAAGTAATATCTTCCAATCCCAAAGATTCCAACTCTTTTTTCAAGTATTCAGCAAAAATCATCTGCTTCGGAGTACTTGGAGTAAGCCCTGTCGATTCATCAGATTGTGTATCGAAGCTTACATACTTTAAAAATCTGTCTACTAAAGTCATATTGTTTTAATTACAAGTTACTAATTACAATTTACAAATTGATAGTTTATAGTGCCGTAAAGGTAAAAAAAGAGCCGTGAATTACAAAGCAATTCACGGCTCTTTTTATTGTATACTTTTATCCGGATACTTAAATATCCTATTTGACTACTTTAAAAATGGCTACTACCATCAAAGCAATGTGTACAAACCTTGCATTTAGGTAATCCGATAGCCTCAATCAGCGTTTCCAGTGTATTAAACTTCAATGAACTGAGACCGAAACGCTCTGCAATAATACTAACCATCTTATCGTATTCCGGAGAACCAGTAGTAGCATATTTCTCCAGGTTCTTATTCTCATCCCCTTCCAGTTCCTTGATAATACGACGGGTAATCAACTCCAATGCATTTTTAGAAGCCGAAAAACCAACAAACGGACAAGCATAAATCAATGGCGGACAAGCGATACGCATGTGCACCTCCTTTGCTCCGTAATCATACAGAATCTTCACATTGTCACGTAATTGAGTTCCCCGCACGATTGAATCGTCACAGAACAACAAACGTTTATTTTGCAGCATGGCACGGTTGGGAATCAACTTCATCTTAGCAACAAGCGAACGCATCTCCTGATTGCTCGGAGTGAAGCTACGAGGCCATGTCGGTGTATATTTTGAAATAGCACGATGGTAAGGAACCCCCTTTCCTTCGGCATATCCTAAAGCCATACCCACTCCCGAATCAGGAATACCGCAAGCACAATCCACTTCCGATTCATCTGTCTGTCCCATTTTCAATCCGCTGGTGAAACGCACTTCCTCTACATTCTTTCCTTCATAACAAGAAGTCGGGAAACCGTAGTACACCCACAAAAACGAGCAAATCTGCATATCCTCATTGGGCTTGCGAAGCTGGTCAACATGATCGTCATACATACGGACAATCTCACCGGGACCTAAATATCTCTCAATCTCATAATCCAGATTCGGAAAACTGGACGATTCGCTCGTTGCAGCATAAGCACCGTCTTTCCTTCCAATCACCACCGGAGTACGTCCCCATCGGTCACGGGCAGCGATGATACTACCATCTTCCGTCAGAAGCAACATCGAACAAGAACCCTTAATGTGCTTAAACACATTTTCGATACCTTCCACAAAAGTTCTGCCTTGTATAATAAGTAATGCGATAAGTTCCGTCTGGTTGGTGTTGCTCGAACTAAGTTCGGCGAAGTGCATGTTTTGACTGAGAAGTTCTTCTTCCAATTCCTGGATATTGACTATTTTAGCGACTGTGACAATGGCGAAGCGCCCGAGGTGAGAATTGATGATGATAGGTTGTGCGTCTGTGTCGCTAATGATGCCGATGCCGGCGTTTCCTTTGAATTTGTCCAGTTCTCCTTCAAACTTGGTTCGGAAATAAGTACTTTCCAAATTGTGAATGGAGCGTATAAAACCTTTTTCCTCACTATATGTTGCGAGTCCTCCTCGCTTGGTACCCAGATGTGAGTTATAATCTGTGCCGTAGAATAAATCAGTCACGCAGCTAGTTTTCGAGACTGTTCCGAAAAAACCTCCCATGTTGTTCTCTTTATTGATGATGTTTTAAAAAAGATGGCGCAAAAGTACAAAAAAGAATTCGTCCTATAAAAAAAGCGCTCCGCAAAGTTTTAGTTTTCTTTGCGAAGCACAACTAATATTTATTAAAAAGCGGGGAATCCGGAAACAATCTTTTTACCGGAATCTTATTTCCATTTCTTGATCGTTTTCAAGTCAGCGGGAGTTGCTTCAATCAAACTTACTGCAAATCCTCCGCTACGTGCCAGCTTCACAGACATCTTATTCTTGTTTGTAACAAGTCCTTTTTTTATCTGGTAAGAAGTAGGATTCTTTTCAAAATCCGCCTCCTTTCCGTCAGCATAAAGAGTAGCTACATATTGTTTTCCCGGTTCGAGAAAATCAAGTGTAAAAGCAGAAGTACGGGGATTCTCATCGGTGATACCACCTACAAACCAGTTATCAGTACCTTTTGCCTTACGTGCTACGGTAATATAATCTCCCGGTTCCGCTTCCAGATACTTGCTGTCATCCCAATCAACGGCTACATCCTTGATAAATTGAAATGCATCCATGTGACGTTCGTAACTCTCCGGAAGGTCGGCTGCCATTTGCAAAGGACTGTACATCGTTACATAAAGTGCCAACTGTTTTGCCAAAGTTGTACGTACAAAACTGTGGTCGCCTGACAGGAAAGAAAGTTTTGTATCAAAGATACCCGGTGTATAATCCATCGGTCCACCAATCTGACGGGTGAAAGGAAGCAAGGTGGTATGGAACGGCTTATTCCCTGCAAAGGCTTCATATTCCGTGCCACGAGCCGATTCATTACCGATCAGATTCGGATATGTGCGACATAATCCTGTCGGACGGGTTGCTTCGTGAGCATTTACACAGATCTTATATTCGGCCGCTTTTTCCACCGCATATAAATAATGATTGTTCATCCACTGTCCGTAATGATGTTCTCCACGCGGAATAATATTACCTACATACCCGCTCTTCACAGCATTGTATCCGTTATCTATCATAAACTGATAGGCTTTATCAAGATGGCGCTCGTAGTTACGTACAGAAGCGGAAGTCTCGTGATGCATCATCAGCTTCACTCCTTTTTCCTTTGCATACGCATTGAGCATCTTCACGTCAAAATCAGGATACGGAGTTACGAAATCAAAGACATAATCCTTCGAATTTCCGAACCAGTCTTCCCAGCCTTCATTCCAGCCTTCCACTAAGATCTGGTCGAATCCATGCTCTGAAGCAAAGTCAATGTAACGCTTCACTTTGTCATTATTGGCTGCATGACGCCCGCTCGGTTTTGTTTGGGAATAATCCGTCTGTCCCAGTTTCACAGAATAAACATCATCCGTGTACGACCAGGAACTTTTTCCGGTAATCATTTCCCACCACACACCGATGTATTTCACCGGCTTAATCCAGGAAACATCTTCGTAGGCACAAGGTTCATTCAAGTTCAAAGTCAATTTGGAAGCCAGAATATCACGAGCATCATCACTGACAATCACCGTGCGCCAGGGTGAACGGCAAGGCGTTTGCATATAACCTTTATCCCCTTTTGCATCAGGAGTCAGCCATGATTCAAAAATCAGGTTCTGATCGTCAAGGTTCAGATGCATACAAGAATAATCAACCAAAGCCGCTTCATGCAGATTGATATACAACCCGTCGGCTGTCTTCATTTGCAAAGATGTCTGCACACCTGTTGGTGAAAAAGGAGTTTGAGAAGCATTTGGAGTAATTGCCCCTTGCAACAATCCGCGAATCTCTGAAAGCTTGGATTCGGTATAGTCATATTCCTGCGTATCATAATCGCCTGGAATCCAGAATGCCGTATGATCGCCGGCCATAGCAAACTGCGAATGTTCTTCTTTTATAACGAAGTAATTCAGATTCTTTTGCTGCGGGAACTCATAGCGGAACCCCAAGCCATCATTATAAAGACGAAAACAAATAATCAGATTACGATCTTGCGCCTTTTGATTCAGGGTAACAGCCATTTCATTATAATGGTTGCGGATCGATTTCACCTCTCCCCACACCGGTTCCCATGTTTCATCAAAAGCAGAAGTTTTAATATCGGCCAGAGTGAATCCATTCATCAGTCCGGGATCATTTTTCAATTCCAGTCCCAGTTTCGAAGGTTTAATCACCTCTTTTCCTTTATAAGAGAGTTCATACACCGGTTCTCCTTGCATGTTGACAGAGAAATTAAGTTTTAATTGTCCGTCAGGAGAAGTGATACTTTCGGCCTTTGCTGATGTGCCGAAGAAAAAAGAGAGCAACAGGCAGACCCACATTGCAGTTCCTATTTTCATGTTCTTCATGATATAAATGAGTTAGTTAATAATCGTATGGCAAAGATAGACCGGAAATCCAAGTAGTGTTTTTCTTTATAAAGAAAATATAGAGGAATACAGATTCAAAAACGAAATAAGTACTTAATAATAAAACAGATAACACATTTTGTCTCCCCCCAAAAATATAGTGTCTATGGTGATTAAATTAAAAGGATTAAATATGAATATTGCATAATCTTTCTATATTTGCAGATTATTATCTCAATCACATCAACAAACATTTTATTATTTATATGACACAACACCTTAGTTTATCCCGGAGGCTTCCAACAATTCGAAAAGGATTTTGAAGCCGCCTACAAATAATATCAATCTTTCAATCAAATGAGTAAAGAAGTTATCTATATCTTTATCGGTGGAGGAACTGGTAGTGCACTACGTTATTTTATCCAGTTGTTAATGCACGAACGAATCGTCCCTTATCATTTTCCATGGGCCACTTTCACGGTCAATCTTCTCGGCAGTTTTCTCATCGGTCTGTTCTATGCTCTTTCAGAGCGATTCCACCTTCCGTTCGAGGTCCGTTTGTTTCTGACAACGGGTTTATGTGGAGGTTTCACAACGTTCTCTACTTTCTCCAGTGATGGCGTAGGTCTGCTGAAAGGAGAATTTTACGGAGCATTTGTTCTATATACATTATTAAGTATAGGAATAGGATTAGCCGCAACGTTAGCCGGCGGATATGTGGGAAAACAGATTTAATAATTCGAATATAAATCCTACCTTTACGGCATGATTAAAAGAAACCCAACCAAACCCGTCCGCGTTGTTCCTCCCATGATGGAAGAACAGGAAGTCAGTACTATTACCCTACAGGAATGGCTCGACAGAGAAGAAACCGTCTCTCATCTTTTATTCTGCAAAGGAAAAGAAGAAGGCATCGACAAATCTTACAAAAGTTTCAAAAACTGCACCTTTCAGCATCAGACATTCAGCGAATGTAAATTCCGTTCCTCTCAACTGAGCGATGTCAGGTTCGAGAACTGCGACCTATCCAACATTTCTTTTGCTGAAAGTTCGCTCTACCGGGTAGAATTCATTTCCTGCAAACTATTGGGTACCAATTTATCGGAAACAACGATGAATCACGTCTTGCTGCATGACTGCAACGCAGGTTATATCAATCTGGCTATGAGTAAAATGAACCAGGTACGTTTTGCACACAGCCAGCTCCGCAACGGAAGTCTGAACGACTGCCGTTTTTCATCCGTCGCATTTGAGAGTTGCGATCTCGTAGAAGCCGATTTTTCACACGCTCCGCTTCGCGGAATAGATTTGCGCACTTCCCGTATCAGCGGAATCACGCTTAACATCAGCGATCTGAAAGGGGCTGTCATCACTTCCCTGCAAGCAATGGATTTGCTTCCACTGTTAGGGGTTATTATCGAAGATTAAAATCCTGCAAATTCACCCCGCCGCACTCAAACAAAAAGCATCGTCCCGTTGTTATAGTATAAGGTCGGACTAACGACATATAGGGAATAGGCACAAAAAGAATACCTATTTATAGTGATTTCTCACTCCCCGTCAAGTCCGTACTTTTGCAGAAATCTTATTCAAAAACAATAGAAACGATGAAAATTGAAAAAATTGTAGCTCGAGAAATTCTCGATTCAAGAGGTAACCCCACAGTAGAAGTTGACGTAGTATTGGAATCCGGCATTATGGGACGTGCATCTGTGCCGTCAGGTGCTTCCACAGGTGAACACGAAGCATTGGAACTTCGCGATGGTGACAAACAGCGCTATGGTGGAAAAGGAGTACAAAAAGCGGTTGATAATGTAAATAAAATCATCGCTCCGAAACTGATTGGTATGTCTTCACTCAATCAGAGAGGTATCGACTACACAATGCTGGCATTGGACGGCACTAAGACTAAATCGAATTTAGGTGCTAACGCTATTCTCGGTGTATCTCTTGCCGTAGCTAAAGCTGCTGCCAACTATCTGGATCTTCCTCTATACCGCTATATCGGTGGAACAAATACGTATGTAATGCCTGTACCGATGATGAACATCATCAACGGTGGTTCACATAGCGATGCTCCGATCGCATTCCAGGAATTTATGATCCGTCCCGTAGGTGCTCCTTCTTTCAGAGAAGGTCTGCGCATGGGTGCTGAAGTATTCCACGCTTTAAAGAAAGTCTTGAAAGACCGTGGCCTTAGCACTGCTGTAGGTGATGAAGGTGGTTTCGCACCTAACCTCGAAGGTACGGAAGATGCTTTGAATTCTATTCTGGCCGCTATCAAAGCAGCAGGATACGAACCGGGCAAAGACGTTATGATCGGTATGGACTGTGCTTCTTCCGAATTCTACCACGATGGTATTTACGATTATACCAAGTTTGAAGGTGAAAAAGGTAAGAAACGCACTTCCGCAGAACAAGTTGACTACCTGGAAGAACTGATTAACAAGTTCCCTATCGACTCCATCGAAGACGGTATGAGCGAAAACGACTGGGAAGGCTGGAAAAAGCTGACCGAACGCATCGGCAACCGTTGCCAGTTGGTAGGTGACGACCTGTTCGTAACCAACGTAGATTTCCTTGCAATGGGTATCGAAAAAGGCTGTGCCAACTCTATCCTGATTAAAGTAAACCAAATCGGTTCGCTGACAGAAACACTGAACGCTATCGAAATGGCTCACCGTCATGGATACACTACTGTTACTTCTCACCGTTCGGGTGAAACAGAAGATGCTACTATCGCCGATATCGCAGTAGCTACTAACAGCGGACAGATCAAGACAGGTTCTTTAAGCCGCTCAGACCGTATGGCTAAATACAATCAGTTACTCCGCATTGAAGAGGAACTGGGAGATTTGGCTGTATATGGTTACAAGAGAATTAAATAATTCAATATTCTCTTACTTGAATAATTCATCCCCGGACAATTAGATTATCCGGGGATTTTTACATATTAACCATTCACTAAATCTTTTTGCATTGTAAGAAAACTAGCTTCACTAAGCATCAATAAATATCTCCAATATTTTGCGAATTGAATTAATAAGGCTACATTTGCAACGTCTAACATATTAACAGACGGTGGGGAAACCTGCCTACTATCGCAGCGAGCATTTTTATGTTCGTATGTGAACTCTTATATGGGCGGTTTCGTCCCCCCATAGAGAGTGTTAATGCACCTCTAAACCTGCCGTCGGTATGTTAGACAATGGGACAGGCGAAACCGCTTTTTTATTAGCACTTCTTCCTCTCCCATCAATCTATTATTCATCTTTTAAATTCTAATGATTATGGAAAACAGTCAATTAAAAGACTTACAGGAAGAGGTTTCAGAAGCTACGAAACAGTATATCCTGACTACATTCAATTCTGAAAATGGAATGAAAACGTATTATTTGCAGATGTCAAACATAATACGCTCTGCGCACATTAATCCTCCCATTGACACCGAATACAACAGTTTAAAAAAGCTAAGCAAAAAGCTCAAGCAATATTGTACTTTCATTCAAACACTTGGCGAACATGAATGGGACAAGGGAATAGCCGATATTCAGAAAGCATTAGGCATTTATCTAATGCAAAATAACATCGAAAGTAAAGAACGCAAACAAACGAACCAAGAAATTGCCTCTCAACTGCAATTCATCGTTTTTCTCTCCGGGAATATAAATATCATCAAGCAACTTCATGGAATATTGCAACGCCATTTATCCAATGTGATGCTTTTACTCAGCTCCTATCCTGAGCATAATATACAAGAATGAATAACAATAATGAATCAAAAAGAAACTGTAAATCTTTGCTTTTCTTAAAAATGGGATATTACAACAATTAGGGAACTGTGTATTTCGATAATATGCGAATATATATAAAAAAGCATCCAGACTAATACCTGAATGCTTTTTTCTTGGATTTGTTATATATCCTTTTTTGAGCCTCTTGTCGGATTCGAACCAACGACCCCGAGATTACAAATCACGTGCTCTGGCCAACTGAGCTAAAGAGGCGGGTGGGTAAGCTATCTATATCGCGCCGCTACAACCAACTACCTTTGCTGCGATCAAGCCCTGGAGGATTCGAAGGGAGCTGGCCGTATAGGACTTACCCGTTTTGCGGTTGCAAAGGTAGACATTTTTATGTATTCTGCAATAGCTGCAGACAACTTTTTTACTAACAAAAGACTAACAGGCTACATTTCAGGCAATTAAAATTGCAAAAAAATATTCAGACAGCAACTTCCTCTGCTTTATTAACTTTAACAACCAGATTTCCCCTACCAACCGATATTATTTGTACCTTTGTGCGCAATTTATAAATGAAGATGACAGAGAACAGAAGCTATTTACAAAAATATGCCATGCATTTTGGCACGTATATGGGAATCTACTGGATATTGAAGTTCATATTATTTCCGCTGGGATTCCACATACCTTTCCTTTCGCTCTTATTTGTAATCCTGACATTATCCGTACCTTTCATCGGATATCACTATGCGAAAATGTACCGGGATAAGATTTGCGGAGGAAGTATCCAATTTTCACATGCCATGCTCTTTACCATATTTATGTATATGTTTGCTTCTCTGCTGGTAGCTGTGGCTCACTACGCCTATTTCCAATTCATCGATCATGGATTTATCATCAACTCTTACATCCAGTTGTGGGACGAACTGATGACCAACACCCCGGCTCTGATAGAAAACAAAGAAGTTATAAAAGAAACAATAGATACCGCCCGTTCACTTACTTCCATCAATATCACCATGCAACTATTGTCATGGGATGTATTTTGGGGAAGTATCCTGGCCATTCCCACCGCATTGATGGTAATGAAAAAGGCCAAACCGGAAAATGACGGAGTGTCTCAATCGTAATTTATAATTCGTAAGTAATTAGTAATAAAAAAATGGATATATCAGTTGTAATCCCATTATTCAATGAAGAAGAGTCACTACCCGAACTCTATGCTTGGATAGAACGGGTAATGCAAGCCAACGGATTCTCATTCGAAGTGATTTTCGTTAACGATGGAAGTACCGACCATTCATGGGAAGTGATCGAAAAGTTTAAAGCTCAATCGGAACATGTAAAAGGTATCAAATTCCGCCGTAACTACGGTAAATCACCTGCACTCTACTGTGGATTCGCTGAAGCGGAAGGAAACGTAGTCATAACGATGGATGCGGACCTACAAGATAGCCCAGACGAAATCCCCGAACTTTACCGGATGATTACAAAGGATGGCTACGACCTGGTATCCGGCTGGAAGCAAAAGAGATATGATCCAATTTCAAAGACACTGCCCACCAAGTTGTTTAATGCTACTGCCCGCAAAGTATCAGGCATCAAAAACCTGCACGACTTCAACTGCGGATTGAAAGCCTATCGCAAAGAGGTCGTAAAACATATCGAAGTGTACGGTGAGATGCATCGTTATATACCTTATTTGGCAAAGAACGCCGGATTCAAGAAAATCGGTGAAAAGGTGGTACACCACCAGGCGCGTAAATACGGCACAACAAAATTCGGACTGAACCGTTTCGTAAACGGGTATCTGGATTTACTCTCTCTTTGGTTCCTCTCCAGATTCGGCATCAAGCCGATGCATTTCTTCGGACTGTTGGGATCATTGATGTTTCTGATAGGAATGATTTCTGTCATCATCGTAGGTGCCAGTAAACTATATGCCATGTACAACGGTCTCCCCTACCGACTGGTGACCGACTCTCCCTATTTCTATTTGTCACTTACGGCAATGATTATAGGTACGCAATTATTCTTAGCCGGATTCCTTGGCGAACTCATCTCGCGCAATGCACCGGAACGGAATAACTATCAGATAGAAAAGAAAATTTGATTCACATTCAATAAACTGACTATGAAGAATTTAATTCGTATCTTTCTCATATTGACTATCATTGGCGGTGCAGTCAGCTTACACAGTGCCTGCTCGGATGAGAACGATTGCTCATTGGCAGGACGTCCGATGATGTACTGCACAATATATACCATTAATCCGGATAACCCTACTATTGCATTAAAAGACACGCTTGATTCATTAACAATCACAGCATTAGGCACCGACTCTATCATTCTGAACAATGAAAAGAATGTGCATACCCTGATGTTACCACTACGATACACAAGTGACACTACTGTGTTCATATTCAGATACGATCCCAAACGTAGAGAAAAAGATTTTGACACATTATACATTGTACAACAAAATACTCCTTATTTCCAGTCCATGGAATGTGGTTATATGATGAAACAAAATATAATCAGCGCTAAATTTGGAAAACCGGGAAGACCGGGTAACCCTCCTCCCTATGGCAACGGGCAGCCGGACCAGATAGATTCTCTTCATATAAAAAATAAAGAAGCCAATACAAATGAAATCGAGAACTTGCAGATATTCTATAATTATCGGCCAGAACGCACACCTGATGAAACGACTAATTAGTCTGCTTCTGCTCTTTTGCATTGGGCTTCCGTTGCTGGCACAACAGCAACGTCCGGCGCAAACGCCCAAAAGAGATCAGAAGAAAAAAGAGGTTGCCGAGATAGATACCATTCCGCTCTACAATGGTACGTATGTCGGTGTGGATTTATATGGCGTTGGAAGCAAGCTGCTGGGAGGCGACTTTATGAGTTCTGAAGTCAGCGTAGCCGTTAACCTCAAGAATAAATTCATCCCTACTATTGAGTTTGGTATGGGAGGAACAGATACCTGGAGCGAAACAGGCATACACTATAAGAGCAAAATGGCCCCATTCTTCCGAATCGGTGTGGACTACAACACCATGGCAAAGAAAAAAGAGAAGAATAGCTACTTGTATGCAGGACTTCGCTATGCATTCAGTTCATTTAAATATGATGTTTCCACAATGCCGGCAGATGATCCTATCTGGGGAGATGTAATAGGTAACCCCAGTTTGGAAGACGGTTATTGGGGAGGAAGTGTGCCATTCAGCCATCTGGGTATGAAAGGATCGGTGCAATGGCTGGAAATCGTTTTAGGCGTCAAAGTACGTATTTACAAAAACTTCAACATGGGGTGGTCGGTACGTATGAAATACAAAACCAAAGCATCTACCGGAGAATATGGAGACCCATGGTACGTGCCCGGTTACGGAAAGTTTAAATCAAATAACATGGGAATCACTTATTCCCTTATTTATAAATTGCCTCTTTAGAATACAATGACAGGACTAGAGATTTGGCTGCTTGCAATAGGTCTGGCGATGGATTGTTTCGCTGTCTCAATTGCAAGCGGTATTATTTTGAAACGTACCCGTTGGAAACCCATGCTAATCATGGCTTTTGCTTTCGGCTTTTTTCAGGCAATCATGCCATTTATCGGATGGATGTGTGCAAAGACATTCAGTCATCTTATAGAAAGTGTAGACCATTGGATTGCTTTCGCGATCCTTGCCTTCTTAGGCGGACGAATGATTTTAGAATCTTTCAAAGAAGAAGAATGTTGTAAACTGTTCAATCCGGCAAATCCGAAAGTGGTATTGACTATGGCAATAGCCACAAGTATTGATGCATTGGCAATCGGCATTTCCTTTGCCTTTCTGGGAGTTCAGGACTATACCGAAATCCTTCCTCCTATCAGCATCATCGGGTTTGTTTCATTTGTCATGTCACTCATCGGTCTGATCTTTGGTATCCAATGTGGCTGCGGCATCGCCCGGAAACTGAAAGCAGAGTTATGGGGAGGTATCATTCTAGTCATTATCGGACTAAAGATATTAATTGAACATTTATTTCTTCAATAAAACGAGTTTTCTTATCAAATAGAAGAGCGTATGAAAACAAAAAAAAGTTTCCTTTGGCTGGCTTTCCTGATTTTGGCAACTATCTGGATATTAGTCAGACATAATCAACAAGTTGGCTATTACAGTGTCAAAGGTTTGGTGTTTGGGACAGTATATAAAATTACTTATCAGCATGACGGTGACTTAAAACCGGAAATAGAAGCTGAACTAAAACGCTTCGACCAATCTTTATCGCCATTCAATGACAGTTCTGTTATCAGTCGCGTCAACCGCAATGAAGAGCTGGTGACTGATAGTTTTTTCCAGAAATGCTTCCATCGCTCGATGGAAATTTCCCGCGAGACAAAGGGTGCTTTCGACATTACAGTAGCCCCTCTTGCCAATGCTTGGGGATTCGGTTTCAAAAAAGGTGCTTTTCCTGATTCATTAATGATAGACAGTCTGTTACAAATCACCGGATATGAAAAAGTGAAAATGGATAACGGCAAAGTTATCAAACAGGATCCTCGTACTATGTTAAGTTGTAGTGCCGTGGCCAAAGGGTATTCGGTAGACGTAATTGCACAACTGCTCGACCGTAAGGGAATAAAAAACTATATGGTAGATATAGGCGGCGAGGTGGTAGTGAAAGGGAAAAATCCTTCCAAAGGCTTATGGCGCATTGGAATCAATAAGCCCATCGACGATTCACTGGCCGTAAACCAAGACTTACAGACAATTCTTGAGATAACAGATTTAGGCTTGGCTACTTCCGGAAACTATCGCAATTATTATTATAAGGATGGGAAGAAATACGCCCATACGATTGACCCTAGAACTGGCTATCCGGTACAACACAATATCTTGTCCTCTACGGTAATCGCCAAAGACTGTATGACTGCCGACGCCCTTGCCACCGCCTTCATGGTGATGGGACTGGAAGAAGCGGAAGCTTTCTGCAAAGCGGATACAACGATTGACGCCTACTTTATTTATAGTGGAGAAAATGGAGAGTTCAAGACTTATTATACGGAGGGAATGAAAAAATACATAACTACTCCGTAATATATATATATATTATACAAACAGAGGTTCTACTTGAGTAAAACAGAACCTCTATTCAATTGGCAAATATCTATTTCATAAACACGAAATACACTGCTGCAATCAGACAAATAAATGCAGCCAGATGATTCCAATGTAAAGCCTCACCTTTAAAGAAGATGGTAGTGAACACTGTAAAAATAACAAGTGTTATTACCTCTTGAATGACTTTTAGTTGCATCAATGAAAACGGGCCTCCATTGCCTATAAAGCCAATGCGATTGGCCGGTATCTGACAGGAATATTCAAAAAAGGCGATCGCCCAGCTGAACGCAATCACACCGATCAGCGGAAGAGCTGCGAACCAACTGTACTCCTGTTTCATCTTTAAATGTCCGTACCAAGCAAATGTCATAAAGACATTAGATACAATCAGTAACAAAATGGTATAGAATCCTTTCATAACAATCTATTCAAATTAATCTATTTTATCTGGTAATAATTCCTCCTGTACATTAGTCATACTGCTCCAAAGGCTATAACGAGCTTCCGGGTTCATCGCTTCCAACTGCCGTAAAATTCCTTTCATATCACTCCGGCTGGACTGCGATTCATAAGGACAATTCTTCACTTGCTTCTGATAATGACGCAAAGCTGCCAATTCTACCAAATCAGCTTCATGGACCAGACACATCGGACGAATAATTGTCATATCAAACTTCTTCATCATCAACCGGGGCGGCATTGTACTGAAAGCTCCCTGATAAGTGATATTCATCAATAAAGTTTCCAAAATATCATCCATATGGTGACCGAGAGCGATTTTATTGCATCCGTGTTCCTTGGCAACTGTGAACAGGGCTTTCCGACGGTTCCATGAACAGAGGAAGCAGGGAGATTTACGTGTGTCGGTAGCAGGATCAAAAGCTGTCTCATACTGCACAAAGGGAACTCCATACGTCTCACAGTGCGCTTTCAAATATTCCGTATCACTCTGATAAGGAATATTCTTCATCACTACATGGACGGCAACGACAGAAAAGCGAGGTTTATAGATACGTGCGCGTCTCCCCAACAGTTCCACAAGCGCCAACGAATCTTTTCCTCCCGATAGTCCGATAAGGATTTTGTCTCCTTCTTCTATCAATCCATATTGCACCACTCCTTTGCTAAACCGCCGTTCAATGCGGCGAATGGTTTTCTCTTCTTCCGTAAATTGTGTCATATCTTTAAAAATCGGCTGCAAAAGTAAGCGAAAAGAATGATTTAAAGAAGAATTAACATAATAGAATCACTGAAAAAGGGTTTATTTCTAATAAATTTGTACTTTTGAACAATTGATAAATGGACCGGTGCCCGAAAGCAGCGATGTTTTCAATCTACCCGTCACTCATAAACGCTCAAAACGATGAAAGGAAAATATATTCTATTTTTAATTTGCAGCCTCTTCCTTTGCGAAGTCTCTGCACAAACGTTGGAACAGGCACGCACCTTATTTACCAAAGGTGAGTACGAACAAGCCAAACCAGTTTTTAAGAAGTATACTAAATCACAACCGTCGAACGGGAATTATAATTATTGGTATGGCGTATGTTGCCTGAAAACCGGAGAGGCGGAAGAGGCGGTGAAACCTCTTGAAATAGCGGTAAAGAAACGTATCACCGGTGGACAACTCTATTTGGGACAAGCATATAATGAGACGTACCGCTTTGAAGACGCAGTGAACTGCTTTGAAGAATACATCGCAGACTTAAGTAAACGCAAGAAACCGACGGAAGAAGCGGAGAAACTTCTGGAGAAAAGCAAATCTGACCTTCGTATGTTGAAGGGGGTTGAGGAAGTATGTATCATCGACAGTTTCGTTGTGGACAAAGCAACTTTCCTGAACGCTTACAAGATCAGCGAAGAATCGGGCAAACTGTTTACTTTCAATGAATTCTTCAAGACAGAAGGAGATCATCCGGGAACTGTTTATGAAACAGAAATCGGAAATAAAATTTATTATAGCGAAAAGGGCGAGAAAGGTAATCTTGATATCTTTTCAAAGAACAAGTTGTTGAATGAATGGAGTGACGGACGTCCGTTACCGGGTAGTATCAATGCTTCCGGGAATGCGAATTATCCGTTTGTTCTATCGGATGGAGTCACCGTTTATTACGCCAGCGATGGCGAGGGATTGGGTGGCTATGATATTTTTGTCACTCGCTACAACACGAATACCGACACTTATCTTGTTCCGGAAAATGTGGGTATGCCGTTCAACTCGCCGTACAACGATTATATGTACGTCATCGATGAATACAACAACCTCGGATGGTTTGCTTCCGACCGTTTCCAACCGGAAGGAAAGATATGTATTTATGTATTCATCCCTAACACTTCCAAACAGACTTATAATTATGAAGCAATGGAGCAGCAAGAGATCATTCGTCTGGCACAGATTCATTCGCTGAAAGAAACCTGGAAGGATAAACAAGCGGTTACCGAAGCACTGCAACGATTGAAAGCTGCTATCAGTCATAAGCCCAAAGAACGCCGTGCCATGGACTTTGAGTTTGTCATTGACGACCATACGACTTACTATCTGATGAGCGACTTTAAATCCGCAAAAGCCAAGACACTTTTCCAACGCTATCAGCAGATGGAAAAAGACTATTATCAACAAGAAGAAAAGCTGAACGGCCTTCGTCAACAATATGCCGGTGCCAACCAACAGGGAAAAGCCAAAATGGCTCCTGCCATTCTCGACCTCGAAAAGCGGATACTGCAAATGTCCGAAGAACTCGATGCTCTCGAAGTGAATGTACGTAATGCAGAAAAAACAAAATAAATAATAACTCTGAACTATGGATATACTCATTATCGCCGTTCTCATTATTGCCGCAGTCATACTGTTTCTGGTAGAACTGTTCGTCATCCCGGGCATTAGTCTGGCCGGAATTTCTGCATTGGTTTGCATCCTGTATGCCAACTACTATGCATTCACCAATTTAGGTATGGCAGGAGGATTTGTCACTCTTGGCATATCAGCGGTTGCCTGTATCGGATCACTGATTTGGTTTATGCGATCGAAAATGCTGGACAAACTGGCGTTGAAAAAAGATATCGATTCAAAAGTAGACCGTAGCGCAGAAGATAGCGTCAAAGTGGGTGATATAGGAATCAGTACTACCCGCCTGGCACAAATCGGTTATGCCGAGATTAACGGAAAAATTGTAGAGGTAAAGTCAATAGACGGGTTCCTCAATGAGAAGACTCCGATAATCGTAAGCCGGATCACCGACGGTACAATCATGGTTGAGAAACACAAAGAATAATATTCACTTAATAAAAACATCAATGGAATCATCTTTCTACTTGCCTATCTTTCTGATAGCCGGAGGTATTATCTTCTTGATAATATTTTTCCATTACGTGCCGTTCTTCCTTTGGTTGTCGGCTAAAGTTTCGGGAGTTAACATCTCGCTGATACAACTATTCTTAATGCGTATACGTAACGTTCCGCCGTATATCATCGTTCCGGGAATGATCGAAGCCCACAAAGCCGGTCTGAAAAATATCACCCGCGACGAACTGGAAGCCCATTATCTGGCTGGCGGACACGTAGAAAAGGTAGTTCACGCCTTAGTATCGGCATCGAAAGCCAACATCGAATTGCCTTTCCAGATGGCTACTGCTATCGACCTGGCAGGACGTGACGTATTCGAAGCTGTACAGATGTCTGTAAACCCGAAAGTGATTGATACTCCTCCTGTAACGGCTGTTGCGAAAGACGGTATCCAGTTGATAGCTAAGGCTCGTGTTACAGTACGTGCCAATATCCGCCAGCTGGTCGGTGGTGCAGGTGAAGATACGATCCTTGCCCGTGTAGGTGAAGGTATCGTTTCGTCTATCGGTTCTTCTGAAAACCATAAATCGGTATTGGAGAATCCGGATTCTATCTCTAAACTTGTACTTCGTAAAGGTCTGGACGCAGGAACTGCTTTCGAGATTCTGTCTATTGATATTGCGGACATCGACATAGGTAAGAACATCGGTGCGGCTCTGCAAATCGATCAGGCTAATGCAGATAAGAATATTGCACAGGCAAAAGCTGAAGAGCGCCGTGCTATGGCAGTAGCTTCCGAACAGGAAATGAAAGCAAAAGCACAGGAAGCTCGTGCCAAAGTGATCGAAGCAGAAGCAGAAGTTCCTAAAGCAATGGCTGAAGCTTTCCGCAGTGGAAACTTAGGCATCATGGATTATTATCGCATGAAGAATATCGAAGCTGATACTTCCATGCGTGAGAATATCGCCAAGCCGACAACAGGCAATGCTGGCAATCAGCCATTGAGCAAATAATCGTTCACAAACGCCGGAATCCGATTTTATTTCAGTCGTAAGACGTTCTCCCCTTTCCTATGGAAAAAGAAAGAGACTTCTTCTGAACTTAAATCCGGTTCCGGCGTTTCTATTTATAGATACAATCCTATTATAAAACTAAAACCTTTCAATGACATGAAAAAGTACTTTCCATCCTCTGAATTGATAATCAATGAAGACGGTTCAGTATTCCATCTTCACGTAAAACCCGAATGGTTGGCAGATAAAGTAATCCTGGTAGGTGACCCCGGACGTGTAGCACTCGTAGCTTCTCATTTCGAAAACAAAGAATGTGAAGTGGAAAGCCGCGAATTCAAAACCATCACGGGTACTTACAAAGGTAAACGGATTACGGTAGTCTCTACAGGAATCGGTTGCGATAACATCGACATCGTAATGAATGAATTAGATGCACTCGCCAATATCAACTTTGTCACCCGTGAAGAAAAGGATCAGTTCCGCCAACTGGAATTAGTGCGTATCGGCACATGTGGCGGTCTACAACCCAATACGCCTGTCGGAACTTTTGTATGTTCGCAAAAGTCCATCGGTTTCGACGGGTTACTGAATTTCTATGCCGGGCGTAATGCCGTATGCGATTTGCCTTTCGAACGTGCTTTCCTCAATCACATGGGTTGGTCGGGAAATATGTGCGCTCCTGCTCCTTACGTCATTGATGCCAGTGAAGAATTGATCGACCGGATCGCCAAAGATGACATGGTACGTGGAGTGACAATCGCTGCCGGAGGTTTCTTCGGTCCTCAAGGACGTGAACTTCGTATCCCGTTAGCAGACCCGAAACAGAATGATAAGATTGAAGCGTTCGAATATAAAGGTTACAAAATTACCAACTTCGAAATGGAAAGTTCGGCTTTGGCAGGCCTTAGCCGATTGATGGGACACAAGGCAATGACCGTCTGCATGGTGATAGCCAACCGACTTATCAAAGAGGCCAACACCGGATATAAGAATACAATCGATACGCTGATTAAGACAGTACTTGACAGGATATAAATCTATATTCAGGAGAGTTAAATTGTAATCGAAAGAATAAAATTGCAATTAAAAGAATGTATAACGGCTTGAATCTTTCACTGATAATATGTATAGATTCAAGCCATTGTTTTTTTATTAATAACCAATCGTAAATCTCTCCTGGTGGTGTTTCGGATATTCCAGTTCATCAATCATGGCGGCGGCATAATCTTCAACAGAGATATGGCTGTTTCCTACAATATCTACAATCATATCATCTTTTCCCAACCGATAACGTCCTGTACGTACTCCCGGACGCATATCCGCTGCCGGAGAGAAAAATACCCAGTCTATTTCTTTTTCTTTCTTTAAAAAGTTCAGATAAAACTCTCCTAGAGCTTTCACTCCCGGCAATATATTTTCGGGTACTTCACCGGAATCCATCAGACGCAAGCCCGGAGCGATAAACAAAGAACCGGCACCGCCCACCATCAAAAAACGATTAACACCCGCTTTCTTCACTCCATCAATAATGGTCAGATAAACTTTGATTGTTTCATCGTATATATCAGGATTATTCCATCCCGGATTGAATGCACTAATAACAGCATCTGCACCCTTACAAACGGCAGCCACTTCATCAAGCGCGGAGACATCGGCTTTCACCACTTTCAGATTTTCATTCTCTATCTTTATCTTTTCCGGATGACGAACCACTGCCGTAACCTCGAAACCACGATTCAATGCTTCATTCAGAAGGGCAGAGCCCACAAAGCCGCTTGCCCCGATAAGGACTATCTTTTTCACTTTCTCCATATTCTAATATATTATAATGTTACTACTATATAATAAATAACACTACAACATTCAGAATGTTAGTTCTCTTTTAGAAAATTAATTATCCGATATAAGATTCTATTGTCTCTTTCAACCTTTCCAAAGAATAGGGCTTTGAGATAACAGCGTTGCATCCTGCCTGAATAGCCTGTTGCTGTTCAGTATAGAAAGCATACGCGGTCACTGCAATAATAGGCACAGTCAGAGAAATAGTACGGATCTTTTCAGTGGCTTGAATACCGTCCATGATCGGCATACGAATATCCATCAGAATCAAATCCGGCTTTTCGCGGATAAAACTATTGATGGCTTCCTGTCCATTGCGTACCCATGAAATAATATATTCCTTATTCAGAAAAATATTAAGTTGGACAAAGTTCGACTCAATGTCTTCTACCACCAATATCTTTTTACGTTTATCCTCATCGACATTCTTCTTATGCGGAAGTCTTCTTTCGGCAACCTCCTTCGGTATTTCCTGATAGGGTAAATAGAGTGCAAACATACTCCCCTGCCCTAATTCTGAAGTTACTTCGATACGGCCGCCCAGTCGTTCTACAATGCTTTTACAAATTGAAAGCCCTAATCCGGTGCCTTGCACAAAATCATTCAGTTTCTCAAACCGGGTGAAAATTTGAGGGAGTTTCTCTTTGGATATACCGCAACCCGTATCGCTGACATACAGTTTCAGCCAGGGTCCTTCATGTTTCAAGCCTAAAGTTATACTTCCCTTTTCCGTATTTTTAATCGCGTTCGACAAGAAATTGAACAATACCTGCATCACACGGTTACGATCAGTAGAAGTCCAGTATTCTCCTTCGGGACGAATCACTTTCAATTCTACATTCGACTTCATCTTCAGCTGGTGCACTTTTTCCACTTCTTCCACTAGTCCTGCGATCTCAACCTGCTGGAAATGCATTTCCGATTTGCCGGATTCAATACGGGAAAGGTCTAAAATATCATTAATCAACTGCAGTAACAGGTTGCTATTTCTCTGAATAATTTCCAGATACTCCATTTTCTCTTCTTCACTTTCTGTCACTGCGATAATCTCCGAAAAACCGACAATAGCATTCAACGGAGTACGAATTTCATGGCTCATATTAGCTAAAAAGACCGACTTCATTTTATCAGCATCTTCCGCACGACGTTTAGCTTCGATCAATTCCTGCGAACGCTGAATCCGGTCTCCGATATCATGTATCAACGCAAGTACCCTGTTTCCTTCAAAGGGGGCGATACGTGCCTGAAAATAATGCAGACTTCCATCCACTTCAAGCGGATATTCTATTTCCTTCAACTTACCATCACGCAAACATTCCCTAATGTTACAAATGAACAAGTCGCTAACCTCCGGTGAATAAATAGATCGTCCATCTGCTCCGCGTAGCACTTCCACAGGGTGAAGCAATATCGTTCCCGGTGCCATCAGGACATCGGTAATAAAGAAATTATCATCAAAAATAAAAATGAATTCCGGCAATGCTTCAATTATTTTGCGATTATACTCTTCCAGATATTTGATATGTTGCTCCTTTTCGCATTGTGAAGTGACGTTCACCGTATATGCCAGCAGTTTACCCGGATGACTTTCGCAACTCTCTTTGTAAGACAGAAAATGATCTTCCAGCCAAATTACTTTCCCTTGTTCACTTATACAACGAACTCTAATTTGTGAGGTCTTAGAGTCTGATGAAAGCATTTCTGCAAAGGCTTGTTTATAGAATTCAATATCTTCCGGATGAATAAACCGATAGAAATCATCTATATCTTCAAAAATGATCCCGGCATCCTTTAATCCCAGTGTAAAAAAATAATCGTTTGAAAAGGAGCATTTGCCCGTAATGATATCATATTCCCACAAAGCTATTTGATGAGCTGCAAGGACAGAAAGTATTTCTTGTGAGTTCTCCCGTATGAGTTCACTCTTTTCATTGGAAGAATATAAATTAATCGCTGGTTCCATAAGCATTATTGTTTTATTTTGTTTGGTGTACCACTGCATGGCAGCAAATATAAACAAATAAAGCACAAGTTGTGCTCAATTTTCTGTTTTTTACTTAGAAACAATTATCTTTGCTCATCCAAAAAGAAAAAACAATGATTCAAGATACTATCTGTGCCATCGCTACCGCTCAAGGCGGTGCTATCGGAAGCATCCGCGTTTCCGGTCCGGAAGCTATTTCTATTACCGGCAGCATCTTCAAGCCAGCCAAAGCTGGCAAATTATTGAGCGAACAAAAACCATATACTTTGACATTCGGGCGTATTTATGACGGAGACGAGATGATTGATGAAGTGCTCGTCAGCCTTTTCCGTGCTCCTCATTCGTATACGGGAGAAGACAGTACGGAAATCACGTGTCATGGTTCCACTTATATTCTTCAACAGGTAATGCAGTTGCTTATTAAAAACGGTTGCCGCATGGCCCAGCCGGGAGAATATACGCAACGTGCTTTCCTCAATGGAAAAATGGATTTAAGTCAGGCAGAAGCTGTGGCGGACTTGATTGCTTCTTCATCTGCTGCCACTCACCGATTGGCAATGAGCCAGATGCGGGGTGGATTCAGTAAAGAGCTGACAGATCTACGCAACAAGTTGTTGAATTTCACTTCCATGATTGAATTGGAGTTGGATTTCAGCGAAGAGGATGTGGAATTTGCCGATCGTTCGGCATTAAGGAAACTGGCAGATGAAATTGAACAGGTCATTTCGCGGTTGGCTCATTCATTTAGTGTCGGGAACGCCATTAAGAATGGTGTTCCCGTAGCTATCATCGGTGAAACAAATGCCGGAAAATCGACTTTACTGAATGTATTATTGAATGAGGATAAAGCCATTGTCAGTGATATTCACGGGACAACACGTGATGTAATCGAAGATACTGTCAATATCGGAGGAATCACTTTCCGGTTCATTGATACCGCCGGAATCCGGGAAACCAATGACACGATTGAAAGTTTGGGTATTGAACGTACTTTTCAGAAGTTGGATCAGGCGGAGATTGTTCTTTGGATGGTAGATGCTGTGAATGCCGCTTCTCAAATTGAACAGTTATCGGAGAAAATAATTCCACGTTGCGAAGGAAAACATTTGATTGTTGTATTCAATAAGGCTGATTTGATTGAAGATAAACAGAAAGAGAATGTATTATCTTTATTAAAAGACTTCCCCAAAGAATCTACGGAATCTATTTTCATCTCGGCCAAACAACGGAAGAATACAAGTGAGCTACAAAAAATGCTTATTGATGCCGCACACTTGCCTACAGTGACACAGAATGATATTATTGTGACAAACGTAAGACATTACGAAGCTTTAAACAAAGCTTTGGAAGCTATTCATAGAGTACAAAACGGACTTGATTCGCAGATTTCCGGGGATTTTCTTTCGCAAGACATACGAGAGTGTATCTTCTTTATTTCGGACATAGCGGGGGAGGTTACGAATGATATGGTGCTTCAAAATATCTTTCAACATTTTTGTATTGGTAAGTAAGAAGCGCATACTATCATTGCTGCAATAAAATAGATCGTTTAAAGAAATCACTATGCCCATTATAGAAATATCATCCTTAACAGACTCCGGAGTAGAAATATTCAGTACCCTCACCGAAGCTCAATTACGGAATCGTATCGAGCCTGATAAGGGATTGCTTATTGCAGAAAGCCCCAAAGTTATCCATGTAGCTCTGAATGCTGGTTATGAGCCTTTAGCCCTCTTGTGTGAACAGAAGCATATCACTGGTGATGCCGCTGGCATCATTGAACGTTGTGGTGATATACCTGTCTATACCGGTGAAAGAAAGTTACTTGCCACATTGACCGGATATACACTGACGCGCGGTGTCCTCTGTGCCATGCGTCGTCGGGCACTACCAAGTGTAGAGGAGGTGTGCCGGAAAGCCCGGCAGATCGTAGTCATTGAGGGCGTGGTAGACGCTACTAATATCGGAGCCATCTTCCGTTCCGCAGCCGCCTTGGGAATAGATGCTATATTATTAACACGCAATTCTTGTGATCCGTTAAACCGACGTGCAGTCAGGGTTTCGATGGGTTCTGTCTTCCTGATACCATGGACTTGGTTGGACGGTTCTCCCAATGAGTTGCGTAAACAGGGTTTCCGTACAGTCGCTATGGCACTCACGGAGAAATCAATCTCTATCGATAATCCTATCTTAGCAACCGAACCCAAGTTAGCCATCGTAATGGGAACAGAGGGGGATGGTCTTCAAAACGAAACAATCAATGAGGCGGACTATGTAGTCCGCATTCCTATGGCAAACGGTGTCGATTCTCTCAATGTAGCCGCCGCATCCGCTATTGCTTTCTGGCAACTTCGCGTTCAAAATGACACAGATCTGCCACCATCACCGGATGATGTACATATATGATTTTACTTATATTCCTACTCACACCTACAATACGTATTTGCGCCACAGGAACAGCGAGGTAACAACTTTTCCATCAATTCACTTCGAAAGAACTCATACAGTTCTTTATGCATGATGTCATATAGTGCCCTAACCCGTTCTTCCTGCTCATCTTCTACATGAATTCCTCCCTGAAAGGGATCTGTAAAGTTGAAAGAAACGTATTTTCTCACTACCCCCTGCATTTCCTTTTGCACTTCCTCCGCTTCCGAACAAAGGGTAATGACATAATCCCACGTCTGTTGGGCATATGTCGCAACGTCACAGGGCTTTCTACGCGAAAAGTCATATCCATTTTGTTCCATCACTTGGCAAACAACGTCAGGGACAGAATTTCCAGCCAAAATACCGGCAGTACTAATCTTCATCCCTCTACCGAAGGAGTTCAAAATTTCCTGTGCCATACGACTGCGGCACATATCATTATTACTTACTATAAGTATATGCTTCATACACAAATTCTATTTTTATTTATTTCCTGATATAGCTACTTTAATAACTCCATCTAATTTGTTTTCAAAGATACGATAGGCCTCCTCAATCTCATTCAACGGAAATCGATGTGTAATAAGAGGAGTAGTATCAATTTTCCCTTCCTCAATCAGCATGAGAATCTCGTTACAATCGCAGCCATCCACTCCACCTGTTTTAAAAACCAAATTCTTGCCATACATATCAGGTAAAGGAAGAAGTTGTGGTTTATCATAGAGGGCTACAATCGTGACAATAGCATTAGGACGGGCACAATCCCAAGCCAAATGGAAGGAATCGTCACCCCCTGCCACTTCCAAAACAACATCTGCTCCACCATGGTCACTGTTCTTGAGAACAAAATCCTTGCAGTTTTCCGGTTCAGTCACCAACACATCAGGATAATGCTCGCGGACAAACCGAATTCTTTCAGGAGACTTTTCACAGACAATAATGCGTTTTGGTTTCTTCAGCATCACACACAACAAAGTACAAATCCCGGTAGGCCCGGCACCGATGATAAGAACAGTATCTTCCACGGTTATTTCCGAGATGCGTGTTGCCCAAAAGCCTGTTGCAAGCACATCACCGACAAACAAAGCTTGTTCATCACTCACTGTATCCGGAATACGATTCAAACCTTGATCCGCATAAGGAACTCTGACATATTCCGCCTGACCGCCATCAATTCGGCAACCTAAAGCCCAACCGCCATTAGGATCAGTACAGTTATTCACATATCCATGCTTACAGAAAAAACACTCACCGCAGAAAGTTTCGACATTCACAGTCACCCTGTCACCAGGCTTCACCGAAGTGACATTAGCCCCTACTTGTTCTACCACACCTACCATCTCATGCCCGACAGTTATTCCGGGCACAGCACGCGGCACACTGCCATGTTTAATATGAAGATCACTGGTGCAGATGCTACCAAGTGTTACACGCACGATTGCATCCCGTGAATCCTTTATTTCCGGTCTCGCTTTCTCCTGCAATTCAAACTTTCCGTGTTCAATATATGTGTATGCAAGCATAATATCCTCCTTGTTCATTAATGTATACCTTGCAAAGATAATGATTTCATTGGCAAAACAAATCTCTTTTATCACGTTCAATACTCCCAAACCGAATCTCACTCTATATTTATAACAATACAAAGCTGAATAAAGTCATTCACTGTTTTTTCTACTTCAGTTTTGATATTCTGGAAAATATTCTTACTTTTATATCCAAAATAATAAATAAAAACACCAGCACGACTTATTATATTTACACACAAGCCTATGATAGATACTTCCGAAAATCTGATTATTATAAAAGGACAAATCAAGACTCCCGAAATAGAGAGCTGCCAAAATCATAATGGCAACTATAAGGTAGTATTCCGAAATGTTCCTAGTGCGTATACTTACAAAGAAGAAAATGTCCTTTGGCTGACTGATCCGGACAAACCGGACCCCAATAATTATCAAATAATCAGTAAAGGGAGAACTTTATCAAATATCAAAGCCTTATCTATTTTTAAGGCCGGATCACACAACTATTGGCACATTCGTTTTCTGAATGGTAAAGAGTATGATTACAGAGAAAAGGACTTAGAAATTATCGAATCATGCTTGGGAGAGAGTCGTTCGAAAAGTATATTCAAATATTTGAAGAAAGTTGCCGATGCGAACGAATTGAAAGCTGATGACGGAACGAAGCTATTGGCAAAACAATATGAAAAGATTCATTTTATCGCAAACAACAGAGCTATTGCTGTATACCTGAATCCTCAAAAATATAAAATGCAGCCCCAGACTGCCTCAACCTTGATTTTTCCTTTTGGTTGTAATGCAAGCCAGCAAAAAGCAGTCCAGGCAGCTTTTGAGAATCAAATCAGCGTTGTGCAAGGACCTCCGGGAACCGGAAAGACACAAACGATTCTGAACATCATTGCCAATATCCTTGTGCGTGGTAAGACTGTTCAGGTAGTATCTAATAATAACTCCGCCATTGTCAATGTACTTGAGAAGTTATCCAAATACGATATGGGATTCATTGTTGCATTGCTTGGCAGCACAGCTAACAAAGAGAAATTCATCGAAACTCAAGAAGAGGAAAAACAATATCCGGAGCACTTTGAGTCATGGCATGATACGGATGCCGACCAACCTCAATTTCTCAATCAGATACATCATCAGACAGAAGAACTAAAAAGCATATTTTCCAAACAGGAATGCCTTGCCATGGCAAGACAGGAAATACAAGCTTTAAAAATAGAGTGGCAACATTATCTGCAAGAGTTCGGAACAAAAGAATTTACTCTCCAACAACGGAAAAATTCCAGCTCGGCAGACCTTCTGAATTTATGGAATGAATGTCAACAATTTGCAGAAAAAGAGCAATCATCAAGTCTTCGGGGAATAGCAGCTTTTATTCAACGGTTGAAATGGTTCTTCTTTAAATTCAGGAGCAAAACGATTTGTAAAATCCCCGATAAAGGTTTCTATAAACGGGAGATGAGTTTGATTATCGCCGACTTCCAAATCTTATTCTACCAAACAAAGTATGCAGAGCTGGAAGTCGAAATAGACACATTAGAAAAGGAGCTTGCCAACAAAGATGCAGCAGAAATGGCTAGACAAATGGCCGATACATCAATGAAATTTCTAAAGAATCAGTTATTTCATACCTATGGCAATAATCATGACAAGCCCATCTTTACGCTCCCTGATCTAAAAAATAATTGGCGAGAGGTACAAAAAGAATACCCTATTATATTAAGTACTACCTTTTCATCATTAAGCAGTCTGCAACGAGATGCCGTATATGATTATATCATTATGGATGAAGCGTCACAGGTTTCCGTTGAAACCGGAGCTTTAGCCTTGTCATGTGCTAAAAATGCAATCATTGTCGGTGACACCATGCAACTTCCCAATGTGGTCACGGAAGAAAATAAGGAAACGCTAAACTTTATCGCCAATGCGTGCCTGATTAAACCGGAATATGATTGTGCCAATATGAGTTTTTTGCAATCCGTCTGCAAAGTTATTCCAAATGTACCGCAGACCTTGTTACGGGAACATTATCGATGCCATCCTCGAATCATCAACTTCTGTAATCAGAAATTTTATGGTGGAGATCTTGTCATCATGACACGTGATAAAGGAGAAGAGGATGTCATTTGTGCCATACGGACAGCCAAAGGTAACCACTCCCGCAGCCACATGAATCAACGGGAAATAGATGTTATCAAAGAAGAAGTACTACCGAATCTATCTTATGAAACAGATGAAATTGGCGTCATAGCTCCATATAACAAACAAGTAGATGCAGTAAAATCCGCACTTGAAGAGGATATTGATGTTGCAACAGTCCACAAATTTCAGGGAAGAGAAAAGGATGCTATCATTATGACCACTGTCGACGATGTCATCACTTCCTTTTCCGACGATCCCAACCTGCTCAATGTTGCTGTTTCGCGGGCTAAGTCACAATTCTATTTAGTCGTATCGGGAAACGAACAACCCAAAGACTGCAATATCAGCGATTTGATCGCTTATATCGAATATAACAATGGCACTGTTTCCACCAGTAAGATTCATTCTATATTCGATTATCTATATGAGCAATATACAGATGCCCGAATAGCCTATTTGAAGAAGCACAAAAAAATATCCGAATATGATTCCGAGAATCTTACATTTGCCTTACTTAAAGATATTCTGAAAGAGAATATCAATATGCGTCATTTGAATATCATTTGCCATTTACCACTCTATATGTTGATTCAGGATTATTCTCTATTGAATGAAGAGGAAAGCAAATATGCTGCAAATATAAATACTCATATTGATTTTCTAATTTATAATCGTGTAAGCAAACAACCGGTATTGGCTATTGAGACGGATGGTTATGCATTCCACAAATCGGGGACGAGTCAGTCAGAACGTGATATTAAAAAGGATCGTATCTTAGAGTTGTACGGAATTCCATTGGTGAGATTGTCTACTATTGGTAGTAATGAGAAGAAAATTATTGAGGATAAGTTAAGCGAAGTATTAAACTTGCATTAGAATGTTCATTGCAAATCATTTTTTTGTTAGAATAGAAGTTTCTGCATATTCTAACAACCAAAAGAATAAATTTTACTCCAACTATAACAATTACATCAATAATAATACCTACATTTACTTCTCATTTAAAGTACGACAGCACAATGGAAATTAATTTCTACTTTTAATACATTAATTAAAATGCGGATAAGATACAATACATATAACAATAAGAATCATCTGTTTTACAAAAATAGGCAGATAAATAAACCGTATTTCGACCAAATACTAAGAAATGAACAGGAAAGTATTAGGTTAACAATTCTACGCGACACACTTCTCCCGAAGCTGATGTCAGGAGAACTAAAAATTAACGCAACTGAAGTATTATAGATTACGATGAACAAGTCAATAAACATACTTGATAAAGAATATCTGCAATGGGTGAAAGACCTTTGCGGTCGCTATCGCCAAAGCCAAATAAAGGCAGCGGTGAAAATAAATGTGGAACAGTTGAAATTCAACTGGCTTTTAGGTCGTGACATTGTTGAATTACACGTAGAAGAACGCTGGGGCGAAAGTGTTATCACTCAATTGAGCAAAGATTTACGTGAAGCTATACCCAATGCGGCAGGTCTGTCAAAGAGCAATATTTACTATTGTAGGAAGTTTTATTTGTTATATAAGGATGCTCTGAAAACTTTCCACCAACTTGGTGGAAAAAATGAAACGGAATTATTCCACCAAGTTGGTGGAATATTTGAAGTCCCATGGAGACACCATTGCTTGATAATGGATAAAGTAAAAGACGATATAGACAAAGCTCTGTTCTATGTTCACCAGACGGTGGAGAACGGCTGGAGTCGTAGTATGCTGCTCAATTTCATTAGCACCGACCTTTATGAGCGGCAGGGCAAGGCACTGACTAACTTTACAAAAACATTGCCTGATGCGATGAGCGACCTTGCACAGGAGTTGACCAAAGACCCCTACAATTTTGCTTTCACGGGTATAACTGGGCGTTACAATGAACGATTGCTCAAAGATGCTCTACTGAATAACATTACCCGATTCCTGATTGAACTGGATACGGGTTTCGCTTATGTGGGCAAAGAATATCGTTTAGAAATAGGCGAAACGGAAAACTTTATCGACTTACTCTTTTATAATCTTTCGCTTTCCTGCTATGTAGTGGTAGAGGTAAAGATCGGTAAATTTGCTTTTGCCGACATCGGTCAATTAGGTGGATATGTGGTGGCTTGCAATCATTTGCTGCGTAAGGAAGGACGGGATAACCCAACCATCGGCTTACTGATTTGCAAAGAGAAAGACCGCATACAAGCCCAGTATGCTTTGGAGTCGAGCAGCCAACCTTTGGGTATTTCCGAATATGATCTGGAGAAGTTCTATCCCGAAAAAGTGGAAGGTACCATGCCTACCATTGAAGAGATAGAAGCTAAATTAAGAGATAACTAACAATGAAACCAACGATTTAAACTGCTAAATTCTCAATCGACTGGCAGAAGAAAGAATCCGCCAGAGCAGGGATGCGTCGTATGATAAAAAGACTTCTGAAAAAATACAAATATCCACCAGAAGAAGCTGAAAATGCACTGGAAACAGTTATTCATCAATGTGAACAATGGACTGATAATGATTCTGATAATTACAACTCATTACTCAACGAAACTAGAAAATATGATTTTCATAACGAAACATATCCTCCAATGGCGGCAGATGAAAGAGTTGAATATTATACCCCAAAGAACAACAATAAAAATACCCTATTATGAATATAGACATAAATAAGTTAGAGAAGGAAATAAAAGATTATAAGACAAATTTCTTCTCCTCTTGGAATGATGAAAAGTATAAATGGGAAGCAGTAAGCTGGTTTCAATCCCATTGGGATATCAAGTCCCCAGATTTCACACAAATGCTTAAAACTTCTCTTTCGAAAACTCAAAATCTTCTAGGAGCACAACATTATTTTCCTAGACGCATGATAAAGAATTTCGCAATGGTTGCCCCTGAAGATGTAAGAAAGATGTTTATTGATTTATATAATGAACATATTCCCCTTTCCGATCGAATTTATAAATTTATTAAAGAATCAGACTTTATACTTGAGAAATACAAAAGCACTTGGAGAAATCACTTT
The DNA here is from genome assembly GCF_025914115.1 of Bacteroides sp. DH3716P. Taxonomy (NCBI): domain Bacteria; kingdom Pseudomonadati; phylum Bacteroidota; class Bacteroidia; order Bacteroidales; family Bacteroidaceae; genus Bacteroides; species Bacteroides sp. DH3716P. Next base: position 1,908,464 of record NZ_CP083673.1, on the reverse strand, counting down.
CAAGATTATAGAACAATAAGCACCTATTTATGGCTTAGATATCCAGAACGATATTACATATTTAAACCAAGGGAATTCTCGCGAGTATCTCAAATTTTAAATACTAGTTACACCTTCAAAAAAGGTGCTACTCCCAATACTGTATTGCAAGCATACGAATTATATAATGAAATCAAATGGATTTTGCAACAAGATACAGAACTGAAAGCAATGCTTTCTGATGTCCTCACTCGCACTCCGAATTGTGATCCAGATCTCGAATTGACAACTACTACTGTAGATTTTCTATACTTCTTAGATAAGAATAATCAAAAAAGTCAAAAAACATTTCAGATAGCAGGAAAAAAGCAAGAAAAAGACATCCCTCCTTTAACTCCCCCTACTTCCAAACTTCACTACTGGTGGCTAAATGCTAATCCTCAAATGTGGAGTTTGTCCAATTGGAGCATAGGAGAAATTCAGTCTTACACTTTATATAATGACAATGGAAATAAACGTCGTGTATTCCAGAATTTCTTAGATGCAGAAGCTGGTGACATAGCAATCTGTTATGAAGCAACTCCTACCAAACAAGTAGTTGCACTTGCTAAGATTTACAAAAAGAATGATGGAAAACATATCTATTTCCAAAAAACAGAATCGCTTACTTATCCTATTGATTATTCGATTTTAAAAAACTGCGAGGAACTCAATAATATGGAGTTCTTTGCTAATCCTAATGGCAGTTTATTCAAACTTACCCAAAATGAATATGATTTCATTATGGATATAATTCGAGACACAAATCCTATTAAACGAACAAATGAAAATATCGGCCGATACACAGATGAAGATTTTCTAAATGACGTATTTCTTGATGAACAAGAACTCAAAACTCTAAAAAGTATACTCAAATACAAAAAAAATATCATATTGCAGGGAGCCCCGGGAGTAGGTAAAACATACTCTGCCAAACGACTGGCTTATACAATAATGGGAGAAAAAGATGATTCAAGAATCTCAATAGTCCAATTCCATCAAAATTATTCATACGAAGATTTTGTTATGGGTTATAAACCTCAAGAAGAAAAATTCGAACTAAAAAAGGGAATATTTTACAAATCTTGTATTACTGCCGGAAATGATCCAGAACACGATTATTTTTTCATAATTGATGAAATCAATCGTGGTAATATGAGTAAAATATTCGGAGAATTATTAATGCTAATTGAAAAAGATTACCGTAATGTTAAAATAGCATTAGCACACAATGGAGAACTTTTCTCTGTGCCAAACAATCTCCACATCATAGGTATGATGAACACCGCAGATCGCAGCTTGGCTATGATTGATTATGCATTGAGAAGAAGATTTTGTTTCTACAACATGAAACCAGGATTTGATTCAATCGGCTTCCAAAAGTACCAAAATGAATTACATAATACCACTTTCGACAAATTAATTGAAACGATCAAGAGATTAAATGATGAAATATCTAGAGATGAATCACTCGGTGACGGATTCCAAATAGGACACAGTTATTTATGTGGATTAAAATCTTGTGATAAAGTAAAAGAAATTATATTCTATGACATTATTCCTATGTTACATGAATATTGGTTTGATGATAAACAAAAAGTTGATTTTTGGGAAAATGAACTAAAGAGCTTATTCTAATGACAAATGACAAAAATATATTAATCAAAAATATTTATTACATGCTAGCTTATGCCTTTCAGGTACTTAAGCGTAACAACTATGCAAGTATAGCTTCTGAAAAATTCGAGCATATAGAAGACTTGTTTGCAGAAATTCTATCGCGAGGTATTTCGTATCAATTAAAACAAGGATTATATCGTGAATATGTACCAAGAACAGAATCACTACCTACAATGAGAGGGAAAATTGACATAACAAAAACTATTAAACATAGAATACAATGTCAGCAGATCCTATCATGCGAATTTGATGAACTATCAGAAAATAATATATTTAATCAAATATTAAAAACTACAATCAGTATTCTTCTCCAAGGAAAGATAGTAGCCAAAGAACGAAAAAACAAATTAAAGAAAGTCCTACCATTCTTCGTCAACATTAATACCATTGAACCATCCATCGTAAAGTGGAATACACTCTATTTTCAACGTAATAATCAGACCTATAAAATGCTGATGAATATTTGTTATTTTATTTTGGAAGGTTTACTACAGACAACTGAAGATGGTAAATACCACATGGCAACTTTCTCTGATGAATATATGCATCGGCTTTATGAGAAATTTGTATTAGAATATTACAAAACAGAACATCCTGAATTAAAGACCAGTACTTCCCGAATAAAATGGAATATTGACTATCAATCCGATAACAAAGCACTAGAATTACTTCCATGTATGCAATCAGATATCATGTTAGAATACAATGGAAGAACGCTTATTATTGACACCAAATATTATTCGCAAACAATGCAAAAACAATATAACAAACAAACCCTTCATTCTAACAACTTATACCAAATTTTCACCTATGTGAAAAACTATGATATACAAAATTCAAGCAATGTTGCAGGTATGCTTTTATATGCAAAAACTAATGAAGAAATTACTCCTGATTTAGAAACCAGTATATGTGGAAATAGAATCTATGTCAAAACTCTCGACTTATATACAGATTTCAAAAATATTGCTTCCCAATTAGATGAAATAATAAGCTATATAAAGATACATTAAACACATATAGACTCATTGTGTATTTTAAGCATCATCCGATGAATCCCATATTTATAAGATTATAAACAAATATTTATTTCGTTCCTCCCCAAATTACATAACCTTAAACATACTACTAATAGAAATCAGCAACAAATTCCATTAAGTAAATAACCAAAACTACAGAAACAAAAACATACACTAAAAAATAAAGCACACTTTCATTTGAATTAAACTGTTTCTTGTTATCTTTGCCTAGACGTATTCATTTAAAGAACAATAATATGGATGTTGAAATAAAAGAGAAGGAAAACCGGAGACATGTCGGACGCAATTTACAAAGGATTCGTGTATATTTAGGCATGAAACAGGAAGCACTGGCCGCCGATCTTGGTGTAAATCAGCAGGTCATTTCAAAGATTGAGAAACAAGAGGAAATAGAAGAAGGCTTTCTAAAAAGAATTGCTGAAGTGTTGGGAATATCCGAAGAAGTCATTAAAGACTTTGATGTTGAAAAGACGATTTTCAATATTAATCATCATAATTATAAGGATGCAAATATCTCTGAAGGTGCTACTACATACGCCATCGTTCAACAAATAAATCCACTTGAAAAAATAGTTGAGTTATATGAGCGTTTGTTGAAAAGTGAGCAAGATAAAATTGAGATCCTGAAAAAACATATGAAATAATCACTGCTAGATTCAGCAATCTAATATATAGAAGAATGGAAACAATAGAAAATATAAAATCAAATCACCTTCACCTTGGGAAAAAGATAGAACGTGTACGCAGACTTCGCGGTATGACTCAAACGGAGCTAGGCCAATTATTAGGAATAACCAAGCAAGCTGTTTCAAAAATGGAACAAACCGAGAAAATTGATGATGAACGATTAGAAAAAATAGCCTCTGCATTAGGAGTTACTACCGACGGATTGAAAGAGTATAACGAAGAAACGGTTTTATATAACACAAATAATTTTTACGAGAATTGCGGTGTAAAAAATGCAATTGGTAATAACCAAACATTCAATAATTTTCCCATAGAACAAACGATTGAACTCTTTGAGAAACTGTTAGAGAAACAGAAAGAACAATTTGAGAGCTTAAAAAAAGAGAAATAGATGACCTTTATAAAATACTCAACTTCGTTTATAACAATTATTTCCCTAAGGGAGTTGTAGATGAATTGATTTCCTCAAAGAACAAAGAAATTGATTGGCTAAAAATAGAGATAAAGAACCTTAAACAAGAAAGAGAAACCTTGCTGCAAATAATTAGGGATATGTATTGAGTATCCCTAATTACCAAATGTTGATAAGAAATCCCCATTACATACAAATAAAACAATCCCAACGCTTCCCATTCCCAAAATAAAGTCCTACTTTTGTGAAGAATTCTGTTTGCAATATTTACAACAGTATTTCACAAATAAAATAAACCCTACAAAATGAAAGAAGAACCCGACAGTCTGTCTGTCCCTTACAATTTTGCCCGTTGTTTCAACGCTCAATGTCCACAAGCCTCCAAATGCCTGCGCCACATAGCTACACAACTTGATACAACAGATTACCTTTATATCTCCATCGTTAATCCGGCACGTTATCCTGCGGATGGAAACCAATGCGAATGTTTCAAAACTACAGTAAAAGTCCATGTGGCATGGGGACTTAAACAGTTGCTTAACAGAATCCCCTATGAGGATGCAGTCAGTATCAGAATACAATTGGTCGGACACTATGGAAAAACAGGATATTATCGGTTCTATCGCGGAGAACGAGGACTTATGCCTAAAGACCAAGCCTACATCAGACAACTATTCCGTAATAAAGGGATAAAAGAAGAACCAACTTACCAACGTTACACAGAAGAATATATTTGGTAAGTTGCTGTCATCTGTCACAGATTAGGAGTTAATAGTTTAGTAATGAACCGATAAGACTGTGACAGCAAGAGGTGACGGCAGGGTGACGGCATTTTTGCCGTCACCTGGTTATTAGTCTTACAACATGATAGAGTGTACCGCTACGCGTATGTTTGGAAGGTATTTCTTGCTTTTTCAGTATTCTTCCGAAAGAATTAACCCTCTTGACAGACATCGGGATTGAACTGCCTTTTTGAATATCTTCCATAATCTCCGCTGGAGACAGCCACTCCCCTTCTTCAGGCTGTGCGGCACGGAAATAACGGAAGAAAAGTTGCTCTTCCGGCGGGACTTGTTCAAATTCACGGTTGTTTTCCACCATGATCTTTTCTTCCTCCTGGTCGAACCAGTAACGTTCGCCATGTTCCAATTCGTACATAGCTTGTGCGTAAAGCTGCTCATAGTCTATCGGACGATTGGTATCAATCACTCCGGTCACTTCGATACAAATAAAACGACGACTGCCGGAAGGGTCGGTCAACAAGTCTTTTTGGTTACTTGTAGCTATGAATGAGGCGTAACGACGCATTTCAAGCACGGCACTGCCATGAGGTTTCTTCACATTCAGTACAGGCTTTTGCAGAATATGTTTCAGGAAGCCTTGTTGTGTCGAACTCACTTGGTCAAATTCATCGATATTGATAAGCGCAAAACGATTGAGGTAAAGTTCGGCATCTTTCTTTCGGGAGAAATCAATGCTGTCAGTATAGTAGGAACGCTCGGAAGGAGGCATTATGCTCCGGCAAAAGGTGGATTTACGTGTTCCTTGTGGTCCGACAAGTAAGGGCGAAACACTGTTTGCATACTTTTTATTGCTTCCTTTCCAATGAGAAACCATATTGAGGAACCAACGGTGGAACAAATCCATCCAATACGGATTCTTACAAGGGACGGTGGCTGCCAATGCACGAATACGGTCTTTACCGTCCCATGCGGGAAGCCGGTAGAGAAAATCTTCCAACGGGTTGAATACAGGCACGCGATTGGAGTAAATATAACGACTAATATCCCTATCCCACAACGGGATACCTTCCATTTGTGCATCCAAAGCAATGCTGTTCAGCGCACGTTTGTCGAGAGGATTGAAGCGGAAACGGAAAGAAAGCCTTTCACGATATTCTACCTCACCAATTTGGGTATTATGGCGGAATTCATAGCGGCGTTTCATGAATTCTTCAGTCTGCAAGGCGAGTTGCTGCTCTTTGCTTAGGCTGATATTCTTGCCGAAGCCTTTGCACTCGGTATATATATTGCCAATCATTTGCCGGATAAGCTCTTCCTGTTTATACATATAGAAGTGGAAAACAGTACGTTTCACGACTTCTTCTTGTGGAAGTCCCGAAGCAAAACAGTTTTTAGCCAGTTGGACGACTAAAGGATGCCATGTGTCTTCGCGCAATTCGAGTCCCGCTTCCCGGAGATCCGCATACGCTTTCCGAAAAGCGGCTTCGAAAAGCATCAGGAAGGCATTTTCCGCATCATATCCCGGCACGGCACGGGTCAATGGAGATTTCTCCGCCTGAACCGCTTCACGGAAAGTGGTTTCTTCGGGCATGGATGACGGTTGAGAGAGATAAAATTGAACAGAATCCGGACGATATATGATGTCCGGGTCGTGGGATAATCGCGAATATTGTTCCAGGGTCGGTTCTTTGGGAAGTATATCGAACGGGATTTGGGGCTGATAACACTTTACAGCCAGTCGGTAGGCGTGGGCGTGGAATAGTTCCGCTTCTTCCCGTGTTTTTGGAAGGGAGTTGTCCGGACGGGTGAAGGTAGTCCATATTTTCACCGTTTTGCCACTTGAACCCATAAAAACACAACGGGTTTGTGGTTGCTCACAGGCTTTTTGTTTCACTAAAGCGATTTCCGACTTATTGGATAAAGGGCCAATGGTCAGTTCTACAATACCGTTGTAGTTTTTCATCTGTTTCTGGCCGTTTACTTTACGGAATTCAGCGGCAGGAATTATCTTGGGCAGTTTATCAGCAAACATACACCGTTCATCGGAAAGGGTATATCGCAGATGTTCTCTGAATGTAGAAACAGGACGGGATTTTATTTCTGTCTTTATCTTATTTACCAGTATATCAAGATCCATTACGCTAAGCGCTATCGTATCTTCGTTCTTACGAAATTGAGTAATTTTCATTAATTTGATAATAATTTGTTTTGTCAGCGTCTTTGTGATCGTTGAGACTGCTAAATTACTCATATTATTCGGGACTGACAAGAAAAACAAGATTTTAATATAGAAAATTATTGATATATCAAGTGCCTATTTAGCCGAGAGATACGGGATTGTTATCACTCAATTACGGTTCAAGTTAGTTTTCTCTGCTTTGAACTAAAGTTTCAGCTAGGAGAAACTCTAGTTTCATCGGTAAGAAACCAATGGTTTCAAGTAATTGGAACTAGAGTTTCAAGCGTATGAAACTAAAGTTTCCAACCGCATAACCAACAGTTTCACGCCTTGAAACCGTTAGTTTAAAGGCAGGACACAATTCATAAGTGCGGAGATAACAAATTGAACGACTTATTCATTTATGGCTGATACTATTCATTTTTAAACAAAGCTTTATTTTGTCTTTGTTTTTTAGGTGACAGCATTATTGCTATCACACTGCTGTCACCTTGTGCTGTCACATCATTAAGTACTTATAATCTGTAAGTTAGATTACAACCTGTGACAGATGACAGATATATTTTGTTTTTCATTTCATAGAGAGCGAATCCTGAGTTCAAGTTATAAATGCGACACCTCCTTATTTCACTAGGAACAATTATTCCGCCATTATATCATAATATTAAATATTCGGTAGGAAAAATGTGATTTTATACTAAAAGTTCGGTAGAAAAAGTGTAGTCTTTATTGGACTACCAATTAAATAATACGACAAATGGCACAAAGTTCACAGCTTGCATCACAGCGCGCATCGGCCGAGTTACCTTAATATTTTAGGAACATCCCCATAAAATATACCAATTATTGCATCATCATATCATATTCCGCAATTTTCTCCTTACACAAGCGTTCAGTAACATCTCGCAGAATATCTACACGGGAAATAAGATATTCCAGTTGTTCTTGTGAGATACTGAAATCTTTGTTATAACGAGCTTCAATGTAAGAACGACATAATAAATCAAAACATTCTTTCTCTGTATCCGTATTTTGAGGAAAGACAGTAGTTAATTCCATAGAAAAACGCTTTACCATCCCACCAAATTCTTTGATTTTATGACTCTTCGGACGATAGTTCGTAAAGACCATCAGAATACAATTATAAAGTTTCTCACATGTCTGATGAAGCAAAAACGCAGAAATTTTATTTTGTTTTTCAGGCAAATAAAATTTATTCACTCCTTCCAAAAGCCCACAAGCGTATGGATATAATTCATCAAATTCTTTTTGTGCAATATCCCGAATCTCTTTAAAACTCAACTTCCGTGGTTTAGCCAATTCGTGTTTGCCACTATTATAAAGCATAACACCCTCCTTTACTATATCTGTAAAGAAATACTGGCTGACTTCCAGATTACGGTTTACGGTATTAATATGTTCTACAACAAATTGTGGAAAAGCATGACGACGACCAGCAAACAAATCATGATATTGATTCGTAATACGGTGCAATTTTCTTTCCACATATTTAATCTGTCCGGTCACGACGACAAGAATATCGTAATCACTCTGATAGGAAGTATGAACACCAAATTCTATATTACTGTCCCATAAAACATAGTTTCCCCTTGCATAACTTCCGAACAGGATAACCATCTGACAATTTTCGATGCTTTTACGCACTAAATCCAGCAAGACAGTCAATTCTTCCTGTGTACGTTTAGGTAAACGTTTTATAGACTTTTTCATTATCATTTTTATTTGTAACTTTACAAAGGTACGAACTTTGCCATACCCTAGCAACAAAGATACAAAAAACTTATAATAAAGTATTTTTTAATTTGATTCTTATATTTGAAAACAGAATCCAAACATAAAAGAAACATCTGAATCCTGTTTTCTCATTTACACAAAATATTTCATAGGAGTATATCCCTTAGGCACGAAACATGGCAGTAATTTTAATATTTGGTAGGAAAAATGTATTTTTGTACTAGATATCAAATTTAGCAATAAACTACCATAGCAATGATGCGAAGTTAGAGATTGATTTTTTGATTCAGCATGGTGGTGAAATCGTTCCGATAGAGACAAAAGCAAAGGAGAATCTTCGTGCCAAGTCGCTTTTTACCTTTGTGGTTTCTCGTCCGGGTATGCACGGATTGCGTTTCTCCACGTCGGATTATCGAGAACAGGATTGGATGACGAATATTCCGCTTTATGCTATATCGACTTATTTCTAAGTTTAGCAGAAAATGTGATTACGAGATTTTATCTACCATGAAGAAGAACCTGACATATGAAGAACTTTTTGAAGCCAATGTACGGCTACAAGAAGAAAACAATGTTTTGAAAGATGAAATCAAACATCTAAAGATGCAACTACATATAGATGATAAGCCACAAAAAAGTATTGCAGTCACTCGTTTATCTTTGGAAAAAAAGGTCGCATTGTTTAGAGAGTTGTTCCATGGTCGGAAAGATATTTTTGCAAGAAGATGGTATAGCAAGAATAGTGGAAAATCTGGTTACCAACCTGTATGTTTGAATGAATGGGACAGACAATTATGTGATAAAAGGAAATATAAATGTACCGAATGTCCTAATCGCCATTTTAAGGAGTTGAGTTATGAAGATGTTTATAGACATCTTGAGGGTAAGGATATTGATGGTTGCGATATAATCGGAGTATATGCTATCCTCCCGGACAACAAATGTAACTTCCTTTGTGCCGACTTTGATGATAAATCATGCGAGCATGGCTATCAAAATGATGTATTATCCTATATAAATGTTTGTAAGGAATGGAAGATTCCACATGCCATTGAACGTTCACGCTCGGGAAACGGTGCACATGTCTGGATATTCTTTGAAACATCTTTGGAAGCAAGTAAGGCGAGGAAATTAGGCAATACCATATTAACAGAAGCTATGGAAAGAAATGGACGGATGACCTTCAAGTCATACGACCGGTTCTTCCCAAATCAAGACAGATTACCAGAAGGTGGTTTCGGAAATTTGGTCGCATTGCCCCTACAAGGCAAAGCTCGAAAGGAAGGGAACAGTGTATTCGTCGACGAAAACTTTATGCCATATGAAGACCAATGGACGTATTTGGTGGGTGTGCAAAAAGTTCCAGAAATATTGGTTGATAGGATTTTATTGAAGCATGGAATAACATCAGAACTTGGAGATTTGTCAACTACAAGCGAAGCCAAACCTTGGGAAACACCATCAACACAAAAGATTGCAAAAGAAGATTTCCCCAAGGAACTGCTTCTCATAAAATCCAATATGCTTTATATTCCCCTGGAAGATCTTTCTGCAAAGGCGATTAATCACTTAAAACGCATTGCCTCTTTCAAAAATCCAGAATTCTATGCAAAATTGGGAATGAGGTTATCTACATATAATGTACCTCGCATTATCTCATGTGCAGAGCCATCGGATAAATACATCGCCTTACCTCGTGGATGTGAGGATGCTATTACTAATTTGTTGGATGAAAACCATGTTTCTTATCGCATGAACGATCAAACGGAACTTGGCACCCCAATCTCTGTTCAATTCAAAGGAGAGTTACGTGAAGAACAGGTTGCAGCTATAAAAAACTTGATACCACACAACAATGGCGTATTATATGGAACTACAGCATTTGGAAAAACCGTAGCGGCTATCGGATTGATAGTGGAGCGCAAAGTAAACACACTTATTCTTGTACATACCAAAGCCCTGCTCGACCAATGGAGAACCCGATTGGAAGAATACTTGATGATAGATTACAAACAAGAAGATACACCACACAAACGTGGACGCAAAAAAGTATTTTCTCCTTTTGGGACCTTGGATTCCAAAGGAAACAATTTACATAGTATGGTAGATATTGCCCTGATGCAATCCTGTTTTGAAGAAAATGATATAAAACCCTTTATCCGAAATTACGGCATGGTGATAGTGGACGAGTGTCACCATGTTTCAGCGGTAAATTTCGAACGGATATTGAAGTACTCAAACGCCCGTTATGTATATGGACTGACGGCAACGCCCATTCGCAAAGACGGACATCAACCTATTATCTTTATGCAATGTGGTCCTATCCGTTATTCTGCTGATGCAAAAACACAGATGGCTTCGCAAACATTCGAACGGTTGCTTATACCTCGTTTTACAAATTATCGGGAATTGACGGATGATAAGAAAACATATACTCAAACCATACAAGGAATGAGTAATGACATCTGTCGGAACACACGCATCATAGATGATGTATGTAAAGCATTACAAGATGGACGTTCTCCTATTATTTTGACAAATCTGACCTCTCATGTGGAAATATTGGCAACCATGCTTACTTCAAAATGCAAGAATGTAATAACGCTTGTCGGCTCAGAATCAGTAAAAGAAAAACGCTTGAAAATGGAACGTTTACAAAATATTCCAAGAACAGAACTTCTTGCAATCGTTGCTACAGGCAAGTATGTAGGAGAAGGCTTCGACTATCCTCGTCTTGATACGCTATTTCTCACCTTGCCCGTTTCGTGGAAAGGCATCGTAGCACAATATGCAGGTCGTTTGCACCGTGAGTATCCAGGCAAGAAAGATGTTATTATTTATGATTACATTGACATTCATCTGTCCTTATGTGACACCATGTATAAACGGAGATTGAAAGGATATGCAGCGGTTGGCTATAAATTGAGTACAATTAATCCGACAAATCTTTTCCACGATTCTCCAGATATCATATTTAATGGAATGAATTTCTTAAAGCCATTTCTTTCCGACCTATCATGTACTCGTAAATCGGTAGTAATATCCTCTTCCAAATTGTGGTTTAGCATACGGACTCCCACGCTTGTTATGCTACAAGAACTTACCTTGCGAGGCGTTCAAATTATAGTATTCGTAAAATGCCATTCAGAAAAGGATGAATTATTGAAAAGGATTGGGGTTAAAGTAATTGCCAAAGAGAATTTGTCCTTACATATTACAGTTATTGATAAATCATTAATATGGTATGGAAGTGTGAATTACCTCGGTTATAATACGGAAGAGGATAATGCGATAAGGATTTCAGAGAGTGTGATTGCGGAGGAAATGTTAGAGTTGTTGTATAATAATAAAAAATTATAGTAAGTAGCAAATATGAAAAAAGAGTATGTCTTTTCTTGGGCTGAAAATACCGAGGGGAAAATGGTACATGTTGATAGTGTATCAAGAGGTTTACGTTGTGAATGTACTTGCCCGAATTGCCATGAAAAATTACTTGCCAGACATGGTGATGAAAGAGAACATGGATTTGCCCATCATAGTGATACCCGAGGAGCCCGTCTTGAAATATGTTACATGGTTATATTGTATAAATTGGCAGAGCAAATTATACAAACGAAGAAGCGGATTCATGCGCCGTCTTATTATGGTATATATAAGGAGGAGGATATTGAATTTGTTGATGTAAAAATCGATAGTCGTTTTGAGCGCGAAGACAAACAACCCGATGTGATTGCCACAACCCATGATAATAAACAATACCTGATAGAGTTCGTATTTAATTATAAAGTGCAACATAAGCAAGATATAGACTATCATAATCTGACTTGTCTTGAAGTTGATCTTTCCAATCAGACTTTAGAAACATTAGAGCAATTTCTTCTATCATCAAATGCAGATAGAAGATGGATTAACAATGAAGTCTATTTTAACGAAATAGAATCGATTTATCGGAGTAGAGGAAAATCTGTCAAGGTAGCATCTGAAACAGATTGCCAACAATGTAATTTGAGATATTCGTGTTGTGCAGTAAAGGAAACCCCTACCTCATCAACTCCCATACTCATTGAAAATAATGGGCAAAAGTATAGACTTTGTAAAACGGAACTTCGTGAGCAAAAAGAGCATCGTCAATCTATTCAAACAGAACAAATTGAGATTGAAGATAATACCCTGAAAAAAACTTGTTTTAATTGCGAGTATAATCTTAGTTGGGCTAATAAAAATGGATTAGCTAATTGCGGCCTACAACGTCCCAATATCCCTAAACGGCCTACTCCTGATTATGCAATATCTTGTCCTATGTTTAAACGGAAACGATGATAGATTACTCTTTCAAGTCCCTTCGATGCCCTTAAGCCAGCATAATGGAGATAAAAAAAGATAATCATATAAAGAATTTTGCCTTCATCTATCGTGATGATGATTGGTATTTTGTATCTACATATAACCTACCTTTAAACTATAGTATCACAGATTCCGTCATTGTATCATATTCCGCAATTTTCTCTTTACATAAGCGTTCAGTAATATCTTTCAGAATATCTATGCGGGCAATAAGGTATTCCAGTTGTTCTTGTGAGATACTGAAATCTTTGTTATAACGAGCCTCGATATACGAACGGCATAATAAATCAAAACATTCTTTCTCTTCATCCGTATTTTGAGGAAAGACTGTGGTCAATTCCTGTGAGAAACGTTTTACCATCCCACTAAGCTCTTTAATTTTATGAGTTTTTGGAAGATAATTCGTAAAAACCATCAGGATAGTATAGTATAATTTTTCACAAGTCTGATGAAGCATGAAAGCTGATAAGTTATATTGTTCTTTAGGCATGAAATATTCCTTCACAACACCCAAAAAGTCACACGCATAAGGATACAACCTATCAAATTCACTCTGCGCAATATCCCGAATCTCTCTAAAACTCAACTTTCGCGGTTTTGCCAATTCACATTTACCACTATTGTAAAGCATAATTCCTTCCTTTACTATATCTGTAAAGAAATATTGGCTGATTTCCAAATTACGGTTTACTGTATTAATATGTTCTACAACAAATTGTGGAAAAGCATGACGACGGTCTGCAAACAAGTCATGATATTTATTCGTAATACGGTTCAATTTTCTTTCCACATATTTAGTCTGCCCGGTCACAACAAGAAGAATATCATAATCGCTTTGATAGGAAGTATGAACACCAAATTCTATATTAGTGTCCCATAAAACATAGTTTCCCCTTGCATAACTCCCGAACAGGATAACCATCTGACAATTCTCGATGTTTTTACACACTAAATCCAGCAAGACTGTCAATTCTTCCTGTGTACGTTTGGGTAAACGTTTTATAGACTTCTTCATTATCATTCTTATTTGTAACTTTACAAAGGTACGAACTTTATCATCCCTAAACTACAGAGATGGAAAAAACTTATAATAAAATCTTTTCAAAAATCCTTCAACACTTCCATCATTGCCGGACGACGTTTATATTTTATCCGAAATTCCGCTACTATGTTTTTCACCGCAGTCTGTCCTCCCTTTAGTTTATGTATGCACGGTAACACTTGTGCGATAAATTCATAATTCCTCCGTCCCATTTTCCGTTCGGCATAGTCATTCAACGAAGAAGTATACATAGCAATCAGCTGTTCCGAATGAGTATCCTTCAAATAATGAGCATACCGCATCAATGCTTCCAGTTGATCATATCTAGTTGATGACAACAAGGTGAACAGACGCTCATTATCCTGTTCTTTCACATAGATATCAGCTTCAGCACTTCCACCGAAAGAAAAATAGTTACTAAATTCTGTTTCCTTCATCATCGCATCCAGAAAATTCTTCCATTGTTCTTTCGGAATCAGAGTTTTGAGTTTATTGTAATATGTCAGTTTATCCCTGCCTGTCACAAACAATAGACGACATGTATCAACTACTTCGGAAGTCCGGTTGGTCGTCTCGTAAATCTTCAGTTTTATTTCCAACCATTTACTATCGGTACCGGGATATATCTCTTCTTTCGCAATCTCTATTCCTTCATCCAGCAAACGGATGGCTTCATCGTATTGGCAACGGACAATCAATTTTTCAACCTCCATCTCCCGTATTTCAGTCAGATAAAGATATTGGCGGATCGTTTCATTCGCTTTTTGCTCTTCATTCTGCTCCAATAACAAGTTGACTTTGCGAAGAACTAACTGATATAAATCATGAGTGTCCTTTCTTGTTTCAAGAAGTCCATCAATCAATTCCAAGGCTTTTTCTGTCGGCTGAATCGAAAGATTGATTTGCATCATAAGTTCATCTATATCATAGATTCCGTAGTTTCGATAAGTAGATATTTCAGCAATCTGACGTAATTCCTGTAGAATATCCGTCTTTTGTTTCTGAGTTGTTTTAGGATGTCCAACCACTTTCATGAGTAAACCTCCTGCATGCTCACAATAAAGGGAAGTGCCAAAGTCATCATCATCGTCAATATATAGTAATTCATCCTCATAATTCTCACCGATAGAACGAAGTGTTTGAAGAGCTATGGCAATAGTACTATCCATATCTCCCAGACTCAAAAAGAAGTCCGCTTTCTTCAGAAAAACATCCATTCGATTGAAAACAGTTTCCCAATCACGACTGTAATCATTATAACGATTATGATAACGAGACTTTTTACTGTCACCGAAACTATTAAAAATCTTTTGGATTTCCGTTCTATAATCTTTTCCCTTTGATGTCGAAGACGATTCCTTGAATATAAAACGCTTCAAAAGCGCCGCCTTAAATTCCGGATTCGTTGAGGCATATTCACTGATAAATGTAGAAATTTCTTGCGGACTAATGAATGACAGCAATTGTTTGATGTCCACATCGGGCTGTACAACCTCTTCTTCCTTTGTAACTATTCTCATTTTTGAAAATGCACTACGACTTACTCGTTTATTATTATCACGAATTGCCAGAAGTGCTGCCACGACATGCTTGCAGATTTCTCCATCATACGGACAATCACAGCACCAGGATTCTACTTCCTTTCCGTTCATAGATATTTCTACATTATAATCATCCGTTCCCTCTACGGTTGCAGTCCATTCACCGGGTGAGGTTTCTTCCAGTTCGGAAACGGCATCTGTATCATAATACTCTTCCCCGCGCATCAATATCTTATAGGGGACAAAGTTCTCAAAATTATCCAGTGTAATCATATAACTAATTTAATACTTTATATATCCTTCTTGTTCATACGCTTTCCCATATTTATGAATCATTGCCACCAACGGCCTTAAACGTTCGTCAGAAACCAACATAGCCCTATAACGCAAATACTGATTATCATAAAGCTGCCGGTTTCCGTCCTTGAGGCGTTTCTTCACATCCGCAGGAATGAAAAATTCCGCACGATTGCCCAATTTTACATAGAATTCATTTAAAAAGATAGAAATGCCAGCCAAATCTATGTCTCCGAAATGAATATAGCGATTGGGGATTATCTTTAGCCAGTTACACAAATCCTTCGATTGCGGATAACGGGACACGAAAAGAACTTTCATTCCTTTAAACAAATACTTTTGGGCACGGATATGCTGGAAATTCTCTCCATTCTCTATACCCACCACTACAACATCTTCAGGAATACGGAAATATTCGTAATCCTGCATGAAGATGGAAGTACCTTGTAAGGGAGAAAGCACACATAGTTCACCATGAAAAGTAGCTTCTATAGGCTCATAACAATTGAGGAGAAAACCTTTGAACGTACGGGTATATCTCAGTTTAGAGTCCCCCGCCTTCGCCACTTGCTCCGAACGTAACACTTCATCCGGACAGTTCTTCATCTCAATCCAATCTTCCAACTCCATGCCGGAAGTATAATTCTGAGCAAGATAAATACGGCAACCTTCCGGGTCAATCATACGAAAACTACGCATACTCCCTCGGGGAACAATAGTGATGATTCCCTCATCCATTAATCTATTTGCTATCAGTCCATCAAACTTTGTGTAAGGTATGAGCTCGCCGCCCAGCATTTTCAGGACCAGCCTCGCCATCGCCAATGTAAATAAACTGCCACTCATTTTTCTATCTTATTATAGGTTAACAATGGGACAGCCTGTGTATTTGACCGCCCGTCTTTACTCAATAAATAGGTATAACGATAATCTTCCACATTATAAGTAGTGGGAGAACTGTTTACCAACAATATATTCCGGCAATTGGCAAAGTCCAAAATACCTTTCACATTGTTGGGGTGTAACTTGCCTATTTCATCCATCATACAATGGATTTTAAAGTCACCAAACTTACGTGAAGCCTTTTCTTTGAATACATTAATCAGCATGATATTGACCATTGCTTTTACCAGAATGTCCGTACCGTCGGAACCTACATTGGCTATCTTCTCCACCCATCCCGTATCGTTATCATTCTCTTTCACACGGAACTCCAGTTTGAATGTATCGGCAAGCGCCAACCGTCTGCGTCCCGGCTCGTCAAGCAGGAATTTCATAAACGACAGCAAATGCCGGACAGCCGTCGCATTGACATCTTCACGGGAATCCTGCGAGAACAAGTCAACCTTTCCCATATTATATTGGTTCTCATCACAGAACCGCTTAATCTCCAGCAATAACTGCATCAGTTTATCGCTGCTCTGAAGCGGACGAAGTGCTATTTCCTTAATTACTCCGGCAAAATTCCGTTTGACAAAATCGTCGTTGATATCCTTTATTGTTCTGTGTATCTCGCTTTCATTACGGGTCAGTCCTCCCACTTCCTGCGAAATCCGGCGGATTATATCCGTATACCGTTCACTGATATGTTTCTGATAATCGGAAATCTTATCATTATCCACAAACTCGCACAGATTGGAAGCGAAATCATAGTAATCCTGTTCTCCAACCAGTTCCGTACGGAAATGAAACGTGTTTTTTGACGAGAAGTTTCCATTGAACTGCGTCACCGCTTTCTTGAATTCTTCTGTTTTTTTGATGGTGGATACGATGAGAGACTTCAATTCTTCCACTATAACATCACAACTTTTCCGGGTAGGCTTCTCTCCTATTTCCGTCACAGAAGGCGGACAGAAAATTTCATCTTTCCGGAACATATCCACTTTATTCAACCCGTCCTCCAATAAGCGCAATTCCTTGCTAATTCGGTCGAGGTGCTCGTCCACCCCTTTTTTCTGAACTTGCAACTTTTCCTTTTTCAGATCGAAACGTTCGTTCAATGCAACCAACTTCGCATCCAATTCCTTCTTCCGGCTTCGCGTAGCAGGTTCTTTATCAAACAGTTCCTCTTTGTCTTTTTCATAATAAAGAACTTGCGAACGGGATTTGCCAATATAATCCAATTCTTTATTTATTTCGGCAAGCCTGTCATCATACTTGCGGATAGTGACCGTATCAGCACCCTTTCCATTCAATTCATTCTCCTGCGCCTGCTTCAATTCCTTTTTCCGCTCCTCAGTTTGCTGTTTCATCCGCTCTATCTCTTGCCGAACACCGGCACTGAACTCTTCCAGTTCCTTTCGAAGCTCAGTCCGACTATCATTATACACTTTCCGGCAGGCTTTCAGCAGTTTTTCCCGTTCCGCCAAATGCTTCTCCTTCTCGCCTTCCGCCACATAAAGACGATGACCGATATCATTCAGTTGCGCCTGTAATTCTTCGACACAACCTCTTTTCCATTCCTCCTCCTTCGTCTTCCATGAAGCGTAATCAGCCCGCAAATTCTTCAATTTTACAGGAATCTGCATTCGCTCGGCTTCCATCAGATGTTGTTCTTCCAAAATACTATGTATTTGCTTCGAATACTTCTTCTCCAAAGAAGAAACAGCTTCCCCCTCTTTTTCCGTCAGTCGGGTGAGACGGTCGATACAGAGTTGCCGGGCTGCTTGTTGCCTGTCGCGCTCCTGCTTCATTTCCTCGGGAGTGCGGACAGAACGCTCGATGGCTGTCAGATTGAGTGAAACGCCGAACAAAGTAGCTTCCTTATTCACTAATTGAGGTTGCAGTTCATTGTTATACAGCACCAGTTCCTCATCCGCCACCTTGCCTATCGTCTCCTGCCAATCCGGTTTATTCTTCTCCAACCATTCGCACAACGAACCTTTTCGTTTCTCAATCAAGGCATCCAATGTTTGCAACTGTTCTTCAATCGCACTCCGCTCTTTACGAACGGTCTCCATCTTTGCCTGAAATTCCCATTTCAATTCTTTCACTTTCCATTCACACTCCTGTCTCAACTGCTTTATTTCTCCTTGCTGCTGACGGATGCCAAGTTCCAGTTCCCTATCCTTTTTGCGCAGTTCGTTGATACCATCTTCACAATCAGACATTTCCTTTTGATGGGGATGTTCGTATTTCACCTTTTGAAGTTTCAGGTTACACTGTGCCTGTTCATCGCGCAACTGCCGGATACGATTATCCACAGTCTGCACTTTCTCTTCTTGCGTTGCCCTTACTTTCTCTTCTTCCACACGAAGTTGTTGCATCAATTCCTCCTGCTTGCCGGAAATCTCCGCATTCCGAGCATTTATCCGTGCTTGCTGGCTATTCTCAAAAGTACGGAAATCAGCTTCCAGTTTCTCAAACAGCAATCGGTACTTGCTCAATACATCCTCATAAGCCCTTGTCAGTTCCGATTTCATATTCCGGACTTGTTCTAGTTCCTGAACCAATAATTCTTCGCAAGATACCCGTTTGATGATTTCTTCAATCTGCATCTGCTCGTAATGCAGACGTTTCTCACGTATCTTTTTGAGCAAATCGTTTATTATACCTATATCCCTAATCAAGCCATCACGCTCATTGGTGTACTTTTGTTGCAGTTCACCCATAAGCCGCAGCAACCGTCCACGTTCCGTCTCGGCTTTAGCCTGCTCTTCCTTCACTAACGGAATTTCATGCAAAGCCTGTTTCTCCGCAAAGTTAAGCTCCGCACGCCCTTCACCAATCTGCTTTTGAGTATAAATCAAGTCACGATAGGCGTTCATTACTTTCTCCGCCATCTTCCGGACAGGCACTTCTCCATTCTTGTTCTTTGTAAACCAAAGCATCACGTCCCTGTATTCTTGCTCGAATTCCTTTATCTGGCTACGATAGAAGTCCAAATCGACAGAAATATCCTCATCACTCATCGAACGGATAATGGTATCTTTTATAAAGTCAGCATCCAGTTTGGAATTTAAAAAGACGTTCTGTATGGTACGGGGAATATTCTGATATTTTGCACTTTCCACAATGGCAAACTTGCGGTAGGGTATCATTTCATGCTTACGGTTATTACCGAAGATGATGTCCCGATACATCTCATAGCTAGTCACTTGTGCAGTAATCTGAATCTTCGCGCCGATGTGTTCGCGGATACGTCCCCATTCGGAATGTACCACATTATGCTCGTCAATAAACCAGTCCTGTTGGAATGGCGCATCAATAAAACGGAAAAACACCCGTCCCTGGGATTTGGCAGCTACCACACAATACGCCCCATTCTCCCGCATCACCTCATAGATAATGTAAGAATTGGCGTATGGAAAGTAAAAAGCATCGAAGCTTTTCTTCTCCTTCGGAATACCCAGTCTTAGTTTGTCAGCATTGTAAAAGAAGAGGATGGCACGAAGCAGCGTACTCTTACCGACACCTTGCGTACCTATAAAATGTACGTTCCCATCCAACTTCACTTCCGCATACGGAATATGGGCACTGTTCAGAAAAATAATCTTATTCAGGTATCTCATCTTGCACCTCCTCTGAAATTGTGATACAATCAACCAAGTCCTCCATATAATGGAAAGCCGACAATACTTTATACGTCCCGTCAAGTTCGTTTTCTTTCTCTATCAGTCCTATACTCTCCAGTTCTTTCAGCAGTTTGCCGACTACTTCATCATATTTCTTCTTATCCGAAAACAGTTTAGTTGCCTTTTCTTTCAGTTCGATATCGCATCCTATCTGAATCTCAATATCAGCAGCACGAAACAGAAAGCCCGGGCCGAATGCCGAATGATAGGTTTTCAGGAAACTCAAGTAATCAATCCACTTCTGAATTGCTTCCAGTTTACGTTCTAAGTCGACTTTCGATTCCTTGCGAGTAAAGTAGTAATAACCGTCACCGCCTTCCAGATAGAAGCCGATACCTTTGTAATAATCATAATAATCGGGCAAATCTTCCTCAATGGCATCATACAAGCGTTTCACTTGGGTAGAGACACTATTGGAAGAAATAAATCCCCCTTTGCTAAGTATATTAAATATCTCTTCAGTGTATTTCATGGTCATCTGTTTTTAGTATTCAGCATACATTATTTGGCATATATTAAAGGGTATTCCACTTCGTCGGAGATTTCATAAGTATCCGTAAAGCGAAGTTCGTCGGCATACTGTGACGCCAGTTGGCAGAAAAAGATTAATTTCTCTCCACGTGTCACCTCTTTCCGGTAGCGATAGTTCATCACAAAAGAGAACAGATGGGTGCTGGACGCCATAAATGAATTATGCACCTCCTGCAAGTTTACGGTATCTATCATTTGCGACTGCCCATCCAGGTATCCTTCCGGAATGGCATCTGCCAGTTGTTTCATTCCTTTCGGAGAATTTCTCTGCCGCGCGACAAGTTTCTTCAAAATCTGAAAAGCCTCATCGGAAGTCCGTAGATTATCAATGGAAAGCTTGATGCGATAACCGACCTGCGGCTCCATCCAGACAGGATTTTTTTGTGCGGCAACAGAACGGATACTTGTATGTTCTTCCAACAAGAACTGGTCTTTCAAGTACTTCAACTTCTTTACTTTCTCAAAGATACGGTTCTGATAATCTATCAGATTCAGATAATGAATGATTTGTTTCTGGATTTCAATCAGATTATGATACGAGTCATTTAGCTGAAGTTTTACGTCACTTACTACATTCCGCATTTGTACGTCCATCGCCACCCGGAAGAAAACAGGCTGTCCGTAGTCTATCAATTCCTCACTTTTACGAATCAGCAGAGCAATATTATTCCGTTTCTCATCGAGGCGGACAAGTTTGGTCTTTTTTATCTTATAATTAGGTTCGTTCTTATAGGTATTATCCATGTTTCTTTTCAGATCCATCACATTGCGGACTGTAGTCAGAGCGATGTTTTTCAGGCAGCGTTTCACTTCACGCTGGTAGTTGTATTTACGTTGTTCGTTATTCTCTTTCAAGTAATAGTCAATGTTTTCATTCAGTCGTGTCAGGTAATCCTGCACGAAAGATACATTGATTTCTTCATTTACTTCGAGCACATCTTCAAAGAATTTCAGATAAATATCCTCCATTTCAAGGAAGTCGCCAGTGTCCCGGATGACTCCATAGTCTATCAGATAGCGGATACGCTCTTCTTTGTACTCCGTCATTTCAAGCGCATAATCATAACGGAACGAAAGAGATTTCCGTTTAGCAAACATTTCTTTCAAGAGTTCTTTCTCCCGGTCCAGACTTTTGACAAGTTCTTCTATAGAACGAAAAGTGCTCATATTAGTTTTGTCTTTTAATGGTGTGTTACTACTTCCAAATATTTACATAGTATATATTTCAGTAATAAGATATCACAAAAATAACATAAATGAAATAGTAAACCTAATTTCTGTATCAATATTTTTATTACTACAAAAATTAAGAAACTAACTCTACATATTCATTATACAACTATAAATTTCAAGTAAGAATTTGCAAAGGCAATTACTATTTATACCTTTGTGACTTCAACAGAAAATATGATTTCAATAGAGAATTAGTAACCCGTTAAAAGAGAAATTGATTATGCGTTCATTCATAGTATTTCTTTGTTTAGTCCCCACCCTCCTGTTTGCCCGACAAACTCAACTTGAGACACAGTTGAAAGAAGCCATCAAGGGAAAGAAGGCCGAAATAGGAATAGCCGTCATCATTGATGGGAAAGATACGATAACTGTCAATAATGATATTCACTATCCACTGATGAGCGTATTCAAGTTTCATCAGGCATTAGCATTGGCAGATTATATGGGAAAGCAGAAGCAATCGCTGGAAACCCGGTTACCTATTAAAAAATCGGATTTAAAGCCGGATACTTACAGTCCGCTACGGGATAAATATCCGCAGGGCGGAATTGAAATGAGTATTGCCGACCTGCTAAAATATACACTCCAACAGAGTGACAACAATGCCTGCGATATTCTTTTTGATTATCAGGGAGGTCCGGATGCCGTAAACAAGTATATCCATTCACAGGGAATTCGGGAATGTGCCATTGCCGGTACGGAAACTGCCATGCACGAAGACTTGAACCTATGTTATGAAAACTGGACTACTCCGTTAGCCGCAGCCGAATTAGTGGAAATATTCCGTAAGAAGCCATTGTTTCCCAACGTGTACAAAGACTTCATATTTCAAACAATGGTAGAATGTCAAACCGGACAAGACCGTCTGGTTGCTCCATTGCTCGACAAAAAAGTAACCGTAGGTCATAAAACCGGAACGGGAGATCTTAATGCGAAAGGACAACAAATCGGTTGTAATGACATCGGTTTCGTACTTTTGCCCGGTGGACGTACTTATAGTATAGCTGTCTTCGTGAAGGATTCTGAAGAAAATAATCAGGCGAACAGTAAAATTATCGCTGATATTTCCCGTATCGTTTACGAATATGTAATGCAGCATTAAGATAGAAACAAAGTAATAGAAATTAGAAAATTCATTTATATGAAACTACATCATATCGCTATCTGGACTTTTCGTCTGGAAGAACTAAAAGAGTTCTATGTCCGCTTCTTCGGAGGAAAAAGCAACGAAAAATATATCAATCCCAAGAAAGGATTCGAGTCCTATTTTATCTCTTTTGGAGAGGGAACAGACTTGGAACTGATGAGCCGTACAGATGTACAGAACACTCCCATTGAAGAAAACAGGGTTGGACTGACACACTTTGCTTTCACCTTCCCCAGCCAGGAAGAAGTATTACGCTTCACCGAACAAATGCGTTCGGAAGGATATACCATCGCCGGTAAACCGCGCACTTCGGGAGACGGATACTTTGAAAGTGTAGTCCTCGATCCTGACGGAAACCGGATTGAGTGCGTATATCGGAAAACAGCAAACGAATCGAAAAACAAAGCAAGACAGAAAACTGACATAGAAAATATTCCCCCCGTGACGCTCCATACAGAACGTTTATTTCTCCGCCCTTTCGAAGAAAGAGATGCAGAAACATTTTTCGCTTGCTGCCAGAACCCGAATCTGGGAAACAATGCTGGATGGCCGCCCCATCGCACATTGGATGAATCCCGCCGGATACTTCATTCCACATTTATCAATCAGGAGGGGATATGGGCAGTGATACTAAAAGATACAAAACAGCTAATCGGTTCCGTAGGAATTATCCCCGATCCTAAACGCGAAAATCCGCAAGTGAGAATGTTGGGTTACTGGCTCGACGAATCTTATTGGGGCAAAGGATACATGACCGAAGCAGTGCAGGATGTCCTCAACTATGGCTTTGAAGAATTGCGGCTTAGCCTCATCACAGCTACCTGTTATCCGCACAATAAACGTTCGCAGAAAGTACTGAAAAAGAACGGTTTCATCTATGAAGGTACACTTCATCAGGCAGAACTGACTTACAACGGAAACATCTACGACCACCAGTGCTACTACCTGCCCGGCATCTCCCAACCTACTCCGGAAGACTATGATGAAATCCTCCATGTATGGGAAATGTCCGTTCGCCACACGCATGATTTCCTGACGGAAGAGCATATCCAATTTTATAAACCACTGGTGCGGAAGCATTATCTACCCGCTGTTGAACTTTTTGTCATCCGGAATGCCAACGGAAAGATTGCCGCCTTCATGGGATTGAGCGACGAACTGATCGAAATGTTATTCGTACACCCCGACGAACAGGGAAAAGGATATGGCAAACGATTAATGGAATATGCAAGAGACAAAAAACATATGGATAAGGTGGACGTAAACGAGCAGAATGAAAAAGCACTTCAGTTCTATCTCCATTTGGGATTCCAAGTCATCGGCAGAGATGAAACGGACAGCATGGGTAAACCTTTCCCCATTCTTCATTTGCAACTGCCGGAAGCTGATTCCACTAATAGAGATTAATTTCCCAAAAACGAAAGAAACATGAACTTACGTGCCAGATTATCCGAACGTGTACACATTGAAGATATCAGAGAAGTACTCCATTTCATACAGGACGACGAGCGTCTTAGAGAAGAAGTCTACCAGCTGATATTCGACAAAGACCACATTGTTTCCTATCAGGCATTGTGGGTATGTAGTCATTTCTCCAAGGCAGATGTAGAATGGTTGAGCCGGAAACAAGAAGAATTGATTGACGCTGCCATGACCTGCCCACACTCGGGAAAACGGAGAATGATCCTGAACCTGATATGCCAGCAACCTGCCGCCGATCCGCCACGAGTGGATTTCCTTGATTTCTGCATGGAACGCATGATATCCCGCGAGGAACCACCGGGCGTGCAATCGCTCTGCATGAAACTGGCTTATCAACTGACACGTTCCATCCCGGAACTGCAACAGGAATTACGCACAATACTGGAAATCATGGAGCCCGACTTACTGGTTCCCGCTATCCGTTCCGTACGAAAAAACACCCTGAAAGCCATGAAAGCAAAGAAAAACAGATAATTTCTATCGCTTTTATCTCACCGTTCAATTAGAGTATATTCAGATGGAATATCTGGGATATACCCGTCACCGAAATCTGAATACCGATGCAGAAAGTGAAAAAAGCAACAAGCTTATTAATAATTTGATTTCCCACCGGTCCCAACCTCTGAATAAACCTCTGTCCTTGTGAAAGGAATACATAAAAGATGGCCGCCATACAAATAATGACAAGCGCAATGACCAAATAATTAATCCCAGTTTGCAACAATTTGCCTTTAACACTGGCAGACGCCATCAAAGTAAAGATAACCGATATACTGCCCGGCCCGATACTGATAGGAAACGTGATGGGATAAAATATCTTCTGCTCGATGTTTTTCCATCTGAAGCCGTCTACATTCTTACTGGTTTCTTCTTTATCAGACGAACCCGAATCGCCCAACAGCTCCATTGCCGTTTTACAAATCAGCATTCCACCTCCCAACTGAATAACAGGAATAGCCAAACCGAAAATCAATAGAAACAGATGCCCTATCACCAATGTCCCTACACCGATCATTATAAAATTGAGCGTCAGCTTCTGAATAGCTGCTTTCCGTTGTTGAGGATCGAGGTCTGTAAAGAATCCATTGACGACAAAACCATTCCCCAAAGGATTTATCACCGGAAACAGCGCCATAAACGATGACGAAAATATGATGAGAAGATTACTTAATGACATAATACCTGTTTTTTGATACTTTATTAATATCTGATATGTATCTAAAACATAAATGAAACGTTATTGTTTTGAGAATATGCTTTTGCGAGATGAATCCGCATCGGGGTTGAATACCTCGTGAAAGCAGCTTATAATAAACCTTTAACTAGAAATTAAAATTATGTGTACAAGAGTCGTTTATTCGGGAAAAAATGGAATGGTGGTAACCGGCCGGTCTATGGACTGGAAAACAGAAATGCACAGCAATCTTTGGGTATTTCCCAAAGGTATGGAAAGAAATGGAGAAACGGGAGCCAACTCCCTGCAATGGACGTCCAAGTATGGCAGCGTGGTGACTTCGGCTTTCGAGATTGCCAGTACAGACGGGATGAATGAAAAAGGGTTGGTTGCCAATCTGTTATGGTTGCCCGAAACGGAGTATCCGGTCAGAGATCAAAGTAAACCGGGACTTGCCATTACTGCATGGGTGCAATATATGCTGGATAACTTCGCCACCGTAGACGAGGCTGTCGCTTTCATTGATGAAAACACTTTCCAAGTGGTATCGGACCTGATGCCGGATGGTTCCCGCCTGGCAACCTTGCATTTATCTATTTCCGACGCAACGGGCGATTGTGCGATATTCGAATATACGGGTGGAAAGCTGACTGTTTACCACAGCAAGGAATACAAAGTGATGACCAACTCCCCAACCTACAACAAGCAACTGGCACTGAACGAGTACTGGAAATCAATAGGCGGATTGAGTTTCCTGCCCGGAACCAACCGTCCATCCGACCGTTTTGCAAGAGCCAGTTTTTATATCAATGCCCTGCCCCAAACAGATGATGTGAGAATAGCCATAGCAAGCGTATTCAGCGTTATCCGAAACACTTCTGTTCCTTATGGCATCTCTACTCCCGAATTTCCGGAGATTTCCACCACACAATGGAGAACGGTATCGGATAGTAAGAATTTGCTCTACTTCTTCGAATCAAGTCTGACACCTAATACATTCTGGGTAAACTTACGGGAAACAGACTTGTCAGAAGGAGCTCCGGTACTCAAATTATCTATCGCCAACGGTGAAACTTATCATGGAAATGCAACGAAAGAGTTTAAACCGGCACAGCCGTTCAGATTTATGGGAGTAAAAGGATAAAATTATCCCCGGAAACGATCCATCTGAAGCACATCCCAAAAGTTTTTGTATCTAACTTTTGAGACGTATTTCGATCATTTCCGGGGATAAAATCTGTTTCTTTAACAGCTTGCCATTAATTGAAATAATAAAGGAATACAGCAATTCCTTCCAGCGCCTTCTTTGGTTGGTCTTTTATTTCGATAGCAAACTTGATTTCCGCTTTTGCCACACCACGCAGATTAGTCAGCGAGTGCAAAGTAGTCACCAGACGGATGCTCTGTCCTGACAATACAGCCTGACCGAATTTCATTTTGTCCATACCGTAGTTAATCATCATTTTCAGGTTATTCACCTGGATAATCTGATTCCACAAATAAGGAAGCATAGACAATGTCAGGTAGCCATGAGCAATCGTGCTATGATAAGGGCTATCTACTTTCGCACGTTCCGTATCTACATGAATCCATTGATGATCCAGCGTTGCATCAGCAAAAAGATTGATACGTTCCTGCGAGAGTTCCACATAATCGGAAACACCTATCTGTTGGCCTACTAGTTTTTCGAATTCTTCGTACGAATTGATAATTACTTTTTCCATAAGTCTTATCGTTTTTATGGGGGTTATTTACTATTAAATTGGGGACAAAAATAGGAAAAATAAACTGATATGCCACCAAATTTATAAATAAAAGCAAGGAATGAAGTATTTAGGTATGTTTTACAAACTGGAAGCCTGTTTCAGTGCTTCTGTCAGAATACTGTACCCCTTACCATTCAAATGTAAATCGTCGAGAGTCAACTCCGGATTCAGCCTGCCATCCTGCAATAAACGATTGAATACGTCCAGATAGACAATATCTGTTCCCTGCAATTTTTCGTGTATCTTCCGGTTAAGGATCTGGATAAATTTATTCACAGCCGTACTGTAATCATCATAATCATTACGCGGAAAAATACAGAAAAGATATGTTTTCAGTGAAGGGACGGCAAGAACCGCTTTTACATAACGCTCTACATATTCATCTATATTTTCATCGTTCAACTGATAAATATCATTGGTTCCGAATTGAACAACGACCTGGCAATCGGAAGTGTCTACCGCAAAAGACTCCACATAGGCCAGCCCTTCACCGGGAGCACCATAGTTCAGACATTCCCATTGTGGGAAATAGATATCCAGTGCCCAAAAAGCCATGTGACTGTTGCCAAGAAAGGCAAATTTTGGTTTTTCTTCTATCCTATCCATACAATTTCATTCAAACGTCCACGTTATCTCACTCAAACTCTCAAACAAATATAGAATAAAATTCGCGGATTTACGTTACTTTTGCAAAGGTAATCACATTCATTCATATATATAAACCGATGATACATTTTTTCAAGAAACCCGTTTCTTACCTTGCGTTGCCGGAAAAATTCACTTATCCTTTCCATTATACACCCCATCCATTGTGTGTGTTGGCTGCGGAAGAAGTGAAAGCATATATTGCAAGCCGGAAAGAATGGCAAGAGGAATTGGCTTCCGGAAAGATGTTTGGAGTGTTGATTGTGCAAACGGACAACGGAATAACAAACAACGAAGAAAATCAGATTGGTTATCTTGCAGCTTTCTCCGGCAATCTGGCCGGAAAGAATCTGCATCCTTATTTCGTTCCTCCTGTTTATGACCTATTACAACCGGAGGGATTCTTCAAAATCGAAGAAGAACAGATTTCTGCCATTAATATCCGTATTCGTGAATTGGAAAACAGTAGTTCTTATCTCGGTTCAAAAGAGAAATGGAAGATAGAAACGGAACAGGCTAAAGCTGTTTTGAATCAAGCAAAAGCGGAGCTTAAAATGGCAAAGGAGGCGAGAGAGATTCGCCGCCAGTCATCTCCGGAGCTTTCCGAAGAAGAACAAGCCTCCCTGATTCGGGAAAGCCAATACCAAAAGGCGGAATACAAACGACTGGAAAAGGAATGGAAGAAACGATTGGAAGAGCTCGAAACGGAAGTCAGGCACTTCGATATTGAAATAGAACGACTGAAAACCGAACGAAAAGAACGTTCGGCAGCTTTACAAAGAAAATTATTCGAGCAGTTCCGGATGCTAAACGCCCAAGGAGAGGTGAAAGACTTATATACTATTTTTGAGCAAACGGTTCAGAAAGTTCCTCCTGCCGGTGCGGGTGAATGTGCTTTGCCTAAGTTATTGCAATATGCGTATCTTCATCAATTAAAGCCATTGGCTATGGCTGAATTCTGGTGGGGCGACTCTCCTAAAAACGAAATCCGGCATCACGGATATTATTATCCTTCCTGCAAAGGGAAATGCGAACCGATTCTGCAACACATGCTGCAAGGATTGGAGATAGACGAAAATCCACTGCTGAATCCTGTTCATGAAGAGGAAGAACTAGAAATCGTGTTTGAGGATGAATGGTTACTGGTAGTCAATAAACCGGCAGGGATGTTGTCCGTTCCGGGAAAAGCAGAGGACAGAGATTCAGTCTATCATCGTTTGAAGAAAAAATATCCCGAAGCTACCGGTCCTATGATTGTACACCGGCTCGATATGGCTACTTCAGGATTATTACTCGTTGCCAAAACAAAAAAGGTACATCAGGATTTACAGGCACAATTCGCAAACAGAAGTATCAAGAAACGCTATGTGGCTGTGCTGGATGGAATAGTACTATCAGAAAGAACAGGAAGGATCGAACTCCCTCTCTGTTTAAATCCCCTCGACCGTCCCCGACAAATCGTTAGTAAAGAATACGGAAAAGAGGCGATTACAGAATACAAGATTATCAGTGAATCAGAAAAGATCATTGATGAATCAGAAAGGAGTATCAATGAGCCAAGAAAATACACCCGGATTGTCTTCTATCCGTTGACCGGACGCACACATCAGTTACGAGTACACGCCGCCCATCCGGAAGGCTTGGGATGCCCCATACTTGGAGACGAACTCTACGGAAAGAAAGCAGACAGACTATACCTCCATGCCGAATATATAGAGTTTCGCCATCCCATATACGGAGACATTTTCCGTATACAGAAAAAGGCCGATTTCTAAATTCAAACAAAGAAATATTCCTAGCCTGAAAAAAGACAATTATGCAACAGTCTGCTGTACAGTCGAATTCGTAAATACCTGCTTCTTCAACCTGCGATAAACGTAAATAAAGGCCGGCACGAGGAATAAGTCTGCCGCTATCCAAGCCATCGGATCACCGTAGCAGACAGCAATAAAACCGAATACCGGTACGGCATAGAGACTGACAAGAATACGAGCAATCATCTCCGCCACTCCGGAGAACATGGCAAGATTGGTAAAGCCTACTCCCTGAATGGTATAACGCAAGATACACAACAAACCAAGCATCGGGAAGAACATACAGGAGATATGCAGGAATAACTCGGTATCCAACAGAATTTCCGTTTCCGACGGATCTACAAAGATCAATGCAAAATATTTAGCTCCCACCATCAGAAGAACGAATGTAAATGCCGCATAAACGATCATCATCAAAGCACTCGCCTTAATTCCCAACCAGACACGCTCCGGTTTTCCTGCCCCATAATTCTGTCCGCTATACGTAGCCATCGCAATTCCCAGACTCTCGAACGTGCAGATAAAGAACATCTTGATGCGCATAGCAGACGTAAAAGCTGCCACACACGCTGTTCCCAATGCATTATTCGCACTCTGAAGCATGATGCTGCCGATAGCCGTGATAGAAAACTGCAATCCCATAGGCACACCAATGTAAAGCAGTGTCTTAGCCAGTTTCGACTGGAACCGGCGTTCTTTCGGAGTACCTTGCAATATTTCAAACTTCCGGTACATATAAATGTAGCAGAGAACAGCCGACAATCCTTGCGAAAAGACAGTAGCAATAGCAGCTCCCGCCACTCCCCAGCCAAGTACCAAAATACAGAACAAATCAAGAATGATATTCAGAACAGCCGCAAACAGCAGAAACCAAAAAGGCGTCTTACTGTCTCCCAACGCACGGATAATGCTCGAAAGAAGATTATAGAAGAAAGTACACGGCACACCAATAAACGTGACAAGCAAATAAGCATACGCCCCTTCGAAAATATTCTCCGGCGTACGCATGATCCGAAGAATATCCTCACATAAAATACAGGTGAGAAGAGCAATCACCACAGACATTCCCGCAGCCAGTTTCAGACTAACGGCCACATAACTGCGCATCGTACTGTAATCCCGCGCCCCAAACTTCTGCGCAACGGGTATTCCGAAACCTCCGCAACATCCATTGCAGAACCCGAGAATAAGAAACACCACCGATGTGCTAGCTCCAACAGAAGCTAACGCGTTAATTCCTAAAAACTTTCCTACAATTGCAGCATCAACAAGCGAATACGTTTGTTGCAACAGATTGCCGAGTAAAAGCGGCAGCGTAAACTTTAAAATGAGAGGTAATGCCGGCCCTGCCGTCATTTCTTTAGAAGTTGCCATACGTCTATGTTCTAAAATCGGATGCAAAGATACGGAAAATTCAATGAATTAGTTCTTGATTTGCGTTCCTCTTTTAGTTGACATAAATCAAAAAAATCAGTATGAGAGCATGAGTCTCCCGGTCTATCGTTTCACCAACCGTTTAGGTGAACCATGCCACGAGCATCCCAGGCAGAAGACTTCTGTCAAATCGAACCCCTCCATCGAATCTTCCGGATATTTGGGAACAACTTCACCATCTTCGAGCACATAAACCAGCAGCCTGTCACCCTGTTCATTCTTCACATACATAGCTGCAATCTTGCATTGCGGACACAATAACTTTTTCATGCTGCAAAGATACAGATTGTTTCCGTCAACCACAAACCCTTCCAACGATGTTTCAGAAGCCCGTTCATGATTTACAGTTTATCTATTCTTCCAGAATCCCGGATAAAACAACAGGAGTACACTAAACAATTCCAGACGTCCCACCAGCATCAGAAAAGAAAGTATCCACTTTGCCAGATCAGGTAAAGAATTCCACGAATATGCAGGCCCGCAAGTTCCCAATCCCGGACCGACATTGCCTATACTCGAAATAACCGTACTGACGGACTCGGAAAAGCCAACTCCCAAAAACAAAAGAGCCGTCCACCCAATCAGGATCAGAACCAGATAAAAAGCAAAGAAAATCAATACGGTAGTTACGATAGAAGAAGACACCGTCTGCTTATTGATACGTACGGGAAGCACGGCATTCGGGTGGAGCAGATGTTTGAACTCATTCCGGATGGCACGCGCCACAATCAGCAACCGCATATTCTTGATACCTCCACTGGTAGAACCCGTACACCCTCCCGAAAGCATCGCAATGAACAACAGTAACCACGTGAAAGGAGGCCACATATTATAATCATCCGTAGCAAAACCGCAGGAAGTATGCACCGTAGACACCTGGAACAATGCTTTCCGGAAAGCCAGTTCCCAGTCATAATGATTTTGAAAGACGAGCGCCAACGTGATAAGAAAAGTCAAGATACCCACTGACGCCAGAAACCAGTGTAACTCTTCATCTTTGAATAAACGACCGACTTTTCCTTTCAAACACATCAGAAACAAAGAGAAGTTGATACTGGAAACAATCATAAAGATAGCCACCACATATTCTATATACGGAGAATTCCAGTAAGATATACTGTTCTGCTTGGTAGAATATCCGCCCGTAGCAGTAGTGGCAAACGACTGGCAAATGGCATCAAACAAGCTCATGCCCCCAAACATCAATAAGACAGTTTCCGAAACTGTCAATACCAGATAAATTGTCCACAACCACTTGGCCATGACATTGATTTTCGGATGGGTACGGTCGTGCGTCACTCCCGTAGATTCAGCAGAGAAGAGTTGCACTCCTCCCGTGGTAAAGATAGGAAGAATGGCAATCGTGAAAAACACAATCCCCAAACCACCGATCCACTGCGTCAGGCTTCGCCAGAAAAGCATACCGTGGGAAAGGGATTCAATATCATCGAGAATAGTAGCTCCTGTAGTGGTAAACCCGGACATGGTTTCGAAAAAGGCATTGGTTATCGTATCAATGCTTCCGCTAAAATAAAAAGGAAGCATGCCGAAAAAGGTAAAAAACACCCATGAAAGAGTGACCACACAATATCCGTCTCTCCGGCTCATCTTATTCTCCGCTCCCCGTCCGTAGAGCAGTAACAATCCGCCTACCACAGCATTGATGATACAGGTGTAAAGAAAGTATTTATAATCACTTTCCCCGTAACCAGCCGACACTCCGGCACAAAGTAAGAACATCCCCAATTCGATAAATAGCAACATACCCAACACGCGCCCTATCATCTTCCGGTTAATCATGCTATTATTCTTACTCCGAATATACAGACTGTTATCTGAAATGTACTCTTCCATAACTCATGAATCATTTTGTATGTTCCCCTCATAGCCAAGAGTATGCCAAAATGAAAAGGATTCTGATAATTAGCTTGTAATCAATGCAATATTTTTTTCATTTTGAATAAGTAATCTCTAAATACCCTACCAAAATGAAAGGGTGCTTTTCAAAATAGAAAAAAGAAGAAGGTGTATTTTAACAGAATACGCCTGCATTTCTGCATAATCTTCGCTATCTTTGTCATTCCAAAGTGTAAAAAAGAAAGAGATGAAAGCATCACGCATTGCGCACGAAAAGAAAACGGTAGAGTTGATGATCCGCCTCTATTGCCGGAAAAAAGAAAAAAATACAATTCTTTGTGCCGACTGTGAAGAGTTGCTCCGCTATGCCCACGCACGTCTCGACCATTGTCCGTTTGGAGAGAAGAAGAGTGCATGCAAGGAATGCACCGTACATTGTTACAAACCCGTCATGCGCGAACGAATGCGACAGGTGATGCGTTTCTCCGGACCGAGGATGTTGCTTTATGCACCCTGGCAGGCCATACGACATTTATTGAACCTATAACTTACTAAAAAAATCAGTAATGAAAAAAGCCATTATCATTGGCGCTACCTCCGGCATCGGACAAGAAGTTGCAAAATGTCTGTTACTGGATGGATGGCAAATCGGAGTAGCCGGCAGACGGCAATCTGCTCTCGAAAACCTACAACGGGCAGCACCGGATCAGATTCAAATTCAAACGTTGGACGTAACCCAGGAAGATGCAGGCGAGAAATTGAATATGCTCATCGACAAGGTGGGCGGCATGGATTTGTTTCTTCTTAGCTCGGGCATCGGTTTCCAGAATACGAATCTGAACATGGAGGTGGAGCTGAACACAGCATACACGAATGTAGAGGGATTTATCCGCATGGTGGATACCGCTTTCATCTATTTCAGGAAAAGCGGAGGCGGCCACCTGGCAGTCATCAGCTCCATCGCGGGAACGAAAGGACTTGGAGTGGCTCCTGCCTACTCTGCCACCAAACGCTTCCAGAACACTTACATAGATGCTCTCGAACAACTTTCATATTTACAAAAACTGAATATCCGTTTTACTGATATCCGTCCCGGATTTGTTGCCACCGACTTGCTCAACGACGGGAAACATTATCCGCTATTGATGGATGCAGCGAAAGTGGGACGTCACATCGCCTGGTCACTGGAGCGGAAACAACGGATAGTAGTGATCGACTGGCGCTACCGGATACTGGTCTTTTTCTGGAAAATGATTCCCCGTTGGATGTGGAAACGGCTGCCCGTGAAAACCAATTAACACCAAAAGCAAACCAGGAAAGAAATAAATGAATAAATAGCAAGACCGGATTACTTCTTTTCCAATATTTTTACTTACATTTGTCTTGTAACATAAACTTATAATCTAACAAAAAAAGATGGAACAAAAATTTTGTCAAAGTTGCGGTATGCCGATAGACGACTCAACTTTTGGAAAAGAAACGGACGGTAGCAAGAACGAAGATTATTGCCACTATTGCTATGCGGACGGACATTTCACGAAAGAGTGTACCATGGACGAGATGATCGAGCTTAATCTGAATTATCTGGATGAGTTCAATAAAGACTCGGAAGTGAAATACACAGTGGAGGAAGCACGGAAAACGATGAAGGAGTACTTTCCACAGTTGAAGAGGTGGAAACAGTAATTGAGAAATAAAAGGAGCTTTCAGGCATGAATACATATTCAGACCTGAAAGCTTATCTACTTATTTTCTTTTATAAAATCCGTAAAGTTCGACCAGTCTTCTACACGAAACGCACGAAGATCACGAACTGACGCCTGAAACCAAGGAATACGTTTCAATGCGTCAATTGCACGAAAAAGATTTGCCATATCAGTTTTCTCTGTTAGATATACACTACCCTGCGTATTATAAAACTCATACTGACGCAACACTTTATTTATTTCAAAATAGGCATTGTTATAAGGCTCTCCATAATTGGCACGTAGGTCTGTAATGACCATATCAAAGGCTATTGCATACATACATTATCCTCATTTACAGGAATAAAATATTTCTGCTCACCAAAGAAAATACGGTTAAATTTATCACGAATCGCTATAACTAAGCCTTTGAACGGATTATGTTCAATATCAATTACTGTACCCTCTATCCATTCATCGAGTCCCGTTAATCTAGGATCCACTTTTACCTTTTCACCTTCTTTTATCATAACACTATTTTTCTTCATTGATTTCCAATTACAAAGATAATATTATTTCCTTTTCCGACGAATCAAAAGCGAGTATTTAACCATTTATTTCCGGGTGTCTTTCCAACCACTTCACTGCATAAGAGCACGTTGCTTTCGGCTTCATCCCGTTAGCTAATGCATAGGCGTAAGCAGCTTTTACCAAAGCAGCGGCAATCCCCCGCCCTTCAATGGGTTGTGGCACAATTGTGTGGATAATATCAAGAGAATCACCTATCAGGCGATATTGTACAAAGGCGGTGCGACCGTCTACTTCTGTCTTGAACAATTTTTGTTCGGGCTGATGAATAATTTCGTAATCCATAATTTCTGTTGTTTTAAAGTTGGTTTATCGTCCGTTAAATACTTTCGCTAAACAATCTTATATTATTTATTAGGTGCGGATTGCATAAACTGATATATGTATATGCCTGCGATCAGAGTTGCTCGATCCACTTCAACTGGCTCGTATCGTATCCACGACGTTCGGCAGCGGTGACGAGTTTCTTCTTGATTTCTTCCGGCAGTTGGGGTGTACGGCTTAGTATCCAGAGATATTTATCAGTACTGCTGCCTACCAGGGCATAATTGTAATTCTCTTCATCCAGTTCCAAGACATAATAATCAGAATAGAAACTAAGGAAGAAAGACACTTTCAGTTTGCCCGGCTGTGTGGGATCGGGTATTTTGGCGTGTCCGTTGGCAGTCTTGCAGATGTCGTAAGGAGAATTACGTTTGCATCCCCGGTTCTCCACACGAATCATGCCGTCGGGACGGAGCGTGTAAGTAGCCGTGACGTCTACAAGTCCGTATTCAAAACGATTCTCGTAGCGGGCTATTTCATACCAAAGTCCCATATACCGGTGCAAATCGAGAGAGGTAACCGTACTATGGTCCGTACCTCTGAAAAGACGTCCGACATTGGGAATGGAGAAATGAAATCCCGCCTCCGTAAGACGCGTTGAGCGAACTCTCTGGCCAGCAGTCAGGAAAGATGCCGCTTCACCATATAAGATACGGAAAATTCGTTGCGGAGCTACCATCGTTGTCCATGCCCGATAAGCCTTTCCCATCGCACGGGTGAAAGCATATTGCGAGATCTGCTGCGGAGCAACCAGGTTATATACCCCATGTGTCTCTTCGTGAGTGATAAAGAACTCCATTGCACGGCAAAGATCCCGTATCGATATCCACGGAAAAACCTGTGTACCGGGACCGATGGCGGTGGCTATCTTGGTGGCTTGCAAAGGGCGAAGCATCTGCTGCATCGCTCCCCCGTCCGGAGAAAGCACTACGCCGAAGCGTGTAATAACGAGCCTTGTAGGTTCGGGACAGTGTTTCGCCTCTTTTTCCCACGCATAGCAAAGATCGGACAGAAAACCTTCTCCACGGGTACGGGTATATTCGTCCACCTCCGCTTCCGAAGGATAATAACCTACGGCAGAAGCCGAAATCATCAGTTTCGGTTTCGTTTTGACTGCGTTCAAAGCGCGGATAATACGATTGGTTACAACAATACGACTGTTGAAAAGCTCCTGTTTATATTCCGGTGTCCAACGTTTATTGATAGGTGCACCTGCCAGGTTGATGACAACATCACAATGGGTCAGTGTCTGAATCAAATAACCGGACATACCTTCGCGAAACATCGACCTTCCTAGAGGAATGATCCGATGTCCGCCCTTTTCTGTAAGATAATTAGAAAGATGTTTACCTATATATCCGGTAGCTCCGGTCATTGCTATATTCATCTTGATTCGTTGTTTATTTTAACTCTATTAGAAAAACGTATAAAATGCAAGAAAAGTTCTTTGAAAAAAGCAAAATGAGGTTATCTTTGCAAGATAGACGTAAACATTGAAGCATCCAAAAAGGTTATAAAATGAAAAGACAAATGAAAATCAACTATATTCTTACACTTATATTAGTATTTTGCATCGGTGCTTCCATCCCAATATTGACAGGCAGCAGCCAAGTGAACGAACAACATTCCGCCAAATCGGAAGTGCCTTATTGTGTCACTCCGCCTACTGTTCCCGCACAGGTCACCTTCGACGGGGAAACGATCGACCTCCGGCGCTATGACCGCCGCGAACGGATGGACCGCGAGATGATGGCCTTCACCTATATGCACTCCACCACCATGCTATTAATCAAGCGCGCCAACCGTTACTTCCCCATCATCGAACCGATACTGAAAGCAAACGGTATCCCCGACGACTTCAAATACCTGATGGTCATCGAGAGCAATCTGAATAACATCGCACGCTCTCCGGCAGGAGCAGCAGGTCTATGGCAATTTATGCCTGCCACCGGACGGGAATTCGGGCTGGAAGTGAACGATAACGTAGACGAACGCTATCATATTGAAAAAGCAACCGTTGCCGCCTGCAAATACTTCAAACAGGCGTATGCCAAATATGGCGATTGGATGGCTGTCTCCGCCGCCTATAACGCCGGACAGGGACGTATCTCCTCCCAACTTGAAAAGCAGTTGGCAAGTCATGCCATGGACTTATGGCTGGTAGAGGAAACTTCCCGCTACATGTTCCGCCTGCTGGCAGCCAAAGAGATATTCAATAACCCGCAACGTTACGGATTCCTCTTGAAACGGGAACATCTGTATCCGCCTATTCCTTATAAAGAGGTAACCGTCAACACTTCTATCGACGATCTGAACGACTACGCAAAATCACAGGGAATCACCTATGCCCAACTTCGTGATGCCAACCCCTGGCTGCGCGACACTTCATTGAAAAACAAGACCGGAAAGACATACATTCTCTATATTCCTACACAAGAGGGAATGTATTACAACCCGCAAAAGACCGTTGCCTACAATAAACAGTGGGTCATCGACTAAAAAGGCTTTTTCTTTAATTCCGGCCAAACACTATTGATATGAAACTGAAAGAAAGAATCCATCGTTTTTTGCATGACGAGAAACTGAAACGAAAGTTATACGTCATCATCTTCGAATCGGACACCCCTGCCGGAAAATTGTTCGACGTGATTCTTATCGCCTGTATTCTGGTCAGCGTATTGCTCGTCATCATCGAAAGCCTGAAAGGACTTCCCACCTATCTGACGACTCCGTTCGTCATTATGGAATTCCTTTTCACCGGCTTCTTTACTTTCGAATACCTGACGAGAATCTACTGTTCACCCCGTCCCCGGAAATACATATTCAGCTTTTTCGGTATCGTAGACTTACTGGCCACATTGCCTCTTTACATCGGTCTGCTCTTTCCGGGCGCCCGCTATCTACTCATCATCCGTGCCTTCCGCCTGATACGTGTGTTCCGCGTCTTCAAGCTTTTCAACTTTCTGAATGAGGGGGAACGGCTGCTCACTGCCTTGCGTGAAAGTAGTAAGAAGATTGCAGTGTTCTTCCTGTTTGTCGTCATTCTGGTGACTTCCATCGGAACGCTAATGTATATGATTGAAGGAACGCAACCCAACTCCCAGTTCAACAATATCCCGAACAGCATCTATTGGGCTATCGTCACCATGACTACCGTAGGTTATGGAGATATTACTCCCGCCACCGGCCTCGGAAAATTCCTTTCCGCCTGTGTCATGCTGATCGGTTACACGATTATTGCCGTACCCACAGGTATCGTATCTGCCTCCATGATGAAAGAGTATAAACGCAGGAGAGACAAAGAATGTCCCAACTGCCATCGCTCCGGACACGAAGATAATGCAGAGTTTTGCAAATATTGCGGCCACAGCCTAAACCCATCCGAAACCAAAGCGGAAGAGAAATAAATCCTCTACGATCTACGCCGGACGAAATGCTCGAATAAGACAATGAAAACGCATCCCACAGCATAGCAGGCAATATCTCCCCAATCGAACGTAGAACCCAGCACAATTCGGGCTACGCGGTTCGTGACACCCAATGTTTCCACCAGCTGGAAGTATTGCAAGACTTCTACAAAACAGGCAAAAAGAAAGACATAAAACGGCATCCGCGGAATCCCCGTCGGCAGAAAGATACGTACAAAGCTATATACCAGCACTACAACCAGCATATCTCCGACATAGGGACGTATGAAACGGTCGCGCACATACAAAGCTATCAACACCTCCATACAGAAGATCACCAGAAAGCTGATTATATAAAAAATTCTTTTCTTCATTATTTGCTCGGTCGCGGGATTAAACATTTATTTGAATCTGCGAATATACGATAAAATGAATTGGATACGTTCAAATATTACTAAATGATTGATACAAAAAGGGGAAATAATTGTATATTTATGGTTCTAAGCATTTTTCCACAAACAATAAAAAACAGAAAGGAGATTGAACACATGATGTTGAATATGGATTTTGTAATCCGTTTATTGGTCGCCGGAATACTGGGAACCATCATTGGACTGGATCGTGAATACCGTGCCAAAGAAGCCGGATACCGCACTCATTTTCTCGTGTCGCTAGGTAGTGCTTTGATTATGATTGTTTCCCAATACGGATTTCAGGAAATTATAAAAGAAAGTAGTGTCACACTCGATCCCAGTCGGGTGGCGGCACAGGTTGTCAGCGGTATCGGATTTATCGGTGCAGGAACCATCATCTTTCAAAAACAGATTGTACGCGGATTGACTACCGCCGCAGGAATCTGGGCAACAGCAGGTATCGGCTTGGCGGTAGGTGCAGGAATGTACACCATCGGTATTGCCGCCACGGTGTTAACCCTCGTCGGACTGGAACTACTTAGCTATCTATTTAAAAGCATCGGAATGAAAAGCTCGATGGTTTCTTTCTCAACTCCCAACAAAGACATACTGAAACAGATAGCGGACAGATTCAACTCTAAAGACTACCTGATAGTCTCTTACGAGATGGAAACGCAACACACGGGTGAAACAGAATATTATCAGGTTACGATGGTTATCAAGTCGAAACGAAATAATGATGAAGGGCATCTGCTTTCGCTGATACAGGAATTTCCGGATGTAACGGTGCAGCGAATTGAATAGTCAGACTTTCGTTCCTCTCCCAAAATGGAAATCTACTTTTGCTTTTCCGTCAGATACTTCCAATAACGTACAGGCATATCCTGCCTGTGCTTCCTCGGATTCATGCGTTCTTTGATACAAATGGCCTTGAAATATGTCTTCCAAAGTTGTTGGAAAAGCTTCTCATCCTTGTCCATCAGACTTTCGTCCAGCATCCCCGTAATCAAATGGGATTCACGACTGTCATCATCAAACGAGATAGTCGTCACCTCCTGCAAGTCATAATAAAATCCGTAACGGCGTTTCATGTCGTAAATAATCCACTTCTGATCGGCAAAACGGTCTTTGAAATGGTGAACCGTCAGCGGGAGCGCATTATACTGCGGTTCGAAAGCGGCAAAGAATGTACCGTCGGCAGCTTTCTGGAAACGGACAAACTGCATCAGGTGCACACGTTCGCCATCCACCTTCTTCCATATTTGCACCAATTGCAAAACGTCCGGATCACCAAAATTGGTTTCAATGGACCGGGGCGCGTCGATCGCTTTACGGATATAACGAAAAATAAGCATCCCTACTTCCGGAAGTTCCGACAGCCAACTTTGCGTGAGGCACCCCAAAGCGGAAGAGGAAACTTTCTTCTGTAATCCCCGCCACACACGCCCGGCCTTTTCTTCATCGGTCACTACCGTATGCAGCTCATCACAAAATAAAGGCAAAGCATCTCCTTCCGACAGCAAAGCATCGGGGAAAGTCTTGCGGAAATAGGCGTCGAACACAGCCGTCAGCAGACCATCAAAGGTTTTATCGTAAATATAAACACTAAACATATTTACTATTAGACAATTTACGATTTACTATTTAAGTTACTATTAGACAATTTACAATTGAATTTACTATTAGACGATTTACGCTTGGTATCACTTTTGAATAGTAAATTGTCTAATCGTAAATTATTCTTATTCGCCAAAATCAAGCAACAACTGGCGTTCATCCACTTTCTTTTTTGGTTTCGGCAACAATAAGCTGCGCACTCGTTGCGGAGAAAGTTCGTTCACCGTCTGCATCTGAAGAGGCAGTTCTTTGCAAGTGATGAAATATTGCGCTTTCTTCATCACCACTCCTATCTTCTTCAGTTCATAAAATCCCAGCCGCGAAAAACGACGGGAAGCAACAATCAGTTTCGCCGACTTCACCCCTACTCCCGGCACACGGAGCAACATTTCGTAGTCTGCCTTATTGATGTCAACAGGAAACTGTTCGGGATGGCGCAAAGCCCACGAAAGTTTCGGGTCTATTTCGAGATCGAGATCCGGATAGGAATCATCCACAATTTCATCTACCTTGAATTGATAAAAACGCAATAACCAGTCAGCCTGATAGAGCCGGTTTTCACGTACCAGAGGCGGCTGTTTCAATGCCGGAAGGCGCTTATCATACGTATTCACGGAAACGTAGCCCGAGTAATAGACACGTTTCATGGTGGGGCGCCCATAAAGTGCCGACGAAAGAAAAAGAATATCTTTATCCGATTCGGAGGTAGCTCCCACAATCACCTGGGTACTTTGTCCCGCAGGTGCGAAACGCGGTGCGTGGCGAAACTTCTGCCGTTCTTCTTTACTCTCCAACACGCCTTGTTGAATGTATTTCATCGGAGCAAATACGCTTTTATGGTCTTTTTCCGGTGCAAGCAGTTTCAAATTTTCTTCTTTGGGAATTTCGACGTTGACGCTAAGACGATCGGCATACAATCCGGCTTCATTCACTAATTCGCGACTGGCTCCGGGAATACTCTTGAGATGGATATAACCGTTAAAACGGTACACTTGCCGCAAATCTTTGGCTACACGCACAAGTCTCTCCATTGTATAGTCCGGATTACGGACCACTCCGGAGCTAAGAAACAGCCCTTCGATATAGTTACGACGGTAGAATTCCATTGTCAGCTCCACCAATTCCGAAACGGAAAAGGTAGCGCGGGGAAGATCGTTGCTACGACGGTTGACGCAATAGGCACAATCGTAAATGCAATAATTGGTAAGCATGATTTTCAATAGCGAGATACATCGACCGTCCTCGGCAAAACTGTGGCATATCCCCCATCCTCCCACAGTGTTTCCCAGCGTTCCCGGCTTATTGGAACGCACCGTACCACTGGAAGAACAGGAAACATCGTACTTGGCAGATTCTGCAAGTATCTTCAGTTTAGCTAAGACGTTTTCGTTCATCATTCCCGATCTTGATTCTTTTCGCAAATATACGATTTAATTTGAGATGCGTATAGAAGAAAAAAGTTTGCCCCCTACAAATTGCAAATAAATCATTTAAAAGAACCACAAAAATATAAAAAGCCCGGACTTACATCTTGGGAGACATCTCTTTTCTAAAAAAGCGATTCACCCAAACGAACCGCTTTTTATGCTATAAATAATTGCCACTATCCGTACTAAAACAATAAAAAGTCATTCCGCATTAAAACAAAAAGAGGGCATATCGCTTCACGATATGCCCTCTTTTTCAATATCCTAGTAGTCTTCTAAATTATTTTTTAGAAGCTTCCAAAGATGCTTTACGGAATTCTTTCATTGCTTTTTCGATTTCCAAAGAAGCTTTACGAGCGCGAGTTCCTGCTGCTTTGTTACCGTTTTCGATCTGTGCGTTAGCATCTTTTGAGAAGTCAGCATAAAGAGCTGCTACCTTTTCTACCAATTCTTTCATAATCCTTTTATTTTTTTCGTTAATAATGTGCCGCAAAAATACACTGTTTCCCGAAATAAAAGCATAAAATCAATATTTTTTTTGAAATAATCTTCGAAAAATATCTAAAAAAGGGGCTTTTTACCTTTTTTACCTACCTTTGTAGCCATGAAACTGCTTACAGATACCGATTATATACATGCACTGATTGCTGAAGGAGAGCACCAGCAACAGGACTTTAAATTCGAAATTTCCGACGCACGCAAAATAGCCAAAACACTTTCGGCCTTTGCCAACACGGACGGAGGACGATTACTTATTGGCGTTAAAGACAATGGTAAAATCGCAGGAGTACGCTCCGAAGAAGAAAAATATATGATTGAAGCCGCCGCACAACTTTATTGCGTGCCGGAAGTGGAATATTCTCTGCAAACATACATAGTGGAAGGACGGCAAGTGTTAGTGGCAACCATCGAAGAAACTCCACATAAACCGGTTTACGCCAAGGACGAAACCGGAAAACCCCTAGCCTATCTCCGCATCAAGGACGAAAATATTCTGGCAACTCCCATACATCTCCGTGTATGGCAACAGAGCGATAGCCCCCGTGGAGAACTCATCCGCTACACCGAACGTGAACAGCTCCTGCTCGATCAACTGGAGCACGGAACTTTACTCTCACTCAACCGTTACTGTCGACAAACCGGACTTTCACGACGTGCCGCTGAACATCTGCTCGCCAAATTTGTTCGTTATGATATTGTGGAACCTGTATTCGAAAATCATAAATTTTACTTCCGAATAAAAGACGAATAACCACAAACAATGCTTTATACTTAATACTTAACTATGACTTTTATCAACGAGATTAATGACATACTTTGGACGTATATTCTAATTATTATGTTATTAGGATGTGCTGTCTGGTTCAGCATACGGACACGCTTTGTACAATTTCG
The DNA here is from genome assembly GCF_025914115.1 of Bacteroides sp. DH3716P. Lineage (NCBI taxonomy): Bacteria > Pseudomonadati > Bacteroidota > Bacteroidia > Bacteroidales > Bacteroidaceae > Bacteroides > Bacteroides sp. DH3716P. Next base: position 1,864,213 of record NZ_CP083673.1, on the reverse strand, counting down.
CATGATCCGGGAAATGATCGTGCTGTTAAGCGAATCCGCCGGCAAAGGAAAACAGGGAGAGAAACATGTATCTTCTTTTCAGGCATTCGCTATTTCTATCGCCAGCCGTGTGGGTACGGGGAATCTTGCGGGAGTGGCTACTGCCATTGCCATCGGAGGTCCCGGGGCTATTTTCTGGATGTGGGTCATCGCACTGTTAGGGGCTTCGAGTGCTTTCATAGAGTCTACTTTGGGACAATTATACAAAATACGCGGAAAGGATTCGTTCATCGGAGGACCTGCTTATTATATGAAGAAAGGGTTGAAACAACCGTGGATGGGAATGCTTTTTGCCGTATTAATAAGCATTACTTTCGGGTTTGCTTTCAATTCTGTACAGAGTAATACGATCTGTGCTGCGGCAGAGCATGCTTTTGGGTTCAATCATATTATATTGGGAGGTGTGCTGACTTTGCTGACATTGCTTATCATCTTTGGAGGTATTCAACGCATTGCCCGCGTCAGCAGTATTATCGTGCCTGTTATGGCTTTGGGATATGTAGGGCTGGCACTGGTTATTGTTGCACTCAATATCACTCATTTACCGGGTGTTATCGCACTGATTGTCAGCCATGCTTTCGGTTGGGAGCAGGCATTGGCAGGAGGAGTTGGTATGGCATTAATGCAGGGCATCAAGAGAGGACTTTTCAGCAATGAGGCCGGTATGGGTTCGGCCCCGAATGCGGCTGCCACGGCTCATGTCAGCCATCCCGTAAAACAAGGGTTGATACAGACTTTGGCGGTATTTACAGATACATTATTGATATGTACCTGTACGGCTTTTATCATCCTCTTTAGTGGGGCTCCTCTGGATGGTTCGGCTAATGGAGTGCAGCTGACTCAACAGGCGTTGACAAACGAAATAGGTTCTTCGGGCAGTATCTTCGTTGCCGTAGCTCTTTTCTTTTTTGCTTTCAGCAGTATTCTGGGGAATTATTATTATGGTGAGGCTAATATCCGTTTTATCACTCACCGGAAATGGGTACTTCATGGTTACAGGATATTGGTGGGTGGTATGGTACTCTTCGGTTCACTTGCCACATTGGATATGGTATGGAGCCTGGCAGATGTCACGATGGCGTTAATGGCTATCTGTAATCTGATCGCTATCCTTTTCCTCGGAAAATATGCTATCCGTCTGCTAAATGATTACCGCGCGCAAAAGAAAGCTGGCATCCAAAGCCCTGTTTTTAAGAAAGAGACAATGCCGGACATCGAAAAGGACTTGGAATGTTGGTGAAAACCAACTGTTTTTGTACCTTTGCACGCAAATTGACAGATGGTAGTTATGTTATATACCTTCCACACGCTCAAATAGTAAATTGTAAATAATAAAATTGTAGAGATAACAATGGGCTTATTTGGTTTATTCAAGAAAAAATCCGATGAAACGAAAGTCGGCAATGTAGAAGATTTCATATCACTGACACGGGTGTATTTCCAGTCAGTTATCGCCACAAACCTCGGTATCACTAATATCCGCTTCTTGCCGGACGTAGCTAACTTCAAACGTTTGTTTAAAGTTCCTACTCAAAACGGTAAACTGGGATTGGCCGAAAAATCTGCTGCGCGCAAAATGCTGATGCAGGATTATGGGTTGAACGAGAACTTCTTTAAGGAAATCGACTCTTCCGTGAAACGTAACTGCCGCACTCAAAATGATATTCAATCTTATTTGTTCATGTATCAGGGATTTTCCAATGATCTGATGATGTTGATGGGAAATCTGATGCAGTGGAAGTTTCGTATGCCGTCGATCTTTAAGAAGGCTTTGTATGGTATGACACAGAAAACGGTACACGATGTTTGTACCAAGACAGTGTGGAAGGCTGATGATGTGCATAAAACGGCTGCGACTGTTCGCCAGTACAAAGAGCGTTTGGGATACTCTGAACAGTGGATGACGGATTATGTGTATAATATTGTTCTTCTTGCCAAGAAGGAGCCGAAACGGAAGAACGACGACACGGAAACGAAAAAATAAGTCGCTTTAAATGTTAGAAAATCGTAAAGATTAATAGGATAGAAAAAGCGGGGGTTTTGTACCTCCGCTTTTTTTGTTATCTTTATGTACTTTTTTCTTTTGTCTTGATACAAAAGAAAAAGTACCCAAAAGAAAAAATCAAGGCTGCGCCTGCCCGGCTACTCCGGTTTCATTCCCGTCTAAAGGGTAGAAACTCGCTTCGCTCAAACAGTCTGCCCTTCTTAACGCCGGTAATAAAACCTTCGCTTGACGCCGTGCAGACGAGGCCGGAGGAGGACCATGCGGTATGGTAGTATATTATAATAATTAAAAAATAGAGAGATTGCTTATGAAACAAAAGAAAATGCTTGCGCTTACTTTTTCACAGTTGAAACAAATCTATAATCAAGAAATTCCGGAAGTGGTGGAGATAGCTGATAAGAGCTCTTCTGTGGAAGAGTTCAAGGCTGGGATGCTGCGTTTTTTGGAAATTTGCAGGATAGAAAATGAGGCTGCGGAGGAGGCGAGGGAGCAAATTCGACTCTTACTCGATTATGATGGACAGAATGTCCATGAACTGTCTACTGGACAGGATATGTCAGTACAGACGATTCGGTTGCTTTATGAGTTTCTGACGGGAACGTTGGAAAATATGGAGATACCGACGGATTTGTTTATTGAAATTTTCCAGATGTTTAAACGGTTGAAGGGAGAGGTTGTGCCTTTACCATCGCCACAGCGTATCAAAAGTAGGAATGACCGGTGGGAAACGGGATTGGATGAAGAGGTACGTGAAGTGCGGGATGAGAATAAGGAGCGGATGTTGCACTTGTTGATTCAGAAGATTGAAAACAGGAAGTCGAAGCCTTCGGTGCGTTTTCACTTTGAGGAGGGAATGAGTTATGAAGAAAAATACAGGTTGGTCAATGAGTGGTGGAACGATTTCCGCTTTCATTTGGCAATGGCTGTGAAAAGTCCGGGCGAGTTGAATCGATTCCTGGGAAATTCACTTTCGTCAGAGACTATGTATTTGCTTTATCGTGCCCGGAAGAAGGGTATGCCGTTCTTTGCAACTCCTTATTATTTATCGTTGCTTAATGTAACGGGATATGGGTATAATGACGAGGCTATTCGGAGTTATATTCTGTATTCTCCACGTTTGGTGGAGACGTATGGAAATATTCGCGCGTGGGAGAAAGAGGATATTGTAGAAGCCGGGAAGCCTAATGCTGCGGGATGGCTTTTGCCGGACGGGCATAACATTCATCGGCGGTATCCGGAGGTGGCTATTCTCATTCCTGACACTATGGGACGGGCTTGCGGAGGACTTTGTGCTTCTTGTCAGCGTATGTATGATTTTCAGAGCGAGCGGTTGAATTTCGAATTTGAGTCTTTACGCCCGAAGGAATCATGGGATCGTAAGTTGCGTCGGTTAATGGCTTATTTTGAAGAGGATACGCAATTGCGGGATATTCTTATTACAGGAGGCGATGCGCTGATGAGTCAAAATAAAACGCTTCAGAATATTCTGGATGCGGTGTATCGGATGGCGGCACGCAAACAAAGGGCGAATCTTGAACGCAAGGATGGAGAGAAATATGCGGAATTGCAACGGGTACGGTTGGGGTCACGTCTGTTGGCTTATTTGCCGATGCGTATCAACGACGGGCTGGTTGATGTTCTGCGGGAATTCAAGGAGAAAGCATCGGCTATCGGTGTGAAACAGTTTATTATACAGACTCATTTCCAGACACCGCTGGAGGTTACTCCTGAAGCTAAAGAAGCGATCCGGAAGATTCTTTCTGCGGGATGGATTATTACGAATCAGTTGGTATATACGGTGGCTGCTTCACGTAGAGGGCATACGACCCGGCTTCGTCAGGTGCTCAATTCGTTGGGGGTGGTATGTTATTACACTTTCTCGGTAAAGGGATTCAATGAGAATTATGCAGTATTTGCACCCAACAGTCGTTCAATGCAGGAGCAACAGGAGGAAAAGATTTATGGCCGTATGACACCGGAACAGGCGGAGGAGTTATATAAGATATTAGAGACGAAAGTAGGAACAGAAGAGGAGCCTAAAGAGGATGTTGCCAAGCAATTAAGACGCTTCATGAGAAAGCATCATTTACCTTTCCTTGCCACTGATCGCAGCGTATTGAATTTACCGGCTATCGGTAAAAGCATGACTTTCCAGTTGGTGGGACTAACTGAAGAAGGAAAACGAATTCTACGCTTCGAACATGACGGTACTCGTCATCATAGCCCGATTATCGATCAGATGGGGCAGATTTATATTGTAGAGAATAAATCGCTAGCTGCTTACCTGCGCCAGTTAGCCAAGATGGGAGAAGATCCGGAAGACTATGCTTCTATCTGGAATTATACGAAAGGAGAAACCGAACCTCGTTTCAGTCTTTACGAGTATCCTGATTTCCCCTTCCGCACAACAGATAAAATGAGTAATTTAAGTATTAAGAATTAGGTATTAAGTATTAATCGACAAGCATCAACTAACAAGTATTAATCAACGCCTATCAAGTATAAACCAGCGGCTTCGGTAATACTTATTACTTAATACTTGTTTCTACTACTTGTTTCCTACTCTTTTACCCGTATTACTATATTTGCAATAATTGCAGTTAGGCCTCCGGTGGTAATCCCTGAAGAGAAGATACTTCGAATTGCTTCCGGGGCTTGTTGTAATACGTCCGGCATTAGTTCTACCCCTAAGCCTAAGGAGAGGCTGACTGCTAATACCAAAGTTTCTTTACGGCCTATTTCTTGTGAGGAGACAATACGGATTCCCGCCGCTGCTACTGTGCCGAACATTAGTAAGGTTGCACCGCCCAGTACAGGATCGGGCATTAAGGAAAATACGGCACCTACGATGGGAAATAAACCCAAAAGGACGAGCATTGCTGCGATATAATAACCAACATAACGGCTGGCTACTCCGGTCAGTTGGATAATACCGTTGTTTTGTGCAAAGATGGAGTTTGGAAAAGAGTTGAATACACCGGCGAGAAAGGAGTTGAATCCATCTGCCATTACTCCACCGGAAACCCGTTTCAAATAGGAATCTCCTTCAATGGGAAGTCCGGAAATCATAGAGTTGGCAGTTACATCACCTGTTGCTTCAATGGCAGTTATCAAGTAAACCAGACCAATGGCTATAAAAGAAGACACATTGAAATCAACACCATATTTAAAAGGCTGGGGAATATTAAAACTCATCAGCATTTCCACATTCAACGCACTCATATCCACTTTTCCCAGAGCAAATGCCAAACCATAGCCAAGGCAAAGTCCGAGTACAATGGAACTCATACGCAGGTATTTGTTCCCGCAACGGTTGAAAAACAAGACGCTAAGAAGTACCAGTGCTGCAATAGACAGGTTTTCCCACGTAGCAAACGTACCATTATCCATAGCTGCATATCCGCCTCCGCAAGATACGATACCTACCTTTATCAGACTCAATCCGATAAGCAGCACGACAATACCGGAAACCAGCGGAGTGATAATATTACGCAGATATTTGAATGTGCGGCTGACAATCATTTCGATAGGCGCAGCAGCCATACAGGAACCGAAAATTAACGGTAATCCGCCTACCATCCCTGTGGCAATGATAGGGCCGATAAAAGAAAAACTGGTTCCCTGGATGCAGAGCAGTCTTGCTCCTATCACACCAAAGCGGCGGCATTGTATAAAGGTAGATACTCCCGAAGCAAAAAGAGACATGGAAACCAGAAAGCTTGTCTTTTCTACATCAAGTTTCAAGGCACTTGCGATGATAAGCGGAGGTGTAATGATCGCTACGAAAATAGCCAAAAGATGTTGTAAAGCCGCAAACAAGGCGTCTTTAAAAGGGGGACGGTCTTCTACGCCGTAGATTAAATCAGTTTTCATTTAACAGGGTTTCTATATATTTTTTTAAGTTCCGCAGAGGGATAAACAGAGATTATTCTGAAGTCCGGCTTCTTTTAGTCCGACTTTTTTTAATTCTATTTCTTATAATCCGTTTTTTAGTTCAGCGTCCATTTCAGAGCGAGTGTCGGGATAACATAAAAGCCATCACGACCGCCGAAGTTATTACTCAATTCGACTTCGGAGCCAACACTAAGATTGAAATTTTTATTTACTCCTTTGATTTTGTTTAGGTTTACCCAGAATTGTGGTTCGGAGAGAAAGATAGTCTTTCCATAGTTGGTTTCTTCGCGCCACCAGTCGGCAAAGCCGGAGAAAGTGAGCAGATTGCGGCAGAAATTCACGTACCACGTACCTGTCAGCTGGAAGTTGTTGGGCGATTGGTGTTTCTGAATATACTTATACATAGCAGTCAGCGTAAAGCCTTTGGAAAAGGAAGCATTATTAAAAGTGTAGGTAGCTCCTGCCAGATAAGCATTTTTATAAGACATGCCTTTCGATAATCCACCGTTATATTCAAGATGTGCAGAGAAAGGACCTTTCCAGAATTTTAGTTCACGGGCTATTTCCCAATAAGCGGAAGCGACACCCTCGGAAGTGTAATCCATATCAACAAAGAAATAAGTGCTTCCCCAAGTATCAGGATGAAACTTCTCCACAGTGGAGGTGAACAGCGGGCGACCTTGCAAATCTTTATCATACAAAGAACGTCCGAAATCATAATGTAGCTGAATGTTTTGCGCCTGCAATCTCGGTACGCCAGAGAGCAACATACAAAGGAAAAGAGCAGAGATAATCTGTTTCATAAGTAAATGTGTTTAAATGAAGATGCAAAAATAGTTAAAGCTACACATATAAGCACATTACTTCTGTCTTTTTTTATTCCAGGTTATTATTTCCCGTATCCCACCAGAGTCTTGTACCTCCATGGTCATCTCCGCCTAAAGCCTCGACAAGAGCAGAATATTGCTCCGGGTCTTCTGTCTGCAATGTACCTGGGAAATTAAGACGGCGCACCATGATCTCCGTGTCGATGCATCCGCTCCTACTATGATTGAATCGAACGGGAAATAAACGGGGATATCCCGTTCGTCTTTGTTCGGCCCAAGCTTCGCAACCTTCCGAGAACATGGCAATCCACTTCTGCGTGATAATCTTCTCCAGTTTTGTCTCCTTATCATCCTGCGGATTCCATTTGGGAGTGACTTTACAACGCGCTTCTATATTATTTTCTTCATCATAAGTGTCTATAAAGTCGGAAGCTGTCAGCTCACTTTTCAGGTAATCCTCCACCCCATAAATTCCCCATTGATGAAAAGAGGTAGTTACGCCGTTCCGGTAACAAGCTTCTTCATCTTCATCGGTCCACCCGCGCAAAGCGGCTTCGGCACGCAGAAACCAGACTTCCGAAGCAGTCATCAGAGGCGCATCGGTGCTTTGCAGGACAAACAGCTTCGACAATCCGGAATAATGACTATGAGCAAAACATGTCCCTTGACGAATTCCACGATATTGTCCTTTCAAAGCTTCATCCGTACAGTGTTCGAAATAAGCTCCAAGACGAGGATCATCATATCCGACCAAGATTGATTCCATGTTAGCACTCATGTAAGTTTCATTCCACACACGGTTAAGTTCTCCCAATGGATTGGTATATCCGGATTTGGTAGAAACGATTGCTCCGCCTGTTTCCGCTTCAAAGAAGCCATAATCGTTTTCTTTTATTTTCTGTATTTCAGCACAAGCCTTATCGGGAGCAACAGAGGCAATACGCATTGCCAACCGCAAACGCAACGAATTGGCAAACTTCACCCAGGAAGCGTATTTCCCATCCAACAAAATATCAAAACGTGCAAATCCATTGGATTCCGGTTTCTCATCTATATAGTTGGTGAGAGCAACTACAGCAGAATCGAGTTCATTGAAAAACTCATAATAGACATCCTCTTGTTTATCCGGACGGTAATGTTTTTCGGCATTAGCAAAATTCTTATAAATGATAGGACCATAATAATCCGTCACACGATGCATCGCTTCCACCTTTAATATTTTCGTTATCCCGAACAGAGCAGGATGTGTATTTCGGGTAGCATTCTCCGACTGATATATCTGTGGGAAAATATAAGAATACATGTGTGTCCACATGGCGCTATTCCAGCCGTCCTGCATATTATAATCGGAATTATGCGAGCCCCCGTTCAGAGGTTTGCCGTCATGCATATACCCACTGAACATGTCCGCGTTCAGATTCTGTATCAATTGGAAAGGCCAGTTCTTTCCTTTTCCGTAGTCGTAATTAAAATAAATACCTTGCTGAATAATTCCCAAACGGATTCCATAGCCATTGTCATCAATAATCAAGTCATCATCCGTGATACCGGACAAATCGGTATTGTAATCACGGAAATTACCGGTACAAGCTACAGAGAACAGCAATAACCCCAACAAATATAGATATACATATTTTCTCTTCATTTCTCTCTCCTGCCTTTAAAATTCACATTTCAGAGTAAAGCCCAGACTACGGGTCGTAGGCATTCCGAACACTTCAATTCCTTGATTATCATTTCCGGTAGAAAGTACCAGATCCGGATCAAAAGGAGCTTTCTTATACAAGAAACATAGATTGCGAGCTACAAACGAAAGCTGAACATCTTTCAGTACCTTCGTTTTCTGTATCCACTTCTTGGAGAAATTATAGCTCAATGATACTTCACGCAACCGTAAATTCGTAGCATCATACATATAATATTCCGTCACCCCGGCACGCCCGCCTACTATTTTATAGAATCCTTTCACATTGTCTATACGCTGACCGTCGAGCATTACATATCCCCTGTCACGCGCATCGGCCGTTATTTCAGATACTCCATAAAGATCCATTTCCGCCTGTGTCTGCGAAAGGACTTCACCTCCGTAGCGCCAATCAAGCAGAAAATAAAGGGTGAAGCCTTTGTAAGAGAATGTATGATCCCATCCCATCATAAAGACAGGGTTGGCATTTCCTACTTTCACCGTATTCCCATCGCCCTCCACCAATGGAAGTCCTTTATTATCACCCTCTGTTTCGTAAACGATATTGCCTGCATCATCACGCACAAAAGCCTTACCATATATATCACCGATAGAACCGCCTTTAATAAGTTTCATGGCATAGCTGGAAGAAAAACTGGTAGGCCCGTAAATCATTTCTTTCAGATCTTCGTGCAACTTCACTATCTTATTCTTATTGGTAGAGAAGTTTACAGAAGTTTTCCAGTTGAAATCAGGAGTTAATACGGGAGTTCCATTCAGTGTCAATTCCCATCCCCGATTCTGGATATTTCCGGCATTTACATATCGGTAAGCATACTTATCACCTGCAAGTGCGGGAAGTTTGAAGAATTGATTATAAGTATTGGTACGATAATAAGTCAGATTAACCCCTAAACGGTGTTGAAAGAATCGCCATTCAGTTCCAAATTCGATGGCATGAGTCATTTCCGGCTCCATTTCCTTGAAAGGTGCGGCGTCATTCGCCTGTATCTCGCCACCGGCATTGATCTGCGAAGAGGGATTAGTGATAAATGGAGGAATATCATTCCCTACTTTACTATAAGCGCCACGCAATTTTGCGAAAGAAACCCATTCGGGTAACTTCACCCATTTATCAAGTAGCATGGAAAGCCCTACAGAAGGATAAGCGAATCCGGATTTTTCATGGCTGGTATAAGACAAGGTTGACGCCCAGTCATTACGGGCCGTCAAATCAAGAAACAATTTTTCCTTATAACCGATCTGTGCCGTACCGAATATAGATTGCAACTGACGGCGTTGATCTATTCGCTGGTCAATACTGGCAGAACTGTTCATGACGATATTGGCAATATTAAACACATTAGCAAACTTCAAAGATGCATTTTTCGAATCATATCGGGTAGAATTAACGACTTTATCATTTATACTACCACCAATCGCCGCATCCAGTGTAAAATCCCCCCAGGTTTTCTTCACCATCGCCATGACATCACCATACATCTGGGTTTCCTGATAATCCATCTCGATATATCGTCCGTTCGCTCCACACAGGGCGGTGGCAGTAGACGCATAGAATTTCTGGCGTAACTTGTCCGCCCAATAATCCATGTTTCCACGGGCTTGAATCGTCAGCCAATCATTTACCTTAAAGTTTGCTGAAAGAGAAAGGATAATGCGTGTACGTGTTTCTTTACTTTGTATGCGGTTCGTTATCCAGTATGGATTCTGTTCGAAGTCTTCGGTAAACGTATGCCAATTCTGCACACCCAGTTTCCGTTCTTCGTCATAGGTTTCAAAATGATCTTTATAATAAGACAAATCCTCCCCACGAGGAAAACGATAGAGCCCTACCAACGGATTCATATAGAAACCTCCCGACACCGGCTTATTCTCGACGGTCTGTTTCATCACATTCACACTACCGTCCAGTTTCAGACGTTTGTCGAACATGGTAGCCGTCTCACGCAAGTTTATATTATGCTTTTTCAGTTTATTCTTGTCGATAATCCCCTTTCCGGTAGTATTGGCATAGGAGAAATAAGTTTGCAGGTTTTCATTTCCATAACTGATAGATACGGAAGTCATCGATGTCAATCCGGTACGGAAAAAATCATCCAGATTATCATAAGCCATCAGATTCTCTTTCTCTCCCCAGCTGTCTACCACATCACTGACACCATAACGATTCTGCATTTTAGGCATACTGAATGCTTTCTCGAAAGTGAGTCCTGTAGAGAAATTAATATTCCTTTGTCCGACAGAGTTGCCTTTTTTAGTCGTGATAAGAATCACTCCGTTAGCAGCCATGCTACCATATAAAGCCGCAGCAGGAGCACCTTTCAGAATACTGATGCTTTCTACATCTTCCGGATTCAGATTAGAGATTCCGTCTCCTCCATCACGATTCCCTGCATTCGCCGTACCACCAATAGCCGAATAAGCCTGTTCGGAAGAGGTATTCGACATCGGCACTCCATCTATTACATAAAGCGGTTGATTATCACCGGATACCGAACGGATTCCCCGGAGACTGACTTTTGCGGAACCGCCCATACCGGAAGAGTTTTTGTTGATTTGCACACCGGCAGCTTTTCCCGCCAGAGCAGCAATCATATTTACTTCTTTGACACGGTTCAGTTCTTCTCCCTTGATTTTTTGCACAGAATAGGCCAATGTAGCTTCATCCTTTTCAAGTCCCAAGGCCGTTACGATGACATGTTCAAGCATCACCGCATCTTCCTGAAGACGTATTTCAAGCACATTCCGACCTGCCACATTGACTTCTACAGTCTTATAACCCACAAAAGAAACTTGTAAGACAGCACTATCCGGCACAGACAAAAAGAATTTTCCATCAATATCGGTCACAGTACCATTGGCTCCCCCCTTTTCGCGTATTGTAGCACCGATCAGTGGTTCACCATAGATATCAATTACACGCCCTCTCACGGTATTATGATCAGAAGGAACTTCTATCGTCCCTCTTAACGCTTGTTGCTCCGAAGCATAACAATTTCCTCCCTCCAGAAAAAACAGGCCTATTAAGAAGCAACTCACAAAAACTTCTTTTTTCAATGATATAATAAAATATTGTTTGTTCATCACGCCGCAAAAATAACTAATTATTTTAAATCTAGCATTTTTTCTCATTGATTTTGAAGGAAATAAACATTATCACTATTTTTGTACGAAATTAAAATGAAAGAAATTATGGAAATCGAAATACATCCGTTAGAACCGTTTCTCCCAGCGAAATCAAAATTACTTATGCTGGGAAGTTTTCCGCCACAGAAAAAACGTTGGTCTATGGAGTTTTACTACCCGAACCTAAACAACGACATGTGGCGTATATATGGAATCTTATTCTTTAATGATAAGAATCACTTTCTGAATTCGACACTAAAATCGTTCTGCCGCGAGCAAATCATAGACTTTTTAAACGAAAAGGGGATTGCCCTATTTGATACCGCTTCATCCATTCGTCGGTTGCAGGATAATGCATCGGACAAGTTTCTTGAAGTAGTGGAAGCCACCGATGTTGCAGCATTACTGCGGCAGCTTCCCGAATGCAAAGCAATCGTCACTACGGGCCAAAAAGCAACGGACACTCTCCGACAGCAATTCGACATAGAAGAACCCAAAGTAGGTGATTACTCCGAATTTGTTTTCGAAGGTCGTGCCTTGCGACTATACCGGATGCCCTCATCATCAAGGGCGTATCCATTAGCATTGGACAAGAAAGCAGCCGCTTACCGGATTATGTTTCAGGATTTACAGATATTGAAGTGAAGTTCAAGTATTAAGTATTAAATATCAAGTATTAAATTATAAATGAATATGGCAACATTATTTTTGCAGTACCCGGCATGCAGCACATGCCAAAAAGCCAAGAAATGGTTAACAGAAAATAACATTGAGTTTACCAACCGCTTAATCGTAGAAGAAAATCCTACGGTGGAAGAATTAAAGGCATGGATTCCGCGCAGCGGTCTGCCGGTGAAGAAATTCTTCAACACGAGCGGATTAGTATATAAAGAGCTGAAACTAAGCGAGAAGCTACCTGCAATGAGTGAGGAAGAACAGATAGCACTATTGGCAACCAACGGTAAATTGGTGAAACGCCCATTGGTAGTGACAGACAGCTTCGTTCTGGTCGGTTTTAAGCCCGATGAGTGGGAAAAATTAAAATAATTCAAAACTTATTTACCCGAATGTTTGGAGATTCAGAAGTTTCTACTACCTTTGCAGCCGCAAACACGGGAGTAGCTCAGTTGGTAGAGCACCGGTCTCCAAAACCGGGTGTCGGGAGTTCGAGCCTCTCCTCCCGTGCAGAGTTAAATAGCTGTAAACAATAAGTTTACGGCTATTTTTCGTTTCAGGTCGGACGAAATTCGGACGAAATAAATGATAGTGACGCTATCCGACAAAGATAGTGACGGTATACAACAGCGATAGCGTCACTATCCCGAACATATACCGTCACTATCATTTTCTACGATTATCCATCTGGAATTCTACGTTCATTCATATCTGCGAATCTTACGCATAGTCATATAGCGTACACTCACAATGACTCCCGCCCGATTTCCTAGTTCTTATTCGTTCTTTCCAATCCTTTGGCAGCCTCAACCAAACGGATGAATTCTCTTCTATATCCTTTATCATCATTATTCAGTCCCTGTTTGGCCAGATTAATCACTTTATCGTAACTGGCATTTCCTTTGAAGTCAGAGTCCCGAAGCAACTGTCCGAACATAGCCACTGCAGAAGCAAAGCGGAAATCAGAAGAAACATTATTACCTTTATTATCAACGAAAGGAAGTTCCATTTTCTTGCTGACATCTTTATCCGGAGCTTTATAACGCAGTTTCACAGTCAGGAGATCATTAGAGCCTGTCGGTTTCACTGTCACTTTCTCTTTCTTCTGATATTTCAGATCGTCTATTTTACCCACATATTCATTCTTTATACCTGTAGGAATCACTTCGTAAAAAGCAGTTACCGTATGTCCCGCACCCATATCTCCGGCATCTTTAGCATCATTATTAAAGTCTTCGTCTTTCAACAGACGGCTTTCGTAACCAATCAAACGATACGCCTGCACTTGGGAAGGATTAAATTCCACTTGCAGTTTGACGTCTTTCGCCACTGTATGCAATGTAGCGCCGAATTCGCTTACTAAAACACGATTGGCTTCCTGCAAGTTATCTATATAAGCATGATTACCGTTTCCCTTTTCTGCCAACACCTGAATCTTCTTATCTTTATAATTACCCATGCCATAACCTAATACGGTAAGGAACACTCCACTCTTACGTTCTTTTTCAATCAATTGTTCCAATCCTTCGGCGGAAGAAACACCCACATTAAAATCACCGTCGGAGCAAAGTATGATACGGTTGTTACCATTAGAGATAAAATTCTTCTTGGCTATTTTATACGCCAACAGGATACCCGCACCACCTGCCGTAGAACCACCTGCCGTCAATTCATCTATCGCTTCACGAATCTTCTGTTTGTCACTACCCAGAGTGGCCTCCAGTTTCACACCGGCACTGCCTGCATAAGTCACGATAGCTACTTTATCTTTATCCCGTAAGTTGTTTACCAACAATTTGAGAGATGATTTCACCAAATCCAACCGGTTGGCTCCCCACATAGAGCCGGAGACGTCAATCAGAAACACCAGGTTAGATGCAGGCAAATTATCCGTCGGAATTTCTCTAGCTTTCAAGCCAATACGCACAAGACGGTGAACCGCATTCCAGGGACATGCTCCGGCTTCCATCGTGATTTTCACAGGATCACTTCCTGTCGGTTTCGGATAATCATAGGAAAAGTAGTTCACTAATTCTTCCGTACGGATAGCATCTACAGGAGGCAATTCACCTTTATTGATAAAACGACGCATATTACTATAAGAAGCAGCATCTACATCAATAGAGAAAGTAGAAAGCGGAGCATCCGACACACTCTTAAATCCATTCTCCTGAATCTGCCCGTATTCTTCCGCATTTACAGCATCATACATGATTCCCGGTGTCGGACATACCGCCATATAAGCAGCAGACACCGATTTAGTAGCCTTTAGCTCATGCCCGTATCCTACCACTACACATTCTTCCAATACCACATCATCAGCTTTCATCTTCACATCCAGCGTAGCCGATTTCACCACCCTTCTCTCTTGCTTATACCCGATATACTGGAACAACAACGTCTCCCCCTTCTTGGCCTGAATGGTGTACTGGCCCTTCATATTCGTTATTGCACCCTTCGAAGTACCCTTGATCTGTACCGAACAACCTACAAGCGGATTTCCATCCTTTGCATCCGTCACCGTACCCGACACAGTAATAACTTGCGCATTCATCCTACCTAAAGAAATAACCGCCATTAGCAGTACGAGCATCATCGCTCTGAATTGATTTGTTTTCATAACTTCTTATTTTAAAATGTTACTATTAGTTCGCTTTTATTATAGAGATGCACATTTCACACAGATTCCATAAATTGCCTGAACTTTTTTTTATCCGGCAGAAAAAAGAGTCATTTCAAAATTCTCACTCATTCCTTTGCAACTCTTAAGATGATGTGTATATTTGCCGATCATAAACATATTATAAATATGAAAAACGAAGTCGACGGAAGGCGGGAAATAGCCTCACGAAACACAGCCTGGGCTACTATTATTGCCCGCAAACTAACTCGTTGGGGTGTCACTCCCAATCAAATTTCCATGATGAGCGTATTCTTCGCTATGGTGGGGTGCCTTCTGTTGATCGGCACAGTCATTGATCCCGGTTTTAACAAGTATGTAGCCTACATTCTGTTCATCGTTTGCATGCAGTCGCGGTTACTCTGCAACCTGTTCGATGGGATGGTAGCTATTGAAGGAGGGAAGAAAAGTGCCAACGGAGATCTCTACAATGATATGCCCGACCGCTTTGCTGATGCTTTGTTCATCATTCCCATCGGATATATAGCAGGTGGATTCGGTATTGAACTGGGATGGCTAGCGGCCCTTCTTGCCGTTATGACAGCTTATTTCCGCTGGATAGGAGCCTACAAAACGCACCAGCATTTCTTTAACGGTCCGATGGCCAAGCAACACCGCATGGCATTGCTCACGCTTGCCTTTGTAGTAGCCACCTGCACCATTCACGCAGGATACGACCGGATGGTATGTCTCATAGCTCTGATAATAATCAACGTCGGCCTTGTCGCAACACTGATACACCGTCTGTACCTCATGTCACACACAACAAACAATGAAATAAAATGAAAGAACTACTGGATATCATATTTCCTACGCTAAGCGATGAATTGATTATCGTCATTTCGCTCATCATCGGACTGCTTGTTACGGCAAGCCTTATTCTTTTTCTCGTAAAGAAGATCTCTCCAAAAACAAATATCAGCGAACTCTCCGCCCGCACGCGTTCATGGTGGATCATGGCGGGCATGTTTATCGGCGCTGTATTTATCAGCTATAACATTTCTTACTTCTTCCTTGCCTTTCTCTCTTTCATCGCTTTCAGAGAACTGTATTCGGTGTTGGGATTCAGAGAGGCAGATCGCGGAGCATTGTTTTGGGGGATATTGGCCATTCCCATTCAATATTACCTTGCTTACCTTGCCTGGTATGGAGCATTCATCATCTTCATTCCGGTAGTTATGTTTCTCGTATTGCCCTTACGACTTGTTTTAAAGGGAGACACCCACGGAATTACCAAGTCGATGGCTCTGTTGCAGTGGATTCTGATGCTTTCAGTATTCGGTATCAGCCACCTCGCTTATCTCCTGTCGCTTCCTGAACTTCCGGGATTCAATGCAGGAGGACGAGGTCTGCTATTATTCCTTGTATTCCTTACGGAAATCAACGATGTTATGCAATTTATCTGGGGCAAACTTCTCGGACGACATAAGATACTCCCGAAAGTAAGTCCGAACAAAACGTGGGAAGGATTTCTGGGCGGTGTAATCAGTACTACCGTCATTGGTTACTTCCTCGGTTTCCTGACTCCCCTCTCCGCTCCCAACGTTATCCTGGTAAGTGCTCTCGTTGCGATTGCCGGATTCTCGGGAGACGTAGTCATCTCCGCCATCAAGAGAGATAAAGGAATTAAGGACATGGGGAACAGTATTCCCGGTCATGGAGGAGTATTCGACCGGATAGATTCTCTGGCCTACACGGCTCCTGTATTTTTTCATTTAGTTTATTACATTGCATATTAAACGGAGGGAATGGAAAAAAGATTCATGCAAGCTGCTGCCATGCAGATTATATATAAAGGTGTATTCCAATGGTTTCTGAAATTGGTTGTAGGAGTTCAGTTCACCGATTGCCAGTTCCTCAAAAAGGAAAAGCAATTCATCATCCTTGCCAACCATAACAGCCATCTGGACACCCTAAGCTTGTTATCTTCCCTGCCCGGAGGACTTTTATGGAAAGTCAAACCCGTAGCAGCAGAAGATTATTTCGGGAAAACCCGCTTTCAGGCTTCCATCAGCAACTTTTTCATCAACACACTGCTAATCAGAAGAAAAGGAGAAAAAGATTCGGAGCATGATCCGATCCGTAAGATGCTTGAAGCCATCGACGCCGGATATTCACTGATTCTTTTTCCGGAAGGAACCAGAGGAAAGCCGGAACAGATGGGAAAAATTAAATCCGGCATAGCCCGCATCCTGTCTCTGCGACCCGAAGTGAAATATATTCCCGTATTCATGACCGGTATGGGACGTTCTCTGCCCAAAGAAAAAATGATATTGTTGCCATATAAAGCATCTATCTATTACGGTATGCCCGCATTGGTAAAGAGTACGGATACGCATGAAATATTAGACCAGATTACAGGTGATTTTGAAGCAATGAAAGAAAAATATCAAGTCATTATTGACGAAGAAGAGGAATAGATGTTGTTTTTCAAAAGAAAAATATCAAAACTATCGGACGAGGAATTACTAATACATTACACGAAGTCCGGTGATACGGAATATTTCGGCGAATTATATAACCGATATATCCCGTTACTATACGGACTTTGCCTAAAATATCTGCATGATGAAGACCGGGCACAGGAGGCGGTCATGCAGTTGTTTGAAGATTTATTGCCTAAATTGGGAAATTATGAGATAAAAGTGTTCAAGCCATGGCTCTACCGGGTGGCAAAGAATCATTGCTTGCAACTTTTACGAAAGGAAAATAAAGAAATTACGTTAGATTATACCGTTAATGTTATGGAATCCGACGAATTTCTGCATCTATTAAGTGAGGAGGAAAGTTCAGAGGAACAACTAAAGGCATTACATCACTGTCTCGAAAAGTTGCCCGAAGAACAACGGACCAGCATTACGCGTTTCTTTTTAGAGGAAATGTCGTATGCCGACATTGTGGAACAGACCGGATTTACTCTGAACAATGTGAAAAGCTATATCCAAAACGGAAAGCGAAACTTAAAAATTTGTATTAAGAAACAAGCCCTATGAAACTATTGGACTACATACGAGGACTCCGCAAAGGAAAAGAGGCACACCGGCTGGAAAAAGAGTCGATGCAAGACCCTTTCCTGGCCGATGCTATGGATGGATACAACCAGGTGGAGGGAAATCACGAACAACGGATCGAGAAACTGCGGATGCAGGTTTCTGCTCATTCGGCAAAGAAAAAGAACACTTATGCTATCACCTGGAGCATCGCTGCGTGTCTGATTATCGGATTCGGTATCAGCAGTTATTTCCTGTTCCTGAAAAAGAGCATGACAGATGAAGTGTTCATTGCGGAAGAGAGTGTTTCCACAAAGTTGGCTGAACCCGCAGCTCCACCAACTCCGGCAATTCCTGCCACTCCAACAGTTCCCGCAACTCCGCAAAAGGAAATCGCATTAGCTACTACAAAGGTAAAAACGGATTCCACTCCTATTTCCGAAATTACTGCGAGACAAGCGGATAAGAAAGATATGATTGCCAAAATCCAAACGACTTCGCAACCACAAGGTGCGCCTGTGGCAGCTGTGCCGATGATGGAAGAAGTCTCGGAAGAGACTGCTGCATTGCAAGAAGTAGTAGCAACGATAGATACTTTCGAATCTGAATCAGATAAGAAAATGAAGATGGCTAAGGTAGCGACTATCCTTCCTCAAAATAACATGATTAAAGGGAGAGTGACCGACGAAAAAGGAGAACCGCTTATCGGAGCCAGTGTGACATATAAAGGAACGAATATCGGAACCATCACAAATATGAATGGAGAATTTTCGTTAGTCAAAAAGGATGATAAGAAACGATTGACAGCTGAATATATCGGATATGATCCGGTAGAAATCCGGGTAGATACCAGCCGGACGATGCTCATTGCCATGAACGAAAACAAACAGACACTCAATGAAGTGGTGGTAGTGGGATATGGCGCTAAGAAAAATAAGAAGTCAACAACCCTCGGAAGTGTTGTGAAGGTTGAGGAACAGGCAGAGAAAGAGATCACTCCACAACCTGTCATCGGTAAACGTAGCTATCAGAAATACCTGAAGGAGAATCTCGTTCGTCCGGCGGATGAAAAGTGCGCACAAGTGAAAGGAAAAGTTGTATTAACTTTCCTTGTTAATAAAGAAGGGCGTCCCTTCTACATCAAAGTAAAAGAGAGCCTTTGCGAGTCTGCTGATAAGGAAGCAATCCGCCTGATCCAGGAGGGACCGGACTGGATTTACGGCAACAAACTTGCAGAAGTAACTGTCAAATTCGAATAGTGGGAAGTCACTAAATCCAAGTACCCTTACGCCATAAGAATTCGAGTGGTCCCTGTTTATGACGGGCAAGCCACCAACGGCTGAATATCAGCTGAACAGTAAAGATGAGCAATGCAATCAGCAGACTTGCCGTTGCTCCGGCATATTTGTACATAGCTAATCCGAATCCATAATAGATGATTACCCCCATAATAGATTGGGAAATGTAATTTGTCAGACTCATACGACCGTAAGGAATCAGCAGACTTTGCCAGCCATATCCTTTCTCTTTCTTAAACCAAAGCAAGGTGAAGATAGAAACCAGGATAATCATAAACGCAAAATTGGCATAGGACGGAACGGCAATCTTATAAGGAATTTGTACGGACGGATTGGTGAGTAAGTCCGGCACAAAAGTTTTCAGGCAATAGAGAGGAATGAATGCGAGGACGGCACCTTTCAACATCTTCTTCCAAAAGCGTACGGATTCTTCGCTCTTTATTAAATATTTCCGGCGCCCCAGTAACATTCCGAACATGAACAGGGCAGCCGTCTGAAACAAACGACCATTTTCCACTTGCCAGATATTGCTGTATAATTGTCCGTCGGAGATGTTGGAACAGAGTACTTCGAAGAAGTTACCATTGGCAGTTGCCTCCTGTGCACGCATAGCATAAGGCATAAAATGACCGATTGATACAACATAGTCTGGATTTATCATCGCATAAATGGCACGTCCCCACTCATAAGGCTGAAGAAGCAGAATGAGGGCAATCCAAAAGACCGTTTTGTCCTTTAGCTTGCACACGGGTATCAACGCAAAACCCACTACCGCATAGAGTAAAAGAATATCCCCGTTATAGAATAAGGCATGTAACTGCGCAAACAGGAAAAGCAAACACATCCGCCAGGCAAATCGTCCGCGGAAGTCTATACCACGTTTCTCTGCATTGTGAAACTGAATGTAAAAACTAAAACCAAACAACAAAGAGAAAGTAGCATACGCCTTTCCCGCAAACAGGAAAAACAGGATGTCCCATGCATATTTATCAATTGTCTGTAACCATGCAGGCACATTCTCCGGTACTAAGAACAGATTATAATGCTCCAGATTATGTAATAATACAATTGCCAAAAGGGCAAATCCGCGCAGAGCATCCACTACTCCAAGACGTTCGGATGTTTTTAGTGTTTGAGTCATTAGTTAGATATAATTATTCCTTTTTTTAATGCCGGTAAAATTAATGGAAATATTTGAAACACAAAAGCTTGTAAACGTTAAAAAGGACTGACTAAAAAGACTGGGAAATTGTTTTTCATCCCTACTTACGTACACTCGCAGATGGGATGGTTATACCAATTCCGTCCTTTTTAGTCAGCCCTTATTCTTTATCTTTACAGTGTGACTTTTTTCTTAGCCGTGAAAACTCTTTATCTTTTATATTAATTCATAACTAGCCATCTGTATTGGCATATCCAAATTATGAAGCACTTTCTCCAATAGAATACCCTCACGGTTGTCATATTCATACCCAAAAGTGGCACGAATACCTTGCAGGATAAACTGTGTGGCACGGTCCAACGCCATCGGCAGACTGTCTCCCTGCATCAAAGAGCCGGTGATGACACTGGTAAAAGTATCGCCCGTGCCGGGATAATGTGCAGGCAGATAAGGGCAGGTCACTTTCCAGTAGCGGTTTCCCTGACGGTTATAAGCATAGACAGATGTTTTATGAGGCTCATCATGTACAGGAACACTGGTGATGATAACCACTTGCGGACCTTTATCGGACAAAAGACGAAGATATTCTTTCAGTTCTTCATCCGTGTTATCTGCTTTATAGGGTTTATCCAATAAATAAAACAGTTCCGTCAGATTGGGGGTAATCACATCTGCTTTCGTGATTAAGTGGCGCATCTCTTTTATCATCTCTCCATCAAAGTTGGTATACAACCGTCCGTTATCTCCCAACACCGGATCGGCAACGATCAGGCTGTCCGGTCGACGAAAGTCCCTGATAAAATCAGAAACAATCTGAATTTGTCTCGGAGAACCCAAGTATCCGGTATAGATAGCGTCGAACTCTACCTCCAGTTTCTTCCATTGGGCAATAATCTTCGGCATTTCGTCCGTCAGGTCGAGGAAGGAGAAACCGGGATATTGCGTATGATTGGATAATACAGCCGTAGGAAGCGGACAGACTTGAAAACCCATGGATGAAAGAATAGGAATGACGACGGTCAGAGATACGCGCCCCATTCCCGAAAGATCATGGACGGCGGCTATTTTCTTTACTTTATTGGCATACATATAATTTATAATTAAACGTTTTACTACTCTTATCCTACAAATTCATTTATCTACTATGGACAAACAGAAACAGATATTCTATTTACATCAAAGGAGATTCGACTATATTCTCCAAAAGACTCTATTACATCCGATGGAAGCCGGACTTTATCCAAACAAAGCCTCTATTTACATCAAACGGAAGCTCTGTTTATATGAAACAAAGGCTCTATTTCTTATCAATAGAGCCTCTGTTTTTACAGCGTCAACGGAGTCTCCATTTCGTTTGTACTAACAAATATAAAACTCCATTGTTTTGAAACCAAATTTATTTTAGAATAATCAACACGGAAACATTAGGTTAATATCACTAACACGTCCCGTGCCCCATGCGCTCCCATCACTAAAGCCTGCTCAATATCAGCAGTCTTTGACGGACCGGAGATGAACGTTCCGAACTGATATTCCTGTCCGTCCAGTTCGCGGTAGGCGTCATACATGGTATCTACAATTTTATTCCGGTCGAGCAGAATGACCAACTTCTCCGAGATAAAATAGATCGCTTTATATTTTACCGTCTGCGGTATCCAGATGGCTCCGTTTTCGGCTACTCCGATTTCTCCTTTCACTACGGCAACATCTGTGCCGTCCAACTCTTTCGGATCATCCAAATTATCGGGATTGAACGTAGCACAGGAAATATCCGGCAATACGGAAGCAATGCGCATAGCATCCGGGTAAGTCCGGCGTATGACCGCATTCACATCTTCCCCTTCGCCCAATACAACTGCCGTACCACCCACCGCACGGCTGATTGCACAGAACTGTTCTATCTTGTCAGGATATGACAATCGTTTCATATCCGCAATATCCGGTTTATCATAACGCGTCTGCGTATGCTGGCGGATGCTGGCTAATACATCTTCTCTACTGCTCATTTGGATTCCTCCTTTCCCTGTACTTTGTTTTTCTTCCACATTTCATTGAACGACTCGCTGGCAAATTCCGGCAGTTCACGTCCCTTTCCCCAATCGTCGAGATCGTTGTATTTCATGAAACGAGGCAGGCCATTTACCACCGGGGCTGCCCACAAGGCTGCGTTGAACAATGCCGGACGCTCCATCAGGAACTTCATACCACCGGACATGATCTTCTTTCCTGTATTGGCTTTCCCCAGTCCGTCCAAATCCTGACGCCATTTGTAAATCTGTTCGGCCAAATCTACTTTCACCGGACAGACATCGGAACAGGACATACACAGAGAACAGGCTGAAAGATTATCATAATACTTCTCCGGAGCATGGGCCATACCCAAGTTGATGCCAATAGGTCCGGGGATGAAGTATGTATAAGAGTAACCTCCACTCCGGCGGTACACCGGGCAGGTATTCATGCACGCACCGCAACGAATACAGTTCAATGTCTTGATATGGTCGGGCTTGGACAGTAAGGCACTCCGGCCGTTGTCTACGATGATAATATGATATTCACCGCCTTCGCGGGGACGGCGGTAATGAGAAGTATATGTTGTCACCGGTTGTCCGGTGGCCGAACGGGCGAGTAATCGGGTGAACACACCCAATGCGTCCAGATCCGGGACGATCTTTTCCATACCGAAAGCGGCAATGTTCAGTTTCGGGTAGGAAGTACCCATATCGGCATTTCCTTCATTGGTGCAGACCACAATGTCACCGGTTGAAGCGACGGCAAAGTTGGCGCCTGTCATGGCGGCTTCGGCATTGAGGAAGAGATGACGCAGGTTCTTACGTGCGGCATGAGTCAGGTAGGTAGGATCAAAGTTTCCCTTTTCCGTGCCCATCTCCTTTTCGAATAGTTCGCCTACCTGTTCCCGTTTGATGTGGATGGCGGGCAATACGATGTGGCTTGGTTCGAGATGCATCAATTGCAGGATGCGTTCGCCCAAATCGGACTCTACGACATCGATGCCACGCTCCATCAGGAAAGGATTCAATCCACACTCTTCGGCGAGCATGGATTTGCTCTTGATGAAATGGTGGATGTTATGCTCATTCAGTATTTCGTAGACGATGGCGCAGTATTCATCGGCATCTTTTGCCCAATGTACGATGGCGCCGTTGGCGGTAGCATTCTTCTCAAACTCCAGCAGAAGTTCTTCGAGGTGGCTGTTGGAGTATAGTTTCAACTCGCAAGCCTTGTTGCGCAACTCTTCCCATTCGGGAACTTCCTTGCTCATCTTGTCCCTTTTGGCACGGACCATCCAAAGGGTTTCGTTATGCCATGCTGCCATCTTGCTGTCCTGCAAGAACTTTTCGGCAGCCTTTGAATGTTTTGTACTCATGATTGCGACGCTAGAATTTCTACAATATGGATAATCTGAATAGGCAGATGCTCCCGTTTGATGACACCTTGCATGTGCATCAGGCAGGAACTGTCCGCTCCGACAATATACTCGGCTCCGGTAGCGATATGATCTTTTACCTTATCACGCCCCATGCAGACGGAGACTGCCTGCTCTTCCACCGCAAACATTCCGCCAAAGCCGCAACACTCGTCAATATGGCTGGGCTCGAATACTTCGATACCTTCTACCAGATTGAGCAGGTCACGCAATTTATTGTAATAAGGGATGTTCAGTTCGGTGGGAGCAGAAATCAACAGTTCGCGAACCCCATGACAGCTATTGTGAATACTGACTTTATGAGGAAAGCGTGCAGGAATTTTGGAAGGTTTCAAGACATCGTGAATGAACTCACAAATATCATAAATCTTTCCCGCACTCTGACAAACATGTCCTTCTTTCTCCAAGATGCCCGGATGATTCTCTTTCACAAATGCCACACAACTGGCGGAAGGACCGACGATGTAATCGTATTCACGGAACAGATCGTCAAAACGGAGTGCCAATTTCATCGATTCATCTTCAAAACCGGCATTTGCCATCGGTTGTCCGCAACAAGTCTGATCCAACGGATAATCGATGTCTACTCCCAAACTTTTCAATAGTCTATACGATGCCACTCCCACATTGGGGTAAATAGCATTGATATAACAAGGAATAAACAAACCTACTTTCATACTATATTTTGTAATAATTTAAGCTTCTTCCGCATCACCCGTCTATTTTGTTCAACGGATGTCGATTAATTTGTGTGTTTGCAGGCTGAGTCTCCATTTGGGATGTCGCATTACACAGTCCACTGTTGAAGCAGTGTTATTACAAGAACAAGGCTGGAGGAAAAAATGTTCGGCCGGAAGTAGTTCAAAAATACTTATATCTTGTCCTTCATAGACCACTTTCACTTCATCCATCCGGTCGATGGCAAGTTTCACCCCTTGTTTGGGGGAGCAGGTCACCCAGTCGATAGCTGCCGGCAGGGGGCGTGTACCGTTGGTTTCGATAGTCACATATTTGCCTGCTTGATGCAAACGGTCGATCAATTCATCGTCTATCCATAAGGAAGGTTCGCCGCCCGTAAGGACAACGGTGACGGCAGGATATTTTTTCACTTCGGCGATTATTTCATCGTCGGTCATCATTTTCCCTTCTTCGTGTTGTGTGTCGCAAAAGTCACATTTCAGGTTGCAGCCGGAAAAACGGACGAAGATGGCCGGAGTTCCGGTATGGTAGCCTTCGCCCTGCAAGCTGTAAAAGATTTCATTAATCTTTCTCATCATCAAAATTTGTTTGGTTTGCTATTCTTGTCCTTCTGCGCCGACGGGATCTTTCTCGTAGATGACAATGTTTCCTTCCGATTCCTGCACTTCTACTTTATAGCATTGAGGAATCTGTTTGCATACCCACCGGGCGATATTCTCCGCTGTGGGATTAAATGGGAGTACTTCGTTCAGATTTTGATGGTCGAGTTTCTCCGTGACCACTTCTTTGATGCGGGTGAAATCTACCACCATTCCTTCGGAGTTGAGCCGTGCGGAACGGCAATAGACGGTGATAATCCAGTTGTGACCGTGTAAACTGGCGCATTTACTGCGATACGGGAGTACCAGCTTATGAGAAGCCGAGATCTCCATGCGTTTGATTACTGTAAACATGAGTGTATGTATTTTAATAGTTACACGCATCTAATGTCACCTCGATGCAACGGCAAAGGTAATATAAAATAGAGTTTTCATCCAGCAAAGAGTGTTATTTTTTCCCTTTTTTTGCACTATCTTTGCCGCATGAAAACTCTATATATTGTTTTAGGTAGTATTTCCCTTGCGCTCGGTATTCTCGGCATCTTTCTGCCGTTACTGCCCACTACCCCTTTTCTATTGCTCACCGCCGCCCTTTATTTCAAAGGGTCACCCCGATTATATAACTGGCTGCTCAATCATCGGCACTTCGGTCCTTATATCCGCAATTTCCGCGAAAACAAGGCGATTCCTCTCCGTGCCAAAATAATTTCTCTCGTATTAATGTGGGGAACGATGCTTTATTGCATTTTCTTCCTAATACCTTTTATATGGGTAAAGATTCTCCTGGGATTGATAGCCGCAGGAGTCACTTATCATATTCTTTCTTTCAAGACATTGAAATAGTGTGATAGTCCCTGCCGTGCATCGGCAAGTTTATCCTCCCAATGTTTCACGGAGTTCTGGCCAATTATGTCAGTCACGTACTTCACGGAAATAAACGGGATTTCTTTTGAACGGCAGACAAATGCCTGTGCGTATGCTTCCATATCTACAACATCTCCGCTAACGTGAGTCAACTCGGTGAGGAAGCCATCTCCTGTATTGCAGATTCCATGTTCCGTCCAATGCGTGCAATAACCTTTTTCTTCGAGCAAAGCTGATGAATCGATCTCACACTCTAAGCCGAACTCTTTCATTTTCTGCATATCACGGTCTATGAACTTGCGACATACAAAAATATCTCCTACCTGATGATTGACTGTTCCGGCACTTCCGATATTGAGCACCAAGTCCGGTTGTACCTGGCGGATTGCCTCTGCCAAATGAAAGGCTGATTTAACTTTACCAATACCTGTACGAACGTAGTAAGGTTCTATATCCGGCCATTTAAGTTCTACAAATTCGCCTTGTACGGCGTAGGTTACTAATATTTTCAACATGGGTTCCTTTATTTCGTAAAAATCAGTTATTTCTGCAAAAATAACTATTTAACTGGAGTTATCTATAAAATGCAATCAAAAGAGATTACTTTTTACTATCCGGCAACGGATTAATAGCCCCCCTTTGTGTACAAGTATATGCCGATACATCTACCGCTTTGCGGTGTGATTCAGCGACCGACGCCCCTCTAAGTATATTCACAACAAAGGTAGCAGTAAACGAGTCGCCTGCACCTACAGTATCGGCCACCTCGACTTTAGGTGTGTTTATGGATGACACTTCCCCACTTGCATCATATATGCCACTACGTACTGCCCCTTGTGTGAATATAACATACTTGAGCGAAAAACGAGCAATGAGTTCTGCGATAGCTTCCACAAAATCAGTAGAAAGAGAAAGAAGAGAAATCAATAACGGCAATTCGTCTTCATTCAATTTGAGGACATTTGCCTTTTGCAAGGACTCCACAATCAAGTCTGTCGAATAAAAATGTTGCCTGATATTAATATCAAACACCTTCAAAGAGGTATCCGGCACGGCATCTATGAGTCTCAAGATTGCAGCACGTGACTTTTCGCTTCGCTGTGCCAAAGAGCCCCAACAAACAGCATCTGCATCGCCGACAAGTTTCATGGTCGCAGGACTACACTCGATAGTATCCCAAGCAACATTCTCAACAATGTCATATTGCGGTACACCGGCCTCATTCAACGACACAAGCACTTTACCTGTCGGCAAAATATTACGGGAAATATATCCTAAATCAAGTCCGGTCTCTTTAAGCACTGTAAACGTTTCATCGCCGAGTTCGTCCTCACCTATTGCCGTAACGGGATATGATTCTGCTCCCAACTCCTTTGCAAAAAAACAGAAATTGATAGGCGCTCCGCCAAGTCTCTTACCTTCCGGGAAGCAATCCCAAACAACTTCTCCTATACCTATTATTTTCATGGTTTTATAGTTTAATAATTATTTTCATGGATGTTGCACTATGCTCGTCTATAAATTTATATGCCTCGTCATACTGCTCGAACGGGAAATGATTCGAAATAAGCGGTTCGAGACGGATAGCTCCCGAACTTACCTGATCGATAGCCGTAAGATAATCTTCATGGCGATACATCATCGTTCCGTTCACCTTCAGTTCGTGCTCTCCCAAATAGAACATATTAAGCGACGGATCCTTGCCAAATACCGCCACTACAACGATGGTACTCCCTTTTTCAATACACTCCATAAGCGAACGAATACTCGACTCAACTCCGGCAACCTCAAACGCAGCTTGAAAATCTTCATCCCCGAAAAGCCTCTTCGCTCCTTCTTTGAGCGGCGTCTTAGCTACATTGAGCGTATCTATTATGCCACATTTACGAGCGATTTCAAGTCTGAAATCACTCACATCGGTAATAAGAACCCGTTTGGCTCCTCTTGCCTTAGCGAACTGCGCCACGAGGTTACCGATTGTTCCGGCACCCGATACAACCACATTCTTACCTTTCAAGTCCCCGCCACGCATGGTTGCATGCGCAGCTACTGCCACCGGTTCTATCATAGCCCCATAATCAAGTGACATACCTTCAGGCAACACCGCAACCCTGTCATCATCAACCACAAAAAAGTCTTGCGCAGCTCCATTTGCCTGAAAAGCCTGCACTCTTAGCTCTTCACAAATATTATACTCTCCCCGCTGACAAGGCTTGCACTTCCCACACGCGAGTTGCGGACGTGCGGTGACAACGTCACCCGCCTTGCAGATCGTAACCGCCGCCGCCGTAGCGACTACCACTGCCGAATATTCATGCCCCTGAACTACCGGATAGAAAGTTGCCGGATGACATCCGTGATAAGAATGTATCTCACTTCCACAAATACCAATTCTCTTAATATTCAGAAGTACCTGATGTTCTTTCAGGTCCGACGCCTTAGGCGCCTCAACCTCACGAAATTCAATATGTTTTGGTTCTACTAATACCGCTTGTCTCATTTTATACCATATTTACTTAAAATTTCTATTACCGGAGTCTCTATCGACTTCGCCCAAAGTGCATATCCATAACTACTTGGATGAGTTCCGTCGACCGATGTCTCATGCGCATCGGAAGCATCAGGCGTAATCAGATAAACGTCTTTATATTTCGGGTTCGTGCGGATTTTTGCAAACAACTCCTCTACGGTTGCCGCCTTAGCCCGTTCTTTCGCATCAAGAACTGTATCAAATGAACGTCGTTCACGATAGATCGTACGCTGAAATATCAACGGAGTAGCCGGATGTGCCGCTATAAGCCGATCGATAAACGGCATCAGGCGCTCTCTTATCAGTTCTGCGTCAGGATTTGAAAAAGTATCGAATATAAAGGCATCAGCCTTGACTTCCGCAAGAACGTCGAGCATGTAAGGTTGCATCAGGCAACGTCCGCTTGTTGCGAGCGACACGACTTGAAGACCTGTATTACGCATAAATTGCATGGGATAACTCATACCGGATCGATCCGTGCTCACTCCCTGCGTAAACGAAGAGCCATATACCGCTATCCTGTGACGAAAATCGGACTTCAACGGTTCGATAACAGCATCGTCATCTATCCCTATCTTACAAGAAATGACCTCCGAATACATCGGCATATACATCATACATTCGTGCATCGTACCATCCATATTCTCAATGAGCGTGAATGTCTCGGTTTTCTCGCCCTTATACGCTTTCAATGAACCGCTTGCCGCATACTGCCATTGACCGTTTGCATTTTTGATATAAAGATCATATCCTTTATAAGAGATCGGCATGGTTGAATGGCTCGAATATACATATCCCCACTTTGTCGTAATCTGTATATTACGCGTGTTCGTTTTAAACAACACAGCCATACCGGCAGAACAACGGAGTTGTCGATTCTCCGTCCTGTTAAAACCTTTATAAACCAATGTATCGACTCTATGATACGGATTGGGAGTCGATTCAAACGGCTTACCTATCAGGTTAAGCGTTGACGCCTCCGTCTGTTTTTGTGCCGAAACCGACAATACGCACGAAAGCGACAGAACAACCGTTATGAAAAACTTCTTCATTGCCTTGGATTTTTTAGTTGTTTACTGTAATAAGACCTTCAACCCTTCTGCTACCTGCATAGCATAAAACTGCTCATACTTTTCCATAAACACAGGGTATTTGTCCAGTCCCAATGACACAAAAGGTGATATCTTCAAGAACTCGGCCGGCGATCCTCCCGAAATCAACTTCCTGTCCGCCGGGGTGATGTGAGGTTCGGAGATAGCTATATTTTCACCGGACTCGGTGCGCGCACCTATCAGGTATTTGCAATAAACAGCTATCAGGAAAGCCTCTATCGAAATATCCTTCCCATCCTGCAACATCTGTTTGAGTATGGGTACCACATAAACCGCAAACTTAGCAATGCCATCGCCGCAAAGCCGTGATACCTGATCGCTGATCGCCTTGTTTGAAAATCGTTCGATAAGCTGGTCTTTATACGCTTCAAGGTCAACGCCCTCGGGAACCGGAACATAAGGAGTAACATCCCTGTTCATAAACAGCTTTATCATTGCACGATACCTCTCGTCTGCCATTACAGCATCGACCTTCCTGAATCCTTCCATATAGGCAGGATAAGAAAGAAGAGTATGTGACGCATTGAGAAGACTTAATTTCATGATTTCATACGGGGTCACATCATGGGTGAATGTAACTCCCACCTTCTCCCATGCAGGACGGCCTGCAATGAAATTATCTTCAATCACCCATTGTATAAAGTCTTCACAACACACATCTGTAACCTTACCCGGTTTTGTTACGGGAGTGATTCGATCCACCATCGAATTCGGGAACGTCACTTTCTTTTTCGCCCACGCTGCCACCTCGGGATATTTCGCTTCGAAGTATGACATAAACGCGTATTTGGCGGCATTGCCGTTCATCTGCATGTTGTCACACGAAAGAATCGTAATCGGCAAATCTTTCTCCATCCGGCGTTTAAGTCCTTCGGCTACATACCAGAACACACTGCGCGATTGGTTAAAATCAACCTTATATCCCCCTTCGGTAATGGTGAGAGAGATGATTTTTATCTCCTCCGATGCTATTTTAGCGATGATAGGCTCACTATCTATTTCCCCCCATGCCAGTTCTACAAGCGAACCAATCAGCATACTATCCTGTTCGCCGGAAGGGCTGCATGTCGTCAACTGATATATGCCGTCGTCTTTCTTGAGGGCGTTGAACAATACCCCGTCCGTAGGCATAATCATGGCTCCGAATACCCCCCAGCATCTTTGTGACGGATCTTCAAGTAATAGATTTGTGTAAGCTTCGAGATGTGCACGATGGAAGTTTCCAACGCCGAAATGTACTATTCCGGCCTTTATTTCAGCACGATTATAATTAAAAGTCTTCATACGATAATTTCAATGTTTCGGCAAGTGATTTTTCCACCTTGTCGCAATGTTCTATATAGAATTTATAAACCTCATTCCATTTGTAATAAGATGCTTCAACCGCTTCCAACGGCAACCGGAGGTCTTTTTCATTCAGCATAAACTTAACTAAAACGTCCGGATTGTCTTCTGATTGGTAAAAGATCATCTGAAGGTTCGCCCCCATCGGAATATCCCAATACTTCCAACTCTGCAACGCTTCTTTGGAATTACTAGCCTCCCGCGCCCACGTTCCGGCTTGCAGATTTGTCAAGATAGCCATCAGAACGCCATCGTGTCCGAAGTTGAGATTGATGCCATGACGCTTGCGAACCAGATCTTCGGCAGATTCGTCTAACAAATGGCGTAACGTGCGGGATGCAAGTCCCCAACTACGCCCGTGAGATACCGGTTCAGGACCTTTCTGCGCAAAATACTTATAGTTCTCGATTTCCCCCCAAGCCAATATTTCCTCTTCTGTAAAAATATCCCATATAGGCACTTGGCGGTCGAGGCATTGCATCAGTGATGCCATTAACCAGAAACGATGGATCAGGTCGTACTTGTCATACTCACTTTCTACTTGTGTTACGTCTATAAACAGTCTTGTAAAAAAAGCATCCACATCCAACTTTTCATCTATATATGAACGATATTTTTTATACCAACTGTTTTCTTTACCGAGTATATACTTATCAAGCGGACTCCTGTCGGGACATACGTTACCGTAGGGATTCAGTGTGGTAAGGAACGAACGGGAGTTGTCTATCTCCGCCCATTCAAGCCCGGGACGCAGCGACAAAATGCCCGAATTTACAGATTGCATGGTGGCTGCCACCCGAAGCACATTCGTTGCGTTAGTCTTCAAATAGGGATGGCCTTCAAATACTTCCGGATAGTTTTGTACCATCCTCCGGCCTATCTCCCTTGTCTGACGATAACCGATTTGTGTCAGATCGCCTTCTTTGTAAAACACATTCTTCTTGAACGGTTCAAGACGTTCGTACAGGGCTTTCCCAAAATCGGTAAGGTTGTTTGTGGCATGAGCTTTCTCCAATACGCCGTATATGGCAGGATAAGTCACCTCATCGTCTATCTGACGCGCTCCGTGACGGAAATAGCCGTTTATATAAAAAGGCGTATATCCTTTGGGTGCCGGCGTAACCGGATGTGAAAGATCGGTCACATAATACACGCCGCCCGCACGTTCCGGGTCCCTGCGTATCTCGTCGAGAGGATTTTCGGCCACCGGCTTTTCTTTCGGAAGAGAGAGTTTGAATATGCAAGGAAGATCAGACGTCTTTTTCGCATTCGTATTGGTATTGACATACATAACCCCGTCTTTGACCACAATATCTTCCGGCTCGTAAATAACCTGTTCCTGCACATTGTATCGGGCAGTAATCGTCCGCCTATCCGTATCGTACACCCGGATGCAGGAAGGACGGCTGTCATCCTGTTTCCCAACTCCGAAGCAAAAATAGATTTTACCATCATGCATACAGCCCGCTTGTGTGAACCATACCTCATAGGGGAACACCACCTGATCGAGAATGTCATTTTCGTCGAGGCGCACCTTTGCCCCCTCACTCAACGACGGTATACGGAATTTGGTGGCGACATACTGGTTTTCCCATGCATGCTTTGTCACCTTCGCCACAGTACGTTTACGCGCCGAGAATATCCATATAAATCCCCGTTCCCGATCGACCAGCCAGCTTGGTGCGCCAAAGATGGGGACATACCCTTTCTCCGCCCACTTCGAGCCATCGAGTTCAATTGTCTGTGCGATTTCGCTGCTAAAACGTTTTCCACGACGGGTGATGCTCTCCACAAAACACAACCATTCCAACTCGCTTCCTACCTTCCCGTTTGTGATATACAAGAGAGGAAACGATGCTCCGCGTTTTGTCTCGACGCCAAAGCATACATTATTTACATGGTTGTCCGGATGGGAGGACGCCAACTCAAAGCCTGCCACAGGTTTCGGATCGGCACTTTTGAAATCATAGATATTCACGTGCCCTCCATCCTCGCACGAGAATATGTAATCATCCCATATTTCAAGTCCTTGCTGTGCCCGCCCACGTCCTTCCTTTGCCAGGAAGACAGAGCACTCTACCTCTTTCTCCGGCTCTACATACAACTGGGCGATAAGGGGAATAGAGATCAGTAAGCACACGACAGACAAATAGATCTTTTTCATAAGTATGCTCTATAAATTTAAAGTATGATTATGTTCTACGTTAATCGAACAGCTCTACGCCTAACGACTCAAGCCGTTTCTGCAACTCTCCCACATCGAGAGCCCGCGGAGTACAATGCTGCGACGCACTCATGGCAGCGGCAATACCAACTGCCTCTCCCATCGCCATACAAATACTCATGACACGATAGGAAGCGTGAGCTCTGTGAGTACCCGATATGCACCGTCCCGCCACCAGAAGCCCTTCCAAGCCCAACGGGAGAAAACAACGATACGGCAAATCGTATGGTTTGCAATATTGGATGGTCGGTTCCGCCTGTCCGGCTCCGTCAGGATTATGTATATCGACAATGAACAATGCTTTATGTACCACCACATCGGCAAAACGGCAGCCTTCCGCCATTTCATCGGCATCAATCACATAGTCGCCCATCACCCTGCGGCTTTCGCGCACTCCGGTTGTTGTACCGCTTCCGATCACTCTACAGTTTTCGTAACCCGGCAAATTTTCTTTCAAGAATTGGGTCAGGAGGCGTATCTGTTGCCTAAGTTCAAGATCGGCGGTGAAAATAGAGCTTACCGAAGTAATATCCACCCTATTGACTTGTGTCGTATTTACCTGACGGCAACCCGGTCTGACCGACGGATGCAAACGCACGGCAGCAAGCATCCGGGGAAGTTTGCCCTCATCGGCTTTCTTTTTACACCAATCAAGAAAACACTCACCATTCAGTTGAACATTGTCTACATCTCCAATGCAGATAATTCCTTTCGATTCATCTACGCCGTCAATGGTGTATTCAAGGGTTACAGGCTGCATAAGTCCGTCAGCACGTCCTTTTTCTATTTTTGCACCGGCAAGAAAAGATACTATGGCATCACCGGTACAGTCAATCGTAACCGCGGCTTCAAAACAGAGCGTCCCCTCGTTACTTGCACACTTAATGCCTTTTACCACCTTTCCGTCACGAATAACATCCGACACGCAACATTGCAAAAAGACATCGATGTTCTTTTCCCTGGCGACAAATTCTGCCAATGTAAGTTTTGCCTCTTCGAAATCGTGAGCATTTCCATGTTCGCCAATCCAGTCATTGTCTTTGACGCCAAGAATAGCACAAACCTCATCGCGCATCGTGTTCTTGCTTACACTACCGAGAATAGGGCCGACATACCCGGCGGTCAGGTTACCTCCGATGACTCCGTATCTTTCGATAAGGGCAACACGTGCTCCTTGCCGGGCAGCGGCTACAGCCGCACATATCCCGGCAGGACCTGCACCTGCTACTATTACATCATAATATTTTGTATTCATTATCTGCTTGTATATGGACCAGAAATAGTCTTAACAGTCATTGCCCCGTCAGAATCTGTGATTGTCACAACTCTATATTTGTTTCCCCCGTCGGTCACACGAACTACAATATGTCCATCATATCCCTTTACTCTCGCAGCCTCTTCCGCCGTAACCCGGTCGTCTACTCCGCTGGGGCGATCGCCTTGCCAGAAGTTAGTGATAAACATGTCACACGCAGGGAGTGTTGTCTCCATCGAATTCAGTATATCGGTACGGGGATGACAATCTACCCACGAATTGACAACAATCGTTTGTGGATTGAGTGCTTTCAGAGCATCCACCTGATTGGTGTTGGTTACACCGTGATGGTTAGCTTTCAATAGTTCCACCTGACCTACTGCTTTTGCACAGGGCAGTTCGGCATCTTTCCACGCATGACTCGAACGTCCGTTATACTGAAGGTCACCACCGGCAAAGAAATCAAAGTTGCCATACGAAACTTTCATCACACAACTGGTTATATTCTCCGGCGGACAATTGTCACTGGAGGTAATGTTCTTACTGTTTTCGTATGTAATCTCCGAGAGTTCAGGGAATGTCTTCTTTGTGGTAGTGCCCGAACCTGTCCAGATCTCTCCATTCACTGCCACGTTTTGCACCTTTGCAGTAGGGTACTTTGCAGGATTATACTTCTGAACGATCTGATTATTCGCCCCTGCTTTGAATATCGCAGCATCGAACTTTTGATTGGCGACATGCCATTTCACTGCATTGATATAGTTATTACAACTTGGAGCATTGTCTGCCATTGTCGCCATGTCGAACGGATAGTTATAATCGGGATAGCCACGATCGAGAAGCGTACCAATCTTGAAATTGTCGAAAATCTCGGCAAAACCTATCAACGAATAAGTGTCGGAGTTGGAAGATTTCGGCAAGGAAGAAGTATAACCGCCGAAGTGGTCATTATGGAAGTGGGTAAGTACGGCATAATCAATCGTACTGTTACCTGTCCATACCATACACTTACGAATGTAATCAGTTATAATCTGTGAACCACGGGTAGAAGTCAGAGTCGGATCCCAACGACTACGGATACCGGTATTGGTCGTATTACTATTAGAGTTGGTCGTAACACTCGAACTTGCGGCATCGATAAGCATTTGCGTACCATCCGGGAATATTACAAACATGCTTTCACCGGTAGTTGTATTGATGAAATGAATATCCATCACACCCTCCTGCCAGGCAGGAATCGTTTTACCTACCTCTATTTCAGTGGCAGCATCTTCCCCACCTCCATCCGGGCGAATCAAAAATGAGTGAGACTCATTGGAGCTGCATCCTACAATCGCAAGGATGAACAGACTAAATATAAATATTAACCTTTGCATGCTATATGAAGATTTAAAAACATCTCTCCGCCTTCAATGCTGACGGCAAGACGAATATAATTACCAAAATTTGAATTTACCTTTATAATATGTTGGCCAAGTCCTTTGAAGATTATAGGTTCACTACCGTCGTCAGCCCAATGTATACCGTCTTGCGATAGTTGTACACGACCTTCGAATACGGGATCTCCTTCTATTTTCTCAACCATAACAAAGAATATAGCCTCATCTGCCCAACCAGCCTCGTAAGGATGAGTGAAGAAAGTACCTTTAAAGAACTTCTTTACCTCAAGATGGGAATCATTAAACATTTTCATATATTACATTCCTCCTTTTATTCTTGTGAAACAACAACAGAATCTATATAAAAGAATACACGACGATTGGTATCAGTACCCACCCAGAAAAGAGGATTGATAAGATTGTCGATGCGTCCATATCCGTCAACGGTATCGGCTGCAATGCCACGCATATCCCAAATTTTGTCCTGGCATTGGAACTCTACATATTCACGAAGCTCTGTGTCAAGTTTCAGACGCATGTATTGCCAATTGAGTTTACAGTCGGTTTCATTATAAATGAGTTTCTGATGACCATCTTTCAAATCCTTGAACCCATCGTGGTCGCCATTAGGATAACGGCGGCCGAACCACCAGGGATCGACTCCCCTCTTACACCAGTCTCCGTCAAGTCCATAAGCCCAATCGCGGTCGGTTATGTCTTCATTGGAATGTTCATACTGCCACTTCTGCATTAATTTGCCATCTACTGCATTGAGATAGCGAATTCCTACATGGTAACGTTTTCCACCCTCCTGTACATCGAATCCCATACCAAAATCGCGGATGGAACTCTCATGCAAACCCGGTTGCGGACGGTCACCGCCATCCACCACATCCTGCTCCGCCGTGTATGTAAACCAACATTCTATCTGCAAATATTTGCAGCCCGGACGAGAGAACGAAAGCCGCTTAATGGCATGTCCCAGACAACCTTCCGCCGGAATCTCCGTATAAGGAGCGGCAACAGGTCTTGTCGAAAGTTTAAGAGAGTAAGTGCCGGACATAGCTCCGTGAGTGCCCGGATACCTGAAAGTAGCGGAACTAAGCATGACCGGTGGCCACTGGTCTTTATTGACCAATGTCTTGGGAACATCAAAATCGGGATATTCCGTAAAGTTAGGCATCAATGTCATCCAACCGTTAAAGCCGGTATTGAATACATCATAGCTCAACACCCTTTTCAATGGTTGATAGCGACTGCGCAATAAAATTTCTCCAATGCTCAT
Organism: Bacteroides sp. DH3716P; assembly: GCF_025914115.1. Taxonomy (NCBI): domain Bacteria; kingdom Pseudomonadati; phylum Bacteroidota; class Bacteroidia; order Bacteroidales; family Bacteroidaceae; genus Bacteroides; species Bacteroides sp. DH3716P. The sequence continues at coordinate 1,827,073 of NZ_CP083673.1, read as the reverse complement.
AATATCATTTATTTAATAAAGTTAGTACCCTGGATTTTGAACAAGTTTGCCATTCATTATCAATACATCATCACTTGGCAATGGCCACAAATAAATCTTCTCATCATACTTACGTTCACCATGCTGGACGATATAGGTTCCGTCGGCCATCGCTTCAAAAGAAGGAAATCCGTCTTTGTCAAATGTCGGAGCCTCCGGCCAAAACCAGTTGCCTGCCGCAAAGTATTCCTTTGCCCTGTTGGCTGTACGGGTAAATCCGTACATATTGTGTCCGAAAGCATTCTCAAACTGATGCCAACGAAGCAAGTCGAAATAGCGCAGATTTTCCCATGCAAACTCCACACGACGCTCACGACGGAGCACTTTGCGCAATGCTGTCTGATCGGTTGTCGTGATGGACGGATAGTCGTTGGTTTGTGTACGGGTGGTGCCATAAGCACGGGCACGGACATCGTTGATGCAAGCAAGGACAGTAGCGTCAATCTCCCCCAGTTCAATCTTAGCTTCGGCATACATCAACAAGACATCGGCATAACGCATGAGAATGACGGGGTTGTCGTTATACAAAGTAGTACGCCATGACTCTTGCGCGCCTTTGCGCAGGCAACAACCATTGTAAGCACAGTTGGAAGCATCTGAACCGCCTTTGGAATCTTTATTTGTAATCATACGATTTTGCGTATAGTCCATTATTTCGAGTGCGTTCGGCGCAGGATTCCACTCAATACCATAGATACGGCTGCCGGGAGCAGCAAATGTTTCCAGGCAACGGGGATCACGGTTGGCAAATGGATCGTGAGGATCAAAGCCACTGCCCGGTTCATCAATCGTCTTACCATTCGTCATTTCGTAGACAGCAAGAAGTTCCCACGAAGGTTGTGCATTATGTGTACCGCCTGCCGAACGGGCAATAAAGGAACCGATAGCCTGTGTAGTAGGTTTACCGTTTTCATCCAACTCAAGATCGCTTGAGTGAGCAACAGAGAAGATAACTTCTTTGCTTCCTCTTGTCTTGTCGCGGAAAAGTTCTCCATAATCAGGGGCCAAGTCATATACTTCCAGATCCATACAGTCTTGCGCAGCGTTTGCGGCAGTCCTGTAGTCGTGTTGATAGAGAGCGGTACGAGCCTTGTAAGCATAAGCCGTTCCTTTGTCCACACGGGTGGCGCCGCTATTATTATTTGCGACCGGCAAATTTTCTGCGGCATAGTCATAATCGTCATAAATTTGTTTCAGAACGACAGCTTTGTCGGTACGCCCCATCTCAAATGCTTCCTCCGGAGTAATCGAAGTCACGTAGAAAGGAACATCTCCCCAAAGAGTAATCAAACGTGAATAAGCAAATGCTCTGAAAAAACGGGCTTCGGCACGAAGCGTATTCAGTTCAGTGGTGGAATATTTGCCTTCAAGTTTGTCGAGTGCCTCCAAAATTCGGTTGGCACGACTAATGTTCTTATACGTGTAACTCCAAACAGTCTTGATGTTAGGATTACTTGTAGAAGACGCATTCAGTGAACCTGCCGCAATGGTATAAATGTTGGTTCGTTGCGCCCAGTCATCCGTATTACGGTCCAGCGTCCAACCTTCTTCTATAACAAAGAAGGTACTGCGATAAAAATCGTTCAACGAGATTCGAACTTCCTCCGGTGACGAGAACCAGTTTTCACTGGATGCGGCTGAAGGAGGATTCAGATCGAGGTTCACACAAGAAGTTACAGATAGAAGAGCTATCATGCAAATCAATACATGTATTTTTTTCATATTATGTAATTTTTTCATACTCCATTAGAATTTGATATCCACTCCAAATGTATAAGTGCGTGTGATATAGGTAGAAGCGCCTGCTTCAGGGTCCCATCCCGAAAGATAACTATCAAAGCAGTATGGATCATCGATATTGACGTACACCCGAAGTCCCTTGATTCCGACTTTAGAGACGATTTTTTTAGGAACTGTATAGCCAACGTTGATATTCTTTATACGCATATAGGCACTACTCTTGAGCCAGTAATCCGACATTTTGTAGTTGTTGTATTCACCGCCCTGATGGCTCAAACGGGGATAGCTGACTGCCGCGTTCTGCTCTGCAGTGTTATATACACTCCAATAATTACGGCTGCCATTGTCGTTCAGAAGGACTGACGGAGCCGGAAGCCATTGTCCCTGCATGGGGCGAATCATACTTTCGGTGAGGCGTGAAAGTTGTTTCCCGACACCATTGAAGAGTAGGGAGAAAGAGAGACCTTTCCAGCCCAAACTAATAGAACCTCCATATAGATAGTGTGGCAATGAGCTGCCAAGTACTACACGGTCGTATGTCTCATTGATAATTCCGTCAGGAGTGCCGTCCGGACCGCTGACATCTACATATTTCACATCACCCGGTTTGGTAGAAGCCGAAAGCAGAGCGCTTTCACTGACTTCCTCTGCGGTCTGGAACAAACCTGCAGTCTTATATCCGTACCAGGAGTTATATTCTGCACCTTCAGTAATAATGGTACCATCGCTGTTAAACTGCTGCTTGCCATTAAGATTATCTATTATAGACTTGTAATCAGAGATATTAAAACTTACCGCATAACTTACATCTCCGATACGGTCAGACCAGCCGAGTTTCACTTCCCAACCACGGGTATGCATTTTACCTACATTCCTGTCAGGTGCCGAATAACCTGTAAACGACGGGATTGCCACCGACAAGAGCATATCTGTTGTCTTCTTATAATAATAGTCTGCGCTAAAGTCAAGACGATTGTTAAAGAAAGCGGCATCCACACCTATATCCCAGCTCTGTGTTTTCTCCCAATGGATATTCTCATACGCATAATCCTGTTGAGCGGCAGACATCGATGATTGGGGCGTAGAACCTGCACTGTCATACATAATGGCATTATTGAACGATATGTATGTCTGGTAAGGATAATTTCCAATCCGCTCGTTACCGAGCGTACCGATAGAGGCACGGAACTTCAGATAGTTTATCGGGGTTATGTTTTGCATGAACTTCTCGTTAGAGATGACCCAACCCACCGATGCGGACGGGAAGAATCCCCAACGGTGATCCTTGTGAAAACGTGAAGATCCGTCTTCACGAGCATTGAGCTGGAGGTAGTAACGGCTGTCGTAATTATACATGACACGGCCAAAAAATGAACGGTATGCATTCTGATAAGAATTGCCGGCTACGGCAAGAGCATTCTTGTTCGCCAAATCAAGATAAGGGAAAGAAGACAAAGATATATCGTTGGTCGATCCCGACATCGTTTCATACGTATAACTATAATCTTCATAACCGACCATGGCATTGAAGTTATGTACCTTGCTAAAGGTCTTGTCGTATGTAGCGATGAATTGTTTCTCCAATGATTTGATGTTACGGCGTTCTTCACTTAACGAATTGGAAGTATATCCTGAAACATATCCCAGCATAACATCGGTTTCGTATGCATCGTAAACAGGTATGGCTTTCTTCATCTCCTTGATCGAAACAGTTCCGACGGTAGGAGTCAGATTGGCAGTAAGGGTCAAATCTTTTATGGGCTTATAGCTCAACGAGAATTTACCGGTCATTGTGTTGGATACAGTCTTCTTCTCTCCGCCTTCCAATAAGGCGGCAAGCGTATTGCTAAGACTGCCGTCTTTACCAGGACCTACACGGCCGTCCGGATAAAGTCCCAAATAAATGGAAGGATACATATAAGCTGCACGAATCGGACTACCGGAAGTCGGGTCATTTTTCGTGGCATAACGTACCGAGAAATCGATAGAACCGGAGAGCTTATCACTAATCTTCAGATTATTACGCGAACGGATAGAGATTCTTTCGTGGTTTGAACCTTTATAGATAGCGTCGGCATTTTCGTAGGTAGCGGAAGTGTGGCTCTTGATTACCTTGTTGCCATACGTCATGGTCAAGTTGTGCTTATGGCGCATAGCGGTATTCGAAAGAATAGCGTCTTTCCAATCATAGATAGGATATTGAATGGGATCATATCTGTTGTTGGTAGCATAGTTGTCGATGTAGTCCTGTGAATAGTTGGCAAACTCGCCTCCCGCAGGATTACCGGCATCGTTCCACGACCATTCATTGTACATTGTCATGTAGTGATAAGGGTCTGTCAGGAATTTCGGAAATTCGGTAGGAGAAGACAACGAAATCTCTCCGTTATAACCGATCGAAAGCTGTCCCTCGGTTGCCTCCTTGGTCGTTATCAAGATAACACCGGCAGCAGCACGGGCACCATAGATGGATGCAGAAGCTGCATCTTTAAGTACAGTAATCTGCTGTACGTCTTCGCTTGCTATATTGTCGAGGCTACTGACCATCATACCATCGACAAGGATAAGCGGACTCGAATCAGACATTGTTGTCACACCACGCACCTGAACCGTAGCACTCGCTCCCGGCATACTGCTCGAACGGGTAACCGTCAGTCCCGGAATCAGTCCTTGCAAAGATTGTGAAAGTTGAGACGTACTCTGTTTCTCGATAAGCGAACTGTTGATTACACCAACCGCACCTGTAAGATCTTTCTTTTTTACAGATCCATAGCCGATAACAACCGTCTCTTCAAGTTGTACAGCATCCTCTTTAAGTTTTATATTTACTACACTTTTACCATCCCATACCACAGTCTCGGTCACATAACCAAGATAACGGAATTCTATTGTATGGCCTGATTCAGCGCCATTGAGCGCATACTTTCCCGACATATCGGAGGTAGTACCTTTTGCATTGTCTTTATCGTGGATCACCACTCCGACAAGAGGACCATTGGCATCGCTAACGACACCCTTCATTACATTCTGTGCAAAAGCCAGATTGATTTGCAGGAAACATGCCAATAACAGGCTTAATATACTTTTTTTCATACTATTTATTCTACGATTTCAAGCAATACATGTTCGTTATATTCTCTGATTGCCTCACCTGTTTCAGGGTTACTCGGATGTTGCGCTGAAAAACGTGTCTGGCCGCTTGCGTGTGTACAGTCTATATACTTTCCAGCGAATTTGGCGCCATTAAGACATAGACGGCCTGCCTGTCCAAATCTTAACACAATCTCATCCATATCCTTAGTCGTGGTAAATATTCCTTCGGCAGGGATATATGCGCCATTATTTTTGTTATCGAGCAACATTCCCGCAAAATTGTAAGTAATAGTTGCCGAATAATTGATAGGCGCACCCGACAAAGTCTCTGTCGCACTTTCCTGAAGAGTCGAAGTCGGAAGAGCCGGTTTCCATTCTTCTCCATCCTTGAACTCAATCATCCAGTAGTTGGAACACATCGTTCCTAATTTGGTCACAAAATAGAAGTGAATCTTTGTGCCGGCAGGAATAACCGTACCTTTCATATCCCCATAGACATACCAATAATCACCGGGAACGGCTCCTGACACATACGGGTCACCATTACCACCCACTGCACGCTCACATACGGCATTCTGCACTACATAACCTGTCCGGTCACATGCCCAATACTCAATCTTACCACTTCCGGCACTCGGAGCAAGATACTTGCCATTGGTTCCCGGGAATACCGATTGTGCCTCATCATCAGCAAATGTTCCACTTGTGTTGGCAGTTAAACTATTCAAGTCCCAATCAGCCAAAATGCCCGAGAAAACATCTTGTACAAGAGTATAGGTATAGTCTGTATCATCCTGGACGGTTACCGTTACTTTAATTGTCCTTTTGGCAAATGTCTTGTTCTCCGGGAAAGTAAGTTTAATATCACATTCGCCTACCCCATTTGCAGGAGAAACGGTCACATCCGCATCTGCACATACAGCCTTCCACTCCTTATCGCCAAAGACTTTGAATGAGGATTCTGTTGTAGTTGCGTCAATCGATTCGGTGATAGGACTGATACCTTTCGGAACAATCATTTTTTGGGTAATAACCAGCTTTAGAGGAGTTACATCATCGCCAATGAAACGAATGGTACCGACACGTGAACTAGTCGATGAATTTTCAGAGACTTTGATTGTAAACTTAGTAATCTCACCTTGTGTCTCATGCGAATCAACAACTGCCCAATGGCTATCGCTTCCATCGGTCTGGCAATCGTTATTGACTCTGTAATAGACATTAGATGAAAGGTCAACAGTGAAAAGTCCACCTTCTGCTTCTACATCAAGTGTCTTTGTCGCGAGTGTCATATACGGATCATCCGAGTTATGACAAGATGCAAAAAGCACAAGCGACACACTTGCAAACAATAACATCTTTAGATTCATTTGATTAGTATTTAGGGTTATTAATAATTGACTAGCTAGACATTTTCAGACGTCTTGCATATATAATTCTGTATATCACATAAGCAAGTATCATGGCAATCATCAGTATGATACTTCCTATCACAATTCCTTTGACCGCAAGGGTCTTCGGATCTCCAGCAATAAGCAGACCTGTCAGTAAGAGCGCAACGACACCAATGGTAATACAGAAGCAGTTAACAGCCAAATGCGAATAGATTAATACCGCTTTCTTCTCCTTTAATGTCGGTTCGCGATCGGCTTCAGGATCAGTATATTCACAAATGGCTTGATAACCATTGTCTTCATACTTTTTACGTGCCGACCAAACTTCCATAATTGCAAGGATAAGTACAGGAAGTACACAACCGGCAACTGACTCTATAAGGCTTGGACTAATAACGGAGGCGGGAATTATGACGCGAGCCATAATACCAACGAGCCAGGTAAGAATCATTGCAGAAATAAGTTGGTTGCCTGTCAGCCGCTTCGAGAACAGTCCCCATATTGACGGAATGTATAAAGGACACATCACCATAGTAAGAAGAGTTACTACCACCTTTTCGGCACCTCCGGCAAAAGGAATGAGCATTGACAAAGCGATAATCACAAGTCCAAAGACAAATGTGAAGAGACGTCCTACCTTGATACGCTTTTTCTCATTTGCCTGACGGTTTTTCTCTTTGTGTCCCCAAATATCATAAGTATATACATTGGCATATACATTCAAAATACCCGAAACATTACTCAATGTGGCCGATAGCATCGCTGCCAACATCATGCCGACCATTCCTTTCATGAGCACGAGTTTGCTCATATTCACATAAGCGTGTTCGCCGTTGAAAGTCATTGTGGTTGCATCCAAATCAAGCGCAAGTCCGGGTTCCATCACACGATAAATCATGGTAGGAAGATACCAGATGAGAGGAGTGACGATATAAAGAATTCCGATTAAATAAGTACTCTTTTTTGCGTCTCTTGTAGTAGGCACGCTTATGTATCGCTGTACAAACGGCCAGTCACCGCCAATCATAGACACATTGAGAAATATCCACAGTAAAAGCCACCCCCATGTATAGGTCGGAGATGTGCCCGAGAAGAATCCCGGTATCTCACTGGCCTTATCAATAAATGCACTTACGCCTCCTACCGCGTTAAATGAAAGAGGTATCATAAATACAACCACGGCCAGAAGTACTCCGAACTGAATTACATCAGTCATTAGTACCGCAAGAAATCCTCCGGCAATGGTGTATCCAAGAGCGATGGCACCAAGGATAAGAAGCGCCCACCAAATACTTAGGTAACCCATCGGTGAATCACCCATCATACCCGTACTTGCAAAAATACTGCCACCATCAACTTTGATTAATGCACACATCACAACCGCTACCGCATACAGAGACACTGCCGTATGCACCGCACGGGCTATAATTCCTGAAATTGTGTAAAAACTCACCGTGCGGTGTCCGAACCGGATGGTAAGGAATTCTCCCGGCGATTTAATACGTAGCTCCCGCCATTTGCCCGAGATCCATTTACCGACAATAAACGATGCTATGCCAAGACAAAGTGCAACAACTACCGCAACAAGTCCCGATTTATAAGCAACGCCTCCCCAAACGACAAAGGTACTTGCCGAGAAGATAGTCATGTAGGAAGAGACTCCCGACAGCCACCACGAAGAATTTCGCCCGGCAATAAACATATCTTCGGAGTTTTTGATTTTCCGGGACATCACAACACTCACGGCAATCAGTCCGAGAAAGTAGAGTAAAATAATAATATAATCTAACTGTTCCATATTCTGGTTCTTCTTTATATAATTGCTCCAAGTTTCTTCAATTCCTCTATGAGATTGTGAATATCAGCCTTTTGTACGGTCACACCTGCCTTTATACATTGTGCGGCTGCTACTCCTGCGGCTTGTCCTACCCCCATACAACTTGCCTGAACGCGAAGTGACGCAAAGGAAGTCTTATCGGCACTAATACAGCGTCCCGCTACGAGCAGATTCGGAAAATCTTCAGCTATAAGAGCGCGATAAGGTACATACGCCGCTTTTTTAAGGAAAGTTACGCTCTGTTCCGCACCTGCAGCGACATGGATATCTATAGGATGTGCGCCGCGTGATATGCTATCAGGATACTTATAAGCATTCACATATTCTTCTGCTGTAATGGTATGTACACCTTTGATACGACGTGTCTCACGAATACCGGCATGTACGGCGACGGTCGTCACATAACTGTTTTTAAACTCTTCAAAGTTCTCTTTAAAGATTCGTGCTATTTTAAATACATCTTCCCGTAAGCGACATTCCGCTGCGGTAAAATTTCTATTATCGATGGCATTTCCTGCAGTACGGGTCATATTAACCGTTACTTCGCCCGGACGAAGAGTGGTGCAAAACCAAGGACCTCCAAACTCGGGGATGCCAAGCTTCTCTTTCATTGCTAGAAGTTTCTCACGAACTGCAATGCAATGACAATTCTGCCCTTGTTTATTATGGTGCATGGCATCAATTATCATGGGCGAATCTGTATCCACACCTCCTAATATAAAATAGGTGGAAAGAGGTTGCAGCGGTTTACATTCATCAGTTTGCATCGGAACACCCGCCATAGCGGCAAGGTCACCATCCCCAGTGCAGTCGATATACATATCGGCACTTATGGCCTCTGTCCCATTCTTATTCTCAAAGAAGATACAGGATATTTTGCCGTCTTTTGCCTGACAACCGCTTAAGTAAGAGTGCATATACATATCCACACCGGCTTCCAGTATCATTTGCTGGCATAAAAGCTTGTAAAGCTCCGGATCAAAAGCTACATTGCCAAGAGGTTTCTCAATGATACAGCCTCCCATCTTCTCCAGCCGTTCGATAAACTCCCATGGAATACCGCCTATCACCTTTTCATTATTATAGGTGAAAACACTCAAAGGAGTAACAAGCCCCATTGTTGCCATTCCACCTAAAAAACCATATTGTTCCACAACAGCAGTTTTCGCACCACTGCGAGCAGCCGCAATGGCCGCAATGAAACCAGCTGGTCCGCCACCGCAGACAACTACATCATAGTTGCCCACAATTGGAACCCGTTTCGAAATTTCTATACTTCGTACTTTCTTGTCCATGACCGTTTTTTATCCTTTAATTATTACCAATTCAAATAGATGGTAAACTTTGATGTGCTTTCGACCGCACTTATAAGAAAAGAGGTGTGTTTTCATAGTTCTTTTTCTTTAGTTCGACATCATGTTGATGTAGCAAAGATAAAGAACAAGAGCTTGAAAAAAAGTTTTTTCCTAACTCTTTTGCCTGCAAACGATTGCGGGAACGTTCCCAAAATCTGCAAACGTTACAAAAGCATTACACAAAGGCAAATGGGATTCGTATTTTACTCCAATATTAGGATTTATTGTTTGAAATCAATATCTTTGCTTTGATTTAAACAATCATTCAGCATGAAGTATATAACCATAAAAGACATCGCTCGACATTTATCAATATCCGTCTCCACTGTATCTCGTGCATTGGGGGATGACAAGAATATCCGTAAAGAAACGAAAGAAAAGGTGATAGAAGCAGCTAAAAGATTGGGATATAGACCAAACCCTGTAGCAATCAACCTTAAATACGGACATACCAATACCGTGGGGGTGATCGTTCCTGAAATGGTTACGCCGTTTGCTTCACGAGTAATAAACGGAATACAAGAAGTGCTTCACACCAAAAATATAAAGGTGATTATTGCAGAGTCGGGAGGAGATCCGGAAAAAGAAAAAGAGAACCTGCAACTGATGGAAGGATTCATGGTGGATGGCATCATCATCTGCCTTTGCAGTTATAAAAGGAATAAGGAGGAATATGCTCGTTTGCAGCAAGCGGGAATGCCTATGGTGTTCTATGATCGTATTCCCTATGGACTTGAAGTTCCGCAGGTAATAGTGGACGATTATATGAAGTCATTCTTTCTCGTAGAAAGTCTGATCCGAAGCGGACGCAAACAGATTGTTCATATACAGGGACCGGACGATATTTACAACTCCATAGAACGTGTCAGAGGATACAAAGACGCTTTGGCTAAATTCGGGATTCCTTTTGATAAGAATAATATGCTGATAAAAACCGGTATGACTTTTGAGGAAGGGAAAAAAGCAGCGGATATATTAGTGGAAAGAAATATTCCTTTCAATGCTATTTTCGCTTTTACGGAAACATTGGCTATTGGAGCCATGAACAGATTGAGAGAACTTGGAAAAAAAATACCCGAAGAAATCGCCGTAGCCAGTTTTTCAGGAACTGAACTTTCCAACATAGTCTATCCCAAATTGACTACAGTAGAACCGCCTTTGTACCAGATGGGGAAAAAAGCTGCCGAACTTATTTTAGAGAAAATCAAAGATCCGGCATCTCCCAATCATTCAATCGTGTTGGATGCGGAAATCAAAATGCGTGCATCGACGCCACGTTTGGAGGTATATTAATGACTTATCTACCAGATATTATATCTTAATACTTTCCTGAAAAACATACCGAAGTTACAAAAGTTTGCTGAATAGTAATCTTTTACGATACCAACAAAAAAGAAGAATTCAGATTTATATAGTTTTGAATCATTCAATGCTCTTTCTCTATAATACGTCCAATTCTTCCAGCTCCTTCACTTTTCTTCTGTATGGCCGATAAACAAGCAGTTTGTAGGTGAATAGCCGCCCCTTCACCTGCTCTTCATCGTGAATCAAATCAAATTGCAGCCGTAAGCGTCTCCGCGATTCTATATAGTTTGCTAAAATAAACAGATAGCTAAAAAGTAAATTTGAGAAAAGCGTAGCGATTCAACTGAAAGAGTGGTCGTTACGCTTTTGCTTTTGATGT
>NZ_CP083673.1:1585854-1815831 GCF_025914115.1 Bacteroides sp. DH3716P | reverse complement strand
GGAGCAAATGCTTCTTGTGTTTCCCAGCTTTTTCTTTCCTTTTGTTTGAATTCCGGTACCCAAGGGGTATGCATATCATCCGGCCATAGGTTTAGGAAGAAAGGTTCGCCTTTATGCTTTTTTACAAACTCAATACTTTTATCTACAAAGTATTCGGTACGTCTCCAGCGTTTTACACTGTCTTTAGCCGACCATATCCAGTTCGTAGCAGTAATTGCCGGTTCCGGATCCGGACTTTCATACGTTGATATATATTCGTCAAAACCATAATTCTTAATAGAAGGTGCATTGTGCACGTCGCGTCCACCTCCCATATGCCATTTACCTATATGTCCGGTAGCATAACCTGCATTTTGAAAAGCGCGTGCCATGGAAGGATTCTTGTCACTCAAAAAGTTACGTTGTTCACACTTTTTGTTGCTGGCTTTATTATTTAAAAAGGTATTAATTCCTACTTCTATGGGAAATTTGCCTGTTGTCAATCCGCAACGTGAAGGTGAGCTGACTGGTGCGGACGAGTAATACTGATTGAATAACAATCCGTCCTGCGCTATCTTATCAATATTCGGAGTAGGAACAAACTTACCCCCATAACAACCGATATCCCCGATTCCCATGTCATCTATATAAATGACGACTACATTAGGTTTTGTCTCTGCCTGCATACTGGCTACGGGTAATAAAGCTCCCAACCAAGGCAAATGTTTTTTGATGTTCATAATTATTCTGATTTAATTAACTGTACTTTTTGTCGGTTTCGTGTGACTGACTTACAGAACAAAAGTAGGGAGGTTTTTTAAGAGAAAGGGAAAAATACAAATCAATAAAGGAAAAAAACAGGTAAACAAAGATGAGGAACAGCTAATCTAAACCCATATATAAACAAAATAGGGAAGATATTATTCCTATATCTTCCCTATCTCCACTCATTTATAAGATTACCATTCTATTTGCTGGTCTTCGTCCGGAATCTGTGTATTGATATTCCGTTGTAGCGTCATGCTTCCTTCCACTCTATATTTGATAGGGATAACTTCCGTATCACTTCCACCATAGGTAAAATCCTGGAAATCATATTCAAACATGATTTGAACATAACGACGTTCCAAATAAGGGCGTGTAGCATCCATAATCGATGTACTACTATAGATAGGTGTTCCTATTAATTCAAATTCCATTTCATTATTGGGATCGTCCGGCTTCATATCCAATGTTCCATCTTCTCTGAAGTGTACATTGATTTTGTACTTCTTACGTATGTCTTTATCCATATCCTCATTAATCAGACCGGCATAAAAGAATACGGAATTGTTATCTATCACATATCCTGTACGCTTGTTCGTCGTTCTTGCATTCGTATCAGGCTTACCATTTATATAAGTGTACACTTTCATGGAAGAAGCCGTGTACGAACCGGAATAATCATTAAAAGGTACTACCTTCAACAAAGCTTTTGCATAGTTCTTACGTGGATGACTTTGATAATCATAGGCTCCATCATCAACAATAGTTAACGGTAAAACCCATTTCTCCAACATATCAATGCCTTGTAGATTAAAATCAATATTTAATTGTTCTACGCACGAACCGGCAGGAATATGTACCGTTTCGGGAAATTCATATTTATCTTCCTCCATTTCCGTATACCACAATTCCGGACGATAAAGACTAAAGCGCTCGATATTCAACGTTTTCAATGTGTCCTTATCCACTGCTATATGTATATCTCGGTCTTGTCCATTCACTGTAGAGCCACTGATAATGACAGGCAGCTGATAAGTCACTTTTCCATTATCCTTATATCTGACGTAGATGGTAGTAACACCATCGCCTCCTGAAGCGATAGGTGCTTTGAAAGATACGTATTGTTCATACTGCTCATCTTCCCACTCATTATTACAAGCGGTTCCCAAGACGATGACAGCCAATAAACTTAAATAAATATATATATTCTTCATATCATATTCTTATTAGGAGATTAATCATTGTATGTCCATCCCGGGTTCTGCGTCAACCGTTTATTACGTTTCAGCTCATCGTGGCTGATAGGCCAGAAATAGAGCTTACGCGAGAAGGCAGTAGGTAAGTCTGCAATTTCAATCGGAGTATAGAATTGTTCTCTCTGCTCCTCCGTATCCGACATATAGAAATTACATCCGTAGTTTTTCTTGGACTCTTCCACTTCTGCATCTTTCCATCTACGTAAATCAAAATAACGCTGCCCTTCGGCCATGAGTTCAATTTGACGTTCACGTTTCAGCTTCTTGCGGAATACATCCCGATCTTGGTACTCCGACATGGTATAATCGGGTACACCCGCACGGCGACGTATCTGTCTGATACCTTTTTTCATTTCATCAATATCACGTTTGACGGAATAACTGGTAGAACCATCCCATGATGCTATGTCATATGAAGATCCATCCTCCAACTCATTCAAGGCTTCGGCATAGATCAATAAAATTTCGGCAAAACGAATGGCAGGTTCTGCTTTTGCTTTTATTTCCTTACGATTCGTATCATCCGGGTGTACATACTTCATGATACCGATGCCAGATCGTAAATAAACACCAGTACCGGAGAAACCGTCCGTATTGATACCGTAATAATAGTTGACTTGTTTCTCAACGTCATTCTTATAGTCCGTTGTCTCTGCATTTTTCAGTAAAGCCCACACACAGCCATTATAAGAAACCGAAGCATAAAAACGTGGTTCTCGGTTGGCATATTCCTTATACACCCCTTCTTTTAGTTGAGGGTATGTACCTGCCTCAACCTCCTCTTTAGTGACAAAACGTGTGCCGTAAGGGTACTCTTCTTTAAAATGTTCTCTGCTAAATTCGTCTCCATTTGCCATATAATAAGCGTCACACATCTTCTGTGTCATGCCATACGCATTACTTCCTCCACCCAAAGTTTTCGGCATTTGAAGTTTCACCATTTCAGCAATACTATTGGCTCCCTGATTACGCCCACGGCTGAAAATCAACTCCGGATTTTGGTACATCGCTAATGAACCATTAAAAACAGCACGATAAGACTCATAAGGGTCTATATCACTATATCCACCTTCATTCCATGTCTTTGTTGAAAAGTCCTTATCCTGATAAGGAGCAATGGTAGCAGGATATCCGGGTTCAGCAATATTAGTTGCTTTCTTATGGTAAAGTTCATAACGACGCCCGTTATTTTCTCCGGGAAGTTCCATCACATCTCTTGCCGCAGCTGCAGCTCTAGCCCATTTGTATTCATTATATTCCTGAGACATCAGACATCTTCCTTCATAATCTACCAAATCCGAAAATTTATCAGGATCTCCCGGACGTGGATTATTGATAGGGCTTGCCGAATATACCAATGCTCTGGCACGAGCTGCCAATGCTGCTCCTCGCGTGGGACGTGCCACCTGATTAATGGCCCGGGCCAGAGGCAGGTCTTTGGCTGCCAGGCACATCTCCGATTCGATGTATTCCACACATTCATCATACGAATTACGCTGAATTTCCAAATCATCATAATCGGCAGTATAGTCAAGTCCATCATCTGGCAATAAGGGTACAGGACCGTATTTACGTAGTAATAACCAATAATAATACGCACGCACGAAACGGGCTTGCGCTTTCAGATCGGCTCTCTCTTCTTCCGTATATTTCGTATTCATGTCAATATTCTGAATGAAGATAGACGCTTGACGAATACCTTTATAACTATCCCCCCACGAATGCCGGTAACCTTCATCATAAGTACCAGTCTTGAATGTCTTGTACGCATCAAGACTATTCCCACCGAAATAAATATCATCGGCGAAATTAGTGATTGTATTAAGCATGTTAGATACTTCCAGATTGTATCCACCTAAATAGGAATAGGCATTCGCCAACCATTCTTCCGTAGATTCCTTGTCAGTAAAAACATCCTCCAAAGACCGGCGGTCTTTGAAATATTTGTCAGAGTCGAGTTTATCCGAACAAGCGACGGCAATCGCACTCAACATAATACCAATATACAGTTTATATATCTTTCTCATTTTTCATGCATTTAATTAGATATTCACAGTTAATCCCAAAGTAAACGTCTTAGCAAGCGGATATTTCTCACCGTTAGAGACTCCCATTTCCGGATCCCATTCTTTAAATTTAGCAAACGTCAAGATATTGGTACCAATGAAAAATACACGTATCTTGTTAAACCGCATCTTGTTCACAATTGATTTCGGCAATGTATAACCTACTTCCAATGTTTTCAAGCGTAAATAAGATCCATCTCTGAGCCAATAGGTAGAAGCTCTATAATTATTATCATTCCCTCCATAACTAAGCCGAGGATACGAAGCATTAGGATTCTCATTAGCCGGAATACCCAATGTGGCAGCTGTCTCCGCATCGACATAGCGATCTTTCACTAAATTCGTCAGAATATTTCCCCACTGACTATCCTTAAAGGCATATACAGTAGAACCATTAATGAAGAATGAAGACTTGCCTGCTCCCTGGAAGTGAGCATTAAAATCAAAACCTTTCCACTGTGCAGAAATACCAAAACCATATATCAAGTTAGGCTTTGTTGTCGCACCAATGGCCACTTCATCACTAGCATTAATGATTCCATCCCCATTGACGTCTTTATATTTGATGTCACCCGGTTGTACCTTTCCCCAATTAGTCTGCTGCGGACTATTTCGTATATCATCGTAATCCTTAAACAATCCTAAAGCTATTAATCCCTTTGCCTGATTAACCCTGTAGCCAGCCTCTTTTTGATAAGGATAAACTGCGTTCATCTCATCTTTTTCCAGAATTTCATTTTTGCTGTAAGTAAAATTACCACGAACAGTCAAATTGACTTTTCCTATCTTCTGCTTGTAGGCAAAATTGCCGTCGAAACCTTTCGACCGGACACTTCCCACATTCGCTTTTGGATTACTATTCACCCCCACAATACCTGGTAGATATTTACGTTCCATATAGATGCCATCACGCTGTTCATGAAAATAATCTACAGTAGCCGTAAACTTATCATTGAATAAAGATAAGTCTACACCCGCATCATGCTTGGTTGCAATTTCCCAGGTGACATTGTTAGAGGCCAACTGTGTATACTGCATTCCTGTATATACATTATCCGTAGAACCATAATCACTCCAAGTCCAACCACTTCCATCATCCTTGATAGTATACAAATAAGGGAAACGTACATCCATCTTATCATTACCAACCTTACCATAAGAGTAACGTAACTTGAACATATTCATCCATTTCAGATGTTTTTTAACAAATTTCTCTTCTGCTATATTCCAAGCTAAAGAAAAGGCTGGAAAAAAACCGAAACGATGCCCGTCAGCAAAATTCTCCGAACCATTATAACCAAAATTAAAATCGGCAAAGTAGCGATAATTCCAGTTATAACTGGCACGCCCCGCCAATCCCATGTGACGTTTGGCAATACCATTTTTTACATCTGTTCCAATATCTACTGTGGTCCGATAAGCATCCTGGCTATATTTTAAAGTACCACCTACGTGATGTGCTTTGAATGCACGATTATATTGCAAATAGGCCTCTAAAAATTCACGGCGCTCACCAGTGGAAGAACTCGTCTGTTCCATTGGTCTCTCGGCACTTTGTTGCTTGAAAATCAGGTTCCCGTCATCGTCACGTTCTCTTTGGGCGCGCCATGTCTCCGGCATTCTTATCCGGTTTATTTCACTCTGATTATTCGTATCAAATCCGAAACGGCCTTCAAAGCGTAAGCCTTTGGTAATGAAGTCCAGCTTTTGCTCCAGAGAAATATTTGTCTGAATCTTATTATTCCAGATTTCTTTATATCCAGTCTGTGTAGCAAGTACCCAAGGATTTTTGCGATTATCTTCTACTCCATGTGCAGGAATGTAACCATTAGAGTACATAACAGGAATACTGACCGGATTCTGCCCCATTAATGAAGTCCAGACATTAGAGCCCTGTCCCGGTGCATTACGCTTCTTTAGCGAACCGGATACACCAACTTTTACAAGAGTAGTCTTTGTTACATCAATATCCGTATTCAAACGGTAATTCCAACGCTGACTGCTAGGATTGGTATTGTAATCCTTACGCATGGACTCGTCTGTTTTGTACATTCCCTCTTCATTCACATAACTAAGCGATACAAAATAACGTGCCGTACTACCACCACCACTCATATTCAGATTGGCACGATAGGTCATGGCTCCATCTTTTAACAACACATCCATCCAGTCAACATTCGGATATAAATCCGGATCAAGCCCCAATCGCAGAATTTCCATTTCATCCTCTTGATAAATTCTCTCTTGGTTACGAGTAATTCGCGCTTCATTCATCAACATGGCATAACTGTAACCATCCGCAAATTCCGGAGTAATAGTGCGGGCATTATAAGAAGTCTCTACTTTGGCATTAATCTTGATCTTGCCTTCCTTACCATGTTTAGTGGTGATCAGTACTACACCATTTGCACCACGAGGACCATAAATCGCCGTCGTAGAAGCATCTTTCAATACAGAAAAGGATTCGATATCTTCAATATTGATCTCATCCAAATCGCGTTCAAAACCATCAACCAGCACTAATGCAGAGCTATTGGCTCCAAAAGTGGAAATACCTCGAATCCAGAATTCAGAAGTATTTACACCCGGTTGTCCGGAAGTCTGCATGGCAAGAACACCTGACACATTTCCAGCCAATGCATTAGAAAGATTTGCTGAAGGATTTGACTTTAATACTTCTACATCTACATTCGTCACCGCACCAGTCACTGTTAATTTCTTCTGTGCTCCTGTACCAGTGATTACAACTTCATCAATTTCCCTAGCATCCGATTCTTTCATCGATACATTAACCAAACTCTGACGTTTCACTAATATCTCTTGCGTATCAAAACCAATATATGAAAATACCAAACGAGAAAATTCCTCAATATTTATTTTGTAACGTCCGTTGATATCCGTTATCGCTCCTAAACCAGGTTTATCCTTCACTGTCACATTGACACCAACCAATGGTTCTTTATTCGTGTCCGTCACGACTCCTGTTACCTCAATTGTCTTCTCTTGAGCAAAAAGGGAAACAGAGACTAATAACAGACAAATCGTAATAAATTCTTTTATTCTCATGTGTTCTTCTTTTTATTGATTTTCTTGGTTTTGATTGTCATTGGATTCTTCTCCGCCTAAATCATCAGGGGCCTGTTCTTTGGCAATCTTCCGAATCTTATAATTTCCCGAATCACCTACATAGAAAGTCTTTGTTGCCTCATTGTAAGCCAAAGCCACCGGTTGATTAAAGCGTGCTCTCTCACGTACTTCTCCATTTTGCTTACCCCATTTATAGCTACTTGCAGAAGCAGAACCGCGTCCGGCAAACGTAGAAACCACCCCATCCGGAGTCAAGATTCGAATACAATGATTTTCTTTATCTGCAAAATAGAAGTCATACCAATCATCTTTGTTGGCTGCCTTATACTCTTCATTGAGCACAAAGACACCTTGGCCAGGCTTATTGATACGCGCATTGATACCTACAAGATCCTTATAATCTGCCTGGCCGGATTGCCCACATACAATATACGGAGTTACCAACTTTTTAGTTTCTTCATCGTAATTGGAACGAAGTATATAATGCGATTCATGCATGATGATATAAACATATTTACCTGTTGGATGAGGAACCATACTAAAGTCAACCGTCTGATTAGGTACACTAAATGCCAAAAGTTCATTCAACCCTGCTCCACCAGGAACTTCCGGATTGTTATTATAGCCGTTTTCTTCAAAATTATATCTGTACACATTGCCTGTTGCACGATGATTGAAGTAAAGCTCTCCCGTTTGTGGAAGTACCATAGACCCATTGCAAGCATTACCACGCGCCAAAGCTACCCAACTGGACTCTTTGAAATCCTGCCCGTCTGTACTGCTTTCACGCTTTAAAATAATATTGTTTCTATTCTTAGCACCACCATTTTGGGGAGCCGCCAATATCATATCATCATCATTAGTCCATGTAATAGTAGTTGCGCGGTTAATATTATCTAGCTTCTTGGTATAGATCATTTCTTGTTCCAGATCCAGCACCCTCAAAAGCCCATTATTTTGAGACAAATAAAGGATATTAGAATGTTGAGGATCGAAAGAAAACCAAAAAGGATAATCTATCTTTCCACAATCGTCAAACGGACCTGTTTCTACAATATTTCCCTCACCCAATTCATCTACATCACCGCATAAGTCTGTTACTACCATTTGCGGTTCGTACTGATATTTTTCAGATGCTATCACAGTTTGCTCACCCACTTTTACTTCAATAGTTCCTTCGAAACAGCTTTCCGGCGTAGAACAGTAAATACTAGTACCTTTAGCACTAATAACAATAGCTTCTTTTCCACCTACCTTAACGGAAACAAGAGAAGGATCTGTGCCAAAATTACTGCCATAGATAATCATCTTCTTCTTTCCACCTCCCGACTTGGGTGTGAAATCAGTTACCTCTACTGGCTGATTCGGATCATAAGGTGCTGATGTCTCGTCTTTGCTATCTTTGCAGCCAGTAAAACAGACTGCAAAAACGAATGCCAACATCATACACTGTAACCCTATGCTCCCATGTTTCATAGTTTTACATTTCATAATACACTAGATTTAAATTATTGATTATTCTGAACTTTATCCATTAATACCTTCATCCAGTATCCTCCAATCACCGAACGAGCTCTAAAGCCAACCCATCGTCCGCTGTCTGTATGGTGCCAGTCACTGATAGGTACACGAGATACTGTTTCATTGATATATTTATAGACTGGATCAGAGAATCGTTGGAAAGTATCCTTATCCGGGGACATAGCCGCTGTCCACATGA
Organism: Bacteroides sp. DH3716P; assembly: GCF_025914115.1. Taxonomy (NCBI): domain Bacteria; kingdom Pseudomonadati; phylum Bacteroidota; class Bacteroidia; order Bacteroidales; family Bacteroidaceae; genus Bacteroides; species Bacteroides sp. DH3716P. Next base: position 1,806,958 of record NZ_CP083673.1, on the reverse strand, counting down.
TCCAGTCAGATTTTGTGTATTCTTTACGCGAATCCAGAGGAAGTCCATAAGGATTCTGTTTGGTCAAATAATAGTTTATTTCTTTTCCGATTACATTGTTAGGAAATAAATTCAGGTTCCATAACTTATCCCAAACCATGTTATATTTTTGACTCCAGGTATCTTTACGGTCAAAAGCCAGACGGTAATGATCACCCTCATTCGCCATTTCTTCCCATTTCACCGCCATTTTCTTGGCTATAGCCGCATATTTGTCTGCTACATCATTTAATCCGAGCATCCGAGCCATTTCGCTGTATCCGGCCACTCCCATGATCGCTTTCACGGAAAGATTGGCATTATGAGCCCAATGTCCGGCGAAGTCATCCGTNCCATGATCGCTTTCACGGAAAGATTGGCATTATGAGCCCAATGTCCGGCGAAGTCATCCGTGCAAAGTTGGTTTTCCGGGTCCTGTCCATACTCTACTAAATAATTGGTCCATGTCGTTAGAATGTCCCAATATTTCTTAGCATAATCTGCATTACCTTCAATTTTCGAAATAGCTGCAGTTAGAATCACCATATTACCACTTTCTTCAATCGGCATGTCACCACCATAAACTTGTCCATTAGCTATTGGATAAGTGCCAAGGTCATGTGCTGCGAAAGGTTTATCCCAGCGACCGCTAGCACTATATTCAAAGATACTAGTCATCATTGCCTTTTGTAAATCAGGATTATAGACCAAAAACAGGGGAGCAGACGGATAGGTCAGGTCGACTGTATTGATACAACCATTACTGTTATTCTCTTTAGAGAACCACATCAGATTGCCTTCTTTGTCTGTAAATAGTTTGTGAGCAGAAATAACTTGACGATAGGCTGCAGAGCATATTTCTGCATATTTTTTACCACCTGCTTTTTCTGCATCGTTATAAATAAGCTCATCAAGTGCACGACAACGCTCCATGATGGATTGATAGTTATCTCTTAGTTTTTCGAAAGCTTCAAAAATCGTTACTTTACCATCATGCTTCCAATATCCCATACGTTTCTCATACATATATTCAATGGAATAAATGTCATCATAACCGATCATCAAGAAACCATCTTTACCATCTTTGGTAACAGTTCCAAAATTATGTACATAAGCCATTGCAGGAGTATTTTCTTCCCGACGAGTAATCCATTTGGTCTTACTTGAAGCTAAAGTCCCATTTTTAACAAAAGCTTCCTTCATTCCGCTATAGTCACCCAAACTTATAGATTTTCCTGCTCCATTTACACTACCAAGATATACATATCCCCAGTCAGCACAAATCAAATCACCTTTACGATCACATATCGGCTGGTTGATGGTGCCAGCTTCTACATAACTAATACCATTTTTCGATAATGTACGTGCAATAGTAGGCTGAGTAGTCTCATTCACTGCTAATACCGGAGTCGTTTCTATATAGAATTGTACATCATGCTCTTTTTTATCAAGAGGACACACGCGATAGGAGATGTAGTTAATCGGAGTTGACAACAAATCCAAGTCATCTATCAATTGAGGCGCTGTAAATACAACATCTAATTCGACAGGTCCGCAGGTGAATGTATAGTAACTGGAAGTGGCTAGTACATCTACCGATTTCTGTACAGCCTCATTTTCAAATGTTACTGCATTTTTCTTTTCACGATATAAACCAAAATCCACATAAGATCCTCCAGTTGTGTTATGACAATGCGCTGCAATCACATTTTTGCCATTACGAAGTTTTTTCTTGGCTTCATCTGAAAGTTTTAGGTTTACATTATTCTTCCATACGAGATCTGTAGCAACCAGTTTTTCTCCATTTAAATATAATTCGAATACATCGTCATGAGAATAAATAAGAAAAATATTCTCTGTTAAATCCAAATCATTTATTTCAAATGTACGGCGGATATAAATATCTGTATTATCTCCTTTCCATTCTGTGCGAACACGTGGCATATCACGGCTACCGAAAGCTGCTTTACCTTTTTTCCAACTACTATCATCAAACTGGAATTCTTGCCATCCATTTGCTGGTTGACTATTAGTATATGCAGCCTCCCAACGTTCCACATTTGTCATGGGAGCAATAGGTATTAAAGCTACTTGATCTTTACCCAGGAAACGATACACTTTACCATCTACGCGTAAAGCCCCTACTAATGGTTTCTTAGCTGTAGTCCAGTGTTCTGTACTTCCTTCCATTAATTTATCATAGGGAGACCAGATAGAGAAGTGAGGATCTGAAACAACGATAGGTACCGATGGAGTACGTAACGCTACCTCTTTTACTGGTTTAAATAAGTTGCCGGTTTGAGCATTTGCGAATAAACCGACCGAAAAGGCCATTACTGTTAGTAGTTTCTTCATAAATATTTTCTAATTAATCTACAATTTTAAGGTTACCCATCTACAATCTTGTTTACCTATAAAAGAAAAACAAACCCTACGTTTTCTTTTATTTCTCTTTTTACCTTCTTACTATTACCTTTTAAATGCAATCTTACCTTTCTTATCGCTATACCTAAATAATATATTAAAATCAGTACTGTCGAATATTTATAAATGCTAGAGGAAAAGTTTATATAGAATTGTGTGTTTCAGGTAGGACCCAGGAGTCATACAAATCCATTTGTTTTTCCATAGCATTTTATTTGTAACGCTACAAAATAATGGAATTAATGCTAAATATTAGGAAAATCTGTGTTCAAGAAAGGACAAAATCTATTCTTTTTTCAAATTTTGAGTGTTTTTAAAGTGCAAAATAAGTCTCTTACAGTGTGCTTTGAGTAGTTTTTTTCCTTTTTGAGCAATATTTATCCACTTTTATTAAGATAGTACAATGTTTTTGGAGGTTCTAGCTTTTAACGATGAGATATTGCTCATATCGAATAGCTTTTGTAATTTTGCAATACGAAAGCAATACAGATTTACTATCGCAAAATATACTCCATATATTAAACCAAAGTACGTCACTCGAGAGGGGACTACTGTCCTCTATGTTCGATATAACTACAATCGAACTAAGCGTACGCTCATCTCTACTGGATACAGTATTAAACCGGAACACTGGGATTCTAAAAAGAGATGGATTAAGCGCGCTTGTCCAAACTATGATGAAATTGATGCCTGCCTGATTAGAATAACGTCCAAGCTTGGAGAAATTCTTACATATGCTAAGATAAACGGAATAAGTCCAACCGTAGATTTTGTTTTACTTGAATTAAAAAAAAATAGAGAATATGAATTACGTCCTAATCGGGTAGATATATTTGACGCATTAGAAAGATATATTACAGAAAAAGCTCCAGTTGTTTCTGCAGATCAAATAAAAGACTACCGAACACTTCGTAAACATCTGATCGCTTTCAAAGAACATTCATCGCAACCAATTACTTTTCATAACCTGAATCTTATATTTTATAATGAATTCATGGATTATTTATTTTATAAGGTTATAAAGCCCGATGGGAGTGTTGGCTTGCTCACTAATTCTGCAGGAAAAATTATACGTTTGTTAAAGGGATTTGTTAATTATCAAATAGATAAAGGAGTTATTCCTCCAATTGACTTGAAGCATTTTAAGGTCGTAGAAGAAGAAACTGATGCTATTTATTTAAGTGAAAAGGAGCTTTCAACAATACACGAGTTAGACTTGTCAGATGATAAGCAATTGGAAGAGATTAGAGATGTTTTTATTACTGGGTGTTTTACAGGACTACGATATAGTGATCTCTCAACATTAAGTCCCGAACATATTGACTTAGATAATGAGATTATAAATCTTAAACAGAGAAAAGTGCATAAAGCTGTCATAATCCCTATGATTGATTATGTACCGGAAATACTCAAGAAATACAACTATGATTTACCTAAAATCCCTAGATATATATTCAACGAAAGAGTTAAAGAATTGGGGCGAAGAGCAAAATTAAAACAAAAAATTGAAGTTGTTCGCAAAAAAGGAAAGGAACGGGAAAAGAGAGTCTATGAAAAATGGGAGATGATCTCTTCTCATACTTGCCGACGATCGTTTTGCACAAATATGTATTTATCCGGCTTTCCTGCCGGAGAACTTATGCGCATATCCGGGCATAAAAGTCCATCTGCATTCATGAGATATATAAAGGTGGATAATCTACAGGCTGCAAAAAGACTAAAAGAACTTCGAGCTAAACTTGCCAGGTAAAGATTGAAATATTTCATCTTAGTTATTTCAAATTATGTTCTATTTTTCATATATGCAGAAGAATTAAGATTCTATTGAGTTGCTAAATAGAAAAAAGAAAGTCACATTTACATCATATATATTCTTTTTATTGAATATATAGCATAATTCTTTATAAATATGTACTTTTTCCTACTATCGAAAAGATGTTTTGATATAATGAAACAAGTCGTTGGTTTAAAAGGAACATCTCTTACCTTTAAAAGAAACTACTTATTGGTTTAAAATAAACCACACTATGGACTCCTGAATGGGGTTCTAACATCTACTTTCCTTATTACCTTAAGCTATCACACAATAACATTTCTCTGCAAAATAGCATAAAAAGATAGATAAATCATTCCAGAAAGCTTTATTTACGTCGAATTCATTCAACAAGAGTAATTATTCAATCTATTTGATTCTTAATATCTTAAAATGCTGCTAGTTTTTATGTCATAAAAGAAATTACATAGATAAATGGAAAGAGAGAGAGGAAAAATATTCATTTTTTCAGATTAGTCCATTTCTCATCTTAGACTACCACTACATTTATCCATTAACTTTTTATTTATTAAAAGTCTGCTCATAAATTAGAATTTTGTATTTCATTTAATAGCCACAACAACACAAAGACAATACAGCATGAATGTATTCTATTGTATTTCAATTAGTTAACAAATAACAATTTAGTCTGGACAGGACCCGGAAAACCAACTTTGCACGGATGACTTCGCCGGACATTGGGCTCATAATGCCAATCTTTCCGTGAAAGCGATCATGGNACGGATGACTTCGCCGGACATTGGGCTCATAATGCCAATCTTTCCGTGAAAGCGATCATGGGAGTGGCCGGATACAGCGAAATGGCTCGTATGCTCGGATTGAATGATGTAGCAGACAAATATGCTTTAATAGCCCAAGAAATGGCGATGAAATGGGAAAAAATGGCAAACGAAGGCGATCACTATCGTTTGGCTTTTGAACGTAAGAACACTTGGAGCCAAAAGTATAATATGGTGTGGGATAAGTTGTGGAATTTGAACCTATTCCCTAACAATGTAATCGAAAAAGAGCTCAATTATTACCTGACTAAACAGAATCTTTACGGACTTCCTTTGGATTCCCGCAAAGAATACACCAAATCCGATTGGATCATGTGGACGGCAGCTATGTCATCAGACAAGGAAACTTTCCAGAAATTCTCTGATCCTGTTTATAAATATATTAACGAGACAGTATCTCGTGTACCTATCAGTGACTGGCATCATACTGATAGTGGTAAGTGGGTTGGCTTCAGAGCACGTTCCGTGATTGGAGGATACTGGATGCAAGTGTTAATGAATAAATTGAGTGGTAGCAAGTAATTTTCTATTAGGGAGTGATATTATGTGTAACTTATCTACTGTATCAATTCTTCGATGGAATCTAGTAATGCTATTGAGCACACTATTCTGGTTTTCCTGTTCGACAAGCGATAATAATGAAGAGTCGAATGGAAAAGAAGGAGATGAGACTAATGTATCTGTGTATTTACAACAGAATGGATTCCAGAATTTGAATCTAGTGCCCGACCAGAATTTCGTTTCATACAATGTGCTTGTTTGCAAGAGTACCCTTTTGAATGGAGAGATATCTGTTCGATTGAAAACTTGGAGTGACAGTGAATTGAAAGCTTATAATTCTAACAATGGAACAAACTTTCAACTGCTTCCAGAAGATCTTTATCAGCTAGAGGAAATGTTAACACTGAAAGCGAATGAGAAACAAAAAAGTATAGAAATTCAATTTCATTCCTCTGAAATCTTCTCAAGATGGAAGAGGGAAAAAACTAATTATGTACTCCCTCTTCGGTTAGAAAGTGCATCGGTTAGCGCTCAAGAAAACAAAAGAAATTTACTTCTTACGATAGATGTCCAAGCAGCTATTGTCAAGTTGGAGAGTATTAGCGGAGAAATACTATTAAACCAAGAAAAAGTAGAAGTAGACATTAAATCTTATTATGATTTTAGTGGCACAAACCAGAGTACATTTCATTGTACGTTAAGTGTTGCACCAGAGGCTGTACAGTTGGTAAATGATTATAATGCAGCTCATGGAACATCTTATGAGTTGCTACCTGATGACTCGTATACTCTTGGTGGGTTGACTTATTCTGCAGGGAATAATCAAGCTTCTACGAAATTAACTATTCAATCAACTAAACTACATCCTACGTACTATCTACTTCCTCTGTGTCTAACGAATGCCGATAGCGAAACAGTGTTAATAGATAAGTCTGTCCGGATATTGACATTAGTGCGTGGTTATTGCAATCCGATTATTGCTTTTAGCGCACCAGATCCTACAGTAATTCGTGCCCAAGATGGTTATTTCTATCTCTATGGAACAGAGAATACTCGAAATGTTCCTATTTATCGTTCCAAAAATTTGGTGAATTGGGAGTATAAGGGTACAGCTTTCACGGATGCTACTCGCCCCACTTGGGGTGGCGACCACAATATTTGGGCACCAGAGATACGTTATTTCAATAATCATTATGTGCTTTATTATTCATGGGCTATATGGGGAGATGAGTGGAGAAGTAATGTAGGAGTTGCTGTGTCAGACTCCCCTCTAGGACCATTTATAGACAAAGGGTGTTTGATCGACTCGAAAGTGATTGGGGTACAAAATTCCATTGACCAGTTCTTTTATGAAGACAATGGCAAAAAATATATGTTTTGGGGAAGTTTTCGGGGTATCTATGCTACAGAACTCACGGATAATGGTCTGGAAATAAAGAAAAACACGGATGGAACCCCAGTCCTGAAGAAGCGTATTTGTGGAAATCGTTTTGAAGGGACCAACATATACAAACGTGGAGAATATTATTACTTGTTTGCTTCCATAGGAACTTGTTGTAATGGAGCAACCAGTACATATCAAACTGTGGTAGGGCGTTCAAAGAATGTGCTTGGACCTTATTTAGATAAGACAGGAAGGGATATGTTGTATGATTATTGTGAAATCATTATGAGTGGCAATGAAACTTGGGCAGGACCTGGACATAACTCCATTCTGATTCAGGATGATGTAGGAACTGACTGGATCATCTACCACGGTTACAAGAAGAAAGAAGCCGAAAACGGAAGATATGTTTTAATGGATAAACTGATTTGGAGTAACGATGGATGGCCTTCCGTCAAGAGTAACGCACCTTCCATCTTGGAAGTGGCGCCCTACTTTCAGAAATAAATATCCTATACAGAAAAACAAGTAATACTTATTGCTTATGCGATTTTATTAACATATTTAATCTAATTTATTATGAAACAAAAAGTAATGAAAGCCTGTTTGGGCATTTTATGGGGAATGTTTACATTGACCACTTTTCTATTACAGAGTTGCGATAATGGAAAAGAAGTCACTCCGGCTCAAGGAAGTGGTGGCAGTCCCTTTAATCCGCAGCTTCCTATTAGTGTCAAGGAAATCAGTCCGACTAATGGTGCTGCAGGTCAGAAGGTTCTTATTTATGGAGAAAACTTCGGCAATGACCCGTCTCTGATAGAAGTCACTATCGGCGGACAGAAGGCGCCTGTGGTCAACGTACAATCAACTGTCATATATTGTATTGTACCAACGAAGGCTTATTCGGGTGAAATCCAGGTAACTATCAAACAAGGAGAAGAAATCTATTCAGCCGAGGTAGCCGAAGTTAAGTTTGAATATCAACGCCAAGTGGTGGTAAGTTCCTTGTGTGGTGCAACTAGTGAGCAAGGTTCCAATTCAGCAAAAGATGGTCCGTTTAATGATTGTGGCTCCATTACGAATCCCTGTTTTATGACTTGGGACCCGGAGGACCATAATTTGCTATATGATGCAGAAGACGCAGGAGACGCTGAAGGTGTAGGACAAGGTATTCGTTGTTTTGACTTCACAAACAAGCAGGTCTATACAATGATTCCCAAGAACTCATTTGTAGGCTCACAGCGTTGCCGAACCATTGATTTCTATAAAGATGACAATGGAAAATATCACATGATTGTAGGATTAGCGCAAGGAAATGTTAATAGTACGGCTGTTATGATGTTCGATCGAATTGAAGGAGGAACGAAGCCGTGTGGGTTCACGTGGGGCAATGGAAGGGTGATCGTACAGAACCAAGGATGCCAAGCTGCTGCAATACATCCTACTACTGGCGACCTCTACTTCTCCAATTACCAGAACAGTCTGCTTTATCGGGTAAAGAAATATGTTATAGAGGAATTTGCAACAGGAAAGAGAACAACCCCTGTCAGACCTGGTACAGCAGATGATGCCGCTCAGACAATATTAAAAGTGCAAGACAAAGAATGGGAGTTCAATATTATGATTCATCCAACTGGTAAATATGCTTATTTCATGGTCATCAATCGCAATTATATTCTTCGCTCAGATTTCAATGGGGAAACCTTTACCGCTCCCTATGTCATTGCAGGTGTTAATAGTAACAAAGACACTTATATTTATCAGGATGGGGTCGGTAATCAGGCTCGATTCGGTAATCCCTACTCTGGTGTATTTGTAAAGAACCCGGAATATGCCGGAAATTCGGATGAATATGACTTCTATTTGACAGACAGACATAATCATGCCATTCGTATCTTGTCTCCTTTGGGTCAAGTGACTACCTATGCCGGACGTGGTAGCGCTAGTTTGAATTCAAACCCATGGGGGTATGCAAATGGCCGCTTACGAGAAGATGCACGTTTTAATCGGCCTAAAGGAATTGCGTGGGATGAGCGTGATAATACGATATATGTGGGAGACGCCAACAACTATCGAATCAGAAAGATTGGCCTTGAAGAAGATATTAATGAATAAACACCGTATAAAAATGAAAAAAATAACAATTTTATGTATACTGTTGCTATGTGTAGTAACCGGCACAATGGCTCAGAAAACTGTTACTGTATCGGGTATTGTTTCTGACAGTAATAAGGAACCGCTTATTGGTGTGAATATTATCGTCAAGGATGTTCCCGGATTAGGAGCCATTACTGATATCAACGGGAAATATACCATTAAAGTAGAACCTTATAACCGACTGGTCTTCTCATATATTGGATATAAGACACAAGAAGTATTGATTAAGGAACAGCGTTCGGTCAATATAAAAATGGAAGAAGATGTAGCTACTACTATTGATGAGGTTGTAATCACAGGTACCGGTGCACAACGTAAATTGGTACAAACCGGTGCCATCACTACAGTAGACATGGAACATCTGATGGCTAATCCGTCGTCTAGTGTTGTTAATGCTTTGGCAGGTAACGTTGCAGGTGTATTAGCCCGCCAGACTTCCGGTCAACCAGGACAAAATGTTTCAGAATTCTGGATTCGCGGTATTTCCACATTTGGGGCTGGAACCGGTGCTTATATTTTGGTAGATGGATTCGAACGTAGCATGGATGAAATCAACATTGAGGATATTCAAGACTTTTCTATCTTGAAAGATGCTTCCGCTACTGCAATATACGGTTCTAAAGGAGCTAATGGCGTTGTATTGATTAACACTAAGCATGGTAAATCCGGAAAAATCAAGATTGACATAAAGGCACAAACCACCTACAACATGCGCACTATTACACCTGAATTTGAAGACGGGATTTCGTATGCAAACTTATTGAATGAGTCACGAATTACACGCAATTATGAACCTGTATATCAACCGGAGGAACTGGAGATTCTAAAAAACGGATTAGACCCAGATCTCTATCCGAATGTGGATTGGATGGATTTATTGTTGAGGAAAGGCTCATGGCAACACCGCGTTAACCTGAATTTAAGCGGTGGTGGTTCTACTGCACGGTATTACGCCTCTATTAGTTACCTTGATGAAGAAGGCATGTACAACACTGATAAAGCGTTGAAAGACGATTACAACACTAATGCAAACTATCGTCGTTACAACTATCGTCTGAATACAGATATTGATATCACGAAAACTACACTATTAAAGTTAGGTGTATCCGGTTGGTTATCTAAGAGAAACAGTCCGGGACTGGGTGATGCAGATGTATGGGGTGAACTTTTTGGCTATACCGCCATTCGTACTCCTTTACTTTATTCCAACGGTCGTGTTCCGGCAGTAGGTACAGGCAACAAAACAAACCCATGGGTAGCAGCTACACAGACTGGATTCAATGAAAACTGGGAAAATGTGATTCAGACAAATATTACGTTGGAACAGAATTTGAAGTTTATCACCAAAGGTCTGAAATTTGTTGGACGCTTCGGCTATGATACCTATAATAACAATCACATCAATCGTCGTAAATGGCCTGAGCAATGGAGTGCCGAACGTTCACGCGATGAAAATGGAAATTTGGTATTCAAGAAAATTTCGGATAGTAGCAATATGCATCAAGAAAGTGGTTCTAGCGGTAACCGTCGTGAATTTTTAGATATGATGCTTAATTGGGAACGCGGTTTTAAGGCACATCATCTCAATGCTACGTTGAAATACACACAGGACTCGTACATCAAAACACAAGACTTAGGTGATGATCTGAAAAATGGTGTCAACAGACGTAATCAAGGATTGGCAGGGCGAATTGCGTATAACTGGAACTATCGATATTTCGTAGATTTCAACTTCGGCTATAATGGTTCGGAGAATTTCGCAAAAGGGCATCGCTTCGGTTTCTTCCCGGCATACTCTTTAGCATGGAACATTGCAGAAGAATCATTTATCAAAAAGAATTGGAAATGGATGGGTATGTTCAAAGTGCGTTTCTCTTATGGTAAAGTAGGTAATGATAAGATTCGTCATAACAATGCAGATGTACGTTTCCCTTATCTGTACGCAATTGGCGAGGGCAATAGTTATGATTGGGCAAACTACGGTAGTTCTTATGGATTCACAGGATTAACTTACACAGGACTAGCTTCCGACCAAGTTACTTGGGAGGTGGCAACGAAGAAAGATTTGGGAGTAGATTTGGCTTTGTTTGATGACAAATTCAAATTGACAGTTGATTACTTTGATGAAAGCCGTAGCGGAATTTTCATGCAACGCCAGTATTTGCCAGGTATGATTGGCCTGCAAGGAAAGAGTCCTTTTGCAAATGTCGGTAAAGTAAATTCCAAGGGATTCGATGGCAATTTCTCTTTCAAACAGAAGTTCAATCAGGTAAGTTTGACAGTACGTGGTAATATGACTTACAGCAAAAATGAGATTATTGAAAGAGACGAAGCTAACAATGTATATCCCTATCAAATGCAAAAGGGCTATCGAGTGAACCAGAATAAAGGATTGATTGCATTAGGACTGTTCAAGGATTACGATGATATTCGCAATAGTCCTACTCAAAAGTATGGTCCTGTAATGCCCGGTGATATTAAATACAAAGATGTAAATGGTGATGGTGTAGTGGATGACAACGATATTGTAGCAGTAGGAGCTACTAATCGTCCGAATCTGATTTATGGTCTTGGGCTTTCTGTTAAATGGAAAGGACTTGATGTCAATTTGCATTTTCAAGGCGCGGGCAAGTCGCAGTTTTTCTTGTCCGGGAAATGTATCAGAGCTTTCAGCGAAGGGCAATGGGGTAATATTATTAAAGGAACTTTGGATAATCGCTGGGTAGATGCGGATACTGCCGAGAAATTAGGTATTGCAGCCAACGAGGATCCCAATGCTACTTTCCCCCGCCTAAGTTACACGGACCAAGGAAATGGAAATACAACGATTTATGCTTATACTAATAACTACCGCAACTCTACTTACTGGTTGCGTGACGGTTCCTACGTACGTCTGAAAACGGTTGATATCGGCTACACACTTCCCAAAGCACTGGTTAACAAAATACATTTTAATAATGTACGTATTTTCTTGACTGGAACCAATTTACTTACATGGTCTAGTTTCAAACTCTGGGACCCGGAAATGGGTAGCAATAATGGAGAGAAATATCCATTGTCCAAATCCGTAACGTTAGGTTTGAGCGTTAACTTATAAATGATTAATGATATGAAAAAAATATATATACTATTAATCGCAATTTTTGCGATCAGTTCCACTTCTTGTTCCGATTATTTGGATTCTGATTACATTTTTGAGGATAGAGAAACAATTGATAAAGTTTTTACCGACTATAAAAAAACAGAACAATGGTTGGCACAGGCGTATACCTATTTGTTGGGACAATGTTGTGATGTTGCAAGTAAACGTAATACACCTTTTGTGTTTGATGATTGCATGTATTATGGCGATGATGATGTTACAGTGGATGCAACCAAAGGCGGTGCTTTATCTTATAATAAATTCCGTGAAGGAGCATACGATGAAAACACTTTCCAAGATACTTGGAACCGTTGTTATAATGGTATTCGACAGGCTTCTATTTTCATCCAGTATGCAGATATGAGCATTGAGCATAGTGCGGAGGAAATCATTGACCTCAAAGCACAAGCCCGCTTTGTTCGTGCCTATTACTATTGGTTGTTACTCCGGAAGTATGGTCCTATTCCACTGGTTCCGGATGAGGGTTTTGATTACAATCAGTCATACGAAGATTTGGAACTTCCCCGCAATACATACGATGAATGTGTAGATTATATCGCTAAAGAGATGGTCTTGGCAGCACAGGGTTTACCTTTGAAAAGAGACCAGCTTTCCATTACCCGTCCTACTCGCGGTGCTGCCTTAGCTACCCGTGCTTTGGCAATGCTTTATGCTGCGAGTCCGCTAATGAATGGCAACGATGATGCGTATGCACAGCAAATGGCCAACCGTGACGGGAAACGTTTATTAAATCCTGTATACGACAACAGTAAATGGGCTAAAGCAGCAGCTGCTTGCAAAGATGTAATGGGACTAGGCGTTTACCATATTTATACAGCCGATTTCCGGTCGACTCATTCTATTGCTTTTCCTGCTACCATCGCTCCTCCGATTCACCCGGAATATAGTTATAAACATTTTCCCGAAGGTTGGCAGAATATTGATCCGTTCGAATCTTATCGTTCTCTATTCAACGGACAGGTAACTGCTATGGACAATCCGGAATTGATTTTTACTCGTGGAAAGAATATTTCCGGTGAACGCATCAAAGATATGGTCATTCATCAATTGCCTACTGTAGCTAAAGGATGGAATACGCACGGTGCCACCATGAAACAGGTAGATGCCTATTATATGAGCGATGGTACTGACTGTCCGGGAATGAACTCTGAATATGCAGGCACTCCAGCTTATCAAGGACGCATAGATACTCGCCCTCGCACAACTGGTTATACAACAAATAATACAGATCACAAACCGCTTCCAAATGGAGTATCTTTGCAATATGCTGAACGTGAACCACGTTTCTATGCGTCCATTGCTTATAACGGTATGTACTGGCATCTAGGTAATGAACCAGAAGTTCAGAATCAAGATCAACAAGTATTCTATTATCGCGGAGATGGAAATGGTTATGCAAATAGTATGTTCTGGTTGCGCACCGGCATTGGGGTAGCTAAGTATGTGCATCCTGATGACACCTATTATAATAGCGATGCAGCCAAGGTAAAAGATAAAGATGAACCAGCTATTCGATATGCTGATATCCTGCTGATGTATGCAGAAGCTTTGAATGAATTGACTACTAGTTATGAAGTTCCTTCTTGGGATGGCTCCATCACTTACACAATCAGCCGCAACGTAGAAGATATGCGTACAGGTATAAAACCAATACGCATGCGTGCCGGGGTCCCCGATTATGATGCAGATACATATAGTAACCCGATTAAATTTCGCATCAAACTAAAACGCGAACGTCAGATTGAGCTCTTTGCTGAAGGAAAACGCTACTATGATCTTCGACGCTGGAAAGATGCGGAAGTAGAGGAAGCAATGCCGGTTTACGGTTGTTATACATTTATGAGTAATGCCAATAAAGGCCTGTTCCACACACCGGTTCCTATATCAAATCTTTCTGCTACTTTCTCACCGAAAATGTATTTTTGGCCCATCAAACACAGTGAACTGAAACGAAATAAACTTCTGACCCAAAACCCGGGATGGACCTACAATGATTAATCTAAAAAAAACTAGAATATGAAACTGAAAAATATCTTATTATATCTGTTACCCATAGCCGGCTTATGTAGTTCGTGCAATGATGAATGGGAAAATGAACAGTTTACACATTATATATCATTTAAAGCTCCCATTAACAGTGATGGTGTATCTCGAATCAATGTACGCTATAGATCTGGTGATGAAAAGACGACATTTCAGTTACCAGTCATTGTGAGCGGATCTACTACCAATGAACGTAACATTACAGTACATGTTGGTTTGGATACGGATACCTTGGAAGTACTGAACCAAGAACGCTTCAATAATCGTACCGATTTATACTATCAAGTATTGCCAAAGAAATTCTACTCTCATTCAGAAACGGTGCAGATCAATGCCGGGCAAGATGTAGCATTAATGCCTATCGACTTTTCAATGGAGGGCATTGACTTATCAGACAAATGGGTATTACCATTGACTATCGAAGAATCACCTGATGGAAACTATACCCCAAACTATCGAAAGCACTATCGGAAGGCATTGCTTCGTGTGATGCCATTCAATGATTATTCAGGAAACTATAGTGCTGTAAATTACAAAACATATTTGAATGGTTCAGAAACAGATGCACCATACGTGAAGAATTATGTTATGATGTATGTAGTTGACGATGAAACGTTATTCTTCTATGCAGGTTTATTTGATGAAACTCGTCAAGACAGGAAAGGATATCGGATTAAAGCAAAATTCAACAATAATGGAATGGTTACGCTTTCTCCGGCAGACCCCAATAATAAAATGCAGTTTGCGCTCGGTAAAGATGATTTTAATAATGAGATCACTGCTTCTTACAGTATCACTGAGTCAATGGATGCTATCCGTCCTTACTTAATGCATCGAACCATTATTATCAATAATATCAACTATACGTTCAAAGACTATACAACGATTCCCGGTGTAGAAACTGAATTTCATGTAATGGGTTCGTTGACATTAGAACGTCAAATCAATACTCAAATTCCGGATGAGGACCAAGCTATCGAATGGGAAGAAGGAAACTAAAGGTTGACCGAAAAATAAATAAACTATAAATGGGGATTGTAAATGCTGTGGATATTTGTAAATATCCACAGCATTTCAATCGTTTATTACTAATCGCAATGAATAAATATGTATTGTTTTTAATTTTTATATTTTCATGTATTGGCTGTGGAGAAACAAATGAACAGGATGCCAATACAATAGAAGGTAACACCGATACTTCGCAAATAACAATTGCACCAGTGACGAATTTGAAGGCTAAGATTACACAAAATCCCAATGAACTTTATCTAACATGGACGAATCCGATTACTGTGACCAATATGCTAGGGGTAGAAATCTATTATAAACAGAAAGGTTCCAATGACGAAAAAAGAGTGAATACGATCCAGAAAGGAGAAGGGTATGTACTCCGGTTGACATCCGCAGAGCCTTATTTCATATCTGTTGTTGTGGTGGATAACTACGGAAGAAAATCAGAAAGAGTCACCATTACTGCTATTCCATCGAATAAGGGAGTGCCTTTGGCAAATAGTTGTACGTATGTGCTTATTGAACAGTTTATGGATAAAACGAAAGGAACGTTTTGGGTATCACCCCAAAATATATCTGGAAATTCGGCTAATACTTATATTTATTGGCAACAGGCTCATGCTATTGATGTGGTATTGTATTCTTATGAACGTATCAAAGATAATAATCCTATATTGGCTGCGACATATAAAGAATATTTTGAAAGATGGTTTCAAAATCATGGAAATAATTATCATCACGACAACAACGATCCTACAGGCTTTTCAAACCCATATACTGATGATATGTGTTGGATTGGTCTGACTTTGTTACGAATGTCAGAAGTGTTAGACGATAATAAGTTTGCCGATACAGCCAAGAGGTTGTATGACACTTACATTATTACACGAAAATGGACAGATGATAAAGGAACTGGACTTCCTTGGAATAATGAAAATAATTCTAATGGGCGAAGCCGGAATATATGTACCAATGCTCCCGGTGCTTTGATGGCTGCCAAATTGTATAAAAAATACAATGAAGATAAGTATTTATCAGATGCTAAAATACTTCATAAATTTGCCTACGACAATAATTACTTAACATTGGGAGATGGTAGAATAGAGGAACCTCCTTTAACCTATACGCAAGGTACGTATGGAGAAGCAAGTAGGCAATTGTATCATATTACAAATGAAAAATATTATCTGACATGTGCAGAAAAAGTAATTAGCTATGTCACAACCAGTGATAGGTGCTTAACTAATGGCATTTTGCGTAATGAAGGTCAGTCTATGGACCAAAGCATCTTTAAAGCTGTTTTGATTCCTTATATAGTCAATTTGGCATTGGATGAAGCTGCTAATAGTACACTTAGGCAGAATCTGATTCTTTTCCTGCGAAAAAATGCAGAAACATTGAGCGCAAACTTGATTCGTGGAACTTATCCGGAAATGTATTGTAACTATTATTGGGGATCCATATTTACTGGAAATATTGCTTCTATGGGCGCACAAGCAAGTGGAGCTTCTCTTTTGGAAGGTGTTCTCCGACTGAATACAGCACTAGGAAATAATTAGTCATAAGCATCACTGTTTAAAATGAAGCAATGCAACCTTAATTATTCATGCGAATCAGTTGTTGAATGTAAGTTCTTGTTTTTAAGAAATTCTTTGATGCTAAAATAGCTTTGATACGCTCCGTAGAACAGATAGAAGGTATATTATTGAATATAAGATAAATAATAAGCAGCTTGCCATTGTTTAAATCCAGCTCAATGACAGGCTGCTTAAATTATAATTACTTATAGTATGCTGCAGATATGATTATAAAAGATCTAATATAAATAGAGAACTTTAAATTAAAAAACAGAGTAGTTTTGCAAATTCACTTTTAAAGATTAAATTTGCAAATAATAAAATAAAAGCAGCAATGATAGAACGAATATTGAAATCCAAGCTAATTGAAATGGCAAATAAATATCCGATTGTCACATTGACAGGACCTAGACAATCTGGAAAATCAACATTATTGAGGAATTCCTTTCAGGACTATGAGTATGTATCTTTGGAAGATCCTGATATGAGATTATTTGCTACAGATGATCCGAGAGGATTTCTTTCCACCTATCCGGATAAAACAATTATCGACGAAGTTCAAAGAGTTCCGTCACTTTTCTCTTATATTCAAACGCATACCGATAAAGAGAATAAAGAAGGTATGTATATGCTGGCTGGATCTCATAACTTCTTATTAATGGAAAGTGTGAATCAATCATTAGCTGGACGTACGGCAGTACTCAAGCTACTACCGTTTTCGCATTATGAAATGGAAAAAGGAGAAATATTGCCATCCAGTGTAAATGAAGAAGTTTTTAAGGGAGCTTATCCACGTATTTATGATAAAGCTATAAATCCGAATGATTATTATCCTTTCTATATACAAACATATGTAGAGAGAGATGTGAGATTATTACGTAATATTGGGGATCTAAGTAAATTTATTAAATACCTCAAATTATGTGCAGGTCGCATAGGGCAATTATTAAATCTTTCATCATTAGCAAATGAATGTGGAATTTCTGTCACAGCAGCTACTAACTGGTTATCTATATTAGAAGCAAGTTATATCTGTTATTTACTGAAACCTGATTATAACAATTATGCCAAACGATTGGTAAAAACTCCTAAGTTATATTTTTATGATACAGGGCTAGCCTGTTCTTTACTTGACATACAAAATGCAGAACAAATAACTACTCATTTTTTACGTGGAGGATTGTTTGAAAATCTTGTCATCAATGAATTTGTAAAAGAATCCTATAATAGAGGTGTTGAACCGGGATTATCATTTTGGCGTGATAGTACTGGCAATGAGGTTGACTTATTAAGAATGGTTGGCGGGAAACAGTATGCCTATGAAATCAAATCAGGAGCAACTTATTCACCGGATTTCTTTAAAGGTATTTCAAAATGGGCTAAACTATCTAATACTCCAACGGAACAATGTTTCGCGATTTATAATGGAGATAAGGATATAAAAACATCTGTCGGTCAAGTGAATGGATGGAATCATTTTAGTCTGTTTTAAACTGCCACTAATATATCATGTCTTTATTCCATCTTATTTGATCCCTGAAACTACATTTGGGGATATATTATTTCTTTATCATGCATGAACTGTTGATATTTTATTCTAGAATTAGAATTTGTTGAAACAATCTGGGATACCCCAAATCCTAGAAATAAATCATTTTTATAGACTACAAAAACACTCGAAAAACCAACTAATTACAACACAGAAACAAGACATGTTAGCTATACATATCTGATAATAAACTAAATAACTAAAAAAAACTTAGTCTGGACAGGACCCGGAAAACCAACTTTGCACGGATGACTTCGCCGGACATTGGGCACACAATGCCAATCTTTCTGTAAAAGCTATCATGGGAGTGGCCGGATACAGCGAAATGGCTCGGATGCTCGGATTGAATGATGTAGCTGAAAAATATGCTGTTATAGCTAAGAAAATGGCAGTGAAATGGGAAGAAATGGCGAATGAGGGAGATCATTACCGTCTGGCTTTTGACCGTAAAGATACCTGGAGTCAAAAATATAACATGGTTTGGGATAAGTTGTGGAACCTGAATTTATTCCCTAATAATGTTATCAGAAAAGAGATTAACTATTACTTGACAAAGCAGAATCCTTACGGGCTTCCTCTGGACTCTCGTAAAGAATACACAAAATCCGACTGGATCATGTGGACGGCGGCTATGTCTTCAGATAAGGAAACCTTCCAGAAATTCTCTGATCCTGTCTATAAATATATCAATGAAACAGTATCACGTGTACCTATCAGCGACTGGCACCATACAGACAGCGGACGATGGGTTGGCTTTAGAGCTCGTTCGGTGATCGGAGGATACTGGATGAAGGTATTAATAGACAAAATTCAAAATAATCAATAAAATTACTATGACGTTAACTTAAAAATTGTACATATGAAGTTCTTAAAAAAAATGTTGTTGGTTGGGCTACTTCCTGGCTATTTGATATGCCAGGCACAAAATGTCCAAAACAAAGAAGATGTACCCTTGGATTTAGGATATCGTGTACTCCCTATGGGAGATTATAACGGTTCAGCCTACACAATCTCGGGTAAACAGTTACGCAATCTACCTGTTACAAATCTTTCGGCAGTATTAGCCGGACTGGTACCTGGTTATTTTGCCCGACAAGTGCAAGGTGGTGGATTAGTGAATGAACAGAATTCATTCTGGATAAGAGGGCAAAGGAGTAATTCGCCCGATGTATTAGTATTGGTTGATGGACAGGAACGGGATTTTGCTGTTTTGTCATCACACGAAGTAGAATCAATTACCGTATTGAAAGATGCTGCAGCAACAGCCTTATATGGAATGCGTGCAGGCAGTGGAGCTATTCTGGTTACAACTCGTAAGGGAGCAAAGGGGAAACCGCAGGTTGAATTGACAGCTCAAATTATAGCTCAACAACCACTTAAAGAATTAAAGTCATTAAACGCAGCCGATTATGCAAGACAGCACAACATAGCCCGCCATAATGACAATCTGGATCCCTTGTATTCGAACTATGATATAATGAATTATGCTAAGAATGATCCTAATTCCATTTTATATCCCAATGTAGATTGGGCTGATAAATATTTGAAGGATATCCGATGGAGTCAACGCTATAATCTTAATATTCAAGGAGGAACAGAAAAAAGTACATATTTCGTGAATGCAATGTATACTCGTAACAATGGCTACTTCAATACAGATGATTCACATGATTATAATACCAATCACTCTGCTGAACGGTTTAATATCCGTTCCAATATCGATTTTGCTGTAACTCGAACTACCCAACTGGATGTAAATCTGTATGGCTGGTATCAAAGTCAGAATGGCCCTGGCAGCGGAGCCGAAAATATCTATAATAATCTAGTCACATTACCGCAAGGAATCTTCCCAGAATGGTACAATGACCAAGGATATACAGATCAATACGGCAATGTTATCAATGCAGAAGATGGGAAAATTGTAGCAGGAAATGCATTCCGTGAAAATCCATGGGCAATGCTAAATCGCTCCGGCTACTTCCAGGACAAACAATTGTATGGTTCTTTCCGTACAAAACTCTCACAGGATCTTTCCTTCATAACAGAGGGATTAAAAGCTTCTGTTGCTCTATCCATGGATTCACGCACAATTTCTTCTATCAGACGTACAATAACTTTCGCATATTACGAAAAGGATGCGACGAATGAGAATGTTCTCCGCCGGACCCGCGAAGATGACTCGATGATAAACAAGGTAGATAATACCAGTTCTTTCCGCCGGACCGGTATCGTGGCTCAATTAGATTATAACCGTACCTTTGGAAAACATGGAGTTTCGGCTTTAGCTTTCTATGAACAATATGAAAGCAATGATGAAATGGTATTGCCAACCCGCTTCCAAAGCGTAAATAGTTGGTTCGGCTATAATTATGATAAAAGATATGGCATCGATGTTATCGGAGCTTATCAGGGATCTCACAAATTTGGTCCGGGACACAAATTCGGTTTCTTCCCTACAATATCTGCCGGATGGACTGTTTCTAACGAATCTTTCTGGAAAGATGCAAAAAAAATAGTGCCCTACCTGAAGCTAAAAGCATCTTATGGACAAGTCGGCAACTCATCCGGCGTAGATGCCTTTTATTACAGGGGACGTATGTGGCCGCAAAACGAAGTCTATATCACAGGGGTAAACATGGGAACAAAGCTTGGAGGATACATTCAGGATATACTTCCAAATCCCGGATTGACTTGGGAGAAAGCTAGAATTCTGAATATCGGAATAGATACCCGACTATTTTCAGACCGGTTATCTGTTACAGCAGAATTTTTTAAAGACAACCGTCATGATATGTATGTAGTAAATAACAAAATCAGTTCTCTTGTCGGCAATGTAAAGGAATTTAAGCAGAATATAGGCAAAATCAATAGCCATGGAGTAGACTTATCTGCCATGTGGAATTCAAATATTGCAGACTGGAGCTATTTCATAGGTGGTACATTCTCTTATTCTACGAATGAACTGATTGCAAACGGTGAAGTAGATCAGCCATACGAATGGTTGAAGAATCAGGGACGGCCTTTAGGAGAAAATCGAGGATACATTGCAAAAGGCTTTTTCAATTCTTGGGAAGAAATAGCAGCCTCTCCTGTACAAACATTCTCTGATGTCCAACCAGGTGATGTACGTTATGAAGATATAAACAAAGACGGACAGATTGATGTAAACGATATGGTACCTATCGGTTACGGAGACATTCCCAGAATCATGTATGGTATTAACTTAGGAGTCGGCTACAAAGGATTTTCGATCACCGCATTATTTCAGGGAGCCGCAAAAGTCTCTCATCAATATTCGGACATTGTGATGAATCCTTTCACAGATAACGGAACCATATTTGAACATCAACTTGATTACTGGACACCCGAACACCAGAATGCAACATTCCCACGTTTAACAACACTGGACAATGCCAATCTTAATAACAGGCAGATAAGTACATTAAATGTGAAAGATGCTGATTTCTTAAGATTAAAAACACTGGAAGTTGCCTATGACTTTCCTACAAAAATGATACAGAAAATCCATCTTAAGGGATTGAGGCTTTTCCTTAGTGGAACGAATCTGATTACCTGGACAAAATATAAATGGGTTGATCCTGAAGCTCCTTCACTGGCAGCTCCTTTGACGAGAAACATGAGTATAGGTTGTTCCTTAAAATTCTGATAGCATGAAAAAATCGATAATTTATTTGGCAATAAGCGCAACACTAACATTTTCCGGTTGTGATTATCTGGATGACATGCCCTATGACTGGGCCCAGCCTGATGATATTTTTACGAATGAACAGAACTATCTGAAACCGATTAATCAGGTGTATGCATATATTCCCGAAGGCTTCAACCACGTAGGAAATGCCTTTTTAGATGCAGCCACCAATGATGGAATAAGTACAATCATAGATTCGGATATTCATAAGTTGTCTCGTGGGTATGTCACTTCTTCAAATCCGATTGAAGAATGTTGGAATAAGTCATACAAGGGAATTCAACAGGCCATTTTTGCCCGCAAATATTTGCGTGAGGCTGACTTGGTGTTACAAAATAAGACAGAAGAAGACATCCAGACATTTAAAGATACCTATTGTGCGGAAACTGAATGTTTACAAGCCTTATTTGAGTTTAACCTGTTAAGACACTACGGAGGCTTTCCTATTGTCGATCGTATTTACGAAGTCGACGATCCTGAACTGCAGACAAAGGCAAGAGACTCTTTCAAAGACTGCGTCAATCACATCGTACAGTTATGTGAGAGTGCTGCCGCTGTATTGAAAGTTGATCCGGAAGGTGGGAATGGTTCTTATGGCCGTATGACTAAAGGAATGGCACTTGCTATTAAAGCCAAGACATTACTCTATGCCGCAAGCCCACTCTACAACAGAACGGATAATAACGATCCACTACTAGGCTATACTGACGGCTCGGATGTGACGGAACGTTGGAAACTTGCAGCCAAAGCTTGTGCAGATGTAATCAATCTAAATGCAGACGGAACAATATCTCCGAATGGAAATAAAAAATATAGTCTGATAGCTCTTACTGCTGCTAAAACGTACGACAAGATCTTTATCAATGCCAATCCTAATCCGGAATATATCCTATTCTATACGGCTGCTAAGGACAATGGTCTGGAAAACAGACATTATCCCCCTACAATCTCAAAAGATCAGGGAGGAGGTACAGTACCTTCACAGCAATTGATCGATGCATTTACCATGAAAGATGGAAGCGATTATACCCATTCTTCTGACGGTGCAAGCATGTATACTAACAGAGACCCGCGTTTGACAGCAATTATCGGATATGACGGTTCGGTTTATGGAAAGAATACCATTTATACGCGAATTAGTGATAACACAACCATAGACGGACTCAACCAAGTGAAGAACCGTTCGACCAATACGGGATATTATTTAGCTAAATTCCTGGACAAAACACTGAACTTCGGACAGGCCAATGTGGGTACCGTTTTCCACTTATTCCCGATGATTCGCTTATCTGATATCCTACTTTCCTACGCAGAAGCCATGCACCACGCTTACGGCATGAATGCGGATCCAGAAGGCTATGGTTTGACAGCAATAGAAGCCGTACAAAAAATACGTACCAGAGCAGGATTCGGAACAAATGATAAATTTCTTAATGGGGTGACAGATAACAACTTTATGGAAAAAGTGAAGCAAGAACGCCGTATCGAACTCTGTTTTGAAGAACATCGTTACTTCGATTTGCGACGTTGGATGGATGGCAATCAACTTAGAGAACCTATTATCGGAATGAAAGTAGAAGAAAATGCTTCCGGGCTTCATTATACACGCATTACAGTAGATGAAGCACGCAATTTTAAAGATTACATGTATTATCATCCTATTCCTCTGAAAGTAATCAAGGAAAGCCCTTCCATCCAACAGAATCCAGGTTGGTAACGGGCATCAAAACTATTTAATAGATAGAAAACATGAAAAAGATAATAATATTATTCATATGCTTAACCAGCTCCATCTGGCATGTCTGTGCACAAACCAAAGTTAGCGGAATTGTTAAAGATGCCCAAGGAATGGAGATGATTGGCGCTACTGTCCTTCAGAAAGGGACTAATAATGGAATAGTGACTGGTTTGGATGGCAAATTTACTCTTACATTGTCCAACGAAGCAGAGCAAACACTTCTTATCTCAATGATCGGCTTTATAGAACAATCTATTGCCATAAAAAAGAATCATCCTTTTATCAATGTCACCTTGGAAGAAGACATTGCACAATTAGATGAAGTTGTGGTAGTAGGATACGGGACACAGAAAAAAGTATCTCTGACCGGTTCTATTTCTAATGTCGGGACCGAAGATTTGAAAAGCATGCCTGTATCAAGTGTCACAAACGCTTTAGGTGGCCGCATCCCGGGACTAGTAACCCGACAAGAGAGCGGACGTCCCGGCGGTGATCAGGCTACGATGTTTGTTCGTGGTCGTGCTTCATTGAACGACTCTAGCCCCTTAGTACTGATTGACGGGGTAGAACGGCCTATGGCGCAAATCGACCCTGATGATATTGAAACTATCTCCGTGTTAAAGGATGCTTCTGCAACAGCCGTATACGGTGTACGAGGAGCAAATGGTGTGATATTGGTAACTACCCGGAGAGGTCGTGAAGGAGAAACTCAAATTTCTTTCTCATCTGAATTTGGTGTTACTTCCTTCAATCGCATATCCCAAACCCTAAATTCAGAATCCGTTTCAAGATTCATGCGTGAGGGTGCTATCAATGATGGCTTTGACCCTTCCGATACCGGTAATACTCGCGGCCTTTTCCTGTCAGAATATGACAACTATCTATATCGTACCCAGAAAAGTCCGTTTACACACCCGGACAATGACTTTGTAGATATGTTTACGAAAAATGGTCTCCAACAGAAATACAATGTAAACCTATCGGGCGGAAATAAAACAGTACGTTACTTCGTCTCTGTGGGATACTTCACTCAAACCGGTATGTTTGAGACAGACGTAGACAAAATTAAAGAACATGAGACAATACAAGCTCTTTTAGCAGCCTCACCCGATGTAGCAAAAGGCTTATACAAAGAAGGTTATAATTCGGAATATAAGTACAGTAGGCTCACCACTCGTTCGAATATCGATATCAACCTAACTGAAGATTTCAAGGTATCCGTGAATCTTGCTTATCGTTTCGGAAGTCAGAACCGCCCCTATGGCTATGATGCTGACGGACAGGAAGCACTGCGTCTGTTCGGCATGTTCTATTGCAATTCTCCTCAAGCATTCCCAATCTTAAACGCGAATGGAACTTATGCCGCCGCCGATGGTATATGGAGACAGAATCCACTCGTGACATTATGCTATTCAGGATTTTTTCTTAATTTCAATAACAAACTTGAGACAGATTTTGCTTTTAAATATAACCTAAGAAAACTGTTAAAAGGATTAAGTATAGACGGAAAATTCTCTTACGATGCAGGCTGGAGCAATAACCGAAGCATACAGCAGCGTCCCAATATCTATCAATATAATCCTGTAAACGGAACTTATAAACAAGGGCTTGAAATGGTGTTGCCAACAAAAGCCACCAATAAAACGGCAGCTACACATCGCAAGTATGCTGAAGCGGCAGTTCGTTATAAACAATCTTTCTCCGGGCATAATATATCCGGACTGGTACTTTATAATATGAGTTACACTTCCACTCCCGGTGGACGCTATTCTTATGTACCTCATATCTATCAGGCTTTAGTAGGACGTGTGAACTATGATTATGAGAATCGCTATCTATTCGAAGTTAACGCAGGCTATAACGGCTCAAACCGTTTTGCGGAAGGACACCGTTATCAGCTCTTTCCTGCAGCATCAGTGGGATGGGTACTGACTAACGAACCTTTCTTTAAAGAAAACCCTATCTTAAGTTTTACTAAACTACGCTTCTCTTATGGTGAAGTTGGTAATGACAAGCTGGGAGGTTTCTCTTACTATTATCGTTCAGGATACGATGAAGGACTAGGCTACACTTTTGGAGAGACACATAATCCTGCGATTAAAGGTCTGATTCAAGGAAAAAGCGCCAATGAAAATATCACATGGGAAGTTGCACGGAAATATAACTTAGGACTTGAGACCAAATGGTTGAAAGATAAAATATCTGCCAGTATCGACTTTTTTAAAGAGCGTCGTAGTAATATCCTATGTGAACCGGAAAGATATTCTCAAGCAGCCGGTTCAAACGGATTGGCTCCCATAAACTATGGTGTCGTAACAAATCAGGGATATGATTTGGAAATAGGCTATCAAGATCAAAAAGGAGATTTCGGATATTCCATAAAAGGGATTTATGGATATGCACACAATGAAATTGTAGAGAAAAGTGAATCTGTAAAGCCCTATGCCTATATGTCACAAACGGGAAATCCTATCGGACAGTTTATCGGCTATATTTCCGACGGTTTCTTTAGCTCTTATGAAGATGTAGCAAGTTCTCCCGTTCAATTCGGACAAGTAAGCCGACCTGGAGATATTAAATATAAAGACTTGAATCATGATGGAGTGATCGATTCTAACGACCAAGCTCCTATCGGCTATAATCCGGTACCCGAAATGACTTTCTCTCTTGCTGCCGGTTTGAACTGGAAAGGAATTGATTTTAGTATATTGCTTCAGGGAGCTGCCCGTTCATCCATCTATCTGCAACAGGATATTGCATGGGATAATTTCTGGGGTAATTATTACGAAGAGCATATCGGAAGATGGACACCGGAAACAGCAGCAACAGCAACGTACCCACGTTTCACTAAAGCAGCCACTGCCGCGCATCCTAATTATTATAAATCTGACTATTGGTTGAAAGATTCCAAATACTTGCGTCTGAAAAACATTCAGTTAGGTTACACTATACCTCGCAAACTATTGAAAAAATTCGGAGTACGTTCACTTAGAGTATATGCGAATGCCTACAATCTCTTTACATGGGACAACGTAAAGAAGGTAGACCCTGAATCATCGAACAATAGTAATGGACAATTCTATCCACAACAAAAAGTAATAAATTTTGGTATCAACCTGAATTTCTAATGTTTGAAATGAATAATTTATGAGAAAACTATTTATATCCTTTGTAACGGCTGTCCTGCTTACCAGTTGTAGTGCAGATAGCCTGATGAAAGAAACCGAACTGGATCTTACGGATACAGAGAAAGTTTATTCGGACATTACATTGACCCGCAAAGTTGCATACGACTTGTATGCACGTATGCGCATGGGGAGAGACCGCCTTGGCAGTTTTGGTTTTTTGGCAAACATTGGTGGTTCGCCTTGTATGCTTGACAACGCAACAGACGATGGAGCCGGAAATACAACCCGTGCCGGAGGGGCAGTTATTCCCGAACTCGAGAAATTTATCAAAGGGGGAATTGATGCTTCCAAAGGTTTGATTGGCGGTGACCATCCATGGATATTCTACTATAAGGCCATCCGCTCTGCAAACACATTCCTGAACAACGTAGACCGTTCACCATTGGAGGATGCAGAGAAGATTTCCCTGAAAAACCAAGTACGCTTTCTGCGTGCATTGTATCACCACGAACTGTTTCGTTTCTACGGAGCATTAGTAATCGGAGACAAAGAACTCGATCCGTTACTTTATGACGAAATCAAACGTGAATCGTTAGAAACCACAGTCCGCTGGATTGCTAATGAATTCAAAGAACTTGCAGAGCCGGGAGTATTGCCCGACAAATACGATGCAGCAGATTACGGAAGAGCTACCCGGGGAGCAGCCCTAGGCTATCTGGCACGCACATTACTTTATGCAGCAAGTCCCTTACACAATGCGTCCGGAGTAACTTGGAGAGAAGCGGCTGATGCTGCCTACGATATGATTGAATATGCTGACAATGGAGATTTCTATCGTTTATATGAAGATCCGACCACTCCCGAAAAGAGCTACACACGATTATTCAATACCCGTGCCAATGGTGAGGTAATCATGGGATTTCTCCGTGCACCGGCAAATGACCTCTACGGAATGATGCCTGCCTTTGATCCCTGGAATGTAAATAAAGAGCTACTGACTTGTCCGAACCAATGGCTGGTAGACTGTTATGATATGCTCGACGGCTCACAGCCCATTCTCGGTTACGAATCAAATACGAAAGCTATTATTAACCCGAACTCCGGTTACAATGAAAATTCTCCTTATGCTAACAGAGATCCCCGTTTGGCACAGAGCATTCTATGTGATGGTGCTACCTGGCCTTTGGTCAACGGTAAGCCAGCTACAATAGACCTGTCAAAATCATATAGATGGGGAAGCGGATACTTCCTGACAAAGTTTCTGGATGACCGTATCGATCATCGAAAAGGTGGTACCACTTACATGGACTTTCCAATGATGAGATATGCAGAAATCCTGCTCGATTATGCAGAAGCCGAGAATGAAGCTGAAGATACGAACACAGCCAGAGAAAAAGCAATAGCCCAGCTTAACAGGATACGTCGTCGTGCCGGTATCACGACAGACTTACTGGCCGCAGATTATAATCAGGCAACCCTTCGGGAACGCATACGTAAAGAACGCCGTGTAGAACTTTGTTTTGAAGATCATCGATTCTTTGATATAAGAAGATGGCTGATAGCAAAAAATGTAATGAGATTACCGGCTGTCGGAATAAAGAAAATTAACGGTGAATATCAACGGGTAACTTTAGATACGCGAAACTATAACGAGCGCATGAACTTGGCTCCAATACCACAGGATGAAGTTAATAACTGCCCGAATATCTACCAGAATCCAGGATACTAATCTAAATAGAATGTTTACTTAAAAAAATAAAGTCATGAAAACAAATAGTATAATTGCATTAATTCTGTCAATCAGTTTATTTGGATTATTCGGTTGTGCAGATAAATATGAAGTTGATTATGAAGCACCTGTCAAAATCGAATTTGCGGGTGTCGATCAG
Source organism: Bacteroides sp. DH3716P (assembly GCF_025914115.1). Lineage (NCBI taxonomy): Bacteria > Pseudomonadati > Bacteroidota > Bacteroidia > Bacteroidales > Bacteroidaceae > Bacteroides > Bacteroides sp. DH3716P. The sequence goes on along the minus strand of NZ_CP083673.1, from coordinate 1,778,054 downwards.
AATAATAGAGTATCATTAACGAAAGGGATTGCTGAATACACGGCAACCGTCAAAGTACAAGGAGAAATCATGAGTTTTGAAATTTATCAGGCAGACTCCAAAACCGGAATGCAGGGAAGTCTGATAGAAGAAACTGCCCAGTCATTTGCAGACGGAACGACTAATTACGAAACAACTTACAAGTTTACTTCTTTAAAAGAGAATGCCTGTATTACAGTAGTCGTTCTAGGTACCGACGGCCATACGTACCAACGTAACTTATTGGTAGAGATTACTCCTTCTGTTTTATTCTCCGATCCGGATTACGGAAAAGATGGAGAAATAGTAGAGACAGCTTCAGCTTATTATGGTTGTTATTATGCAACATGGCTTCTTGGACGCACTTATATGGCTGCTGATGCCATGAAATATACAAACGAAGTCGATTTCTCACTCGGAGATATTATCTTGCCTTCAGGAAGCGAAGCTGTACCAGCTCTTGTTTCACCTGCTAAAAGAAGTGATTATGGCTTGATGACAATTAATGGTTTACAACACACATTATTTGCTGAAACCTCTTTATCACAAGCAGAATTTAATGCAATCTCCCAAGTAGATGCAACTCCGATAGAAAATCTAGCAAATCCAACCTCCGAAGTCTTAGCTATTCAGGCAGATAAAGTTTACCTGTTCAAAACTGCCAATGGAAAGAAAGGATTGATTTGCATACAAAAAATAACAGCAAAAACTGGTACTATCGAAGTCTCACCGGATAATTGGGTAGAAAACACTAAATACTCATGGGTACAATTACTGACTAAAACCGTGGCGAAGTAAAGCTCCCATTCAAGATACCTTCTCCAATGATCGTATCATAGAATAATTAGAAGAATAGAGAAGTTCTCGTTTTCTACGAGCTTCTCTATTCCTGTTTTCCCAATAGAAGAAAGAAAAAATCTATCATTCTACCATTTTTTTTCCTTTATTGATTAGTATTTTTCCTTCCTTCTCTGATATCTTCCCTACTTTTGCGAAAAGTCATCATGAAAAACTGAAGTTAATTAAATCACAATAATTATGAATCTGAAAAAACATTTACCCTGGCTGGGAGCCCTACTCCCCATTGCTAACACACAAGCAGAAACAAAACCTAATGTAGTAATTATCTATATCGATGATATGGGTATCGGTGACATAGGTTGTTATGGAGGTAAATTCGTTCCTACTCCCAATATTGACAAGCTGGCACAGGACGGACTATTATTCAACCAATATTACTCTTCTGCGCCGGTTAGCTCTCCATCCCGCTGTGGATTAACCACAGGTCTCTTTCCTCTTGAAGTGGGAATCAACACTTTCCTGAACGACAAAGCTGCGAACAAGAGATGCGAACAACGTAATTTCCTGGATGATAAGTTGCCTTCCATGGCGCGTGCCTTCCAAAATGCAGGTTACTCAACAGGACACATCGGAAAATGGCACATGGGAGGCGGACGTGACGTGCACAATGCTCCTTCTATTAAAAATTACGGTTTTGACGAATACATATCAACCTACGAAAGCCCGGATCCGGATCCAACAATCACTGCAACCAAATGGATCTGGTCGGATAAAGACAGTGTAAAACGTTGGAGACGTACCGAATACTTTGTAGACAAAAGTATTGAGTTTGTAAAAAAGCATAAAGACGAACCTTTTTTCCTGAATCTATGGCCGGATGATATGCATACCCCTTGGGTACCGGAATTCAAACAAAAGGAAAGAAAAAGCTGGGAAACACAAGAAGCATTTGCTCCNCTATGGCCGGATGATATGCATACCCCTTGGGTACCGGAATTCAAACAAAAGGAAAGAAAAAGCTGGGAAACACAAGAAGCATTTGCTCCTGTACTTGCAGAAATGGACAAACAACTCGGACGTTTCATCAAAACCCTGGATGAGCTGGGAGTGGGAGAAAATACAATCATTATTTTCACTAGCGACAATGGTCCTGCACCCAGCTTTAAATCTGTACGTTCCGCTTATTTGAGAGGAACTAAAAATAGTCTTTATGAAGGGGGAATCCGTATGCCGTTTATCGTTAGATATCCAAAGAAAATTAAAGCCGGACAGGTAAATAACGAGTCTGTATTATGCGCAGTAGATTTATATCCGACTTTGTGTTCTATAGCCGGAATNCCAAAGAAAATTAAAGCCGGACAGGTAAATAACGAGTCTGTATTATGCGCAGTAGATTTATATCCGACTTTGTGTTCTATAGCCGGAATCAAAACAGAAAAAGGTTACAAAGGCGATGGGCAGAACTATTCAAAAGTTCTTCTCGGTAAATCGGAAGCCAAACGTAAAACCGATTTAATGTGGGATTTCGGACGAAACAAACATTTTGGCTTTCCTGGGAACCCTTATGACAGAAGCCCCCATTTAGCTATACGCAGTGGAAAGTGGAAATTATTAGTGAACGGTGACAGAAGCGATGCGCAACTATATGATATGGAAAAGGATAAGTTCGAAAAGAATAATATCGCAAATGAGCATCCTGATTTGGTTGCAAAGTTGAGCAAGAAAGTATGTAAATGGTTTGAGGAAAACAAAGACAAAGGAAAAGAGTAATACAGTGAAAAACAAATTATAAACCAACATTAAACTTATGAATTCTAAATTTTTACTATTACCAACCGCTTTGATGGTTGCTGGACATTCTGCAGCAGAGGCCAAAGGAAAAAAGTCCGATCAAAGACCCAATATCCTGGTAATTCTTGCAGATGACCTAGGCTATTCTGACCTGGGATGCTACGGTAGTGAAATTCACACACCTAATCTGGACAAACTGGCAAAACAAGGAGTACGCTTCAATCATTTCTATAACACCAGCCGTAGTTGTCCGACGCGTGCTTCCTTATTGACAGGACTTTATCAACATCAAGCAGGAATCGGACGCATGACCTTTGATGATCACCTTCCGGGTTATCGTGGTACGCTTTCACGCAATGCTGTTACCATCGCTGAAGTATTGAAAGAATCAGGATATGCTACCAGCATGGTAGGTAAATGGCACGTCGCTGAAACTCCCCTACGCAAGGATCAACGCGAATGGCTGGCACATCATGTTTTTCATGACACATTCTCCGACTTATGTCACTATCCTGTTAATCGCGGATTTGATTCTCACTATGGAATCATTTACGGAGTGGTAGATTATTTTGATCCATTCAGTCTGGTAGAAGGAGAAGTACCCGTAAAAGAAGTACCGGAAGGATATTATATTACACAGGCACTTTCGGATCGTGCAGCAAAAGAAGTGGAAGAGTATGCAAAGGAGGATAAACCATTCTTTATGTACCTGGCCTATACAGCACCGCATTGGCCACTACAGGCACTCCCAGAAGACATAAAAAAATACGAAGATACCTATAAAGTAGGTTGGGAAGCTATCCGTAACGCCCGTTATGAGCGCCAAAAGCAACTGGGTATTTTCCCGGGAATGGATAATTTCCTTTCTGAAAGACAATTCAATGACAAATGGGAAGACAATGTGCATGCAGAATGGGATGCACGCGCCATGGCCGTTCATGCCGCTATGATCGATCGTATGGACCAAGGTATAGGACAAGTTATCGATGCATTGGAAAAGACCGGACAACTTGATAATACGCTGATCTTATTCCTCTCTGACAACGGATGCAGTAATGAAAATTGCCAAAATTACTCTCCAGGAGAAAATGACCGTCCTGACATGACTCGTGATGGGAAGAAAATAATCTATCCACACAACAAGGAAGTAATGCCTGGTCCACAAACCACATACGCTTCACTGGGAGCACGCTGGGCAAACGTAGCCAACACACCATTCCGCTTTTGGAAAGCCAAATCTTATGAAGGAGGAATCTGTACTCCGATGATTGCTCACTGGCCGAAAGGTATCAAGAAGAATGTCGGCAAAACGACTCCCGAAATCGGACATGTGATGGACATCATGGCTACCTGCATCGATATGGCAGGAGCTACTTATCCTACCAAATATAAAGGAAATGACATCATCCCATTGGAGGGTAAGAGTCTGGTTCCTATCTTCAAGACCGGACATCGTGAAGGACATAACTACCTTGGATTCGAACATTACAATGAACGTGCATTCCTCTCTAATGACGGTTGGAAACTGGTTCGTCCGGGAGAAAACGCTAAATGGGAATTATACAACCTGAATGAGGACCGGAGCGAAATGCATAATCTGGCAGCACAATACCCTGAAAAAGTAGCTGAAATGACAAAGGCTTATGAAGCATGGGCTAAACGTTGCATGGTAGAGCCTTACCCGGGACAAAAAAAGAAATAAAGCCTACTCAATTAATTAGAAAGAGTACTCGATTAATTATTTTATATTTGACTCCTGTCGGAAAATATCCAATGATATTGCACGACAGGAGTTTTTTTATATGCTTTTATCTATTCTTTATCAGGCCTCACCTGAAATCGGAGGCTGACCTGTATATTCCTTAGGCAGTACACCATATTGCGCTTTAAAACATTTCGCAAAATAAGAAGAAGAAGTAAATCCTACCTGCGCTGCCACTTCAGAAATCCGGGTACCGCTCATTATCAGTTCAGCAGCTCTATTCATACGAAGTGTCTTCAAATAATCATTAGGAGACATTCCGGACAAAGCCTTTATCTTCCGATAGAAATTAGAACGACTCATATTCATCTGTTCAGACAGGGTATCTATCGAGAAGTTCTCATCCGCCAACTGTTCGGCTATTACTCCCTGTATCTTAGCTATAAACTCACAATCCTTTTGAGACATCGCAAAATCCGTTGTCGAAACAGCAACCGTATCTCCTGCCAAGCTCACCATCAGTTTATGGAAAGACTGTCTCAACTTCAACAGATTCTCGATCTGCATATGGAGCTGTTTAACAGAGAATGGTTTCTCAACATATACATCCGCCCCACATTCAAGTCCTTCGACTTTAGACTCCAAAGTGGTTTTCGCCGTCAACAAAATAACCGGAATATGTGAATAAGAGATTTCAGACTTCACCTTGCTGCAAAGTTCCAGCCCATCCATCTCCGGCATCATAACGTCACTCACTATTACATCCACGTTTTCCTGCGCAAGCACTTCAAGCGCTTCACGACCGTTGGAAGCCCTCAACACACGGAACCACTCTGCCAATGACTCACGAGTCAGATTCAGCAAATCAACATTATCCTCAACCAACAGAACTGTAAACTTCTTCCCTGAATACTCCGAAGAGGTCGTTTCAGAAGCATCCGCATGTTCTGGGGATATTTCTACAATATCGCCCGTTTTTTCCGTCTCCCACTCTTTGACCGGAAGAGACAGTATAAACGAAGAACCACCTCCAATATTATCTTCCAGACGCAAATCTCCCTGATGAGCCTCTGCCAAAGACTTTGCAAAAGCCAATCCGATGCCAGTGCCTACTGCTGTGGCCACCTTATCGTCAGGCAGTTGATAGAAAGCCTCAAATATCTTTTGTTTCTGTTCATTTGGTATTCCGGGACCATCATCGTTCACTTGTATCTCATATCCCCCATCAGTGACAAGCAGCTTCAAGTCAATACGCGCATGCGCATATTTGATGGCATTTCCCATCAGATTGACAAGAATCTTACTTAATTTGTCCCTATCCACCGTAGACACCAGCTCTTGTTCGGGCACGATCAGTTGCAAATCAATACCTTTTAATTCAGCAGGACTTGTAAACTGATTATAAACGTCACTGACAAGTTCTTTAATATCACTCTTTTTCAGATTCAGATGCAGCGTACCACTCTCCATTTTCTGAAAATCAAGCAATTCATTAGTAATCCCCAACAGATAATTTACATTCTTATCTATCACAGACAAATACTTGAGATCTTTTCCTTCACGCTCTTTCTCTAATAATTTCTCCAAAGGAAGCCGTATCAAACTAAGCGGAGTACGTATTTCATGCACCAGATTGATGAAAAAGCTAATCTTCGACTTGTAAACTTCCTGTTCCTTGGTAATCTGATATTTTTCCATCCGCCGCTTATATTTGCGTTTAACACGGAGATTCCATCGCCAAGCCATCCAACCGATCCATCCCAACAGCATGAGGACATAAACGAAGTAAGCAAAGGTACTACGCCACCAGGGAGGAGTAATCACCACCTTTAAAGTGGTAGTATTCTCATTCCACTGGCGATCATTATTAGAGCCTCTGACTTCGAACAAATACTCACCGGGAGGCAAATTGGTGTAAGAAGCCATATTGTTATCGGTATTCAGAATCCATTCCTTGTCCACTCCCCGAAGTATGTAAGAATACCGGTTCTTCCCCGGATCTTCAAAACTAAGAGCGACAAAACGAATAGAGAAGCTATTGTTTTCGTAAGATAAAGTCACCTTATCAGCCATATAAAGCGGCTTATCCAACTGAAGCAGTTTCTTCACCTCCTGCTCATCGGTTTGATAAGGCAACCGGATATCGGTCACATAAACCGGAGGAATATATTTGTTATCTACAAACTGTTCCGGCTGGAATACATTAAAGCCATTGATCCCACCAAAATACAATTTTCCTTCGGATGATTTCAATGAAGATCGAGCTATAAACTGATTTCCTTGCAAGCCGTCATTAATCGTAAACTGGCGGAAATGATCTTTGGTAACAGGATTAATCTTAAAAATTCCGGCATTGCTGGATACCCAGAAATCACCTCCCTGATCTTGCTCAATCGCATAAATAACCTTGTTAGGTAATAAAGTATTATGCGGGTCAAATTCAATGAATCTTTTCTCCTTAGCATCAAAAGAACACAGTCCTCCCCCATTCGTTCCAAACCACATGGTTCCTTTCACATCTTCAAATAAAGTAATGATCGAATTACTGGTGATCGTAGTTGAGTCTTCCCGTTCGTGCTGATAATTTTTATAATGACCATTTATCGTGTTGTAAGTGAACACGCCACTACTGGAAGTAGCGATCCAGAGATGATTGTACATATCTTCATGCATATCGGTAATAGAGATCATAGAACCAATATTTATGATGGGCATAAAGTTATCTTTAGCGGCATCATAACGACATAAACCCCAGCTCGTTCCTACGTAAATTTCTCCGTTCCTCCCTCTATAAAAGCATAATACGTCGTTACTACAAATCGTATAGGGAATCCCGCGAGAATGAGTATAAACTTTCACAGCTCCGGTACGCAAATTGACAACCCGTATCCCTTTCGCATAAGTACCGATCCATAAATGGTCTCCATCCAACAATAAGGAACGAATGTCATACTTTTGATTATCATGTCCTCCGATTGGATAAGGAGAAAGTTCGCGGGTAGCAGCATGGAAGAAATATAAACCGCTTTGAGTTCCAATCCAGATATTCCCATCTTTATTCTCACAGAAAGGAGCAACAACCTTTCCCGCTCCGGACACTCCGGCCAGATAGGCAGGCGAATAATAATCAAAATGTTTGGTCTGCTTGGACATATAGTTGACTCCCCCCAAATTGGTCAACACCCAGAGAGCTCCTTCTGCATCCCACATCATGCCATTGATAGTCTGATCGCTCAAGCTTCTCGGATCGGTCGGATTATCCGTCCGCTGGAATGTATTTGTATTTTGATTGAACAGATAAAGCCCGTTATCCGTACCTACCAACAGCTCTTTATCCGTATACTTCAGCAAACAATGAACAGCTCCGAAATTAAACGCCGAACCACTGTAATTATCCATAGCATCGGTTCGTTCGTCCAAACGACTCAGCAGATTGTTTCCCGCACCAATCCAAATATCTCCATCGATATTCTGAATACAGTTTACTTTATAACTATCAGAAGCATTTATATCTAATGAAATTTCATACGTCCGGAGAAACTTGCCGTTTTCGTCAAAGCACAAAAGTCCTTCCTGTAAGGAAGATATATAGACCCTCTTCCGATCAGCACTCTGACAGAGGTCCCATACAAAAGATGTCTGAACACTATTTTGAGTCAGCACCTCTGTTTTCGGATCATAAATAAAAAATCCCTGTCCCAAAGTCGCAATCCAGATAAGACCATTTTCCGTCTTAATAATCTTTTTTATCTCACTGCTGATATACACATTATACTGCGTCGTTTTATCAAAGCAAGAGAAACGATCGGTATCCCGGTCATAAATATAAAGTCCGGAGTTTGTTCCAACCCAAATATTCTTGTCCACCTCTATCAAGGCTTCTACGAAATTATTTTCTAATGAAAATTTGTCGTTGAGAACATTCCGGTACACTTTATTGCCCCGCCCGTCATAACGGTTCAATCCGTCACTCGTACCCAGCCAGATAAAACCATAACTATCTTGAAGGGCGCACCACACGGTATTATGAGACAATCCATCTTCTACCTGATATTTCTTGAACGAAAAATAAGGAGACGCGGATAGTGTTCCGGTCCAGAAGATCAGCAAGCATATTAGTATTTTAGTTAACTTCATTCTACGTGTTTTTTATTCAATTATCGGTTCAGCCAAGGTTCAGGATTCAACTTTTCTTTCTCCCTACGCAACTGGAAGTGCAATACCGTCCGTCCATTATCCGTGCCGTCAGAAAAAACCTGACCGATAGATTGCTTCGTCTTCACCGTATCACCGGCTTTGACGGATGCAGAAGAAAGATTGCAATAAACAGAAATATAATTGCCATGACGAATGAGGACATTAAATAATCCGTTCAATTGGAACACAGCCGCCACCTTCCCATCAAAAATGGCACGCGCCTGTGCACCCGGTTTTCCCTGAATATCAATACCCTTGTTATCCAGTTTCACGTTGCGCAACCCCTCTACGGCATATTGTCCGTAACGGCTGGTGATAATATAAGCACCGGATATAGGCATTGGCAATTTCCCGCGATTCGCGGCAAAGTTACCTGATAATTCCCGATCCGCCTTACTCATGGTATAAGCCTCAAGAGGTTTCGATTTAGCGGCCGTTTCCGTTGCAGCAGATTTTCCCTCCTTGCTTTCCTCTTTCTTACGGGCAGCCGCTTCACGACGAGCTTCTTCCTGCGCACGCTTACGGGCACGCTCTATTTCTTCCGCAATTAATTTATCGATGCGGGCATTCAGCAGATTGGCTTCCCTGCGTTTTTTATTTATCTCATTCTGCAATCCTTTCTGCTTCTTTTGCAGATTAGTCACTAACGTACGTTTCTCTTTTTCCTGCTCTTCCAACTTCACCTTTTCGCTCTCACGTTCTTGCAGCAGGTTCTCTTTGGCGGCTTTCACTTGCTGACGTTCCGCTTTCTTCTTGCGTATCTGCTCCTGTTTCTTTAGGATTTCTTCCCCTTGCAGACGTTGATAAGTGGCATATTCACGAACATATCGCATACGCCGATAAGTCTGCCCCAGATTCTTTGCCGAAAAAATAAACATGAGCTTCTCCTCTATCGACTTATTCTTATACAAGTACTGGACAGAAGCTTCATATTTCTTCTTTTTATCTTTCAAATCCTTCTCCAGCCCGTGCAACTGGCGCTCCAATGAAGCCAACTCACGCTGGATAGCCTCCACATCATTGTTGATAGCCATGATATAGCGTTTCCGCTCTTCAATCTGTCCGGTCAACACAGCCAGACTATTCAACTGGCTTCCCACATCTTTCTTTGTATCCTTCAATATAGATTCCGATTCGGCAATCTGTTTTTGCAGCGCACCGCGTTTACTTTCCAGCTCACGAATCAACTTGTTCGATTGAGCGAAAAGAGGAACTGCCAACCAAAGGCAACTGATTAGAATAACAAAGAAACGTTTCATCATAATAAAGCTACCAGCATTTTTACTAATTCTTCCAAGGGAATCTGGTTGTATTTGGACGTCAGTTCCGTCGGAGTTATCGAAAACTCTTGTGTGGAGAACTCATAAAGTTGGACTTTTGCCTTTTCTAATGAAGGAATTCCTATATCTTTTCCTGTCAGCTCTGTCTTTCCACCAGGAAGAGAGGCATCCATCAATATCTTTTCCAAACGGGAAAACTCCACATTCTTCGACAATACATTTTTCAATTCAGCTTTAGTGGCACGAACAAAGCGTTTATTCATCCTGTCTACCAATAAAACTTCGTCGGGAGTAACTTCTATACGTGCCACTTCTGTACGCAGAATAGGCATCAATAAGGAGATTTGTACCCGCTCATGAGTTTTCATCTTCATGGTTCCCCCTACAGACATGCTTCCCTTCTTGCCGGGAATAGTCAACTGAAGCTTGGAAGCCAGGTAACTGGATGTCGGAGCCTTTGTCGAAGTCTTAGTTTCCGAAGTTGCCAAGTGTTTCGAACTCTTACAGCCGGCCAACACCACTACCACCAACAACAGTAGATAAATGATTCTTTTCATTCCGCAATATATTTCTTCTTCTCTATTTTCTGTTTCAACGTTTTCGACTCGCTACCCATTTCCAGTGCCTTCTTCCAATATTTCAACGCACCTTCCACATCGCCGGTCATAAAATAAATATCTCCGCAATGCTCCACAATCACATCACTCTTCTCGCCGTCGTTCTTCATTGCATTATCAATATAGATACGGGCTTCGGCATAGTTTCCCTTTTCAAAAAGAATCCATGCATAAGTATCGAGATAGGTCGAATTATTAGGTTCGGCTTTCACCGTTTTGTAACTCATCTCCTCCGCCTTGTCCAAGTCACGACGTTCCACAGACAGATAATAAGCATAATTATTTAATGCGCCAATATTGGAAGGATTATATACCAAAGCCGAATCGTAAGCAGCATAAGCCTCCGTCATTTGTTTCTTGGTATGATAAATATCCCCCATGATAGAATAAAAATCTGAAATGACTTCTTTTCTGGTATCGGGAGTTATATGTTCCAATGCTCTATTACAAACACTCAATACACTATCTCCCTGTTCTGCCTGATGATAAGCGATAGCCAGATAATAATAAAGTTCCAACGCATCCGGAGTAGCTTCAATGCCCGGTTCGCAGACCTTGATAATTTGCTTGTAATCTTCCTTTTTCACCGCCGCGCTAACCAGCATCAGACGGGCAGCCTTATTGGTAGGATCCAGATCAACCACCTGCTCCAATACCGGCACAGCCTCCTGTTCCATATTCTTCGACAACAGGTATTGAGAATAAAGCATCGGTATCTGCGGATCATCCATATCCTGCTTCATCATCCGGTCAAATAAGGCAATCACCTGAGTGCTATCTTTAGCGGACGACTGTTCATTTTCCGCAATCACCTGTCTCATGACACTGATTTTAGTATCAGAAGTCACCTTTTTGTTCAATAACAACGTATCCAGTTGCTGTTGATACAATTCTTTCTGCCCGGTCTGTTCATAGTAAGAAGCCATCGAGAAGAGAGCCATCGGATTATCAGGCTCTACAGCCAGTACCTTCTGGTATGCATCATAAGCTTCCTGCTTTTTCCCGTTCTGAAGATATACATCTCCCAGTATCACCTGATAACGCATATCCATCGGATATTCCTGTACCAGACTTTCTATTTCCTGAAATGCCTTCTTATCATCTTTCATCTGAAGATAAATCCGGAATTTCTCCATAGACAGCTGCTCATTCTTACCCAAACGTTTCTCTAAACGATTCAATGTAGAAATGACATCATTATACTTCTCCTGGCGACTGTAAATATCAAGAAGGCTGAACAAAGGGTCCTGTTTCGACGGGAAACGGGTCACCATCTTCTCAAGCAAAGCCGCAGCCTTATCCAATTCATTTTGTTGCTGGTACAAACTGACCAATCCCTGACTATACCAATAGTTATCAGGCGCAAAAGCCACTGCCTGCTCCAAAGCAACCTGACCTTGCGGCACCTGGCGAAGGAACATATAATATTGCGATATTTCATAAAGCGCAGAAGAAGCAGTGGGGTTGATATCCAGACAATGCTGTAGCAATCCAAATGCCGCATCATACTCATTCTTTCCTTTCATCCGCATGGCTTCTAAAAAGAAGTAGTCATATTTACGCTGTTGTTCAGCAGAAAGCAATGTTTCCTTCATCAAAGAAGCTCCATCTGCTTTCGCTGTTGTTTTTGCTGTACGCACAGACCGGATTCCCCCACATGAAGTGAGCATCAATACCGTCACGAACAGCCATCCTATTTTTATCTTCATTCTATTTTCTCCATTAAGCATTCATCATACTCCGGTATGTCCGAAACCACCGGCTCCCCGTTCTGTTTCATCCAGCACCTCCACTTCCTGCCATACAGGCTGTTCGTGCTTTGCTATCACCATCTGCGCGATACGTTCGCCATCTTCAATAACAAAAGCCTCGGACGAGAGATTAACCAAAATGACACAAACTTCTCCACGATAATCCGCATCAATCGTACCCGGAGAATTAAGTACCGTGATACCTTTCTTTATCGCCAGCCCGCTACGTGGACGAACTTGCGCCTCAAATCCCTTCGGCAGAGCGATATACAATCCTGTCGGCACCAGACAACGTTGCAACGGTTCCAATGTGATAGGTTCAGAAAGATTAGCACGGATATCCATTCCTGCGGACAATTCGGTGGCATAAGCCGGAAGCGGATGCTTCGATTTATTGATAACTTGAATATTCATAAATGCATGTTTACTATTTAACGGGCGAAAATACACATTTTGAACTGAAAAATAGTTAAGTTTGCAGTTAAATAATGTACCTGCAACCAAATTGCGAATGGTAAACAACTAAATCCTAAATAAAAAGATAAGTCAAGCATCTTTAAGTTCAAATGATAAACGGAACTTCCAATCACAACGTTGCCGCCTTTAGCTACAACCGAAAGTTTCTGTTTTGTAGTCCAAAGCGGCAACCATAATTTAGTTATAATCAAAAGAATATTTACATCTTAGAAAAAGAAAGTTTATATACGATCAATCTGCCCTAAAACGTTCAGTCTGCACATCACGAGAGTTTGCTCCTACCATGACATCAAATTCTCCCGGTTCATAAACGTATTGTAATCCTGAATTATAAAATCTCAAATCGTCTTCCGTGATAACAAACTTAACTTCACGACTCTCTCCTTTTTTCAAGAAGATACGTTCAAAGCCTTTCAGCTCTTTCACTGGACGAGATATTTCAGCGTAAATATCATGCAGATACATTTGTACGATCTCATATCCGTCAAAATCTCCGTCATTGGTTACAGTCACAGACACTGTCAACTCCCCATTTCTGGACAGTACATCCGAACTAAGTTGTAAATTCCCATAAGAGAAATTTGTATAACTCAAACCGTACCCAAAAGGATAAAGAGGTTCGTTACTCATATCCAGATAGTTACTGGAGTAACGGTTAAAAGAATGACTGTCAGGATCGGGACGACCTGTATTCAAATGATTATAGTACAGAGGAAGCTGTCCCACTGAACGGGGAAAAGTCGTAGTCAGCTTGCCGCCCGGAGTCACTTTACCGAACAATACATCAGCAATAGCATCGCCTGTTTCACTTCCACCGAACCAGACATTCAAGATAGAATGAACATTGGCATCCTCCCAGTTCAGAACTAACGGACGCCCTGTAAAAAGAAGCAACACTACGGGTTTACCCGTCTTTACCAGCGCCTTCAACAAATCCTGTTGAGCATCAGGAATCCCTAGTTCCGTACGTGAAGCCGATTCACCACTCATTTCAGCACATTCTCCCAAAGCCGCAACAATCACATCTGCACGGGCAGCCGTATGCAAAGCTTCATCCAACAATTGCAGTTCATTGCCGCGTTCTAACGGACGGATACCAGCTCCTCCTTTTTCAAGTTCCGCATCATGATATATATTACTACCTCTCGCATACAGTATTTCAGCCTTATCACCTGCTGCCGAACGAATTCCCTCCAATAATGTCCCGTGACAGGAAGGAGTACACGTCATACTCCACATCCCACACATATTATTACGGGCATCAGCCATAGGACCAATTAAAGCAATCTTACCTTTCCGTTCGAGCGGAAGCAGATGATCCTCATTCTTCAACAGAACAAATGTTTCAGCTGCGATTTCACGCGCCACCGCGCGATGAGCAGTCGTATAAAGTTCTTTTTCCACACGCAGGGTATCACAGTATTTATACGGGTCAGAGAACAAGCCCAATTTATATTTTGCTTCCAATACACGGCGACAAGCGGCATTAATCTGTTCTTCCGTAACTTTCCCTTCTTTCAGAGATTCTTCCAATGTATTCAGAAAACCGCAAGAAACCATATCCATATCCGTACCCGCCTGTAAAGCACGTACAGAAGCCTCTTTCAAAGGAGCAACCCCATGTGAGGACATTTCGGCGATAGAATTATAATCCGTCACTAACAACCCACAAAAGCCCCATTCATTCCGGAGCAAATCGGTCAGTAACCATTTATTAGCCGTAGCCGGAATGCCGTCCACCAAATTGAAAGAACTCATCACACTACCCACACCTGCCTCAACAGCTGCCTTGTATGGGGCAAGATATTCATTATACATACGTTGGCGACTCATATCAACCACATTATAGTCCTTCCCTGATTCGGATGCGCCATATAATGCAAAGTGTTTTACACAGGAAAGAATTTCGTTTTTTCCCTGCATATTATTTCCCTGATAACCGCGTACATAGGCTTTTGCTAACAGGGAACCCAAATAAGGGTCTTCACCACTACCTTCTGCAATACGCCCCCAACGACTGTCACGACAAATGTCAACCATCGGGCTGAATGTCCAGCAAATACCATCCGCACTGGCTTCTACAGCAGAAATGCGTGCCATACGTTCAACAGCTAGTGTGTCCCAGCTACAAGAAAGCGCTAAAGGAATCGGGAAAATGGTTTCATAACCGTGGATAACATCAGCTCCTACCAGCAAAGGAATTCCCAAACGGGTAGAATCAATGGCTATACGCTGCAAATCAACAATTTTTCTTATTCCTTTCACATTAAAAAAACCTCCAATCTCCTGGTTACGAACCATTTTCGTAAGTTCGGCACTATTTACATTACCAGTAACCAAATCACCCCCGGAAGGAAGATTCAATTGGCCCAACTTCTCGTGCAGTGTCATCTTTCCCATCAGATTGGCAATATATCGATCCATCTCTTTATCTCCTTCTTCAGCCGACAATGAACAGGAAGACAATAACAACCCATATAGAACGCCTAATAACAAGTATTGATATTTCATGTTTATTACTTATTATATAATCACTTCATTATTTAGATACTTACATTAATGAGATAAAATCTTAATATCCGAATCACTTAACCCATAATCAACAAGTGTATATTTTTTGCCTTTATACGGAGTCGGCATAAACCGCCCGGAACCTAATGTATCGTAAATGATCGGATTGAAAGAAGCATTCCTTTTTGCCCTGAACAGCAACACACAGAACTGACCGGAAACAGCATATCCAAATTCAATATCCTCTACTCCCTCTCCCAGCACTTCATAACCTTGCAAGAGAGGTTCAACACCTTTAAACATAAAATTAAGTTTTACAGTCAAATTATCGGCTAAATCTATCTCAAGGGTATTCCGCATTGGAGAAGAAATGACAGCCCCTAATACATTCCAATTCATATCATAATTAGCTAAAGTTGTCCATATTATCCCGTCAGAACTTACCCCTCTAAGCTTCTGCATCAAAGTCGTTTCGTAAGGATACAAACGCTGTGAATTAGCAACTACACAATTCAGGAAAGAAAACTTATCCGCAATATCCCATCCCACCAAATCAACAGGACAATCTAGAATCTTAAAATTATCATTTAATACAGTAAAAGTAGAATTGGACAACTTCACTTTCAAATTGGGGTTATTCCCTTCTGCCTGAATAAAGCTGGTTCCAAAATTATTCAAATATGAAAAAGAAATCTGTTGGTCCAGCATCAAATCCGGACTATAACCCTCATTCACGACGATTCCTCTATCAATCGTATCATAATAGACTTGATTGAAAACAAAAAATCCGCCACTAGCTATACGTATTCCGACTGTTGAACGGTAATTCTTACCATCCTCAAGATGGGTCCCTCCGGTAGTATCCCAAGAAAGAATATGTACATTGTTCAATATATGACCGGCAGATTTCGTAACTAAAGCTTCCTTTGTACAATAAATAAAAGTGTCAGATATCTTACAATCACAACAAGATTCATCTATATAGATACCGTATACATTATCATTCGAAGAGATGCCTTGAATTGTTACATTATCTATCTTTGTATCCGAGCTACCCGTTCCACCAGTTCCAATACCTTCAGGAACGTGTATGCGGATATGTGTATTACGTCCTCGCACCAGACTCATCGTACGTATCTGCACCAACTGCTTCCTTCCGTTTACTAGAATTCCATTATCTGCATTATAACAGTCTAGTATTCCTCCTTCGATATAAGAGAATCGCCGATGTGAAACATCGGTAAAATAGGTTTCTGAATAACCTACTTTAATCAATGCTTCCAAATGGACATCACTTTTAACCGTTGCATTCTTATCAAAAATAAGGTTTACATTTTTGGTATATTCCAATGGCAGAACGATAGGCTCCGTCAAGTTATAAGTTCCGGCAGGAAAATAAAGCGTTTTCCCATAAGACTGACCGACCAAATTATTAAGTTGAGAACCAATCAGTGTTCCATCATTCTTAATATCATAATCAATGACTGATACAATATCTTCATTATGCCCTTCCTTGACTTCAACAACAGCCTCCGGTAATGAATCATCATCGTTACATCCCCAGATTGGCATAAAAGATAATAAGCCTAAAAATAAAAAGTTAAGTTTCTTCATTTTTCTTGTTTTTTTAAGTTTAACGTAAAGTTTGAAATGAAGAGGCCGGTAATCCTGCACCGTTAATTAAGTTACATGTAGGATTATCTCCCCATCCATAGCGAACAGTCAAAGGATGTTTTACCATTTCCGATGATACAATGATTTCATTTCCACAGATTTCAGCTTCCGCCCAATGATATTTTCCGTCTATCCCTGCTATGGCAAACCCTGTCATTTTTTTTCCATCAGACGTTTTTAATCCTCCGTCTGCACACTCAAAAGAGAGAATAACCCTGTCTCCTTTCACACGGTAAGTCTGATAAACCGGACCACTACAAACAATCCGCTCACCATAGGTATCGGCACGTGCTAATAAGGCAAGTCTACGCCCTACTTCCTGTTTGTTTTTGGGATGAATATCATTCATATCGCCGATGTCTATGGTAACGGCCATACCCACATTGTCATAATACAAAGCTGTCTGGCGCTGCGCTTCTCGTAATTCAGCCCACTGTGAGTCTCCCGGTTCATCTGCTCTCTCTAAATAATTAGCCAATTGCACAAGGTAGAAAGGAAAATCATTCCCCCATTCCTCACGCCAGCTCTGAATAAGTAATGGAAGCAATATCCTATATTGTGTAGCACGCCCTACATTATTCTCTCCCTGATACCAAATAACCCCACGAAATTTGTAAGGTGCCAATGGATGAATCATCCCATTATAAAGCACAGTTTGCACATTCGGATTCATCTCAAACACTGGGTCAATATGAGATTGAGCGGCAACTTTACACTTCCATTCACCAGATATAAGAATCCAGTCTCCGACATCTTTGCTTAACTTCATTTCACCTCCGATGCCACACCCTCCTCCAGTATCCACGATACGAACAGTAATTACAGCTTTGCCCGCTTTTACTAAATTACCCGGTATTTCATAAGTACGGGAACGAGTATATCCTTTCGTGCTCCCTATCTCGATTCCGTTAAAATAAGTAATATCCTCGTCATCCACATACCCCATGTGTAAACTCAACGTTTTTCCCTCCCATTGTTCTGGAATATCCACCGTCTTTCGCCCCCAAACAATACCATCAAAATCAGGAAAAGTCTTTTCGATATTTCCGGGGAAAGAATGAGATATCCATCCTTCATCATTATAAGAAAGAGTATTCCAAAAAGGCTTTCCATTTCTCATTCCTTTATCTAACGACAAAATCTTTGCCTGCCTTTGTTCTTCCTCCGCCTGTAAATCACAATCCTTGTTTCCCAACCTTCGGATAAGCTTCAATTGCTCAACAAAATCGGGAACTTCGCCCAATGCTTGAGCACTTATCCACGGCTCTATATTAGTACCGCCCCAATGAGCACAGATAAGTCCTACCGGTACCTGCTGCGTGCGTGCTATTTCCCTACCGAAAAAATAGGCTGTTGCTGAAAACTCCCGGATAGTAACCGATGAACACACTTGCCATCCTCCTCCGACAGCAGTAAACTCCTGCGACGGACTTAGACTAATAGTATTACTCACAGTCATCAAGCGTATATCCGGGTAATTGGCCTGTGCCACCTCTTGTTGATAGTTTTTCACTTTGCCCCATCCTTCTACTGGCATTTGCATATTCGACTGACCGGAACAAAGCCATACTTCACCAATCATTACATTCTCCAATCTTACTTTTTCTCCATCCGTTATTTCTAAATGATAAGGTCCCCCGGCTTTTGGGGTTTTGATGTTTACTTTCCAATTACCCGTCCTGTCAGCTATATTCTCATATTTCTCCCCACTCCATGAAGGAATCACTATAACTCGCATTTCTGGAGATGCTTTTCCCCAAACAGGTACTTCAGCCTCTTGCTGAAGTACCATATTATCGGAAAATAAAGGAGACAACTTAACTTTGGCACAAGCGGTCAGTGACGCAAATAATCCCGACATTAATATAATCCATTTATACATATCACTCCGACTTACAAATTATTACCATTCGATTGCTTGATCTTCATCCGGAATCTGAATATTAATTTTACGTTCCATATTCACAGTCCCTTCAACTACATATCTTATAGGAGTACCAGGAACAGATGTGACATCATCAAATTCATATTTAAATCCTTCTATAGTAATCGTTTTATGTTTTAGATATGGCAACGAAACGTCCATTTTTTCCGCCAATTTCCAAGTTGGATTTTTTATCGGATTGAAATGAATGTCCGGATCAGGTGCAGAAAGCGTAACCGTCCCGTCATCGTTAAACCTGAAGATTATCTTATACTTTCCACGTTCCAGTTCTTCTTCATTCATCAAGCCTGCATAGAAGAAAACAGAATGTTCGTCCACTACAAATGCCGTACGCGTATTAGTAGTCATTTTAGTCCCCGAATCAGTAAAACCGACTTCCATTGTGGTTGTTGAATAAATACCGGAATAATCATTAAAAGGAACAACACGCAACAATGCTTTCTTGTAGTTCTTTCTAGGATGAGGAGTATAACTGCCGATAGGACTTTCTCTAATCGTAAGCGGCAATACCCACTTATCTACCAAGTCTATCCCACCTAATTTAAAATTGACATTCAACAATCCCACACAATCATCTGCCGGAATTACCACATTCATGTTCTCCACCTCATAATAATCGGAGGTAAGCTCCTTATAATATAGATCTGTCCGATTGTGAAAATACTCCCAATTGATACTTTTCAACGTGTCCGAGTCTATCGCTATCTGCACTTCTGTATCGTGCCCGGGCAATGTAGAGCCACTCATAATAACCGGCAGTTGATAAGTCACCGCACCATTCAGCTTGTATTTCACATAAATATCAGTTACACCTCTCGCATAATCCATCGGTGCCTTAAACGAAACATAATGCTCATATTGTTCATCGGTCCATTCTTCATTACAAGCCGTGCAAAACAAAGCCATCAACACGGCAAATAACAGATAATATATTTTTTCTTTCATATTCATTGTCATATAAAGATTAATCATAATAAGTCCATCCCGGGTTTTGCGTCAGACGCTTGTTACGTTGCAACTGTTCATGACTAAATGGCCAGAAATAGCTTTTCTCCACAAAGCGAACAGGCAATGACATAATAGCCACAGGTGTATGGAATAGAGCTTTATGACCGTCATCCATCAGCATATTACATCCGTAAATCAACGTTTCTTCCTCTAAAGGAGCGTCTATCTTCCAGCGTCTCAAATCATAATAACGATGATTCTCGCCCATCAACTCAATCTGACGTTCGCGTTTCAGCTTCTTTCGGAAAACATCCTGATTCTGATATTCTGTAGGTGAATAATCAGGAACACCGGCCCGAATACGAACAGGCTGAATACCTTTCTTCATCTCTTCCACATCACGTCTAACTGTATAGGTGATACTTCCATCCCAAGAAGGGATGTCGTAGCTTGCTCCCTCTCCCAATTCATTCAACGCTTCGGCATAAATCAATAAAATTTCTGCATAACGAATAGCCGGTTCTGCTTTTTGTCTGTACAAAAGCTCATTCTGATATTTGGCATCATAAGGATTCACATATTTCTTGATGCCGATACCTGTAAATATACGATTACCACCATTATATCCTTCTGAAGTCCCTCGATAGTACCAAACTTGCTGATTAGGCTGGGTAGCTCCTTGCTTGTTACCTAATGAAGTCATATTCCATACACTGCCATTAAAACCAACTGACGCATAGAAACGAGGCTCACGGTTAGCATATTGCAAAGACACACCTGCACGCAGCGGTTTGTAACGACCGGCATCCACATCATCAGAAGTCACGTAACCGGTTAGCCGGCTGCTTCCATCTCCTCTTCCAATCTCTTTATCCTTACCCGGACAATCCGTACCATCATTCATATAATACGCGTCACACTGCTTTTGAGTCATTCCGTGAACACCCCAACCTCCGGCCAGTGTAGGCAATTGGTGAAGCACCATATTTGCAATAGCATCCGGTGAAGTGATTCCTCCTGATGAATTATCAACAGTTATATTATCCACACGCGAAAAAATCAACTCCGGATTTTCATAAGCAGAGAGTTCGCCATTGAAGACGGAACGATATGACTCAAACGGATCAATGTCCGCATATCCGTATGGCCAGTTGTTTTCCGAGAAATTTCTATCCTTAAACGGTTCTATTGTTTCCGGATAATCTTCGGTTCCGCTTGTAATGCGGCTCTTTACATACAATTGGTAGCGATGACCATCATTATTTCCCGGTAATTCCATTACGTCTCGGGCGGCAGCGGCAGCTTTAGCCCATTTCGATTCATCGTATTCAGCAGCAAGAAGTCTGTTACCTTTGTCGTCTACCATTTGCTGCGCATAAGAGTCAGTATTGCCATTCATTAGCGGACTGGCGGCATACAAGAGGACTTTAGCACGAGCAGCCAAAGCAGCGCCCCGGGTGGGACGTGCGATGTTGTTGGTTCCACGTTCCAACGGAAGATCTTGTGCCGCTTTCACCAATTCGGAAGTGATGTATTCCACACACTCATCGTAGGTGTTGCGCGGACGAGCCAAGCCATCATAGTCCTGCATATAGTCTTCACCTTCATCAGGAATCAAAGGGATTGGACCGTATTTGCGTAACAGCAACCAATAGTAATAAGCGCGGACAAAACGTGCCTGTGCCGCATAATCAGCCCGTTCTTCGTCTGTGAGTTGTTGGTTCATGTGGATATTATTCAAGAAAACACAGGCCTTGTTGATTCCTAAATAACTCGCTTTATAAGAATCCTGATACCAATTTTCATTGTATTCCACATTTCTGAAAAAAGAATAATAACTACCATTGGTATATTTACCATTTCCCTCATTATTCCAATCCGCCCAATAAATGTCATCGGCAAAATTCGTAGGCACGCTCTCTTTTCCACCCACATCTTGATTTTGGCCTCGCAGATAAGAATAAGTATTGGAAAGCCACGCATCCGTATAATCCTTATCAGTAAATACTTTTTCAATTGTCAAGCGGTCTTTGAAATTGGAATCTACCTCCAAATAATCACTACATGCCGTCAAACAGCCAGCAGCAAAAAACGTGATAACCATATTATATAACCATTTCATATCTTTCATTTTGTTATAAGTTAACATTTAATCCCACAGTGACAGACTTGGCCAACGGATAGGTTGCACCATTACTGCTGTTCATTTCCGGATCCCACATCTTGAACTTCGACCACGTAATCAGGTTGGTGCCAATCATGTAGATACGAATGTTGTTGAAGTGGATTCTATTTACGATCTTTTTGGGCAGTGTGTAGCCCACTTCCAGCGTTTTCAAACGCAGATAAGACCCATTGCGCAACCAGTAAGATGAGTTGCGGTTGTTGTTGTCGTTGTAGCCATAGCTCAAGCGAGGATATTTGGCATGCGGATTTTCCGTAGCTATTGTGCCCGATTCTTCTTTTGAAATCCAACGTCCGTCTATTACTTCCTGATAGAAATTACCCCGGTTGCCACTAGCAAAAGGACGCACCCCCTCTCCATCAATAAAGAAAGAAGACTTCCCGGCTCCTTGGAAATGGACATTCACATCCAAACCTTTCCACTGTGCGGAGACACCTATACCATATACCAAGTTGGGTACGGTAGTAGCCCCCACAGCCACTTGATCTTGGTCGTCGATGATACCATCGCCATTGACATCCTTATACTTGATGTCGCCCGGCATATAATTGCCAAAAGTCTGTTTGGGGCTATTACGGATGTCATCGTAATCCTTGAACAAGCCCAATGCAATAAGTCCCTTAGCCTGGTTGACACGGTAGCCACGCTCCATCCTATAAGGATAAATGTTCTCTTGTTCATCTTTTTCCTTCACTTCGTTCTTTGAGAGCGTGGCATTAGCACGTGCAGTCAAAAGCACTTTGCCAATCTGTTGCTTGTAGGTCATGTTACCGTCGACACCTTTAGAGAATACTGCGCCCACATTAGCTCTCGGATTGGTCATCCCGCCCTCAATACCGGCGGTAGCAGGCAAGAAATTACGATACATAAAGATGCCTTTACGCTTTTCCTGGAAATAATCCACAGTCAGCATGAATTTGTCATCAAAGATGCTCATGTCCAAACCTACATCATGTTTGGTGGCGATCTCCCAAGTCACACCCGGGTTAGCATACGATGTATAGCGCAAACCTTGAAAAAGAGTAGTACCAAGACTTCCATAGCCATAATCCGCCCAGTTATATCCTCCAAACGCAGAATAATATCCGTTATTATCTCCCCAAATATTAGCAGGGGCACCGCCATAACCTATTGTGTAGAGATAAGGGAAACGTATCTGTACACCATTGGGCTCATACATTTTATCGTTGCCTACTTTACCCCACGAATAGCGCACTTTAAACATATTCATCCACTTCAGGTTCTTCTTGACAAAGGGTTCTTCGGCGATGTTCCAGGCAGTCGAATAGGCGGGAAAGAAACCAAACTGATGACCAGAAGCAAAGTTTTCTGAACCAGTATAGCCAAAGTTAAAGTTCAAGAAATAACGATAGTTCCAGTTGTAGGCAATACGACCGGCCAACCCTTGATGACGGAAAGGAAGCGAATTGACGATTTCTTTACCGATTTCCTGTGTTCTCACTTTGGAGTCTTGCGAGTATTTCAATGTTCCGTTCAGCATATGTCCCTTGAAATTGCGGGCATACTGAAGTTCCGCTTCAAAATATTCTTTGCGCTCTCCACTATTGCCTGAAGTCTGATCCATCACCTGCTCTTTCTTTTGGCGGGTGAAGTTGATGGAACCGTCATCCTTTCTATAACGGTCAGCACTCCATAACTCAGGACATTTGAAACGGCGGATATAATTGTAGTTATCTGTATCAAAGCCGAAACGTCCCACAAAATTCAATCCTTTGGTGATGAAGTCCAATTTTTGATTCAAAGTGACGTTGGTCTGAATATTGTTCCACCACTGTTCGTTGTATCCACATTGAGTAGATGCCACCCAAGGATTAAGGTTACCATCCGCATTAGTTGGCACGTAACCGTTGGAATACATTTTGGGCATACTAGTGGGAGTCTGAAACAACAGACTGGTCCAAATTTGATCCGAAGTCAAGCCCGATTCGTTCATCTTCTTCAACGCACCACCGATACCCACCTGCAAAAGGGTAGTCTTGGTAATATTGATATCCGCATTCATACGATAGTTCCAACGTTTGGCGTTACTGTTGGTGTTATAGTCTTTCAAAGACTTGTCCACCTTATACATACCGCCTTCATCGAGATAACTGGCAGAAACGAAATAGCGTGCATTCTCTCCACCACCACTCAAATTCAACGAGGCACGATAACTCATAGCACCTTTCTTCAGCAATTCGTCCATCCAGTCTACATTGGGTAGCAAGTCGGGGTCGAGACCCTGTTTCAAGATTTTCAGCTCGTTGCCGGTGTAGATAGGATCGAGATTGCGCGTACGGCGTGCCTCGTTCGCCATATAGGCGTAGGTAATGCCATCCACAAAGTCAGGCGTAAAAGTACGGGTGTTGTACATGGTCTCTACCTTGGCATCAATGGTAATCTTGTCTACCTTACCACGGCGAGTGGTAATCAATACCACACCGTTAGCACCGCGCGAACCGTAAATGGCAGTTTCGGAAGCATCTTTCAACACGGTGAACGATTCAATATCTTCGTAGTTCAGTTCATTCATGTCACGTTCAAATCCGTCCACCAAAACTAATGCACCTGCCCCGGCCCCAAAGGTAGAGATACCGCGAATCCAAAATTCAGAAACATTCTTTCCCGGCTGGCCAGTAGTCTGACGGGCTATCACACCCGCTACGTTTCCTGCCAGTGAGTTGGAAATGCTACCCGAAGGTGACGCCTTCAACCGGTCTACATTGACGGTAGTAACTGCACCCGTCACTGTCAACTTCTTCTGCGCACCGGTAGCAGTGATGACTACCTCATCCAAGGCTGTCTCCTTATTCTCTTTCATCACCACATTGACAGTATGTTCCTCTTTCACTAAAATCTCTTGAGTCTCATAACCGATGTAGGAGAACACCAAGCGGTTGTAGGGTTGCATCTTAATGGTATATTTTCCATCAATATTAGTGATAGCACCTAATCCCGGCACATTCTTCACCGTCACATTAGCACCAATCAACGGTTCATTATTGGCATCGGTCACTACACCGGACACCACAATTTGTTTTTGGTTATTCTGCTGGGCAGTTATTCCTAACATAAAACAATATAGAAAAGCTATGATAGCCCATAGTTTTTGTTTCATAATTTACAGGATATTTTATTATTCAACAATAATCTGACGAATACGGTGGTTATACTGATCACCTATATAAAAGATTTTATTTTCTTCATCGAATGCAATACTGTGCGGACCATTGAACCGAACTTCCTTAAGCAAATCACCGTCCACATAGCCCCAATGGTTACCATCCATGGCCGTGCTTCCACGACCGGCATAGCGGATAACTTCAGCTGTAGGAGTGACCCGCCATATCAAATCACCCGGATGTGTGCCCCATAACTCTCCGTCAGCTACATAAAAGTCATATATGTCCTCCTTATGTTGATTCGCATATTCCTCATTTTTCACAAAAGCTCCTTGCCACAAAACTCCCATATTAGCATTGGTTCCTACCCCTTCTCTATGCCCCCAATTCCAGTTTCCCGCAAAAACAGAGGGAGCTTCCAACTGATTGGTTTCTTTATCAAACTTAGATTTTAAAATAGTACCTTCACGCGGCCGAAGGATATAGGCAAAGTCGCCCGACGGATGAAAATAAGGATATACCCATATCCAAGATCCTCCTATCGTAAACATTTGTTCCACCTCTCCCGTTGATATACTATACTGATAAACGCCACCACCAGATTCTTGAGTAAAGTATATATCACCAGTTTTTGGATGGGTAATTGCCGCAATAATATGATTACGACCAGAAAGAAGTACATGTGGCTTCTTAAATTCTTCTTTTCTCAAAAGCATAACAATAGAAATCGGAGCTGCTTCCCAATCTGCCCAGTTATTCACAAATAGAGTATCACCGGTCAGACTCCAACTCAAAGTACGCGGACTCGTTATATTCATCTGCCCCACCGTTATAACAGTAGACATTTTTTTCGCTTCCACATCTATCAAACGGATACTATTCGCCTCTTCAATCATATAAATATGGTTCGGATTTTGAGGATCAATACTTAACCAAGCCGGGCAATTCAAGCCACATTCGTCGAACGAACCGTCTTTTACTTCATAACGTCCAGTCTCGTCTACATAGCCACACAATGTAGTAACCTGTGTATTCGAGATATAAGTAAATCGATCGTTAGCCATAGCGGTCTGATCACCAATAGAAATCTCGATAGTTCCCTTATTCGAATTACGAGGAACCATACAATATAGACATTCATTGTTACAACCCACCACTTTTGTATCCACACCTCCTAATTTCAAGTGAATCAAAGAGGGGTCATCTCCGAAATTTTTTCCATAGATAAGGAGTTGCGTGCGCGAAGTAACTTCTTGAGGTTCAAAACCCACAATTTCAATAGGCAAATCGTTATTAAAAGATTGCTCTTTCTTCTTTTCATCGTCTTTACAGCCAATGAAGCACCCAAGCAAAGTAAATAAACAAAATGCCTTAACAACATTCATTCTTTTTCCTTTCCTGTTCATCATAATAATAAATTTAGTTAATATAAGATTTAATAGCCAATGGATCCAAAGGTTTATTAATTGCAAATATAGAAAGGAGGGTATTAATTATAGGCTAATTCCTAACTAACAAACAATAAAAACTAATCAAACAGCTCCAGAATTAAATAATTTGTGCTTTCTTTGCAAGTATCTTAGCAAAGAAAGCACTATGAAATTTCAAAATTGCTTATTTTTAATATTGCTTATCGTTTGTCTATCATGCCAAAGCAAAAAGACTGATAAACAAACAGGCATTGACTCTACACTTTTCTACACAAATCCTGTCATAGGTGGAGGATCCGAGCCATGGGCCATCTTTCATGAAGGAAAATATTACTATACTCAAAGTTTAGCAGACTGTATCATATTATGGGAAACTGACGATATTACACAACTGGCAGAAGCAGCAAAAAAAAACGTATATTCGCCCCAAAATGCCTCGGGTATATCTCATCTTTGGGGACCAGAGATACACTATATGGACAATAAATGGTATATCTATTGCGCTGCTGATGATGGTAATATAGACAATCGTCAGATATATGTGCTAGAAAATGAATCTCCCGATCCCATGAAAGGAGAGTTTGTCATGAAAGGAAGAATATCGACCGATAAAAATAATAACTTGGCTATTCATGCTAATCCTTTCGAGCATAATGGCAAACGTTATCTAATCTGGTGCGGATGGGAAACCAGAAGAATTTATCAAGAAACCCAATGTATCTATATCGCTGAAATGAAAAATCCATGGACACTAGCCTCAGACCGTATATTAATATCCAAACCTGAATACGAATGGGAATGTCAATGGATCAGTGTAGATGGCAATAAAACCGGTTATCCTATTCATGTGAATGAAGCTCCACAATTTTTCCGTTCCAAAAACAAAGACAAATTATTAATATATTACTCTGCAAGCGGTAACTGGACACCTTATTATTGTGTAGGGTTATTAACAGCTGATGCTAACAGCGATCTTCTCAACCCGAATTCATGGAAGAAATCTCTGGAACCTGTATTCAAACAAGCACCAGAGAATCATGTGTATGGCCCCGGTAGCCTGTGTTTCATACCTTCACCCGACAAGAAAGAATGGTATATACTTTACCACGCTCGAAATGCCCTTCGTGACATGTTCGTTTTGGACGGTCGGACAACACGCATACAAAAGATAGAATGGGATGAAAATGGAATTCCCATTTTAGGAATCCCCCAAAAGGAAAGCACCCTGCTTCAAAAGCCGTCTGGCACCCCCACGAGTGATAGGAACTAGCTGTTATCCTTTATAATCTTTCGGTAATACCCCAAACTTTTCTTTAAAACACTTTGCAAAATACGAAGAAGTAGTAAACCCTAACTGTTCGGCAACTTCAGCTATTCGTATACCACTCATGATTAGTTCAGTCGACTTATTCAACCGAAAGTTCTTTATATAATCATGAGGCGGCATACCAGACAGAGCCTTTATCTTCCGGGAAAAATTAGAACGACTCATATTCATCTGCTCTGCTAACAAATCTATCGAGCAACTCTCATCAGCAAGCAGTTCCGACAAAATCGTATTTACCCTCTCTATAAATTCTACATCTTTTTGTGAAAGAGCAAAATCCGCCAATGAAGAAGTCGGACTTCCAGAAAGATTAATCATCAACTTATGGAAGGCCAGTCGCAGTTTTAATAAGTTTTCGATTTGTTTATGGAGCTGCTTAATAGAGAATGGTTTCTCAATATATGCATCAGCACCATTTTCAAAACCTTCCGCTTTTGAGTCTAACGTTGTCTTCGCTGTCAACAAGATAACGGGAATATGAGAGTAAACTAGATCTGATTTTATATAGTTGCATAGTTCAAGACCATTCATTTCGGGCATCATAATATCACTTACAATGACATCAATACTCTCACGTGAAAGTATTTCCAGTGCTTCTTTTCCATTGCAGGCAGAAAAAACTTTAAACCAATCACTTAGAGATTCTCTGGTCAAATTTAATAACTCGACATTATCTTCCACCAATAAAACAATGAATCTCTTATTTCCAAACTCCGAATCCGGCATTTTTTTTCCTTCCACATCTATCATCTGCATTTCAGCAAATTCATTCGGAATACTTTCCATTACTACTGTTTCCAACGGCAAAGACAATATAAATGAGGAACCACCTTCCATCCTATTTTCTAATGATAAAGTTCCATGATGAGCTTCTGCCAAAGATTTGGCAAATACCAAACCAATCCCTGTACCTGTAGACGTTGCCACCGGATCATCCGGCAATTGATAGAAAGCCTGAAATATCTTATTTTGCTGACCTTCAGGGACTCCGGGGCCATCATCACTCACTATTATATTTACCCTATCGCCCAATAATATTAGCCGCATCTCGACTTGAGATTTTGCATATTTAATAGCATTTCCTACCAAGTTTACCAAAATTTTACTAACTTTCTCCGAATCAATCATCACACTAATTTCTTCAGGAGGTAAACTAAGACAGATTGTTAACCCTTGCAAATCTACAGAACCATTGAACAGATTGAATATATCACTCACCAACGCATTAATACTACACTCCTTCATGCTAAGTTGCAATGCTCCACTCTCCATCTTCTGAAAATCAAGTAACTGATTCGTTATTCCCAACAGATAATTTACATTCTTATCCATCACCGAAAGGTATTTTTCTTTTCTTTCTTCTTTTTCCTCTTCCCTCAACTTTTCCAGAGGGAGCCGAATCAGACTAAGAGGAGTACGTATTTCATGTACCAGATTGATAAAAAAATTGATTTTCGATTTATACATCTCTTTTTCCTTGGCAACCTGATAATCCTCCATACGACGTTTATATTTACGCTTGACATAGAGATTCCAACGCCAACCAATATAGCAAGCTGTACACAGAAATAATAGTATATACATAAAATAAGCGACACTAGTCCGCCACCAGGGCGGAGTTATCACAATCCATAAGGAAGCCGCTTTCTCATTCCAGTGATGGTCATT
Source organism: Bacteroides sp. DH3716P (assembly GCF_025914115.1). Taxonomy (NCBI): domain Bacteria; kingdom Pseudomonadati; phylum Bacteroidota; class Bacteroidia; order Bacteroidales; family Bacteroidaceae; genus Bacteroides; species Bacteroides sp. DH3716P. The sequence continues at coordinate 1,748,610 of NZ_CP083673.1, read as the reverse complement.
GTTAGAGCCACAAACTAAAAACTCATATTCCCCAGCTGGAAGATTAGTGTATGAGGCCGTATTATTAGATGAATGTATCCACTCCTTATCAATACCTTTCAACATATAAGTATAACGATTTCTGTGTGGATCTTCATAACTAAGTGCTACAAAACGTACTGTAAAACTATTATTTGTATAGGGTAATTGGATCTTATCCGCTTTATAGAAGGGCTTATCTAAACGAAGCAGCCGTTTCACTTCTTGTTCATCTGCCAAATAAGGGAAACTAATATCAGTAACATAAACAGGGGGAAGATAGGTATTATCCGTAAACTGCCCCGGTTCAAATACATTGAAACCATTGATTCCTCCAAAATAGAACTTCCCTGTGGACGATCTCAATGAAGACTGTGCAGTAAACTGATTACCTTGCAAACCATCATTTACGGTAAATAAATGAAAGTTCTTTTGAGACACGGGATTAATGCGGCATAATCCGGCATTACAGGAAATCCAAAAATCACCGGTCCGATCCTGTTCTATAGAGAAAATTACCTTATTAGGCAACAATGTATTTTCCGGGTCGAAGTCAATGAAAGTCTCCGTATCTTTGGAGAATGAGCATAATCCTCCTCCATTGGTTCCAAACCACATTGTTCCTTTCATATCTTCAAACAATGTAATCACAGAATTACTGGTAATAGTTGTTGTATCTTCACGTATATGTTCAAAATGTTCCCAACGATCGTTCACTGTATTATAACGAAAGACACCACTATTTGAGGTCGCAACCCAAAGATTATTGTACATATCCTCATAAATATCAGTTACAGAAGCCATAGAGCCGACATGAATGATTGTCACAAAATTATCCAATTGCGAATTGTAACGACATAAGCCCCAACTTGTTCCTACAAAAACATCTCCTTTTCGGTCTTTAAAGAGACTCAAGACATCATTACTACAAATTGTATAGGGAATATCGCGAGAATGGACATAACTCTTTACTGCTCCAGTTTTCAGGTTTAGCACATGCAACCCTTCCGCATAGGTTCCTATCCAAAGGCGGTCGCCATCTAGCAGCAAGCTACGAATGTTATATCTCGCATCCACATTCTTTAAAGTATACTCCGAAAGTGAATGAATTTGTGTATTGAAAAAACATAACCCGTTCCGGGTTCCCACCCAGATATTTCCATTCTGGTCTTCACAAAGAGGGCCGATCTCCCTGCCAAGCTCTAATGTACCTGATAATGAGATAAGGGAATAGTAATCAAAACGCTTCAATTGCTTAGTCATGTAACTCACTCCGCCGGAGTTAGTCATCACCCAAAGTGTACCTTCGGCATCCCACATCATTGCATTAACAGTTGGATCGCCCAATGCCCGCAAGCCAAAGGGAGAATCGCCTCTACGAAATGTTTTAAGGTCGCGATTGAACAGATACAGTCCATTATCCGTACCAACTAACAATTCTTTTTCGTTATAATCCAGCAAACAGAGAATAGCACCGAAATTCTGTGCAGACGCATCATAAATTTTCAAATCCGGGCTTCCTTCCTGATAACAACCTAATAAATTAGTACCTACGCCAAACCATATTTCATTCTTAATACTATAGAGACAATTGATTCTCTGACTGCCTATGTTTGAATCTGACAGAACCGGATAATTTTGCAGAAAGGTTCCCTTCTCATCAAAACAAAATAGTCCTTCCTGCATTGAAGAAACATAAATACGGGAATCTGCACTCTGACAGATATCCCAAACAAAAGAAGTATGAATACTATTCTGTGTCAGCACACCTGTCACTGGTTCATAAATAAACACACCTTGCCCCAACGTAGCAATCCAAATCAAACCGCTTTGAGTTTTTATGATTTTCTTCACCTCACTACTGACAAATACGCCATACCGTGTTGTTTCATTAAAATAAGAAAAGCGGTCAGTAGAACGGTCATAGATATAAAGTCCCGAATTTGTTCCTACCCAGATATTTTCCCCTTCTTCCAAAAGGGAACTGACGAAATTATTACCCAAAGAATATTTATTATTCAAAGCATTCCGATACACCCTGTTGCCACAACCATCATAACAATTCATTCCATCACTTGTGCCAATCCACAAAAAGCCATAGCTATCTTGAATCGAACACCAAGTCGTATTGTGCGAAAGTCCGTCTTCCACCTGATACCTTTTAAAAGAGAAATCAGTAGAAGCGAATATGGCTTCAAAATTGAAAACGATTATACAGATAAAGGCTGTAACCTGTTTTTTCATATAAATAAGAAGTAAAAAGATTAATCCAGATCAAGTCTACCGCCGATTCAGTCAAAACCCCGAACCTATTTTATCTTTAACGACAAATATCTCGGACAGCAGATTTAACAAGCGAAAATACACATTTTGAACTGAAAAATAGTTAAGTTTGCAGTTAAATAATAAATAATGTGCTAATAAGGCGAGGTGCTAATGTACCAACTGTCAATTGACACATTCATCAATCATCAAATCGCAAATCGTTAAATCGTAAATAAAAATGATGAATTGGAAACAACTAATATCAGCGAAACGTTTCGGGATGGAAGAATTCCATGAAGAACGACAGGAAAACCGATCCGAATTCCAGCGGGACTATGACCGTCTCATTTTTTCGGCTCCTTTCCGCAGATTACAGAACAAGACGCAAGTATTCCCTCTTCCGGGCAGCGTTTTTGTACACAACCGACTTACGCACAGTCTCGAAGTAGCCAGCGTTGGCCGTTCACTCGGGGACGATGTTGCCAAAGCACTTCTGGAACGTCATCCGGAACTTCAAGATTCTTTTCTGCCGGAGATTGGTTCTATCGTCTCGGCCGCTTGCCTGGCACACGATTTGGGTAATCCGCCCTTCGGTCATTCAGGTGAAAAGGCTATTTCTACCTTTTTCTCTGAAGGAAAAGGAGTTCGTCTGAAAGAAAAGCAGCCGAACGGCGAGCAACTGTCTCCGATGGAATGGGAAGATTTGACACATTTTGAAGGAAATGCAAATGCGTTCCGAATACTGACACATCAGTTTGAAGGACGTCGCAAAGGCGGATTCGTCCTGACATACACCACTCTGGCTTCTATCGTAAAATATCCCTTTTCATCGAGCCTTGCAAGAACCAAATCGAAGTTTGGATTCTTCGTCAGCGAAGAAGAAAGTTTCCAAAAAATAGCAACTGAATTAGGACTGACCTTGCTCAACGAGCATCCTTTGAAGTATGCACGCCACCCACTAGTCTATTTAGTGGAAGCGGCAGACGATATTTGCTATCAGATGATGGATATTGAGGATGCATATAAACTGAAGATTCTCACCACTGAAGAAACCAAAGAACTATTAATGACCTATTTCAGCGAAGAGCGACAAGAACATCTCCGGAAAACATTCCTGATTGTCAATGATGTCAACGAGCAAATCGCCTACCTGCGTTCTTCCGTCATCGGTTTATTGATCCGGGAGTGTACCCGTGTCTTTTTAGATCATGAACAAGAAATACTGTCCGGCACGTTCGAAGGATCACTAATCAAGCGCATAGCCGAGCGTCCGGCAGCAGCCTATAAACACAGCGTCGAAGTATCTATCAATAAAATCTACCGTTCACGGGACGTACTGGATGTTGAACTGGCGGGATTCCGCATCATCAGCACCCTGCTCGAATTGATGATAGATGCCGTAACCTCACCCGAAAAGACTTATTCCAAACTCCTGATCGACCGGGTTTCCAGTCAATACAATATAAAAGCGCCCGTACTCTATGAAAGAATACAGGCGGTACTTGACTATATATCGGGAATGACCGACGTCTTTGCTCTTGATCTTTATCGTAAAATTAACGGGAACAGTCTGCCTGCGGTGTAACCACTTTAGGAGTAAACACTTCTTCCCCTTCACAAGAAGACAATCTCAACGCATCCGGATGGCTTTCAATAAACGTCTGGATGTGTCGAATTCGTTTATCTTCAAGAATTTCGTCTACAGCAATCAGGATACCGGTTTCTTCCACATCACCGAACTCGTAATTGACAGCTGTTCCGAACATACGCATCGTAGGGCTTAAGCTCATATACGCATTTACCAACGGAGGAATATTATAGCCCAACTTACGGATTTCACAATTCAATATCTTATAGTCCTCTTTAAAAGTATTCTTGCAGAACAATGCGTTCAACTCTTCTTCGGAAGTCTCAAGTTGCAGAGGTTCAATCGGAGTAACAAGCTTCTCTTGGTCATAAAAATGTTTCTTGAGGAAATGAAGAATCATATCACGGCCACGACGATGGTAGCTAGGATACATGGTCACCTTGCCAAAGAAATACTTCACATTCGGCATAACCACGGTCAACGCTCCCAACCCATCCCACAGATTATCCAAAGCGAACAATCCTTTGCTTCCGGCACGGGTAGACTGATATTCAAGCGTAACAAACGAACGCCCCAGCTCAATTGTCTGCGGCAGGTATTCTTTAATAAAAGCATCAGAAAAATGAAACATGTGGGAAGTAGCCAGAATTGGCGCGCCTTTTTCATCAAAACGCACGTCCGTACCAAGCAGATACCGGTAACCGCCCAGAATTTCTTCCGCTTCCGGATTCCATACGATCAACTGCTTGTAGGGGTGTTCCATTGTGTCGTATTCATCAATATCCATTGACAGACCTGTACCTCCACCAGCAGCACGGAAAGCTATTTCACGCAAACGACCAATCTCTCTCATTACATTAGGAGCATTCTGATGAGTAATAATATAAATCTGATTATTACTCTTATTCGTCATTCGTAAGCGTCTGTCTTCCGTCAATTCTGCCTTTAGCAGTTCTTTGCTTACCGGTTTAATAATCTCTTCCATATTCCTTGTTATAGTTGTTCTATCAGTTACAGTTTATAAACAATATCCTTTACGTATTCAGCCCACTGCGCAGGAGTTTTCGATTTATCAAAAGTCTGCCAGGGTATAGGTTTGCCAAAAGTGACAGTAAAAGTTTTGTGGCGATTCTTAAACATTTCATCCGCAAGATACAACATAGCAATGTTAAACTTAATGCCCAGTGCCTTGCAAACATTTGCCAGATTGTAAAAGAAGTCAGAATTCCTGCCCCCAAAATGCACGGGTATTACATCACGTTTTGCTTGTATGCTCTTTACTACAAATGTCTTTTTCCATTCCAGGTCGCGAATCACTCCATTCTGACGGCGCGAGCACAGTCCGGCAGGAAACATAATCAGCTGATCGTCGGACTGGAATCCGGCTTCCACCATCTTCGGGAAGTCCTTTGCCTGCTTGCCGGTTTTATTAATAGGTATGCAAAGGGGAGCCAACCCGCGTAGATTCATCAATAAATCATTCACCAGGTATTTCACCTTCCCCTCATAGTGCTTACCTAACACATAACCAAGCGCAACACCATCCTGTCCGCCCAACGGATGATTGGAAACAAAAGTGTACAGACCATCCTTTGGCAAATTTTCAATGCCTTTCACGTCCACTTTCGCATCCAGAAAATCCATACACGCCTCCAGAAAGTCCACTCCCAGTTTATCCTTCGACTCATTCAGGAATACATTAATTTCATCCTGATGAACAATTTTCTTCAGATAAGAAATCACGAACTTAGGGATGTACTTGTAATGCTTCGGAGCCTTCGTCCGAAGTATCTTATCGACATCGATCAAAAATAAAGAGTCATCAGTCATTCTTTTCAAATAAAAATGATGGCACAAAATTAACGGTTCTTTTTTATTAATCGCAATAATTTGGTAGAAAATGCAGGATTTAAGTTCAGAACATAAAAAAACACCACCCAAAAACTATCAAAAATGACCTAAAAACTATCCGCGGATAGTTTTCGGGTAAAAAAACGTCAGTTTTTCCCCTACCGGGTTTCAAAAATTCATGTAAACTTGCAACATCGAAAATAACAAACGAATATTCACCTTTAAAAAGCAACACATTATGAAAAGTTTAAGCTTCAGAAAAGACTTAGTAGGAGTACAAGATGAATTACTACGCTTCGCTTATAAACTGACAACTGACCGTGAAGAAGCAAACGATTTGTTGCAGGAGACATCATTAAAAGCATTAGATAATGAAGATAAATATACCCCTGATACAAATTTCAAAGGATGGATGTATACCATCATGCGCAATATATTCATAAACAACTACCGCAAGGTAGTCCGCGACCAGACATTCATCGACCAGACTGATAATCTTTATCATCTGAATTTGCCACAGGATGGAAGTTCTGAAAATACAGAAAGAGCATACGACCTGAAAGAGATGCACCGTGTAGTTAACAAACTCCCCAAAGAATACAGAGTTCCGTTTGCGATGCACGTTTCAGGATTCAAATACCGTGAAATTGCGGAAAAACTGAACCTCCCGTTGGGTACAGTGAAAAGCCGTATTTTCTTCACGCGCCAGAAATTACAGGAAGAGTTGAAAGACTTCCGCTAAACCTTAACTATATAAAACTTAGTGATTTTGAATCACATATTTCTTTAATGCAGATTTTTAGTTTTGATAATGATTAAAAGGCAGAAATACTCCGGTATATTCTGCCTTTTCTTTTATTGCGAAGATTAGTTGTCCGACACCCGGGTGTCAGATAAACCTCTATTGCATGAAAAAGAATCTCCCCCACCACATTATTTAAATTTTACCTATACAGACATTTTTTTCGTTCTACGCCCACGGGCTCCCCACCAGTAAAGCATTCTCGGAGGCACATCATTTTCAAGCAAATAGACATTTAACATTCTGTTGAAAACTTCTCTGAAAGTTTTTTATGGAAAGTTGTGGGGAATTGTGGGGAATTTCATACTTTTACGGTCGCTTATTATAATAAGGTAATGATACGTTTTTTAGGAAATATTGAAGCCAGGGCGGACGCCAAAGGAAGGGTGTTCATACCCGCCACCTTCAGGAAGCAATTACAAGCCGCTTCCGAAGAGAGGCTTATTATGCGTAAAGACGTATTTCAAGACTGTTTAACCCTATACCCCGAGAGCGTGTGGAACGAGGAGTTGAACGAGCTACGTAGTAGACTTAACAAATGGAATAGCAAACACCAACTTATTTTCAGGCAATTCGTGAGCGACGTTGAAATAGTGACACCTGATAGCAACGGGCGCATATTAATTCCGAAACGGTATTTACAGATTTGCAGTATCCATGGGGATATTCGCTTTATCGGCATCGATAACAAGATAGAGATCTGGGCGAAAGAACGGGCAGAACAGCCTTTCATGTCACCCGAAGAGTTCGGTGCAGCATTAGAAGAAATTATGAACGATGATAATAGACAAGATGGAGAAAGATGAATTGACATATCACGTACCTGTATTGCTGAAAGAAAGCGTTGACGGTATGAATATCCAACCGGATGGAACGTATGTAGACGTTACATTCGGAGGAGCGGGACATTCGCGCGAGATCCTTTCACGGCTCGGAGAAGGCGGACGTTTGCTAGGATTCGACCAGGACGAGGACGCTGAACGGAACATTGTCAACGATACTCATTTCATCTTCGTGCGCAGTAACTTCCGCTATCTGCACAACTTCCTGCGTTATCACGACATCGAACAGGTAGACGCGATCCTGGCCGACCTCGGCGTATCTTCCCATCATTTCGATGATAGCGAACGTGGCTTCTCCTTCCGTTTTGACGGGGCACTGGATATGCGTATGAACAAGCGTGCCGGTATGACAGCAGCAGATATCGTGAATACTTATGATGAAGAACGTCTTGCAAACATCCTCTACCTGTACGGGGAACTAAAGAATAGCCGCAAACTGGCTTCTGTCATCGTTAAAGCCAGAAGCGGACAGAATATCCGGACCATCGGTGAGTTTTTGGAAATCATCAAACCGCTTTTCGGTCGTGAACGCGAAAAGAAAGAGCTGGCAAAGGTGTTCCAGGCACTACGAATTGAAGTAAACCAAGAGATGGAGGCGTTGAAGGAGATGTTGCTGGCTGCTACGGAGGCATTAAAGCCGGGCGGCAGACTGGTAGTTATCACCTATCATTCGCTGGAAGACCGAATGGTGAAAAACATCATGAAGACAGGCAATGTAGAAGGAAAAGCGGAAACCGACTTCTTCGGCAATCTGCAAACGCCTTTCCGCCTTGTCAACAATAAGGTAATCGTTCCCGACGAGGCAGAAATAGAACGAAACCCGCGGTCGAGAAGCGCCAAATTACGAATTGCAGAAAAGAAATAAAAAGATATGGAAGAAGAAGTAGTAAACAAGAAAGCAGAAGAGGACAAGAAGAAAAAACGCACCTCTCTGAAGAGTATTCTGGGTGGAGACATTCTGGCTACCGATTTTTTCCGCCGTCAAACGAAGTTGCTGGTACTTATCATGGTATTCATCATCTTCTACATTCACAATCGTTATGCCAGTCAACAGCAACAGATCGAAATAGACCGGCTGAAAAAGGAATTGACAGACATTAAATACGATGCACTGACTCGCAGCTCAGAGCTGATGGAAAAGAGCCGCCAGTCACGCATTGAAGATTATATATCGAGTAAGGAAAGCGATTTGCAAACATCAACCAATCCTCCTTACCTTATTAAATAGATGATAGTGGATAGTTGATAAATGATAGTTAAGCGTTTAAAAGACAAATACTGTGGCAGTTAATAAAAAGAACATAATGACCCGTTACTTCTTCGTCATCCTATTGATGGCGTTGATAGGAGTAGCTATTGTTGTAAAAGCAGGCATCACCATGTTTGCCGAACGACAATACTGGCAGGATGTGGCTGACCGTTTCGTAAAAGAGAATGTGACGGTAAAACCTAATCGTGGAAACATTATTTCTTCTGACGGTAAACTGATGGCCAGCTCTCTGCCCGAGTACAGAATATATATGGACTTTATGTCCGGTGAAAAGGATGAAAAACGCAGGCAGAAAGATCAGGCACGCCGGGATTCCATCCTCAATGCCAATATGGATTCAATCTGTATCGGACTTCACAAGATATTCCCGGACAAGAGTGCGGCTCAATTCAAGGCACACCTCAAGAAAGGACGCCAGGCAAAAAGCCGCAATTATCTGATTTATCCGAAACGTATCTCCTATATACAATATAAAGAGGTAAAGAGACTGCCTGTATTCTGCTTGAACCGGTATAAAGGCGGATTCAAGGAACAAGCTTACAATCAGCGTAAGAAACCGTTCGGTTCACTGGCTGCCCGTACACTGGGAGATGTGTATGCAGACACAGCCAAAGGAGCGAGAAATGGTATCGAACTTGCTTTCGACACCATCCTGAAAGGGCGGGACGGATTGACACACCGTCAGAAGGTGATGAACAAATACCTGAACATTGTCGATGTGCCACCAGTTGATGGTTGCGATCTGATTAGTACTATCGATGTAGGTATGCAGGATATTTGCGAGAAGGCGTTGGTGGATAAGCTGAAAGAGCTGAATGCGAGCGTGGGTGTGGTGGTATTGATGGAGGTAAGTACCGGAGAAGTGAAAGCCATCGTCAACATGATGCAAGGCAAAGACGGTGAGTACTACGAAATGCGCAACAATGCCATTAGTGATATGCTCGAGCCGGGGTCTACTTTCAAAACGGCCTCTATCATGGTAGCTCTTGAAGACGGAAAGATCACGCCGGACTATGTGGTAGATACCGGCAACGGCCAGATGCCGATGTATGGACGTGTCATGAAAGACCATAACTGGCATCGCGGAGGATATGGAAAGCTGACTGTTACGGAAATTCTAGGGGTTTCGTCCAATGTGGGTACCTCTTATATTATAGACCATTTCTACGGCAGCAACCCGCAGAAATTTGTAGACGGGTTGAAACGGATGAGCATCGACCAGCCGTTACACCTGCAGATTGCGGGAGAAGGAAAACCGAATATACGCGGCCCGAAAGAACGTTATTTTGCAAAGACAACATTGCCGTGGATGAGTATCGGCTACGAGACACAGGTTCCACCGATCAATATTCTCACATTCTATAATGGGATAGCCAACAACGGAGTCACCGTGCGTCCGAAGTTTGTCAAAGCTGCCATGAAGGACGGGGAAGTAGTGAAAGAATATCCGACAGAGGTAATCAATCCCAAGATTTGTTCGGATAAGACTTTGGCACAGATCCGTGAGATTCTCCGGAAAGTGGTTGGTGAAGGACTTGCCAAACCTGCGGGAAGCAAGCAGTTCCACGTTTCAGGAAAAACAGGAACGGCGCAGATTTCACAGGGAGCAGCCGGATACAAAACGGGAAGAACAAATTATCTGGTTAGTTTCTGCGGGTATTTCCCGTCAGAAGCACCTAAATATAGCATGATTGTCTCTATCCAGAAACCAGGATTACCGGCTTCGGGAGGTTTAATGGCAGGTAGTGTGTTCAGCAAGATTGCAGAAAGGGTGTATGCCAAAGACTTGCGGTTACCGCTGACCAATGCGATTGATACTAATTCCGTAGTCATTCCGAATGTAAAAGCCGGAGAGATGCGCGAAGCGCAACGAGTATTGGAAGAGCTGCAGATTAACGTACAAGGCAAAATCGCTGATTCGGGCAAAGAGGTTTGGGGAAATACCCATTCTGCCCCACAAGCTGTGGTTCTTGAGAGCCGGAGCAATATGCAGAATTTTGTACCGAGTGTGATAGGTATGGGAGCGAAAGACGCTGTGTACTTGTTGGAAAGCAAAGGATTGAAAGTCAATCTGGTCGGCGTAGGCAAAGTAAAAAGCCAGTCGATAGCCAACGGAACGATTGTTAAGAAGGGACAGACAGTGACGCTTACGCTTAATTAAAAATTAAAGATTAAAAATTGAATAGAGTGATGTTATTAAATGAGTTACTGAAAGCAATCCAACCGGTAGAGGTAGCCGGAGATTCAAACATAGAAATCACCGGTGTCAACATAGACTCCCGTCTAGTGGAAGCCGGACAGCTATTCATGGCAATGCGTGGCACACAAGCCGACGGCCATGCTTATATACCTGCTGCCATCGCAAAAGGAGCAATCGCCATCCTTTGCGAGGATATGCCGGAAGAACCTGTAGCGGGGATCACCTATGTACGAGTAAAAGACAGCGAAGATGCGGTAGGAAAGATTGCCACTACCTTCTACGGAGACCCGACTTCCAAGTTGAAACTGGTCGGCGTTACCGGGACGAACGGAAAAACAACGATCGCTACCTTATTATATAATACATTCCGTTATTTCGGCTATAAGGTGGGATTGATTTCTACCGTTTGCAATTACATCGATGATGAATCGATTCCGACAGAACATACTACTCCTGATCCAATCACGTTGAACTGTTTGTTGGGACGGATGGCAGATGAAGGATGCAAATATGTTTTCATGGAAGTCAGCTCCCACTCGATTGCACAGAAACGTATCAGTGGACTAAAGTTTGCAGGAGGGATCTTTACCAATCTGACCCGCGACCATCTCGACTATCATAAAACAGTAGAGAACTATCTGAAAGCGAAGAAGAAATTCTTTGACGATCTGCCGAAAAATGCATTCAGCCTGACCAATCTGGACGATAAAAACGGACTGGTAATGACGCAGAACACACGTTCGAAGGTCTATACTTATTCATTGAGAAGTCTTAGCGACTTTAAAGGACGGGTATTAGAGTCTCATTTCGAAGGGATGCTGCTCGACTTCAACAATCATGAACTGGCAGTTCAGTTTATCGGAAAGTTCAATGCTTCCAATTTATTGGCGGTATTCGGGGCGGCAGTTCTGTTAGGCAAGAAAGAGGAAGAGGTGCTTGTAGCTCTTAGCACACTTCATCCGGTAGCCGGACGCTTCGATGCGGTCCGCTCACCGCAGGGAATTACGGCGATTGTTGATTATGCACATACCCCGGATGCTCTCATTAATGTACTGAACGCTATTCATGGAGTGCTTGAAGGAAAAGGAAAAGTGATTACCGTGGTAGGCGCCGGCGGTAACCGCGACAAGGGCAAACGCCCCATCATGGCAAAGGAAGCTGCCAAAGCGAGTGACCGCGTCATCATCACTTCCGACAATCCGCGCTTTGAAGAGCCGCAAGACATCATCAATGGCATGCTTGCCGGACTGGATGCGGAAGATATGAAGAAAACACTAAGCATTGCCGACCGTAAAGAAGCAATTCGCACGGCTTGCATGCTGGCAGAGAAAGGAGATGTAATTCTCGTTGCCGGAAAAGGACATGAGAATTACCAGGAGATAAAAGGAGTGAAACATCATTTTGATGACAAAGAAGTACTCAAAGAAATTTTTAAATAATGAATAGACTGTGCTAATATGCCGACCGGCTTCGTTATCTATCCGACAGCAACCGGCATAACAACACATCAATAAATTGGCAAATTATTTATGTTATACTATCTATTTGAATGGCTACATAAGCTCAATTTTCCAGGAGCGGGAATGTTCGGATATACTTCATTCCGTGCTTTGATGGCGGTTATCCTCGCATTACTTATTTCAAGTATCTGGGGAGATAAGTTCATCAACCTACTCAAAAGGAAACAAATCACAGAAACGCAGCGTGATGCTAAAACCGACCCGTTTGGCGTCAATAAAGTAGGCGTGCCGAGCATGGGAGGTGTCATCATCATTGTAGCCATCCTGATCCCTTGTTTATTGTTAGGTAAACTGCATAACATATACATGATACTGATGCTGATCACTACCGTATGGTTGGGATCGCTCGGATTCGCAGACGACTATATCAAAATCTTCAAAAGAGACAAAGAGGGTTTGCATGGCAAGTTCAAGATTATCGGTCAGGTCGGTTTAGGTTTAATTGTCGGAATGACCTTGTATTTAAGTCCGGACGTAGTGATCCGTGAGAATATCGAAGTTCATAATCCGGGACGGGAGATGGAAGTGATACACGGAACGAATGACCTGAAATCTACCCAGACAACGATTCCTTTTTTCAAGAGCAACAACCTTGATTATGCTGATCTGGTTTCGTTCATGGGAGAACATGCGCAAACAGCCGGATGGATATTGTTCGTCATTGTCACAATCATTGTGGTTACCGCCGTATCAAACGGCGCCAATCTGAATGACGGTATGGACGGAATGGCAGCCGGGAACTCGGCAATTATCGGTGCAACGTTGGGGGTACTGGCCTATGTATCATCGCATATCGAATTTGCAGGCTACCTGAACATCATGTATATTCCGGGCTCGGAAGAACTCGTAATCTATATCTGCGCCTTTATCGGTGCACTGATAGGTTTCTTATGGTACAACGCCTATCCGGCACAAGTATTTATGGGAGATACAGGCAGTCTTACTATTGGCGGTATTATCGCAGTGTTTGCCATCATCATCCACAAAGAGTTGCTGATACCGATTCTTTGCGGTGTATTCCTGGTAGAAAACCTGTCGGTAATCCTGCAACGGGCTTATTATAAGGCGGGAAAACGAAAAGGTGTGAAACAGCGATTGTTCAAGCGTACACCGATTCACGATCACTTCCGCACTTCGATGAGCCTGATTGAACCGGGATGCACGGTGAAATTCACCAAACCCGACCAACTGTTTCATGAATCAAAGATTACCGTCCGGTTCTGGATTGTAACGATTGTATTGGCAGCAATAACGATTATAACGCTTAAAATAAGATAACCGGCAAGGTGCCGGAGCCAAGTTTCCATACGGGAAACAAGTTTTATAGATAGAGAGTATTAACCCGATTATTAACTTTTAAAGATGTGCACAGCTAATAGATAAATCAATCAATTAGAAAATAAGGGCACATTATTGTAGATGAAAAGAATAGTAATTTTAGGAGCTGGCGAAAGCGGCGCAGGTGCAGCCGTACTCGCTAAAGTCAAAGGATTTGAGACGTTTGTTTCGGACATGTCCGCTATCAAGGACAAGTATAAGGAACTTCTCGACAGCCATCAGATTGCCTGGGAAGAAGGACACCATACCGAAGAACTCATTCTGAATGCCGACGAGGTAATCAAAAGCCCCGGTATCCCGAATGATGCCCCGATCATCCTGAAACTGAAAGCTCAAGGCACACCGGTGATCTCCGAGATTGAGTTTGCCGGACGCTATACTGATGCCAAAATGATCTGTATTACAGGTTCTAACGGGAAGACCACAACGACTTCCCTGATCTACCATATTTTCAAAAGCGCAGGTCTGAACGTAGGTTTGGCAGGCAACATCGGCAAAAGCCTTGCTTTGCAGGTAGCCGAAGATTACCACGATTACTATATTATCGAACTTAGCTCTTTCCAGCTGGATAATATGTATAACTTCCGTGCGAACATCGCCGTATTGATGAACATCACTCCGGACCATCTTGATCGCTACGACCATTGTATGCAGAATTACATCGACGCTAAATTCCGCATCACCCAAAACCAAACACCGGACGATGCTTTCATCTTCTGGAACGATGACCCTATCATCAGACAGGAACTGGCAAAACATGGTCTGAAAGCTCACTTGTATCCTTTTGCCGCTGTAAAAGAGGATGGAGCGATTGCATACGTAGAAGATCACGAAGTGAAAATCACCGAACCGATTGCCTTCAACATGGAGCAAGAGGAACTGGCCCTGACAGGACAACACAACCTGTACAACTCTTTAGCCGCCGGTATCTCGGCAAACCTTGCCGGCATCGCCAAAGAAAACATCCGGAAAGCCCTCTCCGATTTCAAGGGAGTGGAACATCGGTTGGAAAAGGTGGCACGTGTGCGCGGAATTGATTTTATTAACGACTCTAAAGCCACGAATGTCAACTCCTGCTGGTATGCCCTGCAAAGCATGACTACCAAAACGGTATTGATTCTCGGTGGTAAAGATAAAGGAAACGACTATACTGAAATTGAAGACCTGGTACGCGAAAAGTGTTCAGCACTGGTATATCTGGGACTTCATAACGAAAAGCTTCACGAATTCTTCGACCGTTTCGGTCTGCCGGTAGCCGATGTGCAAACCGGCATGAAAGATGCCGTAGAAGCAGCATATAAACTGGCAAAGAAAGGTGAAACGGTATTATTAAGTCCTTGCTGCGCTTCTTTCGACCTCTTCAAGAGTTACGAAGACCGTGGCGACCAATTTAAAGAATGTGTCCGTACCCTTTAATTTCTAATTATTTATTTTTAAATTCTGCAAGATTGGATTTATTAAAGAACATATTCAAAGGTGACAAGGTAATCTGGATTATCTTCCTCTGTCTCTGCCTCATCTCGATCATCGAGGTGTTTTCGGCAGCGTCGACGCTGACTTACAAAAGTGGCGACCATTGGGGGCCGATTACGCAACACTCCATCATCCTGATGGTGGGAGCTGTGGTAGTCGTATTTCTGCATAATGTTCCCTACAAATGGTTCCAGGTATTTCCGGTCTTTCTATATCCGGTATCTCTGGTTCTACTGGCATTTGTCACGCTGATGGGCATTATCACAGGCGACCGTGTCAACGGGGCCGCCCGTTGGATGACTTTTATGGGATTGCAATTCCAGCCATCGGAATTGGCAAAGATGGCGGTAATCATTGCCGTCTCATTCATCCTGTCCAAAAGGCAGGACGAATATGGGGCCAATCCGAATGCCTTTAAATATATCATGATCCTCACCGGACTGGTATTCCTGCTCATCGCACCGGAAAACCTTTCGACAGCAATGCTGCTGTTCGGAGTGGTATGTATGATGATGTTCATCGGACGGATATCTTCCAAGAAACTGTTCGGGATGTTGGGGATATTGGGGCTTGTAGGCGGTGTTGCCGTAGGCATACTGATGGCTATTCCCGCCAAAACACTGCACAACACTCCGGGACTTCACCGTTTCGAAACGTGGCAGAATCGTGTTTCCGGTTTCTTTGAGAAAGAAGAAGTGCCGGCAGCCAAATTTGATATTGACAAAGACGCACAGATTGCACACGCGCGAATCGCTATTGCTACCAGCCATGTAGTAGGCAAAGGTCCGGGAAACTCGATACAACGCGACTTCCTTAGCCAGGCATTCTCCGATTTTATCTTCGCGATTGTGATTGAAGAAATGGGACTGGTAGGAGGAATATTTGTGGTGTTCCTCTATTTATGGTTGCTGATGCGAGCCGGACGAATCGCCCAAAAGTGCGAGCGAACCTTCCCCGCCTTTCTCGTCATGGGTATTGCGCTGTTGTTGGTATCACAGGCAATACTGAATATGATGGTTGCCGTCGGGTTATTCCCCGTCACAGGACAGCCCCTGCCTCTGGTCAGCAAAGGAGGTACAAGTACGTTAATCAACTGCGCTTATATCGGAATGATATTAAGCGTAAGCCGATATACCGCTCATCTGGAAGAACAGAAAGCGCACGATGCACAGATCCAACTGCAAATAGAGGCGGATGCCGCAGCCAATTCGGAAGCACAGGCCGCAGCCGAACCGACAGCGCAGATTCTGAACAGCGACGCCAAATTTGAAGATGAGCATGATAGCAGAAACAATGAACGGTAAATGTTGAGAAAGGACAGAAGAAAACAGAATGATGGAAAAAGAACTTAGAATTATCATCAGCGGTGGAGGAACAGGAGGACATATCTTTCCTGCCGTCTCTATCGCAAACGCTATAATAGAGCTACGCCCCGACGCAGAAATTCTCTTTGTAGGCGCTGAAGGACGTATGGAAATGCAACGGGTTCCCGATGCAGGCTACCGGATTATCGGACTTCCGATAGCCGGATTCGACCGCAAACATTTATGGAAAAATGTATCCGTATTGATTAAACTGATGCGCAGCCAATGGAAAGCGCGCAAAGTAATCAAAAACTTCCGCCCGCAAGTGGCGGTAGGTGTAGGCGGATATGCAAGCGGGCCAACACTAAAGACTGCCGGAATGATGGGAGTCCCCACATTAATCCAGGAGCAAAACTCGTATGCCGGAGTAACTAATAAACTCCTGGCACAGAAAGCTCGTAAGATTTGTGTAGCTTATGACGGAATGGAAAAGTTCTTCCCCGCCGACAAGATCATCATGACGGGTAATCCCGTCCGCCAGAACCTGACAAAGGATATGCCGTCAAAAGAAGAAGCGCTAGGTTCTTTCCACTTACAGCCCGGCAAAAAGACAATCCTGATTGTAGGTGGCAGCTTGGGTGCACGCACCATCAACAACACGCTGACAGCCAGTCTGACAACCATCAAGGAAAACACGGACGTGCAGTTTATCTGGCAAACGGGCAAATACTATTACCCGCAAGTAACAGAAGCCGTAAAAGCGGCAGGAGCACTTCCGAATTTATATGTAACGGATTTCATCAAAGATATGGCAGCCGCTTATGCAGCAGCCGATCTGGTTATCTCCCGTGCGGGAGCAGGTTCCATTTCTGAATTCTGCCTGCTGCACAAACCTGTTATCTTAGTGCCCTCGCCCAACGTGGCAGAAGATCACCAGACGAAGAACGCCTTAGCGTTGGTGAACAAACAGGCAGCTATCTACGTCAAAGACAGTGAAGCGGAAACCACTTTGATGGACGTAGCCCTGTCCACTGTCAACGACGAGCAGAAACTGAAAGAACTAACAGAGAATATCGCCAAACTGGCTTTACCCGATTCAGCGAGAATCATCGCACAAGAGGTCATTAAGCTGGCGGAAGCAAAGAACAGATAAATGGACGATCGGATTACGCAGATTGAAGTAACGGCACAATGCCCGTATCAAACAACGTAATCTGCACTAAAATAAAAAGACAGAAGAAATGAATATAGAAACGATAAAATCAGTCTATTTCGTAGGTGCCGGCGGCATCGGCATGAGCGCACTTGTACGCTACTTCCTTTTCAAAGGAAAGGTAGTGGCAGGATATGACCGTACTCCTACTCCATTGACTGAAACGCTAATCTCCGAAGGCGCACAAATACATTATGAAGAAAACGTCGACCTGATTCCCGAAGCCTGCAAAGACAAGGAAAGTACGTTAGTCATATACACTCCGGCCGTTCCGCAGGAACACGAAGAACTCGTTTATTTCCGCAACAACGGATTCGAAATACAGAAACGCGCCCAAGTATTGGGAACGATTACCCATTCGAGCAAAGGTCTGTGCGTAGCAGGTACTCACGGGAAAACAACCACATCGACGATGACAGCTCATCTGTTCCACCAGTCGCACGTGGAATGTACCGCTTTTCTCGGAGGAATCTCAAAGAACTACGGCACCAACCTGCTACTCTCTCAAGCAAGCCCTTACACTGTGATTGAAGCGGATGAATTCGACCGTTCTTTCCACTGGCTGTCACCCTATATGACCGTAATCACGTCTACCGACCCCGATCATCTGGACATCTACGGAACAGAGCAAGCCTACCTGGAAAGTTTCGAACATTACACCACGCTAATCCAACCGGGTGGCGCACTGATTATCCGTAAAGGCATCTCTCTGCAACCCAAAGTGCAGCCGGACGTTCGTGTCTACACTTACTCACGTGACGAAGGCGACTTCCATGCAGAAAACATCCGTATCGGAAACGGGGAGATATTCATCGACTTTGTTGCTCCGGACACCCGTATCAACGACATCCAACTGGGAATTCCGGTAAGCATCAACATAGAGAACGGCGTAGCCGCCATGGCATTGGCACACCTCAACGGGGTGACCGATGAAGAAATTAAAAGAGGTATGGCAAGTTTCCGAGGAGTAGACCGCCGGTTCGACTTCAAACTCAAGAACGACCGGATTGTCTTTCTAAGTGACTACGCACACCACCCCTCTGAAATCAAACAGAGCGTGTTGTCTATGCGCGAACTTTACAAGGACAAGAAGATCACAGCCATCTTCCAGCCTCATCTCTATACCCGCACCCGCGACTTCTATCAGGATTTTGCCGATAGCCTGTCGCTACTCGACGAAGTGATTCTGGTAGACATCTACCCGGCACGTGAAGCACCAATTCCGGGCGTTACCAGCAAACTGATTTATGATAATCTCCGTCCGGGTATCGAAAAAAGTATGTGCAAAAAGGAAGAGATACTGAACATTCTGAAAGATAAAAACATTGAAGTATTAATTACTTTGGGAGCCGGAGACATCGACAACTATGTCCCCGAAATAAAGGAACTATTAGAAAAAAGATAAATGAATAATCATCCGGCAGCCTGTCCGAAACAGTGCAAGCTTTTTAATTTTTAATCTTTAATTTTTGATTATGATTAAAAGAATCCTTCTATCCATCGTCATGCTGGTGCTTATAGCCTACCTCACCGTAGCTATCACCGCATTCAACCGCAAGCCTACCGACCAGACCTGCCGTGACATGGAATTGGTTATCAAGGATACCGCATACGCCGGCTTCATCACCAAAGAAGAGCTGAAAGGTATCCTTCAGCAGAAAGGGATCTACCCCATCGGGAAGAAAATGGAACGCATCTCCACCAAGTCACTGGAACGGGAACTAAGCAAACATCCGTTGATTGACGAAGCCGAATGCTACAAAACACCCAGCGGCAAAGTGTGCGTGGAAGTGACACAGCGTATTCCTATCCTCCGGGTCATGAGCGCCAACGGTCAAAACTACTACCTTGACAACAAAGGAACCGTCATGCCACCGGAAGCAAAATGCGTCGCTCACCGGGTAATTGTCACCGGAAACGTAGAAAAGTCGTTTGCAATGAAGGATTTATATAAGTTTGGTGTATTTTTGCATAATAATAAATTCTGGGACGCCCAGATAGAGCAGATCCATGTGTTGCCCGACCAGAACATCGAATTGGTGCCGCGTGTGGGAGACCATCTGGTCTATCTCGGAAAACTGGAGAACTTTGAAGATAAACTGGCACGTTTGAAGGAGTTCTACAAAAAAGGACTCAACCGGGTAGGCTGGAACAAATATTCACGTATCAATCTCGAATTCAGCAACCAGATTATCTGTACAAAACGAGAGTAGTTGATAAGTGATAGATGATAAGTAAACAGTCTCTCTATATAGTAAATTGTAAATAGTAAAATAGTAAATAAAATAACCCTATGGCAACAACAGAATTTATCGCCGCTATTGAACTTGGTTCATCGAAGATAACCGGTGTGGCCGGAAAAAAGAACAGTGACGGAAGCATGCAGGTATTAGCGTATGCCCAGGAAGAC
Organism: Bacteroides sp. DH3716P; assembly: GCF_025914115.1. Taxonomy (NCBI): domain Bacteria; kingdom Pseudomonadati; phylum Bacteroidota; class Bacteroidia; order Bacteroidales; family Bacteroidaceae; genus Bacteroides; species Bacteroides sp. DH3716P. The sequence goes on along the minus strand of NZ_CP083673.1, from coordinate 1,728,516 downwards.
TCTTCTACGTTCATTCGTAAAGGAGTGATCTTTAACCTGGACAAGACAGCGCAAAGCCTGACTTCAATCATCAACAGACTGGAAGGTGAGTTGAAAAACTCAATTGCCAAGGTATATGTAGGCATCGGCGGACAATCACTCCGCACCGTCCGCAATGTAGTAAGCCGCGACCTGGAGGAAGAAGCTATCATATCCGAAGAGCTTGTAAGCGCTATCGGTGATGAGAACATTGCCATCCCGGTGGTCGATATGGATATATTGGACGTAGCTCCACAAGAATATAAGGTAGGTAATAACCTGCAAGCCAATCCGGTAGGTCTGGTAGGAAGCCACATCGAAGGACGTTTCCTCAATATCGTTGCCCGTGCTTCCGTACGTAAGAACTTGGAGCACTGTTTCCAACAGGCTAAAATTGATATTGCCGACCAACTGATCGCTCCGTTAGTAACCGCAAATGCCGTACTGACAGAAAGCGAACGCCGTTCGGGTTGTGCACTGATCGACTTCGGAGCAGACACAACTACCATCTCTGTATATAAGAATAACATTCTCCGTTTCCTGACTGTATTGCCTTTGGGAGGCAACAGCATCACGCGTGACATCACCACCCTGCAAATGGAGGAGGAAGAAGCCGAACGCCTGAAAAAAGCCTACGGTGACGCCCTCTATGAAGAGGACCCCGAACAGGAAGAAGCAACCTGCAAACTGGATGATGACAACCGTATCATCAAAGTGGCGGATCTTAACAATATCATCGAAGCCCGTGCCGAGGAAATCGTTGCCAACGTATGGAACCAGATACAACTATCGAGCTACGAGGACAAATTGCTGGCAGGAATCATCTTGACAGGAGGGGCCGCCAACCTGAAGAATCTGGACGAAACCTTGCGCAAACGCAGCAAGATAGAAAAGATACGGATGGCGAAACTCCCACGCAATACGGTTCATGCGCCCAACAACATACTGAAGAAAGACGGTTCGCAGAACACTTTGTTCGGGCTCCTGTTTGAAGGTAACCAGAACTGCTGCCTGACGGAAACTGCTCCGCAAGCTGCTCCTGCACCATCAGTCTCCAAACCGGAGCCGGAAGTGCATAAGACAGTGGATATGTTTGAGGACGATCAGGAACTGAAAGAACAGGCCCGCATCGCCCGTCTCAAGAAAGAAGAAGAAGAGCGGGAAGCCAAGCTAGCCGCCAAAGAAGCGGAAAAACTTCGCAAGCAAAAGGAAAAGGAAGAGAAAGAAAGACGGAAAAGAGAAGCAGGTCCGAGTTGGATTCAACGCAAGATCGATTCGTTGACGAAAGAAATCTTTTCCGACGACGATATGAAGTAACCTTCAGCAGCTTGTTAATCAATATTCATAATTCGTAATTCATAATTCAATCAAGATATGGACGAGATAGTACAATTCGATTTCCCGACAGATTCACCGAAGATCATCAAAGTGATTGGTGTAGGTGGTGGTGGTGGTAACGCTGTAAACCACATGTACCGGGAAGGCATCCATGATGTAACGTTCGTTCTTTGTAACACGGACAACCAGGCATTAGCCGAATCACCTGTCCCGGTGAAACTGCAACTGGGCCGTAGCATCACGCAAGGGCTTGGAGCCGGCAACCGTCCCGAACGGGCACGCGACGCCGCCGAAGAAAGTATAGAAGATATCAGAAACCAGCTGAACGACGGCACCAAGATGGTATTCATCACCGCCGGAATGGGAGGAGGAACCGGAACAGGAGCTGCACCGGTCATCGCCCGCATTGCGAAGGAAATGGATATTCTGACTGTCGGTATCGTCACCATCCCCTTTATCTTCGAAGGAGAAAAGAAAATTATCCAGGCACTGGACGGCGTAGAGCGTATCGCCCAGCATGTTGATGCCTTGCTGGTTATCAACAACGAACGCCTGCGCGAAATATACGCCGACCTTACTTTTATGAACGCCTTCGGCAAAGCCGATGATACTCTTTCCATTGCTGCCAAGAGCATTGCCGAGATTATTACCATGCGGGGTACAGTCAATCTTGACTTTGCCGATGTGAAAACCATCCTGAAAGATGGTGGAGTAGCAATCATGAGTACCGGATTCGGCGAAGGAGAAAATCGTGTGACGAAAGCAATCGACGATGCCCTGCATTCTCCGTTGCTCAACAACAATGATATCTTCAATGCCAAGAAAGTAATGTTGAACGTATCTTTCTGCCCGTCGTCGGAACTGATGATGGAGGAAATGAACGAGATACACGAGTTCATGAGCAAATTCCGCGAAGGGGTGGAAGTGATTTGGGGTGTTGCCATCGACAACTCACTGGAAACAAGAGTAAAAATCACCGTATTGGCAACCGGATTCGGTGTGGAAGACGTTCCCGGAATGGACAGCTTGCATGCTGCACGCAGCCAAGAAGAGGAAGAACGTCAACTGCAACTGGAAGAAGAGAAAGAGAAGAACAAAGAACGTATCCGCAAGGCATACGGCGAAAGCGCCAGCAATATCGGAAGCAAGAGCCTCCGCAAACGCCGCCACATCTATCTTTTCAATACGGAAGATCTGGACAACGACGACATCATCGCCATGGTAGAAGATTCTCCCACTTATATGCGTGATAAGACTACTCTTACCAAAATCCGGACGAAAGCCGCTCTGGAAGAGGAAGTAGCCACGGAAGAAGCTACAGATGACAACGGCGTGATTACGTTCTAAACAAAGAACTAAGAACGAAAATTATAAACTCGCAAAATCAGGCTTCAGATCTAATTTTTAATCTTTAATTTTTAACTATAATAGTATGGATTTATTCGATCAAGTCAGCGAAGACATTAAAACCGCAATGAAGGCGAAAGACAAAGTAGCCCTTGAAACTTTGAGAAATATAAAGAAGTTCTTCCTGGAAGCTAAGACTGCCCCGGGAGCTAACGATATATTGACAGATGATGCTGCTCTGAAGATTATCCAGAAACTTGTGAAACAAGGAAAAGATTCTGCTGAAATCTATATCGGACAGGGTCGTCAGGATTTGGCTGACGTAGAATTAGGCCAGGTAGCCGTTATGGAGAAATACCTGCCGAAACAAATGACCGCCGAAGAACTGGAAGCTGCATTGAAGGAAATTATCACTGAAACAGGTGCTACAAGCGGTAAAGATATGGGTAAAGTAATGGGAGTTGCCTCCAAGAAATTAGCAGGACTTGCAGAAGGACGTGCCATTTCTGCAAAAGTGAAAGAACTTTTGGGATAATCCTCCGGGACTTCCACAGAAGTTTTATTTCGATTTTATCTTGCACCCTACACTAACCAGAGTTTATCTATTTGATTAATAGCAGTATAAACCTGTGCAAGATACCGTTGCAGATGCGTGCAAGATGTTTTATCTTACACACATCTGCAACTTTTCTTTAAACATAACATTCACCTCCTTCACCACTCTGAAACATCGATGAATAAAGGGATTTCGGGTGAAGAGCTACCTTTCACATAGGTTTCACCCGATTCACTATACCTTTCTGCCGAATTTTGATTAATAGACTGATTCCAATCTATTAGATATAAACTTATTCTCTATTAATGCCAAACTTCCTTTTCACTAATGGAAAAGATTACTTACATTAAAGGTAATCTATAAATGAAGCTTTTGTTTTTATAAACAAAGCTTTCATTTATAAAATCAAAAGCTTCATTTATATAATTACAACTTGCAATTATAGATTACGATTAATGAAAAACAAGTTTAGAATTATAGTAAAGTAATTTAGGTATTAATAGAAAGGAACTTTTCTCACTATAAATAAGAAAGAGTCTATTAATAGCTGGGAAATAATCAAATTAGATCACATGAACTTAATAAAATAAAAGCACATTTGAAATTAATATGATGTATGATATAGACAGTACTAATATTATTTTCCGAACTAAAATAATCTCCCTATAAAAGAGCATAATATAGAAAATAAAGATTACTTTTACAACGAAACTAAACCACGACAGACAAATGAGAAAGAGTATTGCTATAATTATAACATCTATATTAGTGCTATCAGGATGCAACAAACAACAATCCGTATCTGACAGACTGCTAAATGAAGTAGAAAAAGCCATTGCCATAAATCCTGACAGCGCATCCAACCTACTAAAAAGTATATCATCTCCTGAAAAACTAGACGACAAAGCTTTTGCACGCTGGTGTATGTTATCAGGTAAGATTACAGACGAAATTTTTAATAGCATCCTACCAACTTACCAATTAGAAAGAGCTTATGACTGGTATTCCTCACATGGTAGCCCTGACGAGCAAGTGCAAATTTTGATTTATTTAGGTCGTTCCTATTTTGCTGATGGAGATTATGATAAAGCAATGTCTATTTATACTAATGCGCTGGACATTGCAGGAAAAAACAAGCTCAATAACCTCATTGGATATACCTATGACTATATAGGCGATCTATATCGAGAAAAATTCATGCGAACAGAGGCTATCAAAAGATATGAGATTGCTGCCGAATACTTCAAAAAAGAAAAGAATACAGATAGTTATGCTTGTGCATTAAGAGATATTGGACGTGAATATGCACAAATGGATTCATTATCACATGCTTTAAATATTCTAATTATAGCCGATTCTGTAGCAGCCAATACTAGTAATATTAATGTTACTGCATCAATAAATAACGCCTTAGGCAATATCTATTCTATGCAGAACAAATACGATAAAGCTGAAGAATACCTCCTCAAAGCATTGTTGACGGGAAGAGAAAAAATGCCCGATTATGTAGCATTGATTGACTTATATACGGCATCAAATTCCATTAATAAAGCTAAAGAGTTATTATCCAAGATACCACAGGATACCCCCCAATATACATGTAGCATTAAATATCTATATTATCAAATTTATAACGCAGAAAAAAACTATAAAGAAGCTCTTGCTAATTTAGAAGAATATGTTAACATGTTAGATTCTATCATATATGCGGACAACCAATCCAAAATACTAAATATAGAGTCTAAATATAACCACCTAAAAATCAGCAAAGAAGTAGACAGGTTAAAGATTAAACAACAAAGCTACATTATAATTTCAATTATCAGCATTGTAACGTTACTGTTTATAACGGTAGGATACCTATTATATCGCAAAAAAGCAAAAGAAAAAATTCAAAGACAACGGGATGAATTAAACCAGATAAAAGAAAATTTGCTCTATGTGTCATTAGAATTGGAAAAGAAAAAAAGATTGTCAAACACACTCAAAGAGAAAAATGAGAACTATAATAAAATGCAGGAAGAAATAAATCTTCTAAGTGCCAATTACAAGGAATTACAAAATAAATCTCTAGAGAACTCACCACTATTCAAGGAGCTAACATACCTGGCAAATAAAAATAAACCAAGAAATGATAAGCCATTAATAACAGAAAAACAATGGAAACTTATCACAGATGAAATAACACAGATCTATCCAAGTCTTTATAAATACATATATAGTCTATGTCCGGATTTATCAGAACAAGACTTTCAATATTGCTGTCTTTACATGTATGGGTTCGACACTAACACTGAAGCAAAATTATTAAATATAACAGTTGATTCAGTAAGAAAAAGACGCCTTAGACTTAGAAGAAAACTAGATATCACATTACCGGATAATAATGCTACATTATATGAATACTTAATCGAAAATATACATTAATAATCATGTTTTCAGTAGAAACAATCTATAGCATAAGATAATGTCCACGTAAAAAGCCATAAACAACTGATTATCAAAGTCTGTTTGTCCACGTTCAAAAACGTACTTTACTTGCTTCCCCCCTCATCTCTCCGTAAATTTGCAAAAAACAATTAAAGATATGAGAAAACTAAGTATTACACTATTATTAATTAGTATTTCATTCATGACAATGAAAGCTTACAATCTATCAGAGTATAGATCTAAAGGAAGTATAACTTTTACATCTATATTTGTTAAGGTTGATAATATAGCCTCACGACTAAATGCTAATTTTAAATAATATTTACCAATGGATTGGACAAGCAACCTATCTAATCCATTTCATATTTAACTTATGCTCAAATTAATATCTATTTTGATAACCAATGGAATCGTTTTATTCATGTTAATCAGTTGTCATAATAAAACAAGTAATTCAAGAAATACTGTGAACCTTGATTATGAGAATAGTATCGACTCTCTTAATTCATATAAAATGGATATATCACATTTCATTAATTCCATCGAGCCAGGAGAAACGATTGTAGAAGAAAAACAAATGCAAGGGAAAGAATTTATTACAAGAGAAAATGAGCATATAAAAGTGTGCTTTTTATTAAAAGCCCCCTGCTCAAAAGACGGATTCTTGAAAACAGAAATTACTAATAATACAAACGATACAATTACCTATATTAGTAATACTTTCTTGCGCTATAGAGAAAGTAATAATTCATGGATTCCTTTAGTTTATCCGGATAATTATGTAAAAAATGATCTAGGATATTTAATACCTCCTCATGAAAGCGTCAAAATAAGATTCTTTTTACCTTCTCAAGAAGAATATCCTAAAGGGAAATACAAGCTTCAACTATTATTCCGCAATGCTTCAAAGAGTATTGACTATTATATCGATAAAATATTTGTAAGCACCAAGTCAAACTAAGTTCCTGATAAATCAAAAAATTAAAAAGAAATGAATACAAAAAAAATAGTTGGGATTTTCTTGTTATCCCTTTGTACTATGTGTTTCGTTAATTGTAGTGATGATGACACGCCAGATGATCCGGCAGATACCATCACACTCAATATGCTTAATGAGCATAATGGAAAAACCTATTTAGGTGAATCAAAAACTTATATCAATGAAGCTAATAACTTCGTCACATCTTCTAATTTTATTTCTGACGTAGGAAATGGCGCAGGAGTTGGAGCAGATATTCTACCCTCATTAACCAACCTCACACACGAAGTAGCGGTTACGCCCGGACATATTTATCAGATTTTTGATAAAAATACACTTATAGATTTCCCGTCAGGCAATCACGCTATTCAAGTAGAAGCAAGTTATTATCAAGCCTATGTTGTATCTAAAATAGTAAATAGTGACATGACTATCGGTGCAATTGTAAAATATATATCTGTTTTCCCTAACAATAATGGGTTGCCTGCATATAGGTATGGTATTGGAAGTCTTCACCGTATAGGTGAAACGGTTGAATTAGCATTACCCCAAAATATTGAGTTTTTCTTGAAAGAACATAGCGCAGGGAAAAAAGGATTAAATGTAACATCTGCCAATAACAAATTAAGAATAACCCTAACTAAAGCACCTGACATAGTCAACGGACCTTATGGAACATTTGACCTTTATATCCGTTCAAACAATATCTTTACGGTCGTAGAAGTCTACGTGGAATAAGCAATAAAGACTTTATTATCCGGTAAAACAAAGGGATTATCTCCCATATTACCATATATTTGTAAAAAACATTTAAAAGTATGAGAATCAGTAGACTTTTGCTAATTGTATTATTACTGGCATCTTCGTATGGTTGCTCTGAAGAGGAACCATACGAAGTTGAAAAGAAATCAGTTTCTATATGGGCAGGAGACACATGGCATGTCATTATAGAAACAGACTTAACAGAGTACAACTATAGGTTAGAATCAGAAAATCAAGAAATTGCGACTGCTATTCTTGACGAAATGAGCGTATGCATCACTACCTACAAAAGTGGAAGCACCATGATACGACTTATCGATACTGACAATAATAAGATAGCATGTGAAATCTCCGTATATGTCAAATACTTCAACAGTCCGGAAATTGTCAATTGGGGAATTCCGCTAAAAGGTAACCCTGATTATCCGGGAGTAATAATAAAAGCAGTGGATCTAAGAATCCCCCCAGAAATAGAAATTGAGTTACGAGAAAAAGATAAACCATTCATTGGTGCTACTTATACATTCAATCAGGAAACCAAAAAGTTTACAATGAAAACTGATTCGGGAATATTCAGAGAAGGCACATACGAATGGAATATTACCTTTTTAACCTTAATGTATGACGATAAAGCAGAGAAGTTCGGTTTTAAATTTGCTACAGGAATATCATTGGGATACGGATATATCCTACAGAGTGATAAAACAGCAGAATATCAGCAACGATATCCTGACGCCGGTATCACAGAAGTAAAAGTTAATTATATTTGGAAAGATAATGGAATAATCCAATTAGGAGGACTTACATTTTAATTAAATTGAGAAAAGGAGGTTATTAACAAACGAAGATTGCCCTTTCATCGTTTATCATGAAATCTATATCCAAGCCCCAGCATTAGATTGTTGGGGTCTTTAAATTTGCTCAACTGATACCCCACGTGCAAAAACAAATGGCGTGTGACGTAAGTCTTGAGAGCCAGAATTTGGTAGAACCCTTTCATATCACCACCGCTGTATATCAGGTTCCGACCGACGCCGACATTGATAGAGAAAACAGGCATCACCAGTTCTGCCCGAAGAGATAACCCCATGGCAAATTGCTTACGGAAAGGAGGACGATGAAACTTCAAATCGCCCGAGTAAAACTTGCCCACTCTATACTCCTTAAGATTGGCACTTTCATCATATTGCGCATCCGCAGAAAGCCCTGCCCGAAAATAGTTGTTGAAATTATACATCGGGGCGAAATTGATACCCGCCACACCGAACGAACCGGGAATCATACTCGACACATCGTCTCCAATCAGTCCTCTTTTGCGGGTGGCTTCGTAGATCACCAAGTCATAGCTGACGTGAGGCTTTATAAAGAGCCGTCTAGGAGTGATGGAACCGGGCGCCTCATCCGCGTCCAAAGTGCGTACGATGCCGATTCTTCCTCCAATAACATTAAGACCGCCATTAGGATAATGCGTGTTTCCATTGGAAAAATGGGTGAGATCTACACCTGCCGCCAATTTCCAGTACTTGTGAACTTGCCAGTTCAGCAAAAAGCCGAGATTGATGTACGCATTGATCTTGGAGCCAATCAACACGTTTTGCGGATTGGATAGTTCGTCATATTTCCTCCAGCCAAAAGAAGCTCCGAAGTTCCATTCGTAATCGAGCGATAGACGGGGCGACAGTTGCGCGATACGTGACCCCTGAAAAGCGTATACCGACACCGGATTTCCCAATTCAACGGGACTAAAGAAGGTCTGGTAGGAAACGCCAATGCCCTGATAGGTATGAGGAAAGAGCCTGCCGAGATTGGATTCTTTGCTAAATCTGAAAGCGTACTTGAGATGGAAAGAAAGCGATTGGTCGATTTTCTTTTGCTGCATATTGTCTCCTTGCAGAAAACTATGGGTGGAGACGATATAGCCCGGACGAATGTCAAAGCCAAGCTGATGGCGGATCAGGGAATGGCTGACGCTGTCGTTCCGTTGTCCGATGATTGTCTGGGCTTCCAGATTTGCGTTGATTGCCGGATATACCAGAAGGCAAAAGAGGCACAGCAACCGTATGGCGTTCCTATTTCTAATCATTGATATGCTAGTTGTTGAAAGGTATATCCTTGTGTGTTATATAATATTTTACAGGCATTTCGCTATGCAACGTGCCGGTTACGATTCGTTGTTTCTTGGTTTTGGAGTGAGAAACATAGAGGGTATATCTCGTTTCCAACCAATCATACATCATCGATAAGGTGTAGTATCGAGAAGTCCGAGGAGGAATTATGTCTTTGTTCTGTTCCGTACTAGGGCAAGGCAACATTTGTTGCTCAGAAATGAATGGCGCGCGTTTGCCGTTCATCACTAAATATCCGTCTTTCATACTTGGTATTTCCACTGTCAGACCGGCTTCGCCCAGTAATTGAAAAGCTTCGGGCACATCGCTTTTGAACCTCATAAAATGGTAAAAAGACTCGAAAGGAAAAAACGTGTATGTAGACGAAACATCTGTTAAGTTATGAAAGGAGACGCCTTCTTTTTTCTCTATCTTGTTTTCCGGATCGTAAGAATATGCATTCAAAGAATAAATGATACTATCCATCACATATCTGTCTCCCGGAGAAATCTCGACGTGTATCTCCTGCCACTCATATTCGTTGCTTGCCGTGAGCAGGAATTGAAAAGGAGCGGAAAGGGCATTCTCGCCCACCGTTATCTTCACTTCTTCGGGATGAACACGTTCGATGGTGAAATCAATCATCTCTCCGGTGTACACAATCTTTCCCAATCCGTTCAGCGATGGACCTTGGTCATTTGTTACCAAGCGATTGTCCGCATCATATACTTTATATTGAACGGGAAGACTAGAAGCTGTATACATTGCTAACCAATCCCAATTGGCAGCTGCAAATTGAATAGTGGCAACATCCCCGTTCCCGTCCAGCGCCAGTTCGGAATCGGAAGGACGGAAGTCGTCGACAAATACGTCTCCGTTACAACCATAAAACTCCCCCAGGATGAGAAGACAGACCGTCAGGTATAGGAATCTTTTCATATTGTTTTCTCTCTTGTTCATTCTCTTTTGTTCTCTACGGACAAAAGTAACATATATTTTCAGGAACAGCATACAAACCCGCATTAAGAAGTGTTATTATCACCTGATTAATTGCCGCATACAGTGGCGGACGCTAAAACACTGCTAAAACAATATATGGCAAGTAAATGGACTCGACACGACAAGGGAACGACAGAATTGAAAAGCACCGCACTCGTGTTTCAAGAATGAAAACTAGCTAGAACAGTTGAATGGAGAAAAGTTACTAATTAATCAAACAGTTCTTTCAATACCTCCAGTGATTTCAATGCCGGGAAGTCAGGCAGATGCAAACGATAATAATCATTCATAATCGTCAGGCAACGAGTACGCTCCGCACGGCTCATACCAAAAAGATGCATGGTCTCATAGTTCATGCGCATCAACTGACGGAGACGGACGGCCTCTTCAGGATTGATATAAGAAGAATGTAATTGGGGACGAATGGAAGTGAAACAGGCATTCAATAAATCGAAGTAATCGCCGGTATGATAATCTTCCAGGTTCGGGTAAAGCCCCAGAAAACGCGAAAGACGCATCAGAAAAACCAGATGAAAATTGGCAAATCCCTCTCCACACTCGTCCAGCCAAATGATAGAATGTTGCAGATAGGCAAACAACGGACGGTTCTCTGCCTCCTCCCGGATAGCCCTGTAAAGAAACTCCGACAGGAAAAGTGCCATCGAAGACTTATACGGATCATAAGGTATGGAAGAAAATGGATAAAAAGATTTCGCTTCCTTCACACGATAAAGTGTTGCATTAGGCCGATAGTCAGCCTCGAACTCAATAAAAGATAACGGTTGGAAAAGTACGGATTTCACAGCCGCTTTTCGCGAACGAGGCACTGTTACAAGGAAAGAAGCTCTGCCGGACAACTCCGTATACATATCTACAATGATAGAAGTATCATTGTATTTCAACGTATGAAGAACTATTCCTTTCGTTTTCTGCAGCATAACTGAATAACCTCATTTCCAAATCCGAAGCAAAGCTACAAAAAATACAAGGTAATCGGAGAGATTTTAAAGGCATTAACAACAAAAAAGATAACTACTTTTGTTATAGTCCCTGAATAACAAGTAAAGATAAACAAGCTTATGAAACGAAAAAGTAATAAAAACGGATTTACAGGATGCGCCAAAGCATACATCCGGAATTTACAGGAAGAAGGTCGTTATTCGACAGCACATGTGTATAAGAATGCAATTCTGTCATTCACAAGGTTCTGTGGTACTCCCAGCATAACTTTCGGGCAGATCACTCGCGATAGTTTGAGACGATACGGGCAGCACCTACACGAACATGGGTTGAAGCCAAACACAGTTTCAACCTATATGCGTATGTTGCGCAGCATCTATAATCGTGGTGTAGAAGCAGGGGTAGCCCGCTTTATCCCCCGGCTGTTTCGTGACGTATACACTGGCGTAGATGTACGACAGAAAAAGGCGCTCCCGGTCAGCGAACTGCATACACTTCTCTACAAAGCCCCTCAATCCCAACACTTAATCCGTACGCAAGCTATCGCACGGTTGATGTTCCAATTCTGCGGTATGCCGTTCTCTGATTTCGCACATTTAGAGAAATCGGCATTGGAAGACGGAATCCTTAGATACAATCGTATAAAAACAGGCACACCAATAAGTCTTGAAATCCTGGACACCTCCAAGAAAGAGATAAACAAGCTGCGTAACAGCAATCCACCGAGAGAAGATTGCCCAGACTACCTATTTAATATAATGAGAGGAGATAAGAGACGAAAAGAAGAAGGCATATATAAGGAATATCAGTCAGCCCTCCGCCGATTCAACAATCAATTAAAAAGCCTGTCAAGAGAACTAAACCTAAAATCACCTGTCAGTTCATATACCATCCGGCATTCTTGGGCAACAAATGCCAAATACCAGGGAATCCCTATTGAAATGATCAGTGAATCACTAGGACATAAATCTATAAAAACCACACAAACTTATCTGAAAGGTTTTGGTTTGAAGAAAAGAACAGAAGCCAATCAATTGAATTGTTTTTACGTAGAATCTTACAACGCAAGTCATCAATAACACATAAACAACTATCTATCAGCAATCTGCCTTATCCATTACTTCTTAGGTAACGGATATAAATACTGTACAAAGATATATAAAAAGAGTATTACATTCCAAATTAATTATACATTATTTTATTCAACTTCTTTCGAAGAATAAAATAAGATATGAGAACACGAATCACTTTTAGTTCATGTTCCAACTATCTATTGCCAATCATCGGACCACTTTTTTCTGTCCGAAAGCTTCCAGAGACATATATCAATAAAAGACCACCGTCTTTTTTACTTTTCCCTCATGTGTTCCTGTCATTAAACAGGAGTTCCGTTACCTAAGAAGTAACAGATACACATAAACAAATAATTATGACACACAAACCCAATATCAGCAAAAATGAAAAGTCTGCTGCCAGCAACAGGTGGAGACATGCAGCAAACATTAAACATGGGCTAGCCATCATTGCCTTTGTTGCATGTATTCTGCCTGCTTCGAACCTTTGCGGACAAAATATAGCCATTAAAAGCAATCTGCTTTACGATCTAACCACTACTCTCAATATGGGAGGAGAAGTGCGATGTGACGATACGCATACCATCAGCCTTTCCCTCAATTACAACCCCTGGAACTTCGGAGGGAACAAAAAGATGAAGCATTTCCTGTTGCAGCCAGAATACCGTAAATGGTTTAATGAAGTATTCACAGGAAGTTTTATCGGCTTTCAGCTACACTATGCTTTGTTCAATTTTGGAGGAATGCTCCCCTGGGGATTCAACAATGGGAAAATGCTGGGTATTGAGAACAGGCAGATTGCTCACAACAGATATCAAGGCAATCTGGCGGGTTTCGGCATTTCCTACGGTTATCAATGGATAATCAGCCCTCAATGGAATCTGGAAGCAGGAATCTCACTCGGATATGCACACCTTAATTATAAACGCTACGGACAGTCTGAAGGTGCAGCCCTATTGGAAAAATCAAGCTGCAACTACTGGGGACCTACACAAGCAGGGATATCAATCATATATTTCATCCGATAAATCAACCTAATAATAACCACATAAAATGAAAACGAAAGCATTCATATTTTTCAGCTTATTGATATGCAATCTACTCCCGGCACAAAACATTAAACTGGATATTACTCCACACTTTCTCGGAGTGCGGGCAGATTCATTACTTCTCTCCATGGATGTATCGGTAGAGATAGAAAATATGGAGTCTAAAAATGCCGTCAGACTAACGCCCGTCTTAACCGGACAGGAAAGAAAAATCTTACTACCTTCCATCTTATTAAACGGCAAACAAAAACAAAAATTATATCTGCGTAACCAGATATTACGAAAAAAAAGCGAGCATAAGGAAGAGAACGCAACCTACCTCGTTGCCGGTATCGACGAAAGTCATTCCCGCACCATCGCTTACCGAACTTCGTTGCCCGCAGAAGATTGGATGAACCACGCAACTCTCCTCCTTCGGAGAACAATCATCCGTCCTGAAGGTGAACAAGCGTTGAAAGATACTTTACTCATTACATCTCAACCTGCTGCACTCCCATCCTCCCAAAAGAATCCGGACGAGGTTACGTCAACAGCAGAAAACACGTCTCCAGCTGATATGACAACCACAAAAATGAAATATAAAGGTTCGTATGTTTCCCCGGCTACGGATGATGTAGATATACGAAACCAGAAAGAGTTGAATTTTAATCTTGAAGAAGCTAAGATTATGGCTGATGTCAATCCACAAATGTTGTCGCTCCGCGAACTCTATACCGTAGCTCTGTCGTATGCAGATAACAAAGCTAAGTTTTACCAAATTATTAACATCAGTGTCAAACTGTATCCTGTACACCCCATCGCCAACCTAAACGCTGCCGCTGCTGCCATCGAACAAGGAGACACTCAATCAATAAGCAAGTTTTTATCGATGGCTCCTCATGACAGCCTTGCTTACAAGAATTGTCGGGGTGTATATGAGCTGATGACTGGAAACACATACGAAGGTATTCGCATGTTAAAGGCTGCTAAGACAGAAGGTTCCGAAGAAGCTTCTTACAATCTGAATGTATTTTTTGAAAATAATAAACGTCCTTAACAAACAGACACAATGAAATATTTCTTACTCTTATTCCTATTCTTATCAGTTGGTTGGCTCCACTGTCGCTCACAGAGAGTAGCAGTCAGCGTGAATGCGCTTCCGGCAATAGATGGGGCTTTCGAAGCCGGAGTCTCCTATGCCATAGGAAATAAAAGTACAGTTGAACTGACCGGCAGTCTGCGACCATGGAAACGGGAAGAGAAATATGTGAACCGCTATTGGCTGATACAGCCAGAATATAAATATTGGACTTGCCAGAAGTTTAACGGCTTTTTCTGGGGTGCTTACCTCAATGGGGCACAATTCAATATCGGAGGGAAAAAACCGCCTTTCGGTATATTCGCCGGGTTGAAAAAATACAGATATGAAGGATGGCTGGCAGGTGGAGGTATCAGTGCCGGATATCACTGGATGCTGGATAATCATTGGAATATAGAAACAAGTCTGGGAGTAGGATACGATTTTATCCGCTACAAGCAGTACAACTGCGTCAAGGAATGCGCCGGATTACGAGACAAAGGTGATTATCATTACATAGGGTCTAGTAAGGCTTCAATAAGTTTAGTTTATCTATTTTAAAATAAAACAGGATGAAAAGTTTATGGAAAGTCTGGTTCTCCAGAAGAAGAAGTATCTACATACGAATAGCACGTCAATGCCATTCTACCCCATGGAGAGTATATTATCTAGGGCATGGAGGCATCAGCAGATCAATAAAGGACATAAAGATATTGAAAGCATTGCAACAGCAAGGAATCATCTCACGAATTTATCCATGGTGAGTTATGATTGCTTTTGTTACAGATAAGAAGTCATTTAGTTATAAAATTATGAAAACAGGAGGAACTTTTATCATTGCAGCCATCTTATTTCTTTCTCTTCAGGCACAGACACCTGTAACAGGAGATGATGGCACTGTTCGAGCCACTTCCTCCAGCCTGCACAAGGCCGGGAAAGAATTACTGGTTTCTATTGAAATAGAAATCACCCGTGACTTCCTGCCCAATGAATCAATGACATTGGTACCTGTTGTCAGTGACAGTTTGGAACACCGGTTGGAATTACCAGCTATCTATATCAACAGCCGAAAACAACACATCATATTTTTGCGCGAAGCTGGCAAGAAGGAAAAAGAAGCCGAAGCATTGCAAAGAAAAAACGGAAGTCGGCAGACAATGCATTATCTGCAATCTGTACCTTTCGAAAGTTGGATGAATCATGCCACTCTCTCACTCGTTGAGAAAAGCTGTGGCTGTGGGATTCCGGGTGAAGAAAATCTCACTTGTATCGCCCGTTTACACCCACAGCCAACCCCTATTCCACAACTCGTATTCTTGACTCCCCAAGTGGAAACCTCGAAAATCAGAGAAGAAAAAGGGTGCGCGTTTATTGATTTTCCTGTCAATGTGACTGCTATATACGAAACGTACAGCAACAATACAGTAGAACTGAATAAAATTATTGAAACAATCAACACCATTAAAAATGACACCAACGTTACCATCACACACATCAGCATTCACGGCTACGCTTCACCCGACGGACCTTACCGACTCAATGAGAAGTTGGCCCGTGAACGTACTCAATCTGTGAAAGAGTATGTAAATCAGCTATATGCATTCGACGGAGCGCATATCCAGACAGACTATACTCCTGAAGATTGGGAAGGATTTGAAGCTCTTCTCTGTGATACGACTTTTCAAGAGAAAGAAGCGATAATAAAAACCATAACAAGCGACATTCACCCCGATAGCAAGGAGAGAAAGCTAAAAAAGCACTTCCCTGCATTCTACGATTTTGTCCTGAAGCATTGGTTTACTCTACTTAGACATTCCGACTACACTATTGAGTATCGTGTACGCCCGTTTACTCTTGCAGAATCCCGGAAAGTCTTTACTACAAACCCTAAAAATTTGAGTCTTGAAGAAATGTTTCGTCTCGCACTTGCCAGTACACCTGGAAGCGAAACTTATAATCAGATTTTCATGACTGCCGTACAACTATTTCCCGATAATCCCACAGCCAACCTGAATGCCGCCTGCATAGCCTTGATGCAAAGAGACGTCCAAACAGCTGCCACTTATTTGGAAAAAGCTCCGAAAGTACCGGAAACAATATTAGCAAAAGGAGTTCTATGCTTTCTTAAAAACAACTATGAAGAAGCAGAGTACTTATTCAGACAAGCTCAAAAAGCAGGACTATCACAAGCGGATAATAATCTGCAATTAGTCCGTGCACTAAAATAAACACTCATTAAAACCAAATGTAAAATGAAAAGATTCAGTAAATTAATGTCACTGCTTTTATTCGCAGCAGTCACACAGTACAGTTGCATCAATGATGCAGATGTTGTCATCGCCGATGATACTCATTCAGAGTCAAATGGCAATCTCGCCTTGTTCTTCGAGATTCCAAACGTTGCTACCAGTCGAAGTGCCGAATCGTCCGGCGTTACCACCGAAGGTTCTAAAGAAGAATATGCAGTAAAGAGTCTCACTGTTTATCTATTTGACTCGACCACAAAAACGCTCAAAGATCAACAGGAACTGAAGAACATCAACCGGACAGTTACGAGCGGTCAAAACATACAGTACACCGCCGACAAAATCACTGTAAATCCGGGAACTTATAACATCTTTGCCATAGCTAACGGAAAAGCAATCACAGGAAATATCAGCACACAAGAGGCTTTTCTGAATGCAGTTGATGCCGTAACTTACAGTGCAGGAAAAATTCCAAGCGTACCCGAAAACGGTTTCGTTATGACCAATCGTGGAGCTGCCAATCTGAACGTTGAAGTGAAAAAACCTACAGACTCCGATAAAGTGACTAGTGTATCCATCGGTCTTGAACGCGTGGTTGCCAAAGTTGAACTGACTCAAACACAAGAAACTTTCCCACTAACAGACCCATCCGGAAAGACCTACTGTACAATCAAACTGAACAATTTTAGAATGTTGAACTTGGCAACCCAGTTTTATACTTTCCGCCATACAGCAGTACTGAACAGTTTTCAGGAACCAGACTCATATACTGATGAAAACTTCGGTGATATCAACGACAACAATGGTTATGTTATCGATCCTTATTTCTTCAAGAAAACAGTGGAGAACGCCGGGGACTTTACAAACGCCGACGGTTTCTTTGCACAAGCTCTAGTACAGTTGGATATCAACGACGGCAACTGGGCAGGCATGGCTCAAGCTAACAGCTGGTCACATATCTACTGCCTGGAAAACTGTATGTTCCTTGACGCCCAACTGAATGCATACAGCACGGGAGTTATGTTCAAAGCCAACATGGATATTGCCCCCGACCACGTTTTCAATGAAAATGGCGATGTAGTTAGCAATCAGTCCAACTGGCCGACTAATATGTTCTACTTCAATTACAACTTTTATACCAGCGTAGATGCAATCCGTAAACTAGTCCTTAATAATTTGCCGGACGATGTCACTGACAACTCGACAACAGAAGAGCTAGCTCGATATAGTATCAAACGTTTCAAGAAAACGGAAAACTACTCTTGTTATTACAATTACTGGATCAAACACCTTGATAATAATTCTCCGGAAATGGGTGTCATGGAATTCGGTATCGTACGCAACAATATATACAGATTGTCAGTCAACAAAATTGCAGGACTCGGTAGCGGCGAACCTTTCATCGACCCGGATCAGCCGGATGAATATAAAGCCGAACTAGACATCAATTTCAATGTTTTTCCGTGGGCCGTACGTAATCAAGATGTAGAACTTGAATAAGTATTGGCCACCCGAACTAAATTTATTATAAATGCGTCCATTTTTACTCTATATTATCAGTGCCATCGCCTTGTTCTCATCCTGCAACTGGGTGAACGACGACTTGTCAGACTGCCCTTCCGGGACTTGGCTGAAAATCTCGTATACCTATAATATACTAGATGTGGACGCTGCCTCCACACAAGTAAGCGACATTACCATCCTTGCTTTCGACAAGGATGATAAATATGTGGATCGAGTGGACGTAGACAGCATTACATTACATCAAGGCTACTGTATGGTAAGAGTACCGTTTCCCGAAGGAACTTATCGTTTGCTTATATGGGGAGGGACATCCAACCACATGTACCAGCTCCCTAATCTCAAAGCTGGACAAACGGAACGAAGGTCCCTGAATATATCATTGGCATGCGATAATAAGAATCAGTCGAACAAGAAACTGAATGCACTCTTTTACAGTAGCCTTGAAAATATTACTATTAGTCAAAAATATCAGGTTATTACCGCCAATTTAGTGAAAGATACTAATTATTTCTCATGCATTCTTCAAGATGAAGCAAATGCCCCTCTAAGCCAAGAGGACTTTTCCTTTACTCTGGAATCTGCCAACGGAATAATAGACTACACAAACACACCGGTCGGTACAACTCCAGTCTACTATCTTCCATACCAGAAGGAAGTGGCTGTAATGTCCGAGCAAACTCCGGTCATCCATGCGAGATTAAATACATTACGTATCATGAAAGGAGATCAGACAACCTTATCGATCAAACATATACCAAGCGGCCAGAACATTCTTCGTCTCCCACTCACTCAATATCTGTTGTTATCCAAAATCTACAATGATATAGGTGAAATGAGTGACCAGGAGTATCTCGACCGTCAGGACTCATATACGCTTTTGTTCTTTATCCAGCCATCAGATACCGGAATTCCGCATATATGCCCAAGAATGCAAGTTAACGGATGGATTATACGCCTGAACAACTCCGAACTGGAGTCTTAAAAACGTGTGACGAAATAGTATGTGAACAATATTTAGGTGAGATGTATTTACAAAGGCTACTGCGAAGTACCCTAGTGGGCTCTTTTGCCCTCTGCTCATGTAATGTTTCCCACTACATGTAGCGTCTTAATAAAACGGTTTTTCAAAGAAAATATCGTTTTATTAAAATTGTTTGTTTTGTTTGTGTTTAGTGCATTCTGTCCAAGCGAGGAGAGAATGCACTTTTTTTGTTACAAGAGAAATCACAAAAATAAGCAGCCTTTTTATTCCACTATAATATAATAAGGTATATGGAAGAGAACACCTTCCAGTTTTTTTTCACTGATAAGATTTTTTTTATAAAAACTGAAACCGTCTATTTTATTGAATATCAGCATAAAAGAATGGTCACTTTGAAAAAAAACACATATTCAATGAAAAAATTCCTATAAATCATTTGCCAGTTTCAAAAAAGTTCCTACCTTTGCATCCGCAATCGAGAAACAAACACAGATTCGAGAAAGCAAAATGCAGAAATGCAACAAAGGATGGCCCGTTCGTCTATCGGTTAGGACGCAAGATTTTCATTCTTGAAAGGGGGGTTCGATTCCCCCACGGGCTACAAGTTAAAAGAATAAAGAACTAAAAAAATAGATTAGTCGAGATGGCAAATCATAAATCATCACTGAAAAGAATCAGACAAGAAGAGACAAGAAGACTTCACAACAGATATTATGGCAAAACCATGAGAAATGCTGTTAGAAAGCTTCGTGCAACTACTGATAAAGCAGAAGCAGTTGCAATGTACCCAGGCATTACAAAGATGTTGGATAAGTTGGCTAAAGTGAACATCATTCACAAAAACAAAGCTAGCAATCTGAAATCTAAGTTGGCTCTTTACATCAACAAGCTCGCTTAATAATAAGAATTTAACAATTCTATATAGCATCCGGGCTGAACTTTTAAGTTCGGCCTTTCTTGTTTATAACCAACTGAATATCAAACTTATCAAGAAAGTGGAGAATCAACCCGCATTCTTTATTTTTCACTGATTATTCTTCGCCAAGTCGACAATTTTCACTATATTTGCTCTGTTATTAAAGTTAGAAAGGCAATTATGAGCGAAGAACAAATCACTCCCAATAACGGGTCTTATTCTGCGGATAGCATCCAGGTATTGGAAGGTCTTGAAGCAGTAAGAAAACGCCCTGCGATGTACATTGGTGACATCAGCGTCAAGGGACTTCACCATTTGGTATACGAAATCGTTGACAACTCTATCGACGAAGCATTGGCCGGTTATTGCGACCACATCGAAGTAACAATCAACGAAGACAATTCAATCACAGTACAGGACAACGGACGCGGTATTCCGGTGGACTATCACGAGAAAGAAAAGAAGTCGGCACTGGAAGTTGCCATGACCGTACTGCATGCCGGAGGTAAATTCGACAAGGGTTCTTACAAGGTATCCGGAGGTTTGCACGGTGTAGGTATGTCTTGCGTAAACGCGCTGTCTACCCACATGACTACGCAAGTATTCCGCGATGGTAAAATCTATCAGCAGGAGTATGAGATCGGTAAACCGCTTTACTCTGTAAAAGAAGTCGGTACAGCCGACATCACTGGAACCCGCCAACAATTCTGGCCGGATAATACCATCTTTACAGAAACGGTATACGATTACAAGATTCTGGCTTCACGTCTGCGCGAATTGGCTTATCTGAACGCTGGTCTCCGCATCACCCTGACGGACCGTCGGGTTGTGAACGAGGACGGAAGCTTCAAGGGTGAGCAGTTTTATTCAGAAGAAGGTTTGAGAGAGTTTGTACGTTTTATCGAGTCTTCACGCGAGCACTTGATTAACGACGTTATCTATCTGAACTCGGAAAAACAGGGAATTCCTATTGAAGTGGCTATCATGTACAATACCGGATTCTCCGAAAACGTTCACTCATACGTTAACAATATCAACACTATCGAAGGTGGTACACACTTGGCAGGTTTCCGCCGTGCGCTGACCCGTACGTTGAAGAAATACGCCGAAGACAGCAAGATGCTGGAAAAGGTGAAGGTTGAAATCTCGGGAGATGACTTCCGTGAAGGTTTGACTGCCGTTATTTCTGTAAAAGTAGCTGAACCACAGTTTGAAGGACAGACTAAAACGAAGTTGGGTAACAACGAAGTGATGGGTGCTGTTGACCAAGCAGTGGGTGAAGTATTGGCATATTATCTGGAAGAACATCCGAAGGAAGCAAAAACGATTGTAGACAAGGTGATTCTCGCGGCTACCGCACGTCACGCAGCAAGAAAAGCCCGTGAAATGGTACAACGCAAATCGCCGATGTCGGGTGGTGGTCTGCCGGGTAAATTAGCCGACTGTTCGGATAAGGATCCTTCAAAATGTGAATTATTCCTTGTCGAGGGAGATTCGGCAGGTGGTACTGCCAAGCAGGGACGTAACCGTATGTTCCAGGCTATCCTCCCATTACGCGGTAAGATTCTGAATGTGGAAAAAGCCATGTATCACAAGGCTTTGGAAAGTGATGAAATCCGCAATATCTACACAGCTCTCGGTGTAACTATCGGAACTGACGAAGACAGCAAGGAAGCCAACATACAGAAGCTGCGCTATCATAAGATTATCATCATGACCGATGCCGACGTCGATGGTTCTCACATCGACACACTGATTATGACATTCTTCTTCCGCTATATGCCACAGATTATCCAGAATGGCTATTTGTACATCGCTACTCCCCCGCTCTACCTCTGCAAAAAAGGTAAAGTAGAAGAGTATTGCTGGACAGATGCACAGCGCCAGAAGTTTATTGACACTTACGGTGGCGGTTCGGAAAATGCAATTCATACACAGCGCTACAAAGGTTTGGGTGAAATGAACGCCCAGCAATTGTGGGAAACAACCATGGACCCCGAAAACCGTATGCTGAAACAAGTAAATATTGACAACGCCGCAGAAGCTGATTATATCTTCTCTATGTTGATGGGTGAAGATGTAGGGCCACGCCGCGAGTTTATTGAAGAGAATGCAACGTATGCAAATATCGATACATAATTAAATAATTACGTTTTATAAACCAACCTCACATCTTACAACGAGGAAACGCCGATGGCGAAGGAACATCCTTCGATCGGTGTTTTTCTTTTGCCCAAAGGGGCTTTCATATTCAAATCGATCAACCGTCCATCTCTTAATAAAACCTAACAGCAGAAACGTTTTCCATACAAAATCACTATCTTGCATAAAAAGCAAAGAAAACATAACTATGAAAATGAAAACTACTGTTCCTAATCCGTTATTTGCAAAGATCAGGTTGTTTCTTATTGTATTGACTTCCTGCGTAATCGCCACTTGTATTTTCTTGATTATTATTCATCCGGAAGTATGGATGATACCGGCATGCGGAATTATTATCGCATTGTGTATTTTACTATATCAGGTATATTGCATACGCAAGAACCGGAAGAGAATTTAAATGTACTGTTGCTTTTTCAGTTCTTCGGCAACAGTGACCAGCTCTTTGTACCATTCTTCACCGAACTTACGGATTAAAGGCTCTTTCAAAAACTGATATACGGGAAGATTCTCTTTTTTTCCCAGCAAAACCGCTGCTTTGCATACGTCCCAACGATTATAATTCACCGCTTTATAAGGTCCGTAATCTCCAATCCGGATAGGATAAAGATGGCAGGACACCGGTTTATAGAAGGCAGTCTTTCCCTCTCGATAGGCCTTTTCGATCGCGCAATAGCAGCAACCATTCTCATCATAACAAGTAAACACACAGTCCTTATTATTGACAATAGAAGTCACCAAATCACCTTCCTGATCCGTATATACCACCCCTTGCTTTTCAATCACCGCACGTGCTTCCGAAGCCAGTTCGTCCCAGATAACCGGCAAAACCTCTTCCAGCTCCATCACCTCATCCAGCTCTACCGGAGCACCGGCATCACCTTCAATGCAACAAGCGCCCTTGCAGGCACCCAGATCGCAAAGAAACTTCTCCTGAAATACATCAAGAGACACTACTACATCACCTATTTGTATCATTTTAAACCTTATGTGAGACAAAAAGGGCGGAGTTCTACTCCGCCCTCCCAATTATAGAAATTTAAATTACTTAATCAAAACGTTTCCGTCCATTTCAGCCGGAGCAGCCAGACCCATAATCTTGAGAATAGTCGGAGCAACATCTGCCAGACGACCGTTTTCTACTTTCGCAGTTTTGTTCTCTGTTACATAAACACAAGGAACAGGGTTCAAAGAGTGAGCAGTGTTCGGAGTACCGTCTTCGTTCAAAGCGTGGTCAGCATTACCATGATCGGCAATGATAATTGCTTCGTAATCCTGTGCTTTGGCAGCTTCGATTACATCTTTCACGCAAGCATCTACAGCAATAACAGCTTTCTCGATTGCTTCATAAATACCGGTATGACCTACCATGTCACCATTAGCGAAGTTCACTACGATGAAATCATATTTGTTCTCGTTGATGGCAGCCACCAATTTGTCTTTTACTTCGAAAGCACTCATTTCCGGCTTCAAGTCGTAAGTAGCCACTTTGGGAGAAGGAACAAGGATACGATCTTCTTTATCAAACGGAGTTTCACGTCCACCATTGAAGAAGAATGTTACGTGCGCATACTTTTCTGTTTCAGCGATATGAAGTTGGCTCAAGCCTTTAGAAGCAAGATATTCGCCTAATGTATTAGATACATTATCTTTGTCGAACAGGATATGAACGCCCTTGAAAGAAGCATCGTACGGAGTCATACAGTAATATTGCAGCCCTGGGATGGTGTGCATACCTGCTTCCGGCATATCTTGTTGAGTCAATACAACAGTCAACTCTTTGGCACGGTCATTACGGTAATTGAAGAAGATAACTACATCACCTTCTTTGATTGTTCCGTCGCAGTTGGCATTCACAATCGGTTTGATGAATTCATCTGTAACACCTGCATTATAAGACTCCTGCATAGCCTGAACCATATCGGTAGCTTTCTCACCTATGCCGTTTACAAGCAGGTCATAAGCTTCTTTTACACGTTCCCAACGTTTGTCACGGTCCATAGCGTAATAACGGCCGATGATAGAAGCAATCTTGCCTGCTGATTTCTCACAGTGTGCAGAAAGTTCTTCGATAAAGCCTTTACCACTCTTCGGGTCAGTGTCACGACCATCCATGAAGCAATGGATAAATGTATTGTCAATATTATATTCTTTAGCGATATCGCAAAGTTTGAAGAGATGAACGAGTGAGCTGTGTACGCCACCGTTAGAAGTCAGCCCCATAAAGTGAACACTCTTTCCGTTTTCTTTTGCATAAGAGAAAGCAGAAACGACTTCAGGATTTTTCAGGATGCTATTGTCAGCACATGCACGATTGATTTTTACCAAATCCTGATAAACTACGCGTCCGGCACCGATATTCAAGTGACCTACTTCCGAGTTACCCATCTGCCCGTCGGGCAAACCTACGTTTTCACCGCTTGCCTGAAGTTGAGAGTGAGGATAAGTAGTCATCAGATAATCCCAGTAAGGAGTGGGAGTGTTGAAGATTACGTCATCTTTCTTTTGGTCACCTAATCCCCAACCATCGAGGATCATTAAAAGGGCTTTCTTACTCATAATATTTCAATATTTAAATTATCACTCTGATTTTCGGGCGCAAAGGTACAAAAAAGATGGTTACGTAAACGTTTAATCTATGTTAAGTTACAGGGCAGAAGTGCACCAGGCTATGAATATTTTTCTTACTTTGTAAAATTACTTTCAATATGTTGATCGAAAAACTATTATTATGAAAACAACTTTATTTTGTATCTTACTTTTGTTATCGGGTATAGTATCCGCACAAACAATCGACCATCCTCCTTTCAAAGCCCGATCAGGAAGTATTTCCAACATCACCCGCATAGAGCGCACTCCCGAGAACACAAGAGTATATATTCATGCTATCTTCCGCCCGCACTGGTGGATCATGGAGGATGGAGATACCTATCTGGAAGATGCCGCAACCGGCAAGAAATATCTGTTCAAAAGTGCTGAAGGTATCGAACTCAAAAAAGAAGTCTATATGCCGGATTCAGGAACAATGGATTATGTGCTGGTTTTCGAGCCGTTACCGTCAGAAACACAGACCATTCATTTTCTCAATCCTACTGATCCCGAAGGCAATATTTATGACATATCGCTAGTCCTGCAAAAGAAGAAAGATTCTTCTCCACTAGCCACCATCAAATGCAATTGGTTCAAGACAGACGGTTCCGGTTCATGGGAATATGGAGTTTACGACTCCATCAGCATTCTGAATAACCGGATATACATCAATGAAAATATCCGAAAAAAGGGAAAGCGGATTGAAATGACTTTAAAAGATAGAGAGAGTCAGGAGGAAATGACTTTATCATTCACCCCGCAAAAAGACGGCACGTGTAAGATTCAGCAGAAAGGAGCGGAAGAATTAGTGTACAGCAAGGAGAGAACTCCGATTACACAGGTTGCTGCAGAACCTGATTTTAAGCAATTCTTCCGCCAGGATTCAACTTATCTGCAAGGGTATATAAACGGATACGATCCTCGTTTAGGATTTGACACCGGTCTTATTTATCTGTCAAATGAACTGACCCGTGAAGATTATCCGACCGTCATCCAGATAGCCCCGAACGGTAGTTTTAGCTGTCGATTTATCATTAATCATCCGATAGAATCATCGGTAGTACTAGGACACAACTGGATTCCATTCTATATTGAACCCGGACAAACTCTCACCATGTATATCGACTGGGAAGCTGTAATGGCACGCAGCCGTGCACGCGATCATTACTTCCCTATCAGGAACACAGCATATATGGGTCCATCCGCCTCTCTCTCCTACCTGCTGAAAGACTTTGATAACCTGATAACCTATCGCTATGAGGACTTATCGAAATCACAAAAGACATTAACTCCCGACCAATACAAGGAGCACATGAAGCCTATCATTGCACAATGGAAACAGGTTGCAGACTCTGTAAGCCAAATCTATCAGCCCTCTCTCAAGGCAGTTCATCTGATAAAGAACAAGGTAGATTTGCAAGCCGGAAGTATGCTTTTTGATTTCTTGATGAGCAGAGATTATTACGCAAAGCAAGATAGCACCAATCAGGCGCTGAAAGTAAAGGAAGACGATTCCTATTACAGTTTCTTGAAAGATATGCCACTCAATGATGTAACCGTACTTGCAAACACAAACGCAAGTACATTTATCAACCGTTTCGAATATATGGACCTGTTCCGGAAAGCATATTCCGACCAGTCTTTTTCTCCATCAGACAGCATTGATTATACTTATCCGAAGAAACCTCTATTGACTTTCCTTAAAGAAAAAGGTGTGAAACTAAATAAGGAGCAGGAAGCAATAAGACTTAGACAGGAGAAGTTGGCCGGAACTACTGCCAAAATTATAATGAGGCAGTTAATTGCAGAGAACGAGAAGATGGCATCGCTCTATGAAAAAGAACAAAAACTCATACAAGAATATGTGGCATTATATTCCGAGAAAAAGGAAGAATCCCAGCAGGATAAGGATAAAATCTTTATAAAAATGAACCAGAAATATGATTTCAAGAAAGATTCCATCATTGCACAATTATATCCTACTCCCAACCCTTTGCTCTGGCAAATAGCCAAAGTGCGGAGCCTTAATTTTAATTTAGGAAATATCAAAGACAGCCAAATAGCTCATGAATATGTGGATAGCATCAAACAAATATTCACCGAACCGTTTCTCGCATCAGAAGCTGAACGAGTGCTGGAAAAGACACACCCGAAAGATAGGGCAAGATCTTATCAGTTGCCTGATGGAAAAGCGACTGAAGTATTCCGCAACATCATAAAGAATCATTCAGGTAAGGTTCTGTTTGTCGATTTCTGGGCAACGACTTGTGGCCCTTGTCGTGCAGGAATAGAGGCAACTGCCGATTTACGCAAAAAATATAAAGATCATCCGGAGTTTCAATTCATCTATATCACAAGTCAGAAAGATTCGCCCGAGAAAGACTACAAAAAATATATAGAGAAGAATCTAAAAGGAGAAGCCTGTTATTATGTTTCGGAGGCAGAGTTCAATTATCTGCGTCAACTATTCCAGTTCAATGGTATTCCACACTATGAACTTGTTGAAAAAGATGGCAGCATATCCAAAGAGCGTTTAAGCAGTTACAATATCAGGAAATATCTGGATAATCATTTCGAAGGAAAAGCAGAATAGGATCGGAGCCTCTAAATAAAGGGCACAAATAAAAGAATATCAAAAAAAGCGATACAAAGGGCGGAACCCTCTTCATTTTTCCGTACCTTTGCATCGCTTTTAAATTAAAATCATAGAAATATGGACGATTCAAACCCGCGAACGTGCACAACTAGTATTAATTAAAGCGAACAGAGTCATTGAAACCTGATGCCTCTGCTCGTGTAAAACAAACGAAAGGAGGCAATAAGATGAGAACGTATCTTTATTGTGAAGCCGGCTTTGTGGAAAAAGCTCAATGGCTTCCTAACAGCTGGGTAAATGTAGTATGCCCAAATAATGATGACTTTGAATTTCTAACTCAAACTCTCAACGTACCCGAATCATTTCTTAATGACATAGCCGATACGGACGAACGTCCGCGTACGGATACGGAAGGTAACTGGTTATTGACCATTCTTCGTATCCCTGTGCAGAACAAGCAGAACGGCAGCCTGCCCTTCGACACTGTACCGATTGGAATAATCACCAATAACGAGATTATTGTGTCCGTCTGTTATCACAACACCGATTTGCTACCGGATTTCATAGAGCATACCCGTCGAAAAGGGATTGTTGTACGCAACAAGCTGGATCTGATTTTTCGGATCATCTATTCTTCTGCCGTATGGTTCCTGAAATACCTAAAGCAGATAAACATAGACATCAGCGCCGCAGAAAAGGAACTGGAACGAAGCATCCGCAACGAGGACCTGCTCCGGCTGATGAGACTGCAGAAAACATTGGTCTACTTCAATACTTCCATCCGTGGAAATGAAGTAATGATAGGAAAATTAAGGACTATTTTCCAGGATACGGATTATCTGGACACTGAACTAGTGGAAGATGTGATTATCGAATTGAAACAGGCACTTAACACGGTGAATATTTACAGTGACATTCTCACGGGAACGATGGATGCTTTTGCCTCCATTATCTCCAATAACGTGAATACAATCATGAAACGCATGACAAGTCTGTCCATCGTCCTGATGCTCCCGACATTGATTGCCAGTTTCTATGGTATGAATGTGGATATTCATCTGGAAGAGGTACCCTTTGCTTTCTCTTTGATCGTACTATTTTCCATCGGATTGTCAACTCTTGCGTTTGTGATATTCCGGAAGATAAAATGGTTCTAATACAAAAAACAGCTTACCATCTGTGATCCTTTAGAGGATTCTAAGACGGTAAGCTGTAAATTATACGTTTTTTATTCTATAGAGAATTAATTAAAAGAGAATGTTTAGAGAGAGAAATTAAAATATCTTATCCTTCTTTACTTGCTTTTCTTCCGCCCAACGGAATAGAAACTCCAACGAATCCATTCACAGAGTTAGAGTTCTTGCCTAAGAACATATAGTCAGTTCCGACAAACAGAGGACCTAATTTCAGACCCAGACCGAAAGATTTACCGGCTGACTGGATAGCTGAGTAACTAAGTGCTACATTGAACCAGCTTTTCGGACGGTAGTTTGCAGAGAATGTTAATTCTGTAAGAGCATCAGGCTGTACAAAACGAGTGGTTGACAATACACCCACTGCTAATTTGTTATTGAAGAATCCATATTCTGCACCTAATACTAGGGTAGAAGCAAGACGAGATTTACGAGATTCTTTAGCATCGCTTACTTCGAGTTGCAACATGTCATAGTCAAGTACATCACCATTTGTTACACGGTCCATATATCCTTGAGCGTCATTCTGCAACTGATTTACAGCGTTCATAACAGTATTCGGATTATTCGGATCAACCATATTTGCATAGGTACTTCCTTTAATATCAATCGGATCCGGATTAGCAGATGCAATCTTTGTACTTGATTTTGACCAAGAGATAAAACCTAAGTCAAGAACAGAAGCAGATACAGTCAGATTATCCAATATTTTATAAGAAGCTCCTAAATCGATACCAAAACCGTACCCAGCTATACCCAATTTACCGCTATCGAAATCAAAGTCAGTTACATAATCTTTACCCTCTTCTTCTTGCAATTCCAAGCCTTTGAAAGAACTTTTCAGTTCGGCACCAACAGTCAAGTTTGCATGATAGTTATTAAACTTATCCTTTAATTCTTGTGCTGCCTGTGCTGCCTGTGAAGGGGTCATAGAATTCCAATAGCTCTCACTTGACCACTGATTTATTTGTTGATCACTAGGTAAATTAGCGCTCATTGCAACTCTATTAAGTTTCAACTCCATGTTACCAATACCCAATAAAGCTTTCACTCTAGCACCAACTGTCAAACGGCTATTAATCTGACGTGAAAGTCCTAAACCAATTTCAGTATAAGCATTAATGTTCAATTGCTGACCACTAATATCATAGTTACTATTTCTCCAGTTTTCTTCAACTGTTTCCATCTCATTCAAGAAGGTAAACATATTCTTTGTCAGGTTAGCACCGATATCTGTACGAAGACCGATATTGAATGACCAAAAGTTTTTTCCTTTATACCATCCTGCAGAAAGAATTTCTGTACTGAAGTTCACATTCAATTTATTATTATCTTTCAGACGATTCATGAAATCCGGTTTGGTGTAGAAATCATCGCCATCATCAATAATATCAATGATATCCTGATAGCCTAACGAAGTAGAACCAACCGTTGCATTAACAGCACCGATCACTGGAAGGTTAAAGTAACCTTTAGTCGGTGTTAAAGCCGGATTCAGTTGTTGACGATAGTGAGTACCTTCCATGAAATAGGAAGTACGTAAAAACTGTGCATTTGCAGAAAGAGTGCAAACCAACATAATAAAAAATACCCCAATGAGCTTAGAAGACCATAATAGCTTGTTCGTTGCCATGATTTTAAACTTTTTAATTCTTATTATTGTTCGCAAAGATATAGCATTTCAATAACAAATAAAAGCACTAGGCAACACTTTTTTAGCCTAAACGGAACAATTTCACGGTTATCCGTAACAAAATCGTGCTTATTCTGCAAAAAAATGTAGAAAATGTGTGTAAAATGAAACAAAGCGACTTTAGAAGCTCAAAGTCAACTGGCCATCTCCCAACAGATTGAACGTCATGCGATGGTAAGGAGTAGTGCCACGTTCGGCAATGGCGGCACGATGTTTTTTAGTTGGATAACCTTTATTGTGGTCCCAGTCATAATATGGAAATTCTTCGTGAAGACGGTTCATATAATCGTCTCGATATGTTTTGGCTAAAATTGAAGCTGCTGCTATCGAAAGATATTTCCCGTCTCCTTTCACTACTGTAGTATGGGGAACACCGGGGTATTTAGTGAAACGATTACCATCGATCAGTAAATGTTGGGGACGGGTGGTCAACTGATCCACTGCACGATGCATCGCCAGAAAAGAAGCCCGCAGGATATTTATTTCATCAATTTCTTCCGGTGACACAATGCCAACCGCCCAAGCAATCGCTTCTTTCTCTATTACCTCGCGTAATGCATAACGTTGCTTTTCCGTCAGTTGTTTGGAATCATTCAACAGTTCATTTTTAAAATCTTTCGGAAGAATAACTGCAGCAGCATAAACCGCTCCCGCCAAACATCCACGACCGGCCTCATCACATCCGGCTTCAATCAGATTCTCGTTCAAATAAGGTAATAACATATTTATCGCTTCTATTTTGATACAAAGGTAATTCAAATTAAAAAAGGAGACTTGTATTGTCTCCTTTTTCTTACTTTCCCTTCTGCTTTTTTAGAATAAACTCCAGGCCACAGTAAGTCCTGCCATCACAATGGCCACCATACTCATAAGTTTTATCAAAATATTCAAACTCGGACCGGAGGTATCTTTAAACGGATCACCTACTGTATCTCCTACTACGGTTGCTTTATGCACTTCACCGCCTTTTCCACCAAAGTTACCTTCTTCCACATATTTCTTTGCGTTATCCCATGCACCTCCGGCGTTAGCCATAAAGATAGCTAATACGAAACCACTGCTCAAACCACCAATCAGTAGGCCGAGTACGCCGGGAACGCCAAAGATAAATCCTGTAAGAATCGGAGCAATAATAGCAATCAAGGAAGGAATAACCATCTCACGCTGCGCACCCTTTGTCGATATTTCAACACAACGTTCGTAATCCGGCTCGGCTTCTCCAGTCAGAATACCCTTTATGTCACGGAACTGGCGACGCACTTCGTCAACCATGTGACCTGCCGCACGTCCTACTGCATTCATTGTCAAACCACAAAACAGGAAAGCCATCATTGAACCGAGGAACATGCCCGAAAGTACTTTTGGATTCATCAAGTGTACTTCGTAATAATCCATGAAGTCGATAAAAGTGGCATTTGCTACGTTGATAGAACTTCCATCTGCAAAAGTCAGATCTACATTACCAAGACGTGTCAGACCGATTCGGATTTCTTCAATATAAGAAGCCAGCAAAGCCAGACCTGTCAGCGCAGCGGAACCGATTGCAAAACCTTTTCCCGTGGCGGCAGTTGTGTTACCCAATGAATCGAGCGCATCAGTACGTTTGCGAACTTCAGCACCCAGACCGGACATTTCCGCATTACCTCCCGCATTATCCGCAATCGGACCGTAAGCATCCGTTGCCAATGTGATACCTAAGGTAGAAAGCATACCAACAGCTGCAATACCGATGCCATACAATCCCATGCCTACATTACCGAAATCACCTGCGGAAGCCAACAGATAGGAGGCAATGATACCAATCACTACTGCAACTACAGGAATAGCTGTAGAAAGCATACCCAAACCAATACCGGAAATAATGACGGTAGCAGGACCAGTCTTACCGCTTTCACTTAGTTTCTGGGTAGGACGATAAGATTGAGAAGTATAATATTCCGTAGAACGTCCGATGATAATACCTACTACCAGTCCGACTACTACGGCACAAGAAATCCAAATCCAGTTATCTAGTTGCAAGAGCCACAGGATTAAGAATGTAGCTGCAACAATAAGCACGGAACTAAGGTTCGTACCGAAAGCCAATGAACCGAGCAAGTCTTTCATGGTCGCATTCTCTTTAGTACGGACAGCGAATATCCCTATAATAGAAAGGATAATACCAACAGCTGCAATCAACATCGGAGCAATAACTGCCTTGAATTGCATCACTGTATCTGCCGAATGGATAAAAGCAGCAGCACCCAGTGCAGCTGTTGCCAGAATCGAGCCACAGTAAGATTCATATAAATCGGCTCCCATACCGGCCACGTCACCTACATTGTCACCTACATTATCAGCAATAGTAGCAGGATTACGAGGGTCATCTTCCGGAATTCCGGCTTCTACTTTACCTACCAAGTCGGCTCCAACATCGGCTGCCTTCGTATAGATACCACCACCTACACGGGCAAAGAGTGCTTGCGTAGAAGCACCCATACCGAAAGTCAGCATGGTAGTAGTAATCACACAGAGTTTATGAGTAGGTGTCAGCGCATCAGCAGGAATCACTGCATTCAACAACAGATACCAGAAAGATATATCGAGCAATCCCAGGCCAACTACAACTAATCCCATCACCGCGCCGCTTCGGAAAGCAATCCTCAACCCTGCATTCAGAGAATTACGGGCGGCATTAGCGGTACGAGCCGACGCATAAGTCGCCGTCTTCATCCCTAAAAATCCGGAAAGCCCGGAGAAAAATCCGCCTGTAAGAAAAGCAATGGGAACCCATGCGTTCTGTACATGAAAGCCATAGGCCATAATTGAAAACAAAATAACCAATCCCAAGAATACCCAACCTACTATTTTGTATTGCTGTTTCAGATAAGACATAGCTCCTTTGCGCACAGCAGCAGCTATCTTTATCATTTGGGGTGTACCTTCGCTCTCTTTCATCATTTGCTTATGAAAGTAATAAGCAAAGCAGAGGGCTAACACGGAAGCGACTGGAACCAGCCAGAAAAGAATGTTGTCCATAGGATCAATTTTTAAAGGGTTTACGGAGGCTAAAAGTATGGAAATCAAATGAAATAAGCAAGTAAAAAAGAAAGAATTTATAAAGCTGAATTATTCTATCTTTTAATCTCTTTAAACAAAATGGGCACACTGTAGTTATTTACTTCATTCCCTCATTTCTATACGGAAATGAACTAATTTCGAGCTTGTGCAGATTTATTTTTGATACCTAATGGGGTTATGGCTAATGATACATGAATTTATTCGTCTGACAGCTGTTTCTTTTTCGTCTGACAATTGTCAGACGAAAGAACAACAATTGCCAGACGAAAGTTCAACAACTGTCAGACGAATAAATCTATATATGATGAATATTAAATCATCGCATATTACCAATTAAATCTTAGAAGAACTAAGATTAGTTCATTCCAGTACCGAAAGGAGCTAAAACCTGTTCACCACCCCATGATAAAATAACGAATAATAGCCCATAGTTACTAACCCTCTGCCATTCTCTGCTTATTTTGTTGGGCAAACTCTGTAGGAGTAACTCCGAATTGCTTCTGAAATATCTTTGCGAAGTAAGAAGGCGACTGGAAACCTACTCTGTCAGAGATTTCGTTGATGCGCAATTCTCCCTCCTGCAATAGTTCTGCCGCACGTTTTAATCGGATGATACGGATAAAGTCGAGTGAAGAAAGATCGGTCAGCGCCTTAATCTTACGATGCAGGCTGGAGCGGGACATATTCATGGCTGCAGCCAATGCTTCTACATTATAATTGGCGTCGGAAAGATTCTCACGCACTTTGGCTATCAGTTGGGACATCAGTTGTTCATCAGCCCGTGACATCGCACCCCCTTGCGGAGTACAAGCTCCGTAAGTGATCTGATTAATAAACATCTCATGCGTACGATGGGATTCACGCTCACGCGCCAGTTCTGCCAATAATTGCTGCTCACGGATCTTTTGTACTTCCCGGCGGCGATAGGCGCGAAGAGTCAAGACAAAGCTGCCGGACACTACAATGATATAGATAAGGTAAGCCCACACTGTACGCCACCAAGGTGGAAGAATACGCACTGATAAAGTAGCTTCTTCCTGATTCCAGACACCATTATTATTACTGCCCCGCACACGGAACAGGTAGTCTCCCGGCGGGAGCTGGGCATAAGACGCTGTATGCACATCAGATGTATAATTCCAGTCATTATCTATCCCTTCCATTTTGTAGGCATAGCGATTTGCACCCGGTGAGGTATAACTTAAAGCTACAAAATCAAAGCTGACGTTAGAACGGTAAGGCAGTTGCACACCATCTGCCGTGAAAGGAGTTTCACGTCCCTGCACGTACATTTCGGTGATATAGACTGGAGGCACAAAAGTATTCGGATGGACAATTTGCGGATTAAAAGAGACCAGCCCATTGATAGTTCCCATCCAAATAGTACCATCAGAGGCAGCCAAGGCCGATTTATAGTTAAACTGGTTATCAGGTAACCCGTCATTTCGGTTGAAAACTTGCAGGCTGTCTGTTTCCGGATAAAGACAAACCAGTCCACGGTCTGTTCCGAACCAGATACGATGTTGCCAGTCTTCCACGACTTTATATGTTACGTTGTCCGGAAGCCCGTCCGCTTTGGTGTATGTCCTGAATCTTCCGGTTTCGGGGTTAAAACGCAACAATCCACCCCGGTCTGTAGAAAACCAGATAAAGCCTTTACTATCCTCCGAAATACCTGTCACTTCATTCGTTCCGATAGAAGTGCTGTCCCCCGGTATACATTTATAGCTGACCATCTGATCTGTCTGCGGATGATACCGGAATATTCCACTACCCATCGTTGCCACCCATATATTGCCGGATTTATCTTCGAGAATATCACGCATATAAGCATACCCGAATTGCTCCATTTTCTCAAAAGTCTGTCCTTTGTCGGCCGAACGGAAGATGTTCCAGCCATCACCCAACCAGATTGCTCCCCCACGATCGCGGTAAAGGGCAAACACGGAACCTTCACTGATACCAAGTTGTGCGGGATAGAACGTCTGAACCTGATCTTGAGGAACAATCAGGTCGATGCCCCCTTTAAAGTAACCTGCGCCAACCAAATCATCCGAAGCGAACAGGCTTAATACATTCTGACGGTCAGGCGACTGGGGAATTTTAGTGAAAGTCTGTGTTCCCGGATTCCAGTAGCAAACACCGCCATCCTGTGTACTAACCCACACCACTCCGTCTTTTCCTTCCGCCAATTCACTGATGCGTCGTCCGCTGACTGTACCGGGCGCTCCCGGAAGATAAACCGAAAAATCGAGCGTACGTACAGGCAGATAGCTGGCTCCTCCAAATTGCGTACAGATCCAGGTTCCCCCTTCACGATCACGATAAATCTTATCGACGATAGCATCTCCAAGCCCATACTTCCCTCCGGCATCGGCAGGAATATGTTGCACACTGTTGTATTTCTCATTAATCACATAAACGCCATTCTGCGTACCCACCCACAGCTCGTCTCCGAAGCAAACAGCGTAGCGGATAATTTTTCGATGTACTTTGGGCGCAGGGAATATACTCACTTCTCCAGTCTTTTTATTGAACCGTTTCAGTTCCTCTTCATGCACTCCGACAATCAGTTCATCGCCATAATCGCACAGAGTAAAGATGAAATCCCCTTTAAGGGCTTCTGTTGCATAGGGCACAAACTTATCCTGCTCCGGACTGTAACGGTAAATTCCCGCTCCATACGTACCCACCCAGACCGTACCTTCTTTATCTACACAGATAGACTGCGGAAAGTCCTTGCTTTTATCCTTACTGGGACAGGGAATATAGCGGAACAGTTTACCCGTCTCCACCTGATAGCGGAAAACTCCCTGATTCGGTGCATTCACCCAGATATTTCCTGAATGATCTGCCAGAATATCTTCAATCCAGTTGTATCTGATTTGCTCTCCGCTCTCTGTGCGGGCATCAAAGAACGAAAACTTCCCGGTAGCAAGCTCCTGAATATAAACACCATCATCCGTACCTACCCATAATTGACGGTGATTATCCTCAAAAAGAGCGGATATGACCTGATTGCCATGCTGCAAAGTTTCGTCATAGCAGTTATAAAGCTTCATCGACACGCCGTCATAACGATTAAGACCGTTGCGCGTACCCAGCCAGATAAAACCGTAACTATCTTGAATAATGGACTTGACATGACTGTTCGAAAGACCGCTTCCTCCATCTACACGGATAAAGTTATACTGTCCCGTCGCGGCAAAATCCGGAAGGAAAAAACAAATAGAAAGGAGAAAAAGCAGCAATTTCCTTTTCATACACAGATATTAGATAGCGACAAATATAGTTTTTTTTACGCTAAATGCATAGGAAGGATGAAACATTTGTTGCACGGATGGCAATAAATGTCGCACTGCAAAGGGCTATCGCACACTTGAAACATCTCTTGCACATCTTGACAAAAAAGAGTATAGCCACTTGTTTCTCCTCCTCCTATCTTTGCCTTCGTCAAAATGACACAACCGATGTGAACTTCCAAATCTTTAAATGAATACAAGTGATGAAAAAAGTAACCTTTAGTTGCCTTACTCTAGCAACCCTGTTGCAACTGATTCCTTCCAACGGGAATGCAGCGAACATTCAGGTGAACAAGAAAAAGACGAACCGAACCGAAATGAAGCAGGATACGATTCCTGCCAACTCTACTAAAAAAGAATCAGAAGAAGGCGAACGCAATGTGATGCTGAATGCTTCTGACGCCAACAAACCCCGCGAAATTCAAATCGGACTTCCCAGCGAGGACGTTAATGTCTATGAGAATGGACTTCCTGCCGTATATTCCTCTACCGTTCACAAACTTGCCGCTCATTGGCGTAGCGACAGCAGCCTGGGAGAAGTAGGACTTTTATCTCCTTCCGAATCGGCCATCACGACCGGTAATATTGCTTACTCCGTCAACTCATTCAGCAAACTGGGACAAAAGGATTTCCAAGGTATATTAAACTACCGCACCAATCATTTCGGTATGCAGAACTTCGACTTCAATGTTTCAGGAGCCATCAATGACCAATGGCTTTACACGGCAAGCATTTACCAGAACTTCGACCCGGGAAGTTTCGACCTGGAATTTACGAACTATGCAGACCGCACAGAGATTTATCATGCCGGCCTGACCCGTCTCTTCAACAACGGACGCGGCAAAATATCTTTGCTCTACAAACACTCCCGCAGTGAAAATCCGGCCAGCTATGCCAATGCAGCTCCTTTTATCTATGTCGGCGACGGCTCGGTTAAAGAGATAGACGGTTTCAAACTGGGAACAAATTCTTATGTTCCGCAGAACGGTTCTTTCCCATACATGGACGTAAGAGACGGAAAGATGAAAACATGGAACTTGGGCAATGGTTCTGAAAACCGTGCCAATGAGATTGCATTGATCTCCGATTATCGTTTCAGGAACGATCTGCTATGGAAATTCAATCTGAAATATATGGATGCTCCACGTGCCAACTATGTCGACTTCGGAGGCAGCACCATCAGCGAAGTAACCGCCAACGATGGTTTTACGTTATCAAACGGTGATCCGTATGAGGGACTGGCAGAAGGTCACCGCACCTGGTTGCACGTAGGCAAAGTGAAAAACTTCCTAATCACTTCCGAGCTAAACAAGACCTTTGGCAACCATGATCTGCGTCTGGGAGTGAACGAATGGTATTACCATCTTGATTATTATTCCTCTTCTCTGCAATGGATGGCCACCGTACAGAACTATCCACAGTTGCTGACTTCCACAACTACAAGTTCCCTGGACCCCACCCTGACCGGTCAGCGCGTACAGACATACGGGTACAACGAACTTAGTCCCGAATATACAAAGGGATATGAAAATAAACTCGCCCTTTACTTTACAGACAACTGGCAAGTAACTCCCCAATTCAATATCTATTATGGCGGACGCCTGGAATATTACCGGATGAGTGCCGATCAAATATCCGCTTCCCGTTTCCCGGGTTTCCGCATCGGCGACTTTACCACTTATAGCAAAGAGGAAGAAACAGGAAATATCATTGCCACACAACGCAGCATTCATCCCGCCAAAGTGGTAAAGGATAAACTGAACTATGCCGCCACGCTCCGCGCCGCTTACAACGTAACCGGGCAATTCGGCCTGACTGCCGACGGAACAGTAGCCACCCGCTTCCCACGTATCAACGAATATGCCGGAACAGGTCCTACGGAAGAGCAATACAAACGTGTCACCATACCGTTAATCCGTGGCGGTTTGTTCTACAAGAACAAGTGGATCAACCTCACCTCTATGGTTACCTATATCTCTAAATCTAATAATATTGACCAGCAAAACCTGACGAAACCGGGAACGGAAGAAGGAAAGACCGTATTGCTTATTTATAATATCAAAACACTGGGATGGACCACATCTGCCGAAATCGACCCGTTCAAAGGTTTTCACCTGCACGCTCTGTTCACGTATCAGAAACCTGTTTACAAGAACTATAACGCAAGCGTCACATTCAACGATGGTTCGGAAATGTCTGTCAACGCCAATGGGATGATTGTAAAAGAGATTCCGCAGATTCTTGTCGAACTCGACCCAAGCTATAATATCACGAAGGACTTACGCCTTTGGCTTAGTTTCCGCTATTTCGGCAAGACTTACGCCAATCTCCAGGAAGCCCTCTATTTCAACGGTCGCTGGGAAACTTTCGGGGGGATCAACTGGAATGTAAACAAGCATCTTTCTTTAGGGGCAACAGTCATCAACTTCCTGAATCAGAAGGGGGCCAGCGGAACCATCAACGGTTCGGAACTGATTACCAAAGAAGAAGCTGCCCAGTATGCAGGCAACTATATGAGTGGAAATTATTTACGCCCATTTACCGTAGAATTTAGCGCAAGCATTAAATTCTAGTTCATTCCTGACGAATTATAATTATCTTTGCGGCATTCTATGCCCACAAACTAACTAATACCTAATTAATTATTAAAAAACCATGAAGAAACTTTTCGTATTACTTATGGCATTGTTTACCCTGGCGCAAGTGGACGCCCAGGAAAAGAACGTTATCCGCATCGCAACGGACAACACAGACTTAATTCTCCAAGTAGCTCCTAACGGACGACTCTATCAGGCTTATCTGGGCGATAAGTTACTGAACGAGAAAGACATCAACAACTTTTCTCCTTACGTAAAAGGAGGAAGTGACGGTAGCGTATCCACCCGCGGATGGGAAGTATATCCGGGCTCCGGCGCCGAAGATTATTTTGAACCGGCTGTAGCTATCACGCACAATGACGGGAACCCGAGTACGATTCTCCGCTATATATCCTCCGAGCAGAAGGCAGTAGCGGGCGGAACGGAAACGATTATTCAACTAAAAGATAATCAGTATCCGGTAGAAGTCACACTGCATTACATCGCTTATCCGAAAGAAAACGTCATCAAGACGTGGAGCGAAATCAAACATGCTGAAAAGAAGCCTGTGACCTTATGGCGTTATGCTTCCACCATGCTTTATTTCTCCGGAAACGAATATTACCTGACAGAATTCAGTAGCGATTGGGCAAAAGAAGCACAAATGAGCACACAACCTCTGTTGTTCGGTAAAAAGGTGATCGACACCAAACTGGGAAGCCGTGCTGCCATGCACACCCACCCGTTCTTTGAGCTTGGTTTTGAACAACCGGCACAGGAAGCGCAGGGACGTGCCATGCTAGGTACTATCGGATGGACAGGAAACTTCCAGTTCACTTTCGAAGTGGACAACGTAGGTAACCTCCGTGTAATCCCCGCCATCAATCCTTATGCATCTGATTATGAACTGAAGCCGAATGAAGTGTTTACAACTCCTGAATTCATCTTTACTTTCAGCAACAACGGTACGGGCGAAGCCAGCCGCAACCTTCACGCATGGGCACGCAACTATCAGCTGAAAGACGGACAAGGCGACCGTATGACTTTATTAAACAACTGGGAAAATACTTACTTCAAATTCAATGAGGAACTGCTTGCCGAACTGATGAAGGAAGCTAAACATCTTGGTGTAGATATGTTCCTGCTGGATGACGGCTGGTTTGGCAACAAGCACCCACGCAACAGTGACAATGCCGGACTGGGTGACTGGGAAGTGATGAGATCCAAACTGCCGGGCGGTATTCCTGCCCTTGTACAGTCTGCCAAAGAAGCCGGAGTGAAATTTGGTATCTGGATTGAACCGGAAATGGTTAACCCTAAAAGTGAGTTGTTCGAAAAACATCCCGACTGGGCTATCCAACTGCCTAACCGCGAAACATATTATTACCGTAATCAGCTGGTACTCGATCTTAGCAATCCGAAAGTACAGGACTTTGTATATGGTGTAGTGGATAAGATCCTGACAGAGAATCCGGAAGTGGCTTTCTTTAAATGGGACTGTAACTCTCCAATTACAAATGTTTATTCTCCATATTTAAAAAATAAACAGGGACAGCTTTATATCGACCATGTACGTGGTATATACAATGTATTGAAACGTATCAAAGACAAATATCCAAACGTGCCAATGATGCTCTGCTCCGGCGGTGGCGCCCGTTGCGACTACGAAGCTCTGAAATATTACACAGAATTCTGGTGCAGCGACAACACAGACCCGATAGAACGTCTGTTTATCCAGTGGGGATTCTCACAAATCTTCCCGGCAAAAGCCATGTGTGCACACGTAACCAGCTGGAACAAGAACACAAGCGTGAAGTTCCGTACGGATGTGGCAAGTATGTGCAAACTGGGCTTTGACCTTGGACTGAAGGAACTGAATGCAGACGAACAGACTTACTGCCAGAATGCAGTTGCCAACTGGACGCGTCTGAAAAAAGTGATTCTGGACGGCGATCAATACAGATTGGTTTCTCCCTACGATGGCAATCACATGTCTCTCATGTATGCCTCACCGGATAAGAACAAAGCTGTGCTTTATACCTACGATATCCACCCACGTTTCGGTGAGAAACTGCTCCCGGTAAAACTTCAGGGACTGGATGCGAAGAAAATGTATAAGGTGAAAGAAATCAACCTGATGCCGAATTCCAAATCGAATCTGGCTGCCAATGAGAAAACTTATTCAGGAGATTATCTGATGAAAGTGGGAATCAATGCTTTCACAACAAATCAGGCTTTCAGCCGCGTAATTGAGCTGACTGCTGAATAAAAAGGAAGGAAATAATCGATAAAAAAGGGGGATTCGCTGTTATCAGCGTTTCCCCTTTCTTTTTACATACAATAATATTCAATTCATCTTCAATCGCAACAGCTGTTTCAATGGTTACAACTATTCTATTAGACGGAGGAAGTCTCTAAAAAAGTTGCAGCTACACCGTAACTTTTTACGATATAGCTGCATTAATGTTAAAGAGAGAGAATTTATATAATATAAGCATGGTCTCACGACCCTCCTGATATTCAATGAACATTTTGTTTCTTTACCTATTAGACGCACGAAAGCTCAAATCACTGCACTCGAGGCCCTCTTTTTTTAGTTAAAGAATAAAAAAAGCCGCTACTCCACAGGAATAGCAGCTCATATCTTTAAAACATCTTGCTGACACGTTCAATTCCTGCCACCAAAGTGTCTATTTCCGATTTGGTATTGTACATGGCAAACGAAGCACGTACAGTTCCTTCTATGCCAAGACGTTGCATGAGAGGTTGTGCACAATGATGCCCTGTTCTCACGGCAATACCTAGACGATCCAGCAACGTGCCGAGGTCGAAATGATGGATATCTCCCACCAGGAAAGAAATGACCGCTCCCCGTTCGGCTGCTTCACCGAATATACGTATATGGGGGATTTCTTTCAGACGTTGCAAAGCGTAAGTTGTCAGTTCATGCTCATGGGCGGCTATCTGTTCAATGCCATGTCCGTTCACATAATCAAGGGCTTTTGCCAGTCCGGTAGTTCCGATATAGTCGGGCGTACCGGCTTCAAACTTGAAAGGAAGTTCATTAAAAGTGGTCTTCTCGAAAGAGACATGCTGAATCATCTCTCCTCCTCCCTGATAAGGTGGAAGGCGATCTAACCATTCTTCTTTTCCATAAAGTACTCCGACACCTGTCGGACCATATATCTTATGGGCGGAGAATACCAGAAAATCGGCATCCAACTCCTGTACATCCACTTTCATGTGAGGAATAGACTGTGCAGCATCTATCAGGCAAGGTACACCATGCGCATGAGCTGTTGCGATCATCTCCTTCACCGGATTCACTGTACCCAGTACGTTCGATACATGAACTACGCTGACTATCTTCGTGCGTTCGGAAAATAGTTTTTCATATTCATCCAGCAGAAGTTCGCCTTTATCATTCATCGGGATGACTTTTATGGCAATTCCTTTACGGGCAGCCAACAGTTGCCAGGGAACGATGTTGCTATGATGTTCCATCACGGAAACAATCACTTCATCCCCTTCTTCCATAAACTCGTCGCCGAAGCTGGAAACAAGCAGGTTGATACTTTCTGTTGTTCCGCGTGTAAAGACAACTTCATTCGTGCTATGGGCATTGATAAACTCACGTACCGTTTCACGGGAAGCTTCATGCAGTTCCGTAGCTTGCTGGGAAAGATAATGTACGCCGCGATGCACATTGGCATTGACGGAATAATATTCATCCACCAACGCATCAACCACCAGACGGGGTTTCTGTGTTGTCGCACCGTTGTCGAAATAAACCAAAGGTTTACCGTAAACCGTACGGCTCAATATCGGAAAATCTTCACGTATCTTTTGAATATCCACGTTCATTATTTTTTAGTGGTTACTTACAAATGGCACAACCCTGACATCTATTCAACTCGCCACGGAAACGTTTCTCTACCAATAGATGCAAACGATCTTTCAGCGCTTCCAAACGAATGGTATCGATCACTTCGTTGACAAATGCGAACATCAACAGCAGACGGGCTTCTTTCTCTGCAATACCGCGCGAACGCATGTAGAATAATGCGCCTTCATCCAACTGGCCTACTGTTGCTCCATGCGAACATTTCACATCATCCGCATAAATCTCCAATTGAGGTTGTGTATACATTCTTGCATCACGCGTAGCACAAAGATTCCGGTTAGTCTGTTGGGAATTCGTATGTTGTGCATCGGGGCGCACGAGTACCAATCCGGCAAACGCACCTACCGACTGGTCGTCGAGCACATACTTGAACAGCTCATTGCTGGTACAGTTCGGTACGGCATGGTCAATACTTGTATGATTGTCTACATGCTGGTTTTTATCGGCAATCGCCATACCACAAAGGTTTATTTCGGCTCCTTCTCCTGCCAGCAACACTTCGGTTGTGTTGCGGGTAGTACCATTATGCAAAGTCATTCCGTTGAGCAATACATTACTGTTGGCCTCTTGCTTTACATACAGGTTACTGATACGAA
Source organism: Bacteroides sp. DH3716P (assembly GCF_025914115.1). Lineage (NCBI taxonomy): Bacteria > Pseudomonadati > Bacteroidota > Bacteroidia > Bacteroidales > Bacteroidaceae > Bacteroides > Bacteroides sp. DH3716P. The sequence continues at coordinate 1,684,506 of NZ_CP083673.1, read as the reverse complement.
CTGTGCTTGTATGTGTTTCTTCCAGCTCATACATATCGAATACCGCATTCTCACCGGCAAATACTTCAATAACTTGTGTCGCCAGGAAGTTCACATTATCCATTGCATGGTCACAAATCAGCAAACGGGCTTGCGCGCCATCCTCCAGGATAATCAGTACGCGACGGTTCACCATAAAGTTAACATCTGCACGCAGGATATTTACCAACTGGATTGTTTTTTCCACCACCACATTCTTCGGCACATAAAAGACAACGCCATCTTGTGCAAAAGCGGTATTAAAAGCAGTCACACCATCTTTGGAGGTATCTGCCAGTTGACCGTAATATTCCTTCACCAATTCCGGGTGTTGCTCGGCCACTTCTTTCAGACTACCGAAAATCACACCTTCCGGCAGATTTCCTGTGGGAAGCGCTCTATTATAAAATGTGTCATTTACCACAAAATACAAGGAGGTACTCATATTCGGCACATCACACTTAAACACTTCATACGGATTGACCGGAATAGCCAAACGATTCAAGTTCAAACCGAAATCCGGTTCAAAGTACTTGCTCACATCCGTATATTTGTACTTCTCCATCTTACGGGTCGGAAATCCGAGTCGCTCAAAATCGGCAAATGCTGACGCACGAGGCGCATTCAGCACTTCGGCACTATGCTTACAGATCATCGCTTCCGTCTGTGAGAAAAGTTCTATATATTGTTGTTCAACCATCATCGTTTTATATTTGTCATTCTCCTACTTCTTTCTTGATCCAATCGTATCCTTTTTCTTCCAGTTCCAGAGCAAGTTCCGGTCCGGCAGTTTTTACGATACGACCTTTATAAAGGACATGCACAATATCAGGCTTGATATAATCGAGCAAACGTTGGTAGTGGGTAATAACGATTGTACTTGTTTCAGGAGTTTTCAGCTTGTTCACTCCTTCCGCAACAATACGGAGCGCATCAATATCCAAACCGGAGTCTGTCTCGTCGAGGATGCTCAAACGCGGTTCCAGCATAGCCATCTGGAAAATCTCGTTCCGTTTCTTCTCACCACCGGAAAAGCCTTCATTCACCGAACGGTTAGCCAGTTTATTATCCAACTCTACCACCGCACGTTTCTCACGCATCAGCTTCAGAAACTCACTGGCGGTCAGTGCAGGCAGACCTTTATATTTACGTTGCTCATTCACAGCAGCACGCATAAAGTTCACCATGCTCACACCCGGGATTTCCACCGGATACTGGAAACTAAGGAAGATTCCTTCATGGCTACGATCTTCGGGGCTCAACTCCAACAGATCCTTTCCATAAAAAGTGACCGAACCTTTTGTTACCTCAAAAGCCGGATTACCCACCAATACGGAGGAAAGCGTACTTTTACCGGAACCATTCGGTCCCATAATAGCGTGCACCTCACCGGGATTCACCGTCAGGTTAATACCTTTCAATATCTCTTTGCCATTAATGCTGGCATGCAGGTCTTTTATTTCTAACATGATATATTTACGATTTTACGATTTACTATTAAAAAGTCAACATCACCCCACGCTTCCTTCCAATGAGATGGTAAGCAGCTTCTGTGCTTCTACCGCAAACTCCATCGGAAGTTTATTCAACACTTCCTTTGCATATCCGTTCACAATAAGTCCGATAGCATCTTCTGTCGGAATACCGCGCTGGTTGCAATAAAATATCTGGTCTTCACTAATCTTGCTTGTCGTAGCTTCATGTTCTACCACTGCCGTCTCATTGTGAATATCCATATACGGGAAGGTATGTGCACCACACTTATCTCCCAGCAACAGAGAGTCACACTGGCTATAATTACGGGCATTATCCGCTTTCTCGGCCACGCGTACCAACCCACGATAGGAGTTCTCACTATGTCCGGCAGAAATGCCTTTACTTACAATCGTACTACGAGTGTTCTTACCCAGATGAATCATCTTCGTTCCGGTATCTGCCTGCTGATAGTTGTTCGTTACAGCTACGGAATAGAATTCAGCGGTCGAGTTATCGCCCGTCAGGATACAGGAAGGATATTTCCAGGTGATTGCCGAACCGGTTTCCACTTGTGTCCAGGATAATTTACTGTCCACTCCTTTACAGTTACCGCGTTTAGTCACAAAGTTGTATACACCGCCCTTGCCTTCTGCATCTCCCGGATACCAGTTCTGAACGGTACTGTATTTTACTTCTGCACGGTCGTGCACAATGATCTCAACGATAGCGGCATGCAGCTGATTTTCATCCCGCATCGGAGCCGTACATCCTTCCAGATAAGAAACATACGAATCATCATCCGCTACAATCAGCGTACGCTCAAACTGTCCCGTATTACGGGCATTGATACGGAAATAAGTGGAAAGCTCCATCGGGCAACGTACTCCTTTCGGAATATACACGAAAGAGCCGTCAGAGAACACTGCGGAATTCAACGCTGCAAAGAAATTGTCCCGATAACCTACTACCGAGCCCATATATTTCTTCACCAAATCCGGATGCTCCCGCACGGCTTCACTGAACGAGCAGAATATAATTCCTTTCTCCATCAGCGTTTCCTTGAAGGTAGTCTTTACGGAAACAGAGTCCATAACGGCATCCACTGCCATTCCACTAAGAGCCATTTGCTCTTCCAAAGGAATTCCCAGTTTATTAAACGTCTTTATCAGTTCAGGATCGACTTCCTCTATGCTCTTCGGTCCTTCTTTCTTCTTTGTCGGATCGGCATAATAAGAAATCGCCTGATAATCAATTTCAGGGATACGGAGATGTGCCCAGGTAGGCATTTCCAGCGTCAGCCAATGGCGATACGCTTTCAGTCGAAACTCCAGCAACCACTCCGGTTCGTCCTTTTTCGATGAAATCAGACGAATGACATCTTCATTAAGTCCACGCTCAATGATGTCCGTATGCACCTCTGTGGTGAAACCGTATTTATATTTCTCCTCCGCAAATTTCCGGACAAACTCATTATCAGTCTTCTTTTCAAGTTCGTCTTTCTGATTGGGTTTCATTTTATTGGGTTCTTGTTGCATCTTTATCTTTATTCTCTAATATATATTGTTGCGTCATATTCTTCGCAGCAGGGAAAAAGATCCCCGCAAACGTTTCCATCGGATAATATAACAAAGACTCTTCCTTTTTTGTTGCACTAATTAACTTATTATCGCTGTCCACAAACTCTATCGCACCAATCACTACACTCGTTAACAACAGAAACTTAAGTGCTCCCAGCCCACTTCCTAACCAGCGATTCAACCAGTTCAACGAAATAGCCTGCATTGCTTTTGTCAATAGCGAGGCAATCAATACAAAGATCAATGGTACGGCAATCCAGATCATGATAAAAGCCAACACTTGCGCAACTGTCATTGAATCCGTCACTGTCGGGCAAAGCTTTTCCGCCAAAGAAGCATACAGAGCTTTCGCTGCCAACAGACCGACTATTAACCCCAAAATAGAAGCCAACTGACGAATGAAGCCTTTTACAAAACCTACAATCGCTCCGGCGCCTATTACAATAAGGATAATTATATCAATCGTTGCCACATTTATTATGTTATAAGCTATAAACCAATAAGTCGTATATAAGCTGATTATAATGAGAAGGTGCCGAATGATAAAAAATAAGGTGGTAAGGTGGTGTTCTGCAAACAGTACCACATTACCACCTCTTTATCAATCATGACCTCTGCTATATTATAACATTATAATACACTTATAACCTTACTATATATATTTACAGCGTCTGTTTCACTTCTATTTCTTCGAATGTCTCGATCATATCGCCTACCTTCATGTCGTTGCAGTTCACCAGACTGATACCACACTCGAAGTTTGTACCTACTTCCTTCACATCGTCCTTGAAGCGTTTCAATGCGTTGATGTTTCCGGTAAAGATTACGATACCATCGCGGATCAAACGAGCCTTGTCGCTGCGTTTCACCTTTCCGGTCTTCACCATTGCTCCGGCTACAAGACCGACTTTCGTAATATTGAATACTTCGCGGATTTCGATGGTTGCAGTAATCTGTTCCTTTACTTCCGGAGCCAACATACCTTCCATAGCAGCCTTTACCTCTTCGATTGCATCGTAGATGACAGAATACTTACGGATGTCAACACCCTCTTGGTCGGCCATCTTACCGGCAGCACCCGAAGGACGTACCTGGAATCCGACAATAATCGCATCCGAAGCAGCAGCCAGAGAAACATCAGATTCAGAAATTGCTCCCACACCCTTATGGATAACATTTACCTGAATTTGTTCCGTAGACAACTTAATCAACGAATCGCTCAACGCTTCCACAGAACCATCCACGTCACCCTTAACGATGATGTTCAATTCCTGGAAGTTACCCAAAGCAATACGACGACCCAATTCATCCAATGTAAGGATCTTCTGCGTACGCAAACCTTGTTCACGAGCCAGCTGCTCACGTTTATTAGTGATCTCACGAGCTTCCTGATCGCTTTCGACTACATGGAATGTGTCACCTGCGGCAGGAGCACCATTCAATCCCAGAATCAATGCCGGTTCGGAAGGTCCTGCTTCCTTGACGCGTTGGTTACGTTCGTTGAACATAGCCTTCACACGTCCGTAGCTGGTTCCCGCCAATACGATGTCTCCTACTTTCAAAGTACCGTTAGATACCAATACAGTAGCTACATATCCGCGTCCCTTATCCAGTGAAGATTCGATGATGGAACCCGTAGCATTACGGTTCGGATTTGCCTTCAGGTCGAGCATTTCCGCTTCGAGCAATACTTTTTCCAGCAAGTCTTCCACACCCATACCTTTCTTGGCAGAGATATCTTGTGACTGATATTTACCACCCCATTCTTCAACAAGGTAATTCATTGCAGCCAGTTCTTCTTTAATCTTATCCGGATTTGCAGTCGGTTTATCTACCTTATTGATTGCAAATACAATAGGTACACCGGCAGCCATCGCGTGATTGATCGCTTCTTTCGTCTGTGGCATCACGTTATCATCGGCAGCCACAATAATGATAGCAATATCCGTTACTTTGGCACCACGTGCACGCATAGCGGTAAACGCTTCGTGACCCGGAGTATCGAGGAATGTAATACGACGACCGTCTTCCAATTGCACGTTATAAGCACCGATATGCTGGGTAATACCTCCGGCCTCACCGGCAATTACATTCGCCTTACGGATATAGTCAAGCAAAGAAGTCTTACCGTGGTCAACGTGTCCCATCACCGTTACAATCGGAGCGCGCGGTTGCAAATCTTCCGGAGCATCTTCTTCTTCAACGATAGCTTGTGCCACTTCCGCACTTACATATTCAGTCTTGAATCCGAATTCTTCAGCCACCAGATTGATGGTTTCAGCATCCAAACGCTGGTTGATGGAAACCATGATACCAATACTCATACAAGTAGCGATAACCTGGTTAACAGAAACATCCATCATCGTTGCCAATTCGTTAGCCGTAACGAACTCGGTCAACTTCAATACCTTGCTGTCTGCCATTTCCTGATCTTCCAGTTCCTGCATACGGTTGGAAGCCATTTCACGTTTCTCTTTACGGTATTTGGACGTTTTATTCTTACCTTTGGTTGTCAGACGTGCAAGGGTTTCTTTTACCTGTTTTGCTACGTCTTCCTCGCTCACTTCCTGTTTGATAACCGGTTTCTTGAAGCGATCTTTATTGTTGTTATTTCTTCTGTTGTTATTTCCCTGTCCGTTGGCCTGGCCACCCTGACCGTTACTATTGCCGCCTTTACCCTGTACATTAGGTCTTGGAGCAGCAAAGTTGGAAGTTGCAACATTGTTAACGTCCACCTTCTCTTTATTGATACGGTTACGTTTCTTCTTGTTAGCAGCCGCTTCCGCACTGTCCTTAGGTCCGCTCTTCGCCAATTTAGAATCATCCTTACGGATTTCCTTGATGATAGCTTCCTTCATCAACTTCTTCTGATCCTGACGGATTTTTTCCTTTTCTTCACGTTCGCGACGTTTCTCTTCCTTCGATTTCTTCTTGGGACGAGTAGACTGATTCAATGCAGCCAAGTCGATCTGACCGATCACATTAATCTTTGCGCCTAATTCCGGTTGACGGATTTTGAAAACACCATCATCCTCCGGAGCCTTTTCCGCTACCGGGGTTACTTCAGCCTGTGCAGTTTCCACCTTTTCTTCTTCTTTATGTTCTTCCGCCTTCACAGGTGCAGCTACTACTACCTTCGGCTCTTCTTTTTTCACTTCTTCTACTACTTTTTCAACTTCTACCGGCTTCGTCTCCACTACAGGTTCCGGCACTACTACGGGTTCAACCACCACTGGAGTAGGCTCTACTACAGAAACAGGAGGTGTCACCACCTCTTCCTCCTTCACCTCGGGTTCTCTCTTCTCGGGCTCCTTTTTCACTTCGGGTTTAACGACAGGCCGTTCCACAACCGGTTCTTCCTGTTTCTGTTCCGGTTCTTTCTCTACCTTTTCAGGTTTACGACCGTTCAATTTATCCAAATCTATTTTTCCGACAGGTTTAAACTTCGGACGTGCATCCTCAGGTACGACTGTCTTAATCACATCTTCCGACTTCGGTTTTTCGGGCTGCTTTTCGAAGCCCTCAATCGATACCGACGCCTTATTACGTTCCTTATTCTGACGTTCCTGTATGAAACGCTCCGATTCAAGTCTAAGGTTCTTATCTGTACTAAACTCCTTTACGAGTATAGCGTATTGCTCCTCGCTAATTTTAGTATTAGGATTAGCCTCAACGGTATGCCCTTTCTTTTGCAGGAACTCAACTACCGTCGCGATTCCTACGTTCAAATCTCTTGTAACTTTGTTTAACCTTATCGTCATATTTTAAAATTAATGAATAAATGGAGCTTGTTTAATTGAAAATTGAGAATTAAGAAATAAAAGTCTGCTGCATTATATTGTATCGCAACTTTTAATCTTTAATTTCATCTTTATTTTCAATTGAAGGATCTTCTTCTTCAAACTCCGATTTCAAAATGCGTATTACCTCGTCCACTGTCTCTTCTTCCAAGTCCGTCTTTTCAATCAACATCTCACGAGGAGCATTCAACACAGCCTTCGCTGTATCGATGCCGATAGCTTTGATAGCGTCGATCACCCATCCGTCAATTTCGTCTCTAAACTCGTCGAGATAGATATCTTCGTCAGCTACATTCTCATCCAACTCACGGAACACGTCGATAGTGTACTCAGTTAACATACTGGCCAGTTTGATATTCAAACCGCCTTTACCGATAGCCAGCGAAACTTCTTCCGGTTTGAGGAATACCTCTGCTTTCTTCTCTTCCTCGTTCAGACGAATAGAAGAAATCTTAGCCGGGCTTAAAGCGCGCTGTATAAACAATGAGATGTTCGATGTATAATTGATTACGTCGATGTTCTCATTGCGAAGTTCACGAACAATGCCATGAATACGACTTCCCTTTACACCTACACAGGCTCCTACAGGGTCGATTCTGTCATCGTAAGATTCCACCGCGATCTTGGCACGTTCGCCGGGGATACGGGCAATCTTCTTGATGGTAATCAAACCATCATTAATTTCGGGTACTTCCATCTCGAACAGGCGTTGCAGGAAAACGGGAGAAGTACGTGACAAGATAATCTTAGGATTATTATTCTTGTTATCCACGCGGGCAACTACTGCACGAGCCGTTTCACCTTTACGATAAAAGTCGCTCGGGATTTGTTCGGTCTTAGGTAACAGCAATTCGTTTCCTTCATCGTCTAAAAGCAACATCTCTTTTTTCCAGATCTGATATACTTCTGCATTGATGATAGTACCTACCTTATCTATATATTTATTATAAATACTGTCTTTTTCGAGTTCCAGAATCTTGGAAGCCAGTGTCTGGCGAAGATTCAGGATCGCACGACGTCCGAACTTGGCAAAGATAACCTCGTCAGTCACCTCTTCACCTTCTTCGTAAGAAGCATCAATTTTCTGTGCTTCGCTCAACGAAATCTGCATATTCGGGTTAGTCAAATCTTCATCGGCCACAACTTCACGGTTACGCCATATCTCGAAGTCACCCTTGTCCGGGTTCACGATTACGTCGTAATTTTCATCGGTGCCAAACATTTTCGCGATTACGCTACGGAACGACTCTTCGAGTACGCTAACCATCGTCGTTCTATCGATATTCTTCAGTTCCTTAAATTCCGAAAATGTATCAATCAAGCTGATTGTTTCTTCTTTTTTGGCCATAACTATTTAAAGCTAATTAAGTATTTAGTATATTTTATTTGCTCATAAGTGAAGGTTTCGTCCTCTTCTACCAATTTCGGGCGCTTTGATCCTTCGGTTTTTACTTTCTTTTGTACGCCTACCGTAAACTTCTCTTCATCGGCATCTTTCAGTATACCGGCCAGCTTCCGTCCGTCTCCGGTCAGCACTTCCACCTCTTGTCCGATGTGGATATAATACTGTTGCAGAACTTTAAAGGGTTGTCCGATCCCAGCCGACCCTACTTCCAGTTCATAATCTTCCTCTTCGCGGTTCAGTTTCGACTCTATGAAGCGGCTAAGCTCCACGCAATCTTCAATCCAAACACCTTCTGCATGGTCTATTTCAACCACAATCTTGTCATCCGGGCTCACGGTTACCTCTACTAAAAAGTAGTCTTTTCCTTCCAGCCACTCTTCTACAATCTGACAAACAGTTTTCTTTTCTATCATTTATTAGCTATATAAGAACAAAAAAAGGAGCTTAATTGCCCCTCCACCTTTCATCCGTTTTCGGTTGCAAAGATATAAATAATCTGTTCGACTACAAAACATTAAAGAAAAAAAGTATGAATTAACAGTGCTATATTCGTATCTTTACGCCGTAATTCAAAAAATAACGACTATGGCACATCGTCTCAACACAAATAAACAGTTTATGGTAGGTAACGGAATTCTTGCTTTTGCCGTCATTTTTGTCGTGGTTATTTTTGTCTATATGAGCATGCGGCTACAACGGGAAAAGCAGGAAGAACGTCATTTCATCGAAAGCTATACGATCAGTCTGGTAAAAGGTTTTGCCGGAGATTCTATCTCTTTATTTGTCAACGACAGTCTGATCTCCAACAAAACCATGTCGGAAGAACCTTACACTGTAGAAATAGGACGTTTTGCCGAACAGAGCGCCTTGTTGATTGTAGATAATAACACAGAATTAGTGTCTACGTTTGATCTTAGTGAAAAAGGAGGAACTTATCAGTTCGAAAAAGAATCAGACGGGATTAAACAATTAGCCAAGTAATAAAAGTATTAACTAAGTCTGTGCCACCATATTGGCACAACCATGCCATCGCATTGTCACGACTGTGCCAGCGTGTTGACACAAGTGTGCCAACACGATAGCACTATCCTGGCAATAAAGTATTCTAAATCTCCGTACGATACTTTCTCAATTCCCCCCGCAAAGCCAATGCTTTTCCTTCTGTAAATTGATTGAGCAATACCCAAAATCGTTCGCTATGATTCATCTCGCGAGTATGACATAATTCGTGCAGCAACACGTAGTCTATCAAATGAGAAGGTAACAGAACCAGGTAATAGGACAAATTAATATCCTTTCGAGCCGAGCAACTGCCCCATCTGCCCTGACTGGAGTTTATTTTCACACTCGAATAAGGAAGTCCGCATTGCTTGGACAAGGAAGCCAAACGTGAAGGAAGGATACTTTTCGCATTCCGCCTCAACGATTCTTCAATCACCTTATGCAACCAGCTTTGCAGTTTCTCGTCCGTAAAATCCGCATGAGGCGGACAAACAATTTCCATAACCCCCAACCGGGAATTAGCCAAAAACTGATCCTTTTCACCGGACACCAAGGACAACTTAAAGTGTTCCGCATCAATTTTATAGCCCAAATCAATCAATGGCCGGGCTAATTTTTGACGGGAGGCCAGAAGTTTACCACGCAGATTCTCGATTGCCTGCTTCACTTCTTTCAATGTAGTGCCGGGAGGAACTGAAACATAAACAGCATCACTCTTTGTACGAAACACAAGACTCCTCGCACGTGAATTGACACGCACTATCAGACGTCCTAATTCGTCATCTTCTACGATCTTATCCATTATAATCCTCCTATCAACAGCCACAAAAGTAATAAAAAAGAAGATTCCAATGAAAAACTTCGCGGAAGATGCAACTTTATATCAGTTTCTTCCGTCTAACTGTCATATCAATCATAGAAAAACATAATTATGAAAACAAGTTTATTGCTCGTATTAGTCACCGGATTGTCTCTAGTACTTACTGCCGGCTCTTGCTTGCAGGGAAAACACGTAGTAGGCAGCAAAAACTACATCTCCCAAGAAGTAAAAGCCGATCATTTCAATGAAATCAAACTATTGGGAAGTGCCAATATCAGTTATCACCAAGACACACGCAGTCACGTGGAGATACATGGTTCCGACAACATTATACCACTTGTAGAAACGTATGTAGACGGTAATACATTAATGATAAAATTCAAGAAGAATGTCAGTATATGGAAAGGAAAACTGGAAATAAAAGTTTTTGCTCCGGAACTGAATAAGCTGTCAATCAACGGATCGGGAAATATAAAATTAATCAATGGAATACAAACCTCTAAAGATATCGAGTTCCATATAAATGGTTCGGGGAACATTCAGGGAGAAGGGCTTAATTGCCGAAGAATGGCTGTTTCAATTAACGGATCGGGAGATGTTAGACTGCAACAAATAGAGAGCCAGGAATGTCAGGCAGGAATTTCAGGTTCGGGTAATATTAATCTTAAAGGTAAAGCCATTCAAGCAAAATATGCTATTGCCGGATCGGGAAACATTCAGGCTGCAGATTTAGAAGCAGAGAATACGGATGCAAGTATCAGTGGATCCGGAAACATCAGTTGTTATGCAAGTCAAAAACTGGTTGCCCGCGTGAAAGGAAGTGGCGATATTGCCTATAAAGGCAATCCACAAGAAGTGGATGCTCCACGGAAAAACATACGGCAGATCAAATAAAGACAATTTGAACAAATACAGTCTAAAAGCATAAAAGGGCTACTGCATCGCGCGGTAGCCCATTTATTTAGTTAGTTTTAATCTAAAAATTTGAGAGAATTGAAAACTTCACAGTTTCGCCTTCGTTGTTGTTTTAATTAAGCACACTAACTATATTATATGTTTAAAGCAAATGAAAATGTCTATTCGTTTATAACTTGCACCTTGTGGTTAACCCTCGCCAAACTATCGGCCAGAACCTGTTCCGCTTTCACATCATTTGAGATAGCGACCGATGGTGCTGTTACTTGTTTACCAATGGTATCCGTTGCCAATACACTTCCGTCATCTCCGGAGAAAGAATGTTGTGCCACATTCCCCAAAGAAAGGATGATTGCAATCACGGCAGCGGCTTTGAACAGAGGAATAAAACGACCGGTCAGTGTCAAGCGTTTCGCTTTTACGACCGTAGGCTCCACCTCTGCCAGAATACGTGTATCAAAGTCTTCGCCCAGTCCTACTTCCTGCTGAACCTGTTGATAAACAAACAGGTTTTTATAGCGAAGCAAATGAGCAGGAACTTCCTCCTTTGCGAAGAAGTCGCGCAATGTTGCTTCCTCCTCAACGGAAGTTTCGCATTGCCAGTATCGCTCCAGGAGCTGTTCTATATCCTTATAATCCATATTCGTCAATTTCTAAATACCTTTGTTTTACTTTTTGTCTGGCTCTGAAGAGGTTCACTTTAACTTGTTCCTCTGTCAGATTCAGCAACCCTGCAATTTTCTTATAGCTTTCACCTTCAATGTCCCTCAGTTGCATGATAAGCCGCTGTTTTTCGGGAAGTTCGTTTACCAGTCTATTAATAATGTTCATTCTTTCATCATGAATCATCTGGTCATACGGACTGTTTGCATCAGGTTCTTCCTCCATCTCGGGGGTGAGTTCCACGTTTTGAGCTTCTTTCTTTTGACTTCTATCTATCGCCAGATTCTTTGCCACTGTCAGGCAATAGGCTTCGACCGATTCAAATTGAGACCACTCATCACGCTTATTCCACACTCTTATCATGGTGTCCTGAACGACATCCTCGGCTTCGGCCCTATCCAGAGTGATTCTGAGAGCCAATCGAAAGAGTTTATCCTTCAACGGCAAAATATCGTTTCGGAAGCTGATTTCTTGCATCTCTATAATAATGACGGGCTAGGATATGAAAAGTTACAGTCGCCCACTACTTTTTTTTGAATTATTTTTTTATTCTTGTTCCACCAGAGTTATTAATCGCTGATGCTAAGGCGATTACCACTTCAGATACTCCTGCATTTATTGCTTCAAAAGAATTCTCCAACTTGGGAATCATACCTCCCTGAATAACGCCATCAGCTACATATTGTTCAAATTCGGCACGGGTGATTTGGGGAATCACACTGTCGTCATCATTCTCGTCACGCAACACGCCTTTCTTCTCAAAACAATATACCAATGTCACATCAAACAGGGCCGACAACGCTTTCGCCGTTTCTCCGGCAATGGTATCTGCATTCGTGTTCAGCATATTGCCGTGTCCGTCATGCGTCAATGGAGCCATTACCGGAACCACTCCCTTATGTATCAAATCGGATAACAAAGTAGCGTCCACCTTTTCCACGTCACCTACAAAACCGTAGTCTACCTCTTTCACCGGGCGTTTCACCGAACGAATCACGTTCATATCCGCCCCGGTTAATCCGAGTGCATTGACTCCGCGTGCCTGCAGACCTGCCACAATATTTTTATTCACTAATCCGCCGTATACCATCGTTACGACCTTCAAAGTTTCAGCATCGGTAATCCGACGACCATTTACCATTTTGCTTTCAATACCCAGTTGTGCGGCAATCTTTGTAGCCGAACGGCCGCCGCCGTGAACCAAAACTTTATGTCCGGCGATAGCGGCAAAGTCATTTAACAACTGACGAAGGGTGGCTTCCTCTTCTACGATTTTGCCACCCACCTTAATTACTGTTAGTTTTTCTCTCATTTCTTGATTTCTAATAAGTTCACCGAATGGAGAATCCGGCTCCGGCACCTTGCCGGTTATTCCAAATAAGTATATCCGTAAAGCCCTGAACGATAGTTGGAAAGAAATTCTTTTCCTTCTTCCAAAGAGATCTTTCCTTCTTTCACCGACTTCGTCACCCAGGTTTCGAGTGTACGTACCAGCTTCTTCGGATTGTACTGTACATAGTCCAACACCTCCGCTACCGTTTCTCCATCAATAATCTGTTCGATATTATATCCTTTCTCGTTCACCGAAACATGCACGGCATTCGTATCACCGAACAAATTATGCATATCTCCCAGAATCTCCTGATAAGCACCGACCAGGAACACAGCCACATAGTAAGGTTCCGTTTTCTTCAGTGTATGCACAGGCAGATAATGAGCCACGTTACGGGTAGAAATAAAATTAGCAATCTTACCGTCCGAGTCACAAGTAATATCCTGCAAAGTAGCCGAACGTTCCGGTTTCTCATCCAATCGCTGGATAGGCATGATCGGGAATATCTGGTCAATCGCCCAAGAGTCGGGAAGCGACTGGAAGAGCGAGAAATTACAGAAATATTTATCGGCAAGCAACTTAGACAGTCCGCGGAATTCATCAGGCGCATGCTTCAAACCGCCGGCAATCTGATTAATCTCACGTGTAATAGACCAATACAGACGCTCGATTTGTGCACGGGTTTTCAGATCTACGATTCCATGACTGAACAAGTCCAGCGCTTCCTCCCTGATCTGCTGCGCATCATGCCACGCCTCCAACATCTTGTTCTGATTCAGCGAATCCCAGATTCCATATAACTCCTGCACCAATTCGTGCGCATCCGGAGCTATCTCTTCCTCATCATCCCATTCGGGCAATGTAGCGGTTTCAAGTACCTCAAAGATAAGAACAGAATGATGTGCCGTCAATGCGCGTCCACTCTCCGTTATGATATTCGGGTGTGGGATACCATTTTTATCGCTCACGTCCACCAAAGTAGAAATAGAGTCGTTTACATATTCCTGGATGGAATAATTCACGCTGCCTTCGCTATTGGACGAACGGGTTCCGTCATAATCCACTCCGAGTCCACCGCCAATATCTACAAATTCCACATTGAATCCCATCGAGTGCAACTGCACGTAGAACTGTGAAGCCTCACGCAAAGCCGTTTTGATACGACGTATCTTTGTCACCTGACTGCCGATATGGAAATGAATCAATTTCAAACAATCCTTCATCCCTTTGCTCTCCAGGAAGTCGAGCGCTTCGAGAAGTTCACTGGAAGTCAAGCCGAATTTGCTGGCATCACCTCCAGACTCTTCCCACTTTCCGCTACCGGAAGAAGCGAGTTTGATACGTATACCGATGTTAGGCTGCACATTCAGCTGTTTTGCCATCTTTGCAATCAGCTTCAGTTCGTTCATCTTCTCTACAACGAGGAAGATACGTTTACCCATTTTCTGGGCAAGCAAAGCCAGTTCGATGTAACTTTCGTCTTTATATCCGTTACAGACAATCAATGAGTCAGAATCCGTATTGACCGCAATCACTGCATGGAGTTCCGGTTTGGAACCGGCTTCCAGTCCGAGATTGAACTTCTTTCCGTGGCTGATAATCTCTTCCACCACCGGGCGCATTTGGTTGACCTTAATCGGATAAATTATAAAGTTCTCGGCTTTATAACCATACTCTTCGGCCGCTTGTTTAAAGCAGGAAGACATTTTTTCAATACGGTTGTCCAAAATATCCGGAAAACGTATCAACATGGGAGAAGCCACATCACGCAATTGCAACTCATCGACCAGTTCTTTCAGATCGACAGTCACTCCGTCTCTACGAGGTGTAACAACTACATGACCTTTGTCATTAATACCAAAGTACGAGGTACCCCAACCTGTGATGTTGTAGAGTTCCTCAGAATCTTCAATACGCCACTTTCTCATTTTCTGTTATTCAGTGTTTTTAGTAAATAATTGGACGGCAAAAATACGGATTAATCTACATGTTGGCAATTAATTAGACATTAAATCTTTCAAACGGTCCATATAACCACTATTTCCGTTACGGGCGTCATAGCGACGTGCCAGCTCTTCTGCCTGTTGATAGAAATAATTGCGAAGTTCGTTTACCTGATAAATTCCATCCGGACGATAAAGCGGGAACTCTTCCGGCAAAGACAACGAGACTTCCGGACGGGTTTCATATTTCAGAGCCTCTACCATATCACAGGAGAAACGATAACTCTTCAGCGTATTAGTACGCAAACTCCAACCAATACAGCGTTCAGCATATTCCCAAGCTCTTTCCGGCTTCGTCATCATATTATAGGCAATAAACAATCCCAGATAGAGCAAAAGATATTCATCCTTCTCTCTTCCCACCAATGCTTCTTCGGCACGTGCACACATATCGGCGGCAATCTCCGGTTTACCTGCTTTCTGCGCATAATAAGCAAGCTTCAAATAGGCCCGCAAATTGGCTTCATAACAAGTGATCTGCTTATTAATCAACGGTTGCGCGCGGCTGTAAGCCTCATCAAACTGTCCCGTTTCCAGATAATAATCCAGCATAAAGTTCAATTCACAAGCCTCACACGACTGATCGTCTATCTTCTCATTCAACATTTTATCAATGTATTCTTTCGCCTTGTCATACTGCCACATCCAGACACATTCCACAGACCAGCGGTGATAATAACTCCGCAAAGAATATCCGTTCCGGAGGATACGGGTTTTATAATCCTCCCCAATTGCCTGTACCTGCTCCATCGGGATCTCCGGAAGATCGAACGTACAAGCCCATATCCACTTATATTTCCACAACAAGTCATCTTCCTTAATCACATCCTTGTGGTTCTCGTAATCATCCAGAATTTTAGAGAACACGGTAATCTCTTCAGCATCCGCCGAAAGAAGATTCAGTTCATAAATAAGATCCAGTCTCAACTCCGTAGCCCATTCCACATCTTCGTTCTCATCGGCGATGCGGATAGCTTCTTTCAATAGATTGGCTTTTTCGCGGGGATGCAGGTTGTTATTCTGTGTCTGCAACAGCAATTTTTGTATTTCAAGTGTGTATCTCATACTCTTTTTTAATTCAGGAAATTTATAAAATCATTCATTTTCGAAGTCATCAGTTCACTTAGCGAATGGTTGAAAAGCTCCATTTCTTCGCTGTTTACCGGATATTTACCTTGCAGAAGCGATTGTACATACAATATATGCACCACATGCTGAAACAGTTTATTGTCTCCTTGTATTTGCAATAAGGTCTGCACCATTTCATTATCCGCATTGAAAGTGAGTGTCGGCGGAATCTGCTTTGTAGTATTCACAGCTCCCAGTACAGCCGCCAACGGATTATTAGCACTTTTAGCGGCATTCTCCTTTTCCTCCGCCACAAAAATAACCGGAATATCCACCGGAGTAAAATGCTTCAGACGACAGATACAGCCAAACCGCTTCAACAACTCGTTCGCTTTCACCTCAAAAGCCTGAAACTCCTGGTTCGCCTCCACTTCACCAAACTGCTCCAGCAACCGTGAAGGAGATATTTCATCCAAAGTAAGTTCCGGATTCAGGCGGACATACTTTTTCAACAACGTTTCATCAAACGTATAAGCAGCATTCACGACCAGCCAACCCTGTGCTCCGGCTATACGCCGCACTTGCCGGAAATCCTCCAGATTCTTGGTATAACATATCACATTGCTTGTCGAACGAATACTTCCAAAGCTACGCAAACCCTTATTGGTTTCAAAAGGAAGATAATCCATAAACAAACGAAGCAATTCATTATCCTCCGAAGCAATCGCCTTGATATGAAAGTGATGAACATCCAGAATCCGATTGAACATGGCACGGTCATTCTGCACCAATCCCCGCAGATAATCCTTGATAGCCACCCCGATCTCTTTCCGGGCATCTTTCAGTTGGTCATTACTCACCAAAGACTCCCGGGAAGCGGTAGACAGCAACCCGTCCGCATTCACCAGACAACGGATAAAGAAAGCCCACGACGGCAACAGATTGCAATCATCCTCACTCAACAGCATACGTTTGAGATAGACCTTATGAGAGTTGCGCACTGAAAATTGTGTACGGAAAGGCAGGACATAAAGCACCCCTTCCACCTTGCCGCTTTCAGTATAGATCCGGAAAGCATCGAGAGCAGACGACTGAAACACTTTCGCCCCATAATCCAGCAACTCCTTACGAGTCGCCTTCGGGTCAAGCCATACAGGCGAAGGCGTATTTACCAACTCCTCTTCCCCCTGATAATGCAGATAGATAGGATACGGCAGCACTTCTCCGTAACCGACCAGTATCTTCTTAAATGTTTCATATTCAAAAAGATGCATCCAGTCTCCTTTCGGGTGCAATACCACTTGTGAGCCGATGGGCCGTTCTTCGTCTGATAAAGTCAGCTGATACGTCCCATCCACTTTTCCACACCAGCAAACAGGCTGTCCGCCCATTGCAGAACGACTCTCTACAGTGATTTCATTGGTCACCACAAAACAAGATAACAATCCGATACCGAACCTTCCGATAAAATCGTCCGCATCGGGAGTATCCCGCTTTGAGCTCTCCCCGATAACAGTCAGAAAGCGATAAACTTCCTCCTCTTTCAGTCCGATACCATTATCCCGAAATACCACTGTCTTGTCCTCATTCAGAAAGACATCGATGCGACCTTTATAATTCTCGTCAATATTGCGTAGTGCCGTGATGGCATCTACGCAATTCTGCAACAGTTCGCGAACAAAAGTATTCGGGTTACTATAAATGTGCTCTGATAACAGGGCAATCATACCTTTAAGATTGACCTGAAACAGATTATTCCCTTCTTTTTCCATATTCCTCTTTTACTTCCTCCTCCTTCCGGTGATTTTAAGAGCTTTCTCATTGCCATTCTCTGCGGCCTTTTCGAACCACTCCATTGCAATTTCATCGTTTTCTTCCACGCCATTTCCTGTCAGATAGGCATTTCCAAGTTCAAATTGTGCTTTATCGTTATTTTTCTCGGCAGCTTTCAGCAACCATTGCACTGCAGCTTCCGGATCAGGGTTACAACCTTCGCCATACATCATCATCTTGCCCAGATAATAAATTGCAGCGACATTCTCATTCCCCGCCGCATCCGTGAACCAGCGATAGGCCTCGGCATAATTCTGTTTCACACCTACTCCGTTATAATAGCAAAGTCCGGTACGATACATACTTGTCGTATTTCCATTATCCGCAGCCAGTGTATAATATTTAAAGGCTTCCGTTTCATTCTCTTCCACTCCGATACCCATTTCATAACAGATACCCAGTCCTTCACTATACCATTCATATTCGGCAGCTTTCTTGAAATAAGCAAAAGCCTTTTCCGACTCATTCAGGCTATCATAGTCATACAGATAATATTCACCCACACGCAGCATAGCCATCGGAATCTCATTAGCCACTGCCTTTTCATACCATTCCACTGCCGTTTTATTATCTTCCAGACAGGGACCGCAACCGAAGAAATAATAATCTCCCATCTTAAACTGAGCATAGCCATAATCCTGTTCAGCAGCCTTCATCATATATTCCACTGCCTTCTGTGGATTCTCTTCCACGCCATTACCATTCTCATAAGCCATCCCCAGTTCCGTCAGACAACGGGCTTCATTCTTTTCCGCCCCTTTACTAAACCATTCGAGTGCCCTATCCCAGTTTTCTTCCGTTCCGATACCTTCTCTATAGCAACGTCCCAAAGCAAAGATCGCATCATTATCGTCCGCTTCAGCTGCCTTTGTATACCAGGCAAAGGCCTCTTCCGGTTTCACTTCACCAAGAACACCCTTTTCCATATAAAGACCTACACGGAACATTGCATAAGGATAACCCTGTTCGGCAGCCTTGCTAATCAGTTCAAATGACTTTTCATAATTCTTCTCCACTCCATCGCCATTCTCATATAAGAATGCCAGTTCCACAAGGGCAAAGCAAGCACCCAGTTCGGCCGCTTTTTCATAATATTCCCTTGATTTTACAGGGTCCTTCACACCGCTATATCCATTAGCCAGATAAAGAGCCACACGGCAATACCCATCGGCATTATTCAGTGAAGCCGCTTTTTCATAAAACTCTAAAGCCTTCACATAATCCGGTTCTTCAGACAAGAAGCCACGTTCATACATCCAGCCCAAACGATAAGCTGCACTTCCCGAACCCAATTCAATGGCTTTCTCCAACAACTCTTTCGCGCGATTCATGTCTTCCGGCACCAAATCACCGTTGAAATAAATATTGGCCAGTCCTTCGATACCTTGTATATAATCATCCTCCACGCAACGGTTCAGACACATCAGTCCACGTTCCACGTTCTTATATTCATCATTATACAGGTAGATCAATGCCAGTTCATACGCACTGTAGGGTTCACAATAAAGCATGCCCTTTTCCAGCCATTCAATCGCCTTAGGCATATCCAGCCATTCCTCCTCCTGATAGTTATATCCCAGGAAATTGGCGGCAGACCACACACCGGCATACCAAGCCTTTTCCCAAAGTTCAAAGCTCAGTTCTTTCGGTTTATTCAGTTCCGGGTAACGGAAATAAAGCGTAGCCAGATTTTTAAGACTATAAAGATTGGGAACTATTTCCAGGGCTTTTTCGTAATAAGCAGCTTCCTCTGCCACGTTACCTTCCGCCCTGTCGAGCGCATCCCCCAACGCTGCATATACATGAGCACGCAAACGTTCACCTTCAGGCAGTTCGGCAAGCAGTTCATTCCGTATCTGTAATGCCTTTGCTTTATCCCCTGCAAATTCTTCGGCAAAAGCACGATAATGCTTTCCCCATAAAATAGCTTCGGGAGAAGTGAGAGCTGCAAAACGCCGTTCACCCTCTTCTTTATCTTGTTCGCAATAGAATCCCATGTATCGCCAATAGGCAACAGTTGCTTCCGCTTCAGCCCAACCCATATCGGCGGCCTTCTCGTAGTATGGAAACAAATAACTCATGTCCCGCTTTCCATAACGGGCTTCGGAATATTGTGCCCCCTTCTGCGCCCATCCCGCACCGCTAAACTCTGCCACACGGTCGCATACCTGCATCACCTTTTCCCACCAGAATTCATATTCTTCCGCGTTGAGTTCCACCTCTACGTTACAGTCAAAAGCACTGAATATCAGTTCAAAAAAATCTTCTGTTAATTTCTCGTCTTCTTTTGTGTCCAAAGCATATTCACATACAGCCAATGCTTCCCACCAGTTTTCCGCACTTAACAATGAAGCCGGTGTATACTGCGGAAACCATACCCTTGCAGGCTGTCCGGATGCTTTAATTTTAGCGGATAACTCCCCAAATTTCTCTTTTAAAGTTTTCATGATATAGAACTTTACCTTAATTTTGTGTTACTAGTCAATAAAAAATCTCATAACGAGTGCAAGGTACAAATATTGACCGAATGCACAAACAAGAGTCTCAAAAAAAACGAAGTTCCAACAAAAAGAGAACATTACAACTACCTGATTTCTGAATACAGTAAAATTCCTCCCAATAATCATTCATTATCAGGCACAAATTACACACATTCCACAGCTTTCCAAATGACGATTACACAAAATATAACGACTGTTACTTCTACAATCCCAAAAGTTGTCGCAAACATTGCACCGATGTTTCAATCTGCCAACGATCTTCCAATTCGTCTGCATTAAAGATATATTGTGCCTGATGATAAAAAGGAGCACGCTTCTCGAGTGCCTGAACAATGAACGCTTTCAGTTCTTCATCCTCTTTACCCTGAAGAATAGGACGTTGTTGTTTAGCCACACGCAAGCGCCTGAACAACACATCCGGATGCACCTCCAGAAAAACAGTCTTTCCGGTCCGGTTCATAAAATCCATATTATCATAAAAACAAGGCGCTCCACCCCCCGTCGAAATTACCACATTCTCAAACTCAGCTACTTCATGGAGCATATTTCTCTCCAGCTCCCTGAATCCTGTTTCGCCTCGTTCAATGAATAATTCTCCAACGGTTTTGTGAAAACGCTCTTCAATATACCAGTCCAGATCGATGAACGGTATATTCATTTGCCGGGCAAAAGCCTTACCCAACGTCGTTTTTCCGGCACCCATATAGCCGGTAAGGAAGATACGAACCATAAATGATTAATTTTGTGAGCAAAATTAATCATTTAATGAAGAATGAAGAATGAAGAATAAAGAATTTTAGCCATTATGCCATCCAATTCTTCATTATTCATTCTTCATTCCCGATTTATTTAAAGATTCTCACCCGTTCTTCAAGCGGCTGGAATTCTTTTTCACCCGGTTTGCCGAGAGGAAGTCCGAACGGCATTTCCGCAATCAAATGCCAATGTTCCGGCAAATCCCATGCACGGCGCACTTCTTCATCAATCAACGGGTTATAGTGTTGCAGCGATGCTCCGAAACCTACATCTTCGAGCATTACCCAGATAGCTAACTGGTGCATGGCAGAAGTCTGCAATGACCATCCCGGGAAATTCTCCTGATAAGCCGGGAAAGCCTCCTGAAGCCCTTTCACAACCTTCTGATCCTCAAAAAACAATACAGTGCCATACCCACAGGCAAACGAATGATCTATCTTCTCCTCTGTCTTGACAAACGCTTCAGCCGGTACAATCTTCTTTAATGCGTCCTTCACAATCTGCCACAATTTCTTATGCGATTCTCCCAATAGAAGTACCACACGGGTAGATTGCGAATTGAATGCCGACGGTACGTGGCGCACGGTCATATTAACGATACATTCGATCTCCTGATCGGATATAGGTGACTGATTAGTAATTGAATAGTAAGTTCGACGTTGTTTCAAAGCTTCACTAAAAGATCTTTCCATAATAGTTCCTTTCTTATTTTATATTCTTAAAACTCTCTTTTTTTTATAACAAGTAGCCCCCTAACTTGTTCAGTTAGAGAATATATTTGTACCTTCGCAGCGTCAATTCATTGACTATCTAAAATTATCGTCAGAAAAAATGGCTAAACAGAAATTTTATGTAGTATGGGAAGGTGTCACCCCCGGAGTTTATACTTCCTGGACAGACTGCCAACTTCAAATCAAAGGATATGAAGCTGCCAAATACAAATCATTTGATACGCGCGAAGAAGCGGAACGCGCGTTGACAATGTCTCCCTATGCTTATATCGGCAAGAATGCAAAGGCTAAATCAGGAGGTCCTAAACCTTCTTCGGATACTTTACCTTCTTGTGTGATCGACAATAGCCTGGCTGTCGATGCAGCCTGTAGCGGTAATCCGGGACCGATGGAATATCGCGGCGTACACATTGCCAGCCGTCAGGAGATTTTTCATTTCGGCCCGATGAAAGGCACGAATAATATCGGCGAGTTTCTAGCCATCGTACACGGGTTGGCGTTGCTGAAAAAGAAAGGTTTCGATATGCCCATTTACAGTGACAGCGCGAATGCCATCAGCTGGGTGCGACAGAAGAAGTGCAAGACCAAACTCCCCCGAACCCCGGAAACAGAAGAACTCTTCCTGTTGATTGAACGGGCAGAAAAATGGTTGCAGGGAAACACCTATACCACCCGTATCCTGAAATGGGAAACCAAAGAATGGGGAGAAATTCCGGCCGACTTCGGCAGAAAATAAAAGAACATAAATTTCAATATAAGAAAAAGATGAAAACATTGACTTCAAGCAAAGCTTTCTGGCTGTTACTAGTCATTTGCGTAGTTACTATCCTGCCTTTCCTCGGTTTATCGGAGTACCACACCAAAGGGGAGCCTCGCGAATCTATTGTCTCCTACTCCATGCTGGATAGCGGAAACTGGATTTTACCCAGAAACAACGGAGGAGAAATGGCTTACAAACCGCCTTTCTTCCACTGGAGCATAGCCGCTGTTTCGGCAGCAGTAAACGGAGGGCAAGTCACAGAAATGACCTCCCGCTTGCCGTCTGCCATCGCCCTGATCGCCATGACTCTCTGCGGTTTTCTGTTCTTTGCCAAAAGAAAAGGAGTGGAATTGGCGCTGTTAGCCGCCTTTATTACCCTGACTAATTTTGAACTGCACCGGGCCGGAGCAAACTGCCGGGTGGATATGGTATTGACAGCGCTCACCGTTGGCGCTCTGTATTGTCTCTACAAATGGTATGAGAAGGGACTCAAAGGTATTCCCTGGCTGGCCATTCTCCTGATGAGCTGCGGCACACTGACTAAAGGACCGGTAGGTACTATCATTCCATGTTTAGTGGTAGGCATCTTCTTGTTACTCCGGGGTGTCAACTTCTTCAAAGCATTCTTGTTACTTTCCGCCTGGGCCATTCTTTCACTCATCCTGCCTTTCTGCTGGTATGTCGCTGCTTACCAACAAGGTGGAGAAGAGTTCCTGGCATTAGTTATGGAAGAAAACTTCGGTCGTATGACTAATACCATGAGTTACAATTCATGCGTGAACCCCTGGCATTATAATTTTGTGACCCTATTTGCCGGATACGTTCCCTGGACACTGTTAGTCGTGCTCTCCCTGTTCAGCCTGACTTACCATAAATTCAGCATCCAACCGGCAGCCTGGTGGAAACGCTTCACCACGTGGATAAAGAATATGGACCCGGTGGATTTATTCTCTTTCACCAGTATCGTTGTAATCTTCGTCTTCTACTGTATTCCGCAGAGCAAACGTAGTGTATATCTGATGCCGATCTATCCTTTCATTGCTTATTTCCTTGCCAAATATCTATTCTATCTGGTCAAGAAGCAATCTAAAGTCATCAAGGTATACGGAAGTATTCTTGCAGTAATCAGCCTGCTACTGTTCACCTGCTTCATCGTATTAAAATGCGGACTCATCCCTGAAACTATTTTCCAGGGTCGTCACGCGCAGGACAATATTAATTTCATGCGTGCAATACAGAATATCAGCGGAGCAGGGGCCTTATTCCTGATTGCCATTCCTACCATTCTCGGTATCTACTGGTGGTTCTATCAACGGAAAAATGCATTGAACAACCGTTTCCTATACGCTCTCGTTGTGCTTACAATGGGATTATACCTTGCATTGGACGGTGCTTATCAGCCGGCAGCATTAAATTCGAAGTCGGTCAAATTCATCGCTACAGAAATAGAAAAGGTTGCGCCGGAAAGCGAAGGAACGATGTACGAATTCATTGAAGAAAGTCTGCATGCAGCAGGTGACCCCGTACATTATTTCGAACTCAATTTCTATCTGCACAATCGTCTCGACAACTTCTATGAGAAACGTCCTTCGGAAGGTTTCTTGTTAATCGGCACGAATGATGCAGAGAAATATCTTCCCGAATTCGAGAAAGAAGGGTATCAGTTTGAGGAGGTATATGAATCCCCTAAACGAGTACTCCGGCAAATAGCCAAGATATACAAGTTCGTTAAAAACCAACAGCCTGAAAATACCGAAACGACTCCTATTGTTGAGTAAAAGGTATAGAATTAAGCGTTTTTCCATGCTTCACAAGGAACTCCGCCGATTGGAGCATGGAAAAACTATATTCTTTCAAAGGCAAAAAGCTATCATCCATCGGAACAGCATTCAATTTGCCGTTACCGATATGATAAGTAAGTTCCTGCTGAGTCTCGTAATTATAAAGATAGAGTAACGTATCATTGCGTCCCGCCACCATATTGTCAGCAGTATAGAACATACAGGGACGTTCTTCCTTCAGCAAGTCCACTCCAAAATTATTCTGTAAATAATCAATATTCAACAACCCTAATATCGTTGGCTGTATATCTACCTGACCGCCAAATGCTGTTTTCTCTTCCGGCTGAATACGGCTGGAGTAAATCATCAGTGGAATATGATTATAAGATTCCGGTAGTTCACATTCGGCGTCTCCCACCAGTTTGCCATGATCTCCTTCCAATACGAATATCGTATTATCAAACCAGGGTTGTTTACGCGCCTCTTCAAAGAACTGACGCAAAGCCCAATCCGCATACTCAACGATCTGCATCTCCGGTTCACTTGTTTTCGGATGGAAGAAAGGAGGTATCACATACGGCGGATGATTACTGATGGACAGTAAAGTAGCAAAAAACGGTTGTCCGGTGGCAGCCCGCTGATTCAATACCGGAATTGCATAGTCATACAAGAAATCATCCTGCACTCCAAAGCTATTCACAACCTTATCAGCCGGATAGTCTTCTTGTGAAAACACTTCATCATAGCCGTTCGTCCGGAAGAAAGCGTTCATATTATCATACTGCCCTTCATGCGTCATAAAGAAAAGGTTGTAATAGCCGTTTTCTTTCAGTACGGTAGGCAGTCCCGAATAGCGGGGAATGACAGAGCCTTTCATCAGGTTCCGTTTCATCATAGCCGGAAAAGAATACAAGGTGGCATACAAACCATGGTTCGTATGGATTCCTGCCGAATAGAAATTGCGGAAACTGATAGAACGGGTATACAGGCTATCCAGGAAAGGAGTCAAAGTCTCCGATTGCCCGAAATGCTTCATAAACTTGGCGGACATAGACTCCATCATAATCAAGACGACATTAGGACGGCGTTGTTGCACGCTATCCGCTTTTGCAGCACGCCTGTAAACAGCCAACGGGGAAACATTCGCATCTCCCGGACGGTTGAGCAGAGCTTGCGCCTTGGTGATGGCTTCCTGTTCATCCATCAGATGCAAGTATTTATTTTCAGGCCTCATATCATCCATCACACTCGTCAGCAGGTTAAAAGTAGGACTTACTCCCAGTTGATTGAGAAAAGCATCCTGACAGAAATATGCCGCACTTACTTTGATCGGGTTATAGCCTGTACGCCCCCGGATTCCAAAGATGCAGAGTCCGATTAAGCAAGCACCGATCAGAACCGCCCCTCCTCGCTTCCAATAAGGAAACGGAGCGGAAATGGTAAGGCTACGATGATGGAAATAACGTGCCAGATAGATAAGCCAAACTACGAATCCGGCCAGAAAGAGAAGGAATAATCCGATGGACAGATAATAGGCACTTTCCCCCAATATCATTCCGGCGGTAGTTCCCGCATAACCGAACCATTCGAATATGGAAGAGTTGATATGTTTAAAGAAATAGGCAAAATAAGGAATGTCCGACGCACTGATTAAATAAACCAATCCATAAAAGACACTGAAAAAGATCGTAAAGAAACGAAACAACGCTTTCCCATAATAGTTGCAAACTCCACACACTACCGCAACCACCAGAGGCAACAGAAGGATGTAACAGCCTATCACATTGTCAAACCAGACACCATGCACAAAAGCAAGCATCGGAAGTGTCTTATCCGACAAGGCTTCAGAGGTCAACTGATGATAAGATGAGATAAAAAGCACCAGGCGAAACAGTCCTGCGATCAGTAAAGCCGAAACATGTATGGTAAGAATATATACAACAAGATTTAGAAAACGTTTCATAATAGCCTTTTCTTTTTATGAATTAAATGAAAGGGATTGAATAGTGTTATTTCCTCCCTTTATAGATATAAACGAAATGAAGAATCAGGAAATTGATAGGCACCACGATAATCATTACCAGTATCGGTGCAAGCAGTTCACCCGCCCCTATCCAGAGGAAGAGATTCAGTAAGCCGATCTCAAGCAGGTAATTAATCAGATGACTAAAACCAAAGCCGATCGCATTATGCGAGGATGGTTTGGAACGAAAGGTGAAGAAAGTAGTCAGGAAGTAGTTGCAGACAAATCCTACAGCATAGCCGGCCGTAAAGGAGATATTGGCATTCGCAACCAACAAGACCAGGCAATATACGCCGTAGTGAATGGCTGAAGATATAGTGCCGACAACTCCAAAACGAACAAACTGCCAGAACTTATCCCGCCAATCCGGGTGCTTCTCAAGTATAGCCTTACTTATTCTGATCATCGTACAACACTTCTTCCACATTATAGAGCGGACGACGTTTTACCTCTTTATAAATCTTGCCAATATACAGTCCGACAGCTCCTATGGATAATAAAACAACCCCGCCAACAAACCAGATAGACAACATCAAAGAGGCCCAGCCATGTTCCGCAGTACCCGAAATCAATGCGTAAAGAACATAGATTCCAATCAAAATACTGATAAAAACAAAGATACCTCCCAGATAAACAATTCCGTAAATGGGCTTTACCGAGAAAGAGGTTATCCCGTCCAAAGCCAGACTGAACATCTTTCTCACTGTATATTTGGAAGTTCCGGCTGTCCGTTCCCGAATCACATCATCTACCGTAGTAGAAGGGAAACCCAGCAACGGGATAATACCACGCAGATAGACATTGCGTTCCTGATAATGAGACAACTGTTCCAGCACTCTCCGGCTTAGAAAACGAAAATCCGCATGATTGTAGATAGTCTCCACTCCCATCCGGTGCTGTAATTTATAAAAGGCTGTTGCAGAAAGACGTTTCAATACGGGGTCTGCCTGACGAGATACTTTCACTCCATATACAACATCATATCCTTGCGTATAAGCATCGATCATCTCCTCAATCGCATTCAGATCATCCTGCAAATCGGCATCAATGGTAATAACGGCATCACTCCAGTCTTTAGCGGTCATCATACCGGCCATGATCGCATACTGATGTCCCACGTTCCGTGCCAGATTCATTCCTTTTATATAAGGATTCGTCCCGTGCAGTTTCTTAATGATGCTCCATGTACGATCTTTGCTGCCATCATTCACAAAGAGCACAAAGCTGTCGGCACTGATCTTTTCTTTCGCCACCAACTCATCAAACAAGGCTGTCAAACGGGCGGCCGAATCTTCCAACACTTCCTCCTCATTATAGCAGGGGGATACAATAGCCAATTTTATCATTTTTCGTCCGGTTTATTTAGTTCAGCCAGTTTTATCTGTGCAAATTCCGAGTAAGTCATAAAAGCATATCCTTTTTCTTTCAGTTTGCGGATAAGCACATCCAAACGTTCCTCCATTCCTTTACCGGAATGATTGCGGATAATAAAAGGCATCTTAAATTCAGGATGTTCACCCAACGGGTAGAATTCCCACGGGTGGAAATAAGTCACAAAATATCCGTCATGCTTCAATACCCGGTTTACCAGGAGTTGATACAGCCACATCGGCAGATTATGACAAGACAACCAGAATAGCGGGAAGCGAATCCACGGAGTTACAGAAGCCGGGATTTGAAGTAACTTACCCGTCATAAAGCAGGTACGGGGCTCCGACAAATGCATATATCTTCCGGGGATAAATGCGGGATTCAATGAGGAGTTATATACATACCCCATCCGTTCAAGTTCCGTATCTGATACGGGGAACATACGCGGCTGGCGATAACCTTGTATCGTCCTGCCGGTAAGACGTTCCAGAATTTCTTTTGAACGACTGACATCCGAAGCCTGTGGCTGCCAATGGTCACATCCATGCGCAGCAACTTCATGTCCTTCGTCCATAATGCGCCGCATCACTTCCGGCGCATTTTCTGCAAAATTGCTTGTACAAAAGAAAGTAGCTTTCACCCCGTTGTTTTTCAGGCAGTCCAGTATCCGATTTGTACCATAGACTGACACTTTCATTGCTTCATCCAACGGAAAGTCTACACCATGCTCACGAGGTACATCAAATTCTTCTGTATCAAAACTTAATAATATCATTACAATATCAAGAATTACAACTGCTGCATATCATGCAGACGTTTATAGTAACCGTTTAACTCTATGAGTTCTTCATGCTTACCACGTTCCACAATCTCACCCTCATACAGTACACAGATTTCATCTGCATTCTTAATCGTAGAAAGACGGTGGGCAATAGCTATCGTCGTACGTGTTTTCATCAAACGTTCCAATGCTTCCTGCACAAGACGTTCTGATTCGGTATCCAAAGCAGAAGTAGCCTCATCAAGAATCAGAATCGGAGGATTTTTCAGAATAGCACGCGCGATACTGATACGCTGGCGCTGGCCACCGGACAATTTTCCACCACGGTCGCCGATATTCATATTATATCCTTCCGGTTTCTCCATAATGAAATCATGCGCATTGGCAATCTTCGCCGCCTCTATAACTTGTTCCATTGTCGCATTCTCCACGCCAAAAGCAATGTTATTGAAGAATGTATCATTAAACAGAATAGCCTCCTGGTTTACATTACCAATCAAACTGCGCAAATCCGCAATACGTACATCACGAATACTCGTTCCGTCAATGGTAATATCACCTTCCTGTACATCGTGATAACGCGGCAACAAATCGACTAATGTAGATTTACCGGATCCCGATTGCCCAACCAGTGCAATTGTTTTTCCTTTGGGAACTGTCAGGTTTACATGCTTCAACACCTCTCTTTTACCATCATAGCTGAAAGAGATATCTTTAAATTCGATTCTATCATTCAAACCTTTCAACGGTTTCGGATTCGGAATTTCCTTAATCTTATTCTCTGCCTTCAGGATTTTGTCCACACGTTCCATGGAAGCCAACCCTTTCGGAATGTTGTATCCCGCTTTAGCAAAGTCTTTCAATGGATTGATTACACTATATAAGATAACCATATAGAAGATGAATGTGGGAGCATCGATAGTTGCATTCTTCCCCAAAATCAATGTACCCCCAAACCACAATACAGCTACAATCAGAATCGTTCCTAAGAACTCACTCATCGGATGAGCCATAGCCTGACGTATAGCAACCTTGTTTGTCGCATCCCGGAGCTCGTTGCTACATTTGGTGAAGCGGTTAATCATTTTATCTTCCGCAATAAAAGCCTTGATGATGCGCAAGCCTCCCAGTGTTTCTTCTAATTGTGACATCGTATCACTCCACTTAGCCTGTGCTTCCAGTGATTGACGTTTCAGTTTTCTTCCGACGACTCCCATCAACCAACCCATTCCCGGTAATACAATGATAGTAAAAAGAGTCAACTGCCAACTAACCGTAACCAATGTCACAAAATATATAATAATCAGAATCGGGCTTTTCATCAACATATCCAATGAACTGGTAATGGAATTTTCCACTTCCCCCACATCACCACTCATACGAGCTATAATATCTCCCTTTCTTTCTTCCGAAAAGAAAGACATCGGCAGACGCATTACCTTAGCATACACCATAATACGAATATCACGTACCACTCCTGTACGTAATGGAATCATCACGGCTGAAGAAGCAAAGTAACAACCGGTTTTAAACAATGTCATCACCATCAGGAATAGTCCCAAGAAAATAAGAGCTACAGTGGGACCATTATCCACAATCATCTGAGAGATGTAATAATAGAAGTTATTCTTGGCAACATCTGCTAAATCGCCACTACCCCATTCCATAAAATGGTACACCTTATCTGCTCCTTCTGTTTTAAACAGAATACTCAAGATAGGAATCAAAAAAGTAAATGAGAACACATTGAATACAGCAGACAAAATATTCAGCAAAATAGCCCAGCCGATATACTTCTTATAAGGCGACACAAAACGTCGCATTAGTTGTAGAAATTCCTTCATTATTTACCATTAAAAAAGTTAAGACCGCAAAGATACAATAAAACAGATTAACAGGCAGCAGTTTCTATTAATTATTAACGCGATTTATCGAAAAGCCCTCTTCAATAAATGAAATATGACTTAATAATTCTCTTTCAGCCAAATACCCAAGAAACGATCATATATTTGACAAATACCCATTTCCTGAGTCACAAAATCCTTTTCCAGCAACCCTTTTAGTGCTGCCTGAACTGAACTAGCAGAAGCCAGTTTGTATTTTTTAATAAAAGTGCCGGAAGTGAGAGCTTTAGCCCTTCCTTCTTTAGTGATAGCAATTAGCAGTTCCTTTTGTTTCTCCGGCAAACGAAAAAGAATTTCCGAATAAGTATATCTAAATGAATCAATAATCTGCCGAATAGCCTCTGACACCATTTCCACTTTACAGACTCCGTGCTCCGGGGTCATATCATAAAGTGTATTCAATACTTTTTGTATATACCATGTGATTCCTTCAAACTGTTGATAAACTGTGGTAACAGCACTTTCTTCCATTTCTTTGCCTGCACGTTTGAAATGCATACATGCAAAACGAACGTATTCTTCTAAAGGAATACGTTCCAAATGCATCATTGACACACTTTGATAAAAAGGTCTGGAAGGCGTCAAAAACATATTCCCCATCACATGTCGCTGGCTCCCGGCAAAAATGAAACGCGCATTATTACAATGCTGCACATAAGTCCGGAGAGTAGCCTCTACATTTTTCTCTGCATACCCGGTAATCTGCTGAAATTCATCAATGGCAATCAAACAAGGCTTATCCGCTTGCTCTAAATACCGGAAGATTTCATCGAGCGTAGTAGCCGGAGCTTGTATATCTCCTAATCCCAAATTCAAAGAAGGCATACCATTCACATCAAAAGAGATACTGGCCTGCAAAGATTTCACACATTCCCAAAAACCATGCAAAGCTTTCTTCCCCACAGGTTTCAGTACTTCCAAAATCTCTTTACTAAGTGCAAATACCAAGTCGCGCAATGACCGGCTATCATATATATCAATAAAGAAGGTGTAATAGCCCTGCTTAATTTCAGGAAACTGAAAACAATGACGGATCAGCCCCGTCTTTCCCATTCGTCGGGTAGAGACAAGAGCCAGATTATTCCCATTCATCACTTCGCGTACCAACTGTTCGCTTTCTTGCTGACGGTCACAAAAATAATCAGCAGACACATATCCACTTGTTATAAAAGGATTTCTTATCATAGTCTTCGTATATCTCACGTTATTACGCAAAGATAATTATTATAAAATAATAAAATGCACATCTCGTGCATTATTTCATCATCACCCTTGCCCAACAGCCACCACATGATAATAAACTCCGCGTGTTTTCCTGAATGACTTTACTCCCAGCTTCTGCAAAATACGCCCGAAATAATTAACCTGTCCGGAAGAAATCTTCATTTTACTTGCCTTTTGTATCCGCTGAAGTATATCTGCAGCAAGTAACCATTCTCCCTCTTCTTCCTCTTCCGCTACCCGGTAATACACCTGGAACAACTGCTCGATTGCCGGCGACTGCTCAAACTCCCGGTTCGCCTCCGTCATAATAGCCTCTTCCTTCTCATCAAACCAGTAGCGTTCATTACTACGCAGCAGTGCCATTGCCTGCGCATACAATTGCTCATAATCAATAGGGCGGACCACATCAATCACTCCAGTCACCTCAACACCGATAAAACGGCGACTGCCGGAAGTATCTGTCAGCAAATCTTTATGATTACTCGTTCCTATAAAAGAGGCATACCGACGGAGTTCCTCCACAGCCGAAGCATTCGGACGTCGTGTGTTGACAACAGGCTTTTGCAGAATATGCTTGAGGAAAGACTGCTGATTGATGCCAATCTGATCGAACTCATCCATATTAATCAGTAAAAAACGATTCAAATATAGCTCAGCATCCCGTTTCCTACTGAAATCAATGCTATCCGTATAATAAGCCTGCAAGCATGGAGGCAAAATCAACCGGCAAAATGTAGACTTACGATAAGCCTGTGGGCCTATCAATATAGGAGAAGTGCTATTTGCATGATTCTTTCCCATTCCACGCCAATGCGCTATCATACTAAGAAACCAACGACGAAACAATTGCGCCCAATGAGGATGATCACAAGGAACTCGTTTGGCAAGATCGCCAATATGATCCTTACCATCCCAATGAGGAAGGTCATAAAGGAATTCCTCGATAGGCTGATAAACCGGCACATGATCCGAATTCAGGTAACGTACCACGTCTTTATCCCACAGCTTAAGCCCTTCATAATGTGCATTCATTGCAATACTTGCCATCAACCGTTTATCCACCGGATGAAAATAAAAATTAAAACTGTTCCGTTCGCGACATTCCACTTGTGATGTCAACTGGTTGAAACGAAAATCATAACGCCGTTTCATAAACTCATCCATCTGCATGACAAATAATTGTTCCGGCAACAGGCTACTCTTACTCGCAAATCCCTCACAAGTGCGGTATACATTTCGTACGGTTCCCCGAACCAATGTATCGTCCTTTGGCAAACGATAATGGGCACGAGACCAGCGTACTGTATCTTCCTCAGGAATACCGGCACGGAAACAATGTCCTGCGAGGTTAATCAACAGCGATTGTTTGTCTCCTTCCGGTTGATAATCAGTCTCTTCATCCAACGCACGTGCAAAAGCAGCTTCGAAAAGGACAGAAAGCGCATTACACTTTTCATATCCCGGTGCAAGCCGTTGCAACGGTGAAGTTTCCGTTTGCACCCGTTCGCGATAAGTCACCTCACCCGGCATAGCGGCAGGCTGCTTCATATAAATAGGCATTGCTTCGGGATTAAAATACAAGTGCGGGTCAAAAGTTAAACGACAATATTGCTCCAACGAAGGTACTTTCAGCTCGATATCATAAGGAAGTTGTGGCTGATAAAATTTCACTGCCAACCGATAGGCATGCGCATGAAAAAGCTCCGCTTCTTCACTAGTTGTCGGCAAACGATCATTGGGATAAGTAAAGCGTACCCATACTTTCACAGACTTTCCGGAAGAACCGGTGAAAGCTAAGTAAGTCTGCGGAAGCTCCTTTACCCGTTCTTTCACTTCATCCGCTTCCATAC
Organism: Bacteroides sp. DH3716P; assembly: GCF_025914115.1. Taxonomy (NCBI): domain Bacteria; kingdom Pseudomonadati; phylum Bacteroidota; class Bacteroidia; order Bacteroidales; family Bacteroidaceae; genus Bacteroides; species Bacteroides sp. DH3716P. Next base: position 1,650,911 of record NZ_CP083673.1, on the reverse strand, counting down.
GTCCGGACAAGTTGTTGACCTGAATCATCACAATTCCGTTGTATTCACTCATCGTCGTTATGCCGCCTTTGCGAAAAAAGGCGGCTGCAGGTATCAGCTTCGGCACTTTCTGTACATAGTCATTTTTATCACCCGGAAGCATAAAAGGCAGGACTTCTCTCATTTTTGAGACAGGCTGTGTTTTAGTTTCCACTTTCATTTGCTCCACGAGCTGTTCAATTCTCAACGTACGCATAGTGTTCACCTTGCCATCGTCTCTTACCAGTGTTATTCTCATTACTTTATTTATTTGTCCTGCATGTGTTTTGTAGGGCGATTATTACGACACAAATATACTGTAAATATTCCACACAAACAACTTTTCAGAGAATACTTATTTCATCTTTCTACTAGAAAAGATTTGGTTCTTCTTCAAATTCCGTGCTAGTAAAGCTCATTGAAAGGTTGATGGATAAAGGGATATCGGCATATTAGAAATAGCAAATAAATTATCCAAGCTATATGCATCTTAAAGTACCCCGGAATAGCCATGAATAAGGTTATTGAACATAAATAAGTAGCACGGAATTTGATTAAGAACCAAAGATTTTTCAATTCTATTTCTCATGTTCTCATAGATTTCAGATAAAGCACATATAATCAAAGAAGTACATTATGAGAAACGTTTTTAAAACAGGTGTTTCTCATACTATCCTCATCGATTTTCTTCAAAAAGCCGCTATTTCTCATACTCTATCAGGGTATTTCTCATAGTCAGACACAACTATTCTCCTGTTTATCCGCCAAGCTTATCTTAGAAAACAGCTAGCTATTTCTTTCATGAAAACAACTAGTTAATTACTTGTTTTTCACCTAATAATGTCGTATCTTTGAAAGAGCATCCCAATCGTTCCACTGGAGTGCACAGGCCTGTTCACTACAGTAAAAAGTTCTGTCTACTAGAGTGAAAAGAACCGTTCACTGTAGTGGAACAATCAGGATGGCGGTTGAATAATAAAAGAATAAAAGCAAGATACACTAAGAGCATCAGTACATAACATATAAATAACCATTAAATTAAAACAAAGATGGCAATACAATTCGAGTTTTATAAGAATCCCCAACCGGAAAAAGAAGGGGAAGAACCTAGTTACCACCCACGGGTGGTTAATTTTCAACATGTGACCACTCAAAAGCTGGCAAGAGAAATCCACATGGCAACTACTTTCGGGAAAGCAGAGGTAGAAGCCATGTTAATGGAATTGAGCAGATGCATGGGCAACCATCTGTGCGAGGGAGAACGAGTACATCTGGATGGAATCGGCTATTTCCAGATTACATTGCAAGCTACCGAGCCCGTGCACTCGCTTACCACTCGTGCTGACAAAGTGAAACTTAAGTCCATTAACTTCCAAGCTGATAGAGATTTAAAAGGTTTGTGCATGAGCACTCATCTACGACGTTCAAAATACAAGCCACATTCGGCTTCTCTTTCAGAAGAAGAGATCGACAAGAAACTTACTGCCTATTTTGCAACTCATCCTGTATTAACCCGTAGTAATATGCAGTCGCTCTGCAGTTTCACTCAAAGTATGGCCAGTAGGCAAATCCGTCGTCTAAAAGCAAAAGGCAACTTACAGAATATAGGTAAGCCCACACAGCCTATTTATATACCAACACCGGGACATTATGAGAAATGAGTTCAACAGGTATGAGAAATAAGCCAAATCAAGGTCTATTTGCGAATAAAACTATGAGAAATACCAATTTTAAAAGTATTTCTCATAGCTTACTTTATTAATTATCTGCTATTTAAATCAAATCTATGAGAATATGAGAAATGAATATCTTATTTCCGGCGCAGGCAGTTCAATTTTCGACCAACCACTTCTCTATATTTCTTGTTTGAGCACTGAAATTCACACCAATCTTAAAAAGTTTTCGTGAATCCGTTTCAAATGGTCGGGCATAATGTTTATCCTCTATCTGCTGCAAAGCTTCTTCTGCCGTTCCATTCAGTTTAAATTCCATGATGTAAATGAACTTATCAGTTTGCAATACCATATCCACACGGCCTTCACTCGTATGATATTCCGCTTTTACATAAAAACCGACCAGTTTACATACAATATAAAGTACATTCTGATAATGTAACTCCAGTTCGCGGGCAAGCTCGTATGGAATATCAGAAAAGAAACTTTGCAGACGACGGAAAAAAGATTCGTAATCACCAGCCTCCACTTCACGAACAAATTTCTGAATTTCAAAGGGAGATTCCACTTTATCTACGTTCGCATAATAAGGAAGCAGAAAACGGACAAACCCTTCTTCCACTTCACGATTAGGAAAACCTAAACGATATATTCCAAAACGCTCATCATACCCTTTAATGGTAAGGTACCCGCTCTGATAGATTACCGGAATAGGATTGGTAGATTCAGAATCTATACTGTTCAGTACCTGTTCATCGGTTTCTTCATGAGCCATCCGATGAAGGTCGTAATGGTGTTTCTTCAGCAATTCCACCAAATAAGTGGGAGTACCTGTTTCAAACCAGTAGCTTTTAAACTCATTCCTATCAAAAGCCAAAAGCAGACTGAAGGGATTGTACATTCCTTTGGAATTGTGCGTGAAATGATAACCATCATACATTTCTTTCAACCGGACACATATCTCTTCATACGTCACTCCCTGCACATTGGCAAATTCATGAAGTTCGGCATCCAGATTATCGTATAGTTCCTGTTCGCTCACACCACAAATGTCTATATACTTATTCCACATTGAAATGTCATTCAGGTTATTCAAATCACTGAATACACTGACTTTACCAAACTTGGTAACTCCCGTCAACAAAGCAAACTTGATACAGCCGTCCTGACTTTTCAATGCGCCGTAGAAGGCTTTCAATGTATTGCGGAAACTCTTTTGCAAAACATCATCACCAATAGCCTGCAGCATCGGCTTATCATACTCATCCACTAGGATCACCACACTTTGCCCCTCTTGCTGACAGGCACGCTTAATAATCCCCTCAAAACGCATCGCTAAAGATTTCTCCGAGGGCTCTTCGCCATATATCTTCTCCCATTCCACCAACGCCCCATTCAGTTTATTCTCCAAACTTTCCGGAGTATCGTATTTTTCCGTATTAAGATCAAGATGTAATACAGGATATTTTACCCAATCTTTTTCCAGCTTCTCCATAGCCAGTCCTTCAAAGAGTTCCCGCTTTCCTTGAAAGTAAGCTTCAAGCGTAGAAATAAGCAGACTTTTGCCAAAACGGCGCGGACGACTCAAAAAATAGTAGCTTCCGGTTTTCACCAGTTGATAAACCAATGCTGTTTTATCTATATAAAAATAGCCACCTTTACGAATTTTTTCAAAATTCTGTATACCGATAGGGTAAATCTTGCCACTCATATTTCAATCTGTTTAAGTTCACATCGTACAAATATACATATTATCTCAATATAAAAAACCAAATGCCCAGAGAGGAACCACATTACGCATTCCGTACTCAATATCATCTTTCACAACATACGCATTCTCCACATCATGCACCTGCTTCTGCGACTTATTCTTTCCACCTACTTCAAAGGTATAACCACCCACCGTAAAATCAGCAACTTCTGATGTGGTTACCGGACAAACAACTCGCAAAGTAGAAAAGAAAAATGTTTCACGCACGTTACCAATATCCGGTGTATTGTCAGAAAGCGCATAAGCCAAATTCGTATTATTCAGATACACCTTGTCCACTTTGCCTAAAAGTCTGACACCTTCCGTCTCTGCCCGAAGCTGATTAATTATTCCAGCCTTTTCCAGATAACACATCAAATCAGAAACCGTATTTCTATTCATATCAAGCAAAGTCGCCAACTTGGTAAAATTAGGTTTAAACGGAACACTTTTCGCTATGATATACAACAGTCTTTTCAATTTCAATGCTGTTGCTATATTCATATTCGCAAAAGTCGGTATATCATTTTCCAAAGTCTGCTTAATGATACTTTGTAAACGAAGCAAATATCCCTTTTCCTGAAAGAAAGGGTAATAGCCATGTTGTAGATACTCCTTAAACAACAAAATAGGACGCGCCTCGACATAAGGAAAATCTACTTTATGTTTCAGTATATCTTCTAAAGAATAAACTGGTAAATGATAACCATACGAAATGGCAAGGTATTCACGGAAAGACAACCCCACCATACGATATTCCAGCTTTCTACGACTCAAATCAGCCTCTCCGACTTCCAAATCCAATATAGAGGAACCAGTATACACGACTTGCAGTTTGGGAATCAGATCATATATATTCTTTATCTCCCGAGCCCAACCAGCATACTTATGTATTTCGTCAATATAGAGTTTTTTTCCTCCATGCTGATAGAAGTCCATCGCCAGATCAAACAGTTTATGTTCTGCAAAATATAAATCATCAGCCGTCACAAACAGGGTCTCGTCAATATTATCATACAACTTGATATGTTGCAAGAGCATAGTTGTTTTGCCAACACCACGTGAACCTAAAATAGCAATAAGCCTACTACTCCACTCTATCTCATCATGGAGATAACGGATAAAATCAGTAGATATGTTGCTAAGCAACATCCGGTATGACCTATAAAGTGTATCCATCATTTCTTGTTTTGGGGTTATACAGACAAATATAGAGTAAATTGCCGAATAAAACTAGCATTTTTTAGAAAAGCTGCAGGTTTCATTCAGCAATATCTCTATATCTATCATATCCTTGCTCCCATATAAACCTCATAATTTATAAGAGAACATCAGAGATATAAAAAAATAAGAACAGAAATAGCCAACTACTTACACTACAATATCTAGCAATATAGTCCCCAATAATAAACATTATGGAATCTTCTGAATGATACCTTCCCAACTATCAATACCAATCCGCTGCAAATATTGCTCAAAGTACTCATTTTCTGTATCAGTACCAGCTTTTTGATAAGTCATCCATATCGGTTTAGCTTCCCCCTGATATTCCTCATCATTGTATTTACGTAATCCTAAACGAGCACCATCACCCAGATGATCGAACCAACTATGCCATTGGATTCCATTAATACCTTCCAAGGCATTGATCTTCTTCCACCCAAAAGCAAACCCTGCAGCTTGATTCTGCAAATCCTTATCCGCATAACTTAGAGAACATGTTCCAGCCTCTGAAAGCCACACAGAACGCCTGATGCCTCCCTTATATTGGTTTTGTGGGATACTAACCCATTTATCCAATACTTCAAGGTTCTTCAATGTCACATATTCTGTATCCATAGAAAAAGTAGCTTGAGCATCATCCCAAGTACAAGGATTCCCCAATTGAGCCGGGTAACTATGGCATGCTAATGACCAAAAGAAGTCTCCTTCTGCTTTACTAAACAGATTCATAAAATCAAGCATATCTCTTACCTTATACCAACCGCCCCCAGCAGCAATATTCCATCCATGAGAGAAAGAAATAAAGACCTCTGAATTCTGGTCATATTGATGTACAATATTATAACACATACGCATTGAACGAAGATACGTATCCATAAATGTAGCAATTGGTTTATCCCCCATATTCGTCCAATGGCTACCTCCATCTACCTCATTATGAATAATCCAATGCGCAATACGCATACCAGGTTTGCTATATCTTTGTGCCAGAAAATCAAGTGCAGCAGCATAACATTGTGTAGACTCTATAGTAGTCATATTAGGCATAGTATAAGGAGCTATGCCATTAAAATCCGGATGTTTCAGAAGTTCTCCGGCATCTCCTTCAGGAGAAACCAACAAAATACCAGCAACAGAAATATTGCGCTGGCTAGTTTGTTCCAATACCACATCAAATGCACTTCTAAGATACTCCTCATTAAAATAATAAGTTACTCCCCCATACACATATGGAATATCTCCCGACTGTTGAGAAAGGTGCATAAAATTGGTAATAGGAATATTTATTGTTGCACTGCTGATTCCTAATCCATCTAAATCTGATGCAAGAAACTCATGATTTATAAGCCCCCCCAATCCTTTTTTAGATTTTAATGAAATAGCTCCAACTTTTTGTTTTACATAAACTCCATCTGCCCCCACATAACGAGCATGAGATACTTGCTCATCTTTTTCTACTCCTCCCTTAAATATCGCCCACTTAGATAACAAACGGTCATACTGATAACCACCAATAGCCACATAACGATCCAAATGAATTTCAAAAGAATTCTGTGACAAAACAGTTTTATATATAGACTCTATCTTTTCTGCTTTAAACATATCAACAAAAGGTGGTATTTCCCCTAAAAAGAAAACTCCATCCCCCTGATAGTTTCCTCGGACACTAATTGTCTCCTTTCCGACGGCGATATCGGTCACATGGCAATTATAATCCTTATTTAGATAATCTTTTATATTTTGCTCATATTTTTCCTTATTGAGAACTTCATTATTTTCTTCCTCCTCTTCCTTCCTTTCCTCCTCATTCATTACACGCAGACATATATTACGTATTTGTATCGTATTATCAGGAACATTACCCAAATCTATCCGCAAATAATCACCCATTTCCCCCCAATCAAAATCTTTACGATATTGTTTTAAACGCACGCTAAAAGATTTCCATGTTTCAGCACTCGGAACTTCCCCTGCACTCATGCTATGAGAAGCATCAATATTAGTTTTAGCATCTGCGAAAAAGAGTTCTAGATTACTTATACCCAGCATTGTCTGGTATTCAAACTCAAGCACATTACATTCCTCTGGAATGTCTTCTTTAAATCGGCCACCCGTAACCCACGGATCTCCATCAATAGTTTCTATAATATAACTATCATCCTCATTTCGAGTTAAAACTACCCCTGATTTATATGGACCATCTAATAGCATATAAACAGGAGGAATTATGATCTCTTCAGGAGGTATAGAACCTCCTCCAGTGTCTTCCACAAAATCATCACCACAAGAAATCACATTCACAATTAAAAATGGTATTAAAAACGGCATAATACAACGCCTCACAACGTATTCCAGCCTTTTAACACAAGAAAATCTTAACATTTTCATAATTTCAGTTTTAGTTAATAATGCAGATAATTTAAAATTTTTCAATAATATTCCAATCAGAAATCACAATTACGGATAGAAACTGTTCAAAATATTCATCCTCTTCCTCTGTGTTTGCTTTTTGATAGACATACCAGACTGGCTTTGCCTCTCCATTATAAGTTTCATCCAGATACTTACGCAACCCCAAGCAAGCCCCATCACCTGGATGATCGAACCAATTATGCCATTGTATTCCGTCTATGCCTTCTAATGCATTTATCTTTTTCCATGCGTAAGCAAAACCTGCTGCCTGTTTCTGAAAATCCTCATCTGAATATGTAGGAGAATTTACACCTGCCTCTGAAAGCCATACAGAACGCTTAACAGTCCCTTTATACTTATTTTCTTTAGACAAAGCCCATTTATTCAACACCTCTAAATTCTTGAATGTTATATACTTTGTATCCATAGAGTAAGTTGCATCCGGGTCGAGCCATGTACAAGGATTAAATAATGATTGCGCATAACTATGATATGCCATAGCCCATTGGAAGTCTCCCTCAATCCGACTATAAGTATTCAACAAATCAACAATTTCTTTACTAGTATACCATCCCACATTAGAAATATCAGTCCACGAATGTGAAAAAGAAGCGAACACCTCTGCATGTTCATCATACTGACGCACAATATTATAGCACATACACATAGACTTTATATAAGTATCCGAAAAGATAGTAACAGGCTTCACCCCCATATTCGTCCACGAGAGCCCACCATCAACCTCATTATGCATAATCCAATGAGAGATACGTCCATAGCGATTATCTGATCTACAGTACCGTTTAGCTAAAAAATCAAGTGCGGCAGCATAACAATTTACCGACTCCAAAGTTGTCATATTAGGCATCGTGTAAGTTCCTTCACTATAATCCGGATGCTGTAATAATTCTCCAATTCCCGTATCTACACTCCGTGAAGCTGGATCAATTAAAATAATTGCCGCAACAGAGATATTCCTTTTTTTTGTTGCTTCTAATAATACTTTGTCTAAAGTATTATTGAGATACTCTTCATCCATATAATACGTTTTTCCTCCATACAGATGTTCTATATCTCCTGCTTTGGGAGTAAGATGCATAAAATGAGTTATACAAACATTAATTGTAGCACTACTAATACCCAACAAACTTAAATCTGATATAAACGAATTTGCAGTAAGACCTCCCAATCCTTTCTTAGAAGTCAATGTAATAGGAGATAAATGTTGATACGCCCAAATTTCATCCGCATGTCGTCGTGCATGAGACACCAATTGGTCTGTTAAATCTGCCATTTGGAAAATAGCCCATTTTGACAATAACCGATCATATAAAACACCTTCCCTTTCAATAAAACGATCTAATACGATGCTAAATGATGCTTCAGTCAACTCTACCTTATATGGGGTCCTGTCTAGCTTTGTTACATCCAAATAAGGAGGAATCTCACCCAAATAAAAATGCCCCTCACCCACACAGTTACCCATAATTTCAATAAATGATTCTGTTACAGACACTTTATTTATAACAGAGGGATAAGTGTTTCGCAAATATCGTTTTAAACTATCTTCATATCTCAGATTATCTTCTTTATAAATTGAAGATACAGCTTCTTCCTTTTGATCTTCATGACATCCAACTAACAACATCAGTCCAGATAACAAAAACAACACAAAAAGCAACAATTGCTTCAGGCTACCACTGCTTACAAGTGATCGATTTTCAAACATGCCCATAAGTAAATAAAAATAAAAGGTTTAGGATTCTTTCGTACAAAGATAGACTATACAATTGAAAAAAAGATTTTATTTCTCTTTTTTTGTTTATCTTTTTTATTTTAAACATATATAGATATCACATAAATTATCCAAACTTTATTCATTTTTCCAATCACTGAACATACATTATTACGCATAAATCACTATTTTTGCAGAGAAATGCAGGAATAATTATCATAGAGAAAATCCTTAGAGACTCCTGTAGGCACAAAAAACAGAATTTTCACATGATTATAGCACACTAATATACAATCAACCAACAACAATCATCATAAACCAAAACAATAGACATGAACCTAAACAATATGACACAACTATCCATAATCACAATTAATAAAAATGACGCTAAGGGTTTAGAGAAAACTCTAGAAAGTATATGGAAAAAGCAATCTTTTAAGGATTTTGAACATATTATTATTGATGGAGCCTCAACCGATAATAGTATTAACATTATAAAAAAGTATGCATCACATTTATCTTATTGGGTATCAGAACCTGATAAAGGGATCTATAATGCAATGAACAAAGGAATTATTAAAGCTAAAGGCAACTATCTATTGTTTTTAAATTCCGGTGATTGGTTAGAAAATGACATTCTAGCACGAGTATTTAAAGAAAATTTCACAGAAGATATTGTCTATGCTGATTTATATCTGTATCGTAATGCTGATGATGTACAAATCAGCCCTTATCCCGACAAATTGACCCTACCTTTTATATATAATTATTCTTTAGGACATCCGTCGACTTTTATTAAAAGAGAACTCTTTAAAAATATGCTATATGAAGAAAAATACCAGATTATATCAGATTGGGCTTTTTTTATAAAACAGATCCTTTTGTTTAATCGCACAACAAAACATCTAAATTTTGCAGTCTCATACTTTAATATTTATGGAATAAGTTCTGACCCTAAAAGCGGTAACTTAATCATGCAAGAACGTTCCGATTTTTTTAAAAATGATTTTCCCTATCTGATTAGTGAGTTTTATCAGAATCATACTGCCCTTCAAGAGAAGACAAGAACTCAAGAGCAGGCATTAGACATATTATCAAAACACCGAGTTCAACAACTTATAGACACTGTTTGGATCCAAAGAAAAGCACGACAGTATATTAAATTATTATTTTTAGTAGAAAGATTTCTTAAAAGAAAAAGATAATAAACATCTCAAGCCGTCGCTCTGAATATCTAAAAAAGTTTAATGCCGACCTCTATCCAAACATCATACTATAATAATATTAAATATACAATATTAGAAATGACGAATATTAATCAAAAAAAATAGTAGCTTTGTAATCTATAAACCAGAAAAATAATGTATAACATCATTGTTAACAGAAATAAAAAATGAGAAGAAAGTTGATTCGAAAATATAAAGCATTCAATCAAGACTTTCAAAGGTCTAAAGAGCTATTTCTTAAATGGTTTATTCCCGAAATCAAAAGAAGATTTTTGGGAGTAAAGAAAATCAACTATAAAGACATCCCTATCATTATTAACAATTACAACCGTTTGGAAATGCTAACAAAGCTAATCCATAGCTTAGAAAATAAGGGATATCATAATTTATATATTATTGATAACCAATCAACATACCCTCCACTATTAGAATACTATACAAGACTACCATACCCTGTATATATGTTAAATAAGAATGTCGGGCATCTATCATTGTGGGAAACAGGGATATTTAAACAATTCAAGGATTCTTATTATGCCTATACCGATTCTGATTTAGAGATCCTCCCTAATTGTCCTGACGATTTTATTGAGAAATTCATTTTATTACTACAAAAATATCCCAAAGCATTAAAGGCTGGCTTCTCAATCTGCATAGACGACCTACCAGATCATTATAAATTAAAAGAAAAAGTTATAGAGTGGGAAAGCGTTTTCTGGAAAGAAGAAATAGAGCCTAACATATTCAAAGCTTTAATAGATACAACCTTTGCTGTATATAAGCCCTATTTTATCGGGGAGCCTATTGACCCAGACTGTTTCTGTATTCGAACCGGACACCCTTATTCCGTCAGACATTTACCTTGGTATATGAATAGCGCAAAACCAACTGAAGAAGAATTATATTATTTGGGGCATATTAAAACACTAACCCATTGGTCAAAACAAAATCAGACAAATACAAACTCGGCTAAAAAAGAGTGAAAAATATATCTATAATGTTCTCTATTAAATAACGCAATAAAAATATCAGATTATGAAATGCTATATTTGTCTGACAGACTCCATAGTCACTCGAAAAGATTATCTTGATTTACTAAAAGTCATGTTAATCAGTGCTAGGAAAAACACATCTCTCCATTTAGTTTGTCTATATGATGGCAACACAAATGACCTTGTTTATAACTTATTAAAGGAATTCAATGTAGAAATAATCCTCCATCAATTGCCCTATAAGCAAGAGTTGATGGAGATATATCCGCGTGAATGGATGTTGCAGAATTTAGGGAAAGAAATCGAATATAACCGAATTTTCGGAACATTTATGAGAATGGAAATCCCTGTTGTAGAAAAAGAAGAAAAGTATGTTCTTTATTCTGATATAGACGTGATTTTCAATGCTGACATTTTACTTGAGGAGCTTCCACATCCCACTTATCTAGCAGCTGCCCCAGAATATGAACGCAATGTGGAAGATATGGAATATTTTAATGCGGGAGTATTAGTTATGAATATCCAAGGCATGAAAGAGAAATATGAGGAATTTATTCTTAAAATGAAAAATAGAGAAAGAAACATATCCGGACTTTTTGACCAAGGATATTTAAATGAGCTATGCTTCAAAGACATGGAACTATTACCAATAGAATATAATTGGAAACCTTATTGGGGTATCAATGACAAAGCTAAACTTATCCATTTTCATGGCATGAAGCCTAGCAGCAATCTCAATGAAGCTGGTTTTATTACTGATTATTCTTTTTTCCGTATCGTTTTCGATGCAAATCCTGGCGGCTATGCAGGATATGTATACTATTTTACTCAATTCTATGATTATCTGGGAAGAAAAGAAGACAAATGGTTATACAATCACCTACAAGAAGTTTTCAATTTATATAAAGATCCATCGTTTTTCTTTTCTAAATACAACAAGTATAAGCTTAAATACCAGAAATATAAGAAATACTATTTAGTCACTTTAGGAATATCCTGTGTCTTACTGATACTATTATGTTTAACTATTATTCTACAACAATAATGAAGAAACAACCATTGATATCAGTTATCGTTGCTTCGTACAACTATGCTAAATATATAAAAGAGACTTTAGATTCTTTAATCAGACAAACCAATAAATCATTTGAAGTTATTGTTGTGGATGATGGAAGCAGAGATCAAAGCCTTCTTATAATAGAAGAATATGCCAACCGTTTTAAAAATATAAAACTATACACACATCCCGGCAACCAGAACAAAGGATTAGCTGAGACTGTGAAATTAGGAATTGAAAAATCCAATGGAGAATACATCGCATTCTGTGAGAGCGATGATTATTGGACCAATAACCATATTGAATCTTTACAAGATACGATTCAACAGAATCCTTTAGCAAATTTCATAGTCAATGGTATCAAAGTTATAAACCTATCAAATAACCCTGAATATGATTCATATATAGAGTTTAGTTCTTCATTCCTCAAAAGACATTCAGGTAGTAACATATTTCCCTACCTTGATTCAAACTATATCCCCACATTCTCCGCCGTTTGCGTAAAAAAAGAAGTAATTCAAAATATTAATTTTAGTACCCCTTACCCCGCATGGTTGGATTTCTGGCTTTGGAGACAAATATGTGTGTTCAATAAAGTCTATTACATTCCCCAAGAAATAACTTTATGGAGAAAACACAATGAGAGTTATGATGCAGTCTCTGACAATAAAGATTTCAACGGCTTTATAAAAAGCTCAGACCAATATCTAGTATCTCAATACAGTTTATCCCAGATAATAGCCAATGCCAATATTCCCAAAGATAAAAAGTCTTTCAAACAATTTATTAAATCTTTTTGCCACTTCATATCATTCAAGAATGAATAGTAGCAGCTAATGTGTAAAGAATCTAAAACATTTTCAAGATGACAATATAGAATCAAAGGCTCAACAAAAACATTAAAATTCATCTTTAAGAATAGAAGTATAAACCGATAATCTCCGATCCAACATTTCTTGTGGATTATACATATTCTTCATTTTGTCATTAGCCTGATGAACCAACATTTTTTGTAACTCCAAATCATTGGATAATTTAATCATAGCATCTGCGAAATCAACAGTATTATCGGCTATCAAGCAATCTACGCCGTCACTAAAATGAATACCTTCCAATCCTTTTGAAGTTGTAATAAAAGGAACATTTGAAGAAACCATATCAAGTATTTTCATTCTCATACCACTTCCGATACGAATGGGAACAAGAGCAATGCTCCCCTGCAAGAAAGAGGTCAAATTCTCAACGAATCCAACTAACTCTATCTCAGGACAAGCCGTTCGTAATTCAGCAGAATAGCATTCATATCCCATTCCAACCACTTGCAAAGTGAACTCAAAATTGCATTTACGTAAATAAGGAACAATTTCCTTACAAAGCCATACAACAGCATCTAGATTTGGAAAATGTTCTCCATATCCCACAAAAGTAAAACGTCGATGAACACAAGGGATAAACTCCGTCTCTGAATTCGATTCAAATTTTACCACTGCAGGAGAAGCATAAATATGATCTTCGCGACCTAAATAGCTAGCTAACAATAGCCTATCGACTTCCGTTAAAGCAATTATATGCTTATACTTCTGCAACGCATTCCATTCGAAGTCTTTTGCAACAAGAAAATTCATCCGGTCACTAGGCCGTATTGCCTGAAAAAGGTTCATCTCATTCTCGTTACGTATATATCGCAATTCATGATGAACGAAAATCGTCTGTACATTCTGCGGTAACACATATCCCAATGCTATCAATTCATAAAACTCTACCTGAATGATATCAAACCCTGTATGTGCTACTTTTGTAATATAATCTATATACCGTGTATCAAATTCTTTATATACAGAATTAGGTAAAACAGACTTTTCACGTACAAAATCTTTATCTTTCAACAAATCAACGGTACTGTTTGACGTAGATAATAACTGCCTCCGCATTTTACGCTCAATAGACATCTTGAGCTTTTTCAGCCACTTATAATAAAAAGGATTTCGCACTAAAGGAGAGTCCGGTTCTTCTTTTGTCTCCTTAACAAAAGTATAAAAATCCACATCTTCCCACAAATCTTCTAACTTTTCTACCCTTTTTGCCTCATCAATCGTCCAAGCATAAAACAACACAGAAACTGACATTTTATGACGGATATAGTCTACCATTTGAAAGAAAGCCTGATTTCCCCCAGAATTCAAAGGGTAAGGAACACAAGGTATAATAAAAAGTATTTTCTTCATTTTGCATTTCAATAAAATTAATATTCAACCATCTCTTTCTAACTAGGAGATAAATTCATTTCATTCAAATAAAAAGTTTGGCTTTCAAAATATGGGAACGTAGGATACGTGAAGCCACAGTAGGAGAGAATTTTCTCATAATAGCATATAAACAAACCAAATCTTTTAGACTATAATTTCCTCTTACAGAACACTCTAGTATTACATTCACATAAGTCACCAACGCATCTTGAAATCTAGACTCCCGGAGATTTAATCTATAATTCATTCCAATCCATTTTAGAAAAAGTCCGGTAGCTTTAAGCTTCTCCCCATCAAAACGTGTAGAATTACTTATATTCTTATCTTCAGCATTCCGCCAATAAACAGGAGTTCCCGGTAATGAAATAATACCAGATGCATAATCCGCAAACTTTGCCCATGTCGCATCATCTGAACACCATGCCAAAGGAAACCTAACAAACCCTCCTGTTTTCTTCCAAACATCACGTGTAAATACATACTCACACGCAGCAGAGGATATTTTACCACTTAACTTATCTAATAAGAAATCATAACCAGAAATCCTTTCTGTCTCAAAAGGTGGATTAGTATATTTCAGTTCACCATACGCATCTACTATAGCCAAAGGAAAGCGAAATACAGCATCGCATTCTCCAGACTTCTTCCAACCCTTTATTACCCGTTCTACAGCATCTGGTGGCATTAAATCATCATCTGAAAAAAGCCATACCAGCGGCTCATCAGATAATTCAATACAGCGCTCCCAATGGGCAACCAAATCTCTCCCACCCCAATTTTGTTCAAAACGGAAATAGAATATATCTAATTTATCCTTATAATCAGATACTATTGATTCTAAATCATCAGGACTGGCATCATCACCGATATAGACCGTAAAATCACGGTTACTCTGCCTTACAATAGAATCTAAAACCTCCCGAAAAAAACAAGCTTTATAAGCAGGTATAATGATCGCCAGTTTATTTTTCATTTTTCTAACTATTCAATAGTTTCATTTGCAAAGATAAGTAAATGAGATGAAAGATCTGCATTAATAAGATCACTTTAATTTCTGATATTCTCGATTCTAATAAAGACAAACCTAACAATCAATTATACAAGAACAATTGACTTTATATTTTGGAAGCTCCCTATACCCAAATAACATCAAAAGCCATAGCAGAGTATTAAGTTAGACGAAAAACATATTGCCTTAAAATCTATACCTCTGAGATTAATAACTTGCCACTCTTATTTTTTCTTTATACCTTTGTGTCATTATGTATAAAAACAATCTGTACTTCTATAAAGTGGTACTTCACCTCAATCTATTTTAATTCACCATGGATACTGATATTATAATACCAATCTATAATGCTTTTGATTTTACCAAGAAGTGTATAGAGACTGTGATTGAGCATACAGACCTTACTAAACATACCTTACTACTTATCAATGATAAAAGTACAGACCAGCGAATCCTTCCTTTGCTAAACCTGTTTACAACAGAATATCCATCTTTAAATATTACAATAATCAACAATGAGAGCAATCAAGGATTTGTACGAACGGTTAATATCGGGATGCAACACTCGTCACGCGATGTTGTTTTATTAAATAGCGACACAGAGGTCACGAAAAATTGGCTCCCTAAAATACAAAAGTGCGCATATAGCAAAGCTGCAATAGCAACTGTTACTCCATTATCTAACAATGCGACATTAGCATCCGTACCTGATTTTATGTCAGAAAATACGATACCATCAGATTTTACGATAGAGGAATATGCAGGAATTGTTGAAAGATGCAGCATGAACCTATTCCCTGAAATTCCTACTGCAAATGGATTTTGTATGTATATTAAACGAGAAGCCATAAACAACATTGGTCTCTTCGACGAAAAAACTTTTGGAAAAGGCTACGGTGAAGAAAATGATTTTTCGTACAGATGTCTACAAGCTGGATATAGACATCTACTATGTGACAACACATACATCTATCATAAAGGAACCCAGTCATTTTCTCAAGAAAAAACAGAGCTAATAAATTCTCACCTACAAATATTAAAAAGTAGATATCCTTCATGTGTTGAAAACACAGAGTCCTTTGTACAACAAAATCCAATTTCAGATATACAGTTAAATATCCGCTATGCCATTAATTCACATCCTAAGAAAAATGTATTAATCGTAATACATGATTTCAAAGAAGCCGAAAAGAAAAATATAGGAGGAACAACTTTACATGTACATGATTTAATAACAAATATGAAAGAAGAATTTAATTTTCATGTTCTTTATTATTCCGATGATGATTTTAAATATCATGTAACTTCTTTTTTACCATTTGACAAAATCACCTCCACCCTAGGTGCATATTCACAATATACGACATTAAACCTCTATAATGACACATTTAATAGAGACATTAAAATACTAATAGACACTTTAAAAATAGACTTAATACATATCCATCATTTAAAACACATGTATTTGGACATATTCAAAGTAGCAAAAGAAAGAAGTATCCCTGTCATATATACTTTACATGACTTTTATTCAATATGTCCTTCTGTGAAGCTCTTTAACAAAGAAACTTTTCTATGCAACTATGCTAACACAGCAGGATGTGGTTCATGCATAGCAAAAACATTCAACCTGAATATCAACTTCATTCCACTTTGGAGAAAAGAGTTTTATGAAAATCTTAAAACCGTAAAAAAGATCATTGTTCCATCGTACAGTACAAAAAACATATTCCTGAACACATATAAGGATTTAACAATCGAAGTGGTAGAACATGGTTATGACAAAATAAACGGAAAGCCAAATAATGACAATCCAGATAAAAAGAAGAATAAAAAGTTTAATATCGCCTTTATTGGATATATAACAGAAGAAAAAGGACTAAAATATTTAGAGGAATTAACAGAGAAAGTAAAAGGCACAGACATAAACGTCCATCTTTTCGGACAAACAACAAACAAAAAATGCAATAAGAATAAGAAAAATTATGTTTATCACGGCAAGTATATACAACAAGATCTTCCCAACTTACTGCTAGAGAATGACATAAAATTAATCTGCTTATTATCTATGTGGCCCGAAACATATTCTTATACCTTATCAGAAAGTTTAATTTCAGAGATCCCCGTAATCTCATTTGATCTAGGGGCAATTGCCGAACGAGTAAAAAAAGCAGATGTCGGCTGGATTTTACCTATAAATAGTACATTAGACGATATCTTTAAACTCATTTCAACTATAAAATCAGCCCCACAAGAATATAAACAGAAAGTAGAAAGAATAAGACATCTTTTAAAAAACATGAAGTCCTTAAAAGATATGGGCAATGAATACACAGAAATATACAATAAAACGATCAACGTATTTCCTGTTAAAAATCATGACATATACTATATACAATCAAGGAATGAATTTTATAGAAAAGGAAAAGAGACCCCGACATTAGACCTTAAAGAAGAAAAAAAAGAGTATAAACGAGTAAAGCATATTATTAAAAGTTCAGTTCCTCTCAAACAAGCTTTTAATGAAGTGCAAAATTTTCGCCACACCTATACCAATAGTAAATGCAAAAACAAGATCTTTTTCAAATTTATATGGTACAGAATTCTACGAATTAATATCTAGAGAAATCTTTTTGTAAGATTTCTCTAGCTCTGGCTCGAACACGAGCAACATTATATACTCTAGAAAAATACAAACACCTCCCTATATCTAAAAGCCACCTTTTTGCATACTTTTTACCACCTTTTCTGTTTCTTCTAAATAACGGAATCCCCATTTTAAGTCAGGTTCCAAATGATTACCTTCCGCCCATTCATTCCAAGCATTGACAAAAATAAAATTCTCATCTTTGCTATAAGGCACAAATTTATTCATAACCGAACATAACCATTCACCGTATTTTTCGGGAGTACTCTTGTCCAAAATAAACATCTTTTGCTTTCGACGAGAAGTATTATCCCACATTGGAGTAACCCCCGGATACATTTTATAATCAGGAAAAGGAGTTTTACAAATATAATCTACATATTCCGAGTAATCAATCTTTTTCTTCTTACATGTATTAAAAAGGTGACGATTTATATTATAAGCAAACTTCCGTAATGGATTTCTTTTTTTTTGAAACTCATTCATTTGATGAGTGAAAGGTTGAAACTCTACGGCAGCATCAAAACCATCCTGAAGGTATTCTTCTCCATAACAATCCATAGTCTCGACGCGGCATAAATACAACTCCACTCCTTTACTAGAAGCTTCTTCCCTCCAAACTCGAATAGTCTCTTTCATATTCGGAAAAAGCATGGAACGATAAATTAAAAACACAGGTTTACCGTCTACTCTTATATATCGAGAATCACTAAATACATTATCTAACAGATAACGGATATGCGCACGATCATCCTCTTCCGAGTAATTTTGAGCAATCAAAATATGACGACTTCCACCATCCCACGCCCTTGTCCAATTTTCATTAGCCCAACAAAGCATAAATGGAAAATCAGGATTGCCAGAAGACAGCACTTCTTCTAATGGTCTTTCCATCAATTGATGACCATTAAACCAATAATGATAATAACAAAAGCCATTAATTCCGTACATTCGAGCCATATCAGCTTGCTGCTGACGAACTTCCGGAACACGCAGATCATAAAAACCTAAGTCTGCTGGTAAATGTGGCTGATAATGGCCACGATAAAGAGGTCTAGCCTTGACCACATTTCTCCATTCAGTAAATCCCTTGCCCCACCATTCATCATTTTCAGAAAATGGATGATATTGCGGCAAATAAAATGCTATAATTCTTTTGTCAACCATATCTTTCTTTATTGCACTTCACAATTCATTACAACCTATTTCTATCTCTTGTAGGTTGCCATGGATTCAAAAAACTCATGTATTTATTAAACCGTTCCCATCTATATGTCCACACACTTGTGCCAAAACACCCTTTCAGTTTTTCAAACAACAACAACCTCATTTTCGGATCAATTTTAGCACGCTTTATATTTTTATAAAGCATTCCATGCCGCATCAAACGCTTATAACACCCTATTGGATAAGAAAATGATTCAACATAATGTACTACTTGAATATCTTCAAGAATTGCATTACCTGAAGCGTTACCCTCAACAGTTGTACTTGTTGAATGCAATCGAAAAAGGTTTAGCTTTTCATATAACTCAATAACACTCCCTTGCCTCGCCATCTCTATCCAAAAAAGCCAATCACCACTATAGCGCATTGAGAAGCAAGATAAATCCTCTATCTGTTCAAAACATTGTTTACGAAAAACAACGCCGCTAGCATTGTAAATATAATTACGCCAATAAAGATTATGTTTTATGTAATCTTCACCATCAAAAACACCTATATTGTAAGGACGACGTAATTGTTTTGAAGTCCAGCGGTCAAAATCAGTAGATAGTTGATTCCCTTTTTCGTCTATACAGTGTGAACCTAAAAAACAGAAGGAAGCACGAGGATATTGATTTAAAACAGAAACAGCTTTCTCTAGAAAAAAAGATTCAGCCGCATCATCACTCTCGGCAATCCAGATATATTTTCCACGAGACAAACTTATTCCCTTTTGCCATTGAGCAAAAGGACTCCCTGTATTGACTGAATTAATCTCCAAATGAGTAACACGAGAATTTGTTTTATAATGGTTTAAAATAGACACACTATCATCGGTTGAAGCATCATCCAATAATATAATTTCATAGTCTGTATATGTTTGTGCCAATACCGACTCAATACGTTGCTGTAAAAAACGAGCATAGTTATAATTAGGGATGATTACGCTAACTTCCACCGGATGATTTTCCATTACAAACACACTATTTATCTTGGTTATTATAACAAACTAATAGCAAAGATAGGGATATTATTCTTAAAAAGAACGCTAACCCTCTAATGTTTAGCAAAAAAGCCCTCAACGCTTGTCACAACCAAATAAAATGTATACATTTGTAGAATTTTAGTACAAGCCCCCTTAACTATTTAACTAACTTAGTAATAATTATATGAATAAACCAATGGCGAGCAACATAAGTACATCGCTAATTATATCCACCTATAATAGAAGCGACGCATTAGAATTATGCGTTAAAAGCGTGCTACGTCAATCTCTCCTTCCTGATGAAATTATCATTGCTGATGATGGTTCTAAAGAAGATACAAGAGAGCTAATTCATCAATTGGCAGCTTCCTCTGAAGTTCCCATTATTCATGTTTGGCATGAGGATTTAGGCTTCAGACTGGCCTCCATCCGCAACAAAGCTATTGCGAAAGCATCTAAAGAATATATTATACAAATTGACGGAGATATCGTCTTACACAAAGATTTCGTCAAAGATCATGTACGTTTTGCCAAAAGAGGTAGTTTCGTAACTGGTAGCCGTGTATTAATCCGGGAAGGCTTAACGAGAAAAATGTTAGCAGAAAAAAACTGCATCATTTCCATTCACGACAAAGGTACTAAAAACACAATCAACGGAGTACATTTACCTTGGTTGAGTCCACTACTTCAACATTATCGTCAATGGGATGTTTCTTACTCGAGAGGATGCAATATGGCTTTCTGGAAAGAGGATTTGTTAAAAGTCAATGGATACAATGAAGCTATAACCGGATGGGGAAGTGAAGATCATGAATTAGTATGCCGCCTTATCAACAGTGGTGTACGCAAGCGTACCATCAAATTTGCGGGAATCGTATTCCATCTTCATCATGAACTACACGGAACAGATAATTTAAATAACAACCGCAGTATTTTGAACGAAACGAAAGTCAGGAAACTAACCTGGTGCGATAAAGGAATCATACAAAACTAATATGGAAAAGAATTTGAACTTTTTAGATCGAAACGAATTTAACTACAGTCCATCAAAAGAAGTAGTAGAAGCTTTAAAAAACTTCGATATAAATAAACTTTGTTTTTATACCCGCATTTATGATGAAGGAAAGAAAAGTATATTATCTGTTTTCTTATCCAAATTATATGATATAGATGAAACACAAGTCCTGCTAGGCTACGGCGGAGAAGATATTCTGAAGCAAGCCGTTCATTACTTCCTGACTCAAGAAGATGGAAACAAAACGATGTTGATTCCCAAGTTCTCATGGTGGTATTATAAGTCAATTGCAGATGAGGTGAATGGTCATACTTTGCAATATCCTCTTTACGAAGACGGAAACACCTTTAAATATGACTTTGATACGCTGAAAGATATGATTCAGAAAGAGAATCCGAAGATTCTTTTACTGGCTTCTCCCAATAACCCTACTGGCAACGGTTTAACTCCAAAAGAACTGGATAAACTGCTTGCAGAAGTACCCAGCCAAACAGTGGTACTGATAGACGAGGCATACGCTTCTTTTGTTTCAACTGATACCAGTTATATCAAAAAGCTGGTTAATAAATATCAGAATTTGATTATTTCCCGTACTTTATCCAAGTTTTATGGATTACCAGGCCTACGTATGGGATTCGGATTTATGAGTAAAGAACTGGAAAAATTCAGCAGATACAGCAATAAATATCTGGGATACAACCGAATATCCGAAGATATCGCCATTGCAGCTCTTAAATCGGACGCACACTACCGCAATATCGCTAAACTGATGAACGAAGACCGTGAGTGCTACGAAAAGGAAATCGGCGTGTTACCCGGATTCAAAGTATATGAATCGGTTGCCAATTTCATTTTAATCAGATACCCGATAGAGCTAAAAGAGGCTTTACAAAAGGCTTTTGCCGAACAGAGTTATAAAGTGAAGTTTATGAATGAACCGGATATCAACACTCATTTGCGTATCACATTGGGACGTCCAGAGCAAAACCGAATCGTTATAGATACAATTAAAGAAATCGCCTCCAAATGAAAGCAGTAATATTAGCCGCAGGAATAGCATCACGCTTACGCCCGCTGACCGATACAACACCCAAATGTCTCCTTAAGATAGGAAAACGATGCCTACTGGAAAGGGCTTTTGATGCTCTGATACAAAACGGATTCGACGAATTCATTATCGTCACGGGATATCGCCAGCAACAAATCGTTGATTTTCTGCAGGCACGTTATCCAGTCCAAAATATTACTTTCATCTATAATGACAGATATGAATCAACCAACAATATCTATTCATTATGGCTTACCCGACCGTATACAGACGGGGAAGAAATATTGTTATTAGACAGCGACATTGTTTTTGATCCTCAAATTGTAGAAAAACTGCTTCACTCGGATAAGGACGACATATTGGCACTGAATCGTCATGAGCTTGGAGCGGAAGAAATAAAAGTTATCGTAGACGATGCACAAAAGGTTGTTGAAATCAGCAAAGTCTGTTCTATATCCGATGCTATCGGAGAGTCTATCGGTATCGAAAAAATGTCAGCTGAATACACCAAAGTTCTATTCCGGGAACTGGAAATTATGATTACCACTGAAGGACTGGACAATATATTCTACGAACGGGCTTTTGAACGACTGATTCCGCAAGGATATAGCTTTTACGTCATGGATACCACCGAGTTCTTCTCGGCCGAACTGGACACCGTAGAGGACTTTCAACAGGCACAGAAGCTGATTCCAGCCAGTCTTTATTAATCAAATTCAGATAGAAAATGGCAAATTACGATATCCGCCCTCTACAGCTTCGCATATTAAAAAATTTATTAGCTGTTGACAAAGTTTGCAAAGAACATAATCTGCGATATTACATCATGGCAGGCACCATGCTGGGAGCCGTCCGCCACAAAGGATTTATCCCTTGGGATGATGATCTGGATATCGGCATGCCAAGAGCCGATTATGATTTATTAATGGCTAATGCCAAAGAATGGTTGCCGAAACCATACGAAGCTGTATGTGCTGAAAACGACAAGGAATATCCTCTTCCATTCGCAAAAGTACAGGATGCCAACACCACTTTAATTGAACGTATGCATCTCAAATATTTGGGAGGCGTATATATTGATATATTCCCACTGGACGGAGTTCCGGAGAGCCGCATGGCGCAAAGAATGCATTTTGCAAAGTACGAATTCTACAAACGTGTACTTTATCTGATTCATCGCGATCCATACAAGCATGGAAAAGGTCCCAGTTCATGGATACCGCTATTATGCAGAAAGCTTTTTACCCTTACCGGAGCACAGGAAAGTATCAGGAAAGTAATGAAAAAGTATGATTTCGACCAATCCGCATTGGTCTGTGATTATGATGACGGAATGAAAGGAATCATGTCTAAAGATATTCTGGGCATCCCTACTCCAGTCTTATTTGAAGATGAAGAAGTATGGGGAGTACAGAAATATGATGCCTATCTGTCACAGAAATACGGAGATTACATGACCATACCTAAACAAAGTGGGCAAAGACAACACAATTTCCATTATTTAGACCTGAATAAACCTTATCGGGAATTTGAAGTCTAACTATAATCACATAAAGGTAAGAAGTAGAAATGAGAATAGGTTTTGACGGAAAACGTGCAGTACAGAATTTCACCGGTTTGGGTAATTATAGCCGCTATATAGTGGATATTCTATGCCAATTCTATCCGGAGAATGAATATGTATTGTATGCCCCCAAGAAACGGGAAAATAAAAGGCTGAACAAATTAACGAAGCAATATCGGCAACTACAGCTTTCTTACCCCACTACTTCTTTCTGGAAAAAGTTAAGTTCGTTATGGCGAGTGTTGGGAGTCACCCGCCAATTGGAAAAAGAAAGAATTGATATTTTTCACGGACTTAGCAATGAATTACCCCTGAATATCCATAAAAGTAAGGTAAAAAGTATCGTAACAATCCACGATTTGATATTTCTGCGATACCCACAATACTATCATTCGATCGACAGGAATATATATACATACAAATTCCGCAAAGCCTGCGAAAATGCGGATAGAATCATTGCTATCAGCGAATGTACCAAACGTGATATTATTGAGTATTTCGGGATTCCTGCCGATAAGATAGAAGTTGTTTATCAGGGATGTGATACTTCATTCACGCACCCTGTAACAGAAGAGAAAAAAAGAGAAGTCCGAGCTAAATATCAGCTACCGGAACACTATATCCTCAACGTAGGAAGTATTGAAGAACGAAAGAATGCCCTTTCGGCGGTACAAGCACTGACGATGCTTCCTGAACAAATTCATCTTGTCATTGTAGGCCGCCATACAGAATACACTGATAAGATTGAACATTTTATTAAGGAGAATAAGCTGGAAGAAAGAGTGCACATCATCAGCAATGTTCCTTTTGATGATCTGCCGACTTTTTATCAACTAGCTGAAATTTTTGTATATCCTTCACGCTTTGAAGGCTTTGGCATCCCCATCATAGAAGCTTTATACTCCGGAATTCCGGTAGTAGCCGCAACAGGTTCTTGCCTGGAAGAAGCCGGAGGTCCCGACTCAATCTATATACATCCCGACGATATCAAAGGAATGGCCAATGCTTTCAAACAGATATACTCTGACCCTGAAAGAAAGAAAGTAATGATTGAAAAAGGGCAAATATTTGCCAAAAGATTCTCTGAAGAAAAGCAAGCAGAAGAGATCTTAAACATCTACAAGAAATTAATGAGATGAACATACTTAAACACACAATAAAGAAATTTATATATGGCACTCTCCCATATTATTTCATGAAAGGATATAAGCCCGGCTCTCCTTATCTGAAATACTATGAATATATTAAAGAACATGGATATTCAAGACACCTGTATGAATTCAAAGATGAATATGCAAATATGCCCGTTGACGTACAGAAAGACGAGGAGAAAGGTTTATACTATGTTCAAAAAGAAGAGAAACGGCTCTATTTCAGAAAGAGCACTCCGGCCAGGAAAATTCAAAAATATTACAGGGCTTTGAGCATGGAACAAGACAGGCGTTCACCGCACCATTACTTCAACAGCGTTAAAGAAGTGACAGGAAAGGTATTTGTGGATGTTGGTTGCGCCGAAGGATATTCTTCATTGGAAATCATCGATGAAGCCAAACATGTTTACTTGTTTGAGCAGGACGAACAATGGCTAGAGGCCATCAGAGCGACCTTTGAGCCATGGCAAGATAAAGTTACGATTGTCCAAAAGTATGTAAGCGACCATAACTCTTCAAGAGAACAAACCCTGGATGACTTCTTCAACAATCAAACGGATGAGCATCTGTTTCTAAAAATGGATATCGAAGGAGCTGAACGGCATGCATTGGCCGGATGCAAGAACTTATTTCAGAATTGCCAAAAGTTGGATTTTGCAATTTGCACATACCATCTACATGATGACGAAGCAGTCATTTCTGCATTTTTGGATAAGAATAACTGCACATATACCAATCAGAAAGGTTTTTTCAGGCATAAAATCCGCAGTGTAGTCATGCGCGGAAGTAAGAGTTAATCATTGATAATCAGCAGAAAGCAATTCGCAATAGTCATACTTACACAAGTATGTATCATAAATGCGCTTTTCTTTTTTCAATAAGAAACGTGAGATATGCGGTTCCCAAGAAAAGAACTTACGCACAGAACGGTACAAACGGAAGAATAAAATCAGGGATACGATATGCCTTTCTTGTTCTTTTCGCGCCGCACGACGATAAATATAATGAGTAAAGAACTGATCGCTATAACGAAGAGCCAGACTGACAGTAGATTCTACATCCCATCCTCTCAAAGAAGCGTATTCTGTCATTATATAAGTCAGCACTTCACGAGAGATGCATAAACGACACATATTACGGCACACAGTATCACAATCAATATCCGATAGCAACTGCATGCGATTCACGTCGACCAGGGAAAAACTATATTCATCCGCATCATTCTGATGGATCAATATATTGCCGGGCGAATAGTCCAAATGCAGGATACCTGCCTGATGCAAAGCAGCCGTGTAGCGCGCAAAAGCAGAAAGTTTATCTTCATTTCCTTCCACTTTCCCATCCATCAGGGAACGGACTGTTTCGCCACCATCATAACAACAAATGTAATAGCTATGTGAAAGAAGGCCACTTTGGAATTGTTCGATCATAGCAACTGGCTCCGGAGTGTCAAAGCCATGTTGTTGAATTTCCATAGAGTAAATATAGGAACGCTCTGCTTTTGATTGCCGGAAAAACGAATATACAACACGATTGATGATGTGAGGCTTCTTAAAGCTCTTCACCACAACATCAATGCTGCCTAAGCCAATTCGTTTTAAAACATTACGCCCATCGTACACCACATCTCCTTTTTCCTGGAAGGACCTTGGAATTTCTTCTATCTCCTTCTGCAGATGCGCGTACTTGGGATTTACAATCACTCTCATTACACTCTCCTATATAATACTAATTACAAAGATGGAGCAAAGATAAAGAAATTAAGGCATATTCCGACTATATTTTTTTCTTTTCTCACAAAGATTGGCTAACTCTCTATACATATAAGTACTGTTGAGAACAACTTTAGTCGTTTTTTCTTTTTTCTTTTCATTTATATTTAGACATAAATGCTTTTTTTTAGCTATGTTTGCACGATAAAAAGCATAAAGAAGTCAAGCATGAAACCAATCAAAAAAATTCTGATTATTCGATTTAGACAAATAGGGGACTCTATTCTGGCTGTTGCATTGTGCAGTACGCTGAAAAAAAGTTTTCCCGATGCAGAAATACACTTTGTGCTGAATAAAAATATAGCATCGCTCTATGAGGGTCACCCGGACATAGATAAGGTTATTACATTTGACAAGAATGAGAATAAACCATTCACTGCTTATATAAAAAAAGTATGGCAAGTGACGCATCAAAACAAATACGATGTCATCATCGATATGCGTTCTACGATCCGGACTCTTTTTTTCTCTCTTTTTTCATTAAAAACCCCTTTCCGGATAGGGCGTATCAAGGGATACACACGTTTTCTATTAAATTATCGGACAGACACTTACAGCAATAGTCTAACAACTGATATGGTAGAACGCAACCTATTGCTTGCAGCGCCATTAGAGAAAATCAAGCCTATTCAATATACAAAAGAATTCAGGTTATACCTCACTGACCAGGAGAAAAAAGACTTTCGATATTATATGGAAAAGGAGGGGATAGATTTCGCGCGCCCTGTATTCCTAATAGGAGTCACCACCAAGCTCCTCCATAAAAAATGGAATACGGAGTTTATGATAACCACACTTAAAAGAATATTGGAAGAATACAAGGACATACAAATGATCTTCAACTATGCACCGGGGTA
This sequence comes from Bacteroides sp. DH3716P, assembly GCF_025914115.1. Classification (NCBI taxonomy): domain Bacteria; kingdom Pseudomonadati; phylum Bacteroidota; class Bacteroidia; order Bacteroidales; family Bacteroidaceae; genus Bacteroides; species Bacteroides sp. DH3716P. Next base: position 1,623,324 of record NZ_CP083673.1, on the reverse strand, counting down.
TGAAGAAGAAGATGCAAGAAATATCTACAAGGAATTGGGATGTCCGGAACGCATCAAGATTGATATACAAGCCTCTTCATTACGACAACTGGCAGCACTTTGCGCCAACTGCTCGTTTTATTTCGGAAACGAAGGAGGAGCCCGACACATTGCGCAAGCCCTCGAAATTCCTTCATTCGCTATTTATTCGCCAAGCGCCTCTAAATCAATGTGGTTACCTGCAAATTCCGTACTTGCCCGAGGTATTAGTCCCGACGATATTCTTCCGCCGGAACAACAAGCAACATTAACTTATGAAGAACGTTTCGCATTAATTACCCCGGAAAAGGTATACGATCAATTAACTTCGACATTAAGACAATTGAGCTAACTCGCGATATAAATCAAGATAAGCTTGTATATGCTTCTCGTAACTGAATGAAGCTGCATGTTCTTTCATTCTGGTCAAGCGTTCCTCATCTTTATAGAAATCAGGCAAATGTTCCCGGATACTTTGCACCATAGATTCTGTATCCAAATGTTCCCACATGATGGCATGTCCATTACAAACTTCCGGTAAACTAGTGCGATTAGCTGCAAATACAGCCTTTCCAAACTGCATAGCTTCCACCACAGGGAGTCCAAAACCCTCTCCTTCACTAGGAAACAGGAACGCCTCACAGCTCCGATACAACCATATCTTTTCACTTTGAGTGATTACATCTGTCAAAAACACATTAGTGACTTGCTTCTCACGAATCAGATTACGCACTTCTTCAGCATAAGCGAAATGGGCATCTCCACAAATATACAAATCATATTCCGGGAAATGGCGCATTACGTCAACCAGGAGATGGAAATTCTTTTTCCTACGGATCTGTCCAATCGTAAAAAAGAAAGGACGTCCCGTCGCAAAAGACGGCTGGGTTCCTTCCAACATATCGATCCTCTCCACCCCATTATAGATGACCCGGATCTCTTTCCCCTTCAAATCTATATGTTGACGAATGACATCTGCGACATAATGAGAAATCGTTGTGACTACTGCTGCCTTATTGACCTTATTCTGCATCCGACGAAGATACATTTTAGCCTTCCAAGGCTTTTTCTCCGTTAAGAAATTAAAGTCATGTATAGTAAAGATAAACTTTGTACCACCGGCAATACGCAACAACTTCCGCTGCTGATTCACCGCATGCCATACATCTACTTTAGGAAGGGTAAAAGGAAAAAACTTATTGATACGACGTACCGGAACAGAAGTCACATTCGGGCCAAATTCCTGCATATATTTCTGTCTCAACAAATATACAAAATGAAGATCCTCTATCGGCATAGACGAAAAAGCGGCCGCATAGTTGGCCGCAATCTGTCCGAAACCAGCTGTTAGACTACCATAATTCGTAAGATCTATCAGTACCTTTTTCTTTCGTTGTATCTCTTTTTCCATCATTATTTGATTCTACGCTCTTTCGGCTCAAAAACAACTAAATTGAATTCCTGCGAATATCAACCTACAATCCCTTCTATTTTTGCAATAACCTGTTCCGGCTTTATATCTCTTAAACAGGCATAATCACCACGCCAACAAGGCTTCTGTCCATACACAGAGCAGGGACGGCATGACAAATCAAGTTGCACGGTATTAACCGGCAATTGCTTCCAGCCCATAAAACCGGCATAAGGATGAGTGGCCCCCCAAATAGAAACAACCGGAATATTGACCAAGGACGCCAAATGCATATTAGCAGAATCCATTGAAAGCATCACATCCAAATGGCTCATCAGATTCAGCTCGGTACGCATATTCAGTTTACCGATCATTGAAACAACAGAAGGATATTTAGCAATCCATGCGTCAAACACTTCCTGCTCGCTTTTACCACCTCCAAAAAGAAACACTTTCACTTGTGGGTTAGCCGCAAAATGCGCTATAACCTGCTCTTGCAACTCTAACGGATAAATCTTACCTCTGTGTTTGGCAAAAGGGGCTATACCAATCCATTTTTGATCTTCCTTAGGTCCTGTGACTGGCTCTATCTCTGCAAAGTTGCCTTTTCCTTCGCCATAAATAGAAGAGAAATTTAATAAAACCGGCAAACCGAGCTTCTCAAGCACATCAGCATAACGGCGAAAAGAACTCTTCTGATTCTCCATCACCTTATCGTGACGACGAACCAGTTTCTTTTTACCGGCCCTTCCCTTACATATGGAAGCTACCGGTTTATTGGCAAGACGGAATCGCAGACATAAATATTTGGAACGAAGCACATGATGAAAATCAGCAATGTAATCAAAATGCATCGCTTTCAACTCCGAATAGAGGCTATTCAAGCCCCAAAGCCCCTTGTGTTTGCCTGTTAAGTCAGCTCCGACAAAACCTACATTCGTAGGCAGCCCCTGAAAGAGCGGCTGCCATACAGCACGACTTAACACTGTTATTTCGTGCTGCGGGTATTGCATAGCCAGCGAATGTATTACCGGTATTGTCATGGCTACATCGCCAAGAGCTGAAAAACGAATAATGAGAATACGCGCCATTCGTTATTTTTTTGCATAAAGCACCGGATTCAATGCCGGGTCATTATACATTTTCATCTGTTTATATACTTTCATATATTTTCTCCCGGCTTCGATATCAGCCAATAACTGCTCAATAGCCGCAGAGAGGTCTTTACGTTGTTCCAGCAGGATATTCAGCTTAGTCTGACATTGAAGACGGTGTTCCTCTGTAGTATCCGTACGTTCCACTTCCTGCTGCATGTGGTAAATTTTCAATGCAAGAATTGACAAGCGGTCAATAGCCCATGCAGGACTTTCCGTATTGATCGTTGCGTCAGAAAGAGGTTTTACTTCTTTGTATTTGTCTAAGAAGTAGCTATCAATTAGTTCCACCAAGTCTGTACGATCCTGATTTGATTTATCAATTCTTCTTTTCAAAGCCAATGCTTCTACCGGATCAATCTGCGGGTCACGGATAATATCCTCAAAATGCCATTGCACAGCATCAATCCAGTTCTTTAGATATAAATAATACTCAATAGTTTTCAACTCGTAAGGATTGTTCATCGGAGCATCCACACTATCCGTTACATGGTAATCTGTTGTCGATTTCCAAAAAATCTCGTTGCAAAGGTTACTAAATGTCATAATCTTAACTAGCTAATAGATATATAATAGGGCAAATCTATGTAATATTTTTCAGACAAGCAACCGTTTCTTACTTTTTTATTTGTTACCTTTGTGGGTATTAAAGATGAATTGTATATGAAAATTATTATCGACAATAAAATACCATTTATAAAAGAGGCGATTCAGAGAATAGCCGATGAGGTGGTTTATGTACCGGGGAAAGATTTTACTCCGGAGCTCGTACGGGATGCAGACGCACTTATCGTCCGTACCCGCACACACTGCAACCGGAATTTATTGGAAGGTAGTCGAGTGAAATTCATAGCAACGGCAACCATAGGTTTCGATCACATTGATACAGAGTATTGCAAACAGGCAGGCATAGAATGGACAAATGCTCCGGGATGCAATTCTGCTTCTGTCGCCCAATATATACAGTCATCGCTTCTGGTGTGGAAATCTTGCAGAAACAAAAAGTTAAACGAACTGACGATTGGCATCATAGGAGTGGGAAACGTAGGGAGTAAGGTAGCTAAAGTTGCCCGGGATTTTGGCATGTGCGTTTTACTGAATGATTTGCCACGGGAGGAAAAAGAAGGAACAGAGCTATTTGCCTCACTAAAAAAAATTGCAGAAGAATGTGATATCATAACCTTTCACGTACCTTTATATAAGGAAGGGAAATATAAAACCTTCCACCTGGCAGATGAGAACTTCTTCCAATCACTCAAACGAAAACCGGCTATCATTAATACCTCCCGAGGAGAGGTCATTGACACCAATGCTCTTTTAAAAGCCCTAGACAGCCGGATCATTTCAGATGCCATCATTGATGTATGGGAACATGAACCGGAAATTAACCGTGAGTTACTGGATAAAGTATTTATCGGCACTCCCCACATTGCGGGTTACTCTGCCGATGGAAAAGCAAACGCCACACGCATGTCACTGGATGCCATTTGCAAATTCTTCCAAATAGAAGCTGATTATAAAATAAACGCACCGGCACCCGCCTCTCCTATTATACATGCCAAAAACCATGAAGAAGCAATCCTCCAAATATATAATCCAGTCGAAGATAGCACCCGATTGAAAAATCAACCGGAACAATTCGAAACCTTACGCGGGGATTATCCTTTGCGGCGAGAAGAGACAGCTTATTTAATCAAGTATTAAGAAATAAGTATTAAGTATTAGGTATTAAGTATTAACCGTAGCGACCGAGAACTTCATGAAATTCCGTCAAACGATTATCCGCATGGAGTAATACTTAATACCTAATACTTATTTTTTTAATACTTGTTCTATGACTTGCGGGAAGTGTTCATATTCCAAGGCATGCACTTTTTTGGCTACATCATCCGGAGAATCTGTCGGAAGAACAGGACAGGTAGCCTGGAAGATTGCATTTCCTTCGTCATAATGCTCATTTATATAATGTATAGTGATACCGCTTTCCTTTTCACCGGCAGCCACTACCGCTTCATGAACCCGGTCACCATACATTCCTTTGCCTCCGAACTTCGGCAGAAGGGCAGGATGTATATTTATAATTTTATCGGGATAAGCATGCAAAAGCAAGTCAGGCACACGAACCAGAAAGCCAGCCAGTACGACAAAGTCGATGCGGTACTCCTGCAAAATAGCCAAAATTTCATCTCCGGCTATCCAGTCCTCCTTTGGAAACACGTTACAGGCCACTCCCAAACGATGCGCACGTTCCAAAACGTATGCATCACTTTTATTAGAAAGTACCAACGAAACCTGAACGGAATCGTTTTTTTGGAAATACCGGATAATATTCTCGGCATTTGAACCGGAACCGGAAGCAAAAATTGCGATGTTTTTCTTCATAACCCTCAATTTCGATGCACAAAACAGTGAAAAATGTGCAAAACTTTGCATTTATTTAGTCAAATATTTGCGCAAAACGATAAATATTCATTCCTTTGCACCGCAAATTTAAAGAAATAAAACTAATTATTAATTAAAAACTTAAAGTTATGTCTGAAATTGCATCAAGAGTAAAAGCGATTATCGTTGATAAATTAGGCGTAGAAGAATCAGAAGTTACAACCGAAGCAAGCTTCACTAACGACCTGGGAGCAGATTCTCTTGACACTGTAGAACTTATCATGGAATTCGAAAAAGAATTCGGTATCTCTATTCCTGATGACCAAGCAGAAAAGATTGGTACTGTAGGTGATGCTGTATCTTATATCGAAGAACACGCTAAGTAATTCGATTTCATCAATATGGAATTAAAAAGAGTGGTAGTAACAGGCCTTGGCGCCATTACTCCCGTTGGCAACAGCGTTCCCGAATTTTGGGAAAACCTTGTGAACGGGGTTAGTGGAGCAGGGCCTATTACTCATTTTGATGCGTCGTTATTCAAGACCCAATTCGCATGCGAAGTGAAAGACTTCGATGCAACGAAATACATAGACCGCAAAGAAGCAAGAAAGATGGACTTGTATACTCAATATGCCATCGCTGTTGCTAAAGAAGCGGTGAGTGATTCCGGTCTTGACGTCGAGAAAGAAGACTTGAACAAAATCGGTGTTATTTTCGGCGCCGGTATTGGTGGTATACATACATTTGAAGAAGAGGTAGGCAACTACTACACTCGTCAGGAAATGGGTCCGAAGTTTAATCCGTTCTTCATTCCAAAGATGATTTCGGATATTGCAGCCGGACAGATTTCTATCATGTATGGTTTCCATGGTCCTAACTACGCGACTTGTTCAGCATGTGCTACTTCAACCAACGCTATTGCAGATGCTTTCAACCTGATTCGTCTGGGTAAAGCAAACGTAATTGTATCCGGTGGTTCGGAAGCAGCTATCTTCCCGGCAGGTGTGGGCGGTTTCAACGCTATGCACGCACTGTCAACACGCAACGACGAAGCTTCTAAAGCTTCACGTCCGTTTAGCGCAAGCCGTGATGGTTTCGTTATGGGCGAAGGTGGCGGTTGCCTGATCCTGGAAGAACTGGAACACGCTAAAGCTCGCGGTGCAAAAATCTATGCAGAAGTTGCCGGTGTAGGTATGTCTGCAGATGCACATCACCTGACAGCTTCTCATCCAGAAGGTCTGGGAGCGAAATTGGTGATGAAAAATGCACTGGAAGATGCGGAAATGGATCCGAAAGAAGTAGATTATATCAATGTACACGGTACATCTACTCCGGTTGGTGATATTTCAGAAGCAAAAGCAATCAAGGAAGTATTCGGTGATCATGCGTTCGAGTTGAACATCAGTTCAACAAAATCTATGACAGGTCACTTGCTGGGAGCTGCCGGTGCGGTAGAATCTATTGCAAGTATCCTTGCTATCAAGAACGGCATTGTTCCTCCGACTATCAACCACGAAGAAGGTGACAACGACGAGAATATCGACTATAACCTTAATTTCACGTTCAATAAAGCACAGAAACGCGAAGTTAATGTTGCCTTGTCCAATACATTTGGATTTGGTGGTCACAATGCGTGCGTTATCTTCAAGAAATACGCAGAGTAATATCGTGTTACGTAACGAAATAGATAAGATAAGGCTCTTGTTCCGCAAGGATAGAGAGTCTTATCTTTGTTTTTACCGGATACTCGGGTTCTACCCGCGCAATATCCAGCTTTATGAGCAGGCTCTCCTGCACAAATCGACTTCTGTCCGCTCCGACAAGGGACGTCCTCTCAACAATGAACGGCTGGAGTTTTTAGGTGACGCCATCCTCGACGCCATCGTGGGAGATATTGTCTACAAACGTTTCGAAGGGAAACGGGAAGGTTTCCTAACCAATACACGTTCCAAGATTGTACAACGGGAGACGTTGAACAAGTTGGCCGTTGAAATCGGCCTGGATAAGCTCATCAAGTATTCTACCCGTTCTTCCTCTCACAACAGCTACATGTACGGAAATGCTTTTGAAGCGTTTATCGGAGCTATTTATCTGGATCAGGGATATGAACGTTGCAAACAGTTTATGGAACAACGGATTATCAACCGTTATATCGATCTGGATAAAATATCCCGAAAAGAGGTTAATTTCAAATCCAAACTTATCGAATGGAGCCAAAAGAACAAAATGGAGGTTTCCTTTGAATTAATCGAGCAGTTTCTCGATCATGACAGTAACCCTGTATTCCAAACTGAAGTACGTATTGAAGGACTTCCGGCAGGAACAGGTACGGGATATTCCAAGAAGGAGTCTCAACAGAATGCCGCCCAGATGGCTATAAAGAAGGTAAAGGAACCGACATTTATGTCAACCATCGAAGAGATTAAAATACAACATTCGGCAACTGCTACTGAAATGGAAACAGAAATGGAAGTTGAATTTGCGACTAATTCTGAGACTGAATTGGCAAGCGGGCTTGAGAATGAGCCCGAAACCGAACTGAACACAAATCCCGAGATAGAACCGGAAAATGTTTCAGAAGAAAACATCCTCGTCGATGAGATTTCCACAGTGCAGGCCACAGAAGCTCCGGCAACTAGCCAAAGCAAATCCCCATGCGACGACCCTGAATCACCAAATCGTGATCTTCAGTAACCAATTTCAGTTTTCCTGCAACTTCTTCAAGAGGAATAGATGCTATATCGTCTCCTTGTAAAGTCACCATACGCCCGAATTGGCCATTGGCTATCAATTCTGTTGCATGCCCGCCCATGCGGGTAGAAAGATTGCGGTCGAAAGGAGTAGGCGAACCACCACGCTGGATATACCCCAAAACTGTTTCGCGGGTTTCTATACCGGTTTCATATTCAATTTCCTGCGCGATATATTCAGCAGCACGTTTACGCCCGTCAGTCTGAATTCCTTCCGCTACCACTACAATAGAATAGGGTTTGCCTTTCTTTAGTCTTTCCAGAATCGTATTGCCGATATTCTTAATGTTATAAGCGATTTCAGGAACGAGAATCACATCCCCTCCTCCTGCCATACCGGAATACAAAGCAATCCAGCCAGCCTTATGCCCCATCACTTCAATCACCATCACCCTTTTATGAGAGCTTGCGGTGGAATGTAGACGGTCGATGGCATCAGTAGCAATACTTACCGCCGAGTCGAAACCAAAAGAGATGTCCGTGCCCCAAATATCATTATCAATGGTTTTAGGAACAGATACGATGTTAACTCCCATTGCAGCAAACTTGGCTGCAGTCTTCTGCGTTCCATTTCCACCGATACAAACGACACAATCCAGCCCAATTTCATGGATATTCTGAAGAATTAAAGACGGTTTGTCAACATCAGAGACAACGCCTCCTTTTTTGAAAGGCTTCTCACGAGAAGTTCCTAACATCGTTCCACCCAGATTGAGCAAACCGGAGAGCGACTTGTCTGTAATAGATTCGACATCTTTAGTCAGCAAGCCCTGAAAACCGCTGTGAATACCTACCACTTCCATTCCGTAATAATTGATGGCAGTTTTGCACACGCCACGAATCGTGGCATTAATACCGGGACAGTCCCCGCCGGATGTTAAGATTCCAATTCTCATTGTCGCATTTTTTAGTCTAAAACTCGGGATTTATATGAAAGTCGTCAATTTTTAACGATTATTTCCGTCGTAAAGATAGAAAAAAAAGATAAATAAGTTACTTTTGCACGACTAAACATTATTATGTTAAAGCAGAAATGAATATTACAAAAATTATTAGTAAGACTTTCGATTCCCGTTTAAAACAGATAGACCTATATGCTAGTCAGGCTAGTGAGATACAGCATCGTGTGTTAAGCCGCTTAACACGCCAGGCCGCTCAAACTGAATGGGGAAGAAAGTACGATTATTCCTCTATCCGTAACTATGAAGATTTCCGAAAACGTGTTCCTATCCAAACATACGAAGAAATCAAACCTTATGTAGAACGTTTGCGAGCCGGGGAACAGAATCTGCTTTGGCCATCGGAGATACGCTGGTTTGCAAAATCCTCCGGAACGACTAATGATAAAAGTAAATTCCTTCCCGTTAGCAAAGAGGCACTGGAAGACATTCATTACAGAGGAGGAAAAGACGCGGCAGCTCTTTATTTCCGCATCAATCCGGATAGCCATTTTTTCTCCGGCAAGGGACTGATTCTCGGGGGTAGCCATAGTCCGAACCTCAACTCTAACCATAGTTTAGTAGGAGATTTATCCGCTATTCTGATTCAAAATGTGAATCCGCTTATCAATTTCATTCGTGTACCTAGCAAGAAAATTGCATTGATGAGCGAATGGGAGACCAAAATAGAAGCAATCGCCAACAGCACTATTCCGGTAAATGTGACAAGCTTGTCCGGCGTACCGTCGTGGATGCTGGTACTTATCAAACGTGTTCTTGAAAAGACAGGAAAACAGACTTTGGAAGAAGTATGGCCCAACCTGGAAGTTTTCTTCCACGGTGGAGTGGCTTTCACTCCTTATCGTGAGCAATACAAGCAGGTAATTCAAACACCGAAAATGCATTATGTAGAGACTTATAATGCTTCGGAAGGATATTTTGGAACTCAAAACGACCTCTCTGATCCTGCCATGTTATTAATGATCGACTACGGAATCTTCTACGAATTTGTTCCGCTGGAGGAAGTAGGAAAAGAGAGTCCACGAGCTTATTGCCTTGAAGAAGTCGAGCTCAACAAGAACTATGCAATGGTTATTTCTACTTCTTGCGGCTTATGGAGATACATGATTGGGGATACAGTGAAGTTTACCAGCAAGAATCCCTATAAGTTTGTCATCACAGGAAGAACAAAGCATTTCATCAACGCATTTGGCGAAGAGCTGATTGTCGATAACGCTGAAAAAGGATTGGCAAAGGCTTGTGCCGAAACCGGAGCACAAGTTAGTGAATACACCGCGGCACCTGTATTTATGGATGAGAATGCCAAATGCCGGCACCAGTGGTTAATAGAGTTCGCTAAGATGCCGGATTCAGTAGAAAAATTTGCAGCGATACTTGATGCCACACTGAAGGAGGTCAACTCCGATTATGAGGCGAAACGATGGAAAGATATAGCTCTGCAACCATTGGAAGTAATCGTTGCCCGTGAGGGATTATTCCATGATTGGCTGGCACAGAGAGGAAAGTTGGGAGGACAACACAAAGTCCCCAGATTAAGTAATACGCGCGAATATATAGAAACAATGTTAGCGCTGAATGACAGCATTCTTTCGGAAGAATAACCAAAAACCAAGACATAACCGACACTAGTTTTCTTTATTACAGAGATTACTTGTACAAGGAGAGCGTTTCGAAGCACCTCTCCAATTTCTTCCAGGCACGGATTATGCGAATTACATGGATAAAGTTTATTCTCTTTCCGTGTTTATCCGTGTAATCCGTGCCTAAATTATGTCGGCTAATTACCGGGCGTTGACTATTATCCCTCCTCCCAATAATAAGCCATCTTTATAGAATGCAGCAGCTTGTCCCGGAGCAATGGCGGTTAAAGGCTCATGAAGTTGCACATGCAGTAGATGATCTGGTGTAATGGTAATCGTAGCATGGTTTTCCTGTTTGCGATACCGTATTTTCACAATGATGTCAGAATGCCCTAAAGTACGCTCCTGATTGACAAGATTCCAGTCTTTCAACCACATTTCTGTTTTCTCCAGAGCTGAAAGAGAAGCTAATACTACTTCGTTCTTTTCAGGATTAATCTCTTTCACAAATACGGGACGGTTCAAATGAATGCCCAAGCCACGTCTCTGTCCAATGGTATAAAAAGGATAACCCTCATGCCAGGCAATAAAATCTCCCTTTTCATCGACAAACCTTCCTCGTTTCACTTTATTGAGTCCTGCCTGATTGCTTCCAACCAATACTTGCCAATCTCCAACCAATGCTTGATTCTCCCCCATCATCTGCTCTTCTTCTGCCAATGCCTCATTATTTTGAGCCAACCAGTTTTTCAGAAAAGTTCGATAGTCCATTGGGCAAAAACAAACGCCTATACTATCCTTTTTAGTTGCCACCTTCCGGAACCCATGTTCCGCAGCCCAGACACGAGCTTCCACTTTCGTAATATCCCCCATCGGCAACAACATCCTGCAAAGAATATCTTGTTTCAATCCCCATAGAAAGAAGGTTTGATCCTTATCCGAGTCGGCAGCGTATGTTATATAAAAGGTATTATTTAGTTGTATATTCTGTGCATAATGCCCGGTAGCGATGTAGAAAACGCCCATTTCATCGGCAATTTTAGCAAGCAGAGGCCATTTCAGGTAATTATTGCACAATATACAAGGGACTGGAGTCCGTCCTGCCAGATACTCCTGCACAAAATATTCAATAATCTGTTTACTGAATATTTCACGGGCATCGTATGTTATATGCCGTATTCCTAAACGTTCTGCCAGATTACGGGCATCTTCCAGATACTCTGTCGAGCCATTCAATTCATAAAAACGGAAGGTTACTCCGATCACTTCATAACCGGCTTCCAGCAATCGCATAGCAGCAACAGAACTATCTGTACCGCCACTCATTCCAAGCAATACTCGTTTGTTTTCCTCCATCATGCTGCAAAATTAAGTATTTTCCCGTATCTTTGTTTGTTAAAGTCTAAAAGAGAATGAAAGAGAGACCAACTAACGGACAAGTTATAATCGTTTTCACAGAGCATCCGATACTCGGCATATTACTGATTCCCTATATTGCGGAAAAGCTGGACGATGGTACCTTGCAATTGGTAGAACAAGCATTTCACGCCTCTCCCGAAGCTATGAGCAAGATGAGTGAGGCAGAAAGACAAGCTATTCATATCGCCTCTTATTATACAGAGAAGCATCTAATGAGTGTCTACTCCCGCGAAAAAACAGTATCGCGTTTTTTACATAAATTATCCGAAGATCCGGAACGAATAAAGAATGATATCCATCCATCTATCGAAAAGAAACTGTTGGAAATGCTGGTACTGATACGGGACAACGGACTGCCTTTTTATCAGAAACAAGCCGGCAGTAAAATACTATACGCCCATCATGCCTATCACATAAATCCTCATAATGCAGAAATTCGTGTAACGTTTCATGTTGACAATAAAACGTTTCGTTATCAGTTGCAGTGCTATTATGAAGGACAGCCATTCTCTTTAAGTGAGTTGAAACCTGTGGTTGTACTGACATCCGCACCAGCCACGCTATTATTGGGAATGGAGCTATACTTCTTTCCGCACATTGAAAGCGCACGCATCTTACCTTTTACAAAGAAAAGATCGATCAGCGTAGACGCTTCCCAAATTGAAAAATACATAGATAACATTGTTATCCCGATTGCTCGTTATCATGAAATCGAGACTCACGGTTTGAATATAATGGAAGAGAAATGCCCCTGTGAAGCAATTCTCTCATTCGAAGATACCACGTACAACGGACAAGCATTGCAGCTTGGTTTCCGTTATGGAGATCAGACATTTACACCGGATAGTGCCCTTGAAATGAAAAAAATCATTTATCGGAAAACATCCGGTGAAATCTTCTTTTTTCGCCGGAACATTACTGCTGAAGAACAAGCCGTTCAGCTCTTAACGGATGCAGGCCTGCGACAACTCAATGATACACATTTCAGCCTATCCCCTGAAGCTCCGGAGAAAACGATCGTCGAATGGATCAACAACCATCGGGAGATGTTGCAGCAGTCCTTCCATCTCACCAGCAATATGGGAAACACACCTTATTGCCTGGACGAGATACGCATCGAGCAAAGTTGCGACGATGAGGTCGACTGGTTTGAATTGCACATCACCGTTGTTATCGGCAATCTGCGTATTCCTTTTTCACGTTTCCGCAAACATATCCTGGAGGAAAAGAGAGAATATCTGTTACCTGATGACCGCATGATTCTCCTGCCAGAGGAATGGTTCAGCAAATATGCGAATTTACTAGAGATGGGAATTCAAACGGAAAAAGGAATCCGCTTGAAACATACGTTTGTTGGTGCTGCACAGACCGCCTTAGGTAAAGAGGAATTAAAGAAATTTCCGGCGAAGCAACAGATACAAAATGTTGCCGTACCCAAAAACCTCAAAGCAACGTTACGTCCTTATCAGCAGAAAGGATTCTCATGGATGGTACACTTGCATAAACAAGGATTTGGCGGATGCCTGGCAGATGACATGGGGCTTGGGAAGACACTCCAAACTCTTACTCTATTACAATATATATATAAACCATCTACCCCCAGACAACCGGCTACCCTGATCGTTGTCCCCACATCGCTACTTCATAACTGGCGACGGGAAGCCAAACGCTTTACAGCTCTCTCGATGACGGAATACAACAACACCGTGTCTATAGACAAGGAACAACCGGAAAAATTCTTCGGTCATTTTCACTTGATCTTTACGACCTATGGCATGATGAGGAATAACATTGATATACTCTGTTCATACTGTTTCGAATACATCGTGCTCGATGAAAGCCAGAATATCAAAAATAGCGAATCGCTCACCTTCCGGTCAGCCATTCGACTACAAAGTAAACACCGGCTTGTACTTACTGGCACTCCCATCGAAAACTCATTAAAAGACCTGTGGGCTCAATTTCACTTTATACAACCAGACTTACTGGGTACGGAAAATGCTTTCCAAAAGCAGTTTATAATGCCGATTCGTCAGGGGAATGCCCGTGCAAAAGTATTATTGCAACAACTGACAGCCCCATTTATCCTCCGTAGAAGCAAGAAAGAGGTAGCTCCGGAACTTCCGGCACTTACCGAAGAGACCATCTACTGCGACATGACTGAAGAGCAGAATACTTGTTACGAACAGGAGAAAAACAGCCTGCGCAACATCCTTCTTCAGCATCCTCAAAGTACCGACAGGCTTCATTCGTTTAGTGTATTAAATGGCATCTTACGTTTACGACAACTATCTTGCCACCCGCAACTTATCCTTCCCGACTATACCGGAACATCCGGAAAAACGGCACAGATAATCGAAACATTCGATACGCTACAGAGCGAAGGCCACAAAGTTTTAATTTTCTCCTCATTCGTCAGACATCTGGAGGTGCTCGCCGAAGCTTTCCACGAACGGGGTTGGAAATATGCCTTATTAACAGGATCGACCAACAACCGTCCTTCCGAAATCGCCCATTTCACCGATCAAAAAGACGTCCAGGCATTCCTGATTTCACTAAAAGCAGGAGGCGTGGGACTTAATCTGACTCAAGCCGACTATGTATTTATCATAGACCCCTGGTGGAATCCTGCCGCCGAATCGCAGGCGATCGCCCGCGCCCATCGTATCGGGCAGGACAAGCAAGTAATTGCTTACCGCTTCATTACCCAAAACAGTATCGAAGAAAAGATTCTTCACCTACAAGATGAGAAACGGAAACTGGCAGAAACATTTGTTACTGATAGTGAGCCATTACCTATATTAAGCAACGAGCAATGGGTAGACCTGCTCTAATAATACATAAAGTCGCAATCTATCACAGAGACGTGTAAAATGTATTATTTCATCGTATTCCTGAATTTTTTTATCCATATACTCTTATTTTATCCGGTTATCTTTGCCATTGTGAAAATTATAAATAACCCGAAATAATAAACGTATGAAAAACAGGAGCATTACCTACCTATTACTATTTGGTATTTGCAGCATGTTGGCAATCATGCAATCGTGCCAGAAAACAGATGACCTGGAAGCAGACATCAATTCTCTGAAAGACCGTGTCGCTGCTTTGGAAAAAGCAACGGAAGGACTGAATACTTCATTTGCCAGTCTGCAAGCCCTTATGCAAAAAAACAAAGTCATTATCGGAATTACTCCGACTAAAGATGGTCTGGGATATTTGCTGGAACTTAGTGACGGAACAAGCATTAAAGTCATGGAAAGTGAAGCAGTACAGGCGTCTGTCCCTGAATTTTCCGTAGACGAAGAAGGCTACTGGATATATAAAACAAGTAATAATACTAATTTCAAATATCTGCCAGGAGCCGATGGAGAGAAAGTATCAGCATGGCCCCGTGATGAAGAAGGCAATGTGGTGGCAACTCCATTAATCAGCGTATCTTCCAGTGGATATTGGCAAGTGAGCTACGATAATGGACAAACGTATACAAGCTTAGGAACTAAGGCCGAAGGTGGAAGTCAGGGAGGAACCAGTATATTCAGTAAGGTAGAATATAATGAAGCAAACCATACTTTCTCATTCACATTATCCGATGGAGGAAAAACATATACCTTTCCGGTAGATGACACCTTTGGACTGATAATTTATGGTCTCAATGATGCCGACAGCGAACAAACTGTGCAGGTTTTCGCCCCCAATGAGAATCATAAGGAATATAAAGTAGAACAGAATGACGTACAACAAGCCGTAGTACAAGCTCCCAAAGGATGGAATGTTCTTTTATCCGAGAACTTGTTAACTATCACACCACAAGCAACTGCGACAAAGGATATGGAAGAAACTATTAAAATTGTACTGACTTCATCAAAGAATTATATCCGTATTGTATCTATTGAAGTTAAACAACTTTCCAGCGAAGCCGGAGCAGAAGCCTGGCAGCAGTTTGTTAACGCTGACCAACAGAATGTGTTATTAGACTTTTCATACGCCGGATATAAACATGGTGAAATAGCACCTCCTGAAACAGAAACATTAATAGCACAAGGATATAAAGTATATGATGTTACAGATCCCAAATACGGAGCTATCCCAAACGACGGCAAATCTGACAGAGCAGCTTTCATGAAGGTATTGGAAGAAATAGCAAGTGAAACAAAGCAAGAAGACCTCAATATGACCGACCGATATATCAAGGAAAATGCTAAAGCTATTATCTACTTCCCCGAAGGAAATTATATCCTGCAAGATGAGGATTCTAAAGATCGCAGAATTCGTATATCAATGAGTGATATTGTTTTAAAAGGAGCCGGAAGAAACAAAACAACACTCGAAATGACTGCTGCAAATAATTCTCCGAAACCAACAGAAGAAATGTGGAATGCTCCTGTCATGATGGAGTTCAAACACAATACAGGATTAAAAGAATCAATAGGTGTTATCACTGAAGATGCTCCCATAGGCAGCAGAACCATAACAGCCAGTTTAACCGGAGTAAGCGCAGGCAGTTGGGTATGCCTTGTATTGGAAAATACGGATGACAATGTAATTAACTCCGAATTATATCCACACAAATGGGAAGATATTAAGATACAGCAAGGCGGTACTCCCAATATCAAGACAAAAGGGATTCAGATATACGAATATCATCAGATTGAGAAAATCAGTGGTAATAGTGTCACCTTCAAAGAGCCGATCATGCACGCCATCAATAAAGATTGGGGATGGAATGTACATAAATTCGCCAATTATGCCAATGTGGGTGTAGAAGACCTTACATTCAAAGGACATGCCAAAGAAAAATTCATCCATCACGGCTCTGACATTGACGATGGTGGTTTTAAGCTCATCGATTTTGTGCGTCTGACCAATTCGTGGATGCGCCGGGTTAATTTTGAGAGTGTTAGTGAAGCCATGTCAATCACAAATTCTGCCAACTGTTCTGCTTATGACATCACTATTGGCGGTAATCGTGGACACGCCTCTATCCGTTCACAGGCTTCTTCCCGTATCTTTATTGGAAAAGTAACTGAAAACAGCAATGGCTACACACTTAGAAAAGGAGAAGGTGAAAGCACATTGATGGAATATAAAACGAACGTTGGCCAATATCACGCTTGCGGCGTTTCAAAGCAAAGTATGGGTGCTGTAATATGGAATGTTAGATGGGGAGATGATTCTTGCTTTGAATCACATGCCACACAGCCACGTGCAACACTAATCGACTGCTGTTCCGGTGGTTTCATGCATTGGAGACAAGGAGGAGACTCTGCTCAAATGCCTAATCACATGGAGAATCTGACAATATGGAATTTCTACGCAACAAATGCACAAACAGACCAGGACATCGATACAGGAGGTAAATTTACCTGGTGGGATGGTAACGGCTTTTGGTGGAAATTTATGCCTCCTATCATTGTCGGTTTCCACGGAAGTCCTTTAGATTTTGATGATACTCAAATGAAGCGGCTCGAAAGTAACGGAACTGCTGTGGAACCATATTCACTCTATGAGGCTCAATTACGTAAACGTTTGGGATATGTTCCTTCCTGGCTATCCTCTTTAAAATAATAACTTTAAAACAATATAATCATGAAAAAAGTATGGAGTATGTTCATGTTATTGGCTGTATGCCTGGTAGCATGTACCAACATTGACGATTTGGAAGATGATGTAGACGCACTGAAAAAGCGCGTTACCGCACTCGAAACACAAGTACGTGATATAAATAGTAATACTGAAGCTCTTCGCGAACTTTATAATGAAGGAACATTTATTACTAATATAGAGGAAAAGTCTGATTCCTACACACTCACTTTGAGCAATGGAAAGACAGTAAATCTATATATGAAAAACGACAATAACCTGTTATGCCCTATTATCGGTATCGATTCAGAAGGCTACTGGACTGTTCTTTACAACAAAAATGAAACTCCGGAGCGTCTGACTGTAAACGGACAACCTGTGAAAGCTAATGGAGAGAGTGGTAAGACTCCTACATTCAATGTAGATAGTGAAGGTTACTGGCAGGTTAGCTATGACGGAGGAAAGAATTATAGTTATATATACAAAGAAGGAACTAACGACAAAGTCAGCGCAACCGGTGACGGTTCTGCTCCGACAGAAGACAAAAACTTCAAGAGTGTAACAGTAGAAAACAACGAACTGGTCTTAGTACTTGCAGGTGAAGATGCTCCAACCATACGTATCCCTATCGTTCGTGATTTCGAATGTAGTTTTGCAGCCGAAGATTTAAAACAAGTACAGGAGTTTTCGGCAGGTGAAGTGAAAGAGTTTACCATGACCGTGAGAGGAGTAGAAAATACAATGATTACTGCTCCCGAAGGCTGGAGTGCTAAATTCTCTAAGGAAGCTGGAAAAGAAAATGTATTGGTTGTTACTGCTCCTGCATCAAGCGCAAAGATGATGACTCGTGCAACAGCTGATAACAGTACTGATATTGCGGTATTGGCAACAAGTGGAAAGTATGCTATGATTGCAAAGATTCAGGTTAAAGTTATAGATACCCCACAATCCAAAGACTTCTACACAGAGTACAATACAAATGGGAATATTACTATTGGAAATGTTTCTATAACAAAAGGAGCAAATGAAGCTATATTATTAGATGGCTCTGATGAGAGTGCTTCTAATATCAGAAACCTAATCCATCAAAAGACAGAACAAACTGTTATTTTCTTGGAAAAGGGAGCTTATGATTTTAACACACCATCCATTGCTGAAATCACAGGAACAGTTGTTATAATCGGAAGATATAGTGACAGTAAACCTATACTGAAACCAGAGCTTTTGTGGAAACTCAAATCTGGTAAATTGATATTCAAAAATATACAATTAGACCTAACTAAAATTGATGCTAGTGGAGGTAATAATAAGTATATGTTCTGTAATGCAGATGCTACTGCAGATTTTGAAGACTTTGTGTTCGAAGACTGTGAAATAACTAATATTCAAAAGAACTTTTATTATAACAATGTAGCAACTTATACAATCAAGAATATTTATGCAAAGAATTCACGTTTCCAATTAAATACTACAGTAGATGGTATTCTAATATTCAATATCTACAAAACAACACACTTAGACGCAATGCAAATGTTTACTTTTGAAAATAACATTGTATACAATAAAACATCTGTTGCCGGACAGATTCTTTCATGGGATAACAAGATTGTACAAACCCCCGACCAGCAACAAATAAAAGTATCCTTCTGTAATAATAGCATTGTAAACTATGTAGGGAAGAACTATCATCTAAAATTCTACGATGCTACAAAGATGACGATCTCGAAAAATATTTTCTATGCAGATCCCAACATGAATAGTGACGCTACAATGTGTGGTATTTATAAAACAGAAAGTACTCCAGAATTCGATGTGAAAGATAATATAGCATATGGACTTACCGAAACAAATAAATGGAATAGTTTTGGCGCAACAGTTAAGCCTACCAACCCAATCGAAGAACAATTACTTCGCCTGGCAAATAGTCCGTTCACTTCAATGGATTTGGATAAAGGCATCTTTATACCAGACAATGCATATACAGGATTCGGGTCTACTATTAACCAATAAACTATAAACTCACGTTTCTCAATACAAAAAAGGATGCCCTACAGGTATCCTTTTTTTGTATATTGCACTATCACAGTGCAATTTCAGCTAAAACCACATCTTTTCCCCCACCACCTTGCAGAAAAACTTTTTTAATTTATCTTTGCATCCAAAAACAACCCTACATGAAATACAAACTTATCGTGCTCGATCTTGACGGCACACTCACCAACTCTAAAAAGGAAATCACTCCCCGCAACAGGGAAACTCTGATACGTATGCAAGAGCAAGGAATACGACTGGTATTAGCTTCCGGTCGACCTACTTATGGTATTGTGCCATTAGCTAATGAGTTACGTATGAATGAATTCGGTGGATTCATCCTGTCCTATAACGGAGGAGAAATCATTAATTGGGAAACACAAGAGATGGTATATGAAAATGTGTTGCCTAATGAAGTTGTTCCAGTGCTCTACGAATGTGCCCGTACCCATCAACTAAGTATATTAACCTATGACGGAGCAGAGATAATAACCGAAAACTCTCAAGATCCATACGTATTAAAAGAAGCCTTTCTCAATAAAATGGCAGTTCGGGAGACAAATGACTTCCTGACAGACATCACGCTTCCCGTAGCCAAATGCCTCATCGTAGGAGATGCCGATAAACTGATTCCACTTGAAGCCGAACTTTGTCTCCGGTTACAAGGTCGCATTAATGTTTTCCGTTCAGAACCCTATTTTCTCGAATTAGTCCCGCAAGGTATCGACAAGGCTCTTTCTTTGGCCGTCCTATTAAAAGAAATAGGAGTAGCGCGTGAAGAAGTTATAGCCATAGGTGATGGATATAATGACCTATCCATGATTAGGTTTGCAGGACTGGGGATTGCCATGGGAAATGCTCAAGAACCTGTAAAGAAAGCAGCAGATTACATCACTCTAAGTAACGAAGAAGACGGTGTAGCAGAAGCAATCAAGAAGTTTTGCAATCAACAATAGCCAAACATTTACTGGCATGCCGGCAGAGTTTTAGTTTCTCGGTGAGAAACCTTTGGTTTCAAGGAATGAAACTATTGGTTCCTCGGTGTGAAACTGTTAGTTTCATACCGGGAAACAAATCACATTACTGGTAAAAACGACCCGACACTTAAAATCAACCGATTAAAGATAGGGCGCATATTCAGATTTTATACTAACTTTGCGATTCCAATAAAACAAATATAAAATGTTATGGAACATCAACTTACCATTTACAACACCTTAGATAGAAAGAAAGAGTTGTTTATACCGCTTCATGCACCTCATGTAGGCATGTATGTGTGTGGACCGACTGTTTACGGAGATGCCCATTTAGGACACGCCCGTCCGGCTATAACCTTCGATGTGTTATTCCGCTATCTCACCCACCTAGGATATAAAGTACGCTACGTACGAAATATTACCGACGTAGGTCATCTGGAACACGATGCCGATGACGGAGAAGACAAGATCGCCAAGAAAGCACGTCTGGAAGAGTTGGAACCAATGGAGGTTGTTCAATATTTCCTGAACCGCTATCATAAAGCAATGGAAGCGTTGAATGTACTTTCTCCAAGCATTGAGCCACATGCTTCAGGACATATCATTGAACAAATCCAACTGGTACAGAAGATTTTGGATGCCGGATATGCCTATGAAAGCGAAGGCTCCGTCTACTTCGATGTAGCCAAATACAATAAAGATTACCACTACGGAAAACTTTCCGGACGTAATCTGGACGACGTCTTGAATACCACCCGTGACCTCGACGGACAAAGCGAGAAACGCAATCCCGCCGACTTTGCCCTTTGGAAAAAGGCACAACCTGAACATATCATGCGCTGGCCGTCTCCATGGAGCGATGGTTTCCCCGGATGGCACGCCGAATGTACCGCTATGGGACGCAAATACCTGGGTGAACACTTCGATATTCACGGAGGAGGAATGGACTTGATTTTCCCTCACCACGAATGTGAAATCGCACAATCGGTAGCCTCACAAGGTGATGACATGGTTCACTACTGGATGCACAACAACATGATTACCATCAACGGAACCAAGATGGGTAAATCACTTGGCAACTTCATCACGCTGGACGAATTCTTCACCGGTACTCATAAGCTGCTGGCACAAGCCTACACACCAATGACAATCCGTTTCTTCATCCTGCAAGCTCATTACCGCAGCACGGTAGATTTCAGCAATGAAGCACTGCAAGCATCCGAAAAAGGCCTGCAGCGTCTGATGGAAGCCATTGACGCATTGGATAAGATTACTCCCGCATCGGCAACTTCAGAGGGAATCAACGTGAAAGAACTGCGCGCTAAATGCTACGAAGCAATGAATGACGACTTAAATACACCGATTGTCATCGCACAGCTTTTCGAAGGCGCCCGCATTATAAACAATATCATTGCCGGTAATGCCACCATCTCCGCCGAAGACCTGAAAGACCTGAAAGAAACATTCCATCTGTTCAGTTTCGACATCATGGGATTGAAAGAAGAAAAAGGCTCTTCAGATGGTCGTGAAGCAGCTTACGGCAAGGTAGTAGATATGTTACTGGAACAACGTATGAAAGCGAAAGCCAACAAAGACTGGGCTACTTCCGACAAAATCCGCAACGCACTGACAGCACTCGGATTTGAAATCAAAGATACTAAAGACGGTTTCGAATGGAGACTGAATAAGTAACAAGAAAAGAAAGTGCTCAACGCACCGTGTAAATACAAAGAAGACCGGCTCCCCATGAACCGGTCTTCTCTTTTTTCATAGAAACATGATGACTAATACCTCTCTTTAAATTCTTGTTTTCTCTTATCTTATTCACTAATTATTTATTTTCCATGAGCATTTCGACCGGCTGTCCATGCTGACAGGTTACTGTCAGTACGGTCTGGTCTCCCTGCTGTTCCAACCGGACATTTTCCATCGGGCTTGTCAATCTCCAATGTCCTTTAAGCCGTATCTCCTTAGTAATAGGACGACTGGGCTCTTTCGTTGTATACGTCTTCTCTTCTATATTCAGATTCGGATCACAGACGCTTAAACGGATACCCTTATCAGATTCTTTTGCATACATCACCATTGTTTCCGCAGGAATAGCGACGACCACTTTATCAGCGGCAGGCTGATAAGCTTCAAAAGCGGCATACGCCGTGATACCAGTCTTTTTATCATAAACAACGTGAGCAGTCTGATCGCGTTGCAACACCTCGTATGCAGGAGTTTTACGCAGTTCGTCGAGATCGGAAGCAGAAGGCTGTATCAATACCATATATTCATAAGTCCCCTCTTTCGGTGCCTTGCCATGTTCTATCCAGGCAGAAGAGAATTTTCCCTTAGTAACTTCACGCGTCTTTTCGTGCCGTGATTCCTGTTCTGCCACCTGTGCGCGAACGGTTCCGTCCACTACATGATAATAATTGTCATAACCATCATGAAGCCAATAGTTATCCTCTCCTACTTTGGGCTCCTTACCATTATATTTTGTCTGGAAAAGAGTCGTTTCCGTAGGATAATCCACATTGGAGTTCGAAATACCTGTTCCCAGGCAAACCATCCGGTTATCAAAACAGAATACGGATTTACGGGCCACAAAGTCTGGTGTGAAATTCTCATA
The DNA here is from genome assembly GCF_025914115.1 of Bacteroides sp. DH3716P. NCBI lineage: Bacteria > Pseudomonadati > Bacteroidota > Bacteroidia > Bacteroidales > Bacteroidaceae > Bacteroides > Bacteroides sp. DH3716P. The sequence continues at coordinate 1,600,440 of NZ_CP083673.1, read as the reverse complement.
ATCCCGTTCTGCCAATTTCATAGCGAACATTCCATTTTTACCATCTAAAGAACTGCTTCCGGAGAAATTCTCTTTGGAGCGTGCCATAGTCGTTCCTTTCAATGGGCTATCAAGCAAATCGAAAGGCAAATGAATGGTAGTTGTACCCGGCAAACGGTTCCAGTCCCATCCCTCCTGCACAAAACCGCTTCCGGCACGTGACACGGGATTTCCTTTCCCCATAATCTGCACGGAGCCATAACTCTGATAACGTCCGTAACGGTTATCTTTCGTATAAATTTCAGAGCCCCATACGTCAGTGGTATACCCTTTCAATGTCACCATCCAGTCCGCACGACGGAAAATGCCTGCCGAACCATAGTTGTAAACGAAGAATCCCTGTGGAGCCTGTGCCGGTTGAATACCTTCCTTCTTGAAGAAACGCGCATTCGGAGTATCACTATTGCGTATCAGACGTAAATAGTCGGCAGCCAGACCACGATCAAACGTATTTCCCTGACCGGACAAATCGCCAGATAAAGCGATATTGGCAAATGCTTCGATATCATCGCTTCCCATCTTCCCTCCAAAAGGATGACGGCCACTGATTCCGATGCCCCATTCATAGAAATTGCAATAATTGCGCATAGCAATAAAGGCTGATTTCATGTGTTTGCGCGCATCTTCGGTCAGTTCAAAACTTGTACCATTGGTAAATGCAATATATTCTCCTACAGTCGCAAGTACTCCAGTGGTATATCCCGGATAGAAACCGCCATGATGGAAAGTCGTACCGTCTACCTTTATACCACCGATCGTTCCCGGAGTATAACGCAAAGAAGAAGATAGCCAACGTGACAAGCCGCTCAAAGCTTGCGCCTGTTCCCTTGCATCGGGAAACATCATAGCGGAAATAAATTTCGCCATCAATAACGTATGCCAGGAATCCAACAATTCATCACGTGTTGGAGAACATGGCTGACGAGTTTCTTGCAGAGCCGCCCAAAAACGCAATGTGGAGAGATAAGCATCCCGATGAGGATGTTTATAGATAGCATCACGCATCAGCCAGGCAGTTGTATATATCTTACGTACCTGATAACCATAATGATGATTGGTACCCATACCGCTACCGTATGCAAATCCCTGATCGATAGCATAGTCGAATACGGTAAAGTAGTTTTTCTTTGATGTTTCGTTCTGGTTATAATAAGCATCATAGGCAAAGCCGGAAAGCATCGTTTCAATATCGTTCCATGACATTTCTCCTTTCTTCTTGTCCTGTTCATCAGGAGCAACAATAGGAGTTCCTATAAATCCCGTCCCAGCGATGGATGGACTGATAGCCGCTTTCTCAAATGTTTTATAGGCAGCATTAATCGGTCCTTGCGGAGCCTTTTTCACTTCCAGAAAGTCAGTCAAACGTTGTTCGATAGTCTTCAGCTCCTTCTTTTGTTCGCTTGTCAATTTAGAAGGCAGAGGAATATCATACGACTGTTGTTCCCATTTCCACACGAGACACCAATGCCACAGGTCACGATTAGACAGCCCATTATTGGTAGGCAACTGTTGGTCGGGAGTGGTACGAAGATTCATTTTCTTTTCCGGAAAAATCAGACGGTCAAGAAAGATACGTCCCTTCCGTTGCGGGGCAACCAGCCGATAGGCTACGATCTTCTTATCTTTCTTGTCGCCCTGCATATACTCAAAAGAGATCCAGCAAGCCCGCCAGCCTGCTGCCTGCAAACGATAAGAGAACCAGTAAGAGACTTCTCCCTCCTTATTCAGAAACTCAAAACGAATAGAATCCTGCTGCGGTTTCTCATTATAAATCCACAAGGTAATGCCGAACTGCTTCTCGTTTCTCGTATTCAACGATAAAGGAGCAATTTGAACATCCAGCGTAGAACCGGGCTGAAAGTCCCATTCCAGACTACTTTCACCCTCTTTGTAAAAAAGAGAAGAGATTTTCACTTCTCCCTTTCCGGAAACTGTAAATGCTTCGGGCACTTCTTCTTCAAATCCGATGAGTTGAGCGAAAGCTGAAGGAATGATTCCCAAAAGGAATAATACTATAAAACAACTGTTTTTCATTACTATTTTCAATTTAAACGCGGATGCGGATTAACACCTATTATTGTCGCAGAGATTTACTCCTAAAATTGGCACTTATTTGAGTTAATCAGCGTTTTATAAATTACTAATCGCTAATAAGGAATCCGATCCGACAGAATCTTTTCCGTATACCAAGGATCATTAATTTCCTTCAACATAGCTCCCATTTCACCGCAAAGTTGTGCCACAATCTCCTTATTTTCTTCCAAAGGCAGGTTATGCAGTTGATATGGATCTTTTACATCATCGAATAAGAGGCTTTTCTTCAATTGCTTCGTATCACGGTCGATATATAACGCCAATGTATATTGAGCCGTCTTGATACCTCTTGAAGAAGGGAAGTAAGTCTGCACCAATCCATTTTCATCTTTATCACCATCTACATTCTGAATATACAGTGCACCTGTAGGACGAACAATTTCAGCCTTTTCATCGAAGAAAAGAGGAGCGAAATTACGTCCCTGCACTTCCGCCGGAATAGAATCATCCAGTCCGCACAAGCCAAGCACCGTAGGCATAATATCAGGAGCGGAGAGCAATAAATCATCTACCCTCGGCTGAATCTTACCGGGAAAACGAACCAGGAACGGAATATTCATGGATTCAGAATAAGGGGAATTCTTCGGATCATCAGTGCGCTGGCTACACATCGTCTCACCATGATCGGAAGCAAAGATTACGACTGTATTCTTATCCAATCCCAATTCTTTCAATGTCGTCAAAATCTGTCCGAAAGCACGGTCTACTCCGGTAACGGAAGCGAAATAATAACGTGCAGACTCCGCTTTCTTCATCTTCAAATCGACATTCGGACGAATCAACAGACTATCCAGAGGCTGATCTTTATAAAGATTAAAATCCTGCTCTTCACAGTCATTCAAGGAGCGATACGGGCTGTGAGGAGGATTCATGCCCACCATTATGAAGAAAGGTTTCTTGGTATCACGTACGTTACCGTCATTTTTCAGATAAGAAATGACTTTGCCTGATTCGTGTAAAGGTGACCATTCCTTCGGATCGTGTCTCTTACCATCCGTATCCCAATAATGCGGGTTCTTGTGTTCGTCAAATGTTCCGTAAGAATACCAGTAGTTAAAGCCGTGCCGGCGTTCTTTCGGTGTATAGGCATCCCATGCCGGACGTTTTTCTTCCACATACTGTCCCGGATGTTCGGGATCGTTCGGAGTCGGGAAGTCAGCGTGAAGTTTACCAAAATAAGCACAGTCATAACCTGCTTTGCTGAACACATCGCCGATACATTCCGCATCCTCGCGCAAGGAGCTGATCGGACGTGTAGAGTTGCAATTCAATGGTACACCACTTTTGTTCGGGTACATACCGGTCAGTAACATTCCACGATGAGGGCTGCTCAACGGGCAGTTACTCTGTGCAGACGACAAGACCATAGATTCACGTGCAAAGGCATCCAGATTAGGAGTATGCACGGGGTCTCCTTCAAAGTTTACTTTATCCCGGAATCCGTCCTGCCTCCAGAAGCCCATCGCCTGGTTACGGTATTGATCGGGAAATACATAGATTATATTAGGATGCTCCGCTTGTTGGGACGCTTGTTTCGGAGCCTTGCAACCTTGTGCGGCAAAGAGCGTCAAGCCTCCTACAAGAAGGTTTATAGGTTTATTCATGATAGTTTATGATAAATAATTAAAACAGGTAAATGACAAACGGTCAATAGAAAGTTATAGATAATAAGTAGCGAATGATAAACGGTAAACATGTTCCGTCAGAATCCGCTAAGCATTCACCGTTCACTGTTTACCGTTCATTGTCTATTTCTTATTTCTTTTCCAAATCTCTTTTACGCATCAGTCCTTCCAGGAAGTAATAGTCAGCATAGTTCAGAGGAACGTCAATTTCCTGACCGTGAGGAATACTGCCAACCGAATGCATCAGGATAAAGTTTCCATTTGTTCCAACTTCTGCGCGATAAGCAGGTGAGCCCAAACTTTCCATTATCTTATCAGCCGTTTCCTTGTAGTGGTTGCCCGGCAGATAGCCATCCAGTTCGTAAAGGGCAGAGGCTGTACAAGCTGCTGCAGAAGCATCACGCGGTTCGTTCGGAATATTCGGAGCATCATAATCCCAGTATGGTACGAGGTCTTCCGGCAGGTTCTTATTATTAAAGATGAAGTTATAGACTTTTTGTGCCTGGTCGAGATATTTCTTATCTTTGGTATAGCGATAGCAGGTAGTATATCCATACAGAGCCCATGCTTGTCCGCGAGCCCAAGCCGATTCGTCGGCATATCCTTGTGCAGTTTGTCTCTTACGCACTTCTCCTGTCTCCGGATCGTAATCTACCACATGGTAGCAGCTGTTGTCCGGACGGAAGTGGTGAGCCATTGTTGTATCAGCATGTTTCACTGCAATATTGTAGAAAGTAGAATCTCCGGAAAGAGCTGTTGCTTCAAATAAGAGTTCGAGATTCATCATATTATCAATAATCACCGGACATTTCCATCCCCGTGTTCCCTGCCAACCTTTATCGGCATCCCATGACTGGATAACGCCTGCATTCGGACGAAAACGAGTGGACAATGATTTGGCAGCTTCTATAATGACGTCTTTGTACTCTTTCTTATCTGCCATGCGATAGCCGTTCAAATAACTGCAACCGATCATGAAACCTACATCATGATGCCATTTCAGATATTTCACAGAATCAAGAGCTTCTGTATATTTCTCAGCCAGCGGCAACCATTTCTTATCACCCGTCAGATTATAAGTCAACCATATACTACCGGGAAAGAAACCGGAGCACCAGTCTTCCATCGGTATGTAAGAGATACTCCCATCTTCGTTGATTGTTCTCGGATTCAAGATTTTACCGGACTTCTCAATAATGTCCGTCTGGATTGTGTTCTGTGCCACAGCGTTGTCGATGTTGTCCTGAATAAAGTCTACTTCAACCTTTTTTTGTCCACCGCAACTCGTAAAGATCAATAGGGAAAGTCCTAATGCGCTAAGAATTGTTTTCATAATACAGGGATTATTTGTTAAGTGATTAATTTTCCTGATGGCAAAAGTAGTGCATTTAAATAGAATTGACCGACCTAAATAATCCAAATGAAGGACAATTTTGGTACATTTCACTGAAAAATGAAGGAATGGATAGAATTATATATTCAAAAAAAACAGAGTCCAGATACAAAGAAAGTATCTGAATTCTGTTTTCTCAATTATATAATATTGCAAACTATATCTATAATTCGAATGGCTACAGATGAGTTTTTTGTTCAGCCAAATAGCTAATCCGGCTTCTTACTTTAAACTTTCACAAATTTCCGTATTTGCCCTCTTCAATTTCTGTTCATCCAGTTTTATTACTTTGCGGTCGTATGTCATCAATCCGTTCACTTCGATCTCAACATCTGTAGTCTGTGTATAAACAGCAGCCGAGAATCCACGTGCAATCATATCCTTCAGCATATTAGCATACTTCAGATACTCATCAGTAGCTTCTTTGGAAGTACTAAACTGAACATACCCCCAATTACGATTCGGCTCCCAAAGATGCTCCTTCAGCACTAAACCAATTCCTCCATACTCTCCGAGTACAGTTGCACGCTGTGCGTCATATAAATACATCTCCGGACCGGGATAATTATGCAAATCGAGCATATCACCACAGGTATAATGATTACCTCCACTGGCAGGATTCACTAAACGGGAAGGATCATATTGCTTTGTCCATTCTGCTATTTCAGGGGTTTTAAACTGCCCCCAAGCCTCATTGAAAGGTACCCATGTGCCAATACAAGGATAAGAGTAAAGGCAGTCGATAATTTCTTTCCATTCTTTACGATAAATAGCCTCTGATTCAGCAGACCGTTTAAATTCTGTTCCCTCAAAATACTTCCGATTCTGCCACTCGGGATTCTTATCGCCACTCGGCATGTCCTGCCACACAATAACCCCTAAACGATCACAATACGTATACCAACGGGCAGGCTCTACTTTTATATGTTTGCGAATCATATTATATCCAAAATCTTTTGTCTTTTGAATATCATATACTAAAGCCTCATCCGAAGGTGCCGTATACAAGCCATCCGGCCACCAGCCCTGATCTAAAAGACCAAATTGAAACAAGTCCTTATTATTCAATTGTAGACGTACAATTCCATTTTTATCGCGTTTCGTTGAATATTTACGCATGGCAGTATAGCTCTTAACCTTATCGATCAACTTATTTTCTGAATACAGACAAATTTCCATATCATATAAAAACGGAGAATCCGGTGACCACCACTTTACATCAGACGGCATAGCAATTTCAACCGGAATACCATTTACGGAACTTCCTACAGCCACCAACTGCTTTCCTTCTAATACCTTCACCTCCAATTTATCTGAAAGCATCTGATGATCTGTCATAACCTCTACTGTCAACTTATTCCTGTCAATATCAGGAGTCGTTTTGATATTGACAATCGACCGGATTGGCACGGGTTCTAGCCAAACTGTTTGCCAAATACCACTGACAGGAGTATACCAGATACCTCCCGGCTTACTAACCTGTTTTCCTCTAGGCTGAGGACCTTTATCAGTCGGGTCCCACACTTTCACGATCAATTCATTTTCCCCATTCAGCAAGGCAGGCGTGATATCAAAAGAAAAAGGAGTAAATCCTCCTGTATGTTGTCCCACCTTTACCTTATTTACCCAAACATCCGCTTTCCAGTCAACAGCCCCAAAATGCAATAAGATCCTATGTCCTTTCCATTTGGAGGGAACCGAGAATTGACGCTGATACCAAAGTTCATTCTTCTCCCCAAGACTTTTCCCCACTCCGGACAAGCTTGATTCTACAGCAAAAGGAACTAAAATCCGACCATCATAACTTTGTGGCATAGCTTGACCTACCGGAGAAATAGCATAATTCCACAATCCGTTCAGATTTATCCAGTCAGCACGTTCCATAATTGGGCGGGGATATTCGGGCAACACGTTTTCAACATCTATTTTCGCCGCCCATTCCGTCATAATTCGACCGCCAACCGGTTTCCACTGTGCAAATAGATAAACACTATTAATAAGTATCACTAAAGAACATACAATTTTTCTCATCTACATTATTTCTATTAAGAGTATTTTTACTAGGTCAAGTTATTCCAATATAATATCAAACTGATCGTAAGGTGCCGTACGATGTGCCAGATGCCTGGTCAATTTTGAAATCCCAAACAAGGGAGAATAAGTACGTACTTTGATCGTTTTACCATCCGACATAAATTCCAGAATGCGAAGCCAACCATCCCCTCCGTTCCCTTCCGGACCGCCTCCTACATATTGTACATTAAACGTCATTTGTGATACATCTTTCCCGGCACTGTTCTTATCCACCCGATAAGCCACATTATTCTCATATTCACCGGTGCCTCTTCCCACATGTCCGCAAAGTACGAGACGGATATTGGAAGAAGGATAAATAAGTTTCTCCCAAATAGCCTGCCCCGAGTTTTGTGGAGAAATCTTATACCCATCTTTCGTAACGCGCTTATTACCTATATCAAGATAAGAATGAGTGATAAAAATCACCTTATGATTCTTGTATTCCGGCTTGTTTACCAAATTTTTCGCCCATTGCAGCACTTCATCACGAGGCACAAACTCTACTGCTATAACCAAAATCTTTCCCCATCCCGGCTCATCAAACTCAAAAGCCGAATTCTCTAAAGACGCCCTGTCTTCACGATTAGGAAATTCACTGACACAGATATTCCGCCAGGTAGAATTTCGTTCAAAAGGAATATAATCAGGAAAATAAGTACGACCGTTTTCTGCGGCTTTGTATCCATAATCATGATTGCCTGCGGCAATAATATAAGGTACTTTGTTATCCAGTCTTTTCAAAGCCTGCGATGCTGCCTCCCACATTTCACGACTGGTCTGGTTCAGCATCTTACGGTTTAATACATTATTATCATTCTGCTCCACCAAATCGCCTGTACAAAGGACAGCTTTAATTTTAAGCGACTCTATATTGTCCGCAATCCATGCGGTACAAAGATCAAAAAGCGGCTGGTTAATATCATACTTGGTATATCCCTGTGGATCACCGAGCAAAATCATAGAAAAGGATTCCGGATTGACCAATTTCTGGGGATCAGCCCGATGCTGCGCCGGGAGACAAGTGACAGAAGCACACAATATCCCGGCCAATAAATAGTTGAATAGTTTCATAGATTACTCTTTTTCTTCTTCGTTTTTAAATACAGGTGCACGAGATACGGATGCCGGTGTGCCATTAGTAATATAAGGCCAGCCATCACTGCTCCATTGTATGCGGTCACACATCAATTGACGACCATTATCTATTTTCGCTTTCTGCCAGGCATGATAGAAGAACCAGTCATTACCCTCGTCATCCGTGATAATTTCGGAATTGTGTCCGGTTCCGGCAAACAGGTTATTACCCTGTAGAATTACTTCATTATAACTACTATTTTCTTTCATCACAGTACCGTTTTTACCCACATAAGGACCTTCGATATTTTTAGAACGCCCCACCACTACACGGTACGTACTTCTTTCCTCTTCACAACAACTACCCGTAGAGCCAAATAGATAATAATAATTCCCGCGTTTATGAACCATGATGCCTTCTATTGAAGGACCCGCTATCTTTTCGGAAACAGCACCTTTAATGGATAGACCGTCAGCACTTAACTCTACATAACGGATACCTCCTTCATAGCCTTTAGAAGTACTATTATAACTTCCCCAGAAAAGATACTTCTTACCATTATCTTCAAAATAACAAGGGTCGATGCACTGCATAGTACCAGAATTGTAGTCAAGAAGTTTTCCGTGATCCGTAAAAGGTCCTACAGGAGAGTCGCTGACCGCCACCCCGATACAACTATTCTTAGGCAAGTCCCAGTGCCCGAGAGTATAATAGAGCACATATTTACCATTGATATAGTTAATGTCCGGAGCCCATAAGCGAGTGTCCGGCTGCCAGTTCGGTTTTTGCAGAAAGGCTGCCCCAGCATAAGTCCACTGTGTCATATTAGTAGATTTGTAAATCGGAATATAGATATTATCCTGTTGGGTAACATACAAATAAAAGTTCCCGTCTGCCGCATGGATTATAGTCGGATCAGGCAACTGTTTGCCGACTATAGGATTGGAGAATGAAACAGGATTAGGGGTACTCCCCCCACCCCCATTTCCATTACCGTTACCCGGCCCATCCGGTTGTTCGTCAGAGCCACCGGAACATGCCATGATACACAATGCTGTCGCAATTAAAAAAGATATTTTTTTCATATATACTTTATTAGTTAAAACTAAGATTAATTTATCCAACCTTCATTCTGTTCCAAATTCGAGTTCATTTCCATTTCTTTAGCAGGAATAGGCCAGCTCCAGCACTGATCTCCCAACCAGTACCAGGTATAAGTCGTTTCACCCCACATCTGCATCAGACCGTTACGATTATTATCAAACTTCTTATCTTTCCACGTTCCCCAACGCAATTCATGGAAATACATGGAATCTTCGCCACCGATTTCCCAGTAATACTCATTCCGGATACGTTCACGCAAATCACTCTGCCCGTTAACTTTCGTAGCAGGATAAGTTGCATTATTCAATTCGACATGCCCTGCACGACGTCTTACTTCATTAACACATCTGATTGCTTCGCTTTCATGGGTACTTCCCCATTCATTTAGCGCTTCTGCTTTCAGGAGCAATACTTCCGCATAGCGTATTAATGGAATATCCAATCCATAAGTATCACGTTCTGTCTGTTCCAGACCTTCAGGAACAAACTTTCTCCATAGATAGTAAAACTTATCGTTTGTATCAGTACGGATATCAAAAGGCTCTGCACTGTCGGAGCCACGATAAGGCCAACGCAATGTATAAGTATGAGCTATTCCAGAAGAAGCGCCATTGTATTGTGCGTAAGGGGTAATGACAGCCATTTGCAGACGTGGATCACGGCTCTCGTAAGCTTTTTTGATACGTGCTTCATTGCCACTATCCAGATATTTGTTCATATCTGCCCCATAGGCAGCCATACGTTCCTTTTCCGCCGCAGACAGTCCATCGCGTAGAAAAAACACCACACGTTCTTTTTCTTTCATCGCACTATAGCCCGGCAAGTAGTTATCCCAATTAAACTTTTCTCCGGTCGCCGTCTCAAAAGATTCTACAAAATGCGGATTAGGCAAATAGTTATTCCACATAGAACCTGCTGTACAACGGTTGCCGTAAGTGATGTTCCTTGTATTGGAGTAGCCGTATTGCTTGATGCATTGCACAGAGAATATCATTTCTTCACATTGTTCATTTGCTATTTTCAACAACTGCTTATAACTGGTAGCACCGGCCTTAGTATATAACCCGAAGCCACAGTCAGCCACAGAATTAAAATCATCAACCGCCGCCTCCCAATTCTTCTGCCACATATATACTTGTCCGCGTAATGCATAAGCAGCTCCTTTGGTTACCCGTCCATAGTTAGAGTCACCCGAATTATATTTACCCGGTAGATTGGGTTCATTCACACAATCTGTCAGATCCTGGAGTACAGCCGCCCAAACATCCGCTTCTGAAGAACGGGCTTTGTTACCGTTTTCAGGACTCGTGATTGCATTCATATATAACGGCACTCCTTTATACAAGATATTCAAGCGCATATAAGCAAATGCACGCAAGAATTTACATTCGGCGATAGCCCGTTGCTTCTCTCCGGTCGACATATCAGGAACCTGACCAATATTATCTATCACATCATTAGCACGATAGATAAAAGTATAAAAACGTTTATAAATATCACTGAACAGGCCACTTGAGGGAGTAGCTGCTCCTGTACAATTAGGCATTCGCTTAATCCAGTTCTTGTCTGTATCCATCACAGAAGAATAAGCATCCCATGGAATCCGGTGCGAATCCAAAATGCCGGAGTTAGGACAATATTGATCCAGAAAGACATTATATACGCCGATAACAGCCTGTTCGGCCAAAGTTGCTTTCGTCCAGATACTACTACCGCTTATGTTATTGGTAGGAGTAGTATCTAAAAAGTCCGCACCGCATCCAGCCATAGAGAAAGACAGCAAGGCAATAGATGCACATCTTACTAATTTCCGAAATATTTTTATTTTGTTTTTCATCATAAAATCGTTTTAGAGTAAGTTTAGAAAGTGATATTTACACCGAATGCATATTGTCTCATAGTAGAATATCCCACTGCGGTACGCATTTCCGGATCCATTCCTTCATACCCGGTAATGGTAAATAAATTTTCACCGGAAGCAAAGAAACGGATATTCTGTGCATATACTTTTTTCGACAGGACAGCAGGCAATGTATATCCGATAGTCAGGTTCTTCAGTTTAATATAATCCCCTTTTTGCAAATGTACTGATGACTGTGTCATACCACTTTGGTCGTTACCGGAGTTATTTGTCAAACGAGGATTCTTTGAACTCAAGTTCGTGCGCGGATCATTGGGATTTTTGGGATCAAAGAAATAGTGATCGTTTGCTATTGCTTCCCCAATAGCATATCCTTTGATGGTAGCACTGCTGTTCAATGCCAAACGATAGTAGTAAATCTTGAAACCTGCCGCACCGGACCAGTTCATGGAGAAATCGAAGCCTTTCCAATTAGCGCTTGCCTGCAGACCGAAGTTATACTTGGGCACATTGGAGCATCCCTGAAACTCATTATCAGCGTCATTACCATATACACCGTCGCCATTTAAGTCAGCATAGATGTAATCACCATACCAAATGCCACTCTTACTGACGTTCTGACGCGGATAGAACTTATACCCTGCCCCTACCATAGCATTCAGCCATTTCATGTCGTCTACCGTACGGATCATTCCGTCTCTCGGACCACCGTTGATATTGACTGTTCCATCTGCGTTAAAACCGTTTCCACTGCCCTTATATGGTTGCAACATATAGTATTCATTAATCATTTTACCCTCTATTACACGGGTAGATCCTCCGGTAGAGACATCGCCGATATTGGTTTGATAAACACGGTTCCCGTTTTCATCTGTCACCCAGCCACGCTGCAGCTCTCCTTTGTATTTACTGACCTTGTTCTGGTTATAGGCAAAGTTACCAGATACACGATATTCTACTTTACCGATACGGTCTTGCCAATTCAGGGTCATTTCAATACCGCGGTTAGTCACTTCCGCAATGTTCTGACGAGGGCCACTGGCTGTCCCGAGAGACATATACATATCAGGGCGATATAAGATTCCATCCGTTACTTTATTATAAAATTCAGCCTCGAATGTCAGACGGTTTCTTAAAGTTGCAAAGTCGATACCAATATTCGTAATAGCAGTACTTTCCCATTCCAACAGGTTATTAGAAATAGAAGTAATTGCCAAACCATTATTAAGGCTACCTCCAAACGCGTACTTTGCCGAGTTGTACACAGCCTGCCATTCATAGTTACCAATCGCATTGTTCCCTAACTTACCCCACGAAGCACGTAATTTCAGATTGTCGATAGGAAGTCCTTTCATAAATCTCTCTTCACAGATTCTCCACCCGGCAGAGAAAGATGGAAAAAGCCCCCAGCGATTATCCGGAGCAAAACGGGAGGAACCGTCATAACGCATATTAACCTCGAATAAATAACGGCTGTCGAAAGCATAGTTAATACGACCGAAGTAAGAACGGGATGTAAATTCCTCACCTGTACCACCTATGGAAGAAGGAGTAGTAGCAGAACTTGAATCACCCACAGACGAATCTATTAATCCAAGTTTGGCAGTGTCGGTAGTCCGTTTGACAAAACGTTCTTCTTCAAAGCCCAATAACATACCAATATCATGCTTATAAAAAGTCTGGTTATAGTTGAGCAAGTGCGTTAATTTCCAATGGTTTTCACGGACATACGCCATACGGGTATACAAATCGGCAGGATCTTTGGGGGCAGCTATCCACTGATCTGTACTAAAACTATATTTCCCATAATCCGTATTTACGGACATCGATTCATAACGGTAATCTTTATAGTTCAGATTAACATCGTATGAGAAGTGTTTCAGAAACTTCACGTTGGCATAGAAAGTAGTAAAGAACTGCGTGTTTTTGATATGCCCTTCCGATTGTGCCATGTCCCACAGAGGATTGTGAGATTGCGGATCTTCCTCGTTCGCTTCCGGCGCACCATATTTTCCGTCATAATATGGATATACGCCCGGTATCATTTTTTGGGTATTGATATTGGTGAGTGAACCGGTATCGCTTTTCTTCTGGTCAGTGTGATACCCCCATACGCGAGTACCAATACGTAACCACTTAGTAATATCCGAATAAACATTGGCACGCAAAAAATAGCGTTGGTATCCGGTATCCTTGATTAATCCCGGATTGTCAGTATAAGATATAGAAAGATTATATCCGGTACGTCCCTCCTGCCCAGTGACGGAAAGCGAATGTTTCATCATCCAGTCATTACTATATATCTCATCGTACCAATCCGTATTGGGATAAGCTACATAATTAGGATAGCCGGAGGCAGAAATGCCATTCGGATCTTTTTCAGCTTCACGCCATTGATTGATGGTAATGTCGCTGAAAGGAGCAGATTCTCCTATATTAGTAGCAGCTTCGTTCATCAATTCCATATACTTGGCGTAGTTAGATACCGTTTTTATCAGTTTGGTAGGTTGATTCAGTGAAAAAGTAGCATTGTAAGATACGCTGACCTTTCCTGTTTGTCCGGTTTTGGTAGTAACCAGAATAACCCCATTTGCCCCTCGGTTACCATAAATAGCACACGAGGCCGCATCTTTCAGGATGGAAATAGAAGCAATATCGTTGGGATCTACATTATTCAGACTTTGTTCCATCCCATCCACCAACACGAGTGGTGAAGAACTGTTCAGGGTACCTACTCCCCGAATATTGAAAGAAAAGCCTTCATTATATGGAGTCCCGGAGCTTTGCATCACCTGCAAACCGGCTGTCATACCGCTCAACGCCTGCGAAGCACTGACCAAAGGACGGGAAAGTGATTCCTTTTCCAAATTTACCGTAGCAACCGAACCGGTCAGGTTCACCTTCTTTTGTGTGCCATAACCAACCACTACTACTTCTGAAAGCATTTTCACATTCTCTCCCATTACAATGTTGAATGTCGTCTTGCCAGGCGACAATGAAATTTCCTGCGTGTCAAAACCGATATAAGACACTTGCAATTTCTTAGCGTCCTCCGGTATTTCCAGTTCAAATTTCCCTTCCATATTACTCACCGTGCCAATATTAGTACCGGGAATTGATACCGATACTCCAATTAACAATTCATCATTGACATCGCTGATGACACCATTGATACGCCGTTTCTTATCCGATTTCTGAACGACAGGCCGGGTGATAATAATATGATTATCTTTTATTTTAGATTTTCAACGGTTTAATATAACCGTTTGAAGAATAAACATTTAACTGAGTATTTGAGAAACAGTGGTAACGAGTTAGC
>NZ_CP083673.1:1393484-1585754 GCF_025914115.1 Bacteroides sp. DH3716P | reverse complement strand
TTTATTATTTTCTATACTATCTCCTTTTTTATCCTCAAAAAAAAATACGAAAGTTATAAATCTACCCTCACCACCCCTCACCCTGGACCCATTCATTAGCGCACCGTTTAACTCGTTTCTATGCACTAATGAGGTAAATACAGTTTTTTGAAACGCTATCCAATAGAATGATTATATTTGCATTTTGATATAAGAAACAAATTACAAACTATTAATCAGTAAACCATGAGATTCAGCAACGTAAGATTATTAGTGAAAGACTTCGCCAAATGCTTCAAGTTCTACACCGAACAACTCGGATTAGAGCCATCCTGGGGAGATGAAAATAGCGGATATGCCAATTTTAAAGTAGCTGACGGGATAGAAGGCTTCACCCTTTTTGTATCCGACTGGATGGCACCTGCGGTAGGCAATGCAGATAAGCAACAGCCCGTTGCGATGCGTGAGAAATTAATGGTTTCATTCAGTGTAGATAACCTCGACGAAACTTTTGCCGATCTAAAAGCAAAAGGCGTGACGTTTATCACCGAACCTACGGATATGCCCGATTGGGGGATGCGTACCCTATACCTGCGCGATCCCGAAGAAAACCTGATAGAACTCTTTACCCCTCTAGCACCGGAGCAATGTAGCCAGGAGCTCCTCGAAGAAGATAAGAAATTTCAATAAGAAAGTTTGTTATAAAGAAATGTGCCCATACGAGTGAGCCGGAAAAATGATAGTTAATGAGCCCTATAGTGACATCGCTATGGGGCTCATACATTAACTTGATATTGCAGATATTCACTTGCCTTTCAACTTTATAGCAAGAAACTCACAAAGTAGAATATGAATCTGATTAATAAGCCCTCAACCCATAATCGAATCTCATCTTCTTGCTATCTTTCACTTCAATTTTCAACAAATTACTTCCTTTTCGCAAGTAACGGCTGTAATCGCTGATATTGTATTGATTATATTGCCTGGTCTGCTTTGCCTCCTGCGCAAAGACTTCCACTCCATTCAGCCATACTTTTGCTTCTCCGGCAACATTCAGCCATAAAGACAGATGACTGAAATCCTTATCCACCTTAAAAGTAGCTTCTGATACTACCGTAGAACGAGGGGGACAGTCGAAAGGCAAAGAAGTCATTTTCAGCTCCTGACCGTTCAGACTGACAAGGCGGGTATTCTTGCTTCCGTTCTGACTGTCTGCAATCAAAGTAACAGCTTTCGCAGGGGTGATTTCATACAAACGGTTGTGCATCAGGTGTAACAAGCCTTCCGGTATTTTAGTTACTTTCCGGTCGTAAGTAATCAGGCCGTTTACTTCTCCCTCCACATCTGTGGTTTGTGTATAAACAGCCGCACTCAACCCTTGGGCAATCAGCGTTTCCAAATCATATACCAGACGGCCGTAACTATCAATCAGAGCCATTGCTCCGTCTATATTCTTATACCCCCAGTTCCTCATATTCGGATTCCAGATATGTTCCTTGATCGCCCAGCCATAGCCGCCGAATTCTCCCAGTACGGAAATGCGGTTGCCGTTGTTCTCCGGCAGAATCATGGAAGTGACAGGATAATTATGTACGTCGTACATATCGCCTACGCCTCTGTCCGTCCAGCCGGTCACTCCGTTTATCAGGCGTGTATCGTCGTATTTTATCACTTTATTTACGATTTCCACCGTGTTATGCTGTCCCCATCCTTCATTGAAAACCACCCAGGTAGTGATACAGGGATAGAAACGGAGACGGTCAATCATCTCGAACATTTCTTTTTGCCATTGGCGGGTGTGTTCTTCGGGAGCGTTCCAATCAGTAGTAGCCAACGGATTGACGTGTTCCTCCTTCTTCCTTGACGTAGCAAAACCGGAAACCATGTCTTGCCACATCATCAATCCCAGAGAATCGGCGTAATAATAATATTGCTCCAGTTCTACTTTGATATGTTTACGGATCATATTGAATCCCATCTTTTTCAATTGCACCATGTCCCACAACATCGCTTCCTCGGAAGGAGGAGTCAACAATCCGTCGGGCCACCAGCCTTGATCCAATGGACCGTATTGGAAGATGGGTTGGTTATTCAGGCAAATACGGTTATATCCGCACTCATCTTTACGGACATCTACTTTTCTCAAGGCAAAGTAACTCTTTACCCGGTCTAAAACACGTCCTCCATTGGATAAGACAATATTTAGATGATACAGTTTCGGAGATTCGGGAGACCATAAGACAGCGTTCGGAACGTCTATCTCCATCGCATTACTCAACTTCTGTTCCACCGTCTTGATTACTTTGCCATCATCCAACACTTCTATTTTCACTTCTTCATTGCCTTTGGCTCCGATTATATCGAAAGCCAGCTTCACGGATTTTCTCTCAATATCAGTGGAAGGAAGTACCTGACGAATATAGGTTTTATTCACCGCTTCCAGCCACACAGTTTGCCAAATGCCCGATACAGGCGTGTACCAGATACCTTCCTGGTTAAGTTGCTGTTTTCCTCGGGAGATAGACTCCGTGTCCGTCGGGTCGGTGACGGCTACTTCAATGCTTTGAGGACCACTCTTCTTCAGGTATTTAGTAATATCAAACGAGAACGGGTTGTTTCCTCCTTTATGCGTACCGACCAACCGGTTATTCACCCATACTTGACATTCATAATCCACTGCTCCGAAATGCAGGATAGCAGATTTATTCTTCCAGGAAGGATCTAAGGAGAACTCACGTTGATACCATAGTTTATCCGTAGGAAGAAATGTTTTCTGCACTCCGGACAGAGATGATTCAATCGCAAACGGGACCAAGATTTCCCCTTCAAAGGAAACATTCTTCCGAGGCGTGTTCTGATCCGTTACGGCATACTTCCACAATCCGTTCAGATTGATCCATTCTGCCCGTTGCAACTGTGGTCTGGGATAACTTTGCCACACATTTTCCGGCGTCACCTGTTCAGCCCATACTGTTTTAATTTTATCTCCTTTAGGCTCCCATGCATGGGTAAACACCTGCGACATGGCTCCTAAAGCCAGAGTTAGTAAGATTCTCTTATCCATAAGCATTAGCGGGTTTTATATTCTTTAAAATCTTTCCGTCGATTCTTATTGTAGGTATTCCACATTTTCTGGAAATACAGTACATCACTCTTGTCCGCCCATTCGAAATAGGCTGTTTCCAATTCTTTTGCCATTTCAGGATATTTACCGATCAGGTTGTGCTGTTCGGTACGGTCTTCCTTGATGTTGTACAATTCCCATTCATCTCCCTTGAAGTTGGCGGAAACCAGCTTCCAGTCACCTTTACGCACCATGCGGTTGCCTTCATGCTCGGCATAAATATATCTTTCGGGCATCTTCTTTCCTTTCACAATCGGAAGGATAGACTGACCTGCCGTAGGCAGAATCGCTCTTCCCTGATATTCTTTCGGATAAGTGGCTCCTGCCAGTTCCACACAGGTAGACATGATATCGGAGAATTGTGCAGGCTGATGATTCAGTCCGCCTTTGTTCTTCACATGATTACCCCAGGAAATGATACACGGAGTGGAAATACCTCCTTCGTGTGCATAATGTTTATAGAGCGTGAACGGCGTGCAGCAGACATTTGCCCAGCCTGTACCGTAATGATGATAGGTTCCGGGCAAACCCATCTGGTCGAGTTCTTCTCCGGTATGGGTATGGTATTCGACTCCGGTCTGTTTGTCGAAGCCAAATTCGTGCCATTCGGCACAAGCTCCGTTATCGGACATAAACATGATAAACGTATTGTCCAACTCACCGTTTTTCTTCAATTCATCCACTACCCGGCCGATGTTCGCGTCCATCACATCTACCATAGCGGCAAAAATGGACATACGGCGTGCGAGGTCGGTCTGCTGATCTTTCGTCAATGAATCCCATGCCGGTAGCGGATGCGTTTCATCTTCAAACAGACTTTCGGGAACTACACCACGCGGACTAAGTGCCGGCTTTCCCTGCATAAGTTTCAGGTCCACAATCCGTTTCCAGCGGGCGTCACGAATCTTGTCCCATCCCTGCATATAGAGAGACATATATTTATCGGTCACTTCTTTCGGTGCGTGCAAAGGGAAATGGGGAGCGTTATAGGCCAGATACAGGAACAACGGTTTCTTCTCCTGATGTGCCTGGTCGATAAAGTCAATCGCATAATCCGTTATCACATTGGTAGCGTAGAAAGTTCCTTCCTCATAGTGTCTGGGCGTACGGTCTTTCGGCAAACGGGTATATACTGCCGGATTCCAGAAAGAGTTGAATCCGCCCAACAAACCGTAATACTCCTGGAAACCACGAAGAATAGGATTCGACTTATTCCCCAAATGCCACTTTCCTGACATAGCCGTAAAATATCCGGCATCTTTCAGGACTTCTGCAATCGTGACGTTGTCCGAATTGGAACGGAAACCGGAATATCCTTTCGGCCAGGCAGGATGACTGCCGTCCATGTGTCCCAATCCCGTCTGATGCGGATAAAGTCCCGTCAACAGGTTGGCACGCGACGGGCAACTACGGGCACTGTTGTACATCTGCGTCATACGGACGCCATTCTTTGCCAGTTTATCCAGTACTGGTGTATGAATCTCACCACCGAAACAGCCGAGATCGGAGAAGCCCAAATCGTCTGCCAGTATGATAATAATATTCGGTTTGTCCTGCGCATACGTCATCGGGACCAGAGCCAGGCTGCCTGCTATCAATAAAGAAGTTTTCATTTGGTATTATAATTAAAGTTGGGTTTGAATTTACCATTCTCATAGATCATCGGAATTAATCCGGGACGGCACGTCACTTTATATTCCGCCGCCTGTGCCCCACGCGGATTGAAGAACATGGTAGCCCACCAGTTTCCATCCTTATCCTGGAAAAGATTGTTGTGTCCTCCTCCCGTGATGGCATTGTAGCGTTCGCTATAGGGACCATACACATTATCGGCTGTCGAGATGATGCAGTCGTAACTATAACGTGTCTTCGGCGAGGTTACTCCCTTTTTCTCGATATAGGTATCTCCCTCCGACGTACGGTGCGACCATATAGCCTGTACGAGGTGATATTTGTTATCATATTTGAAGATAAACGCTCCTTCAATATACGGTTCCGGATTATATTTTTTCTCTTTCAATGTTTTCAGTTCCTCGGCAAATCCGCTCATATCCGGTTTCATACGGGCGATATAATGGTTGTGCCCGACAAAGTAGACAGTGCCGTCCGTATCTTCGAACAAACTTCCGTCGATATTCGGGAAGATGGCTTTGTCTTTATTACCTTCGATATTCTCGTACGGTCCTTCCGGCTTTCCGGTCTTGCTCCGCAAAATGAAAGAACCTCTCCCACCTGCCGACTCATTCATGCAGGCAACGATAAACCAGTTCTTCGCGCTTTTGATATAATGCATTTCCGGAGCCCACACTGCATGGAAGCGGTTGTCCATCGGATCACCGTTGATGGATTTCTTCTGATATTTCTCTCCTGCTTTATATACTTTCGGCTTTTTTTGCCAGGTTCCGTCTTTTTCCATCGACCATATTTGTCCTCTGGCTTCCCAAGACTTCATATCTTTGGAACGCCACAGGTACAAACCGTCGTTCCAGTCCCAGCAATGTCTCTGTCCCGGAAAGTAACGGTCGGGGGTAGAGGTCGTTCCTGTGATATAATAATAACCGTCGGGACCCAGCGTAGCCCAAGTGTCCCTCATCCAATAATCAAATGCCGGCTTTACAGATGTCGGAACACGTAGTTCCGGAGCGTTTGTATCTGCCGTTCCATATAACTGTGCTGATGCTGTAGAGATGGAAATAAATCCTGTAAACAAGATCAATCCTAATCGCAAAATCAATTTCATATATTTCTGTTTTATGTTTACGGATACAAAAATAGGCCGTTGCGGGGCAGACTTCATGGAATCATGTTTTTAATATCCGTAGGTATGTACAATCTTCTTATTTTTTAGTGTTCCGGGTGGAGATAATTAAATGGATTCTGTTTAAAATGGTAACGTCTTTGCGGGAGAGGCAGCGGGTCCTGCAAACGCAACTCCCATGCCAGTAAACGGGTCAGAAGCTCTGTTTGAATTTCGCTGTATTTCCTCTCGCCAAACAGATTATGAACTTCCGAAGGATCTTTCTTTAAATTATAGAGTTCTCCGTTGCCATAATGATTCATAACCAGTTTCCAGTCATCCTTTCTTATCATGCGTGAGGTACCGCTTTGCGTCCAGGTGTTCAGTTCGTCGAAGTGGGCTATTTTGCCGGGAGTCAGTGCTCCTTCCTGTTCAAAAGTCAAGGAGGCATCCAGTCCGACATCGGCTCCTCCGAAGCCTTGTTGTACGACCATGCTGGAGAATTCTTCTTTAGGGTAAGCTTTTCCGGTCAGCATCGGCCACAAGCTACGACCCTGAACTCCTGCCGGTATTTCGGCACCGATGGCAGAGCAGAAGGTGGGGAAAAGGTCGGCTATCGATACGTGGCTATCCATAGGGGCAGGCTGGTTCTTGATGTGATATCCTGCCCATACCATCGGGATACGTGCGAGGCTTTCGGAAAGTCCGGCTCCTTTACGGATCAATCCGTATTCCCCCCAGTAGTCACCGTGGTCGGAGAGTACGACAAAGATGGTGTTTTCATATTGTCCGCTGGCTTTCAATGATTCGATCAGTCTCTTGATCTGATCGTCTATCAACCGGATCATTCCGATATAGTTGGCACGGATTCGAGGCATGTCTTGTTCCAGGTTCGGGCAGGACGCGTCTTCCAGTTGCGCCAGAATACGGTATTTCTCTCCTTTCTTTGCCAAATCTTTGCGGGAGGTCTTTAAGATGGGAAGCTTATCGGGGGAGAACATGGAGTAATAGGGTTCACATACCTGATAAGGGTTGTGAGGTTCCGGAAAAGAGACCCATACGAAGAAAGGATTTTCTTTCTGCTGTTTAATCCATGCCAGTGCTTCGTTCACGATTTTGGTGGGATGCTGTTCTTCCAGCGAGATGGGAGATGGCTCCAACCATTGCCCCCTGGCTTGCTGATTCAAGAAACGGGCAGTCTCTTTCTCTGCGGGAGTCGTCTTTTTGTGCTTTCCCCAGTGTCCGTATTCAGACCAGAAATCCAAGTCGGCAGGTTTCAGGTAAGCGTGATTCTTGCCAACCAATGCTGTTTTATATCCGTTTTCTTTCAATACGCCCACTAAGTCCTGTTGATAGGAGATGTCGGGGATATTGTGATTCGTGCGTACGTGAGTGGCGGAAGGAAAACGCCCGGTGAACATGGAACAACGTGCCGGAGAGCTGGCCGGCATCACAGTGTATGCCTTATTGAACCATACATTCTCCTGCGCCAAACGGTCGACAAAGGGAGTCACTTCCAGCGGAAAACCTTCCCTGCCGCACAAATCGGCACGCTGCTGATCGGTCATAATAACCACAATATTCGGTTTGCCGGTTTGCGCCTGGACTGACATAGCCAAACCTTGTATGGCAAGTCCTGTGATACAAAAGATTGTTTTCATTTTATTTATTTCTTATTTAAAAGATCCTATTTAAAACGATATACAACCATGGAAGCGGCCTCCAGTTCGAACGGTTGATTCAGGTCCAGCCCGACTTCCGTCTCTACCGGTTGGACTTCATTCGGAGCAAACGGTGTGTTTTCTTTTCCCGGAACCAGTACCAGGCTTGTTTTATGTGCCTTGATGGGACGTTTGAAGCCGGAAACTTCCGGTTGTAGAGTGACTTTTTTATCCTGCAGGTTTATCAGTTTCAGGATATATTGTTTGCTGGCCGTATCATATCCCATCGTAACAAAGATGTTCTGCAAACCTTCTATATCCTTGATCGCTGCATCCAGACACACGTCAAACGTGTTATCCCTGAACATCTTTGCCAGATAGAAGAAGGAAGTCTTTACGCTACTGTCTACTCCATTAATCAACATCGGCAGGAAGATACGGTGTTCCAGAAAGTCCCAATGCCTCATCACCGGACGTTCAGCAAACAAGGGATTCAAATCGCCGTTGCGTTCTATTGACATACGGATGGCTCCGGTAGCCAGCAGGTTATAAGGATATTTTCCGTTGATTCCCAATTCGCCGATAAATAGATCGGCAACACCCCGTTTGTAGTTATCAAAACGATAATGCTGTTCGCAAGCCCATTCGATTGAGTTATAATAATGTTCGTCGAACACTTTCACATTCTTCGGGTTGACAAAATTGGGAATATCCTTCCGTTTGTCATCATTCTCTCTTCCGACTACACGGATGACACTATTGGCTATATAAATCAAGTCAGGATATTTGGCGGACAACGCCTGATAGATTTTCTCATAACGCTCCCAATACACAGGTCCGAAATCTTCATTTCCAATCTCGATATATTTTAGCGGGAAAGGAGCGGGATGACCG
This sequence comes from Bacteroides sp. DH3716P, assembly GCF_025914115.1. NCBI lineage: Bacteria > Pseudomonadati > Bacteroidota > Bacteroidia > Bacteroidales > Bacteroidaceae > Bacteroides > Bacteroides sp. DH3716P. The sequence continues at coordinate 1,577,359 of NZ_CP083673.1, read as the reverse complement.
TTCTTTGCCCGTTCAGCTCCCCATTTCGTAGTTGTATCACCAATGGCATACTCGATGGCATCCAACGCATCCTGGATATAAGCGTCCAGATCGACATCAATGTGTCTGAAATTCCACTGTGGACTTTGCTTCACCCAACCACTGCAAATCATACCCGTAGGCATCACATACATCGCATCAGCTCCCACATATTCGCACAATTCATAAAACTCATGATAGCCGATTCCGTCGGTACGGTAATAAGGCGCCCATTTGCTCCACTGTCCCGGACGATTTTCAATCGGTCCGAGCGTCTTTTTCCAGTGATACATCGTTTCTTCATTGACTCCGTGCACGATGCATCCGCCCGGGAAACGGATAAAGCTGGGAGAAAACTCTTTCAGGTTCTGAACAATGTCTTTACGGAATACGGATTTTCCATCGTTCCAGGTATCGGACGGGAACAGGGAAACGACATCTATCTGAAATTGCCCTTTCGACATCGGTTGTATGGCAAACATTCCACGCCGGACGTTCTTTTCCGGTTTCAGTTCACCGGTATATTTTGTCCAGTCCCGATTCCCTACATTCACTTCGATCACATTGCTCACCCGTTGTCCCCATTCGTCAACTAGAAATACACGTAACGGAGCGGAATAATTCCTGTTCTTCAGAAACAAGGAAAGACGGTAAGACGTATCTGTCTTCAGGTTCATTCCATAATATCCACGGTTGAGAATCAGGGCATCCGGATGGTTCGCAATATCTTCCGTGACATTAACCAGCATCGAATACTTATTTTCCCCGCTCATCGGATTTTCATCCGTGCGACTGATAAATACAGGAGTATATGATAACGGATAAGTCGTCCATCCAATCAGCGGATCGGCCTGAAACACTTTTTTCTCTTTAACGCGGGGAGCCGGAACATTTTCATAAAGACCGTTCTTCACAGATAATCCGGCAGGCGGTGTAGCTTCTTCAAACGAACGGTTACGTATCAGTTCGGCGTGCAGGGCACCCTCGCCCATCATTCCTATTTCTTCATAATGGAAACCGTACTTTACGGGAGCCACTTTGTGGGTTTTCGATTTATTGATATACAACGTTCCATCGGAAGAAGACGGAGAGGAACTATTCCCATATACCAGAGGTAATGTGAAAAACAGACCGATACCAAACGTAAAGGATTTGAATGTCGAATGATTCATAGCATTTGTTTTTAGAGTTTCACATTGCAAATGTGGTCTTTTCTATCCAAGAAAAACAGAAAAATAATGCTTAATACCTGCAATCATGTATAAAAATCTGTAGCGAAGCGGCAAACTGAACATGAGTGCTGCCCGTTTGAACAATTCTACGACTGTTCAAAACAAAAAAAGACGTATCTTTAGGTCGTGAAAATCAATCAGAAAAGCCATGAGAACCACCTTACTTAAATTCGTGCTCTTATTTAGTCTCGTGCTCTTAAATACAAGCTTGTCGACGGGACAGATTCAATATAATAATATACGCTTCAAACAGCTAAGTATAGCTGAAGGACTCCCGCATAATACGATCAATGCAATCACCCAGGACAACCACGGGTTCATCTGGTTTGGTACACGCAACGGATTGTGCCGATATGACGGTTATAATATCAACCTGTTCGCACATAATGAGGCCGACAGCACCTCACTCCGCCACAATTTCATCACACGCTTATATAACGATTCGCTCCGTAACATTCTATGGATCTCTACCGATCAGGGCATCTGCAGCTATAACTACGAGACAGAAGATTTCAGCCGTTACCAGATTAAAGGGAACACTAAGGATGATGTTTGTTTCCTGAACACCAGCGATGGTATGCTTCTGGCAGCTTGTAGCAACGGACTCTATCGCTACAATGAACAAGACAGCTTGTTCGTTCCTTTTCTTCTCGATGAAGAAAAACCTCATGTGAGATACCTTGCGGAGGACGGAGACAAAACCTTATGGATAGACACCAACAAAGGACTGATGCGATACAGTCTGGAGAAGAAACAGTTCGTTTCCCTCCCGACTCTCATCCAGCCTTTTACACAGCAATGCAACAATGCTGTCCTGATCTCGTCCAACCAGCTTTTATTTAATACTAACAACGATTTTTTCGTCTATCATATACAAAGCAATACCCTGTGTAATCTTTCGAAAGACCTTGAAGTGAAAGACTTCCGGTGTGCGGCAACCGACCATACGGGGAATATATGGGTAGGCACGGAGTATGGCATCTTTGTCTTCAACAAACTCTATCAACTGATTGCACATTACGAGCAATCGGAACGGGATTTAAGTGCGCTGAACGATTCTCCCATTTACAGCCTTTATCAGGACAAGGCTCATAATATGTGGGTAGGAACCTATTTCGGAGGAGTCAACTATTATATATTCGGTTCCGACCAGTTCCAGATATATCCATACGGAGCCAGTTTCAATCATTTGAGCGGAAAGGCTGTCCGCCAGATTATCAATGCTCCGGACAACGGTCTGTACATCGCCACCGAAGATGGCGGATTGAACTACCTGGACAATAAGAAGGAAATCACCCGTGCCGAACGGCTGCACAAGCAAATGCAAATCTACGCCAAGAACATACATTCTTTATGGCTCGACAAAGATAACAGCTTGTGGCTCGGACTGTTCCTGAAAGGAGCTCTTCACTATATACCGCATCTAAACCGCACGGTGGACTATAATCTATTGTCGGATGAGGTTTCTTCCGGCTTCTGCATCATCGAAGACAAGAACGATCATATCTGGTACGGAGGCCCTTCCGGCTTATTCCTGATCAACAGGAAGAAAGCAAACTCCCGCCCGGAAAAAATTTCATCTCTCCGTGTCTTTAACCTGGTACAGTTTAATGACAGTATACTTTGGGCAGGAACCCGAAAAGGCAGTATATTTCAGATCAATACCCATACACTGAAAGTAACCTCGCTCCCTATCCTGCCGCACACCAATCTCTACATCACCTATATCTACCCCGATTCACATCAACGGATATGGATAGGTACAGACAACAACGGGCTTTATGTATCAGACCGCAACGGTAACATTATCGCCTTTTACAGTAAAGAACAGTTGGGATCCAACGCCATCAAAGGTATCATTGAAGATGAGATGAGTAATGTTTGGGTAGGTACCGGAAACGGACTTTGTTGTATCAATTCCCAAACAGGAAGCATTGACCGATATACCACGGCCGACGGATTACCCATCAACCAGTTCAACTACTCCTCCGCCTGCAAGAAGCCTGACGGAGAATTGTATTTCGGAACTATCAACGGTATGATTTCTTTCTACCCGGAACAGGTACGCTCCGTCAATCCCCGTTTCAACATTGCACTGACTGCCATTTGGAGCAACAGCGAATATATGTCGCCCAACAATGAGAAAGCATTCATCCCTTCCTCTATCTCCGAACTGACAGAGATCACCCTGACGCACGAACAAGCCCAATCCCTGCGTCTCGAATATTCCGGCCTGAATTATCAATATACCGACAACACTCAATATGCGATGAAAATGGAAGGTATCGACAAGGACTGGCAGTTTGTAGGCAACCAGCATCAGGTACGCTTCTCCAATCTGCCTTCAGGAAGATATATCTTAAAGATCAAAGCCAGCAAAGATGGTATCCACTGGGACGAAACGGGCCAAAAGGACCTTGCCATCAGAGTCCTTCCTCCTTGGTGGCTCTCACCGGGAGCATATTTAGTTTATGCACTACTCTTCCTATTAATCATTTACGCCGCATACAGATATACCAAAACGCGTATCATCCTGCTCATGCGACTGAAAACGGAGCATGAACAACGCGTCAACATAGAGAATATGAATCAACAGAAGATCAATTTCTTCACTTACATCTCCCATGACCTGAAAACACCGCTGACCCTGATTCTATCGCCTCTGCAACGATTGATCCAGCAGCCACAAATCAGCAACAACGATAAAGAGAAACTGGAAGTCATCTACCGAAACGCCAACCGGATGAATTATCTGATTAATGAACTATTGACGTTCAGTAAAATCGAGATGAAACAGATGCGTATCAGCGTCCGGAAGGGAGACATCATGCACTTTCTGGAAGAACTGTCGCACATCTTCGACATTGTAGCCGGGGAACGGGAAATTGACTTCATCGTCAATCTGGAAGACACCGAAGAGGAAGTCTGGTTCTCGCCTTCCAAACTGGAACGGATTCTTTATAACTTGCTCTCAAACGCATTTAAATATACCCAACCCGGCGGATACGTCAAGTTGAGTGCCAAACTAATAAAAGAAGAGAAAGGAACATTTGTGCAAATCTCCGTCAAAGACAATGGCAGGGGGATTCCTAAAGAAGCTCAAGAACAAATATTTGAAAGTTACTACCAAGTTGAGAAGCGCGACCATCGCGAGGGATTCGGACTGGGATTATCGCTTACGCGTTCGCTCATACACATGCACAAAGGGGAAATCCGGGTAGAAAGCGAAATCAACAAAGGTTCGGATTTTATCGTTACCCTGAATGTATCCGAGGATGCTTACAACCCCGATGAACGCTCGTCCGAGAACATCACGACCGAAGAAATACAGAAATATAACCAGCGAATCAAGGAAACCATCGAACTCATTCCCGAAAAGCTGACCAACAAAGAAAAAGATCCTGCCCGGGAATCTATTATGATTGTGGAGGACAACAAAGAAATGAATGATTACCTCGCCAGTATATTCAGCGAGAAATATGATATTATACGAGCGTATAATGGTGCAGAAGCCTGCAAGAAGATAGCCAAACAGCTGCCCAACCTCATTATATCGGATTTAATGATGCCGGTGATGGACGGCCTGGAATTCACGGAACGTGTCAAACAGGACGTAACGACCAGCCATATCCCCGTTATCCTCCTGACTGCAAAGACTGATGAAAACGACCATACGGAAGGTTATCTGCGAGGAGCCGATGCATATATCACCAAACCTTTCAACGCCAAGAATCTGGAACTGCTGGTACAGAATATCCAAAAGAGCCGGAAACAGAGTATTGAACACTTCAAACAGGCAGAAGAACTGAACATCAAGCAAATAACCAACAACCCGCGGGATGAAATATTCATGAAAGAACTGATGGAACTGATTATGGCGAACCTCACCAAGGAAGACTTCGGAGTAACGGAAATCACAGCCCATCTCCGCATCAGCCGCAGCCTGTTGCACATGAAGCTGAAATCACTCACCGGATGCTCCATCACTCAATTCATACGGACCATCAAGATGAAAGAGGCTAAAACTCATTTACTGAATGGTATGAATGTCTCTGAAGCATCATTTGCCGTCGGTATATCAGATCCGAACTACTTTACAAAGTGTTTCAAGAAAGAATTTAATATCACTCCGACAGAGTTTCTCAAGCAGTTGAAGTAGAAGTTACCATGATAGAAATTCGATCTATCCTTAGACAGCGTATCAGCTATTAGTAGAAAAGTCCTTTTGCTCCCTTTGCAAAGATCTCTTCCCTTAATAGTAAAGTTGTCTTTGCCCTATTCCAAACTATAAATGCAAGTTCCGTTTATAAAATTGCAAGCTTTGTTTTTATAAACGGAACTTGCATTTATAAAAACAAAGCTTGCATTTATAGTTTGAAACGAAGGAAGACGAAGTTATCTAACCGGAAAAAGGAAGTTTGGTCTATATCAAAGAAAAGTTATCTATTAATAACCAACAGGCCAAATAGGTATATCCTGTACATCCGTCATTTGCTTGTTAAAAATTACATAGATTCAGAGGTATCTATCCTTACAATTCGGAAACCTACATTGGCATAACCTTGCGCACCTGTCCTTACATCATCTGATTTCTCGCTACGGCAATCGTCACGCTTGGAGTCCCAACTTCCACCTTTGACAATATACTGCCCGTTAGCATCAGTTGAAGTAGTCCACTCCCAGCAGTTTCCCCAAAAGTCAATGCCTCCACATGCACCTGTGGACTGTTTGTAAGCATCCACTGCTGTCAGTCCTGATTCAATGTGGTTAGCATTCATTGCCACATCTTTAGGCATGTGACCAGCACCAAGAATCCATTCTTCTTCACTGGGCAGACGGTAAGTATGCTTGCTGTCCTGTGCTGTCAACCATTTGCAATAAGCTTTGGCATCATTCATCGTAATGTTCACAACCGGATAGTTGTCCTGTCCTTTTTCATAGGTAAATCCGGACTTGAAGGCGGCATACTCGGCATTGGAGACAGGTGCATAGCCGATATAAGCATTGGGAGCTGATGCGCCACGCAACACCATCCAGGCATCTTTCGGATTCTCGTCCCTTCGAGGGTCGATGAAGCGAAGAAATTGCTGTTGGATGCGGGTTTCTCGATTCTGCACCATTTCGCCCACAATACCTTGCATGTGTTCCACAATGCTGTAAGTCCGGGCTTCACGTTCCAGTTCACGGAGCTTGTTTTTCTTTCTGGCTACCACTTTGTCATACCGTACACACATCTGATCCAACAGCGCTTGTTTGTTGGCTTCCGTAGGTTTCTTACGGTATTGAACAAATAGATTGTGTGTCTTGGAATCCATCTTGGGGCGTCCTTCCTCTACGAGTGGAGCGCCGGGCTTGTCGAACTCCAGCTCGCTCTCTACCAAATCATCAGGACTGATAAATTCTCCCAATTCCACCTTCTGATGCACACCGAAATAATGCGCCACGAGTCCGTCTCGGTAAATAGAGAGCCTGTATCCTCCGTAAAGGTTGCAAGGTAAGGTGGAAATGTAGTAGTCTTTTCCGGGTATAAATCCGGATTTGCTGCTTGAACTGTACGTTATAATGGCACTTGTATGTACCATATCATCGATTGCAGTTTTTCCCTGGGCGGTCTTTTGGGTAGTCGCCGTGCCTGCAAGCGGAAAGCCATCGACACTTTCCAGTTCTACCTTTGTCACACCTATAAGCTGGAAATTGAATTTGATACCGCATCGGCTAGCCGAATGACCCTCATATCCATCCTCTTTATCCGTTTGGTGGGTTGAAACCACGATTTTATCTTCTTTGTCATCGTCTTGCGCGGACACAGCAGTACCCGTCACAATGGCAATAGCCATTGCTAAAAATATTTTTTTCATATCCGTATGTTATTAGGGAATTAAATGAAATCTGTTCTTACGACTCTGAAACCGACATTGGTATATCCTTGTGTACCAATTCTTACCACATCCGATTTTTCACTACGGCAATCGTCACGTTCAGAATCCCAACTGCCGCCTTTGATGATGTATTGTCCATTTGCATCCATGGATGAAGTCCATTCCCAGCAGTTGCCCCAGAAGTCGATACCACCACAAGCACCCGTTGTCTGGCTGTAAGCATCTACCGCTGTCAGTCCCGTCTCCACACGACCTGCGTTCATCGTAACATCCTTCGGCATGTGTCCGGCTCCAAGAATCCATTCCTCGTCGGTCGGCAAACGGTAGTTATGCGAATTGTCTTTTGCCATAAGCCAATCGCAATAAGCCGTGGCTTCAGCTATGGTTATATTTACTACCGGATAATTGTCCTGTCCTTCATTATAGGTGAAGTCTTCTTTAAAGGCAGCATATTCTGCATTGGTTACCGGTGCATAGCCGATGTAGGCATTGGGAGCTGACGCACCTCGCAGCACCATCCATGCGTCATTGGGATTGTCATCGTTTCGAGGATCGATGAGTCGCAGAAACTGCTGTTCGAGTCGGATGTCTCGATTCTCAACCATCTCATCCACAATCTCCTGCATTTCTTCCACCACATCCGGGGTCAAAGCTTCTCTCTCCAGCTCGCGGAGCTTGGCTTTCTTTCGAGCCACTACCTTGTCGTAACGAATTCCCATCTGATCTAATAATGCCTGCTTGTTTTCTTCCGTTTGGTTCTGTTGGTATTGACGGAGAAGGAGTGTAGTTGTGGCATCCAGTTCCGGACGCTCTTCTTCTACGAGCGGCGCATCCGGGTCGTCAAATTCCAGTTCGCTTTCTGCCAAATCACCGGGGCTTATGAATGTGCCCAGTTCTACAGTCTGATGCACTCCGAAATAGTGGGCAACCAGTCCGTCCTTGTAAATGGAAAGCCGGTATCCTCCGTAGAGGTCGCAAGGCAAGGTGAAAATAGAGTAGTCTTTTCCTGGAGTGAAACCGTTTTCATCGGGAGCATTAAAAACCAAAATGGAACTGGCATTTTCCGCTTCGCCGATAACCGGCTGTCCCGTCTCGTCCCATTGGATGCCAACAGTTCCGGACAAGGCATAACCGTCTACACTTTCCAGTTCTATCTTGGTTACTCCCGACAGTTGAAAGTTTAGCTTTAAGCCACTGTAGAGCTTGTGAAGTTCCAGTGAATTAAGGCAGTTTACTATTGAAAAACCTTTTTCATCATATCCATCATTTCCTGCCTTTTGTTCAGCAAGAACAGTTATGGCAGGATTTTCATCACTAAAATTCAGTTCCTCTTCGTTTACCAGGTTTTCATTATCACACGAAGTTAGGGTAAACATCACAAGAAACGATAAACAAAATATGCTAAATGCTTTTAATCTCATAATCTTCAATTATTTATGGTTTCCTTTATTTTGAGAGCGATGAAACAGGCGATTCATCATCTTTCTTTCCAATTCATATACTCTCTCAATTTGTTTGGGTGTCAAAAATTTGCTATATTTCAAATAATACCTTTTCCTTAGGTCAAGTATCTTTTGACTATGAGTGAATCTTTCATTCATCGCCTGTTCAGCTTCTTTATCCGAAAGATGGGAAGAGTCTCTTTTAGGACGGGGACCCAATGCCCAAATATCTTTCTGGAATTGGCAGAAAGTTTCTACAAACTGCTTGGTTGTCGTATCATCCATCGCCATCTCATTGGCAATAAAATGAGCTTGGGCTTCAGCCAACTGTTCCCGAGTCATACGCTGTCGTTCGCTCTTCTGGGCATAAGTACTCACATTAAAAGTAATCATTGCTACTGCAAGTACAAGAACTTTAATCATATTCTTCATGTCTGTTTGTTTTTTATTCGTTCATAAACAAATCGTTCTGATAGGTTGCAAACAAGTAATCCTGATCACTACTACTCAAATTGGCAAACGCCTTTTCAACATCTTCAAAATTAGTCCTTGGATGATGGGGCAATAGGTTGAAGACAATTAATAGTGCAATACTTGCTGCCACAAGTCCTCCCGTTACAGAATACCAAAGACGAAAGTTGCGTTTGGGTCCGGAAGGCTGCATCTCCTGTTTTACAGTTTCCCATACGTTGTTTTCTATATCATCCAAGAAACTATCGGGTGTGGTATAGGGCAGACGCTTACCTATGCGGTTGAAATCAAAATCTTCTTTCATACATCTAATTGTTTGAATTCATATATTTAATAATCTTATCTTTGGCAATATGATAACTGGACTTTACACCATCTGCTGTTGAACCGATGATTCCGGCAATCTCGTCATATCCCAAATCGTCATAGTATCGTAAGTTAAAAGCCAACTGTTGCTTAGTTGGCAACGTTAAAATAGCTTTTTGTAGTTTCACGACTTCCAAATCGCTGTAGTCTACATATTCGTCAGCTATCAGACTGTTTAACTCGTCTACAGAGTCATTCAACGATACCCGATCGTCTCGATACCGGTTTAGAAGACGCAAGGCTTCGTTGGTGGCAATCCGGTATACCCAGGATCGGAAAGAACATTCGCCCTTAAAATCAGACAGCGACCGGAATATCCTTACAAAAGTTTCTTGCGTTGCGTCTTGTGCGTCCTCATGAACCACTACCAATCTTCGGATATGCCAATAAACTGCATCCTTATACTTTGCCATCAGACAACGAAATCCTTTTTCCGGTTCTTTAGCTGCTATCATCACCAGTTCCCGGTCATCCTTTATTTTCATAAACAGCAGGTTTTGACACCACCCAAGATTCGGCAGGAAGAAAGTTATACAAGGTCGTATCGGCTATCCGTTGCGTAACGACAAAACAATGTTTGCGATGGTGATGGCGGTGGGACCGGCGCACGGTCACACATGATTGCAGCAAAAACATAACGGCCATTCCTAAAATCAGTAATTTCCAAATCCGCTTCATACACTATTGTCTTTTTATATACACTTTCTTTTTCCCTCTGATAATAAGTTGCACAGGCTTTTTTTTATCCATAGCGAAAGCATCAAGTTCAGCTTCTGCTGCGGCCATGCTAAGTCCCGTCATTTTTGCATATTGCCTGATGCCTAGGTGCTTATGCGTTTCCAAGTAAGCTATAGCCATTGCCAATCGTTCCTTTTGATTGAAAGGGTTGCTGACATAAGATGTCACGTCAGGTCGAACCACAACAGTCACCACCCGATCAGGACGATAATAATAATGCCGATGCCAATGTTGTGCATTTGCGACTCCACAAACCAGCGCCATCGCAACTACCAGTATTCCTGTTTTCCATTTTATCGTTGTACACATAGTCATTTATCTTATCTCGTTATACATTCATGTTCTACGTACCTTTTCGTGAGCTCATCCGAATGTACGTTCTATATAAAAGACCTTGCAAAAGAATAAAAGTAAAATAGAATAAGTGATTTTTTTCATAGAAATAGGAAAATCTATTCTGTCATAAGGCAGAGCCGCAAGTTAATTTAAGCGGTATAAACGCCAACGGAATATCGGCTGCAAATAAAAACAACATCGCCAGGAACTAGCTAACAAATGCTGTAAGCTAATTCACTGGCGATAAAAACTATATCAACTAATACCTATTTTACCACTCCTGGAAGCGTAAATCAGCTTCCGGATTCTGACGACGAATCAGTTCCTCGTCAACCTGATAAGTGACGCCACCTTTCGTGTACTTATAAGAAAGGGTAAACTTAGGCTGTTTCCCTACAAATTCCAATGATTCGGATGCAGGATCTAATGTGGCGGATGCATCTGTGATAGCAACACTTCCTCCGGCTTCAATATTGACGCTTCCATCCGGATTGACTGTCAGATTCACCGATTCATTGTTTTCCAATGTGTTTCCGAACCCCGGTCTGCGTACTTTGTTTCTACCTAACGAAACAAAGTCACGGGTCATATTCTGACTCAAATCCTTGTTACTATATTCAGTAACCTGCTGGGTGGACAAATTGGTAACTTTCCCTTTCACAAAGTATGTCCCATGATACTGGCTGACGAACTTGACAACTACAATACTGTAATCCTTCAAATTACCATTCACATCAGTACTTATTTCATCCTGATTATGATCGACCAACCGGAAAGGGATTGCATAGTGCTTGTTCAAAGCATCATTGTCTTCATAGAAAGCATCGGAAAAAGTCACTTTCACATCTGCTATTGCCAGATTCGGATTGCTAATCGTCATCTTGTTCGGATTAGCCAACTGATAATAGTTTTCCGGCATTAGTGTCAAACCCGTACCATCCAGTAAAGACGGATCGATCTCGAATGTAGCCCAATCATCGGTATGCACCTCTCTTTTACCGCCAATAGCCACTCCCACCTTTATCGACATATCTGTATCGGCTACCAATGTCCGCAGAGGTTTTTGCGAAGCAAAGTACACAGAACTCTTATCGTAGTCCTTTTCATAATCGTCATAACAAGCAGTCATCAGAACGCTTATCAGCCCTATCCATAATATATTTAGTCTTTTCATTGTAAATAAGTATTTATATCAACAGCACGTTATTCCCAACCCTGATTATTCATTAGATTCTTATTCTTCTCCAGCTCTGCATACGGTAATGGCATGAAATAGTTTTTCACTTCATATTTCCGTTGTTCCACTTTCTGTACTTTGAAGCTGAATGTACCATCTTCCTTGCGGGTAACGGCAACACCCTCCACCTCTTCGTTCAACGGCAATACCCAACGACGCATATCAAAATAACGATGATTCTCGAAAGTAAATTCCAAGCGACGTTCGTTCTGAATCAGCTTTCTGAACGAGTCTTTACTTTGAGCCATTTCATCCAGATAAAGATCAAAGTTGATACCTCCGGCTTGCGAACGGATTGTTTTCAATATTTCGTATGCAGAATACAGGCATCCTTCGGCTTTCACCGTCGGGTTGCCCCAAGCCTCATTAGCAGCTTCGGCAAAGTTAAGAAGAACTTCCGATTTTCGTAACAAAGGATTGTAATGAACCGAGTTTAAGGTCTGAATCGGATTCAGCATAGCCGATTTCTTGGAAACGAATTTAGCCAAATAATAACCCGTACGTGTAGCATTCTCACTAAACGAAGGAGAATCTTTTCCACCCTCGGACATATCCAACGGCTGGCCGGAATCGCCAAATATAGCACTATGATAGTAGACATTCAGCGCAAAGCGATTATCGAGTACGGCATAAAGCTGCGTCAGATCGAAATCAGGATCAGACAGATCGACACCGGAACGAACATCGGTTGCCGGATAACCATTCTTCGCATAAAAAGCCTTTACCAGATTATGAGAAGGAGTGGCACGGGCACTTCCATAATAGAATGGCGGGAAATGAAGGCCTTCCAGTAGATTACTATTAAAATATTTGCGGAAAGCATAATCGGAACTTTCGGTCTGCACATCGGCAATGGAGGAAGCCGTAACAGGAACATAAGTTCCGAAACCTTCCATGCCCAGAATCTTATTGATCTCTTTGGCCACCGCTTCCCATTTTGCCTGGTAAACCGTAGGGTTCAGAATTTCGAATTGTCCCATGCCGGTGATCTTCGTCACGTCATCATCCTGCATGGCAGGACTTGCGCTATATAAAAGCGCACGACTTTTCAGAACAGCTGCCGCCGCTTTCGTGGCACGGCCGATTTGTGTATTACCAAACTCCAGGTCATCTCCCTGATACACATTCGGCAATAACTCGATGGCATTATTCAAATCGTTGACGATAAAATCGACTGTTGCCTGATAAGTAGGACGAAGAAATTCACCGTTCTGCGCGGCCTCATCCTGCGAAATAAAATGATCTGCCAACGGAATACCCAACGCTTTTCCATTCTTCGCCTTTCCGCCATACATCTTCAATAGCTCAAAATGCCACCATGCACGCAAGAAATACGATTCACCTTCCAGACGCAGCTTGATTTGCTTGTCCACTTCCGGATCGGTGCGGTTGTACTGCACCTGGTCGGTCAGGCCGTTTTCGAGGAAGGAGTTTACATAGTTCAACATGTTGTACGCATTACTCCAGTTTCCGATCGGGTTGTTAAACGCCGTCATCCCACCCATATTTAATTTATAGACAGAAGAGCTGCGCAGATTAGTCACTGCATTATCGGTAGCACAATCCAGAAAGTTATTGTCAAAACAATCTGGACGGTTGGCTATGCCATTATAAGCTTTATATAGTACGCCTTGAGCAAGTTCCGGAACTCTCCAGGTATCAGAGTCTCCGATCTGCCATGTCACCTTTGTATCCAATGTGTCGTCACAAGCACAAAAGAGAAACAGACCTGCTAAAACGCAACTTCCTAATATATGTTTCATATTGCCATCTATTAATTGTTCAAAATTAAAATACAAAAGAGACTCCGCCTGTAAAAGTACGTGTCACCGGGTAGTTTGTCACACCGGCATTCAGCAGTTCAGGATCCAGATCTTTCACGGAAGAAAGCACAAACAAGTTTGCACCACGAGCGAAAACCTTCATCTTCTTCACTACCGAACTTGGGGAGAACTGATTGAACGTGTAGCTCAATTCAACATTCTTCATACGGAAGAAGCTTGTATTCTTCAACCAGAAAGAAGAATTGCGGAAATTGTTCTCACCGGCAGTGGTTGTCAGGCGCGGATAACTTCCGGTCGGATTGTTTGCCGGATGATAACGGTCTAATGCCAGTTTGGAGTATTTACCTTCTCCATTATTCCAGTAATAAGCATTCGTTGCCCAGGTGTGAACGCCCAGTTCGGAATATCCCTGAAGATACAATCCCCAGCCTTTGTAACTTACGTTGAGGTCAATGCCCAATGTGGTACGCGGGAATGAATTTCCGAGTTCCTTTACGTCACGACCATCAATGATCTTATCGCCATTCAGGTCTTTGTAGGCGATGTCGCCTTCCTGATAATCGGCAAACGTCTGGGGGGCATGTCCATTGATGGCTACATCTTTGCCAAATAATCCTTCGGCAACCAGTCCCATCATAGCATCGGTAGAACGCCCCACTGTGTAACGGTATTCTTCACCATGCTTCACCTGGTTCCATTTCAATACTTTATTCTTAGACCATACGAAATTGGCTCCTACCGAATAAGCCCAGTCGTTGATACGGTCGCTCCAAGTGAACATTCCTTCTATACCGTGATTCAAGACAGAGCCCATGTTGTCCTGGTAGGTAAAGTTACCAGTATAATCCCCGTAAGAGGCATCAACAGAACCAATGATGTCCGTATGTTTCTCACGGAAATAGTTTATTTCGGTATATAAGCGGTTATTCAGGAACAGGCCTTCCACACCAATGTTCCATTCTGCTGCCTTTTCCCATTTCAGGTTCGGATTGCCCGCACGGACAAAAGTGGAATAGTAAGCCGTAGCGCCATTGTTCGTTGTTCCGAACCGGAAGCTGCCGTCTTGCGACCAGGCACGTTCATACAATAAATGTTCCGTGCTTCTGTCATAGCCCAATATACCGGCGCTGGTTTTCAGTTTCAGAAAGTTCACGTATTCATTGTCTTTCAGGAAATCTTCATTGCTTAGAATCCAGGCTAGGCCGCCTGCTGCCGAGAAGAAGTATTTATCTCCCGATTTGAAACGGTTGCTTCCCATCAATGCCATGTCGGCTTCCACAGCATAGCGGTGGTCATACATATAGTTCAGACGCAATGCGTAGTTTGCATTGATGATGTCTTGGGTCACTCCCTGATTCGTTGTTTTCGAGTACATGTAAGTCAGCCGTGCCGATACATCATGCTTTTGGTTGAATGTATTCTCGTATGCGGCAAAGGCATTCCAACCCAATGTCTGCTGCAAGGTAGTCGACTTCCGGCTTTGTGAAGTGGCTACATCTGTTTTCTTCATCTGGGTGTACATGATCTGTTCCTCACCGGCAAAGTCACGATATGTTTTGATGGCATACGTCGGATAGACTTTGCTCAAAGAGAGTTGTAGGTAATCATAGTTGTCGAAAGAAAGGAAAGCACCGGCTTTCAAGCCTTTTGTCAGCATATCAAGATCGAATTTCAAACCGATATTGGTCTGGCTGCGTGTATAACGCTCATCCGTATATCCTCCGTACATCGTTTCCGCGTATACATTCATCGGACGCAGCAGACTTGCACCGAACAAAGGAATCCCGTCCGAGCTGGCCAGTCCGGTTTCTTCTGGTGACATAGTCAGCGGGTATTCATTCGGACGATGCGTAGACAGGGCCGTAAATACCTGACCACAGTCCAATTGCCCCCATTTACGCATTTCCATACGTCCGGCAACGTCTGCGGATATAGTCAGGAAATCCGTTACATTGAAGTCGAGGTTTCCGCGAAGAGTCAGGCGGTGCAATTGCGGAGTATAGGTGACGTCTTCAAATCCGCTACCTCCTACATATCCGGCAATCAGGGCATAACGCACTCTGTCGGTACCTCCCGTCATATCGAACGATACTTTCCGATAGTTGGCATTTTTGTTCAATAACTGATCGTACAAATCGACGTTCGGATACAATAGATCATCGGCTCCTTTGGAGTTTTTATATCCTTCCAGTTGTTTCTGATTATAGTAAGGAGTCAATCCGTCATTTGCACGCGCTTCATTGTACAGATTAGCATACTGATAAGAATTCAGAAAATCAGGAGTACGCGTCATCTGTACCACACCTGCTTCGGCGGTTGCGTTATAAATGCGGCGGTTGGCCTTTCCTCTGCGGGTAGTCACCCAAAGTACGCCATTCGCAGCACGTGCCCCATAAAGAATCTTGGCGGTGGCATCTTTCAGCAACTCGATACGTTCGATTTCTTCAGGAATCAAATCCGCTGCCGGACGTTCCACACCATCGATGATAACGATAGCTGTATTCTCCGACATGCCATGCTGGCCACGGATAAATAAATCAGGCGTATTGTTCCCCAATCCGCTGACTGTGGAGCGAACTTGCAGACCTAACATTTTACCTTGCAGCATATTCGTCAGCGTCAAATCAGGGAAGGTTCCGAACTGTCCGTTCTCCAGTACGCTCGTTGCGCCTACTTCATTCCCTTTATACGTCTTGCCACCATCGGCTCTATTCACCAGCGATTCTTCGGTCAGAAACAGAGGCTCTTTCTTCAATACAATCTTTTCAGGCACTATATTGCTGCCCAACAGTTTATACACTTTATCTTCATATCCCAAAGCCTCCACCATAACGGTTGCGTCATTCTCGACCTTCGTCTGAAAACGTCCCTTTGCATCTGTATATAGAACGACTGCGCCTTCTCCACAAATGATAGAAACATTCTTCAACGGGCTACCTTTCTCGTCGGTAACAATAGAAACTACTTCCACCAAAGGCTTCTTCGCCGACTTTCTCTTTGATTTATTTTGTGCGAAAGTCAGGCTAGAGCCAACGATAAGGACAAATATGAGCCCTATCAGTCTTATATATCTAATCTTGTTTCTCATATACTTTTCTTTATTTATAGGTATCACCATCCGGGGTTCTGTTGAAGATTATCCAAAGCCGCCACTTCATCCATCGGCAGCGGATACCAATAATTACGCTTGTTAAACGTCCGCACGGCTGTCCTCACCGGAACATACTCGTAAGTAAAGTCGGTCAACTTATAAGTGCAGGCTTTTTCCACTTTCAACTGGTCGGCCGTATAAGAATGATTGATCGGAGTTGCTTTGACACCCATGATCGGATATTCACCCTTAAACAGTTCTTCAGCAATCATCCAACGACGGATATCATACCAGCGGTGTCCTTCGAACATCAATTCCACACCACGTTCCCGCCGATAAGCTTCTCTAAAGTCAACTCCATCCGGTAGTTCGCCAATTCCGGCTCTTACACGGATTTTATTCAAAGCCTGACGGGCCGACATCGTACAACCCGTAACGACTGCATCCGGATCACCTGTCGCCTCGTATGAAGCCTCTGCCATATCCAGATAAACTTGCGAAACACGAATGTACACAGCCACCAAACGATATAATTGGAAACCAGCTTCGCCAAACAAAGGCACACTTGCTTCCGGCCAAATGAACTTCTTACACATATATCCGGTCTGTTGAGAGCCTCTCGTAAACTGATTGGTAGAAATGAAGTTCTCGGAGTAACCGCCCGAATAAGTAGTCAGATAATAGGGAACACCCTGTAAATTCTTCCCCCATTGCTCACCGGGCACGAGGATATTATTCGTGAAGCGAGGGTCTCTATCCGAATAAGGATTGGTAGTCTTTACCGCATCATAACCGGAACGCGGATCAGTAATCGGATAGTAGTTGCCGTCGGCTCCCTTACGTTCGTACATATCTACCGCATTTTGTGTCGGAGCATTATAAGGAGTACCTTCGGCACCGGTTTTATTATCGTATGGTTGTGTCAGCCATTGCGCTCTGACGAAAGCAGACCAGTTGCCATGATGCCAACGCAGGAACCATAAATATTCCGGCTGTGCGAATTGATTGGAATTAGGCATTAGCTGAATACTACGATATTCGTCATGATTCATCAGGCGATAATATTCGTGACTTTCAATAGCATTGATCGCCTTTTGCGCACTACGGGCAGCTTCAGCAGCCATCTCTTTTCCATATCCTTTGTTTTCAATAGAATTCAAGTCGTTCTGCATCAAAGGGCTGGCAGCATAAAGCTGTGTCATCGCTTTTAATGCCATGGCGCTTACTCTGTCAGGCCGTCCATGTTCCTCGTCAGGCCAGCTTATAGGTAAATATTCAATGGCTTTATCCAGGTCTGTCTGCATCCAAGCATTGGATTCCTGATAAGTTTTACGGGGAAAGTCAAAGTCGTCCGATGCTCCCCAAAGCTGGTCAAAGATGGGCATTCCGCCATATCGCTTGATAATCTCAAAATAGAAGTAGGCACGCAGAAAATGAGCCTGTCCCAACAGTTTTCTCCTTTGGTCGTCTGTGATGGATTTCACTTGATCTACTCCGCTAATTACACGGTTCACGATACGAAGTCCGGTATAAGCACGAGAAATAGCACTTTTGAAATTCTTCCCATCACTTTTACTTCCTATTTCGAAACGTGTACCGGCATTCTCCAGCCAGTTACCTGCATTGACAAACTTCGACGGATCATTATCGCGAACGGATGCATATTCATCCGATAAATTACCTACCGTTACGTATGTATTCGAATAAGAGTTGATACCATGTGTAAAGATTAATATATCATCATTTTGAAAGATGCGGTCCATGAACCCTAACAAACTGCTATAATCTTTATAAACATCATCTTCGGAAAGTCCGTCATCGGGAGAGCGGTCCAGATAGTCCTCACAACTTCCTACAAACAACCCCAATAGAATGATCCATATCCAATTCAACTTATGTCTTCTCATATCAGTAAATTTAAAGTGTCTCATAATCCTAATCTAAAACCAATGTTATAACGTCTCACCACCGGATAAACATTCTGTCCCGAATGTTCGGGGTCACGGCGGGAATCACCTTTCGAGAACGTCAACAAATTGGTACCGTTGACATATACTTGCAGTTTTGTCAGACGTAAAGGCTGCAACCAACGCTTCGGAATCTGATAATTCACTTCCAGGTTCTTCAAGCGAAGATAAGCATGGTTGGTATATGTGTATGTACTAGCCACCGAATTATAACTTCTCTGAACATGAATACTGGGGCGAATCGGACCGCCTTGAATCGGAGCATCGGCTGTCCATGTATTCAACGTATTTGGTTGAGCCTTGATATTACCTTCCGGGAAATCCCATAAATAGGAAGGAATCGCTTCTTTATAAACGTCCATAGCACTGTACCACAACATATTGAATCCGATTCCTTTGTAAGAACCTCCCAATGTAAATCCGAGGGTAGTAGTCGGATAGTTCAGGTTTTTCATCGGAACCATATCCTTGGCATCAATCATACCGTCTCCATTATAATCGATGTAGTACAAGTCTCCCGGAATCAGCGTGTTGTGTGTACCATTGGCAATAGTGGACTGCGCCGAGTTATAAATATCATCCAATGACTGGAAGTTTCCTGTTGCCAGGTATTTGTTCACATATCCGATTGACTTTCCGGCTTTTTTCAAATATTCGCTCTGGTTCTTCGGATCATCAATAAAAACGACACGATTCTCACTGGTTGCAAAATTAAACTTCGCGTAATAATTAAACTTTCCAATATGGTCGTTCCAGGCAATATCCAGTTCGAGACCGTGATTTTTAGTCTTACCCAGATTCACCTGCGGAAAAGCAATACCACTATCGGCCCATGACGGAATCGTATTACGTGTCATCAAAATGTTATTACGCTTTTCGTCGAACAAATCCACAGTAAAGTTTAGTTTACCCCACAAACCTATTTCGATACCAATATTCTGCTTGATAGATTCTTCCCAGGTAGCATCGGGGTCGGCCAGTTTTCCTTCTTTGTATAAAGGTCCCCAGTTACTGGTCTGATATTTACCAAACTGCGCATTGGCAGATAGTTGCTCAAACTTCTGAATATAGTTGAAACGGGTAGCACCTTTATCATTACCAACTACTCCATACGAATAGCGCACTTTCAGGTTGGTCAGTACACCTTTGGTCAATTTCTTTACCCATGGTTCTTCACTGATACGCCAACCAATAGAGGCAGAGGGGAAGAATCCGAAACGGCGTCCCGGAGCAAATTTTTCCGAACCAGTGTAGGCACCGTTAAATTCAGCAAGATAACGCTCTTTGAAGTTGTAAGTGACACGGCCTACCCAGTCTTCTTCGTAAGCCGGGAAGTTCATCACACCCGAATTAGCAGTATTGGTCGATTCGTTCATCTTACGGTTAAACACAAATAAGGCGCTTACATCGTGATCGCCAAACTGGCGACTATAATTCAATGCTAATTCGTAATAAAGTTTACGTCCGTAAGCCTTGAAACCGTCATAAACACCACCAACAGGCAAATCTCCGGGAGCATTTTCATCCGGATAGCGTTTCTCGGTATAATTATAAGTAATTGTTCCGTCAGCATTATAAATAGGATTGGCGTAATCATACACACGATTAATACGAATATGTGTACGTTGGGCAACCAAATCGTCTTTACCTAAAATTTTACCCGGCATGATCTGGGTAGTCCATGAAGAAGAAGTAGTGTAAGACAATGATGCTTTCAATGACAGTCCCTTTGTAATAAAGTCCAGCTTCTGATTCAAGATTATATCGTAGAAACCTTGATGTTGCTTAATATTACGACTACCTCCTTCGTTCATCAGACAGGCTATATTTTGATCGGAACTTAACCCGTCTCCCCATATTCCATTACTATATTTAATCGGAAATTCATTACTTGGAGCCGTAAAGAACGTTTTAAAAAAACGTTCATCCGGAGAATCGACATTCTCATAATAAGACGGTTGGTTCTGATAACCCATCTTACCGGCCACATTGAACGAAAGTTTAGTAGTACTTGTGATATTGAAGTCGAAATTACTACGCCAGTTATAACGACGGTAAGAGAAGGAAGGATCGAAATCCTCTTGTTTGGTAGTATTAAAAATATCTCCGTCATGCAAATAACCCAAAGATACGAAATAACTCATTTTCTTCGTACCACCACGTACATTAAGATTATAAGCCTGTTCATAACCTACATTCTTTACCAGTTCTTTCCACCAGTCCACTTCGGGAAAGACATCATTATACGGGCCGTAATTTCCGGTAGCATACGCATTCTCCCATGCGGCAATGGTAGATTCGGGAACCATTGCTCCCCAATTACCATCATTGGCCTGTGCTCTGTTATACTGTTTCATAGAGGTCACATAGTCAGACCATTCAGGAGCGGCAGAAGGTTGTTTAAAACCAAAGTTAGCTGTGAATGATATTTCCGGTTTCTGTTCGAGTCCGCGTTTGGTAGTCAGCAGGATCACCCCATTCGCACCTTTCACACCGTAAACCGCAGTTGCCGAAGCATCTTTCAGTACGGAAATAGATTCGATTTCATTCACATCTACATCGTTGAAGTCACGTTCGATACCGTCCACCAATACCAGTGGATCCGCTTCTCCCCAGGTAGACTTACCACGAATCAATAAAGAAGCCTTATCAGCTCCCGGCTTTGAGGTGGAATTGATGGCAACCACGCCCGGCATCTGCCCTTGCAAAGCTTCGGAAACGGAGTTCACACTACCTATCTTTAATAAATCATCTCCTTTTGCCGTGGCAATGGAACCGACACTGGATACCTTTTTCTGTACGCCGTATCCAACCACTACCACTTCCTCCAGTGTCTCCGTATCTTCTCCCAAAGAGATTACGCCTAAAGTCGTTTTATTCTTTAAATCCAGTTCCAGAGTTTTATAACCCACATAAGAAATGACAAGTATGTCTCCTTTCGATGCCTTCACAGTAAAATTACCGTCAAAATCAGTAATCGTACCGCTTCCCGTACCTTTCACGCGAACACTGACTCCAATCATCGGTTCACCGGATACTGCATCCTTCACTTGTCCCTTCCAATAGATTTGTTGTGCCTGCACGTCCAGCGCACAAAGCAAAAAGCAACAAAGACAGAAGAAAGAAAAATAAAGTCTGTTCCTTTTCATAAACATTATTTTTAACTGTTAACAAATTCTTTATCTCATAGCACAAATTAAGCGGGAAAATCTTCAAATGAAAGGGAAGAATCTCCTTAAAACCCGTACAAATGTGCAAAATAGATTTCTCTACTACATTTCTGAACAAATCACTTCCACATTGGCTTTATGACATGCTCTTTGTCTACGGTGATGTTGTATACGCCGTCATTTCCTTTCTTCAGGATGAGCGGAACAATACGTGTTTTACGAGGGGACACGGTGGAATCTGAACGATGAACGTGGTAAACATAGTAATATTTTCCATCCAGCCCTTTAAATACATCTCCATGTCCTGATCCGTTTTCTCCTACGAGACTGCGATGAATGATCGGACTGTTCGGATGCTTTTTCCACGGACCGAAAGGGGAAGAAGCAGTGGCATAACCTACCGAATAGTCGATATTCATAAAATGATTGGCAGAATAGAAGAGGTAATATACCCCGTCCCACTTCATAACAGTCGGTCCTTCCATCACCGGTGCAGACTTATAGTTCGGAGTCTTTTCCCAAGGCTCCGTACAGTCCATACATTGTTTCAATGTTTCCGGTTTGATACTTCCTTTCTTTATGTCAAACTCGGCTACCCAAAGGTAATTACCTTTATTAAAGCGGACATGATATAGGTAGTACTTCCCATCATCATCCTTAAATAGGAAAGAGTCTATATTCTTAGCGGAAGCGTCTATCGGCTTGACTTCCTTCTGCCGGAAAGGTCCGAATACCGATTTTGAGGAAGCAATTACTGTTTGCTCATTAGCGGTATAAGTGAAATAATAAGTTCTTTTATCCTTAAAGTATTGAGGTGCCCAGAAGCCTTTTTCACCATACGTTCGATCTCCTTTCCGCAGAATCAGTTGCAGGGAACTGCCATCAGGCACTGTCCAATGCTCCAGATCGGTCGATTCGAGGATAGCAAAGCCCTGTGGTTCCTGATTGCGTGTGCCGGTGAGGTAATACTTTCCGTTTTCCACATAAATTGTAGGATCGGCATAAGTGATCTCCTTCTCATTAACCGAATCAGCCCGTACCCCAGTGACAGACAAACCAATGATTCCTAATGCGAGAATAAGTCTTTTTGTCATTTTATGTTTTTTCATACCTATTTTATTCTATATCTGATCTTTATCTCATCTACAAAATTTCAATCTAACATCCAAACCAAACCGGGTTTCTCCCCTGCGAGATTCCATATTGATTCATCCCAGGAAAGAGCCTTGGCAGCATCTATCGGGGTGCTCATCGTAGAAAGACCATTGTAACGGTCGGCACCAAAGTTTTGTGCTGCGTAGTTGGGTATTTGTTCATCTACGATAGCAGGCGTATTGGCAGAAAAACGACATTCCATATTCGGATTCGCATAGCAATTATTAGCCTCATTTTTGTTAAAGCGTCCGCAAATTCTTCCCGACTTAGGTGCACCGTTAGAGAATAATTTCCGGTTCCAAGCCACACAATGTGTTACGGTGATTCCTGTCGCCTTGTTAGCAAATCCCAGAATACCGCCTACCTGATTTTGAGCGGAAATCTCGCAATCGGAATAACAATAAGAGATCACAGCTGTCGGACTAGGATCTACAAATCCGGCAATACCACCCGCAGGATTCGCCACTTTCATCGGGAAAGCTTGTGCAAGACCTGAAGAATAACACTGCGTAACGATAGAATATAACATACGTCCAACGATGCCTCCTACACATGATTCAGTCACAATATCCCCAGTGGAAGAGCATTGAGAGATCGTTGCTCCGCCTCTCGTTTCCCCACAAATACCGCCGGCGCACCATACGGCAGTAATATCCGTTGCCGATGTACACTGATGAATTTTACTATCTGCACCATGAAGTCTTGCACAGATACCACCAGCCTGACCGTTATCCCAGGCAGTCGCTCCCGTTCCCGAAGTTAAAGAAATCGTACCGGATACCCGAACATTCTCCACAATACCCGGAGAAGTAGCAGCTCCCACCTGTCCGGCAAGGATGCCTGCCATCTTTGTATTGGCTGTAATCTGCGCATTTTCAAAGTTTATATTGGAACACTTACCAACCAACAATCCAAAGAATCCCTGATTAACAGAAGAGGAAGTATTTACTTTCAGATTACGAATCGTATGTCCGCCTCCATCCAATACAAGTTGTTTGGAAACCGAAGTCTCTATCGGTTGCCAGTCTACACCTTGCAAATCAATATCATTCTCTATCTTGGCATAGATCGTCTTACCATCTTTGAGTTTCTCTCCGAGAGTTATCAAGTCGTTCGTTGTCGCCACGGTATAAGGGTTGTCGATTTCTCCCTGTTTCTGTTGCAGGAAGAAAGTCATTGTACTTTTCTCTTGATTGACTGCAAGATCGTCGGAAACCAGTTTCAAACCGAGAACGTATTTCTTTGATCCGTCAAGCGTACCTAAATCATGGAAGCGCAAATTTACCATACGCAGGACATCGTCCCCCTTAAAATTAAAATTACTCCCATCCAGATCATAATATTCCACAGGTAAGAGGTGATATTCTTCACCAAACTCTTTGGCATCGACAACAGCCAATTTCGCCTTTGCTTCTTTTTCGCAATGGCTTTTCTCCACCATAATGTTATATTGGTATTCCGGCTCATCCAGATATAAATCATATTTGCCTGTCTGATAAAGCGACAAGGTAATATTGGAATAGGTAACTTCAGCCTTTTCCGGCTGTGTCAGATCCATGACTTCATCACATGATATCAACGAAAACACCATTAATGACGCTACAATAGGAATGTATCTTTTCATAATATCTTTCTTTTAATTATTAAAAACAGGGATTACTATACCGACGTTATCTCCTGACAACCAAACTTTATCTCCATCTATACGAACTACTTCCATCTCCATCCCTTCTTTGAGGAAAGAAACTCCTTGGAATGAGAATTCAGTCTTTATCTTTTGACCAACAGCCGTGGGCTTCCCGTCAAACTTCACATGAATGTATTTGCTTTGATCCGAATTTTGCAGGCGATAAGTCAACCGTTTAGGATTAATTGCAGCCTGAAGTTGTTCCTGCTCTGTAAAAGTACAAATTCCATCCAAACTATAAAACCCAACTTCGGTATATCCTGTTATATTCTTCTTATCAACCCCGTTTTCGGCATATTCCGTCTCCGCACAAGAGGTGAAAGTCAACAAACATACCAACACTACATATATTACTTTCATAAGCGAATAAATTTAAGATAATTACTTTCTAATAGTTGTCGACAATATTTCTACCGATCCATCCTTATAAGTCACTTCAGCGGTAAGTATTTGTCCGTTCAGGTTCTTATTCACTATATTGATTTCCTGTCCATCCAGCTTTACTTTATAAGATGAGACATCATCCGGCAAATTTAATAGTTGTACCAACATATATCCATCCACTTGTTGATATTTCAACAAAGGAAACTTTCCTGTTACAGACTTGGTCTTAACATCATCCTTCCACAACACGGCATCATCCGATTTCAGCAATGCTACATGATAAGTCGTTCCGGGAGCAAGATTTTCAACCAATGTATAGTCATTCTCCGAATCAAGCGATCGACGCACCACCTCTGTTCCCTCCTCATCTGTTACTGACAATATACCTGTTTTATCGGCTCCATTACCCCAACTTATGAACAATTCCCGTTGTCCTCCGACAAGGCTGGAAACTGCCAATCCATCCCGGGCAGCAATAAAATCAGGATATAACAATGGATTGGGATTGTAGAATCCGTCTGCATCCAGTCCTAAATAACGGGAAAAATAAATTCCTCCAAGTTCCCACATTTCAGTCTTCGCATCGTAAACAGCTCTCGCTCCACCGGGAACCACACTAAAACGTCCGGTAATGGCATACGTATCATATTTCTTGAATACTTCATAAAAAGTCTTATACCAATTCTTCGGATACCAGGAATAACTCTCAAAAAGGCTCTTGAACTCGGTTGCACTCACCGGTGTACCGGCGTTAGCTTTTTCGGCTATCAGATTAAGGTATTCGTAAATTTTCATCCCGGCCGTATAACCATGCTTGGTTCCCCATTCTCCCAGTGCATCCGCCACATGAGGATTTAAAGCACGCACCATAGAGAATTCCGTGCAAATCAGTTTCTTTGTTACACCATATTTATCGCGGATAATACGGAAATCATCTTCCGCCTGGTTGATTTTCAATGCGTGAACGTGCAAGTCGAGCCCTACAACATTAGGATTGTTATTAACCACAGAGACTACTGCAGGTACCGTTTCGCTCTTCGGCAACTCGGAAACACGGTTCAATGCTCCGGCATAAATATCAAATGTCCAGCCATTAGCCTGTTTCCAGGTAGTCAGCCGATTGGCAAACTCATTCAGAAATGCCCGATAATCTTCACCATCCGCATGACAGAGATCGGTATCCAATGCATTCTCCCATTCCGGCTCGTTACCCATGACAAGTATTTCAATATTCTTCGCCATATCATAGGTTTTCAGTAATATTTCCGTTGCCTGAAATATGTACTCCATCTCCTTAGTTCCTACTTTGGGAACCGTATCGGTATATAATTCAAAAGGTATTTTCAGACTCAAGATGAATTTCACACGGTCGCCCAACGCTTTCTTGGCCTGAATAAATTTCAATGTAGGAATATGTGTCCTGATGGCATTTTCTTTCACACCAACAATCTTCCCGTTTTCATTCTGAAGAAACAGATTGGGGATATTGACAAATCCTCTCACCCAACTCACTTTCGACTGTTTCAACATCTCTATTTCCGTAATCGGGTAATCTATATTTTCATTATAGTTCGCCCCCAAATCCTGCGCCTTTGTTCCCATCGAACATAAGAACAGCAATACAAACATTAAAAAAGCTTTCATTTTCATATACATACTTCAAGGTTAATTGTCCGACATCGAACAGAACAAAGGTAAAGAAATAAATCCCGGTAGAATAGAACGATTGTTTTATCAACGGGATTTATGTTCAGAATAAACATTTGACCTTATTTTAATGGTTCTTCTTCTACTTCGCTGCGATAATAACCGTCCACTTCAGCAAAGAAATTCTGCTTCAGGGAGTCCAGAAGTTCGGGCCGTTGTGCCGCCATATTCTGTTGTTGAGTCCGGTCGGCTTTTACATTAAATAATCCGTATTCACCCAGATTACCCAATTCATTTCCGGTCAGGTTTCGTTCGGAACCTTTATAAGGAGGCATCATAATCCAGTCGCCCGAACGATAAGCCATACGTCCTTGCGCTTCCAGCACTACATCCTTGCGGGCAGTCTGCTCTTTTCCGAAGAAAGCATCCAGATAGTTCCGACTATCCAAACCTTCCGGCAAATCGGCATGTATCATCGAACCCAGAGAAGCGAGAATATCTACCTGACAAACCAGTGCATCGGATACGACCGGCTGAATCTTTCCTTTCCAATAAACAAACAGAGGAATATGCGTACCACCGTCGAACAAACTATATTTACCTCCGCGCAGACCTCCTGCAGGAAGATGATCGCCTGCCAGTTCGGGAGCACCGTCTTTGTAACCGTCATTCAGAACCGGCCCGTTATCGCTGGAGAAGATAATCAGTGTCTTTTCCAACAAGCCTTCTTTCTTCAAGTGGGCAAGCAGTTCGCCGACACACCAGTCTGCCTCAACGATGGCATCGCCACGAGACCCCATCGTTGTTTTGCCCACAAATCGCTGGTGGGGAGCACGAGGTACGTGAGGTTCGTGTAAGCCATAATACAGGAAGAAAGGAGCACCTTTGTGTTCAGTAACAAAGTTCTTTACCTTATCTACAAAATAGTCGGCCATATCCTCGTCTTTCCAACGGGCTTTCTGTCCGCCTTTCATATATCCGATACGGGGAATTCCGTTTACTATAGAGTTATTGTGTCCGTGTGCCCACTGCATTTTCAGCATCTCCGGATGAGAGATGGCAGTCGGTTCGCCTTCAAAATTATGCTCGTAACTTACTTCGATGGGGTCAGCCGGATCGAGTCCTACTACATCGCCGTTTTCCACGTAAACCGTCGGGACACGGTCGTTGGTTGCTGCAATCAGGCAAGAATAGTCGAAACCGATTTCTTTGGCACCCGGTTTGACGGTTTCGTTCCAGTTGACATTGCCGTCTCCCATCCCCAAGTGCCACTTTCCGATAGCTCCGGTCACATAACCGCATTGCTGCATCATCTTCGGCAAGGTAAACTGATTTTCATTAATGATAAGAGGAGCATCTCCCGGCAGGATTTTTGCATCCTTATTTTTCCACGGATACATTCCGGTCATCAAAGCGTAACGACTGGGAGTGGAAGTTGCCGAAGTGGCATATCCGTTCATGAAACAAACTCCGCCATGAGCCAGACTGTCGATATTCGGAGTATGAATCGTAGTAGAGCCGTAAGCGCTGACATCACCAAATCCCAGATCATCGGCAAGAATCACAATCACATTCGGCTTTTCTTCTACGCGCTGTGAGGTACAACCTACTAAAGACAACGTAGGAACTAGATAGATTATCTTTTTCATAATATTATGTAGTTAATAACGATGCAAATTTAGCCACCACTTATTTATTTATGTAGAACAAATGTTTAATAATGGGGAGAAATGTCCATCCTGCAACTATTCCAGAGAAATAAGGTATGAAAATGCGTGTGATGAATTAACTCGAAATGATAGCATAGGCCTGTCAATGTTCTACTTTTAATATTCTACAGGAAAATAGCCAGTTAGAAAGTAGCAAACTAGAAAATAAACTGTATAAATAAACGCATGAGCATACAAAAAACAGTCTAATATTGCATAAAGCCAAACAAGATATACATCTTTCTCTATTCAGGAACCGTTCATTGCCTTAAAACCAACGAAGTGTTCCTCGGTGTGCATCGACTTGTTCCTCACCGAGGAAGCTATCGTTCCCCGGTGAAGAAGATAAAAATGGACTATTAAGAAATATTTTCTCCCTAGTTTATCATAATATATTGGAAAAGAGAAAATAATAAAATGATTGGTTATTCAGGTATCTACTCTCCAAATAACAAAAAGAATCAAGAATCTATCACAATTCGATTAGTATATTCTCAAAACAGCGAAAATAGAGAATCACGTAATTACAAATGCATGGCATTTTCCGGCTTTTCTTTACCAAACTGCGATTTATGTCCTTCTCCGATGATTAAATATTCCTTTTTTAAGAATCATCGTTTTTTAAGGGAGGCTATATAGTTTGGAATAGAGGTTGTGCTTAACAATAAAAACTGTAATAGTATACACAATAGTTCGTTAAGTTTTGAATTAACAAATAAAAAGTAGGTCAAGTCCTACCGATTCATTATATTAAGGTTTTCGACATCTTTAATAATCATGAATCTGAACGAACTTGACCAATATTTGGAGCTAATAAATAGTGTGCTGCTTAAATCGGCGGTAAAGATAAACAAATGGCGTGAGAAGTTTATGCTTGAAGTGTTACTTTTACATTTGATTATCCCGGGTCGGATTAATTTCCTTCAACTGGGTCGTTATGGTCGCTTTGGTGAACAACGCTATCGTCAGCAGTTTGGTCGCAGGTTCGACTGGCTGTCCTTTAATGCCAACTTGGCAGGATCTCAGATAGGTAATCGTGTTGCGATTGCTTTCGATCCGAGCTATATCAGCAAATCGGGTAAATGTACTCCCTACCTTGGGCGTTTTTGGTCGGGTTGTGCCAGGATGGCTAAACGTTGTTTGGAAATCTCCGGCATTGGTCTCATTGATATGGACCTTCATACCTGCTTCCATTTGGAGGCTGTTCAAACACCACCGGCAAAAACACTGGAGCAAGTCAAATACACATTAATAGACTGGTATTTACATGTGCTACGTACCCGCAAAGAAAGACTTCTGCGACTGACAAACTATGTGGTTGCGGATGCCTACTTCTCCAAATCCACATTTGTAGATGGTGTACTTGAAATGGGATTTCATGTAATCAGTCGATTTAGAGATGATGCCTATTTCCGGTATCTCACCACAGAACAGCCTACAGGTAAAAGAGGGAGACTGCCATCGACCCAATCAAAGCAATCCTACCTTTCTTCTTCAAAGGAAGAAGATTATCCGTATTTTTCAGTAGAACAAACGTTTCGACAGCAATCTCTCGTGCCACAGCACGATGAGCGGTCGTATACAGCTCGTTTTCACCACGCAACGTATCACAATATTTATATGGGTCGACAAACAAGCCCAATTTATACTTTGTTTCCAGCACACGCCTACACGCAGCATTAATCTGTTCTTCTGCCACTTTTCCTTCCGCTATAGACTCTTCCAACGTATTCAGGAAACCACAGGAAACCATATCCATATCCGTACCCGCCAGCAAAGCACGCGCAGCGGCTTCTTTCAAAGGAGCAACTCCGTGGGCATCCATCTTGCCCAACGCATAATAATCTGTCATCAATAATCCTCGAAATCCCACTCATTTCGAAGCAAATCAGTCAGCAACCATCTGTTGGCAGTAGCCGGGATAGCATCCACAACATTAAAGGAACTCATAATACTGCCTGCACCTGCATCAACAGCGGCACGATAGGGAGCAAGGTATTCATTATACATACGCAAACGGCTCATATCAACCGTATTATAATCACGCCCTGATTCACTTGCACCATAAAGAGCAAAATGTTTCGGTTCTTCTTCAAATTTGGTGGTAGTTTTTTCTTCGTTCATTTGGCAAATTCAGTTAGTGCCTATATTTTCTTATGGAAGTGAGTCGAGGAGCAAAATGATCATCAATATCGCCCATATATTTGCCATTTATCCCGAATGTGCCTCGAAGTGCATACCGATTCAAATGGGGGGGGGGGGTACTAAAGTATAATGCTCTTGGATACCATCGTCAAAAGTAAGGCTCACTGCGGCTTGGAGATCACCCCAAAAATCGGCTACACTTACAGTTTGTGACTTGATAGAAAAAGAAAAAAGATTGTCATGCAGAGAAACTGCTTATTTCTTGTTACCAAGTACTCCGTTCTACAATCTGACATAACACTGATAGTTTTTGTTTTTTATGATTAGATACGAATCAGTAGTTAAAAGTTAGGTTTCGATTTACATTTAACTACCAATTCACATTAATGATTTACTTTAAATAATATTCTTTAGTTAGGACATTACCAGACTCGTCAATCCATGAAATAACATAATTTCCTCTGAAACCACGAAATTTTATTTGTCTACAGCTGTCAACTTTTATCACTCCTTTAGTCTTCCACTCGTGATTGATCAATTCATTCAAAGCATGATACGCTTGTTTGGGTATCATGTCTTTGGTGAATAGCCCGGAAACACCGGTCTCATCCACTGCTCCACATCCGTCGACTACGTTCCACCATGTGATGCCCATCATTGGCTCAAGGCTAAACCACAGTCGATACAAATTCCGGGTAATTACAGCCTGTATTTTCTGTCCACGTTTATTGTTGTTAGGAGAAGTGATGGTTATTTCACTCAAATGAACAGGCAGTCCTGTCGCTGCCAAACGATTTATGACACTTCTCACTTGTTGAGGAGACTGAATATGTTTACCCGCAGCAATATCCAAGCATTGTTGTGGGTCGAACAAATGCATTTGAGAACCAATTACATCAATTTTGGCTCCCCGTTTTATTAAATCCCTAACTTGGGAAGCATATTCCGGTCCTGTCCAATAATCATTTATATTTAGTTGCACCCCATCCGGGAAAAGTGATGAAGCTTGTTTGAAACTGTTATAAGTATAGTCCCCCGGCATAATGCCATAACGGGAACTCAAACAAAGCTTACTATTTGGATGCATCTTACCTTTAGCATAATCTACCGCACTCTCATTCACGACATCCCAACTGCCGATACGCCCGCCATAATGTCTGGCAATTTCCTGCATACGTTTCTTAAACAGTTCTTCTAATTTTCTGGAGAACCGCGGTAATTTGGTTTGTAATTCATCTGGAGATATTTTTTGATAATTATCATTGTATTTCTCCTCTCCAAAATAATAATCATCAGATTCGACGTATGCAGTCACGAGCTTGTTAAATTCTTCACGTTCCTTTCCTGTTAAATATTTTTTAAGTATCCAATTGGGGAAATGTGCTTTCCGAAGTCCCCAGACTAACGGATGTCCATGGATTGCTATCCCTTTGGCGATACAAAAATCGACAATAGGATCTGTAGCCGGACGTCGCCAATGTGGTTTTGATTTAGGGTCACCCTGTTGGTTCCAATATATTTCTGTATCCCAATACTCTTCTTTGAACCGCAATCGATCCGGCTCTGTTTCAAACGCTTTCCAATAAAAAGGAATAGTAGCTCGATTAAACAAAATACCAAACAAATCTTTGTATTTCTGATTATGCTCTTCCGTTCCTAACTGATTGAAGTTAAATATACTGGCTCCGAATATGAAATCATGTGACACTTGTTCGATTTTCACTTCTGTTCCCTCGTTTACTTCCGGCAATTCAATTGTGGCGTTCGCTTTTCGATATTCTTCTATATCTCTATCTATACACGCTTGAACACTGTCATTCCAGATTTCCCAATATAAATCACTCATTATTTTCTCTTTATCTTCGCTGGCATTTTTAGGAAAATCACTTTGTGCATATATACCTGGCAGGAAGAATAAAAAGAAGACAAACAAAATAAAATTTTTCATTATTGCTTACATATTATGTTAATTAAGAGCATAGGCTCGGCTGCCTTTATGCTCTTAAAATAGTATTGATTATCATTAATTATATTGTCCGTTCATCCTAAAAGGCATTATCCACAGGAGTAAGAACAAATGAGAATTCATAATCCATATATTTTACATGATATTGTGACAACGGCCACCCACCCCAGCTGTTTACACATCCTAATCCCATTTGTATTTTATCAATACAAAGATTAGTCAGGTCGGCCTTTCTCACCTCGGGGAAATGCCTTTGGTCTTTACTCCATCCATCATCTAAAGACTCTATCGTATAATGAAGGGCAGAGGCCGAGAACGGAGCCCCGGCTACAATTTGCAAACCTCGTCCTGCTACATTTAGTTGCTTCCACCAACGAATGTCTGTTTTTGTCCCGGTTTCTTGCGGACGAATATAAGGATAAGGCTGCTCTGTAACACATTGATGATAGATTCCCAAGTCACTACTATGATTCCGGTCACAATAATTTTCAATAGGACCACGGCCATAATATTCAATCATTTCAAAATCTTCCGGCATTTGCATTTGCATACCAAAACGAAATAATGGTGGAGTCTTACTTTGCGGATTGACCGACATCCTTTGTGATACCTTTAAAGCTCCCTGATTATTGATGACATAAGTAAGATTTAGTCGGGCAGAGACATTCTTCATCTCGTAATCGGCATATATCATTACCTGCTCATTTCTTGTTTCCCATTTCAAAGAATCAAGCTTTATACCAGGGTTCTTCCATACTGAAAGTTTGCGATGTAGATTAGCTCCCATATCGTTGTCAGTAGGGGCACGCCAAAAGTTAGGGGTTAATGCAGCACCCTCATCCATCAATTCCAGACCTGCTACTTCATAACGAGTCAGATACCCTGTATGTTTGCTGAACTCCAAATGAAAGTTGTCACCGTTTATATGCAGATAATTCCTGTCGTTATCCCGGATTTGTGGAACTTCAATTATTGTATTGACAGTCTCTACATTTTTCAATTCCAGAGCAGGAGCCTTATATGCATTCAGTACAAGCTGATCTTTAGCGACAATATGTCCGGCCGGAAGCAGACCTTCCCGTTTCTTCAAACGATAAGCCACATTGAGTAACCGTTCTCCACATTTACTATCGCCTAAGTCCAATGTGACTTTTGCTTTCTGTCCGGGAGCGACATTCAATGTTTCTACAAATCCTGTACGCACAGTTTCGCCATCCGCCAATACAGCCCATTCCATATAATAGGCAGAGAGGTCTCGAAAGAAGTTTTCGTTATGAATGTTGATTTCACCTTTGGTTACATTGCTTAGAGTAGTCCATATGTTTTGATAAAAATACCCGACTTCATGCATGTGAGGATTAGGCGCACGATCAGGGCTGACCAAGCCATTGTCACAGAAATTATTATCTGAAGCATCGTATTTGCTAAAGTCACCCCCATAGCCATAAATACCCTCTCCTTCTTTGTTTTTCCAATGGCAGGACTGATCTGCAAAATCCCATATAAATCCACCTTGTAAATGAGGGTGTTTACGGATAAGTTCCCAATATTCTTTAAACCCTCCCATTGAATTACCCATGGCATGAGCATATTCACACTGAATCATCGGTTTTAGCAAACCACTACGTTTAGCGTATTTTTCCATTTGAGCATAATCTGCATACATCGGGCAATACACATCTGTAAATTCATTTCCGTCTGCTTGTTCGTATTGCACGGGACGACTTGTGTCTTCCGCCTTTATCCAACGATACGCAGCTTCAAAATTCGGTCCGAAACCCGCTTCGTTTCCTAATGACCAGAAGATGATACAAGGATGATTAAATCCACGTTGTACATTGCGTTGGTTTCTTTCTAAATGAGCCTTCTTATAGTCCGCACGTTTGGCTAATGTTCCATTTCCTCTATAATCCATCCCATGGGACTCTATATTAGCCTCAGCCACTACATAAAGCCCGTATTTATCACACAAATCGTACCATAAATTTGCATCCGGATAATGACAGGTACGTACAGCATTAATATTAAATTTCTTCATTATCTGTATATCCTGTATCATTCGTTCCTGTGACACCACAGCCCCGTCGTCCGGGTCTAATTCGTGACGATTGACCCCCTTGAATAATACCGGCTTGCCATTGATCAAAATCTGCCCGTTCTTCTGTTCTATTTTGCGGAAACCGACTTTCACGGGGATCACTTCATTATTCTCTTGCAAAGTCGCAAGCAACGTATAGAGATAAGGCGTTTCTGCTGTCCATTTCCGAGGATTCTCTACATTCATTACAACAGTATTGCTTCCTTTTACTATTCCCTTTGCTACAGTCCGTCCGGCTATATCTTGTAAATCCAGATTAACGGTACCATTGCCCTTCAGGCTGATTGACACATGCAAAGCGCCGTCCTCATAGTTACTATCCAAATCCGGAGTCACACGAATGTCATTAATACGTTTCTTGTTGCGGGCGTACAGATAGCAATCGCGCCCTACACCGCTATAGCGGAAAAAATCCTGGTCTTCCAGATACGATCCGTCACACCAGCGGAATACTTGAAAGGCAATCAGATTCTTTTGTCCAGGTTTGAGGAAAGGAGTAAGGTCGAATTCCGCTTCCAGCTTACTGTCTTCACTATATCCTACATACTTTCCATTTACCCATAAATACATATTAGAAGTGACAGAACCGAAATGAGCGATGATGTCTTTTCCTTTCCAAGAAGTTGGAATAATGAATTCACGGCGATAGGAACCTATATGATTATTCTCAACAGGCAATTGCGGAGGGTTGTTTTGAAACTGGTTCCGCCAGGCATAACCGTGATTAACATAAATCGGGACTCCGTAGCCGTTCAGTTCCCATACTCCAGGTACTTTTAACTCCTGCCAGCCCTTGTCGTTAAAGTCCGTTTTCCAAAAGTCGACAGGACGAGAAGTTGCATCTTTTACCCAGTTGAATTTCCAAAGTCCATTCAAACTCATATAATTAACAGACTTCTCTTTATGACCTAGTAAAGCTGTTTCCTCTGATTCGTATGCAAAATAATTGGTATGCATAAACGTTCGGTTAACAGCGTTTACTTCCGGATTCTGCCATTCGTCAAATGTTTGGGCGTTAGCATTAATTATTCCCAATGTAAATAGACCTATAATATAATTTTTATTCATTACTGTATTTCCATTTTATTTATATTCGAGCCATGTCGTTGCAACACATTTACTATCTGTCCTGAATCTAATCCAGCGTGCCTGGACAGCTGGAGGGAAATGGTGTATGAATGACTCACCGGGCGCAATATCAAAATGCTTGTACTCCATCCAATGACCATCCCCTGTCGGGTCCATTTCTACGTAAAATCTGACCGGTTGGAAAGATTTGTGAGAAATATTCAGAATACGCTCATCATAAAATCCTATCAAGTAGGGATCGGAATACTCGTCTGCCTCAATTTGTGCATCTACCCATGGTCCACCGCTTCCCACCGGTTTTCCCAGCTCCCACAGGTCGTCAATGGTTCCAGCCCAAAGCGTGAGTTTTTTATCGTCAGACACCACCATGCGTTTATTGCCGCAATCATTGGCATTCATACCTGACAGAATCAATAAGCCACGATAAGAAGCATAGTCGTTAATTCGTAATTTGTGGGAAGATATCGGTCGGATTTTTGCAAAGCCGTCCGCATTTTCAGCTGGTAATTCATAAAATGTGCCATGGCAATTGAACAAGTCACGTTCTGTTGCCACTTCCCGACAAATTCTCAATTTGTTTTGCTTTGTCAGAGTGGTAAACTCATTCTTGCCCAACGGCAATCTCCAGCGACGTTCCTTGTCATCTATAATCAGGACGGATCCGTCTGATACAACCATTTCTCCGGCATTTATTTCAAAATTTCTTCGGATATATTCTACAGTCTTTATGTCATTTTTATTTTCCAGTTTCATGTCTCCAGAAAGTTCATAGTATTTTTCCCCTTCTGACGTTCTCGCTAAAATGCCCAGGCAACGACGATTATCACCCAGGCAATATAACGTCCCTTCCGAAACGGGCTTTTCGTTCACTCGGGTGATGCCCTCAAAAATGGCAGCGGAAGATATAGTTCTTTTCTCGTTCATCGCAAAAACAAAAGTGGCGCTTATAACAGACGTCTTATCTGTAGATATACGAATCCACTCTCCTTTATCTTTCGGAGTAAAAGTTACTAAAGAAGAGCTCTTCGGGTCTATACTCTTAGAGCATAACACAGTCCACTGTCCATTTCCTTGCACATCTACCTCAAAAGTCAGGCAAACTTTATCTTTGCTATCATTACGAACCCATACACATCTGTTATCCCAACCATTAAACAAAAACGGATCACTCGTTTGTCCGGCAACTACAGTGTCGTTCATCCAAACAGAACCGGATGCATTTGTAGGCCCCAATTGATCAATACGTTCCGGTGAGACAAACCACAAATTGGAATTAGACTGACCGGGACCACCAATATTTCCTTTTATCTTTCGCTTGTTCAAAAAATCTTTCTGTGCCGTATCGTCACATCCGAACACAATA
Source organism: Bacteroides sp. DH3716P (assembly GCF_025914115.1). NCBI lineage: Bacteria > Pseudomonadati > Bacteroidota > Bacteroidia > Bacteroidales > Bacteroidaceae > Bacteroides > Bacteroides sp. DH3716P. The sequence goes on along the minus strand of NZ_CP083673.1, from coordinate 1,540,385 downwards.
CGGTCATGCCAACGAGTAAAATCACCGACTACTTTCAAGTAAGATGAACGCGGGAATATCCCGGACGTATTATTTATACAAAATGTTTCGGGAAAATGCCAAAACATACCATGCATTGTCATCAAATAATCCGGATTATCCTTTGTTCCTATATTCCGGATACGTGGCCATTCTGTGTTCCAGCCGTGTGCACCGTCATAAGAATTGCTTGCTTTAGGAAGCCGAAAGAATCTCCATTCTCCTTTTTCCCGTAGAGCAAGAAGTAATGATTTATAATCCCAGCCTGTAGCCCAAACCGGATCTGTTTCCGGATGTGGATTACCGTAAATTCCACCTGGGCCTGTTACTTCTGTAAACTGATTACGGCGTATTACTTTCCAGTCTTTTCCGTTCCATTCCGCCAAACATCCTGCAGGTATGTTAAATTTCTCCAGTGCTTCGTGGGTTGCTTCTCCGTTGTTAGAGAAAACCAATACTCCTTGTCCACTATACAACCCCTTACCATGTGCGCCGGGGAGCAAGTCATTAGTCGGATTAATATCTGTGTCATCATGCATTCCTCCGTTCACATCCGGATAAAGGGTATTCGCCTTTAGTGTATTTACATCTATTTCATAGAATCCTTCCTCCATAGTAGCGATATACACTTTCTCCGCCGGATTAGATAAATGACGTGCAACGCCGGTGTAACGGCCTTGCGCTTCTTTATATGAGATAACACGTACATTACGGTTACTGTCTATAGCGTAAGGACCTATAAAAAGTTGGTTGCTTTCGCTATGAATTAATCGGTTGGCAGAGGTCCCTCCCACACTTTCTGCACGTGCGCGAACTCCAAGTGTGTCTGTGATTTCATAAAGTTTGTCACTGGACCCCCATGGTAAATGAGGCCCGTAAGTAACAACCCATAACCTGTTTTGCCATGGAACGATTGCTCCTGTGCCACACTCTCCTTCATTATTATAATATGCAAGGTGCGGGTAAATCCCGCTATAACAGGGTTTGTGGGAGTCTGTCACGGAGTTCTGCGGACGGCAGGAAACAAGAACGACAAACAGCAACAACAGGTTGCCTTTGATAAGATATTTATTCATTACTATATTATTACATATTACAAAATCAAATGGTGGACATGTATATCCAGTGTGCTGAAACTATACATAACAATATACTGGACACATACATCCACCAAATCAAAAATAAAACCTATTAAAAACTATGATTGACCTATTCTTCTACCCAGAAATCAATACTCCACGGTTTCACCTTGGCCGAAAGGATAGAACTATCTGTTTGTCTTCCCAAATCCAAATTTACCCCTTCTTTATTATATCGGTGCCCATTAAAAGAACGTTCTTTATCCAAGGTAATTTTAAATTCAAACCATTCGTCAGAACGGTTGGTAACGGCTATTACATATTTACCATCCGGTTTTTTCCATGCCATAACGCGGTTATTACTCCGCTCCTCATCCTCCTTTATATTATATCGCCTTGAATCCCAAGGCATATATTTCAGGAAACCGGCAATAGCATTGTAGTTAGACCATTCATAAGTGAAATGCCCGTGCTTTAAATTGGGATAATCAAGTCCTCTGTTTTCAGCACTCGGACGGTAAACGCCCAAACCAAATCCTTCCCTGTCTATCTCACTTATCGGTTTCAACGCATGCAGCCAATACCATTTCGGCGACTGGATAAAAGTCATCCAATTCATAATGGATTGTGCTGTGTTTACCATTCGCCACTCACGTGTATAATCTTTAACTTGTTCTCTAAAGTATTCAAATTCATTCTGATAAATAGGCTTGCCCTGATTGTTTGCCAGATAATTCTCACGACGCTTCATCACATTGTCCGAGTTATCCCCTATACGGTGGTATACCCAAGCATCTACATATTGCAATAATTGTGGATTTTCCTTCCACAATTTCTCACCATACGTTCCCGCATTTCCACTATTGGTGTCATAGATTATCTCTATTGTATTATCTAATGCGCGAATCTTTGGAGCGGCCATTCCAAATACCTTCACCAATTGATCTTCGGTATAGTGGCAGTGTGGATAAGTGGGGTTAGAGTATTGTGATTCATTTTGCAACCCCCATGAAGAGATCTTAAATCCCTGTTCTTTCATGTATTTCGCGTCTTTAACCAAAGCATCGGTAAATTCCTCCAGAAAATTATCATCGTTGTAGTCCTTTAAGGTACCGTTATTCAGACTGTTGTTATTTTTCCAATAAGGAGCTGGAGACCAATACTCCATAGAGATTCCTTCCACACCGGCATCATTCATCAGTTGCAACAAGCTGTTTACTTGTCCGGGAAAACGTTCCTGAAAGTTTTTCCGGTCATCACTGATTCCTCTGAACCAAATTCCCATAGCTACACGCATGTAACGAAATCCGGACAGCATTTCCTTTGCCAAACGCGTACGTTCGGCCGGTGCTAAATCCCAAGGAACTCCGAATTCAGGGTCATCATTTTCATATCGTTCACTATAATTATCGGATTGAATTTCAAATCCCAATCCTTCAATTACCTGTCCGGGCTGGCTGGTTAGTAATTGATAGTTACCACTGGACATCTTTGAAGGAATTTCATCTTTCTTGTCCGGGTCGTCATTTTCATCAGAAGGCTGCTTCTCATGGTGATGGTAAGTTTTGTATTCCTCCTTGCTACAACTTGTCATTGCGTTAGGAAACAAGAATAGCCCTATTAGAAATACTAAGCGTGCAATCATTTGTCTTTTTTTCATGTCTCTTTGGCTGTTAATAGTTATCATTTTGTCCCAAATTCGGGTTTGTAATAATCTCCTGTGAGGGTATTGGCCAAAGATAATTCTTCGCTGTGTCAAAATTACGTTGAACAATTATCTTGATAAGCCCTTCATTGTACATAGGGGTGAAATCTGCAATTCCGTCTTCATCGATTTCTGGTGTATATGGGAAAAACCATTTATTTTTGTTGACAACTTTATTTATCAGTTCATCCTTGTCAAGCAACCCATAGTTTGGTAAATTCAAGACTTTCTCTGCCAGCTTCCATCGGATAATGTCCATATACCTTATACTACCTTCAAAAGCCAGCTCCATACGTCGCTCAATTCGTACTATTTGGCGCAACTTGTCCCGATCTTGGGTAGTGACTTTGGGGTATCCTGTTGCAGCCGCGTAGTCTTTTTTGTAAGCCCGAGCTCTAACCTGATTGATGGCATCCAACACAGACTGGTCAATGTCATTGGCCTCAATCTTCGCTTCGGCATAGGTCAGCAGCACTTCTCCATAACGAATAAACACAAAATCGGGGTCTACCTTGAATGTTCCGTCATTAATCCATAGTTCATCCACTCCTTTTTTCCTGAGCAAACCGTTGTAAGAAGCATATTGGCTTCCGGTTTTGCAATCAAGATTGGTAATTTCTTTTCCGGCAATAGCACTCCAGACCCTGCTGATGTTAGGATTAGGATTATATATTACACCTACATGTTCAGTTCCAAATTCTACGATTGTGGCAGTGCAGCGCGGATCGCGATTCTTGAAAGGATTTTGTGGGTCAAACAATGGTGATTCATCAATGGGAAGCCCGTCTGTACAAAGAAAAGAGCAGAATAGTTCCCAAGAGGGATATTCGGAAGCATATCCGCCACGGTTTCTAGGGCAATACGACATGGCTGCACCTACGTCCAAGTAGTTTTTTAGTTCTACCGAACGAGGCCAAGAAAGAATATTCTCCTTCGCATGGTGTGTAGAAGCTATAAACAACTCCTCGAAGTCCGGATGAAGTTCATATATCTGTAAATCCATACATTTTTTTGCTGCTTGTGCCGCAAGTTCCCAATCTTCATTATACAATGCGTAACGGGCTTTAATGGCATAAGCGGCTCCTTTGGTTGCAAATTCCCGTTGAGTGCCGTAAGTCTCGGGCAGATAATGCGCTGCTTCATCCAAATCTTTGTACACGTTTTCCATTACCTCTTCCCGATCAGTTCGCCCCATTTCAAACGCTTCATCAATACTGATCTCTTTGTCTATATAAACTACATCTCCGAAGAGAGAAGTAAGTATGGCATATTGGGTGGCACGGACAAAAAGAGTTTGTGCCCTGTACAATTGCTTTTTTTCTTCCGAGATGCCTACACTGTTTGCATCCTCAAGTTTTTCTAACAGAATATTGGCGCGTGCGATAGCCTTGTATCCATTCTGCCAACGTTTCTTTACCTGATCTGATTCTCCATTAATTGTTCCACCTGTTATAAAATTCAAACTGGCTCTAGACTGGTTATCATCACTCCACGGTGAATAATCTATTGTACTTTCATTTCCATTTAACGTGAAGAACACAGTACGATATAGCCCGCCGATAGAACGTTGGATTTCATCTTCCGAACTATACCAGGAATCTCTTGATCCTGTGTCCAACGGATCTAAATCTAAATTGGCACAACTGCTCCATAGACATACTGTTGTAAAGATAAAAAGAATATGATAAACCTTTTTCATATTATTCAGTTTTAAAATTTAATGTTAATACCTCCAAGTATGGATCTGGTAATAGGATAGAAATCTTTATTATCCGTACCACCGATTACGTCCGAACTGTTCTCCGGATCCCATCCTTTCGGATATTTGCTGAAGCACAGAATATCGTTGGCACTAAGATAGATGCGCAGACTCTTAATACTCAATTTCTCTGTCAAATGCTTGGGGACGGTATAACCGACAGTGATATTTTTCAAGCGGAAATAGGCGCCATTGAACAGCCAAAAATCGGACATTGCATAGTTGTGGCCTGATTGAGTGGATGTAAGGCGGGGGTACTTTGCTTCTGCATTTTGTTCGGGAGTATTGTAATTGCTCCAATATTTGCCATCAATCAGTCGGGGAATAGCACCGAAATTGTTACGCAACGGCTGAACCATTTCCGTTTTTTTGCATTGCAATTGTTTTCCTATTCCTTGCATGCTAATATTCAAATCAAAACCCTTGTAATCGGCATTTAAAGTGGCGCCATATAAAAAACGGGGTTGTGAATTACCCAATAATACTCTGTCTCTGTCCGGAGAGATCGGTGAATTATCGGTTGGATCGGCTTTCAGATACTTGATATCACCCGGTTTCACATTATTATTCATCACTGGAGTATTCGCAATTTCTTCCGATGTTTGGAAAATACCATCTGTACGATATCCGTACCATTCGTTGAAATAGCTACCCATTCTCTTTATTCGGTCTCCTAAAAATTGATTTCCCCCAAGGTAACCCATTTTAGAACGATAATCGCTTAGATTGGCAGATATTCCGTAATGAAAGTCATTGATATGATCATTCCAGCTCATTTCAATTTCAAAACCGGTTGTTTTCATCTTGCCGGTATTCTGTTGAGGGTTGTCATATCCTACATAATCCGGTATATCTACATCCAAAATCATATCCTTAGTTATCTTGTAGTAATAGTCTGCAGTCAACCGCAAACGTCCGTCCAATAAGGCTACATCAAGTCCTAATCCAAATGTTTTTGTTGTTTCCCATGATATATTGCGGATGGCGTATTGCCACTGTGCGGCAGTAAGATAGGAAGTAACATTATTACCTTCATAAAATAATTGGTCACTATAAGCCAGTAAAGGCAAATAAGGGTATTCTCCGACACGGTCATTACCCAACAAGCCATAAGACGCACGGAATTTCAGAAAAGACAGCGGTTTGATATGGAGATCCTTAAAGAATGGTTCTTCGCTGATGACCCACCCGCCGGATATGGAAGGAAAATATCCGATACGATGTTTCTTGTCGAAGCGGGAGGAACTGTCACTACGCAGGTTAGCCTGAAGCAAATACCGATTGTTATAATTATACATAATTCTACCGAAAGTAGATCGGTAAGCAGTGTGCTTGGCATTGCCATTATTGAACTGATAGTCACTTGAACCTCTGTCAAGATAGGGGTATTGTGTCAATTCAAAATGATCGCGGGAAGCCTTGAGGTCTTCCGTTTTATAGGTATTGTCTTCATACCCCAGAAGTAAAGTTAATGTGTGATTACCAAGCGTACAGTCATAATTGGCGAACAACTGTTTGGTAATGCTTTGCTTATTGCCTCTTGATTCACTTAGCTGTGTAGAACCATAGTCTGTAATGGCGCCAATCAGTTCATTCGGATTCTCTGCACTAAAGTATTCGATACGCTTTCTGAACTCCTTTGTACGTGAATCGTTATAAATGGGAGATAACACGGCTGATAATTTCAATCCCTTGACCGGAGTCAGATACAAAGCTATTTTCCCACTGACCTGATTGTAATACTCTTTTTTGTTACCGCCATAATGTAACTTTGCATAGGGATTATCTCCTGATTTTCCATCGGCTATACGTCCGTCGCTCCAAGTAGCGGCATAAACCTGAGGGAACAAGTTACTGGCATCCATAGGATCGTATGTTGGCTTGGTATAGCTGGATCTCTTTACACTGATATCAAATGCCGCAGAAATATATTTGTTGATTTTTATATCATTATTCATACGAACAGTGAAACGCTCATAATCACGGTTGTTGTACAAACCGTCAGCATAGTCATATCCGAAAGTGGCTTTGGTTCGTATATGTTCCGTTCCTCCTGCGATGCTGAAAGAGTGTGTCTGTTTGGTAGCTTTGTTCTTTAGCAAGACGTTTCTCCAATTCGTATTGGGATATTTGTCTGGATTTTCGCGGTTATACTCCATGTAATTATCTATCGTTGTAGCAGCGTATGTAGGATACTCGTCGCTTCCATTACCAGCATCGTTCCAACGTAGCTCATTAGTCATTTCCATGAAGCGTTGTACATCTACAAAATCCGGTCTGGCGGTAGGTTTATCTATCCCGAATTCATAAGAATATTCCAAAGAGAGTTGGTTAGTCTTGGCTCGTTTGGTTGTTACAATAATAACGCCTGAAGCAGCTCTGGAGCCATAAATAGCAGCTGAAGCAGCATCTTTCAGTGCAGTGATACTTTCCACGTCGTTGGGATTGATATCATTAATGTTATCGGCAGGCACACCATCCACTATCACCAATGGGCTGCTTTCGCCAATCGTAGTGATACCACGAATGCGTATCGCACTTTGTGCTCCAGGAGCATTGTTGGTACGAGTAACAGTGACTCCCGACATGGCACCTTGCAGTGCTGTAGACAACTGTGCAACCTTTCGATCGGTGATCCTGCTACCCATGACAGAACTTACAGAACCGGTCAAGTCCTTTTTCTGTGCTGTGCCGTACCCGATAACGACCACCTCGTCTAATCCTTGGGCTGCCTCTATCAAAATGACATCAATAACATTCTTATAATCATCCACTTTAACTTCCGTCGTCTCATATCCGATGAACTGATAAGATAGAACACTTCCGGCCGAAACTGTTATCATATAGTTTCCGTCCATGTCGGAGATCACTCCAGTCTTTCCGTCTTTATCGGCTATGGTTGCTCCAGCCATGGGTTCACCGTGTTTATCAGTGATACGTCCTTTGACTGTCTTTCTACTAACGGTCTTTTTGACTTTTTTCAAAATAACATAGTTTCGGTCAAACTCATACGTAATGTTGCTATGGGCAAAGAGCTTATTTAAAGTTTCTTTCATCGAAGCTTTCTTTAATGAGAGAGTAACAGTCTTGCTTACGTCAACTTCATTCTTGTTGTACAAGAAGCTATATTGGCTTTGCTTTTCAACCATGTTCAATACTTCCGAAATGGATGTGTCTTTCACTTGTAATGTGATTGTTTGCTTCTCCTGTGCCAATGCCGGCAGAGAAAAGCAGAGCAACATGATAACTGGAAAACAAAAAGTCGCCCACCACTGCTGAGCAGTTTTCTTCAGTTTATTCCAGTTTTTGCTGTTTAATAATTCTTTTGACATGTTTCTTTAAAGATTTAATTGTTAGCAAATTCTAATAATAAGATTAGTTTATTTTATACAGTTTGCCAATGTATTTATAAGGCGATTCCAAATTGTAATCACACACGTTGATAATCATATTTTTTTAAAATCTAAAAAACAATATAAGAATGATGTGGAATTTTCTTTTTAAATCGCCCTTTAAACAAGAATAGTTTATTTTATGCCTTAAGAGCCTTTGCATATTACTTAAAAAAACAATGTATGAAAAAAATTTGCTATTATTGTATAGGAATTCTTTCCTTGTTTTCCTGTCAGCAGGAAACAGAACTCGCAGAGACCTCTCCTTCAGGCGGGGAGCAGATACAATTTGTTTTGGCTGTAGACAATGACAAAAACACACGTGTGACTACTGACGACAGCTTTAAGACCTTTTTTAATGAAGGAGATGCGGTTGGTGTCTTTGCGGTATCGCATTTACCGGGTAATTCAACAGCGCTTCAATCTCAAGGTAATTACATAGACAATCGAAAATTAACACTTAAAGACGGAGAATGGATAATGGAAGGAACTCCTGTCTATTTTCCGAAGAATGGAGAAGTTCTCGATTTTTATGCTTATTATCCTTACTCCAAAAACATTAATCCTACAGCAATCAACTATGATGCTTCCAAATCCATGTATGACTTGATGCTGGCAAAAACAGTAGACTTGGCCTCATCTTCCGGAACAGTGCAATTATTATTTAAACATCAACTGACGTTGGTGGACGTCAAGCTGACTTCGGGCGGTGGGAAAAATATAGAGATGAAAAATGTAATACCCGCCTGTACGTTTAATCTCGCTCAAATTGGTACACCTGATAAAATGAAGCTTGCAGATGAAGAGACATCTATGGGAAATATAGATTTCGATGAAGAACGGAAAAAGAATTTCAGAGCTTACATACCTTCTCAGCCTCTACAGGAACTGTCTTTTATTATAAAAGCCGGAAATTCGGAACATGAATATTCTCCCGCTAATAAACAGTTTGAACCTGGTAAAGCTTACAGTTATCAGATTGCTTCAAAACTTGTAGATTTGCCTTCATTGCCCAACTGCTATATGGTGAAGCCTGGTGGAGAAATTACTTTTCCCGTATTGAAAGCGTACGAAGTCTGGCGGCAGGAATCCTACTGCGGGAATCCGGATTTGTCCGGGACTTTGAGCGTATCATTGTTGTGGATGGACACAGAAGACCTTATTCCTGAGCAAGGTGTAATTTTAAGTAAAGACGGACAACAGGCAGATAAAAGTACGATTACTGTGAGAACATCTGCCGGCAAGCAAGGAAATGCTGTCATTGCAGTAAAAATCGGTAATGATACCCGTTGGGTATGGCATATTTGGGTAACAGATTACAATCCGGATGAACACACTTATGCCTATGACAACAATGGAGACGGGGTGACAGATTACTACTTTATGGACCGCAATTTAGGCGCCTTGACTGATGATGCAAACAATCCTAATTCCGTCGGTTGCTTTTATCAGGGAGGTAGAAATACCCCATTTCCCACTAGTTCTGTCACATTTCCCGGAGAAGGAGCATCCGTCGCGGATATCCAGTTGTTCGGACACAACGGAAATAAGCCGAAGATTAAAGTAGAAGCTATTTGGGGAGACGACCAAGGACAGTCTATTCGTCGTGTATTGAAAGATCCTCTGCTATTTATCTCTGCTAAAGGCGAGCCCTATAGTTGGGTGACTACTAATCCAAATGCCTCTAACGACCTTGCCGCTGACTTTTGGCCTAACAGTAAGACAAAGGAAAAGACTATTTATGACCCGTCGCCTGCGGGCTGGATGCTTCCCATCTACAAAAACGGGAAATCGCCTTGGGAGAATCTGCCGACTACGTATACTGAATATCTAGCTTCGGCAGGAACTGCATTCGGTAACTATCCTTTGGCAGGAAGATTAAAATTCGATGGCACTTTCCAATGGGCAACAAAGTCGGCAATGATTTATTGCGGAGAGTCTTCCTCCAATCTAAAGACTTATATGGTAATGCTTGCAAAAGACCAAAACAAAATAGATAATAATTATTATAGTCGTGCCAACGCTATGCCGGTACGCTGTGTGAAAATTGCAAAATAAACCGAATTAATTATATGGAATTATGAAAATAAAACAATTGATAATATTGTCATTTTGCCTGTGCGGCTTGGCAGCTTGTGAAGACATCTATAAAGGCGGTGAAAACCATCAGCAAACAGAAGTTGCCGTTTTGTTCAAGCCATCTATCACTTCTTATGACAAAGATGAAGTCGAAAAGTGGAAAGAAGGTGAAACGGTAGGTGTTTATATGATACGGAATAAAGCCGATTTTTCATTAGAGAATTCGATCAACCAAATTTTCAATAAAAAAATGCAAGTTCAGGCGGATGGCATGTTAAAGGTCTCCGGAGAAGAGCCTGCTTTTTTGTATCCGACAGATGCGACAAAGGTGGATTTTATTCTCTATGCACCATGGAATCCAAGTCTGGAAGAGAATGTACTACAACTTGACGTCCGGAATCAAGCAAAATCAGATTTTTGCGATTATCTTTACAGCAATAATGCTAAAAACAAGTATCGTACAACCACACCGGTAAAAGTGGTATTCAAACATGTTTTTGCGAAAATGATCTTTCATATTAGAAACGGTGAAGGTATTAGTGCGGAAGACCTGAAAGTGTTGAGACTGACTTGTTCTGATTTGCCGGCAATAGGGAAATTTTCTTTGGGAACTGCCGAAATGACAGAAATGGAAGCGGGAGATATCCCTGTTTCTGTTTCATCAGAAGGTTCTTATGGAGAATGTGTCTTACTTCCAAGTACGGGAAACGGGCTTCTACTATTTGATGTTGCCGGAAATCAGTATAGAAAAAAAATAGGGAACATGACATTTGAAATGGGAAAACAATATACCTTTGACATTGTGGTTTCTCTGCCCGGCATTGAAGTTAATTTAAAAGAGATTGAAGATTGGGATGTAGAAACTTTTTTATGATTAAAGAATATTTCTGAAAAACATTTTCGGGGGATAATACTTGTTAATAAATTATCCCCCAATGACCATGGCAATAAGGACAGTATATATAATACCTTAAATAACAAATGAAAGAAAAACATGTCATAGATGATTTTGAATTAGTCAATCGGATGCGGAAAAACGATCAACATGCCTTTTCCACTCTTTTTATTAAGTACCATTCTGACCTGTTGTTATACTGTGGGACTTTTATTGCAGACAGAAACGAATGCGAAGATATTATTCAAAGCATATTTTTGGAACTTTGGGAGAAAAGAACAGAATTGAGTATTGATACTTCTTTGAGAAGTTTTTTACTGAGAGCTGTACGGCATGACTGCTATGATGCAATCAAGCATCGTAGAATAGTTGAAAGTCATATAGCTTATGTACTTGAATGTTCTACTGCAACCAATTGGGATGTAGATCATTATGTAAGCTATTCTGAGCTAGAGACACAAATAAATACATTGTTGGAACAATTTGATAAAAAGTCTGTCGATGTGTTTCGTATGAGTCGTTTCCAATCTATTAAATATGATGATATCGCAAGAGAAATGAACGTATCAAGAAGAACCGTTGAGGTACGCGTTGGAAATGTATTGAAATACCTTAGAGATAACCTGAAAGACTTATGGCCTTTGTGACTTATTTTATTAATTATCTAACAATATAATAGATTAAATAATGGATCAACAAGAATACATAGATGAACTGATTATAAAGTGTTTGTCAGGCGAAGCGGGAGTTGATGAATCTAAAGAGTTGTCTCGTTGGATGGATGCGGACAAGGAGCATTTGGCTTATTTCCTGAAGATGAAGAATATCTGGGATATCTCTCATCCTGCTTTTGATATTGAAAGCATTCAACCTCAGTACCGGCTGGAACAACTCTTAGAGAAAATAAAAGGAAGGCAAAGAAGAAATCGGCTTGAAATTTTCGTCAGAACTTGGCAACGGATAGCTGCTTTCATAGCTGTTCCATTGCTTCTTTCGACTTTCTATTTGGGATATCTTCAGAAGAAAGAATCGACAAATCACGTCTGGCAAGAACTGAATGCCTTATATGGCACACGAACTAAAGCAGTGTTACCTGATGGTAGTGTAGTTTGGATGAACGGTGGTAGTACATTGCGTTATCCGCTTCCTTTCGAAGGTAAAAAGCGCGATGTCGAGTTGAAAGGTGAGGGCTATTTTCAAATAGCTCCTGATAAAAAACGTCCATTCATTGTACATACGCCTCGTCTTGATATTGAAGCTTTGGGAACGGAATTTAATGTCTATAGTTATGATAGTGACAGTTTGACGCAAGTTACATTGGTCACAGGCAGTGTATGTGTTTCGTCCAAAGAACGTCGAATTCTTATGAATCCGAATGAACGTATCGTTTACAATCACCGCAACAAAGATTATCAATTATATTTGGGTAATCCTGAAAAATGGTGTTCATGGAAGCAGGGAGAATTAGTTTTCCGCAATGAACCGTTGCAGGATATTTTTAAACGGTTAAGTCAAATGTATAACATCAGTTTCCAATTGGATGAAATGAGTAAAAATCTGATCTGTCATGCAACTTTTAAAGATGAATCATTGGATAGGATTTTGCACTTATTGGAAAAAACTATGTCAATAGAGTGTCAATATCTTAAGAATGGAAGTAGCGATCATACTGAAAAACAATATGTTAAAATCAGCTGTAAAAAAAGAAATTAATAAATTATGAAGAAATATTATCTGTTGTGCGTCATGACATTTACTGCGATAAGTTCAATTTTCGCTCAGAAACAATACACTCTTACATCTCCTGACGAAAATCTGCAGACAAATGTGTATGTAGGAGAAAAAATTGAGTACCAAATTCAAAATAAAGGAAAAATTTTATTGGAAAATTCTCCGATAGCACTGACACTCGTTAATGGAAACACATGGGGAGAACAACCCAAAGTCATTAAAGCGAATCATTATGAGAAAAAAGGCAATATTGTTTCTCCTTTTTACCGTGCAGATTCAATAACCGAAAACTATAAGTCGCTTGTGCTTCGCTTTAAAGGAGATTTCAGTATCGAGTTTAGAGCCTACAACGATGGAATAGCGTATCGCTTCATTAATCACTCCAAACAACCTTTCTGCATCAAAAATGAGACGGTAGAGTACCATTTTCCTGATAATTATCAAGTCACAGTTCCTTATGTTAGGGAAAATGAAGGAAATATAGAAGCACAATTCTTTAATTCATTTGAAAATGTGTATGAAACCACATCGCTTACAGGCTATAACCCTAAACGTCTGAGTTTTCTGCCACTATTGGTCGATACGGGCACCGGAGTAAAAATGTGCATTACTGAGACCAATCTGGAGAATTATCCGGGACTCTATATGAATATTTCCCAAATACATCCACATACAATGGTGGGAGTCTTTGCCCGTTATCCAAAGTACGTAAAGCAAGGTGGTCATAATAATCTGCAATTACTCGTTACGGAACGTGAACAGTATATAGCAGAGGTGAATGGAGCGCGAACCTTTCCTTGGCGAATTATTGCTATAGCTCAAAAGGATACAGATTTAGCTGCATCAGACTTGAGTTTCTTATTGGCAGAGCCGTCCCGTATTTCAGATATCTCATGGATAAAACCGGGAAAGGTGGCTTGGGAGTGGTGGAATGCGCTTAATTTGGCTGATGTAGAATTTCGTGCTTGGAAAAATACGGATACGTACAAATACTATATTGATTTTGCCGCATCAAAAAATATAGAATATATAATATTAGATGAAGGATGGGCCGAAAACGGTAAAGCGAATTTAATGTGCGTTGTTCCTGAAATTGATTTGAAAGCTTTAATAGATTATGCAGCTACAAAGAAAGTTGGCATTATACTCTGGGCGGGTTATTATGCTTTTCATCGGGATATGGAACAAGTGTGCAAGTACTATTCCAAGTTGGGAGTAAAGGGCTTTAAAGTGGACTTTATGGACCGGGATGACCAAAAAATGACAGCCTTTAATTATCAGGCAGCTCAAGTAACTGCCAAATACAAACTATTACTTGATTTACATGGGACACATAAACCTGCGGGGCTAAACCGAACCTACCCTAATGTACTGAATTTTGAAGGTGTACATGGATTGGAGCAGATGAAATGGAACGATATCAGTAAGGACCAGATGAAATATGATGTTACCATTCCTTTCATTCGCCAGTTAGCCGGTCCCATGGACTACACGCAGGGAGCTATGCTGAATGCAACCAAAAAAGATTTTTACCCTTGCTATTTCAAACCTATGAGTCAAGGAACCAGATGCCACCAGTTGGCTCTTTATATGATTTTAGACTCACCGTTGAACATGCTTTGCGATTCTCCTACTCATTACAACAAAGAAATAGAATGTACAGAATTTATCGCTTCCATTCCTACAGTATGGAATGAAACAAGAATTATTGACGGAGAAGTAGGTGAATGGATTATAACTGCCCGGCGTAATAATTCCATATGGTATGTAGGAGGAATCACAAACTGGACATCGCGTGATGTAAAATTAGATCTCTCTTTTTTACCGCAAGGAAAATATAAAATAGAAATCTTCAAAGATGGAATCAATGCAGACCGCAATGCAACGGACTATAAGAAAGATTTTTTTGTAACAGAGGATATTACAAAAATACATAAGCTTCATTTAGCACCAGGAGGTGGATTTGCGATGAAGATAGAGGGCTACTTACCTTAATTTGATATAGATAACTCAAGCAATTATAATTCCACTTTTTAATGACAATAGTTCGTTAAGTTTTGAATTAACAATAAAATATTAAGTCAAGTCGAACCGATTCATTATATTAAGGGTTCCTACATCCTGAAAAAAATGAATCTGAACGAACTTGACCAATATAGTGAGATAATCATCGGCTTGCTGAATAAATCGGCGGTAAAGATAAACAATAGTTCGTTAAATTTTAAATTAACATTTAACGAACTATTGTATACAGGAACAGCCAAATAAGATATTACCGGATTCTGACAAGATTAGGTAATGTCTTATTTTATAATGAGGAAAATTGTTACCTTTGTATATATCTTATATTTACAATTAAGATTAAACCTAATTTTTCGCTTATGAAAATAGTTAAGGCTACCTACATCGTTATATTATTCATTACCGGACTATTAGCCGGAGTGTTCTTCTCATCCTCTGTTTCCGCCCAAGAAATTTCGGGAACCTGGCACGGAAAACTTTCCCTTCCCACCGGTTCATTGACTATTGTATTCCACATCAGTCAAACGGAACAAGGCGCTTATGTGACCACACTGGACAGTCCCGACCAAGGAGCCAACGGTATCAAGACACAGACCACTTCTTTCAATGATTCTACTTTAATTATCCAGATACCTGTGATTCATGCTTCGTACAAAGGAAAGCTGAACAGTGATAACACAATCAACGGAACATTTACACAAGGAATGCCCCTTCCGTTGAATCTGGTAAAGGGAGAAGCCAGCCGTCCCAAGCGTCCGCAGGAGCCTCAACCGCCTTTCCCTTACAGAAGTGAAGAAGTCACCGTGAGGAATGAACGCGATGGAATTAACCTTGCCGGAACATTGACTCTTCCCGAAAAAGGAACTAAGTTTCCGGCAGTGGTAATGGTGACGGGAAGCGGTGCGCAGAACCGGGATGAAGAAATCATGGGACACAAACCTTTCTTTGTCATCGCCGATTATCTGACCCGAAACGGAATTGCTGTACTTAGATGTGATGACAGGGGTACTGCCGCTTCACAAGGTACTCACGCAACAGCTACCAATGAGGATTTTGCCACAGATACGGAAGCAATGGTGAATTATCTGCGCAGCAGAAAAGAAATAAATGCAAAGAAAATCGGAATTATCGGACATAGCGCAGGAGGAATCATTGCATTCATCGTTGCTAAAAAGGACCTATCCATTGCATTTGTCGTTTCATTGGCAGGAGCCGGTGTAAGAGGCGACAGTCTGATGCTGAAGCAGGTAGAGCTAATCTCTAAATCCCAGGGAATGCCGGATGCCGTCTGGCAAGGGATGAAGCCTTCAATACGGAACAGATATGCCATACTGCAACAAACAGACAAAACTCCCGAAGAGTTGCAGAAAGAACTGTATGCAGACGTCACAAAAACAATGTCTCCCGAACAATTGAAAGACCTAAATACCATCCAGCAGATATCTGCACAAATCAGTTCGATGACTTCTCCATGGTATCTTCATTTTATGAGATATGACCCAGGCCAGGATTTGAAGAAACTAAAATGTCCGGTTCTGGCTCTGAACGGAGAAAAGGATATTCAAGTGGATGCCGCCATGAATCTTGCTGCCATTCAGGAAAGAATCACCGGAAATGGAAACAAAAATGTAACAGTCAAAGCCTATCCGAACTTAAATCATCTGTTTCAGACTTGCGAAAAAGGAACATTGGCTGAATACGGGCAGTTGGAAGAAACAATCAATCCGGAAGTCTTGAAAGATATCATTGAATGGATAAGGAAACAATAAGTCTATTAATGATATTACTTAGCAAGTACACATTTCTCAATATCACATTCTTTTCTTGCTAATTCTTGCAAATTCTTCAAATATTTGCAAGAATTGGAAAGAAAGTAAATGGCTACAATTTACATATACTACATAAATCTCCCGTCATCAGCTTACACCAACATTGTCTAATTTGATTTAAATCAAAATCCATCTCATCGAACTCACCCTGAAAGATTTTGTTTTACCTTTGCAGCCAAAACAAATAAGCGGCAAATAATAGTAAGGTAAAAAGGTAACAGGTATTAAGGTAAAGTTTTGTATGAAGAAGAGTCTTATTGCATTGGCGTTCGGCACACTGGGATTAGGTATTGCCGAATTTGTAATGATGGGAATTTTGCCCGATGTGGCAAAAGATTTAGGTATTAGTATTCCTACCGCAGGGCATTTCATTTCTGCTTATGCATTAGGCGTCTGTGTCGGTGCACCTGTATTGACACTGGCTCGCAAATATCCGCTAAAACATATTCTGTTAGTATTAGTTACCTTAATTATGATAGGTAATATCTGTGCGGCTATGGCTCCCAATTACTGGGTGTTGCTCGCTGCCCGTTTTATCTCCGGCTTGCCTCATGGTGCATACTTCGGAGTAGGCTCTATTGTTGCAGAGAAACTAGCCGACAAGGGTAAAGGTTCGGAAGCCGTCTCCATCATGATTGCAGGAATGACCATTGCCAACCTGTTTGGTGTACCTTTGGGCACTTCCCTAAGTACCATGCTTTCCTGGCGTGCCACTTTCCTGCTGGTCGGTATCTGGGGAATTGTTATCCTATATTACATCTGGCGATGGGTTCCGCATGTAGAAGGCTTAAAAGATACCGGCTTTAAAGGACAATTCCGCTTTCTTAGAACTCCGGCTCCGTGGCTGATTCTCGGTGCTACGGCACTAGGTAATGGCGGTGTATTCTGCTGGTATAGCTACATCAATCCGATGCTTACCAATGTGTCCGGCTTCTCCGCAGAAAGCATTACGCCTTTAATGATCCTTGCCGGCTTCGGTATGGTAGTGGGAAACCTGATTAGCGGACGTCTCTCCGACCGCTACACCCCCGGAAAAATAGGGACTGCCGCTCAAGCACTTATCTGTATTATGTTATTGCTCATTTTCTTCCTTTCTCCCTATAAATGGGCAGCAGCCCTGTTGATGTGCCTTTGTACGGCAGGACTGTTCGCTGTATCCAGTCCGGAGCAGATATTAATTATCCGCGTATCAAAAGGAGGAGAAATGCTGGGAGCAGCCTGCGTGCAGGTTGCATTCAATCTCGGAAATGCCATCGGTGCTTATGCAGGCGGACTGGCTGTTAGTGGTGGATACCGTTATCCGTCCCTGGCGGGTGTACCATTCGCCCTAATTGGATTTACTTTATTCCTGATTTTCTATAAGAAATATCAGGCAAAATATTAAAACTCTGCCAAAATGCCTATCTTTGCAGTCAGATTATCGATAACTAAATAAAAACGAAATAGATAAATGGCATTGCAATGTGGTATTGTAGGACTACCGAACGTGGGTAAGTCGACACTTTTCAACTGTTTGTCGAATGCGAAAGCACAGGCGGCAAATTTCCCTTTCTGTACAATTGAACCCAATGTAGGTGTAATCACTGTTCCTGACGAACGTCTGAACGCACTCGCTGAATTGGTGCACCCCCAACGAATTGTTCCTACAACTGTAGAAATCGTAGATATCGCCGGACTGGTGAAAGGCGCAAGCAAAGGTGAAGGACTGGGAAACAAGTTCCTTGCCAATATCCGTGAGACAGATGCAATTATCCACGTACTCCGTTGCTTCGATGACGACAATGTGACACACGTAGACGGAAGCGTAAATCCCGTCCGCGACAAAGAAATCATTGACTACGAACTTCAATTGAAAGACCTGGAAACCATCGAAAGCCGTATCCAGAAAGTACAGAAACAAGCACAGACGGGCGGAGACAAAGCTGCAAAGTTAGCTTACGATGTACTCGTTCAATATAAAGACGCATTGGAACAGGGAAAATCTGCACGTACAGTGACTTTTGAAACAAAAGACGAACAAAAGATTGCTCACGAACTGTTCTTATTGACCAGTAAACCGGTAATGTATGTCTGCAATGTTGATGAAGCAAGCGCAGTAAACGGAAATAAATACGTAGATATGGTACGCGAAGCCGTAAAAGACGAGAATGCTCAAATCCTGATTGTCGCAGCCAAAACAGAAGCGGACATCGCCGAACTGGAAACGTATGAAGACCGTCAAATGTTCCTTGCCGAAGTAGGCTTGGAAGAATCGGGCGTAGCACGTCTTATCAAATCTGCTTACAAACTCCTGAATCTCGAAACATATTTCACTGCCGGTGTACAAGAAGTACGTGCCTGGACATACGAAAAAGGATGGAAAGCTCCTCAATGTGCCGGAGTGATCCACACCGATTTTGAAAAAGGCTTTATCCGTGCCGAAGTTATCAAATACGATGATTATATCAAATACGGCTCGGAAGCAGCTGTGAAAGAAGCCGGAAAACTGGGTGTGGAAGGAAAAGAATATGTGGTGCAGGATGGCGACATCATGCATTTCCGTTTCAACGTGTGATTATCGGTAACTACCGACGACTTATTAATTACTAATTCGCTAACAATATGAAATATCTCATTGCAGGAACGGGAGGTGTAGGCGGCAGTATCGCAGGATTCTTGTCGCTGGCAGGCAAAGATGTAACTTGTATTGCCCGTGGAGCTCATTTGCAGTCGATTCAAACGAACGGTTTGAAACTGAAGTCGGATTTAAAGGGTGAACATACGCTCCGAATCCCGGCAACTACGGCTGAAGAATTTAGCGAGAAAGCAGATGTGATATTTGTATGTGTGAAAGGTTATTCGGTCGATTCCATCGTAGAACTGATAAAAAGAGCAGCACACAAAGACACGGTTGTCATCCCTATTCTGAATGTATATGGCACAGGGCCGCGCATACAGAAGCTAGTTCCGGATGTCACCGTTCTCGACGGCTGCATCTATATCGTAGGCTTCTTATCCGGCACCGGAGAAATCACCCAAATGGGAAAAATATTCCGTCTGGTATATGGTGCTCATCACGGCACGGTTGTGAAGCCCGGATTGCTGGAAGCCATCCAACAAGACTTGCAGGAAGCAGGCATAAAGGTAGACCTGTCACCAGACATCAACCGGGATACGTTTATCAAATGGTCGTTTATCTCTGCAATGGCCGTAACGGGTGCTTACTACGACGTTCCGATGGGAGAAGTACAGAAACCGGGAAAGATACGGAATACATTTATCGGACTTTCTACGGAAAGCGCTGCCTTAGGAAAGAAACTAGGCGTCGAATTTCCCGAAGACCCAGTCAGCTACAACCTGAAAGTGATTGACAAGCTCGACCCCGAAAGTACCGCTTCTATGCAAAAAGACCTGGCACGCGGACACGACTCGGAAATACAAGGATTGCTCTTCGACATGATTGCAGCAGCCGAAGAACAGGGAATAGATATACCGACCTACCGGATGGTTGCGGAGAAATTCAAAAAATCTAATCATTAACATTAATCCAATATAGAATGAATACCATGCTATTATCCATCAACTGGAACCCGAATCCCGAACTATTCAACCTGTTCGGCATTTCTATCCGTTATTACGGATTACTGTGGGCAGTAGGAATATTCTTTGCTTATGTGGTTGTTCACTACCAGTACCGGGATAAAAAGATAGAGGAAAAGAAGTTTGACCCGCTTTTCTTTTACTGTTTCTTTGGTATTCTGATTGGTGCCCGCCTGGGACACTGTCTGTTCTATGATCCGGGATACTACTTGTCTCATTTTTGGGAAATGATTCTTCCTATCAAATTCATGCCGGACGGAAACTGGAAATTTACCGGATATGAAGGACTTGCCAGCCACGGCGGTACATTAGGATTGATAATCGCCCTTTGGCTATATTGCCGCAAGACGAAGCTCCATTATATGGACGTGCTGGATATGATTGCCGTAGCTACTCCAATCACCGCCTGCTTCATCCGCCTTGCCAACCTGATGAACTCCGAAATCATCGGCAAACCGTCTGATGTACCTTGGGCATTCGTTTTCGAGCGTGTAGATATGCAACCCCGTCATCCGGGACAGCTCTACGAAGCCATTGCTTATCTTATCCTGTTCTTCATCATGCTTTACTTATATAAGAATTACAGCAAGAAACTGCATCGCGGCTTCTTCTTCGGCCTTTGTCTGACTTATATCTTCACCTTCCGCTTTTTCATCGAATTCCTAAAAGAAAATCAGGAAGATTTTGAAAACAGCATGATGTTCAATATGGGACAATGGTTAAGCGTTCCGTTTATCATAATAGGCGTCTATTTCATGTTCTTTTATGACAAGAAAAAAAAGAAAATAGCCTAAATCAAAAAAAGAGGGATTAGCGGTTCAAACATCGCTAATCCCTTTTTTTTATCAATAAAACAAATGCCATTTCCCTAATGTCAGGACAATAATCGAAAACATATCCTAAGACATTATATACATTTTCAGCTTATTTCCCCCTGACTATCTTCTTAATATCATTCAGTTTATTCAACGCTTCAATAGGAGTAAGATTATTCACATCAAGATTCAATATCTCATCGCGAATCTGACAGAGAATCGGATCGTCCAACTGGAAGAAGCTTAACTGCATACCTCCACGATTCTCGCTCACTTCTGCCAACGGTTTACCTGCTATGCCCTGTTGGCGATTATCAGATTCAAGCTGTTTCAATATCTCATTTGCACGTTTCACAATGCTTTTCGGCATACCGGCCATCTTTGCTACATGAATACCGAAAGAGTGTTCACTACCGCCACGTTCCAGTTTACGAAGAAAGATTACTTTGTTATCAACTTCTTTCACCGATACATTATAATTCTTGATACGCTTGAAAGATTTCTCCATCTCATTCAATTCATGATAATGCGTAGCAAATAATGTACGTGCTTTTGCTTTGGGATGTTCATGGATATACTCTACAATTGCCCAGGCAATGGAAATACCATCATAAGTAGAAGTACCACGACCCAATTCGTCAAATAATACCAGACTCCGGGAAGAAACATTATTCAGGATATCAGCCGCTTCATTCATCTCTACCATAAATGTAGATTCACCGACTGATATATTATCGCTCGCTCCTACACGGGTAAATATCTTATCAACTAAACCGATATGCGCACTTTCCGCAGGAACAAACGAGCCGATTTGAGCCAATAGCGTAATCAACGCCGTCTGACGCAAGAGTGCCGACTTACCGGCCATGTTCGGACCTGTAATAATAATAATCTGCTGTGTATCGCTGTCCAGCATTACATCATTGGCAATATACTTCTCACCTATCGGAAGTTGTTTTTCTATTACCGGGTGACGTCCCTGACGAATATCCAGTACGTCATTATCCTCAATAATCGGACGGATATAACGATTCTCACGGGCCACATTGGCAAATGACAACAAGCAGTCCAGACGTGCAATCTGATTCGCATTAATCTGTATCTGTGGAATAAACTCCATCAATGCCTGTACTAAGTCCGTATATAGCTGCGTTTCCAGAATCAGAATCTTATCTTCCGCTCCCAAAATCTTTTCTTCATATTCCTTTAGTTCCTGCGTGATATAACGTTCCGCATTAACCAGCGTCTGTTTACGAATCCACTCTTTAGGAACTTTATCTTTATGGACATTACGGACTTCGATATAATAACCGAATACGTTATTATAAGCCACTTTCAAACTCGGAATACCCGTCTCCTCGCTCTCCCGCTGCTGTATCTTTAGCAGATAATCTTTTCCTGAATAGGAGATTTGCCGCAATTCATCCAAGTCTGCGTTCACACCATCTTGAATCACTCCACCTTTATTTATCAGTAAAGGAGGATCATTTTTAATCTCTTTGGCAATCCGGTCACGAATAGAAATACAAAGATTCAGCTGTTCGCCAATACGATTCAAACTCGCATTATCAGCTTCCATACATGCCTGTTTTATCGGCTCAATAGCTTGTAAAGCTACCTTCAACTGAACGACTTCACGGGGCGACACACGTCCTACAGCCACTTTGGAAATAATACGTTCCAAATCTCCTATTAAATGCAACTGTTCTTCAATCAGTTCCTTAAAATCAGGTTGGCGGAAGAAATATTCCACTACATTCAAGCGTTCATTGATCGGTTTCTCATCCTTTAAGGGAAAAACCATCCAGCGTTTCAACAGACGAGCTCCCATTGGGCTGATCGTTCTGTCGATCACATTGAGCAGGCTACTTCCGCCATCATTCATATTACCAATCAACTCAAGGCTACGCACCGTAAACTTATCCAGACGGACGTATTTATCTTCTTCAATACGCGCCAATGAAGTGATGTGACCAATTTGCGTATGCTGCGTCATTGTCAAATACTGCAAAATAGCACCGGAAGCAATGATGCCATTCTTCAAATGCTCCACTCCGAAACCTTTCAGATTCTTCGTTTCAAAGTGTTTCAGCAGTTTCTCACGGGCAGTCGTTTCTGTAAATACCCAGTCGTCCAGCTCGAACGTGAAGAACTTATTACCGAAATTACCTTCAAACATCAGGCGTTTGCCACGTTCAAAAAGAATCTCTTTAGGGGCAAAGTTATTCAACAACTTGTCTATATAATCAAAAGGTCCTTCTGCAGTAAGAAATTCACCGGTAGAAATATCGAGAAAGGCAACTCCACAGGAAGCTTTTCCGAAATGAACGGCAGCCAGAAAGTTATTCTCTTTATAGTTCAGTACATTATCATTGATAGAAACACCGGGAGTAACCAATTCGGTAATGCCACGCTTCACCAACTTCTTCGTCATTTTCGGGTCTTCCAACTGGTCACAGATAGCGACACGTTTTCCGGCGCGAACCAGTTTCGGAAGATATGTATCAAGGGCATGATGAGGAAAACCTGCCATCTCGATAGTTTTTCCTTTCCCATTGGCACGTTTTGTCAGTGTGATTCCTAAAATTTCGGCTGCAACGATGGCATCCGTAGAATATGTTTCATAAAAGTCACCGCAACGAAACAGCATCACTGCATCCGGATGTTTTGCCTTCAAATCCAGAAACTGTTTCATCATCGGGGTGAGGACGATCTCTTCTTCGTTCACGGGTGTCTCCTTTTCTTTTTTGTTGAGTATATAATGAATTATCCTTGCAAAGATAGCGGTTTTTCGGCAGAGAATCAACGGTATGCTCCGATTCAATTTTCAAAATTAATGTTACATACCTTGAAAAAAGGAGAGTTTATTTCTTAATAAGTAGGAGAAAACTATTAAAACATGTTATAAAACATGTTATTTTTCTTGGATAATTTGCTATTTTCCCAAGAGTCCGTATCTTCGCAATGTGTTTTTCATAGTATTAGATTTAAGGTTAACAAAGGTTGGAGCAAGGCGTTGCTCCTTTTTTTATGCCTATACGCTTCCTATCAGAACAGCTATCCTTAAAACCCACAGGGTTTTCGGACTGCCCTGGATTTTGTTTTCAATTACTGATTTGCATAAGTATAACATGAACTTTTGATTCATAAGTTTCACCAGTTTCACCTTGTAGCTGAAACATCGATGAATAAGGAGATAGCGGGTGAAAGCGTAGGAAAAAAACAGGTGAAGCCTTCCATTGTCGCTTTCACCTTTTGAATTTATTTATACCGATTGATGGACATATATAGCCATCGTGCTGAATATATAGATACAATACAATGAGTATATAGATGCAATCTGTTGAATCTATAGATGTACCATTTCAAGTATTAATAGATGAGAACCAAGGTGTTAACACCTGACGAATAGGCTATTAACATCTGACAGTTCATCTATTAATACCTGACAATGGATTTGCTATAAGCATATTTTCATTAGCTATAATGATATCCGGATTAGCTATAATGATATTGTTTTTAGCTCAAAGGATATTTTGAAAAGACAAGGTGAAACCGATAATGTTCTGTTTCACCTGATTTTACCCCTCGCTTTCACCCGCTATAGCCTTATTCATCGGCATTTCAGGAATCAGGTGAAAGCGATGAATGGCAATAATCTTATAGTGGCATTAGATGATACTTTAGTTATAAAGAAAGAGGTAAGTTACGCAGTATTCCGCTATCGAATGAGTCAGAACTGCACAGTTTAGCTCATTTATGCACCGTCATGAGTGAAATGATAAATAAAGAATTAGGCAAAGTCTGCCCATTACACTTCACTTATAAACTGCTCAAAACTATATTTAAAATCCTCATTCAATATTAGCTTATACTCCTTGGTGAATTGATCAAATGCAGTATATGCCATTCCCATGCGTTTCAAATCCACTAAAGCACGGCACTTAACGCGAACAGACTCTTCATCTAACGAATCAAATCGCAGAATACAATTTGAAATTTGTATTCTCAAGTTATCATTTCCTACAAATTGCTTGCTATCTCTTAACCGGCTCAGAAGATCAATCA
The DNA here is from genome assembly GCF_025914115.1 of Bacteroides sp. DH3716P. Lineage (NCBI taxonomy): Bacteria > Pseudomonadati > Bacteroidota > Bacteroidia > Bacteroidales > Bacteroidaceae > Bacteroides > Bacteroides sp. DH3716P. Next base: position 1,515,414 of record NZ_CP083673.1, on the reverse strand, counting down.
TTGAATCGGAATAATCTGCTTTAAAACTATCTACCCAATCAAATTGCATATTAGGAAGCAATTGACCAAATGAAGCCAGACTCAATAATTTTTCTAAATCTTCCTTATGAACCACATCTAAAGGCGCCATCTTTTGCATCAATTGATTTGCTATAGTATAATCATTATATACATGCCCCTTATTAAGAAAGTACCAATAACCATTTGCTGATGATATCTCCGTATCTCCCACCTCTTCCAACAAAAGACGTATCTTACGTATATTTACACTACGGTTATTAGAGAAACTCTCTTCTGACTTATCATACCACAACAATTCTTTTAACTTGATATTAGAAATCCCCTTATTATTCTGATTGGAATAAAGAATAATAACAGATAATAATTGACGCATGATAGGCGTAAATTTTCCGGTAATGTCTTTTAAATCCCGATTAATTACCTGAAATCCGTTTAGCATATAAATTCCCGGTGTGGTGTTCAATACAGGAGCTTCAAACGAGGAATATAGGTGGTCATTTTCTTGAATTTCTTTTTCACTATTTATATCTAAAACGCCCCCTTCTTCTTTCTCACAAATATCTTGTTGCGAAATAGATATAACTTCTTTCTTATCATGCTTTCTGCTATTCCGCAATCTCCACCCAATTCCCCCTAAACCTGCTACACAAATACATACAAACAGTAATTTCCACCAAGTCCCCTTGTTTTCCTGTACTATTATATTTTGAATAGGCAACACTGGAGATGCAATAGAATAAATATTAGCTTCATAATTATTCCCCTCTACTTGGTGAACTGTTACAGCGTAATAACATTTTTCTGAAGCAAGATAAATTAAATCTGCATGAGAATTAACATCTAAGAAAGTATAAGGTATTGTATCACCTAAAACAGTTTCTTGTCCATTCTCCAAATTTAAATCTTTCAAAACCAGAGAAGATAGAAAACGACCTGAAGAAAAAAACAATCCTTTTGCATGTTCACCTTTTTCTACTTCATCAACTATCAACGTAGAAGCAGCTACCTCATCACAAAGGTTCTCCGGCATAGCCCACTTTTTTTCCAAAGAATAATCATTCAAGTTCAATTTATACAAATCCTTATAATGAACGACCCCATACTCCTGTTTGCCCAAGTCATTTCCCAATCCTCCATAAATATAAACCAGCGAATCGGTCTTCCCTATGGCACTCAAATAGCGAGGAGTAATCACATCCGGCAACTCTCCCTTTATCACTTCACCCGACAGGGATATTCTATTCAACTCACGGGTATACAAATGAAATCCATATCCCAGAATTTGTACAATCGATGAATCTTTTGGATTGAAAAACCGATTATGTTGTGTATAAGAAGACTGCCTTTTCCGTTGGATAGGAATAGACCAACTTTTTGTTTGAAAATTAAAAAAAGACAAATTCTCCCCATCAGGCTTCTCAAAGTCATAATAAACCAACTGGCTACCTTTATCTTTCAAAGGAACAAAAAGAAACTGGTTAGTGATCCGATTTACATCAATCAATGGCGAGAAAACATATTCTTTAGTTGTACTCCGTATTAAATCATATTTGACAATACGATCTTTTGCAATAAAATAACATGCCGACTGATCTTCACACGGGACAGGAAAAGTCTTGGATGAAAAAGATAACGTTTTCCTATGTTTCCAATACATATGACTATTAATAATCCATTCCGGATTTGATATAAAAGCTGTCATCTGCCGAAACTTGTCCTGAAGCAAAGTGTCAGATACTGCTTGCTCCAACGACCATTCATATTTTATGCTCCCAGGTTCCAGACCGATCTGTACATCCTTCAAAATAATAGGTGCCACGTCCGAAGTGGTGTAAGAAGCTAATTTATTAGCACCAAAGCAGACTTTAACAGAATGATTATCCGGGGCAGTAACTTTCTCTTTAGAAATAAGAGAACCATTATTTCTGACATATAACGTATCATTTTTATACTCCAATTCTATCTTTATCCTATTCCACTCATGAATATCGATAGTCGCAGAAGAATGTATCTTTCCTAAATATTGCTGGTCTTTAATCAAACACAAATAAGGCTCTTCGTTCACAGGATTAACCAATATCAGATTGAGGCTATTTCTATTGTCAACAATCATACGGCATACATAACCAAAATGCTCGCCTTTTTCCCTAATCTTCAAATCAAAAGAAACAGATAAATAATCTTTGAATCTCACTCCCTGATTGCCGGACGGTATGATGAATGAAGTACGTTCATCTTTTGAATATTCATAAGCACGAAAAGAAAGGCCTCCGATATTTTCACCACCCCAAGTGACTATAGTCTTCGAGATAAATAAAATATAAAATAACAGTCGGATATATTTCATAGCAAAAGCTTATTTGAAGCAAAGATATAAAAAATATGTTTTTTCAATCTTAGGATATTAAAATAATATAGTTACTCTGCACCAATAACGAAATATATCCGGCTATTATACTCCACATCCCTATCGAACCGGCATCCGGGATGAACGCAGTTCTCCTCTCAAATATTTAGCAGCTTCACCTGCCAGCCAAAGATAATGATCGGGTGCTTCTCCTTCATAAGTTATAAAAGAACTTTCACCCACCGGAGGTGTATTTGTACATTTAAAGAAAGCTGTCCCCTCATCTATCTCATCAAACATTGCCAAATAAAGGCTCTCTGCTCCTGCATCTACAGCACCTTTCACCTGTTTCCAGAAGAAACGTCCCCCCAATCTCGGAATCATGTTCTGCGGAGCATCCTTTTTCATGTTATGCCAACTAAAGCCCGGAAACAACACCGGCATATAATCTTTACCATTCGCTTTGCACCACTTTATATCTTCCTCTATCGATTTACGATATGGCTCATACGTATGATTATCAAAACGTCCTACCAACCATGGATGAACAATATCCGCCTGTTTTACCAGTTCAAGCAATCGCGTATCAGAAACAGCATCTATCGTTAATGTCCGCCAATGAGTAGGTACACCTACCAATATAGAACAACCTTCACTCTTCAGGAAATCAATGATTTTCTTTACCTGCTCATATCCATATTTACGGCGATCATTAAACCCTATTCCCCAAACAGCAACTAACGGTTTACCATGATGATAAACATAATGATTGTTGTTCCGGGAAACTAGTTTATACTTCTCACACAGCTCTTTCCAGTCACGTATCAATATATCTTCTTCACCGGCTTCCATACCGGAAAGGTCATACATCAGGCAAATTGCCCGGTCATACTTTTCTGCCGAAAGAACAGCATTATTCAGTATCTTATTATAATTATCCTTCCCTTTCTGATTTCGTATAGAAACAACAAAACGTTGCATAAATACCCCATCAATTCCATATTGCTTCATCCATTTAAAATGCAGATCTGTAGTAGAAGCATCATACGAACTAAAAACCTTTGCCGGTGTCTCATCAGGTAACTTAAAAGCCGTTTCATAGGTTTTCTCATATTCAGAAACATCCGGCCAAAGATCAATGGTACACCTGCCCGGTTTGAACTCTTTTTCTTTTTCAAAATGTTTCCAACCCAAACCAGCACCGTCTTCAGGAGTATTAAACCAACCCTGATACCCTGCCATCACTAAATTCCTTATTGATTTGAAACGGACACGACTCATCGACTCCGTCGTTTTTGTCGCCGGATCAGACATCACCACCTCTTTCGGGAACTGATTTAAAGCAATAAATTCACTGATAAACCGATCCGGATATACTTTCACAAGATTCATCCCTTGATACCCTGTCCCCAGCACCTTTCCTATCGGACCTATCGTTATCATTTCCATATTGCCAACCTTTCCATAAGCATTGTTATGTAAATGCCCCGCAAATATTGCGTTTACTCCATATTTCTGAAACAAACGCACATATTTCTCTCGCATAGGCAAAGAGAAATTCGAATAATTCACAGGTTCATCCATCCGCTTTAGAAAAACAGAGCAATGAGTAAAAACAAACTTGAATCTGGCATCCTTCGTTTTCTGTAATTCCTGTTCCAGCCACTTAAATTGAACTTCTTCCCTCTCTTTGTCCTCTTCTTTTATTATATTTGAATCAATACCTATAAATGCACAATCACCATACCTGAATGAAAAATGGGTTTCTCCGTAGTTCTTTTTATAATTATCTATAGAAGCCCGGCTGACCTTACCTATATCGTGATTTCCCGGAATCATATAAACCTTTACTGAAGAGTCTATTTGAGCAATCATCGACTTATAAGCAGCAATCTGTTCCTTACTCTTCGAATTATTTACAAAATCACCGGTTATCACCACAAACGGAGGTTTTAACTGATTAATAGCTGTCACAGCCTTATTCATAGCCTCTGTTTCTGCCGAAATACTCTTATTATTATCCATGAAGCCAAATTGGGGATCACTTAATTGCAAAAAGAAAAAGGGAGCAGAATCCGCAGCTATCCCATGAGATACAAAAACAGCCAAGAGAAAACAAACGACCGATATTATTTTCTTTCTCATAAATTATTTATTGTTATCACGAGATACGACGATCTGCCTGATGCGTCGTATCCCGTTATTAATAACTATTACTTCTTAAATTGATTTCTGGTTATCTTCAGAAATTCGGATTTGTTTTCCTCCGTCGGTTCCAAATTCGTTCCTTTCTGGTAATTATTCCATGAATTGACTAACACAATGTTTTTACTTCCGATATTCCGTTTAGCTACATTACAGAAATTAATATAATCAGCAGTCTCTCCATCTTGCCCGAAAGTATATTTATAACTTGAAGTTGAATTGATACGGTCATTATAAGAAGGAAAGATACAAGGAACAAAGTCTGTATTCCATTTGGATATTGTAGTCTTCCAATTGGCCCAATTCAAATCAACAAAACTGAAAAAGGCATAATAACGGTCATACATATTCGTTGACCAGTCGTTCACTGTCACTCCATCAAAAGAAGCAATCTGATGTTCCTCATAATTCACCGGAGCTACCCAACCGGTAGTAAATTCTCCAATCGTATAAAGATCATACCCCAATTCTGATACAGCCTTCTTTAATGCCGGGATGACCAAAGAATAATCAATACTCTTCAATGCAGAAGAAGAAAGGTTAGACGGAGTTATTAGAATAACCGGTCTTCCGTTCATTTTATAATAGGCCTCATCATTAAATAAAGGCACTAAAGTATTCGTAAAGTCATTGATCATCTTATTCAAATTCTCTTCCTCTTGAAGCGGTTTGTCATTAGATACTTTCAGATGTTTGGTGTTATAATTAATCACCAAGCGAACTTTTGCATTGGTTGCCGTACGTACAGACTTAAAGTTGGTAATCAATGTATTATCTGCTGAAGCAGCATCCCAAGTAACTATCAGAAAGTCCAAGGCAGCCTCATCCGCCCAAGCAAGCTGTTGCTGTAACACTCCACTAGTTGTAGACAAATATTCACCCAACAAAGGAGTACCGGCATATATTTTCTTACCGGACTTTAACCAGCTGGAAGAGGAAGTTATATTGGTATAATAAGCACCGACTATCGCATCCACAGGTAAATCCGTCTGTGGTATATCATACACATATTTGCTCTTATCAGGAGCCAAATGATCGTCTTTATCACAAGATACAGCTAACAAAGCGATGAATCCGAGCAATATAATAGTTATCTTTTTCATATCCTTCATTTTTTAATTATTCGTCAAATAAGGGTTAGTCTTAGTGGGCAATGCAAACCATAACTTAGTCGACATTGCATCTTGTCCACCATCGAGATTTGCAATACCTTTCGTCAATTCATATTCATTGTTTGTTTTCTCGCTATCGGGATATACCAATCGCTGAGGAATATAAGCATAAGGATTATCCTTGGTGCCCGCATTTACAGCACCATATCCGGTTTCCGGCTGGAAATGCGGCGGGAATTCCAATACTTGGCTACGGCGAATCAATGTCCACGCATCCAACGATTGATAAAACATAGCTATATATTGCTGCATGATAATCTGACGATAAATCGGATCAGGTTCATCAGAGGTAATAGCAGAAGATACAATGCCGATAAAATCTTTATAATAATCTTCACCTTCTTCTGTGACTGTGAGATCTGTCAATGTATTCCATTTAATTCCCGGAGTCTGAAGATAATTATTCACTTTTCCACCGTCTACGCCATATTGAGCCATTGAAGCGTTCACACCAGCATTGTAATAAGCCTCGGCTGTTTGCGAACCACTTCCCAAACCTTTATGAACCAATTCACTTTTCAACAGGCACACTTCTGCATAATTCATAATTACCTCTGCATAACTTTGCTCCGTGAATTTATCCTGTAATTGAGAGTAATCATCAGCCGTCTTTCCACTATGCGGATTGGGAGACAAGCTGACTCCCGACGGCAAATTAGATACTTTCGGTTGTCCCCAATAAGGTGCCCAATGGAAGTTATCAGGCATAGAAGCAGCATTGGCAGGAGTGAAAAATTTCTCCAACCGCGGATCAGCATAGGGAGCCATATACATCAGAATCGATTCGCCGGCAGAGTGAAGCTTATCCAAATTACTTTCACGGTTGATAACCAGATAATCATAAAAATAATTTCTTGTATCTGCGTTATCTCCCCATTGCAAAAGACAATTATCTTCATTACTTGTCATCAAGTTCTGTTCATTTTCCATAAGTTCATCAATCACTTCAGTCGCTTTCGAACGGTCAGCATTACAAATACGAACGGCCAAACGCAAACGTAGTGAATTGGCAAACTTCTTCCATTTCAATAAATCGCTGGATTTCTGTCCTGAAGGAAAAATAGGGTCTGCTTTATAAACATCTCCATCCATCTTCAACCCGTCGGCACATGCTTTCAAATCATTCAGCATAGCATAATAAATATCCGATTCCTTATCGTAAGGCACTCTCTCGCCGGCATTAAATGCCTGACTTTTAGGAATACCTCCCCAAATAGAAACTGCTTGTGAGAAAAGATAGTTTTCCCATATTTTAGCAATAAGTACACGATTGTGATATTGCTCGTCATTTTCCATTTGCGTTTGTATAAAATGAACAGGAAAAATAGCATAGTTATATACATTCTTCCAATATGAATCATTAGTTGAACCTTGATTTCCATACCGTTGTACCTGTCCACCAGTAGCTCCACCATAATAATGGCTATAGTTGGCCAACAACACTTTTTTCATACTTCCGCAAAAAGCATTCAGCGTATAATAAGAACTCGTATTGAACAAATATTCAGGATTAATTTCATTCAGTTCATTGGGATTGGCATTGGCAGATTCAAAGTCATTCGTACATGAAACGAAAGAAATGGCCATTGCAGCAAAACCGGCTAATAATATTTTAATCTGTTTCATAATATTCTATCTTTAGAAGGTTAGTTTAATATCAAATCCGACAGAAGATACGGGCGGCATTCCTCCATATTCTATACCTTGAGCATTTCCTGATGAAGAAGAAGCCTCCGGATCTATGCCTTTAGGAGTATTTTGATGAAGAATAGCCAAATTACGTCCTACCACAGCCAGTCGTAGACCACTAATCGGCAATTTCTTTAGGATAGACTTCGGAAGACTGTAAGCAACAGAGAGTTCACGGAATTTAATATAGGAAGCATCAAATACAGATCTTTCATCAAAACTAGCATAGCGGTTATTAGGTTTGACAAACAAGAGGCAAGGCGTTCCGTCTTCAAAATAAGCGTCCGGATATTGATAACCGGAAGTTGCCTTCGCGCTACTCTCACCATAAATCACATTACTCAAATAATATCCTTCACGTCCTTCGGCAGATTCGGCAACAACACCGGCTGTTGTCGCTCTATTCCATGTTCCCGAATAAAGAGTTCCTCCAATACGTGCATCAAACAGGAAACTAACTGTAAAATTCTGGATTCTGAAATTGCTTCCAAAACTTCCCGTCCATTTCGGCTCGGCACAGCCTAAATATTGCGTATTATCCGTTACCAATATTTTACCTGAAGAATCGACTAATTTACGTCCCTGGTCATCACGTTTCCAAGCACGTCCCCGAATGACTCCATAAGGCATACCTTCTTCCAACATGATACTGACATTACTTGATTTCAATAATTGCACATTAGGATTTCCGTCCACTACCTTAATCACTTCCGACCGATTACGCGCCCAGTTGATATTCGCATTCCATTCAAACAATTTGGTCTTGACCGGAGTAGCAGACAACACAACTTCCCATCCTTGATTACGTACATGACCTGTATTCAAGAATTTAAAACTATAACCGCTAGGCACCGGCAAAGCGACTTTCGTTATCAAGTCATAGGCATCAGAACGATAATAAGTTACATCTACACCCAAACGATTATGGAAAAAGCGGAGATCAGCTCCAAGTTCCAAAGAACGGTTACGTTCCGGCAAAAGTTGATCATTATTTAAAGTTGTACTAATGGTTTGCAAAGGTGAACCATTATAAATGCTACCCAACTTATAGGTTTGATTAATCCGATAGGGGTCTGTGTCAGAACCGGCATAAGCAAAAGAAGCACGAATCTTACCGAACGACAAGATAGGTGATTTGATCTTAAATGCATCGGTAAAAATAAACGTAGCACCAAAAGAAGGATAAAAATAAGAGCAATTATCCAGTGGTAAAGTAGACGACCAGTCATTGCGGGCCGTTACATCTAAATAAACATAACTATTGTAACCTAATGACACCGAGCCGTAGGCAGAACGGATTATCTTCTTAGATTGCAGTTGAGTGGCACTAGGATACTCATTCGAGTTAGAAATATTCTTGAAATCAGGAACCAATATGCTATTCACGCTTTCCGTTCTTTTCTCCGAGTTGCGTTCATATCGGCTAATACCGGCAATGGCATTGACTGATATTTTATGAAATGTTTTATTATACATCAATAAAGCTTCAAAGTTAGTAGAAGTACTGTTATTGATCCAGTTCTTCATACCACCGTCCACATCACTACGTGCACCCAGATTAAAGAACTCCATTCCTTTCCACCAATAAGCATCCAGTCCGGCTTTACCTACCGCCTTCAAGCCCGGAAGTAATTTTACTTCCAGATTCATCGATCCGCTCACCCTGTCACGCGTGTCAGAGTTCGTATTTTCATAAATATTCCAATACGGATTATAACCACGTTCACCAATCGGAATCATTTCATTTCCATTTTCATCCTTATAATGTTTCAATACATCAATAGAAAGCGAACGGGGAAGAGTAACAAACGCATATATAGGATTCTTATCCGAACCATTCATATATTGACGGTTGTCTACCTTTTCATGTGAGTAAGTCATTTTAGAATCTAAAGTCATCCATTTGGTAATCGTATTCATCAACCGGAGATTGAATATATCTTTAAAGCTTTCATTGATACCGTGTACTACACTATTACCCTTACTTCTCGTATACGATACGCGATAATTATTCTTTTTCGAACCACCTTCCACAGCCAATGTATGTGTGTACCGATGGGCGGTTTCGTAGAAATCCTTCACATTGTCCGGATGTGAAGAATGAGTAGTAAGTACACCGTCATGTCCATAGATAACCTGATCCCACAAAGGCGCTCCCCAGCTACGCAATTTAGCACCTGCAGAAGAATTATAACCACTGAAATTCGGTAAATCTGTTTGCAACCTGTTACCATTAGGTTGAAGTGTCAGTTTATGGTCAAGCAAATAAGAGTTCTCTCCTGTTCCCCAACCATTCTGATAATCTAAAAACTGGTTCACTTTTTCAAATTGAAAATTTCCGCTATAAGATACTTTTGTTTTTTCGAATGTGCTCGAACGTTTAGTGGTTACCAATACAACTCCCTGTGCTGCACGCGAACCATAAAGTGCAGCTGCATTCGGTCCTTTCAGGATTTCAATGCTTTCAATATCATCCGGATTGATATCCGCTACCGGATTACCAAGGTCGGTAGAACCTGTACCACCATCAACGGTCACACTTGTATCACCCGGTTCGTTTTCAATAATCATACCATCAATCACGAATACGGGCTGTGAGTTTTCAGTCAGTGAGCTTGTTCCGCGAATGACAATACGCGCACTACCATTGCTCGTTCCCGGAGGAGTAATGGTAACCCCCGCCACCTTACCGGAAAGAGAAGATATCAGATTGCCACTACTATTTTCTGCCAAGGCTTCCGCATTTACACTCTGCCGTGAATAATTAAGACTCTTAGCTTCACGCGTCACTCCGAGAGCGGTAACAACCACTTCATCAAGAGCCTTCGCCGTGCTGGCCAAAGATACATTGATATGAGTCAAACCGGTAATTTTAGCCGTTTTCGTCTCCATTCCGACATACGAAAATTTCAATTCTTGACATCCATTAGGCACATGAAGTGTAAACGTACCATTTATATCGGTAATTGTACCTACCGATTTAGCATTCGTCTTACCATCCGGATCAACAGCTACCACCGTAGCTCCTATGATAGGCATTCCATCCGCAGCATCTGTCACTTTACCCGTTATACGCTTTCCTTGCGCATAACCCGATACACTTATTACTAAAAAGAATAAGAATAGGAAGTAGTTTTTCATAATACTTAATTATTAAATTAAAGAATACAGTATTGATTAATGCATTAAAGATGAACCAAAGATATTTTATGGTGATTAATATTAGATTAATATTCTCTTAATGGCGAGACTTTACAAAAAAAATATTTGTAGAAGATAGATTTTAAGGTTACATTAAGTTTTCATTAATCAAACTACTATATATTTACAGCAAATCTAATTAAAACCATCGAAAAATAAAAAAATCTGTTTATGTACAAGAGAAAATTCATTCCGTTAGTACTGTTAATGATTTTAATCGTCAATGGATGCAGCAACAAGCAAGAGGTAGTGTCAACTCCGGTTGACTATGTAAATCCTTATATGGGGAATATCAGTCATTTGTTAGTTCCTACTTACCCAACTGTCCATCTTCCCAATAGTATGCTCCGCATCTATCCGGAAAGAGCAGATTACACTTCTGATAAAATAAAAGGCTTACCGGTCATTGTCAGCTCGCATCGGGGAAAGTCTGCATTCAGCCTGTCTTTCTATCAGGGAGCAGAGAGCGGATTACAACCGGTATATTACTATTGTTATGATAATGAAGTGATAAAACCCTATTCCTATTCTTCCTATTTTGAAGAAGAAGAGGTTTCCACTAAATTCGCTCCTTCCCACCAGGCAGGAATCTATGAACTAAGTTTCCGGAAAAACGATGCTCCATATTTAATACTTAGTACCACCAATGGTGAGCTTAAAACTACGGAGAATACCATTTCCGGCTATCAGAACATAGATCATCAAACCAAAGTATATGTTTATATGGAGACTTCCGCACTGCCGGAAAAAACGATGACTGTCAGCAAAGAAGAAATAAATCACAGCCACACTGCCATAAAAGGCAAGAACGTGGGTATCGCTCTCTTATATTCAACAGATATAAAAACAATCAAAGTTCGCTACGGCATTTCCTTCATTGATGAAAAGCAAGCAAAAGCCAACCTACAGCGGGAAATAAAAGATTATGATGTAGAAAACCAGATGAACATTGCCAAAAACATCTGGAACCAAACATTAAGTAAAATCAAAGTGGAAGGAATAGACGAAAATGCAAAAGCAATATTCTATACTTCCCTCTACCGGACTTACGAACGGATGATTTGCCTTTCGGAAGACAACCGCTATTACAGTGCTTTCGACAATAGTATCCACAAAGATTCTGTCCCATTTTATACCGACGATTGGATTTGGGACACGTATAGAGCAGTCCACCCCTTACGTGTTATCATCGAACCAGAAATGGAAGCTGACATGATTCAGTCTTTTATCAGAATGGCACAACAAATGGAACATAACTGGATGCCTACATTTCCTGAAGTTACGGGAGACAGCCGTAGAATGAATTCCAATCACGGTGTAGCCACTGTTATTGATTCATATATAAAAGGAATCCGTAACTTTGATTTATCAGCTGCTTACGAAGCCTGCAAACTTGGTATTACAGAAAAAACGTTAGCCCCGTGGTCAGGCATAAAGGGAGGTGAAATCACAAAATTCTATTGGGAAAACGGATATTTACCGGCATTGGCACCGGGAGAACAAGAAACAGCTGACGAAGTACACCCATTTGAAAAACGCCAACCAGTAGCCGTCACTCTAGGTACGTCTTACGATGAATGGTGTCTGGCACAAATAGCCAAACAACTTGGGTATGAGAAAGACTATAACTACTTTCTACAAGGGAGTAAAAACTATCGGAATATTTTCAATCCTGAAACAAAATTTTTCCATCCCAAAAATGCAAAAGGCAAATTCATAGAACCCTTTGATTATGCCACTGCCGGTGGATTAGGTGCTCGTGAAGCATACGGCGAGAATAACGGTTGGATATACCGATGGGATGTTCCCCATAATATTGCTGATTTAATTGAACTGATGGGAGGGAAAGAAGCATTCAGAAATAATCTTGAAACGATGTATAACACCCCATTGGGCGAAGCCAAATATGTATTTTATGCGCAATTACCGGATCATACGGGTAATGTAGGTCAATTTTCAATGGCTAACGAACCCAGTATGCACATTCCTTATCTGTACAACTATATAGGAGAGCCCTGGAGAACTCAAAAAAGAGTAAGGACATTGCTCGATGAATGGTTTAGAAATGACCTGATGGGACTCCCGGGCGACGAAGATGGCGGAGGAATGTCAGCATTTGTAGTCTTCTCCATGCTAGGTTTCTATCCTATTACTCCTGGTTTGCCTATTTATGTCATCGGAACTCCTATGTTCGAAAGAGCAGTTATTGAAACAGGAGCCGGCAAATCATTCGAAGTCATTGCGCACAACTATTCGCCGACAAATAAATATATCCAATCAGCCAAATTAAATGGCAAAGATTGGAACCAATCCTGGTTCGAACATAAAGAACTGATGAATGGCGGCAAACTGGAATTTACAATGGGAAACACTCCCAATAAGAATTGGGCGGCAGACAGTGTACCCCCTTCTTTTGAAATGAATAAATAACAGAATATGAATAAAATATTATTTGTCCTTTTATCGCTTTTGACTTCTCTGCAATCATACTCCCAAGAGCAAAATGAAAAAGAAGTTTCATTTCTCTTGTTAGGAGATATACACTATGATTTACTGGAAGATCACGATATGGAATGGTTATCCACCAAACCGGATGATCTGCGCCAAGTTACCAAAGAATATTCAGTATTCACGAAAAATACATGGCCGGAATTCTCCCGGATAATCAGCGGGCAAGTTCAAAAACACCAGCCGTCAATAAAAGCCGTTCTGCAAATGGGGGACTTGTCAGAAGGATTGGCCGGTTCTCCACAAAAAGCAATACAGATGGCTAACAGTGCCTTTAAAGCTGTCAACAAAATGAATCTGAAAGTACCTTTCATTATGACTAAAGGTAATCATGATATCACAGGGCCAGGGGCTAAAGAAGCTTTTGAAAAAGTATACTTACCCAATATGGCAAAGTTGGCAGGACATCCATCCTTACAGTCAGCCAATTACACTACTACTCTTGATGATGTATTATTTGTGTGTTATGATCCATGGGATCGGAATCCGGAAGGGCTACAACAATTAGAAAAGTCACTAGCCGGCTCGAAGGCAACTTACAAGTTTGTCATGTTACACGAGCCTGTGATTCCGGTAAACGAAAGATGCTGGCATGTATTCCGACAAGATAATGCCAAGAGGGAACAATTGCTGCAAATCATTGCCAGTCAACAAGCAATCGTGCTCTGTGCACATCTGCATCTATACTCCGTTGTCTGTCGGGACACTCCTTGGGGACCTATCGTTCAGATTCTCGTCAACAGTGTCATCAAAGATAAAAATATACTGGTTCCGAAAAATGTAGTTGCAGACTATGGTCCTGAATTTGTAACGGCACACCCACAATGGCAACCTTCTACTCTACAACAGCGTATGGAATGGATTGATAAAGAAACTCCCCATATCCGTTTTTTCAAACAAATGGATTTACCGGGCTACGGCATCCTTTCTATTAACAAAGAAAACAACAAGATGCAATTAGAATATTATGCCGCATTTGGAGAAAAGCCATACGATACAGTCAACATATCCGAATTACTTACTTCTAATTAAAAACATATTAGCCATGAATGTAAAATTTAAAGCTCATTTATTTATTTTCTCCTTATTCTTTTGCTATAATCTATCAGCACAAGAAATCGTCAAAGGAGATTTTAAGAACGAAAATCCACAAAGTTCGTATGTTCCTTCATTTGACATGGATGCTACCGACAGACCAGTGAAGAATGTCATCTTAATGATAGGTGACGGCATGGGACTGGCACATATCTGTTCAGGAATGTATGCCAATCAAGGACAGCTTACTATCACTAATTTAAAAACATGCGGTTTCGTCAGAACGCAATCCGCCAACAAGTTTACAACAGATTCAGCTGCTTCCGGAACTGCTTACTCAACCGGAAAAAAAACTAAAAACGGAGCGCTCGGAATGGATGAAAATAACCAAGTTATTCCCAACTTACCGGAGAAGTTATCCGGCTATGGCTACATTTCAGGAATCGTTACCACTGACAATCTCGACGGAGCCACTCCTGCTGCTTTCTTTGCTCACCAACCGGAACGTGGAATGTCTAAAGAAATTTGGGCGGATCTCCCTAACAGTAAGCTGACATTCTTTTCTGCCGGTAGTTATGAACTATTTGAAAAACAAGCACCAAACGTTCAAAAGGAAATCAAAAAAGAGTTTACCATCATAGAAGAGCCGAATGACAAAGCTATCAAGAAATCTAAAAAACTGGGATATTTACCCACAAAGAGCAAAACGGCTTCTGTAAACGAAAACCGGGGAGATTTCCTTCCGTCTACCACCCAAATGGCTATTGACTATCTTTCGAGCAGGAGTACTAACGGTTTCTTCTTAATGGTAGAAGGTGCCCGAATAGATAAAAGTGCGCACAGCAATGATTATTCGGCAGTTGTCCGTGAAGTATTGGACTTTGACAAGGCGGTAGAAGCTGCTATCAGATTTGCAGAAAAAGATGGAAATACATTAGTGATTATTTCAGCTGATCATGAAACCGGAGCATTAGCTTTACGTGACGGAAACATAAAAGAAGGCAAAATGAAAGCAATGTTTGTATCTAAAGGACATACACCAATCATGGTTCCACTGTTTGCATACGGTCCACAATCCAAGCTTTTTGGCGGTGTTCAGGAAAACAGCGATGTTAGTAATAAAATTCTCCAATTACTCGCTAAATAAGATATAAAACAGATCTGTCATTCAAACTGAAATAAGAAAGAATTTCTTATTTGCATATAGAAAAAATTCTTTCTTATTTCTTTTCTGCCTGATAGACTCCAAAAATAATGCAACCTGCTCCCAATAATGTAATCCACGTGATTTTTTCGTGGAGAATGATAACCGAAGCTACCATAGTCACCAACGGATTGAGATAGATATAATTGGAGGCTCTAACGGTTCCCAACTGTTTCAATACCACATTCCAAAGGACATAACAAACCAAGGATGCCAGGACGGCCAGAAATAAGAGATTGGATAATACAACCGGTTTTAAAAGTACATCTAAATCCGGTTGCAACGGATGAAGAAGAAAGGCGGGAAGTATGGTCAATACTCCATAAAAGAATATTTTGCGGGTGATAAATACAGTGGGGTAACGCCCTGTCATTTTCTTTATCACCAAACTATAAAATGCCCACGACAGGGCAGCAAGTAAAGTAAGCAAATCCCCTACCGGAGATAATTTAAGTACAAAACTGCCGTTAAAGACCACCAGTCCCACTCCGATTAAAGCTAATATGGAACCATAAATCAAACCTTTGGTGGCTTTTTCACTCTTATAAAAGAGAAGGGAAAGAATGGTGGTAAGTAAAGGAGCTGTGCAAATGATGAAAGCTACATTAGATGCTTGCGTAATTCCTAAAGCTGTATTCTCGGTAAAGAAATAGAGTGAGCCACCGAAAAGACCTCCTGCCATCAACCAAAGTTCGTCTTTCCAGTTACTCGTAAACAGACGTTTGGGGGAAATCACCCAAATGCCCAGATAAGCAATAAGAAAACGATAGAAGAATATCTCCTGAGGGGTCAGTCCGTGATTAATCAGTACTTTGGTTGATATAAAGGTCAGTCCCCAGATAGCAACTACAAGTATCGCAATCAGATGGTAATATCCATGCTTCAATTCCATAATGGTGGTGATGTTTGTTTAATAGAGTGCAAAGATAGCGAGAAGTTATGGAATGTTTGTTTGGAGAAGTAACAAAAAGCCCGTACCTTTGTTTATGTTCAAAGAAAGTTCCTAAAATAAGGTATAAGTTATGGAAAAATATATAGCACCGGACAGGAAACGTATCCCATACGGCATGATGAACTTTGCAGTAATCCGCCGCGACGACTGTTATTATGTGGACAAAACCCGGTTTATACCCATGATAGAAGAGGCGGACAAGTTTTTCTTCTTTATTCGTCCGCGCCGTTTCGGCAAAAGCCTCACTGTAAATATGTTGCAGCACTATTATGATATACTTGCCAAGGATAAGTTCGATGCCCTGTTTGGCGACCTTTACATTGGGAAGCACCCTACGCGCGACCGAAACAGCTATCTGGTACTATACCTCAACTTCTCCGGAATAGTAGGCGAACTGCACAACTACCGCAAAGGACTGGACGCGCATTGCCAAACAATGTTCGACTATTTCTGTGACATTTACGCCGACTATCTCCCCAAAGGCATCAAGGAAGAACTCGACAAAAAAGAAGGAGCTGTCGAACAATTTGAATACCTGTTCACAGAATGTAATAAGACCAACCAACGTATTTACCTCTTTATTGACGAATACGACCATTTCACCAATGCCATCCTCTCGGATATAGAAAGCCTGCATCGCTATACGGACGAAACACATGGCGAAGGTTATCTGCGCGCCTTCTTCAATAAAATTAAAGCCGGAACCTATTCCAGTATCGAGCGTTGTTTCATTACCGGTGTAAGCCCCGTGACAATGGACGACCTCACAAGTGGTTTCAATATCGGAACCAACTACTCGCTCACACCGGAATTCAACGAGATGATAGGTTTCACGGAAGAAGAAGTGCGCCAAATGCTCACTTACTATTCCACCACCAGTCCATTCAACCACAGTGTGGACGAACTGATAGAAATAATGAAAC
This sequence comes from Bacteroides sp. DH3716P, assembly GCF_025914115.1. NCBI lineage: Bacteria > Pseudomonadati > Bacteroidota > Bacteroidia > Bacteroidales > Bacteroidaceae > Bacteroides > Bacteroides sp. DH3716P. Next base: position 1,498,157 of record NZ_CP083673.1, on the reverse strand, counting down.
CTTGGTATGACAACTACTGCTTTGCGGAAGAATGTTATGGTGAAACCACTATGTACAACTCTAATATGGTACTCTACTTCGTCAAGAATTATATTCAACGAGGCAAAGCCCCCCGGGATATGGTAGAAGACAATATCCGTATCGACTACGAAAAATTACGTATGCTCATCCGGAAGGACAAAGAGTTTGCCCATGATGCCTCCATCATACAGACATTGGTGAGCGAAGGCTACGTCACCGGAGAACTGAAAAAAGGTTTTCCTGCCGTCAATATTACCAACCCCGACAACTTTGTGAGCCTGCTCTACTATTTCGGTATGCTCACCATTAGCGGCACGTATGAAGGAAGGACCAAACTCACCATCCCCAATCAGGTAGTCCGCGAACAAATATACACCTATCTGCTGAGTACCTACAACGAAGCCGAACTCAATTTCAGCAGTTACGAAAAAAACGAACTTGCCAGCGCTCTTGCCTACCGAGGCGACTGGAAAGCCTATTTCGGTTATATTGCCGACTGCCTGAAACGTTACACTTCCCAGCGTGACAAACAGAAAGGTGAATTTTTCGTCCACGGCTTTACGCTTGCCATGACGGCACAAAATCGTTTCTACCGTCCCATTTCCGAACAGGACACACAAGCAGGTTATGTCGATATTTTCCTCTGTCCGCTACTGGATATCTATTCCGACATGAAGCACAGCTACATTGTGGAACTGAAGTATGCCAAGTATAAAGATCCCGAAAGCCGCGTGGAAGAACTGCGACAGGAAGCTATTGCACAAGCCAATCGCTATGCTGACACTGATACGGTAAAGAGAGCAGTCGGCACTACACAACTTCATAAGATTGTGGTGGTATACAAAGGAATGGATATGCCGATATGTGAAGAGGTTTAACAGATAGGCTAACAATATGAAAAGATCAATAAAACGTTTGCCCAAACGCACGCAAGAAGAGTTGGCGGTGTTACAAGAGCTGATATTGTCGAATCTTACGAATGTGCGTATGATTATCTTGTATGGAAGTTATGCGCGGGGAAAATATGTCATCTGGGATGAAACATACGATGAACGTGGAGTAACTACTTACTACCAAAGTGATTTGGATATTCTGGTGATATGTGATACGAGAGACGCAAATAAAGCAGAGAGGCATGCGCGCGAAGTGATCGTTCCTAAATATGATACAAGAATGGAAGGAAAGCGGCATCCGGCACCGCCTAATATTATTGTAGAAACTCCAGTGACCATTAATAGAGCTATAAGAAGGAAGCATTATTTCTTTTATGAGATTATAAAAGACGGTATTCTGTTGTATGACGACGGCACGTTTCAGATTGGCAAACCGGAGAAGTTGCCGTATCGGGAGATTAAGCAATATGCAGAGGAAGAATATGCAGAATGTTTTCCTTTAGCAGAAGGATTCTTAAGACATGGACATTTGGATAAAGAAGAAGAGAATTATAAACTAGGTTCATTTGAATTACATCAAGCCTGCGAACGTTACTACAAAACGTTTACGCTCGTGTATAGCGGCATTCGCCCTAAATCTCATGAATTGAAAGTGCTGGGAGCAATGGTCAGGAGCTGTTCACGAGAATTCGCAAATGTGTTTCCAACTCATACTTTCGAAGATAATAAAGCATTTGATAAATTATGCAGAGCATATATCGAAGCCCGATATAATCGACTGTTCACCGTTAGCAAAGAGCAATACGAGTATATGCTGGCACGAACAGAGGTGCTCCGCGAAGTAACTATTCGGGAATGTGCCGCACGCATGGCGTATTACGATGAGATGATAGAAAAAGAAGAGAAAGAGAAGATATAAACCGTATATTGTAAAAATGAATAATTACCCTCATCACAGATAGCTGTAATGAGGGTAATCACGTTAAAAAGAGAGTTTCTACACATCTCCTTAATATCAATTTCTACATGAGAAACTATCGCAATTACATACTTTATTTAGTCACCTTGTAAGTTCCACTTCCATACTCCTTTGACTTCACCTCTCCAGGAAGAGTTACGGTAGCGGTAACACCCTTAGGAATGGTGAATTCCCAAATCCAGGTGTCTCCTTCGTATTTCCAGGCGCTCTTGATGAGTCCGGAGGCGGAACGGTATTCGGCAGTCACGTGTCCTAATCGCTTGTCTGGAATGGGCTTCATAATGATATGCTTGAAGCCGGGAGTAGCAGGATCGGCTGCAATGCCGGCAACGGTTTCCCAAATCCATTCACATACGCATCCGTAGGCATAATGATTGAAGCTGTTCATACCGCGTGGTCCCATTCCTTTGTCTATCATATAGCTGTTCCACCGTTCCCAAATGGTGGTGGCTCCATTGTCCACAGAGTATAGCCAGCTTGGGTTCTTACGTTGGAAGAGGAGTTCATAGGCAATGTCTTCCATGCCATTCTCCGTGAGGGTGGCCATGAGGATGGATGTGCCCAAGAATCCGGTCTGCAAGCAAAGATCGTGCTGTGCGAAGTTTTCACGCAGGCGGTCTATCATCTTCGCTTTGGGTTCGCCTTCCAAAAGCTGGTTCTTTAGGGCAAACAAGGCAGGAGTTTGCATGGTGTTGAGGATGGCGGTTTTGAAGGTGCCGTCTTCGTTGAGGAAGTTCTCTTTGATGTATGCCTTTGCCGAATCAGCCATTTGCTGGTACTTGGCGGCATCGCGACCAGTGGCGGCAGCCATATCTCGCATCATGAAAGCATCTATCACCCAGTAGGAAGCGCTCAAATAGTTCCAATAGCTGACGGCATCAGGAAGCGGACCTTGGGGAGAAAAAGCCAGTCCGCTACAACTTTCCAGTGGTTCGTAGCTCAACCAGTCGGCCCATTGGTAGTTGCCGTTCTCACCGCAGAGAGTCTCGTGGTTATACTTGGTGTCGTTGATGTGATTCATAAACAGGTCCATGGCGTCCCAGCTCTCCTCGATGATTTGCGTATCACCGAATTGCTTCCATACCGTCCAAGGCACGATGATTCCGGCATCGGCCCAACCCAAACGCATTTTCTCATCACCGTATTGTGCCAAGGGAGCCACTCCGGGGAATCCACCCAAACTGTTTTGGGTGTCGCGCATGTCACGCATCCACTTATGGAAAAACTTCATGGTGTTAGCAAAGAACGTACCGGTTTCTGCAAACACTTGTGTGTCTGCTGTCCAGCCCAGACGCTCGTCGCGTTGCGGACAGTCGGTGGGTATGGACAGGTAGTTGGATAGCTGTCCCCAATAAGTGTTGGAGATGAGCTTGTTCACAAGGTCGTTGCCTGTGGTGATAGTGCCGGTCTCCAGTTCCTTTGCGATGGAAGTAACGGGGATGGACTTCAACGACTTGATGGCAACATTCTCGGTGGCAGTTATGGAGACGTAGCGGTAGCCGAAAAAGGTGCAGTGAGGATAATAGGCCACATAGTTATCTCCGCCAGCAAAGGTATAATCCAGACGGATACCGGTGTGGGGGATGCGCAGGTTTTCGCGATGGCAGCTTCCTTCCGGACCGTCCATGCCACGAATCTTGGCGCCGTTGCCGTCATTGAGCAGCTCTGCAGGGAGGCAGGTCAGCACCGTTCCCTCGGCGGCTTTGAATACGAAAGAAGGTACGCCGGCACAATTTTGTCCGAAGTCCACCACTAACGTCTCTCCCGGATTTACGTTCATTTCCGTACCCGATGCGAACTCACGGGCGATAATTACCTTACCGAACTCATTCTCCTTTGCTCCTTCTACATTCTTCCAAACGTATGCTTTGACAGGAGCAAGTGCGAGATCAGTACGCAGATAAACTTCCGCTCCATCCGAAGGCAGGATATCGCCAGAGAATTCGGTGTTCTCTTCGGGGGTGGAGAGTTTCTCCACGCATTCGTAGCCCATCGGCTCGCGTGCATCATACTCTTCTCCGTCAAAGATACCAGCATGTTTCACTGGACCGGCAATTCCGGCTTTCCAGTTTTTAAGATCAGTACCGTAACGCTTTTTGCTTCCGTCAGAAAAAGTCAGTTCCAGTACACCACGGAAGGCACATTTCTTGCCTATCATACCGTCATATCCTCCAGGGGTTATGATTTTGTCACCCCACCATCCCGGCGTCACCTGTACGGAGAGCATGTTCTCGGCGTTTGGCTTGGTACGGATGATGTCTGTAATATCATAGGTGAAAGAACGTTTGGTCTTGGCATAGTGTGTGAAGCCCGGTTTCAGAAATTCCTCGCCTACGGGTTTCCCATTCACATACAACTCGTAAACTCCCAGTCCAGCGGTCATCCACTTGGCAGAGACAATTTTCTGTTCGTTTTTCACGGTGGACACGAACCAACTCGCTCCATCGGCTGCGCGACCGTTGTTATGTCCTTTCACTACAGGGGCGTTTACTGCGGAAATCCATTTGGATTCGTTCCAGGCTGATGCTTCCAATGCGTCAGTACGTTTTCCGACTTCGGTTGCGTTTATCAGTCCGCTATTCGAGAAAAGCGCGAGAATCATTATCGGGATAAGATTCGCAAAACAATGAAGATTCATTTTCATACTTATATGTATTTTTTAGTATTAAAAGATTAACTTAGAAATACTGTTTTAGTTTTACGGGGCTTGCACAACAAAATTACAGAATTATATGATATGACAGACGATTTCTGCATTTTTTTTGACTCAATGATGGTTTCTATTTAATCCGGAACTGACTCATAAGTCCGATCTGATTGAACAGACGACAGGAGCTTTGTACATTGAATGATCGATTATCGAGCAAAACAATGATATATTGTAAAATAATATAATCAATACACTTATTCAGGATATTGTAGTAATTATTTATTGAATAAGAAAAGAAGATGCCGGTTATTCATTGCAATCATTCTTTCTTCTTTACACGAAAGCCTCGAAATCGAATAAACTCTATTCAAGTTTTTAATAAATAACGAAAAGGTTTATTATAAATAGTATCCAAATTTATTATAAACTCTTTTTTGACACTTTCAATACCTGAAATAGAATTATTGCAACAAAAATAGGCAAGAACCTTCACAGTTTCTTGCCCATTCGTTATCCTCGTTATGCAATTCGCATATTAACCTATTGAACTTTATGTAATAAAAATTATATATTTCATTGTTGTTTCTTTATTATTATTGACCTCAAATATACAAAATAAAAAGAAGAAAGTCAATAGGGAAAGCGTGGTTATCTGAAAATAAACACGTAAATTTGTGCCTCGAATTAGAAATAACAGTATAAATCACTATAAATAAAAACTTTATCACTATGGAGTACAATTTCAGAGAAATTGAAAAGAAGTGGCAGAAAAGGTGGGTAGAAGAGAAAACCTACCAAGTTACGGAAGATGATTCGAAGCAAAAATTTTATGTACTAAACATGTTTCCTTACCCATCAGGAGCTGGTCTACACGTAGGTCATCCGCTGGGATACATTGCTTCGGATATTTACGCCCGTTACAAACGACTGCAGGGCTTCAATGTACTCAACCCAATGGGATATGACGCTTACGGTTTGCCGGCAGAACAGTATGCCATCCAGACCGGACAGCATCCTGCCATCACTACCGTCAACAATATCAACCGCTACCGCGAGCAGTTGGACAAAATAGGTTTCTCTTTCGACTGGAACCGTGAAATCCGTACTTGCGACCCGGAATATTATCATTGGACCCAATGGGCCTTCCAAAAAATGTTCAACAGCTATTATTGTAACGATGAACAGGAAGCCCGTCCTATCGAAGAACTGGAAAAAGCCTTCGCCATCTACGGAAACGAAGGACTCAATGCCGCTTGCAGCAAAGATATCAGCTTTACTGCCGAAGAGTGGAACGCCAAAAGCGAAAAAGAAAAGCAGGAAGTCCTGATGAACTATCGCATCGCTTATCTGGGTGAAACAATGGTAAACTGGTGTGCCGAATTAGGAACTGTACTGGCTAACGACGAAGTAGTAGACGGAGTCAGCGAACGTGGCGGTTTTCCTGTTATCCAGAAGAAAATGCGCCAATGGTGTCTGCGTGTATCTGCGTATGCACAACGTTTGCTTGACGGATTAGATACGATCGAATGGACAGATTCTCTGAAAGAAACCCAAAGAAACTGGATCGGACGTTCGGAAGGTGCTGAAGTGCAATTCAAAGTAAAAGACAGTGACCTTGAATTCACTATTTTTACCACTCGTGCAGATACCATGTTCGGTGTTACCTTTATGGTATTGGCTCCGGAAAGTGAATTGGTGGCACAGTTAACGACTCCTGAACAAAAAGCAGAAGTAGACGCCTACCTCGATCGTACCAAAAAACGTACGGAACGCGAACGTATTGCCGACCGTAGTGTTACCGGTGTGTTCAGTGGTTCGTATGCTATTAATCCGTTCACAGGTGAAGCAGTGCCTGTATGGATCAGCGATTACGTACTAGCCGGATACGGAACAGGAGCTATTATGGCTGTACCTGCTCATGATAGCCGCGACTATGCATTTGCCAAACATTTCGGATTGGAAATCCGTCCGTTGGTAGAAGGTTGTGATGTTAGCGAAGAAAGTTTCGATGCAAAAGAAGGTATTGTTTGCAATTCTCCACGTCTTGATGTCACTCCTTACTGTGATCTTTCTCTGAACGGACTGACTATCAAAGAAGCGATAGAAACAACCAAGAAATATGTAAAAGAGCACAATCTGGGTCGTGTGAAAGTGAACTACCGTCTGCGTGACGCTATTTTCTCTCGCCAACGTTACTGGGGTGAGCCGTTCCCTGTTTACTACAAAGACGGAATGCCTTATATGATCGACGAAGCCAGCCTGCCGCTGGAACTTCCGGAAGTCGCTAAATTCCTGCCTACCGAAACAGGTGAGCCTCCATTGGGACACGCAACTAAATGGGCTTGGGATACAGTAAACAAATGTGTCGTAGAAAATGAGAAGATTGACCATGTAACCGTCTTCCCGCTGGAACTGAACACCATGCCGGGATTCGCCGGTTCTTCGGCTTATTATCTCCGCTACATGGACCCGCATAATCATCAGGCATTAGTTGATCCGAAAATTGACCAGTACTGGAAAAATGTAGACCTATATGTAGGTGGTACCGAACATGCAACAGGCCACTTGATTTATTCTCGTTTTTGGAATAAATTCCTGTATGACATGGGTGTGTCTGTAATGGAAGAGCCATTCCAAAAGTTAGTAAACCAAGGAATGATTCAAGGTCGCAGTAACTTTGTATATCGTATCAAAGACACCAATACTTTCGTTTCACTGAACCTGAAAGATCAGTACGAAGTTACCCCTATTCACGTAGACGTAAATATCGTATCTAATGATATTTTAGATTTGGAAGCATTCAAAGCATGGCGTCCTGAATATAAAACAGCCGAATTTATCCTCGAAGACGGAAAATATGTCTGTGGATGGGCAGTTGAAAAAATGAGTAAATCTATGTTCAATGTAGTCAATCCGGATATGATTGTTGAGAAATACGGTGCGGATACACTTCGTATGTACGAAATGTTCCTCGGCCCGGTAGAACAGTCTAAACCGTGGGATACAAACGGAATCGACGGTGTACACCGTTTTATCCGTAAATTCTGGTCATTGTTCTACAGCCGTACGGACGAATATCTGGTAACGGACGAACCTGCAACAAAAGAAGAATTGAAGAGCCTTCATAAATTAATCAAGAAGGTGACTGGTGATATTGAACAGTTCTCTTACAATACATCTATCAGCGCATTCATGATTTGCGTAAACGAACTCTTCAACCTAAAATGTAGCAAAAAAGAGATTCTGGAACAGCTCGTTATCACTCTCGCTCCTTTCGCTCCACATGTCTGCGAAGAGTTGTGGGATGTATTGGGACACGAAACTTCCGTATGCGACGCCCAATGGCCTGCATACAACGAAGAATATCTGAAAGAAGATACTATCAACTATACCATCTCTTTCAACGGAAAGGCACGTTTCAATATGGAATTTGCAGCAGATGAAGCTTCGGACGCTATCCAAGCCGCAGTATTGGCCGACGAACGTTCACAGAAGTGGATTGATGGCAAGACTCCGAAAAAGATCATCGTCGTTCCGAAAAAGATTGTAAACGTTGTAATTTAAAGTATTAAGTATAAAACAATAAGTATTAAGTAATAAGTATTAAGTATTATCCGTAGTCGTTTTCCAAATATATCCGCCAGGTTAATACTTAACACTTATTACTTAATACTTGAACTTAAAATCCATGCATAAACTGACAAAAGCGGAAATAATGAGAGAAGTGAAAGATTATATCTACATCACTCTCGGATTGATAAGCTATTCTTTGGGATGGGCAGCATTCCTGTTACCTTATCAGATAACTACCGGAGGAACTACCGGTATCGGAGCTATTATCTATTATGCAACAGGATTTCCAATTCAGTGGTCATACTTCATTATCAATGCAGTTCTGATGACGTTTGCCATCCGGATATTGGGTCCGAAATTCAGTATAAAAACGACTTATGCTATTTTTACGCTGACTTTTCTGCTTTGGTTATTCCAGTTAGTGGTAAACAATTACGTAGAAGCACCGGATATGACGCCGGACGGTAAGCCGCTATTGCTCGGTACAGGACAGGATTTCATGGCCTGTATTATTGGTGCAGCCATGTGCGGTGTAGGCCTCGGTATCACTTTCAACTACAATGGAAGTACGGGTGGAACAGATATTATCGCAGCCATCGTCAATAAATACAAAGATGTATCGCTTGGACGAATGATTATGATTTGTGATGTATTCATTATCAGCTCCTGTTACTTTATATTTCATGATTGGCGCCGGGTTATTTTCGGTTTTGTCACCCTGTTTATTATTGGTGTTGTGCTCGACTGGATTATCAACAGTGCCCGTCAATCGGTTCAATTCTTCATCTTCTCCAAGAAATATGATGAAATAGCCGACCGTATCATTAAAGACGCCGACCGGGGAGTAACGGTACTCGACGGTACGGGATGGTACAGTAAAAACAATGTGAAAGTATTGGTAGTACTTGCCAAGAAACGTCAGTCACTCGAAATTTTCCGTTTGGTAAAACGCATTGATCCGAATGCTTTTATCTCTCAAAGTTCCGTTATCGGTGTGTATGGCGAAGGATTCGATAAGCTGAAAGTGAAATAATAACCGGTTGATAAGTAGTGAACAACCCTGTTAAAACAAAAAATAAGATGATGAAACGCAAACTTGTATTTGCTACCAATAATGCTCATAAACTGGAAGAAGTGGCCGCTATCCTGGGAGATCAAGTAGAATTATTAAGTCTCAATGATATCGGTTGCCAAGCGGATATTCCCGAAACTGCTGAAACACTGGAAGGAAATGCGTTATTAAAATCTTCCTATATCTACAAAAACTATCATCTGGATTGTTTTGCCGATGATACGGGATTGGAAGTGGAAACCTTGAACGGAGCTCCCGGAGTCTATTCCGCCCGCTATGCAGGAGGTGAAGGACACGACGCCCAGGCTAATATGCTCAAACTTCTTCACGAACTGGACGGAAAGGAAAACCGTAAAGCACAATTCCGCACCGCTATTTCGTTGATACTGGACGGAAAGGAGTATCTCTTTGAAGGAGTGATAAAAGGCGAAATAATCAAAGAAAAACGCGGTGATTCCGGATTTGGCTATGATCCTGTATTCATGCCTGAAGGTTACGACCGGACTTTTGCCGAATTGGGAAATGATATCAAGAACCAAATCAGCCATCGTGCACTGGCTGTACAGAAACTTTGTGAGTTTCTGCAAAGCTGATTATACATACCCACTTAAAATATAAAACACAATGAAGAAAATTACTTTATTTACTTTACTTACGCTCCTATTGTGTACTTCGTGTGTAACAAAAAAGAAGTTCATGCTTGCAGAGATGGCAGCCACCGCAAGCAAAGACAGTCTGCAAGGGTTGTTGGATAACTCCCGCGAAGTTGGTAACCAGCTATCGGCACAAGTCAAAAACCTCTTGCGTGATACGACCAAGATGGGGAACAGTATCCGCCAGTATCAGAGTATGTTGAATGTCAACATGACCGAACAGGAAAAACTGAATGCCCTGTTGAGCCAGAAGAAAAACGAGCTGAACGAAAGAGAACGCACGATCAATGAATTGCAGGACATGATTAAGGCGCAGAATGATAAGGTACAAAATCTCTTGAGTAATGTAAAAGACGCATTACTTGGTTTTAGTACTGACGAACTGACCGTCCGCGAGAAAGACGGAAAAGTATATGTAGCGATGTCCGACAAATTATTATTCCAGTCAGGAAGTGCCCGCCTGGATAAACGTGGAGAGGAAGCTCTCGGCAAACTGGCCGAAGTGCTGAACAAACAGACGGATATCGACGTATTTATCGAAGGACATACGGACAACAAACCGATCAATACTGTACAATTCAAAGATAACTGGGATTTGAGTGTGATCCGTGCCACTTCCGTAGTTCGTATCCTCATCAAGAATTACAACGTAAATCCTTTGCAGATTCAGCCTAGCGGCCGCGGTGAATATATGCCTGTTGATGATAACGAAACAATAGAAGGAAGAAGCAAGAATCGCCGTACGGAGATTATCATGGCTCCGAAACTGGATAAGTTGTTCCAGATGCTTCAAAGTTCGGAAGAATCCAAATAAAAAATAATTGATTCAATAATCAACAATAAAAAATCCTCTCGGTTAATAAACTGGGAGGATTTTTTTATCTTTAAAGAATTGAATTATTTTAAGACAGTTTCTAACTGTTATTCATTCAAGAACAATAATAAAAACCAAATTTCTTTATAATCCCAACTTAGCCGAAATCTCCAACATTCGTTGAATCGGCTTCACTGCCTTCTTAGCCACCTCCGGATCTACCGTAATTTCCGGTGCTTCATTCTTCAGACACTCATAGAGCTTCTCTAACGTATTCAACCGCATGAAACTACACTCGTTACATCCGCACGTACTATCGTTCGGAGGAGCAGGAATAAACGTCGTCTGCGGACACTTCTTTTGCATCTCATGCAAGATACCCGATTCAGTAGCCACAATATACATGTTTTCCGGGTGGTTCACGGCATACTTCAACAAAGCAGCTGTAGATCCTACCACATCAGCCAATTTCAAAACCGTACTCTTACATTCGGGATGTGCCAAGACCAACGCTTCCGGATGCTGCGCTTTCAATTCCACAATCTTTTCAACAGAGAACTGTTCATGCACGTGACAGGCTCCGTCCCAAAGCAACATATTCCTGTTCGTAACAGAGTTGATATAATTACCCAAATTCCTATCCGGACCAAAAATTATTTTCTCATCTTTGGGGAAGCTTTCCACGATCTGCTTCGCATTGGTGGAAGTCACCACCACATCTGTCACTGCTTTCACGGCAGCTGTCGTGTTGACGTACGAAATAACGGTGTATCCCGGGTGCTCTTTGACAAACTGTGCAAACTGATCCGCCGGACAACTGTCCGCCAACGAACAACCTGCCGCCATGTCGGGTACCAACACTTTCTTGTCCGGACAAAGCACCTTTGCCGTTTCCCCCATAAAGTGAACGCCACACATCACAATAATGTCCGCTTCCGTTTTGGCTGCCCATTGAGCCAATGCCAAACTGTCGCCAACGTAATCGGCGATGTCTTGTATTTCCCCCTTCTGGTAGTAGTGGCCCAGAATGATTGCATTCTTTTCTTTCTTTAGCTCGTTAATAGCCTTTATGAGTTCATTCATAATAATATTCTTATTTCTTTCCTTTTAAAAAAAATCCTTTGTTAGTGATGATAGCCTGTTAATAATGTTAGCAAATAAATACGATTTTTCTTGCCGGATAAGTTATTAGTCCATACTTCTGCTTTATGAGTCGGTTATGAACTGATATAAAGGGCAAGATATCCTATTCTACTTGCTTCATTATCAATGAAAGCATCGTTAAATGCCGTCAAATGGAAGTTTGCTATTAACTCCCTGTTGATAAAGTGCAAAGTTAAAAACTTTATGGATATAAACAGGCAGATAAGTGCTGAAAAATATGTTTATGTCTGTGTAGAAAGTTTTGGGTTAGTTTTTTGGAATGTTCATAATGAAGGCCTCTTATATCTTCTTTTGAATAATGCAAGAATTATTTTTCAAAATCTTTGCCGATAGTTTTGACAGGTTTTAAACCGTTATCAACACCTTGTTAACTGAAAAGAATTACCTTTGTGGACAAGAACATAATAAAAGAAAAGACGTATGCGTAAACTGAAAATAACAGAGCTGAACCGTATCAGTGCCGAAGAGTTTAAACAGGTTGAAAAACTGCCTCTGGTGGTAGTGCTGGATGATATTCGTAGTTTGCATAATATAGGTTCTGTGTTCCGTACTTCGGATGCTTTCCGTATTGAATGTATCTATCTGTGTGGTATAACAGCTACCCCACCGCACCCTGAAATGCATAAGACTGCGCTGGGTGCAGAGTTCACTGTCGACTGGAAGTATGTTAATAACGCTGTTGATGCTGTTGATAACCTCAAAAATGAAGGGTATATCGTTTATTCTGTAGAGCAGGCGGAAGGAAGCATCATGCTTGATGAACTCCAGCTGGATAAAACCAAGAAGTACGCTATCGTTATGGGAAACGAAGTGAAAGGGGTACAGCAGGAGGTTATTAACCATTCGGATGGCTGTATAGAGATTCCTCAATATGGTACAAAACATTCGTTGAATGTTTCTGTAACTACTGGTATTGTGATTTGGGATTTGTTCAAAAAGTTACACTAATAGTCATAATACAGGATTGGTTAATAAGTTGTTTATAACGAGTTAATAGCTTAGTTAATTCATTTATAATCAATAACTATGTTCTGTTTATAACTATATGGAGCCATGTTGATTCTATGGGTGTTGGGTAGTTATTATTATAGTTGTTGATAGTTCGTTTTCAGGCTGTTGATACTTGAGTTGTCAGGTATTAACAGCTTATATGATACATATTAATAGCTGGGAACTCAAGTATTAACTTCTGAGAAACCGGAAATTAATACCTTACAGGAAGTTTGTTAATTCTTGAAATGATAACTAGTATGGTTGAGTAGTGATCAATTGGTTATGAGGTTGATAAACTTATAAGCCGATTGATTTTAGATTTGTCCGTTCTCCACCATCAACACTACACGTTCTGTTAGTTTGTCCTCACCTTGCGGATCATATTCTTTTTTTAAACTGGCTCCGAACAATGCAGCAAAAGTCTGATAGAATCCCGCTTTGAAAGGTCCCATAAATGCTTTCACCAGTTCATAACTGGTAGAATTGCTTTGGCGGTCTATTAATTTAATCAACAGTTTCCCCTGTGCAAACGATAGTTTTTTCATTCGGGGAGTATATTGATCTTTCAATCCTTTTTCAACCCGTTTGATATGTTTTTGGCGGGCTTTCTCATTGGGCAAAGTCTGAAGATATTCGTAAGTTTCAATGATGGCCTGATTAATTTCTCTGGAGATAGGATATACCTTTTTCACATTGCGAATCAGTCGGTAATATTCCTGACGTTCCTTTTCATTTTTGAATTTCAACGGACGGAAAATATACACAGTTCTTAACTGGACACATGGAATGGTATCTCCATTGTAGATACACATCGGAACCAAATATCCATTGATGCTTTGTTTATCTTGAGCTTGCAGGCGCAACGAACAACAAACAATAGCAAACAGCGTCATTACTACTATGTTAAGCCTCTTTTTCACGATACAAAAATAGAATTAAAATTTTATTATTCAGACATTTCTCTTCGATGTTAACCTATTTAAAGTATCTTTGCGGCCTTATCTGTTAAAAAAGCAGGAAGAATAAACCATTTTATTGATGAAAACTATTCAACTTTTACGGTTGATAAGTATTATAAACAGCCTGTTAATAATTCCTGCTTGTAGTGCTCAAAACCCTTCCGAAAGTCTTTTAGAAGATGTTCTTGAAGATTTATCTGTTAATAACGGAACTGATAACTCTGTTAATACTCCTAATTGGGAAAATGAATTGGAAGAACTTTCCAATCGTATGCAGGAACCAGTTAATTTGAATGTTGCTACCCGTGAACAACTCGAACAGTTTCCTTTCCTTAGTGATATTCAGATTGAACATCTGCTGGCCTACATCTATATACACGGACAGATGAAAACCATCTATGAACTTCAACTGGTAGAAGAGATGGATAGGCAAACAATCCAGTATTTACTACCTTTTGTCTGTATAAAAGCTATTAACAATGAACCTGCTTTTCGGTGGAAAAGTCTGTTGAAAAGCGCAGCAAAGTATGGAAAGAATGAGCTGTTAACTCGCTTTGATATACCATTTTATAGGCGAAAAGGTTATGAACATACCTATTTAGGACCTTCTGTTTATAACTCTGTGAAATACAGTTTCCGATACAGTGACCGACTCTATGCAGGAGTCGTTGCTGAAAAAGATGCTGGAGAACCTTTTGGAGCTTTACACAATCGCTACGGCTATGATTATTATTCCTTTTATCTGTTATTAAAAGATTGTGGACGATTAAAAGCATTAGCTGTTGGTAACTATCGGCTTAGTTTCGGACAAGGATTAGTGATTAGCACTGATTATCTGATGGGAAAAACAATCTACGCCTCTTCTTTCAACAGCCGTAGTAGCGGGATAAAGAAACATTCTTCTACCGACGAATACAACTATTTCCGAGGAGTAGCTGCCACTGTTTCTTTAGCAAAAGATTGGGATATTTCCGGTTTCTATTCACACCGTTCATTAGATGGAGTAATCACAGACGGAGCAATCACCTCTATCTATAAAACCGGGCTACATCGAAGTCAAAAGGAAGCAGATAAAAAGAACCTGTTCACCATGCAATTAACAGGTGGAAACGTGAGTTATCAACACAACCGTATCCGACTGGGTATCACCGGTATTTACTACCTTTTCAACCGACCTTATGAACCGGAATTAACAGGCTATTCCAAATACAATCTTCATGGAAACAACTTCTATAATCTGGGAATAGAGTATGCTTATCGCTGGCATCGTTTTTCTTTTCAAGGAGAGACGGCCATAGGAAAACAAGGTTGGGCCTCTTTGAACCGTTTGCAGTATTCACCGGTTCAAAACACTCAAATCATGTTGATACACCGGTTTTATTCTTATAACTATTGGGCCATGTTTGCCCATTCTTTTGGTGAAGGAAGTACGACACAAAATGAACAGGGATATTATATCGGCATGGAGACTTCTCCTTTTGCCTATTGGAAATTCTTCGCCTCATTCGATTTATTTTCTTTTCCGTGGAAAAAATACAGAGTAAATAAACCCTCTCGCGGAACAGATGGATTGCTTCAAGCCACTTTCACTCCACGCAGCCATCTATCCATGTATCTGAAGTACCGCTATAAACGCAAGGAACGGGATTGGACAGGTAGTAAAGGAACACTAACACTTCCTATTTTTCACCATCAACTTCGTTATCGTTTGAACTATTCTTTAGGAGATGTGTTAAGCAGTCGTACAACTTTAGATTATAATCATTTTCATTCTCAGGACAGAGCTGCTAATATAGGATATCAGGTTACACAAATGATATCCTCCCAACTGCCTTGGGCCAGGCTGTTTGCTGACGTTCAGGGCAGTTACTTTTTTACAGACGATTATGATTCGCGTGTATATGCTTCGGAAAGCGGATTGCTTTATATGTTTTACACACCGTCCTTCCAAGGTTGTGGATTTCGCTGCTCCGTTCGTTTCAGATATGAACTGAATAAGCACTGGTTGTTCATAACCAAGTTTGGCGAAACAGTCTATTTAGACCGGAATGAGATCGGTTCGGGCAATGATTTGATCTGTGGAAATAAAAAAGCAGATGTACAAATGCAACTGCGTATTAAGTTTTAATGTATATTTGTCTGCCAGAAATAACAGAAGAATACGATATTAAATGGATGACAGGGCTACTTTTGACAAAATGTTTAATGAATGGTATGCACAGTTTGTATATTTTGCATATTATTTTATAAATGACGCTGAGGTATGCAGAGATATCGTAAGTGATGCTTTTGAGTATTTGTGGCGTAATTATGAAAAGATAGAAGAAGCGACGGCTAAAACTTATCTTTATACAATCATTCGTACACGTTGCATTGACTATCTTCGCAAGCAAAATATCCATGAAGAATATGTAGAGTTCACTTCGCAATTAACTGATAAAATGATAGAAGTCGATTCACAACATTCTGATTCTCGTGTTTTGCGTATTCGTAAAGCTATGGAAAAGTTGACTCCTTATAATTATCATATATTGGAAGCATGCTATATTCATAATAAGAAATATAAAGAAGTGGCCGAAGAATTGAATGTAAGTGTTGCGGCTATTCATAAGAATATAGTAAAGGCTTTGCGTATTCTTCGCGAAGAATTGGGGCAAGAGGGTAACCGGAATAGACTTTAAAACGTAAATATATATATTGAATACATTATTTATGGATGAAAAGAATATAAATATAAGTAAGTCGGAAGAAGAACTCCTGGAAATTATGGAGAATCGTTCTCATATAACTGCTGATCAATTACATAATTTGAAAGAAGATGAGGAGTGCTTGCAAGCATGTTCTGATTTGGCAGAAATTGTGATAGAGATGCAGAAAAAACAAAATATGCTGGCAATTGATGTCCGGAATGAACTGGCAGATTTTCATAATAAACATTCTAAAAACGATCGAAGAAAAAATACACGCATACTGTTGTGGGCCAGTATCACAGGTGTAGCGGCAACTGTTGTCATAATTTTAGTTTTGCGTGCAATGATGATTTCGTCGCAACCGGAAATCATTCAAGTGTTTCAAGCCAATCATGTTGCCCAACAAGTCACTTTACAAGTGAATGATGAGAAAGAAGTAAAGCCACTGAAAGAAGTAGTAGAATCTTTTTCGTCTTCTTCCGCTGCACAGTTGTCTTCTAAAGAAATAGATTATAGTCGCGCTCTTCTTCAAACAGAAACTAAGGAAGTGGGAAAGCAGAGAATACAGATACATAGATTAAGTATTCCCAGGGGAGAGACATTCAAAGTTGTTTTATCCGAAGGAACCGAAGTCTTCTTGAATTCAGACAGCCGATTAGCTTACCCTACGATTTTTAAAGGAAAAGAAAGAGTCGTCTCTTTGGGAGGTGAAGCTTATTTTAAAGTTACTAAAGATGCAGAACATCCTTTTATTGTGAAAAGTGGAAATATACAGGTTCGCGTATTAGGAACGGAATTTAATGTGCGTAGCTACTCTCCTACTGACGTTCGTGTTACGCTCATTACAGGAAAAGTGGCTGTTAGCGATACTTGTGGAGTTCATAGTGTTGAAATGATGCCGGGACAAAGTGCACAACTTTCTTCTAACGGAACATTTGCTGTGAAAGAGGTGGATATTGAATCATTTTTATATTGGAAGGAAGGATTTTTCTATTTTGACGATGTTGCTCTGGTTGACATGATGAAAGAAATAGGGCGTTGGTATAATATAGATATTGAGTTCCGCAACAGCAAAATTATGGATCTTCGTATGCATTTCTTTGCAAATCGTCATCAAGACATCTTTCACTTGATTGAATTATTGAATCGAATGGAGAGAATACATGCTTATTTTGAAGCAGGAAAACTAATTATCGAATAAAAAGCAAGCAAAAAGATATAAATCTGAATAGAAAAATATATTTCTGAAAAAAAACTCTTTTAAGGGTAACCATTCTTTTTTAAACTTCGTATACAATTAAAAGAATGAAATATTATTTAACTATTCAGGCTTATGAAAAAGAATCAAGCACAAAAGTTCATTGTTTTATTCTTGTTTTTCCTTTTTGCTTATTCATGGCGTGTTGAAGCACAAACAGGTAAGGAAAAGCAACTAACAATGGAGTTTAAAAATGAAGGGTTGCCCTCTATTTTTAAACGTTTTGAAAAGGTATCGGGATATAAAGTGCTTTTTATCTACGATGAAATCAGTTCTTATACTTCTACAGGAAAAGTAGAAAAAGCTACAGTTGATGAAGCATTGAAAGTGATTATTGGAAAAAACCCGTTAAAATACCACATTGACGGACAATTCATAAATATCACAAAAAAAGATTCTAAGAAGTTTTTCTCACAAGTAAAGGGAAAAGTTTTTTCCGAGGAAGACGGACTTCCGGTTATTGGTGCCACTATTATAGTGGAAGGTCCTAGTAATATCCGTACTATTACAGATAATAATGGTAATTTTCAGCTCTCTGATGTTCCGAAAGATAGCCGAGTCAGAATATCGTATGTAGGTTTGGAAACCCAGTTCTTGAATCCTTCATCCTATATGTCGGTAGTGATGAAGTCTGATACAAAGGCGCTGGATGAGGTAGTGGTGACAGGTATGTTCAATAGGAAGAAAGAGGGATTCACCGGTTCTGCTGTTACTATCAAGGGTGAAGACCTGAAAAAATATAGTACGAATAATGTGGCTAAAGCGATAGCTGCTGTCGCTCCCGGGCTTCGCATCATGGATAATATAAATATGGGGTCTAATCCGAATAATCTGCCTGATATGCGTATGCGTGGCGGTGCAAATATGGATATGGCTACACAGTCTGCGGTAGATTTTAATTCTACCAGTAATGACGTATTAGCAGTTCAGGGCGAATATGAGACCTATGCCAATCAACCGCTGCTTATCATGGACGGATTTGAAATCACCATACAGACACTTGCCGATATGGATCCCGACCGTGTTGCTTCTATTGTTGTGTTGAAAGATGCGGCAGCTACAGCTATTTACGGCTCGCGTGCGGCAAATGGAGTAATTGTTATCGAAAGCAAGACTCCCAAACCGGGACGGATTTGGGTGACTTATGGTGGGGAACTTCGTATTGAAGCTCCGGATATGACCGGATATAATTTAATGAATGCAAGAGAGAAGATAGACGCAGAGTTGCAAAGCGGGCTTTATACATACGGTGGCGAGACAGTTGAAAAATGGCAGCTCTATCAATCTAAATTGCGTGAAGTGCTGGCAGGAGTAAATACTTATTGGCTGGACAAGCCTTTGCAAACAGCTTTCCAACAACGACATACGGTTACGTTGGAAGGTGGTGACGAAGCCTTGCGTTATCGGATGTATGTCGGATATAATAGTTCTCCGGGTGTGATGAAAGACAGTAAGCGTGATGTATTGACCGGTTCACTTGATTTTCAGTATCGCCTGAAAAAAGTGTTGTTAAAGAATAGCATTACGTTGGATAATTCGGTGGCTAATGAGTCTCCGTGGGGAAGTTTTAGTGAATATACCCGCTTGAATCCTTATCTGCGTCCATATGGAGAGAACGGAGAAATACAAAAACGGCTTGATAATTTCGAAGGAGTGGGTGGTGAGTCGAGCTACCTGAATCCGATGTATAATACGACATTCAACAGTAAAGACCAAAGTAAAAACTTTACAGTACGTGAACTTTTCAAGGTGGAATATAATCCTACTAATGAATTACGGTTTGAAGGAGCTTTTAATCTGTCCAAGAGCGTAGGACATCGTGATATTTTTCGTCCTGCACAACATACGCTTTTTGATAATGTGACTGATCCTACCTTAAGAGGTGATTACCGCAGAAGTCAGAGCGAAGCTGTCAATTGGGGCATAGATTTAACAGGAAGCTGGAATAAGCAACTGGAAGATCACTACCTGACTGCTAATGCACGTATGAGTGTATTGGAGAATAATTCGGAGACTTATGGAAACTATGTGACTGGTTTCCCGAATGATAATATGGATAACTTGTTGTTTGGTAAGAAATATAATGAGAAGGTGACAGGAGATGAGAGGACAACGCGCTCCATTGGTTGGGTAGCTGCTGGAGGCTATTCTTATAAATATAAGTATTCGTTCGACTTTAATATACGCTTGGACGGTTCATCACAGTTTGGAAAAAATAACCGTTGGGCTCCTTTCTGGTCAACCGGATTACGTTGGGATTTGAAAAAAGAGAACTTTTTGAAAGATGTATCTTTTATTTCCGATTTCATTTTGAGGGGTACATACGGTACGACCGGTTCCCAAGGTTTTGATCCTTATCAGGCACATGGTTATTATACATATTCCAATTTACTGCTTCCTTATTACTCGTCGGATGCAACAGGTTCGGAAATCTTGGCTATGCATAATGAAAGTTTAAAATGGCAGACTACAAAAAGTACTAATCTTGCCTTGGAACTCGGTTTTTTCGATCAGCGTTTTACTGCACGTGTGGAATATTATCGGAAAATAACAGATAATATGGTTGCCAATATAAGTCTTGCTCCTTCTCTTGGTTTCAGCAGTTATCCGGAAAATCTGGGAAAGATAGAGAATAAGGGTTGGGAAATTTCTCTCTCGGCTATTCCTTATAAAAACACTGCTAAACAAGCTTATTGGACAATTACAGTAAACGGTTCTCATAATACTGACAAACTATTGAAAATATCGGAAGCGATGAAATACAGAAATGATAAAAGTGCATCAGATTTAAAAGATACGCCGTTGCCACGTTATGAAGAAGGTGAATCTCTTTCCCGTATTTGGGTAGTACGTTCATTAGGTATTGATCCGGCTTCCGGAGATGAAATATTATTGAAACGTAACGGGGAGATGACGAGTGCCGTTAACTGGAGTGCGAATGATGTAGTACCTATTGGTAATACAGAACCTAAATGGCAAGGATATATTAATTCTTCCTTTACATACAGAGGTTGGGGAGCAGATGTCAGCTTCAGGTATCAGTTTGGCGGTCAGGTATATAATCAGACCTTGCTTGACAAGGTGGAAAATGCTAATTTGAAATATAATGTAGATCGACGGGTAACTCAGCTACGTTGGGCGAAACCGGGTGATAAGGCACAGTTCCGTGTTCTTAATCCTAACGGTTTGGAAACGAAAGCCACTTCCCGGTTTATAATGGATGAAAATATATTCCAGGGAAGTTCGTTGTCTGTTTACTATCGTATGGATCGTACTAATACAAAATTTATTAGTCATTGGGGATTGAGTTCCGCTAAAGTGACGTTTAATATGGAAGACTTTTTCTATTGGTCTACAGTGAAACGCGAAAGAGGTTTGTACTATCCGTATTCCCGTCAGTTTACATTTGCTCTGAATGTTGCTTTCTAATTAAAAACCTATTTGTATGAAACAGATAATATATATACTATTAACAACAACAATGCTGGGACTTATGTCTTGCAGCGACTGGTTGGATGTATCTCCGAAGACTTCTATTCCTACCGACAAGCAATTTGAGTCGGAATCAGGATTTAAGGATGCGCTTACAGGTATTTATTTGAAGTTGGGAACCACGACATTATATGCCGGAGACTTGACTTATGCTTATTTGGATGAGTTGGCAGGATTATATTCCGATTATCCGGGGTATAATACAAATGCTGTTTTCGACCAAAGTATCGTGTTCGATTATGAGAACATGTTTTTGAGTAAGAAGAATGGGATTTACTCAACGATGTATAACATCATAGCCAATATTAATAACTTCTTGGAGTACGTAGACAAAAATAAAGATGTTTTAGTTACCGAACGCTATTATGAAACTATGAAGGGAGAGGCACTCGGGCTTCGCGCTTTTCTTCACTTTGATTTGTTGCGTATGTTCGGTCCTGTTTATAAAGAACATCCTGCATCCAAAGCTATACCCTACCGTATTGCTTTTGATAAGGATGCCACTCCTGTTTTACCAGCCAGTGAAGTGGTTGACGCTATTCTCAAAGATTTGAATGACGCTGAAAAATTACTGAAAGAGAGTGATCCTCTTGATTTCTTTACCGATCAGACGGATGAAGATTTTATAGATAAAAATCATTTTCTTGTCAATCGTGAGTTTCGTATGAATCTATATGCGGTTAAAGCTATGCTGGCTCGTGTATATTGTTACAAAGGTGATGCGGAAAGTAAAGGATTGGCCACGGAGTATGCTAAAGAGGTAATTGCTGCCTCTAAGTATTTTGCATTGTACAAGTCGCAGACTGCTTCCAATTACAATTCCATACGCTATGCAGAGCAAATATTTGGAATAACAGTGAATGAATTCTCCAACTTGCTTATTGGTAACTATATGGATATGGAGAATACCAATACTCAGCAACGTTTCTATCTGGATGGAGATAAATTCAAATTCTTCTATGAAACAGCCGATGCAGGGAATACCGACTGGAGAAAAAATACGGAAATGTTTGAAGTTGTTAATGGGGCAAGTCAAACAGATGTTTTTTGTAGAAAATATAACCAGAAACCGTTGAATGGCGGATATGCTTATTCCGGTGCTAATGCAGTTCCTTTGATACGCTTGCCCGAAATGTATTATATTGTAGCGGAATGTGCATCTTCTGCATCAGAAAGTGCTGATGCATTGAATACCGTACGTTTTGCACGTGGTATCTCTTACAGTGACGAGATTATAACTACTGGATATGATGATCTTGATACTACTTCGGAAGAAGACAAAAATCAGACTAAACGTATCAATGAGATAATGAAAGAATATAGAAAAGAATATTTCGCGGAAGGTCAGCTTTTCTACTTCCTGAAAGCGCATAATTATAGCACCTATCATGGTTGTGGGATTGAAACGATGACTGAAGCCCATTATCAGATGACGTTGCCGGATGATGAGTATATTTTTGGAAACAACTCTAAATGATGAAGCATTATGAAACGTATTATATATTTTGTTTTAGCTATTCTTGTTTGCGGCATCTATGTGGGATGCAGTGAAAACGAGATAGACTTATATGACCAGACACCTCGTATCAATTTCTATAGTAGCACACATGTCCGTACTTTGGTTGATACGGACTATGTGAAGATAGATGACCCTTATGCTGTAGACAGTTTTACGGTAAGAATACAAGGGGATCTTTTGAAAGAGAATCGTGATTTCTGTGTGAAAGTTACCCCGAATAGCGATTATCAGAATTCAGTAGATGTACTATTAATCAGCAAGTATACATATACTGAACTTGATACGGTTTGCCAGGTATTTTACTATAAGATTAACCGACCGAAAGTAGAGTCCGGTAGAAATGTGTATGGTTGTTACTTGGAATTTGATTTGGATAACCCTCTCCATCAGTTTGACAAAGGATTGGTAGAAAAGAATCAGGAAGTGTTAAATGTCAGGTGGGAACTGAAGCCGGATGAGTGGGAAGATTGGATATTTGGCAGTTATAGTGATAATAAGTATATGTTTATTATGGATGTATGCCAACGTGTGTGGGATGATCTGGAAGATGAGGATGTTGACAAGGTCAAACAAGCTTACAAAGAATACATTGAAGCAGGAAATCCTCCTATTCTAGGCGAAGACGGTGATGAAATTGATTATGAATAAGACTAAAAGAAATGTTATGAGAAAATATATCATCTATATAGCAAGTTTTGTCGGATCGGCTTTATTGCAAACAGGCTGTTACGATGACAAGGGAGATTACGATTATCATGATGTAAATACGATGGCTATCGTAATACCTGAAACGAAGGTACGTATGCCTAAAGAGGAAGCAGTGGAAATTTCAATTATACCCGAGATTTCTCAGACTTTGGAGCAAAATGAGGAAAACCTTGTGTTTCAATGGAAGAAAACAATCGAAGGAAAGAAAGCGGGGTCGGACAGACTTAGTGATTATAAAGATTATTCCGTAGGCAAAGAATGTAAAGTAACAGTCGAGCCTTATGAATCGGAAAATATAGGTTTAATGTTGGTCATTACGGATAAAAAGAATGGAACAACCTGGTATCAGATAGGTGAAGTTGCAATTATTCGTCCTTTAAATCCTTGCTGGTTTGTATTGCAGGAAAAAGAAGGAAAGGGAGTATTAGGAGCGATAGAGGGTACTCCGGAAGGATATTATGTTTATCCGGATGTCTTTAAATCAGAACTGAATCAGTCATTTCCGTTAGAAGGAAAACCTTTGGCGGTAAGTGCAAGAAAAAATTATGGAGATTCGTTTTTAAGTAGTATGCTGGGTTTTTTTGGTTTTAAAGTAAGTCCGGCGTTAATGGTGGTAACCGATCGGGGCTTGGCCTTGTTGACTCCAAGTACTTTAATAACGAGATATCCGTCGAATAAAATACTTTTTGAACCAGCGGGAAAAGGGGAACCGTTGAATATTGAGTTCTATAAGATGAGTACTCATGGTGAGTTGTTTGTGAATAGTGGAAAAGCATATTGTGCTCCTATGGATGGATTTTGTGTACCTTTCTCGGTAAAAAAGGAAAGTGAGTTTCCTGCTATTTCTGCTTATGGTTCGTATGGAGGAGGCTTTTTGTTTTTTGATTCTGAAAGTCATCGTTTTCTTAGTGCATCTATTCCGGGTTATTATGATTATATGATGAATCAGGCTACTCAAAATATACGTAATTATGGTACTAAATGGAGTGACCAGAAGCCTGTATCCACGTATTCAATGTCAGACGAATCTAATTTGTTTGATCCGGATGTAATTGATCCGTCTTTAGAAATACATGATATTGTTACGGGTGGAAATTGGGGAAATTTTGCTTATGCGATTGCTTCTCCTCGGAACGGAAAAGAGCTGACTGTGTTTAAATTCAGTGCGCAAGATGAAGATCCGATTTGTGCTGCCCAGTATACGATTGCCTTACCGTCCGAAGTAAATGTAGAAACAGCAAAATTTGCAGCTTCTTACGCGTATACGGCAAATCTTATATTTATGACATCGGGTAATAAATTATATCGCATTGATCTTGATCGCGGAAGGGCAATTGAACTTTATACTTATGAAACTGATCCGTCAGCACAGATAGTTGCATTGAAATTTAAAGATTCTGAAAGTGTGAGAGAGGAAGATGACGATGAGGAGACTGGTGAATATAAGGAGAAACTCGGCATGTCTCTCGGATTAGGCATCAATACAGCTGATAAAGGTGTAGTTGTAGAATTGCAACTGACAGTGGCAGGTGATGTATCCCGCGAAGAAAACAGCATTTGTGTTTACGAAGATCCCGAGCAACTCATTGGGAAGATTGTTGATATTAGCTATAATTATGAATAGTATAAATCGCTCTTTATGCTAAAAGGAATTATCAGTGCAATATTTCTTGCAGTTGCCTGTACTTTTTTGTACGGGCAACAGCCAAATATGGCTACTTTTCTAAAAGAAGGAGCACCAGTGGAAGTTATTCCCGGTATGTTTACTACTTATCGAAGTGGTAAACATATATATTGGGAAATTCCGGATTCATTGATTGGACGTGAATTTGCCGTAACAACTACTATCTTGACTGCTCCTGCCCGTCCGGATCGGGATATGGAGAAGAAATTCGGATATTCGGGTGATATGATAGGTCCGGTATTCTTCAGTTTCAGGAAACAGGGTGATGAATTGTGGATAGTAGATCCGTTGAATGAAAGGATTATTGAAAATCCTGCAGGGATATATGCAAAGATTGCTGCCCAACGTGGGAATAGCAGACTTTATAAAAGATTGCCGGTCAAAGCAAAGACTCAAGGAAGTAGTTTGATAGAGATTGGCGAGGTATTAAAAGATTTCCCTTTGTTTACGCTCGATATTGTATCTTTTGATTTATTGGTAGGTTCACGTTTAAAAGAGAAAGATTGCATCAAGGAAATCAAGGGATATGACAACCGCTTGTTGGTTCATATATCACGGGCTTATCGAAGTTCGTCAATAGGAATGCCCGGCAAACCTGTTTCTCCGTCTTATATTGGTGATTGGGATACGGGTATTTGCATTAAATTATTATCAAAAAAGCCATTGGAAGCAGTTTCTGCAAATAGCGGAGCCTACTTTTCCATCGGCAAGGAATGTTTTCAAGGCGATCAGCCCGCTGTCCGGAAAGCTGTTATCAAACGGTGGCGTTTGGAGATAAAGCCGGAAGACAAGGAAAAGTACATGAAAGGGGAATTAGTGGAGCCGATACAACCTATTATCTTTTATATAGATCGCAACACGCCGGAAAAGTATATTGGTTGCATTATTGAGGCAGTACGTGACTGGCGTCCTGCTTTCGAGCAAGCCGGATTTAAGAATGCCATTGATGCACGATTGGCTCCCACTGCCGAAGAAGATCCGGATTTTAGTATTTATGACAGTACTTATCCGTTTATTTCATGGAAGATATCAGGACAGAATAATGCTTATGGGCCGACTCCTTGTGAATCCCGGTCCGGAGAGATTATTGCTTGTCACGTCGGTATTTTCAGCAGCGTGTTGAATTTGGAGCAAAAATGGTATTTTGCTCAATGTGGAGCCAATGACCCGCAGGCATGGAACATAGAA
Organism: Bacteroides sp. DH3716P; assembly: GCF_025914115.1. Lineage (NCBI taxonomy): Bacteria > Pseudomonadati > Bacteroidota > Bacteroidia > Bacteroidales > Bacteroidaceae > Bacteroides > Bacteroides sp. DH3716P. Next base: position 1,471,847 of record NZ_CP083673.1, on the reverse strand, counting down.
TTTCCGGACTCTTTGCAATTGGAACAGATAAAACAAGTATTCATTCATGAAGTGGGTCACACATTGGGATTGGAACATAACTTTCTGGGTAGTTCCCATTATTCCATAGACCAGTTGCGTGATAATGACTTTTTGAGTCGATATAGTATAGGAAGTTCCATAATGGACTATGTACGATATAATTACGCTTTGCGTCCTCAAGATAAGGTTGATTTGAAAAACAGGCGGGTACGTGTCGGCGAATATGATAAGTGGGCTATTGAATGGGGATACCGTATATTTCCGGGTAAGGATGCTTCTGAAAGAGAAGAGAACAGAGAGCGTTGGAATCAGGAAAAACAGAAAGATCCTTCCTTGCATTTTTCAGGTGGGATAGATGTACGGGCGCAGGCGGAAGACTTAGGTAATGACCATGTTATTGTCAATACACAAGGAATAGAGAATCTGAAATATTTGTGTGAACATCCGGATGTCTGGCATGTAACGGACAAAACGTCTTTATATGTATTACAGGGGCGTTATGAAGCGGTATTGAATCATTATAAACAGTGGGTACAGCATGTTTTGTCGCATTTGGGCGGAAAACGTCTTGCGGAAGCCGATGATGAGAATATTTATATACCGGAAAAGGCTGATTACAATAAGAAGGTGATGAACTTTATACAGACTTATGTATTACAGCCTCCTGCGTGGATGTTTAATAAATCGTTTACCCATAAATTAGAAATAGATGCCAGTCAAGAATTCGACCGTTTTTATGAGGAACTTATGTCGGAAATAATCCGTTCTCTTCGGAAGGTGGAAGAATCAGAGAATGCTTGTGAGGATATGTTATCTGTAAATGAGTTTTTGGAAAGTATGCATGAAGGGTTATTCGTTGAATGGACTGATAATGTTCCTGTAAGTGAAGCGAAGCATAAGATACAGACGCTTTATGTAAATAAACTCTGTGATTTACTGGATCGGTCGGAAAAGATAACCTCCTCGAAATTATTAGTTTCTGTTATGCAAGCTTTGAATAGAATTAAGAAAGAGGGGCTTGATTATAGTAATAGGGTAGCAGAACCGGTTGCTAAAAAACGTGCTATGTTTCTGGTAGATAGCATTATATTTTAAGGATGAAAAGCAAATAAAGAGGCTCATGAATAAAAGAAAATATGTGATTATTATATTGTTGTGTATGGCCGCATGGCTCCAGGCACAAGATTCCGTCAAAGCGTTTGATGAATTCTTTGTCACCGGAATGAAAAAAATAGAGGGTGTATTTCCTGTATATGTAGCGGAGAAGGAGGTTTATCTGGAAATACCCCGTGAATATATCGGGCGGGAGATTGAAGTTCGCGGACAGATAGATAGAGGCTTCGATTTACTGAATCGTCCCGTTACCGGTTTGGGGGTAGTACGCATCATGTCTCCTGATAAAGCTACGATTTGTTTCCAAAAGCCGTTTTATACAGAGCGTATTCTGGATGAAAAGAGTGTATATCAGCGGTCGTTTTCGTTGTCAAATATACAACCTGCCGGTGATAGCTATCCGGTAGTGGCTTATTCGAAAGAACAAGGAGCCATTATCCGAATAACAAAATATCTGATAAATGGCAATGACTGGTTCAGCTATAATCATGGTTTTATCCGTTCGTTGGTTCCGGAACTGTCAGAGGTAACAAAAATACATCCTTTTGAAGGAGGGGTGTCATTTACGGTCAGGCGTTATCACGGGGTTGAGGCGGAAAGATATATGTTTTCCAGCTCTGCCATTATATTACCTGAAGGCAGCATACCTTTGGAGGTTACTTGTGTAGTACGTTTGCTCCCTCAAAAGAAAGATCAGATCCGCCTGGCAGATCACAGGATACCCTATCAGACATTGACTTTTAAAGATTATTCCCAAGATCCTTATTGTATGGTAGAAGATTCATTAATTCTTCGTTGGGATATGTCGAAACCGCTTATTTTTTATGTAGATACGCTTTTTCCGAAGGAATATTTTCAAGCTGTGAAAGAAGGAATATTGGTATGGAATACTGCATTCCGCAAGGCAGGTATCCGGGATGCTTTACAAGTGAAGTATGCAGACAGCAAGATTGTTCCGGCCGAACAGCGTGCTTTCGTTTCTTATGATTTGATGATGCCGGGGATAAAGAGCGACTTTACCTGTCATCCTCGTACCGGAGAAATACTGTCATGTCGGGTGAATATCGGACATGGATTTCAAAAAGGAAAATTGGATGACTATTTGTTGAGTTGTGGCGCTTCGGATCCGCGTATCATAGCCGACCGTTATGCAAAGGAAGTGGAAAAAGAGTTGTTGCAAAATGAAATAACAGGGGAAATCGGGCATCTTTTAGGTTTACGCGGAAATCTGTCCAAAAACTCGTGCGGAACGACTGTGAAAGTAGGGGAAGATGCTTGCCGGGCTATTTATTTTGGTTATAATCCTCTCAAAGGAAGTAGGAATTGCTATGATGAACGGGAGCAACTCCGTCGATGGATAGATAAAAACCTGCCGGATGGGACCCATTCTCTTCCTCCATCCGATTATGCAGCAAAGGTGTCAAATCTGCAGATTATACTAAATCAATTGGATAAGATTGTGTATAAAGGAGGAAAAAGGGACAAAGGAAGTTCACTCACTGATATATACAGGAAGGCTATTCGTCAATATGGAAGTTACCTGATGGGAATAGCTGAAACAGTGGGAAGTTCCCAACCGGCAGATGCACAACATCAAGCAATGCTCGAACTGGATAACTATTTATTTCATCCTGTAGAAAAGATGGAATGTACGTATGTAAAAGAGAATTTACTGGAAGCAAGAAATAACATTCTATATCCGGAATTGGTAAAGATGTTCAAGCACTTACTAAGTATAGAAACAATATCGGCTCTTAGATTGCAAGCATTACATAGTAATCAAAAAGGATATAGTGATGACGATTTCTTCCGGGATTTGTATAAAGGGCTGTTTAATGATTTTGATCCGTCGGCTGCTGTAAGCTATGAACAAATGGATATCCAGTTGATATGTCTGGACGCATGGTTGGATATAATACAGGAAAATGCAAAACATACTAGTACAACGAAGCGTTTAAAGGATGAATTGCATAGTCTGTACAACAGATTGGAGAAGCTTAGTACGATACATCCCCAGGCAGAGGTGCGTGATATGTACACTTTACTTATGGGAAGAATTAAGTGAAAAAATAGTCGTACAGATAGGATAACCTGTAAGTTTTGGGTTATCTTTGCTATGATTTATGAATAAATAATTAGAATAAAATGACTATTATTTTTCCTTCACCCATCTTCGGCCCTATTCATTCCCGCCGTTTGGGCGTTTCTTTGGGAATCAATTTATTACCGGAAGACGGTAAGGTTTGTTCGTTCGACTGCATTTACTGTGAGTGTGGCTTCAATGCCGAACGTCGTACGAAGAAGCTTCTCCCTACCCGTGAAGAAGTCCGCACGGCTCTCGAAGAGAAACTGAAAGATATGCAGGCAAACGGTTCCGCTCCCGATGTACTGACCTTTGCCGGAAACGGTGAACCGACTGCGCATCCCTACTTCCCGGAAATCATAGAAGATACACTTGCGCTTCGCGACAAGTATTTCCCAAAAGCGAAAGTAAGTGTATTGAGTAACTCTACATTTATCGACCGTCCTGCCGTATTCGAAGCACTGAACAAGATAGATAATAATATCCTGAAACTGGATACGGTGGATGAAGAATACATTCATCTGTTGGACCGTCCTAACGGAAAATACTCTGTTAAGAAGATCATCGAAAAGATGAAAGAGTTCAAAGGAAACTGCATCGTACAGACGATGTTCCTGAAAGGAGGTTATCAGGGAAAAGACATGGATAATACATCCGACAAGTATGTGCTCCCCTGGATAGAAGCAGTGAAAGAAATCGCTCCCCGTCAAGTAATGATTTATACGATCGACCGGGAGACTCCCGACCACGATTTGCAAAAGGCTACACATGAAGAGTTAGACCGTATTGTGGCTTTATTGGAAAAGGAAGGTATTCCGGCAACAGCTTCTTATTGAAATATAATTCAACAGGGATATATTTCTAATAGATAATACGTAAGAGAGTTAATATAAGAGGGCGAATTAATAGAATTCAGAAGTTTTACTTCCTATTCTATTGCTCGCCCTTTTATTGGCTTCATGAGCTGTTTCAGCCTATTCTGACAAGGGTATATTCTCACTGCGATGAGAAATGTACTTCCCTGATAATTGAACTGCACCCCAAAAGTTAGACACAAAACTTTAGGAGTGCAGTTTTTTATGCGACATTCATTTGAAGAAAAACTCAATATTGTGAGCAAAGTCAAGAGCGGTCAGCTCATTAATACCTCTTTGGTTGTTCGGTTTCTTATATGAAAGGCTAGCTTCCTTTCTTCACATAATCTTTCGGCAATATCCCGAACTGTTTCTGAAAGCAGCGCGCGAAGTATGAAGGATTATTAAATCCTACGATGTAGCAGACTTCGTTAATCCGGTATTCCCCTTCCCGCAAAAGTTCTCCGGCTGTTTTGAGCCGTATCAACCGGATATAATCATTGGGTGGCATTCCGGTCAGCCCTTTCAATTTGCGCTGTAAGTTGGAACGGCTGATAGCCATCTCCTCTGCCATCTTATCGATGGTAAATTCTTCATTGGTGAAATTGCGGGTAATGATTTCATTGATCGTGTTCAGCCATTTCACGTCTGTTTTGTTCATTAATGTCTGGTCGTATGACATATTCGGAACAGTTGTAAAGTGGTTGAACAGCATGCGCCGGTTTTCCAGCAGATTATTGATGGTGGCTTTCATGTGACTTAGCGAGAAAGGCTTTTCTATATAAGCGTCCGCGCCATAGTCAAGACCCGCAATTTTTGAATCGATGCTGTCGAGTGCCGAAAGCAGGATAAACGGGATATGGCAAAGCATATTGTCGGAACGGATGGACTTTAATAATTCGAATCCGTCCATGTGAGGCATGACGATGTCACTGATAATAAGATCTACTGTCGTTGTCTCCAGACATTCCAAGGCTTCCTTGCCATTGGCGGCTGTATGGATGGTGTAGGTATTTCCCAGATTCTTAGCCAGAAACTCCAGCATATCCGTTGTGTCTTCCACTACTAAAAGAGAGTAACCGGCGGGTTCGCCTTCTTCCTCCAAAGCGGGAACCTTGTCGGGCATGGAAGTAATGGAGGGGCTGACAGAGATGCTTTTCTCCAAATACGGAATTTCCACACATACTTCGCATCCTTCCGTATAGCCGGGATTGATATAAACTTTTCCTTTATGCTTTTCCACCAACAATTTGACGAGACCCAATCCGATTCCTACTCCCGAACCGTTGTTTCCTGTGTTTCCCACTTGATAAAACGGTTCGAAAACCTTGCTGCATTCCTCTTGCGGAATACCCGGACCGTCGTCGCGTACACACAAGGAGAGCGTACGCCCTTCTGCAGACAGATGTTCGTCCAAAATCACCATAATGCGGGTGCGGGCATATTTCATGGCATTCGTCAGCAGGTTGCTGACAATTTTAGTCAGCGCCTCCTGGTCTACATTATATTGCAGATGTTCTTTCGGCAGGGAGACACTGAAAGAGATTCCGGTCAGGGAGATGGCACGGAAACGGTCGATGATGTCCTCTATCATCCGGTTGATATCCACTTCATGGAATGAAAGCGTATAACCTTCCTTGTCCACTTTTCGGAAGTCGAGCAATTGTTTGATAAGCTCCATCAGCCGGTTGGTATTCTTTTGTATCACAGACAGGTTGCTTTCCACTTCACTGTTCCATTCATGTGTTTCCAAAATCGCTTCCAGCGGAGCTTTGATAAGACTAACCGGAGTCTTGATTTCATGTGCCACTTGGGTGAAGAATGTAATTTTCGACTGGAACAATTCCTGATTCTTGATTTGTTCCATCTCTTTCATCTTTCTTGCTTTCACAGCCTGCTGTTTACGCAAATAAAGCTGTATCAGGAAATATGCGAGGCCACACGCTATTAGTAAATAGAAAATCTTGGCATAAATGGTCTTCCAGGGTGGAGGAAGAATTTCAATATGCAGGCAACAGTCGTCATTGCTCCAATATTCATCGTTGTTACTGGCTTTCACACGGAAAGTATATTCACCTGGAGGCAGGTTGAGAAAAGATACGTTATGTTTATCCGTATATATCCATTCTTTGTGAATACCGTCCAGTTTGTAGGCATATAAATTCTTGCTGGGAGCCACATAACTAAGACTTTCGAATGCGATGTCGAACGATACTACCTGATAAGGAATCGTTACTTGTCCGCTAAGAGCAGGTATACGCTTGCTAAGGCTTACTTTGTCGTCGGGGCTGTGCATATATACCGCCGAGATAGACGCCGTAGGTCTTACCTTATTAATCGATAATTTGAACGGATAGAAACTATTGAACCCGTTCACTCCACCGAAATAGAATTTCCCGTCACTGGCTTGCAGGGAAGAGCGGAAATTGAACTGGTTGCTTTGTAATCCGTCCTCGATGGTATAGAGCTGTGCCCGTTTGTTCTGCGGCTCATACCGGATCAGTCCCCTATTGGAAGAAAGCCAATAGTTACCCGATTGGTCGTCCAGTATGCCATAGATGATATTGTTTGGCAGATTCTCTTTGGTAGAGAAGTTTTCAAAACGGTCCTCCTGATAGTGATAACGGCAGATACCACCGCCTTCGGTACAGAACCATAGATGCTGCTTATGATCGATATACACACGGATTACCCAGTTGCTACAAGGAGAATCAGGATTTACTGGGTCGTTGCGATAGTTGTGCAATTTACCGGTTTGGCGGTTGTAACGCCAAATGCCGTCCCTTTTGCTTGCCAGCCACATGTCCCCATGTTGGTCTTCAACCATATCGTAGATAAAGATATGGCTTAAAGGTTCCAATGTCCGGAAAGAGTCACTTTCCGGGTCATACCGGCAGAATCCGGAAAGCGTTCCCAGATAAATGCTGCCATCCTTCGTTTGATAGATGGAGTAGATATGGTCGTTAGGAATTGAATGTGGGTTTGCGCGGTTATGGCGATAGTTTTTCATTTTTCCCGTTTGAGTATCCAGGATATATAATCCCCGTGAGAAACTGCCAATCCACAATTTTCCTTCATTGTATAGTAGTGCATGGATATTGTGATAACCGATGTTAGGGTTACTGCTTCTCAACAGATGGTTCTTGAACTTTTTCGTGCGGGGATCAAAGAGATTCAGTCCCCCGTCTTCGGTAGCAATCCAAATGTTGCCATCGGGATCTTCGCAGAATTGGCTGATTACATTTCCCGAAAGAGAATTTTCCGTACCATTGGGATAATACCACTCGATATCCTTATGCTTGGGAGACAGGTAACTCACTCCACTGAAATAAGTCCCGATCCAGATTCCCCCTTCCCTATCCTGATAACAGGCATAGATACTTTCTTTATTTTGTCCGTCGTCGGTAGGCAGACATTCTCCTGTCGTGGTGTTGAATGTATAAAGTCCGTCGTCGGAGCCGAGATAGAAAGAGTTGGCTGTCCGTTGAAACAAGGTGCGGATGCGCGGAATGGTAAGCGTGTCCCCTTCTCCGAAGTAATAGCGGAATTGCCCTGTCTCTTTATTGAAACGTGCCAGTCCCCCGTACCATGTACCCGCCCATAATACTCCCTGCGAACTTTCCATCAAAGAGATAATCTCGTTGCAGGCAGGACGTCCGAAAGAAGTGCCCTCGGATATATATCCTGTGAAGTTGTCCGTACGTTGGTTGTATTTCGCCAGCCCATTCCGGGTACCTATCCAGATAGTCCCGAACGAGTCGTTATAAATCACCCATATGTGATTATCCGGCAATGAATGAGGATCGGAAAGAGAATGCAGATATTGCCTCAACGTACCTTTTTTCTCGTTGTAGACAAACAGCCCGTTGGTTGTTCCGATCCATAACTGCCCGTCATTGTCGTATGCCATTCCGAAGACGCTGTTGACTGACACCCCGTCTTCCGTCTGTTTATCGAATACGGAGAACTTCTCTTCCCACGAATCGAATAAATACAGCTTCTCCGTACTTGCCACCCAAATCTGATTGTTATCCTGATGGCGGCAAATCGTTACTATATTCATATAGCTGTTTCCGCCGTTTTCTGACGAATGTCCGTAGTTGGTGAACTCGATACCGTTGAAACGATTCAGCCCGTCCTGCGTTGCAAACCACATATAGCCGATGCTATCCTGAAGGATGCTCCGGACACAGTTGCCCGATAACCCCGATCTAACGTCATATTTCTTGTAGATATTGGCGAAGACCAGAGAAACCGATGCCAGCAGTATACATATAGATAAGATGGATCGTTTCATAATTTCCTTTCTTTATATCCCCTGTTTGCAGGAGCTATATATCCTGCGTAGTGGATCTATATGCCCAATACGTTGGATATATATACCCAACACGCTGGGCATATATGCCCAACAGATTGGATATATAGCTCCTGTAAACAGGGTAATTACCCTCTTTATAGAAGCCTTTATTTCACATCATCCCACGTATCTGTGCGGAACGGGAAAGCACTCAATCCGAAAGTATTCCGTAGCGTGATATTTCCCACATAATTACGGAAAGCATAGCGCACGGCAACCGGCTGGGCTATCTCTTCACTCCACACTTCTACTGTGTTGGTACGTCCTACAATCTTTGCTTTCGCCGGATAGAACTTCTTGTCCGCTCCCGCAATCTCAAATCCTTCCAGTTCGGAGAAAGTAGGGAACAACCCCGCAGGTGCATTATCGAATGTCACTATGGCCTTTTTGTCCGCATAGTCCACTTTGGTCATCATCGGGCCGTTGGATGGCAACCGGCGGATACCGTATGTCTTAGTCAGTGCAAGCGTAGCCAACCGAAGCCCTACTACATCCTTCTGTGGCGGATGGATGCAGAATTCATCACCGATATCCGTAGTGGGTACAATGCCCGAATTAGGGATTGTTTTCAGTGCTTCCACTTGTGCTTCACGCAGCAAGGCGGCACCTGTATTCCGGCTGTTTTCATATTTGTAAGGAGCAATCTGCACATAATAGAAAGGCATATCGGGCGCTTCCCACACATTTCTCCATAGTTGTACCATAGCAGTCATCATCGGAGCATAGAATTGATAATTGAAAATGTTCGATTCTCCTTGATACCAAAGAAATCCACGTGCTGTATAATTTTTGACAGGCCATAACATGATATCATACAGACACCCTAATCGATTACGTACATCCAGTTTAGAACTTTTGGCTGTCTCTATATCTATTCCTTGAATGGATGACAGTGTTTCTTCGGTCATCCAGGATTCAATTCGGGAACCTCCCCAGCTATTGATTACCAATCCTACCGGTAGATTTAGAGTTTCGGTAATTTGTTTGGCAAAAAAATAAGCTGTTGCACTGCAATCAATAGTTGTTTCAGGAGTGGAGACTTTCCATTTTTCTTTTTTAAAGTCCGCCCTTCGCTGTACATCTTTTATTCTTGGCACGGTGATAAACCGGATACGGTCACGGTAGTTACCTGCATTCAGCAGCGTTTCAAGTGAGTTGTCAATGGGTTGTGCCGTATTTCCCATCATACGCATTTCCATATTCGACTGTCCGGAGCAGATCCATACCTCTCCTATCAGTATATCCGAGAGAGTGACCGGAGTTCCGTCACTGATAGTAATGGAATAAGGAGTATACCCCCCTTCGGGAGTGTCTACTTTCACCAGCCAAGTCCCGTCTTTATCCGTAGATGCCTGATAGGTCCGGTTGTTCCACGAAGTGGTGACAGTTACTTTCTTACCGTCTGCCCAACCCCATAACTTAACGGAACTGTTCTGTTGAAGTACCATGTGATCTCCCATCATTGCAGGAAGTTTTACTTTGCCTTGTGCAATCGGCAGGAATAAAAGTGATAAAATAAGAAGTAGAAAATGTTTTTTCATACTGTTTTTATTAGATATTCGACGAATAGTTATTAGGTATCGGGCAAAAATACAACCTATTTTTAAATATGGAATAAAATTATCTAGTCATTTTCTGATAAAAACTAGTCGAATTCTTAAAAGATTGTTTTTCCTTTCCATTCTCCTCCGAATTTTATTAATTAGTGGCATCAATCGCCTAAACAGTATTATTAGATTGGCTAAATATCCCATTTCTTTGCAGGGTGAGTATTTAACAACCTAATTGTTTCATTAAATCTAATAAAATGAAAAAGAAGCATTATCTATTATTTTTATTGGCTTTGCTCTTTTTACTGACAGATGTGGTGTGGGCACAAACATCTGCCACGGTAAGTGGAGTAGTGATCGATGAGAATGGAGAAACCCTGCCGGGTGTTTCCGTCGTCGAAGTAGGTACAACAAACGGTGTCCTGACAGACCTGAACGGACACTACACCTTAAAAACAACTTCTGCCAAACCTTCCGTTTCTTTCAGTTACATTGGTTATCAGACCACCACGCTTCTCCTGAACGGGCGTACGAAACTTGATGTACAGATGAAAGTGGAAACGAAAGTGCTGGATGAAGTAGTGGTAGTGGGCTACGGTGTACAGAAGAAAGTGAACCTGACCGGTTCTGTGACTTCCATCAACTTTGCCGACCAGACGGAAGGACGACCCATCATGAGTGTTTCTTCCGCCCTTTCGGGACTTGCCGCCGGTATGAACGTCACACAAGCTTCGGGACAACCCGGCTCGGACGGTGCCACCATCCGCGTCCGCGGTAACGGTACGTTCAATACCAACTCCCCATTGGTCCTGGTGGACGGTATCGAATGGAGCATGGACAATGTGAACCCCAACGACATCGAAAGCATCTCCGTACTGAAAGACGCTGCCTCCACAGCTATTTATGGTACGCGCGCCGCCAACGGAGTCATCCTTATCACCACCAAAAGCGGGAAAGGCAAACCGCAAATCTCCTATTCTTATTCGGGAGTTGTGCAGATGCCTTACAATAACCTCTCTTTCGTGAGCGACTATGCCCGCTATATGGGACTGGTGAACGAGGCTTGCGACAATGTGAATACCAAAGGCATCTTCTCGCAGGAAAGCATTGACCGCTGGAGGGCTGCTTCTGCCGATCCGAACGGGTTGAACGAGTACGGAGTACCCAATTACGTAGCTTATCCCAACACCGATTGGTTCGACGAAGTATTCGACACCGGATATTCGCAAGAGCACAACCTGTCTGTCTCCGGCAGTTCGGAGAAAGTGAAATACATGCTTTCATTGGGCTATCTTGACAATCAGGGAGTCATGAACCGCTGGAACCTCGACTCAAGTACGCAGAAAATCAATTTCCGTACCAACCTGGAAGCCAAGATAGTGAAATGGATGACTGTCGGCACCCGTCTCTACGGACAAAAGCAAGATTACGGGATGGCTAATATCAGCAACGGATTCAAGTATCTCTATCAGACCACTCCGGGTGTATACCCCGGCGAACCGAACTACTGGGGACGTGCCGCACTGGCCAGCGAAGAATCTTCCAATGCCAATAATATCTTTGGTCAGATGGCAGGAGCCACCGGTTTCAATACCGTCTGGCGTCTCAACGCATCAGTCTACGGAATTATCACTCCCTATAAAGGGCTCAACATTGAAGGTACATTCAACTATTCGCCGACATTCACCGACAAGTCTTCTTATAGCCGCCAAAATGGTTATTGGGACTACGTCACCGACCAGCGTGTCAGCGAAAGCGCGTTGGAGAACGCTTCCATCACCAATACGAGTGCACGCACCTGGCGTCAGAGTGCCGAAATACTGGTACGCTACAATACAACCATCAAGAAAGACCACGACCTGGGCGCACTGCTCGGATATTCCGCACAGGAATATTACAGCAAGAGCTTTGCCGTTTCCCGTAAAGGCGCTACGGACTGGACGCTGAACGAATTAAGCACTTACGAGACGCTCGTCAGCTCTTCCAGCTCGGCACCCGCCAAATGGGGATTGCTCTCTTATTTCGGCCGTGTCAACTACGGATATAAAGGACGTTATCTCTTCGAAGCCAACCTTCGTGCCGATGCCTCCTCCCGTTTCGGTGTGAACCAGCGTTGGGGGTATTTCCCTTCGTTCTCCGGTGGATGGCGTATCTCGGAAGAATCGTTCATGCAAGGAGCATCGGACTATCTCTCCAACCTGAAACTGCGTGTTTCCTGGGGAAAGACAGGTAACAATTCTACGGGCAACTACGACTGGCAGGCAAACTACGCCACAGGCAATGTTGTAATCGACGGTGAAGGAACCAAAGGATTGGTACGCAAGAAACTAAGCAACGACAAGCTGCATTGGGAAAGTACCGCCACCACCGACATCGGACTTGATTTCGGCTTCTTCAACCACCGCCTGACGGGTGAGATAGACTATTATAATAAGTATACTTCGGACATTCTCTACCATCCCGAACTCTATCTTTCGATGGGTGTTGTAGGCTCTGCTCCCGAGAATTTGGGTGAAGTGCGCAACCGTGGTGTTGAATTTACCCTCAACTGGAACGACCGTATCGGAAAAGATTTCGAATACCGAGTGGGTATGAACTTCTCTTTCAACGCCAACAAAGTGATGAAGTTCAAAGGCGAACTCCAGAAATACTGGACGTATGATGCACAGGGAAACAAAGTGAGCTATGTCAACAACTTCAGTGATGTGTCTGAATCTGGTTTCGGAGGCTACATCTGCGAAGGCCGCCAACTGGGAGAAACCTATATGTATAAGGTGTACAGAGGTTCCGGCGAAGGCTATACCGGAGGTGCGGTGGATATCCATGCGGGACCGAAGGACGGAATGATACGTACGAAAGAAGATATGGTATGGGTGCAGGCCATGATTGACTCCGGTTATTCGTTCGGAGGAATGAAGACGGTTGCCAAAGACCAGCTTTGGTATGGTGACATACTCTATGCCGACAGCAACGGTGATATGAACTACGGTGATACGAACGACCGGGATTTCTCCGGACACACCAGTGTCCCGAAATTCAACCTGGGCTTCAACTGTGCCTTCTCTTACAAGAACATTGATTTCTCCATGTTATGGTCGGGAGCTTTCGGGCATTACCTCAACTGGAATACGGATTACTACAACTCGACACTGGTCAGCCACGGATATGGCATTATCGAGCATATCGCCGATAACCATTACTTCTTCGATCCTTCCAACCCGGACGATCCGCGCACCAACCAGTGGGGCAAATATCCCCGCCTGACATACGGTACTACCTATAATAACAGAATCCAGAGCGACTGGAACGAATATAAGGGCGACTACTTCAAGTTGAAGAATATCCAAATCGGCTATACGTTGCCGCAACGGATTTCCAGCAAGTTCTTTGTTAATAAACTCCGTGCTTTCGTGTCGATGGACAATATCCTGACGATTACCAGCTATCCGGGACTCGATCCGGAGATAGGAACAGAAATCGGTTATCCGTTGATGCGTCAGATTTCTTTTGGCGGACAGATTACCTTTTAATGATGTAGAACTAAAAAACAGAATCTGATATGAAAAAGATATTAATGATTTTAACGATGGCGCTGGCGGCTACCTCCTGCATGGATATTCTCGATGTGGCTCCGGAAGACCAGATTGCAAGTGAAAACATGTGGACCACGGAGGAGCTTGCCGACAAGGGAATGGCAGGACTCTACTTCCCGTTCTATGCCACCCAACTCTCCTCTACCCAGCTTCGCCGTGCCGACGGACTGAACCGTCAGGGAATCGAAGCTATGAGCTTTGCAACCGATTATTATTCCAACAACTATCCGGTGGAACTGCTTTCGCTGGCTACCAAGCCTGCCAATGACTTTCAGGTGTGGTATGAATGGAAGTTCTGTTACACCATCATCCATGCGTGTAACGATGCGATTGCCAATCTGCATAAAGCGGATATGAGCGCTGATAAACTGGCGCGTTACCAATGCGAAGCCCGCTTCCTTCGTGCCTGGGCGTACAATCGTCTGAATATGCTTTATCAAGGTGTCCCCGTTTATCTGGAACCTATCAATAACGAAGACTGTACCCGTGGCCAATCTTCGGTGGATGAGGTATGGCAAGTGATTCTGGATGATTTGACGTATTGCATCAACAATCCCGACTTCCCCAATAACACGCTGAATGAAAACTACGGCCGTCCCTCTAAAGGAGCCGCTTATGCCCTGCGTGGTATGGTATATATGTGGAAGAAGCAATACAAGGAAGCAGGCAACGATTTCAAAGAAGTGGAAGCGTGCGGTTATGGCTTGTGGACAGGCGAATATGCCGACTTCTTCAAATATGAAAACGAAAAGGATAAAGAAATGATCTTCTCGCTCCAGTTCAGCGAAGAAACCGGTTATTGTGATAACATTCAGCAAATGACCGGTGCCCGCGATACGTATGATGGCTGGACGGAAATAAAACCTTCCGCAGACTTTGTGGACTACTATAAGAACGCGGACGGATCGGACTTCAAATGGTCGGAAGTAGACGGCTTGGAAGATTGGGACTTACTGACTCCGCAACAACGTGAAATCTTTTTCTGCCGTGACGGATTGGAATCCATGTCCTCACAAAAAAATGCCCTTATCAAACGGGTAGGCGAAGATATCTATCAGAAATATTACCTCAACAGCGGTAATGAAGCCCGTATTAAAAAGGCGTATGACAGTCGTGACCCGCGTCTGCAACAGACCGTCGTCACTCCTTATGTGCCGGTGGACTGTTACAAGCCTAATTATGCAGGAGATGCTAACCAGATCGGTAAACAACTCCGTTGGCCGTTGAAGGAACAGGGAACGAATGGCGGAGACTTCTGGCTCGATAAACGTACTTCTGCTTTCTACTGCTATCGCAAGTACAATGAGTTTGAGAAAGGCCGTTTGATTAGCCGGAGCCGTTGCCATACCGACTGGCCGTTGATTCGCTATACCGATGTACTGTTGCAGTATGCCGAAGCATTGGCGCAGACCGATCAGTTGGGAGAAGCCATCCGTTTGGTGAATAAAGTACGTACCCGTGCCCACATGCCTGCACTGACAGAGGGCGGAAGCGGCCCGTGCGCAGTGAACGGAAAGGAAGACATGCTCGAAAGGATACGTTACGAACGTCGCGTGGAATTCTGCCTGGAGGGAATTAACTTCTTCGACGAAGTACGTTGGGGAACCTACAAAGAAACCAAATTCCAGGGGAAAGACGTGAATGGCGGCAAGTCCTGGTGGGGCGATATGGTAGAGTATAACTGGTATTACACCGATTACATGTGGCCGTGGACTGCTCCTATCTCTGAAACGCAAAAGAACCCGAACCTGACTAAACGAAGCGGTTGGGCGTATTAATCATAAAGATTTGAATAAGGATGAAGAAAATACTTTTACTATTACTCATTTTTGTATCCGGTTGCACGGGTGTAGTTGCGCAACAGTTTGATTATGGCAAGATAGCGCCTCATCCCCGGTTGTTATTGCCGGCGGGAGGAGAAGAAGCCATCAGGAAAGCCATTGCGGAGTATCCCCCGTTGGCCACTGTTCACCAGCGGATCATGGAACTTTGCGACCGGACACTTACGGAACCACCTGTGGAACGTATCAAGGAGGGCAAACGCCTGCTGGCGATTTCGCGCATCGCATTGAAGCGTATCTATTACCTCTCATACGCTTACCGTATGACGGGAGATAAGAAATATGCTCACCGTGCGGAACAGGAGATGCTGGCCGTCAGTCGTTTCACCGACTGGAACCCCACTCATTTCCTGGATGTGGGTGAGATGGTAATGGCATTGGCTATCGGTTATGACTGGCTGTACGATTCTTTGCAGCCCGACACCCGCCGGGTAGTGCGCGAAGCAATCATCGCGAAAGGCTTCGACGCGG
Source organism: Bacteroides sp. DH3716P (assembly GCF_025914115.1). Taxonomy (NCBI): domain Bacteria; kingdom Pseudomonadati; phylum Bacteroidota; class Bacteroidia; order Bacteroidales; family Bacteroidaceae; genus Bacteroides; species Bacteroides sp. DH3716P. The sequence goes on along the minus strand of NZ_CP083673.1, from coordinate 1,455,964 downwards.
CAAAGAACACCCGTCATGCCTGGTTCTATACAGCCAAGAACAACTGGAATTCCGTATGTAATAGTGGATTGGCGTATGGCGCGCTGGCTCTTTTTGAAGAGATTCCGGAAGTATCGAAAGGCATCATTGAGAAATGTATGGAGACAAATCCGAAAGCGATGGTAGGTTATGGCCCCGACGGAGGTTATCCCGAAGGGTTCGGATATTGGGGGTACGGGACAAGTTTTCAGGTAATGCTCATTGCTGCGCTCGAAAGTGCTTTCGGCACAGACAATGGGCTCTCCCAAGCCCCCGGCTTCATGGAGTCTGCCCGTTTCATGCAGTATATGACGGCTCCGGGTGGAGACTGTTTCTGTTTCTCGGATTCTCCGGTAGAGGCGGAGTGCAACATGATGATGTTTTGGTTTGCAGGCAAAGCGAAAGACCTTTCCCTGTTGTGGATTGAACGTCAGTATCTCGACCGGCCGGATATGCCGTTTGCCGAAGACCGTTTACTGCCCAGCCTGATGGTGTTCTGTTCGCAGCTCGATTTGAAGCATATCGGCAAGCCGAAGAAAAACTTTTGGTTCAGTCGAGGAGATACGCCTGTGTTTATCTACCGTGGCGGATGGGACAGCAAGGAAGATACCTATCTGGGAGTGAAAGGCGGTTCGCCTTCTACCTCTCATGCGCACATGGATGCCGGTTCGTTTATCTTCGAGAGAGACGGGGTGCGTTGGGCGATGGACTTGGGTATGCAGAGTTACATCACGCTCGAAAGTAAGGGAGTAGACCTGTGGAATATGTCGCAGAACGGACAACGCTGGGAAGTATTCCGGCTAAGCAATATCGCTCACAACACCCTGACGATTAACGGCGAACGCCATTTGGTAAAGAGTAATGCTCCGATCACCCGTACTTTCGAGTCGAAGAAACAGAAAGGGGCGGAAGTAGACCTGTCGAGTGTGTTTGCCAACAGCGTGAAGAAAGTCGTCCGCACCGTGATATTGGATCAGAAAGACCATCTGGAAGTAACCGACCGGTTGGAGACGGGGGACAAGGAAGCTGCCGTATCCTGGATCATGGTCACTCCGGCGGAAGCCAAAATAACGGGCAAGAACCGGATGGAATTAACCAAAGACGGACAACGGATGCTATTGACGGTAGATGCCGATACGGAAGTAGAAATGAAAACCTGGTCGAACGTGCCCCCGCATGAATATGATTTCCGCAATCCGGGAACCATCCGCGTGGGTTTTGAGACGGTGATTCCTGCCAATCGTGCCTCGCAACTGAAAGTACGACTTATTCCTTTGAAGTAGTAATACAAATAAATTCATTGAACCATGAAAACGATTCTTTTTAAAACAATCATCATAGCTTTCTTTGTAGGAACAGCCGTTAGTTGTTCCGATGAAGATGAGAACAGATTCCGTCCGGGATCTACCCATGAGAAACCGAATCCCACGGAGCCGGAGGGCGGACTGGATTATTCCAAACTGACTGCGGACAATCATCCCCGCCTGTTGATGAACGCCGAGGCCTTCACTGCGTTGAAAGCCAAAGTGGATGCCAATTCGAGTGCCAATCTGACCTTGCTCCATAATACCATTATGAGTGTATGCAACAGTAAAGGGATGAACGCCACGGCACTGACTTATAAATTGGATGCCAGCAACAAACGTATCCTCGATGTGTCCCGCGACGCGTTACTGCGTATTTTCACCTGTGCTTATGCCTACCGGATGACCGGCGATGCCAAATACCTGACTAAAGCGGAAACGGATATGAACGCTGTCTGCAACTTTCCCGACTGGAACTCGAAACGCCACTTTCTCGATGTGGGCGAAATGGCTACAGCTGTTGCATTCGGCTACGACTGGCTTTACAACGAACTAAGTGCAGCCACCCGTACGAAAGCGGCCAACGCACTGTTGAAGTTTGCCTTCCAACAGGCACAAGATAAGAACTGGAACCTCAACTTCTACGAAGCCACCAACAACTGGAACCAGGTTTGTAATGGCGGACTGGTTTGTGCGGCACTGGCTTCCTATGAAAACAATCCTTCCGAAGCAAAGGACATGATTGAAAAGGCGTTAGAATCCAACAAACCTGCATTGGAAGTGATGTATTCTCCCGACGGCAACTATCCGGAGGGCAGCGGTTACTGGTGTTACGGCACGCTCTATCAGGTATTGATGCTTGCCGCCCTCAACAGTACGCTTGGCACGGATAACGGGCTTTCCGATACACCGGGATTCTCCAAGACGGCAGAGTATATGCTGTATATGACAGGCCTGAACAGTAAGTTCTTTAATTATTCTGATTGTGCCCCCTCTTCTACCGCGGCATTGGCTTCGTGGTGGTTTGCTGATAAATACAGTAATCCGTCCTTATTATATAATGAGCTGAAAATGCTGAAGAACGGCGAATACGCTTCTTGTGCCGAAAACCGCCTGTTGCCGATGATTATGGCGTTTGCCAATAATCTGAATCTGGACGCAATCTCCGCTCCTTCCAATAAACTATGGAGTGGAAAAGGGGAAACGCCCGTGGTGATGGTACATACCGACTGGACATACACCGATACGGACAAATATCTCGGAATCAAAGGCGGCAAGGCAGGTTCGAGCCACGGACACATGGATGCCGGTTCGTTTGTATACGACGCGTATGGAGTACGCTGGTCGATGGATTTCGGTCTGCAAAGTTATACAACGCTCGAGTCGGTATTAGCCGGCTTAGGTGGTAATCTTTGGGATATGGGACAGAACTCGATGCGTTGGGATGTATTTCGTTTGAATAACTTGAATCATAGCACGATTTCAATTAATGACGCCCGTCACCGGGTAAATGGGGCGGCTACGCTGACTACTACTATCAATACCGCTACGGAATTGGGAGCCACTTTCGATCTGACAGAAGTTGTGTCCGATCAGGCTGCGTCCGCTACCCGTACCGTGAAAATCGTGAACGATAAAGATTTAGTGGTTATGGATGAGATCAAGGCAAGAACGGATAAATCCGCCAAAGTGCGTTGGTGTATGGTGACGCCTGCCGTTCCGACGGTGGAAAGTAACCGCATCGTACTAACGAACGGAAGCAAAGTGATGTATCTCACAGCCAGCGGAAGCGTGAAGCCTACCTACAAGCAATGGAGTACCACCAGTGAGAACTCTTATGACCAGGCTAATCCGGGCACCTATATGGTCGGCTTTGAAGCAACGGTCACCGCCAATCAGACCGCCACATTTACCACAACCCTGTCCCCTAAATAAAAAAGAATGGAACGTATGAGAATCCTATTAATATCTATACTCGGACTTTTGACATTGGCCTCCTGCACGAAGCAGGAGCCGATGGAGGCATTGATTGACCGTGTATTTGCCGTTGCGGAGCAACAATACACGACTATGGACACCCGCCTGACAGAAAAGACACTTCCCCGCACGCTCTCTGCCGACGGTGAGTTTGTTCCCTCAAATATCTATTGGTGGTGCAGCGGCTTCTATCCCGGTTCCCTTTGGTATATCTACGAATATACCCGGAAGGACGCAGTGAAAACACTGGCCGAGAAGAACACGCTGAAACTCGACTCTATACAATACGTGACCAGAGATCATGATGTCGGTTTCCAGTTGAATTGCAGTTATGGCAATGCTTTCCGGCTGACAGGTAATGAGGCTTATAAACAAGTGCTCTATCAGGGCGCCAAGTCCTTGTCAACCCGCTTCAATCCTGCTGCCGGTGTGATTCGTAGCTGGGACTTTGTGCGCAAAGGCTGTGACTGGAAGTTCCCGGTGATTATTGACAATATGATGAATCTTGAACTGCTGTTGTCCATGTCGAAAGCCTATGCCGACGACTCTTTGCAGAACATTGCCTGTACGCATGCCAATACCACTATCCAGCATCACTTCCGGGATGATTATTCCACGTATCATCTGGTGGATTATGACCCTGAAACAGGTGCAGTGCGCGGCAAGCAAACGGTGCAGGGCTTCTCGGACGATTCCTCCTGGAGCCGCGGACAAGCATGGGCCTTGTATAGCTATACGATGATGTTCCGCTTGACGGGGTATCAGAATTATCTGTTGCAAGCCGGGCATATCGCCGATATGCTGCTCCGCCGTTTGCCTGCCGACGGTATTCCTTACTGGGATTTCGACGCTCCGGTAGAAGAACAGACCTATCGGGATGCTTCCGCAGCGGCTATCATGGCCTCCGCCTTTATCGAACTAAGCCGTTATATCCCCGGCACGGAGGCCAAGGAATCTTATCTTGCCATGGCAGAAAAGCAACTCCGTACGCTTGCCTCGAAAGAGTATCTGGCAGAACCGGGTACGAACGAATGTTTCATCCTGAAGCACAGCGTGGGTGCACTTCCTGATAAAAGCGAAGTGGATGTCCCCCTGACGTATGCCGATTATTACTTTTTAGAAGCATTGCTGCGGTATAAGAATCTACAAAAATAAAACTAATACAATATGATTATGAAGAACTTATATATAAATATGGCATTTATCTTCGTACTACTGCTGATAACTGCCTCCTGCTCGGACAAGGATGATTCGGCTCCGCGTGTCATTCCCACCATGAACCTGACAGTTTCGGAGATTGCGGACAATACGGCTCTGATTACTTCCGAGCAGCAAACAGGAACTACGTTCGGAGCGAAAGTCATTGAATTCTATCCGGTGGCCGACATCGGTTTTGACTATAACATTGAAGTGAAACTGGTGAAATTTGTAGAAGAGAACGGAGAACCCGTATCTCTGCCCTATACGCGTAAAATCACCGAAGGATTACGTCCGGGAGTGAATTACATCAGTGCGATCATCGCCTATAATGCCGAAGGGCGTGCCGTGTGTTCCGCTTTCCAGACCTGGAAAGCTTCAGGAACGGAAGGAGCATGGAGTGACGGCGGTTCTGCCGGTGATCTGGAAGAGAATGAATGGTAAAGAATGGTGTAACTCAAAAGAATGAATGGTATGAAAAATAGATTATTTGCAATAGGTGCAATGATTCTCATGATGACAAGTTGCACGCAGGACGAACTTATTTCGTCCGATAACGGCAAAGAACCGGCAACGGCAGGTTCATGTCTGACATTGGTTGGACTTTCGTCTCCGCAGACACGTGTTTCTATCGGTGACAAAACAGGGGATGTTTATCCGGTGATTTGGAGCGAAGGGGATGCCTTGGGTGTTTTCTCCCGTACGGCAGGGACCGACATCAATAATGTGCAGTCTTTATTGAGTGATGAGTCGATCGGGCAGAACTCCGGCGTCTTTACTTCGGACGACGTGAAGATGGCGGAAGAAGGAGCTACGGAACTTCTTATTTACTATCCTTATCGAGCAAGTACGGAACTGGCCGAAAATGGCAACAAGATTACTTCTACCCTGTCTGTTGAGCAGGAACAAAGTCGTCCCGGCGATAGCCATCATATTGGAAAGTATGGTTTTGCGTTTGCCAAGGCTACGGTCAGCAGTCCGGATATGCTTGCTAAATTTACGTTGAACCATGCGATGGCTTATGTGAAGTTCAGCATCTCGTCCCAGGAGCTTTCTACGTACAAGCTAAAGAGTGTTTCTTTATATGACAAGGAGACAAAAACTCCTCTTTCCGGTGTATTCACAGCAGATTTGGATACGGACGAACTGACCTACGGTACGGATGTGAAACCGTATGCTACTGTTTCACTGACTACTCCCGAACTGCTCGCTTCCGCACAGGATATATACCTGACTACGTATCCTGCCGATTTAAGCGGCAAAGAGGTGTACATTGTCATCACTTTGGAAAATGACCAGCAGACTGTTACCATTCCTATTCTCAAAGAAGGAAAGCAACTGAAAGCCAATGCTGTCAATACGATTGCTGTCAACAACCTGAAACTTTCGGATAACTCCTGCGAATGGTATGAGCCGGTAGAGACACGTTTATTGGCAGGAGGATGGGCTTATGGCGAGTCCAACTGTCTGTTGACGAATATTTCAACAGAAGGTGTGGATAATGTGATAAATGTGAAAGCCCGTGGTAATTTCATGGAAGTGGAAGAACCCAAGTATGCCAAGACTATACTTAATTGCGATTTGGGTAATGCGAATAAAATGGTTCGGGTAAATGGCTCTGCTACAGATATTACTCCTGTGAATGGTGATTATACGATTACGGTAACAGGGATTCAAACATACGCCGGACTACCTGGCGGTTGCGGTCAGGTGGCTATCTATGGAGCGGATCAGACTACCGTCATCTGGAGTTTTATTATCTGGATGACCCCTACTCCGGCAGAACATCCTTATGGTAATACGGGATATGTAGTGTTGGATCGTAATCTGGGTACTTATATGACGTGTGAAGGAGACAACTGGAAGCAAAACGGTGTTTACTTCCAATGGGGACGTCCTACGCCGGTCGGCTGGTCGGGAACCGTGGGTACTAATATACCTACCGAAGCCACCAACATCCGCTTCTCTATAGAAAATCCCCGTGCGTTGCTTTATACCAATAATGTGGATAATACAAAATCCGACTGGTATCTGGGTGCATGGACCGGTGCACGTACCGATCGTAAAGATGACTTCTGGGGTAACCCGAATGAATCGAGCACTTATCTCAATCCTTCTGACGGTCATAAATCTATTTATGATCCTTGTCCGAAAGGTTACCGGGTTGTGTCTCCCCGAGTATTGGATGAGATAGAGCAGAAAGGAGAATTTGTGAAACAGAGCGCAACTGCGGTATTTAAATATTGCTATGACGGTACGAATTACGCATATTGGCCGTTGGCAGGTTGTAAGTGGGGTTCCAACGGCGGTAATAATGGCAACAATACAGGATTGGATACCGCTAAGGGTGCCGCTTGCTATTGGTCTAACTCATCGGCTAGCAGTTATGGAAATGACAAGGATCAGGGAGCTACTTCTCTGTATTATAAAGTCTCCGATAAGACCTGGACACATTCCTCCGGTCGTTCCCATGCATTCTCCGTGCGTTGTATGAAAGATACCGAGAATCGTTGATTCTCTTCATGGATTCTCTTCATTGAGAATATGAAATAGAATTCCCCGTTATATGAAAGTTTCTGCCTGTCTCCGGATACAAGGTACTTTCATATAACGGGGAATCTGTTCTGTTTTTAAGATATTCACGAAAAAAGGAAAGAAAGAAAAGGGCCAAACAGAAAATAAACTGCATGAACAATTGCAAGAATATGCATTATCTCTCTTTATCTTGTATTTATTTCCTTGAAATATGCACGATATGGTGTAACTAAACCATCCGTTTGCCGTAATCAAACCCTCCGTTTGGTTTAAACAAACCGTCCGTTTGCTATAATCAAACCATCGGTTTCTTTTAAAGGAAGCTAAACTTGGTTTTTGAAGAGGATATATTGAGCTGGTTTGTCTTTTTCTACTGCCTATTTATAAATAGCAATCTGATATATCCTTTGTGATATGATAGCTATTTATGCTTTTGATTAACTGCTTTTATTGTAACTTGTTTGCTAATAATGCCTATTTTGTGTTATTTGCGAAATCTGTAACTCTAAATGGAGGGCGTTTTTCATGAAGTGCAAGGAAGGGCTCGAAATATAAAGAGCAGGATAGGTAAAATATACAATTCTTCATGTTGGCACTTCTTTCAGCAATCAATGTCTTTCCTTTATAAGCATGTATCTCTTTTAAATCACCATATATGGTGAAAAGCATGATAGTATGCTTTAATACTATGCTATTTATGTGCAAATTCACTGTATATGGTGAATTTACTTGTTTTTATACTAAAAAGATTCTATCTTTGTGAGAAAGTTTCTATATATGGTGAATTATGGATTTAATAGAGATAGGAAAACATATTCGCGAAAGGCGTAAGGAGTTGGGGTTGGATCAGTCTACGTTGGCCACTCTTGCAGGAATAGGGATTAACGCTTTGGTCCGCTTGGAACGTGGAAGTGGTAATCCCCGCTTCGATGTTCTTTTTAATGTCCTGAAAACTTTAGGACTTAGTATTCATATTCAATAATAGACACACATATGAGTCGATCTGCCAAAGTCTATATAAAAGGTGTTTATGCCGGTCTGTTAACAGAAATAGATCGTGAACACTATTCATTCTGTTATGATACGGACTATTATAATAATCCACAACTCCCAGCTGTCTCACTGACCATGCCCAAGACACAGCAGGAATATACCTCTTCCTATCTTTTCCCTGTCTTTTTTAATATGACATCTGAAGGGGATAATCGGATTATTCAAGCTAGAAACCTGCATATTGATGAAGAGGATGATTTTGGTATTCTTCTGGCTACTGCCCATACAGATACAATCGGAGCAATAACAATTAAAAAAATGTGATAATGGAAACTGATATTCATATTTGTCCCTCACTTTTACGGGAGACTGGTGGAGAAAGCGGATATTCACCCAAAGCCTTGAAGCAGCTTTCTGATGGGAAAAATATATCTTGTGAATTACCTTACAGGCATTTTGACGATAATGTCGGTATTGATCTCTTCAATAACAATAGCAAACGCATATCCGTTTCTGGAGTCCAGATTAAGTATTCTTTAGTTGCCGATGACGGGATATTGCGATTGACCAAAGAGGGAGAACAGGGCGAATTCATATTAAAGCCTGTTCCCAATAATCTCCGTAACAAGGAGTTTTGTCCTGCTAACGAACATTTGACAATGCAGATAGCTGCGCAAGTATATGGGATTCCGACAGCTCCTAATGGATTATGCTTTTTTCAGGACGGAACCCCTGCTTATTTTGTACGACGTTTTGATTTGTCGGAGAAAGGAAAGTTACAAAAGGAGGATTTTGCTTCTTTAGCCGGGCTTACCAGGAAAAATGGAGGTTCCGATTATAAATATGACAATCTGGCCTATGAAGAGTTTGCAAGAATTATAGATAAATACAGCTCTGTCCCCCAAGTGGATAAATTGCGTTTTTTTGAACTTATCTTGTTCAACTTTGTCTATTCTAACGGCGATGCCCATTTAAAGAACTTTTCTTTATTGGAAGAGAAGAAAGGAAGATTCCGCCTATCTCCTGCTTACGATTTATTGAATACTCATCTCCATATAAACGATGGTATCTTTGCCATGAGCAAAGGTTTGTTTGTTAATCCTGAACCGGATTATTTCGGTGGTGCATCAGCGGTTACTGGGAAGACTTTTTATCACTTTGGCTTAAAAATAGGTCTACCCGAGCGTTTGGTAAACTCTTGTCTCGAAAAATATAGTAAGATATATGAATTGACTGATCAACTGATTGAACATTCTTTTCTCTCTAAAGAATTGAAAAAGCAATATAGACTTATGTATAAGTCAAGAGTCGGGAGCTATCTTAGTGTTATTGAGTAATAATGTGCACATTATTACTCTTTTTTTATATTAAGATGAACAAGATCCCCAAAAAGATTTGTCTAACATAAGAATCTGTTCTTTTTGTCATTCTTCTTTTCTGTTCCGATAATTGGCCGGTGATGTTCCCAAATGCGCTTTTACGTATTTCCCGAAAAAGGACTGATTGGGGAAGTTGAACTCTTCGGCAATTTCCTTGATAGACTTTTCCGAACGTTTTAATCGGTATTTGATATGCTCCACGGTAGTTTCGTTAATCAAATCCAACGGAGTTCTGCCACACGCCTGTTTGATGACTTTCGAGAAATGCTTCGGAGTGTAGCAAAGCTCGTTGGCAAAATAACTCACCGAACGGTGCATACCCTTGTCCTTCGATAATAGTTCCATGAACTTCCGCAAAATATAATTCACCTGTTTGATGCCTTCTTTCGAACCTTCCATGTTGCCGGAAGCTTCGATTTCCTTATGAAGCTGCCCCATCATTTCGCAAAAGATAGCGGAGAAGAGATGTTGTATCACTTCTTTGTGGTAGCGATGAGGTTCATCGTTTATCTTGGCTATAATTAAATCCCGATAGAATCCGAAGACTGTTTGATCCTCCCCGTTGTCAACCGACTTCACCGGATTGTTGTGGATATGAATGGCAGTATTCCACGTTTCCTTTTCCATTTTAATAATACGTTGCAGGAAACGGGTAGAGAATCCGGCAAGCCTGACTTTATATTTAGGACTAAGCATCGTATGACTGATAATCGTGTTGGGCAGACCGAGCAGCAGCTCGCCCGCCTGCAACTTGTAGGTCCGGTAGTTGACGTCCAGCTGGATGCACCCTTCTATGCAAACCGCGATGAGAAAACAATTCAGTTTGATTGTATCATTACTATAAGGAGTCCCCTCGAGACTGTTGACTATCGCAAAGTCATCATCTATATAATCAAGGACGTGCTGACTGTCCTTAAAATCCTCTATATCCACCGTAATAATGTTCTCTTTTTCCATGTTCTTTTTTTGCAAAGTTGGTGAATAATCGGGAAAACAGAATGTCCCATACTTCTTCAGATTTGTTTGATATGTCGTTTATTGCCAAATAGTTAGCTGTAATAAACGTAAATGGCGAGAATGGGACATTTATGGAGGGAAATTGGTCACTGTTACCTTGTTCTTTTCTCCTACTTTTGTCCAGGATTTAACAAAAGACCAAAAGAGAAAGTATGATTACAGTAAGCAAAAAATGGATACGGCTGATAGGGATTGTCGGTTGTACAGTGTGGATGGCATCTTGCAAGCAGGCATCGGATGCGGGAGTGAAATCTTCTTCTTATGCAGTAATGCAGATAGAAGCGGTGGATAAGGAATTTTCTTCTTCCTATTCGGCGAGCATACGTGGGCGGCAGGATATTGATATTTATCCGCAGGTGTCGGGAACGATTGAGAAACTCTGTGTGACCGAAGGGCAAAAAGTACGCCGCGGGCAATCGCTTTTCATTATCGACCAAGTGCCTTACAAGGCCGCACTGAAAACCGCCACTGCTAATGTGGAAGCAGCACGTGCCGCGCTGGGTACTGCCGAACTGACCTACAAAAGCAACAAAGAACTGTATGCGCAGAAAGTAGTTTCGGAATTCAGTCTGAAAACGGCCGAGAATTCTTATCTCACCGCCAAAGCTCAACTGTCGCAGGCCGAAGCCCAGGAGATCAGTGCCCGCAACAATCTCTCTTATACCGAAGTGAAAAGTCCCAGTGACGGAGTCGTAGGTGCATTGCCTTATCGTGCAGGCGCATTGGTAAGTGCCAATATGCCCTATCCGCTTACTACGGTCAGCGACAATTCAGATATGTATGTCTATTTCTCCATGACCGAGAATCAGTTGCTTGCCCTCACCCGCCAGTATGGTGACATGGACGAAGCCTTGAAGAACATGCCGGAAGTGGAATTGCGCCTCAATGATAATTCGGTTTATGATAAGAAAGGTGTCATCGAATCCATCAGCGGCGTCATCGACCGGCAAACGGGTACTGTGGTGGCGCGCGTGGTGTTTCCCAACGAATCGCGGTTGCTTCATAGCGGAGCCTCGGGCACGGTGGTAGTGCCGAGCATTTATAAAGACTGTATCGCCATCCCGCAGACGGCCACCGTGAAGATGCAGGATAAGACGATTGTATATAAGGTAGTGGACGGGAAGGCTGTCTCTACCCTGATAACAGTGCCGAAAACAATGACGGACGCGAATATGTGGTGCTGGACGGACTGAAAGCAGGTGATGAAATCGTATCGGAAGGCGCCGGACTGGTGCGCGAAGGCACGCAAGTTAAATAAGAAGGAGATTGATTATGAAAGGAAATGTGTTTATAAAACGGCCGGTGATGGCTATCTCCATCTCCGTACTGATTCTGGCCATAGGGCTTATTTCGCTCTTCACGCTGCCGGTGGAGCAATATCCTGACATTGCGCCTCCAACGGTATACGTAACTGCCAGTTATACGGGTGCCGATGCCGAGGCAGTGATGAACAGTGTCATCATGCCACTGGAGGAGAGTATCAACGGTGTGGAAGACATGATGTATATCAGTTCCAGTGCTTCCAATGCAGGTTTGGCTATTATACAGGTTTATTTCAAGCAGGGCACAGACCCCGATATGGCGGCAGTCAACGTGCAAAACCGTGTGGCTAAAGCGCAGGGATTGCTTCCGGCTGAAGTAACGAAAGTCGGCGTCAGCACAATGAAGCGGCAGACCAGCTTCTTGCAGATTGGTGCTTTGGTCTGCACGGACGGTCGATACGATCAGACGTTCCTCGCCAATTATCTGGACATCAATGTCATTCCCCAGATTAAACGTATCGAGGGAGTGGGAGACGTGATGGAGCTGGGCGATACGTACAGTATGCGTATCTGGCTGAAACCGGAACGGATGGCGCAATACGGACTGGTTCCGTCGGACATTACCGCCATATTGGGTGAACAGAACATCGAAGCTCCCACCGGTTCACTGGGCGAGAGTTCGAAGAATGTTTTCCAGTTTACAATGAAATATCGCGGACGTCTCAAAAGCGTGGAAGAATTCCGGAACACGGTTGTCCGTTCGCGGGAAGACGGTTCCATACTTCGCCTGCAAGATGTGGCAGAGGTGGAGTTGGGTACGATGACGTATAGTTTCCGCAGTGAAATGGACAGTCAGCCGGCCGTTCTTTATATGATATTCCAGACAGCCGGTTCCAATGCTACCGCTGTCAACAAAGAAATCACTGCGCAGATAGAGCGGATGGAGAAGAATCTGCCGGCAGGAACGGAGTTCGTCACGATGATGAGTTCCAATGACTTCCTTTTCGCTTCCATACACAACGTGGTGGAGACGCTGATTATCGCCATCATTCTGGTCATCCTCGTGGTCTATTTCTTCTTGCAGGATCTGAAGAGTACGCTGATCCCCTCCATCTCTATCATTGTGTCGTTGGTAGGTACGTTTGCCTGTCTGGTGGCTGCGGGCTTCAGTCTGAACATCCTGACATTGTTTGCTTTGGTACTTGCTATCGGTACGGTGGTAGACGACGCCATTGTGGTGGTAGAGGCGGTACAATCCAAGTTTGATGCTGGATACAAGTCTCCTTATCTTGCCACGAAAGATGCAATGGGCGACGTGACGATGGCTATTGTCTCCTGTACCTGTGTATTTATGGCTGTGTTTATTCCTGTAACCTTCATGGGAGGTACTTCGGGCGTGTTCTATACACAATTCGGTATCACGATGGCAACTGCCGTAGGTATTTCGATGATTTCGGCTTTGACGCTCTGTCCCGCTTTGTGCGCCATCATGATGCGTCCGTCGGACGGAACGAAGAGCGCCAAGAGCATCAATGGACGGGTACGTGCAGCTTACAATGCTTCGTTCAATGCCGTATTGGGTAAATATAAGAGAGGTGTGATGTTTTTCATCCGCCATCGCTGGATGGTGTGGACTTCACTGGCTGTTGCCGTTGCCTTGCTGGTTTACCTGATGAGTACCACTAAAACAGGACTTGTGCCGCAGGAGGATCAGGGTGTTATCATGGTGAATGTCAGCATTTCACCGGGAAGCACGCTCGAAGAAACAACGAAGGTGATGGACCGTTTGGAAAATATCCTGAAAGATACACCTGAAATAGAACACTATGCCCGCGTGGCAGGGTATGGACTTATATCCGGGCAGGGAACTTCTTACGGTACAATCATTATCCGCTTGAAGGACTGGAGTGAACGAAAAGGTAAGGAACATAGCTCGGATGCCGTGGTTTCCCGCCTCAATGCACAATTCCAATCTTTAAAGGAAGCGCAAGTATTCAGCTTCCAGCCTGCCATGATTCCGGGTTACGGTATGGGTAACTCCCTCGAACTGAACCTTCAGGACATGACGGGTGGAGATTTGGCTACGTTCTATGAAGCGGCTATACAGTTCCTCGGTGCTTTGAACCAGCGTCCGGAGGTAGCAATGGCTTATACCTCTTATGCTATCAACTTCCCGCAGATATCGGTGGAAGTGGATGCTGCCAAATGTAAGCGTGCGGGTATTTCGCCAAGTGCGGTGCTCGATGCAGTGGGGAGCTATTGCGGTGGTGCGTATATTTCCAACTACAATCAGTATGGTAAAGTATATCGTGTGATGATGCAGGCTTCACCTGAATATCGTCTCGACGAACAGGCATTGAACAATATGTTTGTACGCAATGGCACGGAGATGGCTCCGGTAAGCCAGTTCGTAACGCTGAAGCAAGTGCTGGGACCGGAAACGGCCAACCGTTTCAATCTTTACAGTACCATCACTGCCAATGTGAATCCTGCCGACGGTTACTCTTCCGGTGAGGTGCAGAAAGTCATTGAAGAAGTAGCCGCACAATCTTTGCCGGCAGGCTACGGATATGAATATGGTGGTATGGCACGCGAAGAAGCAAGTAGCGGTGGTGCGCAGACGGTTTTCATTTACGCCATCTGTATCTTCCTTATCTATCTGATTCTGGCCTGTCTTTACGAAAGTTTCCTCATACCGTTTGCCGTTATCTTCTCCGTGCCGTTCGGACTGATGGGGTCGTTCCTTTTCGCCAAAATACTCGGGTTGGAGAATAATATCTATCTGCAGACGGGTGTGATTATGTTGATCGGTTTGCTGGCTAAGACGGCCATTCTGATTACGGAGTACGCCATAGAACGTCGCCGCAAGGGAATGGGTATCGTGGAGTCTGCCTACTCTGCCGCACAAGTCCGCTTGCGTCCTATCCTGATGACGGTGTTGACAATGATCTTCGGTATGCTTCCGCTGATGTTTTCCTCCGGTGCAGGTGCCAATGGCAACAGTTCGTTGGGTACGGGTGTTGTGGGCGGTATGGCTGTCGGGACACTGGCATTGCTCTTTGTCGTTCCGGTTTTCTACATCATCTTTGAGTTTTTGCAGGAGAAAATCCGTAAACCGATGGAAGAGGAACCAGATGTGCAGGTGCTTTTAGAGAAAGAAAAGAGTGAAGTTGAACGCGAACGTAAATAAATGAAAGAAAGAATGAAGAAGAATATCATCACATTAGTTGCCATCAGTCTGTCGTTGAGCGGTTGTGGCATCTATACCAAATACGAACCCGCCACTGTCGTTCCCGACGATCTTTACGGCGGGGAAGTGGTGACCGAAGACACTGCCGGTCTGGGTAATATGGACTGGCGGGAACTCTTCACCGACCCTTATCTGCAATCCCTCATTGAAGTGGGATTGCAGACCAATACCGACTATCAGTCTGCCCAGCTCCGTGTGGAAGAAGCACAGGCCGTACTGATGTCCGCCAAACTTGCTTTTCTGCCCGCTTTTGCGCTTGCTCCGCAGGGAACAGTGAGCAGTTTCGATACGCAGAAGGCTACGCAGACTTATTCGTTGCCCGTTACTGCCAGTTGGGAGTTGGACGTTTTCGGGCGTATGCGCAATGCCAAAAAACAGGCGAAAGCACTTTATGCTCAAAGCGAGGATTATCGTCAGGCTGTCCGTACCCAGTTGATAACAGGCATAGCCAATACTTACTATACCCTGCTGATGCTGGATGAGCAACTCGACCTTTCCCGTCAGACGGAGACGGCATGGAAAGAAACCGTGGCCTCCACCCGCGCTCTGATGAATGCCGGACTGGCGAACGAATCCGCTGTGTCGCAGATGGAGGCGGCCTATTATCAGGTGCAGGGTTCGGTTCTCGATTTGCAGCAGCAGATCAATCAGGTGGAGAACAGTCTTGCCTTATTATTGGCGGAGACGCCACGCAACTATGAGCGTGGTGTATTGGCAAAGCAACAGTTTCCTGCCGACTTCTCGATAGGGATTCCTGTACGGATGCTTTCTTCCCGTCCGGATGTCCGCTCGGCAGAGCGGACGCTGGAAGCGGCGTTCTATGGCACCAATGCGGCACGTTCGGCTTTCTATCCTTCCATCACTTTGAGCGGGAGTGCCGGATGGACAAACTCCGCCGGGGCGATGATTATCAATCCGGGCAAGTTTCTCGCGTCGGCGGTAGGTTCGCTTACGCAGCCGCTCTTTAACAGAGGACAGGTGGTGGCACAATACCGCATTGCCCGTGCGCAACAGGAAGAAGCGGCGCTTGGTTTTCAGCAAACGTTGCTCAATGCCGGTAGTGAGGTGAATGATGCGTTGATTGCCTATCAAACCAGTCAGGGAAAAAGAATCTTGCTGGATAAACAGATCACTTCCCTGCAAACGGCTCTGCGAAGCACTACTCTGTTGATGGAGCATGGTAATACAACCTATCTGGAAGTGCTTACCTCCCGGCAGTCGTTGCTTAGTGCGCAACTCTCGCAGACGGCCAATCATTTTACTGAAATACAAAGTTTAATTAACCTATACCGTGCTTTAGGAGGAGGTCAGGAATAAACTGTATCATACTCTCTGTTTTCTAATTTAATGAAAGAAGGGCTGCCGGAGAAGTGATTCTGTGGCAGCCCGTTTGTTAATCGGTCAATATCGGTCAATATGCGGCGAATTGGCTTGCAGCCGGAAACTTCAGCCAGCATAAAGAATAATGATGGTATTATTTACCAGCCAGACCTTTCTTTTTTCTTTCTTTATATTGACTGGGTGTTTCCCCGGTATATTGCTTGAAAGCCGTACTGAAATAACTCGGAGTGGTAAACCCGGTTTTCTCTGCAATTTCAGAGAAGGGCATATCCGTGCCGGATATCAATGTAATAGCTTTTTCTATACGGAGCTTACTGATATACTCGTTCGCTCCCATGCCTGTAAGTGCTTTCAGTTTGTTATAAAGCGAAGAACGGCCCAATCCTACTTCCTGGCAAATAAACTGAATGCCCAGATTGGAATTTTCTATATTTTCCTGGATGATACTATTCAGTTTAATCAGGAATGTTTCGTCTGTCAGGCTGATGGTGCTTTCTTCCGGTGTGGGGATTAATCCTGCATTCAGATACCTTTTCTTGGTATATTCCCGGTTTTTCAACCGGTTGCGGATAAGTTCCATTAGCATTTCCACTTCGAAAGGTTTGCTTAAATAGCCGTCCGCTCCATTCTTGTAACCGCTTATTTGGCTTTGCCTGTCATCTCTGGCAGTTAGCAGAATGACTGGGATGTGACTGATATTGATATTCTCTTTAATCGTTTTACAAAGTTTATACCCGTTCATCCGAGGCATCATCACGTCACTGACTATAATATC
Source organism: Bacteroides sp. DH3716P (assembly GCF_025914115.1). Lineage (NCBI taxonomy): Bacteria > Pseudomonadati > Bacteroidota > Bacteroidia > Bacteroidales > Bacteroidaceae > Bacteroides > Bacteroides sp. DH3716P. The sequence goes on along the minus strand of NZ_CP083673.1, from coordinate 1,438,916 downwards.
AGGGACATGGCTTCTGACCAGTTGAAGGGCTTCCCCCCCGTCTCCGGCGATAATTATCCGTTTGAAGTATCCTTCGAACGTTCTTTTCAGAAAGTCTGTCATATCCGGATTGTCATCCACTACGAGAATAGTGTATGGAGTGGTGTCGAATACCTCTTTCGCGGACGGCTGCCCGCTGTTATCATCCATCATCAACTCGTTCAGATAAGCTTTTGGCTCGCAGATGATTTCTTCCGGTTCCTGCCTCAACGGCAACTCAAAGAAAAAGCTGGCTCCGGTTTCTTCATTATCCTGTGCGCCGATAGAGCCGCCGTGCAGTTCCACCAGAATCTTGGAGTAAGACAAGCCGATTCCTGTTCCGCTCTGTTCTCCCGTTCCCTGGTAGAAGCGGGTAAAGAGCTTGTGCGTATCCACTTGCTTTAGTCCACATCCCTGGTCGATGACGGAGATACGCACCCGGTTTTCTTCGGGCAGCAGTTCCGAAGCAATCGTTATTTCCGTGTCCTGCGGACTGTGTTTCAAAGCATTGATAAGCAGGTTACTTAGGATAATCTCGCATTTGTCCTTATCGAAACTGACTTTCTCTATCCGTGGGTCGAGCTGATAGCGGATATGCACATTCTTTGCTTCCCCCTCACTGATAAAATCCTGCGAAATGTGTTCAATCCATTGATTGAGTGGATGAGGCTGAATTTGCAGTTTACTCTCCCCTACTTCCATTTTCCGTACGTCGAGTACCATATTAATCAAGTTCTTCATCCGTTGTGCCTGCCGGTAGATGGCTTTTAACGGCAGATATTGGCTGTCTCCGGAAGAGAGCGACTTCAAAATCTGATTGAGTGGCGCATGAATAAGCGTCAGCGGAGTCCGTAGTTCGTGGCTGATATTGATAAGAAAACGTACCTTTTCCTCGTACATCTGTTTCTCATGCTCTTTCATCGCCCATTTCAGTTTTTCCTGATTACGCTTCAATGTTCTGCGGAAAGTTTCGATGATTATGGTGGCAATGAGAATGGCACAACCAAGAATGAACCACCACGTGCGATACCACGGTGGGAGTACGGTTAGTTCCAGTATTTTCTGGTTGGGAATCCAACTGCCGTCTTTCGCTGTGCATGAAGCCATAATTTTGTAATTGCCCGGCGGCAATGACCGGATTACCAATTCCGGCTGGTACGATTCGATATACTGGTCGTTCAGCCCCTCTATCCGATAGCGGTAGACTTTCTTACGGAAGATATCCTCTTCTTTCGACATGATTCGGATGGTGATATTGCTGTCCCATGGGACAGAGATTGCTGCCGGATGACTATATAGTTTGTTCTGTGCAGGCTCACCATTGATGATAATATCCAACAGTTGCAGTTCCGGCATTTCCGATGTATTCAGCAGCAACTGGCCGTCAATGCGCAGCATACCCTTTACACCGCCGATATAGACATCCCCCTCATTGTTTACCAACCGGGCGTTGGGCAGATATTCGTTTTGGATAGCTCCGTTCGACTCTCCGAAGAGAACGAACTTCTGTTCCTGTATGAGCCAGGCGAAAAGCAGATTATCCGCACCTATCCATACTTTGCCCCTCTGGTCGCATTGCACCATGTTGACTTCGGTAAACAGGTTGGTAAGGATGTGCGTCTGCTTTTGGGAAACGGGGTTGTAGTGGATAAGGCCGAAATTGCTTCCTATCCAGAAATCGCCGTGCTCGTCGTGTGACGCCGAACTGATTACGGTATCCTGATAACATTCGAAGGTTGTTTGCAGCAAGGAATCCCCATCGTGCAGTTCGTAGATATGTTTGAAATCGTTGATGTAAGTCCGGTTGTTCTCGTGCTTGAAGGGGACGAGCGTGCCGACAATACTTTTCCCTTCTTCTCTGGTGACCTTGTCGAATTTCTTTTCTTTCAGGTGATACTGGTAGACATGGTCGCCCAGTAATAACACGGTGTTGGGGGTGTTCTGATATAAGTTGACCGATTTACCCCGGTTGCAAAGTTGTGTCGTAGTTTCTTTGTCGACAATGGTAAAAGGCTGTTTCTCCCCGGTTGCGGGGTTGAATATGAATACTCCTTTGGAGAAAAGGGAAATCAGTAGTTTTCCGGGAGTGAATCCGCTGATAAACGCTATTTTATCGTTCCAGGTAGAAAGATAATGGGTGAATTTCTCGGTACGCGGGTTAAAGAGGTTGATACCGCCGCCGTCCGTACCAATCCAGATACTGTCGGGCGATTGGCGGTAAAGGCTTCGCACGGTGCTGTTGCTTAGTCCGCGGTCGTTTCCGGGGACTACGTCGGTGTAGGTTTTCATGAACACTTCCCGGATGCTGATCAATCCGTTGCAGGTGCTTCCTGCCCATATATTGTTGTTGTGGTCGTTGTGCAGGCAGAGAATAGAGTTGGCGGGGAGAGAGTAGTTTTCACGTCCCGGGATATATTCCAGTTGGAAGATTTCCCCGGTTTCGGGGGTGAGGATATTGATTCCGCCGCCGTCCGTTCCTATCCACAGTTGCCCTTCCCTTTCGGCGAGGCTTAGGACGATGTCGTTACTGAGGGCGGAGTTGCGGGTGGAGTACGAAGCCAGTAGTTTGCCGTCGTATGAGTAGCAACGAAGTCCGCCGCTGTAAGGAGCAATCCATATTCTTTTCCGGCTGTCGGTCATCATGGTGGTAATTTCCGGCCCGCAGTCGAAAGGGGGGCGTCTGTGCTCTCCGGTATGCAGATCTACGAGGTATATGCCTGTCCAACGGCTGCAACAGAGCAACGTCTTTGAATCCCACATACTGAGAGCGTTGATTTTAAAAGAGTTGGCGTTGAAATATTGCAGAAGCCGGAGAGAAGAATCGTCATAACTATATTTGTAAATCCTGTCCTTGCCGCCGAAGAGGATTCCGTCCGGGACAAGGCAGAAAGAATAGGCGGTGATATTTTTCCCGTCCTCGTCCGTGGGGAACGTGAAGTCGTTGCTCTGCTGCTGGTAGCGGGCAATACCTTTTTCAGTCAGTACCCAGATATTGTGTTGCTTGTCTTCGGCAATCTGATAAATCAGGTTGTGGAGAAGCGAGTTCGGGTCGTTTGCCTGGTGTTTGTATCTTTTCAGTTCGTGCCCGTCGAACTTTCCCAGTCCCGATTTGGTGCCTATCCATACGAAACCTTGCTCATCCCGGAGAATACAGCGCACGTTGGACGGCAGCCCTTCTTTCAGAGAGATTTGTTTAAAGTAATAGTGTTCTGCCCGGAGAGGGAGAACACCGACTAACTGTATGATAAAGAAAAGGCTTGACAGAACAGCGTATTTTGTTTTCATGTGAAGCAGGTTTGTTTGTGATGACAGATGCTTTCTTTATAGAACGGTCAACCTGTCTCCTTTTAAAGTGATTTCGTATTTCTTCTCTTTTACGGTCTTGAACTTGAGCGTCATGTCTCCGTATCTTACGTTGCAGGGAACCCCGGATTTGGAATGAATGATAGCTTTCTCCAGTTGTCCCTCTTTCCAGGAGACAGAAACCTCAAAATTCCCTTTGGCGCAGATTCCGCTTATCGAGCCGTTTGCCCAGGCATCCGGCAAAGCGGGAAGAAGTTGGATGAATCCCATGTGGCTTTGCAATAACATCTCGGTTATTCCTGCCGTACCGCCGAAGTTTCCGTCTATCTGGAAAGGCGCATGGGTATCCCAGAGGTTATCCAACGTACCGTTTTTCAACAAATTGCCGTACAGTTTATACGCATGGTTTCCGTCTTGCAGTCGTGCCCATTGGTTGAGTTTCCAACCCATGCTCCAGCCGGTAGCGCCGTCTCCGCGATGTTCCAGTACCACTTTGGCTGCCTGTGCAAGTTCGGGGGTAGTCACGGGAGAGATGGTATGTCCCGGATGCAATCCGAACAGGTGGTTGACGTGCCGGTGTTCATCTTTCGGATCGTCTATGTCGGTAGACCATTCCAGTAACTGGCCGTAGCGTCCTATGCGGTACGGAACGAGTTTGGTCAATACGTTTTCCCATTGCTTGCGCTCTTTGGCGTCCGTTCCGAGTACCTTGCTTGCCTGGATAGCGTCCAGTAATATTTCACGTACTACGGCATGCGCGAAAGTGACTCCCTCGTCCACCGGACCGTGTTCGGGAGAGGTGGAAGGCGCGGCGGTGTAAGTCCCGTCGGGCTTGTGCCACAAGTGGTCTACCGCAAACTGTGCGCTGCTTTTGATAAGGTCGTAGCCGATTTCCTTTAAGAATTTCGTGTCACGCGTATAATCATAATACTCCCATATATGCGTTGCCAGCCACGGACCGGCAGTAGGATTCAGGTTCCATGCCATAGATTTGCTGGATAAGGGAGCTGTGAATCCGAAGATATTGGCAGAGATGGACGCTGTCCACCCGCGGGCGTTGAAATAGGCTTGCGCTGTTTTCTCGCCAGGTTTTACCAGACTACGTATAAAGTCTATCAAAGGCCATGTACATTCCGGAAGATTGGTGGGGCACGCAGGCCAGTAGTTCATTTGAATGTTGATATTATTGTGGTAATCTACCCGCCACGGGCCGTCGGTATTGTTGTGCCACAATCCTTGCAGGTTGGCGGGCATATTGCCGGGGCGTGAACTGGCTATGAGCAGGTAACGTCCGAACTGATAGTATAATTGTTCGAGCTGATAGTCCGGCGTACCTTTCTTATAGTTAGCCAGTCGTTTGTAGGTCGGCAGGTTGGGACTGCCGATTTCCTGATTAATTTCAAAACGTACCCGATTGAACAGTGCGGTATAATCGGCTTCGTGATTACGATAAAGCTCGTCATAACCTTTTTTCAGGACATTGTTCATCATAGCCAGAGTCGTTTGTGACGGGTCGTTGCCGACGTAGGCTTTCGGGTCTTTGAAGTCCGGGGCAAAGTTCATCTTATAATCGGTGTCTGCCGTAAGCAGGAATACCACTTCGTCAGCATCCTTCACAATAATCCGGTCGTTTTCTGCTTTCAGTGTTCCCCCTTTGTGGATAGCTTTGATTCGGAAAGCGAATTTCATTCCGTTGTTATTGAGAACTCCGGTATATACTAATCCGTCGTTTCCATCTGCTTCCAGATGGCTTTTTGCTTCGTTGTTGGGACAATAGCTAAGCACAAGATTCTGTTTTCCGCCTTTGTCGGCAGTAAACTTCATGACCATGACACTGTCCGGATAGGATATGAAATATTTTCGTTGATACCGTATCCCGTCCTTATCGAATTGCACCACGGCCATAGCCGAATCCAATGACAGGATGCGGCGGTAACTGCTCATGTTGATTTCGCTGAGTCCGGTTTCCACATAAAGTTCTCCCATCGTGGTAAAAGCACCGAAGCGGAACGGAGTCTCGTCTTTTTCTTCATAAGCTCCCAGCCCGTTGAAGTTTTCTTGTGTGAGATACCCCGCCTTTTGGGAATCTCCGTCCAGAAAAGCCTGTCGTATTTCTTTCAATACACCTGCCGACTGTTTGTTTACATTCCAATAATATTCGGCGCCTTTGGCAGTATTCGGTCCACCTTTCCAAAGCGTCTTTTCATTCAGTGTGATTCGTTCCGCGGATATGGAGCCCATGATATTTGCTCCCAGACTACCATTCCCGATGGGTAGCGAACGGCTTTCCCATGTCTTGTCCGGATTCGCCCCTGTGCCCGAAGCGCGTAGCCAGACAGCTTGTCCGTCGAGATTGTTGGGAGTGTCGAACCATATGGAAAGTCCTTGTGTATAATCCACCGTTTCTATTGATGATGCAGTGAGTGAAAAGAGAGTGCAAAAAATAAGGAAGCAGAGTTTCTTCATAAGATGTATTATTTATAAGGAATGTGATGTGCAAAGGTATTGTTTTTTTAGGATTTCAGCGAACGGCCTGCTTTCGATTATAACCAATAAGCTTTTAAAAATCACCAAAAGTGCTTCTTTGTGTAGGTAGTAAGATGTTTCTAATGAGAAACTGTATGACGAAGGGCATAAGGACCTCATTGTAATATCGACCAAAATGAACATGTTTATAGATAAGGTCCGTAAGAAAGCAACGATGATGAATCCATTTCCTGTGGCAGCCCGCTTTGTTTCAATAATGCAACTTTCTTTATGACAGTTATTACCTAAACAGTTTCTGCTATAAATCTCATCCGGCTAATAGCATGAAAAAATAAAAGGATTTATGTCTGTCACTTCAATGCGGCAATCTTTCAACTTTCTTTCCCTTTCTTTGTTCTTTCTGCTGAAATATGCTACTTTTGTATTATCCTCATAGATATGAGAACTAAAGAAAGGAACAAATCATGGAAGAAGTAAAAAGAATCCCTTATGGAGTTTCCAACTTTGTGGAAGTGGTGGAGCAGAACCAATATTACGTGGATAAAACGATCTATCTGCCTTTGTTGGAAGAGCAACCCAGTAATTTGTTCTTTATCCGTCCCCGCCGCTTCGGCAAGAGCATCTTTCTGAGTATGCTCCGGGCTTATTATGACATCGCTCAAAGAGAAAAGTTCGATAAACGCTTCGGCAATCTATGGATAGGCAGTCGCCCTACACGGCTGCAAGGGACTTTCCAGATACTCTTTCTTGACTTTTCCCGTGCCAGCGGTGGTAGTGGTACGTTGGCCGAGAACTTCGACCGTTACTGCTGTATGGTCATGGATTTGTTCGGTATGTCCTATGAATCTTATTATTTTCCGGGATTTGCTCAGGAGATGAAAGCACAGCCCGATTTTGTAAGTAAACTGAATTATCTGAATCTTCATGCGGCTGAAACCGGAGCGCATCTTTATCTTATCATTGATGAATATGATAACTTCACCAATGTGGTGTTGAATGAGCAGGGCAAGGAAGTCTATCATGCGCTGACCCATGCTAGCGGCTTTTACCGTGAAATCTTCAAGAAGTTCAAAGGTATGTTTGAGCGCATCTTTATGACCGGTGTCAGCCCCGTGACGTTGGATGACTTGACTAGCGGATTTAATATCGGTTGGAATATCAGTACCAAGCACCAGTTTAATATGATGCTGGGATTCAGTGAAACGGATGTGCGTGAGATGCTCCAATACTATAAGGATGCCAGACAGTTGCCGGGCAATGTGGATATAAGTGCGATGATAGAGGAAATGCGTCCGTGGTATGACAATTATTGTTTTGCCGAAGAAAGTCTGGAACGTGACCCGAAGATGTTCAATTGTGACATGGTGCTCTATTATTTGCGCAACTATATGGATTTGGGCAAATCACCCAAAGAGATGATAGACCCCAACACCCGTACTGACTACAACAAGATGAAGAAACTCATCCGTTTGGACAAATTGGACGGTAATCGCAAAGGCGTGTTGCGCAAAATCACCGAAGAGGGGCAGATTATCACCACATTGACGACTACCTTTCCCGCTATTGATATCACCAAGCCGGAGATTTTTCCCAGTCTGCTCTTTTATTACGGTATGCTTACCATCACTGCTACTCGGGGCAACTATCTGGTGTTGAGTATTCCCAATAATAACGTGCGTAAGCAGTATTACGAATTTCTGTTGGAAGAATATCAGGATAACCGGCATATCAATCTGAATGACCTTGGCTTGATGTATTATGAAATGGCTTACGAAGGTCATTGGCGTGAAACGATGGAATTTATTGCTCATGCCTACAAGGAAAACTCTTCCGTGCGAAGCTCCATCGAAGGCGAGCGCAACTTGCAAGGCTTCTTTACTGCTTACCTGAGTACAAATGCCTATTACCTGATAGCTCCGGAACTAGAATTGAATCACGGTTATTGTGACCTGTTTCTTATGCCTGACTTGATACGCTATGACGTGAAGCACAGCTATATCATCGAACTGAAATACCTCTCCACCAAGGATTCCGAAGCGAAAGCCGAAGCCCAATGGCAAGAAGCTGTAGAGCAAATAAAAGGTTATGCCGTTGGTGCTAAGGTGCGTCAGATGGTGCACGGAACCGAGTTGCATTGTATTGTGATGCAGTTTCGCGGATGGGAACTGGAACGGGTGGAGGAAGTCATGCAGAAATAAGCTCAATTTATACTGTCATTTCTCATTTTAGGCAAAATATATCTGTAATTCCCTTATTTCAACAAAGAGTTGTCTGATTGCCAGACTTTGTATGATAAACTAATTTATGCGCTAAATCTATATATTTAGCTTGGTAGGCATATATACTCACCACGTGGGCTTATGGTTGCTTACCTGTGGACTGGAAATATTTTAGACAGAAGAACATAAGAACAAAAGATAAAGCAGTTATGTGTAATTATTATTGTAATAAAATAAGTGTTAAAGATGACTCAACCTATTAAAATGGATAAACAGATTTCTTAAACATTCCAAACGAAGAGTATGATTCTGTAATATATTGATATATAAATATTTATCTTTTATCTTTTTCCCTTTAAAACCAACGACCTGTTGCACACCGAGAAACAAAGTGTTCGACACCGAGAAACACATCGTTTCTCGGTGTCGAACAAATCGATAGATAAGGCTCGGAGTATAGAATAAACAAATCGTCCGTCTTTTTCTATTTTATGGATTATTCCATAGATATATGCATCAATATATATTCCCATAATTACCCTATTGCATCTGAAATGTAATATTATAGAGTATGGTACCGATTTTAAACTAATTTTTTGAAAAACAATCATTCCCCCCGATGAAATGGTTTGATTTGGTGAAAAGTGAATATTTAATGGCTATTTTTAAAATAACTCTTTTTAAAAGCTACCCTACCTTTGTGACAAGAATGTTAGTCGGAAAAGTTATCCCGGTTCTTCATTCTTAAATCTAATGCCTGTGAGATTTATTTTGTTCGCTAATAGAAATATGAATCTTTATTATTAAATGTAGTATTATGAAAAAAAAGAAGCTTATGAAGAAACAAAGCTGCTTTGTTGTTCTTTTGATGATGCTCCTGTTATTTCCTTCGGGAGCGTTTGCGCAGCAACAAATGATTAAAGGACAAGTGGTGGATGATAAGGGGGAAACCATTATTGGAGCTACGGTCATGGTAAAAGGGGCAAAAGAAGGTACGTTGACCGATATTGACGGTAACTTTTCTGTCAAAGGTAAAGTCGGCAATACCTTATCTATCTCTTATGTCGGTTTTTCTCCTCTCGAAGTAAAAGTGACAAAACTTGAAGGTAATCGTTTCATATTAAAGGAAGACTCGAAACTTCTTGATGAAGTCGTTGTGGTGGGTATGGACAAGCAGAAACGTAATACCATTACGGCTGCTGTGTCTACTGTAGCTTCCGATGCTATAGTCAATCGTCCTGTAACCGATTTGACCAGTGCCCTTCAAGGTAATGTAGCCGGTCTGAATTTTGTGACCGACGCAGCTCCTGACGGCGTTGGTGGTGAAACAGGCGCGGAAATCAAGTTCAATATCCGCGGTGTCGGTTCTATTAATGGTAACGGGGGCGAGCCTTATGTATTGGTGGACGGAGTGGAACAAAGCCTTCAGAACGTAAATCCAAATGATATCGAAACAATTAGTGTATTGAAAGACGCTTCTGCCGCTGCCGTATATGGTGCACGTGCCGCTTATGGTGTGGTATTAGTAACTACAAAAAGCGGTCGGCAGGAAAAGACACGGGTTTCTTATCGAGGCACAGTAGGTTTTAGTTCACCTATCAATATGCCGGAGATGATGAACTCTCTTGAGTTTGCTAAATATGTGAACGAACGGAATGATAATGATGGCGTGAATCATAAATTTTCTGACGCTCTTATAGAGAAGATGGAAGGATTCATGAAGAACCCCTATTCAGCAGAATTTCCAGGTATAGGTCCCAATCAAAACGGGACAGACTGGGCTTCTTCAATGGATGCGGTATATGCGAATACAGATTGGTTTGATTATTATTTTAAAGATACTGCTATTCGTCATTCACATAACCTGAGTGTAACCGAAGGTTCGGAAAAGTTCAACTATTATGTAGGTTTGGGTTACACTTATCAGGATGGTTTACTTGACAAGGTAGATGATAACCTGAGCAAATATAATGTAAATACGAAATTCCAGATTATAGCCAATAAATGGTTGAAGTTCAATTTCAATAATAATATAACATTGAGTATCCTTAAAAGGCCGATGGCCAACCAGACCATCTTTTATGGAACTCTTGGACAAACAATACCAAATGCTCCTACTCATTATCCGATTGATTCGGAATATAATGATGCTTCTGAGTTCCGTTATCTAAAAGAATCCCATTATGTACAGAACCGCATATCCGATGCAATGTCTTTTGCTGCTACCATTACCCCGTTACCGGGTTGGGATATTGTAGGGGAAATGAAAGTACGTTTTGATGTAGAAGACAACAGTTTCAAACGTGGATACCCTACAGTAGAAAAACCTGATGGAGAGTTAAAGGTTGACATAGGTACCAAGCAGGGATATGTATATCCGGGTATGGAATGGAAGAATTCCAAATGGGGTTCTTATACTCGCGGTAATGCATTTAATTATTATCTTTCTCCGAATGTATCGACATCTTACGTCCATACATGGGGAGAACACTACTTCAAGGCTATGGCAGGTTTTCAGATGGAGTTGCAGGAAAACTCCAATGGTTTCACTTATAAGGATGGAATTTTAGGTAGTGATATTTATTCATTTGCGAACTCCAATGGTACATTGTCTGCCGGTGAAGACCGTACTCATTGGTCCACAATGGGTATGTATGCCAAGTTGAACTGGAATTATCAGGAGACATATTTTCTGGAATTCAGTGGACGTTATGACGGTTCTTCCCGTTTTGCTCCCGGAAACCGTTGGGGATTCTTTCCTTCCTTCTCTGCCGGTTATGATATAGCTCGCACAAACTATTTCAAATCATGGAATCTTCCATTTTCCCAGTTGAAGTTGCGTGTTTCTTACGGACGCTTGGGTAATCAGAATGGCGCCGGATTGTATGATTATCTTGGAGTGATGGATTTGGTGTCAAACTCATCCAATGCTTGGTTACTGCCGGGAGTAAACGCCACTCCTGCCAAAGGAATGATTGCCAAAACTCCGAAAATGGTCAGTCCTTATATTACCTGGGAGAAGGTGGATAATGCCAATTTAGGTCTTGACCTGCTGTTATTGGATAACCGTCTGACAATAACTGCTGATATTTACCAGCGTACAACGCATGATATGATTGGTCCGGCTGAAGCAATTCCGGCTATCGGAGGTATCAGTAAAGACGACCGTGCAAAAGTAAATAATGCGACTCTCCGTAATCGTGGTTGGGAGTTGTCCGTCAATTGGCAGGATCAATTGAAATGCGGATTCAGTTATGGTGTCGGTTTTAATATATCCAATTACAAGGCAGTAGTCACGAAGTATAATAATCCTGAAGGACTGATATTCAATAACCATACCGGTCTGGCACGTAACAGAGGGTATTATGAGGGAATGGACATCGGTGAGATTTGGGGATATGAAGCTAATGATCTTTTCATGACTAACCGTGAAGTGGATGAATATTTGAGAACGGTAGACCTTAGCTTCTTTAAAGCTGACAACCAGTGGCAACGCGGTGACGTAAAATATATCGACTCCAATGGTGACGGGAAGGTAGACCCGGGAAAAGGAACTTTGGCGGATCATGGTGATTTGAAAGTAATCGGTAATACAACCCCTAAATATTCTTTCGGTATTAATCTGAATGCAGGCTATAAAGGATTTGGAATATCAGCTCTTTTCCAGGGAGTAGCCAAGAGACAATTCCCGATGGCAGGTGCTACTTACCTGTATGGAGGAAATTGTTACTTCAAAGAGCATCTTGATTATTTCAATGCATGGCATCCTGATGGATATTTACCACGCCTGACAGATAATTCTAAAGACAAAGAAGTGAATATAGGCTATAATACAACTCGTTATTTACTCAATGCAGCTTATATGCGTCTGAAGAACTTGACAGTCTCTTATTCTTTCAAACCACAATTGGTGGAAAAGATTGGCTTGAGTAATTTGAAAGTATATTTCACTTGCGATAATCTGTTTACAATTTCCAAGTTGCCGCAACAGTTTGACCCTGAAACACTGAATCAGGTGAATGGTTGGGTAGGAGGTAGTAATGCTTCTGCTCCCGCCCTTACTTCACCGCTGACTGCAAATGGTAACGGGCGAGTTTACCCATTGAACCGGAACTTTGTATTTGGAATTGACATCACATTTTAATTAGAGAGGAACATCATGAAAAAGAAAATAATTATACTGACTGCTTTTATAGGGCTGGTGTTGTCCGCTTGTTCCGACTTTTTGGATCGGCAACCGTTGACAATGCCTGAAAACGAAGGCTTCCTGGCTGGTCGCGAACAAGTAGAGAACTATATCAATGCTTTATATACTTCATTGCCGGCTCCGACGCAATATGGAATGAGTGTCCGTGGTGAAGAGGTGAACAGCGATAACATTTTGGCTGAAAAATATGACAGACGCCTGAATGGTGAGAATAATCAGTTCAGTGGCTCGACCGATTGGGAAAAAGGCTATCAGAACCTGCGTAATGTCAACTACTTCTTTCACTATTATAAAGTTGATGCAGGACTTGAGACTGCTGAAGTACTCTCGCTTAGAGGAGAAGCCTATTTTTTGCGTGCTTATTGGCATTTCTACCTGCTCACCCGTTTTGGAGATATACCTATAATGGATGATTTTTGGGATGAAAACGCTACGGTAGCCGGCTTACAGAAACCTGCGTCCAAGCGTGCGGATGTTGCCCGTTTTATATTGAATGACTTGAAGGCCGCTATCGGTGAAATTCCGGAAGCACGTGCAAATTTATTTACGCGTAGTAAATATCAGGGACTGCGTATCAGTAAGGAGGCCGCTACTATTTTGGCTATGCGGGTGGCGCTTTATGAAGGTTCGTGGGAGAAATACCACAAAGGTACTAAGTTTGCAACGGAAGACAATTCTACGGAATTTTTTCAGGAAGTATTGAACTGGGGAGACCAGCAACTTTTTACTGCTGGCTTGACATTGAATACGAAAGACACTGATAAGGAGTATGTAAATACCGAAGATGCTTTTGCACACTTATTTAATAAGGAAGATCTTTCTCAAATACCGGAAGCTGTTCTGTGGAAAAAGTATTCAGTGGCTGATGGTGTCTTTCATAATTTGGGTGGTTTACTCGCTTCAGGAGCAGTAGATGGCCAGGGACCGTCCGGCCTGTCAAAGTCATTGGTGGATAACTATTTAAATGCCGATGGAACTTTTATTAATCCCAAAGACGAGAAGTTCAAGGATTTTAATGAAACATTTGAGGGACGGGATGCGAGACTTCTCGTTACAGTAATGCATACCGGATGTAAATATCGCTCTAATGCAGGTTCTTCTTCCAATAAGCCGATGAATGTGAGGGCTTATGATGCGACAGGCACTGATGATGAAATGAAAGAAAAGAATAAAGATATTGTCTCTCCTAACTTGAACGGCGACGGTAATAGCAAGAGTGTTACCGGATTCCATATCAGATTAGGTATTGACACTACTTATGTGGAAGGGAATACGCAGACTGGCATTATCCTGTTCCGGTATGCGGAAGGATTACTTTGTTATGCTGAAGCAGCGGCAGAATTGGACAAATGGAGCGACGATGTATTGAACAAAACATTGAAACCCTTGCGCGAAAGAGCAGGCGTGACATGGATAGAGCCGCAAGCAGATGCTAATTTCCCATTTACCGGGCTTACTCCCTTGATACAGGAAATTCGTCGTGAAAGATGTTCGGAACTGGCACTTCAGGGATTCCGTCTGGACGATCTGATGCGTTGGGCGGAAGCCGGAACATTGAAAGGAATCAACGGTCGTGGCAGGGGTGCATATCTGGGCGAAGAGAGTGTCCTTTACAAAAGCTTTTCACCCAAAGGGCGCGAATCATTGGAATTGGTATTGAAAGATAACGACGGGTGGATGGATCCGTTACAGCAATATTTGCCTGAGGGTTACCTTTTCGACCTGAACCGGGATTATTTATTACCGATACCACCGGATGAACTGCAATTAAACCATGAATTGAAACAGAATCCGGGCTGGGGAGATGTTAGCGAATAAGTATCTCAATTTAATAAATTACACAATTATGATAAAAAGAATACTATATACATTTTTACCTGTTTGCCTGCTTTCAATAGGTTTTGCAGGGTGCGAGGACGATGCGGTAGAACCACTGCCGGAAACTGTACCTTTAATAGTGGAATCAAGTGCCAAGAGCTTTGTAATGGGTGAAGAGCTTACCCTTACTTTGAAAGTGAATGACGCTAAGAATCCGGAACGTGTGACAAACGAAGATTTTGATATTTATCTGACTGCTAAGGACGGAGAAAAAGATGTATCAAAGACAGCCTTTAAAGCATTTCCTTCAATGGTTACCTTCCCGAAGGGAGTCAGTTCTTTTGATATAAAACTACCGATTACAGAAAGTGGAATTAAGCCCAAACAAAAGTTGTATGTGAATGTAATGTCGTTTGTACGTGGCTATACGGTGACTAATCCAACTCAATCGATTGTTATTTCTGATCTCCATTACACAGTTGTATCAATAAAAAATAATTCGGACAGGGTTATTGACGAAGGTGATGAGTTTACTATTTTGGCAGAAGTTCCTGTGCCGGTCACGGATGATATGGATATCCATATCACTGTACCTGATGAGCAAAAAGATTTCTATGTAACGTTACCCCCCGTCACATTGACGATAAAGGCAGGAGAAAAATCTGCAGAAGTGAAAGTTAAAACTAAACACAATATGGAACCTACCAAAACGGAAACGTTGACTTTGAATTTTACGACCGTTTCTGCAGTTCATCCGTTGGATAATGAAACATTGGAAATTACGATGAAGGACCTCGAAGCTGAAAAGGGAGATGGGATTCTTGATGAGCGTTGGGTTTACGAACGTCCGGGAATTGCATTTGCTTCAAGTGGCAGGTTGGCAGCAGCCAAGACACAATATGGAGATGATAAGGTTGTTGAAATGAAAGAACTGGATCCGCATCCCAATACAGATTTAGCTACGGCAGGCTGGAAGTTCTACAATGCATGGGAATTCCATAGTTTCGGAAATACAGGTGATATGTGGAATACTAATGGTGCAGGTAATTCATGGGGTAATAAAGTTCCTCTGTTTTTGGCAGATCGTAATACGGTGATTGTACAGAATCATGCGGCTTGTGTCAATGTGCAATTCTCTAATATAACCGATCAAGGATATCTGAAGATGATAGAAATGAAAGTTCCGTCGAAGGGTACAGGGCCGGCAGCAGGAAAAGATAGGGATTATGGTACTGCTGCTTTCTATGGATGTGGAGTTAATACTACATATAAAGCTAATAGTCAGTTAATATCAGAAGGTTGCAGAATGGAAATTCGTGCCCGGCTTCGTGGTGAGAAAAATGGCTTTAACATGGGGATTTGGCTGATATCTGATGAGTCGGGTAAATATAATACTTACACGGAAGTTGATATTCTCGAAAATCCGACAGGTCCTGTTACAGGAAATAAAGCGCATCAGACATTCCATACGGGAATTTCAGGAACCGATAAAAAAACTCAAACTGCAAATCATACGATAAATATAAATGAATGGAACATTTATTGGTTTGAGTGGCGTTCTGATTCGGAAGTCGCACTGGGCATTAATGGGCAAGAGACTGTATGCTATAAAAAAGCTGATTGTCCTGCAGGCTATTGGACTTTTACAGATGAACAAAACTTAAATGGGTTGAAATTTATTCTTACCATGGGAGCACCTAATAAATGGGGGCTTGGAGGTGGAACTGAGGTTAATGGTGTATGGTCTCCTGATGCCGGCTGGGATTCTGGTTTTGCAAGCTATGATAATTATGAACGGGATCGTGATAATAATGCTATTCCTCGTTTGGAAATAGATTGGGTTCGTACTTATATAAATAAATCTTCAGTAGCAGAGTATGACCAAGGTAGAAATAGGCATACAGGAACGAAGTTTTATTAATTCTTAGTTGCCTTAATCAAATTTCGCAAGTGCCTTATTCAGTCTTCAATAAAAAGGGGCAAAGAGGTACTTGCGATTTTTTTAATAAATAAACTGACTGTCAAACCATGACGAAATACATCTTAATCATTTGTATGCTGTTTGCATCCATATCGGGTGCATGCGCGGACAACTTGACATCACCCCCTGTTTCAATAGTTCCCCGTCCGGTGCAGGTCGTGCCGGGCGAGGGTAACTTCACCTTCTCCGCCCGAACCTTGTTTTCGGTAGAGAACCATGAGCAGGCTGTCATCGTCCGCAACTTTATAAACTTATTCAAGAGAAGTTCGGGAATAACCCCACAGTTGGCAATAGGTAGCAGTGAGAAGAGTCATGTCCGTTTTACGACTGACTCTTCTTTAAAAAGCGAAGC
Organism: Bacteroides sp. DH3716P; assembly: GCF_025914115.1. Classification (NCBI taxonomy): domain Bacteria; kingdom Pseudomonadati; phylum Bacteroidota; class Bacteroidia; order Bacteroidales; family Bacteroidaceae; genus Bacteroides; species Bacteroides sp. DH3716P. The sequence continues at coordinate 1,422,531 of NZ_CP083673.1, read as the reverse complement.
CTACCAGTTGGAGATTACTCCGGAGCAGATACAAGTAAAAGCATCGGATATAAAAGGCTTTTTCTATGCATTGCAGACCATCCGCCTGCTGTTGCCGTCGGCTGTCGAAGGCAACCGTCGGGTTGAGAATATCCAATGGAGCATTCCCGCGGTAACCATTCAGGATGAACCGCGCTTCGGCTATCGGGCATTGATGCTGGATGCCGCCCGCTTCTTCATTCCCAAAGAGAACGTGTTGCGTATCATCGACTGCATGGGCATGCTCAAAATCAATACGCTTCATTTCCACCTCACGGATGATAACGGCTGGCGGGTAGAAATCAAGAAATATCCCCGCCTGACGGAAGTGGGTGCATGGAGAGTGAACCGCATGGATGTTCCTTTCTATTTCCGCCGTAACGCCGAACCGGGAGAACCGACCCCTATCGGAGGATTCTATACGCAGGAAGACATCAAGGAAATGGTGGCATACGCTGCCGACCGCCAGATAGAGGTTATCCCCGAAATAGATATGCCCGCCCACAGCAACGCCGCACTGGCTGCCTATCCGCAACTGGCTTGCCCTGTGGTGAATAGTTACATTGGAGTCATTCCGGGCTTGGGCGGAGGAAGTTCGGGAGTGATTTACTGTGCCGGAAACGACAGCGCCTTTACATTTCTGCAAGATGTTCTGGACGAAGTGATGGCAATCTTCCCCTCGCGATATATTCATTTGGGAGGAGATGAGGCGCAGAAAGGATTCTGGAAGAAATGCCCGCTTTGCCGGCAGCGCATGAACAAAGAGCATCTTGCCGACGTAGAAGATCTGCAAGGTTATTTCATGAAACGGATGAGCGACTATGTACGCAGCAAGGGACGCGAAGTGATAGGTTGGGACGAACTGACAAACAGCAGTTTCCTGCCCGAAGGCGTTATTATTCAAGGTTGGCGCGGACTCGGCGCGGCTGCCTTGAAAGCTGCTGAAAAAGGACACCGGTTCATTATGACTCCTGCCCGCATCATGTACCTGATCCGCTATCAGGGCCCGCAATGGTTTGAACCCCAGACCTATTTCGGCAATAACACACTGAAGGACGTCTACGATTACGAACCTGTGCAGGCGGACTGGAAACCGGAATATGCTTCCTTACTTATAGGCGTACAGGCATCCCTATGGACGGAGTTCTGCAACAAACCGGAAGATGTGGACTATCTGCTCTTTCCCCGTCTGGCCGCCCTTGCGGAAGTGGCATGGACGAAGAAAGAACGCAAGGATTGGACTTCATTCCTGAAAGGACTGGATGTCTATAATGAACATCTGACAGCTAAAGGTATCGTCTACGCCCGTTCGATGTACAACATCCAGCATACGGTCACTCCAAACGACGGGATGCTCGAAGTGAAACTGGAATGTATCCGCCCCGACATGGAGATACATTATACGACGGATGGAAGCGAGCCTACGGCAACTTCACCGCTCTACGAAAAAATAGTGCCTGTAAAAGAGCCGCTTACACTGAAAAGTGCTACTTTTGCGCAAGGCAGGCAGATGGGAAAAACATTGATACTCCCTGTCCGGTGGAACCTGGCTACCGCCAAACCTGTATCGGGAGACAGTCCGTCTGTAAAGCTCCTGACGAACGGAATACGTGGAAGCTTGAAATATTCGGATTCCGAATGGTGCACTTGGAATGATAATGATTCCGTCTCTTTTACAATTGACCTGCTGAAGCCGGAAACGCTGAACACATTGACATTGGGCTGCATCACGAACAATGGGATGGCTATCCATAAGCCGTCGTCCGTGAAAGTGGAAGTTTCGGATGACAACTCTAGTTTCTGCGAAGCTGCCATGCGGAGTTTCACGCCCGAAGAGATTTTTCGTGAAGGAAACTTTATAGAAAACTTGCCGTTGAAGCTGAGAGGTACACAAGCGCGTTACGTACGTGTGACAGCCAAAGGCCCGGGAGTTTGTCCGGCATCTCATGTACGGCCGGGACAGGTGTCGAGAATCCTTTTTGACGAAATGATACTGGAATAAGGCAAAGGGTACAAACATGAATAAAGCGACATTGGATAAAACGATAATCAAGTTTATACAAAAGCTATACTTATGAAAAACAAATTACCGGAAAACAATTCCATCCGTCTTGCCTCATTGGATATTCTAAGAGGTTTCGATTTATTTCTCCTGGTCTTTTTTCAACCTGTATTCGTGGCATTGGCACGGCAGATGAATATGTCATTTCTCGATAGCATACTTTATCAGTTTGACCATGAGGTTTGGGAGGGATTCCGTTTCTGGGATTTGGTAATGCCGCTTTTCCTCTTTATGACGGGAGCTTCCATGCCGTTCTCACTATCGAAGTATATAGGGACTACGGGAAGTTATTGGCCTGTGTATCGGAGAATCCTGAAGCGTGTTTTTCTCCTGTTTATCTTCGGAATGATTGTTCAGGGAAACCTGCTCGGTCTGGACGCCACGCATCTTTATTTGTATTCCAATACATTGCAGTCTATTGCTGTCGGTTATCTTATTGCTGCGGTCATTCAGTTGCACTTCCCGTTCAAGTGGCAGGTAGGGATAACGTTGCTACTCCTTCTCGTCTACTGGGTTCCGATGACGTTTTTGGGGGATTTCACACCGGCGGGGAACTTTGCGGAACAAGTGGACAGATGCGTTTTAGGGCGATTCCGTGACGGTGTTTTCTGGAATGAGGACGGAACCTGGAGCTTCTCGCCATCCTACAACTATACATGGATGTGGAGCAGCCTGACATTCGGAGTGACCGTCATGCTCGGAGCGTTTGCCGGAAAGATAATGAAAGAGGGCAAGGCAAATCGGAAAAGGGTGGTGCAGACGTTGCTAGTTGTCGGACTTGCTCTTGTTGGCCTGGCGTTACTGTGGAGTTTGCAGATGCCTGTTATCAAACGTATCTGGACAGGCAGCATGACCCTGCTTTCCGGCGGCTATTGCTTTCTGCTGATGGCATTGTTCTATTACTGGATTGATTATAAAGGATATACCCGGGGATTGAACTGGCTGAAAGTGTATGGCATGAATTCCATTACGGCGTATCTGCTGGGCGAAGTTGTGAATTTCCGTTGCGTTGCCGCTTCGGTCAGTTACGGGCTCGAACAATATCTGGGTGGTTATTACTCCGTATGGCTTACCTTCGCCAATTATCTGATTGTCTTTCTCCTGTTGAGGGTGATGTATAAGCGCGGATTATTTTTAAAGGTTTGATAAATGAAAGAATAAAAATAGTATGATTAAACGAATATATTTGCTGTTGATGTTGTTTGGAGGATGTTTGTTTTCCATGAGGGCAGCTGTAAAGGAAGAGATTTATGTCAATCATATAGCAGATACTGTGGAGATTGGCAATGAATTCCTCGCTCGCAAGTTTCTGGTGAAGAATGATAAAGTCCGCACGTGCATGATTGAAAATAAGCGTATGGGGAAGGAAGTTTCCCGTATTATTCCCGAAACCATTTCGGAGGATTTTATCATCCGTACGTTGAGTGCGGATTCGGTCGTTGCGGATATTCATTCTTCTGATCTTTTCTTGCAGAGAGTACAGGTCACGGATGAAGGGAAGAACGGCAAGAAGCTGGTTTTCCATTATAAGGGCTTCCGCCATCAGGAGGTGGACTGGCAGGTGGACATGGTTCTTACATTGGAGGAAGGGAAGCACTATATGAGGAAATATCTGGAGATTACCGTCCCCGATTCGCAACGCCATCTGGCGCGTCTGGATTATATTGATTTCGAGCCGATGAGCCTTCCCGAAGGATATGCTGTCTGGACGCATCCGGTGATGGAACAGGGAGTGGGCGGTGTCAGCGGATATTACATCTCTTTGGGGCAACCGGTGTACATACAGGGCATGTTCTTCGGACTTGAATTTCCGGCTTCGGAGACGGAGATTGAGGGTGATCGGAAAGTACGTATCCGCTATTATTCGGGAAAGAGCTTTGAGATGCTTGCTTCGGAAGGCCGTCTGGCGGACAGCGGGACGTTTACCACCTGGAAAGAAGTGACCGGTGCCACCCGCAGTACGGATATGGATGTCATTCAGACGGACTTTTTCAGTTATATCCATGATATTTCCGTTCCGGTCGACTTCCGTATCCAGTACAATTCATGGTATGACTTTATGCTCGACATCAACGAGAACAATATCCTCGACTCTTTCCGTGAAGTGGAACGCGGACTGACGCAGAACGGAGTTCGTCCGATTGACTCTTATGTGGTGGACGACGGTTGGAATGCTTACGGTCCGTGGCAGGAAGAGAACAAGGCCAAATTCTGGTCGTTCAACAGCAAATTCCCGAACGAACTGTCCACCCCTTCGGATTTGTCACACCGTTTGTCCTCTAATTTCGGATTGTGGCTGGGCCCCCGCGGAGGTTATAATTATTATATCAAGTTCGCGCGGTTTCTGGAAGAAAACGGGAATGGAAAACTGAACTGCAACTCAAGTGATATTTGCACCAACCATAAGGTGTACTGCGAGAAACTGAAAATGTTTTTTCTGGACTGCCAGCAACGGTTTGACATGAATTACTGGAAACTGGACGGTTTTCTGGTTCGTCCGCCGCAACCCGACCCGCAGGGGAATTATATCTCCGGCGGTTATCAGGGAATGTGTTATGTCACCGAGCATTGGGAACGTTGGATTGATATATTTCAGGCGATGCGCGACCAGCGCGGGGCGAAAAGGAATGATTTGTGGATTAACCTGACGTGTTATGTCAACCCCAGCCCGTGGTTCTTGCAATGGGGAAACTCCGTGTGGATGCAGAACTCGCAGGACATCGGGCGGTTGAACGTAAAACGCCCGTCACAGCTTGACCAACTTTTGTCTTACAGGGACGACCGTTATTTCGATTTTGTGAAGACACGCGCGTTCCAGTTCCCTTTGGCGCATCTTTATAACCACGACCCGATTTATGGCAATACCGCCAATCTCGCCGGAAAGATGGATGATGATGAATTCCGCACTTACCTGATGATGATGGCTACCCGCGGCAGTGCTTTCTGGGAACTTTATTATAGCTATAACATGATGAACGAGGGGCAGAAATGGGTGATAAATGCCGATGTACTGCACTGGATTAACGACAACTATGAGACTCTGAAACATGCTAAACTGATAGGACAGACTCCCGCAAAAGGAACTCCTTACGGCTATTCGGCATGGTCGGGACAGGAAGGGATTATTTCTGTCCGCAACCCGTCCGATGAAGTGAAAGAGTTTACCTTCCCGCTCGACCGCACTATCGGAATGCCTGAAGGATTGAAAGGATTGCATCGTACCTATGTGTGGGCGTACCGGACGGATGAACAGAAGGCAGAGGACACGGAGAACCATTTGTTTGATTATGGCGGACAAATCTCCCTTAGTTTGCAGCCGGGTGAAGTGCGGATTTGGAAATTCAGTACCGTGCCTGATAAGGAAGCCCCTGCTCTGCGGATAGTGAAGACCACCTCTCCGACTTCCCTGACGGTCGAGCTTAATGAGCCTGTGATACTGAAAGACGGAATATTTTCCGTTTCGGGAAATGAGGTAACCGCTACTTCGCTTTCAGCGGACAGGCGTGTCGTGACACTAACATTGGCTCGTGAAATGAGAGAAGATGATAAATACCGCCTGAATATTTCGGGAGTGACAGATGACGCAGGAAATACGGAAGCATTGCGCACCGCTTTTTTCTATTTCGAGAATCAGGAGATACCTGTTTTGACAGGAGTCAGTGGCAGCGGGGATTTTAATCTGTCTTTCTGTTTGAAAACCGATAAGAACGCTGTTTCCTTGTTGCGTCAGGGAAAAGACATTTTGGTGGATTTGGATGCGGAAGGGCGGCTTGTATTCGTGGTAAAAGGGTTGAAAGTCGTATCCGGACAGGCTGTTGATGATGATAAAGAGCGCATTGTGTCTTTATGCCGTGAGAAGAATGGAATGTTGAAAATCTATCTGAATGGTGAATTGGAGCAGTCGGTTTATGATGTGGCAATAGTGAATCCGAATATTAAAGCAACTCCGGTTATTGTAAATGCTTCATTAGAGAATACTCTCGGACAGTTGAAGATTATGAATCGTGCGCTTGATTATAAAGAAAACAAGAACATGGTTCTGAAATAAAAGAGGTTGTGACTGTATCAAATAGAGGTCAGCATGATAGAATAAATGATGATAATATCCTGTTTGCAGGAGATATAGATGCTGTGTGTTGGATATATAGATCCAACACGCAGGTCATATATGCCGTACACATTGGATCTATATGTCCAATACGCACGGTATATATAGCTTGCAAGTAACTGATAAACAGCGTTATTCTACCAGACTTTTCGCTCTTTCCAATGCTACGTTGATATTCGGGCAGATATTCTCTTTTCCCAGCAACTCGTAGAATCCGGCTTTTTCCAGTACATTATGCACGTTCTCGTTGACTCCCGAAAGAATAATGGTAGTCTTTTCTTTCTGCGACATTTCGCAGAGAGCAGTCAGGTTATGAATACCTGTGGAGTCGATGAACGGAACCTTGCGCATACGGATGATACGTACTTTCGGGCGGTCTCCCAGTTGTGTCATTGTTTCTTCAAACTTGGTAGCGATGCCGAAGAAATAAGGGCCGTTGATTTCGTATACCTCTATACCTTTGGGAATCATCAGGTTTTCTTCGTGTACGGTAATATCCGATTCTTTATTCGGGTCAATCTCATCGGTAATCACCGAGATTTCGGTAGTCTCCATGACACGTTTCATAAAGAGAACGCAAGCAATCACCAATCCTACCTCGATAGCGACGGTCAGGTCGAAGATAACGGTCAGGAAGAACGTGATAAGCAGTACGGTAACGTCCGATTTCGGATTCTTCAGTAAAGCTCTGAATACACGCCATCCGCTCATGTTGTAAGATACGATGACCAGTACTCCGGCAAGGCATGCCATCGGGATATATTGTGCGAGTGGCATCAGGAAGAGCAGAATCAACAGCAATACTACTGCATGGATGATTCCGGCTATCGGTGTCTTACCCCCGTTGTTGATATTCGTCATGGTACGGGCGATGGCTCCGGTGGCAGGAATACCTCCGAACAGAGGAGCTATGATATTGGCAGCTCCCTGTGCAATCAGTTCTGTATTGGAATCGTGGCGGTCGCCTATCACACCGTCGGCTACCGTGGCAGACAGCAGCGACTCGATAGCTCCCAATACGGCAATGGTGATAGCCACCGGAAACAGTTCCCTGATAGCTTCCCAATCCAACGCAGGCACAACGGCATCGGGCAACTCCGATTTGATGGTGAAGCGGTCGCCGATTGTCTGGATGCAGTCGATCCCTCCGAAAGTTTTCATCAGGTAAACGGCTACCGTGACTACGATGATGGCAATCAGCGAGCCGGGAATTTTCTTTGAGAACTTCGGAGTGATGGCGATAATAATAATGCTGACAATACTAACGATGGTATTCCACCAGTTGATCGTGTCGAAGTGTCGGAAATAAATCAGCCACTTCCCGACGAAGTCTCCCGGCACTTTCTCGTCTCCGAAAGATAAACCGAAAATATCGGCAATCTGGGTCGTGAAAATAGTGACGGCGATACCGCTGGTAAATCCGACGATGATAGGATAAGGAATGAATTTGATGACAGCTCCCAGCTTGAACACTCCTAATAATACAAGGAGTACGCCCGCCATTAGCGTGGCTACAATCAGTCCGGCCTCGCCGTATTGTTGTATGATGCCATAGATAATGACGATAAATGCTCCCGTAGGACCGCCGATCTGGACTTTGCTGCCTCCCAACAGGGAAATGATGAATCCCGCAATGATAGCGGTGATAATACCTTTTTCGGGCGAAACTCCCGAAGCGATACCGAAAGCGATAGCCAGTGGAAGCGCTACGATACCTACGATGATGCCGGCCATCAGGTCCGCCATAAACGTTTCTTTCGAATAATTCTTTAGACAAGAAACCAGTTTGGGTTTAAATTCAAATAGCTTCATTTTTAGATGTTATTATACGTGTACTCTGTACTTTTTTGCAAAGTAGAGGTTGCAAAATTAGATAAAATAATCGAAATAAGTATGTTTTTGAACATACTATTTGTCTGTTGATAGATTTCATCAATGAGGTGATAGTTTTTATTCATTAAGAAAAGGTGGTTTATTGTGAACAAATCGTTTATATTTGCGTTATAAATAGTACGACAAGTTACGTTTGGTAATCAACCAATTTAAAATATATATAGAATTATGGCTAAGAGTATTAAAGGAACTCAAACAGAGAAAAATCTGTTGACTTCATTCGCAGGAGAATCACAGGCAAGAATGCGTTACACTTATTTCGCAAGTGTGGCTAAAAAAGAAGGCTACGAACAAATTGCAGCTATTTTCACTGAAACTGCCGATCAGGAAAAAGAACATGCAAAACGTATGTTTAAGTTCCTCGAAGGCGGTATGGTAGAAATCACTGCCAGCTATCCGGCCGGTGTAATTGGTAATACACTTGAAAATCTTCGCGCTGCCGCAGCGGGTGAACATGAAGAATGGTCACTGGATTATCCTCACTTTGCTGATGTGGCAGAACAGGAAGGTTTCCCGATGATTGCTGCTATGTACCGCAATATCTCCATCGCAGAAAAAGGTCACGAAGAAAGATATCTTGCCTTCCTGAACAATATCGAAAATATGACTGTATTCGCTAAAGAAGGCGAAGTGGTATGGCAATGCCGTAACTGCGGTTACATTGAAATCGGTAAGGAAGCTCCCGAAGTTTGTCCGGCATGTCTGCATCCACAGGCTTATTTCGAGGTGAAGAAGGAAAACTATTAATCTACGGATGGATAGATAAATCTCGGATGATTTAGATAAAGAAAATGCCGCTTGCAGTAATCTACAAGCGGCATTTTTTGGTAACGAGAAATACAAATTGCTATCTGAATGACAGATTGGCAGGATTTATCTATTGATTCCGGTAATCCTTGGGAGATACACCGTATTGCTTTAAAAACTCCCGATAGAAATAAGATTTATTAGAGAATCCACATTTGAACATAATCTCGGATACGGTCAACTTGGTTGTCCTTAATAACTTGGCTGCATATTCCAGTCTGATGCCTCGTACAAATTCACTCGGAGTCTTATCTATTATTTCTTTGAACTTCCGATATAAGGTAGCTTTGCTCACTCCTACAAATTCGGCAATAGAAGAAGGGCTTAATAACTCATCATCTATATTATTCTTTATGAAGTCTGTTACATTCTGTATTAACTCTTCGTCTTCCGGATGAAGAACAATCCCGTCTTTTACTTTCACAGAAGACATGCTGGAATTGAAATAGTCCTTTAAAAGCATTTGTCTCGACAGCAGATTCTCTATGGTGGATATCACCTGCCTCGGGTGAAATGGTTTGACGATATAAGCATCCGCACCATGGTTAAAGGTATTAATCTGGTCTTCTACAGAAGCCTTTGCCGATATTCCTATGATTGGAATATAACTTGTTTTCAAATCGGATTTCAATTTATTAATCAAGCTCAAGCCGTCCATGTTGGGCATGACAATATCACTTATAATAATATCAGGATGATTATGTTCTATCTCTTTCAAAGCCTCTACGCCGTCTTTTGCTTCGTGTATCACATAATCAAAGAGGACATCTTTCAGCAGGTCTCTGATATTCTTTTCATCTTCCACTATCAGTATGACAGTATCTTTGCGAGGGGATAAGTGATCCTGCCCGTTCTTTTCTTTCTGCAACGAATCTTTTTCATCCGTTACAACAAGTGAATGATCGGATGGCAAAGAAGGAATCACGACTGAAAATTCAACACTTTTTCCCAGTTCACTATTTACACTTATCTGCCCGCCTAATAATTCAACCAGACTCTTTGTTAGATTTAAACCTATGCCATTGCTGACAGAGTTACCCAATTTAGGAGTATCAAATATCTTATACTTATCAAATATCTCTGCCATCTGTTGTTCTGTTAATCCCTTACCGGAATTTCTTACGAGCAAGTATAAGGTTTTATCAGGCTCATTTTGTGATATCTCAACATGAATATATCCATAACGAGGAGTATATTTGAAAGCGTTCGACAGTAAATTGAATATAATTTTTTCCAAAGCATTGCGGTCGGAATAGATCTCTGACGTATCATGAGTCTCTACCTTGAAGTCTATTTTATTCTCTTTCAGGATATCCACATAATTGTTGGAAGCATATTCCATCAATGATTTTACGTTCACATTTTCAGGATGCAAATCCATATTGCTCGATTTAGTTTTACGAAACTCCATCAACTCACTAATCAGCTTCTGCATCCTTTCGGCATTATTCTTTATTATTTGGAGATATTTCTTTGTACTACCATCTAACCCGTCCTGTTCCAACAAGTGCTGTGCAGGTGTATAAATCAAAGTTAGGGGGGTAAAGAATTCATGTGCCACATTGGTGAAGAAATTGAGCCGGGATTCATAAATCTTCTGTTCATGCCGTTTCTCTACCTGGGCTATAAGAACCTGGCGGCTTAACCGTATGCGATTTTTGATAACAGACTTTGTGATGTAGAAGATAATAATGCACAATATGGCATAGATAATCAATGCAGGAACGCTAAGCCACCACGGATAACCTACTTTTATAGTTAAGCGATAAATGTTATCTCCCCATACTTTGTCGCCATTTGTGCTCTTCACTTCAAGCTGGTACTCACCCGGAGGAAGTTGGGTAAAGATAATATTCGGATTATTACCCATTTCCACCCAATCATCCGAATGGTTCTTCAAGCGATAAGCATATTCACAGTTTTCATTATTAATAAAGTCTTTGGCTATGAAATTGAAAGTCATGAATCTTTCTTCATAGCTAAGTTTCAACACTCCTTTTCTGATACGTTCATTAATGTCCTGTACCGTATTATATATCTTCAAACTACTTAATATAAGTGGAGGATTAAACTCGCGCAAATGTATATTTCGAGGATTGAAATAACTAAACCCGCTTACTCCTCCAAAGTACAAGAAGTCACGATGATCCTTGAAGAAAGCTCCATCAGAGAATTCATCATTCTGCAATCCGTCATTCAAGGTATAATTATCTATTTTATTGTTTTTTACATTCAGGCTAGACAATCCCTGGTTGGTACTGATCCATATCTTTCCTTCGTGGTCTTTTAATATTCCATGAATCGTTTTATTATTCAATTTCTCGTCGGCATATTGTATCAGGTGAAAATCATTCTCCTCCTTTTTCAATTCGTTCAGTCCATAACTTGTTCCTATCCATATACCGGTATCATCACGCAGTAAGCACAATACATCATTATTGGTGAGTAAAATCCGACTGTCCATATCCTCCAATGATTTTATGCTGTTATCTTTCATATTGATACAGTTCAAGCCTCCGCCACGTGTACCAAACCATAACATATTGTCTTCCGGATCGGATGTAATGGCATAAACAACATCGTTATTCAATGAGATATTTTTATCCGACGAATTATATTGCCTGAATCCTTTAACGTGATAACGACCTTGCTCTCTGGAAATATTTATTTTGATTAAACCATATCCTGATGTTCCCACCCATAAAAGAGAATCATTGTTCGTAAAATAAATGTTGTACACAGCCTTGAAAGGCGGATATTTATCAGGTATCTCAAGCTTTTCCAGTCGCCCTGTAGCAGCATTCAATATATTGATTCCGGTTCCTTCCGTTCCGATAAAAATGTCATTCGCTTTATTTCTTCTCAAGGCATAGACAGAATTGGAAATCAATCCTTTACTCTCATTCAGATAATCTGTCAATTCCTTCGTTGCAGGATTTAACAGTTTTATTCCGCTTCCTTTTGTTCCTATCAGAATATTACCATCTTCATCTTCACAAAAACATCTCACAGGGTGACTGGTGTGAACGGTTTCAAATAAAGAGTCGTAATGATAAAGTTGAATTAATCCTTGTCCGTCCGTTCCTATCCACAATATGTTCTGACTACCGGAATAAAGAGTGAAGACTGATAACTGACTGGATAGTTCGTTCAGGTAGGTAAAAGTATTCTTTTTTAAATCATAATGAATACATCCCCCTTCTATAAAGCTGACGTACATCTTGTTCTCTGCTAAAATAACCTGCGATACAGGTTTGCTACTATCCAGCTCAATGTATTGGGAAATTGTAAAGTCGGGATTTAAAAGGAAAAGTTTGTTGTCTTTGTTTAAGATAAATCTATCTTTCGACAGAAATATCTTATCTACAGGCGTCTGTATGTCGACTGTGCGTAAATCACTCTGTTTTCCTCCGTTAACGAGTAGATTGTAAGTCAGATGCACGGTATTTCCATTATTTAAAAGGAAAAGCATACGATCGGAATCACTCACGGAATAATCCTTTATATGACTTGCAAAGTCTGTGTTAATCGGATTAAACTCATCTTCAGAATCATTGTAGACAAAGAATCCCAGCCCCTTTATGAGGCAGATAATATCTCCTGCCGCACTCTTTCCTAAAATAAAAGACTTTTCCTGATTGGGTACTTTATTATCTGTTCTTAAATAATACCTTGTTATCTGACGGGTTCGTTTATCTAACCGATTGATTCCATTATCTGTTGCTATCCATAAACTGCCCTTACATTCGATAATCTGGCGGATAACGTTATTACTTATAGAATTCGGATTGTTTTTGCTATATCTGAATGTCGTAATTTCTCTTCCATTATATGCATTCAGTCCATCCCATGTCCCAATCCAGATTGTATGTTCTGCATCTTCCAAAATACAGTTTACTGAATTATTTGTCAGTCCGTTAACATTTGATATGTGTTTTGCCACATTAAAAGCATAAGACTTTGTGGAAGTGACAAATGCAATAATCAGAATAAAAAATAATTGTGCGTATAAGATGTTTCTCATGTAAATGAATGTTATTTATACGGTTAGGATAATAGCAAATATAAGGAATTTATTTTATTCCGCGCATATTTTCATCGGTAACGGAGGACTTATACAATTGTGGAATAGTCAAAATTACAAACGATAATCTACGATTTCACCGTCAACAATCAATTTACCATGTTTCTTTGTTTTTTTAGCGGAAGCAGGAATACAAACAATAGTTACGGCATTGTCCGGGTTCAGGATAATGCTTGTTTCGCCGGTACAATTTTTCTTTATGTATTTTTTGGATACCAGATCGTACAAGTCCGTAGGTTCCGTAAAGTGTTGATTCAAGGTTACCTCTTTGGCTTCAAAGTAAGGATTGAATAAAAGGTAAGTAGGATATTTTCTTGTGGAATAAAAATCTGTGGCATTACAATCCAGTTGAAGAATACATTCCACATTAGTAGTATCTACAATAGAGGCTAGCATACCCACCCAAGCCGAACCATACAAACAAATATCTGTAGCTGAAGACATGGTTTTTACTTGATCCCCAATAGCATAGGGACCCTCATCGGACAATAATCCCTGGAACGGTTCAAAGTGATTGCCATGATACAAATCCTTCCTCAATCCTTCATAGCAAATGACGTGTTGAGGATCACCTTCCCAGATAGAACTCGACTGACGGTTGCGGGGGTGCTCATCTGCATAAAATAAACGGCAGGCGTTTGCCAAGTTCAACATCCACTTGCCTATTGTGGAAGCATAAGCCGGGTTGTATTTTACAATTGGGACAAGTGCGGCAGCTTGTGAAAAGGTGTTCATGGCAAAAGCATATTGTTCATCCTTTTTTTGTCCTACCAATCCGTGTACGTCGTATTTGTTCCAACGCTCACACATCACTCCCCATCCGTCACGGTCTGAATTATTACCGTCGAAGCACCAGTTCAACATTTTCAGCTCATCATAAGCAGTTCCAAGTTCCGCATTCATGCGCACTGCCAGATAAGCCCCATAGGGCATCATTATCTCATAGAAAGTTCCTTCTTTTTCGGGACGGTTCTGCAAGAATGTCATGCATTGGCGTGTAGCATTCAGATATTTTTTATCTCCGTATTTAATCCAGGAGATGTATTGCAACCAAGCAAGTCCTGCGGCTGCATCCGGTTCACGCCATACTTTATTATAATACCCTTTACGGTTCTTAAAGTTGAAGGCGGTGAAGTTGAAGTCCGGATATTCTCTACCTTCACTCAAGTCCTGGATAGCAGCATACCAATTGTCAACAGTGATCTTCATCGGCTCCTGCATCTCTGTTTTTTGAGGATATAAATCTACCAGCATCGAATAAGCCATTGCCGGCCATATCTCGTACCAGAAACTTTCTCCGGCTTTCCTGTCGAGGCCGTTCAATATAAGATTGGTTCCGTTCTTCTTGTTGAAGAATTGTCGTATCATTGATACATAATCTTTTCCGTCATCATTGCTTTTGTCTACTCCTATCAGACTTGCACTAATGAGTGAGCCCATAGTGGGAAGAGATTCATAAGAATTTCCTCCTAACCGTCTTTTATCTACGTAGCTTGGAAGTCCGAAAGTACGGAATGGAAAGTTTATTTGCGAATCGTCCCACCAGATAAGAGGTAAGTTCTGTCCTTTGGCGTTGAAATCGTAAAATAGTCTGTCCTGTTTCGTGGCTATATCTTTCCAGTTTTTCATTTTATAGGGGAAAGGTATATTGGGCATATACTGTACTAAACGGATCTCTTTTTGTTCTATCGGCTTTTGTGCCGGCAGGTTGTTGAGAAAGAAAAAACCTGCTACGAGAAATAATAATGTCTTTTTCATGGTCAGTTGGTTGTTAAAAAAGGGCGGATTTTATAATCCGCCCCCTCATTTTATTCATATTAAAAACCCGGATTTTGGGAAAGAATATTGTTGCTCTTATCCCTTTCACCTTGCGGTATCGGAAACAGATAATCTCTGTCGTCCCTAAAATTGGCACCTTTCGATGTATTATATTTGGTTGCATAAGCACGCATAACGGTTCCGAAACGTTTTTGTCTCATCAGATCATCCCGTCTCCATCCTTCCATCGCTAATTCACAACGGCGTTCCTTCCAGATGATTTCTTTCAGACGCTCTTGGTCGGTTTCTGTTATGTCGGGCAGTGTATTAGTTGTTGTAGCAGGGATATACGCCTGTTGATCTCTTCTCGGATCTATCGGATTAGTTTTTCGGGCTCTTTCTCTTACATCATTCAGGTAAGGAAGTGCAAGCCCCGGTTTTCCGTTTTCGTTTAATACTTCGGCATACATCAAGAGAACATCGGAATAACGGATCAAACGAATGTTGTAACTAATCATCCAGACGTCGAAACCAGTTTTTTCTACTGCTGGCACAGTCATCTTGTAATCATGATAACCGCTTGGAGATTCAGCGTTGTCTTGCGCTTCAGTATCACCTTTATATCTGTCACCAGTTTGTGTGAATACATAAGTAATACGCGGGTCATCTGCATCAAAGGCATCATAGAGGTCTTGGGTCGGTACATGAAATCCATATCCCTGATAACCGGAGATGCGTCTGCTTGTGAAGAAGTGGGGAACATTGGTACCTGTGGCAATGTTTTTATCATATACTTTGTTGGCAATCTCAAATACTGATTCCGAACTGTTTTCATATTCAGTGCGCCAGTTCATGCCGTAATCACTCAACAATGTATAGTCTTTGTCCACTTCAATAATATCATGAAGTACCGTTTCGGCAGAGGTAAAATCACCTTTGAACATGTATGTTTTAGCAAGCATTGTTTTAGCAAAGCCACGTGTTGCACGATAAGCATCATCTTCAGAGTAATCTCCTTTTGCAGGAAGTGCGGAGGCATCGGTTAAATCATTCACAATACATTCATATACCTTCTCCAATGGGGAGCGGGGTATTTGCAGTATTTCAGCGGGTTGCATCGGCGTAGTGATTAGAGGCACTTCTCCGAATGTAGTGACCAGACAATAGTACCCGAATGCTCTCAATGCTTTAGCCTCGTTTGCATAACGTTTCAATAGTTCTTCGTTTCCTATTGCATCAGGAGCATAATAAATCACATCGTTACAGCGATTGATTAATCTGTACAGAATCTCCCAACGACGTCCTATTTCACCATTGGTTGTGTAGATCGTAAAGTCGGACAAGTCGCGTACTTCGGCACGGTCACCGTCATTTCCTCCTCCTTTTAGAGCATCATCAGTGCTGCAATCACCTACAAAATAATGATTTAATGCATATTCATTCCAAGTTGTACGTAATTGAAGATAAGCTCCAGTCAAGGCTTGTTCAATATCGCTTTCCTTCTGATAATAATTATCGCTTGTGGTTTTACCATAACTTGGTTCGTCGAGAGAGCAGCTATACAACCCCACTCCGGCAAGAGCCCAGCATATTATAAATAATATTTTTCTCATAATGTAATGTCTTTTTAGCTAGATTTAAAATTGCAAATTAACTCCAAAAGTGAATGTACGTGAAGACGGATAACGTGTAGTATCCACTCCCATATCCAATGGGTTATTGATACCCAGTTCCGGATCAAGTCCGGAATAACCGGTTAAAGTAAATATATTCTGACCGCTCACATAGAATCTACAACTTGAAAACAGTTTGCTCTTCTGGCAAATGTGACTCGGCAGTGTATAACCTATTTGCATATTCTGCAAACGCAGGTAAGAACCGTTCTCCACATAGAAAGAAGAACCTCTCATATTATTGTTAGAGTCAGAGTTGGTTATGCGTGGATATACAGCATCCAAATCCCCGTCTTTTGTCCATGCTTTTGTGTAAGCATCCGCCAACGCATTCTGGCGTCCTGCTGAAGCAAGGCTTCCTTTAGCAACGTTCCAGATGTCATTTCCAATAGTTCCCTGGAATGCCATACTTACGTCAAAGTTCTTATAACTAAATCCTAAGTTGAAACCATAAATGAGGTCCGGATTAGGATCACCGATAAAAGTACGGTCATCATCATCGTTCAATTCGCCTGATTCTCCTAATTTGGCAAACTTAAAATCACCCGGTTGTGCATTAGGCTGAATCTTGGTACCATTCTTATCCACATAATTGTCTATCTCTTCCTGATTCTGGAATATTCCTATTTGTTTGTACCCCCAGAAACGTCCGATAGGACCTCCTACATACGTACGGCTAGTATTTCCACTCAAATATTCCGATGTAAGTTTGGTTACCTCTGTCTTATAAGTAGACATGTTCAGCCCTACATTGTAATTAAAGTCTTTTCCTATCTGGTTACGGTAGTTGACTACTATTTCAAAACCGGTATTCTTCAAGTCTCCCGCATTAAAGAAGGGGCTGTTAGGGAAGGCGCCAAAAGAAGGAATAGGCATATTGAGCAACATGTCACTTGTTTTCTTTACATAAAAGTCCATGCTAACATCAAGGCTGTTTTTAAAGAAAGACATATCTAAACCGACATTGGTTTGTTGGCTGGTTTCCCATTTAATATCTGCATTTCCCACATAAGTCGGAACGTAACCTTGTGAGTACCCGTTTCCAAAGTACCATTGATTTTCATTATTGGTACCAATCAACGTAAGAGGTGCGTCTCTGTCGATTCGTTGGTTACCATTCTGTCCCCAACCTACACGCAGTTTTAAATTGGAAATTGTATTTTCAATGTTCAGGTTTTTGAAGAATTCTTCATTGCTCACTCTCCAACCTAATGAGACTGATGGGAAATAGCCCCAACGGTTACGTTTGGCAAATCTTGAAGAACCGTCGGCACGGAAATTGACCGTAGCAAGGTATCTATCATCATATACATAGTTGATACGTCCCAGGTACGACAACATAGAAGATGTTTCTTTACCTCCCGAGGTGTTATCTCCAGCTGTTTGTGCATCAAGTATCTGATAGATTTCATCGTTACCTAAAGCCTTTCTCTTAAATGCATTAATGCCTTCGCTGCTGTTCTTCTCATAAGTCATGGCAACCATTGCATCCAGTTTATGTCTGCCTATTATCGTGTTGTAATTAAGGCGTTGTTCCACCTGATAATTAGAAGTAACAGCGCTATTATTATTCAATTGAGTTTCTTTATTATATTTACTTTCCTGATTCGCTAAGTTATCTTCCGAAAAAGTAGACGAATAGACAGGACGGAAGTCTTTGAAAGTATCATGGTATCTTTCGAAACTATACTGTACCCGATAGCTCAATCCTTTATACAATTTGATTTGGGCAAACACATTACCAAATACATTGAATATGTCATTGTATCTATTAGGAAGTTCGAGCATGGCTACCGGATTAGGGTCGTAAGACCATTCGGTAGGCGCATATTTGTTATATTCGTAATTTTCAGAAGACGGATCTACCAACGGGCTGATAACAGGGGTAAAAGGATCAGCTTTTTGAATGAAATCGAATGAAGGAATTGCTCCTGCGTCACGTTTTCTTATCTTTGCCAGATTGACATTGGCGCCAACAGTGATAAATTTGTTGATATCATATTCAAGATTCGCTTTAAGTGAAAGTCTCTTGAATTCAGTAGTGATGATTGCACCCTGATCGTCTACATATCCTAAACTTAAAGAAGATCTCGAATTATCTGTCCCCTTACGGATGCTTAGATTATAGTTCTGGTTGAAAGCTGTACGGGTTACTTCATTCCACCAGTTGGTATTATAACCTTTCTGATACTGATTGGTAAACTTATCCTTCATTGAGTTTTGAAAGCTTGCATCGTTTTCATACGCTTTCATGATGAAGTTGTAGTATTGGTCGCTGTTCATCATGTTCAATGCTTTATAACTGTTTTTTACACCTACATAAGCATCCAATGTTACAGTCGTTTCACCTTTCACCCCTCCCTTGGTAGTAATGAGGATTACTCCATTAGAACCTCTCGAACCATAGATAGCGCAGGCTGAAGCATCTTTTAATACTTCCATACGTTCAATATCAGATGGATTCAGGCTGCTGATGTTATCCATGAACTGTCCATCAACCACGTACAATGGATTGTTGTCATTGACGGTCCCTAAACCTCTCACGCGGATCACTGCATCCGATCCCGGCTGGCCGGAACTGGCGGCAACAAATACGCCGGCTGCCTTACCTGTTAGTAGTTCGGATGCATTGGACACTGCATAGTTCTTAATATCCTTACTACTTATAGAAGCCAAAGCACCGGTAAGGTCACTCTTTCTTTGAGTACCGTAACCAATAACTACAACCTCATCCAATTTATTATCGGACACTAGATTTACATTGTACGTTCCGCTATTTGTTACGTTTACAATTTCAGTTTTAAAACCTACATACGAGAATGAAACTTTATTTGACGATACTTTTAATGTATATCTACCGTCAAAATCAGTGATAGTACCATTGGTCGTTCCTACTTCAAGAACAGAAACTCCAATTAAAGCCTCTCCGGTATTACTGTCGTATACCACACCCGAAATACTCTTGGTTTGCTGTGCAAAGACATTTGTGCAAACAGCAAGAATAAGAATGAATAATAATAAATGCTTACTCATAGTTTATACACTTAGATTTAATTATATGAAATGATATTTTGTTTATTCGCAATAATCTTACCATTTTTCAGTTCTAATTCTGTTCCGGCGGGAAGTTCCACAATTACTCTTGCGTCGTTGGCCGGGATCTCAACGGAGCCATTTGTCTTTATATTTTTTGCTATATATTCTTTGGCAACAATATCAAACAAATCGCATGGTTGGGTAGCTTGATAAGTAATGGTTTTGGTCTCTTTATGAGGGTTATAATAGAGATAGACCGGATAAGGTTTCTCTGTATAGAAGTCTGTGACATTGCAATCCAGTCGGAGAATACCCTCCACATTCGTTTGACAAACAATGGCCCCCAAAATACCAACAGGAGAAGAGCTGTAAACACTGAACATGCTTTCCGTCGGATTACCTTTTATCCATTTGGGACCATCGCCGATTGCAACCGGACTAACTCCTTTTAATGATGCTTTTCCATAGTCATCCGTTTTTCGTAAACCTTCATAAGAAACATTATCATAAGTAATGTCCTTCAATTCCGGAGCCCATTGATGTGTTTCATCTATTTCCCCCGGATAGAACAAACGACATGCACTTGCATTGTTCAACATCCACTTGCCGATAGCTTTTGCATATTGAGGCTGATATTTCACCATCGGAATGAAAGGCCAGGCAGGTTTGATACTGTTCATGAGGAATGCATATCCTCCGCCGTCTGTGATACTTCCTTGCAGACCACTTACATCATAATCACCCCATTTTCCTACAATAATTCCCCAACCGGTTCTTCCTGCAGGGCTTTTACATCCGTCAAATACCCAATCAAGAAGTTTGGCTACATCATAGTTGGCTCCCTCTACTGCATTCAAATAGGCTGCCGTATAAACTCCGAGTGGTAAAAGAGCCTCGTAAAAACGACTTTCTTTTTGGGCAAGCAGGGCTTCGATAGCACTCTTACTATGTTGCAGATAACGTGGATCGCCAAACTTATGATAAGCACACAACAATACATAAGCATGACCACCGGCAGCGTCTTGTTGCAATGGAATATTATTCACCATTCCTTTCATTTGTGCATAGTCAAAATAAGAATAGTCGTAATTTCCATTCAATACGGAATCTGCTTTAACAAACTGCTCCGCAATACTTTTTTGTATCTTCTCTGCCCCGTCTACATTGGGGAAAACATCGCATATCGCATAATATAAGGCATTGGGTAATACATCATACCACCAGTCACGACCATAGCCTCCTCCTAAAAGGGCTACTGACGGAGTCGTATTGTTCATGACTATATTCCAGCCGTTATCAGAATTGAAATAATTCTGCACCATTTTTACATAGTTATATCCGTCTTGATTCGTCTTGTCAATCCCTACAAGGCCGGCACCAAGAATAGCTGCCAATGAATTCAGACTTTCATGGAACTCTCCATTATTGGCATTCTTTCCCTGACGAATATCTTTAATGGCAGTATATAAGCCAAATGTAGTCTGGTCCATATTTCTGCGGGTGTCATCTAACCAGATTAATGGTCCGACTTCGCTTTTATTATTCCAGTCAAAGATAAACTGGTCATACTTTTGGGCTTTTTGCTTCCAGTCCAGCATTTTATAAGTTTCAGGCATATCAGGCATAGAGTCTACCCTATGGATGGAAACCTGTTTTACCTTTTCACCAAAGTTATTTCCGTTGCCCGAGCAAGATGCCAGGAAACAAACGGTCATAAGTACAAAAACACCTTTACTTGTCATTTTCATGTTCAATAGTATCAGTTTGATTAGTAATATTCTTAGCTAAAGGATATGCCGCTAATTGTAATCCGGCAACAATCACCAGCGCATATTTCAATGCAAAATCCTGCGATACACAATAAGCAAGGAAGATAAACAGTAGTAAACCGAAAGCTCTTCCAAGGAAAAGGCCGAACTCATGACTTAGGATATATGCATATTCGTTTCTATTCTCAATCTTTGCAACTGCATCAATTGTTCTCATCATAATGGGGAAGTAAGCCAGGTCGAACAAAGGCTGGAATATCACTTTGCAAAGGACGAAAAGGATCACTCCCGTAGCAGAGAAGAGAATACCGTTGAATAGTGTACCGGCAAAGAATACGATTAGTCCTCCTACAAATATTTTCAAACGGTCTTGCGGGCGGGCCATACGTCCTAATACATACACCAGGACAGCGGTCAATGCTCCGCTAACTCCCTGAATCAATCCTAACGCTCCTTCATCTCCTACCAGCTTCAATACTAATATAGCCGGTGCCGTTACTAAAAAACCTTGAACCATTCCTTTCAATGCGGCTAGCCACAGCATCTTTTTCCAAAGTATGTTGAAGCGGAAATAGAGGAAGTTCGTTTCTTTAGGGTTCTCGAATTTACCTTTCCACAGTGTCATGCAGGCGATAACGGTAATGACTACTGCTGCCATCGTAACTACACAGTAAGAGGTATTGATATTGAAGAGGAATCCGAAAACTTCTTTTCCATCTATCTGGCTGATAAATGCGCCTATAATTAAAGGAACACCGATGGAAGTAATAGAAAAGAAGAAAGACTCTAGTCCGAAGAAATAGTTACGGCTGTTGTCGTTGGTATTATAGAGAGCCAGCAGGTATCGGTTGGTCCAAAAGAAACCAGAAGCTGCTCCCATTAAAAAGCCGGCCAGACCAAGTTCGATGAAGCCAAGTGACTTGATGGTCATCATACCGAACATGGAAATGCCACTTACCAGGATTCCTACCGAATAAAGTGTCTTCACACTGTATTTCTTTAGCAGATAGCCGTTAACAAGAGAGGTAGTAATGATGCCTATATACATTGCCAGCTGATAAAAAGCAACCATCAGGGGGTCACTCGTGTTTCTCATGATATAGGCTCCCACAAAGATTTCTACTATCGGTAGTACCAATGCATAAAGCATATTGGTAACCAACAGTGTTCTCATGTTAGGTTCCTGTTGCTTAAAGAACAGATATTCTTTTTTCAGTTTATTCATTACTTCTCTTGTGTCTGTTTTAATACGTTTAATATCTCTGAAATGGAAAGCTCTGCCTTACAAATCACTTCATCGCTTGCTCCATAATACATGGTTATCGTATCGCCGTCCACCAAATGCCCATTAGTGAAAACTACATTTCCGAAGAAACCTGTTTGCTCATAAGCGGCGATAGGTTCCATGATAGGTTCTTCGCTTCTTGCAATGACTTTCGACGGGTCATTTAAATCGAGTAATAAAGCCCCCAAGCAATAACGGTGATTAAAATCGGCTCCATGATAAATCTCCAGCCAGCCTTCTTCTGTCTTTATTGGAGCTGCCCCTGCCCCTACACGTGCGCAATCCCACATTCCGTCACGAGTGGTTGCCACACATTTGTGGTTTCCCCAATGCAAGCGGTCGGGCGATTCTGCCAACCATATATAATTGCCGCCAAGTTCGGGACTGCTCGGGCGATGAAGAGCGAAATACTTGTCGCCTATCTTCTGTTCGAATAATGCACAATCTTTATTATGCGGTGGGAATATCATTCCATGCCGTGTATAGTTTTTCCAATCATTGGTGTGAATCAGTCCAACCCCTACAGCTACCGACGATACTTCTGTGAAAGTAAGGTAAAAACCATCTTCGGTTGTTGCAACACGGCAATCCTCAATACCGAATGCTTCCAGCTCTCCTTTTCCGAAAATAGGTGGAAATTCCGGTTCATCTTTGAAGTGAATACCGTCGGTACTTGAAACCAATCGTAAGTAAGACATCGTGGTCAGATAATTCTTTCCTTTGTAACCGATAACGCGTGGGTCTGAAGCATCCAAATCGGGATCATTCTTTAGAAACGAAACCACTTCTATTTTTCCTTTTTCATTATATATAGGAAAACTGATAATTCCTTCTTTCTGTATAGGTCTTTCTGCGACGCGCAAAAGTAACCAAATTTTGCCTTGATATTTGAAAACTCCGGGATTTAACAAACATGTAATTTCCATTCCGTTGATTCCCGCTTTTAAATCTTTTGGAGCCAGTAGGGGGTTCTGCTCACATCTTTTAGCTATATCCATAATATTTCGATTAGTGATTATTTCTGTGAACAAAAGTATGAGATGAGAGACAGGAAAGCGTTTACTATATTCTCAAAGAAGTGTACACATGCTCAAGAACATGTTTTTAAGAGGATGATATTGGGGAATGATTTTAGAAGAGGCAGGGATATTCGTATTTATATGCTGTACTATTTAAAAGCTTGATTTATAGATGGATGTGCACTTCGTTGAAGTGTATTATATTCTCATAAGTGTATAGTATAGTTTCTTTGAGGAGTGCAAAAGAAACATATAAAGATAAAAAAATAAGAGGCCAAACTCAAAAATATAATTTGAGGAAGCCTCTTGTTTTTTCTTTTTAATAAAAATGATACTGTAAATCCTATTTCTTCACGTATGGATAATCTATCGTATATAATCTGTCAGAGTTTGTTTGATAGAGGTGAAGCCGTTAAAAAAAAATTGTTAGACAGCCTCTTTTCGTTATCGGTTTGGTATACTGTCTTTATAAATAGTAATTGTCCTTTTTCTTGTTGAATCATTCTTGATACTGGTTACATCTCCCCGGGTCGTGAAATACACATAGTTTCCCAGATCGAGAAAACGGTATACTTTCACTCCGTCGTGCTCGAACAGATAACTGACTTCATAAGTCTGGTTATTTTCTGATTTTCCGCTTTTCAGTGGAATACCTGCATAGCAGGAAGCTAGTCCCGTTATGCAGAAGAAAAGAATAAAGGTCCGAATCAATGTTTTCATAATCATTTCTTCACGTGTGGATAATCTATCGTATAATGTAATCCGCGGCTTTCCTTACGCTCCATTGCTTGGCGCATAATCAGATAACCCACATTCACCATATTACGCAATTCGCAGATTTCTCTGGACGCTACGCTACGTTTGAACAGGCTTTCAGTCTCTTCGTAGATAATATCGAGTCTGTCCCAGGCACGTTTCAGACGGAGGTCACTGCGGACGATGCCTACGTATGTACTCATAATTTGATTCACTTCCTTCATACTTTGCGTAATGAGCACCATTTCTTCCGGAGAGCGGGTTCCTTCGTCATTCCATTCGGGAATATCTTCATTATAAGAATACTGATCAACCGCTTGCAGACTGTGCTTGGCGGCAGCGTCGGCATATACCACTGCTTCTATCAATGAGTTGGAAGCCAGACGGTTTCCACCATGCAATCCGGTGCACGAACATTCTCCCACGGCATAAAGGCGTTCGATGGAAGATTGTCCGTCCAGGTCGACAAGAATACCTCCGCAGAGATAGTGGGCGGCCGGGGCTACCGGGATATAATCTTTAGTGATGTCGATGCCCAGGCTAAGACATTTCTCGTAGATATTGGGGAAGTGTTTCTTTGTTTCTTCGGGATCTTTGTGGGTGACGTCCAGATATACATGGTCGTCTCCACGGTTTTTCATCTCGTTGTCGATGGCGCGTGCCACGATGTCACGGGGAGCGAGCGAAAGACGGGGATCATATTTCTGCATGAACTCTTTTCCGTCCATGGTGCGCAGTACGCCTCCGTAACCACGCATTGCTTCCGTTATCAGGAAAGAAGGGCGGTCTCCCGGATGATACAGGGCGGTAGGGTGGAATTGTACAAACTCCATATCCTTCACCGTACCTTTGGCACGGTAAACCATGGCGATACCGTCTCCGGTAGCGACTAGCGGGTTAGTGGTTGTTTTATAAACGGCTCCTACTCCACCGGTAGCCATTAGCGTCACTTTAGCAAGATAGGTATCTACTTTTCCCGTTTTCGGATCGAGGATATAAGCACCATAACATTTGATGTCCGGTGTCTGGCGGGTTACAGTCACTCCCAGGTGATGCTGTGTCAGGATTTCAATGGCAAACTGGTTTTCGATGACCGTGATATTCGGATGGCGTTGTACGGCTTTAATCAGGCTGTCTTGAATTTCTGCTCCTGTATTGTCTTTATGGTGAAGAATACGGAACTCCGAGTGTCCGCCTTCGCGGTGCAAGTCAAATTCGCCTTTCTCGTTTTTGTCAAAATCCACTCCCCACTTAATCAGTTCTTCAATTTGTGCGGGAGCTTCGCGCACTACCTTTTCTACTGCGGCACGGTTACTGATCCAGTCGCCGGCAATCATTGTGTCTTCAATGTGCTTGTCGAAATTATCCACCAGAAGGTTGGTGACGGAGGCTACACCTCCCTGGGCGAAGTACGTATTGGCTTCTTCCAGCCCACTTTTACAGATAAGAGCAACTTTACCTTTGTGCGCCACTTTCAGCGCAAAACTCATACCGGCAATTCCGGAACCGATAACGAGGAAATCGAATTTTCTTACCATAATCTTGTTATTTCTCACCGCAAAGCTACAAAATAAGTTACTTCGTTGTACTTTTCGTTGTCACTAATTCATAAAATTGCTACCTTGCAGGCAAAAATCTGACAAAATGAATCGAATATTTCATGCGCGCATCGCCTGGTACCAATATTTCCTGTTGGTGGTGCTTACTGTGAATGCCGTCGGCGCATTGTGGTGTAAGTATATCTTGGTGGCAGTACTGTTTATGTTGATGCTGATTGTAGTGATCGAACAAATTATACACACTACTTATACATTGACAACAAATGGTGATCTGGAAGTCTCACGTGGTCGTTTTATTCGCAAGAAGATCATCCCGCTTTCCGAAATTACTGCAGTCAGGAAATACCATTCCATGAAATTCGGCCGTTTCTCGGTGACGGATTATATCCTGATAGAATACGGAAAAGGAAAGTTTGTTTCGGTGATGCCTGTCAAGGAACAGGAATTTGCAGAACTACTCGAAAAGAGAATGTTTGAAAAGAAGATAAAAGAGTAACTGATTATATACTATGAAATATCAAGTGATTATCATCGGTGGTGGTCCTGCGGGATATACGGCTGCCGAAGCTGCCGGTAAAGGTGGTTTGAGCGTATTGCTTATCGAAAAGAATAGTCTGGGTGGCGTCTGTCTGAACGAAGGCTGTATTCCTACGAAAACATTGTTGTATTCGGCAAAGACTTATGACAGTGCAAAACATGCATCAAAGTATGCAGTCAATATCCCGGAAGTCTCTTTCGATTTGCCTAAGATAATAGCGCGTAAAAGTAAGGTAGTGCGTAAACTGGTGCTGGGAGTGAAAGCGAAGCTGACTGCCAACAATGTTACAATTGTATCAGGAGAAGCGCAGATCATTGATAAAAATACGGTTCGCTGCGGGGAAGAGACTTACGAAGGAGAGAATCTGATATTATGTACGGGTTCGGAAACCTTTATTCCTCCTATTCCGGGAGTGGACGCGGTGAACTACTGGACGCACAGGGATGCTTTGGACAGTAAAGAATTGCCGGCTTCTTTGGCTATTGTTGGTGGCGGGGTAATCGGTATGGAGTTTGCGTCGTTCTTCAATAGTTTGGGAGTACAGGTGACGGTGGTTGAGATGATGGACGAAATCCTGGGTGGAATGGATAAGGAGCTTTCCGCTTTGCTCCGTGCGGAATATGCAAAACGAGGTATTAAATTCCTGCTTAGTACGAAAGTGGTCGGCTTGTCGCAAACGGAAGAAGGGGCTGTTGTTTCTTATGAGAACGCGGAGGGAAACGGCAGTGTCATTGCAGAGAAGCTGTTGATGAGTGTCGGCCGTCGCCCGGTGACGAAAGGTTTCGGGCTCGAAAACCTGAATTTGGAGCAGACGGAGCGTGGTGCTATCAGAGTTAATGAAAAGATGCAGACTTCTGTGCCGGACGTGTATGTTTGTGGTGACCTGACAGGATTCTCTTTGCTCGCCCATACGGCTGTTCGTGAAGCGGAAGTTGCCGTACATTCCATCTTGGGAAAGGAAGATGCCATGAGTTATCGGGCTATTCCGGGCGTAGTCTATACCAATCCGGAGATTGCTGGAGTGGGTGAAACGGAGGAGTCGGCCTCAACGAAAGGAATCAATTATCAGGTTATCAAACTTCCGATGGCTTACTCCGGCCGTTTTGTGGCGGAGAATGAGGGCGTCAACGGAGTCTGCAAAGTATTGTTGGATGAACAGCAACGGGTGATTGGAGCCCATGTGTTGGGCAATCCGGCTTCGGAGATTATCACTCTTGCGGGCACTGCCATTGAACTCGGATTGACGGCAGCGCAATGGAAAAAGATTGTTTTCCCGCATCCTACGGTAGGAGAGATTTTCCGGGAAGTGTTATAAACGGATTCTGATATCTGCGATCGTTCATTGATGCGGGTATCTTACTGATAAAATCAAATATATGATGAGAAAATATATAATCACTCCGGCCTTATTGGCAATAGTTTGTATGGTGATGTGTCATTGTACATTTGTTGATGTCATAAACTGTATTGTATGAAAAAAAGTCTTTTGTTGGTCACCCTTTCAGTTTGTTTGTTGCCACTTTGGGGACAACAAAATTTCTCCCGGATAGATTCGCTTATCAAGAAGATGCTCCCCGAAGCATCCGAGGTCGGCATATCCGTCTACGATCTGACGGCTAAGAAATCACTTTATAACTATCGTGCGGAGAAACTTTCCCGTCCTGCCTCTACCATGAAGCTGCTGACGGCTATTACCGCACTCTCCCGCCCCGAAGCTGCCGAACCTTTCCGCACGGAAGTATGGCACGATGGCGTGATAGAACATGATACTTTGCAAGGCAACCTGTATGTGGTAGGCGGATTCGATCCTGAATTTAACAGCCAGTCGATGGATTCATTGATAGAAGAGGTAATCACTTTCCCTTTTTCGGTGATTAACGGACAGGTGTACGGCGATGTTTCGATGAAAGACTCTCTTTATTGGGGTAGTGGATGGGCATGGGACGATACCCCTGCGGGCTATCAGCCCTATTTGTCTCCACTGATGTTTTGCAAGGGGACTGTACAGGTTTCTGTCGTTCCTTCTACGGTGCAGGGAGATACCGCGAGTGTTTCCTGCCAACCTGTATCCTCCTATTATACAGTGACGAATCAGACGAAAACACGTACCTCTTCTGCCGGAAGATTCTCTTTCACGAGAGACTGGCTGACGAATGGCAATAATCTCCTCGTTTCGGGCAATGTCACTTCGATCAGAAAGGACGATGTAAACATCTACGACTCTCCCCGTTTTTTTATGCATACTTTCCTGGAGCGTCTTCGTGGGAAAGGAATCACGACTCCCCAGTCGTATGGTTTTGCCGAATTGCCTCGCGATAGTGTGACTGTAGAACGGATGGCTTGCTGGAATACTTCCGTGCAGAAAGTGCTGAACCAGTTGATGAAAGAGAGTGATAATCTCAATGCGGAAGCATTTCTTTGTCGCTTGGGGGCGCAGGCTACGGGAAAGAAGCAGGTAGCTGCCGAAGATGGTATTGTCGAGATTATGAAATTGATCCGTCGCCTAGGGCATGACCCGAAAGACTATAAGATTGCCGACGGTTGCGGACTGTCCAATTATAATTACCTCTCTCCTGCCCTGCTGGTGGACTTTCTAAAATAAACAGATAGCTAAAAAGTAAATTTGAGAAAAGCGTAGCGATTCAACTGAAAGAGTGGTCGTTACGCTTTTGCTTTTGATGT
>NZ_CP083673.1:1009604-1393384 GCF_025914115.1 Bacteroides sp. DH3716P | reverse complement strand
ATCAAAAGCAAAAGCGTAACGACCACTCTTTCAGTTGAATCGCTACGCTTTTCTCAAATTTACTTTTTAGCTATCTGTTTATTTTAAGTTATTGCATAAATTATTCCTACATTCGCACCGTATAAACAATGGACTGACATGAAACAGAAGCTATTAACAGATATTGAGTTGGATGTTCATGAGTTGAAGTATCTCATGGATTCATTTACCAAGGAGCCGACTCCGACTTTGTCTGAACTGTTGAAGCGGAGCATTACACGGATGCAGGGGCGTTTGGAAGAACTGCAGCAGGAGGTGGATGCTGTTCAGGTAATTTCTCCGTCAGCTGTGGAAGAGACAGCGGAAGAGGAGGATGAAGTTGCCGGGTCTGAAGAGGATTCCCCCGTGATTATACAATCTCTCGAATCGGTTGTTGTGAAAGAAGATGAGGAAGGAGAAGCCATTGTTGCGGAAGAGAAACCTGTCGTAATAGCGGCAGCTGCAGAGACAGCAGCAGAAGAAGAAGAAGAAGCAGAAGCAGCAGCAGCAGAAGAAGAAGAAGAAGAAGAAGAAGAAGAAGGGAAAAAAGAGGAACCGGCAATTGTTGAGGAACCTGTCGTTGAAACTGTTGTGAAAGAGGAAGAACCTAAATCGGCTGTGTTGGGAGAAAGTCTCAAACTGTCTGCCGGCTTGCGACATGCTATCAGCTTGAATGATTCTTTCCGTTTTTCTCGTGAACTGTTCGGAGGCAACACTGATTTGATGAATCGGGTTATCGAACAGATATCAGTAATGAGTTCCTACAAGACTGCAGTCGCATTTCTGTCCTCGAAAGTCGAATTGAATGAAGAAAAGGAGGCGGTGAACGACTTTCTGGAGCTACTAAAGAAATATTTTAATCAATCAGTATAAAACAAAAACAAGATGGGAAAGCTATATGTAGTGCCTACGCCGGTAGGGAATCTGGAGGACATGACTTTTCGGGCTATCAAAGTCCTGAAAGAGGTCGATCTGATTTTGGCGGAGGATACACGTACTTCCGGTATTTTGCTGAAACACTTTGAAATAAAGAATGCAATGCAATCCCACCACAAATTTAATGAACATAAAACGGTGGAAAGTGTTGTTAATAGAATAAAGGCAGGTGAAACGGTGGCACTAATTTCGGATGCCGGAACGCCTGGAATTTCCGATCCCGGATTTCTGGTTGTTCGTGAGTGTGTACGCAACGGCATTGAAGTGCAGTGCTTGCCGGGAGCAACCGCTTTTGTTCCGGCACTCGTTGCATCGGGATTGCCGAACGAGAAGTTCTGCTTCGAGGGGTTTCTCCCCCAGAAGAAAGGACGGCAGACACGACTGAAGACATTGGCGGAAGAACACCGTACGATGGTGTTTTATGAATCACCCCACCGTCTGTTGAAGACGTTAACACAGTTTGCCGAATATTTCGGTGCTGAACGTCAGGCAACCGTGTCGCGTGAAATATCCAAGCTCCACGAAGAAACAGTTCGGGGCAGTTTGGCTGAATTGATAGAACACTTTACCGCTACCGAACCCCGGGGCGAGATTGTGATAGTATTAGCAGGAATAGATGATTAAATAATTTCATTAAAAAACGTAAAACGTAAACGTATGAAAAAGTTAGCTGTTTTATTTGTATGCGTAGCCATGTTAGCTTCGTGTGATAGCTTTAAAGGTGGAAGTAAAGACCTGAAAGCTGAAAATGATTCTCTTTTGATGGAACTGAACCAGCGCAATGCTGAACTGGATGATATGATGGGTACTTTCAATGAAGTTCAGGAAGGTTTCCGTAAGATCAATGCTGCCGAAAGCCGTGTTGACTTGCAACGTGGAACCATCACTGAAAACTCTGCCAGCGCCAAGCAACAGATTGCTTCTGACATCGAATTCATCTCTAAACAGATGGAAGAAAACAAAGCGCAGATTGCAAAGTTGCAGGCACAGTTGAAGAACAGCAATTACAATTCTGCACAGATGAAAAAAGCTGTTGCCGCTTTGACTGCTGAATTGAACGCTAAACAACAACGTATCGAAGAACTTCAAACAGAACTGGCTTCCAAGAATATCCGTATCCAGGAATTGGATGCTGCTGTCAGCGACTTGTCTGCTGCTAAAGAAACGTTGGCTGCAGAAAACGAAGCGAAAGCTAAAACCGTTGCTGAACAGGAAAAGAGCCTGAATGCTGCCTGGTTCGTATTCGGTACAAAATCTGAATTGAAAGCTCAAAAGATTCTTCAGAGCGGAGACGTATTGAAGAGCGCTGATTTCAATAAGGATTATTTCACTCAAATCGATATCCGTACAACCAAAGAAATCAAGTTGTACTCTAAACGTGCTGAGTTACTGACTACTCATCCGTCCGGTTCTTATGAATTGGTTAAAGATGACAAAGGCCAGTTGACATTGAAGATTACTAATCCTACTGAATTCTGGAGTGTATCCAGATACTTGGTTATCCAGGTAAAATAAGGTAGACATCCCTTTTTGAATTGCCAATGTGCTGATTCCTGGATTCAAGAAATTAGCACATTGGCTTTTTTGTTTCTTATTATATAACTACTGATGAAATATAAAAATCTTTTTTTTGATCTTGATGATACCATCTGGGCTTTTTCTCAAAATGCTCGTAACACCTTTGAGGAAGTATATCAGAAATATTCGTTCGACCGCTATTTTGATTCATTCAATCATTATTATACTCTTTATCAACAAAGAAATACCGAACTCTGGGTTGAGTACGGTGAAGGAAAGATAACGAAGGATGAATTGAACAGCCAACGTTTCTTTTATCCTTTACAGGCCGTGGGAGTGAAAGATGAAGCGCTCGCTGAACGGTTTTCGAGAGATTTTTTCGCTATTATCCCTACTAAAAGTGTTTTAATGCCTCATGCAAAGGAGGTATTGGAGTATCTTGCTCCCAAATATAACCTCTATATCCTTTCCAATGGGTTTCGTGAATTGCAATCACGTAAGATGCGTTCGGCAGGAGTGGACGGGTATTTCAGAAAGGTGATTCTCTCGGAAGATCTCGGAGTGCTGAAGCCTTGGCCGGAGATATTCAATTTTGCTTTGTCTGCTACTCAATCCGAGTTGCGCGAATCCTTAATGATTGGTGATAGTTGGGAAGCGGATATAACCGGAGCGCACGGAGTAGGGATGCATCAGGTTTTCTACAATGTGACAGAACGGACAGCTTTCCCTTTCCTCCCTACTTATCACATCCATTCCTTGAAAGAATTAATGGATTTATTATAGGTTTTCTGGATTAAGTCGTATTTTTGTTGCGTTTTAGTTTTGCATAAAATACGATATAATCATGGATAGTACGCTTCTGCCTTTCGCCTTACTTTGTTTCACTTCATTCTTCACGTTGACCAACCCGTTGGGAACGATGCCTGTCTTTCTTACCATGACTCATGGTATGACGGATAAAGAACGTCAGTCTATCGTACGTCGTGCTACTATTGTGTCGTTTATTACATTGATGGTATTTGTCTTTGCCGGGCAGTTTCTTTTCAAGTTCTTCGGTATCTCTACCAATGGTTTCCGTATTGCCGGTGGGGTGATTATCTTCAAGATAGGCTTTGATATGCTTCAAGCCCGCTATACACCGATGAAGTTGAAGGACGAAGAAATCAAAACGTATGCGGATGATATCTCTATTACTCCTCTCGGTATTCCTATGTTATGCGGTCCCGGAGCGATTGCCAATGCAATCGTTTTGATGCAGGATGCGCATTCTTATGAAATGAAGGGGATATTGATCGGTACTATCGCCCTGATTTATCTGCTGACTTTCTTTATTCTTCGTGCTTCCACGAAATTGGTAAAAGTCTTGGGTGAAACGGGTAATAATGTGATGATGCGTCTTATGGGACTGATTTTGATGGTGATTGCAGTGGAATGTTTCGTTAGCGGATTGAAGCCGATTCTGGTGGATATTGTGAGAGAAGGAATGATTCCTTGATGAATAAGAATATGAGGGACGGAGAGTCCCTATAATGAAACTTGCCCCTGTTACAAAAAGATTTGTAGCAGGGGCAAGTGCTTTAAGATATGGTTTTTAGACATTTAGCATGTCTTTATGTGACCTTTCTGTGGCTATTTTCCTTTGGGATATACATAATGTGTATTTGCCCATTTGTTCCATTCGTCTACCAGTTGTTTTAGAATCTTGGGATTTTCTCTGGATAAATCAACACGTTCTGTACGGTCTTTCTCCAAGTTGAAAAGTTCCCATACTTTAGAGTTCTGGTCTTTAACGGCTTTCCAGTTTTTCCACCATACTACACAGTTGTCAAAGTGTTCACCAAAAATATATTCGTGCAATTCGGTGTCTGTATTGGTTAGTATCGGTAGCATGCTTGCGCCTTCCAAAGGAATGATCTCATTTCCTCCATGATAAGTCTTCGGATAGGTCGTTTCCGCTGCATCGATGAAGGTTGCCATAATGTCGGGCAGGAAAGCTCTGTTGTGTCTTATCTCGCCATTGTATTTTGCATACTTGTCGGGCCAGGAAATAATCAATGGAGTGGAGGTCCCGCCTTCATACGCTCTTACTTTATACTTACGGTATGGAGTATTGCTAACCTGTGCCCATGGCAGGCCATAGGATGGATTTACCCATTCATCCGGATTGTTAATCATATCGATGGTTCCGAAACCTTTCTCACGATGAGGCTCGGCACATGCACCATTATCCGACAAGAAAATAAGTAAGGTGTTATTCAGCTCCCCTTTTTCTTCCAGGTACTTTATTAACCGTCCCACATTATAATCCATGCAATGAACTTGTGCCGCATATACTGACATTCTTCTATCCAGTTCTATTTGTTCATCTTCGGTCAGTTCGGACCATTGGCGACCCTCCCATTGAGCAAGATCCCAATTTTTGTCTACCAATCCCATTTTAATCATACGTTTCAAACGGGCTTCACGTACTTTCTGCCAACCTTTCCGGTACTTGCCTACAAATTTGTCTATATCCTCCTGTTTAGCATGTAACGACCAATGGGGAGCGTTGTATGCCAGGTAAAGGAAGAACGGATTGTCATCTTTGGGGCGTTCGTCGACAAATTTAATCGCATAATCAGTAAATGCGTCAGTAGTGTAATAAGGTTGTTCCGGTGGAGGCAACTGTTGATTGTCTAAAGTCAGATTGCGATCTCCATGAGGTTGCAGATAACTGCAAGCTCCTGACAAGATACCATAAAAATGATCAAAGCCACGTTGCAACGGCCATTTTTCCTGTCCGTGCATACCGACATGCCATTTTCCCGACATATAGGTGTGATAACCGGCTTCTTTCAGCACTTCTGCTATGGTGACTGAATTACGGTTCAAATATCCCATATATCCATGCACTCCGTGATCTTCGGCAGAGTGAGGATCTTCGGACATCATTCCGATACCTGCCTGTTGGGGATAAAGTCCGGTCAGTAGACTGGCACGGGAAGGGCAGGAGCGTCCTGTGTTGCAGAAATGGGTAAAGCGTACTCCTTTTTTTGCCAGATTATCCAGATTGGGCGTAGGAATTTCTCCTCCGTAGCACCCTAGATCGGAATATCCCATATCGTCCACCATGATTAAAACAATGTTGGGCTTTGGGTCATTCTGGGCTGCTGCATGTAGGGACAGTAAGGATGCAGTTCCCATTAATAACATGTTTTTGTTTGTCATATAATTTTGTTTTATTTTTTTTGTCAGTATATTTATTAAATAAATATACTGACAAATTATTTCTTAGATGAATTATTTCAGTCTGAAAATTTCTGAATAGACAGCTTGGTCCGCTCCGTTCGCTTTTACACCGATGCGGGCGAATAGGGCTTTGGCTGACTGTACATTCTGGTTACTCGTAATATCCAGCGAAATATTTGTTACTCCGGGATTTATATTGGATAAATTTTGCCGGGCTATATTCGTGTTCTCGTCAACAAAAGTTGTTTTGCTGACGAGTAGCATTGCCTGGCTTATCTTGGCATCCTGTACTATTTGCTGTATATTGCACGTGCCGGATACGATGTTGTTATCTAATGTGATATTTTCGTCTGATATTGTAAAATAAGGGGTGACTTTTACTTCACATTGTGTTTTTCCTTTTACTTCCACATATATGGTATCGCGGTTATTCACCCAGGGACCGTTTTTGTCTTTAGTTACCAGTTTGTACGGACCATCGAAAAGTACTGCAGAGAAAGTTCCGTCCTGTGTGGCATACACGGTGATAGGATCATGGTTGGCATAACCATCCTGATACAATTGTAGTTGAATACCTCCGTTTGTACCTTTCAAACCGAGTTGTTTTCCCTTATACGTGATTTTCCCTTCCAGAAATGATTCTGGTTCGTCGTAATTGTCTAAACCGCAACTTATGGCAAGCAGGGAAAGTGAAAGCAAAGAAAATATAGTTCTTATTTTTTTCATTGTTTTACAGTTTTATGTTTTACTGATAGGGATTTTTCACTAATAACGGGTTCTTGTTGAGCCAGCTGTTATCGAAGAAGTTATAATAGTTCTTCATCTGGAAATAGCGGGGGTAAGGAACCATGTAGGCTTTCTTTTTGTCGAATACCCACATCTTGTCATTGGCGCTACCCGGATCATTAACCTGATAAGGGAATAGTTCGTAGAGCTGTGCATCCGGATTTTCCGAATTACCATCCCAGATTTCGTGAGCCAGGCGCCAGCGTTTCAGATCCCAGTAACGATGATCTTCCAATGCAAATTCCACCCGATATTCGCGGACAATATCTTCAAATGTGATTGATTCCAGTTCGCTGATGCCGGCGCGTGTACGAACAGGATTGATGTAGTTCAGCGGATCATCTTCTCCGGTTTTATTGAGCTCATAAGCAGCCTCACAAGCTATCATATATGCTTCTGAAATACGGAAACGAGGATACCACATGGTACTCATCTTCGAATTGGTAGAAGCACCGATGGTTTCGTCCAGGAATTTGCGGAAGAAGAAACCTGTTTTGTTTATACGGATTTCATTTGATTCCATTGGTCCGTTGATAGAAGTTATCAGGCGGTTATTGTCATCGTAAGAATCGGCTTTACCTATGATTTCTTTCCAATTTCCGTTTCCGTCGGGCACTTTCTGACCGGCTTGCAACACTACTTCACTACCTCTGAATTTGGCTCCCGGATAAAGTACGGTTCCCCACAACCGGGCATCTTTATTGGCAAAGGCATCTTCCGGCCGACTGTACATGATGTAATTTCCGGATTCATCCTTAACTTTGATTGTGCCGTCGCGGTTGTCTTTGTATTCAAATGCTTCTACCAGATTTAATACTGCGCCGGAATAACAACGTTCCTGATCTTCTGCTAGAGAAGCGGGAATATTCTTTTGTGTGAATCCATGGGTGGCTCCTGGATATGCATAATCTTTGGCCCAGATCACTTCATGATTATTCTCTTTGACACAGACTGCATTATAAAAATTCTGTCCCAGATCATTACGAATCGTTATGTCCAGGTTATAATAGGCAGAAGCTTGAGTTATCACTTCTTTGGCTGCTTCCAATGCTGTTTCGTAATATGGGGTAGCCATTTCCGCCGGAATACCGACTTCATTTCCTTCTGTGCGTATAGGAGCAACCATCTTATTATTGTAGTTGGCCAATGATCCTGCATAAACGGCAGCACGTGCCTTTAACATCAGGGCAGCCCAACGTGTGGCACGGGCGGCATTGGTGGTGGGCTTTGTAGGCAGGTAATCTGCGATAGTGGCACATTCATTGATGATATAATCGTAGACTTCTGATTCTTTGGAACGGGGAACAGCCAAACCTGAAACATCCCTCCCTGCCTCATATTCGTATACGTTATCATTCACAATAGGTACACCGCCTAAACCTCTGCACATACTAAAATATGCCCAGGCGCGTAAGAAGCGAATTTCGCCTTCATATCGCAATTTCTCTGTAGATTCAAGTACGGTTGTAGCTCTTAATCCCGCCAGGAACTGATTTAAATTACGAATATATTTATATGGATAAACTCGCCATTGATTGTCACTGTATTCCTGCATGTTATCACGGCCACCATCAGTCACGCAACCGTCGTCCACTTTAGTAAAGCTGGCGGGAGTGGCAAAACTTTGTCCCCAATTCTCTGTATCTCCATAAAAACCGGCCAATACGGAGTTTATCATTTTAGCATCGCTGAAGATCTGGTCATTTGTCAATATCTGATCGGGATCACGATCTAAAAAATCAGAACAAGATCCTAATATCAAAGTTAAACCCAATAACAGGTATCCTTTTATATATTTCATTGCTTTTAGAATTTAAGTGTTAAACCCAGATTGATAATTCGCATACTCGGGTAAGCTGTTCCGTTACCGGCTGAAACTTCCGGATCGATAGGTACATTGGTGAGTGTAAACAGGTTCTGTCCGGCAAGATATAACCTTAGACTGTTAATTCTGCATTTTTGCAGCCACTCTTTGGGGAAGGTGTAACCAAATTCCAGATTACGCAGTTTTAAATAACGGACATTGTACTTCGGCAATGAGCTTGTTATTAGAGCCTTTCCAGGTTTCCTGATAATAGTTGGATAACTGCTCTTTTGCTTCCTGACTGTGGAGCCAGTCAGATAGTATTTGTTCTTCATCCGGAGAGGTTTCTCCCCGCATAAAACATTCTAATAATAATATATTCGTATTCTTCTCCATGGGCTTTTATTATGTATATCTCCATGGAGCCAAGAATCCTTACAGGGTGCAAAGATTTTACTCTGTATTTAACACTATTTAAAATTAGAAGAAAGAAAAAATAGAGCCAAAGCTACAATTTCATTGGCTAATTTAGAACGTAAGAAATGAAGGGCACGATATAATTGCGTTTCAACTGTTTTTTCTGACAAAGATAGTTGGGCGGCTATTTCTTTATTTGTCAGATGTTGTTTCTTGCTCATGAGGTAGATTTTCTTCCGGGAAGAGGGTAGCTGTTCTACCAGCTCGTCTATATATTCTTGTAGGGAGTCGGTGTCAACATCTATTTCAAAGTGCTTGTCGGCATCAGTTTGTTTGATTGAATCCAGAAAACGTTCCGAAAGTAGCCGTTTTTCTGTTTCCTTATATACCATGTTGCGTGCTATTGTGAAAAGATACGCTTCAAAGCCTTCTTCCGGTTTGATATCCTGATGTCTTTCCCAGATCTTCAGAAATACATTTTGAGTGAGGTCCTCTGCTAGTATTTTATCATATAGAAGGGAATGAATAAAATGAAATACACGGGGATTATATTTCCAGAAAATAGTGTCGAAAGCCTTTTCGTCACCTTGTTGTAGGAGTGATAAAGTGTGTGTGTCTATTTTCTCTAAAAAATGATCCATATATTTAGTGTCTTCAATCCTTTTCAGAGGAAGTTTAAAGAGTTATCATTCAAAAGCTACTTTGTTTATAGACGAAAATAAATACTCTTTATATTTAAAAAGTATATGTAAATAAACCCGTAAACCATTGGCAAATATAAGGAACATTTTTTATTTTGAATTACTTTTATAGAGAAAATGTGTTGGTCGGCAGGATGAATGAAAAGAGTATGCTCTATGAAATTACATGAAATAAGAAAGGGGGAGAGTGGGATTTTTGTATAAATAATAAAGGCTTTTATTATTATAATATAAAGAAATGAGACTGAATTCCCACCTTTCCCCTGGAGAATTCAGTCTCATTTATATGATTCAAGTCAATGGATTATCTGCTTCCGCCTGCCCACCAAACATTTTCACTATACACATATTGTCCGTTTCCGTATGCTGCTTTCACTTCGGCATTCGTTGTTGTGTCGCTATTGCCATAAGGACAACGTAATGGGAAAGAGTTTGGATTTTTTAGCTCAATAAAGTTTTCGCCTAGTCCTTTCATTCTGCGAACATCATTGTAAGATTCTGTCGCTTCACCTGAAGCTCCCCATAATGCGAAGTATTTTTGAGTCATTGTTGTTTTCAAAGGTTCAGCTGTATATTTGGCCTCTATCGTATTGTCAAAGTAACTTTCGGCTTCAGCTTCCGTAATACTGCTTGCTGCATTGATGAGTGTTTTGCCCAACTCTTTTCTTGAAATAGTAAAGCTGTTTTCCGCATTTAACAGTCCAGCCACTACTGCATCTTTTAATGCACTTTTAGCATCACGTTCCAATCTGCACAGAGCTTCTGCTTCCAGGAATTTTAATTCATGATAACTCAACAACAGTGTTGGTGCTGATATAGAATACATAAATAAAGAAGTTCCATATTTGGAAGTGCCTTGTTCTGGTGTACCGTTAGGCGCATATACGGCGTTGTCTGCGGTTCCCGGAGCTTGTTCTTTTCCGGAGGTACCCTGTTTAGTGATGAAAGCTCTGGACAGACGTGGGTCATTGTATTCTGCCAGTTTGCTTCTCATGCTTTCGCTTGCACCTAATCCGGCACGTGCCACAAAGAAACCATAAAGCGGATTTATGTTATTAGCGTCATATACGTCGAATGCTGCTTGTTCTTCTGCGCTTTCGAAAGAGTTATTTACATATTCCAACACCTTCTCCATATCCGCGTCTTTGTTGGCAGATCTTTTAAGAAGATGCATCGTGTAGCGTGCTTTCAGACCATATGCTAACTTAAGCCATTTTTCAGCATCACCCTGGTACAGCAAATCTTGAGCTTCCGGGTCTATCAGATCTTCTTTCTGTAAGTCTGCAATGGCATCATCCAGATATTGCATTGCTTGGGTATAGATTTCTTCTTGCTTATCCATTTTAGGAGTTAGGTAAACAGGAGAACCGTTTTCGTCAATTAATGCAGCCTGACTACATGGAGCATCTCCAAACATATCGGCTATCAATGCGCAATTATAAGCAGCCAACACTTCAGCCATACCCTTGGTTACATAATTCCCATGGTCTATGCCTCCCTCGCTGCATTGATTGATAATGATACGGGCGGATTTCAATGTTGAATACAGACCATTCCATGTATTGTTGAAAGTGGAAGATGAGGTCGGTTCGCTCTCTCTGGTTTCTGCATAATACAATTGGTTGTCAACACCTACTTCATATTCAATGTAAGCAGATAGATAAGTATTGAAATCACCTCCTGCATTGGAAAATGCAGTAGAGGTTATCACATCTGTCAGAATGAATCTTGCGGCTACGCTTTGCGTATGGCCGTGGTCCTTGTTGATTCTATCCATTGCATCTTCCGAGCATCCGGAAAAAACAACTGATAAAACAGTAGCGGCAAAAATACCTTTAATTATATTATATGTTTTCATCTTTCTTTTTAGCTAATTAGAATTTTACATTAAATCCAAAACCATAGCTGGCTGTTCCCGGAAGAGAGAAACGTTCGAATGCACCTCCCATGTTGTCATTACCTTGTGAAGCTTCCGGATCGAAACCTTTCATTTCAGACCAAACCAAAATGTTGCGGGCAAAAACATTAACGTTCACATTCAGCCATTTCTTTGAGAAAACCGGATAACTTACAGATAATTCACGCAATTTGATATAAGAATTATCATAAATGTAAGATTCGTCAATTGATCTTCTTCTGGTGAAATATGCTTGAGCATCTGTTACTTTTATATCATTGGGGGCATAGATTGAATTACCATCCGCATCTTTTCCTGTTTCTTTAACGGAGTTTTCCACAATGAATTCGGTATTACGCATATCACCAGATAATTTGCTCACACCGTAATAGTTCATTTCACCTGCGGTACCACTATACATCTGTCCTC
Source organism: Bacteroides sp. DH3716P (assembly GCF_025914115.1). Lineage (NCBI taxonomy): Bacteria > Pseudomonadati > Bacteroidota > Bacteroidia > Bacteroidales > Bacteroidaceae > Bacteroides > Bacteroides sp. DH3716P. The sequence goes on along the minus strand of NZ_CP083673.1, from coordinate 1,381,650 downwards.
CTTGTTTCCAGTCGAATACTGCAGAAATACGGAACTTGTACAATTCGATATTTGTATTGAAACCTAAACGGAAGTCAGGAGATACAGTTCCGATAACCGCATCTTCTCCCTGCATGGGAAGTCCGTTTTTGTCTACTACAATCTTGCCTTCGTCATTACGCATATAGCTTTTTCCATAGATCACAGGGAACTTGTCACCAATTCCGGCACGTACCTGCGGAGTTACAAATCCTCCTAACATAATACTTTCTACTCCTGGAGCCAATTCGTCTACGTAATTGTCGATTTTGGAGAAGTTGAAAGCGAAGTCGAGTTTGAAGTTTTTGGTATCTACCGGAGATACGCCCAATGTCAACTCGTGGGTATTTGTGTGGATTTTACCTCCATTCATTATCATACTTGAGGCTCCGGTTGAACCTGCCAAAGGAACTTCGAATATCTGATCTTTCACATTCTGACGTGAATAGGTATAATTCAAGGTTACCAGTCCGTTTAAGAAAGTAAGATCTGCTCCCAGTTCGTATGATTTTGTATTTTGTGGTTTTAAGTTAGGGTCATATACCTTATAATATGGAATGTAAGCCATTGCTCCATTAATTGGATAAACAATAGGATTTCCCATATAGAAGCCGCCACCATAAGACGGAGTATAATAATAACTTTGAGTATAATCACCGGCCATACCAACTTCTGCATAAGAAGCACGTATCTTACCGAAAGTCAATATGTTATTCTTCAGGGGAGCCAGTTCGGTGAAGATGAATCCTAATGACACTGAAGGATAAGTGAAAGAACGGTTGTCACGTGGCATGCTTGAAACAATATCGTTACGTATACTTCCACTTAGATAGAGCATGTTTTTCCATGCTACTGACAAGTTGGCGAAATTACCTACCGTCCGTTTCTTGTTGTATTGGCTTTCGTTGGAGAATACAGAAGCATTATTCAGATGATTCCATCCGGGGAAATTGAAATTCATGCTATATGCGTATTCATATTTTGTCTTTTTATCCACAAACTCATTACCAATCAATGCATCCAAGGTCCATTCTTCGTTGATATTCCATGTGTAAGCGGCAGTTAACAGTGAGTTTAATTCATTAACAGTGTAATGGTACTCTGAATCTTCACCTGTAGGTGCCCAAGTACTTCCATATCCGTAGATTTCTGAATAGTTGGTAGTGTAAGCGTCATCACCGATCTGGTATTTAATATCCAGTTTGTGGTTGTCTGTTCCAAATTTAGTAGTATATTTCACGAAAGCATTTCCGAAGAAACGTTGTGAACGTTCGGAGAACTGGTTATTGTCAACTGCCCAATATGCATCGTCGATCCAGCTGTCTCGATATGTATTTTGTGTGTAAGGGTCGCCTTCTATGTGAGAAGGAATACCGGCCATATTATAGCTGACGGGTGCATTATAGATCGTAGCAACCACACTGGTGTTGGCTGTAGACTGTTTGGAGATTTTTGAAGTCACAAAGTTTCCATTAAATCCGGTAGTCCAGTTAGGATGGAGTTGTGCTTCGGCGGACATTTTCACGTTATATCTATCCATACCGGTTGATGGAACGATACCATTACTGGTGGTGTTACCCAAAGAAAAGGAGTAGTTACCTTTGTCGAATCTCTGGGCTACATTGACGTTATTGCTCCAAGATACACCTGTTTCAAAAAAGTCCTTCATGTTGTTATATGCTTGTGGAGTAGCCCACGGATTCATGCCGGCAGCTGCAAGTTGAGGAACATAGTATTTTCCGGACTGTTTACCATATTGGCTGGTGTAACTGTTGTCTGTATTTCCTCCGTAGGTAGGGTCGTTAGCTAATTCGGAAATCTTAGGACCCCATGCGAAAGGAGATGACGGATCGAAAGTACCGCCTGAACCTTGTGCATATTCTTGTTGCAGTTCCGGAAGAGTTGAAATCTTATCAAAGGAAAGGTTAGTACTGAAAGTAATAGTCGGTTTTCCTTTATCTGCTCCTTTACCACTTTTGGTGGTGATAACGATAACACCATTGGAAGCTCTCATACCATACAAAGCAGAAGCGGCTTGTCCCTTTAATATATTGATACTTTCTATATCATTAGGGTCAATGTCGACAGCACGGTTAGCATAGTCCGTTCCATACGCTCCATCGGTAAGAGAAGTACTCACATCTGCGGTAGAAGCGATAGGCATACCATCAATTACATACAATGGAGTATTGTCTCCAGTGAAAGAACGAGAACCGCGAATCGTGATCTTTGAAGAAGCACCCGGCATACCTGATGATGGGGTGATGTCAATACCTGATACTTTTCCTTGTAAGGCTCCCGCTAAATCTGTATTAGCAGCACGTGTCAACGCATCCGATTTGACGTCTTGTACGGCATATCCCAATGCTTTCTTCTCACGTGAAATACCCATAGCGGTAACTACTACTTCGTCTAGCTTTTGGGCGTCAGCCTTTAATACAACTCTCAAATTTGGCTTAATAACTACCTCTTGTGTTTGCATTCCGATATACGAAATCTGCAAAGTCTTTGCAGAACTAAATACAACTATAATATGTTGATTACTAACAATATATATGATGTTTGCTTTCCTTTGGAAATATTTTTTTGTTGTAGTTATTATGCAGATTATCAATATATTAAGCACCTACCAAACATATTAGTTTACTGATTTATGATACCAGATTTCTATCAAAAATAGGGCATAACCATCTATTAATTAATTATTTAAGTTCTTATCTTATATGATATAAGCTAAAACTTATTTCCATCTTAACTGTTGAAGATGGTTTTCTTGTTCTAAATTATATCCAATAATTATTGACTATAATAATATATTCATTAGCAAACGGTAATCTAAGAAAAAGAAAAACTCCAGATGAAAAAATGCATATTTTATTACTGTATATTTTAAAATATGCAGGGGTGGATTCAAATATCCTCCAAAATCGCAGAGAATATGATTGATGAATATTTATATTGGATGGTTATATGCTTTTTCTGTATCAAAGAGATTGTGTAATTACATCTAATTATGCAAAAAGAGGTATTTATCATTTATCTGATGCTAAAATGAAAGAACCCCAAATGCCGGATTTTAATAGCTATTAGAGGCTGTCAAGTTTATAAATTAGCTTTTAATCCTTTCCTTTTAAAGAAAGCAAGGGCTTCTCTACGACCAATGACTCGTTCCTTTTAAAGGAACGCTTTATTCCTTTAAATGGGACGAGTGATAATATTCGTAATTATGATGTATCTTTAGATTATATATATGCGTTTTCGGAACTTATATTGCATATTCTTTCATTTAATTATACACACTTTCTTCTATTAGAGAAAATTATACCTTCCATTTCTATAACCAAATCTTAAAAACAGAACACTTTCGTTTAGTTTTTGTGCTTATTATTATTTTTTTGATGAGGCAGTTTTCTCAAGATCACGCACCACTGTAATATCCATTATATTCGCATATACCTGCGTGGTCTTTACACTTTTATGTCCTAACAGTTTTTGTACAGTAGTTATATTGGCACCATTATATAATAATAAGGTAGCATTTGTATGACGGGCGGTGTGAAACGATACACGTTTATCAATTTTAGCCAAGCCTGCCAATATGTTTAATTCCTTATTAATATTAGAATTGTCTTTCAACTTGAAAAAACTATTGAGGTCATCTTTATAGCGTTGTAATATCTGGATTCCTTTACCCTCAAATAATAAATATAAAGGAAGGCGTACCTCCATACCTGTTTTGACAGATTTGTATATTATCCAAGTCTCCTGATGGAACTCAACAATATTTGCAGAGGTCAGATTAGTGAAATCAGAATATCGTAATCCAGCATAACAGCAAAATAAAAAAGCATCTTTTGTTTTTTGCAGTCTCGTATATCTTCCAGTCAGCTGCAAATTCTCAAATTTGTGTAACTCTTCCGGAGCTAAGTGTGTATGGCTTCCTTCTATACTTTTAATTTTATATTTTCTAAAGGCATACTTCTGTATATCCATATACTCCTTATTTATTGCAACATTAATATATCGTTTCAGATGCTTCATGTGCTTGGCAATAGTATTAAGGTGATAACCTTTAGATTGCAGGTAATTATCAAATGAAGACACAAACTCAAATGTCAAATCGGTAAATAATACCTCTTTCTTGAACTCCTGAAGTAATTCAAGCGTGGAAAGGTGATTTTGACGGGTACTTTCTTTCAAAGAAGAATTGGCTATCTCCTCTTTAAAAAAAGTCAAAAATGACCTTCCATTGCTTAGAGGTTTATCAATAGAATTTTTTAATAAATCTAACGATATGGACTTTCCCTGTTGCCATAGTCCAAGTTCTGTTTGCTCAATAGCTGCTATATTTTCATATAACATACGATTCAAAACATTCGCATTAGGATGATTCTTCACCATTTTTCGTTTGGCATCCCACTGTTCCGGTTTGAGATATATTTTGGTGGAGAAATACATCTTTTTCCTGTTCAGATAGGCTTCTACCTGAACTAATGCCATTCCTCTTTTATTCAATCTCTTCTTTCTGTTAAACACAAGGTTGTAACTGATCTTTTCCATACTTTCATTTTTTAATTAATAATAGAACAAATTAGACGTAATTCTGTGCTATATCAGAGGCGAATAAGCATTAATATCTCTAAAAAATAAATCTTCAAATCACTTGGTATTCACAAAACTTTAAATTAAATGCCACTTTTTTATTCGCTTTTTCACGAAAAAAGCAAAAAGAATGGCTTTTAAAGGTGTTTTATGACTAAAAACGAGTAAAAGAAATATTAAAAGAGGCATTTTGCTTATGCAAAGTGTCAATTGCTGTTTTAGCAATCAAAGCTTTTGGTTGAAAAAAATATGCTTATCGGCATAAATACAGCTTATAAAATAACAAAATGTTATATTTGCAACCTTTTTTTATTAATATAATTGCTAGTTTCAGTTTTATTAATATATTTGCAAATTGTTAGAGTAAAGATACAAATAATGTAAAGTTAAACTTTAAGAGAGAATTTATGAAAAGAAAATTAATGCTGTTATTGGCATGCCTTTTTGTGGGCATAGGCCTAGTAACTGCCCAGACTCAAAAGGTCACAGGCGTTGTGATTTCTGAAGAAGACGGGCAGCCAGTTGTTGGCGCTTCTGTGTTGGTAAAAGGTACCACTCTGGGTACAATCACAGATGTAGATGGTAATTTTAATTTGTCGAATGTACCAAGTTCTGCAAAGACTTTGCAGATTTCGTATATTGGTATGCAGACACAAGAAGTGGTGATCAAACCAACTTTAAAAGTTGTGCTAAAGTCTGATTCCCAAAATCTAGATGAGGTTGTAGTGACAGCTATGGGGATTAAGCGATCGGAAAAATCCCTAGGTTATGCCGTATCTAGTGTGAAGGGAGATGAAATAACTAAAGCACGTGAAAGTAATGTACTTAATTCATTGTCTGGTAAGATTGCGGGACTGCAAATAGCCCAATCATCTGGTACGGTAGGTGGTAGTTCAAGTATACAGATTCGTGGAGCTTCGTCTATTGGTACCGTTTCTTCTCCTTTATTTATTATTGACGGGCTTCCAATTGACAATGGTTCCTATAACCCTGACAGAACTAATGGTATAGTTGATGTCGGTAATCGTGCAGGGGATATTAATTCAGATGATATTGAATCTATCAATGTATTGAAGGGAGCAGCTGCAACAGCATTGTATGGAGCGCGTGCAAAGGATGGTGCTATCGTTATTACTACTAAGAAGGGAAAGAAGAACTCACCGGTGTTTGTAACAGTAAACTCTTCTACACGATTTGAAAATGTACTAAAGTTACCTGACTTTCAAAATGAATATGCACAAGGCAGTTATGGTGTATATAATGTGAAAATGTTGAATGGTTGGGGACCGAAGATCTCATCGGTACAAGATCAGCAGTTTACAGATTACAAAGGTGATAAAGTGACTTTGAAGGCAAATCCTGATAATGTAAAGGATTTCTATGAAACGGGAATGAGTTATATTAATAATGTATCAGTTGCGGGGGGTGGTGAAAAGGCGGACTTCCGTTTGAGCTTTACTTCTACTAATCAGACTGGTGTTGTACCTGGATCTGACTATAATAAATACGCTTTTTCTGTCAATGCGGGTATGAATTTTACTAAGAACTTCACAGGTCGTATTTCTGCTCAATATATACGTTCCGACTCTGAAGGTCGTCCAGCGCAAGGTGCAAATGATAGTAACCTACTGATTCCATTGATTAATGGATTGCCGAGAACTATTGATATACATGATATTCAAAAGAATTGGGTGGATGAGAATGGAAAGCAAATCACATTAGATCCGGAAGGTAAAAGTAATAATCCATATTGGATTATTAATAAGAATAAGTTTACCAATAATTTAGATCGTATGATTGGTAATATCACATTGACTTATAAACCGATTGAAGGACTGACTATCACCAATAATGCCGGAACAGATTTTTACACAGAAGGAAGGCGTAAGGTATATGCAAAAGGTACTGTAGGAGCCTTGAACGGAAAGTTCCAGACTTGGAATTTGTATAAAAGAATTATAAATAATGACTTAATGGTTTCTTACGAGAAGACTTTTGCAAATGACTATCATTTTAAGGTAATGATGGGGCATAATCTCTATCAGGAGGAATGGAAGAATGAAAATGTGCAGGCGCAGAATCTGGTTGTTGATGGGCTATACACATATACTAATGCGAAGTCTACTACTCCGGTAAATTATTATGAAAAGAAACGTCTTGTTGGTTTATATGGAGATATTAGTTTGGGATACAAAGATATGCTTTTCGTAAATGTAACAGGACGTAATGACTGGTCGTCTACTCTACCGATCAATAATCGTTCCTATTTCTATCCTTCCATAAGTGGTAGTTTTATTTTTACGGAGTTGATGGAAAACAAAGATATTCTGAATTTTGGTAAGGTTCGTTTGAGTTATGCTAATGTGGGTAGTGATGAAGATCCGTACAATTTGGCATTTAAATATACTCCCGCTAGTACTTACTTTTTGCAATATCTGGGTAATGTTAACACTTTCCCCCATATGGGATTAGTTGGCTTTACGGGACCTCGTGTCTTACCAAATGAGAATTTGAAGCCGCAAAATCAAAGTTCTTTTGAAGTTGGAGCTGATTTGCGTTTCTTCGGTGGAAAAATTAGGTTAGATATGACTTATTATAGCAATATTACAAAGAATCAGATTGTAAGTATTGATGTCCCATTGTCAACAGGCTACTTTGCCAATAATATTAATGCCGGGAAGATTGCCAATAAAGGTGTTGAAGTAACTTTGGGGTTGACTCCTGTGGAAACACGTGATTTTAAATGGGACCTGGATGCAACATTTGCTTCAAATAAGCAGACAGTGGAGGAGTTAGCTGAAGGACTTGATGAATATACGTTAACGAGTGGACTGAGCGGTTTACAAATTAAGGCTGCTAAAGGAGATTCGTTTGGCTTGTATGGCACGGGTTGGAAACGTGATGACCAAGGAAATTATGTGATTAATTCTAAAACAGGTTTGAGAGAAACTGTTAATAACGTGCGTTTAGGAGATGTATATCCTGATTTTACGATGGGAATCAACAATACATTTACTTATAAGGGAGTTACCTTGAGTTTCTTGATTGATATCCGTCATGGAGGTTCTTTGTATTCAGAGACTGTAGCTAATTTAAGAAGTAGCGGTTTGGCTGCTGAAACAATAGCTCACCGTGAAGATGCTTCCTTTATTGAGCCGGGTGTAATCCTTCAGGATGATGGAACATATAGACCTAATGATGTTCCTGTGAAAAGTATGCAGGATTATTGGCAGCATATATCCAATTCTAGTAATAATGAAGGGAATATCTATAATGCATCATTTGTAAAACTCAGAGAGGTACAGTTGTCTTATAGCTTCCCACGCAAATGGTTCAAGAGCTTTTTTGTTAAATCATTGGATTTAGGTTTTGAGGCACGTAACTTATGGATTATTAAAGATCATGTGCCACATATTGATCCGGAAGCTAACTTCTTCGGTCCTTCTCAGATTGGGGGTGGTGTAGAGTTTAACAGCATACCTTCTACCAGAAGTTTTGGATTTAATGTCAGATTAACATTGTAAGATTTAAACGAATATGATAATGAAAAAGAAAATATTAACATACGCATTGAGCGCTTTGGCATGTTTAACTTCATGTAGCGATTGGCTCGATATTAACCATGATCCCAATACTGCCGAGAAAGTTGATCCCGGGTATTTGTTTAACTATGTAGCTGTAAACTGGGCTGGAACACGCACTGGTGGTGACTTTTATATTCCTTTATCTATGAGTTCGCAGTGTCAAGTTGATGGTGGACTTGATTACGGTGGCTGGGATGAATCTGTATATACTATTTCTCCTTATAGTACAGGGAATGTCTGGAAACATTATTATTCTGTAGGTGGCAATAATTTGATGTTAGCTATTAAAAATGCAGAAGAGTCAGAACCGGTGAATCACAATGCTATTGCGCAGTGTAAGATTCTTTTGGCTGAGCATATGTATGAGGCAACGATGTTGTGGGGAGATATTCCTTTCACAGAATCCTGGAACGGAACAATTAAATATCCGAAATTTGATTCTCAGGAAAGTGTATTGAATGGTGTTTTGTCATTACTTGATGAGGCATTACAGCTTATAGATCTGAATGATGCTAATGCAATTGATGAGTACGATATCTATTACAAAGGTGATATGAACAAATGGATGACTTTGGCAAAGTCTTTAAAATTCAGAACATTGATGGTTATGGTAGATAAAGACCCTTCTAAGGCTGCTGCTATTGGTACGTTGCTGCAGGCTGGAGGAATGGTTGCATCAGCAGCGGACAATTTGGTATTTCCTTACTCTACAGATCCGGGTAACCAGAACCCTAAATATGAACTTATAGAATTGGTTGGGGGGACACAAATATTGTTCTTTGCCAGCAATTATATGTTGAAACCGATGCAAGAACGTAATGATCCCCGTATTCCCTGTTATTTTGAACCGGGTGCGGATGGTGTATACCGGGGGTTGGGTAATAGAGAGGCTGCAAAGACGGATGATGAAGAAAATCTACTGTCATCTGTTGTAAGCAACTACCTTTTCAGAAGAGACGCTCCGGAATTGATTTATTCTTGTCAAGAACAGCTACTTTTGGAAGCAGAAGCTTATGCGCGCGGATTAGGAGTTGCTCAAAATCTGTCGAAAGCTAATGAACTGTACCTGAAAGGAATTCGTGAAGCATGTGCTTTTTATGGAGTTGCGGAATCCGATATTGATACATATGTTACAGGTTTACCGGAATTGACAACGATGACCCAGGAAAAAGCTCTGTATGAGATTCATATGCAGCAATGGATTGATTTGATGGATCGTCCGTTTGAGGAGTTTGTACAATGGAGGCGATCTGGTACTGCCGGAAACGAGGTCCCGACATTGCAAGTCCCGGAAGATGCAACTTCAAAAGAATTGATCAGAAGATGGGAATATAGTCCTGAAGAAATGACAGCTAATATTAATGCACCGAAAGAATCTCCGAAAATCTGGGAAAAACTATGGTTTGATTTATAATTGAATTACCATAAATGATACGAAAAAGAGGACAATAAAACATTGTCCTCTTTTTTTTTGTTATATTTGCGCCCACATTATTATATATAATAGAAGTAAAGAATGAAAGAATTTGTAATATCCGAAGCCAAAGTAGAAACAGCAGTGCTTGTAGGACTCATCACACAGACGCAGGATGAGCGTAAAACAAACGAGTATCTGGATGAACTGGCTTTCCTTGCCGAGACGGCTGGGGCGGAAGTTGTGAAACGATTTACACAGAAGTTGCCGACGGCTAACTCTGTGACTTATGTTGGAAAAGGAAAGTTGGAAGAAATCAGACAATATATCCATGACGAAGAGGAAGCAGAACGTGAAGTAGGAATGGTCATCTTTGATGATGAGCTTTCTGCGAAACAGATTCGTAATATTGAAGCTGAACTGAAAGTGAAGATACTGGACCGTACTTCACTGATTCTTGATATATTTGCCATGCGTGCGCAGACAGCCAATGCGAAGACACAGGTAGAACTGGCACAGTATAAATATATGTTGCCGCGTTTGCAGCGGCTTTGGACTCACTTGGAACGCCAGGGAGGTGGTTCCGGTGCCGGTGGTGGCAAAGGTTCCGTGGGACTTCGTGGTCCGGGTGAAACACAGCTTGAGATGGACCGCCGTATCATCCTGAACCGTATGTCATTGCTGAAAGAACGTCTGGCGGAGATTGACAAGCAGAAAGCTACCCAACGCAAGAATCGCGGACGCATGATACGTGTTGCACTGGTTGGTTATACCAATGTGGGAAAATCAACCATGATGAATCTTCTCTCCAAGAGTGAAGTGTTTGCGGAAAACAAACTGTTCGCTACTTTAGACACTACTGTGCGCAAAGTGATTATCGATAATCTACCGTTCCTGTTGTCAGATACAGTAGGGTTTATTCGCAAGTTACCTACCGACTTGGTAGAATCTTTTAAATCTACCCTGGATGAGGTACGTGAAGCAGATTTGCTTGTGCACGTAGTCGATATTTCCCACCCCGGATTTGAGGAACAGATTGAGGTGGTGAACAAGACCCTGGCAGAGATTGGAGGCAGTGGCAAACCTATGATACTTGTATTTAATAAAATAGACGCTTACACCTACGTGGAGAAAGCGCCGGACGACCTTACCCCCCGAACAAAGGAAAACTTAACACTCGAAGAACTGATGAAGACGTGGATGGCAAAAATGGAGGATAACTGCCTCTTTATTTCCGCCCGCGAACGAATCAATATAGACGAACTGAAAAATGTAGTTTATCAGCGAGTGAAAGAATTACACGTTCAGAAATATCCCTATAACGATTTTCTTTATCAGACCTACGAAGAAGAGGAAGAATAATCAATATGCTAATGTGCTGATGTGCCAATTGGTTGCGCATACTGCATCAGAATTGGCACATTGGCATATGGGCACATTAACACATTATTAAGATGAAAGACTATCGTAGATTGACTGAAGATGAGATACTTCAGTTGAAGAGCCAGTCATGTCTGGCCGATGATTGGGGAAATGTATCAGTGGCAGAGGGTTTTAATTGTGAGTACGTCCATCATACCCGTTTCTCGGGTGAAGTAAAACTGGGGGTATTCGAAGCTGAATTTACATTGCCGGGGGGAATCAAGAAACATTCGGGATTACGTCATGTGACGTTGCACAATGTGTCGGTGGGCGATAACTGCTGTATTGAGAATATACAGAACTATATTGCTAATTATGAGATTGGCAGTGACACCTTCATTGAGAATGTAGATATTATTTTAGTGGATAGGTTAAGCACTTTTGGTAATGGGGTAGAAGTGGCTGTCTTGAATGAAACAGGAGGCCGTGAGGTGTTGATGAACGATAAATTGTCTGCGCACCAGGCATATATTCTTGCACTGTACCGCCATCGTCCCGAGCTGATAAACCGTATGAAATCTATTGCGGATTATTATTCCAATAAACATGCTTCTGCTGTCGGCAGTATTGGCAATCATGTGATGATTCTCAATACGGGCTCGATCAAGAATGTCCGGATTGGTGATTACTGCCATATCTGTGGGACCTGCCGCTTATCCAATGGCAGCGTCAATAGTAATGTGACGGCACCTGTACATATCGGACATGGTGTAATCTGTGATGACTTTATCATCTCTTCCGGCTCTAAAGTGGATGACGGCACGATGTTGACTCGTTGTTTCGTCGGACAATCCTGTAAACTGGGACACAATTATTCCGCTTCCGATTCTTTATTCTTCAGTAATTGTCAGGGAGAGAACGGTGAGGCATGTGCTATTTTTGCAGGTCCTTTCACTGTGACACACCATAAATCTACTTTATTGATTGCCGGTATGTTCTCGTTTATGAATGCGGGTTCGGGGTCCAATCAGAGTAATCACATGTATAAGTTAGGTCCTATCCATCAGGGAACGATGGAGAGAGGAGCGAAGACCACTTCCGATTCATATATCCTGTGGCCGGCACGTGTCGGGGCTTTCTCTTTGGTAATGGGACGTCATGTTAATCATGCCGATACTTCCAATCTTCCTTTCTCTTACCTGATAGAGCAGCGGAATACCACTTATCTGGTTCCGGGAGTTAATTTGAGAAGTGTAGGTACTATCCGTGACGCACAGAAATGGCCAAAGCGTGATAAGCGAAAAGATCCGAACCGGCTGGATTATATCAATTATAACCTGCTGAGTCCTTATACCATTCAGAAGATGTTTAAAGGACGTTCCATTTTGAAAGAATTGAAACGTGTATCCGGTGAAACTTCAGAGATCTACTCCTACCAGAGTGCTAAAATCAAGAACTCTTCTCTGAATAACGGAATTCGTTTTTATGAAATCGCCATTCACAAGTTCTTGGGAAACTCCATCATAAAACGATTGGAGGGTATTAATTTCCAGACCAATGAAGAAATCCGTCAGCGACTGAAACCTGACACGGAAATCGGACTTGGCGAATGGGTGGATGTTTCCGGACTGATTGCTCCCAAGAGTGAAATCGACCGATTGTTGGATGGTATTGAGAATGGAACAGTCAATCGTTTGAAATCCATCAATGCAAGTTTCGCGGAAATGCACGAGAATTATTATACCTATGAATGGACATGGGCTTATCATAAGATTCAGGAATTCTATGGCTTAGATCCGGAAACGATTACGGCACAAGATATCATCGGTATTGTGAAAGCGTGGCAGCAAGCTGTTGTCGGATTGGATAAGATGGTATATGAGGATGCCAAGAAAGAATTTTCGTTGTCTTCCATGACCGGATTTGGTGCTGACGGCTCCCACGACGAAATGAAGCAGGATTTTGAGCAAGTACGCGGTGATTTCGAAAGTAATACCTTTGTGACTGCCGTCTTGAAACATATTGAAGATAAAACAGCTCTTGGAAACGAGTTAATCAAACGGATTGAAGCAATCGAATCATAATAGGAGTGGCAGATGGCGAACTGTGGATGATAAACAGGATATGATAAATAGCAAACTGTAAATAAAATAGTGAGTGGTGAACGGCAGATGTCAATGAATGGCATAGCTTGTTTACCGCTCGTTGTTTATTGTTTATGATTGTCTTTTGCTGTTCCTGCTTTTCTCCGTTATTCATTCTTAATTCTTCATTCATCATTCGCCATTCTTCATTCTTAATTACTACCTTTGCCACACTAACTAACATTACGTAATAAAATAAGAAACTTATGGCAACACCTCCGTTTAAGTATCAGCCCATGTTTGAAAAGGGAAAAGATACAACTGAGTATTATCTGCTTACAAAAGACTATGTATCAGTAAGCGAGTTTGAAGGAAATCCTATCCTGAAAATTGAGAAAGAAGGTTTGACTGCGATGGCTAATGCAGCTTTTCGTGATGTATCATTCATGCTTCGTCGTTCGCACAACGAACAAGTTGCTAAGATTCTGAGTGATCCGGAAGCAAGTGAAAACGATAAGTATGTGGCATTGACTTTCCTGCGTAACGCGGAAGTTGCTTCAAAAGGTGTACTTCCTTTCTGTCAGGACACTGGTACTGCTATTATCCATGGTGAAAAAGGACAGCAGGTATGGACTGGATATTCTGATGAAGAAGCGCTTTCACTGGGCGTATATAAAACATACACTGAAGAGAACTTGCGTTATTCACAGAATGCGCCTTTGAATATGTATGATGAGGTAAATACAAAATGTAACCTCCCTGCACAGATTGACATCGAAGCTACCGAAGGTATGGAATACGAATTCCTTTGCGTAACAAAAGGTGGTGGTTCTGCCAACAAGACATATTTGTATCAGGAAACAAAAGCGATCCTGAATCCCGGTACACTGGTTCCATTCCTGGTTGAAAAAATGAAAACATTGGGAACAGCCGCTTGCCCTCCTTATCATATCGCTTTCGTGATCGGTGGAACTTCTGCTGAAAAGAACTTATTGACAGTGAAGCTGGCTTCTACTCATTTCTATGATAACTTGCCGACTACTGGAAACGAATATGGCCGTGCATTCCGCGACATCGAACTGGAAAAAGAAGTTTTGGCAGAAGCTCACAAAATTGGATTGGGCGCGCAATTCGGAGGTAAATATCTTGCTCATGACGTACGCATCATCCGTTTGCCTCGTCACGGTGCTTCTTGTCCGGTAGGCTTGGGAGTATCTTGCTCTGCCGACCGTAACATCAAATGTAAAATCAATAAGGAAGGTATCTGGATTGAGAAACTGGATTCAAATCCGGGCGAACTTATTCCTGTAGAACTGCGTCAAGCAGGTGAAGGTGATGTTGTAAAGATCGACCTGAACCGTCCGATGCCTGAAATCCTGAAAGAGCTGACTAAATATCCGGTAGCTACTCGTCTGTCATTGAACGGAACGATCATCGTAGGTCGTGACATCGCCCATGCTAAACTGAAAGAACGTTTGGATCGCGGCGAAGACTTGCCACAATATATTAAGGATCATCCTATTTATTATGCAGGTCCGGCAAAAACTCCGGAAGGCATGGCTTGTGGTTCTATGGGTCCTACTACAGCAGGACGTATGGACTCTTATGTAGAACTGTTCCAAAGTCATGGCGGCAGCATGGTCATGTTGGCAAAAGGTAACCGTAGCCAGCAAGTGACAGATGCTTGTAAGAAATATGGTGGTTTCTATCTTGGCTCTATCGGAGGTCCGGCAGCTATCCTTGCACAGAATAACATCAAGAGCATCGAATGTGTGGAATATCCGGAATTGGGTATGGAAGCCATCTGGAAAATTGAAGTAGAAAACTTCCCTGCATTTATCTTGGTGGATGATAAGGGTAATGACTTCTTCAAACAGTTGAAACCGTGGAATTGCACAAAATAACCGGTTTTAACCTGTTGGGATAAAACTTTAAGAAGAGGCTAAATGCCCTGAATTTATAAAATCCCCTCACTCTGCAATGTAGTGAGGGGATTTCATCTTTTGAGGACTTAAAGACTTTCCGGATATTTATTTTTGTAGTGTAGATATCAGCCTTTCATCATTTGTGATTACTTGTTCTGTTCTTTTTTCCATTTTTCATATCTCTTCAATACCTTACTACCATCTTTGTTATACCAACTATAACCATTCCGGCGCTCATGCCCGATTTCCGATATATCATATTTTTTAATGCCGTCACGGTCGCAGAAAAAAGGCCGATTCGTTTCCAGTTCATAAAAACGTGCCCAGAGAGTTGGACAGTCTTCACAGGGAACCATACGATAGTCTTTTTTACCTTCACCGTTAGTGAAATATTCCTTCTGTATTCCTTTTATTTTAGACTTTTGGAACCATTTGATTGCTCCTTCTATGGATTTTACAATGTCTGTGGATGGATTAGGAAGTGACATCAACAGCAATACAATATTGTCCGACTCTTGTCCGCTTAGTGACGGAAGTTCATAAGCACGTGCTTTGCAGGGTTCCAAAGTGACACGGTCGTGTTGGGCGCACCATACTGTTAATTCACCATTTTGGCACACCTGCGTTTTGAGTATACACTCTATACCTTTGTTGAATGCATTGCGTGCTTGTTCGCAGATATTGTCAGGAAGAAAAGTATATGGAGCTTTCTTTTCGTATATGCTCCGAAGTTGATTCATGACTCTTACCATTGCATTGTCATTGTAGGTGATTTGTACATAATAACCTTTGGGACGTGGATAAAATTGAGGCCATCCTCCGTTTTCATACTGCGATTTGAGCAGATATTGAATACCGTTCAGCACTCCTTCTTTATATTTCTCTTTCTGTGTAGCCAGATAAAGTCGTGCCAGATATTCTATTTCTGTCGTGGTGGCATTGTTGTCGATTGTGCTTTGGTTGATATCCTCTTTGGCTTTTAGTGCCGCTTTATATTCCTGTTCTGTCAGTTCTGCCGGCATATAGATATTTTTTGGCCATCCTCCGGTGATTTGCTGATACAGTAACACGTTGTCACCAATGCGTTGGGCTTCTTCCGTCTTGAAGAAATCGTCGTCAAATTTAGGAGCGATGTGTACCCATTCTTTGTAATTTTGTTGTTTTCTGTAGTCTGTTGCTTTTTGGGCTGAGGCGTTTGTCAGGATAAAAAGTAGCAGTAAGAAAAGACCTGGTTTTCTCATGGCTTTATTATTTAATGTTTTTATAGTATGCAAATGTATGAAGAAAGAAAAATACTGATATGTAATAACTGTTTTTTATAGAGTAAAAATTGGGTTAACCCTCCCGATAAGAAGATTAACCCAATCAAAAAATAAATGGAAACTACTTCCTTATTCCAGATATTTCGTAATCTTTCCGCTGATTTGTAACAGGGATATTTCGCAAAGTTTCGTATTATATTCAGCAGAGAGGATGCGTTCCTCTGCATCTAACAAACTTTTTTGTGCTTCACGCACTTCAAAACCGGAGAGGTCTCCCTGTATATAACGGTCCATGGCAATATCGTGATTATCTTTGGCGGTTATCAGGTTTTGACGTTCCAGATTCAGCAATTGAAGATTGTTGCGATAGGCTTGCCATAGGTTACTGAGATCAGAGCGAAGTGCTAATTCCAAGTCCTGTCGTTCCAGGCGACGATTCTTGAAAGCCAGACTTGCATTTCTCTTTTCGCGGCGACGATTACCGTCGAAGATATTAAAACCGACAGTTATTCCGGCATTGAAGCCCAGTTCACCTCTTCTGCTGTTTGCATTGATGTCATACTTGTTGAACGTATATCCATATCCGGTATTTAATTTGAGATATGGATAGTTGCGTGAGTTTATTTTCTTGTAGTCCAATTGGGCAAGTACTGTGTTTTGATCGGCCTTGAGCAAAGAAGCATTGGTTGCTAACGTAGAATTCCACAAATCATCAAATTGCAAGTCGCTGTGTACGTCGATAGTGGAGTCTTTGATAATAATGTTTTGATTGACATTGTTGTTAGCCATCAGTTCATTCAACTGGATGCGTGAAGAATGTAGCAATTCCTGTTGTTTGATGTATTGGGCACTGTCTGCATTGAAATCCACCTTTGCCTGCTGATAATCCAGCCCTGAAAACTTACCGACCAGGTGACTAGCCTCGGCTATGCGCAAGCGCTCTTTGGAAAGTGACATTGCATAATGAAAGTTTTTCAGACGAATCTTCTGCTGGATAAAATTATAGTATTCGGAAGTCAGGGCAGCGATAAAATCTTCAATGGCAATACGCGTGTTGGTTTCCCCCTGACGTTCCAGCTCTTTCAACTGTTTGTAGGTGGTACTGATATTGAATCCGTCGAAAATAGTCCAGTTGAGGTTAAGACCGACATTAACTGTCTGATCGTAGACTCCGTTGTTCTTTGTTATTTCTCCGGTAGCACGCGCCTTGGTCTCAATATTGTCCAGGTTTCCGGTATATCCGGCAGAGAAGTCCAGTGTAGGCAGGTAACCTGCATTTCCCAACGTTGCGTTGTTTTTGCTGATCTGCTCTTCGTTATGGATGATACGTAAAGAGTAATTGTTTTGCAATCCTTCTTCCAGACACTCCTTGAGAGTGAGAACTTGTGCCTTTGCAAAAGAGACTGATAAGAAGGCACATGCAATGGTGATATAAATGATGCGTTTCATGCAAATTCCTTTCTGTTTCATTCTTGTAGTTTTTTGATTCGGTTAGTCGAAATGTAACTGTAAATAGCCGGTACAATGTACATCGTAAGCAGAGTGGATACGACCATACCACCCACTACCGCCGTACCCATGGCAATACGCTGGTTACAACCTTCTCCGGTGGCAAATGCCAGCGGGATAAGTCCCAAAACCGTAGAGGCACTTGTCATCAGAATCGGACGGAGGCGTTGAAGGGCAGCATCTTTGATGGCGCTCATTTTATCCTCTCCGGCTTCCTGTTTCTGATTGGCAAATTCTACAATAAGAATACCGTTCTTCGCCACCAGACCGATCAGCATGATAATACCGATCTGACTGAAAATATTCATCGTAATATCTCCGAAATACATGAAGACCAAAGCTCCGGCAATAGCCAGCGGCACTGTCAACATGATAATCAATGGATCTTTGAAACTTTCAAACTGGGCTGCCAGAATCAGGTAAATCAAAAGGATAGCCAGGATAAAGGCGAACATCAGACTGGAGGAACTTTCACGATATTCTTTCGAGTCTCCCGACAGGGCAGTGCGGAAAGTATCGTCCAGTGTTTCCTTGGCAATCTTATCCATCTCGTCCAAACCTTGCCCGATTGTTTTTCCATCTGCCAATCCTGCAGAAATCGTAGCTGACACAAAACGGTTATAGCGATATAACTTTGGAGGAGCAATACCGCTTTCCAACTCAATCAAGTTATCCAACTGAATCATATCCCCACTGTTGCTACGAACGTAAATTGCTTTCAAGTCAGCCGGCTTGTTTCGTTGCTGGCGGTTGATTTCACCAAGAATCTCATATTGCTTACCGTTCATATAGAAATATCCCATACGCTGACCGCTCAATCCATATTGCAGCGTTTGAGCAATATTTTTGGTACTTACTCCCATAATACTGGACTTGTCGCGGTTGATCTGGATACGTGCTTCCGGCTTACTGAACTTCAAATCGACGTCCGCCATCTGGAAGACAGGATTCTCATATACTTTAGCCATAAACTTAGGCAGTACTTCTTCCAACTTTTCCAAATTGGTAGCCTGAAGTACATATTGAACAGGCATACTTCCACGACGTCCACCAAAAGAAGACTGTTGTTGCACGAATGAACGCGCCATCGTTTTCTTCTGCACCGCTTTCGAAATCTTCTCGGCAACTTCCATCTGTGTGTAGTTACGGTCTTTCATGTCATGCAATGTGATACGCACGTTTCCGCTACCACTAGATACACGGGCAGTCACTGATTCCGCATCAGGAAGAATGGAGTCTACCAGCTGATTGATATCTTCCGTATAATCCCGGATATATTCATAAGTGACACCTTCTGCTCCTCGTGTATTGATACTGATTTGCGAACGGTCTTCAAGTGGAGCCATTTCCGCAGGAACTGCATTCCATAGAATACCAATCAGGCAAATCGTGATGAAAGTAAATGGGAGAGCGATCCAGCGTTTGCCGAGGAAAGCGGCAAGTGACCGACTGTATAGCCGGTTCATTCCTTCAAAGAATGGTTCTGTTTTGGCATAGAACCAACTCTGCTTTTCCCGTTTTATGAGCAATTTCGTTGCCAGCATCGGTGTGAAAGTCAATGCGGCAAATGAGGAAATAATAACCGAACCGGAAATTACGATACTGAACTCACGGAACAGTCGTCCCGTCATTCCGTCCATAAAGACGATCGGGAAGAATACCGCTACCAGTGTGATAGTCGTTGAAATAACGGCAAAGAAAATTTCTTTGGCTCCTTCTATGCCCGCTTCTTTCGGAGCCATTCCTTTCTCAATACGGATGTATATATTTTCCGTCATAACGATGGCATCATCTACCACCAGTCCCACCGATAGTACGATGGCGAGCATGGAAAGCACATTGATGGAGAATCCGGCCAGATACATGACGAAGAATGCACCGATAAGGGAGACAGGAATTACGATACAAGGCACCAATGTAACGCGCCAGTCACGCAGGAAGAGGAAGATAATGATAATTACGAGTACAAAAGCCTCATACACCGTTGACTTTACCTCATTGATAGACGCACGGATAAACTTGGTATTATCAAAACCGTAGTTATAGTGTACGTCTTCCGGCAAGTCCTTTTTCATCTGTTCCATACGCTGGTATACCGCATCCGCAATCTCAATATGGTTGGCTCCCGGCTGTGGAATAACAACGACACCTACCATCGGAACACCGTTCATTTTCATATAACTCTTGATGTCGGCAGGTCCCAGTTCGGCACGTCCGATATCGCTGAAACGGACAATACGGTTATTCTCTTCTTTGATAATCAAATCATTGAATTCATCTGCGGTATGCATCAATCCCAGTGTTCGGATAGTCAGCTCGGTGGTATTTCCTTCGATACTACCGGAAGGAAGTTCCACATTCTCATTGTCTACGGCGTTTTTAACGTCGATAGGAGTGATTCCGTAGCCGGCCATTTTAACCGGGTCGAGCCAGAGACGCATGGAGTAACGCTTTTCTCCCCAGATAGATACACTACTTACATCGGAAATGGTCTGTAACTGTTCTTTTACAGTCAAGTCCGCTATTTCACTTAATTCCAACAGGGAACGTTTATCACTTTGAAGAGCAACCATCAGGATCGGTTGGGCATCGGCATCCGCTTTTGAGACAGTCGGAGGGTCACAGTCGCGAGGCAGATAACGTTGGGCACGTGAAACCTTGTCACGCACGTCGTTGGCTGCTGTTTCCAAATCGACGGACAACTCAAATTCTACTGTAATACGGCTTTGTCCCTGTTGACTCACACTGGACAAAGAACGGATACCGGGAATACCGTTGATATTCTGTTCCAACGGTTCGGTTATCTGATTCTCGATAACATCGGCATTAGCTCCCGGATAAGAGCAACTGACAGAAATGATCGGATTATCCACTGACGGATATTCGCGGACACCCAGATAGTTGTATCCGATGAATCCGAAAAGGAGGATAATGATCGTTAATACTGTGGCTAATACCGGGCGACGTATACTTAATTCGGATATATTCATAGGGCGCTGGTATTATTAATCAATATTGTCAAGTGTGACTGCAAGTCCGGTGCGGAGCTGTAGTGTTCCTGAAGTAATGATTGTATCTCCTATGTGCAGCCCTCTTATTGCCTGTACTTCAGATGCCGTGCGGATGCCGGTAATAATATCCACCGGTTCGGCTTTTCCTGATTTATACAGATAGACTTTATCCTTACCCATTTCCGGCACGATTGCTTCTGTAGGGATGGCTATCGCATTAGGAATTTCTTCTTTTTTCAATAATACGCTTGCGTAACGGCCGGGAAGTAAGGTATGATGAACATTCGAGTATAATGCACGAGCGGTAAATTGATGCAGATTCGGGTCGATAGCCGATTCTACAGCGTATACTTGTGCGCCGAAAGCATCCAACGTTCCTTCCACACTGAAGTTGAGGTTAGTTCCCTTCTTGATTTGCTTGGCATAACGTTCCGGTACGGAGAATTCCACTTTCAATGGAGCGATTTTAGTCAGTTTGGCAACCACTGTAGTCGGAGAGGCATACGTACCGACACTGACTTGTCGAAGTCCGATAATTCCGTCAAACGGAGCGCGAAGTTCAGTCAGTTCGATATTGGTTTTTATAATTTCTATGTCGGCGTTCAGGGTAGCTAAATCCGTCTTAACCTGTTCGTAGGCTTCTTTACTGACAGCATCCCGTTTCAACAAAGCGTCCTGACGGAATACACGGTCTTCTGCCAGTTTCAATTGTGAAATCAATCTTTGCAATTGCGCCTGCAACTGTCGGTCGTTTACCTTGGCTAGTAATTGACCTTTCTTTACGGCTGTTCCTTCTTCGAAGTTGATTTCTACAATTTTTCCCGAAGTCTCGAAAGATAAATCCACTTCTTCGTCGGGCAGAAGCACACCGGTAGTGGTAAACTCATCTGTCAGGGATTGCGGTTTTATGACCTTGGCATTTACATTTAGTACTTGTTTCCCTCTTTTCTGATTGCCGCTCATTACTTTGTCGGCGGCTGCTAGTTCGTCGTTTTTTTTCGGTAATTGTGAGTAGATTCCTCCACCGATGATTCCGGCACCAACAAGAATAATGATGCCCCACTTAGTCTTCTTATTCATGGTTTAGTATTGTATATAGCAATTATATTATATGTCATCAAAGATTAGACTTCTCCCAAAGGGAAAGGTTTAAAGAAGAAAAAAGTAAAAAAGAGTTAATCAGTAGGCAGCCCGGTATTTCCCTTCCTCTTTATCTTCCAACATATTTAGATAAGAGGTATAGCGGGATTCGCTGATGAGATGTTCTTCCACTGCTTTGCGTACGGCACATCCCGGTTCATGACGGTGGGTGCAGTTACCATATTTGCAGTCGGCAGAAATTTTGAATATTTCAGGAAAATAGTGTCCGATCTCTTCTTCCTCCATATCGAATGTGCCGAAGCCTTTGATGCCCGGAGTGTCGATAATATAACCGTTCCCTTCTACGGGAAACATCTCGGAGAAAGTGGTGGTATGCATTCCTTTGTTATGGTAAGAAGAAATCTCGCCGGTTCTGGTTTCTATGCCCGGCAGTATGGAATTGATAAGAGTTGATTTGCCGACTCCCGAATGTCCGGAGAATAAGGTGATTTTGCTTTCCAGAGCTTTCTTGATTTCCTCCACTCCATTACCGTTCTTTGCGGAAACTTTGAAGCAGGGATAGCCAATCTGTGTATATAAGTTGATGAGTGCGTCCAGATAGCGGAGTTCGTCCTCGTCGTAAGCATCTACCTTATTAAATACCAGTTTGACGGGAACACGATAGGCCTCTGCGGATGCGAGGAATCGATCAATAAAAATAGTGGAAGTTTCGGGATAATTGATCGTTACCACCAGCATACACTGATCGAGATTGGCGGCAAGGATGTGGGATTGTTTGGAAAGATTGGAAGAACGGCGAACGATGTAGTTCTTTCTATCTTCTATTTCGCTGATAAAAGCAGTGCCTTCCTGATTAAGTATAATCTGAACACGATCGCCTACTGCTACAGGATTAGTGCTGCGAATCCCTTTCAGTCGGAAATTACCTTTGATTTTACATTCGATAGATTGTCCGTCATCGGTTTTCACCTGATACCAACTACCCGTGTTTTTGATTACTAATCCCTTCATTTATTTAGTTGATAGTTAATAGTTGATAGTTGAGAATTGGTTGCATTATCCAGTAACTGCATAGTAACTATCAACTCTCAACTATCAATTCTCAACTAATTAAACAGTCATAATTTCTTTATCCTTTTCAGCCAGCATATCATCGATTTGCTTGATATACTTATCATGGATTTTTTGCAGTTTGGCTTCCGCATTCTTCTGTTCGTCTTCTGCCAATCCGTCTTTTACAGCTTTCTTCAGTGCGTCGATACCGTCACGACGAGCGTTACGTACACTAACTTTAGCCGTTTCACCTTCTCCTTTACACTGTTTTGCCAGTTGTTTACGACGTTCTTCCGTCAAAGGAGGAATACCGATACGGATCATTTCACCATTGTTTTCAGGCATGATACCGAGGTCAGAGTCGATGATTGCTTTTTCGATGACACGGAACATGCTTTTATCCCACGGCTTGATTACGATACTGCGGGCGTCCGGAGTAGTAATTGCTGCTACATTGCTGATAGGCACCATACTTCCGTAAGAATCTACGCGGATACCATCTAATAAGCGGGCACTCGCTTTTCCAGCGCGGATATGTGCCAGTGCTTCTTCCAGATACATGATGGCCATATCCATTTTTTCTTGTGCATTGTCAAGGCAAGTCTTTACGTCTACCATATTTTTTGAGATTTAAAATTGCATTTTGATTGATTAAGTAGCAAAAGTATATTATTTTTTGTTCATCTGCAACAGCATTCCCATCTTTTTTATGAGCGACTTACCGATGATAATCAAGGTAACAGCGGTGATAATCATTAAAATACCTACCATTAACCGGGGAGTCAGTTTTTCGTGAAACAGGAGAACACCGAAAAATAGAGCTGTCACCGGTTCCAGAGCACCCAATATGGCTGTTGAGGTAGAGCCTATATAATGGATGGCGAGTGCGGTACAGATCAGAGATACGGCAGTTGGCAGAATGGCTAGTGTCAGCACGTCGGCCCAGAGCCAGGCTGACGGTATTATTTGCAGTTCCGTACAAAAATTTAAACGGACGATATAAACCGATAGTCCGAACAAAATGGCATAGAATGTGAGCTTGGTGGTCGGCAGGTTTTTCAGCGTCGAACGGTTCACACCTACTATATATATAGCATAAGAGAGTGAGGACAGCAGAACAAAGATAATTCCCAAAGTCGACAGCGGTTTGTTTCCGTCTCCCTGATAGAGCAAGGCGATACCAGAAAGTGCCAGCAGGATGGAAAAAACGGTAATTGCGGAAATCTTTTCTTTGAAGAATATCCCCATAATGACTGCTACCATCACCGGATAGACAAAGAGAATGGTAGAAGCAATACCGGCATCCATATAATTATAGCTCATAAACAAAAGTAGTGATGAAAAAGAGAATAGCAATCCCATAATGACTAAGGGCAAGACGTCTGCCTTATGAAGCGCAAAAGACTGGTGCTGCATTTTCATCAGAATACCCAATACGATTGTCGCAAAGAAGTACCGGTAGAATAAAACGGTATCGACATTCATTCCGGCTGCATAGAGCGGAAGTGCAAAAAGAGGATTCATACCGTAGCTGGCAGCGGCAATCGCTCCATAGATAAAACCTTTGGTTTTGTTGGTCATTGTTTTGCTTTTTTTTAATGGCGTGCAAAAGTACGCAGTTCACCAATGATAAACAAGCGTTTAGGCGGTTGGTAGTATAATTTAATCTTTCGTATGCTAAAAACTATTTCTTAGTGAAGAGGATACTAATCTTGTTTATGCATAAAATTAATCGTCTGACAATTGTTAAACTTGCGTCTGACTACTGTTGAACTTTCGTCTGACAACTGTCAGACGAAAAAGAATCAACTGTCAGACGACTAATTTTATTCGATCGGGAGATTAGTTATACGCAGTCTGAGGAATAATTAACAGGCAATAGTCAATCAGGTTTTTGCATAAACACTTGCATATATCTTGGATTTTCCCGAATATTGTATCCGAATTATCGAAAAACACAGATGACCAAAGCTAACTTTCTTGTTATTTATTGCCTGTTTATATCGGGACTTTGTTGCATGGCAAATGTGACAAAGGATATCAATATGCGTTTTAAAGACGTGAGGCAAGGACTTTCGCATCAAACGGTCAATTGTTTCTATCAGGATGAATTCGGATTTTTATGGATTGGTACTCAAGACGGACTGAACCGCTTTGACGGTCGTAAATTTGAAGTCTTCAAACCGGATAACGCCAATCCCTATTCAATCAATATAAATAATATCCGGCAGGTTTGCGGAAACAAGGAAGGATTGCTTTTTATCCGTAGTTTGCAGAGTGTGACTCTTTATGACATGCGTTTGAACCGCTTTAAGGTGTTGCGTGAAGGAGAAGTTGCAGGAATCTGCTATGCGCACGACGCATTGTGGATAGCTACCGGAAAAGAAATCTACCGTTATCGTGATCTCAACCAAGTGCCCGAGTTATTCTTTTCATTCCCTTCGGACGGAGAGGATATATTGATGAACAGTCTAATGGTTCGTCAGAATCAAACCGTGGTGGTGGGTACTTCTTCCAAGGGTATTTACTGTATCGATCAGGCTGCTCATATCACCCGTCATATTGATGTGGGGGCTGTTAATTCGATTACGGAAGACAGAGACGGGAGCATCTGGATAGCTACCAGAAATCGGGGACTTACCCGGTTGGAGGCAAATGGGGAGCTTACTCATTACAGATATAATAAAGTGGCTGATAATACAATCAACCATGATAATGTGCGTCATGTGACACAAGCCAATGATAGTCTTCTGTATATCGGAACTTACGCCGGTTTGCAGACTTTAAATCTCTCTACCGGAGAGTTTACGGATTATGAATATGACTTGAATGTGGAGGCAGCCGATATACGTTCCATCATTTCGATGCATTACGACACTTCGGGAACTTTATGGCTGGGCACTTTCTATCAGGGAATACAATATTATAATGTAGCGAATGATGCTTATCACTTTTACCGTTCGTCTACGGCTGTTGGCGGGCATTTGAATTCCTATATCATCAGTTCCATTGCCGAAGACTGTTCCGGGCGGATCTGGTTTGCAAGTGAAGGAAGTGGATTGAACTACTATGATAAATATGCCAAACGCTTTTTTCCGCTTAAACATTTATATGCTCAAGAGCTGTCTTTTAAGATTGTGAAGTCTTTGTATTATGAGAAAGAACCGGATTATCTTTGGGTAGCTTCGCTTTATCAGGGCATCAATCGGATTAACCTGTCGACCGGACATATAGAATCTATTACGGAAAATATCGATACTCCGGAAGGAAAAACAGTCGACAGGGCCTATAATCTGGTAAAAATGATAGAGTTTGCCGGTCATGATTCCTTATTGATAGCAGCCAAGGGTGGGCTGCTTGTATTGGATAAAAAACATCTCCGGTTACATCATTTCGAACATCCTTCTTTAGCTTCCAGACATTTGTCGCAGGTTTGGGATATGACGTTTGATAAAGAAGGGGATTTATGGCTGACCACTTCTTTTGATTTGATACGGGTCAATTTGAAAGCGGGTACTTCCCGTAGTTATCCTTTCTCCCAAATAGCGCAGAGCACGGCACAGCACCACATTAATCATATTCTATGTGATAGAAAAGGACGTATATGGCTGGGATCGACGGGATCGGGAATTTATCTATTCGATAAGAAGAAAGACACCTTTGTTGGATACGGAGCGAAGCAGGGATTGGAGAATGGATTTATCACCGGATTGGTAGAGAGTCCGCTGGACGGTTCCATTTATGTGGCAACGAATGGCGGTTTCTCTAAATTCAATCTAGCCACTACTACATTCGAGAACTATAACAGGCAGAGTGATTTTCCCTTGAATAACGTGAATGACGGAGGGCTGTACATTACGTCCGACCACGATATTTATGTCTGTGGACTGGCAGGTATCGTTTCCATAGCCCAGGAGAAACTGAACAAGCAGTCTGTGGATTATAATGTGTTCGTAAAACGAGTGCTTGTGGATAATACGGAAATACAACCACTTGATTCGTTGGGACTTATCAAGGAAACGGTATTGTATGAACATCAATTAGTATTGCCGCCCAGGTATTCTTCCGTCACTTTTGAGATAGCGAGCAATACCCTGAATAATATTTCCAATATCGGTCTGGAATATAAACTTGAAGGATTTGATAACGAATATATGAAGGCGGGAGATAATACGATGGTTACTTATACCAATCTTCATCCGGGGCGTTATACTTTTCATGTTCGTGGCGACCAGTTGCGCATTCACGACCAGGAAGCACCTTCTGCCAGTTTTGAGCTGATAGTGGAGGCTCCCGTTTATCAACGAGCATGGTTTATTTTGCTGATGATATTGGCAGGTATCCTTATTGCAGGTTATATTATCCGTATGTTCTGGATACGGAAAACCTTGCAACATTCTCTATTGGCCGAGAAACGGGAAAAAGAGTATATCGAAAATGTGAATCAGTCCAAACTACGTTTCTTTACCAATGTATCGCATGAGTTCCGTACTCCGTTAACGCTTATATCCAGTCAGCTTGAGATGCTCCTGATGCATAAAGACATGATCCCCGAGGTGTATAATAAAATTTTGGAGATTTATAAGAACTCCCGCCGGATGAATAATCTGGTGGATGAAGTGATTGATATCCGTAAGCAGGATCAGGGATATCTGAAATTGAAAATTTCCAAAGAGAATATTGTTGCGGTGATAGAGGAGATTTGTTGTTCTTTCTATAGTTATGCGCAGCTGAATAAGATCGATCTCCGCTTTTCTTCCACTTTGAAAGAAGCGGATTTGTATATTGACAAGACGCAGATAGAGAAAGTATTCTATAATCTATTGTCCAATGCTTTTAAATATACGAAGCCCGGTGACTGGATTTCTGTAGAATTGGTAGCGGAAGGAGAGAATGACATTGTGATTTCAGTCAATAATCTAGGTGTCGGTATCGAAAAGTCCAAGATCAAACATGTATTTGAACGGTTTTGGCAGGATGACTCGGCAACAACTACACAGACAGTCAAAGGATCGGGTATCGGGTTGGCAATGGCGAAAGGAATTGTGGAATTGCATCAGGGAACTATCGGAGTGGAAAGTGAGCCGAATGGAATAACGTCTTTTATCGTTACTCTTCACCGGGATGCAAATGTGAATGTGGAAGCATCTTCCTCTGCAGATGAACGCGTTGCCGGACATTATGTAATAGAGCCTCAAGAAATCTCGGAAATGGTGAAGCCGGATAAAACGGTGAAAATACTGATTGTGGAGGATAACCCGGAGATGCGTAAGGTGTTGGCACAGATTTTTGAACAAATATATGATGTATATACGGCTGCCGACGGGCAGGAAGGATTGGAGCAGGCTTCTTCACTACAACCACAGATGATTGTGAGTGATATTATGATGCCCGTTATGTCCGGCCTGGAGATGTGCGAGAAGTTGAAAAGCAATTTGCAGACCAGCCATATTCCTGTGGTATTGCTGACTGCCCGCAACCGGGAAGAACATACCTTAGAGGGCTTGCAGACGGGAGCGGATGATTATATCTCCAAACCTTTCAATATCAAGATATTGGTGGCCCGTTGCAACAATATCATCCAGACTCGTAAACTGCTCCAGCAGCGGTTTGCCCGGAATGATGAACCTAAAGTGGAAGACCTTCCGTTTAATCCGATCGATAAAAAGATGCTGATGGATGCTACGGCGATTGTGGAATCTTATATTGATAACGCAGACTTTGACGTAGCCACTTTTGCACGTGAGATGTGCATGAGCAGAACTTTGCTTTTCACCAAACTGAAAGCATTGACCGGACAGACCCCGAATGACTTTATTTTATCTTTGAGACTGAAAAAGGCAACAGAAAAATTAATCAATGATCCCAATGCCCTGATTGCTGATATAGCATTTGATTACGGTTTTTCTAATCCAAGTTATTTTATCCGATGTTTTAAGAATGCTTATGATATTACTCCGGCTGCTTACCGGAGGAAATACACAAACGCTTAATATATAGCGTCTTATGTATTTGTCTCCTGGTGAGAATTGTACTATTTGAACTTTTATACGGACGATTCTATTATTCGAAATCACTAATTATTTGGATTTTTGCGCTGTAATCATTCAAATTATTACATAGTATGAAAAACATCGTAATTAAATGGGCTGTGTTCCTGACAGCCTTTCTTATCTCTTTAGAGGTTAGTGCTCAAAACGTCAGAGTTTCTGGAGTTGTGACAGACGCACTTGGACCAATCCCCGGAGCTAATATTATGGAGGAGGGGACTACTAACGGTACAGTGACGGATGTAAATGGAAAATATTCAATCAGTGTATCTGCAAAATCTACCCTTGTTTTCTCTTGTATAGGATATAAGGAACAGAAGATACGTGTCGGTACGAAAACGGTACTGAATGTGGATATGGTAGAAGAGTCGAAAATGCTCGATGAATTAGTCGTTGTCGGCTATGGCGTTCAGCGTAAAAGTGACGTGGCAACTTCGGTAGCCTCGGTCAAAGCGGATGAAATGAAAACCTTTCCTGCCGGCAATGTGGCTGATATGCTGCGTGGACGTGCCGCAGGTGTGAATGTAACGAGTAGTTCCGGACGTCCGGGATCGACTCCTTCGATTACCATTCGCGGTTCCCGTTCTATCAGTGCGGACAATGCTCCTTTATATATCATAGATGGTTCTCCTTCCAGTGCAACGGAGTTTAGCACGTTGAGTGCGGACGATATTGAGTCGGTTGAAATTCTGAAGGATGCTGCGTCGCAGGCTATTTATGGGGCACGTGCCAGTGACGGTGTGGTATTGGTAACTACCAAGCGCGGTAAAGCCGGAAAGGTGGAAGTCAGTTATAATGGTTATCTGGGTATCCAGTCTCTCTGGAGGAATTTTGATTTCTATTCTCCCGAAGAATATATGCAGCTTCGCCGTGAAGCGAAGGCACATGATAAGGGAATTGTTGATGCACGTGAGATTTCGATAGCCGAGGCATTGGAAGACGAGGTTATGCAGCGGGTATGGGCCAGCGGAAAGTTTATCGACTGGGAAAAAGAAATGTTCAGAAATGCAATTTACCATAATCATGATGTCAGTGTACGTGGAGGAACAGAGAAAATCAAAGTATCGGCAGGTGCCAACTATTTTGACCAACAGGGAATGGTGGTTACCGGATCGGGATACCAGAAGTTTTCTTTAAGGTTGAATCTGGACTTTGAAATATCAAAGTGGATTAGTTTTGGCATCAATTCTTCTTATGCGATGACTAAACAGGATCGTGAGGATGGTAACTTTAATGATTTTATTACCAGTTCCCCATTGGCGGAAATATATGATGTGGATGGTAAATATACAAAGTATATCAACTCGGAAGGAAATTATAATCCTTTGTACCGTGCTCAACATTACGGACGTGAAGTTTCTCGTGATAATTACCGCCTGAACTTTTTTATGGATGTGAAGCCTTTCAAGGGATTCAATTATCGTCTGAATACTTCCGTTTATAATCAGACATCTGAAGACGGTTCCTATAAAGATTCCCAATATCCGGGAGGCGGAGGAACAGCTGTGCTCGACGAATCACGCACGCAGAACTGGCTGGTTGAGAATATTGTGACTTATAAAGTGCCTATCCGCAATAAGAAACATCAGTTGACGTTGACCGGTGTGCAGTCTGTCGACCATAATGGCTCGAAGTCTATCGGCTATTCAGTAGAGAATCTTCCGGTAGATAAAGATTGGAATTTCATTTCTCAAGGTGAGTTTACAGGCAAGCCCCGTCGTCAGTTTAATGAAAATAATCTGGTGTCGTTCATGGCTCGTGCACAGTATTCGCTTTTAGACCGTTATCTGTTGAATGTGGCTGTTCGTCGCGACGGTTCCAGCCGTTTCGGAAAAGAAAATAAATGGGGTACATTCCCGTCAGCTGCTTTTGCCTGGCGTGTCAATCAGGAGAATTTCCTGAAAGATGTGTCGTGGATTGATAACCTGAAACTACGTGTCAGTTATGGTATTGTTGGTAATCAGAACGGTATCGGCAATTACACTACTTTGGGGCTGGCAGATAATAAAGGATATGAGTTTGGAGATACTTTCCAGATGGGATATTTGCCGGGTAAGGAGCTTTCTAACCCGAACCTGAAATGGGAACAGTCTGCAACGGCTAATTTAGGTGTTGATTTTAGTTTCTTCAATGGTCGCCTGAATGGTACGGTGGAATATTACAATACGCATACGAAAGATTTATTGGTGGAACGCTCTTTGAATGCATCACTTGGATATACCACTATGCTGGATAATCTGGGAAAGACAAAATCCAGTGGTATCGATCTTTCTTTAAATGGTGATGTGATACGTACGAAAGAGTTTGCCTGGTCGCTTGGAACTAATTTCAGTATGTATAAGAATGAAATTGTCCGTATTGACGATACGCTCGATGAAAATGGTAAACCCGCCAGTCAGGTAGCACAGGGATGGATTATCGGAGAACCGATCAATGTATATTATGATTATCTGGTAGACGGAATTTTTCAGTATGATGATTTTGATATTACTCGTGATGGTACAGGTAATCTGGTATATACGCTGAAAAACACCTATGACAGTAACAATGACGGTATAGCCGACAGCCCGATTGATTACGGCGGCGCTATTGAACCGGGTATGGTTAAGGTACGTGATAACAATGGAGACGGAAAGATCACGGCAGATGACAGAGTGCCTATCCGGAAAGATCCGAAATTTACCGTCTCTCTTTCTTCCACATGGAACTGGAAAGGATTTGACTTGTTCATGGATTGGTATGGAGTTTCCGGCAGAAAGATAAAGAATAGTTATTTGTATGACTATAATTCCGGAGGTTCTTTGCGTGGAAAACTGAATGGAGTGAAGGTGGATTATTGGACTCCGTTCAATCCGTCGAACGAATTCCCGCGTCCTTCTTATAGCGCAGACCCTGCTTATTTGAGTGCCATCGCTATTCAGGATGCATCTTATATCCGTTTACGCACCTTACAATTGGGATATACTTTCCCGGCCAGACTATTGAAGAATACTCCGATTCATAAATTACGTCTGTATGCAACTGCTACTAACTTGCTGACATTTACGGAATTTAAGTCTTATAGTCCCGAACTGACTCCCGGGTCTTATCCGGAGTCCAGACAATATGTATTTGGTGTCAATGTTTCATTCTAAAATAAAGAATCCTTATGAAAAAGTTAATATATACAGCCTTTGTCATCTGCGGAATGTTGACCGCTTCCTGCTCGGATTTATTAAATCTGGAATCAAAGACAGACGTGACGAACAATTATCTGTTCACTACTCCCGAAGGGTTGAATACAGCTGTTACAGGTCTGTACTCCCTAGCTCGTGAATTGCCGGGTGGAGCGGATAATAATGAATCCAATCTGTACATCGTTACTATGTGTGA
The DNA here is from genome assembly GCF_025914115.1 of Bacteroides sp. DH3716P. Lineage (NCBI taxonomy): Bacteria > Pseudomonadati > Bacteroidota > Bacteroidia > Bacteroidales > Bacteroidaceae > Bacteroides > Bacteroides sp. DH3716P. The sequence continues at coordinate 1,349,303 of NZ_CP083673.1, read as the reverse complement.
CTTTAATACGGATATTGCGATACTTAGAGCAGGTGTTTCTACTTCAATCGGACGTTTGAACACGAGTTTTACTCCAAGTACTGGGGATGTCAATAAGTTCTGGAAACATCACTATGGTATTATTGGAAAAGCAAATGAAATTATTGTAGCCGCAGAAGCCCTGGGACTGGATGACAGCGATGTGCTCCATGCATGGAGTGAAGCGAAATTCTTCAGAGGACGGAGCTATTTTGAACTCTGGAAACGCTTTGACCGTCTTTATCTGAATATCACCCCGACCACCGTCGACAATCTGAAACGGGAATACAAACCTGCTTCTCACGAAGAACTGATGACGCTGATTACAACTGACTTGGACGATGCCATGAAAGGGCTGGACTGGTCGCTTCCTCAAAATAATGGAAATGTATTGTATGGACGGGTAACAAAAGCTACTGCCAAGCATGTTCGTGCACAGGTTGCCATGTGGGAGTCAGATTGGGATACAGCCATTGAGGAATGTGAGGATATCTTTAAGCAGGAAGGCATCTACTCGATGGAAAAGAAAGCCGAGAATGTATTTAATGGGGCAGATTTGAAATCTCCGGAAGTGTTATGGAGTTTCCAATATTCACAAAACTTGGGTGGAGGTGGTTCCGGAACTCCGGTTGCCGGACATCGTGTCTCTATTCAAACCACTACCCGAATCAATAAAATTTCAGGTTGTATCAATACGGCCGATCAGGGTGGATATGGTTGGGGACGTATTTATCCGAATACCTATCTGTTGAGTCTGTACGATCAAGCAAAAGATACGCGATATAATGAGTTGTTTGTTCACCGTTTCAAATACAATGACCCTACTTCTCCTAAATATGGAGAATTGATTCCTCTTACACAGAGTTCCAGCTATTGTGAAACACTGCATTTTATGTCGAAAAAATACTTTGACCAATGGACGATGGCTGATAATCCGGACCGGACAACGGGTTTCAAGGATCTGATTGTCTATCGACTGGCAGAAACTTACTTAATGGCGGCAGAGGCATATATGCGTCGTGACGGAGGTATGAGTACAGATGCTTTGCGCTGTTACAATAAAACATGGGAACGTGCGGGAAATGATAAATTTGCAGGTCCTCTGACACAGGATATACTTTTGGATGAATATGCCCGTGAGTTGAATTTTGAAGGCGTTCGCTGGCCTTTGTTGAAACGTTTGGGACTCTTGGGCGAAAGAGTGAAAGCGCATTATGGCGAGACGAAGGCTGAAAACCCTTATCTGGATAAAGATTATGCGGAATGCCGTACCAGTTTTGTGGTTGGAAAGCACGAATGTTGGCCTATTCCACAGGAACAGATTGACTTGATGGGGAAAGAGAATTTCCCACAGAATGAGAACTGGTATTAAGCGATTGATTATCTGTAAAACATGAATGAATATGAAAAAAATAATATACTTCTTATTGATTTTAAATCTGGGGTTACTTTCCTGTGTCGATGATGCATCGGTACGCGTGATGCCTGAATTTAATTGTAAAGATACAAAAGTAAATTTGGCGAAAGCGGCGGGTTCTTCTGTTACGTCGCTGTTATATACCAATGTCGGTCAGGTTGTTGCACAGTACGAAGCAGAATGGCTTTCTGTAGATGTAAGTTCAAAAAGTGTTGTCTACACGGCCTTGACACAAAATGATGGTGAAGATGCAAGAACGGCTGTCGTGAAACTGACTTGCGGCTCATATACAGTAGAAGTGACGGTTACCCAGGATTCTAAAGAACCGGATCTTTCTTTGAAGATAGGACAAAGTGTGGATGAGGGTATCGGTATGATTTTCTGGGTGGATCCTTCGGATAATATGGTAGGAAAAGCGGTTTCAGTGAAACGTCAGGGAGGGAATCCTTTTGAGGCTTCTGTGATGCCTCATAGTGCATTTTCCACTGTCAACGGATATGCTAATTCTGCCTTGTTCACTTCTCCGTCGGCAAATGATGCGGTAGCATATTGCCAGTCATTGGGTGACGGGTGGTATCTGCCTGCCCGCGATGAATTATGGGAATTGTTTGATGCCTATAATGGTGTTGGACATGCTGATCCGGATTTTGTTTCAGCCGTACCTGATAAACTGACGGAAGTAGAGAAGGCGGCACGTGCTGCATTTGATAAGATGTTGACTGATTTACAAGGTGATGTGATGAACGAAGCTGCCGGTTCGGGCAATGGCGAAAGCTATTGGTCGAGTACGGAAAACGCAGCAGGTAATCAAGCTTATTGGGTACGTTTCGGTAAATCGGGAGCTGATGCAGGAAATAAAACAGCTACCAACCGTTTTGTAAGATGTATGCGTACAATCGGTGATTATACTTATCCTGAAGAACCGGCAACATTGACGGTTAATCCAAATCCTGTGACATTGGAAGGAGCTAATGAAGCGGAAGCAAATGTGACATTGACATCCAATAAAACGGTATTTAGTGTGGCTTTGGCAAATGATTCCTGGCTTTCGTATACTATTTCGGGCACAACAGTTACGTTCAAGGCAAAATCTAAAAATACCACTGGCGATGTTCGTACGACTGTTGCTACGGTTACAGCCGGTACTGGCACAGCCGCTAAGTCGGTGGAGGTAACGGTGAATCAGAATGTTGCGGCTGAAGGAGGCGCTTCTCTCGAATTAAGCACAAATGCCGTGACTATTACTCCTGATGCTGTGACGAAATCAGAAGGAATAACGATGATTTCTGATGAAACAGAATTTACAGTAAATATAACTGATGAGTCTTGGGTGAAAGCGTATGTTGATATAACAAGTAAAACTCTTTATTTCTGGACATTATCGCCTAATTTGAATAGTTCTAACCGGGTAACGACTGCTACGGTAATAGCCGGAAGCGGAGCGAATGCACCTAAACAAGAAGTTACTATTACACAAAGAGGGCTTTTAAGTTCCGAGTTTGCGGTGGGACAGGTGATTGCGGATAATGGTTCGTTAAAAGGAGGCATTGTGTTCTGGGTAGATGGCACTAATCGTGGTAAGGCTAAGATTATGTCGTTGGACAGAGAGAATCTGGCATGGTCTACGGCAAGCTCTCCGGCTTCTACCGGTTTAACTTTATCCAATGACAATGGCCTGGCAAATACTACTGCGTTGGCAGCATTGCCGAATGCAGCAGAAATGCCCGCTCTTAAATATTGTATGGATAAAGGTTCCGGATGGTATTGGCCTACGAGAACGGATTTGGAACAGATGTTTGAAACTTATAATGGGACTGCAGTGGCAGATGCAACGGAGAATAACCCGGATGCGATTACCGATTTTGAGAAAGCAAACCGTACAGCTTGGGATCAAGTGATTACTGGTGCGGGAGGAACTATCATGAATACGGCAGCAGCATCTGCTACCGGAGATTCCTATTGGGCTAGTCGTGAAACATCGAGCGGTACAAGCGCATTTTATGTACGTTTTGGAAAACCGCTTGCCTGGGATAAATCGAATGCTAAAAAAGACGGTAAAAGATTTGTTCGTGCAGTCCGTTCAATCTCGAAATAATGGTATTAAGTATGTATAAGGTATATCCAAAAATAATTTTAGCCTGTTTGTTACTGGTTATGACCGGCACGGTTTATAGTCAGCGTGTGACGCAAACGATTAATGACGGTTGGAAGTTCTCCCTCTTTGAGGGAGATGCCTCTACTGCTGACTTTGATATTTCCGGTTGGACTGACGTTTCCATTCCTCATACGTGGAATGCAAAAGATGCAGATGATGAAATTCCCGGTTATTTCCGGGGAAAAGGCTGGTACAGGAAAGTGGTGGCTGTGGAGGAACTGATCCCCGAACAAAGAGTCTATCTTAGTTTTGAGGGAGCCAATCAGGAAACGAATGTGTTTGTGAATGGAACGTTTGTTGGAAATCATAAAGGTGGTTATTCCGCTTTTACGTTTGACGTGACTGATTATGTTCATGCCGGACGCAATCTGATAGCTGTGAGCGTTGACAACTCGCATAATCCGGATATTGCTCCTCTTTCAGCGGACTTTACTTTCTTCGGGGGAATCTATCGGGATGTTTATCTGGTGTATACTTCTCCTGTGCAACTGTCTACTACTCATTACGCTTCTAGTGGGGTGTATCTCAAAGCATCGAAGATTACGGATTTGCAAGCAGATATTTCAGTAAAGACATTCTTGTCTAATGCTTTGAAGAGTAATCAATCATTGATTCTTGAAACGGAGATTTTGGATGCAGATGGTAATAGAGTAGCACTTTCACAAAAGAAAGTAAATGTGAAGGCAGAAGAAAAGAATGTAGCTTTTGAATCGCTCATGGCTATTACGCAGCCTAAACGTTGGGATGTAGACTCTCCTTATATGTATAAGGTATATAGCCGTCTGAAGAATAAAAAAGAGGAGGTGCTCGATTGTGTTGTCAATCCGCTGGGAATTCGTGAATATCGTTTTGATGCGGAGAAAGGTTTTTTCTTGAATGGGAAATATCGGAAATTGATTGGTACCAGTCGGCATCAGGATTACAAAGGAATGGGAAATGCTTTGCGGGATGAAATGCATATCCGGGATGTACAGTTGAGTAAGGATATGGGAAGTAATTTCCTGCGAGTGGCTCATTATCCGCAAGATCCGGTTGTGATGCAGATGTGTGATAAGTTAGGACTATTGACTTCGGTTGAAATTCCAGTAGTGAATGCCATCACTCAAAGTAAGGCATTTATGGATAATTGCGTGGAACAGGTGACAGAGATGGTTTGTCAGAACTATAATTATCCATCTGTTATTATTTGGGCTTATATGAATGAAGTGCTTTTGCGTCCTCCTTTTAATCCGGAAAATAGGACGGAACGGGCGGACTACATGACATTCCTTCATCAAATAGCTTCGGCGATTGAGGCGCAGATCAGAAGTCTGGATTCGGAACGCTATACCATGTTGCCTTGTCATTCTACTTCTCAAATCTATCAGGAAGCAGGAATTGCAGAATTACCGATGCTATTGGGTTTTAATCTTTATAATGGATGGTATGGTGGTAGCTTGAGTGGATTTGAAGAGAAACTGGAAGAACTTCACAGGGAGTTTCCTCACAAACCGTTGCTCATTACCGAATATGGGGCGGATGTGGATACTCGTATTCACTCTTTTTCGCCGATGCGGTTTGATTTTAGTTGTGAATTTGGTTCCATCTACCACGAACATTACTTGCCTGAAATTCTAAAGAGGGATTATATCGTGGGAGCTATGGTTTGGAACTTGAATGATTTTTATTCCGAAGCCAGAAGAAACGCTATGCCTCATGTGAACAATAAAGGGTTGGTAAGTATGGATAGAGAACGTAAAGATGGATATTATCTTTATCAGGCTTATCTGAAAGAGGCACCTGTCCTGCACATTGCTTCTAAATCGTGGAAGAACAGGGCAGGAGCCAGTCGGGATGGAAAGAGCTGTACGCAACCTTTGAAGGTGTATACCAATGCAGATAAGGTGGAAGTCTTTTTAAATGGAAAGAGTTTGGGAGTATATCCGGTATCGGATAAGGTCGTTTCTGTGGATATTCCTTTTATCAACGGAGAAAATGTGGTAGATGCTGTAATTGAAAAAGAGGGACGCGAATATCGTGACCAGTATGTTTGCAATTTCCAATGTGTCAATGTGAAGAACGGCTTTACGGAAGTCAATGTATTACTGGGTGCTCAACGTTATTTCGAGGATCGGACAGCAGAACTGTGTTGGATACCGGAACAGGCTTATGAAAAAGGCTCATGGGGATATATTGGCGGAGAAGTGGCTCCGAACAAGACTCGTTACGGTTCTTTGCCTGCCAGCGACACTGATATACTGGGAACGGATCAGGATCCTATCTTTCAGACGCAACGGGTAGGTATTGAGGCCTTTAAAGCGGATGTGCCGGATGGTGTCTATGCTGTATATTTGTATTGGACGGAACTTACTTCTGAAAATAAGAGAGAGGCTTTGGTGTATAATTTAGGAAATGATGTGGTGAAAGAGGAGTATGCAAACCGGGTATTTTCTGTGGATATAAATGGGGTATCTGTTGCCGGGCAAATGAATATTGCAGAAGAATACGGTTCCGAACGTGCGGTCATTAAAAAGTATATTGTTCCGGTTTCACAGGGAAAAGGGCTTGTCGTTCGTTTTGGAGCGGTAGAGTCTGTGCCTATTTTAAATGCAATACGAATCGTAAAAGAATATTAGAAGATGAAAAATAGTATAGTTATATTGTTTTTACTGCTGTTATCCCAGTTGGGTTATGGGCAGGGACGTACATTTAAGGTCACTGCCCGTCCGTGGGTGAAAGGACAGAAAGATCTTCCATGGAAGGAGTATGATACCCGTACCATTGCTCAATTGGATGGTTTTAAAGCTACTGATAAAGTGCATGTAAATGAGTATGGAAGTGATTGGGATGCTCCGAAACACCGGGCTACTGGATTTTTTAGAGTAGAACGTATTGGAAATCGTTGGTGGATGATTGATCCCGACGGATATCGGCATTTGCAGAAAGTGGTGGTTGGAGTACGTTTGGGGACTTCCGAACGCAATAAACAAGCGATGCTGGACAAATTTGGTACGGAAGAAAAATGGATCGAAAGAACAGCACAGATGATTCATTCACTGGGCTTTTCCGGTACGGGCTCTTGGAGTAACGAAGAGGCGATTGCTTCTTACAATGCATCCCACAAGGAGGTCTTGACCCGCTCAATCATTCTCAACTTGATGAGCGGATATGGTAAGAAACGGGGAGGAACTTATCAGTTGCCTGGTAACACGGGATATCCTAATCAGTGTATTTTCGTTTTTGACCCGGAATTCGAGACTTATTGCGATGAGATGGCACAAAAACTGGTTGCGAATAAAATGGATAAAAACATCATTGGTTATTTTTCGGATAATGAACTTCCGTTCGGACCCAAGAATCTGGAAGGTTATCTGACTTTACAGAACCCTGGTGATCCGGGAAGAGTGTATGCGGAATCCTGGTTGAAAAAGCAGGGAATTACTTTGCAGCAAATAACCGATGAGCACCGGGAGGAGTTTGCAGGGGTGGTAGCTGAACGATATTATAAAGTAGTATCGGAAGCGATTCGGAAGTATGATCCCAATCATCTCTATCTAGGCAGTCGTTTACATGGAAAACCGAAGTTTATCCGCCAGATTGTGGAAGCGGCAGGCAGGTATTGTGATGTTGTTGCAATTAACTACTATGGAGCGTGGACGCCGAGTGAAAAGACCATGAAACATTGGGGAGAATGGGCTCAAAAGCCTTTCATCATTACGGAATTTTATACGAAAGGAATGGATTCCGGACTGGCGAATACGACAGGAGCAGGTTTTACCGTTCAAACTCAACAGGAGCGTGGATATGCCTATCAGCATTTTGTTTTAGGATTATTGGAAAGTGGAAATTGTGTCGGATGGCACTGGTTTCGTTATCAGGATAATGATCCGACAGCAAAAGGGGCAGATCCTTCGAACCTGGACTCTAACAAGGGACTGATAGATAATGAATACAATCTTTATAAACCGTTGGCCGATGCTATGAAAGAATTGAATATCAATGCCTATCGTTTAGCCGACTGGTTCGATCAACAATCAAATAACAATCAATAAAATACATACCATGAAAAAAATATTTATACTGGGAGCTTTACTGTTTATAACTTCTATTCCTATGGTTTCTTGTACGGATGATGATGATAAGGACCCTAATTTTATGCCTCCTGATATAGTGATGGGTGGGGGAGATGTGGAGTCGGAATACCCGGAAGATTTACCCGTTCCTGGAGCCTCTGTGGTATATGCTCCGTCATTAAATGCCAATATGTATCGCCCTATCAGTGTCAAGTATTCCAGTGCTTATCCTCCCATATCCAGTTGGACAACGGGGAATACACGTATTATTGCTTATATGGATGGATATAAACCGGCTATTAAGACATTGAAAGCGTATCAGGAGTCGGTGAATAAATATGGAAGTTCGACAACGCTTCCGAAACAAGCAGCTACGGGCAGGTTTTATACGAAGAAGATAGATGGACGTTGGTGGTTGGTTGATCCGGAAGGTTGTTTACATCTGGAACGCAGTGCGACTTCTTTGCGTAAGGGGACTTCCAGTCGTAATAAAGCGGCTTGGAATAGTAGGTTTGGAACTGATGAGAAATGGCTGTCTACTACTCAACGTGAATTGAGCGAGATTGGCTTTCATGGTACAGGTGCCTTTTGTACAGGTACTTATTCACTGATTCAGATTCATAATGCTTCTAATCCGGGCAGTCCGTTGACTTTGGCGCCTTCATTTGCTTTTCTAAGCCAGTTCAAGAGTGAGAAGTCTTATAATTATCCCGGAGGAAGCGATGATAATGCTGCAGGTCTTGTGTTTTATAATGGATGGGCCGAATGGTGTGATTCATATTTGGCAGGTAGTGCTTTCGCAGATTATTTGCGTGATCCTAATGTCTTGGGGTTCTTTTCGGATAATGAGATAAACTTCTCTTCAAACAGTTCCCGGATTTTGGATCGTTTCTTGGCTATCAACAGTTCGAATGATCCGGCTTATGTTGCGGCAAAAGGCTTTATGGATTCCAAGGGCGTGCAAAGTGTGACGGATGCCTTGAATAATGAGTTTGCAGGTATCGTAGCAGAGAAATATTATAAAGCAGTGAAAGAGGCAGTGATGAAAGTAGATGATAAGCTGCTTTATCTGGGGACTCGATTGCATGGAACTCCTAAATATATGGAGGGAGTGATGAGAGCTGCCGGAAAATATTGTGATGTCATTTCTATCAACTATTATAGCCGTTGGAGTCCCGAACTGACAACAGCGATTGCAGACTGGGCAAGTTGGGCGGATAAGCCGTTTCTTGTAAGTGAGTTTTATACGAAAGGGGTGGAGGATTCCGATCTGAATAACCAGTCGGGAGCCGGGTATTCTGTTCCTACACAAAATGAGAGGGCTTATGCTTATCAGCATTTTACATTAGGATTGCTTGAGGCTAAGAATTGTATCGGATGGCATTGGTTTAAATATCAGGATGATGATGGTACGGATAATTCGTCGAAACCTGCCAATAAGGGTCTTTATGATAACTCTTATCAGTTGTTTCCTTATTTATCTTTCTTTGCCCGCGAATTGAATTTTAATGCGTATGATTTGATCCAGTATTTTGATAAATAGGTATTCGTTTCGATATAATATTTGAAAAGAAAGGCAAAGTGCGAATTTTGCAATAGTAGTTTTTATCAAAGCTATACAGCGAAATTCACACTTTTTATTTTCTGATTAGTTGTGTACTAACGTACCTATCTCTTCTCCGCTGATTACTTTCTTTAAGTTACCTACTGTGTCCATATCAAATACGACGATAGGCAGGTTATTTTCTTTGCACATACAAGTCGCAGTTAAATCCATAACTTTCAGACCACGTTTCAACACTTCATCATACGTAATATCATCGAATTTGGTTGCGGTAGGATCTTTTTCAGGATCAGCTGTGTAAATGCCATCTACGCGAGTACCTTTCAGCATAACGTCTGCTTCGATTTCTATTCCTCTAAGTGAAGAACCGGTATCTGTAGTAAAGAAAGGATTTCCTGTTCCTGCAGACATGATGACCACTTCACCGTTTTCCATACATTCGATGGCTTTCCATTTACTGTAGAATTCACCGATAGGTTCCATCCGTACTGCTGTCAATACACGTGCTTTTACACCGGTAGCCACAAGAGCAGAACTTAGAGCGAGGCTATTGATAACGGTAGCCAACATTCCCATTTGGTCACCTTTCACACGGTCAAAACCTTTATTGGCTCCGCTTAATCCGCGGAATATATTACCTCCTCCGATGACGATACCAATCTGTGCCCCTTGTTCGTGGATTTCTTTGATTTGTTGAGCATATTCTGCCAGTCTTTTTTCGTCAATGCCGTATTGCTTTTCGCCCATCAAGCTCTCTCCACTGAGCTTTAGTAAGATTCTTTTATACTTTGCCATACCTTTTGCTTTTTATTGTTTGCCGCAAATATAGAGATAATTTATCGGATAGCCTCACTGGGATGCGATTACTTTTTTTATTATTTGCCTTCCCAAAAAGGTTTGTACAACCCCTCGCAGGGAAAGATAAATGAGAAAAGCCAGCCACAGGGCGTGATTTCCCAGGAGAGGATGGAAAGCGTAATATACTCCGAAGAAGCTGGCGGAAGCGACTAACATGGAGTAAAGCATCTGACGGGTAGCGGTGGCACCAATAAATACTCCATCCCACAGGAAAGCGGAAAAGCCAGCTAGTGGAATGATAAGTGCCCAGTAAAAATAAGTGTCTGAAGCGTTGATTACTGAAGTGTCATTGGTTAGTAGGCCAAGAAATTCTTTTCCACCGATTGCATAAAGGATGGTGAATATCAATGAAAGACCCAATCCCCAATAGAAAAGGTGATGTACAGTGTTGCGTAAGGCTGTTTGATTCTTGGCACCTATGTAACGGCCGGCCAGTGCTTCACCGGCATAAGCAAATCCGTCCATGATGTAAGAAAACAGAGTGAATAGTTGCATGAGCAAGGTGTTTACGGCTAATACAATTTCTCCTTGGGCGGCTCCTGCAGAGGTGAAAAACATGGTGACTACAACCAGGCAAAGGGTACGGAAGAAGATGTCCCGGTTGACTTGGAAGAAACGGTACATGGCTTGTTTCTGTATAATTTCTTTCCATACGATCCGCTTTCTTAGTGCACTATAATAGCGCATATATAGCAATATGGCCATGAAGAAACCTGCATATTGGGCTATTAAAGTTCCTGTTGCCACTCCTGCCACTTTCATATCCAGCAAGTAGACAAAGGATAGGCTGGCTACAATATTGACAATGTTTTGAGTAATAGCGATATACATGGGAAAGCGTGAATTCTGCATTCCGATAAACCAACCGGCGAATCCATAAAGTCCTAATGTGGCGGGAGCTCCCCAGATACAGATATAGAAATAAGTAGTTGCCAGTTGCTCGACTTCCGGTGTGGTTTGTATCAGAGTGAATGCCAATTTCAGGATGGGGTATTGGAGTATCAACAGGCAAAGAGCTATAAACAATCCTACGCCAACGGAACGTAACAGTAACCGGGTGATTTCATTTAGATCATGCTGCCCATACGCTTGTGAGGTCATGCCACTCGTCCCCATGCGTAGGAATCCGAAAATCCAATAGATAATATTAAACAACATTCCCCCTACAGCGATGGCTCCAATGTAGGCCGGAGAACCGAGGTGTCCTACGATGGTAACATCGATAAGTCCCAGTAGCGGGACGGTAATATTTGATATAATCGATGGTATGGCTATCCGTAATATTCGTCTGTTTTCGGAGGATTGTTTTTTATCTATCATTTTATAGAAACACTTTTATCAAATTGATTGTTCTTTTCGTCCACAAAGGTACATTTTTTATTTTTTTTGTTGTATCTTTGTGAATCACGAACTAAATAGCAATCAGATGGATTATGAGGACCTTAACTATTTTTCTTATCTCTTTATTCTCACTGCCGCTGGCGCTGAATGCACAGTCGGTTGATGAGATGTTGCAGAAAGTATCTGCCGCCATTGAGGCTGGGCAGAATGGACAGGCTGTGAGCTATTTCCGACAGACTATTCCTCTGAATATAGACCGTACGGAAATGTATTATTGGACGAATGTGGACAAGAATAGTGAAATTAGCTCCAAACTGGCTACTGAATTAGCTCTCGCCTATAAAAAGAAACGGAATTACGACAAAGCTTATTTGTTCTACAAAGAGTTGCTGCAAAAGGACCCAAATAATGTAGATTGTTTGGAAACATGTGCGGAAATGCAAGTGTGCCGCGGACAAGAAAAAGATGCTTTGCGTATGTACGAAAAAATATTGCAACTCGATGCGGATAATCTGGCTGCTAATATCTTTTTAGGAAACTATTATTATTTGATGGCAGAGCAGGAGAAGAAAAAGTTAGAAACGGATTACAAAAAACTTCCTTCTCCCACTAAAATGCAGTATGCCCGCTATCGGGATGGATTATCGAAGTTGTTTACTACCCGGTATGAGAAAGCGCGTAACTCTTTACAGAAAGTTGTTCTACGTTTTCCATCGACAGAAGCTCAAAAGACATTGGATAAGATATTGAGAATAGAAAAAGAGGTGAATCGCTAGGTGGTTCACCTCTTTTTCTATTCTCAAGGTATTTTTATTCCATCTCAATCGGACAAAGTAGCACTCCACCAGTAGTATGGCGATCTATCGATTGATATATAGGTTGGCTTCTTTGTATTGTTTGAGACGACATTGTTATGTTTCTTGTATTCCGATTGGTTCCCGTTATCAGAGTAATGGCCTTGTTTAACATAAACTCATCAGAGCTGCCTAAAGGGAGCAAAGTGTCTTCTGGATTTTGGGCTAAATTAAACTCGTTCCAATCGTAATCGGGGGTAAATCCGGCACTATAGTCTGAATGTACAGCATTGGTAACTTTTGTAGTAATAGGCCAATACGCCCATTCATATTGATCATCTGAATACTTCTGCATTCCGACATTTTTCCCTTCTGTTAATTCACCGATGAGTATGATATTCATGAAGGGTTCCAAACTGCTGATAACCAATTCTGAGGATGATGCGGTATTTTCACTTGTTAAGATATAAATGCGATTAGAATTAAGCTTCAAATAGCCTGTCGTTCCTCCAGTTTCCGTATTGAAATATCTGGTGTGTGTCACTTTCCCTTTGTTGTTGGAAAAAATACCAAAGACTTTATCTTTGTACTCTTCGGAAATCAAAAGTCCTGCTAGCATATTGGCCGAATGTTCATAACCGCCCCCGTTATAGCGCAAATCTAATACAAATTCGTTCACTCCTTTTGATTGGAAATCGGCAAATATGGTTTTCATTTCTTCATCATAAGTACGATCATCTACGCCCGTTGGCCCCGGAGTGAAATGGTTGTAAACCAGATAGCCTATTTTCTTATCTCCAAACGTAAGTACGTCATGATAATATAACGGATTATCTTCGACTGCCGTAGAAGCTCCTATGGCAATTGTCTTAGTTTCTGAATTGTGTTTTATAATCCATTGAGAAGCAGAACCATTCAATAGGGCCTTGTAATTTCCTTCTTTTATATTATTTTTTCCATCTATACCTATAATCCAATCTCCTCGTTCCAAACCGGCTGCATGTGCAGGGCTATTGGGTAGAATATACACTACTCGGGCATAATAATATCCTAAAGGTTTGTTATTTCCATCTACTATATTAAACAATGTAAATTCCATTCCATAGGTCTTGTCTGCATCAATACTGGTACGTGTTTTATAATCTTTATTCTTCTCCATGTAAGAATAGTAGTAGAGGTGTTTTCCATTCCTTGTTTTGCCATCGTTCAGACTGAGCAATGAATAAAAGAAAGTTTCAGGGTCGGCTGTGTAATCTATTTTGTTAGTTGCTGGTAACTCATTATACCATAAATAATCGTTACGCAATTTTTTCTCTATCCAATGATTTATGCTAAGATCCGTATCATCATCGTCTCCTTTTATCGAATCTGTATCATCATCTGAACAAGACACGCTAAATAAACAAAGGAATATTCCTATCCATATATGTAGGCCGAATTGAGCTTTCGTCATTTTTCTCATTTTTTATAAGGTTGCTAATTTACAAATATATTTATTTTTTCAACACAATGTAGCAATAATAGTTTGTTAAGTGATGATTATTTCAGTAAATATTCCACCTCCTTAAACATATAGCCTCTTTTGTTTAGTATTTCATCTTCCAGTATTAATCTTCCTTCGGGTTCTACACAAATGATTCGTGCAAGAAATTCACCGTTGGCATCTTTAAAACGATGCATTCCTTCCTTTTTGAAAAGAGACATTTCATATTGGCAGACTATTGATTCCGTATTGCCTTTTTTAAGTAAACTATAATAAGATTGGATACGCAATACGATGCTCTTCAGTATTTCAAATAGATCGAACTCTTTTCCTGTAATTTGTCGCAGTGAAACAGGATTAGGGGCAAAACTGTGAAACGTTTCCTGATTAATATTGATTCCAATCCCTGCTATACTTTGACTGATGTTCCGTCCCATCAGATCGTTTTCTATCAACATTCCACATATTTTCTTTTCTTTCCAATAAATATCGTTCGGCCATTTGATAGAGATATCGGTGGTATAGGTATCCAGTTCTTCCTTAATAGCCAAAGAAATAATCTGTGAAATGAGAAACTGGCGTCGTGCTTCCAGGAATTCAGGGAAGATGACGATGCTGAAAAGAAGATTCTTACCGGAATCTGATTCCCAAGAGTTGCCGCGTTGTCCACGACCGGAAGTCTGAAAGTCGGCGACTACGACAGTGAGTTCTTCCACTTTTTGTTTAGAACAGAGAGACTGCAGATAGTTGTTGGTAGAATTAGTCTCGCTGATATGAATCAATGGAACCGGGAATATATCAGGGGAGGGCATCATATTCTGCGCGTAACTTTTTAGTAAATTTCTTGATTACCTCATCATAAGAGTGATCGATAAGTTCTTTCATCAGTTTATCGTCTACGTCACTCTCAAAACGAACACTGTTCCAGTATTTTTTATTAAAATGATAAGCTCCTTCAATTCCTGAATAATGTTCGCGTAGTTCGATCGCTTTTTCCGGATCACATTTCAATGCGATGTGATTGGCTTCTTCCAAATCGATGAGAGCAAACATTTTGTTCATCACCTTGACAACAAGTGATACATCATCGAAAGGGAAAGACTCGGTAACTCCTTTCTTGTTGAGGCAGTATTCTCTGACAGTTTCTACGTTCATAATGATTCGATTATATAATAACTCTATGTATTCTGCATCTTCTGTAGTGAACTTTAATATAAAGGAGGATAAAATGCTTCCTCTATGTGTTCAACCTTGAAATTTATCTCATCGCCTACTATCGTAATGATATCAAAGCGTACAGGAGAGTCAATCTGAAACAATCTGATATAGGTATCCGCTGCGCGTACCGTACGTCTTATTTTAGGTAAATCAACAGCATCTTCCGGCTCTGCAAACAGAGTATTACTGCGGGTTTTCACTTCTATTACAATCAGTTCATTATCCTTTGCTGCTACAATGTCCAGTTCGAAATGTCCTTTTCTCCAGTTCCGGTTACGGATGAGATACCCCTTCTGTTCAAGATAAGCTACGGCGGCATTTTCTCCGGCTTTTCCTAAATCATTATGTTTAGCCATCTTTTTTTGCAAATTTACTGCTTTTATTCTTTGTATTTACAGAAGTAAAAGTAATTTTGCAGAAGATATGAGAAAAAGGAGTAAGAAGTGCCTGAAAATGCATGTCGAGTGTACCAAAAGGGAACGACGGATGAGCATTTTATTGAGCGACGAAGAACAGCTGATTGTAGATCGTTATCTTGAGAAATATAAGATAACGAACAAGTCACGTTGGCTTCGTGAAACGATTCTCATGTTTATTCATAAGAATATGGAAGAAGATTATCCAACCCTTTTTGGTGAACACGACATGAGACGATAGGGGGATAATAAAAATAATAGATTCAAAATTAAAGGGTGGAATGCTGGACGATATTTACTTCATGAAACAAGCTTTGATAGAGGCAGGAAAGGCTGCCGAGCGGGGGGAAGTTCCCGTTGGAGCTGTCGTGGTTTGTAAGGAGCGGATTATCGCACGTGCCCATAATCTCACAGAAACATTGAATGATGTAACGGCTCATGCCGAGATGCAGGCTATTACAGCTGCTGCCAATGTGCTTGGTGGCAAGTACTTGAACGAATGTACCCTGTATGTCACGGTTGAACCTTGCGTAATGTGTGCCGGAGCTATTGCTTGGGCACAGACTGGTAAACTTGTATTTGGCGCTGAAGATGAAAAACGCGGCTATCAGAAATATGCCGGTTCGGCTCTACATCCTAAAACGGTGGTTGTAAAAGGGGTAATGGCTGACGAATGCGCTACATTAATGAAAGAGTTCTTTGCTGCGAAACGAAAATAAAAGCAGTATCCTGTTTTATTTGATTTCCTCAAAATCTACATATTCACCATCGTCCTGGGTGAATATTTTTTTATGTCTTTTCTCCGGAACATTCTCGGAATATATTTCCTCTTCATCATCATTTGAACGGCGATCTCTTTGGCCATAGTCCTGTTGGCTTGTACGTCCCGATTCCGTTTGTTTCGGGCGTGATGAAGAAGAACCACGTCCTAATCCGAAAATCGTTCTTAGTATGAAGCCGATAATAGAAAGGCCAAATACGAAAATGGCAATAATAAAAATGAGTATGAATAAAAGTATATGCATCGGGCTATGATTTTTATGTTGTTACTTCGATAAAACTCATAGTACAACAAACGTGCCAAGAGATTGTTTATTTACTTTTTCTTGTAAAAAGTGAAAGTAAAATATACCATACAATGATGGCGGCAAAGCTACTGATTCCAAGAAATATAAGAAGAGGAATGCAGATAATCAGGAATATAAAACTGATTTTGTTGTCATTCCATGACAGATTTTTAAATTTCAGCGAAAACATCGGTATTTCTGATACCAGCAGTCCGGAAAACAGACAGACAAGTATAAGAAGGTAGACAGGATGGCAGTTGTCTGATATCAGGAAGTCATGTGCACCCGCCACTAAAGAACCCCAGAACAGAGCGTTGGCGGGAACCGGAAGTCCCACAAAAGAACTGGTCTGTCGCGTGTCATTATTGAATTTAGCCAGGCGCAATGCTGAAAAAACAGAAATCAAGAATGCCAAATAAGGTAGGTAAGGAGCGATGAACTCCATACTTGCCGGATAATACATTTCTTTGAACAGAGAGAATACGATCAGTGAAGGAGCAACTCCAAAACTGACATCATCTGCCAATGAGTCCAAGTCTTTTCCGATAATGGAATGTGCGTTGAGCATACGAGCCAACAATCCGTCGAAGAAATCGAAAATGGAACTTAAAGCAATGAAAAGTAGTGCCAGCTCATATTTGGCTTCAAAAGCCATGACGCAGGCAATACAACCGGAGAAAAGGTTCAGGCAGGTTACGGTATTCGGAATACTGTTTTTAATAACGTTTGTCATTGTGACAGAATTATTTAAGTTTGGCGATAACCGTTTGGTTACCGGTCGTTAATTGTCCCATGCTGACACATACTTCTGTGCCAATGGGTAAATACACATCCACACGGGAACCGAATTTGATAAATCCCATGTGTTCGTCAATATAACATTCTTCTCCTACTTCAGCGTAGGTGACAATACGGCGTGCCACTGCTCCGGCAATTTGCCGGGTGAGTACTTCCACTCCTTCCGGAGTTTCGATTACTACCGTAGAACGTTCGTTTTCTGTGCTGGCTTTCGGCAGCCATGCTTTCATGAAGTTTCCATTATGATGTGCTACCTTTTTAATGGTACCGTCCACCGGATACCAGTTGGCATGTACATTCACAATGCTCATGAAGATGGATATCATTAACCGGCGGTCATGGAAATATTCGTTTTCATCGACTTCCTCGATAACGACGATTTTTCCATCGGCGGGTGCTACGACAATCTTTTCAGTGTCCTGTCCGAAGAGACGGATCGGACATCGAAAGAAATTCACCATCAGCAGATAGACTGCTATACTCGCTACTGCTACCACATAAAATGGTATTTTGCAATCGATCCCCCAATAAAGAGCCGCATTAATCAATAGCAATAGCAAGAAGCTAGCCCATAATATATGTGTTCCTTCGCGGTGAATACGTATTTTCTTCAATTTCTTTAGTCGGCCCATGAATGCTGTTTAATGATATTGTCTGCAAAAATATACTTAATTTAAAAATTCAGCAAGTAAATGAGCATAGAAATGCGAATGTTGATAACTTTTTGAGGATTATTTTTGTTTATAACCCGGGAGGTAGTAATTTTATGCCTTCAAATTAACTACTTATCATTATGCAGGATTTCGTTCATTTACATGTCCATACTCAATATTCTTTGTTGGATGGTCAGGCTAGCGTAGCTCGTCTGGTTGATAAAGCCATGAAGAATGGGATGAAGGGTATAGCCGTGACCGATCATGGAAATATGTTCGGTATCAAGGAATTTACGAACTACGTCAATAAGAAGAACAGCGGTCCGAAAGGTGAAGTCAAGGACCTGAAGAAGCGAATTGCAGGAATTGAGGCCGGCACGATAGAGTGCGAGGATAAAGAGGCGGAGATTGCTGCTTGCAAAGCTAAGATCGTGGAAGCGGAAAACAAACTATTCAAACCGATCATCGGTTGTGAAATGTATGTGGCACGCCGTACCATGGACCTGAAAGAAGGCAAGCCCGACCAGAGTGGTTATCACCTGATCGTATTGGCTAAGAATGAAACAGGTTATCACAACCTTATTAAATTAGTATCGCACGCGTGGACGCGCGGTTATTATATGCGTCCGCGTACTGACCGTAGCGAACTCGAAAAATATCACGAAGGACTTATTATTTGTTCAGCCTGTCTCGGTGGTGAGGTGCCGAAGCGGATTACTGCCGGGCAATTTGCCGAAGCGGAGGAAGCAATACAATGGTATAAGAATTTGTTTGGCGATGACTACTATCTGGAGTTACAACGCCATAAAGCGACTGTTCCCCGTGCCAATCATGAGTGTTATCCGTTGCAGGTGAATGTGAACAAACATTTGATAGAATATGCTAAGAAATTCAATGTCAAACTGATTTGTACGAATGATGTTCACTTTGTAGATGAAGAGAATGCGGAAGCGCACGACCGTTTGATCTGTTTGAGTACCGGTAAGGATTTGGATGATCCTACCCGTATGCTTTACACCAAACAAGAATGGATGAAGACACGCGAAGAGATGAACGAACTCTTTGCCGACGTGCCCGAAGCATTGAGCAATACACTGGAGATTCTTGATAAGGTAGAATACTACTCGATCGACCATGCACCTATCATGCCGACTTTCGCCATTCCCGAAGATTTCGGAACAGAGGAGGGGTATCGGGCGAAGTTTACAGAAAAAGACTTGTTCGACGAGTTTACTCAAGATGAACATGGTAATGTGGTATTAAGTGAAGAGGATGCGAAAGCAAAAATTAAACGCTTGGGTGGTTATGATAAACTTTATCGTATAAAACTTGAAGGAGATTATTTGGCAAAACTGGCTTTTGACGGAGCTAAAAGAATTTATGGTGAACCTCTAACGGAAGAAGTCAAAGAACGAATGAACTTCGAATTGTACATCATGAAAACGATGGGTTTCCCCGGATACTTCTTGATTGTACAGGACTTTATCAATGCGGCACGTAAGGAACTGGGTGTGTCGGTAGGTCCGGGACGTGGTTCGGCAGCAGGTTCAGCAGTGGCTTATTGTTTGGGTATTACGAAGATAGACCCTATCCAATATGATTTGCTGTTTGAACGTTTCTTGAATCCAGACCGTATTTCCTTGCCCGATATTGATGTGGACTTTGATGATGACGGTCGTGGTGAGGTACTTCGTTGGGTGACAAATAAATATGGTCAGGAAAAAGTTGCTCATATTATTACGTATGGTACTATGGCGACAAAGATGGCTATCAAGGATGTCGCGCGTGTACAAAAGCTACCTTTGTCAGAATCCGATCGTTTGTGTAAACTGGTTCCTGACAAGATTCCTGACAAGAAACTTAATTTGCCGAATGCCATTGCTTATGTTCCCGAATTGCAAGCAGCGGAAGCGTCATCTGATCCTCTATTGCGGGATACGATCAAGTATGCCAAAATGCTTGAAGGCAACGTGCGTGGTACAGGTGTACATGCTTGCGGTACGATTATTTGCCGTGATGATATTACTGACTGGGTACCTGTCAGCACTGCTGATGATAAGGAAACGGGCGAAAAGATGCTTGTTACCCAGTATGAAGGCTCGGTGATTGAAGATACTGGGTTGATTAAGATGGACTTCCTCGGTCTGAAAACTTTGTCTATCATCAAAGAAGCTGTTGAAAATATCCGTTTAAGTCGTAATGTTGAAGTGGATGTCGATGCGATAGATATTTCTGATCCGGCTACTTATAAATTATATAGTGACGGACGTACGATTGGTACATTCCAGTTTGAATCTGCCGGTATGCAGAAGTACCTGCGCGAATTGCAGCCTTCTACATTCGAAGATTTGATTGCCATGAATGCCCTTTATCGTCCGGGACCGATGGATTATATCCCTGATTTTATTGATCGTAAACATGGACGCAAGCCGATTGAGTATGATATTCCTGTAATGGAAAAGTACTTGAAGGATACGTATGGAATTACGGTCTATCAGGAACAGGTGATGCTTCTGTCACGTTTATTGGCAGACTTTACTCGTGGTGAGTCTGATGCGCTCCGTAAAGCGATGGGTAAGAAGTTGCGTGACAAGTTGGATCACATGAAACCTAAATTTATTGAAGGTGGGCGTAAGAATGGACACGACCCGAAAGTGCTTGAGAAGATTTGGACAGACTGGGAAAAATTCGCGTCTTATGCTTTCAATAAATCACATGCTACTTGTTATTCGTGGGTAGCTTACCAAACAGCCTATCTAAAAGCAAATTACCCTCCTGAATATATGGCAGCTGTCATGAGCCGAAGTTTGTCTAACATTACCGATATCACGAAACTGATGGACGAATGTAAAGCAATGGGTATTCAGACGCTGGGACCGGATGTGAATGAAAGTAACCTGAAGTTTACCGTAAACCATGACGGTGATATTCGTTTCGGACTTGGTGCTGTCAAAGGTGTAGGTGAAGCTGCTGTACAAAGCATAATGGAGGAACGGCGTAAAAATGGTCCTTTCCTCGGTATATTCGACTTTGTGCAACGTGTCAACCTGAATGCCTGCAACAAGAAGAATATGGAATGTCTGGCATTGGCCGGAGGATTTGATAGTTTCCCGGAACTGAAACGGGAACAATATTTTGCTGTAAACTCTAAAGGGGAAGTGTTCCTGGAGACATTGATGCGTTATGGTAACCGCTATCAGGCAGATAAGGCAGCTGCTGTCAATTCTTTGTTCGGTGGTGAAAACGTTATTGATGTTGCAACTCCTGAAATTCCTCAAGGTGTAGAACGTTGGAGTGATCTTGATCGTCTGAATCGTGAGCGTGATTTGGTCGGTATCTATCTTTCTGCTCATCCGTTGGATGAATTTTCTATCGTATTGGAACATGTCTGCAATACACGGATGGCGGATTTGGAAGATAAAGCTGCACTTGTTGGTCGTGAAATAACGATGGGAGGAATTGTGACCAGTGTTCGTCGTGGAGTTAGCAAGAACGGAAATCCGTATGGTATTGCCAAGATTGAGGACTATTCCGGTTCTACCGAGATTCCATTCTGGGGAAACGACTGGGTGACTTATCAGGGATATCTCAATGAAGGAACGTTCTTGTATATCAAGGCTCGCTGTCAAGCCAAACAATGGCGGCAGGATGAATTGGAAGTGAAAATCACCTCTATGGAGCTTCTTCCCGATGTGAAAGAAGAACTGGTGCAGAAGATCACGATTATCATTCCTCTGTCGGTCTTGAACTCGGCTTTGGTTACTGAACTTGCCACTCTGACTAAGGAACATCCGGGAAATACGGAATTGTATTTTAAAGTGACGGATGATGCCGATGTAAGCCACATGTCAATTGATTTGATTTCCCGTCCGATTAAGCTTTCGGTGGGGCGGGATTTAATAACATATTTAAAGGAACGTCCGGAACTGGGATTTCATATAAATTGATTATTGGTGATTTATGGCGTTTTGAAATAAGAATTTTGCTTTGTCTATTTCTTTATGGAACAAAGATAAGGAGGTTAATTTAAAATTTAGAAAAATAATAAAAGAGACAATGTTGTAGAAAACATAGTCTCTTTTTATTTATATAGTTGTGTGCTATTTTTTCAATCTTTGTTATCCTTTTTTCGATTTACGATACTCACGTGGAGACATCCCCATGATTTTGCTGAATAACCGGGAGAAATAATAGGTATCTTCTATACCTATTTTATAGCATATCTGATTAATTTTCATATCAGTAGTGTCGAGTAGCTGGCAGGATTGCTGTATCTTTAATAAGTTGAAATAGGTCAAAGGACTATGGCCTGTTTTCTTTTTGAACAACAGGGAGAAGTGGGAAGGAGAATATCCGATCTGATCGGCTATATCTTGTAGGCTAAGATGCTTTTCCATATTCTCTTTCATATAATGAATAGCCAGTTCGCTTACATTTTCATCTTCTGCTGCATCATTATTTGCAGTTGCATTGCGAAATTGTTGTATATATCGCAATGTTCCCAAATAAAAATGAAACATAGAGAATGCATAACGCAGGTTCTCATTACTATAACCATTCTTCAAAGTATTGAATATCTCTTCAAATAAATTGATTCGTGTACTGATGCGTGAATGCGATTCAGGTTGGATATCCATTGGGCGGCTTGCCTCTTGAGCGTAAAAGGGAGCGAGAATACCTTTAAAGTGTATCCAGTAAATAGTCCATGGATACGATTTGTCGGAAGCATAGGCATGGGGAACTCCCGCAGGGAGGATAAAATACTGGTTGGCGGATACGGTATATTCCTGATTGCCGATGCGATACCATCCGGCCCCGTCTATGCAATAGATGAATACATACTGGTTGATAGGCTCTTTCCGTTCCCGGAAGTGATGCTTGGCTTTCGGATAATATCCGATGTCAGTAATGTGTAGCATGGAGGTAAGAGGGTCTTCTTCCATTTTGTCAACGATAATGCGGGGAAGCACTAAAGCTCTTTCTCCGGTAAATCCATCTTTCAACTTTACCATAATCTCATAGTATATGATTCGACTGTTCTGCGCAAATATATAACAATGTATCTTATCTATCAAATAAACTGCAAAAAATAAGATTGTCCATCTTTATCGAATGAAATTCTATTTTTTATGCTCTTGACATGCTCTATCTTTGCAGTATCAATTAATCAATCTTCTAATGGTATGAAAAGTTATAATAAAAAGTTTGTCTATTTTATATGTTTAGTCTCTGCGATGGGCGGACTTCTCTTTGGCTACGACTGGGTGGTGATAGGGGGAGCGAAGCCTTTCTATGAACTCTATTTCGATATTGCCGATGTACCCGCCATGCAGGGACTTGCCATGAGCGTGGCTTTGCTCGGTTGTTTGATTGGCGCTATGGTGGCAGGCATGATGGCAGACCGTTATGGACGTAAGCCTCTCCTGATAATTTCTGCTTTCATATTCTTGTCTTCAGCTTATGCTACCGGAGCGTTTTCCGCATTTAGTTGGTTTTTGGCAGCCCGTTTTTTAGGTGGCATCGGAATCGGAATTGCTTCGGGACTTTCTCCCATGTATATTGCCGAAGTAGCTCCTACGTCAATTAGGGGAAAACTCGTTTCGCTGAATCAATTGACGATTGTACTCGGTATCCTGGGCGCTCAAATCACTAACTGGCTGATTGCAGAACCTATTCCTGCAGACTTTTCTCCTGTGGATATTTGTGCTTCATGGAACGGGCAGATGGGATGGCGATGGATGTTTTGGGCGGCTGCCTTCCCTGCTGCGATATTCTTGTTGTTGGCATGTTTCATCCCCGAAAGTCCCCGCTGGCTGGCGATGAAAGGAAAAGAAGAGAAAGCATGGAATGTGCTTAGTAAAATGGGTGGTGATGATTATGCCGATCAGGAACTTCGCTTGGTGGAAGAAACCGGTTCTTCGAAGTCGGAAGGAGGATTGCGGTTATTGTTTAGCCGTCCGTTCCGCAAGGTACTTGTTTTAGGCATTATTGTGGCTGTATTCCAGCAATGGTGCGGTACGAATGTAATCTTCAATTATGCGCAGGAGATATTCCAGTCTGCAGGGTATTCGTTGGGAGATGTTCTCTTTAATATTGTGGTGACAGGTGTGGCGAATGTAGTTTTTACTTTTGTGGCTATCTATACAGTCGAACGCTTGGGACGTCGCGCTCTGATGCTTTTCGGTGCCGGAGGGCTGGCTGGCATTTATCTCATTCTCGGCACTTGCTATTTCTTCGAGGTAAGCGGATTCTTTATGGTGGTACTTGTTGTGCTGGCTATCGCTTGCTATGCAATGTCCCTGGGGCCTATCACTTGGGTGCTGCTTGCCGAAATCTTCCCGAACCGGGTGCGTGCCGTTGCAATGGCAACCTGTACATTTGCTTTGTGGGTAGGTAGTTTCACGCTGACATACACTTTCCCGTTACTGAATAATTTCTTGGGAAGCAGTGGTACATTCTGGATTTATGCAGTCATTTGTGCTGTCGGCTATTTGTTCTTCTTCCGTGCGTTGCCCGAAACGAAAGGCAAATCACTGGAAGCATTGGAAAAGGATTTAATCAAATAAAAAAATAACAGTTTGGCAAATTAGCAAGTAAGTAAATAGGTATTGGATAACATCATCAATCAGGCAGGGAGAATGTAAAATCTCCCTGCCCCTGACCCTCTTTGTCTCTTGATCTCTTTGTCAACGAATAAAAAAACAAATTTATAATCAATAATACGATGGTAAAAGCATGGAAAGAAAAGTTGGTTATCCCTACTTATGAAGTAGGCAAACCGGAGAAGAATCCGATCTTCTTGGAGAAGCGTGTGTATCAAGGCAGCAGCGGGGTAGTTTATCCTTATCCTGTGATTGAATCGATGTCCAATGAGAAAGTGGATAAGGAATACAATGCTATTTTTATCGAAAATGAATACATTAAGGTCATGATTCTGCCCGAATTAGGCGGACGTGTACAGATGGCTTATGATAAAATTAGAGAACGTCATTTCATTTATTATAATCATGTGATAAAGCCTGCTTTGGTAGGGCTTGCCGGACCGTGGATTTCAGGTGGCATTGAGTTTAACTGGCCTCAACATCACCGCCCCAGCACCTACATGCCCGTAGATACTACTATTGAAGAAAATGCCGACGGCAGTGTTACAGTATGGGTGAATGAAATGGAACGTATGTTTCATCAGAAAGGAATGGCAGGTTTTACGCTTCGTCCGGGACATGCTTTTCTTGAAATCAAGGGAGTACTTTACAATCGTACTGAAGTACCGCAGACCTTCCTGTGGTGGGCAAACCCTGCCGTAGCGGTGAACGACTACTATCAGAGCGTATTTCCGCCCGATATCAATGCCGTTTTCGACCATGGAAAGCGTGCCGTATCCAGTTTCCCCATCGCAACGGGTACTTACTACAAGATGGATTATTCTGCCGGAGTAGATATCTCGAACTATAAGAATATCAAGGTTCCTACTTCCTATATGGCTGTCAACTCCCGCTTTAACTTTGAGGGTGGATATGAGAATGATACTCGTGCCGGTATGCTTCATGTAGCGAACCACCACATTTCTCCGGGCAAGAAACAGTGGACGTGGGGAAACGGCGACTTTGGCCGCGCATGGGACCGCAACCTGACGGACGAAGACGGGCCGTACATTGAACTGATGGCAGGTGTCTATACCGAAAATCAACCGGACTTTACCTGGCTCCAACCTTACGAAGAAAAGAGCTTCGTTCAATATTTCCTGCCTTACCGGGAATTGGGAGTGGTGAAGAATGCCAGCAGGGATTTGCTGATGAATATTGAACCGGAAGGGGAGGACAGCGTTCGCTTCAAGATATTTGCTACTTCGTGCCAAACGGTAAATGTTGTCTTGAAAGGTGAAGACGGGAAAATATATTATAGCAAGGAAGTGACTATCACTCCGGAAGAATTGCTGGATGAAACGGTAAATGTGAATGGTGAGAAGCTCGACAAACTGATTCTTGAAATCACGGCAAACGGAAGGGAATTACTTTATTGGCATGCAGAACCGGAAGAAGTGAAACCTATTCCCGACGCTGCTGAAACAGCCCTGCTCCCGGAAGAAATAAAGACTACTGAACAGCTTTATCTGACCGGCTTACACTTGGAACAGTACAGACATGCCACATACAATCCCGTAGAATACTACGAAGAAGCATTGCGCCGTGATCCGATTGATGTGCGTAATAACAATGCGCTTGGTCTGTGGTATATCCGTAAAGGCCGTTTCCATAAAGCGGAGCAATACTTGCTTACAGCCGTAAAGACCTTACAGAAACGTAATCCGAATCCATACGACGGAGAACCGATCTATAATCTCGGTCTTGCCTTGAAATACCAGGGACGATACAATGAGGCTTACGACCGTTTCTATAAATCTTGTTGGAATGCCGCCTGGCAGGATGCGGGGTACTTTGCCTGCGCGCAGATTTCTATCCTGCAGAATCGTTTGGAGGATGCACTGGACGAAATAGACCGCTCGCTTATCCGCAACTGGCATAATCATAAAGCCCGTGCTTTAAAAACTGCAATTCTCCGCCGGATGGACAACACCGAAGAAGCTCTGCAACTGATTGAAGATTCATTGGCTATTGATAAATTCAACTTTGGCTGTCGTTACGAGAAGTACCTGATTACGAACGTAGCCGACGAATTGTCTGTCATGAAAGAGATGATGCGTGGCGAACCTCACAACTATGATGAAATAGCTCTCGACTATTGTGCCGCAGGTTGCTGGCAGGAAGCTGCTTCCTTATGGAATATAGCCATTGCCGAGGGTATTGTTACTCCGATGACTTACTATTACTTGGGTTGGTGCCTGCACCAGGGGGGACTTTCCGGAGTGAAACAGGCATTTGCCGATGCAGTCAAAGCTTGCCCCGACTACTGTTTTCCCAACCGTTTGGAAGCAATTCTTGCCTTGCAATGTGCCATGGTACAGAATCCGGACGATGCAAGAGCTCCTTACTATTTGGGTAATCTGTATTACGACAAGCGCCAGTACGACCTGGCTATGGAAGCATGGGAAACTTCCGCAAGACTGGACGGTAGCTTTCCGACCGTATGGCGTAACCTGGCTTTGGCATTCTTCAACAAGAAAAATGAGGAAGCGAAAGCCATCGAATGTATGGAACGTGCTTTCCGCCTTGACACAACCGATGCACGTATCTTGATGGAACTCGATCAACTTTACAAGCGTGTCCGTCGTTCGCACAAAGAGCGCCTAGCTTTCCTGCAACAATATCCTGAACTTATTAAGCAGCGTGATGACCTGATACTGGAAGAAATCACCTTGTTGAATCAGACAGGAGAGTACGAAAAGGCGAAAGCGGTATTGGATGCACACAACTTCCATCCCTGGGAGGGTGGCGAAGGAAAAGTGCCTGCCCAATATCAACTGGCTCGTGTGGAATTGGCAAAGAAAGCATTAACTGCCGGTGAGAATAAAGAAGCAATATCATTATTGGAAGAATGTCTGGAATATCCCCATCATCTTGGTGAAGGCAAATTGTATGGTGCACAGGAAAACGACTTTTACTACTTCCTGGGTTGCGCTTATGAAGGATTGGGACGACATGACAAGGCTGTGGAATGTTGGGAACAGGCAATCATCGGACCTACCGAGCCGGCTGCCGCCATGTACTACAACGATGCGAAACCCGATAAGATATTCTATCAAGGTCTGGCATTATTGAAGCTCGGGCGTATGGATGAGGCTAACGGCCGCTTTCATAAATTGACTTCTTATGGAGAAAAACACTTGTTTGACAAGATTAAAATGGATTATTTTGCAGTGTCGCTACCCGACTTGTTGATTTGGGAGGATGACTTGACGATAAGGAACGTAATTCACTGCAAATATATGATGGCATTAGGATATTGGGGACTGAACCAGAAGGAGAAATCCGTCCGGTTATTAAGTGAGGTAGAAAGATTGGATATTAATCATCAGGGGATTCAGGCTTTTAGAAGCCTGATAGGGTAGGACAACTTAGTGGCGATGTTTAATTTTAAGCATCGTCACAAGCTCCTTTTTACATAAACCTTAAATAACAATGACATGAGAAATATTAAAAACAGTTTAATCATGAAAATTACAGGCTTTATTGCAATTGGCTTTTCCGTTATGTGCAGTACGGCTGCATGTTCGGATGATCCGGCAGCAGTCGCTAACCTCGACCCTGCTGTTACAGTGGTGAAAGTACCTAACGGAAGTTTTGAAGAAGACGCTGCCGAAACAGCTTCTCCTAAAGGCTGGACAGTAAGCGGGGACTATTCTGCCGCAAAAGTGGTACAAGGGGGATGTGAAGGCAACTATGCTTTACATTATGGAGCAACTTCGTCATATACGGTATCCACCTGTCAAACTGTCAACGGTTTGGAAGATGGTATTTATGACCTTGAATTTTATTATAAGAGTACCGGAGGACAAGCCTCTTGTTATGTGGCAGCCGGCACCGATACTAAGAAAATGACTTCATTACAAGCATCTCCTTCTACCTGGATTCGCTCCTATGTGCGCGGGATAAAAGTGGAAGGCGGTAAATGTGATATTGAAATCCATAGCGAATCGGCTGAAGCAAACTGGAGCCGCTTTGACGGACTGCGTTTGAAGAAAACAGAAAAGGAATTTAATCTGCTGAAAGGCGGTGATATCTCACAACTGACTTACGTGGAGCAGATGGGTGGCAAATTCTATGAAAACGGTGAAGAAAAAGACTGCATCGAAATCTTGAAGAATAATGGTTTCAACATTGTTCGTCTCCGTCTGTACAATGATCCGGGAAATCCGGACTATTCTCCTTCCAACCGTTTGCCTGCAGGTATTTCAGGACCGGAAGATGTTTTGCGGCTGGCAAAAAGAGCTAAACAAGCCGGTATGCAGATACAGTTGACT
Source organism: Bacteroides sp. DH3716P (assembly GCF_025914115.1). NCBI lineage: Bacteria > Pseudomonadati > Bacteroidota > Bacteroidia > Bacteroidales > Bacteroidaceae > Bacteroides > Bacteroides sp. DH3716P. Next base: position 1,320,551 of record NZ_CP083673.1, on the reverse strand, counting down.
TTCCATTATAGTGATTACTGGACAAATGGAGAAGACCAGAACAAACCGCACGAATGGGAAGGGCTCGACTTTGATGGACTGAAAAAAGCACTCTACGATTTTACCTTTGATTTCATGAATAAGATGAAAGCACAGGGGACGACTCCCGAATTTGTCTCGTTGGGTAATGAAGTACAAGCCGGCATGTTATATCCGGATGGAAGTTGTGACAATTTTGCGCAGCTTTCCGAACTATTCAATACAGGTTATGATGCGGTGAAAGCTGTATCACCGGATTCAAAGGTCATTATTCACTCGGCAGGTGCCGGAGATAAAGACTTGTATAACTGGTATTATGGTGAACTGAAAAAAAGAAATACGAAATATGATATAATCGGTACTTCTTATTATCCTTTCTGGACGAAAAATACGGTAGCACAAATGCGTGAATGGGCGGATTATATCACAGCTAAATTTGATAAGGATATTTTAATTATGGAAACTGGATATAGCTGGGACAAGACTTTGCCTGACGGAACTCAGGGGCAACTGTCGGACAACGGGCCGTATTTGGATTTTTCCCCGCTTGGACAGAAAAACTTCATGCTTGAACAAATAAAAGAAATAAAGCAAGCGAAAGACTGCCGCATACTTGGTTTTCTTTATTGGGATCCTATCTTTATCGAAGTAGAAGGCATGGGATGGGAACTGGGTGCCAAGAATTATGTGAGCAATACCACCTTGTTTGGTTATGAAGGAAATAGATTGGAAGTATTGGATGCATTCAAATATAACAACTAAAAGGAAGATACCATGAAGAATATTTTAAGTAGATTCGGAAAAATCAGTTTGTTGCTGGCACTTATGTATTTTGTTGTCGGTTGCGATGATGATAAGGAAGATGTGGCTCCCGGTCTTTATGTAATGAGTGATGAGATAGAGACGTTTCCCGGTGACACCGTTTTGGTATCAGGAACCGCATCTAATTATGTAGGATTGGAAAGCGTCACATTAAGTTGTGAACAATGGGGGATTCATAAAGTATATGAATTGGGCGGGCAGAAGCCTAAAGTCTTTAATTATGATTATCAACTCATTGTACCGAAAAACGCTAGTTTTGAAGAATATTTATTGATTACTATCCGTGACGTAGACGGTCGGGAAAGCAAGAAGAATGTGTTGCTGACTTATGTAGCGGATATGGAGAGCCCGATTATGCAAACCCAACTTCCGTCGCGGATAGCAGTGGATTTTGACGCGGTTGCAAATAAAGGAAGCTGGAATTTGAATGTGAAGTTCACCGATGATCGCGAGTTGAAAGATGTTCGTCTTCAAATCCCTAGTATGCAAATAGATGAGACGGTAAAAGTAACCGGGCGTAATGGAGAATTGAAACGTACTATTGATTTTACTACGGGAGAATTTCCTGTCACTTTGACTATAACGGATGCCGGAGGCAATGAAACTGTTGTCACTACTACGGTTGTTGTTATGCTAGCAGAGGAGGAAGATCCATTCGAAGATTACTCTGTAATGTGGGTGGTTAATGCTTCCGAGAAAGCTGACGACTACCTCGACGGCTACTATGCACCGATGACCCGCAAGGGAGAGTACCAATATGAAGGAAAAATTTATGCAGACAAGGCGAACTTCCAAATCTACTTTACGGCGGAGAAGACGATGGACGGTGACCTTTTCGGTGTAAGTCCTTACGTTAATTCAAAACTGATGAATAACAATGGTTATGTGGTGCCTGCTACGGTTGCTGAGTCAGGCTATTATGGTGTTTGGATTGATTTACAGGCACATACTTATAGCATGTGGAAACTGGAACCTTCAGCGACAACCTATACAGGATCGCTCACCGTGTCCGGCTGTGGCTTCAGTGATTTTGCCGATTGGGGTACGCCTGCTACAGAGATGGCGCGCAATGGATATCGTTATACTTCTACCTTGCATCAAATCGGCAGTTATTCAAGTACGCGCCAATACTATGCAGCCCGTGTGTCCGACTGGGGATATGTTCTCCGCTATTGGGGTGATGCGACTGGATGCGGCTGGTGGGAAGATACCACAAGCGCAGGTGGTGGAGTGGCAAGCTATGCAAGCGATTATGACGGTGTGGTGCAAATCACCTTCGATACAGCTATTCTTTGGGCTACAATCAAGAAAATAACAGAATAAAAAGAGAGCAACTATGAAAACAATATATTCAATATGTGTGAGGACAGGATTCTTTTTTACCTTCCTGTTGTTGGCAACTTCACTGATGGCACAAAATATCCAAGTGAAGGGACTGGTGAAAGACCCGGCTGGTGAAGCTATTATTGGTGCGAGTGTAGTGGTGAAAGGTACTACCAACGGCTCCATTACGGATTTGGACGGTAAGTTCAGTCTGTCTGACGTACCTTCGGGAGCAACGATTACCGTTTCTTATATCGGTTACCTCTCTCAAGAGAAGAAAGTATCCGCTACACCCATGGAGTTTATTCTGAAAGAAGACGCTAAAACATTGGATGAAATTGTAGTAGTCGGTTATGGTACGACTAAAAAGAGCAGTATCTCTGGTGCGGTGGCTTCCGTAAAAGCTGATGAATTACCGACGGCTGCATCAGCTTCGGTAGGTTCCATGCTGCGTGGACGTTCGTCAGGAATGAATATCACACAAAACAGTGCCAATCCGGGTGGTTCGATGAATATCTCCATTCGTGGTGGACTTTCAGGACAAAGTCCGTTGATTGTCATTGACGGTGTGCCGCAGTTGTCAACAAAAACAGTGACAACAGGAACGGCATATAGTGGTGGTGAGAAAGACAATGCTCTGATTAACCTCAATCCCAATGACATTGAGACGATTGATATTCTGAAAGATGCATCAGCAGCGGCTATTTACGGTTCGGATGCTTCGGGTGGTGTGATTCTGATTACCACTAAACGAGGAAAAACAGGTAAGCCCGACATCTCTTATTCCGGTTCGGTTGCTTTCCAGTATATCAAGGATGCACCGGATTTCCTGAATGCGCGTGATTTTATGATTGAACAGAATAAAGTGTTTGATGAACTGGGGCGTGGGGATGAAAAGAAATATACTGATAGGCAGATTGCTAATTTCGTAGGCGACGGAACAGACTGGATGGATGAAGTAACCCGTGTAGGTATCGTTGATGAACATAATCTTTCGGTTTCTGCCGGTACGGACGCCACGAAATACTTGTTCTCATTGAGTTATTATGACCATCAGGGAATTGCCAAGAATAACTCGATGAATCGTATCACTGGGCGTTTGAATGTTGACCAAACTATCAACCGTATGTTGAAAGCCGGCATTAATTCCACTTTCTCGCAGATAAAGTATCATGACGTACCGTTGGGGGATGGACGGCAGGATAATTCAGCGCTGATATATTCGGCTATGACATTTATTCCTACCGTACCGGTACGTGATGAAGAGGGTAAATATTCCGTAAATCCGATTCGTGACATCTATCCGAATCCGGTTTCATTATTGGATATTACCGACCAGACAGTGAGCCGCGACCTTTTTGTCAGTGGTTATCTGGAATTCCGACCAATCAAAGATTTGCTGATAAAGGCTACTGTCGGTTTCGATATGAAAGATGTGCAGGCCGACCAATATATTCCCACCACGACCAAAAAGGGATATAGTGTGGACGGTCAGGCTTCCAAGCAAAATGCGAAATCGCAAATGAACCTGTTCAATGTGATTGCCAATTACACGAAAGTGTTCAATGAAATACATGACGTGAACCTGATGGCTGGTTTTGAATACAAGAAGTCGTCTTGGGAAGGGATGGGTATCGTCGCTTCACAATTCCCATACGACGGCTCTTTGATGAACAATATCGGGACAAGTGAGCAGGAAAAACCGACTATCAGCTCGTATAAGGGAGCTAGTGAAATGGCTTCATTCCTTGCACGTTTGAATTATTCGCTGGCATCTAAATATATCTTGACTGTCAATCTCCGCATAGACGGTTCGTCCAACTTCTCAAAGGAGCATCAATGGGGCACTTTCCCGGGAGTATCGGCAGCCTGGCGTATGAATGAAGAAAACTGGCTGAAGGATATCGGTTGGTTGAGCAACCTGAAACTCCGTGCAGGTGTGGGACAAACCGGTAATGCAGGCAACCTCACCGGTATCAATACTTATTATAAAGTTTCACAAGGCGCATTTGCACCTAACGGAAGCTTGGTAAACGGTATGGCTATCTCCAAACTGGGCAATGATAAATTGAAATGGGAGACACTGACCGACTATAACTTCGGTATTGATTTCGGTTTCTTCAACAACCGTCTGTCCGGGTCTGTCGACCTCTACCAACGTCTGCGTAAGGATGTCATTTTAGAGAAAAATTTGATGTCCTATCAGGAAGTGAAGACGATAGATTACAATTCAGCGACCGTTTACCGTGCCCGTGGTATAGATATCGGTATCCACAGTGTAAATTTCGATAATAAGAACTTTGACTGGACTACCGACATCAATTTCTCCTATTACCGCAATCACACAACGAAACGTGACCCGGACTTCATTCCTGCTGTCTATCAGGATTATGTGGAAAGATGGGACAACATCTACGGATACAGGACGAATGGCCTGATTCAGATGGACCGGACTTATAACCATCTGCAGAAATCCGGCGCCGGAGCTATTCTGTATCAGGATTTGAATGGTTACCAACTCGATGAGAAGGGCGAAAAGATGCGAGATAGTGAAGGACGTTATATCCGAACAGCGGGAGAGGATGGCGTGCTCGACGAAGCTGACATGGTGGTATTGGCAAATAGTACCCCGATTCCTTTCAGTATCAATAATACTTTCCGCTGGAAAAACTGGGATGCCAACATCTACATCTATGGTTCGCTGAATGGATGGAAGGTGAACGACATTAAGTTACAGTCCATCTATGGTATCGAAGACATAACGTATGGCGTCAATGTTTTGGATGAGGTGAAGAACCGTTGGTCGCCTGCCAATCCTATGGGTACATTGCCGGGTGTGGCGGAGGCTTCTTCGGGCGTTGACCCCAAGAAAAGTGACTTTTTCCTCGAAAAGGCTTGGTATCTGCGTTTGGATAATGTGTCAATCGGTTATACTTTCCCTGCCCAATGGTTTAAGAATAAGATTCGTTCAGTCAGGCTGTATGCCGCGGGGCGCAATCTAGCCGTATTTACTCCTTATAAGGGAATGGATCCTGAAACCGGAAACGGTATCGGAGCTTATCCGAATCAGTCTTCATTTGCTATTGGTCTGGATGTGAAATTCTAATATATACTGGGTATGAAAACAATGAAATATATAGCAACAGCCTTGATGCTGTTATCGATGACTTCCTGTGAACTGGAACGCTTGGACTATACCGAAATCTCTCCAGAAAACTTCTTTAAGACGGAGACAGACTTGAAACTGGCGGTAAACTCGCTTTACTATGATTTTAATCCCGGTGATTTCAAGGCTGTTTATTCGGCGGATTATATGGGATATCAAGTAATAGGTGATATGACGACAGATGTGCTTTGGTGTTGCTGGGCGTGGGAGTCGGATGAACTTTATTTCCAGCAGTGGTATGCTACTGTGGGAGGCAGTATTCAGAATCATGCTTATTCAAATTTCGAGCGTTATAATTTTCTTTCGAAAGCACGTAATACCATTCGTCGTATTGAAAACTCTCCGGTAAGTGAAGACGCAAAAACGCTTTATTCGGGTGAGGCGAAGGCTTTGCGCGGATGGATGGGGCTTTACCTTTATGATATGTTCGGTCCTGTGCCGGTGGCTTCGGATGAGGTGTTGGACGACCCGCAGACTTTTGTCTATCTTCCCCGTCTGACAGAAGAAGAATATGACGCGATGATGGAAGCGGACTTGCGCGATGCAATCCGTGATTTACCCGAAGTGGCGGAGGCACGCGGACGTATGACGAAAGGGGCGGCACGTATGATTCTGTTGAAATATTACATGATAAAAGGCTACTTTGATAAAGCGGAAACTTTAGCCCGCGAATTGTTGGAGATGGAAGGACGTGTGTATAGCCTGCAACCTGATTATAACTATATCTTCTCCAAAGAGGGAATAGGTAACAATGAAGTGATTCTGCAACTGGCTTGCAACAATACCGCCAGTTGGTACTCCAACTACATGACTGCCGAAGTGCTTCCCGCCGATTATCCTTGGGCTGAAAAGGCAACCGGTTGGGGTGGCTATGTAATGCCTTGGGATTTTTATGACACATTTGAAGAAGGCGATTTGCGTCTGAAAAACGTAGTGACTGCTTATACGAATAAAAATGGAGAAAAGATAGACCGCTCAAATAGCAGTCAGTTGGCAAAGGGTGCACTACCCTTGAAATACGGTATGGATCCGGATATGAAAGACGGGCAAAGCGGCATTGACGTGGTTATCTATCGTTACGCTGATGTGCTGTTGACACTTGCCGAGTGTATCAACCGTAATGAGGGCAGTCCTACAACGGAAGCCATTGGTTTGGTAAACCGTGTACGCAAGCGTGCCGGATTGTCGGAACTGGATGACGCTCAAACAGCTTCCGGTGAAGCCTTCAATGAAGCCATCCTTCTGGAACGCGGTCATGAGTTCTATCTCGAAGGGCTTCGCCGTCAAGATTTGATTCGCTTTGGAAAGTATGTGGAATATGCCAATAACCGCATTGATGCCATTAATAAATCCGAAGGACGCGGCTACTTCAATGTACACGAAGGACACAACCGTTTCTGGATTCCGCAGAGTTTCATTGATGAGTCCAAAGGGGCTATCAAGCAAAATAATTATGATAGATAGTAAATAGTAGTAAGTAGATAAACCATGAAATATATATTCTTATATATCCTTGCCTGCCTGTTTACGGTAAATGCGGTAGCGCAAAGTATCAGACCGACTGTTGCGGTCTTGGGCGATTCATATTCTACCTTTGAGAAGTATATACCGGACACCAATAAAACGTATTACACAACTACCGATTGGTCTAAGACAGGGGTAGTGAATGTGAAACAGACGTGGTGGTGGCAGGTCATCAAGAAAGCCGGTTTCAAGTTGGGAGCAAACGACTCCTATAGCGGGGCTACTGTATCCTATTCGGGATATAATGACGAGGACTATGCCGACCGTTCATTTATTACAAGGGTTCCCCGTTTGGGGAATCCTGATATCATCCTCATCTTCGGTGGAATCAATGACAATTGGGCAAACACTCCTATCGGTGAGTACAAATATGAAGATTTCAAGCGTGCCGATCTGTATACCTATCGTCCTGCATTGGCTAAATTGATAGAGTTGGCTCAAGAGCATTATCCCAATGTGACGCTTTACTTTATCATCAGTGATGACTTGAAAACGGAGATTGTGGAATCGACCAAGGTTGTTTGCGAACATTACGGAATAAAATACGTACAACTGCAAGGAATCGAGAAAGAAAGCGGGCATCCTACTGTAAAAGGAATGGAAACAATTGCGAATCAAGTATTGACTCTGATTAAATAAGAATTACATCATTAAAAACACATATTATGAAGAAGAAAATTTATGCAGCTTTAGCGTTTGCTCTATATGCAACCACTTTTCATGCACAGCAGATTTATGAGCTTTCCGCTCCGGTGAAAGAGAAGACTATATATACGGGACACCTCAAGATGGGGGGCAGTAACCCGTCGGGTGGAAATATTTCCGTAAACAGCTATTATATGTCTATCGACGGAAAGCCTGTGATACCTGTTATGGGAGAGTTCCATTTTACCCGTTATCCCCGTGCACAGTGGGAACAGGAGATTGTAAAGATGAAAGCCGGTGGGGTGAATGTATTGCCAACCTATATTTTCTGGGGATTACATGAGGAAGAGGAAGGCAAGTTCTGCTGGAGCGGCAATAAAGACCTACGCCATTTCATAGAACTTTGCAAGAAGCATGACATGCCGGTCATCGTACGTATCGGCCCTTTCTGTCACGGTGAAATACGTAACGGCTCCATACCCGACTGGCTTTTCGCCCGTCCGGTGGATGTACGCAGCAATCAGCCTCTATACCTCTCTTACGTAAAAAGACTTTATGGCGAGATAGGCCGGCAACTGCAAGGATTGTATTATAAGGATGGCGGTCCGATCATCGGTTGCCAGTTGGAAAATGAGATGCAGCATTCTGCATCTCCTTGGGGAGTGAATTATCCCGGTGAACCGTTGGATTTTACTGTGGCAAGTTATGACATTGACTATGCTATGATTGGCGTAAGTGTAATGGATAAGAAAGTCACTACCGCCGAACTTGGGGAGGAACACATGCGTACCCTTAAAAGAATGGCACAGGAAGAAGGTATTATCACTCCGTTCTATACAGCCACCGGCTGGGGAAACGCAGCTGTTATTGACAATGAAGCAATTCCTGTGACATCCGCCTACACCTATCCTTTTTGGGAAGAACCGAGAATGTCGCCTTTCTGTATGTTCAAAGATATACACCGTGTGCCTGATTATGCTCCGGTGCGTTATGATGCGGAACGATTCCCCTCGTTCTGTGCGGAAATGGGTGCAGGAATACAGATGATTTATCGACGCAGACCTATCGTTACGGCACGTGCAGCACAGGCGTTGATGATTCGTACGCTCGGTAGCGGAAGCAACGGCATCGGATATTATATGTATCACGGAGGAAGCACTCCACTACGTCAGGATAATATAGGAAGTTATCAGGACGAACCGATGGGGATGCCCAAAATCTCCTATGATTTCCAGGCTCCTCTTGGCGAATTCGGACTGGAACATCCGTCTTATCGTTACCTGCGCACCATCCATTCGTTTCTTGCCGATTTCGGCAGTAATCTTGCTCCCATGGAAACCGTATTACCGGAAGGTTGGGATAAAATGACACCCGAAAATCGTGATGACTTGCGTTATGCTGCCCGGATGAAAGACGACAGCGGATTCATTTTCATGATAAACTTTCAGGACCATGACACATTGCGGCATGATATGGACGGTCTGCAACTGCAACTGAATCTTCGGAATGAAACACTACGCATACCTGAACAGGGAACTTTTACATTGCCGAAAGATGAAAGCATGATTCTGCCATTTAACTTGATGCTCGGAAGTGCCAGACTTCGTTATGCTACGGCACAACCTCTGATGAAAATCAATGATAACGGTATCGACCATTATATTTTCTTCGCCCCGGAAGGTATGAAACCGGAGTATTGTTTTGATGCCCGCACCGTCAAAGGTAAGGCTAAATACACCGTCACAAGCGGTCTGAAAAGTACTATTACTGTCACACCCCGTAACGGTAAGAAAATAAAAATAACGACACTGAATCATGAACAGGCACTTAATGCCATCAAGGTGGACGGGCAACTATTGATAACGACAGCTACCGTATTACCGACGGCAGAAGGTATCACCCTGCAACAACTTGGAAATAACGCCTTTGATTATATTTTGTACCCTTCGGCAAAAGGATGGCAATCACAAACAGTACAGGTTCAGCCTGTCAGCCCCGAATGTCGTGTAGAGAAGATAACCACTCGTCGTATTACCGTAGCTTTCAGTGATACCGTTCATACCCCGCAAGTGAATGAATACTTCATGAAGATAGATTACACGGGTGATGTGGCAATGGCCTTCCTCGGCGGAAAGATGGTACAGGATGAATTCTGGCATGCCCAACCATGGATGATTGGTCTTAACCGCCATAAAGAGATGATGAACAAAGAAGCTATGTCGTTCTACTTCCGTCCTTTGCGTTCGGATGCTACTTGTCTGCAAGATTTGCCCCAGTCTGCTATTCCTGATTTTAAAGGAAATAACCAGGTGCTTGAAATTAAGAACGTGGAGATTATTCCTCAATATCAAGTGGAGATAAATAAATAGTTCATGTGAATCAGTAGTTGAATGTAAATCGAAACCGAACTTTCAACTACTGATTCGTATCCAATCATGAAAATCAAAAAAATGTGCAGCGATATGCCAGATTGTAGAACGGAGTACTTGATAACAAGAAATAAGCAGTTTTTCTGCATGACAATCTTTTTTCTTTTTTTGTCTCTTTCTGTCAAGTCACAAACAGTAAGTGTTGCTGATTTCTTGGGTGATCGTCAAGCCGCAGTGAGCCTTACTTTTGATGATGGTATCCAGGAACATTATACTTTAGTAGCTCCCCATTTGAATCGGTATGCACTTCGGGGCACGTTCGGGATAAATGGCAAATTTATGGGGGATATTGATGACCATTTTGCCCCTCGACTCACTTGGGAAGAATGTAGGCGCATGGTGGCTGACGGTCACGAGATATGTAACCATTCATGGAGTCATCCTAACTTGACAGCTATAGACAGGCGTACTCTTTTAATGGAAATTAGAAAGAATGATTCCATTATTGAGGCCGAGACAGGAGTAAAACCCACAAGCATTCTTTACCCTTTCAATGCAATGACACCTCAAGTGAGAGCTGTCTGCGAGGAAGGGAAGGTGGGGGCACGCCTTGAACAGTTCGGTCTCGGACAACGGAATTCAGGTTGCACTGCGGCATCAATAGATACTTGGTTACGTCAACTTATTCATGATCGGCGGTGGGGGGTGACCATGGCCCACGGGATTTATACAGCGTGGGATCAGTGGAATGAGCCGTGGGTTCTATGGAGTTTTTTTCGTGAACTTGCTTTCAAGAAAGACTCGGTATGGGTTGATACTTTCTCGAATATTCAAGCTTATGTGAAAGAACGGAATGCTGTCACTCTAACAACTCGTTGGTGTAATAACACCTTTATAATTACTCCAGTCTTGAGTCTTGATAGCAAAATATTCCGTATGCCACTCACCTTGAAGGTTGCCGGAATGGAAAAGAATCGATGCATGAAAGCTGTTCAGGGCGGCAAAAACCTTCAAGTATCATATCGGGGGGATTATCTTACTATTGATATCAATCCTTATGGAGCACCGGTCGCAGTGAGTTATATGAAGGAAAAAACGCTTGAAGGAAAAACGATGTGCGTTATTGGAGATAGTTATGTGTATAACCATGGTTGTCCTGTTTCAGAGACTTGGCATTATAAACTGGCAACAAAGCATGGCATGAAGTATCAGAATCTCGGACAAAACGGCAACAGTATCGCATTCGAGCGTGACAGTATATATGGAGCACCATTATATAAGCGATACAGTATTATTCCGGAAAACGCTGACTATATACTCATCATTGCCGGTCATAATGATGCATATTTGGTAAACGGAGATATTGATCGGCAAAAAGTGTTGTGCCAACGTTTGGATGAACTGCTGAAAGGGTTGAAAAGGAAGTATTCCGGTGCCAAAATTGGTTGGGTCACTCCCTGGAATGTAGCCTATGAAGGATTTCCGGTGACAATAAACATCATAGAGGAAATATGCCGTAAAAATGACGTCAAAGTTTTAAATGCTGCATATACTAGTGGTATCAATCCCAATGACCCGGTTTTCCGGTCACGCTATTTTCAAGGGAAAGATGACAATGCTCATCTTAATAACGCCGGTCATAATCTGTTAATGCATTGGGGAGAACAATTTGTAATGGGTTTGTAGCCCTGAAATTAGTATCATAATCATAAATATCATGAGGAAAAGCTTATTTACATTATTAATAACTCTTCTCGGCACAATGGGATATTGTGCCGAGAAGGTATATATGGACAAGCAGGGCGTGATACGTTGGACGGAGAATAAAAAGGAAGTAGCCTTATTCGGTGCCAATTATTGCCTGCCTTCTGCTTGCGATTTTCGTGCGGCAGGTTATGTTGGCGGTGAACGTAAGCAAATGATTGTGGAAGACCTGGAACATTTCAAGCGAATGAACTGGGACGGATTACGTCTCTGCTTTTGGGGAGACTATCAGAATACGGATCGTGAGGGTAATCTGCAAGAGAACGAACATTTGCATCTGTTGGACTATCTGATTGCCGAAGCGGATAAACGGGATATTTATATGTTGCTTAGCCCTATCGTGACCTATAATTCACAATGGCCGGAAATGAGTGATACGACAAATATCGGTCTGGCTAAATATTATCCTAAAAATACACTTATACACGATGAGCAAGCTATTCGTGCACAGGAAAACTACATGAAGCAACTGCTCAATCATCGTAATCCTTATACTGGTCGCTCCCTGAAGGATGAGCCGAACATATTGTTTGTTGAGCTTATCAACGAACCTACCCAATTTCCGGAAGACATTCCAGGTATGGTGCGTTATATCAACCGGATGTGCAAGGCAATCCGGAGTACCGGTTGTAAGAAGCTGACTTTCTATAATGTCAGTCAAGACTTCCGTGTGGCTCCTGCTATTCGGAAATCGGATATACAAGGTTCTACTCACGCTTGGTATCCGAGTGCGTTGAATAACAATTATTCCATTGAAGGAAACGGTTTGTTGTTCGTTGACCGTTACGAGCAAATGCTTCATCCTGATTTACGCGGAAAAGCAAAAATTGTTTATGAATTTGATGCAACGGATATGGCTTCCGGTTTTATGTTCCCGGCTATGGTGCGTGAGTTCCGTAGGGGCGGTATCCAGTTTGCTGCCATCTTTTCTTATGATATGCTGCGTACAGCCCCGATGAATTTAGGTTGGCAGACTCATTTTTTCAATATGGTCTTTACTCCTTCAAAGGCGGTAAGCAGCATGATTGCCGCTGAAGTGATGCGTCGTATCCCGCGTGGCAAACACTTCGGGTATTATCCGGACAACAGAACTTTCGGTGATTTCCGGGTGAATTACGATGAGCAGTTGAGCGAATTAAATTCCGGAGATATGTTCTATTATTCAAATACTACGTCTACCCGTCCCAAAAATCTGGCAGCATTGAAGCATATTGCCGGAGTCGGCTCTTCTCCGGTAGTCCGTTACTCGGGAACAGGTATTTATTTTCTTGACAAACAGGATAATAATACTTGGCAACTGGAAATCTACCCTGATATAATGGATATAGATGATCCTTATAAAATGCTGAATAAACACAGGGTGTCAAGAAAATCAGCGTACAATGAACGGAACATTCAAATAAAGCTTCCCGGTCTGGAAACTGAAATGATTGTATTGCCCGGAAAATATCTGCTGTCAGATGGAAAGATAGTTAGCAGGGAAGAACTTCCTGCCAAAGATTTCTATCAGACTCCGATGAAAGAGTGGAAAATAGCCAATCATACATGGGCGGAGTTTACAGCTGATAAAGAGGTGACATTCCGGTGTGAGGTGTTCGGCCCCAAACGTCCTCAACAGGTAGATGTTTATCTGATGCTGAAACCTTGGGGATGCAAGCGCATACCGATGACAGCGGAAGACGGCTTCTTCTATACGGCGAAAGCCGATATAAGCTGGCTTGCTAAGGGGGATTATGAGTATCATTTTGGCATAGATACGGGAGATGATACAATCTTGTTTCCGGAAAAGACGTATTGCACTCCCGAACGGTGGGACTATTATGAACAAGCTACTTACGCCATGCGTCTGATAAACGAAACAACTCCTTTGTCTCTTTTAGGACCACAGGACAATTGGAAGCATATCCGTCGTACACGCACGTTCAGGAGCCCTGAATCACAATTCAGCTCGGTAATATCAGGACCGGAATTGCTGCCTGCCTTTCAGCTTTCTGTTCCTGATTTGGAGAAAAAGGGAGATTATATAGCTCCTTGTGATGTGACTTTTTCCCATTATATAGGTGATCGGATAACTTGTCGGAGTAAAGGTAAGACGGCTCCTGCATATATTCGTATTCGCGCTTATGGATTGAACAATACTGATAAAGCCATTTGCAATTTTGTAGATAAAGAGGGAAGAGGATATGGTGCTGCGTTTAATTTGAAAGCTGAAGCATCGGATATTCTGATTCCGGTATCCGACCTTGTACCGACTAAGGCGGCTATGTTACCGCAGGATTGGCCGGGAGTGAATCCTTATTGGTATCCGGCTTCTGCACAAGAGAATAATGGTATTGCGTTGGATTGGAAGATTATCGAATTTGTTCAAGTTTCACTTCGAGAGGAATTGTACAATATCGGAAATCAGAAGAATAAGGGAGTTGTTGTAGAAAGGATTGATTTATTATTTCAGTGATAGTTGGCTGATATCTGAATGATATGCTTGTCATTGCTTCATATTTACCATAATAGTTAATTATTTAAGGTTCATTTTTAGGGGTGAAATTAGACTTTTCCAGTAAATGGATGATTCTCAATGATTATTATAAAACTTCCAATTAAAGTCTATCATAATAGGATAAATTGATTATATTTGTGGCGAGAATAAGCTAACGAAATAACATTTAATAATTAATACTTAAAAAAATGGCTTTAGAAATTACAGACAGCAACTATAAAGAGGTTCTTGCAGAAGGAAAACCGGTTGTTGTAGATTTTTGGGCTCCTTGGTGTGGCCCATGCAAGATGGTGGCTCCTATCATTGAAGAATTGGCTGCGGAGTTTGAAGGACAAGTAATCATCGGTAAGTGCGATGTAGACGAAAATGGTGATATGGCTGCTGAATATGGTATCCGTAATATTCCTACTGTATTGTTTTTCAAGAACGGTGAAATAGTAGACAAACAGGTAGGTGCAGTTGGCAAACCGGTATTCGCAGAAAAGGTGAAGAAGCTTTTATAGTCGATAATACTTAATACTTATCACTTAATACTTAAAAAAATGGGACTGGAAGACGATTTTTTATTAGCAGATGCCGATGACGAAAAGACCATCGAGTTTATCAAAAACTATCTGCCTCAAGAACTGAAAGAGAAGTTCTCGGACGATGAATTGTATTATTTTCTCGATTTAATCGACGAGTATTACTCTGAAAGTGGCATTCTCGACGCTCAACCCGATGAAGACGGCTATGTCAACATCGATTTGGAAGAGGTTGTGGCTTACATTGTAAAAGAAGCCAAAAAGGATGAAATAGGGGAATACGATCCTGAAGAAGTCCTCTTTGTGGTTCAGGGAGAAATGGAATACGGAAACTCTCTGGGACAGGTGGACTAAACGACGTCCGGTCTCATTGCAGATAAAATTAAGATAAGGGGTGTGCTCTGTGAGTATACCCCTTTTTTTTTGCGGGCTTTTTCTCAAACAGTTTTATGTTATGAGAAAAAGTTCTCACTATAATGAGAAAAAATACTCATTGCTATGAGAATTAATTCTCACTACAGTGAGAATAATCCCTTGCCTGAATAGTCTGAAACAGCGTATTCTGGTTATATTTCTTCCAATGCATAATACTGATAATCGCGAAGTATCGTCTGAAGAAATTTTTCCTGATTACCCTCACGAGGAGTAACGGAAAGTAATTCCTGTACTTTTTTGGCAAGTGCCGTGATACGTCTTGCCCGGTCTTTTTCGCTGGATTCCAAAGTCCGGGTAATTACATTCACTTGTTCGAGAGATAAATCAGCCGACTGGGGATATACCGGATGATAATTTTGGGTCAGATAGTCGAATTCATCCAGGCTGACATGTATCTTACGATAGTTTTTCTCTTTAATTACCATAGTGCCGGCAGCTAGATCCCCTAATCGTTGGTTGTTCTTATTCAATAAAACGACCAGAAGTCCAAGGCCACTTGTGATGGGACCATCAATTGGGAAAAGAAGCCATCGTAACAGATAAGAGCCGATGCTTGGAGTAGAACCGTCTACTTTTACGACACGGATATTGATGAGTTTTTTGCCAAAGCTCTGTCCGTGATTGAACATCTCGCAAAGAAAAGAATAACCGAGAATCGGTAAATAAACGACGCACAGAAAAAAGAACAAACTGAATCCTGACGGTAAACTTAATTTAGACAAGAGCGTAATAGTGGACAAGATGTAAAGCCCGATCAGAAAATAATCGATGATTAAAGCCATCAGTCGTTCGCCGATACTGGCGGGCGTTTGGCTGATACGAACGAATTGTCCGGTTATTATCGTAGATTCTGCCATTTCAGGTTAAACATTTTTAGGATTCCGTTGCAAATATATCATAATTCTCTTATTTTTGCTTCCGGTTTCGGACAAAACTTATCCGAAATCTATTGAAAAGCATGAAAGAAGTAACGTTTATTCGTCGGAACATTGAAAAATGGAAGGAGACAGAGAAAGTTGTGGAGCGGGCGGCAAGTCTGTCCCCCGACCAACTAGCCGATACGTATACGGACTTGACAGCTGACCTGGCATTTGCCCAAACACATTTCCCAACTTCCCGTATTACTATTTATCTGAATAATCTGGCTTCAGCGTTGCACAACGAAATCTACCGCAATAAACGCGAGAAGTGGACACGGATTATTACCTTCTGGACACAGGAAGTGCCACGAACCATGCACGATGCACGGCGCGAATTACTGACCTCCTTTTTGATTTTTGTTGCCAGCGCATTAATCGGCGTATTATCAGCAGCGAATGACCCGGATTTTGTCCGGCTGATATTGGGAAACGGTTATGTGGATATGACACTCGACAATATTGCCAATGGGGAGCCGATGGCCGTATATAATGGTTCTTCCGAAGTGCCGATGTTCTTGGGCATTACACTTAATAACGTGATGGTCTCTTTCAACTGCTTTGCAATGGGATTGCTGACTAGTTTTGGAACAGGGTATATGCTTCTCTCCAATGGTATCATGGTAGGAGCTTTTCAAACATTCTTTTATCAACACGATTTGTTGTGGGAATCCAGTCTAGCCATCTGGTTGCACGGAACGCTTGAGATTTGGGCAATTATCGTGGCCGGTGCCGCCGGATTGGCTTTGGGCAACGGCTGGTTGTTCCCCGGCACCTATTCCCGCTTGGAATCTTTCAGAAGAGGAGCGAAGCGAGGCTTGAAAATAGTGATCGGCACTGTTCCGGTGTTCATTATGGCAGGCTTTATAGAAGGTTTTCTTACCCGGCACACAGAGCTTCCCGATGTGTTGAGGCTTGGCGTGATATTCACTTCTCTGGCATTTATTATATTCTACTATATTTATTTACCAAATAGAAAAAAACATGGAATCACAGAAACCTAAGATTGCGATGTACGTGAAACGTCCTTTCGGTGAGAAGTTGAACGCTTCTTTTGATTTTATAAAAGAGAATTGGAAACAATTGTTTAAGTATTCAACTTATCTGATACTCCCTATATGCTTAATTCAAGCCGCAAACTTTAGCGGTTTAATGGGAAGTATGACAGATATTACTGCTATGCAGGCGTCCGGAGGAATAAGTGATAATCCTTTAGCTGCTCTGGGACCTTCATTTGCACTGAATTATGCAGGAGTTATCTTTTTTTCATGTTTGGGAGCTTTGTTGATGACTTCCTTGATTTATGCGATGGTACGATTGTATAATGAACGGGAAGAACGCCTGAACGGGGTTGTATTCGGCGATATAAAATCGTTGTTGCTCCGTAATATTAAAAGACTGTTTTTGATGGGGATCGCCTGCAGCTTTTTATTCATCTTTGCGGTGATCTTTATTGTTTTATTGGCTGTATTGACACCTTTCACACTCATTCTGACCATCCCGCTTTTATTCGCGTTTATGGTTCCTTTGGCATTAATGGCTCCCATCTACTTATTTGAAGACATTTCGTTGGGTGAGGCATTTGCAAAAACATTCCGGTTGGGATTTGCTACCTGGGGAGGCGTCTTTCTAATTTTAATTGTGATGGGGATTATTGCCAGTGTGTTACAAGGAATCGTTTCTATACCCTGGTATGTGATCTATATTGTAAAAATGATCTTTACGATGAGTGACGGAGGTGCCACCTCTTCATCAGTCGGACTGAACTTTGCGCAGTATTTGTTCTCTATCCTGATGTTGTATGGTTCTTACTTATCGGCTATATTCGGTATCGTCGGTCTGGTTTATCAGTATGGTCATGCATCGGAAGTGGTGGACAGCATAACGGTAGAAAGTGATATTGACAATTTTGATAAACTCTAAACCAAATCTCCACTAGATGAATCTCACTTCCCCGGCTGATACACTAGTCTGTGATACGGCGCAGATTGCCCTCTGGCAGTCTGATCCGGCATACAACTATAACCGTGAACTGATTACTCCGGAGATGAATGTCTTTGAGTGGATCAGCCGACAGTTTGGGGAATTGATGCGTAAGATATTCGGCAGTCATTTTGCTGAAGAGTATTCAGGGCTTATCCTGGTATGTATTGCCATTCTTCTTTTGTTGCTGATTGTTTGGTTCGTCTATCGGAAACGCCCGGAATTGTTTATGGTCTCGCATAAAAATGCGTTGCCTTATACAGTTGAAGAAGACACCATTTACGGAGTAGATTTTCCGGGAGGGATTGCGGAAGCGCTTTCCCGTCAGAATTACCGGGAAGCAGTACGTTTGCTCTATCTGCAAACTTTGAAACAACTTAGTGACGCTGAACGTATTGACTGGCAACTTTATAAAACGCCTACCCAGTATATCAATGAAGTCCGGCTACCGGCTTTCAGGCAACTGACCAATCATTTCCTGCGGGTACGTTATGGCAACTTTGAGGCGACGGAAGAACTCTTCCGGACAATGCAGACCTTGCAGGAAGAAATAGGGAAAGGAGGCGTCTCATGAAAGGAAGTCGCTGGTTCATTGTCTTTATTGTCGCTTTTCTATTCATCATGTTTGCAATAGAATATCATTTGCCGAAGAATTTTGTGTGGAAGCCCACTTTCGGACATCATGATGAGCAACCTTTCGGATGTGCAGTATTCGATAGTGTATTGTCTTCTTCTTTGCCACAGGGCTACACTTTTTCGAGGAAAAGTCTCTATCAATTGGAGCAGGAAGATACGACGCAACGCAGAGGTATATTGGTTATCTCTGATAATTTGCGATTGTCGGACGTCGATGTAAACGCTCTGTTGAAAATGGCGGAACGCGGAGATAAGGTCATGTTGGTGAGTACCTTGTTCGGCAGATATTTGGAAGATACCTTACAGTTCAGGTCTTACTATTCTTACTTCAGTCCGATGGCTTTGAAGAAATATGCAACTTCATTTTTGAAAAAAGATAGCTTGCATTGGATAGGAGATTCGACGGTTTATCCCCGTCAGACTTTCTATTTTTATCCCCAGTTGTGCTCCTCTTATTTTTGGGGAGATTCACTTCCGGAAAGGGTGTTGGCACAAAGAGTTTTTGAGTCGAATGAGTTCCGGTATGAAACAGAGGCGGACTCGTTGACAACGGATAGTCTTGTTTATATGCCTGTAGCGATGTCCCGTCGGTGGGGGAAAGGAGAAGTTATTTTAGTTTCCACTCCTTTGATTTTTACCAATTACGGAATGTTGGACGGCAAAAATGCAACCTATATCTTCCGTTTGTTGTCGCAGATGGGGAAGCTTCCCATCGTTCGCACGGAGGGGTACATGAAAGAAACTGCACAGGTGCAGCAATCACCTTTCCGTTATTTTCTTGCACATGAACCGCTTCGTTGGGCTTTGTATCTGACGATGATTACCATCATACTCTTTATGATATTCACAGCGAAGAGGCGGCAACGGGTGATCCCTGTTGTTCACGAGCCGGCCAATAAATCTCTTGAATTTACCGAACTGATAGGCACGCTTTACTTTCAGAAGAAAGACCATGCGGATTTAGTTCGCAAGAAGTTTTCCTATTTAGCCGAAGAACTTCGGAGAGAGATTCAGGTGGATATTGAAGAAGTGGCCGACGATGAACGCTCTTTTCACCGGATTGCCCGGAAAACCGGAATGGATGCCGGAGAGATTGCTAAATTTATCCGCGAAGTCAGACCCGTGATTTACGGAGGACGTGTTATTGATGCGGAGCAGATGAAGGTATATATCGATAAAATGAATGAAATAATCAATCATATCTAAAGAAGAAATTTATGGAAGAGAATACAGAACAGCGAGTAGATTTAACTCTCTTTTCCGAGAAGATACAAGAGTTGAAAGACCGGATTGCTTCCGTCATAGTTGGGCAGGAGCAGACAGTCGATTTGGTACTGACAGCGATTTTGGCTAATGGACACGTATTGATAGAAGGTGTTCCGGGAGTTGCGAAGACACTGTTGGCCCGTTTGACAGCTCGTCTGATTGATGCAGACTTCAGTCGTGTCCAGTTCACTCCGGACTTAATGCCGAGTGACGTATTAGGTACGACTGTGTTTAATATGAAAACCAATGGTTTTGATTTTCATCAGGGACCGATTTTTGCAGATATTGTATTGGTCGATGAAATCAACCGTGCTCCTGCCAAGACACAGGCTGCCTTGTTTGAGGTAATGGAAGAGCGCCAGATCAGTATTGATGGAACGACTCACCGGATGGGAGATCTTTATACGATTTTGGCTACCCAGAATCCGGTAGAGCAGGAGGGAACATACAAACTTCCCGAAGCACAGCTCGACCGTTTTCTGATGAAGATAACGATGGATTATCCTTCATTGGAAGAGGAAGTGAATATCTTGGAACGTCATCATACCAATGCCGCATTGGTGAAGTTGGACGACATCGTTCCCGCTATTACCAAAGAAGAACTGCTGTCGCTTCGTGCTTTTATGAATCAGGTATTTGTAGACCGCACGTTACTTCAATATATCGCATTGATTGTACAGCAGACCCGTACCAGCAAAGCTGTATATTTGGGAGCTTCTCCACGTGCATCTGTAGCCATGCTGCAATCGTCGAAAGCGTATGCTCTTTTGCAGGGACGTGATTTTGTGACACCGGAAGATATCAAGTTTGTAGCTCCTTATGTACTTCAGCACCGTCTGATCCTGACTGCCGAAGCTGAAATGGAAGGCTATTCTCCAGTGAAAGTGACGCAACGCTTAATTGATAAAGTGGAAGTACCAAAATGAAAAGATTTATGATTTATGAATTCTGATTTATGATTTGGGCTGCGCGTTGGATGTCTGACCCTATTCATAACATAAATCGAAGAAATCATAAATCGTAAATTATAAACTGTACGTAAATTGTAAATTGTAAGTTGAAGAAATTATAAATCATAAATCATAATTCATAATTCATAAATCATTTGTTTCTAACTCGTCGTTTCTATATTGCCCTTGTCCTGGTTATCCTGTTGTTGGGTAGCGGATATGTTTTTGCTCCGTTCTTTGTTATCGGGCAGTGGGCACTCTTTGTCTTGCTTTTGGTGGTACTGGCAGACGTATATTCTCTTTATCGTATTCGTGGAATCCATGCTTTCCGCCAGTGTGCCGACCGTTTCTCTAATGGCGACGAAAATGAAGTAAGTATTCGGGTAGAAAGTAGTTATCCGCATCCTGTATCTTTAGAAATCATAGATGAGATCCCTTTTATCTTTCAGAAACGTGATGTCGACTTTCAGGTGAAGCTTGGAGCAAACGAGGGAAAAACAGTTACCTATCGTCTTCGACCTACTCATCGTGGTGTTTACTCTTTCGGTCATATTAGAGTTTTTGTGACCGGAAAAATCGGCTTTATATCCCGGCGCTATACTTGTGCAGAACCTTTGGATATCAAAGTGTACCCGTCATATCTGATGCTCCATCAATATGAATTGTTGGCAATAAGTGATAATCTGACAGAACTGGGAATAAAACGTATTCGCCGGGTTGGGCATCATACGGAGTTTGAGCAGATTAAAGAGTATGTAAAGGGGGATGATTACCGTACGATTAACTGGAAAGCAAGTGCCCGTCGGCATGAACTTATGGTGAATGTGTATCAGGACGAACGCTCACAGCAGATTTATAATGTGATCGATAAAGGTAGAGTGATGCAGCAAGCTTTCTGTGGAATGACCTTGCTGGATTATGCAATTAATGCTTCGCTGGTGCTTTCGTATGTTGCCATGCGGAAAGAAGATAAAGCCGGATTAGTGACTTTCGATGAACACTTCGATACTTTTGTGCCTGCTTCCAAGCAATCGGGATATATGCAGACATTGCTGGAAAGTCTTTATAGCCAGCAGACCACTTTTGGGGAGACAGACTTCTCGGCTCTTTGCGTTCATTTGAACAAACATGTCAGTAAACGTAGCCTGCTGGTACTATATACTAACTTCTCGAGCATAGGAGGAATGAACCGTCAATTATCTTACCTGAAACAACTAAACCGCCAGCACCGTTTGCTCGTAGTCTTTTTTGAAGATGTCGATTTGAAGGAATATATCGCCCAACCGGCAAAAGATACGGAAGGGTATTATCGGCACGTGATTGCAGAAAAGTTCGCTTACGAGAAGCGGCTGATTGTATCTACTTTGAAACAACATGGCATCTATTCTTTATTAACTACACCGGAGAATCTTTCAATTGATGTGATTAATAAGTATCTGGAGATGAAGTCACGACAGTTGCTTTAGACATAAGAACAAAAGAACATATTTTTGTAGTCTTTTGTACTTATGTTCTTTTGTCTAAAAAAAATGTGTCAAAGAGTGATGGCTTTCCGTGTTTCCACAAAGAAGAATATAGCCATTCCAATGATGATAATTCCCAGTATCCCATAGAAGAGTCTTGCCCGGTTGCGTCCTACATTCCGGACAATGGTTTGTGCGTTGCGCGTTGTAAAGAACCAGTCCCAGTTCAGCAATGACGCCAGCAGGGAGACGATTCCTGCTAGCGCAAAGATTCCTTGTACGATATATTGTCCGGTCATAGTCTGATTACTCTATTTCCGTCTTCCAGTTCTTCAATCGTTACTTTTACGGCATTTCCCGGAAGTAATTCTTCTACCAGTTCCGGCCATTCGATAAAGCAGAGAGCGCCACTGTAGAAATAGTCTTCGTAGCCCATGTCATACACTTCGCTTAGTTTCTTGATGCGGTAAAAATCGAAGTGATAGATTAACTCTCCGGTTTCGTCCGAACGGTATTCGTTGACAATGGCAAAAGTAGGAGAAGTGATAACATCCGTTACGCCCAATTCTTCGCAGAGCGCTTTGACAAATGTCGTTTTGCCGGCACCCATCTTTCCGTATAAAGCAAATACAGTGTTGTCGCCCATAGCAGCGATAAATTCACGGGCTGCTTCATAGATACTTTCCAGTGATTGAATTTTGATTTCCATATACTATCTATTATTATGACTTTTTCCTGCAACAACTCTTTCCGATTTTACAAACAGCGTAAATCAGGATAGAGAAGAATATGATGGAAGCTCCCGAAGGGACTTTCCAGTGATAAGAAATAAATAATCCACCCAGGCAGCCCAAGAAACCGATGCCGATTGATAACCAGATAATCTTCTTGAAACTATAAGTGAACAAGTTGGCTGTCATCTGTGGAATGGTGAGAAGAGAAATGGCCAGTACGATGCCTACCATACGCAGGCAGGCTACAATTGTCAGCGCAATGAACATCATCAACACATATTCGAATATCTCTACCGGAATCTTTTGCGAACGTGCAAATTCACGGTCAAAAGCAATATATACGATAGGGCGGATAAACAGATAAAAGAATCCGGTCAGTATTAGTGCCAATATGCCGAGCATCCATAAATCGATTTGGTTGATGGTCAGGATATTGCCAAAGAGGTAAGCCGATAAGTCAGGCGCAAATCCCGGCGACAGGAAGCTGAACATAATTCCGAGTGCCATCCCTAACGTCCAGAATACTGCAATGGCAGAATCTTCGCGCATATCTTTCCGTCTGCTAAGCCACTCGACACCAAAAGCCGATAATACCGAGAATACGGCTGCCGAGAGTATCGGGGAAATTCCGGCAAACAATCCTAACCCGATCCCTCCGAAAGAAGCATGAGTGATTCCTCCGCTGATAAATACCAGGCGGCGGGTTACGATATATGTACCGATAATCCCACAGGCAATGCTTGCCAGCAGACTTCCCAATAGGGCGTGTTGAAAGAATGTATATTGTAGTAAATCCATCACCTCTCATCTGCTTTTTTTACTTCTACGTTTCTTCTTTCTCCGATAATCAGAAAAACTTCGTCTTTGAGATCATCCGGTAATTCAATGCCACGGAGCTGAAGGCTACGTATCCATCCGGCCACTTCTACATCCAGTGTCGTATACAATACATCCCGAAACATTTCTGTTTCTTCTTCTGTATACGCATCTCCTGCCCTGCCAATGAACTGATCCAGTTCTTCGTCATCGTAATATTCTATTTTTTTGCTGACAGCTGCCAGCAGGCTATCCCGTTCGCATACTTCGTGTTGTCCGCAGCATTCCACATCTACTTCCTTCACTTCCGGCATACGGTCCAGTTCGCCCTTTTCTATTTTCTTTTGCAGTCTTTTGTTGCGGATAATTCCGGCTATCAGCGCAATGACACCCAGCAACACCAGACTTATAATAAGTATCCACATGACAATATAACAGTTACCAATCAATTTTGTGCAAAGTTACTTATAAATTTGCATTCTATCATGTATGCTATCTATTTCTTTCGTACTTTTGTATGTTACCTACAAAATAAACATTGGCGGGTGAATTAAATTTCACCAATCAATGAAAATGACTTAAGATATTTGAAGTACAATGAAGAGAGATTATTTACTATTAGCGTTACTGTTGGTTGGAAACATTACTTTTGCCCAATCTCCTATTGAGAGGGCCTTGAATACAATTAACCGTTCCTCTGCCGAAGCTACTATCAACTTTTTGGCTAGTGATGAATTGCAAGGGCGTGAGGCTGGGTTTCATGGTTCGCGTGTGACTTCAGAATATATTGTTTCTTTGTTGCAATGGATGGGAGTATCGCCTTTGGCTGACAGCTATTTCCAGCCTTTTGATGCTTACCGTAAAGAACGTCAGAAAAAAGGACGTCTGGAAGTACATCCTGATTCCATAGCAAAACTGAAACAGGAAGTTCATCAGAAGCTTACCATGAGGAATGTATTGGGAATGATTCCCGGTAAAAATACCAAAGAATATGTGATTGTGGGGGCTCATTTCGACCATTTAGGTATTGATCCTGTACTTGATGGCGACCAAATATACAATGGTGCTGACGATAATGCTTCCGGTGTATCGGCAGTGCTGCAAATTGCAAGAGCCTTTTTAGCCAGTGGACAGCAACCCGAAAGAAATGTAATCTTTGCTTTTTGGGATGGAGAAGAAAAAGGACTGCTAGGCTCTAAATATTTTGTACAAACTTGTCCTTTCCTATCTCAAATCAAAGGCTATCTGAACTTTGACATGATTGGCCGTAACAACAAACCTCAACAACCCAAACAAGTCGTTTATTTCTACACAGCCGCCCATCCGGTCTTTGGGGATTGGTTGAAAGAGGATATCAGAAAATACGGTTTGCAATTGGAACCGGATTACCGCGCCTGGGAAAATCCGATAGGAGGAAGTGATAACGGTTCGTTTGCCAAAGTAGGTATTCCGATCATCTGGTATCATACGGACGGGCATCCTGATTATCACCAGCCTTCCGATCATGCCGACCGATTGAATTGGGATAAGGTCGTAGAAATCACCAAAGCCTCTTTTCTCAATATGTGGAAGATGGCAAATGAGAAGTCTTTTTAATGAAGCAGATAAAATACAATCCTGATAATTAGCGGGAAAAGTCAGGATTGTATTTCTTATTTTTTGAGTATTCTTTTTAAATAGTCGATAGGTGGCAAATTCACAGTCTCAAAACTTCCTTTATAAAATACAGCAAAATTATTAAAAACACACGGTAACTCTTTTGCTTTCTGTAGCGTATCTACTTGAATAAAAGAAACAGGGACATCATTTGCTTCACAATATTGTTTGATCATTTCAATGTATTTATAGATGTAGGGGCATTGCATATCATAATAAATCGTCAGTTCCTCACTTTCTATTTTCAGATTTTTGGCATTTGGCGCAAATTGCGGTACTGTTCCGTCGAAAGAAAGAGCAAGCAATTCATATCCGTTATCAGTAGTGTCAACCACCTCAAAACCAAATTTCTTTGCAAATGATTGGTCGGAAAGCCAGCTCTTCTGTTTTTTTGCCCCAAGCATACAAATGCCGGATCTACCTTTTTCTTTGGCATCGGCTATACAGTACTCTATTAATGCTTTCCCATATCCGTTTCCTCGGGGGCTACCTAGCACCCATAAACAATACAGATAATAATAGTTGTCGCCGATGACGGGAACCCAAGCTGTTTCAAGAGGGGCATATTCAATAAAAACAGTAGCTTTGGCGTTTAACTTTCTAAAGACATGGCCTTCATTCAGCCGGTCGGAAAGCCATTGCCGTTTTGCTTCAATACCAGGATGAGACTTTTTGCTGCGGATGATGCAGCATAAATGCTCATTAGAAAGATTTTCTGTTGTTAAGTTTGTAAAGTCAGTATTCATATACACCTTTGTTTCAAGTTAGATATTATCAATCGGATAGTGTAGTAATTGTAATACTTGATTAGCCCGGTTGACAGATAAGCAAATACAAATGTAGTGAATTTTGCGGATAATCTCTGTTGGGTGACTATGGAAATCATAAAGACTTTTTATACATCTGCAGAGGATGTTGAACGAGAACTCATGCGAATGTAAAACTTCATTGCCTAACTTAGGATTAGATTGACCGCAGTTCTACCTAATCTGGAGCGAGACAATGAAGTTTATAAAAATAAAAAGATAACAGATATATAATATTAAGGTCGATATATTTGTAAACTCAAAGAGTTGTTCTTTTATCTTTTTATTATTCTACAGGTTGTGCGCCGGTGTCGCCTTCAATCTTCCATCCCGGGTTCTGATAAACGACTGAACTTGTAAAATCATTCTTATCCGAGGCTGTCTGACGAAATACAGCCATACCTATCGGATTCAGATAATGAGCAGGTGTAAAGAGGAATCCCTTCTGCCCGGCAATCAGATTATTCTTCGTGATTTTTTCGTATGGAAGAATATATTTACTTAAATCAGGTGAGGACATATTACCTTCTGCCGGATCTACTTTACATAAATCTGCCAGTTGCGTTTCATAGTTGCTTCCCCAGTATAGCATACCTTCTACACGGTAAGGTTTGGATATCAACTGGTCGCATGCACGCCAGCGTTTCAAGTCTTCCCAGCGCAAAGCTTCTGCACAAAGTTCGTTACGGCGTTCACGGCGGATATTATATAACGTCGCGTCTATCAATTGGCCATGAGAATAAGCACCGAAATCGCCTTTAGCCTCTTCGCTCATCTGTGTTGCAGCGATTGTCTTATTATAGTCTTCGTCCACTTTGGCGCGTCGGCGTAAAGCTTTCCAATATCCGTCGGCTGTTCCGTCGATTCTACCATTTTTTTCATACGAAGCTTCCATGTAAATCAACATGGCTTCTGCCGCACGGAAAACAATACCACCTGATGTTCCCGCACTATGGTCATTTGCCATGTGACTGGAGTAGTGTTTGCCTTTTTTGATGATGAATCCGGTTGTTGCCAAACTTCCTTTATCGCCATAAATGAAACGGATTGAGCAATAACTGGGAGTTCCGTCATCACCGTAATAATTCACATCACCTTTATTTTCGGTGTTGGCATCACCCGGCTTTTTGGTAAAGATAACAATGCGTGAATCACGATTCTGTAAAGTGGAATTTACTCCTTCTTTCTCCCAATCGGGATTATAACCGGAACCGGCTGCATAGATGGGAAGCCCATTGCGCATCAGGAACGAATTGACCATGCCACGAGTCCATCCGGAACCACCGCCATTGCGTGCCAACTCCATTTGCAAGTTGCTGGTTACCAATCCTTCCTTGAACTGTTTCCACATCAGTATTTCATCATATCCTTCCATGTTTTCATCGCAGAACATGGTGTAGTAAGGATTGATGGAAACCAGACTGGCGTTCATACCTTCGGGGGTATCGGTATTGTCTGCCAGTTTTCCGACGATATAGTCGCCTACCACTTTTGATGACTTCATTGCTTCATCAAGAAAATAAGCCACTTCTGCATCACTATTAAAACCGCTTACATCTGCGGGATTACCCGGCCATCCTTTTCCACCGGGTACAAAAGCTGTTCCTTTGTGATACTTTTCCCAAGTTGCTTCGAAGAGGGCAACGCGTGCACGTAGCAAGTGAGCTACGTTTTTGCTGATGCGATTCTTGCCACCGGGACTTTTATCAAGCAACAATTCTGTTGCTTTTTGCAAATCGTCCAGAATGAAGCGTGCCACCTTATTACGCGGCTGGCGCTTGCTGGATTCCACCAAAGTCTCTTCTATGTCGGGCAATGCAGTAGTGATAATAGGTAGATCTCCTAAAGAAACCAATAATTTATAATAATTGTATGCCCGGATCACGTACATTTCTCCGATATAATGCTTCACATTATCCTGATTGCCGGTAATAGTGCCTGCTTCGAATTTCGGTAAAGTATTATCAAAGAAATAGTTGCAGGTTCGTATTTTGCTCCAGTCCCATTCGCCTTCACCAGACGGCACCTTCTTTTGCCCGGGTATCCAGAAGGCCGGTGAGTCACCACTGGCTTGGTTATCAGTATCATTATCTTTGCCGAAGAAATTGATGCCATACGCATCGGTCACTGTTTCAAATGGGTAAGCATTGATTGTGTATGCAGCCAGATCACTTTCGGATGCAAAATATTTTTCAGGAATTACTTTATCCAGTGGTTCCCTGTCGAGAAAATCATTGCAACCGGTCAGTCCGCCCAATAGCAATGTTCCTATTGTCAAAAGTTTAATATGTTTTTTCATAATCGTTTATCATTTAAAATGTTGCACTTAAACCGAATGATACAGTCTTGGATAGCGGATAGGTACATCCGTCCCAGTTGCCGATGCCAACAGTTTCGGGGTCAAACGTATCGGCCAGACTGGTAATAGTAAATAAATTCTCTGCTGAAACAAAGAATCGCAGATTGTTTACGCAGAATTTCTCTGTCAAAGATTTAGGTAATGTATAACCTAAAGTAACGTTTTTCAGACGGCAGTAAGCCGCATTTTGCAAATATCGGGTCTGTGGATTACGGTTTCTATCATTCTCGAGAGGACGCGGATAATAACCACCCAGGTTAGCTCCTAGCGGATTAGTCGTATCTTCTCCGCGGAAATAGTCCAGATGAGGTTTGAAAAAGTTGGTTTGCCAGTAGCCTACTGCTCCCCAGAACATTGTAGAACCACTCCCCGGCATATAATCACGTTTCATCGTTCCTTGGAAAAATAATTTAAGGTCGAACCCTTTCCAGGCGGCATCCAGATTCAAACCAAAGTTGTAGCGTGGTGTACTGTTGCCTATTTTCTTCAAATCACCATGATCAGCCAGTGTTTTGTTACCTCTGCTGATCTGGCCGTCACCGTTCAAATCCGCATACATGATGTCACCTGCTCCCCAGCCGGAACCGAGTACATCCTGTGCGCCATTGGGCATACCGGCCAAATGATCTTTCATCTCTTGATCGGTCTTTGCGATGCCGATTGTTTGGAATCCCCATATATCACCTACGTGAGCGCCTGCATAATACGTATTATTATTGTCTTTATCTAAAATTGTGTTTGACGGATTGGGGTATTTATCAATAACCACTTGATTGTCTGACAAAGATAAGGTAACTCCATACTTAAAGTCGCGTATCTGGTCGCGCCAGTTCACCTGTATTTCCCAACCTTTGGAAGTCATATCGAGGTTGTTTACTTTGGGAACGGCAATGCCTAAGAGGTTGGGTAGTTCGGGGGCGGGGCCTACCATGTTTTTAGATTTACGCTGGAAATAGTCGAATGTTACATTCAAACGATTGTTGAGCATAGATAAGTCGAAACCTAAATCCAGTGTTTGCGTCTTTTCCCATGTCAGTAAGGAAGATACCAGCGCAGATTCTTTGGAAATATTTGGTTTTACACCATTTACCAGCCAACTGCCTAGTGCGTAATTGCCCCATTGGTCTTTGTTAATATCAATAGTTCGATAGAATGGATACCAGTTATCTGTGTTTTGGTTGCCCAATTCACCCCATGAACCACGTATTTTGAATGTGCTGATTAAATCGGTCAGGTCTTCAAAAAATGCTTCACGGGCCATGTTCCATCCTAAGGAGAATGATGGGAACAGATTCCAGCGGTTATCTCGAAGGAAACGTGAAGTGCCGTCATATCTCATATTTACTTCAGCCAGATAACGTCCTTTGTAGTCGTAATTAACACGTCCGAAGAAGCCGGCTGTAGCCCATTCGGAGTACCCTCCTCTGTTTTGTGCATTTGTCTGCGTGGTGTTTAAGGTAGCCACTTCCGACATGATACCGTCTTGGGAAGCGGTAATATCACGTTGTTTGAATAGTTCGCTCTGAAAACCCAGCATCACTTTAAAGTTGTGCCCGCTTTCTAATGATTTGCCGTATTCGGTAAAGATGTTCGGATTGAAGAAATTACTCTTATAAGCATATTCTGTAACGCTGGAAGTTTGATTGGCAATAATGTAGGGATTTTTACTCACATCATAACCATAAACGGTTTGATAATCGGTATGGTTGAAATTATAGTTGGAACGGTAGTTCAATTCTACGTTAATTTTCCAGTCTTTGATGGGTTCCACGATGAAAGCAAGCTGGTGTGCCATCACGTCTTTTTGTGATTTATATCGGCCTCCTTCTGTTAATTGGTAAATCTTGGATTCGACAGTATAGAATCCGTTTGGGTCTACTACCGGAATGACAGGCCAGTAGCGACATACATCGAAATAGAATACATTACTTTTGATATCGCCTCCGGCAAATGAAGGAGCTTCATAATCCGTCCGGTTAAAACGCATACTATAACTTATTTTCAACCATTTGGTTAAGTCCGCATTGATTTTTGCAGTAAAGGAGTAGCGTTGTTTGTTATCATCTCCAAACTTCAAGAGACCTCCTTGGTCCAGATAATTCGCAGAAAGATAATATTGTATTTTATCCGTTCCACCATTTACGCTCAATGAATGCTCGTGGGTAAAGCTATTACCAAATAACGTTTTTAACCAGTCGGTATTGCCGGTAGGCATCACGTCTTGCCGTTGGGGATCATCGAATGAATTCCATCTTCCCGCATCGGTCGGCCACATATATTGTGTGCTTTTTCCTGCTTGAAAATCCAGAATTTGTTGAAGTTTGGTGGCGCTATACATGGGAGTCTGTCCACCATTAGTTAACTGGTCATTGACTGCCAGAGCAAAATTGTATGAATCTGCCATTTCAGGCATATTCAAGGGAGATACAAAACGGAAGTTGTTATTATAGTTAACTACCGTTTTTCCCGACTTACCTTTCTTTGTTGTAATCAGGATGACTCCACCTGGTGCCCGCGAGCCATAAATGGAGGAAGCGGCTGCATCTTTCAGTACAGAAATATTCTCAATGTCCTGTGGATTGATAGCGTTCATGTCTCCCTCCATACCGTCAATGAGCACCAATGGTTCTACCTTTGAACCAGCTCCAATTGTTCCAACACCACGAATATTGAATTTTTTGTCTGAACCTAAGGAGCCACCACCATCACCAGTAGAGATATTCATCCCCGGAACCATACCTTGCAAAGCTTCTATGGTAGAGTTAACGGGACGTGCCGAAATTTCTTTTGCTCCTACCGTAGATACAGATCCTGTTACATTCACTTTCTTTTGTGTACCAAAAGCAACCACAACAACTTCATCCAATGTTTGTGTATTGTCTTTAAGGATGATATTCAATGATTGTCCTGTGAATTTGATTTCTTGAGTCTGATAACCAACAAAAGAGACTACAATAATATCTCCGGTTTTTACATTGTTTAAAGAGAAGTCACCGTTGATTCCGGTGATTGTACCGTTCGTCGTACCTTTGGCTACGACGGATGCACCGATGATGGTTTCACCTGCTGCATCTTTTACTACACCCTTACAAGTAGTACCCTGTTGTACAACGGAAACTTTTAGAGTGCTTTCACCAGTTTCCGGATAAGCTGCTTCTACTGACATTGTCAGTAGGAACAACAACATACTAACTGACTTTAGTTGTTTTAACATAGCATTGAATTTAGAGTTTTTCCTAGAATCCGGAATTACTTTTAATAAGTTCTTTCAGAACTTATTCCGTGCGTAAAACGTTGGATTCAAAGCCTTAAATTCAAAAAAAGAGTCTTCTTTTAAGCGATCTTTTCTACTTGTTTTATACCCATTTTATATCTATTTCGTACCTGTTTGTGTTAGATGAAATAACAAGGATGATGAAATAAACAAGTAGTTTCATTTCAATATGAAGATAAAATACGGCTTTGGGTATTCTTAAAAAGAAAAAATGAATGAGAATTTGATATTATTTTTGAAAATACATGCTATGTATTAAAATATATTATATATTTGTGCCGTTAATTCTAATTTTATAAACCATCCTAGTTCTGAAAGAACTTATTTTTTCATCATTGATTACTGAACCCTAAAAGTGTCCTCCAATTGTAAGAGAGCTGTTTATTTGTGAGTTAGCTATTATCATTAATATGATTCCCGTACAGACTTATATACATAACTAGAATTTGGTAGATACCAATATCTGTATAAACAGTTGGGGCAGGTGTTTTTTCATTAGATTTACTTAGACAAATATGTGTTGGCTATGGAGTATCTATCATTACATCCGGCAATAAATAGCAGATGGCAACAGACGAAACAGGATAGTTACATATCTCCATCTTTGGGAAATGAAAGCTACTTTTTTCTTTTTAGAAATAGCCTTTTTAATTTGTTTCACAGCTTTATCAACGGGAGTAACCCAAAACAATCCTTCTCCTTTTGCCATAGCGGTGTCTACAAATCCGGGACGAATATCGGTAGTGTAAATAGAATAAGGAGATTTAGTTGCTTTTTGTCGTAATCCTTCCATATAGTTGATTTGATAGGCTTTCGACGCATTGTAGGCGGGAGCGATGCCACTGCCGCGCGTACCTCCAACAGAGGAAATAGTAACCAGATGCCCGCTTTTTTGCTGTTCGAAATATCGGAAACCCCAGTCTGCGATGTTGGTGAATCCTATCACGTTCGTTAGTAAGGTAGGTTCTTCCAATTGGTAGGAGAGTTCGGGGTTTAGTTCTCCGGTCCCGGCACAGATAATCAATATATCCATTCCACCCATTTTTCGAGTGAGAGTTTCGAGGGATGAAATGGTAGCTTGTGTATCGGTGATGTCGCACACTTGATAGAATAGTTTGTCTTTGTCCCGGGCGCATACCTCTTCTAATAGATTTTCTCTGCGACCGGTAATGCCGATAAGATAATCTTCTTGAGAATAGACTTCTGCCAATCCGCGACCGATGCCGGAAGTTGCACCTATAATTATAATTTTTTTCATGAAATACAATATACTTTGTTTGCCCGCAAAAGTAAGGGTAGGGAATAAATAAACTCTTGATTGAAATCAAGAATTTATTTTTGTACGACTTTTCTTCGGATACGACTTAATGTTTCGGGACGAATCAGAAGATAGGAAGCCAGTTCTTTTAAAGTTATCAGTTTCAGTAAGTCGGGACAACGGTTGATAATTTCAAGATAGCGTTCTTCCGGTGTCAGGCTGTACATTGAAATCATCCGGTCGTAGACTTCCCACAATAACGTTTCTGCGATGCGGCGTCCTAACTTTTGGTGAGCGTCGTTGGTATCGTAGAAGTCTGCCATTTGCTGATAATTGATTACGTATACCGAGCAGTCACACAAGGCTTGTATATCTACATTTGATTTGTCCTGTAACTGAAAAGCCGGATAGTTGCCAACAAAAGAATGATCGAAAGTATAGCCTACAATGCTGTTTTCGCCTACACTGTTGGTGCAACAGTACCGGAAAGAACCGGAACTGACGAACCCCATTGTTTTGCATACTTCTCCCTGGCGGGAAAAGTAGTCTCCTTTCTTATAATAGGTCTGCTTCCCCTGTTGTAATACAAAATCTACAATAGGGGAGTAGTTGATGTGGGAAGTATATTTGTTGAAATCTTCCACAGCGTATGAAAATTAGCCTTCGTTTATAACCTGAAATCCGGCCTGTTTCAAATCTTCCCAATATCCGGGATATGATTTGGTAACGACTTGCGGATCGGCAATAAGTAAATTGGGATGGCGGATAATTGCCGGTGCAAATGCCATTGCCATCCGATGGTCTTCGTAGGTTTCAATCACCGGAGTTTCTTCCGGTTCACATCGTTCGCCATTCCACATTAATATACTGTCATTTTCTTCCTTGATCATATATCCCAGCTTTTTAAGCTCGGCTCGCAGGGCGGCAATACGGTCAGTCTCTTTTATTTTCAGGCTTTGTAATCCGGTGAAACGGAAAGGGACATTCAGCAAGGCACAGGTAACAACGAATGTCTGTGCCAAATCCGGAATGTCGACAAAGTCTTCTTCCAGTCTTTCCGGCGCTTTGCCTGTTTTTTTCAGTTTCACACCTTGCGATGTAAATTCGGTAGTTATACCTAAGCGTGAGAAAACTTCTGCTCCCCGGCTATCTCCCTGATAACTGTTAGGAAACAACCCCAATAATTCAATTTCTGCTTTGGGAGATAAGGCGGCAATCTGATACCAATAGGAAGCTGCGCTCCAGTCATTTTCCACTTTGAAAGGAATGCTCTGATAGAGTTGTGGAGCAACGGAAATGCTACTGGGAGAAGTCCATGCGGCTTTGGCTCCAAAGTCCTGCATCAGTTGCAATGTAAGATTGATATAAGGGCGGGAAATAATCTCTCCGCTTAAATGCAAAGTCAAACCGTCTTTGAGTGCCGGACCTATCATCAATAGAGCAGATATATATTGGGAACTTACATTTCCTTTCAAGGTTATTTCATTTCCTTTCAACTCTGCCCCTTTGATACATAAGGGAGGATATCCTTCATGGTGGACATACTCTATTTCAGCTCCTAATTCCCGGAGCGCATTGACTAATATCTGTATCGGGCGTTGCTGCATACGGGCTGTTCCTGTGATTGTCCGTTCCCCCGGAGTCACACTTAAATAGGCGGTAAGGAAACGCATAGCAGTGCCCGCAGCCATAATGTCAATCGTCTCTTTCCCTTCGGTGAGAGCTTTTATCATCACCTGTGTATCGTCACAATCGGACAGGTTTTCAGGAGGATAAATACCTTTGCCCAGCGCATTGATGATT
Source organism: Bacteroides sp. DH3716P (assembly GCF_025914115.1). NCBI lineage: Bacteria > Pseudomonadati > Bacteroidota > Bacteroidia > Bacteroidales > Bacteroidaceae > Bacteroides > Bacteroides sp. DH3716P. The sequence continues at coordinate 1,285,543 of NZ_CP083673.1, read as the reverse complement.
AATGCACGATTACTGATACTTTTAGAAGCCGGCAACTGGATAGTTGCTGTTACTACTGAAGGAGGGATGAGTTTATAGAGCATCATTTCTTGATCTATTCTTTGTTATGGAGTACAAAAGTAGAGATTTATTCGGAGACTTCCAACTGGTTTTGACTCTTGGCTAAGGAGTTGAGGCAATATCTGTATCTTCTTATTTATTCTTTTTATCATTAACAATGATTTGTATGGAAAGAAATTTTATATTTGCAATATACTAATAATAAGCTCATGAAACTAAAATCTTTGTATGCCTTATTGTTTTGCATTTTTATGACTGGTTGTTTGGACGGTCAAAAACAGTCGGATCATTCAATCCTTATTGCTTATATGTCAACTGAATATCCGGAATTAGGATCTTCTGTCTGTTATTTGAATGAGCAAGGTGATACGATTGTTCCCTTTGGTAAATATCATTATGGAGGAAGTGATACAATACGGCATATCGGTTTTGTAATGGAACCTCATAAACCCGGATGGACAACTATTAATAACAAAGGAGAAAAACTTTTTTATGCCTTTAGTTTTGATAATGGACCGGATTATGTAGAGGAAGGGCTTTTTCGTATCATAAATGATGAGATGCTGATGGGGTTTGCCGATACACTGGGGAATGTTATCATCAAACCACAGTTTGCTTTCGTTTGCCCTTTCAAGGACGGCAAGGCCGAAGTGACCTATACTGGGGAAAAAAAGGCATTGGATGATTATGGGGAGAATTGGACCTGGCAAAGTGATGATTGGTTTTATATTGATAAAAATGGCAATAAATTAAAATGAAAATACCAAATATACGTTTACTCAACCAACAGTTATTAAGTCCTCTTTTCTCTCAACCCAAGGAACTTGTGTCCTGGATGGGAGCTATGCAGGCACAGAATTATTCCATGGTGAAATGGGCAGTAGGAATGCGTTTGAAGTCGGCAACGATTCAAACTGTGGAAAAAGCACTGCGTGATGGTGAAATCCTGCGGACTCATGTAATGCGTCCGACATGGCATCTCGTAGCAGCAGAAGATATCCGGTGGATGTTGAAACTTTCCGCCGGGCGTATTATATCTGCTAATGAGTCTTATGCGAAAGGGCATGACTTGGAAATTTCTGAAGAACTCTATACGAAAAGTCATAATCTGTTGGAGAAAATTCTTTGTGGGAAGAAAAGCTTGACGAGGCAGGAGATTGCCGAGCATTTTAACCGTTCGGGGATTGTAGCGGATAATCATCGTATGACCCGCTTTATGGCTCGTGCGGAGCAGGTGGGGATTGTATGTAGTGGGGAAGATAAAGGAAGTAAATGTACGTATGCGCTTTTGGAAGAGCGTGTTCCGCCGATGCCGGAATTGACCAAAGATGAATCTTTGGCTCGTTTGGCTAGAAGCTATTTTCGTAGTCATGCTCCTGCTGTTTTGCAAGATTTTGTCTGGTGGTCGGGGCTGCCTATTACAGATGCACGTCAAGCTATTTATTTGATTGATTCGGAATTAACGGCAGAAGAATGGAATGGACAGACATGGTATATTCATGAAGATTGCCGGACTCGTGGAAAAGTTACCGGCAGTTTGCATCTTCTTCCTTCTTATGATGAATATTTGCTTGGTTATAAAGACCGGACAGACGTTTTGCCTAAAGAGCATTACTCGAAAGCATTTACCAATAATGGTCTGTTTTATCCGATTGTTCTTCATGAAGGACAAGTGATAGGAAACTGGGATAAGTCTGTTAAAAAGAGAGGCTCATTGATAGAACATTCATGGTTCCGGTTGGGTGATTGTGTCGATGAAGGTGCGTTGGATCGTGAGAAAGATAAGTATATACGGTTTTGGCGATAATATATGAAAAAACGTATATTTTATCGTTGTATAATTCTATATATGCAGGATATATTTAGGCATGAGTTGAAAATGAGACGGATTTGCTGTTTTCGAATTTAGAAAAGAAATAAATCGATTGTGTTTTGGAATAATTTGTTTTAGTCTGCGTCTTTTATAGAATAGATGTATAGAACTTGCCTTTGTTTTGTCTCAAATTGATATGTGGAGTGTTGGCTGTTTCAGGTGTAGGTTAGCTCTGGGATAGCACTTAAAATAAAGTTTTATATGCTCCTTTTAAAGGAATAAAGTGTTTCTCACCGATCAATGAATCGTTCCTTTAAAAGGAACTGGTTACTCCTTTTAAAGAAACGATTGTCAATAAGTTTATTATAGTGTATCTTTTGACTGTTTTTATGTAAAAAACTCCTCGGGAACTGTATATTCTTGCATTATTTTATACAACAGAACTGCTGGAAGAGGAAATCCGTGTGATGCTATTTATACTCATCATATTAAAAATAGAACATTTAAAGTAAGATATACTACCGCATTTATATTATAATAGAGCTTTCTCTCTATTTAAATAAATAGCATCAGGACTGATTTTATTTGTTCATTTGCCTTTTTGCCCATTCCAGTCTTCGTTGATCGGCTAATGGAGTCACTTTAAATTCTTCGAATGTAGCGGTGAACCCTTTCCCGTCCGGACAAGCTCCCATTAATCCTACCATGACAGGACAATTATCTTGCAACCAACACGTGCGCATCATAATATATTCTTTATCATCACGTGAGAAAAATATTTCTACTGCATCCAAGCGACGGACTGCTTTTATCCATATAGAGCGGGGAGCATCCGGCAATTGTACTACACTCCAGTCACTAGTCCGATGCGTAACTACGGCACTTACATTCTGTTTGCCGTCGACGTATTCCACACCTGCTTTTATCCAGTTTTCATGGTCGATGCGCAGCATTAATCCCATTTGGTCAAAGGTGGTGACATAGTTGCCGGTTATCTTTACTTTGGCTTCAAATTCTCCACCATAAGTCGCATAATAGAAAGGTCCGTCGTCCACTGTGAACCCATAATGAGAAATCCTCCAAAAGTCTGTTTTTGCAGGAACATCCATCACTAAGGTTTTGCCATCTTTTATTTCCCACTGTTGAGGCTCGTTCAGCCAGTTCATCTTATTCAAACTTTGTGCCATAGAAGAAGTTGCTACTGCCATAAAGGCTATTGACATGATTTTGATTTTTAAATGTTTCATGATCATTTCTTATTTGATTATCTTTGTGGTGCAAAGATAGCTCATACCTCCGTGTGCAACAATACTGAATAATAACCATTTTATAAGATGGATGTATTACAAAAGGAAATAGATGAAGTTTATGCGACACAACTGATAGCCGATGAAATATTGGACAATGGAGTTGTAGAGCAACATCAACGCTTTATTCATTCATTGACGGAGATTAATGGTGGATGTGCTGTTATTTCAGATCTTTCGAATAGGAAAAGTTATATTGCCGTTCATCCTTGGGCGCATTTTCTAGGCTTAACTCCCGAAGAAGCTGCTTTGAGTGTGATTGATTCTATGGATGAAGATTGTATTTATCGGCGTATTCATCCTGAAGACTTGGTAGAAAAGCGGTTATTGGAGTATCAGTTTTTTCAGAAGACCTTTTCGATGTCTTCCGAAGAACGGTTGAAGTACCGGGGAAGATGCAGAATACGTATGATGAATGAGAAAGGAGTCTATCAGTATATTGATAACCTAGTGCAGATAATGGAAAATACTCCTTCCGGAAGTGTATGGTTGATTTTTTGTCTTTATACCTTGTCTGCAGATCAACGAACGGAGCAGGGGATATGTCCCACTATTACCCATATGGAACGTGGAGAGGTCGAAACGCTCTTTTTTTCGGAAGAACATCGCAATATCCTATCCGAACGCGAAAAAGAAATACTTCGCTGTATACGTAAAGGACTATCTAGTAAAGAAATTGCAGCTGCCCTTTATATTAGTGTGAATACAGTCAATCGACACCGGCAGAATATTTTGGAGAAACTCTCTGTCGGTAATTCGATAGAAGCGTGTCGGGCTGCTGAATTGATGAAACTGTTGGATTTGTAATCCAATAAGATGGCATTGTTCACTGATTTCTTTCTTCAGATTTAAAGCTTATCTGAAGAAAGAACAGAACTTATTTAAAACAAAAGTAGCAACTCATCAAATCTTTTCACCTGTTTCAGATGGTCATGTGTGAATGTGTCTACTACTTCGTGTTTCCACATCACTTCAAAAGGAATATGTATACCATATCCTCCCAGCGATAGAACAGGTTGAATGTCCGATTTCAGAGAATTGCCAATCATGACAAATTCGGAAGGAGCAATCTGTAAGATATTCAACATTCGTTGATATTCTTTCTCTGTTTTATCGGACATCACTTCAATGTGATCGAAATAAGAGGCTAATCCGGAACGTTCCAGCTTATTCTCCTGATCGAGTAAGTCTCCTTTAGTGGCAACTACTAATTTGTATTTACCCTTCTCTTTCAACACTTTAAGCGTTTCTTTTACTCCCGGCAATAGTTCAATAGGCATTTTTAGTAATGATTTGCCTAATTCAATAATATGTTGGATGTCTGTACCTGAAATCTTTTGTCCACTCACATGCAAAGCTGTCTCTACCATAGAAATGGTGAAGGCTTTGGCTCCATAGCCGAGATATTTCAGATTATTCATTTCTGTTTGAAATAAAGCGGCTGAAATATCTTCAGAAGTGCCATAAGGCTTTAATAGGTCTGTGTATTGTTTCTCTATTTCCTGGAAAAAAGGTTCATTGCTCCACAAGGTATCGTCTGCATCAAAAGCAATGACTTTAATAAGTTCTTTCATCGGTTTTCGTCGTTAATGGTGAATTTTAGATTATATGTTTGGTATTTCGTCGGGTGCAAAGTTACAATAAAAAGAGGAATAAAGGCAGACGGTTTGTTTTTAGAACCGAATCTCCATTTAATTTCATAGAAATCTCTATCTTTGTTACTCGTTTTTTTGAGTTTGAATTTTAATTGGATATACAATAATGAAAATAGGAGATAAAGTACGCTTTCTTAGTGAGGTAGGCGGTGGAATCGTAACTGGATTCCAGGGAAAGGATTTTGTGTTGGTAGAAGATGCAGATGGGTTTGATATTCCAATGCCGATACGCGAGTGTGTCGTGATTGAAACAGATGACTATAATTTGAAGCGTAAACCGACTTCTTCTGCTCCGAAACAAGAGGGACCTGCTAAACCGATAAAACCGGAGATGCCCGTCATTCAACGCCAGCCGGAAGTGAAGGGGGGAGATACGCTGAATGTATTTCTGGCTTATGTGCCTGAAGATGCAAAGGCTATGATGACTACTCCTTTCGAGACTTATTTGGTAAATGATAGCAATTATTATTTGTATTACACTTATTTGAGTGCAGAAGGAAAAGCATGGAAGAACCGTTCGCACGGTTTGGTGGAGCCTAATACAAAATTGCTGTTGGAAGAGTTCACCAAAGATGTATTGAATGATATGGAGCGGGTGGCTGTTCAGTTGATCGCTTTCAAGGACGGTAAGCCTGCGGCTATCAAACCGGCTGTTAGTGTGGAGATACGGATCGATACCGTGAAGTTCTATAAACTTCATACATTTAGCGATTCTGATTTCTTTGAAGAACCGGCTTTGATTTATGACATTGTGAAAGATGATATGCCTGCCAAACAAGTATATGTTTCGGCGGAGGAGATTCAAGAGGCTTTGTTGCAGAAGAAATCTGTAGATAAACCGAAGTCACAACCTATTGTGAAACCAAACCATACTACTCATGGCGGAAAGAGCGGAATTATTGAAATAGATCTTCATATCGATTCTTTGCTGGATGATACTCAAGGGATGGGCAATGCTGAAATACTGAATTATCAATTGGATAAGTTTCGCGAAGTGATGGAAACTTATAAGAATAAGCGTGAACAGAAGATTGTCTTTATTCACGGCAAGGGAGATGGGGTACTTCGAAAGGCTGTCATTGATGAATTGAAACGGAAATATAATAATTGCCGTTATCAGGATGCTTCTTTCCAAGAATATGGGTTTGGGGCTACGATGGTGACTATTAAATAACAGTATAAAAAAAGTGGAAGCCAACCGGCTTCCACCCTCTCTCTCTTTTACATATTAATCATTTTACTTATTCAGTTCAATACCTTTATTCTGTAAAGTGATGTTCATCAATGCGGCATACTTGGCGTACTGTTCAGCACTAAGAGTCTTTCTCATCAGTTTCAAGTTACCATAAACAGCGTTGCGCAATTTTGCTTCTTTATCTTTCTTCGCTGTTGTGGCTCTTGACATCTGTGTGGAGAAATAATCGCAAATATTGGCTACTTCTTCACTCTGAACTGAATTCAAGTTCAAATATTTACCTAATTTACTAACATTGATGTTACCTTCCCATTTTGCAGTTGTAGGTTGATTTCCGGCTGCAAATGTTGTAGCAGCAAGGCAGAGCGCTGCCACTAATGTTAATCCTAAACGTTTCATAATACCTACTTTTTTAATTGTTATACCTAAAAACTATTCCTAAAAACAAATCTAATACCTATTGAAAATTAGTCTAAGCGCTTAGTTTTTTCTTTTTACCTATGCAAATATAAGAATATGTTTTATAGCATAAAAATAAAGAAAAGAAAAAGATTCTATTTAGCCTCATTTCTTGATGTAAGTCAAGAGATGATATGCTTTTTGATACAAAAACGGTTCTTTATGAAACATATTTGTAATACGTGTGCGAAAACGATAGTGGAAATAATCTGCTTTTTAGGATTTATTCCTATTAAAATGATATTGAGCAAAGGAACGTGACTAGGAAAGGAACACTGAAATCAACAACAAAACCATGGAAAATGGAAATGATTACAAATTCTTTTCCCGAATATCGGGTAATAATAGGAAGAGTGGTATCCATTGTAGTGGCTCCACCAACAGAAATAGGGGCTAGCTTTCCGAAATACTTCACTAATAATGGCGCACACAGCAAAGCGATGATTTCACGCATGATATTGGAAAGTAACGCAATAGTTCCCAATTCGGGACCTTTGTATTCGGTAATGAAAATGCTGGAAAGTGAATAATAGCCAAATCCGGCTCCGACTGCCATACAGTCTAAAGGACCTCGTTGGCTCATAAAGGCTCCTGCTACGGCGCAACCTGCTAATGTGCCAATGATCGTCATGATGGGAAGGAATACAAGCCGCGGATTCAGGGAGCGAAAACTCTTCAAAGTATTCGGATCGTTGCCGATACTGATGCCTACGCAGAACATGAGTCCGCAGAGGGCATAGTAACTGAGCTTGCTGTCGGTGAAGTCGTATGGAATAAGATGATAAACTCCACAAAGAGTACCGATAATGAAGAAAGAGACGATAATCAAACTACCTTTCATGCTTTTGTCTCCTTTCCTTTACTATATAATAGGTACCACAACCCCCATGCGCATAGAGTACTTCCTATGACCGCAGCTACCGTGATGATAACAGCTTCCAGTCCAAGAGTGTGTAATCCTTTGATGATAGATTCATTACCCCCTACATCTATTCCGAGAAGAAAGAGAAGAATCCATATAAGGAGAGTGATTATCTTGTGTATCCATGATAGTCTTTTACTGCGTAACAAGTAGCCAAGAAGCATGCCTGTCAGCATAATTCCAATAATGATAAACATAGTTAGTGCCTGCTTTTTGGCTGCAAAGATAGTATTAAATGTAAATCTTGGCTAATCTCTTCCACGATTTCTTTCATGGCTATTGACAGACATTCGACCATATCATCCACGCAAGCGGCATTGACAGACGGTGAATCTTCAAAACTACGGTTTATCGCAGTCTGCTATCCATAATTTATGATTTGTTTTCATCGTTGTGGTTTTTCTATATGAATGATCTTACTTGTCTCCGTACTGATTCCAATCATCCCAATTCCTCCATGTACATTGCTGGGGTACTTGATTGGTTCATTTATTGTTTCATCGTAAGCGTCGGAATCTACCAGGTTAAGTGCTTTCAGATAGTAATATTCTGTTTCCGTGATGCTTAAAAGACGTACAATAATATCCATCTTTACATTGGTGCCGTATTCAGGAAATCCGTCAATATCTGTCTGGTTGTAAACCGTCATTGTGTAAGATGTATTTTTGAATCGTGAGTCGTCGAATACACCATATATATTCTTTACGGTGTCGAACATGCCGTTGTCTTCGTCATCGCTGTTGGTGGGCTGTCCGTCTGTCAGCACAATATCCTCGCGGGATATAAAATGATAGCGATGTATTGTCCGGCTGACAAATTCCCCTGTTTCTTCATTATAGTCTTTCACTGTCATTTGCTTATCCATGATAAGCCGGTAGTAATTATCTTCGTTGGATCGATCTTTGATATTGATTTTGTATCGGAGAAAATTCTGCGTATAATAATACTTTGTCATTGGAATGGTGACCGTATCGATATCAGCTATTTCATGTGGACGCTGTGGTACGGTCACTTCAGTCCATGCGTGATATTGTCCGTCGTCTGTGAGGGCGTCGATACGAACTACATCTCCGGGAGTAAATTTGCTGGAAATATGGAAGCGGCATTGCATATCTCCTTCCGTTTGGGGTGGGAGCGGACGTAAACTTTCTGATAACTGTCCGTTAACGCGTACTTCCACCGTGGCATTTTCTACATGAGTGGCGTATCCTCTTCCCGTGAAATTGAGATAGAGAACGTTGGTCAGACTGTCTGCGTTGATTAGTGCGTTCATCACTAGTTTGGGGGGATTGTCCTTTACACTAAAAGGGAGTTCGTTTTCGCAAGAAACTGTTGTCAGCAATGCTATTAACAGGATAAATGGATAACATATACGAGTTCTCATAATGGGTTTAGAATTTATAAGTGTAAGTGAATGATGGAATTAATGGAAGTATAGTATACTTCTTGATAATCGGTTTGTTGGGATCGTTTTTGCTGGTGCTGCGATATACAAAGGTAGGATTCATCGCATTATATGCATTATACAGACTGATATTCCAGGTACGCATACCATGTTTGGTCTTTTTGTTGAAATTGACTCCCACATTCAACCGGTGACTGGCTGGTAACCGGTAATTATTACGATGCTCCACATATGAAGCTTCTCCGATGGTGGGTGAAGTTATGCTTGAATCAAAATAATCTCCATATCCATATCCTCCCCCAAATCCGTTGTTTGTGCCGTCACTAGGACGGATGACAGCGGTTTTCTCTTCAGGGATTGTACTTGTTCCACCTGTATAGAACACCCAGGAAGCACCGATGTCGATACGGTCGCTGAACTTATGGTTGATTGTCAGGTTGATATTGTGTCTTCGGTCATATTTATATGGGAACCGTTCACCGTTGTTGATACCGCCTTTGGCAAACTGACGATCACTTTTGGATAAAGTGTAGGACAACCATCCTGTTGTTCTTCCAAGGGTTTTCTGTGCCATAAACTCAATGCCGGCCGAACGTCCTTTGCCCATTTCCACTTTGTTTTCCCAACCGGAGGAAGAACCGAAGAAACTGACGCCTTCCTTATATTCCAGCACATTATACATATCCTTATAATACCCTTCTACCGAGAATTCCCATCCTTTGATTCCCGTATAGTATCCGCCCAATGAATATTGGTGGGAGCGCATTGGCTTGATCTTTTTAGTGACCGGAACCCATAAATCCGTAGGCATGGCAATGGGCATTGACGATAGTAAATGTACATATTGGCTCATTTGGGTATAAGATGCTTTCAGGGTTACATCTTTTCCCAATTGATAGCGTGCGGAAACACGTGGTTGCAAGGAAAAGTAACTTTGTTTTTGCACATGAAACAATGAGAAATGCAGTCCGAGATTCAGGCGCAGACGATCATTCATCTTGATGTTGTCTTCCAGGTAAGCGGATAACTCATGTCCGTAAATCCGGTTGTTGGCTATGCTGTGGTAGGTTGTGTCCAGGTCTATTTTATCTCCTGTCTTATTGGAGATTTTAGAGGTCATAACTTCCGGGCGGAAACGATGATAGATATATCCTGTTCCAAATTTGAGGTGGTGTTTGGGAGATGGATTATAATCGAAGTCGATCTGGTAATTCCAATCATTGATTCCCGAACGGTAATCGGCTGAATACCGGTTGGTAAATGATGTACCGCTACTGCCGAGATATTGATTGTTGGTATATGAGTTGATGTCGAATAAATAGTTGCTGTAGGAGACTGTCGTATTGCAGAATAAACGGTTGTTGAATACATAGTTCCATCTGGCAGAAAGAATCGTGTTTCCCCAATTCATTTTGCTTCCGTCTTTGAAATCTGTATTTCCATCATAATTGGCAGCAAAATGATCCTTTCCATTGTAGGCAGATAGATAGACGCGGCTCCGGTCGGAGAATTTATGATTGATTTTGGCATTGATGTCATAAAAATAATAACTGTATTCCTCGTCATCCGGCATGAATGGTTTAGCGATGAGGTCGAGATACGAACGTCTGGCGGAAATATTGAAAGACGTTTTCCCTTTCACAATCGGACCCTCCAGGTTGATTTTGCTAGTTAGTAGTCCGATACTAAGTGTGCCGTGGTATTTCTGCATATCTCCGTCATTGGTACGGACGTCGATGACAGAAGAAAGCCGTCCGCCGAAACGTGCCGGAAAAGAACTTTTGAATAGTGTTACTTTTTTGACGGCTTCCGGAGTAAAAACCGAAAAGAATCCGAACATATGGTCTACGTTATATACAGGAATCCCGTCAAGTAAGATTAGATTTTGATCCGGGCTTCCACCACGTATATACAGTCCGGCAGATCCATCTACTCCTGCCTGTACGCCGGGCATCAGTTGGATGGCTTTCATTACATCTGCCTCTCCCAGTATGCTCGGAGTATTTTTTATTTGCGTCATTGGAATTTCGATAGATCCCATTTGGGTGGCTATAGTTCCTGTCTCGGTTTTGTCGGAAACGATGACTACTTCCTGCAATTGCGTGTTACCCTGCATGCGGATATTTAATAATGTATCTTGTGAGAGCGTAAAATGATGCGCTTCTGTGGCATAGCCCAGATAGGAGAAACGCAGTTCGGTTTCTCCTTCGGGCAGGGTGATGCTGTAAAAACCGTAAGGATTGGTGGTTGTTCCTTGATTTTGATGACTCTCAATGATGTTGGTTCCAATCAACGTCTCGGAAGACGTCCCATCAGTGACATATCCGCTGATAGTGAACTTGCGGCTTACAGTTTTTGATTCTTTTTTCTTTTGCAGAAGGATATGCCGGCCGGTGAACTGATAACTGATCTGCTCATTTTTGAACGCAAGGTCAAGTATCTCACGCAAAGGCTTATCCTTTACTTGCAAATTGATTTTATGTTTTATGGTAATTTCCTCACTGTAGATAAAGGAATATCCGGTTGAATTCTCAATCCGTTTGACGAATTCTTTCAATGTGGCGTTTCGTAGTGTCAGCGAAAGTCGGGCGTCCGCATTTTGCGCGTATATTTGTGTGGTGATAAGGAATGCTACCCCTATCAGAACAATGGTTCTGACAGGGAAGCGATCTTGGAATATAATATTCATCTTAGTCTGGTTTAGCAGTGATAATAATCTGTTTATTGTTTTGTGAGTAGTCGAAATAACCGGCATTATGTAATACAGATAAAATAGTTGTCAGGTCTTCTCCATTGCGGAAGCGTGCTGTGATCCGGTAATTTTGCAAAGCCGTGTCGGCTATGTGAATCGTTGCTCCGAATGAATTGGATAGTTCGCGGGCAATCTCCTGCAAAGGTAGGTCGTCGAATATAAACTCTCCCTGCCGCCAGGAAATTTCATCTTCTACGTTTTCTAAAACCTTGCGGGTGAGTTTTTCTTCCACCTTATTATATATAGCAATCTCATTCGGCTTCAAAATCATACGAACTGACTTACTTTTATTGCTGACTGCTACCGAACCTGTCAATAACGTTGTCTTTACATCTGGATTGTTCTGATAGGCATCTACGTTGAAGTGAGTTCCCAACACCTGAACGTCAATCGTTTCAGTCTGCACGATAAACGGATGTTTCTTGTCTTTGCTTATTTCAAAATAAGCCTCCCCATTTAGCTCCACTTCCCGCTTGTCCGATTTGAACTTTTCAGGATAAGAAAGTGAAGAATAATGGTTGAGAGTGACGGTGCTGCCATCAGGAAGACAGACCGTGCGTGTCTCTGCCAAGGTGGAAACCGTTTGTATCGTGACCGGTTGCATATATAAATAGGCTGTCCATACCGATAGGCAAAGTAGAGCTACTGCCGCCGCTGCCGAGAAAGTACGTATCAGTGTCAGACGCCGGGTATATGACTTCAGTCTTTTCTCTAGTTCCGGGTAACTGGCTGTTGCTGAAAACCGCCCTCGCGGTGAACGCGTGGAAGCGACGAGCTTGTTCAGTATTTCTTCTAATTCCGTATCGGTAAATTTCATAGTTCTTTCTGTATTACTTTTGATCTGTTATTTTCGTTTCAACAGAATGGTCAGTTTGCTGATCCCTCCTTCTTTCCACTGGGGAGTGCAGGATAAAGTGACATTCTGCTTCTTCAATATCATCTGTTTAGGATAGATTTTTATGACAGTTGTTGCTGACTTCTTACCCGCTTTGATGATTACTTTCTTTTCTGTTAGCTGTACCACTGCTGCTTGTCCTATTACCGGAGGAGGTGTGGCAAGTACTACCGTCCGGTCTTCTTTTGTTTTTTCTGTTGCAACGATTTTAATTTTCAACTCACATTCGGATTTGTCGCTTTCACATTCTACTGTTTCCTTCGAATGTTCAAATCCTGCATAGTCCTTTGGTAGGTTGTCGTTGTCATTGTTGCATGAAAACAGGCACAGACAAACTGAAAGAAGGACAAAGATCCCCATGTTTGCGTCATTTAGCTTTTTCATTTTCTGTCTTTTTTAGTGATTGATTGACTTATTTGTTGATAAAGACCGGAGGGTGACAGAAACTCCCTACGCTCTTTGTCTAAAAGAATGTTAATCTATTTCAGCCCGGCTAATCATCTCTTTTAAACGTGTGATTGCTTTCTGAAGTTGTGCGTCCACTGTATTCATGCTGATGCCTAATTCTTCTGCTACTTGTGCGTAACTCTGTTTTTCTTCACGGATGCGGATGAACACTTCCCTGCAACGATCCGGAAGCCGGTCGAGTGCTTTTACGTAAAGAGCGAACAGCTCTTCACTGATGAGCGATTCTTCCGGTGAATAGCTCTGTTCTTGAGGCTCCGGCAGAGAATCGGGATGAATAAGCGTATGTCTTGATTCTTTTTCCAGATAATTGAGCGAAGCATTTTTGACGAGAATGAAACAATAATCTTCAATGTTTCTCACATCAAGCAAATTGCTGCGTTGCTTCCATAGTTTCAGGAATACATCGAGAACGATTTCCTGCGACCATTCTTCCTGTTTCACATAATAATAGGCAATACGAAAGAGACGGTCATAAGTCATGTTGTAAAAGTCCCGGAAAGCAGTTTGCGAATCCAGTTCTTTCATTTGCCGCAATAACTTTCTTACTTCTGATTCGGTCATCGGCTTTTTGTTTGTTTGGTTAGTCTACCCAAAGTAAATCACTCATTATACTGTCGGAAATAAAAATCCCTTCACGCGTCAGGCGCAAAGCCCCGTTGTATTCCTCCAGTTTACCATTTTTCAGATAAGGTGCAGCCATTTTTTGACAATACTCCCACATTTCATTGCCGAACATCTGTTTCAGTTTCTCTATAGGTGTTCCCCATACGGTACGTATGGTAGTGATAATAAATTCGTTGTAGCGGGTCGTTGGGTCCAGATACTCTGTCTCGAAAGCACGGCAGTCTTCTTCTATACCTTTTATATAGGTGTCGATTGAAGACACATTCCATTCCCGTGTCATTCCGTCAAAAGAATGTGCCGATGGTCCGCATCCCAGATAAGCTATTCCTTTCCAATAGGAAGTGTTGTGGCGGGAATATTTTCCGGGGCGGCAGAAATTGGAAATTTCATAGTGTTCAAATCCTGCTTTCTGCAAATGCTCTATCAGTAATGTGAAAAATTCTAAACTGGAGTCTTCGTCTACCTCGGATATCTGGTGCTGTTTTAACATATTATATATAGGTGTATCTTCCTCATAAATCAAGTGATAGGCGGAGATATGCTCTACATTCAGACTGATAGCCTGGCGGAGATCGTTTTCCCATCGTTCTTTTGTTTCTCCGGGCAATCCGTAAATTAGGTCGATACTGATGTTCTGGAAACCGGCTTTCCGGCATCTGTCAATTGCTTCGATGGCTGTACGGGCATTGTGGCGGCGTCTCAATAGTTTGAGCGTAGCGTCATCAAAAGTCTGTATTCCCATGCTGAGGCGGTTGAAAGGAAGTGAGGAAAGCATTTCCAGATATTCCTGCGATAAATCATCCGGATTAGCTTCCAGAGTGATTTCCTGACAATGATTCAATCCGTAGTGCTCGCGGATGGTATCAAAAATCTGTTCAAAATCCTCTTTTTCCAGTTGAGACGGGGTTCCGCCACCGAAATAAATAGTTTCTATATCTTCTCCTTTCAGGTATTCTTTACGCATCGCCAACTCCCGGCAGAGAGCCTGTACATAACGGGTTTTGAGTTCGCTGCGAGTGGTTGAGTAAAAGTCGCAGTAGATGCAGCGCGTTTTGCAAAAAGGAATATGAAGATAGATACCTGCCATAGCTATGCTGTTTGGGTTTGTGGGTGTAAAAGTAAGACTATTATTAGATATATCAAAAAAGCTGTTGACGGAAATTATTTATAGTGGGGCGGGAATACGCTAAATAGATAATTCTCCCATCGATTAGTAGAAGATAATTTCCTGCAATGCTGAATTTAAGATCTTTTCTTTTATAAATAAGATTCGAACTTGTAGCCGGGTTTTCGTTTGACTTAAGTCAAACGATAGAATGACTAAAGTTAAACTATCGCTTGACTTAAGTCAAACGAAAACTGATTAGGCAACGGGGAAACTATTGTATGGAAGGAAAACAACTAAAAATAACATCGTGCCGGATTACTCGTTGCAACTATGAAATTAGTTTATAGCCATGCGAAAATAATTTTTAACCCGATTCGAAAATGTTCGTGTTAAAGATGTGTTACATAACATTGTTTAGTAACACTGCCATAAGTGTTGCTTTTCCCCCAATTAATCCCTAATTTGCGCATCACAAAATTAATGGTATGTGAGAAACATACTGAGTAATTACTAAAATCTTATATATTATGAAAGTATATCAGACTAATGAAATCAAGAACATTGCCTTGTTGGGAAGTTCTGGCTCTGGGAAAACCACTCTCGTGGAAGCGATGCTTTTCGAGAGTGGTGTTATAAAACGTCGCGGATCTGTTGCCGCAAAAAACACAGTTAGCGATTATTTTCCTGTTGAACAAGAGTATGGTTACTCCGTTTTCTCCACCGTTCTCCATGTAGAATGGAATAACAAAAAACTTAATATTATTGACTGTCCGGGATCGGACGACTTCGTAGGCAGCACAGTGACTGCACTAAATGTGACCGACACAGCAATTATCCTTCTCAATGGCCAATATGGCGTCGAAGTCGGTACACAAAATCACTTCCGTTATACAGAAAAGCTGAATAAACCTGTTATTTTTCTAGTCAACCAGCTTGATAATGAAAAATGCGATTATGATAATATCCTCGAACAGCTGAAAGAGGCATACGGCTCTAAGGTTGTTCCTATCCAATATCCGATAGCTACCGGTCCGGGCTTTAATGCGCTGATCGACGTATTGTTGATGAAGAAATACTCATGGAAACCCGAAGGAGGGGCTCCGACAATCGAAGATATTCCGGCAGAAGAAATGGATAAGGCTATGGAGATGCACAAAGCATTGGTAGAAGCTGCTGCCGAGAATGATGAAAATCTGATGGAGAAATTCTTCGAGCAAGATTCCCTGTCAGAAGACGAAATGCGTGAAGGTATCCGTAAGGGATTGATCGCCAGAGGTATGTTCCCTGTATTCTGTGTTTGCGGAGGTAAAGATATGGGTGTTCGCCGCTTGATGGAATTCTTGGGTAACGTTGTTCCTTTTGTATCTGAAATGCCGAAGGTACAGAATACGGAAGGTAAAGAAGTGGCTCCGGACTCCAATGGACCGGAATCTCTTTATTTCTTCAAGACAAGTGTGGAACCGCATATCGGTGAAGTTTCCTATTTTAAAGTAATGAGCGGTAAAGTTCATGAGGGAGACGATTTGCTGAATGCCGACCGTGGTTCGAAGGAACGTATCGCGCAAATCTATGTGGTAGCCGGTGGTAACCGTGTCAAGGTGGAAGAATTGCAGGCCGGTGATATCGGTGCTGCCGTGAAACTGAAAGACGTGAAAACCGGTAATACGCTGAACGGTAAGGATTGTGACTACAAATTCAATTTTATCAAATATCCGAACTCTAAATATACCCGTGCCATTAAGCCGGTGAATGAAGCGGATGTGGAAAAGATGATGAGTATCCTGAACCGTATGCGCGAAGAAGATCCTACCTGGGTGATTGAGCAATCAAAAGAACTGAAACAGACTTTGGTACACGGTCAGGGAGAATTCCATCTTCGTACCTTGAAATGGCGTTTGGAAAACAACGAAAAACTTCAGGTAAAATATGAAGAACCGAAGATTCCATATCGTGAAACGATTACAAAGGCTGCCCGTGCCGACTATCGTCATAAGAAACAGTCCGGTGGTGCCGGTCAATTTGGTGAAGTTCACCTGATCGTAGAACCTTATAAAGAAGGTATGCCTGTGCCTGAAACGTATAAGTTCAATGGACAGGAATTTAAGATTACCGTGAGAGGTACGGAAGAGATACCATTGGAATGGGGGGGTAAACTGGTGTTTGTTAACAGTATCGTCGGTGGTTCTATCGATGCCCGCTTCTTGCCTGCTATTATGAAAGGTATTATGTCTCGTATGGAGCAAGGACCGTTGACGGGTTCGTATGCTCGTGACGTGCGCGTTATTGTTTACGATGGTAAGATGCACCCGGTAGATTCGAATGAAATCTCCTTTATGCTTGCCGGACGTAATGCCTTTAGTGAAGCCTTCAAGAATGCCGGTCCGAAAATTCTGGAACCGATTTATGATGTAGAAGTGTTCGTTCCGTCTGATAGGATGGGAGATGTGATGGGAGATCTGCAGGGACGTCGTGCCATGATTATGGGTATGAGTAGTGAAAAAGGTTTTGAGAAACTGGTTGCGAAAGTACCTTTGAAAGAAATGTCATCTTATTCTACGGCGCTTAGCTCTCTCACGGGTGGACGTGCTTCGTTCATTATGAAATTCTCTAGTTATGAGCTTGTGCCGACGGATGTTCAAGATAAGTTAATGAAGGACTTTGAAGCTAAACAAACTGAAGAATAAGTATAAATGATAGGTGATAATTGATTGAATATTCACTATAATATTCGGTATTTATCATCTGTTAGGCATAAAGAATCAACTAAAACGTTAAAACCGCCGCCTTTTTTAAGTAAAAGGGGGCGGTTTTTGTTTAACTATGATTAATAAAGATGGAAAAACACAAGGAGAAGATTTAATTTTTTATTAAATTTGCAAACCAAAGGAGGGGTTTTATTGTTGTAGTAATCAGAATACAACCTAAATAGCTCCTTACGGTTAATTTCCGGGAAGTTCCGGTTAAATCAAGTTAATGCATTAGGAGTGTTAATTAGGGAGTGTTAATTTTGTTGCTATGAAGAAGTCAACAATTTGGATATTAGGTATTGTAATGGGGCTTTCCTTCCTTAGTCTGCTGTATTTGCAGGTAAGTTATATAGAGGAAATGATGAAAACCCGTAAGGAACAGTTTGATTCGGCTGTGCGCAATAGCCTGGATCAGGTTTCCAAGGATGTGGAATATGCAGAGACCAGACGTTGGTTGATCGAAGATATTTCAGAAGCAGAAAGAAAAGCGCTGATTGCGAATAATGCTTCCATACAACAAGACAACTTGATTCAGCAAACGCAGCGGTTTACGGTGAAGTCTAAGGATGGCAAGGTATATTCGGATTTTGAGCTGAAAGTGATGACCACTAAGCCCTCCGAGCTTCCGAAGGCTATGATTTCTCCTTACAGGGGGACAAAGACTATTCCGGAAACTTCGCGTTCATTAGTGGAAGCCATCAAGAATCGGTATATGTATCAACGGGCATTACTCGATGAAGTGGCCTGGCAGATGATTTACCGAGGAAGTGACAAGTCGATTGGAGACAGAGTACGGTTTAAAGAACTGGATGACTATCTGAAATCGAGCTTATATAATAATAGTATAGATTTGCCTTATCACTTTACGGTGATCGACAAAGACGGCAGGGAAGTCTACCGTTGTGCGGATTATGAAGCAAAGGGAAGTGAAGACGCTTATCAGCAGGCATTGTTCAAGAATGACCCGCCTGCAAAAATGAGTATCTTGAAAGTGCACTTTCCGGGGAAGAAAGATTATATCTTTGACTCCATCAGTTTCATGATTCCGTCGCTGATATTTACACTGGTATTGTTAGTGACATTCATCTTTACGATTTATATCGTATTCCGGCAAAAGAAACTGACGGAGATGAAGAATGACTTTATCAATAATATGACGCACGAATTTAAAACACCGATATCTACCATTTCATTAGCAGCCCAGATGTTGAAAGATCCCGCGGTGGGAAAATCGCCGCAGATGTTCCAGCATATATCGGGAGTGATTAATGATGAAACCAAGCGTTTGCGCTTCCAGGTGGAAAAGGTGCTCCAGATGTCGATGTTTGAGCGTCAGAAGGCAACTTTGAAGATGAAGGAGATTGATGCGAATGACTTAATTGCAGGAGTTGTCAATACCTTTGCGCTGAAAGTGGAACGGTATAATGGTAAGATAACATCGAACCTTGAGGCCACCGATCCTGTTATATTTGCAGACGAGATGCATATCACGAATGTAATCTTTAATCTGATGGATAACGCGGTGAAATATAAGAAACCGGAAGAGGATCTGGAACTGAAAGTGAGAACGTGGAATGAGTCGGGTAAACTGATGATTTCGATACAGGATAACGGTATCGGTATCAAAAAAGAGAACCTGAAAAAGATATTTGAAAAGTTCTATCGTGTACATACGGGTAATCTGCACGATGTGAAGGGCTTTGGACTGGGATTGGCTTATGTGAGAAAAATTATATTGGATCATAAGGGAACCATCCGGGCAGAAAGCGACCTGAACGTGGGAACTAAATTTATTATTGCATTACCTTTATTAAAAAATAATTGATATGGACGAGAAACTGCGTATTTTATTGTGCGAGGATGACGAAAATCTTGGCATGCTTTTAAGAGAATATCTACAGGCAAAAGGTTATTCTGCTGAGTTATATCCTGATGGAGAAGCCGGTTATAAGGCTTTCTTGAAGAATAAATATGACTTGTGCGTGTTTGACGTGATGATGCCTAAAAAAGACGGCTTCACACTGGCACAGGATGTCCGTGCAGCAAATGCTGAAATTCCTATTATCTTCCTGACTGCTAAAACGTTGAAAGAAGATATCCTGGAAGGCTTTAAAATCGGTGCGGATGATTATATCACCAAACCGTTTAGTATGGAAGAATTGACATTCAGAATTGAAGCAATCTTGAGACGTGTTCGTGGAAAGAAGAACAAAGAAAGCAATATCTATAAGATTGGTAAGTTTACTTTCGACACACAGAAACAAATTCTGTCGTCAGATGGCAAACAGACTAAGCTGACTACCAAAGAGTCTGAACTGCTTGGATTGCTTTGCGCACATGCCAATGAGATTTTGCAACGTGACTTTGCTCTGAAAACAATCTGGATTGACGATAACTATTTCAATGCCCGTAGTATGGACGTGTATATCACGAAATTACGTAAGCACCTGAAAGAAGACGATTCAATCGAAATTATCAATATTCACGGAAAAGGCTATAAGCTGATTACTCCGGAAGTTGAATCTTAATGATTGCGTTTGAGATAACTCCAAATAAAAAATCCCGGGAACATTCGTTTCCGGGATTTTTTATTGATTTTGCGAAATTAATCAGCGATCTTCTTATTAATAACAATATAAGAAATGAGTCCCAGTACTACAAGTACTACTGAAGTACCCAGGATGGCGTTGTTGTTTACATTTCCTGTAAAGGAACAAGCCAGCAGGATGACTACTCCGACCAAGATTAATATCAATCCTAAGTTCTTTAATAAACCTTTCATGTGTGTGTATTTTAATAGATTATAATATTCCAGTCACAAATTAAAGCATAATTCTTTAACGGGCGAAATTATTTGGATAAAAATTCCATTATAAATGCACGATTTAGTGGATTTTATGATTTGGAGAGAAGTTCTTCTATCTAATCTTTTGTATTGTAGAACACCTTTTTCAGTACCTCCTGTCCAATGCTCAATTCGTCGAGAGTGATACCGTGAAGAGCCTCTTTCAGAGTCTGTCCGGCAATGACACGCGCTTTTTCCTCCAGTTCTTTTCCGTCTTTGGTCAGATGGATCAGGTTGGTGCGGCGGTCTTTTTTATCGGAAATGCGCACAACAAGATGTTGCCGTTCCATATTATCTATCAAACGGGTCATGCTGGGCTTGTCTTTAAAAGTTGCATTACACAACTCTTGTTGCGTCACGCCGTCTTTTTCCCACAGGAAAATGAGTACCGTCCATTGTTCGGGACTGATTTCCAATCCGTTCTGACGGAAGTTACGGTACAGTTTCCGGTTGATTGCCGCAGAAACTTTGCCATTTAATATGGCAAATATAAGTCGAATGTCGAAATTGAATTGCTCTATCATGAAATTATTGTTTAAACAACTTTGCAAAGGTAAGTCTCTTCCCGGATAAATCCTATCTTCGGATACAAAAAAAGATTAAATATTTGTAGTTCAAAATAAAATGTCTAACTTTGCACCCGCATTTAAAATCAAATAATTTATTTATTTAATTAAACGAAGTATGAATCAATACGAAACCGTTTTCATTTTAACTCCCGTTTTATCTGATGTTCAGATGAAGGAAGCGGTAGAAAAATTCAAAGGCGTTCTTCAAGCTGAAGGTGCTGAGATTATTAATGAAGAAAACTGGGGACTGAAGAAATTGGCTTACCCAATTCAGAAAAAGTCTACAGGTTTTTATCAACTGATTGAGTTCAATGCAGATCCTACTGTAATTGACAAGCTGGAAATTAATTTCCGTCGTGATGAACGCGTAATCCGTTTCTTGACTTTCAAGATGGATAAGTATGCTGCTGAATACGCTGCAAAAAGAAGAAGTGTTAAATCAAACAAAAAGGAGGATTAATCATGGCACAACAAGTTCAATCAGAAATCAGATATTTAACTCCGCCGTCAGTAGACGTTAAGAAGAAAAAGTACTGCCGTTTCAAAAAGAGTGGTATTAAGTATATCGACTACAAAGATCCTGAATTCTTGAAGAAATTCTTGAATGAACAAGGAAAAATCCTTCCGCGTCGTATTACAGGTACTTCTTTGAAGTTCCAACGTCGTATCGCGCAGGCTGTGAAGAGAGCTCGTCACTTGGCATTGCTGCCTTATGTAACTGACATGATGAAATAAGAAGGAGGAAAAGTATGGAAATTATATTAAAAGAAGACGTAGTAAACTTGGGTTATAAGAACGATATCGTAAACGTGAAATCCGGATACGGTCGTAATTATCTGATCCCGACTGGAAAAGCTATCATCGCTTCTCCTTCTGCAAAGAAAATGTTGGCTGAAGAACTGAAACAGCGCGCTCACAAACTTGAGAAAATCAAGAAAGATGCTGAAGCTATGGCTGCTAAGTTGGAAGGCGTTTCTTTGACTATCGCAACTAAAGTTAGCTCAACCGGTACTATCTTCGGTTCTGTTGGTAACATCCAGATTGCTGAAGCATTGTCTAAACTGGGTCATGAAGTTGACAGAAAGATCATCGTTGTAAAAGACGCTGTGAAAGAAGTTGGTAGCTACAAGGCTATCGTTAAGCTTCACAAGGAGGTTTCGGTAGAAATTCCTTTCGAGGTAGTTGCTGAATAAGAGCAAATTTACTTCATATATGAAAAGCGATTTGTTCTGAACGAATAAATCGCTTTTTTTTGTTATCTTTGCTATTACTATTATGAAATTCAACTATTGTTTTCTAAAGAAGAGGTTTTTGCTTCTGCTGATTGCTTTGGGAATTGGCAGTGTTCTTTATGCAAATAATGAGTTGAAACTATTGACTGATTCTTTGCGTAGAGTGATAGATGAAAAACACGTCTTTGTTAAAGAGAAAGAGGATCGGATAAACCGGATAAAATGTATGTTGAGAAGTCCCGGTTTGACTCTTGAAGGAGAATATAGAATCAATCTACGGTTATATAATGAATATAAAAAGTTTCATATTGATTCAGCCATCCATTATGTTGATCGCAATATTGAGATTTCCCGCCAGTTGAATAGACCTTATTTCACCAACCAGTCGTCTTTACATCTTAGCCTTTTATATTCGATGTGTGGCAGGTTCCGCGAAGCGGAGATTATTTTGAAAAGTATAAAGACTTCAGAACTTCCCAGAGATTTATTAATAAACTATTATCAAACTTATTCCAGTTTTTGGGGACACTATTCGATTTCTGTCGCCAATAATCTGTATGGTAAGCAGCAGGCTGCTTATCAAGATTCTCTGTTTGCCCTCATTGACCACACTTCTTGGGATTATCGAATGTCCCAGGCTTCTTATTATATTTGGCGTGATACATTGAAATCGAAAGAGATTTTTAAGGAACTGTTGGAGATTGAAGAAGTGGGGACGCCTAATTATGCCATGATAACTCATTCGTATTCTAGGTTATGTCACCATCAGAAAAAGTATGATGAGGAAAAAAAATACCTGATGTTGTCGGCAATAGCCGATACCCGGAATGCTACGCGGGAAAATGCATCCCTGCAATCTCTTGCATTGATAGCCTATGATGAACAGAATTTAGCTGATGCCTTTAAATTTACACAGTCTGCTATCGATGACGTTATATCTTCCGGTATTCATTTCCGTGCCATCGAAATTTATAAATTTAATTCTATTATTAATACAGCTTATCAGGCGGAGCAGGCCAGATCACGGTCGCATCTGACTACTTTTCTTATTTCTACAAGTATTATCCTTTTTCTTTTAGTCCTGTTGGTGCTTTTCATCTATATTCAGATGAAAAAGACGTTGAAAATAAAACAGGCATTGGCACAGAGTAATGAGGAACTTTTGCGATTGAACAACAAACTGAATAGCATGAACAGCCAACTGAATGATACAAATAATCAGTTGTGCGAAATTAATAGTATAAAGGAGTATTATATAGCCGAATTCTTTGACGTATGCTTTAGCTATATCCATAAAATGGAGAAATATCAGAATATGCTGTATAAAATAGCTATTAATAAATACTATGATGAACTGATTAAGAAGCTAAAATCATCCGCGCTTATCGACGAAGAGCTTAGCGCTTTATACACTCGTTTTGATAAGGTCTTCTTGGGGTTGTATCCCACTTTTGTTTCTGATTTTAACGCCCTGTTGAAAGATGAAGAGAAAATTATTTTAAAACCGGATGCTTTATTGAACAGAGAACTTCGTATTTATGCTTTATTACGCTTGGGTATTACGGATAGTGGGAAGATAGCGAACTTCCTCCGTTGCTCTACAAGTACGGTTTATAATTATCGCACGAAGATGAGAAATAAGGCAGCTGTCGACAGAGATGAATTTGAGAATGAAATTATGAAAATTAGTTCAACACAAGAGACATAAGTGCTATTTTAGTGTTGGAGACTGTTCCAAATCATCTACATTTTTTGGATGCTTTGAAAGTATTAATTGCTTGATTAATAGTGTAAAAGGATGAATTTCTATCTACATAAAGTTGTGTAAGTCAAATAAGCCGTTATTTATTTGGCTAGTTTTGCATTATCGGTTTTCTACTCATCTGCTGAGGGTGAAAATCGATACTTTACCTATTATTTGTACTTAAATTCACTATGCTTAATTATGAACACGCAATCTTCAGTAGACACGAGAATTAAAGTTGGAATTATCGGTTTCGGTAGGATGGGAAGATTCTATTGGGAAGCGATGACAAAAAGTGATCGGTGGAATATTGCTTATATTTGTGATACCGATCCGGAATCACGTCAATTAGCCAAGGAGTTAGCTCCTGGATCCCTTATAGTAGAAGATAATCAAAAGATTTTCGAGGATGAAAGTGTGCAGGTAGTCGGGCTTTTTACTTTAGCTGACTCGAGGATGGGACAAATAGAAAAAGCTATTCGTTACGGCAAACACATTATTTCAGAGAAACCAATTGCAGATACAATGGAAAATGAGTGGAAGGTTGTAGAAATGACGGAAAACACAAACCTCATTTCTACAGTAAACTTGTATCTGCGGAATTCCTGGTATCATAATTTGATGAAAGAATATATCCAGCAAGGGGAGATTGGAGAGCTGGCTATTATCCGTATTTGTCATATGACTCCCGGCTTGGCACCGGGTGAAGGTCATGAGTATGAGGGACCTGCTTTCCATGATTGTGGAATGCATTATGTAGATATTACCCGTTGGTATGCAGGTTGTGATTACAGAACATGGAATGCCCAGGGGGTGAATATGTGGAACTACAAAGATCCTTGGTGGGTACAATGTCACGGAACTTTTCAAAATGGTGTAGTTTTTGATATTACCCAAGGGTTTGTTTATGGGCAATTATCTAAAGACCAGACACATAATTCGTATGTAGATATTATAGGTACAAAAGGAGTTGTGCGTATGACGCATGACTTCAATACTGCTGTTGTCGACCTGCACGGTGTCAATCAGACCATCCGTGTAGAGAAGCCTTTCGGTGGCAAGAATATAGACGTATTGTGTGACCTGTTTGCTGATTCGGTAGAAACCGGAAAGCGCAGTTCTCGCTTACCGTCCATGCGCGATTCGGCCATTGCATCCGAATATGCGTGGACATTCTTAAAAGATACCCGCAAACACGATTTGCCTGCTATTGGTAATTTGCGCACTTTGGAGCAAATACGCGAGCGAAGAAAAAACATGAAAAATGGATATGGATTGTTGCATGGCAACCTTCCAAAGATTATTAACCCTTAAACAAATAAAATCATGTCAAACATTTCGAGGAGAAAGTTTCTCAAAACGGGAGCCGCTGCTTTAGCAGGTATAACCATTGCTCCCAGTACAATTTTAGGTATGAGTCACGGGCATGTTTCGCCTACTGACAAATTAAATCTTGCAGCTGTGGGTATTGGCGGTATGGGACATGCCAACATTAATCACGTAAAGGGCACTGAAAATATTGTGGCTCTTTGTGATGTGGATTGGAAGTATGCAAAAGGTGTGTTCGACGAATTCCCCAAGGCTAAAAAATACTGGGATTATCGTAAAATGTATGATGAAATGGGTAAATCTATTGACGGTGTAATTGTTGCAACTGCCGACCATACTCATGCTATCATCACTGCTGATGCAATGACAATGGGAAAACACGTGTACTGTCAGAAGCCGTTGACCCACTCTGTTTATGAATCTCGTTTATTGACAAAATTAGCTGCCTCAACAGGTGTTGTTACTCAGATGGGTAATCAGGGTTCATCGGATGAAGGTACGGATTTGGTATGCGAATGGATTTGGAATGGTGAAATCGGTGATATAACTAAGGTGGAATGTGCGACAGACCGTCCTATTTGGCCGCAAGGATTGAATGTTCCTGAAAAGGTTGATAAAATTCCTAGCACATTGAATTGGGATTTGTTTACAGGTCCTGCTAAAATGAATCCTTACAATGCTATTTATCATCCTTGGAACTGGCGTGGATGGTGGGATTATGGAACAGGTGCATTAGGCGATATGGCTTGCCATATTTTGCATCAGCCGTTTAGAGCATTGAAATTGCAATATCCTACTAAAGTGGAAGGGTCATCTACTTTATTGTTGAATGCTTGTGCTCCGCAGGCACAGCATGTGAAAATGATTTTCCCTGCTCGTGAAAATATGCCGAAAGTAGCTATGCCTGAAGTGGAAGTACATTGGTACGATGGCGGTATGATGCCTGAACGTCCGAAAGGATTCCCGGAAGGAAAACAACTGATGCAGAGTGGTGGTGGTTTGACTATTTTCCACGGAACGAAAGATACTTTGATTTGCGGATGTTATGGACAGAATCCTTGGTTGCTTTCTGGTCGTAAACCAAATGTGCCAAAGGTTTGTCGTCGTGTTCCCAATGCTATGAACGGTGGTCACGAGATGGACTGGGTACGTGCATGTAAAGAAAATAAATCTAACCGTATCATGACTAAGTCTGATTTCTCAGAAGCCGGACCAATGAATGAAATGGTGGCAATGGGTGTATTGGCTATTCGTTTGCAAGCGCTGAATAAGACTCTTGAATGGGATGGAGCTAACATGTGCTTTACGAATATTGGTGATAACGAAACGATCCGCACCGTTATCAAAGACGGATTCAAGATTCATGATGGTCATCCGACATTTGACAAGACATGGACTGATCCGATTAATGCGAAACAGTTTGCTGCTGAATTAGTGAAACATACTTATCGTGACGGCTGGAGACTGCCTGATATGCCGAGATAAATTAGAAATTAAAGATAAAAAATTAAATCGTTATTATCATGAAAAAAGTATTTTATCCATTAGCTTGTTGTTGTCTTGCTGCAGGAGTTTTTGCTTCTTGCGGTGGTCAGAAAAAAGCAAATGCTCAGGAAGAACCGAGCAAAGTTGCATTGTCTTACTCTAAATCATTGAAAGCACCGGAAACTGATAGTTTGAATCTGCCTGTTGACGAAAATGGTTATATCACAATCTTTGATGGTGAAACATTTAACGGATGGCGTGGTTATGGAAAAGACCGTGTTCCTACTAAATGGACAATCGAAGATGGCTGTATCAAATTCAACGGTTCTGGCGGCGGTGAAGCTCAAGACGGTGATGGTGGTGACTTGATCTTTGCTCACAAATTTAAAAACTTCGAGTTGGAATTGGAATGGAAGGTTGCTAAAGGTAGCAATTCAGGTATTCTGTATTTAGCTCAGGAAGTTACTTCTAAAGACAAAGATGGTAATGATGTGCTTGAACCTATTTATATTTCCGCACCTGAATATCAGATCCTGGATAATGCCAATCATCCGGATGCTAAATTGGGTAAAGATAACAATCGTCAGTCGGCTTCTTTGTATGACATGATTCCGGCAGTTCCTCAAAACTCTAAACCGTTTGGCGAATGGAACAAGGCTAAGATTATGGTTTATAAAGGTACAGTGGTTCATGGACAAAACGATGAAAACGTACTTGAATATCATTTGTGGACAAAACAATGGACTGATATGTTGCAGGCAAGTAAGTTCAGCGAAGATAAATGGCCTTTGGCATTTGAATTGCTGAATAACTGTGGTGGCGAAAATCACGAAGGTTTCATCGGTTTGCAAGATCACGGTGATGATGTTTGGTTCCGCAACATCCGCGTGAAGGTTTTGGACTAATCAAATAGTAATAAGAAGGCACGAGTTACACGTATTTCACGTTTTTTTGAATGGCGATTGCCATAGAGTAACCGTGAAGTCTGTGTAATCCGTGCCTGTTTTTTCTATATAAATCTAATAATTGTAATCCCCTGATATCTATTATATGAAAACAAAAATTTATTTATGTGCGTTGGCTGCTCTTTTCATGATTCCACAGGCAATGACAGCACAAACTAAGAAGAAAGCTAAAAAAGAAGTAGCTATTCAACTCTATTCTGTCAGAGATATATTGAATAAGGTAGACAATAAAGATGGTAAGTGTGACCCCACTTATACTGCTCTTCTGAAGAAATTGGCAAACATGGGATATACCGGTGTTGAAGCTGCCAATTATAACAACGGTAAATTTTATGACCGGACTCCCCAACAGTTTAAGAAAGATGTCGAATCGGCAGGATTAAAAGTTTTGTCTTCACATTGTACCAGACAATTGTCCAAAGAAGAATTGGCTTCCGGTGACTTGTCAGAGTCTCTTCAATGGTGGGATCAGTGTATTGCCGATCATAAAGCTGCAGGAATGAAGTACATCGTAGCTCCTTGGATGGATGTTCCAAAAACGCTTAAAGATTTGAATACATATTGCACTTATTTTAATGAGATAGGCAAACGTTGCAAACAACAAGGTTTGTCATTTGGATATCATAATCACGCTCATGAATTTCAGAAAGTAGAAGATAAAGTAATGTATGATTATATGCTGGAACATACGAATCCTGAATATGTCTTCTTCCAGATGGACCTTTATTGGGTAGTTCGCGGACAAAACAGTCCTGTTGATTATTTTAATAAATATCCCGGCCGCTTCAAGATATTCCATGTTAAGGATCACAGAGAGATCGGACAAAGCGGAATGGTAGGTTTTGACGCTATCTTTAAGAATGCAAAAACTGCAGGTGTTAACTATCTCGTTGCTGAAATCGAGGGTTATAGTATGCCGGTAGAAGAGAGTGTGGAAGTGAGCTTGGATTATTTGTTGGACGCTCCTTTTGTGAAGAGTTCATACGCTAAATAGCGTGTGAATTGCTAAAATTGAAGCATAAAAAAAGTCTGTGCATGCTTTTGCATGGCAGACTTTCAATTCTCTCTAAGCTGTTTCTGAATTATTCAGCTACAGTTTCAGTTGCAGTGCTATCAGCATTCAAAGAATCTGCTGCTGCGGCTGCTGCTTGTTCAGCTTCAAGAGCTGCTGCTTCTACTGCTGCGATTGAGTCAGCGATACGGATAGAATCTGCAGTTGCTTTTGCTGCGTCAGCTGCTTTGTTACCACATGATGCGAATGATACTGCTACGATAGCTACGGCCATCAAAACTAATTTTTTCATTTTCTTTGCTTTTTAAAAACGTAATACAATCAATTGCTTTATTAAAACGCTGCAAAGTTATGTACTTTTTCAATATGTTGTTCTCGAAATACCAACTTTTTTTATAATTTTTTTTGTAACTAGCTACTTTTCTCCCTTTTTCGTATGTTTTAGAACATGCTAATCGACAGCAATACTGTTATATAGGTATCTTTTTATGCTTCTTTTGGGAGTTTTTTCAAATTCCGTAGGATAAAGTTGGATTCTGCTGATTTTTTCATAAGCGGCTACATTGCTGTTCAGATTCTTAAGATTTTCATCCATGATTGTTTTCAGGTTATTCGGATTGTTTAATCCGAGAGAATCCAACGCTTCATAATCGGCATAAACGAGTGCTACTAATTTTTTGTTGCGTTCAATAACGAGACTTTCAAGAATGAAAGGCAGGTTATTCAGTTTTGTTTCCAACTCTTCGGGGAAGATGTTCTGTCCGCTTGAACTTAAGATCATGGTCTTGAGGCGTCCCCGGATGAAAATATTTCCGTTGCTGTCCATGGAACCGAGATCACCGGTGCGTAGCCAGCCGTCCTGCGTGAATACTTCCTGCGTTGCTTCCTGATTCTTGTAATAGCCCACCATCACATTCTCTCCCCGAACCTGGATTTCTCCGGTTTCTGCTTCAGGGGTTTCTTTATAGATACGTGCTTCCATTATATCCAGAATCTTTCCGGAAGAGCCTAGTACAAACTCATCCCAAGGGGCATAGCTGATTAGTGGCCCACATTCCGTCATACCGTAACCTATAGTAAAAGGGAATTTAATTTTGTAGAAGAATTCTTCTACTTCCTTGTCCATAGCGGCGCCGCCGATAATGATTTCCTTAAACCGACCTCCCAGTGCATCAATCAGTCTTTTGCATATCTGGTTGTAGATCTGTGTGTCGAGCAGCGGAATATTGAGTGCCCACTTCATTCCTTTTTTATTAATGAGTGGCTGGATGATATTCTTATATATCTTTTCGATCACTAGCGGGACAGTAATAATAAGGTTGGGTTTCACTTCCTCAAAAGCCTTCATTATAATCTTCGGAGAAGGAGTTTTACCAAGCAGAGTGACATGGGTGCCGACAGCGGTTGCAGTCAGAAAGTCGAACGCACAGCCGTATGCATGAGCGAGTGGGAGGAAAGAGAGTACTTTGTCTCCCTTTTTAAGAAGTTCGGTGCGGATACCGAAAGTGACATTTCCTGCCAGATTGTTCCCTGTCAACATCACTCCTTTACTGAAACCGGTGGTTCCGGAAGTATAGTTTAATAGCATCACTTTATCATTGGATAAAGTGGTATATTGAACATCTTCGCGGGCAAATCCTTTCGGATACAAAGAATGCATTTCTTTATCGGTATTTTTCAGAAACTTCTGTATGGTTTCTCCGTCACGCTGATAAAGACACCGGAAATCGGTCAGTGAGAATACGCCTCGCAGTCCCGTTAGTTTTTCCTCTTCCAGATTGTCCCAAATGCTGTCGCTGGTGAACAGAAATACAGATTCGGAATGATTGACGATATGATGAATATCGTTGGGGGTAAAGTCTTGAAGGATGGGAACAATGATTGCTCCATACGTGATGGTTGCCATATAGGCGATGCACCAGTGAGCGTTGTTTTTGCCGATAACTGAAATCTTATCCCCTCTGCGGAGGCTACAATGTTTGAATAACAGATGTAAACGGGCGATTTTTTCAGCTACCTCCCCATAAGTATATTGGGTATCTTCTCCATAATCTGTGTAACAAGGTAGATCCCAATTTTCACGGAAACTATTTTCGTATAGTTTAATGAAATTCTCTTTAATCATTGCACGTTTTTTAGTGAATTGTGCAAAAATAGGAATAAACTTTCGTATCCAAAAGCGTTTTACTAATAATAATGTGTAACTTTGCAAAGTTAATGTGTTTATAACAGCTTATGATAGATACCACTGTATTTCAAAATAAGACAGCCGTTTATTATACTTTAGGCTGCAAATTAAATTTTTCAGAGACTTCAACTATTGGTAAAATTCTGCGTGAGGCAGGAGTTCGGACTGCGCGTAAAGGAGAGAAAGCTGATATCTGTGTGGTAAATACCTGTTCGGTGACGGAGATGGCGGATAAGAAATGCCGGCAAGCGATTCATCGTCTGGTAAAACAACACCCTGGTGCTTTTGTGGTAGTGACCGGATGTTATGCGCAATTGAAGCCCGGTGATGTGGCAAAGATAGATGGAGTGGACGTAGTGTTGGGAGCGGAACAGAAAGGAGAATTGCTTCAATATCTGGGCGACCTCCAAAAGCATGAAAAAGGAGAAGCTATCACTACGACGACCAAAGATATCCGTTCATTCTCTCCCTCGTGTTCACGGGGAGACCGTACCCGTTTCTTTTTGAAGGTGCAGGATGGATGCGATTACTTTTGTTCTTATTGCACGATTCCTTTTGCCCGGGGACGAAGTCGTAACGGGACTATTGCTTCCATGGTTGAACAGGCCCGTCAAGCGGCTGCCGAGGGAGGAAAAGAAATTGTTCTGACCGGAGTGAATATCGGAGACTTTGGCAAAACAACAGGAGAGAGTTTCTTTGATTTAGTAAAAGCATTGGATCAGGTTAAAGGAATCGAACGTTATCGTATCTCTTCCATAGAACCCAATCTGTTGACTGATGCGATTATTGAGTTTGTGTCTCACTCCCGCAGTTTTATGCCTCATTTTCATATCCCTTTGCAATCCGGTTGTGATGAGGTTTTGCAGCTAATGCGCCGTCGTTATGACACTGCTCTTTTTGCTTCGAAAGTAAGGAAGATAAAAGAGGTGATGCCGGATGCTTTTATCGGAGTGGACGTGATTGTGGGAACCCGTGGAGAAACGCCCGAATACTTTGAACAGGCTTATCAGTTTATTGATGGACTGGATGTGACGCAGTTGCATGTGTTTAGCTATTCCGAACGTCCTGGAACGCAAGCCTTAAAAATAGAATATGTGGTTTCTCCGGAAGAGAAGCATCAACGTAGTCAACGTCTGTTGACACTATCGGACCAAAAGACACAGGCTTTTTATGCATGTCATATCGGGCAGACAATGCCGGTATTGATGGAAAAATCGAAAACTGGTGCTCCGATGCATGGATTTACGGAGAATTATATTCGTGTAGAGGTGGAAAGTGATGACTCGCTGGATAATCAGGTAGTTAATGTACGTCTGGGAGAGTTTAATGAGGAGATGACAGCACTTAAAGGTACAATTTTGATATAAGTTATGAGATCAAAACTTATCTATTGGTTGGTATACAGTGGAATGTGGCTGTTTTCAGCTCTTCCGTTCCGGATTTTATATATGCTTTCGGATTTAAATTATCTGCTGATGTATCGTGTTGGAAAATATCGTCGGAAAGTAGTTCGGGGAAATCTATTGAGATCATTTCCGGAAAAAACTGATGCGGAGAGATTACAGATAGAACGCAAGTTTTATCGCTATTTGTCGGATTATATGCTTGAAGATTTGAAATTGTTGCATATGTCTGCCGAAGAGCTTTGTGCAAGAATGACTTATAAGAATACGGAGCAATATCTGGAACTAACTGAAAAGTATGGAGGTATTATAGTAATGATTCCTCATTACGCCAATTATGAGTGGTTAATAGGTATGGGATCAATCATGAAACCGGAAGATGTCCCTGTGCAAGTTTATAAACCATTGAGAGATAAATATCTGGACGAATTATTTAAACGTATTCGTTCTCGTTTCGGGGGATATAATATCCCGAAACATTCTACAGCACGTGAAATTATTAAGTTGAAACGTGATGGGAAAAAGATGGTAGTTGGGCTGATTACCGATCAATGGCCCAGTGGGTATGATAAATACTGGACTACTTTTTTGGGGCAGGAGACGGCTTTCCTGGATGGTGCGGAGCGTATTGCTAAAATGATGAACTTTCCTGTTTTTTATTGTGAGCTTAGTAAGAAGCGTAGAGGGTATTGTGAAGCGGAGTTCAAGTTAATGACGGAAACACCGAAAGAAACAAGAGAAGGAGAAATCACGGAAATGTTTGCCCATAGGTTGGAGCAAACGATTCGCAGGGAACCGGCATACTGGTTATGGTCTCATAAACGCTGGAAATTAACCAAAGAAGAGGCTGATCAGCTGGAACAGAAGGAATTGAATAAGAAGAAAGAATAATGATGAAGGTTTCAGTTGTAATCTTGAATTGGAACGGGTGCGATATGCTTCGTACTTTTCTTCCGTCCGTCGTCCGCTATTCAGAGGGGGAGGGGGTTGAGGTCTGTGTAGCTGATAATGGCTCTACGGACACTTCTGTGAGTTTGCTTCAACAGGAATTTCCTTCTGTCAGAACGATTGTGCTCGACCAAAATTATGGCTTTGCCGATGGATATAATTGGGCATTGCAGCAGGTCGACGCAGAATATGTAGTTCTTTTGAATTCAGATGTCGAGGTGACGGAGCATTGGCTGGAACCAATGATTGCTTATTTGGATGCTCATCCGGAGGTGGCTGCTTGTCAGCCGAAGATACGAAGTCAACGACAAAAAGAATATTTTGAATATGCCGGAGCGGCTGGTGGCTTTATTGATAAATATGGTTATCCTTTCTGCAGGGGGCGTATAATGGGAGTTGTGGAGAAGGATGAAGGCCAATATGATACGGTGATTCCTGTTTTTTGGGCAACGGGGGCAGCGTTGTTTATCCGGCACACTGATTATGTGAATGTAGGAGGATTGGATGGACGTTTTTTTGCTCACATGGAAGAAATAGATTTGTGCTGGCGACTTCGTTCGCGGAATCGTGAGATTGTCTGTGTACCTCAAAGTATTGTCTATCATGTAGGAGGAGCTACTCTTAAAAAAGAGAATCCTCGTAAGACTTTTCTTAATTTCCGTAATAATCTTGTCATGCTCTATAAGAATCTTCCACAGAAGGAGTTAAATAAAGTGATGCGTATCCGGGCCTGTCTCGATTATGTGGCAGCGTTTAATTTCTTGTTGCAAGGGCACTGGGACAATGCTCGTGCTGTGATACGTGCGCGGAAAGAGTATAAACAACTATGTTCGTCATTTTCTTTATCCCGTGAAGAGAATATGAGAAAAAAAACTTTGAATCCGATACCTGAACGGACAAAAAGTAGTATCTTGTGGCAGTTTTATGCGAGAGGATGCAGACGGTTCTCTCAATTGTCGGATTTTAAAAGGATAGCAAATGGAATCAAAGGTTAGAAGAGGCATCGGGCTGGTAGCACACGATGCAATGAAAAAAGACCTCATCGAATGGGTGCTATGGAACTCGGAACTGTTGATGGGTAATAAATTCTACTGTACGGGTACTACAGGTACTTTGATATTGGAAGCATTGAAGGAGAAACATCCTGATGAAGAGTGGGATTTTACGATTTTAAAATCAGGTCCGTTAGGTGGTGACCAACAGATGGGGTCACGTATTGTGGATGGGCAGATTGATTATCTCTTTTTCTTCACGGATCCCATGACACTGCAACCGCATGATACGGATGTGAAAGCATTAACCCGTTTGGCCGGTGTAGAAAATATAGTTTTCTGTTGTAACCGTTCTACGGCAGATCATATTATTTCCAGTCCGTTATTTATGGATCCTGATTACGAACGTATTCATCCGGACTATTCCAGTTATACGAAACGTTTCCAGGATAAACCTGTGGTGACGGAGGCTGTCGAATCGGTAAATCGAAGAAAAAAGAAGAGAAAATAAGTCGGTTCGGAGTGTAAATAATAGAAGCGGATTGCCTATTATTTAATAAGATAATGCAGATAATACAGATTAAAATTGTATTATCTGCGTGTTTATAAGGCAATTATCCCCTGTTTATACTCAACTGGAAATAATGGATCAATTGAGAAAAGTTGTTGGTGAGTTCCCTTTATAAAATAGTGACGCTATCCAGTAAGGATAGTGACGGTATATGACAACGATAGCGTCACTATCACAAGCATATACCGTCACTATCTTTTCTACTTCAATTAGGAAGTTTGCGTTTGCATATTGTGTATGCTAACAACAATTCCCAATTGTTCCGAAATAATGGCAAGGGGAGTTCTTGCAAGTGATTTTAATCTGTATTCTGCTAGTTTACGTCATATCATTTATAGAGCAATATATCATTCATCTCTGCTGCATTGCAGTTCAATGCCTGCTGATTCTATATCTGCTCCCATTGGCGGATTCCGTTTGGAAAGCCGGAGCTCTATTTTCTCAATGCAAGGGAATTGGTCAAAGAGTTTTTGTATAATCCGTCCGCTGACATGCTCCAGTAACTTTGACGGAATAGCCATTTCATTTTTTATCACTTGATGTACTTCAGCATAGTTGACAGTGTCGGCAACCTCATCTGTCCGGGCAGCTTTGCTGATATCCACTTTCAGTTTCAGGTCAATGAGATATTCATTTCCAATCAGATTTTCTTGCGGTGCGACTCCATGATAGGCGTAACAACGAATTTCCTTCAAAAGGATATAGCTACTGTTTATCTTCATATACTGTCTTTTTAGTGTGATCTTGTTTGACTTTTAACAGGTCTTTCTGTGCAACCATTTGTGGAATCACTTTAAGAAAGACGGGTGTGAGCAGAAGGCAGATGCTTAATGTTATAAGCAGAAGTGCGCTTGCTTGTGCCCAACTATTGTGAATATAACGGCTGACTAATGGACCTAAAAAATGAAGTATCGGGCCATGAATACTCAAGGTGATGATTGAATATCGTCCCAAGTAAGAAACAACCTTTATCTTTTTCACTTTTTTGCAAAGTAACATAATCATAAATATTCCTGCAAACGC
Source organism: Bacteroides sp. DH3716P (assembly GCF_025914115.1). Taxonomy (NCBI): domain Bacteria; kingdom Pseudomonadati; phylum Bacteroidota; class Bacteroidia; order Bacteroidales; family Bacteroidaceae; genus Bacteroides; species Bacteroides sp. DH3716P. The sequence goes on along the minus strand of NZ_CP083673.1, from coordinate 1,249,827 downwards.
AGCGATATATACTTGAAAAATATTTCCCGCATAATTGTTGGTACGCATACCCAATGTGGTAGCGGTAAAGTACATTACCACCAGTGCCAATACAATAAAAACCGGTATCAGTTTGTCGAAACGATGGCTGGGATATAGAAAGAAATTATACCGTCGGATCCAGAAACCGGCCACATAGAAGGGGAGGGCAGTCATGGAAACATCTATATACAGGGGTAACTCTATCTGTAATTTTCCGAGATAAAATCCTGCGCAACCAATCAGGATTGTCACAGCGAACATGACAGGCAGATGCTTTTCGCGCAGAAAGTGAATTAGATAAAACAGGATGTTGCAATTGAATAATGCGAGTAGAAACCAGATCGGTGGATTGAACTTGATAAGGTCGTGTCCATGAAATACAACCAAGAGTTCATTCCACGACACAGGCAGTTGAAATACCCCCGGAGCAATCTTCCAAACAATGTATTTCATTAGAAATGCACTTAGATAGAAGAAAAGAAAAGGAATAATCAATTTGTTTATTTTTCGTAGGATGAATCCGAGCAGGCCTTCGTATGATTTGAAAAACACTCCCGAGATAAAGAAGTAAAGCGGCATGCGGAAACAGGATAACATCGAATTCGTATCCAGTTGTTCGAAGGCCCCTCCAACGTGTGCCATTACCACAAGGATAATGCAGACTCCTTTGGTTAAGTCCACAAAATCGATACGTCTGCTCTGGTTGCCTTCCATTATCTCTTTTAATTTCTCTTTTTCGGCGCAAAGATACTTTATAAATCGGAATAAAAAGAGGAACATTGAAAAAATAAACGAATGATGCGAAAAGCGAAAAAGTATGATATATAGTAATGATATTATTGCGAAAAAAATGGTTGACTATGTTTTGAAACTCCTTATTTTACCTCTGTTATCAATATATCCTTGAAAAACGAATGACGCGGATCACATAGATTTTTAGCGTTCTTAATCTAGTGTTATCCGCGTCGGTAGTGTCCGGAAAATATCCTTTTTGAAAGTTACTTGTACCTTTTATTCTATTTATTCAGATCTCTTCCTGTGTATTTAATCAATTCGCTAATCTTATCATTAAGTGTTTTTGCTTTCATCAACTGTTCCAGAGTGAGATGCATCCGGTATCTCCAGTAGTTTCGTGGATTGGATGGAACATTAATTCGCTCTTCCGCCACATTCGGATTTCTCCATTTCCCGTCTATCGATAACCAATCCTGGAAAGACAAGATACAGAGAATGGAATTACTGTTGAGATGGTTGCGTACGATTTCCTCGCACAACTCCGGGGTGGCAGTTGTCGGTGCAACTCCATAATGTCCTAACGTTGCATTATAGTAACGTTGGGTCTGTTGATAATCTTCTTCCCACCAGCCACGCAACGTAGACATATCGTGAGTGGAGATTGTGCAGACAGACCGGTACGGATACTCATTTAAATGCCCGAATTCATGCATCGGATTCTTAGGCATCCGCTGAATTTCCAGACTAAGAATCCGGAGATCATTCATCACCGACGACACACAAGCAGGAATCATCCCCAAATCTTCTCCACAAACCAACATGCGGGTTGATTGTGTCAGTTGAGGTAACTTCTTCATAGCCTGTTGATACCAGAACTCGTTGTGCCGGTGATAATAATACTGGTCGTATAGTCTGTTAAACGCATTTTTCTCTTCTTCGTTCAGCGACCGGAATACGAAATCCCGTTGCACACCGATGCGCGGGTGGTATTTACCTTCCTCTTTCTTATCCGCAACAAATAAGACGTTGCTGATTAATGAATAAAGCCCTTCCCGAATCCACACACTATCTTCATCATTTCTACCGGCGAAGAATTGCTCTACCTCCCGTTGTGTTTCGAATCCCGGTTTCATCCGATAAAGTCCGGAGTTATCAACCGATTCAAGGAAATCCTGTTTGACTAAATGGGTATGCGGTCCGAACAACTGTCCGAGGAAAGATTCATGGATGAATGGTAGCAGATATTCATCCCGGAACGTTAGACCATAACTTTCGATTTCTTCCCGGCTCATCGGTAAAGAAGGATCAAACTGACCTAACAATCCGTGTACAGCGTGCATTGGTATTTCCCAAATACGGAAGAACCCGAGGATATGATCGATCCGGTAAGCATCGAAGTATTCCGCCATTTTCTGAAAACGCTTCATCCACCAGCGGTATCCGTCTTTTTCCATGACATCCCAGTTGTATGTGGGGAATCCCCAGTTTTGCCCGTTGATCGAGAAATCATCGGGCGGAGCACCCGCTTGTCCGTCGAGATTGAAGTAATGGGGTTCTGTCCAGGCTTCCACGCTGTTGCGGCTGATGCCAATCGGAATATCCCCCTTTAATACGACACCGTGTTGGCGGGCATATTCGGTTGCAGACAACAACTGTAGATGCAGATGATACTGGATATAATAATACAACGAGATATGAGGATAATCTGCCGTTCTCGGTTGGCACATTTTTTCTATATCTTCCGCTTGGTAAACAGAGTGTCTCGGCCATTTGCGGAAATTGGGCGTTTTGTAGGCGTCGCGCAGATAACTAAAGACTGCATAAGGTTGCAGCCATTCCTTGTTCGTTTCAAAGAAATCTTTGAAACCTTTGGAAGCCAATACCTTTTCTCCTTCCTGTCGGAACAGTAAGTTGAAAAACTCCCATTTAGTTTGGTTGACCGCTTCGTAGTCAATAGCAGGGAGGCTGTTCAGTTCCTTTTGTTTCTTGCTGAATTTCGATGCCGCTTCTTTATCTTTCAGAGTTCCCATTTGCCTGATATCCGCATACATCGGATGGAAAGCATAAATAGAAATGCTGTTATAAGGATAAGAGTCCGTCCATGCATGAGTCATGGTGGTGTCGTTGACCGGTAAAATCTGAATAACTTTCTGGCGAGTATTTACTGCCCAGTCTACCATACGTTTCAAGTCGCCGAAATCACCTACTCCGAAACTTTTCTCTGATTTTAAAGAAAATACGGGTATAGCGATTCCTGCCCCTTTCCATGCGGGAATGTCGAAATAAACATATCGGTCGGAAATCACGAGCGTTTCGTTGGTTTTCAGTTCCGGGTCTGCCAGATAGCGGTTAGGGTTTTTCTCCCAGCAGTCTGCTTTCTTTTCCTGTTTGTTGTAGAGGATGAATTTATATTCCAGCGGATATTTTAGTTTGCTGGCGTCCAGTTCTATCTGCCATTCCGGGAAATTGGTATCACTCATCAACACCGCTTTCTCCGGGTCCCAGTGACCTAATGATTTCTGGTTGCCACAAATTGCCAGACAATAATCTTTGTTGATACGTGGGGCGTAGGCCTTGATAACCAGTCCCTTCTTATATCTTTGCGGGATATTCTCTTTTTCAGGATGTGCCAGTAAGGCTTCTGTAAAAGCAGAACTATAAAGATACAGTTGTTCCGGAATATTTTTCCAGCAATCATTGATTCTGTATATCTTTCTGGAGCTGCCTGATAAGAAAATAGATCTCGAAAAACTGTCCCATTCCTTGCGGATAACTATTCCGTTTTGCTCTATCTGATAGCTATAATTGATGGTCATCCCTTCTTGAGGGACTTCAAGCTCAAGTTCTGCCGTCCAATAGATACCATCGGTGGTGTGTAAAGGAATTGATTCCGGAAATAAGCCGGAAATCCTTACTTCTTCTCCCCAATTGGTGCGGTATTCAATATTAAATGATAGAATCATATATATTAGATTTTGATTGTATATGTAAGACACTGCAAGTATAAGACATTTTTTTGAATAAAAAATAAAAGGAGCCGCACCGGACTCCTTTTAATCTTTTGTTTATATATTAATTAACATACGTAGGACTATTATCCACATCTGGAAGCGCCGCAAGTAGTACAAATCAGACAGCCTTCCTGATAAACCAATGTCTCGTTGCCACAGTTCGGGCACTTCTTACCTTTGGCTTCCGTTCCATCCTGAATATACTTCTTCAATGCACGTTCTACACCGTTTTTCCAAGTGTTGATACTTTCACTGTTCAATTGCAGAGAGCCAACCAGTTTGATAACCTGTTCAATCGGCATCCGGTAGCGAAGCACGCCGGAAATCAATTTTGCATAGTTCCAGTATTCCTTGTTGAACTTCTCTGACAATCCTTCAATGGTCGTCTTATATCCGCGTTTGTTCTCGAATTGGAAGTCGTAACGTTTGGTACCGTCTTCATCCACATTTTTGATGATACGTCCGCAAGTTACGCTCTTAGGCAGCAAGATACCTTCGTCGTCATCTTGCAAACCAGTGAATATTTCATAAGGGTGTCCGTCCAATAATCCGACAAAAGCTACCCATTTTTCCTTGTTGTTCTGGAAACGGACAACGTCTGCTTCCAATATTCTCGGACGTACCTCTACAACCGTAGGCGGTTTGCAAGGAGGAAGTCCTTCTTTCTTGTCTTTATCCGATTTCGTAGAGATCAGCACTCCAGAGCGTGAACCGTCACGATATACGGTACAACCTTTACAGCCGGATTTCCATGCCTCTACATACAGGCGGTTTACTAAATCCTCGTCCACATCGTTCGGCAGATTGATGGTTACGCTGATAGAGTGGTCTACCCATTTCTGGATTCTTCCCTGCATCTTCACCTTCATCAACCAGTCGACATCGTTAGAAGTCGCTTTGTAATAAGGAGATTTGGCAACCAGTTCGTCAATCTCTTCCTGGGTGTAACGTCTGGCCGGGTCGTATCCGTTAGCTTCCATCCAAGTAACAAATTTATGATGGAATACGATGTATTCTTCAAATGCGTCCCCTGTTTCGTCTACAAAGTCTACATGCACATTCGTATCGTTCGGGTTCACCTTTCTTCTACGTTTGTAAACAGGCAGGAATACAGGCTCGATACCCGAAGTGGTCTGCGTCATCAAACTGGTCGTTCCGGTTGGAGCAATCGTCAGGCAGGCAATGTTGCGGCGACCATATTTCTTCATGTCCTCATACAGTTTCGGATCAGCTGCTGCCAGGCGTTGGATGAACGGATTGTTCTGTTCACGTTCGCTATTATATATTTCGAAGGCACCGCGTTCTTTGGCCATTTCCACTGAAGAACGATAGGCGCCGAGAGCTACTGTCTTGTGTACTTTTTCAGAGAATTCCGTTGCTTCTTCCGTTCCGTAGCGCAATCCTAATGCAGCAAGCATATCACCTTCTGCAGTGATACCTACGCCAGTACGACGACCTTGTCCGCTCTTCTTGTAGATTTTCTCCCAAAGTGCACGTTCCGCATGTTTCACTTCTTCGTTTTCCGGATCTTCGTCAATCTTGGTCATGATACGTTCGATCTTCTCTAGTTCGAGGTCGATAATATCGTCCATGATCCGTTGAGCGAGAGCCACGTGTTTTTGGAACAGGTCGAAATCAAAATAAGCATCCGGTTTGAACGGATTTACCACATAAGAATATAGATTGATAGCCAATAAGCGGCAAGAATCGTAAGGACATAGAGGAATTTCTCCGCATGGGTTGGTAGATACCGTTCTATACCCCAGGTCTGCATAACAATCAGGCACAGATTCACGGATAATCGTATCCCAGAACAAAACGCCCGGTTCTGCCGATTTCCATGCATTGTGAACGATTTTCTTCCACAAGGTAGAAGCGTCGATTTCCTTGGTGAATGTAGGTTGGGCAGAGTCGATAGGATATTGCTGTACATACGGCTTTTCGTCTACGGCAGCCTGCATGAAAGCGTCGTCCAACTTGACAGAAACGTTTGCTCCGGTCACTTTACCTTCGGTCATCTTGGCATCAATGAATGCTTCCGAATCCGGATGCTTGATAGACACGCTCAACATCAATGCACCGCGACGTCCGTCTTGAGCTACTTCACGAGTGGAATTCGAATATCGTTCCATGAACGGAACAAGACCGGTAGAAGTCAACGCCGAGTTTTTAACGGGAGAACCTTTCGGACGGATGTGTGATAAGTCATGACCTACACCACCGCGTCTTTTCATTAGTTGCACCTGTTCTTCGTCGATTTTGATGATAGCGCCATAAGAGTCGGCTGCACCGTCCACTCCGATAACGAAGCAGTTGGATAGTGAAGCAACCTGGTAGTCGTTACCGATTCCTGTCATCGGGCTACCTTGGGGGACGATGTACTTGAAGTGATCCAGTAAATCATACAGTTCTTTTGCTGTTAACGCATTCGGATACTTCGATTCTACGCGTGCCACTTCATTTGCAATTCTCCAATGCATGTCTTCCGGGGATTTTTCATAGATATTACCGAAAGAATCCTTTACTGCGTATTTGTTTACCCAAACCCTTGCAGCAAGCTCGTCGCCTTGAAAATATCGTAAAGATTCTTCATAGGCTTCGTCGTAAGAATAAATCTGTTTTTCCACGATTCAATTTGTGTTAAATCTCGTTTTTAATAAGTAATATGTAGAAGTTTACTTATCGTTAACAAATGTAGGCGCAAAGCTAAGAATGTTTTTTCATCTATCAAAATAAAAATGAATTAATTTATTAACAGGTTGCAAGTTTTCCATTTGTTTATGCTAAGTATTTGATAAAGAGTTAGAATTGGATTTTGTTCAAAGGTTAAAGTTCTCCAAAAAGAAAACTATTCTATTCCACTAGTGTGGTGGATTATTTTTTTCTTTTTATATCTTTGCAAAAAAAAGATATGTTTGAAACCGTAAAGAACAGAAGAACTATCCGGAAATATCTGCCTAAAGATATAAATCCGAGTTTGTTAAATGATTTGCTTGAAACCTCTTTCCGTGCTTCTACGATGGGTGGGATGCAACTTTATAGTGTGATTGTGACTCGCGATGCGGAAATGAAGGAGAAACTTTCGCCTGCTCATTTCAATCAGCCGATGGTAAAAAATGCTCCAGTCGTACTGACTTTTTGTGCTGATTTCCGTCGTTTCAGCAAATGGTGTGAACAGCGGAAAGCAGTGCCGGGCTACGATAATTTAATGTCTTTTATGAATGCGTCTATGGATACTTTGCTTGTTGCACAGACTTTTTGTACGCTGGCGGAAGAAGCAGGACTCGGCATTTGTTATTTGGGAACTACCACTTATAATCCTCAAATGATTATTGATACCCTCCAACTCCCCGAACTGGTATTCCCTCTCACCACAATAACGGTAGGCTATCCGGATGGTATTCCCGCACAAGTAGACCGTTTGCCTTTGGAAGCTGCCGTGCACGATGAAAAATATCACGACTATACACCGGAAGAAATAGATAAACTCTATGCCTACAAAGAATCATTGCCGGAAAACAAGCAGTTTATCGAAGAAAATAAAAAAGAAACATTGGCTCAAGTCTTTACGGACGTGCGTTACACAAAGAAAGATAACGAATTTATGTCCGAAAATCTATTGAAAGTACTTCGTCAGCAAGGATTCTTGAAATAAGTATTAAGTATTTTTCAAGTATTAAGTATAAAGTATTATCCATGCGGACAGGCTTTATTATACGGTTTCGCACCAGGGTAATACTTAATACTTTATACTTTATACTTAATTTCAGTTTCTCTTTTTCAGTAACGATTCTATTTCCTGTACTTCTGCACTAAAGCTTTTGTCTACCTCCAATTGTCCTTTTACGGTTTTGCAGGCGTGAAGTACCGTTGCATGGTCTTTGTTACCGATAAACTTACCTATCTTAGAAGTTGAAAAGTCTGTGTGGTTTTTAGCTAGATACATGGCAATCTGTCGTGCTTGAACGACTTCCCTTTTTCTGGATTTTGTATGTATGGCAGACGGTTCCAGATCAAAATGTTTGCATACCACTTTGAGGATATCATCGATGGTAACCGCTTTCGTTTCGTTATGAACCACGCCATGTACAATGTGTTGTGCCAAATCCAAATCTATTTCTTTGTTGAAAATAGTGGAACGAGCCATGATAGCAATGACGATACCTTCCAGATCGCGTACACTTTCATTCACATTTTCGGCAATATAATCGATCACTTCCGGCGGGAATTGTAATCCGTCGCGGTGTATCTTGTTGCGTAGAATGTTTTTGCGAAGTTCTACCGTCGGCTTTTCAAGCTCGGCTACCATTCCCCATTTGAAACGGGTCAAGAGGCGTTCTTCAATACCTTGCAACAATACAGGAGCACGGTCTGAAGTTAATATGAGCTGTTTGCCGTTCTGGTGTAAATGATTGAAGATATGGAAGAAGTTGTTTTGAGTCTTGGTGACTCCGGCAAACTCCTGAATATCATCAATGATTAATACATCGATCGTCTGATAAAAATTAATAAAGTCATTGGTCGTGTTATTGCGTACAGAATCCGTATATTGTACCTGGAACAAATGTGCCGAAACGTACAATACTCTTTTCTCTGGATAAATCTCTTTGATTTTCGTGCCTATTGCGTTTGCCAGGTGTGTCTTTCCCACTCCGGATGCTCCATAAAGAAATAACGGGTTGAAAGCGGTCCCTCCCGGTTTTTGCGCTACAGCTTCTGCTACACTTCTTGAAAGTTTATTGCTGTATCCTTCAATGAAGTTCTCAAAATTATAATTGGGATTCAAATGCGGGTCCAAATCTTGAACGGCAGGAGCCTGTAAGAAGCTGGGAGCTTTGTTTCCTCCGATTATACTTTTAGGGGTAACAGCGGTAGAACGATTGCTTGCTTCGAGATTCACGGTTTGATTCGGAATCGAAGTCTTGTCCACCATGACATTGTACATCAACTTGGTGCCTTCGCCAATGACCTTATATAATGTCTTGCGTATTAGATCTACAAATCTCTCTTCCAGAATTTCATAGAAAAACTGGCTCGGGATCTGTAAGATTAAAGTTTTGTCCTCATATTTCAACGGAACAATAGGGGCAAACCAAGTATTATATGTCGTCTCAGGAACATTGTCTTTAATTACGTCGAGACAGCGGTTCCAAAGTACGACATGATTTGATTCAATCATAGTAACTTTTAATACATTTATTAATTAAGCAAAACTTCTACGTTTGCAAAATTGGGAATCTTATTCGGAAAAAACAAATCTATTTTTTCTTGTTTTTTTCATGCGAACAATAATGTGTTTACTTTCAATGACTTATGTATTTGTTGTCGGACACTGTCAGCTAACCCTCTCTTGCGATTTTGTAAGTATCTGTATATTAATATCTTATATGCTTAAATTTAGCGTTTTTTCTCATCTTTGTACGTTTGTACGGGAATATTATTTCGGTTTATAGATAGACATTTGAAGAGCAATCTACTTTCTTTTGAAAGCTCCTTGTTATTTAGATGAAATCTATATAACAAGAATTTGCTACTTATCTTTCTTGCCGAATAATGAGAAGTGAACGTACCGTTTCGGATGCTCTTTCAGGTCCTCTAATAAGCTGGCTGCATTTTCTGTTGTAGCGTTCAGATTATTGTATAAAGTCGGGTCGTTGAAGAGCAGGCCGAGCGTGTTGTCTTTGCTGTTTAATTTCTCTGTAAGTATTTTTACGTTAGCCAGTGTTTCGTCTATTTTTTTGAAAGTGGCTGCATAATCTATTTCTTTCAAATTTCCGCTGATGACCACAAAGTTGTCTCCGATGGTATTCAGTTTACTTGTGAGTTGAGGAATATCGTTGCTCATTAGTCCTTTCACTTGTGAACTGACTACTGCCAGGTTGGCGGTTGTTTTTTCTATTGAGTGCAGAGTGGCAGGAATGCTCTTGTCACCTAAGATATTGTTTAGGGAGATGAGGATAGAGTCCAACTTAGGCAGCATCTCTTCCACTTTCGGTATCAGTTTTGCTGCGCTTTCCATCATGCCGTTGTTCATTGTGCCGGGGATAGTATCTCCTACGGCATATTTTTCACGTGGGTTGTTTGCCAGGAGAATATTCATACGTACGCCTCCCATAAGTTCGGATACGAGTTCGGCGGTACTTCCTTTAGGAATCCGCAACTCGGTGTCCAGTTCTACTTCAACAATCACATTTCCGGGTTTGGCATAATCATAATAGATGTCACGTACAATACCTACACGGACACCGTCGGCAAATACCGGGCTTGATTTAGTGAGTCCGTTTACGTTTTCAAATTTGGCATAGAAATAGCTGGAAGGCTGAAACATGTGTATACCTTTCAGCCAGTTGATTCCATATATAAGCACACATAGTGCAACGATACCTGCAATACCTATTCTGACTTCTTTTGTAATGTACTTCATTTTATCTTTTTATTTATTTTTTCTTTTCTTGAATTCGGCAATCGCTTCATTGACGTTCATTTTCTCACCGTTCCGGAAAGCGACGATGAAGGCGTCTTTGAATTGTGCCGTAATGGTGCGCTTTGTACGCAACACTTTGTTGTAATCGGCGGCGGCTCCATACGTATATTTGTATATTCCCCCTTCCTTATAATAATCTACGTCTTTCAGTCCTTTCAGCCGTTTGTCGTTTTTGGCGAGAGGCTTGGAAGCAGTGAGTATCTGTATCTTAAACGTAATTTCACTGTCATTGGTTGCGCTTTCTGCCACAATTGGGCGCTTTGGTGCTGTTTTTGCTGTTGCAGCTGGTTTGGTTTTTGCTTCGGCTAGTAATTCTTGCTGTTGAGGAGCTGTGTTTATGCTTTCAGTATCCTTTTGGGCAATTTTCGGGGCGTTGTCCTCTTCCTGCTCGGTTGGGAGATTCGTTTTGCTGACTCCCGTAAGGCGTAACTCATGTTCTCGCTTGTAATTCAGGAAAGCCCGGTAAATACCTTTGGCCATACTTCCGGTCCCTTCTTCGGAATTCAGATAGCGTTCTTCTTCCGGAGTAGAAATAAATCCTAATTCTATAAGAATGCTTGGCATCGCACTTGCTTTTAAGACGAGGAATCCAGCTTGATGCACTCCCCGGTCTGCCCGTTTACAGGTTTGGTGGAACTGTTTTTGCATCAGCGAGGCCAAGTGTACGCTCTGCTCCATATATTTGTCCTGCATGAACTCAAATATAATATATGATTCGGCAGAGTTCGGATTGAAACCGGCATATCTTGTTTTATAATCACTTTCGTAGAGGATAACGGAGTTCTCCCGCTTGGCAACTTCCAGGTTAGCGTCTGATTTGGCCAAACCCAGCGTCCAGGTTGAAGCCCCTTTGGCTGTACGGTTGTTTGCCAGCGCGTTGGTGTGAATGGAAATAAAGAGATCCGCCTTTGCGTTGTTTGCAATTTCTGCCCGTCGGTCCAAAGGAATAAAGACATCTTTGCTACGGGTGTAGATCACTTTGACGTCGTCGCAGTTTCTCTTGATTAGATTTCCCACTTTCAGGGCAACGTTCAAATTGATATTTTTCTCTTTCGAGATTTTGCCTATAGCACCAGGATCATGTCCACCATGTCCGGCGTCAATAACTACTACGAAATCCTTCCCCCATAAGTGGTTGGTACATGAGGGTAGAAAAAGTAGCCAGAGGCAAATAAATATGTATAATATGTACGGTCTATTCAGTTTCATATCTATAATACGGTGCAAATGTAGTAGAAATTTGTAGAAAACTCATGATTTGCCATTAAGTTTTGTGTTTTTTTCGGTTTAATGATAGCTTTTTTCCCTAAATCTCCGTTACTTTGTGCTTCGAAGTTAAAATGTACGACGATGCTTAAGTTTTTGAAGAATTGGACGTTACCTATTGCTATGCTGGTAGGTGCTGTGGGTTATCCACTGTTTATCAGTCTTTCTTTCCTGACTCCTTATCTTATTTTTACGATGTTGCTATTGACCTTCTGTAAGGTATCTCCTCGTGATTTGAAGCTAAAACCTCTTCATATGTGGTTGTTATTGATTCAGATTGGTGGAGCGTTGGCTGCTTATCTGTTGCTTTATCGCTTTGATAAAATTGTAGCAGAAGGAGTGATGGTTTGCATTATTTGTCCAACGGCTACGGCTGCTGCGGTGATTACTTCCAAGTTGGGAGGGAGTGCGGCTAGTCTGACTACTTATACATTGATAGCAAATATTGGAGCGGCTATTGCTGTGCCCATTCTTTTTCCTTTGGTGGAGGTCCATCCTGATGTCACTTTTTGGGAGGCATTTCTTGTTATTTTGGGTAAGGTATTTCCGTTGTTAATTTGTCCTTTTTTGGTTGCCTGGTTGTTGAGCAAGTGTTTGCCGAAAGTACATCAGAAGTTATTGGGTTATCATGAACTTGCTTTTTATTTGTGGGCTGTATCTTTAGCTATCGTAACTGCGCAAACATTGTATTCTTTGCTCAATGACCCGGCGGATGGTTTTACGGAAATCATGATTGCTGTCGGAGCACTGATTGCCTGTTGTTTGCAGTTCTTTTTGGGGAAGACAATCGGCTCGATTTATAATGACCGTATCAGTGGTGGGCAAGCACTTGGACAAAAGAATACAATTCTGGCTATTTGGATGGCGCATACCTATTTGAATCCATTGTCTTCTGTGGCTCCCGGTTCGTATGTGTTGTGGCAGAATATTATTAATAGCTGGCAGTTGTGGAAAAAGAGAAAGAATGAGATAAAATAATGAATATAATCTATTGATATTTAGGTGTTTGCTATTTGTACCCAACTTTTCCTTTGTTTTTCCTATTTTCCTGCTTATTCCAATAAATGCGTTTATTTTGTTACCAGTTTGTTACTTGAATAGCATTGAGTAACAAAAAAAATATCTATATTTGCCATCGGTAACAAAATAAAAACATAAGTATGGCGAAGAAGAAACAAGAGGCTAAATTGAAGGAGCCTGTAAGAATCCGGTTTAAGCAACTTGCCAATGGTAACCAGTCTATATATTTGGACTATTACACAGGTGATGTTATTCGGAAAGAAAACTATGTTGGCGGTAAGCGTCAGTATGAGTTTTTGAAACTCTATCTTATTCCTGAAAAGACAAGGGAAGATAAGGCAAAGAATGAAACTACGCTGGCTCTTGCCAAAGCGATTCAAAGCAAGCGGATAGTAGAGCTACAGAATGATGCGCATGGATTTCAGAACACTAATAAGTCAAAAGCGAATGTAATTGACTATTTGGTGAACATGAGAAACCAATCTAAAGAGCGTGGTAGCTTGAATTATGAAAAGACTATTGGTAACACTATCCGTGAATTGAAACTATTCAGAGGGGACTATATCGCTTTCCGTGATATAGACAAAGATTTCCTTAGTAACTTTGTGGATTTCTTAAAACAAGCCAAGAAAGCAAGCAAATACGGATTGGCAAAAGCAGGAGGAGTGTTAAGTAATAATTCGGTAGTCGCTTATTACGGAGTATTGCGCACCGCTCTGAATAAAGCATTTAAAGAAGGAATTATAACCATTAATCCTACTAAGGAATTTAACTTTGCCGATAAGGTAAAAGCGGAAGCGAGCCGTAGGGAGTATCTGACGATAGAAGAACTGAAACTGCTTATAGCTACTGAATGTAAGTATGAGATAATGAAGCAAGCCTTTCTTTTCAGTTGTTTGTGTGGATTACGGGTAAGCGACATAAGAAAGTTGAAATGGAGTGATTTACAGAAAAGCGGTGAAAGGATTAGAATTGAAATAAAGATGCAGAAAACCAAAGAGCCGCTTTACTTGCCTATATCTGATGAAGCCTTAAAGTGGCTGCCACAGCGGGGGGAAGCGAAAGATGATGATTTTATTTTCCCTTTGACACATGAGGGTACTATAAATAATATACTTCAAAAATGGGCGAAAGCAGCAGGAGTAACTAAGCATATCTCATTTCATGTTGCAAGACATACCCACGCTACCATGATGTTAACATTAGGTGCAGATTTATACACAGTTAGCAAGTTATTGGGGCATAAGAACATTGCTACAACTCAAATTTATGCCAAGATTGTAGATAAAAAGAAAGAAGAAGCGATAAGTTTGATACCAAACTTAACGGATTAATTTAAAAAGAAAGAAAGTACGGAACGCTGATAGCCGCACTTTCTTTCTTTTTTTGCCTATGTTTTACTGGAAAAATATATCTTTGCCGCTACTAACTGAAACAGAGCATATTATGACAGAAGAAGAACTGAAAGTAAAATTCGATTATATACAAGGCATATTCAACCGTTGCATAAACTATGCCTGCCAAATTTTGATAGACAGTATCATCGTCAAGGTTCGATACTTGAATGGAGAACAGGCTGATGAACTGGAACGTCAGGAATATATACATGCTGTTAATGAATTAGCGCAACTATATATCCGTTATTCAGCACTGAATGACATCCAAAATTTCTACTCTGTACCCGATTTCTTTTGGGAAAGCGGTTTTTATGAAGCCTTGAAGCCTGATGAAAAAAGAAAATATCTTTCATTCTCTCCTCTTTCGTTCAATTATTCCCAATATGCGCAGGATAATACAGTTTACGATGAAGAACTACCTTATTTCTCCATGACAGTAAAAGCTGTTGTGTTGGAAAGATATTCGGCATACTTGCGAAAAAAGAAAGAGGATAGAGCGCAGGTAGAAACACAGCCGCAACAGGAACAGGTAGAACTGAATCCGGAGCCAACTATCGTTTCTCCAGTAATAGCCGTACCTCCCGTCGCTGAAACGGAAAATCAGTTTGAATCAATTCTTAATGACGGTCAGATAGAATTGATTGCGGAATGTATGAATGAGGTTAAGATGTTCAATGCCCCCGTAACTTCTGACGACCTGAAAGCGATACTCTCTTGCAAGCCCAAAGTCATATTCAGGTCTAATAATAACAGGTATCTCGCTTTTCTTTTTTCAGAGTTGAGCTATCGCAACCTGATTACCCCCAATTGGCAATCGGTTATTGCCAACCATAAACTCTTTCTTTCCAAAGACAAAAGTAGGGATAAATACCTCAATCAAGGTGATTTAGCCACAGCTACGAATTATGTGAAAGACATAGACCATGTGAAAGGATATGCAATCATAGACAAGTATATCAAACAACTGAAAAAACTTTAAGAACAGGTTAAGACCTCAAACATAACTTAATCCGCTATCAAGCTATTACTCAATACTTTTGCCCCCGTAATCGATTACAAGTAAACGGAGGGCATGCACTCCATATTGTTTCACGCAAATACTTATATAGTATGAGTAAGAGTATTGAGATGCGAGTTGAAGAACTCGAAAATTTAGTGTTCCTTTCAAAAAACGTGCTTAGTTTCGAGGAAGCAAGCAAGTTTTTAAACCTTTCCAAAAGTTACCTGTATAAACTGACTTCGGGTAACCTGATACCGCACTACAAACCGCAGGGCAAGATGCTTTATTTTGAGAAAGCAGAGTTGGAAGCGTGGCTACGTCAAAATCCTGTAAAGACACAAGCGCAGATAGAACAGGAAGCGCAGAAGTATGTTCTTAACCGTCCCTTAAAAAAGTAAGTCTATGGAAAACAAGAAAGGAACGGAAACGCAAAAGATGACGAGGGAAGATTTTGCTGTCCTTTGGAAAACCATTCATCTAAAGATAACCGACACTTACGATGTACCGCCCGAAATACTTTGGGTAAATGGCTCTACTATCGGCACATTGGGAAATTTCAGTGCATCTACAGGTAAGGCAAAGAGTAAAAAGACATTCAACGTTTCCGCCATTGTGGCGGCAGCGTTGAAGAATGACGAAGTTCTGCAATATTCGGCTTTCCTACCGGAAAATAAACGTAAAATTCTTTATGTAGATACCGAACAGAGTAAATACCACTGTCACAAGGTAATGGAACGTATTATGCGTTTGGCAGGTCTTCCCACCGATAAAGACAGGGATGATTTTATTTTTGTCGTCTTGCGGGAATGTACACCGGATAAGCGTAAGCAGATAATCGACTATATGCTTGCCAATATGGAAGATATAGGACTTGTTATCATAGATGGCATACGTGACTTGATGTATGACATCAATAGTCCGAGCGAATCATCCGAACTGATAAATCTCTTGATGAAGTGGTCGAGTGAATACAATCTACATATTCACACTGTCTTGCATCTGAACAAAGGGGATGACAATACGCGAGGGCATATTGGTACGGAGCTTAACAATAAGGCTGAAACGGTCTTGCAGGTTACTAAAAGCACTCAAGACGTAAATATCAGTGAAGTAAAAGCGATGCATATCCGTGATAAAGATTTCGAGCCGTTTGCATTTCGTATTAATGATAGTGCGCTTCCTGAAATAGCGGAAGATTACATTTTTGAACAGCCCAAGCAAGACCGTAGTTTTCCGCTTACAGAGTTGACCGAGCTACAACACCGTGAAGCATTGACTAACGGCTTTGGTAAACAAGTGATACAAGGTTATCCTAAAGTGATAGCTGCCTTAAAGGAGGGTTACGCAAGTATCGGTTTTGAACGTGGGCGCAATGTGCTTGTGAAGCTGAATAAGTTTCTTGTAAACAAGCGAATGCTTGTAAAAGAGGGTAAAGGTTATAAGTATAACCCTGATTTCCACTACTAACAATAGGTTTGGTTTAGTCCGTGTGTATATATAAGAGGAATGAACTTCTTTTGATACTGTAAGTACAAAGTAAGTTTAGTACAGTTCAGGCGTATATATAGCGGACTAAACGGAATTTGTTTCAATTATTCAATCATCAATACATTTAGATTATGACAATCGAAGAATCCAAAAATATAAAGTTGGCAGACTATTTGCACAGTTTGGGATATAATCCCGTGAAACAACAAGGCAGCAGTCTTTGGTATAAATCACCATTCAGGGAAGAGAAAGAACCCTCTTTCAAAGTGAATCCTGACCGCAATTTGTGGTATGATTTCGGATTAGGCAAAGGTGGCAACATCATTGCATTGGCGCAAGAACTCTACGCATCCGACAGTGTGCCGTACCTTTTAGATAAGATTGCGCAGCAGGCATTACACGTCCGTCCTGTTTCTTTCTCTTTTCGGCAGCAATCTTCTACACAGCCGAGTTTTCAGCAGTTGGAAGTTGTGCCGCTTTCTTCTCCTGCCTTGTATTCTTACTTGCAGGAGAGGGGGATAAATACGGAACTGGCAAAAAGAGAATGTAAGGAAGTCCGTTTTGTGAATAATGGCAAACAGTTCTTTGCTGTTGGTTTTCCGAATGCTTCGGGTGGGTACGAGGTACGCAACAAGTATTTTAAAGGTTGTATCGCACCCAAAGACATCACTTATATACGACAGAAGGGAGAGCCGAGAGAAACCTGCTACATGTTCGAGGGATTTATGGATTATCTTTCTTTTCTGACCCTACGGCAGAAATCCTGTCTTACCTATCCCGACCTTGACAAGCAAGACTACATCATTTTGAACTCCGTTTCCAATCTCTCTAAAGCGTTGTACCCGTTAGGGAATTATGAACATATACATTGCTTTTTCGATAACGATGCGGCAGGAATGAAAGCCGTGCAGGAATTGCATCGGGAATACGGCTGGCGTGTCCGAGATTCTTCTCGTATCTACAGTAACTATAAAGATTTGAACGACTATCTTACGGGTAAGAAATTGTCGCAGTCGTTAGAGTTCCCACAACCGACAAAACAGACCGAAAGGCAGGTGCAGCAACCAACCAAGAAGAAAGGCAAAGGTTTTAGGATGTAACCGCCGCACGCACCCACAGGCTTTTAAGTAAAGAAAAGCCATAGCTCAATAGGGCGTTTTCTTAACGCAGTGCAAGCACCGCTAAAAACACCCTATCGAGCAAAGGGGCGATGCCCCTTTTGAAACCCCGTGAGCCATGCGGCACGTATGCAAGGCAAGCGGAATTGTCTAACGAAAAAATGTAATTCAATATGGGATATTTTACCCTTGATTTCAAGAAAGCAAAAGGCGCATCCGATGCCCGGATGTCCGACCACATTGAACGCCGGGTGATAGCGTCTAACGTTGACCCCACACGAACGCATCTCAATCGGGAACTTGTACAACTTCCCAAAGGAGTAACGGAACGTGACGAAGCGATAGCCCACCGCATCAAGTCGGCAGGCATCAAGCGCAAAATTACGCCTGACCAAGTAAGGGCTATTCGTGTTATGCTGTCGGGAACGCACGAGGACATGATGAAGATACAACAGGACGGACGTATAGATGAATGGTGTGACGATAGTATGCAATGGTTGCACAAGACTTTCGGAAAGGAGAACACCGTTTCCGCAGTTCTTCACATGGACGAAACCACACCGCACATACATGCTACCATTGTGCCGATAGTAATGGGTGAGCGCAGAAAGGCGAAGCAGAAAAAGCAAACGGAGGGAAAACGTACCTATCGCAAGAAAACCGATGCAGCCCGATTGTGTGCAGATGATGTGTTGAACCGTGATAGGTTGGTAGCCTATCATGATGATTACGCTAAAGTTATGGAGAGATACGGTTTGCAGCGTGGTGTACGTGGATCGGAAGCCAGACATACCACTACAGCCCAATATTACCGCGATTTGAAACGACAGACGGGTGAACTCGAAACAGACGTGCAGCAACTCCAATCCGAAAAGAAAGCAGCGGAGAAACGACTACTACAAATCAAAAGAGAAATCGGCACAGAACGGCTGGAAGTGGTTAAGACAGAAGCTAAAACCGCCATTATCGCAAAGGTAGGTTCTCTTTTGGGCAGTGGAGAAATCAAAGAACTGAAACAGGAGAACCAGCAGCTTCGTGATGAAGTTGTTGCTCGTGACGAGAGCATCGAAAGACTGCAAATTATGATGCAGAAGCAACGGGAACAGTACAGCAGGGAATTGGTAAAAGTGCAGGGTAAGCACATCAAGGAACTGGATGAAACCCGAAAGGAGATATCACGGCTGTCACAGATGATTAAAAAGGCTTGTGCATGGCTACCACTACTAAAAGAACTTTTCCGAATGGAAAGGCTATGTCGTGTTGTCGGTTTCTCAACTGAACAAACAGCAAAACTGATGTTAGGGGAAAAGATAGAACATAATGGCACACTCTATTCCGAAGAGTATAAACGGAATTTCGTAACGGATAAGGTGACTGCACAAATAGTAACAGCTTCAACTGTTGGAAAGAACAAATTGGTGCTAATCATCAATCGAAAAAATGTTTCCGATTGGTTCAGGGAGCAGTTTAGCAAACTCTATCAAAGGATACAACCGAAAGAGGAGCAGAAAAGGAGCAAAGGTTTTAGCCTGTAAAGAGAGGTATTTGGCTGAAATACAGTAAAAAGTACAATTCACAATGAATGATACTGTACCTTTTGCTATATTTGCATATAATCAATTTAATATTAAAAGAATGAATGAAGATTTTGATTATTTAGAAATAAACCGGAAGTCTTGGAACAACAGGGTAGATGTGCATTTGAAATCTGACTTTTACGATGTCGAAGGCTTTTTGAAAGGTGAGTCGTCTCTCAATGATATAGAACTTGGTTTACTTGGAGATATAAAAGGGAAATCTATTCTGCATTTACAATGCCATTTCGGACAAGATACTATTTCGTTGGGTAGACTTGGCGCAAATGTTACAGGTGTTGATTTATCCGATAAAGCGATTGACCATGCAAAGATATTAGCCGGGAAAGCAAATGTTAATGCAACTTTTATCTGCTGTGATATTTATGATTTGCCTGCTCATTTGAATGAACAATTCGACATCATATTTACAAGCTATGGAGTGATTGGCTGGTTGCCGGATATGAATAAGTGGGCTCAGATTATTTCAAATTATCTAAAACCAAATGGGAAGTTTGTATTTGTGGAGTTTCATCCGATTGTGTGGATGTTTGATGATGACTTTAAAAGGATTGAATATAACTACTTCAATTCCGGTGCAATCAGAGAAACACAAGAGGGAACCTATACGGACGGGGAAAATGATTTGTTGCAAGAATGTGTAACGTGGAATCATAGTTTGAGGGAGGTTATAAATAGCCTTATACAAAGTGGGCTTACCATATCTTCTTTTGATGAATTTGATTATTCACCCTATAATTGTTTTTCCCAAACAGTTGAATGTGAACCTAACAAATATAGGATAAAACATTTGAGTAATCATATTCCGATGGTCTATTCTATAATAGCTACAAAATAAGAAAGGCTGGAAAGAATTTAATATAATAGATATGAAAACGGATTTTACAATCAGGCAAGCTCAACAGTCGGATGCGGTTGAACTAAAAGAGTTATTTCAAAATACAGTTATCGTGATAAATAGACGCGATTACTCGCAGGTAGAAGTTGAGGATTGGGCATCCTGCGGAGATGACCTTTCTAACATTGAAGAGATGATAAAGACCCACTATTTTATTGTAGCTGTTAATCAACAGTCACAAATCGTTGGTTTTTCATCTATTACGCCTCATGGCTATTTACATTCTATGTTTGTTCACAAGGACTTTCAAGGTAAAGGTATTGCTACGATGCTTTTGGAAGAAATAGAACGGTATGCAATTACAGCCGGGATTATGCGGATTACATCCGAAGTGAGTTTGACTGCTCGCCCTTTCTTTGAAAAAAAAGGTTATGTAGTAGAGGAAGAGCAAAAGCGCAAGGCGAATCAGCTTTCTCTTACTAATTTTTGGATGGCAAGGGAAGTAACTAAAATCCAACGTTATGAGGGACGTATTCCTGCCTGCGGTGTGTTCTGCGGGGGATGTCCTACGTATACAAGAGAGAAAAATCCCTGTAAAGGAGCCGAACTGAATAGTTCTCGCTGTGAAAAATGCAAAACATTTCATTTATGTTGTTTGGAGAAAGAGATAACACATTGTTTCCAATGCAGCAGCTTCCCATGTGCCAGATTTAAAGGCTTTACTAAGCGTTGGTTGAAGTATGGACAGAATTTTATTGAAAATCAGAAACTGTTAAGTGAGATAGGCGAAGTAGCGTTTTTGGAGTATTATAATAAAAAGGTTACAGATTAAGTTTAGTACGTTCCTTTGTCTATATATCCAAAACGGACTAAACTTATTTGTACTGACAGCACTATTTTTGTACTTTTGTCGCATATAATAAATCGCAAATGGATATAAATCAGAGTTATAGAGAAGCAGTAAAGACCATAAAAGAAGCTATCCTACGCAGCCAGTACCGTGCAGCCGTATCGGTGAACAAGGAACAGCTATCTCTTTATTACGGCATCGGACGTTATGTGTCGGAAAATTCTCGTACAGGCTTTTGGGGGAAAGGTGCAATTGAACAAATATCTTCTTTGTTGCAGAAAGAATTGCCGGGGCTAAGGGGATTTTCAGCAACAAGCATAAGAAATATGCGTATTTTTTATGAGGAGTGGGATAAGGTTTTAAATCATCCGCCGTTGGCTGATGATTTGGTGTTGAATGAAAAATTGCTTCTTGTAGAAATTCATCAGCCACTGGCTGATGAATTTAACTGGTCAGACTTCCTTTCAATCGGCTTTAGTCATCATACCGAAATAATATCCAAAGCTAAGACTTTGGAAGCAAGGCTATTTTATATACATGAGTGCGCTACTCGTTATTGGAGTAAATACACTTTAAGGGATTACTTAAAAGCAGACCTATACAGCCATCGGGGAACTTTGCCTAATAATTTCGCACAAACATTGCCTGATACTAAGCAAGCTCTAAAAGCTGTTTGTTCATTCAAAGATGAATACCTGCTTGATTTCATTAATGTGGAGGAACTGGATGAACAAGAAGAGGATTTAGATGAAAAGATAGTAGAAAAGGCGATTGTTGCCAACGTGAAGAAGTTCATCATGACCTTTGGGCAAGATTTCAGTTTTATAGGCAATCAATATCGTATGGAGGTTGCAGGGGAAGAAATGTTCATTGATTTGCTCTTTTTCAATCGAGAGCTTAATTCCCTGGTCGCGGTCGAGTTGAAATCCGGAAAATTCCGTACATCTTATTTGGGGCAGTTGAATACTTATTTATCCGCTTTAGATACATATATCAGAAAGCCGCACGAGAATCCCTCTATAGGGATAATTCTTTGCAGGGAAATGAATCAAACCTTTGTAGAGTTTGCCGTTCGTGATTATAACAAGCCGATGGGAGTTGCTACTTATCGTGCATCTAAAGATATGCCGGAACGACTTCGTAACGCTCTGCCCGACATTGAGGACTTGAAAAAGCTATTGTAAAGCAAAAGCCTTATTTCTTTTTTGGCAGGTAATTGCCTTTTGTTACCTTTGCATAAGAAGCCCACCACAAAGCGAATTTCTTCGTTTTTTTTGTTACTATTTTGTTACCCACTGTTAGTAATAGGTGGGCTTCTTTCCTGATAATCAATTATATATGCTAATCAATATATAATATGTGGCAGAATATAATCAATTCGTGGCAGTTGTGGAAAAGAGAAAGAGATAAAATAGTGAATAATTAGGGATTATATGATTACTATAAGGATAGCTTTAAATACGGATATAGAGGAAATTCAGTCTCTATATCGAAACACAGTGTTAGTGATAAACAGGCGTGACTATTCACAGGCCGAGGTTGAAGATTGGGCATCGTGCGGAGATGATCCTTCTAAAATAGAGGGTATGATAAAAACTCACTATTTTATTGTTGCTGTTAATCGGCAATCTGAAATCGTCGGTTTTTCATCCATTACACCTCAGGGCTATTTGCATTCAATGTTTATTCATAAGGATTTTCAGGGCAAAGGTGTTGCTACACTATTGTTGAATGAGATAGAACGTTATGCCGTCGCAGCCGGGATTACGCGGATTACCTCTGAAGTGAGTATAACAGCCCGTCCATTTTTTGAAAAGCGAGGGTATATAGTAGAAGTAGAGCAAAAACGCAGGGCTAATCAGCTGTCTCTTACTAACTATTGGATGGCCAAAAGCCTTGTATGATGAAAATTTATAATGGTCGTGTCCCGGCATGTGGCGTGTTTTGTGGTGGGTGTCCTACCTATACACGGCAAAAAAATCCTTGTCTGGGAGCGCAATTGAATAGTGCACGCTGTGAAAAATGTAAAACATTCCCCAACACAAGACATCGGAGCTGAAAATGAAAACGATGGAAAGAATATTTGAAATAAAAGACCTGAAAGCACTGGAAGACTTTTTGCAATCTCAAACAGAAACCCGTTCTTTCTTTGTCAGACTTTTGACTACAATATCATAGGATTTGCTTACGAGTTCTTTGATCTTATCATCAGATACGTCTTGATTGAAATAAACGCTGATCCAATATTTCTTATTCATGTGCCAGCCTGGTTTTATACCGGCATATTCAGTTTGCAGTTCTCCAGATTCGTCAGGGTTACATTTGATGCAACAAAAATCGAAAATCTCAATGTTAACGAAACAAAACCATTTGTCCGCAACATAAAAGCATAGAACGTCACGGCTATATTGGTCGGGTACATTGGGAAAAGGCATCTTCTCGTGAACTCCTTTAAAAGACAGACAATATTCTCTAAATTCTTCTATATTCATTTCACTTTTTTATGTTCGGTTATCTATGCAAAAATAGTTAGAATAAGGGAGTGGACAACCATCTTTCTATGAAAATATTCAGGTGAGATGTGTTTTCATGTCCTTTATTTGGTTAGTCGACTTCTTCGGATGGATAGTTGATCTTAAAAACTACTTGACGCTCCACCGCCACCGCTATGTCCACCACCAAAACTGCCGCTACTACTTCTACTACTGCTTCTGCCACTACTACTGTGACTATTACTAGAACTGTCACTATTGGGGGGTGTCTTGCGGGGGATCTTCTGTGTTGTCTGCTTTTTATCTCCGCACATCAGGCAAAGATAGTCGGCAACCTCCAATCCGGCATCGGAATATGTGGGCTCTTTAATTGTTTTCCACGGGCTGATACGCTTGGAAGCAATGGTATGGCATTGATTACACATCCTATATTCGCTTATGGTGATAGATTTATACCGTAAAAGCCAGCCGCAGGAAGTACATTGATAAATACGGTGGATAGCAGAACCTAGTTTGTGTTCCATTTGTTCGGAAGCAGATAATAAAGGGGTTGCAAGCTCATTGGGTAAAAGTTGTAAAGCCACAGCTTTGCAAGAATCGCAGGTTTTACTCTGCAAAATAACACGTTGTTTTTGGTAGAACTTGTACCATAAGGATGCCGCAATAAGTGCAGGCCAGACCGGAAAAAACAATACAAGACATCCAAGTGGGCTGTAATGTGTCAGGACTTTGATTGCTGCTAATGCTGAACTGTCTTTGGGGCGAGCTTTGTTTACTTTCATGCGATAAGTGAGAACATTTACCAGTATCAAGAATATCCAAAGCATGAGCGGTTGATTTGCCAGAAAATTCCACAACGTATTGCTGGCACTTTTCCAGTAATTATCAGAAGTGCCTTGAGAAACGGGCTCATAGTCGCTTCCATAAAGCACCAATGTTACAGCCCGGACTCCCTCTGTTATTCCTCTGTCAAAGTCGTTTTTTCTAAACCACGGAACCATTTCATTCTGTTGAATGCGAAAGCATAAAGCGTCGGGAAGTACTCCTTCCAAACCGTATCCGGTTGCGAAAGTGACTTTACGTTGATCGAGCACTAAAAGAATCAGTAATCCGTTGTCGTCCGTTTTCTTTCCGATGCCCCAGTGTTCAAAAAGCTTGTGGGCAAACTCTGCCGGAATATCTTCACCGATAGAAGGGAGTGCAACAACTGTCACTTCAATACTCAATGAATCTTCTAACTGTGACAACATATTATTTATTTCCCACACATAACTTTCATCCAATATCTGATTCGGATTGCTGACCCAATTGGAAGAGCTTTCATTACGCGGATTGGGGACATCTGTTACTTTATAAATATCTACTGTTTGTTCGTGCTCTAAAGCCAATGCAAAAGCATGACTACCAAAGGTATAACAGAAAACAAGAAGTAATATCCGGACTATTCCCCTGAAACTTTTTTGTGTTTTATCTTTCATTATTGTGTTATTAACTGATTGTTCTTAGAGTAGAAAATAACTATCATAACTCTCATTCTTTTTGCTAATATAGTTATTATCTGATGAATAAGAATGATAGATGTTTCTGAAATTTTGTATCTATCATACTTTCTTCATGAAATATGGGTATCTATCATACTTATTCTTTTAATTATAAGTGGTTTATAAAAATGAATGAGAGTATGATACTAGTTTTTTACTCATAGAGAAGATGTTTTTTTCTAATCTCTTTGTAATCCTGTAACTCCTTTTGCCAACTATTCCGGATAGCCTCTTCCGATTCTCCTTTGAGGATAGCCTTGCGTACGCTGTCAGTTCCCATCAGCAAATCAAACCATCGGGCACGGGAGAAGAAGGCTGCGCTTTCACCGGATAAGCGATAAAAGTTCAAGAAGTAGCGGAGTGTAAATCCGTTCACATCGGTTACATTCCGGAGGTCTTCCCCATAGCAGGTGATACCTTTGTGCATCGGGTTTTTGTCAAAACCGGGTAAGGAGCGGGGAGTAAAAGTGAAACTTCCGTATTTCTTATTAGGTGTGCCTAATACTTGGAAAGGAAAAGTTGTTCCCCGTCCCACGCTGACGCGGGTAGCTTCAAAAGGACAGAGTGAAGCATACAATCGGATAGACTGATCGTTCGGGAGGTTGGGCGACGGTTTGATGGGGAGTGAATAAGGCTCTCCATGTTTCCACCCGGTCATTGGAATTACCTTTAATGAACAAGGATTTTTCTTGTTGGCAATCCATCCTTCCCCGTTTATCATCTGTGCCAGTTCGCCGATAGTACATCCGTGAAGTACAGGAATGGGAAGCATGCCGACAAAGCTCCGGTAAGCAGGTTTGAGTATCGGACCATCCACATAGTCGCACGGATTGGGGCGATCCAGTACAATCATTTCTTTCTTGTTCTCTGCACAAGCATCCATCACATAATACATCGTGCTTATATAGGTATAAAAGCGTGCCCCTACATCCTGAATGTCGAATAAGATCACGTCAACATCTTTTAGTTGGGTGGCAGACGGCTTTTTGTTATCACCATAAAGCGATACGATAGGAATACTGGTGCGGGAATCTTTTCCGTCTTTCACCGTTTCACCTGCATCCGCGTTACCGCGGAAACCATGTTCGGGGGCAAATGCTTTGACTACCCGGACGTCTCTCCTTAATAAGGTATCGAGAAGATGAACCCGCTTTGCTCCCACGACAGAAGTGTGGTTGACTACCATTCCGATGCGTTTTCCTTTCAGCAACGGCATATATTGATCCATTTGTTCTGCTCCCGTGACAATTTGACTGCTTACACGCATTGGTGACAACATAATGAATAGAAATATAAGAATGAAGGAAGCTCGAGTTTGCATATCGGTAATTTTTTTTGTAATATTGCACAAAAATATTAATTTCTCATCAAGAGAGCAAAAAATAAAGCACATGAATCCATACGAAATCATTGATAAATATTATCCGGAAAATACGCAGCAGAGACAAATCTTAGTAATTCATAGTCTGGCGGTGTCCGGAAAGGCAATGAAAATGCTGGATGCTCATCCCGAATTGCGTTTAAACCGGAGTTTTGTGAAAGAAGCTGCTCTGTTGCATGATATTGGAATTTTTCAGACCGATGCTCCCACCATTCAGTGCTTTGGCACTCATCCTTATATCGCCCACGGATATTTGGGAGCTGAAATCTTGCGGGCGGAAGGTTTCCCCCAACACGCATTGGTGTGCGAACGCCATACGGGAGCCGGACTCTCGTTGGAAGATATCATTGCCCAGCAGCTCCCCGTTCCTCATCGTGAGATGCTGCCCATTACCCTGGAAGAGCAATTGATTTGCTTTGCGGATAAATTCTTTTCTAAAACCCATCTGGATGAAGAGAAAACTGTGGAAAAAGCGCGGCAAAGTATTGCAAAATATGGTGAAGAAGGCCTAAGCCGCTTTGATAGATGGTGTTCTCTCTTTTTATAGCACTAAAAAATAATTAAATAACGAAGATTCTAACTCATATTTGGTGAAGATTGTGTACTTTTGCCACTTCAAGCGTAAACTATTAGTTAATGGCGCCATTGAAAGCAAAAATACTTATATCATTCATACTGCTGATTGTCTTACTGATGCTTCCCGATGAGGCTACGTCTCAGCGTCGAAGAAGAGGAATGATTGCCTCCAATACCGCACAAACGGATTCCCTTCAGGGAAATGATTCGTTGAAAGCAGATACGGTAACGGTACGCATTGATTCCATCGCACCGGTAAAGAAGAAACAACCACTCGATGCACCGGTTGTTTATGAATCCAACGACTCCACTGTCTTTACTTTGGGAGGAGCCGCTACACTTTATGGTAGCGGAAAAGTGAATTATCAGAACATCGAACTGGCTGCGGAAGTTATTTCGATGAATCTGGATAGTAGTACTGTGCATGCTTATGGTATCAAGGATACTACCGGAGTGGAAAAAGGTAAACCGGTATTTAAAGAAGGTGATACCTCGTATGATACGGAAACAATCCGATATAACTTCAAAACCAAGAAAGCGGGAATTACTGATATCGTCACCCAGCAGGGAGAAGGATATGTGACCGGAAGCAAGGCGAAGAAAGGGGCCAATGATGAAATTTTCATGGAGCATGGGCGTTATACAACCTGCGATCATCACGATCATCCCCACTTCTATATGCAGCTGACGAGAGCTAAGGTGCGCCCTAAAAAGAATGTAGTGACAGGACCTGCCTATCTGGTTGTGGAAGATGTGCCTCTGCCGTTGGCTGTGCCGTTCTTCTTCTTCCCATTCTCCAGCAGTTACTCTTCCGGTTTCATTATGCCGACTTATATGGATGACTCCAGTCGTGGTTTCGGTTTGGCAGAAGGAGGATATTACTTTGCCATGAGTGATATCATGGACTTGAAAATAACGGGAGATATCTTCACGAAAGGTTCATGGAGATTGTCTGGATTGACAAACTATAATAAACGCTATAAATATTCCGGTACGCTGCAAGCGGACTATCAGGTCACCAAGACTGGAGATAAAGGGATGCCGGACTATACAGTTGCTAAGGACTTTAAGGTGGTATGGAACCATCGACAGGATGCTAAAGCCAGTCCGAACACTACATTCTCTGCCAGTGTGAACTTCTCGACCAGTAGTTATGAACGTTCTAATATCAACAACCTTTATAATTCGCAGTTGTTGACTCAAAATACCAAAACATCAAGTATTAGTTATTCTCGTAGTTTTCCCGATATCGGTCTGACCTTATCCGGAACTACCAATATCGCACAGACAATGCGTGACTCTTCTATTGCGGTCACTTTGCCTGACTTGAATATTACGTTGAGCCGTCTGTTTCCGTTCAAGCGCAAGAAAGCGGCAGGAGCCGAACGTTGGTACGAGAAGATTTCCATTGGTTATACGGGACGTCTGACAAACAGTATCCGTACTAAAGATGACCATTTGTTCAAAGCCGGACTAAGCTCATGGGAGAATGCGATGAACCATAACATTCCTATCAGTGCTACTTTTACGCTGTTCAAATATTTGCAGGTCAATCCTTCTGTGAATTATACAGAACGATGGTACACCCGTAAAATCAATCAGCATTATAACGAAGATACTCACAGGCTGGAATCATTGCCGGGCGATTCTCTTAACGGCTTTTATCGTGTATCCAATTACTCGGCTAGTTTGGCTCTAAGTACGAAATTGTATGGTATGTATAAACCGATCTTTGCGAAGAAGAAGGAGATACAGATTCGTCACGTATTCACACCGCAGGTGAGTTTGAGTGGTGCTCCGGGATTTGGCAAGTACTGGGAAGAATATACCGATTATAATGGTAATACACAATATTATTCTCCTTTTACCAATCAGCCTTATGGCGTGCCTTCTCGTGAGGGGTCGGGAACGGTTAGTTTCTCGATAGCTAATAACTTGGAGATGAAGTATTATGACGCAAAGAATGATACAGTCAAGAAAGTTAGCCTTATTGATGATTTGAGTGCCAATATGTCCTATAATATGGCGGCAAAGGAAAGACCGTGGAGTGACTTAAGTATGAACCTCCGTCTGAAACTGACCAAGAATTATACTTTCAATATGAATGCCCAATTCGCTACGTATGCTTATACATTCGATAAAAGCGGTAATGTAGTGACCAGTAACCGTACAGAATGGTCGTATGGTCGTTTTGGGCGTTTCCAAGGATATGGTTCTTCTTTCAACTATACCTTTAATAATGACACATGGAAGAAATGGTTCGGTCCGAAAGAGGAGGATGAAAAAGGAAAAGATAAGAAGTCGGAGGATAGTGACGATGAAGAATCTGACGGAACGGAAGGAGATGGTACTACACCTAAGAAAGTAGAGAAAGCACAGGCAGACCCGGATGGTTATCAGGTGTTTAAGATGCCTTGGTCGTTAAGCCTTAGCTATTCGTTTAATATCCGTGAAGATAGGTCTAAGCCTATTAACCGTTATTCCATGCGATATCCTTATACGTATACGCATAACATCAATGCAAACGGAAATATAAAGATTTCTAATAACTGGTCGCTCTCGTTCAACTCGGGCTATGATTTTCAGGCAAAAGAGATTACGCAGACTTCTTGTACAATCTCCCGTGACTTGCACTGTTTCAACCTGTCCGCCAGTCTTTCTCCTTTCGGACGCTGGAAATATTACAATGTTACCATCCGTGCGAATGCAAGCATCCTGCAAGACTTGAAGTATGAGCAGAGAAGCCAAACGCAAAGTAACATTCAGTGGTACTAGGATAAGTTGAGAGTGGAGAGTTGAGAGTGGAAATTCGGACGTGTAATTGTTTTGCTACAATATAGAAAAGAAAAATGGCTGCGCTATCATTCGACGAATAGTGCAGCCATTTTTTTTACTCTTTACTCTTTATTCTTAACTCTCAACTCTCCATTCTCAACTTCTCCAACTACCATGCGATTTCTGTTTTTCCATGGGTTTTCAGGTAGTCGTTTGTACGGCTGAAATGTTTGTTTCCGAAGAAGCCGTTGTAAGCAGAAAGAGGAGAGGGATGGGCGGAAGTGAGTACCAAGTGTTTGTTGCGGTCGATAAACGCTCCTTTCTTTTGAGCGTATGATCCCCACAGGATAAATACCAGGTTTTCTTTTTCTTCTGCCAGGGCACGGATTGCAGCATCAGTAAATGTTTCCCAGCCACGGTTCTGGTGTGAACCAGCTTGGTGAGCACGTACGGTCAGCGTAGCGTTGAGCAACAATACTCCCTGTTCTGCCCAGCGAGTCAGATTTCCCGTAGCAGGGGCATCTGTGCCGATGTCGGCTTTGATTTCTTTGAATATATTCACTAATGAAGGGGGAAAAGGCACTCCGTCGTTTACAGAGAAACAGAGACCATGCGCTTGTCCCGGTCCATGGTAAGGATCTTGTCCTATAATTACAACTTTCACTTTGTCGAAAGGACAAAGGTTGAAAGCATTGAAGATCAGTTTTCCCGGAGGGAAGATCTGATACTGGCTATATTCGCTTTTGACGAAATCGGTCAGTGTGCGAAAGTAGTCTTTTTCGAATTCGGGTTCTAAATGTGCTTTCCAGCTTTCTTCAATTTGTACATTCATAGTTTGTTATATAAGGTGTATTTCAAGTTCTTCACATTCCTTGCGCATATCTTCGGGCCAGATGCTGGCTTGTATTTCTCCGATGTGAGCTTTGCGAAGGTAGAACATACACAAGCGGGATTGTCCGATACCTCCTCCGATAGACAGGGGAAGGGTGTCATTCATCAATCGCTTGTGGAAATAAAGTTCCAGTCTTTTTTCTTCTTTTTCTTCTTTTAACTGACGTTGCAAGGCTTCTTTGTCTACACGGATTCCCATCGATGATAATTCGATGGAGCGTTGCAGTACATTGTCCCACAATAGGAGGTCGCCGTTTAGTCCGGGCAGGTCGTTCAGTCCTTTGGTAGTGTAGTCGTCATAGTCCGGTGCACGTCCGTCGTGCTTCTTGCCATCACCAAGTTGACAGCCTATTCCTATGATAAACACAGCTCCATATTTCTGACAGATGGCATGTTCGCGACATTTAGGTTCCAGGTTCGGATAAAGCTGGCGCAATTCCTCTGAATGAATGAAATGTAGCTTTTGTGGCAGGCAAGGTTTGATTTGCGGATACATTTCATATACCATATATTCTGTACGGATCATAGCCGCATAAATACGGTTGACGATTTCCTTTAGGAAGTTCACAGTCCGGTCTTCATTGGTGATAACACGTTCCCAGTCCCACTGGTCTACGTAGAGAGAATGCAGATTGCCCAGTTCTTCGTCTGACCGAATAGCATTCATATCCGTATAAATACCATATCCCGGTTCGATGTGATAGTCAGCTAAGGTCAACCTTTTCCATTTAGCCAATGAATGAACCACTTCGGCTTGCGCATCGCCCAGATCTTTGATTGGGAAAGAAACAGGTCGTTCTATTCCATTCAAATCATCATTGATACCCATTCCTTTCAATACGAAAAGAGGGGCAGTCACACGTCTAAGGCGTAGTTCGGATGACAAGTTTAATTGGAAGAACTCTTTTATTTGCTTGATTCCCAGCTCGGTCTGTTTGAGGTCGAGTAGCGGCTTATAGTTCTTAGGTTTTATCAAGTAACTCATAGGTTTGTTAAATGTTAATTGTCGGCAAAGATAGGAATAAAATTGATATATGTAATGGATATTCTCTAAAAGATTGTCAATTTGATAAAGTAAATGCTCTAAAGCATTTCAAAATAACAGTCTTCTAATATAGGGAAGTACCTTAAGAACTATAAAAAAAGGAGAATCATTAGGAAGATGAGAAGATTTTTTATACTTTTGTCCTCGCATTTAGAAAGAATGGCCCCGTAGCTTAGTGAATAGAGCGTCAGATTCCGGTTCTGAAGGTCGTGCGTTTGAATCGCACCGGGGTCACAGTTGAATCCCTTGATAATCAGTAGATTATTGAGGGATTCTTTTGTTTTAGTGCTAGTCTTTAGGTACAAAATTTAGGTTAAATATCCCCTTTTAAAGTATAGTTGTTGGTCTATTGTTGTTCCTAATAAACCAATGTAACATGTTGACTATCAAAGCTGAAGTCTTAAAATCTAAGCAAAAAGTTGATAAAACTTATAACGTAAAAATTAGGCTAACCTACAACAGAGAGGTTAAGAGGTTGGCTACTCATATCTTTGTAAGAGCAGAAGACCTGACTAAGGACTTCAAGTTAAAGAATCCAAAGTACATCAAGGAAGCTGACAGATTGGTCAGATACTATGAAGAGTTATGCATGGGGCTTCCATTGGAGGCTTCCAATTTAACCTTAAGTGATGTACTTGATTATATCCAGAAAGAGAAGGAAAAGAATACTCCTATTGACTTTATCCAGTTCTGCAAAGACTGGTTGGCAGCTACAGAGGTCAAGGGTAAGAGAAATTATCAAACTGCCCTCAATGCCTTCATTGCCTTCTTAGGAAAGGACAAATTAAATACTAACCAAGTTACCAAGTTGTTAATGATGGAGTTCATGGAATACCTTCACAAGAAAAGGGCTAAACAGGTGGCAGAACTTCAGAAGAAAGGAAAGAGAATACCCTCTAACAGAATGGTATCACTGTACACTAGTAGCATCAGACATCTATTCAACGAAGCTAAGAAGAAGTACAATGATTATGACAGGAATCTCATTAGGATACCTAACTCACCTTTTGAGAACTTGGTGATACCAAAGCAGGAAGCAACTAGGAAGAGAGCATTATCAGCAGAGTTAATTAAGAAGATATGGGAATTACCTTATATCATTAATGCTAATGGTAGAGAAAGGTTATGCCCCTTTAACCTAGCTAAGGATTGCTTTATCCTCTCTTTCTGCCTAATAGGGATGAATTCTGCTGACTTGTACAACTGTACTGAAATGGAAGATGGTTCAATTACCTATTACAGGACTAAGACTACAGACAGAAGACTTGATAAAGCTAAGATGAAAGTAGATGTTCTTCCTGTCTTACTACCTTTAATGAAGAAATATGAAGATTACACCCAGAAGAAGGTATTCTGTTTCTATCATCTCTATTCTACTTTCAAGAACTTCAACAGAGCCATCAATCTTGGGTTAAAGCAAATTGGCAAAATACTGAAAGTGGATGATTTGGAATACTATGCTGCAAGGCACTCATGGGCTACATTAGCTGTTAATAAAGTAGGTATAGATAAGTATACAGTTCATGCTGCCTTAAATCATATTGATGAGGCTATGAAAGTCACTGACATCTATATTGAAAGAGACTTCAAGATAGAGAATGAAGCTAACAAGAAGGTGGTTGAGTATGTATTTGGTAGTTATAGTGAGCTGCCTAGTCCAGAAGTGAAGTAAGTTTAACATAAAAGAACCTCTGTAATTGATTGAATTATGGAGGCTCTTTAGTATATTTGTTCACTTACAATCTATATACTAACTACAAACTAAGTGAGACATGAGCATAGAAGATGAACTGGCAAAGGAAATAGCAGGACTTGATAGTAGCTTCATAGATGAGTTATACAATCTCCAGATTCCTGATGAGAAGACCAACCTGTCAGAAGTTATAACATTAGGCACTACTCCTGTATCAGAAGAGCACTCTAAAGAGGTTAAATCTTCCATAGTTGAAAACCAATTAGAAGAGACAGTACCTAATACTTATGGTGACTTACATGATGCACCTGTAGAGTACATTGAGATATTATCCTCTGGGAAAGTAGGAGAAACTAAAACCATACCTCAAGATACAGTAATAACTAGTTTGGATAACTTGCTATTTGGCAGAGAACCAGAAGTAATAAGAGAAGAAGTTGGTGACTCCTTCTGGAATCTGGCTGACTTCATAGATAAGATGCCTCATGGTATTATAGACAAGAAGATACCCGGCATTGGAGCTACTACCCTTGAGATAAACTCAAAGAGAAATTCAATCATAGTCTTTCCTACTAAGGCTCTGGCTTATGGTAAACACTCAAAGCATCCTAATACATTATATGTAGGTAGTGAGATTAAAGGTGAAAAGGAAAAGGTAACTAATCAGCAGATTGAGGAATACCTAGCAAAAGATGGATACAAGAAACTTCTAGTAGTTGCAGACAGTCTAGGTAGACTATTAGGTATCATAGGAAAAGAGAACTACAAAGACTATTTCCTTATGGTTGATGAGATTGATGTTCTCCAGACTGACAACAACTTCAGACCCCAATTGGAGAATGTGATTGACTACTACCTTATGTTCCCATTAAAGAACAGATGTATGGTAACAGCTACTATGAAGGAGTTCAGCAATCCACACTTAAAGACTGAATGTAGATTTCCTATAACATGGAAATACAATACCCATAGAAATATAGACTTACTACATACAGATAATGTCACACAGGCTGTCATAGAAAAGGTTATCTCCCATCCTACAGAGAAGGTGTTCATTGCCTATAACTCCATACTCCAGATAAGAAACATTATAGCATCACTAGATGAAGAAACCAGAAAGGAATGTGCTATCCTATGTAGTGAGGTATCCATAAAGGAAGCAGGAGAATACTTTGCACCTAAACTAGGAGACAATGATACCTTACCTGCTAGGATTAACTTTGCCACCTGTTGCTACTTCACTGGTATAGATATAGAGGATAGTTACCATCTAATCACTGTATCAGATGTAAGAAGAAGTCACTCAATGTTGACCTTAGATAGAATGACACAAATACATGGTAGATGCAGAAAGGATAATGGAATACTAAGTGAAACTATCATATATAACACCTTAGGATATGTATCAGTAATGGAAAGTATGGAAAAGGACACTGCCACTCTATTAAACAAAGCCCAAAAGGTACTCAAAGTACTTGAATCAGCAGATACTATCTCACAGGGGGATTATACCTTGGCTGATCTATTTGCAATAATCAAAGAAGCCATAAGAGAGAAAGCGCAAGAAAGAATTGCAGGGAATGAGTTAATTAACTTGACTAGAAAGGATATATATGGAAAGAATGTACCTGCCTACCTCAATATAGATTACATCATTGAAAGAATCGACTTATATGCCTCATATTTTATGCCTGAAACCTTGAAAGAAGTACTAGGTAAACAGGTTAACATCATTAGTTATAAATCCCTACCTTATGGTGTTTCTCCAGAGCAAAACAGCATAGAGAAAACCAATAAGGATGCACAGAATAAGTTGACAGATAGTTACATTCAAGAAGCCATAGATAACATCAAAGTATTATCAACCACAGGGCAGTTGAATGACAATACTTTGCACTTATACATTAGGCAAAGTAGAAGCAGGACAAAGATATTCTTAGAGAGATTCATTAAGCTCTACAAATATGTTGACCTTGATAGTTTGCTACATCAGCTATGGGAGATTAGAACAAGTAACAATATAGCTTACAAGAATCTCAATAATGCAGTTATGTATTGGGCACTAGATGAAGAGCATCCTTTCAAGGTTGCAATAAGAAGAAGTTTCACCTTAAATAAGAGCTATTCAGCAAGTGAGATACAAGAGATATTAGCTCCTATAGTCCAGTATCATCTACATAAGGTACTGAAACCTAGAAAGTATGTAGCCTTATTGAAAAGCATATATGCCACTGACAGGACATCTGGGAATAAGTACACCATCAGAGGAGAGAATCCAAGAGGTTTTAAAGAACATACTGGCAGGATAGCTACCAAAGAGAATAACTTGTTAAAGTTATTTGTGTTATAGAAGGTTAATATACAATCAGATAAATGATAAGAATATTGGTATTATAGACTTTATTTACTATATTTACATTTGATAATCAGATGGTTATAGGAGTGATATATCTCTAATATGACATTAGCTATCAACAGAAGCAACCTTAGGGTCAAATATCACCCTATACTAATTACCTTTAATCCTTTATTACTGTAGGTAATTAGTATGGGGTGGATTTTGACCCCTATAAAATCAGAATTAATGACAATAGTTAAACAATTCACTATCATCCCCATTGAAGCTTGCAGGTACTTCAATCCAAAGCAGCTCTACCTATTAGCAGGTCTCTATATTAATGCCTATCCTCAAAGGGAAAGCAATTACATGACAACAGATACTACTATCAGTCAGTTGTCAGAGCTTACAGGAGTAAGTACAGATTATATCAAAGATTCCTTTATCCCCAGACTAAAGGAGCTAGAAGATAAAGGATATAGAGTAGAGACTATACAGCAGCAAAGAGAGATTAGAAGGAATATCTATTATCTACCCAATCCTCCTAAGAATTTCAGAATTATATGGGCAGAGTTATTCAGTGACAGCTCTTTAAGTCCAGAAGAGAAAGGAGTTATGATAGGGTTATACTGCCTTTGTGTTAACAAAGAGTTCAGGGTAGACCTATCAGACAAAGCCATTTATAGCCACTTGGATATGGCAAAGAATACATATAAAAAGTATAGAGACTTATTGATTGAGAAGAAAGTAATCTGGTCTTCTTATGATGTTCCAATGGCACTAGCATGGACTGAGCACATGGAATCTAAAGTCCTTCTGTA
This sequence comes from Bacteroides sp. DH3716P, assembly GCF_025914115.1. Taxonomy (NCBI): domain Bacteria; kingdom Pseudomonadati; phylum Bacteroidota; class Bacteroidia; order Bacteroidales; family Bacteroidaceae; genus Bacteroides; species Bacteroides sp. DH3716P. The sequence goes on along the minus strand of NZ_CP083673.1, from coordinate 1,213,451 downwards.
CCCTCATTTGGGTCACGATACTTGGATAGACAAAGTTATATCACATGTACCAGATGATGATGAAATCAAGCATTACCTTGATACTATTAATGATGAATGAATGATACATACCCCAATATCCCCTGTTTTCCCACCAGAAGGCAGGGGATTGCTTTATATGTACATAACTAATATATAGCACTTCTTACTGTCACCTGATATATTATACTTCTAAATTTTTTATTTTTTTCTTCAATTTGATACTTACAAGTGCACTCTAAGTCACAAAGTCTCCCTCCCCTTACCTTAGGAGTGGGATAGTCCCCCTATGCATATTGGGGAATATTGGATTTACATTATAAGCTCATTACAGTTAGCTCATTACCCCACCATAGTAACTGAATCAACAGCAGCAGAATAGTCTGTCTGCACAACAATAAAATACAAGATTATGGAAAAGTTAAAGTTCTTAGAGACAGTGACAGTGAATGAGTTCAAGGCTCAAAAGGGAGTAAGTAAGATTGAGGTAAAGCAAAATCCTCATACAGGGAAGTGCTTCTTTGTTTATGGCTGTGAAATAGGTGCAGCAAGTGACAAATTTCTTAATGGAGAAGTAACCAATCCTGTTATCTCTCAAGTATGTTCACCAGATACAGGTGATATGTTCTATATGCTGCATCAAAGAGGTGAAGGTGGAGCTATGACATTAGCAACTTTATGACAGGTCTCAATGTAGACCTCAAGGAGGCAAGTTTATTAGGACTTGCTTCCTTTTTTCTTTATAGACTGTGTATAACAATTAATCCTATTCAGATATGTTGAATTTAAGAGTTTCATCCAAGAAGCAGGCTAAAATTAAGCTTGCTTTACAAGGCTGTGCAGGTTCAGGTAAGACCTATTCTGCATTGCTTTTAGCTTATGGTTTATGTAATGACTGGACTAAGATAGCCATTATTGACAGTGAGAATGGAAGTGCTGACCTTTATGCTCACTTAGGTGCTTATAATGTATTAAGTCTAAGTGATAACTTTACACCTGAAACTTATATACAAGCTATTGAAATATGTGAAGGTGCAGGTATGGAAGTTATCATAATTGATAGCATCTCACAGTGTTGGGATAACTTGCTTGAATACCATGCAGGATTACAAGGTAACAGCTTCACTAATTGGCAGAAGGTGACACCCAGAATCAATGCTTTCATGCAGAAAATTCTACAATCCAATAGGCATATTATATGCACTATGAGATGCAAACAGGACTATGTTCTAAGTGAGAAGAATGGCAAGATGATACCAGAGAAAGTAGGACTAAAAGCAGTCATGAGAGATGGTATAGATTATGAATTTACCATAGTATTTGATATTAATATGAAGCACCAGACTATTGCATCCAAAGACAGGACAAACCTGTTTATAGGTAAGCCTGACTTTACCATTACACCTACTACAGGACAGAACATAGCAGATTGGTGTAATGATGGTGTCAATCTGGAGATGATAAGGAGCAAGATTAACAGCAGTAAAACCATTGAAGAACTGACTGCCATCTATCATGCTTATCCTGAATGGTATCAGCAGTTAACATCAGAATTCATGCAGAAGAAAGCAGCACTTCAGGTACAAAAGAATCAACCAACTATTAACTATACCCCTAATTACATTAGATATGGAAATAATGCAGTTGCAGCCAGTCAGAGCTAATCTGATATACCCTAATAGAATCAACAAAGAAGGCTCTCATGTTCAAATAGTTGAGCCAATGGAAGTCATCAACACAGGTATTATGTCAACAAATCCTGTAGAAGCTGATTCCATAAGCACCAGAGAAAGTAATAAGTTACCTTTTATTGAAGCTAATACAAAGGAAGTAACCATGCAGTACCTCAAAGAGGAATGTATTACACCTGTGTTTTCTAAGGACAATGAGGTTACTATATCACACTCCAGTTTCATTGAAACTGTATGGGAAGCAGCTAATAAAGTCTTCTCCAATGAGAGAATAGAAGAACCTGCCATTAGGGTAAGCCATGTTATCAAAGGCAGAATACCGGAAGCTATTCATAAGCCAGTAAATCAGCTACTGGAATCTGATAAAACCATCTACTTTGAGAGAATGATGTTCTGTTTTGAGATACCTACCATATATGAGGATATTGCAGGTAACAGACTGAATTTAACCATAGGTGGAGTAAGAGCTTATAATCACATGAATCTGTACAGCAAGAAGAGTGCAGAGAAGTTCAAGGTGTTCATTGGCTTCAAAAACTTAGTCTGCTGTAACATGTGTGTATCAACAGATGGTTACAGGTCAGAATTAAAGGTTATGAGTACAACTGAACTATTCAATGCAGTGGTGAGGCTGTTCCAAGAGTACAATATAGCCCAACACTTGTATTATATGTCAGCTTATAAGGATAGCTATATGAGAGAGTCCCAATTTGCACAATTCTTAGGTAGATGCAGATTATATCAATTCTTACCTGTAGACCAGAAGAAGAAGTTACCACAGATGCTAATGACTGATACCCAGATAGGATTAGTTGCCAAAGCATATTATAATGATGATAACTTTAGCACCCTTTTGGACAGCAGGGAAATTAGCATGTGGAATGTGTACAACTTACTAACTGGAGCTAATAAAAGTAGCTACATTGACAACTTCTTGGACAGGTCACTTAATGCCACCCAATTGGCTGAAGGACTTAATAAGGCTTTATATGGTGAGAATGAATATAGTTGGTTCATTAATTAGTGTATCTTATGGACAGTATAATGAATGTAGCAGAGGTTCAATTGAGCTATAAAAGCAATGTCAAATCATCAACTAGATACAAGATAAATAGCTCACAAGATGCCTATGAACTATTGATAAAGTACTTCCCTGATGATACAATAGAATACAAGGAAAGCTTTAAAGTAGTACTGCTTAATCAGTCTAACAGAGTACTGGGTATAGTACCTATTTCAGAAGGTGGAATATCTGCAACTTATGTAGATGTGAGGTTGATATTACAAGCTGCCTTATTGGCTAATGCAACACAGGTAATATTGGCACATAATCACCCTTCTGGAAGCATGAAACCCAGTACTTTGGATGATGCTTTGACTGAAAAGGTCAAGAAGGCAGCAGAACTCATGGAGATTCATGTAGCAGACCATGTAATCTTAAGCCCAGAGAAGGAATACTACTCCTATTATGATGAAGGAAAACTATAAATACTTAACCTTCTAAGGTCTACAATATCCTACCTTCTATTAAATCCATTCCCCTCTACTGTTATTATACCATTATGATGGGAAATTTCTCTTGTCTCACTTTCTTACATATTATATATACAAAGTAAGTGATGCAGAATGGCAAATCAGAGGACAGTTTAATAGAAGTTGACTGCCTCTTCTAATATAGGTTGATGGTATTTGATTACAGGATAGAGGGAAGTGCTGCTATAATAACTTAACCACTTGAGGTTCGGTGAAGTATGTAAACATGAATTGTAGCAATAGTTAGTAAGTTAGACTAAATTAAATGTTGATTGAATTATGTGTGAGATTATCTTGATTCTGGTAGGGTTTGTCCTCACCAGTATGATACTTAAGGATTAAGAGGTTATATGCCTCTTACTATGTGATTTTATTGTTGTTGATAGCCCTAGTTCTGTAATGGACTGGGGCTTTAACTAGTGTATATATGACAGCATTGGATATGATATTACAGTGGCTAATATTGATAGTTACTGGTGCTCTATTTATCAATTTAGCATATAGAAAGTAAATAATTAAGCTTACCTTTGTACAATAAGGATATAGCCTGCACCTATGGTACTAATATGCTTTGAAACCTATTAAATTATGGCAGTCAAATGATGAAGTATTACTGGAAAGTTCTATCTTTGCAACAGTATTAATTAAATGACAACTAATGAAATAGAAGTTTAACAAGACATATTAGAAAAGAAGTGTTTGCTTCTTACTTGTGACAGTCCTAAAATTACCACCTTGAAGACTAACAATCACAGCAGTAAGTAGTGGATACTCATACCATTAGGTGTGGGCTTCCCTTATATTGTGTGATTGTAGGTATGTGGTAATACCTTGGACTCCCAATAAGGTTAGGCTCACACTTTCTTTTTGTAGTATGCTACAAAAGGAAATTTATTATGGAAAGAATTTTGATTACAGAAGAGTTAACAGCCTTTCTTAACTCTATGCCAGTAGTGAATGTTGATAATATTCCAATAACACATTCACTAATTATTCGAGATTTGTCAAAACTATCACTTGCAAACGATGAAAGTAATCCAACTCATAATAGTTACATAGCTATTACTAAAACTGGCTATGGTTATCCTTTTACTTGCAATATCAATCAAATTAATCAAATGCTATCTTTTATTATAGATGACATAAATCAAAGAATAAATGAAAAATTATAGTTCCTATTTATTATTAATATGGTGTACTTTAGTACTATGTTCATGTAGTCAAGTCCCCACAAATTTATATCCTATATATAAAAATGGAAAATATGGATACATTGATAGCTTAGGTAATGAAGTTATAAAGCCACAATACTTATATGCCTCATATTTTAATGAAGGAATAGCATTAATTATTGTTGATACCACTTGTGTTATACTTTCCGATACTCTCACGAGTAAGAAGGCTTCATCATTTATTAATCTACTATCTGAACAAAAGAAGATTAGATACAAATATGGATATATCTCATTAGATAATAAATTAGCTATTGACACAACTCTAATTTATGAATTTGAAAATATTGAGAATGATTGGAATAGTATAAAAGAACTAATATCAAAAGGTAAACAACTAAATTTACAATGGTTAAGCTGTTCTGATGATAGGATTTTATACCAAGACAGCATAACGAAATTATTTGGTTATATGAATTCTAAAGGAGAAACTATTATCACTCCCCAATACAAGGATGGATATCAATTTACTGAAGGATTAGCCGCTGTTCAGGTTTTAAATAAAGGTCTAAGAGATTCACCTAAATGGGGATATATTGATATTAATGGTAATCTTGTTATTGAAAGTAAATACTCTTCTGCATCCACTTTTAGAGAAAGTAAGGCTATTGTTGAATTCAGAGAGATGAAAAGGAGAGATGATGGCAAATTTAGTTTTACTAAGTCTTCCATTATCATCAATAAATCAGGTAAAATTATAGGTACTCCCTTCAACATGACTACAACAATTTATCCCTATAATGATGGAATTGCTTGTACTTATAATCATCTTGGAAAACTAAATTTAGGTTATAATTTCATTGACGAGAATGGCAACTATCTAATAGATGGCACATTAATAGATATAACAAGATTTGGCAATGGTTATGCAGGAGTAAAAATAGATAGTACTAATTGGGTATTTGTTGATAAAAGAATGAATATTATATCAGAAGAATATGAAGAAGTAAAACCATTTAAGGAGAACTATGCGGCTATTAAAAAAGACAATCTTTGGGGGTATATAGATACTACCTTTCAGGTAAAGATTCCATGTAAATATGACAATTGCTCTTCCTTCAAAAAAGGATTGGCTTCCTTCGAAATTAAAAGAGAAGCATTAATGATTGAAGGATATATCAATAAGAGAGGAGAAGTCGTTTGGCAGAAAGAATATTCCAACTGGGACTAACATTATGTACTCTATAATAAATGGTTTAAATAAAGTACAACTTCCTATTATCCATGTGAAAATAGAAAATAAATACCTTTGTTTCATCTTGGATACTGGAAGCACCTGTAGCCTGATAGACAGTACTGTAGTAGAATATTTCAAGGATATAGTAGAACCAGTTGGTGACTATTATATCAGTGGAATAGAAGGAACTAAGCATAAGGTAGATATGGTTGCTCTACCTTTCACTTTTGAAGGTCAGGTTTATAAGCCCAAGTTCTGTGTAAGACCCTTACTTGATACCTTTAAAGGCATTGAAGATGAAAGTGGCATACAGGTACATGGCTTGCTTGGAACTGACTTTCTACTGGAGAACAAGTGGGTGATTAATTTCAACAAACTAATAGTAAGCAATTATGAATAAAATAAGAAAAACAATACTCCTTATAATATTAGCAATAGGATTTGTAGTAACAGCAATTATACTATATAACCATCAGGGGTCATCAGATACTCAAAATTATATAGCTAAAATAGTACCTCTTGAAATAAAGTATATAGTAGATCTAAGTTCTGTTGAAGATAAAGGGTATAAACTCTCATATATGGATTACAAAAGTCCTGAACTTACAGCTAGAGTTATTATAGATAATGCCAGAGATTATATAATGCTATTTATGGAAAAGAATAACTATGATGAGGGTGACTTTCATCCAAAAGTATCACTATTTAATGAGTATTCTCCAGTGCTTATAATAACAAAAGACAACAAGGTGTATCTTAAAATGAAGAAAAAAGAATAATTATGAAAGCAATAAGACTTATGTTATGGTTATCCTTACCATTATAGCTACATCTCATCTATAGAGAAGGTGTTCTAAATAAATAGAAGTGTAATGTTGGATAAATCAGACTGATTTACTACATTTGCATCAACCACTTTAACAGATTAAAGTATGGATAGAACATATATTAATGAATTCCACAAGCAATGGATAGAGAGTACTCTCAAGTCAATAACCTCTTGGCAGAAGCAACCAATCTCATTAGAAGAGAAAAAGAAGCAACAGGAAATGTTGAACCAGCAGAAGGCTATAAGAGAAGGCAAATTGAAGAGCTAAAACTATTTGCTACTCAACATAACTTATGGATTAACATTAACTCTCTCCCCTTATCTTACCTTAGTAAAGGGGGAGAAAATGAAGTATTCACAGGGCATGAAGATGTTGTATTCAAATTAAACAACTTTGAGTATGCAGGTGAAGACCTTGAGAACTTCTTCATTAGGATAGAAGCTCATAACCTATTCTTTAGCAATGTCACTTATCAGATGATTGGCTTTGCTTATAACAGTCAATATGAGTTTTGTGCTGTGTTAGTTCAACCTTATGTCAGAGCTAAAAGAGAAGCTACAGAGGAAGAAATAGCAGAACACATGCAAGCATTAGGCTTTGAAATGGTCTATGAGGATGAATATCACAATGCAGAATATGAGGTTTTTGATGCAGTACCTAATAATGTGCTGTATGGTATTGATGATAAACTCTACTTCATTGATACACAAATCAGATTTAGACCTATTGAGATAACACTTTAAACTGATTTAGTTATGAAACAAAAGGAAGAAACTTAGCACACTCCAAGTGCTATTAGTAGTATGATACTAGCATAGCAGTAATACTACTATTGTTGGTCTATAGTTGTTCTATAGGCTGTTAAGAGAAAGTATAAACAAACTAACAACTATTAAAGATAAAGGTGTTACTATGCCTGATTCCGGTTCTGAAGGTCGTGCGTTTGAATCGCACCGGGTCACAGAAAAATCCCTTGATAATCAGTTGATTATTGAGGGATTTCTGTTTTCTTATACCTTGGATAACTAAAACTAAATGCAGGATTTAGCCCTTGTAATTGATTTTTGTTGGTCTATTGTTGTTCCCAAGAAACCAATGTTATATGTTGACTATCAAAGTGAAATCTTTCTTTTATCTCGTAAGAGGTTCTATTATTAGTCTTTCTTTGTATAAGAATTACAAACTAATCGTCTATTTGGGTCATCTGGAAAATCCGGATTAGTTATTTGATTATAAAATTCCCAGTCTCTTTCAAGTCTTTGGGCTACATCTATGTTGGCTGTATAGCAGATGTATTTTTTATTTGCTACATCCAGAATGCCATAGGTAAGAATATCCTTTTCCTTTCCCTCCTTATTTATATATGTACTCTTGACCAATAATATCTTATATTTTCCGTCTTCCCGAGTACAGTATTCTTTATTGTTCTCAAGAGTATATGTGCCGGAGACATCTGTAAAATCATTGGAGGCCATTTCTACGATAATCTGTTTGGGCTCTCCTGTTTCCGGAGTGTCTGTCGAGTCATTGTTGCATGCGGATAGCAAGATGGCGGATAAGAATAATAGTTTAAGTAATTTCATCTTTATATTTTATTTGTTTTTGATCCTTTTTTTAGTCTAGTATATTATTTATAGTGCAAATGTACAGTTTTTGTGTGATATAAAAGCGGTAATGAGTAAAATAAATGTGTTTCATATTCTTGATATTTACATTCATAATCCTTAGATAGTCAGTCATGTATTTTGCTTTGCATTTTCTCAAACCTAGTTAGTTATTATTGTATGTAGTTGCATAATTTAGCCTAAATAGAATGAAAAAGTTGATTTAAATAAAAGGATTCTCGTGAGAAATGCTAACTTTGTAGATATGAAAAAGTAAGGAATGATATTCTGTAGTAGTATGTTCATAGCTTTCCAGATGTAGACATTTGACGATAAATTATATTAATCCCAATAAATATAAATAAGAATGGAAGAAGCTAGAAAAAAGAAATGGGGTAGTGTTGCGCTGATTATCGGAGCTATTGCTTTTATCATTATTATGATTTACTTTACAGTTATTTCAAGTCTCAACATGTAAAACAGATCATTATGGCGTTGAAAAATTAAAGCTTGGACATTTCGTTTGAATCTGTCCAAGCTTGTTTTTTATGGTTCCGGATGATTGACCGGCAATATGGTAACGCTTTCTCTTTAGCTTCTTGAAACCTGAAGTCCCTTATCAGAAAGAGTCATTTCTACAAAACGAGCACGAGGATTGGGGGCTTGTTCCGTCAGTATCCGTCGGATTTGTCCGGCTGCTTGCGGGTCTTTGGCTACCATATATAAATAGCCTCCGCCACCTGCACCGGGGAGTTTGTATCCCAGGGTGTAATCCTTGATTTTTTCGATAATGGCTGCTACTGCCGGTGGATTGGTTCCGCAGTCTAATGCCTGGTTCTGTATCCAGGTTTTGCCGACCAAACGACCGAAACTCTCGAAATTACTTCGTAAAATGGCTTCACTCATATCCATTGCATGAGCTTTCATTTCGGCCAGCAAGCTTAGATGCGGACCGGAATTGAGGAACATGGAACTGACGATCTCTGCCAAAATACTTTTAGCAGTACGAGTAATTCCCGTATAATATAACAGATGACAGTCGCGGTAATCAGGATGAACAAAGAACTGATCGGGTAACCAGCGTACTAATGGATTCTGTTCGAAACCAGCTTCGGATTGAAGCAACTTAATACCGGAAAAGACACCGCCATATTGATCTTGCCAACCTCCTCCAGTGGTCAGGAGCTGTTCTAATACTAATGTGTAACTACATATATCATTTTTATCCCAAGCCAATCCGCAGAAATCATTGATTGCTCCGAGCACGGTAGATGCCAGTATGGAACTGGTTCCCAAGCCAGAGCCCGCAGGAATAGCAGCCAGCAGAGTAATTTCGATTCCTGAACCGAAATCTTCCAGCTGTTTAGCTAAAGAAGGATAAGATTCCGTAGAGAATGCCGGTGCAAAGCCCGCCAATGTAAGGGCGGCTTTCGGAATAGAGAATGGAGAACCTACCTTTTTATAATCTTGCAGTTCCTCGTAATTCCTTATCACTTCCATTGCACCCATGTCGATAGAGCGAAGAGTGATGTGATATTCCTTGCATGGTTTCACATATACTTGTAGCGGTGGTTGACCGTTTAGTTCGATAGCAAGATTTACAACACTTCCCCCTGAATAAAGAGAGTAGGGAGGTGTGTCCGTCCACCCTCCGGCCACATCAATACGCACAGGACTGCGTCCCCATACGATTTGATCGGAATAAACGTTGAGTATGGGATGGCTCTTTCGTTCGCTCATTACCCCCAATAAACCGTCGCGAAGCAGTTGAAAGGCTGCCTGTTCCTCTTTGGCACAATCCTTGTCTTCATGTAGTTTCATGATACGTGCACGAAGCATCCGGTTGTGTATCCGTAACATGGGGGCAGCATCTTCTTTCAAGACGTCAGGCATGCCCAGATTGAAACGTACAAATTCATTTGCGGCATCCAGCAAATCGAGTTGATAGAATACGCTCTTCTCATAATTGGCCGCCAATCCTTTCCAGTTCTCCTTGCGGAAAGCATTGCGCTGTTCGTAAAGACGCTTGAGGTTGGCGTTTGCGGATATTTCGTCTGCAGAAACTTTTTCTGCTTTCAACCAAAGTTTTTTCCCTTCTTCCAGTTGTGGCTCCGAGGTCATCCAGCGTACTAATATGCCTAAATCTTCCACAGAAGCCACTTTGGGGAAGATGGATGCCGATTGTAAATCATCTGTACGCCCTTTTATATCCTCCCAGGTAATTCCTCTATCTTCCATCCAACGGGTAAAAGGAACATTAAGGTAAGTAGTCGTTATTTTGTCCAACGCTCCTTTGAATACATCATCCAATCCATACGGACGCGCAACAAACTCATTCTCACCGATAGGAATAATGTCAATGCAAACCCCATCCGGCAAATTGATGCTCCACTGGTTTTCAGGAACTCCTGTAATAATCTGGCGGGAACCTAATTTCCATTCTTTTCCCACATGGCTATTCTCAATCCATAAATTGGCGTTGTCGGCAGAAAGAGAAACTTGTGTGATGGAATTCTGTATAAAGATAGCCGGATTTGGCTTTACTTTCCGGTGCATGATTCTTCTTTGGTCCCGTACCTTGTCCTGTATGGCTAAAGTAGAAGAAATCAGTTCGTGACTTGTGCCGTAATGGTAGAATTCTCCACCTGGCAACGGCAATATAGCTACGGATAACTGATTGATTTCTTCATCTTTCGTTTTAGGATGCTCTCCCAAAGCCAAACCATAGTCCGAGTATAAGTCATAATAAGTAATATCCTTCGTACCTTCTTTCAATGACCGTTTCATCAATACTTCTATGGCGCGGTCACTCAAAATCCAGATGCCGATATCCATCAGGAAAAGATGAGTTTTCGACAATCCTTCCAACTCTTCCAAAGAAGGTTTCTGCAACATGAAATCGAGCACCTCCGGTTTTTTCCGGTCGGAAACAAACACGCCATGATGAGTTGCCAATGAAGGATTCACCCACAGCCCGTAGCATACTACATCTGCGTTCGGAATATCCTGAAGCGGTTTTTCCGAACGGATATATACGTCTCCGCTAGCAATCAGCGTATTCAGACCGGCCGGAGCCTGATTCATAATCCTTTCATAGAGCGGGAGCTGCAATGATAACAGATTCTGTCCCAGCTTTTGTCCTCTTTCCCAACTGAAGATCGGGATAGGAGTTAATATTTTGCCGGAAGGGCCGTAGCTGGGTAGCCGACGGCTTTGTCCGCCTGCATGGAGCAATATTTTTTTTTCGTGTCCTATCCAGTTGCTGAAAGACTCTTGTGGAGCGAATGCCTGATGGCAAGCTTGCAATAACCATGTGGTTCCGCCGCCGGAGCCTAGTTTGCTCCCTATGGGGTCTGATGTACAAAACCAATCGGTATGGTTAACTTCTTCCAGTTCGTGGAAGCAATGGATCAAATTGGGTGGTAAAGATAATAACTTTTGCATAGTAGAATCTGCGTTGGCTTAGATAGAATCTAAGCGAATTAAACTCCCGTAAAAATACTATTTATATTCCTGCTTTTCAATATTTTTCTTCTGTTTTGAAGAATAAATTTTCTTTTCAGCTTTTAGATGTCATTTTCAGTCATCATGTCCCAGGTGTCATTAAGTGCCTGCATGGATGGAAATAATAAATCAGCCCCGGCATCCAGCAACACTTGCCCGTTCAAAGGACCCGTATTGACTGCTATGGTGAAAATACCCGCGTTGTGTCCGGCTTCCACTCCTAACGGAGCGTTTTCTACTACAACCGCTTCATCCGCTTTGATCCCTCCTTTTTTCAAAGCCATCAAATACGGCTCGGGATTGGGTTTGCCATATTTTACATCGAACGCTGTAACCATCAGTTCTTTGTGAAACATTCCCGGATAGTGGTGTTCCAGCCGTTCGAGCAGGGATAACTGACCGGAGCCGGTGACCACCATCGGAATCAGCCCGTCCTTCTTCACTTTTTGCAGTAACTCCCATGCACCGGGCATAGGCTTTGCTTCGGGATATGAATTGAACAAAACACTTTTCTCCTGATAGATACTTTCTATCTCCTCCTGTGTGGCTTCTCTACCCAATTCACGTTGAAAAACAATATTGATTGTAGAGGCTCCTGTCCGTCCTTCATGCATATATGCTTCTTCGCGACTAAGAGTGAGCCCATGAGATTTCATTACTTTATGCCAGGCTTCCGAATGATAAGGCATAGAGTCAAAGAGTACGCCGTCCATGTCAAACAGGACGGCTTTCAGTTTCTTTTTCATACTTTGTACGTTGCGGAATCTTTTTAAGATGATATTTTATTTTTTATGAGCATTTTCTTCAGATCAGACACGGGAATAACTACATCGTATTGTTTCCCGGAATCCTTGCCGATATATCTGTAGGTAATATTTTTATTGTTCTCCACGCAGGTTTTTATGAATATCTGGGTGGCAGGATCGGTCTGACTTGCTAGCGTTGACACAATACCCTCTTTCACTTCAGCTGCGTTTTCTTCAATCTGGCTGATAGGACACAACTCTTCGTCCACACTGCATATATAAACAACCGATTCACCTATGATTTCGATTTTTTCGACAACGACTTCTTCACTGGCCTGCATTGGAAATTGCAGATTCGCCATTTTCAGTTGCGCTTCAAGCTTTGTCTGTCCGCTTTGTGCCGGGTCGGCATTTGTATTGATAACCTCTTTCAATTCTTCGGCAGTAAGTTCGCAAACCGCTTGTTCGCCCGACTTATTCCCTACAAATATCATGTGTAATCCGGAATTACACTTAGCCATCAATTTCAGCATTTCCTTTACATCAGCAGCCGGATTCTGAAACATCATTTTGATAGATGATTTCATGCTTTCCGGATTATCTTTCAAAATCTTAATATTGGTAATTTCCTCGTTCATGTTGAGAGTGTACACTACGTTATCCCCGTCGTAGATGATACTGGTAATATTGCCGACTTCTCCCATGTCCAGCGGACACTGTTTGTTGGCTATCCCGATTACAGTTTTGAGTTTGGCTTCCTGACAACCGGTCATGACTATCATTAGCAATGATACGCTACATAGTAGCATGAGTCCACTGGACTTCTTTAATAAATTTCCTGCCATTCTATTTGTTTTTTAAGTTTGATTCGCTTCATCTACAACTGTATACGAGGCAAAGATAACGATAAAAAATGAGAGATAAGTTAGAAAGGGAAGATAGTTGCAAATGACGCTCCCAAGCGATTAACTACATAATTATTTGCTGTTTAGAAGAATATGTGTATTTTTGTAACGTTATAAACTCGACGATAGCATGAAAAAGAGAGTATTATTGTTGCTACCATTGTTTTTAGGCGCCTGCTCTGATAGTGGGGAAAGTCCTGTTATCAAGATAGAAAAGCTTTATGCGAAGATCGAATCGGACGGTGAAAATACCAGTTCCGATGAAAAAGACTATGCGAATCAGAGGGAGGAACTGCCCGCCTTGAAAGTGGGAGATGAAGTGAAAGCCTTTCTGCTTTTGGATGGAAATGGGGCAGAACTGAAAACCTTTAAACTTCAGAATGACGATGAAGTGGATACCAAACTCTTTTATGAGCAAACAGAAGTATCTACAGAGGGAAATCTGACAGATGTGGAAAAAGGACAGCTTCGTTTTAAGGATGGGGTGTCAAAAGCCAAAATTATGGTGATTGCGACCATTAAACAGGTAGATAAGAACGGTGATGTGAAATTAGAGTTCTATCTTTCTTCCAAAGCCGAATGTGAAGGAGCACAGGAAGAAATCGGTTTGAAGACGAAAGTGGAAGATGAGAAGTAGAAGTGGTGAGCAGTAAACGGTACAACGGGCAATAAGCGGTACAATCGGAAACTGCAATCAATTGAATATAATAATGAACGGTGAACAAATCCATGTATATAGCATAGTTGTTCACCGTTCATTGTTTATAGTTTACCGTTTATAAAACGTTCTTGATTTATAGTTTTGCACGGATTGCTTTTGATTCCTCTTCATAACCCGGTTTGTCCAGCAAGGCAAACATATTCTTTTTGTATGCTTCCACACCCGGTTGGTTGAATGGGTTCACGCCCAACAAATAACCGCTGATACCACAAGCCTTTTCGAAGAAATAGAGCAGACCACCAATGTTGTATTCGCTCAATTCCGGAAGTACGATGCGCATATTAGGTACGCCACCGTCTACGTGAGCCAGCTGCGTTCCCAGTTCGGCCATCTTGTTCACTTCGTCCACACGCTTGCCGGCTAAGAAGTTCAAGCCGTCCAGATTTGCTTCGTCAGAAGGAACTTCCAGTTTGTGGTTAACTTTCTCTACTGAAATCACAGTTTCGAAGATAGAACGTTCGCCTTCCTGAATCCATTGACCCATAGAATGAAGGTCTGTAGAGAAATCTACCGATGCAGGGAAGATACCCTTATTGTCTTTTCCTTCCGATTCTCCGTAAAGCTGTTTCCACCATTCGCTTACATAGTGCAGTTTCGGGCAGAAGTTAACGAGGATTTCGATCTTCTTGCCATTCCTGTACAACTCATTGCGGGTAGCAGCATAAATAGCAGCCGGGTTTTCAGTAAATGCAACGTCCGATCCGCATACTTTTTCCATATCGGCAGCACCGGCAACCAGTTTGTCGATATCAAATCCGGCTACTGCGATAGGCAGCAAACCAACCGGAGTCAGTACAGAGAAACGTCCGCCTACGTTGTCAGGGATGATAAATGTTTTATATCCTTCTTTGTCAGCTGTAACACGGGCAGCACCTTTTTTAGCGTCCGTCACAGCAACGATTACTTTCTTTGCAGTTTCTTTACCGCGCTGATCTTCACATTGCTTTTTCAGCAAACGGAAAGCAAGAGCAGTTTCGGTAGTAGTTCCTGATTTAGAAATATTGATGACACCGAATTTCTTATCTTTCAGATATTCAGTCAGTTCGTACAGATAATCTTCGCTGATATTGTGTCCTGCATAGATCATGACAGGAGCCGTTTTCTTTTCCTGCAGCCAAGTGAAGCTGTTAGACAAAGCTTCGATTACGGCACGGGCACCCAGATAGCTGCCACCGATACCGGCAACGATTACTACTTCACAGTTATCTCTTAATACTTTTGCTGTAGCGTTCAGGTCGGCTAAGTGTTCTTTAGTGATAGAAGAAGGCAAATGCAACCATCCTAAAAAGTCATTACCTTTGCCTGTACCTTTTTCAAGCATTTCCTGTGCGGCTTTTACTTCAGCTTCGTAAGCAAAAACCTTTTCTTTGGAGATAAATCCAAATGTCTTTTCAATGTTTAAACTAATCATATCGTTCTTGTTTAAAGATTATCTAAAAGAGTCAGTCAGCAATTTAATCTCGATCATTGGTGAGATACGTTCGTATAGGATGTTATACACAGCGTCCAGTATCGGCATATTGACATGATGATGCTTATTGATTTCTTTGATACATTTCGTACCATAGTAACCCTCTGCAATCATTTCCATTTCAATTTGCGCACTCTTCACGGAATACCCTTTACCTATCATCGTTCCGAAAGTACGGTTACGACTAAAGTTGGAGTAGCCGGTCACCAATAAATCCCCCAGATAAACAGATTCATCCACGTTTCTGTTCAACGGATGCACCGTGTTCAGGAAACGATTCATTTCCTGAATGGCGTTAGAAATCAATACAGCCTGGAAGTTGTCGCCATATTTCAGTCCGCTACAGATACCGGCAGCAATGGCATACACGTTTTTGAGCACCGAACTGTATTCGATACCCGCCACGTCATCACTGACAGATGTTTTGATAAAACTGCTTCCCAGACGGCGTGCGAAGATACGTGCCTTGTCTTTATCAGGGCAGGCGATAGTCAGGTAGGAGAGTCGCTCCAAAGCTACTTCTTCTGCGTGGCAGGGACCTGCAAGGACTGCTATGTTTTCTGGTGGCACACCATATTCTTTTGTGAAGTATTCCGATACAATAACGTTGTCATCGGGTACGATTCCTTTGATAGCGGTGATGATAAACTTATCTTTTATCTTGGTTTTCAACTTTTTCAGATGCGCCTTCAGATAAGGAGAGGGAGTGACGAAGATCAGTGTATCCGATTCTTTCACAACATCGTTGATGTTGGAACTGAAAGTGATGCGTCTCGTATCAAATTTCACTCCTGTCAGATAAGCCGGATTGTGCCCTAATCGTTTAAAATCGGCAATGCGGTCGTCTCGCCGCATGTACCAATTGATAGAGTCCTCTTGGGCCAGACACATCTTTGCGATGGCTGTAGCCCAACTTCCTCCGCCCATTATCGCTATCTTGCCGGGTAATTTCATTTGTATGGATTTGGATGAAGAACTTATTAAATTTTCTGTATCCACTCAGTTACGTCGTTTACCGACGGATTGGTCAGTTCTAATTTATATTTCTTGTTAATGCCGCAGATGTCCTGGTGCAGCTTCTGCGGATTGACATCTTTCATGTCGGCAACTGTGTTGTAACCGGCTTTTTGAATCACCGGAACCCAGTCTTCTGCGATTCCCAATTCCATGTATTTGGCAGCAGCGTCTTTTTTCACTACTTTTTCCGGGCGCATTTGCGGGAAGAACAATACTTCCTGAATGGTAGTCTGTCCGGTCATTAACATCACCAGACGGTCGATACCGATACCGATACCCGATGTAGGAGGCATACCGTATTGTAAAGCGCGCAGGAAGTCCTGATCGATAATCATCGCTTCGTCGTCTCCCTTGTCGGCCAAACGCATTTGTTCTTTGAAACGTTCTTCCTGATCCAGCGGATCGTTCAATTCCGAGTAGGCATTAGCCAGCTCTTTACCGTTCACCATCAGTTCGAAACGTTCGGTCAGTCCCGGTTTAGAGCGGTGCATCTTGGTCAGCGGAGACATTTCAACCGGATAATCGGTGATGAAAGTCGGCTGGATATATGTACCTTCGCAGAATTCTCCGAAAATTTCATCAATCAGCTTGCCTTTACCCATCGTCTCGTCGATTTCTTCCATCTTCAGTTCTTTGCAGACTTGGCGGATTTCCTCTTCGCTCTTGCCGTTCAGGTCATATCCTGTCTTTTCTTTGATAGCGTCCAGAATAGGCAGACGGCGGTAAGGAGCTTTGAAGTTGATGGTTTTTCCGTCAACCACTGTTTCTGTGCTACCGTTTACTGCGATACAAATACGTTCCAACAACTTTTCGGTGAAATTCATCATCCAGTTGTAATCCTTATATTGTACGTAGAGTTCCATACAAGTGAACTCCGGGTTATGGGTTTTGTCCATACCCTCGTTACGGAAGTTCTTACCTATTTCATATACACCTTCAAAACCACCTACGATCAGTCGCTTCAGATAAAGTTCTGTTGCGATACGCAGGTAAAGATCCATGTCCAGTGAGTTATGGTGAGTGATGAACGGTCGTGCGCTTGCTCCACCGGCAATAGATTGCAAGATGGGAGTTTCCACTTCCGTGTAACCGGCTTCGTCCAAAGCATTGCGCAATGTTTTCACAACAGTGGCACGTTTCAGGAATGTTTCTTTGATACCGTCGTTCACTACCAGGTCCACATAGCGTTGGCGATAACGGAGTTCGGGATCTTCAAAAGAGTCATAAGCTACCCCGTCTTTGTATTTAACGATAGGCAACGGTTTGATAGACTTTGCAAGTACAGTCAGTTTCTTAGCATGGATACTGATTTCACCCATTTGTGTGCGGAACACGAAACCTTCGATACCGATAAAGTCACCTAAGTCGAGCAGGCGTTTGAATACAGAGTTGTACAGTTCCTTGTCTTCTCCCGGGCAGATATCATCGCGGGTGATGTACACCTGGATGCGACCTTTAGAGTCTTGCAATTCAACGAAAGATGCTTTACCCATCACGCGGCGGCTCATGATACGGCCGGCTACGGAAACTTGGCGTGGCTCCTCGTCGTCTTTAAATTCAGCTTTAATATCTGTAGAGAAAGCATTGGTTACATACTCTGCTGCAGGGTATGGATCAATACCCATCGCACGAAGCTCATTCAGGCTGTTGCGTCGAATGATTTCCTGTTCACTTAGTTCTAATATATTCATTTCGTTACGTATTAACTCAATTTTGGAGGCAAAAATACGAAACTTTTCTCATATATCCTGTAATCCACCTCTTTTTTGTATCTTTGCCGTCTCAAACTAATAGGTATGACAGGACAAAAGACACCCACTGCGTTGGGTACGGAAAAGATTGGGAAGCTTTTAATGCAGTATGCCATTCCGGCAATTATCGCCATGACGGCGTCTTCTCTTTACAATATGGTAGATAGTATTTTTATCGGTCACGGGGTAGGTGCGATGGCTATTTCCGGGTTGGCATTAACTTTCCCGCTAATGAATCTTGCCGCGGCTTTCGGCTCGTTGGTCGGTGTCGGTGCGGCTACATTGATTTCGGTGAAGCTAGGACAGAAAGATTATGATACCGCACAGCAGGTTTTGGGAAATGTGTTTGTATTAAACCTTATTATAGGTATCTCTTTTACGGTAATCGTTCTTCCTTTTCTCGATCCGATACTTTACTTTTTCGGAGGAAGCGATGAAACGGTGAAGTATGCCCGTGAATTTATGCAGGTTATCTTGCTCGGAAATGTGGTTACCCATTTATATCTGGGGCTGAATGCAGTGCTCCGTGCTTCGGGCCATCTGCAGAAAGCGATGATGGCAACAATAACGACAGTGATAATCAATGTATTGCTTGCTCCATTGTTTATTTTTGTATTCGACTGGGGAATCCGTGGGGCGGCTACGGCTACGGTTTGTGCGCAGTTGATTGCATTGGTCTGGCAGCTTCATCTGTTCTGCCGCAAAGATGAACTGATACGGTTGAAAAAGGGGATTTTTCGTTTGAAACGGAAAATCGTGTTGGATTCGCTGGCTATTGGTATGTCTCCCTTTCTGATGAATATGGCGTCTTGCTTTATTGTGATTCTGATTAATCAGGGATTAAAAGAGCATGGAGGTGATTTGGCGATCGGTGCATTCGGTATTGTTAATCGTATTGTTTTTGTCTTTATTATGATTGTATTGGGACTAAACCAAGGGATGCAGCCCATTGCGGGATATAATTTTGGTGCGAAGCTCTATCCTCGTGTGACGGAAGTACTGAAAGTAACCATTTGTTGTGCAACTGTAGTGACAACGATTGGTTTTCTGATCGGTATGTTTATTCCGGAAATCGTATCTTCCATCTTTACTTCGGACGAAGAGTTAATCAGCATTGCTTCTAAAGGTTTTCGTATTGTGGTATTTTTCTACCCGATTGTTGGGTTTCAGATGGTAGCTTCCAACTTCTTCCAGAGTATTGGAATGGCAAGTAAAGCCATTTTCTTGTCGCTGACGCGGCAGATGTTATTTCTCGTTCCCTGTTTATTGATTCTACCTCACTATTATGGACAAATGGGCGTTTGGGCCAGTATGCCTGTGGCAGATTTGGCGGCTAGTCTTATATCCGGAGGAATGTTGTGGTGGCAGTTCCGGCAGTTTAAGAAAGTTACTGTTTGATAAGTTTGTTCCGATATTCTTTAGGAGATATACCGACATACTGCTTGAAATATTTCCCGAAGAATGATTGTGTGGGGAAGTTGAGTTTGGTTGCTATTTCCTTAATACTTAAATCGGTATTATCGAGCAGATATTTAGCTTCTGTAATGACATTCTGTATAATCCACTGCAAAGCACTGCTCCCTGATTTCTCCTTGATGACAGAAGAAAAATATCGGGCGGACAAGCATTGCTTGTCTGCATAAAAAGTAACATCACGTTCCTGACGATAATATCGATAAAGGGTAATCATGAAATTTTGGAAGATCTTATCCTTTTTATCCTGTGGCAGTGGTGTTTGGGGTTCGTTACTGAAATAAATGTTTAATAACTCATAGCATATCACCTGTCCCCAGGATTTGATTAATTCAGAAATTAAATGTTGTTTCTGACGGGAACTGTTACAGATATTCTCCCTGTTAATTCGTTTTTCTACAGATTTGAGCAAGTTCTCTACAAATGTATATTGCTCTTCAGAGAGCGACAGGCAGGGATTTTCCCGCAAATAAAGCAAATTTTCCGAGTTAGCTACTTTGTTTACTATTGGTATGACATAATCCAGGTCGACCTCTATCATGATTCCTTCCAAGTCTGCGCTTCTTTGGCGTATCTGTAGAAGGTTGGCTGCTGTATATATGAAAAGATTCCTTTTGTTAATCTGATATGGTCTACCTCCCAACAGGATTTCCGCCTGTCCTTTCTGGCAGAGGAAAAGTCCGCATTGGTTGAATTCGGAAATAATGCATCCTTCTTTCATGGAAGTATCTTCCGGAGATATTATAACATACTTGAATGGCATCAGTGGTTCCATATTCCTTTTCGTTGAAATGAATTTCTTTACAAAGTAATAAACAAATAAATACAAATAGCAAACTATTTCGGCTTTTTATCTTAGGTAACGTACAAATAGAACAATGTTTCGTCTAAATCAACCTTTCTCCTCATGTTTGCTTGGGATACTTTTGTGGCAACTAACTAATAAGTGAAAATATGAGACGATTAGACTTCTTATTAACAGGATTTTTAGCAGTTCTGTTGACTTCGTGTGGGCAACGTGTACAAAACACAGACAGTAAGCCGGCAGTGAAGATTGATACCGTACTTTCTGCCGACAGACAAATAGCTTTGCAGTTTCCGGGACGGGTGAAAGCGGCACAGGACATAAGTCTGTCTTTCCGGGTGAGTGGTACTATTCAGTATATGCATGTAAATGACGGTGCCTATGTGCGTAAAGGGCAATTACTGGCAGAATTAGATCCGACAGACTATCAGATTCAGCTGGATGCGACAGAAGCAGAATATCAAAGTGTGAAAGCGGAGGCGGAACGGGTGATGGCACTTTATAAGGAAAATGTGACAACACCGGATGCTAACGATAAGGCCGTGTACGGATTGAGACAGATTACCGCCAAATATAACCATGCTAAAGACCAGTTGGCATACACCCGTTTGTATGCTCCTTTTAGCGGATATGTGCAGAAACGTCTTTTTGATTCCCATGAGACGGTAGCTGCCGGTATGCCCGTCGTTTCCATCATCAGTGAGGGAAGCCCGGAGGTGGAGATTAATCTTCCGGCAGTGGAATATATTCGTCGACAGCAGTTTACCCGCTACTATTGTACATTCGATATTTATCCTCATCAAAGATATGCTTTGGAACTGATTAGTGTCACCCCTAAGGCAAATGCCAATCAGTTGTACACCATGCGGCTTCAACTGAAAAAAGAAGATAAACAGGTAGTTCCATCGCCCGGCATGAATACAATGGTAACTATCGAATGTAGTGAAGGAGATGTGCGTAACCTGTCGGTTCCCGGTGGAGCGATTCTTCGTGAGAACGGGCGTACGAGTATCTTTCTTTATGATGCTTCCAGTCACGCTATTCGCCGTTGTGATGTGACCGTCACCCGTCTGCTTAGCGACGGCAGATGCCTGATTACTTCAGACGGAGCGAATCCCGGTGATTTGGTTGTCGCTTCGGGGGTGCATCATGTAAAAGAGGGAGAACAGGTGGAACCGCTTCTTCCGGCTGCTGAAACCAATGTGGGAGGACTGCTATGATTGATATTAGTAAATGGGCATTTGAGAACAAGAAGTTAATCTACTTCCTGATTGCCGTACTGATTGTAGGAGGAGCTTATTCCAGTTATGAAATGAGTAAACTGGAAGACCCAGAAATAACGGTAAAGCTTGCCATGGTAGTCACCACCTATCCCGGTGCGTCTGCGCATCAGGTAGAATTAGAGGTGACGGATGTACTGGAGAAGAATATTCGCTCCATGGGGAATATAGATAATGTGGAAAGTTATTCCTACAACGATCTCTCCCTGATTCAGGTAGAACTGAAAACGACTGTCAAAGAGACGGACGTAGAACAATGCTGGGATCTGTTGCGTCGTAAAGTGGCGAACGCACAGGCAGAACTTCCCGAAGGTGCCAGTCCTTCTATTGTAAAAGATGATTTTGGAAATGTTTACGGAATGTTTTTCGCTTTGACGGGTGACGGACTTTCCGATAGGGAACTGTCTGATTATTCAGAACTGGTGAAACGTGAAGTCAGCGAACTGGATGGGGTGGAACGCGTCGACTTATACGGTAAACGTCCCGAATGTATTAATATCTCTCTTTTGCAAGACCGGATGGCTAACTTGGGTGTGAAACCCGCCGAAGTGCTAGCCACATTGAACGGACAGAACCAAACGACTTATACTGGTTACTATGATAATGGCGATAATCGTATCCGGGTGACAGTCAGTGACAAGTTTAAGACGGTGGAGGATATCGGTCGTATGCTGATTCAGGGACATGATGCCGATCAGTTGCGGTTGAGTGATATAGCCCGTATTGAGAAAGATTATGAAGATCCTACCCGCAACGAATTGTTTTATGACCGTCAGCGTGCGATAGGAATAATGGTGGCCGCTTCTTCGGATGCCGACATTATCAAAGTGGGGCATCAAGTGGAAAAGAAATTGGAGCAACTGAAAGTCGAACGCCTTCCAGCAGGAGTAGAGTGTCATAAAGTTTTCTATCAGCCGGAACGCGTAGGCAGTTCGTTGGGGACGTTCATTCTTAATCTGATAGAATCTGTGATTATCGTAGTTGTTATTCTGATGATTGCTATGGGATTTAAGAGCGGGGTGATTATCGGTATCAGTTTGGTAGTGACGGTATTCGGTTCCTTCCTGTTCCTTTATTTTATGGATGGTACGATGCAGCGTGTTTCATTGGCCTCGTTCGTGCTTGCGATGGGGATGCTGGTGGATAATGCGATTGTTATCATCGACGGTATTTTGGTAGATTTGAAAGCCGGAAAGAGTCGGATGGAGGCAATGACTGCCATCGGACGGCAGACAGCGATGCCTTTGCTGGGAGCTACTCTGATTGCCATCATCGCTTTTCTTCCTATCTTTATGTCTCCTGATACGGCAGGCGTTTATACGCGCGATTTGTTTATCGTACTCGCTGTTTCCTTATTGCTTAGTTGGGTGCTGGCTTTGGTGCACGTCCCGTTGATGGCTGACCGGATTTTGCATCCGGAAATCTCTGCGGCAACTACTGCTGCCGGAAAACGTGTGTATGAAGGAAAGATTTATGCTGTGCTCCGTTCATTATTGAAATTCAGTCTGGCACATCGTTGGAGTTTTGTGTTTACAATGATTGCTTTGGTATTGCTTTCGGCTTTCAGTTATCGGTTTATGAAGCAGGGCTTTTTCCCGGATATGGTCTACGATCAGCTTTACATGGAATATAAATTGCCGGAAGGGACTAACTCCACTCGTGTAGCACATGACTTGGAAGAAATCGAAGTTTACCTGAAAAAGCGTCCGGAAGTTACACACGTCACTACTTCTATCGGTGGTACACCTGCCCGTTATAACTTGGTGCGTAACGTAGCCAATCCTTCCTTATCTTACGGTGAACTGATTATCGACTTCACCTCTCCGGACGATTTGGTGGATAACATGGCGGAAATTCAACAATATCTTTCACAACATTATCCGGATGCTTACGTAAAGATGAACCGCTACAATCTGATGTTCAAAAAATATCCTATTGAAGCGCAATTTACCGGTCCTGATCCTGCTGTTTTGCATCAGTTGGCAGACAGTGCCCGCAAGATTATGGAGAATTGCCCGGATGTTTACCTGATTACCACGGACTGGGAACCGCAAATTCCGGTACTGACTATTGAATATGACCAGCCTGCGGCACGTGCTATCGGATTGAGCCGTAATGATGTAAGCCTATCTCTACTGACCGCTACCAGCGGCATCCCTATCGGGTCTTTCTACGAAGGTATTCACAAAGATAATATCTACTTGCGTTGCCTGGACGAACACGGAAATCCGATTGAAAACCTGGACAATACGCAGATATTCTCGTCTCTTCCTTCTCTGAACGGTTTGCTGACACAGGAAATGATGATGAAACTGAAGACAGGAACACTATCAAAAGAAGAACTGGTGGAAACGTTGATGGGAACAACTCCGTTAAAACAAATCAGTAAGCGGATTGATGTGAAGTGGGAAGATCCGGTGGTTCCCCGTTATAACGGGCAGCGTAGCCAACGGGTGCAATGTTCTCCTGTTCCGGGGGTAGAAACGGAGAAGGCGCGGCAATCCATTGCCACGCAGATTGAACAGATTCCGCTGCCTGACGGATATCGGCTTCAATGGCAAGGCGAGAGGAACGCCAGCACAAAGTCTATGCAATATCTGTTCAAGAATTTCCCGTTTGCTATCATTCTGATGATATCCATTCTAATCATGCTGTTCAAAGATTACCGGAAACCGGTTATCATCTTCTGTACTATTCCGCTGGTATTTGTCGGTGTTGTTGCTGTAATGCTGCTTACCGGGAAGACATTCAACTTTGTGGCTATCGTCGGTACATTGGGGTTGATCGGTATGATTATTAAGAACGGTATTGTCTTGATGGATGAGATCACTTTGCAGATTAATCAGGGAGTAGAACCTGTGACGGCATTGATAGACAGTTCGCAAAGTCGTCTCCGTCCCGTGATGATGGCTTCGCTGACTACGATTTTGGGAATGATTCCATTGTTGCCGGATGCCATGTTTGGTTCGTTGGCGGCTTCTATCATGGGTGGGTTGCTGTTCGGCACGTTGATAACGTTGCTTTTTATCCCGATTTTGTATGCATTATTCTTTCATATAAAAAAGACAGACAAATGAAAAAAGAAATTCTTGTAGCCATTAGTGTAGCGGGTGTATTGTTCGGCCTGTCGGTTTCTCTTGCCGCGCAAGAAAAACTAAGTCTGGCGCAATGCCGTGAAATGGCACTGAAATATAATAAGGATATGGCTGCCGCTAATAAGCAGACGGAAGCAGCCCGATTGATGTCTCTTAGTTATAAAGCCAATTTCTTCCCTAATTTTACAGCCAACGGAACGGGTATTTATAGCACAGCGGATGGAAGTCTCGGAGTTCCGGGAGGAAACCTTCCGGTTTTCCTGCCCAATCCTGCTACCGGAGAACTGGTATCGAGCGGTTTCGCTTATTTTCCCGGATTGAATCTGGATTATAAGGTCGGAACTGTTTACTCGGGCGGTATACAAGTGGAGCAACCTCTTTATATGGGAGGAAAAATCCGTGCTGCCTATAAAATGTCACTACTGGGAAAAGAAATGGCACACTTGAACGAAGCCTTAACTACTTCGGAAGTTATTCTGAATACAGATAAAGCATACGTGCAGTTAGTGAAAGCCAAGGAAATGAGAAAAGTGGCGGAAAAATATCATAACTTACTAACGGAACTTTTCAAAAATGTGAAGAGTGCTCACCGACATGGCATGAAACCGCAAAATGATGTACTGAAAGTGCAGGTGAAGCTCAACGAGAGTGAACTTTCTTTGCGAAAGGCTGATAACGCCCTCCGTCTTGCGGGTATGAATCTCTGTCATTACATCGGACGCCCTTTGACAGCACAGATTGATATATCTGATGATTTTCCGGAAGTGGAGCAGGAATGGAAAGTGCAGGTTTCTGATATTACCGCCCGTCCTGAATATGGAATCTTGAACAAACAAATAGCCATTGCCGAGCAGGAGGTAAAGCTGAATCGTAGTGAGCTGTTACCGCGTATCGGCGTCAGAGGTAGTTATGATTATCTTCACGGATTGGAAGTCAATGATGAAACTTTGATGAAGAAGGGTGCTTTTTCCGTATTCCTGAATGTCTCTGTTCCTCTGTTTCATTTTGGCGAACGTACCAATAAAGTAAAGTCTGCCAAAGTGAAGTTGGAACAAGCCCGTCTTGAACAGGAAAATGTCAATGAAAAGATGTTGCTGGAGTTGATGCAAGCTGCCAATAATCTGGATGAGGCCCGGTTGGAAACGGAGCTTTCCGAACGTTCGCTGGAACAGGCAGAGGAGAATATGAAAGTCAGTGGTAAGCAATATGAAGTGGGACTGGAAACTCTTTCGGATTATCTGGAAGCACAAGTGCTTTGGCAGCAGGCTTATCAGACGAAAGTGGATGCCCATTTCCAATTGTATGTGAATTATGTGGCTTATTTGAAAGCGGCGGGACAACTCTCGTCGGAGATATGATAAGATTCTCAATGATACTTACCCTTATGAGAAAAAATACTCATACCTATGAGAATATATTCCCATTGGTATGAGTATTTTTTCTCATAGGTGTGAGTATTGTCCCTTGTCAGAATATCCGGAAACGCCGTTTTATAGTGTTTCTGATAAAGGTCTTACCAATCGAATAAATCAATATATTGGTCGAATTCAGGTTTGTTTTCGATACCATGTTTTAGAAAGACAGCGATAATCTGCTTTTGTTCGTCAGGATGCAGCATCCGTTCTTTGTTGCGGATGCGGTAAAACATGCTGCGCCCCATCAAAGAATATAATTCTTTGCGGATGATGACAGCCGTAGAATATGGAATGTTGTCCAATATGTGGTCTATTCCGCAGGCAAAGCGTGAAGTACGGTATGGCTTGAAAAAACTGCAGTTATTCTCGTTTCCTATTATGTGGTTGGGATTGACTGTTCGGAAATCAGGAACGTTTTGCGGTATACGGAGCGTAGCTTGATGGCGTAGGCATTCATTGCGGCGCGGACATTTGTTATAGGTGCAGTATAAATAATTTTTTGGGACGTCGTTAAAGTCAATTTTTTTGTTCATGATTCTCGATGCTTTTATAGTTTGCTGTTGTTATCCTTTTTTTATTTTATATTCTGCTTGCAAGAGCAAAGGTACGTCTTTTGTTCTATATACAAAATAATAATACAGGCTATTTACTTTATTTCGTATGCAAAATAAAGCTGGTGAGTAAAAGATAACTTCGTAATAACTTGCACTTCCTGATTTATTCAATTGTTTTAGTAGCGTATAAACCAAAAGAAAGGAGTTGTATAGGTATGGCAAGACCAATTAAGGAAACTCCGATACTTTTCGGAGAAGATGCTCGGCGATTTGAAGAACGGATGAAAGAGAAGCGTAGTGAAACGCCGGAGCAGCGGGAAAAAGGTTGGAAGATTATGAACTGGCAATGAAAATCTTAAAAAAATAAAATACGAATCTTTTCTTTATCGGGAAGCTTTGTTAGCTGTAAGTAATGTACTTGAAAATAAAACGGATTGTCGCTTTTTAACTGTAGATGTGTATGCGGCAGCTGTTTCTTTTTATGATAAGAATGGATTTATTCCTTTGAATAGTGAAGATGTGGATTCTGCTACACGTTTGCTTTATTTTGACTTGAATGATATTATGAAATAGATTAGAGCAGCTTTATCAAATATTTTGTTTTGTATACGAAACAAAACGACACACCTTTTATTCTATATATGAAACGAAAAACTTATTGAAGCCTGCTTTTTATATACATACGCTTTAATTATACAATCATCATTCGTTTTCTTTCCTAAACATTTATAAATCTCTCTTGTTATTTTCCGAAAAGAATTTGTACCTTTGTCATTGGAACGTAGCATGCCGTTTTATGGTATGCGATTGTGCGTTTCCTCGGTGAACAGGAAATCGTAGCGGATTTTTTTTCAGACACCGGGAGACGCCTGTACTTCTATGACTTCTCATAGGGTACGGGCTGTCTGCCCGTGTCTGAAAGGTAGCCGCTACTACCTCCTGTTTGCGGGATTGTGACAGCTCCGTACTCTTTTATAATAAAAGGTACGGAACTAGTTGATATTATTAATCTAGTTCCGTTTTTTTATGTCAAATTGGCTCACAACAAAACAGATGTCTGAAAGACGCGACATCCAAGAAGCTATTTTAAAGAATTGGGCAAATCTTGGATATATTACGAGTTCCCGAATCAACGATCAGTTGTTTTTGGATGATGAGAGTTTGGATGCTTATCTGGAAGCTCACAAAAGACTTGGTTTAGAAGCAGGTTACCTTTCCAAAATCGTAGAAGAAAAGAAATTGGAACGTGACTTTATCATTTCCAAATACGATGATCTGCTATATGTATTGAGAACACAGAAGACTTGTAAACCTCTATATCAAATAATCATTCGTGAACTGGCAGCATTGATTCTTCACCCTGTTGCCCGCAATGTTTTCTATTCTATTTCTATAGGAGAATCAGTAGAGAAAGTGGCTGGTAGGCATCGAATTACCTATGAAAAGACATTGCAAATTTATAACTCTATACTTAAAGGATTAAAACTGAAGAAAGATATATTGGCTACTTATCGAAAACGTGCTATCAATGCCCGTTTTTTATCTTTGGCAGATAATAATAAGAATATAAATATTGAGCAGGAGGAGTGGATACTTCAATTACCCGTTTGTAAAGTAGCTGATACGCGGTTGGCTAATGTCTTGTATAATCAAGATGCTCGAACGGTAAAGGACTTATTGGAAATCGTATCGGGAAGAGGGTGGAAAAGCCTGTTGAGAATAGAAGGAGTAGGAAAAATCTCCTATTATCATTTATTGTCCAAGCTTCAGATGATAGGTGTTGTGGATGAAAGTTTGGACCGGATTCTTGCCGGACACTCTGTTGGTCGGTTTGAGAAGAGATGATAAATGATGGATAAAGCATAATGCAAAGAAATGGAATGTAAAAAGACTATTTTAAAGGAAGATAAGAATTTCGGCCTTTAAAATAGTCTTTTTATATCGTGTATGTATGAACATACTCTTTATCTTTCCGCCTCTATTGTATAAGTAAAACTGTCTGCCCGGTAGTATCCGATGTTGTATTCAATCGGCACTCCGTTCACATCATAAACAAATCTTTTCCTTATTAATATAGGATCGCTGGATTTTATTTCCAGTTTTTCTGCGATAAATTCCCCTGCAAGTCTCGCTGAAATCTCCTCCTTGCTGGTTTTTACCACTATGTTATATTGAGTTTCCAGCATTTCATATAATGGGCGTGTGTAGTCTTCTTCTCCAGTCAATGGAATGTTCGGATTGAAATAAGAGATAAAGTAGACAAACGGGTATTCCTTTTTTCCTCTGACGCGCTCCATTACTACGCAGCGGGCATCAGGGTTAGAACCTAAATTAAAGAATGTGCCGATTTCTTCAGTCGGACGTTTCAAACTGATATGTAGTTCGAAATTACGAATTTCGATACCTAACATCTTCATTTCCTGCGAGAAACTAAGCCAGTTCTTTACTCCGCCTACGATACCTTTCTTTACCACCTTCGTTCCGTATCCTTTCTTTCGTACTAGAAGTCCCTCAAATACGAGTTTGTTGATAGCTTGTCTTAATGTGTTCCTTGAAATGTGTAATTGTTCAGACAATTCGACTTCATTGGGAAATAGCTTCCCGTTTTTGTACTCTTCAGATTCTATGAGTCTTCTAAGTATCTCTTCTGCTTGAATATGAAGAGGCTTATCACTATTATGGTCTATTTTCATATCTATCCGGATTGGTTTATTTTCAGCAAATATAAGATTTATCAAAAAATAATCCAAGTTTTGTTTGGAATAAAAATAAAATCTATATATTTGCACAATCTAAAATATGTATGAACATATAAAATTAAAAACAACTATAATATGAGAAAAGCTAATTATGATAAATTTCCTTCTACGAAGTTGGCGGGGATGCTTGTTCAGGGTTGGGATGCTATCATTTCTGTGTTAAAAAAGCAAATGGATGCAAGAAAAGTGCTGGCAGTGGATTTATATACTGGAGTATATGAAGAAGAAGTGCTGGATGCTTTTTCAAAAGAATTCTCCGGAAAGGTGATGAATGTACGTGATTTGATGAAACCGGAACAAGAGATCCAAACTTTGACGGAACGCTTCATGACGGAAGATGTGTTGTTTGGCTATGTGACCAATTTGAAGCTGGAAGATTATTTTGATGCGGATAAATTGGCTGCTGCGCAAAAGCAAATTAGTGAAGCGGAGGATACTATTGTAATAATAGGTACGGGAGCTGCCATGGTGGCTCCGCAGGATGCGATGATTGTATATGCGGATATGGCACGTTGGGAAATTCAACAACGTTTCCGTCGGCATGAGGTAAAAGCTTTAGGGATAGACAATCGGAAAGATGCCGTTTCTTTGCAATACAAGAGAGGCTATTTCAATGATTGGAGAGTATGTGATAGGTATAAGGAAAGATTGTTTGACAGGGTAGAATTCTGGATTGACACCCATGTGGCCGGAACACCGAAGATGATTGATAAGGATACTTTCTTTAAAGGGGTAGAGGCAACGGTGAAAACACCGTTCCGGGTAGTTCCTTTCTTCGATCCGGCTCCCTGGGGTGGTCAATGGATGAAAGAAGTTTGCGACTTGGATCGTGAACGCGAAAATTTTGGCTGGTGCTTTGACTGTGTGCCCGAAGAAAACAGCCTCTATTTTGAGGTGAACGGAGTGCGCTTCGAACTTCCTTCGGTCGATTTGGTTTTGCTGAAAAGTAAAGAGTTGCTTGGTGAACCGGTGGAAGCACGCTTTGGAAAAGACTTCCCCATCCGTTTCGACTTTTTGGATACGATAGGTGGAGGTAATTTGAGTTTGCAGGTGCATCCTACCACTCAATTTATCCGTGATAGTTTCGGTATGTACTATACACAGGATGAAAGTTACTACATGGTAGATGCGGAAGAAGATGCCGTAGTTTATCTGGGAGTGAAAACGGGCGTTGATAAAGAAGCGATGATCGACGATTTGCGTAAGGCACAAAAAGGCGAATTGGTGTTCGACGCAGAAAAGTATGTCAACAAGATTCCGACAAAGAAACACGATCACTTCCTGATTCCGGGAGGAACGATTCATTGTTCCGGTGCGAATAGTATGGTACTTGAAATCAGTTCGACTCCGAACCTCTTTACTTTCAAACTATGGGACTGGCAACGTCTGGGACTGGATGGAAAACCACGCCCAATCAATGTGGAACGTGGTAAATGCGTAATCAACTGGAACCGGGATACGGGATATGTAAATGAACATCTTCGCAACCAGTTTAAAGAAGTGGCTTCCGGAGATGGGTGGATTGAGGAACGTACCGGATTGCATCCGAATGAATTTATCGAAACCCGCCGTCACCGTTTCTCGTCACCGGTGCTGCATCACACAAACGACAGTGTAAATGTGCTGAATCTGCTGGAGGGAGAAGAGGCCGTCGTTGAGAGTCCTACTCACGCCTTTGAACCTTTCGTGGTGCATTATGCGGAAACATTTATCATTCCTGCTTCTGTTGGCGAATATACAATCAAACCTTATGGAAAGTGTCGCGATAAGGAATGTGTCACTATCAAGGCATATGTCAGATTTTAGTACTTGAACTTTTAAACCTAAAATAGTATATGTATGAATATGATAAACGGGTAGTTTTGACTCTGGATGCAGGAGGAACAAATTTTGTATTTTCTGCCATTCAAGGGAATAATGAAATGATAAGTCCAATAGGGCTTCCGGCAGTTTCTGATAACTTAGACGAGTGCCTGGAAGTATTGGTGAAAGGATTTGATAGAGTGATAGCTGCTATACCAGTTCCCCCAGTTGCGATCAGTTTTGCTTTTCCGGGCCCTGCTGATTATGAGAATGGAATCATAGGAGATTTGCCCAATTTTCCTTCATTTAGAGGAGGTGTTGCATTAGGTCCTTTTTTGAAGCATAAATACGGAATTCCGGTTTTTATAGAAAATGATGGAAATCTGTTTGCTTACGGTGAAGCCTTATCGGGTGCATTGCCTATGATAAACAGGGAATTATCTTTAGCTGGTTGCAGCAGGGAATATAAAAATTTGATTGGTATAACATTGGGAACCGGATTCGGTGCAGGAGTTGTTATAAATAAAGTCTTGTTGACCGGAGATAATGGTTGTGGAGGGGACATCTGGCTTATGAGAAATAAGAAATATCCGGATATGCTTGCTGAAGAAAGTGTTAGCATACGCGCTGTGAGAAGAGTATACAGCGATTTGTCCGGACAAAGCTCTGCTTCATTAAGTCCAAAAGATATTTATGACATTGCTGAAGGTATAAAGGAAGGTGACAGTCATGCAGCAATCGCAAGTTTTAATGAACTTGGTATAATGGCAGGTGCTGCTATTGCTTCGGTACTGAATGTTGTGGATGGTCTGGTGGTTATAGGTGGAGGAGTCGCAGGAGCCTCAAAATATATATTACCAGCTCTGATAACAGAACTTAGGGCACAACTGACAACTTTTTCGGGAAATAAGTTTCCATGCGTTTCTATGCAAGTATATAATGGAGAAGATGAATCGGAGAGAGCTCGTTTCTTGAGTTTATCTGATAGTCAGGTTGTCATTCCTGGTACTCATTTGACTACTACCTATCATCAATTAAAACAGACCTTGGTGCTGTGCAGTAAAGAAGGTGCTAGCCGCTCTATTATGCGAGGTGCTTATGCCTATGCGCTACAAAAAATAGATTTAACGTAATATTCGTAAACTAAATATCATATGAAAACACTAAAAAAAATCATTTTCATTTCTATTGTATTAGGAATGATATCATCATTAATTATTTCGTGTAAGAGTGATGATAAGCAACAGACAGGGTTACTGACCTTAAGTATTTTGGAGGGGAAAATTAAGATTGGGGATTATGTTTCTGTAGAACTGTCATTGTCTCATCCTGATTTGATTTCAAAAATTGTGGTTAAGAAAAGTATCGAAGGAAAAGAAGTCAGTTCTTATTTAAAGGAACTGAATGTGAAGGAATTGAGCTTTCCATATACATTCACTGAGGAGATTATCGCCGGTGATGAAAATGGAATATTAGTGTACTCCTTTTATGGAATGGATGAGAATAATAGTGTGGTGGATGCCGCAGATCTGGTTTTAACAGTGGAGCTGGCGCAGATTCCGTTATTGCTAAAATATGACTGGGTATTGGCATCACAAACTATTAAAGGAGAAGATACAGCTACTCCCGATTTGAAAGATGATATACATCGGTTTAATTCAGACCTGACTTGGCAGGTTGATTGGGGATTCATATTCTCAAGTGCTGCTTTGGAAACATTAAACTCCTATTGTGCATGGCAGGTTACCATGGACGGCGCTACTGTCAAGACTCTATCTACCATTCACTATAATGTGTTTTCACCGTCCCAAGCTTTGATGACTCATTATAATGTATTACAGTTGTCGGATCGTAAAATGATATTGGAAAGTTATCAAGACCTTTCAGGGCTGGGGGATGGCTATTCTTCAAATGAAAGAGTGTTGGAAGTTTATACGCCAGTATCCAAAACTGAAGATTTTACTCCTTATCGGGGACAAAATCCGGATAACTATATTGTAGCGTCTTGTAATCCGGGATCTTATTAATAAACAATCTAATCATAAAAACACATGAATAATTTATTTAGGAGCATAACTTTATTGTTGTTGATGTTTATTCTGGGAAGTGTTAGTGCACAGAATCAAAGTTTGAACGTCAAGGGTACAGTTCGTGATGCAATGGGTGACCCCATTATCGGAGCTACTATTTTACAGCAAGGTTCAACTTATGGAACCATTTCTAATAAGGATGGAGAGTTTTCATTATCTGTTCCCGACAAATCAGTACTTGAGATTTCTTTTGTAGGATACCAAACAAAGATCGTTAAAGTTACCGCACAAAAGAGAGAATTTCACATAGTGCTGGAAGATGATATGCAAGTATTGGCTGATGTGGTAGTGGTAGGATATGGTGTGCAAAAGAAAAGTGATCTGACTTCGTCAATTTCTACTATTAAGTCAGAACAATTATCTTCCACTTCGATAACCTCTTTAGATCAGGGTATTCAGGGAAGAGCAGCCGGTGTGGCTGTTTTAAACACTTCGGGTCAGCCAGGTGCCGGAACTTCTATTCGAATCAGAGGTACCAGTTCTATTAATGGAAACAATGAACCTTTGTATGTGATTGATGGTGTTCCTGTGATTAGTGATGCAAATACATTCAGCACCGGGACTTTAAAGAATCCGGCTCTTAATCCTTTGACTAATATCAATCCCAATGATATTGAATCTATTGAAATTTTGAAAGATGCTTCTGCAACTTCCATATACGGTGCCCGTGGGGCGAATGGTGTGGTGCTGGTCACTACCAAACAAGGTAAGAATGGAAAGCCTAAAGTCTCTATCGGAGCTAAATACACATTGCAGCAGGTAACTAAAAAAATGGATATGCTGAATGCGGTCCAATTGGCCGAGTTGGGAAATGAGGCAACGGACAATGCTGGTGAAGAAAGAAATCCCGTTTTTGCTGGGTTGAATAATCTGTCCAAACTAAATACGGACTGGCAAGATGAGATATTCCGTACAGCACCTATGCAGAACTATGATATTTCAGTATCAGGTGGAAATGATAAAACTACTTATTTTGTTTCCGGTAATTTACTGTTGCAAGATGGTATAATTATTGGTTCAGATTTTGGAAAAGGAAGCTTTCGTATTAACCTGGGGCAGCAAATAAATAAATGGCTGAAGACTGGCGTTTCTGTAAATCTGAGTTATAGCCGTTCAAATGGTGTAGTAACGAACTCGGAAGGAGGATTTGCTTCTTCTATCACTTCTTGGGCGTTGGAAATGAATCCGGCTCTTCCCGTGAGAAATGAATCCGGAGATTACATTTATGAAAACAATTTGACTACAACTAATAATGTGGGTAATCCTGTGCAAGATGCCTATGAAGCGAAAAATAGAAATACTTCATTCCGGACATTGGCTAATGCTTATTTAGAATGGGTTCCAATTAAAAATCTAACCTTTAAGACTAGTATCGGTGTTGACTATTTCTATATAAAGGATCAGGCTTTTGCTCCCGGGGAGATTAAACGTGCAGAATCGAATGGTGGCTATGCCAGCATAGGAAATCGTGACGGTTACAACTGGGTATGGGAGAATACCGTCAACTATACAAACACTTTTGAGAAGCATACGATTAGCGCTTTGGCCGGTATGACAGCGCAAGCTTTTGTCTCGGAAAATTCGGCAGTTTCAACAGCTGATTTTACAGACGGATTTTTAGGATTCAACTCAATACAATCAGGAGCGTTGCGTCAAGCTGCAAGTTCGGGTATCTCCGAATGGCAGATGTTATCTTATTTGGCTCGTGTGAATTATAATTACGGTGGTCGTTATTTAATGAGTCTGACCGGTCGTATTGACGGATCTTCAAAATTTGGTAAGGGCAATAAATATGGCTTTTTCCCTTCAATCTCGGGTGCATGGAGAATTTCAGAAGAGAATTTCATGAAGCGGGCGCAAGCCATTTCAAATATGAAGTTGAGAGTAAGTTATGGTATTGTGGGCAATGAAGGAATTCCTCCATATAGTTCGCAAGGGCTGATGTATAACACAGAAGCGTATTTTGGCAATAGTGAAGTGGCAACCGGCGTGGTGCCTTATACATTGAGTAATCAAGACTTGAAGTGGGAAACAACTTCGCAGGTGAATCTTGGTTTTGACTTGGGTTTATTTAATAATCGTCTTACCTTAACTGCGGACTATTACCGAAAAAATACGCGCGACTTGCTGCTTGCTATGCCTGTGTCGTTTAATACCGGTTATGATACAGCCGTAAAGAATGTTGGCAGTCTGCGTAATGAGGGTTTTGAATTTGCTTTGGGTGCAGTACCTTTTGCCGGTAAATTCGGCTGGGATATGAATTTTACTCTCGGTTACAATAAGAATGAAATTACAGATTTAGCTGGAAGCCAGGAAAATCTTTCGGGGGCATCTATTTTGGGAGTAACCTATTGGACTAAAATAAATGAGGGTAAGCCTATCGGTACAATTTATGGATATAAAACTGATGGAATAGCACAATTGAGCGAAGACTTGTCTAAAATTCCATATTTCTCTGGAAAAACCTTGAAACATGGTGATCGTAAATATGTCAATAAGAATGGTGATAATGTGATTAATGAGGACGATTTATATGAGTTGGGAAATGCTAATCCGGATTTTACTTTCGGATTCAATAATACCTTTACTTATAACCTGCGCGATCATTCATCCATTGGGCTGACAGTCTATTTGCAAGGTGCGGTAGGTAATGAGATTGTGAACTTCAATAAGTTTTCATTGGAAAGTTTTGACGGACATAAAAATAATTCTGTGGCAGCATTGGAAAGATGGACTCCTGAGAATCCTACTAATAAATATCCTCGTGCCACGACTAAATCATCTGGTACTATTTTGTCCGATCATTATGTGGAAGACGGTTCATATCTCAGAATAAAAGATATCACGTTAAGTTATACTTTCCCCAAAAGCATCCTTCAGAAATTTTATTGTGAGGGACTTACAATCTTTGCCGGATTAAAGAATATTTATACGTTCACCAATTATTCCGGATATGATCCTGAGGTAAGTCGTTTTTCTAACGACAATCTTTCAATGGGAGCTGATTATGGTTCTTATCCGATGTCTAAATCGTATGAGTTTGGTTTAAGAATGAATTTTTAAAAAAGAATAGATTATGAAAAAATACATATTAAGCATTTTATTGAGTGGAGCATTCATGTTCACTGCTTGTTCGGATTTCCTCGACGAAGTGCCTAAAGGGAATATTACAAGTGAAGGATATTATAAAACAGCTCAGCATGCTATATCCGCCACCAATGCTATTTATGATTATTTGATTATCGGATATGCTCCGAATGGGTTATGGGATAAAAACTATGGTGGTACTTTCTACAATGATTATTGGGTTCTTCAGGATATGTTTGCTGATAATTCGGAAACTAATCAGACCAGCATTGACTACCAATCGGTGGAAAATATGCAAATAGACCAATATAATCAGCCTGTAGAATTGCTGTGGAGAGATTTTTATCAAACGATAAAATGTTGTAATGTCGTGATTGATAAAGTTCCATCTATTGATATGGATGTGACTTTAAGAAATCAGTTGGTGGCCGAAGCAAAATTCTTTAGAGCAATGATGTATTTTGATTTGATCCGGATGTTTGGTGATGTTCCTTTACGCGAACATAATGTTGAAAGTGCAGAGGAAGATGCAACTAGCCGGACCTCCAAAGAGACAATTTATGAATTGATCTTTTCGGATCTTAAGACTGCTGAAACCGATTTGAAGTACACTGAACGCTTTGGCGGAGGAAGACCTTATCCTGCATCTGCATCAGCTTTGTTAGCCAGGGTTTATCTAACTTATGCAGCAGAACATCATAGTCAGGAGCATTACCAGCTTGCTGTAGACAAGGCTAAATCTGTCATCCCGAATTTCCCTATGCTTGAAAACTACGGTGATTTATTTAAAGTGGCCAATCGTTTTAATACGGAAATAATCTGGGGAGTAAACTTTAGCGCAACGTTGAGTGAAGGTTGGAAAGGTGCACAGTTTTTGGTACGTTTATTGCCTGCCCTTGACGGAGTAAGCAATGCCCAAGGATGGGAAAATGCTACCGAAGATTTATGGAATAGCTTTGACCGGCAGAATGACCAGCGCCTGGATGTTACTTTGAAGAGAAGTTTTACTTATAGTGATGGTAGCATTAAGGATTTCGATAAGCCCTATGTTTTTAAGTATTGGGATAGTCAAGCCGAACCTAAAGGGAATAATACAGAGGCTATATTTCCGGCAATTCGTACAGCAGAGATGTATTTGATTATAGCCGAAGCTTTGAATGAAATAAATCAAGGAGCTAATGAGGAGGCGGTAATCGCAATTAATGCTGTAAGGAACCGTGCCGGACTGACCACGGCTGTACCTACTGACTATAAGGGATTTAAGAAGACCGTATTGAATGAGTATCGTCATGAATTTGTGATGGAAGGACATCGTTGGTTTGATTTGACCAGGATGTGTACACCGCAAGAATTTGTGTCTATCATAAAGGCTGCCAAACCGGAATCTACTCCTAAAGAATACCATGTGAAATTTCCTATTCCTCAAAGAGAAATAGACCTGTCACAAAACATGATTACGCAGAATGAAGGCTATGGACAATAACCAAAAAGATAGAATTATGAATAAGTTTATCTATTTGTTGGCCTGTACATTATTTGTATCTTGCCAAAACAACAATAAGTCATCTGTAACACAGATGGAAGTCGAACTGGATTCAATGTGGTGTACACGGTTGATGCCTGGACTTGGCAGTGGAGTGACAGGAGGTGACGGTGCTATATCAATAGACTTGAAGGATGGACGGAATCTTTTTATGTGGGGTGACTCGTTTTTTGGAGATGTTGTCGATGATAAAAGGAGTAAAGACTCTAAATTTGTGATGGGTAACACTTTTACGATTATCAATGAGAAAGGAGAACTGGAGACCTTGTATAGTGGTGATTTGAAGAATCCTTCTGCATATATACTGGCAGAGCAGGATGGGGATTCACCCCGTTGGTATTGGCCTGGAGATGGATTTGTGAAAGATGGTATTCTTCATTTGTTCATGTCCAAGTTCAGGAAAGTGGGTGAGGGATCTTTTGGTTTTGAATATATGTGTTGTGACTATTTTCGTCTGGATGTGAAAACCATGAAGATCATTGATAAGATGAATATCCCTGCTGCCAATCAGAATGGTGTACACTATGGACATGCAGTGATGCCTTATCAAAATGCAATCTACATTTACGGAACAAAGTCGGACTCGACAGGAGCAAAGGCAGTTGTTCATGTGGCGAAGGCTGAATTGGTTGATAATAAGCTGGCGAACTTTGTGTATTGGGATGGGGCTAGCTGGCAGGCGGATGCTACTAAAACAGCGAAACTTGAAGGACTTCAGAAAAATATCTCTGAGCAATTCAATGTATTTAGTCTAAATGAAAAAATTGTGTTGGTTTCCCAAAATCGTTCGGGAAATGCCAAAGAAATTTATTCCTATATTGCCGACAGCCCTGAAGGTGCATTTAGTCATGAGAAATTGCTCTATACGGTCGATGAACCTAATTTTGAAAAAGACAGTATGATGACTTATAATACAATGGTACATCCTCAATACATGAAAAATGATAAAATATTGATGTGTTATAACGTTAATACCTATGATTTGAAGAAGGTATTTGAGAAGGCATCATTGTACCAGCCTCGTTTCTTCTGGGTACCCGTAGATCATATATTAAAGTGATAGTTATGGTAAAGAATAACTCTTATTTGAAAGCCATTCCCGTGCTTGCCGCTTTTTTTGTTATGGGATTCTGTGATATAGTCGGTATTTCATCCGACTATATGCAGAAGAGCTTTAATTGGTCTCCAACTATGACAGGTTTTGTTCCTTCAATGGTATTTATCTGGTTTCTATTTTTAGGGATTCCTGTTGGTAACAGAATGAGTAAATACGGACGGAAAAATACAGTACTCGCCAGTATGGCGGTAACAGTTGTTGGGATGTTTTTGCCATTGTTGGTCTACAGTAGTGTAACATGTGTTATTGCGTATGTTTTGCTAGGTATAGGGAACGCCATATTACAGATCTCTTTAAATCCGTTATTGAATAATGTTATTTCCAGCCCTCGGCTATTGACTAGCAGTCTGACGGCCGGACAGGTTATCAAGGCTGTCTCTTCGTTGGTAGGTCCTGAAATTGTATTATTTGCTACCCTGCATTTTGGTGATGATAAATGGTATTATTGTTTCCCCATTTTAGGCGCTATTACATTATTCTTTGCTTTATGGTTGACGTTTACTCCCATTCGGAGAGAGCAGGTGGAAGAGAGTAAAGTATCTGTTTCTGATTCTTTCAACCTGCTGAAAAATAGAACCATACTCATTCTTTTTTTGGGAATATTCTTTATTGTAGGTGTGGATGTCGCTACAAATTATGTCAGTTCAAAATTAATGAGCATCCGGTATGATTGGACTGCGGAACAAGTGAAGTTTGCTCCACAAGTATATTTCTTTAGTAGAACGGTTGGTGCTCTTCTCGGTGCTTTCTTGCTGACCCGCATTGCAGGTGCCCGCTATTTCAAAGTCAATATTCTGGCATGTATCATGATGCTTGTATTATTGATTAGTGTTCAGAATCCCGCTGTTAGTCTATTATGTATTGGCGGAATTGGCTTTTTTGCTTCGTCTGTATTTTCTATTATTTACTCGATGGCATTTCAAGAGTGTCCCACAAAAATGAATCAGATTTCCGGGTTAATGCTGACGGCTGTAGCCGGAGGGGGAGTGGTAACTCCTGTTATTGGGTTTGCAATAGATAACGCCGGAATTACGGCTGGAGTTATTGTCATTTTACTTTGTGTGTTGTATCTCACCTATTGTGCTTTTGCGGTAGGAGAACGGAAATGTGGAGAGCAGACATATAATAAATAAAAATATAATGATGAATCAAAACATAATAAAAGGATTGCTAGTAGCTGCTATATGGTGCAGCAATATTCTTGTACTTCAGGCAGCACAAGATAATATAGCCCCACGGGCGCATGTCACGGTATCTAATGTGTTGAATGAGAATTATGCTGCCGACAACCTGGTTGACGGTAAAATAATGTATGATGATAAGGGCGAGTGGGCTTGCAAGGGAAGTGTTACATCGTGGGGAGTCATGTATACCCCGTGGGCACAGTTGGAATGGGATGAAGAAGTGTGTGTGGATCGAGTGGTGCTGTATGACCGGGTATCTCTTGCTGAACACCTTGCCGGTGGAACTCTTCATTTCAGTGATGGATCTCAGCTTAGTGTAACAGCTATTCCCAATGATGGAAGCCCGAAAAGTATCTCTTTCCCTAAGAAAAAGGTGAAATGGATTCGTTTTGAGGCAACAGATGGGAATGGAAAGAATTTGGGGTTGTCTGAAATCGAAGTTTTTGCCGCACATGGTAATCAAACTGACTATGTAGAGTGGGTTGACCCTTATATTGAAACTACCCGGGGACGGTGGTTTTTCTGTACTCCGGGCGGACGTCCCTTTGGTATGGTGGCTGCTCATGCTTTCACCCGCAATAAAAATCAGGGAGGTGGCGGATATAATTATAATTTTCCGGATATCTTAGGATTCTCTCAAATAAATGAATGGATGATTTCCGGTCCGAACATTATGCCGGTTGTAGGGGAAATAAATCCTACTGAAGGTATGGCAGGATGGAAATCACCTTTTAAACATGAAAGTGAAATAATTCAGCCAGGCTATCATCGTCTGTATTTGGACCGGTATAAGACTTGGGTGGAGTATACGGCAACAGAGCGGGCTACATTCTACCGTTTGAATTATACCGAAAATGTAAATGCCAAATTATTGGTGGATGTAGGTAGTGTTTTAGGGAATTGCTCTATGGATAAAGCTACCTTACTGCGTGTCAGCAATACACGTGTTGTAGGAGAATTTTTCACGACAGAACGCTTTTGGGGTGGTCCTGACAGCATAAAAATAAGCTTTGTACTAGATTGTAACCGTCCCATAAAAAGCATTGACGGATGGAATGAGAAAGGTGTCTTGCCCGATGTTGAGGCTATTGCGGGGAATGCTGCCGGTATGGTTTTGAACTTTGGACAATTGAATGCTGAAGAGTTGCTTTTTAAAATGGCATTCTCATATACAAGCGTAGACAATGCAATAGTCAATATGGATGCGGAACTGAACCATTGGGATTTTGACAAGGTATGTAAAGAAACCCGTTCTGTCTGGAATGAGGCTTTAGGACGTATAGCTGTTGAAGGTGGTACGGATGCTCAACGCATCAAATTCTACACTGACCTTTGGCATGTATTGCTAGGGCGACATAAAATAAATGATGTGAATGGCTATTATCCGGATTATGCCGGAAATAAATACGTCAATAAACGTACGTCTGAACCTATGAAGGTACGTCGTCTTCCACTTACGGCGGATGGAAAACCTAAGTTTAATATGTATGGCTTTGACGGGCTTTGGTTGACACACTGGAATTTAAACGTATTATGGGGTCTGGCATGGCCCGAAGTCATGGATGATTTATCTGCTTGTTTAGTTCAGTATGCTGATAATGGTAAGCTGTTGCCTCGTGGGGCATGTTCGGGTGGATATTCATTTATTATGAGCGGTTGTCCGGCTACCAGCTTGCTGGTAAGTACATATATGAAAGGAATTATGAAAAAAGCCGATCCTTTGCATACATTTGATGTCATAAAACGTAATCATATGCCTGGCGGAATGATGAGCTATGAGAGTGCTGATGATTTAAAGTTTTATATCAGTCATGGTTATTGTCCGGACAATGCAAGTAAAACTCTGGAATGGGCATTTCAAGATTGGGGAGCAAGCCGGATGGCTGCAAGGTTGGGAAAACACTCGGATGCACGTATGTTTGAAAAACGCTCACGAGCATGGACTCCTTTATTCAATGCGGAACTGGGCTTGGTATTTCCGAAAAAGAGAAATGGTGAATGGCTGCATCAGGATGCATTGAGTGGAAACGGTTGGGTGGAAGCGAATTCCTGGCAGGCCACATGGTCTTTGTCTCATGAACTGCCTAAGCTGGTAAAGATGATGGGAGGAGCAGATAAGTTTTGCGAGAAATTAAATTTCGCATTTGAGCAGGCAAGAGATTTAGATTTTGTTTATGCTTACAGTGGAGGATACGTAAGTTATGCTAATCAGCCCGGATGTTCTAATGCACACATCTTTGCTTATGGTGGAAAACCTTGGTTGACACAATATTGGGTACGTCAGGTAAAAGAACGTGCGTATGGAGGAATTACTCCAGATAAAGGGTACGGTGGTCATGATGAAGATGAAGGTCAAATGGGAGGGGTCAGTACATTGATGGCACTTGGACTATTTAGTGTAACAGGTACGGAATCTGATACTCCATACTACGATATTACTTCACCTATTTTTGATAAGATCACAATCAAACTGAATGGGGATTATTATGAAGGAAGTACATTTACTATAACTACCCACAATAATTCTGCTGAAAATTGTTATATCCAACGTGCGCAATTGAACGGTATGGAATGGAATTATGCACAATTTAATCATGCAGACTTTACGAAAGGAGGAAAGCTTGAGCTATGGTTAGGCAATGAACCCAATAAATCGTGGGGAAAACTTAAATATTTGGCTCCGGACTCAGATTTATAATTGAAATAAAACAGTTGTTATTTCTCTATTAAGTGATTGGAATAATGCCGAGTAGTGGTTCTGTTATAACTAATCATGTTGACAGAACCACTTCTTTTAGAGGCGTCTATTAAAGAGAAGAAGATGCTATCTTCGCCCGAATCCTACTTAGCGACTGCGGAGTTATCCACAAGTAAGACGCAATATGTTTTAAAGGTACATATTGCAATAATTCCGGAGTCTCTTTGATAAGGTTGAGATAGCGTTCTTTAGCCCGTGGGCTTCCCGAGCTGATAAGCCAGTTCTCCTGTTGAAGAAACTGATGATCCATGAGGCGGAGCCCCAAATTAGCGAGTCCGATGGATGAGGCGAATAGCTGATTCAGAGCTGTTCGGGAAATACAATAGGCCACACTGTCACACATGACCTCAATATTTATTAATGAGTAGGCATTATCTACATAGCCCCAGACGGAGAAAGCAGCTTCTCCGTCTGAAGCAAACCAGATGGTAGTATCCACTCCGTCTTTATGATAATAGGCTCGCAATATTCCTGTCTTGATAAAATAAAGATTACAGTTCTTTGTCCCCTCGCGTACTATTAAATCTCTCTTTTTGAAATGTACCTCTTCCATACAGTTCAGTAGAGACTGTACATCGGTTTCTGATACCTTGTATCTATCGCAAAGTTTTTCAATGAATGTTCTCATATTGCAAAGATACTTATCGTCGGCAGACAATGAAACGATCTTTCAAATAAATTCCGAAAATATAGAAAGTGGTTAATAACTCTGCCAATGGTACGGCTAGCCAGATACCCGGTATACCCAATACCGGAGGGAGCGCAAAGAATCCGATCAACATAAATACGACTCCCCGGAGAAGAGTGATNATTGTTGCCCGCTGACCTCTTTCGACACTCTGATAATAACCAATGCCAATCATGTTGACGGCAAAGAAAATGAATCCTACTTCGAAATAAGGAAGCCCGTTTACTGCTATATCAAATGCAGCGTAGCTGCGGTCAATGAATAACGAAACAATGTCCTGACAGCATAGTGCGGTAAGAATGAAAAAGCTGATACCGCAGATTAAAGCGGTCCGAATGGCGAGATGCAGTGTCTTTCGTACACGCTCGGGTTGTCCGGCTCCGAAGTTATAGCTGATAATCGGCTGTGCGGATTGTGCAAT
The DNA here is from genome assembly GCF_025914115.1 of Bacteroides sp. DH3716P. Lineage (NCBI taxonomy): Bacteria > Pseudomonadati > Bacteroidota > Bacteroidia > Bacteroidales > Bacteroidaceae > Bacteroides > Bacteroides sp. DH3716P. Next base: position 1,169,179 of record NZ_CP083673.1, on the reverse strand, counting down.
GGCATTATAGACCATGAAGATGATAGGGAAGAAGTAACAGGCAATACTGAATGCTGCCACTCCGTCTTCACCGAGATGGCGGATGAAAACGTAGTTCCCCAGAAACATCATACAGGCAATGGAGGCTTCACTGATAAAAGCAGAACTTCCCAGTTTAATCATATAACCGATGTTGCGAAGAGTCAGTAACAGACTTTTGATACTTAACTTTATCCGGCATAGATGGAGGGTACGAGAGAAACGGAGTAAGTAAATCAGTGTCATCAACCCTCCCACGACAGTTCCCAGACTGGTGGCAAAAGCTGCTCCCATTATTCCCCAACCAAGTTCGAAGATGAATATATAATCCAGTATGATATTGAGTATGGCTGCAACCGCATTACACATCATGGCATAGGTGGGTGAACCGTCCAGACGGATGCAGAACATACCTATATTTAAGACTTCGTAGAATACGAGAAAAGGAATGTACCATGCCATATATTCTACAGCTAACGGCAACAATCGGTCCGAACTACCTAATAATCTGGCTAATGGCTCTATAAAATAAAGGCACAGAGCAGACAGGATAAGTATGAGCAATGTGGAAAAAGCAATTGCCTGAGTGATATTAATACTTGCTACTTTGCGTTTTCCCTGAGATAAATGAATGGAAGCCACCACCGAAGCTCCCACTCCGAACATCAGTCCGATACCCGCTGCGATCATAAAAAGCGGTGCAGTGATATTTACTGCCGCCAGCGCGTCACTGCCAATTCCTTTTCCTACAAATATCCCGTCCGTAATAACGAACAGAGCCGAGAATACCATCCCAAGTACCGTAGGAATTAGTAACTTACGGAACAACGTGGAGATGTTCATACTGCCGAAATCAATACTATCTTTCATAACTTTCTACCTTTGTCGTTGAAAATGGCGACAAAGGTAGGGTTATGGGAGGAGATAAAAATTACCAAATGGTAATTTTTATCTCTATATTTAATAGGGAAAAGAATCTCTTATGTATATTCTATCAATTATTTGAGCATGTTGAAATCCTTTATTCCAAAAACTTCAGTGGATATTTCACCCAACCAACCGCTTTTACTATTAACACCCACTTGTACTTTGATAAAATCAACGTACTTCAGGTTTGCATCCTTACCGTCGAAAGTTACAGCATGGGATATCTTGAAATGATTGTCAGACGGTCCGGCATTATAGTTGTCATCATCTGTCAGACGATCAATGGCGCTGAAATTATCAGCATATCCCCATTCATAACTATCATTTACCCAATAAGTACCATTACCGGATTGATCGTAATTACGCTCTTTCAGGCGAGTACCTCGCAAAGTATATTGTTTTTCCTTTACCCAGGCGGGATAATAATAATCTTGCCGGTGAAAAGCACCCAGATAATCAATAGACCCACTTTGACCATGATTGTCTGTCCATGGGGTGGGAAGCTGAATACCAGTTGGTTTATGATAGGTGACGGCATAGTCCTGCCAGGTTTCGGCTTTCCCATATTCGGATCCGCGCAATTCATACCAAGTGTCATTAGGTAACCCATCACCATTTTCGTCCTGCATTACCCATACAATTCCCGGTTCTGACGAACCATCAAAAGCGTTTCCTGTAATAGCAATGTTGTAATCTCCATCATTCACGATACTATGATCGAATCCAACGATGATGTATCCACCGAATCCGCCTAGGGAAACATAAGCCGTCTGATTGATTCGTTCTTCTGCATAGGTGCAGGCTTCTGCCATAGTTGTTGTGTTATGATTCTCATTGATGAATTGACCGGGAGCCGGTAAATATTCATATACTTTGTTCATTGACGCAGAACTTGTGGCGCTAATCTTCCGCTGGTATGTTCCTGCGGGAGGGCAAACATTGACTTTTAATGTTTGCGTAGCGAGTATATATGAGTTCTTCATTTCGACCTTTACCGTGTGTTCTCCCTGCTGCTCGGATGTAAACAGATAAGTATCATTTTCTCCGGATTGCACTTGTTCATTGTCCACGGTCCATGTATAGACTGCATCCAGTGCATTATTCACGTCAACCGGTTTGATACGGATAGTTCTGCCGGCTGACATGTTATATTCCGTTTGCAGGAATGTCCAGTTGAAATCTACTTGATCCGGTGAACAAACTTCTACTTTGAAAGTTACTTCGTCATCGCCATCTTCATTGTGAGTAGCAAAACGAACTTGATATTCGCCAAGCTCGATTGTGGGGAGAGTACAGGTTAATTCGTTCGAAATATCTTCACCGTTTATTTGCCAGGAGTAACTGGTTTCCAGAAAAGAATCTACTATAGGTGTAATGGTTAGTTCAGAGCCTTGAAGCACTTTGAAACCTTTGTCGGCATCCGCAATAGAGATAGTCGGTACATCAAGTTGAAAGACATCGATACGTATCTCCTTTTCTGTTGTCCCTCCGGCATTGGTGGCAGAAATCAGAATGAAATACCTGCCTGCTTCATCGGCTGAAAATGTCAGGGTGGAAGTGGTACAGATACTCTTTCCATCTATTGTCCAGTTAAAGGTCGTTTCCGAATCGGTATTTTCATAAACAGGAGCGATGGTTATCTCCCGACCAATTTTTGTTTTATAGATGGGGGATTCTTCTTTCAAGGTAATGACAGGAGCGGAAAGAAGAGGAGAGTCCTCCTCTTCTTTCACGCATGATATTAATGCTAACAGAACAAATAAAAAAAGTATAATATGTTTCATTAGAATCTCACTGCTACATCATCATAAGCAAAATAGGCAGGTTGGCTGAAACCATATCCGTTATCATTACTTCCAGTGACATTAAAGTCTATTTTGACCACTTTGCCTAATGCGGATAAATCCCATTTTGTCCATTCAAGTATATTACCCTCGGCTCCAACCAAATAAAATTCCGGACGTGTAGCTACTTCTTTTCCATCTTCATCATAACCGATAGCAACCAGTTTCACCCAATCATCTTTGCCTGCGGGTGCGGTCAAACCGTTACCGTTGGCCACACAGTTGGCTAGGTAGGTCGTCATAGTCACATACATATGGTCAACTACACGAGCAACTCCGTCTCCAAAGTAAATATAGGGTAATGGACCGTTGGCATATCCGGAATTGTCTGCATAGCCGTAATGTACGCAGAAGTTTTTGGAACCATTATGTCCTCCAAAACCAGTTTTTGCATCCTGATAATAAACGGCTAGTTGGTGCTGGAAGTCTCCATGAGTAAGATCCATATCCAGATAATTGGAAATTGCGTGTCCGCCACCCCAGTATTGGTAATCACCCCATCCGTTAGGAAGTTCGGAAGCAAGAAAAGTGTTGTTTGCATCACTCCAGTTATAGAGTTGGTTATTCTTAGGATAAAGTAGTGGGCCACCATATTGTTGGCTGTCAATTAATGATGACCAGTTTCTTTCTCCTACCATGTTAGCATCACCTTTATAATCAACATCCTCGAATGTCAAGAAGTGTGCTTCACGCACTGCTCTTAATTGCATTTTTATTACTTTACCGAAAGCTTTGGACGGAGTGACAAGTATTTTAAGTTCACCATCTTTGACATCATCACCTGAAACTGCCGGAGCTGTGATTCTTAAGTCTTTATCATTAAGAACCGCTGTCCATCCTTGCGGAATAGCAATTAATGTTGCGTCGTCTATATTGGCAGTTGTAAGAAGATACGTCCTTGTTTCATTAGACGAGAACAAGGTATAATCCCTATTGGCAATGTCAAATGTATATGTTTCCCCTTTGGGCAATGTGAACGACGTTCCATCTGCAAGAGTAACTAGTACATGATTGTCATTAACTGTAACAGATTTGAAGAAAGAGTCTCCGTCTTGTCCTTCCGCTTTCACAGGTTTTCCGTCTGTTCCGTTAATACGTTTGGCTCCTTCGCCTGTATCAACGGTCCAGTATCCGTCACTGTCAACTCCCATAACTGGAGTTGTACCTGTCACTTTTAACTTGTTAGTTGCATCCGGCAGCCATTCTGTAGTACCGTTGGTAGTAATGGTCCAGTAATATATTCCGTCTTCGTCAGCTTTCACTCCAATCACAGGAGCATCTGTACCATTCTTTCCATTTTTGATAGATACGGTGCTTCCATCACTGAAAGTTAATGTGTAGCCATCAGATGTCTGTTCCGTGTTGGTGATTACTTTCCCTTGATTTAATGCGTCTACCAAACTCTGTAAAGTTGTAATTTCAGAGTTCATTTTCTTGACTGTTGTTTCTAGTGTTTCTACTCGTCCGTCGAGATCATTGACTTTATCCCAGAGATCATCGTCATTGTAGCAACTGCATACTGTAACGACAGTGAGCAGTAAAAATAGAATTTTCTTCATTGCTTTTGTTTTTAATTATTAATAGAATTGTGAATTATTGAATCTCTTTTAGTTTCTTATCTGTAAAGGCAATATGTGCCGGAATGTCCCCCGTGATGACTGACCATTTCTTTTTTCCATCCCGGGAGAAACAGTATAATGTGCCGGGAGTCACATAGTCTTTGGCATCGGTGACGAAGAATTCACCTGTTTCCGGATTGATTGCTATTCCATAAGGTATCTTGATAGATTTTTCCGTACCATCTGTAATAAAATTGCGGGTATCAGTTTTCTTTGTTTTTGTATTATAGATGGCGTAAGAGACTGTCCAACTGTTGGTGTAATAACTCCATTCTGTACTGTATACATACAGTGAATCTCTGCAAATAGCCATTTCTGTATTGGGAAGAAGCGGTAATTCTTCGATTACTTTATCGGTATTGGAATCTATTACAAATGTTTCGGAGTAAGTGTCATAATAATCTCCCCGGGATGAGACATAAATATTTCCGTATTGGTCTAATTCCATTCTATGCAAATTGATTCCCACATCAATGGTTTTGATAACTTTGAATGTGTTCAAGTCGATGACGGATACCGTGCGGTCATAATTAGGTACGCGATACCCGCCGGAGTTGGCTACATAGAGTTTGTTGCCCACAATCACCATTTCTTCCGGCTGGTAGCCGACCACACAGGTATCTTTGACAGTCAGTGTGGTAGTGTCAACACGTGCTACATACCCCAGTCTGGCGTTGGGATCTATTTTGACAGGGCCTGCATACGAACTGACGTATGCATATTTATCTTTAAAGACGATATAACGGCAATTAGGTATGGAAATTTGCGTGATGTGTTTTGCTGTTTCTACATTCATCACTTCTACGAAATGAGAACAGTTGATGATGGCATATAACTTATTTCCATAGATTTGGATATCATTTCCCACATCCCCCAATTCTTGTACGACTCCCGGGTTCCGTTCCGCATAGATATTCTTATGATAGATACCGGTTTCGTAATCAAAGTAATCAAGGGTAGCCTTGTTGCTTCCCATATTTCCTTCATTGAGTAGAAAGAAACCTTTGACAGAGGTACCGCTTACTCCGGGAGTAACTTGGTTGGGAGTTGACGGAATAATGCGTTCATCTTCGCGACAAGAAGTCGATAGAAGAACAAAACAGATAATGATGGATAGAACAGATATTCTCATAACATGACGTTTAATTTGATTTTAAAACTTGTACCGGGCATAGGATAGCATTGCACTACTTCATATTGCTGATTGAAGATATTATTAATTTCTGCCGTTACACGTATTCCCGTTTTCCCCCATTGAAAAGTTTTGGATAGGGAAAAATCGTGGGTATACCAGGGCTGTGCGTAGTTCTCCGGGATATTGGCGACTGCTTCATAACGTTCACCTGTATAAATGAAACTATAGTTACAGGACCATGTTTGGTAACTTCCATTGAGGATGATGGAACCTCCATGCCAAGGTATATAAGGAATCTGGCCTCCATACCATTCACTGGTAGGATCGGTAAAATCCTGTGCCTTTTGATAGGTGTAATTGAAGAGAGTGCTAAGTTCCACCTTTCCGAAGCCCCATTCTCCTCGTATGGCTGCGTCTAATCCCCGAATTTCCACATGTCCGAGATTAATCATAGTCCAACGGAACTGGTTGGAGGTAGGCATGGCAATGATTTTATCATCTACTTCATTATAGTAACCATCTATTTGTAAGTCCAGGCTTTTCAGCCAATGGTTATTCCAGGTGTGAGAGAAAGTGATACCCACATCGTATTGGGTGGTATATTCTGGTTTTAAGTCCTTATTGCCTATAAAAGTATAATACAAATCATTGAGAGTTGGCATGCGAAAGACTTTCTTATAAAAGGCCCGTACATTCAGAGGGAGCTTGGTCAATGGTTGCCAGGTGGCTATGACAGACGGAGTGTATTTGTTTTTGGTGCCTGCATTGGCTCCTTTGGTACGTGTATTGTCATCGATATGAGTATATAACAGGCTCGCCTGCAACATGAGGCGGTTGAAGTCAAAGGACGTGGCAGCAGAAGTCAGGATTGTATTACGGGTTGGATAGACAAAATCTATGAGATCGGCCCGTAATGCATTCCATTGAAAATCGTTGGATAATGACATTCTCCACCAGGGATAGATGGTGAATAAATGGGCGGCCGAAGCATAGATTTCTTGCTGTCGGTAGTGATTGTCTACGTACATGGTGGTGACATCCAGTCTGGGATCGGATAAATAGTGGAGATAGTCATAAGCATATTTTCCGTTGGCTAGCAGACTGTACCAAGGCTTAAAATAGTTTTGAAAAGAGCCTTGCACAAACAGATTGGTATCCCACTGCCGGTCCTGATGGCGAAACTTACCCGGTTCTTCTCTTACCGCAGCTCCGGGGTATCCCCGTTCCGAATTGTATAGGTATGCTTTGGCTTTCCATTCTCCTTTGGGGACTTTTCCGAAGAATGCATTCTCCAAACGTAACATTCTTACGTCTCCATTTTGACGAACAGCTGTTGTGTCGTAACCATCTTTCTTGGCGTATGTGAATTTATATCGTCCTGATGTATACATATACTCCGTACTGATGGAACTGCTTATTCGTTCGTTGAAACGATGTTCCCAAAGTAGTGACGGATTGATGGTAGAGAATGAACCGCCTTTCACCCCGATGTTCAGATTGTTTTTCTTTTCCCCTTTGAATAGGGGTTTTCGTGTCTGCATATATATGGCACTTGCGGAACTATAATCTTTGGCAGGTTGGAAGATGGCACTTTTTTGACCATTATATAGTGAAATGACTTCCATATTATCTAATGAAAAACGGCCTAGATCGACGACTCCATTTTGCGCATTTCCTAATTCAATACCATCGTAAAATACTCCGACATGATGACTGCCCATACTTCGTATATTGACGGTTTTTAGTCCTCCAATACCTCCGTAATCTTTTATCTGTACTCCGGAAAAGTAGCGCAAAGCATCAGCAACGGAGTAAACATTGAGCTTCTCAAGTTCTTTGCCGGACAGAATCTGTACAGGAGACATCTTTTTTTGCATCCGGTTGCTGTAGATAGTAACTTCTTTGAGTTTGAGAAGTGTATCAGACAGAGAAGTCTGATGCCGAACCCTGGACTGGGAAATGGCCGGTAATGTGGTAAATAGAGATAGAATCAAACATAATATCCACCGTAAATGGATATAATGCTTATTGTATGAATGGACTTGAATAGAAAGCATGTCTTTTATTTTATAGGTATAAAAAATCCGTTTGTTCAGATCTGAATTCAATCTACACAAACGGACATATAGCTATTATACCAAATAAAAGATAATTGCTTATTTTCTATTTGACTACTACCCGAAATCCCGCAGGTGTAAATCAGAGCATCAAGGCAGGTCTTCTGACTCATCCCATTTTGCAACGCCTTCCCAGATAAACTATCCAGTGACTTTTGTGTTGCAATTTTGCTCTTTGATTACAAGGAGCGGAGATTTACAGCAGCAGGTACTGTTGCCGGTTTACACGGCATTCCCTTTTCATTCCTTTACAACGCAAAAGTTGTTCAAGGAAACCTTAACGGCACAAAGTTAGAAAGTTTTTATTAATTAGTTTGTTTTATTCTAAAAAAATATCCCATTGACCAATAACAAATATTCCGGCATCTGATCCTATTCTCTCCATTTGTTAGTAATCAATTGGATGGAAAAGGATATATTAATATGTTATCCCAACGACAGAATCAATATTTGTGCCGTCAATACTCGCAGAAACATGGTGAGCGGATACACCGTAGCGTAGCCGACGGCAGGCGCATCACAGGAGGTCAGGTCATTGGAGTAAGCCAATGCCGGCGGATTGGTGGTAGAACCAGCCAGAACTCCGATAAGCGTGAAATAATTCAGCTTGCAATAATACCGTCCTATCAATCCCGTAATCAGAAGTGGCAGGATGGTTATGATTACTCCGTAGCCTACCCATATATATCCTCCGCCATGAATGACTGTGTCTACAAAGCCTTCGCCTGCTCCTAAACCTACGCAAGCGAGGAAGATGGAAATACCGATTTCACGAAGCATCAGGTTGGCACTCATGGTGGTATAAGTAATCAGCTTGTATTTCGGACCGAAACGGCTAATCAGGATAGAAACGATGAGCGGACCGCCTGCCAATCCTAGTTTCACAGGTTGCGGAATTCCGGGAAATGCGAAAGGAAGACTTCCCAGAATACATCCTAAAGCGATACCTATAAAGATAGGAATCAGGTTCGGATGATTTAAGCGTTTCATGGAGTTGCCAAGTACTTTCTCTGCATGGGCAACAGCCAGTTCGGAACCTACAATGGTGACACGGTCTCCCATTTGTAACTGTAATTGTGGAGAGGCTACCAAGTCTACTCCCGAACGATTGACGCGGGTGATGTTTGCTCCGAAGTTATTTCTGATTTTGAGTTGTGAAAGCGTTTTCCCGTTCAATTCCGGTTTAGTAATCAGGATACGGCGTGAAATGAGCTCTTTGTTCAGTTGTTCCCATTCCATTTTGATTTCCTTTCCGAAGAATATAGTGATTGCTTCCACGTCAATCGGGGTAGAGATCACTAATATGATATCCCCTACATGTAGAATTGTTTCGGAATTGACCAATTCGGTTTCTCCACCCTCGCGGTGTTTGATGCGGGAAATGACAAACTTACGGTTCAGTAACGGGCGGAGTTCTTTAATCCTGATGCCGTCTACCGATTCGTTTCTCACTTCAATGGAGATAGGGCGTACGGTAAGTTCCTGGAGATGTCCCAGACCGACTTCTGCTTCTTTTTCTTCTTGAGCAGTATTGATGCGAAGGAGATATTTCAAAGCAAGCAGGGAAAGGATGATACCTACTACACCCAGCGGATAGCTGACTGCATATCCTAAAGCAATTTCGGGAGCATCTATGCCATTCAAATCACTGTTGGCCTGTTGTGCGGCTCCCAGTCCCGGAGTATTGGTGACGGCTCCGGACAAAATACCTACCATTGTGGTAATCGGAGTTCCGGTGGTGAAGTGCAGGATAATAGTAATGGTTACTCCTAATACTACTACGAGCATAGCTAGCATATTCAGGGTAAAGCCCCCCTTTTTGAATGCTGAAAAAAAGCCGGGTCCTACCTGCAAACCAATTGAGTAAACAAACAGAATCAATCCGAATTCTTTTAGAAAGTGGAGCAGGTGTTCGTCCAGATTCATGTTGAAATGGCCGAATACGATTCCGACAAAGAGTATCCAGGTAACTCCCAGAGATACTCCCCGCACTTTGATTTTTGCAAGGATGATTCCAAACGCTATGGTTAGTGACAGAATCAGTACGGAGTGTGCCACTCCGCCGCCCCAAAGATTGGGGTAACCTTCAAATAAATTTCTTAGAACTTCCATTGTGATTATTATATGATGATATTTAGTTTAGCTAAAAGTAACCCCGGAGAAATCACTTCTGCGGGGATACGCACACATTGAGCATGACGGTCTAATGCCGTCCTTTTGATATTTTAGCTAGAGAGAATTTATCCTCCTTCAATCATTTCCGATGTCATGACTACTCGATTCTTTTTTTACAGTCTGCCGTTTTCCTATCCCACGAGTAAAAACAACTATAAAGGTATGAATGGCAGGTCTTCTGACTGACTCCCTTCCTGATGCCTTCCCGACCTTGACTATCGATACCTGGTCAGTGGTAAAAGTAAATATCAAGAAGTTGAATGGAGTTTCACAGCAGCGGGACTGTCCGGGATTTACACCCGATTCCCTTTTAATTCAGATAGTTGATATGGCTATCTGAAACCAATTCGGGGCAAAGATAGCGAATTTATATAGGAACCCAAATGAATGCTACCTATTTATTTTATACACAGTCTGATTCTTGTCGGATATCTGTTTGTTTATTTGATGCGTACTCTCATCTCCTGCACATCAAACGTGACGGATTCATTTCGGAAAAGTCTTTCTATATGTCCGCTAGCCACCATTTCCGGAGTAGGCAGCGTGTACATCTGCGGATTATCTATGAGCATGATGGAGTCGCAAAGCGATAAGGCGATGTCGAGGTCATGAGTGGAGAATAAGACACATTTTTTTTCTTCCTGTGCCAGTTTCTTTAAAAGCAAACAGAGCTCGTAGCGGTTAGGTAAGTCCAGGAAGGCGGTCGGTTCATCAAGCAGGATGACGGGAGTATCCTGTGCAAGAGCACGGGCAATCATGATTCGCTGACATTCGCCATCGGACATTTTATCCATTGTCTTTTCTGCATAACCGGACATACCGACTAGCTGCATAGCGTCATCCACCCGCTTTTGGTCTTCCGGTTGCAGTTGGCCGATCCAGTTGGTATAGGGAGCACGCCCTAAGGCTACTACATCTTTACAGCGGAGATTAGCGATACGTACTTTATCGGTGGTGACAAAGCTTATATTCCGGGCTAATTTTTCCGGTTTCAATGATGCTATGTTTTTTCCTTGCAGAGTAATCTCTCCTGATTGAGGCTTTTCCAGCCCCATCATAGCACGGAGCAGGGTGCTCTTTCCCGTTCCGTTACGTCCTAACAGGGCAACGAGTTGTCCGCCTGTGATTCGGGCATTTACCGTTTCCAACAGCGTGCGCTGTCCATATCCTAATGTCAGTTCTTTAAGTTCTATCATTTGAATCTACGCAAGTTTTTAGCAATTACCCATAAAATAACCGGAACACCTAGTAAGGCGGTGATGCAGTTAACCGGAAGTAGGAACTTCTTGGCGATGATGTCGCAGAGAAGCATGCTGATAAGCCCTGTCAGCATGGTGCCGGGGACCAGTATCCGGTGGTCGGCATTGTTGAATAGCAGTCGTGTGACATGCGGTACTGCCAGGCCGATAAATCCTACCGGACCACAGAAAGCGGTGACCGTTCCTGTCAGCAGTGCGGTAGAAACGAAGATGAACGTGCGTGAACGTTTAATGTTCATTCCCATCGTTCGTGCATAATTTTCACCGAGCAGTAACAGGTTCAGCGATTTGATACAGGCTACGGAAATTAGTAAACCGATACATAACATCGGTATCATAATTCCCAGTTGGGTGACTGTGATGTGGCTAAGAGATCCCATTGACCAGAGTGTGAACATTTTCAGTTGTTCGGCAGAACTTAGGTATTGGAGTATCTGAATGATAGCGCCTGCTACGTAGCCTATCATAACTCCCATAATCAATACACCGAGAATGTTTTTTACTTTCCGGCTGATAATGGCTACTCCCAATAAGATTACGGCAGTTCCTACCCAGCCCGAGCCAACGATACCCAGCGACTGAAGAATTGGAAACTCCGCCCATCCAAGTAATGGAGCACCTAGTATGAACAGAGCTACGCCCAGTCCTGCACCGGAACTTACTCCCAACAGGTAAGGGTCTGCTAATGGATTCTGGAATACTGTTTGCATCTGTAAACCGCTAACGGAGAGTGCTATTCCTATTAAAGCCGCTACCACTACCCGTATGAAACGGATAGAAAGGAGAATATTCCGTGTCATTTCGTCACATTCGCCTCCGGTGAGTACAGCCCATACCTTGGTGATAGGAATATATGTATCTCCCGTTGCCATGTCTATCAGTAATAACAGTATGGCAACTATACCCAGTGTAATGAATAAAAAGGGAGTGCGTTTATCAGGCTGTTTCATTCCAGATGTCTGTAATAGTAAAGTGAATCGGATACGAGTTCGGGGTGAAAGATATGAATCAGGTCACGCAATACGACGTCGGGACGTACCACTGCAGATTCCCAGTAGTCATTACCTCCTGTCGGTGTTGTTCGTAAATTATTGTTGTAAACAGTTTTTTCGCGTACAGCTTTGGCGTCTACAAATTTAGGATTGACCGTCTTTAGTTCATCCAACGTAGAAGCCATGCCTACATTAATCCAGTAGTCGGCCTTTTGTATCAGTTTGTAAGCTGTTTCCAGTCCGATGGGAGTGGAACTGTTAGACTTGTTTTCTTGGTAGATGTAATCCGCACCCGCATCAGTTACCAATTGTGCCATGTAACTTTGTGTGGAAGGCATCACCCAACTGTCGTTCCACGGGGTATTGAGCATAACGGTAGGACGTTGTTCTACCGATTCGGTGAGCGCTTTCAAAACTTGATAACGTTTAGGGATTTCACGGAATATTTCGATGCCTTTTTCCCTGCTGTCTGTTAATTCGGCAAGAGCTACCAGCCATTCGGCTTTACCAAGCGGCGATTCCTCCAAATATTCTCCTACATACATATAAGGTATATACAGTTCTTTCAGTTTGTCTGTTACGGCAGTTTGCGCATCTCCGATACCGTATAACAGGACAACATCCGGTTTCAGTCCCAATAATAACTCATAATTCATTTCGGGGCCCATGTCCTTGATAGAATTTTTATGTGCGAGAATATATGGATTGGATACATAGTCGATGCCCGATACTCCGACAATTTTGTCCACTTGACCTAGAGCGTCGAACATGGCGATGTAGGAAGAAGCCATACATACGATACGTTTTGCTCCGGCAGGAATCGTAGGACCGGTAAATCCGGCAGGCGCTTGTTCACCGTTGCGGGAAATGAAATAAGACATTTTCACGTCCTTGGCTCCCTGCCATGGGTTGGAAACCTGAATAAGTGTGCTGGCGGTATTGTCCGCACCCAGAATCTTGAATCCGGTTGCGTATTCAGGTGTATAGACATCCTGTTTGAAAGCCTCGAGAGAAGTCTTCTTGTTGGATATACAACTAGCCAGGAAGAGAAGACATAGCCATGTGAGGATTGAAATAGGAGATTTCATCTTTATTCGTGTATCTTTTAAATGAATAAATAATTTTCGGTGTCTGAAGATTGACATTGCGGGGCAAAGATAAGTATCTTTGGAGATATTCTTTCTTTTTTTATTGCATTTTCTCCGAAATCATTCCTATTTATGTATCCTCCCCTTAGGCAGGCAGAATGGATTAAGTTTATCGGTCTGCTGATTACTTCAGAGAATTTCTGCACCTTAAAGATTCAGAAAAAGTTTGGAGATGCTTTTTACCCTCGCACTCTCACCCATTGACTCAAACCGCTTATTCATCATAGTTACAGGTGTGAGGGTAAGAGTGAGAGTAGGGTGAGGGTAAACAGTTACTCTCACCCTGTCTCGTCTTGATTTGGTTGATAGGTTAAACCTGAAGTTTATAAGGATATAGTAAATCCATCGAAAGTATGTAGTTATTTGCAGAATCTATGCAGATAATGGCTTGTTCATATAGGTAAACACTTAGTTTCAAGTAGCGAAACATTTTGTTTCTCGGTGTGAAACACTTCGTTTCATTACTTGAAACATTTCGTTTCTCGGTGCGAAACACTTTGTCCCAAGTAATGAAATAAAGTGGAACTGCCGTCAACCGAAAATTCTCCAGTAAGTAATTATTAAACAGGGTGTGAGGGTAAAGACATCGCAAACTTATTAGAGATATCTACACCTGTTTGTTTACGGGCACTCTTGATATAGAAAAACTCCTCCGTAGGCAGGTACTGCCTGAAATGCTTCTTCCTGGTGAATCAACTTTGCATAAATCTGTGCGCAAATCAATACGCCGCCATGAGCAAATACTACTATATTTTCAGCCTCCTTTTGTTTGATTTCGTCTAAAAATGCGGCTACTCGTCTATATTGGTCGGCAAACGATTCTCCATTGGTTGCTTTTACATTCATGTAGTCGTCATACCAGCATTGGAGATTCGGGTCTTTGATTTTATTAAAATACTGCATTTCCCAATCTCCGAAATTAAGTTCCAGTATTCTTGGGTCACGGATGGTATCTCCGAATCCGCAATACTGTGCCAGACGGGTGCATCTGGATAGAGGACTGGTGTAAGCCATATCAAAGTGAATGGATTCGATTTTAGCTTTGGTTACGGCTGCTTCTATCTCAAATGTAGGACGTAAAGGAACGTCGTCTGACTGACCGTAACAAAGACCTTTAGGAACGTCGACAGAGGTATGTCTGATTAGATAAATATTCATAGGTTTACTTATTTTATATAGATAGACATCACTGCTCCCAGCCAGAAACTCATTTCGCTTAAGAGAAATAATGCACCGCAACAATCTCCGGTATATCCGTTCAGACGTCGTTTCATCATCCGGCAGATAAAGAAGAATACCAGAATGGGAAATATACATACGGGCCAGTAGCTTGGAGGAAGTAATAGGAGAGGTAGTATTCCACCCATCGCAGACATTACGATCTCTCCAAAACTCATTCTTGTATATACTGTTCCGGATTTGCTATCTTCTTCTTTCCGTGCATAGGGCAGGTAATTGATGATATTGGAAGAAATGAATTTACTCCAGGTATCTCCGCTTAGTAATAAGAAAGGAGTAACTGCTAAGGGAAGTGCGACCAGTAGATTGTAAGCAAATAAATAATAGATGATTAATCCCAAAACTCCATAGCTTCCGATATGGGAATCTTTCATGATGCGTAATGTGCTTTCTCTGTTCGTCCCACCTCCGAATCCATCGAAGAAATCGGCCAATCCATCCTCATGCAATGCTCCTGTGATAAGTAAACGTGAAGTCAGTGCCAGGATTACGGCTACTCCGTGAGGTAGAATAGTACTGGCTCCCCAGAAAATCAATGCCATCATTCCCCCGGTCAGCCAGCCACTGAAACTCCAATAATTGACAACGTGTTTGAAACACTCCTGCGGAACTTCTTTTATTTTCCAGAAAGGCAATCGTGTAAAGAATATGAGGGCGGCAAGTATCTGGTTCATTTTAGAAATATTTAGTGATGGAAGCATGAGCAAATGAATCCATTTCATTCAGCATTTTCACAGCGGAATCCACAATGGGATAGGCACAAACGGAACCGCTTCCTTCTCCAAGTCTTAATCCGAGATTGAGTAGGGGACGTGCTCCGAGATAATCCAATAATAGCTTATGTCCGCTCTCGTCTCCCTGATGACCGAATATGGCGTAGCTCATCACTTCCGGATAAAGGCGTGAAGCGGCAAGAATACAATTGGTCATTATAAATCCATCAATTAAAATAACCATTCCCAGTTCTGCAGCTTTGAGCATTGCTCCTACGGCCATTACCATTTCGTAACCTCCGAAACGGCAGAGGATTTCTTCTGCGGAATGCTCTCCCGGATATTGTTCGAGAGATCTTTTCAGAACTTCGTATTTGTGGTTTATTCCCTGGTGATTGAGTCCGCTTCCTGCACCTACACATTGATCTAATGGGATTCCGGTGAAGCAAGTCATCCATAGAGAAGAGGACGAAGTATTTCCGATTCCCATTTCACCGAAGCTAATGATATTGCAGCCTTCCTGGTGAGAAGTGTCTACACATTGGGCACCATGCTCCAGGCAAAGTTCCATCTCTTCAGGTGTCATGGCTGCTTCATGAAGGAAATTGCGTGTTCCTCTTCCGACTTTCATGTTAATGATACCTTTTTCATAAGGTAAATCATAATCGACTCCTGCGTCTACAATTTTAAGAGTGAAACCGTGCTGTCGGCACAGGAAATTGATCCCTGCTCCCCCATGAAGAAAGTTGCTGATTTGTTGCCAGGTTACTTCTTTAGGAGATGGGCTGACTTTTTCTTCTACGATGCCATGATCCGCGGCAAAGATTATATTTTGAGGATGAGTTAATCGTGGAGAAAGGGATTGTTGGATCAGTCCGATTTGCAAAGCAATTTTTTCCAGTCTTCCAAGCGATCCTTTAGGCTTGGTCAGATTATTGATTTTGTCAATCAGAGCTTCTTTGATAGCTTCATCCGGCTTTTGAATATGAAATGTTTTCATGTTTATTTTATTTTTACGGGAATACCACTTGCCATGAGATATACATCGTCGGCATGCGATGCGATGTATTGATTGGTCCAACCTTGCAAGTCTGTGAATTTACGTTGCAGTTTGTTCTCGGAAACTCCCCCCCAACCAATCTCATTAGTTACAAATATGAAAGTGGCATCCTGCTGGGTAAATTTGTCGAATTCTTTTTTGACGGCTTCCAATGAGGAGGCAACGTTAGAATCAAACTCCATAAAGAAGTTAGTGCACCAAAGAGTTACACAATCTATCACTACGACTCTGCCCGCTACATTGTGACGGCTCAATTCTTTTTCTTCTTCTATATTTATCCATTCAGGACCGCGGTTCTTTTGATGGCGTTCTACCCTTTTTCTGAATTCTTCGTCCCATATCCTGGCAGTGGCCAAGTAAACCGGTGACGTAGTAAGTTCATGCGCTTTATTTTCCGCGAACGAACTTTTACCGGATCGTTGTCCTCCTGTGATTAGTATAATCCTTTTCATTAAGTTGCTGATTGAATAATGGATGGACAAAGGTATAAAAAATAACTCCGGGATTAACCGTTTTACGTAAAAGTTATTAACTTTGTCCCGATTTGTTTTAGATCAACATAAATATCAGACTTAACTACTATTGGATATGAACGCTTGTAAGTTAGTGGGATTGCTTTTGCTGCTACTTTGGGGACATACTGCTCTGTATGCTCAACAAGTGAGAACTGTGCGAGGAAGAGTGCAGACAGTGGAAGCCGGCAGTAATGAGAAGCGGGCATTACCATCTGCCAGCATTGTTATTTTGGCGAAAAGCGATTCTGCCTTTATCAAGGGAATAACAAGTGATAAGAATGGGCGTTTCATTCTTAATTATCAACCGCAGAAGAAAAAGAAATACCTGTTGAAGGTCTCTTTTATGGGAATGCAATCTGTATACCGGGCACTGGAAGACTCTGTATCGGTGAATATCGGTACAGTGGTATTGAAAGATGATGATATTCAGATTAGTGAAGTGACGATAACGGGAAAATTGCAGGAAGTAGTGATGGAGGGAGATACTACGGTTATCAATGCTGCCGCTTTTAAAACTCGTGAAGGAGCTTATCTGGAAGATTTAGTGAAGCGTGTTCCCGGATTGGTATATAATAAGAAAGATAATTCGTTGACATACAACGGACAGCCCATCAGTGAAATCAATGTAAATGGCGAAGCTTTTTTCTCCGGAGATAAAAAGACGGCACTCGAAAATCTTCCGGCAGACTTGATTAGTAAGTTGAAAGTATATGATAAGAAATCGAAAGAAGAGGAGTTCACCGGAATTAGTTCAGGAGAAAAGAAATATGTACTCGACTTGCAGACTAAGGATGAATTGAATAAAACCTGGCTGACAAATGCAACGGTAGGATACGGGAATAACCAGAAGAAGGATTTCGAGGGGCAAGTGAATTATTTTAGTAAAGACGGAGATAATCTTTCTTTTATCGCACAGTCTACCAACAGATACCAGAATAGTACGTACAAGGATAATATCAACAATTCGGTAGGAATGAATATGACTCATAAATTCGGTAAGAAATTCTCCCTGACCGGAAGTGTGAACTATAATCTGAACCGGAACGGAAATCTTTCTTCCATTTATCAGGAACAGTATTTACCGGCAGGTAATCAATACTCTGCGTCTACTAACGAAAGTAACTCTAAGGGGCGGTCGATTAGTTCTAACTTCATAGGAAGCTGGGAAGTAGATAAACGTACACGTATACATTTTACCGGTAATTTAGGAATCTCTCCTAATAGGAATGAAAACAGTAGCCAGAATGCATCCTTTGATGCTCCTCCCGGCATAAATCATGAGAGCTTGTTTGATGACTTTGAATCTATTCCCCGGGATATAAAAGTGAATCGTAGTGAGAACCGGTCGCGTTCGGAGAATCAGTCGAACCGTTATAGCTGGATGATGAGTATTATGAGACGTCTGAATGAAAAAGGTACAACGCTGGCATTGAATATCCTGAACTCGGATTCGTGGGGAGATAATGAAAGTTTTTCGCTTTCTAAAACTACTTATTTCCGTCTTGAAGATAAATTGGGAAATGATTCGGTGCTTTTTCGTAACCAGTATTTGAAGTCGCCTCAAAAAAATAATTCATGGAGAGTCGGGATTACCTTTGCCCAGCCTATTGGTAAGAAGATGCATTTCCGGGTAGCATATAACTGGGATACTAACTATGAGCGTGATAATCGTGATACGTATGAATTATCTTCTCTGACGAAGTCGGAAGTCTTTGGTGAACTACCTCCCGACTATGAAGCAGGGTATGTGGATAGTTTGAGTAATCGGAGTCATAGTCGTACGAATGGCCATAATCTGGATGTGGGGCTTAATTACTCTGATGATACCTGGATGTTTAATGCCTCATTAGGGATGACTCCGCAAAAACGTGCCATTGAACGGAAAATGGGAAAGCTCTATGCGGACACTACCATGCATACTATCGACTTTCAGCCTATGATATGGGTGAATTGGAAAAAGAAAGAGGCCCGGATCACTTTCAATTATAGCGGTAGAACCCGGCAACCCTCCTTATCAGATTTAATGCCGCTGACGGATAACAGTAATCCGTTGTATATCACCCGGGGAAATCCGGATTTGAAACAGATGTTTTCTCATAGTGTCCGTGTGAGCTTTCAACATTCAAAAAAAGGTATATCTGCGAATATCGGCGGGCAGATGGAACAGAACAGTGTGACGCAGGTAGTGCTATATGATGCAAAAACCGGCGGACGTGAGACATCTCCTATTAATATTAACGGAAACTGGAATGTATATGGAAGTGCCAACTGGTGGAAGCGTCTGGGACATTTTTCCTTGCGGTTGGATATGAACGGTAATCATAGCAATCGTGTCAGTATGATTAATGAAGACAAGAGCCTCGAACCGAAGAAAAGTACGACACGTGATACCGGATTGGGGTGTGACGCGAATGTATCTTATCAGCCCACCTGGGGAGGTATTGATTTCTCTACTTCCTGGAATTATCAGTATTCGCTTAATTCTATCAATGATAACGATACCTATACGCGTAATTATAGTTTTCGTCTTGAGGGGTACGTTGATCTTCCTTTTGGCTTGCAATTACGGACTGACGGAGCTTATTCTTTCCGTAATGGTACGAATATCCGTAAAGGCGAAGATGACCAGATGTTGTGGAATGCAAGTGCCAGCTGGCGGTTCTTGAAAAAGAAAGAAGCGGAACTGTCTGCTTATTGGGCGGATATTCTCGGGAAGAGGAAAAGTTTCGGCCGTACGACTTCTTCTGATGGTTTTTATGAGTTCCGTAACCAGGAAATAAAAGGATATTTCATAGTCACTTTCAAATATAACTTTCGTTTGATGATGTGATTTTTAGAAAAAAGTCGTATGTTTGCTACAGAACCATAAAACAAAATGTACTATGAGCGGTAATTATGTTATCAATATCGGCCGTCAGTTAGGTAGCGGCGGAAAAGAAATAGGAGAGAAGTTGGCAGCCCGTTTGGGAATCAACTTCTACGACAAGGAACTGATTAATCTGGCTTCGGAGGAAAGTGGATTGTGTAAGGAGTTTTTTGAAAAGGCTGATGAAAAAGCCTCGCAGGGTATTATTGGCGGACTGTTCGGTATGCGTTTCCCTTTTATCAGTGAGGGAGCTATGCCATGTAACAACTGCTTGAGCAATGATGCTTTGTTCAAAGTACAGAGTGATGTGATCCGTCATCTGGCAGCAGAAAGATCTTGTGTCTTTGTAGGACGTTGCGCAGATTATATTCTGCGAGAGCATCCTCGTTGTGCTAATGTTTTTATTTCAGCCTCTAAAGAAGATCGCATAGCGCGGTTGTGTGGCATGCATCATATTGATGCGGAAGCTGCAGAAGAAATGATCGAAAAAGCGGATAAGAGACGTTCGGAATACTATAATTATTATAGCTATAAAACGTGGGGAGCAGCAGCTACTTATCATTTGTGCATCGATTCTTCTTCTTTGGGAATTGAAGAGACAGTGCGGTTCATTGAAGAATTTGTAGTAAAGAAACTGCAGCTTGTATGACAGGATAGAAAAGCAGATTGAAAAAATAAATAAAGCCGGCGTATTCCATTTGGATATAGCCGGCTTTATTGTTTATATGCTAAACTTGATTTACATCATTGCTAATAATATCATCTGTCCCGTCAGAATACGGAGGAACATTGATAACGGATAAACTGTAGAGTATCCCACTGCCGGAGCATCTCCGGAGGTTGTTTGATTGGCATAAGCCAATGCCGGTGGGTCGGTATTACTACCGGCTATCAATCCCATCAGGGTGAAGTAGTTTACCTTATAATATAATCTTGCGATGGTGCCGATGATAAATAGCGGGATAACGGTGATAAGGAAACCGGAACCTACGTATAGTAATCCGTCTCCCTCGACTACCGTTTGCACGAAATTGGCACCGGCATCTATACCGACACTGGCAAGGAAGAGAACGATACCGATTTCACGAAGCATCAGGTTGGCACTCATGGTTGTATAAGTCACTAAATGCAGCTTATGACCGAAACGGCCGATAAGAATTGCCACTACCAGCGGTCCGCCTGCCAAACCTAATTTTAAAGGAGTCGGCATACCTGGGAATGCAATCGGAAGACTACCCAGAAGGATACCTAAGAAGATACCAACGAAGATCGTAACAATGTTCGGTGTATCCAAGCGTTTTAACTGATTACCCAGTACACCGGCAACACGTTCCACTGCATCTTGCTGTCCTACCACCATAACGCGGTCACCTACCTGAAGTATCAGATTCGGATCGGCAAACAGGTCCATACCGGAACGGTTGATACGAGTGACATTGACCCCATACATACTACGGAAGTGCATAGAACCTAATGTTTTACCATTGATTTCCGGTTTGGTAACCAGAATACGACGGGAAACCATTGGGAGGTCTTGTTTTTCCCAGTCGAGCTCCACTTCTTTTCCGATAAATACTACAATTGCAGGAGCGTCTTCTTCCGAGCAGACGATAAATAACTGGTCGCCTATATTAAACACTGTTTCATGGTCGGGAATACTTACATGACCATCATGGCGAATTCGGGAGCAAACGAACTTACGGCCCAGGAAATTCTTGATTTCAATCAGCGTTTTTCCACTAATTGATTCATTGCGAACTTCCAGGCTCATCATGTGAGGTTTGTGGTGTGAATCTCCACTTTGGATTTTCAGGCTTTCTTCTTCTTTCGCCATATTGACACGGAAGATGTAACGGATGGCAATGATAGAACCAATGATACCTACCACACCGAGGGGATAAGCACATGCATAACCGAGAGCAATCT
Source organism: Bacteroides sp. DH3716P (assembly GCF_025914115.1). Taxonomy (NCBI): domain Bacteria; kingdom Pseudomonadati; phylum Bacteroidota; class Bacteroidia; order Bacteroidales; family Bacteroidaceae; genus Bacteroides; species Bacteroides sp. DH3716P. Next base: position 1,147,626 of record NZ_CP083673.1, on the reverse strand, counting down.
GCGGACCGGTATAATGCAACTGATTCAGAGCCTCATTGGCAGCACCAAGTCCCGGAGTATTTGTCACTGCTCCGTAAAGGATACCTACCATCATCGGCAGTTCTACCCGGCCGTTCCAGAGGTAATAAAGCCCCAGTGCGACAGCAATATTTAACACTACGATGCCTACAGCCAACAGGTTTAATGTCATTCCTCCTTTTTTGAAAGAGGAGAAGAAAGATGGCCCCACCTGAAGACCGATACAGAATACGAACAAGATCAATCCGAATTCACGGATGAAATGTAGGATGTGTGTATCGGCTGTGAAGCCGAAATGTCCCATTAGGATGCCGGCAAACAAAACAAATGTGACGCCCAAAGAAACTCCGAATATCTTTATCTTACCAAGATACACGCCGGCAGCCACTACAAATGCGTAGAGGAGCACGATGTGAGCTACGGAGCTGGGGTCCCATAATAAACTTTGTAACCAATCCATAATATAGCAGTTTTTATAATGTTTTTCTAAAAACGAGTGCAAAATTACTCATAACATTGGAGCTAATCAAATAAAAGAAGAACTAAAAATGAAGAATTTCTATGCAGATTGTATGCACTTGACGAATCGGGGCGTCCTGTGCGAATTTTCCCTAAAAAAGAGATTCGTTTTAACTTATTGGTTATATTTGCAGGTCGAACGACTGACATTTAGAAAGAGATAGATAAAAATAAAGACAATATTAATCTTGTTTTAATTTTAAATAAACTATGGCAGACAAAAAAGAAAAACTCTTCTCAGACTTTTCTCCTGCCTCCACCGAACAATGGATGGAGAAGGTTACAGCCGATTTAAAAGGTGCTGATTTTGAGAAGAAGCTCGTTTGGAAAACAAACGAAGGGTTTAAAGTGAAACCTTTTTACCGGATGGAAGATCTGGAGGATTTAAAAACTACTGATGCACTTCCTGGAGAGTTCCCTTATTTAAGAGGAACTAAAAAAGACAACAATGCATGGTTGGTTCGTCAGGAAATTAGAGTAGAATGTCCGAAAGAAGCCAATGCGAAAGCACTGGATATCCTAAATAAGGGTGTTGACTCACTTTCTTTCCATGTGAAAGCAAAAGAACTTAATGCGGAATATATTGAAACACTGTTAAGTGATATTCAGGCAGAGTGTGTTGAACTGAATTTCTCAACCTGTCAGGGGCATGTGGTTGAGTTGGCTAATCTGCTGGTAGCTTATTTCCAGAAGAAAGATTATGATGTGAAGAAACTGAAAGGTTCTATCAACTATGATTTCTTCAACAAGATGCTGACTCGTGGCAAGGAGAAAGGTGATATGGTACAAACAGCCAAATCTTTGATTGAAGCCATTCAGCCGCTTCCTTTCTATCGTGTGCTGAATGTAAACGCTTTATCATTGAATAATGCAGGCGCTTATATTTCTCAGGAACTGGGTTATGCTCTGGCTTGGGGAAATGAATATATGGGTCAATTGACTGATGCCGGTATTCCTGCTGCCATAGTAGCTAAGAAAATCAAATTTAATTTTGGTATCAGTTCCAATTATTTCCTTGAAATAGCGAAATTCCGTGCGGCACGTTTGCTTTGGGCAAATATTGTAGCTTCTTACAATCCTGAATGTGTGCGTGATTGCGAGAATAAAGGTCCTAACGGAGAATGTCGTTGCGCAGCAAAAATGGCGGTTCATGCCGAAACTTCTACTTTCAATCTTACTTTGTTTGATGCACATGTAAATCTGCTTCGTACACAGACTGAAGCCATGAGTGCTGCATTAGGAGGCGTAGACTCTATGACGGTAACTCCGTTTGATAAGACTTATGAGACTCCGGACGAGTTCTCAGAACGCCTGGCTCGTAACCAACAACTGCTGCTGAAAGAAGAATCTCATTTTGATAAAGTGATCGACCCTGCTGCCGGTTCTTATTATATCGAGAATCTGACTGTGGCTATTGCAAAACAGGCTTGGGAACTCTTCCTTGCTGTAGAAGAAGCAGGTGGCTTCTATGCGGCATTGAAAGCAGGAACTGTTCAGGCTGCTGTGAATGAGAGCAACAAAGCTCGTCATAAAGCAGTTGCACAGCGTCGTGAAGTGCTGTTGGGTACCAACCAATTCCCGAACTTCAATGAAAAGGCTGGCAATAAGCAACCTGTTGAAGGTAAGTGTTGTTGCGGAGGTGACTCTCATACTTGCGAAAAAGAGGTGGATACTCTGGTGTTCGATCGTGCTGCCAGTCAGTTTGAAGCATTGCGTCTCGAAACAGAAGCATCAGGCAAACGTCCGAAAGCGTTCATGTTAACCATCGGAAATTTGGCAATGCGTCAGGCACGTGCTCAATATTCTTGTAACTTCCTGGCTTGTGCCGGTTATGAAGTAATTGATAATCTGGGATTTGAGACAGTAGAAGCAGGAGTAGAGGCAGCTATGGCTGCAAAAGCTGATATTGTTGTTATCTGTTCCAGCGATGATGAATATGCTGAATATGCAATTCCTGCTTTCAAAGCACTGAATGGTCGTGCTATGTTTATCGTTGCCGGTGCTCCGGCTTGTATGGACGACCTGAAAGCTGCAGGTATCGAAAACTTCATCCATGTTCGTGTCAATGTATTGGATACCTTGAAAGAGTTTAACGCTAAACTATTGAAGTAAGATGAGAAAAGATTTTAAAAACATCGATATATATGCCGCATTTCAGCCGACTAATGGTGCTGAATGGCAAAAGGCTAACGGTATCTCCGCTGACTGGAAAACACCGGAACACATTGAAGTGAAGCCTGTTTATACAAAAGAAGACCTCGAAGGAATGGAACACCTTGGCTATGCTGCCGGACTTCCTCCTTATCTGCGCGGTCCGTATTCAGTAATGTACACTCTTCGTCCCTGGACCATCCGCCAGTATGCCGGATTTTCTACCGCCGAAGAATCAAATGCATTTTATCGCCGTAATTTGGCTGCCGGTCAGAAAGGTTTGTCAGTGGCATTCGACTTAGCTACTCACCGCGGTTATGACCCCGATCACGAACGTGTAGTGGGTGACGTAGGTAAAGCCGGTGTATCTATCTGTTCATTGGAAAATATGAAAGTGCTGTTCGATGGTATCCCATTGAACAAGATGTCTGTGTCTATGACAATGAATGGAGCTGTACTTCCGATTATGGCATTCTATATCAATGCCGGTCTGGAACAAGGTGCTAAACTCGAAGAAATGGCCGGTACTATCCAGAATGATATTCTGAAAGAATTCATGGTGCGTAATACTTATATTTATCCGCCTGCATTCTCTATGAAGATTATTTCTGATATTTTCGAATACACTTCGCAGAAGATGCCTAAGTTCAACTCTATCTCTATCTCCGGTTATCACATGCAGGAAGCAGGCGCAACCGCGGATATCGAGTTAGCTTATACATTGGCCGATGGTTTGGAATATCTTCGTGCAGGAACGGCAGCAGGCATTGATATTGATGCATTTGCACCGCGTCTGTCTTTCTTCTGGGCGATTGGAACCAATCACTTTATGGAAATAGCCAAGATGCGTGCTGCACGTATGTTGTGGGCAAAGATTGTGAAACAATTCAATCCGAAGAACCCGAAATCACTGGCGTTGCGTACTCACTCGCAGACTTCCGGCTGGTCACTGACCGAACAGGATCCGTTCAATAACGTAGGACGTACCTGTATTGAGGCTATGGCTGCAGCTTTGGGGCATACTCAATCTTTGCATACCAATGCATTGGATGAGGCTATTGCTCTTCCAACAGATTTTTCTGCACGTATTGCACGTAATACACAGATTTACATTCAGGAAGAAACTTACATCTGCAAGAACGTTGACCCATGGGGTGGTTCTTACTATGTAGAATCTCTGACGAACGAACTGGCACACAAGGCTTGGGAGCATATTCAGGAAATTGAAAAACTGGGTGGTATGGCGAAAGCTATCGAAACAGGTATTCCAAAGATGCGTATCGAAGAAGCTGCTGCACGTACACAGGCTCGTATCGACAGTGGTCAGCAGACAATTGTCGGTGTGAACAAGTATCGTCTGGAAAAAGAAGCTCCGATTGATATTCTTGAAATTGATAATACAGCCGTTCGTCTTGAACAGATTGAAAACCTGAAACGTTTGAAAGATGGACGTAATCAGGCTGAAGTGGACAAAGCATTGGCAGCAATTACCGAATGTGTGAAGACTGGCAAGGGTAACTTGTTGGAATTGGCTGTGGAAGCAGCTCGTGTTCGCGCAACATTGGGTGAAATTTCTTATGCTTGCGAACAGATAGTAGGACGTTATAAAGCAATAATTAGAACGATATCAGGCGTGTATTCATCAGAAAGTAAAAACGATAGCGACTTCAAACGTGCTTGTGAACTGGCCGAGAAGTTCGCGAAGAAAGAGGGGCGTCAACCTCGTATCATGGTTGCAAAGATGGGACAGGACGGTCACGACCGTGGTGCTAAAGTCGTAGCAACCGGTTATGCTGACTGTGGCTTCGATGTGGATATGGGACCGTTGTTCCAGACTCCGGCGGAAGCTGCTCGCGAGGCTGTTGAAAACGACGTTCATGTAGTAGGTGTTTCTTCACTGGCTGCCGGACATAAGACATTGGTTCCGCAAATTATTGAAGAACTGAAGAAACTGGGTCGCGAAGACATTGTAGTGATTGCCGGTGGTGTTATTCCTGCACAAGATTACGATTTCTTGTATAAGGCAGGTGTAGCTGCTATCTTCGGTCCGGGTACTCCGGTAGCGAAAGCTGCTTGTCAGATTCTGGAAATCCTAATGGATGAAGAATAAGGAAAACTTTCTTATTGACAGATTGTATATGCAATAAGTGGGAAACCATGAATTAATAGAAAAAAGGGTCAGTTACTGACCCTTTTTTTGTATCCTATTATTGAAAACTTCCTTTTTGGCGTTTTATAAAAAAGTACCTCAAATTTGATTTATTGAAAAAATATTCATAATATTGTCATCACTTTGTTAACTGTTGACCCGTACCTTTGCGCATAAATTTCTAAACTATGGTAGATTTCATGGATGATAAACAATTATTGGGAGAGCTGAAAAGAGGCAATAATGCAGCTTTTGAGTTTCTGTTCAAGAGTTATTATCCTCGTTTGCGAGGGTATGCTATTCGTTTTATAGAAGATGAAGAAACGGTTCGTGATATTATTCAAGAGTGTTTCTTACGATTTTGGGAACGTCGCGAAATGTTATCTGCCTTCTCACTTACTTCTCTTCTTTTTTCTATGGTCCGCAATGGATGTCTAAATTATCTGAAGCATCGCTCGATTGTTGAAAAGTACCGGGTGGAGTACCTGGCAAAGGTGGATGGGGAAGAAAGACTCTACTATGCAGACTTTATGCAGGATGCAGAACATAAATTATTATACAAGGAATTGCAGGAGCAGATTGCCCTTGTGCTTAATCAGTTGCCGGACAGGTCGCGTGAGATTTTTTTGTTAAGCCGTTTCAGGGGATTGAAGAACAGAGAAATCGCAGAAAAACTACAAATATCTACCACAGCAGTCGAAAAGCATATAGCAAGGGCTTTGCAATATTTCTCCCGGCATTTCAGCGAACGCTATCCGGTGGATCTGTATATAGTGATATTGGCATGGCTGATGATGGAGCAGAAATAATCAATGCACTCTTCGATTATATAAAGAATAAGAAGCAGGAAAGTTTTTTTCTGCTTTTTTTGTTTCAGAGGTTGGGTAAAAGAAATATGGGTTGTTACATCTTATAGAAAGTGAATATAATGAAGCAAGAAGAAAATATCCGTGAATTGGCTATTCAGTATTTTGAAGGACGCATATCAAGAGCTGACGAAAAGAATCTGTTCGAATATATCGAACAGGTGGAAGGTGGCTATGGCAGGTTCCGTCAATGGGAGAGAGAATGGATGAATCACCGGAATACCGATTCGGAGACAGATGCCGAATGGGAAGCTTTGAAGCATAAGATGTATACGCAGGAAGCGATTGTCCCGTTATTGAAAAAGTCGAAACCTGGTATATGGAAGATAGCCCGTATCGCTGCCGTTATAGCATTGATTGTCGGTACTACGTTGGGTATTCAACAGGCTATTTACTTGTTTACGCCAAAGACTTTTTTTGTTTGCGAAGCTCCGTTGGGGGATAAGAGTAAGATACAGCTTTCGGATGGTACAGTTGTATGGCTGAATGCAGGTTCCGTATTAAGATATTCGAATCATTTTAATACAGCCGACCGGGTGGTGGAGCTGGAAGGAGAGGGGTATTTTGAGGTGACTAAACAGAATGGAAAGCAATTTACAGTAAAGACGCATGAATATGATGTGGTGGTAAAAGGTACGAAATTTAATGTATCTGCCTATTCAGACGATTCGTATATAACAACCACCTTGCTGGAAGGAGCAGTAGAGTTGAATTATAAAGAAGATCAGATACGGATGTCTCCGGGAGAATCTATTTCTTTGGATTTGGTAACAAGACAGTTGAAAGGAAAGAAAGTAAATGCACGTCAGGCAATGGCGTGGGCGGAAGACAGGATTGAATATGATGACATTACGTTAGGAGAGATGGTGAAGAAGCTTTCACGTCAGTACGATGTGCATATTCAGTTAGAGTCGGAGAAATTGGGCGATATGAAGTTCCGTGTTTCGTTGCGTAATAAAGAGACAATCGTAGATGTAATGGATGCACTGAAAGAAATCATACCTATCAAAGTAGAATATAAGGAAAAGGATATATATATAAGATAAGAACTCAATGTTTAATTGTAAAGAAATCAAGTATGAATATTACTCAAATAGGCAGATTTGGGATGCTGTTGATGATGGCATCTGTTGCAATCTCGTGTTCTGACCCTAATCCTTTGGACTCATACACTCGTGTTCCGTTCGAAAAAACGGAAACGGATGACGGAAATAGTGATGGTGACGGAGACGGTGCCGGCGGTTTGTTCGAGAAAGGAAACGGAACGGACAGCAAACCTTATATGATAATGAATGCTACGCAGATCAGAAATATGCGTAGTGTGTTGAAATCGGGAATGAAAGTTTATTTCCAGTTAGGTGCTGATATTGATATGGCAGGCATTGATGACTGGCAGTCGTTGAATGGTTCCGGTGATTTTCCTTATGAAATAGATTTTGACGGAGACAGCCATGTCATTAAGAACTTCAAATGTTCTGCCGGTGATTATCCAAGTTTCTTCGGAGTATTGTGCGGTGATTGTCGTAATGTGGGCTTTGTGAATGCTTCTGTATCATCTGCTCGGCAGGGGATTGGAATTATTACCGGTTATCTCGGACTTAAAGATAAAGGTAACGGAAATAAGACAGGAAGAATTGTGAACTGCTATACGACCGGCGAAGTAATCGGTTCTGGTGCGGCAGGTGGAATAGCCGGTGTATTGGCAAATAGCTATGATGGGCAAGAAAGTTATATAAAGAACTGTTATTCAAATGCAACGGTCAGCGATCAGGCGGCAAGTGGCGGAAAAGCAGGCGGTATTGCCGGACGGAAAGTAGGTGTCGGCGGATTTATTGAGAACTGCTATGCATACGGAGCAGTCAGTGCAACTAAAGGAGGCGTAGGCGGTATTTTGGGACAAATCGACAAAAGTTGTGACATTGCTATCAAGAACAGCGCAGCATGGAGTAACTTGACCGGAGTGGATGCTTCGTCAACCGTAGGACGCATTGTTGGGGTCTCTGCTTCATTAGGCAGTTATGAGAATTGTTACGCCTGCGAAAGTATTGTACTCAAAGTGAATGAAAAAACGATTACCGCATCAGACGAATCATCAGCCACGGGAACAACTTTTCACGGAGTGGCGAAGTCAGCGGAAGAACTGGGGAATATCATCGTAGCCTGGAATCCGAATCTTTGGAAAAAAGGAACGAACGGTTATCCGATATTCCAGTGGTCTGAATAAATAAAGCCAGTCGATACAAAAAAGCAGAAATAATCTGCTTTTTTGCTTTTATAGGGGTTGGGCAGATGAATGATGAGTTGTTTTATCTTATAGAAGCGATTCAGAGAAATACTACAATCGAATATATATATCCTTAAATATAAATCACTTTAAATTGTAACAACTTAATTGATAAAATTATGAATGACCGAAGAAACTCATTTTTTAGACTGTTTCTCCTGATTCTGTTGTGTTTGGGCGTCCAGTCACTACGGGCGCAGACAGTTACAAAGGTCTTTAAAAATGAGCCGCTGAAGGCGGTATTGAAAGAAGTTGAGCGGCAGACGAAGTACTCCATTATCTATAAAACGGACGAGGTTAATGAAAACAAGAAGATAACGGCTTCCTTTCAGCAGGCAACTGTTAATAATGTGCTTGCTACTGTTTTGGATAAGGATGTAGAGTATAAACTACAAAACCGGATGATTATCATCACAAAGAAAACAGAACGTAATACTACTGCCGTCCCATCGCAGCCTTTACATCGGGTTAAGGGGAAAGTGGTCGATGTGAACGGTGACCCGGTAATCGGTGCCAGTGTACAGGTGATGGGACAGTCTATGGGAACGATCACGAATTTGGATGGTGAATTTACATTATCTTCGGTTCCGGCCAATGCCCTAGTCGTTGTGTCCTATATTGGATTTGAGAAGAAAGAAATTAAAGTCTCCGACTTGCAGAAATCTTCGAGAGTAATACTCCGGGAGGATACGGCTACGCTGGAAGAAGTGGTGGTGGTAGGCTACGGTACTCAAAAGAAAATAAACCTGACGGGAGCTGTTGCAGTAGTAGACAGTAAAGCGATGGAAGACAGACCCGTGCCGAGAGCCTCACAGATGTTGCAAGGGACTGTGCCCAATATGAATGTAACTTTTGGGTCTGGGTATCCGGGAGCTTCGGCAACTATCAATATCCGTGGTGTGAATTCTATCAGTGGCAATGCATCGCCATTAGTGCTGATTGACGGAATAGAAGGGGATATCGACCGCTTGAATCCGAATGACATCGCTTCCATTTCCGTATTAAAAGATGCATCTTCGGCCGCTATTTACGGGGCTCGTGCTTCTTATGGTGTTATCCTCGTGACTACCAAGGAAGGCTCCGCCCGCAAGACTACCGTTTCGTATGATGGAAGATATTCATGGAGCAATCAGACGACTTCTACTGATTTTGAAACCAGGGGATATTATTCGGCAGGCATCAACGACTTGTTTTATACCAATTATAACGGAAAGCCTTATACCAACTATACGGAAGAAGACTACCGCCAGCTTTGGTTGCGCCGGAATGATAAAACGGAGAATCCCGAACGTCCCTGGGTAGTTACCGACCAACGTGACGGAAGAGATACATACGTCTATTACGGTAACTTCGACTGGTATAATTATCTTTATCGTAAAAACAGACCGATGTGGGAGCACAATATCAGTGTCAGTGGGGGAAATGAAAAGTTGAACTATTATTTATCAGGAAATACAGTTGACCAAACGGGTATCTTCAGACAGAATCCTGATAAATACAAGGTGTATAATTTCAGAAGTAAAATCTCGGCAAAGATCACTCCACGACTGACAATCAGCAATAACACGAAGTACCATTATAATAGTTACTCTTATCCGGGATTATCGGGTATTAATAACAACTTCAATACTGCGGTGAATCATGCACTGGCGAGCTTTGTACCCATTAATCCGGATGGCAGTGCGGTGTATCTGACTTCGTTGAGCAATTCTGCTGTTTTGGATGGCATGGGAGCTATCCTTGCTTATGGAAAACATAAGAATGAAGACCAGCGATATGAGTTTTCCACGACTTTCGAAGCAAGTTTCAATGTAATGAAGAACCTGAATGTCCGTGCAAACTACAGCTACCTGCACTATAACTATCAGACCATGAACAGAACAGTAAATGTACCATATTCCAAATATCCGGGTGAGATATCCTATCTGACTACCGGAAGCGGTGTGAATCAGTTGAAGGAAACACAGACCAATCATTGGTATCAGGCTTTCAATGTTTATGGTGATTATATGCTGGATATTGCCGACCATCAGATAAAAATCATGGCAGGTTACAATTATGAAACCAAGCGTCTGAAAGATATCAAAGTCTCCCGCCAGGGTTTGCTCTCCGATGACTTGAATGACTTAAATCTGGCAGTCGGAGATGCGATGACTATGTCCGGCGGACAGAATGAATATGCGCTTTTGGGAGCATTTTATCGTCTTAATTACTCCTATAAAGGAGGTCGTTACCTATTTGAGACAAGCGGACGTTATGACGGAAGTTCACGTTTCAGAAGCGGACACCGTTTCGGTTTCTTCCCCTCGGCTTCCGTAGGATGGAGAATCAGTGAAGAACCGTTTTTCGGGAATTTAAAGAAGAATATTGATAATGTGAAATTGCGTCTCTCATACGGTTCGTTAGGAAATCAGCAGGTAGGATATTACGATTATATCCAAACCATTAATACCAACGGTACAATGAATTATATCTTTGGCGATCAGAAGAAAGGCTCTTATGCAAGTGTCTCCGACCCGAATTCCGCCGACCTGACCTGGGAAACCGTTTCGACTTGGAACGTAGGACTGGATCTCGGATTCCTGAACAACCGCCTGAACCTGACTGCCGATGCCTATGTTCGTGATACTAAAGGTATGCAAACTTCCGGCAAAAAGCTTCCCGGTGCTTATGGAGCCAACGAGCCCAAGCAAAATGCAGCCAACTTGCGTACCAAAGGCTGGGAATTGATGCTGACTTGGAATGATGCTTTCAAACTGGCAAACAAACCTTTCCGTTATAACCTGTCCGTAGGCTTGGCAGATAATACATCGGAAATAACCAAATTCGATAATCCTTCCAAGATATTGAGTGATTATTATGTAGGTCAGAAATTGGGAGATATCTGGGGATATGTAGTAGACGGACTTTTCAGGACAGACGAAGAAGCGGCAAACTATAACGTCGACCAAACAGCAGTCAACTTCGTTATCAATACAGCGCAGGTGAATCCGGGACTTCACGCCGGTGATATGAAATTTGTTGATTTGGACGGCGACCATACAATATCTTCCGGCTCGAACACGGCAGATGATCCGGGCGACCGCAAAATAATCGGAAACTCATTGCCGCGCTATACATACAGTATTCAAGGTGGTTTCGACTGGTATGGATTCGACTTCTCCATCTATCTTCAGGGAGTAGGACATCAAGACTGGTATCCGGGTACTAATTCTGTATTCTTTTGGGGACCATACGCTCGTCCGTATTCATCGTTCATTCCACGCGATTTCTTGAGCCAGGTATGGAGCCCGGAAAATCCCGATGCTTATTTCCCACGTCCGATAGGGTATCTTGCCCTCGGCAATAACCGTTCTTTGGGAGTGGTGAACGACCGTTATTTGCAGAATCTGGCTTATTGCAGAGTGAAGAATATCACAGTAGGCTATACGATTCCCGCCGTATGGACGAAGAAGGTAAAGATAGAACGCCTGCATATCTATTTCAGTGGTGAGAATCTGTTTACCTTCTCTCCGCTAAAGAGCGACTACATTGATCCGGAACAAGCATCGGCAGAAAATTCCATCCAATCGGCAAATGGTAACGCAAAGTTGTATCCCTGGTCAAAGACCTATTCTTTTGGAGTGAACGTAACTTTTTAAACTAACTAATATTTGAATTATGAAACCTGTTTATATAGTATCTTGGTTGTTCGCGTTGGCGATATCTTTCGTGTCTTGCGACGATTGGTTGGATAAGACACCCAAAGACCGCCTGTATCCGGATGTATATTTCAAGACTGAAGATGAGTTGCGATTATTTACGAATCAGTTTTATAACAATCTGGTTCCGTCCGCTGTCGATATTTATTCCGAGTCGTCCGATTTGATTGTCAAGTCCGACTTGATGCTCGAAATGTCCGGACAGCGCATCATACCCGATGAAGGAAACGGTTGGAATTTTACGGCACTTCGCGATATTAATTTCTATCTGCAGTATTCCCATAACTGCACGGAAGTGAATGCCCGTAACCGTTACGATGGTGTTGCCCGTTTTTTCAGAGCTTATTTCTACTTTGAGAAGGTGAAGAGATATGGCGATATTCCCTGGTATGACAAAGCACTCGACTCGGATGATCCCGAATTGTATAAAGCCCGGGACTCACGTGAATTTGTCATGCAGAAAATGCTGGAGGACCTGGATTTTGCGATAGCCAATCTTCCGAAAACGAAGAATGCGTATGTACTGACCCGGTGGACGGCATTGGCACTGAAATCCCGTGTCTGCCTGTTTGAGGGTACTTTCCGCAAATATCATGGACTGGAGGATTGTGAAAAATACCTGAATGCTTGTGTCTCGGCTTCTGAAACCTTTATGAACGAAAGCGGATATACACTCTATAAATCGGGCAGCACACCTTACAGGGATTTATTCGCTTCCATAAATCTACAAGCGGATGAAGTGATTTTCGGGCGTGACTATGAAGCTTCTCTTTCTGTGCTTCATAATGTGCAGAATTATGAGAACTCCACCACAATGGGACGTCCGGGAATGAACAAGAAGATTGTGAATTCTTATCTGATGGCGGACGGAAGCCGTTTCACGGATAAAGCCGGTTATGAAACGATGACATTCGATCAGGAATGTCAGAATCGGGATCCACGACTGGCACAAACCATTCGTACCCCTGGATATACGAGAATCGGAAGTACAAAGAAAGAAGCCCCGAACCTGGCTTATACTATGACCGGATATCACCTGATAAAATATTCGATGACGGCTAACTACGATGAATATAATAAATCGTGCAACGATATTCCCCTGTTCCGCACGGCAGAGGTGTATCTGAATTTTGCAGAAGCAAAAGCCGAACTAGGCACTTTGAAGCAAGCCGACATCAATAAATCTATTAAATTACTTAGAGACAGGGTAGGAATGACTAATCTGGATATGGAACTGGCAAATTCAAAACCCGACCCGTATTTGATGAGTGCCGCCACAGGTTATCCGAATGTGAAAGGAGCCAATCAGGGAGTAATCCTTGAAATCCGTCGCGAACGAACCATCGAACTGGCAATGGAGGGTTTCCGTTATTACGACATCATGCGTTGGAAAGAAGGTAAACTATTTGAGAACGATCTGCTGGGAATCTATGTTCCCGGGCCCGGAACTTACGATTTAGATAAAGACGGTACGGATGATGTCTGTTTCTACGTAGGAACAAAACCTGCCGGAAATGTACCTTTATATTTAGAGATCGGCGAGCAGATTCGCTTGTCGAATGGCGAAAGTGGTTATATCATCTGTCATAGTCTGATTACCAAGAAATGGAATGAAGACAGAGATTATTTGTACCCTGTTCCTATCAGCGAACGTACTTTGTCCAATGGTGTGATAACACAGAATCCCGGTTGGAATGACGGATTGAACTTTAATTAATTAGATTCAGAAATATAAATTCTTATGAAAAATATGATTTCTTATATATGTCTTTTGGCAACCGTGTTTGCCAACTTGTCCTGTGCCGACGACATGGACAACTCTAAATTCGATAATATGATACCTTACGGTAAACAGGAAGTTTCCTATACTTATCCGAAAGGGGAGGGGAACCTTAGAGTGTTGACCTTTAATATAAGGCATTGTGCCGGTAACGATGACGTGATTAATTATGACAGGACAGCCGCTGTTATCAACGGAATGGAACCCGATGTCGTTTGCCTGCAGGAAGTGGACTACATGACTACCCGCAGTAATAAAGTCGACCAACTGAAAACCTTGGCGGATAAAACAGGCATGAATTACTATTTTAGTAAGTCAATCGCTTACCAGGGTGGTGAATACGGTAATGGCCTTTTGTTCAAAGGGACGCCGATCAGCACGAAGACTTATCCCCTTCCCGGTGCCGAACTCCGTTCTGCTGCCATAGCCGAATTTGAGAACTATGTAGTTATCTCCACCCACTTGGCTTTGGAAGAGAATAATAGAGTTGAATCTGCAAAACAGCTCACAGACCTTGCCAAAACATATAATAAAGTGGTTTATATGGCTGGTGACTTTAACGAGGACTTGATGAATGGCACATTCTTTACGGAACTGAAGAAAGAATGGGAGGTTGTCAGTTCTACAGAAAACACTTTTCCTACCGGACAGGCTACCAAACGGATTGATTTTGTCGTTACTTTGAAAACTCCACCTACCACTGTGGTAAAATCGAATGTAATATACAACCTGGATGGTGTCAACGTAGCAATAACTTCCGACCATTATCCACTTTATTGTGATTTTAAGAAGCCGACCGGACTTGAAGAATATCCGAAGGCAGAAGGTGACCTGCGCATAGGTAACTATTTCCTGACCTATTGTAAAGGTACAGATGGCGTGATTGATTACGACCGGACAGGACGTATTATCGCCAAAATGAATGCGGATATTGTCTGCTTGCAGGGACTGGATAAGGAGACGGAACGTTCGGAAGGTATCGACCAGTTGAACGTACTGGCACAGAAAGCAAATATGTATGATTACTTTGCTAAAGCCATTGATTATAAAGGCGGTGAATTCGGTGTTGGTATACTGACAAAAGAAGAACCTGTAAGTGTAGACAGATACCAAATGGCGGGAAAGAGCGAGATGCGTGCAGCCATGGTAGTGGAATATGAAAAGTTTGTAGTAGCCAGTACCAACTTCGATACGGATATGGCAAAGCGTATAGAGGCCCTTCAAACGTTAGAAACGAAACTGTCTGCCTATAATAAACCTGCATTCTTGTTAGGATACTTCAATGAGGGCGACTTGGAAAGCGAATTTTTCCAAATGGTGAAGAGTAACTGGAATCTTCTTAGTGCCGATAAGTCTACCGAAGTCAGTGGTAAGAAACGTCGCCTTGACTTTATCGTGTCTTTGAAGAGTCACAACGTAAATGTGACACAGGCTGATGTGATAGAAAGTCTGTCGGGAGTAGATGTGACCGTTGCTTCTACACATTATCCTCTTTTTTGTGATTTCTCCGGTTTAAAATAGAAACGTTATAGAGAGGCTGCACAGAGCTATGCACATATCGTGTGTAGAACTGTGCAGCTTCATTATATAGCTTATCAAACATCAAATGGAGTGGTATAAAAAAGGAGAAAGCGGTACATCTTGAAAACTATTCAGTTGAAGTTATCATTCTTTCTCCGATCTATGCCTTTATGGACTTTTTTCTCTCTTCATGCGGTCAATGAGAAATAATCGTGTAACTTTGTAAGCTGTTAGTGTAAAAACAAGAAGAGAAAAAATGATAGTTTGCATAGCCGAAAAGCCATCAGTAGCACGCGATATAGCCGAAGTACTCGGCGCTCATACCAGAAAAGAAGGATATATAGAAGGAAACGGATACCAGGTGACCTGGACATTCGGGCATCTTTGTACCCTGAAAGAGCCGCATGAATACACGCCTAACTGGAAATCATGGAATTTAGGTAGCCTGCCAATGATTCCTCCACGTTTCGGCATCAAGTTGATAGAGAATCCTACCTACGAAAAACAATTCCACATTATCGAGGGACTGATGCAGAACGCAGATGAAATCATCAACTGCGGTGATGCCGGGCAAGAGGGAGAATTGATTCAGCGTTGGGTGATGCAGAAAGCAGGTGCACGCTGTCCGGTGAAACGTCTGTGGATTTCTTCATTGACAGAAGAAGCTATCCGGGAAGGGTTTGCGAAGCTGAAAGATCAGACAGATTTTCAGTCACTCTATGAAGCCGGACTTTCTCGTGCGATGGGTGACTGGCTATTAGGGATGAACGCCACCCGTCTTTACACCATTAAATACGGTCAAAATAAACAGGTACTCTCTATCGGTCGTGTACAGACACCGACTCTGGCACTGATTGTCAACCGTCAGTTGGAAATAGCTAATTTCGAACCCAAGCAATACTGGGAACTGAAAACCAACTATCGGGATACCACTTTTTCCGCACTTATCCGCAAAAGTGATGAAGAAATTGCTGCGGAAGAAGAAAAGAACGGTGGAAAAAAGAAAATAGATAATCCGGGTATCGACCCTATTGCTAACCGGGAAGAAGGCGAGGCATTGGTAGAACGCATAAAGGATCTTCCGTTTGTAGTCACTAGTGTTGGCAAGAAAGATGGGAGAGAGTTTGCCCCACGTTTGTTCGACTTGACTTCTCTTCAGGTAGAATGTAATAAGAAATTCGCTTATTCGGCTGATGAAACGCTGAAACTGATTCAGTCTCTTTATGAGAAGAAGGTAGCTACCTATCCGCGTGTTGATACTACTTTCTTGAGTGATGATATTTACCCGAAATGTCCCGCTATCCTGAAAGGACTCCGTGATTACGAAGTCTTGACGGCTCCGTTAGCCGGCACTACACTTCCTAAATCGAAAAAGGTATTTGACAACTCGAAGGTGACGGATCACCACGCCATTATCCCCACCGGAGTCTATGCTCAAAACCTGACGGATATGGAACGTCGTGTCTATGACTTGATAGCCCGTCGTTTTATAGCCGTATTCTATCCGGACTGTAAGATTTCTACTACTACCGTCATGGGCGAAGTGGATAAGATAGAATTCCGGGTAACCGGAAAACAAATCCTGGAACCGGGATGGCGTGTCGTGTTTGCAAAGGACGTAAAAGATCCTACTGAAGAAAAAGAGGAAGAGGATGAAAATGTACTCCCTACCTTTGTGAAGGGTGAAAGTGGTCCTCACATTCCCGACTTGAACGAGAAATGGACACAGCCGCCCAGACCTTATACCGAAGCAACACTGCTCCGTGCAATGGAAACAGCCGGAAAACTGGTGGATAATGATGAACTTCGTGATGCCTTGAAGGAGAATGGTATCGGCCGGCCGTCTACCCGTGCTGCCATCATTGAAACACTGTTCAAACGAAATTATATCCGTAAGGAGAGAAAGAACCTGATTGCCACCCCGACAGGAGTGGAGTTGGTGCAGCTCATTCACGAAGAATTATTGAAATCGGCGGAACTGACAGGTATTTGGGAAAAGAAGCTTCGCGAAATTGAAAAGAAGACATACGATGCCCGCCAGTTTCTCGAAGAACTGAAACAGATGGTTTCGGAAATAGTGATGAGTGTACTTTCTGATAATACAAACCGACGCATTACTATTCAGGATGCAGTAGCTGCAAAAGCCGAAGAGAAAGCAAAGAAAGAGCCTAAAAAGCGTGAACGAAAACCAAGTACACCGAAAGAAAAGAAACCAAAAACAGAAAAAGCGGCAAGTGAAGTGAGTTCTAATTCGGCACCTTCTCCGGCTCCGGTTACTACTCCTGCTTCAATTCCTTCTGCTACAGGTGATGTAGATACGTTTGTAGGTCAGCCATGTCCGCTTTGTGGTAAGGGAATTATTATTAAAGGAAAAACCGCTTACGGATGTTCGGAATGGAGAAATGGATGTACTTTCCGGAAAAATTTCTAATAGAAAAGGGATAAGATAATTGGAAGTAAAAAGTCCGTCATATCACGAAGAGAGTGAGAGATGGAGGTGCTGCAATTAGCAGGTTAGATTTAATCTGCATGATATGAATGCGGTCTCTTTATTATGCTGTACTGAGATAAATTAAGTGCGTTTGCATTCCAGGCAAATTTCCTATCTTACTATTGCTTTTTACTGATTTATTTTGTATCTTTAGTGATTTTCATCCTTTCAGAGATAGATGGTCACCTTATAAAGTGACATTAGTCATTCTATAAGGTGACCATTGTCCCGTTGTAACGTGACGACTACTCGAGTGCATAAAAGATTCTTAGTTTCTGCATAGAAAATCTTAAATCTATGCACTGAATAATCTTAGATACAATAAAGGTTATGGAGATATTATTTGATGGAAGTAGAATATCTTACTCCATTTTTATACGAATTTTACTTCGTTCCATAGCTGTTATCTTGCGATTAATGTCTTCTTGTACTGGTGAATTTCATTTTATATACTGCCATACGATAACAAGGTAAAGTACACTGCTGAAAATAGTTAAGTGAAAAACTATTTGATTTGTTGAAAAATACTATATTTGTACACAACTCTAAATATTCTATTTATGAAACACGACTGTCAACCAAATCCCATTGATACGGATTATATGGTATTGGTGCATGATATGGTACGATTATCAGAACAAATAGCTCGAAATGTACACAATATGGGCAGGACTTGTATGTTTTGCTATCAATAAGTTATAAGCATGAACCGTTTTATAAACTACTACAAGAAGATATTCTCACAAGAGTATATGGATCGCACCATTTCGGGAGGTATCAAGTCGCAGCTCACCCTGTTACTCGTTACTATTGCTACGGTGCTGGCTATCTTCTTTATCATCGTGATGTTCTTTTCTATCCAATTGTATGGACATGAGGAATGGGGCGAAAGGCTCTGGGTGGTGTACAACAACTTTGTGGATCCTGGTAACCAAATGAACGAGACAGCTTGGTCCAGCAGGCTATTGCTGGGAATTGTTAGCTTTTCGGGATCCATTTTATTGGGCGGTGTGCTCATCTCTACCATTTCCAACATTATAGAGCGGCGTGTGGATGTGGTAAACACGGGGCGAATGACTTACCGCAACATAACTCAACACTATGTATTGATAGGCTTCAATGAACTAACTATCAATATGATACGCGAACTATATAACGAATGTCCTTCGGCACGTATCTTGCTGATGAGCGGTATAGAGGCGGCAACGGTACGCCATCGCATACAGTCTGCCTTGCCCGTCGAAATAGAGCGGCAAGTGCTTGTTTACTTTGGCAACATTGAGTCGATCGAAGAACTTCAGCGGTTGAACATAGCGAGCGCGAGTGAAGTGTATGTACTGGGTGATGAAGAACGTTGCGGACGCGATGCTAAAAATATAGCGATTGTGCATTTGGTGAGTGCTCTGCGTGGCAAATGTTCCGATGGCAAGGTGATGCCTGTATATGTGCAGTTCGACAGTATCCCTTCGTACTCTAACATACAGAAAATGAATCTGCCGCCGGAGGTGTTTTGCATTGAGGGGAAACCTAATATTTTTTTCCGTCCCTTTAACCTCCACGAGAATTTGGCCCGGCAACTATGGAGTCTCTATGCTGCCGATAGTGAAAGATATTATGATCCGCTAGACTATCGCCCCATAAGCATAACGCAACAACCTGATGGAAACTGGACTGCTACTAGTCAAGACTATGTGCATCTGGTTATTGTGGGATTCAATCGGATGGGACGCTCGTTGCTGCTTGAAGCACTACGTATCTGCCATTATGCCAATTACGATGACCGTCTGCCGACAGATGAGCGCATACGTACCCACATCACTTTAGTAGATCGAGAGATGGAATCACAGAAAGACTACTTCAAAGCTCAATTTCCTTATATAGAGAGTCAGATAGGCGATATTGAGGTAGAATATTGCCATGACGACATTTGTAGTACTGCTATGCGCACCCGTCTACAACAATGGGCACAAAATAAACACTGTATGCTTACAGTGGCTATTTGCGTGCATGATCCCGATTTGAGTCTCTCATTAGGACTCAACTTGCCGCATGAGGTTTATCAGCATCAATGTCGTGTACTTATCCGTCAGGATTTCAATAACGATTTGTCGTCGATAGTGGACGATGAGCAAGGGCGTTATCGTTATGTCAAGGTGTTTGGTATGGTAGATAGGGGGATGAAGAAAAATATCTTGCAGGATAAACTGGCTTTGTATGTGAATTACCTCTACGATTGCTGCTATACAGATGAAAGCCTCAAGCAGAAAGAGGTGTTGAAGAAGATGTATGAATCTTATGGCAACCACTCTGCCGATTTCATTTTGATGAATCATCAGGCACAGTTTCTGTGGAACAAATTGAGCGAGCCGTTACGTTGGGCTAACCGCTATCAACTGGATGCCTATAGTGTATTTTGTCGTACGCTAGGCTACGGTATTAAGCGGAGCGACCGTTCGCCGGCACGCATATCCGGATCTATGTTCAATGAGAATCTACCGTCTCAAGTTTTGTATCTACTGGTGCGCATGGAGAAATACCGATGGAATGCCGAACGTACGGTAGCTGGTTGGAGACGTGCCGAGGTGAAAGATAAGGTTTTCTTGCAACATCCTCTCATTATGCCTTTCAACGAATTGCTGCAAAAGTACCCCGAAGAGGTAGAGAAGGATGCCGACGTTATTCTTAATCTGCCTTATGTACTGGCATTGGGAGGATATGAACTCTATAAACTGGCCGATCAATAAGTCGACTTGACATTTGTATATAATAACAGTATTTAGAACAATGAGGAGCTAAAATAATACAGTGAATAATATGCTCCTCTTTTAATTTGGTAGTGACATTACCAACCGTAATCCGTAATCAATATCCCATCGTTGCGGGTTAACTCCGTAGCGGCTGGTGACTTTACAATATTTCTCGAAGGTATAATAACTACCTCCACGCAACACTTTATGCGTATCTTTTTCGCTTATAACCGGAGCGATGTTTCCGGTAAAAGGAACCTTTCTGTCATACCAGTCCATGCACCATTCATATACGTTTCCACTCATGTCATAAAGTCCCAGTTCGTTGGGCTTCTTCGTTCCTGTTTCTTTGGATACGTAAGTATTGTAATATTTTTCTCTAAACCAGGCAACCTGTTCTGCATTATTGCTGCCGGCATAGATGAAATTCTTGGTTTTTAGTCCCCCACGTGCTGCATATTCCCATTCTGCTTCGAAGGGGAGACGGAAGGGTAGACCGCTTAATTGAGAAAGTTTTTGGGTAAATCGTTGAGCGTTGAACCAATTGACTTGGTCTACCGGATAGTTACGTCTGTGTTGGTTAGAAGGATTTTCTCCCATAATGACATACCATTCATCCTGACTAACTTCATATCGGTTGATGAAAAAAGAGGCTACATCCACGGGATAGTTGTTGTTGTCTCCGAGATTGGCTGTACCACCTTCCACATAAACCATATTCCATAGTATATAGCGTATAACCTCTTTTTGTTCTTTATTTATTGTCGGCGACCAATGCAAGGCTTTTTCCAATTTGGAGGGGAGAGTGTCAATAATACTTGCTTCTCTTCGACATTTATCGTGGTATCGTTGCCACATTTGTTGTTCTTGCGCTCTGCTTGATAATGCGATTCCTTGTAATAGAAAGCAAATGATTATAGTTTGTTTGGTGTACCCTTTTATCATGATAATTGTATGTTTATTTATTGGACGAACTAAAGTAGCAATGACTGCAATAGTAACACTTAAATTTATTTAATATTTTTCGCTAAGAAATGATCTTTGTGATGATAACCCTCATACGTTGAAAACCCAAAATTTCTTCCTGCATTGAATAAATGCCTTTTTTTCATTAAAATCCTCTTTCTTTTAGGCAATAATCGTGGCGCGTTTGTTATTTATAAATAAGAAGATCAATTATTTAAATAGAATGAACATGAAGAAAAAATTAGCAGGAGTTGCATTGGTGTTGGCTGCCGTCTCTTTGATGAGTATACAGCCTGTAGAAGCATGTACGCGTGCAGTGTATATAGGCCCTGACCAGATGGTGATAACAGGACGTACAATGGACTGGAAGGAAGATATCATGACGAATATCTATGTATTTCCGCGTGGTATCCAACGTATGGGACATAACAAAGAGAAAACTGTGAACTGGACTTCCAAATATGGAAGTGTGATTGCTACAGGATATGATATAGGTACTTGTGACGGAATGAACGAGAAAGGATTAGTGGCTAGCCTGCTTTTCTTGCCGGAATCCATTTACTCTCTTCCCGGCGATACCCGTCCGGCAATGGGCATCAGCATTTGGACACAGTATGTGCTTGATAACTTTGCCACGGTACGCGAAGCGGTGGATGAATTGAAAAAGGAGACTTTCCGCATTGATGCTCCCCGTATGCCGAATGGAGGACCGGAGTCTACCTTACATCTGGCCATAACCGATGAAACAGGCAATACGGCTGTATTGGAATATCTGGATGGGAAATTAAGTATTCACGAAGGAAAAGAATACCGGGTGATGACAAATTCTCCTCGATATGAACAGCAGTTGGCCATTAATGATTACTGGAAAGAAATCGGTGGCTTACAGATGTTACCCGGAACCAATCGGGCAAGCGACCGTTTTGTACGGGCTTCATTCTACATTCATGCCATTCCCCAAATTGCGGATGCAAAGATTGCAGTTTCCAGCGTATTGAGTGTGATGCGTAATGTTTCCGTGCCATTTGGTATTAATACACCGGAGAAGCCTTATATATCTTCTACCCGTTGGCGTTCCGTATCCGATCAGAAGAATAAGGTATATTATTTCGAATCTACCCTGACTCCGAATTTGTTTTGGCTGGATTTGAAGAAAATTGATTTTAGTCCGAAAGCCGGCATTAAGAAACTGTCTCTGACAAAGGGCGAAATTTATGCAGGTGATGCAGTGAAGGATTTGAAAGACAGCCAATCATTTACCTTCCTTTTCGAGACTCCGGTCATGTAATTTGTCAGTGTGATAGATATATAAAAGAGTGGTGGACAAATGCTTGTAATCAAGCTTGTTCACCACTCTTTTATATGTATCGTTTATAACTTGATTGTTATTTATCCGCTTTATCGTCTGGCATATTCCTGATGAAACTCTATGACTGCCTCTATCCCTTTCCGGAAGATATCCAATGAGCAGTTCTCGTTCGGAGAATGGATCGCATTCGATTCGAGTCCAAATCCCATCAATACGGTTTTGATTCCCAATACCTGTTCGAAAGTAGAGATGATGGGAATACTTCCGCCACGGCGTACCGCCAACGGCTTTTTCCCGAAAGCGATCTCGAAACCTTTCTCTGCTGCCTGATAGGCAGGAAGTGAAATCGGGCACACATATCCTTGTCCCCCGTGCATGGGAGTCACTTTTACCTGTACTGTATCAGGCGCGATACTAAGAATATAATCTGCGAACATTTGCGAAATCTTATGGTGATCCTGATGCGGTACTAACCGGCAAGATACTTTAGCATAAGCCTTTGAAGGCAGTACGGTTTTAGAACCTTCTCCTGTATATCCGCCCCAAATGCCACATACGTCAAAAGACGGACGGCAACTGTTACGTTCCAATGTGCTATATCCTTTTTCTCCGAAAAGCTCTTTTACACCGATTGCTTCTTTGTATTTCTTTTCGTCAAAAGGAATATGGGCTATCATTTCCCGTTCGGTTTGCGGCACTTCTTCCACATCATCGTAGAATCCGGGAACAGTGATACGTCCGTCGGCATCCGTTACTTTGCTAATAATCTGGCAAAGCGCGTTGATCGGATTGGCTACCGCACCCCCGAAATGTCCGGAATGCAAGTCACGATTCGGTCCCGTCACTTCTATTTCCCAATAAGCCAGCCCGCGCAGACCAGTAGTCAATGAGGGCAGTTCAGCTCCTAGCATACTCGTATCCGACACCAGAATAACGTCTGCTTTCAGCAATTCTTTATGTTCTTCGCAGAAAGCTTCCAGACTGGGTGAACCTATTTCTTCTTCACCCTCGAAGATGAACTTCACATTATTCTTCAGTAATCCGTTTTTGACGAGATATTCAAATGCTTTCACCTGAATGAACGATTGTCCTTTGTCATCATCCGCTCCACGTGCCCAGATATGTCCGTCACGTATTTCCGGTTCAAACGGTTCGCTTTTCCAGAGTTCCAATGGTTCGGCCGGCATCACATCGTAATGAGCGTAGATTAATACAGTCTTTGCATCCGGGTTCACGATCTTTTGAGCGAAAACAACCGGATTGCCCTGTGAGGGCATTACCAATGCTTCGTCCACACCTGCTTCCAATAACAGTTGTGCCCAGCGTTCCGCACAAGCCAGCATATCGTCGTGGTGCTCTGGCAGAGCACTGATACTGGGAATGCGAATAAGGCTGAACAAGTCATCCATCATCTTTGGTTCGTGTGCCGCTATGTATTTCTGAATCTCGTTCATTAGAGTTGCGTCGTTTTATCCAGTAAGTAATAATCGAGTATGGTCATGGCAGCCATTGCTTCTACGATAGGTACGGCACGAGGTAATACACAAGCGTCATGACGTCCGCGTGCTTTCAGAGTGGTGTCGACGCCATCAATGTTGACAGTTTCCTGTTCCATCAGCAGCGTGGCAATCGGTTTGAACACTACACGGAAATAGATATCCTGACCATTACTCAATCCTCCCTGAATACCTCCGGAGTGATTGGTGTGCGTCTCGATCCGTCCGTTATTGTTATAGAAAACATCGTTCTGTTCGGAACCTTTCATTTTCAATCCCTTGAATCCTTCACCGTATTCGAATGCTTTGGCAGCGTTGATGCTTAACATGGCGTTACCCAGGGCAGCATGAAGTTTACCGAAAACAGGTTGTCCCAATCCGATGGGGCATCCCTTAATGACACAGGTCAGTGTACCTCCGATGGTATCGCCTTCACCTTTTACCTTATATATAAGGTCTGCCATTTCTTTTGCTTTTTCAGGGTCCGGACAACGTACATCGTTGGTTTCTATCAGGTCGAAATTATAGTCCGAGTAAGTACCCTCAAGCTTGATAGGACCTACCTGTGAGGTATAGGCAGTGATATTGACTCCCAGTTGGCGGAGTGCCAGCTTAGCCAATGCACCGGCTACAACGCGCGAAATCGTTTCGCGTGCAGAGGAACGTCCGCCGCCGCGATGGTCACGGATTCCATACTTCACCGTGTATGTGTAATCAGCGTGTGAAGGACGATATACATTTTTCAGATTGTTGTAGTCATTGGGGTGTTGGTTTTCATTCCAAACGATAAAACCGATAGGACACCCGGTTGATTTCCCCTCAAAAATACCTGAAAGAAACTCTACTTTATCAGCTTCTTTGCGTGGGGTGGTAAGGATTGATTGTCCCGGACGACGGCGATTTAGTTCTTGTTGTACAAATTCTTCGTCGATGGTAATTCCTGATGGGAATCCGTCAATCACTCCTCCAATTCCTTTTCCATGAGACTCACCGAAACTTGTGAGTCGAAAGATATTGCCAAATGAATTAAACATAGTTGTGGCTTTTTTAAAATTACTATATGCAAATATAACAAAGTTTTCGGTAAGAAAGTTGCGAACTCGAAATAACTTCGAAAAAGGAAGCATATTGAACCTTTTTTCTTCTTTTTAGTTTATAAAGGACGAATTTATTGTAATAACTAAACCAAAGACGTATGAAAAAGAATCTATTGTATTTATTGGCATTGGTATGTTCTCTTACTCTCTTTGCTGCTTGTAGCAGTGATGACGACGACAGTGATAACAAGAATAATGAGAATCCTCCTGAAGAGGAAGCTGTGATAACGGCTCCGGATGTAATCGGAACGTATTGGGGAAATCTGGATATATCCATGATACCGGATGGCTCTGACCAGGAAATTGTCATCGGCGACGGAATAGAGAAGTTTATCACGCTCTCGCAGGTCAGCAATACGGAAGTGAAGATTGAACTGAAGGATTTTGAATTGTTCATCAACCAGCAGATATTAAAATTTGGAGATATTGTCATTGATAAATGTGAAGTGAAAAAGGGGGAAGGTGTGTCTACATTCACCGGACAGCAAGATCTTACATTTGAAGGAGATGCTGCCTCTTTGGGTACTTGTCCTGTAACAGTTACGGGAGCTGTAGAAGATGGAAATGCAGACATGACTATTAATGTGAAAGTGCCTGCATTGCAACAGACGGTGAAAGTAACCTACTCTGGAGTGAAGCAGGTGGCAGAGCCTAGCGGGACTTAAAAAGCATACCCGAAACCTATATTCAAGTAGATGGGGTACATGGCAAAAGTGACTGTATTAAAATTGTTTTTAAATATATCATTCAATCCCCAGGTAAGATCGGCATACACATTGAGGTGCTTGAAGGCTCGCCATCCGGCTCCTACCTGTAATCCCCACTGGAAATGTCTTAAATCGTCCGAGAAATCGTATGTTGCAATTTTGCCGTCGGTAAACTCTACTTTCGGACCGGTAGGATCATCTTCCCGCAAATATCCTTCATATACGTGTCCTGAAAATTCTCTTGAAAGTAGATAGGAGAAATAAGGCCCGGCTTTGATGTTCCACCGGTTGGTTAGTTTGTAGGTAGCCATCAGAGGTATTGTCAGTCCGGCAGTATGTACTTTGGTTTTTACTCCGCCTGTCCATACTCCGCTGATTCTTTCACCTCCCTGCCCGAGAATCTCCATATTGTAATTCTTCACGGTGGCTTCGGTAGTCATTGCTTTGTTTTCAAGTCGCAATCCGACTATAATTCCGAGCTTGTTCTGAACGGCAATCCATTTGGTCACTTCACCTCCTATACTGATAGCTAATGTCGGGTTATATCCGTCAATGGAACGGATTTCCACCGGAAGAGGAAGCGGGGCTGTGCCGCCAATGCTGAAACCTGCTTTTATCTCATATTCCAGTCCGTGAAGGGCGGAACGGATCAGTGTTTCATTTCGATCAACCTGTGCATAGCCGGGGAGGGCTATTCCTATACAGGTTAGTAAACTGAATATATACGGATAGATTTTCATCGTTTTTGTTGTTATAAAGTTATTTAGTTCCACTAATCTTCCGAGTGATAGATTAACTCGGCCTCGTCAATGAGCAACGTACTTCCGATTGCTCCGTTAAAATGATCTCCTTCCAGACTTGAGGTGAACACTATGGCTATATTATATTTTCCATCCATTAGCTTTTCCTTATCTATGAATTTGCCGGGGAGAGTGGTGAAAGGAAGCTTAAAGTAAGTCCATTCGTTCGTTTCTTTGGCATTATTAATCCGTGCTGTTGAAATCAGGTTTGGGCTGGTAAATGCGTTCGTTCCGTCAAGGGTTGGAACAGATTCGCTGGTTTCGTACATGATGGCATATATGTCACAGATATCCCGTTTCCCATTTACAGGTTTGCCTCCTTCTGTAAACTGATCTCCCGCTTTGTACTTATAATAGCCAGCCAGATAAGTAGGTACATGCCGGAAAGGAAGACCGAATTTAGTTGCTTTAAGCGGATTACTCATTGCATTGCTTACATCAAAGGAACCGATAAACAGATTTCCTGCCGCGATAGGCATTCCTGCTATTTGTCCAAAGAATCCGGTACTGCGTGTCACTAAAGAAAGGCATTTGCCGGCTTTTCCGTCCGTTATTTGGAAAGTGGGATAGTCATCAGCAGTTTTGGCTACGCCGGTCATGGCATAGCCCGCATTTCCGCTGGCCCATTCCATAACGACTTTACCTCCTTCGCGTTCTACAAATATGTAGTACTTCTTTCCGCCAAGCGTATCTTCGAAATTATAGTTCGTGGCAAGTTCCGTGTCGATAACGGATATGATATACGTTTTCTTCCAAACACCATCGGCAGCTGTAACAGTATATTCTTGTGGAGTATTGAAATTTCGTTCCGTACCGCTAAGAGGATTAATTGTAGCTCCCGGAGTCAATGTAAATTCAGGTGTAAGTTCTGAAATATCAGTTCCCGGACCGACGAAGATAGTGATGGAATTATTGTTAATAATAGGACTGGTTGTCATGGCTACTCCTGGTAGTGCGCAACTTAATATGTCTGCTTCTGCATTGAGAGCTTCTTCGCCGATACAGGAAAAGGAAACAATAGCCAGTAGCAAATAGAGAATCACGTGTTTTGCTTTCATTTTTCTATCAATTCTTTCTGTTAAAGTTTGGTGTATGGGAGATTTTATAACAATATGAGATTTTATTTGTTCATTATAGAATGTTGGAAAAGAAAGATTTTCCTATTTTTGTGGAACCAAAACTTATAAGTCCATGACTGAATCAGAAAGAAGGCAAATTATAGAGTTGATTAAGAAAGAAGTCATTCCGGCTATTGGATGTACGGAACCTATCGCAGTAGCGCTTTGTGTAGCTAAAGCTGCTGAAACGTTGGGAGTGAAACCGGAAAAGATAGACGTCTTGCTAAGTGCTAATATACTAAAGAATGCCATGGGAGTCGGAATCCCGGGAACGGGTATGGTAGGCCTTCCCATAGCTGTGGCTTTAGGTGCGTTGATTGGCAAATCAGACTATCAGTTGGAGGTGTTGAGGGACTGTACGCCGGAAGCAGTGGAACAGGGGAAACGGTTCATTGCAGAAAAACGGATTTGTATTTCTCTGAAAGAAGATATTACGGAAAAGCTTTATATCGAAGTGATTTGTAAAGCGAGAGATAAAACAGCTAAAGCTATCATTGCCGGTGGGCATACTACCTTTATATATATAGCCAAAGATGAACAGACATTGCTCGACAAGCAACATACAGTCAGCGAGGAAGAGGAAGATGCTTCGCTCGAATTAAACTTGCGTAAAGTCTATGACTTTGCACTGACTGCTCCGTTGGATGAGATTCGTTTCATTCTTGATACAGCCCGTTTGAATAAAGCTGCTGCCGAGCAAGCCTTTAAAGGTAATTACGGACATTCTTTAGGTAAAATGCTTCGGGGAACTTACGAACATAAAGTGATGGGTGACAGCGTATTTTCTCATATTCTCTCTTATACATCAGCTGCTTGCGACGCCCGGATGGCGGGTGCAATGATTCCTGTCATGAGTAATTCCGGCAGTGGTAATCAGGGGATATCCGCTACACTCCCTGTCGTTGTCTTTGCCGAAGAGAACGGAAAGAGCGAAGAAGAACTTATCCGTGCTTTAATGTTAAGCCATCTCACTGTTATATATATCAAACAAAGTTTAGGACGTCTGTCAGCTTTGTGTGGCTGCGTGGTAGCTGCTACCGGATCCAGTTGTGGAATCACCTGGTTGATGGGGGGAAACTACAATCAGGTTGCCTTCGCCGTTCAAAACATGATTGCTAATCTGACAGGAATGATTTGTGACGGTGCAAAACCGAGTTGTGCATTGAAAGTAACTACCGGAGTTTCGACAGCCGTATTATCTGCAATGATGGCAATGGAAGACCGTTGTGTGACTTCCGTAGAGGGAATTATCGACGAAGATGTAGATCAAAGTATCCGCAACCTGACAAGGATCGGCTCGCAAGCCATGAACGAAACGGATAAAATGGTGCTTGACATCATGACGCATAAAGGATGCTGATTTCAAGTATTAAGTATCAGGTATTAAGTATTAGCTCAAATAACGGCATAAAAAAAGTATTAAGTATTAAAGCCCGGCTGTGTCCGCACGGAATTAATACTTAATACTTTATAATTTAATACTTTATTTAGTGACAGTGTCCGCCTTCGCAACCGCAGTCGTCGCCACAGCCATCACCGCAGCTGTCGCATCCGCAACCACAGCCATCACCACCACTCATCATTTTCACAAGTTCCTGAATTTCTTCGTTCGTAGCAGGACGGCTTTCCAGTATTTCACCTTCAAAGATCAGGTCGGCACCAGCCAACGGATGGTTGAGGTCAACTACTACAATATCCGGTTTGATTTCTACTACGCTGGCATTTACGCGTTGACCGTCACCAGTCATCAAAGGTACGATGTTACCTTCTTTAATACGTTCGCTGTCAAATTTGCCATCTATTTCAAATATATTTTTGGGGAGGTCAATAACGTGTTGTTCGTCATATTGTCCGTAAGCCTTATCTGCCGGAATGGTAAAATCAAATTTATCACCTTTAGAAAGAGCAGTTATCTGATTTTCGAAATCTTCGAGTGTTGTTCCTAATCCTGAAATGAATTGAAAGGGATGTTCTGCTTTTGCTTCTTCGAACAACTCTTTCTCACCATCTTCCATTGTATATAGTTTGTATGCAACGGTAATGTACTTGTTTTCTACTGTTTCCATCTGATCTTTTTTGTTTCTGATTAATAATTCCCGTAAATACGGGTCTACAAAGATACGAATTATTTGCTTGTACTCCGGTATAGGGAGGGTAAATTTCAGATTATTAAGTGCTTTTGTCAGAAAAAGAAAGTGAGGCGCGCAGTTAGATAATAGTTGTAAATTCAACCTTTAAGTGATAAAATAGAGAAATAATACCTCTCTTTTCTTACAATTGTTCGCTTTTAAGTGATTTTTTTCTTCGATTTGTTTGGATATAATAAAAAAGCCCTTACCTTTGCAGCACGAAAATAAAGAAAAGAAGATATGAATATGTTACATACATCTATTAACCTAGCAGTCCTGCATATTATTCGCGTCGTGGTGGTCCCATCAAGAGCGTGAGAAAGGTTTTTGTGTTGTATGTGTTCGTACCATAAAAGATAGAATTTAGAGCCTTTCTCACTTGTGTGAGGAAGGCTCTTTAATTAAAAGATAGATTGAAATGAAAAAGCAATTACGCAGTTCGTTTAGTACACAAGGCCGTCGGATGGCGGGAGCCCGTGCGTTATGGGCAGCCAACGGCATGAAGAAGAATCAGATGGGTAAACCCATTATTGCTATCGTCAATTCGTTCACCCAGTTTGTTCCGGGACATGTGCATCTGCATGAAATCGGTCAGCTGGTGAAGGCAGAGATTGAGAAGCTGGGATGCTTCGCTGCGGAATTCAATACAATAGCTATCGACGACGGTATAGCAATGGGACATGATGGTATGCTTTACTCGCTTCCTTCACGTGACATCATTGCAGACAGTGTAGAATATATGGTTAATGCGCACAAGGCAGATGCAATGATATGTATCAGCAATTGCGATAAGATTACTCCCGGAATGTTGATGGCGGCTATGCGTTTGAATATTCCTGCCGTATTTGTATCGGGCGGTCCGATGGAAGCCGGAGAATGGAATGGTCAGCACCTGGATTTGATCGACGCGATGATTAAATCGGCTGATGAAAGTGTCAGCGATCAGGAAGTAGCGAATATCGAGCAAAATGCTTGTCCTACTTGCGGATGTTGTTCCGGTATGTTTACCGCCAATTCAATGAACTGCCTGAATGAAGCAATCGGACTGGCTCTTCCCGGAAACGGAACCATCGTAGCTACACACGAGAATCGTACGCAGCTTTTCAAAGATGCAGCAGAACTGATCGTAAAAAATGCAAAGTTATATTATGAAGAAGGAGACGAAAGTGTGCTTCCTTGTAGCATTGCTACCCGTCAGGCTTTCTTGAATGCCATGACGCTGGATATAGCAATGGGTGGTTCTACTAATACAGTTCTTCACCTGTTGGCTATTGCTCATGAAGCAGAGGTAGATTTCAAGATGGATGATATCGATATGCTTTCCCGCAAGGCTCCTTGTCTCTGCAAGGTGGCTCCCAATACACAGAAATATCATATTCAGGATGTAAACCGTGCCGGTGGTATTATTGCTATCATGGATGAACTGGCAAAAGGCGGTCTGATAGATACATCTGTTCGACGGGTAGACGGAATGTCATTGGCGGAAGCTATTAATGAATATTCAATCACCAGCCCGAATGTAAGCGAAAAGGCAATTAAAAAATATTCGAGTGCAGCCGGAAATAGATTCAATCTCGTACTTGGTTCACAGGGCATGTACTATAAGGAACTGGATAAAGACCGTGCAAACGGATGTATCCGTGATTTGGAACATGCTTATAGCAAAGACGGTGGATTGGCCGTATTGAAAGGCAATATTGCCCAAGACGGTTGTGTGGTAAAAACAGCAGGTGTAGACGAAAGTATCTGGAAATTTACCGGACCTGCCAAAGTATTTGATTCGCAAGAAGCAGCCTGTGAAGGCATCCTCGGAGGCCGAGTCGTCAGTGGCGATGTAGTCGTCATTACGCACGAAGGTCCGAAGGGTGGTCCCGGTATGCAGGAAATGCTTTATCCTACCTCTTATATCAAATCTCGTCATCTCGGAAAAGAATGTGCTTTGATTACCGACGGACGTTTCAGTGGTGGAACTTCCGGATTGAGTATCGGACATATTTCTCCTGAAGCGGCAGCTGGAGGCAATATCGGAAAAATTGTAGACGGAGACATTATCGAAATCGATATTCCGGCCCGGAAGATTAACGTGCGACTGACGGATGAAGAACTGGCGGCCCGTCCGATGACTCCTGTCACTCGTGACCGTTATGTACCGAAGAGCCTGAAGGCGTATGCCAGCATGGTAAGCTCTGCCGATAAGGGAGCAGTGAGAATTATATAATATAGTTGATAGGTAATAGT
This sequence comes from Bacteroides sp. DH3716P, assembly GCF_025914115.1. Taxonomy (NCBI): domain Bacteria; kingdom Pseudomonadati; phylum Bacteroidota; class Bacteroidia; order Bacteroidales; family Bacteroidaceae; genus Bacteroides; species Bacteroides sp. DH3716P. The sequence continues at coordinate 1,115,539 of NZ_CP083673.1, read as the reverse complement.
TAGCTGCGCAGCACTTAGCGCAATGATTGTAAACCATTCATTTTCAACTGTCATTTCTCAACTATCATTTATCATTTATCAACTATCAACTAATATGAAAGATTTAATAACAGGTGCAGAGGCTTTGATGCGCTCCTTGGAACATCAGGGAGTGACTACCATCTTTGGTTACCCCGGTGGTTCTATTATGCCGGTATTCGATGCCTTGTACGATCATCAAAATATATTGAACCATATCTTGGTTCGTCACGAGCAGGGAGCCGCCCATGCCGCACAAGGTTATGCCCGTGTATCGGGTGATGTAGGTGTTTGCCTGGTGACGAGCGGTCCCGGAGCAACCAATACGGTAACAGGCATTGCGGATGCGATGATCGATAGTACGCCTATCGTGGTGATTGCCGGACAGGTAGGAACAGGCTTTCTTGGGACCGATGCTTTTCAGGAAGTTGACTTGGTAGGTATTACCCAGCCAATCACTAAATGGAGTTATCAGATTCGCCGTGCGGAAGATGTAGCCTGGGCGGTAGCACGTGCGTTTTACATTGCTCGTAGTGGTCGTCCGGGGCCGGTGGTACTGGACTTTGCCAAAAATGCGCAAGTAGAGAAAACGAAATACGAACCGACGAAAGTCGATTTTATCCGTAGCTATGTTCCTGTTCCCGATACGGACGAGGAGTCTGTACAGGCTGCTGCCGAACTGATTAATAACGCTGAACGTCCGCTTGTATTGGTTGGACAAGGTGTTGAACTGGGAAATGCACAGAGCGAATTGCGCGAGTTTATCGAAAAAGCGGATATGCCTGCGGGTTGTACGCTGCTCGGGCTTTCGGCTTTGCCAACAGAACATCCGTTGAATAAAGGTATGTTGGGTATGCACGGCAATCTGGGACCGAATATCAATACCAATAAATGTGATGTGCTGATTGCTGTTGGTATGCGTTTTGATGACCGTGTGACCGGTAATTTGGCTACTTACGCCAAACAGGCAAAAGTGATTCATTTTGATATCGATCCTGCGGAAGTTAATAAGAATGTAAAGGTAGATGTAGCTGTATTGGGAGATTGCAAGGAAACACTGGCTTCTGTGACGAAACTTCTGAAAAAGAACACTCATACCGAATGGATTGATAGCTTCAAAGAATATGAGAAAGTAGAGGAGGAAAAAGTAATCCGTCCCGAACTTCATCCTGCCACAAACTCTTTGAGTATGGGGGAAGTGGTACGTGCGGTAAGTGATGCTACTCACCATGAAGCTGTTTTGGTAACAGATGTAGGTCAAAATCAGATGATATCTGCACGCTACTTTAAATATACGAAAGAACGCAGTATCATTACTTCCGGAGGACTTGGAACAATGGGCTTCGGGCTTCCCGCAGCTATCGGGGCAACTTTCGGAGCACCGGAACGCACCGTATGCGTATTTATGGGAGATGGCGGACTGCAAATGAATATTCAGGAACTGGGTACGATTATGGAGCAGAAGGCTCCGGTGAAGATTATCTGCCTGAACAATAATTACCTAGGAAACGTACGTCAGTGGCAAGCTATGTTTTTCAACCGTCGCTATTCGTTTACCCCGATGTTGAATCCGGATTATATGAAAGTGGCCTCGGCTTATGATATTCCTTCCAAACGTGCTTTCACTCGTGAAGAACTGAAGGAAGCTATTGCTGAAATGCTGGCAACGGACGGTCCGTTCCTGCTCGAAGCTTGCGTGGTGGAAGAAGGCAATGTTTTGCCGATGACTCCTCCAGGTGGTTCGGTAAACCAGATGTTGCTGGAGTGCTAGGAGAAGTTGAGAGTTGAGAATGGAGAGTTGAGGGTTCGCATTTAAAAAATTAGAGTTATGAGTGATAAAACGTTATATACAATCATTGTTCATTCGGAGAATATAGCCGGGTTGCTGAATCAGGTAACTGCTGTATTTACCCGTCGGCAAATAAATATTGAGAGTCTGAATGTATCTGCTTCTTCTATTAAAGGTGTACATAAGTATACAATAACAGCCTGGACTGATAAGGACATCATTGAGAAGGTAGTGAAACAGATCGAAAAGAAGATCGACGTGATTCAGGCACATTATTTCACAGAGGATGAAATTTATTTCCACGAGATTGCATTATATAAGGTGTCTACTCCTGCTTTTCAGGAGAATCCGGAAGCATCCAAGCTGATCCGTAGATACAATGCACGTATAGTGGAAGTCAATCCGGTATTTTCCATTGTCGAGAAAAATGGAATGAGCGAAGATATAACTTCGCTCTATGGTGAACTGAAGGCTTTGAATTGTGTTTTGCAGTTTGTTCGTTCGGGACGTGTAGCGATTACTACCAGCTGTTTTGAACGGGTGAATGAGTTTCTCGATGGACGGGAAGCTATGTATAACCAAAGTAAAAACCAATAAGAATAATGAATGAAGAAAATAGAATAGGGACTTATCAGTTTGTGGCAGAACCGTTCCATGTTGACTTCAACGGACGTTTGACTATGGGGGTACTGGGAAATCATCTGCTGAATTGTGCAGGTTTTCACGCCAATGACCGTGGTTTTGGTATTGCAACGCTGAATGAGGACAATTATACATGGGTGCTTTCACGTCTGGCTATTGAGTTGGATGAAATGCCTTATCAGTATGAGAATTTCTCGGTTCAGACGTGGGTGGAAAATGTCTACCGCTTGTTTACGGACCGTAATTTTGCTATTATTGATAAGGATGGGAAGAAGATTGGCTACGCACGTTCTGTATGGGCAATGATTAATCTTAATACCCGCAAGCCTGCCGACTTGTTGACTTTGCATGGGGGAAGTATCGTAGACTATGTCTGTGATGAGCCTTGTCCGATTGAAAAGCCTTCACGCATCAAAGTGACAAGCGATCAGCCAATAGCTACCCTGACGGCAAAATACAGTGATATAGATATCAACGGTCATGTAAACAGCATCCGTTACATCGAGCATATCCTTGATTTGTTCCCGATTGAATTGTATAAGACCAAGCGTATCCGTCGTTTTGAAATGGCGTATGTGGCGGAAAGCTATTTTGGTGATGAACTCTCTTTCTTCTGCGATGAAGTGAACGCAAACGAGTTTCACGTAGAAGTGAAGAAGAATGGTAACGAAGTTGTTTGCCGCTCGAAAGTGATATTTGAATAAATGTGAGAATATAAAATCAATTAATAACAGATGGCGTAAGTCATCAAAAACTAAAAACAAAAAGAAAATGGCACAGTTGAATTTTGGAGGTACTACTGAAACTGTAGTAATCCGTGACGAATTTCCATTGGAAAAAGCTCGTGAAGTATTGGAAAATGAAACAATCGCTGTAATCGGTTATGGCGTACAGGGTCCTGGACAGGCACTGAACTTGCGTGATAACGGTTTCAATGTAATCGTTGGTCAACGTGAAGGAAAAACATACGATAAGGCAGTAGCAGACGGATGGGTTCCGGGTGAAACTTTGTTCGGTATCGAAGAAGCTTGTGAGAAAGGTACTATTGTAATGTGTCTGTTGTCTGACGCAGCAGTAATGTCAGTATGGCCTACTATCAAGCCTTACCTGACTGCCGGAAAAGCTCTTTATTTCTCACACGGTTTTGCTATCACTTGGAACGACCGTACAGGTGTAGTGCCTCCTGCTGATATCGACGTTATCATGGTTGCTCCTAAAGGTTCGGGTACGTCTTTGCGTACTATGTTCCTCGAAGGACGTGGCTTGAACTCTTCTTATGCTATCTATCAGGATGCTACAGGCAAGGCTTACGAAAGAACTATCGCACTGGGTATCGGTATCGGTTCCGGTTATCTGTTCGAAACAACTTTCCAGCGTGAAGCTACTTCTGACTTGACAGGTGAACGTGGTTCATTGATGGGTGCTATCCAAGGTTTGTTGCTGGCACAGTACGAAGTATTGCGTGAAAACGGTCATAGTCCTTCTGAAGCATTCAATGAAACAGTGGAAGAACTGACACAGTCGTTGATGCCGTTGTTCGCAAAGAACGGTATGGACTGGATGTACGCTAACTGCTCTACTACTGCTCAACGTGGTGCTCTCGATTGGATGGGCCCATTCCACGATGCTATCAAACCGGTAGTTGAAAAGTTGTATAACAGTGTGAAGACTGGTAACGAAGCGCAGATTTCTATCGACAGTAATTCACAACCTGATTATCGTGAAAAATTGAACGAAGAACTCCGTCAATTACGCGAAAGCGAAATGTGGCAGACTGCTGTAACTGTTCGTAAACTTCGTCCGGAGAATAATTAATTAGACTAGATTATACAAGTTTTAAAAGAAGGAGAGGGCTTTTTGCTTTCTCCTTTTTTTATTAATAAGATATTTAAAATGGGTAGGTGAAACTTGCAGAAACTTTTTTTTGAAAAATATATCAATAATGTGATTAAAATATGCAAGTTTATGTTTATATTTGCACCATCAAATAAAATGAACGAGAAGTATGATGTGTTTTAACTTACCCCAAAGAATGATTAACATTGCTAAATTAGCATGTGTTATCGGTGTTGTTTCTGTTGTTTTCTCAAGCTGTTTACAGAAAGATGTATATGATCCTGCTAATTCAGGAGATAAAGAAGAAGTTACTTTAGATAACTATTTCGACTTTGCCACTACTAAGAATATTCAATTGAATATTGATTATGGAAAGGAATGTCCTAGGGCTTATTTTGAAGTTTATGCTGAAAATCCGCTTTCTTATGTGGCAGAAGGCGGTCAGATTATAAAGAAAGCAGGGGTTTCACACATTGCAACCGGATTTACAGATATACAAGGACGTTATATCAAACCGGCTTCTTTCCCGACAGCAGTTTCAGAAGTTTATATTTATTCTCCGGATTTTGGTGTGCCGACTTTGTATAAAACTAAAGTTGTCGGTTCGGATGTCAGCGCAAAAATAACCTTTGAGAATGCTCTTGATGTAACTGCTTTGGATTCATCAACGAGAAGTGCACAAACAAGATCTTCTTTGAAATTTATTACAAATGTAATTCCGAATGTATTAGGAACTTGGAATGTAAATACTGGTAGGCCTAACTATCTGGATGCTTCCAAAAAAATAAATGTGGATGCAACGCTTAAGAGTTATATAACGACATATTTTCCGGAAGGAAAGAATAATGTAGGAACTAATTTAGTCTCTGATGATGCTGATATTCTGATAAAAGAAGATGCGAATGTCGTTGTCAACTATTTCGGAGGAGATACAGGTGCGCAAAGTGTGTTTGCTTACTATTGTTATTCGGAAAATGCCAGTATTGATAAAATAAGACAAGCTGCAAAGCATGCATGTGTAATCTTCCCTAATGTACATAAAAGTAGTCTGGGTAATTATAGTGGGGTTGCGGTGAATTTGAAATATATTGATGAGACAGGCAGCTTTCCGGAAGAAGAACCGGAACGTATCCCAGCAGGTACAAAGATTGGTTTCCTAATTTGGAATGACGGTTGGAGAGGTGTTAAGGCTAATGGGAATATGTTCTACTCAACCAAATCTTTGAATAGTGACAAAATTTCTCACACTGCAATTTTTGCAGCAAAAAATAAAGCAGGTGATAGAGTGAATGTTATCACTATGGAAGACTGGAAAAACGGTGAAAATGACTATAATGATGTTGCTTTCGTTATCTCTTCTAATCCTATTGCTGCTATTGAAGTTCCGGATGTTCCTAATCCGGGTGATCGACAAGGAACAGAAAAGTATTCTGGAGTGCTTGGCTTTGAAGATAACTGGCCTGAACAAGGAGATTATGACTTGAATGATGTAGTCATGAAATATCAGTCAAGTGTTGATTATAATATAGATAATAAAGTTCTTAATATTATTGATAAGTTCACATTGGCTTGGACGGGAGCTAATTATAAAAACTCGTTTGCGTATGAGGTTCCTTTCGATTTGAGTAAAGCGTCCCAAGTAATAATCAATGGCGATGAAATTACTTCCTATTCAGGTAATGTGATAACATTATTCAAGGATGCTAAAGCTGAATTGGGAGTATCCAATGTGAATGCGGAGGATATGATTAATCAGAATATTCAAGAGAAGACATATACGGTATCCATACAATTTAATAACCCTACTCTTGATAAATCAGTGGTGGTAGCTCCTTATAACCCTTTTATAAAAGTATTCAACTCTGCCACAGAAGTCCATCTGACAGATCATAAGCCGACGACTGGTGCGAATAATCGTTTCCCTTCCGGAGCTGATATTTCTCGTGGTGATGTAGATGGTACCTATTTCATTTGCAAAGATGGTTTTCCGTTTGCAATTCATGTAGATGCTCGTTTGGACGCTTCTATTTTGAATTTAGATCTTAAAAAGGAGAATCAGCGCATTGATAAAACATATCCTAAATTTGCAGAATGGGCAAAAACGCGCGATCCGCAAATAAAATGGTGGAAATAGTTGGAGTGCATTGGAATAATCGACTATCTTTGAGGGTGAAAAATTAAGAATAGTACTGATGTAAAATATTGTTTGTTTTGTTTGTGTTAAAAAAAGTGTGGTTTCGGGAGAAAGTGTGCTTTGTTAAAAGGAGGATTAAGTATTTAATCCTCCTTTTTAATGAATAACATCAACCTTTTATAGAAAGGATGCTTGGCAAGGGTGGAGGTATCTCCTAATATAACAAGTTTCATTCGTGCCCGCGTAATCGCTACATTCATTCTTCGCAAGTCATTTAGAAACCCGATTTGTCCGTCCTCGTTGGCACGTACGAGACTGATGAAAATAACGTCTCGCTCCTGTCCCTGAAAGCCGTCTACCGTATTCACGGTGATGAGGCTGCGGAAAGGGCGTAAAAAGCTGCTTCCTTTTATTTTTCCTCTCAAATATTGCACTTGTGCCTTGTATGGCGAAATCAGACCGAAATCAATTCTTTCATCCAGTATTCGCTCTTTGCCGATACGTTCGATGTAAGTTTCCAGTTCTTGCAGTAGTAGGTTGGCTTCCTGCTTATTGATGCGTCCGAAGCTTTCTCCTACAAAATCTTCGTGAAAGTCCATCTCTGAAGTATCGATCCAGTTCATGGGAGTGTCGAAATCAAGAATCCCCCGATAGCGTACTTCCGGAGCAGCTTCCAGTTCTCCGTGATAAAACCAGTCGGAGGGAAACTGCATGATGGTTTCATGCATTCTGTACTGTACTTTTAATAGAGAGACCGCGGAAGGTTTTTGTTGAACGACTTTTTCCATTAATGTATGATCCAATCCTCCACGGGAAGCTTCTATACATTTGATAGTCGGCGGAAGCTGACAATGATCTCCTGCAAGGATGACCCGGTCTGCTTTGCGGATAGCGATCCAGCAGGCAGCTTCGAGGGCTTGTGCAGCTTCGTCGATGAATAAAGTCGAAAAACGACGTCCGTTGAGCAGGCGGTGGTTGCTGCTGACTAGGGTAGAAGCAATCACACGGGCACTGTCGAAAAGATCGGCATTGATTTGTATTTCCAACTCCGTGGCACGGTCGCGGAGACGACTCATGCGATTACGCATTCCTTCCCGTTCAGAATAACTACCCCGGCGCATCCGGCTACCCATTTCGCGGATAGATTTACGGATTCCCCAAAGCTCCGGATAGGCAGGATGACTTTCAAACCGGCGTTCGTAGGTGGATGAAAGCATTTTGTCGTTGACTCGGGTCGGATTTCCAATGCGGAGCACGGGTACTCCCCGGTCTACCAGTTTCTCACAAATCCAGTCGACAGCCGTGTTGCTTTGTGCACAGACAAGCACTTGTGGTTCCCGGTGTAACGTTTCGTAAATCGCTTCGACAAGAGTCGTTGTTTTCCCGGTTCCCGGAGGACCGTGAACAATAGATACGTCACGTGTACATAGCACCTTGTTGACTGCTGTTTCCTGTGTACTGTTCAGCCATGGGAAGCGGACAGGATATAATTCGCGGAATCCCGGCTTTTGGGTACCCAACAAAATGTCGCGCAGTTCCGCCAGGCGGTTGTCCTTGGCACGTATCGTGTCTTCCAGTGCCTCGAACATGGCCCGGTACGATGTTTCGTCAAAATAAAGTTGTACTCCCAGTATACCGTCAGTTTGCAGTTCCGCTAAAGCTCCCGCTCCGGGGAGTACAACGACCATTCGTTCTTCGTCGGCAAAGCTGATGGTAGCGATGAAATCCATATACTTCACTTTTCCTTCGAATGACTGGTGGAAAAAGCAAACAGGACGGCCGAACTCAAAGGAATGCTCTATTTCTTTATTTTCGGTCCGTGTAATATCTATTACAAGCTGATTCAGCGAATTGTAGTAACTTCGGCCAAGAGAGACAGGATACCAGCAGAGACCGCGCTTCACTTTACGGGCAACGCCCATTGTTTCGGTCTGCCGCTTAAATTCTTCTTTCTCATATTCATACTCCATCCGCAGGAGGAGTTGCTGTTGCTGAAGGTCTATAATGGGACTTTTCGGATTATTACTCATAATAGGCGCAAAGGTAACAAATCTTCGTTCCGGGTAGAAAAAATATTTCATTTTGTTAAACATTACTCGAACGCCGTTCGTTATTTTAATAGATAGACTAAAAAAACAAAAAGCAATATGGTATATGATGTGACTATGTTAGAAGCTTTCTACGCTGCTTATAAAGGAAAGGTAGAACACGTACGGGCTATGCTGAAACGCCCTTTGACGTTGGCCGAGAAGATTTTGTATGCTCATCTGTATGATGTAGCCGATTTGAAAGATTACAAACGGGGGGAGGATTATGTGAATTTCCGTCCCGATCGTGTGGCTATGCAGGATGCAACTGCGCAGATGGCTTTGCTTCAATTTATGAATGCAGGTAAGGATCAGGTGGCTGTGCCTTCGACAGTACATTGCGATCACTTGATACAGGCGTATAAAGGTGCAAAGGCGGATATTGCTACGGCAAGACTAACCAATGAAGAAGTATACGACTTCCTCCGTGATGTATCTTCCCGTTATGGCATCGGCTTCTGGAAACCGGGAGCAGGAATTATCCATCAGGTAGTGCTCGAAAACTATGCTTTCCCTGGCGGTATGATGGTGGGAACAGACTCTCATACGCCTAATGCAGGCGGACTGGGCATGGTGGCTATCGGTGTTGGTGGCGCGGATGCCGTGGATGTGATGACAGGAATGGAATGGGAGCTAAAAATGCCGAAGATTATCGGTGTCCGTCTGACCGGAAAACTAAGCGGTTGGACCTCTCCGAAAGATGTAATCCTGAAATTGGCCGGCATCCTTACCGTAAAAGGAGGAACGAATGCTATTATCGAATATTTTGGTCCCGGAACCGAATCCCTTTCTGCTACCGGGAAAGCTACCATTTGCAATATGGGTGCCGAAGTTGGAGCTACTACCTCTTTGTTCCCGTTTGACGGACGCATGGCTACTTATTTGAGAGCTACCGGAAGAGATTGTGTAGTCGATTGGGCTGAATCTGTTGGTGCAGACCTTCGTGCAGACGACATTGTGACCGACGAACCATCCAACTATTACGACCGTGTGATTGAAATAGATTTGTCAGAACTCGAACCTTATATAAACGGGCCGTTTACACCGGATGCCGCTACTCCCATCTCTGAATTTGCAGAAAAAGTGTTATTGAACGGCTACCCCCGTAAAATGGAGGTAGGCTTGATAGGTTCATGTACCAATTCTTCTTATCAGGATTTGAGCCGTGCAGCTTCTTTGGCAAAGCAGGTGACAGAAAAGAATTTGAGCGTCGCTTCTCCACTGATCGTCAATCCGGGTTCGGAGCAAATTCGGGCTACTGCCGAAAGAGACGGTATGATTGAGGCTTTTGAACGGCTGGGAGCCACGATTATGGCAAATGCTTGTGGACCTTGTATCGGTCAGTGGAAACGTGAGACGGATGATCCGACACGAAAAAACTCAATCGTCACCTCTTTCAATCGTAATTTTGCCAAACGCGCTGACGGTAATCCCAACACATACGCGTTTGTAGCTTCTCCGGAATTAACGATGGCGTTAACAATAGCCGGTGATCTCTGTTTCAACCCGTTGAAAGACAGACTGGTGAATCATAACGGAGAAAAAGTGAAACTCTCCGAACCTGTAGGAGATGAACTTCCTTTGAAAGGTTTTGAACAGGGAAATGAGGGATATATTGCCCCCCATGGAGCAAAAACGGAAATCAGGGTAAAACCGGATTCCCAACGTCTCCAGCTTCTGACTCCTTTCCCGGCATGGGACGGACAGGACTTGCTGAACATGCCTTTATTGATTAAAGCACAGGGAAAATGTACTACCGACCATATCTCTATGGCAGGTCCATGGCTCCGCTTCCGGGGACATTTGGAGAATATTTCCGACAATATGCTGATGGGAGCTGTCAATGCTTTCAATGGTGAAACGAATAGTGTTTGGAATCGTTCGACAAATACTTATGGAACAGTTTCCGGTACGGCAAAGATGTATAAATCCGAAGGTATTCCGTCTATTGTTGTTGCCGAAGAGAATTATGGAGAAGGTTCCAGCCGTGAACATGCAGCCATGGAACCACGCTTCCTCAATGTACGTGTCATTTTGGCTAAGAGTTTTGCCCGTATCCACGAAACAAATCTGAAAAAACAAGGAATGCTTGCTCTTACTTTTGTAGATAAAGTAGACTATGACAAGATTCGGGAACACGATCTTTTGTCCGTATCAGGCTTAGTCCATTTCGCACCGGGGCGCAATCTGACGATTATTCTTCATCACGAAGACGGAACGAAAGAAAGTTTTGAAGTGCAACATACCTATAATGAACAGCAGATAGCTTGGTTCCGTGCCGGTTCTGCCTTAAATACAAGATAAAAAATGAGCAAAATAACCATGCAAACAGATGGTACGCTGTTGGTACCCGATGTGCCTACCGTACCTTATATTACCGGCGATGGAGTAGGAGCCGAAGTGACTCCTGCCATGCAAGCCGTAGTGGACGCAGCTATCCAGAAAGCATACGGCGGCAAACGTCGGATCGAATGGAAAGAAGTGTTGGCGGGAGAACGTGCCTTCAACGCGACTGGTTCCTGGTTGCCGGATGAAACAATGGAAACCTTTCAGGAATACCTGGTAGGAATCAAAGGTCCGTTGACAACTCCTGTCGGAGGTGGAATCCGTTCGTTGAACGTAGCACTGCGTCAGACACTTGATTTATACGTCTGTCTTCGTCCGGTTCGTTGGTATCAGGGAGTACAGTCGCCTGTCAAATCACCGGAGAAAGTGAACATGTGTGTGTTCCGTGAAAATACGGAAGATATTTATGCAGGTATCGAATGGGAAGCCGGAACTCCGGAAGCTGAAAAGTTCTATCAATTCCTGAAAGATGAAATGGGCGTGACAAAAGTTCGTTTCCCGGAAACCTCTTCTTTCGGTGTGAAACCTGTATCACGTGAGGGCACGGAGCGTCTTGTACGTGCTGCCTGCCAGTATGCGCTCGACCATCATTTGCCTTCCGTAACGTTGGTGCATAAAGGGAATATTATGAAGTTTACCGAAGGTGGTTTCAAAAAATGGGGCTACGAACTGGCGCAACGTGAATTTGGCGATGCCTTGGCAGATGGCAGACTGGTGATAAAAGATTGCATTGCGGATGCTTTCTTGCAAAATACACTCCTGATTCCCGAAGAATATTCCATAATAGCCACCTTAAACCTCAACGGAGACTATGTTTCCGACCAACTGGCGGCCATGGTAGGCGGTATCGGCATCGCTCCGGGAGCAAATATCAACTACCAGACAGGTCATGCCATCTTTGAAGCGACTCATGGATCAGCTCCCAATATTGCGGGAAAAGATGTGGTGAACCCTTGTTCTATTATCCTTTCGGCAGTAATGATGCTCGAATATTTTGACTGGAAAGAAGCGGCTGCTCTGATAGAGAAAGCCTTGGAACAAAGCTTCCTGGACGCTCGCGCTACACACGATTTAGCCCGTTTTATGCCGAATGGAACCTCCCTCTCTACTTCCGCTTTCACTCGTGAGATCGTGGAAAGAATTGAAAAACAAAAGTAACGAATAAAAAACGAAGAAAGATGAAAAAAGAGTACTTGATTTACAAGCTTTCCGAGGAAATGAAGGAAGCTACCCGGATTGATACAGAATTGTTCTCCAAGTTTGATGTGAAGCGCGGATTGCGTAATGAAGACGGCACAGGTGTATTGGTAGGTTTAACCAGAATCGGTAATGTAGTAGGATATGAACGTGTTCCGGGGGGTGGGTTGAAACCCATACCGGGAAAACTGTTCTATCGCGGTTATGATGTAGAAGATATTTCTCACGCTATAATCAAAGAGAAACGCTTTGGCTTCGAAGAAGTGGCTTACCTATTGCTTTCCGGACGTCTGCCAGATAAAGAAGAATTGCTTTCTTTCCGTGAGTTGATTAACGACAATATGCCGTTGGAACAGAAAACGAAAATGAACATCATCGAGTTGGAAGGAAACAACATCATGAATATTCTTTCTCGCAGTGTATTGGAAATGTATCGTTTTGACGCAAATGCGGATGATACCTCCCGGGATAACCTGATGCGTCAGAGTATTGAACTGATTTCAAAGTTCCCCACTATCATCGCTTATGCTTATAATATGCTTCGTCATGCTACTTTCGGACGTTCTCTGCATATCCGCCATCCGCAGGAAAAGCTCTCTATTGCCGAGAATTTCCTGTATATGCTGAAAAAAGACTATACCGAACTGGATGCACGCACCCTCGACCTATTGCTGATTCTTCAGGCAGAGCACGGTGGTGGTAATAACTCTACTTTCACCGTTCGCGTTACTTCTTCTACCGGAACAGATACTTATTCGGCCATCGCCGCTGGTATCGGTTCGCTGAAAGGTCCGCTTCACGGAGGTGCCAATATTCAGGTTGCCGACATGTTCCAGCACCTGAAGGAAAATATCAAAGACTGGACAAGTGTAGATGAGATAGATACTTACTACACCCGAATGTTGAACAAAGAAGTGTATAACAAAACCGGACTGATCTATGGTATCGGACATGCCGTTTATACCATCTCCGACCCTCGTGCTCTTCTATTGAAAGAACTGGCTCGCGACCTTGCCCGTGAAAAAGGCAGAGAAAGCGAATTTGCTTTCCTCGAACTGTTGGAAGAACGTGCCATCGCTACTTTCGGACGGGTTAAAAACAACGGAAAGACAGTGTCCAGCAATATCGATTTCTATTCGGGCTTCGTGTATGAAATGATCGGTTTGCCGCAGGAAATCTTCACTCCACTGTTTGCCATGGCACGTATCGTAGGCTGGTGTGCACACCGCAATGAAGAATTAACCTTCGACGGTAAACGGATTATCCGCCCGGCTTATAAAAATGTACTTGATGATTTGGCTTATATCCCAATTAAGAAACGCTGATAAGAACAAATCCTTTTATTAAATAGATAAGTAATCCCGGATGTGTGCCCGATCATTTCAGACGCGCATCCGGGAAATTTTATATTTTCTCCTTTTTTATGTTCGTAAAAGAATGTACTTCAGATTCTTTCTATTTTTTGTATCGTCGTTTATCTCATTTTTGTTATTTTTGCGTGTTACAAAATAGATCGGTATGAGTATAGATACTTTTAATCTGTTTCTGGGGGTGATGAGCCTGATTGCTTTGTTTGTTTTTATCGCCCTTTACTTTGTGAAAGCCGGATATGGTATTTTCCGCACAGCATCGTGGGGAGTAGCTATCTCCAATAAACTAGCCTGGATATTGATGGAAGCTCCGGTTTTTGTGGTGATGTGCGTGATGTGGATCTATTCCGAACGTCGGTTTGAACCGGTGATTTTCACTTTCTTCCTCTTCTTTCAGATTCACTATTTTCAGCGTGCTTTCATCTTCCCTTTGCTATTGAAAGGAAAAAGTAAGATGCCGCTGGCAATCATGTCGATGGGAGTTCTTTTTAATCTGCTGAATGGTTATATGCAAGGAAAATGGATTTTCTATCTTGCTCCCGAAACGATGTATCAAGCCGGTTGGTTCACTTCACCGTGGTTTATTATCGGCGCACTGCTCTTTTTCGCAGGTATGCTGTTGAACTGGCAGTCGGATTATATCATTCGTCATTTGCGCAAACCGGGAGACACCCGGCATTATCTGCCTCAAAAAGGAATGTACCGTTATGTCACTTCCGCCAACTATTTCGGCGAGATAGTAGAATGGGCAGGTTGGGCGATACTCACTTGTTCACTTTCCGGTCTGGTCTTCCTTTGGTGGACGATTGCTAACCTTGTTCCCCGTGCCAACGCCATTTGGTGCCGTTACCGCGAAGAATTCGGAGACGCAGTGGGAGAACGGAAACGAGTGTTCCCTTTCCTTTATTAGGGGCGTTTTTTATCATGACTTACGTATGACTTAAATAAAATATCAACTACTATGGAATCTAAACTTTTTAGCCCGGTCACCTTTGGCCCTTTGACGCTGCGGAATCGAACGATCCGTTCGGCAGCTTTTGAGAGCATGTGTCCGGAGAATACTCCCACGCAGATGTTGCTGGATTACCATCGGTCGGTAGCTGCGGGGGGAGTGGGTATGACAACAGTGGCTTATGCTGCCGTGACACAAAGCGGACTTTCTTTCGACCGTCAGTTGTGGTTGCGTCCGTCCATTATTCCCCGTTTACACGAACTGACAAAAGCCGTGCACGATGAAGGTGCCGCAGTAGGTATACAAATCGGGCATTGTGGAAATATGTCCCATAAAAATATATGTGGTGTCACTCCTATATCCGCATCTTCAGGCTTCAACCTCTATTCTCCTACGTTTGTGCGTGGAATGGAAAAAGAGGAGCTGCCGGAAATGGCGAAAGCGTATGGAAATGCAGTCAATCTGGCGAGGAAAGCCGGATTTGACGCCGTTGAAGTACATGCGGGGCACGGCTATTTGATTAGTCAATTCCTGTCTCCCTACACCAATCATCGGAAAGATGAATATGGCGGTTCGCTCGAAAACCGGATGCGTTTTATGGATATGGTGATGGAAGAAGTGATGAAAGCGGCAGGCAGTGATATGGCAGTTTTCGTAAAAATGAATATGCGCGACGGCTTCAAAGGAGGAATGGAGATAGACGAATCCATACAAGTGGCCAAACGTCTGTTGGAACTTGGTGCTCATGGATTGGTGTTGAGTGGTGGTTTTGTCAGCAAAGCGCCGATGTATGTAATGAGAGGTGCCATGCCGATTCGTTCGATGTCTTACTATATGAATTGTTGGTGGCTGAAATACGGAGTCCGTATGTTTGGCAAATGGATGATACCCTCTGTGCCCTTCAAAGAGGCCTATTTCCTTGAAGATGCATTGAAATTCCGTGCGGCTCTTCCGGATGCGCCGTTGATTTATGTCGGTGGTCTTGTTTCCCGTCAGAAAATAGATGAAGTGCTCGATTCCGGTTTTGATGCCGTGCAGATGGCGAGAGCGTTACTCAACGAACCGGGATTCGTGAACCGGATGAAACAGGAGGAACAAGCACGTTGCAACTGTGGACACAGTAATTATTGCATAGGACGTATGTATACGATAGAAATGGCTTGTCATCAACATTTGAAAGAACAATTACCTTCCTCTTTACAAAAGGAGATTGATAAACTGGAGAAAAAATGAGTGAAATGAAATGGGCAATCATCACCGGTGCGGACGGAGGAATGGGAACAGAAATAACACGTGCCGTAGCCAAAGCCGGTTATCGAATCATAATGGCTTGTTATCATCCGAAGAAAGCGGAGGTTGTTCGTGAACGTTTGAGCAAGGAAACCGGAAACCCGGATTTGGAGGTTATGGCTATTGACTTATCTTCCATGCAATCCGTAGTTGCTTTTGCCAGTCAGATCTTAGAAAGGAATCTTCCCATCTCTTTGTTAATGAATAATGCCGGAACGATGGAGACAGGTTTTCATACTACTTCCGAAGGATTCGAACGAACGGTAAGTGTGAACTACATGGGACCTTATCTGCTTACCCGGAAATTAATTCCGCTGATGGTGCGTGGAGCGCGTATCGTAAATATGGTTTCCTGTACATACGCAATCGGCAAGCTCGACTTCCCGGATTTCTTTCATAGAGGGAAAACGGGAACGTTTTGGAGGATTCCTGTTTACAGTAACACGAAGCTGGCTTTATTATTGTTTACTTTCGAACTTTCCGAGCAACTTCGAGAGAAAGGGATTAGCGTCAATGCTGCCGATCCGGGAATTGTTTCTACTGATATCATCACTATGCACAAGTGGTTCGATCCGTTGACGGATATTTTTTTCCGTCCTTTTATCCGTAAACCCAAGAAAGGGGCTTCTACGGCAATCGGTTTACTGTTGGACGAGAAGGAAGCCGGTGTGACAGGGCAACTGTATGTTAATAACCACCGGAAAAACTTGTCTGATAAATACACGAATCATGTACAGAAAGAGCAGTTGTGGGAGGTAACGGAACGTGCGTTGGCGAGTTGGCTGAAGTAGGGTTTCTTTTCTTTTTTTATTTAAATTATCTAGTATTTACTTATATATAGGTATTGTACATATCTATATACCTCATTTTTGTTGTCTTATTTTTACCAATAGATAGGGATTGTTTGACATCCCTCTTTCTGCTTACCTTTGCATCGCTTTTAGAGCAATGAAAAGGTTATAAAGTAAAAAGGTAAAAAGGAGATGAGCAATAAATATTTTTGGCACTTATATACGACTCAACACCTAGCCTTGTGCCATAACTTTTAGTTATAATAAAAAAGCTCTTTCTAGTTGGTGTTAACTGGAANTGGCACTTATATACGACTCAACACCTAGCCTTGTGCCATAACTTTTAGTTATAATAAAAAAGCTCTTTCTAGTTGGTGTTAACTGGAAAGAGCATGTTTCTTTTTCGACTGCTAAGATAGCAATTTATTTCTGATTTCCCTAATGTTTTTGGATATTTTTGCTATACATAAAAGTACAGCCCAAGTTACAACACTTGATAGTAAAGTAGACAGTGTGATTGCTAATCCAGTATATTGAATATCTCCATATTTATCGTATGCCATAATAAACGTGAGAACGATTGAAGCTATTATTCCTATCGTAAGTACAATATTAGCAATTACAATTAGAGTAGCTTCTTCTTTGTTACATGAGTTTAATACAGAATCCTCTTTTTGTTCTTGCTTTTCTTTAACTAACTTGGAGTAGCTAAACTTTAAACAATCGAGACAATAATCAGAAAAATCATTATCTAACTTTTTGCCGCACTTTTTACATTGCTTTTCCATAACATTTTGCGTTTTATTGGTTAATACTAAATAATAATGTTTCCATTTAGTTAGCATCACCTCACGCATATATATGAAAAAGGCGTAGAGCTAATGCCTAACGCCATCGAGGGCTACCACACCCTACTCACTTATAGGCAAAAGTCTACGCCAGTATATGGCGTATAAACGCAATACACCCATAAGTGAGTCCAAAATAGCCTTATTGCTGTCAATGTGGTAGTTCGATGGCGATTAGGCTATAATACGTAAAAAGCGCACCATCTATTCGATGATACGCTGCAAATATAAGAATAACTTCATAAATAACAAACTGTTAGTCCTTCTTCTTTTCCTCCTTGTCTTTATCTTTCTCATCTTCGACTTGATCCGGTGTTTTCCCTTCCGCAATGTGCGCCATCTTTCGGAGCAGTTCATCGAACTGTTCTTTAGGAACAGAAAAGTTAATCTCTAACCTCACTGTTTTAATGTTACTTAGGTCTATTTCTTGTTTCTTTTTCTTTCCCATAACTAAGCTGCATTACGCAAAAGTAAATTAAATCTTTGAGAATCGGTAAAATTTCGAGTATTAAATCGGAAAATATATTCGTCAATATACCTCTGCATATATTTTTTGCTTACATGATAGTATATCCCAAATATCATTCTCTTGAAATGTGACCACACATTTTCGATACCGTTCGTACTAACAACAATTATCTCGCCTTCATCTGTTGCATAGGTCGTACCATAGAAATGTTTTTCATGGTCTACTGACCTTTGTACATACTTCCCATGCAGTCCACTGTAATCCCAACCATCAGTATAAACAACACTACCTAATTCAACTTTTTCTTTGATAATCGGAACTATAGTTTTAGCTTGTGTATTGGGAACAACTTTGGCAACAACCTTACCACCTCTTTCAAGTATTCCGAATACAGGAACTTTATCCTTATAACTACGTCCTTGACATTTCTCTACTTTCTTATCCTTATGTCTATTTTTATTCTTCCCACCTACAAACGCTTCATCAATTTCAACCTCACCGGATAAAGTATGGCTATTCTCCATCTCCATATATTGTCTAATCTTATGGAGCATCTTCCACGCTGTTTTTTGAGTTATACCTAAATCTCTCGCTAATTGACATGATGAAACACCTCTCTTATGTGACAAGAATAACATCATAGCATAAAACCATGCTTTCATAGGCAGTTTAGTATTGGCAAATGCAGTACCAGTTTTAACATCAAAGTATCTTCCAGTATTCTTGCATTTATACTTACCATTACCACATTTATAAACCTTAGAATTGCTGTCATAAGGCGAAATGACTTCATCTCCCCATCGCATCTTCTCAAAATATCTGATGCAACTTTCTTCATCGGGAAAGTTTTCAGATAGAGTTAAAAGAGTAAAATCGGTTTTCATAACGTCAAATTTTTAGCTATCCAAATATACTAAAAATCAACGATATTAGCAAGTAATTTGCAATATATTTTCAAGGAAGTTTTTCGCAAGGATGCTAAAGAACATTTTTATACAACATATAGAGCAATGTACTGCTTATAAACTATAAACAGTACATTTGTCACAAAAATAAACTGTTATGAATTTTGAAAAGATATTTGAGATGTTAAATGAGCTGCAAAAAAGTGCTCTTATTTGTTTAATTATACAATTACCACTATGCTATACTTTTATGTATATATATAGTGATTTCTTTGCCCAACAAGATTTCATAAACAGAACTATTTTTGCATTATCTTTAGATATGTCTATTCTTTTCATTTCTATATTTGGTTTACTTATAGTATCAATAATATTAGGTCGTTATGATACCAGCTCTGTAATGTATTTATTCACAGGTGGAGTTATTTACTCTTTTTCCATATATATATTAGAAAAAATAGTAGATAATAATGTTGGCATATCGAAGATAGTGATAAATTACATATTTTTTATGTCAGGTATTTTTATTACCTCTATTGTTATTAGGATTATAGAACATAATAAAAAAAAGAAAGTTTAAAAAAACAAGACCTAAAACATGAATTATATCAATAATATCAAATTTCATACTTTCTAATTTTTTAGTTAATAAAAAAGCCCGTATTTCTACGAGCTATAACTATTTGTTATGACCTAACCCACTAGTGTCGGGTCGTATATAAGTGCCNTTTTAGTTAATAAAAAAGCCCGTATTTCTACGAGCTATAACTATTTGTTATGACCTAACCCACTAGTGTCGGGTCGTATATAAGTGCCAAAAGATTTTGGTGGACGGTAAAGAGTTTTTCTCTGATGATCCGAAAGCTGCTCTTAAAAATCTTCCTGTGGAGATGGTGGAGAAGTTAAAAGCGTATGAACGTCAATCGGATTTGGCACGTCTTACGGGAATAGATGACGGAGAGGAAGAGATGATTCTGGACTTGTCTGTGAAAAAAAATATGAAACGGGGCTGGATGGAGAATTTTATGGGAGGATATGGAAGTAAAGACCGTTATGAATTAGCCAATACCTTGAACCGTTTTCGTGAAAACTCTCAATTAACCATTATCGGGAATCTGAATAATACCAATAACCAGGGATTCTCGGAATTACAGAATGAATCTTCCAGTTCAACAGGCAATATCCGTAGCCGGATGGGACTGACTACCTCCCGCTCATTGGGGCTTAATGCGACTTATGATTGGAAGCGCGTTAAATTACGTTCAAATATTCAATATGTCGGCACCGATCGTTTGGAAGATAGCCGTACCACAGTCGACAACTTTCTCCGGGAAGATAAATCAATCAATCTGGGCACGAGTCATAGCCGACAACAGAATCACGAACTGGTAGCCAATGCTTCTCTTGAATGGAAAATGGATTCTGTTACTACATTGATTTTCCGTCCTCAATATCGTTTCTCAGCCAATGACAGAGAGAATAGTGGCTTTCAGGAAGGGTGGGGGAATGATGTCTTGTTGAATGAAAGAGAGTCCTCCGGCACCAATCATAATTCCCGGTATAATCTGACGATGATGTTGCAACTTAGCCGGAAATTGAGTCGTTTGGGGAGAAATGTTGCTTTGAAGGTAGACTATGGTACTAATGCTTCAGCTACAGACCGAAAGAGCCTTTCCACCACCCGGTACTTCAAAAATAATACGAAGAAGATTCAGAATCAGAAAATAGAGGATGATGTTGACGGCTATAATTACCGGGTGCAACTGGTGTATGTAGAACCATTGCCGTGGCGGCATTTCCTGCAACTTCGTTACAGCTATCAGTATAGAGTGAACAATTCGGATCGTTTTGTCTATGACTGGGATAAGGAACTGGAAGAGTTTGCTCCTGACTTTGATGAAGACTCTAGTAACCGTTTTGAAAATCAATACAGTAATCACTTAGTGAACCTTGCCATACGTACTTCACAAAAGAAGTATAATTATAATATTGGTGTTGATTTTGAACCTCAAAAGTCTGTTAGCCATTCATTGTTGAGTGATGCTCCCGAAGATCAGTTGGAAAGATCGGTCATGAATTTTTCGCCTACTGTCAATTTCCGCTATAAGTTTTCAAAACGCACCCGTTTGCAAATTGTGTATAGGGGAAAAGGGAAACAGCCTAATATACGTGATCTCCAACCTGTGACCGACCGTACCAACCCTTTGAATATCCGTGTCGGAAACCCTTCGTTGAAGCCTTCATATATGAATACTTTTACGCTGAATTTCAATTCTTATAATACCAAATATCAGCGAAATATGGTAGCTACCGCTTTATTCGAGAATACCATTAACAATATAACTAATCAGGTGACTTATGATAGTGAAACCGGTGTACGAACTACATCTCCGGTCAATATGAATGGTAATTGGCGGGGCATGGGTTCTTTTTCTCTCAATACCCCTTTTAAGAATCGTAACTGGATATTTCGTACTTACTCCTATCTGCAATACCGGAATCAGAATGGCTATACAACCTTGAATAAAGAAGAACCGGTGAAAACTTCCGTACAGCATTTAACGGGACGTGAACGTCTACGGATTACTTATCGTACCCGCCAAATGGAACTTACAGGGCTTGTTGGCCTGACTTATAACAATTCTTATAATGACGTATGGGAGAAACGTACTGAAACTTTTGATTATCAGGCAGGAACCGAATTGCAGCTTTATCTTCCCTGGGGGATGGAGTTATATAATGACCTGACTTATTTTCTTCGTACCGGATATGGTTATGAGGGTTATGCCAAAGCAAATTTCATGTGGAACTGCCAACTGTCAAAAGCCTTTTTGAAGAGGAAACAGTTACTAATCCGCTTCAAAATATATGATATTCTTCATCAGGACATTTCTATGATACGCACGATAACCGCTACTGCCATTCGTGACACTGATTATAATGCGCTAGGTTCTTACTTTATGGTGCATGCTATACTTCGTTTGAATTTGATGGGAAAATAATTAGAAATTAAATCTTCATTAGTTTGAAAACCACAGCAGGGTTTTGATTGTTGTATGTCCTACGTATAAAAACAATGTAAGGCTGGCTGAATGTTTCGACTGATAAAAATGATAAAAGATAAAGGTCGTTGGCGCATTTTTAAACTGAAGTTGATTGATGCCCGACTGTACTTTGTCAGTATCTTCGTAGGATTACTGACAGGACTTGTGGCTGTGCCTTATCATTACCTATTACAGTTTTTCTTTAATCTCCGTCACGATTTCTTTGATTCTCGTCCCAAATGGTATTGGTACATACCTCTTTTTCTTTTGATGTGGGGAATACTTGTATTCGTATCCTGGTTGGTAAAGAAAATGCCGCTTATTACCGGTGGGGGTATTCCGCAAACACGTGGAGTTATCAATGGTAGGGTTGATTATAAACATCCTTTTCTGGAATTGGTGGCAAAGTTTGTAGGTGGAATACTTGCATTAAGTACCGGATTGTCTTTGGGGCGTGAAGGTCCCTCCGTGCAAATAGGTTCGTATGTTGGATATTTGGTATCCAAATGGGGGAGGGTGCTTAGTGGTGAACGGAAACAACTATTGTCTGCCGGCGCCGGTGCCGGGTTAGCTGCTGCTTTTGCTGCCCCATTGGCTTCATCATTGTTGGTGATCGAATCTATCGAGCGGTTCGATGCACCTAAAACAGCTATTACCACTCTTTTGGCAGGAGTAGTGGCAGGTGGAGTTGCCAGTTGGATTTTCCCGATCAATCCTTATTTTCATATTGATGCTATTGTACCGGAGATGACTTTCTGGGGGCAAGTGAAATTGTTTCTTTTGCTGGCAGCAGTGGTTTCTGTCTTTGGAAAGTTCTTTTCTGTCACCACTCTTCAGGTGAAACGTATTTACCCTGCTATTAAGCATCCGGAATACGTGAAGATGTTGTATTTGCTTTTTATCGCTTTTCTGATTTCTATGGCCGAGTTTAATCTGACCGGAGGAGGGGAACAGTTCTTGTTATCACAAGCTATGCATCCGGACACGCATATTCTCTGGATTGTCGGCATGATGTTGTTGCATTTTGTTTTTAGCACTTTTTCTTTTTCTTCGGGTTTACCGGGAGGAAGTTTTATCCCGACGCTGGTGACGGGAGGACTTCTTGGACAAATAGTGGGATTAATTATGGTTCAACAGGGTGTTATTGCTTATGAGAATATTAGTTATATCATGTTGATTTGTATGTCTGCATTCCTTGTTGCAGTAATCCGTACCCCTTTGACAGCTATTGTACTAATAACCGAGATTACGGGGCATTTGGAAGTCTTTTATCCTTCTATTGTTGTAGGAGGATTAACTTATTATTTTACGGAAATGCTTCAAATCAAACCGTTCAATGTTATTTTGTATGACGATATGATTCATTCGCCTGCATTTAAGGAAGAACCGCGTTACACATTGTCTGTAGAAATAATGAGCGGCTCTTATTTAGACGGGAAAATAGTAGATGAACTTCGTTTACCGGAGCGTTGTGTGATAATTAATGTTCATCGTGACCGGAAGAATTTGCCTCCTAAAGGGCAGATATTAATGCCCGGCGATCAGGTGCAAATAGAGATGGATTCGCAGGATATAGAGAAACTGTATGAACCTTTAGTCAGTATGGCGAATATTTATTAATTGTCTGACTCTTATCCTTTGATATATACAAGAATAGCTGAAAGAATCTCTCTTTCAGCTATTCTTGTATTAGTATATTAAGTATTTATTTTTTCTTATACCAATCGGAGTTTGTACCATATTTAGCCCAATCTATAAATTTAGGATAGATTTCATTGATAGGCTTTTTCTCATTTTTATTGAAATTCTTTAATTCTGCAATATCATCAGCGTTGGCATTTGCCAAATAGAATGCAAAAGGATAAATATTCTCTTGATTAGATACATAATAAATACCTTCATTGGGCTTGGAACGGTCATCGTTTTGTCCAAAGAAAGAAGTGTCGACTTTGGAAGTCGGTTTTTGCATTGGGCAATGAATTTCCAAGCGATTACCTTCTTTGCTGGGACGATAAATGAATGCGTCGATTGATGTTTCCTGTTTTTTATTTGAATTTTTATCTCCGTATTTGAACGTTACCTTATATTCGGCATTCGGGTTTGTTTTGACATTATCAGTCAATATGATTGCATTACTTTCACGGGTAAATTTATCAGTTCCCGAAGCTACAGTGAACCCTTTTTCACCTTCTTTCTTAATTAAGTATTCGGTTGACTGTGCATTTCCTGCATTTGAAAGGGTGAAACCTAATCCGTTAGTGAATACTGTATACTTATTATATAAAGTTTTAAACGTAAATGACTCGCTTAAGATTTCATTGTATATATTGAAAACTTTTTGATAAGTATACTGAACCAATACGTCATTCATGTCATAATCACCAGCTTTAGGCCATTCATCTTCAAATGCGTATACACCGGTTTTTTCGATGGTTGTATTCAAGTCTTCATCTACAGGAGGAACATTGGTTATTTCAGGATTAGCTTTTAATGAGAACACAACATCTGTAAAGTTTTGGTCGTCCATGAAATCTTCAAAAGCAATAGCAATGTTGTTGTTTTTATCTCTAAACATAGCTGTACGTACATCTATACCGCTATTAACTTTTGTGCTGAATCCTTTTGTGGAGCAAGCATAAAATCCATAGGTTAGAGTATGGCTATTGAAACCTGTAAAATAAGTGTTCCATGCGTTGCATGCGAGAACAAAACCGATGCTATATCCTTTGGGAAAGTTCGTCCCCTCCGGGTGTTCAGGATCATCAAAATATTTTAGTTGTACAGCTGTACCTTCTTCTATACCTTGAGGAGAAGCTTTGAGGCTCCCGTTATTCCACGTCATTTGGGTATTGGGGAATATAGCATATACCTTTACGTCTTTCAGGCTAGTAGGAAGCTGATCAGCTCGGTAATAGTAGTAGCCTAATGAGCTGTTCCAACATGTCCAACCTTTCAATGCTGTTAATACTACGGCTGTTTCATCTTTCTCTACATATAAATCTGCTTGAGTACGATAATCTTCAGGACAATCTTTAAAAGTATTCAATACTTTATTTACAGTAGTACGTAATTCATTCATTTCAGATTTACTCAATGTGAGTTTAGGGTCCTTACCTTTATAAGCGTAATAAATGACTCCACTGTACTCATCGTATTTACCTAGATTCGTCTTCCATCCTAGATTATCAAATCTATTCTCATCAAATTTTGTGGATTCTCTGTAGGATGCTCTAGTCGTAGGTTGCTCATCTGTGTCTGATACTTTCAAAACACCATTAACAATTTTCCCAGGTATTGCTCGTCTGGCGAAAGGTGATGTAGAAACGATATATACATCAGATACATAAGCTGGCAAATCAACCGTTGCGGTAAATTTACCTTGTTCGTCTGTCCATGCACCGTCTAATGCCTGAACATTTTCTTTTAAGGCAATAGTGTTTTCACCTTCAATTAATGGATTTCCATCATAAATGGAGAAAGGGACTCTTGATTCAGAATCGGAATAGTCAATTTCTACTTGTACTTTTTGTACGGTAGAGAAACTAGAGGGATTAGTACCAGTTCCTGGATCTTCCTGGTATAAGTCTTTGTCACTGTCTACACAACTGCTTACACCCATTGCAATAATCATTGTACATGCTAACCAAAACTTCTTCATATGCGTTGTTTTTTGTTTATGCGATAATTTAAGTCTGTTTTGTGTTTTAAAATAAACCCGTAAGTTCTTTGGAGGTCAAAGGCTTACGGGCACAAAGATATATATATTATTCAACACAATCATCGAAAAGTTGAATAATTTTTCGAAAATGTATTCTATAACTTGTATTTTTTATTCTTTTGTCTCATTATTCCATACTTCTTAGCCATGTAATTTCTTCTTTCCATTTACTTTCATCCGGAGTTTCGAGTATCAACGGTATATTATCAAATCTGGAATCTTGCATTAATCTTTCAAAAAAAGCTTTGCCAATCAATCCTTTACCAATGCTGTCGTGGCGGTCAACATGGGTGCCTAATGCTTTTTTAGAATCATTCAAGTGCATACCACGGAGGTAGTTGAATCCGACTTCTTTATCAAATTCATCAAATACTTTATCATATTCATTGACAATATCGTAACCAGCGGTATAGGTATGGCAGGTATCGAGACAAACACCTACCCGGTTCTTATCGTTTACCCGATCAATGATATATTTCAATTGCCAGAATTCGCTTCCTAAATTACTGCCTTGCCCGGCTGTGTTTTCAATAACAGCTGTTACTCCTTTTGTTTTTTCTAAAGCGAGATTAATGCTTTCTGCAATAAGCGACAGGCAATCTTCTGTTGATATTTTATTGAGAGAGCTACCGGGGTGGAAATTTAAAAGCTTCAATCCAAGTTGCTCACAACGTTGCATTTCATCCAGAAAAGCGGCACGACTTTTTTGAAGTCCCTCTTCCTCCGGATGCCCCAGATTGATAAGGTAACTGTCATGTGGAAGGATATATTCCGGTTGGAAAACATATTTCTCACAATTCTCTTTGAAGAGACTGATACTTTCTTCTGTTAGAGGTTTACTTACCCATTGACGTTGATTCTTGGTGAATAACGCAAAAGCATTTGCTCCTATTTCGTGCGCATTAATGGGTGCGAACTCTACGCCACCAGAGGCGCTAACATGTGCTCCGATATATTTCATTGTTCTTTCTTAATTTATTTTACTCTGCAAATATAACGTTTTTAAAGGAGTATATGTTTGTAGAGAGAACTCTTCTTGGTTACAATTCATAGGATCATGTACTTTATACTCTGTTCTTTATCTTTTATTCTCTATAAAAAATATCCCGTTATTCAATTTTCTATAAATTGAATAACGGGACAGTTTTTTGGGGGGAGAGATTAAATCTCAAAATCCGGTAAATAGTCTGTCAGGACTTTATTAACCTGTTTCCCTTTTACCTGATCTGTTACCGTCGTTGCACCTTCCTTTTTACCGGCATCGTAGTTTAAGGAAACTTTCTCCACTTTATTACTAACGTGAATAGCGGCTTTTCCTTTTTCCGTAAGGTTGCAAGTGATAGTCCAGTCACCTACTTGAATGATATTGCCTTTGCGAACTACCTGCATATCCGGACGGTTGTCTCCATGTGTATCCATCACAGTCAGGAAACGGGCGGTTTTGCAAGGAACAGTTGTAGAAGAGAAATGCCAGTGATTAGGATATTTCACTGCTTTTCCTTGTGCATTCGTCACATTTTTCCAGTTGGTCGGAGCACAGAAGAAAGTATCTACCATTGCCTGTTCCGTTTTTGCCGAACTGAAAAGATGGGCAACAGAGATACCGCCAGCTTTATTCCTTCCGGTTACTTTCACCTCATCGGTCAGTTCCTGTATTTCCATCGGTAATTCTACAGTATGTAAAAGGTAACTCCATGTAACAGCCTCCTTTCCTTCCAGTTCATCATAAATCACGAAAACTCCGGTACTTCCCAGTTGGATGATATGACGGCGGAACATATTCAGTTTGTTCTCATCCCATCCTTTTTCAGGCGTATATTGCGTACCGGATAGTTCTCCACGTTTCAGCCATAGGGGAGAAGTCACTTTACCATAAGCATTGGAAGCATCTCCTACCATATAAGCGATTTTTTCTCCTTCATACCAACGCGGAATCCAGCCATATCCTTCCGTTCCAATCTTTTGAGTCATTCCATTTACCAAAATGCTGTTGTGTGCACGGGTGTTACGGTAAGAATACATACAATGATCGTCCGTAAAACCTGTACGATGTCCGCTGCTGTAAAAAATGGCTTTACCTCCATAGAATGTATTAAAAGCATTCTGATTGGCCAGTGCATGGGAAGTGGAACCATAAGAACTGGAGCGGAACGATAACATGGCATTCTTATCTATATCTCCCAAAGAGGTATTCATCGTACCGATTCCCGTTTCATTGAATACTTTCGCCATGGGTAGTTCGGCAAGAGTATGTCCTTCTTTGGGGAGAACTTTCTTGGTTGTACAACGATACCAGGTCAAGTCTCCAGATTTTCCGAGGAAAGTTTTTTCCATGATATCCGGTTCCTTTTGCAGAATGGTACGTACATAAGCAGCCGCCCACGGATTATTACATTCACGTGCCAAGGCATCCGCATAACCTACTCGTGTACCGTTCGGCTTCATTTTGCTTTCATGTGAATTGCCTTGTCCTGCAGATTTTGAGAATGGAGGCTGCTGGTAGATGACGTAAAATGCATTGTTGTTATACCACGGATCGGCGAAGAAATCGAATCCGCTGATACGGGAGTAGAAAGCGGGAACTTCAATCAATGTGCGAAGATTGACCTGGAAATAAGAATCACCATTGTGCCATCCTCCATCCGCGTTGAGGCCCGGCAGACGGGATACCCATTCATTGTAGCAATAATCCACCCAGGTGGAAGCCATCGGGAGTTCGCCATACGTAGCAAATGCCGCCATATTCAAGATACGGAAAGTCATTTGCCAGACATGATTATCAGCAATGCGGTTTTCCAAGTGATTGACATATTCATGATAGAA
The DNA here is from genome assembly GCF_025914115.1 of Bacteroides sp. DH3716P. Classification (NCBI taxonomy): domain Bacteria; kingdom Pseudomonadati; phylum Bacteroidota; class Bacteroidia; order Bacteroidales; family Bacteroidaceae; genus Bacteroides; species Bacteroides sp. DH3716P. The sequence continues at coordinate 1,087,280 of NZ_CP083673.1, read as the reverse complement.
CTTCTTTCCATTGTCACGAATCGTTCTTAGGAGTAGTTTTCTCTCATTCGGAGTCAACAGATTGTACCATGCATCATACGCTGAAGTGCTCATGGACAGAATAGTAGAACGATTGAAATCTCCAGCAAAGTACTTACTTTTTTTCCAGGAAAGAATTTCGGAAAGACGCTTAATGCCTTCTTTGTAGTATACCTCATCTTTCGTTAGCAGGTAAGCGCGTACCATGGCTTCGATATTTGCTTCTTCACGGTCTACAATCTTACGACTTTCCCGAATCAGGGCAGAACGATATTGAACAATATTTGTCAACTTGACAACCTGGGTTGTATCAATTTCTTCTTCCAGATGTTTCAGCGGGTGGTTCAGGCATTTATCGGCTTTTCGGATATAAGCCTGTGCCTCCGGATTGTTTTTATTCCGTTCGATGATATTATCCCAATCTTCGGCATCAAGCAAGATGCGGGGATGAGTCTTGGGCAATTTGGTTAATACTTCCTGTAGAGAAGGAGGGTTGAATGTACGTATGTGTTCGTCTATATAAAAATGATAAACAGGTGACCATTCTTCTTTTCCTTCTTTGTTAACGTAGGCATGTTGCCAATACCATTTCCCTTTTTCAAAGAGTTTGAATGGGTTGAAAAATGCCCATTTTCTTTCGGCGGTAATCACTTCCGATTTAAATTCGGGGTCGCGTGCAATACGGATGCGGTAGGTTACTTCGGGTTTGTAGTCCTCTTCTTCAACTCCGTCCAATACAGCACCGAGGTGCGGGAACTTATCCGGCCACATAAAACGTGGGGGATTGACAGTAATATGCTGTCCGTTCAGGGGCGAAGGCGTTTCGCGGACCTCGTGCATCAATGTCTGTTGAGTCAGACGCATGATTCCTTTTTGCGCATACCCATTGGTGGATAGCAGAATACCGAGCAAAAGAGAAAATATAGACGTTCGTTGTTTCATCATCTTATTTTAATATTTATTATTCATCATGTATCATTCAGCGTTTATCGCTGTTTGAACAATTCTTTCAGACGGATGGTCTTGTTATTAATTAGTGGACGTGCCCAAAAACCGATAAAGGTTATGTAGCCTACGAAAACCAAGATAAATAACATTCCTGTGCGGAGCGATGTAGCATCTGCCAGTGTACTCACAATCATCGGACCACCCGCACCACCTACTATTGCAGAACATAGAATACCCGCAAAGGAGCCGTGATGTTGTGAGGCGGAGTTCAGTGCCAATGAGAATACGATGGAATACATCATTGAGATGCTGAATCCGACAGCGGGAAAGGCAATGATAGATACTTCTTTGCTTCCGAACAAAGCAGATAATAGTAGGATGATGGTCAATATTCCGGAGATTTGTAACAACCGTTTGCTGTCAATCAGCTTGAGTAGAATCATACCTACCAGACAACCGGCTGTCATCAGCCCCCAGAAGTAGCTTACAGCTTGTGCACCTTCAGTTTGCGGATTTACTCCATGATATTGTTCGAGGAATGTACTCATAAAAATAGAAGTTCCCTGTTCCGTACTTACATAACAGAAGATTCCCAAGAAAAACAACCATACATATTTCTGTTTAAACAAAGCGAGGTATGAATCTTTTGACCCGCTTTTTTCATCTTCTTTCAGTTCGATCTTGGGAAAGCGGGAGACACCGACGGCAATCAGCATTACTAATAATAGGATGGTGAATACCCAGTAAAGAGATACCCACGGCATTTCCCGTGGAGTGACATCGGCCAACAGGTCGATAAAGAAACCTTTACCTGCTGTATATGTTGCCGGATCAAGTTCACGAATCAGATAAGTATATACCAGAGGACTTAGGAAAGAAGCAATGCCAAACATGAACTGTGCCAGTTCGGCGATAAATGCATAGTTTTCTTCTCCTCCTACGGTACGTTGGAGCGGATTCAATACCGTTTGTAACATGGCCATTCCCAGTCCGATGATGAAAGAAGAAGCCAATAACATCGGATACGTGTGCATGCAGGCAAATAAGATGGTGCCGATGAACGGCATCAGAAATCCACCGAATAATACCGGCTTTTCACCGAAACGGTCGATGAGCAATCCGGCAGGGATAGACATGATAGCATAGGCCAGGAAAAAAGAGGTCGGGATAAATCCCGCCATTGCCAGGTCACTTAGATTGAAGTTGTGGATAATGTCCGGAATGAGTGGTCCCAGAATATTAGTAATAAAAGAGATGGTGAACCAAAACGCCATAATCAGCGCCAACATTCCTAAATTCTTTCTCATAATTTAATCAGGTTTGGAGCAGATAATTGAGTAAATACAAGTGACGCAGCTCCAATACTTCCGGCCTTGTTTCCAAGAGCGGCAGCTATGATTTGAGTATTCACAGCACAGTCGGGGATGGCATAACTACGTGCTTTTTCGCTTACTTTCTGAATGTAAAAGTCTCCTGCTTCGGAGAGTCCTCCACCAATCACAATCTTTTGCGGACTGAAGATATTGATAAAGCCTGCAATTCCGTGTCCCAAAAAGTCACAGTGTTCTTCCAATGATATTTTTGCAATCGGATCTCCTTGTTTATAAAGGCGGACAATCAATTCACCGTTAATCTCTTCATCTGGGTAGGAGATGCCTGCGTCTATTATTCGTTGACTGAAGCGGCGTACCAAAGCAGAAGTGGAAGCATAGTGTTCCAGACAGCCGACAGAACCGCAAGCACACGGTTCGCCATTGGCAATGAGAGGCACGTGTCCCAGCTCCGTTCCCCGGTTGGCATAACCGTTGAACAATTTGCCGTCGATGACTACTGCACCGCCAATACCCGTTCCTACCGTCAAGAAAACAACATGAGTGGCTCCCTGACCGGCTCCGTACATTGTTTCTCCCAGTCCCATCAGATTGGCATCATTTCCCAATAAAGCAGGAAGTCCGGTTTGCGTTTCAATACGGTCTGCCAAGTGAATGTTTTCCCAGCCGTTGATATTTTCCGCACCTCCTAAAACAATACGGTTCGTACAATCCACAATGCCCGGTGTTCCGATTCCTATACCATCAATTTTGTAGTCTTTTTCCTGTGCAAAGGCTTTCACTTCATTGATAGCAGTAACCAACTGTCCGATGACAGCTTCTGCTGATACATCGGCTTTCGACGGTAACTTCCCTTGAAAGTAAAATACGCCTTCATTATCAATAAGGGCGTATTTTACTGAAGTTCCGCCAAGGTCAATTCCTATAGCGTATTCTTTCTCCATACCACGTTAATACTTAATACTTGATACTTAATACTTAAAAACTACACTCTTTCCGCCCAAATCGGTGAACTCCAAGCCCATTGTCCGTCACGTTGGCGAACGCGTACATAGTAGTAATCCGTATCCCGCTGCGGCTCTTTATCTTCCATGTAATGTTCCAGAGTGAAACAGCTTTCCGGCATGGCACGATTGAAGAGAATAGCCTCGCTCAACCAACCGATCATGAAGTGTGAACGTGAACCTTCAAGCAACTCGCCCAACGTATGTTCAAACTTCTTGCCATTGAATTCGGCAATGACCTTACCGTCTTTTGGCATTTCCACATCAAGGATTACAGCTTGCATGGCTGCTGTAGTCGTATTCGGATTCTTGCTGCTGTACATATCCAGTTCGGTTTCCTTGTCGCCAACGGATACAATACGGTTGACATGTGTGTGGAATTCAGTTTCACCTTCTTGCGGAGAAGTGAATGCTGCGCCACGGAAACAAGGAGTTACACTATGAATCTGTCCTTTGTCTACCGACAGTTTGCCCTGCCAATGTACGTATTTCTCTTCACGATTCCAACCAAAATCAACTTTAACTTTGCAACGTACCGTATCACCTTCCGGAGCAACGGGAGTCAACGGACCGTTCATACGAGCTAAAATCTGCCCGTTCTTTACAATATCTACGTAGTCGATACAGCTTTCACCTGTGACATTCAGATAGATACGACGGCTGTTACCGCGAACTACATCACCCATGAAAGCATCGTTGAGGCGGAAGTCGATAATAATCTTATCACCGGTTGCGGCACATACATGACGGGTACGTAGAGCTTCCCAAATGGCATCGCGAGTCAGTGACGGAGCCAAAACACCGATGCGTCCGTCACCATAGCTTCCCGGATAACCGGAATGCTGGTCGGTGGAAGCCATGATACCAAACTTATTGCCCAATTCAAGACCATATTGAATGGTTCCTTCCCATTGGCGTGGTCCCATATCATGCAAATAGGGGTAGTCTCCCTGATCGCTTTCTGCCAGACCGTGACGGGAATACATTTCTACGAATGGAGTAATATCTCCTTCGGTAAAGCATTTCCAGTTGTAACCGCGATAACCACCCTGATAACCCATGTGGTGCGGGGTAACGAATACCTTATGTCCTTTTGCTTTTTCTTTCCAGTCCTCGATTGAAGTACATTCTACAAGTGGTGCGTCCAAATCATAGTTCAACGCAACATGGTCTCCATGTTCCATGCTATGAGCTTCGTATCCTACAAAAGTCAGGAATTCACCTTCCTTGTTATACTCATTTGTCATTTTTACATACTTTTCATAACCGCCTTCACGCAAACGCTTGAAAGCTCCCGTGTGGTAATCGATCACCCATTTCAGGCGGGGATCATCTGCTCCGGGAATATCCGGCCACATAGCATGAGGAGTAACACTAACAAAATCCAATTGTCCTTTCGCTGCTTCAAAAGCATCGCGCATGTCGCCGTGTCCGTATGTGATGTTACAGTGGTTGTGTAAGTCGCCCCAATACATTTTGAGGTTGCTGGCTGATGGCATAATTTTCTTAGCCTCTTTGCTTCCTGCTGCGCAAGAACCGAGCAAGCTGCCCGAAGCTGCCAGTCCGAGGAAAGACCAGCCTGTGTTTTTTAAAAACTTTCTTCTATCCATGATATAATTGTTTTTGGTTAATCTTTATTTATATAAATGGGAATTTATCGGTTAAATGAGAATTTATCGGTTAAATAAGAATTTATCGGTTCTTACAATTATATATTTATTGGGGGTGCCCTGAAAGGGCTTAATTATATAGCGTAGGGCAACGCCCTACGAAAAAAGCACACCAGCCACAAGCCCTGAAAGGGCGGAACTGTATACAATTATGCCCTTTCAGGGCGCAAATTCAGATTGTCGTTTTTACGTAGGGCGTTGCCCTACGCTATATAATTAAGCCCTTTCAGGGCACTCCGCAAAATAATCATTTAGCGATTTTTCATCAGTCTTCTGTCACCTTTGAAAAGAACCTTTTCCTTTTCATCCGGGTCTGTATCTTTATACTGTTTTTGAGTTTCCTGAAGCAGTTGCATCAGCTCTTTTTGTTTTTCAGCATATTCCGGTTTGCCGAAGACATTGTTCATTTCTCTTGGGTCAGCTTTCATGTCATACATTTCCCATTCGTCGATGTCGTTGTAGAAATGAATCAATTTGAAGTCTTGTGTGCGAATACCATAATGACGTTTCACAGAATGTTCAGCAGGGTATTCGTAGTAATGATAATAAGCAGCTTTGCGCCAATCGGCAGGAGTTTTGCCTTCGTTCACCAATACCGGTTTCAGGGAGGCTCCTTGGATATCCGATGGAATCTCTATTCCGGCAAAGTCGAGGAAAGTAGGAGCAAAGTCCACATTCATGCTGATAGCATTACTGGTACTTCCTGCTTTAATTGCTTTCGGATAACGGATAATAAGCGGCATGCGTTGACATTCTTCATACATGAAGCGTTTGTCAAACCAGCCATGTTCGCCAAGGAAGAAACCTTGGTCGGAGGTGTAGACAATGATTGTGTTGTCCAGCTCACCAATTTTTTCGAGATAATTCAGCAGTCGGCCGATATTTTCGTCTACTGCCAGAACTGTCGCCAGATAATCACGCATATATTGCTGATATTTCCAGCTGATTAATGATTTGCCTTTCAGGTCACCTTTGCGGTATTCGGCAATGCGTCCGGCATATACAGAATCCCATTTATCCTGAACTTCAATAGGCATACGTTTGTATACGCTGTAAAGACGGTTGGTGGTATCTTTCAGCATTTCTTCACGAGTCAACAATTTGAGGTCCCAGTCGTTTGTCAGTGTATGTTCGATAGACATATCCTGTTCACGGGCTGCTCTTCCGCGGCCTTCATAGTCGTCGAACAGATTAGCCGGTTCCGGGAAAGTGGTATTGTTGAATATACCCAGATGACGGGGAGCAGGCATCCAGTTGCGGTGCGGAGCTTTCTGATGATACATCATGCAGAAAGGCTTGTTCTTGTCGCGACCTTCGAGGAATTCAATGGCTTTATCAGTAATAATATCCGTGGCGTATCCTTTTTCTACAATATGCTTCCCGTTTTCCCAAAAATCAGGGTCGTAATAGTCGCCTTGTTCGTGTTGGCCGCTAAGGATACTCCAATGATCGAATCCTTGCGGTTCACTGATAAGATGCCATTTACCAATTATTGCAGTCTGATATCCGGCTTGTTGAAGCAGTTTGGGGAATGTCTGCTGATCTCCGTTGAACGTACTGGCGTTATCGGTAAAACCATTCTCGTGGCTGAACTTACCGGTGAGGATGCAGGCGCGTGAAGGTCCTGAAAGAGCGTTGACAGCGTAGCAGTTGTTAAAACGGATACCTTCGTTGGCAATCCGGTCCATGTTAGGAGTCTGAATCAAATTTCCTCCGTAGCAGGACATTGCTTGAGTGGTATGGTCATCCGTCATCATGAAGATGATGTTCGGTTGTCTGGTCTCTTCTTTCTTTTGATTGCCGCAGGAAGCGAGACTTAGTGCAGCTAGTGGGAGGAGTAGGGCAGAGGGGATGTAATAGTTTTCCATAATGATGAAGGAGAGTGACTAAAAAGTCGGTTGCATCTCCAATTCCCTTCCTTCCGGAAGGAGGAGAAATTGAGATGCGACCGACTTTTTAGTCAGCTTTATTATAGTTTGTATTTTAATGACTGTTTCTTTCCGTTTACTTTCACTTCTACTTCCAGTCCGTTTTCATCGAACGCTTTGTTCTTGAACTTAGCTGCAAATTTAGGGGCATCTGCGCTTTTCTTAACTGGATAGATAACGGTGATGTAACGTACAGCTTCTTCGCCGTCTTTCTTTACGTTGAAAGATACATTCATACGTTTGTAACGTTTGCGATAAGCAGTTGAGCACCAACCCAGTTCTTTCTTCATCGACATACCGTCGGGACCGAAACATTGCAGTTTCATGTTGCTGCCGTCTTCAAATTGTGTCAGGAATGTCATGTCTTCGCGGCTGTTGGCTATTTCTCCTTTTGGCATTTGATAATGAAGATTGATGGAACCTTTGGCGCTACCGATCATTTCGTCTACAATGACAAAGTAAGTGCTGTCAACGAAGAAAACGGAACGACGGTGTTTCAAGTTTTTGTAACTAGGATTTTCGGTCACTAAAGTTTGGATAGTACCTTCCGGTTGCCACAATCTAGTAACGGATTCTGTAGTTTCCAAGTTTTTGTTGTTCAGCGTTACCGTGTTGTGAACACAAGTCTGGCGGTGCCAGTTGCGTTGTTCCATCACTTCGCCTTCACCTGCATATACATACGAACCTGAATCCGGGAACAAATTCTTGCCGTTGAACCAAAGTTCGAATGTACCATTATCCGGCTGACAATGCCAGAATGCTTTCGGACCTGCTTTTACTACCATTTGCGTAGCATCCATTCCCCATGAGTTACGGAATACAAAGAAACCTGATTTCAAGAATCCTTTAGACATATAATCCGGCAATGCACCTTCTTTACCTTCAGTTGCGAAGTATTTGATAGCCTGGTTTTTCGGGAATAGTTTACTCCATGCTTTGTAGTTTTTCACCATTTCTTTCTTTGTTGTCAACTTAGCATCGCTGAAACATGGGTTGGTATAATCAGGGAAAGAAATGTTTGCGTAGAACATAATCATGCTTTCGATAGTATCCAGATAATCCTGTGGGAATTCTTTACGGAATCCGTTCGCATCTGCGATACCTAATGCTTTGCAGAAAATGTTGATAGATGCCAGATGATAATGTGGGTCGAGTTCGAATTGTCCGCCGTCTTCGTATACCTGTACATGAATTTCACGGTTCAGAATATCGATACCGCTTTTTCTCCATGCCGGAGCATCTTTAAATTCAGGGAAGAAAGCACCGGCGTAGATCATACGTTGAGCTTCAAACAGCAAGTGGTTACCTTGATCAGAGTAGTTGGCAAGGATGTGTATAGCATGTTTGTGATAGTTCACCAGGAATTCTGTCAGGAAGTCCGGAGTGAAAGAAGGAGAAGGAAGGAATAACTGGAACTGTGAAGTCTGGTCCTGCAGGCGATTACTAACTTCCAGCGGGCGCCATGCGAAACGTACGTTTTCTATTTCACCTTTGATTTTTCCATCACTTAACAGCTCATATTCTTTTTTGTCCATCTTTACCAACGGATTCTTTTTAATCCAGTCGATATACTGATGTGCCCATTCTTTAGCATATTTCTCGTCACCGGATATGCGATAAGCCTTTCCCATCGGAGTGAACCATTTGTGGCGGTGCAACTGCCAACGGAGTTCATTGTCTTTCACCGGCCAGTATTGCCAGTTGATGTCTTCTCCGTAGTTGTAAGAAGGCTGATAACCTTTATGTACGAAGAATGTATGTTTCAATCCGTCATCTGCCCACTGCTGTTCTTCTTTGCTGATAGTCACTTTGTTCAGATTGATATCCGGAGTTTTTACATTGGTACGTGCACGGTAATAGTCTAATAATGCTTTGGCAGCATCCTCATCTTTACCTTCCTGATGCAAAGCTTTCACTTTCTCCAATCCCGGATAGTCCAAGTTAAGAAGCGAAAATACTTCGCTTTTCAGTTCTTGGGCACTAGCTTTGCCTACAAAACAAGCGATTGCCAGCAGAACGATATACTTTAAAGTTTTATTCATGATATAATTTACGATTTTACGATTTACTATTTACGATTGAGAACACTCTTACTTTTGTATTATTGGATCACTCTCAACTCTCCATTCTCAACCCTCAACTTCTTCAATTCCATGAATCTCTTCAATGCTTCCAGATAGTAATAGTCAGCATAGTTCAGTGGAGTGTCGATTTCAGAACCGTTGGGCAGTGAACCGACAGAGTGCATCAGAATGAAACCTTGATTGTCACCCACTTTTGCAAGATATGCGTCGCTTGACAAACTCTTCAGAATTTTTTCCGCATAATCCAGATATTTTTGTCCGTCGGGAACCATTGTGCTTAGTTCGATCAATGCTGAAGCGGTAACAGAAGCGGCAGAAGCGTCACGTGGAGTTTCTTCAGTCACAGGTGCATCATAATCCCAATAGGGGATAGCATCGTCTGTTTTAACGCGATCCATAATCATATCAGCTACTTTGATAGCGAAGTTCAGGAAAGTACTGTCGTTTGTTTCACGGTAGCAAGCTGTGTAGCCATATACAGCCCATGCTTGACCACGTGCCCATGAAGAATCGTCATTCTTGCCTTGGTGAGTTTGCTTGCGTTCAACAGTTCCGTCGTTGTTGTAGCTTACTACATGCCAGCAAGTATAATCCGGACGGAAGTGATTGTTCATGGTAGTCATAGCATGCTTGATAGCAATGTCTTTGTATTTATTGTCACCTGTCGCTTTTGCTACATTAAACAGAAGATCGAGGTTCATCATATTGTCGATAATAACCGGGAAGTTCCATGTTCCGAAATCCCATGAACGGATAGCGCCGATAGAATCGTTGAAACGGCCGCAGAGATTATCGGCGGTTTCTCTCATTACAGCAGCAATGGTGTCGTTGGGTGAAAGACGTTCTGCGTTGCCATAGCTGCAGTTGACCATGAATCCCAAATCATGCGTACCTTTATAATAGCGTACCGGATTCAGCAGATTTGTATATTGGATGGCTTGAGTTTTCAGTGTATCGTTTCCTGTCAGTTCGTATGCGTACCACAATGAGCCGGGGAAGAAACCACTCGTCCAGTCATAAACGTTGCAGAGGCGACGTTTGCCTAGCTGGTCAGCAGTGGGTTGTGCTCGTAGTGAATCTTTGAATGTTGATGAATCTCTTTCCAACTGACGGCAAAGGAAATCCATGTCATAACCGGTACGGATGGAGCGTGGCAACATTCCCGTACCACTAACCTCTTCTGCAGAAAGTTGTAATTGGGCAGAAGCTACATCCAGTCCTTTTTTTATCCAACTGTAGTCTTCCTTTGGGGGTGTCTGGCACGATGCAAGTGCAATACTAACCGAAGCAAAGAGAACAAGTTTCTTTTTCATGTTATTCATTTTAAGTGATTGTTTTTAGAAGTTTTGTAACTGATACAAAAGTAGTGGAAAGGCTTAACTTTGTGTTGCAGGATTGTCCAAAAGGAGTTTGAACTCTGCTTTTCAAGTTTTGATTTTGTTGAAAAAGGTTTTAATTTTCTCCAATATGCCCTAATTAGGGCATATTGGAGAGGATTTATGGGGATTTTTGTTACCAACCAGGATTTTGTTCAAACTGGGTACATAGGTCCTTCTCACGTTGTGGAATAGGCAGTAACTCGTGTTTGTTTTTCTCTGTATATTTATATAACAGGTATCTGTAATTATCAGCAGAATCCCACCAGTTCGCTAAGGCAGCGTTCGTTTTTTGTATGGTTTCATAATAGATGCCCCAACGGACTAAGTCCATGCGGCGATGACCTTCAAAAGCCAATTCATAAGCACGCTCTTTTCTGACCGCTTCACGGAAACTACTTTCATTTAAGTTTGAAAGATCACAGCTTCCTGTATTGCTAGGATATCCATATCCACGACGACGAACTTCATTAATTGCGGCATAAGCCTCTGTAGTAGGACCATGTTTCCATTCGTTCAAAGCTTCGGCATAAATAAGTAACACGTCTGCATAACGTAGGAAATACCAATTAGCATTTGATTTATCATTATTGATAATGCCACCTGTCTTTTGATATTTTATAAGGTCCCATTTAGCTGGTGTATAGTTTTGTTTCTCTTTTTGAGCTTGAGTAGGATCTTGATCTTTTAATTTTGCAGATTCTTCCGTATCACTTTTACCTTTAGCCCACAACACATAATCATCATCATACTTATAGTTAGCTATTGATATGTCACGACGTTTGTCATTCGCATTTTTACCATCTCTCCAATCAAGAACGAATGTATGAACTACTTTCATATTTCCGGCACAACTTCCCCGTACACCGGCGATAGCTGTTGTTTTTACTCCGTTCCATTTGCCAATACGTCCTACGGGATCTCCTGAACCAGATACAGTAGGAGAGTAGAATGAAATCTCAATTAAGCTTTCTGTAGGATCCCATACACTGCTGCAAGTGTTTTCCCATAATTTTTCGTAATCACGCAATAATGAGTGTTTACCGGATTCTATGAGGATACGGGCTGTCTTGGCAGCGTCTTCCCATTTAGCGGTATTTTGTACAGGATATCCTGCCCATGTAGCATATACTTTTGCCAAGAGACCAAGTGCTGCTCCTTTACTAAAACGATATGATGTGTTATCGCGAAGTTGATCATCGACAGCATACGGTAGTACTTCACTAGCGTAAAGAAGATCGTCTTCAATAAATTCATATACTTTGTCAGGAGTGGCCTGCGTATAAGTGGTGGGAGCTTGATAAGACATCTCTGTGTTGGTAATCAGAGGGATATTTCCATAACGACGTACTAACTCGAAATAGAACATAGCTCTTAACGCTCTGGCTTCGGCTATATAAAGCGTTGCTATTTTTTTATCAGTAGCAGTATAACTGTCTATTTTTCCACTGATACGTTCCAGAAAATCGTTTGCTCTGTAGATACCTTTATAAAGTACTTGCCATGTTTGTTGAATTTCTACTTGGGTAGTAGGAAAAGCATTATTAACAATGATACGATAATTCGTTATATCGGAGCCTTCTCCTTGAGATATATCTGTTCCCATGTTGAACAAGAAAGATAGATGATACCCGTATGCAGCATCTTCAACAGTTGTACGATATACTCCTAATAGAACATCTTGTGCTTCTTTAGCATTAGTCATGTAATTCTTCTTTTCCATTTCGCTTCTTGCCTCTTCATCTAATGAGCATGAATAAGGTAAAATGCACAGAATGGACATCGCTATGTAATATATTAATTTCTTCATATTATTTTCTCATATTAGAACTGTAAATCAATACCAAATGTAAATACTCTACTTTTAGGATAAGCACCCCAATCCAGTCCGGGGGTCATAGGACTCTTGCTAGCTGTACTTACTTCCGGGTCATATCCACTGTAGTTGTTAAGACAGAAAAGATTTTGTCCGGTAGCATATATACGAAGCTTGGATGCATGAAAACTCCGAGTCCATTTATGAGGAAGTGTATATCCTAGCGTAATATTCTTCAAACGCAAGAAAGAACCATCTTCTACAAATCGTGAATACACATCATTTACTACGTATCCGTTATAGCTAGGTACTTTGTTTGAAGCATTTGTCGGACTCCAACGATCTGCCACTTCTGCTAATTGGTTTCTGCGTTGTGTGTTAGTTTGAGTTGCATACAAACGGGTTGCATTATAAATGTCATTGCCATAGTTAAATTGCAGCATAAAGCTAAAGTCAATACCTTTATAATTGAATGTATTGGTGATACCACCATACCATTTAGGCAAAGCATTACCGATCACTGTACGGTCTTTTGTTGTTATCACTCCATCACCATCTTGATCTTTATATTTCACCGCACCTGGAGCCAATCTGTTTCCAAGACTAGGATTGCTCGTTACACCTTCTTTTAAGACCAAAGTACTGGAACCCGGAACAGAATAGAAATCAGAATATTGATAGATGCCATCAAATTCATATCCGTAAATCAGACCCAGAGATTGTCCGACGATAGCCATATAATCATATGATGTGAAATTGCTATCGAAGCCAGAACGTGCTTGCATATAATTTACTCCGGATGCCAGTGACTTTAATGTATTTCTGATAAATGATATATTAAAGTTGGTTTGCCAGGTAAAATTCCGGGTTTGAATATTGGTGCTGTTTAAACTTAATTCGATACCTTTATTTTGGATTTTTCCTACGTTTTGCATTTGTGAGTCAAATCCTGTAATATGTGCCAGTGATTGTGACAATAACAAGTCTTTTGTATTTTTGATAAAGAATTCAGCTGTTACATTTAGACGGTTGTCGAAGAAGCCTAAGTCAATACCTAAGTTGGTTGTGTTTGAACCTTCCCATTTCAGATTCTTATTTCTGAGTTGTTTCGGATTTAAAACAGTAACGCTACTATTACCTATGCCATATTTATTTGCTTCATATAGATCCAAAGAAAGATAGTTAGGAATATTATCGTTTCCTACAGTACCCCAACCTAAACGAATTTTGAAATTAGAAATCCATTTGACATCTTTCATGAATGCTTCTTCTGATACACGCCATGCTGCAGAGAAAGAAGGGAAGAATCCCCATTTCTTATTTGACGAGAATACGGTAGAACCATCGGCACGTACAGTTGCCGTAAATAAATAACGGTTATCGTAATTGTAGTTAGTACGTGCATAAAATGATAATAACGTTTTATCATAGAAAGTACTTTCAACCTTACTTGGAGTTGCGCCTAACCCCATGTTGTCATTTCCCATCTGATCGAAAGGGAATCCCATTGCTTCACCCAGCAAATACTCTGTGCTTCTGTAGGATACTTCATGACCTAACAATACATCATAATTGTGTTTCTTTACCTTTTGTTTCCAGGTTAAAGTGTTATAGTTAGTCCAACGTGCATCGCGTTGCATTGTTGTCCGTCCATAAGGTTGTTCGCCATTACGATATGCTTCCTTAGAACCATTCTTGTAGAATATGTCAGTACGGCTATTGGTTGTATTATATGTTCCGGCACTTTTAAAAGTAAGACCTTTGATGATTTGCCAGCTAACAGATGCGTTTCCTGACCACATTTCACCACGTTTATTGTTAGTTACGGATTGGGTTTGCATAACAGGGTTAACCTGTGCCAAACTTTCACCTGTCTCCAACATTTCCGGGTCAATAGCAGAATGCAATAATTCTTCATCGGTCAGTTTATTCCCACCAGTGGGACGTGCGCTAAGAATTTGAGCTAACATATTGAAACGTCCGGAATCTGCTGTTGTTCCTACACCTTTACGATTGGTTAAAGCATAGTTAATAGTAGCATTGAATGATATATTTTTATTGATCTTCTGATCTATGCGGAATTTAGCTGTTGTTTTGTCAAAACCGCTGTTGTTAAAGATACCGTTTTCTACATAACGAGAAAAAGCTGCATTATATTGTGTGTCATTGCTACCACCTCTAAGAGATATATTATGATCTTGTGACCAAGTCGGGTTGAAAGTTTCTTCCTGCCAGTCTACCCCTTTTACACCTACATAATCTTCTAGCGAATGGTATCTGATAGGTTTTCCGTTGTCGTCAAATTCTTTGTCGGAGATATAGCTGTTTAAAAGGTCACTATTCACTTCACCTTGCAGTTTCACAAATTCGTAGGGAGATAATACATCTAGCATTTTAGATATTTTACGGTAACTTGCAGAACCGTTGTAGCTAATTTGTGGTCTACCACTTTTCCCTGATTTTGTTGTAATCATCACAACTCCATTAGCTGCACGTGCACCATAGATGGCGGAAGATGAAGCGTCTTTGAGCACCTCAACAGATTCAATATCAGAATTTGATATATAATCAATATCGTCCACTTGAAAACCGTCTACAATATAGAGAGGGCTTGAATCACCTGTCAGACTTCCTACACCACGAATATTAATGTTGAATCCCGCACCAGGAGTACCATCTGTAGAGGTGATTTGCACTCCGGCAATTTGTCCGCCTAATGCACCTGCTACAGAACTAGTTTGGAAACCTTCAATATCTTTGGCGGCAACAGAAGCAACAGAACCTGTTAAGTCGCTACGTTTCATCGCGCCGTATCCAACAACTACCACTTCATCCAATGCTTGGTTATCCGGAACCATTTTTATATTAATGGATCCCTGGCCATTGAATTTTAGCTCTTGTGTTTTATAACCAATGTAAGAAATGGTAATGGTAGCTCCTTTTTTTGCTTTTAAAGTAAATTTACCATCAAAGTCCGTAATAGCTCCTGTTGAGGTGCCTTTAGCTTGTATCGTTGCTCCGATAAGAGGTGTATCTGTTTCGTCTACAATGACACCTTTTAAAGTTAATTCTTGAGCATATACGCTGATTGTGAGCATCAGTGCTAAGAGAGTAACCCACCCTCTTATGCTTATTGATTTAATTAGATTGTTTATGTTATACATAATTTCTATTTTTAACGTATTAGTATTTAGAAGTTAGGATCGAACCAGATGATTAGCGGGAATACCTGACTACCTTTCTGAGGATCTATTCCATTTTTATCGAAAGTCATCTGGCCTGTGAATACACCATTAGGATACTCTCCGTCCAAAACCCATTTGTTTGGATTCAATTTGAGGGCGAGTCCATTAGTCGGATCAACATATCCTATAGCATAACTTAATGTGTTTTTATTTTTATCTATATTGCTATAATAGGAAATGGCGTTTCTGGAACCTGTATTAACTCCTCTGCCGGAATCTTCTCCGAATTTAGTCCAAAGTGTATTCAAGAAGTTGGAAGTTTTAGGATCACCATTAGTAAATGTACCGCTAATTGCCGTATAATTGAATGAACGTCTATAGTCTAAAGTGAACGATGATAAAGCTTCCGCATCTATACCTTTAATAGTTGGTTTTTCAGAATAAGTGCTGTTGCCAATTGTTTTTGGATTAACCTGGAATACAAATGGGTTATATAATACATGAACACCGGCTACCACCAAGTCATAATGTATAAATACAGGTACTTCCAGTGAGAATTCAGAATCTTTGTCTTCACCAACAGTGGCTGTTACAAAGAAGAATCCTGAACCGTTTGTGGCTGCTGGCTCTTTTGCGTCTAATCCTGGCCATATAGCATTGGTAAATGAGATCTTACCATTCTCATCTATTTCCAACTTATCACAGTTCCTTCCATTTCTGATGCTCCATCGTACATTTTTTCCTGTGATGTCTGTTGTAGGAGCAGGTATTGTGAATTTACTTAGAATGGTAGTAGCATTAGCAGCTTTGTCTACTGTGATTCTAAATTGGTTGGCGTTGCTTTCAGCATCTACGCCTATATTATTTCCGTAGCGTATAAAACTGAACTTATTCGGATTATTCTTAACCTTCAGGTTGAATGACGCTTCTTTTGAATTTTTAGTATTAGATGCAGTGACTGTAATGATATAGTCTCCGTTTGGTATGGTGTGA
The DNA here is from genome assembly GCF_025914115.1 of Bacteroides sp. DH3716P. Classification (NCBI taxonomy): domain Bacteria; kingdom Pseudomonadati; phylum Bacteroidota; class Bacteroidia; order Bacteroidales; family Bacteroidaceae; genus Bacteroides; species Bacteroides sp. DH3716P. Next base: position 1,070,927 of record NZ_CP083673.1, on the reverse strand, counting down.
CCTTTCTTTGCGGATACTACTCCATTTTTGTCAACAGACAACTGTTGTCCTAAATCATCCTTCAATGTGAACGTGATACCATCTCCTTCAAGTCCTTCATCAGGAGTTACTTTTAATGGTGACGATTCATATATTTCTACATTAGCAGGATAGCTAAAGTTTGCTACAGGCACAATTCTGTTGACTACTTTGAGAGTGTATACATTGTTGAATGATACTCCATCTGTAGCATATTTGTTTGCTACTTTTACAGATATAACATATTCCTGACCGATTTCAAAACCGTGATGTTTATCTACTGAAAGTACACCTGTTGTTGGGTCAATCTTAATTTTGTCCGTTGATGGTTCAATGCTTTCAATAGAATAGGCTATGTTTTCCAAAGAGCCTTTCAACATTGGAGTTTCGCTTTTAAAAGACGTTTCCGGTTCTTCTGCTGTTTCAGCTTCTATCAATCCTTCGTTAGGTTCATAAGTCAATCCTAAAGGTTTGGAGGTAACGTTGATAGTTAATGCGTTCTCAAAAATGCCTTCGTCTTCAGACGATGCGCCTGTAGTGAGTTTTAATGCAAGAGTATGTATTCCCGGTGCAATATCACTTCCTCTCACAATCGTTATTTCTCCTGTTTGAGAGATATTGAAGAATGAAGAAATATCACTTTTGGCAATTGCATATTTGGTAATGGATACATGATTTCCATCAGTTTTTACTTGTGCAGTAGGTAATTCTTCCGTGCTTTTTGCGTCTGAAACAATACTGTATTCTATTTGGATCTCATTAGGTTCTACAGTAATACCATCTGGTACAGGTTTCATCATGTTTACTTCTACAATATTCTTATATTCATGATAAGAACCGCCGGCCATACATGAAATGGATATTTTATATGAACCTACCGGGGTGTCCTTTGCGCTGTTGATTTCAATAGCACCGGTTTCTTTATTGATAATAAAATCACTACCCGTATAAGCCTCGCCATTTAATGTGATACCTGTGATTGTAAAATCAGACGGAACGCTTCCTTTGTAAGAAGGTTCTGAAATTATCCCACTCATCGATGGACCTATATCGGTCATGCCCAAATAATAAAGTGCAAAATCTGTAGTGTCAGTGGTATCCTCATCTGAACAGGATGTATAAGTCATAACTAGTACAACTGCCATCAAGACACCTAAAAAATGCGAAATGTCTTTTAGTAATTTAGATTTCATATTATATGATTGTTAGATTTATTTTGAAGAAAGATCGTATACTGTACCTTTGACTGTTACTTGAATAGATACACCTTCCGAATGGAATGTTCCAGCTGTCCCATCTTCATTGTCAGTGAATTTGGCATCAACTTTCAGCTCTTCCCGTTCCGTTGCGCTCTCAAATGGGCAAAGAATTGTGATATAACGGGTTGCACTGATTTCGATAGGGGTAATTTTAGGCTGACGAAGAGTAATTTGGTAGCCTAGACGTATAGGACCATCTTCTTTATCAGTGTTTGTAGATACTATATTGGTCACATCTGTTGAAGATAATGCTTTAGCTGTCAGATCTTGACTCGTTTCTGTAAATGTGGCAGCGAGAATGTTATTACTATCAAAATTGGTATATGCTTGATAATACTTATTGCTGTTTACAGATGTTTGCAGATTCTTGTCGAATACAGAAGGGGTATCTTTATCACTAAGCAGATGGAAGTTTATATTTGTTTTTGTTCCAAGTGTGGAGGCTCCATAACCTTCGTCTACAATAACAAAGAACGTTCTATTATTTACAAAGAAGACGGTTCTACGATGGGTTATGTCATCTGATTGTTGGTTTTCCGTAACTAAAATGTCTACATTGTTTTTAGTTGTTAACTTAATCATTTTCCCTTCCATTACGCCACCTTGTCCGGTTGGCTTAGCAACTCCAATAGTCTTACTCATAATAGTCATAGTATTATGGTTGACAGTCGAAGCATATTTGCTACGGGCAGCTCCTGTGTTATAGGTGAATACACCTGCGTCCGGGAAGAAATTACGTTCTTTGCGATACAAACCGAAAGTTCCATTATCGGGCTGACAATGCCATTGATTGGTCGGATTGTAGTTGTTCTTTAAAATCATCATGGTTGCATCTTTATCCCAACCGTTACGTAGCATGTAATAGCCAGAAGTGCTGTAAGCCTTAGTTGTATATGAAGGTTTACTTCCGCTTTTTCCTTCTGTAGCTACCCATAATAATCCATTATCGTCAGGATACATAGCCGAATACTCCTTTAGTCTATTCAATAACGTACTTTTAGCATACGAAGCTGAACGGGTATCATTGAAATTGTCTATGGTATAATTAGGGTAAATCATATCCATAACAAATTCTGTCGCTTTCTTTAATTTACTAATATAACTAGGAGACAATAAATTTGTCTTGTTATTGGCTTGGGCTATAAGGTATATTTCGCGAAAGTCGCTAATGGCAGCAGTGTGATAGCTGAAATCCAACTCATATTCTACCCCGTCATCATTAAATTGTGTATCTAATGATTCGTTTAAGCCCTGTGTTCCTTCTGTAGCCCATGTGGATGCATTCTTAAATTCTGGCATTAATATACCAGCAGTGGCTACGGCTTGATATTGAGAAATCAAGATATTGCCGCTTTGATAATAATTCAATCGAATACACTCTACCTCTTTTTCAAACGCAACCAGGAAAGTTGAAAGCCATTCTGGTGTGAAATTTGTAGAATGAATGAAATAAGGCATGATGTCTACTTGAGAGAGGACTCTTTCTGCTACCTGCAAGCCTTTCCATTGATAGTCTACATCATTTTCTGAACCACCTGCCGGCGGAAATACTGTTCCGGGAGTGTATGGGAATGTTTCTATCCAGCTGCCATACGCTTCAATCCATGATTGAATGTATTTCTCATCTTTACTAATACGGTATGCTTTTGCTTGAGGAAGCATCCATTGATGACGATGAAGCTGGTATCTGAACTCTTGCTCTTTCTTCTGCTTGTCTTCGTTGGCACTCCAATCTATTTTTTTTGCAGATGCATCGTAGAAAGAATAATATGTTTCTAATTTGGTTGCTTCATCTACACTTTCGGCGAATCCTTTTACATAGAAACGATGCTCAAGCGCTTGATCGGCAATTCGCTGATCTTTTTCAGAAATAGTGGGGTTAATCAAGTTGACGCTAGGGTTATTTACGTCCACTCTTGTTCTATAATACTCTAGTAATTCGTTAGCTGCATAATAGTATTCTCCGCTTTCATAGAATTTTTTCACTTTCTCTAATCCTGGGTAATCGAGGTTAATGATCTCAAATAACTTTGAGTCGACTACTTCATTCGGTTTATTTTCAGGAAGTATTTCTACTCCTGGACTAACTTCACCAGTTAATAAGTCATCATCATCATCTACGCATCCGGTAAAAGCAACGGTTGCGAACATACAAATAAAGAAGATGTTCTTCATACTTTATTAGGTTTTAATTATTAAAAGTTATATTTTACTGTTTGCAAAAATAGCTTATTAAATTATAGTCTATTATCTAGCTTGTTCACACTTTGTTCAAAAATGATTTTTTTGATATTAAATTTGTTGAATCATATATTATTTCTGTCTAAAAAGTCTGTTACATACCTGATATCAGGCTTTTTATATATCATAATGTAATCTAATCCAATTGTATTTGTAGGGTTGGTTTTGTACATTTTTAGGCATTCTATTGGATGAATTTTAGTCCATAATGATTTTGGGAATCATGCTGGATCGGAGAAATAACAAAGTCCAGGTCTTTCATTTTGTATAATGAATTCGCTAAATGTATATAGAAAGACCATATCTTTTTCCTTAATAATGCGGAAGTATTATGGAACTCTATCAGATCATTTAAGTAACTCATCATATACTTTTGGTTACTTCTTCTAATGTAATTAGTGGAATGCAGTTGAGCAACTAGTGAGTTGCACTTGTACAACTATCAAGAAGGATAAGTGTAACTTATCGGTTGCATAACTGTAATCTATCAATTGGATCTTAGTAATAAAACTCTTTAATTGGATTGATAAATAGGGTACTATAAGAATAATGCACTTTTCATTCAGAAAAAGCCAATAGCGTTCTATTATTTTTTGTAAACTTATCTAAAATACCGCCTTTGGAGAAAGATAATATGTTGATTATAAGCTCTGCCACATTTTTGTATCTCTCCCTTATAATACTTAAAATAGATACAAAAATGTGGCAAGTTACAAGGACGTTTTCTATGGTGAAATAGTATTCCCAATACATCTTCTCCTAACAGTTATATTGTTTTAATCAGGACTATCAATTATCCCTTTGCCTTCTTAATATACTCTGTAGGCAAACATCCGAAATACTTTTTGAAACTCGTAGCAAAGTAAGACGGCGTATTAAATCCTACCATTGTGCTGACTTCTGCTATTGTATAACGGCCATCCTTCAGTAGTTTTGCCGCTTCATTGAAACGAATCTTGCGTATAAAGTCGATAGTCGATTCACCTGTGATGGCTTTCAATTTGAGGTGCAGATTAGAACGGCTCATATTCATTTCTCTGGCGAACTCGTCGGTAGAGAATTCAATATTATCCATATTCTTTTCTACGATGGCTACGGCACGTTTCAATAAAGCTTCATCCATGGCGTTGAACGTAATCTTTTCCGGTTCCACTTCCAGAGATTTAGAATACCGTTCAAGCATACGCCTGCGGGTACGCATCATATTCTGTATTTTCGTAGTCAGGATAGCTAGCGAGAACGGTTTCGGGATATAATCATCCGCGCCCATTTGCAGACCTTCCATCTGATCTTTGGTTTCGCTTTTGGCAGACAGGATAATCACAGGAATGTGACAGGTACGGATATTCTGCTTCACATTCTTGCATAGCTTGATACCATCCATCACAGGCATCATGACATCAGTCACAATAATGTCCACTTCATTCTCTTTCAGCTTTTCCAGGGCTTCTTCACCATTTCCGGCTTCCAGTGTATTGAAAAGTTCGGCAAGTCCGCTACTTAGATAATGGCGGATTTCATTATTGTCTTCTACGATAAGAATCGTACCACGTTTCTTGTCACCAGTTTCGATCGTTTCGTTTTCTACTTTTTCCGTATCAATGAAATACATCTCTTTCGAGTTGGTAGAATAAACTTGGTCCTCCTCATTTTTAGCGTCATTAGAAGCTAATTCGGAAGATTTATAGATATTTATATCCTGTGGCAGATAAACAGAGAAAGTACTGCCTTTGCCTTCTTCACTGTCTAACTCAATACGTCCGTGATGCAGTTCCACCAAACGTTGTACCAGTGACAGCCCGATACCACTTCCTACGTGCTCACTCTCTATCTGATAGAAACGTTCGAATATTTTCCCCTGCTTGTTGATAGGAATACCAATACCGGTATCACTAACTTGCAGTACCAGCCAATTGTTTTCCTCTTTCAACGTAACAGTAATGCTTTGCCCGCTTTCTGTATATTTGAAAGCATTTGAAAGCAGGTTATTAACGATCAGTTCCAGATAATTCGGATCGAAAAGTTCCTCTTTTTCTTCCAGTTCGGAGTGGAGAGTATAAGTAATCTTCTTGTGGCGTGCCAGTTTATCGTAGAACAAGAAATTATCCTGTATCAGTTGATGCGCATTCTCTTTCTTTACTTTCAGCTCGAAAACTCCCAATTCGGCACGGCGATAATCCATCAACTGGTTGACAAGATGCAACAGACGATTGGCGTTGCGTTGGATATATTCCAGTTGGTTACGAGTCCAGCGATCACTAATCTTATTGATTATTTCTTGTAAAGGAGCTAAGATGAGAGTTAATGGCGTGCGAAGCTCGTGCGAAATATTGATGAAGAAACGCATCTTCATCTGGTTGATTTCTTCTTGATGCTCCTTGTCCCTGCGTTCAAGTTCCAGTTCCGCTTCCATACTCTTACGCATCCAGAAGAAGCGGAAGACGAAAGTGATAAACCCGATAAAAGTGGCGAGGAAAATCATGATTGCCCACCAGGTCTTGTACCAGATAGGGAGAACTATGATTTCCAACATTGTAGGTACAGTATTCCATTTTCCGTCACTATTGGCAGCTTTTACCAAAAAGTGATAAGTGCCTTGTGGTAGGTTGGAGTAGGAGACAGTACGTTTATCTGTCAGATAATACCACTCTTTGTCATATCCTTCCAGTTTATAAGCGAAAGTGTTATGTTGTCCGGAAATATAATTGGATACTACAAATTCAATCGTGAAAGCAGTTTGCCATGATTTCAGGGTGATACTTTCTGTCTCATTGATATTCTTAGTCAGGATACCGGTTTCATCATCCGGGCGAACTGTCTTGTTAAACAGTTGAAGTTTAGTGATAACTACCGGAGGCGTATAAGGGTTATCCAGCAACAGTTCCGGGCGGAAAGTAGTGATCCCGTTGATACCTCCGAAATACATCTGACCGCTCGAAGTGCGACAGAACGAAGAAGTATTAAACTGATTACTCTGTAATCCGTCGGATTCCGTAAAATTACGGAACCTCTCTGTTTCCGGATTGAAACAGGAAATACCACGATTGGTACTTACCCAAAGACGTCCGAAAGTATCTTCCAGAATACCATATACCACATTATTAGGCAAACCGTTAGCCGTAGTATATCGTTTGATTTTCTTTTCTTTCTCATTAAAACAGTAGAAGCCTTCACGCGTACCTACCCAAATGATACCGTTGGCAGCCTCGTAAATGCAATTGGTAAACGTCTTTGTTACAGATGATTCCGGCAGAATAGGCACCTTTTCTATCTCGATTCCTTCCTGCTGAAAGACAGATATACCTTCCTCACCCCCGACCCAAAGCCGTTTATGGGAATCTCTGAACAGGATTGTGATTCGTTGTGAAGTAAATGGAGTACCGTCCTTTTCCTTATCAATGGTGGTAAAACTCTTTTTTTCCGGGTTAAAACTAACCAGAGCACTTAATGTCCCCAATAAGAGATTCCCTCCTTTGTCAGGAAGAATAGCATATACATTCTCATTCACCAACTGGCTGTTCAGCTGATTGAAACTTTCCATTTTTCCACTGTTTCGATGGAGGACAGTCAGTCCGCCGGCATGTGTCCCTATATATACAAGTGATTTTTGTTCATCTACATATACGGCTTTGATATTGTTGGAACCAATACCGATTTCCCGTTCGTCTTCCTGTAAGATATAGTGCGTAAACTGTTGTGTCTTTGTATTATACAGATTCAAACCACCATCATTCGTTCCTATCCATAAGTTCTTATCCTTATCTTCCGTAATGCAGCTGACTACGTTATCGCTTAGAGAATTCTTATAGGGAATACGCTGGATATTCTTGAATCTGTTGCGGATAGGATGGTAATAGTTCAATCCCCCGAAGTAGGTTCCAAGCCACATACCTCCTTGCGAATCCATAAAGATACTGCGAACCGAACGTTGTGACAAACTGCCGTTTTCTACCGGACTGCTACTGTAGGAAACGAAAGAATCGCTTCCTTCATGATAAATGTTTAGATCATTGAACGTTCCTATCCATAAGCGATTTTGCGAATCCAGTGCCAGGGAGCGGATATAATTGGAACTGATACTTTTAGGATTGGAAGAAGAATGATGATAAGCCTTGACCTCTTTCGTTTTCGGATTGAGCAGAAGCAGACCGGCTCCTTCGGTAGCTACCCATATACGGGTAGGAGATTGCTGCAAAATGGCCTGAATCTGTTTCGTTTCCGTTATCGGAGTAATTTTTTCCAGTTTCTTTTGAGGAATGGAATAGCTGTAAAGCCCGTCAACCGGGGTACCGATATAGATAATATCCCCCTGTCTGTAAAGAGCTGAAGCTATAAGCTTGTGCATAGCGGTACTAAAAGAATCATCAACGAATCGTGATTCTTTAATATCGAACATAGTCAGACCTTCTTGTGTGCTTATAAGCAACTGTTCCGGTGAGATTTCTGCAATACCATTGATTTGTTGCCGTTTGCCTTTTTTCTCGTAGAAGAAATTTCTGAATTTGTCTTTTTCTTCGTCATAATATGACAAACCATCCCGCGTACCGATCCAGACACGTCCCTGACTGTCAGTTTTTACGATTCGTGAAATGTCATTAGCAATACTGTTCGGATCCTCTTCATTATGTTGATAAACTGTAAATGAATACCCGTCATACTTGTTTACTCCATCATAGGTCGCGAACCACATATTACCTCTTTGGTCCTGATCGATAGAAAATACGGTGCTTTGTGACAATCCTTCGTTAATAGAAATATAAGAGAAGTTAATTTGCTCCGGAACTTCAGAAAAAACGCAATTAACCCCTATACATAGAAAGAGTAGACAGATTGTTGTTTTTTTAAGGCTGTTCATTATTAGTTCATAAGATTAATAATGGCATCAAAGATAGCAAAATCTTTTATATGGAGGTATTCAATAGAGAGAAAGTAAATATAGGGAATGAAAAAATACCACCGATTATACAGATTAGCACGGATTTTTATATCGACAATCTTCGAATTACAATTAAATCTGTGTTAATCTGTGTAATCGGTGGTGAAACTTGAAACTGGTAGGTAATTTATTATTTAGCTAAATCTCCTATCTCGTCTAAATTCTTCTGAATATCTTCGTCATTCAATGTATAATTCACCAGATCACCTGCCAAATACTTGTCATAAGAAGCCATATCGATCAGACCATGTCCCGAAAGATTGAACAGAATCACTTTTTCTTCTCCGGTTTCCTTGCATTTGTTAGCTTCGCGGATAGCCGCTGCAATAGCGTGGCTGGATTCGGGAGCCGGAATAATACCTTCAGACTGCGCAAACAGACAACCGGCTTCGAAAGACTCCAGTTGCTGTATATCTACCGCTTCCATCAGATTATCTTTGAGCAACTGTGAAACGATTACACCTGCGCCGTGATAACGAAGCCCACCAGCATGGATATGAGCAGGAGCAAAATTATGTCCCAAAGTGAACATCGGCAGCAATGGAGTATATCCGGCTTCATCACCGAAGTCATATTGGAACTTACCACGTGTCAGTTTCGGACAAGAAGCAGGTTCGGCAGCAACGAAACGAGTCTTTTTCCCTTCCTGTATGGTGTGGCGCATGAACGGGAAAGAGATACCTCCGAAGTTGGAACCACCTCCGAAACAACCGATCACGATATCCGGATATTCGCCTGCCATTTCCATTTGTTTTTCAGCTTCCAGTCCGATAATAGTCTGGTGGAGAGTCACGTGGCTAAGTACGGAACCGAGCGTATATTTACAGTTGGGAGTCATTTGTGCCAGTTCGATAGCTTCCGAAATAGCAGTTCCCAATGAACCTTGATAAGTGGGGTGTTTAGTCAGAATATCTTTACCGGCGCGGGTAGACATAGATGGAGAAGGAGTGACCTGTGCTCCGAAAGTTTGCATGATGCTGCGGCGGTATGGTTTTTGTTCATAACTGATTTTTACCTGATAAACGGCAGCTTCCAGGCCGAAAACCTTGGCTGCGTAAGAAAGAGCGGCTCCCCATTGTCCGGCACCAGTTTCAGTGGTAATGTTGGTAACTCCTTCTTCTTTACAATAATAAGCTTGTGCCAATGCAGAGTTCAACTTATGCGAACCGATAGGGCTTACGCTTTCGTTCTTAAAATAGATATGAGCCGGAGTGCCGAGTGCTTTTTCCAAACCATAAGCACGAACCAGCGGAGTGCTGCGGTAGTACTTGTACATTTCACGCACTTCTTCCGGTATTTCGATCCATGCATCCGTCTGATTTAGCTCCTGATGACACAGCTCTTTTGCGAAAATCGGATATAAATCTTCTGCTTTCAGCGGTTGTTTGGTTCCCGGGTGCAACGGAGGCATAGGCTTGTTCACCATATCGGCCTGAATGTTGTACCAGTAATGTGGAATTTCTTCTTCCGGTAGAATATACCGTTTTCTTTTTTCACTCATAATATTGTAGTTTTTTAGTTTTCTGTTGCCAAAAGTAGTCAAATTTTTAATATTCAGAAAATTTTGTCAACAAAGAATCGTGTTTGATTGTTATTTTAGTTAAGTTTGCACGACCCCGTTAAAAAAGATGATATGAAGATTTATCATAAGTTTTTATTGTATCAGAATAAACTCCTAAAACCCTATGTACGTATTTTGTTAGGGCTGATAGAAGCACTCACTTATCTGGCGTCTTTATCATTGATTGTCGGAGTAGTATATGAACATGGCTTTCCCTTGTCTATTGATGAAGTGGCGAATTTGCAGACATTGTATAAAACTGTCTGGATCATTTTTCTGATTGATGTAACTTTACATATCTCGCTGGAATACCGGAATACTAAAAAGCAATACCGGCGATTAGCCTGGATATTGAGTGGATTGTTATATCTCACGTTGGTACCTGTTATATTCCATCGTCCGGAAGAAGAAGGAGCTATTTTGCATATTTGGGAATTCTTACATGGGAAGTTTTATCATCTTCTGTTATTGTTAGTTCTTTCTTTCCTCAATCTGTCCAATGGGCTGGTGCGTCTGTTGGGACGGCGTACCAATCCGTCTTTGATATTGGCAGTTAGTTTTATGGCTATTATTCTGATTGGAGCAGGCTTGTTGATGCTTCCGCGCTGCACGGTAAATGGTATCACCTGGGTAGACTCTTTATTTACGGCTACCAGTGCCGTATGCGTTACGGGCTTGGTACCGGTAGACGTGTCTACTACATTCACCACTTCGGGATTAGTTGTCATTATCCTGCTGATTCAGATTGGCGGATTGGGAGTGATGACATTAACCAGTTTCTTCGCCATGTTCTTCATGGGGAATACTTCCATCTACAATCAGCTTGTTGTGCGTGATATGGTTAGTTCCAATTCATTAGGTTCTTTGCTGTCTACTTTATTATATATATTAGGCTTCACCTTAGTGATTGAAGGGATCGGCATGGTTTCGATTTGGTTTAGTATTCACGGAACGTTGGGAATGACTCTGGAAGGAGAGTTGGGTTTTGCTGCTTTCCATTCTATTTCGGCTTTTTGCAATGCGGGCTTTTCTACGCTTTCCGGCAATTTAGGAAATCCGATGGTGATGACTAACCACAATTGGCTGTTTATTACCGTTTCTCTATTGATTATATTTGGTGGTATCGGTTTCCCCATCCTTGTCAATTTCAAGGATATTGTATTGTATCACCTCCGTCGTTTCTGGAAATTGATTCGTACCCGCAAACTGGACCGGCATAAAATGCAGCACCTCTATAACCTGAATACGAAAATCGTGTTAATCATGACTTTTCTGCTTTTATTAATCGGCACATTGGCTATTGCTGCTTTTGAGTGGAATGGTTCTTTTGCCGGTATGCCTGTGGCAGATAAGTGGACACAAGCTTTCTTTAATGCCACTTGTCCGCGAACAGCCGGTTTCAGCAGTGTCGACCTGGCATCATTGAGCGTGCAGACATTGTTGGTTTATCTATTCCTGATGTGGGTGGGCGGTGGATCACAGTCCACGGCAGGTGGTGTGAAAGTAAATGCTTTTGCGGTCGTAGTTCTGAATCTTGTAGCCGTATTGCGTGGCACTGAACGAGTGGAAGTGTTCGGCAGGGAATTGTCTTACGATTCAATTCGGCGTTCCAATGCAACAGTAGTCATGTCATTGGGAGTCTTATTCATTTTTATTTTTACATTGAGCATACTCGAACCGGGTGTTTCCATTATGGCATTGACTTTCGAATGTGTCTCTGCGCTTAGTACCGTAGGTTCCAGTCTGAATCTGACCCCTCATTTGTGCGACGCAAGCAAACTATTGGTGTCTTTGTTGATGTTTATTGGTCGTGTGGGGTTAATAACATTGATGTTGGGAATCGTCAAACAGAAAAAGAATACAAAATACCGTTATCCAAGTGATAACATCATAATAAACTAAAGCTATGAAGTATATTATTATTGGTTTAGGAAATTACGGCCATGTGTTGGCGGAAGAACTGTCCGCCTTGGGACACGAAATTATAGGTGCGGATATAAGCGAAAGTCGTGTAGACTCCATCAAAGATAAGGTTGCTACAGCTTTTGTCATTGATGCCACTGACGAACAATCATTATCAGTGTTGCCATTGAATAGTGTGGATATAGTTATTGTAGCGATTGGAGAGAATTTTGGTGCGTCGATACGAGTCGTTGCCCTGTTGAAGCAGAAAAAGGTTCCCCGTATTTTTGCCCGTGCTATTGATGCTGTACATAAAGCAGTGCTTGAAGCTTTTGATCTGGAACGAATCCTGACTCCGGAAGAAGATGCTGCCCGCAGCCTGGTACAACTGCTCGACTTCGGTACTAACATGGAAGGATTCCGCATCGATCAGGATTATTATGTGGTGAAGTTCACGGTTCCGGAGAAATTTGTAGGATATTTTGTGAATGAGTTAAACCTGGATGAAGAGTTTCATTTAAAAATGATAGGCTTGAAACGGGCGAATAAGGTCACCAACTGCCTGGGTATCTCTCTGACCGAGCTTCATGTGAAGAATGAATTACCGGAAAATGAGAAAGTGGAAGAAGGAGACGAATTGGTCTGCTACGGCAGGTATCGTGATTTTCAGGCCTTCTGGAAAGCTATTTAGCTAGAGTACTTATAACGTCGCTTTTATTGAGCACAAGTGAGCAAGTTTCAGAGATAGTTGTATGAAGAAACCCATCGGACTTCTTTTCAGTGAAGAAATCCGGTGGGTTTGTTATATGCTGAAGCGTATGCCTTATTTCGTCTGAATACGAATATTTCCGGCTTTCACTCCGTTTGCTTTTGCTGTAAACACAATCTCTCCGACAGTTTCACCGGCTTGCAGAATAGCTGTCAACATACCGTTGAAAGCATGCATTTTCGGAAGATGGAATTGTTCAAGGTTCGTCGGATCACCATTGGCGGCAGCACGATATTTACCCGTTCCCTTTACCGAGAAATTTATCTGACGATTATCGGCAGGGCAGAGGTTACCGTCTTTGTCTACTACTTTAACAGTCACATAAGCCAAGTCTTTTCCATCTGCAGTCAGTTCGTTACGGTTGCTTACCAGTTCGATGTGATGAGGCTTTCCGGCAGTACGGACTACTTTTTCAGCTACCGCTTTTCCGTTTTTGTCGTAGGCTACTACTTTCACTTCACCCGGTTCGTACTTTGTATCCATCCACATCAGACGATAGCGGTTCTTTAGCGAACTATTATTCTTGCTTTGTTTTCCATAACTTTTGCCATTGATAAACAATTCGGCAGTAGGATAATTAGTGTACACAAAAACGGGAGTCACTTCACCTTCACGTCCCGGCCAGGTCCAGTGAGGCAGGATATGCAAAGTTTCCGCTTCCTTGTTCCACACGCTACGGTAAAGATAATAGCGGTCTTTAGGTAAACTGGCAAGGTCGATGATACCAAACATTGAACTGTGGTTAGGCCATGAATCCGTATCGTATGGTGACGGCTCACCCAGATAATCAAATCCGGTCCATACGAACTGTCCGATGGTCCAATGATGATCGTCAGCTAATGCAAAGTCCTCGTCCGGAATATTCGACCAGGGACAAACCTCCACATCGTATGAAGAGCATTGATGATCTTCATATTTTGCCCCTTTCTTATCTTCCACCGGGAACTTGTATACGCCACGTGAACTGACAGTAGAAGCCGTTTCGCTTCCCAGAATCAGATTCTGCGGGAGTTGGTCGTATGACTCCTGATAGCGTTGCGTACGGTAATTAAGTCCCGGAATGTCAATCATTGCTGCAAATCCGTTGGCAAGTACACAAGTCACCTGGTCCATTCCGCAAGTGACAGGACGGGTAGGATCTTCACGATGGCAGATATCCTGCAGGAATTTGGCCACTTTATAACCGACAGGACTGCATTGAGTCGGTACTTCGTTGCCGATACTCCACATAACGACGCAAGGGTTGTTCCGGTAATTATGAAGCATATTTATCATATCACGTTCCGCCCATTCATCGAAGTAGCGGTGATAACCATTTTCACATTTGGCGATATCCCATTCATCGAACGGTTCGATCATCATCATAAATCCCATTTCGTCACACAACGCAACGAGTTCGGGAGTCGGCATATTATGAGAAGTACGGATCGCGTCGCATCCCATATCTTTCAATAGCGTAAGCTGATGACGCAGTGCTGCTACATTGATAGCGGCGCCCAACGGACCTAAATCGTGGTGATTGCATACACCCTGAAATTTGCGGTGCTCCCCGTTCAGGTAGAATCCTTTGTCGGCAATGTATTCAATGCTGCGGATACCGAAACGTGTGGTGTAAGTATCTACCAGTTTATCATCCGCATAAATTTTAGAGACAGCCTTGTAAAGCGACGGACTTTCCGGCGACCAGAGTTCGGGCGCGTTTACAATAAAATTTTGTTCAAAAGGTTGTCCGTGATTGATGCGGCTTGTATTCTCTTTCCGGGTAACAACTTTACCTTCCGGAGAAAGAATTTCCGTCTCTACACGGATGGCTGTTTTCTCACCGGCATTGTCTATCTTCGTTTGGAGACGTACGGCTGCAAAATCCTTGTTGACGTGAGGAGTCGTGATTTGCGTTCCCCATACAGGCACATGGATTTTGTCAGTCACAATCAGGTGTACATTGCGATATAGACCTGCTCCCGGATACCAGCGCGAAGATTGCGGACGGTTTTCCAAACGCACGGCAAGCGTATTGTTTTTACCGTTTTTATTCAATAAGGAAGTCACATTACAGTGAAAAGAATTGTAGCCGAAAGGCCAGAAACAAGCTTCTTTTCCGTTGATGTAGACACGCGCTTCACTCATGGCACCGTCAAAGAGCAGTGTCACTTCTTTGTCGGCAGGGGCGTCAAAACTGGTACGATACCATCCGGTACCTACATAAGGAAGACCGCCGGTACGTCCTGTCTTCAAGGAAGCTTTTTTCTCAAAGTTCTGTGTCACTGCCACATTCTGAAGATCATTGTTCATGTCGAATGGACCAAAAATCGCCCAGTCGTGTGGAATAACAACCGATTCCCATTTAGTGTCATTGAACTCCGGCTGACTGGCCTCTTTAAAATCTCCTTTACTGAATTTCCAGTTCTTCTCCAGCAGTGCCTCACTGCGTTGCGCTTGCATAGTGCAGGCGGCGGCCATCAAAAGTACAGCTAATAACTGTTTGGGGTGTTTCATGTTCATTTTTACTTTTCAGGTATAAAATATTTTGGATTCGGCGTAAAGTTATAAAAAAGGATTCAATAATCTTATCTCTTGAAAGCATTAAATGCACTGGCCGGTTTGCCACTGTTGTCAAGCCCCCCTTTGTGATAGCCTTTCCATTCCTTCTTTCCTTCAAATGTAGGAAAAATGTCGGTTACACTTGTAAATATCCCGCTCTTTTTGTTCCTTTGCCATCTATTTATAAACAGAAAACTTACGTATGAGAAAACTAATTTATTTGCTTTTGTTGCCGTTGGCGGTGGCTGTGACTGCATGTGGCGGTAAAAAAGGATCTTCAGATAATCAGTCGCTGCTGGCAAGAATAGACAGTATAGATGCTCACGGATTGCAGCGTATGCAGACGTCTAAGAGCGAAACTAACTTTAAATTCAAAGGAAAAGATTATCATTCCTTTGTTTCACGTACTCCGGACGAAAGTCTGCCTCATGTAACAAATGAGATGGGAGATACTTATGTCGATAATAAAATAGTGCTGCACCTGACACGCGGTAACGAAACGGTATTGAACAAGACATTTACCAAGAATGATTTTTCATCCGTAGTCGATGCAAAATTTCTCTCGAAATCTATATTGGAAGGAATTGTATACGACAAGACCACTCCGCAGGGCATTGTATATGCCGCAAGTGTTTGTTATCCGCAGACAGATTTGTATATGCCGCTTTCTATAACGATCACTGCTGATGGAAAAATGAGCATACAGAAAGTCGATATGCTTGAAGAAGATTTGAACGATGAAGCACCCAATTAAGCCTCCAGGCAGGTGTTGACAGCAAAATTACACAAATGTGAAAACATTTGAGACAAACGAAAGGCAACCGATGAGGTTGCCTTTCGTATTTTTGCACCGTCAACAAACTTAATATCGAATAGAATGAAGAAAAGCATTTTTATTATTTGCGTGCTGGCATCAGGATGCACGGCGATGGCTGAACAAGTCGAGAAACCCGGTCCGGCTATAGAAACACAGACTTTGGTGCCACTGACCGAGCGTGTAAATGTACAGGCAGATTCGGCATGTGTCAATCAGATTATAGATGGTTGCTGGGTAGCAGTCGGAGCTAAAAAAGCGCATGCCATTCAACGTGATTTCAACCTTATGTTCAACGGAAAACCTTCTTATCGTTTTGAACTGAAAGAAGATGATAACACATTATCCGGATATGCAGCGGGGGAAACAAAAGGGCGTGCGGAATTTTCTTATTGTTATGCAACTTCCGATGATTTCAAAGGCAAACCAGCCGATACATATAAGAAAGCACAAATAATGAAAACTGTATATCATCATGGAAAAGGTATTTGTCCGCAAGGTGCTTCCCGCGATTATGAGTTTTCGGTATATATCCCTTCTACATTAGGCAGTGATGTTTCCACCATTTTTGCTCAATGGCATGGAATGCCGGATCGTACTTTGGTACAGACTCCACAGGGTGAAGTGAAGAAACTGACAGCTGATGAGTTCATGGAACTGGACAAGACTACTATTTTTAAGAAAAACATGGGATACGAAAAGAAACCCAAGCTGGACAAGCAAGGTAATCCGGTGAAAGACAAACAAGGCAATCCCGTTTATCAAGCCGGAAAGGCCAACGGATGGCTGGTGGAACAAGGTGGCTATCCTCCATTGGCATTCGGATTTTCAGGCGGATGGTTTTACATCAAAGCAAATTCCGACCGTAAATGGCTGACTGATAAAGACGACCGTTGCAACGCAAATCCGGAAAAGACACCGGTTATGAAACCTGTGACATCTACATATAAAGCATCGACCATTGCTTACAAAATGCCTTTCGCCGATTTTCCGAAAGATTGTTGGATTACATTCCGTATTCATATCGATTGGACAGTCTATGGCAAAGAGGCGGAAACAATTGTAAAGCCGGGTATGCTCGATGTACAGATGGACTATCAGGAAAAAGGGAAAAAGGTTAATAAACACATTGTAGACAATGAGAAAATCATGATTGGACGTAACGACGATGATGGTTATTACTTTAAGTTCGGTATCTACCGCGTAGGTAATAGCACGAAGCCGGTATGTTACAATCTGGCAAACTATTCAGAGAGGTAATTAGTCAGAAGGTAGAAAGAGAGTGATATCCGGATGTCCGTTTAGTGGGCATCCGGATATTTTTTTATAGGTTAATAATCTGAAAAAATAATATCGCATTTGTCAAGTGTGCTTCAATTCTGCAAAAAGATTTGTTTTTTTGTTGCTTGCCAAATGGTATAATATATAAAATTATTAGTGATGCAAATGATGAACAAAAATGGATTTAACCGGTGTGCGGAATTCTACATCGGTCGTTTGCGGAAGGAGGGACGGTATTCTACGGCGCATGTCTACAAGAATGCCCTCTTTTCTTTCAGCAAATTTTGCGGCACGTCTAATGTGTCGTTCAGACAGATCACCCGTGAACGTTTACGACGTTACGGCCAGTATCTTTATGAGTGTGGCTTGAAGCCCAATACGATTTCTACGTACATGCGTATGCTTCGTAGTATTTATAACCGTGGAGTGGAAGCGGGCAGTGCGCCATACGTTCCGCGACTGTTTCATGATGTCTATACAGGTGTGGATGTCCGCCAGAAAAAGGCTTTGCCTGCTACGGAATTGTATAAGCTTCTGTATGAGGATCCCAAATCGGAACGTTTACGTCGTACGCAAGCTATTGCCGCCCTGATGTTCCAGTTTTGCGGAATGTCATTCGCTGATTTAGCCCATCTGGAGAAATCGGCACTCGATCAGAATGTGTTGCGATACAATCGTATCAAAACTAAAACTCCAATGAGCGTGGAAGTGCTGAATACGGCAAAGGAAATGATTAACCAGCTCCGTAGCAAAGAAGATTCTCATCCTGACTGTCCGGATTATCTGTTTGATATTCTTCGTGGGGATAAAAAACGGACGGATGAAAGAGGTTACCGGGAATATCAGTCCGCTCTCCGTCGATTTAATAATTCTCTGAAGGACCTGGCAAGAACCTTGCATTTGCAATCTCCCGTCACTTCCTATACGCTTCGTCATTCTTGGGCAACGACTGCGAAGTATCGGGGAGTCTCCATTGAAATGATTAGTGAATCATTGGGGCACAAATCTATAAAAACGACACAAATCTACTTGAAAGGCTTTGGACTAAAAGAACGTACGGAAGTAAATAAAGGGAATTTATCTTACGTTAGAAATTGCTGTGTAAGTGGTGATAGAATAGTAAAGTGTTGATAATTAGAATTAAACTATGTGTGTTACTTCTTAGGTAACGGAATTAAATTTGACGCAAAGATAGACAAAAACACGAATAGAAAGCAAATATTCCTCCACTTTTTTTCGTTTTATCTGAAACATAGAGCAAAAAACTATCCGAACATGAAATAACCTTATTTCCATGCTCTATACTTTTTATTGCCTAATCTCTAGATTTTTCCCGTTGAGTATTAGGCCTTTCCACATTCTACGCCTTTGTCATGTGCGTGATTTCTATTTTCATCATAATGTACGTTTCGTGTATGTGTTATCCGTTACCTAAGAAGTAACGGAATCACATGGGGTAAAAAAATATGATTTTAACGAAACCAAAATCAGTAAATGCCGGGCCTATTAGTGGGACAGGGGAAGGCGTAGCACACTCAAAACGCTGGTATGTAGCACTCGTTCGAATGCATCATGAGAAGAAAGTTGCCGAGCGTTTGTCTAAGATGGGAATTGATTCTTTTGTTCCCGTTCAGCAACAGATCCATCAATGGAGCGACCGTCGAAAGATGGTTGATACAGTCTTGCTTCCCATGATGGTTTTTGTTCATGTCAATCCAAAAGAGCGTATGGAAGTCCTAAGCTTCTCCACGGTTAGCCGTTATATGGTGATGCGTGGTGAAAGCACTCCTGCCGTTATTCCTGACGAGCAGATGGCCCGTTTCCGTTTCATGCTCGATTATTCCGAAGAAGCAGTCTGTATGAATGATACTCCNCCTGCCGTTATTCCTGACGAGCAGATGGCCCGTTTCCGTTTCATGCTCGATTATTCCGAAGAAGCAGTCTGTATGAATGATACTCCACTGGCGCGTGGTGAGAAAGTTCGTGTCATAAAAGGTCCTTTGAGTGGTCTTGTTGGCGAACTCGTGACTGTCGGGGGTAAGAGTAAGATTGCCGTTCGTTTAAATATGCTTGGCTGTGCTTGTGTAGATATGCCAATCGGTTATGTAGAACCCACAAAGATTAGTAATGACGACACAAAAAAACTTTAACGTATTTCTATTCATTCTACTGTTAGGAGTTTTTTCTCCTTTGATGGCTCAAAATATGAGCGATTCTCAAGTGTTGGAGTATGTCAAAGAGGGGATTAGACAAGGGAAAGAACAAAAACAATTAGCCTCCGAACTTGCCCGTAAGGGCGTGACCAAAGAACAGGCTATGCGTGTGAAGCAGCTTTATGAGCAGCAGAATAATGTCAATGCTTCCAACGCTACCGGTACGGATGTCAATGAATCCCGTCTTCGTGAAGAAATGAAGGAGAATACTTCCGATATGTTGGAAGACCATCCGAGCACTCAAGACCTTGCACGTGGTAATCAGGTTTTCGGAAGAAACATCTTCAATACTCGTAACCTGACTTTTGAACCCAGTGTCAACATCGCCACCCCTTTAAATTACCGTCTCGGTCCCGGTGACGAAGTGATTATCGACATCTGGGGAGCCAGTCAGAACACTATCCGCCAACAGATTTCTCCTGATGGCACTATCAATATTCAGAAAATAGGTCCTGTCAACCTGAACGGACTAACCATTTCTGAAGCCAATGACTATCTCAAAAAAACATTAAACAAGATATATAATGGTCTTAATAATACGAATGACCCCACTTCTGACATCCGTCTGACTCTGGGCAGCATCCGTACTATTCAAATCAATGTAATGGGTGAAGTTGTCCAGCCGGGCACTTACTCTCTTTCTTCCTTTTCTACTGTATTCCATGCACTTTATCGTGCAGGAGGTGTGAGTGACATAGGTAGCCTTCGTAATGTCCAGCTGGTACGTAACGGTAAGAACATCGCCACAATCGACGTCTACCAATTTATCATGAAAGGCAACATTCAGGATGACATTCGTCTGCAGGAAGGTGATGTTGTGATTGTTCCCGCCTATGACGTATTGGTTAAGATCGACGGAAAAGTGAAACGCCCCATGCGTTTCGAAATGAAGAAGGACGAAAACTTATCTACACTTATCAGTTATGCCGGTGGATTTGACGCTGACGCCTACACCCGTTCTTTGCGTGTCGTACGCCAAAACGGACAGGAGTATGAAGTAAACACAGTCAAAGACCTTGATTATAGTGTCTATAAAATGCGGAATGGTGATGTTGTGACTGCCGAGGCTATCCTTAACCGTTTCACTAATAAGCTTGAAATCCGTGGTGCTGTTTACCGTCCCGGTATCTACCAGCTAAACGGTAAACTGAATACCGTCCGCGAACTGGTGAACGAAGCCCAAGGCTTGACGGGTGATGCTTTCTTGAACCGTGCTGTCCTTTATCGTCAACGTGAGGACCTTACTACTGAAGTTATCCCTGTTGACATTAAAGCCATCATGGATGGTACTTCCCAAAATATCATCCTGGCGAAAAACGACATTCTTTATATTCCTAGTATCCATGATTTGGAAGATAGGGGAGATGTTGTAATCCACGGCGAAGTAGCCAAACCAGATTCCTATCCTTATGCGGATAATATGACTCTTGAAGACTTGATCATTCAGGCCGGAGGCTTGCGTGAAGCCGCTTCTGTTGTTCGTGTGGATGTATCCCGTAGAATTAAGAATCCCCGTAGTACAGTAGATAACGATACTATTGGTCAGATATATACATTCTCCCTGAAAGAAGGCTTTGTCGTCGACGGCACACCGGGTTTCGTACTTCAACCTTATGATGAGGTCTATGTACGTCGTAGTCCGGGTTATCAGGCTCAACAGAATGTGGTTGTTGAAGGTGAAATCCTGTTCGGAGGCTCATACGCCATGACCAATCGTGAAGAACGCCTTTCAGATTTGATCAATAAAGCTGGAGGTGCTACGAATTATGCTTACTTACGCGGTGCCAAGTTGACTCGTGTCGCTACTGAAGGTGAGAAGAAACGTATGGGAGATGTGATCCGTTTGATGAGCCGACAGTTGGGTGAGGCTATGATGGACTCTTTGGGTGTTCGTGTGGAAGATACTTTTAGTGTTGGCATTGACTTGGAGAAAGCATTAGCTAATCCTGGCAGTACAGCGGATATTGTCTTGCGTGAGGGTGATGTGATTTCTATTCCGAAGAACAATAATACAGTTACGATCAATGGTGCTGTGATGGTTCCTAATACGGTTTCTTATATAGAAGGACAGAAAGTTGATTATTATCTGGATCAAGCTGGTGGCTATTCTGAAAATGCGAAGAAGAGCAAGAAGTTCATTGTTTATATGAATGGTCAGGTAACTAAGGTAAAAGGTAGCGGTAAGAAACAGATTGAACCGGGTTGCGAGATAATTGTACCTAGTAAGGCAAAGAAAAGGACTAATATTGGCAACATTTTAGGTTATGCTACTACATTCAGTACTTTGGGAATGATGGTTGCTTCTATCGCTAATTTAATCAAGAAATAACGAATACCTTTATTTATGTCTACTTTGATGGAACAAACATCTGAAAAGGAAACAAAACAGGTGTATAATAATCACAATGACGAGGAGCTTGAAATCGATTTGATGGATCTTCTTCGTAAGGTTATAGGTATTCGTAAGAAGATCTATAAAGCGGCCGGTATCGGACTGATAATTGGTGTTATTGTTGCGATAAGTATCCCTAAGCAGTATACGGTTGAAGTTACTCTTTCTCCGGAAATGGGTAATAACAAAGGTGGTGGTTTATCCGGTTTGGCTGCTTCCTTTTTAGGAAGTGGAGTTTCTATGGGAGATGGAACCGATGCCTTGAATGCTTCCTTATCTGCAGATATCGTCTCTTCTACTCCCTTTTTGTTGGAACTTTCTAATATGAAAGTCCCTGTATCAGGGAGTGAGGAAATCTCTTTAAGTTCTTATTTAGATGAAGAATCTTCTCCCTGGTGGAGTTATGTAATCGGGTTTCCTGGTATGGTAATTGGCGGAGTAAAGTCTTTGTTTATCGAAGATGAGGATGAATCTATTTTTTCGGATAAAGCGAGTCAAGGTACCATTGAATTATCCAAAAAGGAATCTCAGAAGATTGAATCACTAAAGAAAAAGATTGTCGCTTCTGTGGATAAGAAAACTTCAATGACTTCCGTTACTGCAACTTTTCAGGATTCTAAAGTTGCTGCAGTTGTTGCTGACTCTGTAGTTAAGAAGTTGCAGGAATATATCATAGACTATCGTACCTCCAAATCTAAAGAGGATTGTCTCTATTTGGAGAAATTGTTTAAAGAACGTCAGCAGGAATATTACGAAGCGCAGAGAAAATATGCCGATTATATGGACTCTCATGACAATATCATTTTGCAGAGTGTTCGTAC
The DNA here is from genome assembly GCF_025914115.1 of Bacteroides sp. DH3716P. Taxonomy (NCBI): domain Bacteria; kingdom Pseudomonadati; phylum Bacteroidota; class Bacteroidia; order Bacteroidales; family Bacteroidaceae; genus Bacteroides; species Bacteroides sp. DH3716P. The sequence goes on along the minus strand of NZ_CP083673.1, from coordinate 1,048,179 downwards.
CGAGCAGGAACGTTTGCAGAATGACATGAGTTTGGCTTACCAGGTATATAGTCAGGTTGCCGGTCAGCTTCAGGTTGCCAGAGCTAAAGTTCAGGAGGAGAAGCCTGTTTTTGCTGTTGTAGAGCCTGCAGTTGTACCATTATATCCTTCGGGAACCAGTAGGAAAGTATATGTTTTAGTTTTTGTTTTCCTATCAGTTTGTATTGTAATCTCTTGGAATTTGTTCGGGAAAGACCTTCTGAGCAAGTTCAAAGAAGTATGTGCCTAAAATCAATTTTTAATGTGATATGGTATCAACCACCAGTCAAATCAATAAATTTATAGAATTTATAGCAGTTCTGGGAGATCTGATCATTCTGAATTTGGTATTGTTCTTTCTCCTTTTCTTTTGGGAAGAAGTATTTGTCTCTTTACCTTTTTCTTGTAGGGTTTCCTGGATGATGACTTCGTTAAGTCTCTGTTATCTGGCCTGTTCCGGTTCTCGTGGGAGGGTTTGGGATAGTCGGGGAATTCGCCCTGACCAACTTGTGTTGCGCGTGTTGAAGAATACTATAGCTTTTTCCATCTTTTGGGCATGTATCATGACTTTTAGTGGAATCTCTATCTATTCTCCTTTTTTCTTTGTTGCATATTTCTCTTTTCTCTTTGTTATCTTAAGTATTTATCGCATTATCATCCGTCATTTTCTGATAGTTTATTGTGCTAAGGGCAAGCATAGACGTTATGCTGTTTTTATAGGTGGAGGCAATAATATGCAGGTGTTGTATGAGGAGATGGAAAGTTCTCTGGCGTCTTCCCTATATGAAGTCGTGGGTTATTTTGATATAAAACCGAATGATGCTCTTTCTTCTCAATGTTCCTATTTGGGTAATCCTGACGGTTTTTCAGATTTTATGTCTGCACATCCAAGCATCAAGCATGTTTTTTGTTCTCTATCGATGGAGGAGGGACGTTACAATTTTTCTATCATGAATTATTGTGAAAACCATTTGCTTTATTTTCACGGTGTTCCTAATGTATGTAAAGGTTTTCCGCGTCGTATCTGGCACAGTATGGTTGGCAATATGCCTATCTTGAATCTGCGTTATGAACCTTTGGGTAAGATGGAGAACCGTATGTTGAAACGGATGTTTGATGTTGTTTTCTCCGGTTTTTTTCTGGTTACAGTTTTTCCCTTTGTTTATCTCATAGTGGGAAGTATTATAAAGTTGACTTCTCCCGGTCCTGTATTCTTTAAGCAAATGCGTACGGGGTTGAATGGTGTGGATTTTGTGTGTTATAAATTCCGTTCTATGAAAGTGAATGATGAAGCTGACAGTAAACAGGCTACGGCTGATGATCCTCGTAAAACTCGGTTTGGGAACTTCCTTCGTCGTTCTAATATTGACGAACTTCCCCAGTTTATCAATGTTTTTAGGGGTGATATGTCAATAGTGGGACCACGTCCACACATGTTGGCTCATACGGAGACTTATGCCCGTTTGATTGATAAGTATATGGTGCGGCACTTTATAAAACCTGGAGTAACCGGCTGGGCTCAAACACATGGTTTTCGTGGTGAAACGAGAGAACTCTCACAGATGGAGGAACGTGTTAAAGCTGATATTTGGTATATGGAGCATTGGACAATGCTACTTGATATATATATCATTTATAAGACTATAGCAAATGTAGTTGTTGGAGAAAAGAATGCATATTAAGATAAGGAATGGATTAAAATTGAGCAGATACAGATATCAATTTCTCAATGTTGATATAATATAGCTAATGAAATCTTTAGCTTTAAGAAAGTGTATTAACGAAGGAAATATTGTAATTAATTATTAGGGAATGACTAATCAATCAGTACACTTTTAGTTATCTTAAGCTGAAAAGGTTGGATAGTTAAATAATGTGCACTTAATATTATAGAGGACTATGCGAAGTTTACATATTATCATGCCAATGGCAGGTGAGGGAACACGTTTTCTTAAAGAAGGTTGGACTACACCAAAGCCATTGATTGAATTGAAGGGGATACCTTTGTTCGTTAGAGCTATTAGGAGCGTAATTATGGACGATATAAATTTGAAGTATTCATTTATTGTTCGTCAGGAACATATTGATAGATATCATATAAACGAATATATAAAAAACAAGTTGCCAAATGCTAAAGTTTTTTCTGTACTTAATACCACTCGTGGTGCAGTTGAAACTTGTTTGATGGCTGAGTCTGCAATAGACCCTAATGATTCTGTTATAGTTATGGACTGTGATTTGGAATTCTCTAGTAAGGCTTTTCTTGAAAATATTCGTCAAATATTAGCAAAACCTGTAGATGAGGTCAATGGCGGCTTGTTGGTATCATTTGAATCAGACCTTCCAAAGTATAGTTATGCTGAGATTGATGCTAATAATATAGTAAGGCGTACAGCAGAGAAAGAGGTAATATCTAATCATGCTCTTTGTGGAGCGTATTTCTTTTCTTCAGGAAAAGGTTTTTTAAAAGTTGCGCATCAATTATTAGATAATTCAATACCTAATAAATCGGAATTTTATGTGTCATTACTTTATAATTATTTGTTGAAGAATGGAGAAACTGTCAAACTTTGCTTAATGGAAAATTATTATTCTTATGGGACACCTGAAGAACTTAAACGATATATGTAATGCTCGGAAGTGAAATAAAACTGTTAATTGTAGATTTTGACGGTACATTAGTTGATACTTTTCGAGCTAATTTTATGGCTTATCAAGAGGCTTTTAATCAGGTGGGATTAGCTCTTAAAGAGGTAGACTATCGTCATTGTTTTGGTTTTAGGTTTGAAAAGTTTATGGCAACTGTTGGCATAACAGATCCGGTTGTAACTCAAAAAATAAGTGAGTTTAAAGGTAATTGTTACCCCGATTTTTTTAGATATTTTAAAGTGAATAATTCTTTATTAGCTATACTGAAAACTTTTCACAATGCTGGAGGTAAAACAGCGATAGCTTCTACTGCATGTCGTAAAAATTTAGAAAAAGCATTGCAATACATTGAGGTAACTGATATATTTGATCTTATTTTGGCGGGTGAGGAGGTGAGACAAGGAAAACCCTCCCCTGAGATATATAGGACAGTATTAAGGCATTTTTCTATGCAACCTAATGAGGCACTTGTTTTTGAAGATTCGGAAGTGGGTGTACAGGCAGCCCAGTCAGCAGGTATAAACTATATAGTTGTTAATTCAAACTATTATGGAGATTGAAATAAGAGGGCATTCTGGTTGTCAGATAGACATTGTTAATGGCGGGGATAGCTTGTTTATTAACAAGAGTACTCGTGATAAGAATTATATTCCACGATTGTATAAGCAAGCTTTGAAACAGTGTAATGCTTCAAAGATAGCTTATCAGCATATTCGTGTACCGAAAATATATGGTATTGAACGTATGGATGAATATCTAAATATTAAGATGGAGTATATATATAGTAAGAATTATGTAGATTATTTTGAAGATGCAGGATTTGACCAGATTAGTTATTTTATCAAGGCATTGAAAATTTTTATTGATTCTGAAATTGAAAATTCAAAAATGACTCCGATTAATAAAAATGTTGTAATAAATAAATATAATGATGTTTGTGATAAAGTTGCTAAAAATGATTTTATTAGTAAGGATACAGATATTAAGATAATTCTAGAGAAGTCTTCAATTGTATTCAATGAACTAGATGAAGAGATAAACATACCAGTTGGACAGTGTCATGGAGACTTGACTTTTTCAAATATACTATTTAATGGAAATAATTACTATTTGATAGACTTTCTGGACTCATTTTTGGAATCTCCATTACTTGATTTAGTAAAGATTAGGCAAGATTCAAATTATGGTTGGTCGCAGCTTATGTATGGGCATGATTTTGATTCTGTGCGGATGAGAATAATTTCAGACAAGATAGATAAAGAGATAGATATATATTATAGTAATTATGATTGGTATAATAAGTATTATAGTACTTTTCAGTTGATGAATTTCCTACGTGTTATACAATATGCTAAGGAGGAGAGAACTGTAGCATTCTTAAAAAATGTCCTCAATTCAATTTTATGAGTATTAGTTTGATTATTCCTATAGGAGCTGACAATATTGAGTATGAGAACTATATGCCTTATATATTTAACTTTGCTCCTGATGGAATCTCGCTTTGCATAAAATCTATTCAAGGGTTAGATTTAAATCGTTTTGATAATATCTATTTTACAATTCTTGAAAAATATGATAAAAAATACTATTTGTCATTATTGCTGAAATTGCAATTTAAAAAGTTGGGACTGAGTAATGCTAAGGTCGTAGTTCTTGATGAGCCAACCACTAGCCAGGCTGAGACTGTCTATCGGACTGTGAATTGCGAGAACATAGAAGGAGCAATTTTTGTGAAAGATCCTGATGGCTATTTTTGTGGAGATTTTACCATTGCAAATAGTATAGCTATTTATCCACTTGATAAGTTGGAAATGGTGAATCCAAGAAATAAGAGTTATGTGGAACTTGATGATCAGTTCTATATAACAAATATAATAGAAAAAAAAATCATCAGCCGTTTCTTTAATGCAGGAGGTTATATTTTTGATGATGCTGCTGTGTTCTGCAAATATTATGAGAGATTATATTTGTATGAACAACTTTTTATGTCGCATATAGTCTATGCTATGCTATTGGATAATATTCCTTTTAGGCCTTTTGAGGTGAAAGACTTCCAAGATTGGGGAAGTGAAAGAGATTATAATTATTATTTACTGGATAGATTATGGAAGTATTAAATGGTTTTATAGCTGGTCGATGTATCGTTTATAAAATATACAATCAATTTGTATTGATAATTTCTTTTATTGATATAATAATAGAAAATGATTTCAAGATCGAATATATGAATACAATCCGTTTTTAGTATTCTATTGTGAAGTATATTTGATAAAAGTGATTTTTAACACACAAAGCCAATAAATGTTTTTTGGGCGATAACTTATATGATAAAGAAGGTTAGTATGGCTTTCTATGATTAATGTATAAGAAGGGTTAAGGAAATAGTGGTCTATGTAACTTGTTTATAAAGCAAATATTTTAATATTTATGTCAAGATCAATAACAGCTAATTATATTTTCAATCTATTGAATACTATTTCTGGAATTCTATTTCCTTTAATAACGTTTCCATATTCATCTAGGATTTTGTTAGCAGAAGGAATAGGAGAAGTGAACTTTTATCAATCAATAATATCATATATCAGTTTAGTTGTAGGATTAGGTATACCATTATATGCAGTAAGAGAAATTGCTAGAGTGAGAAACGATAGAAAGCAACTTAATGTTACCACGATTGAGATATTATCTCTACATGGAATTACTACCTTGATTGGTTATTTGGTCGTTGCTATTTTATGTTTTACAGTTCCCAAGATACAAACAGATTTACCTCTTTTCTTGTTGTTAAGTTCTTCTATTTTTCTTACTACCATTGGATGTGAATGGTTTTATAAAGGCATTGAAGATTTTAAATATATTACGGTTCGTGGTTTGATTGTCCGTATGATTGGGATTATATTATTGTTTACTTTAGTAAAGACAAAAAATGATATTCTATGGTATGGTATTACAATTACTCTTACATCGGTAGGAAATAGTGTATTCAATTTTATTAGATTACGTAAATATTTGTGTATATGTAATATTGATCGACGTAGTATTAATCCTTACAAGCATTTAAAGTCTGTAGGTATAACATTTTTATTAGTTTTATTATCTACTATATATCTTACTCTTAATCCAGTAATTTTAGGATTTATGACTGATGATGTATATGTTGGTTATTATTATGGTGGTATAAAATTGTTTTCACTAGTGTTTGGAATAGTAGATTCGTTAACTGCAATTTTGCTACCTCGGTTTTCGAATTTGATGGCTGAAGGAAGAGATGAAGAATTTGCTACAATCTCTCAAAAAGTATATTCGTTTACTGTTGGAGTTTCTTTACCAATATCTGTTGGACTGTTCTTTGTTAGTCAATATGCTATACCTATTTTGGGTGGTAATAGTTTTATACCATCTATAGGTGTTTCTCAGATTTTATCTGTTTTGCTGGTTTTAGTGGGACTTTCAAATGTATTTGGGATGCAGACTCTTTATCCTAAAGGGAAAGTGTATATTATGGTGAAAGTAACTTTAATGGCATGTATTACAGACCTCTTAGTGTGTTTTTTGACTATTCCTACATTCAAGCATTATGGTGCTGCTATGGGGTATTTAGCTGCAGAACTAGTTGCAACTACAGGGTTGTACATCATGGGAAGAAAGTATATTTCTATTAGGTTATTCGATAAATCAATAATACATTATTTATTCGCTGTTATTTTAATGGGGGGAGGCTTGTTTGTGCTTCAGTCATTAAATTGGAATAATTTATTGATGTGCATTATAATGATGTGCGTAGGAGCTTTTATATATGTACTTTCACTTTTATTGCTAAAGGATTCGCTGATATTAGAAGGCCTTGCGATTGTTCAAAATAAATGTTTAAAGAAATAAAAATGCAGTTGATTAAGAGTATATTGCGAAAGTTTTTTTCATGTACTATTTCATTGATGATTCGTTTATGTAGAAATGAAAAGGTTATGCTAGATATTTTTTCTCGTAGTTTTGAAAAATATTCAGATAACTATTTTTGTTATAAACTTCGCCCCAAAAAAGCAGATTATTTTATTCCTAGTAATATAAAGACTACAACTACTTCTGGTGAATTTGCTATTGTTCTTCAAGGGTTGATAGAGATGCGTGATGAATTTACTTTTGAGACTATTAAATTATATAGAAGATTGTTTCCGGGAGCAATTATCATAGTTAGTACTTGGGATTATACAGACCCATCTATAGTACGGACTTTGGAATTATTAGGGTGCGAAGTTGTTTTGAATAAAGATATACCTGTGTGTGGCTTGGGGAATGTAAACTATCAAATTTGCACAAGCTTGGCTGGATTGAAAAGAGCTAAAGAATTGGGAGCAGAGTTTGCATTAAAGAATAGATCAGATTTACGTGTCTATCGTGAATTTGCTTTTGAATATCTTAAGAGCCTTGTTGAATTAAATACGATTTCTTCTAGTAATGTTTATGGATTGAAAGGACGTATAATAACACAAGCTGGTAATTGGGGGCAAATGTTTAATCCTATGTGGCTGCAAGATTTTCTCTATTTTGGATATACTGATGATCTTATAAACTTATTTGATATTCCATATGATGATAGGAATATTCATTGTTATAGAAAAGATAATTTCGATACAAAGCGAGTACTGACGGGTGAAACTCTTGCTAAGTGGCCAGCGTCTGAAATAAATATAACCAAACGCTTTATTCAGAAATATCATAATTCTGATTTAAGTCTCAAAGATTGGTGGAATTTTCTAGGTGAGTATTGCTATATTGTAGATTCGGAGGACTTATTGACATTGTGGAATAAGTATGGACTCAATGACCTGGGACAGTTTTACTGTGAATACGATGGTAAGCACAATTATAGAGATCCATTTCGGCATATAAGTTCATCTGATTTTATTAATATCATGAACCATAAGTATATATATGAAGAGTGGATGGAAAACGAGAAGGCTAATTACACTATAGAATAATGAAAAATTTAATAGTTTCTGTAGTTCGTGTTCTAGCCATTATACGACGATGGACCTTTCACTTTACTTAGTAATAAGTGACCGATTTATAGTGTTAAGTTTTTTATGCTGTGAAGACCAATCGCTACAGATTCTTATTGGGTATATGTTGGCCTTTAATTTAGTTGCTTTGCTGTATGTAATTGGGTTATAATATATTAGCAAAATATCCTTCAGTAAAAGGTCATTTATGGCATTTAGGATGTAGTGAATTCACAGGATGGTGGTGTCCGTTATATGTAGCTGTAGGGACTGTAATTCCTTTAATTTTTGTGTACAAGAAGAGTTTTGAAATTAATAATAAATAATATGAATATGAAATATATTATTGTCGGAGCTGGTATATCAGGTTTGAGTATTGGGCAGGTTCTTAAGGAGTATGGACATGATGTGCAACTATTTGAGGCAGATTCGCGTCCAGGAGGGATGGTAAAATGTGATAGAGTGCATGGACATTTGTTTCATCGCACTGGAGGACATGTCTTTAACACAAAACGTCAGGATGTATTGGATTGGTTTTGGAGTCATTTTGACAAAAAAGACGAGTTTACTATGGCAGATCGAAATTCAGTTGTTTCAATGGCTGATAATACCATAATTGCTTATCCAATAGAGAATCATGCTTATCAACTTTCAGATGAGATGATGAAAAATTTTATTAATGATATTGTGTTAATGGCTACTAATAAGCCTGTAGAACCTACTAATTTTGAAGAATTTTTGCGAGCTCGTTTTGGTGAGACACTTTATCGTGAATATTTTCGACCATACAATGAAAAGATCTGGCGTCGTCCACTGACAAACGTTCCACTGTCGTGGTTGGTTGGTAAATTACCAATGCCTACACTTGAAGATATTATTTATAATAATTTTAAGCATATTGAGGAAAGGTCTTTTGTACATAGTTCGTTTTTTTATCCGAAAAAAGAGGGTTCGCAGTTTGTCGCTAACCGCCTTTCAGAAGGACTTGAAATACATTATAATGTAGATGTAAAATCTATTGAAAAAATAGAAAAAGGATGGTCTGTGAACGGAGAGATTTGTGATAGAGTTATTTTTACTGGCAATATGAAGTCAATACCTTTAATAGTTAAAGGAGTTGACTTATCGGCTTATATTGAAGGTATTGAAGCTCTTGAAGCCCATGGTACCACAACTGTACTTTGTGAGATTGAAGATAATCCATATAGCTGGATTTATATGCCAAGTCATATTCATGAGGCACACCGTATCATTTGTACAGGTAATTTTGCAGAGTCAAATCGTGCGAATGGAGTAATGTCGGCTACCATTGAGTTTACAGATGAGATTAGTAAGAATGATATTATTGATAATCTCTCTCGTATACCATATCATCCCAAATATATAGCACATAACTATGCTCCTTATACATATCCAATCCAAGCAAAAGATACACGTGAATTTGTCAATAGTGTGAAATGTGTTACTGAGCCAGAAGGTCTATTTCTTCTTGGACGTTTTGCTGAATGGGAGTATTATAATATGGATGTAGCAATGGGGGCAGCTCTAGATTTGTGTAATAATAAATTGAAGTAGTATGATAGCCGTAAATGTAAATGCTGGATTGGCAAATCAAATGTTTCATTATGCTTTTGGTCGGGGGCTGATGGCTAAGGGGTTAGATGTCTGTTTTGATCAAAGTAACTTTAAACCACGTTCTCAATGGGCATTTGAATTGGTTAGACTTCAAGATGCTTTTCCCTCGATAGATATAAAAGTAATGCCGGAGGGGCATTTTAAGTGGGTATTTCCTTCTTTACCGCGAAATGGCTTGGAGCGAAGATTTCAAGAGTTTATGAAGAAATGGCATAATTTTATCGGTGATGAAGTATACATTGACGAACCTATGTATGGATATGTACCTGACATGGAGAAATGTGCTACTAGAAATTGTATTTATAAGGGTTTTTGGCAAAGCGAAAAGTATTTTAGACATTGTGAGGATGATATACGTAAACAGTTTACTTTTTTGCCTTTTGATGAATTAAAAAATATTGAGGTTGCAGCAAAAATGTCGCAGGAAAATTCTGTAGCTATTCACTTACGTAAAGGTGATGATTATATGCAATCAGAATTGATGGGAAAAGGATTATGTACAGTCGATTATTATATGAAAGCAATTGATTATATGAGAAAGCATATAAATAACCCTCATTTTTATGTATTCACGGATAATCCTTGCTGGGTAAAAGATAATCTTCCTGAATTTGAATACATGTTAGTAGATTGGAATGAGGTATCAGGGAAACGTAATTTTCGAGATATGCAGTTGATGTCATGTGCTAAGCATAATATTATAGGAAATAGTACTTATAGTTGGTGGGCAGCATGGCTTAATGCAAATCAGGATAAGATTGTTGTTGGGCCCAAAAGATTTTTCAATCCAATCAATTCGTTTTTTTCAACTTGTGATATAATGTGTGAAGATTGGATTTCATTGTAAATAAGTGCTAGAATGTATTAAATAAATTTGATGCCATGGTTTGAACTTTCTGTTATTTTATCGTTTTTTATGTAAAAATATTTTAAGTGAAAACTGTTAAGGAAATCATTGGAAAAATAAGAAATATGAGTATGTTGTCGAAGATCGTATTTTCATTATGTAATATTTTTCAATATTTTTTTTTATTGCCAGGCAAAGTATGTGGTAGATTATTTAATTATGCTATCCATTGGCATTTCAAGGACATTAAAGGTCGTATATATCACGCGCGACAGCTTAAAGGGCTGCAATATGTTAAAATAGATTATGGTACAATTCTTTCTCGTGGAATAGTGCTTACGGCATGGGATAAATATGCTGGATACGATTACACTCCTTCTATTCAGATTGGCAGTCATTGTAGAATTGGGGAGTATTGTCATATTACTGCTTGTCATAGTATTACAATAGGTAATAATGTGTTAACAGGTAGATATGTCTATATTTCTGATAATTCTCATGGTAAAAATATAGAGTCAGAATTAAATACTCCTCCATCGTTGCGACCACTTTATGCAAAAGGTCCTGTTGTGATCGGTAATAATGTTTGGATTGGTGAGAGTGCACGTATACTTTCAGGGGTGACTATTGGAGATGGGGCAATAATCGGAGCTAATGCTGTGGTAACTCATGATGTTCCAAGTGGAGCAGTAGTAGGGGGAGTACCAGCTAAAGTCATTAAAATGATGACATTGCTAGATTGAAAAGAATTTGCAATATAGGTAAAAATATTGCTAACTGTCAACAGCGAAGTTGAAAAAATGATGATAAAATTAATATATGAATAGAAAAGCGCAAGTTATTGCATTTTATTTACCTCAATTTCATCCATTTTCAGAAAATGACGAATGGTGGGGAAATGGTTTTACAGAATGGACAAATGTTGGTAAAGCTAAGCCTTTATTTAAAGGACATCGGCAACCGCGAGTTCCTGCTGATTTGGGCTATTATGATTTGAGATTATCAGTTGTACGAGAACAGCAGGTAAAACTTGCAAAAGAAGCTGGAATATTTGGGTTTTGTTATTGGCATTATTGGTTTGGAAATGGAAAGAGACTTATGCAAGATGTATTTGATGAAGTTCTTGAATCTGGTAAACCTGATTTTCCTTTTTGTTTAGCATGGGCTAATCATTCTTGGTATTCTAAAACATTTGATAAAGATTCCACAGGAGATAAATTATTAATGGAACAAACATATCCGGGAGAGGAGGATATTGAAATGCATTTTTCTTATTTAAATCGTGCTTTTAGGGATAAAAGATATATAAAGATAGATGGAATGCCTCTTTTAGTTGTTTATGATCCAGTGTCTTTACCACTGAAGTATATTGATATGTTTCAACAATTGGCTCGTGAGGCTGGGTGGTTGGATGGCATTTATATAGTAGCTAATATAGTAGGTGGCATTAATAAAAAAGAGATGTTTATTGAAAAAGGATATAATGCTGTGACTTTTCAGCGTTTAGCTAGTGTCATATTTGATGCTCAAAATAAAAGAGGAAAAATATTATATTATATACGTCAGAAAATAAGATCTTTGTTTTATCATTATCCTCAATTTGCTGTTGATTATAAAAAGTGCATTCCGTATTTGATAAATAAAAATATAGATGGGAGTGAAGATGTGATTCCATGCATTGTACCTAATTGGGATCATACTCCACGAAGTGGAATGAAAGGCAGTATGTTTTTAAATGAATCCCCTGAATTTTTTAGATTGCATGTTGAAGATGCCCTTAAGACAGTTCAATATAAAAGAAATAAATTAATCTTTTTGAAATCCTGGAATGAATGGGGAGAAGGTAATTATATGGAACCTGATCTTACATTTGGGAAGGGATATATTAACGCCTTACATGAGGCATTGAATAGTACATTAGGGAAATGAAAAAAGTGGCTTTTGTTTCTGAAATGGCATTATTGGAACCAAATCTAAGTATTGTGAAGCGTTTAAATACAACTTATGATTTGTATTATGTCACTGATTGTCGACAGGATATTCCTAATAAATTTGGTATAAAGAATATTAGACGAGGAATCAATAGGGCTATAGATTATGAAGAAATGACAAAGTTCTCTTCATTTTTTAATCTTCAAAAAACCTACTTGATTTATTCTTTGACTAATAAAAATTTTTTTAACGCAATAAAGAAAGCTTATGATGTGGTAAGAGTTGTGAGAAAAATATCACCTAGTGTTATATTAACTGATACAACGGCTCCCTATACTGTATTGTTGTTTTTGTTTTACTATCATAAAATAGTATTATTAGTTCATGATCCTTTTCCTCATTCTGGATATAAAAAAAAGTGGCTTATATTGTTTCGTTATCTTGCTTTTAAACTGATTCGTAATAAAGTTATTTTTAATACGAAGCAATATGAAGCTTTTATTAGAAATTATAAACTATCTCCTCAAGATGTATTTTGTTCCAATTTGAGTACATTTGAATTTATGAAAGTTTATAGACCGTGTAATAAGAAAAAAGATGGAAAGTTCAAGATTTTATTTTGGGGGATAATTTCTCAATATAAAGGTATAGAATATCTTTGTTCCGCATTTGAAGAAATAGTAAAACAAGGCTATCAAGATATAGAGTTAACGATAGCTGGATCAGGCGAGTTATATTTCGATATAGATCCTTATCTTAAGTATAGCAATTTTAAGTTTATACACAAATTTCTTACTAATGAGGAAATTGCTGATTATGTATTTAATACAGATATAGTCGTTTGTCCGTATGTCGATGCTACACAAAGTGGAGTGATTATGACTGCTTTTGCATATTGCAAACCTGTAATTGCGACTAATGTAGGAGGACTTTCTGAAGTTGTTGATGAGTATTCTGGAATTCTAATAGAGCCGCGAAGCGTAAAACAGCTTGTTGATTCAATTTTGCTTCTGTATAAAAAACCGTATATAATAAAACAAATGGAGAGATATTTGCGGGAAGATTATGCGGAAACGGAAAAAGGTTGGGAACATGGAAGTGCAATTATTGCTTCTGCAATAGAAAAGCAGTATGAAGAACAACTTTAATTTGGACATAGGCAAATTAATTCTTTATTTGGCCATATTTACTCCTTTCATGCCTAAGTTAAAACTGGGGGAAATTAATTTATATTTAGTTGAAATATTTTTATTGGTATTTTTTCCTTTATTGTTTCCTTTTATTAGACTTAAATTTCAGAGAATAGTTTTGGCTATGTGGGGAATAGTGTTAGTCTCAACTATTTATTCTTTTATTTATGTTATTGAAATATCGTCATTACTGAAAGTTATTAAAGGAATAATTTATATTCCTCTTGGATATTTGGCTTATGTTGAATATAAATGTAACCCTAGAATTTTGTGTAAGATTCTTTACTCATATTTTTTATGCTCTTTTTTAAGTCTATGTTTATTTTTGTTTCAGCTGTCAGAATCGGTTTCTATTTGGAGTGGCAATGGTTTCAATTCAGGTTTGAGTAATAAATGTTTTGATTTGAAATCAATGTCTCTTGTTTCGTCAGGTTTATCAGCCCACGGTGTCTTTGGAGATTATTCATGTCTTATATTTACATTTGCTTTAGTATTGTTCTTCTCCAAAAAAATTAAATTATCAATGCTTCTTACTACACTGATGTTTACTGTTATAAATTTGATGTCTTCTGTTAGTAGAGAAGCTTTAGTTTGTTTCATGTGTGTAATATGTGGTCTAGTAATTAAGACAATAAGAAAAAAGAAATATTTTGTAGGGTATATTGTAATTCTAATTATTTTAATTAGTGTGGTGAGTATTTATGGTGAATATATTCCTTTAGTAAATAAAATATTATATACTCAAGAGGCTATAAGTACAACAGGAAATGAAGGAAATATTGAACTTAGAATTGGCGCTTGGAAATTATTTTTTTCTTCTTTGATAGATAATCCTTTCTTTATTTTGACTGGATATGGATACAATTATTCTTTTTATGAAGATATTGTACGGTCGATAGCATTAAAAGTAAAATATCCTTTTATATTATTGCCAGAGAATTATTTTGTACAATTTTTATGGTATGGAGGAGTGTTTGCTAGCATTTATTCAATTCTTTTTTGGAAAGAGATATTTAAACTTTGTACAAATGTTTTTAGACCATGGAGTTTAATTTCTACAACTTACTTTTTAGGACTTTTGATAGGTAGTTTAATTTCTGGGTCTGCAATAACTTCGGATTTATTGTATTGTCAAGTATTAATTGTTTTGGGAATTATGGCTAGTGAAAAACAGAATAATAAAAACAATCAAATGAATTTAGAGTAATGAATATATTATTGATAACAGTTAGAGCAGATTTTGGAGGAGGTCCGCGTCATGTTCATCAATTGATTGAAGAGTTACCTTCTGATTTCAATATTTATGTAGCTTTCCCTCAGGGTAAGCCATATGGCAATTTGTGGCAGGAGCATCCTAAAATAAAGAAATGTATAAATATTCCATATAGGAAGTTCAGTATTAAATACTTATTCTTATTAAGACGCTTTATTATTGAAAACAATATTAGTATACTTCATTCTCATGGAAATGGTGCAGGTTTATATTCCCGAATTTTGAAAATAATTGTGCCGCAGATTAAAGTTGTTCATACTTTTCATGGGATTACGAATAATTATTCTTCATATTTTATATCCTGTATACATAAAATAATAGGACGTAGTTTAAGATATCTTACAAATAAATTTATTTTAGTGTCAAATGGCGAGTTTAAACTTGGGAAATCGATGCGTTTTTTGTTTACAGATAAATCAGTTATAATATATAATGCTATTGCTGATGAGGGACTTAAATTTAATAGATATGATAATAAACTTGTAATAATTTCATTATCTCGCTTTGATTTTGCAAAAAATATGGATATGGCATATAGAATAGCAAAAGCATTAAGAAATAATCATGAAATAGAATTTGTGTGGGTGGGAGATGGAGAAGACTTTGTGCGATTAAAACAAAAAAGTGTAGAAGAGCATGTTAATATAAATTTTATTGGATTCACAGAATACCCCATGTCTTATCTTAAGAACGCTGATTTGTATCTATCCACTTCTCGTTTTGAAGGTTTACCATATGCCCTAATTGAAGCTGCATCAGTAGGGCTTCCAATAGTCGCTACAGATGTGGTTGGTAATAATGAAGTTGTACTTCACGATTATAATGGGCTTG
This sequence comes from Bacteroides sp. DH3716P, assembly GCF_025914115.1. NCBI lineage: Bacteria > Pseudomonadati > Bacteroidota > Bacteroidia > Bacteroidales > Bacteroidaceae > Bacteroides > Bacteroides sp. DH3716P. The sequence continues at coordinate 1,032,804 of NZ_CP083673.1, read as the reverse complement.
TGTTTAAAACAGAACAAGAAGCTGTAGATGCAATAAAAAAATTATCGATAAATGCTGATTTGTTGAATCGATATTCGATAAATTCTCGTGAACTTTATCTTAAAACTTTTACGATGGAAAAGATGATATCTTCTATTGTAGATACGTATGTACAGGTTTTAAATCAGTAAGTTATTGTTTAAAATTGAAATAAGATGAAGATTGCCATCATTCAAGAATGGTTAGTAACCGTTGGCGGTTCAGATAAAGTAGTCAAAGCTATTGCGGATGTATTTCCAGACGCAGATATTTACACCTTAGTTGCTAAAAAACAAGTTTGTGACGAATTAGGGATTGACTGGAATAAAGTCCATACATCATTCATTCAGAAGTTACCTTTAGGGGTAAAGAAGCATAGGATGTATTTGCCTATATTTCCGTTTGCAATAGAACAGTTTGATTTACGGGGATATGATGTGATTATATCATCTTCTCATGCTGTAGCCAAAGGAGTTCTAACCAAAGCGGATCAATTGCATATTTGTTATTGTCATTCTCCTATTCGCTATGTATGGGATATGTATCATGAATACTTGGAAGAATCGGGGTTGACAAAAGGCTTGAAAGGATATCTAGCTAAATATATGCTTCACCGTATTCGTAAATGGGATTTGATATCCAGCTTCCGGGTTGACTATTTTATAAGTAATTCCGATTATGTGGGACGTCGAATTCAGGAGACTTATAGGCGGGATGCTGTAACAATTCACCCTAATATTGATATTTCTAACTTTGATTTGTGCGTAGAGAAAGAAAATTTCTATTTAACTAGTAGTCGTTTGGTGGGATATAAGAAAATAGATCTTATTGTCGAAGCTTTCAGTCGTATGCCTAATAAAAAGCTGGTTGTGATTGGTGGAGGTCCTAATTTGGAAAAGATACGCAAGATTGCTGGGCATAATGTAACTGTCATGGGATATCAGTCATTTGCGGTACTAAAAGAAAAGATGCAGAAAGCTAAAGCCTTTGTTTTTGCAGCAGATGAGGATTTTGGTATGATTCCGATCGAAGCGCAATCATGTGGGACTCCTGTTATTGCTTATGGCAGGGGAGGTTCTTTGGAAACAGTAAAAGAAGGAGTAACAGGTCTTTTCTTTTATGAACAAACTGTAGAATCGGTTATTGATGCAGTAGAAAGATTTGAAAAACTAGAAACACCGTTTGATCCTAAAATAATACGTAACCATGCGGAGACTTTTTCGGAAGAACGTTTTAAGAAGGAAATAAAGGAGTTTGTAGAGTTAAAATATAATGAATTTAATCATCTAGTGAAATGAGTTATTTTATATTTGGCGGTTCCGGTTTTATCGGTACACACCTTATTACTCTAATTGATAATATATATCCGGGTACAAAAATATACAATCTGGATATTGTAAAGAATAACCATGAAGGTAAATCTACATATATCAATTGTGATGTTCGTTCTGAAATAAACATTGATATTTCCGTTACTTCCGAAGACGTCATTTTTAACTTTGCAGCCGTTCATCGTACCCCGGGACATCCGGATCAGGCTTATTTTGAGACGAATATTCGTGGTGCAGAGAACGTATGTGCTTTTGCCGAGAAGTTCGGGATAAAGAAAATCGTTTTTACCAGTTCCATAGCTCCTTATGGTGCAGCTGAAGATTTGAAAACAGAAGAGACGCTTCCCACACCGAACACGCCTTATGGAATTTCTAAGTTAGTGGCTGAAAAAATACATACGATTTGGCAGGCAAAAAAGTCGAACGAACGACAACTTACTATTGTTCGTCCGGGTGTGGTATTCGGTAAAGGGGAAAATGGTAACTTTACTCGTTTGTATTGGGGTATCCGTGGCGGTAAGTTCTTCTATCCGGGCCGTAAAGATACGATTAAAGCTTGCATTTATGTGAAAGAATTGGTTCGCTTTATGCTTTATCGTTTAGAGAATCATAATGAAGGAGTAGAGTTATATAACTGTACATATGAACCAGCTTTTACTATCGAGCAAATAGTAGAAACGATGAAAAAGGCTACGGGAGTACAACGTACTGTTGTCGAGGTGCCGGGAAGTCTTCTAATGACAGTTGCAAGGATTGTCGGTTCGTTAGGGGGAAAAGCTTTAGGTATTTGTCCTGCTCGTGTGAAGAAGTTAATGATTTCTACTAATATATGCGGAAAGAAATTGGCTGATTCGGGGTATAAGTTTCATTATACATTTGAAGAAGCTATTAAGGATTGGTATAGAGATAACGATAATAAGTATTTGAGATGATTTTTCTGAAACAATTTGGGTATATAAAATAAATGTTGAGATGTAATAAACACGTGAGTGTTTCGTATGTGAGATGAAAAAAATGTAGGTCCCTAGCTTCATGCTGTTTACAGCATGATTCTCCTACATTGTGGATTAGAAATAGCGCGACGGCGCATTTCTAATCTACGCCCTGACATCGGAGGTTAAAGCCGATGTGAATTTCCCACTATATCAACTGTCTGTGAAGATCGTTGATATTTCCTAATTTTACGTATAGTGATGTATTTAGACACACAAATATAAAGAAAAAACATTGGGAGATTTGTATCGAAATATCCCAATGTTTGATTTCAATCATTGAGATGTTTTTTTCAAATCTTCCGATGTTTTTCCGACTCTCCAAAAGGACAAAAGGACAAAAAGGATATATATGATTGTTTTTATTCATCTTACTATAAGAACTATGAGGTATATTGCTGATCTTTATTATATTAAGTGCTTTTATAGACGTGTAACCTTACGAATATTGAAATCGTGTTTTGCGCCAACCTGAATCGTTTTGTTTGTCATGAAATGATTGGGCAACTCTTGAACAAAATTACCTATATTGTCAGGATTATTTAGTGAAAGGGCCGTGCTTGGAAAGAAGAGCGATATCTTGTTCGCGTTTGCTTCCGCCTTCAATGATACAATCATTCGACAATATGGTGATATTATTGTACAAATTCGGGGAAAATAAAGGAGCTCCTTTCTGGAATTCCTCTCCCAACTAATAGGCTTCGTCGTTGGCATTGGAATTTTTATAGTACCATAGGGGATTTTTGTCCTTATGTCCTTTTGTCCTTTTGAAAGGAGGGCACGTTGGTGGGGGAAAGAAGAGGTGTGTGAGATTTATAACTTGCTTGTATCCAGTAGATAAACTCTCGTTGCTTTTTTAGGGACGAAAATTTGTGTGCTCGAAAAAATGCAGGAAGCTCACGTAATATGCTTTTTTGTGAATAGTGTCAGTGACAGTTGATTTTAGCAGTGGATCGCTAATTGTTTCCCTATGTGGACAATATTTGATAAAGTAATAAAAACTGAAATATTATAAATTATTAATCATAGAATGACATGGCAAAAGAAAAACAGAAACCATACGAGTTTTTAAGCAATTTGGTATTGGCTTTAATGGGAACGGATCGTATTTTCAGTAACAGTTTCTTTTCCAGCGAATTTGCTATTTCTCCCAATACACTGAGTGAGATAAGACGGGGAGAGGATATGTGCATTTATCAGTATGTACGGGTGATACGGTGTATGATGAAGTATCTTCATTTAATTGTTCGAATGGATATGTTGCTAAAGGAATTAAGAACCGTATTAGCTTCCAATTGTGATTTGGTGGTTGCTACGATTCCGCACCGTTTTCACGGAACTTACCAACCGAAAGAGTGGGTGGTAGTAATGCATTGGGATGGTATAAGATAAATGTTGAAATGAAGAAATATGTAGGTCCCTAGATTCATGATAAACTCATGAAATCCCTACATTTTGCAGGTTAGAAATCGTACAGCGGTATATTTTTAACTTGACCCTCGTATCGGTGTAAAAACTGATATGTATCTATATGTGAAATATACCAACTGTCTGTGAGGATCGTTGGTATATTGCGTTTTAAGGGAACGTTGTACCATAGGGGAGTGGAAAATAGAATAGATGGTTAAAGAATACAAAAAAAGAGCAAACTCATAATATTCCTAAATCTTTCCGGAATCTGTATCGTTATTTGTAGCATAGAATAAAGTATAGTATTAACGCTAAAAGAATAACGATTATGAAGAAATTTCTATCTCTACTTGTACTGGCTCTGGTAGCCGTGCAGTTTTCATTCGCAAAAGATGTGATAACTAAAGACATGAATCAGTTGCCGCTTCCGGCACGTAATTTTATCAATAGTAATTTTACAAAACCACAGGTTGCCCATATCAAAATTGATAAGGATATGATGGAGTCTACCAAGTATGAAGTGTTATTGATGGATGGTACGGAAATTGATTTTGACAGTAAGGGAAACTGGGAAGAGGTAAGTGCTAAGAAAGGGCAGACTGTTCCTGTTAGTATTGTTCCGGGATTCGCTGTCAACTACCTGAAAGCACATAATTTTGTGAATGAAGGAGTGACGAAAGTGGAACGTGACCGCAAAGGGTATGAGATTGAATTGTCTACCGGGCTTTCTTTCAAATTTGATAAGAAAGGAAAATTTATCAAGGCTGATGATTAACAAGTTGCAGTAAATAGACCTAAACAAGAAGATAACTATGTGGAGATTTAAGTTTAGCGCATGGGCAGTAGTGTTGCTTATGACTGCCCTTTCTTTCGGCGCATGTGATAATGACGATGATGATACTTTTGTTCCGCCCAGTAATATTACGGAGGCCTTGAAACAGGTATATCCGGCTGCCCAGAATATAGAATGGGAGATGAAAGGTGCTTATTATGTAGCTGACTGTTGGGTGAGCAATGATGAATTGGAAGTCTGGTTTGATGCTAATGCCAACTGGGTGATGACAGAAAATGAACTGAACAGTATTGATCAGTTGGTGCCGGCTGTTTATACGGCTTTTATAGATTCTAAATATAACGCGTGGGTAGTGACAGATGTATATGTGTTGACATTTCCACAGAATCCGATGGAATCTGTGATTCAGGTGAAACAAGGTAGCCAGCGCTACTCGCTTTATTTCACGCAGGATGGTGGATTGATACATGAAAAAGATATCAGTAACGGAGACGATACGAATTGGCCGCCAACTGAATAACTTTTAATCATAAAAATGACAACGGACCATTTCTATAAAAGGAATGGTCCGTTGCTTTTTATAATTACATTTGTTTGTAATCCTTGGCCAATCCTCCTTCACTTGTTTCTTTATAGAGTGACGGTAGGTCATGTCCGGTCTGTTTCATCACTTGCACTACTTTGTCGAAAGAGACACGGTGCATGCCATCGGTGAAAGCTGAATAAAGATTAGCATCCAGCGCACGTGCGGCGGCGTATGCATTTCGTTCGATGCAGGGAATTTGTACCAATCCGCATACCGGGTCGCAAGTCATTCCCAAATGGTGTTCCAAGCCCATTTCTGCTGCATACTCAATTTGTGCAGGGCTGCCCCCGAACAATTGATTGGCGGCAGCCGAAGCCATTGCGCAGGCAACACCGACTTCTCCCTGACAACCTACTTCTGCTCCGGAAATGGATGCGTTGAATTTGACGATGTTGCCAAACAAACCGGCAGTGGCTAACGCACGTAAAATGCGCATATCGCTAAAGTCACGGCTTTTTTGAAGATGATAAAGTACGGCAGGCATAACTCCACAAGAACCACAAGTCGGAGCGGTTACTATTTTACCGCCGGAAGCATTTTCTTCACTTACTGCCAAAGCATAAGAGAAGACGAGCCCTCTGGATTGCAGGGATTGTTTGTATCCGGTAGCACGTATGTAATAAGTGGAGGCTTTCCGCCGGAGATTTAGTGGTCCGGGTAGTACGCCCTCTGCTTCGAGTCCACGGTGAATGGCATCTTTCATGGTAGCCCATACTTCAGCCAGGTAGTCCCATATATCTTCTTCCTCACATTCCTTTACGTATTCCCAATAACTTTTTCCGGTATCTTCACACCATTGGAGTATTTCAGTCATGTTTTCCATACCATATACATCGGGGCTTTCGATGGTTGGATTGTCATTATTTTCTGCTAGTGCACCACCACCGATGCTATAAACAGTCCAATTCTCCTGCACTTTATCGTTGCTATCCAGAGCTGCAAATGTCATTCCGTTCGGATGGAACGGTAGAAAGACTTTGGGCTGCCACACAATTTCTACCGGGGCAGTGGGTTGCAAAGTGTCTATAATGGCTACATCCGTCATGTGTCCTTTGCCTGTAGCAGCTAAACTGCCGTAAAGGGTTACTTTAAAAGATGCAGCATTCGGATGACGTTCCAGAAACATTTCGGCAGCTTTGCGCGGTCCCATAGTGTGGCTACTGGAAGGTCCTGTGCCTATTCTATATAGCTCTTTTATCGATTTCATGATTGATGATGTGTTTTTGTTAATACCATTTCTTTTTTCTGAAGTACAAATATACAATAATACCGATAATTGCCATTACAATCCAGGCAAATAAATACCCGTATTGCCATTCGAGCTCGGGCATCCATTTGTAATTCATTCCCCATACTCCGACCAGAAATGTCAAAGGGATAAAGATGGTGGATACGATGGTTAACCTCTTCATGATGTCGTTCATACGTAAATCATTGTTGGAGATGTATAGATCGACTAATGAGGAAAGAGTTTCCCGGCAGATCTCAATGGTCTGTAATACAAATTGCAAGTGGTCGTTTACATCATTGAAAAAGGCACGGTTCACTTTGTGAATGAGCAGGTTTTCTGCCCGTAGTAACTTGATATATTGTTCTTTTAGTGGAAGGATGGATTTTTTCATCAGCATATATTGGCGTCGTAATGCCTGAATCTGAATTCCGATGTCATCACCACTGGTGATGGTGAGCAGTTCTTCTTCCAAATCTTCGAGTGCGTCATCAATGGAAGAGATTGTTGAAATATAGTTTCCCATGATGCTGTTGAGCAGCACGCTAAGTAGATAATCAGTCTGGCGGCTGCGTATCTTCAGGACATCATTGCGCAGAGCGGAACTGACATCATCGAAGAAGTCGGTTTCTTTTTCGAGGAAAGTAAGTACGTAGTTATTACCTAGAATAAGACAAACTTGCTGTTGGAGCAACTCGTCCAGTTCGTCTTCTTCTTTATGTTCGTTGGGGTAGAATATTTTTAAGATCAGGACGATGTATTTGTCATGCTCTTCTATCTTGGTAGGATGATCCGCATTCAGTATATCTTGCAGGACTAGGAAGTCTATTTCAAAATGACTGCAAATTTCACGGATAGTCTCCGTATCTTTCATTCCGTGTATTTGTAGCCAATTGATCCGATCGCTGTTCAGTGTTCCCTTGATGGCTTGAAAGGTGTCGTTGGCGCTTTCCTGCATCTCGGTAGCATTGTAAGTACAAAGATGTAAGTGGGTAGGAGTAAGACTGTCTCCTGTGTAAATAAGCTTTTCGCTTAACAGATTATTCTTCATGCTTTATTCTCGTTTTAGAAAACCACTGTAACAAAGGTAGTGGTTTTCTAAATGAGAACAAGTTCTTTGGACGTTTTGTTTACAGGTTAGTCAAAATCGACTACTGTGATTCCGGCACCGCCAAACTGCACATGTTCGTCGGCATAGTGGCTCACTCCCGGTACGGTGGCCAGATACTGGCGGATTAATGTACGAAGTATTCCCGTTCCCGTGCCGTGAAGGATGCGTACACGGTCCATGCCGACTAATATGGCGTCATCGATAAAATAGGTGACTGCTTGCAGAGCTTCGTCTCCGCGCATTCCGCGTACGTCAATGTCTTGTTTGAAGCTAAGCTTCTTTTCGTACATCTGATCATGCGTCTGGCTACTGACAAAGGTGCTTTTGGCGATTCCTTCCGTCTTGGGGGCGTTATTGGTACGTTCCAGACGGTCTATTTTTACGGTCGTTTTTATACTCCCAAAAGCAACGGTTGCATTTTTACCATTGATTTCCATCACTTGGCCGACACTTGTCTGTCCTTTGATTTTTACATTCTCACCTACTGCAATCGGCACTACTTTAGGAGCACTTGACGGGGAAGAGACTGCGGCTTTCGGTTCGTTTTTCTTATTTTTCTTCCGTTCTTGTTTCTCCTTTAATTTCTTCATTTTCTGTGCAATCTTCTCTTCATGCTCTTTAGAAGCCAGCGCATCTAAAGAAGTACGGAAGTCTGTCAGTTCCTGACGTGCCTGGCGTGTCTTTTCCTTTTCAGCTTGTGCTTCCTTGATTGTGCGTATTGTGTTTTCAATGCGTGCATTGGATTCCTGAAGCATCCGTTCCGCTTCTTCTTTTGCTTGCCGGATGATCTCTTTCCGTGATTTCTGCAACTCTTCCATTTCCGTTTGGTAGCGGGCAATGGTTTCTTCCATGTGCTTTTCCCGTTGACGGATAGTTTGACGTTTTCCTTCCCAGTAACGCTTGTCGCGCACGATGTCCTGAAGGTATTTGTCGGCATTGATATATTCACTTCCTACGATTTCCGAAGCATCTGCAATGACATCTTCCGGCAATCCGATTTTTCGTGCGATTTCTACGGCAAACGAACTTCCGGGATTTCCGATTTGTAGCTGGAAAAGTGCTTGCATGAGATGGCGGTCGTAAAGCATGGCTCCGTTCACTACTCCTTCATGATCTTCGGCAAAATGTTTCAGATTCTGGTAGTGGGTGGTGATGACTCCGAATGTTCCTTTCTGGTTGAAACGTTTCAGAACGGCTTCGGCAATAGCACCTCCAATTTGCGGTTCCGTACCTCCACCGAACTCGTCAATCAGGATGAGGCTCCGCTCGTTGCAACTCTTCATCATGATTTTCATATTGGTCAGGTGAGAAGAGTAGGTACTCAAATCGTCTTCAATAGATTGCTCATCACCAATATCGATAAAGATGCTGCTGAATATACCGGCGTGACTGCGTTCGTGCAAGGGAATGAGCATACCGCATTGCAACATATATTGCAGTAAACCGACTGTTTTGAGGCAGACGGACTTACCTCCGGCATTCGGACCGGATATAATAAGAATGCGTTGTTTTTGATTCAGTTCTATATCCAGTGGTACGACTTTCTTTCCGTGTTTGGCAAGTGAAAGTTGTAATAAAGGATGCACAGCCATTGTCCAGTCCAGTAGTTGCTCATTCTCTACGGCGGGTTTCAGACTATTGGTCTGTATGGCGAAATAGCTTTTCGCACGGATAAAATCTATTTCTGCCAGAAATTCGTATGATTGAAGGATTTCCGGGATAGACGGACGGAGCACGTTTGAAAACTCGGTAAGGATGCGAATAATTTCGCGTCGTTCGTCGCCTTCGAGTTCGCGAATACGGTTGTTGGCTTCTACGACTTCCGCCGGTTCTATAAACACTGTTTTCCCGCTAGCGGATTCATCGTGTACAATACCTTTGATTTTTCGTTTGAGTCCGGGTGCGACGGGGATCACCAAACGTCCGTCACGCATAGTGGGAGCTACGTCTTTATCTACGTATCCTTCGGATTGTGCGCTGCGCAGAATGCTGTTTAACGAGCGGGAAATATTTCCCATTGTACTGGCAAGCTCGCGACGTATACGGGCTAATTCGGTGGAAGCATTATCCTTGATTTTTCCATATTTGTTAAGGATGCCGTCTATTTTTCCTATCAGTTGAGGGAAAACGGCTATATCTCCTGCCAGTCGTTTCAGACTGGGGTAGGGGGTGTCGTTCTCTTCTTCATCTTCATTTCGATGGAGAAAGCGTACAATGTCGCGGATGGTTTCTAACGAACGGCGCAGGTCGAATAGTTCTTGCTCGTCCAGATACATTCCTTCTATCCGCACCCGCTTTAGCGAAGGGCGGACATCAAAGAAAAATTGATCGGGAAATCCGTCCTCTTCCTGGATGATGCGGACAAACTCTGTTACCTGGTTTAATTTCTCCTCAACTTCTTCATGTTGCTCCGAAAAGGTCATGTCTGTGACTCTTTCTTCGCCTAAAGTGCTAAGACACTTATCTTTTAGTAACTGTCTGATCTGGTCGAATCCTATCTTTTGCTCAAAATTTTGAGGGTATATCATATCTTTGTTCTTACTAATGGACTGCAAAAATACGATTAATTCGCGAAAAAAATATCAGAATGTTTGCAGATTTAAAAATGATTCGTACCTTTGTACCGCTTTCAACGGAAAGCACTTCTGATAAAGGAGTTTTGGAGAGGTGGCAGAGTGGTCGATTGCGGCGGTCTTGAAAACCGTTGTACTGCGAGGTACCCGGGGTTCGAATCCCTGTCTCTCNTTGGAGAGGTGGCAGAGTGGTCGATTGCGGCGGTCTTGAAAACCGTTGTACTGCGAGGTACCCGGGGTTCGAATCCCTGTCTCTCCGCTTTTAAGCATTGAATATCAATGCATTATAGAATAAGCATCCTAATTAAGGTTTCAGAAAATGACCTTATGGGATGCTTTTTTATTTTATGATATTTTGGGGTGATTTGATTCCAATTTAGTGTATTAACAGGGAAAATTTGCAGACAGGAAAATTCTCTGTATCTTTGCCGGCATGGCACAAAAAGGTGAGTTACATATAAGAAATAAGCACAATGGTCAATACGATTTTCCGTTGTTGATAGAAAAATATCCTCCACTTAAGAGATTCGTATCACTTAATCCTCTGGGTGTACAAACTATAAACTTTTTTAATCCGCAAGCAGTAAAAGCTTTAAATAAAGCATTATTAATCAGTTATTATGGCATTCGGTACTGGGATATACCGAAACAATACTTGTGTCCACCCATTCCTGGAAGAGCGGATTATATTCATTATATTGCCGATCTTATTCAGCCGGATAGGGTAGCGAACGATTTGCAGACAGAGGAGGAAGATGCGAACGAACAGAAAACGAAATGCAGATGTCTGGATGTTGGGGTAGGTGCAAATTGTATTTATCCGATTATAGGGCACACAGAATATGGATGGACATTTGTGGGCAGTGATATTGATCCGGTCTCGATTGAGAATGCACGAAAGATAGTGACTTGCAACCCGGTATTGGCACATAAGATTGACTTGCGACTTCAGAAAGACAGTCAGAAAATTTTTGATGGAATTATCATGCCTGGCGAGTATTTTGATGTTACGATATGTAACCCTCCGTTTCATAGCTCGAAGGAAGAAGCGGAAGACGGAACCTTGCGCAAATTGAGTAGCCTGAAAGGGATGAAGGTGAAAAAAGTACAATTAAATTTTGGCGGGAGTGCGAATGAACTTTGGTGTGAGGGTGGAGAAATCCGTTTTATACTGAATATGATCTCCGAGAGTCAGAAATATCAGAAGAACTGTGGATGGTTTACCAGCTTGGTTTCAAAAGAAAAGAATCTCGAAAAGCTATGTGCTAAATTGAAGTCTGTGAATGTATCGGAATATAAGATTATCAGAATGCAGCAGGGAACTAAAAGCAGCAGAATATTAGCCTGGCGATTTTCTAATAACTCATAATAATGAGTGCTTATCGATTTGTTATTTTTAAACCTATTAATATAATATTATGGAAACAAATTACATCACTTTGACGAAGGAGAATATTGCGGACGAACATATATGCTGTGCCTTTTCGGATAAGAAATGCAAAGATAGTTATGAGTTAAAAAAAGCATGGCTGAAAAAAGAGTTTGATAATGGTTATGTTTTCAGACGTATTGACGAACGGGCGAAAGTGTTCATCGAATATGGTCCTGCTGAAAAGGCGTGGGTTCCTGTCAGTGCTCCTAATTATCTGATGATAAATTGTTTCTGGGTGTCGGGTAAATATAAAGGATGCGGGCATGGTAAGGCTTTGCTGCAGTCTGCTATTGATGATGCGAAATTGCAGGGAAAAGATGGTTTAGTTACCGTAGTGGGCACTTCTAAATTTCATTTTATGAGTGATACAAAATGGCTGCTGCGACAAGGTTTCCAAACTATAGAAAAACTTCCTTACGGATTCAGTTTGTTGGCTTTGAAAATAAATCCGGCTGCTCCCGATCCTTCATTCAACGACAGTGTCTTGACAGGTGAGTGTCCTGACCGGGATGGAATAGTAGTGTATTATACTCATCGTTGTCCGTTTACTGAATTCCATGTTCGCGGTTCTTTGGTCAATGCAGCCAAGAGTAAGGATCTCCCATTAAAAATAATAGAATTAGAAACCATGGAACAGGCACAAAATGCGCCTACTCCAGCCACTATCTTTACTCTTTTTTATAATGGTAAGTTTGTTACGACCGATTTGAGCGTGTGTATTGAAGCCCGGTTGGGAAAGGCTTTAGGCTTGTGATTCTGTGAGATGAAGATTTATCAGAAACTAGGATTGGGATAAGAAGATAGCTAATGTTTCTTATTTTAATTTTGCAAAATTAAGATGTACCTTGCACTTTTTATGGAAAATACATATCTTTGGATGTTGAATGATTAAAATACGGTAAGAACTTATGCGTTTTTTTGTATGTATTTTGGTGCTTTTATTTGTACATAATCAATTTTCGAGGGCTGATAAAACTTTAACAGATGATTCTCTGTATACGGAGAAATATATCAGGGATATTTATATTCCCGAACCTAGGCGTGCTCTGCAATTACTGGACGAAGCGGAGGACAGGAAAACGATTCCTTTGCGGGTTGTAAATGAATTGCGTAGTTTATCATATAGTAATATGTATATGAATAAATTGGCATTTATGTATGCAAGGAAAGCTTATTTGCTTGATTCCATATATCAAAAAGATCCGAAACACATGCTGAAAATGACAGTACATTTGGCTGAGTTTTCGGCAATGATGAGTAAATATAATGAAAGTATGCGTTATGCATTAGATGGAATCAGGCAGGCGCAAGAATTAGGGAACAGGGAAGCCAAAGCCAGGTTATTTTTCTGTATGGGGGAGAATAATTGGAGATTATCTTTTAAAGATAAAGCATACGATTATTTTAACCGGACTATTGAGCTTTTGCGGGGCTCAAAGGAGATGCGGGAAATGATGTTGCTCTCTTATTACTATGGAGCAGAAATGAGCTTTTTAATGAATGATTCTCGAATTGATGAGGCATTGAAAGTGGGTTTTGAGCGTGAAAAGCAGATTAAACGGCTTAAGGAAGTACCTCAAATCTCTGAAGATTATGTAGATGGCCAATATAGTTATTTATATGCCAAATTAGCCTACATCTATTGCATGGAGAAGAAATATGAGAAGGCGGAGCAATATTATCAGAAATACTTATCAAAGAAAGAGTCTCATACTCCCGACGGAAAAATGTACTCGGTTCCTTATTTGGCGCTTTCCGGACAATATGAAAAGGTTATTGATAATTGCAGGGGGTTCAAGGAATTGATGAGAACCCAGCAGGATACTTTGAATGAACAGTATCTGACTGTCCTTCGACAGGAAGTGAAGGCATATTTGGGTATGCATAAATACAAAGAAGCTGCCGAGATACGTGAAACGATTTTAACTATAACAGATAGTATCAATACCCGGGATAGAAACAATGCTGCATTGGAATTGAATGCAATGTACGGCGCTTCTGAAAAAGAAGAATATATTGCCGAACAGGCTTTTCAATTAAAAATAAGAAATATTACCCTCTGTTTTCTTGCGTGTATTGTTGTGTTGACTCTGTTTATCGTTTGGCGTTTGTGGCATTTCAATCATATAGTCGAATATAAGAACAGGATGCTTGCCAGGCTTATAAACGAGAAATTTGCTAATAGAAAAGATGGGAACCAGCTATCGGAAGTATACGAACAACTGGCTGTTGTGTCGGAGATTGAACCGGAACGTATTTCACCCGAAGAACTGGAAGAACTTGCTAACGATACAGATAAAGAAAGTGGGGAAGAAGAAGAGAATAAAAAGATATTTCAGGAACTGAATGATATCGTTATTCAGAAACAGTTATATCTTTCTTCAGAATTGTCGAGAGAAGATCTGGCACAAATCGTACATCTGAATAACGCACGTTTTGCGAGGATGATAAGAGAATGTACCGGAACCAATTTTAATGGATATATCAATGAATTGCGCATTAATTATGCCATTGAACTGATGAAAAAGCATCCTAATTATACGATACGTGCCATTGCGGATGAGGCCGGATTTAATAGCACCCCGATTTTATACAATCTTTTTAAGAAAAAGACGGGAATGACTCCTTACGAATTTAAAAAAGCACAGGATTCGTTACAGAATTGAGTGGATTCTGCTAAACAATTTTCGCATTTTCCGGTTTATCTATTTATAATTAACTATTAATAGAGATGATACAGGTAAGGATAAAGCGGGTTTACGAAGATTTTTCAGAAACAGATGGCTACCGGGTACTGGTAGATAAATTATGGCCACGTGGAATGAAGAAAGAATGGCTTAAGTACGATTATTGGGCAAAAGACATCACACCGTCTTCCACATTGCGTAGATGGTTTCACGAAGATATTCCCGGACACTGGGAAGACTTTGTCATACAGTATCAGAAAGAACTTGACGCTTCTTCCTCAATGGCTGATTTTCTGACTCTTATCAAGCCGCATCCGGTGATAACATTGCTTTACGCTTCCAAAGAACCGGTGTATAATCATGCCCGTATCCTCCGCGATTATCTGGAAATGCGTTTGAAAGATTGAAATTAAAGTAATTTTTATCTGTTTACGCTTTCTGTCGTTCACTCAATTTCCTACCTTTGTAATCTAAATCAAAATCGTGTAATCATGAAGTATAAATTATTGGTTCTTGATGTAGACGGAACACTCCTCAATGATGCGAAAGAAATTAGTAAGCGTACATTGGCTGCCCTGTTGAAGGTTCAGCAAATGGGAGTACGTATTGTGCTGGCATCCGGCAGACCTACTTATGGCCTGATGCCGCTGGCAAAGATGCTTGAACTTGGAAACTATGGAGGTTTTATTCTTTCCTATAATGGCTGTCAGATTATCAATGCACAAAACGGGGAAATTCTGTTTGAACGTCGGATTAATCCCGAAATGTTGCCGTATCTGGAAAAGAAGGCCCGTAAAAACGGTTTTGCCTTATTCACTTATCATGATGATACGATCATAACGGATTCTCCTGAAAATGAACATATCCAAAATGAAGCCCGGTTGAATAACCTGCAAATAATTAAAGAAGAAGAATTTTCTGCTGCCGTTGATTTTGCTCCTTGTAAGTGTATGCTGGTGAGCGATGACGAAGAAGCACTGGTTGGTTTGGAAGATCACTGGAAGAGACGACTGAACGGAGCGTTGGACGTATTCCGTTCGGAGCCATATTTTCTGGAAGTAGTTCCCTGCGCCATCGACAAAGCCAATTCTTTGGGTGCTTTGCTGGAGGTACTGGATGTGAAGCGTGAGGAAGTGATTGCTGTGGGCGACGGTGTGTGTGACGTAACAATGATTCAATTGGCCGGGCTGGGCGTAGCTATGGGACATTCACAAGACTCGGTGAAAGCCTGTGCCGACTATGTGACCGCTTCGAATGAGGAAGATGGAGTGGCCGTTGCAGTGGAGAAGGCTATTATAGCCGAAGTGCGTGCAGCCGAAATTCCCCTTGACCAACTGAATGCGCAGGCACGCCACGCATTAATGGGAAACTTGGGAATTCAATATACATACGCCGACGAAGACCGTGTGGAAGCAACGATGCCGGTAGACCATCGTACCCGTCAGCCTTTCGGCATTTTGCATGGGGGAGCTACTCTTGCACTGGCAGAAACAGTTGCCGGACTCGGTTCGATGATTCTCTGCCAGCCGGACGAGATTGTAGTAGGAATGCAGGTCAGCGGAAACCATATATCTTCTGCACATGAAGGAGATACCGTGCGTGCAGTAGGAACAGTTGTACATAAGGGACGTTCCTCCCACGTATGGAATGTAGACGTGTTTACTTCAACAAACAAACTGGTGTCTTCCATACGGGTAGTCAACAGTGTGATGAAAAAGAGATGACCGACGAAGAAATAAGTAACTTGACAACTATTGATGCATTTATTCAACGGAAGCAGCCGTTTGCTGTTTACCGTGTTCCCGGAGAGAAGGTTCCCCGTCTGTTGACGCAGGCGGAAGGAGCGGTCCGTTTGATATACGATTTGAAAGAACTGAACGGACAGAGAGGATTTGTAATTGCTCCGTTTCAGGTGAGTGAGTCATGTCCGGTTGTGTTGATCCAACCCGATCAGTGGGGGCAGCCTTTACCGATGGATGATGATACGGAAGAAGACCGGGAGATAGCCTTGCGCCTGCAAGGGCAAGAATCATTTCTGACTTCTTCCACGGAAGAATATACGGCATGCTTTCATACCTTTATAAATGCGTTACGTGACAGGACTTTTGATAAACTAGTGCTTTCCCGTCATCTTACAGTTGATAAAGTAGCTGATTTCTCTCCTTCGTCCATCTTTCGGGCGGCTTGTAAACGTTATATTCATTCGTATATATACTTATGTTATACTCCGCAGACAGGGATCTGGCTGGGAAGCACTCCCGAAATCATTTTATCGGGTGAGAAAGACGAATGGCATACGGTTGCGCTGGCCGGAACACAGCCTTTGCAAGATGGCAGACTGCCGCAAGTATGGGATGAAAAGAACCGGAAGGAACAGGATTATGTATCTTCTTATATCCGTCGTCAGCTTCTTTCACTGGATATCCATGCTACGGAAAACGGGCCATATCCTGCTTATGCCGGTGCTTTGTCACATTTAAAAACCGATTTCCGGTTCGCTTTGAAAGATAATAAAGGTTTGGGAGACCTTCTGAAAGTTTTGCATCCGACACCTGCCGTATGCGGCTTGCCGAAGGAAGAAGCCTATCAGTTTATTTTGCAGAACGAAGGTTACGACCGCCGCTATTACTCCGGTTTTATCGGATGGCTCGATCCGGAAGGGCGAACAGACTTGTATGTAAACCTGCGCTGTATGCATATCGAAGATAAACAACTCACTCTTTATGCCGGCGGTGGATTATTGGCCTCTTCGGAACTGAATGACGAATGGCTGGAAACGGAGAAAAAGTTGCAAACCATCAAACGGCTGATTGCAGTGCCTCCTTTAAAATCATAAACTACTAATAATTATCATCATGTATACAGACAAGAAGAACATACTCCAGTTGGTTGCGTTGCTTGAGGCGCATGGGATTACTAAGGTTGTGTTGTGTCCGGGTAGTCGTAACACCCCCATAGTGCATACTTTGTCTAACCATCCGAATTTTACCTGCTATCCGGTGACGGATGAACGGAGTGCCGGCTATTTTGCCATCGGTCTTGCGTTGAATGGTGGTAAGCCTGCTGCTGTCTGCTGCACTTCCGGTACTGCATTATTAAACCTTCATCCGGCTGTGGCAGAAGCATTTTATCAAAATGTTCCTCTGGTCATTATTTCTGCAGACCGTCCCGCTGCCTGGATCGGACAAATGGACGGACAGACTGTACCACAACCAGGCGTATTTCAGACGCTGGTCAAGAAGTCGGTAAACCTTCCGGAGATTCATACGGAAGAAGATGAATGGTATTGCAATCGTCTGGTGAATGAAGCATTGCTGGAGACGAACCATCATGGAAAAGGACCGGTACATATCAATATCCCTATTTCTGAACCATTGTTCCAGTTTACGGTCGATTCGCTTCCAGAAGTGCGTGTCATAACCCGTTATCAGGGGTTGAACGTCTACGATCGTGATTATAACGATTTGGTCGACCGGATGAATAAATACCAGAAGCGTATGATTATCATCGGTCAGATGAATCTTATCTATCTGTTTGAAAAAAGATATATCAAGTTATTATATAAACATTTTGCCTGGTTGACGGAACATATCGGCAACCAGACAGTTCCCGGTATTCCGGTAAAGAACTTCGATGCGGCGCTTTATGCCATGCCCGAAGAGAAGGTAGATCAGATGGTTCCGGAGCTGCTGATTACTTATGGAGGACATGTCGTTTCCAAACGATTGAAGAAGTTGCTCCGTCAGCATCCGCCTAAAGAACATTGGCACGTATCGCCGGACGGTGAGGTGGTCGATTTGTATGGCTCATTAACTACGGTGATCGAAATGGACCCGTTCGAGTTTCTGGAGAAGATAGCCAGTTTGCTGGACAATCGGACTCCTGAATATCCCCGTGTGTGGGAAAACTATTGCAAGATCATTCCTGAACCGGAGTTTGCTTATTCGGAAATGTCTGCTGTCGGTACGTTGTTGAAAGCCTTGCCGGAGTCATGTGCGTTGCATCTGGCTAACAGT
Organism: Bacteroides sp. DH3716P; assembly: GCF_025914115.1. NCBI lineage: Bacteria > Pseudomonadati > Bacteroidota > Bacteroidia > Bacteroidales > Bacteroidaceae > Bacteroides > Bacteroides sp. DH3716P. Next base: position 1,014,627 of record NZ_CP083673.1, on the reverse strand, counting down.
TCGGTGGTGCGCTATGCGCAATTATACTCCATTCCTTCTACGATTGAAGTTTGTTGCAACCGGGGAACAAACGGCATTGAAGGCTCGCTGTCTACGGCTGTCGGTTATGCGGCAGCTTCCGACAAACTGAACTTTATAGCTATCGGAGATTTGAGCTTCTTCTATGATATGAATGCGTTGTGGAACGTCAATGTTCGCTCCAATCTGCGTGTTCTTCTGTTAAATAATGGAGGAGGAGAGATTTTCCATACCTTGCCGGGATTGGATATGTCGGGTACCTCACATAAATTTATTGCGGCAGTTCATAAAACATCGGCCAAAGGTTGGGCAGAAGAGCGTGGGTTTCTCTATCTGCAAGCGCAAAATGACGAAGAACTGGCTGAAGCGATGAAAACTTTCACTCAACCGGAAGCTATGGAGCAGCCTGTGCTCTTGGAGGTGTTTACCAACAAAAACAAGGACGCGCGCATGTTGAAGAATTATTATCATCAATTAAAACAAAAATAGATTATGTCAACACAAAGAGAGTGGACAACCATTAGAGAATACGACGATATTCTTTTTGATTATTATAATGGAATTGCCCGTATCACGATCAACCGTGAGCGCTATCGGAATGCGTTTACTCCGACAACTACTGCTGAAATGAGTGACGCATTGCGCATCTGCCGTGAAGAAGCGGATATTGATGTGATTGTGATTACCGGAGCCGGTGATAAGGCGTTTTGTTCGGGTGGCGACCAGAATGTGAAAGGACGTGGCGGATATATCGGAAAAGACGGTGTGCCTCGTCTAAGCGTATTGGATGTGCAAAAGCAGATTCGCAGCATCCCGAAACCGGTGATTGCTGCCGTGAACGGTTTTGCCATTGGTGGCGGACACGTGCTCCATGTAGTATGTGATTTATCCATTGCTTCGGAAAATGCCATTTTCGGTCAGACAGGTCCTCGCGTGGGTAGCTTTGATGCCGGATTCGGTGCATCTTATCTGGCGCGTGTGGTAGGACAGAAGAAAGCACGTGAAATTTGGTTCCTTTGCCGCAAGTATAATGCACAAGAAGCATTGGATATGGGATTGGTGAATAAGGTAGTACCTTTGGAACAGCTGGAAGATGAATACGTGCAATGGGCGGAAGAAATGATGTTGCTTAGCCCGTTGGCTTTGCGCATGATTAAAGCGGGATTGAATGCCGAACTGGACGGCCAGGCAGGTATTCAGGAGTTGGCAGGTGACGCAACATTACTTTATTACCTGACGGATGAAGCACAGGAAGGAAAGAATGCGTTTCTGGAGAAACGTAAACCGAACTTCAAACAATATCCGAAATTTCCTTAAAATAATAGGCTAATGAAAGACTGGTTGTGCAGTAATTAGCAGATTGAAAAGATATTCATTATGGATTGTAAGATAGATATTATTCCCCGGTTGCTCCATTTCAAGCGACCCGCGGGAACTTCCCGGGGAACATATACTACACGAAAAGTCTGGTATCTTCACTTTGCTTCTCCTGATTTTCCGGGTAGAGTGGGAATTGGAGAATGTGCGCCTTTGCCTGCGTTAAGTTGTGATGATCTCCCTGATTACGAAGATATATTAATAAGAACTTGCCGGCAAGTAGAGGAAGAACAGGGAAAATTGGATAAAGATGGTCTATGCAAGTATCCTTCCATCTTATTTGGCTTGGAAACGGCTATCTGGCATTTCTTTGCAGGGAGTTGGGCTTTGTCCGATACGGCTTTTTCTCGTGGAGAGGTAGGGATTCAAATTAATGGTTTGATTTGGATGGGAGATTTTGATCACATGTTATCCCAAATCGAGAAAAAGATGGAAGCCGGATTCCGTTGTGTCAAACTAAAGATTGGTGCTATCGATTTTGAAAAAGAATTGGCGTTGTTACGTCATATTCGTACCCATTTCTCTTCTAAAGAAATAGAGTTGCGTGTAGATGCAAACGGTGCTTTCTCTCCGGGTGATGCAATGGAAAAACTGAAACGTCTGTCGGAATTTGATTTACATTCTATCGAACAGCCGATCCGTGCCGGACAATGGGAGGAAATGGCCCGGCTCACTTCTGAATCTCCGTTGCCGATAGCATTGGATGAAGAGCTGATAGGATGCAACATGCTGGAAGAAAAAAAGAAACTGCTGGCAACCATCCGTCCGCAATATATCATCATTAAACCATCTCTCCACGGAGGAATATGCGGAGGGGATGAATGGATTATGGAAGCGGAAAAGCAACATATCGGCTGGTGGATCACTTCCGCTTTGGAGTCCAACATTGGTTTGAACGCTATCGCCCATTGGTGTGCAACATTCAATAATCCGTTGCCACAAGGATTGGGAACGGGTATGCTCTTTACTGACAATATAGAAGTGCCTCTTGAAATCAGAAAAGATTGCCTGTGGTTTTGTAAATGATAGTATTTAGTGGTATTTAAAGGATATTCTGATGATATTTGATCGACAACAACAGCGCTTGCTACTGGAAGGAAAAGAATACACTTTTGAAGATATAAGCCAACTGATAGCAGGAGGAGCAGAAGCTCATTCTTCTGCTTATTGGGATTTATATCTTTTCCTGAACGAATGGTTTAATGATTCTCCTGTTATTACAGTTCATACATCGGGCTCCACGGGTATACCTAAAGAACTGATGGTACGCAAGGATCAAATGATGCAAAGTGCACGTCTGACTTGTGAATTTCTGAATTTGAAGAAAGGTGAGTCGGCATTATTATGTATGAATCTTCGTTATATCGGTGCAATGATGGTGGTCGTACGTTCATTGGTTGCAGGCTTGAACCTGATTGTTCGTCCTGCTTCCGGTCATCCGTTGGCGGATATAAAAGAATCTTTGAGATTTGTGGCAATGGTCCCATTGCAAGTTTATAACACGATGCAGGTTCCCGAAGAAAAAGAGCGATTAAAACAAACGGATATTCTGATTATAGGAGGCGGAGCCGTTGATGAGGCTCTGGAAACGGAGATAAACCATCTTCCGACTGCCGTTTACTCCACTTATGGCATGACTGAAACTTTGTCGCATATTGCCCTTCGTCGTCTGAACGGAGCATCGGCTTCAGAACATTATTATCCATTTCCTTCAGTAAAATTGTCTTTATCCGCAGAGAATACATTAATCATTGATGCCCCTTTGGTATGTGACGAAACATTGCAAACCAATGACATTGCACGTATCTATCCCGATGGAAGTTTTATGATTCTAGGCCGGAAAGACAATGTGATTAACAGTGGAGGAATTAAGATTCAAGCAGAGGAGATGGAGAAGTTGCTCCGCCCGTTTATTCCTGTGTCCTTTGTCATTACTTCAGTTCCGGATCAGCGCTTAGGGCAGGCTGTCACTTTATTATTGGCAGATCAGCCCGACACAGAAGAAATCGGAAATAAACTACATGAAATACTGGAACCTTATTATCGTCCCAAGCATATATTGACAATAGAATCCATTCCGCAAACAGAGAACGGAAAAATAAACCGGGCAGAGTGTCGCATCTTAGCCAAACAAATGTTGATGACATTTTACCCTCACACCCTCACACCTTGATTCAATCCCTTTATTCATCGGTGTTTCAAGTGTGAGGGTAGAGGTGAGGCCAGGGTGAGGGTAACTTTTTACCCTCACCCTGGCTCGTCTTGTTCCCAGCTAATTTATACTATATTTCCCTATATATCATACATTGATACTTAGGTATTCTTTTGTTAAGCTCTAATGTTTTACAAGGGCTCACCCATGTAAACAAATCTGTTTACAACCGTAAACGGATTTGTTCACAACTGATAGCAGGGCAGACGCATTATATTTTTTACTATATTCTCGTTTGTAATTTCCTTACTATATTGTTGGTTATTAACATATTATCATTTGCTANTAAACTAACATGAAAATTGGCATAATTGACCTTTGTAAACAAATAGAAGATCCTAGGATGAACCGCAAAAAAGTACATAAAATGGAAACTATTATCTATATATCCATTGCTGCTGTAATCTGTGGCGCTCAATCCTGGAATGAGATTGAGGAATTTGGCAATGCGAAAATTGCTTTTTTCAAAAGTCGCATACCTGGTCTGGAGTTCATCCCTAGTCATGATACTTTTAATAGATTCTTCAGTATAATAAAGCCCGAGTATTTTGAGTTGATCTTCCGTAATTGGGTAAAACAAGTCTGTCAGGAGGTGAAAGGCGTTGTTGCTATAGATGGCAAGCTCATGCGTGGTCCAAGCCAATGTGACGGAGAACATACTACGGGAAAAGAAGGATTCAAATTATGGATGGTTTCTGCATGGTCTGCCGCTAATGGAATTTCTTTAGGTCAGGTAAAAGTAGATGATAAAAGCAATGAGATTACAGCTATTCCATTGTTAATTAACTCNTGGTCTGCCGCTAATGGAATTTCTTTAGGTCAGGTAAAAGTAGATGATAAAAGCAATGAGATTACAGCTATTCCATTGTTAATTAACTCTTTGGAACTAAGTGGTTGTATTGTTACAATTGACGCGATGGGATGCCAGAAAGATATAACCCAGACCATTATTGAGCATAATGCAAATTATATTATAGCTATAAAGGAGAATAAGAAAAAAAATTATCAACTAGCTAAACAAATCATTGACGATTATCAGGATAGAGATGAAATAACCAATAGAGTCACCAGGCATGTGTCGGAAAACACCGGACATGGAAGGATTGAGACAAGAACATGTACTGTAGTCAGTTATGGATCTATTATGGAGAAAATGTTTAAGAAGAAACTTGTGGGGTTGAAGTCTATTGTAGGGATAAAGTCGGAGAGAACAATAGTAGCAACAGGAGAATATACTCAAGAGGTCAGATACTATGTAACTTCACTTGATAATACCAAACCGGAGGAGATTGCATCTGCCATCAGGCAGCATTGGTCTATTGAGAATAATCTTCATTGGCAACTGGATGTTACCTTTCGAGAAGACTACAGTAAAAAGGTGAAAAATGCAGCCAGAAACTTTTCGGTGGCAACAAA
>NZ_CP083673.1:690668-1009504 GCF_025914115.1 Bacteroides sp. DH3716P | reverse complement strand
GATTTTGCCCATAAGTGCATATTTGAATTTTATGAGGCAAAGGTATCAAAACCTTATGATATAAACCAATTATGAACATCTACTTATCAAAATTAGTATATCAAGCGACAGCAATTCTTGGCATTACCACGGGTTCTGTTTTCATGGACTTTTGTATAAACTCCAATAACAATTCACGTTTTATGTCTTTATAATTTGGATTATCCCAAAGATTTTCCATTTCATTGGGATCGTTTTCCAAATCAAAAAGTTCTCCCTCATTACTGTTCATATCAACAGATAATTTATATCTCCCGTTAACATAGGTTTTAAAATAAAACTTAGTCATCTGAAAATGGTTCTCTATAAAAACATGTTCCCTAACCTTGTCTGCTGTTCCTTTCATGACATTAAGCTGACTTACCCCTGTCATCGTTGACGGTATTTTTATTTTCAGGAAATCTAAAACCGTAGGAGCTATATCAGCTAATGAAACAAGAGCATTTGTACGCCTACCTTCAGGTATGACTCCAGGACATGAAGCTATGAATGGAATTTTAACACCATCTTCATAATCGAAAACACCCTTTGCCCCCAATCCATGCTCACCTATAAAATTCCCATGATCGGTAGTAAATATAATTAGCGTTTTGTTCAAGAGATTCTCTTGCTCCAGTTTATCCAATATTTTTCCTATATAATAGTCCATCATAGAAATCATACCATAATAGTAAGCTTTGGAAACCTTCACCCTATCTTTGGGTATTACGCGTGATCCTACTCCATGCACATGAAATGATTGAGCTCCCTCATCGTAGATATGTTTATCTAATTTGGGATCTCTGGTCATTCTGTAATGTAAAGGCATATCAGATACATCATCGCCATATGATTCAGGAATATCCATATCATCGGGATTGTACATTGAAGCCCATGGTTCAGGCAACAAATAAGGTGGGTGTGGATCAAAAAAACTTGCCCAAATAAAAAACCTCTTATCTTCCTTAATATAATCATCTATTAATGAATTGCAACGTTCTGTAATCCATGCATTCATATGATACCTCTCAGGTATACTCCACTCTCCAAACTCTTTTTTATCCTTTTTGCCCAAAGGCTTACAAAACCATTCCTTCCATTTATCGCCCACTTTATCTTCAAGCCATAGAGCATAATGTTGACCCACATGTCCCTCATCTCCATGATTTCTTGTTAGTTCAACATGATTAAAACCATAAAAAGGACCATTAAACTTTTCCCAAAATTCTAAATCATGAACTAAAGGATAAGCCTCAGCTGAAGGATACTCAGCAGTAGCTTTTAATGGTTGGAAGTGAGCCTTTCCAACTAAAGCCGTTTGATATCCCTCATCGTTAAGATAATCTCCTAAACAAGGAACATTCTCCATTAATTTAGTACCTAAGGCATAGGCTCCATGTTGACTTGGATACATTCCCGTTATTATAGATGCACGAGCAGGAGTACTTGTTGGATTAGTGGTATATGCCCTGTCAAAAACAACTCCATACTTTGCAAGTCGGTCCAAATTAGGAGTCTTGCATTTAGGATTATTATACCCCACTGCCATCCAATGATGTTGATCACTCGTTATAAGTAAAACATTCATTGAATCTGTAGACTCCTTAGAATCAGGTTTTGCTCCAAACAGCTTATTGTATTCATTTTGCAAACAAATATCTTGAGATATCAGTAATTGGGGAATTGTTAAAAATACACTGATAAAATAAAATTTACTATCAATAATTTCCAATTTTTATCTTTTTCATACAATATATTTAGGGTTATAAATTAAAATCACTAATACTTATCCACCTGTTCAAGCCAATATTTTAATTTTATAGGATTACCATTCTCATCCCCTCTTTCACCATCCAAATCAGCACACAAATAATACACTAAACCTGCATCAGAAAAATCCGGACCTGCCGGTTTCTTACGAGCCTGTTCGTAAACCCATCTTACATCAGAGTCACTACTTTCCTTCATCCACTCCCAGCTAATCCATGAAGGTGCCTTGAATTTATTTTTTGACTTATAGGCATTTTCACTTATGCCCGTTCCATTCTGATCAGAAATTAAATTAAAATTCACTCTCTGTCCAAATGATTTTTCCATTTTATTCCATGTCCATCCTGAATGAGGTTTTTCATTTGCATGAGGCTTATCAGCATGTTCATTATTCCACTCGGAATGAGAAATAACTGTGACATAGCTTAAAGATGCCGGTTCTTTCCTGAAGGCTCTGTTCAAAGCTTCTCCAACTACTTGCATCAGACCTGCAGCCACTATAAAAAGAGGATTTTCGGCTGTTGATTTTAAGATTTCATTACACATAGCTTCATATGCTTGTTCAGGGTTTTCCACTGCCGCTATGAACCTTGTGTTGTTAAAAGAGAATCTCTTTCCACACTCTTCAGCACTATGACGCATAATTTCCAAATCATTTTTCTCACTTCCCCATACATGATCAGCATAGACGTACAGCGATGTCTTATCCTGAAGTCCGGCTTTAGCGAGAATCATAAGGCTCATCATTGTAGCCTGCATATCATCATTATCATGCATATTTCCATCGGAACTTAAAGCTATACGTCCTTTGCCGGTATAATAATCTTTACCGGAAACCAAAGACGAAGTGGTCTTTACGGCAGGAACGATATTGCCGTTCTTGTCAAAAGAAATCAAGTCAAAGCATACTGAACGTCGGTTATTATGCCCGGATAAATCCCTTGTGTGATAAAACAAATAATATTTATTCTTAAATTCCACAATAGAGCCATGAGAAGTAGAGCAACCTACATTTTTTATGACCTCACCTTTATATTCAAAAGGTCCTTCAACAGACTTTGATGTTGCATATACAATAGTAGACTGATTACCCCATCCATTGGAATAAATCATATAGAACAGACCATCCTTTTTAAAGATGAACGGACCTTCACCATAATAACCTCCAAATCCTTCCTTATCTCCTTCATTTCCTATCAGCTTAACTTTATTGATTTTCCCTTTAATGCTTACCATATCATCATTAAGTTTAGCCCATCTGAATTCTCTACATCCGAAAAAAATATAAGCCTGGCCATTGTCTATGATAACGGAAGGATCTATCGGTTCAGGTCCAATCAGTTTAACATTACCGGTATTATCTATCAAAGGTTTTCCAGAATCTTTAAATCCGGAAACCGGATTTGAGGAAACAGCAACTCCAATTTTTGTACGCTCAACCGGATAGTAGAAATAATATTTATCATCACGCTTCACACAATCGGGAGCCCACGCCATACTTTTGGCCCAAGGTATATCATCCAAACCAAAGAAATCACCATGATCAATCCAGTCTTCCATATTGTCAGTACTGAATACACGCCAATCTTTCATTGTATAATAATCAGCGTCCTTTAAATCGTGGGAAGTATATACATATAGTTTGCCATCGAATACGCGAGCCGTAGGATCGGCTGTAAATATATGACGGACAAGCGGATTGCCTGTATATTTGAACTCTGTCTGTGAACATAAAGGCATTGGAGCCATAAATATAGACAACAATAATAACTTTATTAAATCTAATTTATTTATTCTCATAAAATGCATATTTATTTGTCATTTATTTTAACCACCACACATCCATGAGGTCTTACCATGGTCTTAAACGCATTCTTATATGTACCAATATTTTTCTGACGCCAAACGTCACGAATATTTTTTTTACCTGAAATGCCTATTTCACTCCATGGAACTTCTACTGAAGTTTCCTCATTGTTGAAGTTGAAGATTCCCATCGCTATGCTACCATCAGAAAGATCCTTAACCAGCAATTCTATTCCATTACCATGGTCGTAATGCTTGGCCGGTTTAGAAAGTCTGTCCTGGTTGATATCCAGCATTTCTACATTAGTCAAGAGACTCATCTCAAACTCACTTAGAGCGTTTAAATCACAACTCAGCAGCAGAGGTGTTCCCCACAACATGAATGATGATACGTGATGATATAGTTCGTCAACAGTCAGACTATCATCACTTCCATATTTCTGTAGACCAACCATCAGAAAATCTGCATCAGGCGTATGTCCCGGGCCACCTTCATAACCTTCTCTCAACCATTTGTTATGATTCTTCCAGTTGTCGAGCAAATTCAAGTGTTCCCTATCCTTCGACCATCTGGCTCTGATATCCCCCCCGGTTCTGAATACCTGCACATATTCCTTACATCTTACTGCCTCGGACAATGGACACGAGTTTGAAATAGAATATACAATATCACGTCCTGATTCCTTTAACGCAATAGCCATTCTGACAATACTTGCAGAATCATTGGGATTCCAATCATATTTCATATAGTCTATTTTCCAATCGGCCCACTGTTTGGCGTCATTGTCATCCATCTTATATTTACCGTGGCGTGAGCCTATGCCTTCTATTTCCTTTTTCTTAAAATTTATAAGCATCGATTTGTCCCATTTCCCATCCTCATTATTACTGCTTCCTCCTATATAGCCAGCATATGAAGAAATCCAAGGGGTAGAATAGATACCAAATTTAAGTCCCATATCATGAATATTTTCACTCAATTCCACAATATCAGGAAACTTTTCATTATCAGGCATTATGGCATTATATTTACCACCTCGTAAATTCCCCTGCCACCCGTCGTCTATATTTACATAAGAGTAACCATACCTGTCCAGTCCGACTGATTTTAATGCTTTGGCTTGCTTTAAGACGCCATCCTGAGTAACATTCTTTTTATAACAAATCCAGCTGCTCCACCCCATTGGTGGAGTAAGCGCTATTTCATCACCTACTACAATATCAAATTTGCGTTCTGCACTGCCAAGAGAATTCACAGCCTTAAAATTCACCGTATATGTTTTATTTATAGTATCTTTTAGAATACCTGATATAATATTTTTTTCCATGTCATACGAAAGCCCCTCAGGCAAACCCGTTACAAAGATTTCCATTGGTCGCTGTCCTGTAACAGGTATTGAATACATAAACTCATGTTTAGGACGTACCCCATATACTTCAGGACCATTGATTCTCGGCTTATTACTTACTTTGGGAGTTAATATATAATAACCTTCTCCATACTGAGGATTATAAACTTTATCTTCTGTTTCGCAAGAAGATAAAAGACCAATTATAGAAAATAATAAAATCTTGTTTTTCATTGTATATTTAATTTTAAAATTTATTATTCTTTGACTTTACTCCTTAGCTCCATGAGTTCTTGCTCGTATCCCACAATCTGTTGATGCAGATGCTTGATTTCATCCTTATATTTTTTAGCATCAGTATTTTGTGAAGTGTTGCCGGAGTCAATATTAACCACATTCATTTTGACATTCTTTTTCGAAAGATTCAAATAGTCCTTATTATAAACAGCAGCTGTTTTCATTGGTCTTGAATGTAATATAATCTCAGCACCTTTCAATCCATTTGAATAAGCCTTTACTTTTATTTCACCAGACACAATATCTGAACGAACAAGGGCTGTGACCACACCAAATTCAGATTTCACAGGCATCGGATTAATTATACTACCCGGTCCTTCTATCTCAAAATAAATCTCTTCAGATGACAGGACCTTGACCGTACCATTATCGTCGACCACATAAGCTCTTATCGGAACGAAATCCGAGCCATCAGCTACAAGCTCCATATTCTCATCATCAACTTCCAATTTCAATGCCAAAGATCTTAACGGATAAAGTTTAGCATGCTCAGCTACCACCTGACCGTCAATTATTCCTTCCACCTTCACTTCATAATTGAAAGCCCTGTTACGACCAATACCTTTCAACGACATGAAATTAAACGCATTTCTAAAAATAAAAGGCGGATGCGGCAAATCTCCATAAGTTTTTTCAGGTTTCTGTACCCCTACTACTTTCCCGTTTACAGACAATCTTACTTCATCACAATTGCTATATACATATATATCTTCAGAGGATAGTTGAGTAAGTTCATTCATAATCCTTACCATAGGTCCGGTTTCTATGTTTTTTATTTTCATATCAGGAGAAATCTGACTCTTCAGAAGGTAATACGAATATTTGGGGATTCTGTACACATCCATTAGACCTCCCAAAAATGGGTCGGGGTGGTAACCTCTATAATGCTCTATTCCAGCCCAAAGAGCCCCGCCCAATTTCACGGGAGGCAAACCATACAAGTTAGAAAATGTCTTTGAGATATTCTCTGCCTGATCAAGCAAAGCCTTTTCACCCCATGCACGTTTAACTCTTGTCACTGCGTTCTGTGAATACCAGTTATCTACCTCATTACCATCTCCACATTCTCTGATAAAAGAGTTGACATTTTCATCGTCCCCATGATAATAAATATCGAAGCCACCCTTTTTGGCTTCCTGAATATCAGTAACAGTATAAAAACCGGGATAAGGATATTCTTCATGTGCTGCCAGATGCATATTATGCATAACATTTCCCGGCTGTTGTGGAGTCTCATTCAATGCTGTTTCCCACATTATTATAGAACAGTGATTTCTGTTCTTGCGTACAAGATTCCTTGTATCTTCATACAATCGTTTTTCAAACAGCTCATTCTTAAAATTAAAGAAATGCCACCCCGGATTAGCTGAAGTAGTAAGAACCCCAAACTCATCACAAGCATCATAAAAAGCATCATCCATAGGATAATGTGCAACTCTTATTATATTGCAACCTGCTTCACGCAATTTCTTAACATCTCTCCACTGACCGGAATTTGGTAATGCATTTCCAACATATACATAATCCTGATGACGGTTAGCTCCGATAAGCTTTTCATTGAAAGGTTCGCCATTTATATAAAGCCCTTTAGGGCCGTTCATCTTTACACTCCTTACTCCGAAACGTGTTTTTATAGCATCTACCATGATTCCATCAACCCATACTTCAGTCTTTATGAAATTCAGATTAGGATTGTTAGGATGCCACAATTTTATACCTGAAACATTTATTCTTTGATTAAATGAATAGGTTTCAGCAGGTTTGATTACTTTTGATTGGGATACTTGCTCAAGTGTATTACCATCAGTATCTTCTATTGTAGTTACAAGCTTAGTTCTTTTAGGCTCTGCCTCAGAATTGCAGATTTCAGTTTTAACTGCAATATCTGCCTTATTACCTTTAGCACTCAATGTAGCAGCAAAAACCCCTCCACTGGCTACTGTTTTTGAGAGTTGAGGTAAAGTTATATATACAGATGGAGTTGAAATGAGATATACATCCCTGTAAATTCCGCCGAAATAAGAAAAATCCAATCCGGACTGTTGTTTTCCAGGAGGGTATGAAGTATCATCTGAATTGTCAGCAAGAACTGCTATTGTATTATCATTATTACCACGTCTCACAACGTCGGTTATATCAGCAGCAAACGGAAGATAACCGCCATAATGACTAACTATTTCCTTACCGTTAATCCAAACTTTAGACTTCCCCATAATTCCTTCGAAATAAATAAACAATCTTGCATTTCTTGCGGAATCAGAGATTTTAAATTTCTTTCTATACCAGGCTTCTCCCTGATAATTTCTACCTCCACTTGCATTATCGCCTAATATTTCAAGACCATGAGGCAAATTAACTCCCTCCCAGGAATTATCATCAAAATCTTCTTTATAAGCACCTTCAACGCTGCCCTTGAAAAAGCGCCAACCGATATTGAAATTTAAAGTTTTTCTAGGAGAGTTCTCAACAGAAAAATATCCGGCATTTGAAAAATGTTCATTCTGTTTTAGAAGAGTGTCCTTTGTATTTTGTGAATAAGATGTTTTTACATCACAAAAGAAATAAAGAAATACGAAGAAAGCAATAAAATATTTAAACATAGAAATTATAATTTTAAGAAATTATACTATTATAAAGCAAATCCATCACTAAATTTAAGAATTTCCATTGCTGCAAGCATAACAGCAGCCGGTCCATATACTTCGGTCATTTCGGCAGTTACTTTCTTCGGGTCTTGACCCACAGGCTGTACCCAACCGAGCATACCATCTTTCTGCACACTACCTACTATTGCATTCCACCCATTGATTGCACTTTTTAAGTATATTTCCTCATCTAACACTCCGTTATTTATTCCCCACCACAAAGCATAAGTAAAGAATGCAGTACAACTCATTTCAGGATCTGGGTAAGAAATTGGATCTAACATGCTGGCATGCCAGTGACCACGCTTATCCTGAAGTGAAACAATTCTTGAAGCCATTTCTTTAAAAAGAGAAATATATTTACTCCTTGACGGATAATCAGAAGGCAGATAAGTGATAATTCTTGACAACCCAGCTAGAACCCAAGCATTTCCTCTTCCCCAAAACACTTTCTCACCATTTTTCTCTTTACGTTTAAAATACTTGGCGTCACGGAAAAATAATGATTCGGACTCATCATAGAGAAATTTATGAGTATCCCAAAATTCCTTATCCATAAAATCTCTCATCTTATTATTACCGGTTATATTTGCAAACCTGGCGAAGACTGGAGGTGCCATATAAAGAGCATCACACCAACACCATCTGTCATTTACGTGCTTACTTTTTTCCCCGAAAACAGCTTTTGACGGATGATTCATTATAAACTCAAGCCGTGATAATGTATGATGAATAACCTCATCTTTACCGGTTTTATCATAAAGAGTAGCGTACATAAGACAAACAGCTAAATCATCAGCATGGTATATTCTGTGATTAGCAGTAGAAAGACTATATCTGTTACGCTCACAGATATTTCTATACCATGATATCAAACTGCTGTCATTTCTGAATTCTGCCCATTCGCTTAAGGCAGACAAGAATACACCATTCTCCCAACTCAAATCACCAAATGACTTATAAATACGATTCTTGTTCATATCAGAATAATGTTCTATCTGCCAGTCTACCACTTTATTAACTGTATTCAAAACAGCAGATGAATCCGGAATCATAGCGTTCAAGAATGTAATAGGAAATAACAGTATCTCTATTACAAGTAATTTTACTTTTTCCATACTACCTCCTCTCAGAAGTATTTGTTGGGTGCTAATTTAAGTCAATAAAGAAGTATCCATAAAAAGGCACATCGTATTGTTTCATCATTTCTCAACTTTCGGATTTAACCCAGGCTTGATAGTATATTGCTGATTTTCTTATATTTAAAGTTCCTAAAGCATTAGAATGATATAACAATATTGTTCACCGACAGTTCATTAGCTATTCAGCAAATGGTCGGTGAACAATAAATGTACACGATGTGGACATGCAGAATCGGCCTAGTTCTCAAGTCCTAATCAAAGGTCAACGAAGCAAAACTTAAATAAATTATACGGAATCATATAATACCTCGGACAAAACTATTCTCCAACATAAAAAGCATCATTAGTATCCCATCCTGGATTCTGTTTTAAAACTCCATTAGATAATAATATCTCACTATTAGGTATAGCTAAAAAGCCGCCTGTCTCTGTCCTAAATTTTACAGTTACTGATGTCTCTTTTCCCAAAGTTATAACGGGTATATCCTTCATATTCTCATTTATTACTCTTTCAGCATCATGCCAACGCAATAAATCCCAATAACGAATACCCTCGAATGCCAGTTCAAAACGTCTCTCTTCTTTTATATTATCCAAAGAAACAGGTTTAGGCTGCAAACCAACCCTACCACGAACCCTATCATAATAATCTTGAGCTTTAGGACATTCCAACTCAGCAGCCATCAACAATACATCCGAGAAGCGCATAAGAATTAAATCCTGACAATTATTCAAGTTAAAATTATCAATAGCCCCATATAACACATGGGCATAGTTTTTAATCTGACCTTTACTATTTTTTACGGTAATAGGCATATATTTTTTATTATAATAGTTTGTCTCCTGCATAGTATTACCATTATTCAATTTATAGCCAACAACTCCCTCATTTTGGTCTAATACATTCCATATTGATGCTCTTTTTCTTAAATCGTTATCAGGCCAGTCATTCCATATTTTAGGATTTACAGTTCCATACATCCACCCTTTCCCATAAGGAAGTAATGTCTGATTACTTAATCCGTATGCCAAAACAACCATATTACTTGTCGATCTAAAACCTGCATAAGAATATTTAAGTGCAAAAACCACTTCCTTATTCTCATCACCTGCATATTCTAAACCAATTGCATACGGATAATCCTTATTAGAAATTGAATATGGCCATAAAGTTCGAAAATCATCAATCAACCCATGCCCACTATTATCTATACAATCTATTAAATATTTCTGTACATGAGATTTTGTCAATTCTAAACCATCAACAAGATTTATACTCTCTTTGTTATAATATCCAGTATAAAATAAAAAAACTCTTGCCAAATAAGCCTCTGCAGCCCACTTTGTAGCCATACCATTATCAGAAATTGGGATTTTTTCAAACTTAACCGATGGTAATATCTCTATAGCCTCTACTAAATCACTCATTATCAAAGAATAGATTTCATCAGGTTTAGCCTGCGGTGTAGATTTATCTACATCAGTAGTTAATATTTTAGGAACATTGGCACCAAAAAGTCGTGCTAAATCAAAATAAAATAAAGCACGTAGAAAATAGGCTTGACCCAGTATTTTTTTTCTGTTCTCCTCGGTTGAATAAGTAACCTTGTCAATATTCTCAAATAAGAAGTTTGTTTTATAAATACCCTCATAAGATCTCTTCCAAGCATCTAAATGCATATCAGTATCTGTCTGTTGAAAGTTCATAATAGCTCTACCATCAATAGCAGAAACACGTCCACCTCCTAATCTGTCATCACTCATCATCTCTGATAAAAAAAATACATTTTCTCTCCATCTTTGATTTATTTCAGCATTATTATTTTCAAAGTTAGATGCATCAGAAAAAGCAGATGTTACTACCGACATTAAATCTGTTTCACTCACTGGGAAGTTAGAAGAATCTTTTTGTGTCAAGTTTTCTGTATCAAGAAAATCTGAACAAGATGTAAAAAACAATGATATTACTATATAATATATCTTTCTCATGATTGACAAATATTAATAAGTTAATGAAATTCCAAACATATAGGTTCGCGGAGTTGGATAAAAACCTACATCTATACCTCCAGCCCAGTTTACCTCACCATTTTTTGAATCTCCACCGTAACCAACTTCAGGATCTAAGCCTTTATATCCAGTAAATGTATATAAATTTTGTACGCTTACATATATTCTCGCTTTTTGTAATGGAATATTCTCTATCAGTTTTTTAAAATCATATCCTAAAGTTATATTACTGATTCTCAAATAATCACCGTCTTCAATATATCTATCAGATATGTATTTATCATTAATATGATTTGCCGCTGTAACACGAGGTATATCATTTGATGTACCTTCCCCATGCCACCTGCCTAGAATTTCAGAAGTATAATTTTCAAATGGTTTTTGACTGAATGAGCGATAAGATCTTGCTATCTGATTTCCAGTTACTCCATTAGCAGTTAAAGAGAAATCAAGACCTTTATATTGACAATTAAATCCAAAATTAAAGTTTAAATCAGGATTTGGATCACCAAGTACAGTCTTATCGTCCTCATTAATAACATTATCATCATTCATATTAACAAAAATCAAGTCTCCAGGAACAGCATTAGGCATTATCTTTTCTCCTTTACTGTTCACATAATTATCTATCTGTTCTTGATTTTGAAAGACACCAGCTGTTTTATATCCATAAAAATATCCTATAGGCAGTCCTTCTGCTGCTGCATAAAACCAGTCTGTGTTATGTGATAATATACTGAGTGGTCCTCTTATTATTCCTTCGCTATTGACTATTTCAAGAACTTTATTCTTATTTCTTGAAATATTGACACTCACGCCATAAGAAAATTCATTATGAGTATCATTCCATGATATACCAAACTCCCAACCTTTATTCTGTATTTTGCCACCATTAATAAAAGGAGCTCCAGTCCCTTGAATAGCTGCAACAGGAGCCTGTACCAGCCAATCTTTGGTCGTTTTATTATACCAATCAAAAACAACTCCCAACCGGCCTCTAAAGAAACGTGCATCAACTCCAAGGTCTAACTGTTCGGATGTTTCCCATGTAACATCCTTATTTGGTAAAATACTAGGGTATGCTCCTTGAGAATATGGAGTATCATTTGCTCCAAATGAATAGTATTTGTCAAAAGAAATAACAGATAGGTATTGGAATGGATCTATAGACTGATTACCGTTCTGTCCCCAACTTGCTCTGATTTTAAGGAATTCTAACCATTTGGAAGTTTTCTCCATAAATTTTTCATTAGTAACAACCCATCCTGCTGATACTGAAGGGAAATATCCCCATCTTTTATCAGGAGCAAAATTAGAAGAGCCATCTGCACGCAATACCAATGTTGCCATATATGTATTTTTATAGTCATAATTAATTCGACCAAAATATGACAAGAGACGTTGTGGAGTAAAAGGAGAACCACTTATTGTAGTATTAGCCTTATCAATAAAATTTGCATTATCTATATAAGCATGTTCAAAATCATCGAAAATAGAATTCTTATTTGATACATTAAGTTTTTCTCCAATACCTGACTTTTCTGCAGACATACCTAATAATACGTCAAAATTGTGTTTATCCTTTATATCAAACTTATAGGATACTGTATTTTCAAAAACCCAATTATAACCTGAACTCATATTTTGTCTGACAATGTCCAGAGGGTTAAACTTAGTTTCTCCCAAATCATATACTGGTACATAAGATCTTCCTGAAGAAGATTGATAATTTATACCAAAAGAACTACGATAAATCAAATTCCTTATAGGTTGAAGGGTTAAAAAAATATTCCCGTTAAGTCTTGTATTTTTATTTTTATTTCCACTTTTAGTATAATCCAGAAGCCCAATAGGATTGGTAAACTCTACTTCAGGTACCTCATAAGTATAATTCCCGTCTTGATCATATACAGAAAAAAGAGGACATGCCGATAACATCGGTCTTACATCATTCCCAAACTTATCTCCTACCGCAATTGTATTTCGTTCAGTATATGAGAAATTCAAATTCTCTCCAACTTTTAGTATATCAAAGGAATTATTCTTTATCAAGACATGTTCTGTATTTATTCTCGCATTATATCTCTCCATCTTAGGAACTGCAGGTTTTCCATATACTCCTTCATGTGATGTATAAGCCAAACCTATTGAATAACGAGACATTTCTGTTCCACCTTGTATTCCTAATGAATGATTCTTTACTGGTGCATTATTATTTGTTGCCTCTTCAAACCAATTTGTACCTTTCCATGTTCCATCTTGTATTGCATCCCAATTAGGAACAAAATCTTCAAAATTCAATGTACCCTCAGTTGCTTCATTCATTATTTCTACATATTCTTGAGCATTCAAAGGACGCACAGTGTTCACCATACGCTGTATTCCAATATAACCATCGTAGTTTATAGTTGCTTTACCTTTAGCCCCTTGTTTAGTTGTAACTAGAACTACGCCATTGGCAGCTCTTGCGCCATATATTGCTGCTGATGCAGCGTCCTTTAAAATATCAATAGATTGAATATCTGCCGGATTTAAGTTATCAATATTCCCTACAGTAACTCCATCTACAACATATAAAGGGGATGAATTACCTATTGTTCCGATTCCACGAACAGAAACTTTATAACCCTCACCCGGCATACCTGATGTTTTTACAATATTAACACCGGGAGTCTGACTCTGTAATGCTCCCATAGGACTTACTGTATTTAATTTTTGGAGGTCCTCACCCTTAACCTGTACAGTAGCACCCGTAAGAAGCTTTTTCTTTTGGACACCATATCCAACAACAACCACTTCATCAAGAACCTCTGTATCTTCCTTGAGTACAATTGACAACTCTTTACCTCCAACTACAGCCAACTGTTGAGACTTGTAGCCCACATAAGAGACCTCCAATACTGAGTTTTCAGATGCAGTAAAAGTAAAATTTCCATCAAAATCTGTTATTGTTCCGTTAGAAGTTCCTTTTTCTATTACAGAAGCTCCTATAACAGGCATGTTTTGAGAATCAAGGATTTTTCCTTTTACTGTAACTTTCTTTGCAGACGAAGACTGATTTTTTCTGGATATGACAATCATCTTATCACGAATCTCCCATGTGAGATTTGAGTCCAGAACTTTTGACAAGGCATCTGTAACAGAAGCATTGGTCAAGGTAATTGTCACCTTCTTACTTTCATTTACTTCGTCCGTTTTGTAAATGACAGACATTCCTGTTTGAGTTTCAATTTCATTTAAAACTGTCTTGAGAGACTGATTTGTAAAGGTCTTACTTACTGTTTGCGCATCAATATTAAGAGTTGCACAACCTATGGATGCTCCTAACAGTAATCTTAAAAGACATGTTCGGTTAAACATAGTGATTGAATTTTAGAATTTAGAAAAAAATATTACATATCTCTAGCTATTTAATTATTATTCTATCTTTATCAATAGTGTACTCAAACGATATAATAAATTGCAAAGCATCCAGAACTTGCACTAATGTTTCATTGTTTTTCAAAGAAATTCTGAACGTATTACTTTTTATTTCATTGTTTTCAATACACACCTCTACACCGTACATTCTTGACAGCTTCGCAGCAAAATCCGCGAAAGTAATTTTCTCATATTCCATCCTGCCATCAATCCAGGCATTTGAATCATTAACATCCGACCTAAAACTTTCAACAGTTCCTTTATTCTTATTTATACATACACCTTCTCCAGGTGATACTTCATACAACTCATCTTTATAATCTATTTCAATCTTACCTTCAATAAGACTTGTCAAGGAAGTTGCATCAATATCGTACGCACATACATTAAATTTAGTTCCCTTTACTATTATATCGTATGCCGACGTTGAAACTGTAAATGGTACACCATTCCTGGATGTAACCTCAAAATACCCCTCGCCATCCAACACAACATTACGCTTTTTATCAGAGAAATTATTCGGGTATTTCAAAGTTGACCCACCATTCAACCACACCATAGTTCCGTCCGGTAGAACCAACTTCGACTTTTGACCTGAAGGTACTTCACTTACAAAATATAAGTCATTGCTTTTTCCGGTAAATCTATCATACAAGTAAACAGACAATGATATTATAATCATGATAGAAGCTGCTACCGACAACCATCCCGAATTCAACTTTCTATTCCTGTCATGAGATAAAGATATTCTAGAAGTATTCATCCGCGTTTGTAGTCTCGCCCATTTATCTGCCATCTCATATTCATTAATATATCCACTTATCCATTCACTTTCCCATTGACGGAACAGTTTCATATTCTCATTACTATCATTTATAAAATCAAACAAGACCTTTTCATCTTCAAGAGAAATTTTACCTTGAAAATACAAAAAAGCTGTTGATTTTATCTCTTCCATATTTTTCATATCATTAGTCTTTCTACTGATAAAACAATTCTATCCATTCTTACCCTACCTATTTTTATAAGTTTTTTTTCTTTTAGGATAAGAAAAACAGAGATACTATTATAAAATACTTAGTATCAAGAGATTGGTTCTCTAAGTAAGATGAAATTATTTTCAAAGATTTTGTAATATGTTTCTCTACTGCTTTAGTAGTAATATTAAGTCTATCAGCGATTTCATTATTTTTAAGTCCTCTAAACCTGCTTAAAACAAACACCTGCCTGGTTCTATCTGACAATAATGATATAGCTTTTGATATTTGTATCTTAAGCTCTTTTTGGAAAAGTATCTCATCCGGCGAAAGTTGCATATCCAATGAATACAGTTTCTCCTCTCCTCCTATATCAAATACATAATCAACAGAAATATTCTCAATCAAAGAGTTATGTTTTATATAGTTCAAACAAGCATTTCTAACCATACAAAACAATAAAGAAGATAACGAAATATATCTGATACTACTCTTTCTTTCCCAAAAAGAGATAAAGCAATCTTGAAGAATATCTTCTGCTATATCCTCATCATTTACATACCTCACTGCATATCTGAGAAGTCTTGGATAGAACTTAAAGAAAAGTTGCCTGAAAGCCTCTTCATTACCTTCTTTTACCATTTTAAGAAGTTCATTATCTGAATAAGGAATTGTGTCAATCATAATATAATAAGATATATTTCTCTATCAGTATTTGCAGCCTATGAAAGTCTAAGTCTTTCTTCTTGGATATTTACGTTATTCACAGTTACAAAACCGACTTACTATGATATGTATATATGTTAATATAATAATTTTATTAATTGATATTATCCCTACTATTAGACATATACTAATAGTAGGGATAAAATATACATAATCAAAGTCTTACACTATAATTACCATCCTGGGTTTTGAAAATCAATGTTCAATCTATCATATTTAAGTTCTTCTTCCAATGGAATAGGCCAAATACGATATTTGTCATCTACTACATCTCTCTTTTGAACAACAAATCTATTATAAGTTAGGTTTCCATCATCATTCTTTTCAATCCTCATACCTGTAACCACACCTTCATATTTATCGTTCAACTTCCAACGTCTGAGGTCGAAATAACGGTGTTCCTCAAAAGCAAATTCTACACGACGTTCATTACGTAATCTTAAACGCAGTTCATCTGTATCCATTGTACCTTTAACAAGGTTAGGCATTTTTGCACGAGTTCTGACAACGTTGATAGCATCATAGACTTCATCACATGCTCCCTTATATTCCAACATTGCTTCAGCATAATTTAAATACATTTCTGCCAGTCTATAATATGACCAATATCCGTTAAGATCCTGATTTTTATTGGTTTTCCAATGCATGAACTTTCTTAGATAATATCCTGTCCTTGTATATTGCTCGCTTACAGAGGAAATTCCACAATTACCATCAACAAAAGTTTCTACCACTTGAGTATTATTTTCCTGATTATGGAATATACCATTATAATATATGGTTGACTTTAATCTCAAATCTCTATTTGCATAAGGATTATTCGGATCATATTTACCACCATTTTCCTTTAAAGCTTTAGGATTATAATTAGGAATCAAATGATCTTCATCCAAATATGGTTTTTCAAGATTTAATATTGGAACACCATCAATTGTTTCGTATGCATCTACCAATTCCTGAGAAGGTGAAATACCACTGTTTACAACACCGGCATCCTTAAAAATAGGCAGCCCATATTGTGCCCAAAGAGTTTTAATATTATTCTTTGATACATAAATTCCCTCGGTATTAACAGGTTTTGATCCTACGCTTAAACTTAGAAGGAAATAATCCTGATATGGACCAAAAGCCTTTTTATTAGCAAGTTTAGCTGGAGCTGGATTATAAATACTAAATCTGCTTTCTTCCAACAACTTATCGAGCGATTCCTTGGTTATTTCTGCTGCCTCTTTCCAATGATCTTCGCCGTCACACCACAAGGGACTTGCAGCATATAATATAGCCTGAGACTTTATTGCATATGCTATTCCTCGTGTCATTGAACCATTTTCTGTTGAATTTTCCACTCTCCACAATAATTCAGGTTCATTCAACGCCTTATCACAATCGGCAATTATATCCTTTACACATTCATAGAAAGAAGGTCTTACAACTTTTGAATAATCATAGCCCTCAGTATTAGAAGTTCTTATTATAGGTAGTGGTCCGTAATGTTTAATCAGCTCCCATGCATAATAAGCACGTAACAAGTATGCCTCACCTTTCCATCTGCTTCGATATGCAGGTATAGTAAAAACAGGAACCTTATCAACATTGTCTATAAAAACATTACAATGATATATACCTTCATACAAGTCTTTATATAGATTTGAATTCAACAAATTATTTGATGAACTCATAGATCCTAAATAATAAGAATAAGCTTTAGAACCCTTCACATCATTAGCATCCTGCGCCTCATCTGTAAAACTTGCAATAAAAGTATTACCGGCACTATACCTGCCATAACCGGGCAATTTTCTGTAACAAGTATTAAGATAATTTCCTGTCAAATTATAATCAGAAAAAATTTCGTCATAATTTTTTCTGTCATCAGCATCGTATTCAAAAACACTTTCACACGAAGTACTCAATAATATTGTAACTCCTAATGTTAATATATTAATTATTTTCATACTTAATTAATTTAAAAGTTCAAGTTTAAACCTACCGTCCAATACTGAGAAGTCGGAAAATCGGATACCTTTCCACCTTCAACATCTACATCATTGGTTTTCATATGATCCCAAGTTAAAAGATTCATACCACTGATATAAAATCTTAATTGGTTAATATGCATCTTCTTCATAAAAGCTTTATCCTTCATTGTATAACCAATTTCTACGTTCTTAAGTCTGGCGAAGCCTTTATTCTGATAATAATAGTTATTGTTCTTTTGGCTAGAACTTCCTTGTTTTGTCAGAGCAGGAGCCAAAATTTCCTCACCATTAGCATACCTTTCAGATGTCCAGGCTTTTAAGTGATGTTCAAAAAATGTACCGTTATTATACGTTTCATAATATCCTATTCCATTGTTGAAACCACCGAACTTGCCCAATCCTTGGAATAAAACAGAAACGTCCCATGATCTCCACTTAAGGAACAATTCTGCACCCCAAGCTATCTGAGGTATTGTTGACTCGCCTATTGGAACTATATCTTTCTCATCAATAATATTATCACTATTTTGGTCTATATATCTAAAATCACCAGGTCTTGGAGATTTACCTACATAAGTAAGTCCTGAATTGTCAATTTCTTCCTGACTGTTAAAATATCCGTTACCATTAGAATAATCAATTTCATATCCCCAAGTCTGACCTATTCTATATCCTGTCTGCCTATATTTATATGCATAATCGTCTGCTTTAGGCAATTCTCCAATTTCAATAATTTCATTCTTGTTAAATGCGAAATTAGAACTTAAGCCAAGAGAAAAATCTTTATTAATCTGCTTGAAATAACCAAGAGACAAATCAACTCCGGAATTATGAATCTCACCAAGATTTATCTTGCTTAAATAATCAGAAGAAAGACCGTTCAACAATGGAGTGATATTATCATCAACCAATATGCTTGTTCTTCTGTCATTATAATATTCAACACCAACAGACAATTGATTAAATAAGCTGAAATCTACACCTACATTGAATATCTTTGATTTTTCCCAAGTCAAATTCGGATTACCCAATCTTATTATATCTATAGGTTTGGATAAATAATTTATTCCTCCATTACTTGCTGCACTAGCCAGATAATCTCTATAAAGGAACCTGTCATCACCAAAATTATCATTACCAACAAGTCCATAAGAAGTATGGAACTTTAAGTACGACAATACTCTATTGTTCTTCAAGGCATCCAGATTAGTTGCGACAAATGCCAAAGAACCGGAAGGGAAGAAACCATACCTGTTTCCTTTCGAGAATTGTTCAGAACCCTGATATCCAGCTGTAAAATCAGCAAAAATCAAATCATCATAACCATATGTCAAACGACCTCCATATGTCATTCTCAATACAGGCTGTACTCCCTGAATTTTATTTGCATTATAGTACTGTTGGGACAAAAACAAATTTACTCCCAATTTATGTCTGTTGAAAGATCTGTTATAGTCAATATTCCAATCATATTGTGACCTGATAGAACTTTGTGTTGATTTTGAGAAAAGAAGAGGTTCCTTTTCTGTAGTGCCATATTGATAAAACAATAATTCATTTGTATTTGTCAAATCCCTTGTCCAGCGCTCATAATCAGTATTTCCCTTATTTTGAGATGTAGTATTATTGAAATAAATAATATTAGCTGATGTTTTAAGACCTGGAGTTATGAATTTTAAGTCAAATTCCAAACCAATGTTAGTCGACAAATTATAGTCTGTTCCTTTAACATATCCTGATCTGTTCAGTCTACCAAATGTAGGATTTGTATTCTCAGGAGTTACTACAACCTTTCCATCCGGTGTTAACGGACCATATATGACGGGAGACATATCAAATATAGAACTCATAACACCTCCAGTCCCATCTGTAGCATTCGGTGACAATTCTTTATTTATTCGCGCTGCAATATTCACATATCCCTTGATATAGTCATTTATCAGGAAAACCACATTCGATCTGAAGTCAAATCTGTTAAGACCGTAAGTTTTCAATGCATCAGCGGTCTTGAATGGAGAATCCTGATGCATATATCCTAAACTTGCATAATATTTGACATATTTAGTTCCACCATGAGCACTGGTATAAATATTCTGAGTCTGTACAACATCCTTCATAAACATATCATACCAATTATTATTTGGATACAGATTCCTGTCTGTTCCATTATAATAATCATCTATTTCATCTTGTGAATATATATAGTAATCACCAAAACCGTCATTTTTCCAAGCCTGATTAATCATTGTTGTATAATCACCTGAAGATATCATCTTTGGTCTTACTATTGCATTCTGTAACGTATAGTTCACGTCTACGTTAATAGAGGGAGCAGAAACTCCTCCACGCTTTGTCTTTACGTATATTATACCGGCAGCAGCCTGCATACCATACAAGACAGATGACGATGCATCCTTCATAATAGTGACACTTTCGACATCATTGACGTTAACATTATCAAGACTTCCTATCATTCCGTCAATAAGGATTAAAGTAGCTCTACCATTAACTGTAGAAGCTCCCCTTATATTCAATGAATATGTTTCTTTACTAGGCTCATTACCGGTTGTCTTTACATATAATCCGGGAACTCTACCTGCTAATGCTGCCGCCAAATGATGATTATGAGTTTTTCTCAACTCATCACCGGTTATGACAATAGCAGAACCTCCTACGGAATATGAAGGACGGACATCTTTAATTAAATTTACTTCCTGGTACTTATTGCTGACGTCTCTATCGAGCTTTACATACAAATTCTGTTTGTCATTAATTTTAATCTTTTTAGTAGAATATCCTACGTACTCTACCAACAAATATTTTGTACCGTTAGACAATTCTGCCCTAAACTCACCATTCGCATCAGTAATTATATTATCGTCTTCACCTACTATTCTAACTATAGCTCCCGGAAGTCTGTCACCGGAATCATTACATACATATCCCTTAACGGAACGAGACTGAGCATTTATCAAGTTTAAGTTCATCATCAATATTCCAGACAATGCGAAAAACTTACTTATATAGTATTTTCTCATGATATCCAATATTTTTTGTTTTATAAATGAAGTTTAATCCCAACCTGGGTTTTGCCAGTTTACTCCTGTAACTGCTTCAAGTCTGTTTGCTTCGTCTAATTCTAAACCGTGAAGCAAATACTTACTTTTATAGGTTTCTCTTGTCCATGGTGTTCCTACAAAAGAGCCTGTTTTCTTATCATAGGATTGACCTATCGGACATCTATGGTACTCATAAGTATTACCTACTTTCTCTATCCACATTGCAGTAAGATGCTTTCCACCATATTTCATCTCCTCCCCAGGTTTAGTCCATCTACGGATATCATTATATCTGCATTCTTCCATAGCCATTTCAATTCTTCTTTCATTCTGAACCATCAATCTGGCTTCTTCCTGATTTGAAGGATTAATGTTTTTCATCTTTACGCGATCCCTTATAGGCTTTATAGCATCAACTGCATCTTGCCAATTACCATTCTCAATAGCAGCTTCTGCATAATTTAAATATAATTCCGACAGACGCATCATTCTCCAATGAATTTTTAACCATGATCCAGGATAAGAATCCGGGCGCATATACTTGCGCATATAATATCCTGTACATGTCCTTTTAATATCCCCCATCTTTATACCATCTTTAGCCCCGTTATATGTCCATATATCGAACATTTTCTGATTTTTATTCATTGTTTGCGAGCCATTATAAAATATTATTGCATAAAAACGTGGGTCTCTGTTCTCGTAAGGTTTTTGAGGATTATATGTAGTTCCGCTTGCATAGTTTGGCTCAAGATGAAGCTCGTCTTTGTAGGGCTCTTTTAAATCTAATACATATGTACCGTCTTTCATTGGGAATGCATCTACAAGTTCCTGGGTAGGACAAATACCGGATTTACTAGCACCATTTGATGGTAATCCGTTAAATTTAATCGAAGCATTTCCTCCCATCTGAAACTTAGCTATCCATATTGTTTCTTTATCTATTGGAGAAGGTCCATAATCAGCCTGTGAAGTAGAATATTCATAAAATGCATTATCTCCATACAGATTCGTATTCCTCACCTCTGTATACAGTTCATAACCATTTGCTAGACAAGCATCAAGACTTTCCTTTGTTATACGTTCTGCATCAGCCCAATAATTCTGTCCATCACAGAATAAAGGGCTTGCCATATACAATGCAGTTCTTGATTTTACCATTGCAGCAATAGCCTTGGTCATTCGTATTTCCTCTCCGGCTTTTTCATATCTCCAAGGGAATTCAGGAACCTTCATTGCTTCTTCACATTCTGAAATTATAAAATCAGCACAAGTTTTGAAAGATTCTCTTCTTAAATCTGCACCATCATAATCAACAGGAAGCACATCCTTTATAATAGGTACACCTCCAAATCTGGATATTAGTTCCCAATAATAATATGCACGAAGTACCCTTGCTTCAGCCTTCCAGTGAGCCCTATCCTGTTCTGTTGGAACTACTGCATTGTCAATTCTGCTTATAAATAAATTGCATCTCCTTATGTTTCTGAAAAACAAATCCCAAGATGTCCTGTTACCCTTTCCCCAATTATTGTTGTCTGCAATCAGTTTATTACTCCACTTATCAGATTTCATTCCCTTATATGCAACTCCTACATAATTGGTATTTGTAGTATATTCCCATGCATCGTCTGTTAGAATAATAGGTAAGTTTGTTCCCCACGAATATTGTACCGCAAACCCGGGAATATCTTCATAACAAGAATTTAAATATGCTCCGGTAGTTACTTCATTAGCAAAAATCTCGTCATATGAGTGCTGACCTTCCGGGATTACATCTAGTGAATTCAAACAAGAAGAAAATAAATATAAACTTGAAAAAACTAGAAAAAATGTATATAATTTATTTTTCTTCATAATAATCTAAAAATTAATATTAGCACCAAAATTTATTACTTTTAATACAGGTAAAACTGATGTTGTAGTTTTCTGTTCCGGATCAATATTCTCAAACGGCAAATTATCAAAAGTAAGAAGATTCTGACCGTTTGCATAAAGTCTTAATTTATTGATTCCTATCTTTTTAGTCAATTTCTTAGGAAAAGTATAACCAATTTCCAGATTCTTCAATCGCAAGAAAACTCTGTTTCTAATAAAATAATCGTTAGGTTCAAGCGAAGAACTTCCAGAAGTGGTCAAAGCTGGATATGAAATCTTCTCTCCATTACCATATTTTTCCTGTGTCCATGCTCCCAAATGATGATTCTGGAATACAGATTTCGTTTCATCAACACCCATAGATCCCTTATAATTTATATGTGAATTACCTATACCATATAGTAATGCAGAAAAATCAAATCCTTTATAAGAAAAACCTAATGTCAAGCTATAATTAAATTCAGGAAGTGAAGGTTTACCTATTGGAGCATAGTCTTTCTCATCAATTACGTTATCACCGTTCATGTCCTTATATACAAAATCACCTACCCTAGGCTTAATTCCTGAATACTCAGGATAAGCAGCAATTTCTTCTTCAGACAAGAAGTAACCATGCCCCGGCGAATCCCAGTCAATTAAATATCCGAAATTCTGTCCCATTGAATAGCCCTGACCTCTATATGGGCAATAATAATCATCTCCTAAATTTAATTCATCTTTAAAAATTATTTCGTTCCTAGCAAAATTAAGCATACCTCTTATTGAGTAAGACCAATCTTTGTTGACTCTTTTATTATAAAATATATCCAACTCAAAACCATGATTAAAAACTTCACCAAGATTAGCTTTAGGCAACACTGATTGAAAATTACCTAATATGGAAGGCACTGTATTACGGGTGATAAGGATGTTTTTTCTGTTTTCCCTGAAATAGTCAAATGTAACTGTCAAATCATTATTAAACAGACCTAAATCTATACCATAATTTTGTTTATATGCTATTTCCCAGGTAAGATTAGGATTACCGATTAGTACCTCTTGAACCTTCTGACCATTACCTAAGACTGTATCATAAAATATTGTCGGTGGACAATCAACTATAGTATTATTATCCAAATACAGGAATCTCTGGCTTCCAATTTTATCGTTACCTACTTTACCAAAAGATGCACGAAGTTTCAAATTTGATATAGCTTTTACATCCTTCATGAATTCTTCATTAGAAACAAGCCATCCTAAAGAGAAAGCAGGGAATACGCCAAAACGTTTTCCTTTAGCAAATTGCTCCGAACCGTTATATCCTATGTTAAACTCGCCCATATATCTGTCGGCATATCTATAAGTCAAACGTCCGGCAAATCCCAAACGGTTATATGGCAATAAATATATACTTGTTCCTGATGCTGCCTCACTATTGTCTCTCTGGAAAACAAACATCGCACCTACATTATTCTTTCCAAAATCTCTCATATAGTTAACAATCCACTGAAAGTTCAACGAATAAGAGAAACTATATGATTTATTTAATGACAGCTGATACTTCTGATACTCATTCCGTGATGTTAATGAGTAAACGTCATTTATATTACCATTCTCATCTTTCTGCTCTAATATTGACAACTGATATACATTATAACCACTCTTCGATCCTTTTATAATGGAATTCGCATTTACATCATATGCAAGAAGAACTTTTGTACTTAAGCCTTTTACAAATTTATTAAGGTCAAAATCAAAACCTAATGAAGTATTCAGCTTACTCTTATCCTGTGTCTGATAACCCAAATAATTTAACTCACCATAAGGTGATGAATCATCTGTTGAAACCAATGCATCCATAGGAATACCAAAACTTTCGTCTGGAAAAACCGGAACTACAGGAGACATTGTATAAATCTTTCTAATAAACTGATATTGATCATCCTTAA
This sequence comes from Bacteroides sp. DH3716P, assembly GCF_025914115.1. NCBI lineage: Bacteria > Pseudomonadati > Bacteroidota > Bacteroidia > Bacteroidales > Bacteroidaceae > Bacteroides > Bacteroides sp. DH3716P. Next base: position 984,500 of record NZ_CP083673.1, on the reverse strand, counting down.
AATTAGGTTTACCAACTTTATCTATATATCCTGCAATTTTAAGGTCAGCTTTAATCCAATCTGTAACCTTAATATCAAGGTTTGATCTAAAATTATATCTATCCAATTTGAATTGAGGGTCATATCCAAGCTTACTTCTAGGTTCAGTATTCATCATACCTCCCTGATTAAGCATACCGACATTCACAAAATACTTGACCCTTTTGGTACTTCCTGAAAGGTTTGCATTATATCTACTCATAATAGAACGATCCTTAAACACTACATCAAACCAGTCAGTATTGGCATAATAAGGGTTTGTACCATCTTTATATAATTGAATTTGTCTATCTGAATATTTTACCGGAAGACCGTCATTCATTAAAGCCTGATTATATAAAGTGGCATACTGCCAAGAGTCCATCATTTCATAATTCTTTGTAAACTCTTGGATACCATACTCTGCAGACACACTTAATGAAGTTTTTTCCTGCTCTCCAACCTTAGTTGTAACCAAAATCACACCATTTGCACCTCTAACACCAAAAACTGCAGTTGCTGAAGCATCTTTAAGGATTGATATGGTTGCTATTTCATTTGGATCGAGCAATGACAAATCTTCTCGCGGAACACCGTCTACTAATATTAAAGGATTCTGTCCATTCATAGTACTTGCTCCTCGCAATCTCAACTGAAAATCTTCCTCACCAGGTTGTCCGCTATTCTGCATAATTGACAAACCCGGTAATTTACCTGTCAAAGAACCGACAAGATTCGCAGAAGGGCTCTGTTTAATCTGATCATTGGATATAGCTGCAACCGCACCAGTAACACTAACTTTTTTCTGTGTTGAATAACCCACAACTACAACTTCTTCCAGCAACTCAGAATCATCTCTCAAAACAACATTGATAGAAGATTGGCCTTTCACTTCTATCTCCTGAGTTACCATTCCAATGTACGAAAACACCAAAACGGATTTTTTTGAAATATCATTTAAGACATAGTTGCCGTCAAAATCCGTAACAGTTCCACTTGTAGTACCCTTGACCTGTACTGTAACACCAATTAAAGGATCTCCATTTTTATCCTTAACATTTCCCGTAATGGAAATATTTTGCCCATAGACAATTAATGAGCAAAAGAAACATAAACAAAAAAATATTAGTCTGTGTCTCATAAATTAAATATTAAAAATTACATTTAGGTTAAAATCTTCACAAAAGTAATTAGAGCCCATTACTATGATGTAACTCTAAGTATAAAATATGTATCTCTCAATAAGAATCAATCAGTTACAAATGTATATCCGTCTATATCTTAAAAAAACAACTTAGTTTTATTCTCCTCATACTACCCTTTCCATTTAGCCTTAGGTACTATATATAATTTTACATACCTGGACAAAAGATGTACAGCTTTCTTCTTAACATCACTGTCATTACCAGATGACAATTCAATCCATTTTGCAATAGATTCAACTTTATTATTAGGAGTATTAAAAGATTTTGCTATTTTGTCTATTTTCAATTGTCCACCACCATATTCTCTCTGTATAAAGTCAGAATTAATTACTCGGAATACCTATTAACTTCTACATTTGGTAGACTATCTACAATTTTCCACTTAATTTTTTCTCTTTCCCTTACATCTTCCGATGTAACTATGGCTTTAACATTTTCTTTGAAACCTTCAAATGTTGCATTTGTCACTTTAATCTGCCATGTATCTTCTACAGTTATAAATACAGGTACAAGAGAAGGATCATCAAATGACTTGACATTTCCATAACAGTTGTTACGGTAGAGTTTATACATCTCAGCATCAGGTTCAAGTACATAAACTTCCTTATCGTCAACCTGAGCGTCTACACCAAAAATAGCATGTACATTATTTATTTCCGAATCATTAGCATATGAACCAATAGTTGCATCAGGATCATCCTTATGCTTTCTATCGATAAACCCTTTATGAATTAACAAACATGCTGATGAACTTTTAGACCACACACTATCTATTTTCACTGTTCCATTATGAGTTGTATGAGGATTCATCATAACAGCAGTTCGTCCGTTCTCATTTCTGACATTCTTAGCCTGTATATCAAAAACACCTGCATATATACCACCTACTCCTGACTCCAAACGTAAAGTTACACCACTTTTTGCATATATATTTCTAAAATAAATGCTCTGAGCACCATGAAGTTGACACAAGCCATAACCTGAATTTGCATTCAATATACTACAATTCCTGATTTCACCATTCGTAGGGAGAGATACTTCCCATTTATCACCTCCCTTAGTTGTGGTTGGAACTAAAGTCAATCCGCAAAATTTAGTATAATTATCTTTGATAACAGCATCTGCTATAAGAAAGTTCTTCACTAATCTACAGATTATAAAACGCGATGCGCCATTACTTCCAGGCTGAAAAAAGAATAATCCACAATATAACAACCATCTGAACCTCTAATAGAACAATTTTCAATATATTGCCCATTGTCCTTTTCTGTAGAAAAAATAAGCAAAATAGTTCAGGAATTCCTTTTGATTTTTAGAGCCTACATATTTGATGGAATTACGTATCTGATGTACTATACAAAGTTGTACAGCTGTATTAGGATAAACACTTTGAATGGCTTCAGGAAAACCTTTCAAGCCGTCTATACAGGCTATAAGAATGTCTTCGACTCCACGGTTCTGGAGGTCTGTCAGAACACTGAGCCAAAAGTTTGCTCCCTCATTTCTTGATATATACATTCCGAGCAGCTCCTTATGTCCTTCCCGGTTAATACCCAACACATTATAGATTGCACGGGATACTGCACAACCGCGTTCATCTGTCACTTTATAGTGAATGGCATCCATCCAGACTATTGGATAAACCGAATCAAGCATACGTGATTTCCATGCCTTTATTTCCGGAAGTACACGGTCGGTGATGGCACTGATTGTATCAGCTGAGACACGATTACCAAGGTTTTCTTCCATCCAGTCACTGATTTCCCTTGTGCTGTTTCCCAAAGCATATAGGCCTATTATACGGTCAGCAACTCCTTCAGCAAGAATTGTCTCGCGCTTCTTAATAAATTGTGGATCAAAACTTGAATTACGGTCGCGGGGAGTGGATACAGTTACCTCACCTAATGGAGTCTGTACCTGTTTCTGCATCTTACCATTACGGCGATTACCCAATTGACGTTCTGTTTCTGTAAGATGTGCATCCATCTCACCTTCCAAGGCTGCATTAAGGATACTTTCCAATAAAGGAGCAAAGGCACCATCTTTACCCAATAAAGGCTTACCTGCTTTTAGTTGTTCAATTGCCTTGTTCTTGATACTCTCAAAATCAAATTCTTCTTTCATACAAAAAAACTGTGTTAGCAAAGTTTATATTTTATTCTTTGCTGACACAGTTTAATTTACATCCTCCAAAAGCTTAAGTCCTTTTCTTTCACTTTTCCGTATTACTTTTCTTATTTTCCAGGCTTACTGTTTCTTCTACAGTTTCATCTATTCCGTTCATACCATCCTTAAAACTCTTAACCCCCTTACCAAGACCCTTCATCAGTTCGGGAATCTTTTTCCCGCCAAACAACAACAAAATGACTAGAGCTATAAAGATCAGCTCCTGACCTCCTATTCCTAAAAGCAATAAATTACACATATCAATTACATTATATAAAATAGTTAATAGCATCTCACTTCGAAAAGCCTTACATCAGAAGCTCCATAAGTTTCTTTTAAGTTTACACGTATTCTTGACGTCCTGACAGGCGAAAAGTTCAACTTTATGAGTCTGTGCAGGTTATTGTCTACTTCTGCCAATTCTTTCCATATGCCATTTGCCTCAGCCTCAACAGAAACTTTCTTTACAAGTTCAACAGGCATTCCTGGTCTCTGCTTTCTTCTCTTTTCTATATTAGGATGAATCTGTATTTCAGTATGAAGATTTGAATCACATTTTATTTCTACAGAAGACAACGAAACCGGTTTATCCCAAGAAAGAATCAAGTCTGGGTTCAGTCCGTCCGACTGCCAATGGTGTATCCTGTTCACCTCATCCCTACTATAGCCGTCAGTCAGTAAAGCCACATTACCTGATGTGGTAGACGAAGCCTCAATCTTCGCCTTGCGTGCCAAGTCAGCCCCGTCGTTTGCCGGACGGTTCGGAATATAGCAGTCATCGCGTAAAAGTCTTTCCTGAAGCTCCGGAATGTGTTTCTTGTAAACTCCTCTTGGAGAAGTCTTATACTCCATACACATGGCAGCAGCAGTACCCGCAGCTTGTCCCACAAGACCACAAATTGCAATAAGTCTGGTTGCTGAAAGAGCTATATGAGTTACACTTACATTTCTTCCTGCAAACATAAGATTATCAATATTCTTAGAATAAATACATCTGTATGGTATTTCAAACATTTTTTCAAATCTTTGATGGAAATAACTTGCAGGTTCCTTATCATTCAAAATTCCGCCGGGACAGTGTTCGTCGAGCGACCAGCCGCCTCCGTATGCTATTGCATCATCAAAATGAGTGAACTTCGTCAAATCGTTTTCATTCAGGATATAATCTCCCATAAAACGCCTTGACTCACGCCGTCCCGGAACGGAACCAACCCAATCCAGTACCAAATTGGCGGCTTCAGGGAATTTTCCAGAGTTCTTAACATAATCCCAAGCACCATATAGATATCCCAACAATTTGTGGCGGTTCTCTTCTGTAACATCAACAATATCCAAGTCGCTACCTAATTCTACCCACCAGAATCCACAACTTAATTGTGTAATTGTACGTTTATTTGCTTTACTAGGATCATATTTGATAGTAAAAGAAGGAGGATTGAAAGGTACAGGATACCCCATATCCTTGGAGCTGAACTGGATACTGTCTCCCATCACCCATCCGTCCGGCTCGTCTGGAGCATATTTCTCATTAAATTCAGCCTTACCTTCTCTTCCGCTCCTATATTCAGCACCGGCACTTGCAGCCAACGCACCATCGCCGGAGCAGTCTATGAATATATCAGCATTTATTATGATTTTAGACTCGGTAGACATTTGGAAACAGATAGCTTTCTTTATCGAATTTCCATCCATAACAGCCTCCATGGCCTGAGTATTCAGCATCAATGTAAGATTTTCCTGGCGAGTTACATAATCATACATTACATGATCCCATACCTCCCAAGAATTCTGGACATTATAGTACCTGTTTTCCAACTGGATTTCCTCTACTATACCTGTTTCCCTGTCAACTCCAAATTTATTCTTGAAATGATAAGAGCCGTTTATAGGAACATGAATCTCGCTGGATGCATTTCCACCAAGTACCGGTCTGTTTTGCACAAGCACCGTTTTGGCACCATGTCGCGCTGCTGAAACCGCTGCACACAATCCTGCCACTCCACCACCTATCACTGCAACATCAAAAGTGTATTCCTTTTCGCGCTTTACTGTAGAAGTATCCTTTTTGCCCATATACTTCCAGTTGTCGTCACGCTTAGGCCAATACTCTCTCGGCTTAAATTCATTGCCCTGACTTGCGATGGAAAATCCCCCACAAGATAAAAAAGTGGTTGTAAGGAATGATTTTTTTTAAAAATTCACGTCTTTTCATGGATATCAATTTAAATATAATAGTTACAACGTTACATTAGCACTTTCCAGTTCATCTATTATACTCTTTGTTCCCACCAAATGTGCAGCCATGGCGGCTGATGCTGCATTGGGGTCTTTAGCTTTTATGGCCTCAAGTATGGTTTCATGGAAATGGTTCGACAGCTCCGGATTGAAATTCGGGTTGAGCGTATAAATGATATGAGAATAAAGCATGGGGCGGATGGTCTCCATCATCAGCGAAAAGACTTTGTTGCCCGAAGCATCGGCTATCGATTTATGAAACATGAAGTCGTAATCGGCAAATGTCTCAAGTCTGTATTCGTCCGTCTTCATCTTCTCTAAAACTTCTTCGATGGTTTTCACTTGTTCAGACGTGGCACGACAGGCAGCCATTTCGGTCATCTTGATTTCCATAGACTTTCTGAATTCCATAAAATCACGTACCGTCGTTTTCTTCATCCGGAGCGATATATGAAGCATTTCGGTTGTGGCCTTGGCACTCTCGTCTATCACTTCCACCCCCTTGCCATGGAGTTTTCTCACCATACCCCTGGACTCAAGCGTCTTGATGGCCTCTCTCACCGAACTACGCCCTATACCGAACTCATGGCACAAATCTTCTTCTGTTGGCAAAAAATCCCCTTCTACAATTTTGCCTGTAACTATTAAGTCCGACAGTATGTCTGTCACCTGCTTAGTCACAGAGTCATTGGCTAAATGAGGCAAACTATTTAATATCTTGGAAGTCATAAGTTAAATTAAGTTTGTTAAAATGTTTTTTGACGCTATATCTTAAAAATGAATAATACTCATCAGACACGCCCAGATTGAATAATACAACAATTGTTGTTCGAAAGCTACACGCACGAGCTATGTTGTCTGACATCTGCACAAAAATACATTCTTATTATCATACAAACAAGCTTTTCTGTAAATTTTTCAATAAATATTATATGTTAAAAACAAAAGCCCTGCCATCGCCGACAGACATATCGGCAATGGCAGGGCTTGAATTATCGTGATGGGCAGCCACCTATATAGTGACGTTTACGCCTTCAAGTTCTTCTATTATCCTTTCCGTTCCGGTCAGATGCAAACGCATGGCCTCTACCGCCTCTTCAGGATTCCTGTCCCTGATGGTTTGAAGGATTTTTTCGTGATAATGGTTCGAATGTTCAGGATTGAATGTAGGATTCAGCGTATATATGATATGATTATAAAGCATCGGACGCATGGTTTCCATCATCAGCGAGAACACACTGTTGCCGGAAGCGTCGGCTATTGATTTATGGAAATTATAGTCGAATTCAGCAAATGTGTCAAGCTTGTACTCCTCGTTCTTCATCTTTTCCAAATGACCGGAAATAATTTGTATCTGTTCGTCGGTGGCACGTTTGGCAGCCAACTCCGTCATCTTGATTTCTATCGAGTTTCGGAACTCCATGATATCCTTCATCGTAGTTTTTTTCATTTTCAGCGATATCTGCAGCAGTTTGGCAGTAGCCGCCGCGCTTTCGTCTATCACTACCATCCCCTTGCCGTGAAACTTCTTTACCATTCCCCTCGACTCAAGGGTCTTGATGGCTTCCCTTACAGAACTTCTGCCTATTCCGAACTCGCGGCACAAGTCTTCCTCAGTGGGGAGATACTCGCCAAGTTTAATCTTTCCCGACACGATTAAATCTGTCAAAATATCCGTCACCTGTTTAGCCACAGATTCATTGGCCAAACTTGGTAATCCTTTCAATAAATCCGAACTCATATGTTATTATTTTTTGTTATTATTTTTTTATTCAAGTTATCTGATGTCATATTATGATGCAAATATGATAACTTTTTCTTAAATAACGGAAACTTTCTGTGATTAAAATCACAATATAAGTACAAAAACTACTTCATTCTTAATATTTTCGATAATAATCTCTATGCATTTCGATAATATATTTCTCCAAAGTTCCCTTTTCAACCTCACTAATCTGTTTTCTGTTCATTCCATAATAAGGAGATTTATATGTTATATCATCGTCACTGCTATATAGGAAAGGACGATCTAATTTTAAAGCAGGTTCATCATATTTCTTCATTTTTAAAATTAATTCATCTTGAAATCTTTTCCTAATATCCGAATATTCAGGAGCATCATAATAATTCTGAATTTCCAAAGGGCCTTTCTCTATATCGAGTAACCAAGGCTTATCCTTGCATGACAAAACAAGCTTGTATTTCCCATCTGTGATAGCAGTCCACTCACTAAAAGGAGAGTCAGTGATGTATACCATTCTGCCATTCTCCACGACACTGACTGTATCTTTCAAAATACAGCTCTCATCTTCACCATGAACTTCACCCAATTCATTAAAGCCCATCAGTCCCAATATAGTAGGAGGAAAATCAGTTGTATTCAAAGCTCTTTTTATCACTTTCCCCGACATTATACGTGAAGGATATCTCACAATAAAAGGAACTCTTATTGCATCATCATAAGGGCAACCTTTATCAACTCTCATGTGATTATAAAGCATGTCTCCATGATCGGATGTAAAAACAACTATCGTATTATCAGTCAGACTATTATCATCCAGATATTTCAAGATTTTTCCAACATTGTCATCTATACATTTAACCATAGCAAAATAATTCCGGATATTTTTAGGAACAAATTTTTCTGCTTGAGCTTTTCCCCCTATCCCCCATCCCGGACGAGCATTAAGCAACTCTTCAGTATTTGTAGATGGGTTGGTAATTTCAATTTTAGCATACTGTGATATGTAAGGTTCCTTGCACAGATCAGGTGAATGAGGGTCGGGAATCGACAGCATCATACAAAACGGACGATTATCACGTTCTTCCAACAATTCAATGACTTTATTTGTCAAAAAGTCAGTACTGTATTCATAAGCATCATCCCCTTCTTTATTCTTATTGGTGATGTATATTCTATTGGGTTTTTCTTTCACCTTATACCACTTCTCGTGATCTGTCTCAAACATATAGTTTCTATTCTGCCACCCAAAAGAAAAGCCAGGCTCGTAGTACATTCTGCCAGGAATTTTAGGAACTCCTGCCAGATGCCATTTGCCAACGTAAGTAGTCGAATATCCATTTTCAGAAAGTACATCAGCAAAAGTCATGAGATTTGAATCCATTGGCATACCATTGATAGGCGCCCCTGCAGCAGCAGGATAAAGTCCAGTCTGGAATGACGCCCTGGCCGGTGTTGATACAGGTGCGGAAGTGAAAAAGTTCAAACATAAAGCTCCTTCAGAAGCAAGCCTGTCGATGTTTGGGGTCTCTATTTTAAGCGAACTTCCCCACAAGTTTCTCTGACATTCTGCCATATGTTCTCTATAACACCCCAAAGTCCTTATAGAATGTTCATCAGTCATAATTACAAGTAAATTGGGCTTATCTACATCAATCTTATCTTTAACACAAGACGAATTACTTACAGAAAGAAACAAAGCTGATGATAAATACAAAAATCTGTTCATAGTATAATATATTTTTATTTTATAAAAACAATACTTTCCAATTATGCTAAAAGCAAAAGGGAAAGCTGATTCACAGCAATTTCGAATCACAAAAAAACGCCTCGGCATTTTGGATAAAACGATGAAACGTTTTCTCTTAAATTCTTCGTCATTTTAATCAAAACGTCGAGACGCTTGAATTTAACTGGATAGAAAAAGAATGCTCCAATATTTTTAGTGTATAAATCCGGCAGTTAGATTGAGGATTTTGTTAACTGCACTATAATAGATATCTTTAGTTAGCCGATGTTGCCGGAGAGCCTGGTATAGTCAGACATAACACTTCTCCTGCATTCAAAGCATTAAAAGCTTGAAGCATCTTTACACCTACACTATTAGAAGATAATTTTGAATTCTTCTTAGTTCCGTCTGTATAGTTTACAGTGAAAGTCATATCATCCGCCTTAACACTATTCATAGCCGGCGGATAGATAATAAACATACATTTACCAGCTTCTTCACCTTCGTTAAATGTATATATCATCCACTTTTCCGAATCTAAACTCGACTCATAAGTTTGAGTCAGTGTTTGGGTTTCATTGAATCCTAAAGTCAATTTGTCTAAAACAACTGTTTTAGCTGAACCTCCATCATTATTGGATGGATAAAAAGTAATGTTATCAATAGTTTTACCTTCAGGAATATTCTCTACTTCTACATATACGATTGATGTCAACTGTTTATACGTTACAGACAAATCACCGGATTTAGTTGGCGTTATTTTATCTGAAATCATTACATTGTATTTTTTAAAACCTGCCTTAGTTTGTTCTGCCGGTATAGTCAGAACTTTAGCTTTTTTATCAGCGGTATTAATACCATAGGGATAATGAAAATATGCTTCTTTAAATCCTGAATTAAAACTTGCATTAAAATACACGGATTTCATATCGTCACTATAACGATCAATATTAAAAGACGGCCGCCCCATTAATTGTTGCCCGTTACTGTCGGTATAAAGAGTAATAGCATAAGCTTTTTTATCAGTATTTGTCCATTTTAATGATATATAATTGTTTGTAATCTGATCAACAACTGTTCTTGATTCAAGCATAGTTTCTTGTTTCGGAGTTGGCATAGATGCCGAAACATTCATGGTTATCGTATCACCGCTATTTTTAAGTAACTAATTAAAATTAAGCAGCATTATGTTTAAGTTTAATACCCAAGGTATCCCCGACAGCCGCCAATGCCCTATTGACGGTGTANTAAGTAACTAATTAAAATTAAGCAGCATTATGTTTAAGTTTAATACCCAAGGTATCCCCGACAGCCGCCAATGCCCTATTGACGGTGTAAAAGAGGTTGTCGCTACTTGCATAATCCTGCGGTCTGATCCATTTAGTTTTCATTATTCTCCACAAGGTTTCTGCAAGATTCAGGTGAGGGGAATACGGTGGAAGGTAAAAGAGAAAAAGTCCGCGTTTCTCCCACAGTTCTCTCAATTCCTTTATTTTCTTGTTTCGATGTACGCTCGCATTGTCAAGCACGATGAACGTATCTTTCTTTATGTTCAAGGAAAAGGTGTCAAGGTATTCAACGACCTTGTCCGCGTCAATACTTTCAGTCGTGGTGAACCCATGATAGCGGTTGTTCCTGTCTATCATGCCGAAGATGTTGACCCTTTGTGCCTTTTGGGATGGGATATACACGTCTTCGTTACGGAATTGCCAGCCGTAAGGCACATAGCCTTCGGTGCACACATGGCTTTCATCGGCGTAATAGAGGTCTATCTTGCCGTTTATGTTCAGATGTTCAAGTTCTTGCAACTTCTCGGTCTTATACGCATAGAGTTGCGGCGAGGGGACTCCCCTTGGGCGTTTTCTTATTCGCTTATATCTTGCGCCAAGGCTGATAAAAAACGCTTGAATGTCAGGTCGCTCGCTTCCTTGCCAGTGGCCTTCTGCCAGGCTTCCCGAGCTTTGCTGACGCTCTGCCTGTCCTGTTCTATGGCCTTGCGAACAACTTCCTCGTCCGTACAGTCCATGATAGGTTTTCGCCCACGGCCGGGACGGGTCTGCAAGCCGTCGATGCCTTCCGACAAGAAACGTTTTACCCAAGAGTTGACAGATACATGTGACATCTCCGTCTGCAAACCTATGGCCTTGCTGGAAAGTCCAGTCGATTTGAGCAGTACGGCACGACAGCGCATCCGAAAGCAATGGCTGTCTCCCTGTCGGAAACCCGTTTCCAACGCCAAGCGTTCGGAATCCTTTAATATGATTGATTTGATTTTGCCCATAAGTGCATATTTGAATTTTATGAGGCAAAGGTATCAAAACCTTATGATATAAACCAATTATGAACATCTACTTANTTTGATTTTGCCCATAAGTGCATATTTGAATTTTATGAGGCAAAGGTATCAAAACCTTATGATATAAACCAATTATGAACATCTACTTAATAAATATTTTAAAACTATTTTAAATCTGATAATTAAACAGTGCCAAGTTATGGAAAAGTTTTCAGATGACAAAGGAGGTTGGCAAAAACATGTAAGAATATACACTTTTAGCTAAAAATTTACGCCCGATGTCTATTGGTGAACGGCAGAGCAGCCAAGCCGTACACACCCAATAAAACAACCAAAAAGGTTTGAATACCGTGTACAATCAGGGCAAATATTCCGGCATCCGTCACGTTTACTCCATAAAGCATCATCATAGAAATGATGGCAAAATGCCAGGGTCCCGCTCCGTTAGGGGTAGGCACAATTACGGCAAACGTGCCGCCGACAAACATGACCAATGCCGCAAGGATACCCAAATGTGCCGTAAAGGCAAAGCAATAGAATGTAAAATAGAAATGGAGAAAGTAACAAGCCCAAATAGCCAGTGTATAAAAAATAAAGAGGGGAATGTTGCGCACGCCTTTTAAAGACATAATTCCTTCCCATATATTCAATACAAATCCTTTCACCCGTTCATAGAAGAACAGCGTTTTTCTTAAATAATAAAGAAGTATCACCACACCAATAAAACAAAACAGAATGATATAAAACCATACCGAAGTCAAAAGGTGGATTAATGAAGGGATTTTCGTTCCGGTCTGCTGAAGGAAAGTGACGAATATCGGTAATTGGAGCAATACAGTGATGCCTGTGATGAGGAGAATAGTCAACGTATCGACCAACCGCTCCGTAACGACTGTTCCCAACGACTTGGCAAACGAGACATTATCATATTTCGCCAACACTCCGCAACGGCTCACCTCCCCGATCCGGGGAACCACCAGACTGGCAGCGTATGAAATGAAGATAGCATTCACGCAATCGCTCTTTTTCGGGAAAGCGTCCAACGGTTCCAATGTTTGTCTCCACCGCCAACCACGAAAGACTTGTGCAAACACTCCGAACAATAACGAGAAGAGCATCCACCACCAATTTGTACCGTGTAACAACACATCGCCCGCTTTTGTAAAATCAAAGTCGCGATATACCCAGAATAAGATAAAGCCGCCTAAAACAACCGGTAATATCAGTTTCAGCGTCTTTTTTAATAGTTTCTTCATCCTTAATTCTTCATTAGCTTCGCTGACACATCATTTATTTTTTAATAAATAGTGGTACGTTCTTCATTTAAAAGAATTACCTTTGTCAGCTGCAAAAGTAATTATTTAGTTGGTAAATGAAATTAGTAAAGCCTAAAAAGTTTCTCGGACAACACTTTCTGAAAGATCTGAAAGTTGCGCAAGATATTGCCGATACAGTCGACACCTTCCCCGAACTGCCTATTTTAGAGGTGGGGCCGGGTATGGGAGTATTGACCCAGTTTCTAGTAAAGAAAGACCGATTGGTAAAGGTCGTAGAAGTTGACTATGAGTCGGTTGCTTATCTTCGCGAAGCCTATCCGTCACTGGAAGACCACATCATCGAGGATGACTTCTTGAAAATGAATCTTCACCGGTTGTTCGACGGGAAGCCTTTCGTACTGACTGGTAATTACCCGTATAATATTTCCAGCCAAATCTTTTTCAAGATGCTGGACAACAAAGATATCGTCCCCTGTTGCACGGGAATGATTCAAAAAGAGGTAGCCGAACGTATTGCAGCCGGACCGGGCAGCAAGACATACGGTATCCTTAGCGTATTGATACAGGCATGGTATAAAGTGGAATATTTGTTCACTGTCAGCGAACACGTGTTCAATCCGCCTCCCAAAGTGAAAAGTGCTGTTATCCGTATGACACGCAACGAGACTAAAGAGTTGGGATGCGACGAAAAACTGTTCAAGCAAGTAGTGAAAACGACCTTCAACCAGCGACGGAAAACATTGCGCAACTCCATCAAACCTATTTTAGGCAAAGATTGTCCGCTCACGGAGGACATCTTATTTAATAAACGCCCGGAACAACTATCGGTAGCCGAATTTATCGATCTGACCAATAAAGTGGAAGAAGCATTAAAGACAGCCGGCAACGCCCAATAATTGGCGGGCAACAGTGAGCAGAGAACTGGATTTTGTAATTCGTAATTTGTAATTGACAACGATGAACGAGGAATACATTGACAACGTTAAACACCTTATTGAGCAAAAAGACGCCGACAAGGTAAAAGGTCTTCTCATCGACCTCCATCCGGCCGACATCGCCGAATTGTGCAATGACCTGAATGCGGAAGAGGCTAAGTTCGTCTATCGCCTGCTCGATAACGAAATTGCCGCCGACGTGCTTGTCGAAATGGACGAAGATGCTCGTAAAGAGCTGCTCGAAATGCTTCCTTCGGAGACAATCGCCAAACGCTTCGTTGACTACATGGACACGGATGATGCCGTAGACCTGATGCGTGAACTCGATGAAGACAAGCAGGAAGAGGTTCTTTCGCACATCGAGGACATCGAACAGGCAGGAGACATCGTCGACTTGTTGAAATACGACGAAAATACCGCCGGTGGTTTGATGGGTACGGAAATGGTACTTGTCAACGAAAACTGGAGTATGCCCGAATGTCTGAAAGAGATGCGGCAACAGGCGGAAGAACTGGACGAAATCTATTATGTATATGTCATTGACGATGACGAACGTCTGCGAGGTATCTTCCCGCTCAAAAAGATGATTACTTCCCCTTCTGTATCGAAAGTGAAACACGTGATGCAGAAAGATCCGATTTCGGTACACGTAGATACTCCCATTGACGAGGTAGTACAGGCGATTGAGAAGTATGACTTGGTGGCTATCCCCGTTGTCGACAGTATCGGTCGGCTTGTGGGACAAATCACCGTCGACGACGTCATGGATGAAGTCCGTGAGCAGTCGGAACGTGACTATCAGTTGGCATCCGGTCTTTCGCAGGACGTAGAAACAGACGATAATGTATTGAGACAGACCACCGCCCGCCTCCCCTGGTTATTAATCGGTATGATCGGCGGAATCGGCAACTCTATGATATTGGGTAATTTCGACTCCACCTTTGCTGCCCATCCCGAAATGGCACTGTACATCCCGCTAATCGGTGGTACAGGAGGAAATGTCGGAACACAATCTTCGGCAATCATCGTACAGGGTTTGGCAAACAGCTCGCTGGACGCTAAAAATACCTTCAAGCAGATTACCAAGGAATCGGTAGTAGCTTTAATTAATGCCACTATTATCTCCTTATTAGTATACACCTACAACTTTATCAGGTTCGGCGCAACGGCTACGGTCACCTATTCCGTATCCATCAGCCTGTTTGCCGTGGTAATGTTCGCTTCTATTTTCGGGACACTGGTACCGATGACGCTGGAGAAGTTCAAAATCGATCCAGCCATTGCAACAGGTCCGTTTATAGCCATTACAAATGACATCATCGGAATGATGTTGTACATGGGAATAACCGTTTTATTGTCATAAAAACACGATAAACAAAAAAAAATAAGCAAAATAGTATGAAGTAATCGTTTTATTTCATTAATTTGTGACCCAAAACTAATATACAATGATGGACGCTCATGACACTAATCAACCCTTGAACCAAGGGGAATTAGAAGAAGAAAAGAAAACAGTCGAGGTTTCTGAAGCTATTACAGAGACTCCGGCTGAAGATGTTACTGCCGAAGTTCAACCTGAAGCAGCTCCTAAACCTGCCACTAAGGAAGATGTACTAAACCAGCTAAAAGAGCTTGCGCAAGATGCTGAAAATGCGAACAAGCAGGATATTGACAATCTGAAACAATCATTCTACAAGTTACATAATGCCGAGTTGGAAGCTGCTAAGGTACAGTTTACAGACAACGGTGGAAACATTGAAGATTTTGTTGCCGAAGAGGACCCGACGGAAGAAGAATTCAAACGCCTGATGGGGGTTATCAAGGAAAAACGCAGTAAACAGGTTGCCGAGTTGGAACGCCAGAAGGAAGAAAACCTGCAAGTGAAACTTTCCATTATTGAAGAACTGAAAGAATTGGTGGAATCCGGAGATGACGCCAACAAATCTTATACGGAGTTCAAGAAGCTGCAACAGCAATGGAATGACACAAAACTGGTGCCGCAAGGTAAAGTGAATGAACTTTGGAAAAACTATCAATTATATGTAGAGAAGTTCTACGATTTATTGAAACTGAACAATGAATTCCGCGAATATGACTTCAAAAAGAATCTAGAAATCAAAACGCATCTCTGCGAAGCTGCCGAAAAGTTGGCTGACGAGGAAGATGTTGTTTCCGCTTTCCACCAACTTCAGAAGTTGCATCAGGAGTTCCGCGATACAGGTCCGGTAGCCAAAGAACTGCGTGATGAAATCTGGAATCGGTTTAAAGCAGCTTCTACCGCTGTCAACCGCCGCCATCAGCAGCACTTCGAATCGTTGAAAGAAGCCGAACAGCATAATTTGGATCAAAAGACCGTCATCTGCGAAATCGTTGAAGCGATTGAGTATGATGAACTAAAAACATTCTCTGCCTGGGAAAACAAGACCCAGGAAGTGATTGCCCTGCAAAACAAATGGAAAACTATCGGTTTTGCGCCGCAAAAGATGAATGTGAAGATCTTCGAGCGTTTCCGCCATGCCTGCGATGATTTCTTCAAGAAGAAAGGAGAATTCTTCAAAAGTCTGAAAGAAGGAATGAACGAGAATCTGGAAAAGAAAAAAGCGCTCTGCGAAAAAGCGGAAGCCTTGAAAGACAGTACAGACTGGAAAGTAACTGCCGATGCACTGACCAAACTTCAAAAAGAATGGAAGACCATCGGACCGGTTGCCAAAAAACACTCGGATGCAATCTGGAAACGGTTTATCACAGCTTGCGACTACTTCTTTGAGCAAAAGAACAAGGCCACTTCTTCACAACGCTCTGTCGAAACAGAGAATATGGAAAAGAAGAAAGCATTGATCGAAAAGTTATCCGCTATCGATGAGAACATGGATACCGAAGAAGCAAGCAATCTGGTTCGGGATTTGATGAAGGAATGGAACTCTATCGGTCATGTGCCGTTCAAAGAAAAAGATAAGCTATACAAGCAATATCACGGATTGATCGATCAGTTATTCGACCGTTTCAACATCAATGCTTCCAACAAGAAGTTAAGCAACTTCCGTTCGAACATTAGCAATATCCAGGGGGGCGGCACTCAATCTTTATATAGAGAACGCGAGAAACTGGTACGTACTTATGAGAATATGAAGAATGAACTTCAGACTTATGAGAACAATCTGGGCTTCCTAACTTCTACTTCCAAGAAAGGCAGCAGCCTGTTGACCGAACTGAACCGCAAGGTAGACAAGTTGAAAGCAGACTTGGAACTGGTATTACAAAAAATTAAAGTAATCGACGAATCAATTAAAGCAGAAGAATAATCCTCTGCCCGATTTAGAGAAATAAAAGAAACAGGTTTTATGCTCGCTTGAGCAATAAAACCTGTTTCTCTTTTCTGCTAAACAAGCTTATACAGCTTGTTTAAAGATTTATTTCTTAAACATCAACTTCACAGCTTCTTTTCACAGCAAATTTGCGTTTCTCTTGACTATGAATGTCCGGAAACAATAAAACCCTGCAAAAACTAATTCTTAGCAGGGTTCTATCTAAATTGACGTTGATTTTGTTGGGCTACCTGCCCTCAAACTTTAATTCCTTTATAGTCTCATTCATAATGAATTAACAGCTTCCTATTTTCGTAGTGTCACCGAATTAGACACCGACTTTGGCAAAAACCCTCTTTTAATATCCCATTGAGGATTCAAGTTTTGTAATACAAAGGTATCGTTTTTAATCGGATAAACCTAATTAAAGTGACAAATAATGATAAATATCGCATTTAATTTATTAACTTCACAGCGTAAAAAATATAAATTATGCAAAATAAAAGGTATCAGAATTCTTATATTAAAGGCTTAAAAAGAAATGTTATCAATAATACCATAGCAGGAATCGTTATAGCAGGAATAATATTCATTATACAACTGATAGGAGGCTGCGAACAACCGGAAATAACTCATCAAAAAACTCTCATTGACAGTCTGCAAATAAACACGAATGATGAAATTAATGACTGGGACACAGACACCACCATCTACCATACAACCACTAAACCAACTAAATAAAACATTTTTCTTGCTAAATAATCAACCTATAAGTTTATTATCTCGTTACTTTTGCGTATCTTTGTCTTACTATAAAACAAGGAGATATGACATTTGACGACATTACTGGAGACAGAAAATTATGGGCTGTACACTTTGAAGGCGAGGATGATAACGAATTTTATAAGGTGTTCAACAACTGGGCCGACGTGGTTTGGCTACGCACTTTCTTCAAGGAGAATATAGATGACTTGAACGCCTACTTTAAAATAACAGATATAAAAGAAGCTATCAGCGATACTATTGAAGATAGTGAACGCCTTCGATACATCATAATGGACATCTCCCCGGAAACCGATTTAAGCAAGATATTCCGCCCGCTGGACAACAACCAGGCTTCGGATATGATGCTGCAAAAAGAAAAGGCCCGGTTAAAACGTAAATACGGTCACTCGTCATGGCTCCGGCTATACGCTATCAAATTGATTCAAGGCAACTACATCATCACCGGAGGCGCCATCAAGCTGACGGCTACGATGCAGGAAAGAGAGCACACCAGGCAGGAACTTGTGAAAATAGACAGGGTTCGACGCTACCTGCTTGAAGAAGGAATCATTGACGACGAAGGGTTTATAGAGTATATTAGTGAATTATAATTTGGGAGGAATGATATGGAAAATCGTATGAAATCTATCGCACAAAGGCTTGAAGAACATGCTTCTCCAACGCCTTCGAAATGGCGTGAGCTGTTTGACTTCCTTGAAACAAACAAGTCTTGGCTCCGACATTCGCAAAATATTGCCATGCTGATGCTGGACAGGATGGAAGAATTAGGAATGAGCCAAAAGCAATTGGCTGAAAAAATGAATTGCAGCCCGCAATACATCTCAAAGGTGTTGAGAGGACGGGAGAACCTTTCACTCGAAACTTTGACCAAGATTGAAAACGCACTGGAAATCTCGATTATCAAAGAGGAACCGATGGCTGTATAGCTCACCCCGGCTGCAGTAGGAAAGATTTGCTATCAGATTTTTCCGGATCAACTACTGCAGCTCGGGAATAGTGCTAGCAAATGTTTCGTCCTGGAAGAAGCCGGCTGCCGGATTCTGCTAGCAGTTGGCAGGGGATAACAGGTTGATGAAGCCGGGATCCTGCCAGGTATGTGCTAGCAAACTGGAAAAAAGTCATGCTTGAAACTTTTCGTCTGATTGCTCACCGTGCCGCCGTGTGGTTCGTGGCAATGCGTGCAGCGGGAATACCGCCGCCCACACAGCCCCGCTCCCCACAGCAGCACTCCGTCAGTGTTTAATCGGAACATTCCTTCACCGGCAGCGTTTCTCGGACGTTCAGTGTTTCTGTGCACCGTGCCGCTTTCCTTGCTTTCCCGTAGCCGTCGGACTGGCGCAAAGAAAGCCGCCCTACGGCAGTGTTTCTATGGGAGATTCTTGGGGAAAGTTTCTTTAAAGTTACTCCGGTGTATAATAGTCGAGGCTTGCCAAGTGGGTGATTACAGAAGTTACTACCGCCTGATGCATTCAGCTCCGGCTCCCGCCCACACCCCGGCACAGCCGGACCACAGGCGACAGCCTATGCGGTGGACACCCTTGCGGACGATAGCAGAAGTTACTCCCGTCTTATATCCGGCTCCGGTTGCCGCTCCCTCACTTGCCGAATACAGCAAAGGAAGCAGCACCCTATGCGATGGGGACCCTTTCGGATGATATCCTTAGCGGAATGTAAGCCCTTGCGGCACGGGTGACAGCTGCGATGCCCGGTGCGGTTTCGCTCCGCCCGGCACTAACGCCGGGACTAAGGCGAGAATCCGCTACCTCTTTTCGTCTGACTATAGGAACGGGCTGTTAGTCAGGAGTGCAGCCCTGCGGTGCGGGGTTCCCGTGTTTTATGATTGAGCGGGTTTGTCCGTTTGAACTAGAGGCGTCGAAAGCTTTCGCCGCCGTGCTGACGTGATGTTGCTAGCGCCGTGGTCTTCCGGTTTTTCTAGTGGAGTGCAGCTTTTGCGCAGGAAATCCGGAAGAGCAATTATGTTTAATTAGTCACAAAACCGTTCCGGATTTTGTGCTTTAATTCAACATAACAGCATCTTCCAAATATTCCTGCTGTTTGCGGGCTTTTCCGTTGTTTCAGGAACGGGCATAAAGTTACTCCGTTTAATGTCCACCCTTACGGACTGCGCCCTGCGGAATGTAAACGCCACCACTGTGGCGGCAAGCCGCCACCCCGACCACCACCCCTTAGTTACTCCTGCCTTTCCCGGTTTCCGGCAGGGTTTCCGACTTCTTGCGGGTTTCCTGTTCCTGCGGGCTGCGCCTGGCGGCGTGCCCGGCTGACTGTTTGCACCCTGCGGACAGTCTTTGCAGAATATCGGAGATTCCCAGCGGTCGGCTTCGCCGTCCGCTTCACGAAGCGGGGCAGACGCCCCGCCGAAAAGTTACGGACAAAAGAAATTCGTGACAATTGCCCGAATATCACAAATTTCCTCTGCCAACAAACATATATAACTATATCTACCAAGTATACAGGTGACAACCAGCCACTAAAAAGCCTATCTTTACATCTGTAAACCAACACTATAATTATGTATACCAACATGCACCAACAAAACAACTGCCAAAGTTTGACCAACCGTAGCTACGGTTTCAAAGAACTGGCCGTTCTCTATTTCCCGAATATTGCACCTGCGTCCGCTTCTATCCGCCTCAAACAGTGGATAAAGGACGACACCGAACTACTCGAAGCATTGCAAGAAACAAACTACCAGTTAAGTAACCGCATCCTCACCCCCAAACAAAAGGAACTGATAACCATCTCTTTCGGCTCACCCTTTTAAGCCCTAGTGCAGCAGCTCCTACGGCTACAGCCCGAACCCTCTTCGCTAGGGGAACGCCCTGCGGCAAGGGGGAAGAGCACTTCCCCCGACAAGCGTCTCCCCCAAAGGGGGACGGAAGGGGGGTAGAACAAGAATACACAACTAAAAATCATCCACATAATCACCCACAAAAAACAATGATTAAACAAAGAAACATCACCCTGATTGTGGTGCACTGCACCGCATCCCCTTGCACAAGCAACCTCACCCCGGAAGCCCTCGACTCCATGCACAAACGCCAAGGTTTTGCCGAATGTGGCTATCACTATTACATCACCAAAGACGGAACAATACACCACATGCGCGACATCACCCACATCGGAGCCCACGCCAAAGGCTACAACACCCCGTCGATAGGAGTTGCCTACGAAGGAGGTCTGGATGCTTCCGGACGTGCCGCCGACACCCGCACCGACGCACAAAAACAAAGCCTTGAAACCCTTCTCCGCTTCCTGCTGCTCACCTACCACGGAGCAAAGATTTGCGGTCACCGCGACCTCTCGCCCGACCTCAACCACAACGGTACCATAGAACCCTGCGAGTACATCAAACAATGCCCCTGCTTCTGTGTCTCCGTCGAATACGGGTATTTAATGAAGAATGATGAATGAAGAATGATGAATGAAGAATTACTATGCAGATGTAAATGTATGAAAGCGCAGCCAATTCTTCATTCATCATTCTTCATTCTTCATTTCCCCTACCTTTGCGGGAAACAATTAAAAAGGAGGTCATTATGAAACCATTTTGGAGAACGACGTTGAAGGTATTGAAAGTTATCGGTAAAATTTTTGTTTGGCTCACCGGGGCAGACAGTCCCGTGAAAGACGATGAAAGGAGAAACGATTAAGGAGTAAACTTTACGATCGGAGTGAAAACCCCTGTTTGGAGGGCTGCGGAATACAAACCGCAGCCCTTTTTTCATGTACATAATCGTATGATGAAACACGTATCATCACAGATAAGAACATACGTCCGCACGCCCACGCACGTATATGTAGATTTGCAACATTATTAATCATTAAAACACTAATTAACATGGCAATTACAATCAAACCCGCTTTGCGCAAGAATCCGCAGGACAAAGCCGCTGCAGCAAAATACTATGCGCAGGTAGTGCTCGCTCCAGAAATGAAACAAAAACAAATCGTTGACCAGATCGCAGACCGTTGTACACTGACCGGCTCTGACATCAAGGCAGTTCTTGACGCATTGATGGTCGTTATCAAGCGCAACCTCGCAAACGGTTCACCCGTCCGCCTGGGAGATCTCGGTTCATTCCGTCCTTCCGTTTCCGGTAAAGGCACCGAGGATGCCAGCAAGTGTGGAGCAAGCAGTGTGAAAAAAGCACGTGTTATCTATGTTCCTTCTGCCGAAATCAAGGAAGCCGTTTCAATGTATTCTTTCTCCAAGGCAGGAGCAAGCGCAGCGAACGAAGATGGCGAAGGAGGAGATGAGAAACCAAATCCGAAACCTGACGAAGGCGGCGGAGAAGCTCCAGACCCGGCAGCTTAAACAATGACCGGTAACGAAGAAAACGCCTGCTAGCGCATTATCCTCGTTCCGTACATCGCAAACAAACCAAGGAAAAAGCCCGATGAATGAGAAATCATTTCACCGGGCTTTTCATTTGCGGGTATTTGGTGAACGGAATATGCTTCTGAAAGTCTCATAGAAAACATCAGGAGTTTTTCAAAAAACGTCTGACGAAATAAAAAAAACGTCTGATGAATTTTTGAAAACATCTCGAAGGGTTTCAAGTACGTTTTTGCTTCTTTTCCGGCTGTTTTCGGGAGTTTTTACGTTTTATTCCCGTATGGTTCTATCCGTAAATAAACAGAATGACACAGACAGAAACGCAATTATCTATAAAGTGACGGGAAAGTATAAATGATAAGTTTGCTGTTTTACAGCGTATTTTTCCTCTTTTCTTCTACAAAGATAGGTCACGGCCGTCCGTCAGTCAAGAACCGCTACGCTATTTCAGATAAAAATATCCTGCGCTCCTACGTCGTGCGGTATTTTTATCTGAAATTTCTTGTCTGCCGTTCATCCATGCCCTTGGAGAGGTAGATGAAAAAAGGAAAAAAATGTGTTCCTGTGCAGTGTGGGGCGGATAAAAGCATGTATTAGTCTTAGGCCCAATATCCGCCGAAGTGATTGTGCCTGGTTACTTTGTCTAACTTCAATTGCTTGCGGCGAAACTTGTTGATTGCCCGTTTGAGCGATTTACGTCCCGATGTGCTGCAGTTCTTTTTTTTCATTCGGCATTGGTAGCAACGGCAGATACCAATACCTGTATGTGATTCTTTCATTTCTATTCTGTTTAATATAAGTTTTGAGAACTTACGTTTTTTACTATTTTATTTTGTGACATTTGCCCGATTGTCACGGATTTGTTATTTGCACTCTTCGGCGGGGCGCTTCGCCCCGCTTCATGGAGCGGACGGCGAAGCCGACCGCCGGGAATTTCCAATGTTCCGAAAGGTGTAAACAGTTAGCCGGGCACGCCGCCAGGCGCAACCCGCAGGAAGCACCCGCAACAGGTCAGAAAACCGCACGGCCCGGGAGTGGCAGAAGTAACTAAGGGGCGGTGGTCGGGGTGGTGGCGTTTCCACTCCGCATGGCTTTTTTCGCCTGGGGGCGGAAAAATAAAACAATCCATATTAAACATAACCACGCATTATGCACCCGACTTGCCTGAATGGCAAGGCGTGCGGGCATAATGACCCGTTATGTTGAATATCGCTACCCCTTTGTTTTTCTGCCGGTCTCTTTTTGGGTGTCCCCCAAAAAGGAAGACGGAAGGAAAACAATTGCTGTCACGGCGCACGCAGCATCACGTCTGCACGCGCCCGAAGGACGACGAAGGGTGCTTACTTCCACAATACAAACCCACTCAACCGTAAACCCGGGAACCCCGCACCGCAGGGCTGCACTCCTGGCTAACACTTCCGTTCCTGTTGTCAGACGAAAAGAGGTAGCGGATTCTCGCCTTAGTCCCGGCAGCAAGTGCCGGGCGGAGCGAAACCGCACTGGGCATCACAGCTGTCACCCGTTCCGCAGGGGATACCCTTCCGCAAGGGTTTCCACCGCATAGGCTGTCGCTTGTAGTCCGGCTGTGCCGGGGTGTGAGCGGAAGCCGGAGCCGTATGCGTCAGGCGGTAGTAACTTCCGTAATCACCCACTTTGCCAGCCTCGACTGTTACACACAGGAGTAACTTTTGGGAAGACTTCCCCCAAGAACGTTCCATAGAAACACTGTCAGAGGGCGGCTTTCTTTGCGCCCATTGGGTGGCTACGGGAAAGCAAGGAAAGCGGCACGGTGCACAGAAACACCGCCCGTCCGAGAAACGCTGCCGGTGAAGGAATATTGCTATTAAACACTGACGGAGTGCTGCTGCGGGGGACGGGGCTGTGTGGGCGGCGGTATTCCCGCTGCACGCATTGCCACGAACCACACGGCGGCACGGTGAGCAATCAGACGATAAGCCGCTCGCGAAAGTAATCCGCTTGGTTCGGCACTTGCCCATTACCTTCACTTGCTATCACATACCTGTCGGGATCCCGGCTCCATCAACCTGATATCCCCGTTAATTGCTAGCAAATTAGTTGCTCCGGAACGAACCGGGAACAAGAATCCGCTAGCACTTTTACGCAGCTCGAGTACACGATCCGGAAACATCTGCTAGCAAATATTTCATTGGCCAAGATCTTCCGGAGCGTATTTTGCTAGCAATCGTTTCCCCTACTCTTTCTCCCTGCCCGCTTTCTCCAACCTGTCGAGTGCCGACAGAAAACCCCGCACGGCTTCGCCCTGCTCCCGGTACTTTCGTTTCAGTTCTCCGTGTTCCTTCGCTTCCTGCTTGTAGTGGGTACAGAAACGGGGGTATTCCTTGACGACGTATTTAATCGCTTCGCTCCCGCTCTTCTTCCCAATGATGTCTTTGAGTATCTCCAGTTGGGCGGCTTCTTCGGCTGTCAGTCGCAAGGTGATCGTGCTTACTTTTTCACTCATGATCGTTCACCCCCTCTCTTGCTGTCAGAGTTGGCTGGTTGAAGGGCTTGCGCCTGTTGCTGCTGGTTCATCACTTCCGCCCGTCGGTATGCTTCCGCATACGTCTGGCAGTGTATTCCGTATCTCTCGATAGTGACGCCCGCGGCTGTCACTTCGTGCGCCACGCACCACCCTGTACGCATTTTGCGGGGGTAGTAGAGCGGCGTCTTGTTTTTATCTTCACTCATAACTGTGTGGCTTACGCCGTTTTTTGCAATTCGTTTTTCTTCGCTTTTTTCAACCGTGACCTGATGAAACAGCTCACCGAAAGAATCCGCCCTTTCGATCGTCGTATTTCCCGTATAACCTCTTGCAGGACATCTTCTTTGCCTTTCGCCTCTCCGCATAATTCGTCCATGTCGTAGCTCGGCACGCCGATACCCGACAGCATCTGCCTGACGTTATGAACGCCCTCTTTCACCTCATCCGTATGCTCTTCCATCATCCGCAGGCGCCCCGTCTTCACCAGTCCCCACAGGGCGGGCAACACCTCTCCGGTGAACGAATAACGTCCGCCGCTCGCCTTCAACTCTTCAATCAGTTGCCATATCGGGCTGTCGTCCATGGCAATATTTTCTATCATCAGAACCTTACGGACATCTCCTTTCGAACACCCCAGATTGTAGCAGGTTTCCCCCAGCCGCTGCAACTTCAAACTGTATTCTTCGCCATGTTCCGGACGTTTCCCGCAGGATTCTGCGGAAACATTTCCCCTATTCCCGTCCGGAGAGAGTGAAACTTTGTCCTCATCATCCCTTGCCGGCGGAATAGTCCGGGGGATAGAGGGGGAATTTTCTTTACTTTCTTTTTCTTTGTGCCGTTTTTCCGCAGAATTCCGCGGAGTTTCCGGAATTTCCGCAGAACTCTGCGGAATAATGACGCCGGAAGATATTCCGGCAGTGATTACGGTTTCTTTTCCGATATCGGTTGCGGTCTGTTTTCCGGTATCCAGTTTGGGAGAACCATAAACTGTTTTTCCGGTTTTCGTCTCAATTTCCTGACCGGAGAAAAGAGGTAGCGACGCACCTGTCACACCGGAAGCCACGTCTTGTATCTCGACAAGCCGTATATCTTCCGGTATTACAATCTTCTTCTTGGCTCTCCGGCAGATTTCGAGATATCTCTGCTGAATATCTACGGAAGTAAGTACATGATTCGTATGCCAGGTGATGGTGTCGAACAATTCCACTTCCGTGCAATATTCAATGATTTTTTCTACCCGTTGCTCTTCAATGCCCCAGTATTCGGAAACATCAAAAAGCTGGTCGTCCGTGAAACGGATATAACAGCCTTCAACCCGGTATATCTCGTTTTGGATATACTGGTACACTGCATACCCTTCGCAGCCGTATCGCTTCTTCAGACGTTTTACCTTGATGTCCTGAAAGCGGTCGGTTTCCGCCTGATAATATGATAATCCTGTTTTTGCCATTTTCGCTAGATTCTTCTACTGTAATTGGATGCGAGGTAATTCATGATTTCTTCTTTGCTGTAGAGAAATATCCCACCCAGTTTGTAGAATGGGATTGCGTGCTCCGCACGCATGTTCCTTAACGTTGAGTTGCTGATGTTGAGCAATTTGCATACATCCGTGGAGCGGATGAACACGGCATCTTCCGGAACAGTTTCGAGTGTGACGGGTTCCACGGGTTTGTACTTCGGTTTTCCGGTGGCTTTCTCCTTTTGGGGTTCCACGACTGCTTTTTCAGATTCCTTTTCAGGTTTCACGATTCTCATGCTGTTGGTTTCTGTTTTCATGATTTTGTTTTTTATGTGAGTTAATTATCAGGGGTTAACCGGCTGTTTATCCATGCAGGTGAAAGCTACCCGGTCGAGGTCTTTCAGTTGGCTGCTGTCGAGGGCGTAGATGGTTTTTATAATCCACCCTTTCAGAACGATTTCCCGGTGTCCTTCCCTGTTGGCGTAGTGATGCAGCGCACGGGTGACTGCTTCCTTCATTTCCTGTCCGGAAATGAGGTTCTTCTCGTATGCTATCATGCTATCGACAGCTTTCTGCTCCAGTTCTTCCTGGCTGATGGTTGCGGTTGTTTTCATCCGTTTACGGCTTTATTATCGGGTGATTTTTGAGATTCCTTTCTGGTGTACAATTCTTTGAGAGCCGCCATGTCGTCCATGACTTTCGTGTCCAGAATCTTAGCGTAGATTTGCGTCGTCTTGATGCTGGTATGTCCCAACATTTTTGACACAGTTTCAATCGGTATGCCGTGAGACAGGGTGATAGTGGTGGCAAAAGTGTGTCGGGCCATGTGGAAGGTAATATTTTTCTCTACTCCCGCTTCCTTGGCCACTTTTTTCAGGTATCGGTTTGCCACCTGGTTGGGCGGTACCGGGAATACATGATTAGTCCGTTTTCCTTTGTGGTATGCTTCATACCTCTTTAATATACAGACAGCAGGTTGCAATAAAGGCAGCATGGCGTGTATGTCCGTTTTCTGACGATAGTAGTTCAGCCACAAGCTTTTGTCGATACCGACATTTATATTTTCATTCGTCAGGTTACTGATGTCGACAAATGACAGCCCGGTGTAGACAGCAAATACAAACACGTCCCTCACGATGGAGAGGTTGACGGGCAAAGGGACTTCCTCGATGCTCTTCAGTTCCTTTTCGGACAGGAATCCTCTTTCTACTTTCGTTTTCTTGGCGTTGAGCAGGCAGACAGGGTTCCGGCTTATCCATTCGTTTTGCAGGGCGACATTCATCACCTTTTTGAAACGCTGGATATGCTTCAATGCACCATTGACAGCGCATACGGTCTCCCCTTCCCTCTTATAGCCTTGCAGATAGGCGTAAAACTCATAAACGAAAGCTTTGTCAATGGCGGTCAAATCATAGTCAGAGACATGGTATTTGATACGTATAAAGTTGAGCAGGTGTTTCTTCGTTACGTGATAGCCGACAAATGTACTGGCACGGAGATTTTTCTTCTCCATGATTTCATGGTAATCAAACAGTGTGCTGATGGTAGAGAACTCATTATCCTGTGTCTGAAACATGAGTTTGAAGTTCTCAATGTTGAGAGGGTAGTTTTTCTGTCTGATTTTGGTAACGGTATCTTCGATCGTGATTTTCAAATCTTCGATATACCGGTTGGCTTCTTTGTCATTGGCGGTCTTACCAAGTGACTTTTGCGCAACTGCCGACCATGATTCAGACCGTAGGTATAGTTTCGTGGGAATTTCGTATCTTTGTCCCGAAATCGTAACCCGACATGAAAGAGGTGACAGTTTTTCATTCGTTCTTCCTTTCCTTATCCAGAAAAGAACATTGAAAGTTTGCTTTTTTTGGCTCATCGTTATTTTTTTTTGAGAACCACTCAAAAAAATATCAAAAAAGAGCATTCGTGTCACCGAATTAGCCACCGAATTAGCGTCAACTTTTTTCGGATGGTATTTGTCAAAGCACAAAAAAACCCGCTAAAATTGCATTTTTAGCGGGTTTTTGTCAGTAAAAAGCTGGTGTTTTGTTGGGCTACCTGGATTCGAACCAGGAATGACAGGACCAGAATCTGTAGTGTTACCATTACACCATAGCCCAATGATTTTCGTTTGCGGGTGCAAAGATACAAATATTTTGGGAATTCAAAACAAATCCGATATTTTTTTTGCAAAAATGTCCAAATAAGCTTTCCAAACAAAAGTATCTCCACTAAAAAACACAAAAATTGAGGGATAACTTTCTTGTATCCAATAAATCAGCGTATATTTGTCAAAAATATCACGTTTATTATCAGAAACAAAGGGTCACCTTTTTTTGTTATAAACAAATAGAGAACATGAATTATTAATCCCAATTACAGGAATGAACGATACTAAAGTATTAATTGAAAAAATAAAAGAAGGAATTCAAGAGAAAAAAGGTAAAAAGATAGTCGTTGCCGATTTAACCAGCATAGAAGATACCATCTGTAAATATTTCGTTATCTGTCAGGGAAATTCTCCCAGTCAAGTGAGTGCAATAGTAGATTCAATCAAGGAATTTACACGCAAAGGTGCGGACAGCAAGCCTTATGCAATCGACGGACTCCGAAATGCAGAATGGGTAGCTATGGACTATGCCGATGTATTGGTACACGTTTTTTTGCCGGAGACAAGAGCTTTTTATAATCTTGAGCACCTCTGGGCAGATGCCAAACTTACTCAAATCCCCGATCTAGACTAATTAATGATTATGGACAATAATAATAGCAATAATAACAATAGCAATAAACCTAACAATAAGGTTAATATGCCCAAGTTCAACCTGAACTGGATGTATATGATTATTGCCCTTATGCTTCTCGGCCTCTGGTGGGGCAGTGATTCAAAAGGAGCAGGAAGCAAAGCTGTAACTTACAGCGAGTTTCAGGACTATGTAAAAAAGGGTTATGTCAGCAAAGTATTGGGTTATGAAGATAAATCAATCGAAGCTTTCCTCAAACCGACTGCCGTAGGGGCTGTTTTTGGAGCCGACTCTACCAAGGTGGGACGCAACCCTGTCATTACAAGTAGAACCCCG
This sequence comes from Bacteroides sp. DH3716P, assembly GCF_025914115.1. NCBI lineage: Bacteria > Pseudomonadati > Bacteroidota > Bacteroidia > Bacteroidales > Bacteroidaceae > Bacteroides > Bacteroides sp. DH3716P. Next base: position 955,411 of record NZ_CP083673.1, on the reverse strand, counting down.
TCTACCGATAAACTGGAAGAGTTTTTGCAGGCAGAAAAGGAAGCCGGTCATTTTGACGGTTCATCCGACTATCCGCCCAAATCGGATATTTTCCCCGCAATTCTGATTCAGGTACTCCCGCTTGTCTTGCTGGTTGCGTTATGGATATTCTTCATGCGCCGTATGAGCGGAGGCGGCAGTGGTGGCCCCGGCGGCGTATTTAATGTAGGAAAATCAAAAGCCCAGCTTTTTGAAAAAGGCGGAGCCATCAAGATTACATTTAAAGATGTAGCGGGGCTGGCCGAAGCAAAACAAGAAGTGGAGGAAATCGTAGAGTTCTTAAAGGAACCGCAGAAATATACGGATTTGGGAGGTAAGATACCCAAGGGAGCATTGCTGGTAGGCCCTCCGGGAACCGGTAAAACATTGCTTGCCAAAGCTGTGGCCGGCGAAGCGAATGTACCTTTCTTCTCATTGGCTGGTTCCGACTTCGTGGAAATGTTTGTGGGTGTAGGTGCATCCCGTGTTCGCGACTTGTTTAAACAGGCTAAAGAAAAAGCTCCCTGTATCGTCTTTATTGATGAGATTGATGCCGTAGGACGTGCCCGTGGCAAGAACCCTGCAATGGGAGGAAATGACGAACGCGAAAACACATTGAATCAGTTGCTGACAGAAATGGACGGCTTCGGTTCCAATAGCGGTGTGATTATCCTTGCTGCTACCAACCGTGTAGACGTACTCGACAAGGCACTGCTCCGCGCAGGACGTTTTGACCGTCAGATACACGTGGACCTGCCCGACTTGAACGAACGTAAAGAAGTATTTGGCGTGCATTTGCGCCCGATTAAAATAGACGATAGTGTAGATGTGGACTTGCTGGCACGTCAGACACCGGGATTCTCGGGTGCGGATATTGCCAATGTCTGCAATGAGGCTGCACTGATCGCTGCCCGCCACGGAAAGAAATTCGTAAGCAAGCAGGACTTCCTGGATGCGGTAGACCGCATCATCGGTGGTCTGGAAAAGAAAACCAAGATTACAACGGAAGCAGAAAGACGCTCTATCGCTTTGCATGAAGCAGGACACGCCTCTATCTCCTGGTTGTTGGAATATGCCAACCCATTGATTAAAGTTACAATCGTTCCTCGCGGACGTGCATTAGGAGCTGCCTGGTATCTGCCGGAAGAACGTCAGATCACTACCAAGGAGCAGATGCTGGACGAAATGTGTGCTACTTTGGGAGGACGCGCCGCTGAAGATTTATTCCTCGGCCGCATCTCAACAGGTGCCATGAACGACCTGGAAAGGGTGACTAAGCAGGCATACGGCATGATTGCTTATTTAGGTATGAGCGACAAGCTGCCGAACTTATGTTATTACAACAACGATGAATATTCTTTCAACCGTCCATACAGCGAAAAGACAGCCGAATTGATTGACGAAGAAGTCAAGAGAATGGTAAACGAGCAGTATGACCGTGCCAAGAGAATTCTGTCGGAGAATAAAGAAGGACACAACGAACTGACGCAATTACTGATTGACAAAGAAGTAATCTTCGCGGAAGACGTTGAACGCATCTTCGGTAAACGCCCTTGGGCTTCCCGTTCGGAAGAAATCATGGCTGCTAAAGAAAGTCAGGATGCCGCAAGAGCTGAAAGAGAACTTGCCCAAAAGCTGAAAGAAGAAGAAAAAGAAATCAAAGAAGAGGAAGCTGAAAATACCGCAAAGGAAAAACAAGCACCCATAGACACCAAAGTTGCCGCAGAAGGTAAAAAGGTTACTGTGGAGGGCAAAGTTACCGTAGAGGGTAAATCCAATGAAGAAGAAGCTAACGGGTCCAACTAATTAAAACGAATAGATTTTGATTAATAATTTCATAAAACGAGCTATTACGGGTGTACTCTTCGTTGCCATCTTGGTGGGGGGCATCCTTTATGACGCATTCAGCTTTGGTATTCTGTTTACCGCTATCAGCGCACTGACCATTTATGAGTTCGGACAGCTGGTAAATATGCGCGCAGAAGGAGTGAAGATAAACAAGACTATTAATATGCTCGGCGGGGCTTACCTATTCCTTGCAATCATGGGATTCTGCATTGATGCGGCCGATTCGAAGATATTCATCCCGTATGTGCTTTTATTGCTTTACATGATGATTAGCGAGTTGTATCTGAAAAAGGAAAACCCGGTACTTAACTGGGCTTATTCTATGCTTAGCCAACTTTATATCGGACTACCTTTTGCTTTGCTGAATGTATTAGCATTCCATAACGATCCGGGATCAGAATACAGTAGCGTAAGTTACAATCCTATCCTACCGCTATCTATCTTTATTTTCCTTTGGCTGAATGACACGGGAGCCTATTGCATCGGTTCATTGATCGGCAAACACCGGTTATTTGAACGTATCTCTCCCAAGAAATCATGGGAAGGTTCTATCGGCGGCGGAGTGGTAGCAATCGGAGTATCTTTTATACTCGCTCACTACTTCCCATTTATGTCAATGATTGAATGGGCAGGACTGGCCTTGGTGGTTGTTATATTCGGCACATGGGGCGACCTGACGGAGTCGTTATTGAAACGCCAGTTGCACGTTAAGGATTCGGGAACCATTCTTCCGGGACACGGTGGGATGCTCGACCGCTTTGACAGTTCCCTGATGGCTATACCGGCAGCAGTCGTTTATCTATATGCATTAACATGGTTCTAACGGGGGATTCTTTCTCAATCGATTAGAGCTGAAACAAAATACAAAAGGTCGGGAACTTCTACGGAAGTATCCCGACCTTTTTCACACACAGTAAATCATAGTTAGGTTATCGGATCGAAGAAGTGGAATGAACATCCTTCGCTGCTTCCGGTACACCGACCGGATGATCCAGATCAAGCACAATCACTCTTCCTTCTCCATGTTCTCTTGAGTTTATTGTCACCTTAAACCCTTTGGGTGCTACCCAGGAATCTTTCGGCGTAGGGAAGAATTTTTCCAGATTATAAGAAACTCGTCCCCATCCCCAATAGTCAGTCACATCCTCATATGTATTATAACGCAGTTCCAAATGTATGTAACCATCTTCATCCACATTCAATGTTCCCGGTTCTGACGGTTCGCCCGGCTCTCCCGGTTCCATCTTATTTTGCACAAGGCTGATACGATGTTTCTCCGAACGAGGCAACTCCTGACGGAAAATTACGTTCAGGAACTTTCCTCCCAACCACATATCACCCTGATAAATCAGAATAGGATCATTTCCGAATTCTTCCGCTTCTTCCTCTGTCGACATATCTTCCACTTCTTTTGTCAACAGTTCCTGTATGCCTTCCATCTTCACCTGAACTCCTTTTCCTCCTTCCATGTCATACAAAGGATTGAAAAAAGCCACAACACGTTCACCGTCCACTGGTTTAAACCAAGGAATAGAAGTAGCAACCGGATCAATCACCCCCCAATTATCACCTTCCAAATAATATCCTCCTCCACCGGTTGCACGAACAGTCGCCCAGTCCCAGCTGAAATCTCCAATAGAATAACCATCATCATCACATGATTGCAACATTGGCACTAATGCCAATAATAAGATTCCTAAAAGCCACTTAAATTTTTTCATATCTTTTTCCTTTCATTATTTTAGTCTTCTGCTTTATAAATAAAAAAGCCGTGCATTTACTGCATCGGCTTTACGTTTATTCAGAAAAAGAAAGTTATTTTTTCAACAAACGCAGCATTTCACGAGCTGCATGACGGGGAGCACCGGCAGGTCCTAACCGTTCGGCTACATATTCATACCCCGAAAGCATCTCATTTCTATATGCTTCATTTTCAATGATATTTCTCAATTCGCTCTGCATATTCTTCACGGTCATCGTATCTGCCACCAGTTCTTTGACTACTTCACGGTCGGCAATCAAATTTACCAACGAAATAAATTTCACTGTCAGGATATGACGCCGCAAAAAAGAAACCACTTTCCCGATCGGAGTGTAATAACAAACCACTTGAGGAACACGAAACAATGCCGTCTCAAGCGTAGCTGTACCCGAAGTAACTAAAGCTACATCTGCATGCTGCAACAGGCTATAAGTCTGATCGAAAATGATTTTCACTTTCGCTTCTCCTACATATTGTTTATAATACTCGGGAGCAATGGCAGGTGCACCGGCCAAGACAAGCTGATAATCAGGAAAAGCGGAAGCAGCCTTCAACATATCCGGCAGATTATCTTTGATTTCCTGTTTCCGGCTACCGGCAAGAAGAGCGATAATCGGCTTATCCTCCAATTGGTTCTCCGCAATAAAGTGCTCCTTATTTTTCGGATGAGCTGCCTGATAGGCTGCCACCTCATCCACCGTAGGGTTTCCTACATAGTGAATGGGGTATTGATGCTTTCCTTCGAAGAATTCCACTTCAAAAGGAAGAATGGAGAAAAGCTCATCTACATCTCGTTTTATATTCTTGATACGGTATTCTTTCCACGCCCATATCTTCGGAGAAATATAATAGTAAACCGGTATCTGTGTCTTTGCATGGACAAACTTGGCAATATCAAGATTGAATCCCGGATAATCTACCAGAATAACAACGTCCGGTTCCCAGGAAACAATGTCTTCTTTGCAACGCTTCATATTTGCAAAGATAGTGCGCAGATGGAGTAATACAGGGATAAATCCCATGTATGCCAACTCCTTATAATGCTTCACCATCGTTCCTCCGACAGCCGCCATCAAGTCACCTCCGAAAAAACGGAAATCAGCCTGCGGGTCTTCTGCCTTTAAGGCAGCCATCAGATGAGAGGCGTGCAAGTCGCCGGAAGCTTCACCGACAATCAGATAATACTTCATTGAGTTGAGAGTTGAGAGTTGAGAGTTGGTAGGGATAGATGACTAACAGGGCGTCATGCTTTCTTTTTCAAATTTCAACTAATTAAACCATTTATTAAGTTCGTCCATAAAGTGATAAGCCGTCACGTCAACCGTAGTCGGGGTGATAGCAACATAACCATTTGCCAAAGCCCAATGATCGTTCTTCTCGTTTTCAGGTTCATGATCGGTAAATTCACCGGTCAGCCAAAAATAGTTAGAATCATTCAGACGAGGGCAGGCAGCCCATTCATTCGTCCAACGTCCTTTCGCCTGTTCACAGATTTTCACTCCTTTTATATCGGCTGTATCGGGGAAGTTCACATTCAGACAAGTTAAAGGAGGAAGTCCTTTTTCCAAGATCATGGCAGCGATATTGCGGATATAAGGTCCGGCAGCTTCAAAATCAGCATCGGGTGCATGATTGCACAAGGAGAAGCCAATAGAAGGAATTCCATTCAAACAGCCCTCAAAAACCACTCCCATCGTACCGGAATAATGCACGTTGGTGGCAGAATTATCTCCATGATTGATACCGCCGACTATCAGATCCGGAGTCCGATCGAGCACTGTGTTTCGTGCCAATTTGATGCAATCGGTCGGTGTTCCCGAACATTTATAAACAGTCAAGCCCACTTCTTTCTTTACTAACTGGTAATGAACCGGCTGCGTCACCGTCAGCGCACACCCACTACCGGAACGCGGAGCATCAGGTGCCATCACTATAATCTCACCCAAAGGGCGAAGAAACTTCACCAGTTCATTAATACCTTTAGCCATCACGCCATCGTCATTCGAAACAAGTATCAACGGCTTCTCTTTTTCCATATATTCAATCCTTTCCTTTTTTATATTCGCACAAAAGTAACAAAAAGAAGCCGTACCACCAAACACCTCCCCGCATCAGATCGAAAAGTCTCTTTCACCCCCACTCCTACCCGTTTACAAATCTTAATCTTCTGCAAGCGAGCAAAAAAAGAAATAAATATCCAATATAAATATGTATATTTGCAAGCTCATAAAGAGAAAGGTAAATGATGAACCTGTCGAAGTTTGGTAACCGTTTCGTCCGACAGTTATTAACAAAACAGGCGACTTATCAACAGAAATTGCAAAGTTTCTCTTTTTTCGTAGGCGCTCTAAGGATTTATCACTTATTTCGCTGCCAATAAATTTAGAGAATATGGGAAAAATTATTGCTTTGGCCAATCAAAAAGGCGGTGTAGGAAAGACAACGACTACGATTAATCTCGCAGCTTCACTTGCTACACTGGAAAAAAAGGTACTCGTGATAGATGCCGACCCGCAAGCTAATGCCTCTTCCGGTCTGGGAGTAGACATCAAGCAGTCGGAATGCACTATCTATGAATGTATTATTGACAGAGCCAACGTACAGGACGCTATCCTTGATACGGAGATTGATTCTTTGAAAGTAATCTCTTCGCACATCAATCTCGTAGGAGCAGAGATTGAAATGCTGAACCTCCCAAACCGAGAAAAGATACTAAAAGAAGTACTCACCCCTTTGAAGAAAGAATATGACTATATCCTGATAGACTGTTCGCCTTCATTAGGACTGATCACGATCAATGCCCTGACGGCAGCCGACTCCGTGATTATCCCCGTTCAAGCTGAATATTTTGCTCTTGAAGGTATCAGCAAATTGTTGAATACCATCAAAATCATCAAGTCGAAACTGAATCCGGCTTTAGAAATCGAAGGTTTCTTACTGACAATGTATGACTCTCGTCTGCGTCAGGCTAATCAGATTTACGACGAAGTGAAACGTCATTTCCAGGAACTGGTATTCAACACCGTTATTCAACGAAATGTGAAATTGAGCGAAGCTCCCAGCTACGGTGTCCCGACCATCCTTTACGATGCGGAATCTACCGGCGCCAAAAACCACCTGGCTCTTGCTAAAGAGATTATCAACCGAAATAAATAAAAGAAAGAAGAAGATATGGCAACACAAAAAAGAAATGCATTAGGACGTGGTCTCGACGCCTTGCTCTCAATGGATGATGTGAAAACCGAAGGGTCTTCTTCCATTAATGAAATAGAGCTGGCAAAGATTACTGTCAATCCCAACCAGCCCCGCCGTGAGTTTGACGAAACAGCATTACAGGAACTGGCTGATTCCATTGCGGAAATCGGTATCATCCAACCTATCACTTTACGCAAACTCTCGGACGATGAGTATCAGATCATCGCGGGAGAGCGTCGTTATCGTGCATCACAAAGAGCAGGACTGAAAACGATCCCTGCTTATATACGCACTGCCGACGACGAAAACATGATGGAAATGGCGCTGATTGAAAATATCCAGCGTGAAGACCTGAATGCCGTAGAAATCGCACTAGCCTACCAGCATCTGCTCGATCAGTACGAACTGACACAGGAACGTCTTAGCGAACGTATCGGAAAGAAACGAACGACGATCGCCAACTACCTGCGCTTACTGAAATTGCCGGCTCCGATACAGATGGCCCTGCAAAACAAGCAGTTGGACATGGGACATGCCCGTGCACTGATTTCATTAGGCGACCCTAAACTACAAGTTAAAATATTCGAAGAAATACAAGAACACGGATATTCAGTCCGCAAAGTAGAAGAAATTGTTAAATCATTAAGCGAAGGAGAAGCTGTGAAAAGCGGCACACGGAAAATAACACCCAAACGTGGCAAACTTCCTGAAGAATTCAACTTATTGAAGCAACAACTCTCCGGCTTTTTCAACACCAAGGTACAACTCACCTGCTCTGAAAAGGGAAAAGGCAAGATCAGTATTCCTTTCGGGAACGAGGAGGAACTGGAACGTATCATGGAAATCTTCGATACGCTAAAGAAGTAAATGACAAGAAAAAGTAAGAAATATCAGTTACTAGTCAGCGCCCTGCTTCTCTGTTTTTTACAGGTGGCAGGGATTGATGTGTATGCACAATCCACTGTTACTCCGGCACGGAAAGATACAACAATCATACAGCGCGAAGCGCCGAAAGCCCGTGCACGAAGGCATCGTGATCCGATTATACAGGACTCGGTGAAGAAGGATTCTATCCAAATCATACCATCCAAAGAACTTCCGGCCATCGACAGTTTGTCAGCTGCTAAAATACAGATAGCGGACAGCTTGGATGCAGCCAACAAGAAAGAGCTGAAAAAGATAGAGCAACCTGCCTCCATTGTTGTAAAGACCGACACTGTGCCGCCACCTGCTCAAGATATTAACAAGAAAATATTTATCCCGAATCCGACCAAAGCAACGTGGTTGGCAGTCGTATTCCCCGGTGGAGGACAGATTTACAACCGTAAATACTGGAAATTACCTATTATATATGGGGGATTTGCTGGTTGTGCTTACGCCTTAAGTTGGAACGGTAAGATGTACAAAGACTATTCGCAAGCCTATCTGGACATTATGGACAGCAATCCGAATACGAAAAGTTACGAAGATTTGTTGCCCCCGAACTCCACTTATAATGAGGAGCAGCTAAAAAACACACTAAAACGAAGAAAAGATATGTTCCGTCGTTATCGGGACCTTAGTATATTTGCTTTTATCGGAGTTTATCTGATCTCTATCATCGACGCTTATGTAGATGCAGAGTTGTCTAACTTCGATATAACCCCCGACTTGAGCATGAAAGTAGAACCGGCTGTTATCGACAATAACAACCAGTTCCGCTCTAGCAGTTTAAAAAGCAAGTCGGTTGGTCTGCAATGCGTATTACGATTTTAAAAACACAATTTAGATTGATCTTATTATTGAAGCATGAAGAAATTAGTTAACTATTGTTCGATTATTTTTCTTTTACTGGTGGCAACGTCGCAGGTAAAAGCGCAAAGTGTAGATGTAGTGATTCGTGAAAATGGAACTGAACGCAAAGAAAGCATCGACCTGCCTAAAAGTATGACATATCCACTTGACAGTCTGTTGAACGACTGGAAAGCCAAAAATTATATTGACTTAGGCAAAGATTGCAGTACAGCTGAAATCAACCCTTTATTCAGCGACTCTGTCTATATCGACCGCTTGTCACGCATTCCGGCTATCATGGAAATGCCTTATAATGATATTATCCGCAAATTCATCGATATGTATGCAGGACGCTTGCGTAATCAGGTTTCTTTCATGTTGAGTGCCTGCAACTTCTATATGCCGATTTTTGAAGAAGCATTGGATGCATACGGACTTCCACTGGAACTTAGATATCTCCCGATTATCGAATCTGCACTGAACCCCTCTGCCGTGTCGCGCGCAGGCGCTTCCGGTCTGTGGCAATTTATGATCGGTACAGGTAAGATCTATGGCTTGGAATCAAACAGCCTGGTAGATGAACGACGCGACCCGATTAAAGCAACTTGGGCTGCCGCACGTTATCTCAAAGAAATGTACGATATCTATGGAGACTGGAATCTTGTGATTGCTGCTTATAACTGTGGTCCCGGTACAATCAATAAGGCAATCCGCCGTGCCAATGGCGAAACTGATTATTGGAAAATCTACAATTATCTGCCTAAAGAAACACGTGGCTATGTGCCTGCCTTTATCGCTGCCAACTATGTGATGACTTACTACTGCGATCACAATATCTGCCCGATGGAAACTAATATTCCGGCAAGTACTGACACAGTGCAAGTAAACAAAAATCTGCACTTCGAACAAATCGCTGACCTTTGTAATGTACCTCTGGATCAGATCAAGAGTCTGAATCCGCAATATAAGAAGCAAATGATTCCGGGTGACAGCAAACCTTATACGTTAAGACTGCCTATTGACGCGATCAGTACTTTTATCGATAAGCAAGATACGATTTATACGCATCGTGCCGATGAGTTGTTCCGCAACCGGAAAACCGTTGCTGTAAAGGATATTACACCTGCAACCCGCAAAACGACATCAGCAGTTGCCGGTAAGGGAAATCTGACCTATTATACAATAAAAAGTGGAGACACTTTATCCACTATTGCCAGAAAGTATGGTGTCACAATTAAGGATATACAAAGGTGGAATGGAATGTCTAGCACTAAAATTGCAGCAGGAAAACGATTGAAAATATACAAATAAATAACTTCCTGCTTGCATCGTTCGGAAATTTGCTTATTTTTGCAGAACTAAGCAAGTGAAAGGATAACAATTATGGATAATCTGGCCCCCAAAGAAATAGCTGACGAAGAGATGATTAATCAGGCGTTCCACGAACTACTGAATGATTATCTCAATACTAAGCATCGCAAAAAAGTTGAAATCATTACGAAGGCTTTCAACTTTGCCAATCAGGCGCATAAAGGTATCAAACGCCGTTCGGGCGAACCTTATATTATGCACCCGATTGCCGTTGCCAGCATTGTATGCAATGAAATAGGTCTCGGTTCCACTTCTATATGTGCAGCCTTGCTGCATGATGTGGTAGAGGACACTGATTACACAGTGGAAGACATCGAGAATATCTTTGGTCCGAAGATCGCCCAGATTGTGGACGGACTGACTAAAATATCCGGTGGAATCTTCGGTGACCGCGCTTCGGCACAGGCAGAGAACTTCAAGAAGTTGCTGCTCACCATGTCGAACGACATCCGGGTCATTCTTATCAAGATAGCAGACCGCTTGCACAACATGCGTACCCTTGGTTCCATGTTACCCAACAAGCAATATAAGATTGCAGGCGAAACGCTTTACATCTATGCTCCACTTGCCAACCGCTTGGGGCTTTATAAGATAAAAACGGAGCTTGAGAATCTAAGCTTCAAATATGAACATCCCGAAGAATATGCGGAAATAGAAGAGAAGTTGAATGCTACTGCCGCTGAACGTGACAAGGTTTTCAACGACTTCACGGCCCCGATTCGTACCCAACTGGATAAGATGGGATTGAAATACCGGATACTTGCCCGTGTAAAATCAATCTATTCCATCTGGAACAAGATGCAGACCAAACATGTTCCTTTCGAAGAAATATACGATTTACTGGCTGTTCGAATCATCTTCGAACCACGTAATGAAGAAGAAGAGCTCAATGACTGTTTCGATATCTACGTTTCTATCTCCAAGATATACAAACCCCACCCGGACCGTTTGCGCGATTGGGTCAGCCATCCTAAAGCTAATGGTTATCAGGCATTGCACGTCACTCTGATGGGTAACAACGGACAATGGATTGAAGTCCAGATTCGTAGTGAACGGATGAATGACGTTGCCGAACAAGGTTTCGCAGCCCACTGGAAATACAAAGAAGGAGGAGGCAGCGAGGATGAAGGTGAATTGGAAAAATGGTTAAGAACGATTAAGGAGATATTAGATGATCCGCAACCGGATGCCATTGACTTTCTGGATACCATTAAGCTAAATTTATTTGCTTCTGAAATATTCGTGTTCACTCCTAAAGGCGAACTGAAGACTATGCCGCAGAACTCTACGGCTCTCGACTTTGCATTTTCCCTGCACACGGATATTGGTAGCCATTGTATTGGCGCCAAAGTCAATCATAAATTAGTGCCGTTGAGCCACAAATTGCAAAGTGGTGACCAAGTTGAAATCCTTACTTCAAAATCGCAACGCGTACAACCGCAATGGGAAGTTTTTGCAACCACTGCCCGTGCCCGCGCCAAGATAGCAGCCATTCTCCGCAAAGAGCGTAAAGCAAACCAGAAGATAGGAGAAGAAATCCTTAGTGAGTTTCTGAAAAAGGAGGAAGTCCGTCCGGAAGAAGCTGTTATCGAAAAGCTACGCAAACTGCATAATGCCAAGAATGAGGAAGAACTGCTGGCTGCCATTGGCAGTAAAGCAATCGTTTTGGGAGAAGCGGACAAGAATGAACTGAAAGAAAAGCAAACCAGTAACTGGAAGAAATATCTGACTTTCTCTTTCGGCAATAGCAAAGAGAAGCAGGAAGAGAAAGAACCGCAGGAAAAAGAAAAAATCAACCCGAAAGAGGTGCTCAAACTGACGGAAGAAAGTTTGCAGAAGAAATATATCATGGCCGAATGTTGCCATCCTATTCCCGGTGATGATGTATTGGGATATGTGGATGAAAACGACCGGATCATTATCCACAAACGCCAATGCCCTGTTGCCGCCAAACTGAAGAGCAGTTATGGCAACCGTATATTAGCAACAGAATGGGATACACACAAAGAATTATCTTTCCTGGTATATATATATATAAAAGGTATAGACAATATGGGACTTTTGAATGAAGTCACCCAGGTTATCTCCAGGCAGCTCAATGTAAATATCCGTAAGCTAACCATCGAAACCGAAGATGGTATCTTTGAAGGAAAAATTCAGTTATGGGTACATGATGTGGATGATGTAAAAACCATCTGCAACAATCTGAAGAAAATACAGAATATCAAACAGGTGAGCCGTGTAGAAGAATAGCTTTCAAACGGTAAATAAGAAAACGATGAACGGTGAATAAGTTGCAGTATCATGCAAATTGTTCACCGTTCATTTTGTTATGAGGTTTCTTGCCTATCGAATCCATGATCGATTAGCATTTATTTATTCCCGTCCATCCAATTCGCGTTTAATAGCCAAAAGCTCTTCTTTTATCGCTTTCAGCTTATTTACAATCTCATAATTACGAACCGTAGCTTCTTTATTATCCTTCAAACGTTGCCGGGCACCGGGAAGTGTCATGCCCTTTTCTTTTACCAAATGATAGATAAGACCGATCGTTTCTACGTCTTCTTTGCGGTACTGACGTATTCCTCTTCCCGCTGTCTTAGGAGAGATTTGCGGAAATTCCTTTTCCCAAAAACGGAGCAATGACGGATTGACTCCGAACATGTCGGCAACCTCCCCTATTGAATAATATAGCTTCAATTCTTTGTCTGTATTAAGCATAACACTCCTGTTTTAAGATTTTAATCGAATACTTTACCATGATTGGCTGCCAACTGAATCATCTTTTCATAATCTTCGGCACTCAAATCCATGAAATAATAATTGACCGGATTCACTACCTGCCCTTTCACGTGCACTTCATAATGCAGATGCGGACCGGTACTTTTTCCTGTACTACCCACTTTTCCGATAATCTCACCACGTACCACTTTCTTTCCGACTTTCGTATTAAATCCCTGCAAGTGAGCATACCGAGTGAGATACCCGAAGCCATGATCTATCTCAATGGTATTACCATATCCGGTTTCCCATCCCACTTTCACCACTGTTCCGTTTCCGGTAGCATATACATCCGTTCCCGGATGAGCAGAGAAGTCCATGCCTGCATGGAACTTTGTCGTACCATAAATAGGATCGATACGTGTACCATAACCGGATGCTGTCTGACGAAGATCCTTATTCGAAATAGGCTGTATGGCCGGAATACATTTCAGCATCTCATCATGGTTCTTACACATATCAATCACATCATCGAAAGATTTCGACTGGATATAAAGCCTTTTGGAAAGCACGTCCAATTTTTGAGTCATGTTCACCACCAGCTTGGCATTCGCCAAATCCATCAGTTCTTCGTAACGGTTCGTCCCGCCATAACCTGCCTGACGAATAGCCGGAGAAACAGGATCTGCCTGTAAAATCACTCGATACAGATTATCGTCACGTTGCTGAATATCCTGAAGCACCCCCATAGCGTCGTCCAAACGCCGGGAAAGCACATTGTACTGCGCCAAAAGACGGCTGTTTTCAATTCTTAATTCCTTCTCCGACGGAGAACCAAAAATCAAAAGCAATACAATAAAGCAACCTGCTCCCAACCCCATTCCATAGAAAAGCCGACGCAGGATACTAAGCGCACGCTGCCGTACGGTAGGGTAAATTCGATCATAAGTCTGGGTCTGTGGATTATAGATGTAGTATACTTTGCGCATCTTTTTGGAAATATTTCGCTTGTTAATACGGCAAAAGTAATAAAAACAAGCTATCTTTGCACAGTTTTTACGAATTTATGAGTTGTGATTTATGATTTATTGGGGATTCTTCCCCTCTCTCATATCCCACAGCCCATAATTCATAATTCATAAATCATAATTCTTCATTATATGTTGACTGCAAAAGAGATCAGAGATTCATTCAAGAATTTCTTTGAGTCGAAAGGACACCACATCGTTCCCTCGGCTCCGATGGTGATTAAAGATGACCCTACCCTGATGTTTACGAACGCGGGTATGAACCAGTTTAAAGATATTATTTTGGGTAACCATCCGGCGAAATACCAAAGAGTCGCGGACTCGCAAAAATGTTTGCGTGTAAGCGGAAAGCATAATGACCTGGAAGAAGTAGGACACGATACGTACCACCACACCATGTTTGAAATGCTTGGTAACTGGTCGTTCGGCGATTACTTCAAGAAAGAAGCGATCAGCTGGGCGTGGGAATATCTGGTAGAAGTCTTGAAACTGAATCCGGAACATCTCTATGCAACCGTATTTGAAGGAAGTCCCGAAGAAGGATTGAGCCGTGACGACGAAGCTGCTTCTTATTGGGAACAGTTCTTGCCAAAGGATCACATCATCAACGGTAACAAACACGACAACTTCTGGGAAATGGGTGATACAGGACCTTGCGGACCTTGTTCCGAAATCCATATCGACCTCCGTCCTGCTGAAGAACGCGCCAAGATCTCCGGTCGCGACCTCGTGAACCACGATCATCCGCAGGTAATTGAAATCTGGAATCTCGTATTCATGCAATACAACCGCAAAGCAGATGGCAGCCTTGAGCCGCTTCCTGCAAAGGTTATTGACACCGGTATGGGATTCGAACGCCTTTGTATGGCTTTACAAGGAAAAACATCCAACTACGATACAGACGTATTCCAGCCAATGCTGAAAGCTATTGCAGCTATGTCGGGTACAGAATACGGAAAAGATAAGCAGCAGGACATCGCCATGCGTGTAATTGCCGACCATATCCGTACTATTGCATTCTCTATCACAGACGGTCAGTTGCCTTCTAACGCGAAAGCTGGTTATGTGATCCGCCGTATCCTTCGCCGTGCTGTTCGTTACGGATATACTTTCCTCGGACAGAAACAGGCATTTATGTATAAGTTGCTTCCTGTATTGATTGATAATATGGGAGAAGCTTATCCTGAGCTGGTTGCACAAAAGACACTGATTGAAAAAGTAATCAAGGAAGAAGAAGAATCATTCCTCCGCACTTTGGAAACTGGTATCCGTCTATTGGACAAGACAATGGAAGATACCAAAGCCAATGGAAAAACTGAAATCAGCGGTAAAGATGCTTTTACTTTATATGATACATTCGGTTTCCCGCTCGACTTGACAGAGCTGATTCTCCGTGAAAACGGAATGACTGTCAACATTGAAGAGTTCAATGAAGAAATGCAGCAACAGAAACAGCGTGCACGTAATGCCGCCGCCATCGAAACAGGTGACTGGATTGTACTGAAAGAAGGGACTACTGAATTCGTTGGTTACGATTACACTGAATACGAGGCTTCTATCCTTCGTTACCGTCAGATCAAACAAAAGAACCAGACATTGTATCAGATTGTACTCGACTATACTCCGTTCTATGCAGAAAGTGGTGGTCAGGTAGGTGATACAGGTGTATTGGTGAGCGAGTTCGAGACGATTGAAGTGGTCGACACAAAGAAAGAGAATAATCTTCCGATACATATTACCAAAAAGCTACCCGAACATCCGGAAGCTCCGATGATGGCTTGTGTAGATACCGACAAACGTGCTGCCTGCGCAGCCAATCACTCGGCGACCCACTTGCTGGATGCTGCTTTACGTGAAGTATTGGGTGAACACATCGAACAGAAAGGTTCATTGGTTACACCGGATTCATTGCGTTTCGACTTCTCTCACTTCCAGAAAGTGACCGATGAAGAAATCCGTAAAGTTGAACATATCGTCAATGCAAGAATCCGCGCTAATATCCCATTGAAAGAATATCGCAATATTCCTATCGAGGAAGCTAAAGAGTTGGGAGCTATCGCTCTCTTTGGTGAAAAGTATGGCGACAGAGTTCGTGTGATCCAGTTCGGCACTTCTATCGAGTTCTGCGGTGGTACACACGTAGCTGCAACCGGAAATATCGGTATGGTAAAAATCATCTCCGAAAGTTCTGTTGCTGCCGGCGTTCGCCGTATTGAAGCTTATACCGGAGCACGCGTGGAAGAAATGCTGGATACAATACAAGATACACTTAGCGACTTGAAGGCTCTCTTCAACAATGCTCCTGACTTGGGTATTGCAATCCGCAAATATCTGGATGAAAATGCAGGATTGAAGAAGCAGGTGGAAGACTTCATGAAAGAAAAAGAAGCAGCGCTGAAGGAAAGACTGTTGAAGAATATACAAGAAATTCACGGCATCAAAGTGGTTAAGTTCTGTGCTCCGCTACCGGCAGAAGTAGTGAAGAATATCGCTTTCCAACTTCGTGGTGAGATTACAGAAAACTTGTTCTTCGTTGCCGGAAATATAGATAACGGAAAACCGATGCTGACAGTCATGCTTAGCGACAATCTGGTTGCGAGTGGTCTGAAAGCTGGCAATTTAGTGAAAGAAGCTGCCAAACTAATTCAAGGCGGTGGCGGTGGTCAGCCTCACTTTGCAACCGCAGGAGGTAAAAACACTGACGGACTACCGGCAGCTGTTGAAAAAGTACTGGAGCTAGCAGGAATCTAAAAGTAAATGAAAAGGAGTCTAATAAAAAGATAATAGGCTCGTTTTACATAAAGATTTAAAATTAGGCGCAGATTACGCGAATTACACGGATTTTTTATTCTTAAAACCGTGTAATCTACGAAATCCGCGCCTAAATATTACACTAATCGAGGCACCGATAAGCACTGTCCGGCACCGAGGAATATCGACCGGATGTAGAAGTCTATTTGTCTCTCTTAAAAAATATTAAGCCTATAATTTAGGCTTGTCACAGTTTTTTTCTACCTTTGTGACCAGATTAATTATTTTTCTTATCCTTCAAATAAATAAAATAAGTAATCACTAATACCTAAAGAATGATGAGAACACCTGCTTATCTATGCCTGCTGTTAACCTGCATGCTCATTTCTTGTACCCCTACGCAAGAAAAACACGAAATAGATTACACATCTTATGTAAATCCATTTATCGGAACAGACTTCACTGGAAACACTTATCCTGGTGCCCAAGCTCCTTTCGGCATGGTGCAACTTAGCCCGGATAATGGACTCCCCGGATGGGACCGTATCTCTGGTTATTTCTATCCGGATAGTACGATTGCCGGTTTCAGCCACACGCATCTCTCCGGCACTGGAGCGGGAGATTTGTATGACATCTCTTTCATGCCTGTCACTCTTCCCTACAAAGAAGCGGAAGCACCGCTTGGCATCCATTCTAAATTCTCCCACAAGGATGAAAGTGCTCATGCCGGTTATTATCAAGTACGCCTGACTGATTATAACATCAACGTCGAACTGACTGCCACCGAGCGTTGTGGTATCCAACGTTATACGTTTCCGGAAGCCCAATCTGCTATCTTCTTAAATCTGAAGAAAGCCATGAACTGGGATTTTACCAACGATTCTCATATCGAAGTCGTAGACTCCGTCACCATTCAAGGTTACCGTTTCTCCGACGGCTGGGCACGCGATCAACACATCTATTTCCGCACCCGATTCTCCAAGCCTTTTGAGAAAATGGAACTGGACACAACTGCCATCATCAAAGACAATAAACGTATCGGCACCGCTGTTATCGCCCGCTTCGATTTCAATACCCAAAAGGATGAACAGATATTAGTAAACACTGCCATTTCCGGTGTCAGTATGGAAGGAGCAGCCAAAAACCTGCAAGCTGAAGTCCCCGAAAATGACTTCGACAAATACTTGGCTGAAACAAAAGCAAACTGGAACCGCCAGCTCGGAAAGATTGAAATAAAAAGCGATAATGAGAACGATAAAGTAAACTTCTACACCGCTCTTTATCACTCAATGATTGCTCCAACTATTTACAGTGATGTAGACGGAGCTTACTACGGCCCCAATAAGAAAGTGCACCAAGCCGACGGCTGGGTTAATTATAGCACTTTCTCCCTATGGGATACATATCGTGCCGCCCACCCGCTCTTTACTTATACCGAACCCGAGCGTGTCAACGACATGGTGAAATCCTTCATCGCCTTCTACGAACAGAATGGCCGCCTACCGGTGTGGAACTTCTACGGAAGTGAAACAGACATGATGATCGGCTATCATGCTGTACCTGTTATTGTAGACGCCTATCTGAAAGGAATCGGCGACTTCGACGCAAAGAAAGCCTTGGATGCTTGCATAGCAACGGCTAATCTGGATAATTACCGCGGCATCGGACTCTACAAAGAATTAGGATACATACCTTACAACGTAACAGACCACTACAACGCAGAAAACTGGTCGTTATCCAAAACACTGGAATACGCTTTCGATGACTATTGCATTGCCGAAATGGCGAAGAAGATGGGCAAACAAGACATTGCGGACGAATTTTACAAACGTTCTCAAAACTACAAGAATGTATATAACCCCGCTACTTCTTTCATGCAGCCACGTGACGACAAAGGCATCTTTATCAAGGACTTCAAAGCCGATGACTATACGCCACACATCTGCGAAAGCAACGGATGGCAATACTTTTGGTCTGTACAGCATGACATTAACGGACTGATCGACCTTGTAGGAGGTAAAAACCGATTTGCCGAAAAACTGGACAGTATGTTCACCTATCATCCGGCAGCAGATGACGAACTACCTATCTTCAGCACGGGCATGATAGGACAATATGCGCATGGCAATGAACCGAGCCATCATGTTATTTATCTGTTCAATGCTATAGGACACGAAAATCGCACACAAGAATATGTAGCCAAAGTGATGAACGAGCTCTACAAGAACGAACCAGCCGGTCTTTGTGGCAACGAAGATTGCGGACAGATGTCAGCATGGTATGTATTCAGTGCGATGGGATTCTACCCCGTCAATCCCGTCAGTGGAAAATACGAGATAGGTACTCCCCTATTCCCGGAAATGCAATTACATCTGGCGAATGGAAAGACTTTCACCGTACTGGCCCCCAAAGTGAACAAAGAAAATATCTATATCCAATCCATCAAAATAGATGGAAAACCGTATGACAAAACATATCTTACTCACGAGCAAATCATGAGTGGAGCAACTGTCGAATTCGAAATGAGTAACACCCCTAAAGCAATTGGAGTCATATTCGAAGAAAATAACCCATAAGCCAAACCAGAACAACCAATTGAGAGAATGAACGAAAACTTCGATATAACCTATAAAGCACTATTTCGCCGGTACTATCCCAGCCTGATTTTCTATGCTACCCGTCTGGTGGGAGAAGAAGAAGCAGAGGATGTAGTGCAGGACGTATTTGTAGAATTATGGAAGCGAAAAGACCACATAGAGATAGGCGACCAAATCCAGGCCTTTCTCTATCGTGCCGTTTACACCCGTGCCCTTAACGTCTTGAAACACCGCAGTGTGGAAGAAGGTTATTGTGTTGCCATGGAAGAAATCAACCAAAGACGCGCAGAATTCTATCAACCGGACAACAACGAAGTGATTCGGAGGATCGAAGATAAGGAACTCCGCAAGGAAATTCATGATGCAATTAATGAGCTCCCTGACAAATGCAAAGAGGTTTTCAAACTTAGCTATCTGCATGATATGAAAAACAAGGAAATAGCCGATATTCTCGGAGTTTCACTCCGCACGGTGGAAGCCCATATGTATAAGGCTTTAAAATACTTGCGTGGCCGACTCGATCCTCTTTGGGCGATTCTTTTCTTATTTTTATGGCGATTATAATAAGTGTTTTTGCGTTTTGAATTGTATTACTAATATGAAGGAAAAGAAAATGAGTAATCTGAGTGAAGAAATAATAAACAGATATCTGACAGGACAGTGTTCTGAAGAAGAGCTTATCGAGGTCAATGCCTGGATGAAGGAATCGGAAGAAAACGCCCGCCAGCTCTTTCGTATGGAAGAAATTTATCATTTGGGTAAATTCGACCAGTACACTGATGAACAACGGATACTTCGTGCGGAAAAACAACTCTATAAAAAGCTGGACGAAGAGAAAGGTAAACAGAGCAAAATACTAAGCATGCATCGCTGGATGAAATATGCCGCAGTGATTGCTGCAATGTTGGTCATGGGTGGTGGAATCGGATATTGGTTCTATCAAAGCGGAAACAATCAACAAATGATGGTCGCAGTAGCCAGCGAAGGCATTGTTAAGGAGGTAGTCTTACCGGATGGTAGCAAGGTTTGGCTGAACAATGCAGCAACCTTGAAATATCCACGTGAGTTCTCCGAAAAGGAACGCAATGTCTACCTGGAAGGAGAAGCTTATTTTGAGGTCACCAAAAACCGCCATAAGCCATTCACCGTTCAAAGTGATGCAATACGCGTACGCGTATTGGGAACTACGTTCAATTTAAAATCCGATAAACGTTGCCGAATAGCAGAGGCGACACTTATTGAAGGTGAGATTGAAGTAAAAGGCAATAAGGAAGAGGGGCAGATTATCCTCACTCCGGGACAACGTGCAGAACTGAACAAAAATAATGGACGATTGACCGTGAAACAAGTGGATGCCAAGTTGGATGCTGTTTGGCACGATAATCTGATTCCATTCCAAAAAGCAGATATCTTCACCATCACCAAAGCGCTGGAGCGTTTCTATGATGTGAAAATCATTCTGTCTCCTGACATTCAGACGGGTAAAACTTACTCCGGTGTACTGAAAAGGAAATCGAATATCGAGTCAGTGTTGAAATCATTGCAAAACTCTATACCTATTGATTATAAAATTGTCGGAAACAATATCTTCATTTCTCCCAAATAAGAAGTAAAAGATGAACCGGCTAAAACTTAAAAGCTATTAATACCATGAAATTAAAAACATTCCTAATAGTAGGATGTTTAGGAGGTTTATTCACACTTAGCTCCTGTACAGCCCCCACTAATGTAAAAGACTATAGTGCTTACGTCAACCCTTTCATCGGTACCGGTGGACATGGTCATACCTTCCCCGGAGCGGTAGTTCCCCACGGGATGATTCAGCCCAGTCCGGACACCCGGATCGATGGTTGGGATGCTTGTTCCGGTTATTATTATGCCGACTCTACCATCAATGGCTTCTCACACACCCACGTCAGCGGTACAGGTTGTTGCGACTATGGAGATGTCTTGCTCATGCCAACTGTGGGTAAACAACAATATCGTACAACCGATCCCCAAAGCCAACGCCTAGCATACGCTTCCTCTTTCTCACATAAGAATGAAATCGCAGAACCAGGATATTATTCTGTCTTTCTTGATACTTACCAGGTGAAAGCTGAAATTTCATCCACCAAACGAGGAGCAATCCATCGCTATACTTTTCCCGAAAACGCCGAATCCGGATTTATCATCGACCTGGATTACAGCCTGCAACGACAGACTAACTCCGAGATGGAAATAGAAGTAATAAGCGATACGGAAATCTGTGGACACAAGAAAACAACTTATTGGGCTTTCGACCAATATATCAACTTCTACGCTAAATTTTCCAAGCCATTCTCTTATACGCTCGTTACGGATTCTATCACCATGGACAATGGCAAACGGCTTCCTGTCTGCAAAGCATTATTGCATTTCAACACCAGTAAAGACGAGCAGGTTCTTGTTAAAGTAGGTGTGTCCGCTGTCGATATTGCCGGTGCACGGAAGAACGTTGAATCAGAAATTCCCGGATGGGATTTCGAGAAAGTACGTAAAGACGCACGTACGGCATGGAATGAATATCTTTCCAAAATTGATATTACAACTTCCGATAAAGAAGATAAAGCCATCTTCTACACGGCCCTCTATCATACGGGAATCAGTCCAAATCTGTTCACTGATGCAGACGGACGTTATTTAGGAATGGATCTTGAAGTGCATCAAGGAGACACCCTTAATCCGATATACACTGTATTTTCTTTATGGGATACTTTCCGTGCGCTACATCCGCTAATGACTATCATTGATCCTGATCTGAATAATCACTTTATCAATTCGTTAATTAAGAAGCATCAGGAAGGTGGGATATACCCCATGTGGGACTTGGCTTCCAATTACACCGGCACTATGATTGGTTATCATGCTGTTCCGGTCATCGTGGATGCCTACATGAAAGGGTATCGCAATTTTGATGCCAAAGAGGCTTATAAAGCCTGCCTGCGTGCCGCCGAATATGACACTACCGGCATCAAATGTCCGGATTTGGTATTGCCTCATCTCATGCCTAAAGCAAAATATTATAAGAATGCCATCGGATATATCCCTTGTGACCGCGAAAACGAATCAGTGGCCAAAGCTCTGGAATATGCGTATGATGACTGGTGTATCTCTATCTTTGCAGAAGCAATGAGTGATTTTGAATCCAAAGCAAAGTATGAACGCTTTGCCAAGGCGTACGAATTTTATTTCGACAAATCAATCCGCTTCATGCGTGGACTGGACTCAAAAGGTGAATGGCGTACTCCATTCAATCCGCGTGCATCTACTCACCGCAGCGATGATTATTGTGAAGGAACAGCTTGGCAATGGACTTGGTTTGTGCCGCATGATGTAGAAGGATTAGTCAATCTGATGGGTGGAGAAGATGCTTTTGTCCAGAAACTCGATTCCTTATTCTCGGCCGATTCATCACTTGAAGGTGAGACAACCTCATCAGATATCAGCGGACTTATCGGGCAATATGCACATGGAAACGAACCAAGTCACCATGTGATCCATCTATATAACTACGTTAACCATCCTTGGAGAACTCAAGAGTTGGTGGATAGCGTTTACCGAAGTCAGTATACCAACAGTATAGACGGTCTTTCGGGTAATGAGGACTGCGGTCAGATGTCTGCCTGGTATATACTCAACTCTATGGGATTCTATCAGGTATGTCCCGGCAAGCCGGTATATTCCATCGGACGTCCTGCCTTCGACAAAGCAGTTATCAATCTGCCTGAAGGAAAGACTTTCAGTATTGTAGTAAAGAATAATGGGAAAAAGAATAAATACATTGAAAGTGTATTGCTGAACGGTAAAGCTCTAAACATTCCATTCTTTAACCATCAGGATATTGCGAATGGAGGAACGATGGAAATCAAGATGACCGATCATCCTACGAAATGGGGAGTCCTCTCTCCAGCTCTCTCCTCCAAAGAAGAGGAATGAGTTGGTACTAGCTGTTCAAATTGAATAAAAAAAACAAAACCTTGAAAAATAAATTGGCTCAATCGATTTCTGATTCGATTGAGCCATAAATAATAAATAAGACCATGAAAAAGTATCTCCTATTAGTATGCGCATTAAGTTGTATCGTCTTTGCAAAAGCCAAAGACTGGACGCAGTATGTCAATCCGCTTATGGGTTCTCAATCTAGTTTCGAGTTATCAACAGGTAATACTTATCCGGCCATTGCCCGTCCGTGGGGGATGAATTTCTGGACTCCACAAACAGGAAAGATGGGAGACGGATGGCAATACACTTATACGGCTAATAAGATTCGTGGATTTAAACAAACACATCAACCCAGTCCGTGGATTAATGATTACGGACAATTCTCTATTATGCCTGTAGTAGGCAAACCGGAATTCAATGAAGAGAAGCGTGCCAGTTGGTTTGCCCACAAAGGAGAAACTGCCACTCCTTATTATTATAAAGTATATCTTGCAGAGCATGATGTAGTGACAGAAATGGCTCCAACCGAGCGTGCAGTTCTTTTCCGTTTCACTTTTCCGGAAAACGATCATTCGTATGTTGTAGTGGACGCCTCTGATAAGGGATCGTATATTAAGGTTATTCCGGAAGAAAACAAGATTATCGGTTACACGACTCGCAACAGCGGTGGAGTTCCCGAAAACTTTAAAAATTACTTTATTATTGAATTCGACAAGCCTTTCACATATAAAGCTACGGTAGTCAATGGCAATCTGCAGGAAAATGTTACCGAACAGACAACAGATCATGCCGAAGCCATTATTGGTTTCCAAACACATAAGGGCGAACAAGTACATGCAAGAATTGCTTCTTCTTTCATCAGTTTTGAACAGGCAGCTTTGAATATGAAAGAGTTGGGCAAAGATAATATCGAACAGCTAGCCCAAAAAGGAAAAGAAGCGTGGAACCAAGTATTAGGCAAAATAGAAGTAGAAGGAGGCAATCTCGACCAATATCGCACATTCTATTCTTGTTTATATCGTTCATTGCTCTTCCCACGCAAATTCTACGAACTGGATGCTGCCGGACAACCTGTTCATTACAGTCCTTATAATGGGCAAGTATTACCGGGGTATATGTATACCGACACAGGCTTTTGGGATACTTTCCGTTGCCTATTCCCGTTATTGAACCTAATGTACCCGTCAGTCAACAAGGAAATGCAGGAAGGTCTGATCAATACATATAAAGAGAGCGGTTTCTTCCCGGAATGGGCAAGTCCGGGGCACAGAGGCTGTATGGTTGGTAACAACTCTGCTTCTGTCTTAGTGGATGCTTACATGAAAGGAGTGAAAGTGGACGATATAAAAACATTGTATGAAGGGCTGATTCACGGAACGGAGAATGTACATCCACAAGTATCATCAACAGGACGTCTGGGATATAAATATTACAATAAACTGGGCTACGTGCCTTATGATGTAAAAATCAATGAGAACGCCGCACGCACGTTGGAATATGCATACAATGACTGGTGTATCTACCAACTGGCAAAGGAACTTAAACGTCCGAAAAAAGAGATTAATCTTTTCGCAAAACGTGCCATGAACTACAAGAATCTTTTCGATAAGGAATCTAAGTTAATGCGTGGACGCAACGAAGATGGTACATTCCAATCTCCTTTCTCTCCGCTGAAATGGGGAGATGCTTTTACGGAAGGAAATAGCTGGCACTATACTTGGTCGGTATTCCACGATCCTCAAGGATTGATTGACTTGATGGGTGGAAAAGAGATGTTTATCACCATGATGGATTCTGTTTTTGCCGTACCTCCTATTTTTGATGATAGCTACTACGGCCAAGTGATTCATGAAATCCGTGAAATGACTGTGATGAATATGGGTAACTATGCACATGGCAATCAACCGATTCAGCACATGATTTATTTATATGACTATGCAGGACAACCTTGGAAAGCCCAATACTGGTTGCGTCAAGTAATGGATTGTATGTACTCTCCTACTCCGGACGGCTATTGTGGCGACGAGGACAACGGACAAACTTCTGCCTGGTATGTATTCTCGGCATTAGGTTTCTATCCTGTTTGTCCGGGAACGGATGAATATATTATAGGTGCTCCGTTATTCAAGAAAGCTACACTCCATTTTGAAAATGGCAATAGTTTGGTTATTGATGCTCCGAATAATAGTAAGAAAAAATTTTATGTCAATTCGATGAATGTCAATGGTGCTGATTACACTAAAAATTATCTCCGACACGAAAATTTGCTCAAGGGAGGTACGATCAATGTTGAAATGAGTAATCAACCTAATCAGAATAGAGGAACTAAAGAAGAAGATATGCCCTATTCTTTCTCTAAGCAACAATAATCCTTGCGGGATAATTTAGCCCTAATCTTGGTTTGAGTCTTTCTGTATTGCACCGAAATGAGCCAAATGAACATTTATTGAAACGCAGATTAACGCAGATTTTCGCAAAGAATAAAAAAGTTCTCAAACATGGCGCAGCCTTCTAATAATCTGCGAAAATCTGCGTTAATCTGCGTTTCAATACTTATTTGCTAAAATATCAATTGATTCAGCACCGTACGGAAATGAGTAAAATGATACAGGTTTGAATACATAGTGAGAAAAACATCTATCATAGTATCATTCATTTTAATAATCTTCTAATTATCAAAGGAATAAGTATGATAGATAACTTTTAGAAAATGCATCTATCATACTTTTATTGCAAAAAACGGGTATCTATCACACCCATACTATATCTATTTAGTGTAGCATTAGGTGAGAGTATCCATTTAAAGGCATAAGAATGCACACTTTATAGGATGATAACCTGTATTGACAACTTAATAATCTATTGGAAGCGGCTGTCTTTCTATAGTTCACATGTGCAGGCTGTACAGCCCACGTATGTAAACCGTGCAGCCCACACATGCGGACTGTACAGCACACATACGTGGGCTATAAACTTATCGCCATTACATTTACATTATTAAGCCACGATAATCAGATTTATATGGCTCCCTTGTGACAAAAACAAGCTATCTTACACCTATTATGACCCTTATATGGCTATTTTGCACAATGATAGATAACCTGTTTTTACTGGTAAAAGTATGATAGATGCATTTTCTAAAAGCTATCTATCATACTTATTCCTTTGATAATTAAAAGATTATTGAAATAAATGATACTATGATAGATATTTTATTTCACTATGTAGCATTTAATTCAAATATTTAGGAACATGAGCAAACGTTAGACTTAGAAAAGTTAGCGCCTGCCCGTTCTTTGAAAAAGCAATTAAAAAGAGGCTGACTCAAAAACAATCTTGAGACAGCCTCTCGAATACAAACTTTAACCTATATTCTTTTTAGACTCAATACTACTTAAAGACGTATATTTCATAAAGCTCACATCCCCAAGAAGCCAAAAGATCAAATTTCACATACCGTGCAGTTATAGATTCAATGAATTGATAGTAATCGGCATTCTCATCAGCAGTAGCTACTTTTCCTAGATAATTCCATGTGTTTCCATCAGAAGAAACTGATAATTGTACATTTTGAGGAGCATAATAATATATATAATCAAGACCTACTCCAGTGATTGTTTTTTCCTCTCCCATATCGAGTGTAAATGAAATATCTCCATCAGAACATATACCTTCATAGTTACCTTTGGTTTCACCATCAATAAGCGAACCGCCACCATCGTTTTGATAAAAATCACTACTATCTTCCACATCTACAGACCAACCCTGTTTGGCCCATTCTATCCAACCGGAAGGCCGTTTGTAAGATATGTGTTCAAATCCTCTTATATATTTATTTATATTCAAGGTGAAAGAACTTCTTTTCTCATCCTGCACGAAGACCGGATCTTCACATTCAAAAACAGCTGTGATATTTAATGTGTTTGACGAGTCGTCCGATGTACGCAACAAAAAGTCATTAGTAATCTCCCAAGTAATATCTCCTGATGTCTTTTCACCAGCAGGAATTATAATTTCTGCAGGAGTAATACTAATGTCTTTCAGGTATTCGTCATCCACTCCTTCCGTTGTAAGTTTCACCTTTACATCTTTCCGAGCAGGACGATCCAATTGTACACTGAATGTATATAGATTCCGCTCCGTGTCCTTAAATTCTCCGTTGAAATAAGTATGTTCGAATGTAGTTTTATTACCGACTTTTCCTTCCAAGAAA
Source organism: Bacteroides sp. DH3716P (assembly GCF_025914115.1). Lineage (NCBI taxonomy): Bacteria > Pseudomonadati > Bacteroidota > Bacteroidia > Bacteroidales > Bacteroidaceae > Bacteroides > Bacteroides sp. DH3716P. The sequence continues at coordinate 928,171 of NZ_CP083673.1, read as the reverse complement.
CCTGTAGCTACATACGCCTCTTTCTTTATCAAAGCTTTTGCCTCCAAGGTAATAGATGGCATTTTATATCCTTGCACAGTAGCTCTCACTCCTAAATTATAGGTAGCTTCATCGTAATTAGATTGAAAAACATCCATATTTTTTATACCCAAAGTAACACTGGCATCCGTATAGCCTGCCGGAATTATCAATTTGGTATCACTTAACTCAACATCTTCTCCGATTGGCTCAAAAGTAACTATTGCGTCCTCGGGTGAAGCGTTAAAACGAAAGGTGAATATTACGGGTTTATCGAATTCTAATATACCCTCATTATTATAGGTGGCATTCACTGTTATTTCCGAGCCTTCTCCGTCTTCCGCCACAAGAGAAAAATTGTTATCCGGATAGGTAGCCAGACTTGGAGTTTCATCTTCGCCGCATCCAGAAAGGGCTGTCAGCAAACCGACTGCCAATAATAAGAAAAATCTATAAAGTGTTCTCATTTCTACAATTGTTTTTTAATTTATTGCAAATCATCGGGATATTGGTAAGGTGTGGCATCATTGTCTTTGTAGAACACGGTAGGTGCTTGTAACGGAGAACCATACAGAGTTCTCACATCAGACAGACGCCGGAATACATTGCCATAATTTTCCGGCTTCGGTGAAAAGCCCATAAACCATCCAGAACCTTGGTTTATCAGTCTTTGTCCCTGTAAATCGCCACCTGTACCTCTAACAAACTCCATGGATTGACCGGAACATTCTTTGGATGTCAGGTCCCCATACGGAACTTGAGAAGGATCTCTACCATAATCACCAACTACAATATCTATCCAGTTTTTAATAGTTACTCCATCAACAACGGTTGCCTTCGAACTATACATTCTTCTTAATGCATATACTGCTACGATTTTATCAGGCATTGCTTGTTTAGTTTCGTAGCATAAACGTGCCGCAGCCTCCTCACTAGGCTCTGTTAATGCTGGATTATTCGGATCATAAGCACCTTCATATTCGTCATCAAAACATACCCCGTCCAGATTATATGCTTTGCAATACTGAGCTAGTTCTCGTGCAAAGTCTTTGGCACCTTGTTTAGAAAGTTGCGCCACTCCTGTTATATCCCCGTTACTAAGTATTCCTAATACTATTTTAGTTCCACGTTTACGAAGTGGTTGCAAAAATTTCTCATTATTATCTAGCAAATATTGTATGTAAGCATTACATTTTAAATAAGGGCGTTGGGCTTGTGCGTCCCAGTTGATATTGGCAGCAAATGGAGATACTACATCCCACAGCAATTTTCCGTTTTCCAGTTGAAAAGAAAGAGCATTCAGTGGATTTGTACCATCAAAGAAGACAAATGACTTTACTACATCTTCCCCTTTGTAAGTGTTTCCTAACTTTCTCATATCTTTTATCAAATAGATACAATGACCAGCTTTCTCATCTTTTATGGTAATGTCGCTACTTACGTGGGTAAGAGCTATAGGTAAAGCATAGGTTTTATCTTCTTTCAAAGTGCCGTCCGTCTGAATGGTGATGTCAGTCTGAGCAGATTTTGTTTGTGCATCTACAATAAGCTTCCCGTCATTCTTAAAAGAAACCAAGTGCGCAGGATACAATTCAAAATCGGTTTCATGCTCTTTGTTATAAGTATCCAAATAGTCTGCATCAATAATTACTTGAGCAAAAGTACTGGTACTCGCCATTTTACTAAGACTCATTTTTACAGAAGTAGTATAAGTATCTTTGTATAGCTCCACTACGTTAGAGGACAAATTGGACTTTCCGTCACGCAAGTATCCATTGTTTTCATAAATGCCAGTATATGCTGACTCATCTATTGCTTTATTTATGACAAGATCATCATCACAAGAGGTAAGGCAAGTTATGCCGCCTGCAAATATGGCAACCATCAACCCTGTTATCAGATATTTTTGTTTCATAATAATATTCTTTTTAATTAAAAGGATTAATATATTTGAGGAAGTTCTACAGGAACCCATATCGGATCTTTACTCGCAGTGATATCATTTCCATTACCTGTACGATCTATAACAACCTTTCCAGACCCCTCATTAAATTTCCAGTAGGCTACAAGTCCTTCACTGGCAGGATTTACTTTATAAGGATTATCTGCAATTTGCTCTGCAGTTCTTTCTACGCTCCAAATACGAACCTCTGAAATTTCTCCCGGAAGCCAGCGGGTACCATCAAAAGAACGGCCTATATAGCAATTCTTAGTTAAATCAACCGTACTATTTGCTGACTGGTCTTTATACACCGCCACACCATTCTTGTAATAGATTCGGTTTTTATTGACAGTGTTATACACAACAGCTATGTGTACCCATTCGTCTACCGGAAGTCCAATACCTGGTGCGTGATTTGCTGGAGGAAAACTTCCACCTGGCACAAATGCCTGAAGTTGATCACGTGGACGGTCGCCATCACCGATACGTATAAGGAAATTACCTTCAATTCCAAAAACAGAACTTAGTGCATTATCACGTTTGGCCACCCAGTCATCACTTCGTACCAATGCTTCCACTGTAATAGTAATCATCTTGCTTACATCACTATTCCATTTTATCGGAAAATAGTTTTCTTTAATATTAGCTACAACATTAATAAGAGCAGCGCCTTTGATGATAAAATAAGTAGTACGGGCACTCTCAAGAAGTCCAATTCCAGATACATTTGTGATTGTAACAGGCAACACATAACGTCTTGAGTCGTCCAATTGATTCAAATTAACGAAATTCACTATGATATCATCTCCAGAAATTCCTCCGGGTTGAATCGTAACATTCTTCACAGGAATATCATAAAACGCTTCGGGAAGTGCTGTAGCATTATCTCCATAACTTAGATTGTAGGTAGCCGCTAAAGATGGTTTGGCATCAAAGCTGACTTGGATTTCGTTGTCGACAGGAGCAGCAAGCCGATAAGTAATTTTACGACTGTCAAACAATACATCTTCTTTAATCAGTAAATCTTCTGTTACGGGTACCGAACTTATATAAAGCTTATTGTCATAATGATGTTCATCATTAATATCCGTATCCTTGCAGCTGCTTACCGTAAATGCAGTAAGTGCTATAAATGCTAATTGATAAATATGCAATTTCATATTGTATTTCTATTTATTAGGATTCATTATATGAATAGTTTCACGTACTGTTCCATAAGTATTATTGTAATAATCCTTTTGGATATTGATGATAAAAATACCAGTGCAGGTATAATCTGGTGATGCCTGTACAATCCATTGAGCTGTACCTTGTGCAGCCAATACTTTATTTCCATTTGCATCCCGTGTATCCCAATAACCAATTATCATATCCTTATCTTCCTGTTGAGGAAACTGTGTACAGGCAATAAAACGATCTTTTGGAACAAGATCCGCATTCGTTCCTGCTACGTCTATGCCTGCTTGAATAGCCATAAAAACATTTAATGTCAGATCCTCCATGTTTTTGGAAGAAGCGGTTTTCAGTATCAGATGATTGTATTTATCCAGCATATCCATGTTTTCTGGAGCCAAATACTGCACATAACCGTAAAAAACCAATGTTTTGTCGGTATGCTTAATCCGCCAATCCAACACTCTGCTGAAGAAGTTTTGCTGACGTGCCTTGTATTGTTGTAACACATCTTCTTGCATACCCACCATTGAAAGTCCTGTATAGTCAATTAGGATACCATCATATCCATAATTGTCACATAGAACCAGCATAGCATCCGTACGTTCATTCAGATACCTTTGTGCATCTTCTTCCGTCAATTCGGAATTATCTTTTGCCTTATTGTTCCATTCTTGTTCTAAACTCTCATAATTAATGCAGGAAAGCGTGCGGATATTCTTCTCGCGTATTTTTACCATTTCGGCTTGTGTTTCAGACGAGAGCTTTTCTGGATTATTCAAACAGATAAAATCCACACTGTCCAGTATAGCGGTGAGACGTTCGGTTTGATTGATTGGATTAGTTTCCGGATTGTCAAAAGAGACAAAGACTAACTTATGTTCTCCATCCTTGTAGCGTTTCAGATCTCTGATATAGTCAGCATACAGTTGCGGGTTTTGCTCTTCAAATGTAGGGTAATGGATGTTAATGCTTTCTGGGTCTGTCCAGCCTTCGCATGAGGAATACATCATCCCCCACACCATCAATATTGTTGTAAACAAACTGTTTTTTACTATTCTTTTCATATATATTATCACTTAAAGATTTTAATCACATTATTTTCATCCAAGTTCTCTAAGTACTTGGTAAATTCTAAATATAGGTTATTCAAGGAGATATCAGATATTTCTTACTTTTTTCGAAAAAAAAGAGAAAATGGACTAAGTGTTTATTATATTAGCATTGTTTTATTAACAAAGGAAGGGAAAGTCGACACTCTTCTTTTTGAGTTTAATAAAATGTATAACCATTAAATTAAATGTATGGAAAGCAAACATTCGCTTCGAAAGTCGAAGTTATTTCGAGCTTTATTGATTCTTTTGTTGATAGCAGTTCCTGTACAATGGGCTGCGGCACAGTTGACCTTATCAACTCCCCGTACAACTTTAGGAACTGTAATTAAACAAATTCAATCACAATCAAAGTACCAATTTTTCTACAATGACAAGCTATCAACTGTCACAGTTGAACCTTTAAAAGTAAAAGATGCTTCTTTAGAGCAAGTTTTAAACACACTTTTGAAAAATAAAGATATCTCTTATAAAATAGAAGAGAATATAATTTATTTATCAGAAAAAGAAAATTCCGATTCACTACAACAACAAAGCGGGAAAGAACGTACTATAACCGGACAAGTTGTAGATGCTAAAGGAGAACCATTGATTGGTGTTAGCATTTTAGTGAAAGGAACAACAGACGGAGCTATTACCGATTTGGATGGTAACTACAAAATTGTGACAAAAAGCAATAACCCAGTTATTGTTTATTCTTATATCGGATATAAGACACAAGAAATCCCTTTGAAAGGACAGACAGCCATTAATATTACGATGATGGATGATACCCAAGTGATTGACGAGGTAGTTGTTACAGCTTTGGGTATTAAGCGTTCAGAGAAAGCTTTGAGTTATAATGTCACACAGGTCGATGCAGAATCAGCTTTAGCTGTAAAAGATGCGAACTTTATTAATTCACTGAACGGAAAGGTTGCGGGTTTAAATATCAACTCTTCTTCTTCTGGTATTGGTGGTGCAAGTAAAGTTGTTATGCGTGGCTCCAGGGGTATCGAACAATCGTCTAATGCTCTTTATGTTATCGACGGTATTCCAATGTATAACCTGAGCGCTTCTGGTGGTTCTGAAGAGATGCAATCGCAAGGCTCTACAGAAGCTATAGCTGATATAAACCCAGATGACATTGAATCAATGTCAGTTTTGTCTGGTGCTGCTGCTGCCGCATTGTATGGTAGCAATGCATCTAATGGTGCTATTGTGATTACAACCAAAAAAGGAAAAGTGGGTCGTGTAGCCTTGACCGTATCTAGTAATACAGAAATGTTATCTCCATTCGTCATGCCACAGTTTCAGAATCGCTATGGAACTTCTGGAACAGATGCTAGTTGGGGTAAAAGATTGAATGAAGCTAATTACCGCGGATACGATCCTGCAAGTGATTATTTTCAGACTGGGCTTATTGGAACAGAATCTGTAACACTTTCTACTGGTACTGAACACAATCAGACATATCTTTCTGCCGCAGCCGTTAATTCGCGTGGCATTATTCCAAATAACAAATACGACCGCTATAACTTTACATTCCGGAACACCACTCTTTTTCTAGAAGATAAGATGAAACTGGATGTTGGTGCTCAATATATTATGCAGAAAGACCGTAATATGGTGAATCAAGGTATTTATGCAAACCCATTGTCTTCTGCTTACCTGTTTCCGCGTGGAAATGACTGGGAAGATTACAAAATGTACGAACGTTATGATTTAGAGCGTAATATGTATACGCAATATTGGCCTCAAGGAGGGGGATCGTTCCGTTTACAAAATCCTTACTGGATTAATTATCGTAACTTGCGTGAAAATGACAAAGATCGTTATATGTTGAGTGCAGCTTTAAGTTACGATATTCTAAGTTGGTTGAACGTAGCTGGACGTGTACGTCTAGATAATTCATACAACACATATACACAAAAATACTATGCCTCTACCATCGCAACTATTGCTGAAGGTGAAAATGGTTTTTATGGTGTAACAAACACTCGTGACAAGCAAACATATGCAGACTTATTGTTGAATATAAATAAAACATTTGGCGAGGATTGGAGTTTAACAGCTAATATCGGAGCATCTTATTCAGACAATCGTTCTGAAGCTCTTGCCGTTAGTGGACCAATTGCAGCGAATGGACTTCCTAACTTTTTCACAGTTGCTCAATTGGATAAAGAAACTGGGAAACGTGAAGAAACTGGTTATCGTGAACAAACACAATCTATATTTGCATCTGCAGAAGTTGGTTATAGAAGTACTTACTACTTGACTCTTACCGGACGTAATGATTGGCCAAGTCAATTAGCGGGACCGAACTCAAAACAGTCTTCTTTTTTCTACCCGTCAGTAGGAGGCTCTGTTGTTTTGTCTGAACTTTTCAAATTACCTGAAAGTATTTCATACTTAAAACTACGTGCTTCTTGGGCATCCGTAGGTCTACCATTTGGACGCTTCCTTGCTTATCCAACTTTTTCATGGAATACTTCAACAGGAGCATACTCTTCTCAGTCTGCATATCCATTGTATGATTTGAAACCGGAACGTACAGATTCTTGGGAAGTAGGTCTTACTGCACGTTTCCTTAAACATTTCAATTTTGATGTTTCATTCTATAATACCAAGACTTACAATCAAACCATGGATGCAAAGCTTTCTCCAACAGGAGGCTATAGTACATTCTATGCGCAGACTGGTAACGTACGTAACCGTGGTGTAGAACTTTCACTTGGTTACAAGAATACATGGAACAAGTTTTCATGGAGTTCTAACTACACATTCAGTGCCAATAAAAACAAGATTTTAAGCCTGATTGATGGTTACATAAACCCTGTAACCGGTGAAGAAATAACAAAAGACCGTATGGATGTAGGTGGTTTATCAAAGGCACGGTTCATTCTAAAAGTAGGTGGATCTTTAGGTGATCTCTACTCACAGTCTGACTTGCTTCGAGATTCAAATAATAAGATTTATGTAAATGCCGATGGAAATGTAGCAGTGAATGACAAAGCTGATGATATTTATTTAGGATCTGTTTTTCCAAAAGCTAATATGGCATGGCGCAATGACTTTCAATATGGTAACTGGGGACTTGGCTTCCTTCTTACTGCCCGTTTGGGAGGAGTCGTTTACTCTGCGACTCAAGCCGTTCTTGACTCCTATGGTGTATCCGAAGCTACAGCAGCAGCTCGTGATAATGGTGGAGTCGTGATAAACGGCAACGATATGATTGACGCGCAAAAGTGGTATACAGTGGTTGGTGCCGACAGCGGTATTCCTCAATATTACACTTATAGTGCTACCAATTTACGTCTGCAAGAAGCTTCTGTCAGCTACACTATCCCAAGAAAGAAATTGAAAAATATTATGGATATCACTCTTTCGCTGGTAGGTCGTAACTTGTGGATGATTTATTGCAAGGCTCCTTTCGATCCTGAATCTGTAGCCACTACAGGTAACTATTACCAGGGAATTGATTACTTTATGATGCCTAGCCTTCGTAGCGTAGGATTCAATTTGAAACTTAAATTCTAAAAACGGAAAAGATGAAGAAAAATACAATAATACAGTTTATAGTCACTGGTATGTTTCTTTTCGGTGCAACTGCATGTACAGGAAACTTTGAAGATTACAATAAAAATCCTCATGAACCAGACCAAAATGACATGGGAGTAGATTGGTATTTGGTAAGATCATTAGCTCTTAATTTACAAGATTTGATGATGCCAGAACAAGAGAACTTTTCTCAATATGTAGACTGTTTGATGGCAGGAGCATTTTCGGGATATGTAGCAGACTCCAATTTGGGTACAGGTTGGTCTGGTCGTTACGCAACTTATAATCCTTCAGACGATTGGAAAAAAATTCCATTCAATGATTTTTATTCAAAGTTTTACCCTGATTACTTCAATTTGAAAAATCAAAGCGATGATGAACTTTTCTTATCGTTGGCCGAGTTATATCGTATCGTCGTAATGTTACGTGTAACAGATACATATGGTCCCATCCCTTATTCAAAAGTAGGTGCAGCTAATGCGATCAAATCCCCTTATGATTCTCAGCAAGCTGTCTATGCCAAAATGCTAGAAGATTTGGATAATATTATTACAGTATTAGGAAAGTTTAGCAACCAAAGCTTCAGCTCAAGTGCTGATAGAATTTATAATGGCAATACATCAGCATGGTATAAGTTTGCCAACTCTTTGAAGCTAAGAATGGCGATGCGTACTTGCTATGTAGCAGGATTTAACGTGAATGGAAAAACATCACAGCAATTGGCTGAAGAAGCTGTAGCAGCAGGTGTTATGACTGCTGCAACTGATGGCGCTTATCGTAAAGTTGCCGATCATAATCCATGGCAACGTTTTATGGTACTATGGTCAGATGCACGAATTTCAGCGGATTTAACCTGCTACATGAATGCATACAACGATCCTCGTCGCGAAGCATATTATGATAAAAGTACTTTTGGCACCGTGTCGGGAAATGCATATACTGGAGAAGAAAGTTATGTAGGTTTACGTCGGGGTATTCTGCAAGGACAATATAACTCCTGGTCACAAGGCTCTTCTTGTATGAAAGTCACTACGAGTGATAATATAGTTGTGTTCCGTGCATCAGAAGTCGCTTTCTTGCGTGCTGAAGGAGCTCTTCGTAACTGGAACATGGGAGGAACAGCTAAAGACTTCTATGAGGAAGGAATCCGTTTGTCGTTTGAAGAAAACGGAATTACCAGTGGAGTCGAAAATTATCTTGCAAGTACGGGAAAAGTAGAAGCATATAAAGATCCACTGAAAGGACAAAGTGCCCAAACTTATGATTACTCTGGAGCTATTAATACAAATGTAACTGTGGCATGGTCTGGAGGTGATTTTGAAAAAAGCTTAGAACAGATTATTACTCAAAAATGGATTGCAAACTTTCCAAATGGTATGGAATCATGGACTGAGTACCGTCGTACAGGCTATCCTAAATTAATGCCAATGGCAGCAAATGCAAGTGGAGGAATTGTTAATGATGCGGAAGGTGCACGACGCATGCCATATCCAACTGATGAATATCGTGAAAATAGAGAAAGCGTAGAAGCAGCAGTTGCGACATTGACACAAGAGTCCAAGACTAAAAGAGGAGATACGATGGCAACTCACGTATGGTGGGACTGTAAATAAATCAACCAATGAGTAACAAAAAATAAAAATATATACCAAGTACTTAGTATATTAAATTATACAAATAAAATTACCTTAATTATAGCATATATGAGAAGAAAAATAAAATATCTCATGCCTGTAATGCTGGCATGTTCTATGATGCAGTTCTCGTGTTCTGACTGGACAGATCCAGAAAGCATCAATATACATACTCCTTCTATGGAGGAACAAAATCCGGAACTTTATGCTCAATACCTGGAATCTCTCAACAACTTTAAAGCAACAGACCATCAGGTAGTAATTGTTTCAGTTAATAATGTAAGTACTGTAACAACCTCACGCAGTCAACATCTTACTGATATGCCTGACAGTCTCGACTATATTTGTCTAAACAATACAATGGAAGTAAATCAGGCAAATATATCTGAGATGAAGGAAGTACGTCGATTGGGTACAAAAGTATTGGGATTAGTTGATTTCGATGCTATAGAAAGTGCATGGAAAAAGATTCTTGAAGAAGAAGCAGCCAACGCTGTACCTAATCCCGAATCTGATGAAACAGAAAATGGAGAAGAAGGAGAAGAGACTGTCGACGATGCAACACGTTTTATTGAATACTGCAAAAGTGAGGTCACTAAACAAATCGCCGCAAGTAACGCTTTAGATGTAGATGGAATTGTAGTGAATTATACAGGCTTCGACCTCAATTCGCTTGTTGAAGAGAATGAAATTGCCGCTGAAACAGCACGTCAAGGAGCATTCTTTGACGCGGTAGCTAACTGGAAAGTTGCGAATACTAATAAGGACTTGCTTTTCAAAGGTTACCCGCAGAACGTTATTGGTAAAAGTCTGCTTTCTGATTGTAAATACATCATTGTCAATGCGCATGGAGCAAAAAACCAATACGAGATGTCTTATCTCATACTCATGGCATCAGCAAAAAACGTACCAACCGACCGCTTCATCATGGGAGTAACAACGCCTTATCTTACCAATTCGGGGAGTTACAATGGTGAACTCGGAGATGGCTCATCTGCCATCATTGGAGCTGCTCAATGGGCAGTGGCAAAGACGCCTGACTACACCAAAGCTGGAATTTCAATTGATGCAGCGGAAAAAGACTATTTTAATGCCAGCAATGTATACCCAACCTTAAAAGAAGCTATAAGTATATTGAGTCCAACCGTTAAATAAAAAACTGCCTTATGAAATTAAACAATTTAATATTTACAGCTCTTGCCGGTTTCTCAATAATTCTTGCCGGTTGCCAGAACAACGATGAAAATGAACAGCATTATGACAATAAACTCTTCATTTCGGCATCGAACTTTACTAAGGAAATACTGTTCAAAGCTGGTGATACAAATGTAGAAACTGGTCTTTCAGTAGCCATAGCAAAGCCTGAAGAACATGATATCAAAGTGACTATGTCACCTGCTCCCGAACTTTTATCAACTTATAAACTGGCATATTACGATGAAACTGCAGTACTTCTTTCTGAAGAACATTATTCAATGCCAGAAACTTCGACTACCATCAAATCAGGTAGTATAGTTAGTCCAGAATTGCCTATTGAATTCATTAATACAGGAGAACTTGATATCAAAACCACTTATGTGCTTCCAGTCACTATTAAATCAGTGGAAGGAATCGGCGTTTTGCAAAGTGCTAAGACATATTATTATGTATTCCGCGGAGCATCACTTATTAATGTGGTATGTAATATCAGTCGTAATCGTGCTTATCCGGACTTCAAGAATGACTCCAAATTCAATAATCTAACGGAGAATACGATGGAGATACTGTTCAAGGCCAATTCATTCCCTAATACTCTGAACACGTTGATGGGTATCGAAAGCAATTATTTGCTCCGTATCGGTGACGCAACCATTCCGAATAACCAACTTCAAGTAGCTACTTCTGTTAACAATTGTACAAGCGCAGACCTTCAACTTGAAAGTGGCAAGTGGTATCATGTAGCTGTCGCATTCAATAAAGGTAATGTCAAAGTATATATCAATGGCGTAGAAAAGCTTTCCGGTTCAACGGGAAAGAGTTCTGTTAGTCTTGGTGCTAAACATACCAATGAGGAAGACGGCTCACGTTGTTTCTGGGTAGGTTATTCCTATAAAGATGACCGCTATTTTGATGGCGTCGTTTCCGAAGTACGAATCTGGAATCGTGCATTAACAGCAGAAGAAATTCAGGCAACAAATCACTTCTACACAATAGAACCTGAATCGGAAGGGCTCATTGCATATTGGAAATTCGACGAAGGTTCGGGTACAGTAGCTAAAGATTACAGCGTGAGTGGCTATGATTTGACAATCGAAAAAGAACCTAAATGGGAATCTGTTTCATTGCCTCAATAATAAATCATTTAACTAAGAATTGAATATGAATATGATAAACAATATCAAATATGCTTTCCTGCCAGTGGTAATGTTCACTATGGCAACCTTCACATCTTGTGAGGAAGACATTGAAATAGGAAACAAGATAGATGAATCTTCTTATTTGGCATCGACTCAACTGAGCGGATTATTATTGGACGAAAATACGAATAAAAACAGTTCGGTAATCGAGCTCCGAAATAATGAATATAGCACTAATGTGGTATTCCGTCTTTCTAAACTACCTCAAAAAGGAGTAGATGTTCAAATAGCTGTCGAGGAATCATATGCAGCTATATACAACACTATCCATGAAACGGATTTCGAAGTGTTTCCTGCCGCTAATGTGAAAATCGCAAATAATGGTACTTTTGTACTTGCCCCAGATGATAAAGTTACCCCAAGCGTGAAAGTTACACTGACTGCGTTTGATGGAATGGAAGAGGATAAAACCTACATAGTACCTTTGACAGTAACATCTTCTACTGAAGGAGTAACATTTACTGAAACGTCCAAGCATATGGTGCTTCTCGTTCAAGATTATCGCAACAAACCTAATACTAACAAAGGAGAAGATGCGGTACAAACAGTTCTTTATTTCGAAGTTAATGATACTAACCCGCTCAATGCCCTTGAGTTTCTGACTGAAAGTGGTAAATATTTTTTCGACCATATCGTACTTTTTGCTGCTAATATCAATTGGGATCCAGAGAAACAACGAGTATATTTAGCGAACAATGAAAATGTTCAATTCTTGCTCGACAATAATGATAAGTATCTACAACCATTGCGTAAAGCTGGTATGAAAATTATTATCAGCATCCTTGGTAATCATGACGAAGCTGGTGTCGCTCAACTTTCGGATATGGGAGCTAGGGAATTCGCCCGGGAACTGGCAGCTTATTGCCGTGCTTATAATCTGGACGGCGTCGCTTTCGATGACGAATATTCGAACTCACCAGACCTTTCAAACCCCTGGCTTGCAAGCCCATCAGCTTATGCAGGTTCACGATTAATGTATGAATGTAAAGCTGTCATGCCGGAAAAAATTGTCTCGCTCTATAACCTTGGCAACATGTATTCAAGTAGTCTCCAAGTTATCGATGGTATCGAACCTGGTCAGTATTGCGATTATGCTGTAGCTGACTATGGTGGGGCTGCTGGGCCAGGTACCGGTATGACATTGAAACAGTGTGCTGGTATGTCAATAGAACTAAGACGAGGCAGTGGCAACTCAAGTGAATCTACAGCGCGTTCTAGAAAAGAAGCTGGTTATGGATACTACATGTTCTTCGCACTTGACCCATCATTATATGGTTCACAAGTATATAGATGCCAATCCGTTTGTAAAGGTTTGTACGATGAAACATTAGTTTATCCAAGTTACTATTATAAAAAGAATAGTACAGAACGTGAAGCTATTAACTGATTAATGTATATTTTACCTTAAAAAGAATAGATATGAAATTATTTAAGAATTTAATGATAGTGTTATCGGTATCCCTCCTACTATGGGGTTGTTCTGATGATGATGAATCAATCAATAATGGTAATTCAACAATCTCACTATCGACCAATATACTCCAAGTGGATAAAAATGGAGGGGATGCTACAGTTACTGTAACAAGCTCCGATAACTGGCGGTTGTCAGGAATATGTGATTGGGCACATCCGTCAATAACTTCAGGTAAAGATGGTGATGTAGTTACTTTTACCATCGATCCTAACAAATTAGATGAAAAGCGTACTGCAACCTTCAAGTTTTTCACAGGTTCTTCAGTTGTGCCACTACAAGTAGAGTCTCAACCTGCATATATAATGGATTTACTTTCTGACGAAGCTCTTTCTATTACTAAAGAAAAAAGTACTGTGAGAATTCAACTTAATACCAATGTGGCCGACCCAACGATAACATATAGTGACGGTGGTAAAGAGTGGCTGACATTCGATAGACGTAATGAATTCGGTGGCAAAGTAACTTTATCATTCACTGCTGCCGAGAACAAGACATATAAAGATCGTAGTACAAAAATTACAATCTCAAGCCCACTCGTTACTGAAAGTGTCAATGTAGATATTAATCAAAAACAAACAGATGCAATTATCACCGAAAGTAACACTTTAACATATGATCTAACAGCACGAACTATCTCTTTTAAAGTGAAATACAACGTCAATTACGCTATTTCCATAACAAAAGGGAAAGATTGGATTACTGATCAATCAATTTCCGAACCACAAAAAGGCGATGATGGTTTGACTACGGTTACTGTTACTTATAAACTATCCGCATCACCAGCTTCGCGTGGAGGTACAATTCATATTGCCCAAACCAGTGGTACATTAGTAAAAGATATTGCTATTGTTCAAAAAGATCCGGACGCCAGCCCTGTGGAAATTCCAGATGCCGTTCTTCGAGCACTTTGTATATCTAACGGTTGGGCTCTCCCTATTGATGATACCAAATGTATTATTCTTGAAGAAGGATTAAACGCAACTTCATTCTCTAACACCTCATACTCTAACCAGATTAAAGATTTAACCGGAATAGAGTATTTCCCTAACCTGACTTCATTACGTTTAGGTTATTGTTCAAACATGAAAAAGCTTGATATTTCAGGTTTACATAAGGTATCATCACTCACATTTAATAGCCCTACTATTTGTGAAGAGTATAATTTGGGAGATAATCCAATTACTAGTTTCAATGCAGGAGGTAGCTATGTTTATTCGGAGGCAGAAAGTCTTAAAGTCATCAGTAGTAAACTTGAGTCTTTGGATTTAAGTCTTGTTTCCTGGTATGCAAGTTATGATTATGTTACGTCAATTGATGCTTCGGAATGTCCAGCATTAACAAACTTAAACGCCAATCGTAGCAGCAAAATTAAGACTCTTTATTTAAAGACTGGTCAAGTGATACCAAAGTTAACTAAGAATGATGCAACTACTATTGTTTACAAATAATTAATATATAGAGAAATAATTTATAGAGAATCCCTTTATTTACTCTTTCCAAATCTGTGAATAGAGTCAAATAAAGGGATTATTGCTATCTATTTTTATCTAATGCTAGCTCTTATCTTAAAATACTCTTTTCATCTATAAACAAACCACAACCAGTACTCAAAGACCTTTTTGAATCCAACAATATTGAAATCAACTGATTATATAATCAATGTAACCTTAAAACTCTAAATCATATAAAGATTAAGAGTCATTCAAAAAACAAAACTATTCCACCTGCTCTTTCGGGTAATTCACCAAATACAGTGTCTTTGTCGCCCGAGTAAAAGCTGTATACAACCACCGGAAATAATCCGGAGTCAAATACTCATCTGTCATATACCCCTGATCTAAAAACACATTCTGCCACTGTCCGCCTTGCGCTTTATGACAGGTTATTGCGTATGCATATTTCACCTGCAAAGCATTGTAATGCGGATCGGCTTTCATCTTTTTCATCCGGTCTCTTTTGTTTGGAATATCTATATAATCCTCAAGTACCGTATAGAACAATCGGTCATTGTCTTCTTTCGGCAATGCAGGTGAGTCCGAATGTAAAGTGTCTAATAATAGATTCGCATCCAATTCAAAATCATTCTGATCAGGAAAGCGGAGAGTAACTTCGGCAAAACGAAAACCATATATTTCACGAGTTCGACGAACACGCCGGACAACTGCAATTTCTCCATTAGCTATAAAATCCATCTCCTTATATTTCTCCGTCCAATAGTAATTATTTTTGGCTATCATCAACATATCTCCTGTATTCAATTCATCTTCACGCCAAAGAATTTGAGCACGTATTCCATTGTTATATAGGTTTGCACGTTTATTGGAACGACAGACAACAATCGTCTCATCCATACCATCATGATCGTAGCAATTAGTTAGTTCCTCTATCAGTTCAGTTCCCGGCACCAGTTTAATATCAGGAAAACCTGCTATTTTTATCTTAGGCAGAGAATAACAATCATCCTCTGCTATCAATTGCCTCAACTGTGTGGCATTCCATAATATTCCGGATTCTTGCACCTGACGGACTACTTGAGTAAGATCAATCTCACGTACTTCAAGTCCATACCCCTTCAATGCATCGGAAAAAAGTGCCGGGCTTAACTCCTCTCCTACCGGAGGAAGCTGCGCGGTATCACCCATTAACAAGAGACGACATCCCTGTCCTGAATAAACAAATTGCACCAAATCATCCAATAAACGTCCTGTTCCAAACATACTGCCCGACAGTCCTTCGTTTGAAATCATGGAAGCCTCGTCGACAATAAACAATGTATTGGTAGCTAAATTGTCATTGATCGAAAAGTTACTAAGTTCATTAGAAAAAGATTGTTGTCTATATATTTTTTTATGAATAGTAAAAGCCGGATGTCCTGCATACACTGAAAAAACTTTTGCCGCACGTCCTGTAGGAGCCAACAATACAGATTTCTGCTGCAGCTGATCCATCGTTTTCACCAATGCCCCTACCAACGATGTTTTACCAGTACCAGCATACCCTCTTAAGATAAAGACTTCATCTGCCAGTGTGGACAGCAGAAACTCTGAAAGAGATTTTACAGCAATTTCCTGCTCTAAAGTTGGCTGATAAGGAAAATTTTCCTTAATTTGCCTTTCTAAATAGTTATTTATCATTTTTGTACGAGAAAAAAGTTCGAGGAACTATCGTATTTAAATTTATTTATTCTATTTTTGCGATGCGAATATAACAACTAAAAACATAATTTATCATGAAAACAGTATTTAATATTGTATTGGTGCTTTGTGCTGCTGCACTGATTTACATCTGTTACACCAGCATTATGGGTCCTATCAATTTTGAAAACGCAAAAAAAGAAAGAGAAAAAGCAGTCATTGCCCGTTTGATCGACATCCGTAAGGCACAGCAGGAATACCGTTCGCTGCACCGCGGAATGTATGCACCCAAATTAGACACACTGATTGATTTCGTTAAAAATCAAAAATTGCCGTTCGTTATGAAGATGGGAATGTTAACTGACAAGCAATTGGAAGATGGACTGACTGAAAAGAAAGCCATGGCTATCATCGAAAAAGCAAAGAAAACCGGTAGATACGATGAAGTTAAGAAATGGGGACTTGAAAACTTCAAACGTGACACTATGTGGGTAGCTGTATTGGATACTATCTATCCCAAAGGATTCAATGCCGACTCTATGAAATATATTCCTCACGGAAATGGTGCTCAATTCGAAATGAACGTGAAAAATGACACTGCCAAGTCTGGTGCTCCGGTATATTTGTTCGAAGTGAAAGCTCCATACGAAACTTATTTGAGCGGACTTGACAAACAAGAAATCATCAACCTAAAAGACCTGGATTCTAAACTAGGCAAATATAGCGGCTTGATGGTAGGTTCTATCGATACTCCAAACAATGGTGCTGGTAACTGGGAATAATGATTGATTTTACTAAATCAAAACAATATACTTTATCCATCCGTCTTAGTACGGATGGATTTTCTTTTTCTATCTATAACCCGATTCATGACGATTCGCTTTCAATAATAGAGAAAGAGATAAATGCGTCTTCATCCCTTACAGCAAATCTAAAAACACTCTTTCACGAATCGGATTTCCTCAATCATCCTTACAAACGAGTAAACATTATGATGGCAGGCAAGCGTTTTACGATTGCGCCATTAGAATTGTTTGAAGAGGAACAGGCGGAACTTCTGTTTTATCATAATCATCAGAAAAAAGAAAACGAAACGGTGCTCTATAATATTCTAAGAAAGAATAATGTAGCTGTCATCTTCGGCATAGACAAAAGCGCACAGACCTTTTTGAATGAACAATATCCCGAAGCTCGTTTCTATTCTCAATCTACTCCATTCATCGATTATTTTTCTGTAAAAAGCAGATTGGGAAACAGTAAGAAGATGTATGCTTCTATACGCAAAGACGGCATTGACATCTATTGTTTTGAACGAGGACATCTGCTTCTGGCTAATTCCTTTGAATGTACGCACACAGAAGACCGTATTTACTATTTATTGTACGCCTGGAAACAACTGGAGTTTAATCAGGAACGGGATGAGTTACACCTAACCGGAATACTTCCGGAGAAAGACGTTTTAATGAGTGAATTGAAAAAGTTTATCCTACAGGTATTCATCATGAATCCTGCAACTAATATTGACATGCAAGCCTTATTAACATGCGAGTAATCAGCGGTATTTACAAACGAAGAAGATTTGACGTGCCTCGGACATTTAAAGCACGCCCTACGACAGATTTCGCCAAAGAAAATCTGTTTAATGTACTCAATAACTATATCGATTTTGAAGAAGGAATAACAGCTCTTGATTTGTTTGCCGGAACGGGAAGCATCAGTATCGAATTGGTATCCCGCGGATGCGACCGTGTTATCAGCATTGAGAAAGATCCTGCACATCACTCATTCATCTGCAAAATTATGAAAGAGGTGCAGACAGACAAATGTCTGCCGATACGCGGAGATGTATTCAAGTTTATCAAAAATGGCCGCGAACAGTTCGACTTCATCTTTGCCGATCCTCCCTACGCTTTAAAAGAGTTGGAAACAATACCCGAATTAATCTTTCAGAATAATCTTCTCAAAGAAGGAGGATTATTGGTACTGGAGCATGGAAAAGATAATAATTTCGAAGAAAATCCACATTTCCTTGAGAGAAGGGTGTATGGAAGTGTGAACTTCTCACTATTCAGATAAGATCCAAATACAATTTCATCCTTATTAAAGTAGCGGAGCCAATAAACGCACGATAGACTCCACAGCTTTTTGTCTCCACGAACGTCTGCCCCAATTCTTCAAAAAGATCTGTGTACTTTCGCGCTGGTCCTGAAGAAATATTTCTTTCATTTCAAGGGCAGTTTCTACGTCATACATAAAAGCATTCACCTCAAAGTTATGCTCAAAGCTACGGAAGTCAACATTGGTAGAGCCTACAGTGGAAAGCATATCATCTGAAACCATCAGCTTAGAATGTAGAAAACCTTTCTTATAAAAATAGACCTTAACACCTGCCTGCATCACATCTGCCAAATAAGAACGCGATCCAAGATGAGTTATCCAGTTATCTGCACGTTCCGGTAACATCAAGCGTATATCCACCCCAGACAATGCTGCTGTTTGCATAGCTGCTAATATTGGTTCTGTAGGCAAAAAATAAGGTGTTTGCATATAGAAATATTTTTTTGCACTGGTAATGGCAACAGTCAATCCCTGCATGATTTCTTTCCATGGCCCGATAGGCTCACTCGTGACAATTTGCACTAAAGAACTTCCGCAAGAGTCAATCTTCGGAAAATAACGGGAAGCGGTTATCAACGTACGGTCTACAAAATACCAATCAAGCAAAAAAGCCGTTTGTAAACCATGCACTGCCTTGCCTTCCAACATGATATGCGTATCTCGCCAAATCCCCCAAGAAAAGCCACGCATATAACGTTCTGCCAGGTTCATTCCCCCAACGAAGCCCACGCGTCCGTCAATAACGACAATCTTTCTATGGTTGCGGTAATTCACCCTACTGGTAAATAAGGGAAAACGTACTTTCAAAAAGCTCCTGACTTCAATACCGGCATTGCGCATTTCTTCAAAAAAACGGTTAGGCACATGCCAGCAACCTACATCATCATAGATAACCCGTACTTCAACCCCGTGAGAAGCTTTTTCTATCAGCACATCCCTGACCATACGCCCGATAGCGTCATCTTCAAAGATGTAATATTCCATGTGGATATGCTGCTTCGCTTTTTGCAGTTCACGCAACAATGATTGAAGTTTGGTATATCCTTCGGTATAGACTGCCACACGGTTCCCCTCAAATGGAAACGCTTGATTCGTTTGCTGGAAAAGCTGAATAAGACGGGAGTATTCATAAGGAACGTCCGAACAATCCTGTGCGAGATATTCGGCCATTGGTTTCTTCAATAAGCGGTCGTAGCTTTTTTGCCCAATGATACGTTCGCGACGTTGACTCCGCCCAAAGAAAAAATAAAAGACAAGTCCGACAATAGGAAGGAAAAGTAATATGAGTATCCATGCCATGGTTTTAACCGGATTCCGGTTGTCAAGAATGATGATGACAATCGTACCGATAATGGCTCCAAAATAAAGAATATCAAAAGCCACTGTTGCTATCTGGCTAAGCATATAGTTCCAATCAATCATAGGAATCTCCTTTCATACGGATACTAAACAACAAATATAGAGTAAATTCTCGGATTAACAAAGAAGTCCCGGCAACAACATTGAATCGTTGTGCCGGGACTTCCTGTTTTTATTTAAACCTATTACTCTGCTTTAGTGTGGTCTGCCACCTCCAAAGCCACCACGCGGGCCACGAGGTCCACCACCATCAAAACCGCCATGACGCATATTGCCGCGAGCTTCTTTATTTCCAAAAACATTCAGACGATAAGAGAAACGAAGCATGCAGTAGCTATTAATTCCGTTATATTCAGAAACAGAACGCATATCGGCTGTTAACGAACGGCTGATATTAGATTGCTGCCGCAGAATATCATATACTTCAAAACTGATGGTTGCGGCATTGCCTTTCAGGAAGTTTTGGGCAATCTGTGCATTCCAAATAAGTTCATTCTTATTCATACTGGCATCACGATAACCACGACGAGCGTTATTAGTGATATTGGTAGACAACGTCATACTCCAAGGTAAAGAGATATTAGTACTTGCACCATAACCAAATGTATAGGGTTCTTGATTGTTTTCCGGACGCAGTTGATTTCGCTCAAAGTTATAGTTGATTGAACCATTCAAGGTAAATTCAAACCAGTCGTTACGGAAAGTTCCATTCAAATTCTCTCCGAAAGTCAGTGTCGTACTAGTGTTCTTGTCATTTATTTTAGTATCGTCATTAAAAAGATAAGAAACCGCATTGGTATAATTAGCACGGGAAAAAGAATTTATGGTAAACCGCTTGTCTCTCAATGCTGTATTGAATCCAAACATTCCCATCGCATTCCAGTTTCCGTTGATATTCTCCGGTTTAACAGTCACTCCACCAGTACTCTGATTATAAGTAGTGGCATTAGTAATGCTATTTTGAGTCATATTCAAGTTTGCATGAGCCATCATGCCACGCTGTTTATCTGCATTATAAGTATTATAAAACAAACGCATAGAATGAGAGAAAGAAGGTTTCAATCCCGGATTACCCTTACGGATATTCAACGGATTAGAGTCATCAGTTACATCAAGCAAATTTTCCATACTCGGCTGGCTTGCACGTCCCCGATAGGTAAAGCGCAACTGGCTGACTTTAGAAAATCTGTAACGAAAATCAACGTTAGGAGCAAAATTGAACACATTTCTTTTTACCACAGTATCTACTTCGGCCTTCTTATAATCCAATCTGGTGTTCTGCGGTTGCAAAGATACTCCAAAGTTCAATCTATATTTCTCGCGGATAATATTTAGTCCTGCATTAATATCATGGTTATAATATTTATATTGAGCATACTTACTCAAATCTCTATCTTTATTCTCTTCATATCCTACAGGCAGGCCATCACCAAAATTCCAAAACCAATCCTGTCCTTTATCGGCATCAGGAATCAAGCTGTATGTACTTCTGTCACTTTCACTATATTTATATTGAAATTTATAGCGGAACTGTAAGAAGGTAGCTCTCGCAATCGGTTCGCTATAAGTCAGTTCGGCAGTATAATCATAATTCTTGGTTGGAGAAGTAGTATATTGTTTACGCTCATCATCTTCTTTTTTTGCATTATCATCAAAATAACGCGTCAATGATTCACTAAACTGTTCGCTGTCATTATCTCCATAACTAAATGTACCACGGAAAGTGATGTTTCGTCCCTGATTATTCAATCTACGATTCACTTGCAAAGAAGCATTTGCAGAGAGATTCTGCCCTTCAGATTTTGATTCACTATTACTGGCGTTGACACGAATAGCTTCTAAAGGATCATCCGTACTTCCCCAGAAAATCTTATTCAAAAACTCATTAGGATTAGACACCAAATTAAATGGATCTCCATTAAAAGTACCCGATTCGGAAATAGAATAACTATTAGACTTTCCATAAGAAACGTTCGGACGGAAAATGATATTTGTCAATGTGTCCGGTTTCCACTCCAACCGAAAGTCTGCATTAAAGTTCGTATTCTTATTGCGGCCTTTACTGTTCGAATTTGAATAAGAATTTCCATTTTGCAGGAAACGTTCCGAGTAGTTTGTAGATGTTGCATCCCGATCACTGAAATTATAACGGGCACTACCTCCCAGTTCCAATTTTTCAGTCTGGGTAGCAAAGTTAGCCCCTAACATCTTGGTAGCAGTCAAACCATTGCTGTTCCGGAAACGAGGTCCGCCACCTCCACCGGAGAATCCCTGATCGTTCACATTATTAGCAGAACCGATTAAAGAGAATTGGCTATTATCGACAAAACGATTCAACATCAAGTTGCTTCCGTAACGATCTTCTGTACCACCGGCAACACTTGCATTACCAAACCAACCTTGATTCATACCTTTCTTCACTTTCAGGTCAAGAACAGTTTCTTCTTCTCCGTCATCTATTCCGGTAACACGTGCCAAGTCCGATTTTTTATCGTATGTTTTCAGTTTGTCGATCATGTTGACCGGTAAGTTCTTCAATCCGGTTTTCACATCACCGCCAAAGAACTCTTTACCATCCACCATAATCTTCTTTACTTCTTTACCATTGATTTTGACGTTACCGTCATCGTCTATTTCTGCTCCCGGAAGTTTCTTCACCAACTCTTCGAGCATCGCCCCTTCGGGAGTACGGTAAGCTGTTGAGTTATATTCCAGCGTATCTTCTTTCACGACCACCTGCGGAGCTTCGGCAGTAATCACCGCTTCCTTCAGCATGACAGCATCAGGGTCCAATGTAATGGTTCCCAATTTTTTATCAGTGGCGTTAGCAGATAATTGTACCGGTACGAGCTTGGTTCGGAATCCAATATAGGAAACTTTCAACACATATTTTCCGGCTTTTACTTTGGGGAGAGTAAACCATCCTTGGTTACTACTGGCTATACCGGCGGCATAAGCACTATCAGGTAATGATAGCAATTGAACTGTAGCCTGCGCTGCGGGCTCTTTAGTATCGGATTCCACCACACGTCCCGAAACGGTAATAACCTTATTCTGTGCAAAAATTGAGAAGGTGCATAGCAACATCAGCACCAACCCTGCTGAAAATCTTTTCATTTACCTTATTTACGATTATATTAGTAGCAATAACAATGTCTTTTTGACAAATCGAATCGTAAAAGGTTTAATTGAAAAGAAAATTATCTTTTAAAGAATCGATCAACAAGCGCTTTTTTCAGACCAAACTCCAGACAAAGCACATTAAAAACCAGAAAAGTAAGGAAAGAGGAAGTATCGACGTTTATCACATCTCCTTGCATAACACGCCACAACATACCACCAAAGACGAACAAGAATGTCAAAAAGATAGCATTACGAACAGCCGAATTCCGGATTTGCTCCGTTTCACGGCTTTCATTCTTACTCAATGCAAAGATTATTAACAAGCATCCTGCCATCATCAACAACTTTGTACATTCTTTATAAAACAGCAAGTTAGTATCAGTTACTACTCCCTGCATCACCAAAATAAAAGGGATGAACAGAGCTACCAACAAGACAACATATCCTAAAGGACGACAATATACAGGTAATAATGCTTTCATGATTAAACGTTTTAATGAGACAAAAGTAAGTAAAAAAAGATATTTTATATACATTTGCAGAGTAAAAAAGCAAAAGAATCATGAGTAAACAAGAAGTTATTCTCTGCGAAAGCTTGGAAACGAGCCTCGGTCGTGCCATTGAGCTATGTCCGCATGACAAATTATTCGTCCTCACAGACGAGCATACCCAGCGTCTTTGTCTCCCTTCTCTAAAGGAATCGGATCTGTTAAAAGATGCTGTAGAAATCTGTATCGGAGCAGAAGATGTGCATAAAACTCTGGAAACACTCGCTTCCGTCTGGATGGCATTAAGTACTCAAGGGGCTACCCGCCACTCTTTACTTATCAATCTTGGAGGAGGGATGGTGACAGATCTCGGAGGTTTTGCCGCAGCTACATTCAAACGGGGCATTTCCTATATCAATATACCAACCACTCTGCTCGCTATGGTGGACGCATCAGTGGGGGGTAAAACAGGAATCAACTTCAACGGACTGAAAAATGAAATCGGTGCTTTCGCTCCGGCAAACAGTGTATTGATTGAAACTGAATTCCTACGCACATTGGACACACACAATTTCTTCTCCGGATATGCTGAAATGTTGAAGCACGGTTTGATTAGCAATACGGCACATTGGGCAGAATTGCTCAATTTCGATTCCTCTAGTATTGATTATGCAGCTCTCAAACAATTGGTAGGTCAATCGGTACAAGTGAAAGAAGATATTGTAGAACAGGATCCCTTCGAACATGGAATCCGCAAAGCATTAAATCTGGGACACACCGTAGGACATGCGTTCGAAAGTATGGCACTGGCAGAAAACCGTCCTGTATTACATGGATATGCAGTAGCTTGGGGAATTGTGTGCGAACTGTATCTTTCTCATCTCAAAGTAGGTTTCCCGAAAGAGAAAATGCGGCAAACGATCCAGTTTATCAAGGATAATTATGGTGTATTTACTTTCGACTGCAAGAAATATGACCAACTGTATGCATTTATGACGCATGATAAAAAGAATACTTCAGGTACTATCAATTTCACCTTACTAAAAGATATTGGAGACATTTGCATCAATCAGACTGCCGATAAGGACACTATCTTCGAAATGCTCGACTTCTATCGCGAATGTATGGGAATTTAATCCATCCTACATCAGATATACCACATAGTAAAAGGGAATGAAATAGACTTCATTCCCTTTCTCTTCCCAATCCCTATAGATATTATTGCCTATTGTGAGGCAATTGTCCGCACTATTGTTCTAAGTTACTCATTCGATATTGTGAAAGCGACATTCCTGTATGCTTTCTAAAAAAACGTCCAAGCGACGATTGATTCGCAAAGTTCGTTTTAATCGCTATTTCCTGAATGTTCAGGCTTGTGTTTTTCAACAAAGCCTTGATTTCTAATATGATGTATTCAACAATCCAGTCTTTAGCAGACTTCCCGCTTGTCTCCTTAATTACCATAGTCAGGTATTTGGAAGTAATACACAGTTTATCCGCATAAAAAGCCACATCCTTATTCTCCTTAAAATGCTTCATGATAAGCCCAAAGAATTTATTAGCCAACTCTTCTTTACGGGTATCCCTGCGGGCAGTCATCAAGGTCGATTCCTTTTGATAAGCATTGAACAGTTCCAGATACAGATACCTCAACAAATGAATAATCAGCTCACGCCTATATATATCTTGAGAGGTAACTTTATCTTTTATCATACCCAGATAATTATACATCCGGGGAATATCGCGTTCCGTCTGCGGATACCAGTAATGAGTCCGCATATAGAAAAAGAAATGCGGAGAAAATCTGGGCACACCACTTAACGCATCACTAAACAGTGAAGTAGATATAACCATCGTAACGGTCGAGAAATCTTCACTTGGCTCACTAAATGAGACAAATTGTCCGGGTAATAATATAATCAATTCCTCCGGTTGTATCCAATGTACATCTTCATGCACTGTAATTTTGGCCTTTCCACCTAAACAATATATAATCAAAGCTGATTGATTATTAGAAGGATAAGAAGTCAAAGGAAGATACTTCAGATTTTGATAAAATTTAAAATCGTCACCCAGGACGTATATCTCTAATGTCTCTCTATTTTTAATGTCTAACATTTAACACCTTTCTAAACTAAGTCTTTTTACAAATGTATAACTTCCTAATTTACCACGCACCAAAAATGGAAATATAGTATCATACTAAGGAAGTCAAACACCTTTTATTTACATTAATTTATAAACAAACTCTCTGATTGTTAGTTCATTTATCATTTTCCTATTTCGTTTTATTATAGACTGACCTGGTTTTTATAGTGTTTTTAGGACAGGAAAAGGATTAATGCTTTCAAATGAAAAATAAGCAGATTGTTTTCTAATTCAAGCAAAATTAAAGAAATGTACTTTTATATCACATAAGAGGCAATCAAAAAAACTACTAACTCATTGAAATAAAGATTTGTATGTTCACAAGAAAGACTAATAATCAGAATAATAGCTATAAATCGGCACAATTCATACTAGAAAAATCAACGGATTATTTGCTAATTAAAAATTAATCTGTACTTTTGCATCCGCAATTCGGGGTGTAGCTCAGCCCGGTTAGAGTACGCGTCTGGGGGGCGTGTGGTCGCTGGTTCGAATCCAGTCACCCCGACTGGTTAAAGAGGTTAGAAACCGAATGGGTTCTAACCTCTTTTTATTTTAGAAAACAATGAAAGAAGATCCTAGACATATCCATATCAGTGAATACAGTTATCCTCTTTTGGATGAACGTATTGCTAAATTCCCGTTGCCTACCCGCGACCAGTCCAAACTCTTAATATACCGTCGTGGAGAAGTTAGTGAAGATGTTTTCACGTCTTTGCCGGAATATCTGCCGCAAGGCAGCCTGATGATATTCAATAATACAAAAGTCATTCAGGCACGCCTCCATTTTCGAAAAGAGACGGGAGCACTGATCGAAGTGTTTTGTCTTGAACCGATCCAGCCAAACGATTATGTCTTAAATTTCCAACAGACAGCACATGCCGCCTGGCTTTGCATGATCGGCAATCTGAAGAAATGGAAAGACAGACAGTTGAAACGTGAAATGACCGTCAAAGGATTCCCCATTACTCTGACCGCTACCCGAGGAGAATGCAAAGGAACCAGCCATTGGGTAGATTTTGCATGGGATAATCCGGAAGTGACGTTTGCCGATATCCTTGAAGTATTCGGAGAACTTCCTATTCCTCCTTACTTAAACCGGGATACGGAAGAAAGTGACAAGGAGACTTATCAAACTGTTTATTCTAAGATTAAAGGTTCGGTAGCTGCGCCTACGGCGGGATTACATTTTACTCCACGAGTATTGGATGCTCTTCAAGAAAAAGGGATTAATCTTGAAGAATTAACTCTACATGTAGGAGCAGGCACATTCAAACCTGTAAAAAGTGAAGAAATCGAAGGTCACGAAATGCACACGGAATATATATCGGTCAACCGGAGCACCATCAAAAAACTGATTGACCACGACGGTTGTGCTATTGCAGTAGGGACTACTTCTGTACGGACTCTGGAAAGCCTGTATCACATTGGAGTTACATTGGCTGAAAATCCGTATGCTACGGAAGAAGAACTACGTGTCAAACAATGGCAGCCTTATGAAAAGTACGACCAGATTCCTCCCGTTGTTGCGTTGCAAAAGATATTAGGATATCTCGACAGGAATGGTTTAGAAACCCTTCACACCAGTACACAGATTATCATAGCACCGGGATACAATTATAAAATAGTGAAAGCGATGGTTACTAATTTCCATCAGCCGCAAAGTACCTTGCTGCTTTTGGTTTCAGCTTTTGTAAAAGGGAATTGGCGCACTATTTATGATTATGCACTGGCGCATGATTTCCGGTTCCTAAGTTATGGAGATTCTTCTTTATTAATACCATAAGATATTCTTCTCTCCAAAAGATTTTACGCAATATAAAAGACACTATGCCAAGCGATAATAACCAGGAAATGTTCCCTATCGTAGACGAACAGGGAAATATCACCGGAGCTGCCACTCGCGGAGAATGTCACAGCGGTAGCAAACTGCTTCATCCGGTAGTTCACCTTCACGTATTCAATGCCCAAGGAGACATCTACTTACAGAAACGCCCCGAATGGAAAGACATTCAACCGGGGAAATGGGATACGGCTGTAGGCGGACATATTGATTTGGGCGAAAGCGTAGAAATCGCCCTAAAGAGAGAAGTCCGTGAAGAATTAGGCATCACAGACTTCACTCCCGAGCTTCTCACCAGTTATATTTTTGAATCCAGCCGTGAAAAAGAGCTTGTTTTTGTCCACAAAACCGTTTATGAGGAAGAAATCCATCCCAGCGACGAACTGGACGGTGGACGATTTTGGAAGATCGAAGAAATAAAAGAAAATCTGGGTAAAGGAATCTTCACTCCCAACTTCGAAGAAGAGCTGAAAAAAGTCTCTCTTATTCCTTCTCTATCCAAGTAATAATCTTTTCAGAGAACGGACTTTCTTTCGGAGACACAACTCCCGCCCAATGTCCGTTCTCATCAATCATAAACTTCTGAAAGTTCCACTGAACCGGTGCACTTTCTTTTCCATTCTGTTTTTTCTCCGTCAACCATTGGTAAAGAGGAGCCATATCTTTTCCTTTAACGGAAATCTTAGCCATCATCGGAAAAGTAACATCATAGTTCAAAGAACAGAACTTGGCTATTTCCTCATTACTACCCGGTTCTTGTCCCATAAAGTTATTCGCCGGAAAACCGATAACAACAAAGTTTTTTTCTTTATATTTCTCATATAGTTTCTCCAGTTGAGCATACTGGGGCGTCAGCCCACACTTAGATGCCACGTTGACTACCAGCACTTTCTTACCTTTCAGTGAAGAAAGAGGAAAGTCCTTACCATCAATAGTTTTCACTGTAAAATCATAAAAAGACTTGTTTTGCGCTTCCGAAGAAATTGCAAACAACAGGCTTACCATCATCAAGACGAATGTTTTCATGCTGAATATACATTTAGTTTGTTTTTATATTAAACGAGTAAACTGAAAGAAATGTTTGTTCAGCAGTGAAACAAGAACTATGATTTTACATCTTTCAATTCCCCAATCCGTCACTTCACCCCACAATCTTTCCGCTTCATTTATTCTTAGTGATAACGGATGAAGATAGGCCGTAATTTTGTACTGTGAAATAATAATACAACGAAAGTCATGTTTACAGCTATTGTACGTTTTTCAATCAAGAAGAAACTATTTGTAGGACTCACTACTCTCTTCCTGTTTATCGGAGGTATCTATGCGATGCTGACACTACCTATTGATGCCGTGCCCGACATTACCAATAATCAGGTACAAATAGTGACCGTATCCCCTACACTCGCGCCACAAGAGGTGGAACAGCTCATCACTATGCCTATCGAAATAGCGATGAGCAATATTATGAATGTCGAAGATATCCGTTCTGTCAGCCGCTTCGGACTATCGGTCGTAACGGTCGTTTTTAAAGAAAGTGTCCCCACACTCGATGCACGGCAGCTGATAAATGAACAAATACAAAGCGTAACAAGCGAAATTCCCTCCGAGCTCGGAACACCGGAGATGATGCCCATCACTACCGGTCTGGGAGAGATTTACCAGTATATATTAAAGGTAGCTCCCGGATATGAGAAGAAATATGACGCAATGGAACTCCGCACCATTCAAGATTGGATGGTGAAACGTCAGTTGTCCGGTATACCCGGTATAGTAGAAATCAATAGTTTCGGCGGTTACTTGAAACAATATGAAGTAGCCGTCGATCCGGACGCCCTGTTTTCTTTGAATATCACTATCGGCGAGGTGTTCGAAGCACTTAGCAGCAACAACCAAAATACCGGCGGAAGCTACATTGAGAAGATAAAGAATGCCTACTATATCCGGTCGGAAGGTATGATTACCCGCATCAAGGATATTGAACAGATTGTAGTGACCAACCGGAATGGGATTCCGGTACATATCAGTGATGTAGGAGTTGTCCGCTTCGGTTCTCCAAAGCGTTTCGGTGCCATGACAAAGGATGGTGAGGGCGAGTGTGTCGGCGGAATTGCCATGATGCTGAAAGGTGCCAACGCAAATGTAGTGACTCAAGAACTCGAAAAACGGGTAGAAAAAATACAGCAGCTATTACCCGAAGGAGTCAGTATAGAACCTTACTTGAACCGTTCGGAACTGGTAAACCGGAACATCTCTACGGTTGTCAACAACCTGATTGAAGGAGCGGTTATCGTCTTCCTTGTACTCATCCTCTTCCTCGGCAACCTCCGTGCCGGACTGATTGTCGCATCCGTCATCCCGCTGGCAATGCTTTTCGCTTTTATCATGATGCGTGTATTCAATGTCACCGCCAATCTAATGAGTCTCGGTGCCATTGACTTTGGTATTGTAGTAGATGGCTCTATCGTTATATTGGAAGGTATCCTCGCCCACATTTACGGAAAACAATTCCGAGGCCGCACACTGACCCGCAAAGAGATGGACAAAGAAGTGGAAAAAGGAGCTTCCGGCGTTACACGTTCGGCCACTTTTGCAGTGTTGATTATCCTTATCGTCTTCTTCCCCATCCTTACATTGAACGGGATTGAAGGGAAATACTTCACCCCCATGGCAAAAACACTTGTGTTCTGCATTATCGGAGCCTTAATTCTCTCACTGACTTATGTTCCTATGATGGCCTCCCTCTTTCTGAAGCATACCATTGTTGTGAAACCCACCCTTGCCGACCGCTTCTTCGAGAAACTGAACAAGATCTACCAGCACACCCTGCGCGCCTGTCTTCGTTACAAATGGCGTACCGTCATCATAGCCTTCTCCGCGCTGATCGGTTCACTTTTTCTCTTTACCCGCCTGGGAGCAGAGTTCATTCCCACTTTGGACGAAGGTGATTTTGCCATGCAAATGACACTACCCGCAGGAAGTTCGCTGACCGAAAGTATCGAAGTTTCCCGCTTGGCAGAGAAAGCATTAATGGATAAATTCCCTGAAATCAAACACGTGGTAGCCAAAATAGGAACGGCGGAAGTTCCCACTGACCCGATGGCAGTGGAAGATGCTGATGTGATGATTATCATGAAACCATTCAAAGAATGGACAAGTGCCGGAAGCCGTGCAGAAATGGTGGATAAAATGAAAGATGCACTTGCTCCGCTCTCTGAACGTGCCGAATTCAACTTCTCGCAACCGATACAGCTTCGCTTCAACGAGCTGATGACGGGAGCAAAAGCAGATATTGCCATCAAACTATATGGAGAAGACACGCACGAATTATATGAAAGAGCCAAAGAAGCAGCTACCTTTGTAGAAAAAGTGCCGGGAGCAGCGGATGTCATCGTTGAGCAGACGATGAGATTACCCCAATTGGTAGTGAAATACAACCGTAGCAAAATAGCCCGTTACGGCATCAACATACAAGAGCTTAACACCATTATCCGAACTGCCTATGCCGGAGAGTCAACAGGTGTAGTCTTTGAAAACGAACGGAGATTCGATCTCGTGGTACGGCTTGACCAGGAGAAAGTGGCCGACTTGAATCTTGATAAGTTGTTTGTACGCACTTCGGAAGGAATTCAAATTCCTGTTGGAGAGGTAGCAAGCATCGACCTTGTCAGTGGGCCACTGCAAATCAATCGGGATGCAACCAAACGGCGCATCGTCATCGGTGTCAATGTGCGTGACGCAGACATCCAGCAAGTTGTCGCCAATATTCAAGAGACACTGGACAAGAACATCAAACTGAAGCCGGGATATTACTTCGAATACGGCGGCCAGTTCGAAAACTTGCAAAATGCCATCAATACCTTACTGGTGGTCATCCCAGTGGCATTAATGCTTATTCTGTTGATTCTGTTCTTCGCATTCAAGAACATCACCTATACCCTGATGGTATTCTCAACCGTCCCCCTATCGCTCATCGGTGGTATCGCCGCACTTTGGCTACGCGGGCTCCCGTTTAGCATATCGGCCGGAGTAGGATTCATTGCTTTGTTCGGGGTAGCAGTATTGAATGGTATCCTGATGGTAAATCACTTCAACGAACTTCGTAAACAAAATACCTATTCCATGACTACAAACCAGATTATCAAAAGAGGGACTCCACACTTGCTCCGTCCTGTATTCCTGACAGGACTGGTTGCATCTTTGGGATTCGTCCCGATGGCAATAGCCACTTCAGCCGGCGCAGAAGTACAACGTCCGTTGGCAACAGTGGTCATCGGTGGCTTGATTATTTCTACCGTACTGACTTTACTCATCATTCCGGTGTTTTACAAAATTGTAAATTCATTTGCTACCTGGAGACGCCCGGGAATCAAACTGCACCGGCCTTTCGGGGAATTGTTTCTCCTGTTCTTATTTCTTCCCGCGTTCGTTTCCGCTCAACAGACACAAACTGTTAGTCTCGAACAGGCGATAGAAATAGCCAAACAAAATCATCCTCGCCTGAAAATAGCCAATAATGCTATTCAACAAGCCAAAGCCACTCGCGGAGAAGTGATAGAAGCAACGCCTACCTCGTTCAGCTATTCCTGGGGTCAACTTAACGGAGAAAACAAAAAAGACAAGGAACTGGCTTTCGAGCAAAGCCTGGGCTCCCTTCTAACGCCATTCTACAAGAATGCGTTAGTCAACCGTCAGGTAAAAACGAACACCTATTATCGGCAGATGGTAGAGAAAGAAATCACAGCAGAAGTGAAAAGGGCGTGGGCCTACTACCAATATGCCACTAATCTCTGCTCAATGTATCGGGATCAGGATAAAATGGCAGAAGAGCTGCAGCGCATCGGAGAATTACGATACCAACAAGGAGAGATTACCTTGCTCGAAAAAAATATGATGACCACCATAGCTGCCGATCTGCATAACCGCTGGTTCCAAGCAAAAGAAGAAGAGAAAATGGCATTGGCACGTTTTCAATGGAGTTGCTACTCCAACGATCCCATTGTTCCGGTAGATTCCACTTTATCCTTATTCTATACCGGCATTTCGGATGGAAACCTATCGGGAGCACATACTGCTTACTTTCAAAGCCAGGCAGATGAAGCGAAAGCAATGCTCCATGTAGAGCAGAGCCATTTCTTTCCTGAAATCAGTGTGGGGTATACACGTCAGGACATTCTCCCACTTAAGAATCTGAATGCCTGGATGATCGGGGTTTCTTTCCCCATCTACTTCCTGCCACAAAAGAGCAAAGTGAAGCAGGCACGGCTAACTGCCACTTCAGCGCAAATACAGGCAGACGCCAACATCCGGGAGTTAAGAAATAAGACACTCGAACTGGAAGCATCCCTTCGCAGATATAATGAGAGTTTACGATATTATACCTCTTCTGCCTTGAAAGAAGCGGATGAACTGACAAAGGCAGCCAACCTGCAATTGCAGCAGAGCGAAACAGGCATTGCCGAATATATACAGTCGATTACCACCGCCAGAGAGATACGCAGAGGCTATATTGAAACAGTCTACCAATACAATATTGCTGCACTGGAATATGAACTTTTCAAGTAGGTGGAAAATCGAGACATTGAATGAGATACATCACCCTGAATAATTATTATAAAACATAAGATATGAAAAAAATAGTTTATCCCATCCTTTTACTAGTTCTAACGGCTTGCAAAGGAAACCAGCAAACTACAAATAACGAATCCGCCGCAATTCCCGTTGCCGAAACGATAGCAGATACCATCGCACAACCCGAAGTGGATGCCATCACTTCAGCTACCTCAAAGCCTAATCAGGTTTCGTTCAACGGACGAATCGTTCTTCCTCCTCAACGTCAGGCAACCATTGCTTTAACCATGGGAGGCATTGTAAAAAAGGCTTCTCTGCTTCCAGGGCAATGGGTGGCTGCAAACAGTGTAATCGCCACGTTAGAGAATCCGGAGTTCATCACCCTGCAACAAACTTATCTGGACAGTCACGCACAAACCGAATATCTCTTAGCTGAATACGAACGGCAAAAAAATCTGTCTGCCGAACAAGCAGCTTCTCAAAAGAAATTCCAGCAAAGTAAAGCGGACTTTCTCTCCATGAAGAGTCGCCAGGACGCCGCTGCTGCACAACTTTCTCTTTTAGGCGTTCAAACGGAGGCATTACTTAAGAACGGAATACAACCGCTACTGGAAGTCAAAGCCCCCATTAGTGGTTATGCCGCTAATGTAGCGATGAATATCGGCAAATATATCAATCCGGGAGAAGCACTTTGCGAACTTATCGATAAAAGCAGCCCGATGCTTTGCCTGACTACTTACGAGAAAGATCTTGCAGACATACAAGTCGGCAGCCCGGTACAGTTTCGTGTAAACGGAATGGGGACACAAACCTTTCACGGTATCGTGATTTCCATCGGACAAAAAGTAGACGAAACCAATCGTTCGCTCGAGGTATATGCTTCCATCAAGGAGGAAAATGTACAATTCCGCCCCGGTATGTATATCACGGCACACATTCAGAAACAATAATTGACCAACTGTGACAACAGCATTGACATTTTATAACCGGTAACTCATAATTTACCACTATCTTTGTTGTATGATAGCCAAAGCAATAAAAAAAGATAAATATATACTTTCCACAGTCATCATCTCCTTAGCGGTTGCTGTACTGATTCATTTTCCTGAATCAGTATCTCTTTTCGACCGTTTCGAAAGTCATTCCTTATTCCCAGGGATGAAGTTTATAGATGTGGCAAACGAAATACTTTTTACCTTTCTGTCGCTATTGTTACTTTTTGCCATCAATACCCGTTTGTTTCATTTCAATCAGGCTTCCATTAAAATTACAGGGACAAAGATTTTGCTTTCCTTTATCGTGACATGGATATTGAGTAACTTGTCAGGACAGTTTTTTGTTTTCCTTCACAGAACGTTTGATATTCCGGCCATCGATGCCATGGTACATCATTATTTGCATCCATTGCGGGATTTTATTGTGGCATGTCTCGTCACCAGTAGTTGCTGTATCATTCATCTTATATTCAAGCAGCAACTGGTACTTATTGAGAACGAACAGCTTCAGGCAGAGAATCTCCGCAATCAGTATGAAGTACTGAAGAATCAGCTGAACCCACACATGCTGTTCAACTCGCTGAATACCCTGCGTTCGCTGGTACGCGAAAATCAGGATAAAGCGCAGGATTACATTCAGGAACTCTCCCGGGTACTAAGGTATACTTTGCAAAGTAATGAGTCACAATGTGTCAGTCTCCGGGAAGAAATGGAATTTGTTTCCGCTTATATATTTCTATTAAAGATGCGTTTTGAGAACAATCTACAATTCGACATACAGATAAGCAATGCCTACGAAGAATATCTCCTCCCTCCAATGGCGGTGCAAGTGTTGATTGAGAATGCAGTAAAGCACAACGAAATCAGCAACCGGAAGCCGTTGACTATTCATATCACGACGGACGATAACGGCAATTTGTCTATCAGCAACGACATTCAGCCCAAATGGACTGCAACTTCCGGAACCGGTATCGGACTTGCCAACCTTGCCAAACGATACAGGCTCTTGTTTAAACGGGATATACAAATAACGGAGGACAGAGAGTTTACAGTTTGTATTCCTTTGATTGAAAAATCACAACTAGAACAATAACCACCATGAAGATTGTCATTATAGAAGACGAAAAAGCAGCAGTACGAAACCTGACTTCACTGCTTAATGAAATAAAACCGAATGGAGAAATCGTGACCATACTGGATAGTATCAGTTCCACTATCGAATGGTTCAGTTCTTATCCGATGTCGGAACTGGTATTCATGGATATTCACCTGGCAGATGGTTCCGCCTTCGAGATATTCAATCATATCAATATTACTTGTCCGATTATCTTTACAACTGCCTATGATGAATATGCGTTACGTGCATTCAAAGTAAACAGCATCGACTACTTATTAAAACCCATCGGTAAGGAAGACATAGAACACGCTTTCGATAAGCTCCAAGGTTTACAGGATGCTGCTGACAAACACCAGTTTCCTTTTCCACAACAGGAGAATGAGCTACTGAAACTAATACATTCACTCCAAAAGCAAGAAAACTATAAAAGTCATTTCCTTATTCCTACCAAAGGAGACAAACTATTGCCCGTTTCTGTAGATATGATACAATTGTTTTATATTAAGGACTGTCAGGTCAAAGTAGTCTTAACCGATGAAACCGAATACTGTTTTTCTCAAACATTAGATGAACTTACGGAGTGTCTCAATCCTTCTCTTTTCTTTCGGGCTAACCGCCAATATCTTATTTCGCGAGAAGCTATCAAAGATATTGACTTATGGTTCAACAGCCGACTGTCCATCAACTTGTACTATTCAGGAATCAAAGAAAAAATACTTGTCAGTAAAGCCCGAGTAGCAGAGTTTAAAGAGTGGTTCTCTAAGAGAAAACGTTGATTCCGAGACATTGCCTTCTTAGAACAAATAGCAAAACAAAGTGTTTCGTGCCGTGAAACGATTGGTTTCAACGCTTGAAACCAAAGGTATCTCCTGTTGAAACTTCTATTTACATACAAGCTTATATTTATATGCAGGCATGTTCATTTCAAACGGTGATAGATGAATGATTAGGTGATAGGTGGAGAACAATCTATCACCACCCTGAAAGCTCGATGAACAATGCGTTTCAGAAGGATGGTGATAGATTGAAAGAGGATTCCATTTTTACGTATGGAAAGTTAGAATATGTGCCATCATTCAATGACAGCTGCAAAGCCGCCATTTCTAACCATCTTTATAGTTAGCTGTTCTCCGGCTTTCACTTGGGCTGACTTGCAACGATAATCCATCGCCTGACGTCCTGCGTTGATACCATCCTCAAAAGATATCATTTGATAAGAGCGATCTTTATTCAAGAAATCTAACTTTATGGTAAACTCACGTTCCTTTTTACCATTATTAGTCATTCCTCCTATAAACCACTTATCGCCTTTCCGTTTTGCTACAATGACGTATTCACCCGCTTTAGCTTCCAATGCCACAGTCTCGTCCCATGTTACGGGAACTTGTGTGATGAAACGGGTACAATCTTCATTACGATAATAAAGAGTAGGATTATCTGCCAACATCTGCAGACCACTCTCAAAAACCACAAAGAGTGCCAACTGATAAGCACGTGTTCCGATACTTGCAGCATTAGGACGTTCCGACCGATACACATTAGGCTGCATACTAATCATCGCCCCGGGAGTATAATCCATCGGACCGACAGCATTACGCATAAACGGTAAATACAGACTATTATCCGGATAACAACCGCCCATTTGTTCCATGCCACGCACTCCTTCGTAAGACAATACATTCGGATATTTATATTCCAGTCCGGCAGGTTTGAAAGAGCCATGAAAATCGACAAACAAATGATGTTTGGCTGCTTCCCGGGCTACCCGTTCGTAATAGTTGACCATCCACTGATCGCTTCTGTCCATAAAATCAATCTTAAGTCCTTTTACTCCCCATTCATTGAAAGTCTTGAAGAGATCAAAATTGTTTTCTACCGTCAACCACGTCAACCAAAGCACAATCCCTACATTTTTTTCTTTGCCATAACGGATCAACTCGTGCAAGTCTACTTTGGGATTAGGCGTATAAGGATCACGTGTACTTTTAGCCCAGCCTTCATCCATAATGATATATGGAATACCAAATTTAGAAGCAAAATCAATGTAATACTTATAAGTATCCAAGTTATAACCGGAAACAAAATTCACATCCGGTCCGTAAGGAGAAGCGTCATTCCACCATTCCCAGCTCACCTGTCCCGGCTTAATCCATGAAACATCCTGAAGTTGATTCTTTTCAGCCAGTTTATAAGTCATTGTATTCTCAATCAACTGCTTATCATTTTTACTTATCACAAAGTAACGCCAAGGATAATTTCTCGTACCTTTTGTTTTAGCAATGTAATCAGCTTCTTGAGTAATCTTCACGCTTCGATCACTGTTTTCGGCAAACGCAAGCGGAGCTTTAGGAAAAACAGAAATTGCTCCGTTCGTGCCTGTTCCTTTGAGAAACATACATGGATAATCAGCCAGATCCGACTCGCTGATTAATATTTTATAGTCTTTTTGTGTGTCAATCAATACCGGCAAAACAGCTATCCGTTCTTCAGGCTTCCACGCATTACTTTGAACATGTGTGTAAGGTTCCTCATAAGCTGTATGGAAGCCTCCCGGTTGTTGCAAGTGAAGAAGATAATCCGACGGGAAGTTGATAGCAAACTCTTCGTTCATTACTTCAACATCACCTTTTTGTGAGGTAATAAACCGGTAAGCAACTCCATCGTCAAAAGCACGGAATTCTACTGAATAATCTTTAAAGGTCAGTAGCAATTGATTATAACGATTATTGACTTTCGCATATTTCAAAGGAACAATAGGAGTTAATTGCTCGTCGACACTCGTACGTTTCTGACGGCGCAGTTTGGGATTTTCTCCCAACACCTGATTCTTCAATGTCAACTGAAGGGTATTGTCTTTCAACAATACATCTCCGTTATAATCTATACTATAATAGATTTTATCCGAGAGATTCAAGGACACTTTCAGCTCTCCATTGGGAGAAATTAACTCTAACTTATTCTGTGCACGAAGTAGTGATGCCAAGCACAAACACACAACTAACAGGAAATATCTTCTCATGATTTAGATATTTAATTAATAATCGTTTTACATTGGCAAATGTAATAAAAACATCACTTCGTACTATCAAACGGACTGGGTAATACTCCTTCAAAAGTTATTTTCACTGGTTTGATATACCCGTTTTCATCAAATTTACCTGATATTTCATTGTCTTTCCAGGCAACGACAAAGAAGGAGCTACCGCTTCATCCGATACCGCACGCTTATAGTTCGGTTTACTGCTCATGACAAAACGTAGTTTCACGCCATCACGTATATCCTCATATTTCAAATAAGATTTGTCATACTTCTTGCCATTTACATACAATTCCTTTACATACACATTCTTCGGCGACCAATTATCTGCTACCATTTCAATAACTTTTCCGTTACTCATCCGAACTGTTATTGCCTCAACGCAAGGAGAACCAATGTTATACATATTGCTTGAAGGAGCCACCGGGTAAAAGCCAATGCAATTGAACATATACCAAGCCGACATCTGCCCGCAATCGTCATTGCCACTTAATGCATCCGGAGTATCGCCATAGAAACGGTCAACAATCGTACGGACCCACTTCTGACATTTCCAAGGTTCTTTCAAGTAATTATAAAGATACGCTACATGATGGCAAGGTTCATTTCCATGCCAATAGGCTCCGATACGGCCTTGAATATCATGTGCTCCCGGAATGTCATCCGGCAACTCTACCGTGAACAGTTCATCCAACCGGTTGCGGAACCAATCTTCGCCAGCTTCGTTCATATATCCTTGTACATCTTGTGGTACATACCAGGTATATTGTACAGTAAATCCTTCCGTAATATCCCCCCATCCATTTACAGATCCGGGTCCCTGATAAGCTACCGGAGTAAACGGTGTACGCCAGTTTCCCTGACTGTCCTTGCCACGCATATACTTCGTTTCCGGATCAATCAAAGTCTGATAAGAGAGTGCACGATTCAAGAAATAACGGTAATCATCCTCTTTACCCAAAGCCTTGGCAGCCTGTGCCATGCAATAATCATCATACGCATATTCCAATGTTTTAGATACTGACTCCGCCTCTTTATCAAAAGGCACATATCCCATCATACGATATTCCGGCAAACAGTCATAATTCGGATTCATCGCCGTGGTCTTCATAGCCTCATACGCACGTTCGTAATCGAATCCTTTCACTCCCTTCACAATCATGTCAGCCAATACGGAAACTGCATGATAACCAATCATACACCAAGTCTCATTTCCATAAAACGACCAGATAGGAAGCATTTTCTCCACACTTTTATCATAATGAGCCAGCATGGAATTGGCAATATCGGCATTCACTTCCTGTTGAACCAGATTGAACCAGGGATGCAAAGCCCGGTAGGTATCCCAAAGAGAGAATACCGTATAGTTAGTAAATCCTTCGGCTTTCTCTATATTTTTATCTAATCCTCGAAACTGCCCGTCTGCATCCTGAAAGATGAACGGATGCAAAGCCGCATGATAAGCCGACGTATAGAATGTTCTTTTCGTTTTACGGTCGGCAGTAAGGGTATATTTTCCAAGTTCTTTTTCCCATAGTGCTTCTCCTTTAGCTTTCAGGTCATCGAAAGTGAGTCCGGCAAGTTCCGCCATATTGTTTTTTGCCCCGTTTGTGCTGACCGATGAAATAGCAGTTTTTACAATCACCTCCTCTCCGGCTTTTGTATCAAAAGAGATGCAAGCCATCAGATTCTTTCCCCAAGCTTCATAGCTGCTACGAAACCGGGAGGTATTGTAAATCACCGGCTTCTTATTCTGCATAAAGCGCAAGCCGGTCAACTTTTTAGAGAAAGTAGCCGTGAAATAGATATGCCGTTCCGGTCCCCAGCCTTTCACCAGTTTATATCCGGTGATGGTAGAATCATTTTCCATGCGCAGATTCGCCCATTCACAAGATTGCCATAAAGTATGGTTCATATCGATCATAATAAAAGCTTTATCCGATTGAGGATAGGTGAAGCGGAACATACCACTACGTACCCCTGACGTCATTTCAGCCTTTACTCCATAATCTGACAGTTCCACCGCATAATAATTAGGTGATGCCCATTCCTTTTCATGAGAATAACGTGAACGGTATCCCTTTTCCGGCTCCTCACGTGTCCCCGGATCCAGTTTCATCTCTCCTGTTCCGGAAATAAACAAGAAGTCTCCCAAATCAGGTATACCAGTCCCGCTTAAATGAGTCAGACTGAACCCCAACAAAGTGGAATGATTATATTTATAACCGGAAGCCGCATCATAGTATTTACTATCCGTGTCCGGACTCATCTGAAT
Source organism: Bacteroides sp. DH3716P (assembly GCF_025914115.1). NCBI lineage: Bacteria > Pseudomonadati > Bacteroidota > Bacteroidia > Bacteroidales > Bacteroidaceae > Bacteroides > Bacteroides sp. DH3716P. Next base: position 887,677 of record NZ_CP083673.1, on the reverse strand, counting down.
TCCCCCGAAAGGAATCTGCGCACCCGGATACACATTACCATAACCATCTGTTCCCACAAATGGATTCACATAATCAATCAGTTTCTCGGTTTGAGCCATGCCCGGCAAAATATTCACCAGGCACAGCCATACTAAAAACAATCCTCTTTTACCCATTACACTCACCATATTTACATTATTATGCTTGTATATCACCTACCGCAACTTGATATTCATGCCACAGTTCATCAATATTATATTCGTCTCCTAAAACATGCTTGATAGCTCCATCAAACGACCAAGGGATAACCTCCAATGTACTCCGGTTAAACTTACGCAGGAATTCAGGATCTTTGTTGTCACGTAACCACACGAAGAAATAACCCGCCGTACGGTATCCGTCCATATAATTTCCACCTTTCGGACGGGCATTCGGTCCGTCAAATCCTCCATTGGCAACCCGCACAGCATCTGCCATTCCCTCGATAAATGCCCAGAACACACGATTGGTTCCATAAGAACCGATTCCTTGCGGTTCCAGCTGATAAGCATGTGTCAGTTCATGCAACAATACCCCGCGCGTTTCGAAAAACAACTTTGCCGTATCATTCGCTGCAAAAGATTTTTCAATATGACGTGTACTGTAGAAAATCGTCACATCACCATTGCCACCGCCTTTAGCAGAAATACCGTTGATATCTTCCAAAGTATAATGTATCTTGTGCACTGCGGGAATACTATCTTCCGGAGAATTGTAAAGAGTAGCTAATACAGTACGTGCCTGTTCCTTGATGTACGATTCAGCATCGGGAATGATCCGGTGGTAAATGTCCGATCCCAGCGTTTCCGGTGCTTTATCCTCAAACAATACAGCACCTGTATTGTACTCTTTCCATACATCAGAACTATCCTTCACCTGTTTTTGCACACTTGCAGCACAAGCCCCCATACCTACCAGCAGGCAGGCTGCATAGATTAAATGTATCTTTTTCATACTCCTTTATTGATTATTCGTTGATTCCGTTAGTTAATGAATAAGGTTTATCCTCCGGTGATAATCCGCGACGTTTGTTAGGTGACGCCCCCATCTTGAATTCAAGCACGCCTCCTTTCAAAATGTCTTCATGTGTAATGTACATCTTGTCGTATACCTTACCGTTCAATTTCAGCGACTGCACGTAACGTTTCTTATCGCTGACACCCGGCGCTTTGATCTCCAATGTCTTTCCATTAGGAAGCGTCATCTTCAGATAAGGTAGGTAGGGCGCTCCCAATACATACTGGTCTGTACCAGGACAAACCGGATAGAAACCCATCACGGAGAAAAGGTACCATGCTGACATCTGTCCGCAATCATCATTTCCACCCAATCCGTTAATATCATTCTTATACATCTTATTCAGAATCTCACGCAGCCAGTACTGTGATTTCCACGGCTGGGAAGTCCACGCATATAGATAAGGAACATGGTGGCTCGGTTCATTACCATGCACATATCCGCCGACCAAACATTCTTCCGTAATATCCTCATTATGCTCATAGTACTTCTCCGGCAGATGCATGGAGAACAGTTCATCCAGTTTCTGCACGAACGTCCCTTCTCCTCCCATCAAGTCGATCATGCCAAATACATCGTGTGGCACATGAAAAGAGAAATTCCATGAATTGCCTTCGATAAAACCTTCACCATAGGTTTGCAATACATCAAACTCTTTCTTGAAAGAACCGTCACTATAACGGGGACGTGCAAAACCAATACTTGTATCATAGATAGTACGATAATTGAGGGCACGCTTTCGGTAAGTCTCCGCTATTTCCTTGTTACCTGCCTTCAAAGCTGTCTGATAGATAGTCCAATCGTCGTATGCATACTCCAAAGTAGAAGAGGCTGCTGTACCACTTTTGTCAAGCGGAATATATCCCAGCTTCATATAATCAGCTATACCTTCATAATACGGAACGGTGGATGTACTGACCATTGCCGCCAATGCCTCATCCACATTCGAAAAGACGCCTTTGGTTATTGCATCCGCCAGTACAGACACAGCATGATAACCGCTCATACACCAGTTTTCATTTCCCATCAGACTCCATATCGGCAACATTCCGTGCACGCTTTGTTGCTCATGTTTAATCATGGATTCCACCATATCCGCATTGCGTCCCGGTTTCACCAGATTCAGGAAAGGATGTTCCGCACGATAGGTATCCCAAAGGGAAAATATAGTATAGTTGGTGAATCCTTCCGCCCGGTGTATGTTATGATCCAGCCCACGATAGGAACCGTCTACATCCATATACACAGACGGATTAATCATGGTGTGGTAAAGAGAAGTATAGAACATTGCTTTCTGATCGGGCGTACCTTCGATCTCGAAATGCTCCAGTTCACTATTCCAATCTGTACGAGCAGCCTCCGCCAACTGTTCGAAACTCTTTCCGGAAGCCTCGGCATGCAGATTCTTAATGGCCCCTTCCGTACTGACTGCCGACAATGCCACTTTTACAACCAGTTCCGAATTGTTAGCGGTATCGAAGTTAAAGTAAGCCACGATTTTTCGACCTGTGATTTCGGGGAAGTTCTTTTCCAACTTAAAACGACGCCAAAAGCCATTGTACAATACTTTTTCCTTATCCTTATATCCGTAGTCTTTAATCGGCTGTGACAAAGAGATAGCAAAATAGGTATAATTCGTACGCGCCCATCCATTGGTGATACGATATCCGGTCAACAGAGTATCGTTTTCGACTCTCAAATTGGCCCATAGAACTTTGCCGTCATAATTATAAATACCATGCACCAGATCCAAAATCAAATGACCATCTTTTCCTTTCGGGAAGGTATATTTATGTATACCCGTCCGTTGTGTTGCTGTCAGTTGGGCCTTAATGCCATAATCGTCCAGTATCACTTCATAATATCCGGGAACAGCTTTTTCTGTAGCATGGTCAAAACGTGAACGGTATCCCTCTTCCGGATAATCCGCCCGACCGGGATTTAACTTCACATCGCCAACAGCAGGCATCAACAAGATGTCTCCCAAGTCAGAATGTCCCGTACCACTAAGATGAGTGTGACTGAAGCCAACAATGGTCTTGTCCCTATATTGGTAACCAGCACAATACTCGTAGGCATTTTTCTGATAAGCTCCATTTATATTATGCGGAATTGTGTCTGTGTCCGGACTCAACTGTACCCATCCGAAAGGAGTGCAAGCACCGGGAAAAGTGTGCCCCATCCCATTGGTCCCGATAATCGGATTCACATAGTCTACCGGCTGTTGAGCTATGGCGGACAAAGTTACTGCCGCCATAGTCATCATCAATACTTTCTTTCTCAAATTATTCATATCAGCTTACTTTGCGTCACGAGAGAATGAATACGGGAAGTCTGATTCGTTGATACCTCTTCCCTTATTCGGTTTGTTATCCATATCAAACACCAGACGACCGCCTTTCAACAGATCGAAATGGTTCAGATAATTCTTTGTATAATTCTTGCCATTATAATTCAATGAACGAATATAACGATTATCATCGTTATTCTTCGGGGCGGAGATTTCCAATTTCTTGCCGTTCTCCAGTGTAATCGTTGCTTTCTTAAAGTAAGGAGCTCCCATCACATATTCATTGCTGCCCGGACATACCGGATAAAATCCCAATGCAGTAAATACATACCAAGCCGAAGTCTGACCGTTATCTTCATCTCCACAATAACCGTCCGGAGTAGGAAGATAGAGGCGGTTCATCGTCTCACGCAACCAATATTGGGCTTTCCACGGTTCGCCGGCATAGTTATACAAGTAGATCATGTGCTGGATAGGTTGGTTGCCATGTGCATAGTTACCCATGTTAGCAATTTCCATTTCACGAATCTCGTGAATCACTCCTCCATAATAGCTATCATCAAATACAGGAGGAAGATTGAATACAGAATCAAGCATACTGACAAACATCTTCTTGCCGCCCATCAGGTCAACCAGTCCTTGTACATCGTGGAATACCGACCATGTATAATGCCAACTATTTCCTTCCGTAAAGGCATCTCCCCATTTAAAAGGATTGAAAGGAGTCTGGAAAGTTCCGTCGGAATTCTTTCCCCGCATCAACTTAGTTTCCGGATCGAACAGATTACGGTAGTTCTGACTCCTTTTCTTATAAACATCCAGTTCTTCTGCCGGACGGCCTAATTTTTCACCCATACGGTAAATGCACCAGTCATCGTATGCATATTCCAATGTGCGTGCCGCATTCTCATTAATTTTCACATCGTATGGCACATAGCCCAGTTTGTTATAATATTCATATCCACGGCGTCCGGTAGTAGAAACTTTCGGATGTACGCTATTGGCCCCTTTCAGTAGGCCTTCGTACATTTTTTCTGCATCCGCTTTGGTTACATTCTTCATGAAGGCATCCGCCACTACAGAAGCTGAATTGTTCCCAACCATACAACCACGATGGCCCGGGCTTGCCCATTCAGGAAAGAATCCACTTTCAAGATAGGTATTCAACAGGCCTTCCTGCATCTTCTCACCCATTGAAGGATATATCAAATTAACAAATGGAAACAAGCAACGGAAAGTATCCCAGAATCCAGTGTCGGTAAACATATATCCCGGACGGATTTCACCATTATAGGGGCTGTAATGCACAGTTTCTCCCTTACCGTTTACTTCGTAAAACATACGGGGAAACAACACCGAACGATACAAACAAGAGTAGAACGTACGCATACGGTTCTCATCGCTGTCTTCAACCTTGATACGCCCCAAGACATTGTTCCATGCCTTACGACCGGCCTCTTTTGTCTGTTCAAAGGTCTTATTACCAATTTCTTTCAAGTTCAGTTCAGCCTGTTCAGGACTGATGAATGAGGATGCCACCTTTGCATGTACCAGTTCTCCTTTCTTCGTTGAAAATCCGATAGCAGCACCCACGTGATTGGATTGTAGTTCGAGATGTGTTTCAACCAAATGATAGTCTGCCCATACTTTATTGAAAGTAAAAGGCTTGTCGAACTCTATCACAAAGTAATTTTTAAAGTTTTGAGGAACACCGCCACTATTGCGTGTCGTATAACCAACTATTTTATTTTCTTCGGGAATCACCTTCACATACGAACCGCGGTCGAAAGCATCTACCACCACATAGGCATCGGAGGTTTCAGGGAAAGTGAAACGGAAATATGCGCAACGTTCTGTCGGAGCTATTTCAGTTGTCATGTCATACTCTGACAAATAAACACTGTAATAATAAGGAGTGGCTTTCTCTGCCTTATGAGAGAACCAGGAAGCACGACTGTCCTGATCGATCTTCAACTGTTTAGTCATCGGCATGATTGAGAACTGACCGTAGTCATTGATCCACGGACTGGGCTGATGCGTTTGCTTGAAACCTCTGATTTTGTCGGATGCATAAGTGTAAGCCCAACCGTCACCCATCTTTCCGGTTTGTGGCATCCAGAAGTTCATTCCCCAAGGCAACGCAATGGCGGGATATGTATTTCCATTGGATAGTGATATTTTCGAATCAGTCCCCATTAAAGGATTCACATAGTCTACCGGTTGCTTTTGTGCAAAGGTAGAGGAAACTCCCAATAGCAGGGCTATTGCGAAAGATAGTAGTTTCTTTTTGTTCATGGTCTACGAATTAAACTATTAATACTAGATTATCAAGTCTTTTTTATTTATGTTACAAATTAAAGCATCTTTCAGCAATTATCAGTCCTCTGATACGCCAAAATAAGAAAAAATAGCAGTATAGTCAACCAAAGGAAACGAGTGTCAACGAGAGTACAAGTTAAATAACTGAGAATCAAAATATAATATTTATGTGTATACAATGAGAGTACAACCGAAAGACTAACCGTTTAAGCAATAGAGAGAGGATAATTAGCCTTTACCCTCTCTCCAATTCTATCAGAAACAAATATTTATTATTACCTAATTAATTCCATCCCGGGTTCTGATGTCCTTCCAACGCAGGATTAGCCTGAATTTCATCTAACGGGATAGGCCATAACAAAGCATATTCAGGAATGGCGCCGGCTCTTATGCTTCCATCGGGCTTGTTTTGGATTTGAGCCGATGCAAGAGCAGTCCATTTCAATTTTCCTGATTCGGTAGATGCTTCCGGATACAAACGAGTACGACGAATGTCATCCCAAATCTTAAATTCCAACGGTAACTCATGCAAACGTTCAGTCAAAATCGATTGTATTAAATCGTTTCCTGTAGCCGTCTCATCTGCCAATCCAGCACGTTTACGCACTTGATTGAGATAATATTTAGCTCCACCGACAGCATTATCTTCATGATTTGTACGTGCCAGACCTTCGGCCGCAATCAGCAAGACTTCCGCAAAACGGAATACCGGCATATTATAATCACCGTCGTGACCGCTAATCAAAGCATTTTCATCAAACCATGCCCAGTTGCCTGCATTATTCAAAGTATGAGTATTTCCTTCAGCATCGGTATATTGCTTAAAGAAGAACTGTTTCTCATGTCCTCGAATATCATTAGAGGCATAGCTGTTAAGCAACATATCACAGGGAAGGTATGCATTATACAGCACGTCTCCTCCCGGATGGAACACTCCCCACTGAAAAGCATCTGTCCCGATAGAACGACAAGCATAAGAGTTACCTACACTATAATCACTATAATTGTATTCTTTAGCATAAATGATTTCAGCTGATTCTTTCGTTGTCTTAATCACATTATACGCAGAGTTCAAATCATCAGTCGTTCCATTCGGATGAATAAGTCCGTGAGGACTATCATTAATCACTTTCAATGCCATCTGTGCAGCTTTTCCATAATAGTCTGCCCCCCCGTTTAACGGTGCACCAGCCCATTGTAGATAAACTTGTGCCAGCAAAGTCTGCGCCATTGCTCTGGTAACATAACAGCCATTTTCATAGAACGTTTTATTCGGCAATGCATCCCCGTTGACAATATCCAGCAAGTCGGCTTCAATTTTCTTATAAACCTCTTCAGCAGAAAGACGTTCTTTGTACATACCTTCTGTAGATGTGTAAGGTTCTGAAATATAAGGAACACCACCAAATTCTTTGACCAGCCAAAAATACCCGTATGCACGGAAGAATTTACCTTGAGCCACATAATTATTAATAGTAGCTTCATCCAGCACCCCGGTCATTGTCGGAATATTGGCTATAACAAAGTTAGCACGTGAAATACCTTTATAAAACTCATGCCAGTATTTCATTGCAATATCATCAAAAGACTCAATATTGAAGTTACACCCTTCGGATGCCGTAGTAAATGTTCTATCCTTACGCTTATCAACGTACAATCCGGACACAATACCACCCCACATTGTCGCTTTAGGAGTCCAGCCACCGCCTACATCAGTGTTATGTAAATAAGGTACACCACCGAAATACAATGCGTTCACACCCGACTCCGCATCAGCTTTCGTCTTCCAGAATTGGTCAGATGACTTCATATCCAATGGTTCTTCTTTCAGGAAATCGTCGCATGAATTCAACAACACAGAAAGTGAACACATACAAAATGCAGATATATATACTTTTAATAGTTTCATAATTCTTATAGTTTTTATAACGGTGAATTAAAATGCTACATTAAGACCGAACGTAAACGTTCTCGGACGCGGATAGGTGAAGAATTGGCGGTTAGCCCCCCATTTGTTGTCACCTAAACGAGATGAGTTATCCGGATCGTATCCGTTATAGTCCTTAGAAGTAATCAGGAACGCGTTATTCACATTCGCATACAAACGCAATGAAGACAGACCGATCTTCTTAATCAATGTTGGATTGAAGGTATATCCGAGCTGAATCATGTTACAACGCAAATAAGAACCATTGCAAACCCAGTCATCATCTGCCTGGTTATTAGCTCCCTGACCAAAGTTATTCAGACGAATTGCCTGTTCTTTACCCGACGGATTGAGAGTTGGATGCCATGCTTCCTTATAAAGACGGTCTATACCGTTAGTTAGGAAACGGGCTACAGTAGAGTGATAATATTCTTGCATCACGTCTACCCCCCATGTAAACTGAAAGTCTAAAGTCAAATCAAATCCTTTATAATTGAAGGTATTGATAAATGAGCCCATCCAGTCAGGTAATCCGTTACCGATAATTTCGCGTTTCTTATAAGTTACCTTTTCACCGATAGTGGAAGGTATGTTCATTGTCTCCGGATCCCAGTTAGACGGAATACCATCGTAAATACCGGCACGCTTATAACCATAGAAAGAAGAAAGCTCTTCACCTTCACGGATCAACATATCGTAACCCACAAAACCATCGGTTGTAATCTGACGCTTACCGGTGACAGGATCAACAGATGCACTTTCATCCAGTTTCTCTACACGATTTTTGTTGAAACCTAAATTAAGAGTGGAAGTCCATTGGAAATCATGTGTCTGAATAGGATATGCTGTAACCAGAATATCTAAACCACGATTGGAAACGGCTCCAATATTATCCATAATGGAAGAGTAACCTGTTGATTCAGGAACCGGACGGTCGAGCAACAAATCCGAAGTATACTTATAATAATAGGAAATATCGAAATTCAGTCTGTTATTGAATAAACCCAACTCGAATCCTAAGTCCCACTGTCCTGTCTTTTCCCATTTCAGGTCCGGATTAGGCATATTGTCCAGATAAGACACTACGTGCAGAGCATCACCAATGATCGTATTCGACTGGCTCACCGTAGCCAATGATTTATATGTACCAATTTCCGAATTACCTGTCAGACCGTAAGAAGTATGTAATTTCAGCTTGCTGATCAATGAGTTATCTTTCAAAAAGTCTTCATTAGAAATCATCCAACCCAAGCCGACTGACGGGAAAAATGCATATTTATTGTTCTGTCCGAATTTGGAAGAGCCATCATAACGACCGGTTACGGTAGCCATATACTTGTTGTCATAAGAATATGCCAGACGCAAGAAATAAGAGTTCATCGCCCACTTGTCGTAATCATTGCCTACAGAAGGACGGTTCGTTCCGGAACCTAAATTATAATATCCGTAGAAGTCATCAATATACTTACTGTCGGAAGCTTCGAATTTGGTATAATTATACTCTTGCCAAGACATACCCGCCATTGCATTAATGTGATGTTTGTTTATATCTTTCACATAAGTCAAATAGGTTTCTTCCTGCCAATACAAAGAGTTGGAGTTATTTGCAGAAGCTGCTCCCTCGGAACTTTGATTAATCATCGGACGCGGAGTGAACGGCGTATAGTTAGCATCACGATTATTGTGGTAGTCGATACCGAACTGGGTCTTCAAATCCAATCCTTTCATGAGATGGAAAGTCAAAGCAGCATTACCAAAAATCTGCGTACGATATTGCATAGCCTGCATCCGTTCGAGCAACTCAACGGGATTACCTACACCTTCCGGGCTGAATCCTTGTTTTCCGCTATTAGGATCAGTCTGATTATTGAGAATAGAGCTTGTATTAATAATGTTCGTCTGCGTATATTCACCATCCAGCTTAACCGGTAAGAAAGGCAACTGTTCGATCATCGTACGCAATGCGCCTTGTCCGTAAGGGTTATCAGAAGTTCTATTACCCCAAGTATGATTTACTAATAAATTAACGGAAGTAGACAGCCAATCAGTCGGTTTGTCATCATACGCCAATTTTGCATTGATACGTTTGAAGTAAGAATTCAACAAAATACCCTGTTGATCGGTATAATTGATGAATGCTCCGATAGAAGATCCTTCTCCTGTACGTTGGATACTGATCTGATGGTTATGAGAGATGGCAGTGCGGGATGCTTCATCCTGCCAGTTGGTATTATATTTCGGAGAACCGTCTGCATTGAACAAACGTTCGTCTGTGAATATCTGTGACAGATCAGTTGTGAAGTTCTTGCCTTGAAATTCGTTGGCATTTTCCAATCCCTGCTTGAAGGTAGACATCCATTCGTTAGCATCCATTACATCTATTTTTCTAGCCATCTTACCGATAGACAATGAACCATCATAGGAAACATGGACTCCTTTTCCTGCATTACCGCGCTTGGTAGTCACCATGATAACACCATTCGCACCACGGGCACCATAGATGGCAGCAGAGGAAGCATCTTTCAATACTTCGATAGATTCGATATCATTCGGATTAAGCAATTCGAAGTTTGACATCACCACTCCATCTACTACGTACAGCGGTGATGCCGACGCGTTGATAGTAGAAATACCACGAATGATGACACGTGATTCTCCACCCGGCTGACCGGTATTAGAGAAGATATTCACACCGGCCACTTTACCCTTCAATCCGTCAAGCGCATTGAATGATTGTGCTTTCAGCATGTCTTTACCTTTGGCTGTGGAAATGGAACCCGTCAAGTCTGATTTGCGCATGGTACCATAACCTACAACGACTACTTCGTCCAGTGCTTTCGTATCCGATTGCAGAACTACGTTCAGAACATTACTCTTTAATTCCGAGACTTTAAATTCTTGTGTGATATAACCAATATACGAAAACACCAAGGTGGCATTGGAAGGAACAGAGAGAGTGTATTTACCGTTAATGTCAGTGATTGTTCCTGTACTACCGTTTTTAACTTTCACCGTACCACTGATAACCGCCTCTCCCTGATCATCGGTTACCGTACCGGAGATTGATTTTACAGATTGAGCATTCATGCCCAAACTCAACATCATACCTATTACAAATAAGGTAAGATACTTTAGTTTTTCATTCATAATTCCTTTAAATTTGATTAGTAATAAGGTTAATTCCCTTTAAAAAGATTGTTGCAAATAAAGGCTATTCGAATAAAAGTCCAATGCTCTACCTTGCCAAAAAAACGGCAAAATAAAGACACATATCTAAAGCACAGAATGGTAAATTAGAGCACAGATTAACACACTAATAATCAATACAATAAAATCGACAAAAGGAATTTAGAGCACAAGGTTGTGACAAACAAATAAATAATAATGTTTCCCAACTAATCACCTATACGAAAGAATTTAACCTGACAATCAGCATACCTTTCGCTGTTCCCGATAATCTTTCGGTGTCATCCCGAACCGACGGGTAAACTCTTTATAAAAATAAGACCGGCTGGAAATACCGACCTCCATAATAACATCTTGAATAGAAAGTTCTTCATCAAGTAACAGGCGGGCTGCCTTTTCCATACGGTAACTCTTTATTAAATCACCGGGAGCAGTATTGGAAATTTCCTTGAATTTACGATAGAACTGACGGGAACTCATTGCCATACGATCAGCGATCAACGTTGAGCCCAGTTCTTCCTTGTCCAGGTTTTCTTCAATCACCTTTAACAATTTACGAATAAAATCAGCTTGTTCGGTAGTTGTACAGACAATCTGTCCCGCCAAATCTCCCAGTTCCTCCATATATATCTGCTTCGCTTCCCGCTTTCCATAAATAGCATTATGGACAACTTCCCGCAAGAATAATATATCATAAGGAAGTACAATATAAGAATCAGACCACAAGATCAGTTCCCGCTGAATGGCCGAACCAACTTTCCAGGTTAACAATGGAATAAAAGCTGTCTTTGAAAGCAGAGTACGATTCCGGCTAACATACTCCATAAAAGTACTTTCAGCATTGGCATACATTGTCATATCCACTAATAATAGAGCCGGAGCCGACCGACGAATTTCGTCAAAAGCAAGCTGCACACTCTTTACTTGATGAACCACGTATTCATCAGCCAGGAAATTACTAATCAACCAAGTCATTTCATCTCTGTCTTCCAACAAAAGCACAGTTTTTTTCCCTTGTTCACCTGCTACTGTCAAGACCGCCGGTTCAAAGATAATCGTCAACCGACTACCACTCTCATCATCATCATAACGAAGAACGGCATGAATACGTTCCAAAGCTGACCGTACAAAACCTAAAAGTAAATGCACAACAAACACATGATCGGAATCTTTCTCCGTCACTGAAGAAGCTTTATCTGAAAGATATTCATACAACGCTTTCGCAGTAGCATCTTTAGAAGAAAAATGTAGCTGCATCTTACCATCCTGTTCTGACATTTCTACTATTACGCCATGAGTACCCTTCATTTCAGTAATCCGGAGATAGCAGCAATAAAGAATACTGTATAACGCATTCTTGTAAACTGGAAATGTTAAGTGTTCCGGAATCATTGACGATATAGAAGAATGATCAATCCCTTGTTCTTCCAACGTACGCAACACCTCTTGAGAAACTCCCTGTATACTCATACGCGCAGAAACAATAAACCGATCCGGAAAGAATTGTTTAAGTTCTTCCAAAAACAGAGCGTCAGGATTAAGAAGTGCGCTCATCACAGTTTCGCGTATCAGTGACACTTTCTCAAGACATTGCTCATAAGAAAGATTCTCTGCACGCAATTGGTCACAATAATTATAAATAAGAGTAAAATCTTCAAGCATCCTACGGTTTGTATATACAGTCTCGGATTTCCGGCAACTTTCTGTCCCCATCAGTGTTTTCATCATCCGTTCCTGAAGGTAGTTTTTACGTAGCAAATATATCACGTACCCTAACAACAACAAAAAAATGATCAAATAAACAAAATAAGCCGCCACCGATCGATACCAGGGAGAAAGGATATATACCGGAATAGAAAAATGCCGATATTCTGTATCAAATACATCCCTCTTATAGCGTACCTTAAAGATATAATCACCTGCCGGCACTCCTGTATATGAGGCTTCATTAATACTACTAAAAGAGGTCCAATCCTTATCATATCCTTCCAACTGGTAAGAATATTCTATATCTTCTCCTGATAAAAAATCCGGAACAACAAAAGAAAGTGCAAATGAAACCTCCGTCCCCTTCAACTGTAATGCCTTACCATCGTCTGTATAGTAATCTCCATCCCCCTGAACCACTTGCGTATGTCCAACAGTCAACTTACGTAACAAAATATCCGGATAAAATTCCGGAGCAGCCTGCACCTCTTTATCCAAATAAAGCAACCCGTCAATCCCACCGAAAAAAAGCTCCTGTGTATATGGACACATGTAATAAGCATCATCACTAAACTCACCGATTTGAACACCTGCACTGTAAAAGTAGGCATGTGATGAGCCATTTATCGGATTATATTTAATCAGCCCCCGATTCGTACCAAGCCATAAGAGTCCGTTCTCATCTTCAAGTACACCATGAATCATATCATTGAGCAAACCTTGCTCCCGTCCGATATAGGTAGCTTTCATCTGTTTGCCATTAGAATTCAAACATACCAATCCTGATGTTGTCCCTACATATAACAACCCTTCTTTGGTCCGATACAGGCTGAGCACATCGTCTACCGACTTATGAAGCATTTCTTTCAAAGAAATCACTTTATATTCTTCAGTCCGCTTATCAAACCGTACGAGTCCTTTCTCCCGACTGCCAAGCCACAAAATAGAATCCCCTTCGGGCAACATTGGATAGAACATCGTAATTTCTCGCTGACCGTGAAAAAAATGATAACTTTTCTGCGACTTGAAACGAATGGTACCTGCCTGCTTCTCAAGTATTAATTTATGAAAACCGGAACCGGCTGTCACCACATAAAGTACACTATCATTTTCCTCATAAATGCCATGTATCTCGGTGGGTTGTGCCGGCAGATTCTCCACAGAATGCAAAGCTTTGTCTTCAAAAGAATAGTAAAATAGTCCCGGATCTCCAGATCCTATCCAAAAGCCATCCATATAACGGCTTTGAACCAATTTATAAACAGGAAATTCTTTATTCCATCGTATATAAGACACAACATTTTGCTTTCCTTCAGGAGAGTAAACTGTAACGGCAGAAGCCTCCTCATTCTCACGATAATCCGGTATATGCAGCAGTCCATCACCTTTCGTCCCGAACCATAGTCCACCACTATCGTCTGTCATAACAGAACGTACCTGCCTGCTTAAGTTAGATGACAGTTGATTGAGCATCAAATTGGTGGCAATAGAATATTTCTTAGCATACATAATCGTTCCTTGTCCGTCCGAAGCAACCCATAAGACATTCTGATGAGGATCTCGATAAATACTATATATACGTACATTCCGGTCGACCACTTCTTCTTTATATTTTTGTGAAGTACGGAGACGGACTAACCCATTCGTTCGAAAACCAATAATAATATCTTCATAGAAAAGGGCTATTCCTGCAATAGTTCCATTCTTCTGCACTAATGAAGAAAGGTTACGAATATAAATTTTAGATTGTCGGGAAATATCATAAACATAAAGATCATGCTCACTATCGATAAAACAAAGAACGCCATTCTGATAAAAGACATCTTCAATAGGTTTCGCATGAAAATCAGTAGATGAAACAGTTGAATGAATTGATAATGTGTCACAATCAAAAGCATCCTGCGAAACCTGTAACAGCTCCCCTGTTTGTTGAGTGAAAATCCACAAAACACCATCATCCGTTACGAATGCCCGTTTATCCATATCTTCTACGGGTACTTTCAGATTCTTAATCTGTACAAATCGTTTATAAGATGTATTATAGTAGAAAATTCCACCATGACTCACCACCCATGTGTTTCCTTTAGAATTGGAATGTAGATAATAATCATCTGTAAAGTCATAATATCCGACAACTTGCCGCGAATCCTGTGAAAGACGATTGATACCCAAATGTGTAGAAATCCACAAACAATTATTATCTGCCTGCTGAATAGAATGGATTACATTATTACTCAAAGCTTTGGGGGCTGAAAAATCAGAACGAAAAACTTCCATGTTTCGGCCATCATAACAATTGACACCATCGTATGTACCAAACCACATCAACCCTGTATTGTCTTGAAAAAGACAAAGCACAGCACTATTGGATAATCCTTGCTGATAATCTACTTTCCGGAAGATATATGAATCTTTACCGCCATCTGCTTGACAGACCAATGAATAAATCAATAAAACAAAAGACAAAATCAAGCGTATTTTCATTGTGTTAATCATTAATATCATCTATTAAATATCAGGCAATCGCTTATATGTTCTGTTTCGTAGTGCGAAAGAAAATAGCCATTAATAATCGATGTCTTTAATTCTCTTTACACAAAGATACGTTTTTATACGGAAAATGCAACTCTATTTTATCAAGTACCTCTATTTTTCAGCAACTACTTCACTACTAATTCGCACAATCCAAGGATTCCGCCTCTTTCATTCTTGCCAATTCCCATCCGCGAAACAGCCAATCTTTGCCTCCGTCTCACCACCCCACACCGGAAAAAAATCCTGCCAATTAAAATTATCTGATACAAGAATCCATCGGCTGTTTGAACAACGAACACTGAACCATAATCTACTTTTGAAAAGAAATAAGTATCATTATCAGCTACGGCAGCCAACGATCCCATCATTATAAATAATGCAATCAGTTTTATTTTCATGTCGTACGTTTATCAATAAGCTGTTCAAAACCTGTTAGGTCTCTTGCTGATACTGTTACGGACATTAGCAACATTACTGGCAACACTTGTACTGTTTGTATGTTTTTCAATTTATTAGTTCCTTCCTAGTCTCAACAGAAGTGTATACACAAAAGAAGCGCGAGACCGCTAAACTTATATCCAAGTGCAGGTTCTGAACTACCTCTGTGTTGGATACAAGCAAAAACAGCTCACGCCCTTGACTGTATATCAGTACCTAGATGCAACATACAAACCAAAGGAAGAACGTTTTGTTTATTTCCTCAACACAGCTCGAATTGTCCAGATTCGCACTTGAGAAAAAGCACTAAACGCTTCCTTAATAATAAAGACGCCTCAAAGAACAGTACAAATATACTACAATTTTCCCTCAATTGTGCTTTTCATATATCAATTCTGTATAATTAAGCCATGTGTTTATCATTGATATAAGACCTATAAAGTTTTGTATATCAATTGATATTCTTGTGGCGTATCTATTCTAACGAAGTAGAGAAGTAAGCTATATAGATTAGTTTCCTCTCAATACTGCTTACTTCTCATGTAATCTATTAATAGAAAAGTTGCTCTTGATTAAGTCCAAACTTTCTTTTTATTAACAGTAAAGTTGCTTTTCATCCCTTCCAATCTATAAATGCAAGCTTCATTTATAAAAACAAAGGTTCCGTTTTTAAAAACAAAACTTGCATTTATAAAAATGAAGCTTGCATTTTAAGTTTGTAAATAACAAAAGAGAAGTTTACTATTGGACGAAAGGAAGTTTAGACTTAATCAAAAGAAACTTTATTGTTAATACTCAAGGAGAAGAGTAACTATCATTATTCAGTGGATATCATCCTAATAAAAAGTCTCGTATATCAATGAGACAACTTATTCAGTTATCTTTATGATATACGAGACTCAAATGTTATAAATAAAATCCTATTTTACAGGATATTATTTTGCTAATTCATTAATCACATCCATTATCTTCTGACCGATTTCCTCGGCAGCTTCCATAGTAGAAGCTTCACTATACACACGGATGATCGGTTCTGTATTACTCTTGCGCAAATGCACCCATTTGTCGGCAAAGTCTATTTTCACACCGTCGATATCGTTGATTTCTTCGTTCTTATAGATTTCCTTCACTTTGGCAAGGATAGCATCTACATCGATTTCCGGAGTCAAGTCTACACGGTTTTTAGCAATGAAGTAAGGAGGATAAGTAGCACGGAGCTCGCTAACCTTTTTTCCTTCGTGAGCCAGATGGCTAAGGAATAATGCGATGCCTACCAATGCATCACGTCCGTAGTGACTAGCAGGATAAATTACTCCACCATTTCCCTCACCGCCGATAACGGCATTGGTTGCTTTCATCTTCGTTACAACATTTACTTCGCCTACGGCAGAAGCGCTGTATTCCATTCCATACTTGCGAGTTACATCACGCAAAGCACGAGTAGAGCTCAAATTAGAAACAGTGTTACCGGGGGTATGTTTCAGTACATAGTCGGCAACAGTAACCAGTGTATATTCTTCACCGTACATTACGCCATTCTCGCAGATCATTGCCAGACGGTCAACATCGGGGTCTACAACAAAAGCTACATCGGCCTTTCCACCTTTCATTAAGTTCATGATGTCACCGAGGTTCTTTTCAAGCGGTTCGGGGTTGTGTTGGAAATTGCCGGTAGGTTCACAGTAGAGTTTTTCTACATGTTTCACACCCAAACGTTCAAGAAGTTCAGGGAGAATGATACCGCCTACAGAGTTCACACAGTCAATCGCTACACGGAAATTGGCTTTCTTGATAGCTTCTACATCTACCAGGTCGAGAGCCAATACACTGTCGATATGTTTCTGATTATAAGTCAGGTCTTTGCGGTAAGATCCCAGATGGTCGACATCGGCATAGTCAAATTCTTCAGCTTCAGCAATACGAAGTACTTCGTTGCCTTCGGCTGCATTCAGAAATTCACCATGTTCATTCAGCAATTTCAGTGCGTTCCACTGTTTCGGGTTATGAGAAGCTGTCAGGATAATACCGCCACAGGCGCCTTCCATTGTTACAGCAAGTTCTGTGGTCGGGGTAGAAGCAAGATCAATGTCTACTACATCCCAGCCCATTCCCATCAATGTGCCGACTACTACGTTTTTTACCATTTCACCGGAAATGCGGGCATCACGTCCCACAACAATCTTATTACTCTTTGCCTTGCAGGTTCTACGAATCAAAGTAGCATAAGCCGAGGTGAATTTTACAATGTCAAGCGGGTTCAGTCCTTCTCCCGCTCCTCCGCCGATAGTTCCGCGGATTCCAGAGATAGATTTGATTAGAGTCATAGGTTCTTTAGTTAAAGATTTGATTTATCTAATGTTAGTGCTTTAGCTTTTTGCTTTCTCGAACTTCCGGATATCATAGAAATAAGGATTGACATATTGTTGTGCAGTTGTATGTCCCATCTTAGAAGGCACAATCAGGCGTACATGCGCATTATTACGCAAATAAGGTAAGGCAATCAGCCATCCGGATGGAATTGCAGTTCCATAACCTTTACTATTCCATAATAAATCGTAATCCAAACTACCGGATAAAACGATTCCATAAACAGTAGACGTGTTTTGCACATAACGGAATGTTAATGGAAACTTATAATAATCAGGAACATCCATCCATCTTTCCAAAGGAACATTGAAACATGTAGTATCTCCTGTCATCATATCCTGTTCTACATAGCGGGTACAAATGACATTATTGTTAGCAAAAGTATCTACCTCATTAATAACTTCAACTCCATTCTTATCCTCTTTTCCTCCACGATCTACGATCTGCATATATACGCCATTGGAGAAAGCAACGTATTCGTCATATCCATTCCCCGCTTCTTTAGAAGCTGTAATCGTATCCCGTTCAAACTCTTCCAATGAAATGACACGAATATCATTATCTTTGATGAACTTATTCACCGCATTTTTCTCGTCTTCCAGCATTTCTGCATAAGTCTTCGAATTGTCGCATGCCTGGAACAGACTTCCGGCGGTTAACAAAGAGAGAAATAAAAATACAAGTTTTTTCATTATCTGTTATTTAGCTATATTCCGCACAAATGTATCTCAAAATCATTAAAAGTTGAAAGGGGGAAGTTGAAAGTTCGTATCTTTTAACCTTTCCATATTCACTTTTAACCTTCCATCTTTAGCTTTTCGCTGTTAGTAAAGGTCTATATTTCTCAAGCGCCTTTTCAAAGACCGCTTTTGCCTCTTCCATCGTTCCGAAAAATTCACCGCCTGAAGCATTCAAGTGACCTCCTCCATGGAAGAATTCGGCAGCTAACTGATTGCATGGGAAGGTTCCTACTGAACGAAGGGATATTTTAATCATCGGTTTCTCGGTATCTTCCCTCAAAAAGCAAGAGAAACAGACATTTTTAATGGAAAGAGGAATATTAACAAAGCCTTCGCTATCGCCTTTTATATAGTTGAATTTACTTTGCTCTGCTTTTGTCAGGGTGATTAAAGCCGAATTATAATCCGAATACACAGTCATGTTCGATAATACATATCCCATCAAACGTAAACGGCTCTCCGAATAGGTGTTGTACACCTTACGATAAATATCATCTTTATCGATTCCTTTAGAAAGGAGTTCGCTAATGATAAAATAAATCTCCCGGTTGTTCGAGTTATAGGTGAACCCACCGGTATCTGTCATCATCCCTGTGTAGATACATTCTGCGCCTTCCTTAGAGATATCACTGAAATATCCCATACGGCAGATGAGACGGAATATCAGTTCGGAAGTAGAAGATATTTTGGGATAGGACATTACTATCTTACAGAAATCTTCGGGATATAAATGATGATCGATCATTATTTTACGTGCCGGAGAAGCGGCCACAGCATCTGCCATATCGTCGATACGCTTCAGTGCATTGAAATCGAGGCAACAGATGACGTCTGCTTCGGCGATCAATTTATCTGCAAAGTCTTTGTAACGGTCATACAACAGGATATCCTTACTGCCCGGCATCCACCGCAGAAAATCGGGAAAAGCATTCGGCACAATTACGTTTACTGTTTTCTCTTGTGAATCTAAAAAATGATATAATCCCAATGAAGAACCGATAGCATCGCCGTCAGGAGAAACATGAGATACAATTACTATTTTGTCAGCTCGTTCAAACCATTTGGTAAAATGGTCTATTTTGGCTTGTTCAATTACTTTCGTCAACATACTCTTATACTTTATCAAGGTGCAAATGTACGATAAATCTTTGTACTTAGAGCAAAAAGCGGACAGAACCTTCGTCGGATAGCGAGATAAACCGCAGACCGGATTGCTTGCATTCGCTTTCAAGGAGGTGTCTGCGGTATTCCGAGAGAGATGCGTCCAATATGACGTAAGAGAAAGAAAAGATTCGGGTGAGCTCTTCCAGATGTCCGTCATATCCTTTGCATAAGTAAAGATACTGAATATATAACGGAGAAACGGTGGTTTTGTTCCGCCAATGGTTATCATTTATTACACAAATATGACAGCCATGATAGGATATAATCTGCTGCTGACGATTAAGTACCATATACCGGCAATCGCCAGTTATTTCTTTGGGAGGCAGAAGGTGATGATGCTTCCAATAGTTAGCAGCCATGCGTTTCAGACGTTTTTCATTGGGGATAGTATCTACATAGTTTATCCAGGAACGTCCATCGCTCTCAATGCAATGTACTGCAGGGCAACCGCGCACGTTATAGAAGACCAGACTTGTCCGGGGACGATCTAGCCAATATAATGTTGCATGATAAGTCCCTAGTAATAAGATAGTAAAAAGACAAATCAATAAATTCCGGTATCGACGGTTCATGAAATAATAGGTTAACAAAAAGCCAACGATATAGATACCCAATATTTCTGACTGATAAAGCCAGATTCCATCTATAGAAGCGTAAGGAAGCTGTTCCACCCATCGGACGAAGAAATTAAGTCCTTCCAATAGTTTCTTAACACCTTCGGCCACTACGATCTGAAGCCACGAAAGAGGAGTCAGAAGAAGCATAATGACAGCAGCATACAGGATAATCGTAATGAAAGGAATAACAACCAAGTTCGTCAATAGAAAATGTACAGAAAACCGGGAGAAATAAAACATGACAAGCGGAGCTGTTCCTATTTGTGCAGCAACAGACACACTTATCAGTCCCCAAATATATTTTCCTATTCTACCTTTCACCGTAATCAGGTGATAGATTGGCTTTTGAATCAATAGGATGGAAGCAACAGCAAGGAAAGAGAGCTGGAAACCAACATCAAACAACCATGCCGGATTGCAGAATAACATCAACCATGCAGCTGCCGCCAATGTATTTAAAGATAGCGGTTGGCGACCAACCATATCTGCCATTGCTAAAATCGAAAACATACTGACCGAGCGTACTACCGAAGGAGAAAGTCCTGTGAAAAAGGCAAAAGCCCATAATAGGATAAGAAGAAGAACAGAACGTATAACTCTACCTATATTTCCTCTTCGGGCAATAGGTTTCAGTATGAAAAAAAGCAATGTATATAAAAGCCCGATATGCAAACCGGATAGAGCTAGAATATGACTTGCACCGGCCACCGAATAACTTTCACGAACCGAATCACTTAATTCCGTTTTGTCTCCTATGGTCAGTGCTGAAAGTACAGCCAGTTCATCGCCGGAAAACCCTAGTTTCTGATAAAGTGAAATCATCTTTCTTCGGCAAGAGCTGGCTATACTTTTGAGATCAAGGTTATTCATTCCGTCCTGTTTTGTCCATTTCCCGGATGCAACATATCCTGTTCCACTGATTCCTTTCCGCATCAGGAAGCGGGCATAATCAAATTCATCAAAGTTGCGATTGTTGAGAGGGGGAGAAATACGGGCAGAAATCAGCAGTTCATCTCCACTTTTCAACCGGGTGACGGCCGAATCTTGCTGTAGATAAAGGATTGCAGTACGTTCTATCGGATATGTGCCGGCAGTATCACGACGTTCCTTTAATAATGTCTGGCAGAGGTAGGTATGTTCTTTCGCTTGAGGTGCATCCGTTATTAAAACCCGATACACTGTTTCTTCTTCCGGAAAAGAGTAGACAGCGTGTTGTAATTGCCAAGTTATTCCAAGCCATCCTCCTATAAAACAAAGGATAGAGACTGCTAATCCAAAACACCATCGCAAAGAATGGCGTTTCAGGAAATAAAGCACAAATAATAAAGCAATACAAAGTCCAAGGGCTAGAATACTCCAAAAAAGTTCCCATGAACGGTCAAAAAAATGATCTCCACAAAAAACGCCTGTTATCCAAGGGATAATCAGGCGTATATAGGGATATCGATGGATGTAAAAAGTACTCAACTGATGAGTTACAGTTCGTGCAACTGACTAATCATCGCTTCCGGATCGGGTGCCGCAAAGACAGCATTTCCAGCCACCAGCGCATCGGCTCCCGCCTCAACCAAGCGGGCACCTGTTTCCAGATTCACCCCACCGTCTACTTCAATGAGCGCTTTCGAACCTGTCCGTTCAATCAGGGCACGCAGCTCACGAACTTTTTCTACTGAATGTTCGATAAACTTCTGTCCGCCAAATCCCGGATTCACGCTCATGATAAGCACCATATATACATCCCGGATAATATCTTGTAAAAGAGCTACAGGAGTGGCTGGATTGATAGTTACAGCAGGCTGCATCCCAGCTTCTCTGATTTGTTGAATCACCCGATGCAGATGCGGGCAAGCTTCATAATGTACATTCATCGTATGAGCGCCCAACGCTTTTACCTCCGGAATAAACTTTTCCGGATTCACAATCATCAAATGCACATCCAGCGGTTTCTGGCTTAACTTCGCCACATATTTCAGTACCGGAAAGCCAAATGAAATGTTCGGAACAAATACTCCGTCCATAATATCAATATGTACCCACTCCGCTTCACTGCGGTTTACCATTTCAATGTCCTTTGCCAAATATCCAAAATCGGCAGAAAGAATGGAAGGAGCGATAATCGGTTTCATAATTCTTTTATTTTAGGTTCTAGCCGTCTCTTATTCGGGACGTTTTATTCTATTTATAATCTAATGGCTTGCTCGTTTTATTCTGCTCATCCGATTAATTACTTCATCAGACAACCATCTTCCAGGTGATATCCACGAAGCAATTCATCTATTTTCAGACGTTTTTTACCGGGAAGCTGTAAAGAAAGAATAGATACAAATCCATCCGGTACAGCTACTTTCATGAATTTTTTTCCATCGGTCACAATTGTTCCTGTAGCTAATTGATGTGATTCATAAATCTTCTCGCTTTCAAATATCTTCACGACCACTGCTGCTCCTTCTTCAGAAGTAATCAGTTCACTCCAGGCAGCAGGATAAGGTGATAATCCACGGATAAAATCATATATCTTCTTCACCGGCTGATTCCAGTCAATCCGACAGGTTTCTTTAAAGATCTTCGGAGCAGGACGAAGTTCACCGACAACCGCCATTTCTTCTTGAGGAATCGGTTTTACCGTTCCATTCAATATAGCGTCTACCGTTTCAAGAACCAGTTTTCCTCCCAGTACCATCAACTTATCATGTACCACTTCCACATTATCCGTATCTGCAATAGGTACATGTACTTGCTGAATGACTTCTCCGGTGTCTATCTCGTGTTTCAAAAAGAAAGTAGTAATTCCTGTTTCCGTATCACCATTGATAACCGCCCAATTAATGGGCGCAGCTCCACGGTATTGAGGAAGCAAAGAAGCATGAAGATTGAACGTACCCAGTCGTGGCATATTCCATACCACTTCCGGCAACATACGAAAAGCAACTACAATCTGCAAGTCCGCCTTCCATTCACGCAATGCTTCTACAAAAACCTCATCTTTTAACCTTTCCGGTTGAAGTAACGGTAAATTTTGTTCAAGCGCATATTGCTTTACAGGAGAATACTGAATCTTATGTCCGCGTCCGGCAGGCTTATCGGGCATTGTAATCACACCCACTACATTATAACCGCCTTCTACTAATTGACGCAGGGCCTCTACCGCAAAATCGGGAGTCCCCATATATACTATTCTTAAATCTTCTTTTTTCATAATCGTCTTATAATCTGCATAGCAACCTGTTATCTGCATAACCCCGGCTCCGGCATCTTGCCGATTGTCGGTTAGTCTTCAGAGAAATGTACCAAAACTTGCCGGTATGAATTAAATATCTTCGATTTAGAAACAAATCCCTGATATCGCCCTTCTTCATCCACTACCGGAAGATTCCAGGCTTTCGTATCATCAAACGTCTGCATCACCTGCTCCATTCCATCCGTATCGAATATCTTGGCAGGGGCAGATGTCATTAATTTATTAACAGTGAAACGGTGATAAAGTTCTTGCCGGAACATAATGTTACGAATGTCGTCAAGAAGTACAATACCTAACAATTCACCTGTTTTTTTATCTGTCACCGGGAAGACATTTCGATGGGAAGCAGCAATTGCTTTCACTAATTCGCCCAAATCCATTTCCGGATGTACGACAACGAAATCTTTCTCCACCACATTCTCCATCTTCATCAACGTCAACACAGCTTTATCCTTATGGTGTGTAAGCAACTGTCCCTTCTTAGCTAAACGCATCGAATAGATACTATGAGGTTCGAAAGCTATAATGGTCAGATATGAACTTACAGATACAATCATCAACGGAAGAAATAAATCATATCCCCCTGTCAATTCAGCGATCAGGAACACTCCTGTCAACGGAGCATGCATAACGCCACTCATCACTCCCGCCATTCCCATCAATGCAAAATTCTTTTCCGGCAAATAAGCGGAGAAAGCAAAGTCATTGCTAAAATGAGAAAAGACAAACCCGGCGATACATCCCAGATAAAGCGAAGGTGCAAAGATACCACCACAACCACCGCCACCATTCGTTGCACTGGAAGCAAAGACCTTCAGCAGAATAATCAGCATCAGATAAACCAGCAGCAAATTGCCATAACCATAAAACATAGAATTGTTCATGACCGTATCCCACTCTGCCGCAGACGTTCCATTCAGCAAAAGATTAATGGTATCATATCCTTCACCATAAAGAGGCGGGAAAAGGAAGATCAATATACTCAACATCACACCACCGAAAGCCAGTTTCTTATAAGGGTTGTTGAGTTTACCAAAGACACCTTCCACCGAATTCATGGCACGCGTAAAGTACAATGAAATCAGTCCGCAAAAAATTCCCAGTAAAATAACGAAAGGAATACGTTCCAGTTCGAATGCCTGATCTAAATGAAACTTAAACATAGCCTCCGTACCGGTGATTATATATGAAACGGTTGCCGCTGTCACGGCAGAAATCAGCAGGGGAAGTAAAGAGGACATGGTCAAGTCGATCATCAAGACTTCCAATGTAAATACCAATCCCGCAATCGGAGCTTTAAAAATGCCGGCAATCGCACCTGCCGCGCCACAGCCGACGAGCAACATCAGCGTGCGGTGCTCCATCTTGAATACACTCCCTAAATTGGAACCGATTGCCGAACCTGTCAGTACAATCGGCGCCTCTGCTCCAACCGATCCACCAAACCCGATGGTGATCGCACTGGCAATGGTAGAGGACCAGATATTATGTCGCTTGATACGTCCCTGTCTACGGGAAATAGCATATAGAATTTTGGTGACTCCATGACTGATGTCATCCTTAACAATGTTACGAACAAACCAACCTGCAAGAAAAATCCCGACTACCGGATATACCAAATACAGGTAGTTAGCTTCCGTTGCATTAAAATTATCAGTTAGGAAATTCTGTATCTGATGGATAAAGAATTTCAATATTAATGCGGCAAACGCTGTGAAAATTCCGACCAGGAAACTTAATATCAGAATAAATTGCTTCTCCTTTATATTCGCTTCCCGCCATTTGATGCAACGCTGTAATAAACTAAGTTTTTCTCCCTTCATTTATTCGCGAATTATCTTTATCACTCCACCTTTTTCCAACTTAATAATACTTGAGGGTCTCGGCCGGCTCATATCGTCCTGGCGAAAGCCAACGATATAATCTACCGCCGATTTGATTTCATCACTGATTTCGCTAAAATTAGCCGCACCCGGCTGCCCGCTGACATTAGCCGAAGTAGAAACGATTGCTTTACGGAACTGCTGACAGAGTCGTCTGGAAAAATCTTCATTCGTCACCCGAATCCCTACACTACCATCCTCGGCCAGCAAATTCGATGCTAAGTTACGTGCTCCGGAATAAATAATCGTCAACGGCTTGTCGGCAACTTCAATCAAATCCCATGCAACATCAGGCACATCCTGTACATAAAAATCTACTTTAACCGGAGAGTCTACCAAGACCAGCATAGCCTTGCTGTCAGCGCGCTTCTTAATCTCATACACGCGGCGTACAGCCTCTTCATTAGTCGCATCACAGCCTATACCCCATACGGTATCGGTGGGATAAAGGATCACTCCTCCTTCATTCATCACCTGACAGGCTTTTTTAATATCTTCTATCATTTCTTGATTAATTTCCGTTAAGAACAAGATGCAAAAATAACACTTTTATTCCATTTAGTGAAATCTAGCCCGACGTTTTTAAATTCCCCTTTCAAATCAGCTATTCGCACACAAGACAAGAGTTTAACTATCGAACAATGATATAGGTTGATACCACAAGCCATACAAAAAGAAAGAACGATGTAATCCATTGTGAGAATCTACATCGTTCTATAAAAAACAGATCATTCAATAAGTCATACTAAATACTGTCAGTTTTTCCAACTGTTATCCAGGTTCGGATTTAAAATCACGTCTTCATAAGGATAAGGAACATACATCTTACTGTCATCCCAAGTTCCTGTGACTGCTACAGCTTCTTTCCTGAAAACATCGTGCGCCACCTCAATAGGCTCATTTAGCTTACGGGATTCAAAATGATCCTTATAACGGTACATTCTAAACATATCCCTGGCTCTGCTGGCGATTCCTCCCCAATAGTATCCCGCCATTTCCCAGCCATGTTCATCGTAAGCCGCTTCCGCCAGTTTATCAGGAGACATATCCGTCGTATATTTATCAGTATCTTCACCATCTGCCCTGTTGCGTACCTCGTTTAGAACTTTGACCGCCTGATCATTGATCTCTCCCGCACGCCCTGTCGCTTCGGCATACCAGCAATATACTTGCGAAAGACGTAACAACTGGAATGTTTTCTCACCCGACGCATTGACTACGGTAGGATTTGTATAATCAAATTCTGTTCCACGCACCGCTCCTTCTGCAGTTTTCATAAAGACGGGGGCGACTACTTCACGAGAAGCAGGATCGGTATCATACCACCAATCATATAGTTTCCCGTCGCTAAACATGATTTTAGGGAAATACGTAGCATCTTTACGAGGGCCTTCAGGAAAGTTCTTCCAAAATTTGATTTCCCCATTCGTATCTCCCCAACCGGCCTGTTTCATATCCTGAAGGAAATCAGTTAAAGGAGCGGCCTGCC
This sequence comes from Bacteroides sp. DH3716P, assembly GCF_025914115.1. Taxonomy (NCBI): domain Bacteria; kingdom Pseudomonadati; phylum Bacteroidota; class Bacteroidia; order Bacteroidales; family Bacteroidaceae; genus Bacteroides; species Bacteroides sp. DH3716P. The sequence goes on along the minus strand of NZ_CP083673.1, from coordinate 860,741 downwards.
CCATCGCATCCCTGTTATAGTAGATACCTAACAGCAGCTCCGTATTCTTATTATTGTACTCCCACGAATATACCTGACTATATTCCGGTAGCAGTTTATAATAATAAGTGCCATTATCTGCACCGTCTATCACTTCTTTGGCTTTAGCGGCAGCCAGTTTATAATATTCAACTCCTTTATTAAGCGGCCACCCCGCCATACACATATAAACATAAGCCATTGTTGCTTTCACAGCTCCTTCACTTACGGCAATATTCATTCCGTTTCTGGCATAAGGTTCTTTTGTATACATTGCGGGACAACCGGTTTCGGCTATTTTCAGGTCAGACAGGATCAGTTCGTACACTTCTTCCTCTGTCTTTAAGGGAGCATTATAATCTATTTCTTCTTTCAGCATAATGGGAACTCGTCCCCAAGTCGTCACCAGATAAAAATAAGAGTAGGCTCTCCAATAATGCGCCTGTGCAATAGCCACCTTAATATCCTCTTTCGACACCTCCGGCGTACGCTCCGCATTATTAATGATAAAATTAGCGGCCTTGATAACTTTGAAACGCTGTTCCCACATACTGGACAACCACGAGTTATTGTCTTTCACATCAAACTGATCATGCTCACGGAGAGGCTGCTTATTACTTGAAGGATGAGTGGAAATATCGTCTCCCACCAAGAAGTTCGTACCACAAAGGTTATTACTAGCCTGTGAACTTGCTATCACGGAATAGAGAGCCGTCAGTGAAGCATCCAAATCTTCCTTGTTGCTGAAATAGGTATCCGAAGGCAATTGTCCTTTCGGATCTTCTTCCAGGAAATCACTACACGAAGTCCAACACAAAGCTGCCAGAAGAGCAGGCAAAACTTTCATTATAAAGGTATATGTTATTTTCATACGGTTATTGTCTTAATAGGTGGTTTAAAATCTGATTTTAGCACCGAAAGTAATCGTCCGCGGAATCGGATAAGCGCCATAGTCCAGTCCGTCATAACTGGTATACACTTCGGGATCCATTCCTTTATAGCGGGTGATCGTAAAGAGATCCTGTGCGCTGACAGACAATTGTACACTTGCAAACTTTAATACACGGCGAGGAATGCGGTACGAGAGACTGATATTCTTCAACTTAATAAAAGAAGCATCTTCAAGCCAAAAATCTGAATTGGCATAACTCTTGTTATCGGTGTTAGTGAGACTCGGATAAAGGGCGTCAGCTTTGTTAGCAACATGATCCCAGCCTTTGAAGTAGGCATCGCGCAAGGTAATAAAACGAGAGACTCCAGTCATGGATGCCGCCATAAAACGACTGATATTCAGCCGGTCATATCCTGTGGCAGCATTGAAAAAGACATTCAGCGTCCAGTTTTTCCAAGTAACAGTGTTATTCCAACCTACTGTCCATTTGGGACTTGCCTGTCCTTTCACGACCAGATCATCGGAAGTCGGATTCGTTGTCAGACTACCATCTGCTTTCTGATAAAGATTGGCGCCTTTATCATCGAATCCTTTCCACTGATAAACATAGAAAGATCCCATAGGATAACCGGGCTTCATAATCTGCAGAGGACCTCCCAAATCGCTATAGTTAGCAGTGAGTACAAAGTCATCTCCTGCGAGGTCTGCTACTTCATTCTTCACATAAGAAGCATTCAGACTTGGTTTCCCATGTCACAGCCCCCTTTACAGGGAAAGTGGTAAGGGATAATTCGACTCCGGTATTGTTCAGTTTTCCTTGATTCACCCAATAAGTACCACCTCCGTTATATTTAGGCACCTGTTTCTGAAAAAGCAGATCTTTCGTTTGTTTCTTGAACCAGTCCACTGTAATATTAAAGCCTCCGATACTCATATCCAATCCCAAATCATATTGGTAAGTTTTTTCCCAGGTAATGCCGGGTGTAGCAAACTGATATCCCCAATATCCCGTAGAGGAAGTGGAAGTTCCCCAGCCGTAAGATGCCCCCGACAACATACCTAATGTGCTGTAAGCAGCAATATCCTGATTTCCGGTGACACCAAAGCTGGCACGCAGCTTCAGCTGATCGAGCACGTGCTGGTTGCTCATGAAAGATTCTTGTGCAATATCCCAAGCCACAGCTGCGGAAGGGAAATATCCCCATTTGTTGTCTCCCTGAAATTTAGAAGAACCGTCAGCTCTTAATGCAGCAGTAATAAAATATCGTTTCTTATAATCGTAATTAGCACGCACGATGCCGGAAGCCAAAGAAAATTCCGTATATGAATTGCTCGCATCTCTGATAGCAGCATTGCCAAGATTCCAGTACCCAACACTTTCATTGTTCAGATTGGAACCGGTTCCCTTTAGTTGTGAGTCCCACGAACGACTTATTTCCCATACACCCATGGCAGTGAAGCTATGATCTCCGAATTGCTTTTGCCAGGTCAGATTGTTAGTATTCTGCCAATAGTTATGCAATGCGTTGGTATTGCTTGTGCTATTGATAGCACCCGGTGAATCCAGTTTCGACCGGAAAGAATAAGAAGGACTATTATCGTAGTCATAACCTCCCTGAACGGAAAGCGTCAGTCCTTTCATGATCTTAAACAGCAATGTCAGGTTGGCGTTTAAATTATAGCTATAGCTATCGCTATTGTTCACTATCATTTCACCGTAAGGGCTGGAACCGATCATATTATACGGGTCTGTATTGTACACGCCGGTTTCGGGATCTTTCAGCTCCATGGTAGGCGAAAAGTTAGTGACATGCAACCAGTTCGCCCCACCTTCATTGTGTTTGTGAAGACTGGATGCGTTTAATTTTGCAGAGATTGTCAACCAGGGTTTCACTTCCGAGTCGATGTTTGCCCGAATTCCATAGCGTTTATAATCGGACATGATCGTGATGGCTTCCTGATCAAGCACATTTCCCGAAATAAGGTATTTCACTTTTTCATTTCCTCCGGATATGGCAAGCCGATAATCCTGAGTGATACCTGTACGAGTCAGAAGATCAGTCCAGTTGATTCCTTTCGTTCCATTTTTATAAGCCTCAAGGTCTTCGGCAGAGATAGTGGACGATCCGCGAATATCATTCAGTGCAGTTGCATATTCATAGGCGTTCAGCAGGTCATACTGTTTTCTGACAGTCGAAAGCCCGATCGATGCATCGAATGTTACCTGTGCTTTTCCCTCACTACCCTGTTTGGTGGTTATCAGGATAACGCCATTCGAACCACGGGAACCGTAAATGGCAGTGGAGGAAGCGTCTTTCAATATTTCCATCGACTGGATATCAGAAGGGTTAATACCGTCCAAGCCACTGGAAGAGATGATACCGTCAATCACATATAAAGGATCACTGCTTTTATTAATAGAGGTAGTTCCACGAACGCGCACCTTCATACTTGCTCCGGGCATACCACTCGTAGCAGTGACTTCTACACCGGGAGTACGACCCTGGAGTATATTTTCAACCCGTTGTACTGGTTGATTTTTGTATTGTCTGTTGGATACACCGGACACAGCACCCGTAAGGTCACTCTTTTTGACGGTTCCGTATCCTACCACTACCACTTCATCCAATAACTGATTGTCTTCTTTCAACACAACACGAAGAAGAGATCTCTTTCTGACTTTCACTTCCTGCGTATGATAGCCGATGTAAGAGATCACTAAAATCGCTCCTTCCGGAGCTTCGAGAGTAAACCTACCATCCATATCACTGGTAGTTCCGGTGTCTTCACCTTTGATAATGACGGAAGCACCAATGATTGTCTCTCCCTGTTCGTCGTTAATCACTCCTTTGATTGTCTTTCCAGCATCCCCGTCGGTATTAGTATCGCTGTTTGTCGTAACTTCATTGTTATTTTCCGGGGCTTCCTGTGTTTCTGTCTTCTGTTTTTCAAGAGGAGGAGCAACCTGCGCGAATAATCCGAAAGGCAGAAACAGCATTAAAAGAATGCATAATAGCCATTTGTTTTTCATTATTACTTCCATTATTGTTCTAAAATTAGAATAGTTATTAGGATAGATTACCATCAATATTGGGCAATTTATGTGCCAAAAGCATAACAAAAGACTGATACAACGAGACTTATCAAGTTTAACAAAAGAGATTATATCACTAATTTTCAAATACATAAACAATTTGCAATAAAGAAAAAAAGCATTAATAACCAGATTAAGTTTCAAGCACGATCCTGTGCAAAAATTCCACAGAAATGTGGACATATTCCACAAGATAATAAGTTAAGAATAATCCGTATTTAAAAGTTCCTTTCCATCCTTCTGATTGTTTCCACATATCAGAAGTCAGAATAAACGTTCCAAAACTCCAGTTTAAACGATTATTAACTAATTTCTCCCCCGTCTCCGAGAACAGAATCATCAGAAATATCTATCTTTGCCCCAATTTCAAGCAAGAAAGCAAAAGTGCTATTTTTGTGTCGAATTTAAAACGTTTAAGAGAAAACAATGGAAGAAATCGTATTTCATCACACATTACCTATCCAATTGCGATTCAATGATGTAGACAAATTTGGTCACGTCAACAACACAGTTTACTTCTCCTTTTACGACTTGGGAAAGACTGAATACTTCGGTTCGGTATGTCCGGGAGTAGATTGGGAAAAGATTGGCATTGTCGTTGTTCATATTGAAGCGAATTTCGTTAAGCAAATTTTCGCATCGGACCACATCGCTGTACAAACCGCCGTCTCTAAGATAGGTACCAAAAGCTTTCATCTGGTTCAACAAGTCATTGACACGAAAACCAATGAGGTGAAATGTGTTTGCAAGTCCATCATGGTTACTTTCAATCTTGAAAGACATGAGTCCATGCCACTAACCAAGGAATGGATAGAAGCGATCTGCAAGTATGAAGGACGGGATTTGCAAAAAGCATAGATTGATTCCCCCCCACCGATGAAGACACCCTCCGGCACCAATGAAAGCATCGAGCGGTACCGGGGAACAAATCTCCCACGAATAAGAAACAAAACAAGCAAAACCAATTCCTTAGAAAAAGTTTTATCCTGATTCATGTCCGCTATATAACAGAAATTGCCTATTTTTGCACCTTATTATTAAGGCATAAAATATCTAGTACAGAAAATGATAGCTGACAAAAGTATAAATTTAGATACCCTTCATAAAGTATTGTTTGATAATGAGAAGCTGGAACTCTCTGAAGAATGTATTCGAAAAGTAGAGGAAAGCTTCGATTTTCTGCAATCCTTTTCCAGCGATAAGATTATTTATGGTATCAATACGGGGTTCGGCCCAATGGCACAATACAGAATAGAAGATCAGTCATTGATCGACCTTCAGTATAATATCATCCGAAGCCATTCCACCGGTGCCGGCAAACCGCTTCCCGAACTTTATGTAAAAGCAGCTATGATTGCCCGTTTGTACACTTTTCTACAAGGGAAGTCAGGAGTGCATCTGGAACTGGTTTCTCTCCTCTGTGAATTTATCAACCGCGGAATTTATCCGTTCATACCCGAACACGGAAGTGTAGGTGCCAGCGGCGATCTCGTACAACTGGCCCATATCGCCCTGACGTTAATAGGGGAAGGGGAAGTTTTTTATCAGGGTAAATTGTGTAACGCAGCTACGGTGCTTCAGGAAAACGGCCTGAAACCTTTTTCCATGCGTATTCGTGAAGGTTTATCCGTTACAAACGGTACTTCTGTAATGACAGGCATCGGTATTGTCAATCTGATTTATGCAAAAAAACTACTCCGTTGGTCGGTGGCTGCCTCTGTAATGATGAATGAGATTGCCGCCTCTTATGATGATTTTATGGCACAGTCATTAAACGAGGCCAAGCATCATAAAGGTCAACAAGAGATAGCTGCTATGATGAGAGAATGGGTGGCAGGCAGTAAATGCGTGCTTCAAAGAGAGAACGAGCTATACAACCAGGTGCATAAAGAGAAAATCTTCGAACACAAAGTACAGCCCTATTATTCCTTGCGATGTGTTCCGCAAATACTCGGTCCTATTTACGATGAACTGGAGAATGCGGAAGAAGTATTAATAAACGAAATAAATTCCGCCTGTGACAATCCGATTGTCGATCCGGATACACAAAATATTTATCATGGCGGCAACTTCCACGGAGATTACATTTCTTTCGAAATGGACAAGTTGAAAATTGCCGTGACCAAGCTGACTATGCTTTGCGAAAGACAGATTAACTATCTGTTCCACGACCGTATCAATGGCATCCTGCCTCCGTTTGTAAATTTGGGAGTGCTTGGATTGAACTATGGTTTACAGGCTTCACAATTCACTGCAACCTCCACCACAGCGGAATGTCAGACATTATCAAATCCGATGTATGTACACAGTATCCCCAACAACAATGATAATCAGGATATTGTCAGCATGGGAACCAACTCGGCTCTATTAGCAAAAACAGTCATTGAGAATTCTTATCAGGTGATGGCTATCCAGTTTATGGGAATGGCACAAGCTATCGACTACCTGAAAATACAGGATCGCCTAAGTTCCAAAAGCAGGCAGGTTTATGAAGAAATACGCAGTTTCTTCCCTGTATTTACCAATGACACACCTAAATATAAAGAGATAGAAATGATGATAGACTATCTCAAAAAAGAAGATAAATAAAATGAAATATGCATTAGTAACCGGAGGAAGCCGAGGTATCGGCCGTGCTGTCAGTTGTAAACTGGCGGAAATGGGCTACTTTATACTGATAAATTATCAGAATAATGACGCAGAAGCGGAGAAAACGTTGCAGTTAGTACAGGAAAAAGGAAGTAATGGCGAGTTGATGAAGTTCGATGTGACCGACCCTGCCGCTATCACCCTTGCTTTGGGCAACTGGGCTTCCCAACACCCTGACGAATATATCGAGGTACTGATAAACAATGCAGGTATCCGCAAAGACAACCTGATGCTCTGGATGACAGGAGAAGAATGGAGCAAAGTGCTCGATATCAGCCTGAACGGATTCTTCAACGTGACACAGCCTTTATTGAAGAATATGCTGGTCAAACGTTATGGACGTATCGTAAATATCGTGTCATTGTCGGGCATTCAGGGAATGCCCGGCCAAGCCAATTACTCCGCAGCCAAAGGTGGCGTAATAGCTGCTACCAAAGCACTGGCACAGGAAGTTGCCAAGAAGAAAGTAACAGTCAATGCAGTAGCTCCGGGATTCATCCGTACGGATATGACGGAAGGAATTGATGAGAACGAATGGAAGAAACATATTCCCGCGGGACGTTTCGGCACTCCGGAAGAGGTTGCCGACCTGGTCGGTTTCCTGGCATCTCCAGCCTCATCCTACATCACAGGAGAAGTGATTTCCATCAACGGAGGACTATATACTTAAAATAAAAGCATAGAATAGACAAAATAATGAAAAGAGTTGTTATCACGGGAATGGGGATTTACTCTTGCATCGGCAAGAATCTGGATGAAGTAAAAGACTCACTATATAATGGGAAATCGGGAATTGGCATAGACCCGGTACGGAAAGAATTGGGTTACTTTTCTGCATTAACGGGGATATTGGAACGTCCCGACTTGAAGAAGTTGTTGGACCGCCGTAAACGTCTCTGTCTACCGGAGCAGGGAGAATATGCTTATCTCGCTACATTAGAAGCTTTCCGTAATGCCGGTATTAATGAGGATTTTCTCGAAGCCAATGAAGTGGGTATTTTGTATGGCAATGATAGTAGTGCCGCTCCTGTTATTAATGCAGTGGACATCATTCGTGAAAAGAAAAACACTGCACTGGTAGGTTCCGGTTCTATTTTCCAGTCGATGAATTCCACCGTGACAATGAACCTGTCAGTTATTTTCAAACTAAGAGGGGTCAACTTCACCATTGCCGGAGCCTGTGCAAGCGGTTCTCACGCTATTGGTATGGGTTACCTGCTTATAAAATCGGGATTACAGGATTGTATTCTTTGCGGTGGCGCACAAGAAGTCAATCCTTATGCAGTAGGAAGTTTCGACGGACTAAGCGCATTTTCCACCCAGGAAGCAGCCCCCGAGAAAGCCTCGAAACCTTTTGATAAACGACGTGACGGACTGATTCCGAGTGGAGGAGCCGCCAGTCTGGTATTAGAGAGTTATGAATCGGCTGTAAAAAGAGGAGCTCCCATTTTGGCCGAAGTCATCGGTTACGGTTTTTCATCCAATGGAGATCACATCTCCGTGCCTAATGTGGACGGCCCGAAACGTTCTCTTCAAATGGCCATCAAAGATGCAGGGATTGCACTCGAACAGATCAGCTATATCAATGCACACGCCACCTCAACTCCGGTAGGTGACTTGAACGAAGCGAAAGCCATTGCGGAAGTATTTGAAGGGCATCACCCATATGTGACCTCCACAAAGTCCATGACAGGACATGAAATGTGGATGGCCGGTGCCAGTGAAGTGATTTATTCCACCCTCATGATGAACAACGGTTTCATCGCTCCCAATCTCAATTTCGAGGAACCGGACGAGGCCTCTGCACAATTAAATATACCTACCCAACGGGTAAACCTGGAATTTGATACGTTCCTTTCCAACTCATTCGGATTCGGAGGAACCAATTCCACGCTAATCATACGCAAAATCAATCCATAATTTACTAAAGAAAACAGATATATGACAAACGAAGAAATCATCGAGAAAATAAGAACCACTCTGGCAGAAGAGTTTGAAGTAGACATCGACGTCATCCAGCCGGATGCACCGTTAATGGAAACTCTTGAACTGGACAGCCTGGACTTGGTCGATATGGTGGTACTGGTAGAAAAGAACTTCGGCTTCAACGTAACCGGACAAGATTTTGCGGGTATCAAAACCTTCCAGGACTTCTACGATCTCGTTATCACCCGTATGCAGGAAGCCAAGTAAATATGTCGACGTGGAAAGGCAAAACCCGGGGAGGAACATTCGGATACTTATTCTTTATTTACCTGATTAAGTATCTGGGCATTACTGCCGCTTATATATTTCTAAGTCTGGTAGTATTGTACTTCGTACCGTTTGCTCCGAAAGCCACTAAAAGCACCTGGTTTTATGCCCGCCACATTCTGAAATACAACCGAATACGCTCTTTGGGTATGTTGCTGCGCAACTATTACCGGTTAGGGCAAATCCTGATTGACAAAGTAGCTATTGGTAACGGAAAAGTCGATCAATACCGGTTTGAGTTCGAACGGTATCCGGAATTTCTGCAATTGCTGAACAGCGAACAGGGAGTAATTATGATTGGTGCCCATGTGGGAAACTGGGAAATAGGCGTTCCTTTCTTCGACGATTACGGAAAGAAAATCAATATCGTGATGTATGATGCCGAACATCGTAGAATCAAAGAGATATTGGAGAAAAATGGTCAGGACAAGGATTTTAAGATTATCCCCGTCAACGAAGATAACCTGACACACGTTTTCCGTATTACCGAGGCGTTAAACAAGAAAGAATATGTATGCTTCCAGGGCGACCGTTATCTGAATAAAGAGAAACTGCTGACAGGAACACTCCTGGGACAGAAAGCTCCTTTCCCTGCCGGTCCTTTCTTGCTTGGTTCGCGAATGAAAGTTCCGGTGGTATTCTACTTTGCCATGAGAGAGCCGGGCAGAACCTACCGTTTTCATTTTATAAGGACGGAACCAGTCATACGAACCAAAGAAAAGAAAGCAGAGATCGCTCTGCTCGAACAATATACGGCCGCTTTGGACCAAATACTGAAACGCCATCCGGAACAATGGTTCAACTATTACTCATTCTGGAAAACCACGAGTGACGGTTCGCCCTCCAAAGGATTGAAATAAAGATATAACAAAATAAAGATGCAACAGAATCAATATGATAAGGAACCGTTGACCGCGGTAGAGGCACAACGCTTGGCACAAGAAATAGCTTTCGGGCCCATCGTGTTTCAGGTATCACGCCTTATGCTCAAATTCGGTATTTTCCAGTTACTAGCCGACGAACGTGCAGGCATGACACAAGAAGAAATCAGCAAGGCTTGTGGCCTGTCTTCTTATGCAACACAAGTTTTGCTGGAAGCCTCATTAACGATCGGTACCGTATTGCGGCACGAAAACCTTTACCGCCTTGCCAAAGCCGGATGGTTCCTGCTCAACGACAGGATGGTACGTGTCAATATGGATTTCAACCACGATGTCAACTATCTGGGAATGTTCCATCTCGAAGAGGCTCTCACCAACGGACGTCCCGGAGGGCTGAAAGTATTCGGCGAATGGAGCACTATCTATGAAGGGCTGTCAAGCTTGCCCTCACAGGTACAAAAGAGCTGGTTCGGTTTCGATCATTATTACTCGGATTGCTCGTTTGACGAAGCTTTGGCAATTGTTTTCGCCCGTCATCCCAAGACTTTACTGGATGTGGGAGGTAATACCGGTCGATGGGCGACCAAATGCGTAAGCTATGACGATGCAGTGGAAGTAACTATTATGGACCTTCCGCAACAATTGGAGATGATGCGTCAACAAACTAAAGACCTACCCGGAGCAATGCGTATTCACGGGTATGGCGCCAATCTGCTCGATCCCGAAGTACCTTTCCCGACAGGGTTCGATGCTATCTGGATGAGCCAGTTCCTTGATTGTTTCTCGGAAGAAGAAGTAACCAGCATACTGACCCGTGCAGCCCGTTCTATGAGTGGGGAGAGTCGCCTCTATATCATGGAAACTTTCTGGAACCGGCAAAAGTTTGACACAGCCGCTTATTGCCTGACACAAATCAGTCTTTATTTCACAGCCATGGCAAATGGTAACAGCAAAATGTATCATTCGGATGATATGGAACGGTGCATCAAAGCAGCGGGATTGGAAGTTGAAAAGATAGATGACCATTTAGGAATGGGACACAGCATTGTACAATGCAGATTGAAATGAACAACAGGGAAGTTATCATACAAGGAGAAGGAATACTCAATTTGATTCCACAGCGTCCGCCCATCGTGATGGTGGACAGTTTCTTTGGTATCGAAAAGAATCATTCTTATTCCGGACTGACTGTTACTGCTGATAATATTTTCTACGAAACCGGAAAACTGCAAGAGGCAGGAATTATTGAACACATCGCTCAATCAGCAGCGGCACGTATCGGATTTCTTTATACCCGGCAGGGTGAAAAAGTACCGTTAGGGTTTATCGGCTCGGTAGACAAACTTAAAATCTACGATTTGCCAAAGAACGGGATGAAACTATTTACGGAGATTACCGTTGTACAGGAGGTATTCGACATTACATTGATTTCTGCACAAGTGAAAGTGGAAGACAAGCTGATAGCTGAATGCAGGATGAAAATATTTATAAAAAAAGAATGAAACGGAAAACGAATCAACAGGTTGCAGCTTTGACTAACCGGACTACCTTCAGAGTGCGGTTCAGCGAAATAGACTCCATGCAGATTGTATGGCATGGTGAGTATGTGCGCTATTTTGAAGATGGAAGAGAAGCTTTTGGCAAACAGTATGGTTTGGATTATATGAGTATTTACCGGGAGGGATACATGGTTCCTATCGTGGATTTAACCTGTCAGTTCAAACAATCACTATCTTTTGGTGAAGAAGCGATTGTCGAAACGCGCTATATTGCCTGTGAAGCAGCCAAGATAAAATTTGAATACATTATCTACCGGGCTACCGACCAGAGTATAGTAGCCACCGGAAGCACCATACAAGTGTTCCTGAACCTGAATAAAGAATTGGAGCTTATGAATCCTCCGTTTTATCTGGAATGGAAAAAGAAATGGAATATCCTTTAAATATATACATCACAGCCCATACGCTGATTAGTTCGTTAGGTTTCGGCATCCCGGAAAACCTGGAAGCCATCCATAACTACCGAAGCGGAATCCGTATGCAAGAAGCCGGCCTAATTTCCGATCATCCCCTATTGGCGGGAATGATTGATTCTGTGGAATTGGAAAAACGGGCGAAGCTGATGCAGATTACGGATTATACCCGAATGGAGCAATTATTCATACTGGCTATCCAAGAGGTTATTTCTCAATCGGGAGCCGACTTGCGGGAGCCGGATTGTACCTTGTTATTATCTACCACTAAAGGAAATATAGATTTATTGAGTGAATTACCTGCTGACAGTCCGGTTTTTCTTTGGAAAACGGCGGAACGAATCGGAGATTTCTTTGGAGCGACAAATCAGGTAGAGGTCATCTCCAATGCCTGTATATCAGGAGTCTCGGCACTAATCGTCGCTAAGAGATGGATAGAATCAGGACGTTACAAACGAGTGATTGTGGCAGGTGGGGATATTCTTTCTCATTTCATTACCAGCGGCTTTCTATCGTTTCGATCTGTCAGCGCACACCTTTGCCGACCATACGATATACAACGGGATGGATTAAGTCTGGGCGAAGCCTGTGGAGCTGTTCTTTTAGAAACTCAAGGAAACGCGAATCATATTATTCTCTCCGGAGGAGCAATCAGCAATGACGCCAACCATATATCCGGTCCTTCCCGAACAGGGGACGGTTTAGCTCTAGCCATTAATCAGGCAATGGAAGAAGCCGGAGCACTCCCCGAAGACATTAGCTTTATCAATGCACACGGAACAGCTACGGTTTACAATGATGAAATGGAATCCAAAGCCATACATCTGGCGGGATTAGCTGCAGTTCCGGTGAATAGCCTCAAGCCCTATTTCGGTCATACATTAGGAGCTTCGGGCATTATCGAAACCATACTTTGCATAGAGCAACTAAAAGAAGGAAGATACTACGGAACTTTAGGGTATGAAACACTCGGTGTTCCCATGCCTATCACTGTCTATACCACTCATCAGCCGATGCCGATGAAATGCTGCATCAAAACCGCTTCCGGTTTCGGAGGCTGTAATGCCGCACTGGTATTATCCCTCCCCGATGCTCACCTGAAACAGAAAGTAAACTTGCAGGCAACCGACAAAGCGAGTGCTCCGTCAGTTTGCAAAGCAGTGGTGGAATCGGGCAACATGGTCACAATCAGGCCAGGAGCAGTAGAAAGTAAAGGAACAACTGTATTCAGCTCTTCGGAAACTGACTTTGCACCGTTCATCCGGGAAGCATACAAGCATCTGGGAGAAAACAATATGAAGTTCTATAAGATGGACAACCTCTGTAAGCTGGGATATGTAGCTGCCGAATATTTACTGAAAAATACACACCACCGTCCGGAAGAGATTGGAATCATTCTTGCCAATGCTTCTTCCTCTCTGGATACGGACTGCAAACATCAGGCAATCATCAGTAAAGAAGGGGACAAAGCAGCCAGTCCTGCCGTGTTTGTCTACACTCTCCCCAATGTAGTATTGGGAGAAATCTGTATCCGGCACAAGATTCAGGGAGAGAATACATTCTTTGTCCGTCGGCAATCCGATGCTGCCTCATTAGAGGATTATGCAAGGATTGTGATGGCAAAAGGTAAGTTACGCACCTGTATCATAGGCTGGTGCGAACTACTGGACGGACATTATCAAGCAGAATTTAAACAACTTAATAATATATCAACGATTTATGGATAATTTAGATCAAACCAAAAGAGAACTGATGGACGAAGTGAAAGGGAAACTAATCGAAGAGTTGAACCTTGAAGAAATCACTCCGGAAGATATTGACAATGAAGCCCCTCTGTTTGGCGACGAAGGTCTTGGCCTTGACTCCATTGACGCACTCGAAATCATCCTGATTCTGGAATGCGAATACGGTATAAAGATAGAGAACCCCAGTGAAGGAAAACAAATCTTCTACTCGGTACGTACACTGGCAGACTACATCATTGCTAATCGCAAAGCTTAACCGATGAAGATATACGTCACCGGATTGGGAGTTGTTTCGGGCATCGGTATCGGAGTTTCCGAAAATATAGAAGCGTTGAGACAAAGAAAGCATGGCATCGGAAAAGTAACTCTTTTTCCGACTGCTCTCGATGTGCCCGTATCCGAAGTGAAACGTAGCAATGAGGAACTAAAGCAACTGATCTCTTTACCTCCGCAACGCACTGTATCACGTACGGCCTTGTTGGGAATGATAGCAGCCAAAGAAGCAATGAAAGATGCGGGACTCACACCACCATTACGTATCGGTTTTATTTCCGCCACTTCCGTTGGCGGCATGGATTTGAGCGAGCACTTCTATGAATCTTTCAAGAAAAACCCGGGACAGGGACGGTTACGGGAAGTAATTTCACACGACTGCGGAGCCAGTACAGAATTGATTGCTTCGTATTTGGGTATCAATGATTTTATAACCACCATCAGTACAGCCTGCTCGTCAGCAGCCAATGCCATCATGCTGGGAGCAAGAATGATTAAACACGGGCTACTGGATGCTGCTATCGTGGGAGGTACGGATGCACTTTGCCGGTTTACGCTCAATGGATTCAACTCCCTGATGATTTTGGACAAAACACATTGCCGTCCCTTTGACCGCTCACGTACCGGATTAAATCTGGGAGAAGGTGCCGGTTACTTAGTGCTTCAATCGGAAAGTTCACTCCAAAGAACTCCTTATTGCGAACTTAGCGGTTACGCCAATACGAATGAGGCTTATCATCAAACAGGAAGTTCTCCTGAAGGGGACGGTGCCTTTCTGTCAATGAGTGAAGCTATCGCTTCCAGTGGTATTTCCCTTGAAAAAATCGATTATATCAATGTACATGGAACAGGTACTCCCGGCAATGATGCGTCAGAAGGCATGGCGCTCCGAAGAATCTTTGGAGAACACGTTCCGCCATTTAGTTCGGTAAAAGCTTTTATCGGACATACCTTAGGAGCTTCCGAAGGAATTGAAGCTGTTTACTCCGTTCTTTCAATAGATAAAGGGCTGATTTATCCCAACCTGAACTTTACGGATGCGATGCCGGAAACAGGACTGATACCGGAAACCTCTTTTCAAGAAGGAATCCCCATCCGACATGTGTTATCCAACTCTTTCGGTTTCGGAGGAAACGATTCATCGCTCCTCTTTTCCGCAACGAATTTTCCAGCATAAACGCACCTTTAAGTATTTAAGCCTATGCAGCCAGTTTATATTCAACGCATCGCTTCCATTCATCCGCCAAAGGATCATTCACCAGGAAATAATCGCCCTTATCTTCAGGCTTGCGAACCCGATTATAAGGATATTATCACCAATGCGACCTTGCGCAGACGCATGAGCCGTATCGTAAAAATGGGGGTGGCTTGCGGATTGGAATGTATGGGTGAACTATCTCCTGAAAAGATACAAGGAATCATCACAGCAACAGGATTGGGCTGCTTGACAGATACGGAAAAATTCCTGAACAACCTATTGGATAATGAAGAGCGGATGCTGAATCCTACTCCTTTTATCCAGTCGACATTCAATACAATCGGTGCACAAATAGCTCTGATTCATCAAATACATGCCTACAACATGACTTATGTCCACCGTGGTCTTAGTTTTGAAAGTGCTTTATTGGACGCTATGATGAAAATAGGAGAAGGAAGCGAGAATATACTTGTGGGAGCCATCGATGAAATGACAGAAACCAGTTACACGATTCAGCAACGGCTGGGAGTGCTGAAAGGGATAGCAGCAGGAGAAGGTGCTCAATTCTTCCTGTTAAGTCGGGAAGCCGGAGAGCATCCGTTGGCTGAAATACAGGGAATCGAAACTTTCATAGGGAAACAGACTACAGAAGAAATCAGCTCCCGAATCATCCGTTTTTTGCAACGAAATGGTTTAGAATGTCAGGATATTCAGTGGTTGGTTACCGGGAAAAACAAGAAGCCACACAATCAAGATGACTCTCACGAGCAAACTGTTGACAATGGCAACTCTATTTATGAAGAGCTTGAAACAAACCTTTTCCCGGAAAGTGTTCATCTTAGTTTTAAGAATGAATGTGGTGAATATCCTACCGCAACATCGTATGCGGTATGGAAAGCAGTGAACGAATCGGCCAACTGCACTACCTCGACCCATATATTGATTTATAATCATCACCACTCCATCAATCATTCATTGATTCTAATCCGGAAAAGCGTATGATAATCGTTTGCCTCCTTCTTTGCTTGCTCTTGCTCCTGTCTTTTCTCGTTTATGCCTCTTATAGCATTCAATCGGGAATTTACCTCCGGTCATTTTGCAAAAAGCATACTGCGGAAAAGAGTGTCGCCCTGACTTTTGATGACGGCCCCGACTCCCTACAGACTCCCAAAGTTCTGCAGGTACTAAAAGAATATCAGGTAACCGCCTGTTTCTTCTGTATCGGTCATAAGGTAAAAGGGAATGAAGCAATCTTGCAAAAAATGGTGGCAGAAGGTCATCTGATTGGAAATCATTCGCATACCCATTCCGGTTTATTCCCGCTATACGGGCTCTCCAAGATGAAAAAAGACTTGCAAACTTGTCAGTGTGAACTAGAACGAGTAACTTCGCAGCCGGTTAGTTTGTTTCGTCCGCCGTTCGGTGTCACTAATCCAACGATTGCGAAAGCCGTTCGACAGTTAGGATATACCCCTATAGGATGGAGCATCCGTACACTGGATACACAACAAGCACCGGATAAAGTCCTTGCCAGGATTCGGAAACATCTTGAACCGGGAGCCATTATTCTGTTGCACGACCGGATGCCTGACAGCGACCAGCTAGTGAAACAAATCTTGGATTTGCTGAAAGAACAAGGATATACCGTTGTCCGTCCGGACAAACTATTGGCATAAAATAAAAAAAGGTATGAGAACTTTATTAATATATTTATCGCTTTTCTTCTTGTCAATAGCCTCTATCCATGCCCAGAGCATGAAAAAGATGGCGCAAAAGACAGAGTTTGAAAGCCGCCTGGCAAAGGAGGCGCAAACCGTAGAGTCCATCGAAAGCGATTTCACCCAAGTGAAATATCTCGATGTATTCGATGAGAAGGTTACTTCCAAAGGG
Organism: Bacteroides sp. DH3716P; assembly: GCF_025914115.1. Classification (NCBI taxonomy): domain Bacteria; kingdom Pseudomonadati; phylum Bacteroidota; class Bacteroidia; order Bacteroidales; family Bacteroidaceae; genus Bacteroides; species Bacteroides sp. DH3716P. The sequence goes on along the minus strand of NZ_CP083673.1, from coordinate 843,876 downwards.
AAGTTCTACTACCAGAAGACCCATAAAATCTGCATGGAATATTTCCGCCCGATGGATTATCTCATCGTGATAAACGGCAGTAAGCTCAAAATCGTTTCGGATGGCAAGAAAAGTATCATGAATCTTAGTTCGAACAAAATGATGGCACAGATGCAGGATATGCTGACCGCGTGTATGATAGGCGACCTGTCTAAAATGTCGTCCAACTACCTGCTGGAGTATTTTGAAGACGCACGATACTATCTGGTTAAAATAAAACCGACCAACAAAGCGGTACAAGCCTATATTGCCGGTATAGAAATCTATCTGGACAAGAAAGATATGTCGGTACACAAACTCCGTCTGTCCGAAACAGCCACAAACTATACAGAATACGAATTCTATAATAAAAAGTTCAACTCCCTGAAGAATGAGACGAAGTTTGCGATTCGTTAGTCTGATGGTTCTGCTGTTCTTATGGATACAGATCCAGACTTCCTGCTCTCCACGGATGAGCGGGGAAGGAAGTACTGTGCTCCCCGCTATCGAACTAACACAAGGAGAAAGCTCGCAAAAATACAATATCCAACTGGATTTCATGAAACATCACATGAGCGGTATGCTAATAGTACGCCGTATGCCTGATAACGAAATCCGGATCGTAGCGTCTACTTACTTCGGACTAAGCCTTTTCGATTTTTCTCTACGCAACGATCAGTTTACTGTCAACAGTTGCATTGAACCCATGAAAAAGGAAAAGGTGCTGAAACTTCTGGAGATGGATTTCAGACGTCTGTTCTTAAGTGGGAAAGATATTCGTGTGAAAACGACTAAAGACAGTGCTACTGAAAAAAGAACCAGTGGAAAAGGCTTTGGAAAGTCAGTGGTCTACATCATTGGCAATACTCCGGGCGATCCCGCACAAATAAAAATCAAACATCCGTGGATTCGGTTAACGATCCGTCTGGACAAACTATCTAAAGAGATTTAATATATGCTACTTGATAACTTCTATACCATCCTTTCCTCCGAATCATCGGACTCAACGATCTGGACTATCCAGGTAAAGTTGAATCCCGGGCATCCTGTTTATCAGGGACATTTCCCCGGACATCCGGTAGTTCCGGGAGTTTGCCTGTTACAACTTATCAAGGAATGTGTAGAAGACATTCGCCAGCAAAAATTGCAAGTAACACAAGTGTCTTCCTGCAAGTTTCTTTCGGCTATCAATCCTATAGAAACACCGCACATTTCGGTGGCACTGACTTTTAAAGAGACAGAAGAAGGTACACTTCAGTTGCAAGCGGAAGGGACTATAAAGAAGGAAGCTGTAAAAAAGAGTACTGTGAAAGAGAGCACTGTAGAGGAAAATACCGTAAAGAACGAATGTTTCATCAAACTAAAAGCTGCACTTACCCCGACAGTATGAAGGAACAAATAAGTACAGCCTATTGGCACGAGAAGTTGAAACAATTAGGGATCATCGTTATCATCCCAAGTTACAACAATGGAAAGACACTGGCGGACGTCATAGAAAGTGTACGTTTCTACGCCCCCGATATCCTTGTTGTCAACGACGGTTCTACAGATGAAACAGCCGAAATACTTAGCCGGGAATCTAACTTACATACCATCACCCACCCTGTCAATCAAGGAAAAGGAGTAGCTTTGAGACATGGACTATCCTTTGCCAAAAAGCAAGGATTCCGGTATGCTATCACCATTGATTCTGACGGACAGCATTTCGCTTCGGATATCCCTGCATTGATCGAATCCATAGAAAAGGAACCGGACACATTATTGGTAGGTGCCCGTAACCTCGCCTCGGACAACATGCCGGGAAAGAATACATTTGCCAATAAGTTTTCCAACTTCTGGTTTACCCTCGAAACAGGTATCAAACTGCAAGATACTCAATCCGGCTACCGCCTGTACCCCATCCAACGAATGAATGTGGACAAGTGGTATTACACCGCCAAATACGAATTTGAGTTGGAAGCACTTGTCTTTGCTGCCTGGGGAGGCATTACCGTTAAAAACATTCCGGTACATGTTTATTATCCGCCACAGGAAGAGCGAGTTTCTCATTTCCGACCGTTCCGCGATTTCACCCGTATCAGTATCCTGAACACAGTACTGGTGCTCGTCACTTTCCTTTGGATCATCCCCCGAAACTTCTTCCGTAAACTGACCTGGAAGAACTGCAAGCAGTTTTTCTCGGATCATGTCACCCACTCCCCCGAATCTAATCTGCGGATCACGGCTGCCATCACACTCGGCGTATTCATGGGGATCGTTCCGGTATGGGGATATCAAATGCTAATCACGTTATTTCTGGCACATTTGTTCAGACTGAATAAAGTCATAGCTATTGTAGCAGCCAATATCAGTATCCCTCCGATGATTCCATTTTTGCTGTACGGCAGTTACGTAACCGGTTGCAAAGTGCTGGGAGATCCTGTCAATCTGCATTTAAACGAACTTTCTTTTGAAAATGTAAAATCAGTCATAGAGCAATATTTAATAGGAAGTGTTATCTTTGCAGTCGGTTGCAGCATACTGGCAGGAACCATCGCGTTCATTCTGCTCACGGCGTGTAGGAAAAAAAAGATATGACCCAGTTTTTTATCGGACTATATGATTATTTCGAGAGGCACAAGATTCTGTTCTATTTGTCACTCATCAGTTGTGTCCTGTTAATGGGATTCTTTGCCCTGCAAGTAAGGTTCGAAGAGAACATCACACAATTTTTCCCCGACACTAAAGATTCCCAGAACACAATCAAAGTATTCGACAATCTCAAGATTAAGGATAAGATTATCATTATGTTATCCTCGGCAGATACCTGCCACCGCGTAGAACCCGACTCCCTGATAGAAGCAGCCGGACAACTGCAACAAACCCTGACTGAAAAAGCCGGAGGAAAACTGATTAAAGGAATTCTCGCACAGGTAGACCAAAGCCTCATCCAAGGAGCCACAGACTTCGTTTATGAACATCTTCCGCTTTTCCTGACAGATACGGACTATCAACGCTTCGATTCCTTACTGACGGATAAAGGGATACAGGCTGTCATGCAAAAGAATTATACCAATCTCCTCTCTCCTGCCGGAATTGCATTAAGAAGCTATATTCTCCGGGACCCGCTCGGACTGGGAAGCGAAACCCTGAAACATTTGCAAGATTTCCAGTTGGAAGCCAACTACGAGATTTATGACGAACATATCTTCTCCAAAGACGGTTCCACCTTACTTATGTTCATTACCCCGGTATTCAGTACAGGCAGCACCGGAAAGAACGACGAACTGATAAAGATACTCGAAGAAGAGCTCAAGCACGTACAGGGAGAATCTCCTACCATTCGAGCTGAATACTTCGGCGGTCCCTCCGTGGGAGTCTACAACGCCCGTCAGATTAAGAAAGATACCATCCTGACCTCCTCTCTGGCACTGCTTATCATCATTGTATTCATCTCACTCGTTTTTAAACGAAAGAGATCGATACCGTTGATTATTACTCCAGTACTGTTCGGAGGATTATTTGCCCTGTTTCTCATTTTCTTTATCAAAGGAAGTATCTCCGCCATTGCAGTGGGAGCTGGTTCGGCAGTGATGGGTATTGCACTAAGCTATTCCATTCACATGCTGGCACACCAGAACCATGTTTCCACCGTTCAACAACTTATTAAAGAGATAGCCTATCCGCTTACGGTAGGTAGTTTCACCACTATCGGCGCATTTCTGGGATTGATATTCACCAGTTCCGATCTGTTACGCGACTTCGGATTGTTTGCCTCTCTGGCATTGGTGGGCACCACCCTCTTCTGTCTCATTTACCTGCCTCATTTTCTGAAAGGACAGGCAGACGTCAAACAGGGACGCATACTACGCATCATCGAGAAAATAAATGCTTATTCTTACGAAAAGAATAAATGGCTGGTAGGCGGCATCCTCCTCATTACAGTGATCTGTTTGTTTACTTCGCAAAAGGTAGGCTTCAACAACGATATGATGAGTCTCAACTATGAGCCCCGCCATCTCCAACAATCGGAAGAAAAATTACTGCAACTCTTCGACAACGACGAAAAGACCGTGCTTTTTGTCAGTGTGGGCAAAGACATGAATCAGGCTACCGAAATTTATGCAACGACCAATCAGAAGTTATCGGCACTGAAAGAGCAGGGACTCATCAAAGAGTATGCCTCCGCCTCACAGTTTCTGATCTCTCCGCAAGAGCAGCAAAAACGCCTGAAGAAATGGAAAGATTACTGGACGGATGAAAAACAGCAACAAGTCCGTGAACAGTTGGAAACAGTTGCCGCCGAATATCGTTTCCGCCCGGGAAGCTTCGAACCTTTTTATCAATGGATGAACCAGCCTTTCGGTGAATATCATTACACCGCGCAAGAAGACGATTTATCCGGCAAGCTATTGAATGAATGGCAAACCTCTGCCGATTCCATCACCATGCTTATCAGCCAGATACGGATCAGCGAACCGAATAAGGAAGCTGTGTACCAGAACTTTAATAAAGACCCGAATGTAGTCATCTTCGACCGTTCCTATTTTGCCAACAAATGGGTATCGGCCATCAATGACGACTTTTACCTGATTCTGTACATCTCTTCTTTCCTCATATTCTTTGCACTATGGTTCTCCTACGGACGTATCGAACTTACCCTGATGAGCTTTCTCCCAATGCTAATCAGCTGGGTAATCATCTTGGGATTGATGGGAATTCTGGGGATTGAGTTCAATATTATCAACATCATCCTGTCCACCTTTATCTTTGGCATTGGAGATGACTTCAGTATCTTCATTATGGACGGGCTACAAAACAAATACCGTACAGGTCAGAAGGTGTTGAATTCCCATAAAACAGCCATCTTCTTCTCCGCCTTCACCACAGTGGTCGGTATGGGAGCACTTGTGTTTGCCAAACACCCGGCTTTGCAATCCATTTCCCTGATTTCCATTCTGGGTATGATAGCAGTGGTACTGGTGGCTTATACCATTCAGCCACTCATTTTCCGGTTCTTCATCGCAGGCCCCGCTTCCAAAGGATTACCGCCTTATACGCTTATCGGATTGATACGTACCGTGTTGCTCTTCCTGCTTTTCTTTATCGGCTGCATCGTCCTCCGTATATTGATTATCCTGCTTTATCCGGTGCCTGTGCGCAAAAGCAGCAAGCAGCGTTTGGTGTGCCGCCTGATACAAATCACCTGCAAAGGAATTTTGCTACTGGCCACCGCCGTCAAAAAAGAACATATCAACAAAGCCAACGAACGCTTCCGGCATCCGGCAATTATCATTGCCAACCACCAGTCGTTCATCGACATTCTGGTATTGCTGTCTCTTTCATCTAAAATCCTGATGGTAACCAACCATTGGGTATGGCACTCTCCTTTCTTCGGAGCCATCATTCGTTATGTCGACTTCTATTATATAGGCGAAGGATACGAGCAATATATGGAACGGATGCGGAAAAAAGTGAAGGAGGGCTACTCCATCGCCATTTTCCCGGAAGGCACACGTACCTATAACGGAAAGATGAAACGTTTCCACAAAGGAGCATTCTATCTGGCAGAAGCATTGAAACTGGATATTCTGCCGATCCTGCTTTACGGTAATAACAAAATCATTGCCAAAGCACAGCCTTTCAATATCCGGAAAGGAATCATCTATACAGAAATACTTCCCCGTATACCACTAGACGATCTGTCTTTCGGAAGTACTTATCAGGAGCGTACCAAACGCATATCCGCTTACATGAAAGAGGTTTATGCCCGTATCTGCCGTGAACAGAACACGACGGACAATCCGGCGTTCTACGAAGCTCTTATCCAGAACTATATCTATAAAGGTCCCGTCGTAGAATGGTATATCCGTATTAAAGTAAAGATGGAAAAGAATTACCGGCTATTCAACCGGTTGATTCCCGTCCAAGGGCAAATCACAGACATCGGTTGCGGCTTCGGCCCGTTATGCTATATGCTGTCTCTGCTTTCCGAGGACCGGGAAATCCTGGGTATTGATTACGATGAAGACAAGATAGCGCTGGCGCAGCACGGATGGTTACGCAACGAGCATCTCCAGTTCAAGCATGGCAATGCATTGGAATATCCCCTGCCGGAAAGTGATGTCTTTATCCTGAACGACATGCTTCACTATATGAGCTACGAACATCAACAAACCCTATTGTTGAAATGTGCCGGTCGCTTGCGTTCACAAGGAATGATTATCATACGCGACGGAAATTCAGCCAACGCTTCCAAGCACCGGTTAACCCGGTTCACGGAATTACTATCCACCCGTATCTTCAACTTCAACCGGACAACCGGAGAACTGTATTTCACCACTGAAACCCAATTACGGGAAATAGCAGTCGCCTGTGGAATGGCTGTCGAAATCATTCCTAATGACAAATATACATCAAACACCATTTACATATTTAGAAAACCGAACTAGTATGAGCAAATATGACATCATCATTATCGGCAGCGGCCTTGGCGGACTGGAATGCGGAGCGATTCTTAGCAAAGAGGGATTCAACGTATGCGTAGTAGAAAAAAATGCGCAATTCGGCGGATGCTTCCAGACTTACCAACGAAAAGGGCATCTGTTGGATACGGGTATTCATTATGTAGGAAGCCTGGATGAGGGTCAAGTGATGAACCAGTATTTCCGCTATTTCGGTATCATGGACAAGCTGAAAATAAAACGCTTGGACGATGCTGCTTTTGATACGATCTACTATAAAGGAAAAACATACGATTATGCAATGGGATACCCGCAGTTTATTGAAACCATCTGCCGTTCCTTCCCGCATGAGAAAGAAAACTTGAAATGCTATGCCGAACAGCTTCAGGCTGTCGGAAACCTGATTAGCGTAGACCACCTGAAACAAGGCACACTCGCTTTGGAGGGTATGAAATACTTTTGTACCTCTGCCGCCCATCTGATTGCGGATATCACTCCGGACCCCGCCTTACGAAATGTACTGGCAGGTTCAGCTTTACTCTACGGAGGTTTGAAAGATGTCTCCACTTTCTACCAGCATGCCATGATTAATCACTCCTATATTGAAGGCGCCTACCGTTTTGTAGACGGAAGTATGCAAGTCAGTCTGGAGCTAATCAATGTAATCCGGGCAAACGGAGGGACCGTGCTCAATAACAGTGAAGCCACCCGCATCATCGTTGAAAACGAAAAGGTACAAGGGGTTATCATCAATGGAGAAGAGCGACTGGAAAGCGACTTCGTCATCTCCAATATGCATCCCCAACGGACATTGGAGATACTGGATAAAAACCGTAGCATCAAGAATGCCTATATTTCCCGCATCCGTTCGTTGGAAAATACCTACGGCATTTTTACGCTCTACCTGGTAATGAAGAAAAAAAGCACTCCTTATCAGAACCGCAACCTGTATCTGCATGCGAACAATAAAGTGTGGTATGACAAACTGCTCTATCCGGGACGGACCACCAACTGTATGATTTCCATGCAAGCGTCTTCCGAGGACAGTCAATATGCCAGTGTCATTTCCATCCTGACACCTATGTATATAGATGAACTGTCTGCCTGGAAGGACACGACTCCCGAACATCGGGGAGAAGACTACCAATCCTTCAAAAAGGAGAAAGCAGAACAGATTCTCCGCTTCATCCGAGGACATGGCATTGACCTTTCAGAAAACATAGAAGAGATGTATACCACTACTCCATTAAGCTATCGGGACTATACAGGAACAGTGGATGGTTCCGCGTATGGGATTATCAAAGATTATAAATGTCCGCAAATTGGTTTCGTATCTACAAGAAGCCGCTTGGGAAATCTCTTTCTCACCGGGCAAAACCTGAATGTGCATGGTGCATTAGGGGTAACACTAACTGCCATGCTGACTTGTGCGGAGTTTGTAGGACAAGAATATCTGGCTAAAAAAGTAGGAAATGCATAGAATAGTCAAAAAGACACTCCAATACACGGGCTTCCTTTTCCTGTCGCTCATCGTTCTATTGATAGCCGGAATCAGCTATCTCTACTTTTCTGCGGATATGCAAACGCCCAAACATGAGCAAAGCATGACCACAGACAAAGTGATTGATATAGACAGTCTCCACCTCCGGCATTATGGAGATAACTTTCTCCGGCACAGCGACAGCGGCTTATGGGAATTGTTTGTGAAAGGGGATGCTTTCCAGAGAGGAGAAGCTATCGGGCAACTGTCTTCCGACCTGCTCCACCATCAAGAGAAAGTGTTCGTGGATCAGATTCGTGAGATTGTTCCTTCAGACAGTTATCTGAAATTCCTCCGGTTCTTCATTGTATTATTCAACCGTAATCTGGGTGAGAACGTCCTCGAAGAATACCGCGACGAGATCTACGGAATCTCGCTATCATGTACGCATGAATACGACTTCATCGGCACTCCTTACGAACGCCAGTTGAATTACCATTCGGCACACGACCTGGGACATGCCATGCAAGATTATATGTTAGTGGGATGCAGTTCGTTCGCCACTTGGGGAACACAAAGTGCAGATTCATCCCTGCTGATCGGACGTAACTTCGATTTCTATGTAGGAGATGCCTTCGCAGAGAACAAGCAGGTGGCTTTTTATGTACCGGAGCAAGGATACAGGTTTGCTTCCGTCGGATGGCCCGGTATGATAGGAGTGTTATCCGGCATGAACGAGACAGGTCTTACCGTGACAATTAATGCTGCCAAATCTGCTGTCCCCACAGGTTCCGCCACCCCCATTTCCATCCTGACCAGAGAGATTCTGCAATATGCAGCCACTATTGATGAAGCCTTTGCCATCGCCAAAAAACGGGAAACATTCGTCTCCGAATCCATATTGATAGGTTCTGCCAAAGATGGCAAAGCCGCGATTATCGAGAAATCTCCGGAGAAAACTGTGCTTTTCACCGGAAAAGAAGCCAATCGGCTCATCTGCACCAACCATTACCAATCGGAAGAATTCAGCAAGGACGAACGAAACATGGAAAATATCCGCACTTCCGACAGCCCATACCGTTTTGCACGATTAACGGAACTCATTAATGAGGATCTTCCGATCGATGTCTCCAAAGCCGCCTCTATCCTGCGTGACCACAAAGGCCTGCAAAACACAGACCTGGGACTGGCCAACGAAATGGCCATCAATCAGTTTATTGCCCATCATTCCGTCATCTTCCAACCGGAGAAACGGCTGATGTGGGTATCGACCTCTCCCTGGCAATGTGGGAAATACGTAGCCTATGACCTGAATAAGATATTCAAAGACACGATTGATTGGCAACACGAAATATACAGTTCCGACCTGACCATTCCGGAAGATAAATTCATCGACACACCGGAGTTCCAGCATCTTCTCACGTATAAGAAACTGACTCCGCTTTTATTGAAGAAAATCAGAAAAAAGGAACAGATAGAGGAATCTGTTTTAAAAACATACCAAGCCTCCAATCCTTCCCTATACTATGTATATGAAGTAATAGGAGATTACTACGAGGCCATGCAGCAATCTAAACAGGCCATTGCATACTGGCAACAGGCATTGAAGAAATCCATTCCCAAGTTGCAAGAGAAAGAACGTATCCAACAGAAAATTCAAAAACAATCCAAAGATGGAAAAGAATCCTGAAATTCAGTTCCGCTCACCGGAAGATATCAAAAGCTATCAGGAAGAACAGTTAGCCAAAGTGTTAGCCTACCTGCAAGCACATTCCAAGTTCTATCAACAGATGTTTGCCGAACATCACATTGATATCAATCAAATAAAGACGATTGAAGACTTGCAACAGATCCCCGTCACTACCAAGACGGACCTGCAACTCCATAACGATGATTTCATCTGCGTAGACAAAGAGGAAATTATCGACTATGTGACGACTTCGGGCACATTGGGAGATCCGGTCACTTTCGTTCTCACCTCTGAAGACCTGGACCGTCTTTCTTACAACGAATACTTATCTTTCACCACCACCGGATGCACCAAGCAAGATATTCTTCAATTGATGACTACCATCGACCGCCGTTTCATGGCAGGCTTGGCATATTATATGGGAGCCCGCGAACTGGGTATGGGAGTGATCCGTGTAGGCAACGGCATCCCGGAACTGCAATGGGACACAATTCGACGGATACATCCGACTTGTGGAATGGTAGTCCCCTCTTTCCTTATCAAACTGATAGAGTTTGCCGAAAAGAATCATATCAACCATAATACCTGTTCCATGCAGAAGTGCATCTGTATCGGAGAAGCATTGCGCAATCAGGAATTCCAGTTGAATACGCTCGGACAGAAAATACACGATAAATGGCCTGCCTTGCAGTTGTATTCCACTTATGCCTCCACCGAAATGCAGTCGTCCTTTACCGAGTGTAATGAATTCCACGGAGGGCATTTGCAACCGGAACTTATCATTGTAGAGTTTCTGGATGATAACAATCGTCCTGTGGAAGAGGGAGAAGCAGGGGAAGTGACGATCACGACGCTCGGAGTCAAAGGTATGCCGTTGCTCCGTTTCAAAACAGGTGATATTTGTTACCACCACACCGATCCCTGTGGTTGCGGGAGAAATACCATCCGCCTAAGCTCCATCCTCGGCCGGAAAGGACAAATGATTAAATACAAAGGAACGACGTTGTATCCGCCTGCATTATTCGACATTCTGGATAATATACCTTCGGTAAAAAACTATATCATTGAAGTTTATACCAATGAATTGGGAACGGATGAGATTCTGATTCGTATCGGAAGCGAGAACCGTAGCGAAGCCTTTGCCAAAGAGATTAAAGATCTGTTCCGTTCGAAAGTCAGAGTGGCGCCAAGCATCAATTTTGAATCGGCAGAGTACATTGCCAAGATACAAATGCCTCCAATGAGTCGAAAAACGATAAAATTCATTGATTTACGATAATTATTTTCTACTTTTGGAAGTTAGTAACCAACTATATCACTTTAACATTAACGTATATGAAAAAACTTATTCTATTCTTATTCTTGAGCACGAGCCTGTTCTGTTTCGGACAAGGCAAGAGTGCATTGAAAGACATTCAGTCTATTAAGTTCTATGGGGTAGACTACTCCCAAGTAAAAATTTTCGGTGCAGATGAATCACCGGCACAATTCAAAGATGCTTTCAGACGTATCAATGAACTGTTCATCACAGAAGCTAAGAAGTATAACGTAGGAAAACAATTGAAAAAAGAAGTGACAGAGATTTCACTGGATGCCGTTAATCAGGTGAACGAAAACATCGACCTGACCGAGCTAATGACTGCTAAAAGAGAATATACTCTTAGTAAAGAGCAAATCAAAGCAGCCATCAACGCATTGCCTATCCAGAAAACACCCGGAGTAGGTATGGTGTTTATCGCACAGTTCCTGGACAAATCAAACAATAGAGGTACGTATGAAGTCGTATTCTTCAATACCGAAACAAAGGAAATCATTGAAGAATGGATTACCGACGGCAAGGCACGTGGTTTCGGATTGCGCAACTATTGGGCAGGCTCTATCTATAGCGCACTCAAGAAACTATAAACAATAAAAATACAAGTATGAGAAAACTACTATTAGTACTGACCTTATTATTAAGTATCAGTACGTATGTCGCAGCACAGAATTACACAGAAGTAGTGTATTTAAAGAATGGCAGCATTATTAAAGGAGTAATCATTGAACAAGTGCCCAATGTCTCTTTAAAAATCAAAACAGGTGATGGCAGCCTCATCATCTGTCAGATGAGTGATGTGACTAAAATCACAAAAGAAGAGCGGTACACAAGAGATTATCGTAAGGATACCAACGACCGCAAAGCCGCAAGAAATACATTAAAAGGCTATAAGGGTTTCGTAGACTTTGCATATATTGGCGATGTGAGCGACTACAATGCCTCTAAAATTGAATTATCAACCACACATGGTTATCAATTCAACAATTATTTCTTTGTAGGTGGTGGCGTTGCTTTCAACTACTATACCGATGCAGTTCTTTATGCAGCCCCCATCTATGCTAACTTCAGAGCTAACTTCATCAACAAAAAAGTGACTCCGTTCGCCGACGTAAAAGCCGGATATGCTGTAGGAGACATAGAAGGAGCGTATGCTTCAATAGGAGTAGGAGTACGTTTCTCTTTAAAAGGGAAAAAGGCCTTGAATTTAGCTTTGATGTATAACTTCCAAGATTATGACGCCACAACAGATTATAGTTGCAGCTATGGAGGGCATTATTATCATAACAGTTGGAATGATACATGGGAGTTACATGGAGTAGGAGCTAGATTCGGATTTGAATTCTAAGCCTGTTTGCAATACAGATAAATTTCTTACCCTACTATTGCTTTTCACTAATTAATTTTGTATCTTTAGTAATTTTCATCCTTTTGAGGATAGCTAGTCACCTTATAGAATGATAAATGTCACCCTATAAGGTGACATTCGTCTTTTTATAAAGTGCCCATTGTCCCGTTACAACAGGACAACCACCCGACTGCATAAAAAGTCACTAGTTTCTGCACTGAAAAGTCTTAATCTATGCACTGAAAGACCTTAAATACAATGAAGAATAATGGAAACGTTATTGATGCGTTATATAAAGAATATTAGGAACTTTCCGTTCTCCGGCATGGTCAAACCGCCCATTGTCACAAGGATAATTAACGACTCCATTATCCGATGCACCGGACAACCAAAGAGTAGTAGATCCACCTCCATCCAAATTTAATGCATCCTCACCTCCTAAAACCCGGATCAGATGTGCCAATTCCGGAATATTCACTCCTCCTGCTTGTTCAGGAAAACGCCCGTCTACCGTTATCAACAGGACTTTTCCATCCTTAGTAGTAGCAACAGCACTACGAGGGTGCTTCGTCCGGATAAAATTCGGTTCACACGAGTTCCAATCACAAACCTGTCCGTCTTTCAACATTAACGGACCGGAAGCTAGTATCGTACCTGCTTTGCCTTTATAATTCTTTTCTATCTGTTTGTTCCAAGGAATTAATTTCATTCCCCTTTTGCGCACACTAATGGCTCCTGTGACACGCTGTTTAAACTCACTCTGCAGCGTTGTATCAATAACTTGGCGATCCGTCTTCAGGAAACAGACCGAGTTTCCCCGTTTCATGTCAAAATAGGAGCCATTAATGGCTGCAATGGCGTTATATTCAGAAGCAATCTTACTTGTTTCTTTCATTTTATCCGAAACGGCAACATTGACTTTCAAACCTGCAACAGGATCAATTTCTATCAGGCTGATAGATTGGGGACCTTGATATAATTGAGGGATAGAAGCATACTTATATACAATTCCTTTTTGAGGATTTTCTATCTTCCAACAAGCAGATACAATTGCCAATGAATCCGCTACTGTCTGCCCTTTTACCATTTCAATGGAGCATACAGCCAGGATAACGACGATTAACAAGTTTTTCTTCATAAACTAACGAATAAATGTGTTAAGTATAATATATATTAGTCTTAATGACCAGTAATATCCGTATTATAATCTTCCCGATTATATTGCCATAACAGAATAGGATATCCTTTCGCATTTACCTTGTAATACCATGAGTTTCCCCATCCTGCATCAAGGTAGTTCTGCATATTCGATAAGAACTCCTTCGACTTAGTTTCCCCATCGTGGGGTTGCTTCACACCGACTAATTCACCGGAAAATTCGGTTTTAGGTACTCCGGCATTCAAAATCTTCATATCGTCTGTTGCCCAACAATCAACAACCGTCATATTAGCTGCTCCCATGAAGGCGGCAATACGCCCCAAATTTACACCATTTTTCTTGTTTTCCACTAATTTATTCAAAGCAACGCATCTTTTAGGTGCAGTATCAAAATAAGCTCCGATACCTGCTGCTCCGGAATTCATTGAAATAACTTCACCTGCCGCATAGCAATTCTCCAATATACCACCAGCCCAGACAATACCTACTATTCCCCCGGCACGTGAATTTCCTGTTTCATTCTTCGCTGTAACTGTGGCAGTAGAATAACAATTCTTAATGGACGAATACACAGATCCGCTCGGTTTACCGATATTACCGGAAATACCGCCAATTATATCAAATCCCGATACCTTTCCGCTCGTATAACAATTTTCTACACTTCCGGTAAGTACATCCGAAGTCGGGATTTTTATCCCTACATAGCCGGCTAATATTCCGCCTCCATTTTGTGCCACAATATCTGCATCCACAATTCCCAAATTCTTGCAGACTCCACATAACACCCCGAACAAGCTGGCATAGTTACCTTGCGATTTCAAGCCTTTTATAACATGCCCGTTTCCGTCAAAATGGACGAGTCTGTCATAAGGCTCACTCACATTCAAAGCCTGCCAATCAATCCCTGACATATTCACATCGGCCTCCATTCTGAAATAAACCATTCCTTTAGAATAATTGACCTTATGCATATCCTGCATATGTCTCGCCGTTTTTATAATATAAGGATTATCCTCCGAACCGTCACCAGAGTCAAACAACTGCCCGTTGCTATGCTTCTTTACCAAGATGAAAGTCCTGACACTGCGTTGTCCGTAATGATCGAACTTTTTATTATCACACGGATAGTTGACTACATCTGTGGCTGAAAGATTACTGTCGCGTATATACATCGTTGTAGACCCTCCTCCGTCTACGTTCAAGGCATGCTGTGGTTTAAAATACTGGTTTATAAAGGAGGTAAGCTCTTTGGCAGTCATTCCTGCCGCCAAATCCGCACGACCGTCCACTGTTACCAACAAAAGTTTATTCTGTTCAGTCAAAGCCACAGCGGTACGGGGATGACGTACTCCCTGATGTCTTCGGTAATCCTCTCCATCCAGGGAATTCAGGTTGATTCCGGTTATATCTCCAATAAATGTTTCACCTACTGGTTGATAATCATCTATCAAGACTGGTGCTCCCGAGAATATGTTAGGCATTGAATTATAGGAATATGATTCCTTTGTTCCATATCCAATTTCAACCTTATAGCCGTCATAAGCTATGGCCCCTTCATGTTTCCAATATCTTAAATGCCCTTCGGGAAGAGTGATCGGTGAAATTATTGAGCCATTGACTTTTACGAAAGAGGCTTCAAGTTCATACGTACCATTAATTCCGGCTACCGCATCATGTTTCAGAGCAACGCTTGACAAAGAATCGAGTTGAGGAGCCGAAACAAACTCCAATTCGTAATCAGGACTCGACAGGTCGATTTCAAGCACATTTATTTGTTGTTGGGCATTGAAAGCCCCTTTATTATAGGAGTACCATATAAAACTCTTTCCGTCAATAGAATCTATTTTCCAGCCATCTTTGTCCTTCAATGTCGGTTCTTCAACCGGGATAGGAGGAGGAGTATAATTCTGTCCCTTTCCTATCATATCGCTGAAATCTTCATTGTCCAGTTGGCTGGAGCAGCTGATAGCTATTATAAAAAGCGTAGAAACTAGTAATATCATTATTCTATATTCTTTCATGACCGATCAAATTAAAAGTTTAAATTATCATTCCATCCCGGATTCTGTGTCAGAGCTCCATTTGTCAAAATACGGTCCTGCCTTGGAATCGGGTATAAATAGTCCCGTTCTTCATTCCACTGGCGAGGAACATCTTTATAGCAAATCACATTTCCGGATTCTCCTTCTGTCAGTTCTACCGTAACTCCAATCTCCAGATATTCAAGCGCATTGACACCACCAGGCTTTGCTCCTTTATACAAACAGACATCAATAGTCCCGTCATGATTCAGGTCATAATTGCCCGGACCGGGGAAATACATTCCCAAAAACTCATCATCCATACAACTCCCCGCTTTCCAACGCATTAAATCATAATAGCGGAAGCCTTCCATTAACAATTCTATGACTCTTTCACGACGGATTTCCAGTATGACTCCTTTATTCGTTTCAGAGACATTAGGATAGACATTCAGCAGATAAGGATCGGGTCCTGTATTAGCGTCACTCATATTCAGGTTCGGCATTCCTACCCTATCCCTTATTAATTTAATTGTCCTGTCAATATCATTCTGTTCCAACGTTCCCCTTTCCGCTTTGGCTTCCACATAATTCAAAAAAACCTCCGCCGTCCTGAAAATAGGAAAATCATTTTCAGACGTGTCACCAACATCATATTTGGTGGCACCCGAATATTTAATTAAATGATACCCAGTCATTGCCGAAGAGAAATTAGGACCCGACTGTTTCGTTTCTCCCGGACGTATATATCCGGGAGTACGGATGGTCTGTGCCAAACGAGGATCCCTGTTCTGACATTCATCAAAAAATACCTTAGTGGCATATCCTTGCATGTCCGTAAAACGGGAACCGTTCTTATTCAAATACATATTTACAATCTTTTTCGATAATCCGGGTCTGCCTTTCGAAGCTGTATTTTCAAAACCTTGCACGTCGTGGCGGATATTCAGTGTCCCATTATAGTCTCTAGCCAAAACAATTTCCTGCTGAATGGCATTCAAGGAAGAAAAAAGAGTCTGATAAGGAGTACTGCCTGTTTTATACAAACTATATCCACTATTCTTCATAAAGTCATCGGAAGCAGTAATGCACGCATCCAAATATTTTTCGTAGTCTGCTATCCCATGATACTTGCGGAAAGTGCCTTCAAACAGACAAACTCTTGACTTCAATGCCAATGCAGCCCATTTACTGACTCTGTAAAGTTCTTTATCTTTGGATAAAGTAGTAATAGCAAAATCCAAATCTTCAATGATTTTCTGCATCACAAACTCTCTGGAATCCCGAGGTTTATACAACAGTTCAGCATCAGACGAATCCAGTACTTTATCATACCAGGGGACATCTCCAAATCGCTGTACTTTCTTAAAGTAAAAATAAGCCCTGAAAAAACGGGTGATTGCATCGTACTTATTACGTACATCTTGATCTTCACAATTATGAGAATTCTCTAACAAGAAATTAAGACTTCTCAATGCCTCCCAATTCCATCCTCCACCCGTCGATGGAATGATCCGTTGCCCAGTTACCTCATCATCCAACGGAGAAACAATCAATACATCTGCATTATCTTTATAAATATCTGCTGCCGTAGGCAGTATATTATAGTAAAACTGATTACTATACAGTTGAAGTTCGTTTTCATTCTTGAAATAGGTGGTTGGAGACAAACTGTCTTCAGGATAAAGGTCCAGTTTATCACACGATATAAAAAGAATGGTAAACAACCACATAAATATGATACTAAACTTGGTTTTCATATATAGATATATTAGTTATTATCAGAATGTAATATCAATACCAAAAGAATAGGTCTTTGAGAACGGATAAGAGAGTGCATTAGTCTTACCTGTTTTCCAATTTGTTCCGGCAGCAGCCGCTTCCGGATCAATATAATCCGTATCCAGCCTGTCTAATGTGAGCAGATTCTCACCACTGAAATAGAGACGGGCTTTCTGCACATGTATCTTTGATAACCATTTAACAGGTAGCGTATATCCCACAGTCAGGTTTTTCAGTCGGCAATAGGCAAGACTTTGCAAGTATCTGTTATTAACCGATGACAAGGAACGGCCATCAGTCCATGCGATATATCCTCTGGGGCGGGGGAAATAAGCATCAGGATTGTCTACGCTCCATACGTCTGCCAAAAAATCCTTTGGAATGAAACTTGGTGCTGGTGAACTATACGGTCCCCAAAAGGCAAATGCATCACTGGATGGGTACCAGTCTTGTTTCCCCACTCCCTGAAAGAACACGGAAAAGTCAATGCCATTCCATTCTGCATTAAGTCTGATACTGTACGTATAGCGCGGAAGAGAATTACCTATAATCCGTTGATCCTTAATATCATTAGCACTGACAGTTTGTTCGATCTTATTATTGCCATCAAGATCGAGATATTTCATGTCTCCAGCATGCAGTCCTCTATCGACAACGGCATTGTTGATGATATAGTTTACGACACTCTGGTCTACTCCATAATTAGCTGCCTCTTCATCTGTCGCAAAATAGCCATCAACCATATACCCCCATATATCCCCCAGTCTCTGACCGACATAAGGAGAACTGATTTCTTTATTAGGGTTATCATATTTCGTAATCTTGGAGACATTATCCCCGATTCCAAACGAAACACCATAGTTAAAAGGTTTGTCCATCACATTAAAACGGTCATTCCAGGCAACGACCAATTCCCAACCTTTGGTCCTTAAGTCAGCAGCATTCATATTAGGAGATTTTGCGCCATAGACAGACGGTAATGCTTTGCCGGGCATTAGCATGTCTTTTGTATCCCTTATATAAGCATCTGCCGAAATATTCAATCTATTATTGAAGATACCGATATCAAGACCAATATTTTTAGTAACTACGGTTTCCCATGTCAAGTCGGAAGCATTAGGAGCGGTTTCATAGGCATACGAGGCTTTTTCTTTATCACCAAACGAATAATTAAGAACTTTTCCTGTTTCTATTTGCTGCAGATAATCATAATAACCAACTTGCTGATTGCCCAAAGTTCCATAAGACAGTCGTAACTTTAGGTTATCTACTGTATTTTTCAATGCTCCATAAAAAGGCTCTTCGCTAATGCGCCATCCGGCGGAGAACGATGGGAAGAAGCCGTACCGATGGCCTTTTTTAAACCGGGAACTGCCATCGTATCTTCCGCTCGCCTCAAACAGGTATCTTCCTTTATAATCATAGTTTGCCCTATAAAAGACACCAAATAAAGCATATTTATTCTTTCCTCCGGTGACTACTGTATTTTCTCCCTTAGCCAAATTAAAGTCATTCAATTCATCAGATAACAGTCCATCTTTACTCACAGTCAGATCTTCATAAGATTTTGTCTCATAGTTGATACCGCCTGTCAGTTTCACATTATGAGAGCCGGCAAACAAGTTACCATAAGTTCCGTAAGCATTATATGCATAATACAGATTTTTTGTATTCAACACAGTCAGTTTATTCCCTCCGCTTGTACTCTCGGGCATGGTAATCGTAACACCCGGTACCTTGGAGTATTGCATGTCTACACTTCTATTGGTACATTTCTTGTCATATTTCGAATATGTGTAATTCCCTATGATTTCAACATGTTTTACCGGATTTATAACGACTTCAAATGTGGTCATAAACTCGTCTATCTCATCTTTATTATTATGTTTCTTATTAGATAATGCAACGGTGGTACCCGCCAAAGTATAGTTCATGATATTAGTTTCATACACCAGTGTACCATCAGGATGTACAGGCACTAATATAGGCAAGGCACGATAGCTTGCATTCTTAAATATTGTATTCACTCCACCAAGTCCCGGATAGGAGTAATTCGATTTGAAATAAGAGGTATTATTACTGACGGATAACCATGGAGTCACTTTGGCTTCCAGCCTTGATTTGAAGTTATAGCGTTCATACTTGTCCGGTTGTATTTTAAGAACTCCTTTCTGATTATAATATCCTCCGGAAAGCCTGAACTTCAAATGTTCACTTCCACCGGAAATGCTTACATTATGTTCATGCGTCGGACGTTTATGGTCATATAAATAATTATACCAATCAAAATTCCCATAGTATTTATACTGTCCGTTTTCAGTTACTACCCAGGGCCGTTCGGGTTGTTCCGTCTTATCATTTCTCCTGATCCACAACTCATGATAATCCTTTTCCGTATATGTAAGCAATGGTGTCCCTTGCCAGGTAGAGAAAAACATATCACTAATACCGGCCGCATAATATCCACGGGTTTCATAATCTGTCGACGTAGTTACATCACTAAAGCTATATCGTCCGTTATAATTAAGAGTGACTTTGCCTTTTTCTCCCGTCTTTGTAGTTACCAGAATAACTCCATAGGCGGCACGTGCTCCATAAATTGCCGCAGACGACGCATCTTTTAAGACCGAAACAGAGGCGACATCATTCGGATTGACACGATTCACATCTCCCTCCACTCCATCAATAAGGACCAACGGTTTGGCAGAACCACTAATGGAATTCACTCCTCTGATATTAAACGAACCTCCATCTCCTGCACGACCGGAAGAAAAAGAGACAGTCATGTTAGGAACTGCTCCTTGCAGTAATTGAGACATAGTCGAAGCAGAACGCCCTGCCAATTGATCCCCCTCTACCACAGACACGGCACCTGTCAAATTGACTTTCTTCTGTGTTCCATAACCTACAACCACCACTTCTTCCAAAGATCTGGAGTCTTCTTGCATGGTTATATTGACAACCGAATTATTCTTGACGGGAGATTCAACGCTCTTATAACCTAAAAATGAGAAAACCAATATACTATTGTCCGGAACCTCGATAGTATATCTTCCATCCATATCGGTGATGGCTCCTATTTTCTCACCTTTAACAGCTACATTACAACCGACAATAACCTCTCCCAAATCATCTTTCACAGTTCCTGTTATCTTCCGACCGGGAGTTACGTTTTTCATTTTCTCCATATTTTTCACCAGAATAATATGGTTGCCTTCCATCGTATACGAGAAACCTGTTCCTTGCAAAACTCTATTAAGAATTTCGGCAACCGTGGTTTCCCGAGTAGATACTGCTATTCGTTTGTCTAAAGCAATCTCATGCTCATTGTAAATAAACAAATAGTCTGTTTGTTTTTCAATCTGCCTGATAATGTCAGATAGTGTTGCGGTACCTTTATTCATCGTTACTTTCTGATTTTGAGAACGGACATTCAAGGAATATGTCTCAAAAACAATGAATAACAGGAAAAAGACAGTTAACCTCATAATTCTTAAAATTTGAGTACAGTGTGTTTTTCTATGGACAATACGTCCACACCAAAGATTATTTTTCATATCTTTGCCTAGAGTTATTAAGTTAATACATAAAGATTTGTAACAGATGACGAGTCTTTTTTATTGACTTCTCACATATCGGTAAGTGCTGCAACACTTACCGATATTTCTGTTTTAAACGGGCAGGTTCTCTTGCTCTCATTTTCAGTGTTTTTTTAGATTAAATACTAGGGTTAATAGATTATGATCTGATTCTTTTCGTCGTCCTGTATATAATTAAATTTGATGTATTTCTGCAATACTCTCATCACATGTTCGATTCCTTCTTTCTGGCGGAACTTACCGGTACACGGATGAGAAGTTATTTCTATGTTTTTATTAATGATCTTCACTTCATAATATTGCTCTAATTTCTTAAAGACAGTTTCCAACGGTTCATCTTTAAAAGAATAAATACCCATCCTCCACAAGAAATCATGATCCGAAGTAAAGGTCTCTTTATAAAGTTTCCCGTCTCTAACTTCCACCTTTTCATGTGGATTCAAGATTATTTCGTTTTGCGTTTCAGGATGGTATACGGTGACTTTACCTTCTATCAAAGAAGCTTCAAATAAACCGGAGTTAGGATATGCCGAGACATTGAAAGTAGTTCCTAATACTCTGATATCATATTTCTCGGTCTCAACAATAAAAGGATGTTTCTCGTTATGAGCCACTTCAAAATACCCCTCTCCTTCCAAAATCACTTTCCTCTCTTTGGCATGAAATCCGGTAGCCGGATATTTTAAAGTAGAGTTGGAGTTCAACCAGACAATTGTCCCGTCAGCCAAAACCAGGCTAGCCCTTTGCCCTGCGGGAACCGTCATCATCTGCATTTCAGTAGAGTGTTCAAACCGATACTCTTGATATTCCTTATGAATAATAAAAGCAATCATGGCAATGACTGCCGCTATCTTCATAGAGGCCCAAAGATAACGCATCATAATTTTCTTATTTTCCGCCTTTTTTTCTTGCAAATTACCATTCCAGATAGTAGCGTCATAAATATGACGCATTTGCATCAGTTGTTCACGGTGTTCTTCACTTTCTTTCATCCAGCGCACGACTTCTCTCTTTTCTTCGGGAAGAGCATCTCCTGCAAGATATTTATTTAATAGTTTCGTATCCATACTTTTTCCTTGGGGTTAAGACATAAGCTTTTTGAGGGCTTACATATATAAGACACGCCACTTACAAACTTCACTAGAAGAAAAATAAAAAAAGTGCTTTGAGGTCCTTCATTTGTTCATCAATGCCGAGGAGGATATGCATCAATGCCGAAGGAGAACTTTATCGGTAAGGTATTCTATTAGAAAAAAAGTAGAGTATAAAGGTAATCTTTGAGGTTCTTCCTTAAAGCTTGCAACGCTTTGCCAATATGATAGTCTACCCCTTTCACTGTCATATTTAATGATTCAGCGATTTCTTTCATCGATTTATTCTCATATCGACTCATCATAAATGCCCTTCTTGTTTTTTCCGGCAATTCATTTAAAGTATGATTAACAATGGCGATTATTTCTTCAGAGAAAAGTTGGTTAGGATCGGAAGAGTCAAGAGAAGAGATACGGAAATCAAGTTCGTAAAGTTCATCATCCAGGATGTTTTCCCTGGCCTCCATCCGCAGATGCTCATTTCGCAGGTAGTTTAAGGCCTGATTCTTTACCACAGTCATCAAAAAAGCACGGATATTTTTCACCTCTTCAGTCTTCATCGTACTCCATAAAGTTATCATTGCCTCAGAGGCTATATCTTTCGACTGCATCTCATCGTGAAGATAGGATTTAGCAAACAAGAAACAACGTTGATAATACTCAATATAGATATCATCAAATGTCATATTAGAGCTTATGGCACCGTTTTGTCTTCTCATTTTAGCGTATTTCTCACCTGTTTAGACTTTTGTTAACGAAGCAAAGATAGCTAAAAGAAGTTATCTTCCAAAAGCCAGCCTTGAAATATTTTCGTCTTATCTACTATACACTTCCGCTTTTTTTCGTACTTTTACCCCTTGTTGGAAAGAAGTGCCTTTTCAACCCTTGAGAACAGAAAAAGAAAAAACAATATATAAAATGAATCACAAATGGAATTATCGACCCATTACACCCGAACAGGCAGAGACAAGCCAGACATTGGCCCAGGAACTAGGGATTAGCCCGATACTTGGACAACTTTTGGTGCAGCGGGGAATTACAAAGGCAGCAGATGCCAAGAAGTTTTTCCGCCCGCAATTGCCCGACCTGCATGATCCGTTCCTGATGAAGGATATGGATATTGCAGTAGAACGTCTGAACAGGGCGATGGGAAAGAAAGAACGTATTCTAATTTATGGAGATTATGACGTAGACGGTACTACTGCCGTAGCATTGGTCTACAAGTTTATTCAACAGTTCTATTCGAACCTTGATTATTACATACCCGACCGATACAATGAAGGGTATGGCATTTCTAAAAAAGGAGTGGACTATGCCGCAGAAACCGGTGTAGGACTGATTATTGTACTCGATTGTGGAATTAAAGCAGTAGAGGAAATCACTTATGCCAAAGAGAAAGGGATTGATTTCATCATCTGCGATCATCATGTACCGGATGATGTGCTTCCGCCTGCCGTAGCTATTCTGAACGCCAAACGCCTGGACAATACGTATCCGTACACTCACCTTTCCGGTTGTGGAGTCGGCTTCAAGTTTATGCAGGCATTCGCTATCAGTAATGGTATCGAGTTCCACCACCTGATTCCTTTGCTGGATATTGTAGCTGTGAGTATTGCATCGGACATCGTTCCGATTATGGGTGAAAACCGTATCCTCGCCTACCACGGTCTGAAGCAACTGAACAGTAACCCGAGCATTGGTATGAAGGCTATTATCGACGTATGCGGACTTTCTGAAAAGGAAATCACCGTCAGCGATATTGTGTTTAAAATCGGACCGCGCATCAATGCATCAGGACGTATTCAAAACGGAAAAGAAGCCGTAGACCTGCTGACGGAAAAAGATTTCTCGATAGCGCTTGAGAAAGCCGGACAAATCAACCAATACAACGAAACCCGGAAAGACCTCGACAAGAGTATGACGGAAGAGGCAAACAACATCGTTGCCAATCTGGAAGGATTAGCCGATCGCCGCTCCATCGTGCTCTACAACGAAGAATGGCACAAAGGAGTGATTGGTATCGTAGCTTCCCGTCTGACAGAAGTGTACTACCGCCCTGCCGTGGTACTGACCCGGACGGATGATATGGCAACAGGCTCCGCACGTTCAGTTTCCGGCTTTGACGTATATAAAGCAATCGAGCATTGCCGCGACCTGCTGGAAAACTTCGGGGGACATACATACGCCGCCGGACTGTCGATGAAAGTGGAAAACGTGAATGCCTTTACCAAACGATTCGAAGAATACGTTTCACAGCATATCTTACCGGAACAAACCAGTGCCGTTATCGAGATTGATGCTGAAATAGATTTCAGGGATATTTCATCCAAGTTCTTCAGCGACCTGAAAAAGTTTAATCCTTTCGGTCCTGATAACACGAAACCTATTTTCTGCACTCATCATGTTTATGATTACGGAACAAGTAAAGTGGTGGGACGCGATCAGGAACATATCAAACTCGAACTGGTCGATAATAAATCGAATAATGTAATGAACGGTATCGCGTTCGGACAGAGCTCACACGTACGTTATATCAAAACGAAACGCTCGTTCGACATCTGTTACACCATTGAAGAAAACACGCACAAGCGTGGTGAAGTACAACTTCAAATCGAGGATATAAAGCCGATTGAATAAGTATCAGGAGATATTAAAGCAATATTGGGGATATGACTCCTTCCGCGACTTGCAGGAGGAGATCATCACCAGTATCGGCGAAGGCAAAGATACACTGGGACTTATGCCGACCGGAGGCGGTAAGTCCATCACTTTTCAAGTGCCTGCTCTCGCCCAGAAAGGGATTTGCATTGTCATTACTCCTCTCATCGCCCTGATGAAAGATCAGGTGCAAAACCTACGTAAACGCGGCATCAAGGCGCTTGCCATCTATTCAGGCATGACACGGCAGGAGATTCTCACTGCTCTTGAGAATTGCATCTTCGGTAATTATAAATTCCTCTATATTTCTCCGGAACGTCTGGACACGGACATATTCCGTACCAAACTGCGATCTATGAAAGTCTCCATGATTACGGTCGACGAAAGTCACTGTATCTCACAATGGGGATATGACTTCCGTCCTGCTTACCTAAAAATTGCCGAAATACGGACATTGCTACCGGGAATTCCGGTACTGGCACTTACGGCGACCGCCACTCCGGAAGTAGTGAAGGATATTCAAGCTCGCCTGGATTTCCGTGAAGAGAATGTTTTCCGCATGAGCTTCGAACGGAAAAACCTGGCGTATATCGTCCGGCAAACGGATAACAAAACTCAAGAGCTGTTGCATATCTTACGAAAGATACCCGGCAGCGCCATTATCTATGCCCGCAACAGACGGCGCACCAAGGAAATCACCGAGTTACTGGTAAACGAAGATATTACCGCCGACTTCTATCACGCCGGACTGGATAATGCCGTAAAAGACCTCCGGCAAAAACGCTGGCAAAGCGGAGAAGTTCGTGTAATGGTAGCTACAAACGCCTTTGGAATGGGGATTGATAAACCCGACGTGCGTATCGTATTGCATCTCGATCTCCCCGACTCTCTCGAAGCTTATTTCCAGGAGGCCGGTCGTGCAGGAAGAGACGGTGAAAAAGCGTATGCTGTAATCTTATACACCAAAACGGACAGAACGACGCTGCACAGGCGCGTTGTGGATACTTTCCCCGACAAGGAGTATATTCTCAATGTCTACGAACATTTGCAGTATTACTATCAGATGGCAATGGGCGACGGTTTCCAATGTGTCCGCGAGTTTAATCTGGAAGAGTTTTGCCGGAAGTTCAAATACTTCCCGGTTCCGGTAGACAGTGCACTGAAAATATTGACTCAAGCCGGCTATCTGGAATATACGGACGAACAGGATAATGCCTCTCGTATTCTTTTCACGATTCGCCGGGACGAACTATACAAATTGCGAGAAATGGGAACGGAAGCCGAAGCACTGATACAGACGATTCTCCGCTCTTACACCGGAGTATTCACCGACTATGCCTATATCAGCGAAGCAACCCTGTCCATACGTACCGGACTGACCCGCGAACAAATTTATAATATACTGGTCACGCTTACCAAACGTCGTATCGTGGATTACATTCCGCACAAAAAGACACCTTATATTATATACACCCGCGAACGGCAGGAACTTCGTTTTGTGCATATTCCTCCTTCCGTCTACGAAGAACGCAAAGCCCGGTATGAAGCCCGCATCAAAGCGATGGAAGAGTATGTCACTTCGGAGAATGTGTGCCGGAGCCGGATGCTGCTCCGTTACTTCGGAGAGAAGAACGAGCACAACTGCGGACAATGCGATGTTTGTCTTAGTCACCGTGCAACCGATGCCCTGACCGAGAATTCTTTCGATTTCGAGGAACTGAAAAAGAAAATATCAGAATTACTCACCCAGAAACCGCTGACACCAGTAGAAATAGCCGATAAGATAGAAGCGGAAAAAGAGAGCATCAGCGAAGTCATCCAATATTTATTGGAGGAAGGTGAATGGAAGATGCAGGATGGAATGATACATATTTCAAAATAAGTTACTACCTTTGCAAAGTAACTCAAAAATAACACACCATGCCGAACTTTTTTAAATCTTTCTTCTCCGGTAAGTCGGAAACTCCGGAAAGTGAAAAACAGAAAAACGATCAGAAAAATTTCGAGATTTTCAAATACGACGGTTTACGTGCGCAACGCATGGGACGTCCAGATTATGCAGTAAAATGTTTTATTGAAGCTCTTGCCATCAAGGAAGAGTTTGAAACAATGGGCTATCTTAGCCAACTCTATATCCAGATGGGGGAAACGGCAAAGGCCCGCGAGCTATTGGAAAAGATGGCTGCTATGGAACCTGACGTCACAAGCACTTTCCTGACACTGGCCAATGTATGCTTCATCCAGGAAGATTATCAGGCTATGGAAGAAGCTGCCAATAAAGCGATTGCCATCGAAGAAGGAAATGCCGTGGCTCATTATCTATTAGGGAAAGCCCGTAAGGGACAGGATGACGACCTGATGACTATTGCCCATCTCACCAAAGCAATCACTTTGAAAGATGATTTCATTGAAGCTCGCCTATTACGTGCGGAAGCTTTGATGAACCTGAAACAGTATAAAGATATGATGGAAGATATAGATGCTGTGCTCGCCCAGAATCCGGAAGAAGAGACAGCCATGCTCCTGCGCGGAAAAGTGAAAGAAGCAGACGGCAAGGACGAAGAGGCAGAAGAAGATTACAAACTGGTGACGGAAATAAACCCGTTCAACGAACAGGCATACCTTTATTTAGGGCAACTTTATATCAACCAGAAAAAACTGACGGAAGCCATCGGCCTGTTTGATGAAGCCATCGAGCTGAATCCGAACTTTGCGGAAGCCTACAAAGAACGCGGACGTGCTAAATTACTGAATGGTGATAAGGACGGTTCGGTAGAGGACATGAAGAAATCTCTGGAATTGAATCCGAAAGAGGAAGCTGGTCTGAACGGAGAATTCAAGAACCTGGGACCAAAGCCTGAAGCACTTCCCGGCATCTTTTAAGTATCCTTTTCATCTATTTTAGGCAAGAAAACAAAAAAAGTATCGTTTTTTGTTTGCATCTAACAGAAAATTATTACTTTTGCCCCAGAATTAAAAACCAAAGCAAAAAAGATAGATTCTAATGAAATCATTTACTTATGCATATTACTTCTTTTTTTACTTTTACTTTAGCAACAAAGTAGAGCGGGAGTTTGTATGTATCAAGTGACAGTGATGCTTAAGGACTGAATAGAGAAATCAATCATATGAATCCCGCTCCAATATGGACGCGGGATTTTTTTATATAATATATTTAGAACAATGAAAAAGATAGCAATTCAAGGAACACTCGGCTCATATCATGATATCGCCGCACACAAGTACTTCGAGGGAGAAGAAATAGAGTTAATCTGTTGTGCCAACTTCGAAGATGTGTTTACTTCGATACGGAAAGACAGCCAGGTTATCGGAATGCTAGCCATCGAGAATACGATTGCGGGAAGTTTGTTGCACAACAATGAATTGTTGAGACAAAGCGGCACACAGATTATCGGTGAATACAAACTGCGCATCTCGCACAGTTTTGTCTGTCTCCCCGATGAGAACTGGGAAGATCTGACAGAAGTCAACTCCCACCCTATCGCCCTGATGCAGTGTCGCGAATTTCTGAATCAACATCCGCAGTTGAAAGTGGTGGAAGGTGAAGACACGGCCCGCAGCGCAGAAATCATCAAGAATGAAAATCTGAAAGGACACGCTGCCATCTGCTCCAAAGCAGCAGCTGAACGTTACGGCATGAAAGTCCTTCAGGAAGGTATTGAAACGAACAAGCACAACTTCACCCGTTTTCTGGTTGTTGCCGATCCCTGGCAAGTAGACGAACTCCGCCAACATCATGCCAATGCAACCAACAAGGCAAGTATCGTATTCACTCTTCCACACACGGAAGGCAGCCTGTCACAGGTTTTATCCATTCTATCGTTCTATAATATCAATCTGACAAAAATTCAATCGTTGCCTATCATCGGACGGGAATGGGAATACCAGTTTTACGTAGATGTAGCTTTCAACGATTATCTAAGATACAAGCAGTCTATTGCTGCAATCACTCCATTAACCAAAGAACTTAAATTATTAGGCGAATATGCAGAAGGAAAGTCAAACGTATAAAATCGCTCCTGCCGACAGATTGGCAAGTGTAAGCGAATACTACTTCTCAAAGAAGCTAAAAGAGGTAGCACAGATGAATGCAGAGGGAAAGGATGTTATCAGCCTCGGTATCGGAAGCCCCGATATGCCTCCCTCAAGGGAAACCATCGAAACATTGTGCAACAATGCTCATGATCCCAACGGACACGGTTACCAACCGTATGTAGGTATCCCTGAACTGCGCAAAGGCTTCGCTGCCTGGTATCAACGCTGGTATGGAGTGGAACTGAATCCGAATACGGAGATACAGCCTTTAATCGGCTCTAAAGAAGGAATTCTCCATGTTACGCTGGCATTCGTCAATCCGGGTGAGCAGGTGCTAGTCCCGAATCCGGGATACCCTACCTATACTTCTTTGAGTAAAATACTCGGAGCGGAAGTTATCAACTACGACCTGAAAGAAGAGGATGGCTGGATGCCTGACTTCGAGGCACTGGAAAAAATGGATCTTAGCCGTGTAAAACTGATGTGGACCAACTATCCCAACATGCCGACGGGAGCCAATGCAACTCCGGAAATCTATGAACGTCTCGTTGACTTTGCCCGTCGCAAGAATATCGTAATTGTGAATGATAATCCATACAGCTTCATTCTGAACGAAAAACCTATCAGTATCCTAAGTGTACCGGGAGCCAAAGACTGTTGCATCGAGTTCAATTCTATGAGCAAGAGCCACAATATGCCCGGCTGGCGTATCGGCATGCTGGCGTCAAACGCGGAATTCGTACAATGGATATTGAAAGTGAAAAGTAATATCGACAGCGGTATGTTCCGTGCTATGCAACTGGCTGCAGCAACTGCTCTTGAGGCCGAAGCGGACTGGTATGAAGGCAATAACGAGAATTACCGCAACCGTCGTCACTTCGCCGGTGAGATTATGAAAACATTGGGATGCACCTACGACGAAAAACAAGTAGGAATGTTCCTTTGGGGAAAGATTCCCGCTTCCTGCAAAGATGTAGAGGAACTGACAGAAAAGGTGCTGCATGAAGCAAGAGTGTTTATCACTCCGGGATTTATCTTCGGCAGTAACGGAGCAAGGTATATTCGTATCTCACTTTGTTGCAAGGACAATAAGCTGGCAGAAGCTCTGGAAAGAATTAAAAGAATCTAACCTCTCCCAAAGAGAGAACGACAGTAGAATGAGACAGAACAATTTCAATGAAAACAAGTTATTAAAAGAATAAAAACAAATAAGAATATGGAACTCGAATCAATTTTATTACCGGGCGTTGAAGCTAAAAGACCGATTGTCATTGCCGGCCCGTGTAGCGCAGAAACAGAAGAACAAGTAATGGATACAGCCAAACAACTGGCTGCTAAAGGACAAAAAATATATCGTGCCGGAATCTGGAAGCCGCGTACCAAACCGGGAGGTTTCGAAGGTATCGGTGTAGAAGGTCTTGCCTGGTTGAAAGAGGTGAAGAAAGAAACTGGAATGTATGTTTCTACAGAGGTAGCAACAGCCAAACACGTTTACGAATGTCTGAAAGCGGGAATCGATATTCTTTGGGTAGGTGCACGCACCACTGCCAATCCTTTCGCCGTACAGGAAATCGCTGACGCACTGAAAGGGGTTGATATCCCTGTATTGGTTAAGAACCCGGTGAACCCGGATCTCGAATTATGGATCGGAGCACTGGAACGTATCAACAACGCTGGTTTGAAGCGTCTGGGTGCTATCCACCGAGGTTTCAGCAGTTATGACAAAAAGATCTATCGAAATCTTCCCCAATGGCATATTCCTATCGAACTACGCCGCCGTATCCCTAATCTTCCGATTTTCTGTGATCCGAGCCATATCGGTGGAAAACGTGAGTTGGTAGCACCGCTTTGCCAACAGGCTATGGACTTGAATTTCGACGGTCTGATTGTAGAAAGCCACTGCAACCCGGATTGCGCATGGAGCGATGCTTCTCAACAAGTTACTCCGGACGTACTCGACTATATCCTCAATCTGTTGGTAATCCGTACGGAAACACAGTCTACCGAAAGTCTGGCACAGCTCCGTAAACAGATTGACGAATGTGACGACAATATCATTCAGGAATTAGCAAAAAGAATGCGTGTGGCACGTGAAATCGGTACTTACAAAAAAGAGCACGGAATCACAGTCCTTCAAGCCGGACGTTACAATGAGATTCTGGAAAAACGTGGCGCGCAGGGCGAACAATGCGGTATGGACAGCGAGTTTATGAAGAAGATTTTCGAAGCCATCCACGAAGAATCAGTTCGTCAACAGATGGAAATTATTAATAAGTAGTTAGAGTAGTCAAGTAGTATCTACTACTTACTACTTGACTACTAAATAATAAACATTATGAGAATATTAATCCTTGGAGCTGGTAAAATGGGCTCCTTCTTTACTGATATTTTGAGCTTTCAACACGAGACGGCCGTGTTCGACGTCAACCCGCACCAGTTGCGTTTCGTCTATAACACGTATCGTTTCACTACATTGGAGGAGATTAAGGAATTTGAACCGGAACTGGTTATTAATGCTGTTACAGTGAAGTACACGTTGGATGCCTTTCGCAAAATACTGCCTGTATTACCGAAAGACTGTATCATTAGTGACATTGCCTCTGTAAAAACAGGATTGAAGAAGTTCTATGAAGAAAGTGGTTTCCGCTACGTTTCCAGTCACCCTATGTTTGGCCCGACTTTCGCAAGTCTTAGCAATCTAAGCAGCGAAAATGCCATCATCATCAGTGAAGGCGACCACCTGGGAAAAATATTCTTCAAAGACCTCTACCAGACATTACGGTTGAACATCTTCGAATATACATTTGATGAGCACGACGAAACAGTAGCCTACTCGCTTTCTATTCCGTTCGTATCGACGTTCGTATTTGCTGCCGTAATGAAACATCAGGAAGCCCCGGGAACTACGTTCAAAAAGCACATGGCAATCGCCAAAGGGCTGCTAAGCGAAGATGATTACCTGCTTCAGGAAATACTGTTCAACCCACGCACTCCGGGACAAGTGACTAATATCCGGACAGAGTTGAAAAACCTTCTCGAAATCATCGAAAACAAGGATGCGGAAGGTATGAAAAAGTATCTGACGAAGATCCGGGAAAAGATTAAATAATCAATACCGGTGCCAAGATTTAACGATCCCCTGCAAAAAAGTTCTTTGCAGGGGATTTTTTTATGTGTACCTTTGTATCCGCAAAAACGGATTCACAGGAGAAAGAATGATAGATCAAATTACCATAGACCGGATATTGGACGCGGCACAAATTATGGATGTCGTTTCGGATTTTGTCACCCTGCGCAAACGTGGTGTCAATTATGTCGGTTTATGTCCGTTCCACAGTGATAAAACCCCTTCTTTTTATGTCTCTCCCGCCAAAGGATTATGCAAATGTTTTGCTTGTGGAAAAGGTGGAAATGCCGTGCATTTCATTATGGAACACGAGCAGATGTCTTATCCGGAAGCATTGAAGTACCTTGCCAAGAAATATAATATTGAAATCAAGGAGCGGGAATTAAGCGATGAAGAGAAGTTTGTGCAAAGCGAACGCGAAAGTCTGTTTATCGTTAATAACTTTGCACGCGACTATTTCCAGAACATACTAAAAAATCATGTAGACGGGCGTAGCATCGGTATGGCCTATTTCCGCAACCGTGGCTTTCGCGACGACATCATTGAGAAATTCCAATTAGGTTACTGCACTGAAGCCCACGATGCATTCGCCAAAGAAGCAATCCAAAAAGGATATAAGAAAGAGTACTTGGTAAAAACAGGACTTTGCTACGAAACGGACGACCACCGGTTACGGGATCGTTTTTGGGGACGTGTTATTTTCCCTGTACATACGCTTTCCGGCAAAGTGGTGGCTTTTGGCGGACGTGTACTTGCCAGTGCAACGAAAGGGGTTAAAGTCAAATACGTCAATTCGCCCGAATCGGAAATTTACCACAAAAGTAACGAGTTATACGGTATATATTTTGCCAAACAGGCTATTGTAAAACAAGACCGTTGCTTTTTGGTTGAAGGCTACACGGACGTAATCTCCATGCATCAATCCGGCATAGAGAATGTGGTTGCTTCCTCGGGAACAGCCCTTACACCGGGACAAATCCGTATGATTCACCGGTTCACCAACAACATGACTGTGCTTTACGACGGCGACGCAGCAGGTATCAAGGCTTCTATCCGGGGAATTGACATGTTATTGGAGGAAGGTATGAATATCAAAGTCTGTCTTCTTCCCGATGGGGACGACCCGGACTCTTTTGCCCGCAAGCACAACTCAACGGAATTTCAGACTTTTATCTCGGAACATGAAACGGACTTTATCCGCTTCAAAACGAACTTGCTACTGGAGGATGCAGGAAAAGATCCCATCAAGCGTGCGGAACTGATTGGTAATCTGGTGCAAAGTATTTCTGTCATCCCTGAAGCAATTGTCAGAGACGTCTATATCAAAGAATGCGCGCAGCTACTTCATGTAGAAGATAAGCTGCTAGTATCAGAAGTTGCCAAAAGACGGGAAACTCAAGCAGAGAAGCGAGCTGAACAAACGGAACGGGAACGCCGGATGGCTGAAAGAACGGCTATGATGTCACAGGGCAGCACACCTCCTGAAGATGTTCCAATACCTAATGGAGATATTCCGTTACCTCCTGAAGTGGATGGCGGATATACAGATGTTCCTCCTGCTCTGCAGGAAGACAGTTATGCTTCCTTTATTCCGCAGGAAGGAAAGGAAGGGCAGGAATTCTACAAATTCGAGCGACTGATATTACAGGCGGTAGTTCGTTATGGAGAGAAAATCATGTGTAACCTGACCGATGAAGAAGGAAACGAAATTCCGGTAACCGTCATAGAATATGTGGTTAATGATCTGAAAGAGGATGAGTTAGCCTTCCATAATCCGCTGCACCGCCAAATGTTATCGGAAGCTGCTGCACACATGCACGATTCCAACTTCATTGCCGAACGTTATTTCCTGGCACATCCTGATCCGGTAATCAGTAAATTGAGTGTAGACTTGATTAATGTGCGTTATCAGCTTAGTAAATATCACTCCAAGTCCCAAAAGATTGTGACGGATGAAGAGCGGCTCTATGAAATGGTTCCGATGTTAATGATTAACTTCAAGTATGCAATCGTAACAGAGGAATTGAAGCACATGCTTTATGCCCTCCAAGATCCTGCTCTTGCCCATGATAATGAGAAATGCGACTCACTTATGCAACGCTATAATGAGTTGAGAACCGTACAAAGCATCATGGCAAAGCGGTTGGGAGATCGCGTCGTTTTACGATAAGCTTATTTGTTTAGTAAGCAGAAAACGGATTATACTCTTCCGTGTTGAATCAGATTCATAAACTCTTCACGAGTCTTTGCCTGATTGAAAGCTCCGGTAAAGTCAGAAGTAGTAGTAATAGAGTTTTGTTTTTCTACACCACGCATCTGCATACACATGTGTTTGGCTTCCACCACCACCATTACTCCCAGTGGATTCAGCGTTTCCTGAATGCACTCTTTGATTTGCAGTGTCATGCGTTCCTGCACTTGCAGACGATGAGAGAATATATCGACTACACGGGCAATCTTACTCAACCCTGTGATATAGCCATTAGGAATATAAGCCACGTGCGCCTTTCCGTAGAACGGCAACATGTGATGTTCACAAAGAGAGAAGAAATCGATATCTTTCACAATCACCATCTGGCTATATTCTTCCTGGAATTTAGCGGAGCGAAGCACTTCGTGAGGGTCCATGTGATACCCTTTCGTCAAGCTTAACATCGCCTTAGCCACCCGTTCCGGAGTTTTCAATAACCCTTCCCTTTCGGCATCTTCACCCAACAAAGTTATAATACTACGATAATGACTCTTCAACTCCTCCAGATTCGGAGAAACAATTTCTTCTTTTTCTAACATGATACAATTATAAAGGAATATTGATCTGGTCTCTTACAATAGAAACCTCTTTAAACACACCGGTAGCTTTCAACCGACGCATCATTGCGTCCGCTTCTTCAATGCTACGGAAATCACCTACACGACAAAGCCAACGAGGCGGATTGAACGAAGTATATACCGTCAATTCAGGAAAATACTCTTTCACACGCGATGCTACATGATAAGCATCATTCTTCGCCTGACGAGTATTGTTACCGGCATACGCCTGGATTCTGAATCCGGAAGTCTTTATTACTTTCTGTTCACCTGTTGCAGGACGTTCCATACCTATCAGAGCCTCGATGCGGGGATCTTGATGGATAGTCACCTTTCCTTGCCCCGGAATGTTACGTTCCAAACTCTTGATAATACTTTGCGCTTGCGCAAAAGTAGCTGTCAAAACAAACAATAGGGTAAGTAAAACTTTCATTATTAAACAGTTGATTGTTGATAAATGATAAATGACAGTTAGAGAATGACAGTCGGAAAATGATAGTTGAAAAGATAAACGATAGTCGATAGCAGGCTATAGTACATAGCAACTATCAACTATCATTTATCAACTATCATTTAATTGAAGGCATCAATGATACCTTTGAAATCAGATACTTTCAAAGCAGCACCACCAATCAAACCACCATCAACGTCCGGGTTAGCGAACAGTTCTTTAGCGTTAGAAGGTTTGCAACTACCACCGTAAAGGATAGAAGTATTGTCTGCGATTTCTTTACCATACTTGTTAGCTACGATAGAACGGATGAAAGCATGGATTTCCTGTGCTTGTTCAGGAGAAGCAGTTTTACCTGTACCGATAGCCCAAACCGGTTCGTAAGCCAATACAATCTTAGAGAAGTCTTCAGCAGACAGAGAGAATACAGATTCCATCTGTGCAGCTACCACTTCGTTCTGCTTGTTAGCTTCGCGTTCTTCCAACACTTCACCGATACAGAAAATCGGAGTCAGACCGTTAGCCAAAGCCAATTTTACTTTTTCTTCCAGGATAGCAACTGTTTCACCGTAGTATGCACGACGTTCAGAGTGTCCCAGAATTACATATTTTGCACCTGTAGAAGCAACCATTTCAGCTGAAACTTCACCTGTATATGCACCTGAAGCTTTGTCTGCACAGTTTTCAGCACCTACACCGATCTTTGCAGCGTCTACCAACGGAGTAACAGAAGCCAGGTGGATAAACGGAGTACAGATGATTACATCACAGTTAGGCTTTTCGTTAGCCAATGCTTCGTTCAATTCTTTAGCCAAAGCGATACCCTCTTGAAGGGTTTTGTTCATTTTCCAGTTTCCTGCAACAATGTTCTTTCTCATTTTGTTTTTTATTTTAAAGGGTTAATAAATTTACGATTTCACGATTGACAATTGAACGATCGGAATTAGCGTTCGTTACAGAGGCCGCTCGTTATCATTTATTTTTTTTATTCTTGTTCTTCTATTTTCGGATTCTCCGTTTTTAATTCTTTGCTTTTCATCTCTTCCTCTTGTTGCTTCCGCTTCGCGTTTTTCCGTTCTCTGCGGCGAACGACCAAAACATCCACCCCAAGCACTAACAACAATGGAATAACAAACCATAAGAATACATATCCTACCGTATGAGTGTCACTGCTCACCTTCTGCTTTCCTAACGGCAGATTTTCCAGTTTGTCCGTCAGCACATATTCATCCGGTATATCCTCATCGCTCCATTTATTCAAAATTGTTCCGTTCTTAATCAACATCAACCCCGGGTTGGAACGAACCATCGTCTTCAAAGTAATATCATCCATTTGGCAGAAAGGATATTCGGCTCCTGTCTTGTCCTTCCACAATTCTATCTGTTCCTCCGGTGAAGAAGTGAGGCAATAGAATTTGTAGCCATGCTCCACCGAATAGTCATATATCTCATTAATCAAATCAATGTTACTATCATCCGCCTCTTCAATGCGATGGGCAACCAACAGGAAAGTATATCCTATATCTGTCAATACATCGTTTGTTATATCTTCCCCCGTATTCAGATCTATCATAGAGAAATCGTGAATAGCCGGTTCATATCCTTTTTCCTTAAGGATAGTACGCGTATCGACAAATGTCCAGGTACTATCCGGATAGTTATCCAACGTAAATTCTTTCTGCTCTCCGTTCTTCTCCAGGATAAAAATGCTTTCATATACGCTTGGTTTGGCTCCTTCGGGCATTGTCATTCCTTCCAGGATATTCTTTCCGATCTTGTAAGGACGAAAGTCTAAAACAGGCAAACGGTCCAAGCAATAGAACGATAAAGTAAACACAAAAAACAGTGTATAAAGAGAAACCAGCCATTCCATCTTCACACTGATAAAACGAATCAGCATCCTCCTGTGACGGAAAGCCATTATTGCCGCAAATAGCAGAATGATATTCTTTCCAAATGTTTCCCAATTTGTCAACACCCAGGCATCACCAAAACAACCGCAGTCCGAAACCGGATCAAAGATGGCAAGATACAAGGTCAGTGGCGTCATGAAAATCATCAGCATCAAAGCCAATGAGGTAGCCAATGTTCTTCTTGTTGCAAAGAACAAAGAGATACCTATAAAAAACTCAACGGCAGATAAAACGATACCTCCCAATAAAGGGAAGAATGAAGGGAACCAGGAAGCCATTCCGAATGCAGTCAGATAATCCTGTATCTTATACTGGAAACCCAGCGGATCAACTGCCTTTACAAATCCGGAAAAGATGAACGATGCCGCCAAAAGAAAGCGACACATATTCGCCACTACCTCCTGAATGATATGTAAGTTCTTATCCTTCAAATTCTATCTTAATCAGTCCGAAAACAGAGTAATTAATCATATCCATATAATTGGCATCAATACCTTCTGACACCAATGTATTGCCGGCCAAGCTCTCAATCTGCTTGGTACGGTAGATTTTCATCAGAATCAAGTCTGTGTAAGAGCTGACACGCATGCTCCGCCAGGCTTCATCATAATCATGATTCTTGGCAAGCATCAGTTCTAATGCCTCTTTTGCATACTTATCGTACAAAGCCATCGCTTCTTCATTGCTGATGTCGGCAGACTCGGCATACCCCAGTTCCAACTGGATAAGTCCGACAATGCCATAATTGACAATCGCAATAAACTCGGCACGGATTCCCTCGTCAATCAGGGTTACTCCTTTGGTTTCAATACTACGAATCCGATTGGCTTTAATAAAAATCTGGTCAGTCACCGAAGCCGGACGCAGGATACGCCATGCAGGTCCGTAATCGTGCAGCTTCTTGGAAAATAAGTCACGGCACAAAGCGATGACATGTTCAAATTGTTGCTTGGTATCTTTCATCTTCTTCCAAATAGTGCGCAAAGGTAACAATAATTAAGTAAAAACAGAAAGAGGGCACTCTAAATTATATTAAAGTGCCCTCTTCTAAAGATATTGTATTACTGTTTTATAAGCTATATTTTTTATGAACAACGCAAAACC
The DNA here is from genome assembly GCF_025914115.1 of Bacteroides sp. DH3716P. Taxonomy (NCBI): domain Bacteria; kingdom Pseudomonadati; phylum Bacteroidota; class Bacteroidia; order Bacteroidales; family Bacteroidaceae; genus Bacteroides; species Bacteroides sp. DH3716P. The sequence continues at coordinate 805,813 of NZ_CP083673.1, read as the reverse complement.
TGTCCGATACGCAAAGTAGTAGTCGGTTTGATACGGTTCAGTTTGCAAAGTGTACTGACTGATACGCCACGCAATTTAGCAATGCGGGACAATGTATCGCCACTCTTCACCTTGTGATAACGGATGGTACCGTCAGCCACTTGAGTATCATGAGAACCAGCACGCTTCACGCCTTTTGCTTTGCGGAACGTATAAGTATCGGCAACGATATCTTGTTTCGGGAAGTCGAACATATAAATCGGATTAATTGCAATCCCCAGGAAGCGGGTTTCGAAATGAAGATGCGAACCAGTAGAACGTCCGGTGTTACCACCCAAACCGATTACTTCTCCGGCTTTCACTAATTGGTTTTCTTCAACCAATTGTTTTGATAAATGGCCATACACAGTTTCCAATCCATTATCATGACGGATAACAACATATTTTCCATATCCTCTACGCTCATATTTTACGATACGTACTTTACCGTCAAAAGCAGCTACGATAGTATCACCTATGTTCACTTTCAAGTCCAACCCATTATGCATTCTTCTCCAACGAGGACCGAAAGGCGAAGTAATTTTTGTACTTGGAGTTGGCATGTGGAAACCTGTCAGGTCGATTGTATACGTATCAGGGATAATAGCATTTCCGTAAGCATGCACATACTGGTTGTTCCAGTTTGGATAAAGACTTAGGGCGGGATATTCGGACTGTTCGGCACGGATTTGCTTCTGCAAGGCCAAAGAGTCTACTGATTTTAATTTCTTGTCTATCGGTGCTTGGCGGGCAATCAAGTCTTGCGAGAAAGAGCTCAGACTGACCATAGCCGCAACAGCGACCAATCCTGTTTTAATAATGCTAAAATTCATTCCTTCTTTGTCAATTCAATTAATATTCGTCGTTTGCATACAGGTAATCAAATGTAGCCTGCTTGTAATCGAATATTTCTTCCGGTTTAAAAAATCTCGTTAATTCAATAGCTGCAGTCTCCGGAGAATCGGATGTATGAACGATATTCTCTTGAAAGCTCATACTGTAATCCCCGCGAATGGTGCCTGGAGCAGCTAAACGTCCATTAGTCGGTCCCGCCAACGTACGGACTGTTTGAATAGCATCCACACCTTCGAAACAACAAACAATGACAGGAGTTGCCATCATCGAATCTTTCACACGCTGAAAGAAAGGTTTGCCGCTAAGGTGGGCATAATGTTCGCTTAACAATTCATCAGTCAGTTGCATCATCTTCATGCCGGCCAACCGTAATCCTTTACGTTCAAAGAGATGAGTAATCTCACCAACCAATCCCCGTTGAAGGGTACATGGTTTTAAAATGACCAGCGTTTTTTCAAGCATAATACTCGACTTTGCAAATGGTTAAACAATACATTTACTAAAAAAATTCCCCCAAAGGTAGTATTTTCCTATGAAAAGGCAAGAGAGTTATTAACTATTTTTCAGATGCTTAGTACAAAAAGAGGGAACAATTGAGCCGTTAAACTCCTATAAATAGGGAGAATAGGGACAAAATATGTTTTGCAACACATTTACGCAAATAAACTGCATGTTTAACCGTTTTTCAACTTATGGCAGCCCAGTTAACATTCGTTTTCCGCAAGGCTTTAAGTTGCCGCCACAAGATTTCATTCTCGGGATTCTGTGCCGCAGGGTCTTGTTCCACAATACTTTCAGCTATGGCACGAACGTATTGCAACAGTTGCCCGTCGCGTACAATATCCGCAATCTTCAAATCGAAAGCGATGCCGCTTTGCTGCGTACCTTCAAGATCACCGGGGCCACGCAATTTCAAATCGGCCTCGGCTATTTCGAAACCATCATTAGTGCGTACCATGATTTCCAATCGTTTCCGGGTGTCCTCCGTCAACTTATAATTCGTCACCAGAATACAATAAGACTGTTCCGCTCCACGTCCTACCCGGCCACGCAACTGATGCAACTGCGAAAGCCCGAAACGTTCTGCATTTTCAATAATCATCACCGAAGCATTCGGGACGTTCACTCCGACTTCAATGACGGTAGTAGCCACCATGATCTGCGCTTTGCCCGAAACAAAAAGCTGCATTTGCTCATCCTTCTCGGCTGGTTTCATTTTGCCATGCACTTTACAAACCGTACATTTCGGAAACTCTTCCAGAACATGTTGATATCCTTCTTCAAGGTTCTTCAAATCAATCTTTTCGCTTTCTTTAATCAGCGGATAGACAATGTAGACCTGACGTCCTTCTTCAATTTGTTTGTGCACCGAACGGTACATACTTTCCCGGCGATTGTCGAATTGATGGATGGTAGTAATCGGTTTTCTTCCGGGTGGAAGTTCATCGATAACAGACACGTCCAAGTCACCGTACAAAGTCATCGCCAACGTACGGGGAATGGGAGTGGCAGTCATTACAAGCACATGCGGAGGTTGAACATTCTTACTCCAAAGACGGGCACGTTGCGCCACGCCAAAACGATGTTGTTCGTCAATCACAACGAAGCCTAAAGAAGAGAAATTGACAGTATCTTCAATAACGGCATGTGTTCCTATTAATATCTGCACATCTCCTGTCAGCAATCCGGCCAGAATTGCTTCTCTCCTTTTTCCTTTAATAGAACCTGTCAGTAGCTCAACACGAATGTCCATGCCAAAAAGCAGTTCTTTGATCGTTTCATAATGCTGGTTCGCCAAGATTTCGGTGGGTGCCATCATGCAAGCCTGATAACCGTTATCCAACGCCAACAACATACTCATCAAAGCAACCAGTGTTTTCCCGCTTCCTACATCTCCCTGCAAGAGGCGGTTCATCTGCCTGCCACTGCCGACATCGTTCCGTATTTCCTTCAATACCCGCTTCTGTGCACCTGTCAGTTGAAAAGGAAGATTCTTTGTATAAAATGTATTGAACACATCTCCCACTTTCTCAAAGATATATCCACGATATCTTTTTTGTCTATCTTTGGCATAGCGGAGGATATTCAGTTGAACATAAAACAGTTCTTCGAACTTAAGGCGATATTGCGCCCTGCGAAGCACATCGGGATTGGTCGGAAAGTGGATATTCCGGAGAGCTTCCGTCAAAGGCATCAGATGATATTCCGCCAGCAATTTGGAAGAAAGTGTTTCAGGCAGAGGCTCCTGTATTTGCTGAATCACCGTTGCCATCATCTTCTCAATCGCGTGAGAGTTGAGGAAACTGCGCTTCATCTTCTCTGTCGTATTATAATAAGGTTGCAATCCCACCGAAGAAAGTTTCAAATCTTCCGGCTTGTCTACATCGGGATGCGCCACATTGATACGTCCGTTGAAAACAGTCGGTTTGCCGAAGATGATATATTCCTCGTGCAGTTTATACTTACCTAAGATATACTTAATGCCTTGAAACCACACCAAATCCACGACTCCCGTACCATCCGAAAAGTGCGCCGTCAAACGACGTTGACGTCCTTCGCCAATGGTTTCGAAACCGAGAATTTCTCCTTTCAACTGGATATACGGCATATTGCCATCTATTTCGTGAATGTAATAGATGCGGCTCCGGTCAATATATTTATAAGGGAAATAATAAATTAAATCGTGCAAGGAGTAGATTTCCAACTCCTTATTTAATACAGCGGCTTTTTGAGGGCCTACACCGGAGATAAATTTTATGTCGCGTGTGGCTAAATCGAACATTTATAAAAGAGCACTCCCTACTTTTAAATCGAAAGGAGTCGTTATTTTTATATTTTCACGGTTACCTTCCGCCAGATACACAGGTATTCCCATTGCTTCGACAACGGAAGCGTCATCTGTAAAGAAGGGAGTAAATTCTTGTGCATAGGCTTGTTTCAACAACTCTACATCGAAAACCTGCGGTGTTTGCACCAGCTTGTAATCATTCCGGCTGACCGTTTCACTTCCGGCATCTGTCAGATGGCGAAGTGTCTCTACCACATCCACCACAGGAATCACTGCTTTCTGCACTTTTGCCAAGTCATAACAACGGCGAATCACTTCTACCGACACAAACGGACGTACTCCATCATGCACCCCTACCAGTCCCGGCTCCTGCACCAGTGCCAGACCGTTCTTTACAGAGTGAAAACGTGTTTCGCCTCCATCGGCAAGGGTATGTTCCACCGCAAAGCTGTGTTTTTGGCAAAGTTGCTTCCAAAAGTCCTGCTGTTCCCGTGGAAGCACTACTATGATTTGAAGTGTTTCGTCATATCTCCTGAATACTTTCAGGGTATGCATCAACACAGGTTTATCACCCATGGGAAGGAATTGTTTCGGGAGGTCACTTCCCATTCGCAAGCCCTTTCCACCGGCGACAATGATTACATATTTCTTCATGGACGGTTTAGCGTTTAACACACATCGCTTCTACCAGTTCGTCTACTTTTTCTTTACCTACCAACAGGTCAACGATTGTCAAAGCAAATTCCATGGCAGCACCCGGTCCCATACCGGTAATGATGTTTCCATCACGTACGACGGGTTCATTTACACATTCTGCACCATCCAGATATTGTTCAAAACTCGGATAACAGGTAGCTTTCTTTCCTTTCAGCAGTCCCAGTTTACCCAATACCATCGGAGCAGCACAAATGGCCGCAATAGGTTTACCTTTTGCGGCAAAATCAAGAATCAATTTACGCAACCCTTCGTGCTTGTCAAGTGTGGCAGCTCCCGGCATTCCTCCCGGTAACAACAACAGTTCAGCATCGAAGAAATCGCAATTCTCGAAGTTGATATCGCAAAGGACGGATACGTCATGTGCTCCCACTACAATTTCATCCGGTGTAACGGATACGATTTCTACATTAAGTCCGGCACGTCTCAACGTGTCAATAGCAGTAAAGGCTTCAATTTCTTCAAAACCATCTGCAAAAAAAGCGTATACAGTTCCCATAATCCTTTATATATTTGGTTAATGATACTATCTCAAGTTAAAATAATAGGTGATTGTCCCTGTCTGGTTATTCACCCCATCTATCGTATTAAAACGGGCTTTCTTCGCTGCGTCCTCCGCTGCCTTACGCAAAGTGGAATTTACCGTATTCGTTTGAGGGCTAATACTGGTCGATATCACTTGCCCTGCAGGATTCACGGTGATATTCACCACTACACGTCCTTCTTCCTGCACATTATATACAGGCTTCGGCAAACTGCCCGTACCTAAAGAACGTCCGCCAAGGTCAAATGTTCCATAACCTCCGGTTCCGGTCTTCGCTCCGGTAGAAGAGTTTCCCTCCTTGCTACCTTCGGTTCCCGTACCACTAGCCGCTGTTCCTTTATTTCCTGTCATTTGCGCTCCCTTTCCAAACGCACCGGACACCCTCTTTCTGGCAGCTTCTTCGGCAGCCTTACGTTCACGTTCCGCTTTTTCTTCTGCCAGCCGTTTCGCTTCCGCAGCTTTTTCGGCTTCCGTTTTCTCCGGCTTCTTCACCGGTTCTTTCGGCTTGACCACCTCTTTAGGTTTCACCGTTTCTTTTTTCGGTTCTTCCGTCTTAGGTTTCAGAGTTACTGTTTCCTCTTCAGTCTGCGTCAATAAATCCTGTTCCGAAGGAAGTTCCGGTGCTGTTTCCGCGGGTGCTGCCGCATCTTCATCCATGATATCCACGTCTACCAGAGAGGGATCATCGAAGCCACTCGCTGCGTCTACATTTCCCATCATTACAGGCACTCCGCCTGCATCTTCATCCGGTTGAGGGACAGTAAAGCTCACCAGAATCAAAAGAGCAATCACTGCCACATGCACCAACAGTGCACCCAGCGCTCCTATGTATTCACCCTTTTTTCTTCTGTCCATTGTTTCTTATTTATTTTCAGGCGGGCGTGTAGCCAACACCATCTTAAAATGATTCTCGTTTGCAATGTTCAATACCCTTACGATCTCACGGTAAGGTACCGATTCATCTGCATACAATGCCACGTACATTTCCGGCTCCTTCTCTGCGCAACTCTGCAAGAATGAAGTCAGATCGTTCAGCGCCACCGGCTGCTCTTTTTCATTGCCGAAAGCGGCATAGAAATTCAAGTCTTTATCGATAACCACTCTTGTCAGCGGTTTGGTCGAAGTCTGCTGCTTGCCTTGCGGCAACAGGACTTTGATAGCATTGGGCGACACCACCGTAGAGGTTATCATAAAGAATATCAGCAACAGGAAGATGACGTCCGTCATGGAAGCCATGCTAAAATTGGGCGATACTCTATTTCTTCTTTTTAATCCCATCAGCCTATTATTTTGCCGGCTCGTTCAACAAGTCCATGAACTCCATTGTACGAGACTCCATTTTATTTACCACACGGTCTACCAGCATCACCAGATAATTGTAGGCAAACATAGCAATGATACCGACAATCAGACCACCGACCGTAGTAATCATAGCTTCATAGATACCACCAGAAAGCAAAGTGATATCAATGTTTCCGCTTCCGGCATTCGCCATTTCGTAGAATGCACGTACCATACCGGTCACCGTACCGAGGAATCCGAGCATCGGAGCACCTCCGGAAATAGTTGCCATTACAGTCAATCCTTTTTCCAGCTTTGCCACTTCAATATTACCTACATTCTCAATAGCTACCTGTACATCGTTAATAGGACGTCCTAAACGGCTGATCCCTTTTTCTATCATACGTGCCGAAGGGGTGTTTATCGTACGGCAATAGTTAATAGCCGCTTTGATCTCACCGCTATGAATATAGTCTTTAATCCGCTCCATAAACATCGGGTCCTCTTTTCCTGCCTTACGAATCATGTAGTTACGTTCAAACAGGATATAGAAACAGACAACCGACAATACACCCAGCACAATCATAATCCATCCACCCTTGATAGCCATATCAAGCATGTTCATTTCAGGAGCATTCACCTCCGTCAATACGGGGTTGGCAGTAGCCAGCGAGTCGGCCATATTCATAGCCCCTTGGGCTAACAAGATCATTGCATTCATGAGCGTAGACAGTTTTTATATTCCTGAATGGTACGTTCGAGTCCCAGATACAACGCATCGCTAATCAACGCATGTCCGATGGAGACTTCATCCACCCAAGGAATGTTTTTATAGAAATAATTTAAATTAACCAGACTCAAGTCGTGTCCGGCGTTCAATCCGATACCCAGTTTACGGGCAGTCTTTGCGGCTTCGATAAAAGGAGCGATGGCAGCTTCCGGATTCTTCGGATAGTTCGTTGCGTATGGTTCGGTATACAGTTCGACACGATCCGCTCCCGCTTTTGCCGCATATTCCACCATTTCAGGATCGGCTGCCACAAAAACGGAAGTACGAATACCGGCGCTGTTAAACTGATCGAGCACTTCAGTCAGGAATTCCAGATTTGCTTTGGTGTCCCAACCGGAATTAGAAGTAATCTGTGAAGGATCGTCGGGAACCAAAGTTACTTGATGAGGTTTGACTTTCAACACCAGATCAATAAATTCCGGAGCGGGATAACCTTCGATATTAAATTCCGTGCGCAACAAAGGGCGCAAATCATATACATCTGAATGACGAATGTGGCGTTCATCGGGACGAGGATGAACAGTGATACCGTCTGCACCAAAAGATTCACAATCAAGCGCTACCTTTACTACATCGGGAACATTTCCTCCGCGAGCATTCCTTAGCGTAGCAATCTTGTTTATGTTTACACTTAATTTAGTCATAGTTCTACGTTATATTTGCCGCAAAAATACAAATATTATTATTAGTTGCCTAATAATACGAAACGCATTATGGGTTCTTTTTTGGTTATTTAAAGTAGAAATCCAAGAAAAAATGCCAAATTTGCATCCTGAACTAATGATATTGCTTATGAAATTCGCCATTTTCGGAAATACTTATCAGGCTAAAAAGTCTTCTCATGCTGTCACCTTGTTTAAACTTTTAAAGAAACAGGGAGCAGAGATTGGTATGTGCAGGGAATTTTATCAATTCCTAGTTTCTGAAAATATGGATATTAAAGCAGATCAATTATTTGATGGTGATGATTTTACTGCCGATATGGTAATCAGCATCGGAGGCGACGGAACATTTCTGAAAGCTGCCCGCCGCGTAGGAAGAAAAGGGATTCCTATTTTGGGAATTAACACAGGACGTTTAGGATTTCTGGCAGATATTTCGCCGGAGGAAATGGAGGAAACATTTGATGAAATCCAAAACGGCAGATATAGTGTGGAGGAACGGAGCGTACTTCAGTTGATCTGCAACGACAAACATCTCCAAGATTCTCCTTATGCCCTCAACGAAATAGCTATTCTCAAACGAGACAGCTCCTCAATGATTAGTATCCGGACAGCTATTAATGGCGCGTATCTGAATACTTATCAAGCTGACGGGTTAGTAATTGCCACTCCAACAGGTTCCACAGCCTACTCTTTGAGTGTAGGAGGCCCGATCATCGTCCCTCATTCCAACACTATTGCCATCACTCCGGTGGCTCCACATAGTCTCAACGTCCGCCCTATCGTTATTCGGGATGACTGGGAGATTACATTAGATGTAGAAAGCAGAAGTCACAACTTCCTCGTCGCCATCGACGGGAGGAGCGAGACTTGCAAAGAAACGACTCAACTAACCATCCGTCGGGCAGATTACAGCATAAAGGTAGTGAAACGTTTTAATCACATTTTTTTCGATACACTCCGCAGCAAAATGATGTGGGGAGCTGACGGAAGACGGTAAGCAGTTCACATTATGCAACCGTTATTCCTCATCACCCGATTCAACTATACGGTACTTAAAAATAGAACTTCTAAAAAAAGGGACATTCAAGTTGTTGGGAATGCAACAAATTGGGCATAGATTCCAACTAAAGAGAAAAAGGGCCGGGATTTACTATCTTCAGAAATTAGATTAACATGATTTCCCCTTATATTTACTCAATAAGATTAAAATTATACTGATTGCATTTACAAATCATTCTTTTATAGACAACAGTCCTTCATTTTATCAATTTCTCCTTATCTTTATTCGCATACAAACTAGAGAGAAAAACTGCTTCCAATCATTCCCATATGAGTTCCTCACCGAGAAAAGAGTTGTCCCTCACCGAAGAACTTATCCTTCCTCGGTGAGGGACATCTCGTTGATTTTAATCCAACGAAGGCTTCTACGATTAAAAAGCCGCATATTGTATGCAAATTCATGCTACATTCACCCTATTTTCTGTATATTATTGCAATTATTTATGCAGTTCTTTCCCCAGTTCATCCATAAAAGAACAGCTGTTACCCGAAGAAATATTAAAAACAGACCATCGGGTTAGTTAATATAGAAGAAAATTAAAATATCGGTAGAGAAAAATAATACCCCGATATTAATTTAATGTAAACGACTGCGAACCAATCAGGTTCCCGCCTTCAAAAATATCTACCCGGTAATTTCCGGCATATAGAAACTCTTCTACATCCCAAAACACATTGATATTCTGTTCTTCTCCGTTATACTCAATATACTTCTTAATTGAATAAACCAATGTACGGTTTTCATAAGGGAAAGTATTGGATGCACTCTTGGTCAGTACATCATTATCGGGTTTGGTAATACGTATATAGATGGTACGTTCACCGTTTTCAGCAGTTATATTCTTCACGATTGTGAAACTGATAGCCAATTTCACCACGTCTTTCACTTTCTTCGCCACTTTACCGCGTTTATTGCGTGGTTCGATACGAATATTAGTTGCATCGAGTTGTGCGGCTAACGTCACCTTCTTATCCAGATTTTTCTTTTCTTCGGAAAGGTTACTGATTTGTTGTGAAGCCTGATTATATTTTTGTGTTACTTCTGCAATGACCTGTTTCTGCTGTGCAGCCAGTTTATTTAGTGAATCAATCTGATTAATATAACCAACCATTACTTTACGTAAGGTAGCCAATTCTTTCTTTAAACGACGAATCTCTGTTGCATTCGAACTCTTCACAGTACGAAGTTCTTCTAATAGACGTTGGGTCTTTAACTGTTCCTGTTCTAACAATACTCCTAATGAGTCATTAGTAACCTTAAACTTCAATTCATCATATTCTTGCACAAAACGACTATATTCGTTTTCCAGATCTTCCTTATCCAATTGGAATTCCTGCACTAACTCCCGATTAGCTTTTTTTTCGGTAAACAATAAATAAGTAATACCAATAATAGCTATCACCAAGATAGCCACGGCCGCAATAAGAAGGCTTTTTTTACTCATAGTTTCAGTTGTGAATTGATAACGTGCGCAAAAGTAATCATTTCGCAACAGAAGTCAAGCAGAAAAGCAGAGAGTTTTTTGATAACCCTCTGCTAATCCATACAATTTTAACTTATTTGCTTGCTAACTTATTCAGTTCAGCAGGTGTTACTACTGTAACCAATAAACATCTTGCTACTTTTTCTTAAAAGAATGAAAGACAAGTCCCGGAATATTATTCGTTACTAGTTTAAGATCACCCATATTTAAATACAATGCATTCTTACATTGAGTCTGATATTGTTTTACCCCAATCTGTTCCACTATATTCTGTACAACCTCTTCACAAGGAGAATTTATTCCATCGGATAGGTTCCACAATTCTTCCACATTATCTTTGCGCTTAGTAACAAACCGAAATCCCCTTTTCTTTAGTTCCTGCACCAACTCTTCTTTCCCGATACGTGCATTCACATGTACGGTTTTATTCTCTAGGAGAACACCTTTTTCATAAACATCCACCACTTTCTGTATATCACGTTTTATCCTGTCGATCGTTGATACAGGAGGGACAAACTGCCAAAACAATAATGGAATATATCCTTGAGTCAACTCATACAAAGGTTGTGATATTAAATATTCATTTAAATAAGTCCCCTGTACGGAAACCTTTGTTTGCTCCCGATTCTTATACATAAAATACATACCCATATTTGCACCGAGATTATACATATCCATCATATCATGAGTAGCAATCAAAGAATAAACTTGTGCCGGAGTATGTTCACAAATACCTTTTGATATATTATCAATCTGCCTGTTGACAACACCGCTCTCCCAATCGGCCAAGTCCTTACCTTTTTCAAGAGATAACGTATTATAGTCCACGACATTTCTTGATATTGTTTTAATGTCATGCTCTGAACCGGATTGGGTATATAAAATATAAAGAGAGCCGTCTGCATACTCCTGACCATCCACTCCGGTTTTACTAAGTTTCCGACAATAAGATTCACTTTTCACGTTTTCCCCTATGCCTGCGATAATTACATTTTCTACTTCATGTTCTATTATAAACTTCCGATATTCATCAGGCAAAGCCAATAATTTTATCCAGGCAACTCCGACATCATCCATGGAAGCATCATATCCCAATGTCGCATAACAGGGTACTCCAGCTTGCGAGGAATATTCTAATATGGAAGAAACTTCTTTGGTAGAATTGACAGAAACCAAAAAATGTAATGGCAATACAGGAGCCTCCATAGCTGCAGAAAGATAAGGTACCGTCGGTACTCCCGTAGCTATTATCACAGTTTTAAGTTTCTTCGACTTACCCAAATACTCATTATATAAATCTACTGTATGCTGAACGGATTGTTGAAGGAAATCAGGTGTCCCCCATACCGGTTTGGGACCTCCTCCCGGACCAATCTGCCATGTATGGCTCACACCTGCCGTCAGATTAGCTAAAGATTTTTGGACAGCATATTCCGCACTCATCCCACCATCGAGCATAAACACATTCAAACCTTTATATTCCTCTTTAGCGATCTGATAGGTAGTCAACATTCCGGGAATTACCACCCTAAAATAAGAAGAATATGTCAACTGTCCCTCCTCTTTTTGATAAACACCTACGGCTGCAGGCGTAAATTCTGAAGGAACTTCCCAAACAAATGGTTCTCCACCAATCTCCGCAAGAACCGGTTCTCCTTTCTTGGAGAGATATTTCAGTATAATCGTTTTACCTTCTGACTTCCCATCAAAAGTAAACACAACCTTCTCCCCTTGTGAATAAACGAATTTATCCGTCAGCACACGAGCTCCAATCTCTCCTCCTGCCAATAGTGCAATGAAGAAAGTTACCATCAATTGTTTTATATTCATTTCGTTAGTTTAAATCTTAAATCCGATGTTATATCAATGTTCTACTAATCTCATATTTCCAACCTGTGCACAAATAGTACGAAGCTCCTCCAATGTCAGGTACTCCATCGACTTAACCGTATTCCGATACTTCTGCACTCCAATACGTTCAATTATATCATAAGCAAATTCTTCAGCCGAACCTATTTTATGATTAATGCGTCCCAAATACTCTTCCGTTTCTCCATCATCTTCCGGATTCCATTTATCTACACTCTGCCTAATTCTAATATTCTCCGAAGTGACACCTCTTGCTATCAGCTCGTCATAAAACTCATAGCGTCTCATATTAGAATTCAGATAAAAAGATCCCTCATACAGATGATCGACAACATCAGGAAAATACCCGGCAATAGCTGGCTTCAGATAACCATCAATACGTTCTACTGTAGAAGCCGCCGAATTAAATTGCCAATATAATAAAGGTACATATCCAACAAACGCTTCATATTGAGGGTGATTCGTAAGATACTCGTTAAAAATAACTCCATTCACAAAAGGTGCCTGCAACTTGCTTTGATTCTTTTTTATATATTGAAGCGTCAGGAAAGAAGATATATTGTACAAAGCCATCATATCATCAGTCTCAATCGTATAAGCTTTCACATTTGCCATCGCTTGCGCAGAGCCGGATATATTGGCTATCTGATCATCGACAATTCCACTTTCCCAATCAGAGATATATTGTCCTTCACCCAATTTTAACTGATTATAGTCATACAACCGATGTTTCAGTGCGTCAATATCGGCATCCGAACCAAAGTTAGTATACAATATATATAAAGAACCAGGCGCATATTCATCGGTAATTGTATTCTGCGTCAAAACCCTTCGGGAATAAGACTCTCCATGTCCTTCCTGACCTACTCCATAAATATAAACTTCTTCCACCTGATGATCTTTTATAAATTGCTTATATTCTTCCGGCAAATCCAATAATTTTATCCAGGCAACTCCCACTCCGGGCATAGAACCGTCATAACCCAATGTGGCATAAGAGGCATATCCATTTTGATTGGAATAATCGAGTATAGCTTGTACTTCAGAAGCAGAATTAGCCGATACCAGATAATGAATAGGTAAATAGGCTGCCCCCATCATTGTTGCAAAGTAAGAAACAGATGCGATCCCCGTTCCAACCACCACTCTCTTTATCTTTGTGGCAGCCCCGATCTCCGAATTGTAAAGCTCAACAGTTTTGCGAACGGAACGTTGCAAAAACTCCGGAGTAGGCGCAACCGGATAAGTACCACCCTGCGGAGCCTCCTCCATGGTGGCAGCCATTCCTTGATCGAAAGCAACCATCGTTTTTAACACACCGAACCCGGCACTCATATCTCCTATCTGACGATAAACAGGAAGTCCCTGATAATCTAACTTTTGAATATCGTAAGTCAACAGCGACTGCTCGTTGACAGCTCTGAAATATGTTCCGTCAATTGTAGTGGTTATCCCATCTTCAAAATCTAACAGGAACTTGACAGCACAAAAGGAAGAAGGCTTTAATGCAGCTGGAAGGGTATACAGTGTCCCGGCATCCACAGGAACAGATTGTCCCGGTTCTATTTGAATATGGGAAGCAACAGACTTTTCTGTCAATACACACCCTCCATCATCCAAGTTCTGAATCACCACTTTTACTTCACGAATATCCATCGGATAGTTCGTTTCATTTTTCAAGGTAAAAGAGCAATTTACAGGATCTCCCGGCCAATAGGCAACTTTATTTAATTTCACATCAGAGGCTTTAGCCATTGTTGTACGAAAGCCGTCATCAACAACTTCCGAATCTTTGCATCCGCTCATGATAGCCAATGCAGAAAAAGTGATGATTATACTTGAAATATAACTAATTATTCTCATTGTGTTTTTCTTTTAAAATTGAATCCTTGTATTTATTCATCAATAAAGTAGCAATCTCAACAGTATTACCAACCGGTTCGGAAGGATAACATTCATGTGACTTGACCCAGTCAATTTCAAACTGCGTCACTCTTTGATGAAAAGCATCAGCATTAAACGGCTGCTTGTTAGAAACAGAGCGAATAACTTCATCTATAAACATTTCCCAACGAGGCGCATAATATCCCGATACCAAACCTCCCCAAGTACGATTTGCATAATCGTTTAAACTTTGATCTTTATCTCCCCAGGTTGAAACGATAGTACGGGCATTTTCTTCGTAATAATTTTTAGAGGCTCCGTCTGTACCTAATGAACGGGCATCTTCAATCCATTTTCCCAGTAAAAAAGAAGATTGTGTACTTAATAAAGTATCAACATCACGCAGTAGTTGTTTCATTTCAGCTCCTTTTTGTTTTAATAGCGGTAATTGCTTCCGGGAATAAGCTTCCGCAAATTCATCGCGAAGCTTCCCGAAATAATTCCCCAGCACTTGCCTTCCTATATTAACAACATCATATTCATAAGCAGAATGTCGATGTTCTCCGGCTTTCAACAACATCTCCCATACCTCAAACAAAGTTTCATTGGAATACGCTACCGTAGACGTAGTCGTCCAATTGCCATTTCCTTTTAAACAAGGACGCGCATTCATCAATGTCCCCTGTCCCAAAGCAGCTGGTGCTGTATAAATACTGTCATAAAGCAATTTCCATGCCCGACGCATTTGTTGGTTTCTCAAGCCAATTCGCCTGTCTGCCAGTTGTTCTATCCATACAGAGTCCGGCAGATTACAATCCCATGCTTTACTGAAAACATATTCATACATGAAAGGATTTACATCAAACCCCTCCAAAGTAGAACCCAGTCCCGAAAAGTTTTCTCCACCATTGGTATATACATTTTCGATTCGTTTCCCCACTTCTTTGGTGTTTCCGGCAAGCATTGTATTTCCTCCGAAATTTCCTAAATAGCACCATAAATATGGTTGCCCGAAATACCGATCTGTCTGCTTCCAGACTTCAGTATTCTCACAATAATAGTCCAGTAGCAACAGTTTATCTTGAGGGACTGCTTTCAAGAAAGCTTCTACCCGTTCGTTTGTCCATAAATGTCGGTCAATATAGAATAACCATGTCATTTGTAACCAAGTAGCATCCGGATCGACATGCGTCATCGATTGATAAATATGCTTCGAGCAATTGGCTAAAAATTCCGGTTCCCAACTTGGAGGGGCTACTTCATTAAAAGGATCTGCCCCATAAATATGGTCTGTTCCGAACAACTTAGTTTGTTCTTCCAGAAACTCTTTCTGTATGGTTGCAAACAATGGGTCAAGCGGATCCAGAAAGTGGCTTCTGTATTTATCCTCGAAACCTCCCCAAGAGCTCATCCGGCTAATCTTAGCTTCCGGATAGATTCTTTTAAGTTCCGACGGTACATGTCCGGCAAATGCTGGAAGTATGGGGCGCATATTAAATTGACGTTCACGGGCTACGATTTGTTTCTGCAATGCTTCTTGTGTATCCAGCCATTCTTTAGGCAGAGGCCCCTGCCAATAATCCAAGTTAGACATACGATGCCAAGGCAAGTGAGCAGGCCCTGTGAAATAGTTCCGTATTTCCTCATCCGTCAATCCTAATTTCGTCCATACGCGATACCAGACAGATTCTTGTCCGGTGATTGCCAAAGGCATATTGATTCCATTTAAAGCCATCCAGTCTATCAACCGTTCCCAATCCTTCCATGTCCACCATGGCATTGTATAACCGAAGGTACAGTAATTAAGAAAGAATCGGTTCTTGCAACGGGCAGTCGAAGTTATTTTTGCCGGTGGCATGGGTAATACTTCCGGCATCTCCACCGTATCATTCACATACCAGGAAACAGAGGTAAGGCAGTAATGATTCAGATAATAGTTCAGCCCTACAGCCATCGAATTTGCGTTATTTCCCCGTATTCGTACTGTTCCTCCTTGCGCTTCTATTTCATACCAATCTTTATCAATCTTTTCCGATTGTTCAAAACTAAATTGGGAAGCATACTCCGGAAATAAACGTTCCACCATCTGTTGCATCGCTTTTTCATCTTCTGTACTTTCTTTGCAGGAAGAACACAATACGATCAACATCAGTAGAAATAAACATTTAATCTTACACATACTATTTATATTTTCATTTATATATTTCTTTAAAAAAACGAATGTATCCGATGTTACCCACTAGACACATTCGCTTGTCAAAGGGAGTAGTGTGATTACCGACCTAGTTGGTAATCGTCAGATGTGTAAGTCCCGCATCATCAAAATTCTTTTTAGTAAGCGGCACATCCGGTCCTATAATAACTGTGTTAAGTTTCTTCAGTTTCTTCAGAACTGTCAGGTCAACTTTCGGATTAATCGTTTTATCCACCGAGAAACCTTTACCCTTTATGATAGAAAGTGTTTCCAGATTAACAAAAGGTAAAATATCAACCAACGTTTGTATTTCTCCCTGAATCGTCAGTGATTTAAAGTTCTCTATATCCTGGCAAGCAGGCATACGGTCGGCAAATCCTATCAACCATGTGTCCCACCAATCGAAATATTCAAAACGTAAATCGGTAGTGGACCAGTCTTCGCCGATTGTAGGACCATATATCAATGCCCATTCACCGGATAATGATTTTTTAAATTCCGAATCATTGTAGAAAGGAACATTTTCCGGACGAGTGTTTGAGGCAGGTACATATTTATCCGTCAAAGATTTAGTCTGTATTTCAATCGTTTGTTCCGGACCGGCAACTCCTTTCGCCAGAAGTTGTACTTTGATTGTACTCTTTTGATTATGAGGTAAATTGGCAACGTATGAATAATCCGTAGGTTTAAATTTATCCATCACCTCTTCACCATCCCGATCCGTATAAGAAACCTTTATCTCGTCAACAACGGGAGGAAATGCCCACTGCAAAACAGCAGAAGTGGCACTACTTACTCCGACAGCGGCTTCAATCGGTAAGGAAGACAAATCAATATCTGCCGTATTAATCACAGTCTGTTCTGAATAATTCCAGTAATCTCCTGCTGATTCCGTACGTCCCAAAGCTCTTAGATAATATGTGCTGTTAGGGTTTAAGAACAGAGTCTCCGTAAATTCTCCCGACAATTCTGTCAAATTCTTCTTTATTCGTTTGTAAGTATGTGAACCGCTTTCGCTTTCATTCATAGCCGTACGTTGTCCGGGATATTGCTCTTTGCCATATACCAATCCTATTTCCTGATTCTTGGAGCGTTCGTCATTTACCTGATAAGTAAAAGTGACGTTCGCTGTAATGCCGTACAACACTTCCACCTTCTTAATTTTCAATGTTACGTTGGGGGTAACAATCAAGTCCATTTTCTTAAAACTACGAATATCACCATAAATGGTATCCAACTCAAAGAACGGTCCGTTCGCCCATACTTTATAGCGGGAAGGGTATACTTTGGTATTGCGATATGTTCCTTCAGGAAGTGTGTTATACTCCAAGGGAACCGCTACATTTCCATACTCCAGATCAAGTAACTTTAATTTAGCTCCATAATATTCGGTAGCCACCTTTTCACCGGTCAGCCTGTCAATAAAAGCGCCTTCGTAGCCACCGGTCAAGTCATCCACACGTTCGTCAAGTTCACACCCTGACAGATTCAGTGTTAACACTGCTAAAAGTAACAGTTTGATATTTATATATAATCTAGCTCTATTCATATTCTTTTCTTTTAGGGTTATCAATTCCAACCGTCATTCTGCACGATACCCGGGCTTTTGCTTAAAGGAAGCGGACAATAATAGTCTCTTTCCTCGAACCATTTCACTCTCGTAGCCAAATCCGGTGCTTCTACTTTCTCCAACGTATAATAAACGGAGGCAGGAGAAGTTGTTTCATCGATATGAAGAATGGGATAGAGAGCCTTCAACGTTTTATTGTGCATCTTTTCTTCCCCAATGCGCCAACGCTTCAAGTCCCAATAACGGAATCCTTCATACATCAAGTCTATCCGGCGTTCATGCCGTACAACCTCCAAGTCCATCGTTTTGGCAGGCAATCCTCCATGTATACTACGCAATAGGTCAAAAGCGACTTGGGCAACCGCTAAATAGTCATTCACTCCATAGGTTGAAAGCTCAACGGCAGCTTCAGCCAAATTTAAAATAACCTCGCCATACCGAATAACGACAGCATCCTGATCGTTTTCTTGTATAAGATAATCATCCAACCTCTTCACTCCATACAGTGTTTTTTTCAGAAAAAATCCCCAGTTAGTAGTTCCTGCGGCGGAAAGGTTCAAGAAGATACCATCTGCTCCACTTTTCATGTATTTTTCGTGACCGGGCACTTTCCCCGCTCCCATCCAATCTTCAGATTTTTCATAAGAATATTCTTCAGTAGTTCCATCTGTCCTTTTTACGAGTGTTTTCCGGTAAATAGAGAAACGTTCTCCCAAGAACTCTCCTCCCGGATAAATAACAGTGGCATCCAGACGTTTATCACGATTTGCAAAAAAATCTTCGGGATTATTCTTTGAAGCGGCATAATCCAATGGCTGAATCTTACCGTCTAATGTTTCAAATTGTTCGACAACATCTAAAGGAGGAACCATAAAGGCACAGTAACCGGCCCGTTTAATACGATAAGACTGATACCAGTAATCCTCATATACAGCCACTCCTGTCTTGGCAACATTAGCAAAACGGAAAATTATCTCATTATTATTTTCATCTTTTCCATTAAACAAATCGCCAAATTCAGTAGAGAGCGCATACTTACCATCATCAACGATTTCCTTTGCTGCTTTTGCCGCTTCCAATAAATATGTTTTCGCCATTTCTTTGCGGATTCCCTGGAAACTATTATTTGAAACTTTTCCATACTTAGCAATAGTCCCCGCATACAACATAGCCCTCGACTTCAACGCCAAAGCTGTATACCGATTGGCACGGTCACGATCTTCTGATGCAATACGCTGTACTTTCGGAAGCAATACAAGAGCCGAGTCCAAGTTATCTTTTATATAATCCCAGGATTTTTCCTCTGTAGAACGATTGTTGATGGAGCTTACATCATCCAACGGACTTGAATACAAAGGCACGCCCCCATATCGTTTCACCATCTCAAAATACAGATAAGCACGAATAAAATAAGCCTCACCGACTGTACTCAACACCCCTTCATTATCCGAATTCTTATAAGTGGCGATAAACTTATTAACAATGTTGATTGTCTTATAATTCCATACCGCCTCAAATATTTCACCTTTGCTTTGAGAAAAGACTCCTCCAAAAACAGTACCCGGAGTGTTATTTCTCATAACCCCATTCTCGTACGTAATATTGCTCGCTCCATCATCGGTAAAAGCATCCAGATGATGTTGCCTGTACGACATTGCTCCGTCACCGATACAATGGATTGATTTACGTAATTCCGCATAATTGGATAAGAACTGTGCTTCTGCCAGTTCGGGATATTTGGCAATGTCCTCTTCACTAAGAATGGTTTTCGAATCGACAGTAAGCCAATCGCTACATCCACAGCACAAGCTCAATGCCAATACCATATATATGATAGATTTTACTTTCATAACCTGTTAGAATTTAAGATTTATACCTACATTAAATGACATGATTTGCGGATAGCTGGCAAACGAATACTGACTTTCAAGCTGTTCCGGATCAAAGAATTTCTGTGAGGAGAAGGTCAGGCAGTTATAAAGATTCGCATAAATCCTCAACTGTTTGATATTAGCTTTCTGGGTAATTCGTTGTGGCAAAGTATATCCCAACTCCACGTTTTTCAGACGAATGTAACTTCCATTCCACATCCAAAAATTAGAACTTAGACGATTGATCGTTACTGATGTAAAATCTCGGACTGCCGGAAAATACCCGGGTATCCATTCAGAATTCGGATCAGTATAATCGGCACGATGCCAACGATCGCCAAAATATTCCCAAGTGTTCAAGTTAGTAGCTCCTTCCTGGAAAGCATCCATATCGAAAGCACCGATCTGGAAGTCCGACAATGCCCCTCCCTGCCAGAACATGGAGAAATCAACTCCCTTCCAGGAAAGTCCCAGATTAATACCATATACCAACTCCGGATAAGCATTTCTTCCGATAGGACGTTGATCATAATTGTCAATATAGCCATCGCCATTCCAGTCTTCATACTTTAAGTCACCCGGCAATATGGCACTGTTATTATTCGAATTATTATGCATGGGTGCATTGGCTATTTCTCCATACGACTGATAACGTCCAATACAGTTATATCCCCAACGTACGTTATTCCAATGTCCTTCAGTGTTCCATTTCCATTCGTCATAACCGCTTGTAAATCTTCCGTGCTCAATGTTCCCTTTCCGGGTTCTGGACCACGACATGTTTCCTCCGACAAAATAGTTGACTTCTCCTATTTTATATTGATGATTCAATGAGAACTCAAAACCGCGGGTGTTGTCATGGTCTAAGTTATACCAAGTAGCCAATGCTCCTGCATTATCATTGGCCTTTTGTGCCGGAAGTCCCTTACGCTGACGATAGAACACATCTGCCGATCCGCTAAGCAAGCCATTCCACAACTTAAAATCAACACCCGCATTTATCATTGACGAGGTAGCCCATGTAAAATCCGGATTAGGATTCAAGGTGGGATTTAATCCATAAATGGTGCGGTCACCAAAATTCATCGGAGTACCCGGATATTGATATCCGCTTTGAAAATAGTATTGCTCATTATTAGCATAATATTGACTGGCAGCCGACAAGTCACCCAATTCTCCCCAGGAGGCACGAATTTTAAACTCATTCAAAACTTTCTTCAACGGGTTCATAAACTCTTCGTTTGTCAGCATCCATCCTACAGAGGCAGAGGGAAAGAAACCCCACTTATCGGCAAAATACTGGGCACCATCATATCGGAAGTTGAAATCGACAAAATACTTGGAACGATAATCATAAGAGAAACGACCGATGAAAGAAGCCGTCCTGTATTTACGGAAAACTTCACTATTTGTCACTTGTTTATTGGCAATTCCACCCGCCATCATATCCAACACAGTAGAAGGAAATTCTCCACGAGACGTAACAGTAGAACGGTTTTCCGCATCCGAGAATTCAAAGACCAGTCCGCTGTTTATATTATGATTCCCGAACGAGCGGATATAATTGATAAAACCTTGTCCGGTTATATTATAGGAAAAACCATCTTCCAAACTCAAACTTGCTTTATTGGCATTAGAGGCGGAAGCACTCTCATAATATTCCTGCGCATCCTCCCGATAGCCCATATAAACGATATTCATATTCCAGTTCTTATTCCACGAATCAGATTGCGTATATCCCATTGTAGCCTTCAAAGAAAGCCCCTCTACAAAGGGAACCTTATACTCTAAAGAAAAATCCACATTCAGATTCTTGGCTATTTTCTTGGAATATCCGGATGCCTCTTTATCCGCCAATGCCATCGGATTCACCGTACCTTCCCCACCAAATGCATAATAGTCGTCATGCCCCGGCCACTTTACCGGAATATTCGGAGCCATATCTTTCATTTTGCGGGCTATCTCATACGAAGCGGATCTCGGATAATTCAGACTGTTAATGACAGCTCCCACTCCGACAGATAACTTCAAGTTTTTCAGTATATCCGCATCCAAATTACTACGGAAATTGAAACGATTCTTATCAGTAGAATTTGTTGACCAAATACCTCCCTGATATAAATAGCCGGCTGAAATAAAATAACTGACTTTATCTGTGCCTCCCGAAATATTGATATTGGACTGGGTGATGGGAGCGTTCTTTATCATTTCCTCATACCAATTGGTATTATAAGCATAGTCACGTGTAGCCATATCAGCGGGAGTAATTACCGCGTTCTTATCATTAATTAATTTCATATTAGCATAATATTCACCGACTAATGTCTGCCACAGCGAGGTTGATGCAGGCTGTGGATAGTTATGAGGCATTTGCAATCCGAAGCGCGTATTGATATCCAATGTCGTCGGTTTGTTTTTTCCTCCTCTTTTAGTCGTTACAAGAATAACTCCATTTGCTCCCTGCATCCCATAAACAGCGGCAGCCGATGCATCTTTCAATACGGAAACGGACTCAATTTCGGAAGGATCGATATCACTGTAATTTCTTCCCGGAATACCATCTACTACCACCAAAGCAGAACCAAAACCGCGAATTTTCAAATCGGCACCATCTGAACCCGGTTCAGCACTAGTCTGACGGGAAAAGACTCCGGACACACGCCCTGTCAACGCATTCTCCAGATTGGGGACTGTGGACTTGACTAATTCCTGATTGTTTATAGTCGAGACGGAACTGATTAATTTCTCACGTGTACGGGTCGTATATCCTACCACAACCACTTCATCAATTGTTTTTGTATCTTCAACCAACACCACTTCTGACAGCTTATTCATTTCTTTTGCCGAATAAGTCACAGGAGCGAAACCTATATAGGAGAAAATAATCTTCGAATCATCCGAAGGCACATGAATGGAATAAGCTCCATTAAGATCACTGACGGTCCCGATATTAGTACCTTGCACTACAATACTAACTCCGGGCAACGGTTCACGAGACTGGTCGAATACCACTCCTTTTACAATAGAGCTTTGACCTTCTTTCTTCGTTTTTTCCTGCAATACTTTCTTTTTAATAGTTATCTGTTTTTTATTAATGCTATAGGCAAGCTCCATGTTAGCAAAAACTTTATCCAGAATTTGCTCTACTGTCATGTTTTTGAAACGTGCAGGAACCTTCACATCCTTATCTATCAATACGTCATAGTAGAAAAAGACATAATCACTCTTTTCTTCTATCTTCTTAAAAAGTTCCATTAGTCCCAACTCTTTATAGTCCAAAGTAATTGTTTTCTTCTGGGCATACAATTCAGTAGGAAAAGCGGATAGCAGAAACACACCCAATGCTAGAAAAAAGCATATAAAGGGCCTTCTCACACTTAGGCAAGTGTGATTCTTTTTTTGATGTTTTTCATTCATCTGTTTAAGAATTAAAATTATACTTCAATATTTTAAGGCTATTCTATTACGAATAAAACTGGCTGGTATCCTTTCCCTCTCAAAAGGATAAATTAGAGTATGGTTTTTCACATATTAATCATAGGCTATTTTTTCTTTATTGTTACTTTATAAACATTGTTTTCCTTACTTATTACCACAGGAGCCGTTTCTGTGATAGTATTCAATATCTGTTCGATCGTATCGTCCAAATTCAGTTTTCCGCTACAAGTGATTTGTTGTTGTTTATCATAATCAATTCTTACGTTATAGTATCTGGACAGTTGTTTGAGTATTCCGCCAAGCTCTGTGTTTTTAAACGATAATCGTCCCTCCTTCCACGACACATAATCCTCCACATTCACTTTATCTACCACATATTTATCAGTGGATTGCCTGAACCGGTCATTGGGTAAAATACGTACAGATTCTCCATTAGATGCTGTTACCTCCACTTTACCTGTAACCAGCACAACACTTTTCTCTACATCTTCCCGATAAGCCGAAACATTGAAAGAAGTTCCCAACACTTTTACTCCCATATCCGACGTCTTAATAATAAAAGGTTTCTCCGGATTAGGAGTCACGTCAATATATATTTCTCCATCTACATATATTTCACGCTTCTTATCCTCAAAATGTGTTGGATATAGAAGCACCGTTCCTGCATTCGCCCATATTTTCGTACCATCGCAAAGAGTGACACGGGCACGTTTGCCATACGAAACAACTAATTTATTAAATTCCCCTTCACCAGCATCTGTCATCATTTGATCGTAAGCCAAATCCGGATTACCTTCAAAAGTTTCTTTCAACTGATCGTCAACAAAAAGCTGCGTTTTACCACTCATAAACACAGAGTCATTCACTTGCAACAAAGCTAGATAATCAATTGCCGGAGCACTTTTCCAAATAACCTCTACCGAAACAAACAGGATAAGAATAGCTGCCGCAACTGAAGCGCTCCACCATCTCATCTTATACAATCGATGTTTACGTTGAGACATTTTCCGATTTTGAATGGCTTGTTCCAGTTTCAAACAAGCATTATCCACTTCTTTTGGGGGTAAAACCGGCTTTTCCCACTTCAACGCCGCCAGTCTCTCCATCGCTTCTTTTAAATACGGCTCACGATCGGGACAATCGGCAATGATTTTTCGATAATAATCTCCTTCTCCGGAATAATACCAGAAAAGAAATAAATCATCGTTCAAAAAATCGGCTGTAGTATATGATGAATATTCTTTCATTATTTATTTCAATTAAAGACCTGTTTACTATATATACGAGATTCGTATGCCTTTCATCTCCTTTTTTCCTCAAAAAAATAAATAAAAAAGCAGAGAGGTATAGGTTTACGCTCCCCACCTTCCGTATACAATACTCTTTTTCAATTATTTAAAGACAGAAACGCCATGCAGGTATAAGATAAGAAAAAACAGAAAATAATCTTTTGAATCCAGTTTTCTTAATTTCTCCATCGCTTTAAAGACTTGTCCGCGCACCGTTTGAATTTTCATATCCAGCATTACCGCAATCTCTTCATAAGGCATTTCCTCTATAAAATGTAAATAGACTATTTCCCGCTGATGATCTGTCAGCAAATCAAGAATTCTATTCACCCTTTTTTTCAGTAATAAGTCTTCTTCATCAGAAATAAAGCTTTCTTCAACGGATACGGATAATTTAAAACTCCTTTCCTCTTCTTCTATAGAAGATGTATCTTTCTTTGTACGCTCCCAATCAATCAGCTGATTCCTAACCGAACGCAACAAATAAAATTTTATTTTCTTCTCATCAATACACAGGCGCTCATTGAAATACAATTTTAGATATACTTCTTGAATTGCATCTTTCACATCTTCGGTATTGAACCCCAAACTCACTCCATAAGCATACAAATCTTGATAGTAGAATTTGTAAAGTGCAATAAATTGCATATCCCCTTCCTGAACAGATTGATGATTTGATTCCCAGAACTTCATTTTGATATTTTCGATATTTTCAGCAGTTCATTAAACTTTCAATTAACAGATTGGCACAAAGATAATAAGCTTTCGGACTTTATTCGTTCATTATTTAAAAAACTTGCCAGGTTCCCTGCCACTTTAACTGGTATCTTCTTTTTCCATACAAAAATGAATCAAGCATACGGTTGAAAGGTATTGCCAAAAATTCTCCATCAAGATACTATCGTTATTTCTTTCTCTGCCTAATATTATTAATCTCATTGCTTATTATTACTTCGTTCCACTATAGTTACTCTTGCGTTCAACTATAGTTATCCGTAAGGGACACTATAGTTATTCTTGCGGAACACTATAGTGGAACGAAATAATAGTAGCGAACGAAGTAACTCCGAATAGACAAGCAATTATAAAAAAATAGCTGAATGAATCATTTGCCATAATAGTACATTCTTACGCAGCTACATTCTGTATATAACCATGCAAAAAACAGCTTCTTCCACCCAAACTTTTTATCATACCTATATATTATCGGGAACTTCGACCTTTAACTAAAATTATTACGGAAAAATTTCTTTAATTAGGATTATCGTTGTAATTTTGTCGCGCTAAAAGATAAAACAAATTATCAACTTTTTAAATATATAGTATTATGTCAAAAGTAACCGTAGTAGGCGCAGGTAACGTAGGTGCTACATGTGCAAATGTACTTGCTTTTAATGAAGTAGCAGACGAAGTAGTAATGCTGGACGTTAAAGAAGGCGTTTCAGAAGGTAAAGCAATGGATATGATGCAGACAGCTCAATTGTTGGGTTTCGACACTACATTGGTAGGCTGCACGAACGACTATGCTCAAACTGCTAACTCTGACGTTGTTGTGATTACTTCAGGTATTCCTCGTAAACCGGGTATGACTCGTGAAGAACTGATCGGTGTGAACGCTGGTATCGTTAAATCGGTAGCAGAAAACCTGTTGAAATATTCTCCTAACGCTATCATCGTTGTTATCTCCAACCCAATGGATACAATGACTTATTTGGCATTGAAAGCTCTGGGCTTGCCGAAAAACCGTGTGATCGGTATGGGTGGTGCTCTGGATAGCTCTCGTTTCAAATATTTCTTGTCTCAAGCTATCGGTTGCAACGCTAACGAAGTAGAAGGTATGGTTATCGGTGGTCACGGTGATACTACGATGATTCCTTTGACTCGTTTCGCTACTTACAAAGGTATGCCTGTAGCTAATTTCATCTCTGCAGAGAAATTGGAAGAAGTTGCTGCTGCTACTATGGTAGGTGGTGCTACGCTGACTAAATTGCTAGGTACTTCTGCATGGTATGCACCGGGTGCAGCAGGAGCATTCGTAGTTGAATCTATCCTTCACGACCAAAAGAAGATGGTTCCTTGTTCTGTATTATTGGAAGGTGAATACGGCGAATCAGATCTTTGCATCGGTGTTCCTGTAATCCTTGGCAAGAACGGTATCGAAAAGATCGTTGAACTGAACCTGAACGAAGACGAAAAAGCTAAGTTCGCAGCTAGCGCAAAAGCTGTTCACGGAACTAACGCTGCTTTGAAAGAAGTAGGTGCTCTGTAATTAAAATCCCCTTACTTTATATATCAAGAAAGGCTGTTCCTCGCCATGAGGAATAGCCTTCTTTCTTTTCAACAGAATCCATCCCCACTATATTTCTAAAAAAAGCTAATTCGTTTTGAGTTCTCACAGAAAGCACATACATTTGCATCGTTGTTTATGCAATTATTGTTTAAGTAAACAAGTACAAAAAAACAGACTACTTCAATAAACAAATTACATAAGAACCGGGTTATTAAATATAGAAGTATCACCTTATTAATATGCAAGATGCGATGAAAAAAGTATTTCTTCTGACAATTCTGCTAAGTCTCACTTTCATAGGAAAAGCGCAGAACTTTCTAAGTCTGGATAGTTGCCGCGCATTAGCTCTTGCCAACAACAAAGATTTGTTGATAAGCAATGAGAAGATAAATGCTGCTCATTATCAACGGAAAGCTGCATTTACGAATTATCTTCCCAATTTCTCGGCAACCGGAGCTTACATGAGAAACCAGAAAGAGTTTTCATTATTAAACAACGACCAGAAAGCTGCGCTTTCAGGACTAGGAACTAATCTGGCAGGCCCTATCCAACAGGCTGCAACCGAGATTGCAACAGCACATCCTGAATTAAAACCACTTATTGCTTCCTTAAGCGGAAAACTAGGAGCGGCTCTGCCTGCTCTCGACCAAGCGGGAAACTCTTTAGTGGATGCGCTCCGCACAGACACCAGGAATGTCTATGCAGGTGCTCTTACATTGACACAGCCTTTATATATGGGTGGAAAAATCCGGGCGTACAACAAAATAACAAAGTATGCCGAAGAGTTGGCTCAAGAACAACACCACGGTGGCATGCAGGAAGTAATCATGAGTACAGACCAGGCTTATTGGCAAGTTATTTCGCTGGTTAATAAGAAGAAGTTGGCGGAAGGTTATTTAAAGCTCTTGCAACAGCTGGACGGTGATGTGGAAAAAATGATTAATGAAGGAGTAGCCACCAAAGCGGATGGCTTGTCTGTACGCGTCAAGGTGAATGAAGCAGAAATGACACTCACCAAAGTGGAAGATGGATTGAGCCTTGCCCGAATGTTGCTGTGCCAACTATGCGGTATTGATCTTAGCTCCCCCATCACGCTAGCAGATGAAAATATGGAAGATATTCCATTACTGACAACAGACCCTCATTTCGATTTATCTACCGCTTATGAGAATCGTCCGGAAATACGTAGTCTCGAATTAGCGACACAGATTTATAAACAGAAAGTAAACGTAACCCGTGCCGAACATCTTCCTTCTATCGCATTGATGGGGAATTATATGGTAACCAACCCTTCTGTCTTCAACAGCTTTGAAAACAAATTCAAAGGCATGTGGAATGTGGGAGTGATGGTACAGATACCTATATGGCACTGGGGAGAAGGTATTTATAAAACGAGAGCGGCAAAAGCCGAAGCCCGCATTGCACAATACCAGCTTCAGGACGCACGCGAAAAAATAGAGTTGCAAGTCAATCAAGCCGCTTTCAAGGTAAAAGAAGCAGGTAAGAAACTGGTTATGTCTTCCAAAAACATGGAAAAAGCGGAAGAGAATCTGCGCTATGCAACGCTTGGTTTTAAAGAGGGAGTGATTGCCACAAGTAATGTTCTTGAAGCACAAACGGCATGGCTGTCCGCTCATTCAGAAAAGATTGACGCACAAATAGATGTGAAGTTAACAGAAATCTATCTGAAGAAATCTCTGGGAACACTGAAATAAATAAAAAGCAGAAAAATAAAGTAAAGAACCCAATCAGAAACAACCCAATCCCTAACCAACTCACAATCCATAAAACATAAATCATAAATCATAATTCATAAATCATATGGCACCTATAAAATCACAAAACAGCAATATGCTGCTTGCATTCCTTACTCTACTTGGAGTTATTGCAATCGTTGCAGTCGTTGGCTTCTTCATGCTTCGCAAAGGTCCTGAAATTATACAGGGACAGGCTGAAGTTACCGAGTATCGCGTTTCGAGCAAAGTTCCGGGACGTATATTGGAATTTCGCGTGAAAGAAGGACAAAGTGTCAATGCCGGAGATACGCTGGCTATTTTGGAAGCTCCTGACGTAGTGGCAAAAATGGAACAGGCACGTGCTGCCGAAGCTGCCGCACAGGCACAAAACGCAAAAGCAATCAAAGGCGCGCGTGAGGAACAAATCCAGGCAGCATACGAAATGTGGCAAAAAGCCCAAGCAGGCGTCACCATTGCCGAAAAATCATATCAACGTGTAAAGAACCTCTATGAGCAGGGAGTAATGCCTGCACAGAAATTGGATGAAGTCACTGCGCAACGGGATGCAAGCATTGCTACAGAGAAAGCAGCCAAAGCGCAATATACTATGGCAAAGAACGGAGCGGAACGTGAAGACAAGATGGCCGCGGAAGCTTTGGTAAACCGGGCAAAAGGTGCTGTTGCCGAAGTAGAATCGTACATAAAGGAGACTTATCTCATAGCTCCGGCTGCCGGAGAAGTTTCAGAGATTTTCCCGAAGGTAGGCGAATTGGTAGGTACTGGTGCTCCCATCATGAATATCGCTGAACTCAACGATATGTGGGTAACATTCAATGTACGCGAAGATTTGCTCAAGAACCTGACGATGGGGTCGGAGTTCGAAGCTATCATTCCTGCTCTGGATAATAAAAAGATCCAGCTCAAAGTATATTATCTGAAAGACTTAGGCACTTATGCTGCCTGGAAAGCAACCAAAACGACCGGACAATTTGATCTGAAAACATTCGAGGTGAAAGCTTCTCCGGTAGAGAAAGTGGAAAATCTCCGTCCGGGTATGTCTGTTATCATTGACAAGTAACCATGAAAGAGAGAGAAAAGAAATATATAGCTTTGTGGCAGGTTATGCAAAGAGAGTGCCGGCGATTGGTATCACGCCCGCTCTATCTCTTCTGTATGGTCATTGCCCCGCTGTTTTGTTATATATTCTTCACCACTTTAATGGATTCGGGGCTTCCCAAGGATCTTCCTGCGGGAGTGGTGGACATGGATGATTCGTCTACTTCCCGTAATATTGTCCGCAATCTGGATGCTTTTTCGCAGACAGGGGTTGTAGCTCATTACAGCAATGTAACAGATGCGCGTATTGCCATGCAGGAGGGAAAAATCTACGGGTTCTTCTATCTCCCCAAGGGTTTATCGGCAGAGGCACAAAGCCAACGGCAGCCAACGATCTCTTTCTATACCAATTACTCATACCTGATTGCAGGCTCTCTATTGTTCAGGGATATGAAAATGATGGGAGAACTCACCTCAGGAGCCGCTGCAAGGACCATGTTATATGCCAAAGGTGCAACAGAGGATCAGGCTATGGCATATCTGCAACCGATTGTTATCGATACACACCCACTGAATAATCCGTGGCTAAACTATTCGGTATACTTATGCAATACACTGATACCGGGAGTACTCATGCTATTAATATTTATGGTAACTGTCTATTCAATCGGTGTAGAAATCAAAGATCGTACGGCTCGCGAATGGTTACGAATGAGTAACAACTCCATTTATATTGCATTGGCCGGGAAGTTGCTTCCCCACACTGTAGTCTTTTTCATTATGGGTATATTCTATAATGTATACCTGTATGGATTCCTGCATTTTCCTTGCAACAGCGGTATATTTCCGATGATATTTGCCACGCTCTGTCTTGTACTGGCATCCCAATGTTGTGGTATTGTCATGATAGGAACCCTGCCGACTCTACGACTCGGATTAAGTTTTGCTTCCCTGTGGGGAGTCATATCGTTCTCCATTTCCGGATTTTCATTCCCGGTCATGGCTATGCATCCTGTTTTACAGGCTTTGAGCAATCTATTCCCGTTGCGGCACTATTTCCTTATTTACGTGGATCAGGCGCTCAACGGATATAGTATGGCTTACTCATGGACCAACTATATGGCACTATTAATATTCATGATGCTCCCCTTCTTCGTGGTTCACCGCCTGAAGGAAGCATTGGTTTACTATAAATATATACCCTAAATGAAAGATATAAAATTAAAAGATAAGATAGCTCAAGGCATCAATGACCTGTTTTATATCTGGAAACGGGAGTTTCAGACAACTTTCCGCGACCAGGGGGTACTGATATTCTTTATACTCGTCCCGTTAGGTTATCCGTTGCTATATAGTTTCATCTATGATAACGAAGTAGTGCGTGAAGTTCCTGCTGTTGTTGTTGACGATTCACATTCATCTCTTAGCCGCGAATATCTCCGCAAGGTAGATGCTACGCCCGATGTTAAAATCGTCTCCTACTGTGCCGATATGGAAGAGGCCAAACAAATGCTGAAAAACCGGCATGCATACGGCATCATTTATATCCCTTCGGATTTTAGTGACAATATTGCCAAAGGAAAACAGACACAAGTGAGCATCTATTGCGACATGAGCGGATTGTTGTATTATAAATCGATGCTTCTTGCCAACACAGCGGTTTCTCTGAATATGAATAAGGATATCAAGATTGCACGCAGTGGAAATACAACCGACCGGCAGGATGAAATCACCGCTTATCCGATCGAATATGAAGAAATCTCTATCTTCAACCCGACTACCGGATTCGCTGCTTTCCTAATTCCTGCAGTACTAGTATTAATTATCCAACAAACATTATTACTTGGTATCGGTCTCGCTGCGGGAACAGCTCGTGAAAATAACAGGTTTAAGGATCTCGTGCCTATTAACCGTCATTACAACGGAACGCTACGAATTGTATTAGGAAAAGGCTTGAGTTATTTCTTGGTCTATATATTGGTAGCTTTCTACGTACTTTATGTGGTCCCAAGATTATTTAGCCTCAACCAGATCGGACAACCCAGTTCATTAGTATTATTTGTTGTCCCCTACCTTGCGGCTTGTATTTTCTTTGCCATGACAGCTTCCATTGCTATCCGCAACCGGGAGACGTGTATGCTGATTTTTGTATTCACGTCAGTCCCCTTGTTATTTATTTCCGGAATCTCTTGGCCGGGAGCAGCTATTCCCCCGTTTTGGAAGTATGTATCTTACATCTTCCCCTCTACCTTTGGAATTAACGGCTTTGTAAAAATCAATAATATGGGAGCTACTCTTAGTGAAGTAGCTTTTGAATATAAAGCTTTATGGTTGCAAGCCGGCATTTATTTCCTTACCACCTGTTGGGTATACCGCTGGCAAATACTAATGAGCCGCAAACATGCAATAGAGCGATACAAAGAATTAAAAGAGAAAGAAAACTTATCCAAGCAGATAAGTGATTAATGAGTGAAAATTACAAGAGAGAGAGTTTACGGTGTATCCTTTCCATAGAGGGTATGCCGTTTTTTTTCGAATAAGAATATAAAAATCCCCCGTTCCAAGAGAGTATAGAACGAGGGATTTTAGAGATATTATAAAGAGAGTATAATAAGTTTAGAACTTGTAACCTACACCGATAGAGAAGTTCATGTTCTTCGGAGCGCCGTCACCATCAGCAATTTTAGTTAATCCAAATTCTCCAGATAAGTCAATAAAGAATTTATTAATTTCATAAGCAACGCCTACACCGAGACCAGCATCAAATCTCTTCCACCCATCATCTCCAAAAACATCATCCTTTTCATCAACTCCATCATATTTATATTTACCTGCAACACCAAATGCAAAATAAGGACCTGCTTTTACCACGATATTCTGATTATCAGCAATGGCAAATCTTGCTGCTGCCAATATCGGCAATTCTAAATACATTGGATTACACTTCACACCATCAGCTTTATAACCTTTAGAAGTAAACATCAAAGATGGTTGAACAGACCACATTTCCGTAAATGCATATTCTGCACCTACACCAACATTAAAACCAATCTTCATGTCTGTGTCTACATCACCTGTAAGATTACTCATATTCATACCTACTTTGGCATTCCAAGAAATCTGAGAATAAGAAACGATAGAAACAAGTGCAAATAGCACAAAAATCAAACCTTTTTTCATATCATTCATTTTTTAGTTGCCTTCCTCTTCCCTCTGGTTAGCATTGTTAGTTAATAGTTTTGTTTTAAGTGCGGGGAATTATTCGCAACCGGTTAAAGCATTGAAACGCACCCTTCCACATTTAACGTATATTTTGTAGCCGCAAATATATTTCATTTATTTTATATAAAAAAATCCTAGATACTCTCTTTTTTGCATAAATGTTATTAAAGTGTGACTATTTAGGCAAAAACAATGCTCATCCGGTCTGTTTTTATGCCTAAATATTTTCAGGATCATATCACAATTAAAATATTCTTGCAAGATTTATACATTTACAATTATTAACCGACTAACTATTGCGTATTTACGAAATATTCGTAGATTTGCGAAGTATTCGTAATTAAACAACATCTCCATGGAAAAGTTAACTATACAAGAAGAAGAAGTAATGATCTACATTTGGGAGTTACAATGCTGTTTCGTAAAAGACATTGTTGCAAAGTATACGCAACCGGCACCTCCTTATACCACAGTAGCATCTATCGTAAAGAACCTTGAGCGGAAAGGATATGTCACGCCGAAACGTGTGGGTAATACCTACCAATATACTCCCGCCATTCGTGAAAATGAATATAAACGTCATTTCATGAGCGGTGTAGTTCGTAACTACTTTGAGAACTCTTACAAAGAAATGGTTTCTTTCTTTGCCAAAGACCGGAAGATTTCGGCCGATGATCTCAAAGATATTATCGATCTTATTGAAAAAGGAAAAGAAGATTAATAGAAAACATTCATCATCATGACTCCGGAACTAGCTTATTTTCTAAAGATAAATGTAGCGATAGCACTGTTCTACGCATTCTATCGGTTGTTTTTTCACAAAGACACCTTCTTCCATTGGCGCAGAATGGCTTTGTTATGTTTCTTTGCCATCTCTTTGCTTTACCCTCTACTGAATATCCAGGGATGGATAAAAGCTCACGAACCGATGGTGGCAATGGCAGATCTTTATGCAACCATCCTGCTTCCGGAGCAAGTTGTGACTCCTACACAAGAGACTGTCATAAATTGGCAAGAGGTTATCATACAGTTCGCTAAAATTATTTATTGGAGCGGAATGTTATTACTTACCGCACGTTTCTTCGTACAACTGGGTAGCATCATCCGATTGCATTTCCAATGCTCAAAAAGCAATATACAAGGAGTACGCGTACATCTATTAAAAAAAGAAACAGGTCCTTTTTCTTTTTTCCACTGGATATTCATACACCCGCAATCACATACGGAATCTGAAATCAGTGAAATCATTACGCATGAAGAGACACATGCCCGTCAATACCATTCGGTGGATGTACTTTTCAGCGAAATAATGTGCATATTCTGCTGGTTCAACCCATTTATCTGGTTAATGAAACGAGAAGTCAGAGGAAACCTCGAATACATGGCAGACCATCGTGTATTAGAGACGGGACATGATAGTAAATCATACCAGTACCACTTATTGGGACTGGCACATCACAAGGCTGCAGCAAATTTATCAAATAGTTTCAATGTTTTACCACTCAAAAATCGTATTAAAATGATGAATAAACGAAGAACGAAAGAAATAGGAAGAACAAAATATCTGATGTTTCTTCCCTTGGCTGCCATCTTGATGATTGTCAGTAACATCGAAATGGTAGCACGTACTACTGAAAAATTTGCAAAAGAAATGATGGGACAAATAACGGAAGAAGTTGCCATGCAAGCTGAAACCACAAATATTCCCGAACTTTCTACAAGAGAAATTCAAAAAATCACTCTTCCGCAAGGTACAAAAGGAAAGGAAGTAACGGAAACACAAATCAAGAGTGTACCGGATTCAGTTGTCTTTCAGGTTGTAGAAGAAATGCCGGATTTTCCGGGAGGGATGAAGGCATTGATGGATTACTTGTCGAAGAATGTCAGATATCCGGCTGAAGCACATGAAAATGGCATACAAGGACGTGTAATTGTAAGCTTTACCGTTAAAAAGGACGGAAGTATAGCCAACACAAAAGTAGAACGAAGTGTCAATCCGTATCTCGACAAAGAAGCCATGCGTGTCATTGCTGCCATGCCTAAATGGCAACCTGGCAAACAAAGAGGGGAAGCAGTAAATGTAAGATTTACAGTTCCCGTTGCTTTCAGACTATCCGATCCAGAACCACCCAAGGCCGAAGAGATCAAACAGTCTGATCTGGACGAAGTAGTTGTAGTGGGATACGGTCCACAGGAAGATTCAACTCCCGGTGCAGTAGGTGTGAAAGGAGAAAACGCAGATCAGGCTTTCACTGTAGTAGAAACAATGCCCAAATTCCCGGAGGGACAAGCCGGGTTGATGCGTTATCTTGCTAGAAGTATCAAATATCCTGTCATTGCTCAAAAAAACAAAGAACAAGGCAGGGTAATCATACAAATGATTATCGGAACAGACGGTAGTTTGTCAAACGTAAAAGTATTACGTAGCGTATCTCCGTCACTGGATGCAGAAGCCATCCGTGTAGTGGGCAACATGCCTAAATGGGAACCGGGAATGCAAAAAGGACAGGCTGTTCCTGTTAAGTATACCCTCCCTATCACGTTCCGGTTACAATAAATAACTTCCCCGATACCGCTCCCTTTCCTCATCGGTGAGGAACGGGGCGTTCATCGGTGGGGGAACCTTCTCCTCCCCGGTGCCGGACATATCTTTCCCCGGTGCCGTAAAAAGTCATTTCTTTTTCAGCTTTTTGCAAGGATAGTTATAAAAAGATCCTTATATTTGTTCGTGTAATAAAACATTATTCACATGAAAAGATTCGCATGGATTATTGGTTTAATATTCTGCACAATCTGCACCATACAAGCCAAAGACAGAGTTATCGAGCGGCCTCCTTTTCTAGCATGGAGCTCCAATAGTATTGAGATTGATAAAATTGTCATGAGTGATACCGTGACAACAGTGTATATAAAGGCTTTTTATCGTCCGAAATACTGGATTAAAATAGCAACGGGCAGTTTTCTGAAAGATAATAACGGAATGCTTTATCCTATCCGAAAGGGAGTTGGAATCACATTGGATAAGGAATTCTGGATGCCGGAATCGGGAGAAGCGGAGTTTCAACTCTTATTTCCCCCAATACCTGAAAATGTAACCAGTCTGGATTTCTCGGAAGGGGACTTCGACGGGGCCTATAAGATATGGGGAATACAATTAGACAAAGATACATTCTATAAACAAAAACTTCCCAAAGAAGCAGTCGTACACAAAATAAACAAGAAAGCGATATTGCCTACTCCAAAGTTGGTTTATGGGACTGCTACACTCAAAGGGAAAATGCTGGACTATCAGAAAGAGATGATGCAACAAATGAAGATGCATATAGAAAGCCCTGCATTGAATGTCCACAACGAACAGAATATCATAAAGATCAAAGAAGACGGCACTTTTCAGGCGGAGGTCAAAATAACGTCCGTTACAAGTGTATCATTAGAACTTCCTTTTGGCTGGATCGAGTGTCTGATAGCTCCCAACGAAGAGACATCGCTCATCATCAATACAAAGGAACTATGCCGTAGACAGGCGCATCTGCAAAAAAAGGATAAAACGTATGGAGAACCTGTATACTTTAATGGTTATCTGGCTAGTCTGCAACAAGAATTAGCTTCCGTAGATATAGATATTGTGTTGAAAAGAGTTTATTACATGGATATGTATAACGACATTGCCGGGAAAAGCGCAGATGAATACAAGGCTTATGTATTGGAGCGTCTTCCATCCATTCGAAAAGAAATTGCACAATCCCCATACAGCAATGCGTGTAAAGAGCTATTAAATATTCAGGTAGATCTGGCAGCGACTGGTAAAATCGCCATGACGGAGAGAGAACTAAAATCAGCATATATCGCTGTTAATAAACTGAATAAAGAACAGACTGACGACTATTTCTACAATACCCGCATTGATATTCCTACAGAATACTATGACACATTGAAAGAGTTCACTTCTATCAACACTCTGAAAGCGCTATACGGTAAATATTACGCATCAACAATATACTTGATAAGTTTTCTGCCAAATTCTTTAGATGTACTTAAAGAGACACTGGGAACGGGACAGGGACCCTTATTCGATAACATTAAATTTAATAAGCTGTATCAATCCATAAAGGATTTTACCCCGTTAACAACAGAGCAGAATGCCGAACTAAAAACTTTTTCTTCCCCGGCATACGCAGAGATGCTTACTCAAACGAACAAAGAAATAATAAAGAAAATAGAATTAAACAAAAGAAAGACAGGCTTCACTGTAAACGAGACGGGACAAGTCTCCAATGAGGACTTATTCCCATCCATTATCTCTAAATTCCGTGGACACACGTTGTTAGTCGATTTTTGGGCAACTTGGTGTGGCCCTTGTCGCACAGCCAATAAAGCCATTACTCCAATGAAAGAGGAATTAAAAGACAAGGATATTATCTACCTCTACATCACAGGCGAAACTTCACCCAAAGCCACCTGGGAAAATATGATTACCGACATTCATGGTGAGCATTTCCGTGTGACAAATGAACAATGGAGTTTTCTGATGTCCAGCTTCAATATCCGGGGAGTTCCCACTTATTTTATTGTTGATCCGGAGGGTAATATCACCTTCAAACAAACTGGATTTCCCGGAGTAGACACCATGAAAAAAGAGCTTATGAAAGCTTTGAACAAGTAATTCGAACGTTAAAAAGATAGTGACGGTATATGATAATGATACCGTCACTATCTTATAGAGGAAAATCCGCCAACAACAATTGCTACATAAGTATGTCATCATAATTAGTTTATATAATATATTTAGGCACGGATTACGCGGATTATAATATAAGATTATTTTGCAAGAATACGTAATCCTAAAAATCAATAAATAAACGAGCCTCCATAGTCTTTGAAAAGACTACAGAGGCTCGTTTTATATCCTATGGATAACTTACTGCAAAGCTATCCAACTCCAGATTCCACTTATTTATGCATTTCCACGATTTGAGTCGGCGCCATCTCTACATTCCGTCGATCTACTTGGCGAACGACACTGGCAGCCAGGGATAAGAAAGCACGTCCGGTTACGGAATCTTCATCCAACGCAACAGGTGTACCATTATCCCCCCCTTCGCAAATGCTTTGTACGATAGGTATCTGTCCCAACAAAGGAACATTCATCTCTTCAGCCAGTTTCTTTGCGCCTTCTTTTCCGAAGATATAGTATTTATTTTCGGGAAGTTCGGCAGGAGTAAACCAAGCCATATTTTCAACCAAACCAAGGATAGGTACATTTACCTTATCATTGGTAAACATATTGATTCCCTTACGGGCATCTGCCAAAGCCACTGCCTGCGGAGTGCTGACAACAATCGCCCCTGTCATGGCCAGCGTTTGAACAACTGTCAAATGAATATCACTGGTTCCGGGAGGAAGGTCTATCAGAAAATAATCCAACTCTCCCCAAGCTGCATCAGCAATCAACTGTTTCAACGCATTACTAGCCATTCCACCACGCCACAAAGTTGCCTGATCCGGATCGACAAAGAAGCCGATAGATAATAATTTCACTCCATATTTTTCTACCGGAATAATCATGTCACGACCGTCGATACGTTCAGCATAAGGGCGTGCATCTTCCACCTGAAACATCTTCGGCATAGAAGGACCAAAAATATCAGCATCAAGCAAACCTACTTTATAACCTAATTTAGCCAAAGCAACAGCCAGATTCGCAGACACCGTAGACTTGCCTACTCCACCTTTACCGGAAGATATGCCGACTATATTCTTCACTTGCGGAAGGAGCTTGCCAACTTCCGGACGGGCAGCTTGTTTACTTTCCGCTGTGATCGTTACCTGCACATCAGGAGAGACATACGTATGGATAGCTGTTTCCGCAGCCTTCAACATTGATTTCATAAACGGATCAGTCGGTTTCTCAAAGATCAATGAGAAGCTGACAGTCATGCCATCAATACGGAGATTATCGGCAACCATCTCCGCTTCCACCAGATTCTTTCCCGTACCGGGATAACGCACCGTTGCCAATGCATCTAATATCAATTTAGGATAGAGAGTCATTTTATTTACTATTTGACGATTTACTATTTACAATTTAAAATCACCATTCGATTAAGTGTCAGTTCACTTTAAGGGCGATTGTTACTGCACAAAACTATTTACTTGTACTTAATCCGCTACGTTTGCTACGATTGTAACTACGATAAGGATCAAGTTCTATTTCTACATCCGGTTCTTGCAATTGACCTTCCTGCGGAAGCCGGAATTTGATATACTTAATAGCTAAACCACGATCGAGCCATTGTTGTTCATAATAAGTCTTGATACCGAGAATATCATCTACCAAATCGGAATGATATAAATCTTCGGTCATAAACTCAACGGGAAGACGGTTCGCTTCAATCATGTATTTTGTATAGGTAAACATGAAGTTGCTGTCCGTTTTCAGGTGGATAATGCCATTCGGCTGCAAGAATTTACGGTACCGTTCCATAAAATAGGTGGAAGTCAATCGCTTGGTTGCTTTCTTCATTTGCGGATCAGAGAAGGTAAGCCATATTTCACTTACTTCGCCTTCGGCAAAAAAACGTTCAATGATTTCAATATTGGTACGCAGGAAAGCGACATTCTTCATTCCGGCCTGTAATGATTCCGTTGCTCCCGTCCACATACGGGCACCTTTTATATCAACTGCTATAAAGTTCTTTTCGGGAAACATTTTACCCAAGCCGACGGTGTACTCACCACGTCCGCAGCCTAGTTCGAGCACAATCGGATGATCGTTTTTAAAAAACTCCTTATGCCATTTCCCCTTCATGTCAAAAGGCACGTTATCTACTGCCGAATAAGGATATTCGAACACGTGTGGATAACTCGCCATATCGGCAAACTTTTCTAATTTATTCTTTCCCATATCAATCCTGATTAGGTCGCAAAGGTACTGATTTTGACGCAACCGACAAAAAGAAATGGAGCACAGATTTCTCTATGCTCCATTCTTCTATAATATTGAATGATTCGTGTTATTAAATCTCAACATTCACCTCAACGTTTACTTCTACATTTCCACCTTGTTGTGCTTTCAAATCTTCATAGAAAGCAGCATGAGAAGCCTGCATATAAGGTTGCAAGAAGAAAAATCCGATACCGAAAGTAAAGAGGCAAAGGATAGCCCAACCGATGAAACTCAAATCAAGCATGAACAACTTCATCTTATTGCCATCCATCATAACCATGCTCTTTTCGATAGCTGCATTGTTTTTCATTTCGGGTTCTTCCTTCAGAATATACGGTGTCATCGCATACGAATAGTGTTTAATGATGCCCGGAATAATTAGTAGCAACGACCACAAGAAAGTATAAATAAACACTAAAACTACGGTTCCCATGATTCGGCTGTAGTCTTTGAATCCTTCAAACAAGATTCCCAAGTCAATGTCTTTTGCTCCTTTTATCACGCTAAACATGAGAATCGTGAATCCGTATGCCACCGGCAATCCTACAAGCAATGTTCCTACCAAAGGTAAATAACTTGTTGCACTGACAATAGCCGAATAAATCAAGGCAGCTACAGCCGCCATCACCCAATTTCCTTGAAGTGCCTCACGCGCCTGAGCACGCAGTTCTGAGTTTAGTTTTAACATAGTGAATAATATTAATTGATAAATGTGTTATTTCATAATATATCGTTATTCTACAATCGTCACCCAGCCATGTGTATCCGGCTCGTCGCCATACTGAATTCCACGCAGCTTATTGTACAATTTTGTACAGATAGGTCCCGGCTTACCGTCTTTAGAGATAACGTATGATTTTCCGTTTTCCAAATCATCGATACGCTGAATCGGGCTGATTACTGCGGCAGTACCACAAGCACCTGCTTCTTCAAATGTTTCCAGTTCTTCTTCCGGTATCGGACGGCGTTCCACCTTGATACCCATGTCTTCTGCCAACTGCATCAAACTTTTATTGGTAATAGAAGGCAGAATAGAAGTTGATTTCGGAGTGATATAAGTATTATCTTTAATACCGAAGAAATTGGCAGCACCACATTCATCGATATATTTCTTTTCTTTCGCATCAAGATAGAACTCGCAGGAATAACCCAGATCGTGTGCTTTCTTGTTAGCACGAAGGCTGGCTGCATAGTTGCCACCTACTTTATAAATACCTGTTCCATGAGGAGCGGCACGATCGAACTCACGAATGATAACGTACGGATTGGTAGAGAAA
This sequence comes from Bacteroides sp. DH3716P, assembly GCF_025914115.1. Classification (NCBI taxonomy): domain Bacteria; kingdom Pseudomonadati; phylum Bacteroidota; class Bacteroidia; order Bacteroidales; family Bacteroidaceae; genus Bacteroides; species Bacteroides sp. DH3716P. Next base: position 764,973 of record NZ_CP083673.1, on the reverse strand, counting down.
CCACCTTTGAAATATGGACCTACCGGAGTTACGAACACAACAAACATATACTCTTCAGCAGGATGTACACCTACTTGGGCACTTGTTCCGATCAACAGCGGACGAATGTAAAGAGAAGCACCGGTTTCATAAGGAGGGATAAAACGTTCATTCAGTTTTACGACTTTCAAAATTGCTTCTTTAAACCGTTCTGTCGGAAGTTCTGCCATCAGAATTCCCTGACAAGTAGATTGCAGACGGGCAGCGTTTTCTTCCAAACGGAAAATACGTACTTTACCATCCTTTCCACGGAATGCTTTCAGCCCTTCAAAGGCTTCCTGACCATAGTGCAAACAGGTTGCCGCCATGTGCAAATTGAGGTGTTCGTCACTACTAACCTCTAATTCTCCCCATGCACCATTACGGAAGTTGATTCTCACATTGTAATCTGTCTTCATGTATCCGAATGACAGATTCGCCCAGTCTATTTCTTTCATATTGTTATGTATTAGTTTATTTTCTATTGCATTGAAACGCAAAAATAACTTTTATTCTTCAGATAGCCTCTTTTCTTGCAATAATTTTTCGACTTCCCGGTCGGCTTTTGTCAGTTTATCCTTGCAAAAAGCAATAATCTCATTGGCTTCTTTTATTTTCTCACTCAAAATGTCGATATCCAGTTCGTTATTATCTATCTGGCGAACGATCTTTTCGAGACGTTCCATTGCTTGGGAATATGTTTCTTTTTTTGCTGCCACGATGATTGATATTTAATGGTTAATGATGAATGTTCTTACAAATACACAGTCGACGGATAGTTACTTTTCCACCACAGATTGCACTTCTCCTTTCAGCAACCGGGTTGTCAAGCGATCTCCCGGTTTCAGCGAAGATGCGTCCGTCACCGCTTTCCCGTCTTTGATTGTAATACTGTATCCCCGGCTCAAGAGTTTATCCGGAGAGGCGTCTGCTATCCGCTGTTGCAAAAGTTCCAACCGGTGAGACTGACGGGCCAACAATGCTTTCGCCACTTGTGACAAATCCTTCTTTGCTGCCAGCAAAGAAAAACGAGCATCCGCAAGTTTGCGGTGAACAAGATTGGGAATACGGATTTGGAGCGCCTCCAATCTTCGTTGTTCCTGCTCAAGAAGCATATAAGCTCCCTGTTGAAGACGTACAGATAATTCTTCCAGATGCTCTGCTACTTCCGTTACCTGATGAATCAGAAGCTCGGCAGCAGCCGTAGGAGTCTTTACCCGGGTATGAGCCACAGAGTCAAGCACTGTATCATCGCGTTCATGACCAATACCGGTAATGATAGGTAATGGAAATTGCGCACATGCAGCTGCTAGTAGATAAGTATCAAAACCGGATAAATCAGAAGTAGCCCCACCGCCACGAATAATGACCACTACGTCAAATTCATTGATGCGGGCATTGATACGGTCTAAAGCCGCCAATACAGACTCTTCAACTTGATTGCCTTGCATTAAAGCCGGAAAAAGTTCTGTATAAAAATAGAATCCGCCCGGATTGTGCTGTAACTGATGGCAGAAATCTCCATATCCGGCTGCGGTAGCCGAAGAAATGACGGCAACACGTTGGGGAAGAACTGGCATTTCAAGTTCTTTATTCAACGTCAAGACTCCCTCCTCTTCCAACTGCAATAATATTTCCCGACGACGGCGAGCCATATCTCCCAACGTGTAAGCAGGATCAATATCAAGCACCGTCAAACTGTAACCGTATAACTCATGAAACTGAACAGTTACTTTCACCAGCACTTTAATACCGGAGGTAAACAGTTGTCCGGTACTTTCCTCAAAGTAGGGTTTCAGCAAGCGGTAGATATTATTCCAAATCATCCCCCGTGCTTTGGCTACGAGATTATTACTACGAGGATCTTTCTGCACAAATTCCAGATAACAATGCCCCGTCGTATTGGAACGGACATCGCTCAACTCTGCCTGTATCCAATATTCATCGGGCAGGCATTGCTCCAGACTACGGCGGACGAGTGAATTCAGTTCTAAAAGAGAAAGAGAATCCATAAAAAAGAACAGTTAACGTTGAGTTGATTGATATGCCTTCCACAAATCGGGAATACCATATCCATATATATTATCCGGGAAATCAGCTCTGTCACCTGACTGACGCACCAAATCAATAATCTGCTTTGCCGTCAGCTTCGGACAAGCCTGCCACAAGCAAGCTACCATACCGCACATAATCGGAGAAGCAAAAGAGGTTCCATTGGCGCGACGAAGATTTCCATCCGTTCCCATCACATCCGAATTTAAACCGACAGCCACTACGTCCGGTTTCACACGTCCGTCAGCTGTATTTCCTACAGAAGAAAACGGCGCCAATTCTCCTCTTTTTGTTACAGCTCCTACAGTTATGATATTCTCCGCATCTCCCGGAGGAGTAACCTTCTTCCACGAACCTGCACCCGAATTTCCGGCACTGCACACAACTATCATTCCTTTATCGGCAGCTTTCGCTGCTTCCCGGGACATCAATGCATAATGACCATTCAAGTCACGATATCTATAATTCTTCGCAGGATCATCAAATGAGTAGTAACCAAGCGATGTATTCACCAAATCCACTCCTACACTATCGGCAAACTCGATAGCTGCCGCCCAATAATCCTGCTCTACCAAATTTTCCGAATATTCGTCTTCACTACGCAGCAACCAATAAGAAGCTTCAGGAGCAGTGCCAATCATCACATGCGGCTGGTTCATAGCCATACAGGACAATACAGACATTCCATGACTGCTTTCTGCATAAATATCTGCCTCCGGATTCACAAAGTCACGCACACCGAGGATACGGATATTTTTCATGGCATCAATCTTATCCACATTATGGAAGCCGGCATCAATCACAGCAATGGTCATTCCCTGTCCCTTAAAACCTGCATCATGCAGGAGATCGACGCGGCTCATAGCCGCTTGCGTGATTGCAGGACCGTAAAGGCTATCGGTGCGCAACGGTTTATTTATCAATGAGTCTCTTTGAAATGCTCTTTGCGTGATACCTTTCCATACCCTTTCTGTAGAACGTACAAAAGGCAGTTGAGCTATTTCGCTGATTAAGGTACTGTCATTACAAGAAACAGTAACGAAATTATCCCATTTCCCGGTCACAAGTACATGAACACCAGTCTTTCGTATGGCATCTACATACGTCCTGCAAACCGGTAAATCGGTAGAATCAATGGGCAATCCCTGTTTTTTTCTCCGCTCAATAGATTTCTTAGACAAATACTTTTCCGGTTTCTGCAAAGAATAGTCCGTAGCCGCTTTGTCTTTCAGACTAATCCGGTATTTTAAGGTATCTCCCGGAGTAAATTGGGCAGATACCCCCAGATACATATTTAGAGCGAGAATCAATACTATAAACTTCTTCATAAGTTATCTTTCTATTTTAATCAATCATAATTCTTCATTTTCTATAATCACCAGCCCGATTCCTCTTTGGGAAGCGATGAAAGCTCCTCCCAGCACCCGTCTTCCATCATAAAACACAGCAGATTGTCCGGGAGCAATGGCCGAGGCCGTTTCGAGGAAACGTACCAACAAACGTCCGTCTTCCAATCTTTTCACCCGACAGGGAATCGGACGACTGCGATAACGAATCCGTACCGTCAAATTCTCACACCCGAACAGTTCCCGTTCATCCACAATCTTATCCTTCTCCGCCAACATGTATTCAGTTTCCAATTGGTCGGCATCTCCAAGCATCACTGTATTTTTCTGCGGATTGATTTTCAACACATAAGCAGGCTTTCCTAAAGCAATCTCCAGTCCTTTTCGTTGACCAATCGTATAATAAGGTGCTCCTTTATGTTTCCCCAGTTTTACTCCTTCAGAGTTGACAAACCATCCCGGTCCGATTTCACTATCCAGTTCGGGACACTGCTCACGAAGAAAATCACGATAATCTCCTTTAATAAAGCAGACTTCCATACTTTCTCCTTCTTTCGACTTTGCCTCATACCCTTTCTCCGCAAGATACTCACGGACCTTTACCTTCGTATAATCTCCCAACGGGAAAATGCAACGTTTCAGCACATCCTGCCCCAATCTCCAGAGAAAATACGACTGGTCTTTCTTATCATCGTCTCCGGCTACTATATAAATGTTTCCGTTTTTCTCTTCCAATCGCGAATAATGTCCGGTAGCTACCCATGCACAATTCAACTTATCCGCCCACTCCGTCAGAACACGGAACTTAAACAACGGATTGCACATCACACACGGATTCGGTGTACGCCCCTGCTTATATTCATCTATGAAGTTTTTTACGATGGTCTCTTTAAAAGGAATACGCTCATCTGCCACATAATGTTCAATCCCCATTCGTTCAGCTAACTCCCTGGCGTCCTGCGGTTCATCTCCCCACACACGCATGGTAACTCCTACAATCTCATATCCTTGTTCTTGCAGCATCAAGCAAGTAGCGGTGCTGTCTATGCCACCGCTCATACCTACCAATACTCTCTTGTTTCGTTCTTCCATTCGAATTTTGAAAATTTACATGGTTACAAATGTACGAGATTTCAAAGAGAAAAGTTGCTTTTCTGAAAGAAAATCCTTATATTTGAAATATACCAAAAGCGAGAACAATTATGGCTAACCCTAGATTACCGGGCATTTCCGAAAACGAAGAAGCCTTATTGTATGCCAAATTGAATGAGTACAACCGAGGCAGAGCCTCTTTTAAAGAGGCAGGAGTCTACTTGGTGGTGTTGCCCCGACCGGGGAAACCAAACTATTCCCTTTGGCTGTACTCTCCCCTGCCCGAAAAGCAATCTATTCTTTATATACATGACCTGTCACCGGACATTAACGAATCCCTCCGAATAGCCAGTACGATGTTTTACTATTCAAGGCGTTGCCTTATTCTCATGGATTACAATGAGAAAAGAATGCAGAGTAACGGTGACGACCTTATCTTTTTCGGAAAATACCGGGGACATTTTCTTCATGAAATTTTGAAGATAGATCCTGCCTATTTAAGTTGGGTAGCTTACAAGTTCACCCCAAAAATACCTAAACAGGAACGCTTCGTCCAAATAGCACAGGCTTATCATTCCATACATTTGGATATCATGATCAGAAAGTCGAGAGAGAAACGTTCATCAAGCCGCTATTTGGGAGAATTAGGGGAAAAACTGACTGACTTAAAATTAAAAGTCACACGCGTACGACTGGAAGACGATCCATACAAAACAAGAGTGAACGGCACTACCCCACAGTTTTTTGTCAAGCAGATACTAACTTTAACCGATGCCAGTGGAAACCTGGTTATTATAAGTATTCCATCAAAAAATCCCAGTGCGGTTTCATGCACTCTATCAGGGATAGAACATGAATACCGACTGGGAGATATTATCTACATTGCATCGGCGAAAGTATCACGCCAATACGAAAGCTATGGTTCAAAGTACACGCGCCTTAGCCATGTGAAGTTCGCAAGCCTCAACGTTTAGTCCAATCGTCCTTGACAAAACTTGCCGGATAAGAAATTTTATCCACCACTCCGTCTTTCTGACGAATCCAGGACGTAAATGTACGAGCCCCCTCATCTAATACGATGATACGGGCCCCGTTAGGCAAATGATTATATTCCGTATTTCCACCGGTGAAGCGTCCATAAGCCAGAAGAATACCTTTCCACATCACTGCATAATCATTATCATGATCGTGTCCTACAAACATACCCATCACATCACCCGCTTCTTTCATTGCCGCAAACATTCCCGTATTCAATTTAGGTGCACAAGCTTCCTCCATACGAGTTCCGCGAAGAATCGCATTTTCTGAACGGGCAGCTTCATTGTATTCAGGAAGAGGAATATGGAAAAAGGCAAGAGCCGGCAAAGGCAGTCCACCATTTTGCGCTTTATAAGCTGCACTCTGCTGGCGATACCAATTTATCTGATCGAATGTAAGCCATGCATATCCCTTCACATCTTTCAAAGGAGAATAGGAATGAGAATCCATGCAATAAAGCAAAGCTGCATTCTTCTTAACATTAGAAGACGATTTCACGGTTAATACATAGTCCGGCGATAAGACTGTTCCCCGGTCAGGCAATAAATTTCCGGGAACTTTACGGATAATATCATATAACTGTTCCCGTGTCATTCCCTGTTCATTGTCATGATTACCAAAAGTGACCACGAAAGGCAGTTTGCGTTTAACTACCGGTTCCAATACCTGCAACATTCCGGAATCTGCCGGAGCAGAATAAACAACATCGCCGGTAAAAATCACCAAATCCGGGCGTTCATCATCAAGCACCTGATTTATGCGTTCCAAAGCGATATCAGAAGCCCGGTTGCCGTATTTAAAATGCACATCGGTAAATTGCACAATTTTGAATTTACCATCTTTACTAAATTTCAGTTCACTCTTTTGAGCCATACCAAAAGTTGTTACCAACAAAAAGACAAGTGTTAAGTAAATTTTTAAGAGCCGAATCATATTTATTTGTTTTAGGGGTTAAGAAATCTTCTCTATCAATACGGTAGCATAGGCTGATATACCTTCTTCACGACCCGTAAAACCGAGTTTCTCGGTAGTAGTCGCCTTAATGGAAATATCATCCGCATCAATTCCCATGACAGTTGCCATCGTCTCTTGCATCAAAGGAATATGTGCCTTTAACTTCGGGCGTTCGGCACAAATGGTTGCATCGATATTACCCACTTTATATCCTTTGGTAGCAATCAATTCCACTGTTTTCTTCAGCAGTATTTTGCTATCTATGTTTTTAAATTCTCCAGCCGTATCGGGAAAGTGATAGCCGATATCACGCATATTCGCTGCCCCTAACAAAGCATCGCAAACCGCATGCAACAATACATCAGCATCCGAATGTCCCAACAATCCTTTGGTATGTTCCAAAAGAATACCGCCCAGCCACAATTCACGCCCTTCGACCAGCTGATGTACGTCGAAGCCAAAGCCTACTCTTATCTTCATATTTTGTATAACAAATGAGTACTAATGAATAAAAAAGATCAACGGATATAGAAATCCAGCAGTTTTTCCTCTTCCAGATAACCTTGCAAACGCTGTCCGATACTAACAGGACCTACACCGACAGGAGTCCCCGTAAAGAGTAGATCACCGATTTTCAACGTTACAAACTGACTGACATAAGCGATAATATCATCTATCTTGAAAAGCATATCTGCTGTACAGCCACGCTGTACTTCTTTACCGTCGATCAACAGATTGAAGTTCAAATTTTGAATATCTTTATAATGCTCTACCGGAACAAAAGTCCCAATAGCAGCCGATGAGTCAAAACCTTTACAAAGCTCCCAGGGATTCCGCTGTTCACGGAACTTTCGTTGAAGGTCACGGGCTGTAAAGTCGATACCGACTGTCACAGCATCATAATAGCGGTTAGCAAAACGGGGAGCGATATTTTTCCCCAATCGGTTGATACGGACTACTAATTCCGTTTCATAATGTATCTCGTTGGAAAAGTCGGGGATGAAAAACGGTTTGCCATCTTTCAGAATAGCAGAATCAGGCTTCATAAAAATCACCGGCTCCGTATTTACTTGTGTATGTCCCAGTTCTTTGTTATGCTGGGCGTAGTTCATGCCTACTGCAATAATCTTCATTATTTCTCGTTAAAATTCAATCGGTTAAACATAACAGCCAAATGAGCATATAAAGACGTATTCTGCACCACAATATTCTCGGGTACACGGATTCGGAAAGGAGTAAAGTTCCATACGGCTTTTATACCTCCGTCTACCATCTTATCTGTAATTTCCTGAGCAATATTAATAGGCACGGTCAACACACCGATATTTACATCGTATTCTTTCATCTTTGCCTCAAAATCATCAGAGTGAAAAATAGGAATACCATTCAGGTCTTTTCCCACCAATTCCGGATTCACATCAAAAGCTGCCACAATCTCCAGCCCGAAATGATGCAAACCTGAATCCCGAAGCAAAGCAGCCCCCAGGCTACCTACACCAAACAAGAAGGCTTTGTGCATATTGGTAAATCCAAGAAAACTCTCCAACACTTCAATCAGCGCATCAATGTTATACCCTACTCTCGTGCGCCCGGAGATATTGACGTAGGATAAATCCTTGGCGATTTGAGAAGCGTCAATATTTATTTCCTTAGAGATTTGTGTAGAAGAGACGTACTGCTCTCCTTTTTCTTTCATTAGTTTTATATTGGACAGATACCAGGGAAGTCTGCGCAAGGTAGGCTCCGGCACTTTATCCGCCTCTTTTCGTATAGATGTGCTCATTCTTCTTACTAAATTTGGTATTTTGCAAAAGTACAATCTTTTTTGAGACTGACAACCCTATAACAGAAAACCTTAATAGAGATTAAACAAAACAATGAAAAGAGGTTCAAATTTTGCTCTTTTCCATAAGTTTAATACTTTTGAAAAGGATTAAAAATGACGAGTATGAAAAATAATGATTGGAAAGATAGATTAAACGTAGTGTATTCCACGAATCCGGACTTCGGCTATGAAATGGATAACGATGAAGAGCAAGTTACTCTCGACAAAAACAAACAAAACCTGCGAGTTTCCATTGACAAAAAGAACCGGGGCGGTAAAGTGGTCACATTAATTACCGGATTTATAGGTACGGAAAACGACTTGAAAGAGCTGGGTAAGCTACTGAAAAGCAAATGCGGAGTAGGCGGATCGGCTAAAGACGGAGAGATTATGGTACAAGGAGATTTCAAAACCAAAATCATAGAGCTGCTCATTAAAGAAGGATACTCTAAAACAAAAGGTATAGGAGGTTAAACTAAATAGCATTTTGTAACTAGAAATTTTAAAGATATGAGAAAAGTAACATTATTCTTTGCAGCAGCGTTATTCTCACTGTTGTCATTTGCACAAGACAACAATGCTGATATCGTCAAGGTAGGCGATAGTATGCCTGCTTTCACCCTTCATTCAACAGTGAACGGTACTGTAAGCTCCGAGGACCTGAAAGGGAAAGTTGTATTAATCAATATTTTCGCTACTTGGTGTGGTCCTTGCCAAAGCGAACTGGCTGAAGTTCAAAAAACACTCTGGCCTAAATATAAGGACAACAAAGATTTCTGCATGTTAGTAATCGGACGCGAACATACCGACGATCAATTAACGGAATACAACAAGCGCAAAGGGTTTACATTTCCTCTCTACCCGGACCCGAAACGGGAAGTCACAGGTAAGTTTGCCAGTCAATACATTCCCAGAAGTTACTTAATCGACAAAGAAGGGAAAGTGATATCCGCCACTGTCGGTTATAAAAAAGAAGAAATGGACAAGCTGATGAAGGAAATAGACAAAGCATTGAAATAACCCTCCCCAAGAATGTGCCTCATGTTATACATAGCAGTTTCTTGAGGAAAAGAATGATAAGATCAAATCAAAAGAAAAGGCAACTAGCTCGTTATGAATTAGTTGCCTTTCTTGTATCTTCAAATAGAGAGTCTTAATGAATACCTCTATTAAGTTAACGTGTTCCGTTTTTAAGGACACATCATAGAATTTGAATCTGATTGATTATTCAGCTTTCAAAGTGAAACGCTTGAAATCAACAATCTTCAGTTCAGGGTCAGCAGCAGCCAACACTTCTCTTACAGTTTTCTTACCGTCCATGATATCTTCCTGGTTCAATAAGCAAACTTCTTTCAAGAACTTGCCCAGACGACCTTTCGCAATGTTCTGAATCATTTGTTCAGGCAAGTGTGCAGCCTTCTCTGCAGAAACAGTAGCAATAATTTCTTTTGCTTTAGCTACATCTTCAGCTGTAATCCATCCTTTAGCCATGTTGCTATCCATGTGTTCTTCGCTGTCCACATGAGCCGGGTTGATGTTAGCTTTCTTCAGAGCAGCCTCTACAGCTTTCTGTACCTGTTCTGCTTTTGTCTTCTCAATAGCAACTTCAATTTCTTTCTGTTTTACTTCTTCAGAAACGCCATCTTCATCAATAGCAATCGGGTTCATGGCAGCAATCTGCATAGCTATTTGCTTAGCCAACTGCTCGTTCACTTCCTTGTTGAAAGCAACAATCGTGCAAAGACCATTTCTGTTCATGTGATTATAAACAGCAGTGCATACACCTTCTACAGTCATGTAACCATCCAGTTCCATTTTCTCACCTGTGATACCGCTACGGTCAGTCACTGCATCCTGTACAGTACCGTTACCCATCGGCAATGCTTTTACTTCGTCCAAAGTAGCGCATTTATTAGCCACAGCAAGATCAAGAATATCCTGAGTCAGTTTCACGAAATCAGCATTCTGAGCCACAAAGTCAGTTTCACACTTCAAAGCAACGATAACAGCACGGTCACCGGTAGTTTTAGCCAAAACGCAACCTTCAGAAGCTTCACGTTCTGAACGCTTAGCAGCAACAGCTTGTCCTTTCTTACGGATAATTTCCATTGCCTTGTCGAAATCGCCTTCAGCTTCAGTCAACGCGTTTTTGCAATCCATCATACCAGCTCCGGTCATTTTGCGCAGCTTGGTAATATCAGCCATACTTACAGCCATAATAATTTCCTTTATTTAAATGAATAATAATTTTCGAAACAAAAAAATGTGCCAATCTGCCAATCAAGATACAAGCGTATAAATATACTCTTGCACATTAGCAAATTGGCACATTTTATATATTAAGCCTCTTCGTCTTCCTTGATGAAAGCAGCAGCTTTAGCTGCGTTGATAGCTTCTTCGTCAGACTTGTCGAGTCTAGCTTTCACTGATTTCTTCTTGCCTTTGTTAGCAGGAGCTTCACCAGCAGCTTCCATATCGATCTTTTCAGCTTTTCTTTCTTCCAAACCTTCGATCATTGCAGCGCAGCAAGCATCCAAGATAACTTCTACTGATTTAGTAGCGTCATCGTTAGCAGGAATTACGAAATCAACGTTTGAAGGATCAGAGTTAGTATCAACGATACCAAATACAGGGATACCCAGACGGTTAGCTTCGCGAACTGCGATGTTTTCTTTCATTACGTCGATAACGAACAATGCAGACGGCAGACGAGTCAGGTCTGCGATAGATCCCAAAGTCTTGTCCAATTTTGCACGTTGACGAGAAATCTGAAGAACTTCTCTCTTAGAAAGGTTAGAGTAAGTACCATCGTTAGTCAATTTATCGATAGTAGCCATTTTCTTCACAGCCTTACGGATAGTCGGGAAGTTAGTCAACATACCACCCGGCCAGCGTTCGATTACATAAGGCATATTAACAGATTGAGCTTTCTCAGCTACAACTTGTTTAGCTTGTTTTTTAGTAGCAACAAAAAGAACTTTCTTGCCAGATTTGGCAATCTGTTTCAAAGCTTCAGCAGCTTCGTCTACTTTTGCAACTGTTTTGTGGAGGTCAATGATATGAATACCATTGCGTTCCATGAAAATATAAGGAGCCATTGCAGGGTTCCACTTTCTCTTAAGGTGTCCGAAGTGGCAACCAGCCTCCAATAATGTATCAAAATTTGTTCTTGACATCTTGTTTTTTCTTTAAATCGTTTACTTTCTTTTTTGTTTTTTCTAAACCAACCGCTGGGTAGTCTATGAGCAGAGTCCCAGTAGTTTAGATACTAAACATATTCCTCTATCAGGCAGCACATTAACGCTTGCTGAACTGGAATCTTCTACGAGCTTTCGGCTGTCCCGGTTTCTTACGTTCAACAGAACGAGGGTCACGAGTCATGAAGCCTTCTGCACGAAGAGCGGCTTTATCTTCAGCGTTCATCTTAACCAGTGCACGAGCGATTGCCAAACGCAATGCCTGAGACTGACCAGTGAAACCACCACCACACAAGTTCACCTTGATGTCATACTTCTCAGCAGCACCCAGCTTGTTCAATGGTTGTTTTACAACATACTGAAGAATAGTTGATGGAAAGTACTCTGCAAGGTCTCTCTTGTTAATAGTAATCTTTCCTGTACCTTCGCTTACGAATATGCGTGCAATAGCACGTTTACGTCTGCCTAATGCATTTACTACTTCCATTATATCTTATTTATATGAATTAATATCAATCATTTTCGGGTTCTGAGCAGCCTGTTTGTGTTCGCTACCAGCGTAAACATACAAGTTATTCAGCAATTTAGCTCCCAGGATATTCTTAGGAAGCATGCCCTTCACTACTTTTTTCAGTAATCTCTCTTCACCGTTCGGTTTTGTGATCAAACGGGCAGGAGTCATTTCTCTCTGACCACCAGGATAACCTGTATATGACAAATAAACTCTGTCATTCCATTTGTTACCAGTCAGTTTTACTTTGTCTGCATTAATGATGATAACGTTATCACCGCAGTCTACGTGAGGAGTAAAGTTTGGTTTGTACTTTCCTCTCAGCAATTTTGCAACTTTTGCTCCCAGACGGCCTAATGTTTGGTCTGTAGCGTCAACGATAACCCATTCTTTGGTTACAGTCGCTTTGTTTGCAGAAATGGTCTTGTAACTTAAAGTATCCACTCTAATTTTGTTTTTTAAATGTTACTACTAAAAATTTCTTCACCACTCATTAGTCTTCCCCGGACAAAGGAATACTAACTTGCTATGAATTAATCTCTTATCATTTTGTGATAATAATCGGCTTGCAAAAGTACGGCTTTTCTTTGAATTGGCAAACTATTTTTGTATATTTTTCCAGTCGCCTATTCTATTGAGAGTCTTCTCAATACCCGTTATTATTCATTCCATTGAGTTTCGGATTACTTTGTATCTCTTTCAGAGGGATAGGGAAAAGTTCATGTTTACCCTCCATAAAATTCCGGTAAGCCGGATATGGTTTGTTCTCTTTCTGATTGACGGAACTGATCTCACCAAACAGTTTCAGAGCCTTTCCCAGTACTCCCCAACGTATCAGATCATATTTGCGTTGTCCTTCAAAAGCCAGTTCAAAGCCACGTTCCCAGTAAAGAGCTGTACGGAACTTTCCTTCCGGTGTAGAATCATCGATGAAAGTGAGGTTATGTGTCTTTTTCCGTACGCTCATCATTTCATCATAATTCGCTTCTGTAATAGAAGTTGCTTCAGCACGTGTACGTACGCTATTCAGCAAATCCCATGCTTTTTGTCTGTCTGTTCCTGTTTCATTATACGCTTCGGCAGCCATCAATACCACATCAGCATAACGCAAAGGGCAATAGTTCACATCCGCATAATTGATATTCTTGTTCCATGACTCTTTCGGCATCCATTCCCGGCGCCATTTTCCTACATACCAGCTACCTGCACTTCTTTCTTCTTTTACATGCTCTTTTTTAGTACCATTCCAGGTATAACGATAGGTGCAAATCGCCACATCACGGCGTTTATCGCTCGCTTCGAAGAAGTTACGCCATTCGGGAACGACTATAAAGAAACCGTTGGCACGTCCCATATACTGATTTGCTTCAGATGCAGAAATTCCGGTAGGTTCCGCCACCTGCGGACCATTATAAATTCCCCATGCTCCACCGTTACGACGTCCTTGTGAATGATAGAAAGCAATCTCCCAAAGACTCTCCTTATTATTCAGTACCCCCTGCGAGTAGCTTTTAAAGAGTGCCTCATAACCACCATCATAAAAATCATGGTATCCTTTCTTTTCAAAAGCCTCCCACTCTTTTATCACTGCATCGAAATATTCCATCCGCTTACTGTCCTCCGGACGTTTCAACTGTCCATTCGATTGAAGGCTATATCCTGCACGTTGCAAATATACACGCATCAGCAATGCACGGGCAGCCCCTTGCGTCACCCGTTCGGGACTGGAAGAAGCAGTTGCCCAATCCAGATTGTTTTTAGCGAAAGTAAGGTCGGATATAATCTCGTCATAAATCACTTCCCTGTCCACACGTTCACCAAAAGCAGATTCGTAGGATGATGAATAAGATGTTTTGAAAGGCACATCTCCCCAATATCTCACCAAATCAAATGCGAGGAAAGCACGCAGAAAGCGAGCTTCCGCTTCCAATGCTTTCAGACGGGTATTTTCTGCGTATCCTGTCATGCCACAGATTCCGTCAATGGTGAGGTTAGCCCGGTCGATTCCCTCATATTTCAGTTTCCAGATACTTTCAATCCACGTATTCGTGGAGTTTAGCTGATAATGTGCAATATCGTGAACCTGATTGTCAGACTGCGTACGAGCCGTATAATAGGTATCGTCCGATGCGGGAGAGGCCATTTCGTACCAACCATAATGATTAAAGTCCGACAATGAACTATATATTCCCATCACTGCCATTTCCGCTTTATCTTCCGAATCGAAATAGCGGTCCCGGTCATATTTTGAGTTAGGTTCTTCCGTCAGCAAATCCTCACAAGAGGAAAATCCTGTTGCCAATAGGGCGAATACGGCATATAATAGATGTATCTTTTTCATGATTACTATGTATTTAAAGAATTAAAATGCTACGTTGAGACCAAAAATAAAAGAACGGCTAAGCGGATATGCCCCAAAGTCAACACCCGGTGTCAAACCGCTTTTCATCGTAGAGACTTCCGGATCGAAACCTGAATACTTGGTCCAAGTCAAGAGATTATTACCGGTGGCATACAAACGCAAGTTCTTCAATCCTATCCTTGCAATCAGATTTTTAGGGAATGTATATCCCAAAGTCACATTACTTAGTTTCAAATAGGAAGCATCCTCCACTGCCCATGAATGAATATAATTGTCTCCTTGTTGAGCATCATGATAAGCGGCTACGGTTTTACCTGCATTCAAAGCAGCCAGTTCTCCGGGATCTGTCACTTTCTGTCCATCCGAATTGATAGTCATCCAGCGATTAGAGCTATTCATCACGTCCAATGCGTTGTAGTTCAGGCTACCCACCTTACTGGTAACCAGTTTGGTCGCATTCAGTACTTCATTGTCATAGCTGAAAGTCAGGAATATACTTAAATCAAATCCTTTGTAAGTAAAAGAGTTGTTCAATCCTCCGTAGAATTTCGGTTGAGCGTTACCAATGACCGTTTTATCATTTTCATCAATCACATTATCATCTCCGGTCAAGTTCTTAAACTTCCACATACCCGGACGAATCTGCCCTTTATCACCATGATAAGGTACTCCATCTTTTAATGTATAAGTCTGCGTAGAAGCATCATAATTGAAATCATCTACCTGATACAGCCCCTCGGTGATGTAACCATAGAACTGTCCTAATGGTTCTCCGACAGCAATACGATGAGTGTTTTGGTTAAAGCCGAACCTGGCTTCATAGAGTTGTACCGCCTCACCGGTCAATGCTTTCACGGAATTTTTATTGTGCGACAGCGTCAGTGTAGTGTTCCAACTAAACTTCTTTGTAGAGAAATTCACAGTATTCACAGTCAGTTCCACACCTACATTCTTCGTTTCTCCGGCATTAATCAACATACTCTGATAACCGGAAGAATAAGGCAGCTGGGCGTTAAGCAGCAAATTACTACTCCTATTTATATAGAATTCGGGCGAAACAGTGATGCGTTGATTCAGAAAACCTAAATCAACTCCCATATTAAAAGTCTTGTTCGCTTCCCACTTCAGATCGGGATTCGGTATCTGCTTGGAAGCATAACCGGGAGTAAGCTGATCTCCCATAGCTGTGATGATGGAAGACATCAAAGCAAGGCTGTTATAGCTACCGATTCTGTTGTTACCCGCCAAACCGTATCCGATACGGAATTTCAAGTCGGAGAAAACATTCAGTTTCTTTATAAAATCCTCTTCACTCACACGCCAGGCTGCCGATACGGCAGGAAAATATCCCCATTTATTATTCTTTCCGAATTTAGAAGAGCCATCCGCACGGAACGTTGCGGAAAACAAATACTTATCGGTAAAGTCATAGTTGAGACGAGCGAAAAAAGAGAGCAGATTATCATCATAGTTTTCATCGGACGAAGCAACGGATGGAGTACCCAGACTCATATCTCCCAAAATGAACTCATCGGTAGGCAACCCACTGACACCGGATTCGAGCACACGAGTCCAGCGTTTTACAAATTCCTGTCCCAATTGTACTACCACTTTATGCTTCTTCTGAAAACGTTTATCATAAGTCAAGACGTTAGAGGTCTGAAAACTTCCGGTCTCCGTATTCCTGATAGAGCCGTAAATACCGCTGCGTCTTCCCATAATAGATTGGTCGCCATAGAAAAGCTCCCGGCGGTAAAGCTGATAACGCATACCCGTATTGTTGCGGAAAGTCAATCCTTTGATGATTTTGAAAGTCAGTCCGCCATTGGCTTGCAAAGTACGTGTTTCCTTATTATCTTTTTCTTCAGCGGCGGCAATCAACGGATTCTGCATCACGTTTCCGTCTGCATCGCTTAATACAGGGTCTTCTCCTGCCAACAAATCCGAGTCATTACCACGTATACCAATGGTAGGACGGTATTGCAAAATCTGAACCATTTTATTAAACTTTGCATCTACATTACTTCCGCCTTCATTCGTACCGTTTCCGGCAACACCTGCTCCATACACTTTCAGATAATCGAAGTTGATACGTCCTGTAACGGAAAGCCGCTTATTCACTTCGCTTTTCACGCTAAGCGCAATGTTATGTTTGTCGCTGCCGCTATATACCATCGCACCTTCATCCTTGAAGTAACCATAAGACATATTGTAGTTCAACTTATCATTGCCACCGTTGACACCTACCCGGTAATTTTGCGTAACGGTAGTGCGTCCCATCGTACGGTCCAGCCAGTCGATACCTTTACGATTACCATAGTTTTCATGAAGATCGACAAAACCACCATAACGGTTTTGCCATGACCGCATACTTTCCTCGGGATCAGTAGCATCTCCTAATGTTCTTTCATAATCCGCCAACACAAATTCCTCTACACTTAATACATCCAACCGCTTGGCAAGCGTACGCACACCTACATAAGAATCGAAAGTAAGAGTCGCTTTCCCTTCACTTTTCGCACCGCTTTTGGTGGTGATTACCACTACGCCATTCGCTCCCCGGGCGCCGTAGATGGCTGTTGCCGAAGCATCTTTCAACACGTCGATACTTTCAATATCGGCAGGATCAAGGCTGGCCATGCCATCTTCCGTCAGAAATCCGTCGATAATATAAAGCGGTTCGTTGCTTTGCGTAATTGATATACCGCCACGAACACGCACTGACATCGTAGCACCGGGCTGACCGTCTGTTTGTATAATCTGCACACCCGCCATACGTCCCGCTAAAGCCTGGGTTACATCAGACGAAGGAACTTTGAGCAAATCGTCGCTTCTCACAGAAGCCACGGAACCGGTCAGGTCTTTACGCTTTACTGTTGCATAACCGATAGCTACCACCTCATCCAACAATACCGACGCAGCCTTCATGGTCACATCAATCTGTTTTCTTCCTTTCACGGGTACTTCCATATTTTCCAATCCGATAAAAGAGAAAACCAAGACATCTTTCTGCGGATCACTAACGGTAATGGTGTATTTACCATTGATATCGGTAATGGTACCCGTGTTTTGTTTTCCTTTCACGGTTACATTTCCTCCAATCACTTCCAAGCCTTCGTTGTCCACCACCTTACCGGTAACGGTCAAACTCTGGGCATAAATGCCGGATGCACCGACAAGAAGCAACAAAATGCAAATAATTCTACTTTTCATCATATTCTGTTTGTTATTTATATTCACTATGTTTCATTGTTTATCATTGATTTACTACCCGGGTAGATATAGGACTCCGGTCGGTCATTTCAACCACCCGATAAGCCCCGTCTATCTCATCGTAAAGCAACGAGGAACCCGTATATTGTCGAGAGTAAAAATTGCCATTCAACGCAGGATTGTCTGTTCCATAACTAAATACCGCCTGTTCGGTGCGATGACTCACTGCAAGTTCGGGTGCTTTGGAAGCATCCAAAACCGCTTTGATCGTCCAGTCGCCTACGTTAAAGGTATCACCGTCACGGTTGATAATAGGGACAGCCTCATCTCCTACCTGGATAATAGCCAGGAAACGGGTGGCAGAACAACCGTCAACCCGTGCAGTCAAGTGCCACTGGTTAGGATACTCCGCTCCGGTGATGGCGGGCGGCACTACGAAACGGTCCGTTTGGGACAGCGTAAAAACATGTCCTCCAAAAAGTTGTGTCACAGCCATCCATCCTTTGATTTTATTATTTGTAGACAACGTTTTCTTTGTCGCATCCATCTTAAATTCCGTAGGACTATGCAACAGCCACTCCCAGCGGACAGCCTCCGATGCTTCCAGTTCATCATACACAATCACCGTATGAGGATGAAGCATCAACACATGTCGGCGGTATTTAGTCAACGGAGTGGCACCGAATCCATTTTCAGGCGTCTGCTCAATACCTGCCTGCTTGAAGTAGCCAACCCACATCGGGTCATTGCTGATACCTCTGTAAGCATGTGAAACATCTCCCAAACAGTAACTGATATGCTGTCCGCCCATAGCACGCGTCACACTGCCATAACCTTCGGTAGAATAAGGTTGCCCGATGCCGTTTACCAACAGTGAATTATGCGCCCTCGTATGGCGATAGGACATCAGATTATGAGCATCGCTGAAATTCTGATAATAACCCGTACTGCGATACACATCGACACCTTTATACAACAGGTTAAAAGCATTCTGACTGGCAGTAGTGTGACTGCCGGACNCGAATGTACTGGAACGGAACGAGAGTGCAAGATCCTTTCCCGTATCTTCCGGAGCACTGTGCATGGCTACTTCACCAGCGTCTTTATACCATACCATTTTATCAGCCCTGGCAGGAAAAGTTGTATTGTAATCCTGCTCGGTGCACATCCGGTAAAGACGCAATTCATAATCCCGGCGCAACAGCTCCCAACATTCTCCGGCATACCATCCGGCATAGGAATCACCCGTTTCACACGCCAGATAATCAGCAAAGGCAGCAACCAAACGGTTGGGTTCGCTACCCTTTTCACTATTGTCACCAAAGCCATTGCTTTTCGATCCTGGCGGACAAGTATAAACCAGCGAGCGTCCGACATTCTGATACCACGGATGCGATAGATAATCGTACCGACTGATAAATGAAAGAAGAGACGGCATATACGCCAAAGTCAAGATATTGGCACTGAAATAGCCAGTACCATTGTGCCATATACCGTCGCGATTGAAGCCGGAGGCAGGAGCACGGGCTGTCCACAATTCATAATAATACTCCATCATGGGCAGCACTTCGGAAGAATAGGCCGGTTTGTCGTAAAGCGACAAAGCCACTTGAAAGAGGATGCGCATATTCTGCTGCCAAAAATGATTATCAAAGAGATGGTTTTCCTGAAAACCGCAATTTACCTTGTAATAGTAACGTGCCACACGCATCATCAGTTCTTCGGCAGCAGTACGATCGGAAGCAGACAAGTTATTATAAAGCAGATCGTAGGCTGCAACAAGACACCATGCGATGTTGCTGGCAGTAAAGTTGGATGCAAAAAGTTGTCCATCAGCAGGGGGAGCGACAATCAACGCTTCGAGAAGCTGACGTAACTTTTCGGCATAAATTTCTTTTTGGGTTAAATGATAGGCCTGATAAAGATAAGTGGCATGTTGCCGGAGCTCTTCTGCACGGCTATATAAATCAGTCATTCCGGTGTATTCGGCTTTCAATGCCTGTGAAGCACGACTTTGTAGTTCTGCATATTCAGGGTGTGAAGTGACACGGTTACGAGCCTCTCCGATACGGTCGTCTAAAAAACAGTAAATACGAGGATGCAGACGGGGAGCATTTGCTAAGAATGTCTGAAAAGGAGGTGTTACAAATTCCGGTGTATCATTCTTTAATTCGAAACGATAGATAGCACTCCATTCACCGGGCGTAGTTCCATTAAGATTGGTGGAACGAAAGCGCCAATACCATGTGCCGACCTCCAAACGACGATGAAGATTATACATACACCATTCCTGCGGTTCGGAAAGTAGCGTTTCGGAACTGCTGAAATCTTCAGTACGTGAAAGGGAAAATTGCAGTCTTTCGCCCGTCTTCATGGCTTGAGGAACAATAAGAGGAGCAGGATTCAGATACAATTCATTATCTGCTTTGGGATAAGGTTGCGTCCGTATCTTATCCTGATAGGCATCGGGAATTCCGGCAGGCATCTCTGGCTGCGTACTGTCCGGTTCGGGCAGCGAGTCAGATGTACAGCTACAGAACAACTGTACCATGAACAAAAGAAAAACCGATAGGCGAAATGTGGTGTGCATATTATTTTCTTTTCTAGGTATAAGATTAGAGGGCTATTTTCAAAAGTTTCAATGTAAGAAGAAGGTAAAGCGGGACGGGGGATCCCACTTTCCTTGAACTTCTATTGAGTAAGGTCGATTATTCAGTGACTATTTAAAGATTGTAATCATTGGGCGGCAAAGAGCTTTCTGCGAACTACCAGTAACTTTCAGACTACTTGCTTTTGCATCCAGCACCTGCTTAGTTGTTTTATCCACATTAATGATTACACCGGAAATATCTTTACTTCCATTAACCGTACAAGAGGCATAATATACGGACTCAATAGGATCCCGGTCAAACATTACACCATTTTCAAATGCAAATTCCGGCATTTCTCTGAAAGCTTGTCCACCAGTGGGCTCTACCTCTCCTATTTTAAATAACATTCCCATGAATTCACCTAATTGATCCACTGTAGGAATATACCATGAACTCAAACTTTCACCATCAAGCGGATGTTCATTCACCCAGCTATTATAAGTTGTCATAAATGCAACTTCTCCAATACCTGTAAGTAAAGCATCTGTAGCCTGTGTTCCATTAGTTACAGTTGCATCTGTTGTAACTAAAGAGCTCATTGCGGCATTATTAAGAACCTGACGACCAGTCGCTACATTCTCAATCGCTACCGCATATCCGGCAATTGTCTTACCTTGAAGTGCTACAGGATAATTAGCCGGCACATCACTACCAATAGCCTCCATCTTGAAAACAATACCGACAGCATCCGCTGCATCACGTACCACTTTACCTTCTGCATTGATATAACTACCAACCTTCATTTCCAACGCTTCATAATCCGGATCCACTCCTACTTCAATGTCAAAGTTTCCATCTCCGATTTCAAATTTAGCCATAATCTGCATATTAGCGTCCAAAGGTAATGTATTTGCCGGTATTTTAATCTCTTTACTATATCCGCCACTCAATGCCATGGTTATTTCTTCTGTAAATTTACTTACATTTGAAGGAGCAAAAAAGAAATTAGCGAACCAATTGCCATCCGCAGAAGCAAAACCTGCATTTGTATAAGTCACAGGAGTCGTAGCAGAACATTTACCCTCTAAAATATCATATCCGCTCAAAGCGTTATATTTTATTTCCAGTTTATTAGCTGCCGCAGCTACTTCCGGATTCTTCGGTTTTACGCTCACATTAGCAAACGGGCGTTTCAATGTCACACTGGCATTACCAATCGTTTCCAATTTTCCGCAGAAAGCGTCGCTGGCTGCCATCAACGCATCATTTGTCAGATCGAATGACGCAGTATTATATCCTACTACTCTCAAATCAGCAGTGTTATATACTTTATTAGCGGCACCGCTTTCCGGTACGTATTCAGCCCAAAACAATGCTTTCGACACTTCTTTTTGTTCATCTACAGAAATAGTGAAAGATACCTTACCGTCTGTAACCGGTTTAGTTACCTGATCGCCTATCTTATTGCCATCAGCATTCAGTAATTGCATGATACATTGCATCGTATAACCGTCAGGAATGGTAACCGCACGGCTAAAGACGTTATTTACAGGAGCCTGTACAGAGATAGTAACAGGAGCATTGATTTCTGTTCCGTTGTCCGAAACGATTTCTTCTTGTCCACAGGATGCAAAAAGCACTACGAACAAAGCCATTAGCGAATAAAATAAGTTCTTTTTCATGATCTTAATTGTTTTATGGTTAAGCAATTCTTAATTGATTTGTCTATTTTATAATTCTCCAAGGTCTACCTCCAGATCACCGTCATAATCGGGATCGATCCCTATTCCTCCATTGGCATCGGAAGTCAGGAAGTTTCCGCGTACCGTTGTGTTTTTGCCCCGTTCACAAGGAATACGGAAAGCAGCAGTACGTGCCAGCACTTCATTCTTCTCATTCAAGATTTCGAGCTCTACAGGAATGGAAACGGTTTCTCCGGCATCGGTCAACACATAGTCGAATCCCAGTATCAGTTCTTTCGTACCATCGGCAGGGCGTTCAAAGGCCACTTTATATTCCATGTACATGAGCGAGTTCTTGGGTACATCATCCCACAAATTGTAGCCGGTAGGCAAATAATCACTGTACTTCACACGAGCGGTAAAACTTTCACCTTTCAGTCCGCCTGTGGACAGTTTATTGAGAAACGTCGCTACATCTTTAGCCACCAGTTCATAGCGTGCTACGGGGCGATACAGTTCAACGTCAAGACTTGTTTCAGCTCCCCAATGATTGCGGAAAGAAGTCAGGTCTGCCACAGCAGAAGCAGCAAAAACATCTTTATATCGGCTATTCCCTATATACTTTCCGGCAGGAAGGATAAAAGCCAGATTCTTGGCATCGTAGATAAGTCCCTGTTCCGGTGTCTCCGCATTCACATAATCGGCCCACACCAGGATGCGGTAATTACGGGCGTGCAGCTTCATACTAACAGACAGACTGGCACGGTTAAAATCCTCTTCATATACCGTTTGCCGTGCCGCCACCTGTCTATCCAGATAGGCTTCTACGATGAAACGACGCAGATAGTTGGTTTCCGACGCACGGGTGATGGTCACCGGTGCTCTTTCTGCCAAACTTAGATTCATTGCCAGATTAAGGTTGAGTGTTACAGCTGTCGGGTCCACTCCCAGTTCTCCTTCGGGAGTCATTTCCGGTTCTTCGTGCAGGCTGCATCCATTCACCAGCAGGGTGATGAACAACAAGAAAGTGCACTGTGCCAGTATATATAAATTTCTTCTCATATTGTTATCTTATTTATATGTATGTCCCTATCTAAGGTTAGAAGCGGTAGACCAACGATGCTCCCACACGGGTTATCCCCCAGTAATGACGGACACGCGTATCCAGCTGTGCGCCGTTGTCTACATTATAATAGGTGTTATACTTCATGTTGGCATATCCCACTCCCAGATTAAATTCCGCTCCCCAGTGTCTGGAAAGAGGGAGTTTGTAACCATAGCTTATTCCGGCTCCCAACAGCGGACGATCCGTATCTTGATAACGGTCATCGTTCCACTTCACGTTAAACCATGCCACGTGGGCGTGCAGTCCGACAAAGTGTCCCCGTCCTGTTTCATTTCCTATCCACCAGCGGGCTTCAGGTTGCAATGCTACCGTACGCACGCCGTGCTTATCCCCCAAGTCCCACAAACTGCAAGTCAACGGCAACTCTACCGTGATCTTTTTATGCACCTGCATTTCCACGGCAAGGTTCAGCAAAGCACAAGCATCATATATTACATTCGTTTTCAGTGCCAGATAGCGTTGACCATCAAAGGCAGCCGCTTTCTTTCCTGCATTCTCTTTGCCGGATTGGCGTTTATCCTCCTCCTTTTTTGAAGAAGTCGCAACTGCTGTTTCCTGCTTTTTCCCGCCGGGCTTGTAGACCGTAGTTTCCTCCGGAGCTGCCGAAGTCTGTACACGGGGTTTACCGGGAGTCTGTGCCGACAAGACGGTTATGCCCGATAATGCAGCCAACAGACATATAGTTCTCATATTAAAAGTAGAGTGTCTCATATATTCGTATCTTTCATGTTCATTGATCAGATTTCCAGTTCGGGCACTGTATCCCTCATTACCGTTTCGTACCCATCCTCATTGATGACAGTAGCTTCACCTTTATAAGTGATATTCACCTTCTCTTGAGTGCTGCGGATAAAGAATGAAGGAGCACCGTCGGATTTCAGGTTAACACTGATCAGCCATCCGCCCACTTTGATACGTCCGTCGGATAAGATTTCGGGATCTTTGGCAGGATATTTCAGTGCATGTGTATTGATGACAGTGGCAAAACGATATACTTGTGCCTTTTCCGATGTAGCGGTGAAATGCCAGTGATTAGGATACTTCTTGAACACCCCTTTGTCATCAGCACGTAGCCAGTTGACTGCCGGATAGAAAAAACGGCTCGTCGTATCTGTCTGCAATGTTCCAGTGGAGAAAAGATAAGCGTCTGATGCTCCTCCGCGGTTCGTGGCTTGAATATGCACGAAGCGATGATTCGATTGATCCACTGTCATGGGATTTTCTGTGGTATGCAGCAAATAACTCCAGTTTACAGGTTCGTCTGCCACGAGTTCGTCATAGATAAAGATGAGTCCAGTCTTTCCCAAATTGACAATGTGACGGCGGAACGTTTTCACATGGTTCTCATCCCAGCCATTTTCGGGCGTATAATGCACCTCCGACTGTTCGCCGCGTGTCAGCCAAAGCGGTGAAATCACTTTTCCGTAAGCATTGGAAGCATCACCCAGCACATAACCAATCTTCTCGCTGGCATAATAACGGGGAATCCATCCATATCCTTCCGTACCGATACGTTGTCCCATACCGTTCACCAAAATCGTATTGTGAGCACGTGTGGCACGATGGCACAACATACTATGTACGTCGGTAAACTCAATGTGGTGTCCGCTACTGTAAAATAATGGTTTTCCACCATAGAAGGTATTGAAAGCATTCTGATTGGCAAGTGCATGAGAGGTAGAACCATAAGGGCTTGACCGGAAACTCCACATCGCATTTCCACCTACTCTATCCCAGTTCGTCTGGAAAGAGACAAGTCCTGTTGCGGGGAAGACGTATCCTGCAGGGAGTGCTGTCAATCCTTCACCTTCCGGCAGAGGTTTATCACATTGCAGGCGGAACCAGGCCAGATCACCGGGCTTACTCAATAAGGCTTTCTTCATATAATCCGGTTCCACTTTCAATGTGCGGCGTACGAAATCAGCGGCATACGTGTTTCCGGTAAGGCGTGCCAGCGCATCCAAATAGCCTATACGGATGCTGTTGGGACGTGCCACATTCTGATGTGAACTTCCGTTTCCTCCGGATTTGGAAAAAGGAGGTTGCTGGAAGATGGTATACATGATATTTCCCTGATACCAAGGATCGGAAAAGAAGTCGTAACCGGTCAGTTTGCTATAATAGTAAGGTACTTCCACTAATGTACGGGTATTGACCGTAAAGTAAGAATCGCCATTGTGCCAGCCACCGTCTTTGTTCAATCCGGGGAAACGTGCCAACCAGACGTTATAACAGTAATCCACCCATGTGTTGGCTTCGGGCAGATCGCCATATACACTGAATGCCGCCATTGTAAGGATGCGAAGTGTCATCTGCCACACATGATTGTCGGCGATGTGATTTTCCATCCGGTTATTAAAGTTCTCATACATTTCACCACCTTTATTTTTGATGGCTTCCAGCAATGCTTTCTTTTGTGATGTATTCAACCGGTCGTAGAAAGAATCATAAGCCATAGAGCAGAGAGACAATAAGCTAGAAGCATTAAAATCTCCTTTTACATTCTTATCTTTATCCCAGTCGGCCATGATAAATACCCGTTTGATGGCTTCGTCAGCATATTTAGTATCCTGTGTCAGCAACCAGGCCCGTATCAATGCTTCGGTGTTGCCTTCTTCCGCATCGATGATGCGACGGCTTTCACGAGTGAGGTATGAATTTATCTGCATCTCGTTCTTCAGATTCTTCACCTGCGAGACATTAATATCTTTCACTGATTTCATTGGAGTCTGAAGTACCTGATCTGCACGCTCAAGATACCATTGTCTTTCTGCCTTTTGTTTGCTGTGATTTATAAAGTCCTTCCATTCGTTCTTCATGATCCACACACGCGGATGGTCGGCAGGTAGTTTTGCCAACACTGTTTTCAATGAAGGCGGACAGAATTTACCCGGACGATTTTCTACGGTGACTTGCTGTGTGCTTCCCCAGGTCACTTGTCCGTTTTCTACATAACCGAACTGCCAGTACCATACCCCCGGCGCAAGCGGTTGTTCCGGATTATAGAACGGCCAACGAGTTTCCACCTGAACAACTCCGGACTTCAATCCGGCATCCTGCGAATAACGTAACCGATAGGTAATCTTCGTTTTATCTACCTTCTTTACTTTGTGTTCGAACCCATCCAACGGACTGTCCTGCGAGTTCATGTCCGAACGGAGCGGCCATTGGAAAGAAACCGCACGGTCATTTACCACCGCTTTATCAAGAGGATAAGGAGTGGCACGCATTTCATGCATCAATGTCTTCTCCGTCAGCTTAATAACTGCTTGTTTTTGCGCATGTGTCATCTGTGCAGCCACAGACAAGATTACGAATGAAATCAATAATACTTTTTTCATGATATCAAATGATTGGTTTTTCTGTAGGCAAATGTAGATAAACCGTCCGAAACGGAACTTTCAATTCATTTCTTCCTTCTCTGATACTGTCTAACAGGACTTTGTTTTCGTTCATTTCAACTTAAAATTCGTCCAAAACAAGCGTTACAGGAGGCTACAAAGAGGGTAAAAGGGTAATATAGCCCCCAAAACGGAATGACTGGAATTGATAGAAAGATGAAAGTTATTAGTTCTTGTTTAGGTTTTCACCACAGAGGACGCGGAGGACACAGAGGTGAATTTGGTTTATGACTTACGGTGGTGACCCTAATTTTGATGCGTAATCCTTCCTCTATAAAGTTGAAAAAACATAAAAACATCTGTCACCTGCAACCAAACGCGTGTAATACACTAGTTGACAAACAGTTGTATCGTTGCAGATACTGTTGCAGATAGGTTGCAGATCAAAGTATCTGCAACACAGTATAAGCCTTGCATAAGCCAATTCTCCAGGAGGGCAAAAGTTTATTGTATGCATTAACTTCCCGTTTCCAGGCGGGGAACTGTCGTTTCCGGCATTAGAAATTACAGTTTCCACGGTAGGAAACGAGAGTTTCTAAGGCGGGACACTACAGTTTCTACGTAAGGATACTGTCGTTTCCCCGTAGAGACACCACAAATTATCCATAGAGTCACCCCAATTATCCCATAGCTTTGCATAAAGGAATCAAGGCTTTTTCTTTGATTATATAACGCGTTGCAGATACTTTATCTGCAACCTATCTGCCACAGTATCTGCCACGTTCCAACTATTTGTCAATTAGTGCATTACACGCGTTTGGTTGCAGGTGGCAGATGTTTTTATGTTTTTCAACTTTATAGTAGACAAAAAACTCTCATTCATTTCTGCACTTCACCTCTGTGTCCTCCGCGTCCTCTGTGGTGAACAAATGCATAACCGCAAAACAATTACTTTGTATGCTGCTTCACATACTCCGATGGCAGACAACCGACATACTTCTTGAAACTGGTAGAGAAGTAAGAAGAAGATCCGAAGCCTACCATTCCGCTAATCTCCGAAATGGAGTAGCGCCCTTCAAGCAACAATTTACACGCCTTATTAAAACGGATGCGCCGGATAAAGTTGGCAGGCGGTTCACCGGATATGGAATTCATCTTGAGATACAGTGACGAACGGCTCATACAAAGCTGACTTGCCAACTCATCAGAGGTGAAGTCTTCATTACTGATATTTTCTTCTACTACCTGAATAGCTTTGCTCATGAATTCCTCATCCAGATTATTCGAAGTCATTTTAGCAGTATCTATATCAATCGTATTCGAATAATAGTGTTTCAACCGCTGGCGTGCTTTCAGTTGATTAGCTATTTTTCCTTTCAATAAATGAATCGAGAACGGTTTGGCAATGTAATCATCCGCTCCAGCCTGAATACCCTCCGTCTGTGCATCGACACTTCCTTTGGCAGACAACAGCAGGACGGGAATATGGCAGGTTTGCAGATTTCGTTTAATAAGCTGGCAAAGTTTGATACCGGCAATACCCGGCATCATCACGTCGGAAAGGACAATGTCCACACGGTGCTCTTTCATAATAGCCAATGCTTCTTCGCCGTTTCCGGCGGTCAGCGTCACATAGTTCTGCCGGAAATTATCTTTCAGGTAATCCACCATCTCTTTATTGTCATCTACCAACAAGATAGTAGGACGCTCTTCCTCACTGCCGGCTTCTATCTGATCACCGTCCGATAGTTCTTCTGCAACTATAGCCGACGCATCACCAGAGAAATATTCATCAGCCACCGGAAGCTCCCGGAGAGAAGCAGATGTTTCGACTTCATGTGTCGGCAATTCACGTTCTTTCTCCGTGAAGGCAGCCATATCAGCAGGTAGCGTGACTTTAAATTCGGTATATTGAGCTGGTTCGCTTGCTACCGTAATAGTGCCGTGATGCTTTTCCACAAGCATCTTCACCAATGACAGCCCGATACCCGTCCCCTTTCGCTGACCGTCTACCTGATAGAAACGTTCGAAAATACGGGTTAGCTGTTCCGGAGACATACCGATTCCGCTATCTCTTACCGTGAAACCATAGGTATCTCCCTCTGTCCATAAGGAAAGCAAAATACTTCCGCCGTCCGGTGTAAACTTAAAGGCGTTAGACAACAGGTTCATCAAGATAGTCTCTACATACGTCCGGTCCGCCGGAAACAACCGTCCTTCCAGATCGGATTTTATATGAAAGCTGATAGCACGCTTCTGCGCATTTTCTTTAAACAGGGCAAAAGCATCTTGCAACAGTCCTTCTACATTCACCTGCGCAACATGAATGGGCATTACACCTGCTTCGGCTTTACGGAAATCCAGCAACTGGTTGACAATGTGCAACAACTTACGACCGTTCTTATAAACGTAATCCAGTTTCTGCTGTACCGGAGTTCCTTTCAGATTGCTCTGCCCCAAGAGTTCCTCCAACGGAGCCAGTATCAGACTCAACGGAGTACGCAACTCATGAGACATATTCATGTAAAAACGTACTTTCTCCTGACTGATTTCTTCTATCTTGTTTCGTTCTATCTGTTCGATCCGGACTTGCATCTTCATTTTGGCACGAGCAATAAAAAAATAGATCACAAAGACGAGAAGCCCTACAGAAAAGAAGATGAAAAGTGTCTTTGCCCACCAGGTCTGATACCACATCGGAATGATATGCACAAAAAATTCAGTGGTCGCCTCACTCCACTTTCCATTGTTGTTACATGCCTTCACCTTGAATACATACTCACCGGGCGGGAGATTGGAATAACTTGCCCGTGCAAAGGAAACATGGCGGGAGTAGTTCCACTCGGTTTCAAAGCCTTCCAATTTGTAAACGAACTGGTTCCGCTTGCCAGCCAAATAGTTGATAACGGCAAACCGGATATTAAAAAGTTTCTGATCGGAAGGGAACGACATACCCAGCATCCGCCCTTGCTCGTCCTGATAATAACGTACCCGTTCACTTTTCATATCCGTAATCACCTGATTTAAGACAACGGCTCCTGTCACTACCGCATCCGGGGAATATGGATTATCACCCAATTCGTATGGCTTGAAATAGGCAACGCCCCCAAGAGACCCCAGGAAGAATGTACCATCGTGCGCTTTGCAAGCTCCGAAATAGTTAAACTGATCGTGAGGCAATCCGTCCTGCTTCGTATAGTTGAGGAAAGTACCCTCCTCCGTATTAAAGCAAGCCAGTCCCTTGTTAGTTGTCAACCATAAACGCCCCCGTTCATCTTCCAGTATATTATAAATAAAGTCATTTGGCAAACCGTCTTTCATCGTATAGTGTTTCCAGGCAGTCGGTGCTCCTTCCTTATAGCAATATAATCCTGTGGAAGAACCGATCCAGATTTCATGACGGCTATCCTCCTGTACACAGAAAGCCTGTATCAACCCATGCAGATAAGCCGAAGAAGAAAGATGCAGTTCTTCCAGTTTCCCGCCGGCATACAAAAACAGGCTCTCTTCCGTACCAATCCAGATTCTTCCTTTTGAATCGCGAAACAAGGTATATATCAATACATTCTCCAACTTTTTATGCTTTTTAGCTAATGGATGCTGTGACAGTTCGCCGGTCTGTTTGTCGAAAAGGTAAAGCCCGCTCATGCCGCCTACCCAAAGCGTTCCATCCGTTCCGTCCAATAAGGAGTAACAACTGTTAGTCAGGGAAGTAGAATGGGGAAAGGAATATGTTTCTATCCTGCCACTCCGGTGATGCAGACGACTCATTCCCCCTCCATGAGTGCCGATATAGACACTTCCATCCTTGTCCGTCCATATACATTTTATATTGTCCGACTTTAAAGCATTGGCGGAAGTACCCGTCCGGTAATATGAAAAGACTCCGGTTTTCCGGTTATAATAATTTAATCCGCCGTCGTTCGTGCCAATCCAGAGATTGCCATTATCCGGGTCTTCGGCAATACAACTCACTGTGTTATCACTTAACGAATTCCTCCAGGCGGAATGTTGCAAGCGTCCGAATGCCGGAGCGAGAGGATGATAATAATTAAGCCCGCCGTAAAATGTACCGATCCACATTCCCCCTTGATTATCTTTCAAGATAGAACGGATGGAATTATGGCCCAAGGTAGTCGGATCTTCAGGAGAAAAACGACAGATACGGAAAGTTCCCGTCTCCGGTTCAAGGATAAGCAAACCTTCCATGGTTCCTATCCAAACCCTTCCTTTATCATCTCCGGACAATGTCCTGACCGAGTTCGTAAGGAAATAAGCAGGAGTATTTTGCTTGTTATAATGATGTTTTATTTGAAAGTTGTTATCCACACAATACACCCCGTTTGTCAATGAAGCCAGCCAACAGTTGCCGGTTTTGTCGTCATAGAGCATATCGGAGATGGTTTCTCCTTTCAACTGGAGAAGAAGCCGGGTCACGTTTTCGTTGCGTACATAATAGAAATAGACACCTTCCGAAGTTCCCAACAGGAAACCGTCATTCATCCGGCGCTTTATAATACGAAACGAAGCGGGAACCTTCATACCAGTTCAGTCCGTCTATGGTGCCTACCCAAATCTTATTATTATGATCTTGTGTCAGAGCGAGCACAGTATTTTGCGACAGCCCGTCATCTACGGATAATCGCTTAAAATGGATGAAGCTGTCGGCGGCCGATACAGCCAAAGGAAAAAATAAAATGCAAACGGTTAATCCGAATAGGTATCTAAATAGCAAATGTCGGTCTTTCATGAGCTAATATTGAAGAATTTATCGTAAAGATAAGTATTTTCAATTCAATCTGATAAATGAATCCCGTTTTTTAACTCATATAAAGGACCGGCATCGGCTCAAAACAGGACAACTGCGCCAAAGTCCGACAGTTATAAATTCATATTTTAGATGCGGTTGCCCTGAACTTTAAATTTTTTACGGTTTCTCTTCAAGTTAGTAAGACGGATTTTCTGATTTTTCTTTCAGATCTTTATAACGTTTCAAGGCTTCCAGATAATAATAATCAGCATAATTGAGCGGAGTATCAATTTCACTGTCATGCGGGAAACTGCCAACCGAATGTAACAGGATGAAGCCATGATTTCCTCCTTCCTGGGCCAAATAATCATCAGAGGATAACTGTTTCAGGATATGCTCCGCATAACGGAAATATTCTTCCCCTTGTTTCTTGTCGCCATAACCACTCAACTCCAGTAATGCAGAAGCTGTTACGGCAGCCGCAGAAGCATCCCGCGGTTCATTCGGAATATTAGGAGCATCATAATCCCAATAAGGTACATAGTCATTTTCGGACGGACGGTGATCGATAATGAACCGCGCTATTTTATGAGCGGCATCCAGATAGCTCTGTTGCTTAGTGAAGCGATAACACATGGTATAACCATACACTCCCCAAGCCTGTCCACGCGCCCAAGCAGAAGAATCGGCATATCCCTGAAAGGTTCCTTTCGACTCTACCTCACCGCTATCTGCCAGATAGCTCACCACATGGTAGGAGGTCATGTCCTCCCGAAAGTGATTCTTCAACGTTTTGTCGGCATGAGAGATGGCTATTTCACGATATTTCGGATTATTGGTTTGCTCCGAAGCCCAGAACAGCATTTCAAGGTTCATCATATTATCAATAATCACCGGATAACTCCAATCGCCGAAATCCCACGAACGAATCAGTCCGACTTCCGGACGAAAACGGGAGCACAAGCTTTCTGAAGAATGAATCAGAATCAAACTGTCCGTTGGCTCCGGTTTCAAACGGATGCCCTGCCCATAACTGCAAAACATCATAAAACCCAAATCGTGATTACCCGTATAATATTGCATATCCTGCAGACGGTCCGTATATTTACGCGCCTCTTTTGCGAGAGCCTCATCACCGGTCAACTCGTATGCCAGCCACATGGAACCGGGATAGAAACCACTCGTCCAATCTGTGGGGTGCTCCAGTCTGTACTTTCCTTCTTTAATAGAACGGGGAAAACAGGCGGTATCCGGTTCATTCTTCAATTGTTCTGCCATATAGAGCAACTGATGTCCCGATGTTTTCACTGCATGATCAAACCATGCCATCTCATTTCCTTTTGAAGCATCGCAAGCAGTCAGGAGCGCCATACTCCCTACCGCCAGTAAAAGTTTGTTTTTCATTGTTCCACTTTATTTTGTTACTGTATTCTATTACTGGCAACAAAGTTAGAGCAAGTCGCAGACAAACCCTTTGCAAATCTATTTTTTCATTTTTGTTTCTATTTCTACGGACTTTGATTTTGTCCAAAAGTGCTTTGTTTTTATCTTTTATAGAAAAACAGGCACGGATTTTACCAAATAAGCTGTTGTCAGGCATAACCAAACAACTATGCAGCCTTTTGCAAAATCCGTGCCTCCACCCAAAAGTACGCGCTCTTCTATCTCACAATATCTTCCGGAAATTTAGCCGGCATTTCCACCCTCTTCCAGGTTTCATAATACCAGGTGTTCAACTCATTTCCATTCAAATCATTCTTGATAAAATATTTCAGATGGAGATAATCATTGTCTTTAATCTCAAATTCCAAAATATTGTCCTGATTGTCCAGCATCGGGAGATGAATGTTCTTCTCGATGCTTTCCTTATAAGAATCGTCCGTGAGTTGTTTATAAGTACCATATCCAGTAATAATTGCATCCGCACCGGGAATAATGGTAAAGTTAACGATTTGTCCGTCATCACTCAATACTTTAAATGTATTACTGGGTTTCAACGCTCCCGGAACATCGGGAGACTCGGATACATAATGGCAGAGCTGCCAAATACCTTTCAAATCGGCCGCTTTGAATTTGGTTTTCTTCTGGGCCGTCGCACCTGTTACCGCTAACAACATTATTGAAAGCATGGTAAAGAAATAGAGCTTTTTCATTGTTGTATTATTTTAGTTAACACTCTCGAATGCGTATTTCCAAATATAAAGATTTATTTTGAGAATACAGCAATTCAGAGCATAAAAAAACTCGCATAACCTGAAGATTATGCGAGTTTTACATAAATATACCGAAATATTAGAAATCAGCATTTCTTGGTGTACGCGGGAACGGTATCACGTCACGGATATTCGCCATACCTGTTACAAACAATAACAGACGTTCGAACCCTAATCCGAAACCGGAGTGAGGACAAGTACCGAACTTACGGGTATCCAGATACCACCACATATCCTTCATCGGGATGTGCATTTCTTCAATACGGGTCATCAGCTTGTTATAGTCGGCTTCACGTTCAGAACCACCGATAATTTCACCAATTTTCGGGAAAAGAACGTCCATGGCACGTACAGTCTTACCGTCTTCGTTCTGCTTCATATAGAAGGCCTTGATTTCCTTCGGATAGTCAGTCAGAATCACCGGACGTTTGAAGTGTTCTTCCACTAAGAAACGTTCGTGTTCGGAAGCCAGGTCCACGCCCCAGTAAACCGGGAATTCGAACTTATGTCCTTTCGCAACAGCTTCTTCAAGAATCTTGATACCATCTGTATAAGGCAAACGTACGAAATCATCTTTCAATACACCTTGCAGACGTTCAATCAAGCCTTTGTCGAACATATCGTTCAGGAACTTCACATCATCCGCACAGTTATCCAACGCCCATTTCACACAATATTTGATGAACTCTTCTGCCAAGTCCATGTTGTCTGTAATGTCGTTGAAAGCCACTTCCGGCTCAATCATCCAGAACTCTGCCAAGTGGCGGGGAGTGTTGGAGTTTTCGGCACGGAACGTAGGACCGAATGTGTAGATAGCGCCCAAAGCAGTAGCTGCCAGCTCACCTTCCAGCTGACCGGAAACAGTCAGACTTGCCTGCTTACCGAAGAAATCATCTTCATAAGAGATAGAACCTCTCTCGTCTTTCTTCAAGTCATACAGGTTCATGGTAGTCACTTGGAACATCTGTCCGGCACCTTCACAATCGGAAGCCGTAATGATCGGCGTATGGAAATAGAAGAAGCCCTTTTCATGGAAGAACTTGTGAATAGCAATCGCCATGTTGTGACGGATGCGGAACACAGCACCGAATGTATTGGTACGCGGACGCAAGTGAGCAATCTCGCGCAAGAATTCCATAGAGTGGCCTTTCTTCTGTAATGGATATGTATTATCGCAAGTACCCAGCACTTCGATTTCACGAGCCTGTACTTCCACTTTCTGTCCGGAACCCACTGATTCTACCATTTCTCCGTTCACGCTGATACAAGCGCCGGTAGTAATCAGTTTCAGCATCTCTTCATCGAAATTAGCCAAATCTACTACGATCTGCAAATTATTTATTGTAGAACCGTCATTCAGTGCGATAAAGTTTACTTGTTTGCTACCTCTACGGGTGCGAACCCATCCTTTCACATTAACCATAGCGCCAATGTCTGTGCGCTTCAACAGGTCAACAATTTTTGTTCTACCAATCTTTTCCATTTAACTTTTTCTTTTTAGATACAAGAAGACGAGGTTTCAAATGCAGGATGAATTCTTTCCTGCTTTCTTTCCCCGTCCTCTGTCAAGTTGTTATTTATTGACTTATTACTCAAACGAACCCATGCGGAGGTAGTTTACTTCTGCTTCCGACAGGTAACGCCAGTCTCCGCGACGCAGACCTTTTTTGGTCAGCCCGGCGAAGAATACACGGTCGAGTTTTACTACTTTATAACCCAGTGATTCGAAAATACGGCGAACGATACGGTTCTTACCGGAGTGAATTTCGATACCTACCTGGTCTTTCTTGAAATCATCTGTATAGCTGATCGCATCTGCATGGATTTCGCCATCTTCCAACTGGATACCAGCTGCAATCTGCTCCATATCTGCTTTAGTCAGGTTCTTGTCCAGATGAACATGATAAATTTTCTTCTTCAGGAATTTCGGGTGTGTCAGCTTGGAAGCCAGATCACCGTCATTCGTCAGTAACAGTACACCAGTCGTGTTACGGTCCAGACGTCCTACCGGATAAATACGTTCGTTGCAAGCGCCTTTCACCAAATCCATTACTGTACGGCGTTCCTGCGGATCGTCCGATGTAGTAACGGTATCTTTCGGTTTATTCAGCAATACATATACCTTGCGTTCAATGCTTACCGGTTCGTCGTGGAACTTAACCACATCCGAACGCTTGATCTTTGTACCCAATTCCGTTACTACCTCACCGTTTACAGAAACCACACCTGCTGTGATAAACTCATCAGCCTCGCGACGTGAACAAACACCGGCATTAGCCAGGAACTTATTCAGACGAATCGGTTCATTCGGATCAACAAACTGTTCCTTGTACTCGATCTGTTTCTTTACGCTATACTTAGCATTCGGATCATAATCGCCGGTACGCGGACGAGGACGATAGCCTCCTTGTGAACGGTCATTGTTGTATCTCGGACGGTAACCTCCCCCACCGCCGTTATTGCTGCGATAGCCGCCACCTTCGCCGTTATTGAAACGGGGACGATACGGACGGTCACCACCTTCACGGTTGTAAGAAGGACGTTGAGGACGGTCGCCACCTTCGCCGTTATTAAAGCGGGGACGGTAAGGACGGTCGCCACCTTCACGGTTGTAAGAAGGACGTTGAGGACGGTCGCCATAAGACGGACGCTCACCACCTTCGCCGCTATTGAAACGGGGACGTTGAGGACGGTCATAAGAACCACCTTCACGGTTGTAAGAAGGACGTTGAGGACGGTCATAAGAACCACCTTCGCGGTTGTAAGGACGTTGCGGGCGTTCACCTCCTTCATTATTGTTATTGAAGCGAGGACGATACGGACGATCTCCACCTTCACGATTGTAAGAAGGACGTTGGGGACGGTCGCCATAAGAGCGGTCACCGTACGAACGCTGCGGGCGTTCGCCTCCTTCATTGTTGGCATTAAATCGCGGGCGATACGGACGATCCCCGCCTTCACGGTTGTAAGAAGGGCGATACGGACGTTCTCCACCTTCTCTGTTGTAAGACCTGTTACCATCACGGCCGGCACCTGTATTCTCTTCATTGAAAGAATTTTCGCGCCATTCTTCGTTTTCTGTGCTCATTTTTTTATTCGAATAAAATTAGACTTTGGCCTCACGGCCTATTTAAAAAACACGTTTATTATATAAGTAAACAATTAAAGCCCCGTATATGTATGGGGAGTGATTGCTCTTAACTCTTTTTTAATATCTTCGCTTACATTCAATTCTTCGATAAACTCTTTAATAGAACTTTCTGTAATAGCTTGGTTGGTGCGGGTTAACGCTTTCAAAGCTTCATACGGATGCGGATAAGCCTCACGGCGCAGAATAGTTTGAATAGCTTCTGCCACTACGCTCCAACAGTTATCCAAGTCACGATAGATAGCTGGTTCGTTCAGCAACAGTTTACGCAATCCCTTCAAAGAACTCTGAATAGCAATCACGATATGACCGAAAGGCACACCTACATTACGCAGCACTGTCGAGTCTGTCAAGTCGCGCTGCAAACGGGAAACAGGAAGTTTCACAGCCAAATGTTCCAGGATAGACGTTGCTATACCCAGGTTACCTTCCGCATTTTCAAAGTCAATCGGATTCACTTTATGCGGCATGGCACTCGAACCCACTTCTCCGGCTTTGATCTTCTGCTTGAAGTACTCCATAGAGATGTACTGCCAGAAGTCACGATTCATATCGACCATAATCGTATTGATACGCTTCATACTATCAAAAACAGCAGAAAGGTTATCATAGTTCGAAATCTGCGTTGTATATTCTTCGCGCTCCAATCCCAGTTTCTCTGCAACAAACCGATTACCGAATTGTTTCCAGTCATATTGAGGATAAGCTACATGATGCGCATTGTAATTTCCGGTAGCACCACCAAACTTAGCGGTAATCGGACATGCCTTCAGCATAGCCAGCTGACGTTCGAGACGGTAAACGAATACCATCACTTCCTTGCCTAAACGAGTAGGAGAAGCCGGTTGACCGTGAGTTTTGGCAAGCATTGGAATGTTAGCCCATTCTGTTGCATAAGTCTTCAACTGTGCAATCAGTTCTTCAATCAACGGATAGTAAACCTGTTCCAATGCTTCTTTGATAGAAAGAGGAACAGACGTATTGTTAATATCCTGAGAAGTCAATCCGAAGTGGATAAACTCTTTGTAGTCATCCATTCCGCCCATCTTGTCAAATTCTTCTTTCAGGAAGTATTCTACAGCTTTCACGTCGTGGTTAGTTACACTTTCGATATCTTTAATGCGCTGTGCGTCTGCTTCAGAGAAGTTACGGTAGATATTCCGTAAAGTTTCGTACACATTGCTATCGATTCCTTTTAATTGCGGCAAAGGGAGTTCGCACAAGGTGATAAAGTATTCCACCTCTACCTGTACACGGTATTTAATCAGTGCAAATTCAGAGAAATAAGCTGCCAAAGCTTTAGTTTTGCCTCTATATCGACCATCAATCGGAGATATGGCCGTTAATACATCAAGTTCCATACGTTTTCTTAGATAATTATCAGACTGCAAAATTAACTCTTTTTCCTGAGTTATAGAGCAAAAGGATAGAGAAAGTTTGTATAAAAGCGGTAAGAAATAAAAAAAGCCTCACGAATTTCTTCGTAAGACTCTGTTTTATAGTGGGCGTTGACGGATTCGAACCGCCGACCCTCTGCTTGTAAGGCAGATGCTCTGAACCAGCTGAGCTAAACGCCCTTGTTAATGAGCCGGAAGTGTTTCGTTTTTTTTGTGTGGGCGTTGACGGATTCGAACCGCCGACCCTCTGCTTGTAAGGCAGATGCTCTGAACCAGCTGAGCTAAACGCCCGTACACTTCCGTTTCAAAAGCGATGCAAAGGTACGGCATTTTTTGAATTCTGCAAACATTTCATGTATTATTTTTCAAGAAAGTTTTTGCGCAATAAAGAAAAGCTCTGATTATCAACAAATAATACAAAAAAGTTTTTTTTCTCACAACTTTCACTTCGTCCAGTCTGTCTACCAGATAAAGCAACTTATTTACGAATCACCCGTGCCGGATTCCCGACTGCAACACTGTCGTCGGGAATATCTTTCGTCACAACACTCCCCGCTCCTATCACACAACGATTACCAATCGTCACACCGGGACAGATAATAGCGCCGCCACCAATCCAGCAGTCTTCGCCAATCGTCACCGGATAAGCATATTCCTTAGAGCCTCTTCTTTCCTGATAATCCATCGGATGATGAGGCGTATAAATCTGCACACAAGGACCGACCAGTGTATGAGTACCAATTGTGATATATCCTCCATCCAGGAAAGTGCAATTGGCATTAACAAACACATGTTCACCCAACTTGATTCCGTCTCCGTGATCGCAATGGAAAGGCGGGCATATAATGGAAGTTTCAGGAATCCCCGGTACCAACTTATCCAATAATTCTCTATAACCCTCATCGTACGTACTCATTCCCCGCATACGTGCCAATAGTTTTTTGGCATGTTCAAAACGTACCTGCAACTCCGGTGCAGACATATCAGCCAACTGGCTACTACGCATCTTCTCAACTTCCGTCATACCTTATATTTCTTTGCCGTTAGTAAATACAAACTTCTTTTCGTTCGAAAGAGATTCGTTAAATTCAAACCCTTCCCAAGAGAAGCTTTTCAGATCCTCCGGATTTTCAATTCGATTCTTCAGAATGAACCGTGTCATTTCACCACGGGACATTTTGATATATATTACTATCGAAGCCAATTTTCCATTCTTCCATACTTGAAATTCGGGAGTGATGACATGCACCTCTTTTTCCACCCGCTTCCAATCAAACAAGCTTTTCATCTCGTCACTGGCCAAATTGCAAAGTATGCCGCCGGCTTTCTTGATGTCTTCAATGAACACATCCGTCAAACGGGACTGCCAATAAGAAAACATCGTCTGATTACCCGGTTCAGGCAGCACTACATCTCCTTCCAACCGATAGGAACGAATAACGTCCAAAGGCCTCAACAGTCCATAACAAAAAGAAGTCAGCCGCAAGTGTTCCTGCGCATATTCAAATTCTACTTTCGAGAAATCTTTTGCATTCAACCGTTTGAACACAATTCCGGTATAAGCCAATAAAGCAGGCAGTTCCGGTGTACCCTCCGCATGAAAAGCCTGATAACGCTTGTAATTTTCCACAGCTATTTTAGCATTCACACGCAACAGGCGTTCCAGTTCGTCCACCGAAAACTGTGACATCTGCAAAGCAATCCCGGAAGCTTCTTTTTGAAATCGTGGAACCGTTTTCAAAGGAACTTTCACCTTTGAAGTTTCACTCATAGTCTTGGCACAAGATAGAAGTACTAACATTGTTAAATCTGATTTTATCTTTTCGAAAAACAAAAATAAAAAATAAATCGCTTCTCTTGCTGGCTAATAGACAGATTATCCCTAAATTCAGCCAATAATTAACTTTAATCATTTATTAATAACAAAAACACCCCCATTATGACATACACACTAATCCCCCTGAAAGTGTTATGCTTATTGACAATCTTCTGTTTGTATGGCAGTTTATCCTATGCCAGCGTAAACTCTAAACCTTTTGTTGTCCCCGAACTCAAACAATGGACAGGAAAAGATGGTAATTTCACTCCGGGAACAAATGCGAAGATAGTATGCACCTCTGCAAATCCAGAATTGCAGAGAATAGCCCAAATGTTTGCCGACGATTATCAGCAAATGTTCGGAAAAACATTAAGCGTAA
This sequence comes from Bacteroides sp. DH3716P, assembly GCF_025914115.1. Lineage (NCBI taxonomy): Bacteria > Pseudomonadati > Bacteroidota > Bacteroidia > Bacteroidales > Bacteroidaceae > Bacteroides > Bacteroides sp. DH3716P. The sequence goes on along the minus strand of NZ_CP083673.1, from coordinate 724,919 downwards.
CTCAAGGCAAAGCCACACCCGGAGACTTCATCCTATCACTGTCAGCTGACAAAAAGCTGGGAGAAGAGGGCTATGAAATCAAGATTACCGATCGGATCACGACTTCTGCCCCCACCCTGACAGGGCTTTACTGGAGCACACGTACCCTCTTGCAAATAGCAGAACAAAGCCAGGAGCACTCATTTCCTAAAGGAATAATCCGCGACTACCCCGACTACTCCATCCGGGGATTCATGATAGACTGCGGTCGTAAATTTATTCCGATGAGCTATCTTCAGGATCTGGTAAAAATAATGGCTTATTACAAGATGAATACCCTGCAAGTCCATCTGAATGATAATGGATTCAAGCAATATTTTGATAACAACTGGGACAAGACTTATGCTGCTTTCCGTCTGGAGTCCGAAACTTATCCGGGACTCACAGCCCGCGACGGTTCTTATTCTAAAAAAGAATTTATTGATTTTCAAAAACAAGCTGCAACCAACTTTGTAGAGATTATACCGGAAATTGATATTCCGGCACATTCATTAGCATTCACTCATTACAAACCGGAAATTGGGAGCAAGGAGTACGGAATGGATCATCTTGACTTATTCAAACCGGAAACCTATCAATTTGCAGACGATCTGTTCAAAGAATACCTGAAAGGTGACGACCCTGTATTCGTGGGCAAGCGTGTGCATATCGGTACCGACGAATACTCGAATGCCAAGAAAGAGGTAGTAGAAAAATTCCGGGCTTTCACCGACCATTATATCCGGCTGGTAGAAGGCTTTGGCAAACAAGCCGTGATATGGGGCGCTCTCACTCATGCTAAAGGAGACACCCCTGTCAAATCAGAAAATATCATTATGAATGCCTGGTATAACGGATATGCCGACCCAGCAACCATGATAAAAGACGGCTACCAGCTAATCAGCATTCCGGATGCAATGGTTTACATTGTTCCATTAGCCGGTTACTATCAGGATTATCTTAACGAGGTATTTTTATATAAAGAATGGACACCGGCACATATCGGGAAAGCCGTATTCGAAGAAAAGCACCCTGCTATTCTCGGTGGCATGTTTGCCATCTGGAACGACCATGCAGGTAATGGAATTTCCGTGAAAGACATTCATCACCGTGTATTCCCTGCGTTACAAACTCTAGCAGTAAAGACATGGACAGGGAAAGAAACCAGTCTGCCATTCGAAGTGTATAATGAAAAGCGTAGTGCTATCAGTGAAGCCCCCGGAGTCAATCAATTGGGAAGAATCGGCAAGAGTCCGGCATTGGTATATGAGCGTTCTAGCGTTGCTCCCGGCAGCACTTCCACTTACCCGGAAATCGGCTATAATTATACAGTCAGCTTCGACATTACCGGAGCACCAGAGAAAAGCGGAACAGAATTGTTCCGTTCACCCAATGCCGTATTCTATCTAGCAGATCCAATTCGAGGGATGATGGGTTTTGCACGCGATGGTTATTTGAATACGTTCCCATATAAAGTGAATCCGGGAGAGAAAGCGACCATTCAGATTGAAGGCGATCATCGTAGTACCACACTCAGAGTAAACGGAAAGGTTGTTGAAGAAATGAACATACAGAAATGTTATTTCAATGCAGGAAAAGATTCTATGAGTTATATACGCACATTGGTTTTCCCGCTCGAGAAAGCCGGAAACTTCAATAGCCGGATAGAGAATCTGAAAGTACACAATTATCGTGTAAGCAAATAACAGAAAACATCTATTCGCAACAAGACAACTTAAACAAAAAACTCCCCCTTTGGCATTCCAAAGAGGGAGTTCTTTTTATTTTGATAAACAGCTAAAGCAGTTTATTTATATTCCTGCCAGCTCTTGATCTGAATATCACCCAATTTCAATTCACAGAATGCTTCGATAAAGGCACTTGCCAGACGAGCATTTGTAATCAATGGAATGTTGTGATCGATTGCACCACGACGGATACGATAGCCATTCGTTAATTCACGTTTGCTATGATTCTTCGGAATGTTTACGATCAGGTCAAACTTATGGTCAGCGATCATCTTCATTACATTATTCCCTGCACCTGGTTTCTCATCCGGCCAGTAAACCGGAGTCGCGTCTACTCCATGAGCATTCAGGAATGCAGCAGTTCCGGCAGTAGCATAAATCTGATATCCCTTAGCAAACAGCATACGGCTGGCATCCAGCAAATCCACTTTCGACTTCATAGCACCGGAAGAGAACATTACTGCTCTTTCAGGAATCTTGAATCCGGTAGCGATCATTGCATTCAGCAATGCTTCAGAGAAATCATCACCGATACATCCAACTTCACCTGTAGAAGACATATCCACACCCAATACCGGGTCAGCCTTGTGCAGACGAGAGAAAGAGAACTGAGATGCTTTTACACCAATCCAGTCGATATCAAATGCAGATTTATCCGGACGTGAGTACGGAGCATCCAACATGATGCGGGTAGCTGTTTCGATGAAGTTACGTTTCAGTACTTTAGAAACAAACGGGAAACTACGAGAAGCACGCAAGTTACATTCGATTACTTTCACTTCGTTGTTACGAGCCAGGAACTGGATATTGAACGGACCGGAGATATTAAGTTCTTTAGCAATCTGACGGCTGATTTTCTTGATACGGCGTGCCGTTGCAAAGTAAATCTTCTGTGCCGGGAATACCAGTGTAGCGTCACCGGAGTGAACACCGGCAAATTCCACATGTTCAGAAATTGCGTATTCCACCACTTCACCATTCTGGGCAACAGCATCAAATTCAATTTCTTTTGTATTTTCAAGGAATTGAGAAACAACTACCGGGTATTCTTTAGAAACTTCGGCAGCCATCTTCAGGAAGTTTTCCAATTCTTCGTCATCGTAGCAAACATTCATAGCAGCTCCCGAAAGAACGTAAGAAGGACGAACCAATACCGGATAGCCTACTTTTTCTACGAATCCTTTCACCTCTTCGAGACTGGTAAGTTCCATCCATGCCGGCTGGTCGATACCCAGTTGGTCAAGCATAGCAGAGAACTTGTTACGGTTTTCAGCACGGTCGATAGAGATCGGAGAAGTACCCAATACAGGAACCGACTGGCGGTAAAGTTTCATAGCCAGGTTGTTCGGAATCTGTCCACCTACAGAGACAATCACACCGCGAGGTTGTTCCAGATCGATTACGTCGAGTACACGTTCGAACGAAAGCTCGTCGAAGTACAGACGGTCGCACATATCATAGTCAGTAGAAACCGTTTCAGGGTTGTAGTTAATCATGATAGATTTGTAACCCAATTTGCGGGCTGTCTGAACGGCATTTACCGAACACCAGTCAAATTCTACAGAGCTACCGATACGGTAAGCACCCGAACCCAGTACGACTACTGATTTTTCATTCTTATAATAGTTTACATCATAACCTTCCACTGCATAAGTCATATACAGATAGTTAGTCAGTTCCGGATGTTCGGAAGCAACTGTATTAATACGTTTTACAGCCGGGAGGATACCCATAGATTTACGATGAGCACGCACTGCCAGGTTTTCTTTCTCCATGTTTCCGGTTGGATTCAGTACGAAACGGGCGATCTGGAAGTCGGAGAAACCTAACACTTTAGCTTCACGCATTACATCGGCAGGTATATCTTCTACCTTATTATAGGTAGACAGTTTCGCTTTGTAGTCTACGATATTTTTCAGTTTGCCAAGGAACCAGGGATCGATCTTAGTCAGGTCATGAATACGTTCGATGGTATAACCTTCTTCCATTGCTTGTGCGATAGAGAAGATACGCAAGTCAGTCGGACGGGAAAGTTCTTTATCCAAATCGTCAAAGTGCAGTTCGTCATTACCTACGAAACCATGCATACCCTGACCGATCATACGAAGACCTTTCTGGATGATTTCTTCAAAAGAGCGACCGATAGACATGATTTCACCTACCGATTTCATGCTTGAACCGATTTCACGGGATACACCGGCAAACTTCGTCAAGTCCCAACGAGGGATTTTACAGATATAGTAGTCAAGTTGCGGAGCTACGTATGCAGAATTCGGAGTCCCCATCTCACCAATCTGGTCGAGTGTATAGCCGAGTGCTACTTTAGCAGCAACGAATGCCAACGGATAACCGGTAGCTTTAGACGCCAATGCAGAAGAACGGCTCAAACGGGCATTTACTTCAATCACACGGTAGTCGTCCGTATCAGAGTTGAAAGCATACTGAATGTTACACTCACCCACGATACCGAGGTGACGGATACATTTAGTAGAAAGTTCCTTCAACAGAGTCAATTCTTTATCATCCAGTGAACAGGTAGGAGCCACTACGATGGATTCACCGGTATGGATACCCAGCGGGTCAAAGTTTTCCATGCTGGCTACTGTGAAGCAATGGTCGTTAGCGTCACGGATCACTTCAAATTCGATTTCTTTCCAGCCTTTCAACGATTCTTCTACCAGAATCTGTTTAGAGAAAGCAAAGGAGCTTTCAGCCAATTTCAGGAATTCTTCTTCGTCGGCACAGATACCGCTACCAAGACCACCCAATGCATAAGCAGAACGTACCATGACAGGATAACCGATTCTGCGTGCAGCAGCAATGGCATCTTCCATGTTTTCTACTGCCTGGCTAACCGGAGTCTTCATCTCGATTTCGTTCAGTTTCTTCACGAACAAATCACGGTCTTCTGTATACATGATAGCTTCTACCGATGTACCAAGCACCTTTACTCCGTATTTATCAAGAATACCCTGTGTGTAGAGTTCCGCACCGCAGTTCAACGCAGTCTGTCCGCCGAATGCCAGCAAGATACCATCAGGACGTTCTTTCTTGATAATTTCTTCTACAAAATAAGTATTTACGGGAAGGAAATACACTTTATCGGCAATACCTTCAGAAGTCTGAATGGTTGCGATGTTCGGGTTTACCAATACTGAGCTGATACCTTCTTCTTTCAAAGCTTTCAGTGCTTGTGAACCAGAGTAGTCGAACTCTCCGGCTTGTCCGATTTTGAGTGCTCCAGAACCCAAAACGAGAACTTTCTTGATTTCCTTTTCCATTTCTTTTGTTGTTATAATAAGTTGTTATTTCTAAGTTCGTCCATAAAAAAAATGCGTTACCCTCAAAAAAGGATTAACGCATTACCAAAGAACTAAAATATCGTTTTTGGAGAAAAGAGAAGAAGTCTGCCGTTTCCGGGTGCAAAACATCCGAATGTAGATAATACTTACTTCTGATTTCCTGTTGATTCATTGTTAATATCAAAATTTGTGCAAAGTAACGACATATTTTGCAAATGACAAAAAGAAACGTTCATTTTTTACTGAAATAGTTTACCGCGTCAATGAAACGGTTGTTTTTTCCGTTAGCTTTTTAATGAATACTTTTTTATCATAGTAAGCACAAATCATGAAGTAACTACATTTTGATGTATCTTTCAGTTTTTATCCTTATCTTTGTCGCCATTATATAATAAGGTAATAAAATATGGGAAAAGAAAAAATCATATTGACGGGCGACCGTCCTACCGGAAGACTTCATATCGGTCACTATGTAGGCTCGTTGAAACGCAGAGTTGACCTGCAAAACGCAGGTGATTATAGCAAGATGTTTATCTTCATTGCCGATTCGCAGGCATTGACAGACAATATAGACAATCCGGAGAAGGTGCGTCAGAATGTAATTGAAGTAGCCCTTGACTATCTGGCTTGTGGCATAGATCCGTCTAAAGCTACCATCTTCATACAGTCGCAAATTCCGGAATTATGCGAGCTTAGTTTCTATTATATGGACCTTGTAAGCGTATCTCGCCTGCAACGTAACCCGACTGTGAAATCGGAAATCCAGATGCGCAACTTTGAAGCAAGTATTCCTGTAGGTTTCTTCACTTATCCTATCAGCCAGGCAGCGGACATCACAGCATTCCGTGCAACAACTGTCCCTGTGGGTGAAGACCAGGAACCAATGCTTGAACAGGCTCGTGAAATCGTTCGCCGTTTCAACTATATATATGGTGAGACATTGGTAGAACCGGAAATCCTGTTGCCGGACAATGCAGCCTGCCTGCGTCTTCCGGGAACTGACGGTAAAGCTAAAATGAGTAAATCACTCGGAAACTGTATCTACCTTTCGGAAGAACCGGAAGAAATCCAGAAGAAGATCATGAGTATGTATACCGATCCGGGACATCTCCGTGTACAAGACCCGGGAAAGATTGAAGGTAACACCGTATTCACTTACCTTGACGCCTTCTGCCTCCCCGAACATTTCGAACGCTACTTACCGGATTATCCGAATCTGGCAGAATTGAAAGCACATTATCAACGCGGCGGACTGGGCGACGTAAAAGTGAAACGTTTCCTGAATTCTATTATGCAAGAAATACTCGAACCGATTCGTAATCGTCGTAAAGAGTTCAGCAAAGATATTCCGGCTATCTATGACATGCTTCAGCAAGGATGCGAAGTAGCCAGAGCTGCTGCTGCCGAGACTTTGGCAGATGTGAAAAAAGCAATGAAGATTAATTATTTCGATGACAAGGAGTTAATCGAGGAACAGGTAAAACGTTTCTCACAGGAATAAGGAAGTTTGCATAAAAACGTATCATATAAAGTAAAGGCTGCCTACTCTAAGAAAGAATGGCAGCCTTTATTATAATATATAATTTAAGATTTAGCTAACTTCATCTTCATCATTCTTGAATAATACATCCTTTAATTTCTGATAAAGGAATGAAAGTATCAGTAATATCAGTCCGAGAATGATGAATACAATGATCTTACCGATAGTAGGCATTGCCCACAAATCATCAAATACAAGTTTAAGCAGAACGATTCCAAAAGTCGAAAGGCTTATCATGCGCATGACTTTCTGATGCAAACGCATCCCTAGTCCCATCTGAACAAATCCGGCAATACTTAATGAAAGCGAAAGTCCGGCACTGAAATCATCCACTCCTACCTGCCAGAGGAAAGAGCGTACCATTGTCACCCAAAGAAGAGTGACCAGAATATTGAGATAAATAGTGAAACGACTCTTGATGCCGATTAATAGATAGTATTGGCGTGCCACATAGCATATATTCGCTATTACAAATGCTGCCGTGAACCATCGTAGTACAACAGGCACAAAAGCCATGTTCTCCCATTGATCTCCCCATATATTTATGATATATACAAGCGTATTTATCCCAATAGCTAACATATAGAAAGTCAGACATTGGGTGATCGGGAATCGTTTTCTAAAAGAATAACAAACACTCGAAATGGCAATGGCAGTAAACAAGAACATTGCTCCGCTCCTCGTAGCTCCCTCAAAATGCAGGTGAAACTCCATCATAAATGTATAATAAAGTATGGCTACAGAGACAAAAAGCATGAAAGGATTCCAGAAACCATATTCCAGTTGACGGGCTGTAGAGAAGAATGGTCTATAATACCCCATCAACAGAGCAAATGCTCCCATAGCCAGCCCTACAAACAAAGAGGTGGCAAATGAACTGTTCAGGAAAATAGTGCTGACAGCATGATGCTCATGCATTACTACATTATATATATCCATCAGGTAAGAAATAAAGGTGAGTCCCACCAGTATCTTTGCCGCATATTCATATACCCGGATTCTCGACTTGATATAAAGCCATAATAATAACACCATTTCTGACGCCCAAACTAATGTTATACAGTTTCCATCCAACTGAATCGGAACGGTAATAGAGACAAATGTCAACACAAGCCCCAGAGTGGTATACACCAGGAATTTATAGTCTTTCCGGCTCTTCCATAACCAAAGCACCAGTCCTAAATTAACAAGAGCAATGAACAGGCTCAACAAACCGCTTGCTTTGAAAGACCATCCCATATTCCGCAAGAACAAAGCTCCCGAAAGCAGATAAATAAAGTTATTCGTTATAATGACGAATACCAGCCCCCGACTCATTGTTCGCATATCTTCCCCACGAAGAATAGAGAACACCGGAAGTAGAAAGATAAAATAAAACAGAGTGGTAAACAAAAACAAGTGCCCCGAAATAACTGTAGAACTGGAGGTATAGCTAAATAAAAGAAAGATTCCCATTATCAGCCAGGTAAAGACAAATGAGATCATCGGAAGCTCACCCCACTTCTTATAAATGGAAAGTCCGAACATACCGAGATTCAGGATACTTACATAAGTGAACAGTACCAGATAACTTCCCTCTCCACTGCTTACGATGAAAGGTGCAAGAAATCCTCCGACAAGTGAAATGATGGCCAGTTCGCGCCGATTGTATACCACAGACAAAACAGACATAAATACAGTGACGCCTATCAGAATGATAAACGCCATAGTCTGCGAGAAGATATGATAATAATGGAATGCAATGGCAACCGTAAGATAGAATACAGCAAAAGCACCACCCGCAAGCAACGAGCTAAATGTACGATACTTCTTTTGCAACCGTTCGGCAACGACCAGCAATACAGCTCCCGTCAGAAAACCAAGTACGGTACGGAAAGTCTCATTGATCCAATTCTTATCAATAGCATACTTCACAAAGAAGCCTACACCGATGACGAATATTAGGATACCGATCTTTCCGAAGAGATTCTCACCGATGAACTTCTCATAGTTCACTTGTTTCTTTTGTTTCGGAACAGCCTCAACACAAACATCTTCCAGTTCTGTTTCAACCGTCTTTTCACGTGTTCCTTCCAGTGCCTCACGGATAACTGTTTCAACAAACGGCTTCTGTTTTTTCGGTACAGTTTCTTTTTGCTGTTTAGTCTCTAGTGTCGAAGTTTTTTCTATTATTTGAGGTGATGCAGAGATATCTTCGTTTTCCTTTTTCAATGCTTCTCCTTCAAGCTTTACCTTTTCAGTAACCCCTCTTTGCTGAACTTTGAGATAATCATCCATCCGTTTTTTTATCTCGTTCAGTTCTCTTTCTATCTTCCCAAAACGATTATCCAGCCTACTCAATAAAACAAAAAACATAATTAAAACGAGTAGTGCGTATACGGTATTTATATCGTCCATAATATTTTAGATTTGAGTTCCATATCACAAATATATAAAATATTGCTACACAGAGCGATTATTCCAGTAAGAATGATTCAAATCAAGAGTGAATTAACAGAGATTCAAGCCCTTTCACTTTGCTTTGTATGTAATTTCATTATAGCTAATCAGAATATCATTATAGCTAAAAGGAAGATGCTAATAGCAAAAACAAATATGCTAATAGATTATTTTTTTCATTGGGATGATTAAAAAAAACATTGCAGTGTTTGCCACAATTAATGCAATGATTTTAGAAAGCACTGTAATGACATTTTTTCGATATGTAATGTGATGAATACGGTAATGAGAAGCCCTCCCTTCACCCGCAAACAGTTTATTCATCGAGAGTTCAGAAGAAAGGTGAAGAGGATTGAAAAAATAGCTATTTGCAGGGGAAGTGTGGAGTACCTCTTATTCCCCCTCTAAAGCGTAGCTTTAGGTAGGCAAAAGCTATGCTTTACGTTCCCTAAAGCTATGCTTCTTCAAGGTAAAACAACCTACATTTATAATCAGTGTAAGCGCTTCCATATACCTCAAACTCATAATCAAAAGCCCAGGCAAGTATTAATGGTCCTAAAATAAGAAAAGAAAAGGCAGCTGAAAGCGAAAATACCTTATTTCAGGATTCGCTTTCAGCCGCCTTCTCTCTTTCAGCAGGCGATCACAAAGAATCGCCGAATACTGAAATTATATGATTACTGTGCTGATTCGACCAATACTACACGGTTCAGAATCGGTTGACCGAATTTGTCAACACCACCACCGGCTGCAACTTTCAATCTATCGGCAGAGATGCCATACTTCTTAACGAGCAGGTCTTTAACAACTTGTGCACGTTCCAAACTCAACTTCTGGTTGAAAGCCGGAGTACCTGTTGCAGAGTCTGCATATCCGTTGATTGTGTATGTAGCGTTCGGAGATTCTTTTATCTTGCTGGCAAGATATGACAAGTTCATTTCTTCCTGCGGAGACAATTTATCAGAACCGATCTTGAAGAATACAGTACGTGGAGCAATATTAGTATCTGTTATAACAACTTCTTCAGTATCTTCTACTTCAACCGGTTGTTGTGCATTTGCCAACTGCTGTTGTAATTGCATATTAGCTGCTGCCATTGCATTCATCTGGTTACGCATCTGGTTTAATTCAAGTTCAGAGATAATCTGTGGAACCGGACGTTGGAATCCGCGAGTCGGGAAATAATAAGTCACCCCGATGGTAGCACCTAAAATACCATCATAATCGGGTTTACCTCCATGTTCTCCGTCAAACTTGCCTTCCAGACCTGTTGCACTCAATTCCAGATTCAAGTCAACAGCATTCGACAAACGGAAGCGGTTGATAATACCTGCATTGAAAGTAGCGGAGTTAGTGTGAGGACGAGAATAAGCATGAGCCCAACCGGCACCAATATAAGGGATAATTTCATATACACGGTTCGGATTGTATCCACCGAAAAGTGCATTCAGGTTAATCATCAAATCACCATGCAAGTTCATGTAGTCCCATCTTTGTTTGTAAGAACCATCTTCTCTCGGACCGCCAACCACATAATTAGCATTTTCGCTGGTGGTAAATCCTTTGGCTTGTAATCCGCTGTACTGCAAACGCAATCCGAATCCCGGAGTTACCCATTTACCAACAGACACGTTAAATGTGGGAGCAACACGATCTCTGAACTTACCGATATGGTCATTGTTTCCATACAATACCTGGGCACCTCCTCCTACAGAGAAGAACCAGTTACTCCAGAAAGGATTAGTTATTACTTGATATTTATCTTGCACCTGAATCACTTCGTATTCAGTTACAGTCATTGTCTGCTGCGCAGAAGCGACAGACGCAACGCCGGCAAATGCCAGCAACATCAGAATCTTTTTCATATACCTAATAGTTAAGTGGTTATTTAAATCTTTTTCTTTGTTGAACTATTTAAATAACACGAACTGAACTAAAAGGTTTTAGGAAAAGATGAATTTATTTGTTTTATTTGAATAATCTTTCGATGTCCTCCTCCTTAATGGTTGTCAAAACGGTTTTCCCATCGGGTGTGTAATTCGGTGAGGGACAGGCAAAAAGGTTGTCTACAAGGCTTACCATTTCTTCATTACTCAACACCTGTCCGTAGACAATAGCCGCTGCCCGCGCCAATGTTAATGCCAGAATATTTTGGATTTCTTCCTTAACGTCATTCCCTTTTTCCATCGCTGTATGTAGCATATTACGCACCAGTTCGACCGGATTCAGTCCTTCAATACCCGAAGGGATGCCATTGATGGCATAGCTACCGCCTCCCAGATTGCTCAAATCGAAGCCGACTGCCGACAAATCATCCATAATGCTTTGAAGAACAGCAGCTTCTGAAGCCGGTAATTGTAATATTTCCGGGAAGAGAACGCCTTGAGATACTCCCTGTTTCTGTTGAATCTGTACCATATAGCGATCAAAAAGCACCCGTATATGTGCCCGGTGTTGATCGATTAGCATCAGACCCGATTTAACTGAAGTCAAAATAAACCGCCCTTTAAACTGCAAATGCTGATTTCCTTTTTCCATCACCGGTTCGTTGGCATACAAAGTAGAAGAAGCGGCGGATGTCACCGTCTCTATCTTTTCTTCCACGAAGGCCGGTTCGCCTCCAATAGAAGAATCCTCCCAATCCATTTCGGGTTCCGGCTGCGGATTATTCATCTTACTGGCTTTTGTCAGCCCTCCGTACAAATCCTCCCATTCTACTTTCGAACGACTATACGATCCGCCACCACCGCCACCGGCAGAGACTTTAAACGGATTATAATCTGTATTATAATGTACCTTCGGAGGTTCGGAAGATATCTTTTCCTCAAATGCCGGAATATCAGGCATATCCTCCGTATCAAAATCAATGGAAGGGATAGCACTGAACTTACCCAACGATTCCTTAACGGATGCTGAAAGTATCTGCCAGATGGCCTGCTCATTCTCAAACTTGATCTCGGTCTTTGTCGGGTGAATATTCACATCAATATTAGCCGGATCTACATCAAAATAGATAAAATAGGAAATCTGTTCACCGGCGGGAATCAACTGCTCATAAGCCTCCATGACTGCCTTATGAAAATAAGGATGGCGCATATAACGTCCGTTGACAAAGAAATACTGATGGGCTCCTTTCTTACGGGCAGTCTCCGGTTTGGCTACGTATCCGGAGATTTTCACCATGGTAGTGTTCACGTCTATATTCAGTAATTGCTGGTTGAGCTTCTTACCGAAAATAGCAAGAATACGCTGGCGTAACTGTGATACCGGAAGATTGAACAGTTCCGAATCATTACTATAAAGCGAAAAGGCAACTTCCGGATGCACCAAAGCGATACGCTCAAATTCGGCAAGGATGTTGCTCAATTCAGTGGAATTAGCCTTCAAAAATTTACGACGGGCAGGCACATTAAAGAACAGGTTCTTTACAGAGAAGTTACTTCCTTTAGAACAGGATATAGCCTCCTGGCTCTCCACTTGAGAACCCGCAATCACCAGTTTCGTTCCCAGTTCTTCCGATTCCGGACGCGTCTTCAGTTCTACCTGCGCCACTGCTGCGATGGATGCCAATGCTTCCCCACGAAATCCCATGGTACGCAAAGCAAACAAGTCCGCAGCTTCCCGTATCTTGGAAGTAGCATGCCGCTCAAAAGAGAGACGGGCATCCGTTTCGGACATTCCTTTTCCATCATCAATCACCTGAATACAGGTTTTACCCGCATCAGTCACTAACACATGTATATTTTGCGCATCTGCATCAATCGCATTCTCCACTAGCTCCTTGATAACAGATGCCGGACGTTGTATCACTTCACCGGCAGCAATCTGGTTAGCTACCGAATCAGGTAACAAATGAATGATATCGCTCATACTTCGTAAATTAACAATTAAAAACTCCAGCTTCCTGTTGCTAAATAATGCCACAGATAGAGAAGGAAGGCAATGATTATCAGTATGATTCCGAAAGAAACCGGTTTGCGGCCACTTGCTTTTCTTCTTTTCAAATGTGTAGTACCTTCGACGAATTTACCGCGAATATCTTCCGGATTAAATTCTTTCTCCGGCAGCATCCCCAAGTCACGTTTGGCGTTCTCCTCCATCTTAGCGAGCTTTTCTTTCCGCTCGTCTACATAAATGTATTGATGATTAAAGCCCCGGGGCTTTCTCATTGAGTTAAACATTCCCATACTACTTCATATTTATTAAGTTTCGCTTTTCTGTCTTTGGTCGCCGGTCGGTAGTCGGCTTCAATGTTTCTCCCGCACGCTTGCTGCGCCAGTTGAAAATATCGTCCTTATTTAGCGGACGGACATAGTCGAACCAGGCAAAAGTGGGAAGACGCAGTTTATCAGGCGGTATCTGGTCCATCGGATACATCGTTCCGTTGGATTTACCGATAAAAAGTCCTTTTTCCATTCTCTTATCCTTCATATAAAGATGCAGCATACTACCTTCCAGACAATTAAATCCGGTCATCGTACTGTCTTTCTCTTCAGGATAAAAAGCTGTCAGCACATTACCGATCACTTCAATATGGCGCATATCTCCATTAACGAAATAGGCTTTCATCTCCTTGCCGGACACTTGATTATAGTGAATAGAGTCTTTCATCTCCACTGTCAACGCCTGGTTGATAATGTGCGCCCAGTCAATCGTGCTGTCATTCATATAAATCTTGATCTGCTCACCAAGCAGTTGCTGTCCGTCATTCCAAAGAATAGGGTCAGTATACATGGTCATACAAGAATCTTTCGAATTATAGACCAGTGAGTCACATACTCCCTGAACATCTGTACGATACATACGTACTTTATGGTAAGCCTTCATCAACCGGTACAAAGAATCGGTATTCAGATTATAGGACACCATCTGCAAAGTATCCCCATGCATATAAAGACTGTCTCCCTGTGAATAATCGATAGCAACAGCACGTTTTGTTGCAAACGCAGAGTCCGTCAATTCATTATAGAAACAATAATCGCCCGTCAGCATATTCTTATTGATGGAGTCTGTCATCTTCACATTATCGAATGCTTCTCCGTAACCGATTACCCGGTCATAGAACAGACTGTCGCCTACAAGTTTCTTCCCCTGATTGGTCAGGACCGAACGGTCCAACAATTCCGCTTGTTCGGTCAATGTGTTATAGAATCCCCGTTCCGAATAGATATGATTATTATCACTGACAATATTGGAAGGTCCGAGAATCACTGCTATTTTGTTTTCGGTATTATACCTCAATGTATCGGAGGTCAACACAAACTTAGGGTTCACCAACTTCACATCATGGTTGAATACCGACTGTTTTGTTGCAGGGCTATATTCGCCCCAGTCAGAAGTCAGTACATTCTCTTCATCCATCAAAGTTCCCCCCTCGAAATAATATCCGAGATCGTAGAGACGGTCGTAGTTCAAGCTGTCCGTCAGCAGGGTCGTGTTCCGGTTAATCATCTTCACGTTTTCACGAAGTTGCGCAATTTGCGTCATTCCGTCATAATAAAGATAATCACCATAGATGAACAAGGTATCTCCCTGTTCCATACGCACATTGCTGAAGGCTTCTACGGAGTTGGTTTTCTCAAAAATCAGTGCACTGTCACAGTACATATACATACTGTCATGGCGCAACTTCACGTTACCAATCAACACCTGCACATCCGGACGTGCCAGCTTATCCGCCTGTCCTTCGTCAGCATGGAGCAAGTAAACTTTGGTCTTTTTATTCTCCGGTTGCTTCTTGTTGTCCGATTGTTTCTTATTACCCGCCGACGTTTTGGTTTTGGGAGCCGTCTTAGACGTATCCGCAGTCGATTTTGTCGAAGTCCCTGCCGTGGGTTTCTGTCCCGTCGGCCTCACTTGTGCCACAAGACATACACCAAACAGGCATAGAAAGCCTATAAGGAGCCATCTATGCCTGTCTTGTTGTTTATTTTTCTTATTCTTTTTCAGCATATAAAGTCAAAGCAAGGTTATATCAGTCATTCTTGACCCAACCCGGATACTTGAAGTCACACTTCTGCCAGTTTTCGTTGATGCGTACATAAGTGTGTTTTTGCTTGTTCAGAATCCATTTCTGCAACACCTCTTCGCGACGCTTATCCATTACGATTTCTTTCAGATCCTGATAGTCTTCCGCGATGGTTGCTTTATGACCATTGATTTTAGTTTTCAATTTCACGATAGCGCATACTTCTTTTCCATCTTTCTCATTAATCATTGTAAAAGCTTTGGAAATCTCGCCAACATTCATCTTATCCACTACCTTAGCAACGTCTTGAGGAAGATCCTGCATCTGGAACTTAGAAGTAGTGATACCTGAATGTTCATTGATGTTCACCATGATACCGTGATTGTTGCGGGTATCCTTATCTTGTGAGATAACGGCAGCGGCATCATCAAATGTGAATTTGTTAGCACGAATATCATCTGCAATAGAATCCAGACGGGCACAAGCCTCGGTCAGTTCTTTTTCCGAGACTTTCGGACGCAACAGGATATGGCGGGTATTAACACGGTCACCACGCTTCTCAATCAACTGGATAATATGGAAACCAAATTCCGATTCTACAATTTTGGAAACTTTCTTCGGGTCCTGCAAGCTGAATGCCACATTCGCATAAGCGGGGTCCATCATACCACGTCCCATAAATCCACATTCACCACCTTTAATGGCAGAAGCCTTATCTTCAGAATACAAACGGGCCAATGTAGAGAAGTCGATTTCTCCTTTTGTCACACGATCCGTATAATCACGCAGTGTCCTCTTTACATCCTCGATTTCCGAAACGGGTATTTTGGGTTGCAAAGTAATAATCTGCACTTCCACCTGTGTAGGAATGTAAGGGATACTATCCTGTGGAAGATCTTTGAAGTAACGGCGTACTTCTGCCGGAGTCACTTTGATATCTCCTGCCAGTTTCTGCTGCATCTTCTGAACCGTCAATCCGTCACGTGCATTATCACGCAAAGTTTCACGAATCTGGGTGGATGTTTTATTGAAATACTCCTCCATTTTCTCTCTGGAACCGATCTGCTGGATGTACATATTGGTCATCATATCCACACGCTGGATGATTTCCGCTTCGGAAACCTCGATACTGTCCAACTTTGCCTGATGCAGGAATAACTTCTGCACAGCAATCTCTTCAGGAATTACACAATAAGGATCGCCTTCGAATCTGCGTCCATTATACAAGGCATCCATACGGGCCTCTTCTACATCTGATTTTAAAATAGCTTCGTCACCTACTACCCAAACTACTTCATCAACCACATTATCTTGTGCATAGGTTGCCACATTAGCAAATATTGCCAGGACAAGGGTAACAACAAATCTAAAGTTCACAAACTTCTTCATTCTTTGTATTTAATAATTATATATAATCTTCTTCTTACTTACCGCCTGCTGATACAAGTCGTTCTTTACCTGTTCCATAAAGCTCACCCGTTTCTGATTTACCAGTAAGTCTTTCACTTCCGAGCGGGCAAATTCATACGGTTTCTCCTCACCAACTCCGCGATAATCGCTCACATTCAGGAAATAATAATAAGCCGTATCTTTCAATTCTACCTGACGGTGTTTGTTTACGTACTCTTCCGGTGCCTCTACTTTCAACGGAATCATGTCCAGGACATCGGTCACGGACACCCATTTATCATAGAAATATTCATATTTCACCGCATTCTGCAAACTATATTTTTCCAGGCTCTCGATAGCATCCTGTTTTTCCGACTTATACCATCTGCGCACATTGTTCAACTGGGGAGCTGTCAACGGCACTTTAATAAACAATCCCTTAATCAACGGACCTTCCAGTTTAAACAATTCCTTGTTTTTGCCGTAATACTCTGCTATCTCGTGTTCGGAAATATCATTCGCCAACTTCTGGCTAATCAACTCCTGCTGATAAGTATGCATTATCAACGCTTTCCGATAATTCTCCACCAGCTTGTCTACATCCACATTATCGGGGATATTGTTCGCAGCTTTCTCATACAATAAAATCTCTTCCGCCCAACTACGAATATAGTGCTCGGTGAAGAGAATGCTATCATCTTTTGACAATCCGACCGGAAGCACGGACATCAAATCTTCTTTATATAAAAAATTACCGTCCACCTCTACCAAAGGAGTCTTTCCTTTGTGGTCGTGCTGTTCCTTGCACGCTCCACAACCAAGAAGGGTAATCAGTAAGAGGACTAATATTCGCATCGGCAACTAAAATCTACTTATTTAAGGTACGAAGATAGTGAATAATCGGTTACATCAGTTATTATTAACTGTTTTTAAAACCTCTTGGTTTATTTCAACCTTACCGGACTCACTCAATTCCCGCATCCAGCACGTGTCAAGATAGCTTCGATAATCCTTTCGAACCCGATCAATTACTTCCCGATAATCATCCGGACCTTTCATTTTTTCGCCTACTACAATAGTAAAAGGATAAGACATCAAAGGATCAAAATCACCCTTCTTAAAAACCAGTTTATCTATATATTTATTGTCTCCGTCGGCAAAAATTCCTTGTTCAACTTGTATCTTTTCCTCCCCGGATGTATTAAAAGTTTGCCGAAGCTTGTCCGCCCACTCTTTTTCCGGCACTTTCTTCAGCATTTTTTTGGCTTGCTTTGCCGTCTTTTTATCAACGCAATGAAGTACGACTCCTCTATACCGGGGGCTCTCCCACCGATAATCCGACGAATGAAATTTAAAATAAGTAGCCAATCCCGCCCAGTCATTAGCTGCGGGCAAATCTATTTTCTGACGTGTTATCTCTTCCACCAAATAGTTTTCATCAGATTCCCGCAAGGCATAAGGAATTTCCGGATGCTTTTTATCGATATTCCGGCTTTCATAATCCAGCAATGACTTAGCTATAAATCCTTCCAACTGCCGTTTGACAGCTTGAGGATGAGAAGAGGCAAAATGCGTGAACATAGTTCCGGTGTATGCTTGTCCGTCAATCGTAAACAGGGTTTGTTCTGTACGGCCTTTCGCCAGCAGTTCTTCCATTGCCGCCTGATTGGGAGCATACTGCCATGCTTTTTTCAAGCGTTCGAGCACCGCGCCTGTACCTTTGTCCAAAATCTCCTTGCGCCGTAACCGTTCCATTAACCTGGCACTGACATTTTCGTAAGCAGCTGTTTCCTCCCGATCCATCACTTTCAAGATATGAATCCCTTCAGGAGTGAAAAAGGGCTGCGATGCCATACCTTTTGCCAGAGAGAAAGCAACATTCTCAAACTCGCTCGTTGTTTCCAGACATTCGATCCATCTACTTTGCTTATCATCCGAGTATATTTCGACCAAACGGTTAAAATTCAAATCCGGCTGATTCTGTATCGCCTGGTATATAGAATCCATCCGCGTTTTTTCTTCTTCTAAATGCCGGGAAGTAATTGTCTGCGGCAAACGTTTGAAAATCTGCATCACCTGTACCCTACCGCTACGTGCTTTCAGTCCCATCTTCTGATAGATAGCACGGGCACAACTATCCATCACTTGCCTGTCTAGCAGATAAGATTCCACCAACTCGGTCCGGCATTTCTCCTGTTGTTTACGAAAAGCAGAGGTCGTATCAAGTCCGGCAGCCCTGGCTGCTTCCACTTTCAACTTCGATTGAGCGAAAAGTGCCGCATACTCTTTGGACGAAAGCCTGGCATTTGAACGTTCGGCATAACGGCGGTATGCATATTCAAATTCCGAACGGAGTATCTCTCTTCCGTTAACACGCATCAATACCGGATCTTCCTGTGCAAAGACCGCGACTACAAAGAGAGAAATACATCCCAACAACAGGTTTCTTTTCATCATCAATTTTTATTTTTCAAACAACAAACGGTGAGCAGTGAACACCCTGCTGATTATACAGCCTGTTCACCGTTCACCGTTAATAGTTCACCGTATCTATCTATTATTCCGGACGGCTATAGTTAGGCGATTCACTGGTAATCGTCACATCGTGCGGATGACTTTCCATTACACCTGCATTGGTAATGCGGGTAAACTTAGCGTCATGAAGTTTCTCAATGTTAGCAGCGCCACAGTATCCCATACCTGCACGCAAACCACCAGTCAGCTGATAGACAACTTCGAAAAGTGTACCTTTATAAGGAACACGGGCAGCAATTCCTTCCGGAACCAGCTTCTTCACATCAGCAGTTCCGCTCTGGAAGTAACGGTCTTTCGAACCGTTCTCCATCGCTTCCAACGATCCCATACCACGATAGGATTTGAATTTACGACCATTGAAAATGATTGTGTCGCCCGGAGACTCTTCTGTTCCGGCAACCAACGATCCGATCATTACACAATATCCACCGGCAGCCAACGCTTTCACGACATCGCCCGAATAACGCAATCCACCATCGGCAATCAAGGGAATACCTGTACCCTTCAAGGCTTTTGCTACATCATAGACAGCAGACAACTGTGGAACACCTACACCGGCAACCACACGAGTGGTACAGATAGAACCCGGACCGATACCGACTTTCACTGCATCCGCTCCTGCTTCTACCAACGCTTTTGCAGCTTCTCCGGTAGCAATATTACCCACTACGATATCAATGTTCGGGAAGCGTTTCTTAGCTTCTTTCAGTTTTTCAATCACAAACATAGAGTGTCCGTGAGCCGTATCAATCACAATTGCATCCGCACCGGCATCTACCAATGCTTGCATACGATCCAGCGTATCGGCAGTCACACCTACACCGGCAGCTACACGCAAACGACCTTTGGCATCTTTACAAGCCATCGGTTTATCTTTTGCTTTTGTAATATCTTTATAAGTAACAAGACCGATCAACTTTCCGTCCATTCCGACAATCGGAAGTTTCTCGATCTTATGTTTCTGAAGAATCTGTGCAGCAGATTCTAGATCAGTAGACTGGTTTGTAGTTACCAATCTTTCTTTCGGAGTCATGACAAGATCAATATGTTTAGCCATGTCTCTTTCGAAACGCAAATCTCTGTTGGTAACAATACCCACCAAATAACCTTCATCATCTACCACAGGGATACCACCGATTTTATATTCCGCCATGATGTCCAGTGCATCCTGCACAGTAGAACCTCTTTTAATCGTTACAGGATCATAAATCATACCATTTTCGGCACGCTTTACAATAGCAACTTGTCTTGCCTGTTCTTCGATAGACATATTTTTGTGAATCACGCCGATACCACCCTCACGAGCAATGGCAATAGCCATTTTCGCTTCGGTAACCGTATCCATGGCAGCCGTCACAAAAGGAATTTTTAACTCAATGTTTTTTGAAAACTTAGTCGAGAGATCGACAGTGCGCGGTAAAACTTCAGAATAAGCGGGGATCAACAATACGTCGTCGTAAGTTAACCCATCCATTACAATCTTATCAGCAATAAATGACATAGGGCTATGCGTTTAAAAATTATTGCGTGCAAATATACGGTTTTTATTCAAAACTGCATACCTGCACGCTTATTTTTTTCGCTTTTTTAATTGGCCATTTCAGAGATGAACTTAATACGTACCAAGCGAACTTCCTCTTCAGTGAAGTCATCGCCTAATTCATCAAGCGCATCATCAATCTTATCAGTGGTAGATTCCTTGAAATAATCATAGATATCGAGCATGTGATCTTCATCCATGATTTCTTCCAGGAAATAATCGATATTCAGTTTGGTTCCCGAATAGACGATAGCTTCCACCTCATCCAGGAGTTCACCAAATTCGATACCTTTGGAAAGAGCGATATCATCTAACGCCACTTTACGGTCAATTGCCTGAATGATAGCCACTTTCATCTTTGATTTATTGGCAACCGTACGTACCCGCAAATCTTCAGGACGTTCTATTTCATTCTCTTCACAGTGGCGTTTGATTAATTTACAGAACTCTTCACCGTAACGCTTTGCTTTTCCGGCTCCTACACCCGGTATATTCTGCAATTCATCCAATGTCACCGGATAAATGGTAGCCATCGCTTCCAAAGACGGATCCTGGAAGATCACATAAGGCGGCACTTCCAGTTTCTTCGAGAGTTTCTTCCGCAAGTCCTTCAACATAGAATAAAGAGCAGGGTCTACCGCACAGGAACCACCGCCACGTGCCGGAACTTCTTCTTCTGTCTCTTCAAAGTCGTTGTCTTCGGTAATCTTGAATGACTTCGGCTTCTTCAAGAACTTGTGTCCTTCCTCCGTCACTTTCAGGAGTCCGTAATGTTCCACATCCTTGCTCAAGTAACCTGCGATCAGTGCTTGACGAATCACTGCGTTCCATGTTTTATCCTCTTCCCCCATACCGGAGCCGAAGACTTCGAGGTCTTCATGCAAATGCGCCTGTACTTCGGAAGTTTCTTTACCTTGTAGTATGTCTATAATATAATCTGCCTTAAAATTTTCTTTCACCGCGATAATCGCTTCAATCACGGCACACAATAACTCTTGAGCCTCCACTTGTTTTTTAGGGTTTAAACAGTTGTCACAATTTCCACAATTTTCTTCCGTATATTCTTCACCGAAATAATGCAGCAACGTCTTGCGCCGGCATACGGAAGATTCGGCATAAGCAGCGGTTTCCAACAGAAGCTGCTTGCCAATTTCCTGCTCTGCCACAGGTTTTCCTTGCATGAACTTCTCCAGTTTTTGCAAGTCTTTGTTTGTATAAAAGGTTATGCACTGACCTTCACCGCCATCTCTACCGGCACGTCCGGTCTCCTGGTAATACCCTTCCAGACTCTTTGGAATATCGTAGTGAATCACAAACCTTACATCCGGCTTGTCGATTCCCATACCGAAAGCGATAGTTGCTACAATAACATCCACTTTTTCCATCAGGAAATCATCCTGATTCTTAGTCCGCGCCAACGAATCCATCCCGGCATGATAAGGACGCGCATTGATACCGTTTGCCTGAAGGATTTCAGCAAGTTCCTCTACTTTTTTCCGGCTAAGGCAATAGATAATGCCCGATTTTTCCGGATTGTTTTTGATAAACTTGATAATATCCCTGTCAATATTAGCGGTCTTCGCGCGTACCTCATAATAAAGGTTCGGACGGTTGAACGACGATTTGAAAACTTGAGCATCTACCATTCCCAGATTTTTCTGGATATCATGCTGCACCTTTGGTGTCGCTGTTGCGGTCAACGCAATCAACGGAGCCTTTCCTATTTCGTTGATAATAGGGCGAATCCGCCGGTATTCCGGTCGGAAGTCATGTCCCCATTCAGAAATACAATGAGCTTCGTCCACTGCATAGAACGAAATTTTCACCGAACGCAAAAATTCTACATTTTCTTCTTTCGTCAGCGATTCCGGCGCCACATATAGCAATTTTGTCTTTCCGGCAAGGATGTCCGACCTCACTTGGTCTATCGCGCCTTTGTTTAATGAAGAATTGATAAAATGGGCGACGCCATCTTCTTCACTGAAATTGCGCATTGCATCCACTTGATTCTTCATCAACGCAATAAGCGGAGAAATTACAATTGCCGTACCTTCCATCAAGAGCGAAGGTAGCTGATAGCATAAAGATTTCCCGCCACCGGTAGGCATCAGTACAAAGGTATCTTTACCATCGAGCAAGTTGTTAATGATCGCTTCCTGGTTTCCCTTGAACTTATTAAATCCGAAACACTTCTTCAGTTCATCTGTTAAATTAATCTTCCTTGCCATCTTAACTTAGGTTGTTTTATTCAGTTCATGGTTTAACTTTAGTAGGCTCCCTCCTTCAAGAGAGCCAAACAAAGTTATAAACAACTTCGTAATTACCAAGCAAAATGCGACTAATATTTTTAAGAAAATACAGTTACGATCATCTTTTATAGTCTTACTCTCTGATTTTAAGCAGTTTGCAGTCGTGCCATATTCGCTTTTTCCAGTTGCATCTTTGCATAATCCAGCGTCACCTTATACTCTTTTTTGTCCTCTGAAGGGATTTCAAACATGACATCCATCATGATTGTCTCCACAATAGAGCGCAATCCACGGGCACCCAGCTTATATTCTACTGCCTTATCGACGATATATTCGAAGACAGCATCTTCAAATGTGAGCTTGATACCATCCATTTCAAACAGTTTGATGTACTGCTTGATGATAGAGTTTTTCGGTTCGGTGAGGATAGCACGAAGCGCATCCCGATCCAACGGATTCAAATAGGTCAGTACCGGAAGACGACCGATAATTTCGGGAATCAGTCCGAATGACTTCAAATCCTGCGGAGCGATATACTGCATCATGTTATTCTTGTCCACCGTCGCTGTTTTCTGCGACGCCGTATATCCTACGACATGTGTATTCAACCGTTGGGCGATCTTCTTTTCAATACCATCGAAAGCGCCGCCACAGATAAAGAGAATATTTTTGGTATTTACCGGAATCATCTTCTGGTCCGGATGCTTACGACCACCCTGGGGAGGTACGTTCACAACAGAACCTTCGAGTAATTTCAGCAATCCCTGCTGTACACCTTCACCGCTCACATCGCGAGTGATGGAAGGGTTATCTCCTTTGCGGGCAATCTTGTCGATCTCGTCGATAAACACAATACCCTGTTCCGCTTCAGGTACATTATAATCTGCCACCTGAAGCAAACGGGTTAAAATACTTTCGATATCTTCGCCTACATAACCGGCCTCTGTCAGCACCGTAGCGTCTACAATGGTAAACGGCACGTGCAGCAACTTGGCAATCGTACGTGCAAGCAACGTTTTTCCGGTTCCGGTACTACCTACCATAATAATGTTCGACTTTTCAATCTCCACATCATCCCCGCTGTCTTTTTGCAACAGACGTTTATAATGGTTATAGACCGATACGGAAAGGAAGCGTTTTGCGTCATCCTGTCCGATCACATACTGGTCGAGGAATTTCTTGATTTCTACCGGTTTGGGCAGTTCTTTTAAATTAAGTTTGGTAGCTCCCGCGCTTTTCTTGCCTTCGCCCAATGCTTCCTGAGTAATCTCATAAGCCTGGGTAGCACAACTGTCGCAGATATAGCCGTTCATTCCCGTAATCAGGAATCCGACTTCATTCTCCGACCGTCCACAGAAGCTACACCTTTTCTTTGTCTTTGAATCAGCCATTTTTATTTCTTAATCAATACCTCATCAATCATACCGTATTCTTTCGCTTCCTGAGCTGTCATCCAGTAGTCGCGGTCAGAGTCCGCCCATACCTTATCGAAATCAGTATGCGAATGATCGGCGATGATCGTATAAAGTTCTTTCTTCAATTTCTGAATCTCACGAGCTGTGATTTCAATGTCCGACGCTTGTCCTTGCGCACCACCCATCGGCTGGTGAATCATCACACGTGAATGAGGCAACGCAGAACGTTTGCCTTCAGCACCGGCAACAAGCAGTACAGCCGCCATTGAAGCTGCCATACCTGTACAGATGGTAGCAACATCACTTGAAATAAACTGCATCGTATCATAAATGCCCAGTCCGGCGTATACACTTCCGCCCGGAGAGTTGATATAGATAGAGATATCCTTACCCGGATCAACAGAATCCAGATACAGCAACTGTGCCTGAAGCGTATTCGCTGTATAGTCATCTACTTGTGTACCGAGGAAAATGATGCGGTCCATCATCAAACGGGAGAAAACGTCGAGTTGAGTAACGTTCAACTGTCTTTCTTCCAGAATATAGGGATTCAAATACCCGGCCTGCGATTTAATCACATCATCCAATACCATGCCATTCATTCCTAAATGCTTGGTTGCGTATTTTCTAAAATCATCCATGTTAATTGTTCCTTTCTTATAAATTAAAAATAAACGTAAGTACAAAGAAACGAAAAAGAATACAGAGACACAAAAAAACACAGAGTTATAATTTTATAAAAACTCTGTGTTTCTGTGACTTTATATTCTATTCAACCGAATGATTATTCAAACATCTTATTGAATTCTTCGATTGAAACGTTCTTGTTTTCCAAAGTAACCTGCGCTTTCAGAGCAGCAGCCAGCTTCACTTCTACCACACGACTTACCAAATTATTGATAGTTTCTTTCTTCTTCAACATCTCCTGTGCATAGTTATCAAGCACATCATCAGGGATAGACAACATACCGTATTGAGCAAACTGTGCCTTCGTTGTTTCTCTAGCCATCTTCAGAACATCTTCCTGTTCTACTTTGATTTCGTTTGCTTCAACCAACTGTTCCTTAATCAGGTGCCAAGTCAGTTCCTCGATGCTCTTATCATAGTTTTCAGCAACATATTCTTCGCCCTTTTCTTCGTTATTCAGCAACATGATACGTTTCAGCAGAGCGTCAGAGAATTCCAACTTACCTACTTTTTCCATCATCACTTTGCGAATATCGATCAGGAACTTATAATCGCTGTCAGCAACAAATCTTGCTGCAATTTCTTCTTTAATCTTAGCGCGGAATTCCTCTTCAGTCTTCACAACACCTTCGCCAAATGCCTGGTCGAACACTTCCTGTGTCAATTCACCCGGAACAAAACGAGTGATTTCTTCTACCTGGAAGCTGAAGTCAGACTTAACGTCTTTCGCGATTTCCTTGTCGATCTTCAACAAAGAACCCAGTTCAGCAGCATGTCCGTCATAAGCAACATTCGGATTGAACACCAATACATCATTTACTTTTGCGTTAGCAAAAATAGCTTTCTGATCGTCATTCTTCATGTAAGCAGGCATCAACACAGCAGCTTCTACCTGAATACCACCTTCTTTTGTATTGCCTTCTTCGTCCAACTGTGCCAGCAGACCTTTCAACATATCATTATCTTCGTAAGCATCTACCTTATCATACTTACCAGTGCGTTGAGTGTACATCTTCACCTGGTTGTCGATCATTTCTTCAGAAACTTCGATAGAATAATAATCTACTTTATCTTTAGCGCTTACTTCTGCTTTAAATTCAGGTGCCAAAGCGATATCGAACACGAATTCGAACTCTTCCATTGTATCGAAATCAATATTCTGCTGCTTTTCTTCATTAGGCAACGGCTCGCCCAACATATTCACCTTATTATCTTTAATATAATTGTAAACAGCTTCTTGCAATGCCTTATTCACAACCTCTGCAATCACCGATTTACCATACATCTTTTTAATAAGACTTGTCGGCACCATACCTTTACGGAATCCCGGAATCTGTGCCTTCTGACGGAGTGATTTCAACTCTTTGTCTACTTTCTCCTGATAATCTGCTTTCTCAAGCTTTACAGTAAGCTCTGCGCTTACTTTGTCAATGTTTTGTAATGAAACGTTCATTCTGACAATTATTTATTTGATTTATACTTTGTTCTATACTCAAAGAGGGTGCAAAATTAGTGCTAATCTTTCAAATTTCAAAAGACATTGCAGATTTATTTCAGCAACGCCACCCATCTTTCACACATCTTTTATTAATTATTTCATCAATTCCTCATATATAAACAACAATAAACCATCAGCAACGACCACGCCGCAGGTCCCCCGGCCTACTTTTTTCTCCATCAAGCGAGCGCCCGTAACGAAGCGTTAAGAAGGGCAGACTGTTTGAGCGTAGCGAGTTTCTGCCCTTTAGCGTAGTGAAGGAAGCGAGTAGGAGAAAAAAGTCAGCCTTGAAAAGCCCGATTTAGTGAGTGTAGCCACAAGCTCGCTTGAGGATACCGAGCGTGAGGGCTTTCTCCAACTTTTCTTTGGTTCTTTCTTTTCTTTCAAGAGAAAAGGAAAGAACTTTTTTTTCTGATAATCCGCAAATTAACCTTCCAAAAAGATGGTTAATCCAAAAATTATTCTTTTCTTTGCTGCGGATTGATGGACCATTAGTTTCTCGATTTGATTACAAGGTTTTTACTTCCGTTACGAAACGCATTTGTAAACTCTCTGTCGTTTTAATCTTTTTATTAGTAACCATCTGTCCAGAGAGTTTTATTCATTTATTTATTTTTTATCATTTTCATTATGAACATTTATGTTGGAAACCTTAACTACCGTGTTAAGGAAGGAGATCTGCAACAAGTGATGGAAGATTACGGAGCAGTATCATCAGTTAAAGTTGTTATGGACCGTGAAACCGGTAAATCCAAAGGATTCGCTTTCATCGAAATGGAAGACGACGCTGCAGCTGCAAAAGCTATTGCTGAATTGAACGGAGCTGAATACATGGGCCGTACAATGGTAGTTAAAGAAGCTAGACCTAGAGCTTAATTGCCGACGCTAATATAGCTAAGAAAAAAAGAAACTTCTGTCACCCGATGACAGAAGTTTTTTTATTACCCTTCCATTCCTTGCACTTCCACGTCCTTCACCTTACGGAGCAAGTCTGAAGCAAAGATAAAGTTATTCAGTCGTTCGTTGGTAGAGGTAAAGATATCATCTTTTGTCCCTTCCCACTCTTTATGTCCTTCATAAATATAAATCACTTTCTCGCCAATTCCCAATACAGAATTCATATCATGCGTATTGATAATGGTCGTCATGTTATATTCCTGCGTAATATCATGGATCAGATCATCAATCACCAATGACGTTTTCGGATCGAGTCCCGAGTTCGGTTCATCGCAAAACAAATATTGCGGATTCAGGGCAATCGCACGTGCAATAGCCACACGCTTCTGCATCCCCCCACTGATTTCTCCCGGAAACTTATCTTTCGCCTCCCCCAGATTCACACGATCCAAGCAGAACATCGCCCGTTTGGTACGCTCACGCAAAGTATCATTGCTAAACATATTCAACGGAAACATCACATTGTCCAACACCGTCATCGAGTCAAACAGAGCCGCACTCTGGAAAATCATCCCCATCTCCTTGCGAAGCATCTTTTTCTCCTTCTTCCCCATCAAGACAAGGTTACGTCCGTCATATAAGACTTCCCCCTTCTCCGGAGTAAGCAATCCTACAATACACTTCATCAATACCGTCTTACCGGAGCCACTCTGACCGATAATCAAATTCGTCTTTCCATTTTCAAAACTAGCATTGATATCGCTCAATACCGTTTTGTCATCAAATGATTTATAAAGTCCTTTAATCTCAATCATCCCATCAAAAGTTTAGTTAATATCAAGTCCGCAAACAGAATCAATACACTGCTGGATACTACGGCATCCGTAGAAGCCTTTCCCACAGCAATCGATCCACCATCTACCGTATATCCGAAGAAAGCAGACACACTTGCAATAATAAACGCAAAAAAGAGGGATTTGATGATACCGGCCCAAATAAACCACTCCACAAACATATATTGCAATCCATATTCCAGATCGACCGCATTCATCACCCCAGCAAACCAACAGGTGCAAAAGGCACCGATAATTCCGGCAAAGATACTGAACGTCACTAAAATAGGAATCACAGTTACCATCGCCGTAATCTTAGGCAGAATCAGGTAGTTTGCCGAATTGATACCCATAATTTCGAGCGCGTCAATCTGCTGCGTCACCCGCATTGTTCCTAATTCCGAAGCGATATTCGATCCTACTTTTCCCGCAAGAATCAAACACATGATAGAGGAAGAAAATTCCAGCAACATAATTTCACGTGTCACATACCCCACTGTCCAGCGAGGCATCCACGGACTTTCGATATTCAACTTGATCTGGATGGTAATAACCGCGCCGATGAAAAACGAAATCAACAGCACGATACCGATGGAGTTCACACCTAGTTGCTCCAACTCGTTAAGGTATTGCCGGAAGAACATACGCATACGTTCGGGACGGGAAAAAGTCCGTCCCATCAGCATGAAATATCTCCCGACGGTTCTCAATGCTTTTATCATAACTCACACTATTTGTCTGCAAATGTACATTATTTCAGCTTATTTTTACTACATTTGCCGCAAAATAACTAGAATATGGAAGAAAGCAAGATGGTGCTCCGCACGGAAGACCTGGTTAAGAAGTACGGTAAACGAACCGTTGTAAGCCACGTTTCCATCAATGTGAAGCAAGGTGAGATTGTAGGTTTGCTGGGACCGAACGGTGCCGGTAAGACGACTTCATTCTATATGACCGTAGGGCTGATTACTCCGAATGAAGGACGTATTTTCCTCGACGACCTGGAGATTACCAAATATCCGGTTTACAAACGAGCGCAAACGGGAATCGGCTACCTTGCACAGGAAGCTTCCGTTTTCCGCCAGATGAGTGTGGAAGATAATATCGCCGCCGTACTGGAAATGACTAACAAGCCCAAAGAATATCAAAAGGAGAAACTCGAAAGCCTGATAGCAGAATTCCGTCTGCAAAAGGTACGCAAAAACAAAGGTAACCAATTGTCCGGAGGTGAACGCCGCCGTACGGAGATTGCCCGTTGTCTTGCCATCGACCCCAAATTCATCATGCTTGACGAACCTTTTGCCGGTGTAGACCCGATTGCCGTAGAAGATATCCAGCAAATTGTTTGGAAGCTGAAAGACAAGAATATCGGAATCCTGATTACCGACCACAACGTACAGGAGACACTTAGTATCACCGACCGCGCCTATCTGCTGTTTGAAGGAAAGATTCTTTTCCAGGGAACACCGGAAGAATTATCGGAGAATCAGATTGTGCGTGAAAAATACTTGAGTAACAGCTTCGTTTTACGCAGAAAAGATTTCCAGTTGGAGAAATAGATTCACCACAGATTAACACAGATTTCCACAGATATTTCATAAAGAATACGGGCTAATCAAATGATACAAAACTTGTAAATTGATTAGCCCGTTTTTTATTTTTAATCTGCGGAAATCTGTGTTAATCTGTGGTGAACTTTACTTCTGTCGAATATAAATATTAACCGGAGTACCTGTCAGGTTCCATTTCTCACGCATCTTATTTTCGAGGAAACGTTTGTACGGATCCTTCACATACTGCGGCAAGTTGGCAAAATAGACAAATGAAGGCACTTGCGTATTCGGCAACTGTGTGATGTATTTAATCTTGATATACTTACCTTTATTTGAGGGAGGCGGATAAGCCTCGATCAGCGGAAGCATTTCTTCATTCAAACGAGCTGTCGGAATCTTTGTCGTCCGGTTCTCATATACATTACGTGCTTCTTCCAGCACTTTCAGAATACGTTGTTTGGTCAATGCAGAAGCAAAGATGATCGGGAAATCGACAAACGGAGCAAAACGTGAACGGACAGCTTCCTCAAATGTCTTCTGCACTTTCACTGATTTATCTTCCACCAAGTCCCATTTATTAATCACGACTACCAATCCTTTCTGGTTCTTCTGAATCAGAGAAAAGATATTCAAGTCCTGGCTCTCAACACCCCTCGTTGCATCCAACATCAGAATACAAACATCCGAACCTTCGATGGCACGAATCGAACGAATCACCGAATAATATTCCAAGTCTTCATTTACCTTGTTTTTCTTACGGATACCTGCCGTATCTACCAGGTAAAAATCAAATCCGAATTTATTGTAACGAGTGTAGATCGAGTCACGGGTAGTCCCTGCAATCTCTGTCACGATATTACGTTCTTCCCCAATAAACGCGTTTACAATGGAAGATTTTCCTGCATTCGGGCGTCCTACCACAGCAAAACGAGGAATATCATCATCTAGGATTTCAGAAGACTCCTTCTTGAAATTGCTGACAATCAAATCCATCAAATCACCCGTACCACTTCCTGTCATGGCAGAAACACAATACGGATCGCCCAATCCCAGTTTATAAAACTCGGGAGCGTTATACTGTAAATCATGATTGTCCGTTTTATTGGCAACCATAATCACCGGACTATTAGCACGACGCAGAATAGCCGCCACCTGCATATCCAGGTCGGTCACTCCATTCATCACATCTACAACGAACAAAATAACGTCCGCTTCATCCACTGCCAATAATACCTGCTTGCGGATTTCCTCTTCAAAAACATCATCCGAATTAACCACCCATCCGCCGGTATCCACCACGGAGAACTCACGGCCCAGCCACTCGGACTTGCCATATTGTCTGTCGCGGGTTGTACCCGCTTCTTCATTCACAATAGCCTGACGAGTCTTCGTCAGACGGTTAAATAAGGTAGACTTGCCCACATTCGGGCGTCCTACAATTGCAACTAAATTACCCATAGTTCAATACCTTGTTTTTTTCACGACTATCACAGTCGCATGAATACTCTTAATCTAACTGATAACCAAAATTACGCAGTTCCTTATCCGAACTACGCCAATCCTTATCCACTTTCACATACGTTTCGAGGAAAATAGTCTTTCCAAAGAAACGTTCCAGTTCGCGGCGAGCCTCGGTAGCTACCTTCTTCAACGCCTTGCCCTGTTTACCGATAATAATTCCTTTCTGCGAATCACGTTCCACGTTAATCACCGCACGAATATGAATCTTCTTCGGCTCTTCCTTAAACTCCTCTACGACCACTTCCACCGAATAAGGAATCTCCTTGTCGTAGTAGAGCAGAATCTTTTCCCGGATAATCTCATTCACGAAGAAACGGGCAGGCTTGTCCGTCCACTGATCCTTTCCAAAATAAGGAGGAGAATCGGGCAACAGTTCTTTGATTCGCTTCATCACATAGTCCACATTGAACTTCGATGTAGCAGAAATCGGAATAATTTCGGCTTGGGGAAGCAGTTCTTTCCAATCTTCCACCAGCTTTACCAGTTTTTCCTGATCTGTAAGATCTATCTTATTGATGAGCAGGAGCACAGGCACCGTCATCTGGCGTACCTTCTCCATAAACTCATTATTCTTATCCGGCGTCTCCACCACGTCAGTCACATAAAGCAAGATATCCGCATCCGTCAATGCCGAAGTAGAAAAATTCAGCATCGACTCCTGTAGTTTATAATTGGGCTTCAATACTCCCGGAGTATCAGAAAAAACAATCTGCATTTCATCCGTATTATAGATTCCCATAATCCGGTGACGAGTTGTCTGCGCCTTGAAAGTAGCGATCGAAATACGTTCACCCACCAAGACATTCATCAATGTCGATTTTCCGACATTCGGATTTCCTACAATGTTTACAAAACCTGCTTTATGCATTTCTCTTCATTTTATTGGTTGAGACAAAAAAACGCATCGAATCGAAATAGGATGCGTTTTTGAGTGTTATAGTTCAGTAACTTACGTTACGATTCCTTTTTTCCGTCATAACCCCATTTCACGTAAACTGCGCCCCATGTAAATCCGGCACCGAATGCAGTGAAAATGATATTATCACCTTTCTTGAGTTTATCTTCATAATCCCAGATACACAAAGGAAGAGTAGCAGCACTGGTGTTACCGTAATGCTCAATATTTACCAACACTTTATCCATTGGCACCTCCATACGGTGAGCCACGGCTTCGATAATGCGGACATTCGCCTGATGCGGAACAATCCAGTTGATATTATCTTTCGTCAGACCATTCTTTTCTGCAATAGCAGCAGATACATCCGACATGTTGGATACAGCATATTTAAACACTGTTCTTCCTTCCTGGTGCAAATAGTGCATTTTATTGTCTACTGTGAAATAAGACGGAGGACAAACCGAACCACCAGCTTTCATGTGGAGGAAAGGCAATCCTTTGCCATCAGTTCTCAGTATCGAATCCATGATTCCGTAATCTTCCGTAGTCGGTTCCACCATAAAGGCAGCAGCACCGTCACCAAAGATAGGGCATGTAGCACGATCTGTATAGTTAACCATTGACGACATCTTATCGGCACCGACAATGATAATTTTCTTATATCTTCCCGAACGGATGAAATTAGCAGCTGTCTCCATTAAATACAGGAAACCGCTACAAGCAGCTTGCAAATCGAAAGCAAATGCATTCTTCAGTCCGAGTTTATCACAAAGAATAGAAGCTGTAGAAGGGAAGTGATAGTCAGGAGTAGTGGTAGCGACAACAACCAAATCAATGTCATCAGGATTAGCACCAGTTTTCTTCATCAACTGTTTGGCAGCTTTGCGTGCCATGTATGAACTACCTAATCCTTCCTCATTCAGAATATGTCTCTCCTTTACTCCGATACGAGTCATAATCCATTCGTCGTTGGTATCCACCATTTTTGATATCTCGTCGTTAGTTAAGATATAATCGGGAACGTACCCGCCGACTCCTGTGATTACTGCATTTATTTTTTCCATCAAACCTATTTTAAATTAGCAATACTATAATACTTAAAGCAGCCGGAGAGCTTTACCCTCAGGCTGTTTTCAGTATAACTGTACTAATTATACAGCTGCTTCTTTCTCAATAGCGAGCTTACCTCTGTAATAGCCACAAGCACCACATACAGTGTGGTAAACGTGCCATTCGCCGCAATTCGGACAAATAGCCAATGTAGGAGCTACTGCCTTATCATGAGTTCTTCTCTTCGCTTGTCTCGTACTTGATTGTCTTCTCTTAGGATGTGCCATTTTCTTAAAACTTTAATTATTATCTAATATTTTTTTTAATTCATTCCAGCGAGGATCAATTTGTTCCTCCACTTCTTCCTCAATTACGATGTCATCTCCACCTGTGTCGAAAGTATCATCGCTATCCTCATTCGCATTTGTTTTCAAATGCTTGTTCAATTTACTAGTTACCGCTTTATTACACTTACCGGGAGCATGTACATGCTTCATCGGAATAGACAGCGCAACAAATTCATACATGAACCATGCAACGTTGATTTCCCCTTCTTCCTCGGGAATCACAATCAGGTTGTCACCTTCTTCTGCATATTCATGACCAAACTTTACCATCAGTTTATCAGAAGAACTGATAGGTAGCTCCATATCATCCAGACAACGGTCGCATGGTACCCATACCATTCCGTCAGTTTGGAAACTCAGTTCGAAAGCACGAGAGGTTCTTTTCACAGTCAATGTAACATTGACCTTTCCTTTCTGAACTTCAGGACCATCAATGTGAGCGAAGTAAAGGTTATCCAATACAAACTCATACTTAGCAGAGTCTGCTTGCATACCTTTCAAGTCAATTTTGTATTTATCAAATTTTCCCAAAGCTTCTCTCTTTTTTAAATCGTTAGCTTACAATTCGGGCGACAAAGATACAAATAAATATCCTCATAACATACAAATTATCAGTAAATATTCACTTTTTTAATAGGTATTATGAGGTTTGTATCTGCTAAAAAGGGTGGTATAAATACCAAAGTAATAAAAAACAGAAAGCCTCGCCCGTCAATAGACAAGCGAGGCTTCTTTAAAACGGCGGCTACCTACTCTCCCACTGTTACGCAGTACCATCGGCGTGACGAGGCTTAACTTCTCTGTTCGGAATGGGAAGAGGTGGA
>NZ_CP083673.1:383692-690568 GCF_025914115.1 Bacteroides sp. DH3716P | reverse complement strand
GAATAATGAAGCTGTAATCATATAGTAGAAGCCGTTTTTCATGTATTGTTCCAGTGTTATATCTATTCCATAGTTTTTGGCTATTCCGGTGTTTGTCAATATGCGGTCTAAATAGAATTCTTCATAATTGATAATCGAAAAGGAGGAGTTTTCCTCAACCGGTATGTGGAACAAGTATTGATAATAGGGTTCTATTTTCAGATGTAGGCTCTGATTGATATTCCAGTCATAAGTGAATCCGAAATGATGTGCCTTTGAGAAGTCCAGGTACCGGTTTGATTCTTTTTTACCATTGATTATCTGTTCAACAAAGTAATAGTCGAGCCTTTCCCGGCGGCTATGCAAGCCGTAAGCTGCTGCTAAAGAATGTGCAGGATTTATTTTCCATTTAAGGGCAACTCTCGGTTCTATCGACCAGTTCTTGTTTAAAGTAAAATATTGTCCGGTAACCCCTAAACTGGTTGTCAGATTGTTGCTCAAGTTTATTACGGAACTACTATATGCCGAGAGGACTGTACTTTCTCCACTGCCTTTCGATATTTGTTCCATAGGTTTGTTTAATCCCAAATAAGAGCTGACTTTGTAATCAAGATCATATTTAAGTTCCGTAATGGTAATCCCTGTTCTGTTGGTATGCCTCGGACTGAATTTCTTATTCAGATATGAATTGAATACTAAATTCCATCTGCTATTCTGAATATCTGCTACATTAATAATAGCGTCGTCGGTATGTAAGTCCGCCAATGAACGGTCTTTGGAATAGGTAGCGGATAGAGAAGAACGGATATAAGTATTTTCATCCAGTACATATTTGTGCGCTAAGCCACCTGCCAGTTTTTCCAGTTTATTATATCCCGACGACCGGTCTCCCATCGTTTCCCATTCGGAACGTTCCAAAACATCTGCTTTATTTCTGTCTATCAATCCTAATCCCCAGATCGAAAAGGTTCCAGCTTTACGTGTGGGAAAATTTAGTTTGAAGGCTAAATCCTGATATTTCAGGTTGATGTCATTACCCGATGCCAGTGAAGTAGTAGAAAAGCGGTAATTAATCAGGTAGGAACTTCCCCGCTTTTTATTGATAGGTCCTTCCGAGGCCAAATCTATCCCCATGAGCCCGACTTGAAAAGCGTGTTCGTACTTCTGATTATTACCATTTCGCAGATGCATATCGAAAACTCCTGATAAGGCATTGCTGTATTCCGCCGGGAAAGCTCCGTTGTAGAAATCGGAGTTGCCGATGACTTGCGTACTCAAAGCGGACAGAAATCCTCCTCCCAAGCCTGATAAATCAGCAAAGTGAGTAGGATTAGGTATTTCAATTCCCTCCAGTCTCCATTGTGTAAATTGCGGGGCATTTCCCCGGATGGCAACCGCATTAGTACCGACATCTCCTGCTACACCTGCAAATGCAGAACTTAACCGTGCAGGATCGTCAAAACCATTGGCAAATCGGGACGCTTCTTCAATACTAATCATACGTCCTCCTGTGATAGCCATTGGGTTGATAGTCCGGTCTTTTTTTATTTCCGGCTTGACAAGTACTTCAGCCAAATCTTGTACATTCTCATCCATAGGAATCTCTACAAATACTTCTTTGAATGAAGTGACAGATACTTCGCTGATGATACTTGGGCGATACCCCATAAAAGATGCCTGAATATTATAACGACCCACCGGGATATTATTAATCCGGAAATTTCCCCGTCCGTCAGTCGAACCTCCCCGTGAGGGATCTTCTATTATACAGACAGAGGCATATTCTATGGGTGTATTG
The DNA here is from genome assembly GCF_025914115.1 of Bacteroides sp. DH3716P. Lineage (NCBI taxonomy): Bacteria > Pseudomonadati > Bacteroidota > Bacteroidia > Bacteroidales > Bacteroidaceae > Bacteroides > Bacteroides sp. DH3716P. Next base: position 688,791 of record NZ_CP083673.1, on the reverse strand, counting down.
GTTTTGGAATCAACAACGATTCCTCTTATGGTTTGAGTCAGTTTTTGTGTATCATTGCTAGTAGTCTTTTGTTTGATATCCTGCAAAGAAATTATAATATGATATCCTTTTATCTTATATACATATCCGGTTTCCTTCAATAGTTGAGCCATAGCTTTGTCAATGGTTACATTTTTGAATGATAAAGAGTGCTTCTTTTCGATATTCAGGTTCGATTGTTCATAAGCGATGCTATATCCGGTTTGTGTTTCAATTTGTGCAAAAGCCTCTTTTAATGAGATATTTTTATTTTGTATGGTAATCTTTTTATCTTTATTCTGTGCAATAGTTGTAAGAGATAGAAAAGTAAAAAATAAAAAAATGGCGAGCTTACCTGCCTGTTTATTTGTATTTATTCGATTCATTATTCTATATTTGTATGTTGATACTTCATTTTACGTCACTTGTTGAATGAGGGTAGACATTTCAGAACTGGGAGGAGGGTCTCAAGCTGCTTCCCGGTTCTTTTTATTCATAGGCTGTTTCTTTTTATTGTCGGGTTAATACTATTTTCTTTTCATATTGCTGATAATCAAAGCCGATGATATCTTTCAATATATTTAGTATTTCATTCAGACTTTCATCTTTCAGAAATTTAACCGTATATCGTTTGGATGCGGGGATAATTGCTGTATTATCAATAGTGGTGTTATAGTGCCTTTCCAAGGTTCGGAATATTTCTCCGGCGCTGGCATTGGTAAATACTAGTTTTCCCGCCATCCAACAATTTGTATCATTCGTATCTATCACTGATATGTGAATATCTGATGATTTTTTGTCGTATGTAAGCTGCTCATCGGGCTTTAGTATATGGGGAGGTTGAGACCGGACACTCACTTCCACTTTACCGCTAGTCAATGTAGTCGTTATTTTCTCATCATTAGGATAGGCTTTCACATTGAACCTGGTTCCAAGAACTTTCACAGAGAGTTGGGAGGTTTCTACAATAAAAGGACTTGCAGTATCTTTTTTGACAGAGAAATAAGCTTCACCGTTGAGAATGACCTGACGTTTATCTTTGGCAAAAGTCTCCGGGTATAAAATGGAACTTCCCGCATTCAACCATACTTCCGAACTGTCCGGCAAGATTAGACGCTTCTGTTCTCCATAGGCAACAGATACCTCTATCATTTCGTTTCGGGGAGAAAGATAGTAGAACATTCCTCCTGCCAATAAAAACAAAGGAACAATAACGGCGGCAACACGGGCAAACTTCTGATAAGAAGCTACGTTGGTCAGATGCTCCTTATTATATCCTGTTCTTAAGTTTACCCGTTCCAATGAGACATAAGTGCTCGAATCGGCTTCTACGTCCAATTCATTCCAATAATCCAATGAAGCTTTTGCTTTCGCCTGCTGATTTTGGTCTTTAATGATCCACTTCTGCACTTTCTCTTCCGTTTCGGATGGAAAGCGTGCGGAGAGGAACATTTTGATGATTTTACTGATATTACTTTTCTTCATTTTTGCTGCACTTTACTATATATACAGTTTAGTGGCAAAAAGCTCAATAAGAAAGTGGAAGTTTTTTTTATAAAGCAGAATGAAAAAAAATATAATGCTATAATAGTGATACCAGGAAACATGAAATAACCTTCCGTATTTCTTTCAAAGCAAGACTTAGCTGGCTTTCAACATTTCTTTTGGTAGTATTCAGGCGTTCGGCAATTTCGGCATTGGATAATCCTTCGTTACGACTCAATGTATAAATCATTCTCCGTTGTTCGGGCATTCCTCCGACAAGTTCGTCAATCAGCATTTCCAATTCCTTGGCAATAAGGTCTTCTTCGGAAGTAGAGCTATATCCTGTTTCTTGATTATTGTTCAGATAGGCATCACACACATATTTATGTTTCAGAAAGTTGATTGCTGCATTTCTTGCAATGGTGTGCAAATAAGAATTGAATGATCTGGACGTATCAATCGAATGACGGTTGATCCAAAGATTGACAAATAAATCCTCTGTCAGCTCTTCCGCATCAGGTTCTGATTTTATATATCCGTCAATGAATGTTTTGGTTTTGTTGTAGTATGCTATAAAAATAGTCTCAAAGGCCTTGTGATTCCCATCCTGAAAGGCCTCCAGCGTTTTTATATCAATGTTGTTATTCATACTATCTCCCAATTTTCATTTCATTAGGACAAAAGAAGCAATAATTTATTTTAGATAGATGGTCTTTTTTGAAATATTAATGATATTAGAAAGATTTATTCTATTTTCAAGATTCTCTTCATCTCCGGACGAAAGCTATCACCCCAGATTTCCAGTTGCTCAATCAGAGGAATCAGCGTCTTTCCCAATTCGGTGATAGCATATTCCGAATGGGGAGGAAGCTCCATGAATATCTTTTTGCTGATAATGCCGTGCATCTCCAATTCTTTCAGTTGTTGATTGATGACCCGGGGACTTGCCTCGGTAAATAAACGATGCAGCTCGCTGGGACGTTTCGGACCAGTGCATAATTCCTGAATGATGCAACTTTTCCATTTTCCCCCGATCACTTCCATCGTAATCTTTATCCCACAATCAATATCAAAAGGAATTTTCTTCTTATACATAGTTTTCTGCTTTTCTGCAAAAATAAGGATATCACTACAAAAACAAAAATAATAATCCCCAAATGTAGTATAGGGCTAAATTTATCAGTATATGAATAATTCGTCCCTACTTGCCGATGTTTCAGGTATTCCCTACTTTTGCTTCAAAAAGATGAGAAAGTATTTATTATCACTTGCATTAGTCGTTGGAGTCGTTTCAATGAATGCACAAGAAAAAGTAACAAACAATGTAAATATGGAAAATAAAAAATCAACTCTTCGTTTTATCTATCCTCAATGGCAAGGAGGAATTGTAGATCATTGGATGCCTGATATTCCGGCGGAAGATTCATCCAGAGGCTACTATCTGGGAGCACAGTTATTGAACTATTTAGCCCCACAGACCGGTCAGAATACGGTCGAAGTTCCGGTTTCACTGGATATAAATGACAGAGCGACGGAAAAAGGTATCAGTGCACGCAGTGTCATACTGAAACAAACTAAAGCTGCGCTTGATCTGCTTAAAGAGAATCATCCGGATCGGATTGTCACTTTAGGAGGAGAATGTTCCGTTAGTGTTGTTCCGTTTACTTATTTAATCAATAGATACCCGGATGATGTAGCTATCGTCTGGATAGACGCACATCCCGACATCAATCTGCCTTATGATGAATATAAGGGTTATCATGCAATGGCACTAACAGCTTGTTTGGGAATGGGAGATGAAGAAATAATGGAATTACTTCCGGGAAAAACGGATGCTTCCAAAGCCCTGATTGTCGGACTCCGCTCATGGGATGAGGGTATGCAGGAACGACAAAGAAAGCTGGGAATTAAAGGATTATCTCCACAGGAAGTTGCCAATGATCGTACAAAGATTATGGAATGGCTGAAAAGTACCGGGGTTTCGAAGGTGGTTATACATTTCGATATGGATGTATTGGACCCGGCAGAGATAATCGCTGCCGTAGGCGTTGAGCCTAACGGCATGAAGATTGAAGAAGTAGTTCGTATCATTAATGATATATCCTCCGAATATGATCTGGTAGGACTTACAGTTGCCGAACCTATGCCACGAGTGGCAATCAAACTTAGAAATATGCTCAATCAGTTACCTCTATTGAAAGATTAAATCCCCTTTGACGAGGACGGTAAAGAATACCGAATACATTCAGTAGATACCCCAATAAACACAATAATGGGGCAATACGTATGCGTGTTCCACTAAATATATCGGGATTATAGGCGGCAAGGGTACTCCCCTCGCCGCTCATTAATATATATCCTATGATAATCAATATAGAGCCGATAATTAAGATGACGTAATTTCTTTTGCCCAATACTGTTTTTATTTCTTCTTCTCTTATTCTTTTCGATTTCATATTCTTTGAGTTTAGTTGTGATAATTCATTAGTTGAGTAAAGCGCATATATTTCTTTTCAAATTGCTGATTACTCTGTTCATATCTCTCTTTATCCATACTCTTCAGTAATTCATTACACTGATTCCATTGCCAGAACCTATACAAACAATCCTGTTGAACCATCCCTATCCGGTTATCTCCCAATGAGAAAGCCCAGTCGATATAATTTTCCGATTCTGCTATCAGATGATTCAATAGATCGGTCGCTTTCTGCGTTTCTCCTATGGAAGCATAAGCGGTGGCTATATCATACGAACCACTCTCGTATACTTCAGGAACATTATATGCCGGAATAGCTTGCCCAGCATATTCCAATACTTTTCTGGCACGGATGTCGTCTCCTTGTTTCACCAATTCTTTAGCCAGTTGCGCAAAGAGCCTTCGATGAGAATAACAGATGCGCAGGGTTGTTTCGTCCAGATAAAGTCCGGGAGTATCCAATCCACCGTATTTATATCTGTTCATCACATTCTCGTAGAGCTTCTCCGTATCTATGGCATATCCATTGCCTTCTTCCACGTCTCCCCATTCTTTATAGTTGAAAGGAGTAAACCGGAATGCTAACCCTTCCTGAACAAAGTAGTCATCAAATTTCAGTTTACTGGAGTTGCCTACCGAGATTGCCATGTACAGGGGACGTTCCCAGTTACAGTTAGCCAGGATCTCGAGCATGAGTAAGTCCACTTTAGTCAACAGACGTATATTTTTTAGAGAAATAGACAGTTTATCCGGTATTGCATCTCTTAGTTCTTCCCCTTTTAAATGACGAATGGCTTCAGGCAACATCATTCCAGAACGGAGTACTGCATCCTTATCAATATAAATATTTATAGTATCGGTAGGTATCACATGGAATTCCTGTTTCTCTGCGAACACCCAATATTTCAGGATATTCTTTATTTCATACGGATCATTTCCAAAACTATCACGGGCTTCTTCGGGATGTTTCTGATACAATGCTTCTATCTGTTTCTTCAATTCCGGACGAACAGCCACATATTCGTTCTTCCCTTCCTGGTATTGATTTTGATCCCAACTGATCGGCAGTCCGGGAGCATCGTACAGAGGACATTGTTGCTGATAAATGTACCAGTCGGTCTGCGCATAACTTAAATTGCAGATACGTACATCTCTGCGTACTTCTTCCGTATCCTGATTATACCACAAGGGGAACGTATCATTATCCCCCTCACAGAATATGATCGGATTTCCTTTGTCGGGAAGTGTCATCAGATAATTAGCACCAAAGTCACGACAGGTATACCGGTTGCTTCGATCGTGGTCATCCCAAGTCTGGCTTGCCATTTGTATGGGGACAAACAGGCAAAGCAGCATAAGTAAGCCGACTGGGAGGATTTTTGCCTGTTTCCTGCGAAGCATGTCACAGCATCCGGCGGCTCCCATTCCAATCCAGATAGCGAACGCATAAAACGAACCTGCATACGCATAATCCCGTTCACGGGGTTGTCCGGGAGTCTGATTCAGATAGAGCACAATAGCCAATCCCGTCATAAAGAAAAGGAAAAATAAGACACTGAATTGCTGCTTGCCTTTTTTTCCACGTGTCCATTGCCAATAGATACCGAGTAATCCTAATAATAATGGTAAGCCATAGAACACATTGTGACCTTTGTTCTCACGCAAAGATTCCGGCAAAAGTTTTTGATCCCCCAGTCGCAGATTATCAAGCCAGGAAATTCCTGTAATCCAGTTACCATGTTCCGGTTCACCGCTTCCTTGAATATCATTCTGTCGTCCGACAAAATTCCATAAGAAATAGCGCCAGTACATGTAATTGAGTTGGTATGTGATAAAATAAGTCAGGTTCTCTTTTTGTGTAGGAGCCTCATTCGCACCTCCACCGGACCATCCTTTGTAAGAAGCGGCCGAACGATCATTCCACATCCGCGGAAATAACATATTTTGAGTGTAGCACACGTCTTCCTTATAGCGAATAATTTTATACTTGCCTTCTTTCTTATCCGGCCGATAGATGGCACTACCTTTTTCTGTCTTTACCTTGTAATAGTCTCCTTCGGGCACATACTCCGGTTCGGACGCATAGGTTCTCCCATAAAGTAAAGGAGCACTTTCATACTGTTCGCGATTCAGGTAGCTTTTGAGTGTGAAAATAGTATCCGGTGCATTCTCATTGAGCGGCGTATTAGCATTGGCACGAATGAGTATGACCGCATAGGTGGTATATCCTATGGTGAGCATGAGTAAACACCACAAACCGGTATTCACGATGCGTTTTCTGAACCGATAAATGGCTCCTATCAGTAAAAACAGGACCAAACCCAGAAAGACGATCAATCCTGACTGGAAGGGTAATCCCATCACATTGACAAAGAATAATTCGAACCATCCTCCTACATCAGCCATTCCGGGTATATAAACAAAAAGAATCAATACAATAAGAATACCGGATAATGCAATGGCCCCGATAACTCCCTTGAGTGATAGAGTCTGATATTTTTGGTAATAGAACACTAATACAATGGCAGGAATACAAAGCAGATTAAGCAAATGCACTCCGATTGAAAGCCCTATAATATAGGCTATCAGGATAATCCAGCGGTCACCGGACACAGAATCTGCTTCATCCTGCCAGCGAAGAATCATCCAAAATACCAAGGCTGTGAGGAAAGAAGAGAAGGCATATACCTCCCCCTCTACCGCACTAAACCAGAATGTATCACTGAAAGTATAAGCTAAAGCTCCCACAAAACCTGCTCCCAGAATGATAATAACATCCATAACAGATAATTTCCGTTCATCGCCCACAAGCAAGGCTCTCACTAATCGGGTAATACTCCAGAAAAGAAACAAGATACAACCGGCACTCAATAGTGCATTTAAAAAGTTGACCATTCCCGACACTTGCGAAGCATCGGAAGCAAACTGGGTAAACAGGTTGCCGACAAGCATATAGAAAGGTGCTCCCGGCGGATGCCCTACCTGTAATTTTTCAGCACAAGAAATAAATTCGGGACAATCCCAGAAACTTGCGGTTGGTTCGATGGTCATCCCATACACAAATGCTGCTATCAGAAAGACCAGCCACCCACCGAAATCATTCCATCTTTTAAATAATAAGTTGCTCATTGTTCTGTACTTTTTTATTTGCAAAGTTACAGGACATACTGCTAAAACAGGCATTTTTTACCGGACGGATACGGACGGTCGTCAATGATAATATGTTGATAATCAATAATAATAAAAGTGAAGAGATAGACAAAAACAGACAGAGGATAAATTAGGTACAAATTAATAATGGCATAGTAAAGTAAATGGCATAAAAATGACAATGTATCAAATATGAAAAAACTATTGGGATATTAGGAAAAACAAGTGCCACTCTTGTTTTTTGCTATTTAATTTCGTATCTTTAATGACTTTCATTCTTCTAAAGACAGATAATCATATTACAGAATGACAAATATCACCTTATAAAGTGACATTTGTCACCCTATAGGATGCCCATCGTCCCGTTATAACGGGACAACTACCCGACTGCATAAAAGATTACTAATTTCTGTACCAAAAAACATTAATCTCTGCAACGAAAAGCCTTAAATGTAGTAAGGAGATAATGAATCATTACCAGATAATAATTAATTTCTTGCACAAAATGAAAGATCCCCCAATGATTTCACAATATCTTCCAGTGACTCTTTAGAATTTGCCAACATCAGTTTCTCCGTTTTTATTCTGGAGATTCTCCGGGTCAGCGTCTCTGTAGTCAGTTTCATTAAATCAGCAAAATAAGCCGGTTGAACTCCTTCCCGTAGAAAAGCACATACCCTTAAATCTTCTTCCGTGAGTTTTGGACTTATCCCTTTCAATTTAGAAACAAGTCCATAGACATTCTCTTGAAGTCGCAGCAACTCTGTCCAGTCTTTCTCGGAGAAAGAAGGGATTTTAGAAGACAAAACATTCCGTTCCTTAAATTGCCGTACTTTTGAGACAACCGGAGAACTTTCATAGATATGTAACTGAAGAGACTGATACTTCTCTTCGAGATGATTACATCGCAACATCAGCTTATCCGATTCGACATCTTTCTTCAGTATTTCCTCTTTGAAAAGATCCAGTTGGGAAAGTGCGTGCCGGTTTTTCTTCCAGAGTAGTCCAAGCAACAAAGACATCACACCAAACATACCTAAAGCAGAAGACAGAATGACCGAAGAATCACTTTTGTTATCATTTAATATCAACTGACTGGCGTATGCCTTTCTTTCCATTTCCAGTGCTTCATCAAAGTTACCATATTTCTGATAATAAAGACTACATCGTTTGCATATTTTTGCCAGATGATCGTATTCCTCTGTTTCTTTGGCAAGTTTGATTGCCTTCTTAAAGTGGATCTCTGCATTCTCTTTCTGTTCCAAATCACTTTCTACACAAGCAAGATAATAATATGCTTTAGATTTTTGATATTCATCACCGTGTTTCTCATAATAAGATGCCGCCTGCCTAATCTGCTTATCAGAGGAATGAGGAATGTTTTTATCCTCGTTGAGCTGGGTACACAATAAATTATACTCTGCCAGTTGAGCTTCATTCATTTGGCTTGACTGAATAGTCTCAAGAATAATGGATGCTGTATCAGGGTCCTGCTCCATCAGTTGCGCAGCCTTGTCCAGCCCTTGCTTCACGCTTGTTCCTTCCGGATGGCAGGCAGCTAGTGAAAGGAGCATCATATACAATAAAATTCGAAGATTATTCATAACTCTATTTTTGTCTTTGCAAAGGATTGATTGGATTTGCAAATATAAAAAATAATCGGCATTTATGCTTCTATAAGTTACACAAAATATAGTGACGCTATCCTGTTCTTATAGTGACACTATCCTTGCTAAATGGCGTCACTATCCTGACAGGATAGCGTCACTATGTTTTTTGACAAATATCAAGCCGATGCGGGCTATTAATTAAGAAGATAAGCCGTATCTTTGTAGCAAACAAGAAAATTATATATCATGATTAAAAACATTGTATTTGATTTTGGAGGAGTGATTGTAGATATTGATCGTGACAAAGCGGTTCAGGCATTTATCAAACTGGGACTGGCAGATGCTGATACCCGGCTGGATAAATATCACCAGACCGGCATCTTTCAAGAACTGGAAGAAGGTAAGTTAAGTGCGGATGAGTTTCGGAAACAGCTGGGGGATTTATGTGGCCGTCCATTGACGATGGAGGAAACCAAACAGGCATGGCTGGGCTTTTTCAACGAAGTAAATCTAAATAAACTCGATTATATATTGGAATTGAGAAAGTCCTATCATGTGTATATTTTAAGTAATACCAATCCTTTTGTTATGTCGTGGGCATGCAGCCCCGATTTCTCATCGAAGAAAAAGCCGTTGAATGATTATTGTGACAAACTATATTTGTCTTATCAGGTCGGTCACACAAAACCTGCACCCGAAATATTTGATTATATGGTGAACGATTGCAATATTATTCCTTCTGAAACTTTATTTGTAGATGACGGCGCCTCTAATATCCAAATCGGCAAAGAACTGGGATTTGAAACGTTCCAGCCGAAGAATGGTGAAGATTGGCGGGAGAAAATGACTGCTATCTTAGAGAAATAATCATATTGATTACTAATTTTTATAGTGTATATATGATAGTATCATACTCATGCTACTATCATATATACTGATTTTCTCTCTATTTTATTTCAGGTAGAGAATCTTTTCGCCAAAATCAAATATTACATTAAATTCTTCAAAAAACTTCAATCCTAAAACCCCGACTGTAGTAAACTTGGGAAGTTGTGGGGTTATTGCTATAGTTACATCATAAAAAGGCACATCAGCCATATAGCATTTTTTTGCTAGAAATGCCTTCACTGGCATCTTTCTTCCCTGACTATCGTTCCCTTGCCGAAGTTCTATATTAGAATTATCGATAAACTCTTTATAGGCAGGGTGTTGTTCCAAGAGAAATAGAAATGAAGCGTTTCCTAGGTCTAATAGAAAATCTCCCTCGAGAGAGTAATAATATTTAGAATTGGAAGCTACTTTTAATTCAGAATCGATTGCATACATATTTCCATATCCATCATTCCTCATGGGGTATTTCTTATATTTACTTTTTTTCAGTTCCAATTCTTGTCGGGTTAGTGGCATCATGTATTTAGATGAAATATTTAGTTCCATAATCTTGCTATTAGCATCGTTTAGATCTCCAAAAAGATGAATGGGATACATAATATCTATCTTTTTAGAAGCTATATTAGCAATGACAGTTTTGCCTTTATAAAATAGACCATTTACAAAAATTGTATCATTGGTTATATGTGTACATTTATACTTGTTTCCCGCTAAATTCAAAGTTGCTTTTGATTCAACCAATGAAATGTTTAAGTCGTCTAAATGATTAAATACAAAGGTGCTATCCATAACCAAGATAGGGACACCGGATTCTATCATTCCCCTCACTGGAAGTTTATTTTGCAAGATGAGATTAGCATGCAAATGCCTACTCTTTCCCTTTTTAAGGGGGATTTTACGATCTACAGATTGAGCTGAAAGAAATCCTGAAACTATAATCAAACAGAGTGTAAAAATACATTTCTTCATCATCTAAAATTTTAGTTTGTGCATTTATTAGATTTAAACATATACAAAAGAAATAATAAAAAAGAGAATATTGCAATCATACACTCTTTATCTGAATTGATTTTAATTACTTTTAACCAGCGCATGCCTCCACTTTTTTTATTGCTTCTATATAGGAATTGCATGTTATGAAACTAAACATTCGGATATTCTCTTTATATTTGCTGGAAATACAAGAAATATGCAACCACAAGTCATACTTATCACCGGAGCATCTTCCGGATTCGGCAAGATTACCGCTCAAATGTTATCGGAACGAGGGCACATCGTTTATGGAACAAGCCGGAAACCTTCCGAAGACATGAATCAAGTAAAGATGCTTGTTGTCGATGTTACCAATTCCTTTTCCGTTTGTCAGGCCGTAGAGCGGATTCTATCGGAGCAGGGACGGATTGACGTATTGATTAATAATGCCGGAATAGGTATCGGCGGCGCATTAGAACTTGCTACTGAAGAAGAAGTGAATATACAAATGAATACAAACTTCTTCGGTGTAGTGAATATGTGTAAAGCAGTTTTGCCATCTATGAGAAAGGCGCGAAAGGGCAAGATTATCAATATCAGCTCTATCGGTGGTGTAATGGGAATCCCCTATCAGGGATTTTATTCTGCTTCGAAATTTGCAGTGGAGGGATATAGCGAAGCATTGGCTTTAGAGGTTCATCCGTTCCATATAAAGGTTTGTGTAGTAGAACCGGGAGATTTCAACACCGGATTTACTGATAACCGGAATATCTCCGAACAGACAAGACTGGATGCTGATTACGGAGAAAGTTTTCTGAAATCATTGGAGATTATAGAAAAAGAGGAACGTAATGGATGCCATCCGCAGAAGTTGGGTGCTGCCATCTGTAAGATAGTGGAACGTACCAATCCTCCTTTTCGGACGAAAGTAGGTCCATGGATACAGGTGTTGTTTGCGAAGAGCAAAAAATGGTTGCCTGATGCAGTGATGCAGTGTGCCTTACGGATATTCTACGCAATTAAGTAAACGATACGATATATAAAAGAAACTGTTCCCAAAGTTTCTAAAAGAAAAATCGTCCTTACTACAACCTATCGTAGTAAGGACGATTTTGTAAAATCAAGGCTTTTTTGAACGGCCTCTTTTTTGATTTGAATATCTTCTATGTTTCCGGATTAACCTTTCGGAACCAATTCCAAAAACATGGTAGTAGTCAGCAACACGGCCAGTCCGACGCAAACGCTTATCAACAGCCAATTGATATATTTTGCTTTCGGCTTGGTGTCGGCATGCAGATTATTCAGGAAATACTCCCTAAAGAAAAGATACAGGCCGGGGATCGTGGCACTTGCCAACAAGAAATCTTCCGGAATCTGAAAGAAATAAGTTTTGGATAATCCGATCAGCGACCAGTGGCAAAGGAACAATACCAAAAACATATTGACCTTTTGCGCAAACAGCAATAACAATCCGATGGTAAACACAACTACCGAACAAGGCATGACCGGAGAAGTCATTTCCGGGAATGAAAGTCCGCGTGCCAATGAAACCAAAGGATATATAAAAGGCATTGCCAACAGGACATAAGACAGTAGATCATATTTGTGGGTACGTTCGAAGGTAGTATATCCCGTAATCGTATCCCATATCCAAATGATAGCCATCACACCCCAAAACATAGCCATCACCCCATTATAGCTACGCTCTTCACAGTAGATATAATAGTAGACCAGAGAAATCCACGTATACAGACCTATCATATAGAACTTCATCGCCATTTTCACCCACGGACGTGGTCTGCCGATAAGCAATCCGGTCAATGCAATACCAATCAGAATGATAACTATCTGTAACAGCCAAGTAGCTGAATTATAATATGCAATTGTTCTCCAAAAAATCTCCATAAAAGTTCGTTTTAGTGTCTTGTTAATGAAAAGGCTCTATGTGGGAACAGGAACATCGGGAACGTAGCTCCTACCGCCAACATGAAAATCACTGTGCTTGCTATCAGAGTATTAGAGAAGAACATCGACATAAACTTGTCCAGCTTATCCGGATCATTCACATTTTGCAGACACATGATAAGTGAAAATACCATGTTGTATGCAAACTTTCCCGGAATCATGGGAAGTAACGCCGGAATGTACAATACCGTCATCGGGCAATATACTTTTTTCCCTAACCACAAACTACCGAAGCCGATGACTAATCCGGCAAACAACGAACCTGTGGCAATATCCACGCCTAAATAGGTCATCAAACAAAAACGACAGGCGTGTCCCAGTGCTGCCAGTATGGCAATCATTTTGAATGCACGCAAAGGAGGATCGGAAATCGCACCAAATCCTATACCTGCTATTGCTGCAAAAAATCCATCCGTAAGAATGTCAAGTGCTATCATATCAAATTAAACTGTTTTTTACCATTAATAATGTGAAGGAAAGTCCGATAGCGATGCTGACAATCAACAAAGAAGCCTCTGTCAGACGGGCAAATCCTGTTAATACATATCCCTCTACCACATCAATCACGCCATTAATCAAAGGCACCCCAGGCACAAGATAAAGCACGCTGGTTGCCATGGCAATCTCCGAAGTTGTGTCGAAAATCAGCGCGGTGGAAGCACACAGGGAAGCAACAAAAGCCGAGACTATAAATACAACATAATGATTGATCTTTTTCGCCTGCATTTGTTGTTTCAGGTAGAATCCTGTAATGGTAGCCGAGAACACAATTCCCATCGAAATTAAATCACCGCCGAACAATTTGCAGAAAGACGCATTGGCAAATCCTACCAGTAGTAAAACGAAAAGCGGATGTATCCGCGGAGCAGAAATAATCTTCTTGTATTTGTCTTTCAATTCTTCCAATGACAAATGATTGTCTACTGCTTCCCAGCTTAATGCGCTTAACTCTGAATTATGTTCAAAACTGATCGGGTGTGCAGGAATGTCTATAACCTCGTTACAAGCCTCGTTTGTTTCTTTGTCTATAATAGTCAGAATGATGTTTCTATGAAATACGCTTAATTTGACATCTAGTCCGAAAGCCTCTCCAATACGCTTTGTGTTACGTACTACCCGCGAGGTGTGTACTCCGGCTCCCATTAAATGGGCTGAATATTCTGCAATAAATTTACCTATGGATAATAAAGATTCGCCTGTCTTCATGAATATGATATTTTTAAATCGGGCGCAAAAGTACAAAAAAAATAGATACCTTTGCCGCGATTAAAAATAAAAAATGCATGAATAACCAATTTACGCATCCAAAAGAGAGAATACGCTTTGCCATATTGACTTTTTTCTTCGCTCAAGGACTTTGTATGGCAAGTTGGGCCAGCCGAATCCCTGATTTCAAAGACGTTTTTGCCGCAAATTATGCTTTCTACTGGGGACTGATTTTATTTATGATCCCTGTCGGAAAATTTGTTGCGATCCCCTTGGCTGGTTATCTTGTTTCAAAGTTAGGAAGCCGGAGCATGGTACAGGTCAGTATCTTGGGATACGCTTCATCTCTGCTTTGCATTGGGCTGGCCCATGAGGTCTATCTATTAGGCTTTCTGCTCTTTTGCTTCGGTGTGTGCTGGAATTTGTGCGATATATCATTCAATACACAAGGCATTGAGGTGGAACGTATCTATGGTAAAACCATTATGGCCACTTTTCATGGAGGATGGAGTCTGGGGGCATGTGCAGGAGCACTTATCGGCTTCGTAATGATTTTGGCAGGAGTCTCCCCCATCTGGCATTATACACTGATATTTATCATCATCCTTATAATTGCACTTTCCGGGCGGAAATATTTGCAGGAGAGCGCACCGCAGGAAACGGAAGTTTCTGATACAAAGACGCAGGAAAGAAATACAGCCAAAGCTCCCAATGGTTTTCGCCTGTTATTTCAAAAACCAGAAATGTTGCTTTTGCAGTTAGGACTTGTCGGACTGTTCGCACTGATTGTAGAAAGTGCGATGTTCGACTGGAGTGCCGTTTATTTCGAATCAGTGGTTCATGTACCTAAATCATTGCAAATCGGTTTTCTTGTATTTATGATTATGATGGCAACGGGCCGTTTCTTGACTAACTATGCTTATCAGCTTTGGGGAAAGAAGAAAGTCCTGCAACTGGCGGGCAGCTTTATCTGTATCGGCTTTTTTGTTTCTGCCCTGTTAGGAGGAGTTTTCGAATCTATGGCCATGAAAGTAATTATCAATTCTTTGGGTTTCATGCTGGTCGGCTTGGGAATATCCTGCATTGTGCCTACTTTGTACAGCTTCGTGGGAGCCAAATCAAAAACACCGGTCAGTATTGCACTTACCATTCTGTCAAGTATCAGTTTTATAGGTTCGTTGATTGCTCCCCTGCTTATCGGTGCCATCTCGCAGGCGTTCGATATCCGTATCGCTTATATGCTTATCGGTATATTGGGCGGATGCATCGTATTAATTGTCAGTTTCAGTAGTGCTTTCAATATTCAGGAATCTAGCGATAAACCTGAATAGAACAAATAAAAAACGCAGCCTTTCACAGTGTTTAAAATTAAACTTCCTGTGAAAGACTGCGTCAATCTTTTAATGCCTTAACTAACCTAACTACTTTATCTTAACTATACTAACCTATCTACAAAATACCCGAAAAATCTTTTATACTACTAATAATCCTATCTTTCAATTCGTTATTTTCAACTATTGAGAAGCCACAGTCTACATTTGCCGGAGCCAATAATACAGCTTTAGCTTCTTCTGCATCTGCCATCTCTTCCGGGTGCTCTCTGAAATAAGTTTCCCATTGGGAAGCTGATTGCGGAGTTACACCCAGCACATAGTTGATAAAATCATCATCCGTCAAAAAATCCATTACCTTTGAGCACATATCGCATCCTTTTTAAGCGTTTACATAAGTAGGACGGCGTTATCCTGTCTATGTACTCAACCCATTTACCTTTTTACTAAAATTAACTTGCCAGACTACGCAACTTTGTCAATCCGCGATGCATCAAGTTGCGTACAGACTGATAATTCATATTCATAATCTCGCAGATATCCTCGTATTTCTTTTCTTCTATATAATATAATGTAAGCGCTTCGCGTTGGCGGGGAGATAATTGATCCAGCAGACGTCTAACCAATGAAAATTCATTTTTGCGTTGCTCTTCTTCCATATAATCATCTTCTACATCTGTAGGAGTGGATATGCTAACTTCTTCTACTGCCGTATCAGACATATACATACGTCTGCGAAGTTCATCACACAACTTATTCTTTAAGGAGATGAATAAATAAGATCTCAAATTATCGATTGTTCCTAATTCATCTTTCTTTGTATAGAGTTTCACGAAGATGTCATGAATACAATCTTTCAGTAACTCTTTATCAATGGTCAACTTCAATCCGTAATTAAAAAGGACATTGATGTGCAAGTTATACAGCTGTGAAAAAGCTGCCATGTTTCCCGCTTGAAAAGAAGCGAGCAAAGTGTCGGTTGAATGATTAGTCTGTTCCATCATAGCATTAATTCGATTGATTTGATGTTGCAAAACTAAGCAGTATCGACCGCAACTTTGGGTAAAATCTGGTTTGTGGATTGAAAAAACAAGTATCATGTTTTATAACACTCTTTTACTAGAAATTACCAATAAAAAGCAAAAATCCCGCTGAATGGTCTTCAACGGGATTCTTTGCTTTATAACTTATGGAACCAATAAATGCCTTCTTTCTTATCTGGCACCTTTAGATTGTATAAGCCATTTATTTTCAGTGATTTATTTATCGTTTCAATCTTTCCGGAAGCAGGATGAATGTACTTTAATACATACTTTCCGGACGATAATTGAACAGGAATTTCTGTTCCGGACTTGGAATAAATGATACTTCCAATATCAGATTTTACCATTTTCTTGTACTCATCCGTATTTGTTTCTTCCACTTCCATGGCTGCTGCATCCTTCAGGAACGCTTTATCTGTGCACGGAATTACAGGACATGAACCTCCTGCCATGAATACAGCCCATCCCATAGCCGGATAATTCTGTGCGTAGAATGTCACTGCCTTTTGAGGAAATTTCTGACGATACTCATTGACAGCTTTATATGCTTCTGTGAAAGTCACCTTTCCCACTTTCATCTTACGCATGTGCTGACGTGGCGCCATATTTTTTCCGCCTTCTGGCGCAAAGATTCCATCTGTTTTATAATGCCAGTACCGGATATCAATAATATCTACTACGGCAGCGCGTTTAGGATCTGCAAGGATTGCATCCTGTACGTCTTTCGTTGTACTCAATGCCACTTTCGCTTTCTTCCCGGTTTCAGTTTCCCATTCAGCTATCACGTCCAACCAAAATTGTACGAAGTGCAACGGGCCTGTAAATTCGGCACTTGTCAACTGAATAACATTCGAATTGTCCGCGAAGTTATTCAGGCATTGGCGGATATATTGTCTGTGCAGTTCACGACGGACAGGATGACTGATATCATAGAACATATCCGCCACAAAGATTCGTTTGTCTCCGGCAAATGGAGCAGGTTCAGGAAATCCGGTCTGATTGATGTTATTGCTGCTTCTCCATGGAGAATCTACCCAATGCGCACCGGCTTCCAATATATTGTGCTGGAAATAGTTTTCATGGAACAACAGCAGTCCGTCCTTATTTCCTTTTTCTGCAAATTCTTTTAAGCGGCTCCAGTACCATGCATTAGGGCGTTTCAAATCATATTTGCTCAATCCTTCCCATGCTGTTCCCTGACCGCTACGACCGAATGGCTGTTCATAGAAAGGTCCCCATACATCACCATCCCGACGGCGAACCCGTTCGTGGTCATCCCGGCGACGATCATACCAAAGACCGTAATTCTGATCGAAAACAAGAATGTTTTTCTGTTTCATAAAGTCGACTACAGAATCAATGCGGTCGGTTAATCCCAATCCCTCTCGTCCCGGCACAAAGCGGGTGATGGCCGGACTTGCCTTTTTCAGATAATTGGTTTTGAGCTTTCCGTTCCACCAAGGGGTGGTATGACTACCTCCAACCAATAGAGCTCCGTCCATCTGAATACGTCCATTGGTTACAGTTACTTCCGGTTGGGTTAATAATTTAGCAGCAGAAAAAGAAGAAGAATTTGCAAGTGCAGTGCTCTTTTTCTCTTTAATATCATCGATTGATTTTACTCCGGCTGATGCCACCGAAGGAGCAAACTTGTTATCGCCGATCCAATGTTCCAACGTCAATCGTGGTTTATATGCTTCTTTAGCGAGTTCCATAGCTACTTCCACTGTAGGACTACTGGTTGCACTTGTATTTCTGGGCAGAATACGTGCACGTTCTGCACATTCTTTGTTCAATCGTTCTCCCAATTGAGCATAAAAAATACTACGAGGTTGTACATGATTGTTGGACTGTGCCCATTCACCGTCACCGGAGAATTGTGCCCAACAACCGTATGCACGGTTCATCGCATCTTTTGCCGGGGCATAACATTCGATTTCCGCTGCGGTACATTGCCAAAACAAGCTGTTTGCCGTATTCCAACCAGCTCCGTTTTTATCTTGTCCCAAATTCTTGAAAGTCAGGTTATGACCGTCGATATTTACTACGTCAAACAACAGTCCGCATGCCCAGGCATCAATAGAACCGCTGAATCCCAAAGATTCATACGAATCACATTGTACAAAAGCATTGGGACCGGCTGCACAATATCCGGCAGCAAAGTCATGAATACCCTGTTCCGAATAGCAGCGTTGAAATAAAGTTTGTTGTCCCAACGTATGGAAAGTGCAACGACGCATCCCTCCGATTTCTGAAACGGGTTCTTTCGAGATACAGTCTTCAACGGTAATTTTGGAACCTGTACGCTGAACAATTACAGCACTTCCTGCAAAATGCTTGAAGTTAACCAGTCTCACCCAACAGTTTTCCGCATCTTCAATGGAGATACCTGTCCAGCAATGATCCTCGTCTTTAGGATAACGTTTGTCGTAATCAGAAATCAGTGTCATATTTTCTACGCCACAATCGTGAATACGTCCGTTCCATTGATAAGTCAACAGGGAAGAAGTTCCATAGTTGGCATCCAAAGCTACGGTCAGCGGAGCATCCAGTGTTACCTGGTTGCCGTTTACTTCGCAGACTGTTCTGTCCCAAGTCAGATCCATGTCACCTTCTTTCCATCCCAAAGCACTGATACCTCCTCCAAAAATATCACAACCCAAAGAGGCAATCCATTCTTTGCCGGAAGGACGGGTAACCATGACGCGATCTCCTTTTTTCAGAGAAACACCCGAAGCAACTTCCAATGTTCTCGCGTTTACCGGAACATAGTGGGAAAGCACCTTCAATGTGTCTTGCACATTCAGGTCGTCCATTCCTTCCATGTAGATAAGCGCACCTCTGTCTACGCCTTTTTTCAGCAGTATTGTTTTTTCTTTATCCGTACCCCGCAATACAATTCCGGATGCGGAGATACGAATACTGCCGGACAGGGAAAATTCTCCCTGATCGAGTAATACGGCTCCCCGAAAACCGGAAGCGTCAGGAGTCAGCGAAGCTACATAATCAATGGCACGTTGAATACGCGCAGTATTATCTCCGGCTTTCCAGGGTACAAACACCACATTACGGACAGAAGGAATATCCTGTTCGGAGGATTTATATCCGCATGTAGAGAAATCGAGAATCCGGTTTCCCCGATCATCATTCAGGTAAGTGATCTGGTCATTCTTAACCTGTAAAGCAAAGGTTTGCGCATAACTTTGCACAAACCCAATGCTCAATAATCCTAAAAGGATCGTTCTTACTTGTATATTCATTACAATAAACTTTAATCTCTTTTCATCCGGTTACAACAGACTTTTCCGTTTAGACAATGTATCGTAATTGTTCTTCAAGTCTGTCCAGTCCACTTTCTTTCTGGTGTCTATACCATTGATGTATTTTTCAATATTGGTATATCCGTCACCGTTGCAGTCCATGTTGGCGTCGGTCGGGTCATTCGGATTCAATCCGTTAGCTATTTCCCAAGCATCCGGCATACCGTCGCCGTCCGAGTCTACTACCGCTTTACCTTTATATTCGGGCAGTCCGCCTACCTGACGAATATCTGTGATGATACCTTGCTTGTAAGAATCAGCCGGTAACCGTCTCTTCACGTAAGGAGAGACAAACTCCGGTGCATCTTTCGCATAAATGGCCTTTCCTGTTTGTACGGTTTTAATGACACGTGCATCTACTGCGTCACGTTTCGGAAAATTAGCTCCTACATTATCTAATACAAAGGTATAAGCTTTTTTGGTATCCATTACAGTTACCGATGGCATTTTGAAAGCCTCGTCCGATTTAATTAGCGGCAAGAACTTTGTGGCGTCCACCTCTTCTTTAAGTTGTACGCCTCCGTCCCAGTTATCTTTTGTAACTTTGGCATTGCCATGGATAATATTTCCATTTACGTATGCTTTTCCGAATGAAAGCGGCCTGTTTTTGTCACGTCCTGCTTCCGGTTTGAGAATACGATAAGAAATCGGTTTACCTATCGGAGTGATCGGACCGGGTTTGAAGTAGTTGTTTATCATATTGTAGAAACTGTTGTGATCGCCTCCGTCTACGGAACGGTTCCACCAGTTGAAAACAACATTATTGACGAAGTTAAAGTCGCCGTCCATACCTACCGAACTATTCCGGCTGATGTTGGAAGCAAAGAGATTACGACAGAACATACTGTTATGCCCACCGATGGTTGCACCGAAAGCATGATTGTAGGTATCCAATGCTTCAGAGAAAATAGAATTCTGGATGGTAATGTTTACTGTCGGAAGTTTCAGCCCGTGTCCGTCTGCCCCTCTGTTGTATACATGACGGTAGATAGACATGTTTTCATCCAATCCCCAACTGGCGGAGCAATGGTCAATCATGAT
Source organism: Bacteroides sp. DH3716P (assembly GCF_025914115.1). Classification (NCBI taxonomy): domain Bacteria; kingdom Pseudomonadati; phylum Bacteroidota; class Bacteroidia; order Bacteroidales; family Bacteroidaceae; genus Bacteroides; species Bacteroides sp. DH3716P. Next base: position 668,283 of record NZ_CP083673.1, on the reverse strand, counting down.
ATTTCCAACCGCATTCCCTCCTACTGCATCATCACGGAAAGCTACGTCCTGCGCACCGCGGCGGAAGCGCATGTGGCGAATCACGACATCGTGTGTATCGATCAGGAAAGATTGTCCGGTGACGCAGATACCATCTCCGGGAGCTGTTTGTCCGGCAATCGTTACATAAGGGGCACGTACGCTAATCGGGCTTTTCAACCGAATCACTCCCGCTACATTGAATACAATAATACGTGCACCTCCCGTTTCGCAGGCTTCGCGTAATGTTCCGGGACCGGAATCTTCCAGCGAAGTGACTACGATCACTTTACCGCCACGACCACCGGGAGTATACATACCTCCGCCTTCCGCGCCGGGGAAAGCCGGGATATTACTTTTTATCAAATCTTCGGGTTTGGAGGCCCAAGGCTTATAGGGACGACCTTTCTTTGCTTCTTCTAACACTGTCGGCAAAGCTTTTTCCCATGCCGCATCCGATTTCCGTTCAAACTCCGCTTCTTGTTTTGCTCCTCTTGCTTTTACCGAGTCCGGAATTACAGGATACTGGGCTGCCACAGGTAGTACACAGGCAACCAGCATCCACGCTGATAATACTTTCTTAATGTTGTTCATTCTTTCGAATCTTAATTAGGTTTCTAAAAGGACGATTAAGAAAGCATTTTGTAATCGGTTATCTCTCTCCTTTCCGCCATTCATTCATATATTCGCGAGGGGACTGATTATATTTTTTCCGGAAACACTTACTATAATATCCCGAATCCTTGAATCCGACAGCAAAAGCAATTTCGGAAACACTTAAATCCGTATTTTTAATCAGCTCGATAGATTTATTCAAACGAATCTCTTTCACCAGGTCAACGGGTGCCAAGCCAGTAAGACTCTTCAGTTTCTTGAAGAATGCCGAACGGCTCAATCCGATACCGGATGCTATGGTGTCAATGTTAAAGTCACTGTCGTCCATATTTTCTTCAATGACCTGATGTATCTTTTCGAGGAACTGTACGTCTTTCTTTACCAAAAATTGTTCGTAGCTGTCTTCTTCGGTCGTCGTCTGGTTTTCCATTTGCTGACGGATTCGTTCACGGAACAGTTTCCGTTCGGCAAGCAACTGGTCGATACGTGCCAACAGATATTCCTTACTGAAAGGTTTGGTGATGTAGGCGTTCGCCCCTAAAGTGATCGCTTTGGTCTTGGCGCCTTCATCATTCTTCGCAGTCAGGATAATGACAGGGATATGACTGATTTGGAAATCTTTGCGGATGGATTGCAACATTTCAAGCCCATCCATTTCGGGCATCATCTGATCGGTCACCACAATATCCGGATGATACAGATGTACTTTCTTCAAACCTTCCACTCCGTTATTAGCAATATGGATATTGAACTTGTCTTCCAGCTGAAGCTTTATCAACTGGCAAAGGTCTTTGTTATCTTCCACCAACAGAAGGGTCGGTAATGAAGCGTCGATTTCCGGTTCTTCTTCCGTACCGTCTTCGGATATGGCATTTGCAACAGGATCTTGTTCTACCGAAACAGGGGCTGTCTCCGTATCTCCCACATAGAAGTCTACTTCTGACGGACGGTAATGTTCCTTATCCATCAGGAGTTCTACAATAAACACCGCTCCTTGTCCTTCGGGACTTTCGGCACGAATCTGTCCGTGATGCAGATTGACGATCTCTTTTGAAAGTGCCAATCCGATACCCGTGCCCTGATAATAGGAGTTTTTCGCGTTCTCTCCTTGCGAGAAGCGTTCGAAAATCTCGGTCAGTTTATTTTGTGGAATACCTACTCCGTTATCTTCCACCCGTACATAACAACGTTTACCGTCGTCTGTCAATCCGGTAGTTATATAAATACTTCCTCCGGAATGAGTGAATTTGAATGCGTTGGATATGATGTTGCGGATAACAATGCTCATTTTTTCCTTGTCCGCCCATACCATAATCGGTTCATCCGGCAACTGGAAAGTAAAACTGATCTCGTTTTCTTCGGAAAGTACCCGGAATTCTTTCTGGAAAGAAGCTATCATCTCATTAAAATCAATTAATGACACATGCAAACGCATCTTGCCGTTCTGAATCTTCCGGAAATCAAGGATCTGATTCACTAATTGCAGCATTTGATTGGTGTTCTTCTCCATCAGATCCACATATTGCAATCCTTTCGGAGAGAGCTTTTCGCGTTCTCTTAGTTCCTGTATCGGACCTTTTATCAATGTCAAAGGAGTGCGCAATTCATGGGAGATATTGGTAAAGAACTTGATTTTCATCTCCGATACCTTCTGCTCGATATAAATATCATTCTTCATTTTGAGCATGAAGAAAGCCAGGCGCAGGCTGAAATAGAGAGCTGCCAAACCTAGAATTACATATATAAGGGTTGCCCACCAGCTCAACCACCACGGTGGAAGGATAGTGATGGCCAGTGTACAGTTGGAAACCAGCTCCGGATTGGCTTCATCTACGGTTTCTACACGGAATGTATAGTCGCCGGGAGGTACGTTAGTGTAAGAAGCTATACGGTTCTTTCCGTTATAATGCCATTCTTTTTCATATCCTTCAAGTATATATCGATAAGATACCCGGTTCTGATTATAGAAATTCAATGCGGCAAATTCAATCGTGAACATGGATTGATTGTAGTTCAGTTCGATTGCTTTGGCGTATGTGATGGATTCTTTCAGAATCGGACATTCGCGGAAACTACGCAGATCGCGGTTGGAAACTTTAAAGTCAACAATACGTGTATCGTAGTTCGTATGCAATGTTTCCAGTTTGTCGGGAGAGAATGTCAGGATTCCCTGCCGGGTACCAATCCACAAGTCTCCATTCAAGGTACGGAGGGCACTACCCTCTTCCAGTTCTACGTTCAGGAAACCGTCGTATTTGTCGTAGTTACGAAACTGTTCGGTAGCCTTATTGAAGCAGGACAAGCCAATTTCCGTTGTAAACCACAAGTTGCCGTTTTTATCTTCTACGATGGATTTGACTACATCATTATTCATTCCTTCGCGTATGCCGTATGATTTGAAGATCGGTTCACGCTTTTCTTTATCATAGCGGACTAATTTATTCAAACCGCCTCCGAATACACTTACCCAGATTTGCGAATCAGTATCTTTGTAGAGTACATAAATATCGTTATCCGCTACGTTTGAATTTTCGCTGACTTGGCGGTACGTTTCAAACTGGATCTGTTCGGGGGTAGTGAAATGTCCGTCGAAAGACATCAGGCCATCCATTGTTCCTACCCAAATACGTCCGTCTTCATCTTCCGTCATGGTACGTACCTCCATATAAAGACCGTATGCAGGATATTGTTTCAAGCCATTGTATTTATGTATAAAGGTAATTGCTCCGTTCTCTTCGGAAATTAGATTCAGACCTCCTCCCAGTAATCCTACCCAAATGCGTCCCTGGCTGTCCTGATAGGTAAAGTACACATCGTTGTTACTGATAGAATTCGGATTCTTGGGGTCATTGATATAACGGGTAAAACGCAACCCGTGCGGTGAATTCATGTCCGGTTCGGCTTTAACAAGCCCGTTTCCCTTGGTGGAAAACCAAAGATTACCGTCTTTGTCTTCCATAATATGATATACGGCTCCTAACAGATAGTTCTTATCCGAGAAGATTTGTTTCACTTGTCCGTTACGATCCAGGCGATACAGAGCTTGCCAGCGGGTTCCTACCCAAATATCCCCATTTTGCGCCTGGAAGAGAGCACGTATTCCCTGGTTCCAGGAAGTCGATCTTTCGGGCACTACCGGAGATGGAGAAACTTCTGTCAGCAGTTGGAATTGCTTCTTGGGGAAATTAAGCCGGTATACTCCGCTGCTTGTAGATGCCAGCCAAAGGATGCCATCTTTATCCAGCAGAAGATGGAAGAAAAGCTGATTGGGAAGATCGTCGGAGAAAGGCTTCAATTGGTTGATACGGGTCATTTCCAGTTTCTCCCTGTCGAATAGAAGAATTTCTCCTCCCGGAGTCATAAAGAACATGCCCTGTTCGCCGGCATCCTGCATTTCAAAATTGCCGATTGCGTTCTGATTGGGGAATGTAAAGCGGTGATGGCTCCTGTTCAGGGGATCATAATAGGTCAATGCCTGGTTACCCTCCTGAAACCATACCTTATCATATTTATCATAGAATATAATTCCATTGTCCTTTTCGGGGATGGTAAAGGGGAGCTTGGTCAACTGCTTGTAGCCGATATTATACTCGTATGCTCCTTCGTTAGTGGTAATGTACATCAGACCGGATTCCGTTACCAGCAAATTAGAAACCGGCTGTTTAATTTCCGGTATCTCGTAACGGTTGACAACTCCGTTTTGCGGATCAATGCTATAAATATGCCCTTTCTTGTCTCCCAACCATAAGAATTTAGAATTATAGGAGGCACAAGTAAACTGATCCGGGTTAGCAGATACCTTTTTCTGTATAAAGTCGGCAGGTTTGTCTTTCAGCGCTTCCCCTTTCCGTAGGGACAGAATCTGATAATCCATACCGATCCAATTGATAAATTCGGCTGTTTCGCAGAATATGTTGTGTTTCAGACGCATGTCGTACACGTTCACGTTAGGACGCGAATCATGCAATTGTTTCATCGTTATTTTACCTTCCTTGTCGGTGTACGCACGCAAAAGGCTTTTATCTTTTGTCAGCAACAATACGTCGCCGTCTTCGGTCGTCTGAATCTTGATAATCTGAATGTTTTCGGAATATTCTTTCACATCGTCGTAGACGGCATGAAAGCTCTCATGCCGTTTATCGAACAGATAGAGTTTACGGTCGATAGTTTTAATCCACAGAAAACCATTCTTATCTTCTACGATACGCTGAATTTTACGCGGCGGAATATCTGTGGAATAAAAGCCGTCATGATTATCGTAGGAACGGAATTTACTTCCGTCAAAGCTACATAGTCCATACCAGGTACCAAACCAGATAAATCCGTCTTGTCCTTTTAATGTACAGTTTACGATATTATTAGGCAAACCACGTTCAGCCGTGTAGTGTTCTACAATCATATTTGGATAGGCAAAAGCATACATGCCTATCATGGATAGTAATAGTATTAGAATATTCCGTTTTCTCATTGATGGCTATAATTGGAATTAAACGTACTCAAAGATAGTCTTTTTTTTTGAATAGTGCTTTAGTAACATATAAAAAACAAGTTGGCAGGTCACCCCGCTAATCACTAATCACTAACCTGCTAATCACTTTATCGTACTATTTTTCAGTTCCAAATTCAGTCTGTTGACGTTCTACTTCATCCAACACTCGTTGGCGTTCTTCTTCTGTCAGTTGCACTTTTCCTTCAGATGATTCTTTGCTCGGGTTTACATTGAGAGTGGACGGTGTTGTCCTTTGTATTTCATAAGTCTGTTCCTCATAGCAGAAAGGAAATTCTGCAGGAACGCTTTCCAGTTCAATTTCAGTAGCTGTCGGAGCTTGAGTGCCCTCAAACTGTACGCGGGCTTTCACCTTTATTTTTCCGGCTTTCCGGGTAGAACGAATCAACACCGGAGCAGAGCCGAACTCCACCGCACGGGGATTAGCGCCAATAGTAGCATCTCCGATGATTTCTCCTTCACCTTCTACCGTGAAAACGATATTCTCTTTTGCCAGACGGCGCACATTTCCACTATCATCGGTTACTTCAGCAACTACGACGATAAAGTCGGAGCCATCAGCTATCAGGTTCACTTTTTGAGTATCTACATAAAGACGTAGTTTGCTGGAACGTCGGGAAGGCATTTTCTTTTGAGTGCATACCACTTTTCCGTTGATGATTCCTTCGGCAACCATGTTCACTTTTTGCCAGTTTTTTTGAGTATAGCTATATCCGCGTGCTTCCCAAAAGTCCCAGACATTCTCGAATATAACGGGAGCATTCGGCATGTGCCCTTTGGCATGAACCACCGGTTTCGTCCAGGTTTTCGTTCCATCATAAATAGAAAGACGGACTGAATCACAGTTTGTGAATACAACTACGTCCTTATCGGAGAACTGTGACATTTCATGAGCAATGAATATCATCGGGCCACATTCTGCCAATGGGTGTTGAAGGCTGGCCGGCGACTGGCTGCGAAATACTTCATACGCATATTTCTTCTGACGGAAAGCATCATAAATACCACCCCAATAAGGATCCGGATGGTAACCACGCTGATGATCGAACGGATGCCATTGAGCGCCACCGATAAACAAACCGGTCGTGCGGTACATCTCGTCATAGCTCTTTGCCAAGGACATAGCCTGTACCAGTAACGGGCGTTCTCCCCAACTGCGGCTGGCACGGTTATTATTGTTGTGAGCATACCAGTCGTCTACATTCTCCCCGAATTCACGGGTAAAGATACATTGCTTTGGCTTGTCTTCTTTTTCATCATCACCCGGCCAGCCATAAACAACGTCATAATGCTCTTTCACTCCGGCCGAATGGACATCGGCAGCCGCTACTGGACGTCCCGGATAGGGATATTCTTCTTTGGTAATCTCAAGAGCTTTCAAGGCAAAATCGAGCGGATAGCGGGTTTCATTCAAGATGGGTTCCCACATCAATACAGAAGGGTGATTACGGTCACGACGAATCATTTCGCGGGTATTCTGATGAACCAACTCTCCGAATTTCGGGTCTTTGTTCCAGTACTGCCATCCCGGAGTAGCGACAATCACGAACAGACCGAGCTCGTCACAGGCATCCATAAAGGCAGGGTCTTGGGGATAATGGGCTACCCTAATAATGGTGCATCCGACATCACGCAGACGTTTGGCGTCACGCCATTGCTGTGAGTTCGGCAAAGCATTGCCTACGTATGCAAAATCCTGATGGCGATTGGCTCCTACCAGTTGTCCGAAAGGTTTGCCATTCAGCCAGAATCCGTCTTTACCACGGAATTCTGCCAGACGAATACCGACACGGGTAATGCCTCCGTCAATGGATTTATTTCCTTTTTTAATACGTGATTGTACCCTATATAAATAAGGTGTATCCGGTGACCAAAGAGTAGGATTCTTTACTTCCATCTGTTGACGGATGGATTTCTTCTCTCCCGGCTTTAAAGAAAGTTTTCCTGAACTGCGTTTGATTACTTTTCCATCCGCATCTGTCAAAGTCGTTTCTACAGTGACTGACTCGGAACGGGCGTCGTCATTCTGAACTTCGGTGTTTACATATACCTGCGCACTCTTTTCACTGATCTTATCAAAATGAACGAATACACCTCCACCGCCAACGATTTGTGAATCAATAGCGTCAGTAATAGCTACCGGAGATTTGGCAATCATCCATACATCACGGTAAATGCCACCATGATAAGCAAAGTCTAATGTATATTGACGTTTTCCGGGAGGATAGGATTTGTCATCACTGTTGTCCGTGAAAACAGCGAGCAGACAGGAGTCTCCGGCTTGTACGCCATTGGCGGTCAAGTCTAAAGTAAAAGGCAGATAACCTCCCAGATGTTCCTGGATGCGTTTACCATTCAGATAAAGAATCTGTTTGCCCATAGCTGCTTCAAAATGAAGCACTACCCGTTTCCCTTTTGTTTCGGCGGGGAGGACAAAGTGCTTACGGTACCAAGCCGGTCCTTGATAATTGCGGCATCCACTTCCTTCGGCCGGCATCAACTCTACGGTATGAGGGGTGGAAACGACATTCCAGGAACGGTCATCGAAGTTTACCGCTTCTGCTCCCCGGACATCGCCTCTGAAAAAGCGCCATCCCGGATTGAAATTATAGACTTGTCGCCCGCTACCGGGAAGCTGGATGAATCCGGCAACCGATGTCTCGGGACGGTAAGTTTCTGTAGCCTGCCCTTTTTCTATCAAGGAAAATAGCAACAGAAAAGCTGATAAGATGATAAATGGTCTTTTATTCATAATTCTTTATTTATATATTTCATTCGTTAAATGGGAATTTATCGGTTAAAATGGGAATTTTGCAGTTAAATGAGAATTTATCGGTTAGGCTGAAAGCCTTACAATTATATATTTATTGGGATGCCCTGAAAGGGCTTAATTATATAGCGTAGGGCGTTGCCCTACGCTATATAATTAAGCCCTTTCAGGGCACTCCACAAAATTATCATTTTTCCTTTTCAATCATTATAACAATATCCTTTTTTCTACTTTCCGGTAAAACTTTCAAGTCCGTCACTTTTCCGTTTTTGAGAGTGGCTTCTACTGTTGTTTCGCCCGGAGCATGAAGTTTGAAATGTACGTTCCATTCTTTCGGCCATGCCGGGAAAAGGAGTATTTGTTCTCCATTGGTTTGCAATAGCATTTCCTGAAGTCCTATCATGCCGCTACCTCCCCAGTTGTGATCGGGTGTCCAATCATATCCCGGTCCCCAAAATGCGGGGAAACGATGCGGTCCATTCGATAATTTGGCTAAAGATAGTTTCTTTGCTTCTTCGGTCAGGCCTAAACAGGCAGCCCATATATTATCTTGTTTCCATCCGGTATGCGAACGGAACTTGATGGCATCCGGGTCATAAAAGTAGGTATTACGGGCTATATCCAGATCCTCCTTTCCTACTCCATAAATACGCCATGGAAACACTGGATAAAGTTGTGGCGTTTCAACATTATTAATTCGTTCCCAACTTACGGCGGGCGAAATTGTTTGCTTCAAGACCGGAGCAATAGTCGGATTCAACGTATCTTTTATTTCTATGTATCGCAATGGAATCGGAGGTATTGCTTTTAGCATCTCCTCTTTCTCTCCGTATGTTTCTAATACCACTTTCAGGGCGGCGATGGTGCTGCTTGCGTTATTGGTCATTTTATATGTTTCACAAGCAGAACCCGGGAAAAGAATCAGATGTCCGTTGCCATCCAACGCTTTCCGTCCTCGGCGGGAAGCTAGTTGCTGGTAATGTTCGTCGAAGAATGTCAGCGAACTTTCGATCAGAGGTAAATAAGGGGTAATATCAGCATTTGCATAGTTCTTTGTTTCCAATATCATTTGGCAGAATTCAAGAACCGTATCCCATTCATATTCCAGCCAGGCATTATATTCCAATCCTTTGTCGAACCAGTCCGGTCGTTTGAAACCATATTCTGCGGGGTTCGGCAAACCGAAATTTTCGATCTGCTCGCTAAAGCAAGCTCCATCATGTTGCCAATATATACGGCTTCGCAGTTCTGCATTTTTCAACATGCGGTTATAAAAATCAAACTGGGAAGGCATCATATCAAAGTCTCCGCTTTTCAGCATCGGCCAGTATACTAAACGTTGATTCTGTGCAGTCATTGTGCCACCTCCCCATTTCCGGTAGTCGGGAGTGAAAGATTGTTTTTCATCGACATGGCAAGGATCAAAGGTAAATAGTCCGCCATTGAATTTAGTCGGTACGCTGCCATAAGCATTACATCCTAGCATATAGCGGAAAAGGGTGTAGTTTCTAGTTATTTCTTTTGCTTCCCCTTCTGCTTCGATAAAACTGCGTTGCCAAAAGGAATTCCACCACGAACGGGTCTGTTTTTTATCCTGTATGATAGTCTTCGATGAAACTTTACCTTTGGGGGCTATTCTTTGCAAAGCAGTTTGTAGTCCCTGCTCCCATTCTTCTATTGTTTCTGTCTGGTCTGTATGTAACACAATACAGATATGTTCTTTCCGGGCTGCTTTGGAAGAACGAAACTTCCAGGCACGATAGTCTGTGCCGGCATATACATCATCCGCAGTGCCTGCAAATTCTAAGTTTTCACCCAAAAGAGTTCCTCCGAAAGTCAAGTTTTTCAAAGGATTCATCATTTGAGATTTGACTTCGTTCATTCCTTGTTGAGCTACAACTACATCAAAAACGGTCTGTTCGGGATTGCGATGATAAAACAGAAGTTGGTTCCTTTTTATTGAAGTCCTATTTGTTTCAGCCTTTCCTGTTGAATCAGTAATTTTGTCTAAAGAAATAAAGTCGGACTCCGTCACAGTACCTTTCGGGGGAGCCCATTTGTAGGAACACTGTTGCCCCTCTCCTTTTCTGACAGGTCGTTCCTGATAGCGCCAATTTTCATAAAAGACTTCAGTCTGCAACGGTTGTGCATTTGTTACCTCTACATGTATAATCGGATGAAAAACATCTACCCAAAATTGTATCTGTGTGTTTCCTGCCGCGATTTCTACATATCCGTCTTTCAGCTTCAACTCCTGACGAAAATCTTTAGCGTCTTTGAAAGGATTGGGCGACAGGCGGAGACGTACACGCCCTTGTTTTAACTGGCAGTTTTTTTCGTCGAATGTGCCGCTACGGCTCACATAGAACATAACATCACCGTCTTCTACCCATATATTCATCCCGATATCTCCACCGCCACAGGGCATAGATTCAGAAGAATTATGACTGGGAGTATTCCAAATGACATTGGCATGCTGACTCCAAAGAGCCGACACGCCAACAAACAGTATGGTTATAATCAGATAAAATCTCTTCATATATTTTTCATATTTTACCTTGTTTATTTGCGATTACCAATCATCTGAACGAAAAGACCCTAAAGGCAATCCGTCGCAATATACATCTCCTTCCACATAGTTTTCAAAACAATATCGAACAGCTACCGGGTGCGGCACTTTATCGCTTTTCACTAGCATCTTACTACGTTCTATCCATGCTTTGGCCGGGTAAAAAACTTTATCTTCGCCGGCTACCTGAAAGTTTTTCGATTCGAAACAGTTCTTGCCGCTAATCCACATATTGGCACGTTCGAAGCTGACAACTACGGTGTCGTTCTTTATTTCAATGCTTTTATAATAAGGACTTTCGCCATTCACGCCTTCCACTCCATACGTTTTAGTTAAAGCCAAAAGTGCCAGGCGTTCGCCTGCAACCTGTTTCTTTGCGGGATGGATACCTTTTTCCATTCCTGCATCCAATAATACAGCCATACCGCTGTTAGCTACACGATGTTCTACTTTTGCTTGTGCCTCCCGGAGATATGCCGAATTTATCACTTCCTTTCCTTTTTCGGTAATAATCCCGTAATCATACGGAGCTATCTGGCAATAATAGAAAGGAAAATCTCCCTGTTTCCATTCGGCACGCCAACCGTTAATCAATCGGGTAAACATATCAGCATACGTATGGGCACGATTCCAGTTATCTTCACCCTGATACCAAATCACTCCTTTCATGGTCATACCGATTAATGGATGCAACATACCATTATAAAGCACGGTCGGAGTGCGGTTTTTAGATTTTATGTCGGTTTCCGTTTGAGGTATCTTCGCTTCCGGAAAGGCTTTCAGCCAGTCTGCCGTCATCCATGCTTCACAGGCGGAACCACCCCAGGCTGCTACAACTAATCCGACCGGAACATCTAATATTTCATTTACCAGTCTCCCGAAATAATAGGCTGTTGCACTGAAATCACGGACACTAACCGGATTGGCTTCTTTCCAGGAACCGACAACGTCATTCTGCGGAGTAAATGTAGAAGTACGTTTCACCGTAAACAGACGGATTTGCGGATTCTTGCTGTGAAGAATGTCCATATTGGCATTTTCTACCGGTTGGTTTTTGAATCCTTTCATCGGCATTTCCATATTACTTTGTCCAGAACAAAGCCAAAGTTCGCCTATCAGAATATTATTCAGTGTCTTTTTGGTTCCATCATCAAAGGTCACAGTATAAGGACCTCCCGCTTCGGGAGTAGCTACTGTCAGTTTCCATGCCCCATTTTTATCTGCTGTTGCTGCATATTGTTTTCCATTCCAACTAGTGGTCACTGTTACTTTTTTATGAGGAGTCGCTGTCCCCCAAAGGTTTGCATTGGTCTGTTGCTGCATCACCATGCCATCAGAAAAAATAGCCGGTAGCTTTACTTCTGCGTGTGTTGACAGGCAGGCAGCAAGCAGAAAACCTGCCAACATTGTACCTGTTTTAATAATTGAACTTTTCATACTTTAGCTATATTATAATGAATTGGGCACGGATTACATGGATTGCGCTGTTACTTTATGTAATACGATTCTCATAAACCGTGTAATCCGCGTAATCCGTGCCTTAAAAATCTATTTTATTCTGTGGTAGAAAAACTCAAAGGTCCGAGTAATCCTGCCGGAAGCAGCGTTTTCTCTGCCCTGCGATATTTTGCATTAGTCCAAATGCCATCAAACGGCGCTTTTCCTTCATCAGCTCCTGCCAGTGCATTCGCCCATGTATTTGTAACCTCTATTTCAAGCTCATTAATTCCTTTTTTCAAGGCACCTGTAATATCTGCACGATAAGGAGCTGTCCAGATTGTGCCACAATCTACACCATTCACACGAACAGTTGCCAAATTATAAACTGTTCCCAGATTCAGATAAATCTGTTGGTCTTTATTCGGCTTATTTTTCCAGCGAAAAGTGGTTTTGTAGGTCGCTGTCCCCGAATAATAACGTATCTGTTCGTCCGATTCTTGGCTCCAGTCGAAGAGTTCTTTTCGTGTGAGCGTTTTTTTGTTAGCTACAAAAGTTATAGTATATTCCTTTGCTTCCAACGCTATGTTTAAAGGCGCTTTGGCTGTATCTTTTTTCTCCTTTTGCAGTTGGAGAGAGGATTCTCCATAGCCTTCATGTACTCCCTCCGCAGGATATACGATGAATGCGGACTCGTTAGGAGCCAATGTGAGAGTAACTTCCGTCCGGTTTCCGTTGATATGATAGGAAGGATGAATATTCATCTCACCCGTCACCGGATTCCAACATTCCGGTTTTTTACCGTTAATACGCATACTTGCAGTAAACGTGCGTGTTTCGTCCTTTTGGTTGGCGACGAAATAGAGTTCACCAAGTTCGCCACGACGATGCGTCCAGGCAATATCTTCCGGCACAATCATGTCGCGTTCCAAGCCATACACGGAAAAATCTTCTTCTGTATATGGTAAAGAAGGAACCAAAATGCCAGCTTCTTTTAGTTCATTGATTTTCTTCTGCACTTCCGATGACAACACAGGTTCGGGATTCATAGGACGCGAAAGAGGTAGTACCAACACTTTATAACTTGCTCCACCTGGCAACGTTATTCGTCCGTTTTCTGCTTTCGCCAAACGAAGGATTGCATCTTTATTAAAACTATCGTATGCATATCCACGAAGCGGATTCACCCATTTCTCCGGATCAGCCATGTTAGCTGAATGGGTAACACCTACCGGACGTACACGTAAAGGCTGTCCCTCATTGGCCAGACGGATGCGTTCACTTTCCACTCGTTCCGCACCGAAGATTCCCGGCAGAGAGGGAACCAATCGTTCCGGTAATATCGAACGCCTCGGCACTTCTTCACCTGTAAAGACTGCGATGTCTGTTACCGGATGCCCATATTGCAACAACGACTGGCAACGGGTAGCATATTCGGAAAAGGCTTTTGCCCCTTTATCCCACCAGGTCTGATCCCGTTGGAAGAAAAGTCCGATGCCATCCAATGTCATGCCGGGCTTGCGGTCCAGCCAGGGATTATGTACATATACATGGTAGAAAAGGCGGTTGATTCCTAATGCATAATTACGATCCAACAAGGCTTTCAACATTCCGGGGTATTCATCCCACGTGCCACGCACTTCGGTGAATCCTTCAGCCTGAATAATATTCTTTCCGTAGATATGTGCTCCGCTAATAGCATCGAGCATATCATTCGGTTTGTCATGTGTGGGACTGTTCAACCAAAATTCACCCATCGGAAGATCTACTTTTTGATAATGTAGTAGACCATCGCTTACCATCGTCGGAGCTACACATTCTGCCGAGAACTGGCAATCATATTCTTTTGCACAGTCCGCCAATACCTGATAGAACACATCTACGACGAGTTCTGATATGGTAGTACGTACGTCTCGCAGAATCTTTTCACTTTGTTCGACACTTTCCATCGGAATACCTGCCAATAGAGGTAGATAAGGCATCAAATCGTAGCCACGACGTTTCTGAAATTCAATAGCGAAACGTTTATTCCAGTTTTGGCTGCCACATTCCCAACTGTCGACATGCATATATTTCAGTACACGACGAGCTATTTCGGGATTGGTCTTTACAAATGCCTGCGCATACCAGTTATCGAATTGCTTCCGTACCGTTTTCGGGTTAAACTTATCACATTCCAATCCTTTTCCACCTCCCGCTGTCGCATTGGTATGCCCGGTAGCTGTATGTCCCATGCGAAGTAATTTCCATTTTCCTTTGGGGAGAGTGGCGGTCAATGTTTTTCCATTCGAATGACCGGTATATTGCTTTGTTAGATTGATGACTTGTGAAAGTGAATAGCAATCCTGTTTCCCGACTTCCTCTTCTTTAGTCGCTTGAGCAACACGCCATACCAGTCCGGCTTTTCCTTCCCATTGGTTCAGACGGGCTTCCCGGTGCAGGCGTAATTCTTTTATTTTCAGATTGGGCTTCCATTTGGCAGCATCCATATCTTCACTTCCCGGTTCGCTCCCTTCAGGAGTCCAGTAGAAACGGAAGAAACGGGCGGTAGTTGGAGGAATACTATGAGTTGAATTCTCATCCGTATTCTGCCATCCCTGACGGGCAGGGACCAACTGCTTAACCAAACGATAATTCACTCCATCATCACTGGCCATTACTTTCAAGCGGTGTGCCTGATAATTATTACCATTTAAAACGATTTCGATGTTCCGGCAAGTGAAGGGTTGTTCGTATTCATACTGGATATAACAAGGATATGAAGAACGGATCACTCCCGCCGCATCCATATTCACTGTTTGAGCAGCTTTTACGTTTCCTGTCGTAGCTAGGTTGACACAGGTGATTTTTGCCTGCATCTCATCCGCTGCGTCTTCTACCGGCAAAGCGAATAATGCAATATCTTCATAATAGTTTTCATAGGCTTTCGGTTGTGGCAAGCGAATAGCCATCAGCTTTCCTCCGTTTACAATCGTATCGCTCCAAACCACTTTTTGCATAGATTCTTCAGGAGTAATCCAAGGGCCTCCCGCCAATGCGAAACCATCACAGATGTGCATTCCCAATTTCAGTCCCAAACGATCTGCTTCTTCCATGCTGAAACGCACCATCTCCCACCATTCGGGAGTTAGCTGCTGCGCCTTGCCATCGTATTGGGCGCCTTCATGAATACCTTTAATCGGCATCAGATAAGTACCTCCTAATCCGGCACGTTTCATTGCCTCCAAATCGGCTGTAATCCCTTCTTTAGACACGGCACCATACATCCAATACCAAAAAGTCCAGGGTTTTGCTTCATCGGAAGGACTTAAGAATTGATCGCGAAGCGAGCGTGTTTGCTGTGCATCGGCAGGGCATACGGCTGTCCATGCTAATAGAGAAAGTGCAAATATTCGTTGTTTCAGTCGGCTTTTCATTCCAGTCTATATTTTTACTTATAGATAAGACGAAAAACATTCTGTTTTGTACTCACTGTATTTTCCTGACTCAAATTAAATTAAGCTATTTAATTTGTCTGATAGAATTGAAACGATAGTTTATCTATCTCTTCTGTAATAGTTCTTCAAACACTTCAAATACCCTTGAATATGAAGTGTGCGGATTGTTTATATCAATGGAGATATTTCTTTTATTCTTTTTTCGCGTGCCATACTTATCGTTTTTTAGGAATAAAAATACCGCCCAGTGTTGGTTTGGCGCCAAATTTCCCTGCATTATATGCATTGAGAAACGAAACGCCATTGCGGATATTGAAGTCATCAAGTGAAAACAGGTCTGTTGAACCATCATCCTTTTTTTCTGTAAACCAGACTACATCTTTACGTAAATCCTCGGTGTCTAATGATTGGAGATTATGCGTACTGAAAATCAGCTGCGAATAAGTCGAATTAACCAAAAATAAGTTGATGAAATGGGCAAATAAATCCGGATGCAGCGAATTCTCAAGTTCATCAACAGGTATGATAGCATTTCTTTCAAGCAATATATTCAGAATAGTTCCCAAACCATAATAGCGCACTGTTCCTGCTGATTCAAGTATATCAGGCAGGTAATGAACAGAAGATGTTCCATTGGCTACAATCGTATGTTCAAATATCAAATCCGTATCTTTTTTATTTTTCTCATTTTGTTGAACATCAAAACCGGATATATTAAAATCTGCACGGTGCAGTAAATCTAATAAAAAGGATTTATTCTCCTTCTCTGCTTCCATTTCTCCTGTTGTCCATGTTTTCAAATCCGTTTGGGGCAAGAGTATAGGCAACCACTGCTTCAAGAAATAGTTATAGACACGTTCTAATTCAGGAAACATAAAGTTAGCTGTAGCATAAGCTGAAACAACACTCATATTACTAAGCGTATTTACCTGCAACTTTTCCTGCTCGGCCACATTGAGTTTGACTTTGCTTCCTAATCGGATATGAGTGATTCCATTAATGGTCTCTCGGGAGAAAATTTCGGCTGGTTGCTTACCAGGATAATATTTAAGTGTTTCTTTTAGGACAGCACTATTATCTACTTCAAGATAATAGAGATGCTTCATATTGTTTACAAAAAAAGTCAATTCAAATACTCCACATTCTTTCTTTGTCGTATCATCCAAGAGAAACGGAGTAAACCCGATAGGCTGCATCTTGTTTATCTTAGGCGAAATGGCTATTTTTCGTATGAAATCAAGTGCTAGCAATACGTTAGTCTTTCCTGAAGCATTAGCTCCATAGAGGATACCGAGTTTTAATACTTTCGTATCGTTGATAGTGGTACAGTAATATTCTTCTGAAATCTTATCTGCAGAGGCTTCAAAACTTAATATCTGCCAATCCTTAGCTGATCTGAAATTTCTAAATTTAAACTCTAAAATCATACTCCAATATATTAAAAATGCGACTATTTTGCAAATATAGCATTTTAAGCTATTTATTCCACATTTTAATCTATTCTTTTTTAGCTATAAAAAAAGGTGCACCTCCTTTCCTACTCTTGGAAGAAGGTGCACCACACAAACAAAACAAACAATAGACGACCTTCACAGGCGGTATTTCATATATAACTCAACTAATTATAACTCAATTTCATTTTTAACGTAAATTCTCTCCCTGTATTCAGACGGAGTCATACCGGTATGTTCACGAAAGAATCTTGTCATAACAGAGTTCGACTGGAAGTTCGTGCGTGAGGCCACTTCTTTTATTTCAAGGTCAGAATCCCGTAAAAGAGCCTTTATTTCAAGAAGGGAGTAATCTATAATCCAGTCTTTTGCCGAACGACCGCTCATATCTGTAATTACCATTGTAAGATGCTTGGCGGACACACACATCTTTTTCGCATAAAACGCAACATCCCGACTTACGGTATGAAATTCGATCACCAAACAAAAAAAGTCGAATAAAAGTTTTTCCTTACGGGTGTATTTTACTAATTCGGCAGCTTTCGGATTTCTTTTATAAGCCACATATATATCCCAGTAGAAAACACGTAATAACTGCATGATAGACTCCCGTCTGAATAAGTTGCGGGGTAAGTTGATACGAAAAATCAAAATATTGCAAAAGTGAATGAAACGTTGGCACTCTTCATCGTATAGCGGAGTACTGAAATTTTTCCGCATATAGAAAAAGAAATCAAGCGTAGGTATACATATCCCGCTTATTGTATCCATAAACAGGCTTTTGGGTACTTTTAGAAACGTCATTGAAAAGTCACTGCTAATCTCCGTGACAGAAGCCAGCTGAAAAGGGAAAATGACTACCAGATCATTGGAAACAATCCGTCGTTTATTACCAAAAACATTGAATAACGCACTTCCTCCCGTGCATATCCCATTTATCCCTTCTTCAAGATACATAGGATTTTCATCAAGAGGTAAATCGTCTATTTTAGTATAGACGTTAAACTCTTCTGTTTCCAATATATTATCGAATACTTTATCCTGCTTATATGGTTGGTTCTTTTCCATGGACTGCTATTTATCAATTATGTTGTTTGCCGTTATTTTTATCATACGGATGTCAGTCGTGCCATTTCGATTGAGCAAACTGTACCACCAAAGATATGGGAAAGATGTATAAAAAACTTTCTTTATCTTTCATCAAAATCATCAGTGCCAGGAAATATTCACCTTCATTAATATCAGGAACTGTCATATAAATCTTATCGTCCGAATATTTATGGATATCGCCACATTCTATCAACATTCTGTCATTGACGGAAGAGACAAGATATAGATTGGTACTTTCCCATGTCAACATATCCAGATTGTGACCGGTGATAACAATGGGAGCTTCCGGTGTAATGTTCCCATTACGCCTTTCATTTGAAGGATCATATATTTCTTTGATGACAGGAAACGGCGCTCCTTCAATCATTAATATTTCGGCTTTTATCGTTTTCATTTGATTGATCAGTTATTTTGTATCTTTTGTAAATGAATGAGCAAACTTATATTTCTATTCTATGGAATATCCCGGATGCAACGGAGATAATAGGAGCTTGCCTTGAGATCTCTGGCAGACTTATATTTCACTCTTGTCGCATCAGGATAAATTGTCATTGACCATGCTTGAGAAGAAGTTGTATTTTCCGTCGCTAACCAATAGGTGGTTGGTTTTATGTCAGATAAGGCAAATGCTTTACAATCGGTACCTTGGGTAGCTGTGGCCTCTAATTCCTTATAATAAATCATAATCAGGCTTCCTTCACGCAGTGTAGGTATCCGCCATGTTCCCGGAGCGTCCTGACCGTCTTTCCCCCGATACATTGCGCATCCCTTGGGAACAGCAATATTCTTCTCCGTACTATAACTATTACTGTTTGCCGTAGCAAGATAGCCATTTGCCGTAGCCCAATTCATTGTTTGCGTTCCACTGTCTTTTCCCTCGCTATCATTGCCATCGCTATATACGATATCCGGAGAGACTATAAAAAATGCAGATACAGTCTTATTGATTTTGCCTGCCTCAGACATGCTATCTATATGCCGGATAATCCTGTCTGTATAAACAGGGTTGCCCTCACTATCGGTAATAGGATTCGTATTTTGACCAGTCGAGGTGTACTCGTATAATTGAATGTTGTTATAAAAGACAGCACTTTTATCTCTGATCCTTTGTTTAGGCAAATCTTTCGAATTAATAGCCGCATACTTGTTTCCTCTTAAATCTTCATAGACTTCTATTGTCTGGGAATATCCCTTTAGCAAGATAAAAAGGGATGCGAAGATTATGACAGTTATTCTTTTCATTTTATTCTTTATATTTTCATTTTATCATTAATAAGTAACGGAAGGGAGAGGGATGTCTCTTACACACCTTGCACCACCCTCAGTCTTATAGTAAGAGTTAAGCCCGTAATACCACCTTTTGGCAGAAGTACCTCCATCTTCTGTAATTGTTTGCCCGCTGCTGGCATCTAATAGACTGCCGATATAGAGGCCAATCAGTTGATTGGATGCCGGTAAATACCATTTTAACTCCTCCCCTTCTATTCGTCCGTTTCCATCTTCATCCCGGTTCTTATCATAGCAAGCCCTTGCACTAAACGTACTAGCCGGGTGTTGATATTGATATAGCAATATATGTCCGGAAGCATCTTTCTGCGGGACAGGTATATTACCACTCCAAGTAAGGTTCTTTATATTCTCGGCCAGGTTTACCGTCGCGTTTTTTCCATAATACACGTCATCCGTCCCGTATGAATGAGCAGCTGTCACAATCCCATCGTAACCATATTCCACTTTACCCGATGATACGTCATACTGGTATACACTACGTTGCGGTCTGTCATGCACCAATCCCATTGTATAGTTTCCGTCAGTGTCTCTTTCTCCTCCAAAACACCCGGCATATACTGCCGGGCGCTGGTCCAGTCTGAATATATGGAAAGTTTGCAATGTTTCTCCTTCACCCTCTGGCATAGTAGTTACTTTAATGTATAAAGAACGCTTTCCTAATTTATCGGATTCACCCGGGTCAACCAGTTTGCCGTCATCATCATAAATGTATTCCTTATTATAGAGATAAAACTTCACCTGAGTGGGAAGTATGGAACTTGCCGTAACACGGGTATCCAATGGCTCTTTAACATTATTGAATGCATCCGTATAGTTGGAAGAGGAAGACAGGAGGAGCCAACTGCTTCCCTTATCGGCTCTCTGCGTACAATCTTCGTCAGTATATATTTCCACTTCCACTTTCCTTCCTTGAGTCTGTATAACTATCGGGCGGACACTATAAGCTGCATCCAGGTCATAAGTGGCACCCGTTTTGTTGTACAGGGTGCTGAATGACGCCCCAGAAGCCTTTACGTTAAGGCTGGAAAAAAATTCCACATACTGGCTGATGGTATATGCCCTGATCCGTTCATCGTTCTTCGCCGAGTTTATCTCTGCGTTTATGGCAGTACGCAAATTATAAAAATGGTTGGGTTCCACATCGAAGTTATTGGTGTTATTATTCCCAACATATATCTGGTAGATCGCGTATTCATTTGTTCCGGTAGTAGGGTATGCCCATGCCTCTATCTGCGTGCCCAGTGGCGGCGCAGCACCTGAAGGCACCTTATTGACCACTTTGTAGTAGCGCTGGCTTTCACTTAGAATAGTTGTAACCGTCCCTTGCCGATTCTGCGCTACATACCATGTTGCCGAGTAATAGCCATTGGAATCGGGCTCACCCAACTGATCCATTTCAAATGTGGCGTATGTATCCGCATCGGTATTTTTTTTAAGATTGGTGAGCCGGATAGTATTGTTCACATTCAGCAATTTCAAACCTTGTAACCGGTAATTTTCCACCTCGAACTTGTAACGTAAGGTAACGCGTGCCATCAACCTCTCGATTTCGATGCCTCCTACAAACCCGGCCGGTTTGTTGTATTCTACCAGACCACGCTTACCACCGTCGATGTCCACCACAGTGACACCTGACACTTCTCCGGCCAGCGGTACTTCATCATCTGCGGTGATAAGCGATTGGGTATGCCCTTCTACATTAATAAGATAGTCAAAACTCCAATTCTTGAGTTCATCAAGAGTGCTCACTCCGCTCATATCATAGTTAAGTTTAGGGCCTAATACCAACAGGTACAAGGTTTGATTCTCTGATACTACGAGGGGGACGTCTATCGTCATCAAATCATTTATGGCTGTTACTGCATCACTCAGTTTATGAGGATTTCCCTTAATGGAACCGTGCTCATCGAATTGGAAAAGCCAAAGGTTGTGTAACTTGGTCGTGCCGTCAGATACCCGGGTAGTTACCTCATGTGGTTCTTGTCCTTGTTCCAAAGCCACTGTAAACGACAACCCGGAATCGTTCCTATCCCTAAAAAGCGACTTAGCGGCGGAATATCCGCTCGTTGATGCAGGCTCTACAGCGGGGGGAATACCGACTTTCAGGCTGACCATAACCACCTTACCGGTAGCGTCACCGGGACCGTACTCTACCAGTTTATCTTTTGCACAGCCCACGAACGCCAGCAACAGCAAGGTGGTGCAGGCTGCCCGGAAATATCTTTTATATTTTGTTCTTAGGTTCATATCGTATATGTTTATTATCAAATTTTCATCCAAGGAGAGGACATCAGTAGCCGTTTTGCGTAATTGACGGACTGCCGAGAGGAACTGTCACTCCGGTATCTTTCGCCAGTAGAATATTAACAGTAAGATTGATAGAACTCGGACTGCTGTTCTCTGGAATTTCTATCGAGACAGAATAACTATACGTATTCGGTTCAGTATTCACTTTAGTACTGAGACACTTTTGGACGCCTCCATAAATAACCTGCAAAAACAGTTTTCCGGCAGGTATGGAGATATCCGTCGGAGTAAGCTGGATACTCACCGTATAAGTACCTCCCGTTTGAGATATATTACCCAGACTACTTAATCCGGTAGTAGCACGTAAATCATATCCGCTTTGCGAGACGGTGAGCAGTATGCTCCTTGTCTGTCCGTCCAAACCGACTCCTTCCACCTTCACTCTGAATGAACGCGGTGAAGCACTTTCTTTACGTTTGACGTATACAGGGATATTTTCCGTATTGCTTCCGTGGGTCGTATGTACGATGGTGCCATCCGATGCGAACGAGAAATCAGTAGGCTCCGCTGTTCCCGCACCTTCTCCCGTGACAAGCGTTGCCGTCCAATAAGGCACATTGGATTTTATACCGAAATAAGCTTTTACACCTTTTTCGGTTCCCTGATAAGTAGGACTGGAGATGGCACCCGCCTCCATCTTGCTTTCCGGTATTTCATTGCGCACGCAGCGAATCATATAGGCACTTTGCCTGTCCTTGCCACTTTGGAAACTTGCACCCGATGAATTACCGGAGAATTCGAATACCGAAGCGTCGTCGTTCCAATACCATCCATTGGAACGGTCCCCCTGAGATACACCGCCCGCGTCTCTATACCGGTTATGCGGGGAAAGCAGCCAATGGAAAGAAGGATAACCGTATGAATTATTCTCGTTATCCGATGCCGCTATCAGGGCTTGGTTTTCATTCGGAGTAGCCATGTGCCACTGCCCGTTATCCACAATGTTTTGAGCCTTGATCTGGGTTTCGGAAAGTCCGGCCAACTTGCAGGGATCTCCCACCCCGGCTTTAACTTGGTCTACGGTGTTATTTGCAGGAATTCCGTCTGTGTTTAGGTAGGGAATATCTGTCCACCCGCTGATGCTTAAGGGATCGTATGAACCGGGATACCAGAGTACATCGTTCAATGCACTGGCATTGGTAGGAGCTATAAAACCCTCACCCGCACTTGTGCCGCTGTGCACGGCTATCAGGCTGCCATATTTGAACAATACATCCTTATATCCCGTCTCCGAATGATATGCTTTCAGTATACCTGAATAAACGCTGACATCATTCCAGATATTCACATTTCTGGATGTATCGGCAACCGCGTCATAATCTGCTGCCTTGTCACTCACTATGACCAGTCCGTCGATAGGTTTCCAGTTGATGGTGATATCATGTTCCTCCATTGCCACTATTTCCGCATATAACCCCATTGCACCCATACCGGTAATGGTGGCGTATATCTGATAATGGTTGTTTCGTGTCAGATTATAGTTTTTGGGAGGCTCTTGACCGATATTCAAGAGGTAAACGCAGTTCAGCACCTGAGAACTTCCGTTTTTAAGTACGCACTGCGCGTCAATCTTAAGGTAGGTTGCCTGAGAAGCATTTTCAGGTTGGGATAGCAAGTGTTCAGGAATATATGTGGCAGGAATTGTTATAAAATCCACTGTGTCAGGAATAGTATAGTTATTATCTTTTATAATATAATCGCCATTTTTGTCAAGCTCGCCTGTTCCTGATATCGTAAGGTCATCCGACCAAATATCTTCCGTATATGCCCGCCCTTCTTCTATAGGAGTGGCGGCCGGCATACGACATACTTTAACAGTGAGCTTGGTTACTTTGAAATCCTCATTCGGATTAGTTATATTTTTAATAGCTGTAAAGCTGATGCGGGATACCATGCGGGTTACGCTAACAGGCAATTCCGTCATTTTAATATTATTAATTGTTACTGTGGCGTTTTTTCCGTCACTGCGGGATTCCACATAGGCACGTGCCACATTTCCATACATGGGCGGAGGAGCAACGATACCTACGGCAGAGAATGTCACTTTTTCTATTTCATTTTCCAGTGTAATAGCAGCGAGCTTTTCGGCAAGCTCCGATGTTTCATTGCAGATGATATAAATGTTGTTATATCCCCGTGCCGCTCTTATAGAAGCGGTGTATGTGCTATCGACATTTATGGAAGCATCAGAAACGTCGTTGTATACCAGCTCGTTCTTGTCATTAAACACAATTGCACGTACGGAATTTATGACTTCATCTTTGTCGGTGGTAGCATTGCGCGTTCCCATTTTAATACTCATCGGTATCTTTTCTCCTTCGTAAATACGTGCGCCTGTTACTTCGTTCTCTTTTGTACAAGAGTAAGTAAACAGGGCAAACATTGTCAAAAGCAGGATATTTGCCGAAAATTTTATGTTGATAGTTATATTCATCCTTAATCGTGCCATAATTCCGTTTCAAAAAACGATTTACATATCTGTTGGTTGGAACCAGTAGGTCCAATTATTGATGGTTATACTTAATGCAATGTAGCCATTCTCTTCCTTATCTCCGATTCGAATGTTGATATCCCATTCGTATCTGCGGTCGAGGTATTCTTGATCGCCCATCATTTTCGGTTTGCTCATCAACAGGTAGTCAATAAGGTTTATAGTTGTTTTTCCTCCGATGTCTATTGTTTTTCCTGACGCTTTTTCGGTGATAGAAAAAGTCGTATCAGCATCCTTAATAAATCTAAGAGTATGGAGGCGGGTTTGTAGGGCGGTCTTACTGTCTTCCTCTTCAACTGAACAAGGATGGTAAATTATATTCTTGCTGCTCTCACCTACATTATTTTTATAGTCATAAAAATTGTTTGCAGTTATTAGTTGTATGTCATATTTTGAAGCATCCACCGGATTATTTCCTCGCGTAATGCCTATCGTTATATCATTAGTATTGCGCACCAAGCTGACATTTTCTGTATTACTGATATTTTCCGAAGAAAACATTAATAGAGGACCGCTATGCCATAATGCATCAAGATGGTTGTTACTTATGTTGTTTTCCGGCTCATATTTCAGCGTTAATTTATTTATTGGATCACCTGTATCCATTGTCGGAAGCTGATAGAATTTATCCGTTTTTCCAGCCCATACAACAGCTGTACAGCCTTTCAAACGATAGGGTATCAGCATACGATAGTCCGGACTTTTTAGCGAATGGCCATTATCAGTAAGTGTCTGTATATATTTTCCTTGCGTATCGAACACGAAAACCTTTACTTCTTCCACCTGTTCGGCGAACCAATCTTCATTTGCCATATTATAGTCATATCGGAATTTTAGAAAGAGGTCACATTGATCAAGGTCGTCATGAAGGACATCGCAACCGGTAATCCCTGCCACTATAAAAGCGGCAAGGATTATTTTGTATTTCTTTATGTGTCTTTTAATTCCCATTTATCAATGCAAATCAACACCTTGTGTCCAATAAGTCCATGGATTGATAGTGATTTTTACAGAAATATATGCATCTGCTTCATCATCATCGGTACCCGGAGGTGTAGGATTGTCAGGATCAGACGGATCGGGAATCCACGGTGTTCCGGGGCCGCTCACGCTTTGAAGTTCAAGGTGATACCAGTTGTTACGCACTACTCCGTATCGGCCTAAAGCCATCTTTTCGGTTACATTCTGATCGTGACGGATCAGGACATCGTAATAGCAAACAGATTCATGATAGTAACGCACGGCACAAAAACGTCCGATGATACCAGTTTTCGCAGTAAGTCCGTTCGCTTGAAGGTTTGTAATAAAATTGTCTATAGTGCTTTGATCGGCATCTCCAGCCACGAGCTTTGCTTTCTTTAAGAATATAGGTAAGTCTGTTTTTAGTCCGCCACTAGGAGTGTTTTTATATTCAGTTTTAAGCTGTTCTAATGTATAATAGTTTCCTTTCCAAGAAAAATAGCTACTATTTTCAGTCAAACTATTAGGAGTGTACTGTGCCTTTACTACCACCTTGGTAGTGAATCCTAATTGTTGTGCCTTAGCTTCCATTGTATTTTCAAGACAATACAGACTTGTTCCCTTACTCTGTGCAACAGCAGGCATCTCCTCACTTTCGCTATCTATATTTTTTAGATAATTGAAAGCTGCATCCATATTAGTTTCCATAGTACTATTATCACTAATATCAGGTTGTTCGCTCTTTAAATAGTTCTTATCCCGACGATAAACCGCTCCAGGCGTGGCATTATCGTAAGTGATAAGTTCGCTATACAGTTTCACACTTTTATTGGTAACGCTTAATTCCCAACCGCCAAAAGTAAATTTGGCACCGTCAGGTTTTGTAGAAAAAGGATCCTTAACCGCAAGTTCTACTTTTGCACTCAATCGATCCACAGAGATTTCTGCAGGATGGTCTTTTGCTTCTTTTTTTGCCGCATCTATTTTGTCTTGGGTATATCCATCCGGCTTATGCACCGTTACTCCCATCAATGCTCCTTCTATGCCAGCTCCTTCGCCTGCACTCGCCATCATGAAATTATCATTGGTAGCGATGTTGGCAATAACTGCTTCAATAGCAGTGTTAATTGCAGACCAAGGTTTACCTTTTACAGCATCCGTAGTTAAATTCCACCCTTTGCTCCCGTCGGTGTAAGGATTGATAACCACAAATACTTTTTTTGTTTTCTCTGGTACTAATTTTGCATCGCTAGCTACAGCTTCCGGGGTCCCTGTTCCACCGGATTCTCCTCCGCTATTCCCAACGGTCAAACCATCAAAATCAGCCACATCAAGGCACACATCATCCTCGTCAAATAATAAAACTTTGACGGCCCCTGCTTTACTTTCCCCAGAACTTCCCGGTTTTTCTTCTACATTCACTGCTCTTGAAGTAGCTGTGTGACTTTGCAGCGAAAGCGACAGATACGCTTTGCCATCCAGTTCACCACCCGGAATATTCCCTTCCCGGGCATCTTCACTACTACAGCCGGCAAATATAAAAACTGCCAATGTAGATAATAGAAAACTTCTTGTTTTCATCATTGTTAAATGTTTAAATGTTGTAAATAAAAAGATAATTATAATATATAAAAAATCAATAATCTAGTTTACTCATCAATTCGATATTCTCTTCTTTTTTGGCTAATTCCTCCAGATTGAGATTTGCTTGTTTCAATCCGGATTCAGCAGCCTTATTTAGATGTAACTTTGCTTGTTCATAGTCACCTCTTAGCAGATGTAATACTCCCACGGCATTTTCGTATTCCGGTGTGGAAGTCTCTGCTCTCTTTAAGTATTTTTCTGCCAAAAGAGTGTCTTTACGTGAAAGTGCAGCCGAAGCGGCATTCAGATTGGCAATCTTATCATCAGGAAAGACGCTAACGGCTGTTTCAAATAATTCGATAAACTCTGGTGAACCATTTTTGTAAGTTAGAGCAACCAAATAAATTTCATTCAGACTCAAATTTTGTGGCCGACTATGAATCAGCACTTTTGCTTGTTCTATATTAAAATTCTGAACATCGTACTCTATTTTACAGATTGCTTTACGCAGATGTGGGTAATACTCACGCAACATAAACCGATAAGGATTGCCATGTTTATATAACATCAACGATTTCTTGCGACTGGTATTCGTTCGGTAGTTTATTTCAACTGGTATGTGATCTATAATATGAAGAATTCCATCCTTTTCTGCCATGTCAGACCTTGCAACCATTTTACGTAGTCCTTCCCAGTTTTCGCCACCATATTCCACCTTGTATAATTCTTTAGAGAAAGGGAAACGAGGGAGAAGGTAATTAACAAGTGCCTTTGCACGTCCTTCGGAAAGCTGTTTGTTAAAAAGGACAGAACCCTCCGGTGAAGCATAACCAATGACTGATATTCCACGAATGGTAATGGCTGTATCATTTTTCACTTCGGCAAGCATGGAGGATATCTTTTTTAGTTCAATCGGATTATTCATATAGTCCGGTTTAATGTCGGTTTTTGATACGACAAAGTCCAGAAATGCTTCACATGACATCTCACGACTTTTGACTGGTTCAACTTTTGGCTGTACGTAACTAATATGTGGAGTGATTTGATAAGGGACGGGAAGTTTCTCCAAAGTAACAGCACTAAAAAGAGGAATAGCTGATAGTAACCTGCCTGGCCTGCAACAGCCCATCACTTCTTTCTTTACATTCAGATATGCATCCTTCATCCATGGCTCGAATGGAATTGTCAACGAGTACCGAATCTGTTCTTTTCCAGTCATTCCATACCCTTTTAATATGGAGTATGGAGCTTCTGACTGGTAAAAAGCATGTTCCTGCGTATTCATCAAAGCAAGTTTACGTTTCAGATTCTGATAGTTCTTACGACCTTTAATGGATATTTCCGGCAATTCCATCTGATGGTTTGCAGCAATCAATACTGGTATCAGTTCTATAGAATGATTGGAGCTGACTTGTATATTATCAAAGTTGTAAAGTATTTGAATATGTAATGAATCTCCCGCTTGCTGTAGTTCAAGAGCTGTTGGCTGTATAATTCCTGTATACCATTTCTTGGGATTTTCTTCTCCGTATGATAAAGAAGAAATGGTCAGGAATATGATTAACAGGTATAGGAATGATCTTAATTTTGTCATGGTTGTATTATTTTATAAGAAATATAAGTGAGATTGCAGCTTTAGTTGGTCCAAAATAATTGCGGTTTTCTGTTCCGACCTTTTCACCACAAGTCTTACACCGGAACTTGTCATAATGTAGCCGCACATATCCTGCACCTATATTTGCTTCAAGGCTCCAACGATTACTAAGAAGGAAGTGATAACCATACGAGATGCCTCCTCCTGCTCCCCATCCTTCATATCGGTAATGGCTGGAATTATCCCCGAATAAAAGTGGCAAGTGATGACCGGCTATGTTATATTGTGTTCCTATTATGTGTATCCCCCAAAAATGTCCGCTAAATCTTTCACATGTCCAATAACGATATTCCATTGTACCGAGCCAGTGCACCAGTTTTTTATTTGAAGATGCTTTATTGGGTGTAAACCAGTTAAGTCCGGCGCCAAGTTCTATTGTAGTGCGTGGAGAAAGTCCCCACTCTACTCCCAAGTTAGGAGTACCTGAATATGCACCGTAGAACAGGTTTGTTTTTACTGCTACCTTTTGGGCCGAACATTTTAAAATGCTTCCCCAACATATCAAAAGTAGAATTGCTATATATTGTATTTTCATCAGATGCGTATATTGAATATTTTGCTTTTGCTTGCGTTAATAAATGATTATCGAATGCGAAATTACAAAATAAATATATATTAAAGTAAAACGTTCTGAAATTGCACATGGATTCCGAAGTTTCGTTCAAAATAGTTCTATAAATCACTTAAATGAGGGTTAGATAACTATAAAAAGGACTTATCGGATAAACATTGTTAAATTATTATCCAACTTATTCAATTATCTTTTGTGACATACTGAACGTTTATACACGCGCAAAACAAACGATGTATAAGAATGATTATTTATATTTACATATTACTTGTGGTATTTCAACTATGCGTTTTGAAAGATCAGAATATTACAGCTAGTTTTGTTCCCGGATTTTAAGGGACCATCCGTTTCTTTAAAAGGAACAAGGCGTTCCTCGGTGAGAAACAGGTCGTTCCTTTAAAAGGAACGGCTCCTTGGTTTTAAACCAAAAAACAGTATCTATAATACACTGTATATCAATTTATTATAAAAAGAAGAATTCCGTCCCGATAACCATGGGAATATTCTCAATAAACCAAACGGAATTCACAGTCCAAGGGGCTGTATATACATACTTTTTTATTACAAACTTTAAAAAAAATCCCATGGTTACAGTTACAATTAATATCAAGCCATATTTGGCTGGATATATGTATGTCCGATATCGACAAAGTTTAGAACCCGATCCAGAGAACCAGTCTCATTCCTCCTCTCCTTCTTCTGCCAAACGACTTATCCCTATCCATCTCTCCCACATTACTCCAGTTTATCACTTCCTTCATCAACTATCTGTCCCTCATCCGCAAAATACTTCATGGAAAGAAATTGGAAATATTTGCTTTGTACTGCCCAAACCGCGTAATGGGAAGAATCCGGAAGTCTATAACTATATCGGAAACGATAGTGCATTGATTATAGAAAAGGAAATAGAAACGGAGATGAAAGCGGAATTATACTCTTTTCTATTGGATAATAAGTTTAATAAAGGAGTGATGTTTAAAAAGTCAATAGAACAATTCGTAGAGCACTACGAAATGGTAGGACTGGTACAGGAAGAAACGCTGATGAGGGCATTTCAAAGATGGAGGAAATTGGTGAAAGAAGAAAAAGCTATAAAACTATAATGAAAGTATATTGATTTTGATTTAATATTCCATAAGGAAACGTGATATACTATACTAATTAATTGGAAGAAAGAAGGAACTTTTCTATCTTTGCTAATATTAATCTTTTTCGCTAATGGATTAAGATAAGAAAGGAGAAAATAATATGACCCTCAAAGAAAAACAATTAGAGTTTATTATCTATTGTATAGAGAATACAGCTGAACGGTTAGGACGCTATAGTGCGGATGTATATAATAAACTAAAAGAATTAGGTGCTATAGACGGCTATATAAATGCTTTTTATGATACTTTGCATACCCAAGGCAAAGCCTACATAGTAGATTCTTTATTAGAATATATCTATCATCGTGATCCACAATGGTTACCGAAAGATTATCGTCCTTTTCAAGTTTCGACACAGCAAAAAGGAGATAAGTCATGTTAACTGTTTATCATGGTTCTACTTACCGTGTAGAACAACCATTAGCTGGAGTATGCCGACCAAATCTTGATTTCGGAGTGGGC
The DNA here is from genome assembly GCF_025914115.1 of Bacteroides sp. DH3716P. Classification (NCBI taxonomy): domain Bacteria; kingdom Pseudomonadati; phylum Bacteroidota; class Bacteroidia; order Bacteroidales; family Bacteroidaceae; genus Bacteroides; species Bacteroides sp. DH3716P. Next base: position 637,902 of record NZ_CP083673.1, on the reverse strand, counting down.
TTTTATCTTACTGATTTAAAGGATCAGGCTATTCGTTGGGCTCTTCGCACAGCTGATATTCGCCATGAAAAAAGTGTATGGCTCAATATTTATTCATTGGATATAGATGCCTGCCGTAACTCTTCTTTTCATTATTTGCACTTTACCACTTACGATGCACATTGGCTGGATTTTGTTGTAGCATGTCGACAAGGGAATGTTATATGGCAGGATTATGACATAATAGAAGGCGGTATAGCAGATGACCGTGTGATACGTACTATTGACCTTTATATGCGTGGTGATTACACTCGTGAAGAAGCGTTGTCACGTTTGATTCATCAAGAGCCTAACAATCAAATTTGTATTACGAACCAAAAAGTAATTGATGAACACTTACATTTTGTGGATGCTATACTTTTGCCTTTCCCATCTCTCTCAAAAGAAATCCCCAATGCTGATATTGTAATGCAAGGCAAATATTACAGCATTGTAGAACTTCTTGCTACCCGTCTGCATATTTCCAGTCTACAGGCACTTGATATATTTTATAATAGCGAAAGCTACCAGCGCATTGTCCACCGACTTGGAGATCTATATCTCATGAGCGATGCATATATTGTAGATGAATTAATGAGAGAGCTACAAAAAAGACAAGGTTAATATCAACCTTGTCTTTTTTGTAGGTTAGAATATTCTATATAAGAAAATATTAGATATTTATCGCTTAATGATTTCTGAATAAAATATGATACTGTGGATTATAACCAGCGCACAAACTTCTTAATATACCAATTCTTCACGATCTGCGTCAAAATGCAATAAGAGAGCAAAATCCCAACCAGCCAGGGGAAATAGCTCAAAGGAAGAGCTGTCAATCCGATGGAACGCCCGAAAGTGGTGAAAGGAATAAGAATACCTATTGCCATGATTAAGAAGGTCAGTCCCATCACAGGCCATGTGGCACGGCTTTGTATGAACGGTATCTTGCGGGTACGTATCATGTGGACAATCAATGTCTGTGATAACAAACCTTCCACAAACCATCCGGTCTGAAACAGTGTCTGATGTTCGGGGCTGTTGCAGCTAAATACGTACCACATGACCAGATACGTGATAATATCAAAGATAGAACTGATGGGACCTACATAAATCATAAAACGACTTAGATCGGACGCATCCCATTTACGGGGTTTCTTTAGGAACTCCGGGTCCATACGGTCAAAAGGAATGGTGGTCTGCGATATGTCATACAACAGGTTCTGGATCAATAGATGTATCGGCATCATGGGCAGAAACGGCAGGAATGCACTGGCAAACATCACACTGAACATATTCCCAAAATTGGAACTGGCAGTCATCTTTATGTACTTATTGATATTGCCGAATGTCTTTCTTCCTTCGAGCACTCCGTCTTCCAATACCATCAAATCTTTTTCCAACAAGATAATATCTGCGCTTTCTTTGGCTATATCCACAGCAGAATCGACTGATATACCAATGTCCGACTGACGCAATGCACCTGCATCATTGATTCCATCTCCCAAGAATCCTACCGTATTGCCTTGCTCCTGCAACAGAGAGATGATTTGCGTCTTTTGTAATGGAGTCAGTTTTGAGAATAAAGTGGTATCCTTTACCGCTTCTTTCAATGTTGTTTCGTCCATATTCTCTATTTCTATCCCAGTAAGAAAATGACTGGTATCAATTCCTACCTGTCGGGCAATCGCTTTCACTACGACATCATTATCTCCCGATAGAATTTTCACTGCTACTCCATGCGCATATAACTGTTCAATGGCTTCGGCAGCAGAAGGTTTCGGAGGATCAAGAAAAGCAAGATACCCGATCAGTACCATTTCTTTTTCATCTTCAATGGCAAAATTACAATCTTTCTCGATAAAACTTTTCTGGGAAACTGCCAATACTCTCATTCCCTGCTGATTCATTTCTTCACTAATCATCTGTGCTTTGATTTTCAAGGCATCAGTCAAGGGATGAATCTGCCCGTTGAACTCGGCATAGGAACAGACATCGAGAACCTCTTCTACTGCTCCTTTGGTGATGATTTGCCGCTTTCCCTGCCTGTCTTCTATTACAACAGACATTCTTCTGCGCGTAAAGTCGAAAGGTATTTCGTCCACTTTAGTGTAGTCATCCTTCAAATGTTCCAGACTCAAATCTCTTACATGAGAAAGAATCGCTTTATCCATCAGGTTCCTTAAACCGGTTTGGAAATAACTGTTAAAGTAAGCATGACGAAGAATACGTTTACTGTTATCGTCACTGCCATCTGCATTGATATATTTCTCCAATACGATTTTATCGCAGGTCAATGTACCGGTTTTGTCAGTGCAGAGTATGTCCATCGCTCCAAAATTCTGAATGGCATTGAGATTCTTTACGATTGTTTTCTTTTTAGACATGGCTATCGCTCCTTTAGAAAGGTTGGCAGTCACAATCATCGGTAACATTTCTGGAGTAAGGCCAACCGCAACGGATATGGCGAATATGAAAGCTTCAAACCAATCCCCTTTCGTAAAGCCATTTACGAAAAACACAAATGGAACCATAACCAGCATGAAACGAATCAATAAGAAGCTAACCTTGCTAATGCCTTTGTCAAAAGCTGTAGTGGCACGATGCCCGACCAGGCTCTTTGCAATAGTACCCAGATAGGTTTTGTTCCCCGTTTCAAAAACGATTCCTTTTGCCGCACCACTTATCACATTGGAACCCATATAGCAAATATTGTCCAATTCGATGACACTTCCTTTCCGAAACTGTTGTCCCCGTACCTCCGGAAACTTTTCTATCGGTTCGGACTCTCCTGTCAATGAAGCCTGACTGATGAACAGGTCTTTCGAATCGATGATCCGAATATCAGCAGGAACCATGTCCCCGGCTGCCAAATACACGATATCTCCCGGAACGAGTTCCGTAATTTCGATCTCTTCTTCATGCTCTCCCGCACGTTTGGCAAGACATGTGTTTTTACCATTTTCATTAAAGAATCCGTAGCCTCACTTGCTCGCCATTCCTGCCAAAAACGCAGGATAGCACTGAACAGCACCATGGATGAGATGATGATGACTCCCGTCCATTCCTGCTCTCCGGGATCGGCCATCAATACATCCAAAAATAAGGATATAATGGCGAGCCCGGTCAGAACGCCAATGAAAGGATTGATAAACGTTTTGATAAACAGGATAAACGGATTCTTTTTCTGTTCATGCACCACTTTGTTTCTTCCATAAACGGATTGTCGCTCCTGCACTTCTCCCAACGTTAATCCAAGCTTTGTTGTCTGTAAGTATGAATAGATTGACTTACCGGGTTGTGTGGCAACCAAAAATACTTTCTCTGAATTGAATATGTACTGTGATGAACGCAGTTTTTTCTTCCATACCATACTCTCTAATTTTTTTTAAGTTACTAACTGCATTTGTTAATTCGATGCAAAAGTAAGGAAGACTTCACCGGGAAGCTGTTAGAGAATGATTAGAGTGGTATTAGAAAGCTATTAGAATTTCTTAAATATGCGGAAGTTTCACCACAAAAGTAGTGCCCTCATCCTTATGGGAAGATACGGTCAGTTCGCCTTTGTGAAGGTGGATAATCTTCTGTGTCAAGGCCATGCCTATACCATTTCCAGGAGCAATATGTTTGTTCTCTCCACGATAAAACAGTTTAAACAGGTTTTCTTTATCCGTATCAGACATACCTACACCGTTATCAGACAAACGAATGATTGCCCATTGCTCCCAATAGGCGATCAGGACTGATGAAGCCCGGTTGGAAGAGTACTTGCAGTTATTTTCTATCAGATTCACAAAAGCGGTGGTCAGTAAATAGCTGTTTCCGATTATTGTCAGCACATTATCTTCTTCGGCTTCCTGCTCAAATACTAATTCGATGTGATAATCCGGATGAGCTTTTAGTACCAGCTCTCTGGCGTCCAGCAACAGTTCGTCCAGACGGACTTCTTCCATAGTTATCTGTTCCGACTGATAGTCAGCTTTTGCCAGATTCAATAATCCGTCGATCAGATTAACAATCCGACGCGAATCTTGCAGTGCATTGCCGATAGCCATCTGATATTGTTCGGAGCTCCGTTCTTTCAATAAAGCTAAATCCAATTCGGCTGTAAGAGCTGCCATGGGGGTACGCAATTCATGAGATACATTACTGACGAACATCTTTTGTGAATTGAAAGACTTTTCCAGGCGTTCCAACAATGCATTGAATGTCGTACTCAATTCTCCCAGTTCATCCTGTTCATTTTTTACGGGTAATCTTTTATCAATATGCGATGCTGTGATTTTCTCCGCTTCTTTCACTATATTACGTATCGGTTTTAAAGTGCTTCGAGAAAGGATATACCCCACAACCACTAATACGCTCAATCCACCGATAAATAGGAGAATAAGCATATTTCTTAGCGCATCTCGGTTGGCGTATCCGTAACCGTCGTAGGCTGCGGCGGTAACCACATAGTCTTTGCCCTCAAACGGATACACCAGTCCTATAGCCTGATATTCGTCCACATAGAAATTGATATTCTTTCGCTTCAGGATACGTTTTATCATCTCCGGCGTTTCTTTAACAATATCGTTTTGCAGAGCATCGTGATATAATATTTTAAAATCTGTTGTATAGACAGCAACCTCTACTTCATTAATAAACTTCTGATTATTCAGGTAAATAGACTGCATGGTTTTGGCATCTACTTGATCCTTAAGGAATAAATGTGCTTTGGTTATAGCTTCACTTTGAAGATTACGAAAGAAAGCATTGCTACGCGAATGTTCACTTACATAGTAGACAGCCATCACAAATACGAAGAATACCGCAGCTGTAAGCCCTGCATATTGTAGAGTCAACGTTGTCCTGATCTTCATATTTTATCAGTCAGTATGAAACCCATTCCGGCTTTGGTATGAATAAGTTTCGGTTCAAAATCCCGGTCTATCTTTTTGCGAAGATAGTTGATATATACATCTATGAAATTCGTTCCTGTATCAAAATGGGTGTTCCATACTTTCTCCGCTATTTCAACCCTGCTCAATACTCTTTCGGCATTTTCTACCATATATAACAACAGGTTGTATTCTTTAGGAGAAAGTTTAATGGATATACCATTCCGTTCTACATCTTTTCGTTGAAGATCAATACGCAAATCTGCATAGACAAGTTCCTGCGGTAATTCCTGCGCATTACCTGTCACACGTTTCAACAGCACTTTGATTCTGGCATTTAACTCTCTGAAATCAAAAGGTTTCACCATGTAATCGTCTGCACCGGCATCGAAGCCGTCCAGTTTATCATTCGTCGATCCTAATGCCGTCAACATCAATATAGGAATATTGGGATTGGTTTTGCGAATTTCTTTCGCCAGTTCAAATCCGTCCATCTTAGGCAGAACGATGTCGGATATAACCAGATCAAATGTATGCGTTTGAAAAAGCCGTAATCCCATCAGTCCGTCATAAGCCACCATTGTCTGATAGCCATTTTCCTCCAGTCCGTTCATCAGCAAACTTGCAACCCGGGGTTCATCTTCTATAATTAGTATTGTGTACATAGGAAAGAATTCATTAATCTGAATGTATAAAACGAAACAAAAATAATGATTATTCCCCACTTATAGCCTTTTTCCTTGAAAAATCGGTGAGAAGGCCAAATAAAAAAGGTATCCAACGCAATGTGGATACCTTTATATGATTCATTTACATAAACCGGAAAATGACTCGTCCGGTTTGTGGACCATTTACCCATTTCGGTTGTGAAGAGGGACCACACAAATCGGTGGAGTTTACTTTATTACGTACCGGAGGAATCACGTTCAGGACAGAGATTCCGCTTTCGGGAAGAGTATAAAGCAAACGGTCGCGGCCATCACGAGGCTGATATACTCCGATATATGCGTCGGGAGTTTCGTTTGTCAGGCTGATAGTGCCTTCTTTCGTTTGGATATTCATCCAGGAAACATCACCAAAGTATCCTTTGAATTCGGGATATGTGAAAGTCTCACCCGGGATAGGATCGTTATAGTCGTTTTCCCATACATCGTATTGCGTTCCGTGAATACGGTTTTGCCATACACGGTAAGGTCCGGCACCCAGCCAGCGTTTGCTGATTACCTGATCTTCAGGATAGTCGAAACGAATACCCATCAAATCTACAACACCGGAGAAATTGTAGGTGTAGTCCAAAGCCAAATCCCCACTCGGGTTGATTGTCCATTGAGCTTTATCCAAATTACCCAGTTTATAATTGGCGGTAACAATCAGATCACCTCCATCTTGTTTTACGTCCAGTTTCGTAAATACGGCAGCATCAGGGAATTCGCTATATGTACGGTCTTTTTCTTTTGCTTTCTCATCATCATGGTTATAGAACTGATCCAATGAGCGGTCTGCACGACGGGCTCCAATGAAACGGGGGCCATTGGCGAAACTAATCTTACGGTTATCTACAGATACTCCTTTTAGTTGTCCGTCTTTCTTTGAGAAGATGAACGTACGCTTATTCGCTTTCACAGTAAGCTCATTTTCTGTCTCTGTATAAGCAGGACGACTGGACAAGGGAGAAAGCTGTTCTGTCTGCTGATTCAGTTTGTTGACCGGGAAAGTCCAGCGCCAAAGTTCATGGCCGTATGGGTCGATTGCTATCAGAAAGAGGGCGTCTGCATTGGGGAGGATATTTGTTTTTATATCCAAAATGCCTGCCGAGTGAGCAACCACGTCACTGCCTTGCACTTCACCCTCTTTCAACACTTGAATAGCGGCATTGGACGCATCTGTTGCCAGCGGGAATTTTACTTGCTTCCAAAGGAAACGGCAAGTATTCAGATTCAGATAATCGTAACGGTTTTCTACGGAGAATTTGCCATCAAATTGCTTGTCGATAGAAGTATTCATGATTTGTACCGGACTCCATAACTGCTTGATAGTGTAGTAGCTACCCTCCTTTTCGTGATGTGGCCCTACAATACCGTCTGCTCCAAAGTTTCCCTGGTTATCAATGAATCCGTCCATATCTACACGCTTCACACCTTCGTCTGCCAATACCCAAAGGAAGCCACCGATACAACGGGGATGCTTGCGCATCATTTCCCAATAATCGTATAATCCGGCACCATGGCCGCCATCGTACAAACCATGCAAGAATTCCGTAGGCATAAAGATTTCCGGTAAGCGCATGTAGTTCTGGCTTTCTCCGTAAGAACGGTAATGCATAGTTTCAAAACCGGAGAAATTACCTTGCGGGTGAATAACCGGACGTTTCTGGGGATCGTATTTATGAAACTCTCCATCCAATTCGGTATTCCATCCTTTTTCATTACCATTACTCCACCAAATAATAGACGGATGATTCACGTCACGTTCTATCATGCCTTCAATCAGACGTACTCCGGTGGGGGTATCATACTTGCCATGCCAGCCTCCCAATTCGTCCATCACATAAAGTCCGAGAGAATCACAGGCTTCCAAAAATTCCGGGTCAGCCGGATAATGGCTCAAACGGACAGAATTCATATTCATGCTTTTCATCAAAAGAACGTCTTCGATATTCTTCGCTTTACTTAATGTACGGCCGCTTTCAGGACGGAAACTATGACGATTGACACCACGTACATTGATACGTACTCCGTTTATATAAAGTCCGTCGCTTTCGCGTACTTCAATCGTGCGGAAACCAAAATTTTCTGTTTCACTATGCAAAACCTTACCAGCCTTATCCAATAGAGAGAATTGCGCTTTATAAAGATTCGGAGTTTCCGCTGTCCATAATGCGGGATTAGATACATTCAGTTGCAGGGAAGTCCAGTCGCCTCCAGCTTTTACGGGTACGGTGGTTTCCGTTATCTTTTTCCCTTTTTTATCTAAAATCTGTGTACGGATGCTCATTCCGTCATTAGAGATATTTGTGTAGCAGTTGGCACGGAAAGTTCCATCCATCTTTGCGTCAATGGCAATGTGCCGCAGGTTTACGGCTGGTTTCACCTCCAAGAACACCGGACGGAAGATACCGCCGAAATTCCAATAATCAGCACGACGTTCGGCAAGGTTCACACTGGCATTTTCACTCTCTTTGGCAACAGTGACTTCCAGTAAATTCTTTTTGCCATATTTCAGGAAATCCGTGACGTTGTATGAAAAACGATAGAAGGCTCCCTGATGTTTGGAACCAACTTTGCGTCCGTTCACTTTTACTTCCGTATCTGTCATTGAAGCTTCAAATACAAGACTGACCTGTTTGCCGCGAAACTTTTCCGGAACTTCAAACTCGTACTTATACATACCTTTTTCATTGGCAACGCCTTCAGGAAATGGTTTACCATAGAAAGTGATCCCATACTGATAAGTGCCGAAGCCTTGCAATTCCCAACAGGAAGGTACACCGATTTTCGTCCATTTGCCGGAATTGCGTCCGTTGGTACAAAAGAAGTCCCATTCAACCATATCGTCGCATCCGTGACCGGAGAGATATTGCCTTTCCGTTTGTGGAAGGTTTTGAGCAGCCAGGGTAGTTGCCAACGCTAAGGTCGATAATAAAGTGGTTACTTTTTTCATTGTTACTTTTATAATTGTGTTAGTTATTTATTGCTATCATTGTTTACTACTGATGCGGATATGCAGCGTATGTTCTTTTTTCTCTATGGCATATTTCTTCAATACACCCGGTCCGCAACTACTGTTTCCTAATCCAAGTACGGCAGCATCCATACTAAGAATGATTTCCGCACGTGGTTTTAAATTACAATCGTGAGTTTCTTCATAGATGTCCTGTACGGTGTAATGCAGGGCAGATGCAGAAAATACGTTTTCTACCGCGTCAACACGAATACCTTTATTCTGTTTGTCGGTCAGGGTCAGATAATGCACTTCCTCTTTGTTCCCACTATCCTGCGGACGTGGATAATGTACGTACTGTTCTGCAACGCTTCCTTTCCAAAGCCCTATCATAGCAGATGTTTTGCGGTCAGGATAGTTATCCTGCGGTCCTCTGCCATACCAGGTAAATGTATCATAAGCAGGCGCCAGACAGAATGCGATACCTAAACGGGGAATTTCAGGAAGAGCTCCTTGTGGCAAGAAAGTTGTTTTCAGATCAATCGTTCCATCTGAAAAGACTGTATAGACAGAAGTAGTCACCACTTTTCCTTCTTTATATAAATTACTAGTTTGAATCCGGACAATGGCCGCCCCGTCTGCACGTTTTTCATGGTGGAAAGATTCCAGATTTATCTGCGGATGATCCATTCCATGCAATTTCCAGTCTTTAGCCAACCAGTTTCCGAAGCTCTTGTCATTATCTGTCGGAGCACGGAAAACTTGAGTGACAGGCTGAACCGGAAAATCATCGGAGTGAGCCAGCATTTCTTTGTTCTTATATATAAGGGAGGTCATACTTCCGTTCACTTTCTTTTCCCACTGAACAGAAAAACCACGTCCGCTAATCAATAAAGATTTATCATCCTCTTCCACTTGAAGCGTTCCTTTATTAATTAAATCAGCAGAAGCTAAATCTCCTTTTTGCAAACAGAATTGTTCCCAGGCCACTTCATGTCCTGCCTTTGCCCAAAGAGCATCCGATTTCAAAACAATGCTTACTTTCAGTTGGCAATCGGAAAGAGGATTCAATGAACGGAAAGTCGGCAAATCTATTGTTCCACTTTCTCCTGGAGCTATTTCCGGCAATGTAATTTCTCCTTGTTCTTTCTGTTTTCCATCCACAGACAATGTCCATAAGCAGCGATAAGATGATAAATCGATATGATGGTTCCGGTTCGTCACTTTCAGCTTCCCATTTTCCATTTTCAGTTCAACTGGTGCATATACCTTCTTTACCTCCCAATATTTAGGCGTAGTTTCACGGTCACTCATCAGCAATCCATTAAAGCAGAAAGCTTTTAAATTCGGCTTATCGCCAAAGTCACCACCATAAGCCACCATGGTACGACCGTCGGGTAAAGTCTTGTAGATTCCCTGATCTACCCAATCCCATATAAAACCACCCAGCATACGGGGATTACTATATATCTCATCCCAATATTCCTTGAAATTTCCTAATGCATTCCCCATGGAATGTGCATATTCACTCGTCATCACCGGACGGTCGTCATTGGTACGCTCCGCAATCTCCAGCAACCGTTCCCAACGTGCATTTTCAGCGCGTTCTTTATCCTCTCCTTCTGCAATACCGGGATTTAAATATTCTTGTTTCACCCGGGTATAAAAGCGGCTGATAACATCGACCGTCTTCGGGTCAGGATTTCCGTCCACTCCCTGCGCCCCCTCATAGTGTACAGGACGAGTGGGATCGAAATCATGCAGCCATGCCGAAATAGCAGCGAAGTTCGGTCCGTAACCGCTTTCGTTTCCCATGCTCCACATTACAATACATGGATAATTCTTATCACGTTCCGCCATACGGACCGCACGGTCCATAAATGCTGCATGCCAGTCGGGGGTACTTGCGAGCGTGCCACGCAATCCGTGTTCTTCTATATCCGCTTCGTCCATCACGTACAATCCCAAGCTGTCGCATAGCTCGTACCAACGACTGACATTGGGGTAATGGCTGGTGCGTACGGCATTTATATTCGCCTGCTTCATTAAAAGAATATCCTGCAACATTCGTTCCTCGCTCATGACACGTGCCGTCCGTGGATCATGTTCGTGACGGTTCACTCCACGAAAACGAACCGGATTACCATTCACTAACAGTTGTCCTTTTTTGATTTCTACAGAGCGGAAGCCCACGGCCTGTTCTATCTGTTCTACGACTCTTCTTTCTTCATTTTGGAGAGTTAAGTGTAATTTATAGAGATAGGGCGTTTCTGCCGTCCATCTTTCCGGTGATTTTATAATAGCTGACAAACGTCCCATCTTACGCGGGCCACGCTGCGGATACCATTCATTCATCCGGCTTGCTTTATGCTTCAAATCAAGCATATCTTCCACATCGCCTTTCAATGTGGCAACTTCTTTGCCTGAAGCATCCTTCAGTACTCCCTGTAAAATATACCCTTTTCCGGTCATCCCTCGATATACACTAAATTGCGGATCAATCTGCAAAATAAAGTCTTTATAATTACCAGCAGATGCGGGAAGAGTACGTACCGCATAATCACGGACATGAATATCCGGCGTATGTATCAGATGAATACTACGATGAATACCACCAAAACGCCAGAAATCCTGATCTTCCAGATAAGAACCGTCACTATATCGGTAGACTTCCAGTGAAATCTGATTTTCTCCGGATTTCAGATACTTCGTGACATTAAATTCGCTCGGTTCCATACTGCCTTGGCTATACCCTACCCGCTCACCGTTGATCCAAACATAAAAGGCGCTCATTACGCCCTCAAACCGTAGAAAAGTCTGTCCATTCACTTCCCATCCGGTCGGCAATACAAAAGTGCGGCGATATTGCCCTACCGGGTTTCTTTCTTTATACGTGGTATAGTCAGTTCTCGGTTCTCCCATCACCCGTGGAGGATCTATTTTAAACGGATAGCCTGCTGAAACATAGATAGGCGTGCCATATCCGTTCACTTCCCAGTTGGCGGGAACAGGAAAATCCGTCCAATCTTTATCATCAAAATTTATCTGATAAAAGTTCACGACTCTTTCATTGGGAACGGGAGTCCAACGGAATTTCCAGGTTCCGTCTAAAGAGATTGAGCCGTCTCCTTTCTGTACAGAGAAAGGGGTAAAAGTAGCTCTTGCCGGTTCACGGTTGATCTGGAGAACATGATGATTCTCCCAATCATGCATTGTTTGTGCCTGTGTAGGACTTACAAACAATGCGCCAAGCAGTAAAGTATATATTTTCATTCGTTCTTTTTTCTTCATATCAAGTAGACGAACGAAAGGGCATTTTGTACCCCTTTCTTTTACAGAAATATTAAAGAACAATAAAAGGAGTAACACTCTATAAAGAAAAGCTTTACCTTGTGGCGTATAATTACTTCTAATATTATGATGATGAAAAAACTACTATTTAGCAGCCTCTTTTTATTAGGCAGTCTCGTTTCACAAGCACAACACGAGTATACGATTGAAGGTAAAGTGGAAGGTGTAAAGGATGGAACTCTTGTTTCTCTTTTTCTACTTGACGGAAATGTAGGAAGTACAGTAGCCATGGATACCATACAAAACGGTACTTTCTTCTTCAAACGAAATGCCGGAGAAGATGGTTTAGACAAATTATCTCTAATGTGTACCCGTAATGATGATTTTCCTTCCATGTCGCTGGAGATTTATGCAACTCCTAATGCAAGAATCAAAGTAACCGGAACGAATACCTTGATACATACGTGGACAGTAGACAGCCCTGTAAAGGAACAAATAGAATATAATAGGTTTATTGAAGATTCACACGATTTATGGGATGAGTATCAACGTTTGTCTATCAAAGCAAGAAGTCTGCGTTCTGCCCCGGAAGCCGAACGGAAGGCTCTACGTGCGAAAGAAGACAGTATTTCAGCTTTAATCAGCAAACGTGAAATGAAACTGATGCAGGAACTTCCTGTATCAAACATTTGGATGGACAGGCTATATAAATTGAGCATGTCGGTGAAGTACAATCCAAATTTCTCTTATAAAGATGAAACACTGGCTTTGTATAATAGAATGAATGAAGCACAAAAAACTTCTATAACAGGACAGGAAATTACAGTTAATCTTTTCCCGCCTACAGTTGTGAAAGAGGGAGATAAAATGGCAGATACCGAACTTTTCGATTTGGATGGAAAGATTCATCATCTGACTGATTTCAATGGAAAATATATATTGCTTGATTTCTGGAGTAGCGGTTGCGGTCCTTGCATTATGGCTTTACCAGAGATGAAAGAGATTCAAGAACAATATAAAGAGCGTCTTACTATCATTAGTCTAAGCTCCGATACGAAAAGCAGGTGGAAGGCAGCTTCGGCAAAACATGAAATGACCTGGCAGAATTTAAATGACTTAAAACAAACAGCCGGATTATACGCTAAATATGGAGTTCGAGGTATTCCCAATTATGTTCTTATCTCTCCCGAAGGCAAAATCATGAAAATGTGGTCGGGCTATGGTAAAGGCAGCCTGAAATTAAAGATGCGTAGATATTTGGATGCGCCAAAGCGTGAGATGAGTATCACCGGGGACACCAATAGAAAAGTCGTTAACCATCCAAGTTTTGAATCAACCAATACCGATATTCTTGAAGTGAAGCAGGTAGAATTGACTGACACAGCCACTATCGTTCATTTCTATGCATATTACATACCCAAATACTGGATACGAGTCAGCCCGAATTGTAGATTGGTAGATGAGAAAGGTAAAACGTATACCTTAAAGAAAGCAGATGGGATTAACCCCGGTGAGCACTTTTATTTGCCTGAAAGCGGCGAAGCAGAATTTTCACTCACATTCGAACCGTTGTCTTCTTCTGTGCAATCATTCAATTTCACTGAAGGAACAGAAAAAAATGACTGGCAAATAAACGGAATAAGGCTTAATAAATGAGTATCGAATCTTAAAAAAGGAATATCGTATTAACATTCAATGTGTTGCAAATTAAAATAGCTGTATAAACAGGTACAAAAGGTTTGTTGAAATAATGTTTTCTTCAGTAAAATGGCTTTCTTTGTTATGAATTTAATTATTATCTTGTACATTGAACGAAAAATAACAAAATATGGAAGCGAACGGACAAACACTCTACAATGATGATTTGCTGAATATTCTGCCTGACGGAGTTATCATATTGGATATAAATAGAGAAGTCATACAACTGAATCAGCAAGCTCTTACGGAACTCCATGTACATTCGTCAGTCAATGCGATGATGCCTCTTCCGACCAACAAGATATTCAAGCTGTTAAATAAGAAAGAAGATATACTCTCGACCATTTTGGAAGAAATTCATCAGGGCAAAAAAGTATACTCACTGCCTGAACATACATTTATGCAGGAACAAGTTGACTATACACAATTCCCGATAAGAGGAGAATTTGCTACAATGGAAAATGAAGAGGGCGAAAAAATCATCTTGTTCTTTTTCCGTAATATTACAGTGGAACTGACACAAGAATATATATTAAATACAGCCTTGCAAAGAACTAGGATATACCCCTGGTATTATGACATAAGCCGTAGTGAATTTACTCTTGATGATCGTTATTTTGAACATTTAGGTATTCCAGCCGGAGAGAATAATACTTTGACAATGGAGGAATATGTGAATATGATTCATCCGGACGATCGGCAAACTATGGCTGACGCCTTTGTTGTACAACTTAGTGGTAATACAACTTTTGACAAAACAGTTCCATTCCGTTTGCGCCGGGGGGATGGTACTTGGGAATGGTTTGAAGGGCAGTCTACTTATATTGCAAACATATCCGGTCATCCCTATCGGTTAGTGGGAATCTGCTTGAGTATTCAGGAATATAAAGACATAGAAAACACCTTAATCGAGGCACGTAAAAAAGCAGAAGAAAGCGATCGTCTTAAAATGGCATTTTTAGCCAACATGAGTCATGAAATCCGTACGCCGCTGAATGCAATAGTCGGCTTTTCTGATGTTATAGGTTCTACTTATGATGAGTTAAGTGAAGAGGAACGTGCCGATTTCGTGCGACTAATCAGCATCAATAGCGAACATTTAGTACGATTGATTGACGATATACTTGATTTGTCCAAGATTGAATCAAACACTATCAAGTTTACTTATTCCAATTACTCCCTCAAATCCATAATGAAGGATATAGAGAAAGAGCAGGTCGTGAAAAATGTGCCGGAAATCGAAATAAAAGCAATCTTGCCGGATGATGATATTTACATAACTACTGACGCTACACGCTTGAAACAAGTAATATGCAATTTCATAAATAATGCCCGGAAATTTACAGAAGAAGGATATATTCATTTTGGTTTTATGGTTAATCCGGAAAATGACGATTCAGTTTGTCTGTTTGTGGAGGACACGGGGGAAGGTATTCCCCAAGAATGCCAGAAAGAAATATTCGACCGTTTCTATAAAGTCAATACTTTCAAGCAGGGTACGGGGTTGGGACTCTCTATCTGCAAAACGATTGTAGAACATCTGCAAGGGAGTATTTCTGTTGTATCGGAAGTAGGAAGAGGCAGCCGTTTTACCGTTACATTACCACTCGAGAAACAGCTGGTGGAAGTTTAATGCCCCCTGTATTCCTGTGGGGTAACACCCGTATGTTGCTTAAAAAACTTATTGAAGAAAGAGATATTATTAAATCCCAAAGATAAGGCAATATTCTTCACCGGCTCATTGGTTGACTTCAACCGGGATTTGGCATCCATCAGAATAATGGAAGCTATGACTTCCAAAGGAGTGTTGCCTGCAACCTTTTTTATTGTTGAACAGAAATGCGGCAAACTAAGCCCTAGATGTTCGGCATAAAAAGAGGTTCCGTGATGACTAGTATAATATTTCATGACCAATTGCAAAAAATCCTGATAAATCTCGTACTTTCTTGACTGGGAAGATAAATACAAGTTATTTTGCATTTTATAAATTTCAGTGGCTCCCTGAAGGAACATGGTAAGAACCGCCTTTACTATTTCCTTGTTTGCCAATGTTTTTGGAGAAGCATACGAAAGAATTGACGATTCATAGAACATTTTATAACTGCAAGCCTGCAATGGAGATAATCTTATTATCGGATTTTCCATAATTATAGGGAGAAGATGTTCTGTAGACTTCATTAGATTTATACCCTCTATGAATTCGGATGAGAACCCGGCATAATAGATATGAATATCCGGTGAAAAATCAAGAATTTCCATAAAATATCCGGGCGGTAAGGTTATCAAATCATTTTCACCAATATTTTGAAGATTCCCATTGATTGTCGTTTGCATTATCCCTTTTACACAAAGAATGAAAAAACCGGCTTTTACCCTGCAAGGAAAGTTTTTATACCTTTTTAATAAATTTATCCCATACCCTTCTCCAACAATATAATCAGACGGCAAATCAAAATTAGGTAAATCACTCTCCATTGTGTTATTTTGTTTTTGATTTCAAATATAGGGATTATTTGAAGTTTCTCCCTCGAATAATTAAAATCAGAACATCGAATCTTAAAAAAATAACATCTATATTTTATTTATAAGAAAGTATCAAAATATGAAAAGCAGGACACCGGAAGTATATTCAAACTTCTTAATGTCCCGCTTTTATTTTTCTGTTTATATGTGTGTTTTTCTAAAAAACTTATTGAACATCCAATGCATCGAATGCCAGACCGTCCATATTTTCTGCCGAAAGTAATACTTTGTAATGTCCGGCATTGATAAAGGTTCCGGTAGTGGTGCTCATCATCTTCCATTTATCCGGTGTTTCCGGGAAGTTCAATATGTCCTCTTTCAATACCACTCCTTTTGAATCAATGAATTTCATCAAGACAGGTATTGGCTTTCCGGTAGTGTTCATATATTTAAAGCGAAGCGCGTACACTTGTGCCAACCCGGTAGAAACATTCCATTCAATGCTGTTGCCTTTTCCTTTACCAAAAAACACTCCGATCTGTTTTCGATGTTCTTTCTTTTGGAATTTGCCTTTCAGTACAGCCATTTCCGCTTCGTATGATATACTGACACGAGCATTTTTATCTTCCGGAAGCAACTCTTTCGGAGTCTTTTCCATCACTTCTTTATCCGCCTTTTCCCAGCTCCAACCGGATGCAGGGAATATCTTCGGTTTCAGTTCCTGATCTGTGCTGGCAATAGCAATGCCTGAAATCAAGGCTTGTCCTGCTTTCACTTCCGGGAAATGAATTTTCAACATTCCACCTTTCACTGTGGTATATACTATCTTTTTACACACTCCGTCATGACCACTTTCAGCCCAAATATCCAAATCATCTAATACAACAGAATCATTCACGGCAACATCGAATATGCGCAGTCCTTCACAGTCGGTAGAAGCGCTTCCGCCCGTACCATGCCACGGCTCTGTGAAATACAGTTCAATACGATATGTTCCGTCTGCCACAGGGAAACGATATTCCAGTTGGTGACGTCCGAAGCGGAAATGTTGGAATAACGTCCAGTCACGAGTGCCATGAATCGGATCATTGGTGGTACGTTGACTGGCAAGATAAGGATTCAGATCCTTGAAATTCTCCGCCCATGAACGGGAATAATTCGTATTGTCCTGCAACCAGAGCTGTCCGAAGCTATCTGTATAATCATCCCCTCCACAGTTGAGACGATACAGATAATTATATCCTGCCTCTCCTTTCAATATCTTTTTATCATCCTGATAAAGAAGTTTGAAGTTAGGGGCTTGCTCCAGACCATTCAATAGGATCAGGTCTTCTGCTACCGGTTTACCTTTATAATATCCTACAGCACGAAGCACATTATAACGAATATCCCGGTTTTCCCACATAAAATGAGTGCCTGTTCCGTTGTTCTTTTTACGTCCGAGGAAGGTTGCCTTTTCATTTGTCAGATCATTATATAGCAATACAGAATCACAATTGCTGTAAGCCTCGATAGTGGCACGGCGACGTCCTTTTTCAAAACGGTTGGCCCATGTATGTGATACCAGGTAAACCATCGGATCTTTTGCAGCCGGAACATAGTTGGCACGATACATATAATATACATCCAACGGTTCTTCCCATGGAGTAACCAATCCTTTATAATTGAACGGACCTACTTTATCTATTTTGCGATACGCTTCATCTGGCTGACGACGTCCGGGATTATCATGACTGCTGTATATCCACTGGAATTGTCCGCAAACACTATCTTTTGCCTTTTCTGCCAAACGAATTTTAGTTTCCATCAACTGACACATGCGGTCTTCACTCCACACTCCGTTCACTTGAAAATCCCCTGGTTCCGTATGCAGACCGATGCTTCTCCACGCTCCATATTCCCCATTCAATAATTGATTCGCTTGAGAGAGTTCACGGCCGTATTTCGTCACATCTCCTCCATACGTACCACTCCAATTTTGAATCACATTCCAGTCTGTACCCTCGCCACCATTACAGGTTGTTATGACACGCATTGTCTTGGCAGTCGGGTCCATCTCCCGGATAAGGTCACTGCACTCTTGTGCAAACTCACGAGGCAAAGTGCTTTCATTCTGCAATCCCCACATCACCACTGACGGAGAATTACGACGTTCTTTCACCCATTGGCGAAGCAACTTTTTAAAGTTCTCACGAAACTCCGGAGTGTCATACCACACGTGGGCGGAAAATTGTGTCCAAAACAAGATCCCCTCTTCATCCCAGTACTTCTGATAATCGAGATGATGGGGCTGATGAGCATCCCGGAACGCATTGAAACCGGCTGCACGTATCTGTTTTACCCTTGCGGCAACCTGTTCATTACTGAACGCATGGCTTTGTCCGAACTGATGCTCATACTCGCATACTCCATTGATAAACACGGGCTTCCCATTCAGGTAAAAACGTCCGTCTCCATCGTTTCGTTTTACCGGCCAGCTAATGGTACGAATACCGAAGGGTGTCGAAATTTCATCCGTCGTCTTCGTATCACGCTTAATCATGCTAGCCAATTTATAGAGATACGGATTTTCCGTATTCCACAAGACAGGATTCTCAACAGGAGCCTGCTGGCGAATCACTTTCATTTCTCCCGGAGCTAAAGTAACTTTCTCAACCAAACGGAAAACTTGTTTTCCATCGGCATTGCTTAGTTTATTGACTAACTCTACCGTTTCTGTTGTTTTACTATAATTTTTTATCTCTGTTTCAACAAATACGTTAGCAGCTTTTTCGTCATTCCAAATATGTACACCGAAAGGTTCTATGCGAATCTCATCTGTAACTTCCAATACCACAGGACGGAAGATACCTAACGGCTGGGAACCTTCACTGAATCCCCATTCCGATGAACATCCCCCGCATACCCAAGGCATATCGGCGATCATTTCAGGATGCTCGGCTTTCACTTCCAAGCGATTTACTCCCTGTTTTAATTCATCTGTGACATCCAAAGTCAATGTGGTGCGCCCTATGGGGTGGCGACCGAAATTCTTTCCGTTCACTGTAATGGTGGCGTATGTACCCACTCCGTCAAAACGAAGGAAATACCGTTTCCCGGATTTTACATCTGCCGTGAAATCTTTCACATACATAGCTGTTCTATGCAGGTTTCCATGTGTCAACTGACGGTATCCATAATAATCGTCCCAATTATGAGGAATATTCACTATTTTTGCAGGCATCATAAAATTACCTTTCAAGTGAGTTGCCTCTGTAATCCAGGTTTTCCAACCCTCATTCAATGTAGTGATCTGCCGGCGGTTCTTGATTTCCGGTTTCGGGAAACGGACAGCCGAACGTCCCATCGGCTTACTGGTAGCAATGGCAATGCCACGTTGCTCTGCGTTGTTTACCGCACAATAGAAATGATAAACCACTCCGTCATGTTTCACCACATAGCTCTTATGAGCAAACAGTTCATCGTAGTTCTTGGAGGGGATAATCAGGTCGGCCCCTTTCCAGTCGGTCCAGTTCACCAAATCATAGCTGGCGGCAAATGTATTGAATGCTTTATATTTACGCGAAGGTTCAAAAGCAGAGAAGTAAAACATCACATACACATCTCCCATCTTTTGGATATGCGCATCTCCTGTTATGGTTCCATCTGCTTCATGCGCAAAGACCGGATTTCCGGAGTAGCGTTTCCATGTTTTCATATCTTTGGAAAGCGCAATGCCGATACGTTCGCCCTTTAAATCCGTTTCCGGATGACGCCCGCCCGCGTTGTAATACATCACAAACGGAGCTCCCAATGTTTTATCTTTATCCCAATAAACGGTACTCTTATATTGAGTCAGTTTTTCCCACCATTGGGCATCTTTATCATGGATGCTCAAAATTGGTTTGTCCAGAGATTCCCATTCATGTGCCGTAGAAATATCTCCTTTCGTCCATGCCAGTCCGACATAAAGCGGAGCTTTTACAGCTTCGTAGCCCGTTCCTTCACCACCGATATAAGTCATCCAATGGCGACCTTTATAAGTCTGAAGCTCATAGCTTCCACCCCATTCCATATCCGGCAATGCAGGAAATCCGCCACGCTGATTGCAGTCCCATTTTCCATCCCGATAAGAAAGAACCCGTCCCAAAGTGCGCCATTCGAGCAAATTATCACTTTCTGCTATCCACGTTTCGTAACCACGACCATCGGTTCCACCTTTACCGTTGTAAACCACATAAGTCATCAGCCACTTGTCTCCCTGGCGAAAAACGGTAGGACAATCAATCTTATGATAATTGTCTGCCGGGGCAACTGCGAGCCCGTACTTGTATGGTGTCTTTACTTCCTCGTAAATCTGCTCCATTCGTTCTTGCGGAACTTCCCGTTGCGCATATAGAGAGAAAGTGGTGGCTATACTAAAAACTGCCAGCAATAACTTCTTCATGATACTTTTTCTAATCGTTTAATACTTAATATTTCACCACAGAGGACACGGAGGACGCAGAGGTTTATTATTTTTATCCACTATAGAGTAACAAAGAGTCTTACGTATTTATAATCGTATGTATCGCTCTGTTTTACTTGCGGAAAAGAGAGAGAAGAACTCTGTGTCCTCCGTGTCCTCTGTGGTGAAATATAAATTCTCATTAATAAAACAACCAATCCATCGTTTCTTCATCCCCGGCAAGCCCAGCATTACGCACTTTCGTTTCTGCAGCCGTGAATCCCAACACTTGCAGATAGCCTTTGGGTAACATCAACGTATGCTTTCCAGCCGGAAAACTATATGCATGCACATTTGCCAAAGGCATTCCATTGATACGGACAGCATTCGTCAATACAGGTTCCGCCTGACCGTAATCATTGGCTGACGCATCGATTTCCAGTTTCGGAGCTTTTGCATACTTTTTCTGGTCGTCTTTGAAATAAGCGACTAACAATTTCACCGGAGCATCCGTTTCGAAAGTGATGCTTGTGCCTTTCTCTCTCTGCTCATTTCCATTAAAGCGGAGCGCCTTCATTCCTTTCAATTCCGGAGCTACTGCTTCTATCTTACCTGGAACATCCACAAATAAAGAAATACCCTCATCTACTTTCACTGTCGGATAATTAGAGATCAGTTTCACGTTTGCAGGAGTCCAGGCAGCAATCTCGACAGTTTCAGTCACTGCGTTTCCATTCTGTTTTTCTTTCAACAAAGCGAGGTTGGCTTTGAAATTCTCCAATTCCTTCTCATAGTGTACCAGCAGTTCTTTCCATGTCTTGTTCTTTCCATCATCTCCACCGATAGGAATACGACGTTGGGCAGTCTGCATACTGTTGGCATACAAGTAATGTTCGTCCGTCAGTTCCACCAATTTGCGATAGTGCTCTAGGCTTTGTTCCATCAAAGGAATAGCTTCTTCAAGATTCTTAATCTCTTTTCCCCATTGATAATCCAATACCAGTTTGGCAGCTTTCACTTTCAGGTTGAACGCATACGCAAATTCACGATAACAATGCATATCATTCTGCAAACGTGCAAATTCATCCTTATTTGAAGAGACGGAACCTGCTGCTTTATCAATAGCCGCTACTGCTTTATCTCCATGTTCTATTACTTGAGCAACAATATCCAAAGGCATTTCACCTACATGAGGTTGCTTTTTCCATTCTTTTTCTACATACTCTATCAGCTTCTCTCCTTCTGGTCCGCAGCTTTCATAGAATCCCGGATAAATCGTATATTTGTACGGATTGACAAGCTGACTCATAAACATACCCAGTAATAACGTTTGGCGATTTCCCTCTGTGATACCGAAACGACGTAACAACTTCGGAGCAATTTCCCCGCTTTCTTCGTATGCTACACGGATATTACTTGCGTTTTCGTCAGAGGTTCCGTAGAACTTGCCCAACTGATGGTTCCAGTAACCCATTTCATCTGTACGGTCGCGGTGGCAGTTCCACGCATAGCGTCCCCAGGTCTGATACCAGATCCAATCACGATCCAACTGGAATTCGCGTTCATTGTTCGGTAATTTGTCCGCCGTATAAGGCCAATCCCAATATGAAGCCTGCGGATAAAGGTGTAACGCATTGGCACCGTGTACATTGTGCATGGCAGTGACCGCCTTTTGTACGAAATCTGGAGAACCCCAGCGAAACGGTTCCAAATTTGCCAGGATATGTACGTTACTGATATGAATGGAACCCAACGAACTCAAATCCGTATGAATTTTCGACCAGGGGCCACGAGGTTCGTAGGTAGTCAACGATTCACCATTGTACTTATGCATCGTATAAAGATTCTTATAGAGCGGCAAAGCAGCATCCATCACCAGTTTGCAGTCCGTGTCGTGCGCACGCAACAAAAGAGGCGGTTCATCCGTACGTCCCAATGCCTGTAATCCGTCTTTCACTCCCGGAATTATTGTTTTGGTAAACCATTCCACATCGTCCTCCACTGTACACATCGCTTCACCCAGACAAACCAGTAATCCTACATTGGGATACTTTTCAATGAAAGCGGCAATACTCTTGCGTGTATAATCGGCAATCAGAGGAGTAATGGGACGGTTACGGTCCTGTGTTTTCAGTCCGTAATGTTCAGCAAAAGGTTTGGAAAGAATGATATTATAAAACATCTGTATGACAAAGATACCGCGTTTGTCCGCTTCTTCTGTGAGGAAAGAGAACATTTCTTCGTTCATTTTGAAAGTTTCTTCATCTACTTCCAGTGCAAACGGATAATCTTCCAGTTTCACCAATGACGCAAACGGATGGCCATTCCAAAGGTACAGTGAATTCATGCGGTTGGCAACCAGCATATCCAAGTATTTAATCCACTGTTCTTTATCATAAAACCAGGGGAAACTTTCCGGCGTATACGGATATTCGTATACACCATGTCCCGGCAGGTAGGTCATCTTCTGTAATCCTACACATGCACCACGCAATACCATTTCAGGACCGTCTTTCAGTTCCTCCGGGAAGTTCAACTTACCATCCGAATCATTCACACGGTCAATCAGTTCACGGCATCCGTAAATGACACCACTCCCATCCCTGCCGGACACTCTGGTCAGATTGCCCGTCGTCGAAATATGAAAACCTTCTTTCTTGAGCGTCGTGTCATTTACTTCCGTCAAGAGAATCGTTTTGATTTCGGGATCGGAGAATGTCGTGTCTCCCTGTTGCATCATTACCTGATAACCGGCTTTATCCAAGGTAGTCTGTAACTGCTCCGCACCAAACAGAACACGATTTGACGCATCCGGCGGAGTCATAATCTTCACGGTTTGCCTGCCACACGCTGCCAAAAAAAGTGTGCATGCCGCAAACATGAATAATCTGGTATTTTTCATTCTTCTGATATATATTATAGATTATATAATTCACTTCTTCACTAAGAGAAAGACGAAATAATCCCCTGTTTGTACTCATTTGTCTCTTTTTCCACTTTTCAGCACCAAATTTCCACTTTCATCCTGCTGTGATATGCAAATTCCTCATTATTTAAAAGTTATGCTTATCTTTGCCGGCTAGCTTATAATATAAAACAGAAAACAAGAGCAAACAATATGAAAGAACAAACAAATTATGACTATGAAAAATACGTTCAGATAGCACAAATGGCCAAAATGGGATGGTGGGAGTCAGATTTGAAAAATAAAGAATATATCTGCTCTGACTTTATTGTTGACTTACTCGGCCTTGAAAGTAACCGCATCAGTTTCACCGAATTTCACCAAAGAATACGTGAAGATCACCGGCTGCGTCTTAAAAATGAATATATGTCTCTTTCTTATCTGGAGACATACGAACAAATGTTCCCAATCCGGGCAAAAGACGGGGAAATATGGGTGTACTCTAAGATTAATTTCCAAAAGCCCGATAAAGAGGGATATAGGAATATGACGGGCTTTCTGCAATATATTGACAGACCGATCGATACTACGAATGAAAACATTGATTTCTTTCAAGTGAGCAATCTGCTTTACCAACAAACTAATATTTCATATTCATTGCTTGCTTTTCTGCAATGTGATGATGTCACTCAAGTGGTTAACAAGACATTAGGAGATCTCCTCAACCAGTTTTTGGGCGATCGTATCTATATCTTCGAAATAAACAGAAAAGAACAACGCCAGGATTGCACTTATGAGGTTACCGCCGAAGGAATATCCAAGGAACAGGAATTCTTGAGCAATATTCCCTGGGACCCTTCTACCTGGTGGAACCATCAGATAGCCGAAAGAAGAGCTATCATTCTGAACACGTTGGACGACATGCCCGAAGAAGCTGCGGAATATCGTCAGACATTGGAAATGCAGGATATCAAATCGCTGATGGTAGTTCCGCTAATCTCTAAAGAAGAGGTATGGGGCTATATGGGAATTGATATGGTAAGAACGCAGCGTAGCTGGAGCAATGTGGATTATCAATGCTTCTCCTCTCTTGCTAATATTATCAGTATTTGCATCGAATTGCGAAAGTCGGAATTACAAGCCAAAGAAGATCGTCTTGCTTTGGACAACAGCGAGAAGATATTGAGAAACATCTATAAGAACCTTCCGGCAGGCGTCGAACTTTATGACAAAGACGGTTATCTGGTAGATATTAATGATAAAGAGCTTGAAATATTCGGCTTGTCTGACAAGAATGAAGCATTGGGAGTTAATCTGTTCGACAATCCCAATATTCCTTTAGAGGTTAAAGAGAGATTGAGAGCGAAAGAAGATGTAAACTTCTCCATCAATTATGACTTCTCAAAAATAAATCAATATGTAGATAGCCGGAGAAATGGGATTATTAATCTTACTACTAAGGTTACTGCTCTCTATGATTCTCAAAATCGATTTATCAACTATCTGTTTATCAATATAGATACAACGGAAACGACCAATGCATACACTAAGATACAGGAGTTTGAGAATCTGTTTCTTCTAATCGGTGATTATGCCAAGGTAGGATTTGCTCATTTCAATGTATTGACAAGAGACGGATATGCCCAAGATACATGGTACAGGAATTTGGGTGAAAAAGAAGGTACTCCCATGCCACAGGTTATTGGAGTATATGCACATGTAGTTCCTGAAGATCAGGCTGTTCTGAAAAACTTTGTAGGTGAAGTGAAAACGGGAAAGGCAACCAGTTTGCGTAAAGAAGTTCGTGTATGCAGGGAGAATGGCAAATATACATGGACCAGCATCAATGTGATGGTCAGGGATTACCGTCCGCAAGACGGCATTATTGAGATGTTGTGTATCAATTATGACATCACGCCTTTGAAAGAAACTGAACAGAAATTGATTATTGCCCGCGATAAAGCGGAAGAACTGGATCGTCTGAAGTCGGCTTTCCTAGCTAACATGAGTCATGAGATCCGTACTCCTCTCAATGCTATTGTCGGTTTTTCCAGTCTTCTGGCAGAAACGGACAGCAGAAACGAACGGCAGGAATATATCAAGATTGTGCAAGAGAATAATGAACTTCTCTTGCAACTGATATCGGATATTCTCGATCTTTCGAAAATCGAAGCGGGAACATTTAATTTTGTATATACCAATGTGGATGTAAATGAGACGTGTGCTGAAATCATCAAATCAATGAGTATGAAAGTGAGTAAAGGTGTTGAATTGATTTTTGAGGAACCACTGCCGGAATGTTATCTCTACACTGACAAAAACAGATTCACTCAAGTTATCAGTAACTTTATAAATAACGCATTAAAGTTCACCCAGCAAGGCTGTATCACCCTGGGATATGAACAAGTATCCCATCAGAAAATAAAATTCTATGTGCGCGACACCGGAATGGGAATACCGGAAGAAAAGCAAAAGAGTATATTCGAACGTTTTGTGAAGCTCAATACCTTTGTTCAGGGTACAGGACTTGGACTTTCTATCTGCAAAAGCATTGTTTCCCAAATGGGAGGAGAAATTGGCGTGGATTCGACCGAAGGAATAGGTTCCTGCTTCTGGTTTACACATCCGTACCATGCTGCTGACTAGACTGACCATAAGTGAAGAGGGGATTCAATGAATAATAGTTAATACTTATAATAATGAATAACCTCCAACAAGGAAAAAAGAATTGTATCTTTGCATTCCATTATTATCATTATTATGCAAAAGTATATAGAAACACCTCGTCTGATTCTCCGCGACTGGAAAGAAGAAGACATCCCGTTTTTTGCCCGTATGAATGCCGATCCGAATGTGATGGAGTTTTTTCTTAGTTCATTGTCATCGGAAGAATCATTTGCCTTTTATCAGCGTATTCAAAATGAGTTCCAAACCTGTGGCTTCGGTTTGTATGCTGTAGAACGAAAAGAAGATCATGCTTTTATGGGCTATACCGGACTACATCAGATTGCATTTGATGTAGACTTTGCTCCGGGCATAGAAATAGGCTGGCGGTTAGCACACGAATATTGGGGACAGGGTTATGCTCCTGAAGCTGCAACAGCTTGTTTGGAATATACACGCAATAAAACGGATATAAAAGAACTCTTTTCTTTTACTTCCCTTCTCAACCAACGGTCAGAACGTGTAATGCAGAAAATAGGAATGGAACGAGTGAGGGAATTCGATCATCCGCTTGTCCCTGGTGAGCATCCGTTGTGCAGGCATGTGTTGTATCACATCAAATTTTAAAATGCTATTGACTTTCCTCTTTTAATTTCGTATATTTGCAATAACCAATTAGCAGACAACAGATATGATATATACAAAAATAAAGACATAAAGAGAATTTACAGAAACATAAATATGTGTCTGAAAGAATAGAAATGGGGTGGAATCTACATGGATTTCACCCCATTTTGTTTAATATATTCGTGCCTACTTAGTGAATTATCCCGAATATCGTTTATTATAAATGTAAGACCCGTTTATAATAAACTGTTTCATTATTTATTAAAAATGCAAATTGAGTTTATCAGCATCCTGTATAATAAAAAGAAAACAGTTTAAGAGTAAGAATAGTACGAATGCAATATTCACAAATATATCTATACATTTGAGATAATAAATGAGCTTTACACTAATATTCTTTTCTTCTTATTACTCATAACAACCCAAACTATAACTATCATTGTATTACTCCATATTATCCGTTTTAGGTCTTAAAAAGTAGATTTGTAGCCCTAATGCAAGTGCAACGACAATACTAAGCATAGCAAATCCTTCGCCCAGACTTCCACCGTCCGTCCATTTTCCCAATAATTGAGTTACTGCAGCTCCTGCAAAAACTCCTGTCATATTCATAATACCATATGCCGTCCCCCTATATTTAGCAGAAACGAACTGGCATAGAATAGGCATATTGTTGGCATCGAAAATACCAAAGCCGATGCCGAACAACAATCCTGCACCTATTACGCTAATGAAACCGTGTCCGAAACCTAACAATAACAGTGCGGGGATAGTCATCCCCAGTCCGATTGCCCCTGTGTAGACACGTCCGCGGATATTCTTCAGCACCCATCTATCCGACAAGAATCCTCCCAATATTACTCCGACAAATGAAGATAGAGCAATGGTAATCGTAGATATTGGTCCTGCCTGTGACATCGGAATATCCAGATTCTCCGCAAATAGCGTTGGCAACCAGTTCTTTGTAGCCCACCCCGGTAAACTTGGAGCCGCAAAATAAAATAATATCACCCAAAAAGAAATATTTGAAAATAACAGTAACAGCCCTTTTCCAATTGAATTCCCCTTGCTAATGCCATTAGCAACAACCTTTTCTATTTTCATTCGGACAGGATTCTCATGCAGGAAAAAGATAAGAACCACAGAATAAGCAATACCTACAATGCCAAACCAGTGAAAAGTGCTCTGCCAGGAAAATGCAGCGGCTGCCGTAGCTCCAAACCCACCGATTGCCTGACCGACATACAGTCCGGTCATGTGAACTCCAATTGCCAATGAGCGTGATTTGTCCCGATGCCAATCCGCTATCAAGGACAGAGCGGAAGGAATATACAATGCTTCACTAATCCCCATCACTGCACGCAAACCATATAATTGCTCAAACGTCGTGGCATATCCCATCAGGAATGTTACAGCCGACCAAACAAACAAGCTTCCGACGATTAACCATTTACGACTAAGCCTGTCTGCAATAATTCCGGCAACCGGGCTCATAAAGCCGTAAATCCAAAGAAAGACTGCCATTAATGCACCGAAAGCTTCTGCCTTCGTCAGTTCTACAATATCTATTTTCATTGCTTCCTGCATTGTAGAAAGCATTTGTCTATCCATGTAGTTGAGCAACGCTACTACCCAAAGCAACGCAACCACTACCCATGGATAAATATTTTTATTTTTCATGGTAGTTGTATTTAAAAGATTTTTGAGACTGTTTACTTAGACTTTTACTTTAGCTATCAGTTTGCGTATCCAGCCTTTACCGATAGCCGGAGCATGGGGGTCCTCCGGATATACAATGACGAATTGTCCGGGCAAGAGATTGATGAAAGTAGTAGGAACGTCACCATATAGGGCACAATCACTCTTTTTATCATAAGCTTGCCTTTCCACTTTTAATTCTTCCAAGGCTTTCCAGCCAATGGTTTCTTTGCCTTCAAGCAATATGTGCACATCAATATAATCGTGATGCAGTTCTAATAAACGCTTTCCTTCAGGAATACATTCGGGATAGATATTATTGACAATCAGATTATCACCATCCAGTCTGATAGTTCCCAGTTCCTCGTGCAACAGATCGTGCGATTTCACATAATCGAAAAGCTGTTTGAACAACGGGTGAAGTTTCTCCACCCGTTGGCTATTTTGTAAATTGGATACAATCATCTTATTTCTTTTTTTATTTCAGACATTATTTCCTCACAAAGCATATATCCTTTTGTCATCATGCGAGGGATATGAAAAGGTCCTTTAAATAAATTTCCTTTTGCCGGCTGGGCGACTGTTCCATCCCGATGGAGATAGCCATACCACTCTCCGTATTCTTTGTCCGGGAAATGTGTATATGTCCACTCGCTGATTTGTTGATGCATCTTCAGGTATTTCTCTTCTTTCGTCATCAGATAGGCATACAGGGTAGCGATAATTGCTTCTGTTTGCGGCCACCAGAATTTCATATCCTGCGCATAGTCCTGCGAAGGAAGATTCCTGCAATCTTTGAAATTGATAATACCGCCGAATTCTTTATCCCAGCCCCACTCCCATGACCAGTCCAGAATCTTCAGCCCCAGTTCTTTTATGTTTTGATCCCTTCCCCGGAGCTTGGATTCTTCCAGCAAAAACCAAGCTGTTTCGATACAATGCCCCGGATTGATGGTACGCCCCATATTGGAGTCTATAAATTCTCCGTTCGGTCCTACGGTTTCCAATAATGCCTTGAACTCCGGATGTAGGAAATCTTTTTCCAGACAGCTAATGGACTCGTCAATCTGCCGTGTCAGACATTCGTCTTGAATAGCTTCCCTGATTCGGGAAGCTACGTTTATCAATATCATGGTGATGGAATGTCCTTTCATGGGGAGCGTATCTGTATATTTGGGAGCAAGCAGTCCGGGAGTTTGCAGGAAATATTGCATACGTTTGAACAGTTCGAGTGCCTTCACCGCATACGTCTTATCCCCCGACGCTATCGAATATTCGGACATCGCTATGGCTGCAAATGACTCGGAGAAAATATAACGGCGCTTACGTAAAGGGCGACCGTCCGCTGTCACTTCAAAATACATACGCCCATCCGAATCAAAGCAATACTTCTCTATAAAGTCTAGTGTGCTTTTTGCGGCTTGCAACCATGCCGGATTCTTTTCTATATGATTATAGGCATAGGAACAAGTAAATGCAAAACGCCCCTGAAACCAAACGGATTTTGTACTATCCATTAATGCACCGTCGCGATCTACACAAGTATATATACCACCATTCACTCTATCCAGTCCATACTTTATCCAAAAGGGCATGATATTATTCTGCATATCATCCTTATAGGTATTAGCCCATTGTTGTATATAGTCAGTAATATTCTTCATACGTCCTCCTGTTAGAATTTATTGCAACGTTCGAAGAAACGGATTTCTTCCAGTTCCGCTTTCATTTGTTTTTCTTCGTCAGCGGTCATGTTTTGGAAAGGAGTACGGTTGCCGCCCAAATCAAGTCCGATAAGCTTCATGATACGTTTGCCACCAACAATATTCCCACGGAAATGGCAGATTACGTTAATCACTTCCTGAGAGAAGTTTTGCAATTCACGGGCTTGCTCCAATTCACCGGCTTTCCAGGCATCAATGATACCTACCAGGTTTATACCGTTATAGTTGGTCGTTCCGCCGATTCCGCCTTGCGCCCCTCCCATTGCGAGACAAGGAAGAATGGTTTCATCCTGCCCGTGAAGCATATCGAACTTGCCGTCTTTATACAAACGACATTGATTGTATTCATACAGGCTTTCGAAGGTATATTTGATTCCCGTAAAATTGGGAATACGGTTTTCAACAGCTTTCAGGAAAGCAAGCATCGATAAGAATGCTCCATTGAATGCAGGAATGTGATAATAATAGAAGGGCAGCTTCGGTGCTCCGGCAGCGATTTCTTCGCAGTACTTTACCAATTCTTCTATTCGTCCTATTTTCGGGAAAGGAGGTGCCATTGCACCAATTCCCCAAGCTCCGATTTTCTGGGCATGTTCCGCCAGCATCCGGCTTGACTTTACGCAGCAACTCCCCACGTGTACAATAACCTTAAAACCATCCGGTGCAACTTCCATCCAACGTTCTGCCAACTTCATTCGTTCTTCATCAGTCAACATATACCCTTCTCCAGAAGAACCGTTGATGAAAACACCTTTCAAGCCATTTTTTACAAGTAGCTTTGCATAGGCTTCGATTGGTTCATAATTTACTTCTCCATTTTCATAAAACGGAGTAAAAGGAGCATTGATTAATCCTATAATCTTTTCCATAATACAGTTTCTTTTTTTAAGTTTAATATATTTAGTTATTTTTCAATTTATCCATGGGGGTATCTATACCCTCGTCTGATAGTCCCGGTCCTCCACCGCCGGTATATCCACCACTTTCGCCTGTTTGCCATGCCGAAATCCAAAATGCATAGATATCCGCCTGATTCAGATAAAACTTCAACCGGACTGTTTTCCCCACCAGTGATGTTACGCCTGGATGTTTTTCCCATGAAATCATCTGTTTCGTTTTATCCGATTTTTTCATTGATATGCAGTCTTTCTTTGTAAATCCTTCCATTGGCTGACCGTTATCATCCAACACTTCTACCGCTAAAGTTCCCTTCACATCTGCATTTACAAACAAATAGTTTCCATTTGCCGGAATCTGAGTTTTTATTTCTATATATCCTTCTTTTCTTCCTGCCCGCATCGAAACAAAACCATCACGACGAAGCATCGCAAGTCCTGTGGCAAAATTGGAATCATGTTTCGGCTTGCTGTTATAGCGTCCACTGACATAAAAATAAAGAGAGTCTCCGACTATCAGAGGGCTACCCGCAGTAGACTGTACATTGCCTGCATTCCATGCATGAAAGTCCTCACTGACAGGAAGAAATGGTTTCTTGTTTTCCCGGTTCCAATGAAAACCGTCTTTGCTCCAACCTATCAGGACTTCATTCCTTTTTTGAATGTTCAGACTGTCACAAACATTGTTCTCCGGTCCCTGCCAAACGGTGAAGTAGCCTAATATACAGCCCTCATACGGCATTGCTTCATGATTGTATATCTGTGGACGCAGTTCGGGAAATTGAGGATGACGCGGGTCATCGGCATCGGCATTAAACCAATAACGGATAAACTTATCACTCTTGTTGTCATATATCCTATGTGCCAGGCTAACCAGCATTTCCGGATCTTCATGTTCCAAATAATTGCGTGAACGCCTATACACTCCATTTATGGTTTTCAATGACAGGACATATTTCTTGCGAAACGGGTCGTAATAAGCCGCACAACGGTCGTACAATTCTCCCGAAAGAGCTTTCGGCTCACTCCAATGGATTCCGTCAGAAGAATATTTGAGTTTCATGCTGACTGTGAAGCGATTATTAAATTCTACAACAAACATTTTATAACGCTTCGTCCGGTCTTTCTCAAATTTATCAAGCAACACGGAAACGCAATCATGCTCTAATGTATCTACGATATTGGTTCCCGGAACAACGTCCAGCTCCGGTTTTATCCAGACTTTCCCGTCGGACGACTCTGCATAGCAAGTGACGAGTCCTAATAACTTTCCGCCACCGGCAGAATACCACATCTTGAATTTATGTTCTTCTTCATCATACCATACGCCACCGCTGAATGGAGCGGCATAAGGGTCGCCATTTATATTCAATTCCCATTTTTTATCAGCTTTCAAAACAGGATTGCCAGAATAATAGATGGGCGAATGATGTATTCGTTGCAGATTTGTTTTCTCAATGAATGTTGTATCCACAAAAAGGATACGTCCTGTTTGCCCGCATACCGAAACATTGCACATTAATAATAAGAAAACTGCCAATAAAGAATATTTCTTCATAATCGTCGACATTTTAAACTACTTACTTTTGCAAACCTGTCCGTTGCGGATTCTGGCCTTTCATCGGCCATCCAGAGTTCGCATAGGAAGTAGCTCCAGATGAGATACATACCATATCAGATGCACCTGCAACAGCTTCAATGCCGACATATAAATATCCTCTTGAATCCATTACCGGACTGGAAGTACATTTAACGCCTAACTCTGCGGATGCAAGTAAACTACCGTCTTGTTTCACTATATAATAGACGGCTTTGTTCGAGATGATATGGATATATCCTCTGTTATCGATGATTGGTACGCAGTTGTTAACGTCCTCCGTTGTAGCATAATGCCATTTTAAAGAACCGTCCGAATTCAAAGCGAAAACACCTGCCGAAGCTTCACCGGCAACAGCATTTCCACCGTTGGCATAAAGCGTTCCATCCGTACCAATCACAACACCACCGTTGACAATGGCTCCCGGAGTCTTGTACACCCATTTTTCCGTTCCGTCAGGATTCAGAGCTATGATAGCGCCACCTGATGTCAGTTCGGCTATGGTATAAATGGTTCCATCCGCTCCTATCGTATAAGAATTTCCTTTCAATGCTGTACCACCCAAATCTTTCTGATAGACAAACTTTTGAGTACCGGTAGCAAAATCATAACCGAAATATCCCGTATTCTTGGAAGAGCCGAAATAGACAGTTCCGTCTTTGGACAGAGACATACCGGACAACACTTCTACATCTAAAGCTATTTCTTTGACTATATCACCGGCAGGACTTAATACGATTATTTTCTTTCCTCTATGTCCGAAGTAAATATTACCGGATGCATCAATAGCCGGAGTGACAGCATACAAATTAGAATCGGCAGCTTTGTATGCCCATTTTCTGCTACCATTACTTCCTACAGCAAATAAAAACAAAGCACGGGGGTGTTCAGCAGTAGCTGGCTTCAAATCACGAACCACAATATACACATCTCCATTCGGTCCTACTGCCGGACTTGCATATACCATACTTGCCCCTCCGCCCGGATTCAGTTCATTCATATTGGCAGTTACGTCAAATGCCCATTTCTGTGTTCCGTTTTCTGTATCATAAGCATAAAGTTTCACGTCAAATGCTCCTGTGGAAGTCTGGTCGGTAATCATATAAACCGTTTTACCGTCAGCCGACAATGCGGGTGAGACTGTACTTTCAATAGGTCCGCCCATTTCTTTCTGCCACATTACATTGATTGCTTTAGCCGGGTCTAAGATGGTAAGGTCCTTCTTAGCTGTGGCGCTCAAGCCGTTATCATCAGTCACCGTCAGTTTAATGGTAAATGTACCGTCCGACGGATAAACGAAAGTTGGATTCTGTTCCGTCGAGACGGATTTTTTTGCATCGCCAAACTCCCATAACCATGCTACTATCCGGCTTCCTTCATCGGGTATGGAAGCATCTTTAAAAACAGCAGTCTGTCCCAGTTCATACATATTCTCACCAATGGTGAAGTCTGCCTTTGCCGCAGTGTGATAATATACTTTATCCTCTTCGCAAGAAGAAAATGCAAGAATACAAATCAATGATAATAAATAAGCTAATCTGTTCATAGTATTCATTTTTTAATTGGTTTTATCTATTCCGGAAATATTCAACCCGGGACCTCCGCCAGCGGTGTATCCCATACTCTCTCCATTCGCAGAAGGAGAAATCCAAAAAGCAAATATTTCACCGTTATCAATATAGAATTTCACTTTCAGTTGTTTGTTCTTCAAAGAGGCTAATGAAGCGTTGCCTGTCCATTCTATCTTCGCTTTTACATTATCCCCTTTAAAGGCTTTGCACTCATCTTTTGAGAATCCTTCGATTACTTTATTATTGGGATCTAAAAGTTCCACTTTCATTTCTCCCGTGACATTGGCATTGACAAAGAAGTACGAACCGTCAAATTTCAGTAAGGAAGTTTGCAACTCTCCTGTTCCTTTCATAGATGCAAATCCATCGCGACGAAGCATGGCAAGCCCGGTAGTGGTAATCTCTTGAGTGCCTCTCAAACGATGACCGCTCAGATAGAAATAGAGTTTGTCACCTACTATTAACGGTGCTCCGGCTACGGATTGCAGGTTACCTTGATTCCATGCGTCCGAGGTGGTCGTATTTACGGCATGGAAAGGATTCATATCCTCACGGAACCAACTGTAACCGTCACGGCTATATCCTACCATAACTTGATTTCTCTTGATTACGTTGTCCGAAGCACAAACATCATTTTCCGGCCCTTGCCAAACGGAGAAGAATCCCAGCATAATGCTTTCATAAGGCGTGGCATCCTGATTATATATCGCAGGCGCTATATTCGGATAGTCTGTATGGTGTTGCTCATTAGCCCACGGACCAAACCAGAATGCACTCAATAATGCTTCCGCTTTCTTTGTTCCGGCTTCCGGATCGGTGTTTTCATTATAATCCCTCGCACGTACCAGCTTATTCGCATCCACCCGAACATTATGCCGCATACTATATACCCAAACGTTTCTGAAAGGATTTTTATATACTGTTGAACGGTCGGCAATCGGTTCCGATTGAACTGCGGCACGCCAGACTTTGCCGTCCGGGGAAGTCTTGTAATGGTATCTCCATTTCCCGGATTCACGGGCAACTAAAAACATCTTGTATCTTTTCGAAGCATTACTTTCCTGTTTATCCAGCCAAATAACAGACGCGTCACGTTCTGAGTTATAGTCAACGATATTTGTTCCGGCTACAACGGAAAGAGTGGGTTTTGTCCAGTGAATACCGTCCGTTGATTCCGCATAACAAGTCACTCCTGCTCCGCTAGTTGCATAGGAGCCACCACCTGCCATGTACCACATTTTGTATTTTCCTTCCTTTTCGTCATACCATACCCCGTCGCTGAAAGGAGCGGCGAATGCCGCACCTTTTGTTCCAGTTTTCTCCCAATCCTGTTCTGGTGTCAGTATCGGATTGCCTGAATAATATTCAGGATAATAGAACGTACGTTTCAGATTAGTGGATTCTATCAGGAAATTGTCTACAAATAACTGGCGTCCTACCGAGATATTAATAACAGAAGGTTTATCCGACAGATAAAAAGGTGACATTCCTTTTTCCAGTTCAGACGAAGATGAACGTACCGGCGGCCACTGTTCGGGCAGACGAATACCATTGTACAATAGCCGTGAATCTACCGGCTCTTCGCAAGGGGGAGCCACTACCGGGGGATTATTATCTCCATCCGGAGTATCATCACTGCCACCGCAAGCTATCAGCATACAAGGCAGGAAAAATAGTAATGTATAAAATAAACGTTTCATAGTCATTTATCTTTTATTTGTTTGCAGGAATATCTATGCCACAGGTTGACAGTCCCGGTCCGCCGCCGCTTGTATATCCACGGCTTTCGCCCGTTTGCCACGGAGAAATCCAAAATGCATATATATCAGCGTTATCCAGGTAGAACTTCAAACGGACAGCCTTCCCGATAAGTGATGCTATATTCTGGTGTTTCTTCCATGTAACCAACAATTTTGTTTTATCTGTTTTCTTCATCGGTACACAGTCTTTCCGTGTGAATCCTTCTAATGGCTTTCCATTTTCATCCAGAATTTCTACAGCCAAGCTACCTTTTACATCTGCATTGATAAAAAGATGTTTGCCGTCAAAACGAACCTTCTCTGTCAGCAGATAGCCGTCCTTATCTCCATGCATGGAGACAAAACCATCTCTGCGCAAAGTAGCCAGTCCGGTAGATGTATAGCTATCCCACATAATCTTGTTCCTTTGGCGTCCGCTAGAATAGAAATAAAGTGAATCTCCTACTATCAAAGGCACTCCATTGATAGACTGCATATTTCCCCAGTTCCATGCTCCTTCCGTCTCATTCACTGCCATGAAAGGCTTGAAAGAAGGACGATAGAAATGGAAGCCGTCACGGCTATACCCTAGAAAGATTTCATTCTTTTTCTGAATACCTAGTTTGGCACAAACTCCATTTTCCGGTCCCTGCCATACACTGTACAATCCTAACATAATGCTTTCATAAGCAATGGCATCAAAATTGTAAATACCCGGTTCTACTTCCGGAAACTCCGGATGACGCGGCTCTTTATCGCTCGGAGTAAACCAGTAGACCATATTCTTATCAGGTACTCCTTTTCGGATACGATGTGCGAAACTTACTGCCATTTCCGGGTCTTTATTTTCCAAATAACTGCGTGAGCGGGAAGAAACTGTTGTCCCGTAACGCATACTCAATGCCCACACATCACGGAACGGATTGTAGAATGCGGATGAACGGTCGTATAAATCACCGGACTGGGCGACTCCCTCTCCCCAATGAATCCCGTCCGATGAGTATTTCAAAATAAATTGCCATCTGCGGTCGGTGGGGCGGCGTTCGACATTGAACATCTTGTACCGTTTGGACGGGTCTTTCTCCTGTTTGTCCAGCCAAATAGTAGCTGCGTCACGATTGCAGGTATCTACAATATTGGTTTGGTTCCAAATATCCAGTACAGGTTTTGTCCAGTACTTGCCGTCTTCCGATTCGGCATATCCGGTATAAAAGGTCTGATTGTCTCCTTTGTGAAGAACACCTGCACCTGCCAAGTACCACATTTTGAACTTCCCGTCTTTTTCGTCATACCAGATCCCATCACTGAAGGGTGCAGCGTAGAGTCCGCCTTCGGTTGTCTTTTCCCATTCCTTATCAGGTCCGAGTACCGGATTCCTTTCGTAGAACCGGGGAGTATGAATCACTCTATTCAAATTAGTTTCTGCAATCAGAAAAGAATCAACAAATAGTTGCCGTCCTACATTTACAGGAATTACTCCCGGCTTTTGTTCAAGATAGGGTATCGGCATATCTTGTGCTTTTTGTGGTTCCGCATAGCGGGGTGGCCATTGTTCAGGCAGGTGTATGCCATTGTAAAGTACTTCTGTTTGGGCAATAGCGAGCCCCGGTACTACCAAACTGAACAGTAGTACCGCAATATTTTTCAAATTTATCATGCTAATTCTTTCTTAGTTAATA
Source organism: Bacteroides sp. DH3716P (assembly GCF_025914115.1). Lineage (NCBI taxonomy): Bacteria > Pseudomonadati > Bacteroidota > Bacteroidia > Bacteroidales > Bacteroidaceae > Bacteroides > Bacteroides sp. DH3716P. The sequence continues at coordinate 600,366 of NZ_CP083673.1, read as the reverse complement.
TCCCGGATTATTTTCTGTGATATAAGGGTTAGAATTCACTTCATTGATAGGAATCGGCAACCATTCGTGCTTATTGGTGACGAATCCTTTAAAGTCATCTGCCGATATGAACTTCTTGAAGTTAGGATCGGATTCCTGCAACTCTGTAAAACGGCTGGCTAGCTTGCCCCAACGGAGCAAATCATAGAAACGATGCCCTTCCAAAGCAAATTCCAGGATTCTTTCATTCTGAATATCAGTCATGGTTACCGAAGGGAGTTCGCTCATGTTGACACGTCCGCGTACTTTATTTACCGCCTGCAAGGGAGTCATGTTTGATGCTTGCGTGCCACCGCTAACGATAGCTTCCGCATACATCATCAACACATCGGCATAGCGGATATAGCGCCAATTCACTCCATGGGCACGGGGCTGATTATATACATACTCCTTAACGCCTGCACCTACACCGACCAGTTTAGGAGTCCCGTCTGCTTCCGTTTGTGTAGGCATGGAACAATCAATCCCTTTTCTTATACCTGCTTTGAATGAATGTGCCAAAGGATTGGACACGGTAGCAAATCCTTCTTTTCCATTCTTTGCAGGATAAAGTTCTTCCCATTTATAACCGCCGGGACCTTCCAGACGTACCGGATTGCCGCCTGCATCATTTCTCAAATGAATGCTCGCATCCAAATCATTGAATATCATTGTGGAGAACATTCGGATATCCGTATAGCCGTCCTTGTCTACCGAATTCACAAATGCGTTATAAAGCCAGTTATGTACTACGCCTTCATAACCTACTCCCGCTCCCGGCAACATCAGTCCACGTGAATCGAACGCCAAACCGGAAGTGGCAAGCCCCGGATTGAATCCTGCATTATCGACATCGCCTAGGAATTGAAATTCAAGAATTGATTCTTCGTTATTTTCATGAGCGACATCAAAATTATCGGCATAATTTTTAGTCAGGTCATAAGTTCCGTACTTTCCGTCTATAACATCACCAAATTCTTTGGCAGCTTCACTGTAAAATGTAGTCTTGTCTTCACCATAATATTGCTCGATTCCACTACGGTATAGGTAAGCTTTTCCCAATAAGGCGGCTGCGGAAGCTTTTGTCACACGACCGGCATTCTTGCTGTCCCAATATCCCTTCACGGGCAACAATTCTTTCGCGTGTGCCAGGTCTTCTTGAATAAAATCCCATACGGCAGCAGGTTTTTCCAAAGGACGGACATAGTCATCTCCATTGCGTGGCATCTGTCTGATGGGAGATATATTCCGGAAATTAATCAATAGGTAATAATGCGCAAATGCCCTCCAGAAATAGGCTTCACCCATGTATGCGTTCCGCAGTTCCTCATTGCCGCTGAAATCGACAGACGGGGCGGTTTCAATGATGTAGGATGCTTGGGAAGCAGTGGTGTACATCAATGTATAAGGTTGCTCAATAGTGTAATAACTGGCATTCAAGTCGGCACCAAACATGCCCGGTTTGCCATAATCCGAATTGGACGATGCCTCGTCAGAGCGGATTATCGTTGTCTTAGAGCCGGAAGCTCCTAGGCAGCGTTGCGTAGACATATATCCGTACATGGTCATCACTGCGTCATTTACAGCGGACGGACTGGTGAAATAAGCTCCCATACTCGGCTGGTTCGGATTAATTGCCAGGTCATCAAAGATACCGTTGCATCCGTGTAATATCAAGCCGCCCGCCAAGATAAATGCGGCATATACTTTCTTATAGTTTTTCATATTAATCATATTTTTAGTTATCAGAATGAAGCGTTAAAACCAAAAGTGAATGTCCGGGCATTAGGATATGAACTGATGTCAATGCCACGTGAGAACAATACATTTGAACTGACTTCCGGGTCATAACCGGAGTATTTGGTCAGCGTAAACAGATTTTGTACGCCTGCATAAACACGCAGTTTGTTAAACCGGATTGCTTCCAACCACTTTTTAGGTAACGAATAACCAAGCTGAAGATTTTTCAGACGTAAATAGGAACCGTCTTCAATATAAAATTCACTCGGCAGGGAATTTCCGCCACTTGTGTTTTGGGTTTTCATAATAGGGATTCCTGTATTTCTATTTGTTTTCGTCCATCCATTCATAGCCTCTTTGACCACATTATTGGAATAATCAAAATAATAGGTGTACTTTTTCTGATTGAATATATCATTTCCCTGCACTCCCTGGAAGAAGAGAGTCAAATCAAAGTCTTTGTATTCCATGTTGATGTTCAAACCGTATGTGAAGTCAGGGATAGGGCTGCCCAGAATAACTTTATCATTTGCATTGACTACTCCATTCTTGTCCATATCCGCAAATATGAAATTTCCTTCTGCATCAAAACCGTCAATCTTATAGCCATAGAATGAACCGATAGCTTCTCCCGGCATGGTAATAGAGGGAGCATCGTTAAAGTAGCTGGACATTGCTCCGGAAGTAATCGGCTGCACGTTTTCTCCCAATGATAATACTTTATTCTTCAACGTTGCGATATTGAATGTTGCATCTATATGGAAGTCTTTCGTCAATTGTTTCCTGTAATTCATCATAAACTCCCATCCTGTGTTTTTTACGGAAGCTGTATTAACGTAGGGTTTTTCACGTGAACTGTTAATTTCAAAGATTTGCCCGGAAGACAAGTTCAAGTCTATCTGTGCCAACAAATCTACGTTCTTTTTTACGAAATAGTCTAATGACAAGGTCAAGTCGTTGTTGAAGAAGCCCAGTTCGATACCAATATCTGTGGTTTTGGCAGTTTCCCATTTCAAGTCTTTCGATTTCAGATAGGCTGCGCGTCCTGTCACATAACGTTCACCGCCTACTGTGTAAGGAATAGGTCCATAAGCTATCGCGTCAAAATTATAAGGATTGAGGAAGTTGGCACCCAACTCACCGTAGCTAGCCCTGATCTTCAATTTGCTCATTACAGGATTTTGGAACCATTTTTCCTGGTGCACATTCCATCCGGCGGAGACAGAGGGGAAGTAACCTACTCTATTGTCTTTATGGAATTTGGAAGATTCATCCCGGCGGATACTCAAGGATAGCAGATATTTATTATCATAATCGTAGTTCACACGGGCGAAGAAAGAGAGCAATGCCGCATTACTGTCTCCTGCCGAAATCTTACCATCTTCATTTTGGAATCCGGTAATATCCGTTCCTCCCAAATCGTTAATGGTAGAGTTGGTCATGTAACGATAGTATTCTCTCATCCAGCTTGTTCCTAATAAAGCGTCTATTGAGTGACGGTTGAATGTCTTGTTGTAAGTCAGCAAGTTATCAATCGTATAAGTGAACTCTTCACCTCTTGTTTCCGATACACTGTTACGTGTGTTGCCATAATCTTTATCGGGAGTTCCATCCGAGTTCCACTTTGTATAGTACTCGGGGGTATGGGTGTAATTATGCTTATTGCTATAATTTCCACTTAACGATAATTTGTATTTTAAGCCGCCCCAAATATCCAGTTGGGCATTTAAAGAGCCGATTAAATCCGTCACTTTATTAAACTGGTCTGTATAATGTAACGGGGCTATCTTATTCTGCGCCTTGCCATCTTCGGGGTTGATGTAATAATCAGGGCCACCAGAGGTAAACCGTCCTTGTTCATCATAAATAGGTAACGTTGGTAAAGCTATGTTGAAAGCTGTTGTAGGAGTTTTATCCTTATGCGTCAGTCCGAGAGTTTCGGAAAATGAGAAACGTCCTTTTTTATAAGAGGTATTCAGGCGGAAGTTATAACGTTTATAATCCGAATAAATCGTCATACCGGTTTGGTCAAGATAACCAAGGCTTGTGCTGAAAGTAGAGTTGTCCCCACCCCCTGCGATACTGGCATTCAGATTCCATACCGGAGCAAACTGTATCCATTCTTCTGACCAGTCGGTATTCAGGTTCGGATTGGTGGGATTGTCATTCTCCGGTGCATGAGGCAAGCCACTGTTATCTGCCACCATATTGGCAAACTCTCTCCATTCCGATGCATTGAGGAACTCCGGAATATTAGTCGTTTTCTGGAAAGCGAACGAACCGTCTATCTGAATGACGGGCTTACCGGACTTTCCTTTCTTGGTAGTAATCAAAACGACCCCATTGGCGGCACGTGAACCGTAGATAGCGGCTGCCGCACCGTCTTTCAGTACTTCGATAGATTCAATATCATTGGGATTCAATGAGCTTAATCCGGCATTACTGAATGCTCCATCAATGACATACAGAGGTTCGGTAGCGCCAAAAGAAGCGGCACCGCGAATCACGATGTTTACATCTGCCCCAGCAACACCAGCTTGCTGCACGATGTCTACACCCGGTGTACGCCCCTGTAAGCTTGAAGCAACATTAGATGATACCTGTTTGCTGATTTCCTGAGAAGAGATGGAAGCAACGGCACCTGTCAGGCTTGATTTCTTCTGCACGCCGTAACCAACTACTACGACTTCATCCAGTACTTCGGTGTCGTCCTGCAATTGGATAGAATATGAGTTCTTATTCCCAACCTTTACTTCCTGTGTTTTATAACCAATATAACTGACAGCCAGAAGAGCGTCTGCCGGAGCATCCAATGTAAAGTTACCATCTACATCTGTCACAGTACCTGTCCCCGCTCCTTTCACCAATACACTGGCACCAATTACTGGTTCGCCTTTGGTATCTGTCACGGTTCCCGTTATTTTCTTTGTTTTTTGGCTCCCTTGTGATGTAACGGGAGCTTCTTTTGCTTTCAAATATATTTTCTTCTCTCCAATTTCATAAGCTACATTTGTACCTGCGAATAAATCATCCAATACTTTAGAAAGGTCTTTGTCTTTTGCCTGGACAGAAACAATCCGTTCGGGATTGACAATCGTACGGCTATATGCTACCGTAAGTCCTGTCTGTTTAGTAATGAGCGAAAAGACTTTCTCCAACTTGACTTGTTGAAGATTCATTGTTATTTTCTGAGCCGACGCCGCAAGACTTACAGCAAAGCTCAATAACAATACAAGCAATACTTTGTTCTTCATACTTAGTTTGTTTAAAATTATAAATAGGTTCTTAATCTCTTTGTATTTAGTGGACACACGAGATTAAGAAGCGGGTGAGGGAAAAAACGTTTTTTTCTGAAGTTTTTTTATTTCCAATAAATTTTCGTATGATAATACATTAGTTTTCAGCAAGATATAGTTTAGTTTTTATTTGTAGGAAAATGGGATATAAAAAGAAAAGTCCTTCCGGATTTTATTTTCAGAAGGACTTATAACAATAGATTCGTGTTCTTGGCAATTCGCTAGAAACAGTCTTTTGTGATAGTGACGGTATCCTGTTCACATAGTGACGCTATACTTACCGGATACCGTCACTATCACAAAAGGATAGCGTCACTATATTTTTTGCAATCTAGTAAAGTTCCTGATTCACCAATTCGTCAAAGAGCTTTGCATATTTCTCTGCGACTGCTTCCGCAAACTTCTTTCCTTTTTCTACGGAAGCTCCACGTGGATCGCCAACACCGGTATCTTTAGATACTTTCCCCCAGTTCCTGGGAATCCATGCTACTTTTTCATTCAAAGATTGTATGGCAAAAGTTTTATATTCTCCATTCCCTGCTTCTTCAAGATTGACTAATTCGGGGTGATAGTGCATCATTACGGATGTCTCGACTTCATCTGCATGGTCACCCGGATTTTCAAAATAGTCCTTTACCTTTAACACGGTGTACCATTCACTCGATGCTATCAGGAAGTCAGGATAGTCTACCGACAAATCACGAATCATACTTTTAAAAGTATTGCCTCCATGCCCGTTGATAATAACCAATTTTCGGATACCTTGAACATAAAGGGAAGAAACAATATCAGTCAGTATTGCTTTCTGTGTTTCATAACGCGTATGGATACAGAAGGGAAGTTCCCGTTGTCCCGGATTTTGTGAACCCATGCCGATGGGTGGCATAACCATGCAGTTCACGCCATATTTCTGTTTAGCTATCAATGCAGCATCAACTGCTACATCATGGGAAAGAATACAATCTGTCATATATGGCAAATGCAGATTATGAGGTTCAGTAGCTCCCCACGGCAATATCACAATATCATATTTCCTGTCTTTTACTTTTCCATAACAAGATACGGATAAATCCACTTCTTTATTCATATACCCCATTTATTTCTAATGATTATATTATTTCATTTTTACTATCACTTCTTTCTTATCTTCATTATACTCAAACTTCACCGGAGCGATTTTCTCTAAATCCATTAATACTTTCTCTAATAATGTATTGTCCGAAGTCAATGTATAGACATACTTCAAAACGTTTTCATCTTCGACTTTAAACTCTACATTATACCAGCGGTTCAATATTTTAATGACTTCCGGCAACGGGGTATCTTTAAATACTATCACATTCTGTTTCCACATCGATAGGCGTTGCATATCGTTCATTTTGGAAATAGTACACTGCTGGTTATCTTTGTTGTACACTAATCTTTCGCCGGGTTGCACCGGGTATTTCTTTTCCGTAGGAAGGGTAAGATTAATATTTCCTTCATCCAGACATACTACTATATCCTTATTCTCCGGGTAATCCTGTACATTGAAAGAAGTTCCCAATACATGAATTGCCGGTCCACTTAAATTGACTATAAAAGGACGGTTCTTATTTTTAGCTACTACGAAATAGGCTTCTCCTTCAAGATAAACTTCCCGGGTGTTCAAAGCAAACTTCTTCGGGTATCTTAGTTTCGAATCAGAATTGATATATACTTTTGTTCCGTCCTGAAACATGATTTGTATGCGTTCTCCTTTATCTACCACCACTTCCTCATATTCGGAAGTGCCGAACAGGTCGACTTTTGAGTTCAGTTGTATATAAAGTCCGACAATTAAGACAACAGGTATCAATACGGCTGCAACTCGGAAACAGACACGCTTCAACTTCTTGATGCGAATGTTCTTCCGTATCTGTTCTAATATTTTCTTTGAAGGAATATCATGGTCTACATACAAGTCTGCAAACTCATTTTTTATCAGTTCGGAATCCTGTGTCATAGCAGCTTCAAGATAGTCGCTACCTTCTTCCGTAGCAAACCACTCTGCCACATATTTTGCATCTTCCGGGCTGGCAATTCCTGCCAAGACTTCTTCTATTTGTTTATCAGTAGGTCTATTCATTTTTATCACTTTATTAAATGGACACTCAAAAAAGTCATTAGTGTGGTAAATGCAACAATTATTAACATCTTACTTAGATGGATACGGAGAAGTTTCAACGCTTCCGAATAATGCGTCTTGATAGTATTTACGGATAGATTCATCCGTTCCGCAATTTCCTGATTTGTCAGTTCCTCTTGTACTTTCATCAAGCAAATATCCCGTTTTTGCGCAGGAAGCATATCCACAGCTTTATAAAAACTGGACATCAACTCTTTTTTCTCCAGTTTTTCTATCAGATTATCTTCGTAAGGCGAAGCGGATTGTGCCATCTCATAGTTCTTTGCAATCGCGCTGTTTTCATTACGAATCAAGTTCAAGACATGATTTTTTGTCATCGTAAAGAGATAGTTCTTTAGGCTGATTCCCACACGTAGTTCTGAACGAAATTCCCACAAACGGCTAAAGACATGTTGCACTACATCTTCTGCCATATCAGAACTCATTAAATAACGATAGGCTAATACATATAATAGTTTATGATACCTTTCATAGGCTTGGGTGAAAGCTCCTTCATCACCTTGTTCAATCAAGGCGAAGAGTTTCTCATCATCTGTATCAGTATATTGGTCAATCTTGTTTTTCATTCTTCGGATTTTGTTTACTTGTTTCCAAAAGAACTAAATGTTTCTCTCTTTATGAAGAGCAAATGTAGCAAATTCCTTAGAAAACCTAGAGGTATTTACGAAAAAAGTCCCCGATTAACAATCCCCCATTAAAAAGAGGAACCGTTAATCAAGGACTACTCCACTAACTAATTAACAATGTATTATAAATGATAGGTAACAATTCTTTCTTCGGGTGAATCGATCCAGAGCCGCCATACTCCTACCGACACTTTTTCTGGTGTTCCGATATTTGCTTTAGGTGGACGACGGCTTTTGATGGTTAGATAGCCTTTCCCTTCTGTTGCTTTCACTTTCATCGTTTTGCTGTTCATATAGACATGGATATTGCCATTTGGAGTGGGGACAGTGCCTTCCATCCATTTCAATCCTCCCAACACAGGAGCAATAGCAAACTCTTTATATCCTTCTTTTACAGGTTTCACTCCCAGATAATATTTGCCCAACAGGTAGATAGGACTCGCTCCCCAGGCATGGCACAGACTCTTGCCATAAGGACGGCCATACATGGCAAGATGTTGCGTTCCGGTTTCTTCCGGGTTATATTTCTCCCAAAAGGAGGTGGCTCCTTCCTTCAACATTCCTCCCCAATAGGCTTTCATTTCTTTCATTACAGCATCCTGTTCGCCAAGAGCACAAAGTGCTTCCAGTTCGTAAAAACGCATATAGGGAGTTGTTATTTTCAGAATACTGTCATTCAGCAGAACAGACTGTTTAATGGCTTGTTGCTTATCTTCATTCAAATATTGAAAGAAGACAGAAAACATATTCGCATAGCGGGTGACCGCATCACTTTGCTGACCGTTGACACAGTTATGTACAAATGCCTGTTTCTGGTTATTCCAGAAGGCAGGTTCTAACTTTGCTTTCAAAGCAGCAGCCAGTTTCTCGTATTTCTGTTTGCTATTGGCATCTCCAACCAGTTCCGCACACAAAGCCATTGTTTCCAGACTCCTGCAAAATAAGATTTGTTCAAAAGAGAGTTCGCCTTTTTTATCCAGATAGCCGTCTGCCCAGTCCACAAATACCCAGTCGCCGGTCATGCCTTCTACCATGCCATTCTTATTGGTACGTCCCAACACGTAATCCATCATTGTTTGCATACGTGGATACAGTTGGTTGACAAAATGGCGGTCGCCACTATACATATAATAGTCATATACGCTAAGGAACCAGTAGAAAGTATAATCCATGATTGTATTACTGTGGCTGGTCACAGGGTCTTTGCCACGAAGTAACCAGATTGTACGTTTGACGGATTCGTTATCAAAGAAAAGATAATAATTCATCAAATAACTTTGAATGGCATCGCCACTCCATACCCAACGGTCACGTTTGATACCGTCAATGAAGAATTCGCGGGTAGTGAGATGCATGGTGTATGCGCCAACTTCCCAAATACGATTCAGTTCTTCATCATTGCAACGGAAATTTCCGCGGTATTCTTCAGGAAGATATTCATATTGCATGGAGACTTCTCCAATCTGTACACCCGGCTCGTGAGTTACATAGACATAACGGAAGGCTTTGCTGTTCTCCAATGTATATTCGTTTTCAGAATTACTCAAAGGAGAAGTGCTGCGGATAGCAAGGTCGGTCACTTGTCCCGGTTCGAGCAAGAGTTTGTCCAATGTTTCGCAATATGCTTTATCTTTTGCTTCTTCCGGGCTTTCACCATAATAAATTTCTATTTTTCCTTTTCCGGAAAGATTCTTCAATGTGATGAATCCGAATGTTTCTTTTCCAAAATCATAAAGGATACCTCCTTCGGACTGTTCTGTCTTCGTAACAGGTTGCTGCGGTTCACGCATCAGACTGAATTGGGAAGGACGTTGGGTAGCTCCGTCAAAGTTCCAGCATCCGGCATCCATATAGATAGTGGCAGATGTGTCACTCGCTTTTCCGCTCTCGTCAATCCATTCTTTATCTTCGTAAGTTACACGCCAGGAAGAGTCTGAATTCACTGTTTTTCCCTTCACATAAATAGTGGGAGGAGTTGCCTGATTCCAGACTTTAATGTTCAGATTATGTTTTCCGGCCGGAAGCAACATGGTTTCCGGCATACCGAACTGGAGCTTTCCATCCAGTTTGACGTTGTACTTTCCTTCGGCAGCAATAAAAATTTCTTCCGGCTCGGAAAGATTCAGTTGCTTGCTGAATTCTACGACAACATAATGACTGTCCGTTTTCCAAAAAGGAGGAAAAAATGCACCTCGTTCCGTACGACGGTTATTCATTTGATTTCCCAGCCAGATTTCGTAGTCTCCCGGATACCATATCCAGGTCTGGGCAAATGTGCTGCTTGCCAAAGACAAGGCACTAAGCAATATCATATATTTCTTTTTCATTTTTCTTTCTATTACTAACAAACTGAATCGTAAGAAATAATTCGTTCCACAGTGGTTGACGTTTAGTTCCACATCTGTTTCCCTTTAGTTCTACAATTGTTTTCCTTTAGTTCCATATCTGTGGAACGAATCACGTATTACAGTTAAATGACTTGTCAATACCTACTGGATATTTAGTAAATCCTTATATCCTGCTTCCAGTCCCGCACGTTCACGAATAACACTATCCACTTTCGGGCCATTGTTTTCCCATACATTTCCCGGACCATTGGCATTTTGCAGATACTTCTCTCCTTCTGTCCAATTATCACGTACAGTGATAAAGGAAGAACCTTCATCCGTATAAAGATAGAACCAGTGATTAGGATCGTGTACATACCCCGGCTTATAAATACTATGCACGCAATTCTCCGTTACATAACTTTTCGGCTGCGAACCGAGTGTGTAAATACCTGCCACATCATACATGTGTTTCGCATAATGATGAATCAGATTGGCATGTACTCTGTTATTACGCATACAATTCACAGTTTGCGTCCATCCCCAACCAAGACTAATGCCACTATAAGGCACTTCACTGATTTCATTATGCTCGATATTGACGTCCCCTACATATCCCGCAGCAATGGCAAGACATCCCCAATCTTCATTGCCTATTTCCGTGAAATAGCAGTTATTGATTTGTTGCTGTGTGCATACTTCCCGACGATCAGCAGGATTGTATGGCAAATGCGTTTCATGGGCAGCCGGAGAAAAACTGCCGACTAACAGACCATTTCCGGCAATATCGCGGAAGAGACAGCCACGAACAACACCGCCTTGCACCGCTTCTTCATAATCCAATCCGGTTGAGCCTAAATGCTCGAACCGGCACCGCTCGAAATCAATCTGCCTTGCAGCAACCACACGAACAGCAGCTGCGGGACGTCCCAACCATCCTTGGTTATCCAACGGATGATTCAAGTAGTTCCGTTGCATTTTCGGATCAATCCGGTAACCATCTGTCAGATACATACCTGCCTGAAGAGGTACATGTCCTTTTTCTGACGGACGCATCCATGTAGTATAGGAAAAAGTAATTTTCTCAAAACGAATATGACACACAGGACGATCCAAAGTTCCTTCCACCCGTACTAATGTCTCAACGGCAGGCACGATCACTTCCGCCTCCTGCATCTTCTCTCCTTCCCGTGGATAATAATATACTTTACGGGCATCTATATCATGATACCATTCTCCGGGTACATCCTGCAATTCGCGGGCATTTGTCAGATAGAAAGCAGAATTATGTCCGTCCGTCGTCACCATCGGACGCGGCCAGGGATGCTCAAACTGAATCCGGCTTTCCGGTTGATGAAAACGTATTGCCGCGCTGTCTCCCTGCACTTCAACTGAACGAATCCGAAGATTGGCAACACACCACATCTGATGTAATACCATCTCGGCATATTTAGCTTTCAAATTTCCTTTATTATCAATAAGTCTGCGAATGGAAACTGCAGGTACATAAAGAATTTCATTCTTCTCATCTACACTGCAAATGCGATTCATCTTTTCGAAATCCTCCACATCACGGGCACGAACTGCCTTTTTTCCATTCACCCACAACTGGCGGAAATCCAATGGACGTCCATTAAATGCCGGGACATCTGCTACCCAAACTTTCCCTTGCTTCTTCCAACCTTTTATGCTGATTCCTCCACTCAATATCACCTTTTCATCGCCTACCGAACGAATAATTGTGGGCGATTCCTTGGTTCCGCTATCTTCCGGACGGATAAAAACCGGTTCATGGAAGGCATACGTTCCACCTTCCATATAGATTGTGATTCCACCTTGGATACGGTTATCCTCTGTCCTGCGCCATTCTCGTGCTTGTCGCAAGGCAGAAGTCAGCGTGGCTTTAGGAGATTGACGAGTTCCGTCGTTGAAGTCACTGCCCTTGGGAGAAATCCATATCTCACCGGCCAATAGCCAGTGGCTGCACAAGATACATATAGCCGTTACAAATAACTTTTTCATGATTTTTTTCATTTCTGTATACTAAACAATCCGGACTATCTGGCAAGAGGCATCCATACAGTCATTTCTCCCTTTCCTCTGTTTCCCCAGGCATAATAAGGAATCAAGCGGATATTTACTGTCTTTTCAGCCTGAACAACCGGCCGGTAAAGCACTCCTTCCCACGAAGTTGCAGATGCCAGACGTGCCATTCCTTCAAGTGCAACAATCGGACTGCCTTCAATTGTGATTTTCTTCGGAGTTAGTTTTATATCAGCGGGAATCAATACGTTATCAATCTTTTCCCCGTTTGCAATATCCATACTTTCCAGACAGTAAACCAACGGCCCGCGCTTCACGACCACCTGATTACGAATCTCCTCTGCTAACGGATGGGCTTCGAGCAAACGGACAGGCATATCCATCACCAGCTCCACTACATCCCCCTTCTTCCATGTACGATTTACTTCCGCATACGAATTTGCCTTTGCATTGGTTTGCAGCGGCTGTCCATTCACCGTGAGCGTAGCCTTTTCGCACCATTCAGGAATACGCAAGAAGAGCGAGAAAGCACCCGCCTTACGAGGAACTCTATCCAACGTTACGCGTACCTTTCCTTCCCAGGGATAATCCGTCTCTTGTGTTAATGCCAGCTCTCCTTTGTCTTTCCAAGTCGTAGTCAGCGTATTTGCACCATACAAGTTACAGTAAATGCCTTCCGGACTCAATGTGTAGGCGTAATTCTGTGCCTGACACAATGTACGCAATGTATTCGGCGGGCAGCAGAAACAACTGATATATTCCGTCCGTTCCTTCGGCCAACGAAGCGTGTAAGGAAGATCCGCACTGATACGAAGCGGATTGGTATAGAAATATTTCTTTCCGTCCAGACTGATACCGCTCAATACACTATTATAAAGACAAGTCTCTACAAGGTCAGCATATTTCGCATCCCCTGTCACTTCCAGCATACGCCAGTTGAAAAGCATATTTCCGATATTGGCACATGTTTCATTGTGCGCTGTACTATTCGGCAACTGATAAGGACGTCCGTAGCTCTGATGTACCTTCTGAATACTATCCGGCTCATAGCAAGTCCCGTCCGGTGACGTTCCATCATAAAGAGCACCGCAAGCTCCGGTCACGTACATCTTCCGGGTGACAATATCATTCCAGATACTAGTCAGATTTTTCATCAATTGTTGTTCGCCTGTCTCGGCATATACATCCGCTACTCCTGCATACAGATAATTTGCACGTACGGCATGCCCCATTGCACGATATTGGTCGCGGAAAGGAATACGATCCTGATTATCATCCGTTCCGTTTTCCACTATACCGCGAATATCAATCAGGTTCTTCGAAAGTTCCAGATAACGGGGATTTCCTGTGGCACGATACATTTCGACCACTCCCATATAATGTGAAGGGCAAATGGCATTACGAGCCAGTTCGGCAGAAGCCGTTTCGTAAAAGTGGCAAAGAAAATCCGTTGCTTTTACGGCAGCATCAAAAAGAGTAGTCTTTCCGGTGGCACGACGATGCACAATACCCGCCATCATCAGGTGTCCCAAGTTATATGTCTCAAAGTTCAGCCGATTGGCAAAAGCTCCTTTTTCATTCTCGTCACCTACTTTCGTTCCAATGACCGTTTGTTTATGCTGATCCTCCAATGCATGAGAGTCAATCCCTTTATTCAGTTCTTCGATAACAACAGGCGTATGTATATAACCATCTGCACGTTGGGCTTTTACGACACAAGCAATAAAGTTATCCATCAACTTATCCAGTTCCGGATCTTTGTTGACAGCATAGACAGAAGCCACTCCTTCCATCCACTTATACATATCTCCGTCATGGAACGGAGGTCCCCAATGTTCACCCTTGCACACACCGGCAGCAATCTCAAAATTACGGAAACCGTGAGAGATCTCCGGCGTGTTCCAAGTGTTCCACATACTTTGCAGGGAAGTCCGGCTAAATACCTGAAAGCGATCTCCCCAGAATCCATCTGTCCAATGTACGGCACTGATTCCGGTATTCGCCATCTTCGCAAAACGGCTCTGACTCATATCCGTCAATCCATTGCTTTGCGCAAGTGCTCCCGTAACGGAGGCGGAAGCTAAAAGAAGTAACAGTTTTATCTGTTTCATTAATATGGATAATTTAAAATTTACACAATATCTTTATAAAAAGACGTGATTATCCGTATTTTGTACTCAATAAAACGAAAGCGAAGATTGCTAAGCAACCCTCGCTTTCAGTAAAAAAAGATCTGTATTAATCTTTATTTCTTATTTATCAGGTGTATAATTCAACTCCGCCTTTCTCGCCTGCGAATGTTGAAATTGTCGTGCAACCTTATACTCATGTCCGTCTTTTAATAAATAACTCCCTGTCTGTTTAAACCAAAAACTGACATTCGCATCTATACATTGCTGCCGGATATCCAATACCCACTCGTAATCACATACCCGGACTTCTTTGCCTGACTCTCCTCCTGCCACTACCTGTTCCACCCACTCTCCCAGCTCACCTCTGAAATCAATCCGACTAAGAAGCGGCTCGCAGATAATGATTTTATGTTTAATAGGCATTTCTTTATAAATAGGTAAACGATAATCCACTCTATCTTGGTTCTCCATCGTGCAGCAGATGGTCACATTGTCATAGCCATCTCCCCAATCGGGAGGCAGACACTGTTGCAACCGGTCTATCCGCTTAGTGATAAAGAGGAAACGAAGATCCTGCCGTATCTGCATCATCTCCCACGCTTCGGCACGCCATTCATCCGCATCTTCAATGAGAAAATCTGAAGTAAAACAGGTATATACCAAATTCCCCGAAGGTATCTTATACGTACCATTCTTTTTACGCTGCAAGGGTAAATCGAACTTTTCTGTCTTTGTCACCACCGAACTGTCTTTTCCATATTTACCATCCGTCCGGTATACATAGCAATGTCGGCAGCCTTCACTTAATTTGTGACAGCCGTGCCATAGATTCCACATTGAAGCTTTTTCACCCATCTTTTTTTTTCTTCAAAAATATATTTAATATTACATATACATAACTATAAAAAGAGTGCACCTTATTCTTTATCAGAAAAAAGGTGCACCAAAACACAAACAAAACAAACAATAGAGCGACCTTCACAGGCAGCCGATCCACGAGGGATCTTTATCTTAATCTGCCCATCTTGACAAGGGCAACATTCACATTTTCAGATCATGTAATTCAGAGCATCACAGCAGAAATTTTCGCCCTCATGCTGCTTATATGTCAGACACAAATATTATTATACAATTTGCTCTATTAAACCCGATGTCACTTTACAAAGATAACACTATTCTATGTATTTCTATGAAAATGCCCAAAAAGAATTATTCTTTTTCTCATTCCAAACTTTAGCTATAAGCCATAACATACAAGCTGAATGTCTAATATCCATCATTTCACATATCGCTCCAGCCCTTCCTGCAGGAACTCTATATATTTTGGAATATCTTCATTGTATGCATAAGATTTATTCAACGGATTACCGTCATTATCCAGCAATACATAAAAAGGTTGGGCATTTGCTCCAAACTTCACCCGTTGCAGATAGCTCCATTTATCGCCTACTGTTCGTAAAGTGCGTTCCGTTCCATTCTCTACAACATTTATAGGCTCATTCAATGGAGTTTTATCATCCACATACAAAGAGATAAGTACATACTTATCATTGATGATACCACCCACTTTACTATCTGTCCACACAGCCGCCTCCATCTTACGACAATTCACACAACCATATCCGGTAAAATCGATCATCACAGGCATTCCTTGTTGTCGTGCATACTCCATACCTATTTCATAATCCTTGAATTTGGGGTGGACCTCATTCGAATATAAATTAAAGTCTTGTGTCATCACAGGAGGAGCAAATGCACTAACAGCTTTCAAAGGTGCCCCCCAAAGTCCGGGAATCATATATACAGCAAATGCTAAAGAAACAAGCGCAAGAAAGAAGCGCCCCACGCCTACCCTGTTTTCATCACCGTCATGCGGAAACTTGATCTTTCCCAATAGATATAACCCCATCAGTCCGAAAATCACAATCCATAACGCAAGGAAAGTTTCCCTATCCAGGATTCTCCAGCCATAGGCTAAGTCCGCAACCGACAAAAATTTCAAAGCAAAAGCCAGTTCCAGAAAACCCAATGTCACTTTAATTACATTCATCCACCCTCCTGACTTAGGCATTGATTTCAGCCACGAAGGAAAAAGAGCAAACAGTGTGAATGGTAAAGCCAAAGCGATGGCAAAACCTAACATTCCGATAGCAGGAGCAATCACGCTACCTGTCGTAGAAACCTGTACGAGCAGAAAGCCGATAATCGGCCCTGTGCAAGAGAAAGACACTAGAGATAACGTAAATGCCATCAGAAAAATGCTTAATAGGCCACTCGTCGCTTCCGCTTTGCTGTCCACTGCATTGCTCCATTTAGAAGGTAAAGTAAGTTCAAATGCCCCAAAGAAAGAAGCTGCAAAAACAACCAACATCAGGAAGAAAAGGATGTTGAATACGGCGTTTGTTGATAAAGCGTTCAATGCACTGGCACCAAATATTAAAGTAATTGCTAATCCCAGTGTTACATAAATCACGACAATTGAAGCACCATAAGTCCATGCATCCCGAATCCCTTTCTTCTTATCCTTGTTTCTTTTCAGGAAAAAACTCACAGTCATAGGAATAATCGGCCATACGCAGGGAGTGAACAAAGCCAATAATCCGCCAAGAAATCCAGTGACAAAGACATACAACCAAGATTTATCCTCTTGAGAATGTTCTTCACCTAACACCTGCAATTCATTGATTACCGGTTTCCAAAGATCACTTTCCGATTGCTTCTCTACCACATTTACCGGAGCCTCTTCTTTCCCTTTTGCAACTATTAAATCTGCTTCTGCTTTTTTCCCATATTTAAAAGGAATTTGAGTCGGAGGTAAACAGCTTTCATCGTTACAAGCTCCAAACTCCAGAAACCCATCCATAAAGTAATCATTTCCTGCAAATTTCACTTTTTGGATAAACTGTACCGTATCTTCAAAATAGCGCACATTCATCTCGAACATCTTATCATAGATGCTGATTTCTTTTCCAACAGGTTGCAATTTACCCATTGTTTCTACATGATTACTCGCATTGATGTTGAAAGTAGCGGAAATAGGCCCATCATCCCCTAGCCCGGTCGAATACACATGCCATCCTTTCTCTATCGAAGCAGTAAACACGATTTCCGCTTCCGTTTCAGATGTCATTTTCAACTCATTTTTGAACTTTACAGGCTCTTTGATTTGTGCTTGTATATTCCCGATTGTGTACCAACCTACTAATAAAAATAAAATAATTCTCATTTTCTAAGTTCTAAATTATAATCTATTATACAACAAATTTATTTCACTGTTCATATTCTATTGTGGTCGTTGGTCCCTTATATCTTTCAGCATCTCTATATATTCTGGAGAAGGATTCTTATTAGAAGTATCTGCATTTGATGGCGGGGGTATCACTTTGATGAATAAGAAGATACAGAATATTACCCAAATAAGATTTATTGCTAAAAAAATCCAAACTTGTTTCATACGTTGTCGTTGTTTTTCTTTAGTTTCATTACGATATTTATCAGCAATAGACAAATATCGTCCATCGCTAACAAATAATCTATGAGCAGCAAAAGTGAATATAACAGCCAAAAGTATACCTAACTCTTCATTGTTTTGTACTTCCAATGAATGTAATACTCCAACTATTGGGCCAACAAAAACAAAAGTAAACAATGAGGTCGGTAGTAATAACCCTGCTACTTCTGGCGACCGCTTTTCTCCCCACAATCTAAGCTGCCATATATATGTTCGATAAAACAGATATTCATATATCTCATATATTTGTTTAAGTATATTCATTCTCAATATATTTTTTTATATGGTTCAACATAAGTATTATCAGATGAACAGAAAGTCGGTTCTGTTATCGGACAAAATGTAAATCCATGAGGAGCGAAAGTCATAGAATAATACATTGTTCCCACAATCATTCCAGGAGGTCCACCATAAGTAGAAATATATCCGAAAACAATATTTGCCGAAGATTGGAATATAAGTTCGTAATTATTTTCAGAAGCATTGTTCCAAATTACAACTCCATTAATTACAGCATCAAGACAGAACATATATTTACCAATTTTCTCTAAACGTAGAGCCTTTTTCATCACAGTACTACGAGCCCCTGTATATTGGTTACCTCCCCAAGATGTTTTGTACCATTTACCATCCATTCCACGCCACATTCCATCATGTACACGCGAGTAAGCTTTTATTCCAGTATATGTCCCTACTGCATAATTTATCATAGAATAAGCATCACCTACACTAGGAATGCCAGTTTCCTCTTTTTTCGGAAGCTTCCCATGAATTGTGATTTCCCCATCACTTATAGTCCCATAACTACTCAAGTCATAGCTACCATTGTAAGAAAATACAGCAACTCCATATACTGCATAGGCTCTAACAAACTCATCATGAGTTAGATAAAACCAATCATTACTTACAGAATAAGGTTTGCCAAACATATTCTGGCCATCCTTGTATAAATTAAACATCCGGTCTATCAAGTCAGGGTCAGACGTACTCCACATATCTTCTCCTGTTAAATCAATCCATTTTAATGGATTGCCATTACAATAAGTATAAGGATTAATTATATAATTCATGGCAGCGTGAGGATCAACACTAATAAAGCAACCAATTAAAGGATCATAGATTCTCGCATTCATATTAATCAGGTTCATTTCATCAATATGCTCATGAGTTGTAAATCCACGTCGCGTAATACGATAAGAATCGATCAATTCTATAGAAGTCAATTTCTCGCCAGTCAATGGATTGCGACGTTGCCCCCATGCGTCATACCCCAACTGTTGTACTACATTCCCTTGAAAATCAGTCAAGCATCGAATAGAACCTAAATTATCAGAATAGACAAAATATATAGCCACCTGATTTTCAGTAGTCTTTCTTAAAGCTACCAAATTTTCACCTGCATAAATATAATCAATATCAGTCGATTGGTTATCAGTACATTCTTTTTCATAATTAGAAAAATAATATTTAGTTAATCGTACAATACCATTTTCTTCCAACACCGCTTTTGCACGCATCTCATTCACATCATAATCATAAGTCCATATCTTATCTTTTTCTTGTATTGTAGCAATACGATTATTTGTTGAAAAGGTTAATATCTGTGAAGGATAATAATCTCTTTCTGACACTGTGGATATGCTATGAATTCGAGATTTATCGCTAGTATATAAATAAGTTCCCATGTCGGATTTTGATGCAATCCGATAACCGGAAGAATATGAAACCTCTTGGCCTGTTTTTCCTTTTCTTTCAGATGCAATAAGTCTTTCATAAGTATCATAGCTGAAATACTCATCAAATCCTTTCCATAAATCATCTGTATAAAACTTTTCTTTACGTGAAAGCATCAAATCACGATGATCATATTGATATAAAAAATCAATAACTCCCGGAGAATAAATATGTGTATATTCTCCACGATTATTATACGTATAATCTACTGTTCGATTCTCTCCATTAATAACCTGTGAAATATATCCCAAAGAATCGACCTTCGCGCGTTTCCATAGAATTTTTGAATCGCCTGTAGTTATATCACGAATCTCAACCAATTCACAAAATCTATCATCATATACATTCTTTTGCTTGAAACCAGACGGAGAAGTATACACTGATAAACGTCCAAAGTTGTCATACTGATATTTCTTGACCATCGGTATCCCTAATGTCGTTTTCTTTTCTTCAATAACCCGTCCTATATTATCATATAAATATTCCAGTTTATGTGATAAAGATTCAATTCCTTTTAGCCAACCAGTAAGTGCGTCATAAATATAATGAACAGTATTTTTCCCTGTCGTTTTTGTTATTATTCTTCCCTCTTTATCATAAGCATATTCAATCTTATTTCCTTGACCATCAACTTCTTTAACTAATTCATTGAAATTATTATATTCATATGTCGATTTACCTGTAGAATTATTGAAATGAGAAACTCTCAATCCATAATCTGTATATTTATCCTCTGTCGGATATCTTACCGTTCGTACCTTAATTAAGTTATCAGCACTATCATATTGGTAAACTATTGAATCACTATTTTCAATTTTTAATACAGGTAAAGCAGTACGATTATATATTATTGTTGTAACAATAGAGTCAGTAGTAGATGCATTAGTTATTACAGCTTTTACCTTTTTCCCTCTCCTGACATTTGGATCATAATAAACATAGTCTATAGTTTTTCCATTTTTGCCCACATCAACTGGAGATGATATTTTCTCTTGTATAATACGATTCTTATTATCATAATACATTTCTTTCGAATTTACTAAAACTTTCCCTCTATATGAATACAACTTTTCTGATAACCCTTTTTCGTTATAAAAAATATCAATATGCTCATGTGTTCCATTTAATAGAACTTTTTCTTTTCGAATTTCTCTCCCCAGACAATCGTAGTGTATGGCATTATTAAAAATAATACTTTTTTCTGTATTTCCATTCAATATAACATAATTCGCAACATAGAATCCTTGTTTATCACGTCCTCTTCTTATTGCTTTCCGGACTGAAACAGTACCATCGGGAGCCTTAATTTTATAAGGTCTGAATAAATCATCATAAGTATAATATGTTTTCAGATTTCCCGGTCCGGTATTAATAAGAGTATTTCCGTAGACATCAGCTGTATTAGTTGAGATTAAGCCTGTCGGAGATATAGTCTTACTCCGATGTAAAAAGTTAGTATCATATTCATAAACAAATTGTTTTTTAGTGATAGAATCTTCTATACTCTCCGCAACCAAAAGACCACATACATTATATTGATATCTTTTAAAATATGAATTAAATGATTCTAAAGAAATTTTTCCTTGTGGAGTATAAGCGTATCTTTTTGTTTGAGTGATACTATTAGCTCCATCTCTTGTGTAGACAGTTGTAATTTTTGAAGGTTTCTTTTTATATAATAGATTATCCGGACGTACATATTGATAATTGGTTAAAATTCTTTTTTCTGGCATATTATTTACCCTAGCAAATCCTTGATAACTAACATCAGAGATTATGATATTATCTATTTCATCATAAGTATATTGCTCCACTTTTTCACATTGCTTATCCAAGTCTGTTTCAAAAACGGATGTATGTCTCAAATAATAGCTCCCTGACAAATCATGTAATTCAGCTCCATAGTTAGTAGACGAAACGATTTCATGTCCAACACGATACTCGCTTTTGGCAAGATATAATACACAGGGAGATCCTAATACATTATAAGTGTTAACCGTTATAGTATTTAAAAGAGAATCTGTTATTATTTGTTTTTCAAATCCAACAAAGTTACCTTTATCCTTTCTATAAAAAGGAGTAGTATATGAATATGACTTCTTACCAATATGAATGTCTTTATGTAAATCGGATGTTAGTACATAATTTACATTTCGAATTAATGAGTATTGCTTATTCCAATGAGTATATAATCCTTTTATTAGCGGATTCTTACTCACACGTGATTGTACATGACTATTATATTCAATAGAGCGCCTACCCGCATTACCATCTATGATATCAATCACCACATCAGAAGAACATTGTTCATCAAAAGTTACCAAACTGTATTTTACGTCACGAAAACGTGTAATCACCCCCGGCCCTGTTACTCTGGATTGAGAAATGGCTAATACATCAGCTCTACCATCCCCTGTAAAATCACCGGCAAAAAGATCATGTTTTATAGGATAAACATACGATTTTCCTTTATACGAATACACATCATCTAATCTTGTCGTTCCAGGAGAAATATCAGGAGATAGAAATAAATCCGTAACATCAATATCATAGATATTATTCGTAAAATGACATCCGGGATAACTAACAATCGTAGCTCTAGCCTCTTTATCTTGATCAATTGTATAATAACAGGACATTAATTCCGATATACCATCATTATTAAAATCCGCAACTAAAAAAGATAAATTAGGATGTGATTCTGTAATTTCTCCTTTAATAAATTCTTTTCCATTATAATAATATATCAATTGTTTGTATTGTTCCCCGGATTTACAATAAAAAAAGATATCTGCATATCGATCATTATTGAAGTACCCGAATTTGAGATCATTAATTTCCCCTTCATTAAATGAAAAATGCGTCAATTCAAAGATACTCCCATAAGAATTAATAGCATAAGCCACAAACTCCTTCTTTTTTTTATCATACACAATGATATCGTCATATTTATCTCCATCAACATCTATGACTGCATAACTCCCATTGTTTGGCAAAGTCCCTTTTATTTCTAGGGAAGTATATTTTACTAATTCATCATCAAAAGAGTAGCATTTATTTCCGATTAGGAGTTGATCTTTTCTATTTCCCTCAAAATGCCCAACTAATACAGGACTAGCAACTCCCCCCAAACGGGTTGTTGTTTTATAACCTAATTTACCTTCCTCATTCAGATACGCTTTCATAATTATGAAATGCGTATCATCCTTAGTTAACATAGCTAAATCCAATAAACCATCTCCATTAAAATCTCCAGGAATAACAGTAAAAGAATAATTTTGGTCATAAATGGTTGTAGTCCATATTTTTTCACGATTTCCTTTTTTATCTATTGTTTGGACCTCTAATACAATATTTATAGAATCCATATATTCTGGAGGTCTCATTATATATTGTTTATCTATTGTTAGAAAATCTTCTATTCCATCACCATTAAAGTCTCCTTGGATCACATCTGTCGGACGATGTTCAAATGCATATTTTTGCAAACATTTCTCACCTTGATGCTTTCCCCAGCCTATTATAATAGGATTATATGCTACATTATTCTTTCCAAACTCTTGTATGTTATTAAGTTTTGGATATATATCTTTTTCATCTTTGATATACTTCATTTTATAGATACGTACCTGTTCACTTCCTGCAAAAACAAAAATTTCTTTCAATATCTTATCACGTTTAACCCTGAAACCATTCAGAAAACCAGTTGGAACATCTTTCACACGATTATATAAGAAATCAATTCGATTGGTTTGTGTGTAATTGCATGAATCATTTAATGTATATTCAATTGACTTCAACCATATATCTGCATTTTCAATATCTTGTTGATAATTATACAATATATAATTTCCATAAGGATCTTCTTGACAAGCTAAATACCAGGAAATAATAGTAGTCTGGTCAGCATTAGATAATTGGTATGCTCTGGTACCTTTGTAATCACCATAATAATATTTCATTCCATCTTGAGTGGTCAATACAAAGTAACGTTTATAGTCATCTCTGGTTATTAAGGAATAATCATTATTTTCTTTATAATAGACTGTTTTTCCATCCACCCATTTTGCTATTAGAGGTATACCATCCAAATAATATTTATTCCAAGAATATAATTCATTAAATCTAGACTCTTCATTACTACGAGTTATCGAAGATAAACATGACAAATTTATTCCTGTACCTAAAACTCCATCTCCACTATAACTATTGTATACAATTTCCAAATTAGGTCCTATTCCACCATTGCCAACAGGCAATGAGAGAGGAATTGAAAAGATAGAAGCACCATTTGCTGCTATATCAAAAAAATAAGGAGTAGATCCTACTGCTAAAAGTGTATCAAGAGTATGATTATTTACATCAACAGCTACATCATATTCCAAATATGGAATATCAACAGAAGCAGTAATCATTATTTGACGATCTTTACTCTCAATATTATTTGTCCGTGAAATTCGATTTCCATTATTATCATAGTCATAAAACAATCGATTATTCTGTGATAAAACCGAATTGTTTCCTAATAATAAACTTATTAATGCAATTTTCCAGAATCCCATAATATGTCATAATTATTACATGTGATTTTATAGTATTAAAGCAAAATGGGGATGCTCTCACTAACACCTTATCGAGAAGCATCCCCTTTAACTTAAGAGAAAATTTATTTCACAAGAGATTTAGTCTTACTAATATAAGTTTTCTACTTCCGGCTTGTTGTAAATGAGCGAGCCAAAAGTTCCCGCAGGGCGTTTCAAAGGTACAGATGGTACTCTGATGATTTCATCTTTTGAAGAACGTGTCAAACCTGCTCTTCCACTACGTTTAACAGGTTCTCCTGTAGTCGGATCCACCCCTTGAACATCGCATAGTGCCCAATACAATGGATAATTAAAATCAAAATTGTCCCAATCTCCGAAAGCATAAGGGAATACATTATCAATATCATCTTCATAGCTTGAGTTTTGATTATTCAACATGACATCCGGGTCAATACCGTCAGCATAATCTCCCCAGTCTTTTGCATTGAAAGAACGGAAAGTAATTGGAGCAAATTCATAATATTTATTTCCATATTTATATTCTTGCACTTCCATTCCTACGTTCTTTCCTTCCGTACGGCTACCAAATAATTTCACAGGAAAATCTATGCCTCTTAATCCGCTAATTATCAATTCACTAGCGGAAGCCGTTTCTTCCGAACAGATGATTCTTACAGATTTAAGATTTAGATCATCACCATCTCCAAAACGGATATATTCATCTGCACCGGAATTACGTTGCATTCTCATAAATACATCCGAACGATGTGATGTACCAGCGATAGAAGCGGCTAAATAACGAGCTAATTCAACAGAACCTCCATTGTTAAAACGTAAATCCAAAATCAAATCTGTGATGCCTTCAGCCTTGAACTGTTGAATTACATATTTCAAGTCTTCCTCAAAATTCAAATCAAAACCTAGATAAACTAAATAACCGATATTGAATTTATTCTCTTTTTTGTCTTTGATAAACATTGAGTTCAAGATAGGACTATTATTATAACTACCAGTGGTTAATGTAGTAGTTCCATCCACCAAATCATAGTCGCCCCGGTTTTCATCAAAGATTTTACGCCTATAGCCGATCTTAAAAGTTTCACCTCCACCTGCATAAAACAAAGTGCTCATATATTGCTGGTAATTACTCTTATTCAAAGTCGTACCATTTACAGCAACAATTACATCCCCCCGTCTCAATCCGGCTTTTTGAGCAGGAGATTCTAGATATACATATCCAATGGCTAATCCAATAGTTGTTTTATCCGGCATGTAAGAAGAGAAAAACGTTCCAAGTCCCGATCCTACAACACTTGTTGCACGAGTATTTGCACGAGTTCTACTGGAACCTGTTTCCATAATATAAGAATAGATATAACGCTTGCCTGCATTGACTGAAAATGCACGATAAGTTCCGCCATCCTCTTTATTGGTTTTCATTGGTAAAAGATAAGTTGACAGAAAATTATCATAAGAAACCGATGCATAATCTACATCTAATGTATTATATTCTTCTTTAAAGAGATAATGTTCCTTCAAATATTTATCCATATACTCATTAAGAGCTAGGTCTACTGCCGCTCCGGATCCTCCTCCTTGTGTGATAGTACATACTGTAACAGGAGCTTTATATCCTTCCACTTGTACAACCACAGTCAATATTCGTTCTTTTCCGGATTCGTTTTTATTAATTTTCACCTTTAATCCCCCTTTACCGGCAGCAGAATTACCACTGGTATTAGTTATAGTAGCCCAATCTGCTCCTGTAGAATATTGTAGAGAAGGAGTCCATTTTCCAGAAGCCGTAAACGAAATTTCAACAGTCTCTCCATAAATAGAAGCCGTCTTTTCCGTTTCAGTACCAATCGCAGTGATTCCATTATCAGTATCACCGACATCTCCCCCGTCGTCGCTATCCGAACAATTACTGAAAGCAATCAGACACAAGGCAAGCAATACTATACTATAAAAGCTATTAAATAAGTTTTTCATCTATCATTATTATTAAATTAGAAAAATTAAAAAGATTATTGTGCCGGAGCTTCTACTACGGTTTTAGAAACCTCATAAAAACGTCCTTCTTCGTCCATCCAGGTTACATTGATATTAGTAGGTAATGTTCCATAAACACTTCCTGAATAAGTAGTTGTTTGTTTTACTCCGTTTTTCATTACATACCTGATTTGTTCATCATACATACCAGTCAGATAATCTGCCGGTCCGGCAAATACATAAAATACTTTGCAGGCAGCCTTAGGTTTCACAGTGTAAGAAACGGTATAGAACTTATCCTTTTCTATCTTGTCAATCGTCACTTCCGGCACACTGGCATTCCATAAATCCGGGTCTCTGTCTTTTCGCACGTAAGTAGGCTTCGCACTGGTGTATTCCTTCTTTGTTATGGTTGAAGAAGGGTTACCATCAGTATCAACTGCTATCATGAACAATACATATTCCGAATTAAATGCTATGTCCTCGATCACCAGTTGATGATTTTTCAGTTCAGCAGCAACAATTTCAGTAACATTATCATTCATAATTAATGCTTGTTTTACCATTTCTTCATTTCCCCAATACGGATAGCTTTTGAAATCACTCAATTTCATGTGAACATAACGGAACTTTTCCGGATTTCCAGTCGGGGTCAACGTTAAAGTCGTAGACACAGTTCCTGCCTCTATTGACACATCTACCGAAATTGATGAATTATAAGATATTTCTTTGGAATCAGCCTGTACTTTGACTAATGACCCGAGTTGCCCTTTCTCATTTAATGCTACTGCAATAAAAAAGCCTTTTGTTCCCGGTTCTAAAGAGGCTCTTTCAAAGTTTTCTGCCTCTTTGGAAGAATCTCCATTTTTAATAAGATAAGAAATAACTTCCTTGTCGGTACCATAATTTGCCAGAGTTTGCTCTTTCATATAAGAATAATAGAACTTATAACAGTCAGTTCCGGGAGTAATAGTCGCACTTACACTTGAAACCGTAGTAACAACACTATTAATATTTATCGACGCTGTCCCGTCATACGTCAACGCAGGCACAGGAATCTCCACAGCTACCAGTTCTTCTGTTTTATACCCTTTTTCTTCTTTATAAGGAATAGCCCAAAGTACATACGTTGTTCCAGGTATTACCTTTGGAAGAAAATCTAACACCTTACCTTCCAACGGCCCGTTATAATCCGAATATTGTTTGGTTCCTCCCCCATAAGCCAGATCTTCAATCACTCTTTCAGGTGAATAATTCGGCTTATCTATAATCCCTGTATAATAAACGTCACAACCCTTTCTGATTGCAGAAACCGTTGCACCTTCAAACGTTATATCCGAAACCTTCAGTTCTACTGTTGCAGCAGTCTTAATCACGCTGGCAATCACGTCATCAGGCAAATATTCACTACCAGCTTCAGATGGAGGTACTGCCCAAATCATATATGTCTTTCCGGCTTCAGGATCCTTACCTATCAGTTCTGCCAATGGAACTTTATCAAGAGCTGCTGTCTTCATGTACATACGGGCAGCATATCCGTTCACTAATTCAGCTACGGCCTCTGCACTATATTCATTAATTTCCAGCACTCCCAAATAATACATTTCTACACCATTCGTCAAAGTAGTAGAAATCGTTTGACCTTCAACAGATATAGTAACAGGAGCCTCACCTATTATCACCGGAATCTCCGAGATTATGCTTTGCCCATTAGACGCAACAGCCATTATTGCCACTTTGCCCCCCGTTTCTGCATACTGATTCTCTGCAACAGGAGCAATAATAGTCAATCCCTTTCCTGTCAATGAAGCTTTCCAACCGTCAGGCTTTGTTACGGTATACTTAGAAATACCACTCATTTCAACCGAAATCAGTTTCTCCTCACCGTTTGCAAAATATTGTTTTCCCGATAATATTTCACATTTCAATTCCTTAGATTTCGACAACTTTAATATTGTGCCATCTTTCAGAGTGAAATATGCATAATCATCATCCTGACTTACTCCACTGAAAAGAGAGGTATCCCCCGTCCCTTCGCCGGATGCATACACACCCGTAGGTTCCCAAGTCTTTCCACCGTCTGTCGAAATCTCCCACTCTTTTGTATTCGTATTAATGCGAATTTTAGGAGCAGCAGCCGTCACGGGCATCATATTCCCTTCTCCATCTTTCAGGAATGTCTTCTTGCCGTCTGTACTGGTTATTCCCCAATAATAAACGCCATCTTCTTCGTTTTTTATCACAGTTATTTGCGGAGCATCTTCTCCGTTTTCACCATTACGAATAGTTACTTCCGTCTTATCTGAAAACTTAATTGTATAACTTCCGTCTTCATTCTCCAACACAGAAGCAATTGATTTATTTTGAGATAAAGCATCAGTCAGCGTCTTCAATGTGGAAATATCAGTTTGTACACTTTGCAAAGAAGCTTCTAACTTATCCATGCGATCTTCCAAACCGGAAATCGAATTCTTCAAATCATCGTCATTATAGCATGACGAAAATGTCATAACACATACAGCCAGGAAACACATACATTTTCCTATGCCACCTAAAAATTGATTTCTTCTCATACCCATAAAAAGTTTAATGATTAGAGAAAAACCGCACGATAGATTTACACACTATCGTGCGGTAAATTTAGTTTTGCCGATATTTATTTGGAGTGAGGATGTTTGCCTAATTTCTTCAAATCAAGATAAATAACACTTTCACTTCTCATGACTCCCGGAGTATTCACTTTCACCTGTTCATTAACAATCAGCTTTGCAGGAACCCGGTTATCTTTCTTCACTACTTGAGGCTTCGCTATTCCCTTTATTCCTTTTTTTAATTTCGGAGCATCGGGGAATAATACGGAAGGATCAGTAATAATACCTTTTTCTTTATCATAGAATACTGTATAAAGGTCGCCAATTACTTCATTTCCATCAGCATCGGCACCAATAGGCACACATAAAGCAACCAGTCGTTTGGCTTCACTTGTCTTATCATACGATTGAGTAGTTGAATTGACACCTGATAAACCATAATCCAGACAACGCTCTTTCCATACATCCATACATTCCTGATAAGTATAGTCACCACTTGCGGAATAGTTATCTTCTATAATGGTATAATATAGTTTGGCAACATCCTTCACAATAGAATACTGAACTGTAAAGTTGCCCAAATCACTCATGTAGGCATTCAGTTGCATCGTTGGATTCGGACCTGCTATAATAGCTTCAGTTGTTGCTTTCACAATCTTCACATCTGTCAATACGCCATCCCAGTCTTCTGCCATATAAGCGAATGTATATTCCGTTCCAGGATCCAAACCGCTCCAAGCAAAACTTTCTACTCCTCCGTTCTTATTTGCGGCCCATATATTTGAATTTTCTGACATCAGATATTTAATCAGTTCAGCCTTATTACCTTCTTCAAGTAAATCCGGCGTCATAATGTATTGATGATAATATACTGCCGCTTCCTGATTATAAGTATAGGTTAATTTCAGGCTTGTCCGTCCCGGATCGGAAATGGCAATATCTATCGTAGCTTTAGATGCTCCCGGATTATCCGTTACTCGTGCTTTGGTAGAAAAAGTTTCCGTCTTCACTTCTGATAATTGTCCATACATATTACGACCTACATAAGCAACAACATAAGAAGTATTAGGATCAAGAGCATGTTGGTAATCTGTAGTTGCATACGAGCCTTCCTGACTGAAATTTATATTCTTAATCCCCCATCCTTCTTGATCTAAAGCTTGTGCAAGTGCCGTCATTGTTGCTTCATCGGCATTTTCATAAGGTGCCCAGTCAGCAGCGCTGAATATACGATAAAACATGGCATAACAAGTTTTCTCCATTTTTACATCCATGTTAACAATAGAAGCACCTGTTTTTGCAATCTTCAGGTCACATTCCGCCTCGTCCGGATTATCAGGAATTTCTTTCAATTGGAAATCCTGCCGTACATAATCTCCTTTATTCTTATTCTCATCCAGTCCGATAGTAGTAGCCGTAAATTTTCTTTTCGAATCGGCATTATATCCAAAATCAACTATATATAATAATTCTTCTTCAGGTACCTGTGCATCTTCTGATGTCTGTGTCCAGTGTCTCATAAAGTCGATATACATATTCTGTCCATAAGCTTCAATAAACGCATCGATAGGTTCGGAATCCGCACAGAACTGATAGAAATACTTGCAATCCTCATTGGGGACATATTGAATGGCAGCTGCCTGATAACTTGCTTTAACATCAATTTCAACACGAGGATGGCCTGCTACATCTCCTGAAGGAGTTTTCAAATAACAGATTTTCATATCAGCCGGATTTTGTCCGCCTTCATCATTACACCCTACCGTTATAATCAAATATTCTGCTCCCGGCACAATCTCCGATTGAGCATATTTGGAATTTGTCCAGTCAAACTCTGTATTCGGGTAACTATCTCCTAATGTTTTCCTGTTGAAAGTATAAGCACCGGCACCCTCCGAATTATAGAGAGCTTTCAGAATCAAATCTTCGATTTCTTCTTCACTTGCACCTGAACCGCCACTTTCAAATAAGTAGTTATACATACGACATAAAGGATAAACATCCAAACGATAAGATTGCACCTTATCTCCCGGGGTACATTCAAACACAAAGTTGTTGGTAGTTTTGCTAGTCACTTTGATGCCTACCCCACGTTCACCACCATCCACTTCGTTTTCTACCCATCTGATTGGAGTTGGTACAGGAGGAAGTGGTACATCCGGGGTCACCGGCACGTCAGGTTCCACAGCAGGTTCATCCTTATCCGAACACGATAGCACCATAGGGCTTATAACTAACACCAGCCCTAATAAAAATAATAAGCTAATTAATTTCTTCTTCATAATTCTAAGTGATAAATGTGATTAATCATTTACATATTCATAATCGGCATTGCCGTTTATTGCTTCGCAAACAGCCAAATTGTTTACATAGCCGTTTTCATCCATTACTAATGCATAAAAAGAAAGATTCTCTGCTTTCCATGTATCGTCTAATGCCACAGTATACTCCTTTACTTCTTCCTTATCTTCTGCAATTTGTCCCAGTTTGTCACCTTCTACAGAAGCAGAAAGTAATTTGCGGACTACATGATTATGTGTATAGTCCCGATAGTTGCCTCCGTCATTCTGCTGATACTTCAATCCATTTTCAACAACATACAATACCAGGCGGTAATCAGCCGTTTTCTCCGAAGTCACTTTCACAGTAACTTTAGCTTCGGAATCAACCTCATTATAAACAGAACTGATAGCTACTCCGCAATGAGCAGGGTATTTCTCCAAAGACTCATTAAATATAGCCCGCATGACACTATAGTTTTCAGATAGCCCCATTGTCCCACGCATATCAACCACACATGAAGGATAACCGGAGATAGCAAACTTTCTGGAAAGAATCGATGACTGTTCAATTGTCATTGGATCGGCACTTGTCCCATCAACATGAAATGACATCAGATAAACAATTCCCTCGTAACTCGAACTTATCAAATAATTCAGACGGGTCATTCCTGCCGGACACATGGCGCACCATGTTCCGGTGAACTCCATTGCGCAGATGCGTCTCACAAAATTGGATACTGTACCTGATGTACTTTTTGCAACTACTGTTATCAATTTGGATACATAGTTGCCATAAGATGCCTCAAAAGCGTAGGTTCCGGCTTTAGAAGTAGAAAAGGTATTTCCATCCAAAGTTTGTCCGTCCATCACGGAACGGATGATTGCATCAGCAGTTACATCTATTCCCGCATGCATTACCGTAAAGGTTATAATATCCTTTCCGTCCGCAGTCAACGTATTTTTATCGACGCTCAAAATCACTTCCGTCTGCTCCGAATCATCGGAATTGCCTGAACAAGAAATCCAGCATATTCCCACACAGCACATACAGACCAGCAATATTATTTTATAGACATTTATACACATAACTCTTCTTTATTCGTTATACAAGTAATCTGCTGATTCTCCAAGTTTACACTCATTTACATTGTTACACGTATAAGTCTTTCCTCCATCCAAAGTTGTCAGCATCGACACTATCACACGCATATTATCCACATTCCATCCCGGTTCCAACTGATAAGATCGTTGCATGGTAGATTCCACTCCCGCATTTACTTCCCCATTAAAACGGTCGCCGTTCAATGATGTGGACACCACTGCGCGCACCACATTATTATGCGTATAATCATTCGCGCCATTCGTTTGAAAGTATTTGATTCCATCCTCTACCAGATAAATCAAACAACGATAAGTGTTTGTTACGTTGGAAGTTAATTTGCCAGTAATCTTCACTGTACGGTCAGAAGCATTATACACAGACTCAACAGCTACCCCACAAGAAGCCGGATAGTTACTTAATTCTTTCTGAAGCTCTTCTTCAATCTGGCTCTTGATACTGATCATTTCTTTAGTACCCTTACGCAGATTGTAAAAGAAACGAGGCAGTCCCGAGAAATTACCGAGAATATTAGTCCGGTAATTATTGGTAGCTGCTGTACTCATGGGATCCGTCATTCCTCCGAAATCCATGTGGAAAGAAGCGATAGCCAATCGCCCCGGTTGTTCAGTCTGAATTGCTTTCAATGTAGTGCTAAGCGCCGGACAGGCCTGGCACCCGACAGAAGTAAACTGCATCCCCAGTAATTTATGATAATAGCTGGTTCCTCCTGATACGGGAGCAACCTGAACGGTCACTTCATTTTCACTGACCATTGCTTTTCCTTCATAATAGCGGGCTTTAAAGACATACGTACCCGGCACTGAAGTGCTGAAAGCACGAACACCATAATCCAGGTTTTCCTCTCCCGATTCCTTTACCAAAATCAGGTTCATTGTGCTTTCTTCACTTACATCTTTTGTACCCAGTTTGACCGTGAAGGTCACTTTTTCTACTCCATCTGCCTGTATAGCCGTCTTATCAGCTGTAATACGCAAAATGCCGTCATCCGTCCCCCCATTCTCCGTTTCGTCCGAATTGCCGGAACAGGATGACAGCATTGCTAAACAAAGGATCATTACAATTGGTAGAATTGTCGAGTATATTTTTTTCATAAGCCTCAATCATTATAGAGATAGTCTATGCTACCATTGATAGAACATTCGGTTATATTATCCACCATATATGCGTCATCCACTTTACGTAATGCATAAACCACTACACGCGATGTGGCAGGATTCAGGTTCTTTGCATTAGAAATGCTGAAAGTTGCGGCAGTGTGCTCCTCGTTTGCCTTCACAGTAAACCGTCCGTCGGTTGACATCGACAGGTAATTGTTGGAAATAGCTCTTACTGTATAATCGTACGAGGTCTCATTTCCTCCGGATGCTGTTAAGCCATCAGTCACCAAGACATAAACAAGGTCATATTCTCCTCCCAAGCTCGACTTCAGTGCGGCATCCACCGTAATCTCACCCATAGAAGAATTATAAGATGTATTTACCTTAATTCCACAGGTTGCCGGATATTGTCGGATTTGACTTTGTAAAGTCTGTTTGATAGCACTCACGTTCCTGTCTATCGACATGACTTTCAAATCATAGATACAGGTAGGAAAACCGGACGCTCCAAAACGGCCCATGATTGTGCTTGTCTGTGACAAATGGAACGGGTCAGTGGCGGAACTGCTGGAAGAATGAAAAGCCATTTTTACCATACGTCCCGGCATCAGTTCTTCCACTTTCTTCAATGCCGAAGTCATGGCCGGACAATAGGTACACCAAGTTCCCGTCATTTTGAAGACACCTACTTTACGATAGAAAAGTTCATAATTCTTACGATTCTGTGCGGTTACGGAAACTTCATCCGACTCCCAGTCCAGGTAATATGCCTTAAACTTATGTGTCCCGTTCTCTACTGCCGAGAACGTATTGGTCCGTCTCTCCAAATAATCACCGGTAGTTACATCTTCAAAATATACATTCTTCATATATTCGGAAGTCGTCAGTACTTTTCCATTGGCATCAGTCACCGTAAAAGTCGCCATATCTGTTCCATTGGCTTCAATCTTGGCTTTATCCACAGTCAAAGTAATAGGTCCTGTCACTTCGCCGTTATCCGGCTCTTCACCATTGTCGTCAGAATTACCGCTGCACGCTGTAAAACATCCGCACAAGCATATCAGACTTGACATAAAAAACATTGTAAATTTTCTCATATTCTATATTCTAATTAATAAATGTTTCGATGAACTCAAAATGAAGTAGTTATAGTCAGGTTGGCACCTGTATATTTAGGAATCGTCCGGCAAACTCCACCAGAGCAGACGTACCCTTCCTTGTTACGACCATAACTCAAGGCTATACGCGTACGTGACTTGGCATAACTGGCTCCCACATTGTAATAATGGATTTTATCCTTGCCGTGATTATACATATCACTTCCGTAAATGCTCCATGCCGGAGCAAAATTTATCTCCAACAGAGCTGCCATCCAGTCCTTCTGATCTTCTTTTGTAGTTAGGTATTGCAACTCCATGCGAGTTGAAAAAGAAGGCGTGAACTTATATTGTAAATCTGCTACAAAAATATTCGACAGATTAGTCGTTTTATTCGCTCCGTACGAAGGGCTATATTCTTGCATAGAATAAAGCAAGTTCATTTTGAATGACTTTGTCCATTGCTTTTCCACATCAACACTAAAGTCACGAAATGCCAAGTTACCTATCTGGGCTGTTCCTTCTTTTTCTAAAGCATAATAGGTAGAAAAGTTAGCATGTAATTTCAAACCGCGTTTACCTCCAATGACCGTTCCTCTTTTGAAATGATAAAAGACATCCAATTGTCCGCCCATCTCACCGCTAACTGCATTTGTCACATCTCCTATTTGTGGAGTATGAGGATGCAAGTTGGTCAACATATAGGTATATTGCGTACTCATAGCCGGGACATAATTCAACAGATTCGAAGTCGAACCATTACCGGCAATAATCTCACTATTCATCCATTCCAAACGGCGCCCGGTCAGATTTACCCCCAACCCATTGCCGCTATATCCCAGCTCCAGCAATTGCGCATTGGCACGTTTCCTTGCATAAAGTTTATCATCATGGATGAAATTATAATATTTATTGCCACCGTCCACATATTCACCTTTCGCTGTAAATCCGGAGCGTTCAAAATTTACCCGTCCCGAGAAGCCATTCGAATAAGGTTTTCCCCCTTCTTCTTCGAGGTCGATATTGATTTTCTCATACCGGTTCAATGCCCCTCCTTCGATACTCAAGGACGTATTTTGCCAACTAAGCATTTCAGATAAGGAGAAACTTACATCTACGCCACGTACTTGTGTGTCGGAAAAGTCCATTCCAAAACGTGGAGTTCCCCAAATGGCCTTCAACCTTACAATATTCTTGTAATTGTAGGTAAAACGTGCTCCCATCACCGCATTATTCAAACCAAGCATACGGTCCTCCCAACTACGGAATAGCAGTCCACTCCCAAACTGCTCATAAAATGTACCCGCTGTTACGGAAAAATCCTTGTCGGCCCAAGATACGTAATAGTTGGTTAGTTTTGCTTTCTCCAATTCTGTCGGGTATCCCACCAGTACCGGTTCATAGGCTTCCAACTGTACACCTACGGCAAACTTACCTTGATAGTAATCCAGTTTCAGATAATTGTTCGAACCGAAATGATCTTCCGGAGATTCTGCTTTTGTCTTACTATCATCCTTGTAGTAAATCGTATTCGTTTCAAAGCTCCCTGTCAGATAACCTTTTTTGTTATCTTGCTGCGCATAGGTTAGAGTAGACGCTAACGCTACTAAAGCCAACACCTGAATTCTTATTCTAGTCATGTCATTGCGTTTATCTATGAATAATAACAGTTTCTATTTCTGTAGTTTTTTTATCGCTTTCAATAGTTCCAGCTCACTTCCCGGCGCGTACCCGGTGTGTGAATAGACAATCTTCCCATCGGCATCCACTACATATACCTGTGGAGTCAGGCTTACATTCATAGCTCGCATGAATTCCTGATTTTTATCGTACAACATGATAAAATCATCCCATCCATGTCCCTCTGCCAATGCACGCGCTTTAGCAGTAGAACGGCTGTCATCTGTCGAAACAGCTACTACACGGAAATTGGCTTCTTCCAACCAATCGGGCAATTGTTCATTTATAGCGTCCAATTCACGAATACATGGTTTACAGGTTGTTGCCCAAAAAGAAATAATCATAGGTGTTTTGTGATTAATCAGGGAGGAGGTGTTTACCTGTGCTCCTTTCGTATTTTCAACCTTGACTGATGGTATTTGTGCCATGGTACAAGTTAGAAAAGCGAACAACAGCGTAATGCAGACAATTAATGCTCTCATAAGTTCTTTTTATTTGTTATGTTAATAATCTTGTTTTATCTGATGTGTTCCATCTTACAGCCAAATAGCCTGAATTTCTGTATTTGTATCAAGCCGTCCTTATACATATCGCCTATCAAATTGGCATTCTCGAAAGTGACAGTTTTAGTTTCAGCATCATATTCTCCGCGATATACGTCAGAAGTACTTCCGTCCAAAGCCAGTCTCCTGAAACGAATGGTATACGGGCCATAAGAAGCGACATCTTCACCCGGCACAATGGACAGGTAGGTTTTCTGCACCTCCGAATCATATTCATAATGCAACCGCCAACTAAATTCCCATTCAATATCATTATCCGGATCAAATCCATTCTTATTCGAACAGACCAGATAGTGTTCGTATGCCTCCGTGCCTTCTTCCGCTGTATTTACTCTAACGGAGAATCCCACTGGCACATTGGAAACATTGGTGGCAGAAGCCGTTCCGGTAAATATCCAAGTTCCTGAAAGCGTTTCATAAAAGCTTGAATCATTGTCTTTGATAGTCACTGTCAGTCGCTTGTTCTCACCAATAGACGCCCCTTCCACATCAGCAATTTCAACATCAAAAGAACGGTCGTCATTAACAAGCTTGTCATCAACGGTCTTAAACTCAAAATTCATTGTTTCCTGCCCGGCAGGAATAAGTAACGTTTTGGTTGTGACAATATAGTTTTCATCCTCTTTGGCATTATGATCTTTTAATTCGAACGTCACACGGATAGTTCCG
The DNA here is from genome assembly GCF_025914115.1 of Bacteroides sp. DH3716P. Taxonomy (NCBI): domain Bacteria; kingdom Pseudomonadati; phylum Bacteroidota; class Bacteroidia; order Bacteroidales; family Bacteroidaceae; genus Bacteroides; species Bacteroides sp. DH3716P. Next base: position 563,134 of record NZ_CP083673.1, on the reverse strand, counting down.
GTATGTTCGCCCGTCACAACAACAGGCACAGTACACAAACCGGCAGATTCTTTCACCGTCATTACAGTTTCCTGCAAGTTTACCGTAGCCGCTCCGGAATTAAACTGTTCCTCATCGTCCGAACAGGCGGCGATCAGAACGGCACATAGAAAAAGGGTGTATATTTTCAGATAGTTCATTTTACTCAAGTGTTTGATAATTTACGTTATTCATTGATTAATATCCCGGATTCTGCTGACCTGCCAATTGAGGGTTGGCATCCATTTCTGTTTTAGGAATAGGCCAAAGCATCCGCTGGTCATCCACAGGTTTATCCAGTCCGTCAGTACTTGCTTGTCCCGGGAAAAGCACCAGTCCTTTGCTTTGCGGTTTTCCACGCTTCACACCTTTCCCCCAACGTTTCAAGTCCATCAACCGGTATCCCTCACCTACAAGCTCCCGTTCCCGTTCGTTCATGATTTCATTTAATAAAGCTTCCTGATCGTAGGTTGCATCAGTCCATCCCTCGATTCGCGCTTTTTTTAATGCATTCAAAGCGTCATTACCCTTTTTCACAGCAGCTGCCGTTCCAATCTTTGCATTAGCTTCAGTGGCAATCAGATACATTTCAGCAATTCGGAATGGTTTCGGCTGATTCAAATAGCGTGTTTCGCTTCCTAATGCATTGTAATATTCATTGCCCGGATATTTATTAAAGAAATAGATATCCGCCGCATTACCTGACGATACGGTTAAGTGGTATTTCCCGAAATAAGTCTTTAGCCGGATATCTTTTTCATTGTATAGGTCAATCAGTGTTTGTGTAGGAATATAATCCTTCTTTGTAGTCGGATAACCAATGAAAATAGTCCCCAGAGGTACACCAGCATCGTCGGCACTAGTCATGGCAATCTGCCAGATGGTTTCCGTTCCCTTGTCATTCTTCCATACGCTTTCAAAATCTGTTGCTGTGTTCGATAATGGATATCTATTCGAATTAACCAGGTCACCTGCATATTTGGCCGCATTTTCATAGTCGTCCATTTGCAGGGCAACACGTGCTTTCAAGGCAGTCACTACATCTACCGTGATATAATTCCCACAATTCTTGGGAGCCGTGTTGACTGTCACGTATGCACCATTAATATACCTGTCATAATCAGCAATGCCATTTTTTGCAGTCTCAATACGTTCTTCGGCTTCTTCGAGGTCCTCCAATATCTGTTTGTAAGTATCTTCCAATGAAGATCGTCCCGGATATTGGGTAGCAGAAAGTTTAGGCTCATATTTTACCTGAAGCGGCAGTCCCGGAGTACTTGCTGCGGTAGCTACATCGTAATCGCGGCAAAATAAAGTAGCTAGATAAAAGTAGCAGTATGCTCTTGTAAAATACGCTTCCCCCTCATACACATTAATCTGTTGTCTCTGGGTTTCAGTCAATTCGATTTCCGGATTCTCATCGATCTTACCTACCCCGTCAATAAAGAAGTTGACACGTCCGATAGCGGCATAGTAGTTCGACCAGATTGTTTCTACGGTAGAGTTGGTGCTCTCGAAAGTCCAACGGTGCAACTCACCATATTTATTAGAGAAATCCGCCACTGCATTAAAGGCATCTGCCTGAACTTCCGGAGCTAATACATAGCTTCCTCCTGTCAGTCCTAAATATACGGAATAGATACCGGCACGTGCTTCTTCAAAACCGACTATGGTCGTTAACGCTTCTTCTGTAGGAACAGCATCGTATGGCATTTTATCCATATCACAAGAAGTCACCCCAAGTGTCAGTATAGTCAATGCTATCATAGATATTTTCTTCATATTCACCATTCTTTATGTTTTTAGAAAGTTAGTTCGACTCCGAAAGAATATTGTTTCGTATTGGGATAGTTACCCAATTGGATATTACTGTCTACTTCCGGGTCATATCCTTTATATTTAGTCACTGTGAGTAAATTACGTCCTACAAAGTAGATTCTGGCGTTACTGATTACTCCTGTTTTCTGAATCAGTTTGACCGGAAGGGTGTACCCGACAGTCAGGTTTTTCATACGCATAAATGAAGCATTTTCCAGTAAATGCGTATCAAACTGCATCGGGGAGTCGGGAGTGGTAATTCTGGTTATATCTCCCGGCTTCTGCCACATGGTAAGCATTTCTACAGTTTGATTGTCCGAACCTGCAAAAGTGGGATTCTCTGTAAAAAAGCGCTCATTATTCAACATATACTGGCCTAGCATAAAAGAGAAGTCGGCACTAACAGAAATCCCTTTCCATCCGAACTGGGTACCAAAGCCACCGGACCATGGCGCATAGCGTTGTTTGCCGACAAAAACTGCATCTTCTTCGGAGTAACTCTTCGTCAAATTTCCATTTTTGTCGTACCACATATTATATCCGTCACGCGGATCGACTCCTGCCCATCTTACATAGTAATATTCTCCCCAAGGTTTGCCGACCTTCATTTTTAAACCAGTATCGGGCAAGGTATATTCATCCAATCCGTTAAACAGTTTAGTTATCTCATTCTTATTATAATTCAGATTCCCGGAGACACTCCATGAGAAATCTCTCGTTTTCAGAATATCCACTCCCAGAGTAATATCGAAACCACGATTACGCATACTTGCTACATTTTCCACACTACTACCATGTCCGGTAGTGTATGACAATGGATAACCCATCAACATATCGTCCGTCTGACGGTTATAAAATTCCAGTTCTACAGAAAAGCGGTCAAACACTCTTGTACTGATGCCTACATTCAGTGTTTTCATGCTTTCCCATGTCAGGTTATCATTTCCGACGGTAGAAGGAGCAATACCCGGTTGTCCGTTATACAGCAAACCGGAGCCGACCAATGCCAACGCATTATAGGCGCTGATACCGGAATTACCAGTTGTTCCATAGCTCACTTTCAACTGTAAACTGTTCAACCATGAAACGTTCTGCAGGAAATTCTCTTTTCTCATATCCCACATGGCTCCCAAAGAATAAAAGTTTGCCCACTGGTTGTTTTTGGCAAACAGAGAAGAACCGTCCCGCCGTGCTGCCAAATCGACATAATAGCGATCAGCGAAACTATAACTGATTGTGCCGAAATAAGAATTGAAAACCTTGTCATACATCGAATGTATCGGCACTTCTGACTCTGCTCCAGCTGCCATCAGCATCATTCGTGAATCTACCATTTTTTTAGAAGTTGCCGAGAAATTCTCATTCTTTGTGATAATGGACTCCTGACCGGCCAACACGGTAAAAAGATGCTTGTCTGACAGACTGAACTTATATTCCGCCGTATTGGTGAAAGTAAATGAATAATAACGTTCGAAAGACTCGGACGCCACCCCTGCCCCTTCAAAGGGGCCTTCCGGATAGGCTTTATGGGAGTTACGATAATCAAAGGCATCTACTGCCTGCGAGGTACGTATATTCAATCCTTTTATTGGGTTTATATTAAAGAAGGTATTGCCATTGATACGTACCGTACTCCGGTCATTCGGTTGAAGTTCTGCCAAGTAATACGGATTATAATATCCCATATCGTCAAAATAGTCCAATCGTTTTCCATATCCTGTAAAGTTACCTTCTTCGTCTGTCAATATCTCGTTTATTGTTTGGTCAGGACGATAAATACGGGCAGCATACGCTTTATTATAAACGCTATTAGCTTCCGTTCCGAAAGTTGTCGTGTTATATTTCTGATAGGAAAGGTTCACGTTAATCCCGGCTTTCAGCCAGTCGGTCACCTTTACTTCCACATTACTGCGCAAAGTCTCACGGCGCAATGAGGAATCATCCATAATTCCCTCTGTATCATAATGTCCAAATGAAATATAATAGTTGATACCTTCGGAACCACCGACCACATTTACATCATATTGTTGTGTAGGAGCTGCATCTCCGAAGAAGACATCCGCCCAATCTGTAGATATACCATTATCTATATAGAACTTTTTCCGTTTTTGAAATGTAGTATCGTATGCTTTTCCCGGATCCAGCATTTCCTGCAGGTTAAGCCATTGTTCGGTATTCATCATCTCTATGTTATCCCCAGTCATTCTCGACCAGCCATATTGCGCATTGATACTAACACGGGCTTTCTGTCCCATTTTTCCTTTCTTGCTAGTCATTATTACTACCCCGTTAGCAGCACGAGAACCATATATAGCTGTTGAGGAAGCATCTTTCAATACGGTCATGCTTTCGATGTCGTTCGGATTTAATGCTGTAAATGCTCCGGATGATATAGGTGAACCGTCGAGAATAAAGAGAGGTTCTGTATTTGAATTGATCGAGCTGACTCCACGCAATCGCATTACAACACTTCCACTTGGTTCTCCACTGGGAGTAAATACTTGTAAACCGGCAACTTGTCCTTGTAATGCATCTCCGGCATTAGCAACCGGTCTATTGGCTATCTTGCTATTATTTACCGTTGTTACCGAACCGACTACTGACCCTAGTTTCTTTGCTGATCCGTAACCTACCACAACAACTTCATCCATCAGTTGTGTATCAGACTTTAAGATAACTCTAACAGTCGGCTGAACAGAAACCGACTCCGTTTTCATACCGATATAAGAGATTTGCAATATTTTTGCTGAATTTGGCACATTCAATAAAGTGAAATGCCCGTCTATGTCTGTTATTGTACCTAAGTTAGTGCCTTTTACAACAATTGAAGCCCCTACAACAGGTTGTTTGTCATCATCGGAAATAACTGTCCCCGTGACTTTCTGCGTTTGAGCTGTTATCAGCCCGATACCTATAAAAAGGTATCCAAATAGCAGCGCTAATTTTTTCTTCATAAATCTCTTTTTAAATTATTAAATAGCCCTAAAACATTTAAACTCACTTTTTACACTTAGATAAGTTCTATCAGAACTTAATTATAATCCATTGTTTTTGTAGTGTTTTTACATCAAATATGTAATTCTGGAAAGAAATGTTGCTTGATTTTACTTTTTCTATCAATTTAGATGACTATTCCATAAAAAAAATATGTCTTTTCGTTGTTTTTTGCAAAAAGAATATATACTTTTGTTCCATTATATAATACCAAACCGGAACTGTTAATAAATACAATCCGAAAAAGAGATATAATTTGTATTTTAAGAACTATATATTTATTTTAATAAGAATAGAATATGAAAAAGCACTAAGTTCTGATAGAACTTAGTGCTTTTTCGTTTTAAGGAGCTACTATTAGCCATTTTACTTGGATTTCCTTCCTATTCTACTTTTCAGTTACATTATAATTATATTTTAAATCTCCCTCAAACATAAAATAAAATCAGAAATATAAAAGAGGCTCATTTAAACTATGTTAAATAGACTTCATCTAAAATTTCTTCATATATGACACTCTGTATATTTCTTTATATAGATAAAAACAAGTAAATATACAATAGTACTATTTATTTACATCAAAAACAAACAAGTTATTTCATGATTTCAAAATTTCGAGAGATTTATTCTAGCTTTATCTCTTGATTTTAAGGAGCACCTCGTTGCATTAAAACCAACGAGGTGTTTCTCGGTGTGCAACGGGTCGTTCCTTTTAAAGGAACGACCCGTTGGTTTAAAACCAAAACCCACTTATGTAACTATCTGAAAAGCAAAGCATTACAAAAGCGTCCTCCCGGCCTTTCTTTTTAAGTAAAATTTCCAACAAGAGAAAACGGATACCAATATCAAACACGGTACTCCACTGATAAATATTTTACAAATCAAATCTAAAAACAATGGTTACAGTTACTTTTCAGATCAAGCCCTATCTAGCGGCTTACATGTACATGCGCTACAAAAATCACCTCGACGTACCTCCAGACCGCTCTTCTTCCTCACTTTCCGCGATCCATCTTCTCGACACCCAGCCCATCTACCACTTTCTCCACCAGCTATCCATTCCCCACCCTCCCAACGCCTCATGGCACGAAACCGGAAATATTACCTTCACCCTCCCCCATCCCAGAAACGGCAAAAATCCAAATGTATATAATTATATAGGTCATAACAGTGCACTTATCATTGAAAAAGCAATGGAAGTAGAAATGAGGGCCGAACTTTATGAATTTCTACTGGAAAATAAATACTGCCACGGCATCATGTTCAAAAAATCAATGGAAACTTTTGTCGAACATTATAATATGGTAGGGTTAGTGGAAGAAGAAAGTTTGATGAGGGCATTTCAGAGGTGGAGGAAGATGATGAAGGAGGAGAAAAATAGGTGATTCTTTTATAGGCCCATATAAAATGGATCGTTTTTTATTATTTTTGTGTGCAACAAAATGTCTAAAGTATGGAATTGAATGAATTTTTAATCGAAATAGACAAGGTATGTCTTGTTGAGCAAGAACGGATGAAGCAGAAGCAACGAAACGGAGATTACTTCAATGTTTTCAACATGCTTGGACTATGGTCTGATGAGATAAGATTACATTCCGCATTTCTTGCAGAGTTGTTAAATCCAAACGGAAGTCATGGACTGAAAGATGCTCTACTTAAAGAATTCCTTGCAGCTATTGGCTTAAACAAAGATTATATTTCCAACTGTAAAACCAATATAGTCGAACGATACATTGGTGAGCGAACAGAGTCCACTGGTGGGCGCATTGATATAATCTTAGAGGATGGAGAACATGCAGTAATCATTGAGAATAAGATATATGCTATTGATCAACACCATCAGTTACTGCGATACAACAACTATGGAAAGCAACACTTTCCAAAAGGGTTCAAACTGATTTATCTTACACTTGATGGTCATGAGGCAAGCAAAGATTCATTGGGAGACGAAGAGATTGACTATCATTGTATCTCATACGATGAGCATATTCTCTATTGGTTGTCGCAGTGTGTTATGTTGGCATACGACAAACCGTTGGCAAGAGAGACTATTTCCCAGTACATAACACTTATTAAACAAATAACCGGACAAGATATGAATAAAGATAGTAGTGATAAAATAGTAGATTTAGCCATCAATAATATAGAGGCTGTTGTGGCCTTGATGGATAACAGAGCTGAAATTAGCAATAGATTAAGGAATGAATTCGTATTTAAACCATTAGGTGAATTCGCATCCCAAATGGGCCTGTTTTTTGAAGTCAAAAAAGGGAATGAAGGTCCGGCTATATTATTCAAAAAACAAAATTGGTCTCATTATATAACTGTAACGAGAGATAATGGAAGAGATTCGGATTGGAAGAATCTTTATATTGGTGTCTCAAAATCTTATAAATCTGCTGGCGAAGATCGAACTTTACCTCGTGTTCAACTATCATGTTTTTCCGGACCGGATTCAGCAAACAATGAATGGTGGCCTTATGGTTCTGAATGGCTTCCTTGTAAAGATTGGCACTCCACTAGTAGTTACTTACCCATGCAAACTGGTGAGGTCGCCAATTGGATTATCAACAAAGTTACGCAAATAATAGAAGAGATAGAATCCAGAGACTTGCCCATGTAGTAATTCAAAAAATGGAAGATTGTATGAAAATTACTGTAAAACAGACGATTATGAAAGTATACACTCACTTCTATCAATATGATACGACGAACCATATTATACCTTAAAGACATAAAACAGAATAAGTATTATAATATACTTACTGTTATTGAGAATATTTTGGATGATATGCAGGATTACAATCCATCAATGTCAAGAAAATGTTTTCTCGATCGTGGTAGAGACGATGCTCCATTCCGTACCGGACTACTAATAGAGGATATTGATACCGACATTCTACCTCAAGCTCCTATGGATGAAATTACTATATATGGAATGCCTCTTTATTTTTTGAATGATTCTTTTATGCAATACCCCTCTGGTAATCCCCTAGGAAAGCTATTTCTAGAATTGGAAAAAAAAGAATTGATTACTTTACCAGATATATTACCTAAACGCAAATGTTCTTTCAGACTGAAAGGTTTCTTTGATCCTAATTCTCAAATGCTGAAGGAACTTCTTCAATTGAAAGGTTTGCTCCCAAAACTCTCATATCTCACAAAGAAACATTTAGGATATGACATTATGGAATATACCAGCCATATCGGTAATGTATATATCCTACATAATAATGAGATATTTCGGAATATTGACTTTCGGGTATCCGAAAAACCAAATGGACTTCATATGCAAATGAAATTCAGGAAGCCATATGTAGATTCTTTAAAAGTGAGAATAACGCAGTATGATAATGAAAGTAACATTATAACTGAAACGGATACAGTTATTGATTGCAGATCAGCGAATATATTTATTCCGCTACCATTCTTCTCACTGCAAGTTGGCATAAAGATATTCAATAACGATGGTGAGCTAATTTGGATGAATAAACGTGTCTTTTTTTTAGGAAAAGAATTCAGTTATGAAACTTTTTCATCTAAAGAAATTGAATTGGAGAAAAGTGAATCAGATGGCAGCAAAAGAACTGTAACTGTAACAAAAATTGCCTTGAATGGTAAGAAAAGAAGGAAATCAAATAAAAAATTAAAGGATAACCTTGCTGATGATGAGTCGCGTTGTTTAGCTGAATTGAATGAAAAACACATGGAGTTTGTATTTTTTAGTGCAGATACTAATCAGAATAAAGAAAACAAAGAAAAGGCAAGAGAATATGTCATGCAACTACTCAACTCTGCAGAAAACGAATGTCTCATTTGTGATCCTTATTTCAAGAAAGAAGATTTCGAAAAGTACATATTCTTTATGGAAAAACTTGATGTTAAAGTGAGAATTATCAACAGTGAGAAACAGTTAGGTAATATAAGCGCACCAGATTCCGAAGACTATCTATTAAAATTGAACGATTGCATCAACTACTACAACAGAAAAGTAGGAAGAGAGGTAGCAGAATGTCGTTCGCTTACCAAAAATCTGTCTATTCACGATCGTTTTATTATCATTGATGATTGTGGCTGGCTTATTGGTTCTTCATTAAATGAGTTTGGCAACAGAGCATCTTCTATTTGCAAGATACCACAAGGTAGTTTAGAATATATGCGTAAGAACTTCGAAAGATGGTGGAATGACACAGAAAACTCGGAGTCACTTGACGGCTATATCCAACGCAAAGTTAAGCTCAATGCAAGCCCGGAAGGAAAGCTATTAAAACATATTACTCATTTGACCAGAGTTTTGAACTCACTGAAATCTCAATTAGCAAAATAAAGACATTATGAATCTGGATATTGAAATTCCGAATAGAAACTTCCATGAATTATGTAATGTCATAAAATGGAAGGAAGCCCCACATACATATAATAAAGAAGAGTTGCAAGCAAAATCAATAGCAGATGCACTTTACAATAACATGACACTCGATCCTGACGATGTACTCAAACGTTCCCATTCTTGTGCTCATGGTAAAGAAGAAACGTTCAATTATCTATTATTAGGAAAAAGTGACGAAGAATTGCAAAACGATGTTTCACAAATTTATCATTGTCACTCCTGCTATATATTTTTACCTGGTGAATATTATATACTTTCTAACAGGTTACTACGAGAAGGCAATTATTTGCAATGGCTCACTCTACTACAAAACTTAAAACATTTATTTCTGCAATCGGCACTTATTCTGGAACTTAAAGCAGAGCAACATTTTCTTGCAATACTCCATAATCTTGAAAAATACCATTTCGAATATCCTAAAACAATGGCTGCCTTGATAAGAGAATATTGGTTCGAATGGAGTCAACAAGTATCTGTAAACCTCCATTCTTATACACTGAATGAAGACAATGATTATTATAAGAGCTTTCTTCAAATTCAAAGACAAGGTGAACTCAAATACAATAATTGGAAGACTCATTTAAAAGTTCATGTAAAAGTGATATTTGAAAAATTACGAATATGTTTCACAAAGCAGGAACTAACCAGATGGGCAGCAACACTGAAACAAAGAGATGGCAGGAAAGATGTACATTCTGAAGCATATAATAAGTTGACTAAATTGATAAAGGATTATATTATTAATAAGTATAATGCAGCCTATTTGGATATAGATACGGGAGACTTTGACTACTTGATACTTGTGATAGATATACTCCTCAATGATGAAGAGCCCAATGTATCTAAGTTAGAATCGGCTATAAAGACTATCATTAATAATATAAAGAATAATACATATAAATGGTATCCAACATTGGATTCTAACAGTATTGCTAATCTCAATACAATGATCAATGCAATAACGCATATGGGAGATTCCGGCAAGTTACTATTAGAAAAGGAATCGAAATTATGCCATATTGTGTATGAGGGATGGAATGCGACGCCAGAGAATGATCTTTATGATAAGCTACAATCAGAATGTTTCATATTCTGCTGCCAACTACTGCTTATTAGTGCTTCTGAAGCTTTCAATGATGAAATAGAACGAGAGGTATTTTGGAAGAAAGTCACAGATAGTCTATTTCGCCAAATACATGTCTGCGATAATAAATATTTTATAGAACGGTATTACAAACATGTACTGATACTAGCTGCCCTTATCATCAATCAAAAATACAAGAAAGGAGAAATGGAATTCCTGAACAAAATAAAAATGGAAATCATTGATGAGAATATACAAAAAGAAATCATATCGCAAGTTTTGCATAAGAAATAGGATTTTCATTTTTTTCTCGTTTAAAAGAACATGTCACCACTTTGAAGGATTGCCCATAGGTATGGGTAAAGTTTACTTAATCGCACACAATTGTATTAGAAATTAACAGAGCTATATGTTCTTCTCTATCTAATATTTACAATGAATATAGTACATATTTTAGTTTATATCATTTAAACTGAAAATATGTACTATACATTCTTTTACCCTATAATACTTTTAATGTAATCCGTAGGACATACATGATAAAAGTCTTTGAACTTCTTTCCAAAATATTTAGCATCACAATATCCCAGCATTCCTGCAATTTCCGAAACAGTGTACTGTTGGGAGGCCAGCAGTTTAAGTGCCCTGCCCATTTTGAACGAATAGATATAATTTTCCGGAGGATTCCCGGTTATCTCTCGTATCCTGCTATAAAAAGCAGTACGGCTCATTCCTATATCGATGCTTAATTTATCTATTGTATATTTATCAGTAGAAAGGTTCGTTTCCAGGATTTTATTGACTTTATCCATAAATATCTGATCCGTATTTTCTGTTTCCATTTCTTCTTTGGTGGGTACCATTGGGAAAACAGCATCCGACAAAAACAATTTGACCCGTTCACGCAAGACCATGCGGTTTTCTACAAGCATACGTATGTTTGCCCTTAGCCTGCAAATGCTTTCTGTTCGTAATTCCAGACGATCCGCCCCACTTCCTAAATGAGACAAATAACTTTCGTTATCAAAGGCCCTTATCAAAAGAACAACCGGTATATACCCTATCATTTTATCTGTTTTGATCCGGAAACTAAGTGTATCTCCATTTGTTCCGTTTACATTATCGTCAATAATTATAGCATCAGGATTTTGGCGGACTACTGTATCCTTCAGCAAATCAGGATCCTCCAAAGCTGAAATCTGAAAATACCGCGATAAGGCTTTTTTTAAATAATTCCTGAATGCCCCGTCCGCCATTACCAATAAGATATGGGATGTATCTTTTGTTTTAGTATTCGGGGTATCATCTTTATCACTTTCTGAAGATTCTTTAGTTTTTTTCTTCGTGTTTGTTGAAGAATGTTTGATAGCCGAACATTCCTGATTCCGGCAATGACAATCTGTTGGAATGACAATTTGGAAAGCAAATGATTTGCCATGTCTATATCCGTTTATTTTTCCACCATGCAGGCGAATGATTTTTCTTACAGTCCACAAATCACTATACCCATATATGGGAAATATGACCGGAATAAAAGGAAACATTTTCCCTACTCTTTTGTCTGCTATCTCACAATTAGTAATCTGCAACTGCCAGGAATCTATTGTATGTGTTATATTGATTGATATGCAACAGCCTAAATCGGAAGCCAAAATTAGTTTGCTTATAAGATGTTGAAGCGCTGCCGTCATTATGTTCTCATTGATCCTGCAACTGACGCAATCCGAACATTCGCTGACAGTCAGTTGTATACGGCGCGAATCAGCATAGGGACGACATTGATTAACAATAGAAGTAATATAAGAAGAGAGTTCCAAATTTACTGTTGATGTCTTAGGAAGTATTTTTTTGTTTACCTTATTAAGGGTTACAATATTCTGATTGCAATATATGATGCATTCGGTATACCCCAATGCCTCTTCTACCTGTTGGGAAAGCGATTCGGGAAGATTACCGGTTTTAAGTTCTTCCAATTGATTTCGTAATAGTATCAACGGGGTATGCGTAGTATGGAGCATGTTCATAGCTATCTTAAGTTTTTCATGTGACAACAACTGAACATTATACTCTACCGCAAGATACGCAAACAAAACAATAAATAGCCCAATGCCGAAACTCTCTACAGGAACTGCATAACCAAGCAATGACAAATCAGGCAAAATTACGCCAATAGCTTGTTTACTGTTTACTAAATTGACTCCACTATCTATAGAAAGTAAAGCGCGAAAGTTTAATAATAAACTCAGGTAACAATCATTCATACTTATATAGGATTTGATTAATACTTACATTTTCAGCAAAACACGTTTGATGATCTTTTAACGTGTCTAAATCCGGCACAAGTATAAAGTTTTCAACGTCCACATATGAGGTGGATTCTAACAAAAACAATGGGTGTTTTCTATCAAAAGTGGTAACAATATCGTTTGTTACCGAAATATCAAGGGATAGATTCTAAAATCATCATTTTATTTGGTAAAACATAGTAATTGTAAAATATTTTACCACAAAACAATACAACCACACGAGCATATAGTTCCACTTAATCATTAGAATAATGAAATAAGTAGAATTATAAAGCCGCGTATATAATTTGAAAATAATAGACTTCTGATAAGTACTATCAGATCATAGTTTACAGGAATACCTCATCATAAGACGGAATAATCTTTGCATCGTAAACGTGAGTGGCCGCAAATACATCATCTTTCTTTATCAACAGCCAGTCTTTATCCTGATCATCCATATTGGTATGTATAAGGACAAATAGCCCTTTGAGTTTATGCCCGTGTAACTTGAATTCAAGTATCCCATTTTTAATGGCAGCGGAAATGTTATGATTATTACCAACGTAAGCATAGGTTCCACTATCCCATATTTCCACCGTACCTGCTCCATAGTTACCTTCCGGTATAACTCCTTCAAAGTGCGCATAACTCAAGGGGTGGTCTTCTACTTCTATGGCCAACCTCTTATCTTTTGGATTCATGGAAGGTCCTTTAGGCACCACCCAACTTTTTAATACTCCATCCACTTCCAAACGAAAATCGAAATGAAAATGACTGGCATCATGCTTCTGAACAACAAAAACAGGCATTCGATTGGGAGTTTCCACCGTATCCGCCATCGGTTCCGGTGTTTTACCGAATTGCCTTTTTGCCCGGTACTCTTTGAGGTTAATCATAGAGGCTTCAACCGCCTGCTTTTCTACCATTTTGATGTTTTTTCCTTCATCGGGAGAATTCTTTGCCATAATCTGTATTTTTTAGGTGAATAAAAAAACGAATGATTCAATGTGACAACAATCAGTATATCTGTTTGTTTGTCGAAATTCATCTATTTTAATGGCTTTATAACTGCATTTAAGTTTGCTAACTTATTTTTATTCTTCTCCCTTTCTTACTGCCTGCATAGTGGGTACAAAAATCCCTTTCAATCGTCCTTTTATAAAAGTATAAAAGCAATTGGAAGGAAATGAATAAAAAGAAATTAATCGGATATCTGTTCGTCACGATGTCTGTTGGTTGTATTCAGGCGCAGGAACAGAAGTCTTCTGTACCCGAATACAAGCTATGGTACGACTGTCCCGCACAGGTATGGACCGAGGCATTACCCCTTGGGAATGGTCGTTTGGGGGCCATGGTATATGGAACACCAGGCACAGAACAAATACAACTAAACGAAGAAAGCATTTGGGCGGGACGTCCCAATAATAACGCCAATCCGGATGCACTGGAATATATTCCGAAAGTGCGTGAGCTGGTCTTTGCCGGAAAATATCTTGAAGCACAGACACTGGCCACAGAGAAGGTGATGGCAAAGACTAATTCAGGAATGCCATACCAAAGTTTTGGTGACCTGCGAATCGCTTTTCCCGGTCATACACGTTATTCCAATTATTACAGGGAATTAAGTCTGGATTCCGCACGTGCAATCGTACGTTATGAAGTAGACGGAGTGCAGTATCAACGCGAAACGATCACCTCATTCACCGATCAGGTAGTAATGGTACGACTGACCGCCAATCGTCCCGGACAAATTACTTTCAATGCACAACTCACTTCTCCTCACCAGGATGTTATGATTGCTTCTGAAGAGGGAAACTGTGTGACACTCTCGGGAGTCTCTTCCTTGCATGAAGGATTGAAAGGAAAAGTAGAATTTCAAGGCAGATTGACTGCTAAAAATAAAGGTGGGAAAATAGCTTGTGCCGATGGAATACTTTCTGTTGAGAAAGCCGACGAAGCGGTTATCTATGTATCCATTGCAACTAATTTCAACAACTATCAAGACATCACCGGTAATCAGACAGAGCGAGCAAAGAATTATTTGGCGAAAGCAATGGTTCATCCGTTCATTGAATCGAAGAAGAATCATGTTGATTTTTACCGACAATATCTGACACGGGTTTCTCTTGATTTGGGACGAGACCAATATGCGAATGTAACCACCGATAAGCGTGTGGAGAATTTCAAAAACACCAATGACACACATCTAGTTGCCACCTATTTTCAATTCGGACGTTATTTGTTGATCTGTTCTTCCCAACCGGGAGGACAACCCGCCAATTTACAAGGAATTTGGAATGACAAATTATTCCCTTCCTGGGATAGCAAATATACTTGTAACATCAATTTGGAAATGAATTACTGGCCTTCGGAAGTAACGAATCTAAGTGAACTGAATGAACCGTTATTCCGTCTGATAAAAGAAGTGAGTGACACAGGTAAAGAGACGGCTAAGATTATGTATGGAGCCAACGGATGGGTGTTGCATCATAACACGGATATATGGCGCATTACAGGAGCAGTTGACAAAGCTCCTTCGGGTATGTGGCCCAGTGGTGGCGCATGGCTTTGCCGACATCTTTGGGAGCGTTATCTATACACCGGAGATGTGGAATTCCTGCGTTCTGTCTATCCGATACTGAAAGAGTCCGGACGTTTCTTTGATGAAATTATGGTGAAAGAACCCGTACACAACTGGCTGGTAGTCTGCCCCAGTAATTCACCGGAGAATGTACATTCGGGAAGTAACGGGAAAGCTACTACAGCTGCCGGATGCACCATGGACAACCAATTGATTTTCGATCTTTGGACAGCAATTATATCTGCTTCTCAAATACTGGATACAGATCAGAAGTTTGCCTCTCATCTGACACAACGTCTCAAAGAAATGGCTCCCATGCAGGTGGGACATTGGGGGCAATTACAAGAGTGGATGTTCGACTGGGATGATCCGAAGGACGTGCATCGTCACATTTCTCATTTGTACGGACTCTTCCCCAGCAATCAGATTTCCCCTTACCGTACTCCTGAACTATTTGATGCAGCACGTACTTCTCTGATTCATCGTGGCGACCCGTCGACCGGGTGGAGCATGGGATGGAAAGTTTGCCTTTGGGCACGCCTGCTTGATGGCGACCACGCCTACAAGCTGATAACTGACCAGCTGACTCTCGTACGCAATGAAAAGAAAAAAGGAGGCACCTACCCTAACCTGTTCGATGCGCATCCGCCATTTCAGATTGATGGAAACTTTGGTTGTGCCGCAGGCATTGCAGAGATGTTGATGCAAAGCTACGACGGTTTTATATATTTGCTTCCCGCACTGCCTACCGTTTGGAAAGAAGGTTCTATCAAAGGAATCATTGCCCGTGGAGGTTTCGAACTTGATTTGAGTTGGAAAAACGGGAAAGTCAGCCGACTGGTTGTCAAATCTCATAAGGGAGGAAATTGTCGTTTACGTTCGCTCAACCCATTAACCGGGAATGGCTTGAAGCGTGCCAAAGGTGAAAATCCGAACCCTCTTTATGCAGTCCCCACCATTCCGGAGCCATTGATTAACGAAAAGGCCAACTTGAACAAAGTGGAAATTGCAGAGACATACCTCTATGACCTACCTACCAAAGCAGGAAAAGAATATGTATTGATTGGAAAATAATAACTCGACCGATATGAACAAAAACTTATTGAAACTGATTGTCGCCTGTGGAACTGCTTGTTTCCTGGCTTGCGCAGCACCTCAAAAAACAGAAACGGAAAAATGGAGTGAACGCATGGCACGCTCCGAAATGAAACGTTTCCCCGAACCCTGGATGATTGAAAAAGCTAAAAAACCACGCTGGGGATATACCCACGGATTAGTAGTGAAATCCATGTTGGAAGAATGGAAACATACCGGGGACAGCGTATATTATGAGTATGCCAAAATATATGCAGATAGTCTGATCGATGCTAACGGACATATCAAAACCATGAAATATCTTTCATTCAATATTGATAATGTCAACGGCGGAAAGATTCTTTTCGATCTTTACGCACAGACCGGAGACGAACGTTACAAAATAGCCATGGATACTTTGCGCAAGCAAATGGCAGAGCAACCCCGTACCAGTGAGGGAGGATTCTGGCATAAATTGAGATATCCTCATCAAATGTGGCTGGACGGAATTTTTATGGCTTCTCCTTATCTGGTTCAATATGGTGCTACTTTTAATGAGCCCGCTTTATTTGACGAAGCAACAAAACAGATTCTTTTGATAAATAGCAAGACTTATGATCCTGCAACAGGGCTTTTTTATCACGGATGGGATGAAAGTCGCGAACAGAAATGGTCAAATCCTGAAACAGGTTGTTCTCCTAATTTTTGGAGTCGCAGTATCGGATGGTATGGAGCTGCTATTGTAGATGTACTGGACTTCCTGCCACAGGAAACAGCCGGACGTGACAGCATTATACAAATTCTACAGGGATTGGCAAAAGCGATTGTGAAATACCAAGATCCTTCATCCGGAACCTGGTATCAGGTAACCGATCAGGGAGCACGTGAAGGTAATTATTTGGAATCATCTGCCACTGCCCTGTTTATCTATACGCTTGCCAAAGCTATCAATAAAGGATATATTGGCAACGAGTATATCGAACCGACACAAAAAGCCTTTGACGGAATGGTAAAGACATTTACCCGTTTGGAAGAGGATGGCAGCTATACAATTACCAATTGCTGTGCTGTTGCAGGATTGGGCGGAGATTCAAAAAGATATCGTGACGGCTCATTTGAGTATTATATCAGTGAACCGATCATAGAAAATGATCCGAAATCGGTAGGTTCATTCATCTTGGCTGCTATTGAGTATGAGAAAATGACTAAAAAATAAACTAAAAACGATAAAATACAATGAGAAAATTCAAGATTCTTCCCCTTTTGTTGCTGCTATTGACAATGGCAACTTCGGCTGCAGCACAGAAGAAAACACAAAAGACGTATATCCCCTGGGACAACGGCAAACTCGTAGTTTCCGAAGAGGGACGTTACCTGAAACACGAAAACGGTGCTCCTTTCTTTTGGTTAGGAGAAACCGGTTGGCTATTGCCTGAACGCTTGAACCGGGATGAAGCCGAATATTACCTGGAACAATGCAAACGTCGTGGATACAACGTGATTCAGGTTCAAACGTTGAATAATGTTCCGTCTATGAATATCTACGGACAATATTCGATGATTGACGGATACAACTTCAAAAACATCAATCAAAAAGGCGTATACGGTTATTGGGATCACATGGATTACATTATCCGTACAGCAGCCAAGAAAGGTCAGTATATCGGCATGGTCTGCATTTGGGGAAGCCCGGTGAACCGGGGCGAGATGACTGTAGAACAGGCAAAAGCATACGGCAAGTTTTTGGCAGAGCGTTATAAGGACGAACCGAATATTATCTGGTTTATCGGTGGAGATATCCGTGGCGACGTGAAAACTGCTGAATGGGAAGCTTTGGCAACCTCTATCAAAGCTATCGACAAAAATCACCTGATGACATTCCATCCACGTGGAAGAACAACTTCCGCAACTTGGTTCAATAACGCTCCCTGGTTGGATTTCAACATGTTTCAAAGCGGACATCGTCGCTACGGGCAACGTTTCGGAGATGGTGACTACCCTATCGAAGAAAATACGGAAGAAGATAACTGGCGTTTTGTAGAACGCAGCCTGGCCATGAAACCCATGAAGCCTGTGATTGACGGTGAACCGATCTATGAAGAAATACCTCATGGTCTGCACGATGAAAACGAACTGTTGTGGAAGGATTATGACGTACGTCGTTATGCTTATTGGTCTGTATTTGCAGGTTCTTTCGGACATACTTACGGTCATAATTCCATCATGCAATTTATCAAACCGGGTGTAGGTGGTGCTTATGGTGCAAAGAAACCTTGGTATGATGCGTTGAATGATCCGGGCTACAATCAGATGAAGTATCTGAAAAACCTGATGTTGACTTTCCCGTTCTTTGAACGCATACCCGATCAGTCTATCATCACAGGACAGAATGGAGAACGTTATGACCGCGCTATCGCTACACGTGGAAATGATTATCTGATGGTATACAACTATACCGGACGTCCGATAGAAGTTGATTTCAGCAAGATTAGCGGCGCGAAAAAGAATGCTTGGTGGTACACCACGAAAGATGGTAAACTGGAATACATCGGAGAATTTGATAACGGAGTGCACAAATTCCAGCACGACAGTGGTTATTGCAGTGGAAACGATCATATTCTGATTGTAGTGGATAGTAGTAAGAACTATGTGGAGAAGGCCTGGACAGAATTACCAAATGCACAACAAAAATGGGCTAAATAATTTTGTATTATTAGGCACAGATTACACGGATTTTACGGTTTTCAGAATGACAGATAAGTAAAACAACAGCATTAATCCGTGCAATCCGTGCCTAAATTTATTATATAAACGAATTATGAGAACATACTTATGAATAAAAGAATAGTATCATTTTTCTTTCTTCTGCTCTTTGCAGGTTCACTATACGCAGCCATAGGTATCACTGACCTGCGAACGGAGCAGTTGAAAAATCCGGCAGGTATCGATGTGCGCCAACCCCGATTGAGTTGGCGCATCGAATCGGATGAACAGAATGTGATACAAACTGCGTATCACATTCTTGTCGCATCTTCCCCGGAGCTATTGGAACAAGGAAAAGGAGATATTTGGGATTCAGGAAAGATTGAATCTGACGCTTCCCAATGGATCACTTATCAGGGAAAAACATTAAAATGTAATGCCTCCTACTATTGGAAAGTGAAAATAGACACCAACAAAGGTGCAACAAATTGGAGTGCTCCGGCTTTCTGGACCACCGGACTATTTAATGAAGCGGACTGGCAAGGGCAATGGATCGGCTTGGACAGGGCCGCTCCCGGAGACAGCGAAACACAATGGAGCCGTTTGGCAGCCCGTTATCTCCGTAAAGAGTTTGCAGTAAAGAAAAGTGTGAAACGTGCCACAGTACATATCGCCGGAATGGGATTGTACGAGTTGTTTATCAACGGACAACGCATCGGCAATCAAGTACTGGCACCTGCTCCTACCGACTACCGGAAAACAATTCTGTACAACACATACGATGTTACTTCACTGCTTCAAACAGAAAATGCTATTGGAGTAACTCTTGGAAATGGTCGCTTCTATACGATGCGTCAGAACTATAAACCGTATAAGATACCGACTTTCGGTTATCCTAAACTCCGGTTGAATCTGATTGTGGAATATGCAGACGGCAGCAAAGAAACGATTGCTACAAACACTTCATGGAAATTGACTACTGAAGGTCCTATCCGTAGCAATAATGAATATGATGGCGAAGAATATGATGCCCGTAAAGAGCTAGGAGCCTGGACTCAAACCGGATATGATGACAAAAACTGGATGCCGGCCCAACGTGTCAGTATTCCTTCAGGAACATTGCGCGCACAAATGATGCCGGGCATGAAAGTTACAGAAACCCTGAAGCCCGTTTCTATTAAAAAGCTTGGTAACAAATATATCCTGGATATCGGTCAGAATATGGCGGGCTGGGTACGTTTCCGGATAAAAGGACAGGCTGGCGATAGCATCCGTCTCCGTTTTGCAGAAAGTCTGCAAGACAATGGCGAACTTTATACAAGAAACTTCAGGGATGCCCGTTCTACAGATGTATATGTTGTCAGCGGACGCGAAACAAAAGATGCTACCTGGGCACCTCGTTTTATTTATCATGGGTTCCGTTATGTAGAAGTCAGCGGTTATCCGAATGCGAAGGCAGAAGATTTCGTTGCCGAAGTAGTAGAAGATGAAATGGAGCATACTGGTACTTTCAACTGTTCTGACGAAACTCTGAATAAGATTATCCGTAATGCATTTTGGGGAATCCGGAGCAACTATAAAGGGATGCCGGTTGACTGTCCGCAACGGAATGAACGCCAACCATGGTTGGGTGACCGTACCATGGGCTGTTGGGGAGAAAGCATGCTTTTCGATAATTACGCCATGTATACCAAATGGACGCGTGACATCCGCGAAGCACAACGGGAAGACGGCTGTATTCCTGATGTAGCCCCGGCATACTGGAACTACTACTCGGACAATGTGACCTGGCCTGCCGCTTTACCAATGGCCTGCGACATGCTTTTCACAAACTTTGGAGATAAACGTCCGATCGAAGAGAATTATCCGGCTATCAAGAAGTGGGTATCTCATATCCGGGAATACTACATGACAGAAGATTTTATCATCACCAAAGATAAATATGGTGACTGGTGCGTTCCGCCCGAATCACTGGAGTTAATTCATAGTAAGGACCCTTCCCGCAAGACTGACGGAGCTTTGATCGCAACGGCTTATTATCTAAAGGTATTACAACTGATGCACCGCTTTGCAAGCCTGCAAGGGCTGAAAGCTGACGCAGAAGAATGGGAAGATTTGGAACATCGCATGAAAGACGCATTCAATGCCCGTTTTCTACACATAAAAGAAGGTACTTCTCCCGTACCGGGACATACCTTATATCCGGACAGTATTTTCTATGGTAACAACACAGTTACTGCCAATATCTTGCCACTTGCTTTTGGTCTAGTGCCAAAGAACTACATCAATGAAGTAGCTAAAAATGCCGTAACTTCCATTATTACAACCAACAAGGGACATATAAGTACCGGAGTAATCGGTGTACAATGGCTATTGCGTGAATTGAGCCGTCGCGGTCATGCCAATGTAGCTTATCTACTGGCTACCAATAAAACATATCCTTCCTGGGGATATATGGTTGAAAAAGGTGCTACCACTATTTGGGAGTTATGGAACGGTGATACGGCAAATCCTGAAATGAATAGCGGTAATCACGTGATGCTTTTAGGTGATTTATTGCCTTGGTGCTTCAATAACCTAGCAGGTATCCGTGCGGACCGCTGGAAGTCCGGTTACAAGCATATCGTCTTCCAGCCGGCTTTTGAAATTCAGGAGTTGAGTAACGTGGATGCATCGTACATGAGTATCTACGGAAAAATAACCAGCCGATGGACAAAGACTCCCACACATTTGGAATGGGATATCGAACTTCCCGCCAATACGACGGGGGAAGTACATCTTCCGGATGGACGGAAAGAAAAAATCGGTTCGGGAAAATATCATTTCAGTGTAGACATTCCCACCCGGAATACGGCTATTCTGACTGATGAATTTCTGTATGAAAACGCTTCTTTCCCCGAATGTCATGGAGCTACGATAGTAGAGCTGAAAAATGGTGATCTCGTAGCCTCTTTCTTCGGAGGAACCAAAGAGCGCAATCCGGATTGTTGCATCTGGGTATGTCGTAAACCTAAAGGCTCTAAAGAATGGACCGCCCCCAAACTTGCTGCCGACGGTGTGTTTTCACTCAAAGACCCACAAGCAGTATTGGCCGGAATCGATTCAACCTGTACCCCGGTGAAAGATGCAAAAGGAACACTTATTGCCCGCAGAAAAGCTTGCTGGAACCCGGTTCTTTTCCAGATTCCCGGAGGTGACCTGATTCTGTTTTATAAAATAGGTTTGAAAGTGAGCGACTGGACAGGATGGCTTGTCCGTTCACGCGACGGAGGAAAAACCTGGAGCAAACGCGAAGCGCTTCCGAAAGGTTTTCTTGGACCTATTAAGAATAAACCGGAATATATCAATGGGCGTATCATCTGCCCTTCCAGTACGGAAGGAAGTAACGGATGGCGTGTCCATTTCGAGATTTCCGATGATAAAGGCAAGACCTGGAAGATGGTCGGACCACTGGATGCCGAGTTATCTGTCCCCACCCAAAATCGTAAAAAGGGAGGTGTGAATGTGGATGACCAGGAAGGCGGAGAAGCGATCGAAGGAGAAGGAGCCAAACCTGTTTATGCAATACAACCCAGTATTTTGAAGCATAAGGATGGAAGATTACAGATACTCTGCCGTACACGTAACGCACAGGTAGCAACTGCGTGGAGCAGTGATAATGGTGACACATGGAGTAAAGTTACGTTGCTGGATGTCCCGAATAATAATTCCGGTACGGATGCCGTGACAATGAAAGACGGTAGACATATCCTTATCTACAATAATTTCTCTACATTGCCCGGAACTCCGAAAGGTCCGCGTACTCCGCTCTGTGTGGCCGTTTCAGAAG
The DNA here is from genome assembly GCF_025914115.1 of Bacteroides sp. DH3716P. Lineage (NCBI taxonomy): Bacteria > Pseudomonadati > Bacteroidota > Bacteroidia > Bacteroidales > Bacteroidaceae > Bacteroides > Bacteroides sp. DH3716P. The sequence goes on along the minus strand of NZ_CP083673.1, from coordinate 540,355 downwards.
ATGGTATCAATTGGCAGCCTGTTCTTACATTAGAAGATAGTCCGATCAGCCAATACTCTTACCCTAGCATTATTCAGGGGAAAGACGGGAAGCTGCATGCCATTTATACATGGCGTCGTCAACGAATTAAATATGCAGAGATAGATCCGACGAAGTTTTAAATATTGAACGATCATCTGAATGAAATCGACCGCTCCTTTGCCCGCAAAAGAGCGGTCGATTCTTGTATTTATCCATTTTATACTTTACATTTGCCAATAAATAAAAAATAACGATGGCAGATAATTACATAGAAAGACAACAGGAACAATACGAAGCCCGAAAAGCTGCTTGGAAACAAGCACAAAAATATGGTAAGAAGAAACTAACAGCAGTACGTCCGGCTGAATCGAAGTCTCACACTTCAACGGTTTCAAAACCGGAGGATTCAAAAAGAAGAGTATTTATAACAGGCGGAGCGGAAGGAATAGGCAAAGCAATAGTAGAAGCTTTTTGCCTAGCTGGAAATCAAGTTGCCTTTTGTGATATAAACGAAACATCGGGACAGGAGACTGCGAAGGCAACCGGGGCTATGTTCCATAAGGTCGACGTAAGTGATAAAAACGCACTTGAAAGTTGTATGCAAACCATTCTTGCCGAATGGAACGATATTGATATTATTGTCAACAACGTCGGTATCAGCAAATTTTCTTCTATCACAGAAACAAGTGTAGAGGATTTCGACAAAATTCTTTCTATTAACCTGCGTCCTGTATTCATCACTTCCCGGCTGCTTGCCATCCATCGTAAAAAGCAGCCCTCTCCCAACCCATACGGCCGAATTATAAATATCTGCTCTACACGTTATCTGATGAGTGAACCGGGAAGTGAAGGTTATGCAGCTTCGAAAGGTGGTATCTATTCTTTGACTCATGCATTGGCTTTGTCTTTATCCGAATGGAATATCACCGTAAATTCCATTGCTCCGGGATGGATACAGACCCATGATTATAATCAACTCCAACCGGAAGACCATTCACAGCATCCTTCACGCCGGGTAGGTAAACCGGAAGATATTGCCCGCATGTGTCTGTTTCTCTGCGAGGAAAACAATGATTTCATCAATGGAGAAAACATCACGATTGACGGGGGAATGACGAAAAAGATGATTTATATTGAATAAAAATCTATCACTTTAATGAATACTATTTATTGCATTAATATTCTTCGAGCAACTTCCACTCCAGTTTTCACTATCGAAGCAGCATGATGGAACTCCAACATATCATACGTATCGCCGGAAATTTGAATTAAGATATCCGGCTGACAACGTTCTATCTGGTAACGAGTGATTTGTTGCATCATCATTCTCGAAGATTCTGTCAACAGATTATAAGGAGACATTTTCTTTTTCTTTCCGATTTCAATGGGTGCATTCACATCGACAGCTATCAGAATGTCTCCTTCAGTACGTTGCGCATGACTCAATGGAAGAGGATTCAGAATACCTCCATCAATCAATACCATACCGTCTTTTCTTAATGGGCGGAAAAGCATAGGGATAGAAATAGACGCACGAATAGCTTCATGTAAGCTCCCTCTGTCAAACCTGACTTCCTGATCGCGGACAATATCCGTAGCCATCGCTACATAAGGGACAGGCAGGTCTTCAATATTCATGTCCGGAATAATTTGTTTCAGTTCTTTAATAAAACGGTCACCTTTCACTAATCCATCCCGGCTTAAGGTAAGATCCGCCAATTCCCACATCTTGCGTTTGTCCCAACTATACAGCCATTCTTTACATTCTTCCATTTTTCCTGAAGCATACATTGCTCCCACCATTGCTCCCATGGAACTTCCTGCAATGGAAGTAATCTCAAAGTTGTGACGAAGTAATTCTTCAATTACTCCTATATGTGCTATTCCACGTGCTCCACCCATGGAAAGGACTAATGCTACTTTTTGCTTATCCATATCATATACATTTCTGTTAGCCATCTACAAAATAACACATTTTCTGCGAAAAAGATGTTTAGTAATCGTGAAGAAATAAATTATAGCAGTGTTTTAGGGGAACTAAAGCATAGCTTTAGATATGATAAAGCTATGCTTTGTCAGTTGCAAAGCATAGCTCTATTATATTCTTCTATTATCCCGGAGATTTTCCGGTTATGTAGGAGGTTAAGGGTTTACCCTCATTTATTTCTTTCCTTGAGCCTTCTTTTCTGCGTTTCGCTTATTCACGTAATCTTTGAACATCTGCCGCCAGTTGCGACCATGCTCATTGAAATACTGTTCGCATTTGGTTTTATAAATTTCGAAGATAGCAGAAATCTGCTTCATATTCTTGTAGTCAATAGCCTGTTCGCGAGCCAGTTTCAACTGTTCCAGAACAAAAGTCGTTTCCTCCTCCGTCATATTGGGCACGATGGCCTGATAACCTTTCAAGGTAAAAGCAACTTTACCTACCGTGTATTTATCCAGGATTTGTTCAATCTGTTCTTCCGTCAATACTCTGTGTAAATCTTTCATTAGCCTTTCATGCACTTCTTTCGGCATAGCAGAATCTGCAATCATTTCACGGTCGAGCTTAGAAAGCGGTTTGCCTGTCAGGGGATTGATACCCTCGGGGATTGTTGTATAAGGGTGCTCATTGTGCCAGTCACGCACTTTACGAAGATGATTATAAATGGCAGTTACTGCAAAACCTGCTTTTTTATCATCGTTCAACTCTAAAGAAGCTACCCAGTCGATGGCTTTCTTTTCGAGAGAAGCATCTGATTTTAAATTAGCAAAAGCCTTCTTGTCAAAATAAGCAGCTACCTTGTCAAAAGAACGGATGGCGCCTTCAGGAAGCAAAGCTCCTTTTTCGCCAAAACTATACATAGCGGATTCCGGTTCAATGGTGACCTTGCTTTCATCCAACATCTTTTTATCCAATTTGAATACTTCTGCGAAGAAGTCATAAACAGCATTCCGCTTATTCGGGCCAAAGTCATGTTTCTCTTTGGGAAGATGTACATTCGTTACTTTATCTTTTGCCTGGTAGAATCCGTAGATTCGTTGCAGATAAGGAAATTCAAGAGTAGGAACACTGGCCGTCCAGTCGCCGCCATCCGATACGATCAGTTGTGGACGAGGAGCAAAAGTAGCGGCTAATTCCGCATTACAGGTTCCTCCTGCAGATAGTTGAATAGGCATTCCGCTTTCGCAGGGACAGCCACCGTCGAAGTGAGAAGCCAGGCTCACTACCGGAGCTGAAGCGGTGAAACGATCATCTAATACGCTCAACAATACAGTATGGGTACCTCCACCCGAACCGCCATTCGTACCGATACGGCTGGTATCAATGTCCTTACGGGAAGCAAGCATGTAGTCAAGAATCAGTAAGCCGTTCATTGCCTGAATAGTGTGCGCCGCGCTACTACGGTGTGCCGCACTGCCAACTTGCAAAGCCGACTCTCCCCATCCGAACAAATCATAGTCTACACAAACAGCTCCCATACGTGCTAAAGTTCCCATACGTTGTTGTTGGTCTTCCCGATAACGTCCGCCACCAAAATGTCCGTTAGGGCAGATTATCAACGCATGTTTTCCTTTCGATTGGGGCGTATAGATAGAACCGCAAATGTATAATCCGGGAAGTGTTTCAAGTGCGAAATTCTGCACGGTATAGCCATCAAACTTACGTATCTTTGAAAGAATAGGTTTGGTTTTGACACATTGAGCCAACAAAGTATCAATACCTAAACGCTGACGTACCTCTTTTTTCAGAGAATCGGCACGAAGTTGAAAGGACTGTTGGTCTGTATAGAGTGTATTCAGATAAGCCAGCATCTTCTCTCCGTCTGCATCTGTACGACGTGGATACTCGTATGCTTTCAGCTTATACATATTTCCTTTCTGCTTAACAAATTTATAATCGAAAGGTGCCAATACATTCGTCAAGGATTCTTCCACGGAATAAGGACGAATACGGAAATCGGCATAAGACAGCACTTTTCCCACCGTATCAATGTCATATTTCAAACGGACTCCGAAACGGTTCTGTATATCCGTCAGTACTTCATTCAAGGGACGGGCAAATTCCGTCTCGTATGTTTGCGTCTGGGCTTCGGCCGAAAGAGATGCGGCAAGAAGCATAGTAAAAAGGATTCGTTTCATTTATTTTTAATTTATGTAAGTTGTTTTTTCACCACAGATTACACAGATTTTCACAGATTTATTATTCTTATAATTTAGTCGAATTAAAAATCTGTGTTAATCTGTAGTATTTGTGGTGCTTTTAATTACTTCACCATTGACGATTACGTCATCCATCGTGATACGTTCACAATTTTCGAAGATACATTTCTGTTTCCCTTCTTGAATGTGAATATCACGCAAAACGATGTCAGATATCGGCGCTTCTTCCAAGCCCACTATTTTGATCGGAGTCTTTACGTTTGTCACAGTCATTCCGCTGATATGTACGTTACGGAATATCGGAGTGCGTTCACTCTTAGGTTCGACAGGCATTTTACTGTATTTCAAATTCAATACGACAGCTTCCTGTTTAATGTTGCTCATTACGACGTTGCTGACACGAATATCTTCAACGACTCCTCCCCTTCCACGGGTCGACTTAATACGGATTCCACGATCTGTTCCGTCAAACACGCAATTAGAAATAGTAACTTTACGCACACTCCCACTCATCTCGCTGCCGATAACAACGCCTCCGTGACCGGAAAGCATGGTGCAGTTGGTGATAGTGATATTCTCGCAAGGTACTCCCAAACGACGGGCCTGCGCATCTCTTCCCGACTTGATTGTGATGCAATCGTCTCCTACTGATATATGGCAGTCGCTGATATGTACGTTGCGGCAGGATTCCGGATTCACTCCGTCCGTATTTGGTGAGGGCGCATTATCTATGGTGATCCCCTTTATAGTTACATTGTCGCAAAACTCCGGATTGACCGTCCAGAAGGGAGAATTTATGATTTTCACTCCTTCAATCTTTACTTTCTTACAACGAACGGGCTGAATGAACGGAGGACGGAAAAAGCGACGTTGCAATGTATTTACATAATCCTTGTTCGTTTCAGCATAAATTGCTGTCGTATCATTTGCTGCATCCCACATGGACTGATATTTATTCACATCACGCATGCCATTGTCTTTCAAATCAATCATGACACGAAAGAACTCCATCCACCATTTCTTTCCTTGTCCGTCCAAAGTTCCTTCTCCTTTGATCGTAATATTCTCGGCATCTACCGCATAAATCAAAGGCTGGAAACTTTTCATCATCACTCCTTCATGACGAACCTCGACAAAAGGAAGATAGTCATCAAAGTTATCGGAAAAGAGCAAGGTAGCTCCGGCTTCCAACTCCAGTGTAATATTACTTTTCAGATGGATACTCCCCGTCAGGTAAGTTCCGGCAGGAAAGAAAAGAGTACCTCCGCCGCCACGGTTCAGACGGTCAATCGTTGAATTGATTAGCTTTGTATTAAGAGTCTTGCCATTTGCTTTTGCACCGGCCTTCAGCATATCTACACGCTCGGCACGAAGAACTGTGGTTGCACAGAAGCAAAGAAAGACAAAAAGAGTTGTTCGTAAATTCATAATCGATATTATTAAAGTATATTTCATCGTTTCCTTCTAAAAAATCATGCTAATAGAATCTTTTTTTCTTCCCAATGTTTGAAGACAATCATTGAGATGTTTTTTTCAAACATGCTACATGATTAAAATAAAGATGCTGCATGATTTTTTATACGAATACATTGTTTTTTAATTCTACAAATATATACAAAAAGGTTCTTTTATTTTGCACAAACCAATTGATATGTTCCGCTCTGTATTTCTTTCGGTTCTTTTCCGCCCGGGAGATAAACAACAGCGGTAGTATTCACCGGAACAGACACGTTTAAAGTGAAAGTCCCATTCTCACAAGTCCAGTCCACATTAATGGTACCGTATAAAGTTTCATACGACGCTTTGACATATTTCAAATCTCCCACAGGTTGGGGAGCGATGATGAACTTCTGATAACCTTGTTTTAGAGTGGTAGAAGGACGAATACCGACCAGTGAATTAAAGAACCATTCATCAATCTGTCCCATCATAAAGTGATTCCAGGAAGAACCTTGACGGGGGTCCCATTGCTCGGTCAAAGTTGTAGCGCCGAATTTTAACTGGAAACCATATCCGGGAGCTTCTTCATGATTGAACATTTTATAAATAAGTTCATGTTCTCCATTACGCGCCAATGTCTGAATCAGATAACGGTTTCCCACATCACCGGTAGTCAAACGGTTGCCATGTGCTTCCACATCTTTTATCAGATTCGCGAATACTTTCTCATTCAAATCTGCATCCGGTCGGTAGTTATCTTGTTCATCTGCATCCTGCGTCATTTGGAGGAACAACGGAAGCGCATTACTGCATTGGCTTCCTGTACCATATTGTGCCGTATCTTTATGAAAAAAACATTTATTAAATGCAACCATTATATCCTGTGCCAACGAAGTGTAATAATGAATGTCAAAGTCATTACCTACCATTTTCGCAGCTTGTACCAAATACATGACTGTCATGTAATAATGCGCAGTAGCCACCAAAGGAACGGGTGTATTCCGTGAGAATCCCGCACGAAAATCTCCGTAATCATACCAGTCTCCCAATCCGAAAGAAAGAATACCTTTATCTGCACGAGTCTTGAGATAATCCACGTAACGACGCATATTCGGATAATATTTCTTAATCAATGAATCGTCTCCATAAGTCTCATAGTACATAAAAGGGAAAATAACCAAAGAACCACCCCACTCCGGAGATTCGGCAAAAGCATCCATACCCGGACCTTCAAAAATCACGTATTCCGGAGCAGTTGTCGGCATGGCCCCGTTGGAATGTTGTGCATCTGCCATATTTTGCATAATCTGCGGAGCGTATGCTGTCAAATCATAGTTATACAACAAACCCGGACCATTCAGATGTACCTGTTCCAGCCACCCAAGTTTCTCACGATGCGGACAATCCGTAAACACAGACTGCATATTGCTGCGAACCGCTTTCTCGATCAATCGATGGGCAGCATTAAATATCCGGTTGGATGATTCGAAAGTGGAAACTTTCTTGGCTGAATTATATACGAAACAGGATTGAATATTCTTTAATACAGGCAATTTCTGCGGATTCTTCTGTCCTTTTAAGACAGCACCCTCTACCTGAATATATCTAAAACCGTAATAAGAGAAACGAGGGTGCCAGATTTCATCGCCTTCCCCTTTCAGAATGTATTCGTAATAGTGTTGACGCCCTGTCTGACGCTGATTGCAAGCACCTTCCTCTGTCAATGCTTCGGCTACAATCAAAGTTACTTTCTGACCACGTTTGCCACGTACTTTTATTTCCGGAAAGCCAGCCAAATTCTGTCCCATATCCAACACAAAAGCAGAAGGATCGACTGTTCTCTTAGTTGATACAGAAGCTGATGCAACTTGGTCCGCATTTAGTTTGGTTACCTTTTGAATATCATACCGTTCCATGATTTTCACTGGAGCCGCCATCTGTGGACGAAGTATTCCTTTAGGAGCTTCCTGTATGACTACCGGACGCCAATGACTGTCATCAAAGCCAATCTGATTCCATCCTTTCTGTTCACGACGCGCATCATAATCTTCTCCTCCATATATGCAATTGAAGGTTACCGGACTAAAATCATATTTCCAATTATTATCGGAATGAACCGTCGTACATGTTCCATCTTCGTAGTTAATAACCAGCTCAAATAAAAGTGTGGGAGGACCAAAGCTGATCTGTAATTTGCGATAACGCCCCCCCTGCACATTATAGAATCCATTCCCCAATAAGATTCCTACGACATTTTCACCACGCCGCAATTGTTCCGTCACATCGTATGTGTTATAGTAAACAGTTTTATCATAATCACTCCACAATGGGGCAAACTCACTGTTACCCACCTTTTTGCCATTCAAAGAAAACTCATAGAATCCCAGACCACAAACGTATGCCGTTGCCTCCACTATTTTCTTGCCCGGTTTACGGTTTGCACCCCCTTCTTTCGCATCTCCTACCTGGAATGTTCTTCTCAAACAAATACTTTTCTTTGCCAAAGTGTCCACTGCTTCCCAAGCAGCTTTCACTTCCGGTTTCTTCAGCTCTCCACCGTGGAACTTACGCCCTTCCGGTAAATGAGCATTTTGTCGGGTAATAGCTCCAATCCACTGCCCCGAAGATAACCTTTCGGGTACTGCCCGGAATTTCGCTTCATTGCTCCACTCGGAAGGTGTATCTGTTTCATCCCAAACACGAACGCGCCAACTATAATTAAATGAGTTATCAGGACGTATATCTGCCCCCTTTGTAGAAACTAACTGGCTCTGCGAAGAATAAACCTTCCCACTATTCCAAACGGAACGCCCTGTAAAAGCTTCCCGAATATCAATCTCATAGGCAGATTGTCGCGTCCCATTTTCCGGCGATTCCATCACCCAGCCCAAACGGGGTGAACTTTCGACCACTACCAGCCCTTCCTGCATCTCACAGGTAAGACGACTGATGGTTATATTTTTCGCCTGTACAAAACAAGACAAACAAATTAGCAATGAAAGAAGAATCTTTTTGAATTTCATTTTTCAAGTATCTTTTATTCGTTCGAATTTAAGAGGCACCACGGATTACACAGATTCACACAGATTAAATAAATATGTATATCAATACCCTAATTCACTATGGGGATTCAACGAAAATGAAAATAATCTGTGTAATCTGTGGTGAACTCTAACTTACCATTTGAGTGCATTTTCACAAACGATTTTTGTCAATGTATCCGCCTGCCCTACTTCCTTACCATCTACAAAAATGCGTAATCCTTTTCCGCAATGATAACGATCACCATTCTTATCCCAAAGAATCGTCAGATTATGACCGTGATATAATACATTATCCAAGCAGAACCAATCCCACTTGTCGGCAGGAATTAAGGGGTTCACTTCAATCGTATTATCCAAACGCGGACGAAGCCCGATCAGTCCTGTAATTATCAAGTCGTTGAAAGTGGAATGGTTATAATAACGGCTACGTTCCTGATCTCCTTTCAGCCAATAACCGGTCACCTCATCCAAATATTCACCAATATAGGGGCGACCACGATGGTACTGTGATTCCACATACAATTCCATCTGACGGAAATATACACTGTCAGACAATACAGTCTGCGGATAATTATTCATAAAGTTAGCCATTGCTGTCAATGTCTGTGCGGAAGCAAACGGCCAGATAGCACCGTCCCACTCACACTTGCCTACTCCACGTGTACGGAATTCCGGATGACGACGTTCTGCAGTTGTCAGTCCATAAGGAGCAGAGAAGCCTTTTTCATCCATAATTTCCTTCCAGGCAATTTCATACTTTTGGGTGGTATCCGGTAGGTTGAAATACCAGGGAATATATCCAATTGCTTCACGCACATTCGCAGAAGAGTCCGTACGCATCGTCTCAAAAAACTGATGACGTGTATTCCACAATTCATTTTCTACCAGATTTTTCAAAGTATCCGCTCTCATGCCATATTTCATAGCCATCCCCTCATCACCGGAAAGAATTCCTATACATGAAAGTGCTTTGGCATTGCCATACATATAGCTATTGATTGTCGGCCGGGCATATTTCTTCCTCCGTCCGCCACTGATTGATTCTTCCATACCATCCTGTACGTCACCCTGCCAATACAATCCGTTCTTCAAACGGTTCGTACGTTCCCAACGCTGGTATTCGGTTTCCAGATCTTTCTTCATATCCAGCAGATAGTCCTTATCACCATCTACCATGTAACGAGCCAAAACAGCATCTGCGTTCCATGAGCTGAACTTATCCATTTTCTTCATCGGACCGCCATCATTGCCACGATACCATGTATGAATAATCTGATCCAAATATTTCGGATCACGCAACCAACGGCTTTCATAAATGTGATGTCCAATTGCACAGGCAATCAAATTATATTTATCAGAATAAGAACGCTGAACGAGAAACTCGGTCATACCATAGCCAACAGGAGTCTCTTTGATATGCTTACGCAATGACCACCAACGATAATAATACATTTCTTCAAAGTTATGTTGCGGACACTCGAACAAAGGAATATTTTCCTCCATCCATTCCGAAGCCTTTGCATTGGGAATTGCCTGAACAACATTTTCGTCTTCCATGCCATTGAAACAATCTGCATAATGACTGAAGTCAGCATACTTTAAAAGAGCAGAAGACGCATCTTTATCTGCGGAAGATGTTTTCACATTGGCAATGCCATATTCAGCCAATGGATCTTGCGCACCTGCATCCGGCAGATCATAAGTCTGGTCGGCAGGAGTATCTACAGTCGGGAATGTACGAGGTACGCCAGTACGGAATACAATTCGTTCCACAGCAGCCACGGGCGCATAGAACATACGCAGCCCTACTCTCTTGCCATCTACATATACTTGAATATTACGATCAACAGTAGAAAGGACTGCTTCTACATGATAAACCTTTCCTGCTTCATATTTCATCATATTTGCAAACCGGGAGCCGCCTTTCAATCGGAAAATGCCATCATCAGTAAGTTCCATACGAGAACAGGCTATTCCATTCTCATCCAGAAATTCAATCTGGAGTGTGCCTTTATTATTCTGGCCGGCTTTCAAATCAAATGATACTCTCAATTCTTTAGAAGCCGGAATTTTACGTTCCACTTTGGCATAATCAAACGGATCTTTATCCTGCAACTTCAACCATTGATCCTCCAAAGAAACAGGGGCCCAAACCGGAGAATAAATATTCCAGTCAGTCAGTTCCGCAATTGATTTATTTTTAGAGAAATCATCATCCGCATGTGCTGAAGCATTTATTTCCACCGGGACAGGAATACGGGAAATCCACATATCTTCCTTGTTCACACTGTAAGAAACCCACAAATCACCATCGGCAGGTACTCCATTACCTTCCTGAATACCACGCGGATATTGAGGACCGTATGATTTATAATTTCCTCCATAACGCATGGGAGTGATTTCACCATGCACCAGATTCAATGTTGTATATTCCAATCCATCTTTACTCAAAGATATAGCCAGCGGCCAACGAAATTCCGACGGATTATATACAGTAGCGTATGTACCATCACTTAAACGCTGTCCCCAAATTTTCGCGTTGCTATTAACGAAACCTTTTGCACGAAGCACAGGCTCTGCCCAAGTATGTCCGCCATCCTCACTGATAGAGGTAAGCGCATGTTTCCAAAGACTGGCAATACGTCCATCCGGCAATGTATAACAATTGAATGCTTTGTATCCTTTCTTCAGCGGGAGAATAGGATCTTCACGGTCGGCTTCTTCCACCCACTGCATCATATACAGCGGATTGTCAAGAATTTCCTGGCAAGCCTTCACAAACTCACGATCCTTGCTTTTCTTAAAATACGGATAATCAGTATTCTTTTCATTAAATCCATGATTATAATAAATGAAATAGATCGGTCCGTAAGAACCGTCTTTCTTTATTTCACGAACCACCCGGCCAATACCGTTTCCATCATTGGGATCATCTTTTTTATCCAAAGCAACTCCATAATTTCCCATTGTAATCAGCTTGCCGGATTTAGAAACATAGAATCCGACACGCTGGTGCATAATGGCAATCAGATCTTTGGCCTGCACACCCGGACGAGACTCTTTGGTGTATCCATCGGGAACTTGATAAGGAGGAAACACAATTTCCGGATTTGTCCAGCGATATCCATCCTTCGATGTCATCAGAAAAGTCTGTGAAGGCGGTACGTGTTCGTCAGAAGGATCTGCCAGGTATTGATAGAAAAACTGTCCATTCCAATAAGCCAGCATCGGCTGATGATTATACGTCCATCCATTGCCGTTCGAAGCATCGGGATGTTCACGATTGGCACGTACCAACTGAATGTTATGTACTCCGACTACCGGAGACAGTTGTCCGTCGTGACAAGCAGGATTCGATAATTCTTTTCCTGTATAATGAATTCTATCTTGTGCAAAGGCTGTAGTAGTCAACCAACCGGCAGCCAGTACAACAAGAATTTTAGCAGAGTTGTTCATGATTTATTCTGATTTAAAATTGTTTCCGGGTTTATTTCTTTTCTTCCAGCAATGCTTTTACGACTGATTCCGGAGCCGTAAATATGGTTCCATGCTTATGCCCCACAGGGATGCTTACCTCTTCTGTTACATCTGTAAAGTTCCGGAAATCCTTCGTACGCATAGCGCCATATATTTTTTTCTTATATACATCAAAATAGATTAGATAATCGTCTCCCACTTTCTCTACAGACGGTCCTTCTACAAAGGATTCAGTGAAAGGCTGGGATGCGGGCGAATAAGGACCGGTCATAGAATCGGAAAAAGCGATTTTCAGATTACGTTCCGGACGGGTGTTATCCTTGAGTACCATTACATAGTCATTCTTTGCCCGTTTCACGATAACGGCATCAATGGTACTGAATCCCGGATCATACAAAAGTTTTGCTTTCGAAACGGTTTTAAAATCTTTTGTAGTGATATAGTATAAACGATGATTATTATTCTCTTCTTCTATCCCCTTTTCGAAACGCCCGGGGACACAGGAAGCCCATACTACCATAAACTGATCGTTCTCGTCGTCATAGAAAATTTCCGGAGCCCATACATTAATAGTAGTCGGTTCGTCTGCCATTACAGGAATCATCTGTTGTTCCGACCAATGGATCAGATCTTTGGAATGTGCGTAGCCAAATCCTAAATCACCTTTCCAACTTGTAGTCCAGACCAAATGGTAGGTTCCATCCGGAGTACGTACCATCGAGGGATCCCGCATGAGCTGGTGCTGTCCCAGTTCCGGCTTTAGCCAAACTCCCGGAATACTGTCCCAGTGAATTCCGTCCTCACTATATAAGTATCTCAACCCCTCATCAGCCGGTTCATGAAACGAAGTGAACATGTAGTAGTCTTTGTTCCCCCCACAAGAAGCCAGAAACAGAAGACTTATTGCGGCTAATGTATTTCTTAACTTTTTCATTTGTATATTCTATATTTGTATCTTTTATACAGAGGAGACGATGGAAAGCGCCATTTGTACTCAAATATACTAGAAGAATCAGTAGATTCAAAATTTATATACGATAAAAGGGCGACTCTCCGAGCCACCCTTTCCACCATCAAACAAACTAACCATTTACAATGGGAAAGAATTTCACTTCTTTTTATAGTATCTTATTTTTTAATTATAGAGAACCTCCACGGGCTTTTACACGCTTATACCATTCCTCACGTTCTTTCTTCAGATCATATCCGCGTTTAGCCAGATAGTTATTGATACGTCCTTTGTATTTTCCGAAAGCAGCGTGTTTCTTATTCGAATTTTCTGCATCCAACGCAAATTCACGGGCCTCAATCAACCATGCATAGATTTGAGCTTTTTCTTCTTCTTTCAAAGTAGGAATCATGTCCAGATGTGAGTCATAAGTCACTTTTACTACTCCATAAGTCATGCCATCTTTAACGGCTTCTATTTGCCTTTCATCAAGAAAGAGAGATAAATTGGCAGGAAAAGCGAAATGTGAACGATATAGCGCTGCATCTTTTTCATTCTCCGCGGCTTTCAAAGCTTCATTTTTAGCCTCACCGGTCAACCCAGATTCTTTTATCTTCTTGATTTTAGCATCCCGCACTTCATAAATATCATTTAATTCGAAGTAACGATTGGCTATGACATTGCGAACATCTTCGGCTATTTTCGCATCTGTAAGTCCGAGTTTATCGACAATCTTCTGCGAACGATTGATAATGGACTCCACATACTTGGGGTCACGGTTCTCTTTGTTCAAGTCAACTGCCCCGGCAGACATCCAGCCGCAAAGCAACAGTAGAGAAACGATTAATATCTTTTTCATTGATATTGTTTTTTTTTAGACAGGATGCCGGGGCTAGTTTTTTCACCGGCATCCTGCCGAATTACATTAATTTTCCTTTTTCAGCCAAAGTATCGTAGTTGTTTTTCAAATCACGCCAGTCTACTTTATGCTTTGTGCTGATACCATTGATATATTTTTCAATATTCGTGTATCCGTCACCTGTGCAATCTTCATTGGCGTCACTCGGATCGTTCGGATTCAGCCCGTTGGCCTTTTCCCATTCATCCGGCATACCGTCACCATCTGTATCTACATAAGGAGTTCCCTTATACTCGGGATGTCCACCCATCTGACGAATATCGGTAATAATACCTTGTTTATATGAATCTTTCGGCAGACGACGATATTTGAATTGTCCGTCTTCACCCATTGATTTAGGAGACAAACCAGTCAAATCACCATAAGCATCCTTCGGAAGTTTCTTCTCATAATAAGGAATACCGGTTCTGACTTCTTCCACCACACGTTCGTCTATGATGTCGCGGGCAGGGATGTTTGCTCCCACATGATTGAGCACATACTCATAAGCATCATTTGTTCCCATGATATTGATATAGGGCATTTCAAACGGACGGTAGCTGCGCATGTTTTCTGTAAACCCTTCCGTGTCGGGTTGGGTTTCAATCTGGATACCTCCGTTCCAATTGTCTTTCGTGATTTCGGGATAGCCTTCCATGATGTTTCCATCAGCATACACTCGTCCGTAGACGTGATGATCCAGTTTGCTGCGCCCTGATTCAGGTTTCAGAATGCGGTGTCCCACGTTGGAGTTTTTCGGTGTGGCGGGTCCCGGTTTGTAGTAGTTGTTGATCATGTTGAACATGGCGGTGTAATCACCTCCGTCGGAAGAGCGGTGTACCCAGTTGAACACTACGTTGTTGACGAAATTGAATACTCCGTTCCAGCCGATGGAAGGGTTACGTCCGGAGTTGCTTGCCCATAAGTTGCGGACAAACGCACAGTTTTCTCCTCCCAAGGTGCTTCCGAAAGCGTGGTTGTAGGTATCCAGCGCTTTGGCGGAGATGGTGTTTTGAATGGTGACGTTGACGGTAGGGAGTTTGAGATCCGTGCTTTTATATTGCCCTTCGCTGGGGTCGTACATGTGGCGGTAGAAAGAAATATTCTCGTCCAGTCCCCACATACAGGAGCAATGGTCGATCATGATATTGCCCACAGGATTCCCTCCGAAAGAGTCGTCACGGTGCCATACCTTGGTTTCTCCGCGACGGAAACGCATGTGGCGCACCACTACGTCGTGAGTGTCTACCCAGAACGATTCTCCGGCAATGCAGACACCGTCGCCGGGAGCGGTTTGTCCTGCGATGGTCACGTATGGCGCACGGACAATAATCGGAGATTCCAGACGGATGATACCTGCCACGTTAAATACGATAATACGTGCCCCACCCGTTTCGCAGGCTTCACGGAAAGAACCGGGTCCGCGGTCGTTCAGGTTGGTCACGGTAATCACTTTTCCGCCACGACCACCGAAACTGTACATTCCTCCGCCTTCCGCTCCGGGAAATGAAGGAATGTCGGCTTGCGGCAAATCGCAGGGGCGGCCAGCCCAAGGGATATACGGGCGTCCTTCCTTGGCTTCTTTCTGTACAATCGGCAAGGCTTTTGCCCATGCTTCGTCAGAGCGTTTCCGCTCTTCGGTCATCATTTTCGTATAGTTTGCTTTTGCTTCCTCCGTGATTTGCGGGTATTGCGCCCATGCGACGGCAGGAATCAGCATCGTTGCAGCAAATGCTGCCAAAAATACTTGTCTTTTCTTCATCTTTTATCTGTTTTTCTACTATTGTAAGTTCAAATATACATGAATAGGACGAAAAAAGAGATAGTTTGTAATCACATAAAGTGGATTATTTGCTTAAATGTTTTTTCCTGCCGGCTGTTTCTCTGCGCAAAGTAAAATCGAAGAAAGAAAAGGGGCTGTAGCTCATGCGGACCAGCAGTTGAAATCACTTGCAGATTCAGTCTGTTGAATTGATACAAAAAGAGGGAATGTCAAACTCCCTCTTTTTCGTTTTTTCATCTATTGATGGCCGTTAAGCTGCCGGATCGGGAGCTTCGCCACTTCCACCGCCACCGGAGGGAGGAGTTACCCCACCGCCTCCATCTGGATCGGGAGCTTCGCCGCCACCGGATGGTTTTGATGGAGCCGTAATGCCTTTACGACGATCATAGGCAGCTTTTGTTTCGGTTATCACTTGGTTGAGAGCAGTTAGAAACGCTGAAGCTTCCGTTATAGAGGGAGTCAGTATATTGACCGCAGTTACGTGCATCACCAAGTCATCGTAGAGCGAATCTAGCTGCGCGCGTACAGTCTTTGAGTCCGCAGTCGATTCTGCCGTACGAGTGGCGGAACGGGCGTCCGTCAGAGCCGAATAGTTTTTATTGGCGGTTTCAAGTGCCGTCAATATGGCATCCAAATTAAGTGCCGTAACGGCGGCTTTCACGGCTTCCTTGCGGAAGTCAAGCAGCAGTCCGGTGATGGCTGCCGTTTCCTCCATATTGCGCATGCGTGCCAGTCCGGTATAAGGGCGCACCGTGATTTCTAAGGTATTGTATGCGTCTCGTTGCGCTGCTAACGGTGAATTTTTAGCTGCACGGACAGTAGCCAATAAATAACTGACATACGAATCGCGTTCGGCGTCCAATTTCAGTAAATCCTTTGTTTCGGCATTGGCCATGGAACGGTTCACCAGGTCTTCCATTTGTGCCAACCTCGGTTTGATGCTGTTCACGATGTTTGTTACTGTTAGTTTGGAGATACTGCCTGTGGTGAGGAGTGCCAGCACACGATTCATGAAATTGGTGTACTCGGTGTTGTTCAACTGTGACAGTGTGATACCGTCTGCTTTTTGATAACTTCCCATAATTTTTTCTTTAGGAATTCATACTTGTTCTATCTATCTCTGAAAAATTCGAAATCCGGACAAGCCTACGAAATGGTTGCTGTAAATTCGCGGACGTTTTGCATACCTGTGAAAGCATTTTTTAAAATTTGCAAGCGTTTTTCAAGCTTACAAAAGCGATTTTAAAAGTTTTCCGGCATTTTACAAGCTTGGAAAAGCGTTTCTGGAAGTTTGCAGGCATTTAGCAGGCTCGGGGAAGCGTTTTGAGAAGTTTGCAAAGGCAAAGATAACTAAAATCAGCTGATTTAACTAACAAAAATTCACCAATTCCTGCCGTCTTCTCAAAGAAAAGAGGGAGGAACCGGTGAATTTCTATGGTTTTCGATGCCGAAGCATCCCCTGTGATTCATCTCCGATGTAATTATCCCTGCACCGAAATGCAGGGATAATTATATCGAAGGGAGTTGAGATTTTTATTCAGCCAGCGGGTCGAAAGTACCGTTTGCGCCACCGTTGTTGTAATCTCCCCAGCCGATGGTTTGCAGTAATGTACTATTGTTACCCTGGATACCTTGGGAGAAACCAAGGATATAATACCTTGGAAGGAACGAGATATACAGTGGAGAATGGCTATCATCATAAGAGTCGCCTTTCTTTGTCTTACGGGTCAAATAATTTGAATAAAATTCTTTCAGCCTATCCTGTTCGCCGGCAAGATCCTTTCTCAAATCCATTGCAGCCGGACGGGTAATTCCAGCTTTTACTAACGGATCGTTGTCAACGTTTGTTCCACCAATGCCACCATTTACAGTTGTACGGAATTCAAGATTCTCGCGACGTTGTCCGTTGAGTGGCTTAAAGCCAAGATATGTACATGTGTTTCCACCCCAGCCAGTCAGTTTCCAAGTAACAGGCGCACCTTCAGGAAGTTCTACGCCGCCATCAAACAACATCCAGCGACGCATATCATCGAAACGTTTTCCTTCGTATGCCAGTTCGATTTGACGTTCATACATGATGGCCGCCATACATTTAGCCTGGTCACCATCCAAACCAGCTTCCAATCCATAATTATTTTCAGCTTTATAACCAACACGAGCACGGATTTTTTGTAATTGATCAACGGCAACTCCCATCTCACCTGCATTACATGCTGCTTCTGCATAATTAAGTAATACTTCCGCATATCTAATCTCCATATACGGCGCGGCAGAACGTGTGAAGCCCCCGGACTTTTCATCATAGACATAACGGGCAGTTGCATTCACATCTCTGTCATCAGAGCGTTTACGTACATAAAACCCTTTTACATCATTAAGGAGACCATCGGCGCCATAGGTCACACTGCTATTAGCTTCAATATCATCTACATAAGCTGCATCTGTATACCAGGTATAGTTCCAAAGTTCATAATCAGGACCATTGTGCGGGTATCGGTTTCCCTGTGTCGTAGGATTGCCGACAAACGACCAACGAACTCCCGGGAAAGCGAATGTACGATAGAAACGCGGATCACGATCGACGAAAGGAAATTCGCGATAATAAGCTATATCTGATTTAGTTAACGTAGTGTATGTTTCACAAGTTGCAGGTATCTTACCATCAGACATAGGAAACATATCTACCAACATAGCGGAAGGCGTTTTACCACCACCTCCTCTAGCATTGTACGGCCGGATGCCATTTTCCCACGTATTATTTTTACGATAATCAGGAACTCCTTCCGTCAGCGTGTTGTGGAGCGTTACAAATACAGCTTCTTGACTCGGCACTTCAGTAAAAAGACTAGCCCAACCGGAAGCGTTCACACCGGGATTACTTTCATTAGCCAAACCATATCCGGCAGCCGCCAGCACGTCAATAGATCTTTTTATATCATTGTAAGCCTGTGTCCAACGGGACAAATCATTGGAGCGATTAAATAGCGGACTGGCATATAGTACACGTACCCGACCCAACAAAGCCACTGCTGTACCGGAAGTAACACGACCGTAATTATCACCCGACATCCATTGTCCGGCTCCCGTAAAAGGTGCTAACAGTGTTTCAGCTCTCTCCAAATCATCACAAATAAATTTGAAACAATCCTTTGCGGAAGAACGGGGAACAACAGAACTTTCAACAGGTTCCTGTACTTCCGTAATGATGGGCACACCACCATACCATTTCACCAAATTATAATAGCACCATGCACGAAAAAAGTAAACCTGCCCCAACAACTCATTCTTTTCTTCCTGAGAAAGCGTGCTTCCTTCAATGCCTGCAATGACATCATTAATATTACGAATACGTCCGTAAGCGGAAGTTATAGGGTCACCTTTCGTACCTTCAAAGTAATCAGGTACAGGGTTATTCCCGGTTTGATAAGTCAACGGCTTGAGTGGATCGACAAAAGCACTGAATCCACTATATTCTTCAGTCGACTTAGATTGGTCGTCTGCTAAACCGGTACTGTTATACATTGAACTGGGAGTAGCCTTAGGGTCTGGCAAACATACTCTATAAACGTCTGCCACACGTCCCAGTGCACCACTCCAATAATTATAAGCATCGGCAGTAGTGCTGTCAAAGTTCTGCTTGTCTTGCATGAACTGGTCGCTACAAGAAGTAAACGCCGTCATTGCAAAAAAAGCTACGCTGATACGGAATATATTTTTTCTTTTCATTTTACTGTTCTTTTAGAATGTTAAATTGACACCAATCGTGAATTTACGCAGTGTAGGATAATTTCCATAAGTAGTCATCGGATCAATAAAATTATCCGGATAAGGATTATAGAAACTTAATAGATTCTGTCCTGTAATGTTGAAACGGCAACTTTCGATACCTATCATTTTTGTATATTTTGACGGTATACGGTAAGCTAATGTAACGCGATTCAGTTTGACACGTGTTCCGCTTACTCTCCAGAAAGAAGAAGTTACTGCATTCACGCTGCCCCATCTCAAGTTCGGATATTTACCATTGCGATTGGCTTTCACCACTACATTACCTGCTGCATCTACTACATCGTTATACACAAACATATTGTCTGTAGTCCAGAACGAAGGCATATTTGCATATTCCAAATCATTATACTTATTAGCCGATGTTCCTTGGTTTCCTAAAGAAATTGCATCATCAGGCAAGAAACTATAACCACCCCAGCTCGCATTAAACTGAGCTGTCAAAGAAAGCCCCTTCCATTCTGCGTTCAGGTTCATTGTCATGCTGTAAGGATTGCTTCGATTAGATAACCGTACTTGGTCATCTTCAGAGCTAACCACACCATCCGGTCCGGCGTATGTACCATCATCTTGTCTGGCTCCACGCACGTCTTTATAAATCAACATACCCGGTTTTACATCTTCTTTAACGTTACCCATATAGGAAGTAATATTGTACTTGGCAAAATACTCGTCAATATCCTGATAGCTGCGGAACATACCGATACACTGCATACCCCAGATGCCTTGATCCAAACGATCACCCTTCTTATAGCTCTTATAAGTAGGCTTCTGATCCCAGTCTCTTACCAAAATCTCATTATCACTATACCCGGTGTTCAACTGAATTTTATACTTAAAATCCTTACCTATCTTGTCTCTCCATGTAGCAGACAGTTCGATACCATAAGTATTCAATTCTCCATAATTCACTTTCGCAGAATTAGCTCCCACTGTAGATGGAACAGAGGCATTATAACTAAGCAACATCTCACGGTTCCATTCATAGTAAGCGTCAATATTGAATGATAAACGATTATCGAGAACATTGAAATCAAGCCCCAAATTACCTTTATAAGATTTATCCCAATGAGCATCCCGATTGATTGCTGCATTGTTTTTATTCATTGTGAGGTGACTACCGGCATTGGCCTCTGTACTAGTGCCAAATACTGGCCCTTTATCCTTATCTGTTCCGTAAGTCTGCAACCATTGCCATGCTGTTGTATTATCACGACCGGTCAAACCAAAAGATGCACGCAACTTTAAGTAATCAATCCATGTAACGTTCTTAGTAAACCATTCTTCTTGTGAAACCACCCAACCAGCAGATACTGACGGGAAAAATCCCCAATAATTTTCAGGAGCAAACTTGGTGGAAGAATCCGAACGAAGCAGGAACTCCAGTAAATATTTGTTATCATAAGAATAATTCAAACGACCGATATAAGATAAATTACCCGACTCAAAACGAGTGAATTCTGTACTAGGAGTACTATTCCAGTCTACCGAATTAGATTGTCCTGTCGTAAATTCGTATGGGTTAGTAACCATACCGTACAAATATTCTGTTTCTGATTCAGACTTTTCAATGGAGAATAAACCTCCTACAGAATGTAGTCCGAAATCCCTATTATATGCTGCAGTAAAGTTCATCTGATAGTTATCCGAACGAGTCATGGAACGAGACAAATATCCAGTAATATCACTTGTACTGGAGTTAACCACCGGTTTTCCACTATTTGCCAAATAAAAACTAGTATTTTCAAATGCACTGTTATCCGCTCCTTCAATTGGAGTATACAAATGTTCTCCACTACCAGAACGAGTCTCCAAATAATAAAGATTATAAGAAGTACCATAATCATTTGTCTTATTCGTATTGACACTCTTCGAATAAGTAAACTTCAATTTCAGTCCTTTCAACCATTTATTCCATCCGAAATCGTATTCCAACCCGGCATTAATATTCATGTTTGATGTCATGTTTCGTTTATAGTCGCCATTATTCTGAAGTACATTGAAATTGTAATTCTGAATATTACTTACCGATGAATTAGTAGGACCGTAAGCAGCTACCGCATATTCACCCACATATTCGGGAATATAATAAGGATGTGTCAACAGCGTATTGTAATCTTTCTCTGCAGACGAACCTCCGACCTGATTCAGAGGAGTATTTTTCTTTCCATAATCACCGGAGACCTGTACATTCGCTTTTATCCACTTGCTGATTTTCACATCTACACCAGCACGGTAATTCCAACGATTGTAATCCAGCTTACCTAAGTTACCATCCTGATCAAAATAAGAAATTCCGGCAAAATAACTGGCTTTTTCAGTAGCACCGCTCAGGTTTACAC
This sequence comes from Bacteroides sp. DH3716P, assembly GCF_025914115.1. Classification (NCBI taxonomy): domain Bacteria; kingdom Pseudomonadati; phylum Bacteroidota; class Bacteroidia; order Bacteroidales; family Bacteroidaceae; genus Bacteroides; species Bacteroides sp. DH3716P. The sequence goes on along the minus strand of NZ_CP083673.1, from coordinate 518,469 downwards.
TATGCTGCTGCGTCAATGCGGATTCCCAATATTTATCCAGTAAATCATAGTGCAAACTTTTCATGGCATTCAACTCATCCTGCTGAAAAATAGCTCTTAACGGATCAATACTTGTCTCCGTCGGGTCAGCCATACGTACTGCATTCCATAACTTGCCATACTCATACGCATTCAACATCTTAGGACGAGATACTTCATCTGTAATACCAAATGTTCCATTATATGAAATTTTAGGCGCACCTAACTTTCCCTTTTTTGTGGTTACCAGAATAACACCATTTGCTGCACGAGCACCGTAAACTGCTGCAGAAGCATCCTTCAAGATAGAAATACTTTCCACAACTGATGGATCTAAGTTGTTAAACGCTTCCGCACCCAAATTAGTATAAGTACTTCCCACTTTTACTTCCGTAGGATAAATGTAACCATCAATAACATACAATGGCTGCAGGTTGGTACCTCCCATTTCTTCCAACTCACCATTCTGACGAATAGTAATCGTAGCGTTTTGTCCCGGACGAGTATCACCTCCGTTTACAGAGATACCATTTGCCAAACCGCTCAATGTACTGGCCAAACTTCCACTTGAAATATCCTGAATATCATCAACGGGAACAGTGGCGATAGCACCAGTCAAATGCGCTTTCTTCTGCGTACCATAACCCACAACTACAACTTCATCCAATTGCTGCGTATCTTCCTTCAAGATGATCTTTGTCAATTTGAATGGAGCAGAAAAACGTTGTGGTACATATCCTATATAAGAGATTTCCACTTCCTTACCATCAGGAACATTCAATGTGAAATTTCCATCTAAATCCGTTATTGTTCCCACTGTTGTTCCTACAACCTTTATGGCAGCTCCAATAATAGGTTGCTCGGTCTCATCCAGCACAACTCCTTTGAATGTTTTAGTATTCTGTGCTATTGTCGGCAAAGCCATCACAAAAGCTAGAAGCAGGCTGATACTGATTCTATATATATTCTTATGTTTCATCTTTATCGTATTCTAGATTTATTATCTTTTTAATTTAACCAACGCGGGTCGCCACTACCATGAGCAAATACTTCGGGAGCACTCGGAGTAAAATCACCGTTTGCAGCATCAGCGAATCCCGGATCCACGCCATAAGCAGAATTGCTCTTATCACCATCCGCACGATTTGAAGTCTCATCCAGTGGCAATGCGCCATTGTACCAATAACAGTTATTTTCAAAAGTTGCAGCTACCTTTGTACCCTGCATTCTTATACGACGATTGAAATTTCCCGAAAATGAGTCAATAAACAAATTGTTCTTTGAAATTACCTCATTATGTGTCTGTGACCAACCATTGCCATTAAAACTCTGTCCGGAATAGGAGAGATTATAGAATGTATTGCTTATAAATGTCATCGATCCTCTTGACCAACCATCATAACTGGTTGTTTGTCCACCTCCATAACGTAAAAAACGAGAACCGTTTTGGTTATGACTATAAATCGTAGAGTTACTTATTTCGAAGTCTTTCACAATCGAACTGCTAGAGTTAAAGTTTATCAGGTCAGCAGCTTGATAGCAATCTATTACACAATTTCTGATTGCAAAATTTTGAATACCATACTTCTTTCCGTTAATGTGAACTAAGTATTTTCTAACAGCCTTGATATTGCAAGATTGAATAACCATAGGATTAGTTACTTTTCCATGATCGGTTCTCTTTGTATCCAATATCTCTTCCGGAACATCACCAAACTTTAAAAAAGCCCCATCTGTCACTACATCACAATCAAAGTTGATAAACTTCAAGGCTAATCCTCCACCACAAGTAATAATAGAAGCCGGAGCAGTGAATTTCACATTCGCATTCCCGCGTGTTTTATTTCCGCGCAACTGTACATTATTTACGCCAAAGTTCAAATCTCCTGAAATATAATACGTCCCTCCTGCTTCCAGTTCGAAAGCAACTTCTGTATCTTTTCCCGTAGTCACCGGATGTTCAGCAAAATATGTAGTCAAGTCTGTACCATTAGGAACAAGCGTTGCGGCAACAAGTGTAGACCAACTGATTTCAGTGGCGGAAACGGAAGCTGTATTATTCAACTTTTCATTCCCCAATGCTGCAATCTCAACCTTATAGTTCGTATCTTCTACCCAAGGACATACTACAGCCGTCCCGTCTACAATACTGTCCTTCACTACAGCTACAGGATGATCAGGGTCATCTACAATGTACATAGAAAATTTATAACCACCTGCCCCCATAACAACAGACCAAGTAACTTTTACATTATTTTCAGTTGTAGCCAGTTTTTCAAAAGCCACATCCGATGCTTTCGGCGAATCCAATTGCGTATTCGTCACGCCACCGGAGAAGGTTTCTTCATCAAAACCATCTCCAGCGCAAGAGCCCATAAATAAAATCATCGATAAACAAGCTATGCTCCCGACAACTTTCATTTTAATCTTCATCTTACTCTTCATAGATTAAATTTTAATTTAAACAAAAATAATACATTATATCTTCAAAATCTAAAAGTTCTTTTAAGGAAAGACGTACAATCAAAAAATATGTAATCACTTAAAAGAATAAAAAAAATAGATTTTGCATTTTTTTCTCTCTCTTTGTAATATTAACTATATCATAATATCCTCCTATCTCTGTTGAAACACCTCTTTCAAATACTTAATATTCGTACTATAATTCTTTTTCACGTTCCGCACGTCATCCTTATCGCGCGAACGTTCTACTACCAGCCATCCAATCCATCCCATCTTATCCAGCGTCTTTTTCACCTTATTCATGTCCAATCGTTCATTATAAGGTAAAGTCACTCCATCTGTGTCCGTACAGTGAATCTGGCAAATCCTCTTTTTCCCCAGAATCTTCAACTCCTTGCACAAATCCCTTCCATTCTCCAATGCATTTTGAAATTTAAAATAGATCTTGATTCCGGGAGAATTAATTTCTTTCAGTAGTTTCACATCTCCTTTTGCATCCAATTGAGTTTCAATACCAATCACCACCCCTTCAGAAGCTGCCATATCTCCTACCTCCTTCAAGCGTTTTACAACTTCTGTCCGTAGTGCCGGAATCTTTTCCCATCCGGCTTTGATTCCTCCCAAAGGAAGAAAGGCAACTTTGGCATTCATCACTTTCATGGCATGAAGGCAATCCTGAACTAAATCTTTATAGTTAGCTCGTTCCAGAAAAGACTGTCCATAGAAACCGGACATAGCAATAGAAGAAACTTCTAATTGATATTTTTGAGCAGTTTCACGAAATAACTGCTGGAAATGGGGCTCGCGCAATTTATTATCAAACATTTCCCTCTTGCCAAGACCACCCATATCCAATTCTACACCGTCACCATTCAATTCATGTACCAATTGGAATGAACCGATTTTCTGACGTTTCAGAATCATCCAGTCACATACGGCTATTTTATAACGTTGTTCCTTTTGCTGCGATCCGGCAATTGCCAATAGAGGAAAACACTCTGCAAGTATCAATATCCAAAGGATATGTTTAAATAAATTTCTTCTCATTTTTTATTTTATTGCATACGATTTACATAGTAGACGTATGGAATAGATTTTTGTAATCACCTATAAAACAGAGAATAACTAAAAATACTACGGAGTATAATTTAATAAAAGTAAGATAGTGACGGTATCCAAGACAAATAGTGACGCTATCTTAGTCCGATACCGTCACTATCCCGGGCATATACCGTCACTATTTTCGAAGAAGTAATAACAGAAGTAAATGTAAAAAAATGGGCTGCCGGACTATAAGAAGTCCGACAGCCCTGTCAACCCAAAAACGATACCTATGAAACACTGTGTGTTATTTCAAATCAAACTTTAAATATTTGCCGTGAACAAGTTCATCATGTGTGATATGATATTTATTGAACTTCTTGCCATTCAATAGTACCTTATCAATATATAAAGCTCCTGGTTGAGTACGATTGGTTTCAATCACCAATTCGTTCTCTTTATACCATTTCGGATCTAACCGGATCGTTACCTTATTAAAGACCGGAGTCGTCAATGTATATTCGGGCAGTCCGGGACAATCCGGATAAAAACCGATCATATTGAAAATAGCCCAGGAAGACATCGTTCCCGTATCATCATTTCCTGGAATACCATCAGGTTTTGTTGTAAAGTACTTATCTAATAAACGCTGCGTCTCTTTCTGCGTACGCCATTCTTCACCTTTAAAGTATGAGAATAAATGAGCATAAGCAATATCCGGTTCATTTGCCGGGTCGTAAAGTCCTTCGTCAAAAACCATTTGTAGTTTATCGATAAAAGGTTTCTTTCCCCCCATTAATTTCGCCAAGCCATATACATCATGTGGTACATAGAACGTATAATTCCAGGAACTACCTTCATGGAAACCGGGATTCGGTTCAAAGTTCTCTCCTTGTCTCGGATTAAACGGGCTATAAAACGTTCCATCGGGGAGAATCGGACGGAAAGTACCAAATTCTTTACTATAATAATGTTTGTATCCTAAAGAACGTTTATAGAACATCTCTGCATCTTTCTTTTTACCTAAAGCAGCTGCAAAACGAGACAATGCAAAATCGGCAATATAATATTCCAATGCATGAGAGACGGAATTGTCATACTGTTCACGAAGGGGTACATATCCTTTAGACATATAATCATCATTATCAGGACGCATCAAGTTTTCCGCCCCCGGTAACGTAGCAGATTTGTACATTGCCTCATAAGCCAAATCAACATCAAAGTCACGCAAACCTTTCATCCAGGTATCTACAATTACCGGAATACTCGGATCACCTTCCATTGTCAATGTTTCTCTGCCATATAATTCCCACTTAGGCAACCATCCATGTTCACGATACATATCAAGCATTGTGCGCACCATTTCCATCTGACGTTCCGGATAAACCAAGGTCAGCAATTGATGAACATTGCGGTAGGTATCCCAAAGAGAAAATACGGTATAGCGATCACCTTTGGTTGTCAGGATCTTATCACTTTCCATTGCCGGATATTCTCCGTTTACATCCTGCAAAATATTAGGATGAATCAGCAAATGATAAAGCGCTGTATAAAACACAGTCTTTTGGGCATCTGTACCACCTTCCACTGTTATGCGTGACAAGTCATGATTCCATTTGGAACGTGCTTCCGCATGAATCTTCTCAAAATCCTTTCCAGCCTGTTCACGATCCAGATTCAAACGGGCATTTTCTATGCTTACAAAAGAAACTCCCATTTGTACTTCTACTTGTTCACCTTCTTCTGTATCGAAGGAGAAATAAGTACCAATGTCATCTCCTGCTATTTCTTTTCCGTAGCGAGTATAAAGTTTATACTTTCCCTGATCCTTATCCCATTCAGCCTCAACCCCCATCATCGGACGTTGTTTCTTCCAATACCCTGTTGCAGAAGGATTCTTCTTAACCCGCAATACAAAGTAAATGGGGAATACAGCTTGAGGATTATAACAAAATGTGCCAAGTAGTTTGACTCCTTCCACTTCGCTATCGCTTACACGACGAAGCATAGCGCCACTCTCATTCGTTAACCCCTCACCCAAATTCAGCAGGATGTGGCTTTTCCCTTTTGGGAAAGTAAACCGGGCAATACCGCTACGCGGAGTAGCCGAAACTTCTGTTTTTACATTATATTTAGTCAGATAATTAGAATAATAGCCCGGTGAGGCCTGTTCATCCTTATACTTACTACCATATTCTTTATAATCCACATTCAGTTCTCCGGTAGTAGGCATCAATAATAAAGAACCTAATTCCGGACAACCGACTCCACTCAAATTCACATGAGCATATCCGGTAAAGAAACAATTTGTATATTCATAAGGCGTAGACCACCATCGGGCATCTTTATCGTATGTGTTTTCGGAAGATCCCATCACATTGAAAGGAACCACAGACATCATACCATTGGGGCAAATCGCTCCCGGATTGGTCGTTCCGAAATTTGTAGTTCCGATAAAAGGATCCACATAATCTATCAAAAGACTTTTATCCGTATTTTTAAGGGGAGGGCTCCCCCCTTCCCCCGCATAGGCGGAAAGAAGGGAAAAAGCAAGTGTGTAAGTTAATATAATACGTTTCATATCTTTATTAAATGATACTCGTTCGTTTCGTAAAATCGATAATCTCTTTTATATATCCGAAGGCCATACCTACCACAGTATCTGCCGCACCATAATAAACAGCAACACGTTCACCATCTTGCAAAGCAGCACAGGGGAATACGACATTAGGAACGTCACCTTGAAGTTCGTAAGGAGCAGCCGGACCAAGCAGATATTCACGTGTACGGTAAAGAACTTTTTCCGGATGATCTTTATCCAATATGGCAGCTCCCATAGCGTAACGGAAACCATTACAAGTAGTGATTACACCATGATAGAACAGCAACCAGCCTTCATCTGTAAGGAAAGGAACTGAACCTGCACCAATCTTCGTACACTGCCAAGCGCTTTCCGGGAAAGGAGTCACTTTCATTACACAACGGTGTTCACCCCAATATTTCATATCCGGACTATAGCTGATGTATATATCGCCAAACGGAGTATGTCCATTATCACTGGGACGACTCAACATCGCATACTTGCCATCGATCTTCTGCGGGAAAAGTACACCATTACGATTGAAAGGCAAGAAAGCATTTTCGCACTGGAAAAACTCCTTAAAGTCAAAAGTATAGGCAATACCAATCGTAGGGCCATGATAGCCATTACACCAAGTCACCCAATAACGGTCTTCAATCCATGTAACACGAGGGTCGTATTTATATTCCGACTCAATCATTTCCGTGTTACCTGCTTTAAACTGAATAGGTTCATGATTGATATCCCAATGAATTCCGTCCTTACTAAAACCTGCAAAGATATTCATCTGTACAGCTTTGTTATCACAACGGAATACGCCTGCAAAACCATCCTCAAAAGGAACAACAGCACTATTGAAAATACTATTAGATGAAGGAATATGATAACGTCCGATAACTGGATTTTGTGAGTAACGCCACATAACGTCCGTACATCCGACAGGACGATCTTCCCAAGGAATTTGAATTTTATTCATAATCGTTGATTTTATATTATTTATTTTTTGAGTCATCATACGTGAAAGGTATGAAATAAGTAATCAGAAAAGCTGGAATAGTTGCAATTAACACATAGATAAAGAAATTACGATATCCTAATAAGTCACTAAGATAACCACTAACCATTCCCGGAAGCATCACTCCCAGATTCATGATTCCTGAAGCAAATGCGTAATGTGACATTTGATGTTTACCTGGAGCAATCTGTTGCATCATAAACAACGTCAATCCGACAAAACCAAAGCCATAACCAAAATATTCCATTGTTATACAAGTTCCGATCAGATATACATTAGTAGGCTGTGCAACTGCCAAAAAAGTATAAGCTACAAACGGAAGATTAAAAATACAGCAGAGAGTAAATAATGTCTTTTTCAATCCGAACTTAGAGACATAAATACCTGCTAACAATGAGCCTAAAACGAAAGCAGCGGAACCAAAGATACCATTTAGCGTGCCGATCTCTGTTAACGACAGTCCTAAGCCGCCTACATCCCTTGAAGCACGTAAAAACAGCGGAGCTATTTTCATGATAAAGCCTTCTGCCAAACGATATAAAATAATAAAACAGATGTAATAAAGAATATGCTTTTTAGTAAAGAAGTTAGCAATGACTGCTACCAATTCGTGTCCAACCTCCGATGCAGTTTTCTTTGTTGTTGACGGAACCTGTGTAGAAGGCAACATTTTTATATGATAAATACCGATCAGTACCATTATTGCCGCAATTACGCCGAAAATAATCATCCATGCAGATGAATACGCTCCTTTGTTAGCATCTATCGAAGCACCTTCTATTGCTCCGAAGTGCTCTGCCAATGCTCCTGCCATAGCAACTAATCCTCCATTAGCAACCAATTTGGCTACATTATAGAAAGCACCTTGAACTCCGATATATTTTGCCTGATCTTCTTTGTTCAATTCAGCCATATATACACCATCACAAGCAATATCGTGCGTTGCTCCACTAAAAGCAATCACTGCCATCGTAGAGATACTTATGGCGAAAAAGTAATCGAAAAACAAAGAAAAGGCTACTACTCCAAACAATACACCACTCAATAATTCTGTAATCAATACGAAGAATTTTTTCGTCCGATACATTTCAAGAAAAGGACTCCACAAAAATTTCAGTGTCCAAGGCATCATAATCAGAGAAGTCCAGAATGCAATTTGCGTATCCGAAATTCCAAGATCCTTAAACATGAAAACAGAAACCAGATTAATAGCAATAAAGGGAAGTCCCATTGCAAAATAAGCAGTAGGTACCCAGCAAGCCGGGTTAATAGTTTTTCGTTGAGAAGCAGTTTTATTCTGTTGCATAAATCATAGTATATAGATGAAAAAATTCATTTTTCTGACCCATCTATATATAATACAACTAAAAGGGGGAAACTACTAACGTCTCCCCCCTACTTTTTTTATTTTATTATCACTTCGTCTATAAAAAACCACGAAGGATGGCCTACACCATAATGCCAAGTCGGACATTCTTTTGTTCCGGTGACTTCTACTTTCACATAACGAGTTTTTATCGGTTCGGCTGATTCAGCCTTGACTCCACGGAATTTTACCTCACCGGTACGTTCTTCCAGTAAATCAATCGTTTTCCAATGTGTATAATGCTCACCGTCTTCAGCGTATGAATAAACCACCTTTAGAGGAAAAAGAATCCAGGCCCCTATTTGATGAAGAAAATCTGTTTCCACACTATGTATCTCTTTCGCTTCGCCCAAATCTATAACGAATGCACCATCGGTTCCTTCCCAACCAATCCAGCTATCAACAAAGGTTGCTCCACCAAACAAACCGTCAATCAGTGCGTTCTTTCCTAATGCCGCATATTTTCCGGTAGGAGGAATTAGATAAGTAACCTTTGCACCCAATGCCAAACTTTTCTCTTTTTGTGGCATGTAACGTTCCCTGTACAATTTACAATAGTCTACCGATGAATTGGAACGCTCATTCAATGTCGGAACTTGAAACTCTTTCACGCGTTCCTCAAAAAGGTCTAACTTTTTATTGATATCTACTAAGTCTTTTTCTGTCTCCATTCGTGCTATTTCCAGTTCTGAATACTGAATTGGCAGACGTGCCCGTTGAACTCGTTTCAAGAAACCAGGTTCTGCTTCAACAGCTTTTTCAGCCAAATCAAACAAATGATTATAACGACGCATCAAAGCAGGCTTTAGCATGCCATATTTATGTGATACAGGTGAATCATATATCCACAACCTCTGTCCACTACCAATTAATGCTCCTTCCATTATCTTTATGTACTGATAAAGATATGGCGCTGCTTCCCCATAATATCCATGCAGAAAATGTTGCATCAATGAGTCTACATTAACTTCTGGATTCCACATTAACTTTGACACTAAATAAGCGCGAAGTTCTGCAAAATCTCCTCCCCTGCTCCCTGCTATTTGAGAGAAATGCATGGTGGCATGATTCTTTTTGAAAAGACGGATATTGTCCTGTAAAATATGGAAATTAGGAAATGGAGCCAGATAATTATCAAAGTTAATACCGTAATCCCACACGAAAATATTATTGGTAATCTTAGACCATCCTTCCATGGCTTTCACAAACTCTTTTCCCGAAGCATTCTCCGTCAAAGTTACTTCACGGTCACAGTCAATATCACATAGCATAATATTCACATTCGGCAAAGGTTTCACATGTTTCGGAGGATTCATAGTATATAGATAAGCCAATGTGGAAAATTCTTTATCCGGGAAACGGGCAGCCAACTTATTCAGAAAAGTGATTATGCTTCCTGATAATGCTCCTTCATAATCATCAATTGCCTTACAAGCATCACACGTACAATTTGTATAATTACCATCATTCTGACTTACAGACATGATATGCTTATCTGGATTTGCTTTGAAAATAGAATCAACACGTTGAGCTACAATCTCAAAAACCTCCGGATTACTCAAACACCACTGACTGGCCTTTCCCGGGTGGCGTTTTCCTTTGAAGTAAGAATAATATTCCGGATGTTCTTTCCCATAAATGGATGAAGGCAGAAGCTTATCAAAAGTATGCACCCAATAACCGGCAGCAAACACTTCATTCGGTTCCTCTAAACGATTCCACCACTTATAAATAGAGTCTGTATGGATAGCATAACATTGTGTCTGACGGTAACGAAAGCCCGGATTCTCGACTTTATTAATGAAGGGTAAGTTCACCGTTTTTGAAGGGGTAAGAGAATATTCATTCTCTCCCCAATAATCGATACCCCAATATTGCTCCAATAAAGTAACAACCCCATATACAACACCGTTTTCTTTACCAGATATTTTTAGAATACCATCTTGAGTAGAAATAGAGAATCCGTCCTCTGTTACTTCCGCCGAAGATTGACCACCAATGAGAATATCTCCTTTTCGAGGAGTTTGACTTACAACAACAGGCAGCTTACAACTGGTTACTTTTTGAATAAATGTTTGTAACAAATTTGCAGCTGTCCACGATATTTGATTATTCTCTTTCAAAATGATCCTAGAACTTGTATTCCCATTAGTTACTAACATAGTTTGAGAGAGAGACGGAAACGCCATACTAATTCCCATAAACCATAAACAGAACCGTAGAATAATAGATAATTTCATGTTTTTCTTGCTATTAAAAGTTATTATATAATAGTAATACAATCAATATGATACTATTAAACAATCAATCTTTTTCTTTTTTTATTTATTAACTTATATAATAAGTCCCACTTTATCCGAAAATACGAAAAAGTGGGACTTAAAAATTTTCAATAACCTATTAATTATTTCGCATATAGGTCAAATTCCGTAAGGCTGACCGTATTGGGACCTTGTTTCACATAATACTTTAAATAACGCGTTTCAATAGCTTTCGAAAACTTAATATATTGTGTGCCACTTCTTGAAATAGTTACAGTTCCGATAGATTTCCATTTTATTCCTAAATACTTCTACTGCAGTCGGTGAATAACTACTAGCATAACACTTATTTCTTATTCCTGTTAATGTCTGCACCTTACCTATATCCACAGTTAGCCAATATTCTGCTCCTCCATCACGAGCTACATCAGAATTTGTTCCATCAATTAGATTTTTAGCATCTCCACGAGTCGTCGGGGCAACTTTTACAGTCCAGCCAGAACGATCGGCAATCAAAGTACCTTCAGCCGGTTGCCCGGACTCTACATTGACATGAATATTTTGAATTTTCACATAAACTACTCCTCTGTTAGAGCTAAGTGCATCTAAGTTATTACCTTCTATAGAAGATATGGTAACTGGCAACAAATATCCCCCTTCTGTAGTCAACGATCCTACATTTAATAGCTCTATTTTTATAGAATCTCCAGATACACTTTCTCCATTTTCAATAGTAACAGTTTTATTGGTGAAAGAATAATTTTCAGCAGGTAATATGTTATATTCCGTATCATTAGCTTTATTGTAAGCACTTACTAGATTATCATCACTATCGGCTGTTATTTTCACATCTTTCGATAATCTCTCCGTGGCACATGCAACAAACCGATAATTAGGTTGTAACTCATTTACGACCACTGAATTATCTTTCAAAATCACTGACAACGATGCTTCATAAGAATCTACCGGAAAAACTTTCGTAGAAAGATAAAACTTAGAATTTACAGTAACTTCGTCATCATCGTCACAAGAGATGCACAGTGGTGATGCCATTAATGACATCACTACTGTTTTCCATATTATATTTTTCAATCTCATAATTACATCATTTGAATATTATATTATTTACCATCTGATCTAATGCCATCTACCCATCTGACAACTCCATTAGGCGCCGTGGCTTTATTTCCATGACCAGTTGCGTCTTTAAACTCGGTTCCTGCCCCTTCATTCAATTTCCAATAAGCCTCCAAGCCATCCGTACCCGGATTTATCGCAAACATATTATTCTGAATCTGCGACTGTGAAATAGCAGTAGTCCAAAAACGTACTTCGCTAACTATAGCATCTGTAACCATCCAATCACCATTGCATATACCAAAACTATTCTTAACAAGACGCAAAGGTTTTCTTGGAAGATCTAATGTTGCATCAATATTTCCATTTACATAAATAGTCAATTTCACTCCATCACAAACAAATGCTAAATGATACCATTGATTATTTTTAAACTTAGTAGCAGCATTTACTTGAGTACCTTGTGTTTTTATCTGCAAAATATTACCAGGAATCGGGCCATCACCAAAACGGATATAAATTTCACCATCTTCTGCGATACCATTACCTGGACCTGCAGAAAATATTGCTTGATTCTGATAGCTAGGAGGACCAGGATAACCAACTCCAGGAGTCACCCCATCCCCAAGTTCGCTCATATTAATACGCATTTCAAGTGACCATTGAGTTACTGTATAATCCTGACGCATTTCCATAGTAATTGGTTTTGTACCCGTCAACACTGGTGCAGAGGTTATAATAACCTGATCCATGATATAAATCATCACATCTGCACCTTCCAAAGTTTGTTGCCCACCTGATACAGCAGTAATAGCAACCGGTAGTGCAAATTTATCACCAGAATCAAGCATTTCCTTTGTCAACGGATCAATTGTTACTTTAACAGTAGGAGCCACTAATTCTCCTTTTTTTATAACCACTGTCTTTTGATCAAAAGAATATGAACCTTCCGGCATAGATTTATAGTTCGTACCACTTTTTGTATTATATACTTCCAACGATTTCGGACTTAGTCCCAAAGTAACTTCTATATCTTCTGTTGCAATTTGTCCCGACCGCGGAGTCACAGTGACAACACTACCCTCTTCGGCTACTGTTACCTTTTTGGACTCATAAGACAAACTACTGGATTCAGCTAAATAAATTCTACTGCCGATAGTATCATACTTTGCATCTTCACAACTTGCTATAATTGCACAAAGCAATATGGCAAAGGCGAACATTATTGTATTTTTATTTTTTACCAGATATCTCATAATTATTATATCTTTAAATTTATTATTTTACCGGTGGATTCATAATGCGGATAGCATTACGCAAATAAGGATAAGATTCTTCTGTACCATCAATTGTATATTCATACTCCATATGATAAGTTCCAACCCCTCCTTTTACACATTTTTTCCCGTTAATAATAGGTGTCCAACGTGCCATACCTTCCAATGACTTCATTTTATTTCCATATCGATCAGTGAAATCAGCCCCACCAGACAAAGCCCATTTTTCAAAGTTTTCAGTTACAATATATTTCTTAGCAACTTCTTCTGCAGTCAAATGCCCATCGAAGTTTCTTATTGTAGAGTTTAAACGGCTATCCAAATTGTCACGTCCAGTATTATCTCCTGGAGAATCATAAGCCTGCACTATAAAATAATTAAAATAAGGACCTGACTCCGATACAATACTTTGTGGCTCACCGTCAATTACTAATAGCCTGTCTGTACCCGATTTTGGTCCGATTCTTTCTCCCAAGGTCTGAATGAACAACAACATATTCTCATCACTTCCACTCATGTTACCTCGATGACCAAAATTAGGCTCATAGTCAATATCAAAGCCATCATATCCATATTTATCAATACTATCACATATTGCATGGGCATATTTCTTTATAGCTTCTTCCTTATTCTCATTCCATCCCCAGAATTCCAGATAATTATCTTTATATTCCTCGGGAGTCAATTGGTCACCGATATTTTGAACAATAAAACACATCAAAGCTTTAGTCCCTTTTACATTTTGTACATAACGCAAATCTTTTGTTTGCGCTTCTGTCAAATTTCTCCAGTTACCCCAAATAGAAACAAAATCCACACTATCAGGAAGTCCGGCTAAACATTTTTCTAAAGTAGCTCCATTTCCGGTCCAATTACCAAACCATCCGAAAGCAACCGGATGATCTGTTTTCTTATAAGCGCGAAGCTGGGCATAGTATTCTTCCGGAAGTGACGACTGAGTCATATCTTCCTGGAATTTTGGTTCCATGTCTGTCCAATCATCACACGCTGTATTCGCAACCGTTATGCCAAATAACAACATTATAAAATAGAATATCTTTCTCATACTATTTATATTAATATAGATTATACTATTATTCACTTATCCCTACGCTGCCACCAAACCTTAGTCTGATAATTATCAGCGCCACCCAATTTACTTACAGCAGCATTTACATTAGCAGCATTACGAATATATTCCGATGGTGGGAACGGAATACGATTAGCGGAAGGAAGATTGGTTACATTTCCATTCAATAACGGGAAAAAACGCGGATACCCAGTACGACGATACTCGCTCCATGCTTCTTGTCCCAAAGGCCACATTGCAATCCATTTTTGGGTTATTAATCTTTCCAGTTTTTCTTCCTCACCAGCATCATCTTTCCATTTGATAGTTATAGAACTAATAGCACTTTCATTCCCCTTATTCTCATTAGGATCTACATAATCAGCCTGAGTACTTGATTCATCATTCAGGTATTGGTCAATACCATCCGATACTCCCCATTGTGCAAAGGAAAGTCTGATAGCTGATTCATACAAATCTTTCACCGTTTCTCCTTTTACATCCCATCCTAACATTGCCGCTTCAGCTTTATTAAAAGCTGTTTCAGCTGCACTCATCCATAAAGTACGATCCATCTCTCCAACATTTATTCTAGAGAAAGTCGGTCCGGTAATATCATTACCATAAGACAAACCTGCGCGCATACCCACATAATCATCATCTCCTTTATCGCTCGTTTTCTTTTTAAAATATTTCGACATACGTGGATCGTTGTATCCTTTCATATAAGATGTAATATCGGCAGAGACACATTGGTCAGGCCATTGCACTAATACCGTATACAATTGATTTTTAGTGCCTAAAGAAGTTGCGTTATCTTCATTGGAAGTAATTACCCCTATAGAATGGTTAATAGCTTCCTCCGCCATCTGTCTGGCATATTCACGATCTGCAAAACGAATACGAATGGCCATACGTAGTTTCAGTGAATTTGCAAATTTCACCCATTTCTCAAAATCACCGTCATAAACTTTATCATACTTAGCCATCGTTCTGTTGTTTGGATTTTCGGTCACATAAACAGTCATTACATTAATTGCATCAGTCAGATCAGTAAACATTGCATGATATGCTTCCTCCATTGTATCGTAAGGAGTCGAAAGTTTATCACTTGAAATTTGGGAATAAGGAAGTGCCCCATACATATCAAGCATACGATGCATTGTCGCAATTCTTAGGATCTGTGCCCATGCAAAGTTAACCCCTGTCCCTTGGGTTACATTCTTTATTTTATTCCATGCACCATACGTCAATACCATTACATTATCATCTGCAAACTGCCAGTTTAACCAGTTCTCGGGTGCATTATATGTAGCAAAATTTGCCCCTTTAAACTTATCTGTTGCCATTACCTGATAACGTCCATAGCAGTCACCAATCAAGGATTCATTGGTATTATAAATGTTTTCAGTAGCTATGGGATATGCATAATCACATAAAGTCAAGAAGAAAGCATTGGCAGCAAATCCATCTCGTCCAAGTTCTTCTTCCGAAACTTTTCCCAACGGATCATTCAAGCTATTATCCATGCATCCTTGTAACATTGGAGTTCCAACAAGCATACAACCTGCAATAGAAATCTGCGTTATGAATTTATATATTTTCATTTGGTTATTCTTTTATCGTTAAAACTGTATTTTTACATTAAATCCCCAACTTCTCAAACTTGGTTGCATAAAGTAATCAACACCTTGATAATAAGTACCAGTAGAAGCGGTAGCTTCCGGATCAAATGGTGCTTTATTATAAATCATCCACAAGTTGTGACCTGTTATTGACAAACTAAGATTACATTTGTTATTAAACCATTTGGCTGGAAGTGAATAGCCCACCGATAACTCTTGTAAACGAACATTAGTAGCACTATATACATAGTTAGACATCAATCCACTTATTCCACCCACTTCTGTATAATAAGTCTGGGGATCCACTTTTCCATTATTTACAGGAACACCTTCATTATCACGTGCTAAAGCTGTGACCTTAGATACTCCGAACTGATCCATCACAGCTTGTGTCGGTGAAATAACAATACCTCCAAAGCGGGCAGCAAGCATAAATCCCAGGCTAATACCTTTATAAGAGAAGTCATTTCTAAAGCCTAAATTGCTTTTAGGCAATACAGAGCCAATATGAATAAACTCATCCGAATTCTTTATATCTTCTTTCTTTACATTCTGGCTCGCTTTATCAATATATACATTTCCTTCGTTATCACGTTTCAAACGATTAGTGACATACATGTCTCCCATGCTTCCTCCTTTACGAAGAATAACTTTAGCCGATCCAATACCACCTTTATCTATCTCATTCAAACTATAGTGATTACCTTCATCATCCACTGCATCATCCAAGAGTTCTACAATCTTATTTTTATTAAAACTAAAAGTCAAATTGGAATTCCATGAGAAATCTCCCCATGATTTATTATACCCTAAAGAAAATTCCATACCTTTATTCTCAATATTACCAGACTGTGCATACATAGTCGCATATACAGCGGTTCCTGACAAAGGAACCTGGAATGTTTGTTTGCGAGTATTAGCCTTATACCAGGTAACTTCCAAACTTAAACTATTATTAAAGAATTTGGCATTCAAACCAGCCTCCCAAGAATTTGTACGTTCAGGATAAAGTTTAGGCAAAGGACGGTAAGTTTGTAATTTCCATTGACTAGTCGCAGGGTCCCACTCATACGTTTTGTTAGAAGAAAGATTCTTAGGAATAGGAGCACCTACTGAAGCAAATGAACCGCGTACTTTCAAATAAGTAATAGCTTTGGGTAATTTCACCATTTCGGAAATAACTCCTGAAAGTCCTATTGATGGATAAAAGAAAGATGATTGTTCTGTATTAATCAATGCTGAATCCCAATCATTACGCCCGGTTAAAGTCATATATAACATACTCTTCCAGCCAATTTCCACACTAGCAAAAATAGAGTTGGTACGTTGTTTATATCCACTTTCTATAGGATAAGTATCTTTATCCAAGGTAGTAGTCATATTATATAGACTAAAAACATTAGACATATCTTTCAAACCACCTTGGAATCCTCTTTCGTCATAATAAGTTTGAGTAAAACTACCGCCAATATTAGCACTTAAACTTAAGTCACCAAAGCGTTTATTAATATTAGCCATCACGTCTGCATAAGCCTGTCTATCGTCAGCTTTATAGTACTTATAGAATCCATAAATAGAACTATTAGTAAAGTAAAGATCAGTAGAAGCATTTCTTTTATCTGAATAATCATTGGTTGCATTATCAATGCGAACGCGCCCTGTCACATCAAGCCAATCCAAAATTTCATATTTTAAACAAGCATTAGCCATGTAACGTTGTTTTTTCATGCCATGGTTCATCTCATTAGCCACCCAATATGGATTATTTTTCATACTGTATCCAGGATCACCCCATCCCCAGTTCTGTACATCTATCTTACGAGTTGTGTCATACGTTTTATACATCCTCACAGCTTCAAAGTTTTCGCCACGCGGGAACAGATATACGGCTGGTAGTGGATTGAAATATTCACCTTGTGCCATTAGATTAAGATCTTCTTGAATAATATAGCTAAAACCCACATCTAATGTCATTTTATCCTTCAGGAATTTTGTTGTATTTCTGAAGGTAAAATTGTAACGGTCATATTTGCTATTTTGAATGATACCAGTTGCATTAGTAGTACCTACAGACAGATAAGTTTGATTCTTTTCATTACCAACAGATAAAGAAACGTTATTCTGGATATTAGTACCAGTATTGAAAAAATCTTTTGGCTCATAAGTTCCGAAAAGAGAAGACGCTTTATCTCCCCATGAAGCAAAGGAACCTGCGCGGTTTATATAAGAATTTTGGAATTCAGGCATTATAAAAGGATTGGAAAAAGTAGAATTATTAGAAATAATAATTCGTGCCTTACCTTCTTTTCCCTTCTTTGTAGTAATTAAAATTACACCAGACGCTGCATTAGAGCCATACAAGGCCGCAGCAGCAGGTCCACTTAATACAGACATGCTTTCAATATCTTCCGGATTGATATCAGATATGCCCTCTCCTCTCGGTTGGGCTGAATATTGTCCGTTAGTGTCACCTTTATTTGTATTAAAAATAGGAACACCATCAATTACATATAAAGCATTATTGTCTGAAGATATAGATTTGGTACCACGCATAACTACACGTGTAGCCCCTCCAACACCGGATGAAGATGCATTGATATTAACACCAGCCACCTTTCCAGCCAGTGAGTTCATAAAATTGGCACTTTTTACAGTTGTCAATTCATCACCTTTTACTTCTTGCACATTATAGCTTAATGCTTTAGTTGCGCGCTTAATACCTAATGCAGTAACGACTACTTCGTCCAACACCTGCGTATCTTCTCCTAAAGTAACCTTCAAGGGTTGTGCACTAGTAAGCGTGATTGCTTGGGAGGCATAACCGATATAGGATACTTCAAGTACATCACCTTTAGCTGCTTGTATTTTGAAATTTCCATCCATATCAGTGATAGTACCATTTGAAGTTCCTTTTACCAAAATACTAACTCCAATCAATGGTTCTCCTTTTGAATCAGTAACAGTACCACTTGCAGTAATTGGTGTTTTTTTCTGCTGCTCTTCTTTATTACTCTTCGCAGAAAGTACAATATGATTATCTACTATTGAAAAACTGACATTTACTCCTCTGAATAACTGATTCATTACATTATTCAAAGATTCTTTTGTTACCTTGATAGATATGACACGATTTATATCGACATCATTTGTGTTATAGACTACTGACATTGAAGTTTGTTTCTCAATTTCTTTCAAAGCAGTGTTCAAGGGTACTTTCGATAGATTAAGAGTGATCGTTCGTTCTTGCCCATAAGCTGAAGCAAAACACGAAACCAACAAAAGGAAGAATAACAAGTATGAAAACTTGTGTTTTATAATTTCTTTCATCTTATTCTTTTTAATTAGAAATAGTTTTTAGAGAATTTGTAATTAGAGGCGGTAAATGAGATTACCGTTTTCACACAAAGGTTTCATGTATCTCTGTTTCTCATAATTAATAAATTTAAAGGTTATACTTAAAATAAATTCCATAAGCGCTTATTCAATAGTAATACATTTTATGTTGTAACCTTACTAAACGAAGATAAGATTTTTTTCGAAAAAAATAGAATAGAAAGATTCCTAATTGAAAAATAAATACTCAAATATTTGATAAATAGAATCTTATGTACTTATTAAAATCAGGCTGATTTATTACATTTGCATACATTTTGCATACAATATATGTATGCTTTACCTATTGTATAGATATAAATATTCATTTTATGTTCAAATATTCAAAAGATGGAATTTCGGTTTTAACCATATTAGATACCAGAAGAGCAAAAAAGAGTGGACAGTTTCCTGTTAAAGTTCAAGTGGTATATAGAAGAAAGCAAAAATATTACTCAACTGGGAAGGAAGTGTCAAAAGAAGATTGGGCAAGGTTATTAAAAGTAAAAAGCCGGTTATTGGCAGAAATTCGATCAGATATAGAGAGTAGTTTTTCAACTATTAAGCAACAAGTTAATGAACTGATAACAAAAGGGGAATTTAGTATTGAAACATTAAGCGTCAGGTTAGGAAGGCAGATGAATGATATGACTTTACGCAGTGCTTTTCGCTTAAAAATGAAAGAACTGGAAGCCTATGAACAAGCAAACACTTACCTAAATTATCAAAGTGCTTTAAAAAGTTTAGAAGATTTCGGAGGTTCCACTATACCTTTGGAAAACATTACAATTGATTGGCTTAAACGTTGTGAAAAATTTTGGATATCAGAAGGTAAAAGCTATTCAAGCATAAGTATTTATTTCCGAGCTTTAAAGTGTGTCTTAAATCGTGCTGTACATGATGGTATTATAAAAGAATCATCTTTTCCTTTTGGAAAGAATAAATATGAAATTCCTGAAGGGTGTGGACGTAAATTAGCACTTACTCTTTCTGAAATAAAAAAAGTAATGTCCTATCAATGTGAAACAAAAGATATAGAAGAATTTAGGGATCTCTGGGTGTTTTCTTATTTATGTAATGGCATTAATTTTATGGATTTATTATTTCTTCAGTATTCAAATATTATGGATGGAGAAATATGCTTTGTACGCTCTAAGACATCTCGAACTACCAAACATAACAAAGAGATACATGCAATCATTACTCCTGAAATGTGGAATATTATTCAAAAATGGGGTAATCCAAGATTAAGCCCGCAAACGTATATTTTTAAATATGCTAGAGGAACTGAAGATGCCTTTGAAAAGATTAGATTGGTACGGCGTATTATAACCAAATGTAACAGAAGACTTAAAAAAATAGCCCAAGACATTGGAATTTTTCAGTTGACGACTTACACGGCAAGGCATTCTTTTGCTACAGTATTAAAACGTGGAGGTGCGAAAACCTCATATATTTCTGAAAGCTTGGGACACTCTAACTTATCTGTAACCGAGCACTATTTAGCATACTTTGAAAAAGAGGAAAGAATAAGGAATGCTCAATTATTGACTAACTTTAATCTCTAGATTAATACATTTGCATGCAAATTGTATGTACAATGAAAAATGGACCAATAATTGATATAGGATAAAAGTGAGTATAATATTAAAAAACGCATATTCAGATTACCTATAATTTAGAATATGCATCTTGTTATCAGGAGTGTTTCGAAAACCGCAGGGATTTCCACTTTAGCCAAACGTAATTCAAATAAAAAAAGGATGATATTATTGCAATTTATTCTTTTTATCGCCCGCGTAGTGATAGAATAATATCTAATATTGATAATATTAATCAAATGAAAAGATTCCGTTCTTTGTATTATCTGCACTAACTAGAAGAAAACAACTACTATAAAGCAAGTTATTATTATTCTTTAAATGATTTGTTAGGTTCCATTTAAAGAATCAAAATGTTCCACACCGAGAAACGAAGTGATTCTCGGTGTGGAACATTCCTGAAAAAACGTCTTTTATCGAATATTCATACCGCATATATGAATAAAAACAATTTAATTACTGCATATTCATGTGCAATCATACTAACTTTTTCTTTCATTCATTGATTTTGCTCAATTGTATTTAGCCTGATATCTTAAAAATAGAACATTTAATCTATTTATCTAACAAGCATTGGATCTAGAGAAAGTATATGAAACTGATTTTCTCCCAAACAATCACGCTTGCCAATGCCCAACCTCTTAAAATAACCTTAGGAGAAGATACACAAGTATTGGATGAAGTTGTTGTTACTGCATTAGGTATCAAGCGTGCAACCAAGGCGTTAAGTTATAATGTACAAGAGGTAAAAGGTGATGAATTGACAGCTGTTAAGGACGCCAATTTTATGAATTCATTATCAGGAAAGGTTGCCGGTGTTCAAATTAATAGTGGTGCAACCGGTGCTGGTGGTGCCACACGTGTTGTTATGCGTGGTATGAAATCTCTGACTAAAGATAACAATGCATTGTATGTAATTGATGGTGTACCTATTTTTAATACAGGAAAAAGCGGTGGCGAAGGATTATTTGGAGAAATGGGAGGATCAGATGCTGTTGCTGACTTAAATCCTGATGATATTGCTAGTATTAGTATGATGACCGGTCCTTCTGCGGCAGCATTATATGGTTCTGCTGCGGCAAACGGTGTTGTTTTAATTACTACTAAAAAAGGCCAAACAGAGAAAACGACCATAACAGTATCCAACAGTACTACTTTCTCTAAAGCATATATTATGCCGGATATGCAGAACCGTTATGGTACAAGTTCCGGATTATTCAGCTGGGGAGAATTGGCAAACCGTCGATATAACCCATCTGACTTCTTTGAAACAGGATCCAATGTTATCAATTCGGTAGCATTATCTACAGGAAATACCAAAAACCAGACCTATCTTTCTGCTTCTACAACTAACTCCGGTGGAATTCTTCCGAATAACTCCTATAACCGTTATAATTTTACGGCACGTAATACCACCCATTTCCTGAATGATAAACTTACTCTGGATATCGGTGCACAATATATCGTTCAGAACAACAAAAACATGGTTTCTCAAGGACAGTATTATAACCCTCTCCCATCACTGTATCTATTCCCTCGTGGAGACAACTTTGACGAAATTCGTTTGTATGAACGTTATAATACTAACTACGGCTATATGGAACAATATTGGCCTTATGGTGATGCAAGTTTGTCATTACAAAATCCATATTGGATACAAAATCGCATCAACCGTACCTCCAACAAGAAACGTTATATGATGAACGCTTCTTTGAAATGGCAGGCTACAGATTGGCTCAATGTTGTCGGTCGTGTCAATCTGGACAACTCCGACTACCGGAATAAAAACGAAAAATCTGCTTCTACATTAACAACATTCTGTGGTGTAAGCGGTGGTTTTGAAGATGCCATGCGTCAGGAACGTTCTTTATATGCCGATTTCCTGGCTAATATAGATAAAACATTTGGTGATTTTCATTTAACAGCCAATGTTGGTGCTTCCATATATCATACTTCAATGGATCAGTTATATATTGCAGGTGACCTGGTTATTCCCAACTTCTTCCAGATCAACAATATTAATTTCTCCGCCAACTATAAACCGGACCCTACCGGATATGAAGATGAAATTCAAAGTATTTTTGCCAGTGCTGAATTAAGTTGGAAAAATCAACTGTATCTAACCGTAACCGGACGTAATGACTGGGATTCAAAACTCGCATTCTCCAAACAAAAATCGTTCTTTTATCCGTCAGTCGGTTTATCGGCTTTATTATCAGAAATGGTTAAACTACCAGAGGTGATTTCTTATGCTAAAATACGCGGTTCGTATACAGTGGTAGCCTCTTCTTTCGATCGTTTCCTTACTAATCCGGGGTACGAATACAACAGCCAGACACATAACTGGGCAAATCCGACCGTATATCCGATGGACAATATGAAACCTGAAAAGACTAAATCCTGGGAAATCGGTTTGAACTTGAAATTCTGGGGAAATCGTTTTAATTTAGACGCTACTTACTATCGTTCTAATACACTGAACCAAACATTTAAGGTAGATATCCCCTCTTCTTCCGGATATAAACAAGCGATTGTACAAGCTGGTAACGTGCAAAATCAGGGTATTGAATTAGCTTTAGGATTCAGTGATAAATGGGCAGGATTCGGATGGTCTTCTAATGCAACCTTCACTCTAAACCGTAACAAGGTGAAACGACTGGCAAGCGGTAGCGTGAATCCTGTGACAGGAGAAGCTATCCAAATGGATGAAATGAATGTGGGTTGGTTAGGTAAAGAGAATGTAGCTCCTCGCGTCATCCTGACAGAAGGAGGCTCCATGACTGATATCTATGTATACAACCAGCTGACAAAAGACAATAACGGTAATATAAAAGTCGATCAGAATGGTAATCTGGGTATCACTTCATCAAACACTCCGGTAAAAGTAGGTAATCTGGATGCTGATTTCAACCTCGGATGGACCAATCATTTCACTTATAAAGGAATTGATTTAGGAATTGTATTATCAGCCCGTGTAGGCGGATTAGCTTATTCGGCTACTCAAGGTATTTTAGATTATTATGGAGTATCCGAAACATCTGCAACAGCTCGTGATAATGGTGGTATACCTATTAATAACGGCAAAGTTAACGCCCAAAAGTATTACCAGACTATTGGTACGGGTGAAGGTGGCTATGGTCGTTATTATCTATATAGTGCAACCAATGTACGTTTGCAGGAATTGAGTCTAAACTATACACTTCCTAAAAGATGGTTTAAAAATGTGGCGAATGTTACTTTGGGTATTGTAGGACGTAATTTATGGATGATTTATTGTAAAGCCCCATTTGACCCGGAATTGTCTGCCTCTACCTCCAGTAACTATTATATGAATGTAGACTACTTTATGCAACCCAGCTTGCGTAACTTCGGTTTTAATGTGAAAGTTCAATTCTAAAAGAAAAGCTAATGTTATGAGAAAATATTTAAGAAATATCACAGTCGGTGCCGCTCTGTTGTTACTGGCAGGAAGTTGTACCGATAAATTTGAGGAGTATAATACGAATCAATATCAAATTCATGATGCAGACCCTGCGACTTTGATGAAGTCTATGATTGAAACAATTGTGAATATTCAACAGAATGACTCTCAAATGCAAGATCAGATGGTGGGACAGCTGGGCGGCTATCTATGCTGTTCTAACACATGGAGTGGTACAAACTTCAGCACATTCAATCAGAGTGATGCCTGGAATGCTACCCCCTGGAACACTCCGTTTGAAAAAATATATGGAAACTTTTTCCAAATACAGGAAGCAACTAATTCTACGGGACATTATTATGCTTTTGCGTGTATGATACGTGCAATAACGATGCTTCGTGTAGCAGACTGTTATGGACCGATGCCTTATAGTCAAGTAAAGAAAGGTAATTTTTATGTTTCTTATGATACTCAGGAACAAGTTTATGCAAATATATTAAGTGATTTAGCTAATGCTGCTGACGTTCTTTATAATTATTATGTAGAGACTAATGGTAACGCACCATTAGGTGCCAATGACCCGGTTTTCGATGGAAATTATTCAGGTTGGGCTAAGCTAGCCAATTCAATGCGTTTACGTGTTGCAATGCGAATCAGCGGAACATGGCCTGGCATTGCTCAAGAGGCAGCTGAAGCAGCAGTAACACATAAAGCAGGATTGATTGAAAGTAATTCGGATAATGCTATGCTTTCTTGTGGCACGCAGAGTAATCCCTATCAACTGGCAGCTGTAAGTTGGGGTGATCTGCGTGTGAATGCAAATATTGTAGATTATATGAATGCATATGGCGATCCACGTATGCCGAAGTTCTTTAATAAGTCTACCCTTGCCGGGAAAACAGATAAATATGTAGGTATGCGTACTGGAGATGCTGATTTTAAAAAGGCAGATGCAGCAGGATTCTCTATTCCTGCATATACGGCAACTTCTAAATTAATGGTTTTCTGTGCTGCAGAGACAGCGTTTTTACGTGCAGAAGGAAAATTGCGTGGTTGGAATGTCGGTTCTAAAACAGCAAAAGCCTATTACGAAGATGGTATTAATTTATCAATGGAACAATATCAGGTTTCAGCCACTGAATACATGAAGATTGACGAGGCTCCTGTCGTATCACATGAAAGTGATGTTGTGCAAAATGCTACTGCTACAATTACCAATACTGTGAGTGTAATGTGGGATGACAGCGAGTCTGACAACGTAAATGGAAAGAATTT
Source organism: Bacteroides sp. DH3716P (assembly GCF_025914115.1). Classification (NCBI taxonomy): domain Bacteria; kingdom Pseudomonadati; phylum Bacteroidota; class Bacteroidia; order Bacteroidales; family Bacteroidaceae; genus Bacteroides; species Bacteroides sp. DH3716P. The sequence goes on along the minus strand of NZ_CP083673.1, from coordinate 493,007 downwards.
CCAACGTGTCATTACTCAAAAATGGATCGCCAATTATCCATTAGGATTGGAAGCATGGGCTGAATATCGCCGTACAGGTTATCCGGAACTTTATCCTTGTATCGACAATCTATCAGATTGTGGTGTGAGCAGCCAACGCGGTATGCGTCGTTTAAGCTTCCCTTATACAGAGGCACAAAACAATAAAGCCAATTATGATCTGGGAGTAGCAGAACTCGGTGGTGCTGATAATGAAGCTACTGACTTAAAGTGGGCTAAAAAGAACTAATTTATATAATGCATAAAAAGGACTTTTATGAAGAAAATTTATTTATTATACATTGTACTCATATCACTGGCAACGACCTCATTGATCGGTTGCAGTGACTGGACGGAGTCGGAAGCAAAAACTTTTCCCGAATCGATCGTATCGGATGAATATTATGCGGCCTTGCGTGCCTATAAGCAGACAGATCACCAAGTTGCCTTTGGCTGGTTTGGTGGCTGGAGTGGTGAAGGTGCTTTTATGAAAAGCTCTCTAGCTGGTATTCCGGATAGCGTAGATATTGTTTCTATTTGGGATAATGGAACGAATCTTTCTGAAGCTCAACGTAAGGATATGGCTTTTTGCCAGAACATGAAAGGTACAAAAATTATATACTGTTCAATTATCGGTGGTGTAGGAGACAAACTGACTCCACAGAATATACTGGATAATTGGGAAGAAATGGGATACAATAGTAAACAGGAAGCTATTAATGATTTTTGGGGATACCCGTCAGACGAAAGTAATATAGAAGCAGTAGAAACTTCAATCCGCAAATATGCAAAAGCGATTGTAGATACTTTAAATCTATATGGTTATGATGGATTTGATATAGATTACGAACCTGTGGCCGGACCCTACACCGGAAATATAGTCAATTCAGATGAACATTTGTTTTTCTTTATTGACGAATTAGGCAAGTATCTGGGACCGAAATCCGGAACAGGAAGACTATTGGTCATTGATGGTGAACCTCAAAGAATTACTACCAAGCCTGAAATTGGAACTTACTTTGATTATTTCATTATCCAAGCCTACAAACCGGGAAGTGATTCAAATTTAGACAAACGACTTATTGATGGTAAGGTTTGGGGACCAGGGTTGGTAGAAACTTTTGGCGGAGTAATGACCGAAGAGGTAATTACGAGAAGAACTATAATGACTGAAAACTTCGAAGCGACCGATGCTGCGATGGATGGCGGTTATCCCTATACCGACCGTTATGGGAATAGTATGAAATCTTTGGAAGGCATGGCACGTTGGCAGCCTAGAAATGGTTTCCGTAAAGGTGGGGTAGGAACTTATCACATGGAAGCAGAATTTGGTACTTCACCGGAATATAAGAATATACGTCGTGCCATCCAGATTATGAATCCATCATCACATTCATTACTTAAAAATTAATGTAAACTATGAAACGTATGAATTATATAAGAACTTTATACTTCTCTGCAATTATAGCAGGCTTAGGAAGTATGGTAAGTTGCGGAGATGCGAAATATGATGCTTTAGACACACATGCTTATATTGAAGAAGCACTTTCAAGTACAAGCCAAAAAGTAACTGTACAAGCCTCTGGCGAAAGTTTTACTACTCTAAATGTGCATCTTAGCAATCTTTCTTCTACAGACAACCATTATAAGTTGGTCACGGACCAATCTGTATTGGATGCCTATAACCACATTAATGGAACCGGATATATAATGTTGCCCGAAGGATATTATACACTACCGGAAACTATTACAGTGAAAGCCGGACAGTATGCCACTGATGCCCTCTCTATTGCCTTGAAAGCTTTTAGTCAGGAAATGATGAAGTCAGGAGAATCATATGCGCTGCCTGTAAAACTTGTATTGCAGGATGGAAGCATTTCACCAATGGCAAATACCGGAACTTTTGTTATTTTAGCTGAAAGTATTATTGAGTTTTCAGCCCCGATGTTTACCGGTTCTGCTAATTTAACTTCTAATAAATATGCAGAATCATCTGAAACGTATGCACAATATACGATAGAGGTTCGTTTTCAAGTAAGTAATATGAATAATCGAAATCGTGCTATTTTTAGTAATGGTAACGGTGATGCCCTGAATAATATCTTGTTGCGTTTTGAAGACCCGCAGTCTGATAATGAAAATTTCAAGGCTCATTCATTAGTACAAGTTGTGGGCCGTAATAGTCTTTATTTGAATCCAAGCAATTCTTTTAAGCCTAATGAATGGCAACATCTAGCTCTAGTATGCGACGGTTCATCTTACCGTCTTTATATTAACGGAATAGATTCAGGTGTCTTGAGTATTCCATCGGGACCCACTATTTTTTCCAGTATAAGTTGGTTTTCTGCCGATACATGGTGGAGTGGTTGTAAGATTTTGATGAGCGAAGCACGTATTTGGTCTGTAGTTCGTTCCGCTTCTCAAATTCAAAATAACATGACTCAAGTTAGCCCAAAATCTGTGGGTTTGGAAGCCTATTGGCGATTCAATGAAGGACAAGGCAATGTATTCGAAGATGCAACCGGCAAAGGTCATACTTTGACTACTTCTGCTACTCCTACCTGGATTGACGGTATTTTATCTACAGATAAATCTACCGAATGGAAATAGTAATAATTTAATCGTATGTACATATGAAAAATATATTTCAATCACTATCAATAGCAACTCTACTCGGCTTGTTTGTCCCGTTCATTTCCTCCTGTAGCGATGATGAAGAAGTTTTTAACGAGTGGAATGCTACGTATGTGTCTCTACAGAGAAATGACTATTTATCGGGGAATGTAAAAAAGTTCAATCTGACTCATGATGCGAATGGAATCGGAGGAGATGAAATTAAGATGGCTTTTACTGTAAAAACACAGAAAGCAGTCTCTACAGATATGGTTATCGTATTAAGTGCAAAAAGTGAAACAGAAGGGCTTGATGCAAGCCAGATCGTTTTAAGTTCCTCACAGGTTACTCTCAAAGAAGGACAGATGACTTCTGAAGAAATCACTGCAACGGTCGATCCAACGATATTCGCCAGTATCATGGAAAAAACAAGTTTCTCTTTCAGTGTATCAATCAGTAATGTAACTACCAATGATAAGAACACTGTCATTAGCAGTAATTTAAGTATCTTACCTGTCATCATTAATAAAGCTGCCTACTGTAATCTAAAAAGTGGTACTCCTAGCAATAGCCAACTTATCAGTAATCGTGCAGGTTGGATTGTTAATGTGAAAGAAGGAGTAGACGGCGCACCTAATAATTTAATTGATGGCAAGACTGGAACTGACGTTGCTCTAAATAATAAAGGCTTCTGGTTCACCGTTGATTTAGGAGAAACTTAGGTTTTAACAGGCATCAAAACGAATCACTGGGGAAATGCATATGCTCCTAGAGAAGTGGAAATATTACAGTCTGAAAATGGTATGACATGGAAATCATTAAGTTCATTAGCAATACCCGGTAGAGTAGTACAAAACATCACGTTCATCTCTCCTATTACTACGCGATATCTAAAATATCAGATTATTACTATCTCTACAAACGGTCGTACGGATGTTACAGAATTTAATGTTTACGAACCCAAAAGTGAGTAAGTATTTATGAATAGATAACTATAAAAATATAGAATAGAGGCTATCAAACAGGCCTTAAGTTCATAAAATCACCCTCATTACAATGAACTGCACCCCAAAAGTTGAACACAAAACTTAAGGAGTGCAGTTCAGTCATGTAGTGAGGGTGATTTCTCGTGTTAAAGACTATCTAATCAAATCCCATTCCAATCAGTTTGCCACTACATATATGTGAAATGCCCCCAGAAAGTTATGTATCTAACTTTTGGGAGCACTTCACATCTTTATATAACGAACAAACCTTAATCTGTCAAGATCTAATTAGACAGCCTTTTAGAAACACTAACCTATCTCTTATTTCTTCATCACTCGGACAATCCGTCCGTCTTTCTTATAAGAGAAATGATTGGTATGCATTAATACATTCAGTATCTCATCAGCAGTGCTATCAGTAGAGAATTCACCGGTAAACCGTTCTGATTTCAATGCTTCATCCTTATAGATAAATTTGATGTCGTACAACTTCTCCATAATATTGGTTATTTCCAATAAAGACTGTTGCTTAAATTCCAACTTGCCATTAATCCAGAGAAGCACATCTGTAGGTTGGTTATATTCAATTAACTCTGCTTGATAAGTATCCGTATTTACATTCAATGTCTGTCCCGGTTTCAACAAATAACCATTCTCTTCCGTTCGCGGAGAATCTACCCGTACCAGTCCTTGAAGCAAGGTAGTCACTACCCTATTCTCATCTTGGCGTGCACGCACATTAAATTTCGTACCAAGCACACAAGTCTTGATTTGCTTACTATTTACTATAAATGGAGCATGTTTATCATGAGACACTTCAAAATAGGCTTCACCCGACAAATCGATTTGACGATCCGAACTCCATAAAGAATTATGATAAACTATTTTTGAAGATGCATTCAGCCATACCTTACTACCATCCGGCAACACAGTCTGCGCTCTCTGTCCGGCAGCAGTTATCACCTCATAATCCGAAAGCTTATTAGAAAGTAATCCCCAGGCAATTCCACCGGCAAAAACGAGTCCGGTAAGAAAAGCAGCCGCCACAGTAGCATAACGTCCCCAACGGATTGAAATACTTTTCCGCTTAGCCTTTTTCTCCTTTTCTCTGATAGCTGATTTAAATTGATCCAATGACGCCTCTGTATCTACAGTATTCATCACCGCTATACGCTCACCTACAAAGAGAGTGTAATAAAGTTGCTCCAAAGTTTTCCGGTTTTCCGGCCCTTCCTCGCACCAAGCTTCCACCCGAGCAGCTTCTTCATCATTACATTCACCTTGCAGGTAATTCACCAAGATAGTTTCATCCATGCTCTTTTATCTTTTTACAAAAAAACTATAATACCTTTGTAGTAATACAGTTGTGAGCACAAATATACTAAAGAGAAAAAGAAAAAAATATTTTTTCTCGCATTTTTATTTCATTTATCTACTTCTTTCATTATTTTTGTCTTACATAAATTAAAAGAGAATGTCACAATCTCCGATATATTTGGATATTAATAATAATAAGTCCGTTATCACTGCCCTAAAAGCAGGAGAAGAAAAAGTTTTTGACGTCGTCTACAGACATTATTTCCGTAGGCTATGTGCTTTTTGTTCCCAGTATGTAAGTGAGCAGGAAGAAATAGAGGAGATTGTGCAGGAAACAATGATGTGGCTGTGGGAAAACCGTTGTACTCTGATGGAAGATCTGACACTCAAAACTCTTCTTTTTACGATTGTCAAGAACAAAGCCCTCAACCGTCTTTCCCATTTTGAGATTAAACGAAAAGTACATCAGGAAATCGTAGATAAATATGATAGTGAGCTCAATAACCCGGACTTCTATTTGAGTGATGAGCTTTTCCGTCTATATGAAGAAGCATTAAAAAGACTTCCGAAAGAATATCTCGAAGCCTACGAGATGAACCGTAATCAACATCTGACGCATAAAGAAATTGCCGAGAAACTGAATGTATCTCCACAAACGATTAATTACAGAATTGGACAAGCTTTAAAGCTATTACGAGTAGCTTTAAAAGACTATCTACCTTTATTCATACTTATTTTCGGACCTAATTTTTTCGAACAATCATGAAATCAAACTTCGTATTTAGTAGTTCAAGCCTGTTTATCGGACTTTTTCTTTTCTTCTTCACAGAAAATGTATGTTCACAAGAATCTGCTGACAACTGGACTCTTAAACAAGCCCGCCAATGGACACAGAAGCAAGAATGGGCGAACGGGCTGAAGGCAATGCCTCATAAGACAACCGATTATCAGGAGTTTGCCTCACAATATCACAAGAACAAGAAAGTGTGGGACAAGACTTTCCAATGGCTAGCTACCCACGATCTCGTAAATATGCCTGCCGGACGATACGAAGTAGATGGTGAACATTGCTACATCAATGTGCAGGATGCAACAACACAAGATGTCAGTAAACGTAAAATTGAAGCACACCGCCATGGTATTGATCTGCAATATGTAGTGAAAGGCACCGAACGTTTCGGAATTACTTCAGCAGAATATGCAGAGCCTATCACTGAATACAAACCGGATGTTACTTTCTACAAAGCCAAGAAAATAAAATATGTAGATTCCACTCCGGATACATTCTTCATGTTCTTCCCCAAAAACTTTCATCAGGCATTGGTAAAGGCAGGGAAAGAACCGGAGGACATACGGGTCATTGTTGCTAAAATCGAATATATCCCATAAACAGAAACATGAGTGAACTTTTAGTCTATAAAGCCTCCGCAGGTTCGGGTAAGACATTTACCCTGGCAGTGGAATATATCAAACTGTTAATTCTCAATCCCCGCGCCTACCGGCAAATTCTCGCTGTCACCTTTACCAATAAGGCAACTGCAGAAATGAAAGAACGCATTCTTAGTCAGCTTTACGGCATACAGATAGGCGATAAAGATTCCGAAGCCTACCTCAACCGAATTAAAGAAGAGACAGGAAAAACTGAACAGGAGATACGGGAAGCGGCAGGCGTCGCCCTTAGCTATATGCTGCATGATTACAGCCGGTTCAGGGTAGAGACTATCGACTCATTTTTTCAATCTGTCATGCGCAATCTCGCACGGGAACTGGAACTTAGCCCGAATCTGAATATTGAGTTAAATAACACCGAAGTTCTTAGTGACGCTGTAGATAGCATGATTGAGAAACTAGGACCCACTTCTCCCGTTCTCGCATGGTTACTCGATTATATCAACGAACGAATTGCCGACGATAAACGTTGGAACGTGTCGGACGAAGTAAAAAGTTTCGGACGCAATATTTTCGATGAAGGTTATATTGAAAAGGGAGAAGGACTCCGGCAACGGTTACGAAACCCTGATACCATCAAAGAGTATCGCAAGCAACTGAAAGCGCTGGAAACGGAAATTCTGGAGCAAATGAAAGGATTCTATGACCAATTCGAAGGAGAACTAGATGGACACGCACTGACTGCTGATGATCTGAAAAACGGTTCACGCGGAATCGGAAGTTATTTTCGTAAACTTAATAATGGTATTTTAGGCAATGATATCCGTAATGCTACAGTAGAAAAATGTCTGGAAGACGCAAAGAACTGGGCAACCAAGACTTCTCCCCGCTACGCGGACATCATTAATTTAGCCAACTCTAGTCTCATGCAAATTCTGGAAGATGCTGAAAAGTTACGTTCCAAGAATAATTTGTTACTGAATAGTTGCCGATTATCCCTGCAACATCTCAACAAAGTGCAACTCCTCGCCAATATCGATGAAGAAGTACGTCAGTTGAATCACGACAACAATCGTTTTCTATTATCAGATACGAATGCCCTGCTCCATCAACTGGTGAAAGACGGTGACTCCTCTTTTGTATTCGAAAAGATAGGAACGAATATCCATAACGTCATGATAGATGAGTTTCAGGATACCAGCCGGATGCAATGGGGAAATTTCAAATTGCTCTTACTGGAAGGATTGTCTCAAGGAGCAGACAGTTTGATTGTAGGAGACGTTAAACAATCCATTTATCGTTGGCGAAATGGCGATTGGGGAATTCTCAACAGCCTGAATAATCACATCGAACATTTCCCGATCCGCGTCAAGACATTAGCTACCAACCGGAGAAGTGAAACCAATGTTATCCGGTTTAATAACCAAATCTTCACAGCTGCCGCCAACTATCTGAACGGAGTATATAAGCAACAGTTAGGCAAGGATTGTGAGGATCTGCAGAAAGCCTATGCCGACGTTGTGCAGGAATCTCCCCGAAGTACAGAAAAAGGATATGTAAAAGTCTCTTTTCTCGAACCCGACGAAGAACATGATTATACCGAACAGACATTAATCAGTCTGGGAGAAGAAGTGCAACATCTCCTCACCTCCGGAGTACGACTGAATGATATAGCCATCCTGGTACGAAAAAATAAAAGTATTCCCCGAATCGCCGACTACTTCGATAAGGAGCTACACTATAAAGTGGTATCAGACGAAGCCTTCCGCCTTGACGCCTCTCTTGCCATTTGTATGATGCTGGATGCACTGCGATTCCTTTCCGATGAAAATAATAAAATAGCACGTGCCCAACTGGCCGTAGCCTATCAAAACGAGGTTTTACAGAAAGGACTGGATTGGAATACTCTCCTACTCCTCCCTGCCGAGAATTATCTTCCCGCCGCTTTTCTTGAAAAGACAAAGGAACTAAGGCTAATGCCTCTTTATGAGCTTTTAGAAGAACTTTTCAGCATATTCGAGATGAATCTTATCAAAGATCAGGATGCCTATTTATTTGCTTTCTTTGATGCGGTGACCGATTATCTGCAAAGCAACTCTTCCGAGCTAGACGGATTCATCCGGTATTGGGACGAAACATTATGCAGTAAAACAATTCCGAGTGGAGAAGTAGAAGGTATCCGGATTTTCTCCATACACAAATCCAAAGGATTGGAATTCCATACCGTACTCCTTCCTTTCTGCGACTGGAAGCTGGAGAATGAAACCAATAATCAGCTTGTATGGTGTGCCCCGCAAACAGCACCATTCAATACATTGGATATTCTTCCTATTAACTATTCCACCCAAATGGCTGAATCGATTTATGGTAACGACTACCTGCAAGAACGTCTTCAACTTTGGGTAGATAATCTCAATCTACTATACGTTGCTTTTACCCGCGCTGGAAAAAATCTCATTATCTGGAGTAGAAAAAGTCAAAAAGGTACCATGTCCGAACTATTGGCAAACACCCTACCGATAGTAGCCCAAGAAGAAGGGATTGACTGGGAAGAAGACTGTTACGAGCAAGGACAACTATGCCCTTCCGAAAAAGAAAGAATCAAGACATCCACAAACAAGCTAACCCAGAAACCAGAGAAACTCCCTATTCGGATGGAATCCATGCGGCATGATATTGAATTTCGTCAGTCCAACCGCTCTGCTGACTTCATTCAGGGCATTGAAGAAGAAGATTCGGACGACCGCTTTATCAACCGCGGACGTATGTTACATACTTTATTTTCTGTCATCGAAACTGCAGAAGATATCGATCCAGCCATTGAACGGCTTATTTTTGAAGGAGTTATCAGAAATGATGAGAAAGAAAAAGTGGCTCGTGAAGTTGCAAAGAAAGCTTTTTCTTCTCCTGAAATTCAAGATTGGTATTCCGGAAAATGGACACTCTTTAATGAATGTGCTATTATCTATAAAGAAAAAGGAGTTCTGCAAACCCGTCGTCCGGATCGTGTAATGATGAAGGACGATCAGGTTGTTGTAGTCGATTTCAAGTTTGGTAAGGAAAATCCTAAATATAACAAACAAGTGAAAGGATATATGCAACTTCTTACCAAGATGGGATATAAAAATATCACCGGCTACTTGTGGTATGTGGATGAAGAAAAAATAGAAAAAGTATGAAAGCTGTTCCTCTCATCGGCATTGCCCGTCATCGACTAACGATTGACGGTGAAGGAGTTACAACATTAGTTGCTTTCCATGGCTGTCCGTTGCGTTGCAAATATTGTCTCAATCCGACATCTTTGCAGCCCGATGGTGTTTGGGAGAGCTATGATTGTAACCAGCTCTACGAGGAAGTACGCAAAGATGAACTTTATTTCCTGGCGAGTTGCGGAGGAGTCACATTTGGCGGTGGAGAACCTTTGTTACAAAGCGAATTTATCAGGCAATTCCGCCAACTCTGTGGCCCAGAATGGAGAATCACTGTCGAAACCTCTCTCAATGTTCCGCAACAGAATGTAGAAGAACTGATTTCTATTATAGACAATTACATAGTCGACATCAAAGATATGAATAATAACATCTATCAGCGATATACCGGAAAGAATAATGAAAACGTCTTAAGTAATTTGCGATATTTAATCGGGAAAGACAAAGCCAAGCAAATCGTTATCCGGACACCACTCATCCCTTCCTATAATACGGAGAAGGATATTGACCAAAGCATAGAACTTTTGAAAGAAATGGGAATCACCCAATTCGACCGATTCACCTATAAAACCCCTAATGATTAATGCCATGGCAAGAGGAAAACAAACCTGTAAAATCTTAAAAGAGATTCGTCGGCAGATAGCCGAAGCGAATGATATTGAATTCATTACCTCTGAATGTCAGTATCAGGGAGATTGTTTGGGTACTTGCCCCAAATGCGAAGCTGAAGTTCGATATTTGGAGCAACAGCTTGAACGAAAACGCCGTGTAGGTAAGGCCATCACTCTGTTTGGACTATCAACTGGTATACTTACAATAATACCTCCTACTTCATTGGACGCAGAAACACTGCAATGCCCTAAAATGAATTGGACCATTACTGCTGACAGCCTGATACAAGAAAAAGACATGAAAGGGGAAGCCCCCTTTTATGGTCCGGAAAAGCTACCGGAATTTCCCGGAGGAACAGAAAAATTTATAGAATTTCTGAAAGAAAATCTTCGTTATTCAGAAATAGATAGTATTGCTAATAATACATACACTGATGTAAAATTCACTATAGATTATGACGGACAAGTTATCAACCCTAAGATTACCCGCAAGATACACCCCAAAGTTGAAGCTGAAATATTAAGGGTCATGTCTCTCATTCCTCGTTGGACACCCGGCATATTGGCAAATGAGACAGTACAAGTGACATACAATCTGATGCTTTCATTCAGTGCGATGTATGGCCCGGAATTGAGAATCACTTATACTCGTATAAACTATCCTGACGTTTATGAGGAAGTAGCTGTTATGCCCGAATTTCCTGGAGGACAGAAAGCTCTCATGGTATTTCTTGCAAAAAAGATTCAACACCCTAATGCAGGATTAGGAGGTAATGGTGTACAGGGGCGTACTATTATTCAGTTCATCGTTGATAAGGAAGGAAATATAGTCAAACCAAAAGTTGTACGCGGCGTAGATCCTTATCTAGACAAAGAAGCTTTACGTGTCATTAATCAAATGCCTAAATGGAAACCGGGAGAATTGGAAGATGGTACTAAAGTTGCCGTTTATTTCACCGTTCCTGTTATGTTCCGATTACAATAAATACAAGAATCAGAAAAATAGTTTAATCAATATGCAATCATTTCTCCAACTAGTCGCTCATGATTTATATACCAAGATAGGAAACGACCTGTCACGTACGGTACTCGTTTTCCCTAATAAACGTGCTAACTTGTTCTTCAATGAATATTTAGCAGGAGAATCCGATAAACCGATCTGGTCACCAGCTGCCATGAGTATCAGCGACCTGTTTCAGAAACTATCCGTACAGAAAGGCGGCGATCCTATTCGATTGGTCTGCGAACTTTATAAAGTGTTCAAAGAGGAAACACGGAGTCAGGAAACATTGGACGATTTCTACTTCTGGGGCGAATTGTTGATTAGTGATTTTGATGATGTAGATAAGAATATGGTCGATGCCGACAAATTATTCAGCAATCTACAAGATTTGAAAAATCTGATGGATGACTATGAATTCCTTGACAAAGAGCAGGAAGAAGCCATACAACAGTTTTTTCAGAATTTCTCCATTGAAAAACGGACCGAACTAAAAGAAAAATTTATTTCCCTTTGGGACAAGCTAGGTACTATCTACCATCGTTACCGTGCGAACCTGACAGAGTTAGGCATTGCTTACGAAGGCATGCTCTACCGGAACGTGATCGAACAACTCGATACCGACCAACTCAAATACGACAAATACATATTTGTCGGGTTCAATGTTTTGAACAAAGTAGAAAGTGACTTTTTCAGAAAACTGAAAGATGCGGGCAAGGCACTCTTCTATTGGGACTATGATATCTTCTACACCCAACAAATCAAAAAACATGAGGCCGGAGAATTCCTGAAACGTAATCTCGAGGAATTTCCGAACGAACTCCCGGAAAGCTTTTTCAACACCTTTAAAGAATCGAAGAAAATACGTTATATTTCCGCTTCTACCGAGAATGCCCAAGCACGTTTCCTTCCCGGATGGATTAAGGCGATAACAAACGATCATTCACAAATTACCGTAGAAAAGGAAAAAGAAAATGCTGTAGTGCTTTGTAATGAAGCTCTGTTGCTTCCCGTACTTCATTCCATTCCGCAGGAAGTGAAGAATGTCAATATCACCATGGGATTCCCATTGGCTCAAACTCCTGTTTATAGCTTTATCAATGCCGTAATGGAACTGCAAACCAATGGTTACCGCTCCGATACCGACCGATTCACTTACGAGGCAGTATCCGCCATATTGAAGCATCCCTATACCCAACAATTATCATCCCATGCCGGTCCCCTGGAACGTGAACTGACCCAAACAAACCGTTTTTATCCACTTCCGTCAGAACTTAAACAGGATGATTTTCTAACTACCCTCTTCACTCCCCGTAATGGTATAAAAGAACTATGCGATTATCTGATCGAATTAATCAAAAACATTTCAACCATTTATCGGAAAGAAGGAGAATACAATGATATCTTCAATCAACTATATAGAGAATCGCTCTTTCAAAGCCATACCAAAATCAACCGTCTCTACAGTTTGATTGAAAGCGGAGAACTAAATATACGCACCGATACTCTGAAACGACTGATTACCAAAGTACTGACATCTTCTAACATTCCTTTCCACGGAGAACCTGCTATCGGAATGCAAGTCATGGGAGTATTGGAAACACGTAATCTGGACTTCCGGAATCTCATTATATTGTCTCTCAACGAAGGACAACTTCCAAAATCCGGAGGAGATTCCTCTTTTATTCCCTATAATCTCCGGAAAGCATTTGGCATGACCACTATCGAACACAAAAATGCAGTGTATGCCTACTACTTTTATCGACTGATACAACGGGCAGAGAATATCACGCTACTCTACAATACTTCTTCGGACGGTCTCAACCGTGGAGAAGAATCCCGCTTCATGCTGCAATTACTTGTAGAAGGTCCACATGATATCACTCGCGAGTATCTGGAAGCCGGACAATCTCCGCAAAGTACCCAAGAGATACGAGTAGAAAAAACACCTGAAGTACTAAGACGAATCTATCGTGCTTACGATAGCACTCATCCAAATTCACTGGTTCTCTCTCCTTCCGCCCTTAATGCTTATCTGGATTGCCGGTTGAGATTCTACTACCGCTATGTAGCGGGCTTGAAAACACCGGACGAAGTGAGTGCTGAAATTGATTCCGCTCTATTCGGAACCATTTTCCACCTCTCCGCCCAATTAGCATACACCGACCTGACTGCAACCGGAAAAACGATACAGAAAGAAGATCTTGAACGCTTATTACGCAATGACGTGAAGCTACAAAGCTACGTTGACCAAGCCTTCAAAAAAGAATTATTCAAAGTTTCTCCCGAAGAAAAACCGGAATATAACGGCATACAACTTATCAACTCCAAAGTAATTGTTTCCTATCTGAAACAATTGCTGCGTAACGACCTTCAATATACTCCTTTCGAAATGGTCGCTATGGAAAAGAAAGTTTCAGAAGAGATTACTATACAAACAGGACAAGGACCGTTCACTCTCCGTCTGGGTGGCACAATCGACCGTATGGATGCAAAAGAAAGTACCCTGCGGATTGTTGACTACAAAACAGGAGGAAGCCCTAAAATACCTGCTAATATCGAGCAACTGTTCACCCCATCGGAAACACGCCCGAACTATATCTTCCAGACTTTTCTGTATGCTGCTATCATGAGCCGGCAACAATCGTTAATGGTAGCTCCTGCTCTGCTCTACATCCACCGGGCAGCATCGGAAAACTATTCGCCTGTTATTGAAATGGGAGAACCTCGTAAACCGAAAATACCGGTAAACAACTTCGCTTTCTTTGAAGATGAATTCCGTGAACGCCTGCAAACATTATTAGAAGAAATATTCAGCGAAGAAGAGCCTTTTACGCAGACAGAAGATACTAAAAAATGTTCGTATTGCGATTTTAAGGCTATCTGCAAACGATAAACCGAAAATAGAATATACCAATTAAATAAGGGCACGATTTACATATTCATGCAAACCGTGCCCTTATTATTTCTAGTCGTATTATCTATAGTTATCTTATTTCTCCAACAATGGAATTGAGAAACTAAATGTAGACCCGTCTCCCTTCTTTGAAGTAAACCAAAGTTTACCGCCATTTTTGACAACAAAGTCCTGACACAATAACAATCCGAGTCCCGAACCTTCTTCATTGTTTGTACCAAAGGTACTGAAATGAGTATCGGTATGCAGCAACTTCTTCTGATTTTCGTCATCAATACCGCAACCACTGTCTTTCACACTTACGATTGCCATACCGTCTTCTTCTGCCAGTGACACCACTACTTCCGAACCTTCATTGCTAAACTTAATCGCATTACTGATTAAATTACGAATCACCGTCTTAATCATGTCAATATCAGCACGAACAGCCACATTCTCTACAGGCACATCTTGTACTATCTTAATATTTTTCAGACTGGCCACCATCGTAAAGATTTCACTTACGCCCTCTACGACTTCCACCATATTAATATCCTGATAAACCACTTTCAGTTTACCAATCTGGCTCTTCGTCCATTTCAGCAGATTATCAAGCAATGAGAATACATCTTCTGTTGTCTGATTAGCCATTGTCAGCAATTCATACATCTCATCACCAATTGTTTCGCTTGGCAGATTCAGAATCAGCATATTCAGCACCATCTTGATAGATCCCATTGGTGAACGCAAGTCATGTGCAATCACAGAATAGAGTTTGTCGCGTCCCATGATCGTCTTACGCAACTCTTCCGTTTGTGCAACAATGATTCTTTTCGCTGCAACCAACGAAATCTGGTGCGTCACACGAATAATCAATTCTTCTTTATTGAATGGCTTTGAAATAAAGTCATTACCACCCACCTGAAATCCTTTTACGATATCCGCCGTACTATTTAGAGCAGTCAGGAAGATAATGGGAATTTCAGCCATTTCGGGGTCTGCTTTCATTTGTTGAGCTACCTCAAAGCCACTGATATCCGGCATCATTACATCCAGTAATACAAGATCCGGATTTTCCTTCTTCACTTGTTCCAACGCCTGTGTTCCATTACCGGCAGTCACAATTTTGAATTTCTCGTTGGTCAAAAGTACCTTTAATAAAAGGACGTTTGATATTACATCGTCCACAATAAGGACCTTATATTCAGAAGGATTAATTTCCATATTCATAATTTTCTTTTTTTATGCTTCAGACATTTTTAAAATATTCAATCATACGCTTCAGCCCCTCTTCAAGTTCAACAGTAGGCTGCCAGCCCAATTTCTCTTTAGCCAATGTAATATCCGGTTGGCGTTGCTTCGGATCATCATCCGGTAAAGACTTAAATACAATCTTCGAAGATGAACCGGTCATACTAATGATCCTTTCCGCCAATTCCAATACCGGAAATTCATTCGGATTCCCCAGGTTTATAGGACCTGTAAACTCGTCCTCCGTATTCATCATTCTTATCATTCCTTCAATCAAATCATCAATATACTGGAAGCTGCGTGTCTGCTTCCCATCACCATATATTGTTATATCTTCATTATTCAACGCTTGAAGAATAAAATTAGAAACAACCCGTCCGTCATTCGGCAACATTCGCGGACCATACGTATTAAAAATACGGATAATCTTCACACGCACATTATTCTGACGGTGATAATCCATAAATAATGTTTCTGCGCAACGCTTTCCCTCATCATAGCAAGACCGGTAACCTACCGGATTCACATTTCCCCAATAGCTTTCCGGTTGCGGATGAACGATTGGATCTCCATATACCTCACTCGTAGAAGCTTGCAGAATCTTGGCATCCAGTCTCATTGCCAATCCCAGCATATTAATGGCTCCCATCACAGATGTTTTGGCAGTTTGAATCGGGTCATGTTGATAATGAATGGGAGATGCCGGACAAGCCAAATTATAAATTTCATCTACTTCAGCCGAATAAGGATAAGTGACATCATGCCTCACCACCTCAAAATGATGATTATCCATCAAGTGAATGATATTATCTTTCGAACCCGTAAAAAAATTATCCAGGCATATCACGTCGTGACCTTCGTTTATAAGCCGAGTACAGAGATGAGAGCCTATAAAACCGGCTCCGCCACTTACCAATATTCTTTTCATTCTAAATATTTCTATTGTTTACTAAAGAGACGCTGTCTCTTCGTTTTGTTTATGGTCACAAATGTAACCGATTTGCTTAAAATAAACAATTTTCGGAGAGGATATTTAAAAAAAAAGCAGATTTAAATAGTTTCAATTTCCGAAACAACTTGCCACTGACAAATGTTTATAATAGAAAAGTATTATTTATTAGAACTATTATGATGACAAATAATCCAAATGCAAACCTCATAGAAGCGATGAAGGAAAAGCTTCCGCTCAAAGGACAACTGGCAGATATGTTAATGGACACGCTATACATAGGAAAAGAGGCAGTATACAGAAGATTGCGCGGTGAAGTACCTTTCACCTTACAAGAGTCGGCTCTTATTTCAAGAAAACTGGGTATATCGCTAGACAAGATTATAGGACTAAGTTTCAAATCGAACGCCATGTTTAATATAAACATTGTAGATTATGACGACCCGTTCGAGAGTTACTACAATATCCTTGAAAAATATGTCTCGCTAATCAATACGATGCCGGATGACCCGAATTCTGTAATGGGAACTTCTGCCAACATTATTCCCCAGACTCTCTATCTGAAACATGAACTTCTGGCAAAATTCCGTTTATTCAAATGGATGTACCAGAATAAATATATTGATTGCAAGAGTTTCGAAGAATTGGATATTCCACCGAAACTGGTCAATATCCAGAAAGACTATGTAGCAATGACACGTCATATCCACTCCATAGACTATATATGGGATAATATGATTTTCCAACACCTTATCAACGATATCCAATACTTCGCCAGCATCCATCTCATTTCCGACGAAACAAAAGAAGAAATCAAAAATGAATTATTCTTATTGGCGGACGAACTGGAAGAACTGGCTATCAATGGCAAGACAGCCGATGGCAATCGTGTACGCATCTATGTGTCGAATATCAACTTCGAGGCAACATATAGCTATGTAGACACCAATAACCTGCAAATGAGCCTCATACGTATTTATTCCATCAACTCCATTACCACGATGGACAACGAAATTTTCTGTACCTTGAAAGAATGGATTCAACCTCTGAAAAAGTTCTCCACTTTGATATCCGAAAGCGGTGAAATGCAGCGTATTCAATTCTTCAAGCAACAGCGAGAAATTATTGACGCTCTTTAATTTTATTTTCGCAGATTAGAACTTCAAAAAAAAAATCAGTTCCAATAAATGAAAGTAGATAAGATTCTTATCTACTTTTTTTCATTCCCTGTCCTCACCGCTTCCGTTTGATTCCCAATCAGAAAAAGACACATACATTCATCTCTGTTTTTCCACACAAATCTTTCAAACACAAGACGTAATTTTGCATAGAATGTATCACAAAGATTATTAACATTAAAATTAAAGGAACAAACAATGAAAAATGGTATTCTAAACGAATTAATATCTACAATGAAGGAGCGAATTCCTCAAGATATGAATCTGGCCAATACTTTGGCTGACATTTTATGCATGGGAAAGGAAGCTGTCTATCGCAGATTGAGAGGTGAGGTGTCTTTTACAATAGACGAAGTAGCGCTGCTTTCTCAAAAACTCGGTATTTCTATTGACCAGATTGTCGGTAGCCATGTATCTAATAAAGTTACTTTCGACCTGAACTTACTTCATGCCACTAGTGCGCTGGAAAGTTATTACGAAATAATCAACCGTTATCTGCAAATTTTCGACTATGTGAAAACAGATAATACGACGGAGGTGTATACTGCATCCAATTCCCTTCCCTTTACACTTTATTCTTCCTATGAGAATTTGTCTAAATTCCGTCTTTGCCGATGGATGTATCAGAATGGAGATATAAAGACGCCACATTCTTTGGAAGACATGTCTGTGGATGAACGGATCGTCAATGTGCATAAGAAGTTGAGTGAAAGTATAAGACAGTGTCCAAAAACGTTTTTCATCTGGGACACAAATATCTTTTATTCTTTTGTGAAAGAGATCAAGTACTTTGCCAGCCTGAATCTGATAAACAAGGACGATGTCATGCATTTGAAAGAAGAACTTCTTCAGTTACTTGGCGTGGTAGAACATCTGTCCATAAAGGGAGAGTTCAGCGAAAACAAGAAAGTGTCTTTCTATCTGTCCAATATCAGTTTCGAAGCCACTTACAGCTATATCGAGAAACATGATTACCAAGTCAGTCTGCTGCGGGTATATTCTATCAACTCGATGGATTCGCAAAGCTCATATATCTGCCAGATGCAACGCAATTGGATTCAATCGTTGAAGCGCCACTCTATTCTGGTTTCGGAAAGTGGAGAAGCACAGCGTATTGCTTTCTTGCAAAAGCAGTTGGAAGTTATCAATACGTTGTAAACAAAGGGAAACACACTAAACATTGTGGATTCTAGGAATAAAAAGAAAAGGATTTAATAGACGAGCTGTATCAGAATGAAGACAAACAACATTCTGATACAGTTCTTTTAGCTTTTATTCTATTGTGCGCACACAACGATACCAAGCCCAAGTTGTGGACTCTACCGTAGCCCATGCGCCGAATTCACCATTATTATGTCCGACCAGCCAATAGTTGCTATCGCGTGAAGTCAATGTCCAGTGCACAGTACTAATCTTCTCGAATCCGTTCCCTGTCCAAGTAGTCGAGTCACCGAAACCTTGGTTTTCGATATTGGTTACAGCCCCTCCCATACTAAGTACTAAATACATCTCACGCTGAGTAGGTAGACGCCAGCCACTCCCTTTGCTTTCGCATGCCGCTTTTGCTTCCGCCCAAGTTTTACCATTACTACTGGAATTTTCAATCTGAAACTTAGGAGCAACCTTATTCATTGCGACACTTGTATCCGGAGTTTCACCTGAAGCAAATAACACCAAAGGATCTGTTCCTCCACTGGCATCGCGAGAGACAATAGTGACCCCCGAGGATTCTACCATCAAATAAGGGTACTTCTTTCCGCTATTTGTATTATCCCTTACGCAACGAAAATAATTATTATTACTAACAGGTGCGGAATCCGGATAACCTGCCGACATTTCCATCCCAAAACGTGTTGTAGAGCCTTTAGCCTCATAGTATGATGAAGACCAGTAGTTACCTGTCCAGTTTTGATACCACCCATATATATTCTGACCGTCATGATAATTACTGTTAATCGCATTACCACCCAAAGCATTTTCATAGACAAATGACAGCAACAGTTCACTAGCAGTAGGCAGACGCCAACCATCGCCTATATTCCTACAGATATCCTCCGCATCGGCTACATTTTCCAATCGCCCCACACTTTGGTTAGTTCCGTTATAATATCTCCTATTATCAAACCGAAGCGAATAAAGATAGAAAAGAGGTTCCCCGGCAGTTGTGTAAGATTTGGTTTCGGACACCATCTGAAGGTCAATCGTACGATAAAACGGGAATTCTTCATCTGCCACGGTATGCATTACATTTCTGAACGTGATTCTTATCGTTCCGCTTTTTCCTTCTTTCCACTTGCCGGGGTGAAGCTTCAGCCTGAAATCGTATCCATGACCAACCACATCATTTCCCTTGCCGTCATCATAGCCTATGATAGACTCAAGATACATCTTGTCGTCCGCATTCTTTCTACCTATAATTACATCATTATCCGAATCGGTCCGAATCAGTCCGGTGCCATCATCGTTCGTTATATTCAATTCCTCAATATCCATAATTTCCCAATTGTTATTGACAAACAATTGCAAGTATTGTTCCGCACCCAGATTGACTTTATAAGTACGACTATTGACTGTAGTGGAAAGATATCGGAGTGAAAACTCCAGCTCCCCCTGATTGATGGGGAATTGTACTTGAGTAAGGTATCCTTCCTTATCGTACAGGTCGAACAACATAAAGTCCCAACGCCACCACCAGCCTGCACCATCTTCAACAGTACCATCGCCTGCTCTTCGCGGATTAGGCTGTATAGTAAACGCCTGCACCCTTTCACTGAACGGTATCGCATTCGTCCTGTCTAATTGCGGAATCAAACCGCCGGCATTATATTGGACCATATTGACACCACCAGTGCCATAAAGCTTACCTTCTATCCTATCCACGGAAAACATGACATACACCGTCTGCGGTTCAAGAGGGAGTTCGTCGCCATCAGGATTTCGAATTGGAAAAAAAAGACCTCTCTCCAACACATTTCCGTATGCATCGACAAATTTGATAATTCCCGGATCTATTGTATACTGTGTCACTTCAATATTGTGAGTCAGGCGACCTGCCGTCAACGTAACAGTAGCCTTACGCCCAACGCCAATATTTTCATTATTAAAATATGGAATCTTCAATTTGAGTTGGGTATCATCGTTCGCAACGCCCGATGCCGCATCAGCTCCACCTTCAAATTTGAGCCAGTCGTTCCCTGCAGTAATGGTGGCCTTCCAGCCTCCGGGACTGTCAGTAAAAACGTCTATGGCATAACTATTATTCTGGTATTGAGTAACAGCGAGCTCCGATTCACCCACTCCAAGCATATATTGCCCATTGTAGACCACATCTTTGACCTTATCACGATCATAGTGTATCAGCCAGAATTTCAAGTTGGACATGACTGTATATGATGCCAGCGCCTCGCTAAAACTTTTATAACCGGTTCCCAATGCTTGGGTAATGGTAATGATGTATTTATGGTTTCGCTTCAAAGGCAAATATTCCACTTGTTCTCCTGTATTTCCGTTTTTGGTAAAATCCACCCGGTAAAATGTCGATTCACCCGTACCGATCCTTCCTTTCACAATCAGGCAAGTAGCATCCTTACGGCTCGCTTCTCCGTCTGCTCCCGCACCACCGGCATCCTCTGCCGCCAGGGATTCAAATGTATAAATCTCCCCATCGTAGGGTGTGTTACCATTTACGGAATAAAGGATTGCATCCCCTTCTTCCGTCATTTTACCACTACCCGCGGGGAGAACCGGAGTATCCGGAACCGGGTCAGTAACCTGCCCGTTCGTGTTCCATGCCGGAGCAATATATCCGGTGGTATTGTAATTGGCCAGGTAAACCTCTTCGACCGTGAAATTCGAAGTGGCACTGTTATTACGGATATCAATACGCGCCAGCATACGTTTCATATTTATGCCGGTTATCGGATCCATCGAAGGAGTGATTTTGCTTATTACCTTCTCCCCGTACATCGGAATCCGCGTATACCCACCAGTTGTCGAGCCATCTGCCAACCATTTGCCGGTCTGGGTGTGGAGCATCTTTTCCATTGCCTCAACCTTGGTGGTCGCTCCCTTCGTGAAGCCCGACACAATATTATCAAGTTCCTTATTTGCCACAACCACGATGCAGGTAGATGCGGTAGTGGGAGAAAGCACAGCAGAGAAACTCACAGTGGAATTGTCAGCCAAGTCCTGAGTGACTCCTGTAGCGCTGACCCATTCCAGAAATACTGCCGGCGTTTTTGACATATCAAAAACAAGAATATCCACCGTTTCTATTTCGTCTTCTTTCTTTGCTGTTCCCGTTCCGGTCATCGTACGCGAAGATACGGACGGGAGGTTTACATCGGGAACCGTTAATGTAAAACGAATGCCATTTCCTGCCGGAGAAGGCGTCGACTCAAATTCTTCCTGTACGCATCCGGTAAGCCATACCGTCATCAACAGAACAGACAAAAGATAGCACTTTCTTTTTATTGAAACCTTATATTGCATATTTCTATTTCCTTTCCTTAAACTTTGATATTGCATATTCGTCATTATGGTGCGGTCAATGTCACCGTTATTGGCAGATTATCACCATTCGTATTGGTTAGTATGAGTCTAGCCGTATCACCGGACACAGCATCGGCTCTAAAGTAGAAGTAAACCGCATCACCACTCACGCCACTTGTTTCGAGCATTGTCTCACTGTTAAGCAGAATTTTATCCGGATCTTGTATCTGGGTTATCTTCCACTCCCATATTCCCGGATTGCCCGAAGTAAAGACAATCTTGCGACGTCGCATATTTCCGGTTCCATTATCGTTGCTGTCCAACTCTACGTTCGAGGTCAGCCACTCTCCGTCTTCTCTCCACTGACTCAACAGTACATGGTGCCGCAAATTACCGGCATTGATATAAAAGCCTGTTTCCCGCTTAGTTCCGGTTCCTGAATTAAATTTGGGCATCACAACCTGGATATTATACGTATACACTCCTTCCGAAAGGGATATCTGAGTCATATTAACTGTCGGCCACGTATCCATGGTACTTTTGTTTAATGACGCCCCCGGCAGAAATCCTGTATCCGGATTAGCATCATAATTCGTTTTCACTTCTATATTGACAGTGACCCCATCACCAGCCGTCTGTACCTTGGTCTGCGATAATTTGAGATAATACTGTTTATCGAAAATTACATTCACCTGGCTTTCCGTCCATTCAAGCGGGGTAGCTGAAAGCTGATAGGTTTCGTTGGATATCGTAAGATTGTAGTTGATGTACTCGCCCGATTCCCAAGAATGCGGATTCTTGGCGAGAATATCACTGAACAGGAATTCCCGATCGCCAAAGTTGGTGGTAACAACGATTTTGGCGGTTGCGGAGAAAGCGTCAGTCGGCAACATGAGGAATGTATCACCTATCAAGGTGGCATCTTCAGTAACTGTTTTGTTACCGGTGGGAGTAGAAGCGACCTTCCCGGTGGCGACATCGCTCCAGACAAACTTCGGTTTGCCGTTTTTCGTCGTGGTGGTCGGAATTTCAGTCATCGCAAGGTTACCGCTTTTTCCCACATTCTGGAATTCTATTTTCTCGATAGTCACCTCATTCGGTACAGGAGCTACTTTCTTGAATGTAAAGGTAACCTTGGTCAATGTGTGGTAGAAGTGTATATTCACACCTTCAACCCATATAGGGCCCGATATAGCCGCCAATACATCGACATGATTGGCGGCGGATTCATTCGCTGTATAATTCAGCACCATTTCTCCGGGATCAGTGAAACTCGCAGTAGGCGCATTCGCATCACTGTACGGATACCAGGAGAAGAACTTCATGCTCGCATTCAACAATCCGGGCCAATATTGCAACGGCGAGATGGTGGCTGTCAGGTCGGCGTTAACCGTAGCACTTGCATTGAAGTATGGTTGGGGAACAGAAGCATTGGGAGTCAGTGAACCGTAAAGACCGAAAGTCTCTTCTTTCAGATCGGTATTCGAAGAGATTACCGTACCACGAGTGTAGACATAGCCGCCTTCTCCAATACGTTGCACAACAATTAATTCCTTATCACACGTCATCTCTTCTCTGACACACGAAAAGAGGACAGCCGAAAGGACAGCCATTGCCATAATCATCCTAATATTATTTATAGTCTTTATCATCTTACTTCTTTTCCGAAATTAAAAACAATCAGCGAAAGATATTACAAGTCCATATCCAAATCAATGTCTTGTCTTTCACCCCAATCTTCTACGCTTATCGTCAGTATCTGAATACCTATTTTTCCTACGCGTGCCGTTACCTGATACACGTTGTTCCGACGGATCTCCGTAAAAGGTTGCGCTGTCGGACTACCTGTGCCGTCAACCTTTGTTACGCTTTCAATTACTTTCCCGGTTATTCCGGTGACGTCCGAAGGCCCTTTCGGAACATTAGTCATACTGATAGACAGTCGGTCGGAATAATCCGACTTGAATAGGCGTTCGGCTGTGTAGAACGAGCAAAGCAACTTCCGGTTTTCAGCTCCGGGAGCCGATGAATATGCCCAAGTTTCTGTAGTCGCAGCCGTCCAGCTATGCGTTAATAAATTGCTTTCCGACACGTCTTCCTTCACCTTTCCGTAGTTTTTTGAAGAGTCGGCGTTATCACGCGTGCCGTTGCCCACATTTCCCATCACGAAATAGCTATCATGGGAAAAATTATGCAAGGTGACACTGGTGCTTCCGGCAGTATATCCGGTCACTGCCCCGCCGTCTATAGCTTCGATAAAGACATCTACCCGGGCTACGGCACGTTCGATCACCATTTGCACTGTTTTGGTTTCATCGGGTGCTATGGATATATCCCGGATCACTCCTGTCATAGGCATTCCGGTCGCCGAAATAATCTGCCCGTCATTATTCAGTATGCTGGAGATGTCGTAAATCATCTCTTGTAATGTCAAAAGATTAGCTATACCGTCAAGTTGGCTTGTGAGACTCTGCGGTTCGTTGGCAATAACTACGACCAGAATATCATTGCTGGAAGTCACTTCGAGAAGTTGCGCATCTATATCAGTAGCTGTCTCCGGAGTGCTCAACAGGATGTGTTCATTCACATCCAGCCTCACGCCACCGGGCGTACTGCCGAATACGATAAACCGCATGGAGTTTATCTTCTCCTGTTGTTCCACATCCCCATTGTTCACCAAGTCGATGCTAAGTTGCGCCCTGGTAGTATGGGCAGGCAACTCATAAGCCACATCAGCTTCTCTACTACATGAGAACAAAAGGATGGTGGATGCCAGATAAATGATATGTAATAGCTTTTTTCTCATTCTTAAACTTCCATCCCGTGGAGCCAATGAATCCAGGTCCCCACGACAATACCAATTTGAAGGAATCCTCCTCCGGGTTTTTCAACAACTGTAAATATCAGGTTCCATTCACTCTGCCTGTCAAGATACTCCTGAAAGGGAAGTTCCGTTCCGTCGTAACGGGAAACCGGCCGGGCAATGCTCAATAGTGTCATCAGATTGTAGCTCCAGACTTCGGCTTCGGTATTCGCATCCCTTATAATAAATTTATAATCCCATCCGCTCCTGTTGAGCAAACGCATCGTATTCAGGCGTGCAGACATAACCACATCGGATATTTCACCCGGACCTGTATAGTAAGGCACATAAGTAACCGGCCCTTGTCCTGTGGGTTCGTTTTCCCAGGAATAAACCGCATTTTCCGGTGCCTGAATTTCAAATGTATATTGTGTGCCATCCACTTTATTTTCCTCATATCCCATTAACGCGAGATTAAACCGATTGGTGTCACGTATCAGGTTCACCGGATAAATTTTATGGTTGGTATTGGATGGCAGGTGGTCCACTTCCACAACTTCTCCGAAGTAAAGATGCTGAAATTCGAAATTAACAACACCCATCTCCCGCTTCAGGGATACAATGACTTGTTGGAGGGTGGTTGTTCCTGGCACCAGTTTATTACCTGCATTGTCCGAAAGCCGGAATCTGTCAGACAGACTTCCGACGGTCAGTACTTTATAACTTCCGAAATCGAGCTCGTCGGTCAACGACATCCGGTTTCCACCAACCAACGCAGCAACCTTGGCACTTTTGGTGAAAAGCAATTTATCATCGCTATCGAACACAAGTACATCCACCGATTTAACCTGCGGATTAAATGCATCCGCATATTCCATATTGTAGTCGAATACAAATTCCAACCAAAGCTCGCACCGTGGCAGGTCTTCGCTTATACTGTCGCACGAAGCCATACATAGCATCGAAGCAACGATAAGGAACAGCGATTTAGTTTTTCCGAACATATCTTTTCTTTTAGGGGGCAACCCTATCGGTTTGCCATTTTATATTGTCAGAGACCTCTATTTTGTGACCTCCGGTTATTTCCTCTTTTTGGGGCGCGCTTTGCATTTCATTGCATCTCGGATGCGCCGGTATATTTCAGTGCTGTTTTTGGGAAGCCTGTCACCGGCTTGTTTTTACTTTTTTCGGCGGTCTGTTCCGTACGGAATATCTATTTTAAAAGTACAGGGCAGGCAGTCCGCACTGCCCTGTTTTCTTTGAAAGTAAAGAATTTATTTAGATTTCGAAATTTGTAGTCCAGTATATCCACGGAGCAACTTTAATCTCAAAATGGAGATAGGCACCTTTCTTATCGATATCTTCTTCTTCATCCGGATCTTCGGGACCACCACCAGGATACCACGGTGTACCGTTACCATTCACCTTTGTCAGCGTAAGCGTATAATAGTTATTACGTACTACACCGTATTTCCCATACTCCATGTAAGAGTTGGCTGCATTGTCATGACGAATCTCATAGTAGTAATAGTTGAGACTCTTTGGATACCAATAAATGCAACCTTCTTTTTTACACAGTTCACCACCATTCTGAATGTTGTTGTCGTCAAGAATAGCCTGCGTAAGAGATGCAAAATCACCCGGATCATTAGTGGTAAGTTCAGATTTTATCTGAGTATAGAACAGTTCGCATGCCGAAACTAAAAGTTTCTCCTGGGCGGTCATAGGGTCTGAGGCTGTTTCTTTAGCTTTGGCAGGCGTATAAGCAGCCAGCAAGTCGGCAAAACTCTTGAAGTTTACAGAGTTAGTTCCGTTAGGAAGACGATACCAGTCATTTCCTAAAGTAAATTCACCAGACTTCCAAGGTGCATACTGTCCCTTAAGTACCAGACGCGTAGCCGCACCGAACTTCTGATATCCTGCGACCATCGTATTCTCGATACAGTATTTGTAATTATCACCTACAGTCGCACTTTCAGCAACCCATTCCACCTTAGGTTCGCGAGTTGCAGCATCGAGTGTATTCTTAATAATGCCTGTAAGATATTCGGTTCCACCCGCAGTCGTAAAGTTCGGGTCGACTGTATAGAAGTTACTTTTGTAAAATCCGGTAGTATGAGACGATGCTGTGGTAGTCTCCTTTGCAAAAGGAAAGAACAGGGAGTTGTAGTAATCTATAGTCCAATTTCCAAAATCAAACTGTCCTAGACTTGCATTTGTTCCATCTTCAAAAGGTCCAACTGCTAATGGACTGCCAATCATAACCTCCAATTTTGCAGCAAGGCGTTCTATCTCAAGAGTGGCCGGATTACTTTTCGCCGCATTCTGAGCTTGCGCTTCCGATTTATAGTCGCTGACCAAAACAATCTTGTCCGATACATCAAGCAGACATTCATCCTCCCATGCATGATTGGATGGATCTGAATCGGAATCATCGTAGAATCCGACATTAATCATTGCACAACCATTGGAGTGTACAACCTCCTCTACCAGATAAGCATTGTTGGGCTTAGTATTGTTTTCAGGAACTGTAATCATTCCATTGATGGTAGCATAGGTTGCACCCGCTGAAAGATTATCCAAGCGATCCTTTAATTGGTAACCTGGATTGGCAATAACAAGCAAATACTTTGTATTCGGATCCACTTTAACCGGAGTATTCGGAGTCGTAACTCCACTATTTGTTCCGAAAGAACTTGATCCCAATACCGTGGCATACTTAGTTGCCTTTTCATCCTTAGTCACCACCTTACTCGCATTGAACGTAATCAAATAGAGCTCATTAATCGCACTTTCCTCCTCTAAAGCCGTCTGTTCACCAGAAGCACGTGAACCAGGCATTTTGGGATTAGTCAGACTAATTGATACGTAAGCTACATCATAACCTGCTCCCCCTTCAACCTCCGGATTTTCCTCCAGATTCTCATTTGAACAACTTGCCAGTGCCGCAACAGCCAGCAATGAAACTAAAATTGATTTAATCTTTAGCATAATACAAAAAAATATTAGAATTAATACTTATATAATTTCCCACTTAATCAGTAAGTTTTACTTACCATTCTTTTTCATTTTAGCAGCATTAGCCTTCTTCCTGACTAATTCTTCCAGATTGCCCCTAGCTGCATCCAGACCTGACTGCTCTGCAAACTTCAAATACTTCTTCGATGATTCATAATCTCCCTTCATTAACATTAATATTCCCATAGCATTATTATATTCCGGCAAATTCTTATTCGAATTCACCATGCCCAGATAACGTTCAGCCGAAACCAATTCATTGCGTGATAAAGCGGCAGTAGCAGCATTTATATTTGCAATCTCACTCTGCGGATACATCCGGACAGCCGTTTCGAACACATCAATAAATTCTTGCGAGCCTGTCGGATAGGTATTAGCTACCAGAAACATTTCATTCAAGCTCAAATTCTGCGGACGCGTCTTGATAATCTCTTTTGCTTCCTCCACACTAAAATCCCTCACTTCGTAATTCACTTTGCAGATAGCCACACGCAAACTTGGGAAAATATACTTCAACAAGTATCCGTAAGGCGTCCCTCCGTGAAGTTGCATCAGTTTTGTTTCTCTTCCTTTTTCAATAGGTATGTTCCTGATAATATCCAGCACTTCGTCTTTATATTCCAATTCGATTGTTTCAAGCGCCTTCTCCAGTCCGTCCCAGTTTTCACCTCCAAAGACAATGTAGTATTGGTTTCTCGGAAAATCGTATCTGTATGCCAGATAATCCCGGAGCGCCATGGCACGTCCTTCAGACAGACGTTTGTTCGCTGCCAATGTTCCTTCCGGAGACGCATAACCGATAATATCCAGACGGTTCACTTTCACATTCGGATCGGACTTCAGCTCATCGATCATCTTGCGGATTTTAGCCAGTTCCTGAGGGTTATTCATGTATTCGGGACGAATATTGACTTTATTCACCTCGAAATCCAGAAAACATTCTACTTGAATATCCCGTTGTTTGATTTCTTCCGCTTTCGGTTGCAGATAAGCAAACTGAGGAACCACTACATAAGGCGTCCATACACGTTCCAACGTCACTTTGCCAAATTCCTCGATGTTCATTAATGCCGTTTCACCGCAACCACATTCGTCACGCTGCATGTCCAGACGCGCATCCTTCATCCATGATTCGAACGGAACCAGATATTGATACCGAATCGTATCATTTCTTAGTTTTCCGGCTTTTTCCACTATATACGGCTTCTCATAGCTTCTCTTCTCCTTGGCGCTCATCAACGCAAGCCCACGCTCATACGCCAAATACTCGTCACGACCTTTAATAGAAACTTTCGGAAGATTCAGAGTGCGTCCGGAAGTCACCAGCCGCGGAATTAAATCCATTCCCCGGGCAGATTTCACTTTCACATTATTCAAAACAAAATCTATATCGACATGAATAAAATCACCTTTCTGTTCCAACCGCACCGGATTCACGGTAATGCCACCTTCGTAAGAGCGGGATTGAGCCATAGCTGTGTTTATATTCAGGCTGCAAACCACCAACATACACACAAGGAAACCTATATTTCTTATTATCATACTCCTTATTATTTAATTACATAAATAAGTGACACACTTGCTTTGGTAGGTCCGAAATAATTTTTGCTGCTTTCCTTCAATCTCGTACCACAGGTAGCGCAAGGATACTTGTCATATACAATGTGCGCATATCCCACTCCGACAGACGTTTCTATACTCCAGCGTTTTTTCAGAATCCACGAATATCCTACGGAAAAGCCACCGCCATAAAGATATCCCTGATAACGCGTATGCTGCATATTGTCACTGATAAAAGACCAGTCGGGCCACCCTCCTACATTGAAATCGGCATAATGTCCGTGCATTCCGATAAACATACGGCGAAAACTCTCACAAAACCAGTAACGAACTTCGGGTTGTATCCCCCAATGACGGAGGCGTTTGCCGTCGGAAAGTTTCCACGGATTATAATTGACCGGAATGTCCAGCGTCCATTTACGCACCAGTCCGATCTCCAACCCCAAATTCATGGTAGTGGTAGCGTCATACAGCAGATTGCTTTTCAACGCAACCTTCTGGGCATAACCCTCGGAAATAGCACATCCGAGCATGAATAATATGAGTATAGCAACTTTCTTCATTTATATCACATTTACTGTTATTTATTGCCCCAATTGAGTAACATCTATTTTTATGCGTTGCACATTACTGATGCCCGTTTTAACGGAAGACGCCATTGTTGTGAGATGTACGATTCCGTTTCTGGAATCCGCCTCTATATTGGGCAATACCTTAATATATATCTTACCGTCTTCAACGATAATGCGTTCTTCTCCTGTATGTTCCTCCGGCATTACGGAAGAATACAGACGGATCCAATTTTTAGCACTTTCATCCACTTCGCCCGTAAGGCAGAAATAATTGATTTCATATACCTCCGAATTTGAATTTTCAGTAGGCATGAGCTGAAGCGTACTTCCCGCAGCAGGAACAACTTTCCTTTGTCTAATATGAACTTCTTTTTCCAAATTTCCTGTTTTTAATGTTAGATACACATCATCCTGTCACCTGTTTCTCTTTGTCCTTCTTCATACTACATCAACCAGTCAGCCCCCATCTGTTACCGATGTTATTACCAGACCAAGTCCCTTGATGTGCAGACAGGTATTGTTCTGAATGCCGGACTCATACATAATATAATTCATGGAGATTGATTCTTGAGTGTCACTATAAGAGAGAGAGCCAAGCCAAGGATTGCTCAACGGCATAATCAACAACTTGGCATATATATCCGCACAAGTTGTCACTTTCGGTGTTAATTGAAAGAGAGTGCCGGTCACATTCGACCCCTGCACACACACCACAGATAATAAAAAAATCAAATATAAAAAACTGATTGTAAGTTTTGTTATTTCTCTCATTAATTCTCTAATATACTTTCCTCTACTTCTTATATATTTCTCTTTTTGCTTTTCTCTCAGGACAATATTTTTGTCCAAATCTCATATTGCAAATTTCGGAATATTAAAGGAGATACAAAATTGTATTCATTTCTGTTACAGAGAATCAATTTAGAATAAAGGGACTAATTATGTAGGTAGCGAACAACAAGGTTACGAAATTCACAACAAAAATATTCAATATCCTCATTTCTTTCGATATGCGAACATTTTAAAATTCCCAAGTTTCTTTCATAAAAACTTGGACAATAGAGGGAAGTTATAGTTTTCCGTGTCATTTAGACACAACTTAGGCACAAATTAGACAAAAGAACTAACTATTTTATACAACAAAATAAGCTAATAACTTGTATAATTTGTGCCTAAATGACAAAATACTCAATTTCTGTATATATAACTATCAGATTATAAGGTTTTACGCTCAGTTTCCGTAGGTGCCACCTCATCAGGAATACTGAATTCGCGATTAGCAAACAGATCAGCAAGTCCTGAAATTTGTTTCAGACGTAACAATTCATCACGATCCATACCAATATTTTTCATTATCCATTGATCGGACATACCTGCCTTATCAAGCTCCGCAACAATGTTGCACATCAATTCAATGTTATGCATTCCACGCGCACGGTTGTGCCGGATTGTTGAACTCATACGGTTAGACAAGTCTTTGTCTATCACCACAATCGGCAACAAACCGTTTTCACGCTTATAGATTCGTTGGGAAGTCTTCAATACCGTATAGCGATGGTAACCATCCACCAGGATATAACGGTCTTCATCTTTATTGTAGTAACATACACATGGCATCGTAAAGCCATCTTCCCAAATAGAAAGTTCCAGCAACTTCATTTCAGGCGGTGCAACGACATTCGGATTATAATCGTTCGCATATACTTTTTCTACGGGCACCGCTTTTACCTCGTAAACAGGGCTTTTATCTACACTCATGATACTATGATTCTATATTGTTCCATAATTTGACTTCTCTTACTCATCTCCTCCTTTGTAGGTGAGAATCCCATATATTTGCAGGCATGGTCATTCTTAAGAATACAAACGCACATTCGCTTATACGTGGGTATTTCTTTGAATTCCGGAATGTCGATATCATCCTGATATTCCATACGTACCGGTTTTTTCAACGTTTTGTAGTTACTGTTGTCCATAACGATAATTGGTACTTTCGCATCAATCAGCTTTTGGATGGTGGCATCACTCAGGCATCCGCCTTTTGTCCGCCAGAAATTCACGCTCACTGAAAGTTTCCGTAGATAATTCTTCCTCGCCCGCTCCGGCAGAGTAGACAACAAAAAATACATAAACTCGCGCCATGTATATCCTTCGGGAAGTTTCACCGATTGCCATCCCATTGCATGAGTACCACCATACATACCGGTAAAGTTCACACCGTTCACCCTTCCCACCATTTTACCCCAGGTATTAGGATCAAGCACCCGGTAAAGCTGCAAACTCTCTTGTGCCTCATTAATAAAGGGACTTGCTACACGCTGACGCTCCAGATTGACTCCGGCACGATAATAAAGATCGTATAAAACATTATAATCCCACTGGAATTTTCCATTGGCAGTCCATACATCCGTTGTTTTCCAGTCATAAATAGGGTAGGCATTATAAATATCGTTCCCTACTTTTGAAGTCCATTTATATTTATGATACATCTGGAATTTACGGCTCATATAGATACATCTCCACCGATTGAAACTTTCCTGTGTACGAATCCCGATCAGACAACAAGTGCGCACTGCATCATTTTTATTATGTATCCATTGCGCAAAACGCATCTGAAATTCATAATCCCACATGGTTGTATTATAAAAAGGAAAATCTTCTTTGGTCATTGCCTTTTTCGGCATGGAACGAACCCATATATTCTTTTTGCTGTCTTCCCACGGACGCCAAAAAGATTGATACATCGAGGTGCAGGTAGCCACACGGAAAGGGATGCATACCCGGTATACATCCAAAATATCCTTATTGGCCTCCAGCATCCGGTCTACATAGTCAATGGTCATTTTATACTGGATCTCATAATCCATGTGAAAAACTCCCAAACGTACCTTCAGGTTATTCTTCCGGATATAATCGATACACATATTCAGCAGTACCCCGCTGTCTTTACCTCCGGAGAATGACACATATATATTATCAAATTCATTAAATATAACTTTCAGTCGTTCTTGTGCTAATTCATATACATTCTTTGTGCCTGCTATTTTCTTTTTCGTCATAAGTTATCTATACATTTTTACATACCGTGTCCATTTCTTGTCCATCGATACAAATTCAAACTTTTCAAATGTTTCTTTATCTTGTACCAGTGTGACCGAATTGAGCAACCAACTCTCGGGCCTAAATTCCGCAACGATAGCGGGCAACAGATGTGACAGGATTTCCTCCCGTACGGTGCCTTCTGCCTTCACATAATAATTATTGATTACAGCTTTCTTCCGGCTTTTCTGTTCCACGGGGACGAAGCCCACCACTTCTTTATCTTCAATCGCAATGAACCACACATACTCTTCGCCCGTCTTGAAAGGGTAATTATTGTTTGCGCGTATCACTTCGGGATCCATCACCATCGGCGCTAAAAGCCGATATAAGTGTTTGTCTTTTCCTTTTAATCGTATTATCTGTATCATATCATTCAAAAATGGACACACAAAAATAAGGAAAAAATATCAAATTCGTCATTTCTGTTCCTAAAACATTTGTTTTTCACACTATTATCTCTATATTTCGATATTTTTGAAATCACCCATACGCCATTCCTCTTTCACGTTTAAAGTAAGTCAGTATAGTTGCAAAGCTTAAATATTCCCGTCCAGGAGTATGCAACCGACTTTTAAACTGATAGTAGGCAAAGATGACTTCGCATGCCAATTTATATTTGAAATGCAGCTTTAAACGGTGCTGCAAAAACTCAAACACCCGGCAGAGATATGCAAACACCTCCTCCACCCTAGCATTTGGAATCACTCGTGGAGCACGATTTACATCCGCTATATGCTCCATCTCATTAAGCACATATTCCAGTTGCTCAATTTCCTCACCGGTGTTTTGCATTGTACACTTCATTTGTTCTATTTTCTCTCCCTGATGGATGTACTGTTTTCGCTTTCGTTGTAAACGATCTTTTATTATTTCTATTCCTTTCAACATTATAAAATTTAGTTATATATAAATGGTTTGATATTACTGATTATTAATCGACAAAACTGCCATATAAAATCTAATTTCGAATGCAAATATAGAAAAGATTGTTTAAATAATTAGATTTTTATTTAAAAATATTCATACTTATTTTACATTTAAATTACCAGCATCAGAAAAACGTTTTTTTCATCCAATGAAACGAGTCATAATTTTGCGGCGTACTAAAATATTTTAAACAATGGATAATCAATCTTTTGACTGGCTGCTTCACGGTTGCCACGTACTATCCGAGATGGCAGTGGCTTATTTTCCCAACTATCAGGATAACTGATACAGACGATACGCTGGCAAATGCCCATACCCTCCTCGACCGATTGGAAAATGAATGTGGTACTGCCGAACATCTCTGTTCCACGTCACAACTCATAGAGGACACTATAAGTTGATAGAGGCCCGCATGGCCAGCAACAAGAACAGTGCTACAGGACTGACTACTGGATTTGCCGACCTTGACCGGGTGACATGCGGCTGGCAACCCGGTGAGGAGATCGTTATTGCCGCCCGTCCTGCGGTAGGTAAAACAGCATTTACACTGCATCTGGTACGTACTGCAGCTTCTGCCGGTTATCATATCGCTGTGTATATTTTCACATATACAATATTTTTCTTGATGAATAACTGACTATTACCATACATTACCGATGGCAGTATGGATTTAGAAGAACACACATTTGCAAGTCATCAAGAAAATCTTGAACCTGCAAGACAAGAAAGGAAGCGAAAATATGATTTGCATAAAATTTAAATAGTCTCTAACCAATAAGTCATCTTTATACAATGACGAGTTGTTTGACAAACTTCGTAGTTAGCAATACCGGAGCAACATTCACAATTACCTATGAATCAATTATTTACAACAACTCATTCATTTAAACAAAAATTGCCTGCTAAAAATTTAGACAAAATTTGGTCAAATATTCCTTTTTATTAATTAAAAAGGCTACAGTTTCACAAACTACTATTGGAATTCGGTCTCTTTTCCATATATTTGCGCCCGCATTTTTGATTTTCGAATGAACCTCCTTATTCAATTTACCAAAACTAGATAAAACGAATGGAAAAAATAAACGCAGTAATTACAGGAGTCGGAGGATATGTACCCGATTACATCTTGACCAATGATGAGATTTCCAAAATGGTAGATACTACCGACGAATGGATTATGGGGCGTATTGGTATTAAGGAAAGACGTATTTTGAAAGAGGAAGGACTGGGAACTTCTTACATAGCTCGTAAAGCTGTCAAACAGTTAATAAAACGCACCCGAACAAATCCGGATGATATTGATCTGATAATTGTAGCTACAACAACCCCTGACTACCGCTTTCCTTCCACGGCTTCTATTTTATGTGAAAGACTGGGACTGAAAAGAGCTTTTGCTTTTGACATGCAAGCTGTTTGCAGCGGTTTTTTATATGCACTGGAGACTGGAGCCAATTTTATCCGTTCTGGAAATTACAAGAAAGTGGTAGTTGTAGGCGCTGAAAAGATGTCGTCAATAATAAATTATGCCGACCGGGCAACTTGTCCGATTTTCGGTGATGGCGGAGCAGCTGTCATGCTTGAACCTACTACTGAAGATTTTGGCATTATGGATGCTGTGTTAAGAACAGATGGTAAAGGATTGCCTTTTTTGCACATTAAAGCGGGTGGCTCTATATGTACTCCTTCTTATTATACATTGGATAATCAAATGCATTATATCTATCAGGAAGGACGTACTGTATTCAAATATGCAGTATCCAACATGGCTGATGCCTGTGAATCTATCATTGCAAGAAACCATCTAAGCAAAGAAAACATCGACTGGGTAATTCCTCATCAGGCTAATCAACGTATTATCACCGCCGTAACACAACGTTTGGAAGTTCCTGTCGAAAAGGTCATGGTCAACATCGAACGATACGGTAACACTAGTGCCGGCACTCTCCCACTCTGCCTCTGGGATTTTGAAGATAAATTCAAAAAAGGAGATAACCTAATTCTTACTGCATTTGGAGCAGGATTTGCATGGGGAGCCATCTATGTGAAATGGGGATATGATGGAAAAAAGAGATAGCGATTATTCGCTATCTTCAAAATAAAAAATCCTCTGATTTTCAGTAAATCAGAGGATTTTTTATTTCCTAATGCGGTGCGTACGGGACTCGAACCCGTGACCCCATGCGTGACAGGCATGTATTCTAACCAACTGAACTAACGCACCAAAATATTCACTTTAGCATCTCTCTCGATTGCGGATGCAAAGGTAGATATTTTTTTGAAACCTGCAATAGCTTCAGTATCTTTTTTCTGAAAAAGTGGGTTTATTAAGAATTATCGTGTACATTTGCAGCTACTAATAAAATAGAAAATAGAATGAAAAATACACCAATTGAACGACATCTGATTGACGAAACCATCAATGAGTTTCAAATTGTCGATTTTTCCAAAGCTACCATTCGTGAAGTGAAAGCTATTGCTTCAAAAGCAGAAACAGCATCGGGAGTTGAATTTATCAAAATGGAAATGGGTGTTCCGGGACTTCCTCCTTCCGCTGTAGGCGTGAAAGCGGAAATTGAAGCATTACAAAATGGCATTGCCAGTCTATATCCCGACATCAACGGATTGCCGGAACTAAAGAAAGAGGCATCCAACTTTATCAAAGCATTCATCAACGTAGATTTAAGTCCGGAAGGTTGTGTGCCTGTCACTGGTTCCATGCAAGGTACATTCGCTTCATTTCTTACTTGCAGCCAATGTGACGAAAAGAAAGATACGATTTTGTTTATCGATCCAGGGTTTCCGGTACAGAAACAGCAGTTGGTTGTAATGGGGCAAAAGTTTGAAACATTTGATGTGTATGACTACCGCGGAGAAAAACTGAAAGAGAAACTGGAAAGCTATCTGAAAAAAGGAAATATATCAGCCATCATTTATTCAAATCCCAATAATCCCAGCTGGATTTGCCTGAAAGAAGAAGAATTGAGGATTATCGGTGAATTGGCAACACTGTATGATGTGATTGTTCTGGAGGATTTGGCTTATTTTGCCATGGACTTCCGCCAAGATTTAAGTAAACCGTATCAACCTCCTTTCCAGCCATCAGTTGCCCATTATACGGACAATTACGTATTGCTGATTTCCGGCTCAAAAGCATTCAGCTACGCCGGGCAACGTATTGGGGTAAGTTGTATCTCTGATAAACTATACCACCGAAGCTATCCGGGACTGACCAAACGATATGGTGGCGGAACTTTCGGAACGGTTTTCATTCACCGTGTGCTTTATGCGCTTTCTTCAGGAACTAGTCATTCTGCACAGTTCGCCATGGCCGCCATGCTGAAAGCTGCCAACGAAGGACAATATAATTTCCTTAACGAAGTGAAGATATACGGTGAAAGAGCACGGAAATTAAAAGAAATCTTCCTCCGTCACGGTTTTCATCTGGTATATGACAACGATCTGGGCGAGCCGATTGCAGACGGATTTTATTTCACCATCGGTTATCCGGGAATGACCAGTGGCGAACTGGCGAAAGAATTGATGTACTACGGAGTCAGCGCTATCTCATTAGTAACTACAGGAAGCCATCAGGAAGGATTGCGCGCGTGTACCTCTTTCATTAAAGACCACCAATATGCTCAACTGGATGAAAGAATGAAACTATTTGCTGAAAATCATCCGATAGCCTGATTATTTGACATAAGATATTCATAAAAGCCATTCTTAAAATGAAAAAAAACGGAAAGAACGATTGTTATTCCGTTTTTTTTCTTACTTTAGTGGCATGAATATCGACTCTGACATATTTAAGATTCAATCGAATAATGTGTTGCCATCGAGAGGAAGGATTTTAATATCAGAACCTTTTCTACGTGACGCAACGTTTGGCAGATCCGTAATTTTACTGGTCGATCATACGGATGAAGGAAGTATGGGATTGGTTATCAACAAGCAACTGCCATTGTTCCTTAACGATATCATCATGGAATTTAAATACCTGGATGAGATTCCTCTATACAAAGGTGGACCTATTGCCACTGATACCCTATTTTATCTCCACACATTATCTGATATCCCCGGATCCATTTCTATCAGTAAAGGGCTTTATCTGAATGGAGATTTTGATGAAATAAAGAAATATATATTACAAGGGAATAAAATCAGTGAATGCATTCGTTTCTTCTTGGGATATTCCGGTTGGGATAGCGAACAGTTGAGCAACGAAATCAGAGAAAACACTTGGTTGGTGTCCGAGGAAGAGAAATCATATCTGATGAAAAACAATATTAAAGATATGTGGCGGAAAGCTTTAGAGAAGTTAGGCAGCAAGTATGAAACGTGGTCACGTTTCCCACAAGTGCCTACTCTCAATTAATTTCTCATTTCTTAGGATTCAAACATTGGAGAAGCAATGCATCTTTGTAACAACCCTCCACCTGCAACCAGTTTTTTAATAATCCGCATTGAACGAAACCACAAGAGGTGAACAGTTTTACACATACTTCATTATCCGTCATGACATGTGCATAGAGTTGACTTAAAGACAGAAAATCAAAAGCATATTCACAAAGCAATTTCAATGCATCAGTAGCATAACCTCGTTGCCGATAATCCTTATGGACGGCAATCCCTACTTCTCCCCGCGAATGAAGGGGTACAAAATCTGTTATATCAATTGTGCCGAGTATACACTGGTCAGATTTGCGTACAATCATCAGCCGCAATTGCTTATCGGCAAACACATCGCACTGTGAGCCTTCGATGTATTGACGAAGCACATAACGGGAATAAGGAACCGTAAAATTACTAATATCCCACATTGAAGGGTCATTTTCCATCTCGTACATAATGTCCATATCTTCCGGTTCTACCGCACGAAGATAGATACGCTCGTTCATCAAGAAAGACTGTCTCATAGCTTTTCTTCTTTTGCAATGTGAAGTTCGTTACGCAATCTCTTCTCACTGGGCAGGCAGAAAAGTGACGCCGTGAGGCCAATCAGCATACAGAGGTTACCCGTACTGCTCAACGTCAGGTAGTAACACAAAAGGTTCACTACAATAGCTACTTCAAGCACTCCCAAGCGAACAATGTTCCATTGCACATATCGCTTCAAGGCAAGCGTGATAGTCATGTGATCTATCTTTTTCTTAAGCACCAAGCTAAATAATTTGAGAGAAAGAGGCACACACAAAGCAGTGAGCAAAATGCCGACCGTCTCAAAATAATAGGTAGCTGATGCGTTATCTACCAAACCTCCTACGGGAAAAAGTTCAAATTCTCCTGCCCCAAGCAAAAATGCCGGGAGCACCCAAAAGAAAACATAACTGATATTCAAATTTCTGACAGCTCGTTTTATCTGTTCTTCCATGTTCGTTCTTAAATGATTAATAATGATTATACAGTTCCGGTAAAAAGCGTCCGGTTCACAATACTGCGTCCTAAAGTTACTTCATCGGCATATTCAAGTTCATCACCAACCGATATGCCACGGGCTATCACACTTAGTTTAACCCCTAGTTTATCCAGCTTGCGATAGATATAGAAGTTGGTAGTATCCCCCTCCATCGTAGTGCTCAATGCCAGAATAACTTCTTTGATTCCACCTTCAGCCACCCGCTGCACCAGGCTTTCAATTTGAAGGTCACTCGGTCCGACTCCGTCCATTGGAGAAATAACCCCACCCAAAACGTGATAAAGCCCGCGATACTGCTGGGTTGCTTCCACCGCCATTACATCACGGATATTTTCCACCACACAGACAGTGGAAACATCCCGTTGCGGATTAGCGCAAATCTGGCAAGTTTCAGTATCGGATATATTATGACACACTTTGCAGTATTTCACCTCACGTTTCAACGTTATGATAGAATTTCCGAAAGCTTCCACCGTAGCCGTATCCTGACGGAGCAGATGCAGAACAAGCCTCATAGCCGTCTTACGCCCGATACCCGGAAGTTTGGAAAATTCGCCGACTGCCTTTTCAAGCAGTATAGAAGGATATTGTTGGTTCATAGATAATATTTGCTGTTCTATCGATAAAACCTTGCAAAGATACAGATTATTGTTTTTAATACCTACAAAAATTGCTACCTTTGCATCTGTTATGATGATACTAGTCACTATTCTTTGCTACTTCGCGGTATTATTACTAATAGCCCGTATCACCGGACGTAAGGGCGGATCGAATGCAGCGTTCTTCAAGGGAGAGAACCAATCACCTTGGTATATAGTCTCTTTTGGAATGATTGGCGCCTCTATCTCCGGAGTCACTTTCGTCTCTGTACCGGGAATGGTGCGCGGAATGGATATGACGTATATGCAAACGGTACTCGGATTTTTCTTCGGATACATGGCCGTAGCCCATATCTTACTTCCTTTATATTATAAGTTGAATCTGACAAGTATCTACGGATATCTCGGCACCCGCATCGGGATGCGTGCCTATCGCACCGGTTCCTTTTTCTTTCTGCTGTCACGCATGTTGGGAACCGCAGCCAAACTTTATCTGGTATGCCTCATTCTCCATACGTATGTATTTCAGGAAATGCACGTTCCCTTTTGGCTGATTGCTGTCGGTTCGGTTGCATTGGTATGGATATATACTCATAAAAGCGGAATAAAGACCATTGTGTGGACAGATACCTTACAAACATTTTGCCTGATTGCCGCTCTGATTTTTATCATCTATTTTACGATCCAAAGATTAGACCTTAACTTCAGCGGCATTGTGCAAACAATCCAAAACAGCGAACACAGCCGTATTTTTGTATTTGACGACTGGGTATCCCGACAGAACTTCTTCAAACAGTTCTTCAGTGGTATCTTCATCGTCATCGTAATGACCGGACTGGATCAGGATATGATGCAAAAGAATCTTTCTTGCCGGAACCTCCAGGAAGCACAAAAAAACATGTACTGCTACGGTTTCTCATTCATTCCGCTAAATTTCCTTTTTCTATGCTTGGGAATTCTATTAATAGCGCTAGCGGGACAGATGCACCTCGAACTGCCAGCCATGAATGATGATATACTACCCATGTTTGCAGCCCAAGGTTATCTGGGACAATCCGTATTGGTACTTTTTACAATCGGTATTATCGCAGCAGCTTTCAGCAACTCGGATTCCGCCCTGACAGCCATGACAACCAGTGTATGCGTAGACCTGCTGAATACGGAAAAAGACACAGAAGAAACGGCACGTCGCAAAAGAAGCAAAGTGCATTTATCGTTATCAGTCTTATTGGCATTCTTCATCTGCCTGGTAGAAATACTTAATAATAAGAGCGTTATTGACGCCATATATATCATCGCCTCCTACACATACGGCCCCCTGCTTGGAATGTTTGCTTTCGGACTTTTTACACGCAGGCAAACGAACGACCGGTGGGTTCCTCTCATAGCCATCCTTTCACCACTGATCTGCTATCTTGCCGACTGGTGGATTGAAAAAGAAACCGGATATAAATTCGGTTATGAATTGCTAATGTTAAATGGAACGCTTACCTTTGCGGGGTTAATTTGTATGTCTAAAAAAGGGAAAACGCTGAAAGTACCATGAAAACAGGTACTCCGAAGTTTATAATAAATAATGGCAGAGTTTATTATAAACTGCGCAATAGTTTATTATAAACAATGAACAAGTTTATTATAAACGATTTTACAAAGAAATAAATGACAAGAAAATGGAAATAACAAGTGCTGAATTTGTGATTAGCAATACGGACGTGAAGAAATGCCCAGCCGGTATTTTCCCGGAATATGCCTTTATAGGCCGTTCGAATGTGGGTAAATCAAGTCTTATCAATATGTTGACCAGTCGTAAAGGTCTGGCCATGACCTCCTCTACTCCGGGAAAAACGATGTTAATCAACCACTTCCTTATCAATAAGAATTGGTATCTCGTCGACCTTCCGGGATATGGCTATGCCCGACGCGGACAAAAAGGGAAAGACCAGATACGCACCATAATCGAAGATTATATTTTGGAACGGGAGCAAATGACCAACCTCTTTGTCCTGATAGACAGCCGGCTGGAACCTCAAAAAATAGACCTTGAGTTTATGGAATGGCTGGGCGAGAACGGTATCCCCTTCTCTATCATCTTTACCAAAGCCGATAAACTCAAAGGTGGACGTTTAAAAATGAATATCAATGCCTATTTACGTGAGTTGAGTAAACAATGGGAAGAGCTCCCTCCTCACTTCGTATCTTCCTCGGAAGACCGCACAGGACGTATTGATATACTCAACTACATAGAAAACATAAACAAGGATCTCAATGTTAAATGAAAGAAGAATGAAAATGAAAAAGAGTTTTTTATCTATTGCCTTTATGGCAGTATTTATGCTGATGGCGACTAACAGCCAGGCGCAATCATGGTCCGACTTATTAAATAAGGACAACATTTCAAAAGTAGTGAATGCCATCACCGGAACCACCGAATCTATCGACATGACCGGAACATGGAACTACAAAGGTTCGGCCGTAGAGTTCGAATCGGATAACTTACTAATGAAAGCAGGCGGAGCTGCCGCAGCCACTATGGCTGAAAATAAGCTGAACGAACAATTAAGCAAAATAGGTATTAAAGACGGCCAAATGAGTTTCACTTTCAATGCCGACAGTACTTTCACCAGCACGGTGGGCAAGAAAACATTGAAAGGCACTTACTCCTACAATGCTTCAACCAAACAAGTTGATTTGAAGTATTTGAAACTTCTGAATCTGCACGCTAAAGTAAATTGCAGTTCCAGTTCACTGGAGTTACTGTTCAACTCGGACAAACTGTTGAAATTAATGGCTTTCATCGGCAGCAAAAGCAGCAGTACCGCACTGAAAACAGTTAGTTCACTGGCCGAAAATTACGATGGAATGATGCTCGGATTCCAACTCTCAAAATAGCAAAAGAGAATCGTTTAATACTATTTCGCACTCCATAAAGTATATTTTAGGGGAAAAGCATTATCTTTGTCGTTTGTAATCAAAAAGAGAAGGAAAAATGAAAAAGATACTTTTTTTAATGACCCTGTTAGTAATGGGCGTAAGCTTTGCATTTGCACAAACAAATGCAGATATCAAGTTTGACAAAACAACTCACGATTTCGGTAAGTTTTCTGAAAACAGCCCGGTTGTCAGTTGCACATTTACCTTTACTAATATCGGCGATGCCCCGCTGGTGATCCATCAGGCTGTAGCCTCTTGCGGATGTACAGTACCCGAATATACAAAGGAACCCATCATGCCGGGTAAAAAGGGAACAATCAAGGTGACTTATAACGGAACAGGCAAATATCCGGGACATTTCAAAAAATCAATCACCTTGCGTACCAACGCCAAAACAGAGATGGTAAGATTGTATATCGAAGGCGATATGACGGCAAAAGATGCAAAGTAGGAAAAAATAGACTATTACATAAAGGAGAATCTTTCGGTTCTCCTTTTTTTTTGTTTACTTTGAGGACGGAAATGTAAATTAACACATTAGCAAATTATAAAAACTATGAAACAAGAAGAAGACAAATTCACCGGGTTACCCGAGAATGCGTTCAGAGAGTTGAAACCTGGGGAAGTGTACAACCCGTTGATGGGTCCCTCTAAAAATTATCCGGAAGTTAATATCTGGTCAGTAGCATGGGGTATTGCCATGGCAATCCTTTTTTCAGCCGCCGCTGCCTATCTGGGGTTGAAGGTCGGACAGGTATTTGAAGCAGCTATTCCAATTGCGATCATTGCCGTAGGAGTTTCCGGAGCTGCCAAAAGAAAAAATGCGTTGGGCGAAAATGTGATTATCCAGTCTATCGGAGCTTGTTCCGGAGTAATCGTTGCCGGAGCGATCTTCACCCTCCCCGCTCTTTATATTCTCCAAGCTAAATATCCCGAGATGACGGTTACCTTCATGCAGGTATTCATCAGCTCTTTATTGGGTGGCGTATTGGGTATTCTATTCCTGATCCCTTTCCGTAAATACTTCGTCAGCGACATGCATGGAAAATATCCTTTCCCGGAAGCAACAGCTACTACACAGGTGTTGATCTCCGGAGAAAAAGGCGGCAGCCAGGCCAAACCATTATTGATGGCAGGTATGATCGGCGGATTATATGACTTCATCGTAGCGACATTCGGATGGTGGAACGAGAATTTTACTACCCGTGTTTGCAGTGCCGGAGAAATGCTGGCAGAAAAGGCAAAATTGGTATTCAAGGTAAACACCGGTGCCGCTGTGCTTGGTTTGGGATATATCGTCGGACTGAAATATGCTTCCATCATTTGTGCCGGTTCACTGGCTGTGTGGTGGATTATCATTCCGGGAATGTCTGCTATCTGGGGTGACAGTGTACTGAATGCATGGAATCCGGAAATCACCTCTA
This sequence comes from Bacteroides sp. DH3716P, assembly GCF_025914115.1. NCBI lineage: Bacteria > Pseudomonadati > Bacteroidota > Bacteroidia > Bacteroidales > Bacteroidaceae > Bacteroides > Bacteroides sp. DH3716P. The sequence continues at coordinate 448,747 of NZ_CP083673.1, read as the reverse complement.
CCGTAGGTATGATGAGCCCGGAAGAAATATTCAAATATTATGCCAAGAGCATCGGTATCGGCGGTATCGCTATGGCAGGTGTGATCGGTATTATCCGTTCCTGGAGTATCATCAAGAGCGCTGTCGGGCTGGCAGCCAAAGAGATGGGCGGTAAAGGGAATGTAGAGAAGAGCATTATCCGTACCCAACGGGATCTTTCCATGAAGATTATCGCTATCGGTTCCATCATCACACTGATATTAATCGTATTATTCTTCTACCTTGATGTCATGCAAGGGAATCTGTTGCATACATTGGTAGCCATTGTATTGGTTGCCGGCATCTCTTTCCTGTTCACCACAGTAGCAGCTAATGCCATTGCGATTGTTGGTACTAATCCGGTTTCGGGAATGACATTGATGACACTGATTTTGGCTTCCGTAGTGATGGTAGCTGTCGGACTGAAAGGTCCTTCGGGCATGGTTGCCGCATTGGTTATGGGTGGTGTAGTATGTACCGCATTGTCGATGGCAGGAGGTTTTATCACCGACTTGAAGATTGGTTACTGGCTCGGAAGTACGCCTGCCAAACAGGAAACATGGAAGTTCTTGGGAACAATCGTATCGGCTGCAACAGTAGGCGGTGTAATGATTATCCTGAATAAGACATACGGATTTACAAGTGGCGCATTGGCTGCTCCGCAAGCAAATGCGATGGCGGCCGTGATCGAACCACTGATGAGTGGTGTAGGTGCACCCTGGTTGTTATATGGTATTGGGGCTGTCTTAGCTATTATTCTGACTCTTTGTAAAATTCCTGCATTAGCTTTCGCATTGGGTATGTTTATTCCATTGGAACTGAATGTGCCGCTGGTAGTGGGTGGAGCAGTGAATTGGTTTGTTACAACTCGTAGCAAAGATGCATCTCTGAATACGGAAAGAGGTGAAAAAGGAACTTTACTGGCATCCGGTTTCATTGCCGGAGGTGCATTGATGGGAGTAATCAGTGCCGCGATGCGCTTTGGTGGAATCAATCTGGTTAATGAGGCATGGTTGAACAATACTTGGTCAGAAGTGTTGGCATTAGGAGCGTATGCCTTACTGATTCTTTACTTTATAAAGGCTTCAATGAAAGTTAAATAAATCATTATGAGGAGACTATTATCCATTATAGTATCACTTGTAACTGCCATATCATTTGCGCAGCAGCCCGTCGAGCTACCTTTGTGGCCCGACGGTGCTCCCAACTCCAGTGGACTAACCGGAGAGGAGCAGGAAACGCGTCCTCATTTTGTCACGAATGTCACGCATCCCACCCTGACGGTCTACCACCCGGAAAAGCCGAATGGAATGGCTATTATCATGTGTCCCGGAGGCGGGTATCGTGGACTGGGTATGGATGGAGAGGGGTATGATATGGCTCCCTGGTTCTGCGGACAAGGTATTACCTATATAGTATTAAAATACCGGATGCCGAACGGACATTGGGAAGTCCCCGTATCAGACGCCGAACAAGCCATTCGCATGGTACGCCAACATGCCAAAGAATGGAATGTCGACCCTTACAAGGTAGGATTAATGGGAGCCTCTGCGGGAGGACATTTAACTGCTACACTCGCCACTCACTACAATTCGGAAACACGTCCGGACTTTCAGATATTACTTTATCCGGTGGTTACGATGATGCAAGTCACCCGTGGAAATACAAGAACTGCATTGCTAGGCAAAAATCCAACAATGGAACAAATACAGAAGTTTTCCGCCGAATTGCAAGTAACGCCCGATACTCCACAAGCATTTATCGCTCTTACCTCCGACGACCCTTCCGTAGCACCTTACCACGGAGTAAACTATTACCTTGCTTTACAGAAAAACAAGGTTCCGGCAACTCTCCATGTTTATCCTACCGGAGGACATGGCTGGGGATTTCAGGATCATTTTAAATATAAGCAACAATGGACACAGGAATTGGAGAAATGGTTGCGCGACGGCGTTGTATTCCCGGAAAACCCCGAACCCATGTTACGAATCGGGAAATCTTACCTGGGAACTAAATACGTGGCTAACACATTAGATCAAGACGGAGAAGAATCATTAGTGATCCGGACTGATGCCGTAGATTGCCTCACTTTCGTAGAATACACGTTGGCACAGGCACTCGGCTCTTCCTTTGCCGACAATCTGCAAAAAATACGTTATCGGGACGGCATCATCAACGGTTATCCTTCCCGGTTGCATTATACTTCCGAATGGATAGAGAACGGAATCCGCCACGGATTCCTCACCGACATTACTGCCAAAAACAGTGCGCATACCCAGAAAATCTCTCTTTCGTATATGTCTACCCATCCCAAGCAATATAAAAAATTGGCTGATTCGCCGGAAAATGTACGACAAATGGCCGAATATGAAAAAGCAATCTCCGGAAAAGTCGTACATTGGTTGCCGAAAAGCGAACTGCCGGAAGCCGGATTGCCCTGGATCATGAATGGAGACATTATTGCTATTACAACGAAGATGCCCGGACTGGACATTGCTCATGTGGGAATAGCAGAATATAAAGAGGGAAAACTGCACCTGCTGCACGCTTCTTCTACATTGGGAAAAGTAGTTGTCAGCGACGAACCTCTCAATCACATGCTAAACAACAATAAATCGTGGACAGGCATACGTGTTGTCCGGATGTCTCACTCTAAAAATAACTGATTATGAAACGAGTAAAACATTTCCTTCTCGCCTCGTGCTTATTCCCCACTTTGCTGGGAGCACAAGAAATGGCAAGCGCCTATTTTCTGGAACTTACTCCGGACGCCCAATCGGCAGGTATGGCAGGTACAGGATTAGCTACCACCGATAACGGTAGTACAGCTATTTTTCATAATGCTTCTACCATCGCTTTCTCACAAGAAGTGATGGGTGCGAGTTATTCATACGCTAAGATCAACCAAGATTATGCGCTACATAGCGCCTCTCTTTTCTACCGGATCGGAAGGGAAGGCATACATGGATTTGCTGTAGGTTTCCGGCATTTCAAAGATCCTAAGGTATTCGATTACCGTCCTCATATCTGGGATTTAGAAGCTGCTTATTTCAGAAATGTAGCCAAAAATCTGTCTCTTTCATTAACGTTCAGATACCTGCAAGCCAAAGCCGCGGAAAACGCAGACAGCAAGAATAGCGTTTGTCTGGACTTCGGCGCGACCTACTATCGCAATATGGCTCTATTGGACGAAATGGCTTCCTGGAGCATTGGTTTCCAAGCTGCCAACTTAGGTAAAAAGCTGGACGGACAAAAGTTACCCGCCAGATTAGGATTGGGAGGTACAATCGACCTGCCATTCAGCATAGAAAACCGTTTGCAAGTGGCTCTCGACTTCAACTATCTGCTCCCCTCTGAAATCCGTCATCTCCAGGCTGGCATAGGAGCTGAATATAATTTCCTGAAATATGGTGTTGTCCGTGCGGGATATCATTTCGGAGACAAAGACAAAGGAGCGGGCAACTACGGCACCCTAGGCTGCGGAATAAACTTCTGGCCGATACGTGCAGACTTCTCATACGCCTTGGCTGATAAAGATTGCTTTATGCGCCGCACCTGGCAACTGGGAGTTGGAATAGTTTTCTAAGCTCCTCTTCGAGGCGTTGCTTCACTTCGTCCATCGGCACATCGTGCTTTAATTCCTGACGAAGAGAAGTGACGCCTTTATCTATAAATCCGCAAGGGTGGATATAACTGAAATAACGTAAATCGGTATTCACATTCAGAGCCAGTCCATGCATCGTGACATAATGGCTGCTCCTCACTCCGATAGCACAAATCTTACGCGCACGAGGCGTATCACCTTCCAACCAGACTCCTGTCGCTTTCTCCAAACGTCCGGCCTCAATGCCATAAAAAGCACATACCCGAATCACCGCTTCTTCCAGCAAATGCACGTACTCTTTCAATCCTAACTGAAATTCTTCCAGGTTTAATATCGGATAACATACCAATTGTCCCGGACCATGATAAGTAATGTCCCCTCCCCGATCAATATGATAAAGGGTGGCATCAATTGCTTTCAGTTGTTCATCACTCAACAACATATTATTTTCTTTCCCGCTACGTCCTAATGTATAAACATGGGGATGTTCGCACATCACAATACGGTTTTCATAACTCTCGCCCTGAACTTTTGCCCGGACAATGTTATCAAACCATTCTGTCTGCCGTTGCCATGCTTCGGCGTATGGTATCAAATTCCAATCAATAAAAAATGTTTTCATAAAAACAAAGGTAAGAAATAAAAAGAAAATGCGTACATTTGTTGGCCTAATATAACACACACAACTATGAAAATGGACTTTCCACAGGTAGACTTGCCTACCGAAGTATTAGCATGGACGAATGTAACAGAAGACATTCTCAATATTTACAAGCAATCTTGCCGGTTGCAAGCATGTATTGTTGCCATCTGTACCGAAGGTTCGATGAAAGCCTCCATCAATCTGCTTGATTATGAGATTCGTCCTAATGACCTGATAACTCTGTTACCGGGAACAATCATTCAGTTTCGGGAGAGAACAGAAAAGGTATGCCTTTGCTTTGCCGGCTTTTCCGCACATTGCGCCGGACGAATCAACCTGATGAAGAATATTGGTAACGCATATCCCAAACTGATAGAACAGCCGGTGGTTCCTCTTAATGAAGAGGTAGCCAGTTATCTGAAAGACTATTTTGCTCTATTATCACGGGCCAGCTGCAATGAGAACTTCGAAATGGATTCTGAATTGGTTGAATTGTCTCTTCAGACCATCCTGACAAGCATACGATTGATATATCATAAATTTCCGGGTGAAAACGGTAGTTCGAATCGAAAAAAAGAAATCTGCCGGGAACTGATTCATGTTATCACCGAGAATTATAAAAACGAACGTCGTGCACAGTTCTACGCAGATAAATTAGGTATATCTCTTCAACATTTAAGTACGACAGTAAGACAAGTGACAGGTAAAAGTGTATTGGACACTATTGCATATATTGTCATTATGGATGCTAAAGCCAAACTGAAAGGAACCAATATGACTATCCAAGAGATAGCATATTCTCTAAACTTCCCCAGTGCCTCTTTCTTTGGCAAGTATTTCAGACGATATGTAGGAATGACGCCATTGGAATTTAGAAACAGATAATTTATACGAAGGACGATAGAAAACATAAATGGTGAGTTGTAAAACAATGAACGGTGAATAAATTGCGTATTATCCGCAAAGTATTCACCGTCTATTATTTACAGTTCGCTGTTCATAAATGACAGCTTACCATTCATCGTTTACAGCTTACAGGTTCCTGTCTTTTTATAGTTCATTTCTCATTTTCGTCCCAAGCTCAACGAATTGAGCACTACGCTCACGCTGGAGAACGCCATTGCGGCACTTGCCAGCATCGGATTCAATAACAAACCATTCAGCGGGAACAAGATACCGGCAGCAATAGGAATACCGATCAGGTTGTAAATAAACGCCCAGAAAAGGTTCTGATGAATCAGTTTGACTGTCTGCTTTGACAACTGGAAGGCTTTAGGAAGCAGCAACAAGTCCGATGTCATCAAAGTCACCATAGCCACGTCCATAGCAATATCAGTTCCTTTTCCCATAGCAATGCTGACGTCAGCCAATGCCAGTGCCTGCGAATCATTGATACCATCGCCCACCATCGCAACCTTCTTTCCCTGCATTTGAAGCTCACGTACAAATTCGGCCTTATCGTCCGGTAGAGCGTCGGCAACAAAACGTTCGATTCCTAAACGGGAAGAAACGGCTAGTGCAGTCCGTTGTCCGTCCCCCGTCAGCATACAGATGTCAATCCCTTGACGTTTCAGTTCCTTCACTGCTTCGGCAGAAGTAGCCTTTATCGGGTCGGAAACAGCAATGATAGCCAGCAACTCGTTTTCACGTCCAAAGTAAATGATGCCGTTACCGTCCGATTCATAGTGAACCAGCATTTCAGCCATCACATCGCTTACTGTCGCACTGAAATCTTTCAGGAGTTTATGACTGCCTACCCAGTAAGTATGTCCCTCATACGAGGCTTTGATTCCTTTTCCCGTAATGCTTTCAAAGCTATCCAACGCGGCAGGTTTTATTTTTTCTTCGTCCTGAAGCGCAGAGACAATAGCGCCGGCAAGCGGATGCTCCGATTTCATTTCCGCAGCTAAAAGTACATCTTTGAAATGTGGTTCCTGCGACTGCGCCCATAACCATCCGGTAGCTGTAGGATGTCCTTCAGTCAGTGTTCCCGTTTTATCCAGAACAACGACATCTACTTTGCGCATTTGTTCCAAAGCCACTGCATCTTTAATCAGAATATGCTGGCTGGCAGCTTTACCTATACCCACCATCAACGCAGTAGGTGTAGCAAGCCCCAAAGCACATGGACAAGCAATGACAAGAACAGAAACAGCCGACAAAATACCATAAGAAATATATTCACTACCACCAATGGTAACCCACAATACAAATGTCAGAATGGCAATGCCCAATACGACAGGTACAAAAATCCCCGTAATACGATCGACAATGCGTTGCACGGGAGCTTTGCTGCCCTGTGCTTCCTGCACCATAGCGATAATACGGGCAAGCACGGTTTCACTGCCTACCTGTGCGGCACGAATGATAAATGAGCCACGCTGGTTGATCGTTCCCGCCAATACTTTATCACCTTTCTTCTTTTCTACCGGAACCGGTTCACCGCTAATCATACTTTCATCGACATACGAGTCGCCTTCGGAAAGCTGACCGTCCACAGGTATTTGTTCTCCCGGGCGTACAACCACCAAATCACCTACCTGGAGTTTCTCAATCAAGATCTCCTCCTCCACTCCATTGCGCAGAACGCGAGCCGCTTTTGGCTGCATTCCCATCAACTTACGAATGGCTGTTGAGGTATTTCCTTTGGCACGTTCTTCCATCAACTTTCCGGTAAGAACGAAAGCGATAATCACCGCAGAAGCCTCATAATAGACATGCGGTTCCAATCCGCGGTCATACCAGAATTCGGGGAAGAAAGTGTTGAACAGACTGAACAGAAAAGCAATGGAAGTACTAAGCGCAACCAAAGTATCCATATTACTCCGTCCTAATTTAGCCTGTTTCCAGGCTCCGGTGAAGAAACCACCTCCGAAAAAGACCATAACAGGGATAGCAAGTACCATTTGAATCTCATTAGAGTATGGTACATGCATCAGTATCATGGAATATACCAACAATGGTACTACCAAAATCCACGCTCCAATTACCTTCCATTTCAAACGAGTGTAACGCTTATGCTGTTCCTCTTCCCGGCGTTCTTCTTTGTGGGCTTCTTCCACAATCAGATCATAACCTGCCGCAAGCACAGCCGCACGAATCTCTCCGGGAGTCAGCTGCTCTTTCTCATAAGAAACGGTCAATGTATTGGTAGCAAAATTAACGGAAGCCTCAATGACTCCCGGCAATTTTTTTACTGTTTTTTCTACATTATTGGCACATCCTGCACAATGCATATTAAGCACAGGAAATGCCTTTTTTGTTGTGTTACCCATATAATTATTGTTTACGGCCTTCCCCTCCTCTCAAAAAGAAGTTGGGGAAGAACCCTTGTTTGTTTATAGAAACAAGCTAATACAGGTATTTGTTCAATTACTTCTTATCAGCCTTCTGATCGTCTTTCTTTGTTTCTTTTACAAATTCGGCTTCATAACTGAACTTATTAAACCCTGCCTGCAACTTCTTTACATTCGTTTTTTCAGCGTCATACGTAATGGTTACCATTTTCGTTTTTACTTCGGTCGAAATATCCTTCAGCCCTTTCTCAAAACGCATATTGTCCTTTACTTTCTTTTCGCATTTCTCACAGTGCATCTGCGACACTTTAAATACAACAACACGAATATCTTTTGCCAATACAACTGTTACACTCAAAAGAGCCACCACGCAAGTGGCCATCCATCTTTTTGTTCTCATTTTTCTTATCAGTTTAAAATTAATATTCTTTATTATGCGATCGTTTCTTTCATTCGCTATTTCCCGTTTTTACTCGCTATTTCTAGCTAAGTTAAAACGTATTCCGATATATCCTTTTGCTCCGTGCACCGGTCCCCAAATCATGGTAGAATCAAAGTTGTTCCCCCAGGGATTTGCCGCATCGATAATCGGATTCTTTTGTTTGAAGTTTGTCAGGTTCTCGCCTCCTACGTAGATAGACCAGCGGCGGAAGTAACGGGTCACCTGTAAACTCAACTGTTCAAAACTGCCATAACGACGTTCCCAGGATAACTGTCCGTCTCCCAGTTCATAAGGAGTAGGCATCCTGCCGCCGCCATTCAGTTGCAGTGTAGCGTCAAACTGCCATATTCCCAGCGGAGTTTGGTAAGAAGCCGTGAGTAGTCCTTTATATTTGCTGGTCAGCGGTTTCTCCATTCGTTCACCTTTGTAGGTCGTTTTCGCATCCGTGAGCCGGTAAGCACCTGTCAGAGTGAATCCTTTGAAGAAAGGATAACTTGCTTCCACTTGGAACACATGCGAATAAGAGCGTCCATCCAAATTGTAGAAAGCTACTTCATGGGGGTTGCTATCCATATCCACTATCACTTGTTTCAGGAAATCCGTATAATAGTATTCCGCATTCACATTCAGCGTTTTGCCGAATATAGGGATATAAGTAGAGACGCTGGCACCGTAGTTCCATGCTTCTTCCATATCCAGGTTCTTTGCTATTTCCACCTTACGGCTGCTGGAAAGCAGGTAGTTGTTTTCTGCCAACACATGATTGGTACGATATCCTTTTCCGGCAGAAAGACGGAAATTCACATATTCATTCGGATTGTATTTAAGATGCGCACGCGGAGTCACGAAGAAACCATGTTCGTTACTGTAATCACCACGCAGACCGGCCATTACCATCCATTTATCATTCAGGTTCAACGTATATTGCACGTAAGCACCGGGAACAGCTTCCTTTTCAAAGGCTTTGAGCGGATTGTCCGTTGTATTTTCCAAACGGTAATGTTGGTCATAAGCGTCATAATTGAAGCTCAACCCTGCGGAGAAACTATTTTGCGGATTAAATTCCGTTTCAAACATCAGCGAAGCATAGACGTTGGTTTGATCCACATTATACAGTTTGCGTCCATACGTAGCATCCTGATTGTGTAAAGTGGTGGAAAGAATCAAAGCCAGATTCGTATTCTTCTCCTTATTAAAGATATAGGCGTTCTTGGTGAAGAATTCATAGCGCTCCGTATCGATCCCTACTTTATACAGGTCACCGGAGTGCATTGTCCCTCCATGATTGGCCTGTCCGCTGGTACGTGTTTCAGAAAGGGCTTTGATACCTGCCTGGAAAACATAATGGTCGCCCATGTATGCCCACCGGTTCCACACATTATACTGTTCTACCTGCGGAATATCCACAAATCCGTCATCGTTGCCATCATGCGCCTTGGTCTCATTTTCGTAATGCGCCAGCAGAGAAGTGCTCCATCGTTTGGAAAGTTTCAATGTAGCGTCCGCATTGGCTTCATATCGGTTGGTAGTGCTTGCAAAAAGGTTGGCAGACACCCAATCGGCTTCCGGCAACTGTGGTTTCTTAAATTCTACGTTTATCTGTCCTGTGATGGCTTCATAACCATTCTTCACCGAAGATGTTCCTTTGGAAACCTGTATGCTCTGCATCCACGGACCGGGGACATATCCCAATCCATAAGGAGCGGCGGCTCCCCGATAATTCGGGATGTTTTCCGTCAACATCTGCACATAAGTGCCGGACAGCCCCAACAATTTAATTTGTTTGGCTCCTGTTGCCGCATCGGAATAACTCACATCTACTGAAGGGTTCGTCACAAAACTTTCCCCCAGGTTACAACAAGCGGCTCTACTCAATTCGGCACTGCTTATCATGTCTTCGTTCATCACGCTACTGCGCAATTTCATCGTTCCCAGTTTACGAGTGACAATATTTACTTCATTCAGCTCCACTCCATCACGAAGCACAATATCCAGTTGTTGATTTTTACTGCTCACATGAATCGTGTCGTTCTGAAAACCGATAAAGCTGACAATCAGCATGTGGCTTTTGGAAGGTTTAGTGATAGAAAAACTACCATCCTCTTTGGTTGTCACTCCTTGTCCTGTATTCATCCAGAACACATTGGCACCCGGAATAGCCTCCCCGGTACTATCTTTCACTGTTCCCCGTACTTGCGCATATATATTACCGGCAAATAACAGGAACAGTCCTATTATCATATATTTCATTCTTTCTAAAGTTACTTTCGAGATACAAAATTAATTCATTTCTCATGCAACTTAGTTGCATTCAGTGCTGCTTTACTTTCATGTTCTATTGAAAGCAAAGGATTAAATAAGAAAGAAATAGTGGCTAAATAATATAAGTGGAATATAGCGCCAGCTTCTGCCTCGAACAGAGAGGTGGCGGAGAGGTCAGACTATCATATTCTACCGATTTATCCGCATAGGTCGGAGTCAACAGATAGCAAAAATGCTCACACAAAAGATCGACTACTAAAGCTGATGTTGTCAGTTCAGTAGTATGTTTCATCAAATCAAGCTTATAGATAATAGCTGTACAACCCTTATCTTTACAACCTTTTTTTGAATCACAAGTATGAGTCTTTTTACACTTCGGACAGCCTGTATCACAACAGCTCTGCACCGTTTCACAACGGACACAGCAATAATGCACAATAGAGACTCCACCTCCTGAATAGATAATCAGGAGAGAAAGGATAAGTGCTGTTATGTAGGCTAGTTTTTTCATTTCAGAGGACAAAGATAAGAATAAAAACAGATTTTCCTATAATTTTTCGTAATTAAGATTCAATCAATCCGATACAGACACATTCTCTTTCCTTTATTTGGCTATTTTAGAGTCATATCAGCACTATTAACTCTTTTTACTCAACAATAAAACCTATCTTTGCCCCAATAAATTCTCTGATTTTTAAGTAAACGCTATGCTTACATATTTACTCATCATTATCACTCTTTATCTGGCAGGTAATGCCTACATATTTATCAGAGCAAAGCAAGCTCTGAAAGTTAAATCTCTCGGAGTAAAAATATTCCTGACCGTTTTATTCTGGATATGTGCTTTATCCTTTTTCGGCACGATGCTAACTCGTAACCTTGAGATGCCTGTCTTTATCTCCCATTCAATGTACACCATTGGAACAAGTTGGTTGATATTTACTCTATACATGGCATTATTCTTGCTTTTGTTTGATATCTTGAAATTATTCAAAGTTGTCTACAAATATAGGTTCTATCTGTCTTTAGTGTTCACGTTGGGATTGCTGGGATGTGGGGTATATAACTATCATCACCCGGAAACCAATGTAGTCAGCATTTTAACCAATAAACGATATGAAGATACTCCCCAAGCAATTAAAATCGTCGCAATCAGCGATGTTCACTTGGGAAATGGTACAGGGAAAGCCGCATTAAAAAAATATGTGGAAATGATAAATGCGCAGCATCCCGACCTGATACTGATTAGTGGTGACTTGATTGATAATAGCGTCGTACCTCTTTATACAGAGAATATGGCGGAAGAATTAGCTAACTTGAAAGCTCCTATGGGTATCTATATGGTTCTCGGCAATCACGAATACATTAGCGGTATCGATGAAAGTATCCGATATATTAAAAGCACTCAAATACAATTATTGCGCGATTCAGTAGTTACACTTCCCAACGGCATACAACTGATAGGACGTGATGACCGTCATAACCGCAAGCGTCATTCCCTGCAAGAGTTAATGGTGAATATCGATAAAAGCAAACCTATCATTTTATTGGATCATCAACCTTTTGATTTGGAAAAAACGGAAGCTGCCGGCATCGACCTGCAATTCAGTGGGCATACACACCACGGACAAATATGGCCTATTAATTGGGTGACCGATTATATCTTCGAGCAAAGCCACGGTTATCGCCAATGGGGAAACAGTCACGTGTATGTATCTTCCGGATTGTCTCTTTGGGGACCACCCTTCAGAATAGGAACGCATAGTGAAATGGTTATTTTCAATTTTCAATGAATATTATGCAGTTTTGTCACATATGTTACAGTTTCCAAGCAATCTCTGCCCTATCTTTGCAGAAAAAAGATTATGGAACAATTACATGCTCATGAAGTCCTCCACATGATGGAAGGAAATAGCTACTCGGAATCATCATTGCGGGAAGCAATCATTAAGAAGTTTGGCTCACAGCAACGTTTTTATGCTTGCTCGGCAGAAAACATGGATGTAGATACCCTTATCGAATTTCTGAAAATGAAAGGGAAATTTATGCCTGCTGAAGATGGATTCACAGTAGATATCACTAAAGTTTGCAAGCATTGATTGGCGGATAATATCCGCCAATCCCATTTTTGGGGATAAATAGCTGCATTTTTTTCTGTTTTTATTAGCCCGATTCACGAATTTCATCTATATTTGTCAATAGTGAATGATAAAACAAATGTTGAATTTACAGAAAAAATGGGTATGAAAAAACAATATGTCAGTCTGCTTGCAATTATACTTTCGGTAAGCGGCTTTTTGTTTTCTTGTCATGACAAGATGAACAAAAACACAGGTGCGTTACAGTTTGATAGCATTCAAGTGAATAAGACAGCTCACCTCTTCAATGATACAGCCAAACCGGCCTGCAATATTATTATTAATTTTGCTTATCCGATAAAATCATCGGATGATATGCTGAAAGACAGTCTGAATACTTATTTCATTTCGGCCTGTTTCGGAGATAAATACATCGGCGAAAAACCGGAAGAAGTTGTAAAGCAATATACCGAGAATTATATCAGCGAATACCGTCGCGATCTCGAGCCTATGTATACCGAAGATGAGAAAGACAAGGAAGACGAATCTTCCATCGGTGCCTGGTATTCTTATTATAAAGGTATAGAAAGCCATGTGCAACTGTATGATAAAGATCTACTTGTATATCGCATCGACTATAACGAATATACCGGAGGTGCACATGGAATTTACATGGCAACTTATTTAAATATGGACCTCACCCTGATGCGTCCGCTCCGCCTCGATGATATTTTTGTCGGAGACTACAAAGACGCATTGACCGACCTGATCTGGAATCAGCTCATGGCAGATAACAAAGTGACCACTCACGAAGCATTGGAAGATATGGGATATGCTTCCACCGGGGACATCGCTCCGACAGAAAATTTCTATCTAAGCAAAGAAGGAATCACCTTCTATTATAATGTATACGATATCACTCCTTATTCTATGGGACCTGTAAAGGTAACAATCCCATTTGCTATGATGGAACATCTATTAGGCAGTAACCCGATTCTGGGAGAGCTAAAAAATTAAAAATCATAAAAAGCTGAACACCAATGAATATCCTGTTGTTATCACTTCCATGTGACAGAATAGGATATTCATCCACATCTATCATTCAAAACTTATAATTCAAAATTCAAACAGTGGAAATCATACTGAAATATTTTCCTGATCTGACGGAAGAGCAGCGCAAACAATTCGCAGCTCTATACGACCTCTACACTGACTGGAATTCAAAAATCAACGTTATCTCCCGCAAGGACATTGAGAATTTATATGAGCATCACGTGCTCCATTCATTAGGCATTGCCAAAGTCATCCAATTCCGCCCCGGAACCAGCATCATGGACTTGGGTACAGGAGGAGGTTTTCCCGGCATTCCTTTAGCAATCCTGTTTCCCGAGGTAAAATTCCACCTCGTAGACAGTATCGGCAAAAAAGTACGTGTAGCAACCGAAGTGGCAAATGCCATCGGACTGAAAAATGTGACTTTCCGCCATGCCCGTGCAGAAGAGGAGAAACGAACGTTCGACTTTGTTGTCAGCCGTGCCGTAATGCCTTTGGCGGATTTGATTAAGATTATTAAAAAGAATATCTCTTCGAAACAACAGAATGCATTGCCCAACGGACTTATCTGTCTCAAAGGCGGTGAACTGGAGCATGAAACAATGCCGTTCAAACATAAAACGGTCATTCATAGCTTGAGCGACAACTTCGAGGAAGAGTTCTTTAAAACAAAAAAAGTGGTATATGTTCCGATTTAAACAAGACTATATGTTCTGATAGATGATAAATCATAGAGAAACCATGAAAATAAAAAGATTTGAATTTAATATGTTTCCCGTAAATTGCTACGTATTATGGGATGACACTAAAGAAGCAGTCGTAATTGATCCGGGCTGTTTCTATGAAGAAGAAAAGCAGGCACTGAAAAAGTTCATTCTTACCAATGAACTGAATGTAAAGCATCTGCTGAATACTCATTTACACCTAGATCATATCTTCGGAAATCCGTTCATGCTGAAAGAATTCGGGTTATCGGCAGAAGCAAACAAAGCAGACGAGTACTGGATTGACGAAGCACCGAAACAAAGCAGAATGTTTGGTTTTCAGTTGCAGGAAGAACCTGTACCACTGGGCAAATACCTGCATGACGGAGATATCATCACTTTCGGACATACCAAACTGGAAGCAATACACGTGCCCGGACATTCACCCGGCAGCTTGGTGTACTATTGCAAAGAAGACAACTGCATGTTCTCCGGTGACGTCCTGTTCCAAGGCAGCATCGGCCGTGCTGATCTCACAGGAGGCAACTTCGATGAACTGATAGAACATATTTGCAGCCGTTTATTTGTTCTTCCCAACGAAACAGTCGTTTATCCGGGACACGGCGCTCCCACGACTATCGGAATGGAAAAAGCTGAAAACCCATTTTTTAGATAATAAAAAAGAAGTATTAAGTATCAGGTATTAGGTATTAACAAGGCTAATCGCCCATTAACCGCAGTAATACTTAATACTTGATACTTAATACTTAATTTAATACTTGATTATTATGAAAACCGATTTGTTAGCTAGCCGTCACATCGGCATCAATGAACAAGATACAGCCATAATGCTCCGCAAAATTGGCGTGAACTCACTGGACGAACTGATTAATCAGACAATTCCCGCCAATATACGGCTGAAAGAGCCGCTTGCATTGACTAGTCCACTGACGGAATACGAATTTGGAAAACACATCGCTGAACTGGCAGCTAAAAACAAACTATATACCACATATATCGGTTTGGGATGGTACAACACGATCACTCCGGCCGTTATCCAGCGGAATGTATTCGAAAACCCAGTATGGTATACTTCTTACACTCCGTACCAGACAGAGGTATCGCAAGGACGTCTGGAAGCATTGATGAATTTCCAGACAGCCGTATGTGATCTTACTGCCATGCCACTCGCCAACTGCTCACTTCTGGACGAAGCAACTGCCGCCGCCGAAGCCGTAAGCATGATGTATGCCTTACGCTCCCGCGCGCAACAGAAAGCCAATGCGAACGTAGTCTTCGTAGACGAGAATATTTTTCCGCAGACATTAGCTGTCATGACTACACGTGCCGTACCTCAAGGCATCGAACTACGTGTAGGTAAATATAAAGATTTTGAACCTTCACCGGAAGTGTTTGCCTGTATTCTGCAATATCCGAACTCACATGGAAACGTAGAGGACTATTCTGAATTTACCGAAAAAGCACATGCCGCAGACTGCAAAGTAGCTGTTGCCGCTGATATTTTAAGTCTCGCCCTGCTAACTCCTCCGGGAGAATGGGGAGCAGATATTGTATTCGGAACCACACAACGCTTGGGTACCCCAATGTTCTATGGCGGTCCATCGGCTGCTTTCTTTGCTACCAAAGACGAATACAAACGGAATATGCCGGGACGAATCATCGGATGGTCTAAAGACAAATATGGCAAACTCTGCTACCGAATGGCTTTACAGACACGTGAACAACATATCAAACGGGAAAAAGCAACTTCAAATATCTGTACCGCACAAGCATTATTAGCTACTATGGCAGGCTTTTACGCCGTTTATCACGGTCAGGAGGGTATCACTACAATTGCATCACGTATACACAGCATTACTGTATTTCTTGAAAAGCAATTAAAGAAATGCGGATATACACAAGTCAACGCTCAATACTTTGACACCTTACGTTTCGAATTGCCCGAACACGTTTCGGCACAGCAAATCCGCACGATAGCACTTACCAAAGAAGTTAATCTGCGCTATTATGAAAATGGCAATGTTGGTTTCAGCATTGACGAAACAACAGATGTGGCAGCTGCCAATGTGTTGCTCTCGATTTTTGCCATTGCCGCCGGAAAAGATTACCAGAAAGTAGACGACATTCCGGAAAGAAGCAACATCGACAAGGATTTAAAACGTACAACTCCTTTCCTGACACATGAAGTATTCAGCAAGTATCACACGGAAACAGAGATGATGCGTTACATCAAACGTCTGGACCGCAAAGATATTTCTCTTGCACAATCCATGATTTCCCTCGGTTCATGTACAATGAAGCTGAATGCAGCCGCAGAAATGTTGCCTTTAAGCCGTCCCGAGTTTATGGGTATGCACCCGCTGGTTCCGGAAGACCAAGCAGAAGGTTATCGTGAATTAATCAAGAACCTAAGTGAAGATTTGAAAGTTATCACCGGGTTTGCAGGGGTCAGCCTACAACCCAATTCGGGTGCTGCAGGAGAATATGCAGGCCTTCGTGTGATTCGCACCTATCTCGAAAGTATCGGTCAGGGACACCGTAACAAAGTCTTGATTCCAGCTTCGGCTCACGGAACAAATCCTGCGTCTGCTATACAGGCAGGCTTCGTAACTGTTACCTGTGCATGCGACGAGCAGGGGAATGTAGAAATGGCTGACCTACGTGTAAAAGCTGAAGAAAATAAAGATGAATTGGCTGCACTGATGATTACTTATCCTTCTACACATGGTATCTTCGAGACCGAGATAAAAGAGATTTGCGACATCATTCACGCCTGTGGTGCACAAGTATATATGGACGGAGCCAACATGAATGCACAGGTAGGATTAACCAATCCGGGATTCATCGGTGCAGATGTCTGTCACTTGAATCTTCATAAAACATTCGCTTCCCCTCATGGTGGCGGAGGTCCGGGAGTCGGTCCTATCTGCGTAGCCGAACATTTGGTTCCTTTCCTTCCCGGACACGGAATCTTCGGCAATTCACAAAATCAAGTATCGGCAGCTCCATTCGGCAGTGCAGGTATTCTGCCTATCACATACGGATATATCCGCATGATGGGTGCAGAAGGACTGACACAGGCAACTAAAATTGCGATCCTGAACGCTAATTATCTGGCTACTTGTCTGAAAGATACGTATGGAGTTGTTTATCGGGGAGCCAACGGTTTCGTAGGGCACGAAATGATTCTGGAATGCCGGAAAGTACATGAAGAAGCAGGAATCTCGGAGAATGATATTGCCAAACGCCTGATGGATTACGGTTATCATGCTCCTACCCTCTCCTTCCCCGTCCACGGTACGTTGATGATTGAACCAACAGAAAGTGAAAGTCTGGCAGAACTAGACAATTTCGTAGATGTCATGCTGAATATCTGGAAAGAAATTCAAGAAGTGAAGAATGGCGAAGCGGATAAAGATGATAATGTATTGATTAATGCTCCTCATCCAGAATATGAAATTGTAAGTGATCGTTGGGAGCACTCATATACACGCGAGAAAGCAGCTTATCCTATAGAAAGTGTACGTGATAATAAATTCTGGATAAATGTAGCTCGCGTAGATAACACCTTGGGAGACCGTAAGCTACTACCCACTCGCTATGGTACTTTCGAGTAAAAAGAGGTCTATCCAAAGAGATTTACAGAGCACTGTCTCTTAAAGAATCACCTCACAAAAATAAGGGGATGTATCAAAACTCCCCTTTTATCGAAATCACCCTCGCTACAACTTTCTGTGGCGAGGGTGATTTTTATATGAGAGTTTCGACACAGCCTCTTATTTTATCAGACAAGAAGCTGTATTCTATCTAACGATAGTTATTGTATTAGCCTTTACCTTTTTCTATTTTATTGGAATCTTCGAATCAGGATAACCCAAAGCTACACAACCGTAGACTTTATGATTGGCAGGAACACCTAAAGCAGTAATAAATTCACGAACCTCCGGATCATCACATGTTGTCCCCAACTGATTGATCCAACAAGAGCCGATACCTAAAGACTGGGCAGCCAGGAACATATTTTCTATGGCACAAGCACAATCCATACCAGCCCACCATTGAGTAGGCTCATTAGATACAATCACTAAAGTCGGAGCATGATAATAGCAACAATAAGTCTTACTATGTCCACGTTCCTGCAAACGAGAATCGTCGCTTTTTGCAAAAGCCCCTTTAATCCGTTCATTCAGTTCTGTCAACTTATCCATATTTTGAATAGCCGTAAAATGCCATGTTTCCAGATGCATTCCACTCGGTGCATAAGTTGCAGCTTCCAAAATAGCCTGCAAATCCTCTTCTAAAACTTGCTGGCCAGTATAAGCCCGTACGCTACGGCGTGCTTTAATGTTCTCTAAAACTTCATTTGTTTTCATGGATAACAAGTATTTTATATAAGTATGCCATCATTATTAGTTTAACTGCATCAATACATTATACTTTTCTACCGTTTGACCAGCCCAATCTTTGCATTCAGTTTGAAATAATAGACTCCATTCTCTCTCTCCAGGAACCCGTATTTGTCTTTCTCTAAAGATCCTTTTTCTAAACGGGTATTTAAAAACAAAAAATCCTCCATTATTTGCTTTTCCGATTTATGATAACAGAGCACTTCTCCATTTCCATCCACCAATAGAATACCTTCCACTGCCGAATCCAATCCATTGTAAATCTTTGCAGGACGCATTCCCAATACTAATGCCATCAAGAACTGCTTCATCTTGAATTCATAGAACTTATGCTTATTGATTAGTTCATCTTTAATCTTCAACGGATTCATTTGTTTAATAACTTCCGTCAACTCACTAATACGGGAGATACCATCCAAATGCATGATACGAACCATTTCTGTCAGTACACGTGGAAAATGCAGATCAATCATCAAAAGATTACTGCGGAATACGCGGTCGGCTACATCAGCGTATTTAAGTACGCCCCCCAAACGTTCGATCATCATCATCCGTTCGGCAACTTCATTCGGAGATTCAGGCAAAGCATTGATTTTATTCACTGTTGGAGTGGCAAATTTGACTCCACTCTGTTCCAGTTTAAGATTCGCTGCACGTCCTCCGTCCAACAACGGATTCATTACGCCCAACCGTGAACGGACATTGAAACCTCTTAACGGAGCTTTCGGATGCCAAAATGTAATGGAAAAATCTGTGCGATCTTCTGTTTTTGCTTCCAAATCGAAAATGGCAGCTTCGTCTAAAAACTCTTCTACTCCTTCTGGAGAAGCAACATCATTTTCCGGCGAAGATTTCACAGCCTGTAATATCAGATCAGCTACAATACCAAAATCTTCACGAGGCATGGACTTACTCCCATTCTCTCCTTCTATACGAATCGTATCTTCTTCAATATAATATTGACGTGTTCCATCATGTTCTTCCCGTTGAATCATTGCAACAGGCCAAAATGTATCTCCCGCCTTTGCTTCTGCTGTGCCTAACACTACTTTTCCATCTGCTAAGAGACGAAAGAAAGAATAGAGTTCGCACCATTCTTTTTTGGTTGCTTCAAATGCCATATATTTTTGTTCTTCTTTATTTTACTACAAATGTTCTATCTTAATTCTACTACTGAATTTTCCTAACTATGAGTTGCTTCTACTGATTGATAACCTGCGGTAAGGTTACAGACGACACAACCGGAGGAACTATATGAGTCACCTCCTCCAATGGAGGGAGCTTGCCTACCTGTGCAAACAGGGAGTTTCGTATCCATTCTCTGGGAGTGACTATGATAAATCGTCCCGTCCAACAACCATCAAAATAGGAAGGGTTACCCGGCTGTTTCTTAATGGGATAACAGATGTTTTCTCCTTTAGTCCGCATCTCCGGCGAACGTCCGGGATCATTCACCCACACATGTTTATCATCAATGCCACGAAGCACCATCCAGTGCCCTCTCGGACCAGGACGCAAACCACGAACTGCACCTGTATATCTCACATTTACAAGCACAGGAATGCCACGATCAATATAATCTTTCAATATCCGATAATCTTTCTGCTGGAAATGTTCGGCACTTATCATGTTTTCATAATAACGTGTCAACGAATCAATCTCAAAAGAATAATATCCTCCCTGCCCTATTGAAGTACGGCGACGGAAAGGAGCACGTTTTTTCAGAAAGTAGTTCCGCTGATATTCAATCAGTTTCTTTTCTGCATCCTGGGCTGTACGTTGTGTATCAGCCGTCATTCCCTTAAAATAATCAAAGACCATTAACGAAGAAGCCAGAGAGCAATGCGAGTAAGGGCATCCCGCGATTTTCTGCGAATACCACGGAACAGGAATATTATTAGGAGCCAGTTTTTGAGTTTCCTGTATTTGTGCTTGCGCCTGAACGCTCATCCATACAAAGGAACTTAAAAACAGACTAAAAATTATGTGACATTTATTTATCATGCAATCCACTCTCTATCTCTATTACTACTTCTAATACTTTACCTACAAAATATTCTCATCATCAAGAATCCGCGCTGTCTCCACCTTCTCCAAACGTGCACGCAACTTAGGCATCATCGAACGACGAATCCGCAATGTCATGCTACAATCCATGTCATACGACTGATTAAGAATCTCCGGTTCCTCTTCTTTCACAATGCGCATGACATCATTCATAAAAGGATATTCAAACATTACCGTCACATCCTCATCTACCGTCTTTTCTATAATAGTAGCGGCAGCAATCGCTTCGGCAGCAGCGGCCTTGTAAGCAACAATCAATCCACTTGTCCCCAACTTGATTCCTCCAAAATAACGAACTACTATAATCAGTATATCCGTCAGTTCATTCGAGTTTATCTGTCCGAGAATAGGTTTACCCGCTGTTCCGGAAGGTTCTCCGTTGTCATTGGCACGGAAATCCTTTCGCGCAGCTCCCAACATATAAGCATAGCATACATGCCGTGCATCATAATACTTTTTCTGATACGTTTCAAGATGCATCTTTATCTCATCGAGAGTACGCACAGGAAGGGCTATAGCAATGAACTTGCTTCGTTTTTCCGTATAAATACCTTCGGAAGGCTCAATGATGGTTTTATAAGTATCTTCAGCAGTCATGTTGCAAAGATACGGCTTTAATGAGAAAAGTCAATCTATCATTTGGAAATATTAATGTTCCACTTATCGATGATAGGCAGTTGGGGGAATTAAAAATAGTGACGCTATCCAATAAAAATAGTGACGGTATACCACAACGATACCGTCACTATCCCGGGCATATCCCGTCACTATTTTTTCTACATCAATCAAGCGTCACATCTACTGATATAGTCCCTATCAACAATGATTTTCGCATCATCTTACAGATATTTTTTAATCTAACTTATGAATCACCAGTCCCGAACGAAGTTTCGGTTCAAACCAAGTAGTCTTCGGCGGCATAATATTGCCTGTATCTGCAATATCCATCAACTGTTTCATAGATACGGGATAGAGAGCCAAAGCCACTTTCATTTCACCGCTATCCACACGCTTCTTGAGCTCTCCCAATCCACGGATACCACCGACAAAATCAATACGTTTATCAGAACGCAGATCCTTTATACCTAAAACTTCATCCAAAATCAAGTTGGAAGAGATTGTAACATCAAGCACACCAATAGGGTCGTTATCATTATACGTACCGGCCTTAGCAGTCAAGCTGTACCATTTACCACCCAAATAGAGTGAAAAATTATGTAAGCCGGATGGTTTATAGATATCCGCACCCTTCTCTTCTACTATAAAGTTTTTATCAAGTGCAGCCAGGAATTGCTCGGGAGTCAAACCATTGAGATCTTTCACTACACGATTATAATCGATGATGGTTAGCTGGTTTGCAGGGAAGCAAACAGCCATGAAGTAATTATATTCTTCATCACCACGATGATTCGGATTTTGCTTTGCTTTCTCTGCTCCCACCAATGCAGCAGCGGCAGAACGGTGATGCCCGTCAGCAATATAAAGAGCAGGCATTTTAGCAAATTCGGCAGTAATGGTAGCAATATCTGCATCCTGGTCGACAATCCAGAAAGTATGTCCAAAGCCATCACCCGGAGCGATAAAGTCATAAACCGGCTTGTTTGCTGTATATTTCTTTATAATAACATCCAGCTTCTCATTATCAGGATAAGCAAAGAAAACAGGCTCAATGTTTGCGTTGTTCACACGTACATGTTTCATACGATCCTCTTCCTTGTCACGACGGGTAAGCTCATGCTTTTTGATAATACCATTCATATAATCGGGAACATAAGCACCGACCACCAATCCGTATTGCGTTTTCCCGTTCATCGTCTGGGCATAGATATAATAGTTTTCCTTATTATCCTGCACCAACCAGCCTTTGTCCTGAAACAGTTGGAAATTCTCGGCAGCTTTAGCATACACCCGTTCGTCGTGTTCATCCATACCAACAGGGAAATCTATTTCCGGTTTAATAATATGATAAAGAGACTTTTCGTTACCTTCCGCTTCTGCGCGGGCTTCTTCAGAGTTCAGTACATCATAAGGACGTGAAGCGACCTGTTCTACGAGGTTTTGCGGAGGACGAATGCCCTTGAAAGGTTTGATTATTGCCATGATATTAGTATTTTATATGTAAAAAATTAAAGCCACAGACTTCTTGAAAATCTGTGGCTCAAATATACTACTTATTTCTAAAAAAGACATTCTGCAACGGATTGTTTTTATTCAGATACTACCATAGTTATCCTGAAAAATCCGGCAGACTTATTCAGAATCTTACTTGTTTACTCTAAATTTCTCGCAACCATCTTTCAAGAAGCCCACAATTTGTTGAGCAGCAGCAATACCGGCATTGATATTTGCTTCGGCAGTTTGAGCACCCATCTTCTTAGGAGTTGAGAAATAACGTCCGGCAAACTTTTCTGCAAACTCTGCGTTAGCAGCAGGCATAATATCTGTGATATATTTGAAGTCTGCACGCTCTTCCATCAGTTTGATTAGTTCTGCTTCGTTAATCACTTCCTTACGGGCAGTGTTTACCAACATAGCACCTTTCGGCATATCTTTCAACAGAGCATAATTGATAGAGTTCTTTGTTTCGGCAGTTGCCGGAATATGAAGAGATACCACCTGGCAAGTCTTGTACAATTCTTCTGCAGAATCAAGTGCTTTCACACCATCTTTTTCGATTACTTCTTTCGGGCAGAATGCATCATAAGCATACACTTCCATTCCGAAACCTTTGGCAACACGAGCTACATTGCGGCCTACGTTTCCATAAGCATGAATACCCAATTTCTTGCCCATCAATTCTGTACCGGAAGTTCCGTTATAGAAGTTACGGACAGCATATACCATCATACCCAAAGCAAGTTCGGCAACAGCATTAGAATTCTGTCCCGGAGTGTTCATCACGCATACATTGTGAGCTGTGGCAGCAGCCAGGTCCACATTATCGTATCCTGCACCGGCGCGAACTACGATTTTCAATTCTTTAGCAGCATCAAGCACCTCTGCATCAACAATATCACTACGGATAATGATGGCATTAGCATCTTTCACTGCATCCAGTAACTGGGCTTTTTCTGTATATTTCTCAAGTAAAGCAAACTCGTATCCGGCTGCTTCTATTTCTTTACGGATACCGTCTACTGCAACTTTAGCAAACGGTTTATCAGTAGCTACAAGTATTTTCATAATCTAATTCTGTTTATAAAGACTCACCACAGATTACCCAGATTCTCACAGAATAAAAAAAATCTGCGTCCGTCTGTATAATCTGTGGTGAAAATATTATTAATGAAGTTTTTCAAATTCCTGCATACAATCAATCAAAGCTTGTACGCTTTCTTTCGGCAGAGCATTGTAGCAAGATGCACGGAAACCACCTACAGAACGGTGTCCCTTGATACCTACCATACCTCTTTCAGTAGCAAACTTCAAGAAGTCAGCTTCGAAGTCTTTGTATTCGGGAGCCATCACGAAACAGATGTTCATACGTGAACGGTCTTCTTTGGCAGCAGTACCCACGAACATTTTGTTACGGTCGATTTCAGCATACAACATATCCGCTTTTTCAATGGCACGACGTTCCATTTCTTTCACACCACCCTGTGCTTTGATCCAGCGAAGCGTCTGCAATGCTGCATAAATAGGTACAACAGGAGGAGTGTTAAACATAGAGCCACTGTCAACATGAGTCTGATAATTCAACATCGTTGGAATGTAACGGGAAACCTTACCCAATGCGTCATTCTTAACGATAACGAATGTAACACCAGCAGGAGCCAGATTCTTTTGTGCACCACCATAAATACAGATATATTTAGAAACGTCGATCGGACGTGAGAAAATATCAGAAGACATATCGGCAACCATCGGAACTGGAGAATCGAGATCTTTCTTCAATTCTGTACCGTAAATTGTGTTGTTAGTCGTAATGTGGAAATAATCTGCGTCTGTCGGGATTGTATAATCTTTTGGGATATAAGTATATGTAGCTTCAGCAGAGGAAGCAACTTCTACAACTTCGCCAAACCCTTTAGCTTCTTTCATTGCTTTCTTAGCCCATACACCAGTGTTCAGGTAAGCAGCTTTTTTTTCCAGGAAGTTATAAGGAACCATGCAGAACTCCATACTAGCACCTCCACCCAGGAACAGTACCGAATAGCCTTCGGGGATATTGAGTAATTCCTTGAATAATGCCTCTGCTTCGTCAACCACAGGTTGGAAGTCTTTGGCGCGGTGGCTGATTTCCATCAAAGAGAGACCAGAACCGTTGAAATCTAAAATAGCCTTCGCTGTATCCTCTATCACCTCACGCGGAAGAATGGAAGGTCCTGCATTGAAATTATGCTTTTTCATTTGAAGTTTGTTTTTGGTTTAACAATTTCGTTACTTTTGTCTTTTGACCTTGCGAATTTACGAATTTATTTCCGCCGCACAAATCTTTCCTTATAAAAATACTGTTTTAAAGCAGATTTTCCTTTCTTTTTATTGGTTTATACAGGATATATACACCATTTTGTTATCCATAGATGTCAAGTAAGGTATCTTACAGAAAAGATCTTTACTTCGCTTCTTCTATAATAGTCTTCATTCCTTTGATTTTCTCCCCCTGAATCAGATTCAAGAGTTGCTTCACCTTAGCCCGGCGAACAGCGACAAAAGCATAATGTCCTTTGACGTCAATCGCTCCGACATCTTCGCGGGTCAGATTTCCTTTTTTATATAAGAATCCGGCAATATCTATCCGGCTAAGTTTCTCCTTTTTTCCTTTACCTATATAAATGGTAGCCCAGACCGATTTCGGAGGCCGGGGAGGGTTTTCAGGCAACGCCACTGTTTCCATTTCTTCCGGGATATAAGAAGGAAGTTTCTCTTCGGCATGAAGAATCAGATAAGACGTTCCGGTCGCATCCCAACGTGCTGTACGTCCGTTGCGGTGCGTAAAGGCTTCTTCATTGACCGGCAAATGATAATGGATGATATGTCCGACTTCCGGAATATCCAGTCCACGGGCTGCCAGATCGGTAGAAATCAATACATGACAACTGCCATTACGGAACTTGTAAAGCGCACGTTCACGGTCCGGCTGTTCCATACCGCCATGAAAACGTTCTGCGAGTAGTTTTTTATCCGCCAATAACTGATGTACACGGTCCACCGCATCCCGATGATTACAAAACACGATGCTCGAACTGCTCCCCAATGTACAAAGCAGGTTATATAAAGTATCAATCTTATCTTTGGAAGGCGAAAGCACCTTCATCAATTTCAAGCGCGACTCTTGTTCTTCAGAATCGTCCGAAAGGAAGTTCAACTTAACTGTGCGGTTCAATCCTGTAAATTCGGGAATCTCTGCCGCATCAGTAGCTGAAAGCAACATACGTTTTTTTAATCCCGGAAGCTGGGTAATAATCTCTGCCATTTCATCGTGGAAACCAAACTCCAACGATTTGTCGAACTCGTCGATAATTAAAGTTTCAATGGTTTCAGGGTTGAAATTGCCTTTCGACAAATGGTCGGTGATACGTCCCGGAGTACCAATGATGATAGCAGGATGATTGCCCAATATACTTTTCTTTTCTTCGGCGATAGGATGCCCACCGTAACAACAGCAGGTTTTCCAGGAAGTCCCCATTGCTTTGAATACAGAATCTATCTGTAAGGCCAGCTCACGCGAAGGAACGAGAATCAAAACCTGCACGCTGTCGTCGTTCGGTTTTAGAGTAAGGAGTAAAAGTAACAGATAGGCCAATGTCTTGCCCGATCCTGTCGGTGACAACAGTATAACGTCTTTTCTTCCGGTAGCTTGTTCAAGTGATGCTTCCTGCATCGGATTCAGTTCCTCAATCTTCAAATTGCGGAGAGCCGACTGTATAATTTCATTTTTCTCTAACATGGAGGCAAAGATACAAAAAGGAAAGAGTACGGAGATAAAAAAACAATCAAACTTTAGCCATGCCGGTCAATATATAATAACCTTTCAGATTATTCTCTTTCATGTAAATGGTTACTTCTGCCCTACAAGCGGTAACCAAGGCATATCCCGTTAAACTTGAACTCATAGCTTTGACAAATGAATACTCTGTATCATTGTGAATAAAAGATATACGATGATATTCCATAACCTATTGTACTTTAATAATTCTATTGTGTAGCCAAATATACGAATATAATAGATAAGTACAGATAAAAAAGGAGAACTATCTTTTAAACAGACATAAAATAGATAGAAAACATAGCGTAAAGACATCATGGAATACCCTAAAAAAGAAACGGGAAATCCAAGAAGCACTACTGCTTTTCAGATTTCCCACCCTGTGTTATATATTCTTTCCGGTCATTTTCCCGACCGGTTTGTTCTCTTCTGCAAATTATCCTCCGAAGTTGTCGAACATCAGGTTCTGTGCCGGAACGCCAAGATCGTCGAGCATCTTCTCAACAGCTTTCGACATCGGACCAGGACCACACATATAGTATTCAATATCTTCAGGAGCTTCGTGATTCTTCAGGTAAGTTTCGTAGATTACGTTGTGAACGAATCCCGGAGTATACTTCACGCCTGCAGCATCAGCAGCAGGGTCCGGACGGTCGAGTGCCAAATGGAAAGTGAAGTTCGGGAAGTCCTTTTCGATTTGCAGGAAATCTTCCAGATAGAACACTTCATTCAGCGCACGGGCACCATAGAAGTAAGACATCTTACGATCAGTTGTATGCAATGTCTTAGTCATGTGCATGATTTGCGCACGTAACGGAGCCATACCGGCACCACCACCAATCCACATCATTTCCTTCTTAGAATCGAAGATTGGGTGGAAGTCTCCGTAAGGACCGCTCATTATTACTTTGTCACCCGGTTTCAGAGTAAAGATATATGAAGAAGCGATACCCGGCATCACATCCATAAATCCAGGACCTTGTTCTTTCGGCTTGAACGGTGGAGTAGCGATACGTACTGTCAACATGATACGGTCACCTTCGGCAGGATAGTTGGCCATAGAGTAAGCACGAATTGTTTCCTCGTCGTTCTTACATTTCAAACCTAACAAACCGAATTTCTCCCATGCTGGCAGATATTCATCACCAATCAGGCTCTTATCGATGTCCTTATCATAATCCATTGAAAATTTAGGAATCTTAATCTGTGCATAAGAACCCGGGATAAAGTCCATGTGTTCGCCTTTAGGCAGAGCAACGATGAACTCTTTGATAAATGTAGCCACGTTCTTGTTGGAGATTACTTCGCACTCCCACTCTTTCACACCGAGTACAGATTCATCAATCTTGATAGCCATATCCCCCTTCACTTTTACCTGACAACCCAGACGCCAGTGGTCTTGCTGCTGTTTACGGCTGAAGTGAGGAACTTCAGAAGGCAGAATTTCACCACCACCTTCAAGCACCTGGCATTTACATTGCCCGCAAGATCCCTTACCACCACATGCGGATGACAGGAATATTCCGTTTACAGACAGCGTATTGAGCAAAGTAGAACCGGAAGCAACTTCCAATTCCTTTTCGCCATTGATTGTCAGTTTCACGTTTCCTGATGGCACCAGGAAATTTTTGGCAACCAGCAAGATAACAACAAGCAACAGAATAACCACAAGGAATACCCCAATGCTCGCTAATATTAAATTCATATCCATTGTCTTATTCCTTTCTTTTTAGATGTTCAAACCAGAGAAACACATAAATGCGATTGCCATCAGACCTACTGTGATAAATGTGATACCCAAGCCCTTCAACGGAGCAGGCACGTCAGAGTAAGCCATTTTCTCGCGGATAGCAGCCAGACCTACGATAGCCAGCAACCAACCGATACCGGAACCCAATGCATAAGAGAGGGCATCCCAAATATCACCAATGTATTTCGGATCACTCGGACCAACGTTAATACGTTGTTGCATAAACAGAGAGGCACCCATGATCGCACAGTTAACGGCAATCAACGGCAGGAAGATACCCAGCGAAGCATACAGTGACGGAGTGAAGCGTTCTACCACCATCTCCACCAATTGCACGATACCGGCAATTACGGCAATGAAAAGAATAAAACTCAAGAAGCTAAGGTCGACACCTTCAATGATAGCATTGGCAGCCAGCACCTTAGTTTGCAACAGGTAGTTGACCGGAAGCGTCACCAGCAACACGAAAGTCACGGCGATACCCAGTCCTACGGCAGTCTTCACATTCTTCGAAACAGCCAGGTATGAACACATACCCAAGAAGAATGCGAATATCATGTTGTCCACAAAGATAGAGCGGACGAATAAACTTAATAAATGTTCCATAATTCTTTTTGATTTATGATTTATGATTTATAATTTATGATTCAGCAGACTTATCATGCGACTATGACTATAAAGCTAGACATAAATCATAATTCAGAAATCAGAAATAATTAATTACTTTGTTCTTGCAATTCTTTATGACGTGCACGTTGATACCAGATGATGCATGCTACGATAATCAATGCCATCGGCGGCATCAACATCAAGCCGTTGTTTACGTATCCGATATTTTGAATCGGTTCATAATTCAGGATATTGAAACCAAGCAATGTTCCCGAGCCAAACAGTTCGCGGAAGAAAGCAACGATAATCAAAATCTTGGCATAGCCTAAACCATTACCTACACCATCCAAGAAAGACTCCCAAGGACCGTTCTGCATGGCAAATGCTTCCAGACGTCCCATCAAGATACAGTTAGTGATAATCAAACCTACATAAACAGAAAGCTGTACGCTTACGTCGTAAGCAAACGCTTTCAGGATTTCACTTACGATAGTTACCAAAGCAGCTACCACAACCAACTGGACGATGATGCGGATGCGGTTAGGAATAGTCTTACGCAACAGTGAAATAACAACGTTGGCAAATGCAGTAATCACCGTTACTGAAAGTCCCATCACGATGGCAGGCTCCAGCTTTGCGGTAACAGCAAGTGCAGAACAGATACCGAGCACCTGTACGGTTACCGGATTATCAATTCCCAGCGGAGCAGAGAATACTTCTTTATTTTTCTTTGAAAACAGTTGTCCCATATTCTATCTTTCTCCTCCTTATTATTTAGTTAAAAAACTCAAGTAACTATTCAGGCAAGACTTCAACATGGCATCTACACCTACTGAAGTGATTGTACCACCGGAGATACCATCCACTTGGTAATCAGGTTTCTCTACCTTGCCATTTTTTACGACTCCCAAAGTGATAGCTCCATTTTCCAAAGTCTTCTTACCTACAAATTCATTTTGGAAATGGTCGGTTGCAATTTCAGCACCCAGACCCGGAGTTTCACTAGCGTGTGAGAAGTAAGTACCGTAAACGGTATCTTTATCTTCGTTCAGTGCAACGTATCCCCAGATAGCGCCCCAAAGACCGGCACCGTAAACAGGAACTACATATTTAATCTGACCGTCCACTTCGCATACAAACACGTGCAGACGTTGTTGTTCTTTTGCTTCTTTCTCGTAGTTGGTAGCAAATTCGCCCGTATTTTCGGTCAGCGTACCGTCTACGTTCATCAGCATATCCCCTTTCACATATTTCTGATATTCAGCATCCGCATCTTCCACATTCTTAATGTTCAATGCAGCGAGGATTTGTTTCTTAGTGTCCAACTGCACATTCTTGTCTTGTGTAGATTTCAGTGAAGAACTAACGAATGCCAGCAGGAATGCTACGATAATAACCATTACCGAAGCATAAATGATAGTATAACTATTACTATTCGTATTCATTTTCTTTCGGTATTTATTGGTTAGACTTGATAGTGCGTTTCTCGCGACGGCTGATATTGCTTTGTACTACACAGTAGTCAATCAGCGGAGCGAAGATGTTCATCAGCAGGATGGCAAGCATCATACCTTCCGGATAACCCGGATTCAGTACGCGGATAACGATAGCCATCACACCGATCAGGAATCCGAAGATATATTTACCTCTTTCTGTACGTGCGGAAGTCACAGGGTCAGTAGCCATAAATACGGCACCGAAGCAGAAACCACCAAGAACGAGGTGTTCGTACCAAGGCATTTGAGCCATTGTGTTGTTTTCCATGCCGATTGAGTTGAATACCCATGCCATGAATGCGCCACCGACGAATACGGAAATCATTGTCTTCCAGCTTGCAACACCTGTCCAAAGCAGGATAACGGCACCAATCAGGATAGCGATTACGCTGGTTTCACCAATAGAACCCGGAATCAGACCTGTAATCATATCCATGTTGAACGCAGGAACACTACCTGTTGTAGCAGCCTGTCCCAGTGGAGTGGCAACGGTGAGTCCGTCTACGCTTTGTCCTAAACCGAAGATGCTGTCGCCTGACACCCAAACGGCATCACCGGACATCTTGGTCGGGTATGCGAAGAACAGGAATGCACGAGTAATCAACGCAACGTTGAATACGTTCATACCTGTACCACCGAATACTTCTTTTGCGAAGATAACAGAGAATGCAGTAGCTACGGCAAGAATCCACAGCGGACAGTCTACCGGAACGATCATCGGGATCAGGATACCGGAAACAAGGAATCCTTCCTGGATTTCTTCTTTCTTCCATTGAGCTACGACGAACTCAATGCCAAGACCTACTACGTATGATACGATTATTTTAGGCAGTACTGCCAGGAATCCGTAGATAAACATTTCGATGAAGCTGCCAGTAGCACCTGTGTGAGTGAAATGCTGGTAACCTACGTTGTACATACCGAACAGCAAAGCCGGTATTAACGAAATAACCACAATCGACATGATGCGCTTGCTATCGATTGCGTCATGTATGTGCGTTCCCGTTTTCGCAGTCTTGCTGGGCACGAACAGGAATGTTTCGAAGCCGTCAAACACCGACTGGAATGCGTGGAATTTGCCGCCCTCCTCAAAGTTCGGCTTTATCTTATCGAGATAATTTCTTAACGCTTTCATTTATTTAATTGAAAATTGAAAGTTGAGAGTTGAAAATTGGCTGTACTGGGTTTATGCTGTATCCACAGAGAGCCGTTTCGCAAGATTTCAACTATCGCTTATTTTAATTTTTATTATTTAATCTCTTATTCGATTACGCCATTTCTGAACGGAGCATATCGAGTCCGGCACGAACGATGCGTTGCAGTTCCATCTTTGAAGAGCAGACGAATTCGCAAAGGGCGAAGTCTTCGGGAGCTACTTCGTAGATGCCGAGTGCTTCCATACGGTCGATGTCACCGGCGATAATTGCTTTAATCAGATATTCGGGCAGAATGTCCATTGGGAATACCTTATCGTATTCACCCGACATAATCATGTGACGTTCGCCACCTTTGATACGGGCATCCAACGTATATTCCTTCTTACCCATCAACCAGCTGAAATAAGAACGATTGGCACTGAACTGGTTGAAACGCGGCATGATCCATCCAAGCATTTCGTGAATGTCGTCACCTTCGGGGATAACAGTCAATTGGCTATGGAATGCGCCCAAGAATCCGTTCGGAGATACTTGCTTTCCTGTCAGCACGTTACCGCTGATGTAGCGTAAATCTTTGTCTTTTGTTACATTGCCGGCAAACACGTTGGTGAGCAATGCGCCTACCTGTAGTTTGCAGTATGCAGGTTTCAACACTTCGGAACCTGTCACAGCTACTGTACGGGTGAAATCTACATGGCCTGTATTGAAGAGGCGACCGATGAAGATTACGGCTTGCGGATCAATAGTCCATACCGTTTCGCCCTTGGATACGGGGTCGAGGTGGTTGATCTGAATGCCTACATTACCTGCAGGGTTCGGTCCGTCGAATGCGGTGATTGTAACGTTCTTAGCCTGTGTCAGTGCGGCAGCGTTCTGTTTCACACTGATGTTCAGGTAGTTTTTTGCCAGTTTGGCAAGAGCATCAAGCCCTGTCTGGAAGTTTGCTTCTTCGCCTTTGAGGGCGAACTCGAAATCCGGAGCCAATGGATTAGTATCGAATGCGGAGATGAAGATTCCTTTCGGGGTTACCGTCGGATCTGCAATGATGTCATAAGGACGCTGTTTGATAAACGCGAAAAGTCCGGCTTCTAACAGAGCGGATTTCACAGCTTCAGCATCCATCGAAGCAACATTCTTTTTCCCAAAATCTTCATAGTCCTGCTCTGCAGCAGCTTCTACTACGATGTTCAATACCTTACGACGAGCACCACGTTCTACACTCGTCACCACGCCGCTCACCGGCGAAACAAATTTCACTTCAGGATGATACTTGTCGATAAACAAGGGTCCACCAGCCATTACATATTCCTGCTCTTTCACAACTACCTTAGGCGTCACTCCAGGAAAGTCATCGGGTACAAGTGCGTAGAATCCCGGTTCTTTTACTGTTGCGTACGTTTCAGCAGCTTTTCCTTTCAGGTTTATGTCAAGGCCTTTACGTAACTTTATTACATTTGCCATGCTATATAAAATAATGGTTTCATAAATTTGCCGCAAAAGTAATAAATAAGATTGGGATTCGATAGGAAAAAAGAAAGGAATTACGGAAAAATATCCGTAATTCCTTTCGTGTTCGTGCACGTAATCTTTTATCTTTTGTTCCGAAACAAAAGACAGAAGCAAAGAAAAAGAACTATTCAGCAAACATAGGATCCCAAGCAGGAAGTCGGATAGGCTTCTGTTTCAACACCTCGAGAGCTTTTTTCGATGCATATTTCGTTTCTACTACTAGACGGAACATATATTCGTTAAACCAATCATCTGTCATAATGAGATAACCCTGATAACCGGCAGCAGGCCCCCAACTATTTTCAACCATCCATTTCGTCGGTTTTCCATTTTTGTCAAGATCGACGGCCATAAGAGTCATGGCGTGACTGGAGCCACTGGCAAAACTTTGGATACGTTGCTTCTTGTTCATGCCAAAAGAAGTACCCATAAGAGATTCGTAGTCGTAGTTTTTGACATCCAGTAGACCACGGTCAGAGTTTAGAAACTTACCTACATCGCAAGAAAAATACATCATTGTGCTATCCTTGAGAGAAGAAATAGCCATTTCTTTGATATCCTCGATGGGGAGATTGACATACGTCCAGTTTTTGCCGTCGTAACGGTGGCGGTCGTAGTCTATCTCATAACACTTATAATATTCACGGCTCGGATCGTTCATTAACATGACATAATTATCAATCAGTTTTTCGTCACCATACTTTTTCAGGAAAGAAAGCGGAGTGTAAATTTCGGTAGACACAGGTTCACCCTTAGCGTTATATTCAGTCCAGGTAAATTCAGTAGGAGGAACACCGAGATTCAACACTAACATGCGATAGATGGTGCTCAACATCTCTGTTTTTGTTTTCTCAAGGGCAGCAGGCTTGACACCTTGCGCTGCGAGATCACGGAGTTGAAGCCCCTGTTCACGAAGTTTCAGGGCAATCAGACCTGCCATACGGGAGGTATTTTCACTACTGTTGGTTTCCGGCATCACATCTTTGGGAACAAGCCCGTATTTACTGACAATATCGGCTACACCGGTGAATGTTCCACCGTCACTCAAAGGATTACGGAAGAGCCATTCCACCATTTTATCATCCATCGGCTTACTGCTGGTGTCGATAATACCTTGCAGAAAGAGGTTGGCTTTCTCCAGTTGGTCGAAGAAGAAAGGATAAGTTTGCGAGAATTCGAAGGAACCGAGGTTATGTTTGGCGATCGCTTTGGCACGCATCACATTCAAACCTGTAAAAAGCCAGCAACGACCAGAAGATTTTTGGTCGGTGATACCTTTAGAAGACACTTTGATAGAAAAATGCGTATCCATGCCTTTCAGGTTATCCTGGTTGAGAGCCAGTTTACGGATGTCGTTGTTGCCGATGGCGTTGCGGATAGCCTTGTCGGTAGGAGTGTTTGCATAACTCTGCTTGATTTGTTGCATCATGGAGTCGCTGATGCCTCCTTTCACTTCTTGCGCTTGTGTAGAATAAGAAAAAGCACAGAAAACAAAAATTGATAAAATCTGTTTATTCATTGATATAAATAATTAATTAATAGGCTGACGGATCATGATATACTGATAAATTTTGTTTTGGTGTATGGGATTAAATCATGCAATTTTATTTACCAGCATATCGAAAAACATCTTATTCTGCAAAAATACGATTCTTTTTTAGATTTATTATCTAAGAACATCAAAACTAATCGGAATAAAATAGTTTTCTTTGCAGTCGAATTCCTCAAAGAGAAATATGAAGAAATATATAATAGGAATATTGGTGATGCTTCCATCCATCAATATGATGTCAGCTACGGCTGATAGTACGGCAGTAAAAAGCGATGAACTGCAAATGTCTACAACTTCTATCAGTGATACTACTCCTACAGATATTGAAGGCACCCCGTCAGACACCATTCCTGCCCTTTCCAAGCGCGAGTTGCGTCGCCAGCGCGTGGCAAACCGGAATTTGCACTATAACATATTAGGTGGTCCCAGTTATACGCCGGACTTCGGTTTATTAGTAGGCGGTAGCGCACTGATGACGTTTCGGATGAATCCGAGTGATACCACTCAACGGCGTTCAGTAGTGCCAATGGCCATCGCCTTGATGTTCAAGGGCGGCTTGAATCTGATGACGAAACCACAACTCTTCTTTAAAGGCGACCGTTTCCGTATCTTCGGAACCTTCTCTTATAAAAATACAATCGAGAATTTTTATGGCATCGGATATTCCACTAATAAAGATTATGAACGTGGAGAAGATACCAGCGAGTACCGTTATAGCGGCATTCAAGTAAACCCCTGGTTCTTGTTCCGTCTGGGAGAAAGTAATTTCTTTGCAGGCCCTCAAGTCGATTTGAACTATGACAAGATAACTAAACCGGCTGCCGGGATGGTTAATGAGCCCTCGTACATAGCGGCAGGAGGTACGGAGCACGGATACAAAAATTTCAGTTCGGGACTCGGCTTCCTGTTGACGTATGACACACGCGATATTCCCGCCAATGCTTATAGCGGAACTTACCTTGACTTCCGGGGAATGATGTACAATAAAACGTTCGGCAGTGATAATAACTTTTACCGTTTGGAAATCGATTACCGCCAATACAAAACAGTAGGACGCCGCAAAGTGATAGCCTGGACAGTGCAAAGCAAAAACGCATTCGGAGATGTACCCCTAACAAAATATGTACTTAGTGGAACCCCCTTCGATCTTCGCGGTTACTACATGGGACAGTTTCGCGACAAGTCCTCGCATGTCATGATGGCCGAATACCGCCAGATGATAAATACGGACAAAAGCACTTGGGTAAAAAAGATGTTAAGTCATATAGGATATGTAGCCTGGGGAGGATGCGGATTCATGGGACCCACTCCGGGCAAAATAGAAGGTGTGCTTCCCAACCTCGGATTGGGATTACGTATCGAAGTGCAACCCCGTATGAATGTACGCCTTGATTTCGGCAGAGACATGGTGAACAAGCAGAATTTGTTCTACTTCAACATGACAGAAGCCTTTTGACGCCATTTACGCGACAAATTGTGCACAATTTACAAGAAAGATTGTAAAATAGATAATAAAAGACTGCACATAAATGAAATTAATCCTTATATTTGCGCAAGCTATAACACAGCAAGAGCAAATAATAGGATTTTTTTATGAAGCAATTTATATGTTTTTTTTCGGGGTTATTACTTCTATTCGTCTCTACAACCCGTGTAGTTGCACAAGAAGTGTCTGACTATTCTCAACTAAGTGATGAAGATTATAGTAAAATAGTTCTCCCCCCACTATCCGCTTTATTCGAGAACGCCAAGAACAGTCCCGCCTATGAGGTAGCGGACGTGAAGGCGATAATAGAACGCAAATTACTCAAAAAAGAAAAATGGGCATTTCTAGGTTTCTTCAGTTTACGAGGGAGCTATCAATACGGAATGTTCGGCAATGAGTCCACCTATACGGACGTGGCAGTCGCCCCATACCTTACCTACTCCACCCAGGCACAGAACGGTTACACGATAGGCGCGGGTTTAAGCATCCCCTTAGATGATCTGTTCGATCTCAAAGGACGCGTCAGTCGGCAAAGACTCACGCTGCGAAGTGCAGAACTGGAACGGGAAGTGAAGTATGACGAAATCAAAAAGAATATTATTGAGTTGTATGCAATGGCTACTTCACAAATTAAAGTTCTCCAGATGAGAAGTGAGGGTTGGGTACTTGCCAACGTACAATATGAAATATCTGAAAAGAATTTTGCCAATGGCACCATTGATTCGTCAGAACTATCAGTAGACAAGGAACGTCAATCTCAAGCTCGCGAAGCATACGAAAAAAGTAAATTCGAATTGACAAAGAGTCTGATGATACTCGAAGTGATTTCACGTACCCCCCTTATACAAAAATAATAACGCACAAAATATGGATTTTATCATTTCTACCATACGGACCTTACTCCGCCACCTCTGGATGATACTAGTAGGTACCGCACTTTTCACACTATTTGTTATTTATTACACCCGCCACATGGTTGGAGGATACGAAGTAAAAGCCACTTTATATACAGGAGTAGCATCGGGATACAATTTGGAGAGTGACAAGCGCACAGATTGGGCTATGGTACAAAATTCTATGGATAACCTGATAAGCATAATGCAGGCCGAGAGTACCCTCAAGAGAGTATCCATGAGATTATATGCCAGAGTTCTTATCAAAGGAGATCCGAACAAAGAAGTTGACGGAATCACCCCTTCCAGTTACAATTACACTTACAATCACTTAAAGAACAGTCCGCATGGAAAAGAAATACTGGCACTGATCGACAAAACAAGTGAAGATAAGACAGTGTCTAATCTGGAAAAGTATATGCGCCCTCACAAAGACAATTACGTCTACGGGCTATTTTACTACAATCCCCATTTTTACAGTTACAACACTTTGAAAAACATCAAAGTACAACGCCGTCTGACAAGTGACTTGCTGGATATTAGCTATGCTTCCAGCGATCCGGGTATCGCATACAATACCGTAAGCATTTTGATGGATGAGTTCGTTGATGAATATCGCCGTATCCGTTATGGAGAGACAGACAAAGTAATCAAATACTTTGAAGAAGAATTGAGAAGAATCGGTGGTAAACTTCGCAACGAAGAAGAAGACCTTACCAAATACAATGTTCAGAAACGCGTAATCAACTATCTTGACGAAACCAAAGAAATAGCAGCTATTAATAAAGAGTTTGAATTAAGAGAACAAGATGCCCTTTTTGCATTCAATAGCAGCAGTGCCATGCTTGCGGAATTAGAAAAACACATGGACAGCAATGCCAAACAAGTATTAAAGAATCTGGAATTTATTGACAAGTTACGTCAAGTATCCAATGTCACCGGAAAGATTGCTGAAATAGAAGCCATGTCCGACTCCAAGAAACAAGATACCGACAATCTGGAAAGTCAAAAGAAGCAACTGCACGAGCTACAAAAAGATTTGAATCATTTAACGGATTCATACGTAGGACATAAATATACGAAAGAAGGAACTTCGCGAACGAATATCATAGAACAATGGCTGGAACAGACATTGGCCAATGAAAAAGCGAAAGCCGAACTGCTGGTCGTACAAAATGCACGCCGTGAACTCAGTGAACGCTATATGTTTTATGCCCCCGTGGGTACCACCATCAAACAAAAAGAGCGAACCATCAATTTCACGGAACGTAACTACCTGACCGTTCTGCAAAGTTATAATGAAGCATTATTACGAAGGAAAAATCTGGAGATGACTTCCGCCACACTGAAAGTTCTGAATGAGCCAACCTATCCTATTTCTCCGGGAGCAACAAACAGAAAGCAAATCATAATGGCTGCCTGTGCAGGTAGTTTCATACTTATTATTGTTTTTTTGCTGTTAGTAGAAATGTTCGACAAAACATTGCGTGACGCAGCTCGTACTAAACGTGTGACAGATTTCAACGTGATAGGTGCTATTCCCAGTATGTTTTCCTCCCGCTATGGCGGAATGACGAAAACCTACGTCCAGTCATCCGTGAAAGAGTTGACTAACTCATTGCTCCGTTTCCTCACCGAGCGAAAATCTCCCGGAGTATATATAATCAACCTATTTAGCACTTGTGAAGATTCCGGAGAAGTAGAAGTCGGAAATCTGATTTGCGGATATATGCAAAGCCGTATGTTAAATGCAAGGTTTATCACCTATGGGGTGGATTTCAACACAGATTCCACTCAATATTTACTTGCCAAAAACATCACAGACTTTTATACCCTGCAGGGAGAAGATGTGCTGATCGTCGCCTATCCACCTTTAGCGCAAAGCAACATCCCCAGTGCTTTGTTACATGATGCAAACGCAAACATCTTGGTAGCTCCCGCAAACCGTGGGTGGAAAACGATTGACAAGCAACTTTGCGAACAGCTCATGCTGCAATTGGATAAAACAAACGTTCCATTCCGTATATGCCTGACAAATGCTTCCCGGGCAGCAATTGAAGATTTCACCGGGCAACTTCCACCATACACCATACTGCGGAATATCGGTTATCGTCTTAGCCAACTGTCGCTCACAGAAAAAATAAGGTTCAACCTAACAAAGAAAACCAAAGAAGGATCAGCAGAAGAGGAGGATGATGACGAATAGAATAATAACTTTCCACTTGTTATTTGCCGCTCAATTTGTGGTGATTATATCAGGAATGTTTGTAAACACCAAGACTGGTTTAGCCTCTATGGCACTCATATTGATGTTTACAACCATCTGTTTGATACAATTGGCCAATGACAAGCAAACAAACTGGAAACCCGGACAAAACATAATGACCTATATGTGCACAGTCTGGCTAGTCTATTATTTCTTCGAAATCTTGAATCCTAATAATGTAATGGAAGCATGGAACATTGGCCTCACTCCTTATGCGCTGATTCCTTTGATATGTGCTTTTATTGTTCCTATTGTCATCCGTACGAAAAAAGATATTGAGTTATTATTAATAGTATGGTCCATATTTGTTCTCATATTTACCATAAAAGGTTATTGGCAAAAAAACCACGGTTTCAGCGAAAAAGACCTTCACTTTCTGTATGCATTGGGAGGATGGCGTACGCATCTCATCTGGTCCGGCATACGTTATTTCTCATGTTTCTCCGATGCCGCTAATTACGGGGTGCATGCTGCGCTGTCGGCAGTCGTATTTGCCATCTCCTCTTTTTATGCAGGATCGAAATGGAAACGCGTTTATTTTTTCTTCATCGCTATCTGCGCGCTTTATGGGATGGGAATATCCGGAACAAGAACAGCAATGGGAGTCATCATGGGCGGTTTGTTGATGGTAACTATCATCGCTAAAAACTGGAAAGCATTACTGGCAGGTGTTATTGCATCAATAGCCATTTTCTGTTTCTTTTATTATACAAATGCCGGAAATGGGAATCAGTATATCCGTAAAATGCGTTCCTCTTTCCATCCCACTGAAGATGCATCCTATATGGTGCGTGTGGAAAACCGGATATTAATAAAAGAACTGATGTCGAAAAAGCCGTTTGGTTATGGAATCGGACTGTCAAAAGCGGGTAATTTCAATTCAAAAGAACAGATGCCCTACCCTCCCGACTCATGGTTGGTCAGCGTGTGGGTAGAGACAGGAATTGTCGGGCTGCTTCTTTACCTTGCCATTCATGGAATTCTTTTTGTCTGGTGTTCGTGGATATTGATGTTTAAAATACGCGACAAGAGTCTGCGGGGATTAGTAGCAGCCTGGGTGTGTATGAATGCCGGGTTCTTCATTGCCGCTTACGTAAGTGATGTCATGCAATACCCTAACCAACTCCCCATTTATATAGGATTTGCACTCTGTTTTGCAGCTCCGCATATAGAAAAAAGAATGGTACTAGAAAACAAGAAGTTATGAAAAAGAACCAACAGATATTAGTCTTAAATACTTTTGCTATCATCATGGTATGTATAGGACATTCTTTTACAGCCGTAGAGTCCTATTATGGTCATAAATGGATATATAGTTTTCACATGCCATTATTCATGTTCATATCAGGCTATTTATTAAATTATGCAACTATGCATAAACAGCAAGAAATATCAGATATAAGTTTATTGGGCAAACAAGGATACATAGTCAAAAGAGCGATCCGGCTCCTTGTTCCCTATTTCATTATTAGTTCCATTACTTATATCCCCAAAGTACTATTAAGTGCACACGCTCTACGCCCTATAGATTTCTCCATCCATTCATACATTCACATGCTATTGTATCCTATGGACAACGTTATCAAATTCTTCTGGTTTCTCCCTACTTTATTTATTGTTAGTATCATCACAATAATACTATACAAAGCAAACAAGAAACTAAAGTTTAAATATACCTTTTTAGTCTGCCTTCCTCTGCTCATTTTATTATACGAATTCAACCCTCTCAAACATATTGAATTTTTAAATCTAGGTGGAGTGGCTAGCTATTTGATATTTTTCATCACCGGATGTATATATGCCCAATATAATTCAATGATTAGCGACAAAGCAAAACTCGCAAATATATACACAGCAAGCGGACTTTTAATAATCTACTCTGCATTAATCTATTTCATAGTCTGGGATACACCATTCATAGGAATAGTATATGCTTTTATCGGAATAGCGTTCAGTTTCTCACTAAGTTCACTATACATAAAATACAATCTGAAGTTTCTTGACCATCTTTCCAACAGTTCATACGCTATTTACTTATTTTCATGGTATCCGTTAGTTATTATCCAATCATTTCTGATGAAAAAATATGCATTGGACTGGAAATTATGGGCTATTATCAGTACTGTTTTTCAAATATATATACCTTTCTATATATATAAAGGTATCATATACATAAAGAACAACAAACGTTATGGAAAAACAATAGCAACTTTATTAGGACAGTAAAAGATATGGAAAGCCCTACAATTTCATTCATCACCATTTGCTACAACGGTTTTAAAGACACCTGTAAGCTAATCGAGTCACTTCTGGACAAGATTCATTCCATAAGTTATGAAATCATAGTGGTAGACAATGCTTCACGCGAAAACGAAGCAGAGAAGATACGTGCGTTATACCCTACGGTAATCACCATTCGCAGCGATGTAAACAAAGGTTTTTCGGGCGGAAACAATATCGGACTCCGTGTAGCAAAAGGCAAATATTTTTTCTTGATAAACAATGACACCTATATTGAATCAGACAACATCACTTGCCTGATAGAGCGACTGGAAAGCCGTCCGGAAATCGGAGGCGTATCGCCGAAAATACGCTTTGCCTTTCCACCCCAAAACATACAATTCGCAGGATATACTCCGCTTAGCTCTATTACTCTTCGTAATGAAGGAATTGGATTCGGATGTCCG
Organism: Bacteroides sp. DH3716P; assembly: GCF_025914115.1. Taxonomy (NCBI): domain Bacteria; kingdom Pseudomonadati; phylum Bacteroidota; class Bacteroidia; order Bacteroidales; family Bacteroidaceae; genus Bacteroides; species Bacteroides sp. DH3716P. The sequence goes on along the minus strand of NZ_CP083673.1, from coordinate 406,819 downwards.
GACGACGGAAGATTCGACACCCCGCATACTACTCCCTATTTGCATGGAGCAGCTATGATGGTGAAGCGTGAAGTGATAGAGAAAGCCGGAATGATGCCGGAGATATTCTTTCTATATTATGAAGAGCTCGACTGGTGCACTCACATAACACGTGTCGGCTACGAGTTATGGTATGAACCCCGTTGCACGGTTTTTCACAAAGAAAGCCAGAGCACAGGGCAATTGAGTGCGCTCCGCACCTACTACCTGACACGCAACCGTTTGCTCTATGCATGGCGAAACCTTGACGGAAGCAGACGCTTTCTCTCTATAGCCTATCAAATGACTGTGGCAGCCGGAAAAAATGGAATAAGCTTTCTGTTAAAAGGTCATCCTGAACTTCTAACCGCCACACTGAAAGGCATATCAGCATTTATTCGTATTCCCCATAAAAAAGAACAAATATGACAACTATACTGTACATCGCAGAAATTATACTATACACAATATTGGCTATCAATATAGGTTATTTGCTTTTGTTTGCCTTGGCATCCAAATTCTACCGTCGTCGTAACTATCCCAATACTCCCAAACACAATAAATTCGCCGTACTATTCCCAGCTTATAAAGAAGATAAAGTCATTCTGCCGACTATCCAATCTTTTTTACAGCAAGATTATCCGGCAGAATTCTACGACATCATCGTGATTTCAGACCAGATGCAAGAAAGCACCAATGAAGCCTTACGCCAACTTCCGATCCGCCTGCTGACAGCCGACTATACTGACAGCTCCAAGGCAAAAGCCATGAATCTCGCCATGAAAGCTACAGCTGACACTCCTTATGACATGATCGTCATCATGGATGCCGACAACACAACAGACCCAGATTTTTTGTCTGAAATCAATCGTGCCTTTCAAGCAGGCGAAAAAGCTATTCAGGCACATCGCACCGCCAAAAATATGAATACAGATGTCGCCGTTCTTGATGCCGCCAGCGAAGAAATCAACAACTCAATATTTCGTAGCGGGCATATTGCTCTCGGATTTTCTTCCGCCCTTATTGGCTCCGGCATGGCATTGGAAGCACAGTGGTTCCGTCAGCATGTTCCCCAACTAGAGACAGCAGGAGAAGACAAAGAACTGGAATCGCTGCTACTTAAACAGCGCATCCATATCGAATATCTGGAACACGTCCACGTGAAAGATGAAAAAACGCAAAAGAAAGAAGTGATCAAAAACCAGCGCAAACGTTGGATCGCTGCCCAGTTCGATTCGTTGAGCCGGGCACTCCCCTCTTTTCCCGGAGAACTGCTTCGCGGTAATATCAACTACTGTGACAAGGTATTCCAATGGACACTCCTACCACGTATCGTACTGATTTTCTGCACATTTTTCTTCACAATCATATTCACAATTGTCCATCCGCACATGAGTATCAAATGGTGGATATTGTCCTTTTCCCTCTTTCTGGCATTATTTACGGCAATTCCAAAGCGTATGCTCAATAAGCGACTGCTACAAGGCATCCTTCAATTGCCCTCATTGCTGGCAGGCATTGTGAGTAATCTGTTTAAACTGAAAGGAGTCAACAAACAATTTATACATACCGAACATGACCATTAATGTATTGGAAGTAATCAGACAAGGCCAAGTGGGTGGCGGAGAATCTCATCTGCTCGACCTCATAGCAGGGTTTGACGAACGCGTCAATCCCATCGTACTAGCGTTCACAGGCGGACAAATGATTGACGAGCTCACCCGAAGAGGTGTCAGATGTTACGTCATTAACACTGCGCATCCTTTTGACATACGTATCACAAAACAAATCAAGAAGTTGATACTTGATGAAAACATACAACTCATTCACGCCCACGGAAGTCGTGCGGCCTCCAATGTAGCGTTCATTGCCCGGAAGCTACATATTCCGATGGTATACACCGTGCATGGATGGAGCTTTCATCAAGACCAGTCGTTTCTAATCAAAAGTCTCCGGGCATGGAGTGAGAAAATTATCTGTAAATTAAGCCGAAAAGTCATCTGTGTATCCGAAAGCAACTGGATTACCGGCCAAGAAACTTTCGGACTGAAGAATGCACTCGTGATAGAAAATGGTATCAACCTGAAACGATTCAATCCGGATGGAAACCGCAAAGACCTGCGTAAGGAATTCGGATTTACAGAAGATGATTTCGTGATAGGCTTCGTCAGCAGGATCACTCTCCAGAAAGCTCCGTTGGATTTCGTAAAAAGTATTGCTATCGCTCACCAGAAAGATGCCAGAATCAAAGCACTGCTGGTAGGAGAAGGCGATATGGAAGAAGAGACCAAGGAAGCAATCCGGCAAAACGGAATAGAAGAATACATCCGGACCTCACCATTTCGTAATGATGTGCCGGATGTATTGCACGCTATCAATGTTTTCTGTCTACCAAGTTTATGGGAAGGGCTTTCCATTGCGTTGCTCGAAGCGATGGCTATGAAAAAAGCATTGGTAGTGACCCCTACAGACGGTACCAGAGAAGTAATCACACATCAGGAAAGCGGATTGATTGCAGATTTCGGTCAACCGGAGGAGTTGGCGGAATGTTATTTGACATATCTCCATTATCCGGAATGGATAGAAAGTTATGGAAACGCAGCTATGGCTGTCATTCAGGAACGTTTCGACAGCCGACGCGTATCACAGCAAGTCACAGAAGTCTATTATGACATTCTTCAGTGATCAGTTCCATTCTTTTTTCACTTCGAAGCACGGACACGCTTTAATCCACTCTTCGGGTTCAATCTCTCCGTTTCCATTCAGATCGGGGCTCAAATCCCGATGTCCGCACACCCGGCAGCCGGGATAATCGCGTAAGAGCGTAAGAATCAGTACGTGCATTGAATGAACTTGCCATTCGGTACGGGTATCGGCGGGATGACCGTGGCAGTCAAGTCCGCCCTCATAACAAATGCCAATACTGTTCTGGTTGTGTCCTTTTGCGTGCGCACCGATTCGTTCAATCTCACGGGTGGTCTTTATATCTCCATTTTTACGGATATAAAAATGATACCCCGTCCCGTTGAAACCACGCCGACGGTGGCACACTTCCAAATCATCTTCCGTAAAATCCCTGTCCGCCCTTGTGGCGGAACAGTGGATCACAATCAAGTTGATGGTTCGCATAAATTCATCCCTCCGTTTCAGTGACCATCTGTACTCGTTGCACACATTCCTTGCTACTACACTGCAGAGCCGCAGCTTGCGTCAGCTGTCCTCTCAACGAGAAAATCTCCGCGTGCATCTCTTTCACTTTCGAACTAAGGTCGAAATAATCCTTCAACACTTTCTCCAACTGCTGCATCAGAAAAGTATACTGGTCTTTCACTAGTTCACTGAACTCTTTCACTTCTTGCGCCATCATCTGGCGCTTCTTGCGGCTACTGCCCAGGAAAGGCAGAATCGTCATGATGATTTCGATAATTTTATCTAACATTTTAATAGATTGAGATGATAAATTAATAAATTAAGAACAGAGTCAATCAAAGCGGTTTATGCTGCCGGATCCGGAGCTTCTCCTCCACCGCTACCACCACCGGGTTCTCCCCCATCGCCTTTACCATCATCATCGGAGCCGTCACCACCGTTTCCTCCGGCAACGGACTTCTTCTCCGTATACAATTCGAACATCATGTTATTATCCCCGCCACGAGTAGTTGCCGTGCTGTCATTGGCAAGACGCAATGAGTTGTCGACTTTGAAACGGAGATTGATGCGAGTGATATTTTTCACCGTACAATCCTTTTCCTGTTCCACACCCGGACAGGTCAGCGTGGTATAAAAAATACCCAGTCCATCCACTTTCACCTTATTCCCTGCCACAAGCACTTTTTTCATCGCACGGACAAAGGATTTCATCACATGCGACACGTCTTCCACCGAAAGCGACCCGATAGACTCGATTTCCTGTGCCAGTGAATCAATTGAATAGATTTTCGACTCCCCAGCCTTGGGCTTGAGAAGATACATCATCGGTGATTTATCATCACCGAGCCGTTTTCTGCGCTTATAGCGCACAACTGTAACTGTTGCCATATTTAAAAATTGTTTCTACGAAAAGAAGTACATTCTCCCTTTCTGTTGATGAAACAAAGATACGACAACACGTTGACGACTTGCCGGATTGCGCCGGACTACACCGGATTATGCCGGATTAAAACGGATTATACCGAATTATACCGGAATATGTGGAAATATGTAGGAATATGTAAGATCATTCCCTAGTTTTCAATGATCCATTCTCCAATAGTTCGCATACTACTGTCGAAATTAACTCCCACTTTGATAACTTTCCGATGATCTGCCTGATAAGGAATCGCATACTGCTTACTATTGATCTGTGCCAACGCTTCTTCAGGAGTACCGTCTACTTTGAATTCGAATACATAGATAGCCTCCTGCATCTTTATCACAACATCAGCCCTGCCAACAGCGCTCTTCACTTCTGCATCCACATATTGCCCCATCAACCGGAACAGGAGGTAGAAGATGGTCTGATAGTGTTTCTCCTCCTTATTATTCATATCATTGGGGATAGAGGCGAAAAATGATTTGATCCGCTCCATACATTGATCCAGATTGCCGACCCGTAAGTCTTTGATAAACGATACTACATAAAATGTATTCTCGCGAGCAGGCAAATGCACATAAGCCGGCATTAATGATTCGATAAAGCCTTTCCGAACTTCTTTGTTAGGATAAGCCAACGTATAGATCTGAAAATCCCGGTCATACTCTTTGATAGTGAGATAACCGCTTTGGTAAAGTACCGGAAGCGGGTCTGTAATGACATTGGTAGGTGCATCAAACTGCTCGGCAGTAGCCGAAACGCCATCCAGTTGACGAATATCGAAATTGCTTTGCTGCAAGATGTCTATCAGGAAAGTGGGAGTACCGGTAGAGAACCAGAAATTCTCATAACTTTTCTGCGCAAATGCATTAAACAAACTAAACGGATTGTACACATCCTCACATTTCTTACTGAAATGATACCCATCATACTGTTGTTTCAAATGTATACACGCTTCATCATACGTTTCACCGTTCGCTTCGGCCATCCTTCTTATATCTTCTTCCAACTGTGTACGCAATTCATTTTCCGTTATACCGCAAATGGCACTATAAGCATCTTGCATACTTATGTTCTGAAGATTGTTCAATTCACTAAAGATGCTCATCTGACTAAATTTACTGATACCGGTCAGAAAAAGAAAACGAAGATATTCTCCCTGCGCTTTCAACGGACTGAAAAAGTCGCGCATGATGCCACGTATTTCAGCTTGCAACTCCTCATTGTTGTTGCTATCCAACATAGGAGAATCATATTCGTCTACAAGTAACACAACCTGACGCCCGCTCTGCTCGTAAGCACGTTTGATAATACCTTTCAGACGGAGACTGAAAGTGTCTTCGCTCGTGTCACATCCGTAAATTCGTTCCCATTCCACCAAGCGATTGTTGATAGCGGAGCGCAGCATCCCCGCATTCATATACTTACTGATACTGAAATCAATATGCAACACGGGATAAACCGTCCAGTCTTTCTCCAACTGTTCCATCATCAGCCCCTTGAACAGGTCTTTTTTACCAGAGAAATAGGCTTCAAGAGTGGAAACTAACAGACTCTTTCCAAAGCGTCGGGGACGGCTAAGAAAATAAGTCGTATGTGTATTTACCAAACGATAAATCAACTCTGTCTTATCAATATACACACAATTATCATTGCGTAGTCTCTCGAAACTCTGTATCCCTATCGGATAACGCCTGAATATTCCTTCCATCCTTTTTCTATGCTTTTAACGTGAAACGTAAACAAAGATACGATAAATTTCAAGAATCGGTATTCTATTAGTATCAATTCTTTTATGAATACGCCCGAACATCCGCTCTCAAAATTTGCCTATTCCACTAAAAATGAGTAACTTTACTTCAAATATAACAATCTAAAGGCACAACTATAAATGAAAACAAAAAACAAGATTCTCCCCGAACAAGAAGAAGAAAAAACATTCCAATACCGCACCTATGGGAAAGGCGAGCTCGCCTTGTTGTACCTCCCCAATATCCTGCAACAAAGCGCAGTAGACCGATTCAACGAATGGATTGAAGCTGCACCCGGACTAAAAGAACGGCTCCTGGCCACCGGCATGAATCCACGCAGCAGATACTACACTCCCGCACAAGTAAGGCTCATCGTCGAAGTACTCCAAGAACCCTAATTGAAGTATTAAGTATTAGGTATCAAGTATGGTAAACGCATCGCAACAATGGATAACATCATAATACTTAATACTTGATACTTAATACCTAATACTTTAAAACAGCTCTTTTTCAGGTAGCCAGCAGGAGTTGTCGAACATTGTATTTCGGACACGCTGGTCAGCGGAGAGAGAAGGGTCGTGAGATTCTTCACAGGGCAGGTATCGTCCGCTTACGGGATCGTAGACAAAGGATGCCATTCCACCGACACCAAGATGCTTGAATTTCACCTTGTCCACGTATACGCGTGTGGCACCAACCTCCTTGTCACGTTCCACAATGATACCGTAATCCGCTTTGTTATAGAAATCGGCAGAGCCGTTGATGTCGTACATTTCCACACGAGGGGTAATGCCCGTGACAGGATTACGGTTCATTTTACGAGGATGGACTACGACCACGAGCAGGCAATTATGTTGCACGGCAAATTCTGTAAATTTATTCAACAGGTTCGAAATATATTGCGTTTCCGTCTGTCCAGGCTGCGGGTTATGGTCGAAACGGTTGAGCGGGTCGAAGACAATGATGCGGCAGCCACGGCGGACAACGAGTTCATGAGCCTTAGCCAGTACACGATCCGGAGAAACATTACCTTTCAGAGAGATATGAGAGACGTTTTCAGTCAGAAAATCTTCCGAGTTCGCAAGGAGTCCCTCCGTCATGCCACAGCCGTTTTGAAAACGGTGTCCGGTGAGTTTCTCAATCAGTTTGCGGAGATGATAGACGATGGGGGTATTTTCCGGGCTAAAGAACCCGATTTTCCATTGATGCCGCAGGCAGAGACGCAACACCAATTCGTCCACCCACTCGGATTTTCCTGCACCGGGAACTCCGGTGACGTAGACACTTCGCCCACGTTCATACGTGCAGATCTTATCCATCTCCTCCCATCCCGTTTCCGCTCCGGGACCGAAGCCGTTGTCGAAAAGAGCCCGCAGATCGTCATGCAAGTCGGCAGCGGTGAAGATACCTTCGAGCGGAACTTCTGCTGCCTGTTCGATGGCGATACGGAGACTGGCGATACCATATTTGCAGAGATGCTCGTTGGCATCTTTACACTCCGGACCGTAAGTCACCACCCGGCAGCGTTCAGCTCCCAGCCGGTTGATGAGTTCATTGCGCAACCGGATTCCGGCAGAATCAGCATCAACGGCAATGATGATTTCTTCCAGGTCCTCGAAGTGCGTCTCCATAAAACGGTCGAGCCAGGAGAGGTTCGAATTGGCTCCGGCCGGCACGGAGATGGCGCTTTTGAATCCGGCGGCGATGGAAGAAGCAGCATCCAGTTCCCCCTCGTGGATGATGCAGGAGGTTTGCCCCAGGATGGAGTCGATGTTGTAGGGAATCAGTTCGGCACCCTGCACCATTTTGAAAAGTTTCGGGAGAGCGCGAAATTTGGTGTTTATCAGTTGTTCCCCTTCAAAATAGTTGAAGCAGATGCAACGTTCCTTTTTGCCGGATTGCGGCATAAATTCTTCCTGTTCGGTGATGCGTAGGGCGGCTATGACGGACTGCGGGATGCAACGCGTCTCCACCAGCCAACGCTCCGTGTCTTCGGAAAGCGTGGTTTTCGAGGCATCAAACACTGGACGCTGAAAATGCTGCGGAATGGCTGCTGCACGACGCTTGCGGGCTGCCACACGTTCGGCATTCTTGCGCTCTTCCACATCATCGGGAACATAAAAATCAGCGCCACAATGATAACAGTGACAGTGGCCCGTGTCGACGTTGACACGTAGCGAACGGTCGCGCTTATTCTTGCGGGTAGGAAGACATTTTTTACAAATCGTCTTGAGGACTCCACTCGATTTACCGTGGATGTCGACATCATAGTTGGCAAAATTTCTCATATTTTTTTCCTTTTTTCTAATTAAAAAATAGTTTAAAATAATCATTCACACGCAGAGGACTTACCTGCCGGACGAGTGTCTGCCACCTGCCGGACGAGCTTCCGTTACCTGCCAGACGAACATCAACAACCTACCAGACGAACATCGGCAACCTACCGGACGAAGCCAGTCATCTGCCGGATTAATGCGCCCATCTTTTCTTCACATCATCCCACACAGCTGATGCATCGGGACGTGGCGGCGCATCAACCGGAATAAGATGTCCCAGATACGTTCGCCGCCCGTCGACGACGCTTTCAAAGCGGTTTACATCCTTGTCGACCGTATTCTCAAGCTCTTTCAGCAAGGTTTCCCTCAACGTGCGACAAGTAACGGAACCGGCCGCGATATAATTTGAAAAATACCGTTTCACGTCCTCCGGAAAAAGCAGTCCCGCTCCTTTGTCATAAAGGCGGATATGTTTTTTGAAGATTTCCAAAATAAGTTTTTGATGGTCTACAAAAAGCTTTCCCAAACCGGAATGCTGCCCGGCCAATTCCATATATGACTGGAAAGTAGAAAGTTGGTCCACCAACTTTTCCCAAGGCAACACGGGTTGTAACGGGCCATGATTGCCTTCATCCGCCAAACGGCTCACAAGAGACGGTGTTTCTATATTACTCCTATTATTGTTTACAACAGAAACACTTCCTTTACTCTCCTCTTCTTTACTTTCCTCTTCTCTCCTCTTCTGGTTTTCAGTGGGTTTTCTCCCTTTACTGACGGGCGTTTCAGCACTTTTTGCCACCTTTTTCGGACGCCCTCCTTTTTTACCGTTTTCGATGTCCATTTTCCGCTTCTCTTCCAAGCTTTTCATCACCCTATCCAAGTAAGAAGAACGAAACATCTGTCGTTCCTCATCCAGTTCGAAGAGATCGAATTCGCGAAGTACCCGCTCCACCGCAACTTCATCCACATCATACCGCCGGGCCATGGCCTTCAGTAAAACCGGTTTGCACGACGCCTCATAAGTATCTTTAGTGCGCAGATGCAACAGCAACATCACGTAAATTCCGAGTGCTTCCGCGGCATTCATTTCCGTCATCATACAGGCAATATTGTCGTCATTCAACAAATTTACCTCCAAATTGAAATACTGATCTTTCTTCATTTTCATTTATCATTTATTATTCCACATTTAATACTTCCGGGGCGCAAAGGTGCAAAATGTATTTTATTCCAGCTATCGCAAAAATGAGAGGGGGATTATATATTTTTTATCCGACCTTTGCCAAAAATTATTAATAATCCCAAACAATATGGACACAAAACGCAACCAAACGTTGGAAGAAATAGAAGAAAATAAAATAGTGAACGAGCATTACCAGAACAGAGTAATGCTGATAAAAGAGCTCCTGAAAACGTCACAGCTAGCCACAGTAGAGCTCTGCGTGCATATCAACATCAGTGAAGCCTCCTACTACCGTTACATAAATTTCACCAGCTATATGAAAGCAGCCATTTTCATACATGCTTGTCTCTTCCTCAAGCAATATATTGAAAGTCACCACATTCCTTATACCCAAGAAGAAAAACGGCTTATAAAAACATTAGACCTGTTTCAGATTTCCTCAAATAGCAACTTAAACTGCAATTAAAACACAGAAAAGAAGAAACTTATCATAAGTTTTATTACATTTGCAATGTAATAAAAGTCTTTAAAACCTAAAAAATGAATGATAGCGAAACAGACAGCCAATCAATAAAAGCACTGATCGTTTTCAGAGAAAACGGAGAAACCGACAATCTATTTGTTCCTATCTTATGCGATGCTATCAGAATGGCTGGAATTGATGTGAGATGCTCCCAAAAAGAATTCTGGGAATCGGACACCACTTATGACATCATCCATTTCCAATGGCCGGAGGAGGTAGTGGGCTGGATATGCGAAGACCACGACGTCATCCGCCGCCTGAAAGAACGCATCGCTTTCTTCCGCTCACGGGGAGCCCATTTCGTATACACACGACATAATATCCGCCCCCACTACGCCAATGAAGTCATCAGCCGAGCCTACGACATCATCGAGTCGGAAAGCGATATCGTGGTACACATGGGACATTACAGCCTGACGGAATTCATTGAAAAACATCCCGGCAGCCGGAATGTTGTCATCCCGCACCACATCTACCAATACACCTACAAAGAAGATATCAGCATAGAGCGCGCACGTCAATATCTGAACCTGCCACAAGAAGCATTCATCGTCACCGCCTTCGGAAAATTCCGCAACCGCGAAGAAATCCGCATGGTAGCCAGTGCTTTCTGCAAATGGAATGAAAAGAACAAGCTACTGTTGGCTCCCCGCCTCTACCCCTTCTCCAGACGCAACGAATACGGATGGAATCTTTTCAAGCGCTGGGCTTCGCGCTTGGGTTACTATCTCGCCATGCCATTGCTCAACCGCCTTCTGAAGTTTCATGCCGGAGCCAATGACGAATTGATAGACAACTGCGACCTGCCCTATTACATCGCTGCTTCAGACGTAATATTCATACAAAGGAAAGATATTCTGAACTCCGGAAATGTCCCCCTAGGTTTCCTCTTCCACAAAGTAGTAGTAGGCCCGACAACAGGAAACATCGGAGAAATACTATCCGCAACCGGAAATCCGACGTTCCATCCGGACGACAGATCCGACATTCTGGAGGCACTTGAAAGAGCACGTCAACTGTCCGCATGGGGACAAGGAGAAAAAAACTATGCATACGCATTGGAAAATATGAACATCCGGAAAATAGGAAAGGAATATGCACAAACCTATAAAGATGTAATCAATGGCTAACAACATCAAACGTCAACTATTTTCGGGCGTATTCTACACGGCACTAGCCAAATACAGCGGCATCATCATCTCCCTCGTAGTAGCCGGAATATTGGCACGCCTGCTTTCCCCGGACGACTTCGGAATCGTAGCTATCGCCACCGTAATCATCGCATTTTTCAACCTGTTCACCGATATGGGAATCTCCCCGGCCATCATACAGCACAAAGCGCTGACAAAAGAAGAACTGTCGGATATTTTTTCATTCACCGTATGGACAGGAATTGCTATCAGCCTGCTTTTCTTCGCCGCCTCATGGCTGATTGCCGACTACTACGACAGCCAGATCTTGCGCATCCTGTGCCAACTTCTGTCCGTCAACCTCTTCTTTGCCTCCGCCACCATCGTGCCCGGAGCCATGTTCTATCGCAACAAAGAATTCAAATACATCGCTGTCCGCAGTTTCACTATCCAGATAGCCGGAGGTGCGGGAGCGGTTACGGCAGCCCTCTGCGGAGCAGGACTCTACGCACTGATTATCACCCCGATCATCTCCAGCATACTGATATTTGTCATTTCCTACCAGCGCTATCCGCAACGATTGCGCTTCACATGGGGATTGACAGCACTCCGCAAGATCTTTTCATATTCGGCCTATCAATTCCTGTTCAACGTCATCAACTATTTCAGTCGTAATCTGGACAAACTGCTGATAGGAAAACACATGAGCATGTCCGACTTGGGATATTATGAAAAATCTTACCGGCTCATGATGCTTCCCTTGCAAAACATCACACAAGTCATCACTCCGGTGATGCACCCCATCTTCAGCGATTTCCAAGATGACAAAGCAAAACTGGCGTCCTCCTATGAACGCATTGTCCGCATACTCTCTTTCATAGGGTTACCCATGAGCGTATTGCTTTTCTTTACAGCACAAGAAGTGACACTGATTATATTCGGCAACCAATGGCTGCCCTCCGTACCCGTATTCCGCATACTCTCCCTCTCGGTAGGCGTGCAAATTATACTCTCCTCTTCCGGCTCCATTTTTCAGGCTGCCGGAGACACCCGGAGCCTGTTCATCTGCGGCGTATTCTCATCCACCCTCAACGTGGCGGGAATGCTGATTGGTATCTTCTATTTCGGCACGCTCACCGCAGTGGCAACCTGTATCGTATTGACATTTACCGTCAACTTCGTGCAATGCTACTGGCAGATGTATCACGTAACGTTCCGGAGAAAGGTATGGACGTTCGTCCGTCAACTCCTTTCCCCGCTGGCAGTCAGCGGGTTAATGACAGCGTGCCTCCTGCCTGTGCAGTATACAACGGAAGGAATGAACATTTTCGTGACAATTATTACCAAAAGTATCATTAGTTTTATTATCTTTGGAGGATATATACAGGCTACACATGAATATGACATCATAGGAAAAGTGAAAAAAATAGCTGGCAAGTATATAAAAAAACAAAATAAGCAATTATAGATTTGAGACAACAACAAAGAATGAAAGCCTTATTTCTTATGTTCCACGGCTTTGATAAAGCGAATGGAATAAGTAAAAAAATACATTATCAGGTAAAAGCCCTCAAAGAGTGCGGATTGGACGTGCGTACCTGTTACTATCAAACCACTCCCAACGGTGAGCGCCGATGGATAATAGACGACGAAGTCATTGCCGATTTCGGAACCGGATTCACTGCAAAGATATGGAAACGTGTCTACTACTCCCCCATCACTGAATATGTACGCCGCGAGAAAATAGAATTTATATATATGCGTTCCTTTCACAACGCAAGCCCGTTCACCCTGCAACTAGTCAGAAAATTGAAACGGATGGGAGCGAAAGTGGTAATGGAAATACCTACCTATCCTTACGATCAGGAATATGTGGCATGGTCGATGAAATTCAATCTCGCCATCGACCGCTGTTTCCGCCACTGGCTAGCCAAAGAGCTGGACGGTATCGTCACCTTCTCCAACGCCGAACATATTTTTGGAGGAAAAACGATACGGATCTCCAACGGAATAGACTTCGAAGCAATCCCTATCAAACGAACGATGAACGACACCTCACGCGAACTTCATCTGATTGGAGTGGCCGAAGTGCACTACTGGCACGGATTCGACCGGTTGATACACGGACTAGCCGAATACTACCGTACAAATCCGGAATACAAAGTTTATTTCCACATCGTAGGTCCCCTGTCCGGCATACGCGAACAGGAAGAAATACTGCCTGCCATCCGCGACAACCATCTGGAACCGTACGTCATCCTGCACGGCCCCCTACACAGTGACAAACTGGACGAACAATTTGAAAAAGCAGATTTTGCCATAGGCAGCCTGGGACGTCACCGGAGCGGAATCACCTACATCAAAACACTAAAAAACCGTGAATATGCCGCACGAGGGCTTTCGTTCACCTACTCGGAAACGGACGAAGATTTCGACCGGATGCCTTATGTATGGAAAGTGCCACCGGATGAATCGCCCATCGACATTTGCGGACTGATAAACTTCCAACGCTCTCAACAAATGTCTCCACCGGAGATACGCGAAACGGTCAGAGCACTGTCATGGACAGCACAAATGAGAAAAGTCATTCATGAAACCGAAATCTGATTTCACATAGATATATCTGAAAAAACAAACAATATCTGATGGATAAAAAGATAAAAATAGCCTACTGTATCCCCTCTCTCTATTACCCCAGCGGTATGGAGCGGGTTCTCACACTAAAGGCGAACTATTTTACGGAGCACTTCGGCTACGAGATACATATCATCCTTACCGACGGAAAAGACAAGGAGCCATATTATAAACTGCACCCATCAATCACCATACACCAACTCGACATCAACTACGACGCATTATACGGACGCCCGTTATTCGCACGGATTCTTGAATACAGCACCAAGCAACGGCTATTCAAGAAAAGGCTGAACGAATGTCTATGTAAAATCCGTCCGGACATCACAATCTCCCTTCTCCGCCGCGACATCAACTTCATCAACCAAATGAAAGACGGCAGTGTCAAGTTGGGAGAGATACATTTTAACAAATCCAACTATCGGGATTTCAACAACAACCGTCTACCGGGATTCCTCAAAAAATTAGGTAAGAAATACTGGCGGCACCAACTCATCCGCCAATTGAAACAACTGCGGAATTTCATTGTGCTTAGCCACGAAGATGCCGCTGAATGGACGGAACTCGATAATGTAAAAGTAATCTATAATCCGCTTCCTTTCTTCCCCGAACGTCAGTCCGACGGATTACGGAAACAAGTAATCGCAGTAGGCAGATATGTGCCGCAGAAAGGATTTGACCGACTTATCCCCGCATGGAGCATCGTCAGCAAGAAACATCCGGACTGGGTATTACGAATCTACGGCGATGGCATGAGAGAGCAACTCCAGCGGCAGATTGACGAACTCGGAATCACCTCCAACTGTATCCTGGAACATAACGTGCAGAATATTGTTGAGAAATATTGTGAAAGTTCCATCTTTGTTCTGTCCTCACGTTTCGAAGGATTCGGCATGGTGATCATCGAAGCAATGGCGTGTGGAGTACCACCCGTATCGTTCACGTGTCCCTGCGGCCCGAAAGACATCATCACCGATGGCAAAGACGGTCTGCTTGTGGAAAATGGAGATATAGAAGGACTGGCAGACAAAATCTGCTACCTGATAGAACATGAAGACGTCCGCCGGAAGATGGGAATACAAGCCCGCACCGACGTAGAGCGTTTTAAAATTGAACATATTGCCCGAGAATGGAAAAAATTATTTGAAACAAATTTAAGTATTAAGTATTAAGTATCAAGTATTAAGCGTGGCTGCTAGTACATTTATCCCACATGGCTAATACTTGATACTTAATACTTAATTTAATCCTTTATAAAGATGATTTGGTATAGTAAGTATTTACAAGTTTATGAAAAACCGTTTGCAGAAGCACCCGCATCTGCCATTGAAGAAGTGCGGCAGAATATTGCAAAGCTGCAAAGTGATGAACCGCTTGTCACCGTTTCAATTATCGGCTACAACGAAGAGAAACATCTGCTTGCCTGCCTGTGGTCTTTGAGCGAGATGGAATGCAAATATCCTGTAGAAATTATCGGGGTAGACAACGAATCGAAAGACAGCACGGCGGAGATATTCCGGCAATGCGGTGTACCTTATTATACAGAAACCCAACATAGTTGCGGATTCGCCCGCCTTTGCGGACTGAACCATGCCCGAGGTAAATATCATATCAATATTGACTCCGACACTATGTACCCTCCGAAATACGTAGAAATGATGGTAAACACCCTCGAACGCCCGGGCATTGTGGCCGTCTGCTCTTTATGGAGCTACATTCCGGATGAGAAACACTCGCGATGGGGACTGAAAATCTACGAAGCTGCCCGCGATTTGCACTTGTGGATGCAATCATTCAAACGTCCCGAACTTAGTGTGCGTGGATTGGTTCTTGCCTATCGCACAGAGTATGCACGGAAAACCGGCATACGCACCGATATCATCCGAGGTGAAGACGGTTATCTTGCTCTGCAACTCAAGCAATTCGGCAAAATAGCCTTTATCCGCAACCGCAAAGCACGCGCCGTAACAGGATATGGAACGGTGGGAGCTGACGGAAGCCTGTTCAACAGCTTTAAAGTGCGCGTTGCCAAAGGTCTGAAAGGACTGGGGGGAATATTTACTAAAAAGAAAGAATATAAAGACGAAGACAGCAATCTGATAAAGAACAAATAAACAAGTATGGGAAAACGAATAGAATATATTGACTTCATCAAAGGTATCTGCATTTTTATTGTAGTCTGGGGACATTCTATCCAAAATATGGGAGACGGCAACGACTTCTGGACCAATCCGGTACATGAATTTATCTGTTCTTTCCACATGCCCATATTCATGTTGGTCAGCGGTTTCTTTTTCAGTAAATCCATCGGAAAGCCACTCATACCGAATGTAACCCGAAGATTCAAACAGTTAATAATTCCTTGTTTCGGCTGGTCATTAGTGTTGGTCGCAATCAACATCGGATATATGCTCTATGAAGGAATGATCCCGTCTCCAACCGGAACGTTGAAATCTCTTTTTATAGAGACATTCACCCGTTTCTGGTTCTTACGCTCCGTTTTCATCTGTTTCACACTTGCCATCGTCAGCATGAAAATATTCAAAAAAGATACAGCCGCTTTCGTCATCTCGCTTCTGTGTTTCCTCGCATTGCCGGACAACGGACGTCTGCACCTCGACAAGTTTATGTATCCATTCTTTTGGATGGGGTATTTTATGCACAAATATATCGATGTAATCATGAAACACCGGGGAAAACTACTGGTCGCTTCACTCCTCGTTTTCGCTGTACTCCTCCCTTTCTATCAGAAAGAAGATTATATCTACATCACCGGAATGAGTATGTACGATTATCTGGGAGGAAAGTTCGTTTGTTATCCGCCATGGGAAAAATTGCCGATCATCTGTTATCGCTATTTGATCGGTTTCGCAGGAAGCCTGTTTATCTTCTTGCTACTGCAACGTATCTATCGTCCGCATTTCCGTGCAATCGAAAAAGTGGGCACATATACACTTGGCATCTATACCATACATATCTTGATTGAAGGCAACGTATTGAGTCGGTTCAACCTGTTGGACACCGGGTTCTTCATGTTCAACTTTATTATAACGCCAGCTATCTCCATTCTATTGATTCTTCTCTGCGTGGGAATAATCAGACTGTTGGAAATGACACGCTTCAGCAGCTTATTGTTTTTAGGAAAAACAAAAACAGTCATCATGCTATTAGCAATCTGCCTTATTAACGTATCCTGTATCAAAAAAATCAATTTATATCAAGGAGACAAAGACGATGAAAAAGAAGATAATTCAGGAAACAACAATTCTCCCCAAAGGAAAGACATCATCGTAGACACAGACTTCTTCTACCCTTTCGGGGATGAAAGCCAAAACTATACTGCGGAAATTACAATCAACACCCGCAACACTTTGCCCGAAGAAAATACCATAAAAACGGTTATTCCCGCACTAAAATACAATAAGTCGTGGCTCCTAATGCTTACCCAAGACGACTGCAAACAAGCCGCCTTCTCATGGACGTGGGCTGCCATCAATGGCAAACCTTTGACTAGCGGTTATTATTATCAACTCGGCCACCTGCAATATGATGACCTTCCACCCGATATTTATTATCTTGGTGAAACATTGGGAAGTACGGACGGAGCCGGAAACGAAGTCAGGTTCTCATTTACCACCACCCTCTCACCAGAATGGGAATGGATGGACGCCAAAACACAAATCTACAAAGGACAGACGCAAGAATATTATCGCTTCTTCATGAAATCAGGGCTGACATGGGGAGATGTCAAAGAGATGCTGAACTATGGAACAGGCATCTCCATACATGATGTGAATATAGATAATGAAGAAATCACTGTCGATAACCTACTTAAACATTACGACATTGCCTTGAATATCATCAAAGAGAAATTGTCTGGCAGAGGATGTAAAATGCTGGCTAAACCAAGCGGAATTGCTGAATATATCACCGCTGGACAAGTCCATTCTTCTATACAGACCATGACTTCCAACGACGGTGAAACACTATGTCCGGCAAAAACGGAAAACGATTTAAAAAAGGTGGTACTAAACAGAGGGTTCTATTCCATTGAGGATCTGAAAAAAGAAATCGACAAACAGCTACAATTATCACCGGAAGAACGAATGGCTATCAATGTCGGTGTTCATGGCACAGATGCTTCTTGGGCGGATCTGTTGCTCTGGATTAACAATAACTATGGAAAAAAGGGAGCGGACAACGTGTGGATACCCAACCAGGAAGAATATTATGAATACAATTTCTATCGTACACACGGCACAGCAGCAGTGACAAAGATAGATGAACATAAACTGAAACTGACCGTTCATCTGCCCAGTGAGGAAGACTTTTATTATCCTTCTCTCACAGTCAACCTATCTGGTATAAAGAAAGAAGATATTACCTCCCTTGAGGCCGGAAGCAGTGTTACAGGACTGTCTTATAGTAACTATGAAAATGGGATTATGCTCAATATCGATTGCAGGAAGTATCTGACAGAACATGCCGAAAACTTCGTGAAACGGTATGAAGCAAATACAGCAGATGCTTCTGTTAAAGCGGATGCCCTCTATTTTGTAAATATGCTAAAAGACTCGGATAAAAAGGAGGAATTAAAAAAGCGAATCAAGTGAACGGTTTATAAAAATCAGACACAGAAAAAGTAATAAATATATATTAACCATGAACGAAACCATTACCCTCTGCCTTGAAATTATTTTCTGGCTTGCCCTATTCATTGTGTTCTACACCTATCTGGGCTACGGAATTGTGCTTTACGTTCTCGTCAAGTTGAAAGAACTTTTCGTGAAACCTGTGAAGCGTTCGTTGCCGGCATCGGACGCTGGTTTGCCGGAAGTGACTCTCTTCATTACAGCATTCAACGAAGAAGATGTTGTAGACGAAAAGATGGAGAACAGTCTTGAACTGGACTACCCTGCGGACAAACTGCATATCGTATGGGTGACAGACGGAAGCGACGACAGTACAAACGAACGACTGCAAACCCGTTGGCAGGGAAAAGCGACCGTACACTTCCAACCCCTACGACAGGGTAAGACAGCCGCAATGACACGTGGAATGACGCTGGTGGACACTCCGCTCGTCGTCTTTACGGATGCCAACACCATGGTAAACCGGGAGGCAATACGGGAAATCGTACTTGCTTTCCAAGACCCGAAAGTGGGCTGCGTGGCCGGCGAAAAACGGATCGCCGTACAGACCAAAGACGGAGCCGCTGCCGGTGGGGAAGGTATTTACTGGAAATACGAATCAACACTGAAAGCACTTGACGCCCGCCTCTACTCTGCTGTAGGAGCAGCAGGCGAACTATTTGCCGTGCGTCGTGAACTATTCGAAGCAATGGAACCGGATACGTTGCTCGATGATTTTATTCTTTCGCTCCGGATCACCATGAAAGGTTATACCATTGCTTATTGCACCAATGCTTACGCCATCGAAAGCGGTTCGGCAGATATGCGCGAAGAAGAAAAGCGGAAAGTGCGCATCGCTGCCGGAGGATTGCAGTCCATCTGGCGACTTCGTCCGTTACTGAATCCTTTCCGCTACGGGATACTTAGCTTTCAATATACATCTCACCGGGTATTGCGATGGTCTATTACTCCGTTCCTGTTGTTTGCTCTCTTCCCGCTGAATATTGCAATTCTGCTGTTGGGCGGTTCCGCGATATTCTACGGAGTGCTGCTTGCCATGCAGGTTCTTTTTTACGGATTGGGATATTGGGGATATTATCTATCCACCAAACAGATAAAAAACAAGTTGCTTTTTATCCCCTACTATTTCTTATTTATGAATGTCAATGTGCTGAAAGGCATCCGTTATCTGAAAAAGAAAAAAGGAAGCGGAGCCTGGGAAAAGGCGAAACGCGCTGAAAAGTAAAACAAATGCTATTATCTTTTGTTATCCTTACTATAAGACATTAGTCTCTATCATCTAATAAAAAACAGACATGAACAGAATATTACATGATGCGAATAACGCACAAAGAATATTGAAACTGACGGCAGATACAATGCTATTGGTTGACAGGCACGGAGTCTGCGTAGACATTGAGCCTCATTGTGATCTATGGTTTCTGCAAGAGGATATACTTTTAGGAAAAAATATATTTGAGCTTTTACCAGAATATACGAGAGAGAGGGTGATGCCCATCTTCCAGATTGTACTCGAAGAACAAAGAAGCATCAGCAAGAACTTCAAGTTGGTGCTGAAAGGCGAAACTTTTTACTTCAAATGCCTCATGTTCCCTTATGACGGTATGGTGCTTTGCCAATATCGCGACATCACGCAAAGAAGCAACGTAAAAAGACAGTTGGAACAGGCAAATCTCACCCTGCGGGCTATCCAAAAGGTAGCCCAGATAGGACAATGGACGTACAATACGAAACAGAATATTTTTCATTATCTTGGATATACCGGTGTTTTGTGCGAGGAAAATGTGCAAAACCTTGCCATTGAGAAATATGTGGAACTGATTGTAGAAGAAGACCGTCAGAGTTTTATGGAATGGTGTCGGGTGAACGAAAAAGAACTCAACATGGAAAGCATCAGCTACCGTGTCCGCCTGAACGGAGAAATCTTCTATATGCGTATCCAGACTTATCTGCGTGAACAACGCTCCGACGGTAGTTTCAATATCGAAGGCTATATCCAGAACATCACGGACATACAGCATCGTAGAAATGACATCAATACACTGACTCATGCCATCAACAACGCCAAAGAAAGTATCTTTGCCGCCAAGCCCGATGGCACGATTATCTTTGCCAACCGTCGTTTCCTGTACAATCATGGTATTTCAGAAAACGAAGACATCAGTCAATTAAAGATTTACAATGTCGCCGCAGATATGCCTACACAAGAGGCTTGGAACGAACGTTGCAAAGATGTCATACACGGTGGCAGCAGTAACTTTGTGGCTCATCACCCATCTAAAATCAATAAAGGTATATTGGCTTATGAAGGCACGATGTACAACGTGACCAATGATTCCGGAGAAGAAAGTTACTGGTCGTTTGCCCATGATATTTCCGAGAGGATTCGGTACGAAGCCCAAATCAAACGGCTCAACCAAATCATGGATACAACCATCAACAATCTCCCTGCCGGGATTGTAGTGAAGGAAATCAACAACGACTTCCGATACATTTACCGGAATCGGGAGGCCTACAACCGCGATCTTTATAAGAACGACCCTGTCGGCAAGAATGACTTCGATTTCTACCCGCCTATCGTAGCCGAAAAGAAGAGACAAGAAGATATCCAGGTGGCCACCACCGGAAAAGGTCTGCACTGGACTGCTGAAGGAAAGGACAGAAACGGAAACATGATTATCCTCGACAAACGGAAAATCCGGGTGGACGGTGACGAATTGTCTTCGCCTATCATCGTCAGCATCGAATGGGACATCACGGAGCTGGAAATGATAAAACGGGAACTTCAATCGTCGAAAGAGAAAGCGGAAATGTCTGATAGCCTGAAGTCGGCCTTCCTCGCCAATATGAGTCATGAAATACGTACGCCGCTGAATGCTATCGTAGGTTTCTCGCATCTCATTGCCGAAAGCGACGATGCGGAAGAACGGAAGACGTATTATAACATCGTAAACGCGAACAACGAACGTCTCCTGCAACTTATCAACGAGATTCTCGACCTCTCGAAGATTGAATCGGGAACCATCGAGTTTTCCTTCGGACCGGCTAGTCTCCATAATCTCTGCCGGGAAGTGCACGATGCTCATATATTCCGTACTCCGCAGGGAGTAAGCCTTGTCTATGAATCCTCGGACGAAAGTCTGATGATTGAAACGGACAAGAACCGGGTATTCCAGGTGATTTCAAATCTGATTGGAAATGCTGTCAAGTTTACGAAGGAAGGAAGCATCAGTTATGGTTACAAACTGGCGGACAATCAGATTGTATTCCACGTAACGGATACCGGAACAGGAATTGAACCGGAGAAAGTGGGGCGTGTGTTCGAGCGTTTCGCAAAGCTGAACAATCATGCACAGGGCACTGGGTTGGGATTATCTATCTGTAAGTCTATCGTTGAACGTCTCGGGGGCAAGATTTCCGTCAGCTCCGAATTTGGTAAGGGAACGACGTTTACATTTACTTTACCATACACGATTGCAAATCCTGCAAATGTGGATTCTTCAAAGAAAGAGAATGGTGAAGGGAACATTGCTGGAATAGCATCTGCCGGGAAAACTGCAGATTCGAGTGTTGACAGTTCTGCAAATACACGGCACGCCTGTATTTTGGTTGCCGAAGATACGGACAGTAACTTCGACTTATTGGAGGCTATTCTAGGTAAAGACCATCAGCTTATACGTGCGCATGACGGAATGGAAGCTGTCACGATGTTCGATGAGGTGAAACCGGATCTTATCTTGATGGATATCAAGATGCCGAATCTGGACGGACTGGAAGCTACAAAAATCATCCGTGAACTGTCTGCCACTGTTCCTATTATTGCTCAAAGTGCCTTTGCATACGAACAGGACAGGAAAGCGGCTGAAGAAGCGGGGTGCAATGATTTTATAGCTAAACCAATAGCGGATGATAAATTGAAAGCAATGATTCATAAATGGTTGCTTCCTTCGTAGAGAGCTTAATCCCTCATGATACAACCAGCAAATAATTTAGATTAAATGAAAGCCTTTTACAGACTGTTTTATTACATATCCATCGTGCTGACCAGTATTTTGGCAGGAGTTACCATTGCGGGTGCTTTCGTAGGCAATGCCGCACCGGATAGTTTCAAATTTATGCCTTTCATCGGTTTGATACTGCCGATACTTTTATTGGCTAATCTTGCTTCTGCTATCTACTGGACGATTCGTTGGCGGTGCTGGGTTTTCATCCCTCTGATTGCTATATTCAGCAATTGGGGGTATATAAGCTGTGTATTACAATCGCCTTTTTTCAGTCCGGCTTCGTCACCGATGGTTAAAATGAATGTATATACTCCGGGAGTGTTGACGGTTGCTACTTACAACGTCGATGCCTTTAACCACGAGCATACCGGCTACTCATGCAAGGAGATTGCTTCTTACATGAGAAATCTGCAAGCAGATATTCTCTGTTTTCAAGAATTTGGCATTAACGATGAGTTTGGCATCGATAGTATATACGCAGCTCTTTCTAATTGGCCGTATCATTATATTCCTTCTTCGCCCGAAGGGAAGAATCTGTTGCAACTGGCTGTTTTCAGCCGTTATCCTATCAAGGAGGAGCATCTTATCATCTATCCTGATTCGAAAAATTGCAGTCTTGCATGTGATATTGAAATCAATGGTCGCACCATCCGCCTGTTCAACAATCATCTCCAAACAACGGAAGTAAGCCAGAACAAGCGCAAACTGGAAAAGGGACTTCGTACGGATGATTCCCAAAGAGTGGAACATGCTGCCCTGGGACTTATCGACGGCTTACATGAGAATTTCCGGAAACGGGCCGTACAAGCTGATCTTCTCAAGCAACTGATAGCCGCCTCCCCCTATCCTACTCTAGTCTGCGGTGACTTTAACTCTCTGCCGTC
>NZ_CP083673.1:0-383592 GCF_025914115.1 Bacteroides sp. DH3716P | reverse complement strand
GAGGTTGTGTCAAAACGCTGACACAGCCTTTTTTTATGCGCAAAGCCCAGACTTTCTCAAGCCCGGGCTTTGTTATTACCCAAAGTTTTCGTATCTTTAGGTATAAAGTTTTTCGTTATGGCAAAGTTACATTTTCGTCCTTACATTCCCAACCAAACCGTTCTTTTTCCACAAAGAATTGATGAAAACATAGCTGCGACCGACCCGGTCCGCATCGTGAATGCTGTTATTGACAATCTCAATCTTGAGAGTTTCAAGAAGCTTTATAAGGAAACGGGCCGTTGTCCTTATCATCCTAAAATGATGCTTAAGGTGATAATCTACGCCTACATGAATAATATCTATTCTTGCCGTAAAATAGAGAAGCACCTCCTTCGTGACATTCATTATATTTGGCTTGCCGGTAATGAGCATCCGGATTTTATCACGATCAACCGTTTTCGTAACCGTGTAAAGGAGGAAATAAATAATGTATTTACCCAGTTGGTTCTTGTCCTTGCCGATAAAGGTTTCATCAGCCTTGATGTGGAGTATATCGACGGCACCAAGATTGAATCCAAAGCCAACAAATATACTTTTGTCTGGCGCAAGACAGTCGAACGGAACCGTACGAGACTAATGGATAAAATCCGTATTCTCTTGGAACAGGTGGATGAAGCCATTGCACAGGAGAACTCTATAAAAGACACATCCGTGGAGTTTACTCCCTGCAGGCTCTCTGACATAGTGGATGAACTTAAAGAAGCCCTGGAACGCCAGCCTGCAACAAAGGATAAGGAAGAAAAGAAAGCCCTGCGCAAAAAGAAGAAGCAGGTCATGGAACTTGAAGGGTATCGTGACAAGCTGATAGAATACGACAATCACCTTGATACCCTTGGAGAACGTAACTCCTATTCCAAGACCGATCCTGGTGCCACATTCATGCGCATGAAAGAAGATGCCATGAAGAACGGGCAGACCAAACCCGGATATAATCTGCAAATAGGTACTGAAAACCAATTCATCACAGACTTCCGTCTGTTTCCCAACCCTACCGATACACTGACCCTCATACCTTTTTTCCACTCTTTCCAGTACCGCTATAACCGTTTACCGAATATCTGTGTGGCAGACTCCGGTTACGGTTCGGAAGAAAATTACCGGTTCATGCAGGAGAATGGGATAGAAGCCTTCATCAAGTACAATTACTTCCATAAAGAACAGCGTCCTCGTTATACTCCCAACCCATTCCATGCCGAAAGTCTCCATTACAATGCCCAAGAGGATTATTACGTTTGTCCTATGGGACAGCACATGAACCGTATAGGAACCAAACGTGACAAGACAGCGAGCGGATACATCATCGAAAGTGCCCGGTATAAAGCAAAAAGATGCGAAGGTTGCCCTTTGCGTGGCAGTTGTTTTAAAGCTTGGGGGAACCGTATTATAGAAGTCAACCACCGATTAAATCAATACAAACGGCAGGCACGGGAAAGGTTGCTCTCAGAAGAAGGTATCAAGCATAGAGGCAGGAGGTGTATAGAACCAGAGGCTGTGTTTGGACAAATGAAATACAACATGGCATACAGAAGATTCCGGCATGTGGGAGAAGACAAGGTTACAATGGACTTTGCTTTCTTTGCTATAGCCTTTAATATCAAAAAAATGTGTGCTAAACTGATAAAAGAAGGAAAGGGGCTCATTACAGTTGCCAAATATATGTTTATGGGACTATTTATAACCCGATATAATTGGAATATAGCAACTTGTTGCCAAATGCATGAGGAAAAAGCAGCATAGCCAAAAGAAAATATAGCAGAACTGTAAAATATAAAAGAGGTTGTGCCAACGTTTTGACACAACCTCNCATGAGGAAAAAGCAGCATAGCCAAAAGAAAATATAGCAGAACTGTAAAATATAAAAGAGGTTGTGCCAACGTTTTGACACAACCTCTTTCTTTTTAACAACCAGAGTTTTATATATCACTCTAAAAGAGACATGTATGTATCATTCACTGCATATATGTTTATTATACAGCTCAATACATGTATTATATATATCATAGACACATCATATATATTATATATAACACATATATTTGCTTGATTATTCGTTTTTTCTTTATCTTTGTAGCCTTAAATAAGAAAGTTCATAAAAAGTATAGATATGCTTACCATTAAACAAATTACAGAAAACACAGAGGCGGTACTCCGCGGACTGGAAAAGAAGCATTTCAAAAATGCAAAGGAAACGATCGATCAAGTGATCGCTCTTAACGACAAGAGACGTAGCACACAAAATGAATTAGATAAGAATCTGGCAGAGGTTAACTCGCTTTCACGCACCATCGGTCAACTGATGAAAGAAGGCAAGAAAGAGGAAGCTGAGACTGCACGCGCACGCGTTGCCGAACTAAAAGAAGGTAACAAAGAATTAGACGCCGCTATGACACAGGCTGCAACAGATATGCAGAATGTACTTTACACCATCCCCAACATTCCTTACGACAGCGTACCCGAAGGTGTAGGCGCTGAAGATAACGTAGTGGAAAAAATGGGAGGTATGGAAACTGAACTTCCTAAAGATGCACTCCCCCACTGGGAACTGGCTAAGAAATATGATTTAACAGACTTCGACCTGGGTGTAAAAATCACAGGTGCAGGTTTCCCTGTATATAAAGGTAAAGGCGCACAACTTCAACGCGCTCTTATCAACTTCTTCCTGGACGAAGCACGCAAATCCGGATATACTGAAATCATGCCACCGACAGTAGTTAACGCAGCTTCCGGCTATGGCACAGGACAGCTTCCTGACAAAGAAGGACAAATGTATCATTGCGAAGTAGATGATTTATATCTGATTCCGACAGCAGAAGTGCCTGTAACCAACATCTACCGTGATGTAATTTTGGAAGAAAAACAGTTGCCAATAATGAATTGCGCCTATACACAATGTTTCCGTCGTGAAGCTGGTTCCTATGGTAAAGATGTGCGCGGACTGAATCGTCTGCACGAATTCTCCAAAGTAGAATTGGTTCGCATTGACAAACCGGAACACTCCAAACAATCTCATCAGGAAATGCTAGACCACGTAGAAGGTCTGTTGCAAAAACTGGAACTTCCATATCGTATCCTCCGCCTCTGTGGTGGTGATATGAGTTTCACTGCTGCCCTTTGTTTCGACTTCGAAGTATATTCAGAGGCACAGAAACGCTGGTTGGAAGTAAGTTCCGTATCCAATTTCGATACCTATCAGGCCAATCGTCTGAAATGCCGTTACCGTAATGCAGAAAAGAAAACCGAACTCTGCCACACACTGAACGGTTCAGCATTAGCACTGCCACGTATCGTTGCTGCCCTACTCGAAAACAACCAGACTCCGGAAGGCATTAGAATTCCGAAAGCGTTGGTTCCGTACTGCGGCTTCGACATGATAGACTAAGACTTGATCTGACAGACTAATAAAAGCACCCTTATATAGAGAGCCACTCATCAAAAGAGTGGCTTTTCTTTTATATTTCGCAAATAAGCTGTATCTTTGCCAAAATTTATATCATTCTGATAGCAGTTACGTAATAAAAACAACAAATTAATTAGATAATGAACAAAATCATTAGCAAGGAACGCTTTTCTGAAAAAGTATTCAAATTTGAAATTGAAGCTCCTTTAATTGCTAAATCTCGTAAGGCCGGACACTTCGTCATCGTACGTGTAGGCGAAAAAGGAGAACGTATGCCATTGACTATCGCAGGTTCCGACCTGAAAAAGGGTACCATTACTCTGGTAGTGCAGGAAGTCGGGCTTTCTTCTACCCGTCTCTGCGAGCTGAATGAAGGCGAATCTATCACTGACGTAGTAGGCCCACTCGGACAAGCTACCCATATAGAAAAATTCGGAACAGTAATCTGCGCTGGTGGTGGTGTAGGTGTGGCTCCGATGCTTCCTATCGTACAGGCTTTGAAGGCTGCCGGTAACCGTGTTATCACTGTATTGGCTGGACGCAATAAAGATCTCATCATCTTGGAAAAAGAAATGCGTGAAAGCTCTGACGAAGTAATTATCATGACGGATGACGGTTCTTACGGCCGGAAAGGTCTGGTGACAGAAGGTGTAGAAGAAGTTATCAAACGTGAGAAAGTAGACAAATGTTTCGCTATTGGCCCTGCCATCATGATGAAATTCGTTTGCTTGCTGACTAAAAAATATGAAATTCCGACAGATGTTTCGCTAAACACTATCATGGTGGACGGAACTGGTATGTGCGGCGCTTGCCGTATCACTGTAGGAGGAAAGACTAAATTCGTTTGTGTAGATGGTCCGGAATTCGACGGTCACCAGGTGAATTTCGACGAAATGCTGAAACGTATGGGTGCGTTCAAGAATATCGAACGCGAAGAAATGCATAAGCTGGAATCGGAATGTGAAGCAACCAAAGAAATCGATGAAAAAAGTCGTAATGCTGCTTGGAGGCAGGAGTTACGCAAATCCATGAAGCCAAAAGAACGTACGGCTATTCCTCGTGTAGAGATGAATGAACTCGATGCTGAATACCGTTCACACAGCCGTAAAGAGGAAGTTAATCAAGGATTAACAGCAGAACAGGCTGTTACAGAAGCCAAACGCTGTCTCGACTGTGCTAATCCTGGATGTATGGAAGGCTGTCCGGTAGGTATTGATATTCCCCGCTTCATTAAGAATATCGAACGCGGTGAGTTCCTCGAAGCTGCTAAAACATTGAAAGAAACAAGTGCGCTCCCTGCAGTTTGCGGCCGTGTGTGTCCGCAAGAAAAACAGTGCGAATCAAAATGTATTCATCTGAAAATGAATGAAAAGCCGGTAGCTATCGGTTATTTGGAGCGTTTTGCAGCTGATTACGAACGTGAAAGCGGACAAATCTCCGTACCTGTCATTGCAGAGAAAAACGGCATCAAAATAGCTGTTATCGGTTCAGGACCTGCAGGATTGGCATTTGCCGGAGATATGGCTAAATATGGATATGATGTAACTGTATTCGAAGCGTTGCATGAAATTGGCGGTGTATTGAAATACGGTATCCCCGAATTCCGTTTGCCAAACAAGATTGTAGACGTAGAAATCAACAATCTCGGTAAGATGGGCGTTAATTTCATCAAAGACTGTATTGTAGGAAAGACTATCGGTGTAGAAGACTTGAAAGCGGAAGGTTTCAAAGGAATATTCGTGGCTTCCGGTGCCGGACTGCCAAACTTTATGAATATCCCGGGAGAGAACTCTATCAATATCATGTCTTCAAATGAATACCTCACCCGTGTCAATTTGATGGATGCCGCCAGCGAAGATTCGGACACTCCGGTAGCATTCGGTAAGAATGTGGCAGTAATCGGTGGTGGCAACACAGCTATGGACTCTGTCCGTACGGCAAAACGTCTTGGCGCTGAACGTGCTATTATTATCTATCGTCGCTCGGAAGAAGAAATGCCTGCACGTATCGAAGAAGTAAAACACGCCAAAGAAGAAGGGGTTGAATTCCTCACTCTGCATAATCCTATCGAATATATTGCTGATGAACAAGGTTGCGTAAAACAAGTTATTCTGCAAAAGATGGAATTAGGCGAACCGGATGCTTCCGGACGTCGTAGTCCTGTAGCCATCCCGGGAGCAACAGAAACAATTGACATAGATCTGGCCATTGTCAGCGTTGGGGTATCTCCTAACCCGATTGTTCCAAGCTCTATCAAAGGACTGGAATTAGGACGGAAAGGAACTATCGCAGTAAATGACAACATGGAATCTTCTATCCCGATGATTTACGCAGGTGGCGACATCGTTCGCGGTGGAGCTACTGTAATTCTGGCGATGGGTGATGGCCGTAAAGCTGCCGCTGCTATGAATGAGCAACTGAAAACAAACGCCGGCAACTAACTGCCGCTTATTAACACCCGGGCTAAAACCAACTCACACGTGGGTAGAACATCGATCACCCCCGGCATAAAAAAGTAGAATAAGAAAAGCCCCGTTTACGAACTGTAAACGGGGCTTTTCTCATTTCAAATATCAAAGATACTTTCTACTTTACCACTTTGTTCGTCGCAGGATCAGGGAAAATTACAGCCGGTTTAAACGACTTGGCTTCCTCAAAATCCATCAATGCATAGGACATGATTATCACAATATCATCGGGTTGCACCTTGCGGGCAGCAGCACCATTCAGACAAATTTTGCCCGAACCGCGTTCACCTTTGATAATGTAGGTTTCAAAGCGTTCACCGTTGTTATTATCAGCGATATACACTTTCTCTCCCGGAATCATGTTTGCAGCATCCAACAGGTCTTCATCAATCGTGATACTACCCATGTAGTTCAGATTTGCCTCCGTGACACGTGCACAATGAATTTTCGACTTCAACACTTCAATCATCATAAGGTTTCGTCTTTTTAGTTATTCTTTATATTTAATGTTATCGATCAGCCGGACTTCTCCACAGAACACTGTGATGCATCCTACTGCGTAGGAAGTATCTTCCCAATTACTAATTTTCTGCAATGTGTTTCCGTCTACGATCTCAAAATACTCCATACGCAAACCCGGAGCGGCTTCAATCGCATCTTCAACCATCTTTTGCGTCTCGCTCACTGTATGAGTGGCTGCAAAGTTACGACTTTTAAATAAGGTGCGAGAAATATTTAAAGCATTTTCACGTTCTTCTGCAGATAAACGTTTGTTCCGGCTACTCAATGCCAGTCCGTCTTCCTCACGTACAATTGAACAACCTACAATTTCAAGGTTATATTTCAATTGTCGAACCATCTCACGAATAATTGCTAACTGCTGGAAGTCTTTCTCTCCGAAATATGCACGATCCGGCTGTACAGCATCAAACAGCTTGCTAACAATTTGGCAAACACCGTTAAAATGTCCTGGACGGAAAGCACCTTCCATCACCGTATCCAATGGTGCATAGCTAAATTGACGGGTATCCGGTTCCGGATACATTTCGCTAACTGAAGGAGCAAAAGCGAAATCCGCCCCGCATTCTTCCAACAAACGGCAATCTGCATCCAATGTACGCGGATATTTCTCCAAGTCGTTTTTATCGTTAAACTGTGTGGGATTCACAAAAACACTCACAACAGTTACACCATTCTCACTTACGCTGCGCTTTACCAGAGATGCATGTCCCGCATGTAAAGCACCCATTGTAGGAACCAGTCCCACCTTTTTACCTTGGGCTCTTAGGACAGCCAATTCTGCCTGTAAGTCCTTGATAGTGTGCACTACTTTCATTTTCGTCAATTGGTTTATGTTTTACTCGTTTGCAAAAACTCTGCAAAATAAACTAATATTTGCCACATAAAGAAAGAATATCTTATTTAATGTGTCTTTTTTTTCGTATCTTTGCAGAATATTATAGTGAACTATTGTTATTATGACAAAGGCGAATAAAGTTTTATTTATTACTCAAGAGATTACACCTTACGTTTCAGAATCCGAAATGGCCAATATAGGTAGAAACCTTCCACAGGCGATACAAGAAAAAGGCCGTGAAATCAGAACCTTTATGCCTAAATGGGGAAATATCAATGAGCGCAGAAATCAACTGCACGAAGTGATCCGCCTCTCTGGTATGAACCTGATTATCGACGATACTGACCACCCCTTGATTATAAAAGTTGCTTCTATCCAATCCGCACGCATGCAGGTATATTTCATCGATAACGATGATTATTTCCAGAATCGTATGCAGACAACGGATGAAAATGGTATAGAATATGATGATAACGATAGCCGTGCCGTTTTCTATGCACGCGGTGTATTGGAAACAGTGAAAAAACTTCGCTGGTGTCCTGATGTCATTCACTGTCATGGCTGGATGACAGCTTTAGCTCCTCTTTATATTAAGAAAGCCTATAAAGACGAACCTTCTTTTCGCGACGCTAAAGTGGTATTCTCTGTTTATGAAGATGATTTCAAGAGTACACTTAGCGACGATTTCGCAGCCAAATTGATGCTGAAAGGTATTTCTAAAAAAGATTTAGGTGATTTGAAAGAGCCGGTAGACTATGCTGCTCTGTGCAAACTCGCCGTTGATTATTCGGACGGAGTAATACAAAACAGCGAAAAGGTAGACGAGTCTATTATTGAATATGCCCGCCAATCTGGCAAATTGGTACTTGACTACCAAAACCCGGAAAACTATGCAGATGCCTGCAACGAGTTCTACGATCAGGTATGGGATGCTACTGCAAACGAAGAAGAATAAAAAAATCAAGATACGACGATCATGAAAGCAAAATACGCCTTAATAGTTTTACTGGCAATCACCTTTTGGGGTTGTGATGACAACACTGCCGGACTGGGATTGAGAATGTTTCCAGAAAGCGACCGGGATATCAATGGAAAGCTATCTACATTTGATGTAATTACCGAATCTGTTCATGCCGGTAAGATATATGCAATGACAAATGTCGGTTATGTAGGTAAGTTCACTGATGAAACATTCGGAACTTATCAGGCAGGTTTCTTGGCACAACTAAATTGCCCTGAAGGAATGACTTTCCCTGGAGTATACAATAAGACAGCTTTAGACAGCAAAGGGAAAGCTACTCAAATAATGGTAGGGGACGATAATGAAGATAATAAAGATGTCACTTTCATACGTGATGATGAAAATAAGATTATTGGTAACATCCATACAATCGAACTTTACCTATGGTATAGCAGCTATTTTGGAGATTCATTAACTGCATGTCGTTTAAGTGTTTACGAACTAGGAGAGGCTGAAAAAGAACTTAATCAAGAGAATGCATATTATACAGATATTGAGCCTGAAGAATTTTATAATCCTGAAAATCTACTGGGAACTAAGGCCTATACAGCAGTCGATTTATCTGTTAAAGATTCTATCCGCAAACTCAGTACATATGTACCTAGCGTACATGTTTCTTTTAAACAGGACGCTGCAATAGAAATTGGCACAAAGATTATACAAGAAGCTAACAAATTTGGCGTTAATTTTGATAATAAAACATTCAGAAAAATATTCAAAGGCATTTACGTAAAAAGTGATTATGGTGATGGTACTGTGCTTTACATAAACCAAGCTCAAATGAATGTTGTGTATAAATGCTATGCAGTTGATACACTCACTGGTATTAAATTGAAAAAGAAAGTAGCAGAAGAAGATGGAAAATATAAAGACTCGACCTACTATGGATATCGTACCTTTGCCACTACTCGTGAAGTAATTCAAGCTAATCAATTAAAAAATGAGACACAAACGATAGACAATTTAATCAACTTAGAAGAAAACTGGGACAAAACTTATCTAAAGACTCCGGCAGGCATTTTTACCCAAGCAACTCTTCCTATTGATTCTATCGCAAATGTATTAGCTGGTGACACATTGAATGCCGTAAAATTAACATTCACAAACTATAATCAACCTGCTGACAAAAAATTTGGCATGTCTATTCCATCTAATGTTATGCTAATACGAAAGAAAGAAAAAGATTCTTTCTTTAAAGAAAACAAGTTAACCGATGGAATTTCATCATACTTAACAAGCCACAGTAGTAATATCAACCAGTATAGTTTCAACAATATAACCCAGCTGATTAATGCATGTATCGTAGATAAAGAGGAAGCTAGAAAAAAAGCTGGTAGTTCGTGGGATGAAAAGGCATGGGAAAATAATAACCCTGACTGGAATAAAGTTGTATTAATTCCTGTCTTAGTAACTTATGATTCGTCAAGTAGTAATAGTTATTATGGAACATCTAGCAACATTATTAGCATACAGCATGATTTGAAACCTGGATATGTACGTCTAAAGGGTGGAAAATTGGGAGAAAATTTAGTACTTAAAAAAGATAAAGATGGAAATATAATGTATAATGAAAAAGGAGAACCTATATATGAATATGATCAAAAATATGTTCTCAAACTAGAAGTAGTTTCAACTCAATTCAAGAGTACAAAATAAAGATTATCCATATTAATAAAAATAGCGCAGGTCACTTATGTAACTTGCGCTATTTTTATTAATATTGGACAGGGTAACCACACAAATATGCATTACCCCCACAAAAAACCGTGAGTCTGATTTTCTCTTACTCACGGTTCTATATAACAAGTTTTTATACTGTTTATTTAAGCCTTCTTAGCTTTCCCCGTAGCCTTCTTCGGCTCGGCTGTTGCTTTCTTAACTGCAGCTTTCTTTACAGCAGGTTTTGATTTATCAACAGCTTTTTCTTTTACTACCGGCTCTTTAGCATTAGTAGCCTTTTTGACCACCGTTTTCTTTGCCGCTTCTACTTTTGCCTGTAATTTAGCCAATATCTTTTCCAATTCAGTAATCTCATCCCCCTGATTCTTAATGGTAGTCAATAAAGAATTTAATTCTTCACTGTCTACATCGGCAGGATATAGTGCATCTACCCGTTTGATAAAGTCACCCAGAATATTCATATAGTTAGTGAAAGCATCATAAGGAGAATCATAGATTCCACGATTCAACCACATACCATTATTCTTCGTTGTCATAAAACGGAAGTTATTGCTAGCCTGCAAATAATCCCAATCCTGTTTGATACGACGGTCGTCACACAAATGAACACGTTCAGCTACACTATACAATTTATTAAAAGCCTCGCGTTGCATAACATTACCCAGCCAACAACTAGTATCTCTCTCTTCATCCACCCACGACATCGGATATGCAACATTGAGTTGTGATACTGATTTCAGCTTCGTTACAATTTCAGTCGGTGTAGAGAAAGTAATTCCCTTAGCCTTTGCACATTCCGGCAACGCTTTTAAGAATTCAAGAATATTAGAGGATAACGGTTGAGCCATACCAAGCGAACTCAATTCCATAAAGATATTAATAACTTGCTCTTCTTGCGGCAATGCATCGATCCAATTAATATACTTATCAGCAAACAACGGATATTCCGCCCACTCCGAATTAGAAAAGCGCAAACTGATGTCGTCAGAGAGTTTGAAATCCCGCAACAAGAGCTTAAGACTTGGAGCTTGATTACAGTGATAAACATAATGCGGACTCTTCCACCCCAACACATGTTTAGCACCTTCCGTCAACATCCCCTTGAAGCCCATAGAAGCTACCAATCCACCAATTTCATCAGAATAAATCAGACTAGAGTTGCGGAACACTTTCGGTTCTTTGCCAAACATCTGTTTCATCTTATCACGTTGACGAAGTACTTCTTCACGGAAGCAATCCTCGTTAGCCAGTGAAGACAAACCATGCGAATAAGGTTCACATAAGAACTCACAACAACCAGTTTCATTTAACTGATGCAATAAATCAATGACTGCCGGAGCATGAATTTCCAATTGTTCCAAGGCTACTCCCGAGATAGAAAGTGCTACTTTAAAAGCACCACCCGAGTTTTTCGCCATCTCGATCAACGCATTGAGAGCAGGAATATACGAACGTTCAGCGACCTCATTCATACCCGTTTCGTTGGCATAATCATCATAATAATAATGGTCATTACCAATATCGAAGAAACGATAACGTTTCAAATGGATAATTTGATGTATTTCAAAATAAAGACAGATAGTTCTCATTTTATTTATTGTTTTGTTATTTACCATAGTTTCTTAACACAGACTCGTAGAGAGCACGGATTCTCAAGCCAACTTTTTCCCACGTAATCCCATCTACTTCCTTCTTTCCCTCTTCTTTGAGATATTCGAAAAGAGACGGATTGGTACACAGAGAATGGATAGCGTCAGCCATTGCATGAATATCCCAATAGTCAGTTTTTATCACCTTATCAAGAATCTCGCCACATCCAGACTGCTTAGAAATGATGGAAGGTGTTCCACACTGCATGGCTTCCAGCGGAGCGATACCGAAAGGTTCAGAGACAGACGGCATGACAAATACATCACTGTTCTTATAAACCTCATATACCTGTCTGCCTTTCATGAAGCCCGGGAAGTGGAATCGATCGGCAATACCACGTTCAGCAACCAAGTTAATCATGGCATTCAACATATCGCCTGACCCCGCCATTACAAAACGAATATTACGAGTACGCTGCAATACAAGCGCAGCAGCTTCTACAAAATATTCCGGTCCTTTCTGCATCGTAATACGTCCAAGGAAAGTGACCACCTTTTCTTTTGAGTGATCGGGACGTGGAATATCCAGCAGTTCCTGCGACAATGGATAAACAGCATTATGCATGGCAAATACCTTTCTGGGGTCCTGATGATACTCGTTAATAACAGTGCGACGAGTAAGCTCGGATACGCACATGATACAATCGGCATGATCCATACCATTCTTCTCAATCGAATAAACAGTAGGATTGACTTTGCCACGAGAACGGTCAAAATCCGTAGCATGCACATGGATGCAAAGCGGCTTTCCGCTAACCATTTTGGCATGTACTCCGGCAGGGTAAGTCAGCCAGTCATGCGCATGAATGATATCAAACTCCTGCTGACGGGCTACTACTCCGGCAATGATCGAGAAATTATTAATTTCTTCGTGCAAGTTCCCGGGATAACCACCAGCAAACTCCATACACCCCAAATCATTCACATGCATATAAGAAAAATCGGCATAAATATGATCGCGGAAAGAGTAATATTCTTCCGGTGTCATTTCCAACAAGCGGGACTTCAAGTAGTCGTAGTTGACATCACGCCACACGATGGGTACTTGATTCATACCGATTATTTTCAAGAACTTTTCTTCTTCACCGCTCGGTTTAGGCATACAGAAAATCGTCTCCATATCACCTTGCAGACTCAATCCTTTAGTTATTCCATAAGAAGCAACCGCAAGACCACCATATATTTTGGGAGGGAATTCCCATCCAAACATTAAAACTTTCATCTTCGTTCCTCCTTTTTTAATAATACTTAGACAGTAGCTTTAAGACACGCAGTATTTCTGCTACATTCATCGCAAACGATACTGCGCCGCGTCCTTTGAAAGGCGGGTTCCCATCGAATAGCTCGGGAATGGAACCAACACAATGACTTGTCATTTCGTCATCATAACTAATCAGTTGGCGTTCAACGAATGACAATCCGCTCATCTTATAAATTCGAAGATAAGCTTCCAGATAGAACCCCATCAACCAAGGCCAAGCCGTTCCCTGATGATAAGCATAATCACGTTGTATCTGCGGACCTACATAGTTCGGATTATATCCGCCACTCTTCGGACTCAACGAACGAATTCCTTTCGGAGTGAGCAGCTCTTTGGTCACAATATCAAGCACCTGTTTCTTTTGTGCACGATCCAAAGGAGAATAATCAAACGCTACGGTAAATATCATGTTAGGACGTACACTCCAATCCATCATATTACCGTCTACATAATCAAGCAGATAACCATATTCGTTACGGAATACCTCGACAAAAGACTTTCCGGTTACTTCTGCCTGCGCATCGAGTTCATCCGCCAAGTATACGTCTCCTCCTTCGCGCACCAAATCAGCTATAAAACGCAACGCATTATACCACAACGCATTAAATTCAACAATATACCCCGTACGAGGAATCACCGGATGTCCGTTCACTGTAGAATTCATCCATGTAATCGCCTTATCCGTACCGTTGGCAAAAAGTAATCCATTATCATGCAAGAAAAGATTCTCATGTTTCCGCTGACGAATAAACTCCATTATATCTTTCAGAAGTTCTCCGTATTTCTGACGACATTGCTCACGGGAAGTTTCTTTTGCATATTGCTGCAAAGCCCAGACAGCCCAAAGCAAAACGTCAGGATGCTCCATTTCATAAATCTTGTAGCCTACTGGTTCTTCATTTATAAAATTGCGAATTGCCTTTTCCGCCGTTTTCATCACATCCTCAAACTGATCGACCTCATCGAGCGCAAGCGTCAGTCCCGGCAGGGCAATGAACATATCACGTGCACGACATTTAAACCACGGATAACCGGCAAGAATATAATGTTCGTCTTCCTGCTGGTTATGGAACTGATGAGCGGAATTCTTCAGACAATGGTAAAAGCTATCACGAGGGGTACGATCAAGCACTTCAGCCTCAAATGTTTGTTTCAATCTACGGGGAGTCACTTCTGAAGTTCCGGCAGAGAATACGATGCTCTCCCCTTTCTTTATATCCACCTCAAAATAACCGGGAACATAAAGGTCTTCATTGAAGTCATACCCACGCTCTTGTTCTTTCGGGTATTCAATACCCCGATACCAGTCAGGCATGAAATGAAACTCACACTTTTTATTCAACTGCATATATAGTTCCGGATATCCGGGATACATACAGGTTTTAATACCATTTTCCACAAGTTGATACTCGCGGCTTGCCTGCGCATTTTCATGTGTGTACTCACGTACACTCCTGAAAGCGAGGAACGGGCGGAAGCGCAAAGTCGTAGCCGAATGCGCATCCAGCAAAGTATAACGAATCAGGATTCTATTTTCATGATGTACAAAGATTTTTTCTTTGCGGAGGATAACACCTCCGACACGGTAAGTTGTTGCCGGGATATGCTCACAATCAAACTCGCGGATATACTTGTGTCCGTTAGGACTAAAGTTGTTTCCCTGATATTTGTGCAATCCCAAGTTAAACTCCGCACCGTGTTGAATTACCGTTTCATCAAGAGAAGATAGCAGCACATGATTTTCATCGTCGATATTGGGAACTGGAATTACCAACAGGCCGTGATATTTGCGTGTGTTACAATCAACAATCGTCGTACAATGATAAGCTCCTGCTTTGTTCGTCCGGAGGATTTCTCTTTGAAGAGACTCTTCCAGATTCGTCATGAGGGTCTTGTCAAATCGTAAATAACTCATAGTTGTGCATTATTAAAGGTTAATTTATTGGTCATTATATCATATATCTATTTATTGTTACATACCGCATATATGGACTGTAGCATCATATACAACGGGTATAACGCCCAAATGTACAAATTATAGATAAAAACAAAAATAAAAAGGCTTTTTATTTTCAGATTTTGTGCAAATATTCGTAGTATTGCGTAAAATATCTAAAGAAAAGAATGTCATGAAGCAAGATATTCAGCGTATCATGCTGGCTGCAGCAAAGCCTTTGTTTCCTATTTTTATTCTCTATATACTCAAGATTATGGAAGTCGGAATGGACTGGGACTTCTCTCGCTTGGGGGTATATCCTATGGAGAAACGGGGGCTGGTAGGTATTTTAACTCACCCATTGATACACAGCGGATTTAGTCATTTACTGGCAAATACAATTCCTTTATTTTTCTTGTCATGGTGTCTTTTTTACTTTTACCGGGGGATAGCAGGTAAGATTTTTATCCTAATCTGGCTCGGAGGCGGACTACTTACTTTCCTGATTGGAAAACCGGGATGGCACATTGGTGCCAGCGGATTAATTTACGGACTTGCCTTCTTTCTCTTTTTCAGTGGTATTCTCCGCAAATATATTCCACTCATTGCCATCTCTTTACTTGTCACCTTTTTATATGGAGGGATTATATGGCATATGTTTCCTTATTTCTCCCCCACCAATATGTCGTGGGAAGGACATCTTAGCGGAGGAATTAT
This sequence comes from Bacteroides sp. DH3716P, assembly GCF_025914115.1. Taxonomy (NCBI): domain Bacteria; kingdom Pseudomonadati; phylum Bacteroidota; class Bacteroidia; order Bacteroidales; family Bacteroidaceae; genus Bacteroides; species Bacteroides sp. DH3716P. Next base: position 368,064 of record NZ_CP083673.1, on the reverse strand, counting down.
GGGGACACTCTGTGCTTTCGTTTTCGTAAATCACGGACCGCAACGCCCGGAACCTTTTGCGGACGAAATGGAAGAGGAAGAAAATACAGAAGAAGAAACAACAGCAGCAGAAGAAGAAGAAACGTTATAAATGCCAACTCGTGCCACCACATTGGCACACTTGTGACATCAAAGTGGCACGATTGCGACAAAGACATGTCACAGTTGTGCCAACACGATGGCACATCCGATACAATAGCTTTCAATTTAATAAGAAAATCAAGACCGATGCAACGCCTCAATCAATAACGTTATATTGGCTGTAAACAACCTCACAGAAATAGCTAATAAGATGATACCAAAGAATTTACGAATAATATAGATGCCTCCTTTTCCCAGGAAACGTTCTACACGACCGGTCATACTCACTACAAAGTAAACCCAGATCATATTCAAGACTAAAGCTATAATGATATTAACACTGGCATATTCTGCCCGAAGAGAAAGCAAAGTGGTGAAAGCTCCGGCACCTGCCAACAGAGGAAAGACAAGCGGCACCAAAGTTGCTTCTTTGATAGGACCCTGGTTCTTGAAAATCTCAATATCCAGAATCATCTCCAAAGACATAAGGAAAATGACAAATGCACCGGCTACTGCAAACGATTCAATATCTACATGAAAGAGTTTCAGCATCATATCTCCCGCATAGAAAAATCCGATCAGCAAAGCAAAAGAGATGACAGTAGCTTTCATTGCATTCACATCTTTCCCTTTTTCTTTCAGGTTAATTATAATAGGTATAGAGCCGATAATATCTATCACGGCAAAAAGTACGATAAACGCACTAATCATCTGCTGCCAATTGAAGCCTGCGAACATAATTCCCTCCTTTTTTTCTGCAAATATACTCTATTTTTATGCATTCAAACAATAAAAAAAACAAAAAGAACGGTCAGATGTTGACAGCAGTATTGTATTATGAGTAAATTTGTACGATTAACAAGAGATTACAACATATGGAAACAATGTTCGACACTTTGCTCCAATTGCCTTTATTTCAAGGTCTTTGTCATGAAGATTTCACAAGTATTCTGGATAAGGTCAAGCTACACTTTATCAAGCATAAAGTGGGAGAAACTATCATAGAGAGTGGTAGTCCGTGTAAACAACTCTGCTTCCTATTAAAAGGAGAGGTTTCTATCGTCACAAGTTCCAAAGAAAATATATACACCGTCATCGAACAGATGGAAGCACCTTATCTGCTGGAACCACAGTCGTTGTTTGGCATGAATACCCATTACACTTCTGCTTATGTGGCACATACGGAAGCGCATACCGTCAGTATCAGCAAAGCATTCGTACTTAGCGACCTGTTCAAATATGAAATATTCCGGCTGAACTATATGAACATCGTAAGTAACCGGGCACAAAATCTTTACTCACGTTTATGGGAAGAGCCGACACAGGATTTAAGAGAGAAAATCATTCGCTTTTTCCTGTTACATTGTGAAAAGGCGCAGGGAGAAAAGATATTCAAAGTAAAAATGGACGACCTTGCCCGCTACTTAGATGATACCCGGTTGAATACATCGAAAGCACTCAACGAGCTACAAGACAAAGGATTATTAGAGTTACGCCGGAAAGAGATTCTTATTCCGGACGCACAAAAGCTGGTAAGCGAGTAGATACGGACTGAGCAATCAAAAAAAAAAAACTATCCATCATAAAAATAGCCTCAACGGAAATTCCTGTTGAGGCTATTTTTATGATGGATAATGTTATTATTCCCATTCAATGGTTGCTGGCGGCTTGGAACTGATATCATAGGTTACACGGTTCACTCCTTTCACCTTATTAATAATATCATTCGATACCTTACCCATAAATTCATAAGGTAAATGTGCCCAATCAGCCGTCATGGCATCTGTAGATGTCACAGCACGCAAAGCAACCGCTCTTTCATAAGTACGTTCATCTCCCATTACGCCCACAGACTGTACCGGCAACAAGATAACTCCTGCCTGCCATACTTTATCATACAATCCCCAGTCACGCAATCCCTGGATGAAGATATCGTCAGCATCCTGCAGAATACGTACTTTTTCAGGAGTAATATCTCCCAAAATACGCACTGCCAGTCCCGGTCCCGGGAACGGATGACGAGTAATCAGATGCTCCGGCATACCCAGCTCACGACCTACCCGGCGCACTTCATCCTTAAATAACAAACGAAGCGGTTCACACAACTTCAGATTCATCTTTTCAGGAAGACCGCCTACATTATGATGGCTCTTTATCACTGTGCCCGTAATAGACAATGACTCAATACAATCCGGATAAATGGTACCCTGCGCCAGCCATTTCACGTCTTTTATCTTGTGAGCCTCCACATCAAATACATCGATGAAGCCCTTACCTATAATCTTACGCTTACTTTCCGGTTCAGCCACACCAGCCAGTTCTGCGAAGAACTTAGCGCTGGCATCAACGCCAATCACATTCAGACCGAGACACTCGTAATCCTTCATCACATTCTTGAACTCATTCTTACGTAGCATACCGTGATCTACAAAGATACAAGTCAAGTTCTTACCGATAGCCTTGTTTAACAACACTGCTGCAACTGAAGAATCAACTCCGCCACTCAAACCGAGAACGACTTTATCATCCCCCAACTGCGCTTTCAGCTCGGCAACCGTACTTTCAATGAAAGAAGCCGGCGACCAGTCTTGTTTGCAACCGCAAACATCTACCACAAAGTTCTTCAGGATTTGAGTTCCGTCTTCACTATGGAATACTTCCGGATGGAATTGAACACCCCACACTTGCTCACCTTCTACCTGATAAGCAGCAATCTCGACTTTATCTGTTGAAGCTATTTTCTTGAAATTATCAGGAATAGCAGTAATCGTATCTCCATGACTCATCCATACCTGCGATCCATCACGTACACCTTTAAATAGCACATTATCTTTGCAGAAAGAAGTCAAGTGAGCACGTCCATATTCGCGTGTTCCGGCTGGTTCCACTTTTCCGCCATTGGTGTATGACATAAATTGTGCACCATAACAAATACCCAATATCGGATATTTACCACGAATTTCACTCAAATCTACTTTGAAAGCATCTTTATCGTAAACCGAGAAAGGACTTCCGGAGAGAATGACTCCTTTAATAGTAGGGTCTTCTTTAGGAAATTTGTTATAAGGAACAATTTCACAATACGTATCCAATTCACGTACACGACGGCCTATAAGCTGTGTTGTCTGCGAACCGAAATCAAGAATTATTATTTTTTCCTGCATATCAATGGTTGGATTTTGAATAAATTGAGTTGCAAAAGTAGAAAAAAGTACGCAATCTATATTAATAATGAAGAGAAAAATAAAGGAGATTCACAAGTTTATACTTGGAATCTCCTTTATTTTAATTAGAATCAACTATTCTTTTCTTTCAGCAAATCGCGTATCTCCGTCAACAAGACTTCTTCCTTCGTTGGTGCAGGAGGAGCCGGAGGAGTAGCTGGCACTTCTGCCTGTTTTTTAGTTGTCAGTTTCGTAATCAACCGTATAAATAAGAATATAGCAAAAGCAATAATCAGAAAATCAAAGGTGGCTTGCAGAAACTGACCATAATCCAATGTCACAGCCGGAGCTATCTCCTTACCGTCAGCACCGATCTCCGCCGCTTTCATCACCCATTTCAAATCCGTAAAGTTCACACCGCCAACCAGTAAACCAATCGGAGGCATAATAACATTAGCAACCAATGATGATACGATTTTTCCAAACGCACCACCAATAACTACACCGACAGCCATGTCTATGACGTTACCTTTCATAGCAAACGCCTTAAAGTCCTGTAAAAATGTGCTCTTTCCCATCTTTTTTCAATATTTAATGTGAATTTAATATGCGAATATAAAAACATTTTTGTAATTTTGCACCGCATTTGAAAATAAAACAAGTGCGCAGGTCGAGAGATATTTGAACAAATATTATAAAACCCTTAAAAGTTTAAACAAAATGATTAAAGTAGGTATTAATGGATTCGGACGTATCGGACGTTTCGTTTTCCGCGCTGCAATGGAGAGAAACGATATTCAAATCGTAGGTATCAATGACCTTTGCCCGGTTGATTACTTGGCTTACATGCTGAAGTATGACACAATGCACGGACAGTTCAACGGTACTATCGAAGCAGATGTTGAAAACAGCAAACTGATCGTTAACGGTCAAGCTATCCGTATCACAGCTGAAAGAAATCCGGCTGACTTGAAATGGAATGAAGTAGGTGCAGAATACGTTGTTGAATCTACAGGTTTGTTCTTGAGCAAAGACAAAGCTCAGGCTCACATCGAAGCTGGTGCAAAATATGTTGTAATGTCAGCTCCTTCTAAAGATGACACTCCGATGTTCGTTTGCGGTGTAAACGAAAAAACATATGTAAAAGGTACTCAATTCGTATCTAACGCTTCTTGTACTACTAACTGTTTGGCTCCTATCGCTAAAGTATTGAATGACAAGTTCGGTATCCTTGACGGTTTGATGACTACAGTTCACTCTACAACTGCTACTCAGAAAACAGTTGACGGTCCTTCTATGAAAGACTGGAGAGGTGGTCGTGCTGCTTCTGGCAACATCATTCCTTCTTCTACTGGTGCTGCTAAAGCTGTAGGTAAAGTAATCCCTGCATTGAACGGCAAATTGACTGGTATGTCTATGCGTGTTCCGACTTTGGACGTATCTGTAGTTGACTTGACAGTTAACTTGGCTAAACCGGCTACTTACGCTGAAATCTGCGCTGCAATGAAAGAAGCTTCTGAAGGCGAATTGAAAGGTATCCTGGGTTACACTGAAGATGCAGTAGTTTCTTCTGACTTCTTGGGTGACGCTCGTACTTCTATCTTCGACGCTAAAGCAGGTATCGCTTTGACTGATACTTTCGTTAAAGTTGTATCTTGGTATGACAACGAAATCGGTTACTCTAACAAAGTTCTTGACTTGATCGCTCACATGGCATCAGTTAACGCTTAATTAGAAGCCTGAACAATATAGAAACCGCTGCGAGAAACCGTAGCGGTTTTTTTATACATTTCATTTTATATATTGTTAAAAAGCAACGTGTTATCCGTTGAATAAGCTACAATTTTAGTAGCTTTGTAATTCTATGGAGAGATTATTAATAACATTGATACTAGTTTGCACTATGAACAATATAACAAATGCCCAGAATCCTTTCTACGGGCAATACCACACGCCGCACGAAGCCGTGCCGTTCGACCGGATTGAAACTGAACATTATGAGCCTGCTATCCTCGAAGGAATCAAGCTACAAAATGCTGAAATAGAGGCCATCATACAGAATCCGGAAAAGGCAGATTTTACCAATACGATAGAAGCTTTCGAAGAGTCAGGGAAATTACTTGACAAAGTAGTTGCCGTCTTCGGTAATATGTTGAGCGCAGAAACGAATGACGATCTACAAGAACTCGCTCAAAAGATTATGCCGTTGCTTAGTGAACACAGCAATAATATCACACTGAACGAAAAGCTATTCGCACGTATGAAGGAAGTGTATAACCAAAAAGAGACTTTGCAACTGACACAGGAACAAAAACAGTTACTGGAAAATGCATATAACAGTTTTATTCGTCATGGCGCCAATTTAGAAGGAGAAGCACGGGAAGAATACCGTCGTCTGACTACCGAATTGAGTAAATTGACGCTTACCTTCAGTGAAAACAACCTGAAAGAGACGAATGCTTATCAAATGCTGTTAACGAAAAAAGAGAGCCTCGCCGGACTACCTGAAATTATCATAGAAGCAGCTGCAGAAACGGCCAAGAACGAAGAAAAAGAAGGATGGGCATTCACACTTCACGCTCCGAGCTATATTCCTTTCATGACGTATTCTGACAATCGGGATTTACGTCAAAAACTCTATATGGCTTATAATACCAAATGTACACACGATAACGAATTCAATAATATCGACATCGTAAAAAAGATAGCCAATACACGCATGAAAATAGCCCAGTTACTGGGATACAAAGATTATGCGGAATATACGCTAAAGAAAAGAATGGCTGAAAACAGCAAGTCGGTATACAAGCTGCTCAACCAACTGCTGGAAGCATACACTCCTACTGCACAACAAGAATATAAAGAGATACAAGAACTGGCTCGCGAAGAACAGGGAGCTGATTTCGTTGTCATGCCTTGGGACTGGAGTTATTATTCAAATAAACTAAAGGACAAAAAATTCAATATCAACGAAGAAATGCTCCGCCCTTACTTCGAACTGGAACAAGTGAAGAAAGGGGTGTTTGGCTTGGCAGAAAAGTTATATGGAATCACTTTCCGGAAAAATACAGAAATTCCGGTTTACCATAAAGAGGTAGAAGCCTTTGAAGTGTTTGATAAAGACGGTAAATTTTTAGCCGTCTTATACACCGATTTCCATCCGCGTCCGGGAAAGCGGGCCGGAGCCTGGATGACGAGTTATAAGGACCAATGGATAGATAAAAAGACCGGTAAAAACAGCCGCCCTCATGTATCCGTTGTGATGAACTTCACCAAGCCAACCGAGAATAAGCCCGCTTTATTGACTTTCAATGAAGTAGAAACATTCTTGCATGAGTTCGGGCATAGTCTGCACGGTATGTTTGCCAATTCTACTTACAGGAGTTTAAGTGGAACCAATGTATATTGGGATTTCGTGGAGCTTCCCTCGCAAATTATGGAAAATTTCGCCATAGAGAAAGATTTCCTCAATACCTTTGCCCGCCATTATCAGACGGGAGAAGTATTGCCGGATGAATTGATAAAACGCCTTGTAGATGCATCAAACTTCAATGTTGCGTATGCTTGTCTACGACAAATAAGTTTCGGTTTACTTGATATGGCATGGTATACGCACAACACTCCTTTTGAAGGAGATGTGAAAGCTTATGAACAAGAAGCCTGGAAGGATGCGCAAATATTGCCGGTAGTACAAGAAGCTTGTATGAGTACGCAATTCTCCCACATCTTTGCCGGTGGATATGCCGCCGGATACTATAGCTACAAATGGGCGGAAGTATTGGATGCCGACGCATTTTCATTATTCAAGCAAAAAGGGATATTCAATCAGGAAGTGGCAGACTCATTCCGCAATAATATTCTGTCGAAAGGAGGAACGGAACATCCGATGATACTTTATAAACGTTTCCGCGGACAGGAACCGAGCATTGATGCTTTGCTAATCAGAAATGGGATAAAGAAATAAGTATTAAGTTATTAGATATTAAATATGAAGAGAAGTATATTTCAAATAGTAGGATTGCTTTTATTGCTTCCTTTATTTTCAGGATGTAATGATTCGGACGATGTAGCTGCTATCTTTACAGGAAAAACCTGGAAACTAAATTATATCACAGTAGATGGAGGTCATGAGATGTTTGGCTTTTGGGAGAATGAAGAACAAGAGAAAGCAAGTATTAAAGAGCTTAATAAAAACGGTACATATAATATTGTATTTGATGGCACAGTAGATGGAGATGTTATTAACGGAAATATAAAAGGAACTGTAATTGCAACCAGTACTTTTGAAGGAAAATGGAATGCCAACGCCAAAAACAATAGCTTCAAAGCTACAGTTACCACTGCAGGTAGTTATGGCGACGACAAACTCGCCAAAAATTTTATAGAGGGGCTTAATGCAGCTACATCTTACGAAGGAGATAGTAATAACTTATACCTTTTATACAAACCGGCATCCGGTAAGCAAACTTTCCGTATGGTTTTCCGGGTAGTAAGCAGTAAATAGTAAACAACATGGACACTGAAAAGAAACAATTAGAACTTGACAAACGTTATATACGTATGGCCAGTATATGGGCTGAAAATTCCTATTGTCAACGCCGTAAAGTAGGAGCTTTAATTGTTAAGGATAAAATGATTATCTCCGACGGATATAATGGAACACCTTCCGGATTCGAGAATGTATGTGAAGATGAAAACAACCTGACAAAACCATACGTTCTGCATGCGGAAGCCAATGCCATTACCAAAATAGCGCGTTCAAATAACAGTAGCGACGGTGCTACCATGTACGTCACCGCCTCTCCTTGCATCGAATGTGCAAAGTTAATCATACAGGCAGGAATCAAACGGGTAGTTTATTCCGAGCATTACCGCCTGGAAGATGGAATAGAGTTATTAAAACGGGCGGGAATCGAAGTTATCTACACAGAGTTAGATGATAATTCCTCTCCAAATAAATAAGAAGACGAACGTTTTAAAAAAGGAATAGACATGAGTACAAAAAACTCTTCACGTTTTACACCTGTCATCATAGCAGTCAGTGTGGTAGTCGGGATTCTTATCGGTACATTTTATGCCAAGCATTTTGCCGGCAACCGTTTGGGTATCATTAATGGTTCCTCCAATAAGCTAAACGCTTTGTTACGCATTGTAGACGATCAATATGTCGACACCGTAAACATGGCCGATTTGGTAGAAAAAGCCATGCCGCAAATTCTAGCCGAACTGGATCCGCATTCAACTTATATCCCAGCCCAAAATCTCGAAGAAGTCAACTCTGAACTGGAAGGCAGCTTCAGCGGAATTGGCATCCAGTTTACCATACAGAATGACACCATTCATGTCAATGCTGTTGTTCAGGGAGGTCCTTCTGAAAAGATAGGATTAATGGCGGGCGACCGCATTGTTACTGTAGATGATAGCTTGTTTGTCGGCAAGAAAGTAACGAACGAACGGGCTATGCGCACCTTGAAAGGTCCGAAAGGCTCACAGGTAAAATTGGGAATCAAACGAACAGGAGAAAAGGACTTATTACACTTCAACATCACACGTGGAGACATTCCTCAAAATACCGTAGATGCTGCTTACATGGTAAACGACGATATCGGTTATGTGAAAGTCAGCAAATTCGGACGTACCAGCCATGTGGAATTGCTTAATGCATTAGCACAACTCAACCACAAAAAATGCAAAGGTCTAATCATTGACCTGCGCGGTAATACCGGAGGATATATGGAAGCTGCTATCCGCATGGTAAATGAATTCTTGCCTGAAGGTAAGTTGATCGTATATACTCAAGGCCGTAAATATCCACGTGCAGAAGAATTTGCCAACGGTACGGGTAGTTGTCAGAAAATGCCGCTCGTTGTATTGATTGACGAAGGATCTGCTTCCGCCAGTGAAATTTTCACCGGAGCTATTCAAGATAACGACCGGGGTACAGTTGTAGGACGCCGTTCTTTCGGTAAGGGACTTGTGCAACAGCCTATCGATTTCAGTGACGGATCGGCTATCCGCCTGACAATCGCCCGCTACTACACCCCATCCGGACGTTGCATCCAACGCCCATACGAAAGCGGTAAAGACCGTAACTACGAGCTGGATTTATACACCCGTTACGAACATGGAGAATTTTTCTCACGTGATAGTATCAAGCAGAATGAGAGCGAACGTTATAATACCAGCTTGGGACGTACTGTGTATGGCGGCGGTGGTATCATGCCGGATATATTCGTACCGCAGGATACAACGGGAGTCACTTCTTATCTATCGACAGTTATTAACCGGGGACTGACTATTCAGTTCACATTCCAATACACCGACAATAACCGGAAGAAGTTAAGCCAATACGAAACTGAGGAAGAATTACTAAACTATCTTCGTCATCAGGGTTTGGTGGAACAGTTTGTCCGTTTTGCCGACAGTAAAGGAGTGAAAAGAAGAAATATCCTCATTCAGAAATCATACAAACTATTGGAAAAGAACCTCTTTGGCAACATCATCTACAATATGCTTGGACTGGAAGCCTATCTCCAATACTTCAACAAAACAGATGCTACTGTCATTAAAGGTATTGAGATACTTGAAAAAGGAGAAGCTTTCCCCAAAGCTCCGGTAGCCGTTGAAGAAGAAGTGACGAAGGATAAAAAAGATGGAAAGAAAAAAAGAACTGCGCAAGCATATAGCATTACTGAAGACCCAACACGCGGATTCAACTATGCGAAAGCTGCAATCAGCTAATATACTTGCCGCCCTTGAAGCCCATCCGGCTTTCAGGGCGGCAAATACTGTATTACTATACCATTCGCTGAATGACGAAGTAGATACACATGCCTTTATTCAAAAATGGAGTAGCGAAAAGCGGATTCTACTCCCTGTAGTAGTAGGCGATGATTTAGAACTACGGATATACACCGGACCGGAAGACATGTCAATCAGCGGTATCTACGGTATAGCAGAACCAACCGGAGAAATATTCACAGACTATGCGGCCATAGACTTCATCGTCGTTCCCGGAGTAGCTTTCGATGCTAAAGGTAACCGTTTGGGGCGGGGAAAAGGATATTATGACCGTCTCCTGCCACGCATACCATCAGCCTATAAAGCAGGAATCTGTTTCCCATTTCAATTAGTAGAAGAAGTTCCGGCGGAATCATTCGACATCCGCATGGATATAATCATAACAATCAATGAAGACGAATTATCACACCCACACCACCCGCTGCCATCATGCGACAGGGAGTGACGAAGAATTTGTTTTAAGTGCCATCAAAGGCGGCTATCAAGAATTAGGCTTTTCTGACCACACTCCGTGGAAATATCACACTGATTATATATCCGACATCCGGATGCTTCCCGAAGAGTTACCGGGATATGTGGAAAGTATCCGTTCGCTGCAAGAGAAATATAAAAATCAAATCAGCATAAAAATAGGATTGGAATGCGAATACTTTCCTGAATACATACACTGGTTAAAAGGAATCATCAAAGAATATAAACTGGACTATATCATCTTTGGAAATCACCATTTTCACACAGATGAGAAGTTCCCCTACTTCGGCCGGAATACAGATTCGGTAGACATGCTCGAACTCTATGAAGAGAGTGCTATTGAAGGAATGGAAAGCGGACTATTTGCCTACCTTGCCCATCCGGATTTATTTATGCGTTCTTACCCCGAGTTCGATCGTCATTGTAAGCTAGTCAGCAGACATATCTGCCGGACGGCAGTACGGTTAAACTTACCGTTGGAATATAATATCGGATATGAAGAGTACAATGATATTCATGGTATTACTACCATTCCTCATCCAGATTTCTGGAAAATAGCCGCCCATGAAGGTTGCACCGCTATCATCGGCGTAGACGCCCATAACAATCAATATTTGGAAAACCCTTTTTATTACAACCGTGCAACCGAAACACTCCGGAAGCTAGGTATAAAGGTTATAGACAGAATATCTTTCTTCAACGAAAAATAATATTTGTAATTACGGTAGCTCCGACTCTCTGATTCAGCGTGCGCACCAATACCTCACGCCCCATCATCAATTCCTGACGAAGAGCTGCGGAAGTCAGATGCACATATAATGTCTGATTACGAATATAAAGATTGCTGGTATAAGCCGCTGCCGGTCCCAAGATTTGAGGCCAGGCATCCAGCAGTCTTTGTTCGTTCAGCGGAGATTCCAAACTCTCCTGACGAAGAAACTGTTGAATCAGTTTTCCTATTTGTTCGGCATCATTGCGCTTCATTATCAGCCTCCGTTTCTTGAATTGTGCCCTCTTCTACACGAAATATTTTATAATCGCTGCCTACCTTATGTAAAATACGGTCGAGATGTCCCCGGTTCGTGTCCGTTATAAATATCTGCCCGAAATTGTCTCCAGCCACCAGCTTCACTATTTGCTCTACACGGGAAGCATCCAACTTATCGAAAATATCATCTAATAATAATAAAGGAACAGTCCAGCCGGTACGCTTCAAGAAATCAAACTGCGCCAGTTTCAATGCTACCAGATACGTTTTGTTCTGTCCCTGCGAACCTTCTTTCTTTATCGGGAATTCACCCAACAACATATTCAACTCATCTTTATGAATCCCACGCAAAGAGAATCCCATTATCTTATCCCTCTCCCTGCTTTGCTTCAACACTTCCAACAAAGAAGCATCCCGCGCATGAGACTCATAAGATAATCCCACCACCTCTTTATCCTGCGAGATAAAGGAATAGAAAGATTGGAAAATAGGAATAAACTCCCGGATAAACGCTTCACGTTTCTGGAATACGATTGCACCGGCTTGCGCCATCATCTCCTCCCATACAAGAAACAGCTCCTCCTCCACCGAAAACTCACTCTTCAACAATGCGTTACGCTGCGCCAATGCTTTATTATACCGTATCAGCGCTTCAAGATATTCCTTATCATACTGCGAAATCACTACATCCATAAACCGGCGACGCTCCTCACTTCCCCCGGCTATCAATTCGGAATCGGCAGGTGAAACCATCACCAAAGGCAGAAAACCGATGTGGTCCGAAAAACGGCTATATTCTTTCTTATTCCGCTTAAATTGTTTCTTCGAACGGCGTTTCATCCCACAATAAATCTCTTCAGGAGTTCCGTCCTCCGCTTCATAAAAGCCCTGAATTACGAAAAAGTCTTGTTCATGACGAATATTTTGAGAATCAATCGGGTTTCCGGAGCTCTTACAGAAAGACAAGAAATACACCGCATCCAGCAAATTCGTCTTTCCCATTCCATTCAGTCCGAAAAAACAATTCAGCTTAGCAGAGAATCCCAGTTCTACCTCTTCCAGATTCTTATAGTTTAATATGGATATTCGTTTCAGTATCATTGTGTACACGTTAATTTGTTCACAAAAGTAGCAAGATTTTCGTGGTTTTCGGGTGTAAAACAAAAAAAGATGCTTCTAAATTTCGTTTGTAGATATAAAAAAACTACTTTTGCGAGTCGAAATATCAAACTGTGAATAATAACAAAAAGAATCATATAAAATGGCAGAACAAAAGAATCAGAACGAACATCTGAACGTAGAAGATGCACTGACACAATCGGAAGCATTTCTTATCAAGTACAAAAACGCAATTATTGGCGGTGTTGTTGCTGTGATTATTATTGTAGCAGGTTTTATCATGTACAAAAACCTCTATGCTGAACCACGTGAAGAAAAAGCACAGGCAGCTCTTTTCAAAGGACAGGAATACTTTGAACAGGATGCTTTTGAACAAGCTTTGAACGGTGACAGCATCGGTTATACAGGTTTCCTGAAAGTTGCTGATGACTACAGCGGAACAAAAGCTGCCAATTTGGCAAAAGCTTATGCTGGTATTTGCTACGCACAACTTGGCAAATATGAAGAAGCAGTGAAGATGCTGGACAGCTTCAATGGAAAAGACCAAATGGTTGCTCCGGCAATTTTGGGTGCTGCAGGTAACTGCTATGCACAACTTGGCCAATTAGACAAAGCGGCTTCTACTTTATTGTCGGCAGCAGACAAAGCTGACAACAACACATTAAGCCCGATCTTCCTGATACAAGCTGGTGAAATCCTGGTAAAACAGGGAAAATATGACGATGCTGTAAACGCTTACACTAAGATCAAGGATAAATATTTCCAATCTTATCAGGCTATGGACATCGACAAATATATCGAGCAAGCTAAATTGATGAAAAAATAATATACCATCTATTATATAAGGAAATCGAGGCACGGATTACACCGGATTAAGCGGACTATCTATTAAAACCGTGGAATCCGTGAAATCCGTGCCTTTCTTCTTAAATCTCTCATACTCTCAAATCTTCATTTTATAATTCTCAACTTTTAATTAACTATGGCAACAGCTTACCATAACTTATCCGAATATGATTTCAATTCCGTTCCGAATGCAGAAGCAATGAAATTTGGTATCGTCGTATCCGAATGGAATTTCAATATTACCGGTGCTTTACTGAAAGGCGCAGTCGATACATTAAAAAAACATGGAGCAAAAGACGAAAATATTCTGGTGAAAACTGTACCGGGAAGTTTCGAACTTACTTTTGGAGCCAACCAAATGATGGAAAATTGCGATCTTGATGCAATTATTGCAATTGGTTGCGTAATTAAAGGAGATACCCCACATTTTGATTATGTTTGCATGGGAGCAACCCAAGGAATTACCGAATTAAACGCAACTGGCGATATACCAGTCATTTACGGATTAATTACCACAAATACAATGGAGCAAGCAGAGGATCGTGCCGGTGGCAAACTGGGTAACAAAGGAGATGAATGTGCAATTACTGCAATAAAAATGATCGATTTTGTTTGGAGTTTAAATAAATAGTTGTATCTTTGCACCGCAATTGAGAAACAAACCTCCTCAAAAGCAAAAAAGGGCAAATACCAGAGTGGCCAAATGGGGCAGACTGTAAATCTGCTGTCTTTCGACTTCGGTGGTTCGAATCCATCTTTGCCCACAAAAATTGCGGAAGTAGCTCAGTTGATAGAGCATTAGCCTTCCAAGCTGAGGGTCGCGGGTTTGAGCCCCGTCTTCCGCTCTCCAAAGAGAATCTGAGAAATTAGATTCTCTTTTTTTGTTTTATTTTAGACCGCTAAGCTTATGAAAAATTCTCCGGTACAATCGCATGTACTCCGACTAGCACATCCCCCTATCCCCACTGTCCACATCGGGATTATAGGACTGGGCAATCGAGGATTGCTCACCTTACAACGTTATCTGCAAATTGAAGGAGTAGAAATCAAAGCTCTTTGTGAAATAAGAGAAGGAAATCTAAGTAAGGCCCAACAACTATTAAAAGAAGCCGACCGTTCCGAAGCCACCGGATATACCGGAGTGGAGGGATGGAAGAAGATGTGCGAATCGGATGAAGTAGATTTAATATTCATCTGCACCGACTGGTTAATGCATACTCCAATGGCAACTTTCGCAATGGAATGCAATAAACATGTAGCTATTGAAGTTCCGGCTGCTATGAGCGTGGAAGAATGTTGGCAATTGGTAGACACTGCAGAAAAAACCAGGCGACACTGCATCATGCTCGAAAATTGTTGTTATGATCCCTTTGCACTAATGACTCTCAACATGGCCCAACGAGGATTGTTCGGAGAAATCATGCATGTAGAAGGAGCCTACATTCACGATCTTCGTTCAATGTACTTTGCCGAAGAGAGCGAAGGCGGCTATCACAACCATTGGGGAAAAAGATACAGCATCGAACATACAGGCAATCCTTATCCCACTCATGGGTTGGGCCCCGCCTGCCAGATACTGGATATTCATCGCAGTGACAGAATGGAATATCTCGTGTCCATGTCTACTCATCAGGCAGGAATGAGCGAGTATGCCCGCAGACTATTCGGCGAATATTCACCGGAAGCCCACCAGAAATATCAATTGGGAGACGTAAACACCACTCTTATCCACACGCTCAAAGGGAAGACAATCATGCTTCAATACGACATATCCACCCCACGTCCTTACAGCCGCCTTCAAACAGTATGCGGCACACTGGGATTCGCCCAAAAATACCCTGTCCCCTGTATCGCCCTAGATCCTAATGGAGACACTCCACTTGAAGGAGAACTGCTAGAAAAAATGATGGCACGCTATAAACATCCTTTTAACGCAACCATTGGCGAAGAAGCACATCGCAGAGGCCTACCCAATGAAATGAATTATGTTATGGATTACCGCCTTATTCATTGTCTGCGCAACGGGCTTCCACTGGATATGGATGTATACGATGCAGCCGAATGGTCGTGTATCACAGAACTAAGTGAAAAATCTGTACTGAATAAGAGCATGGCAGTAGAAATACCGGATTTCACCAGGGGAGCCTGGAAAAAATACAAATACTAGGTTCTATCAGAAGTACAGACGAAGTAGGTAGTTTACCCCAACAGGAGCAGTAAACGTTAAGCAATTCTAAAAAGGTGACTTCTTTTTAGGAAGAGCCTTTTTATGGCATGTCTTTTATATGTATTTGACATCACATAAGCCTACACAAAATCAGGTAGAAAAAGTCAGACTCATCTTTTACCTCATAATAGAAACTTTTATGATGAAAATATCGATTATAAATATAAATAGTTGGCTAATTAATTACTATTTTTGACACGTAAATGAAAAACATCGAATAACCCCTATTAAAAACTTTAAAATATGATGAAGAAACTATTTACAGTCACGGCTATCGGCTTGGCTTTGTTAACTTGGCACACCAGTTGTACTCTACAACCAAAGGCTCCCGAAGCCTTTACTCCTATCAAAGTAGAAACTCCTGCCCGCCCTGCCGGACAAGAAGATGTAATCCAACTCGTTACTCCTAAAATTGATACCGTTCGTGTCGGTTTCATCGGATTAGGAATGCGTGGTCCTGGTGCCGTGGTACGCTGGACCCATATCCCGGGAACTAAGATTGTAGCATTATGCGACCTGCTTCCCGAACGTGTTGAAAAATCACAAGAAATTTTGAAGAATGCCGGACTTCCTGAAGCTGCTTCTTACAGTGGCTCGGAAGAGGCATGGAAGCAACTTTGTGAACGGGACGATATTGATCTGGTATACATAGCCACCGACTGGAAACATCATGCAGCAATGGGTGTTTATGCCATGGAACACGGTAAGCATGTAGCTATCGAAGTTCCTGCCGCCATGACACTGGATGAAATCTGGCAGCTAATCAATACTTCCGAAAAGACACGTAAGCATTGTATGCAGCTCGAAAACTGCGTATATGACTTCTTTGAACTGACTTCTTTAAATATGGCACAACAAGGCGTATTCGGAGAAGTACTTCATGTAGAAGGTTCATATATCCATAATCTGGAAGATTTCTGGCCTGAATACTGGAATAACTGGCGAATGGATTATAATCATCTACACCGCGGTGATGTATATGCTACCCATGGCATGGGCCCTGCTTGTCAGGTACTTAATATCCACCGTGGTGACCGCATGAAAACATTGGTATCGATGGATACGAAAGCTG
Organism: Bacteroides sp. DH3716P; assembly: GCF_025914115.1. NCBI lineage: Bacteria > Pseudomonadati > Bacteroidota > Bacteroidia > Bacteroidales > Bacteroidaceae > Bacteroides > Bacteroides sp. DH3716P. Next base: position 351,256 of record NZ_CP083673.1, on the reverse strand, counting down.
TCAACGGACCGGCTTATATTAAGAAACAAACAGGAGAAGAGGTGACTGACTTCCAGAATGGTGACCAGACTTCTACCCTGATTCGCACAGAGAACGGTAAAACAATGTTGATTCAGCACAACGTAATGACTCCACGCCCATACAGCCGTATGTATCAGATAGTGGGAGCCGATGGTTACGCAAGCAAATATCCGATTGAAGAATATTGCCTGCGACCTTCACAAGTTGATTCAAAAGATGTGCCTAATCATGAGAATCTGAATGCACATGGTTCTGTACCTGAAAACGTAAAAAAAGCCTTGATGGATAAATATAAAGATCCTATTCATATAGAGTTGGAAGAAACAGCCAAGAAAGTAGGTGGACATGGTGGTATGGACTTTATCATGGACTACCGTCTGGCATATTGCTTGCAGAATGGACTGCCATTGGATATGGACGTTTATGACCTGGCAGAATGGTGTTGCATGGCTGAACTTACCAGACTTTCTATCGAGAACAATTCAGCTCCGGTAGAAGTACCCGACTTCACTCGCGGCGGATGGAATAAAGTACAAGGCTACCGTCACGCTTTTGCAAAATAAAACAGCATATTTCCTTTTAGCACGAGCATAATGAACCAATCCGGCTTCTCCTCTAAAGCCGGATTATTCATGGGTTCGTGTTTGAACATTTTATAGATTATCATAATCACGTTTATGAAAACAGCTATTCCAAAGCCTTCTAAGCAAAGCATTATCCGTGAAGCCAGAGATTATGTAATGATTGCCATCGGCATGATTTTGTATGGTATCGGTTGGACCGTTTTTCTGTTGCCTAACGATATCACCACCGGGGGAGTACCGGGTATTGCTTCTATCGTATATTGGGCCACAGGTTTTCCGGTACAATATACGTACTTCAGCATCAACTTCTTCTTGCTACTACTGGCCCTCAAGTTGCTGGGACTAAAGTTTTGCATCAAAACTATTTTTGGTGTATTTACCCTCACCTTCTTTCTGTCCGTCATTCAAAAATTGACGGCAGGTTTCGGGCTTCTCCACGACCAGCCCTTTATGGCATGTGTCATCGGAGCATCCTTCTGTGGAGGCGGCATAGGTGTTGCTTTTTCGGCTAATGGAAGTACGGGAGGTACAGATATTATTGCAGCCATCATCAACAAATACCGGGACATCACATTAGGAAGAGTCGTGCTCATCTGCGATATGATTATCATTTCTTCCAGTTATTTTGTCTTAAAAGACTGGGAAAAAGTGGTGTATGGGTTTGTAACTCTTTATATTTGTAGTTTCGTTCTCGACCAGGTAGTGAATAGCGCCCGTCAATCCGTACAGTTCTTTATCATATCCAACAAATATGAAGAAATAGGACGGCATATTAACGAATACCCACACCGGGGAGTAACGATTATCAATGCAACCGGCTTTTATACAGGACGAGAAGTTAAGATGATGTTTGTATTAGCCAAGAAAAGGGAATCGCCTATCATCTTCCGGTTAATAAAAGACATAGACCCGAATGCATTTGTATCGCAAAGTGCTGTCATTGGAGTATATGGAGAAGGATTCGATCATATTAAAGTAAAATAAAAAAGAAATGAAAAACCAATATTGAGAAACATGAAATTTCGACCAACCCCCAACTTATTAACAGGCATTTTCATGGGAATATTTTCCCTGACAACACTTAGTACAATGGCTGAGAAAGCCGTGAAACCTTATTGGCAGGACGTGCAGGTAGTTGAAGTTAACAAAGAGTATCCACGTACTTCTTTTATGACATACAACAATCGCGCTGATGCCTTGAGTGGCAAGTTCGAACGAAGCAAGTATTACCGCTTGCTGAACGGAACCTGGAAATTCTACTTTGTAGACTCTTATAAAAAACTTCCCGAAAACATTACCGATCCGAACACCAATACAGATTCGTGGGATGATATTCAGGTGCCCGGCAACTGGGAAGTACAAGGACACGGAATAGCCATCTACACCAATCATGGTTATGAATTCAAACCGCGCAATCCACAACCTCCTACTCTTCCCGAAGCCAATCCGGTAGGAGTTTATCGCCGGGACATCGATATTCCGGCAGACTGGGACGGGCGGGATATCTACTTGCATTTGGCAGGAGCTAAGTCCGGCGTATATGTATATATCAACGGACAAGAAGTAGGATATAGCGAAGACTCCAAGAATCCGGCAGAATTTCTTATCAACAATTACGTGAAGCCGGGAAAGAACGTACTTACAGTTAAAATCTTCCGTTGGAGCACCGGTTCCTATCTTGAATGTCAAGACTTCTGGCGTATGAGTGGTATTGAACGCGATGTTTTTCTGTATTCACAGCCTAAAGCAGCTCTCAAAGATTTCCGAATTAAGTCTACGCTGGACGACAGTTACAAAAATGGAATCTTCGGTTTAAATGTCGATTTGAGAAATCACGAAAAGGCTGCAACTAATCTTATATTAGTTTATGAACTATTAGATGCACAAGGAAAAGTTGTAGCTACTGAAGAGAAGACAGCCTATATTCCATCGAACGAAGTACGTACACTTTCTTTCGATAAGAATCTGACAGATGTCAGCACATGGACCTCCGAACATCCGAATCTATACAAACTGTTGATGACAGTAAAAGAGAATGGCAAAATCAATGAAATCATTCCTTTCAATGTAGGATTCCGCCGGATTGAGATCAAGCCTATCGAACAGAAGGCTGCTAACGGAAAACCGTATGTCTGCTTATTCATCAACGGTCAGCCTCTGAAACTGAAAGGGGTAAATATCCACGAACATAATCCGTCAACAGGTCATTATGTTACAGAGGATTTAATGCGCCGTGACTTCGAACTGATGAAACAACATAACTTAAACAGTGTACGCCTTTGCCACTATCCGCAAGACCGCCGTTTCTATGAGCTTTGTGATGAATACGGACTTTATGTATATGATGAAGCCAACGTGGAAAGCCACGGAATGTATTATGATCTCCGGAAAGGCGGTTCACTGGGTAACAATCCCGAATGGCTGAAACCGCACATGGATCGTACCATCAATATGTTTGAACGTAATAAGAATTATCCGAGCGTTACATTCTGGTCGCTGGGAAATGAAGCCGGAAACGGATATAATTTCTATCAGACTTATTTGTGGTTGAAAGAGGCAGACAAAGATCTGATGGATCGTCCGGTCAACTACGAACGTGCTCAATGGGAATGGAACTCCGATATGTATGTTCCGCAATATCCGGGTGCCGACTGGCTGGAAAATATCGGAAAGAATGGTAGCGACCGTCCTGTAGCTCCTTCGGAGTATGCACATGCCATGGGAAACTCCACGGGAAACCTGTGGGGACAATGGCAGGCAATTTACAAATATCCGAATCTCCAAGGTGGATATATCTGGGACTGGGTAGACCAAGGTCTTCTCCAAAAAGATAAGAATGGAAGAGAATACTGGGCCTACGGAGGTGACTTCGGCGTAGACGCACCTAGCGATGGTAACTTCCTCTGCAACGGTCTTGTCAATCCGGATCGTGGTCCGCATCCGGCAATGGCTGAAGTGAAATATGTACATCAGAATGTAGGTTTTGAAGCAGTAGATGCCGCAGCCGGTATATTCAAAATCACCAACCGTTTCTATTTCACTAACCTGAAAAAATATCAGATTCACTACAATGTACTTGCTAACGGAAAGACAATAAAAGGTGGAAAAGTATCTTTGGATATTGCTCCGCAAGCCTCTAAAGAATTCACCGTACCGGTAAATGGTCTGAAAGCCCAACCGGGAACAGAATATTTTGTCAACTTCAGTGTAACAACCACAGAGCCTGAACCGTTGATTCCAACCGGATATGAAATTGCATACGACCAGTTCCAACTTCCTATCCAGGCAGAGAAGAGTATATATAAAGCAAACGGTCCGGCATTGAAAACAACGATTCAAGGAGATGAATTAATCGTTTCTTCCTCCAAAGTAAACTTTGTATTCAACAAGAATAGCGGATTAGTAACCTCGTATAAAGTAGATGGTACAGAATATTTCAAAGACGGATTTGGTATTCAGCCTAACTTCTGGCGTGCTCCTAATGATAATGACTATGGTAACAGCACTCCTAAACGTTTGCAGGTATGGAAACAATCAAGCAAAAACTTCCGCATAACGGATGCCACCATGACAGCAGAAGATAAAGCAGTCTCCTTAAATGTAACCTACTTACTGGCTGCCGGCAACTTGTATGTTGTCACTTACAAAATCTATCCGAACGGAATAGTTAACGTAAATGCCAAATTCACATCAACGGATATGCAGCCTACAGAAACAGAAGTTTCCGAAGCTACCCGCATGGCTACATTTACTCCCGGAAGTGATGCTGCCCGCAAGGCTGCCTCCAAACTGGAAGTCCCCCGTATCGGTGTGCGTTTCCGCTTGCCGGCACAGATGAACAATGTACAATACTTTGGCCGTGGTCCGGAAGAGAATTATATCGACCGCAATCACGGAACGCTCGTTGGCGTATATAAGACAACAGCGGATCAAATGTACTTCAACTATGTGCGTCCACAGGAAAACGGACATCACACTGATACCCGTTGGATCGCTTTATCTCCTAATAAAGGAAACGGCCTGGTGTTGGTAGCGGACAGTCTTATCGGTTTCAATGCCTTGCGCAACTCTATCGAAGACTTTGACTCTGAAGAAGCTCTGCCCCACCCTTACCAATGGAATAACTTCAGCCCGGAAGAGGTTGCCAATCACGACGAGAACGCTGCCCGCAACGTATTACGGAGAATGCATCATGTCAACGACATCACTCCCAGAGATTTCGTTGAGGTTTGTGTAGATATGAAGCAACAAGGAGTAGGCGGATATGACAGTTGGGGTGCTCGCCCGGAACCTTTCCACCAGATCCCGGCTAACCGTGATTACCAGTGGGGCTTCACATTAGTACCCGTTCGCTCGGCTAACCAGGCCAACGAAGCTGCTAAATATGATTATCGATAACCTTAGTATAAATTTTTAAAGAAAAAAAACATGAAAGATTTATCTAGCATCGTAGCTAAATTTAAAGTCCAAGGTACGATAGAAGAAATCAAACCTTTGGGTGCAGGACTTATCAACGACACTTATAAAGTAAACACCAAAGAAGCAGATGCTCCCGACTATGTTTTGCAACGCATCAATCATGCCATTTTCCAGAATGTAGAAATGCTTCAATCCAATATTAGCGCTGTTACCAATCACATTCGCAAGAAACTGACGGAAGCCGGAGAATCGGATATAGACCGCAAGGTGTTGAGTTTCCTCGAAACAGAAGAAGGTAAAACATACTGGTTTGACGGTGACAGTTATTGGCGTGTGATGGTATTCATCCCACGTGCAAAAACGTATGAGACGGTAAATCCCGAATATTCCAATTATGCAGGAGAAGCCTTCGGTAACTTCCAGGCTATGCTGGCCGATATTCCGGAAACATTGGGTGAAACCATACCCGATTTCCACAACATGGAGTTCCGTCTCAAACAACTACGTGAAGCCGTTGCGAAGGATGCTGCCGGACGGGTAGCAGAAGTGAAGTACTATCTGGATGAAATAGAGAAACGCGCAGATGAAATGTGTAAGGCTGAACGTTTATATCGTGAAGGGAAACTTCCCAAACGCGTTTGCCATTGCGATACGAAAGTGAATAACATGATGTTCGACGAGGATGGTAAAGTGCTTTGTGTCATTGATCTGGATACGGTAATGCCTAGCTTTATATTCTCCGATTATGGTGACTTCTTACGTACAGGTGCCAACACAGGTGATGAAGACGACAAAGACCTTGATCGTGTAAACTTCAATATGGAAATATTCAAAGCATTTACCAAGGGCTATCTGAAAGGAGCCAAATCATTCCTGACTCAGATCGAGATTGAGAATCTTCCTTATGCGGCGGCTTTATTCCCATACATGCAGTGTGTACGGTTCCTGGCAGATTATATCAACGGAGATACTTATTATAAAATCAAATATCCGGAACATAACCTCGTTCGCACCAAAGCACAATTCAAATTACTTCAAAGTGTGGAAGCAAACACACCGGAAATGATAGCGTTCATCAACGAATGCTTATTAAATTGAGAATGCTCCATTTTTCCAATGGTAGACTACAGGGCGGCGGAGAAACGGTTTCAGTTTCTCTGCTGTTTCTTTTGACATATAGTCGGGGGTTGTTAACGTAAGTGTCAGTTCCGTATTTTCTTTATTAAAATCGGCTTTCATCAATAGCATATCTGCCGAACGGCGTGCTTCATCAAACTCATAAACTCCTGCTGAATCGGGAGCATTCAGAAAATCATCCATCAGGGGCAGGGTAATAAAGAGAGATGTTGTAAGCGGTTTCCAGTCGTCCGTATAGAAATGGATGCTGCTATCACAGGCAGGAGCACAAACAGTAGAGACTGTACAGATTACGTTCGTTGAATCATTTAATGCCAACACTTTCATCTGCCAGGTCGATTGAGCTGACATTTGCATACGGATATAGTCTTTGCTAAGATCAGTCATCTCCGACTTCTTGCCAAAACGGTTTTCTACTTGCGCTTTCATCTTACTTTCCAGAAAGTCTATGCAATCTTCACGATTCACTTTTGTAAGCAAGGGGCTTAGAGAATCCGGCATATTCACAAACAACGTTTTGGCCTCTTGTGCCTGAAGAGCAGTCGAAACAAAAAGTCCGACAGCAGAGAAGAATATAGTAATAACAAGTTTATTTATTTTCATATCTATCTTATTTAACCTATGACAAACAGTCTTGTGTAACTGTTTTAACTTTTAGACCCCAAATATAAGAATATCATTCCGATTAACACCAGTATAAGGTCAATCGCTTTGCTTTTTAAATTCTTTTCACGGAAGAAAAGCGCACCGAAAGTAAAAGAAACAACCACACTTCCCCGACGGACCATCGAAACGATAGAAATCATCGAATCATCGTAACTTAATGCGTAAAAGTAAACAAAATCGGCAGCAGAAAGGAAAATGGAGATCAGGATAATCGTCCAATCCCAGCGGAACGGAGTAGTGGACTTTCTTTTAGGCCACCAAAGCAACAACAGGATAGGACACATGATAAACACCTGATAAACATTATACCAGGATTGCACCAACATCGGATTCAGAGACTTCATCAGATATTTATCATACAAACCACTGATAGCACCTGTAATGGCAGCCAGTACAATAAAAAAGATCCATTTGTTATGCTTAAAATCAATTCCTTCTTTCTTTCCCGAACGGCTCAACATAAAGAAAGAGGCAATGGCCAGCATCACACCAATCCATTGATAGAGATTCAATCGTTCACCGAATACCAGCATAGCTCCCACGAGCACCATCACCGGACGGGTGGCATTGATAGGTCCTACAATGGTTATGGGCAAATGTTTCATTCCGAAATATCCGAATATCCACGAAGACAATACGATGAACGACTTGATGATAATATATTTATGCTGTTCCCAACCAGCAACGGGAACATTGAATATTGTTCCTCCCAACAAGTCCGGTTGATAAACGGATATCAGGATAAACGGTAGAAAGATGAGACTGGAAAAGAATGTATTTAGAAACAAAACAGGAAGTACTGCATTATCTTTCAACGATTTCTTCTTGAATACATCATAAAAGCCCAGCAAAGTAGCCGAGAGGAATGCTAATAATAACCACATGAGAATATTTATTATTTACTAATTACCAATTATAAGTTATCAGCGACAGACGGTTCGCCAGTTATAGATGATTGCTGGTCATCACATTCAAATATACTTTCCGGGTATTCCACGTTGACCAGAAACAGGGCTTGCCCCGGAGCAGATGTCCCGGCTTTGCAACGGTCCTGCTGTTCTATAATCCGCCGGAAACCTTCAACAGTCAGTTTCCCGCGTCCCACTTCAATGAGCGTGCCTACAATGGCTCGCACCATATTCCGCAAGAAACGGTCGGCACGAATGGTAAACACCCAGGTAGCATCTTCTTCCTGCGTCCATTCTGCATGAGTGATATGACAAATATTGGTCTTTACATCCGTATGAAGTTTACTGAAACTCGTAAAATCGTTGTACTCGAAAAGGATACGCGCTGCTTCGTTCATGCGTTCATAATTCAACTGGTTATAAAGACGCCAGCGATATTGCCTGTTAAAAGGATATTTCGATGTCGTCACATAATATTTATAAGTTCGCGCAGTCGCATCAAAACGGGCATGGGTATCCGGCCGAACCCGGCAAACACGATAAATGGAAATATCGGGAGGTAGCAGACGATTTAATTTATCAGTAACAGAAGTAGTATCCAACAGTTCATCGGAATCAAAATGAGCAACCATCAGAGAGGCATGCACTCCCGCATCCGTCCGGCCTGCTCCTATTACTTCAATTTCGCGACGCAGAAAGGTAGACAATGCCTTCATCAGACATTCCTGCACACTAATCCCATTCGGTTGAATCTGCCAACCGTGATAGTTGGTTCCGTCGTAAGCCAAATAAATAAAATACCTTTGCACGCTAATTCCTCTTTTTTAGGGTTTTCGCGCGCAAAAGTAGTCATTTTATCTCATTTATCTTTGTATAATTCGCATAAACCTGTATATTTGGAGAACAAAATAATCATGATTCACTAATACCTCACAATTATGAGTAGTACCATTTTCCTTATTATTGCCCTTGTGACAACAGGAATATTTGTAATCCAATTCGTTCTATCCATCTTTTTCGGAGACATAGATGCAGATGTAGACGTAGATGCTGACATCAGTAGCGTAGTTTCTTTTAAAGGACTAACTCATTTTGGAATCGGATTCGGCTGGTACATGTATTTAGCGGGAAACACTGAAATTCAAAGTTATGTCATCGGAATTCTGGTGGGTCTTTTCTTTGTTCTCGCTGTGTGGTTTCTCTATAAGAAAGCTTATCAACTGCAACAAGTGAATCATTCTGAACAGACAGATCAACTTGTGGGACGAGAATGTACCATCTACTTCAAGCAAAGCGACAGCAAATATACTGTACAGACCACCCGGGACGGAGCCATGCGTGAAGTAGACGTCATCTCCGAATCCGGAAAAACATACCAGACTGGAGACCGAACAATCATCACCAGTTACAAAGACGGAACACTGTTCATTCAATAACTATTCAAATACATAATTTTATGACACAAGAAATGTTGATAATGGCTGCTATATTAGTGGCAGTCATTTTGCTTACCTTCATTGGTATCCTTTCCCGTTACCGCAAATGTAAGAGTGACGAGGTACTCGTCGTATATGGTAAAACGGGAGGAGATAAAAAGTCGGCAAAACTATACCACGGTGGTGCAGCCTTCGTATGGCCTATTATTCAAGGCTACGAATTCCTGTCCATGAAACCCATGCAGATCGAATGTAAACTGACCGGTGCGCTATCCGCTCAGAATATTCGTGTAGATGTGCCGACTACAATCACCGTAGCCATCAGCACAGATCCCGAAGTGATGCAGAATGCCGCAGAACGTATGCTGGGTCTGACGATGGATGACAAGCAGAACTTAATTACTGATGTTGTATATGGTCAGATGCGTATGGTGATCGCCGATATGACTATCGAAGAATTAAATTCTGACCGGGATAAGTTCCTGGCTAAAGTGAAAGATAATATTGATACTGAACTTCGCAAATTCGGTTTGTATCTGATGAACATCAACATCAGTGATATTCGCGACGCTGCCAACTACATTGTCAACTTAGGTAAGGAAGCTGAAAGTAAAGCACTGAACGAGGCACAGGCTAACATCGAAGAACAGGAAAAGCTGGGTGCTATCAAAATTGCCAATCAAATAAAGGAGCGTGAAACGAAAGTAGCAGAAACCCGCAAAGATCAGGATATTGCTATTGCAGAAACCAAAAAACTACAGGAAATCTCCGTTGCAAATGCAGATAAGGACAGAATCTCACAAGTAGCCATTGCCAATGCAGAAAAAGAATCACAAGTAGCAAAGGCTGAAGCCGAAAAGAATATCCGTATCGAGCAGGCAAATACAGAAAAAGAAAGCCGTGTTGCCGAACTAAACTCGGATATGGAAATCAAACAGGCGGAAGCTGCCAAGAAAGCTGCTATCGGACGAAATGACGCACAGAAAGAGGTAGCACTTTCCAATGCTGAACTAGCTGTAACACAAGCTAATGCCGATAAGCAAGCAGGTGAAGCTACCGCAAAATCGGAAGCTGCCGTACAAACTGCACGCGAAATTGCGCAAAAGGAAGTGGAAGAAGCTAAGGCACGGAAAGTGGAATCTTCATTGAAGGCTGAAAAGATTGTTCCTGCGGAAATCGCCAGACAGGAAGCTATCCTGCAAGCAAATGCCATCGCTGAAAAGATTACCCGCGAAGCGGAAGCACGCGCAAAGGCTACTTTAGCACAAGCCGAAGCGGAAGCAAAAGCTATCCAATTGAAACTGGAAGCAGAAGCGGAAGGTAAGAAGAAATCATTACTTGCGGAAGCAGAAGGTTTCGAAGCAATGGTAAGAGCAGCTGAATCGAATCCAGCTATCGCTATCCAATATAAGATGGTAGACCAGTGGAAGGAAATCGCCGGCGAACAGGTGAAGGCGTTCGAACACATGAACCTAGGAAATATCACTGTATTCGACGGAGGAAACGGTGGAACTAGCAATTTCCTGAACACATTAGTAAAGACAGTAGCTCCGAGCCTTGGCGTATTGGACAAGCTTCCTATCGGTGAAACAGTGAAGGGTATTATCAATCCGGAAAGCAAAACGGAGGAAAAGCCTGCAACAAAAGCTGACGAGAAAAAAGATAAGAAATAGTTGTAATCCAACATAATATACGCTGATGAGAAAAGCATGATTACTTGTTCTCATCAGCGTTTGTTTTTTATATATAACTCGAATAAATCTTCTTTGAACATTCCGGATTTATTACGTTCTTTATGTTACATAAAATATGTAACACAAAATATGTAATAAGTCGTGAAGCCATATCGCTCATTCTTTGTATACAATTACAATAATCCCGGAATGTCGCGCCACTAGAAATGATTTTGCAAAATCATTTCTCATATTCTCATAATCCATAGAATAATTACCTGTAATTCAAAGCAATAGCACTATGAGAAATACTTTTCAAAAAGCTGTTTCTCATAATATTTTGCCTGAAATGTCATAAAAAACCGGTATTTCTCATACTTTCATCATGCATTTCTCATACCGGGACTGCTATATAATACCTACATAATAAATGTCAACCCAACCCGAAGATAAGAAAAAAGGCAGTCAACTATTATCAGGGTATTACAGTCCCCGGTAGTCCCATATATTATGGGAAAAGATTCCCTAGCTGGAGGGAATTTATTCCCTTATTTTGCGGGAATAAATTCCCATAATATAAAAGAATACTTTCCCACAATATGTGAGACTACCGGAACTAACGGATATACTTACCCAAGATCATAGTATTCTATATATTCGTCAAATTGAGGCGTTTCTGTAACTCCCCGCCTGCGGAAAAGTCCCTGTATGTATTCCTGCTCCTTCGGTTTAATCAGCCGCTCCTTGTTGCAACAACGGTAATAGATCGTTTTGCCAAAGTAGGCTATCATCTGTCGTTTGATAACGGTGGCATCAGCAAGCGGCACCCGATCCAGCAAATGTTTCATACCCCGTGCAAACAACACCGGCTTTTCATCAATAAAGTAAGTGCAGTCTACACCATCGGAAGTGACATGTTCGGGATTAATAACCATTACAGCAGCCCGCTCTTTCGGCATTCGGAGAGTTACTTGTCGCCGCAAACATTTGTCCGCACGCAAACAATGTCCATTCAAGCAATGAGCGAAGCTAACGGGCATAGAATTGTAATCGAAATCTGTTTTCATGTGTGTTATGTTTAGTGGGAAAGTGGCCTATTTTTATAAACCGCTACAAATGTATGAAAATAGCTGGAGGACAGGAAATAAATACACTATTTACTCCAACATATCGATAAAATCTTTATATTTGCCTCCAACGTCAACACAGGAACTTATAAGACTATATCTCTCCTGCAAAACTATAAAACAAAATAATCATGAAAACAAAACATTTACTTGGAGCACTACTGTCATTCCTCTGTACAATTATCTTTTTTAGCTGTGGCAATAATAATGAAGAAAAGATATATCCTTTATCCTTTGAAAAAGAGTATTACGAACAACCTTTATTAAGAGCAACAGATATTACCATTAGAGGTGGAAACAGAGACTATACCGTGACTGTAGAAGAAACTGATATTTTAAGCATCGATGTAGATTTATCCAGCTCAATAGGAATGGGAAGTTTAAAAGTTACCCCCAAAAAGAAAGGAGAAACAAAGGTGAAAGTAAAAGATAATATCACCAACGAAATAGTTGAATTAAAAATTAAAATTATAGACAGTTATTTGGCATACGCAATAAAAGAAAGTAATCATCCGGCACTGTCCAATGGCACTGTGGTCTATTTGATTAACAATGAATCTAAAGATTGCTATTTCTTCCGATATAGCGACTCCAAAAACGAACTATCCCAAAATCCGATAGCCAAAGGAACATACGATTTTTCAGTCAAATTAGAAAATGGTTTCGGCAACTCATCTCCTACATACGCCATACCTTATTTAACATTAAATTATGCATCTGACGAACAAGGAAATTTCACGGATGCATCAACCCCTCCCACCCCTCACAAATTAAGATTTGAACTATTTGATGGAGTTACAAGTGTAAATGCAGTTATCAATCTTATACAAAGATATTTAAAGATAGATTGGGAGCAACTTATTAACAAGGCTCTTACTAGAAGTGATTATTTAATAATACCAACGCTGAAGACAACAATAGATAACACGGATTATACCATTATAGGCACTCTTGATACCCGTCCGGAAATACCGGAAAATATTTTAGAGTGACCCGTAAAAGATATGAGGCGGAAAATAATGCAAAACATAGAACGTATGAAAAAATAGCGTATATTTGCGGGCAAAAAATACAAAATGACTACTTACAAGCTTCGCATATTACCGCTATTTTTACTTGTTATTGGGCTTACAACGCTTACTTCAAGCTGCAAAAAGAAAGACATGTCACTGAAATTGAACAAGCCGCACAATATTCGTGGCGTTGTCAGTTACAAACGTTCTTTCCCTGATTTGAACGATGCACATCTGGAAGTCGCTAAAAAGATAGGTATTAGCCCGCTGGCAGACCGAGAGGAAGCGGAAGCAATGAAAGAAAAGTTGACTCATATCACTGATAATGAATTTTATGCAGTGGATTCATTGACACATTCCATTCCCTACCTCGTTCCACGTGCCAGCGCATTGCTCGATACAATCGGCTCCAACTTTCTCGATTCATTGGCTGCCAAAGGGCTGAATCCCAATCAGGTAATCATCACCTCCGTACTACGTACTGAAAACGATGTGAAACGTCTCCGCCGTCGCAATGGAAATGCCTCCGCCAACTCGGCACATTGTTTCGGGGCTACTTTTGATGTTAGTTGGAAACGTTTTAAGAAAGTGGAAGATAAAGACGGTCGCCCTATGCAGGACGTGAGTGCCGACACACTGAAACTTGTTCTATCCGAAGTTTTAAGAGATCTACGACAAGCTGAAAAATGCTATATCAAATACGAACTGAAGCAAGGTTGTTTCCATATTACTGCCCGATGAACGGAAGATGAATGTAAATTGCAGTAAAATTCACCTCCAAACAATCAGAGAATCCAAAACGTTTCATTAAATTTGCAGAAATTTTTCTTTAATACAACTTAATGATAGAGAAGCTGATTGTTCTTGAGGACATTGATCCGGTTATTTTTTACGGCGTAAACAACGCCAACATACAGTTAATTAAAGCTTTATATCCAAAGCTACGCATAGTTGCCCGAGGCAATGTCATCAAAGTGCTGGGCGACGAGGAAGAAATGTGTGCCTTCGAAGAAAATATCACCAAACTTGAAAAGTACTGCGCCGAATATAATTCACTGAAAGAAGAAGTTATCATTGACATTATAAAAGGAAATGCGCCGCAAGCAGAACAGACAGGAAACGTGATTGTGTTCAGTGTCACAGGAAAACCTATCATCCCCCGAAGTGAAAACCAGTTGAAACTGGTAGAAGGATTCGCCAAGAATGATATGGTATTTGCCATCGGTCCGGCAGGTTCGGGAAAGACATACACCGCTATCGCCCTCGCCGTACGTGCATTGAAGAATAAAGAAATCAAAAAAATCATCCTTAGCCGCCCCGCCGTAGAAGCCGGAGAAAAGCTCGGTTTCCTGCCCGGCGACATGAAAGATAAGATCGACCCATACCTGCAACCTTTATACGATGCCCTGCAAGATATGATACCTGCTGCCAAGTTAAAGGAATACATGGAATTGAACATTATCCAGATTGCCCCGTTAGCCTTTATGCGCGGACGCACGCTGAATGATGCGGTCGTCATTTTGGACGAAGCCCAGAATACTACCACACAGCAAATCAAAATGTTCCTCACCCGTATGGGTATGAACACCAAAATGATTGTGACGGGAGACATGACACAGATTGACCTCCCCGCTTCACAAACATCGGGATTGGTGCAAGCTCTCCGCATCTTAAAGGGAGTGAAAGGTATCAGTTTTGTTGAACTGAATAAAAAAGATATCGTACGCCATAAACTGGTGGAACGTATCGTGGATGCTTACGAAAAATTCGACAAAGAAGCGAAAGCCGAACGGGAGAAACGGAAAAACGAACAACTGGTTATCAACGGCGAACGTCCGGTGAAACTGGCCAAAGACTAATCGTCTTTAGATTCGAAATCCTATTGCGACTTGTTATTTGTAACTTGTAATTTGTAATTATAATAAAGACAATGAAAGCATTAACAAAAACAGATTTCAACTTTCCGGGACAGAAAAGCGTGTACCACGGAAAAGTGCGCGATGTGTACAACATCAACGGCGAAAAACTCGTCATGGTAGCAACCGACCGTATTTCGGCCTTTGACGTAGTACTTCCTGAAGGTATTCCTTACAAAGGACAAATGCTGAACCAGATTGCAGCTAAATTCCTCGATGCCACTACTGACATCTGTCCGAACTGGAAAATGGCTACTCCGGACCCAATGGTAACGGTAGGCGTATTGTGTGAAGGTTTTCCGGTAGAAATGATTGTACGCGGTTACCTGTGTGGTAGCGCATGGCGTACTTACAAAAGCGGCGTACGCGAAATTTGCGGCGTGAAGTTGCCGGACGGAATGCGCGAAAACCAGAAATTCCCGGAACCCATCGTTACTCCGACTACGAAAGCTGAAATGGGATTGCACGACGAAGACATCTCTAAAGAAGAAATCCTAAAACAAGGACTGGCTACTCCGGAAGAGTATGAAATTCTCGAAAAATATACATTAGCCCTTTTCAAACGCGGTACTGAAATCGCAGCAGAGCGCGGACTGATCCTCGTAGATACAAAATACGAATTCGGTAAGCACAATGGCACTATCTACCTAATGGACGAAATCCACACTCCGGATTCAAGCCGCTATTTCTACTCTGAAGGTTATCAGGAACGTTTCGAAAAAGGCGAACCGCAGAAACAACTTTCTAAAGAATTCGTTCGCGAATGGTTGATGGAAAACGGCTTCCAAGGCAAAGACGGTCAGAAAGTACCGGAAATGACTCCGGCTATCGTACAAAGTATCAGTGACCGCTACATCGAATTGTTCGAAAACATCACCGGTGAGAAATTCGTGAAAGAAGATACTAGCAATATCGCTGAACGTATATTCAAAAACGTCGAAACTTTTTTGAACAGCTGATAAGCGATAAATGACAGATAATAAATGATAGTTGATAGATGATAAATGATAGTTAATATGCAGCTTATCGCATATAACTATTAACTCTGTCATCTTCCAACTATCATTTATCAACTATCTTCTTCAACTATCAACTATCATTTATCAACTATCAACTAAAAAATGGATTACCCGCAACAACATATCAAGCCTTACGACGAAGAAGGAAAAAAGACCGAGCAAGTGGAACGTATGTTCGACAACATCGCACATGCCTACGACAAGCTGAACCATACCTTATCTTTAGGTATCGACCGCAGCTGGCGCAAAAAAGCTATTGCCTGGTTACACCCTTTTCAACCGCAGCGAATGATGGATGTAGCGACCGGTACAGGGGATTTTGCCATCCTCGCCTGCCGCAAACTGCAACCTGCCGAACTAATCGGCACGGACATCTCGGAAGGTATGATGAATGTGGGACGTGAAAAAGTAAAAAAGGAAGGACTGTCGGATAAAATATCTTTTGCCCGGGAGGACTGCACTTCACTCTCTTTTGCCGACAATGATTTTGACGCTATTACTGTAGCTTTCGGTATCCGCAACTTCGAAGACCTCGACAAAGGGCTCTCCGAGATGTGCCGCGTACTGAAACCGGGCGGTCATCTTGTTATTCTGGAACTTACCACTCCGGACCGCTTCCCGATGAAACAACTGTTTTCCATCTACTCTAAAGTCGTCATTCCATTATTGGGTAAGCTTCTATCCAAAGATAACAGTGCCTACCGCTATCTGCCGGACACCATCAAAGTATTTCCTCAAGGGGAAGTCATGAAAGGAGTCATCGCCCGAGCCGGTTTTAGCGAAGTCAACTTCAAACGGCTGACCTTTGGTATCTGCACTCTTTATACCGCAACCAAATAACCTAATAATGTAACCTTATGAAAACAACAAAATCAATTGGACTATTTCTACTCTGCATTTTTTGTTGTATCAATTTCACCTCTTGTGATCCGGCAAACAATGGAGGAGATGACCTAATATGGGATTTTGCTCCCATAGTTCTTTACATTTCAGTACAGGATGCTCAAGGCAATGACTTACTGAATCCACTCACCAAAGGCTCTATCGCCAATCAAGGAATAAAAGCGATCTACAAAGGGGAGACTTACGAAAAAGATGCTCCGCTAAACGAACGCACCAGAGCTTATATGGCCTATTTCACAGGTCTGCAAACAGGAGTAAGCAAAGACGGAAAATATTATCTGACTTTCGGGGAATTCAATGGCGATCATACATTCGATAATGAGAAAGTAGAAATAGACTGGAATGACGGAAAAGAACCATCTGTCATCACTTTTTCCAGTAAACTGACCTGGAAATCAAAGAAAGAACCCGTATTCGACCGGAAATTCTGCCTGAACGGACAAGAAATTGACCAGAAACAAGGTTTAGTAATTACCAGCCCCCCCTCTCAATCTGAACAGAAATTCGATATCGTTGCCGTAGAATATGGCATAGATGTAGAAACGGACGAAATTAAAGAAAAAATAAAAGCCGATTTAGAGAGTAAATCTCCCTATACCAATGGAGAATCATACAGTATATCTATTCAGGAAAAGAACTCCGGTACATATACATTACTCAATTCTGATGGCTTTCCTATAACAAAAAAGGAATTCGCAATCGAAGAAGCAGAAGCTCATGGTATGTATGGAATAACGACTGAAATAGCCAAAACTTGCAGACTTATTCCTCCTGACGACCAAATATACAACCATATAAAATTGAAATTAGGCATTGACGGCGAGAAGTCATCTAACACTTTCAATATCTTTATCGGCCGCCCTTATAATTTCTGGATATACGAAGATTTGACGGAATACTATAAAGACAAATACCCTGACGGTAAAGTAAAAGAAATAGTACGTCTTCTAAAAAGTAAACCCAATAACCCAACTAAGCAATAAATGATTATGGAAAAATATGGTTTAATCGGCTACCCTCTGCGACATTCTTTTTCTATCGGATACTTTAATGAGAAATTCAAATCCGAAGGTATCAATGCAGAGTATGTGAATTTTGAAATTCCCAGCATTAATAACTTCATGGAAGTTATCGAAGAGAATCCCAATTTATGCGGGCTTAATGTGACTATCCCCTACAAAGAACAAGTGATTCCTTTTTTGGATGAACTCGACCGTGATACCGCAAAGATAGGTGCTGTGAATGTCATTAAAATCATCCGCCAGCAGAAAGGGAAAGTCAAACTGGTTGGCTACAACTCCGACATCATCGGATTTACTCAATCCATTCAACCTTTATTGCAGCCTCATCACCAAAAAGCATTGATTCTGGGTACCGGCGGAGCTTCCAAAGCCGTCTACCACGGGCTGAAAAACCTGGGTATTGAAAGTATATTCGTATCACGCACCCACAAAGCCGATGATATGCTGACTTATGAGGAACTGACTCCCGAAATTATGGCAGAATATACAATCATCGTCAACTGTACTCCCGTAGGTATGTTTCCTAAGGTAGATTTCTGCCCTAATATTCCTTATGAGCTACTGACTCCAAACCATTTGCTCTATGATTTGTTATATAATCCGAATGTTACGCTGTTCATGAAAAAAGGAGAAGCACAAGGGGCTGTTGTTAAAAACGGTCTGGAAATGCTGCTGCTCCAGGCATTTGCCGCATGGGAGATATGGCATAAATAAGGATTAGAGAGAGTTTTTATGAGGAGAAAAGTTGTATATAGCATCATTATTATCATGCTGGCATTGACCGGCTGCACCATCGGAGGAAGTTTTTATATGTTAAACTTTTCATTGACTCCGAATGCCAAGATTTTGTCTAAAGATGCTGACTCTTATCCCTTCATGTATAGAAACTACCCTTTCCTACGTCCATGGGTGGACAGCCTGAAACAAGTGGATGCACTGAAAGATACATTCATCATCAATCCGCACGGAATACAACTTCATGCGTATTATGTTGCTGCTCCCCAACCCACCAGTAAGACAGCAGTCATTGTGCATGGACATACAGATAATGCTATCCGTATGTTTATGATTGGTTATCTGTATAATCGAGATTTAGGATATAACATATTACTTCCCGACCTGCAACATCAGGGAGAAAGTGAAGGCCCAGCCATCCAGATGGGATGGAAAGACCGTTGGGACGTATTGCAATGGATGAACATTGCCAATGAGATTTTCGGAGATAGTACACAAATGGTTGTACACGGCATTTCAATGGGAGGTGCGACAACCATGATGGTGTCCGGTGAGGAACAGAAACCATTTGTTAAATGCTTTGTGGAAGATTGCGGCTACACCAGTGTATGGGACGAATTCTCACATGAGCTTAAAGCTAGTTTCCACCTTCCCCCTTTTCCACTCATGTATACCACAAGCTGGCTTTGCGAGAAGAAATATGGATGGAATTTTAAAGAGGCTTCCTCACTGAAACAAGTAGCCAAATCACAGCTTCCGATGCTGTTTATTCACGGGGATAAAGACACGTATGTGCCTACCTGGATGGTATATTCGCTCTACGAAGCCAAACCGGGACCCAAAGAACTATGGATTGTTCCAGGAGCGGCTCATGCAGTTTCATACAAAGAGAATAAACAGGAATACACCGACCGAGTCCGTGCATTCGTCGGGCGATACATTCATTAAACCTATTATAACAAGGAGTTTTAGATTCATAACAGAAAAAGTTTCTATATTTGCAAACGTAAAATAATCGTTATGAAATCAATATTGACTTTTATACTAGCTACTTTTCTTCTGTTCCCACTACAAGCTCAAGAGAAAGTATACACGGTGGACAACCTCCCAAAAGTTCACCTGCAAAACAAAATGCAATATGTTTGCAACCCGGCCGGCATACTTTCACAGGCAGCTTGTGACAGTATAGACTCCATGCTTTATGCCTTGGAACAACAAACAGGAATTGAAACGGTGGTTGCCGTAGTTCCATCAATCGGAGAAGAAGATTGTTTCAACTTCTGCCATCAGTTACTTAATAAATGGGGTGTAGGGAAGAAAGATAAAAATAACGGATTGGTTATTTTGTTGGTTACAGATCAACGTTGTATCCAGTTTTATACCGGTTATGGTTTGGAAGGAGTGCTCCCCGATGCGATCTGTAAAAGGATTCAAACCAGATATATGATTCCTTACCTGAAAGACGGAAATTGGGATGCCGGAATGGTGGCCGGCCTAAAAGCGACTTGTCAGCGGCTTGACGGTTCTATGGAAAATGATGCTCTCTCCGATTCGAACAGCGGTGGTTCTTTTGATTTTGTTCTTGCCATTCTTTGTTTTATTGCTATTGGCGGAGGTCTTGCTTTCTTTTCGGCACGCAAACAAAGCCGTTGTCCGAATTGTGGTAAACATCAATTACAGAGAAGCGGAAGTGCTGTCGTATCCCGAATTAACGGGGTGAAAACCGAGGATGTTACCTATACATGTAGAAACTGCGGACATACCATCATACGCCGCCAACAAAGTTATGATAATGATTACCACCACCGGGGAGGTGGCGGAGGTGGTCCATTTATTGGAGGCTTCGGCGGAGGTAGTTTCGGAGGCGGAGGCGGTTTCGGTGGAGGCAGCTTTGGCGGAGGCAGCTTTGGCGGAGGCAGCTTTGGCGGAGGAATGGGCGGTGGCGGCGGCGCCGGTTCTCGTTTCTAAAGAAAATAAGTAGAAAACAAATTATCAAATTCAATAAAAACAAGAAACATGAAGAAGTCAATTATTATCATCTTAGCCGTTGTGGCTATCCTTGTCATATGGGCAGTAAGTGTATATAACGGTCTGGTTACTATGGACGAGAATGTAAGTGGTCAATGGGCAAATGTAGAAACTCAATACCAACGTCGTGCCGACTTGATTCCTAATCTGGTAAACACCGTGAAAGGATATGCAACACATGAGAAGGAAACATTGGAAGGAGTTGTTGCCGCACGTAGCCAAGCAACTCAAATTAAAGTGGACGCTGCCGATCTGACACCAGAAAAGTTGGCGCAATACCAAAAGGCACAAGGTGCTGTAACATCAGCACTGGGCAAGTTATTAGCTATTACCGAGAATTATCCGGACTTAAAAGCTAATCAAAACTTCCTGGAATTACAGGCTCAACTGGAAGGAACTGAAAACCGTATCAATGTAGCGCGCAAAAATTTCAATGATGCTGCACAGGCTTATAACACCAATATCCGCCGTTTCCCCAAAAATATCTTTGCAGGAATGTTCGGCTTTGATAAGAAAGCATATTTTGAAGCAGAAGAAGGAAGTGAGAAGGCTCCGAAGGTAGAATTCTAAAAAGAGGCTAAATCGATCTTTATATTTTACATTTAGAGATACTTAGCAATATAAATAAATCTTTAGCTGGTGGGAAAAGAAGAAACTTTCCCACTATTTTTATTTATATCCACCTCACATTTTACAAAAGATGGCCCAGATAAGCATGGTTTTCTAATAGAAAAGTACATTTATTTTCCATTTAATCACAAATGTCATTTTACAGCATTAAATCATTATATTCGTGATGCAATCTTAAAGCATTCGCTTGGAAATAATCAAGTATCTGTTTCAATAGAGAATCAATTAATTATCAAATTTTCAACAACTATTTTAAGTACTAATATCGAACACTACTTTATGTCGTCTTTTTTTTCACAAAATATTTCTTTGTTATTCTTTATTCCACTCAAAAAGAGTATATTCGCACTATAAATCAGAGGTCACATTTTAGTAAATACAATATAACATGAAATACAAATACGATGTTTTTATAAGCTATTCACGCAGAGATTACGTTGATGAAAACTACAATGTAATACCTGGTAATGCCATAGCGGAAATCCAAAATGTATTCGATGAAAATGGTATTACCTACTGGTTCGATAAAGACGGAATTTACAGTGGACAAGAGTTCATTGAAATTATCACAGGCGCAATAGCTGAATCTAAGATGCTCATATTTATATCCTCCAAACATTCAAATGAATCGATATGGACTGCGGGCGAAATATTCGAAGCTTTGGATGGAGAAAAAGCAATCATTCCTGTAAAAATAGATAATTGCCAGTACAACAAAAAATTTAAACTTCTGATACGTCCATTAGATTATATCGATTATCAAGAAAATCCCCAAAATGCATTAAAAGATTTGCTCCGTGCCATTAATAAAGTCAAAGAAGATATTGCCCAAAAACAACGGGAAGAAGAAAAGCTTAGACAAGAGAAAGAGGCTGAAGCAAAGAAGGAAAAGATAAAAGAAGAAATCAGCATTTTGGCAAAAGACTGTCAACGTTTGACTTTACAACAAATAGATGTAGTCAACCAAATATTTGAAAAACAAACATATATAGGAAATACAACCAAGATATGCCCTATATGTGATAAGGAAGTGTCAATATCTTCTAATTTTTGCAGCAGATGTGGTTGGACTTTTCCTATATTATACTACATTGATGGAAATGACACTTATCAATTGGATGAGAAACAATTGTCTGTAGCGCGAACCAATTGGCGTAGTATAAATATGGTGAGCGAACTGCAGACCATAAAAAGTAATTTAGAAATCGAAAATCAACGATTGCAACGTTCTCTTTTGCAGGCTACCGAAGATTGCAATAGTATGAATGAGAATTTAAAAAAGAATGAATCTGCCATACAAAAAGCTAAGATTGAAATCAAGCAGATGCAAATCCTAAATAAAGAATCAGATTCTCGAATCAAAGAATTAGAGTTTTCCATAATAGAAAGCACAAGAGAAAATGAAAAAATAAAAAATGATTTACGCGATAAAGAGAAGCGTTTATTGTGTTCTATAGAAGAAAACAAACAATTACAAAAACGCCTGTCCGATGAACAAACTAAAGCTAGAAAAGTACAGAAAGAATATGAGGATCTTTTAGCAGAGCAAAAAGTCAAAACACAACCTCAATCAAAGCCTATCGTACCCAAACAAGAAGCGCCTTCTGTCAACAGATCTACAAATATGGCATCAGGAAATTCGTCTGTAGTAAATTCAAATAAAAACAAAGCATTCAAGAACAAGAATGATGTATTTGGATTGGTTCGAAGTTTATGTACAGGATCTTTAATAACTCTTGACACCAATATCATCACTGCAGGTTTACGTATATATCCTTTAATTCAAATCTTAGATAAAGATTATGAATTAACATATAGTGAGAAAGCAATCAGTAATCTATTTACCATAGGAAATCTTGTTAATGCAATATGGGAAAGAAAGACTTCTATAATTCCCAATACACTTCCGCCAGCTCAAAAGAAGAGAAAGTTCAGTTCTAAAAATGATGTATTCAATTTCGTTCGCCCTTTCTGCAAGGGAAAACTAATAACACTTAATACAGGTTTCTATGTTGCAGAAATTCAGTATGCTGATTTAAGAAAAGCATTGCTTGAAAAGTACAATATAAACATCAGTGAATATAGTTTAAGGTGCCATGCCACAGTCGGAAAACTGATTGATTCAATCTGGAGTGAACATATAAAATATGCATTATAATCTTGGCTTTACACGCATAGCCGTATGATAATCGAAAGTTTACTCCGGAATTTACCTGACTGTTTTTCTAGGCTGTACCAAAAAAAAGCTGTACTTTTGCAGCCGTATACAATATAATTCTATAACTCATGAGTAATCAACGATACATGATGCGTGGAGTAAGCGCATCAAAAGAAGATGTGCACAACGCCATCAAGAACATCGACAAAGGAATCTTTCCAAAAGCGTTTTGCAAAATTATCCCGGACATATTGGGAGGTGACCCGGAATATTGCAATATTATGCATGCCGATGGTGCCGGAACCAAATCATCTCTCGCTTATATGTACTGGAAAGAAACGGGTGATTTGTCCGTTTGGAAAGGTATTGCGCAGGATGCATTGATTATGAATATCGACGACCTGCTTTGTGTAGGTGCCGTAGACAATATCCTTGTTTCATCTACTATTGGACGTAACAAACTGTTGATTCCCGGAGAAGTAATCTCCGCCATCATCAACGGAACAGACGAATTGCTGGCCGAACTCCGTGAAATGGGTGTAGGCGTATATGCAACCGGTGGTGAAACTGCTGATGTCGGCGATTTGGTACGTACCATCATCGTTGACTCTACCGTAACTTGCCGCATGAAACGTTCAGACGTTATCGACAATGCCAATATTCGTCCGGGTGACGTGATCGTTGGTCTGGCTTCTTACGGACAAGCTACTTACGAGAAAGAATACAATGGCGGTATGGGCAGTAATGGTTTAACAAGTGCCCGCCACGACGTATTCGGAAAATATCTTGCTGAAAAATATCCGGAAAGCTATGATGCTGCAGTTCCTGAAGAGTTAGTTTATTCCGGTAAATTAAAACTAACAGACAGCGTGGAAGATTCTCCAATTAATGCAGGTAAGTTAGTACTCTCTCCTACTCGTACATACGCACCGGTAGTCAAAAAATTGCTTGATGCATTGCGTCCGGAAATCCACGGAATGGTACACTGCTCCGGTGGTGCACAAACTAAAGTTCTGCATTTTGTAGAAAACGTACGCGTAGTAAAAGATAATCTTTTCCCTGTTCCTCCTTTATTCAAAACGATCCAGGAACAAAGCGGTACGGACTGGGCAGAAATGTACAAGGTATTCAATATGGGACATCGTCTTGAAGTCTACCTGTCACCGGAACATGCAGAAAAAGTGATAGCTATCTCCGAGTCATTCGGTATCCCGGCACAGATTGTAGGACGTGTTGAAGCATGCGAGCAAACAGAATTAATCATTAAGAGCGAATTCGGAGAATTTAGATATTAAAGAATGGCAGACAATAGTACCATACTAGAAAAATTAGACGGACTCGTAGCCCGTTTTGAAGAAATATCTACCCTTATCACAGACCCGGCAGTGATTGCCGACCAGAAACGTTATGTCAAGTTGACTAAAGAATATAAGGAATTAGACGACTTGATGAAAGCAAGGAAAGAATATATCCAATTACTGGGTAATATTGAAGAAGCTAAAAATATCCTTGCCAATGAATCGGACGCTGAAATGCGCGAAATGGCGAAAGAAGAAATGGACAATAGTCAAGAGCGCCTTCCGGTATTGGAAGAAGAAATCAAACTGATGCTTGTCCCTGCCGATCCGCAAGACAGCAAGAACGCTATTCTCGAAATCCGCGGAGGTGCAGGAGGCGACGAAGCAGCTATCTTTGCCGGCGACCTCTTCCGTATGTATGCCAAATTCTGTGAAACCAAAGGTTGGAAAATGGAAGTCTCCAATGCGAACGAAGGGACAGCCGGTGGATTCAAAGAAATTGTTTGTAGTGTGACAGGCGATAATGTATACGGAATTTTAAAATACGAATCGGGAGTACACCGCGTACAGCGTGTTCCTGCGACGGAAACGCAAGGACGTGTTCACACTTCAGCCGCATCCGTGGCCGTGCTTCCCGAAGCTGAAGAATTCGATGTAGTCATCAACGAAGGAGAAATCAAATGGGACACTTTCCGAAGCGGCGGTGCCGGCGGACAGAATGTAAACAAGGTAGAATCCGGAGTACGTCTGCGCTATATCTGGAAGAACCCGAACACCGGTATTGCCGAAGAAATCCTTATCGAATGTACCGAGACACGCGACCAGCCGAAAAATAAAGAGCGCGCCTTGGCCCGTCTCCGTACTTTTATCTACGACAAAGAACATCAGAAATATATCGATGACATTGCCTCCAAACGTAAGACAATGGTATCTACCGGAGACCGTTCAGCCAAAATACGAACTTACAACTATCCCCAGGGACGTATCACCGACCACCGCATCAACTATACAATCTATAATCTGGCAGCCTTCATGGACGGGGATATCCAGGATTGTATCGACCATCTGATCGTAGCGGAAAATGCAGAACGCCTGAAAGAAAGCGAACTTTAGAGAAGTGGAGAGTTGAGAATTGAGAGTTGAGAACGGTTTCTTAAAATAGTAAATAGTAAATTGCAAAATAGTAAATAACAAGATGGATAAGCAACAATTATTTGAAAACATAAAGCGCAAAAAATCATTCCTTTGTGTAGGACTTGATACTGATATCAAGAAAATCCCGGAACATCTGTTGAAAGAAGAAGATCCGATCTTTGCATTCAACAAAGCAATCATTGACGCGACAGCTGATTTGTGTATCGCCTACAAACCCAATCTGGCTTTCTATGAAAGCATGGGTGTAAAAGGATGGATCGCATTTGAAAAGACAGTAAAATATATCAAAGATAACTATCCGGATCAATTCATCATCGCTGACGCAAAGCGTGGTGACATCGGAAATACTTCTGCAATGTATGCCCGCACATTCTTTGAAGAATTGGATATCGACTCTGTAACAGTAGCCCCCTACATGGGTGAAGACAGCGTTACTCCGTTCCTTACCTACGAAGGCAAATGGGTGATCCTGTTGGCATTGACTTCCAACAAAGGATCTCATGACTTCCAATTGACAGAAGACGTAAACGGCGAACGTCTGTTCGAGAAAGTATTACGCAAATCACAGGAATGGGCTGGCGATGACCGCATGATGTATGTGGTAGGTGCTACTCAAGGACGTGCTTTTGAGGACATCCGCAAGATTGTCCCGAACCATTTCCTTCTCGTACCAGGCGTGGGAGCACAAGGCGGTTCACTCGAAGAAGTTTGCAAATATGGTATGAACAGTACATGCGGATTGATTGTTAACTCGTCGCGTGGTATTATCTACGTAGATAAAACAGAGAAATTTGCAGAAGCTGCCCGCACCGCCGCACAAGAAGTGCAAGCACAAATGGCTGAACAACTCAAAGCAATTCTCTGAAAAGGGAAAAAGGATCTCTAAAGAAAACGAATGCCTTACGAAAGAAAGATAATTAACGACCCCGTATTCGGGTTCATCAATATTCCAAAGGGGTTACTGTACGATATAGTACGGCATCCCCTTTTGCAGCGTCTTACCCGCATCAAGCAAGTAGGATTATCATCTGTTGTGTACCCCGGTGCACAACACACCCGCTTCCAACACTCCTTAGGTGCTTTTCACCTGATGAGTGAAGCTATCACCCAACTGGCCTCCAAAGGCAATTTTATCTTTGATAGTGAAGCGGAGGCCGTGCAGGCTGCCATCCTGTTGCATGATATAGGACACGGCCCTTTCTCGCATGTACTGGAAGACACGATTGTAAAAGGAGTCTCGCACGAAGAGATTTCTCTTATGTTGATGGAACGGATGAACAAAGAGATGAACGGCCAGCTGAGTCTTGCCATTCAAATCTTCAAGGACGAATACCCGAAACGCTTTCTGCATCAACTCGTAAGCGGTCAGTTGGATATGGACCGACTTGATTATCTTCGCCGCGACAGCTTTTATACAGGCGTAACGGAAGGTAACATCGGCTCTGCCCGAATCATCAAAATGCTTGATGTAGCGGATGACCGTTTGGTTGTCGAATCCAAAGGGATCTATTCTATCGAGAATTTCCTCACGGCACGTCGCCTGATGTACTGGCAAGTATACCTGCATAAGACGTCTGTGGCATACGAAAAGATGCTGATTAGTACTCTCTTGCGTGCCAAAGAACTGGCTTCACAAGGAGTGGAACTGTTTGCATCTCCTGCATTACGTTTTTTCCTTTACAATGATATCAATCCAACGGAATTCTATAACAACCCCGACTGTCTGGAGAATTTTATCCAGCTGGACGACAATGATATATGGACAGCCTTGAAAGTGTGGAGCACCCACACAGATAAGGTACTTTCCACTTTAAGCACGGGAATGATAAACCGAAATATCTTTAAAGTGGAAATTTCGTCGGAACCTATTAGTGAGGACAGAAAAAAAGAATTAACTTTGCACATCAGCCAGCAACTAGGCATAACCCTTTCCGAAGCGAACTATTTTGTCTCTACCCCCAGCATCGAAAAGAATATGTATGACCCGGCAGATGACAGTATTGATATTATCTACAAAGACGGCACTATCAAAAATATTGCCGAAGCATCGGACATGCTGAACATCTCATTATTGTCCAAAAAGGTAAAGAAATACTATCTCTGCTATCAGAGATTACACAGATAAGTATAAAATATTCATGCAATAACACGGAAATCTGAAAAAAAAATCCGTTATTTGTGAACTAATTAAATTTTAAATAAAAGACATGGAGTTCTCGGCTAAGCAAATTGCAGCATTTATCCAAGGGGAAATCATTGGAGACGAAAACGCTACGGTACACACATTCGCTAAAATTGAAGAGGGAATGCCCGGAGCAATTTCTTTCCTGTCAAATCCCAAATATACACCTTACATCTACGAAACACAATCAAGCATTGTCTTGGTTAATAAGGACTTCACTCCCGAACACGAAATTAAAGCTACTCTTATCAAAGTAGACAATGCATACGAAAGTCTAGCTAAATTGCTCAATCTTTATGAGATGAGCAAGCCTAAGAAACAAGGGATAGATTCATTAGCTTTCGTTGCACCCAGCGCCAAAATTGGTGAGAATGTATACATCGGTGCTTTTGCCTATATCGGTGAAAATACCGTGATTGGAGATAATACTCAAATTTACCCCCACACTTTCGTTGGAGACGGCGTGAAGATAGGCAACAGTTGCCTGCTTTACTCCAATGTAAATGTTTATCATGACTGCCGCATAGGTAATGAATGTATCCTTCATTCGGGTGCAGTGATCGGAGCTGACGGATTTGGTTTTGCTCCCACTCCGAACGGATATGATAAGATTCCGCAAATCGGAATTGTTATTCTGGAAGATAAAGTAGATATAGGTGCTAATACGTGTGTAGACCGTGCTACAATGGGAGCTACGGTAGTACACAGCGGTGTCAAGTTAGACAATCTGATACAAATAGCACACAATGATGAAATAGGTTCGCATACCGTTATGGCTGCGCAAGCCGGAATTGCCGGTTCTACCAAAGTGGGTGAATGGTGTATGATCGGTGGTCAGGTAGGTATTGCAGGACATGCTAAAATAGGAGATAAAGTTGGATTAGGCGCACAATCAGGTGTGCCGGGAGACATCAAGTCCGGTAGCCAGCTTATCGGAACTCCTCCTATGGAACTGAAGCAATATTTCAAATCATCCATTGCACAAAGAAGCCTGCCGGATATGCAGAAAGAACTGCGTAACTTGCGCAAAGAAATAGAAGAATTAAAACAACTATTAAATAAGTAAATAAGTAACCAATGCTGAAACAAAAAACGCTGAAAGATAGCTTTTCACTGAGCGGGAAAGGTCTTCACACTGGACTTGATCTCACTGTAACATTCAATCCAGCTCCGGACAATCACGGATATAAAATCCAACGCATTGACGTAGAAGGACAACCAACTATCGACGCAGTAGCCGACAATGTAACAGAAACCACCCGTGGTACTGTATTGTCGAAAAATGGAGTCAAAGTAAGCACCATTGAACATGGTATGGCAGCCCTTTACGCATTGGGCATTGATAACTGCCTGATCCAAGTTAACGGACCGGAATTTCCTATTTTAGATGGTAGTGCACAATATTACGTACAAGAAATAGAACGTGTAGGAACAGTAGAACAAAATGCCGTCAAAGACTTTTATATTATCAAGTCTAAAATTGAGTTCCGGGATGAAACGACTGGTTCTTCTATTATTGTACTACCTGACGAGAATTTCAGTCTGAATGTACTGGTTTCTTACGATTCGACTATTATCCCGAATCAGTTTGCTACCCTTGAAGATATGCATAATTTCAAAGACGAAGTGGCTGCCAGCCGTACTTTCGTCTTTGTTCGTGAAATAGAGCCGTTGCTCTCCGCCGGATTGATTAAAGGTGGCGACCTGGACAATGCGATCGTAATCTACGAACGCAAGATGTCACAGGAAAGCTTCGATAAGTTGGCAGATGTGATGGGAGTACCTCACATGGATGCCGATCAGTTAGGCTATATCAATCACAAACCGTTAGTTTGGCCCAATGAATGTGCCCGTCACAAACTGCTGGATGTCATTGGTGACCTCGCTTTAATTGGCAAACCGATTAAAGGCCGTATCATCGCTACCCGTCCGGGACACACCATCAACAATAAATTTGCCCGCCAGATGCGGAAAGAAATCCGTCTGCACGAAATACAGGCACCAAGTTACGACTGTAACCGCGAGCCGATAATGGATGTAAACCGCATCCGCGAATTGTTACCGCACCGCTATCCTTTCCAACTGGTGGACAAAGTGATTGAAATTGGTGCCAACTACATTGTAGGTATTAAAAACATCACAGCCAACGAACCTTTCTTCCAGGGACATTTTCCACAGGAGCCCGTTATGCCGGGAGTACTTCAAGTGGAAGCAATGGCACAAGTCGGAGGCTTGCTCGTCTTGAATTCCGTAGATGATCCTGAACGTTATTCTACCTATTTCATGAAAATAGATGGAGTGAAATTCCGTCAGAAAGTAGTGCCGGGAGATACAATCATCTTTCGTGTAGAACTGCTGGCACCTATCCGCCGTGGCATTTCTACCATGAAAGGATATGCGTTTGTCGGCGAGAAAGTTGTTTGCGAAGCAGAATTCATGGCACAAATAGTAAAAAATAAGTAATAATTGATATTTAAAAGCATGATAAGTCCTTTAGCGTATATCCATCCCGAAGCTAAGATCGGAGAAAATGTAGAAATTGCGCCTTTTGTATTTATAGATAAGAACGTAGTTATCGGCGACAACAATAAAATTATGGCTAACGCCAATATTTTATACGGTTCACGTATTGGTAACGGAAACACGATTTTTCCGGGTGCCGTTATCGGAGCCATTCCGCAGGACCTCAAGTTTCGCGGTGAAGAATCGACAGCCGAAATCGGAGATAATAATCTGATTCGTGAAAATGTAACAATCAACCGTGGTACGGCAGCTAAAGGGCGCACGATTGTGGGAAATAACAATTTATTGATGGAAGGTGTACACGTAGCACACGACGCATTGGTTGGTAACGGATGTATCATCGGTAACTCTACCAAGATGGCAGGCGAAATCGTCATTGATGATAACGCGATTGTCAGCGCCAATGTATTGATGCATCAATTCTGTCATGTAGGCAGTCATGTAATGATTCAGGGCGGATGCCGTTTCAGTAAAGATATTCCTCCTTACATCATTGCAGGACGTGAACCGATCGCTTTTAGCGGAATCAATATCATCGGCTTGCGCCGTCGTGGCTTCTCCAATGAAGTGATCGAAAGTATTCACAATGCATATCGTATCATCTACCAAAGTGGTTTGAACACGACAGAAGCATTGAAAAAAATAGAAGATGAATTCGAAAAGAGCCCGGAGATTGACTATATAGTCAATTTTATCCGTAATTCAGAACGTGGTATTATTAAATAAACAGTTCAAAATAGTCATATTATGATATACAGATTTACTATCATATCTGATGAAGTTGACGATTTTGTCAGAGAAATACAAATTGATCCGGAAGCAACTTTTTATGACTTCCATGAAGCAATACTGAAATCAGTAGGGTACGCAAACGACCAGATGACTTCTTTCTTTATCTGCGATGACGACTGGGAAAAAGGAAAAGAAGTAACCTTAGAAGAAATGGACGACAATCCGGAAATAGATAGCTGGGTAATGAAAGACACTGCTATCAGTGAACTGGTAGAAGACGAAAAACAGAAACTGCTATATGTATTCGATTACATAACAGAACGTTGTTTCTTCATCGAACTATCCGAAATTATCACCGGAAAAGATATGAATGGTGCCAAATGTACCAAGAAATCAGGAGATGCTCCTAAACAAACGGTAGATTTTGAAGAAATGACCGCTGCGGGAGGTTCTCTTGATCTGGATGAAAACTTCTATGGAGACCAGGACTTCGACATGGAAGATTTCGATCAGGAAGGATTTGACATAGGTGGTGACACTAGCAGCCCATACGAAGAAGAAAAATTTTAAGTATTAAATATCAAGTATTAGGTATTAATTGCTATGTAGTGTCAGGCAGTTAATACCTAATATTTTTTTAGTCCCGTACGCTTTAATACTTAATACTTCTATACTTAATACTTAAAAATCTATGCCTACTCTCATTGTTCTTATAGGTCCTACAGGTGTGGGGAAAACGGAGTTGAGCCTGCGCTTGGCAGAAACATTTCAGACAAGCATTGTATCTGCCGATTCGAGACAGCTTTATGCCGAATTAAAAATAGGCACGGCAGCTCCTACTCCCGACCAACTCAAACGTGTCCCCCATCAACTGGTCGGCACGCTCCACCTCACAGACTATTACAGCGCTGCCCAATACGAAACAGAAGCACTGGAAATTCTGGAGAAATTATTCACGCAACACGAAGTCGTGATTCTCACTGGTGGCTCAATGATGTATGTAGACGCTATCTGTAAGGGAATTGACGATATTCCTACCGTTGATGCGGAAACCCGTCAACTCATGTTACAAAAGTATGAAGAGGAAGGCCTTGAACAACTCTGCGCAGAACTTCGCCTGTTAGATCCGGAATATTACCGGATTGTAGATCTGAAGAATCCCAAGCGGGTGATTCATGCGTTGGAGATTTGCTATATGACCGGACGCACTTATACTTCTTTTCGCACCCAACAAAAAAAACAGCGTCCTTTCCGTATTCTGAAAGTCGGCCTGACTCGTGATCGGGAAGAACTTTATGACCGTATCAACCGTCGGGTAGACCAGATGATGGAGGAAGGATTATTGGAAGAAGTACGTTCCGTACTTCCCTATCGTCACCTCAATTCACTCAATACAGTAGGCTATAAAGAACTGTTCAAATATCTGGACGGAGAATGGGAACTCTCCTTTGCTATAGACAAAATCAAGCAAAACTCCCGCATTTATTCGCGTAAACAGATGACCTGGTTC
The DNA here is from genome assembly GCF_025914115.1 of Bacteroides sp. DH3716P. Taxonomy (NCBI): domain Bacteria; kingdom Pseudomonadati; phylum Bacteroidota; class Bacteroidia; order Bacteroidales; family Bacteroidaceae; genus Bacteroides; species Bacteroides sp. DH3716P. The sequence goes on along the minus strand of NZ_CP083673.1, from coordinate 318,461 downwards.
AAAAGAGATGAAGAAATAAAATGGTTCCACCCGGAACAAGAAACGGAGATACTAGCGTACCTCCGTCAATCTTTATAACATTATATTTTGACAATATTTAGAAACAGAAGACATCTAAAATCTACTGCTATTCTTCAGATGCAGTTACTTTTATTGTTGAAGTCACTGTATCATTAATAGCACGAATAGAAATTTGACGGGCTTGATATTCTTCTTTCACTAATAGATTTACTTCAATCACTCCATTCTTTCCCTTATCACCATAAGCAGCCAATGCAGTCTTATCTTTCAATACAGATATACTCCTAATACGATCAGGAGAAATATTCGCTAAAGGATCATCACCTGTAGCCTCTTTGCCATCAATTATAACCAAAGGTTTACCTCCATCAGCAGAACGAAACGTAGCTCCCCAACTCTTTGCCCCACTATTTAATGCATCCAACCTTGTTTTATTAATGCCTTCGATTTCAATCTTTCTCGGCGCAAACTTTTTTTCCGAATATAGTTTTATATCCATCACTCCATCCTTAGCCTTTTCTCCATAAATCTTAATAGCTTTTTCAGGACCTATGACAGACACACTTTCAATACGTTCAGGATTCAAAGCATTTACTACTTCACGTTCAGACTCTTTCCCATTAATAATAACCAAAGGTTTTCCTTCACCGGAAATTCCTTGTACCGAAATAGCCACCTTCTTTTTCCCGGATGTTAAGACAGAATCTTTTTTTTCTGTACGATAACCTACCACTACTACCTTATTCTTGGTAGTATCAATAGGCTCCTTAACAACATTTTCTTCACTCTTTTTTTCCACAATTTCCGCCAAATCATTAACTTTGACTGCAGAAATCTCTTCCACTTTTTCAGAGATTTCAGGACGGGCAAAAGCAGTTACTGCAATAGCTGCCAACGGAAGTACATACAAGTACTTCAACCGTGCCCACGGATTCGATTTTTCTTTTAACATCATAGTGATACGTTTTTTAAGTTTACTGTGATTAAAGCTGTTGGCCATAGAGTAGAGCCTTGTGCCAACGGCTTTTTTTATTAATAATAGTTGATATTCTTTCGCGTTTACACCCTCATTAATGACGGTCTCGTCCGCTTCATACTCATGAATGTTCTGCAACTCTTGTTTCAACAACCATGCACCAGGATTGAACCATTGGAAAAAGATGCAAATATCCGCCACCAATAAATCTACTGAATGGCGATGGTGAATATGAGCCATTTCATGAATAAGGATTTCCCTCCCGTTTTCCTCCAAGTCTTTCCGGCTGATGACAATATACTTCATCCAACTGAACGGAACTATCTCCTGATTATGCACCACAAGTGTAACCCCTTTCTCCAACTTCTCATGTTTGCCGGAATGTACCAACCGAAAGAGACAAATCAAAGAATAGATATTGCGACAGGCAAGAAACAGAATACCCGCCCAATAGACCAACAGAACAATCTGTACCCAAGATATGGCCGACGTCTCCTGCACTGCACCGACATTGGCAGGAGTAGTCTCCAACTCTGCCATCAATAGCAATTGTTCAATGGAAAGCACAGCCTGCTGCACTTCAACCTGATGCCGGGTAGTTACTTCGATACAAGGAATGAGTAATGAAAAGAACAACACTCCCAATAAAGCCATACGATTGAAACGATGAAAGGTTTCCTTGCTAAGTAATAACCGGAAAAACAGGTAAAACAGAACAAGACAAACAGATGATTTTAATATATAAATGAAGAAAACTCCCATAGCATAGATTTTCGTTTAATAGATTAGTGTTTTTTGTCAGCCTGTTCCACTTCCTCGATGAGCTGTTTCAATTCATCCAAGGAAATATCTTCCTCCTTAACCAAAGAAGAAACGGCATTCAGGTAAGAATTATTAAAATACTTACTAATCACATTCCGCAGCGTTCCTTTACGAAAATCTTCTTCACTAACTACGGGATAATATTGATAGGTATTTCCGAAAGTATAATGAGCTAGAAAACCTTTTTCTTCCAACCCACGCACAATCGTAGATAATGTATTGAAATGTGGCTTGGGATCTTCATAGAAAGCCAACATTTCCTTCACGAACAAGGGACCTTTTTCCCAGAAAAAGCCCATGATTTCTTCTTCTTTTGCTGTTAATCCTTTCATATCTGCAACTTTGTTTGCTGCAAATAACGAAAAGTTTTAGTTCATAAACTAATTTATCTAGTTAAAGTAAACTAAAAGCTATAGTTAAGACGAAGAATCTACTATTAAACACCTGTGAAACAGATTTATTACATCTCTTTTAGCTCCACAGTTTATTGACTATAAAGTTGCCGATAAAGAACAAGTCGCCCATAAAAATAATGCTGAATACCAGAAAAGTGAAACAAGTACTCCACCGGGCTCCTCCCTCCTCTTCGCCACGTTTGATACGAAGCAGGGAACTATGTAAACAATCACCTGCTATGAACAGTACAAATAAACTCGGTATCAAGTCACCCCATGACACCAACCACAGATTATCACCCTTCCCCATCAGGAACGTCAATGCCACGGCCAATAAGAAGACAGAAGCATATTGCAAGTCTTTTCTTTTTGAATTCATAGTGGTAATGTTTAAAGTCCTTTTCACAAAGATATTGAATCTCACCCAATAATCCTTATCAAATCTATATAAAAATCGGTCAGGCTTTGTTGAATCTAAGTTTATTGTTACTTTTGCAAGTACGAATTAAAACCAAAACCGATTATAAACGCAGATGAAAAAGATCAGCATCACTTTATTACTCTGCCTTCTCTGTCTGACCGGAATGGCACAAGGACAAAAGGCACTCGATTTAAAAGATATTACTTCCGGACGTTTCCGCCCGGAAAATATTCAGAGAGTAATCCCTATGCCTGATGGTGAACACTACACACAGATGAACGCTGACGGCACGCAAATCATTAAATACTCTTTCAAGACAGGTGAGAAAGTAGAAGTGATTTTCGATGTAAATACTACACGCGAATGTGACTTCAAGAACTTCGACAGTTATCAGTTCTCTCCCGACGGTCAGAAATTGCTGATTGCTACTAAAACAACACCTATTTATAGGCATTCATACACAGCTGTACATTACATTTACCCTTTGAAACGAAATGATAAGGGCGTTACGACAAACAACATTATTGAACGGCTGTCTGACGGTGGACCTCAACAGGTCCCCGTCTTTTCTCCGGACGGTACCATGATTGCATTTGTACGCAACAATAACATATTTCTTGTTAAGTTGCTTTACGGCAACAGCGAAAGCCAGGTCACAGAAGATGGCAAACAGAATTCGGTAATCAACGGTATTCCTGACTGGGTGTATGAAGAAGAGTTCGGCTTCGACCGTGCTTTGGAATTCAGCGCCGACAATACGCTGATTGCTTTTATCCGTTTCGACGAGTCGGAAGTTCCCTCCTACTCTTTCCCGGTATTTGCCGGACAAGCACCCCGCATTGATGCTTTAAAAGATTATCCGGGCGAATATACATACAAGTATCCGAAAGCCGGATATCCGAATTCGAAAGTAGAGGTACGCACGTATGACATCAAATCACATGTCACCCGTACAATGAAACTCCCATTGGATGCAGATGGATACATTCCGCGTATCCGTTTCACAAAGGATGCCAATAAATTGGCTATCATGACATTGAACCGCCATCAAGACCGTTTTGATCTTTACTTTGCCGATCCTCGTTCCACACTTTGCAAACTAATGCTTCGCGATGAGTCTCCTTATTATATCAAGGAGAATATTTTCGATAATATCCAGTTCTATCCGGAATACTTCAGCCTGCTTAGCGAACGTGACGGTTACAGTCACCTCTATTGGTATAGCATGGGGGGGAATCTGATTAAAAAGGTTACTAACGGTAAGTTTGAGGTGAAAGATTTTCTGGGATATGATGAAGAAGACGGTTCTTTCTATTACACCAGCAATGAAGAAAGCCCTCTGCGCAAAGCTGTCTATAAAATAGACAAGAAGGGCAAGAAGCTCAAACTATCCCAACAGGTAGGAACCAATACACCGCTCTTCAGCAAATCGATGAAGTATTACATGAACAAGTTCTCCAACTTGAATACTCCGATGCTGGTTACACTGAATGATAATTCGGGCAAAACACTCAAAACGCTTATTACCAATGACGGATTGAAACAAACATTGTCTGGATATGCTGTGCCACAAAAAGAGTTCTTCACTTTCCAAACCACAGATGGCGTGAAGTTGAACGGCTGGATGATGAAACCGGTTAATTTCTCCGCATCCAAAAAATATCCGGTACTGATGTATCAATATAGTGGCCCGGGTTCCCAACAGGTATTGGATACTTGGGGAATCAGCTGGGAGACATACATGGCAAGCCTCGGTTATATCGTGGTATGTGTAGATGGTCGTGGCACTGGAGGTCGTGGAGAAGCTTTTGAGAAATGTACCTATTTAAAAATTGGCGTCAAAGAAGCCAAAGACCAGGTGGAAACAGCGCTTTACCTAGGCAAACAAACGTATGTGGACAAAGACCGCATCGGTATCTGGGGTTGGAGTTATGGCGGATACATGACTCTTATGAGCATGAGCGAAGGAACTCCCGTATTCAAAGCCGGAGTAGCAGTAGCCGCACCGACCGACTGGCGTTTCTATGATACGATTTACACCGAACGCTTCATGCGCACTCCCAAAGAAAATGCGGAAGGATATAAGGAATCATCAGCCTTCACCCGTGCCGACAAACTTCATGGCAACTTGTTGCTGGTACATGGTATGGCAGATGACAATGTTCACTTCCAGAACTGTGCAGAATATGCCGAACAGTTAGTTCAGCTTGGAAAACAATTTGATATGCAAGTGTACACGAACCGTAATCATGGAATATATGGTGGCAACACCCGCCAACACTTGTACACACGGTTGACCAACTTCTTCTTGAACAACTTATAATGACGGATAGAGTACGTAAGCCCGAATGGCTGAAAATTAATATCGGTGCCAACGAACGATACACCGAAACAAAGCGAATTGTCGACTCCCACTGCTTGCACACGATATGCAGCAGTGGGCGTTGCCCTAATATGGGGGAATGTTGGGGAAAAGGAACAGCCACCTTCATGATTGGCGGTGACATCTGCACGCGTAGCTGTAAATTTTGCAACACACAGACAGGACGTCCCCATCCGTTAGATGCAAACGAGCCTACCCATGTAGCAGAATCCATCGCACTGATGAAATTGGATCATGCCGTCATCACCTCTGTAGACCGGGATGATTTACCTGATTTGGGTGCAGAGCATTGGGCACGTACCATCCGGGAGATAAAACGGTTGAATCCACAGACAACCATTGAAGTACTGATTCCGGATTTTCAAGGCAGAATGGAGTTGGTAGATTTAGTAATTGACGCCCGGCCCGACATCATATCACACAATATGGAAACTGTGCGCCGCATTAGTCCACTAGTCCGCAGTGCAGCAAATTATGATACAAGCTTACAGGTTATCAGACATATTTCCGAAAAGGGAGTCAAATCTAAAAGCGGCATAATGGTCGGACTGGGTGAAACTCCGGAGGAAGTCGAAACATTGATGGACGATCTGCTAGCAACCGGTTGCCAGATTCTTACCATAGGGCAATACCTGCAACCGAGTCATCGGCATTATCCCGTTGTGGCATACATCACTCCGCTGCAATTCATGAAATATAAAACAGTTGGTTTAGAGAAAGGATTCAACATCGTAGAGAGTGCTCCCCTTGTTCGTTCCTCCTACCATGCAGAGAAACATATTCGTTAGCAAACAAAACACATACACTATTTGTTTTATAGATAGAACCGACAAATAAACATAAATATAGAGATGGATCATAAAGGAATACTTTCTTCCGCATTTAACATGTCGCTGGGTTTTATCCCCGTTATTATTTCCATTTTATTGTGTGAACTTATAACGCAAGACACGGCTATTTACATCGGTACAGGTATAGGTATTATAGGAATATACCTTTCTTATCGACGTAAAGGATTGTTAATTCCTAATTTTATCCTCTATATAGCGACCGGAGTGCTGGCACTATTATCCGTAGCAGCTCTCATTCCTGGTGATTATGTTCCCCCCGGTGCGCTCCCGCTTACTCTGGAAGTCAGTATTCTCATTCCAATGCTAAGTCTTTATATGCATAAGAAAAGGTTTATCAACCACTTCTTAAAACAGATAGGTTCTTGCAACAAACGTTTATATGCTCAGGGAGCAGAAGCCGCCGTTGTATCTGCTCGCATTGCCTTGATTTTCGGAATACTGCATTTTATTATAATCAGCATCACCGTCATTTTCCAAAACCCACTAAGTAAGACAAGTCTGTTTGTACTCTATAAAGTGTTACCTCCTACTGTCTTTCTTATGAGCATCCTGTTCAACCAGATCGCTATCCGTTTCTTCAATCACCTAATGTCTCACACAGAATATGTTCCTATTGTGAATACCAAAGGAGACGTGATCGGGAAAACCCCTGCGATAGAAGCTGTTAATTATAAGAACGCATACATCAATCCGGTGATAAGAATTGCCATATCCACTCATGGAATGCTGTTCCTTTGCGACAGACCGTCAACAGCCATTTTGGACAAAGGAAAAGTGGACATTCCCATGGAATGTTATCTCCGATATGGAGAATCTTTAGAGGCGGGTGCCACCCGTTTGATTAACAATGCTTTCCCGCACGAAAAAGATATCAAGCCAGAGTTCAATATCGTTTATCACTTTGAGAATGAAGTAACCAATCGTCTTATCTACTTATTCATCGTTGATATCAAGGATGATTCCATCCTTTGTACCCCTCGCTTTAAGAACAGTAAGCTATGGAGCTTCAAACAGATAGAGGAAAACTTGGGAAAAGGCTTCTTCAGTAGCTGTTTCGAAGATGAATATGAACACCTAAAAGACGTTATTTATATAAGAGAAAAATACAGGGAATCTTAGACAATTCAGGCACATGTCCCTTCCAGTCCTTCACAGTACGCGTCTGTATATACTCTCCTTCACATGTAATATCGGCAGCAATACAAAGCTTTGTTTGAGGACGACAGTTTAACAAAATATCTTCTATCATCTTATGATTCCGGTAAGGCGTCTCAATGAAAAGTTGTGTCTGATTTTCAGCATACACACGCTGCTCCAATGTTTTCAGTTTCTTGGCACGTTCCCCCGGTTCAATCGGCAGATAACCATGAAACGCAAAGCTCTGCCCGTTAAAGCCCGAAGCCATCACGGAAAGAATAATTGAAGAGGGTCCAACCAAAGGAACTACCTTCAGTTTTTTACGTTGTGCGATGGCAACCACATCCGCTCCCGGATCAGCTACCGCCGGACAACCGGCTTCGGAGATAACTCCCATTGAAGCTCCGCCTACCAAAGGTTGCAGATAACCGGAAATATCTTCAGGTGAAGTATGTTTGTTCAACGGATAAAATGTCAACGCATCAATATCAATCTCCCGGTCCACCTTTTTCAGGAAACGACGGGCAGAACGAACATCTTCGACTATAAAATACCGGATACCGGAAATAATTTCCTTATTATAAGAAGGCAACACCTTTTCAATAGGTGTATCGCCTAAAGTCACGGGCAACAAATAAAGGGCAGTTTCCACTTATTAAATTGAGAATTGAAAATTAAAAATTGAGAAATAAGAAAGAGAAACGATTCAGGAAGCCAGGTAGTTAGATTCACTTAACATTTCGTGGTAATCAGTAAATTCCAGAAGATCTTTCAGCTTCATATCCTTATGCTTTTTCATGTAAGAAGCAATGATTCTTGCTCCCATCCATGTACCTATCAATGCCGGAGCTTGAGCACCCAACATATCAACAGCAGGAGCAGGCTTCATATAATAGCGGATCACCATCGGGTCACGAGCATGCAGATGATCGTTGGTACAGATATAATTCCATATCTCCTTTTCATTATCCTTGCACCAGTCGCTTTCCTCCTTAGAATACCCCATTGCTTCACCAATATCACTATATCCCAATAAGTTTTGCACTACGTAATTGATCTTCCCCGTATGCATCATCAAGTCAATCAAACAAGTACCCTCATGATAGTTCATTCCATAACGGCTCAAAAGATAAAAAGCAAAACAATCCGGCACAATCCGTTCCGGACGCATCGAGCGACATTGATAATCGTAATAGAAACGCTTATAAAGAGGATAATCTTCCCCCATATATTTATCAAGACTGATTCCCAATAAAGAATCCACTAAAATAATAGATTCGTTGAAAGCGGATACTTGCGAATAGATAAACGGCACTTTCGTATCAGGCACTTCCTTTTTCAGTTTCCGAAATCCTTTGCTAAGTCCTTTTTCCACTTCATCCAGATTAGGATATTTTGCTTCTACATCGCTAAGCAAACGAACCAAAGTCGTATCCGAATAGAATTTTTGCAGACGTTGCGAGATGGTATCATCTTTCACTGTACCGATAGACAATACATCCTCAATCAGGATTCTCGTCGGCATACGGTAGTCCATCGTCAACTTCTGCATAGCAGAAAAACTGTTGGAGCGAACATATTCGCTCAACAGCTTATCATATCTCAGAACAGAAATCTCTTCTTCCTTCTGCTCCGTACCCTTTCCTGTGCTTATCCCGCAGGAGGCGAAAAGCATACTCATTAAAATAATAAGAAGAGAGATCCGTAGTTTCATATTTTTTTATCCGTAAATGATGTTACCATTTTCGTCCATATACTCATCGAGTCCTTTCTCGTAAGTAGCCATGGCACGAAGACTCATACCTACACTGGAGAATCCACCGTCATGGAATAAGTTCTGCATAGTTACCTTACGGGTAAGATCGGAGAACATCACGATGCAATAATCGGCACATTCGTCAGCCGTAGCATTTCCGAGAGGAGACATACGGTTGGAGAAATCAAACAGTTTATCCATACCCTTCACGCCCGAACCGGCAGTAGTAAATGTAGGAGACTGCGAGATAGTATTCACACGTACGCTATGTTCGCGTCCGTAGATGTAACCAAAGCTACGTGCAATAGATTCCAGCAATGCCTTTGCATCTGCCATATCATTGTAGCCGTAGAAAGTACGCTGCGCGGCCACGTAGCTCAAAGCAACGATAGAACCGTAATCAGCAATAGCGTTCAATTTCTTGGCCGACTGAATCATTTTATGGAATGAAACAGCTGAAATATCCAATGTCTTATCCAACATTCCATAGTCAAGGTCATCGTAAGTACGTTTTTTGCGCACGTTGGGAGACATACCGATAGAGTGGAGTACAAAATCAATTTGTCCACCCAGTATATCCATGGAGGTCTTGAATACATTTTGCAAATCTTCTACACTGGTGGCATCTGCCGGAATAACCTGGCAATTTAATTTCTGGGCCAAAGCGTCGACTTCTCCCATACGGATAGCCATCGGAGTATTTGATAATGTAATAGTTGCACCTTCTTCTACGGCACGCTCTGCTACTTTCCAGGCAATAGACTGATCGTTCAAAGCACCGAAGATAATACCTCTTTTTCCTTTCAACAAGTTATAACTCATATCTTTTAATAGTTAAATTTTGTGCAAAGATAGGAACTTTCTGCATAAAAACACGAGAAGTGTGCAAATAATAGACAGAAATGACAAAAAATACACGTATTCTATCAATTAGTCCACATCCTCTTGGGGTTTGCCACCTATCTTTGCAATCGATAATTAAGAGGTTTTTTCATAATATTTATTTAAGGTTAGAATTAGGTTAACATGAATTTGTCTTATTCCTCTCCTGCAGGCTGCCTGCGACAGATCGCCTGCGGAAGGACATAAGAATTATGAAATCGCCCTCATTAATCATCACCCAATTACCAAGAAAAACAATAGATGTATAACCCTATAGAAATAAGTTACTAAATGAACACATTGACAAAAAGACTCTTCTGGATGGCCCTATGCTGTTTACCGTTTATCTCATCAGGATGTAAACAAAGCGAGACTACCGTAAAAGAAAGCTCCATCAGTGACGCTCTTTACCAGAATTTACCTTTTGAAATGCCGAAAGTACAGCAACCGGTTTTCCCTGCTTACGAAGTAAACATTGAGAAATTCGGAGCCAAAGGAGACGGTCTGTTCCTGAATACCAAAGCTATCAACGATGCTATTAAAGACGTGAATCAACGCGGAGGGGGTAAAGTGATTATCCCGGAAGGTGTCTGGTTGACTGGTCCGATCGAGCTGTTGAGCAATGTAAATCTATATACGGAACAAAATGCGCTGGTACTTTTTACCGGTGATTTTGAAGCATATCCTATCATTGCCACTTCTTTCGAAGGACTCGAGACTCGTCGTTGCCAATCACCGATTTCAGTACGCAATGCAGAAAATATAGCTATCACCGGACATGGTACATTTGACGGAAACGGTGACTGCTGGCGTCCGGTAAAAAAAGGAAAGCTGACTGCTTCACAATGGAAAAAGCTGGTAAACTCGGGAGGTGTTCTCGACGAGAAACAAGAGATATGGTATCCCACTGCCGGCTCACTGAGAGGTGCAATGGCTTGCAAAGACTTCAATGTCCCCGAAGGTATCAACACAGATGAAGAATGGGCTGAAATCCGTCCATGGTTACGTCCGGTGTTGTTAAGCATCGTCAAAAGCAAGAAGGTGCTGTTGGAAGGAGTTACTTTCAAAAACTCACCAAGCTGGTGTCTGCACCCCTTGTCTTGCGAAGATTTCACAGTAAATAATATCATGGTCATCAACCCCTGGTATTCTCAAAACGGTGATGCTATCGACTTGGAATCTTGTAAAAACGCTCTAATTATCAATAGTGTGTTTGATGCGGGAGATGATGCCATCTGTATCAAATCCGGTAAAGACGAAGATGGACGCCGTCGTGGAGAACCTTGCCAGAACGTTATCGTGAAAAACAATACAGTATTGCACGGACATGGCGGATTCGTGGTAGGTAGTGAAATGTCCGGCGGTGTGAAGAATATCTATGTAGAGGACTGCACATTTATGGGTACAGATGTAGGTTTACGTTTCAAGAGTACCCGCGGACGTGGCGGTGTGGTAGAAAACATCTACATTAACAATATCAATATGATTAATATTCCGAATGAACCCTTATTGTTCGACTTGTTCTACGGTGGAAAAGGTGCCGGTGAAGAATCGGAAGAAGATCTGTTGAGCCGTATGAAAACTGCCATTCCTCCGGTGACAGAAGAAACACCAGCTTTCCGCAATATTCATATTTCCAATATTGTTTGCAGAGGTTCGGGACGTGCCATGTTCTTCAACGGACTGCCGGAAATGCCCATCAGCAATATTACCGTTAAAAACGTTGTGATGACGGAAGCTGCGGATGGAGTTGTTATCAGTCAGGTAGACGGAGTTACTTTGGAAAATATTTATGTAGAATCTTCTAAAGGTAACAATATATTAAACGTTAAGAATGCCAAGAATCTGACTATAGACGGAAAGGTATATGAGGAATTAGGTGCAAAAGAGGAGATTTTAAGTCTCAAATAAAAACTCATTGCCATTCTGTGATGCAAAATAGAAACCACAATATCATTATATAGAGTAAAAAGCTCAAATAGCAGACTATAATCTCCTCAAAAGAGACACAGTCTGCTATTTTTTCTGCTATTTTTGCAAGGAGAAATACGACGTATAATTTCAGCCTTAGAAACATGAAGAAGAATCTTTTTATTATTACTTTCTTTTTAGGAGCTTTCAGCCTGTCTGCCCAAACGCAGAAACAGGAGAAAACCATCACAGTTGAAGTACAAAACAACTGGAATCAGCCCAAAGCGGATGCTCCGGTTGTTATCAATCTACATGAGTTGCACGCTGGTTTCAAAGTAAAATCAGCCGTTGTCATGGAAGGAAGGAAGGAAATTCCTTCGCAGTTGGACGATTTGAACCGGGACCGCAAGATGGACGAACTGGTCTTTGTTGCCGATCTTCCTGCCCATGGTAGAAAAACATTTCAGGTTACACTTTCTTCGGAAAAGAGTACAAAGACTTATCCTGAACGAGTTTATGCCGATATGTTTATTGTAGACAACAAGAAAGGTAAACATCAACGGGTACAGGCTATCACCGTTCCCGGCACTAGCAATATATACAGCATGGTACGTCCTCACGGTCCGGTTTTGGAATCGGAACTGGTAGGATACCGTCTTTATTTCAATGAAAAACAGACACCGGATATTTACGGCAAGTTCAACAAAGGACTGGAAATCAAAGAATCGCAGTTCTATCCGACGGATGAGCAGTTAGCTAAAGGATTCGGAGATGACGTACTTCGCGTGTTCGACAGTTGCGGACCGGGTGCATTGAAAGGTTGGGACGGACAAAAGGCAACCCATATTACTCCAGTGGACACTCGTACAGAACGTATCGTCTCTTATGGACCGGTACGTGTAATTGCAGAAATAGAAGTAACCGGATGGAAATATCAGGACCAGGAACTGAATATGATGACACGCTACACGCTTTATGCCGGACATCGCGATCTTCATATCGAAGCATTCTTTGACGAACCGCTCGATAAAGAAATTTTCTGCACAGGTGTGCAAGACATCGTAGGTACTTCCAAATCTTTCTCCGATCATAAAGGACTCGTAGGAAGTTGGGGAACGGACTGGCCGGTAAACGATACCGTAAAATATGCTAAAGAAACTGTAGGGCTGGGCACTTGTATTCCCCAACGTTATGTAAAATCGGAAGAAAAGGATAAAGCCAACTTCCTTTATACAATTACCGCCCCGGGAAATAAATATTTCCAGTATCACACGACTTTCACCTCGATGAAAGAGACATTCGGATATAAAACGCCGGAAGCATGGTTTGCTCATCTCCGCGAATGGAAAGAAGAGCTGGCTCATCCGGTGACAGTGAGAATAAAAGATAACCGCCCCAATAAATAGGGTAGAAACAAATACAACTAAACAAAAATTACGAGGTATCTACCAATTTTTCTATGACTCTGCACAAATATTCCTCCTTGTGCAGAGTCTTTTTATTTACCTTTGCCATCAGATAAAACCAACGAATCATATCTATAAATAATCTATCTATAACATGAAACGATTGACACAGACTTTAGCCTTTTGCTTATTAACGGTTTTCACCGCAGTAGCACAGAAGAACTATGTATCTGAAGTATGGGTTTCCGACCTCGGAAACGGTAAATACAAAAATCCGGTGCTTTATGCCGACTATTCCGATCCGGATGCTTGCCGTGTAGGAGATGATTTCTATATGACTTCATCCAGTTTCAACTGTTTGCCGGGATTGCAAATCCTTCATTCTAAAGATTTAGTCAACTGGACAATCATCGGTGCCGCAGTTCCCAATGCCCTCTCCCCTATCGAAACTCCGGAACGGCCGGAACACGGCAATCGTGTATGGGCTCCGGCTATTCGTCATCACAACGGTGAGTTTTACATCTTTTGGGGAGATCCCGATCAGGGAGCTTTTATGGTGAAAGCCAAAGATCCGAAAGGTCCGTGGAGCGAACCGGTCTTGGTGAAAGCGGGAAAAGGTATCATTGACACTTGCCCGTTCTGGGATGAAGACGGAAAAGTATATATGGTACACGCATACGCAGGAAGTCGTGCCGGACTGAAAAGTGTAATCACTATCTGCGAACTGAATGCAGAAGCAACAAAAGCGATCACTCCTTCCCGTATAATTTTCGACGGTCACGAAGCACATCAGACTTGCGAAGGTCCTAAAATGTACAAGAGAAACGACTATTATTATATCTTTCATCCGGCCGGCGGTGTGCCGACAGGCTGGCAGGTCGTATTACGTTCTAAAAACATCTACGGTCCTTACGAATGGAAAACAGTACTTGCGCAAGGTAACTCTCCTGTCAACGGTCCTCACCAAGGTGCATGGGTAGATACTCCTACCGGAGAAGACTGGTTCCTCCACTTTCAAGATGTCGGTGCTTACGGACGCATTATGCATCTCCAACCGATGAAATGGGTGAACGACTGGCCTATTATCGGTATTGATAAAGACGGTGACGGCTGCGGAGAACCTGTTTTGACTTACAAGAAGCCAAATGTCGGTAAAACATATCCTATCTGCACTCCACAAGAAAGTGACGAATTTGATGGGTATACACTTTCTCCGCAGTGGCAATGGCATGCTAACATTAATGAAAAATGGGCGTATTATGCAGGTGACAAAAGCTATGTCAGATTATACTCTTATCCGGTAGTAGAAGATTATAAGAACCTGTGGGATGTAGCCAACCTCTTATTACAAAAAACTCCTTCTGATAATTTTACCGCAACAATGAAACTGACGTTCAGCCCTAACCAAAAGAATAAAGGCGAACGCACTGGACTTGTCGTTATGGGCAGGGATTATGCCGGACTTGTTCTAGAAAATACAGACAAAGGTTTGGTTCTGTCGCAAGTTGAATGTGACAGAGCAGATAAAGGCAAACCAGAAGAAGTGAAAGCCGCTGTTGATCTTTCGCAAAACACGGTTTATCTGAAAGTGCGTTTCAGTTGTGACGGAAAGAAAATCAAGGGTAGTGAAGGCGGACATGACCTCATTGTGATGTGTAATTTCAGCTATAGCCTCGACGGAAAGAAATATGAATCATTAGGTGTTCCTTTCCAGGCAAGAGAAGGACAATGGATTGGTGCCAAAGTCGGTATGTTCTGTACGCGTCCGGCTATTAAAACGAATGACGGCGGTTGGGCAGACGTTGACTGGTTCCGTATTACGAAGAAGTAATCAAAGTATATATAAGGATGAAAAAAGATTGTCCCACAACTTTCAAGCAGTAGCGGGACAATCTTTTTTATCTTCTTTAAACTTACATACAAGCCCAGCCAAATTTACGAACAAGCTCTGCAAGCAGACTACGGTCTTTTATTGGCAAATTAATGACCACATTCTCGCGCTTCTCTCCAGATAAAACATATCCCTCAGCCGGCAATTTATCTTCCAACAATACACTTTCCTTTAATAACGTTTTCTGGTATTCACCCGATTGAAACACAACATCGTAATACTCATGTTCATTTTCAGGCTGTAGATAGAGTAAACGTAAATCGGCTTTACCTGCTAAGAAGGATTCAAGTCTACGTGTAGAGATACGTATTCCCGTATAGCGATAAACCGTCTCATCATCATATAAAAGACAAAGATACAGTGTATCAAAGGCATCTCTTGCCACAAAAAGCTGAGGCACATCACAGAAATCCAGAATTTTGTCTATCCTTAACACATCTTCCATTCCCATAATCAGACTATTTTAGCTTGTAAAACATTAAAATCCTTTGTTCTCCACCAAGAATAATGTGCTATATCAAATGTTTTCTTTAACACTCCATCTTTTGGTTCCAATATGACTAAAGCAATATTTGCCTTCTTGAACTTAGGAAGCTTTAATCTTTTCTCCGCTTCTTCCCTCTCTGAAAATAGAGAGACTGCCCTTGTCACACATTCATCTATTCCTAATCCTTTAAAGACCTTATCCGGCTGCATTTTTCTTTGCGAAAAGAAATCTTCTGTTGTAACAGGATTACCATTTGCAATTCTATAATAACAGCCTTCGCACCGCTTCGCATCTGTTGGGGGACATTGTTCAGGCAATGCCTCAAACCATTCTGCATTCATTATTCTTTAGTTTTTCGCAAAGTTAAGCCAATCTGGTAGAATAACAAATATATTTCCGGCTTTGTTGTTCATTCGATATTCTCTAAACTATTGCCTCATTCTTCCCAATCTCATTTTTTTAGTATACCTTTGCAGAATAAAAGATTTAAATATAGAATTAACTATAAACATAAGCCTTAATGAAAAAACTAATAATATTCGATTTGGACGGTACATTATTAAATACTATCGCAGACCTCGCCCATAGCACTAATTATGCTTTGAATAAATTAGGATACCCCACACACGATGTAGAAAAGTATAACTTCATGGTAGGAAATGGTATCAACAAACTCTTTGAACGTGCATTACCCGAAGGAGAAAAGACAGAAGAGAATGTGCTCCGGGTAAGAAAAGAGTTTATTCCTTATTATGATATTCACAATGCAGACGATAGTCGTCCTTACCCGGGTATTTCAGCGTTATTGTCTTATCTGCAATCCGCAGGCATTCAGATTGCCGTAGCCTCCAACAAATATCAGGCCGCTACCGAGAAACTGGTTGCCCACTACTTTCCGGAAATTCATTTCACTGCCGTTTTCGGCCAACGGGAAGGAGTAAATGTCAAACCTGATCCAACAATCGTTTTTGATATATTAAAACTTGCCGATGTACGAAAAGAAGATGTTCTTTATGTAGGTGATTCCGGTGTAGACATGCAAACAGCAGCCAATGCCGGTGTAACCGCTTGCGGAGTGACATGGGGATTCCGACCACGCACGGAACTAGAAGAATTTAATCCGGCATATATGACAGATGTGGCCGAAAAAATAAAAAAAATGGTCTTTTAACGATGATATCCTTACAAGAATAATTATGATTCGGCAAGTAAAACTTCAATAGTCTCAATAAGTTCTCTTGCCGGAGCTTTTATCGTACTGATTTCATCCTCCGATATTGAATAAATGCAATTATAATCCCCTTTTTGCCGTAATTGTTCCATACGCGCCAAAAAACTTCCCAAACGTGCACTAATTTTGCCTGTTTTTATAAAATTCAAGCCAAAGCAAGCTATCAACCCATCATGGGTTTTACATGATAATCCATTTTGTATTAATAAAGCCTGAACAGCATGAAAACAGGCATAATAATATCTATTGGAAGCAATATCCCAATACTTCAGATCAAACATCTCATCTGCTTGTTTCAAAAATACTTTAGCTTTCTCCAACTGTAATATCACCAAAGAATTACGTTCTTCATCTGTCAATTTCATACTAATTCAATTCCTTCCTGCTCTACATTTTTATAAAATGGTGTAATACAACTTGCAGCCCATTCTTTCATCGTATACATAATCGGATTAATTCGCGCTCCCAAGTCCCATCCCAACATAGTTAAGGGAAAGCTTACCTTATCATAATCTTCAGGCTCCAATTTTTCTTTATCTAAGATAATCAAAATATCCCAATCAGAATCAATCCGTGCATCCCCACGAGCTTGAGAACCAAACAACAAAGCCTTGCCACCTTTTGGTAAATGCTCTGTCAATGCCTGCTTAATAGACTCTAATATTTTATTTGTATGACTTTTCATATTCGTCTCCCCTTACTCTTCTACAAATATACAA
The DNA here is from genome assembly GCF_025914115.1 of Bacteroides sp. DH3716P. Classification (NCBI taxonomy): domain Bacteria; kingdom Pseudomonadati; phylum Bacteroidota; class Bacteroidia; order Bacteroidales; family Bacteroidaceae; genus Bacteroides; species Bacteroides sp. DH3716P. Next base: position 301,172 of record NZ_CP083673.1, on the reverse strand, counting down.
TAAATATCAATACAACAATATGACTTACAAAAAAATCGCTCTTGCTAATTATTCATACTTGGTTCTTATCCATGACTAATATGAATAAAGAATAAAGTCTAATATTACATATTTTCCGTACAAATTTCAATATCACTTTCCTTACAATGCATTTTCTTTGCAACAGGTAAAGAAAGGCTCACCTTTGTGTGCCTAAATCTAAGAACAATAGTAATCTAATTTATTATAAAATGAAAAAGCATCTTATACTATTTTTTGCAGGAGTAATATTGAGTTACGGGAACATAAAAGCACAGACAGTTCCCGATAAAAAAGAAATTCTGAAAGTAACTCTTCATGTGAACGACTATTTCATGAAGAAATATGCCAACTATCGCACTCCTTCCTTTGTGAAAAAAGTAGTTCGCCCCAGTAATATCTGGACACGAAGCGTATATTACGAAGGCTTAATGGCACTCTACTCCATCTATCCCGCAGACGAATATTATCTCTATGCCAAAGAATGGGCGGATTACCACCAATGGGGCTTCCACCGTGGGACAACCACCCGTAATGCAGATAATTACTGCGCCAGCCAAATCTATCTCGATTTATACAACATTTGCCCCGATCCTGAAAAAATACGGAAAACGAAAGCCAATATGGATATGCTGGTCAATACTCCACAAATAAACGACTGGTGGTGGATAGATGCTATCCAGATGGGGATGCCTATATTTGCCAAAATGGGGAAACTTACAGGCGAACAGAAGTACTTCGACAAAATGTGGGATATGTACGAATATACCCGTAATAAACACGGAGAGAACGGAATGTTCAATGTCAAAGAAGGTTTGTGGTGGAGAGACCATAATTTCGATCCTCCATACAAAGAGCCTAATGGCGAAAACTGTTATTGGAGCCGTGGTAACGGATGGGTATACGCAGCTTTGGTGCGGGTAATGAACGAAATTCCATCTGATGAAAAACATCGCCAAGATTACATCAATGATTTTATGGCTATGAGCAAAGCACTGAAACAATGCCAGCGTGAAGATGGCTTTTGGAATGTCAGCCTCCACGATCCGTCAAACTTCGGAGGCAAAGAGACTTCCGGCACAGCTCTTTTCGTATATGGTATGGCTTGGGGCGTACGCAACGGTCTATTGGATAAAAAGACCTATCTGCCTGTAATCATAAAAGCATGGAATGCTATGGTGAAGGATGCAGTTCACCCGAATGGTTTTCTTGGTTATGTACAGGGAACCGGCAAAGAACCGAAAGACAGTCAACCTGTCACATACGACAAAGTTCCTGATTTTGAGGATTTCGGAACAGGATGTTTCCTTCTTGCCGGAAGTGAAATCTATAAATTAGACCTCAATATGTAACTGATAAACATACTTATCTTGAATCCGGTCTATCCTTCACAAACCGGATTCAAGGTAAGTATATACTACGTTTTACTTCTCTCCCCTTTCTGGTAAGCCGAAGGAGATACTCCAAACTGCGCTTTAAAACATTTACTGAAATAAAGAGGATCGTTAATACCCACTTTATAAGAAACTTCCGCAACAGTCAGATCCCTTTCGGTCAAAAACAGTTCGGCAGCCTTCTTCATTCGTACGACACGCAAATACTCATTCGGTGAGTATCCTGTCACTCCGCGTAATTTTTTATAAAACACAGTTCGTCCCATCCCCATCATCTGCGCAAATTCATCAATAGAAATGTTGTATTGAGAATAAATCTTTTCCACCACAGCCACCAACTGATCTGCAAACTCCTTATCCCGGTCCGTGTTACATAAAGCAGGACGCACTACCCCCGGTTCACTGGAAAACTTCTTCCGTAACTTTTCGCATTGCTCTATCAGCCGGAACACCTGCGCAAGCAAAAGCTTAAAACTAAATGGCTTTGTAACATAAACATCCGCTCCCGCTTCAAGTCCTTCCAGGTGCTTATCCGGTGAAGTCAAGGCAGTCAGCAGAATAATAGGAATATGACTTGTCGCAAATTCAGTTTTCAGTTTCTTTGTCACTTCGAAACCGGTCATCCCAGGCATCAATACATCGCAGATAATCAAGTCTGCGTCATAGTTGCATGCCTTTTCAAATCCGGATATTCCATCCGCAGCCACTTCTACTTCAAAATAAGCACTAAGCTCCTCCTGCAGGAACCCACGAATATCATTATCGTCTTCGATGACTAATATTTTATGTTTTCTTGATGTGGTGACTGTCTTTTCATGTTCCTGACATTCCTCTGAAAGCTCCTGCAAATGGTGAGTCTGCATATTCGCTTCTTCCAACAGGAGATTGCCGGGAACCAGGAAGTCTTTTTCCGAATAAACAGTTTTATCAGTCGGAATACATACCGTAAATACGGAACCTCCCCCTTCATTATCTTTATATTCAATCGTTCCCTTATGCACCTGCACCAATTCATGGCTCAAATGCAACCCTACTCCAATGCTATCTCCGGAGAAACTACTTTGCATGAAACGTTTAAACAATTCTCCCTGCTTTTCTTTAGGAATACCTACTCCGGTATCCGCTACCTGAATGTATAAACACTTCTTCACCTCATCCACATTCACAGAAAACAGAATTGTCCCACCCGAAGGAGTATACTTAAAAGCATTTGAAAGTAAGTTATACACCACCTTATCCAAATTACCTTTATCAATAAACATTTTATAGGATGGCACAGACGGCAAAAAGCGGAAATCCATATTCTTCTGTTCTGCTACGTCACTGAAACTTAAATATATTTCGTACAGGAAAGCAACTACATCAGTTTCCTGCAGAGAAAGAGCCAACTTGTTGTTCTGCATTTTTCTGAACTCCAGCAACTGATTAATCAGCCTCAACATACGTTGTGTACTTTTATCCATGACTTTCAACGGATGCAATAAGGCTTGTGGAATATCATCCATCCGGTACATTTTCTCCAATGCTCCTTGGATCAATGTAAGCGGAGTACGGAATTCATGAGAGATATTTGTGAAAAATACCAGTTTATACTCTGTCAGTTGTTTTTCAACATTGATGCGGTTGCGCAACCTATTGAAATTAAAAATGATACGATATGTAAAGTACAAAGCTATTAACATCAGGATGAAATATCCAAGCATAGCCCAATTTGTTTTCCAAAACGGAGGCACGATAACAATCTTCAAAGTTGTTTCGGTATCATTCCAAATACCGGCACCATCACAATATTTCACATGGAAAATGTAACTGCCCGGCTCCAGATATTTATAAGTGGCAAAACTTAACGAAGACGGAACATTCCATCCCTTGTCATAGTTTTCCAGCCAATACATATACTTGATTTGACCATTATCCGAATAATCGAGAGTAGAAAAATCAAGCATAAAAGAATTCTGGAAATATTTCAATGTAATCTTATCCGAATAGGCTAAAGATTCTTGCAAAGGAGAACCCGGCATATTAGGCTTCACCTGAATTCCATTAACGGACAATCCTGTGATAACAATAGGAGAAAGCAATCTCTCTGTTGGAATCTTCTTCGGGTCAATAATCGTCAATCCGTAGTTTGTTCCAAAAATCAGTTTACCGTCTGCCCCCATACACGCACTGTCCTCGCTATACACATTTCCTAATGTATAAGATGAGAAGAAATAATTCTCGAAAGAATGGCTGTTGGGATTGAACCTTGAAATTCCATATTCCGTAGCAATCCATAATTGTCCCGAATGATCTTCCAAAATAGATTGCACCATATTATTAACCAGTCCTTCCGCTATTCCATAATGTGTATATTTCAAAGACTGACAGTCGTCTGACAGTTCGCATAGATTCAGCCCGGCACCCGAAGTTCCTACCCACATGCGCCCTTTGCTATCACGAAACAGGCAACGAATCTCATTGCTGCAAAAATTGCCATCGGTGTAGCTGAACAAATGATAGTTATCTTCATTAGCGATCAATGAGTCAGGGTGGAAAATGCAGATACCTTCACTTGTGCCCATCCATATCATCCCTTTCTCATCTTCTGCCATTACTCTGACTATCCGTAAGCCATACTTCTTTCCTTGAAAGAAACGACGGAACTTGTATTGTCCTTTTTCCGTTGATTCTGCCAGATCCAGTCCTCCTCCAAATGTCCCCACCCACATACGATCTTTCTTATCGCGAAGAATGGAATAAATATTAGAATGAGATAAGGCAAAAGGATTAGACGGATCCGTTTTATACCACGTATCTCCTATTTTTAGTCCGTCTCCCCGGGTTCCTATCCATATATTCTCCTGACTATCTTCTGAAATCGCATAAATATTATAGGGCAAATAATGATTATCTATCTTAGTTTTCAGATGAGAATCATAATTATACAATCCACCTCTTCGCGTTCCTACCCATATATCTCCATTCGACATTTTAGTCAGTAACCGGATTGTATTCGAACGATCAAAAACATCCGGCGATTCTGGATAGACATGTGTAATGCCTTTATTTGAAATGGAAATATGAGACAAACCGGAATATTCGGAGCTTACCCATATTCCTCCTGTTCTGTCTTTCATCAAACATAACAAAAAATCTGACCCTATAGGTCCTGCATTCTTCCCTTCGGAAACAAAGTGTTCCAACCGATCTTCCTGAATATCGTAGGTGAAAAGTCCGTTTCCATAAGTTGAAATCCACACAATCCCCCGGTCATCACGCACCACATGATAGCGTTCATAATCTATATATTTCATCTTCTCTTCAGGAATCAGTTGAAAATTCTTTATTTCTCCGCTCTTCGAGTTTATGTAATAAATTCGTCCAGTGTTATTGTAAGCCCAACAATCTCCATAATTGTCATGAATAACTTTTCCATTATTTATTTTCAATTCCCGGCAAGGAGTTATTTGAAAATTCTGAAAATCAAATTCATATACCCCTTCGCTAGAAGTAAATATAACCCATTTATCTTTTATCAATGAATGTGTACTGACAGATGTATTACCGGCAATAGCAGACAGCGACGCTAAACAGTCTATTTTTTTCGATCCATTTACACAACGATACACATCTCCACTCTTTGTCAGAAAATACATATCCTCTCCATGAGGGAAAGAAGAAGAAAAATTCAATTTCCTATCGATAAATTCAACTTTCCCTTTATAAACAGACGCAAGTCCCTGCATGGTACCAATCCAGATCCTGCCACTAAAATCTTCATTTATAAATTTAATCCGGTCATCGGGCAGGTTTCCAAATTTCGTTCTAAACTTCACAGAGGTCATAGTCCGATCGTCCTCACAAACAATTTGACGTACACCATTCCTTCTATGCCAAAGCCACACATTTCCATTAGAGGACATAAATATTTCTGAATAGTTCTCTCCATCACTTCCGGTACCGGTAAAATCTACAAAACAAGCTTTCTGTAGATCATAACAGCTGAATAATTCCGGCACAGTCTTTATCCACAAAAAACCATTCTTATCCTCTGCCACATGTTTTATTCTGTTATCTGCTAAAGAAATCCGATCGTGTTTCCCGCTTTCCAACTGATAAGTAAGAAAAGTATCTCCATCATAACGGGTCAATCCGTCTAAAGTACCCAACCATAAGAACCCTTTACTGTCCTGAAACATGCATCGTACAGAATTACTAGGTAGCCCATCACTGGTTCTCATTTGTTTGGAACTAAGTTCAATATCAGCATACAAATCCGATAAAGAAAAACTTAACAAAACGAAGAGGCATAATAATTTATATTTCATATAGTGGTTGGGGTTATTTTGATTGCTGGTTACAAAGATACATCTTTTCATAGTTTTTTTAAGATTTATACAAGCAAAACTAACCAAAAGGAAGAATAAATACAAAAAACTTAGCAGTCTATTTCGAAACAAGGATTATTATCCATATTTATGTCATTTTTTCCATATACTGACCAATGATTTGCATTGGTTCATAATCGGTACGGTTTTGAACAATTCAATGCTTTTCTCTATAACATGGTCAATTCTTCCATCTCCTTTACTTTTCTCTGTTTCTTCGATAAATAAGGAGTTTGCAGGTGGAATGTCTTTATTCTAAAAAGGTTGTCATCTAAAAAAATAAGAACAAGTGAAGCAAATTCTGTATTTCAAGATAAATCCTTATATTTGTATCAAATTCGTCTGATATAAAAGTTGAATATGATAAAAACAATGAATAAGCCACTTACATACGATGATATACCTAAAATGTATCTGTTTTGCAACCACACCAAATGTCCGCGCCGCAACAAATGCCTCCGTTTTCAGGCTGCGATGATTGTGCCCCAAAGTGTTCCTCACTACGAAGCGATCAACATCAACCATGTAGCGGGGAATGAAAAGGAATGTTCCTATTTCAGTGCATACACTCTCACGACCTTTGCACTTGGCATCAGCCATATATTAGACGACGTTCCGCACAAAAAAGCTATGGCCATACAAAACAGCCTTAAATCTTTAATGGGGAAAAGCATGTACTACCGTATTCGCAACAAACAACGTCGACTTCATCCATCGGAACAGAAACAAATCGCAGACGTTTTCCTGGAACACGGCATCAAGACAAAGATTAACTTCGACGAATACATTGAAGATTATGACTGGTAAGCCACAGATTGTGACGGGAAAGATACTTGCGAAAATATTTCATAGGAATTGAATAAAAGTTTCATAACGATAAAAAAAAAGTTCCATAGAAATGAAAAAAAAGTTTCATCGTGATGGAAATAAAGTTTCACGACGATGAAACCTGTGAAACTTTTAGCACAAATAAAGATTAACAGGCAAGCGAAGACCTAAAGGTTACACATGCGTCATATTCCCCTTATAATAAGAAGCCTCCGCAGACGCCCGTCCAAATGTTCAAGCATAAATATTAAAAAAAATCGGATACCATATTTAGGCTTCTGATGCATTTTCGCAATCCGCTCTGGACGCCAGCTTCTCCAGTGCCACCAATTCCCATCCCTTGAACACCAGCGTAATCAATCCAAGCCGGGTATTCCCTTTCGTGCGGGCCACCTTCCCATCATCGGCATAGCGGCGCAACTGTTCTGCCGCATCACGTTTCAGCAAGGCGATGTCGGCATCGGAGGTGTCACGCCGGGCATACTTCACCTCCACGATATAGCTGTAGACTATGTCCGGCTGGCGCACCAGATCGGGCATCATGTAGAAATCCGCATAACCTTTGGAAGATTCGTATTCGGGAAGAAGGATGTAGCCCTGCGTCAACCCTAAGTAAGCCAGCAGGAATCCCTTGACGTGCGCCTCGCCGTCGATAAATTCACGGATGGCATTTTGCCGATGAATCAATACCATATCTGCTTAACATCTTTATACAAGAAAATTCGTTCATCCGTCCCCCTAGTAAGATCTCTCAATAAAAGTAAAGCATTTTGTGGTACATGGTGAAAGGTTAGACTAAAATCGTCAGCTATTTGTTTGCCCAACGACACCCAATCCATATCCCAATAAAAAAGCTCGTAAGTATCTCCAATACGAACATTATTGTCATCATTACGTGTCATATAGCCTATTCTTCCAACAGATTCCGGTTTGCCCAAATCCAATCCTACCCAACCATCTCTTAAAGTTTTAGATGCGAAAAATGTCAACGGATCTAAATCAAAAGCAGCAGAACGGCTATAATGAGGATTCTTACTTCGTTCTTCAGAACCAATAATTGTTCCTGTCAGTTTTTTATTCTCTTTATCCAAGAACATCAATTCTGCAATATTACAGCGGTAGGGCTTTGGACAGATATAACGCCAATAACGATACTTTGTAGTATCGCTCACATTTATACTACCCGATACGCTATACTCTTTGAACGTATGTACTGTGACGGCATCACTAAAATCCTCCTTGTGTGCTGCTTGAAACATGCTGTGTTTTAAACGGAGTGCTGTAGTGAACGCTTTGCGTGTTAAGGGATATTTCCGTTTTAAACTAATACTTCTTTTGGATGTGTTATCGGGATTCAAGAACTCCAGTTCACCTTTTTCATTCAACAAAGCAGGATAATTGAATGGACGAACCCTTCCATTTATATAATATACCGGCAGATAGACAGCTCCCTTCTCTATTTTATCAAAGACGATCTGCTTACTATCTTTTATTTCCGAAAAACAAATAGGAACCCATTTCGCATTGTCAAATACTGCCAGATATGCATATTTTTCTTTGCGTTCTCTTTTCCCGGAAAGTACAGGAAAAACAGGATCAATGGTCGTTGCATATTCATCCGTAACGTCTTTTATAAACACATTGCGCAACGTTGACGGGACACTACCAGCTTCTTTATTCAGCCGGACTAAGGCCGAATTGGGAGAATATGTTCTTCGATATACTTTACCTTTACACTCACCCGGTCGTAGGGTAGCTAAAAAAGGTTCATGCCCTCCTTCACATACCATTCGGCGATCGTAATCTATCAGAATACTTAGCCACGAATGTGCATGTGCTTTTGTAGGCCACTGCAAAACGAAATCATACGAAACCGCAAAACCCTTACTACGCATGATGGCTAAAGCAGTATTTGTCCTTGTCTCACAAGAATTGGAAGGAATATTGCACCAAAACGGAATCTTATATAACGCATGCCACTTCAGAGGCTTTTTCAAATCGACAATAACAGTATCACGTAGTTTAATATTAATAGCTTCTGCCGCATGATAAGGTGTTTTATTCCAAATGTCATTATAAGAAAAATCGCATAATGTGTCATTAGCTATCGGTTTCAACACATTGCGCCAATCATCAAAAGCCTGAAACTCTACGCACTTATAAGGAAGCATATATTCACAAAATTCATCGAATGTAATGCCTCTTGCCCAACGACCTTGTTGCCAATCGTCAAAAGCCGCGTCTATACTCTGTATCAGATAGCTGGCTTTTATGACAGAGTAATCTTCCTTAAACTCAAAATCATCTGATGGAAACTCTAACAACAAATTATTTAATTCATTCACCTGTTCATCAATCTTTCTGTCGGAGAAGATTATCTTTTCAGCTTCAACATAATATTCTTCAATATCTTTCCCTGTATACGACTGGTGTCCGGGCATATTTATTATCAAAAATTTAGCAGCTCTAAGCTTCAAACTGTCGGCTTCGTTTTCTTTATAATGCTCCAACACTTTTTCGAGTTCCGGACGATTATTGCCCGACAGTGTCAGCACCTTTTCCAGCTGTTTTTCTTCAGAGTTTTGACAACTGAAAAGCAAAAGAAGAAAAAGAAAGATGAATGTAGCTTTCATTTTGTATGATTGTTAGTTTATAATTAAATATTCTTTTTGCGCAAATAGTTTCTAGCCTCTTCTCGTATGATAGAAACAGTGTAAGATGGTATCTTTATCCGTTTATTGATTATTTCTAAGGCTACCCGTTCGGCAAGTATACAGTTTTTAGATTTTGCATAGACTCTCAAAAGTCCTTGTAATGGAAGAAAACGGCTAGGACACATACATTGTGCCAGTTTATAGCGTCTTTCAGCTTCTTTCCAACATTCCATCTGATAGTAATTGTCAGCTAATTGCATTTGCAGGTCATACGTATTGATATACGACTCGCAATGCAAGAATATGTTGACGCTTTGTTTGTACAATTCCACATTTTTCAATTCTGATGCATAATTGTACAAGAAATAGGGATTGCCATTCCACTCATCGTATAGCTTGGTAAATACAGATAATTCGTTATCCAGCAAACCATTGTTCTTTTCTGCAACCAACGAAATTCGTTTCCATGTACACTCGAAAATGATATTCTTAATCGAAAAAAAACAGAGTATAAAAAGAATAATCAATAAAAATGGCTTGTTGAAATGTATTGTTCGTAGAGCAACCTCCCGTTGATTAAGTGAAGCGAGGCAGTAGATAATCATGAACCAAACAAAAGCATATTTGAATGGATAAGAAAAACAGGAAAATATAGCAATAGAAACAAGCGTCAGTAAGGCTGGAGTGTCAAATACCACATTACTTCGAAAAACAGCAATCAACGACAATAAGAATAAAGCGATTCCTATAAGTCCTTGTTCAATCAGCAACAACAGATACTCATTAAATGGATGATTCGTGTTCCCTGCCAATATTCTATCGCTTTCATCTGCATAGGAGGAAGACAAATATTTGGCTTGTTCCGGCATGTAATCCGCCTTAAAAGAGCCGAGTCCGTTTCCCTGAATTATATGTTCCTTACACAATCCGGCAGATACTTTCCAAATCAGAACACGACCGGAAGCGGAAGCTGGTTTTAGATAAATCAGTCCAATGAATAAACCTATTAGAAACAAAGCGCCTCCGCTGATAAAAAAGATGCGCCTTCTATGAATTAACTTCCGATAGCGGAGAGCGTAAAAAAGGAGTGTTACTACGCATAAAGTAAGTATACCTGTTCTCGAACCGGATAAGATAACGACTATAATGAGGAGAAGACACGCCATAAACTTGAGCGTTTTTCTTTTTCCATTAGAAGTCTGGCACAAAAGAAAAGGATAACAGAGAACGATGCTTGCAGCAAATCCGGCGGGATTATCAAAAGAACCAGTAACAGAAAAATAAGATTGAGTTTCTATATATCCTGTGTATTGCAATAAGCCATATAAGGCCGACAAAACTCCAACGGCAGCTAAAATGCTATTAAATGTTTCTGTAGAATTTTTTCCATTACGCATCAACACAAAAAGAATCCATCCAGATACGATGTATACACTGTGTATATATTGCGATGTAAAGAGACTGCAAACGAAAACATATCCTATAAAAACAGTAAAGGACACAAATAGAAAATCAACAGACAGTCTAATTTTTCGCTTCCAGTTCCCTATGCAAATACCTCCCCATATTACGATGCCGACAACGAAACTTATATTTTTAGGCATAAAATACCTATCCATAAACCAATCAGCCGATAAGTATAAGGTGGTGATAAGTAAAAAAGAAAACGTAAAAACATTATCACTGAATAATTGCCTTAACTTGCAGAATATAAAAGAGGGAATCTGTGTTTGCATTGATAATAATTAGTTCTTCCTTTGCCCCTGCTCCTTTTCCTTTCGGATTGAAAGAAAAATGAAGCGAGCACGATTCGTCAGGATTTAATTCATACTTCTCCACCGATGCTTGTGTACATCCACATCCAGTTTCGATCTCTCCTATCTCCAATCTGGCATTGCCTACATTGGTGATTGTAATGCTATCACGACAAATTATATCAGAACTAATTATTCCGAAATCGTGTGTATAGGAAGACAGAGATACCTCTGCCTTCCTTTTTTGATTGCAAGAAACGCAAATCAGCAGAATAACAATAAGACCAAAGATTTTACTCATTTTTCATTGTCGCTGATGGTAAATTACTTGGAATAGTCTCGATGAAACGAGGTGGATCACCGATCAAACTATCTAATATTATTCTGGTCTTCTTTTTAAATTCTCGTTCTTTTATAATATAATCCCACCATGACAAAAAAACATCTCGATCCGCTTGGGGCATTGAATCAATAATGCGTAGATATTGAGAGAGTTCAGACTCCCTAATCGGATATTTTGTCCTTAAATCACGAGCCAACATGACTCGGATGACATTCGGATATTTTGCATATTTTTCAAGAAAAGTAAACCGACCTTCTGAACGCTGTTCAGTTACTGATGTATCTAATAAGTTACTATTCTCTGTTTTAGTACTATCTTCCGCCACTTTTCTCCGATCTCTATTCCAATATACAGCACTCCATTGAGCTTCTCGCTCAAGAATGTAAGTATTGTAATCTTCATTGATGGAAGTGCCCGATACATTAGCGTCAGTATCCCAATCGACCATACGAATATAGATATTCCCAGGTTCCACAAAAAGATTAATATCAGTCTCTTTATGGAACGATGAACCATCATAGGATATTTGTGCAAAATAAGGCTTTCGTGTGACAGTTCCTTCGTAAAAAAATTCCTTGCCAATCACCTTTATTTTTATGCTGTTGTCGTATGCTTGTTTTTGTCCTTCCCTTTCTTCAAGAAGATACGATTTATCTATTAATAACACATATTTACCATCTAGAGTATTATCAGGGAATTCACCCCGAATCGTAAATTTCTCTTGCCCCAAAAGTAATTGAGCAGAAAATACGATTATAATGAGAAAAAACAGTTTCTCTTTCATATTAATTACACTTTAATTCTATAAAATCATTTTACAGTTATATCAAGCATATTATTTACCCGTCTTTCAATAAAACGAGGAGCATTACGATTAAGACTATCGGTCAACGCTCTTCTCTTTGCCCAATACTCCTCTCTCTTCATTGTATACTCTCGCCACGCTATCAAAATATCCCGATCCGCTTTGGGCATTAAGTCAAGAATACGTAAATATTTAGCATCCACCAATCTTTTATTTAAGTCCTTAACTTCCAAATAACGAGATAACATTACTCGGATAACATCCGGATATTTGGCATATTTCTCAAAGAAAGCCAATTCACCTTTTTCAAAATCCTCAAATGCTGAACCAAAAGAATAAGCTCCTTCAGCTTCCGAAGTCTGCCCCTTTAAACGGATAGTTCTAAAAATTCTATTTACCAGATTTCTCCGTTCAATGACACAAGTATTATAGTCTTTATTAATAGGAGTACCCGATACATTTCCTTCCTCATACCAATTGGTTATATGGATCTGGATATTCCCAGGTTCTATTACAAAAGAAGTCGCACTTGTCTGACCACTGAATGTTGGTCTATCGTAATATATTTGCACCAAAAAAGGTTTTCGTGTAGTTACCCCTTTATAATAGAATTTTTTATCAGTTACCAATATCTTTACTTCATCGTCAGATGCTTTCCATTTACGTTTGTACTCATCAGGAAGAAAAGACTTATCTGTCAGTATTATATATTTTCCGTCTAGCGAATTATCTGGAAATTCACCTTGAATCGTGTATTTCTCTTGTCCGTAAAATAGTTGGGCTATAGATACAAACATTAATATGAATAGATATTTTCTCATGATAATAATTTAAGTGTTACAGAGACTCCGTTTCTTCTCTTCGCATATTTAATTCTCCTAAAAAATTGATACTTTTCCCCTGCTGCAAGGTGATATAAATGCTCGCACTTCCATTGGAATATACCTTAATATAAAAGTTGCAATTACCTATTGTTGTATTTGCTGAAAACTTGATGTGAGCATTTTTCTTTTTATCTATATCCATAGTATATTTTTTCAAAGGAGCCTGAAAGTAAAGTTCAGCTCCTCTCCTGTATGGTATATCAGCTTGACCGAGATAAAGAAGATCAGAAAAAATAGAATCATTTTTAATTTCTATTGAATAATCAGACTCATTCAATAATATAGGAGCTTTACATGGAAGAATGCAAGTACCTACATTTATCTTGTAGACTTTTGATGTAACAATCTTTCCGACAACTTCCGCCTTTTGTTTCTTTTGTTCTTTTTTGCTTTGGGCAGAAAGAATCGGAATTTCTACCAGCATTGTCAAAAATAGAACAAGAATTTGCCTTTTTACTTTCATATTAGATTATAACTTAAATATGGATGTATAAAAAGCCTAATGAAATACGGTTATAGGACACGTACCATTACTACTCTCACAATTGCCTATTCCGATTTGCAAATAATCATCATTCGATTGACAACTAAGCATAGATATAGCTATTAAAAAGGTTAACACAACCATATTCAAGAAAGCTTTGCTTTTTTTCATAAAACTATTTTTAAGGTAGTAACATATAGGGCACTTATTCTCCCGCTGATTGTCAATTTCATAATCAAAAACACGTCACACAAATCACAATAAGACTAAAATTCTACTTATTTTTCATCGTTGTTGATGATGAATTACTCGGAATAGTCTCGATGAAACGAGGGGCATTGTTACGTATACTGTCCAATAATGGTTTGGTTTTTTTTTCATATTCATACTTTTTAATAGTATAGTCCAGCCAAGCCAAAAGAATATCCCGATCTGCTTTAGGCATTCGGTCGAGAATCTGTAGATATTTTGGAAAATTAGGATCCCTTGACATTCTTCGTCCGTTCAATAAAAAAGATAAGTGGAACCGTACGACATCCGGGTATTGGGCATATTTCTCTAAAAAGAGTAATTGATTTTCCATACTTCTCCTTGTGATTATATAGGTATTATAATCTTCATTAATAGGAGTACCTGATACCACACCCTCATCTGCCCAATTAGCGATGCGGATATGAATATTACCAGACTCAACTATAAAATACAGGCCGAAATCCAACATCTTTCTTTTTGTCCCTGCACTATAAAGATACGCCAAGAATGGCTTTTGTGAAAGTACACCTTCATAATGGAATTTCCCGTCAACCACCAATATACTATCAATAAATAAATGTTTAATTCGTTCTTTTTCTTGACTAAGAGCTGAACTATTAGTCAAACGCAAATAACTATTATCTAACGAATGGTCGGGTAATTCACCCTGGATAGTGTATTTTTCTTGTCCATAGAATAGCTGGGCTATAGATACGAAAATAAAAATAAATAGATATTTTTTCATTATTACGACTATTAAATATTACTCTTACAATTAAAATTTACTCCTCATCTGGATAGCTTTTATCACAACTGCTTTCACAATTTCCTTCTTTTGTTCCTGCAGCCGATAGACAAGCATCTCTTACTTTTACCCAGAATTTATAATTATCACCATTGGGAAATTCACTCGCAGGTAAATCCTCAATATTCTCGTTAAAATGATTATGACATTCCATTATTTCTTCTTTGGCCGTTTCCGCACAATCTTTTTTGCATTTTTCACGTAGTTCTGCATTGGTATCTGCTCGCGTAATCACGACTTTGTACATTCGACTTTTTTGTCGTGCCCTCATCAATTCTAATTTAGTAAAATCAGCATCTTTAAAAACGTCCCTGACCAAAGAAGAAATACGATTACGGTTAGCTTGATAATCATATCCTGTCAGAATCTTTAATTGAGTAATTGCTTCGGTACGAGTCTCGATATTAAGCAGATTTTTCCGGAGTAAGCGATATTGTTCCAAGTCTTCTTTAGACAATTTAGAGATTGCGTTTCGTTCTCTTCTCATGTCCTTTCCTATTTCTTTTTCCAAATTCTGATAAGCTTCCGAAGCAATAAAGAGATCTGCAGCAGTCACATCTTCTGCCTGTTGAGAGTAATCGTCAGCATCATCCGTCTGACAACTAAGTACTGAAATACTGATTAGAAAGGCTAATCCAACCATAACAAAGCCACAATTCCACTTTCTCATAAGAATGACTTTTAGAGATTACTAATTTTGAATATCTTTTTCAGAGCAATACCATATATTTGTAAAAATTGTATAGTTCACTTCCAATTCCATCTATATTATATAAGATAAGGAGCTGTATTTTTCCATAATATTAGTACAAATAAAAGTTTATCGCTCTTGTTGTAACAAAGGACGACATTTATAAATTGAAATACAAATTTCAACCGTATACAAATGCGTATACACAGCCAATGTATACGCATTTAAATATGGTTTTTAAAGAAAGATCATTCCAAACGTAATGATTTAATAAAATCAGTAATAGATTCACAAGAAACATTCATTTTCTTTTTCAATCTACTACGGCGTATTCGAAAAGAACTTCCTAGAATCTGGAATAACTTTGAAATCTGCGCATTACTAAAATCAATACGTAACAAAAGAATGACATGTATATCATCTTCTGAAAGTACAGGGTAATAATGTCTCAACTTATAGATAAAACCATCTTGATGAAAATTTACTCAGAGTTCTAATCTATTCCAATTGCAATCGCTTATTGCGGATAAAGATGTAACATAGATTTGTACATCATAGGCAGTCTTCCACTCTTCTTCATCCATAGTTATTTTTATCTATTACAACTATATTCTATTTCACCAATTCACCATTGATATAAAGGTTCTTGAAAGTCACATCTTTCGCCCCTTTAATATCATTTGCTCCTTTGGCTACATTATTAAAATGAGAATCCTCTACACTGATGTTATATACATGTTTATCATCCTCCAGCCCTATAATAAGCACACCCAATTTACTCTTCTCACAAGTTACATTCTTCAAATGCACATTACGGACAATCGGGTCAAACCCTCTCTTACATTTCTCCCGATTCTCATATTGCAGATTGATGCGAAGCACAGCTTCACGACATTGTCCTACCGTTACATTACGAACAAATACATTTTCTATAAGTCCTCCGCGGCAAGTGCTCGTCTTAATACGAATAACACGATCCAGATTCGGGCTATCCATTCGGCAGTCTTCTACAAACAAGTTACGGTAACCACCGGAAATCTCACTGCCGATCACTACTCCTCCATGTCCATTCCTCATCATGCAACCACGTACGATAATGTTCTCACTGGGAATATTCCATTTACGTCCGTCTTCATTACGTCCTGATTTAATGGCAATACAATCATCACCCGTATCAAATGTACAATTCTCAATCAACACATTCTTACAAGATTCAGGATCACATCCGTCTCCGTTAGGTCCACGATTGAAAACAGTCACTCCGCTAACAATCAAGCTCTCGCAGAAAAGAGGATGAATCACCCAAAACGGAGAATTCAACAAAGTAACACCTTCAATCAAGATTGTGTGACAGGAATGTAAGTTCAATAGCTGCGGACGCATGCCATCTTCCGGCTTCATCAGACGCTTGTAGACAGGAGTCGATGTTTCACCATACATCAACAGACGTTCACGACCTCCATTGCGCTGAGCCACCATGCCTTCTTTCCAGCCATATTTTACAGCTCCACACATCGGCCACCAAGTTTCCATGCTACCTTGTCCATCGATAATACCTTTTCCGGTTATGGCAATATTACTTTCACCATAAGCATAAATCAAGGGGTGAGCATTATAGCAATCAATTCCTTCCCAACGAGTTAAAACAGCAGGAAAATAAAGGCTTTGATCTGTAGAGAATTTCAAAACAGCTCCCTCTTCGAGATGAAAATTCACATTGCTCTTTAAAGTAATAGGTCCGGTATAAAAAGTACCTTTAGGAACAATTACTGTGCCACCTCCTGACAGACTGCACTGTAGAATAGCCTGATTAATGGCTTCATGGCAAGGATTAGCCTCATCATCCGTTTTTGCTCCAAAATCAGTTATAAGAAATGTTCGTTTCGGAAAAGAGGTCCGTTTAATCTGTTTTTCGATACGGGCGCTTTCTTTAAATGCTTTATCAAAATCAACAGTATTCGCAAATGTTACCTCTGCCACAAAAAGCAACATCAGTAGTAAATTAATAGTTCTTCTCATCATAATTCTTATCCTTTTATTAATATGTTA
This sequence comes from Bacteroides sp. DH3716P, assembly GCF_025914115.1. Lineage (NCBI taxonomy): Bacteria > Pseudomonadati > Bacteroidota > Bacteroidia > Bacteroidales > Bacteroidaceae > Bacteroides > Bacteroides sp. DH3716P. The sequence goes on along the minus strand of NZ_CP083673.1, from coordinate 283,841 downwards.
TTTTTATTTTATTGCAATGTAACTCCCATCAGACCGATAACAACATCGTTTGAAAGTGTTTCCAACGTCAGATGACTTAACTCTTTGGAAGGATTCAGAAGCATGTCCAAAAGTACACCTGCTCCTCCCTCGATGGAACGTCCATAAACACCCTTTATGCCTAAGTCCTTTCCCAAGTCATTGCTAACCAAACCTGTCTTAAAATGAATGCGATAAGGACGGGGAGAAACAACGGTGAATGCCTGACCATCAACATAGAAATCCTGCTCAATAGGACACCAGTTATCCGGATTCACTAATTCCAATACATCAGAAGTTCCATCTGTATAGTATACACGAACAATACCATTAGCAATGCGACACTGCATGTGGTTGGTACTGCCTGCCATCATTAAATAGGCATGAGAAGCCCGACCGGAAAGCGGAATACTCAAACTGTCGGGATAATTATCCCACAACGAAGTAAAAGCAATATTGCTTCCTTGAGCCAATGTTCGGAACGGCACACCCAGTTTGGTAGTCAGCATCTCATCACGTACCAAGGCACGCAAACCTGCATCATCAATATCAGCAGTTAATTTCGGATGACACCACTCGCCAATGCCCTGAACAGGAAGTTGCAAAGTGGTATAAGGCGAACGGGGTGTCAGATACTCATTCCGGAAAATATCTGTCACATTCGCATTGAACAAAGAATCCATATTCATCACCCGGCACTCTGACGTATTCACCTGTGAGAAAGGAAGAATGACCGGTGATTTTTCCGATTTTGTAATCTGTACGTTTACAGGCTGCCACCATTCCATCTGTCCTTGTTTCGTGCGAACAAAGAATGTATGATGCCCCAAATGATCATTGACCTTACTTCTTATAGATGTATCACTAACATTCGGTTGTATCAGCACTCCCTGCGGATCATATATTTCACCGAATACCGCCCCTAAAATGGATGGAATACGGATCTCCGCTAAAGCCTCCGCCTGTATTTCAGGCAAAACCGGATTCAGACAGTTTCCTTCCCACACAATTTCGACAACTGCTTTTTTGGCAGAAGAAGCAGGAATAACAACCACCGGATAACCGGAAGCAGCTTCCGCAAAGCTCCAGTCAACTTCTTTCCCATTTACTTTCACAGAATGAATCCTTTCTCTTCCGACATTCACTTGTAATGTCAAAGCCAAAGGTGCCTTAAAACGTTGCTCTATCCGGTAAATATCTGTATCATTCTCCCTGACAAAGTGATAGGTTATGTCAGGCAAAGAAATAGAAGCTTTTGACCATTCTGCGGGAAATCCCGGACGAATCACCATCTTCCCGTTCAATACATCGGGTAAAATGCCATACAATCCTTGTACCAGTAATCGGGAAGCTACCCCTATCGGATCTCCAAAGTCACGATAACACTCTCCACGGGCAGCATCATAAAAGCTGACTTGCCCCAAATTGCCGGGACTGTTACCTAAGTACATGCCATCCAGAAATGAACTTTTCATCAATCGATATGCTTCCTCCGGACGTCCTGCCTGAAAATAAGCCAAAGCTGTATGCATTACCTCTGCGAAAGCCACATTATTGATACTCCAGGAATAAGGTAACCAATTGGTAGTGGCAATCGTTGCATACCCCTCTTCCAGTCCATCGGCATACACGGGGATATGTGGTATTTCCGTATCAACATACCGTGTAGCCTGATAAGCTTGAAAAGGATCGGCAACGTCGCTATCGAGTGCATGGTATATAGTCCATAATCCCGGACTTTCGTGAAGCCGGCGATGTCCCATAAAATCCTGATATTCCGCCCAACAACCTTTGCCCTGCATCCAAAGACGCTTATTCATCGCTTTCAATATTTGCTCGGCTTCGTTCTGATAAGGTGAAGGGTCTTCGCCTATCAAAGAAGCAAGAAAAGCAGCCATTTTATTGGCACGGTAGTTATAAGCCGACGAATGGGTGACTGCGCCACTGTTGTAGTAAAGCGCATCACTTGCCCAAATACAAGCGTATGCATCATATAAACCATCATTGTCCGGATCATAATTTAATTTTTCCCAAGCTAGATGGCGGGTAATCACAGGCCACATTTTGCGGACATACGCAGTATCTCCCGTCCAGTTGAAGTGCCATAACAATTCATCCATGTAACAAAGGTTCATGTCATAGTGGTGCATCTGGTTGTTACGTCTAGGATTCCGGCAAATATACCCATTGCTATATTGAGGAGTTCCCCAACGTTTTTCCGAACGCGCCAGATTCATTGTAGAATCTTGTACCGGATGAGGTATTGTATTCGGGACATCAGTCACCTGACTAGCTGCATAAGCATCAAAATGAGTCCGTGCCCGGTCATGCCAACCTAAAGCATCACCAGTATATCCGGCCCTCCACCCACTTAACGGCATACGCCAGCCAATAGCACCGTGCAACCAAACCTGTCCGTCCCAAATTCCATCGGCAGCTGCGACCAATGCACCACCCAAAGTGTTCAAATAAGGGTCCGGCGTTTCTATCTTCAAATGAGAAGCCAATGCCAAAGAAGCTGCCTCCGCTTGTTGATAGAGTTTACGGACATTATAGTCTTCGGGAACCTCCCCACGTACCAAGTATACTTCTTTCTGCAAGGGAAGTTCACCAGTGACAAGGTCAGTCGCTTCGACAGGAAGTTCGAAGCAATCAGCCGGATCTACCCCCATATCTCCATTACGACTCAAACGTTTTCCGGTAGCTCCCCCATGTTGCCAACGAAGTATAGCTCCTTTAGGCATATTCGAAGGAGAAAAACGCCAAATAGCTCCATCCATATCGGCTAATGCCAATACAGAAATACGCAGTTCTCCTTTTCCCCAAGACGGGTCTGTCAAATAATAGGTACGTTTTCCAGCCGAATAACGGGATTCACAATGCCCGGTGCAGTCAAGCGCCAATTCTGTTCCGTCACGAAGAATGACTTTGAAACTTATATTTCCTCCGCGTCCGTTATTATAAAAAGCAAAAACCGGTCGGTCACTTGTTTCGACCCGAAAGGGACTGTGACTACCGTACAAAGCACGGGTATACCGATTCTTACCATTGACACAAACAAACTCATCACCATCGGGACGATATTGCAACGTCCTTTTTGTACCTCGCAGATGTTCATTCAAGGAAATGGATTCTTTAAAGTCACCGATCTGCTTTGCCTCTCTTTGAGCATTTAATGGTATCGCCGGCAACATCAAGAGGCAACAAACTGTCAGCTTTCCTTTTAAAATAAGATTCAGATGAAAATAACTCATATTTTTTTGTGTTTGATTATGGTAATGGCTTCAATCCTTCCCAACGGACATTCCAAGTTCCATCTTTCGGAAATCCCGGATTAGTCTCCGTACATCCGTCCCAACCGGCACACATCATCGCAATAGCAGTCAGCAAGCCGCCATTACCCGGTAAATAAATACGTAAACGACCGTCCTGATAATTATGACCATTCGGCAAGTATGTGTTTGTGCGTTTATCCATCAGTAAAGCTCCGACGGCCTTTTCCGGTTCACCCAAACGGGCAGCATTCATAGCCGTCATCGGATAATCCCATCCCCAGGTTTTACCCCAATTCCAGTTATCCCAAATCCAGTGCAATGTATTTTTCATATAATCTTCCCGGATAAGTTTATTCATCGGAAGAATACCGACTGCCCCTAATACTGCCATGTGGTCGGAAGTATAACGAATATCTTTATAAGTATCTATGGCTGTTTCAGCAGCCAGATAAAGTCCTTCATTATTAGATGCTAAAGGGGAAAGTTTGTCGATCATTTCATCCCATTCCAGACTACGTTGCTGTCCCATACGTTCACGCCATTGTTGAGCGGTCTGCATGGCAAAATGCCAGTAAGAAAGTTCAAAAGGAGGATTAATTGTTTCTGCAGCACGCAACGTTTCTTGTGCAGGAATGGCACCTTTCAATACGTAACGTCCTTCCAGTTCATCGTATGTAGCAAAAGAGTACATAAATTCTGCAGTCTCCTGTACCAAACGATTATATTTCTCCAACACTTCTTTAGTCGGATCAGCACGATAAAGTAATTCTGCCAAATAAATTAGATGAGGTTGTTGCCAAATCAGAAAACTTCCTACTTTGGAAGGGGCTTCTGTTCCTGAAGGGTCGGTCATTTTCATCCAGCGAACACCATCAAACCCTTGTCTTTGGGCTATTTGACGCGCTATCGGTTCAGCCTTTTCATACCAGCCTAATGTACGGTCAAGTAAGTTGCTACGATTCCAAAGAGCAAATTGAGCTTCGTGCCACCAGATCATTTCAAGATGAAATTTGCCAAACCACGAATTATAGGTAAGCCCCGTCTCTTGCGGAGGAGTAGTACCTGCACTCTGAATAGCAAGCAAATATTGGCTAAGTACCACACGTCGTTCCAGTTCTTTGGCCCGTGGGTCCGTACATGCCGAAAAGTCAACAGCTGCGCCTTCCTTCCAAAACGAGTTCCAATAGTTTTTTGCTTCTTCTTGAGTTTGTGCTACAGTAACAGGCTGCGTTGAAGGAGCTGTACTAGTAAAAGCACATGTAAAAGCTAAATGATCGTCCATCGGAGTCAGGACAAAATAATGTTTTGCTTTCTCATTGAAAGTAGCCTTCCCTTCCCAATACAAAGTTACGAAATACTCTGTGCTATCTAAAGTATGTTTCAAAACTGCGGAAGATTCATTTTGAGTAACAATAGTCGTTGTATGTTTATCAACGGCTTCCCAATTACATGCATCATCACAATGAGCGCCCGTAGGATACGGAAAACGAAAACAAATCCCGGTATGCGCCTTAGAGGTAATATTTGCAGCAATCATATCATTAGAAGGATGGCAGACTGTCTCCACTTGATAATCTTCACCGTTTAATTTAAACCGACTTTCGATTTTTCCATCCCACAAGCAAAGTTTCTGATGAACGTCAGTTACCTGTTCAATATCCGTACCTTCTTCCACGTCAAAACCGACAATTCCTAAATGAAGACGATGCGGATTGACACGAAACCAATTAGCGGCATCCTGCTGTCTGCCTTCTTCTTTGAATTGAGTAGCGTAAAGTTCTTTCTTTCCCCTGCCAAAATCGTATTCTTTCAGAGTTTCTTCCGAAGTAAGCCGGTCCGGATTGGCGAAGCTATGCCAGCCCCACTGGCTCTGCGTTCCCAATGGAACTCCTTTTTTATAATTGTCCGGAAACGTCTGTAATCCGGTTATGTCTACCGTATAAGCAAACTCTCCATTTCCTACAGAAAGTGAAGCCAATGAATCGAATGCCGTCACAACAGGACTGTTCCTTTCTACTAATGCCTCGCGGTCAATTATCGGCTGATTTCCATCTCCGCAAGCTGTCCAAATAAAAAGTGCTGCAATAGATACTGCGAATGTTTTCATGATTCTTTATTATTGTTATTTACAAAAGTATTTATTTTTGAAACAAATGACGCGGATTCTCATTCAAAAACCCGCGTCACTCCACCCTAATAATCCAATCCAAAGGATGATTTGAGGATCTTTATTTTAAATTCCATTTGATAAAATAGTCTCCATTCATTATTTTGGAACGAATGTCTTCAGCATTGCCAGTAGTTTCGTACTTTTCCGAAATATACTTCGCCATGAAACTATTATCATTATAACGTTTTGCCATACGAATCATAGCCGGATAAACTTTTCCTTCGCATGCCATTTCCAGCATCATTTCTTTCAATATTTCTTCGTCATTGTTTTGTACATTAGATGTGAAAGTACGTGCTCCTAAGTTACTATAGCTTACTTCTACTCCACGAATCCCTCTGTCACCATATTTACGACTACCAATACCAGTTGTCCCGTTTGAATAATAATATACAGTACTATTATTCGTCCAATGAGGAGTAATACCATACCAATTGCCGGAATAAGTACCTTCCTCATCAATATCAAACTCACTAGAGTAGGCATTGACTCCTACATTAATTAGTGCGTCAACTACAGATCTTCTACCTAATTGATTGAATGCTTCTGCCAACATAAAATAAAGGTCTGCACCGCGGTAGGTATATACGAATACATCATCGCGATAAGCGGTACGTACAGGTTTAGAAGTTGGACGGAATTTGCTGATAACCCATTTACCATTGTATTCAGATACTGTGTAACCCATTCTGAAATCTTTATCTTTACTACCCAGCGGACCGAAGTCATTATCTCTGAAACGTTCTACAGCGACCTCTGCCGGTGCCAGCCAATATTTATTCGGATAATCAGAGTCGAAATGCTTCAGCAGACTGTTTGTCTGCCTGTTTTGATAGTCATACATAATTGCTGACGCCGATTCATAATCATACGGAGTCTCGTTATTAAAGAAATTGGTATAATGACTGAACAACATATCATTACGTAAGAAAGCGATAGATTGATTGGTAGTACTTTGGTAGATACTGTTCATCTTATTAAGTATCAAGTTGACACATTGTTGGTATCTACCTAACCACAAACAAATCTCTGCATATAGAGCATAGTAAGGAGGAGTCATCATATCCCAGCGGCGATATTCACTATTTGCCAGCTCCGTATCCGGGTCTACCCAGTCTTTCCATGCTGTTTCGTAAGTTCCGTCAATATTGTCATAACCAATATCTAGCAGATTCTTGCAAGCTACCATCGTTTCGTCAAGATTCAATATGTCAAACTGTGACAAATCTCTCAACGAAGTCATTGGTTTATCCACCCATGCTACTTCTCCGTAGATTTTAGCGATCGTCATAAACATCCATGCCTTGACACGCAGCGTGCTGCTGACCAATGCTTTATAGTGGCTTTCATTAATAGAGTTCTTTTCTTCGTATGTTTTCAATTTCCGAAGATAATCGTTACAGGCATTTATTACTTCGTAGAATCCAGAAGGATCTGCATATGAATTACCACTTAAATCATCATCGTAATTGTACAAGTTGTAGAGTTCAGTGGGTGCCGTTGCAGTCGGCACCACCATTTCTCCCCGAAGTTCATTCAGATAAATCACTTTGTCTCCAATGGCTTGCATTTTAGTCATGATACCAATGTAACCGGAGTACATCTCACTTTCTTCTGATATATAATCCTCATTATCCAGGGTAACATCTGTATCAGGATTGAAGAAGTCATCGCATCCTCCCAATAAAGTAACCGCCAGCATGAAAGCGGCATTTAATAATATCTTTTTCATCTTCATCATTAGAATTTCAAGTTAATACCCAGTTTGACAGATTTCGGTTGCATCACTTTCGCATAATCAAATCCTTGTGTAGCATTGCTGCCAGATGAATAAGCGAATTCCGGATCCATACCCAAATATTTGGTAGCGGTCAACAGGTTTTCTCCTGTCACATAAATTGTTCCTGAACGGAAAAAATTCCAAACTGGTTTGTCGAAATTATAGCTTAACGTAATACTCTTCATGCGTAGGAAAGAAGCATCTTCAATCCAACGGGAAGAGAAGTTGTTATTGCCGATAGCATCTCCATAGCTAGCGCGTGGAATATTGGTAACCTGTCCTTCTACATTCCAACGGTTGGTCACTGCTACACTTTGGTTAGAGAAAGAAGAAACTGATTCCAGTGTCCTTCTTACCGCATTGTATGCCTCATTCCCTTTTGAATAAGAAAATTCGGCCGCCAGTGCGAAATGCTTATAACGGATATTGGTATAGAATCCTCCAAAGTAATCAGGAGTGGCACTACCCAATGATACATAATCTTTAGAATCGATGCGTCCGTCATTATTCTGGTCTACATAACGTACATCACCAGCACTATATGCTTGATTACTGCTGTTGGTCAATGCGGCTTCACTCGCTTCCGCTTGGGTAGAGTAGACGCCATTTGCTTGCAATCCGTAAAATTCGTATGGATTTCCACCTACACGACTTACTATCATCGAACCATCACTATATTGAACTGTTTCCTGATCGTTTCCGCCCAATGATTTAATCTTACTTTCCGTGAAAGAAATATTACCTCCTACAATCCACTCAAAGTTACGCATACGGATGAGAGAAGCCTGCAATGAAAGTTCTACTCCGTTGTTATCGATTTTTCCGACGTTTGCATAGTAGGCAGATGTTCCGTAGATAGCAGATTTTCCAATGTTCATGATTACATCTTTGCTTCTGCCACGATAATAATCTACTCCCAAACTGATACGGTTTCTCAAGAAAGAGGCATCCAAACTTAAATTCATCTGCGAGGTTATCTCCGGTTTCAAATGTGTGTTCGGTATTTGGGTACGAATAATACCCGATACAGCCATATACGGTAAACTACTATAATAAGATTTTCCATAATTGGAAGAGAAGCGACTGTTTCCTGTCAGGCTGTATTCTGCACGCAAATCCAGACGGGTGATCCAATCCTTGTCTATAAGGAAAGACATATTCTTCGCCATCCATGTGATTCCGCCTGATGGATAAACCCGAAAATGGTTGGTGTATCTTCCGTTTGCGGAAGAACCGTCGATAGACATATTCAATGCAGCATTCAATACATGATTATAAGTATAGTCAACGTGACCATAAATATTAGCCCAGTTCCATTTATTCTGATAACCGTCGAAATAACGACCTATAGCATCAGCCGAACCCAGTACTTGATAGAAGTCATTGGTTGTGTTGCGCGCATAGGCCCCATCGTATTCCTGCAAAGTAGTCAAAATTTGCACTCCTGCCATAGCATTCAAAGCATGGCGGCTACTGAATTGTTTGTTGTAGCGCGCATTTAGGTTATAAAAATAATTAGTCGTTTCGTTTACGCCTTCCCGGATTGTATTTTCTTCAGTACCGAATGCGTCTGTAGTAGGAACGATAGTAAAATCGGTTCTGCCTGGAACAAAAATATGCTCCTTATTATAGTTGTAGTAAAGACCGAAGGCACCACTGAGAGAAAAACCTGGAAATATTTTATAATTGAAACCAGCTTTAACATTTACGTCATATTGGCGACTGTTCGCATCCAGATTATTGACAATAGCTAACGGGTTACTTACAGCAAAGTCCATATTTTTGCTGATTCCATAATAGTATTCAGAGTAAATCGGAGTAAATTCTCCGTTATCTACTTTCTGGTAGGGAGCAAGCAGTGGAGACTGTGCATAAGCAGCAAGCAAAGGGTTGGTACGAACATTCATCCCTTGTTCTTGATAATTACCGTTGATATATGCCAATCCGACGGTAGCATAGACTTCAAAATTCTTGCTGACCAAGAAGTTTCCGTTCAACTGTGTATGATAGCGGTTCTGTTGAGTACTTTTCAATATTCCATCCTCTTTAGAGTAGCCCAGAGACAAGTCGTATTTGGCGATAGCATCACCACCTTCTACTCGAAACAGATTTTCTGTCACAAATCCGCTCCGGTAGATTTTATCTTGCCAGTTCGTATTGTTATTGTAGTAGTTGGCATATCTGCTGTTGGTAGGGTCACTCATGAAAGGGAATTCGGTAAAGAACTCATCCATGTTCCCGAAATAACTCATTCCCATGTCTGATAGGAAAGAGCGGTAATCTATACCATTCAGCAAGGGCATACGTTTGTTGTTCCAGTTAACACCAAACTGACCGTAATAACTGATTTCAGTGTTCATGTTCTCCGATGTGGCACCATCCGTTTCAATCAGAATGACACCGTTAGCCCCCATAGAACCATATAAAGCCGCTTCCGCCCCTTTCAATACGGTAATATTTTGAATATCATTGAGGTTGTAAGACTGAAAGATATTACGGCTCAATCCGTTAATCAATGGTGAGTCATTTACGTCCGGTATATAAGGAATACCATTGATAACCACCAGCGGAGCATTGTTACCCACGAAAGAACGTGTTCCACGAAGATTAATGAAACTTCCCTCTCCTGGCATACCGCTGCCACGAGTCACTTGCAAACCTGCAATCTGTCCAGCCAACGCACGGTCTATCTTCATACCCGCAGGTACGAAATCCTTTTTAGTGATATTCTCCGCAGATGTAGTCACTTCGTTCGTTTCAATACGGAAAGGCAATACTGTTGTTTCATTATATTTGTATTCCGATTCAGGAATCATAATGATCGTCATCTCCTTACGATTATCCACTGCTTGAAGCACTGTATAATATCCGGCAGCCCAAACTGAAATATTGGCTTTCCGCAAACTCTTGCATTCTATTTGAAATACTCCGTTCTTGTCCGTAGTGACATCTTCGCTTCCGGTGACAGACACCACCGCACCCTCAACCGGAATATTAAGGGTGGATAATACTTTTCCGCTTATTTTACCTTGTTCCTGCGCATACAGATCGACAGCAAATAGGCAAACTAACAGGGTGAAAAACAAAATTTGTATCTTTTTCATGTTGTCTTTATTTCATAAGATTAATAACAATCCTTGTTTGGTCGCAGACACCAATGATATAATGCTGCTTCAGATAAATTGGAACCTGATCCACTAAGACGTATTATAATTTCACTGGCTTCGTCGCCCGGAATAGTAACTGTACCTACAGCACCTCCATCACGATCATATTTTGATTTATTTTTAAATCCCTGCGCAACAGCTTCATCTATTCCTTCCGGATATCCACCTCCTGCACGATCATAGTGGTAAGCAGATGCATTATTAAGCACCGATTGTGAAAGAGTGGTTACAGGAATTTCTTCTCCATTCTTGATAATTGAAACGGCAATCGCTCCTAAAGTTTTCTTTTGTCTGAACCCCATGGTGAGTGTATATGTTCCAGGAGGAATCTTATAAGGAGTAGCTACGTAACGGGTTCCCACTGTTTCACCTCTAAACGGAGTATAATCAAGTGTATATGTTTGATTATCAGCATCTGTCAAGTTAAAATAGAGAACTCTGTAATATATAGTGGGGAATCCTAATGCTGCCCATCCTGCGCAGTTCGCTTCATCTGTCTCACTAATCTTGTTAAATGAAAGATTGGTAGTCTTGAAATACGTATCTTTATCATCGGCACTCAGATATTCGTAATTTCTGAAAAGTTCTTTAAGGCGATAAATCAATACGTTAGTAGGTATCTTCATTTCAGTGACATGGTAGGCTATTCCGTTACTCATAGATATCGGGTTGTCAAGATCTACTTTCTGTACAGTCGTGCGCCATTGTTTACTGAATACAGAAGTCAAATCCTCATTGCTTTCAAAATCGGCTTTGTCATAGATCTTATTAAAGAAAGCCGATTGAAATATCCAGTTTTCCAGAATACTATCTGCACGTGTCATATTCCAGTTTTCCAGATTCTTCCGTGCTACGCTTAATGCGTTATTGACAACATCATTGGACGGAATTAGCATGGTAGCACTGAGATTTTCGGACATGATGTCAAACTTTACCTTTTCAAAATAAGGAGCTCTTACGGTAAATACCGAGTCATATACAGTATTGCCCGTATTGTCTACTCCTACCACTTTACTTGCGTCTCTGTCAAATGTCAAAACATTACGTGACAAGATCATTTCACGGAAGATAGAATAATCGTCACCCAGATTTTCTATGATCTCATACATGCTTCGCGGAGCATTGATAGCCTGATCTAACAAATACAGATACCCATTAGTCAACTTAATTACCCGAGTTACTGTTGCATTGTTGAAACGAATACCGGTAGCCGCTCTTGTTTCGGGAGAATCAACAGAAATATTCAGGTACTTACCGCTCCACATCAAGAGACGTTGTCCGTCTTCCAGATTGGAAGGCGAGATGGACGCATTGGAAATATAGGTTTGAGCCGTGTATATAGGATCATCCCCCGCTGCAATGCTTGACTCCACTGCTAGAATAGTATACATCTGTTCTTTCGCCAATAATTGGTCCACCATGCCCGTTTCGTTAAACAGCTGGTACATATTGCTTAAAGAGGATTCTTGAGCCAAATAATCTGTAAGGGATTCATTGACTATGGAAATCTCCGTATTATTAACCGTGCTGGCGTTTTGGGCATAATGCTCATCCCATGTGTTAGTACAACCGCTCCCTATCAATCCGATAAGGGCAACGCCGAGTATATATTTTCTTGCTTTCATGGTTTATTCGTCAAATATGGGTTCAAATTCTAAATAATCTAAGTATATACGATAGTCGGATTTATCACTAGCTGCAGGATCAGTCAATATCAGTCTGAATGTGTGAGTAGAGTTTTCTGTAAATTCTATCTCATCATAAATCACATCTTCATAACATCCCAACTTATTGCTTTTAAGAGTAGTGGTTGAACTGGTATACGGTGCACGTGTAACTGAATGTTCTCCGTCAAAGCTAAAAATCATTTGTCCTCCGTTACTTCCGCTGCTTTTTGTTCTAATAAAATCCATAGATGTAGCATAACCAAAGTGTAATGTTACTTTGTATTTTCCCTTGATAATAGACGGCGTTTCCATTGAGATCCAACCTGTATTACCAATGTTCAACATCAGAAAGTCATAATTGCGGGCAGTTTTCCAGTCATTATTCGTCCGAGTAGTAAAATAGGTAATATTATAATATTTATCAAAAGCTCCTGATGGATTCTTTAGTTCATATTCATAACAATTGAGCTCTGAGATGTCACATTTCTTCTCTGCCGTTCCAAATGATTCCTGAAATTTAATCCCCTCCTCTCCATGACCGTCTGCAATCCAGTCTTTGATAGCAGAGAAATTACATACATCAAACAATACTGTTTCCGGTTTTACATCCGCAATCGGCAGGTAAGTGGAAACCTGATGAATATAGCCGTTCTTAGCTTGCAAATTACAAGCGTCTTCCACAAAGACAGCTTTATTTGCTTCGTCCTGATAGTTCAAATAGAATTTTCGATCTTCCTCTTGGCTTATTCTTACCACATTTCCTTTGCACGATGTATTCCATATCTTAGAAGTCGCATTTTCACTGTCGAAACTCTGCAAGTTGTTCAAGTCATAACTTCCGGTCAGAATATGATAGGCTACATATTTATACAATGCATTCTCCGGATTAGTATAGTCGCTACTTGCTCCCAACAGTTGTGTTAAATCAGCCAGATTATTGACACCTGCATCATGGAAGACATCGTCCGTTACAGCCAACAGTGTATAATTACGTTTCTGCTTGATAGTTTGTCCCTGATCATTTTTCAGTTCATCATAGATAATGTTCAACTCGGTTCCCCACCCCGTCGCATCTAAAGCGGACTTTAAGAGGGTATAAGGACGTCCGCTTTCGGATATCCGGGCATATACGCTTTCAGTAAGCGGAGTTAGCGTATTTCCCAATACATATATGTAACCGTTGGATACCGGATTTGCAAATTCAAGCACATGAGCTTCACTGTTCAGATAAACAGACCGCATACCACCACCGCCATTTTCCGCACTTCCGAATGATACCATCAAAACATCGTCAGAAACGGTTCTTTTAGCTAATGCACCTTCCTTCTCAATAAAAGTTGCTTGATTGATGGTATCTTGTATAATATGATAAGATACCAAATTACGCGCATATTCTGTTCCCAACTCTTCAATGGAAGAAACCCCTCTTCGGGTGTAAAACTCCTGTACGGCCGTATTGTTGGGGACGAAAAGAGTGAAGCGTTGGGTAGCCTGATTCACCGCATTGTATAAGTCCGCATATTTCATGATGTGAATCCATTCGGAAAAGTCTTCCGATCTGCTGGATAAATAAGTTGCGGCAGGCTGTGTGTCGAAGACCACGAAAGTGTCTCCATCATACGGATCATTGCAAGCTGCACATAAAACGATGAGCAGCATCCAGTATATTTTTTTTAATTTTTTCATCGTATATCGTTATTTAATTATTCATAATAAGGATTTTGTGTCAATAACGAGTTGTTGAATATATCTTCAGCAGGAATTGGCAGATACCAAGCATTATCATTATCCAGAACAGAACTCAGCCATTTATTTTCCGCTGTAAGGTTGTTCTCCATAATGATTGCTTTAAAGCGGGCTTTATACTTGAAGTTTTGCTGCTTGCCGTAGCGCAATAGGTCATACCAACGTTTGCCTTCTGCAGCAAACTCCATGTCGCGTTCATCCAATAGCATCTCCAATAACATTTCTTCAGTAGCTTCGTTGATATTGTCCGCACTGACTTCACTCCGTGGGTTTAGCTCTGAACGTTCGCGTATCTGATTAATGATAGACAATGCCTCTGTCCAGTTGGCGGAACCGCCGATACGAATCAGTGCCTCCGCTTTCATCAACATTACGTCTGCCATACGATAGATAATATAATTGGCATCCTGAATGGTACGTACGGCTTCCCGGTCAGCAACTCCCATTCCTGAATATTTCCAGATAATGCCGTTGTCCGGATAGCTAGCATAAGCAGTACCGGCAAATGAACCATAATAAGTGCGGCTTATTTCATCTCCTCTATGCTGTGTGTATTCTTCTATTAAGCGAAGAGTCATCGGCTCAGAATACATATATGAGTCTATTGTAACATCAGTGCCATAAGGGAAAACCTTGGATGGGCTTCCGCTTCCTTGTGCATAATTGGTTTCGTCATATTGTATTTCAAAGATAGATTCGTTACTGTTACCGGGATAGAACATATTGAACCATTGTCCGGGTGTCGACATAAATACTGGTCGCATAGCGGCTGTAGCATTAATTAGGTAATCAGCATACGTGACACATTCTTCGTATTCTTCTGCCCAAAGGCAAGTTTCCGCCATCAGTGCGTACAATGCCCATTTAGTGGCACGCCCTTTGGTAGCCCATGTTCCATCAAATGTTTCTTTGGCAGCATTAGTTGCTAACGCTGCACGTACATCGCTTTTTATCAATTCCAAAATCTCCGTTTCGGATGACTTGGCTACGTCATTAGGCATGGCATCGTCTACGTAGGGTTCGGTAATCAAGGGCACCTCCCGGAAGTTACGTACCAGATACAGGTATGACAGTCCGCGTAGGAAATAAGCTTCCGTCAGATGTGAGTTCATTCTCGATTCATAATAACTTGCATCTTTGTCCATCACGGTCGGTGCATATTTTAACACAGCATTCGCCATACCGATCACTTGGTAGAAGGTACCCCACTGAACAGTTGATGTACTGGGCAACACCTGAAAGTTCTGAATCAGACCGGTTTTTGTTCCTCTACCGGGAACAATGACGGAACTCCCTCTCAATTCTCCCCAGTTGATGATATAGGGGACACAAGTACGCAAACGACTGTATCCCTGTGCGAGAATGGCTTCCACATCTTCAGAAGACTCCCAGTACATATCGGTAGATTGCTTATCTTTGGGCAGAATATCAAGCCAATCGCTGCATCCGCTCATCAACAAACTTCCGGATAGTAACAATATAGTAAATATCTTTTTCATGTTCGTAGATCTTTTAAAAACTTAAATTAAAGCCGGCAACAAGCTGAATAGAAGCCGGTGTAGTAGCACTATCTCTGGCATATGTGTTTTCGGTCTTCACTTCCGGATCCTGACCGGTGTATTTAGTCCAAGTAAAGAGGTTGTATCCGGTGACATATACATCAATATTACTAAATCCCCAACGCTGAATTATTTTCTTCGGCAAACGATAATTGAACGACAAAGATTTCAAACGCAGGTAAGAAGCATCTTCCACAAAGCGGTCAGAGCCCAGTGTGTTGTATCCTTCTCCATAGAGTGCACGCGGAATATCTGTCTGATCACCTTCGTTGCGCCAACGTCTAAGGACAGCCGTACTTTGATTGTCAATTCCGCGCATGGACTCATTGTTTAAACGGGTAGAGTTGACTACATCCTGTCCATAACGTCCGTAAAAAATAGCAGACAGCTTAAATTGCTTATAGCTGACATTAACACCAGCACCTCCGGTGAATCTCGGATTAGAGTTACCTAAATAGACAATATCATATTGGTTGATGACACCATCATGATTTATATCCTCGTAGAGAGCATCTCCGGGAGCTATGGTAGCTGTTCCATTCCGCATAACAATCGCATTGCCGGAAATATCTTTCATCACGTTTCCATCGGCATCACGTGCATACGTGGCATCTTTATTCTGACAAACGCCTTTGTAGCGATAACCATAGAAAGAACCCATCGGACGTCCTTCTTCTCTACGGTATGCATATTCACCATTGTTGAAGGTATAGTTTTCTTCGGTATAGTTATCCGGCATTTCCGTAATCTTGTTCTCGTTGTGGGCGATGTTGAAGTAGAATCCAACACGCCAGTCTCTGTTTTCAAAAGGGACGGCATCAACACGGAATTCCCACCCTTTATTCGTCATCTTTCCGGAATTCATGTAGCTGACTTCATAACCATTTCCATAACCGATACTAGTTGGCATTTTAACTTTCTTTTGCAACAGATCTTTGATATATTTCTGATAGACATCGACCGTAAAGCGGAGTTTCCCTTTTAAGAAAGAAGCGTCCAGACCTGTATTATATTCAGTGGTTGTTTCCCATTTCAAGCGATTGAGCTGCATGGTGCTCGGGGTAATGGCACTCATATCCATGTAATTGTCACCAGAGGCGTATGAACCCAGATAGAGCGAAGCACCGGAGGCAGCATTTCCCGTCTGTCCCAAACTGAAGCGAAGTTTAAACTCATCCATCCAGTCGTTCGAGAAGTCCATGAATTTCTCATCTGCCAGATGCCAAGCGACACCGACAGTAGGGAACAGACCTAAACGTTCCGATTTACCCATAGTTGAGTTGCTCTCCAAGCCCAAAGAAGCATTGACGATATAGCGGTTCAGCAAAGTATAGTTCATTAAAGCTACCCCATTGATGCTACGTGTCTTAGAATCTCCGGAACTAATTTTACGTACGGCACTTCCGATAGTAGGGTCGGCAAGACCGGAAGAAGCATTACCGGAAGTTTCACTTCCATAGCTGGATTTTGTCGTTTCCACAGTACGGAACACGCCGGTTGCAATGATGCTATGCTTATCATTCCAATTTTTGCGGTAGATCAACTTGTTCTCCGTATTGATGGTCAATTGATCAGAAGAAGTATCCGTACTGCGGTTTGCATTGCTATCAGTCCAAGCAAGTCCGGTAGCTACTTGCGGCAAGAACATACGTCCTTTCGTATTACGGATATTCATGTTGACATTACCCCAGTAGGTTAGTCCATTCAATATGTTATATTCAATGTTGAAGTTCATCTTACTTTCCCGCTGGATGGTTTTGTTGACACTCTCATTCGCCATAGCGATAGGATTGTAGTATCGACTTTTCTTGCTGTCAAAAGCCGGGTCTAATGTGGAATTTTCGTTGTGATTGAAATACTGTGAAGTATAATTTCCAGTTTCATCGTCAATATAGTAAGGAGATTTGTTCGGTGCTTTGCGGAAAGCCTCTGTACGTACATTGTAATAGTTATTGTTTCTCGTAGATTGAACAAAAGAAAATTGCGTTGTGAAAATTAGCTTGTCAGAAAACTTATAACGTACGTTCAACGAGGAGTTCAAACGGCTGAAGTCAGTTCCAACAGTCGTGCCGCCTTCGTCCAGATAGCCTAAAGAGAAACGGTAAGTCGCTCTTTCGCCTCCACCACTCATAGAAAAAGTATTTTCCCATGATTGCGTATTTCTGCGTACTTCAGACAGCCAATCAGTATTCTGGTTATATTCATTAAAATAAGTCCAGTCCGGCTGATAACCAATCTCCGGAGAATTGTAAAGCATCTGCAAATAGTTGGTAGAGTTGGCAAGGCCAATGTAATTGGCACTATTCCACAGAGCATCGGAAATTAAGGCTGAATATTGATTACCATCCAGCATCGGAATACTTTCCGGTTCAAACTTAGCGGAGAACTTGGAAGAGAAGCTGAAACGCGTTTTTCCCTGCACTCCCTGTTTTGTTTTGATGACCAACACACCATTAGCACCTTTGGTACCCCAAACAGCGGTAGCCGCCGCATCTTTTAAAACCTCAATAGATTCAATATCTTGCGGTGAAATATTCAGCAAGGCGCCCAAATCATCATTATTGATGGTCGAGAAATCTGTATTATCATCAATTTCAGCCGGGTAAGGAACACCATCGACCACGATCAACGGCTCGGAATTGGCGTTCAGTGTACTTCCACCACGAATCTGGATAGAAGCACGTGCACCGGGGTCACCACCGCCTAATACAATGTCGACACCACCCAACTGTCCCTGCAGGGCATCTTCGATAGAAGTGACCGGAGCAATTGCTACCAAATCTTCCATGTTAACTTTCTGCGTGGCAGAAGATTGCTCTCTGGAACTGATACCCATATCGTTTCGTTCAATTCGTTTTCCCGAGATTACCACCTCATTGATTGACTGTGTATCGTCCTTCATGGTAATATTCAATTTAGTCTGACCGTTGTACTTGATTCGTTGAGTTTTCATTCCAATATAAGAAAACACGATGGTCAGATTATTTTCATTTGGTACTTTCAAGTTGTAGATACCGTCCATATTTGTGATAGTACCGCCTAATGAACGGTTTTGGGAATTAAGGATGTTAACGTTCACTCCCACCATAGGTTCTGCTGTCGCACCGAACATCTCGGTCACTTTACCGGACAGGACTTTAACTTGCCCAAAAGCTTCGCCGGCAGTTGCCGCGAATACGATAGCAATCAGTATGTATTTTAATAATTTCATAATCTCTATTTTTCTGTTAATCAAAAGACGTCATCAATCAGGTGGAAACAACCTTCTTCGTATGCAAACGGGAAATAGTTGTAGTCCGGAATCACATGACATTCTTTGTATCCTTCCAACTGGATACTCAGTGAAGTCCCATTATCTGTATAAATCAGTTGTGGCACAGTCGCTCCTTCTGTTTCTGCCGTACGTTCACTCCAATAACGCCCGCTCTTGAAATCAGATCCAATATAAGGATAAGAAGCTATCACATTTTGTTTGGCAGTCATGAAGTATGAGTTCAGATAGTTTGCTAATTTTGCTTTATCAAAGTCACCGGTCAACTCACCATTAGCATCAAATGAAGCGTTGGTTGCTCCCGGAATCCTATTATCCAATAACGCTTGTCTGATAGCTTCATTGGTAGGGATAAATGCGACAAACCGTCCTTTTAAGAAAATATTCATCAGTACTTGATTAGATATAATATCTGTTTGACGCAGTAATTGGGTAAAGCAATAATACGGATAATTCCTGTCCGCACAAATAGCAAGGTTGTAGTTCAAGTCACCACTTTCTGCCATAAATAGCTGATTACAATCAAAGCTGTAGGCACTGCCATTAGAGCCGTCTTTCAGTTTCGTAAATGGGAAGAAGACCTCTCCATTGAATTGAGGATTCAATTGCTGATTGAAAATAGCATTACAAGTAATTTCTCCGTCCTTAACAAACCAGAAGTTCCAACTGGACTGTGTAGGGATTACTTTCATTCCATTCTCCGGCAATTCACTTTCCTGACCACTAGGAATGCTAGCAGAGTGTAAATACATAATATTCTGTTTGGCAGAACTACTGATTTCTGACCAACCATCATCTCCCATTTCTTCCAATCCTTGAGTACTATAAACGGTTCTGATACCTGAAGCATCAAATTGGTCCGCAGTGGGAACAAGCATAATATATTTCACTAAATTAGATGTGTAAGAGGATATCAGGGAAGAACCTCCCAATGCATAAAGGAAAGAACGCGCATCCCGATATTGGAACAAAGGTCCTACTACAGACGCGAATGCACTCGGTTCCTGAATCTCGTTCATTCCATAGAGTGCACCGTTCACACACATGATTTTTTCGTTCAACATTGCCGGATTAATATTGATTGGCGAACCGAGCAAGGATTCCAGTTTTCCTGTTCCTATTTCTTCAGGGAATACCAATGAGCCACCATAGATAAACTGGTATAGAAAATAGTTAAGAGCCAATGGATCAACCTCTCCCAATGAAGAATAACCTCCGACTTTCCAAAAATTGTCGAAGAAATGATTAATGGCAGTGTTTGACGGTGCAAAGATGCTGTAAGCGGTAGCAGTCAATAACGTGAAATTTAGATAGCTGCTTGTAGGCCATTCGCAAGCAATATTCGGCAGACTGTTGTGCTGATATTGATAAAGTGTATCTACTCCGTATGCCGCAGCATAAGAGTTACTTAATGTATTATCGGCAATATATTCACCGAAAGAATCATATAAATTGAAAAAGATAGAATATTCATCTTGTTTCTTCAATTCGGTATAAATTGTTTCCAATGGTTCAATCACCCGGTCAACCGTATGAATATAGCCATTATTAGCAATTATTCCGTATTCTTTTACTGATGCATTAGATACATTGAAGCCATTGTCTCCTGTCCAAGTAGAGTTGGGATAAAAAGCTTCGTAGTTACTCTTCGCATCAATACCTTTCGTCTGGAAATAACGATAAGAGAATACCGGCAAATAGCGTTCCAAGTGGTATACCATAACAGAAGAACCTGTAGCAGTTGTCTCAATTGTTGGTGCGTCGCTGCTTCTTGTTCGGTGTTTGTAATACAGACCTGCAGCTACATTCTGCTCTTCTTCTGTTTCTGTGTTTCCCGTCGGACGGAAGTTAACCAGTTTCTCCTTATTATAAGAATAATAAAGTACGTGGTAACCTATTACTTTTTTTACCTCATCGACAGGCATGTCGTTAATAGTGGCATAACCTTTTTCGCTTAGATAGGCTTGGAAAGCGCTATCGTCTGGTGCCATAATAGTTAAGATTGCTTTACCTTCAAGCATTTGCTTGAAACCGGCAATCTCCACTCCTTGTAGGAAGATGGAATAGTTTCCGTGTTCACTAGAACTTAATACTTCCCATGCGTTGTCTGCTACCCAATCAGGCACTTCGTAATGCTCGTCCATGTTGTCTTTACAGGCTGTAAAGAGTAATGGGAGGCATAACAGCCAAAGCATTCTCCGTAAAGATACTTTATTTTTCATTGTTTTCATTAGTTTAAAATTATGAGTTTTATTATTTGAAATCCAGATTGATTGATAACGCATAATTATTCTCTTCCAAATATGGATAATCTACATCAAATTCTGCTACAAATCCGGCAGTTGTGGTAGATGTATGGTCTTCATCCAAATCTACCGTATTGTAATAAAATTCTTCCCCTAAAGCAGTAATTTCAGATGTTACTAATATTGTACATTTTTGATATGAGTAACGGACTCCTTCGTCTATCATAATAACTAGCTTTACATGATGTTTTCCATAAGACATTTTATGCCATATATCAACATATTTTTCGTTTTCTAAGGGTACAGTAATATTGGGATAAGCAGGATACTCTGCCCCATCTAAATATACATGACAATAATCCTGTCTATCTTGCGTATTATAAATATAGCCATTATGAGCCATTGCAATAACAGATATTAGATTCTCAAAAGTAGAATCTTGTTCTGATATACTTTTTGTACTCTTTTCTATTTTTTGTATACAAGTAGATGTGTCGAATAAATCCGTACTATCGCAAGCAACAATGAAAAAAGAAGAAAATAAAATTCCTAAGATGAATTGTAAAAAATTTTGCTGTTTCATATAACTTATTATTTATTGTATTTCACTATTTATTCACCGTACGCTTCTTTCCAAGCCTTTTCATACTCATCTGGAAATTCGAGTGAAAAAGCATAGTTTTCAATCATCGTATATCCGTTCTCTGCAATACGAACGGCATCTCCCGCATTATTTTTATTTAGCCCCCATTTGTCCTCAAAATCATCGGGTATGCCGTCGCCATCCGTATCTTTTCTAGCAGTGCCAACATTAATATTTTGCCAAGTCTTGGCAAGAGGGTATTGTGTCTCTATGTTTTGATTTCTAAAAATTGTTCCTTTAGTACCTAATGAAGTCAGTTCATCAATCATGAATTTATCTACCAAATCACGATTGGGTAAAACCGGCCCAACATTTTCAACTATCCAATGATAAGCTTCTGTAGCACTAGTTTTTATGCTGATTTCCGAGTGTTGGCTATCTGGTTTACTCAAAAAGACAGGAGTGGCACTGCAATAAGTCTGCCAATTACTCTGAGTGATTTCGAATCCATTTAATGTGCCGTCTTTATCGTTATCATAATAATTACCTACACAATAAGTATCAAAATCACCATCACCATTACCACCTATGAAAGGTTTAGTTGGATTTACTTGTTGATAAGTATCTACCAAATAATTTTTATTGTCACTACTTATTCCATTATAATGATATTTCGTTTCATCATCGAACATACTCTTATCTGTAGTTTCTATAGGATATGACGTATTCACCCATGTATAAGCTGGTCCTTTGATAAAATAATTATTTTCAATAACTGTATTAGAGTGCCCAGAAGATTCCCCCCCCATATTATAAGCCGCTCCATTTCCCCAATTATAAATAACATTGTTAACAAATTGATTCAATCCTTTCACCTTAAAATTACGAGTTTTATTGTCAATAAATAGATTTCGAAAGACAGTAACTCCTTCTTTATCACTAGTTTGAACTAAACCTCCGCAAGAATGATTCTGGCATCCTTGTCCTAAAATTGAATTCTGCAATGTTATGTTATAGAGACCTTTCGGTTGCTTGTCATTATTGAGTGAAAAACATTCATCTGTTCCCCATGTGAAAGAACAATGATCATAAATTTGATCATGCCCATAGGCAGCTCCTCCTGCGTCTATGTTGTCACTGCCACTAACCTGGCGACCAGTACGCATACGCATATAACGTACAATCAGGTTATTCGCATTGGTGGAAGAAGCCCTACCATTATAAAGTTCGATGCCATCGCCGGGAGCCGTCTGAAACAAGACTGTTTGATTGTCTTTAAACACAAGTACTTCTTTATTCAAATCAATCACACCTGACACGTGAAACACTACAATTCTGTTTGCTTGACTAACAGCATCTCTTAACGATCCAGCACCACTATTATTCAAATTAGTTACTACATAAATTTCTCGGTTGTTACTACCACGTGCACCATCAGCGTTTCTGCCATATCCTACTGCACCCGGAAATGCCGGTGCATAATTGGCTAAGACAGGAAATGCCGGACCAGAACTTGTATTACCACCACTTTCTTCCTCCTCCAGATATGAACTGTGAGGATTGATGGCAGGATCTGCATCCTCCTCATCTACAGGTTCTTTATCTACGCAAGCCGCTAACGACGAGAGTGAAAACAAAAAGAAATATAAAATGCTTGTTAAGCATCTCACGGCAATTGGACATGCCTTTTTTTGAAAAAATACTGTGTTTTTCATCAACATAAATTATAATTTAAATTGTTAATTTGATTAATAAATAAAATCAAACTTAAAAAGTGTACATCTATTATGGAATACACTCAATAATTCAACTCAATACATCCCATAATGAAAGGTCCTGTTGCTTTAGCATCATTATCTCTCATTTTCTCTCCTATATAATACTCGAAACTGCCGTCACGGTAAGGCTTACCACCTAATCCACCCACTTGGCAACATTTTGTCAATGTCAATGTTCCGTCCGAATTTGAGATTAGTAGTTTATCACACAGACCTTTAAAGGCCTTTTCTGCAATGGCACGATACTGACTATCAATATATCCTTTATTCACTGCTTTCATATAAGCATACATACATTGTGTCGTAACAGAAGCTTCCGGGAAATTACCGGTACGTGAAAGTTGATCAATCACCTGATACCATAAGCCATTTTTATCTTGGTATTTTGAAAGAGTCTCCGCTAATTCCTTCGTCCATTTAATCATATCAGCATAGCCTGAATGATCTTGGGGAATATATTCCAAAGCATCTACCAAAGCCATAAACCACCAACCAATACTACGTCCCCAGAAATTAGGAGAATGGCCAGTTTCCGGATCAGCCCAGCGCTGGCTCCGGTCCTCATTCCATGCATGATAATAAAGTCCCGTCTTGGTATCGTATGTATGTTGATGGCAGAGAGTAAACTGCTTAACAGCCTCATCAATCCATTCCGGACGATTAAATTCAGCTCCATATCTAGCCATAAAAGGAGAAGCCATATACAATCCATCCAACCACATCTGATAGGGATATATTTTTTTATGCCAAAAACCTCCATCTGTTGTACGAGGTTGCTTTTTCAGCTGATCTATCAAATTCTCGATAGCCAATTTATATTTCTCCTTTTTGGTTTCCTTGTACAAATCAAACAGAACTTTTCCGGAATTTATATAATCCAGATTATAGGTTTCTTTCTTATATAAATGAATATCACCTTTATCGTCTACCAAAGAATCAGCCCATGCCTCTACATAATCAAAGTACCTACGGTCTCCTGTTTTCTTCCAAACTTGTAACATCGCACAACAACCTACTCCTTGCGCATAACCAAAATACAGGCGTTTTCCATGATCCAGTTGCCACGCTTCCGGGAAACGACGAATTTCCGAATCGGCAAACAGACGATAATAAGTGTCGGGAGCAAAAGTATCCGTACGGAAAGGAACTGCCGGAAGTCCGGCTTTATTAAACAGATTCACTCTAAAGAAAGTCCCATAACCGTAGCGTACAGCTACAGGTGCAGAGACATAAGTTGAAGAAAGTGTTATCGAACTTCCATCAATCACAGCATCAGCCGGATAAAACCGCGCATCATTGCCGGCAATAAAAAATCCTTTTACCGGTTCATTGCCGGGTGTCTGCAGGCCACCTTCCGCAAATTCAAAATCTAATGTAATTTCTCTCCCATTCACTTTCATTGATTTGTAGAGAGGTCCTGAATAAACAATCTTTTTACCATATTGCTTTGCTAATGCCCAAGCTGCCAGCCGTTCGCCCGGTGCAACTTTATTTCGTGGATGTATGTCGGTAGAATCGGCTGCATCCGTCACTACTGCCATACCAATATTTTCAAGTCCACTTAACCATGTTTTTAATTGTGCTTCACGAATACCTGCCGGTTGCTTGTAATGTGGTGCAATCTGTACGAAATAGAAAGGCATATCCGGCTGATTCCATTCTTTCCGCCAACTATTAATCAGGTTAGTAAATACTTCCTGATATTTCTCATAACGAACAGAGTTGGATTCTCCCTGATACCAGATATTTCCTTTTACAGTGTACCCTACTATAGGAGCAATCATGCCATTCCACAAAGTAGCCGGAACCTTACACTTATCTTTTTCCCTACTCACCCTTTCTTTTGAATATTGTTTTAAGACATCAGCATACAGCAGATTGTTTTCCATCACTTTCATACTTGTCCAAGATTCAGCATGTGTTCCTCCCCAAGTAGACTGAATCAATCCAACCGGTGTACTCAATTCTTTATACAATTTACGTCCAAAGACAAATCCTACAGCAGAAAAGTCTTTCAGATTCTCCGGATTACAAACCACCCACTTTCCAACGCAATCTTCTTTCTCACTATCAGGTGCCAGTTGATGCTCTACATGAAACAGGCGGATTTCCGGAAAATCAGCATCTTTCATTTCTTCCGCTTCATTCAACATTCCTGTTTTCCATTTCACTTGCGGATTACGGGCTACGGGAAATTCCATATTTGACTGTCCCGTACAAAGCCAAACTTCACCTATTAATATATTATTGATCCGGATCTTATTATCACCTTTCAACATTACAGATTGTCCGGAAGTAGCAGCCGGTGTTTGTATCATCAGTTCCCAATGACCGTTTGCTAAAGCAGTCACCTTGTATTTCTTATGATCCCATGAAGTCTTTACCAAAATCTTTTCTCCGGGACGTGCTTTTCCCCAAAAACGTACTTTCGCATTTTGCTGAAGTACCATATTATTTGATAATATAGAAGGAAGTTGTATATCTGCATGAATACCTATTGGAAAGAAACAGACCAATAACCACAGACAAAAAATAATTCTACAGAATTTCATTGTATTTTATAGTTTTAGATTCAATATTTTACTGAATAAGCACATGTCAAAGATACCGCATTACATGGTAGAGTTAAAGAAAAGGAATATGGAGAATTCGACTTTCTTATGTAAATTCATATGTGTACAGCCCATCACACGCCTATTTTGTACGATTTTACAGGCTATGTACGATTTTCCAGTCTTTCTACCCTTCTTTTTTAATTCACTTTATTTATCTCAACCTTTCTCATAACCAATGCATCAATAATATCTTCATCTATCTTCACATCTTTTTTAGCCGTAATAGTCAAATTGTCAAAACAGAAATTGGATAATTTATATTGTTTTGATTTCTCTACAGCAAAAAAGGAATCACAATCCAGATGAATATTACGCATTGTAATATAGCTGGAATACGAGACTGGCATATCCTTGCGATCTTTCAAATCATAAAACTGTGTCCAAGGAGCAATAAAGATACAATTGCGGACATTTCCTTTTATGTCTTCAACGAGGATGTACTTATATTGTTGGGGAGTATCCGGACGCATTTTCAACCACAACAGGCGTTTAGCCTGGTCCAGATTGCAGCGTCGAAGAATTATATTATGATTATATATCGATTCGCTACCGCAAGTCAGCACTCCGTGACAGAATCCAAAAGTACAGTCTTCAATAATAATATCACAATTGCCACCATTATCGGGATTTTGATCAGCCCATGGTCCTTTGCCGCCTTTTAATGCAATTGCGTCATCATTAACCGACATATAGCATCCCTTGACAAGTACATTTTTACATGCATCAATATCGATTGCATCCGTACTTGGAGCCTTTACAGGAGAAGAAGGTGAAAAGATATGCAAATCCAAAAGTTTTACGCTATCACACTTATAAATGTGAGTTGTCCAAAACGGAGAATTAACAAGTCGCACATCTGAAACTTGTACATTATTGCTATGAGATATATGAAGTAGACGAGGACGCAATTCATCCATATTAGTACATTTAGGAATAACACGCCGCCGCAACCAAAATGACTTCCAATATCGTTCACCGTTTCCATCAACTTTTCCTTTTCCGGAAAGGGTGAAACCATCTACCTTATCAACATTAATCAAAGCTGAAAAGTACTTTAGGTTCTGTCCCTCCATCCGTGTTTCTATTACAGGAAAGTTGCTAATATCGTCACTACCTTTTAATATAGCTTTCTCTTCCAAATGCAAGTGTGTTCCCGGCTTAAAGAACAGCGCACCACTAAGATAAGTACCTTCAGGTATAACAATGACTCCGCCTCCATTATTAGACGCCAAATCTATAACAGCCTGAATTTTCTCTGTCTGTAACAGTGTACTATCATTCACTACTCCATAGTCGGTAATCAAGAAACTCTTTCCTAATCCATTTATATCAGTTTTTTCATTTTTGTAAAACCAATCCGGTATAATTTTACCATCGGGAAATTTTTCCTGACTAAACAGTTGCAGACTGCAACATGTCGCTACTATTAAAAATGCTGACTTTATCATTTTCTATATCTCGTTACTTTTTTGCAAAAGTACCGCATGTTTCCATTTGCCCCAAAGCAAAGGATATGGAGATATTGATTTTCTTATGGAGTTCTATACAAAGGATTCAAATACTATTTATCTATATACAATATTCCATATTCAGACTTATTTTTGTACATATATCGAATTAAAATAAAACGCTCTCTACAGTATCAAAAAAGCGCATCCTCTTTATAAATTTTGTAAACACAATCTCTCCTTTACGTCCGCCACCACGAAGAAAGATTTCATAAGTACTATTTCCTGATTCTTTTATTTCCAGCAGATCCAAATCCGTATTCTTTGTTTGTTCCCCGCGTATAACCGTTTTTAATACCCCTCCTGTTGTCCGGTCCAGTTCCACTCTTTGACATTTTAAACACCCGGCTCCAAGTAGTACTTCCCGCAGTATAATGTTCCATTATCTCTGCTTCCGTCACTCGATATGTACCTTGCCGGATATATACAGTATCTCCTGCCATCACTTTTGATTGTGCTTTACCCAACGTGGCAAAAGGCTTATCAATCGTCCCACTGTTTGAATCGCTTCCATTAGTAGCCACAAAATAATTCGTAGCCGAAAGAGAAAAGAGGAAACATCCTATAAAAAAAAGAAGAAGGCTAATACGTTTCATTGTATATTAAGTATTATGTAGCAGCAAAGCTACTGTTTTTTATACCATAGGAGCTGTAATATCGTACGTAAAGAATAGAATTTTGTCTTTTCTACTTCAATTATCAGACAAATTCCAGCATTAACAATCATAGTTCATAATAACAATAGTTTGATATAAGGATAAAAATGCATCCTTTATATACAAATTTGCAGGTGAATACTCTCCCAATCCACTTCCTTTGTAGAAAGAAAATATTCAATCTTTATAACAATATAATTATGAAAAACTTATTTTATGCGCTTACATTTTTTAGTTTTGTCACAGCTTGTAGTGATAATTCAGTCCAAAATCCAACACCACCTCCCGTGTCTGATAATGGTGATAACAATAATATGCAAGTTGTTGAGTTTCTAAGAAATCGTGCTATGGTGGCAAGTTATAACACTATCTTTCCTAATAAAGAAACAGAAAGAATAGAAAGAAAAGGCGTACTACTCAGCTGGAGATGGCTTTCCACCGATCCGGACGATATTGGTTTTGATATCTACCGCAAAGAAGGTAACTATAAATTCCAAAAGCTAAACAAAACTCCGATTATCAATAGTTCTAATTACAAAGATTTAACAGCAAACATTAATAAGATTCTCAAATACGAAGTTCGACAAGCAAATACCAATAATATTTTATGTTCATGTAACTTTACTCCGGAAATGGCACAGAACTTTTACCGGACGGTCCCATTAAACAATAATAATCTGCCATATCCCGATTTAGTATATAAAGCTTCGGATGCAGCTATTGGCGATTTAGACGGCGACGGAGATTATGAATTGGTTCTGAAACGTGAAGTGTCACCTCTTGACAATGGTAGCACGGGAATTGGAATTACTCCCGGAAGTTGCCTGTTAGAAGCATACAAGCTAACAACCGGGACATTTTTATGGCGTATCGATTTAGGCTCTAATATCCGGCAAGGTATTCATTATACTCCCTTCATTGTATATGACCTGAATGGAGATGGCAAGGCGGAGATCGCAGTCCGCACCTCCGAAGGTACCGTTTTCGGGGACGGAACGAAAATAGGCGATGTCAACCAAGATGGAATAACCGACTATGTAGACAGGGCTCCCCAAAGTGCCACTTATGGCAGAATTATCACAGGGCCGGAATTCTTATCTATCATTGAAGGCAGAACCGGAAAGGAAGTAGCCCGAACCGACTATATCTACCGTGGTGAAAAAAATAAATGGGTGACATATTGGGGAGATAATTGGGCAAACAGGATGGATCGTTTTCTGATGGGAGTCGGACACTTCAGATCTCAAAAAGGAATTCCAAGCCTACTCATGTGCAGAGGATATTATAAGAACTACCAGATTGTAGCTTTAGATTTTACTGATAACAAAATAACAGAGCGATGGCATTTTGATACAGCTGACAACTATTCGGATTATATAGGGCAAGGTAATCATAATTTAGCAGTCGGAGATATAGATGATGACGGAAAAGACGAAGTCTTATATGGGGCATGTGTCATAGACCATAACGGTAAAGGGCTATATAGCACAAAATTAGGACATGGTGATGCCATGCATTTGGGCAAATTTGATCCTACACAGGAAGGGTATCAAGTAGTAGTCTGCCATGAAGAACCCAAGGAGTATGGAAATATTGGAACAGAATTCCGGGATGCCAGAACGGGCAGGATATTACATTATATTCCCGGAAACGGCAAGGACGTAGGACGTTGTATGGTCGCAGATGTTGATCCGGACAGTCCCGGATGTGAATATTGGTCGTCAGAACCGGACGGTGTCATGTATTCCTGCAAAGGAAATGAACTGACAGGTAAAAGGGCACCTATAGCCAAAGGTGGTGATACATCATACAATATGACAATCTGGTGGAGTGGATCATTAAACAGGCAAATGCTTGATTACCTCGTTATTCACAGCTATACCGACGGACGTTTGTTCAATGGCAGCGATTGGGGTGTAAAAACAGCCAGCGGAACCAAAAACAATGCCTGTTTTTATGGCGATATTTGGGGAGACTGGCGGGAAGAAGTTATCTTCGTTGATGAAAATGATACAGAGCTAAGAATCTTTACTACTGATTTTGAAACCGACTATCGTTTCCATCCTCTAATGGACGACCATTTATATCGTTTAAGCGCTACACATCAGAACATAGGTTACAACCAGCCCACTCATCCGGGTTACTATATCGGTTCTGACTTGAACAAATAAAAAAGAAAGGCGTGTATGCTTTCCGCAAAGAACATACACGCTTTTTATAAAACTAACCCTATTCAAAACTCTATCATTTCCTTACCTCAATAAATATCAGAAAGCAAATACATATCGGGAGCTTACTCCAGGTCTGTCGTATTTCAATCCATCAACTTTGGTACTTCCACTGCTTGTCAACTGTACTCCAAATATACTTGTATTATTACGCTCTGTAGACGACCAATAATACATGTCATTTTTCAGTCCGTCACTACCTGTTATTTTTCCCAACTGCGTATTCATCGTTTCCCAATTAGTTACCATTGCCCTCAAATCACCGACAGAAGGAATAAACCAACCGGAAGAAATACTCGGAGCAACCAAATTATAGTTATTCAAGGAATTCACTAAAAGTGACTTATTCTTTGCTTCCGCATATTTTTTAATTACTTCCGTGTGATTATACCCTAATCGCTGATCCCTCGACGTACCATTCAATGTTCCGGTAGACGCCGATCCATCCCATCCCATCGGACTTAAATCAATATAGGAATTTCTTTCGGCAAACTCTGTACGATACCAAACTCTTATTTCATCTTTCTCCCCAAAAACAATATTGGTATTCTCTTTCAGCCCCAAAACCAATCCATGGGTACAGCCCGGATGATCACGCAATAATGCATCCTGACGTTCAGAATAAGTAAATTCATTATCTTCTGTAAAAGGATATAACACAGAAGGCATCGGATTACCAACAAAATAAACGACTCCTACACAATCATCGCTAACAGGAGCATTATCGTCAACAGAAGCCAACGCGCCATTAGAATATATCAGATCACCCACTTTCAACTCATGATCCACAGTTTGCAGTCCTCCGTCTATCTCACAATAAATATACTCTCCGGCTTTCAACTTTGTCGCATCTATCGAGTATTTTTTAAGCCCGTTGTCTACTGAACTGATAAAACTTCCTCCTATTTGCTCTACTTTTTTTGTCGGATTTACCAAAACACGGTAAGTCGTTGTTTCCTTATCATAATAAGGAATGATCACCTGCTCACCAATAGAAAATTTCACCTCTCTCAAAGATACACTGTAAGATGGCAGTTCAGGAGAAACCTCATTAGTGAAATTATAAGTAACAGAAGGCAGTTCGGCTACCATCAAGGCCATCCGATGATTCATTACAAAAGTTATTGTACTTCCGTCTGCTGAAGCCTCCCCTGTCATTAAATCATTATTTGTATATCTGTCACCACTCAGATCTGTGTCAACAGTCCAGTTCCCCACAATCGTTTCAAACGGATCCTCCTTCGTCATATCTATAGTTATATTTTCCTTATAAGGATAATACGCATAAAAAGTCACGGTTTCCAAATCTTCCGTACACGAAAGACGTCCTCCGTCAATTCCCCATATTCCATCATTATACGTCGCAAGGACATTTTTAATGAAAACTTCCTTATCACTATTTACCGCAAAAATACCAATCGCATCCCCGTCCGAAAAAGTTGTCTTGTAAGTCACATCAGTGACAGCACGACTTACATTGCCATTTTGTTGAATACTGGAATCAACCACCTCAATCTTTAATATATTACTATTGACGGCCAGCTTGGCATCCTCATCCTGCGAACATGCCACCATCAGAAAAGAACCGAGCAATACATAAATTACAAAAATGAATTTACAATATCTCATAATATTTCTTCTTTTAAATGTTTAATTATCATATAACTCCATACTTATTGACCTGCCCCCCTGACTCACAATAGTTTGAGTATTTCCCCCATCCCATTGTACATCTCCTGGTTCAACTCCTGTAATAGTATTACCGTCACTTGTATTAATTTCCTGACGATCTCCTTCAACCCATCCCTGAACTTCTCCAGATTCGACAGTTACATAAATCGTTTCATCCCTCTCACTGATTATTACAGTGTACGGATGTATGTGTCCGGGAACCAGGTCCATCTCACCAATCTTCTTGATAAAAGATTTCCCGCCCATTTCTATCTCAAAAGTAACCTCTGAAACTTTTTGAGGAAATACAATCAATGAAGTCCGCATATTTTCACCGGCCATAACCTTCTGAGATAACGCCAAAGCCGGTGCATCTTCGACAACAGCGGTCGTGCCGTCTATTGTATTGAAAGTTCCTTTAAGTTTCAAGCCAATCAACGTATAAGTTATGTCATCCAACGTCAAACCGTCTTTTCCTTCAAAAGAAAAATCAATCCTGCTCATCTGATGCGAAAAAGCAAAGTTGACATCCGGATTGTTCCGTCCGGCTTCCGTAGTCGCATAAAGAAAATCAATGGACATTTGCTTTTCCTGTGTTTGTTTATCCGAAGTCGTTTCCACTGTTATACAATCGGCAACCATAACGGAAGTCTCCGTAAATGGATAATAGGCGGACAATACATGTTCCTGTTTTCCCAGGAAATAAATAGACTGATTCTCGTCAAATGCTGCAAACGAAGATAAATTTCCTGTATATTTATAGGAAATATTTACATCATCTTCACAAGTTACCCCTATACGATCACCATCAGTCCACGTAGTACCAACAGTCCGGGACTTCTCCACAACCTCCGTGATTGTTCCCGAGATTGCCGCTTTCACCCCGACGATATCATCGCCGGAGTAATCATAGCTGCTACATCCCCAACATAAGATAGACAATGCAGCAATAAATGGCATTTTTCTTTTCATAAGACTATAATTTAACAAGTTATATTTTCGGAATAAAGACTGTTATTGTAATGTTACGCTCATCAATCCAATCACTACATCATTAGCAACGGTTTCCAATGTCAGTTCTTTCAGAGTCTTATTCTTGTCCAACGGAATATCCAGCATGACACCGGCGCCACCTTCAAATCTGCGGTCGGCAGATCCGCGAAGTTTCAAAGCCTTTCCCAAATCACGACTCACGATTCCTGTTTTTAAATGAAACCGATACGGGCGAGGTCTGGGAGCATCAAAAGCAAAATCATCCAGATAAAAGTCCTGCTCAATCGGACACCAATTATCAGGGTTTACCAATTCCAGCACCTCTGAAGTTCCATCTGTATAATATACACGTACAATTCCGTTGGCTATCCGGCACTGCATATGATTGGTGCTCCCTACAAGCAACAAATAAGCATGGGAAGCTTTTCCAGAGAGAGGAACCTTCACCATATCCGGATAATTATCCCATAAAGAAGTGTAAGCGATATTGTTACCTTCTTTCATTACACGGAAAGGAATACCAAGTGAAGTTTTATACATATTATCCTTCACCAAGCTACGTAAGCCGGAATCATCAATTTCAGCAGTCAGCAATGGATGGCACCATTCTCCAATTCCCTGAGTCGGTAACTGCAAAGTTGTATAAGGAGAACGTGGAGATAAATACTCATTTTTAAAAATATCCGCTACAGAAGAATTAAACTGCTTATCCATGTTTACCACACGACATTTACCAGTTTCAATATTTTCAAATCCATTGTATACGACTTGAGGAACATTGACATAGACATTGACAGGTTGCCACCATTCCATATTCCCTTGACGAGTGTACACAAAGAAAGTATGATGTCCTTTCTTATCTTTATTCACTTTCGACGAAAGCTTGGTTGTGTTTACCTTCTTCGTTACCAGAACATTTTGCGGGTCATATACTTTAAGAAACGAAATACCCTGAGGAGCGTTCAAGTCTACCTGTCCTTCCAGCGTAGTAACAATTTCATCATTTGCAATCTGTTGTAAGACATTACCTTCCCATTGAATCTCGATTTCAGCTTTGGTGACAGCCGGTACAGAAACAACAATCAGAGGATACCCATTCGCAGCTTCTTCCGTCTTCCATTTCACAGCTTTTCCATTCACCTTTACCAAACGGATCTTATCCTTCACTGCATTCACTTGCAACGTCAAGGCCAATGGTTCTTTGAAACGTTGTGTCACATTATAAATATCCATATCACCCTTACGTAAGAATTCATAAGCTAAATCAGCCATTGACATAGACGCCTTATCCCACGCCATAGGAAATCCCGGGCGGATCACCAATTTTCCATTCAGAGCATCCGGCGAAACGCCATACAAGCCCTGTATCAAAGTGCGGGATGTTATACCTATTTGGTCTGCAAAATCACGGTAAGTTTCCCGGCGAACAGCATCATACAAACTTATTTGTCCGAAATTGCCAGGACTTTTCCCAAGGTACATCCCATCCAGAATAGAACCTTTCAACAAATTAAAACCATCGTCTCCACGCCCTGCCTGAAAAAAAGCAAGCGCAGTATGCATCACCTCGGCAAACGCCACATTATTCACACTCCACACATAAGGCATCCAGTTCGTAGTGGATAATGTTTCATAATCACGATCCAACCCATCTGCAAATACCGGAATATGCGGAATAGAGGTATCGACATACCGGGTTGCCTGATAAGCCTGGAAAGGATCGGCTGTTTCACTATCTATCGCGTGATAGATAGTCCACAAACCAGCGCTTTCATGTAAACGCTTATGCCCCATGAAATCTTGAAACTCGGCCCAATGCCCTTTATCTTTTATCCAAAGCCTTTCATTCATCGCTTTCAATATCTTATCCGCCTCTTTTTCATAGGGAGTAGCATCTTCCCCTATCTTTTCAGCCAGCATAGCGGCCAATTTATTAGCACGATAGTTATACGCTGACGAATGAGTTACAGCTCCACTGTTATAATAAAGTGCATCACTGGCCCAAATACAGCAATAAGCATCATACAGCCCGTCATTATCAGGGTCATAATTCAATTTTTCCCATGCCAGATGACTAGTCAATACAAGCCACATTTTACGTACATAGTCCAAATCGCCGGTCCAGTTGAAATGCCAGAGCAACTCATCAATGTAGCAAAGATTCATATCATAATGATGCATTTGATCCTTTCGGTAAGGAGTACGGCAAATATACCCGTTACTGTAATGCGGGGTACCCCATTTTTTTACCGAACGTGCCAAATGTAAAGCAGTATCCTGTGTAGGATGAGGTATTGTCGCAGGGACATCCGTAACCTGACTTGCTGCATACGAATCGAAATGCGTACGAGCCCTATCATGCCAGCCAATAAAATCACCGATATAAGCAGCACGCCAGCCATTTAATTGCGAACGCCAGCCAATAGCGCCGTGAAGCCATATTTTGCCATCCCATATTCCATCAGCGGCAGCCGCCAAAGCCCCTCCCAATGGATTAAAATAGGGATCCGGAGTAGAAATCTGAAGAGATGACTCTATCTCCGAACGCCACTTTTCAGACTTATCGTATAGGGAAGTTCCTTCAACAAGAGCTGGTAAACGTAACTCCTGATCTTCCACAACAATATAAGCAGTCGTTCCATCCAAACTCAATTTATAATGTTTCTGTTCTTTCGGAAGTTGGGGAGCATCAAAACTATCAGCACGATCAGCACCCATATCACCATTGCGGCTTAAATTCTTCGCTCTAATCTCTGAAATATAGCAATGTAAAAGAGCCCCCTCCGGCATATCCTTCATTGTAAACCGCCATATCCCTCCTTCTGCGTCAGGAAATGCCAGTACGGAGATATTTAATTCACCTTTGCCCAACAAAGGATCTGTCAGACGATAAGTACGCCTTCC
Organism: Bacteroides sp. DH3716P; assembly: GCF_025914115.1. NCBI lineage: Bacteria > Pseudomonadati > Bacteroidota > Bacteroidia > Bacteroidales > Bacteroidaceae > Bacteroides > Bacteroides sp. DH3716P. The sequence continues at coordinate 248,006 of NZ_CP083673.1, read as the reverse complement.
CGCCCTGTATCTGGCCTCACAAAATTTTAAAGAATCAAGGGCTATACTTTGATTACCACATTGCAAGCGAAAACAGATATGCTTACTATCCTTCGGCTTATAAGTAGCAAACACAGGCCGGTCGCTCGTTTCAATCCTAAAGTCTGTAATACCTCCGTACAATGCACGAGTATAGCGATTCTTGCCGTTCACACAAACAAAATCATTACCATCCGGACGATATTGTATAGTACGTTTTATCCCTTTTTTACGTTCAATTTGGGAAATTGTCTTTGTTATATGCGCCCCATCTGTCGCTGCTTGTACAACAAGTGAGAACGCAGAGCACATCAGAAAACCAATCAAACAACTTTTATTCATATTTTCCTATCCTATATTTATTACATTTACTTCAATTTTTAACGATACGCTTCATTTTGTACATACAGCCCCTCTTTCACTTTCATCTGCGAATCGGGAATAGGATAGAGATAAGTTCCATCCTTTATTTGCCGGATATACAATAACAAAGTCGGACGTATGACATTACCATTGGCATCCACTGCATATTCCTGAAATTTATCACGAACAGCTTGAAGATTATTATGACGTACCAAATCATGCCAACGGATTCCTTCACAAGCCAACTCTCTCCGTCTCTCCTTGTCAACACATTCCCGGAATGCAGCCGGTTCCTTTTCGGCATTTGTCAATACCGGTATTCCTGCACGCCGCCGTATCCTGTCGACCATATCAACCCCTTTTGAAGTTGGACCTACAATCTCGGCATACATCAACATCACATCTTCCAAACGAATCAACGGGAAATTCAGAGGGAAATAAGTACGATCCACTATCTGCGCATTAATATCATCATACCCCAATGCTTCTCTTTTCATTTTATGTTCCAGGAATTTGATAAAGAAATCCTCACCTGCATATTTCGTCACACTATTAGGATTGTCATCATTCACAAACTTGGTCGTATCAATAGTAGCCAGACACCGTACATCAAGAAAATGTCCTTCTTCATCTTGTTCCTCTTTCAATAAATTATCAAGCCCCTTCGCACAAGCAATACTATTACCGGACATTTCAAGAGTAACATATTTCGAAGGTAAACGAGGCACGGAGTGAAATACCATCGGATTACCATAATCTTTAGCGACTATATATTGAATTTCAAAGATGTGATATTTATTATCATTCTCATTTATCCACATTCTTTGCCATTCACTTGCATTTTTAGCCCAAAATTTACCGGTTGCATCCGCATAATCAATTACTTCTTCAAGAAGCTCCCTAGCGAGTTCCTTTTTAGTTTCATCATACAGAGGAAATCCCGCCATTGTCAGATAAACTCTTCCTAACAATGCCTTTGCCGCAGTCAATGTTGCACGGCCACTGGCGGATTTCCTTCCTAGATAATCCTTCGGTTCCTCCGTCAGGCTTCCGACAGCATATTCCAAATCAGGAATAATAACCTTCTCATAAATTTCTACAGCCTCCGACTGCGGAGTCGACATTGCTTCTGAAATAGTCTGAGGAACAAGCGTCAAAGGAACACGCCCGTAATAACGAACCAAATCAAAATAAGCTAATGCTCTCAAAAAACGCGCTTCTCCTATTTGTTGTTCCTTTATTCCTTCAATAGTATAATTCACCCCATCTACCTTGGACAAAAACAAATTGGCACGCGAAACAATCTCAAACAAGTCATTCCATGCATCCCGAACTGTTGCAATGGTCGATATATTAGGGTTAAAAGAACTGATGTCCATATAGTCACGCTGTGCCGTACTCAGTTCTCCGCACCATGTATTATCCGAACGAACCTCTGACATAAGTAAAGCATAAGTCGACAACGGAAGCAGTCCGTTATATACTCCTATCAACGCTTGCTCCATTTGCGACGGGGTCGTATAAAAGTTTTCAGTAGTACGGGTATCTACCGGAGTGACATCTAGCCAGTCACTACAAGAAGAGAATAACAATCCCATACTCATAGCTCCACTTAGTATATATTGATATAGTTTCATAGTTTCTTTTATTAGAATGTTACATTTACCCCTAAAGTAATAGTTCTAGCCTGCGGATATGAACCGTAATCATAGTCACTATTCTTTCCGTCATTATTTACTTCCGGAGAATAACCACCTTCATATTTATCCCACATCAGAAGATTTTCTCCCGAAATATAAACACGGGCATAATTAATTATCTTCTTATTTTTGATGGGAATACGATAGCCCAGCGTTACGTTTTTAATTTTAATAAAATCGGTACTATACAACCAGCGGGTATCGTACAGTGAACCTGTATTAGAGTTATTAATACCGGGAGTTTTCCCATCACCCGGCTGTTCCTCGGAAACCCACATATTTTCCCAACGTGACAATACATTGATAGATGCTCCCATACCCGGACGATCCATGCCACGACCGAGCAGACTATATATCATTCCCCCTGTCTGTCCAGTCAGTAATACAGACAGGTCGAAATCTTTATATTTAAAGGTATTTGTCATACCAAAAGTATAATCGGGATCCGGTTTACCAACCAACGTACGATCCTGGTCATTAATCTTACCGTCATCATTCACATCACGGTATCTCACATCACCCTGGATAGAATTGGACATTGTAGGATATTTCCTCAAATCTTCCTTATACTGATACACTCCTACAGCATCATACATATAATATGCCCTCAAAGGTTGTCCAACCATCAATACCTGTGTATTCGATTTATCCCATCCAATGAAAACCGTACTATTATCTTCTCCCAAACTCAACACCTTATTCTTATTATAAGCTATATTCAAAGAAGTAGTCCACTTGAACCTTCCTGTCAAGTTTTGGGTAGTCAGTTCAATCTCAAACCCTTTATTTTTTATACTACCGATATTCCCCCATGCTTGTGTGAATCCCATTGTACCAGGAACAGAAACCTGATATAATAAATCTTTAGTCGTTTTATCATAATAATCGGCAGCAAGAGTTATCCTGTTATCAAAAAATCCCAAATCCAAACCAACATTCCAACTGTGTGTCTTTTCCCATCCAAGTTCTTTATTATCAATTGAACAGGGAGCAAAACCATTGGTCAGGCTTCCACCAATTGAATAGTTGGAACTACCCATCAGCCCGATAGCAGCGTTAGTAGAAATAGAATTATTTCCATTCATACCCCAGCTACCGCGTATTTTCATTTGATTGACCACAAACTTTTCCGGCCAAAACTTCTCGTTAGAGATTCGATAGGCAGCAGAAACAGCAGGAAACATCCCCCAACGATTATTCTTTCCGAAACGTGAAGAACCGTCGCGACGAATACTTGCTGTCAACAGGTAACGGTTATCATATTCATACTGGGCACGCCCGAAATAGGATAATAAGCGATTGGGAGTTGACAAGGTAGCTAACGCAACTTTTATAGCCTCATCACTTTGGTTGAAAACTTCAAGTGAATTATCCGGGAACTGTTGCGCAGACAAGTTTGTAGTGGCTCCCGAAGAACTTTCCATTGAATAACCTGCCATAGCGGCAATATTATGCTTGCCTAATTTCTTATCATAATTTAATACAGCCTGCAACAGATATTTGGATGACCGTATATCTATACGGTTGGCAGAACTATGATACCCTTCACCATCCGTCCAGTTCTTAATTACCGAACTCGGAGTAAAAGTGCGAGTCTGACGGCTTGTAAAATCATACGCACCTTTCACTTCCGCCCTCAATCCGTCAATAATATTGACTCTGATAAAAGCTGAAGAATTCAACCGGGCCGTTTCGATATGATTGGTGACCTGCTCCATATAAGCAATAGGGCTGATTTTTGTACTAGACCATAAATAAGAGGCATAAGGTTCCGCACCGGAATATATCCCAGCATCTGGCTCTGCAACTGGACACATTGTCAAAACCTGATTTGCCTGCTGATCTTTGCCATCCACACGCCCACCATCTTTCCAGTCCATTGACGGAGCCATATTAACGCCTAAAGTGATGCGATCATACAATTTTGTCTCCACATTAGCCCGCAGATTCAAACGTTTGTAAGCACTCTCTATAGCAATACCTTGCTGGTCTATATATCCCAGAGAAAGCCGGTATTGAGTATTCCCTCTACCATTTGAAACAGAAAGCTGATAATTCTGCATCGGAGCCAAACGATAAAATTCATCCTGCCAGTCAATTAGTCTTAATCCACCGTAACCGGGCTGTGTCCATCGCGGGTCATTCATATACTCATAGTTTACCCGATTACCATTCAAGGCATAACGGGTATCCCAATCATCATCTGCCGTAGCTCCTTTTCCTCCTAAAGCAGCAAGGTATCTACTATTGTTATAGGCAGTCCGGAAAGTGATCCACTCTTCCGGGCTTAGTACATCTATTTTCTTTTCCAATTGTTGGATACTGAATGCAGCAGAAAACTGTACCCGGACTTTATCATCCTTATTAGCCATTTTAGTTGTAATCAAAACAACACCATTAGCACCACGAGAACCGTAAATAGCAGAAGATGAAGCGTCTTTCAAAACTTCAATCGACTGAATATCATTTGGGTTGATACTTCCCAAATCATCTATCGGAATTCCATCTACTACATATAAAGGAGTGGCATCCGCATTAATGGAAGCAGCTCCGCGCACACGAATCTGTAATTCTGATCCCGGCGCACCATTAGTTGACCGTACTTCTACTCCCGCCAACTGCCCCTGCAATGAAGAGGCAAGATTGGGTGCCGGACGGTCTTCAAGTTTCGCTGCATCAACTTTGGCAATGGCCCCGGTCACATTCCCCCTTTTGGCTGTACCATAACCGATTACAACCACTTCGTCCATTTGCACGTCATTTTCGCTCATCCTGATGGCAAAAACACTCTTTCCTTTAATAGAAATAGTCTGTGAAGCATATCCCAAATAAGACACCTCAATTGTCTTAGCTTTATCAGGAACTGTAAGAGTAAATTTGCCATCCACATTGGTAATTGTCATTCCAGACTTCCCTTCTGCTACAATAGTTGCCCCGATCAACGGTTCATTTCGTTCATCAACCACCGTACCGGATATGGTACGTTTTTGTGCAAATACTGTGACCGAATGGAGAGCCGAAATCATCATCAAGAAGAAAAATATATATTTTCTTCTCCAACAGCTAATCTCACAAACAGTGCTTTTCATACATTCTAGTTTTCATTTAATAATATTAGTTTTATACAATCTCATAAACCATGGTAATACAAAATCCAGTTATCAATTCAACAGCAAATATAGCGGCATACATGAAGCTGCTCATGCATTTTTCTCCATATACCATGCACATTTGTCCACCTGAACATTCTTATATAGTCCCTCTTTCTTTTTTTCAGGTTATTCAAGAAATTCAATGCAAAAGTCTGAATTTAAACTTTAAAATTACGTGCTATTTATCTATCTTTACCGCAAATCTAAAAAAACACAATCATTATTATCACTATACAAGTATGAGATTCTTCATTAAAGCTACAATTTTCTTTTTTATATGTACATGTATTATATATCCGGCAAACGCCTCCATAGAAATACATGCTAGGAATCTGACTGCCACTGACGGATTAGCCAATAATTCTATCAGGCATATCTATCAAGACAGCAAAGGATTCATTTGGTTTTCTACTTTAAATGGCCTGAGCCGTTATGATGGAAATTCATTTGTTACTTTCCGTCCCCAGAGCGGTGAAGAACTGTCATTAGCGGATCATCGTATCAGAAGTGTACAGGAAGACTCTGACGGATTCCTATGGATTACAACTTCCGCGGAACAAATCAGTTGTTATGATTTGAAAAAAGACTGTTTTGTAGATTTCACCGGCAAAGGAGAAATGAAAGACCGTTATAATGAAGTCACAATCCTCCCTAATAAGGATATATGGCTTTGGGGAAGGGTGCAAGGCTGCCGGAAAATTACTTATAAAAACAACAAATTCAGTTCGGAAACATATTCTACCGACAACCATAAACTAAAATCCGACAATATACGTTTTCTTAGTGTATTTGATTCAAATTCCATTTGGATTGGTACAGGAAAAGGGCTGTATTTACTTAAAGATAACACGCTCGAATGTATAGATTCGACTCACTACTTCCTTCAAAGCGCAGTCATTGATAATACTATTTATTTCATAACATCAGAGGGATTTATTTGGAAATACAACCAGCAGCACCTCACGAAAGTTGCCAATACTGCCACATCAACTGATTTTTTGCTAACAGGCAATATTGTATTACGTAACGAATGGCTGTTATTTACCAAACAAGGCGGAATCTTATTCAATCCCAAGACCAATACAACCAGAATTGCTCCGGAAGAGCTCAATATCCGTAATGGATTGGTAGTGAAAGATAACCGCAACAACTACTGGGTTCATAATCAGACTGGATACATTAACTATATTCAAAAAGAATCCGGTAGTGTCAAAAAGATTGATGTAAGATCGTCAAAGCTTCCATATTTCATTGATTACGAACGCTATCATGTCTATCATGACTCCAGAGACATTATATGGATAACGACTTATGGGAACGGACTTTTTGCCTATAATCCTACTACTAAAGAACTGGAACATTTTACCGCAACCGCCAATCATACAAATCCCATCGCCTCAAACTATCTTCAATATATAATAGAAGATCACTCGGGCAATTTATGGACAAGTAGCGAATATTCCGGTATATCCCAAATTGAAATCATAAATAAAGGGGCTGCAAAAGTATATCCCGAAGGTGAATTAAATATCGACAGGGCAAATGCCATCCGCTTCATATCCCACATGCAAGATGACGAAGTATGGATAACAACGCGTGCAGGCGGATTATATATCTACGATAATAAACTAACAAAACAGAAAAGCAAAAAGTATTATGATATAAATATCTATTCTGCATGTGAGGATAGTAAAGGTAATATATGGTTGGGAACACGCGGGAAAGGGCTCCAAGTCGGAGACGACCAACACTATATACATCAGGCAACCGATACAAATTCCTTAGCTGCCGATCCAGTATTCTGCATTTTGCAAGACCGCAAACAACGTATGTGGATAGGAACGTTCGGCGGAGGACTTGATCTCGCTGTTCCTAAAAAAGACAAATACATATTCCGGCATTTTTTCAATAAGACTTATGGCCAAAAGGAAATCCGCACTATCTGCGAAGACCGTAACGGATGGATATGGGTAGGAACCAGTGAAGGTGTTTTTGTATTCGATCCTGACCGTATTATAAAAGACCCGAACGATTTTTACCAATACAATCTGGATAACCATGCCCTGAAAAGCAATGAAATAAAATCAATTATACAAGATAAGAAAGGCAGGATATGGATTGCCGAATCAGGTATCGGATTTTGCGTAGCCAATATAAAGAATGATTATAAAGATATATCCTTTACTCACTATACGGTCAATGATGGACTTGTCCACAGTGTAGTACAAGCTTTCATTGAAGATGATGAAGGAAATATCTGGGTATCCACCGAATATGGGATTTCTTGTTTTAACCCGGAAAACAAAATATTCAACAATTACTTCTTTTCTAATGATATATTGGGGAATGTATATACAGAAGGATGTGCCAAATTAAAAGATGGTCGTTTGGCTTTCGGCACCAACCACGGACTTATAATACTCAATACTAAGCAAATTAAAAACAAAGAGAAAATTCCGTCCGTTACATTTACAGACTTAAAGTTAAACGGAATATCAGTCCGTCCTGCCGATATGGACTCTCCATTGACAGCCGCTCTGGCATATACAGATGCCATCAGTCTGAAATATTACCAAAGTTCCTTTGTCATAGACTTCTCCACTTTTGACTATCCCATTTCGACTAATACAAGGTTCAGCTACAAACTTGAAGGATATGACGATGACTGGAGTATTCCTTCTACATTAAACTTTGCAGCTTATAAAAACTTACCGGCAGGTACCTACTATCTACATGTCAAAGCCTGCAGCGTATCAGGTATATGGAGTGATAACGAGGAGACACTTGAAATCAAAGTAACTCCCCCTTTTTGGGCAACCGGATGGGCTTTCTTTGTTTACATACTCATTGCAGGCATTATCATGTATTTTGTATATCGTACTATCAGGAATATTAACAACTTGCGGAATAAAATTAAAGTAGAAAAGCAATTAACAGAATACAAGTTAGTATTTTTCACCAATATCTCACATGAATTCAGAACTCCGCTTACACTAATACAAGGGGCTTTGGACAGAATCCACCGTACCCACAATATCCCCAAGGAGATACGTTACTCTATCAAACTAATGGACAAAAGTACCCAGCGTATGCTGCGTCTGATCAACCAATTACTTGAATTCCGGAAAATGCAGAACAACAAACTCGCCCTTTCACTTGAAGAAACTGACGTTATCGCTTTCTTATATGAAATCTACCTAAGCTTTCAGGATACAGCCGAATCCAAGAATATGGATTTCAAATTTATACCATCCGTCAATTCATACAAAATGTATATTGATAAAGGTAATATCGACAAAATCGCCTACAATCTTTTATCAAATGCTTTCAAATATACTCCTTCCGGTGGAAAGATAGAATTCAGCATTTATATTGATAAACAGAAACAGCTATTAATCATGAAAGTAACGGATACAGGTGTAGGCATACCCAAAGAAAAACGTAATGAGCTGTTTAAACGTTTCATGCAAAGCAGTTTTTCTAGCGACAGTATAGGAGTAGGTTTACATCTTACCCATGAACTGGTTCATGTTCACAAAGGGAACATCTGCTATGAAGAAAATCCGTCAGGTGGTTCTATTTTCATTGTAACTTTACCTACTGATTCTTCCATTTATCAATCTAACGACTTCCTTATTCCTGAAAATGCCATATTAAAAGAAGAAGCACAAAACCATCCTTCGCTTTCTGCTCTTAATGAGGAAAATGCTCACTCTGAATCAGAAGAAGAAATAGATAAAGAAGTAGAAAATATAGAGAAAGAACTAAAAACAGAACTGAACGCATCTGATCAAGAGGGTCCTCTAAACAAACGGAAAATACTTATTATCGAGGATGACAATGACGTACGGGAATTCTTGAAAGAAGAACTGACCCCATATTTCGAGGTTGCTGCCGAAGCGGATGGAAAAAATGGTCTGGAGTATGCCCATAATAATGATATAGACCTCATTATCAGCGATGTCATGATGCCTGGATATAATGGTTTCGAGATAACCCGTAAACTAAAAAGTGACTTTAGTACCAGTCATATTCCTATAATCCTACTTACAGCCCTGAATGCAGCGGAAAGCCATCTGGAAGGAGTGAAAAGCGGTGCAGACTCTTACATAACAAAACCTTTCAGTACCAAACTGTTACTGGCAAGCATATTCAAACTGATAGAACAGCGTGACAAACTAAAGGAGAAGTTTTCCAATGACTTGTCAGCCAAACGTCCTGTGATGTGTACATCGGATAAAGACAAGGAGTTTGTCGAAAATCTGACCAAGATAGTGGAAGAACAACTGACTAACCCTGAATTTACTGCCGATGATTTTGCTTCTATGATGTCACTGGGTCGCACCATCTTTTACCGTAAAGTGCGTGGAGTGACCGGATATACTCCCAAAGAATATCTTCGTATCATGCGAATGAAGAAAGCTGCTGAATTGTTGTCAACCAAGAAATATACCGTATCTGAAGTAACTTATATGGTCGGCATCAATGACCCGTTCTATTTCAGCAGATGTTTTAAGGCTCAATTTGGCATCTCTCCTTCCAGTTATCAGAAAAGATACCAAGAGGGCATAAGAGAAACAGAAATAAACGAAGATTAATAAATATATTTATGTGTTTGTGAACATATGTACATGTTTAATGGAATTTTTTCACTAGTCGGAATAAAAAGTTCAGACTAATTTTGTCTCAGAAAAAATTATCAACACATTTAATTATAGCATTATGAAAAGATCAGTATTAATTTTAAGCCTGGCAGCCTTTGTATTATCAAGCAACGCACAAGTATTAAAAAGCAATCTGCTAAATGGATATAAACAAGGTGATAAATTGGAAAAAGCTACATATAATAAAGCTGATGCTCCGATAAAAATAGATACCTGGTGTGAAGCATTCTCTTCCCAAACTGACAAGAATGCCGGTAGTCCCATTACCGGACAAGAGCTCAGTTATGAGGGATATACGGAAAAAGGAGTATCTATCAAAATAGGAGAACTCCCGGAAAATGTGAAAGGTTCAAGATTTAGCGTATATTCCATTTCTGAAAAGAATGACTATTGCAGGGGAACTTTATACCTTTCATTTTTGGCAAACTTTTCCTCCGTCGCTTCCAGTCGCTTAGGCGATTTCATTGCTCTTTCCCCTGTTCATACTGGCGGTAATCTGCGTGCCAGAGTATATGTCGGTAAGATAGACGATGAACATATCCGATTCGGGACTAATCTGTTAAGAGTTAATGCAGAATCCTTCAAAAGCCATGCGCTTAATAAGACGCATCTATTGGTTCTCAAACTGGATTATAAAAAGAACGAGGTTTCATTATTTGTAGACCCAGCCTTAACAGCAGAAGAACCTCAACCCGATGTGGTAGCGAAGGGGGACGAAGATAATAACAAATTAAAAGGGGGGATTCGTTCTATTTCATTTAGGAACCGCGATGATTTGACCGGAAATGTCGGTAACTTCCGCTTCTCTTCCAGTTGGGCAGGTGTGATAGCTCAATAAAAATCTATTTTTATTATTGCATTATGATGTAATATGGAGCATTGAATTGTGTACAATGCTCCATTGTTTTTACAATCATGTCACTTAAATTCACTTCTGTCATTTTACATCATAATAAGTATTATCCTCCTCCTTCACATAAAGAAAAAAAATGACTTATCTTTAATAGACAAGCTTTCTGTTTTTAATAAACTATTGAGGAGTTTATTAAAAACGGTATCCAAGTTTATTATAAATTATAAATTTCGATTTTAAGGTTCTCCCTGTACTTTTTCATAACAAAAAAGACTGCGAACCTTATAAAGATTTGCAGCCTTTAGCTTATACGGTAACTCTCACAGCTTAACTATTGTAAGGAGCTTCTGATATATTGTTATAATATTGTACTATTCTATTTTCATTCTTTTTTAAATTCTTTATCCATTAATCTTTCCGCTTGCAAATATACAAAATTAAAAAGGCTTTGTCAAGAGTGCGCTACTATAAGAAAAAGTATTTGTAACAAAGTTCCATATCTAATACCTTACAACCATAATATCGCTATTTGTGGATAAAACTACATACAAAATGGAATTTTTTCATCATAGCTATTTGCAGAATCAACCTAATTTTGTCATACAGGTCTAAAAGAATTATTAATCATATATAAATATCACAGAAATTATGAAACACATCCTTTTTTATGCATTATTCTTTATTTTAAAGATTGCGTCGGCACAAGCCCAAAGTCTTGACCAGCCGAAGAACTATCCAGCAGATGCTATTTCTTCTTTTGCTGAACGTCTGGAACCTATGGGACGCATCTTGGAAGACGATAATTATTATGTGTGGTGTTGTGCACCAATTATAGATGAAAAGAATAAAGTACATGTATTTTATTCACGTTGGGAAAAAAAGTATGAAATGAAAGGATGGCTGGGGCATTGTGAAATCGCACACGCCGTAGCCGACCAACCGGAAGGCCCATACAAATATGTATCAACAGTACTGTCCCCCCGCCCGGGCTATTTTGATGGTAATACATGTCACAATCCAAGCATTTATAAAATAGACGGTCGTTACTGGCTATTTTACATGGGAGCAACCAATGGTAAATTTGGAACGAAACGTATCGGATACGCTGTAGCAAACTCTATTTGGGGACCGTGGGAAAGATGCGAAAAACCATTATTAATGCCTGGAAATACAGGTGAATGGGATGATTATATTACCACTAATCCAGCTTTCTTAAAACATCCGGACGGAAAATACTGGCTTTATTATAAATCTTGTAATGAAAATGAATATGTGAACCAACATATCAATGGTATTTCAGGTAACCGGAAATATGGGGTAGCTTTTGCAGATAAAATCACAGGACCTTATCGACGATATGAAAAAAATCCGATCGTCGATTTCTCCGGTTTCGGAGAAAACAGGCAAGTAGAAGATGCGTATATCTGGTATGAAAACGGTATATTCAAAATGTTAATGAGAGATATGGGGTTCTACGACCATACAGTGGGGCTCTATTTCGAATCCAAAGACGGGCTGAACTGGCAAAACCCTCAAATTGGTTGGTTTGGAGCAGAGCATTATATCAAACAACCACCCGCTCCTAAACATCTCAAACGTTATGGACGTTTCGAACGCCTGCAAGTACTAATGAAAAATGGAAAACCGGCTTACCTTTTCACGGCTTCCCAAGGGGGAAAAGCAGAAACATCTTCAGGTTTCGTCTTTAAAATCAAGCCCGAATAAACGAACATAGAACTTAAAGTACACTTATAAAAAACTGTTATGAAAAAAATTATATTGATATTATTTACCTTGTTGCAATTCCCGGCAAACGCAAAAGACTTGCCTCACTCCTCCTATTGGCACGGAGAAGAAAGAACTCTTCGATATAAACCCGAAGGAGAAGAGTTTGTAATAACCAATGGAAATAAAAGATTTACTAGAGCTATTTATGGAACTAATACCGGCTTTCGTTTTGAAACCAGTGACTTCCCCGAATTCGGACTTTACATGCCTAACCTCGGTGGAAGTGTATATATGGCTATATCTACCCCCTCAAATATTACTTGGATAAAAGATATGGAATTCATTGAATCTCGTTTTAAATCCGGGCAACGCACCTACATTGTGAGAGACAGGAGACATCTAGGAAACGGCAGTCTGACAATTGATGCTGTAGCTATGTCCGATGGCGATGGATTAGTAGTAAGATACAAAGCCAAAGACATCCCTGCCGGCACTAAAATCTTGTGGATATATGGGGGGAGCCAACAATCAGAAATTCGGACGTGAGGGAGACTTGAATTCCGACCCAGCCGATTGTTTTTTCATTAAAGCCAACAATTGTTCCGGAAATATATATCAAATTAATCAAAACAAATTTACGATACAATACGGGCACCACACCAGCAACAGAGCCTCTCAACATAAAGTAATGTCCATAGCAGGAACCTTTCCTATCGGAACTGATATAAAAGAAGTGGATGGAAACCTTATTGACCAATTGGACGAACTTATCACATCCCGCAAATCAAACAAACCGGTTATCATAGCAAAATATCCGGTTAGTACCATTCCTTTCTATATTGAACTGCACAACCCTAAAAGTCATAGTGAGTTTCAATATAATGATCTCAGTAATGTTTTCAACAAAGGTGTTGAGTTCAGAACCCAAATAGCTTCCAGAATCAAAATAAAAACACCTGATCCATTTCTGAACACATTAGGAGGCACCTTCTCTGGAGCGGAAGATGCTGTATGGCAATCTCCATCGTATCTACATGGAGCCATCTGTTTCCGCGAATTACTTCTTACCGGTTGGAGAGGGGCTTATCTCGCAGACTTGATGGGATTAGAAGATAGGGCAAAAACTCACTTTAACGGTTATCTTAATTCGCAAGTTATAGATGTTCCCGTCACATTACCCCATCTTCAGGACACAGCCCTAAACCTCGCACGGTCTGCAAAAATATGGGGAACCCCCATGTATAGTAATGGTTATATAGGAAGAGTTCCTAATAGAAGAGACGTCATGCATCATTATGATATGAATCTAGTCTTTATAGACCAACTGTTGTGGCATCTCAAATGGACCGGAGATCTTGATTACGCACGAGAAATATATCCTGCCCTCCAACGTCACTTTAAATGGGAAAAAAAACTATTCGACCCCGATAACGACGGGTTATATGATGCCTATGCTTGTATCTGGGCTTCAGACGCATTACAATACAATGGCGGTAAAGTGACACATTCTACTGCATATAACTACCGGGCAAATAAAATAATGGCAGAAATATCCGAAAAATTAGGAAAAGATCCAAGCATATACAAAAAAGAAGCAGAACTTATATTATCTGCCATAAACAAAGAATTATGGATAAAAGACAAAGGATGGTGGGCGGAGTTTAAAGATAATATGGGAAACCGGATACGACATGACAACGCTGCCATATGGACTATTTATCATGCAATAGATTCTGATATACATGATCCCTTCAAGGCATATCAGGCAACCCGATATATAGATACGGAAATCCCCCACATCCCCGTCATGGGAAAAGGTTTGAAGGATACTGCCAATTATGTGATTTCAACAACAAACTGGCAACCTTATATGTGGTCTATCAACAATGTCGCTTTCGGAGAAATCTCACATACCGCCCTTGCTTATTGGCAAACAGGACGTTATGAAGAGGCTTTCAAAATGTTCAAAGGAGCTGTTCTGGATGCGATGTACCTTGGTTCAGGTCCGGGAAATGTCACACAATTGTCATTCTATGACGCAGCCCGCAGAGAGACATATCGTGATTTTGCCGATGGAATAGCGACAGGGGTACGTGCTCTTGTACAGGGTATGTACGGTATCATGCCAGATCTTATTAATAATAGACTAACGATAAGACCCGGATTCCCCCGATGATTGGAATTTTGCAGAAATTGAAACTCAAAATATGGCATATACTTTTGAAAGGAAAGGCAATATAGAAAGGTATTCTATAACTCCTAATTTACTCAAAAAAGATGTCAGCTTGTCAATGGAAATAAAAGCTATAAGAAACAAAATTAAATCTATCAAAGTAAATGGAAAAGATACACCCTATACTTTACTTACAACCACTATTTTATCTCCAGAAATTAAGTTTGAGGCAGGAATAGCTGACAAATACGATATCACGATAGAATGGGACGGAGAAAAAATAAACAGAGACATGATATCTGTCAATGTAGCCAATGGCAGCCAGTTCAGACTAAATATTCCTTATAAATCAGGAAAAATATATGACCCGCAAAACGTTCTGCGTCATGCAAACTTAAAGAATGACATACTAACCGGCACTATAACCGCTCAAAACGGACATCGCACTGTATTTGTCAATATCACCAATGGAAATATGAATTATTGGCTTCCCATAGATATAAATGTCAACAATCCGCTTGATATCGTTTGTGATTCTGAATCTTCTTCTCTTATTTTTACCTTGAAAAACAATATGGATAAAGTGATAAAAGGTGATTTGTATATCAATGGTAAAAAGGTGAATGAAAACATCAATATAGAAGCTCATGGAAAAAACAACTATGAATTTGATATTCCCATTGCATCTTCAGGAACTAATAGAATAAAAGTCAAATCCGGAAAAGACACTTACTCTTTTCGAGCCATCAATTGGAATATCTCTGTACCGGAAAAATCAGTTTATAAGACGGTAGACATGAAGAAAATATTTAATGACAAAGTAAGTAATATATTCGCTTATGGAAAATATATGTTCCCAAGATGGAAATACACCACATTACAAGTTCCGACCCAAGGTATGGGACAATGGTGTCATCCTCAAAGTATTTCTGTTATTGATGACCGTGGAATAAGAAATAAGGCTTCAAGAAATAACAATAGATTCATTATGCCACAAGGAATACCTTTCAGTACTCCAGGAGAAAAAGAATATAATAATATTGCATTCACCACATTATGGGATAACTACCCGACTTCCATTAATATACCACTAAACGGTAAAGCTTCTAAAGCCTATTTCCTCATTGCAGCTTCCACTTATTATATGCAATCTCATATAGTAAATGGCGAAATCAAAATAGAATATACAGATGGACAAAAAGAAGTACTGAAACTTATATTACCAGATAATTTAATTCCTTTAGATCAGGATATATTCGTAGATGGATATGCTTTCAACACTAAAGATCCACGTCCGTGGAGAGTACGCCTTAAAACAGGTGATGTAAGCAAATATCATGCAGGCGAACTTGGAAAAACAATATCGAACAACCCGATATCTATTGATGGTGGTATGGCTACAATGCTTGATCTGCCACTCAATCCAGTTAAAGAATTAAAATCATTATCTTTGGAGACGACAGCCAATGAAGTCGTGATAGGATTGATGGGAGTAACGCTAGTCAAATAGCCACAGAATGAGGGTGATCAATGATACACCCTCATTCTATATATTTCTGGACACTGTCCATAATATTCCTACTGATAACTGATTTCTATTTTACTATCAATATTGTATTCTTGTCTTACTTGACTCTTATCTTCCACTTCCAAATAAATTTCACTTAATCGAACTTTTTTTCCATACACTATCTTTCCCGCTGTTTTCACTTGTGCTCGAATATTAAATAGATAGAAGTTCTCAATACGTAAACTATCATTCCACCCCGAAGCTGTAATGAAACATTTAGATCTTTTCGCTCTTACATGAGAGAAATAAACATTGCGAAAGTGTGGATACCCTTTTTCTTTAGGTTCTACTGGAGTCAGCATTATTTTCCAATGTGCAGGAATCTCCCTACTTTCATATTCTACAGGTAATTTCGAATAACTATATTTTGGATGCCAGTTCAAATCCACCTCCAATACATTAGATACACTATCAGCCTCAACTCCTGTGACATAAATATTCTCTACTGTCCCACCACGATTCATAGACGATTTAAGCCGTAATACAGATCCTGTGCCATACGCTATCAGATCATGAGCCAGTACATTACGAATAGAACCGGAAGTCTCACTTCCGCAAGTCAGTAACCCTGCACCTTTACGGGCAATACAGTTACGAACCACCACATTCTCCGTGGGACGATTCACACGCAGTCCGTCGGCGTCACGCCCTGCCTTAATACAAATATTATCATCGTTGCAATCCACATCACAGTTTTCTACCAGAATATTGGTAGATGAATCAATATCAATGCCATCCGTACTTGGTCCGTGACCTCCTACATTATTATTAATAGTAAGTCCGCTCACCGAACAATGATCCGAATACAAAATCTGACAAGCCCAGAATCCCGTACGCACCAACGTAAAGTCTTTCAACGTGATATGCTTGCTGTTGGAAACCAGTACTCCCCTCACCCGCTTGCAATCATAATCCACAATCCAACGCAGATTCTTCTTCTCATATTCCTCCCGCATCGCCCAATATTTATCCCAGAATACTTTTCCGCGGCAATCGATAAAACCTTCCCCCGTAAGAGCGGCATTTTCCGCATCCATTATATTGATAACGGCCGAAGGCCATGTCATTTCGATACCGGCAATGCGGGAAGGAAATTCCGGATAGTCCTGAATATTATCACTCGCAAGCAAGGTAGTACCTTTACTAAGATGCAGATTCACACCACTCTTGATAAACAAAGCACCTATTTTATAATACCCCGGGGCAACAACTACCGTACCTCCTCCCTGTTGGTGACAAGCATCAATAGCGGCCTGGATAGCAGGAGTACTGAATACGGAAGTGTCATTCCGCAACCCGAACTTTCCGGCATCCCATTCTGTGTTTTCCGGAGTCCTCTGCGCCCCCACCTGATCGGCCCACGACAAATCCGGCTCTGCAGATACACTTCCCCAATCATAAGCAGGAATCGTCTTTTTCGGAGTTGTAAAACCAATCAAGGCCAATAGTACAATAGATAAAAGATACTTCATAATTACTTCTTTTAGTTCACGTTGCAAAATTATCGCATATCATCAAAGAGGTAATGGACAGATGTACGCAAAAGATAGAATATTATATCATACGGACAATTAACTTGAAAGGGTGCACAATTGTATATAGTCTTTGTACATTTCTCCATTTCATACATCACAAAAAGGAGTAATTTTGCGAGTGAATAAATACAATAAGGTCCAAACCGATAAAACAAATATGAGAAGAATTGCAATTTATCTATTGTGCATATTCATGTTACTGCCTGTTGTAACAATGACAGCACAACCTGGTTATAACTACTCAAAGTTACAACGGGAGAAACTAAACCGCGGCGTAGTTGCCATTCGCGAAAACCCTTCAGAAGTAATCGTTTCGTGGAGGTATCTTTCTTCCGATCCGATACAAACCGGTTTCAACGTATACAGAGACGGGAAGAAATTGACAGACACTCCCATCACTGTCAGCACCCTGTTCCGTGATAAGAATAACAGTCAGAAAACGGCTGTTTACGAAGTGCGTCCTGTTCTAAAAGGAAAGGAGACGCATCACATTGACGGTACATACACATTCCCGGAAAACGCGCCTCTCGGCTATCTGGAAATTCCCCTGCAAAAACCGGCAGACGGAATAACTCCGGCAGGCGATACCTACACGTACAGTCCCAATGATGCTTCCATCGGTGACGTAGACGGTGACGGCGAATACGAAATTATCCTCAAATGGGATCCCAGCAATTCACACGACAATGCACACGAAGGTTATACAGGCGAAGTATACATCGATTGTTACCGAATGAACGGAGAACAACTATGGCGTATCAACTTGGGTAAAAACATACGTGCAGGAGCTCATTATACTCAATTCATGGTGTACGATCTGGATGGTGACGGCAAAGCGGAAGTAGTGATGCGGACTGCCGACGGAACAGTGGACGGAAAAGGAAAAGTAATTGGAAATGCTGATGCAGACTATCGCGAAGCCGGTACTTTTGACCCAAGCAGGAATCAAATGATGAAGCAAGGACGTATTCTGAAAGGCAAAGAATACCTGACTGTTTTTTCAGGAGACACCGGTGAAGCCTTACATACCATCGACTATATCCCTGCCCGCGGCAACGTTGCCGACTGGGGAGACGCAAAAGGTAACCGAAGCGACCGCTTCCTGGCTTGTGTAGCCTATCTTGACGGAGTACACCCAAGTGTTGTCATGTGCCGAGGCTACTACACACGCACCGTTCTGGCGGCCTTCGACTGGAACGGAAAAGAACTGAAGAACCGATGGGTATTCGACAGCAACCATCCCGGATGCGAGCAGTACGCCGGACAAGGAAACCACAATCTGCGTGTAGGCGATGTGGATGGTGACGGATGCGACGAAATTATTTACGGTTCCTGTGCTATCGACCACAACGGCAAAGGACTTTATTCTACCCGAATGGGACATGGAGACGCCATCCACCTGACACATTTTGACCCTTCCCGTAAAGGTCTGCAAGTATGGGACTGCCACGAAAACAAACGTGACGGAAGTACGTACAGAGATGCCGCCACCGGAGAAGTGTTATTACAGATAAAAAGCAATACCGATGTAGGACGTTGTATGGCCGCCGACATTGACCCGACTCATCCGGGTGTGGAAATGTGGTCAGGAGATTCACAAGGAATTCGAAACGTAAAAGGAGAAATCATAGCCCCTAAAATGAGAAATATGCCGACCAATATGGCTGTCTGGTGGGATGGAGACCTATTACGCGAACTATTGGATAGAAACATGATTATTAAATACGACTGGGAAAACAAAAAGTTTGTTCCGCTTGTCAAATTCACAGGAACTCTTTTCAACAATGGAACGAAATCGAATCCTTGTCTCCAAGGTGACATTATAGGCGATTGGCGGGAAGAAGTACTCGTACGCTCCGAGAACAACGCTGCTCTCCGGCTCTACGTTTCGACTATTCCGACCGAATACAGATTCCACACCTTCCTTGAAGAACCGATATACAGAATCAGTATCGCTACCCAAAATGTAGGCTATAACCAGCCAACACAACCGGGATTCTATTTCGGACCGGACCTTATAAAAATGAAAGGTACTTTCAGAGGATATCAATTCAAGTAAGTTAAGAGACTATCATGAAACACAAATTATTTCTTTTCACATTTCTCCTGGCTATACTGTCCGCCATTAATATACAGGCATCCGAACGCAAAAAATACAATTTCAACAGCGAATGGAAGCTGCGGATAGGAGACTTTCCTAAAGCCAAAGATACAAAATTCGACGACAGTAAATGGAAACAAGTAACTTTGCCCCATGCCTTCAATGAAGATGAAGCATTCAAACTTTCCATTGAACAATTGACAGATACAGTGGTATGGTATCGCAAGAGTTTCCAGATTCCGGAACTGAAAAGTAATCAGAAAGTATTCGTCGAATTTGAAGGAGTACGCCAACGCGGAGACTTCTATCTTAACGGACATTATCTAGGCAGACACGAAAACGGTGTTATGGCGGTAGGGTTCGACCTGACTCCACATATCAAAGAGGGTGAGAACGTGATTGCCGTTCGCACCGACAACGACTGGATGTACAGAGAAGAAGGAACTAACTCTAAGTTCCAGTGGAACGACCGCAATTTCAATGCCAACTATGGCGGTATTCCTAAAAACGTCTTCTTGTACGTTACTGATAATGTATATCAGACTCTTCCCCTATATAGCAACCTGAAAACGACAGGCGTATACGTCTATGCCCAAGACTTCGACATCCAAGGACGCAAAGCTACGATTCATGCCGAATCGGAAGTCAGAAATGACAGTAAAGCTACCCGGCAATTCAGCTATCAGGTGACTATACTTGATGCCGACGGCAAACTAATGAAAACTTTCCAAGGTGATAAAGTGACTTTGAAAGCCGGAGAGACTAAGACGGTAAAAGCATCTGCCATCCTTCATAATCTTCACTTCTGGAGTTGGGGATATGGTTACTTGTATACGGTAAAAACCGCTTTGAAAGATGATAATAATCAGATATTCGACGAAGTCAGTACCCGCACCGGCTTCCGCAAGACCCGCTTCGCGGAAGGAAAGATATGGTTGAACGACCGTGTTATCCAAATGAAAGGGTATGCACAGCGCACCAGCAACGAATGGCCGGCAGTAGGTCTGTCCGTACCTGCCTGGTTGAGCGATTTTTCTAATGACCTGATGGTGAAAGGAAACGCGAATCTGGTTCGCTGGATGCACGCTACTCCGTGGAAACAGGATGTAGAATCCTGCGACCGTGTAGGTCTGATACAGGCAATGCCTGCCGGAGATGCAGAAAAAGACCGTGAAGGACGTCAATGGGAACAACGGGTGGAGTTGATGCGAGACGCGATTATCTACAACCGTAATAATCCGAGTATCCTGTTCTACGAATGTGGCAACAAAGCCATCAGCCGCGAACACATGATAGAAATGAAAGCTGTCCGCGACAAATACGACCCGTTCGGCGGACGTGCCATCGGATCACGTGAAATGTTGGATATCCGCGAAGCGGAATACGGTGGCGAAATGCTGTACATCAACAGAAGCGAACATCATCCGATGTGGGCGACCGAATATTGCCGCGACGAAGGTTTAAGAAAGTACTGGGATGAATATAGCTATCCTTTCCACAAAGAAGGTGACGGACCACTTTATAAAGGACAACCGGCCACTGACTATAACCGCAACCAAGATGAACTTGCCATCACCATGATAGCCCGCTGGTATGATTATTGGCGTGAGCGTCCCGGAACGGGTAACAGAGTCAGCTCCGGCGGTACTAAAATTATCTTCTCCGACACCAATACCCACTACCGGGGTGCGGAAAACTACCGAAGAAGTGGAGTGACGGACGCGATGCGTATCGAAAAAGATGCTTTCTACGCACATCAGGTAATGTGGGACGGATGGGTAGATACGGAAAAAGACCAGACCTACATCATCGGACACTGGAACTATCCGGATAATACGGTAAAACCTGTGCAGGTAGTATCTACCGGAGAAGAGGTGGAGCTTTTCCTGAATGGTAACTCCCTGGGTAAAGGCAAACGCCAATACAATTTTCTCTTTACTTTCGACAACGTAGCCTTCAAACCGGGCAAACTGGAAGCTGTCAGCTACAATAAAGCAGGGAAAGAAATCAGTCGTTATGCTGTAAATACAGCCGGTGAACCTGCCAGTCTGAAACTTACCGCTATCCAAAACCCCGAAGGCTTTCATGCAGACGGTGCGGATATGACATTGATACAGGTGGAAGTGGTAGATAAAGACGGACAACGTTGTCCGTTGGACAACCGCACTATTCAGTTCACACTCAAGGGTCAGGCGGAATGGCGCGGAGGTATTGCTCAAGGTAAAAACAATCATATTCTTGATACAAACCTTCCGGTAGAATGTGGTATCAACCGCGCACTGATCCGCAGCACGACGGCTGCCGGAAAAGTAACTCTGACAGCACAGGCTAAAGGACTTCTAAGTGCCTCTCTCACATTGGAAACGGTGCCTGTAAAAGTGACCGGAGGTTTGAGTACCTATCTTCCGCAGGCCACTTTGAAAGGCAGACTGGATAGAGGAGAAACACCTTCTACCCCTTCTTACAAAGACAGCAAAAAGGGTGTACGAATCGTTTCGGCAAAAGCCGGTTCCAACAATAATGATGCTGAAAAAAGCTACGATGATATCGAACTGACCGAATGGAAGAATGACGGTAAACTAAGCACTGCATGGATTACCTATACATTGGAAAGAGATGCCGAAATAGACGATATATGCATCAAACTGCAAGGATGGCGTTCACGAAGTTACCCGCTGGAAGTATATGCCGGCAACACCTTGATTTGGAGCGGAAACACGGATAAAAGCCTGGGATATATTCATCTCAATGTAGAAAAGCCCGTACGTGCTAATACGATAACCATCCGCTTGAAAGGAAACACCAGTGACAAAGATGCTTTCGGACAGATTATCGAAGTAGAGGCTATAGCGGCCAATACAATGGAATTGGAAAAAAGCAGTAGCAAACACCAGTTGAGAATCATCGAAGTTGAGTTTCTCGAAACAATCAAATAAAAAAGTTCCGGCAATGTTGTTTATTTGCCTGCCATCAAGTATCTTTGTTCATAAACTGAATTTTAACGCTTATGTGTAAACAACCGGATATCCTAGAAAGTGAAAAGATTCACTTTGCAGTCATGGCAATAGAAGCTGGAGCACGCGAAATGGGAATTTCTCCTATGGAAATGCGCCGACGTTTAGAGAAAATGAATCTAATCAAACGTCTTCTACTGGACAATTACGAAGTGATGCACACACAAAGTCTAAAACATGTAGGCGAGGATGTGGTCGAGGCTTTGAAGAACTGGGAGGCACAGGAGGGCGAGAAGGGATGAAAATAACACTTTATCATGGCTCCACCCTTTCTATAGAGCATCCCTTAGCCAAAGTGGGACGTGCCGATTTAGATTTCGGTAGAGGTTTTTATCTAACCTCACTACGCTCACAAGCAGAACAGTGGGCTGCCCGCGTACAACTATTACGGGCAAGTACTACTGCATGGATTAATGTATACGAATTTGATA
Source organism: Bacteroides sp. DH3716P (assembly GCF_025914115.1). Lineage (NCBI taxonomy): Bacteria > Pseudomonadati > Bacteroidota > Bacteroidia > Bacteroidales > Bacteroidaceae > Bacteroides > Bacteroides sp. DH3716P. The sequence goes on along the minus strand of NZ_CP083673.1, from coordinate 224,704 downwards.
TGGATGCAGCTATAAAAGCTGGATTCAAGCTACTTCGTTTTGATGCTTACGATCAGCATTGGTTGAATTTTATTGTCGCTAGTAGGAATGGAAAACAGCCTTGGAAAGATTATGATATTATAGAAGGAGGCGTAGCAAACGATCGGGTTATTGACACCATAGAAGATTACCTTAACGACATTATCACCATAGAGCAAGCCCTCGGGCAATTGGTATATGCACAACCTAATCATCAGATATGTTTGCTCAATCAGCAACTCATTGATACATATCTACATTTTGATAATAGTTTTCCACTGGATACTATGGACAGAAAAGGAGGTAACAAATGAGAGAACAAGTACTTTGGAGAAAAATCAGTCGCATCGTCCTATTATTATCAGCCCGATTGGAGATAAGCCCGGAAAGAGCATTAAATCTGTTTTATGAAACGAATGTATGTGCCATGTTACATGACTCCCGTTACGGACTGCATCTAATGAGTGATACTTATATTATAAATGATGTATTGCGTGAATTACAAGACAAGCAGTAATTTTAGAATATATTATGATACCAAGCAAACAAAATCTCTTCTTTTCATACCGTTCCTTTTTGAATCCTTATCACTCATTTTTTTCATTTATTCCTTCATTATTCACACCACGCTGATAAACCGATGGTGCCACCCCAAACTGTGCTTTAAAGCATTTGCTGAAATAAAAAGGATCACTGATGCCTACCTTGTAAGAGACTTCCGCAACCGTTAGATTATCTTCTGACAGCAACAACTCCGCCGCTTTCTTCATTCGCACCACACGCAAATATTCATTAGGCGAATATCCTGTTACGCCGCGTAATTTCCGATAAAAAACGGTTCGTCCCAACTTCATAAGCTGCGCAAACTCATCAATAGAAAATTCCGGGCGGGCAAGATTCTGTTCGAGAATGGCAGCCAAGCGGTCTGCAAATTCTTTATCCCGTTCGGTAGTACACATAGCCGGTCGCACAATACCCGGTTCGTTGGAGAACTTCTCACGCAATTTATCACGCTGTTCGATCAAACGGAATACACGTGCCAACAGCAGTTTAACGCTGAATGGTTTGGCGATGTATGCATCCGCACCTGCCTCAATTCCTTCCAGATGCTTTTCCGGTGAGTTCAACGCAGTCAGAAGGATAATGGGAATATGACTCGTATCAAAATCTGTTTTTAGTTTCTTGGTCACTTCAAATCCGGTCATTCCCGGCATCAGAACATCACAGATAATCAGGTCGGCATCATACGTACGGGCCTTTTCAAATCCGGACGTGCCGTCGGCAGCCACTTCCACTTCAAAGTATGCGCCAATTTCTTCCCGTAGAAACTCACGGATATCATTATCATCTTCAATAATCAGCACTTTCCGTTTGTTCAAAGGAGCAGCCATCTTTTCCGGGTCAGGAAGCTCTTCCGAAAGCTGTAACAAATGATGTACGTGACCGTCTGCCTCTTTCAGCAATACGTTGCCCGGAACAAGGAAGTCTTTCTCCGAATACACCGTCTTATCTGTCGGAATACATACGGTAAATACAGAACCGCCACCTTCATTGTCTTTATACTCAATCGTACCTTTATGCACCTGCACCAGTTCGTGGCTCAAATGCAGACCGACTCCAATACTGTCACCGGAGAAATTACTCTGCATAAACCGCTTGAACAATTCATTCTGTTTCTCTTTAGGAATCCCCACTCCCGTATCCGAAACCTGAATCTGCAATGTTTGCTTCCCTTCGTCCACATTCACCGAAAGAATAATCGTTCCGTTGGAAGGAGTATATTTAAATGCATTTGAAAGCAGGTTATAAGTCACCTTATCCAAATTACCTTTATCAATAAACATCTTATAAGATGGCACCGAAGGCAAGAAACGGAAGTTCATATTCTTCTGTTCCGCCACGTCGCCGAAACTCAAAAATATTTCATAAAGGAAAGAGATGACATCTGTTTCCTCTAAAGAAAGCGCCAGTTTATTATTCTGCATCTTTCTGAATTCCAATAACTGGTTGATGAGTCTCAACATACGTTGCGTACTCTTATCCATTGTTTTCAGAGGATATATCAATTCGCGCGGAATATCCGTGACACGCTGAATTTTCTCCAAAGCTCCCTGGATTAAAGTAAGCGGCGTACGGAATTCATGAGAAATATTGGTGAAGAAGACCAGCTTATATTCAGTCAGTTGCTTCTCTACGTTAATACGGTTACGCAAACCATTAAAGTTGCGGACGATGCGGAAGGCAAAATACAAGGCTACCATCAATAACAGAACATAGCACAACATTGCCCAGTTAGTCTTCCAAAACGGTGGGACGACTACGATCTTCAGTGTAGTCTCACTGTCGTTCCATATACCCGATCCATTGCTGGACTTGACATGAAGTATGTAGGTTCCCGGATTCAGGTACTTAAAGGAGGCGAAATTCAGTGGAGAAGGAGCACTCCATCCCTGGTCGTAGTTTTCCAACCAATACATATATTTCGTATGTCCGCTATCCGAATAGTCGAAAGTGGAGAAATCTATCAGGAATGAGTTTTGAAAATATTTCAGCGTAATTTCATCCGAATAAGCAAGAGACTGTTTTAAAGGAGAATCCTCCATCTGCGGATTCATCTGGGTCCCATTGACGTACAAATCAGTGAAAACAACCGGAGAAAACGTTTCACTATCTTGTATCTTTTCAGGGTCGATCACAATTAATCCATAGTTTGTACCAAAAAGCAATTTCCCGTCTTCACGCATACAGGCACTATTCTCACTATACACATTTCCTAAAGTATAGGAAGAAAAGAAATAGTTCTCAAAAGAACGGGTGGACGGGGTGAACTTGGAAATTCCATATTCAGTCGCTACCCAAAGGTTTCCTTTTCTATCTCCCAGAACAGACTGGATCACATCGTTGACCAACCCTTCGGAAGTTCCGTAATGCTCATATTTCAATGAATGATAGTCGTCCTGCGGCGTACAGAGGTTCAGTCCCGAACCGGAAGTACCAATCCACATACGTCCCTTCGTATCACGATAGATACATTTGATTTCATTACTGCAGAATTTTCCGTTTGTATAACTGAAGAGATGATAATTATCACCATCCGCAATCAGTGAGTCCGGATGAAAGATACAAATCCCCTCACTGGTTCCTACCCAGACCATTCCGTTTTCATCTTCTTCTATCACACGCACCATCCTCATTCCGAACGTTTGCTGGAAGAAATGCCGGAATTTATATTTCCCGTCAGAAGTAGGTTCAGCCAATTCGAGCCCTCCGCCGAATGTACCCACCCACATACGGTCTTTACGATCGCGATAAATAGCAAAAACGTTATTATCCGACAATGAAGTTGGGTCGGACGGGGTATTATAATACCAGGTATCTCCCACCTTCAATCCATTACCACGGGTTCCAGTCCACATCCGTCCCTGGCGATCTTCAGCGATTGCATAAATATTGGAATGAAAATATTGATTCGTCATTTTCGACTGAAGATTTGCGTCAAAGGTATAAAGTCCGCCTTTACGCGTACCTACCCAAATATCGCCATTAGACATCTTGGTCAACATACGGATGGTATTCGAACGGTCGAACAGTTCACGGGACTCGGGATAGATGCGGGAAGTTCCTTCATTCAACACTGAAATGCGGGATAAACCCGAATATTCCGAAGCTACCCAGATGCCACCGGCACGATCTTCCATGACATATTGCAGGAAATCCGAACTGATATGACTTTGATCGTTGATGTTGGCAACGAAATGTTCCAGTTTATCTTCGGCTGTGTTATAAGCAAAAAGCCCATTCCCATAGGTAGAAATCCAGATGATTCCGCGGGAATCATGTACGATATGATAACGTTCGAAGTCGATGTAACTGATCTTATCTTGAGGGATCAACTGGAAATCTTTACTTTCACCGGTTGCGGCAACCACATAGGTGAGGTGTCCTGTATGATTATATATCCAATAGTCTCCGTGGTTGTCGCGAATCAGTTCGCCCTTTTTAATATTCAGACGGGGGTCAGCGGCTACTTCTCCGGTCGCAAAATTATATGTATATACTCCGGTCGTAGTCAGAATCATCCATTTATCTTTCAACAAGAAATTTCCGGTAGGCGACGTCTGCCCTGCAACGGTTGAAAGGGCAGCCAGCTTCTGCATCTTCTGCGTAGCCGAATGGTAATAATAAATATCTCCATCTGCCGTAAGGAAATACATGTCATCCTTATAAGCCAGAGAAGAAGTGAAATGAATCAACCGGTCTTCTATCCGATATTGTCCGTTGGAGACAGAAACCAATCCGCATTGAGTGCCGATCCAGATACGTCCGCTGGCATCTTCATTCACGAATTTCACCCGGTTATCCGGCAGGTTTCCACGTTCTGTCCTGAATACGGTAGATGTCATTTCACCGTTTTTCTGATGCACCATACGTCGGCAACCATTGCCTTGATGTGATAACCATACGTCTCCGTTGGCTGTAACAAATACAGTAGAGTAATTCTGCCTTAACTCACCGCAACCCGTGTAATCAACAAAACGGGCACGTTGCAAATCATAGCAGCTATATAGTTCAGGTGTAGTGGAAATCCATAAAAAGCCATCTTTATCTTCTGTGAGATCGTAAATCCGGTTGTCGGCCAAAGACACTTTATCTCCAGCTTCCGGACGAAAGGTCAGGAAAGAGTTGCCATCATAACGACTTAATCCGTTCAAGGTAGCCAGCCACAAAAAGCCTTTGCTATCCTGATAGATGTATCGGATAGAGTTGTTGGGAAGACCATCACTAGTTCTCATTTGTGTAGAACGAAGCTCTATTGCACTATAAGCATTCAGTACAAAGCTAACAAGGAAAGTGAAAACTAAAAGGTGTCTTTGCGTCATAAAGATTCCAAGATTAATAATAAATGTTGGACAAAAATAATCAAGATAGTTGAGATAATAAAAGAAACACTCCATTAAATAGTAGGAAGCGGATATGCTAAAGAGCAATTACTACCATTATTTAGACGCGGATTACACGAATGACACAGATTTAAGAATAAAAAATCCGCGTCATTCGTGTAATCCGCGTCTAAATAATTACAGACTGATAGAATTACTGAAAACTCAATCCATGTGGAATACTTCCGGCAAAGGAATGGATACGGGTGAATTGTCCGGATTCACTTCCATGATATCCGCCATATAATCCCACCATTTCTGTACGATTTCCGTATTACCTAAATCCTGCGAACCTGCTCCCCCTTCCGTTTTTTGGAAAGCAAACAGGATATTTGTTTCTTTATCCCAATAAATCGAATAGTCCGACACTCCATTCTGTGAAAGCAGTGCTTTCAGTTCGGGCCAGATGGCAGCATGTCTTTTTTCATATTCGGCTTCACATCCGGGTTTCAAATACATTTTAAATGCTTCTCGTTTCATGGTTTCAATCTATTTAAAGTTAATCTTTCTTTTCTTCTGTGTCGATAGCAAAAATAGGTGCTGTCGTCTTTTGTTTCACCTGGTAGTATTGAACGGCACTGTCATTCATCTGTGGATATTGATTTTTCAACAAGCGAATCATTTCCGCACCTGCCCAAAGAACCGGTCCGTAACCATGTGCCGCATATACATTGACCGGACGGTAATAGTAAAAAGCAGGGTCGAAAGCCATTCCCGTACCGACACAGGTTCCTTCCACTTGCCCCTCCGCATTTATCTTGCCGGCTACGGCATGCCATCCCAGATGAGTAACCGGTCCGTAAGCAATGGCGTCAATCCATCCTTTATTGATGGCGTGTGCCAGGCAGTATACATATATCGCAGTAGCGGAAGTTTCCAGGTAAGAATCATTCCGGTCGAGCAGTTGGTGCCAAAGTCCCTCTCCGCTTTGTAAGGCTGTCACTCCACGTACATGAGCCCGGAAATAATCCATCACTTTCGCACGTTGAGGATAGTCTTCCGGTAGAACGTCGAGCAGTTCGCAAGCCGTCAACATAGCCCAACCGTTGGCGCGCGCCCAACAAAAAGCAGGATGATCGCTACTGCTTTCCACCCATCCGTGACGATACAATCCTTTTTCGGGGATAAACATGCGGTCGGCAAATTGCAGGAATTGTCTCACTGCTTCTGCCAGATATTTATCTTTTTGCTCCTTGTCATAATAACTCATCTGTGCTACTGCCGAAATACCCATAAACATATCATCCAGCCAAAGAGTGTTATGCTGCGGACGGTTGCGTGCAAAAGTTCCATCTGCCAGACGATACTCTTTATTTATGATGAAATCAAAATAATTCCGTATCAGTTCATCCACAGGAAGCGAGGGATCTTTCAAACGGACTTTCACCATCGCCGCGCATACGGCTCCCGCATCATCCAGTGCGTGCGGAGTGAGGATTTGAAGCAACTGCGGGTCCGTTGTACCCTTTTCTTTATAAACACGCTTGAAATGCGGTGCTACTTCGGCCAGAAAACGAAAACGATTCTGTACATAATCCATATAGCGTATGTCGCCCGTAGCTTCGGATGCCGCTATCAAGGCAGAGTAGGTCACTCCCCATTCATAACTTGCCAAACGGAAAGCTCCACGCTCCAGTTGTGCCTCCTCTCCCATCGTTGTATAGTCGGTAATCACTTTACCCGTATTCTTGTCTACCACACGGGCGGGAGTCTCCTTATCTATATAAGCAAATACACGGTCTACCTCTTTCTTTACCTGTTCCGGTGTCAAATCACCATACGTGCCCTGATAAGCAGGTTGCAATAAATGCAAAGGGGTGTTTGAGTCATTCACTACAGTTTTCTTTTTCTGTGCGCTGACAGGCAAAGCTATCAGCAACAAAGCAATGGCTATGATACGAATATTCATATTTTATTTTTTAGGTATTTTACATCCTCTGAATAGGGTTCCCTGCAAATCCGGTCCAAAGTAGAATCCCGGTTGTGTCGGCTGGTTGTAAGCTACGTTCTGGGTAGCGATACTGATGCGATAAACAGGATCCTCCAAAAAGGTGTGGAAGCGGTAATCAGTGGGAATGGTAGAGACATAAAGCCGCAAAGCGGTATTATCGGCTGTGCGCAACAGTACTTCTTCCCGCCAGTCGCCTACAATATCCCCTTGCAGGCAAGGTGTTGCCTTCGTTCCGTTGTTGGAAAGAGCTCCTTCGAAAATGGCTATACGCTCACAGACTCCTTTCTTCCAATTATATTTGCTGACTATATTTCTATCCAATAGTTCGCGCAGTAAATCACCGTCCCACCAGACAGCCATATTACATGACAATCCTCTGACACGGGCTTTCACCACTTCTCCTTTTATATTTCTTATTCCTCCGGAAGCAAGAGACCACATTTCAACGCCCGGATGGGTCGGGTCAATATCAGCCGCCATACAACGCCCGACATCTGTACTATCTTTTATCTGGAAAAGAATTTCTCCGGTTGCCGCATCTCTGTACGTACTTCCGTCACGCTTGTTTTCGTGACAGTCCCATACTTGCAACCCTTTGCGGGAAGGATCGAAATGAGTCAGATGAATCGCGTCTCCATGTCCCATCTTCGTTGTGTACAGCCCTTTGCCGTTATGGTCGATGGCACACGAACCGTAGATAATCTCATCGCATCCGTCACCGTCTACGTCACCTACCCGAAGGTTATGATTACCTTGTCCGGCATAGTCTTCACAACCGGGATGGTTACTGTCGAAAATCCAGCGTTCTTTCAGTTCCTTTCCATTCCAGTCGTATGCTGCCAATACTGTACGGGTATAATACCCACGACACATCACAACACTAGGATGGATGCCGTCGAGATAGGCAACGCAAGCCAAAAAGCGGTCACTACGATTACCACGATTGTCTCCCCAGTCCATCAGGTTTCCTCTTTCTGGTACGTAATCAATTGTTTGCATCGCTTCTCCTGTCAGTCCGTTGAAGACAGTCAGATATTCCGGTCCGGTCAAAATACGTCCCTGTTCATTCCGATAGTCAGCTTGCGCATCTCCAATCACTTTTCCTTTTCCGTCCACTGTTCCGTCGGCGGTTTTCATTACTACTTCCGCTTTACCGTCACCATCGAAGTCAAACACCATAAACTGGGTGTAGTGTGCACCGGCACGTATATTACGTCCCAGATTAATGCGCCATAAATGTTGCCCGTTTAATTTATAACAATCGAAATATACCTCTCCGGTGTAACCGTCATGCGAATTATCGTGTGCGTTCGACGGATCCCATTTCAAGATAATCTCATATTCCCCGTCACCGTCTACATCGCCGATACTGGCATCATTAGGAGCATAGAAATAACTTTGTCCTGCCGGAGTCGTACCGTTTTCAGGACGATTCAGCGGGATGTTCAGATAACCTGCCGGAGCATCGGACGGCAATTGATAACAGCTTTCCGTTTTTGATTGGATAGCTTTGACGGTATAAAGTACGGATTCCGTACCTTTATATATATCCTGAAAGAAAGTCGCATTTCTTATCGGATATTTGTTTACCTTTTCACCGTTTCTATAAACATCAAAAGATTCGTCCATCGGGTCGGAGGACAGATAACGCCAAGACACGGCAACAGTAGATGGATTCTCTCTGATGGCAATTACACCGCGTCCCAAATGTTCGCGTTTCAGTTTCGAAAAGTCATAGTTCGGCTGCGCCACTACAAAAGCAGCTATCAGACACAGACTTAAAAAAGCACTTATGCATTTCATAGTTTTATCGTTAATCAATTTACAACACAAAAGTAAGCGGCACAGCCTACTTATAAAATAGAATATTGTACATATCTATGTAGAAATCATCATATAGCCCACTTTTAAACCGCATTATAACTACCTGGTGAACAAAAATGAATATATCTGAACGGAAATCCATTGAAAAAGAAAAGTGCGTCCCTTATCTTTGCCAATGAAAATTAGAATGAACACCCAATTAATAAAACAGAATTATTTCACCATGAAGAAATCACTACTCTCATTCTTTACAGTAACCCTTCTTTGTCTTATGACAGGAAAGCCGGTCATGGCACAAGAGTTACCTGCACAAAAAGAGACTTTAGAGACTATCGTAAAAGTAAACGACTACTTTATGAAAAAGTATGCCGATTACACATTGCCTTCTTTCTATGGCAGAGTCCGTCCAAGCAATATATGGACGAGAGGCGTATATTATGAAGGATTAATGGCTCTGTATGGCATTTACCCGCGTGAGGATTATTATAAGTATGCCTACGATTGGGCTGATTTCCACAAATGGGGAATGAGAAACGGCAATACGACCCGTAACGCAGACGACCATTGCTGCGGACAAACGTATATCGACCTTTATAATATGTGTCCGTCCGACCCAAATATGATCCGGAATATAAAAGCAAGTATCGATATGGTAGTCAACACTCCCCAGGTGAACGATTGGTGGTGGATTGACGCTATCCAAATGGCAATGCCAATCTACGCAAAGTTTGGAAAAATGACCGGTGAACAGAAATACTATGATAAGATGTGGGATATGTATTCTTACACTCGTAACGTGCACGGAGAAGCCGGAATGTATAATCCTAAAGATTGCTTATGGTGGCGCGATCAGGACTTTGATCCTCCTTACAAAGAACCGAATGGAGAAGATTGCTACTGGAGTCGTGGAAATGGCTGGGTATATGCAGCTCTTGTACGGGTATTGGATGAAATCCCTACTAATGAAACACATCGCCAGGACTATATAAATGATTTTCTCGCTATGAGCAAAGCACTTAAAAAATGTCAGCGTGAAGATGGTTTCTGGAATGTGAGTCTTCATGATCCGACGAACTTCGGAGGTAAAGAGACTTCCGGAACAGCACTGTTTGTATACGGTATGGCTTGGGGAGTGCGCAACGGATTACTCGACCGCAGAGAATATCTTCCCGTCCTTTTAAAAGCATGGAACGCTATGGTGAAAGATGCCGTACATCCGAACGGATTCCTGGGATATGTGCAGGGAACAGGCAAAGAGCCTAAAGACGGACAGCCGGTTACTTATAAGAGTGTGCCCGACTTTGAAGACTACGGAGTCGGTTGTTTCCTGCTTGCCGGAACAGAAGTTTATAAATTAAAATAACATAGACAGTTTTTTCATTAGGTTTAAAGATAATCATTCATTAGGTTTAGTTAGAGGTTAGTTAGTAGCTAGTTCCCTCACTGACTGTTTAGACACCGGTCAGTGAGGGATTTCAAAAAAACAGATTCATGAAAAACAAATTATTCCCGTATATATGTTGGCTGACGGCCATTACATTCAGTTTGCAACTGCAAGCGCAAAATAAAGTTTCCGCTCCCATGGCAGATGTCAATCAAGTAATTGACAACACGCTGGACAGCCTGAATAAAGCACGTACCTCGCGACCGGAAGCCGGTTCGAGCCGGAAAGGTGACAACCCTGTTCTGTTTCTGGTAGGTAACTCTACCATGCGTACCGGAACTTTAGGAAACGGCAACAACGGACAATGGGGATGGGGCTATTATGCAGGCGATTATTTCGACTCTAACCGGATTACTGTAGAAAATCATGCACTGGGTGGAACCAGTAGCCGTACTTTCTATAACCGTTTATGGCCGGATGTAATCAAAGGAGTACGCCCGGGAGACTGGGTTATCATCGAACTAGGGCACAATGACAACGGCCCATACGACAGCGGACGTGCCCGTGCTTCCATTCCCGGAATTGGCAAAGATACACTGAACGTAACGATTAAAGAAACCGGAGTAAAAGAAACCGTATATACCTACGGGGAATATATGCGTCGTTTCATTCAAGATGTAAAAGCCAAAGGTGCTCATCCGATCCTTTTTTCGCTTACTCCCCGCAATGCTTGGGAAGACAAAGACAGCACCATCATCACACGTGTCAACAAGACTTTTGGATTGTGGGCAAAGCAAGTAGCCGAAGAACAGCATGTTCCTTTTATTGATTTGAATGATATCAGTGCCCGCAAATTTGAAAAGTTCGGCAAGAATAAGGTGAAATATATGTTCTACATCGACCGTATACATACAAGTGCTTTCGGTGCTAAAGTAAATGCTGAATCTGCTGCTGACGGAATACGTGCGTATGAAGGACTGGAATTAGCCAATTATCTGAAACCTGTTGAGAAAGATACAGTGACAGGTTCCAGTCGGAAAGAGGGACGTCCGGTATTGTTTACTATCGGAGATAGTACGGTCAGAAATGAAGATAAAGACAAAAACGGTATGTGGGGTTGGGGAAGCGTAATTGCTGACGAGTTCAATCTAAATAAAATTTCTGTAGAAAATCGTGCGATGGCAGGACGTAGTGCACGTACTTTCCTCGATGAAGGTCGTTGGGATAAGGTATACAATGCCTTGCAACCGGGGGACTTCGTTCTGATTCAGTTCGGACATAATGATGCAGGAGATATAAACAAAGGGAAAGCCCGTGCCGAATTGCGCGGTTCGGGAGATGAGAGCAAAGTCTTTCTAATGGAAAAGACAGGCAAATATCAAGTTGTTTATACTTTCGGCTGGTATCTTCGAAAGTTCATCATGGATGTTCAGGAGAAAGGTGCCATTCCCATCGTTCTTAGTCATACGCCACGCAACAAATGGAAAGATGGAAAAATAGAACGTAATACCGAGTCTTTTGGCAAGTGGACACGTGAAGCTGCGGAAGCTACGGGAGCTTATTTCATTGACTTGAATAAGATTAGTGCCGATAAACTTGAAAAGAAAGGTGTGAAGAAAGCTGCAGCTTACTACAATCACGACCATACACATACTTCTTTGAAAGGAGCGCACATGAACGCCAAAAGTATTGCTGAAGGGTTGAAAAAGAGTGATTGCCCGCTAAAAGAGTATTTGAAATAATACGAAAGAGAATCCTGTAAAGATAGCAAAGGACTAAAGGGAAATATAGACTATCCGGACTGTTTAAATATTCTATCTTAAAAAAGGAATATTTAAGCAGTGCAGAATGGAGAAAACAGCATAGCAGATGAAGAAGAATAAAAAAGCTCCGACATTTGTCAACACGCAAATCCTCATTCTTATCATTTATAGAGTTTATCTAGCATTTCACACCTATTTTATCCTACAACACTTGCAAGTCGATATCGATTCAGGGATTAATCTTCCATTATGTTATTATTTTCTTATTCAAAAGTCCAGGTAAATCAGAGAAAAACTAGCTTAAAAAAGCACATTTATATCTTCCTCACCGATGAAGGACAAGTTCATCGGTGAGGAAGATAGCGTTCATCGGTGAGGATCACCCTGTTGGTTTAAACCTAACGAACTCTTTTTCCGTTAGAAAAGACGCATATTCTGTCTGATATTATTCACTTTTCGCCTATATTTCTGCATATTATTGCACTTATTTATGCAGTTTTTTCTCTGATTCATCAATTTCGCAACGGTTATTTTCTAATATAATCTTAAAAACAGAACATCTGGACAGGATATGTTCATCCCCATTCAAGGGAAAAATGAATGTTCGTATCCAACATAATACAGTCGCAAATCATTGATTTATTCCACGGAATAGATTAACTTTGCCTGTACAAATTAAAAGCCTGCCAATATGAGCCAAGTGAAAGGAATACCATACGGAATATCCGACTTCAACCGGATGCGGAACGAAAACTTCTATTTCGTCGATAAAACCATGTATCTGCCCCTTATCGAGGAAATGCCCAGTTACCTTTTCCTTATTCGTCCGAGACGTTTCGGAAAAAGCTTATTCCTAAGCATGATGCGTACTTATTACGACATAATACAGAAGGATAACTTCGACAAGTATTTCGGTGACTTATGGATAGGAAGCCGTCCAACCAAACAACATAACAGTTTCCAAGTCCTTTTCTTCGACTTCTCAAAAGCAGGCTGCTCACTGCCGGGAGCAGATTTGATGAGTAGCTTTAATGAATATTGCAGTATCATCATCAACCAGTTTGCCCATGCATACGCATCTTATTATGATGAAGATTTCAAGTCAACAGTAGAAAGCATTGAAAGCGCTAAAGCAAAATTATCATATATAGAAGTAAAGGCTAAAGAAAAAGGATATCCTCTCTATCTGATAATTGACGAATATGACAACTTTACCAACGTCATATTGAGCGAACACGGACAGAAAATGTTCCATGACCTGACTCATGCCAGCGGCTTCTACCGTGAATACTTCAAGCAGTTCAAAGGTATGTTTGACCGAATTTTCCTAATGGGAGTCAGCCCTATCACACTGGATGATTTATCTAGCGGGTATAATATTGACTGGAATATATCGACTGATTCCCGTTTTAATGCCATGATAGGATTTGATGAAACTGAAGTACGTGAAATGCTCCGTTATTACCAACAAAATGGAAAGCTGGTCGGTGATGTAGAAGCGATGATTACAGAAATGAAACCGTGGTATGACAATTATTGCTTCGCCAGAACATCTTTGGACAACGACCGTGTGTTTAATTGCGATATGACTTTATACTATTTACGTAACCAAATTGATTTTCACCGTCCACCCGAAAATATGGTAGACAAGAATATCCGTACGGATTACAGTAAACTGAAAATGCTGGCACGCATTGACCACGACAACACCCATGAGGGAAGCCGCATGAGTACTATCGAAGAAATTGCGGCAAAAGGTGAAATACTGGTAGACTTACATACTTCGTTCCCGTCAGAAAAGATAGCAGATATAGAGAACTTCCGAAGCCTGCTCTATTATTATGGTTTACTTACCATGTGCGGCACCCGTGGCGACCGTCTGAAAATGTGCATACCTAACAATTGTGTGCGCGAGCAGTACCTTGGATTCTTGCGCGACTACTATCAACAGGCCCATACCCTGAATCTTTCACATCTGAAAGACTTGATAGATGATTTCGCCTTCGATGGTCATTGGCAACCATTCTTCGAAACCATCGCCGGTGCCTATCGGGAGAACTCTTCCATACGAGATGCGATAGAAGGGGAAAGAAACCTGCAAGGTTTCCTAAAAGCCTATCTTGCCATTGCTTCTTATTATCTCGTACAGCCGGAACTGGAAATGAACTATGGCTATTGTGACTTCTTCCTATTGCCGGACAAAATGCGTTATTCCGATATAGAACACAGCTATATTCTGGAGTTGAAATACGCTACACGTACAGCTACCAATGCTGAACTTGAAGCCCAAGCAGAAGAAGGAAGACAGCAACTGTTGCGATACAGTAAGGATAAAGTTGTGCAGAAACTGGCTACTGGAACGACACTTCACCTATTATTAATTCAGTTCCAAGGTTGGGATATGGTGAAATGTGAAGAAATAAATGCTTCTGCTATTCATCCTTCGGAATAACTTCCTGCATATAAATAGCATCCAAGCTCCAAAGAGCAGCATCATTCGTGCTAATGCTCGTACATTCATCTAATGGAGACGGTACTTCCGGCGGAAGTATGGTAGTGATGCGGAAAGGCGGTGCAGGTGTATGTTCCAACCGGGTAAACAAATCTTTCCAGGCTTCTTCAGCCATTTGGGTATTGCGCAAGTGATAAGCTGCGTAAGCCATCAGATGGGAGACACGAAAACGGCTATGGCTAAGTTCCCATGCTTTCTTCTTGTAACGTGCAGCATGATCAAGCCAGGCGTCTTTCCATTCGGGTATATCAATCATACGCATCATTTCATTGGCTATCTCAAATCCGCCCATGATCGTCATTAAATGGTTGGTTGTTTCCAATTTGGGGTCACATTCGGTTGTGATGATTCCTGTTGACGGATCAAATCCTAGAGCTTTGGGGCCGGTAAAGAGGCGGTTAGGCAGGACGGCAATGCTTTTCATTCCTGCTATTATTTTATCACGATAAGCAGTGTTACCTGTGCGCTCCCATTCTGTCATCCAATTACCGGCATAAGCCAGCCAGTCGGGACCGATACGCAAACGGGCGGGAGCGGTACAAGGATATTCACTGCGAGGTTGGGCCAGGCGCATAGGGTCCAAGTCATAGAGTTTGTGGTCGGCATCCTTCACTTCAGTCATTAAATCACCGCAACGTTCGTCTGTAGTAAGGTAATAGTAGAAACGGTTCCAGGCGGCCTGGCTGATTCGCGCTTCTTTAGCTCCGCATCCCCAATGACTTACATTATGCCGACTGCCTAATCCGGCATTGGGACCGATATGATAGACATCCACTTCGCCTGTATGACGCGTCATAGCTTCTGCCATACGCCAAATATCAATACGCCCGGTACGCAGGAAATTATACCATAGCCACATATTAGAAGCCAGTTCCGTATTGTCCCAGGCAAATCCTCCGACATCGTAACGCCAGGTATGACGAACAGGGTCATAAGCGTGCATCACATCACCATAATTCCAGAAACCGTACCACTTGTTTTGTTCGATTGCTTTCTGATAGAAGTCAATGTAAGCATCCAAGCGGTCTTCTACACGAGTACGGAATGGAGTAGTACGGTCGGGGAGACTCCATATCCCGAAAGCCTGGCGGGCATGAAGATAATTCGGGGTTGGCATTAACAGACTAGGGCTAGAAAATTGTTTGGCATAATCAGCAAAAGCCTTTTTTCCGGCATAGCCACTTTGTGGGATCAGTGTCAACGTAGTTGTACGGGCAATGCCGTATGGCGTGCTCATACCTTCTTGGACATCTTCATAGCTGGCATTCAGGTCATGAGCTATACGATCATAATGCCGTAAATCCATAGGCTCGGACTCCGGACTCCACAACCAGGCGGTAAGGGTAGCTACCGGGGTTCGTGCGTCTGAAATTTCAATAGAAGAGGGATAAGACTGCCAAAAGTCATGCATACAAAGTCCTAATCCTCCGGTAATATCTCCGACAAAAATATATCCATCGCTACGTGTGCCGGAAAAGGTTCCTATCCAGGGATTATCGTTATTGGCACGTTTACGAATGGAGAAAGCATCGGCAGTGAGTTGAGACAGACGGTAGTCATTCCATGAAGCCCAGTTATCGAGCAGAGAGCGGTTCTTTTCATCGAAAGATTCATAAGGCGGAATACGTTTGCCTTCCATTTGCTGCTGTTGCAGGGAGGGGTCATCAGTCGGCATCTGTTGTGCATCTTTCTTTTCATTACTGTTTTTCTTATTATCTGTCTTATTTAAAGTGAGTATGCGACGCCCTACCAATGGTTGTACCGGCTCGCTCCACACTCCTCCATCTGCACACGAAAAAGCAATATGACGATTATACAGAGCTTCACGCATAGGAACATCGAAACGGATACCCAAACTACGAATGAAATCTTTCTTCTGATCTCCGTCATAGATGAAGCTATGTACCATTTTGATCTGTTCACTACCACCATAAAAGTAGAGACGTACCACAAAAGGAAGCCACTCACGGTTATTCCGTTTGTTCATATCAGAGTTATTCGCATAGTTCCCTTCCCCTTCAGAGTGATTCGTATCAATCTTCTTATTCCTGTTCCGATGTATCCCTTCCAACTTTACAAGTGCCCGTACAGAGCCCAGACGTTCTATGGTTACTGATTTTATTTCTCCTATGTAATGAGTAAAAGATATTTGAGATGTATTTTCTTGAATCGGCTCGTTTTGCGTATTACAAATCAGACGCGCTTTCTCTCCTACTTTAGTTCCCTTATATAATAGGCTATCAATCAGGAAATCTCCGCGTCGGGGAATAAATACGGAAATTAGCCCTGTTTCAATTTGAATATCTTCAGGCGTTTCAGTGATTGCAATAGAAGCATTAGGCTGTTTATTGATAGTTTTTGCTTTCCGGGGGGCTTTTTCTAATGTCAGTCTTTCTGTTCCGGCAGGAATGACTCCGGCAACTCCGCTCCATTTCACGGAACCATCCGGCCAGTAAGCCAATGGCCAAGTATCTACCGGAATCTCTTGATTTCTATCTGTTTTTAACCGCAATGAAGTTTCTGGAAATAGGTAGCCTTCATCAAAAGGAACTCCGAAGCTTACAGCTTTGTCTTGTTCAGGAGTATTGCCGATCCAATGTAAAGGAACAGTAGACGTTTGGGGTGGCAAACATTCATAGCGGAAGTTTGTAATGCGGGTACGGGATAAGGTGGTACGAAAGCCGAACCATCCTTCTGTCAGAGGTTCGGCATCGCGGAAGTCCACCAGTCGCTTGCCGTCTATGTAATAACTAACCCTATTATTTTCATTTGTTATCTTAATGTGATACCAGTGATTCGCTTTTAGCAAATGTTCGGTATCTGTATATTCTTTCAATATGGCAGGACGTACTTTGGGATCTGTGATTCCTGCTTCATTGCCGTCATAACGACGGAAGCGTGTAGTAGAGTTATAATTTCCACCATATCCCATGTAATAGAGTTGCAAAGAATAACAATTCAGAAAGATTCCGCTACGCCACTTCTCACGTTTCCATATATTATCAGGATGTTTGGGGTCCGAAGCCATCCAAAAGCAATTCAGGTCACTCAAACGGTCTCCTTCTTTTTCTACAACTACACATGCATCATATTCAATGGTTACCCGTCCGCTCATCTTTTCTTTCCTCCATAAGGTAAGGCCTTTAGGAGACAGTATTTCAGCGGTATCACCCTGAAATGTCACTTTATAATCCGGAGATTCCGACTCTACCTTCCAATATTTATGAAACTGGCGGGCGTTGAGGCCGGAAACTTTATTGTTTTGTGCGTTTGTTCCTAAAGTGATGAAGAGGAACAAAAGGATAAAGAGTTTTTTCATATGTATATTTGCTATCTCACCTTACAAAGGTAGGGAGAGCCGATCAATTAAGAAATAGAATATTATCCATATATATGGCGATTCGTTCAACTATGAAAAAAAGAACAACCCGACAGTTAGCCGGATTGTTCTTTTTCAACAAACTCATATCAAATAAGAGATTTCTTATTCAAAAACCTTTTTATTCTGCTTTTTTCAAAGTTTCAGCACCTACATAGTAACCTAAGTTAGTTCCCTGGTTATATCCCATATTCTGCATCGCTTGAGACATATCATAATTATGATCGGTCATCAAGTGAGGAAGACGGAATTCGGTAGGATGATTCGTGGAGAATATATAAATAGATTTCATGTCACTTGAACCCATTATTACTTCTTCACGATAGTCACCGAGAAAATCACCATAGTAACAAGGATTGTATTTGGTGCTATGGTTACCGTCATTGCTACCGTAAGTTCCAAAATATACCAAACGAGTCTTATTCGTCTTGTTTACATCAGGGTTCTCTTTATAGCTCACGACACAAGCACGGTCCAGCATTTCTCTTGTCGGCTGCCCGCTCCAATAAATGGCTACATTATACAAAACTCCACCACCAATACCTGTAGGATATGTACTGGATACCAATCCACTGCCACTACAACTGAATACCCCTTCCTGCAAAGAAGACCAGTACTCAAAATTCGGGCTATCCGGATCGATATCTGCCACAATACAACGACCGACATCAGTAGTCGAACCCGCTCCATGGCCGGTAATCAAGCCACCATCTCTTGCATCAATCACTTGACATCCATAACCGTGTCCTTGTCCATTATAATTGCCCGGTTCTTCAAATGAAGCAACAATTTGCAATCCTGAACGGTCTTTTATAAATTTGCCAACACATAAACAGTCACCATGACCGTTTCCGGTACACCACAATTCGCTTCCATCATCATCTATAGCCGCAGAACCATACAAGATTTCATCTTTTCCATCATCGTCCAAGTCCGCTACACGAAAACTATGCGAACACATGGACAACCATTTTGAAGAATGTTCGGCTGTATCAAACTTCCAACGGGTTTCCAGTTTATTCCCTTTCAAATCGAGTGCCCATACTTGCCAATTATGATAAATACCTCTACTGATGATCAGACTGGGGTTGCTTGTTCTCACTCCGGTCGCTTCGTCAGGTATACCATCCAGATAAGCCACCCCGATAAAGAAACGGTCCATGCGGTTTCCGTAATCATCTCCCCAATATTCACTCCAATATTTAGCACGCGACGCTTTTGAACCACTTCCACCACGAGGAATATTATCCACCCGGGTAATTTCACGTCCATCATATCCACGGCAAATAGAGATATATTCGGGACCTTCCATTATCAAACCGCAAATTGTATTAATACTTGCTCCCGAATACCAGCCCACAGCGTCAGTCTGACGAATTCGATAATCGTTCACATTACCATAAGCATCGGTAATGACCTTACCATCCCCAAACTTTGTACCTTCTGAAGAGCGGAAAGCTATTTCACATAAACCATCTCCATCAAAATCGTATAAAATATATGAAGTATAATGTGAACCGGAACGAATATTGATTCCCAAATCAATTTGCCACAAAAAAGTACCATCCATCTTATAAGCTTCCAACAAGGTCGAACCATTATTCCATCCCCCCTGGTTGGCACCATCATACGGTTCTCTCTTCACCACAATCTCCAATTCACCGTCACCGTCCAAGTCACCTAGCTGAATATCATCAGGAGAATATGTAATCGACGCATCGGGTACATTCATGTTTAATCTAATCTCATGATAAAACTTTTCTGCCATTTCAGAGGTAAAGGTATAATCGCAAAGCGTTTCAGCCTGATTGGCAAGAGTGACCCGGTATACATTCGTTTTTGATACATCAATATCCGCATCCACCCAAGAAGTAGTATTCGAAATAGGTTTCTCATTCAATTTCACTTCCGTCTCGCCGTCTACCGACTTATAAATATCAAAAGCAACATTAGACGGATCGGTCTTCAGTAATCTCCAGCTAATCAATGCGGATGATATGCCGGAAGAGTTATTGGCGTCAACATTTGGTGCCGGGTCGTAACTAACCCACATTGCACGGCTACCCGTTATAACTTCAGTAGGCAGAGGCGGCAACTCCTCTTCCGTCTGATTGCCATTGTTCACTTCAACGACGGGGTCATTATCCGAGCAGGCAACTATGGCCAGCAGACAAAACAGCCCCAGTATTATATAATGTTTCTTCATTTCTTTCGTTTTTTTATTCTATAAACATCCGTTCTATGCAAGAATATCCTATCACTATTCATCAGCATTCCGGTTGTGGGTTACCACCCCGGATTCTGCTCCAAATTAGGATTCTTAGATTTTTCACTCTGCGGAATCGGGAAGAAATACATCTTATCATCCCAACTTCTTTCTTTTACCTTACGTTCATACGTATAAGTATCATCCCCATTCTTCGTAATCTTCATTTCAACAATGTTCTTGAAATGTTTGTCACCCTCCTTCCAACGACGTACATCCCAAAAACGATGTCCTTCAAAGGCCAATTCTACCATACGTTCATTCTGATATTTCTTCCAGAAAGCATCATTGGTCATCCCTTGAGGGAATCCGGGCATCTCGGCACGCGTACGAACTACTTTGATAGCATCCACAGCCGAAGTTGTAAATTCATTATCCGTTGCATACGGACTACCCAGATACTTATATACAGCTTCCGCATAATTCAAATAGAACTCTCCAAAACGGAATGTAATCCATGAATGATAGGTCTTTGAAGCTGTACCGGCACGTAAGTCTACTGCCGTCTGACAATACTTCTTCAGATAATAGCCAGTCGGAGTTCCGCCACTCAAAGGCTCCGCATTTAGTCCGCCCTGATAGGTTTGCAGAGGAACAGTATTCCAGTTAGGCCACTTTTCGTCCCCATTCTTGGCAATAGTCAGATAGAAACGAGGGTCGCGGTTGGTATAATAAGGATTAGCAGGATCATAGTTATCCAACTCGTCCGGACGCAACCCTGTATCCTTCATCTCATACGCATCCACCAGTGTCTGTGTGGGACAGTTTCCACCTTTACAATTTTCCAACCCTACCGGGAAGTTATATCCCTCAAAAGAATTAGTGGTAGTAGTGGCACGACGGAGAAAAATCAATTCATTAGTAGCGTCATTGTAATTGTCCTTGCTCCAAAGTGATGAATAATCCTCCACTAAGAGTTTTGCCTTTTCAGCAAACCCATTACTGTCATCTAAAATTTCCTTATTGGCTTTAGCTGCACGATACCACAGTTCTCTATTATCAGTCGGATTAAATAAAGGACTTGCCGCATACAATGCTGCACGAGCTTTCAAGGCCAATACCGTTTTACGGTTGGCACGTCCTGTTTCCGCCGGACTACTAGGCAATGCCATATCTCCCAGTTTACTGTAATCGACGATAATCTTATCTTTAATATCATCACATTCGGCTATGATATAATCAAAAATCTCCTGTGCCGGTCTGCGCGATAACGTATTCGATTCTTCGGCTGTTAATATATGGTCGCTAAACGGCACATCTCCATATTGCCGTACCAAGTTAAAGTAGAAATATGCACGAAGGAAACGTACCTCATACTGGTAATTGGTATAGCGGAACATCTGTTGTGCATAATCACTGTTCAAAGCCAACTCGGGAAATGTCAGTCCGGTAAACTTCTCCAGATATAAATTACAATTGGCTATCCCTTCATAACAGGACGTCCACATGCTACTTTTAGCATTCGACGGACTCCAAGAACCATTGTAAAAGTCTTCAATCTGATTTCCCGAATAAGCATATTCGGACTCATCGGTAGCAGAACCAAGAATTGCCCCGCTATAGTTTCCAAAGTCCACATCCATGGACAAATAGATATTTGTTATCAGCCCTCCTACATTACCGAAGTTGAGCTTCACAAAATCCTCATCATAATTATTGTACTCATGATATTCCATCTTATCTGAGCAGGAACCGAGTGCGGCTACACACATCATTCCGTAGATAATGTTTTTCAGTTTCATTCTTTCGCTTTGTTTTTATGATTAAAAACCAATCGTAACACCGACTACTACACTCTTATTCAGCGGAGTCGCTACACCATAACATTCCGGATCTGTCACATCAATATGATCTGAACAGAACAAGTCTGTTCCTCTGACATATAACTTGGCACTCCCCAATATCTTAGTCTTCTTCATCCATTCTTCCGGAAATCTGTAATACACCTCCGCGTTACGTAACTTCAAGAATGACCGGTCCGCCAACCAAACTGTATTAGCCTGATAGTTATTGGCATTACTCTGTGAACTCAAACGAGGATATTTGGCATTTTGATTTTCCGGTGTCCAACGATTCTCATAATAATGAGTAGAAAGTGTCGTATTATTTATCAACGGCCAAAACATACTCTTCGTATTCAAGACAGCAGAATAGTTACCTGTTCCCTGAAACATTACATCTACTCCAATCCCTTTCCATTCGGCTCCCAAATGGAAAGAATAATAAATTTCTGGAGCCGTCGTACTATAACCGATAGCTGTTTTATCATTGGCATCAATGATTCCGTCTCCATTCACATCTTTATATTTTATGTCTCCCGGCACTACCGTACTAAAGTTTTGCGGAAGGCTGTTTGCTATATCTTCTTTATCTTTGAAGAAACCTTCAGCTACCATTCCATATACTTGTCCCAACCGATTTCCTGTTTGCACAAGATTCTTATACAAACGCGGTTCTTCCAGTTGTTCCTTAATTTCATTCTTATTCCAAGCAAAATTACCGCCAAGGTTGAACACTACATCTCCTAACCGTTTCGTATAGTTAAGTCCTAGTTCCACGCCATAGCTATCAACGATTCCGGCATTCTCGAACGGAGCATCTACGCCCAACACATCGGTATATTTTCCTTCGGAAGAGACCCAAATATCTTTTCTCCGTTGGTAATAGCCTTCTGCCGTCACGTCCAGTCCATTGAACAACACGGCATCAACACCAACATTGTATTTATACGCTTTCTCATGTGTCGAATTAGCAGTTGCCAGGCGCCCGATAATAGTACTTCCGAATTCAGAGTCGTAACTACTGTTAAACTTATATTGCGTACCGGTAGTCGTATAAATCTGATCCCAATAGTCATATACGGTAGTACTTCCGTCTTTAGGCAGATAATCAACATTGATCACTCCAAACGAAGCGCGCAATTTCAAGAAGTTCACCCAAGACACATCTTTCAACCATTTTTCTTCCGAAAGTACCCAAGCAGCAGAAATGGTAGGAGAGAAAGCCCATTTATGTCCCGGTGCCAATAAGCTGGAGGCCGAGCCAACCAATGCCAGATCCAAATAATAGCGATTAGAGAAGCCTACATGATTATACCAGGAAACATTTTGCCGATAAATAGTGGTATTCAGACCGTATGAATCACGATATTCATAATCCCATTTCAATTGAGAATACACATCCCACTTTTGGAACGAGCGATTATAATCTACACTACCTGCAAAGTTAAATTGGCGCGCCCAGTTGTCAATACCTGCACCCGAACCCATTTCACTGGATTCGCCACCTGAAATGGCAGTATAAAACGGACCGTTAGTTGTCCAGCTTGTTGCATAACCGGCATACGTATAAGTCTTGCTATGATCTTCCAGAATATTGGAATAGTTGTCATAAGCTAAACGAAAGTTAGCTCCCAATCCTTTCAGCAAACCAGACAAATCTTGTGACAAGGTAAGGTCGGCAAACAAACTACGAGAGTGTCCTTTAGAATAAGCAGCTCCCTGCGATTGTGCGACAGGATTCGACGTCCCCGCCCAAGTAGTACTTCCTCCCCAACTGCCATCTTCCGTACGAACCGGAAAAGCTGCAGAAGGAATCGAATAAATCATATCCCATAGGTTAACCGAAGCCCCCGGAATCCGAGATTCGGACAAGGTACCGAGAAGATTCAACTTCAATTTGGTAGTGGCGGTTAAATCAATATCCAGATTTGTACGCAAATTAGCACGTGAATACATATTTTGTGTAGAATATCCGTCATTTGCATTCGGGGTTTTGATAAACCCTTTGTCTGTTAATAAATTCGCCATAGTATAGTAGCGGAACTTTGCTCCTCCTCCACGGAATTCGATCGTATATTTATTAGACACTCCTCTGTCTTTAAAGGTTTCATCAATCCAGTTCACATTAGGATAGAGATAAGGGTACATACGGGAAGCCCCTCCACTGCCTACTCCATTACGGAAAGCATCGACTTCTTCCGGAGTATACCGAGCTCCCAAACCTTCATATCCACGCGCTTCATTCACTGCAGAAGCATACGTAGCCGCATCCACAAATTCCGGACGTCGAGACTGTGTGTTAATGATATGATCATACGTAAAGGTTATCTCTTTTGTTTTGTACTTACCACGCTTCGTCGTAATCAAGATCGCACCGTTCACTCCTTTGTATCCGTACAATGCCACAGCCGCGGCATCTTTCAGGATGGAAACGGATTCTACTTCTTCCGGACTCACCAAGCTCATGTCTCGTTCCAAACCGTCAACCAGCACAAGCGGTGTACTACTTGACAAGCTCTGCAAACCACGTACATAAAAGGTAGGATCTGCCATTAACCCGGTACTGACCGCATTCTGCAAAGTAGTAAGGCCCAATCCATATCCATATAAAGAATTGGATATATTCCGGGAAGACCGCTTATTAAACTCTTCATTATAGGTGGTAGAAACTGCTGCCGTTGATTCATGACGATTGAATGTCCGGTTAGCTCCCACATCAATAGTCTGAGCTGCATATCCCATCACAATGGTCATCGGACCATCAGTCTTTGCCACAACTGTGGTAGAGCCTTTGTCGACAGAAACGACACTCAAGCGTTGTCCTTTCTCGACCGCAATCTCGAATTTACCATCTTTATCAGTTTCAACCCGGGTCTCCACTGCGCCACCTTCCACATTAACGGACGCTCCATAGACTGGGTTTCCCGATTTATCAACAACAATACCTATAATGTTGTTGTCTGTATTCTGCGCTCTGACCGGAATGCTCAAACAAACCAGTAAAGCCAGTATCAGAATCTTATTTTTTCTCATATAAATCAATATTCAATATTGTTTTAATCTATTTCGCTGTCTCACATTACCAACCCGGATTCTGAATCAATCCATATCCTTTGTTAATTTCCGTTTGCGGGAATGGAGAAAGATACCATTTGGGATCAAATCCGTATGTCCACCAACGACGGACCGGTTTGGATAACTCAAACCTTTCATATTCAAAACGAGTAGGCTGCAATGCTCCCTTGTTCTTATCTCCTTCATTCCATTTAGCATTTCCCGTTATACGATTACCGGTATCATCCAAACGATAGGTGAGCAACCCGTGCAGGCGCTTCTCGAAACGATCGGCACGTTTGTAACGGATAAGATCAAAGTAACGGCTATCTTCAAGCCCCAATTCCCGAACACGCTCGCACAGCAATTCTTCCAATAAGGCTGCTTTGTCAGAAAGTAAATTCTTATCTGTAACACACTCCGCCAAATCTTTCTTCAATCCTACACGGGCACGTACTATATTCATTTGGTTAATAGCGCCCCGGTGATCATTCTTGGCTTGAAGCAAGGCCTCTGCATAAGTTAAATAAATGTCAGATAAACGAAGATATACCCAATGCGTATACTGACGTTGGTACTCTGTTCCCAAATAATATTTCATATTTTTATAACCAGTCGCATAGTTACCTGATTCAAGCGCTGCATTTTGTCCTTCATCGTATCCTCCGACCCACAGTTCATAAGGTAAACCGGACATTGTTCCTGCACTCCAGTCTAACATCTTCGGCAATCCGTTTACCATGCAATGCTCATACAGACGAGGATCACGGGTTAATACGATTTCCGACAATAGTTGTTCTCCATTTTTGAATGTTCCGGTCAGGAACATTGCATCCAACTTACCTTCTGTTTCCGCCTTTTTCCAGTCAAACGGAGTACCGTCGGCCCATGGGAACATCTCCACATATTCCTGTGTAGGCGGATATTCGGTACGACAAAGTGACGGAACAGCCCAGGAATGCCACATATAAGAACTTGAGTTGAAAGCGTCCGACATATTCGTGCGGACAGAATGCAAGACCTCCTTGCTGTTCTGACGAATATATCCCATACGATATGCCTGCCGATACTGTTCCGGTGTTTCTTCCGAAGCCTTATTCAGGCTATACCCGCCTTGACTCTCCAGCTCTTTAAAGAATGCTTCACAAGCCTTCAAACAGTTATCCCAAAGTTCCGCATGGTAGCCGCCGTACCATACCAGATGCTGCTGTTCAGCCTCTGAGTTTCCTCCTGCATATCCGTTGACATCGTTAAACAACGGAGAAGCGGCAAATTGCCAGATTTTGCATTTCAATGCCATCGCACCGGCCTTTGTCCAGTGTCCGGCCTTGCTGGCAAGATCGGCATCAGCATAAGCCCACACCAATCCACCGGAATTGATAGCATCATCCAACATCTTTATCATGTAGTTAACAGTCTCCTCTACCGTAGCACGGGGGATTTCATAACCTGACTCCGTACCGGTGAATGAAGCATATAACAATGGAAGACCTCCATAATGACGGAACATATCAAAATAGCGTGCCGCAATCAGGCATTTAGCTTCTGCCACCAACTGAGTTTTTTCAGTGCTATCCATGCCCGGCACTCTATCTATATTTTCCATTAACAACCAGCACCAGCGCACTACTTCCCATACCATTTCCCGTGTATATGGGAAAATATTACCACGCGTGCCATAGTTGGCATTGAGAGAACCCAAATAATACTGCTGATATACAGTTGCGTCACTAAAATAAAGTGACCAGCAGTCTGTTAGCGCATCCTTCTTTCCTAAATAAGGACTGGAAGAATCAGGAATATTACCGTTACTGTCCGTATTATAGGGTAATCCGTAATACTGTCTACTGTAACAGGTGTTCAAAAATTGGCGCGTATATTCCGCACTATTGAACACTGTGTCAATAGTAGCATTTCCGCCCGGTGCCTTATCCAAAAAAGAGTTTCCGAATTTAATTTCGTCCACACATGAAGTGGAAACCAAACAAACTGCCGCTCCCAACATCGCACCGATGAACCATTTATTTTGTAATTTCATTGTATCTTTCCTTTATCTATTTTAGAATCCTAATTTCAAGCTCAACGTATAAGTCTTGGACAATGGATAAGAAGGTGCATTAGTAGCTCTTGCCTCCGGATCACCCCACAAATAAGGTGTAATAGTCCACAAATTATATCCTGCAAAAGCCAACTGGCATGTATTCAGTCCAAGTTTCTTCATCAATGGGAAGTGAAAATTGTATGCCACCTGAAGAGTTTTCAAACGCAGGTATTTTGCATCTTTCTCATATAAGGTGGAGGTAGCATAGTTATTCTTCGCATTGTCAATGGTAGCTCTCGGATACTCCGAAGATTGTGACGGATTTTCCGGTGTCCATGTATGGTCCAAATGGTATGCCAACAATCCTCCCTGCTCGCTATTGGAAGATGAATAGAACGGCTGACGAAATACATCCGAAATCATACGGCTTACGTTCCAGGCCCCTGTCCATTGAGTACTTATTTCCAGATTCTTCCAACTGAATCCTAAATTAATACCTAGCATATATTCAGGATCATCCGTAAAGCCATAGTCATAACTTGCGTCGTTCGCATCAATCTTACGGTCACCATTCAAGTCAACATATACCGCATCTCCATTTTGAAGAATGCTCTCGTGAGTGGGGAACGGACGATTAAATGTCTGCTCATATAACGCAGGTGTATCCTCATCATAGAAGCGCCAGAAAACGTATTGACTACGCGAACCGATACGGTGTCCCTTCTGATATTGATATAAATTATTCTGCGGGGCTTCCTTCTTTTCAAGAATCTCATTCTGATTATAAGAAAGGTTAATACCCGCCCAATAACGGAAATTATCGCCAATCTTATCGTTCCATTTTAAAGAAAGTTCCCAGCCCCAACTGTCTACACTTCCTAAATTTGAATAGGGAGTAATGAACCCTAACATTCCCGGAGCTGTACCGTCACGCAAAAGGATGTCATTACGACGTTCTTTATAATATTCAAAGGTTGTTTTCAGACGGTCATCAAGGAAGTTAATATCAACACCATAGTTCCGTTTCAGAGCTTTTTCCCATGTCACAGCAGGGTTATTCTTAGCTACCTCACGCGCACCCAGACTAACAGTACCATTATCTGTTCCGAATCCATATCCCCAGGCGTTAGTTGCTCCTCCACTTGCCGTTACACGATTTGCCAAGTCACCTAAACCGACATTATATGGATCAGCCATATACATAAACCGCGATCCTCCAATATTATCGTTACCTACCAAACCGACACTGGCACGTAATTTCAAGAAGCTAACCACCGACTTCAAAGGACGGAAAAACTTCTCTTCACTCATCACCCAACCTATAGAACCAGCCGGGAAATAAGAAAAGCGCAAATCGGACGCAAAGTTTTCCGAACCGTTATAACCCACATTAAACTCTGCCATATAGCGGCTCTTCCAATCATAAGTGACACGTCCGACTAATCCGACATATCCATGAGGAATGTCCGAATATAATTTCGGATAATACTCTTTCTGTTGATTATACAAAACTAAGGCTGTCACCGTATGATCACCAAAAGTACGATTATAATTAAAGCTGGCTTCCATATACCAATTACGTGCTTTGCCTGTAGTATACGAATACTTCACATCTGTATTCTCTCCAAACTTACGATAAGCAATACTACCGTCATCCATCAATACAGGAGTGTATGTAGCAATAGACCCACCAGAACCGACTTTATTAACTGTAAACGAGCTGTTATAAGATCCCTTCACTTTAAAGGAAAGTCCTTTAGTCAAGAAGTCCATTTTTTGATCCAGAATCACATCCACATTCAGCGAATTGTTGCTGGTCTGGCTGAACCCATTTCCATAATATCCCATACCTGTACCTCCTGTAAATGGTAATTTCAGTCCGTCTGAATAAGTCTCATCGCTCGAATTTACCAATTTTCCATCTATGATTCCCGGACTGGAGAAAGGAGTAGCATAATACATATTTTTAATCAATCCGGAAGATCCCTGACTCGTACGCGGTTGATCTGAATTATTCACATTACCACTAATATTGAATGACAAAGTAGTCGTTTTAGTGACATCCATATCCAAGTTTGTACGATAGTTAAACCGACGGTACTGATAGCTTAAATTATAAGGAAGATCAAACTCACTAAAAAGTCCTCCTTGCGTATAAGCACCTGCAGAGATGAAATAACGTACTTTATCTGTTCCTCCCGAGATGTTCAGATTATGCTGGCTCTGAAGCGTAGAGCTTTTCATAATATAGTCAGCCCATTGTATATTTGGGAAACGAATAGGATCGGAACCATCTGCAAATTTTTGAATCACGCCATCACTAAATAAGGCAGATTTGCCATCACCGGACATCATTTGATTATGAAAACGGGCATAGTCATAGGAACTTGCCTGTTCTACCATTTTTGTAGGCATCAATACAGAAGCAGAAGTAGTAAACGAAATTTTCGCCTTTCCTTCCTTTCCTCGTTTAGTTGTAATCAAAATGACCCCATTTGCTCCACGAATACCAAATACGGCTGTTGCCGAAGCATCTTTCAAGATAGAAATGGATTCAATTTCATTCGGGTCGATATCACTCATACTTTCACGATCCACACCGTCTACCTGAATTAACGGTGAAGAATTTTCCCAAGTAGCTTTACCACGAATAAAAATTTCAGCGGCATCCGCTCCCGGCTCACCGGAATATTGTACGGTAGTCAAACCTGTCATCTGCCCTCCTAATACATTGGAAACCGAACCTACAGATACACGGGTCAATTCTTCTCCCTTCACACTAGCGATAGCTCCTGTCATGGTCACTTTCTTCTGCGTACCATAAGCTACGATTTCCACCTCTTCAAGTGCTGTCACATCCTCTACCAGAATGACTTTCATGTCATTTTTCGCTACTACTTTTTTATCGGTATAACCTATAAAAGATACTTTCAATTTCGCACCGGGACGTACATTTATTCTAAATACACCGTCAATATCGGTAATTGTACCATTAGATGTTCCTTCCGCAAGTACACTTGCTCCAATTATCGGTTCGCCTTGGCTATCTACTACTGTTCCTTTTATAGTACTTTGCTGCTGTACAACTTCGATGGCTGCCGAAGCTGTTTGCAATCCCCATGCAGGTGCAAAAGTTGCTATAGTGAAAAACAGAGCGACAGGTAAGGTTGTCCCCTTTATAAAGTTTTTCTTATTCATATATGTATATGTTCATGATATAAGTATAATTTTAACGGACTTTATATACCGTCATTATTTTAGAATGCAAGCATCATACGGAAATAACCGGCACGCGAATCACGTTCACAAATTATGTGATATCTTCCACCAGCCATACCGTGTGTCCATTGGTTGGCTGGAGAACGCTGTGTGCTACTCCAATAGTGTCCACTGTTAGTTCCTGACTCGACAGAGGTCATCTCATCACCATTTACATTCTTGAGACAACGGTTAATAACACTCAAATTCTTAGCGACTGTATCCCAACACATTATAGAGGGCAAATACCAAGGAGTCACATTTGCCGGAATAGCTTCCGCTTCACGATAAGCCTTGATATACGCATAAGCATGGTCGCAAGTAGAAGGACTACCCATACCTTCGTAACACATAGTAAGTAACTGTGTATTATTGTATCCCATTAGTGCTGGGAAAACCAATGAAGCATCATTCTTGTTAACATCCTTCTCTGTGTTACAACCTACAAACTTGTTTGCCCAATTCTCATCTGAAGTAAACCAGTCTGAATAATAACCGGACTTACTTGAATGGAACATTTTCAAAGCAACATCATTTTGTTCACTATCTTTTACCACAGAATTCTTAATAGATAGCACTATACCGTGCGTACATGCAGGGAAATCGCGACGCAAAGCATCAACTTCTGCTGAATAGAGTTCAGTATGTGTTACACTGGGTTGTGAATTTCCTACATAACATACAATACCAATCACATTCTCCGGCACCGTTTCCGCATCTACTGAAACTATTTTTCCATCTGCACAAAAATAGTCTCCTACCTGCAAAGTATGGTTGATTTTACTTTTATCTTCGATGGTATACATTTTCGCCGTTCCTCCTTCCAGCGTACCTTTAGCTTCATATTCCATCTCACTTACTCCAGAATAAGTACCCTTAATTGAGAATTCCTTCTTCGGATTAACCAAGAAACGGTATGTATCCGTACTTTCCTGATAATAAGGAGTTGCTTGAGTATTGTTCACTGTAAACGAACCGGCTGTTAATGGTAACAAATAATCATCTATACCGCCATTTGTAAAGCTATAGGTCAAATTAGGCATCTTCACTACCGCAAGAGCCATCCGATGTTGCATAGTAAAAGCGATCTGTCCTTTCAAACGATCCCCCTGAACACTACCCGTACTCGTCATCAAATCATATTGTGTATAATTTCCTTCATTTTGTTCACTGCCTATTTTCCAATTGTTGACGTATGTTTCAAAAGGATCCACCTTCGTCGGATCAAAAGTCACATTCGCATTATACGGATAGTATGCATAAAAAGTCATCCGCTGAAATTGTGAACCTTTGTATTCAATAGGATCCCCTCCATCAGTCAATTCCCAATAGCCATCTGTCAGTGTGAATTTCCGATTCTTGATATCCTCTACCACCGTTTCTCCTCTTACCGCAAATATACCGATAGCATCTCCGTTAGAAAATCGGGTAGTATATCCATTCTCTGTAGCACGTGTCTTACCACTTTCGTCCATAAATCCTTCATCAGACACACTAATCTGAAATCCCTGCAAAGAATCCGGTGTTTCTCCGGTGAGTTCTTCATTTTGCGAGCAAGACGCAACTATGGCTGCGCCAGCCAGAAAAAGCATTGATATATAATTATATATTTTCATAAATCTCATGTTTATATTTTTAGCATTTTTATCTATATTAGATTGGTAAACAGATCACTTCACAACAGGCTGTGGAGTTACGGTTTCTTCTGTAATATTCCAACTAGGATTAGTTATCTCTGTTCCAGTTTCAGCTATACTCGGGTCGGATGTTATAGGATCGTGGTTTTCATCCTCCCATCCTATTATTTGCGTTTGTTCTGTAATTGTCAACACATAATTATTGTCCTCGTATTTATTTGTCTTGATGATGTAATTATAAGAAAATCCTGATTTCAATTCTGTCAAGTTAGCAAACTCGGCTTCATAAAGATAACCGTTCATTCTAGCTTGGATAGTTACTTTGCCTTGCACCTTCTGTGGCAGTAAAATAGCTTGTACTGTATAATTATCCTGCTCTCCTATTTTATCCCAATAAATATCATCTTTATCCGTAACAGGGTCTTCACTGACTGTTGTCTCCCCTGTTTTAGGATTAAATGTACCATTATTCTTAAGCCCAATAAGATAACAAGTTATATCTGCCAAGTCCACACCTTCGCCAGCTTGAAACTCCAATCTAATACGACTCATCACATGATTGAATGCTAATGTCACGTTCGGGGTTTGTGATGTAGCCTTCCCTTTAGCAAAAAGAAAATCTATCTTCGCACGTTCTTCTGCTGTAGCTTGATTGTCACTGGCTGTAGTCACTTCCAATACAGGTTGTTCTTCACCTGATGTACCAGAAAATGGAGCGTATGCCACTACATCATACTCTCCGGAACCTAATACCCAAATCTCTTCTGCATTTCCTCCTTTTGCCGCAAAAAGACCATTGCCCTTGTATTTGTAATGAATATTCACTTGTTCCGTACCACAAGTGATTCCTACCGAGTCTTCTGCCTCCCAGTTTGTTTCCGTAGCTCTTGTAACAAGATTGCTAGCCTCATGATTGTTTATTACTGCACTAAAAGAAACTTTCGCTCCCGTATCACCGGTAAACTGAATATCAGTTTCTTTAATATCGTTGCTACATCCTGCTAAAAGTAGTAAGGCAACAGCAGTTGTGACATAGTTTTTTTTCATACCATGTTTTTTAAAGTTAAACATATTTTTGTTGATTAGTAAAATCGTCGTAAAGTAAAAAAGACAATGGCTGCATTCTTTTCCAACCAGCAATTGAAATAAATGAAGCATTTTTTTTGTTGTTTTCCATATCTATTAGATACATCTGTTAAGTTAAACAAAAGTTAGATTCTCTTTTTAAAAGTAATTTTTCACACTCTACCTGTGAAAAAGTGTTGCAAACATAACGACTTAATCAAGATATAGCAATGCAGAATCGTACAAATGCATGGAAAATACCGTCTTTTGCACGATATTCCATGCTGTAGGAGCGATTTTCGATTAGTACCTAATGACTATGAACCTTTTTGTTTCTATTTTATTGTATGGAAAATAGTAATTTATAAACCTAAAAATGATATGGCGAATTTTTCAATTGTAGTTGTTCCAACTAAAAAATTATCAAATGGCAGACATCGAATAAGGATAGCCGTAGCACATCATTCTCAAACCAGATATATATCTACCCAATTTACTTTGGATTCTGCCAATCAACTAAAAAATGGTCGAGTAGTAAGGCATGAGAATGCAGCGAATATGAATGCCTGTCTTCGGAAACTAATCAATGAGTATGAAGAAATTGTTACATCGATCAGCTATTTACCAGCAATTTCATGTACCGAACTTATACATATAATTACTTATGAACAAAAGAAAAAAGGTATAACCTTTCAAGCTGTTGCAAAAGAATACATGAATTTCATGAAAGGAGAAGAGCGGGAGAAATCTTATAAACTTTATAAGATAGCTTCCGAAAGATTAGTCAAATATATGAAAGGGGATTTTCCTTTAATTCAATTGACACCTATACATATCCAAGGATTTGCCAAAGTTCTTCACGAGGAGAATCTGGCAGATACAACTATCAGAATATATCTGACTTTAATAAAGGTGATAGTAAATTATGCCGGTAAGATGAATTATGTATCTTACTCCATTCATCCTTTTGTCCTCTTTAAGATGCCGACAAGTAATGTGCGGGAACTTGATTTGTCAATAGATGAACTGAAGAGAATACGTGATGTCCGGCTTTTAAAGTCTTCTTTATCCATGGTGAGAGATATTTTTATGCTTACCTATTATTTAGGCGGTATCAACCTGAGAGATTTATTAGCATATGATTTTAAAAATAAGAACGATATGCGTTATGTGCGTCACAAAACACGTAATAGCAAGAAGGGAGAAAATGAAATTGTATTTACTTTGCAGCCTGAAGCAAAAGTGCTTATAGATAAATATATGTCGAGAAATGGGCATTTGCAGTTTGGTAAATATTCATCTTATAAACAAATATATAGTTTAGTCTTCCGACATATAAATAAGGTAACAGAACTTTCGGGGGTAAAGAAAAAGGTTACTTACTATTCCGCCCGAAAGACATTTGCACAACACGGATATGATTTAGGCATTCAAATTGAAAAAATAGAATACTGTATCGGACACAGTATGAAAAATAACCGTCCTATCTTTAATTATATTAAGATTATGCAAGAACATGCCGATAAGGTGTTCCGTGCCGTACTTGACCAATTGCTATAGTATAGATAGTTTTTCACTGCCATTTTTAGTTCCTTCTTTTGCTAATCGATTTCATTCCGATCGCTATCCTTTTTTCGTTCCACTATAGTTATCCGCAAAGTACACTATAGTTACCCTTGCGGATAACTATAGTCAAACGCAAAGATAACTATAGTGGAACGAAGAAAGATTCGCATACCGGATAACTCATAATAGGTAAAAAAGATATTAATGGTACTAATTGTTCAAATCTTATCCTCAATTGATTGCTAGCTGTATGTAGTCGTTTGATGCGCAGGTAGTTATGTTTAAAAAGAGAATCTAACTTTTGTTTAACTCTATAATAAATACGCTATGTAAATATATTAATATCATACAATATATTATACTACTAAACCTCTATAAAGTACTACGTTACAGGAATATCCATATAAAAAGAAACAAAGAGTCTTCATTAGAGGATAAAAAGATAAATCAACAATAAAGGATCTATAAACCAATATTTATAACTTAATAATTAAAGTATGAAAAGCAACCAAAAAGGTAATCACCTGTATGCCTATAAGGATACTATCCGACGGCTATTTCTTCTCACTTTGTTCTCCTTTTTAATAGTAGAATCTTATGCCCAGAATAAGACAATTTCGGGCACAGTTACAGATTTTACCGGAGAACCGGTTATTGGTGCCAGTGTGTTGGTTAATGGTACTACTAATGGTACAATTACTGATTTAAATGGCAAGTTTTCTCTTTCCAATGTACCAACCAAAGGTACAATCACTATCACTTATATAGGATATAAAAAACAAGAAGTATCCGTAGCAGGAAATACCAACTTTAAAATTACTCTTCAAGAAGATACCGAGACCTTAGACGAAGTAGTAGTTGTAGGCTATGGAGTACAGAAAAAAAGTGACGTAACCGGTGCTATGGCTCGCGTAGGTGAAAAAGAACTGAAAGCAATGCCTGTAAGAAATGCACTAGAAGGGATGCAAGGTAAAACAGCCGGTGTAGATATTACATCCAGTCAGCGTCCCGGAGAGGTGGGCAACATTAATATTCGTGGACAACGCTCTATTAATGCGGAACAGGGTCCACTGTATGTGGTAGACGGTATGGTAATTCAAAATGGAGGCATTGAAAATATCAATCCTTCCGACATTGAAGCTATTGACATTTTAAAAGATGCTTCAGCCACAGCTATTTATGGCTCACGTGGTGCCAACGGTGTGATTCTTGTAACTACCAAAAAAGGAAAAGAAGGTAAAGTGACCCTAAACTATTCCGGTACTGTCACTTTTGAAACGCTACACGATGTTACAGAAATGATGTCTGCCGCCGAATGGTTGGATTATGCCCGCTTAGCCAAATATAATGCAGGTTCTTATGCTTCTGCCACTCCAACTTATGAAGCAGATAAAGCTGCATTTGGTAGCGTAACCGCTTCATGGAAAAACATCGAAAAGGCATGGGTAAATGGAGTCTACGATCCATCTTTAGTAGGATCATACGACTGGGCTTCGCACGGTAAACAGACGGGGATTACACACGAACATACCTTAAGCGCATCCGGAGGGTCTGACAAATTCCAAGGCTATGCCTCATTCGGTTATTTGGACCAGAAAGGTACACAACCAGGGCAAGCATATGAACGTTATACATTAAAGACCTCATTTGATGTAACTCCTGTCAATTGGTTCAAAATGGGATCTTCAATTAATGCATCTTATTCCACTCAAGACTATGGATATAGTTTCTCCAAGTCTGTAACCGGTTCGGGTGATTTCTATAGCGCATTAAGAAGTATGATTCCATGGACAGTACCTTATGACGAAAACGGTGAATATGTCCGTTATCCGAGTGGGGATGTAAATATCATCAACCCTATTCGTGAATTAGACTACAACACCAACCAACGCCGCACTTTCCGTGCTTCTGCTAGTTTGTATTCGCAAATTGATTTCGGCAAAATCTGGAAACCCCTGGAAGGCTTATCTTATCGTCTTCAGTTTGGCCCTGAATTCCAATTCTACACTTTAGGAGTTGCTAATGCAGCAGATGGTATTAATGGAGATGGTAACAATGGTGCACAATACAAGAACGAACAAAAACGTGCATGGACATTGGATAACCTGATCTATTATAACAAAGCCCTGGGTCAACATAATTTAGGCATGACATTGATGCAATCCGCTTCGGCCTACCATTACGAGATGGGAGATATGAGAGCTACTAATGTAGCCTCATCGGATGAGCTTTGGTATAATATAGGATCTGCCGGTACACTAAACTCTTTTGGCACAGGTCTGACCGAAACTCAAATGGCATCTTATATGATTCGCCTAAACTATGGTTATAAAGATAAATACTTATTGACAGCATCTATGCGTTGGGACGGCGCCTCTCAATTAGCCGAAGGGCACAAATGGGCAAGTTTCCCTTCTGCTGCTATCGCATGGAGAATGGATCAGGAAGATTTCCTGAAAGACATCAGTTGGCTGAATCAGTTGAAACTTCGTATAGGTATGGGTGTTACAGGTAATGCGGCAATCAAAGCATATGCAACTAAAGGCGCTATCACAGGCTTATACTATAACTGGGGACAGAATGAGTCATCTTTGGGCTATGTACCTTCAGATCCTTCACAGAAGGAACCCGCCAAAATGGCTAATCCAACTCTAGGCTGGGAAAGAACTACACAATACAATGTTGGTGTTGACTACGGTTTCTTTAATAACCGACTTACTGGTAGTATCGATGCATACAAAACGAAAACTGATGATTTGTTACTGGAAATGTCAATTCCTTCACTAACGGGCTATGTTTCTACTTATGCCAATGTGGGTAAAACATCCGGATATGGAATTGACCTACAAGTAAATGCAATACCTATACAAACAAAAGATTTTTCTTGGAGCACTACTTTAACATGGTCAATGGATAGAAACCGAATCGACGAATTGTCTAATGGTAGAACAGAAGATGTGAACAACAAATGGTTTGTCGGTGAAGAAATCGGTGTTTATTACGACTGGGTATATGATGGCATCTGGAAAACAGAAGAAGCTGAAGAAGCTGCCAAATACGGACGTAAACCGGGACAAATCAAAGTGAAAGATTTAAATAATGATGATACAATAGATGCCAATGACGATAAGAAAATTGTAGGGCATACACGTCCACGCTGGACAGGTGGCTGGAGTAACACTTTCAGCTATAAGAATTTTGAGCTATCCTTCTTTATTTTATCACGTTGGGGATTTACTGTTCCACAGGGAGCTGTTACTCTTGACGGTCGCTATATGCAACGTAAAATAGACTATTGGGTAGCCGGTACCAATGAGAATGCAAAATACTATTCACCCGGTTCCAACGGTGAAGGAGCCGATGCCTTTAACAGCGCAATGAACTATCAGGATGGCTCGTACATCAAAGTTCGTAATATCTCATTGGGTTATAACTTTACCCCACAACAATTAAAGAACTTGGGTATCAATAATTTGAAGCTATATGTTCAAGCCATGAATCCATTCAATATCTATAAAGCATGTGACTTTTTGGATACAGACTTGGTAAATTATGACAATAATACCAAAATATTTGGTTCACCTACCACTTTGAAGAGTTTTGTAATAGGTGTCAACATCGGATTCTAATAAACAAATTAAAGTAAAGACATTATGAAATTAAATAGAATATTATTTGCAGCTTTAATGGCCAGCGTAACAGGAAGCTCGATCACTTCATGCAGTGAATCTTTCCTTGATGAGAATTTAACAACTCAACATAGTACCGACCGCTTTAAGACACAAGAAGGTCTTGATGAATTAGTGACTGGAGCCTATCAGAAACTGAAATTCAAATTCAACTATATATGGGGGATTCAGTGCTACAACATGGGAGTGGATGAATTTACTGATGCTAATAATGTTATTCCAGCATGGAATCACTATAGTCAAGATTTAAATTCATCTGAAAATGCCGCTAACCAACCTATCTGGGACAATTACTACGGACTGGTTGAACCCGCAAACATATTGATCCAAAACATACCTCAATATTATAACCAAAGTTCACCCACATATAACACACGCTTGGGAGAAGCACACTTTCTAAGAGCCTATGCTTATTTTGAATTAGTGAAGCAATTTGGTGGTGTACCGTTGAAATTAGTTCCGTCTACAAGCGCGGAAACGTACTTCACACGGAATTCTGCTGAAGAAATATACACACAGGTTATAGCTGATTTTGGAGAAGCCTACAGACTACTTCCGGATAAAGGTGAATCAATCGGACGAATTAACAAATATGCTGCTGCCCATTTCCTTGCAAAAGCACATTTATTCCGTGCCTCCGAATTGTACAGCGATTGGAATAGTAATTATATAGCATCCGACCTCGATGCTGTTATTCAATATGGTTCGGAAGTTGTAGACGCACATCCGTTGTGTAATGATTATGTAGAACTTTGGGACTATGAACAGCCGAACGGAGCCAATGAAAAAGTAAGTGAAGTGATTCTAGCAGCTCAATTCTCTAATGATGAATCAACATGGGGACGTTATGGAAACCAGATGCATCTTTATTATCCGGCCGTATACCAAGGTAATGATATAGGTGGATGTAAACGTGACATCTCCGGAGGACGTGAATTCTCATACGTAAGTGCTACAGAGTATACCATGCAGGTATTTGACCGTGTCAATGACTCTCGTTTCTGGAAATCATTCATCACCTGTTATGGAGCCAACGAAACCAAAAGTGCTCCCACCTGGACAGCAGAAGATATGCCATACGCTCCGGCAGGTGTAAAAGAAGGTGACAAACGTTTCAGTGGAGGTGAACTCGGTATGAAATACATCGTGAATGACCCGGGAGACAATCGCTATGAGAAATATCCCAACGCTCCGGCATATACTGTTTTGAAAGATGGAAAAATGTGTAACACGTATACATATGTACGCTATTTCAAAGGACAGGAACACAGCTGGAATATAAATGAGAAAACAGGTAATTATTACGATATCATACCTCACAAGCGTTCAGTAGCTTTATCTAAATTCCGTGATGGTTATCGTGTTTCCATCGCATCTCAATTCGGTACTCGCGATGCTATCATCGCCCGTTCGGCAGATGATGTACTAATGGTTGCCGAAGCATATATTCGTAAAGGTGAAGCCAATTATGACAAAGCTGTCGAATGGATGAACAAACTACGTGAACGTGCCGGTTATAAAACTGGTGAAGACCGTAGTAAGAACGTAGATGGTGGACAAGCTTATAAGAATAATCCTTATTGTTCCGGGAAAGGAGGCGGTCACTCCTCCGAAGGTGCTATTTACTGGGAAGAAAACACCTATTATGAGTCAAACAATATCGAACAGGAGACTACTGCTTCTACCAAAACTACGATGAAATTAAATAGTGTGGCAGACGTTTATAACTCTACAGTCGACACTCCTATCTACAACGAACTGGGATGTACATCCAATGCTGACAAAATGATGTGCTTCCTATTAAATGAACGTACCCGTGAGCTTTGTGGCGAATTGCAACGCTGGGAAGATCTGGCACGTACCAAGACGTTAGACGCCCGCTGGCATAAATTCAACGACGGTGCCAGCAGAGGTCTTGGCGAATTCAAATCGGAGAAACATTACTATCGTCCGATCCCCCAAGCCTTCTTGGACGGTATCACCAATTCAAATGGTTCTGCACTAAGCAATGAAGAAAAGAAAGCAATGCAGAATCCGGGATATTAAGATAAACAACTAAACTTATTGCCACTTGGCACTCTTTGAAATAGTATTCCTAATCAAAGAGTAGCAAGTGGCAATATTATTTCTTATATTTCCGTTGTTTTTCACTTCGTCTTCCTCATAAACATCTTAATCTGTTCACTAATCTGCTCCATCCCCTTTATCGAAGGATGACCGCTCTTTTTGTCAATATCATGCAGTTCAATACAATCAATGTTATAGTGATTGCAGATAGCTCTGACTGATTCATTAAACTCTTCCTTTAAACCAGAGTTCAGCAGAAAGTAGATTTCAACATTAGGATAACGATCAATCATGTGGTCAAGCAGATATGCCATAGCCGGACGGAATGTATATAAATCTTCCTTGGTCCACCCTTCATACTTGTAATCCCCAAGCGGTGAGCCGGCCCAACAATCATTCGTTGCACCGAAAATAAAGATGATATCCGGACATCCCAGCTTATCCATACGGGTAATAAAAGAACGATCCGAATAATCAGCCTGATTATAACCGGTATTACAAATCGTTGCACCGGAAAAGGAGTTGTTGACACAAAGGCGGCAGTTATTCTCTTTGATGAATTTATGCCACCAGGTCTGCTTTACGGAAGTTACATCCGTTTGCTGTCGCGGAGAAACATAATACCAAATGCTATTGGTATCGGGTTGCAGGTATCCTTCAAATGTTGAATACGAATCGCCTAAAATAGATATAGATTTCAGGCTTTGAGCAAAGCTGATACTGCTATATAGAGTGATTAGCAGTAATAATAAAAGGATTTCTTCATCTTAGCATAAAGTTTTCAATTTTGCTGCTAAGATACTACATTATACTAAAATTATAGCATGAAATTTTCTACTACTTTCAGGAAAGGGTCATTTCCCTTTCCTATCATAAGTCACATTCTTTTCCACTACATTCTCTACATTATTCACTTTCTTCACGAACTCCTTTACCTCTCCTACTTTTACATCCCTAATCATTACATTCTTAGCCGGAAGTTTGGAGTTACCTTTCAGTTCGTAAATAGCATCTGCCGATTCACAAGTCACCTTATCCATATAAATACCATCAATACGAGTAATTCGTTCTTCATAAGTAGGTACCAGATCTTTCCATTGGTATAACACTTCGGTATCTATTTCGAGTACACGTTGAGCCGTTCCTGCCTTTACATTCTTCATATAAACATTCTCTATAAATCCACCTCTGCGATGATTGGTTTTCACAAAGAAAAGGCGCATCACAGAATTCGGAGCAGTACAGTCATGCATATAAATATTCCGTATTCCTCCCGATATTTCGCTTCCGATACCAAGTAAAGTATGTCCTTTTAGAATCTGACAATTACGGATAACGATGTTTTCACAAGGAGTATTCAACCGCCAAGCATCCTGATTACGTCCGGCTTTAATCACTACTGCATCATCCCCCTGATCGAAAGAGCAATCTTCCACTAAAAAGTTACGGCTCATTTCAAAATCAATACCGTCATTATTATGTCCGTGTGCTTTTACATCGAGATTACGCACTAATCCCCCGTCACACATATAGAGATGAATGGTCCAAAACGGACTTTCACAAATCTTAAACCCATCCAATAAAACATTCTTGCAACGATTGAAATGAATCAAATGCGGACGAAGATGGTTCTCCCCTATTGCCATCTGACGTTCGATCACAGGGATATTAGTCGAAGCTTTTGTATACAACTCCTTCAATGCTTCCAAATGAGACTGAGGACGTTTGAACCATACTTTCCAGGTATCCATCTTCGGCTGAAGAGTCCCTTTACCTGTAATCGCCACGTTCTCACATTCAAAAGCATAGAGTAATGGCGAATAATTATAACATTCCAAGCCTTCCCATGAAGTCATCACTGCCGGAAGATAATCAGAAGGATTATCCGTAAAATTCAAAACCGCATTCTCCTCCAAATAAAGATTCACATTACTTTTAAAATGAATGGGACCGGTCAGCCATGTACCTGCCGGAACAACAAC
The DNA here is from genome assembly GCF_025914115.1 of Bacteroides sp. DH3716P. NCBI lineage: Bacteria > Pseudomonadati > Bacteroidota > Bacteroidia > Bacteroidales > Bacteroidaceae > Bacteroides > Bacteroides sp. DH3716P. Next base: position 182,527 of record NZ_CP083673.1, on the reverse strand, counting down.
ACGTCCGCCACCGGATTGGTTACACGCTTCAATAGCACTAGTAATTGCTTTTGTATTATCTACTCTTCCTCCATTGACGGCACCGAAGTCTGTAATTATAAAGTCCTTATCAGGATAGATAAACACTTTAATAGGTTGCATCGGAAAAGGAGCGGTTACTTTAAGCACTTCATAGTTGCCATTTTTCGAAGTAAAAGAAGCGGCTAACAAATAAAAACAAGTACAAGTTATTAAACTTAGAAAATATCTTTTAATCATATCATTACTCTATTATCCAACATACCAAGATAAAACATTCTTAGCTATTTCACACTCTGAAAATCGGGAATTCGTTTCACATTAGCGCCTTTCATTACTCCCTTCTTTATTGCTTCATTTGTGGCAGTAATTTCTTGTTTTACTTTCTTATAATAATCTTTTGTTAACCCATTGGCTATGGCATCTGACTCTGTTGCCGCCCAGAAATATTGATAATCTGTCAATATCAGATCCGGTGCCACTTTTGCAAAAAAGACAGAATCTCCTTCAAATTTTTCACGTAAATCTCCTAAATAAATAGTATCCGCCGGATTTATTTTCTTATCATTTTGAGATTTATTACTCGAATTACCAACACAAGAAGCAATTAATATTCCTCCAATCAAAAAACAATAGTTCAACAGTCTCATAATAAATAATTTAATTGTAACATAATTCTTTTCAACACTTATTTCACTGAAAACACAAATACACCCGCTGTAGGAATCTCTGTAGTCCCGATCAATGCTTTGGCTCCCTTCGATAAGTTGAAGGTATAAGGCTGATCTGAATAGTTTAATACAATTCCCAACCCATTCCGGTATTCCATTGTCACGCCATAAGGCAAATCCATTACCGGGATATTCAGCTGTACATATAGCTTTTTCAATATATCTTTTTCCAATGCTCCATTGTGGCTGTCCACTCCTACATAGGTAATCGTACCTTTCCCCAGTTTGCGGAAAGTCACAGCCGGACTTCCTTCATAGAATTCGTTTTTATAAGTAGCCCATACTTGAGCATCTGCCGGAGGATTCAGAATCTCTCCCCATGTATTCCAAATATACTCTTTTCCGTCCATAACAACAGTACCGGGATTTTCGGGAAGCAGCAAATCATAAAAGTTCATTTCATTTCCGGTCAGCGGAGTAATCATAGAACCAAAGGGAGCTTCCGGAAGACGACCATAACGGTCTTTCTGTGCCGTACGACAAGTCAGAATGAGGTTTCCGCCGTTCTTTACATAAGTGATCCATTTGTCTACCAGTTCTTTATCAGCTAATTGATAAGTCGGTGCAATAACGACCGGATAATCGGACAAGTTCTTTGCTTCGGAAATAAAATCGACAGGAGCTCCGAATGATTTTAGGGTACGATAGTACTTTTCGATGTGTGCAAAAGTATCCCATGTCCGGTTCTGTTTCTGTCGCTCAATGCTCCAGGAGTTTTCATGGTTAAAAAGAATAGCTGTACGACGGGCAAGGTAATCGGCAGGTTTGGTTTCACGGGAAGAGCTATGTTTACGAAGTTCACGAATCTCCTTTATAAATGTCTCATATTCTCTTCCACCGGGAGTTATAGTCACTCCGTCCGTGCCGACAATTCCGTAATGATATTGTTCCGTGCCGTAAAGAGGCTGGCGATAACGATAGGTGCAGATAAAATCACTTCCACCGGCAAACACACTCCACATCCACAGACGAACTGCGCCCGGAAGAGGTTGGGGATTGATACTGCCCCAGTTCACCTGTCCCGGCTGTAATTCCATCACACCATAAGTTCCCTGTATCGGACGGAAAAAGTCATTTGCCCAGGCTATCCGCAACGGATTACCTACCCGGTAGCCTCGACGACCAATCCCCTCATTATCACCATATACCATATAACGGGTATAACTTTGAAAATCAAGCGAGGGGCTACCACCAATGTGACCTTCATCATAATTCGGTATATAATTCGTAGTCACCCATTGGTTCTTTGCATATTTCTTTATCAACAGACATTGTTCGTTCAGGAAATCATTGGTTTGTGATGCAGCAAAACGGCGGTAATCCAAAATTTGATGATGATTCATAAACATCTGTACGCGCTTGGGAAGCGTTATTTCATCAAAAGACGAATAAACCTCACTCCAGAAAGCAGTGCCCCATGCATTATTTAAAAGTTGAATGTCATTATTGTATTTGGCACGGAGAAAATCACGGAAAGCAAGCTCCGCTTTCAGATTATAATCAAACTGTACAGCAGGTTCGTTGTCGAGTTGCCATCCGATAATACGGGAGTCATTGCCATAATGTTGCGCCAGTTTTTCAATCATCTTGTATGATAATTCCCTGTAAAGAGGCGAAGCAAATGAAGCATGCTGGCGAGCACCGTGGTCAAGTATCGTTCCATCCTCATTCTTCAATAGAATTTCGGGGTATTTCCGGCTCATCCATACAGGAGGAGTGGCAGTAGAAGTACACATGATAACTTTCAAATCATACTTGGCTGCCAAAGCTACAGCCCTGTCCAGCCATGCAAAATCATAGCGTCCCTCTTCCGGTTCCAGTTGCGCCCAGGCAAACTCGGCAAAATGGGTAAATTCAAATCCCAATTCATGCATTTTCTTGAAGTCACGTTCCCACTGGCTCTCATCCCAGTGTTCGGGATAATAATAGACACCCGTCAAAGTCAGGTCTTTATCATCAAACCAGGGAGAAGTTTCAATTACAGTCTTTTGAGCTTGCTTCTGTTGAGTTCCGGTTGCCAGTCTCTCTGCTGCCTGTATTCCGGTAGAAACGGTTAATAGACCGGCACAGAAAGTAGCCAGAATTTTACTTTTTACCATATACTTCATAAATTCGATTGATTATTAGCGTTATAAAACGTTATTCATATATTTTCCATTCCCACAAACCGGCATCTCCCCTACGAATATGAAGACGGAGATAACGTGTCTCTCCTATCTCCTTAGCAATATGTGGAGAGCATACTTGTACTTTCCCTTGTTCGGCACACATCTGCCAATGTTTTCCGTCGATAGACTTCTCCAGTCGCCAGGTATGTCCTTCAGTAGGACGGGTAAAATAGAGCTGGCACTCCCCGACCTTACGGATTTCCTTTAAATCGACTGTAATAAACGGACTGCTATCCGTATCAGCCGCCATCCAACGGGTTCCATTCGATTCGTCAGCTACATGGGTAGCCTGATAAGTATGCGTGCGGGTATAGCTCTTCACCGAACCTTTTTCCGGCAACGGTTGATTGGGTTGCGTTTCGATATTGACCACGGAAGTACGGGGAGATTTCTCACTGGAAGCATAAAAATGCGACTGTAATGCCAGATTCGGCCGGGTCTCTTGGGAAGCAGCCAGATAACCTACACCACGCATATCGGGGATTAATGTCTTTATCGTTCCATCGTCATTAAATTCCATCCGGTTAGCATACACTTGACGGGTAGTTCCGCCATCTCCGTATTCCAGATAGAGAAAAATATATTCATCCGTTCCCTCGTCATAAAACACGTTGCCATGTCCCGGTCCCCACACTTGATTTTCAGGAGAAGAGAATAAAAAAATGTCGTTCCCCTCCGGCTTTACAAAACCCGTCAAAGGAGACTCGCGGCTCATCATATAAGCATTGACATAATTCTGATGACCACTCAACGTATAAATATAGTAATAGATACCTTTACGCTTAAACATCACCGGACCTTCGGAATATCCCTGGCGGGCTGTTGCCAGAGCTACCGGCTCACCATCCAGATGAAGCCTGTCCGCAGAAAGCCGTCCCGCATTCCGGCGACGCCAGAAGATATATCCTGAACCATCGTCATTAATAAAAGGTTCTCCGTCAATATCATCAACGACAGCCGGGCTATCTGTTCCTTCTTCTCCGGGAGGCAAAAGCCCCTGTCCCGCAGTAAAATGGAAAGGACCATCCGGGCGATCAGCTACAAGTACATAAGTTCCCATCTTGTCATCCGGTTTCACAAACGTAACGTATAAATAAAACTTGCCGTCCTGCTCAATCACTTTTCCAGGCGCCCAATACCGGAAATAGCCCTTTTTCTTTTCACCTTTATCATTCGTGTAGTCATATCCTTTCGACCAGTCGAACCCGCTGATATGGGAACCTTCGAAACTCCAGTTCACAAAATCTTTCGATTTCCATACGACAGGAGTTCCGGCACGTCCAAGTCCGTAATCCAGATCGGTAGTGCCATAAAGATAATAGGTATCACCAAATTTGGAGACAGACGGATCCGCCAGATTATCGGGAATAAGCGGATTATAGTTCCGGTCGGCAATCAGTGACTCCACAATGGAGGCATCCACTGCAAACGCCGTTCCATGACGAATCCCCCTCGGAAAAAAGACCTGATCGGACACATCTTCCCATGTTTCACCATAGTCCAAAGAACGAACAGCTCCATAACGATGGTCACGGTATTTATCAAAATAGACATAAAGCGTATCACCTACAAAAAGAGGAGCTGGACCTTCCGCCCAATATTTTCCTGTAATAGGTGCCGATACTTTGGTCGGGAATCCTTTTTCTATCTTCTTTGTACGCGTCACACGCAAATTCTTTTCCGGCGGATTGGAATTTTCATTCTTGACTACCATTATCAGGTCTTCCCGCTTCGGGTCTTTCACAATAGCGGCATCAATCACACTGAAATCTGGATTGAAGAACATCTTCGTCTTTGAGAAAGTACGAAAATCCTTCGTTGTTACATAATAAATACGATGATTCAGTCCCTTCTCACTTTCACTGGTAGCCACTTCTTTGTGACGGCCGGGAATCGTAGTTGCCCAAAAGATATAATAGGTTTGTGAAGGTTCATCATAAAACAGTTCGGGAGCCCAACAGTTATGTGCATCCGGCTCGTGCATCATCACAGGGATTGCTTGTTGCTCACTCCAATGAACCAAATCGCGTGAAGAGGCATATCCGATAATCCGGTCCGTCCAACTGGAAGTCCAGACCATGTGAAAAGTTCCGTCCGGCGACTGGCAAATGCTGGGGTCACGCATTAATTTATCTTTACCAACCGCAGGGGTAAGATAAGAACGTCCGCCATGTAAAGGCAGCCAGTTCAATCCATCATAACTATATGCTAAATGCAGTCCGTCTTTACTGTCATTGATAAAATAAGAAAAGAGGTAAGCTGTCTCACCGGCAAAGACTGTCATCACCGACCAAAGACTTAGAGCTATCCAGATTACTACTTTTTTCATGGTTCCTTATTAAGATTAAAAAGTTTACCTTGCAAAGATAAGGCATCTCCGCCCCTCCTCAAAGATAAAGAGCATGGACAATATTTCAAATCCATGTAGTTTTGTACACGAACGCTTTTAGATGTCCATTTTGATACAATATTCTATGTATCTGTACATCTTTCTATTTACTAAACCCTTAAAAAGCTCTACTTTAGCGGCAGATTTTAAAAAGAATGAAAAACATATCAACTCTATATATCATGAAACGACTTTTAGTAAGTATTGCTATCGTATTTATCTCCATACTGACCGTAGCGGGACAAAATCACTCTTTCAGCTTATCCGGCAAATGGAATTTCCGGATAGACCGGGAAGATACCGGCGTCAAGGAACAATGGTTCAAAAAATCCCTCGACGATTCTATCAACCTGCCCGGCTCCATGCCCGAAAAACTGAAAGGAGATGAAGTGACCGTCCGTACCCAATGGACCGGAAGCCTCTACGACAGTTCTTACTACTTCAACCCATATATGGAAAAATACAAGATAGAGGGACAAGTAAAGCTACCCTTCTTTCTGACTCCCGACAAACATTATGTAGGTGTGGCCTGGTATCAAAAGAAAGTGACAATTCCGGCTGACTGGAAAGGAGAAAGAATCACTCTTTTTCTGGAACGTCCGCACATCGAAACTACTGTATGGGTAAATCAGCAGGAGCTTGGTATGCAAAACAGTCTTTGTGTTCCCCATGTCTATGACCTGACTGCTGCAACCACCCCCGGAAAAACGTACCTGATTACCATCCGTATCGATAATAGAATCAAAGAAATCAACGTAGGTCCAGATTCTCACAGCATCACCGACCAGACACAAGGTAACTGGAACGGTATCGTCGGACGAATCGAATTACAAGCTACTCCTAAAGTCCATTTAGAAGATATTCAGGTATATCCCGATTTGAGCAATCAGAAAGCGCTGGTTCGCATGAATATACGGTCTGCTTCTTCCACCAAGGGAGAGATCACCCTTTCCGCTGCGAGCTTTAACACGGACATTCAGCACAAAGTGGCTCCCGTACATCAAAGTTTCAACATCCGTCCGGGAGATAATCCGGTGGAAATGGAACTTCCGATGGGAAAAGAGTTTCTGACGTGGGATGAATTCAGTCCGGCACTTTATAAACTGACGGCAAAATTAACCAACGGCAAGCAAACTGACACACAACAAGTACAGTTCGGTATGCGTGATTTCAAGATAGAAGGGAAATGGTTCTATGTAAATGGTCGCAAAACGATGCTTCGCGGTACGGTGGAAAACTGTGACTTCCCATTGACAGGCTATGCGCCGATGGATGTAGCTTCTTGGGAACGGGTGTTCCGCATTTGTCGTAACTATGGCCTGAATCACATGCGCTTCCACTCTTTCTGTCCGCCGGAAGCAGCTTTCATCGCTGCCGATCTGGTCGGTTTCTATCTGCAACCGGAAGGACCGAGCTGGCCGAACCACGGTCCGAGACTGGGTAACGGACAACCGATTGACAAATACCTGATGGACGAAACCATTGCACTGACCAAGGAATATGGGAATTACGCTTCTTACTGCATGCTGGCTTGCGGCAATGAACCTTCCGGTCGTTGGGTGGCATGGGTCAGCAAGTTCGTGGATTATTGGAAAGCAACCGATCCGCGTCGTGTATACACAGGAGCCTCCGTTGGAAACAGCTGGCAATGGCAACCTCACAATGAGTATCATGTGAAAGCCGGCGCACGCGGACTTAGTTGGGCAGGTGCGCAACCGGAAAGTGAATCGGATTATCGTGCAAGAATCGACACGGTGAAACAACCGTATGTATCACACGAAACAGGTCAATGGTGCGTATTCCCGAATTTCAATGAGATCCGTAAATATACCGGAGTCAACAAAGCGAAGAACTTTGAAATCTTCCGGGATATTCTGAACGATAACCACATGGGAAGCCAGAGTCACGACTTTATGATGGCTTCGGGCAAATTGCAGGCACTCTGCTACAAACATGAGATTGAAAAGACCTTGCGTACTCCGGACTATGCGGGATTCCAGTTGCTGGCTCTCAATGATTATTCCGGCCAGGGAACTGCATTAGTCGGTGTACTGGACGTGTTCTTTGAAGAAAAAGGATATATCAACGCAGAACAGTTCAGACGCTTTTGCAGTCCGACCGTACTTTTGGCACGTATTCCTAAATTTGTATATGCCAACAATGAAACATTCCATGCCGACATTGAAGTATCTCATTTCGGAGCTGCTCCCTTAGAAAGTGCAAAAACAGTATATACCATTAAGGATAAATTCGGAAAAGTATATGCTCATGGAACTGTCGGCACCCATCACATTCCCATCGGAAATCTTTATTCTCTGGGTAGTGTAGATATGACTCTGGAAGGAATCGATACACCGCAGAAACTAAATCTGGAAGTACGTATCGAAGGCTGTGATGCCGTAAACGACTGGGATTTCTGGGTATATCCGGCACAAGTGGAACTGGTACAAGGAACAGTATATACCACCGACACCTTGGACGCCAAGGCATTGGCTGTGTTACAAGACGGAGGAAATGTGCTGATTACGGCTGCCGGAAAGATACAATACGGCAAAGAAGTCAAACAATACTTCACTCCCGTATTCTGGAATACTTCCTGGTTCAAGATGCGTCCGCCGCACACAACCGGTATTTTCCTGAATGAATATCACCCTCTTTTCCGCGAATTCCCTACCGAATATCATAGTAACCTTCAATGGTGGGAACTGCTGAACAAAGCGCAGGTGATGCAATTCACCGACTTCCCGGCAACATTCCAACCAACGGTTCAAAGTATTGATACTTGGTTTATCAGCCGGAAAATCGGCATGTTGTTCGAAGCAAAGGTCTTGAACGGTAAATTGATGATGACCAGTATGGACATTACTTCCCAACCGGAAAAACGAATCGTTGCCCGCCAGATGCACAAAGCAATCCTGAATTATATGAATTCGGATGCTTTCCGTCCGGCAGACAAGATAGCTCCGGAGCTAATACAAGCATTATTCACCAAAGTGGCGGGAGATGTGAAATCTTATACCAAAGATTCTCCTGACGAGCTCAAACCGAAAATTAACTAAATGGGAATTATCAGGCACGAATTACACGGATTACGCTGTTGCTTTATAAAAGCGTAATTCTAAAAACCGTGAAATCCGTGTAATCCGTGCCTAAATTCCATAAACAATATACATTAAATATCATTTTACATGAAAACTACGATCATAGGCTTGCTACTCTTAGCTACGGCAAGTGTCAATGCACAGGAGAAAGCCCAAACATACCAGTTGGCAGATGCTCCCCGCTACAGTGAGGAGACGGGATATGGATATGATCTCGTCGCTACTCCCGAAAAAGGCAGCAAGGCACCCTTCTTCTTTTCTGTCCGCGTGCCGGACGGTAACTATCAAGTAACCGTTCGCCTGGGAAGCAAGAAACAGGCAGGGGTGACAACAGTAAGAGGCGAATCACGCCGACTGTTCATTGATAACCTCGCTACTAAAAAGGGACAATTCGTAGATGAAACATTTATCATCAACAAACGCAACCCCCGCATTTCCGAAAAAGAATCCGTACGTATCAAACCCCGCGAAAAAGCCAAACTGAACTGGGACGATAAACTGACGCTGGAATTTAACGGCGATGCACCCGTATGCCAGAGTATCAGCATCGAGCCTGCCGATCCGTCGGTGATTACCGTTTTTCTATGCGGTAACAGTACCGTAGTCGACCAGGACAACGAGCCATGGGCAAGCTGGGGACAAATGATACCTCATTTTTTCGGTACGGACGTTTGTATCGCCAATTATGCGGAATCGGGCGAATCAGCCAATACGTTTATTGCCGCAGGACGTTTGAAAAAAGCATTGAGCCAGATAAAGAAAGGAGATTATCTTTTCATGGAATTCGGGCATAACGACCAAAAGCAAAAAGGACCGGGCAAAGGAGCTTATTACTCTTTTATGACCAGCCTGAAAACATTTATTGATGAAGCTCGTGCACGGGGAGCATACCCCGTACTGGTCACTCCCACCCAACGCCGGAGTTTCGACGCAACCGGACATATCCGTGACACACACGAAGATTATCCGGAAGCCATGCGCTGGCTGGCAGCTAAAGAAAATGTTCCGTTGATCGACCTCAACGAGATGACCCGTACGCTTTATGAAGCTTTGGGAACAGAAACGTCGAAACGTGCTTTCGTACACTATCCGGCAGGCACTTATCCGGGACAGACCAAAGCTTTTGAGGATAACACCCACTTCAATCCATACGGAGCCTATCAAATAGCCCAATGTGTGATTGAAGGAATGAAGAAAGCCGTACCGGAACTGGCTAAACACCTGAAAATAGACCCGTCCTATAATCCGGCACAGCCGGACGATGTAAATGGTTTCCACTGGAACGAATCACCATTCACGGAAATTGAAAAACCGGACGGAAATTAAGAGATAAGTAGTAGGTATTAAGTATTAAGAATCAGGCATTAGATAAATATGAAAACCAAAAGCATCTTTCCCCTGTTCCTATTGGCAGGCACACTTTTGACAGCAGCTTGCGCCACCCCAACGGCTAAACAGGCAGGAAACAACAGCTTCGAATGGGGGCAAGTACCGCAACAACCGGATTTGTCATGGGCCGATAGTGTAGGCAGCCGGCAAATGCCCGGAAACCATGTAATTTTATCCGCTAATTCTTTTGGCGCAGTAGCAGACAGCACGGTGCTTAGCACGGAAGCTATCCAGAAAGCAATTGACAGTTGTGCCGTCATCGGTGGAGGAACGGTAGTTTTTCAGCCGGGATATTATCAGACTGGCGCACTGTTCATAAAAAGCGGTGTCAACCTGCAACTGGACAAAGGGGTGACTTTACTGGCCAGCCCTTACATTCATCATTATCCCGAATTCCGCTCACGGATTGCAGGAATCGAGATGACATGGCCCGCGGCAGTTATCAACATTGTCAATGAAAAGAACGCTTCCGTCAGCGGAGAAGGAACGCTGGACTGCCGGGGAAAAGTATTTTGGGATAAATATTGGGAAATGCGGAAAGAATACGAAGCAAAAGGATTGCGCTGGATTGTGGATTATGACTGCAAACGGGTACGGGGCATCCTCATAGAACGTAGCTCGGACATTACATTGAAAGGATTTACCCTGATGCGTACCGGTTTTTGGGGATGTCAGATTCTTTACTCCGATTATTGCACGATAGACGGATTGACCATCAACAACAATATAGGTGGACACGGTCCGAGCACGGACGGTATCGACATTGATTCTTCCTGCAATATCTTGGTCGAAAACTGCGATGTAGACTGTAACGATGATAATATCTGTATCAAATCGGGACGGGATGCAGACGGACTGCGGGTGAACCTTCCTACGGAAAATGTGGTCATACGCAATTGCATCGCCCGCAAAGGTGCCGGACTTATCACCTGCGGAAGCGAAAATTCCGGTAGCATACGGAATGTATTGGGATATAATCTGGAAGCAATCGGCACCTCCGCCGTGCTGCGGTTGAAAAGCGCCATGAACCGTGGAGGGACAATCGAAAACATTTATATGACCGAAGTAAAAGCGGAAAACGTCCGTCACGTGCTGGCGGCAGACTTGAACTGGAACCCCAGTTACAGTTACAGCACTTTACCCAAAGAGTATGAAGGGAAAGAAATCCCGGAACACTGGAGAATCATGCTGACTCCGGTAACGCCTCCCGAAAAAGGTTATCCGCGTTTCCGCAATGTCTACGTATCAAAGGTAAAAGCGGAAAATGTGGACGAATTTATCTCCGCTTCGGGATGGAATGACTCGTTACGTCTGGAAAATTTCTATCTTTATGCCATCGAAGCGCAGACCGACAAACCGGGCAAAATCTGCTATACGAAGAATTTCAACTTGTCTGAAATTACATTAAAGACAGAAGAAAAGAATGTCATTGAACTAAAAGAGAACGAACAAAGTAATATCAACTTCAACTATGTTAAGACATCTCCTGACCATCGTACTGCTGGGAATCTTGCTCATTGATGCGCAAGCACAAGCACTGACGCCACCTGCCGGCACTTTCCGGTTGGGCATATCAAAAGGAAATGAAAGCCACTGGCTAAAACCTAAAGAAAAGATACAGGGAGTATCCTTCCAATGGAAAGCACTGCCCGATAGTCGTGGATTTATTCTGGAAGTAGAAGTCGCCTCTGCTCCGGAAGCCGATGCCCTATTTTGGAGTTTCGGCGATTGCCAACCGGATTCGGACATCAATGTATTCAGCGTGGAGGGACAAGCCTTCACTTGCTACTACGGAGAAAGTATGCAATTACGGACGCTGCAGGCTGTCACTCCTACCGATGATATTCGCTTGAGTGACGGACATAAGGATGCAACTCCCCTGATGCTTTACGAATCAGGCAAACGAACCGACCGCCCTGTACTGACCGGACGTTGCAGTCTCTCCCCGGCTTCTTCGCGAAACGAAGGAAGCAAGCCTTTCCGGCTTTACTTCTGTTTCTACGAACAGAATGAAAAAGCGGATTACAACTACTATATGTTACCGGATATTTTTGCCAAAATCGACAAAAAATGAAAAGGATCTATTTATTATTCAGTCTGTTAATAGGTTGCATCTATCTACATGCAGCCATTTATAATGTAATGGACTTCGGAGCCAAAGCGGATGGGAAAACGATTGATTCGCCTGCCATCAATCGTGCAATTGAAGCGGCCGCACAGGCCGGAGGAGGCACAGTATATCTACCTGCGGGAGAATATGCGTGTTATTCCATCCGGTTAAAAAGCAACATTCATATCTATTTGGAACAGGGCACCCGTATCATTGCCGCCTTTCCCGGAAAAGAGGAAGGATATGATACCGCCGAACCGAATGAACATAATAAGTATCAGGATTTCGGTCACAGCCATTGGAAAAACTCTTTAATTTGGGGAATCGGACTGGAGAATATTACGATCAGTGGTCCCGGCTTAATCTATGGCAAAGGCTTGACCCGTGAAGAGAGTCGCCTACCGGGGGTAGGCAATAAGGCTATCAGCCTGAAAGATTGCAGAAATGTGACCCTGAAAGATTTATCCATGCTGCATTGCGGGCATTTCGCCCTGTTGGCTACCGGAGTGGATCATCTGACGATTATGAATCTGAAAGTAGACACCAACCGGGATGGCTTTGATATTGATTGCTGCCGGAACGTACGTATCAGCCAATGCACGGTGAACTCCCCCTGGGATGATGCCATTGTATTGAAAGCCTCTTATGGATTAGGACGCTTCCAAGATACGGAAAATGTGACGATCAGTGATTGTTATGTCAGCGGCTTTGACAAAGGCAGTGTAATGGACGGCACTTGGCAGTTGGACGAACCGCAGGCTCCCGATCATGGTTTCCGTACGGGACGCATCAAACTCGGCACAGAAAGTAGTGGAGGTTTCCGCAATATTGCGATTACGAACTGTATCTTTGAACATTGCCGTGGATTGGCATTGGAAACGGTAGACGGAGGACATCTGGAAGATATTGTAATCAGTAATATTACAATGAGAAATATAGTCAACGCGCCTATTTTCCTTCGGTTGGGCGCACGTATGCGCAGTCCTGAAGGTACTCCTGTAGGTACCATGAAACGTATTCTTATCAGCGATATCAATGTATGGAATGCCGACAGCCGGTATGCTTCTATCATCAACGGAGTGCCGGGTGCATGTATTGAGGACGTAACTTTTCGGAATATTCACCTCTATTATAAAGGAGGATATAGCGAAGAGGATGGCAAACGTATTCCGCCCGAACAGGAGAAAGTATACCCCGAACCCTGGATGTTCGGCACTATTCCCGCCAAAGGGTTTTATATCCGCCACGCACGGAACATTACCTTCGACGGCATCCGCTTCCACTTTGAACAGCCGGACGGACGACCGCTTTTTGTAACTGATGACGCAGAAAATATAGAATACTATAACACACCGAAAGAATGATGAATAAAAGAGAATTGATAGTTCTTTGCCTGCTCGCCGCAGGTGGAGTAATGCAAGCACAACAATGGCCGGACACTCCGGTGGAAGCACGTCCCGGCGCCAGATGGTGGTGGCTGGGAAGTGCCGTAGACGAAAAGAATCTGACGTATAATCTGGAAGAATACGCACGTACCGGAATGGGAGCAGTAGAAATTACTCCTATCTATGGGGTGCAAGGCAATGACGCGAATGAAATTCAGTTCCTTTCTCCCCGCTGGATGGAAATGCTTAAGCATACACAAACGGAAGGAAAACGTACGGGTATTGAGATTGATATGAATACCGGAACCGGATGGCCTTTTGGCGGACCTGAAGTTAGTATAGAAGATGCGGCTACCAAGGCTATCTTCCAGACATACGAAATAGAGGGCGGCAAAGAGATTGAACAGGATATTAATGTGACCGATCCCAAGCAACAACCATTTTCTGTACTAAGCCGGGTGATGGCATATGATGAGAAAGGCAAATGTATCAACCTGACTGCTCACGTCAAAAAAGACAAACTGCAATGGAAAGCGCCTGCCGGCAAATGGAAAGTGATCGCTCTTTACATCGGAAAAACAAGGCAGAAAGTGAAACGGGCAGCTCCGGGAGGAGAAGGCTATGTGATGAATCATCTCTCAAAAAAGGCGGTAAAAAATTATCTTTCCCGCTTTGACCGTGCTTTCAAAAGTAGCAAGACAAGTTATCCACATACTTTCTTCAACGATTCATACGAAGTTTATCAAGCTGACTGGACGGATGATTTCCTGGAACAGTTCGCTCGTAGACGGGGGTATAAACTGGAAGAACATTTCCCCGAATTCCTGGATAAAAACCGTCCGGAAGTTAGCAGACGTATCGTGTCGGATTACCGGGAAACCATTTCCGACCTCTTATTGGAGAACTTCAGTCATCAATGGACAGACTGGGCACACAAAAACGGTAGTATCACCCGTAATCAGGCACATGGTTCGCCCGGTAATCTGATTGATATCTATGCTTCCGTGGATATTCCGGAATGTGAAGGTTTCGGACTGTCGCAGTTCCACATCGAAGGATTGCGTCAGGACTCATTGACCAAAAAGAATGATTCGGACCTGTCTATGCTGAAATATGCCTCCTCGGCAGCTCATATTGCAGGAAAAACGTATACTTCTTCCGAGACATTTACATGGCTGACGGAGCATTTCCGTACTTCCCTGTCGCAATGTAAACCGGATATGGATTTGATGTTTGTTTCCGGAGTCAATCACATGTTTTTCCACGGCACTCCGTATTCTCCGAAAGAAGCCGAATGGCCCGGATGGTTGTTCTACGCTTCTATCAATATGAGTCCGACAAACAGTATTTGGCGTGATGCCCCTTCGTTCTTCAACTATATCACCCGTTGCCAGAGCTTTCTGCAAATGGGACGGCCGGATAATGATTTCCTGATTTATCTTCCGGTATATGATATGTGGAATGAGCAACCGGGACGATTGTTATTATTCACGATACACCACATGGATAAACTGGCTCCTAAGTTTATCGACGCTATCCATCGCATCAACAACAGCGGGTATGACGGGGATTATATTTCCGATAACTTTATTCGCAGTACACGTTTCAAAGACGGACAGTTGGTTACTTCAGGCGGAACGGGCTACAAAGCATTGGTAGTGCCTGCTGCACACCTAATGCCGAGTGATGTATTGGCACATCTTTATGAACTGGCCAAACAGGGAGCTACTATCGTATTCCTCGAAAATTATCCGACAGATGTACCGGGATACGGTCAGTTGGAACAAAAACGCCAAAGTTACCAGCGTACGCTCCGGCAACTTCCGGCTGTTTCTTTCTCGGAAACAACCGTTACTCCAATCGGAAAGGGGAAGATTATCACAGGAACGGATTATGCACGCACATTGGCCAGCTGCAATATTTCTCCCGAAGAAATGAAAACCAAATTCGGACTACAAGCGATCCGAAGAGTGAATGATACGGGACACCACTATTTCATCTCTTCCTTGCAAAATAAAGGAGTGGACGGTTGGATCACATTGGGAACGAATGCAGCCGCAGCCGCTCTCTTCAATCCCATGACCGGAGAATGTGGTGAAGCTAAGGTAAGACAGGCAAACGGAAAAACACAAGTCTATCTGCAATTAAAATCCGGTGAATCGTTCATTCTGCAAACATATCAACAACCTTTGCAGGCATCCAAACCGTGGAAGTATGTCAAAGAGCAACCTTTCAGTCTTCGTCTGGATCATGGTTGGAAGTTACACTTCGCCGAAAGCAAACCGGAAATTCAAGGAACATTTGATATAGATCGCCCCTGTTCATGGACCCATATCGATCATCCGGCAGCCCAAACGAACATGGGAACCGGTGTTTATTCCTTAGACATCGAATTGCCGACTTTGCAGGCCGACGACTGGATTCTTGATTTGGGAGATGTACGCGAAAGTGCCCGTGTCCGCATCAACGGACAGGAAGCGGGATGCGCATGGGCAGTGCCTTATCAACTAAAGGTGGGCCAGTTCTTAAAACCCGGAAAAAACCACATCGAGATAGAAGTCACGAATCTCCCTGCGAATCGAATTACAGAATTAGACAGGCAGGGAGTGCAGTGGCGCAAATTCAAAGAAATCAATATTGTTGATTTGAACTATCGTCCGGCCAATTATGGACATTGGAGTCCATTACCCTCCGGCTTGAATAGTGAGGTACGGCTGATTCCGGTAAATGTGATGCCATAGTTGAGGCATTGTCATATCATCATACTGCAACAAACTAGTTTTTCAATCTTGTACTTAAGACTTTTCAGTGCAAAGATTAAGGGTTTTCAGTGCAGAGATTAGTTTTTTTATGCAGCCGGTAAGTCGTCCCGTTACAATGGGACAATAGGCACATTGCAAAGTGACCAATATCACCTTATAAGATGATATTGGTCACTTTGTAATATGATTACCTGTCTTTGGGAAGATGAGAAGCACTAAAGATACAAAATAAAATAGTAAAAAGCAAGAGTGAGACAGGAAATATAGCTTCATCCCCTGAACGGATTGATTTTATTTCCGAACCGGGTAATGGACTTAAAAGACTATTTTAAATCCATTACAGCCTGCTCCAACTGTTTCAATGCTTTTTCCAGCGTAGCACGTGGACAAGCAACGTTCAACCGCATAAATCCCTCGCCTTCCTTACCGAATGTTGTTCCATCATTCAGCGCCAGATGAGCATCTTCTACAAAAAGACGGTTCAGTTCTTCCTGATTGAGTCCCAATGCGCGGCAATCCAGAAAGATCAAGTAAGAGGCTTGCGGACGGATCATCTTGATAGCAGGAATATGTTCTTTCAAATACGTTTCAGTGAAATCCACATTTCCTTTAATATATGCTACCACTTGGTCCAGCCATTCTGTACCATGACTGTAAGCAGCTGCTACACTTAAATAAGCAAAGAGATGTCCTTCGCTAAACTCGCTTGCTTCCATATATGTCTGGAAACGGTGACGAAGTTCGTCATTCTCAATAATTGCATAAGAACTAGCCAATCCCGGCATGTTGAATGCCTTGCTGGGAGACATAAAGACAAGAGAGTTCATCCGTGCCTTCTCTGAAATCAAAGCAAAGGTAGGATGTTTGTATGGAGGCAGGGTTAAGTCAGCATGAATCTCGTCAGAGATAACCAATGTGCCGCTTTCATAGCAGATGTCGGCTATCTGAGACAGTTCCTCTTTGGTCCATACACGTCCACCCGGGTTATGAGGGTTGCTTAGAATAAGCAATTTGCATCCTTGAATATCTTGACGGAAGCGGTTGAAATCAATATAATATTGTTCATCTTTCAGGACTAACGGGCTGAATACCACTTCACGTTCATTCTTTTGAGTGACTAAAAAGAAAGGATGATAAACAGGGGGCATTACCATTATCTTATCTCCTTTTTGCGTAAAGCAGTGGATCACAAAAGCCAAGCCGCGAACAATACCGGGAGTGAAAGTCAACATCTCTTCACGAATCACCCAACCATGGCGCTCCTTCACCCAGTTAATAATAGACTCCGACCATTCTTTGCAAGCAAATGTATATCCGAGTACTTCATGCTCCAGGCGTTTTTTCAAAGCCTCTATGACAAAAGGAGCTGTGCGGAAATCCATATCAGCTACCCACATTGGAATCAGGTCATTGCGTCCCCAACGATTCTCTACTGCATCCCATTTTACGGAATCTGTACCATGACGGTTTATTATTTCATCAAAATTATAGTTCATACTGCATAATATTGTTAGGTTATGTGTATAATAAACAGTTAGCAAAGATAGTTGTTTTCGTGGTATTACCGAAAGGCAGCCTCTAATTTTGTATGCTCTATCAAAACATAGAGGGCCGGAGCAATACAGCATCCGACCCTCATATTCATACCCTGAAAAAAAAACTAAGAACCTATTTGTCTTTATTATTCATTCCAACGATGCACTATAAATCCACGCTTACCATCTTCTGTTTTTAAAGAGATGAAATAGATATGCGGATGGCTCGTCGGACCTGTACCGATACGTTTTTCCAAAATAAACTCGGTCAGTTTAACGGCAGAGGCTGCTTTGTCTGTATACGAAGTCTTAGTGTCATTGATAGTCGTTTCAAACTTCGGATTACGGTTGGCAGCATTCACACTATTTAAATTGTTTGCCCAACCACCGTTAAAGTAGACATAATATGTATCTTTCACTTCACCGTTTTGTTGATACCAGTACATATCTTTTGGCGTTGCATAAGATCCGGTACTGGAAACTCCGACCGTGTTAATATCGGCACGATAACCATCCCAATAAATACGTGGCGTCGGGTCGTCAAGATTGAGCGGTACCCATAAATCTATGGAACGGCTTTCCTTTTCCTGGTCGGTCACAGTAATAGTTGTACCACCGTCACCTACCACAGTAACAGTTACTGTAGTGCCGGAGATTGCCACAGTAGCTACCCCTTCATTCAGAGATTTAACGGTATAGCCGCCATTACCGGAAGTAATATTGAAAGAAATCTGTTGAGGCGTACCCTCGTACACATATTCTCCCTCAAGAGTCCCCTCTTTATCAAACAGAACAGGACGAATCGGATTCGTCACCCGCACTTTAAGAGTAGCTGACTTGTTTCGGGAATCTGTCACAGTAATCGTTGCCTGATCGACATTTGCTTTACCGCCAAGTATCAGTTTATATCCTCCTGTTACGTCGGGGTCTTCCACAATTTCAGCACTGATGGCTTCAGGAGCAGAATTGGTTACTGTATAACCGCCATTACCGGTCAGGATTTTCATTTCACGAAGAATAACGCCGTCATTATCCAGACGCAATACTTCCACTCCCTCCGGGAACGATTCGAGTGTCAGTTCCTGAAGTTTACGTACTTCAACCGTCATGAGAACACGATTGTAGCTATCATCCGAAAGGCGAACGATGGTGCTACCTATGTCACCGCCTGTCAACAGTATCTCGTTGCCGACCACCTCGGCAGTCACCACATCCTCATTATCACTCTCTACACGATAATTCACACCGTCCAAACCAATACCGATATGCAGGACTTCTCCCTCAACGAGCACCGGATTGTGCGTAGTAAGCGGAACATTGACATAAGGGTAATACACATCTTTGTCATTTTCACATCCCGTCATCAAGCAGAGAAGAGCTAGAAAAGGGATAAAGGATAAATATTTTATTTGTTTCATTGATTCAAGATTTTTAAAGCCCGATTAAATCCCCCCAAGGGAATATCCGGACAGACTGTTAGTTTTATCAAGTTCTGCAATATCCCGTCTTATTAAAACAGAAAGAAGCATAATTGCCATCCCATTAATAATTAGGATTCTGATTTATCGGCCTGCTGCAACGAGGCACCTTACTGCCTACTTTTGTAGATTACGAATGGTTTGGCAATATCAAAATTAACCATGACGAACTTTTCATCCGGATCATCGAGAAACTGCTTCCTATCGTAGAAGCGAATAATGAACCCAGAAAGGTTATCGTATTGTCCGACGTGCTTTTCTCGTTTGACGGAATGAGCGAAACGGCATTGACTTTCAAAATAAAAGCACTCAAGAAACTTGGACAAAAAGCGTATGCACAAAGTGTTTATGACCGTTTCCAAAAGGAGTACCAGCAACTCTATGGAGAGAAGTATAAGGAGAATTCGTTAGAAGAATAAAGACTTGATGCCATGCTTGGGAAACTTTTTTAGTCAAAAGAATAAAGGAACCTATTATAATTAATCATTTTATTAGGCACTTTTAAATAATTGTGTTCCTATCGATAAGAGTAGAGATTTAAAAAAAGCATAAGAGAAATCTCCTAATTGCTATTTACATAGAAAAATAGTACTTTTGTACTCCATTCAAAAAAGAATTTATGACGAAAGCATTATTTTTTGATATAGACGGAACATTGGTCAGTTTTGAAACTCACCGCATCCCGTCGTCTACCATTGAGGCACTGGAAGCCGCCCGTGCAAAAGGACTGAAGATATTTATCGCTACGGGACGTCCGAAAGCCATTATCAACAACCTCTCCGAATTGCAAGACCGGAATCTGATTGATGGATATATCACCATGAACGGGGCTTACTGCTTTGTCGGGGAACAGGTAATCTATAAAAGTGCCATCCCCCAGGACGAAGTAAAAGCGATGGGAGATTTCTGCGAGAAAAAAGGCGTTCCCTGTATCTTTGTAGAGGAACACAACATTTCCGTTTGCCAGCCCAATGACATGGTGAAAAAGATATTCTATGATTTCCTGCACGTGAATGTGATTCCGACTGTATCTTTCGAGGAGGCAACCAGTAAGGAAGTCATCCAAATGACACCCTTTATCACGGAAGAGGAAGAAAAAGAAATCCGTCCGTCTATTCCTACCTGCGAGATAGGCCGATGGTATCCTGCATTTGCCGATGTGACCGCCAAAGGAGACACCAAGCAAAAGGGCATTGATGAAATAATCCGCTATTTTGATATTAAACTCGAAGATACCATGGCTTTCGGAGACGGAGGAAATGACATCAGCATGCTCCGCCATGCAGCCATCGGAGTAGCCATGGGACAAGCCAAAGAGGATGTGAAAGCCGCTGCCGATTATGTGACAGCTCCCATCGACGAGGATGGCATCAGCAAGGCAATGAAGCATTTTGGTATTATCTGATTATGAGCGTAGACACCAATAACGCAGCGTTTCAGGACGCCCTGAACCTGATTCAATATACGCGTCAATCGGTTTTCCTGACCGGGAAAGCGGGTACAGGGAAATCTACATTCCTGCGTTACGTCTGCGAAAATACCAAAAAGAAACACGTTGTACTCGCCCCGACAGGCATCGCTGCTATCAATGCCGGAGGAAGTACGATGCATAGTTTCTTCAAACTCCCTTTCTATCCGCTGCTGCCGGATGACCCGAACTTGAGTCTCCAGCGTGGTCGTATCCATGAATTTTTCAAATACACCAAGCCTCATCGGAAGCTGTTGGAACAAATAGAACTGGTCATCATCGACGAGATTTCAATGGTAAGGGCGGATATCATTGATGCCATCGACCGAATCCTACGTGTATACTCTCACAATCTGCGTGAACCTTTCGGAGGAAAACAACTGTTATTGGTAGGCGACGTATTCCAACTGGAGCCCGTCGTAAAAAACGACGAACGGGAAATATTGAACCGCTTCTATCCTACACCCTATTTTTTCTCTGCCAGAGTATTCGGCCAGATAGACCTGGTATCCATCGAACTTCAAAAGGTATACCGCCAAACAGACCCCGTTTTTGTCGGCGTCCTCGACCATATCCGGAACAATACAGCCGGAGCGGCTGATCTGCAACTACTGAACACCCGTTATGGAAGCCAGATAGAAGAATCGGAAGCTGATATGTATATCACTCTGGCCACCCGTAGAGACACGGTAGACTCTATCAACGAAAAGAAACTGGCGGAACTTCCCGGAGACCCAATTACTTTTGAAGGAGTCATCGAAGGAGATTTCCCCGAAAGCAGTCTACCCACCTCACAAGAGCTCGTACTGAAACCCGGTGCACAAATCATCTTTATTAAAAATGATTTCGACCGCAGGTGGGTAAACGGTACCATTGGTGTCATTGCCGGAATTGATGAGGAAGAAGAAACCATCTACGTTATCACCGACAATGGAAAAGAATGTGACGTAAAGCGTGAATCATGGCGCAATATCCGTTATCGCTACAACGAAAAGACAAAAGAAATAGAAGAAGAAGTCTTAGGTAGCTTCACACAATATCCCATTCGGTTAGCTTGGGCCATCACTGTCCATAAGAGTCAGGGACTGACTTTCAGCCGTGTAGTCATCGACTTCACAGGTGGTGTATTTGCAGGTGGACAAGCATACGTGGCACTAAGCCGCTGTACCTCACTGGACGGTATTCAGCTCAAAAAGCCTATTAACCGTGCTGACGTCTTCGTCCGCCCCGAAATCGTAAACTTTGCCGGACGTTTCAACGACCGGCAGGCTATCGACAAAGCTCTGAAACAAGCGCAGGCCGACGTGCAATACGCTGCTGCTTCACGCGCTTTCGACAAAGGAGACATGGAGGAATGTCTGGAACAGTTTTTCCGCGCCATTCATTCCCGCTATGATATTGAGAAACCTGTTCCCCGCCGTTTTATCCGACGTAAACTCGGTGTCATAAACACCTTGAAAGAGCAGAATAAGAAACTCAAAGAGCAAATGCGCGAACAGCAGGAACGCCTCCGCCAATATGCTCACGAATATCTATTAATGGGTAACGAATGTATCACCCAGGCACACGACTCACGTGCCGCCCTCGCCAACTACGACAAGGCACTTAGTCTCGACCCTAATTATGTGGATGCCTGGATACGCAAAGGAATCACTCTCTTCAACAACAAAGAGTATTTCGATGCTGAAAACTGCTTCAACATTGCAGTCACCCTCTATCCGGCAAACTTTAAAGCTGTCTATAACCGCGGAAAGCTCCGGCTAAAAACAGAAAACACAGAAGGTGCCATTGCCGACCTGGACAAGGCCACCAGCCTGAAACCGGAACATGCCGGTGCACACGAACTCTTCGGAGACGCTCTGTTGAAAGTCGGGAAAGAAGGAGAAGCCGCCTTACAATGGAGAATTGCAGAAGAACTTAGAAAGAAAAAATAGCCTATTCTTCCCGACCTCCGCACCTATCCATCTTTGTCATCTACACACTTACATAAAAATCATCCTACACACAATATCTCCATCAAACAGTGCCCCCGCATGGCCTCCCGGCCTCGTTTTTCCGACGTCAAGCGCAGGTGGTTTCTCCGGCGTTAAAAAGGGCAAACTGTTTGAGCGTAGCGAGTTTCTGCCCTTTAGCCGGAGGAAACACCGGAGTAGTCGGAAAAACGTAGCCTTGATTCTTTCTTTTTGGTTCCTTTTCTTTCGTATCAAGACGAAAGAAAAGGAACTGATTCTCCCTCTATATCAAAAACTTTTATTAGTTTTGCTCTTTGTAATATCTCAAACTCTTAAAATAGAAGCAAATGAAAAAAGGTTTGAAAATCGCAGCTATCACAGTAGGAGTCATCATCATTCTGATGTTCCTTCTTCCTTTCGCCTTCCAGGGAAAGATAGCCGACATTGTAAAAACAGAAGGCAACAAGATGCTTAATGCACAATTTGACTTTAAGAACCTTAACATTAGCCTGTTCCGTAACTTTCCACAGGCTTCTGTCACTCTCGAGGATTTCTGGTTAAAAGGTACTGGTGAATTTGCCAACGACACCCTTGTACAGGCCGGAGAAGTTACTGCCGCAGTCAACTTATTCTCTCTTTTCGGAGATAGCGGTTACGATATTTCTAAAATATTCATTGAAGATACACGGTTACATGCCATTGTATTGCCGGACGGACGTGCCAACTGGGATATTATGAAACCGGATACAACAGCAACAGCCGAAGCTCCTGTTTCAGAAGAAGAAGCATCTTCTCCTTTCAAAGTGAAGCTACAACGCTTTGTTATCAAAAACATGAACCTGATTTATGACGATCAACAAGGAAAGATGTATGCTGATATCCGCGACTTTAACGCAGTCTGCGCCGGAGACTTAGGAAGTGACCGCACTACTCTGAAGTTGGAAGCGGAAACCAAATCACTTACTTACAAGATGAATGGAATCCCTTTCCTGGCCAATGCCAATATCTCCGCAACAATGGATGTGGATGCCGACCTTGCCAATAACAAATACACATTAAAAGACAACACCATCCGCCTCAACGCCATTCAGGCAGGTATCGACGGTTGGGTAGCCTTGAAAGATCCGGCTATCGACATAGACTTGAAACTTAACACGAACGATATCGGGTTTAAGGAAATCTTGTCACTGATTCCAGCCATTTATGCAACGGAATTCTCCAGTCTGAAAACAGACGGAACCGCTACGCTTACTGCAACGGCCAAAGGTATCTTGCAAGGCGACACCGTTCCTGCATTCAACATTGATATGCAAGTCAAGAATGCCATGTTCCGCTATCCGGCTTTACCGGCAGGAGTGGATCAAATCAATATCAGTGCCAACGTCCAGAACCCGGGAGGAAATATCGACCTGACGACGGTCAATATCAATCCTTTCAGTTTCCGTCTTGCCGGAAATCCGTTTAGCCTGACGGCTAATGTAAAAACACCGATCAGCGATCCGGACTTTAAAGCTGAAGCTAAAGGGATTCTCAATTTAGGTATGATAAAACAAGTCTATCCACTTGGAGATATGGAGTTGAACGGTACCATTGACGCCGATATGCAAATGTCAGGACGCCTTTCCTATATCGAAAAAGAGGAATACGAACGTATGCAAGCTTCAGGTACTATCGGACTGACGGGTATGAAACTCAAAATGAAAGATATGCCGGACGTAGAAATCAAGAAGTCTCTCTTCACTTTCACCCCGAAATACCTCCAGTTGAGCGAGACAACCGTCAACATCGGAAAGAATGATATCACAGCCGACAGTCGGTTTGAAAACTATATCGGTTACGCATTGAAAGGTACTACATTGAAAGGAAACCTGAATATTCGTTCCAACTATTTCAATCTGAACGACTTCATGGCTGCTTCTGCGGATGAAGCGACTGCATCAGAAACTGCGTCTACCGACTCCGTAGCTACAGCTGCCACGGGTATTATGGAAGTTCCCCGCAACATCGACTTCCAAATGGACGCTAACCTGAAACAGGTGTTATTCGATAAGATGTCTTTCAATAATATGAACGGCAAGCTTGTGGTAAAAGATGGCAAAGTGGATATGAAAAACCTCTCCATGAATACCATGGGTGGCAACGTGGTCATGAACGGCTACTACTCCACTGCCAACGTAAAGAAGCCGGAAATGAAAGCCGGATTCAAACTCTCCAATATCGGTTTCGCACAAGCTTACAAAGAATTGGACATGGTGCAGAAGATGGCTCCTATCTTCGAAAACCTGAAAGGTAATTTCTCCGGAAGTATTAATGTACTGACAGATTTGGATGCAACCATGAGCC
This sequence comes from Bacteroides sp. DH3716P, assembly GCF_025914115.1. Classification (NCBI taxonomy): domain Bacteria; kingdom Pseudomonadati; phylum Bacteroidota; class Bacteroidia; order Bacteroidales; family Bacteroidaceae; genus Bacteroides; species Bacteroides sp. DH3716P. The sequence goes on along the minus strand of NZ_CP083673.1, from coordinate 157,698 downwards.
CTGTACTGAATACAATGCAAGGTGATGGTAGCCTTTCCACCCGTGATCTTAGTTTAAGCGGAGTGAAAGCAATCGACGAAATAGCCGATGCCGTTAAACAGCCAAGTCTGAAAGACATGAAGGTGAAAGATATGACACTGGATTTCACCATCAAAGACGGACGCGTAGAAACCAAACCGTTCGATATCAAGATGGGAGACTACACATTGAATCTTTCCGGTAGCACAGGCCTCGATCAAACCATCGACTACTCCGGAAAAGTGAAGTTGCCGGCATCTGTAGGCAATATCTCTAAACTAATGACTCTTGACTTGAAGATCGGAGGTTCATTTACCTCTCCGAAAGTCAGCGTCGATACTAAAAGCATGGCCAATCAAGCTGTCGAGGCTGTAGCCGATGAAGCTATCAGCAAACTCGGACAGAAACTGGGACTGGACTCTGCCGCTACCGCCAATAAGGATTCAATCAAACAAAAGGTGACAGAGAAAGCAGCAGAAAAGGCACTGGATTTCTTAAAAAAGAAACTCAAATAAGAGAGAAGGAGAATGAATTATGCTTCTGAAGCTATATGACAAAAATAATAACCCGCAGGATTTACAACGAATCATCGACATCCTGAATGACGGCGGACTGATTATCTATCCCACTGATACGATGTACGCCATCGGCTGTCATGGTTTGAAGGAACGTGCTATAGAACGGATATGCCGGATCAAAGAGATAGACCCTAGAAAGAACAATCTGTCTATCATCTGTTATGACTTGAGTAGCATCAGCGAATATGCGAAAGTAGACAATAATATATTCAAGCTGATGAAGCATAATCTTCCGGGGCCATTCACCTTTATTTTGAACGGAACCAACCGGTTACCCAAAATCTTCCGCAACCGGAAAGAAGTGGGTATCCGTATGCCGGATAATAATATAATCCGCGAAATCGCACGCCTGCTGGATGCTCCCATTATGACGACCACTCTGCCTTACGAAGAGCATGAGGACTTGGAATATATGACAGATCCCGAACTGATAGATGAGAAGTTCGGTGACATTGTCGATCTGGTCATTGACGGAGGTATCGGAGGTATAGAACCTTCCACTGTAGTGAAATGTACCGACGACGAACTGGAAATCATCCGGCAAGGGAAAGGCTGGCTGGAAGAGGTATAAAAGCCGAAAAATGAATCGAACTGGTATGCTATATGATAGGAACGTGAATAAATAAGTTTTATTATTAGTAGCATGCCAGTTCGTTTATACACAGCAAAACAACGATTGGTTATCCCCCCAACAAACCAAAATCATCATATTCATCATGAAAAAATTAAATCACATCGGCATCTTTCTTGTATGTCTATTCATTACTATCCAATCATTTGCAAGTGAACCCATACGGGTAGCGTGCATAGGAAACAGTATTACTTATGGAACATTCATCCCCAACCGGGAAATGAACTGCTATCCGGCACAACTTCAAGCTTATCTGGGAGATGGGTATGAGGTCAAAAACTTCGGAGCCTCTGGTCGAACTATATTGTCTAAAGGAGATTACCCATATTCCGAAACAGATACCTACAAAGCATCTCTGGAATATCAGCCCGATATTGTATTAATCAAATTAGGTACTAACGATACCAAACCGCAAAACTGGAAATACAAAAACGAATTCAAAGACAATTACCAGACATTAATTGACACATACCAGAATCTGAAATCACATCCACGTATTATTCTCCTGACTCCTATCCGTTGTTTCCTGCCGGAGGGTTCGGAAATCAATGCACAACTGATAGAAAACGAGGTACGCCCCACGGTGGAAGAATTGGCCTGGAAAAATCAACTGGAAATTATCAATCTGTTTAATCTCTTCGGCGACCAGTGGGATTCGGTTATGCTACCGGACAAACTGCACCCCTCTTCTATCGGAGCAGGAGTCATGGCCCAAAAGATATATAAATATCTCGCTGTAAAAGCAACAGCTTCTCCAACAAAGCTGCAGACATCACTGGGAATACAAGATGCCAAACGATTCAACTTCCATGGACACCAAGGGTATGAATTTGAGAATGAGGGAGTAAAATGCCTTGTAGTAGAGCCCGCAAAAGAAGCCATAGGAAAACCTTGGATGATTCGTGCACGCTTTTGGGGGCATGAGCCACAGACTGACATAGCATTATTGGAACATGGCTTTCATATTGTTTACTGTGATGTAGCCGACTTATATGGCTCGGATAAAGCTGTTCAACGCTGGAATAGTTTTTACAAGCGAATGGTGAAAGCCGGATTCAACAAGAAAGTGGCACTTGAAGGGATGAGTCGTGGCGGGCTGATTGTCTATAACTGGGCGGCACAAAACCCGGAAAAAGTGGCATGTATTTATGCAGATGCCCCCGTAATGGACTTCAAAAGTTGGCCTATGGGACAAGGTAAATCTGCCGGTTCCGCCATGGATACGAAACAACTTCTCAATGCTTACGGTTTTAAAAACGAAGCTGAAGCGTTGAACTGGAAAAAGAATCCGATAGACTGTGCACCGACAATGGCAAAAGCTGGAATCCCCATCCTGCACGTGGTAGGTGATGCTGATCAAGTGGTGTCGGTTGCTGAAAACACAGCCATTTTCGAACAACGTATGGAGGAATTGCATGCACCAATTACTATTATTCATAAGCCTGGAGTGGATCATCACCCGCACTCCCTCAACAATCCCGAGCCTATTGTGCAGTTCATCCTCAAAGCTACGAACAGGGCGGAAAATATGCGTGTGCATCCTGTACCGGGAAATGAATTCCGTTCGGCAGCCGGATGGACCCAAAACTCGGACTGGAACAGCGTAGCAAAAGACATAACCGCCACTCTCAATGGGAAACATTTAAAACTGTTGTTATTGGGAAATTCCATCACACAAGGTTGGGGAGGTAACAGAAAAGAAGTGACTTACAAGCCCGGCAAAGAGGCTATGGACAATGCCATAGGAAAGGATAATTGGGAAAGTGCCGGCATATCCGGCGACCGCACGCAAAACCTGCTTTGGCGTGTCCGTTATGATAACTACAATAGTTGCCACCCTGAAAACATAGTGATTGCCATTGGAATTAATAATCTGATAAGTGGAAAAGACAGTCCTGAAAACACGGCTGAAGGAATTATCGCAGTAGCCAATGAAGTACGGAAGCAATTCCCCGAATCACGTATCATTCTTTTAGGTCTGTTTCCATCCGGTAAGGAACAACAGAGTAAAGTGCGCACACAATGTGATAAGATTCATGACATATTACAACATCACCGATTCGAGAAAGTTGAATATATCAATCCCACCAAATGGTTCACCGAAGCGGACGGAACTATGAAAGACGGACTTTATGGAAATGATTACATTCATTTCACTGGTGAAGGATATAAAGTAGCAGCAACAGAAATAGCCAAAATACTTGCTCGTTAGACAATCATCCAAAATCTAATCTTCACATAATAGTATCAGAAATTAAAAGGGCTGCGTCACATTTTCAGTGCGCAGCCCTTATTTCTATTATTTCATCACAAATTACTTAATCAATGATTCTGGATCCAAATGAGCAGATTCGATATCTTTGAAGTAACGGTAAGTACCCACTTTCAATTCAGCTGTAGCAGCATCATCACAAACGATAATACCCTTTTCATGCATTTGCAATGCACTGATTGTCCACATCTGTGTGATAGCACCTTCTACCGCATGATACAAAGCACGAGCTTTGTTATGACCATTTACAATAATCATCACTTCTTTTGCAGAAAGCACAGTACCTACTCCCACTGTCAAAGAAGTCTTAGGAACTTTGTTGATGTCATTATCAAAGAAACGGGAGTTAGCAATGATGGTATCCATTGTTAACGTTTTCTGACGAGTGCGTGAAGTCAATGAAGATCCCGGTTCGTTGAATGCAATATGTCCGTCAGGACCAATACCACCCATGAACAGGTCGATGCCACCGTATGACTTGATCTTTTCTTCGTAACGTGCACATTCTGCATCCAGATCCGGAGCGTTACCATTCAGAATATTAGTATTCTCGGGTTTAATGTCGATATGACCGAAAAAGTTATTCCACATGAAAGAATAATAGCTTTCCGGATGTTCTTTCGGCAATCCTACATATTCGTCCATGTTGAATGTTACCACATTCTGGAAGGAAACGATTCCTTTCTTATTCAGGTCGATCAAAGCTTTATACATGCCCAGAGGAGATGATCCGGTGGGACAGCCCAATACAAATGGTTTCTCGGGGGTTGGATTGGCAGCTTTTATTTTAGCGGCAACGTAATGTGCAGCCCACAGAGATACGGACTGGTAGTCCGGCTGAATAATAAGTCTCATAAGTCGATTATTTTATAGGTTAGTTAATAAATTATCTCATTCACTGTTTTAACGATCTTTCTTCAAACGGTCCGCCATGGCACGTGCCAGATTTTCGCACTGGGTATAAGTCAGGTCTTTCATAGCCTGCTTCATCTCCACCGGATCACCGATCAATTCGAATTTACTCTTTTCAGCAAACTCCGCCAGACGTTTCACCGCAGCACCTGCCCATGCAAAAGAACCGAAGTAACCCAAATAGCGTCCCTTCACCTCACGCAGCAGAATCTTTGAAAGCAGCGCTTCCACCTCCGGAAATATCTGATTACTATACGTAGGAGAACCGATAATCAATCCCTTATAACGGAAAATATCCGCTATGATATAAGAAGGATGACTCTTTGTTACGTTATGCATAACGATATTCTTAACCCCCTGTGCAGAAAGCTCTTCAGCAATAGCTTCCGCCATCTGCTCTGTATTTCCATACATGCTTCCGTAGGCAATAACAACACCTTCATCCGCATCATAACGACTCAAACGATCATATATGCCGATCACCTTTGCAATATTCTCTGTCCATACAGGTCCGTGAGTAGAACAAATGGCAGAAATGGGAAGTCCACCTAATTTCTGCAAAGCCCTTTGCACGGGGCTTCCGTATTTACCAACGATATTAGAGTAGTAACGAACCATTTCTCCCCAGTACTTATCGACATTGATCCGGGTATCCAGGAATCCGCCATCTACAGTACCAAAACATCCGAATCCGTCACCGGAGAAAAGAACTCCATCCGTTTCATCAAAAGTCATCATCGTTTCCGGCCAATGCACCATTGGAGTCATATAAAAACGCAGTTTGTGACGTCCTAAAGCGAGGAAATCACCGTCCTTTACCAGATATTGTTCACCGGTTACCCCATAGAAACCTTCAATCATACCGAATGTTTGCTTATTACCCACGATAATAATTTCCGGATAATGTTGTTTAATCAATCGGATAGATCCCGAATGATCCGGTTCCATGTGATTTATAATCAAATAATTAATGGGACGTTCTCCAATCACTTGCTTGATTTTACGCAAGTAGACTTCAAAATAACAGATATCTACCGTATCTACCAATGCCACCATTTCATCATCAATCAGATAAGAGTTATATGAAACTCCATAGGGCAATGGCCACATCGCTTCAAATCTGTGCTTGTTACGGTCATTTACTCCCACATAGTGGACATTTCCTTTAATTCTTGTTTTACTTTCCATCTTTCAAATCCATTAAACATTTCTTCCACTATTCTATACTCCGCAAAACAGCTATTTATTAAGTGGTAAGTTTATCGTTTGCAAAAATAATCCTTTTTTCCGAATCCCTATACTTCTTACCTTGATAAGCACCTCTTTCTTTCATTCTTTTTTGTAAACGAGCTACAAATTCATAATTTTTCAATCCCCAGTCCGGAGCTATTAATAAATCTTTAGGAGATTGGGAAACAAAACGTTCCACAACCATATCGGGACGGAGATGTTCTACATAATCAATCACCAGATCAATATATTCCTCAACCTCGTTAAACAAATGAAAGCCAGCAGGAGTTACGTCATACTCATGCGCCATTCGCGTACCACGGATCAACTGTAACTGATGGATTTTAAGTGTAGCTAAAGGCAGATCGGAAAGAATTTCGGCATGTGCCACCATTGTATCATGTGTTTCTCCCGGAAGTCCGAGGATGATATGTCCACCTGTCAGGATACCACAGGCCGCTGTCTGACACACAGCTTCTACTGTATCTGCATAAGTATGCCCCCGATTGATGCGTTTTAAGGTTTCATCACAAGTGCTTTCGATCCCATATTCTACCATGAGAAACGTATGTTTGTTCAAATCTTCCAGATAACGCAACAAACTTTCCGGCATACAATCGGGACGCGTACCAATCACCAGCCCGACTACCCCATCCACCGCCAATGCTTCCTCATACTTACGCTTCAAGCCTTCCAACTCCGCATATGTATTGGTGTAGGCCTGAAAATAGGCCAAATATTTCATTTCCGGATATTTATGGGCAAAAAAGCATTTACCTTCTTCCAATTGAATTGCAATAGATTTCTCTGTCCGACAATAATCCGGATTAAAAGTCTGGTTATTGCAGTAAGTACATCCACCCCATCCTTTTGTACCATCACGATTGGGGCAAGTGAAACCTGCATTCAATGAAATCTTTTGTACTTTGTAAGGAAAATATTTCCGTAAAAAAGTAGGGAAATCATTATATAATAGCTGTGTAGACATATTCATTCACTTCATTCTTTATTTTACCTACAAACATAAGCAAAATCAACGAGTTACGGAAAGTTGGCACAAAATTTCTTCAATATATTAAAAATTTCATAAATACCATAAGATAAATTAATAAATATTGCAATTCGAAAAACTATTTAATTAGCTTTGCTATGATTTTAGGCATTGGCAGGAGGATACTTGTGAAAGTCTTGTGCAATTTATTCCCCAATTATGATTTCATCTCACCATACCCCATGCAACTCTTGTCAATAAAATTATCCTCTTTATAATCTTATTCAGATTATAAAGAGGATTTTTTTAACTAATATTACTCTCTTATTTTTGTTCAAAACACAACATAGAGATCAATGCTGTATAGGATGAAGAGGAAAAAATAGGAAAAAACGAGTATTATTCGTTCAAACCACTTATCGGACTTTCCATTCTGCATTGTTTTGTTTATTTTTGCTATAAACATTAAAGTAACTACTATGAAACGGCTCCATACTTTATTTCTTCTTCTAACAATAGCGATCAATATAGCTGCTCAACCTATCTGCCAAGTTAAACATTTCTCCGTGAGTGACGGTCTCGCTCAAGGTAATGTAATGAGCATTTTACAGGATCAGAAAGGGCTTGTTTGGTTTAGTACCTGGAACGGGCTTAACAAGTTTGACGGATACACTTTTAAGACATATAAAACTTCGCAAGAGAGTAAATATGCATTCGGCAGTAATCGCATGGGAACTATTTCAGAAAGCAAATACGGAGATATATGGTGCCCCACTTACGATGGACAAGCCTGCCTTTTTGATGTGGAAACCGAGAAGTTTATTGATGTTCTCCAACCTATTGAACTTTCCACGAAACAAACTAACAATGTTACACGCATTTATTCACTGGAGAAAGGGATTGCCTGGATTCTCTGTGAAAGCGGATATGCATTCAGAGTGGACGAACAATTATGCAAAAAAGGAGAAGGCATCACACTTTATTCAGCTTCCAACCACAACCTGAAAGGAAATCAAATATTTAACATTTATCAAGACTCTGAAGAAGATGAATGGATATTGACGGATAAAGGTGTTTCCATCATAGGAAAGAAAACACTGGATACAGACTTTCCTTTCCAGTTCATCACCCAAATAAAGGAAACGATCTGTCTGATTGCAGAAAATGACAAGTTAGCCAGATATGACTTCCACACTAAAAAACTGAAATTCGTAGATATTCCTTATCCGCATCATAAAATAAACAATGTCACTACCATAGGAAAAGATATGCTGGCATTGGGAACGGATAATGGAGTGATTTTGTATTCTATCCCGAAGAACAGTTTCCAGCAAATAGACATCCGTACAGCTACCCAAACTTCCAACGATGTAGAATCTGTCTATCAAGACCACTTGGGAGATATCTGGATTTTTTCAAAAGATCCGGGCATTGTTCATCTTAACCTCGCGACCAATGAAAAAGAACATCTGTTCACCCCCAAAGATGAGATTATCAAGCATGGGCGTAAAAGTCGTAAACTTATTTTTGAAGACAATGCGAAAAACCTATGGTTACTCCCCACGGAAGGAAACTTTTGCTACTATGACCGGAAAGAACTCTCAAACCGCTTCTTACGGATATCAATAATCCTAAGTCTATTTTCAGTCCGTTAGTCAGGTCTTATACATTGGATAATCAGGGAAACTGTTGGTTTGCAACAGCACGTGGTGTAGAGAAACTATGCTTCTTCCCACAGAGCTATCAATTTAACCTGACTGATTACGAGGCAGAAACACGTGCATTCCTGCAAGACAGCAATAAACGTCTATGGACAGCATCAAAATCTAATTATATCCAGATATTCGCACCGGATGGTAACCTGGTGGGGTACTTATCCAAACAAGGAAATATCATTAAGGAAAAACAATCGTTTTATAATGGGGTATATTCAATTCTGGAAGACAAAGATGGAAATATATGGTTGGGGACTAAAGAAATCGGACTTTTCCAACTTAAAAAGACAGGAGCAAATCATTACTCTATTCACCATTTTGAACACCAGACAAATGATCCTTATAGTTTAAGCAGTAATAGCATTTATGCTATCTTTCAGGACAGTCGTAATAATATTTGGATAGGATGTTATGGGGGCGGATTAAATCTGCTGGCACAAGCTAAAGATGGAAAAGTTTCATTTATTCATAGTAATAATGAGTTAAGAAACTATCCCATAGCTTACGGTATGAAAGTACGCAATATTGCAGAAGCTCCGGGAGGAGTGATTTTAGTGGGAACAACTAACGGACTGCTGACATTCTCGAACAACTTCGAACGCCTGGAAGAGATTAAATTCTACCGGAATATCCGTAGACCGGGAGATAAAAACAGTCTTAGTGCCAACGATATCATGCATATCTATACGGACAAGAATAAAACGACTTATGTTGTCAGCTTTACCGGAGGAGTAAATAAAGTGATATCTCCCAATCTGCTGAACGAGAATATCCAATTCAAAAACTACGACAAGAACAACGGGCTGGCTTCCGATCTGGCACTATCAATGATTGAAGATACACAGAACCAACTATGGGTTGTTTCGGAGATTGCGCTCTCCAAATTCGATCCAGCCAAAGAAACTTTTGAGAACTATGAATTAAGTTCCATCTATCAGGAATTCAATTTCTCCGAAGCTCTTCCTATTATCAATGCCCGCAACCAGATTATCTTAGGAACTGATAAAGGCTTTCTGGAAGTTTCTCCGGAGAAGATGCGGAAGAGTAGCTATGTTCCTCCTATTGTGTTTACAGGACTCAAGATTCAAGGACACCTTACCGATCACTCCATTGACAATCTGGAAGAATTGGAACTGGAGCCCTCTCAAAGGAATGTAACTTTCCAGTTTGCTGCACTTGATTATGTCAATCCAAAAGGGATTTTATATGCCTATCGCCTGCAAGGACTAGAAGAAGAATGGAATGAAGCAGATAATAACCGTTCCGCTAGCTACATCAACTTGCCTGCAGGCAAATATCAGTTGCAGGTAAAGTCAACAAACAGTGACGGGGTCTGGGTGGACAATGTACAGACTCTATCTATACATGTACTCCCCACCTTTTGGGAAACCTACTGGGCATGGCTGTTCTATTTCATTCTATTCATACTCTTTACGGCAAGCATCGTATATGTATTATTTTACATCTACCGGTTACGTCACAGAGTGGATATGGAACAACAATTAGCAAATATCAAACTGCGATTCTTTACTGACATATCTCATGAGTTACGTACTCCGCTAACTTTAATCAGTAGCCCTGTGACAGAGGTATTAGAGAATGAACCGCTTTCTCCTTCCGCCCGTGAGCATTTGACTTTGGTACATCAGAACACAGAGCGCATGCTCCGACTGATGAATCAGATTCTGGATTTCCGCAAGATTCAGAATCAGAAAATGAAACTGCTGATTGAAGAGACCGATTTGATCCCACTTTTGCAAAAGGTGATGAGTAGCTTCAAACTGATAGCTGAAGAAAAGAACATAAACTATCAGCTGACTTCTACCATCCAGTCGGTATATAGCTGGGTGGATAGAGATAAGTTTGAAAAGATATTCTTCAATCTGCTTTCCAATGCATTCAAATATACACCTGCCGACAAGTCGATTACAGTCAATATCACAACGAAAGAGAAGACGGTAGAGATAGAGGTTGCAGACGAAGGAATCGGAATTGCAGTAGAAAAGCAACATTCCTTGTTCCAACGCTTCGAGTCATTGGTAAAACAGAATATTCTGCAACCATCTTCCGGCATCGGGCTGTCTCTCGTGAAAGAGATGGTGGAAATGCATCATGGCACTATTACAGTAAATAGTCAACCCGGAATAGGCAGCCGTTTTACAGTAAGCTTGCCTTTACAACGGGAAATTTTCGAAGAGGATGTACAAGTCGAATTTATCCTGAATGATAGTCAGAGTTCAGCACCTCATCCCGTCGATAGCATGAAAGCGCCAGAAGAGGTGGAAGAAAAAGAAGACCTTGAGACTAATTCGGATGGTTTCTCCATATTGGTGGTAGAAGATAATGAAGAGTTAAAGGCTTTTCTGAAAAGTATTTTGTCGGAGAATTATACGGTAATCACAGCTTCCAATGGTGAAGAGGGATTGCAACATGCTGTTGACGACCTGCCCGATCTTATTATCAGCGATGTTATGATGCCGGTGATGGACGGTTTAGAAATGATTAGGCAAATCAAAGAGAACAACAATATTTGCCATATCCCCATCATTGTATTATCAGCCAAAGCCTCTCTGGACGACCGTATCGCCGGATTGGAACAAGGCATTGACGATTATATCACCAAACCTTTCAGTGCTACTTATCTAAAGACCCGTGTAGCCTCCTTGTTACGACAACGCAAAGCATTGCAGGAGCTCTATATGAATAGGCTGATGGAAGGAAAGAATACCTCTTCTCCCGATCCTCTGACTCCTTCACAACCACAGATTACTCCATACGACGAGCAATTTATGAAAAAAGTAATGGCATACATGGAAGAACAGATGGACAATGCCGAACTAACGATTGACGAATTTGCAGAACAGTTGATGCTTAGCCGTACAATCTTCTACCGGAAATTAAAATCAATCGTCGGACTGACACCTGTTGACTTTATACGGGAAATACGTATCAAACGTGCCGTACAACTGATTGACAGCGACGAATATAACTTCTCCCAGGTAGCATATATGACGGGGTTCAACGATCCGAAATATTTCAGCAAGTGCTTCAAGAAAGTGATAGGAATTACCCCGTCAGAATACAAAGAGAGAAAAAAATAACTCTTTGATAAGCATATAAAAAGTCCCTTTATACCCAGTTGTCTCATTATTCGATCAATCGAAATTCGATAGAGTAAACTGATATAAAGGGACTTTTCATACAAGATAAAGAGATTTGCCTGTCAACAACACATCAATATCCAAACTTACATTGACAAACAAACACCTGTTTTTCCGAATCATCATTAAATATTTCTTCTTCAAATCCTCCATATTTATGAATAATACTAAAACCATTCCATTCCAAATATGAATCCAACTCTTGAGGGAAAAACATTCTCATATCCAGATTTTGAATAGAATTGAATTCACCATTGATAAAATAATGCCATTCGATCCGATTAATCTGGGTTTTATTTTCATATCGCATTGTCTGCTTTATCGAGACTTCTCTTCCATCGCCAGTTGTATACGTGGCTATTTCCTGCTGCTCTTTCTCACCTTCAACTATATACCGAATATTCGGATTAAAACAATCCAACAGAAATAAGCCTCCGTCTTTGAGGTGATTTTTAACGACATGAAGTACCTTAAATAAATCTTCATTCTCATATAAATGATGGATCGAATTAAATGGAATAAAAATAAGGTCGTACTTCTTCTGTAAATCCAGAGTCCTGATATCCGCCTGAATGAAATTGATTCTTAGTCCAGCCTCGGCAGCTTTCATCTTAGCCTGATGGAGCATTGAAGCAGTGTAATCAACCCCACTTATATCATATCCATCCTTTGCAATAGGAAGAGTAAGTCTGCCAGTTCCACAGCAAAGCTCAAGTATTCGGGCATCCTTGTTTTTAGGTAACCACCGCTTATAAAATTGCAAATCATCCATGCTGGTATTCATTCCATCATAAATATTTGCATCATAAATTAAATCGCCAACTTTATAATCACTATTCATTTATGTCCTCCAATATTCATTATTTACGATTATTTCTTATACAAACGAGAATATCCCCAACGTACAATGTACCAAAAGGATATTCTATACACAACCAGAAGAACTACCAGTCGTTCGCAAATGTAGTAAATATCTGTAATCCAGCTATAATTATCTCTTAAATACTCAAATTTCAACAAGACATATCTCTGATATAAGTATCAAAACAACATTTCGGTATCATCTATTTACATTGCAAAGCTTATGCTATATTCAACAAAATGTTTTATCTTTGAACAGGTCTATGGATTTATCGGCTCCAAATAAGCCTTGCATAGGAAATCCTCCTTTTCTACCGGATATTCCCCACAAAAATAATGAAAAGCGCGTACTATTGCAGTCTCAAATCTAAAAACCAAAAAAACTAGAAAATGAAAAAGCAATGGATCATTGCCTGTCTTATCGGAATTCAAGGGGTAAATGTACAGGCACAACAACCCAGCAAGTATCCCTATCAGGACACGAAGCTGACTGTGGAACAACGGGCGGATGATTTACTTCAACGCCTCACATTAGAAGAAAAAGTGGCGTTGATGCAAAACAACTCACCGGCTATTCCCCGGCTTGGCATTAAGCCGTATGAATGGTGGAACGAAGCTCTTCATGGCGTTGCCCGCGCCGGACTGGCTACTGTCTTTCCGCAAGCCATAGGTATGGCCGCTTCTTTCAACGACGAACTATTATACGAAGTATTTGATGCCGTATCCGACGAAGCACGCGCCAAGAACCGCCAATTCAATGAAAAAGGACAATATAAACGTTATCAGGGACTGACCATGTGGACTCCCAACGTCAATATCTTCCGCGACCCCCGCTGGGGACGGGGACAGGAAACATACGGTGAAGACCCTTATTTAAGCGGGCGTATGGGAATGGCAGCAGTCAGAGGTCTGCAAGGACCGGAAGATGCCGAATATGACAAACTTCATGCCTGCGCCAAACACTTTGCCGTACACTCGGGTCCCGAATGGAACCGTCACAGCTTCAACGCAGAAAACATTGCACCCAGAGACTTATGGGAAACCTACCTTCCTGCTTTCAAGGAACTGGTACAAAAAGCAGGAGTCAAAGAAGTGATGTGCGCTTACAACCGTTTCGAAGGCGATCCCTGCTGCGGTAGCAACCGTCTGTTAACCCAAATTCTCCGCAACGACTGGGGATTCAAAGGAATCGTAGTCACCGACTGCGGAGCAATCGGAGACTTTTTCCAACGCAAGAAACATGAAACGCATCCCGATGCCGCCCATGCCTCTGCCGACGCTGTTTTAAGCGGAACAGATCTCGAATGTGGCGGTAACTTCAAAAGCATCACCGATGCTGTGAAAAAAGACCTGATTTCGGAAGAGAAAATCAATACATCAGTCAAAAGAGTACTGAAAGCCCGCTTTGAACTGGGAGAAATGAATTCGACTCATCCCTGGAGTAACATTCCATTTTCTGTTATCGACTGTCCCAAACACAAAGAACTGGCACTGAAAATGGCACATGAAAGTCTGGTATTACTCCAAAACAATAACAACATCCTTCCATTAAACCGTCAGATGAAAGTCGCAGTCATCGGCCCCAACGCCAACGACTCGGTAATGCAATGGGGGAACTACAACGGCTTCCCTTCACATACCGTTACTCTACTGGAAGGAATACGCGCCAAACTACCTGACGCACAAATCATCTACGAACCTGTATGCGGATATACAAACGACACCACCCTGCACAGCCTATTCAATCAGTGCAGCATCGACGGAGAAGCCGGATTCAACGCCACCTACTGGAATAACCGCGAATATAAAGGCAAAATTGCCGCAACCGACCGTCTGACCACTCCTTTCCATTTCAGTGCAGAAGGTTCTACCGTATTTGCTCCCGGTGTAGGATTGAAAAACTTCACCGCCATCTATCGTTCCACTTTCCGCCCAACAGATTCCGGTGCCGCCACTTTCCGCGTGATGACTAACGGAGGAGTTACTTTATTCCTCAACGGCAAGCAAATAGCAGAAGCCACCAACATCAAGAATCATACCAATCTGTATTCTTTCAACTACGAAGCAGGAAAGAGTTACGACATCGAGTTGCGTTTTATTCAGGTTAAAGATAACCCTGCACTGAACTTCGACTTGGCAAAACAAACTCCAATGGATGCCCGTGAAATCCTGAACAAGTTGCAAAGCGCAGATGTAGTTATTTTTGCCGGAGGTATCTCCCCCCTATTGGAAGGAGAATCCATGCGGGTATCCGACCCCGGATTCAAAGGCGGCGACCGTACAGAAATCGAATTGCCCGCCATCCAGCGCGAAGTTCTTGCTCTTCTAAAGAAGAATGGAAAGAAAACAGTATTCGTCAACTTCTCCGGTTCGGCAATGGCCATCGTGCCTGAAACGCAGAATTGCGATGCTATCCTGCAAGCATGGTATCCCGGACAGGCAGGTGGAACAGCCGTTGCCGATGTTCTTTTCGGAGATTACAATCCTGCCGGACGTCTGCCTATCACTTTCTATAAAAGCATGCAACAATTACCGGATTATGAAGATTATTCGATGAAAGGACGTACCTACCGTTTCATGACGGAAACACCTCTTTATCCATTCGGCTACGGTTTAAGTTATACCCGTTTCTCTTATGGGAAAGCTACCCTGAACCAATCGAAGCTGACCAAAGGCGAAAAAGCAATCCTTACTATCCCGGTAAGTAACGTCGGGCAGAGAGACGGTGAAGAAGTGGTTCAAGTGTACATCTGCCGTCCTGACGACAAAGAAGGTCCGCAAAAAACTCTTCGTGGTTTCCAACGGGTTAGCATTGCTAAAGGTAAGACACAGAACGTCCAGATAGAGCTTCCGTACGATTCTTTCGAATGGTTTGATGCAGCGACCAATACCATACGTCCTTTAAACGGAACATATAAGATACTTTACGGAAACAGTTCAAATGAAAAAGACTTGCAAACGTGCAGTATTCAGATTCAATAGGTAATACCGTTTCATATATAATTTGAGGCTAAGTTGAACTTAGGCTACATTGAGAATTTATAAAAAATGGCTTTTATTGTCAGGCCAAGAGTTAGGGCTTCATAAAGTGATTGTTTTCAAGCTATTACCCACTGACAATAGAAACTGACAATAGGCTGACAATAAAGATTTCCGTCTTTTATTGTCAGCCTATTATTGTTTAAAACTACACTATGCAACTATTATCCCTTATTTACCAAGCCTGCATTATTCCGCTAAGATACCGTTATTGTTCAACCAGGGTGCCGCTATTGTTCCACTAAAGCACCGATCTTGCTAATTCTCCACGGCCGTGACGAGATCTCTCCACGGCTGTGGTAGGATCTTCCCACGGCCGTGAGAAGATGTTACCACGACCGTGGGAAGGTAAAGATAACGGCACCTTTGCCCAACTATGCAGGCACACTAACTCAACTATACAGGCACACTAACCAAACGATACAGACATACTTACTCAACTGTACAGGCATATTAATGCAACTACATCAAAACCTTGAAACAATAATTCCAAGATGCCAGCATAACTATATCGGTATATTAATAAAGATATGAGAGTATCAATGAACGATATAGGCATATTGATATAGCCTCATCAGCCTATCAATGCTATAATGTACGAATGGACAGACTTGTATCCTTACTTGCCAAACAATAAAAAACAGGCTGACAATAGAATACTTAATTCTTATTGTCAGCCTATTGTCAGCTTCTATTGTCAGCTTCTATTGTCAGCATGTATTATACTGTAATTCATTTCTTTAACTGCCGCTCTGACAGATTGACAATAAAAACAGTATAAAAACAGATGATACAGTTAGTTCTTGGTCAGCAACCGCTTCTCCGAAATCGTTCCCAACTCTTTTCCGTTAATGGTGATATCCGTCGTATTTTCTATCTGTATCATAGATTGATCGGGAGTGTCAATTTCCACATTCTCAATGTTGAGCTTTGCCACTTTATTCACTACAATACCCTCTTTAGCACCTGTAACCACCATATTCTTGATGGAAATATTCTCAATCGGCATTTCGGGAAGTCCGTTCAGATAAGCTGCCCGTCCTGCTCCCCTGCAAAACACATCCGAGATATAGATGTTTCTGAAAGCAGGCGTCTCCTCACTCACACTCGGAACCGGTTCACCGGGAGCACTTTTGACCGCGTAATACAAGTCGGCAATCAAAGCATCATTAGGAATATCAATCATATTTATATTATTGATATAAATATTCTCCACAACACCACCGCGTCCACGGGCACTTTTAAACCGTAAGCCGACATCCGTACCGATAAAAGAACATTCAGACACATACACATTCTTCACACCACCGGACATCTCACTGCCAATCACGAATCCGCCATGCCCATGTAAAACGGTGTTGTTTCTCACAATCACATTCTCACAAGGTTCGCCCCTTCTGCGGCCATCCTCGTCTTTGCCCGACTTCAGACAGATAGCATCATCCCCCGCATCAAAAAAACAGTTGGCAATCAATACATTCTTGCATGATTCCACATCCAGCGCGTCACCGTTTTGCGAATACCAGGGATTGAATACTTTTACATCATTCAATATCAAAGATTCGCACGACAAGGGATGCAGACACCAACTCGGAGAGTTTTTGAAGGTCACACCTTCCAGAAGAATCTTTTTGCTCTTCACGATACTTAGCAATACGGGACGCAACCAACTCTTCATATCTTCCCATTCTTCACTCGTGATTTCAGTCCGTTTATCTTCGCTGCCGGCCATGAGAACAGAGGCTTTCAGCGCTCCTTCATTAGGATACCACACCTTTCCGTTCTCATCCACCTTGCCGCCGGAGTTCACCAGATTCTTCCATTGCCTGTCCGTCATCTTATCCTTCTTCACAGGACGCCATCTATCCCCCGCCCCATCAAAAACACCATAACCGGTGATGGCTATGTTCTCCGCATTCATTGCCGAGATAGGCGACTGGCAACGTTTGACATCCAGTCCCTCAAACGAAGTGGTGATGATCGGATATAATGAAGTATCACTACTAAATACAATCAACGCATTCTTTTCCGCATGCAAATTGACGTTACTCTGCAAAACAATAGGTCCTGTCAACCACAAGCCTTCCGGAATGACTACCTTGCCACCTCCCTTATCATGCACCGCTTTGATTGCATTATTAATAGCCTCCGTATTCAACGTCACGCCATTACTTTTTGCTCCGAAATCGCAAATATTCACCTGATAATCGGGGAAGACGGGACGCTCTATGGCGGGCATGGAGAAAGGAAGGTCTTTATATAAATCTTCCATTTCTATCGTTTTATCCTCCGAGTCTGAATATGCCTGACAAGATGCCAATAACAAGAGTCCCACCAGCATTACTCTGAAATCCTTTTTCAAAAATCTATTCATACTTATCTTTATTATGTATCAAAACCTATTGAAATATACTATTTATTTTCAACGGGAAAGAATCGCCTTATTTCCCAAAGAACCATACTGATTCACAGCACAAACCTGCAATATCATCACCGGATATTGAGGAAGAGTTAGATACATTCCACGTGTCATACCTACTACCCTGTCCCCACTGAAAACAATATACCCCGTCGCATCCTTCACACTTTTCCACTCCAGTCTCCGGTCCTTTATTTTAAGCCCCTCGGGAGCAGGAAGTTTTTTCATCATCATACGGGGATTCCACTGATCTGTTCCGGGAATTATATTCTCATAAGTATAAGTAGCAGCCTCTTCTGCCGTTATCACCGCACGACTGGTTCCTTTCGGAGCATTTTCACCACGTCCCTCATATTCCGTCTTACGCTGATCCAGTTGCAGGACATTACCCGCGGCATCCCGACTGTTATATTCGGCAAACAAAGTAGGGATCGCACCCATATTTGCCCAACCTTCAGGAGAAATGGGAATGTTCATAGTAGTGTGAATATAAACCGTTTTTGGCGAATTATGCCACGGACGTCCCAGTTTCACCCCCCACTTCTTAACATTAGCCGCCGCTTCGTTACCATCTATCGTGCAGTCTCTGAAAACATACCCCCATTTCGCTTCCTTATGACAAGGAGCTACAATAATAGCACCGCTACGAGTATTATAGAAAGTACAATTTTCCGCCAATACATTTCCTCCGCCATAGAAATAATCTACCGCTCCTTCAATCCAACAATCTTTGACGTAATGTCGTGCAGTATCATTGCCTGTAGTCATCCATGTATCCTGAAAAGAACGGAAGTTACAATTATTAAATGCGATACGATCCGCCTGACTGCTCATTGCCAAAGCTTGCGGCCCTTTCTGGCTATCCACTCCCCAGTCGTTAACATAAGAGATGTTTTCCGAATAGAAATCAGGCGCTTCAATCTTCACTACACTACCATCGTATTTATAGACATCCGATTCCGGATTATGAACAGAATATCTCCAATAGTCGATATCTGTCGAAGTAGCCTCTGGTTTGCCACCCACATTCAGACTGTGGTGAATGATGGTTTTATCTTTGTCCTGTCCTATCAAATGAATGAATGTTTTTGTCTTTGGTATAAATAGGTACTCTCGATAAGACCCATTCTTCACAAATATGCACCAAGGTGTTTTTGAATTTTCGGGTGCGGCATTTACAGCCTCTTGCACCGTTCTGTAATCACCACTGCCATCTCTTGCCACTACAGCCTGAAAAGGAGAATTACTTTCACCGGAATGATTCCTATCTATAAGCCCCCTCCCATCAGCACCCCAGACTGGGGAACACAAGGAGAACAGCAAGATGACTCCCTGTAAAATGCATTGTATCTTCTTCATACTTCAATTGTGTAAATTTTATATAGAGGAAAAAACAGCCCCCGGTTTCTTTTCCCAAGGGCCATTTGTTTTCAGAAAAACGATTACCTGTTCATAACCAGTATGGTCCTGACAATGATCCGGTTATGGAATCCAACGAGTATCACCGGAACGATTAGTGACAATCGGAGAATTCGAATCCTTGATTGTCAGATCGCCCTTTTCCGGGTCAACAAACAGTTCGGCAGCAGTCATATCCAAATCGGTTGCATTGATCTTACTACCACCCAACGCATAATCTTTCGTTGTATAATTGTTAGAGAAGCTAGTGGTAGTATTGGCACCGATTGAATAAATTTCACCACACGGTGAAGCCAAGACTACTCCTTCCAACACCAATTCCGAACCAACAGCAGACTGTATATTAATCATACGCTGATTGCGACAGAAGCTGTAGAAGGTTACATTTTTATATTCCAGATGAATAGGTTTGTCCAGATTGGGCGCATAGAAGATGTTACCCCAGCCCCAGCCGTCTGTACTGTTGTTATCTCTACTAAATGTGCAGTTCCTGAAAATAACTCTTTCCAGATGATCATAAGAGTTACCTTCCTTATCGGTCGATCCAAGATGGAACGTACCGTATGCACCTGTCTGCCAACCGCATTGTTCAAACTTGCAGCCTTCCATTTCGAAGTTCATCAGATGTTTATTGTTAGCTCCCTGATGACGCCAGAATCCACGTCCGAATCCATAGAAGTCGCAATTAACGAAACTGATATTCTCCAGCGTGTATGCATTACCACTATTAAAGAAATAACTGTTCAATATCTCCTGCCGGAATTCAACATTTACAAACTCTATACCGGAAATATAAGATCCGGCAACCACATTCCATGAAGATTCCATAGTGACAATAGGCTTAATGCCTTCCGTGCTACCGACCAGACGGAAACCTTTCTTTATTGCAAATGGACTCAAACGATAAGAAGAGCCAGCCGGCAAGAAATATTCGGTACCCTCCGGAATCTCCGCATTATCATTATTATCAGTCAGAAGTTTCGTCAAATCATCATCCCAACCTACCGTAATAGATTCGGCAGCCGGTCCCGCTGTACGGAAAGTAGCCTGATTATAAGGTTTGTCATATTTCCTCGGCTTACTTGTATCGTAAATATTAACCGCATACAGTGTATTCTTATCCAGACCAGTCACTTCGGCACGTCCCTGTGCTTTTTCCTCTTCAGTCAGATAACGGGATACATTCGCTAAAGTTTTGTCCATCATCGGCATCACGCTGATACTGTCCACCGGATTCTGTACATCTACTTTCCAACGAATGATAGCAGAGTTTTCTGTTATCTCTGTTTTTGATACGTCTTCCAATAACTTCGCATATTCCGGTCTGGCCTCTGTAGAAGCATTCGTATAAGTCCATTGAGAATTATTGACTGCATTTGCCGCATTCGAACGCACACGAATATAGAACGTTGTTCCATAAGGGATATCGTCCAGAAAGACAAATGGTTCAGTTGTATCTACCGACATAAACAAACTTTTGTAATACGTATCCTGATGCAACTCTACCGTATAGGATGATGCATCATTTACTTTATACCACACCAAAGTAATAGAATTACTCTTCACCTCCGGTTTCTCCAATACGAATCTGGGCTGAAACAGATCGTCTATTTTGTTATATTGGTCGTCTTGGCAACTTGTGAAAAGCGCTCCCCACAACAAAGCAGGCAATAAGACTGTTGTCAATCTATATAGTAACTTCATCATAACATTCATTTTTACTGGTTAATATCCATAATAGTTTTGAATAGCCCCTCTATGGTCTGTAATTACTTGTGAAGGATAAGGACACAAATATCTCAACGGATCAGAAGGTTTCACACTCTTGTCGTTATTCAGATTGATAAATCCTCTGAAACTCCAGGAAATCTCTTTCAAGGTCTCAAATTGCTGCGTTTCCGAGTTCAGGACTCTCCATCCAATAGCGTATGCCAACGTTTGATAACCGGCAGGTTTACCCGTTCCGAATTCTTCTTTCTCAATGCCGACTATATCCAGAATGGTTCTGTCCGGATGTTCCGGATCAGGGACTGACTTATAATAAATATTTTCAGGTACTTTATCAATACCCGGTATATAGGTACCATTGGCAACCAACCCCCAATTAATCATTTCAAAATAGAGATTATAGATCACCTCACTGTACTTATTCCAACGGGCCAAGTCATATTTACGGATACTTTCACCCCCAAATTCCCATTTTCGTTCGTCCATGATTGCTTTGAAGAAATCGTCTTCACTATTCAGGCTTTCTACGTAAGATTCTACTTTCGAAGCCCACAAAGAAGAATCAAACGCACGCCGCCTTACCCTCTTCATCGCTTCCTTTGCATCATCACGCGGTCCGAACCGCTCGTTCACCGCTTCAGCATACATCAACAACACATCTGCAAACCTCATGCGTATGCTATTGATACCCGTTCCCGCACCACTGGAAGAGCCTAACGGAGACTTCATTTTAAGTTTCGACCATTTACCTACTCCCATGCCGGCGATTCCCATATCCATCTCCTGATTCAGGTTCTTATCGTATTTGTAAGGAGCACACGTAACGTCACGACGCAAATCATCCCCATCAAATGTAAACATATACGTACCACAATAATGCAGATAATTGCTGGCACTTCCGTACTCGTGCTTGTCACCGGCAATCGTTACACCTACATTATACCCGTAACGGCTGGTCACACTTTTCAGCATAGGGATAGCAAAAATCACATCGTCATTATTCGCCGTCGTCCAATTGCATTCATTGTACCAAAGTTCTTCGTAACTCTGTTTCAAATCATGCTTGTTTTCCTTGATTACTTTACCCAGATAGGTGATAGCGATATCATAATAATGCTCGAAATTGTCACCACGTTCCATATATCCCACGTTGTCCGGATTCTCTTTATCGGGACGTAAAGACCATCCTCCACGATACAAAGCCAGTTGTCCGATAAGTGCCTGGCAATATTCGCGGGAAGCACGCTCTACCCCGTAATCCAGATCGGCGGCATATTTCATCATCGGCTCTACATCAATCAACTCGTCAATCAGGTATTCCAGTATCTTGTTCCGTTCCGTCACACCGACTGAAAAGAAATCATCTGTGGATTTCGAAGGTTCGGTCACAAAGACGACATCTCCCCATGTACGAATCAAATCCAGATAAAGCATCGCACGAAGTGTTTTCACCTCTCCGTACATCTGTTGTATTTCAGTCGGTCCCTCCTCTTTTATCTGTAAGGAGAACAAAGAGGAATTTTCCATTTCATGCAGGAAGTCGTTCGCATAATTGATCACGGAATACATATTGTTCCATGTACTATTCAACGTATTCCAGTAGGGTTTGGAATCGAAACAACCGATATCCGCACCGGTGGCCGCTACGGTATTATTCTTAAAGGAAGACATTTCTACATCCGTATTCGTATTCAGGCTGTTGGCAAGCGTACTGCCATACATACCGTCTTCTGTCATTGCAGAATACATTTTAGTCATCAAGGCTTTGGCTTCCTCTTCTGAAGTAAAAACATATCCGGGGGTAAATCCTGAAGGAGGCTCCACATCCAGAAAGTCATTACAAGATGTGAAAGAGAGCATCGCGCAGGCTATGGTTGAATATAATAACTTCTTATTCATTGTTCTTTCATTTTAGTTAGTTTATTAAAAGGTCAATTGCACACCGAACGTGTATGTGCGGCTTCTCGGATATCTGTTATTATCGATATTCGGCGTTAATCCGGTAGCAATATCTACCTCCGGATCATAACCGCTATATCCGGTAATCGTAAAGAGGTTGTAACCTGACGCATAGAAACGTACTCTGCTCAAACCCACTTTATTGGTCCATGCACGTGGCAGTGTATAGCCGATAGTAGCCGTATTGAGACGCAGGAAAGAACCGTCTTCCACTGCATATGACATTGCAATGGGACGTCCGATAGAAGTCGGATTCCACATCGTCGCATTCTTATTAAACTCTGCAAGAATTTCCGGACTGTAACGAATTTCATTACCCATATCGTCAAAATTACGCCAACGCTTCGCAGCAGAAATATCCATACTGAAATTGTTGTAATTATTGCTTGCCCATGTAGTCATCATTACTTTATTAGCATTGAACACATCGAAATCATACATGAAATTAAAGAATGCACTTACATCAAAACCTTTAAAAGTTGCATTTAATCCAAATCCTCCCGAAAACTTCGGAGTAGTATTACCGATCACAGTACGGTCGTCATCCGTCAACGTATACGGGTTGGCACTATTTTCATCCACCGGAGTGAGTTTTTTAAATTTGGCATTACCCGGACGCGGGTCACCGGACAACGGGCTGGAGTTTACGACTCCGTCTTTCAATGTCCATGTTCTGGATTTTGAATCAAATGGCTTGAAATCATCCACTGTATAGAAACCGTCATTCACAAATCCATAGATCAAACCGGTAGTACCTCCTACGTAGGCACGATAATCATCTGAATTCAAGAGTTGAGAGCCAGCCCAGCCAGAAGAAAGCACCATTTCCTTTTCACCCCTTGCCAGTTTGTCGATCTTGTTTTTATTACGACCGATATTAAACGTCGCGTTCAATGTAAAGTCCGGACGGTCCATGATATAACCGGTCAGAGACAACTCAACCCCTCGGTTTGAAGTCTGCCCCACATTCTCCATAAGATGTGTGTAGCCTGTATAGCCGGGAATAGTAGAAGAAAGCAGTAAGTCTTTCACCGTGTTCCAATAGAATTCCAATGATCCGCTTAACCGTTCTCTGAAAAAGCCGAAGTCAACGGCAAGGTTACGGGTAATGGTAGTCTCCCATTTTACATGGGGATTATACAGTTCTTTCGTGTTATAAAATTGATAATAGTACCGGCTCGTTTCTTCCCAACCCGCAGGCCGGCTGCTGCTGATACCATACAATTTCTGATAAATATCGGAAGAGATACGGTCATTTCCAGAAGCACCATAACTTACTCTCAATTTAAGATTCGACACCACTTCACTCTCTTTCAAAAAGTCCTCATTAGACATACGCCATGCAACAGCCGCTGCCGGGAAAAATCCCCAACGATTGCCTGAAGCAAACTTCGATGAACCATCGGCACGCAAGGTCACAGTAGCGAGATATTTATCCTTATATCCATAGTAAGCACGACCGAAAAAAGAAGAAATGCGTGTGGGCGAACCGGCAGAAGACTTATTTTCGTAAGGAGTACCCAAAGACAGGTTATCAAATGCCTTTTCCGCAGTTGTATTCACCGGAAAATAGCGGGTAGTATAGGTCTTACGGCTGGATTGGGAACTCTTCATTTCTTGTCCGACCATCAATTGGATATCATGCGTATCATCCAACATAAAGTTGTAGTTAAACACATTGGATAATTGCCATTTGGAACCTTGAGACATACTCCACTCAGCCATTGGCTGGTTATTATTATTCTTGGCGTTAGATGTATCAGTGCCCCAAAAACGTCGAGACTCCTCTGCATTATTTTCAAAGCCGAATTCCGTACGGAAAGTCATGCCTTTCATTATATTCCAAGTCAGAGCACCTATCGTATTGAGAGACTTATTAATTCTTTTCTTATAATTCTTTTCAGATTCTTCTTTCGGGTTAAAGCGGGTTATCTCATCCAATAAATCAGGGTCATAATAAGTATCATCTTCCGGCAATTTCATATATTCATCCAATCCTTCAGTAGGTGCCTGACGGAGTGCATCCAAAAGACTCACCCCATCCGTACCGGAACCGTCCACTTCTTTATGCAACAAACGGGTGCGGTATTCAAAAGTCAGGAATTTAAAGAGCTGGGTATTCAGACTCACATTCAGGTTGTTCTGTTTCAACCCGTTCCCCACCATCACACTAGGACGGTCTTGATGGATAAATGCCACTTTATACTTCGTTTTCTCTGTACCGCCATTGATACTAAGGTCTACATATTTAGATACCGGATTCGTTCCAAAAATTTCATCCTGCCAGTCCGTTCCTTTATCTCCCTGATAAATATAGAATTCATATGCTTGTCCATACTTATTAAAGAAATCGTCGGGTATGGAATTCTTTTGACGGGCATTCTCATATTGCATCAAAACATATTCGTAGGGATCCATCACGTCCAGCTTGTTTGATAATGTGCTTGTCTGCAAGTAAGTATTCAAATTGATAGATACGCGTCCTTCCTTTGCTTGTTTGGTAGTCACCAGAATGACACCATTAGCACCGCGAGCTCCATAAACTGCCGTAGAAGCAGCATCTTTCAAGACATCGATGGACTCTACATCTGTCGGTGGAATATCATTTAAACTCCCCACTTCAAATCCGTCTACCAAAATCAGCGGACTGTTGTCCTGCGTGATCGAACCTCCACCACGCACCAATATTTTAATTTCCGCATCCGGTGAACCATCCACTGCTGTCACCTGCACACCCGGCATTTTACCGACAATAGCCTCTGCAACGGAAGCAGTCGGTACTTTTTCGAGAACCTTGCCCGATACACTCGATACCGAACCAGTCAGATTTCCTCTTTTCTGTGTACCATAACCGATTACGACCACATCATCCAGTTGTCCGACGGCTTCCGTCATCTGAATATGAATTCCGGAAGTACGTCCTTTCAACGGTTCTTTCACTTCATTCATTCCGACATAACGGATAGTCAACACAGCTTTATTCACATCAGGAACATTGGTCAGTGTAAAGTTTCCGTCCATATCGGTAGTAGTACCTATTTTTGTGCCTTGCACCATTACTGCGGCACCTATTACCGGCCCGTAGTTATCTGTCACCGTACCGGTTACGGTCTGTGCAAAACCACTGACCGCCACCAATAACAGGGTGAATATACTTATAATTAGTTTATTCATTATACTAAAGTTTTTTGTTACAAAATATACGGTTTACTATTTCTTCTCGATAACCTGACCGCCCAGATTCTGATTGTAAACAATATGCTGAACCAGGTTATGAAAATAAACTTCCAGATTGGAATAACGCCCGTTGGGATCTACTGACGTACTTATCTGTGCAGCATCATCCGGATTATTCGGATCAAGTCCGTAAGCTTCTTCCCAAATATCAGGAATTCCATCGCCATCCGTATCTGGCCAGGCTTTCAACGATTTAACTTCAGGATATCCTTCTGTATCCCCCACCGTATCAATAATTCCAGGGCGCGGTTTTTCATCCTTCGAACCAGTCCATGTAGAAGTACCTTCTCTGACCTCTTTCACGATACGTTGATCAATAATATCTCTGCGCAAAGAGGCGCCGGCATATTGCAATACCTTTTCATAGGCTTGCTCGGGTGTATGGCTGGTCACCTTACTAAATGGCTGCGGTTCCGCCATTCTCATTGCATGCATTTCTTCTTCTGTAGGATGCAAATCGCGCCAAAATTGACTCCAGATTCCATTCGTCCAGTTATCTGCCGTAACTTCTGCACTGGCAGTCACATGGTTGCCCTCGATATATGCTCTGGCGGTAGGATCACTTGACAGAACTCTCCAGGACATACTTCCTGTTCCGGTAGCCGGTCCTGCTTTATAATAGCAGTTGACAATATTGAACGTTCCATATTTTCCACCATAACAGCCAAATCCGGCTTCACTCCAGTTATAATAGACATTGTTTCGTACATCAAAATATCCGATATGGTCACCGGCTCCTTGGGTTCCGGGTTCCGGCATATCAGAAATTCGGGGAGCACGGCTACTATGATGTGCCATCAGAATATGATGGTAAGAAGCATTATCACCACTAAACATCGCTCCATACCCATGAGCTCCTTTGGCATGATTGGAATTATTCAAGCTCTCTGTTGACATACACCACTGCGCAGTAAAATTCTGACAACCATAGAAAGACAGAGTTTCATCAACTCCCCAACTGGCAGTAACATGATCGACAATCGCATTCGTGAAATATCTTCCTCCAATAGCATCTTCGGCATAATCCTCGTATTTGTCACCGGGACGGCAACGTAAGAAACGAATAATTGCATTCATTTCTTTGCTGTCTGCCGACAGATTAAAAGAGAAATTATAGTTCTTCAACGTGATACCATCGCCCGGAGCTGTCTGTCCCAAGATACTTACATTGGGATGATCTACTAAAAACAATCCACGCTTCAGTTCTATGATACCCGAAACATCAAAGATGATATTCCGAGGCTGGTCGGACTTCTCGATTCCATAACGCAGACTTCCTTTGATGGGAGTTTCATTTTTGCCATAATCTTCCAAATTAGTAACCCGATAGATTTCACCGCCACGGCCTCCGGTTGTAAAACGTCCACCTCCCTCCGCACCGGGGAAAGCCAAAAGTTGTCCGGCCGATGGGTCGTCACCAATACTCGTATCAGGTTTACCATACTGAAAAATCTCTATCTTCTGTTCCAACACGCTGTTCTTTATGATCACAGAAGAAGTGCGTGGAAAACGATCTGTATTATCTTGTATTTTCAGTACGATTGCATCTTCTGTCGAAGCTTCCTTATCCAAAGTAATCCAGGGTTCGGTTGAAGTCATCGTATATTCTATTGCATATTCTTGAGTGACGGGAATAGTTAGTGCCTTACACTTATAAGGAATAATATATTCATCCTGCTCTACTTCCAGAGTCGTTTTGACTCCTTCCTGAACAATCTCCACAGTCTTACTCATGATGTAATCACCCACTGTCTTAAATACGATATTCCCTCTTCTCTCCGCTGCCACGTTCAATGCAATAGCAAAGTGAACATTATCTGTCACAAAACTACGGCTCTCCTGTGCAGACTGATCGACTTCCTTGATCCAGTCGGTTTGATCGTCAATCTCTATTTTCCATGCCACATTGGATACAACCTGACAAATCAGAGTAGTTCCTAAAAATGGAATCACTTCCTTTGAATAATCCAGCAAAATATCCGGATCAGTACCCAGTTGTTCTACAGAGATTTCCTGTTCAATCGTCGTATTAACATTCGTCAAAGTAACCTTAATCTTACTTTCACGCTTCGCGTCATCTGTGTTTTCAGTGAAGAATAAACGAAGATCGCCGTTTCCATTTCCACTTTCTTTCGAAAGAGTCAGCCAGCTACTATTACTTTCTGTGACTTTAGCTGTCCAATCGCCGGTTGCAGTCACATTGATAGTAAAAGAACCTCCTACGTTGGTGAGTTTCACCTCATTCTTTGATACTTCCAAGTTATTAGCTAATGCTGCTTCGTTCTTTTCGTCATCCGAACTACAAGCCCCAAGCAATCCTGCCAATAATATGATTAGAAATGATCTCATATCCTATATAATTTATTCGTTTATACTTTAACTATTATTTAATCCAATGCGGATCACCGATTCCTTTGGTATATACTTCCGAACTCTTGTCCTTAATAGTCAGATCCCTTCCCTCAACATCCGTAAAGAGTGCACTCATTGAAGTTGTTTCAGCCGGAAGTTCATTATCGTTTACTCCCCAAGTATTCATGACGAAACCCTGCGTATGATAATTGTCTGCAAATGTTCTGCCTGTTACATTTCTCAAATTAAACCAAGTACCACTTCCTTCTTCGGATATGCCACTGAACAGATTATTCTTAACTGTCAATGTGAAACTGCTGGTATTCTTCGGCGACAAATCAAAGAATGTCATACCTACAGGTGCCATTCCGATGAACGTACAATTCTCTATGGCTATACTCAAATCACCGGTCATGGAACTCAAACCTGTTATCAATGCTTTAGTCAGATTATTTGCATGGAATGTAGAATTTCTGAACACAATATTGTAAATAGGAGCATCCTGTTTAGTAGACAACCCAAACAATCCGCTGCTACCTGAATTTAAGCCGAAGAAACGGCAATCTTCAATAATAAGGTTATCAACAGTTTGTGCCAGTTTGGCATTTACTTCCTGATACCACATCGTGCGTCCCAAATCATTAATATCACACCCTTTCAGCGAAATCTCTTTCACATGGAAATGTTGATTTTTGAACTTGAAAAAATCCGAGTCTGTCGTTTTTATATTCAGGTTTTCAAAATGAACAGCATCAATTTTGTTATCACCGGTAGATATGCTCATATTACCCATTTCCATATGGGCCAGTTCTTGTCCATTTATCGGTTTCTGTCCTACAATATAGAGACTCTTTCCAAAATCAGTCTGTCTTCCCAACTTATACTCTCCCCCTGCTTTCAAGAACAGCTTCACTTCAGTTACAGTCACATCCGCCATCAACGCTTTGCATATCTGTTCCAGATTCTCTTCCGGATTCACATATCTATATCCATCCGGTATTCTCATCGGGGCTTCCGGATTTATTTCTTCTTCATCCCATCCTTCCGACGCTATCGTCACTTTATAATCCTGAATCATCGGTTCGTCGGCGTTATTAAGAGCAAAAGCCACCTGTGTAGTATCATCGGGCAATATAGGGAATGTACCATCAATAGTTTTCGACTGCACCACATTATTATGCTGATCCAAATAATCAATGCGAATACCTATCTCTTTTCCTATCGTCCGTGTCTCAAACAACACCATATCATCTGTATAATTCACACCACCACTGCTGGTAGCTTTATCGCGGATAATTTCTATCGGCGTTTCTATGAATCTGGCATCTGATACTTTATAACCGGAAATCGGACATGAAAGCACAGCGCGTACCGTTGAATATCTCTTATCCGCTTTTTTATCTGTAGCTTTCAGACGGATCACTCCTGTCCGGTTATACATACGAATACTCAACGGATCATTGAATGGGGAACTGTATTCCACAGGAGCTGAAATAGCATACTTCACTTTTGCAGCCGGGTCTTGCCGAATAACAATATCATTCAAATTACTCGGGCAAGGAATCGAATCTGTCTGTGTTGTTGACAAAATCCTATATTTTCCATTAGGTAACTGGAAACGATAATGTGAGGTATAATTAGCAAAATACTCTCCGTTATCTTTATATATAAAAAGAGGTTTGGTTGACAATCCTGTATTCACTGCCCACGGTTCATCATCCAAAAATAGTTCAATTTGATTTACTACTGAAGTCGAATACTTATCATCATCAGAGCAAGCATACGTACCCAGCAGAAGTGCCAATCCCACTAAAGAATAAATTATATTTTTTCTCATAAGACTCCTGTTTTAAAATTCAGATTCTTCTATTGTAAATGGTTGGGGGAACATATCAGTTTTCCTCATGACCAGACTACGAGTCCACGAATTTTGTAAATACGCTTCCTCTAATATAGGCATATAGACTATAGAATGTTTGGACGATTCAAAGGCAATGCCTGTATCAAGCGGACTATTTGTGCGGTTTACTTCTTCTCCGCCTTTCAAATATACCACATCTACCGACGTTCTTAAGTCTGCATTGATTGTTGGAAACGAATAAACAGATGCACTAAAGCCTGCAGCCCGATCCACACTAATCGTTATATCCTGTTGAACACATGCACCGGTCTTTACTTTATAGGCGACACCGACATTCGTAAAAGTGACATTCAACTGGTCAAACCGAGTAATAGCATTGAGTTCATCTGCAGTTTCTCTAGGCTGGAATGTAGCTTGTCCAACCAAACGTTTCAGTTCCAGACTTAGATTACTGACAGAATAGTCTGAGGTCAGATCTACAACATCTGAAATATACACCTGTTTTTGTGCATAGATATCTTGATACACTACTACTTTAGAGAGGCTGTCTACATCGGTCAGATGATCCGCATTTGCTACAGCGAAAGTTTGCAGATTTTCTCCGAGAGGAAGATCTATTTGTAAGTTTCCATCATTTAAAGAAAGATTCTTTCCATATACCATAGAATCTTTCAGATACGCATAAATGCCAATCTCCGTTATGCCTTCTTCGGTAAAGGTTTCAAGACTTGCACGGCTAAAACTAACGCTTACAGGATGCGTTTCGTGCTCACAAGGTAACTCATCAGACTCCCATCCATCCTCCACCTGCTGTGAACAAGAGAAAAAGGTGAGAAATAATAAAAATAAAATTCTTGTTAGATGTCTCATAAATATTAGTTTATACAGTTTAAAGATATACAATATAAAAATACAACCACCTTTTTATGGTCCTTTTCACCCAAAGAACAGGGTCGCTTTTCAAGGAGAATTCATACTCCGGAATAATAAATTCATGTTTCTCATTCTGTTTAGATTTTCATTGTACATTAATGATGTTTTTCGCTAGAGTGAATTCTTTGTTCTTTCACCAGTGCAAAATTGAGGATTAAGCAAGAGAAGATAGAGTAAGATTTAGTAGAAAAGGAGTAAAAAACGGACTGGGGTAAAAAAGTGCCCCTCTGGTATAGCCATGCACAAAAAAGATATGCCCTTCAAATGTTATCATAAAACACCTGAAGGGCATATCATCTAAATTCTCCGCATTGAACGGGGAATTGCTGATTACCTATTTGTTCTGTGCATCGACTATATGTTGCACCAAACTATTCAAATATACCTCAAGATTCGTATATTGTCCATTCGGATCTTTCGTTTTTGTATTTCCATCTACGGGATTATTCGGATCAAGTCTGTTTTTTATTTCCCACTCATCAGGTATGCCATCACCGTCCGAATCTACCGGTGCCGAAAGACCTGCTATTGATAATTCCGGCCAGGGAGAATCGCCTGTGTCTTTGGGGCTATTGATAAATCCGGGTTTATTTCCTTCTCCGGTGAAAGTTGCCGTTCCTTTCCGGGTGTCGGAAATGATACGTTTGTCTACTTCATCACGATAATTACAGCAACCTGCATAATTCATCACCTGTTCATAAGCCTTGTCAGCCGAATAAGTAGTGATTACTCCAAAATCAAGAGGTTCTTTCAGACGGATAGATTCTTTGGCATCTTCTGTCCAGAGGAAATCTACTTTTTCATCATTCTTCAACTGGGCATAGACTCCGTCCGTCCAGTTATCGGCAGTAACTTTGTTGTTACCTTCTATCTTATTTCCATCAATATAGAAAGTTCCCCATTTCTGCAGGTAAGGTTGAAAAGCCAAGTTCTTTTTGGGTTCTCCATCAACGTAAACATAAGCTTGCGGATAAACTCCGACTTTGGCAATACGATATTGCACCTGTTTGGAAGCCTGTTTTGTTGCCGGTCCCGGTTTATAATAGTTATTGACGATATTGACATGCTGATCTTCCCCGCCATAGCAGCCGTTTCCAGCCCAGTTGTAGAAAACATTATTCCGGATATCAACACATTCGCCAAGAGCTAATGTAGAAGGACGAGGGCCCAGACGAGGCACGCGACTCTCACAGTGAGCGATCAGGTTATGGTGATAAGAAGCTTTATGTCCTCCCCAATTGCCTCCATATCCATGTGCCCCTTTTACATGAGTCGCTTTTCTTAATGCTTCAGAGCCAATACACCATTGTACCGTAGAGTTTTCCATACCATAAACGGAAAGACATTCATCTACACTCCAACTGACAGAGCAATGGTCTACCATAATATCTTTCTTATCACAGCCGCCCAACCCATCGGGTTCTTTCCCACTGGCTTCTCCGGGGCGGAAACGAAGAAAACGGATAATTACATTATTAGAATTAATAGAAAAGCCATAATCAGCCAGACAGATTCCTCCGGGAGAAGTCTGTCCTGCAATGGTGAGATGATCTTTCCCTGTTCGTAATTCCGATTTCAGATGAATCGTACCTGCCACATCAAAGACAATCGTTTTAGGTCCATTTTGTTTCAAAGCCCAACGTAAAGTCCCCTGCGAACCATCGTCTTCCAAAGAAGTCACATGATACACTTTACCACCACGGCCGCCTGTCGTGTATCTACCGTGTCCTTCAGCTCCGGGAAAAGAGATCACTCGATCTTCCCGGCCGCCTGTCTCCTGTTTTTCGGGTATGTCATAGGAAAAGGACATCATTCCTCCCGCAACCATTGCCAGCAGACAAACATAAACTAATTTTCTTTTCATTTCCTTATTCACATTATTAGATGATGGAAACAAAAGTAGTGGAAGCTTTTCATTCTGACATTCATTTTTTGACCGATATGGGGGAAAAATCAGTTTTTATGATAAGATTGAACAAATTTTAGATCCCCAGCCGCTCTTTTAATAACCGGTAACCGGAAAGACTTACTTTAAGTTTCACGCCAGTCTTCAATAACAACTGATAAGTTTCTTTTCCAAAAAGCTCGACCCGCGAAATTTGTGTTACGTTGACAATCGTAGAACGATGCACACGCACAAAAGTATCAGGAGACAGATGGGTCTCAAAATATTTCATAGTTTGTTCTTTCAGATATTCTCCGGTAGGGGTTATCAACATTACATAATCTCCACAGGCTTGTATGTAGATCAGTTCGTCTGTCTTTACCAGATGAATGCGGGAACCGTCTTTCACCGTAATGCGATCTATTAATTCTGTCTGTGGTTCTCCTTGTTGTTCGGTCACAGTTAGCTGATGTGCAGCCAATTCTTTATCCAGTTCCTGATTCTGTACTTCTTCTTTAGTTACAATCAGGCGATACCATAAAGTAATGGCAATCAAGGTTGGCAGTCCGAACAATAACCGGAAAGGTATGGTCTGCGCAAAAGGAATATAGGATATGCCTACAATCCTCACCATGATATCACAGATCATAAAACTACCCGCCAGCCATAACAGGCTTCCAACGATTATCATGATTATATCCGTCTGGAACAACGAAACAAGACCGACCACAAACCAGGCCAAATAGGCTATGGCTGCCAGCCAACCAATTGTTGCCACTCCATCTACCAGAGCAGGAAGATAGTCGTTTCCGGTATATCCACAGACTAAAACCACCTGTGTCGCAACCAGAATCAACGCCAGCACCAGCATCGGAATCCAGCGGAATGGATAATCTATTATCGGATGTGGTTTCATACGCTAGTCTTTAACTTCCAAGCCTCCGAAAGAAAGCGTTCCACGAATGACCAATATATTCTCCTTGTTTACATTCCCATTTTGCCAGCGTTTGTCATCACATCCTCCAAAGAAAGCATTGCATTTGAAGACGACTGTCCAATCCGACGGGACATAAATCTCGACTCCTCCCCAACTGCAATCCAAATCAATATAGGTTTCTCCCGGTGCAATATGGGTATGGCGAAGATCAATAGTCGTCCCCCCGAAAGAGGTACGAATCATAGCTCCTTTAAACAACTCATCAAGTACTACGTGACGTGCAGCTCCCCAGACATTCTCCGAACGCAAAAAACCATCTACTGATTCCGATTGTTGTTGCTCACTCTCAAAGTTCATGCCGGGTCTACCCTGATGCATCTTCATCCATTGCCGACGATGTTCCATTGTATGCTGACGAGCCCATTGCGCCCTCTTATTTCTGCCGGGTTTGAAGATAAATAAAACACCTGCTATTATCAGAGCGAGGGGCCACACCATTGCCTGTGAATTTTCCGGTAACCAGGAAAGTCCTCC
The DNA here is from genome assembly GCF_025914115.1 of Bacteroides sp. DH3716P. Taxonomy (NCBI): domain Bacteria; kingdom Pseudomonadati; phylum Bacteroidota; class Bacteroidia; order Bacteroidales; family Bacteroidaceae; genus Bacteroides; species Bacteroides sp. DH3716P. Next base: position 123,026 of record NZ_CP083673.1, on the reverse strand, counting down.
TATCAGAAAATAGACACCCGCCAGAAAAAGGATGATTCCACCGATGAAATGGCGGCGAATCATTGCATATATACCTAATAATATAAGGAGTGAATGCCAGGATACGATCAAATCAAATACTTCTGAAGTTATCCATCCCATATTACGGGCAAACAGTAGAATCCCGGAAAGGATAAAAAGCAAAGCTATCAGTATTTTACCGGAAAAGCCTGTAGCACGGGGAAAATTTTGTTTCTCTTCCATTGTTTCTATTATTAATTGATTAATGGTTCAAAGATACATCATTTCCCTATGCTTCCACAGGCTTTTCAGTTGATTTACGGTATAAATTCCGATGAATGCCGGATAAAAACCGGTGAAAAAATCAATTTATAAATCTCTGATTCGTATATTTGCCGGCCTTTAGAACACAAATAACACCCTTCAAAGCTAATAACTACACCTCGCAACAAACTAAAAAACAAAAAATACGAGGTGAAAAACAAATATTGCACATCACTATATCTTCATTCTCATACTTTTGTAGCGATGAATGAACTCTCATCGGGATTTTTTATGAAATATCAAACAACAACCATTAATTAATAAACATGCAAAGAATGTCTAACAAAGTGAAAAACATGCGCTCCTTATTGCTAATACTATTTTCAGCAATATCGCTTAGCGTATCTGCGCAAACGATTACCGTAAAAGGTAACGTGAAAGACACCAGCGGAGAGCCTGTTATTGGAGCCTCTGTTGTAGAAAAAGGTAATACTACCAATGGTACGATTACAGATTTAGATGGTAATTTTTCTATTAAAGTTGATGGCAAAAAAACATTGGTTATTTCATACATAGGTATGAAAACTCAAGAAGTAGCCGTTCAAGGTAGAAAAACAATTAATGTACAAATGGTCGACGACTCGAAAGCTTTGGACGAAGTCGTAGTAATTGGTTACGGTACGGTCAATAAAAGAGATTTAACCGGTTCTGTAGCCTCTGTTAGTGCCAAAGACTTAGCTGCTATACCAGTAGCAAGTGCATCTGAAGCCCTTACCGGTAAACTTGCCGGAGTTAGTGTTACTACTACTGAAGGTTCTCCCGATGCAGATATAAAGATCCGTGTTCGCGGTGGTGGTTCACTATCACAGGATAACTCTCCTTTATATATTGTAGACGGTTTCCCTGTTTCAAGCATTAGTGATATCGCTCCCTCGGAAATTCAAAGCATCGACGTATTGAAAGATGCTTCTTCCACAGCCATTTATGGTGCCCGTGGTGCAAATGGTGTAATCATCATTACTACCAAGAGCGGAAAAGAAGGTAAAACGCAAGTAGACTTCGGTGCTTCTTTCGGTTTTAAACAGGTAACCAAACTGACTGAAGTCTTGAGTCCTTACGATTTCGTTGCTTATCAGCGTGAAATCGGTTCTCTGGATTATGGAAACTTTGCCGATATGGATATTTGGCGTTCTATTGATGGTACCGATTACCAAGACGAGATGTTCGGACGTACTGGAAACCAGCAACAATATAACATTAATGTAAGTGGCGGAACCAAGCAAATGACTTATAGTGTCAGCTATGCCCATAATGAAGAAAAAAGTATCATGCTTAATTCCGGCTTCAAAAAAGACAATGTAAATGCAAAAATTAAATCAGAACTGAATAAATGGATGACACTGGACTTTAACGCCCGGTTAAGTTACTCTACCATTGACGGTTTAGGTGGTGGTGCTGATACCAATGAATCCAATGCTGCCAATTCAACTGTGGCTAATGCTACCATATTCCGTCCGGTTGATTCACTTAAATACAGTGATGACGACGAAGAAAACAGTTCGGCACAACAGAAATCTCCATTGGAACGTCTGCTTGCAACGGATAAAACCCGCAATACTTTCAACCAGAACTACAATGTAGGTTTAAACTGGAAACCATTCAAGAACTGGACATTCCGTTCCGAATTCGGATATGGATGGAAGTTTGACGATACAGAACAGTATTGGGGAGTAGATGCAGTATCTAATTCTAAATATGGATATAACGGTCAGCCACAAGCCTACCTGTTGAGAGAAAAGACGATGAGCTGGCGTAATGCCAACACATTGACCTATGATAACAAAAAACTGTTCAAAGGTCGTGATAAACTCAATGTATTGATCGGACATGAAGTAAGCAGCAGCCAAAGGAAATCAATAGAAAATGTATCTGTAGCTTTCCCTGTTACTATGAATTTCGATGATATGAAAGCAAATATGGGTTCGGGCAAAGCTTTAGCCAACCAATCTACCATTGCTGCAAAAGAAAACATATTATCATTCTTTGGTCGTGTGAACTATACTATGATGGATAAATACTTGCTTGCTGTTACAGTACGTGCAGACGGTTCGAGCAAGTTCGGTTCCGGAAATCGTTGGGGTGTTTTCCCGTCAGCAGCTTTGGCATGGCGTATCTCTGACGAGGCTTTCATGAGTAACACTCAAGACTGGCTGTCAGCTTTGAAACTACGTTTAAGCTTCGGTACTGCCGGTAACAACCGTATCAATTCCGGTTTGCTTTCCACCACTTACTCTTTGGGAGGTAATGATGCACGCAATCCTTTCTTCAACGGAGAAAGCACTACCATGTTGGAACATGGAACGAACTTATACAACCCCGATTTGAAGTGGGAAACAACAGTCACCCGTAACATCGGTATTGACTATGGATTCTGGAACAATCGTATCTCCGGTGCTATCGACTTTTACTGGAATACAACCAGAGACTTATTGATGCGTACTGAAATTCCTTCTCTCTCCGGATATAACTATCAGTACAAGAACTTCGGACAGACATCCAATAAAGGTGTAGAATTGTCTGTTAGTGCTGTTTTATTTGATAAAAAGAATTTCTCTTTGAACTTCAATGCCAACATTGCTTACAACCGCAACCGCATTGATAAACTGAATACAGACTCTCCCTGGCAAAGTAGTAACTGGTCAGGTAGTACAATGGCCAAATACGAAGACTTCCGCGTAGAGAAAGGCGGACGTTTGGGTGAAGTTTGGGGATATAAGACAAACGGTTATTATACTGTATATGATCCTGTCACCAACCCTACCGGCGAACTGGTTTGGGCAGGTAGCGAATGGGGATTAAAAGACGGAATGCAAGATAACAGTCCTACTATCACCGGTGGTAAATACTATCCGGGTGGTTTGAAACTGGAATGTGATAAAGATGGTAACCCTCTCAAACAACGTTTGGGTAACACTATCGCTCCTACAACCGGAGGTTTTGGATTCGATGGTCGTGTAGGTAATTTCGATTTCAATGTATTCTTTAACTACTCTCTCGGAAATGTAATTGTCAATGGAACAAAACTGGCAGCTTCTTTCCGTTCAGGTTCAAGAACCGGTTATAACTTAAACAATGATTTCAGATTGTCTAACCGTTACACATGGATTGATCCGGAAACTGGTTTGAACCTGTCGTCCAGCTCTACAGATGTCCTCAATACCTATGGAGACATGACAACAGCAGGATTACGTCTGAATGAAATAAACGCTAACGCCAATATGTACAATCCGGCCAGCGCTACTACCATGCAGCTGACTGATTATGCAGTAGAAAAAGCCTCATTCCTGCGTTTGAATAACATTACTATCGGATACTCTCTTCCGAAAACAATTGTAAGGAGAGCGTTTATGCAGAATGTGAGAATCTATCTGACAGGATATAACCTGTTCTGTTGGACTAACTACAGCGGAGCAGACCCTGAAGTCGATACAAGCAGTAAGAAAAATGCGATGACTCCGGGTATAGATTACGCCGCTTATCCTAAGAGCCGCACATTTGTGGGTGGTATTAACGTTACATTCTAATTAAAACATTAAACAGATTGATCGTATGAAAATATATAAGACATTATTCCTGGGGCTGGGGTTAATTGCCCTGTCTTCCTGTTCGGACTTCCTGAATCAGACCTCACCGTCTGAATTGGATAATGAATCAACTTTTAATAATGCCTATTATACAGAATTGGCACTTAATAAAGTTTACGGCAGCCTGACGCAAGACCAGACTTATTCTAACTTCCTACCTATCATTGCCGGAACCAATACCGACTGTGAACTGATTGACGGTTTGGGTACGGATGCAAGCAACACGTCCAGCGAACGTGGTAATATGAACTACAACGCTAATCCGGGATGGTCACAACTTTCCAAAGTATGGGATGCCATGTACGGAGTAATCGAGAATGCGAATCTGGTAGTAGATGGTATAAACAATAGCCAACTGATACAACAAGCAGGAGCAACCCGTACCAGCATGATGAGATTCCGTGCAGAAGCGATGACATTGCGTGCGATGATTTATTTCGATCTGATCCGCTTGTTCGGTGATATTCCTTTCAAAACAGAATCTTCCAACAGCGACCTGTCTAATGTTTACATTGGAAAGGCAGATCGTGACGATATCATGGATGAATTGATAATTGAACTCGAGGAAGCTATCGGATATTTACCTTGGGCTGGTGAAGACGGTTATACAACCGAACATGTAAGCAAAGGCTATGCTCACGCTCTCTTGGCTAACATTGCAATGACACGTGCCGGATATGCTATCCGCGAACAAGCTAAAGACGGATATATCACCGGAGATAACAGTGACGCTACTTATCCTACTCAACGTTGCAGCGATACCAAACGTAGAGAACTATTCGAATTGGCCGAAAAACATCTGGCAGCTGTTGTCAGTTCAGGAAAACATAAACTGAATCCTTCTGTAGAAGAATACTGGCGTTTAATAAATATCGGACAACTAGATCAGACTTATCAAGAAAACCTGTTCGAGATTCCAATGGGACTAAACAAAAGTGGTGAGCTGGGATATACTATCGGATATCGTATAAACGGTGCCAGTTCCCTATTTGGTCCGAAAGGTAACTCATCCGGTAAGTTGAAACTGACTGCTCCTTATTATCTGTCATTTGGCGAAGGAGATATCCGCCGCGATCTGACTTGTGCTATTTCACAACTTTCTACAGACAAAAACACCAAAGTATTTAAAGAATATATGTTAGGAAATGCTCCTTTCGGTCTTTATTGTGGAAAATGGGATTATCGTAAGATGATGGAAAACTCTGAATGGTACGCAGCTGTATTGGCCAGCGATCAGAAAGTTTGTTCCGGTATCAACGTAGTGAAAATGCGTTATCCGCAAGTATTGCTGATGTATGCCGAAGTTGTGAACGAACTTTATGGTAAGGGTGCAACAGCCGAAGGTTGTACATTAACAGCCACAGCAGCCCTGAAAGAAGTACACGACCGTGCTTTCACCGATGCAACCAAACGTGATGCTGCATGGACTGCTCTAATGGGAAAAGACTTCTTCGATGCAATTGTTGACGAAAATGCATGGGAACTGGCAGGAGAAGGTGTTCGTAAGTTCGACCTAATCCGTTGGAACCTGTTGAGCGAAAAAATAGACGAATTCAAAAACGAATATACAAATGCAGTGTATAATGGTACATATCCACAGTATGTGAACTATAAATATCGCACGGACAATCCGATGTATATCGATATGACTTCTCTCGTATTTGGAGCTAAAGTAGGTGGAGAATATGAAAACAAGAGCTTTTTCGGAGCTGAAACCAGTGACAAGGAGCAAAAGAATCTGAAAGTAAACTTGCCTAGTATTTCTGGCGGATTGAACAAGGCTGTGAAGAATCGTTATTTATTGCCGATAGCTTCTACAACCATCTCTACCTCAAACGGTAAATTACATAACTCTTATGGTTATTCGGATTAATCTTAAAATCGTAAAATGATGAAGAATATAAAAAATATATTGGGAATGGGAGCTTTCATGCTCCTGACCTCTTTGGCTGTATCTTCGTGTACAGAGAAAAGTGATTGGGATATTGACTCTTCCTATAGCCGTCCTTTCGGAACTGATGAAAACGGAATCAGTATAGAAACAGACAGTAAAGTAGCCAGAGCGGTAGTAACTTGGAGCTCAACATCCAATACCGACTATTACATTATCGAGATTAGTCCTAACGAGATGACTGACGAAACTCCAATGGGATCAGAAGAAAATGGAAATATCGTTTATGGAAATGATCCTGCCAACCGGATCAAGCAGTCACCTTACACAATGGATAATCTGGCGGTAAATACGACTTATTATATGCGTATCAAGTCTATTTCCGGAGAGAAGGAATCTCGTTGGGTAAATTATAAAAAGACTTTTGCTTCAGTTAAGGAAGAAGCTATCCTAAATATTCCAACTACTGAAGACTTACCTGAAGGTCAAGGAAAAGTACGTATGTCATGGGAAGCCGGATTAGCAGTCGATCATTTCGAAATCATGGAAACGGGTGCCACAGAAGCAACTTCACGTGTTATTTCGTCAACAGAAGCTGCCGCAGGTGAAGCATGGGTTGAAAATTTGAAGTCATTCACTGAATACACGATTACTATTTATAATGGAAATAATCCGCGTGGTTCACAGACTGTTACCATCCCTGGTTTGGAAATCGAATCTACCATCAGTGATATAACAGCAAATTCAGCTGTATTCTCATGGGAAGAAACGGTGGATGTAGATGAATATGCTTGTGTTCTTTCTACCGAAGGAGTACCTGAATCAGGAACCCAATTATCACCAGCAGATATTGCTGCACATAAGGTGGCAATCACAGGTTTGGCTTCCAGTACGGAATATACGGCTTATGCTTTCGCAAACGGCTCTATATGTTCTCGTATCACCTTTACAACTAAGAAAGGTAAACCGACGGGGTATACTGAAATGACATGGGAAGATGCCCTTGCCAACTGGGATAATCTTTCAGGAAAAGTATTAATCAATGTTTCCGGAACAGAAGGATTTGCACAAGAAAAAGAAAGCATTGCTGCTGGCGTGACTCACCTTATTTTCTGGGGTGACAGTCAAGACGGACAGGTTAATATGACTATTAAAAAAGGCATAGGTGCCAGCGGAATATGTGATAAAGTAGAATTCCATAATCTGAATATTACCGATGAAGGAAATACAACCCTTATTTATCAAAACGGTGCTTCAGGTTGCATCAAAGAAATAGAAGTTACCTCGTGTACAATTACCAATATCCGTGGTATCGTTCGTATGAATGCAAGTACAAGTAATGCTATGTCTGTTACTATTGACGACTGTATCATCAAAGGATTGGGAAGAGCAGCAACATCCAATCATTATGGATTACTTCTTTCTGACAAGGTAACATTAACAACTCTCAATTTAGTGGTTTCCAACACTTCTATTATTGTATCCAAGGGAGCTTCTGCGTCTCAATTCATAAGACACAAGTCAGGACAACCCGGTACAATAACAATCAAAGATTGTACATTCTATGATATGTCAGCAAGTGATGCTTTCTGCAGAGATACAAAAGACATGACAATAACTATATCAAACACCCTGTTTGCCAAAGGTGGAGTTAAACCTTTCTACAACACAAGTTCCGTAGCTACAACCCTGAACGTAAACGGCTTGTATAAGGCTTCTGACTTTTCATTTGTTACACCCGACTGGGGAAAAGACTATACTAGTCTTCCTCTGACTTCCGATCAGCTATTCCCTAATGGTTCAAGTGAAGATTTGACTTTTGGAGCAGATGTTCCTGAAGAATACAGAGTCGGTGACCAACGTTGGAACAAATAACTAAATAAAACTACAAGGTTTTCCGTCAAGTCTGGAATTTGCATTTACTTGACGGAGAATCTTCTCTAAAAAGCAACAGATATTATGAATACAAATTCAATCAATACAATAAGTAAATACTTACTTCTGTTCTTGTTGATTCTTACAGGTGCTTCCTGTAATGACAACGATGATGCAGAAGATACAAGCATCCCTGTTCTGATTTCACAGAATATCAATGATGGTGATGTAGTAGGTCCGAGCGGATATGTAGAACTGACTTTCAGCAAAGCTATGCGTCAGGCTCCGGATACAGAAATCTATTTCAACGGAGGAGTAGTGCGTGTATCCATCAACTACGAAAAAGTACGTTATACCTTCTCTGGTATGGAAAACAAAGAATGTACTTTCGAAGTTCCTGCCGGAGCATTAACGGATATGCAGGGAAGAGCTTACGACGAAGACTTCTTTTTAAGCTTTACTGCCAAATCTGAAATTTCGGGCGGTGGAAAAGTATTCGATGCAATTGTTGATTCAAAAGGGAATGGTGATTACACTACTCTCCAGGCTGCAATCAACGCCATCACTACCCCACCTACCAGTCCTTATAAAATCTTCATTGCCAACGGAACTTATAATGAATGTGTCCGGATCAATAAGAATAAACCATTTGTTCATTTAATCGGTGAGAGCCGTGATGGTGTTAAAATCCAGTTTGCAGTAAACCGTGTAGATGATTCAAGTAATGCTACCTCATGGCCTTATTCTATTTTCAACGAAAATTCACCAGCCCGCAAAGCCGGATATAGTGAAGACCAAAACACAGTAGTGTTGATTGAAGCCACAGACTTTTATGCTGAAAATATTTCAATCATCAATCTTTATGGTGCATTCTCAAATCGTCACACTGGTGGTTTAGGTAAAAACGGACAGGCAGAAGCCTTGATAAACCGTGAAGACCGCTTTGCTTTGAATAACTGTTTGCTTGTCTCCTACCAGGATACATGGTGGACCCGTTATTGGAACAATACAACCCCTCATCGTGCATACGTTTATAACTCATGGATTGAAGGTCATACAGATTATATCTGGGGAAGTGGCGATGTACTTATCGAAAACAGTACATTCTATAATACAGGCAATGACGGTGGTAGCGTTATAACTGCTTCGCGTACCAGTGAAAGCGATAAATACGGATATGTTATAAAAGATTGTACGGTAAACGGTGATGATACAAAATTCTCATTCGGACGTTCCCAAGCCACAACCACGAAAACTGTCTGGATCAACACCAAGTTGAAAATGGATATTATAGATTCACACTGGGGATATGGTGGACAAGTACCTACACTATATGCTGAATATAACACTATCGACAAGAATGGAAATATGATTGCGGAAAGTAAAACAATCACCTCCGGAAACGTTTCCTTCACTAGTTCAGTGCTAACAGCATCCGAAGCTGCTAAATATACATATGAGAATATAATAACTATTGACAGCTGGAACCCGAAAGAGTATATGGAAACTCCCCTTGCAGCACCTACCAATGTCAATCTGTCGGGAAACACTCTGACATGGGATGCAGTATCCGGTGCTGCCGGCTACCTCATCTTTATGAATGGTAACTATGCAGGGCAAACGACAGACACTACCGTTACACTGACCAACACTGACGAAAGCAATATTTATACAGTGAAAACTGTAAGCCAGTACGGTACAGTAAGCGAATAAAACCAATAAGATTTAATAAAGAGTTCTTTGTCACATCATCAGCAAATATAATGTATGAGACAAAGAACTCTATTTTTTTAAAAGATAATTTGTATGCTCAAATCTATTAAAATGGGATTATTGTGCTTCTGTGTAATCAACCTATCGGTTGCTTGCAGCAGCGAAGACCCAAGTATCACCGATGAAACACCGGGACAGAATACCGGTAACGGTGGTAATGAGAACGAAGGTGGTGAAGAAGAGACACCTGCCGAAACGCGTTATGCCTTTCCGGGTGCTTACGGTGCAGGTCGTTATACTACCGGCGGAGCAGGCGGAGATGTATATATAGTAACTTCGCTTGAAGACAACGATAAGACAACACAAGGAACATTACGCTACGCATTAAATCGCACGGGAAAGCGCACGATCGTATTTGCAGTAAGTGGATTGATAGAACTGAAAAGCCCCTTGAGGATAACCAACGGAGATGTAACGATTGCCGGCCAGAGTGCACCGGGTGACGGTATTTGCCTGAAAGGACATCCCGTATCCGTACAGGCGGACAACGTAATCATCCGTTTCATGCGTTTCCGCATGGGATCGGACAACTTTACAACAGAAGCAGAAGCCGACAGCGGTGATGCATTGTGGGGAAAGCAACATAAAAATATTATCATTGACCATTGTTCGATGAGTTGGAGCACTGATGAATGTGCTTCTTTCTACGATAACACTAACTTTACCATGCAATGGTGTATCATCAGCGAAAGTTTGAATCGTTCGGTACACACCAAAGGTAATCACGGTTACGGAGGAATATGGGGAGGATCACCCGCTACATTCCACCACAATTTATTAGCCCACCACAGCAGCCGTACACCACGTTTATGCGGTAGCCGCTATACAGGGAAACCGGAAAATGAAAAACTCGATTTACGAAATAATGTTTTCTATAACTGGGGACCGACCAATGGTGGCTATGCAGGAGAAGGAGGAAGCTATAATTTCGTGAACAACTACTACAAGCCCGGACCAGTTACCAATACCAAGAAAAATATTGTAAACCGTATCTTCCAACCTAACGGTGATGACGGTACAAATAAAAACACCAAAGGTATATGGGGTACTTTTTATCTGAAAGGAAACTATTTTGATGGCACATGTCCTGAATTGAAAGCCGAATATCAATCTCTGCTTACTTCTGTAAACAATGACAACTGGCAAGGGTTACACCCCAATGCAACAGAAGCCGTTCCTTTACCCGATGGAGGAGAAAAAGCACTTCAGTCAAGTAACGAATTTACTATTTCCGAAGATGCATCCGAATTCACTCAATCGGCAAAAGAAGCTTATGAATCAGTATTAAAGTATGCCGGTGCTTCCTTAAAATATGATGATGTCGATAAACGCATCATAGCCAACGTTCGCAACGGAGATTATACGGCAGACGGCAGCAATGGCAGTGAAAAGGGACTCATTGATAAAGCCAGCGATGTAGGTGGCTGGCCGGAATATAAAAAGGAAACCGGTCCAAAAGACACCGACGGCGACGGCATCCCTGATGAATGGGAGACTGCCAACGGTTTGAACCCCAAAAGTAAGGCCGACGGTGCCAAATATACTCTAAGTAAAACGTATACCAATCTGGAGGTTTACCTCAACAGTCTGGTAGAAACGTTGTATCCCAACAAATAAATCGTCTATATCCCCAAACAGTTAAAAGATAATGAAGCAGAAAATATCTCTATTTTATGTAGCTATTGCATTCAGCATCGCAGGATTATGTACCTCATGCTCTTCCGACGATCCTGTAGATGATACAGGTGGAGGAACAAATAATCCAGGTGGGACATCTTCTGATGTCAAGCAACTGGATTATGGAGAACTTCTTGCTTTCCCATACGCCGAAGGCCACGGTCGCAATACCACCGGAGGACGCGGAGGAAAAGTTTATCATGTGACTAGCCTTGAAGACGACACCAGTGGAAGTATCAGCGGAAGTCTGCGCTGGGCTATGAAACAAGACGGTCCTAAAACGATTGTATTTGATGTGTCGGGTACCATCTATTTGAAATCGGAATTAAAAACCCAGAAAGATGATCTGACCATTGCCGGACAAACATCACCGGGCGGTATCTGTATCGCCAATTACCCATTTACGATTAATTCCAGCAATATCATCATTCGTTTCATCCGTTTTCGCCCCGGAAACTCTAACGTAGACTGCGACGGATTAGGAGGTTGTGACAAACAAAATGTAATCATCGATCATTGTTCAGTAAGCTGGGGAAGCGATGAATGTCTTTCTGTCTATGGTATGCAAAATTCTACCGTACAATGGTGTTTAGCTTATCAAGCCTTACGTGTGACTGATGTAAAGATCAATGCTGCCACAGGTAAATTCGCTTCTCACGGATATGGCGGTAACTGGGGAGGAAACTATGCCTCTTACCACCATAACCTGATAGCCCATTGCGAAAGCCGTGTTCCACGCCTTGGTCCCCGATATACTACATTAGCACTGAACAACAACGATGGAGAGCGAGTGGATATGCGCAACAATGTTTACTACAATTGGGGAGGCGAAGGCTGCTACGGTGGTGAAGCGCAACACGTGAATATCGTTAACAACTACTACAAGCCAGGCCCCGGAACCGATGAAAGCGGTAAAGCAGACCGTGCTTACCGTATCGCCAAGCCGGATGTATATCCGGAAAATTACTCCGGCGAAGCTTACAAAAAATGGCTTCAAACTTGGGGGAAGTTTTATATCGACGGAAATAAAGTGGTAGGCAATACGACTGTTAGCAATGATAACTGGACAAAAGGCGTATTTGAACAAATGGATAATAAAAACTGTGCAACTACGGAGCTTTGGAACCAACATACCCAGATAAAATCAAGTTCACCGGTAGTTAAGACAGGAAATGTAAGAACTCATACGCCGGATGAGGCTTATGAACGTGTGATGAGCTATGCAGGAGCCAGCAACTATCGTGATAAAGTCGACGAGTTGATAATTAGCGACGTTAAAAACAGAAAAGCAAGTTGCACGGGAGATGCCAGCAAATGGGAAGGTCTTTCCGGCTACTCACAAAACAAAAGTGGATATATCAACGACCCGAAAGATGTCTGCACAGCCTTAGGAGTAAGTGATCCCTACGATGTTCTGAAATCTGTAACCAATGCAAACGTGAAAGATACGGACGGTGACGGTATTCCCGACTACTGGGAAGAAGAATATGGTTTGAATCCCAAGAAATCTGCTGATGGAAAAGAAACGACTATTGACAAAAACGGGAAGTACACTAATCTGGAAATGTATCTCAATAGTCTGGTGCACGAAATCATGGTAAATGGTGCGACAGGTGGCAGTGTTATAGAATAATTTTAGTAAATTCAAACCCAAATGATAAATTAGTAATGAAAAAGAATATATTAGCAATCTGTAGTTTGATATTGGCTTTTCCTCTAGTGGGACAAGCCATGCAACCTGCCATTTCGGTTGAAAAAACATCAAAGGACTATCCTACCCCGGATCGTTCCAAAGTTCTCGCCTTCCCCGGTGCCGACGGAGCAGGAAAATATACCACCGGTGGTGCCGGAGGTACTGTATACACTGTTACGTCCCTGGCAGACGACGGTTCGGAAGGGACACTTCGCTGGGCTATCAGCAAGAAAGGTCCCCGCACCATTATCTTTGCGGTTAGCGGAATTATTGAATTACAAAAAGCATTAAAACTCAGCAATGGTGATGTGACCATTGCAGGACAGACAGCTCCGGGTGATGGCATTTGCCTGAAAAACTATACATTCTCTATTCAGGCAGACAATGTTATCGTCCGTTTCATCCGTTCCCGTATGGGAGTCGACATCAAACAAAAAGGTGACGACTCAATGAATGGTACTAAAGCGCACCAAAACATTATCATAGACCACTGCTCCATGAGTTGGTGTACGGACGAATGTGCCACATTCTATGATAACCGTAATTTCACACTTCAGTGGTGCATCATCAGTGAAAGTCTCGCCAATTCTATCCACGAAAAGGGAGCACATGGTTATGGGGGTATCTGGGGTGGACAACCTGCTACTTTTCACCATAACTTACTCGCCCATCACACTAACCGCACACCCCGTCTTTGCGGAAGCCGTTATACGGGTCGTCCGGAAGATGAAAAAGTGGAATTATTCAATAATGTGATTTATAATTATGGCAGTGACGGTGCTTATGCCGGTGAAGGAGGTTCCTACAACTTTATCAATAACTACTATAAACCGGGACCTTTCAGTGCGACAAAAGGTTCTTTCAAACGCTTGTTTACAGCGTATGCCGATGATGGCAAAAACAACAATAAAGCAGGTGTTCATGGTGTATTCTATTTCAAAGGTAACTATATGGATCCTACCTGTCCCAAACTGACCGATAAGCAGAAAGAGGCTCTTTATAAAGTGAATATGGATAACTCTTACGGACTGGTTATCAAAAAGGACTTTGCCACAGAAAAGGAAGTACTGTCTAAAAAAGCATTTGACATAGCCGAACATACTTCTTTGCAACCTGCCAAGAAAGCCTACAAAGATGTTCTCGAGTTTGCCGGTGCTTCATATCGCCGTGACGCCATAGACCAACGCATCGTAGATGAAACTCTCAAAGGCACTTATACTTACGAAGGTTCTCACGGAAGCACGAATGGAATGATTGACCAACCGTCTGATGTAGGAGGATGGCCGGAATATAAATCAGAAACAGCACTTGTTGATACAGATGGTGATGGTATTCCCGATGAATGGGAAAAGAAACACAACCTTAATCCCAATGATCCTTCAGACGGAGCCAAATATACATTAAGCCCGGAATATACAAACCTGGAAATGTATATGAACAGCCTTGTGAATCATCTATACCCTAAAAAATAATTTCGGATAACCAAGATGAGGGTAAATGTATCGGAACTCTCATAAACAAAAAATCACCCTCGCCACAGATAGTTGTAGTGAGGGTGATTTCGATAAAAGGGGAGCTTTGAACATCCCCCTTTCTATTTCTTTCCTTTCCTATTATTATCTCCCCACTCTATCCCGATACTCTGTAGGCGTCATTCCAACCTGTGCTTTAAAGCATTTACTGAAATAACGCGGATCATTAATGCCGACCATATACGAAATCTGGGTCATATTAAATTCTCCGATTTCTATTAATTGTGTAGCCCGCTTGATACGCATTTCTTTGATAAATTCAATCGGAGCCAATCCGGTAAGTGTTTTCAGCTTCTTGAAGAAGACAGAACGGCTGACAGCCAGTTCCCGAACCAAATCATCTACCACCAGTTCTCCATTATCCATGTTCTGCTCCATCAATTCAATCAATTTATCCATAAACTTACGGTCGTTGGGAGACATTTCGAGAGTTGTAGGTGGAGTTTCGGACACATCTTCTTCAGCAGACGGCATATCCGTAGCCACAGGCACTTCCTCCTGACCGGTAGAAATATTGATATGCATCAGACTATCCCGGTAGAAACTTTGCAGTTTCTTACGCTGCATCAACAGATTTTCCACACGTGCTTGCAGATAGGTAGCACTGAAAGGCTTCGTTATATAATCATCCGCACCATATTCCAATCCCTCCAGTTTGCTTTCAATCGTAGTTTTGGCAGTAAGCAAAATGATAGGTATATGGCTGGTCGTCATATCCGCACGCAGTTCACGCGTCATTTCGATACCGTCTTTTTCAGGCATCATCACGTCACTGATGATAATATCCGGCAGGTACTTCAAAGCCTTGTTTGCCCCCTCCTTACCGTCAGCAGCTTCCACCACCCGGTACATCGGAGAAAATATACTGCGCAAGAATTCACGTAACTCCTGATTATCTTCGACTAACAGCATCAATTCTTTGGAGTTCTCTTCTTTCGCAAATTCTTCCCCATACACATCATCAATCTTCTCCGAATCATCGCTTACCAACGTTTCAGACTGAATGGAAGAATTGGCAATATCCACTACCTGTCCCATTCTTGCCGGAGCATCCGCATCTTCCAGAATAAACTCGGCTTCCTTATCGTAATGTTCTTTTCCCTTGAGGAAATCGACTTTGAAGCAACTCCCTTCTCCCAAATGACTATCAACGGAAATAGTCGCTTTATGCATTTCCACCAACTCTTTCACCAATGAAAGTCCGATACCCGTACTAGCCTGATTGAAAAGATTCTTATCTACCAGATTCTCAAAACGGACAAACAGTGACTTCTTTTTGTTTTCTGCGATACCGATCCCCTGATCTTGCACACCGATAGAAACTGTCTTTTCATCTTCCCGGATAAACATCGTAATCATCTTGCCATTCGGCGTATATTTAAATGCATTGGAAAGCAAATTGAATACAATCTTTTCCAGCTTATCGGCATCCACCCAAAGATAAAGATGTTCCTTTTCGGTCTGGAACAGGAAATCAATCCGATGTTCCTCGGCCACAGCTTCAAAATTATCCATCACCTTACGGACGAAAGGTACAATATCCACCCGCTGCACCTGCATCTTCATCTTCTTATTCTGAATCTTGCGGAAGTCCAGAATCTGATTGACAAGACGGAGCATCCGATTGGTGTTCCGTTCAACCACCACTAACTGTTCGCGAGCATCAGCCGGCAATTTATCATTCTTCAAGACCTGCTCCACCGGACCAGCTATCAACGTAAGCGGAGTACGCAACTCATGCGATATGTTAGTAAAGAAACGCAGTTTTATATCTGAAATCTGCTGTTCGACCGAAACTTCATGCTTCAACCGATAAATAGTAAACAGGATATAAACGGCTACGAGAATAATAATCAGAATAAAAAGAACATAAAGCACATAAGCTACCGGCGTCTCCCAGAAAGAAGGCAGAATAACAATGTTCAGTATACGTTCATTATCCACCCACACACCATCACTATTCGTTGAACGAACACGGAGCACATACTCTCCTTTCGGAAGATTCGTATAAGTCACACTACGCTGCTTGTCGGCAAAAGTCCATTGTTTCTCAAATCCGTCGAGAATATAAGCATACTGTATATTCTGCGGATTAGTATAATCGAGTGCAGCGAAGTGAACGGAGAAAATATTCTCTTTGTGTGAGAGCACCAATGGGTCGGTATCGTCAATATCCACCTTCAACAAGGAGTTATCTCCGGGCGTAATATCCTCATTAGTCACCATCAGTTTGGAGAATACGATAGGTGGGATATAGCTACTCTTACGAATAGAGTCGGGATTAAATATAAAGACTCCCCCACTGGCACCGAAAAGCATACTTCCTTTAGCCGTCAATGTGGAAGCCGCTTCACTAAAGCGCACTGGGAAAGTAATACTACGTTCGTCGTAACTTTCAAAACGTTCTTCAGACGGGATAAATTTACAAATTCCATTCTCCGTACTAATCCATAAATTCTCCTTACTATCTTCGCGGGCAGAAAGCAAGACGTCGGAAGGAAGACCGTCCAGTACGGAATATGATTTGAACTCTCCGTGGCCGTCCTTACTGATAGATATCAGTTTGTTGAGTCCCCCACCGAAAGTAGCCAGATACAGTTCCTTTTTCTTAGTGGAAATAATCCAATGGACATCATTATTACTCAGACTTTGCGTATCGTTCGGCATACGGGAGAAATGATAAAACTGCACATCCTCCGGTTTCTTAAAGTTCTCATCAAAAGCAACAGCTCCCGTAGTTGTACCTACCCACAGGCGTCCATTATTATCGGAAGTAATGAAACGCGCTTTGTAGCAAGGATCAATCGGATACCCTTTCAGATTATTCCGGTGATTGATAAACAATGTCTTTCCTGCTTCATTCTGCGTGATATAATTGATACCTCCGGCAAAAGTAGCTACCCAAATACGACCATAATGATCTTCATAGATACAATACACATTATTATCGCTCAAACTGTACATATCCTCTTCACGATGAAGATAACGGGTCAGTTTATAAGACATTCCGTTGGAAGAAGTCGGCTCGGCACGGACAAGTCCGTCTCCTTTTGTTGCAATCCAGATGATTCCTTTCGAATCCTGAATAACAAAATAAACAGTTCCCAACATGGGAGTACCGGTAGTAGAAACGATGCCGCTTTCGGTCAGGTATCCTTTATAAGCTTTATCGGCATCATACATACGAAGCATACCATCTTTCAAGCCAACCCACAGATTACCCAGTTTGTCTTCGCACAGGGCACGTACCTCATTATGCAATGATTCATGTTCATGCGGCATGGGAGTCATCATCGCAAAAGGTACATTCCGATAAGTCACCTTCTCCAATCCCTTGGAGTGGGTGCAAAGCCATAAATTACCTTGTTTGTCGGAGAAAGCCGAATGAATCTTATTGGAAAAACGCCAGTCACGACTACCCAGTCCATTATAGAAAGGAACCAATCGTTTTTTTTGAGGATCGAAGTAAGAGAAACCTCCTCCATAAGGGTGTACCCAAAGATACCCGTTTACATCTTCATGGATATGGAAGGCCGGACGGGAACGTTCAGGATTACTGTATTCAATAAGAATCTGTTCACGGGTCACCACTCTGGTCGAGGGATTAAAATGGGCTACAACACCCGGTTCTTCCTGCTCGAACCACACTTCCGAAGAACGGTCTACATAAGCAGAAAGGATTGGTTTTGCGGGTAAAGCCTTACAAGTCAGGAATGAGTAATGCACATTTGTTTTGGTCCGCAGGTTATAAGTAAAGAAACCATCCGAATCGGTAGTAATTACAGAAACGTCCGGTGCAACGGGGTGAATGGAAGTGATCTGCCCTTTTGTAGGAAGTTCGATCAACGTAAATTCTCCGCTATCTTTCTGATAAGACCAGATACGTCCCTGATCCGAAGCAAAGCAGATGTCCTTATCCCGCTCCTGTACTGCATAGAAAGCCTGATTCATTCCGCCAAACTTTCCTTTTGTCTCCGTGAAATAGGAATCCGGTTCTTTCTTTCCGGGATGGATCATGCCGAGGCCGTTGTCTGTTAACAGCCAGTCATTGCCTGCTTTATCCTGATAAACTTTGAATACATGTAAAGAGGGAAACAGTTCCGTCTTACTGGAATAAATATCCCATGTCAGGCGATGATTCTCATTTGGATGAGTCAGGATGCGGATAGCTCCGTCATTTTCTGTCAGCAGCCAGACGGTTCCGTTCGGCATCACCTCAATGGTATGCACATTGAAAGCACTCCCCTCCTCTCCGGCAGCAGGTACTTGTTCGAAAGTCTCTGTCTTCGGGTCGAAACGATGGACACGATTATCATAAGTCAGTAGCCACAAAAAACCATAACGGTCTTCATAGATACGGTCTACGCGATTATTGGTCAGACTGATGTAATTTCCCTGACGAGCCTTATATGTTTTGAAGGTATAACCGTTGAAACGGTTGATTCCATCCCAAGTGGCAAACCAAAGGTTGTCTTTGTGATCTTGCAAGATGTTCATCACCGTATTTTGGGACAATCCATCTTCAGTAGAATAGTGGGTGAAAAAACAGTGCTGCTGCGCATGTGTCGAGAACACAATAGCTAGCAAAAGAATTACTGAAATTAAGGTTTTCTTCATCATATAACTAGGTTCTGTGCCGTAAAGATAGAAAAATAGTTGTACTTTTATGCAATCTTTAGCGGCTATTTAACAGAATCGAACCATTCTATAGGACAAGTGATCTATTGTCTTTTATATATCCATTGTTTTTTGCTTAGTAATTCATTTCTTTACATATTCGTCAAGTCAACGTTTCACTGTTATCAGTTTGTTTCCGTCCGCTACCGGACCCCATCCATCTTCGCCTGCCAGTACAGTCGTAATCTCGTATCCTTGCAGGTTTTTCAGTTGTTGGGAGAAAGCGGCACGCGCTTTCGGATTGGCTCCTTCGCCCCGACTCTCATATTCGGCATAGAAGACTGTATTTTCGTTCTCTTTCTTGCCCCAGTTATTCCAACCGACAGGGAGAATGTGTTTACCTAGTTCGCAACGGATAAATACAGCTTGCGCATACGGACGCCAGGGACGAGACAGATATACTTTTGTAGCTTCCGGTTCCGCAGTCAGTTTGCAATCATAGAATACATAGCCATATTTTTTTCCTTTATCTGTAGAGGGAGCGGTGACATAACCATCCCGTTTGCTATGAATGTGACAACGGTTGAAAACAGCCGTAGACCAGCCGAAGATAAAATCAACCGTTCCTTCGATGTAGCAGTCTTCATAATATTGGCGGCTTTGCTTGCTGTATGTATAGAGGGTATCTTGGAAGCCGAGGAAACGACAGTTCTTAAAATAGACACGATCGGCAGATACGAAACAGGCAACTGCTTGTCCTACGGGACCTGATGAGTTCTCGAATGTGATATTCTCCGCATAAAAATCGGGGGCGTAGATGTAACAGCTGGACGAACCGGAAGTTCCCATGTTCTCGCCAAATACATTTTTCTTGTTTGCAAAACCGTCATAAGTCAGTATCGCACCGTCTTCTCCAATCAAAGAGATATTAATCTTGGATTCAGGGATGATGAGTTTCTCTTTATAAGTTCCTTTACGAATCAGGATAGTGGTACGGACGTCTTTGCGAAAATCGGGAACAGCATTGATAGCTTCCTGCACGGTAAAGAAATCACCGCTACCGTCTTGGGCCACTACATAATCGAATTGACGGATATATTTCGCCAGTTCCGGAATTTCCTTGCCGATGGCATCCACTGCCAGTCCGGCAATTGTTCGTGCTCCGTATACGTTTAAATGAGTATTGTCTTCACGACCTTTCGGGAAAGCCGGCACCTGATTGGGTTCGACAAACATGAATAGTTTCTTTGATTCTACTGGTCCCAGTTCCTGCACCAGGTCGTGGGTGATTTTATTCATGTCGATGAAAGTCACTCCCAGTTCTTTTGCCACATTGCGGGGAGAATCCAGATAGGCGCCATGCGTATCGAATAAAACAGTTCCTTCTTTCGGTTGTTCCTTTTCCCCTGGTGTGCGGCGGACATCTTTTGCGATGGCATCATCCTTCGGCTGTACGAAATTTCGACGGACGATAGAGTTGAACAATACCGGTATTCCACCTTTGGCGCGGGTTTCATTCACATACCGACGAAGATTTTCATCAAAAGTACTGCCCGGATCGGTGTGACGGGTAGAGTCTGCTTTCTCATCATTATGGCCGAACTGAATAAAGACATAATCTCCTTTTTTCACTTTAGAAATTACTTTTTCCCAGCGTCCTTCGCTGATAAAGCTCTTAGAACTTCGACCGTTGGCGGCATGATTGTCTATCCGTATGTCTTCGGAGAAGAATCCGGGAAGTACCATTCCCCAACCACGTTCGGGATTTCCTCCGTCTATTTTCTTGTTAGCCATTGTCGAATCACCTATCATAAAGATAGTGATGACCGGTTTGTCTGCACGAAATGCAGAAAAAAGAATAAGAGCCGTTGCAAGTAGCCCTACCATTTTAACCCTAAGTGTTTTCATATTCTTCATCCCCTCTTACGAGTTTTATTTTTTGTTTTTATCTGCCACCTGCAACGTTTTGCTTGTATCTTACTTGCAATCAACTGATTGCAGCGTTGCAGATACTGTTGCAGATACCGTTGCAGATGTTTATCTGCAACACCTTATATAATCCTGTTTTGCACGCAGGCAAATTCAGTTTCCACGCATAGGAACTACAGTTTCCCCGGGAAGAAACGCTAGTTTCCACGTAGAGAAACTGCAGTTTCCTGCCTTGGAACAGGAGTTTTAAGCTAGGGAAAGCAAAGAGCCAAGCCCGGAAACAAAAATTTCAAGCTGCATAAACAGTCGGAAAACCTACGTATTTTTATTTATAGGGATACCAATTACTGCTTTCCTTAAAGATATTTTGCGGAGTATACTTCATTGCCTCCTTATTTGTCAACTGTTTAGCCCATGCCACACGCCCGGAAGTATCTGCGCCCGCACCCGTATTTCCGAATTCGGCATAACGGGCTGTCTTTTCGTTCTCCGGATTCTTCCAATTGTGCCATCCTTCGGGACGGATATGATTGCCAAACTCACAATTGATAAAGACCGTTGCCGCATAAGGACGCCACGGACGACCCAAATATACTTTTTTCACTCCCGGAGCGGCCGTCAACTTACAGTTTTTAAATACATAACCGAATTCTTCACTTTGAGGAGTGGAAGCGGCAGTGATATACGAATCACGTTTACTATGCAGTTCGCAATATTCGAATAGAGCGGTGGAAGGACCAAAAATAAAATCGGTAGTTCCCTCGATATAGCAATTTGTGAATAAGAGACGCGCTCCTTCGGTTCCTGTATAAATAGTATCCTGATTTCCCAGGAAACGGCAGTTGACAAACATCAGTCTGTCACCTTCGGTGTGAAGAGCTACCGCTTGCCCCAGTGGAGCCGCATTATTTTCAATCGTCAGGTCTTTGAAAGTGATGTCATTTCCCTCCACTTTTACCGTATAGGTGCGGAAAGTACCCATCTTATTGATATTGGCATGGTCATCATAAGTGATAATCGTTTTTTCTGCGCTTTCGCCCACTAATTGCACATTCTTCACCCAGGAAGGAATGACCAGTTTTTCTTTGTATATACCGTTCTTGATATAGATCGTCACCGTATAATCCATAAAAGCGCGGACAGCTTCCACGGCTTCCTGAATGTTACGATACTCCCCTGTCCCGTCGCGTGCCACGACTAATGTGTCTTTGCGTTGCTGTTGTTGTGCATAAACAGATGTTGCTCCCACAGCCAGTAGAAGCAAACACATCATTCCTTTAAAAATAGTCCTTTTCATTGTCGGAAATTACTTTTGTAAACGTTCGTATTCCAAGCTAGCCATAATAAAAGGTCCTACGGCTTTAGGATCGTTATTGCGGATAGTTTCATTAATATAATAGTCATAATCGCCGGAACGATAGACCTTTCCTCCCAATCCTGCCACTGCACAAGCCTTGGTGATGGTTACCAATCCGTTCTTGTCCACTTCGATAAAATTCTCCAGGAATCCTTTGTAGCCTTTCAATGCCACATCCAGATAAGACTTATCAATATATCCCAAACGAACCGCCTTAAAGAGCGAATAAATAAACATAGCGGAACAGGAAGATTCTACGTAATTACCCTTATCACCACTCCGGTCCATCACCTGATACCATCCTCCGGTCTTCGGATCCTGAAGTTTCTTCACCTGCACAGCTACATTATTCAATATATCAAGCAGGGAATCTCTCCCGGCTTCATGCTGCGGAATAAATTCGAGCACATCCACCAATGCCATCGCATACCATCCCATCGCACGTCCCCACGTATGTTTCGACTGTCCGGTCACCGGGTCCGCCCAACGTTGAGTGCGGCTTACATCGCACGCATGACGATAAAGACCATTTTTAGGATCGTACGTATGACGGGCACAAGTGACAAACTGGTTGATTACATCTGCATAGTCCTGCGGAAGATTATTACGGAATGCATATTCCGCGTAGAAAGGAGCTCCCATGTAAATTCCGTCCAGCCACATTTGGTGGGGATAAATCTTTTTATGCCAAAAACCACCGTCCTCATTACGCGGTTGTCCTTCAAACTGGCTATAAAGCAAGTCGAGCGCTTTCTTATATTTAGGATTCTTGGTCTGCTCATAGATACGGAAAAGGATTTTTCCGGAGTTGATACGGTCAAGACTGTAATCGGTTAATTTATAAGCGGTAATGCTTCCGTCCTCGTGCACCATTGTATCCGCATACGCGATGGCGTAATCGCGAATTTTCTTGTCGCCATAAGCGTCGTACACATCGAGCATGGCTCCCAGTTCAAGTCCGTGGCAATAATCCCACTTCAGTTTCGGTTGAAAGTCGAGCTGCCAGGATTCGGGGTAACGGATCATTTCCGATTCAGTCAGTCGCACAGACCAGGGAAGTTTGCTGTCTACCTGTTGTGCCGATACAGAAGCGGTCATTGTAACCAATAAAGCCACTATAAAAAAATTATAAAAAGGAGTTCGTCTCATGGTTTGTTATTTTAAGGATTCAACATAGTCTTTTTTCACGGTACGAAAGTAGTGTTTTTCCTCCAAACCCAGTGGGATTTTTTAGTCAAGTAGGTGCATTTTTTGTTTTTCGTGCACGGAAACGACTAATTTTGTGCACGCAAACGTCAAAAATGTCCATTTTTGATGCAATATCTCATAAATTAAGAGTTTCGTTTTGGAAGAAAGCAAAAAAGGTCTTACTTTTGGCACGGTTTACAACT
The DNA here is from genome assembly GCF_025914115.1 of Bacteroides sp. DH3716P. Taxonomy (NCBI): domain Bacteria; kingdom Pseudomonadati; phylum Bacteroidota; class Bacteroidia; order Bacteroidales; family Bacteroidaceae; genus Bacteroides; species Bacteroides sp. DH3716P. Next base: position 99,383 of record NZ_CP083673.1, on the reverse strand, counting down.
AATACCCTCTGGGGAAACACAGGTAATTTATCATTAAAACAGAGAAAAAATAGAACAGAATGGAAGAAGTATTTAAGTACATTATCGGTCTTGGAGCGGCAGTAATGATGCCAATCATTTTCACGATTTTAGGAGTATGTATCGGTATTAAACTTCCCAAAGCGCTGAAGAGCGGTTTGTTGGTTGGTGTCGGTTTCGTTGGTTTATCAGTAGTGACGGCATTGCTCACCAGCAGTCTGGGTCCGGCATTAAGTAAAATGGTTGAAATCTACGGATTGGAATTGGGAATTTTCGACATGGGTTGGCCTTCTGCTGCGGCGGTAGCTTACAACACTTCAGTCGGTGCTTTCATCATCCCTGTTTGCTTGGGAGTCAATTTATTAATGTTGCTTACCAAAACAACCCGTACCGTTAATATCGACCTTTGGAACTATTGGCACTTCGCATTTATCGGTGCTATCGTCTACTTCGCTTCCGACAATATCTATTGGGGATTCTTCGCTGCCATCATCTGCTACATCATTACACTGGTAATGGCTGATATGACTGCTCCTGCTTTTCAAAAGTTCTATGATAAAATGGACGGTATCTCTATTCCTCAACCGTTCTGCCAAAGTTTCGTTCCGTTTGCTATTGTAATCAATAAACTATTGGATAAAATTCCGGGATTCGACAAGCTGAATATCGATTCTGAAGGTATGAAAAAGAAATTCGGATTGATGGGTGAACCGCTGTTCTTGGGTATCGTAATCGGTTGCGGTATCGGTGCATTGGGTTGTGCCAGCTGGAAAGAAGTATTGGATAATATTCCGGGCATTTTAGGACTGGGTATCAAGATGGGTGCGGTGATGGAATTGATTCCACGTATCACCAGCCTCTTTATCGAAGGTTTGAAACCGATCTCTGACGCTACCCGCGAACTGATCGCTAAGAAATATAAGAATAACACCGGTTTGAGTATCGGTATGAGCCCTGCACTGGTTATCGGTCACCCGACTACCCTGGTGGTATCTCTGCTGTTGATCCCTGTCACTATCTTCCTGGCTGTTATCCTTCCGGGCAACCGTTTCTTACCGCTGGCTTCTCTGGCAGGTATGTTCTACCTGTTCCCGATGATTCTGCCTATTACAAAAGGTAACGTAGTGAAATCATTTATTATCGGCCTGGTAGCATTGATTGTAGGTCTGTATTTCGTAACAGGACTGGCAGGCTTCTTCACACTGGCTGCTAAAGATGTATACGAAGCAACAGGTGACCCGACAGTAAACATCCCCGCCGGTTTTGAAGGTGGAGCACTTGACTTTGCTTCCAGTCTCTTCTGCTGGGGTATCTTCCACCTTACTTACAGTCTGAAGATTATCGGCCCTGCCATCCTCGTGGCACTGGCACTCGGAATGGCTATCTACAATCGTATCCGCATGACTAGAAACGATGCAAAGAACGCATTGAACAGTAATAAGGAATAAGTAGAAAAGCCTTTAACTGATTATAATAAGTGGTATATAATATATAACTCAATAAAAAACTCGAAAGATGAAAAAATTAGCAATTGCAATGATGTTGGGTATCGCAGCAATGTCTGCCTCCGCCCAGGTGAATTACAAGATGCAAGTGGCTTGCAGCCCGCAAGACGTGAAAACGTATGATACTAACCGCTTGCGCAGTAGCTTCCTGATGGAAAAAGTAATGGTTCCAAACGAAATCAACGTTACTTATTCTATGTACGACCGTCTGATCTTCGGTGGCGCAGTGCCTGCAACAAAAGAATTGGTACTTGAAACAATCGACCCGTTGAAATCTAAATTCTTCCTCGAACGCCGCGAACTGGGTGTCATCAACATTGGTGGCGAAGGTATCGTAACCGTAGACGGTAAAGAATATACGCTGAAATTCAAAGATGCTCTGTACGTAGGTAGAGGCAAGCAGAAAGTAACTTTCAAGAGCAAAGATTCCAGCAATCCTGCCAAATTCTACATCAACTCGGCTACTGCCCACAAGGAATACAAGACTCAATTGATTACTATCGACGGACGTAAAGGTTCTCTGAAAGCAAACTCATTTGCTGCCGGAAAGCTGGAAGAAAGCAACGACCGCGTTATCAACCAGTTGATTGTTAACAACGTACTTGAGGAAGGTCCTTGCCAATTGCAGATGGGATTGACTGAACTGAAACCGGGTAGCGTATGGAACACCATGCCGGCACACACTCACTCTCGTCGTGTAGAAGCATACTTCTACTTCAATGTACCGGAAGGAAATGCTATCTGCCACTTCATGGGCGAACCTCAAGAAGAACGCGTCGTATGGATGCAGAACGAACAAGCTATCATGTCACCGGAATGGTCTATCCACGCTGCTGCCGGAACAAGCAACTACATGTTTATCTGGGGTATGGCAGGTGAAAACCTCGATTACGGAGACATGGACAAGATCAAATATACAGAAATGCGCTAACCGTTGCGTATTCCTGTATTACATATAATTTTTCAGACGCAGATAACGCGGATAGCACGGATCAAAAAATAAGTATCCGCATTATCCGCGTCATCTGCGTCTAAAAGATTAGACTCATTTGCTCTTGATTCACAAACTCGTTTATCTTCTTTCTGTATTACCCCCAACGTTGCAAATGATAATGCTATGAGACATTTTTATATCCTTTGAAACAAATAGCATATATAATGCAACGAATAATACATGATTTTGACCAATTTTTACAAATAAAATTCAGTCGAAATACCGACCTTTGTCAACGAAACAAAATCTATTTAAATCCATTATCATGAATGCATTTCAAAAAACAGGCGAAAAGATGACAAACTACAGATGGACCATCTGTGCTATGCTATTTTTTGCTACTACAGTTAACTATCTCGACCGTCAGGTTCTCTCATTGACGTGGGATGAATTTATCAAACCGGAATTCCACTGGGACGAATCTCACTACGGTACTATTACTTCTGTTTTCTCCATTGTATACGCTATATGTATGCTGTTTGCCGGTCGTTTTGTCGACTGGATGGGAACTAAAAAAGGATTTTTATGGGCTATCGGTGTCTGGTCGGCAGGTGCTTGTCTTCATGCCGTTTGTGGTATTGTTACAGAAGCACAAGTTGGGCTTCATAGCGCAGCAGAACTGGCAGGTGCCACAGGAGATGTGGTAGTGACTATTGCTACGGTCAGTATGTACTGCTTCCTCGCCGCCCGCTGTATCCTCGCTTTAGGAGAAGCCGGTAACTTCCCTGCCGCTATTAAAGTAACCGCAGAGTACTTCCCTAAAAAAGACCGTGCTTATGCTACTTCTATCTTTAATGCCGGTGCATCTATCGGAGCATTGATCGCTCCTCTTACCATTCCTATCCTGGCGAAAATGTTCGGTTGGGAAATGGCATTTATCGTAATTGGTGGACTTGGCTTTATTTGGATGGGCTTCTGGATATTTATGTACGATGCCCCGTCGAAAAGCAAACATGTCAATCAGGCAGAGCTTGACTACATCGAGCAAGACCACCGCGAAGCAGGCAGTGCTCCAATGACAGACGAGAAAGATGAAAAGAGAATGAAGTTCTGGCAATGTTTCAGCTACAAACAAACATGGGCCTTTGTCTTCGGTAAGTTCATGACTGACGGCGTATGGTGGTTCTTCCTTTTCTGGACTCCGTCTTATCTGAATACACAATTCGGTATCAAAACCTCCGACCCGCTGGGTATGGCGTTGATCTTTACGCTTTATGCAGTGACTATGTTATCTATCTATGGTGGTAAATTACCTACTATCTTCATCAACAGAACAGGTATGAATCCGTATGCAGCCCGTATGAAAGCGATGCTAATCTTCGCCTTCTTCCCGCTGGTTGTACTGTTAGCACAACCGTTAGGTACTGTTTCTCCATGGTTCCCGGTTATCTTAATCGGTATTGGTGGAGCTGCTCATCAATCCTGGTCGGCCAATATATTCTCTACCGTAGGCGATATGTTCCCAAGAACAGCTATTGCAAGTATCACCGGTATAGGTGGTATGGCAGGAGGCGTAGGCTCTATGATTCTTCAGAAAGTGGCAGGTAACTTGTTCGTATATGCTTCCGGAACAACGATAGTTGACGGTCATGAGGTGGAAATGACGAAAGAGTTACTCGAACAAGGAGCACAATTCGTACACCCAGCCATGACATTCATGGGATTCGAAGGCAAACCAGCCGGATATTTCGTTATCTTCTGCGTATGTGCAGTAGCTTATCTGTTGGGTTGGGTTATCATGAAGGCATTAGTTCCGAAATACAAACCTATCGTATTAGAGTAGATCTATTCAAACAGATAGAATCGTTAAAAACAAAAGAGTAACTCGTCGCCGAGTTACTCTTTTGTTTTAACCAATTATTCAAAAAAATGAAAAATGAAAAAATAAAAAAGCCTCTTCTCACGAAGAAGGCTTTTTAGGTTTACTTATCCTGCATCATCCTCCTGCAAAATTTTTAACCGAAACACTAAAAACAGTGTTTTTGCATTCCTATAATGAAGTATAGTAAACGTTAAGATGAAAAAAAGGGAAGTCTCACGACTTCCACAATTCTTCTAACCTTAAATCTAAATCTCTATGAAAAAAACGTGTTGCAAATATAGGCGTTTGTTCAACATAGAGGTGTTAATGAATTGCATAAAGAGAGAATAAAAACTAACATCTGCAAAATGATGCAATTTTTCAGAAGCTTTCTATTAATTTTAATAAACTTTTATAGAGTGGATTGCGTTCGAGTAGTTCGGGAACTCCTGTAATGAACATCTGTTTTCTTGCACGGGTCAAGGCAACATTCAGTTTCCGGTCGATCAAAACACCCTCTTCTTCCGTCAGATTGGATAGAAATTTTAGTTGGTAAGGGTAGTTGACACAGAAGGAATAGATTATTACATCACGCTCGCTTCCCTGGAACCGTTCTACTGTGTCAACTAGAATTCGGTTCAGAGCTGGAATACCTAATGATTCTATTTCTTTTTTTATCAATGCTATCTGACTCCGGTAAGGGGTAATGATTCCTAAAGTACGGGATTCGTCAAAATCTGCCTGATGATCTTCATAAATGCGAACAGCTAAGTCGGCAACAATACGTGCTTCCGAATAGTTGATCTTTGCAGATGCTCCGGCCTTCTCCGGCACAGAGGGATAAAAAGCCAAACGACAGATAGTATCGGATGATTCTATTTGGTGAGGCAGGCCGACAGGGATCAGACGCCCTCCATAAAAGGCACGATTAGCAAACAAAGCAACTTCCGGATGCATTCGCCCTTGGCGGCACAGCATATCGTAGGAACGTTGAACCGTTGCAGTACAGTTCCGGTAGAGGCGTTCAAACAAGGAATCTTTCAGATTGGTCAACCCGATAGACAGTAAAGATTCATCATAAATGGCCGATTGCTCCGTATTTTGCTGTACGACAGCAGGCAGTTGCTTATGATCTCCGATCAACACAAACTTATCTATTGCATCTTTTCCGTCTTCTCCACGTGCACAGAGGATGCCTAACAACTGCGGTTCCAATATTTGGGTAGCTTCATCAATAATGGCTACATCAAAATGCTTCAAACAAAACAGTTCCGGTTTGCCGGAAATAGCCGCTACCGTTCCCACAATAATCCGACAATTCCGGATGCGTTCGTACACTTCCGAACGACGGTTACAAGAGGATAATTCATTTTCAATCAGATGCCCGCGGTAGGCTTCATCACATGACAATTCGCTTCCTACACGTATAAAATCAACAGCCGGAGCAATGGAAGCCAGCGACTTGCATATCTCATCGACAGCCCGGTTGGTGTATGAAAGCAAAAGAATCTGCGCATCTTTATCTGCATGAAAAGTCTCCACCATTTTCTTCAGGGCACATGAAGTTTTGCCTGTTCCCGGAGGCCCGATAAGAAGGAAATAATCCTGTGCGGCTTTTGCTTTCAGGGCGATTCGCGTAAAATCGTCTTCCGAACGGGAAATCATGGAATCCAATGATTCATCAAAACGAGGAGGACGCTGTGACAACAATAAGTCACGCCGCTCCTTCCTTGCAGAAAGATAAATATATAACCCCTGATACATCGAGCGGAATGTTGTATCCATTGTATCATGTTCTATCGCATAAAGGCTTTCGGCAGGAAGTACGGATGGATTCTGCTGGGTAGCACGTAAGCGAATACCTATTTCGTTTTCTGTCAGGTATTCAATATTACCCTTGAAAACCATTTTATTGGTAACGTTATCTGTATCGCGGTTACGTTCATAAAGGATAATGGCATCGCCTTGACGGAAATTAGGAAGAGAAGTCCCTGTTTCAAGAGCTTCACTTCTGACAGTCTTACTTGCAGAGGCTTCATTTCCAAGAATATCATTTCCAATAGCTTTATCTCCGGTAATGTCATTTACGGCAGCTTCATTCAACAAAGTTTTCCCAGCCTTTTCCTTTTTAAAGAAAGAAAAAGTAAGTCCGGCTTTATGTTCATCGGCCGCATGATTCTCCTTTATTTTCAAATCATAAATGATTTCTCCGGCCTCGCATTTCTCCGCTAATGTAGAAAGCCATAAAGAAGCTGCCCCGGTACGTCCTTCATAATCCACATCACCGGATTTTGAGGTATAAAGTTCCTTTGTAATAAAGTTATACACCGCATAGAAGTAATTCTTTTCCAGTGGAGAAAGAGCTTTCAGTTTCGATTGAAAGTTATCAATAGAGGGACGCAGGTATGTTTCCCAAAAACGTCCTTTCAATCCTCGTTCATTCAAGGTGGAGGCATTGATTTCTTCCAGTTTTTGTGCCGTATATTCCAGACTGTTTCGCAATTGGACGCCATATTCATCGGCCACAATGCGGTTACGCAAATCAATCACCCGACGTACCATCGCCCATGAAGGACGGGAGGGATAAAGAAGCGGATAACGGGTATAAAGCAAATAGGTTTTCACTTTCCGGTGATCCATTCCCATTGAATATTGCAAGACTGCTTGATAAAGTAACATCTGTACTTTATTATTCTCCTTCGGCTCTACCTTGCCCCGGATAGCGTATTCATCCGCCTTGCCGGATTTCATTTCTATGAAAGAAGACATGTCCCGCTGCATATAGTCGAGACGTCCCTGAAGTCCGAGTGCTTCACAGATATAAGACGGTTCGAGCACGGCATCTGTCTTGTCCAGTTCATAACCGGCTGCATGAAAGGTATCATTGACCGTTTCACGAATATGATCGAAGTGCAGTTTGCAGTCCTCAAAGAATTGGCGTTCTTTCTCTTTGTCGCGCAAATCGGAACAGGCAGCCAACTCAATAGGATAACGCCGGAAGGCTTTCTGCATACAGGTACGATAATCTATGTCTTCACTCTTCGCATGAATCCATTCGTCCAGGAAAAGATTGGCTATATTTCCCAGTAACAGAGGCCGGGCATTTTCAATCGGTTGAAGGCGGGAAAGAAAATAATTGGCTGGATGATGCCCGTAATCACGGAAACACTCTGCCAAAGAACTGATGTCAAGTAAATAATCCGGTTCGAGTACAATGAAAGAAGGAGTCAGGATTCCCGCCTCATCCACTGCAACATCCAATAAATTGACCTGGGCATGACGCCAAAGCAGTTTGCACGTTTCTGCAAACTCTTCATTGATTTGAGGAATATTATAACGAACTAAATATGGTTTCTCCGAGACTTCGTCCAAGGGAGTCACATACAAATATTGCTCGTCGGCATACTGGAAGCAGACACGTATCCGCTGCACTCGTTCGCGGGCAGGAGGCGCAACCAGGTAGGTGGCATCCGCACGCGGAAGTAGCCGGTATAGTTCCAAGGGAATATCTTCTTCCAAGAGTTTACGAATAAAGAAAGCTAATGTTTTCGCATCGCGCAAGAGTTGTTCCCGGTTGGGCTCCTGCTGGCGGTTCAAGATAGCATTCGAAGTGAGCCGGAAAGTATGCAGCCGGTTCTGCTCTGCAACAGAGAGACCGACCTTAGCCGCCACAAAACTGATTCGTGCGGAAAGGTCGGTCATCTGTAAGCTTTCGTTTTGCATTTGCGCGCGACAAATACGCTCCAGCAAGTCGCGCATTTGCTTATATCCTACGGCAAGATAAGCATCTTCCGTCCGGCAAACTGCTAAAAGGATTTCATAAGATTCTATCGCTTCACTCTTCGGACAGGGCAACTTCATCTCCAGCTTCATCTTCAACTTCCTCTTCTGTTTTCTTCTTGTCCTTTATCATCAAAATACTCATCTCGTACAACAGATAAAGCGGAATAGCAACAACACTCAAGGTGAACGGGTCTCCCGTCGGAGTAATAATAGCAGCAGCTATCACTATGACGACAACCGCATGACGGCGGTATTTCCGCAGGAAGGACTTGTTGACCACTCCCATTAAAGAAAGCAACCATGTAACCAATGGAAGTTCAAAAGCCAATCCCATGCAGAGAATCAGCATCATAAAATTGTCGATATAAGAATTGAGCGACAGGATATTCTCCACTTCCGAACTCAACTGATAAGTAGAAAGGAAACGGAGAGTCAACGGATAAACCATAAAGTAGCCCAACAGTACACCGATGAAGAACATCAGTGTTCCGATAGTCAATGCTTTACGCACGCCCTTTCTCTCATTCGGATAAAGGGCGGGATTGATGAAACGCCATATTTCAAAAAAGATATAAGGCATAGCCGTCACCACCGACATCCAAAATGCTGTCGACATGTGAATAAAGAAAGGAGCAGCCAAGTTGATATTGACCAGCTTCACATAAAATTGTTGCGTGAAGAAGTCATCGGTCAAATCAAATGTTTTACCGATATGCCGTAATAAATCGTAGAATATGAAATCATTGTGGCAAGGCGCAAGTATCACATGGTCGAAGAGGTAGGGCATAGCAATAAAATAGCCTATTGCCAATACAAACCAAACTCCAACTACCCGAAAAAGTACCTTACGCAATTCGTCCAAATGATCCCAAAAGGTCATTTCTGCCATCCGTATGTTGTGCTCTTTTAGTTCTTAGAAGGATCTACTGGTTTGTCCAACTCGTCTTTAGCCTTGTTTATTTCATCTTTCGCTTCGTTTACACCGTCTTTGAAGCTCTTTACGCCTTTGCCTAATCCGCGCATCAGTTCAGGAATTTTCTTTCCACCAAAAAGAAGAAGGATAACCAAAGCGATAATAATCCATTCGGAACCACTGGGCAAAAAGCCTAACAATAATAAGTTTGTCATAAGTTTATTTGATATAAGAGGTTTTTAATAGTTGCTGCAAATATAATCATTTTCACCACAGATTACACGGATTCACACAGATTTATAGCTTATCTTTCGATTTATTGCTACTATATATTCTCTTCAATCTGTGTGAATCCGTGTAATCTGTGGTGAATTAATCCTGATAATATACCCGTTTCACCCGTGTCGATATACTTGTCAACACTTCATAAGGAATCGTTTCCAGCTTATCGGACAACACCGTAATCGGCAGATCATCACCGAAGATAATAGCCTGATCGCCTTCCCGACAATCAATATCCGTCACATCAATCATGCAGACGTCCATACAGATATTCCCCACATAAGGAGCTTTCTTTCCGTTCACCAGGCAATAGGCGTTGCCGCGTCCCAAGTGGCGGTTCAGTCCATCCGCATAACCGATAGGAATAGCTGCAATGCGTGAAGGGCGTACCAAATGCCCCATCCGGCTATATCCTACCGTATCTTCTTGAGGAACATCCCGGATCTGAAGGATGGTGGTCTTGAGCGTACTTACATTATGTATTATCGAATTGTCTATCGGGCTGACTCCATAAAGTCCGATTCCCAAGCGCACCATATCGTACTGTGCTTCGGGGAAACGCTCGATTCCTGCCGTATTACAGATATGACGGAGAATCTTATGAGAGAAGGCGGCCTGCAATTCTTGCGAACCTTTCTCGAACAATTCAATCTGTCCGCGGGTGAAAGCGTCGAACTGTGACGAATCACTTCCTACAAAATGAGAGAATACCGAACGGGGAATCACCGCGCTCTGATTCTTCAGACGACGGATAAGCAATGGAATATCCTCTACCGCAAAGCCCAAACGGTGCATACCTGTATCAAGTTTCACATGAATGGGGAAGTTGGTGATTCCTTCTTTCTCCGCAGCTTTGATGAGTGCGTCGAGCAGATGGAAATTATAGACTTCCGGTTCCAGTTTATAATCAAACATGGTTTTGAATGCAGTAAGTTCCGGGTCCATAATGATAATAGAGGCGGTAATGCCTGCCTTGCGGAGTTCGGAACCTTCGTCAGCAACGGCTACAGCCAGATAATCAACATGGTGTTCCTGTAAACTCTTGGCAATTTCATACGAACCGGCTCCGTAAGCTGATGCTTTCACCATACAGATCATCTTTGTTTCCGGATGGCGAAGCATAGAACGGTAATGGTTCAAGTTGGCTACCATCGCCCCGAGATTTACTTCAAGAATGGTTTCATGCACCTTCAATTCGAGGGCTTCGGATACCAAATCAAAGTTGAACACGCGGGAACCTTTCACCAGAATCACTTCCGAATGAAGCGATTTAAGTATATTGGATGCAAGGAGTGCTTCTGTATTAGGGAAGAAGTAGCGTTCGAGATCATCATCAAAACGAGCGGAACAAGAAGATATCTCCTGCCCTACACCAATCAGTTTATTAATCCCTTTGCTCTGTACCAATTGTGCTACACGCCGATAAAGCGTAGCGGTACTTTGTCCGGTTTCCAGTATATCCGACAGGATAAGCGTCCGTTTCAAGCCTTTCTTTTCCGAGCGGCGTACAAGGAAATCGAGAGCAATATCCAATGATGCCAGGTCTGAATTGTAGCTATCATTAATCAGTACACAGTTATTCTTCCCCTCTTTCACCTCCAGACGCATGGCAATCGGTTCGAGACGGGCCATCCGCTCGGTTATCTGGTCGGCAGGTGTCATCAGGTAAAGACAAGCTGCCAGACAATTCAGTGCATTTTCAATGGAAGCGTCATCGATGAAAGGGATACAGAAAGTATTATCCATCTCCAGATAACGATAAGATATAACGGTATGATCTTCTTTTTTGGTCACACGGCTGATATACAACGGGCGTTCAATGTCGGTACGGCTCCAAGCAATCTCACGTGCCGTCAGCATTGATTTTGCGACACAATTACTGATTAACTCGTTATCACCATTGTAAATCACGACATCACAGTCTTTGAAAAGCGTCAGCTTTTCCATGCATTTCTCCTGCAAGGAGAAGAAGTTTTCCTGATGGGCACCACCGATATTGGTCAGAATACCAATAGTAGGCTTAATCATTCGTTTCAAAGCTCCCATCTCCCCCATCTCGGAAATGCCGGCTTCGAAAATACCCAGTTCGGCTTCTTCAGAAAGTTGCCACACAGAAAGTGGGACTCCGATCTGCGAATTATAACTGCGTGGAGAACGAACGATGCAACGATCCGGGCTAAGCAACTGGTGCAACCACTCCTTCACAATGGTTTTTCCATTACTGCCGGTGATACCGATCACAGGGATCTTAAATTTATCACGATGTGTTTCGGCAAGCTTCTGCAAAGCTTTCAGAGGATTGGGAACGATGAGGAAGTTGAGAGTTGAGAGTTGAGAATTGAGAGTGGGCTGCGCACCATCATGCTGCATAGAACTCTCAACTCTCAACTCTCCATTCTCAACTTCTTTAAAGTCTTCTTCCGTAATTACAAAATTACGTACGCCCCGGTCATATAAATCGGGGATATAACGGGCTCCGCTGTTTCGTTTGGTAGTTAAAGCAAAAAAAAGAGTTTCTTCCGGAAAACTCAAAGAGCGGCTGTCTGTTAGCAGCCAATCAATAGTCGCTTTATGTTTGCCCACACGGCGGGCACCGATACTTTTGGCTATGGATTCAATCGCATATGACATAGTTCTGTTTCTTTTTGAAAATCTAAGTACGGGTATTTTCCAATAAGTCGTTCTATTTTTAACACTATTTGTCCTAAAAAGCGTTGATACGCTTCTGACTCGGGATGAAAGGGTTTGTGCGCCAAGTCCCGGCGGATGTCTTGCACAGCTACGATAACCTGCTTTGTTTCAGGAGAAAAGAAGGTTTCGGAGAAGCGTTCCCACAGGTAACGAATCGCCAGAGGAGACGGATGCAACATATCGTCGGCATAGAAGCGATAATCACGTAATTCGTCCAATATGATTTCATAAGAGGGGAAATAGAACACTCGTTCCGGGAACAGTTGTTGCAATCGGTCGATGGCGAGTAGCAGAGTCGATTTGCTTAACTGGTTGGCGTGCATCCCGTCGCGTATATGACGGATCGGGCTGACTGTAAACAGCCATTTTAGTTCCGGATTCCGGGCGGCCATTTCGGTGATGAGTGCTGTATAATCTTCTACAATTTCTTCAACAGACAGAAGCCTACGATTAAATTTATTCTCAGGCAGTTTATGACAGTTAGACACTACCTTTCCCGTTTCTTTCTGCTCATAAACATAAGCAGTTCCAAAAGTCAACATCAGCCAGTCAAGTTTTTGCATAGCCTGATGAACTTGTAACAGCCGAATATTGATATTCTGCAATGTACTTTCCAAGGTAGGTCCAGAAAAAAGACCATGATGCATAGGACTATGCCAAAGGTCATTATGGAAAAACAAGTCACCCTTCTTATATACTTTTCTTTTTAAGATTTCAATCAGAACAGCAGAAAGAGAAGAAGGGTTGTAAAGAATACCAAAAGGATTCAAATCTAATTGAAATTTGGCATCTTTCAAAAAATTCCCTACATTTTGGACAAAGCAAGATCCCATCATGAGTATTTGTCCGGCATGAGTAATAGGCGGTAAACCAACAGGTAACTCTATTTGTGTACGGAAATCCATATTATTTTCTCTTTAAAAATTTCAAACTATTCTCCAAGCACTACCCAATACCCATATCGTTTGCTTCCTACGCGTTTTAATAAGCCCAACTCCTGTAAACGTGCCAAGTTATATTTTATACCATCGACTGTTATACCTTCAATATGACTATTTAAATCCGCCCGTGTGGCCTCCGGATGTTCTCTTAGATAACTTAAAATCATATTTTGGGCTTCTGTTAATTTCTGGGTAGTGTATTGGGTAGTAGATTGGGTAGTATGTTGGGTAGTATATTGAGCCGGTCTTCGTTCATTATCGGCACTATCTTCCATATTTATATTCTCCTGATAGTTCTTTTTAATAAACTGTACTTGAAAAGACAAACCAACCTCCTTCCAACATAAATCAATTTCAGGATAAGATTTCATTTCTTCAGCCACCATTTTCAATCCATTACCCCATTGGTCAATGATGCCAAGTCTTTTAAACACAGGAGCTATTACTTTATTTCTTGCATCTGATTGGCGGCTCTCCATTGCCGAATAATCAATAGAGGGTGGTAAAAGCCCAGGACTTGTGATCTCAACCATATCATCATATATGGCAACTTTGACATCTTTTCCTGTCAGAGAATAATCTCTATGTACAATCGCATTACGGATAATCTCCCTTATTGCCTTCACTGGATACTCCCAACGTGAAACCGTATATACTCCCTCTATATTTGCTGCTTTATTAATATGCCGAAGTACAAAGTTATAAGTTTCTTCCGCCTGTAACCCAATGTGGACAATAATACTTTTTTGATCTAAAAACTCTTCCGTTCCTGTCCCTTTGAAACGGGCACATTCAACTTTGGCATTCGGAAACATAGAATTACGCAAATTATCATCCGAAAATAGAAGTAAAGCTTTTGTAGGATATTCTTTATCCTGTTCAGTCTTAACCAATTCCAGTTTACGAAGCACTTGAATATTTAAATCTTCACCTGTTTTCTCTTTGTAGAGTAATTTAAACCCACTTATATCCAATTCATCTGCGGACTTATCCATGACAACCTCACTATCAAAAGAAATATTTCTCCGTCTCCGCTCTAACTCTGCAATAATTGTTTCATCAGCTAGTTTATTGGTTGAACCAACCCTAATATAAGTTCCTTTCAGCTTCCCTTTATCTTTAAGATAGTAAGGGGGCATACTTCCACGATAAATACACACTTTAATAAGGTGTTTGTCCTCTATAGTTAAAAAAGAGACTTCAGGTAATATAATCGGATAACATCTATCATATATTAAATTACTAATTTGCTCTTCAATACGAGGTAATTCTTCTTCGGACAACCCTATTATCTGTCGCGGGTTATCATTGATACCTATATAAATTTCACCTCCCGCATCATTGGCAAAAGCCACTACAGTTTTTGCTAAATCAGAATTTGTAGGAAGCTCACCTTTAAATTCTAAACGCCGACCTTCAGACTGGTTTATAAGTTCATTAATAGACATCTATTGAATATATTGTTTTTTAAACTTTTTCTCGAAGCAAAAGTACAATAAAGATATGACAAATAATTGGAGAAGCAAAAGAACTTTCTTATCTTTGTCTTTATCTGATAATCAAACCAACAAACTGCAAAATATAATTATCCATAATATGAATAACATACAAGTTAGCCTAAAAGCAGATAACCAAAACGGAATACTATCCATACAAGGAGTTGATTTATTTAGTATCATAGATACCGACTGGAACTGGAACAATATTTCATTCATACAAATCAGCTATCAATGAATATTTCTAATCAATTATTGGATGAAATAGCCAATGAATGCCAACCATTATTTAAAGGAATAAAACAAGAAGACATACATGTAAAATGATTAGTTCATTGATAAAAAGTAACCATTTAGATTAACTGGATAGTTAACCTACTCTCATTTATTCATTTATTATTGGTACTACAGACTGATTAGACAGTAGGAAACAAAATAAGTTTTTCGCCGAAAAGGAGGTCGAATATACTTTCTTTTCGTATTTTTGCACTAAATTTCCTAGAATCATGAATAGTGAACCAACATATAACTTGTTAAACTCCATCAATTACCCCGAAGACCTACGTAAACTAACCGTAGAGCAACTGCCGGAAGTATGCGGTGAACTAAGGCAAGACATTATTAAAGAACTCTGCTGCAACCCCGGACACTTCGCCGCCAGCCTGGGAACCGTGGAACTAACCGTAGCTCTGCACTACGTCTACAATACACCATACGACCGTATTGTATGGGACGTGGGGCATCAGGCATACGGCCACAAAATTCTTACAGGACGCCGTGAAGCATTTTCCACAAACAGGAAACTCGGTGGAATCCGCCCTTTCCCGTCTCCGGAAGAAAGCGAATATGATACTTTCACGTGCGGACACGCTTCCAATTCTATTTCTGCCGCTCTTGGTATGGCTGTCGCAGCCGCCCGGAAAGGAGACGCCAAACGCCATGTAGTAGCCATTATCGGCGACGGATCAATGAGTGGCGGACTGGCTTTTGAAGGACTGAACAACGCATCTGCCACGTCGAACAACCTGCTCATTATCCTGAATGACAATGATATGGCAATCGACCGCAGCGTAGGAGGCATGAAGCAGTATCTTTTCAACTTAACGACTTCCAACCGCTATAATCAGCTACGTTTCAAGCTCTCGCGCATGCTGTTCAAGCTTGGCATTTTAAACGAAGAACGCCGCAAAGCGCTCATCCGTTTCGGAAATAGCCTGAAATCAATGGCGGCCCAGCAACAGAATATTTTTGAAGGGATGAATATCCGTTACTTCGGTCCGATAGACGGACACGACGTAAAGAACCTGGCAAGAGTATTACGTGATATCAAAGATATGCAAGGACCTAAAATCCTGCACCTGCACACTATCAAAGGAAAAGGATTCGGTCCGGCAGAGAAACACGCTACCGAATGGCATGCTCCCGGCAAGTTCGATCCCGTCACTGGCGAACGTTTCATTGCCAACACCGAAGGAATGCCCCCGCTTTTCCAGGACGTATTCGGAAATACACTGGTGGAACTTGCCGAAGCCAACCCGAAGATTGTCGGTGTCACTCCCGCCATGCCCAGCGGCTGTTCGATGAATATACTAATGGAGAAAATGCCGAAACGCGCTTTCGATGTCGGTATTGCCGAAGGACATGCGGTTACCTTCTCCGGAGGGATGGCTAAAGACGGACTGCAACCGTTCTGCAATATCTATTCTTCTTTTATGCAACGGGCGCATGATAATATCATCCACGACGTAGCGATTCAGAATCTTCCTGTTGTTTTGTGTCTCGACCGCGCCGGACTGGTTGGCGAAGACGGTCCTACTCATCACGGAGCTTTTGATATGGCATGTTTACGCCCGATCCCTAATCTGACTATCAGTTCCCCCATGGACGAACACGAATTACGTCGCCTGATGTATACGGCACAATTGCCGGACAAGGGACCGTTCGTGATCCGCTACCCCCGTGGACGCGGCGTACTGGTGGACTGGAAGTGTCCGCTGGAAGAGATCCCGGTAGGAAAAGGACGGAAACTGAAAGAGGGTAGCGACCTTGCAGTGATTACTATCGGACCGATAGGAAATGTAGCCGCCCGTGCCATCACCCGGGCAGAAGCAGATTTAGGTCTGTCCATCGCCCATTACGATTTACGATTTCTGAAACCACTGGATGAAGAGTTGTTGCATGAGGCAGGACGTAAATTCCAACGTATCCTGACCATCGAAGACGGAATTATCAAAGGCGGTATGGGTAGCGCTGTCCTCGAATTTATGGCAGACAACGAATACAAACCGACCGTGAAGCGTATCGGTATCCCTAATATATTTGTAGAACATGGGGCAGTTGCCGAACTGTACCAACTGTGCGGCATGGATGAAGAAGGGATTCTGACTAAAATAAAAGAATTTATCAATTGACATGAAGATTATTATTGCCGGTGCCGGCAACGTAGGCACCCATTTGGCCAAACTGTTATCGCGCGAAAAGCAAGATATTATCTTGATGGATGATGACGAAGAGAAACTAAGTGCTCTTAGCGCCAACTTTGACTTGCTGACTGTTGCCGCTTCTCCTTCTTCCATCTCCGGATTGAAAGAAGTGGGCGTCAAAGAAGCCGACCTGTTCATCGCAGTCACACCGGACGAAAGCCGCAACATGACTGCCTGTATGCTGGCTACCAACCTGGGAGCCAAAAAGACAGTGGCGCGTATCGACAACTATGAATATCTTCTACCCAAAAATAAAGAGTTTTTCCAGAAGCTGGGAGTAGATTCTCTGATTTACCCGGAAATGCTGGCTGCTAAAGAAATCGTATCTTCCATGCGCATGAGCTGGGTACGCCAATGGTGGGAATTCTGTGGAGGTTCGCTGGTTCTGATTGGTACGAAGATGCGCGAAAAGGCTGAAATCCTGAATATACCGCTGCACCAATTAGGCGGTCCCAACATTCCTTACCACGTAGTGGCCATCAAACGCGGAACGGAAACGATTATCCCTCGCGGAGACGATGTTATTAAATTGCATGATATTGTTTATTTCACCACTACCCGCAAATACATTCCTTATATACGTAAAATAGCCGGCAAAGAAGACTATGCCGATGTACGCAATGTAATGATTATGGGAGGTAGCCGTATCGCAGTCCGTACCGCACAATATGTGCCGGACTATATGCAGGTGAAAATAGTGGATAATGACCTGAACCGTTGCAACCGTCTGACAGAGCTACTGGATGACAAAACAATGATTATCAACGGAGACGGTCGCGACATGGATCTGCTTATCGAGGAAGGGCTTAAGAATACCGAAGCATTTGTAGCCTTGACCGGCAACTCGGAAACGAATATCCTTGCCTGTCTCGCCGCCAAACGCATGGGAGTGGAAAAGACGGTGGCAGAAGTGGAGAACATCGACTATATCGGTATGGCAGAGAGTCTCGACATCGGCACGGTTATCAATAAAAAAATGATTGCTGCCAGCCATATCTACCAAATGATGCTGGACGCCGACGTGTCTAATGTGAAATGCCTGACTTTTGCCAATGCGGACGTTGCAGAATTCACCGTACCGGAAGGGGCCAAAATAACCAAACACCTAATTAAAGACCTGGGGCTCCCCAAAGGCACCACCATCGGAGGAATGATCCGTAACGGAGAAGGTATCCTGGTGACAGGTGATACGCAAATCCGCCCCGGCGACCATGTAGTCGTATTCTGCCTAAGCATGATGATTAAAAAGATTGAGAAGTTCTTTAACTAAGTATTAAGTATCAAGTATTAAGTATTAGTCGGTAAAAATGGACAGTTATGGGTAATACTTAATACTAGATACTTAATATTTAACAAATACTTGTTTATGATTAACTCGAAGATGATATTCCGGATTCTGGGTTTTCTGCTTCTGATAGAAACAGTTATGCTATTATGTTGTGGAGGTGTTTCTCTTTTTTATAAGGAGAATGACTTGCAGAGTTTTCTGGTTTCATCGGCTATTACCACTAGCATCGGTATTCTGTTGCTCGCCATCGGGAAAGACGCAGTGAAATCCCTGAATCGCCGTGATGGATATGTCATAGTCAGTGTAGCATGGGTCACCTTTTCCCTTTTCGGAATGTTACCTTATTATATAGGAGGGTATATCCCAAGTGTTACGGATGCATTTTTTGAAACGATGTCCGGGTTCAGCAGTACGGGTGCCACCATCTTGAATAATATAGAGTCAATGCCTCATGGAATACTTTTTTGGCGGGCTATGACACAATGGATAGGCGGTTTGGGTATTGTATTCTTCACCATTGCCGTTCTGCCGATTTTCGGTGTGGGCGGGATTCAGGTGTTTGCAGCAGAAGCCAGCGGTCCTACTCATGACAAAGTGCATCCCCGTATTGGTATCACTGCCAAATGGATTTGGGGTATTTATGCCGGAATGACAGGGACATTGATTGTCTTATTAGTATTTGGAGGTATGAGTGTGTTTGACAGTATATGCCATGCTTTCACGACAACCAGCACTGGCGGATTTTCTACCAAACAAGCAAGTATCGAATATTATCACTCACCCTATATAGATTATGTAATCTCTATTTTCATGTTTCTTTCGGGCATCAACTTCACGCTATTACTGTTGATGTTCAATGGAAAAATAAAGAAGTTCATTCATGATGCAGAGCTAAAATTCTATTTCTGGTGTGTTTCTTTCTTTACTATATTTATTGCAGTCTGGCTTCATCAGACTTCTTCTATGGAGATAGAAGAAGCGTTCCGTAAATCACTTTTCCAAGTGATTTCCTTGCAAACTTCTACGGGATTTGCCACAGCCGATTATATGCTTTGGCCTTCTATCCTTTGGGGATGCCTTCTAATAGTGATGATAATCGGAGCCTGTGCCGGCAGTACAACAGGAGGTATAAAATGTATTCGTATGGTTATCCTGTTTCAGGTTGTGAAAAACGAATTCAAACATATTCTTCACCCTAATGCCGTGCTCCCGGTGCGAGTTAACAAACAGGTTATTTCTCCTTCCATCCAGTCTACAGTATTGGCCTTTACTTTTTTATATGCAGTCATCGCTATCATCAGCATACTTATCATGATGGGGCTGGGAGTCGGTTTTCTGGAATCAATCGGAACCGTAATCTCAAGTATGGGTAATATGGGACCGGGACTTGGCACATGCGGCCCGGCCTTCTCATGGAGTGAATTGCCTGATGCCGCCAAATGGCTGCTTTCTTTTTTAATGCTCTTGGGACGTTTGGAATTGTTTACAGTATTACTACTTTTCACTTCCGATTTCTGGAAAAAGAATTAAGAATTCAATAAAGGTAGTCTCTTTAATGCAAAAGCTACAATAAGGAGTACATTATCAGGCTATTACAAAGAGTACTTATCTATTCATATATTCTCAACGATTCTCACCGTAATGAGAAAAAATACTCATCGCAATGAGAAAAAGTTCTCATTACAGTGAGAATTCTTTCTCATTACGGTGAGTATTCTATCGTATTTGTACGTTGTTATCACATCATATCTTTCTAAGTAAAATCTTTCTTACAACAGGCTTATTTATTTCATAAATCTTATTGATAAGAACATCCATTTCCTGTTGGCGAGCATCACGGACAGCTTCAAACATCATCTTTGAATACATATCACGACGTCCCTTCAACCAAACGTTTTTATCCAAGTTTTCATCCATCACCTCGATCGCTTTTCTGTCGTCAGCATACAGCAATCCCTTTTGCTGGAAAAAGCCGAATTCACACCACGCATATTCTCTGAATGTTCTTTCAATTTCCCAACGATATTCATTCAGGTGCATCACCGTCAATGCTTGTTGGTATTGGGGAGTTTTGGATTCAGCAGCAAGATTAATGCCCTTTGCCAGTTCATCTCCACTCCAGGTTCCAATTTCTTCATCGTCTATCAACAACTTATAATTGCCTTTCAGTCCTGTTACTTTCAACGTTTCACGGTTCATCTCTTCCATAAAAGGAACAACTTTCAGCACTTCTGCCTGGCTCTTTTTCTGTCCCCAACCACGAGCAATAGTATCTAAAGGATAAGGAAGAGCTTCTGCCAAATAGTCAAAACTCAAATCTTTTCCATTCTTCTTTATATTTGAAACGGTACAATTTTCCGACTTAACGGCTTGTTTCTTATTAGCATTAATCTCCATATCCGCTACCTCCTTACCTACAAATCCCTGGGCTTTCAGGAAAAGATAGGCCATTACCATGTGTCCGTCGTTATCGGGATGAATACGGTCACTGCCACAAAGGGTAAAGGTAGGATCTTTCTGCTGATATTGCTGATTAATAGCTGTCATAGGAGCATTTAAATCGGTAAATTCCCAATTATTCTTAGCTGCCGATTCTTTCTGATATTCAACAAGCCGTTTGATGGTTTCATTCTTTGTCTTGAACGGTGTATTCTCTTTGAGTTGTACGGTTTCATCATACGGAGAAGTTCCGACCATCACGATACGGGTATCAGGAAGATCTTTAAAACGTTTCTCCATCTGCTGGTAATTCTTTATACTTTCCTGATATTTCTGCTCACCGAATTCTTTGGGCTTATCACCGTTGTATTCAAAATATCCGGAATCATTCATACCAAAAGTAACCATCAACACGGAAGGTTTCATCGCAAAAATATCACCATCCAGACGTTTGTTCATATCATAGGCCGTATCTCCACCAATACCACCGTTGAAAACACGGATAGGCATATCCGGAAAACGAGTCATATAATATAACCAGATGTATGAATGGTAATGCCCACCATCCGTTATACTATTTCCCAGGAACACTGCTCTCTCACCCTCCTTAAAAGGTTTCACAGTTTGTGCAAACGCAGCAGTACATGTCATACAAGCCGCTGCAATCAATACAAAAAGTTTTTTCATGTCTTAATTTCTATTTTATAAACTGTTATTTTCATTATGAACGTTTTCTTTATTTTTTGAGAGGATCATATACGGCAACTGCCACGCGTGAATCGGCACAGCCATAATATAAGAACCATTTCTGATTGTGGAATACAAGCCCTTCTATAAATACGGTTCCGACTGGATATTGTCCGCTCTTTTCAAAGTCTGATTCGGGAATATAGAAAGGTTTATCCAAGCGATCGATTAGTTTAGTAGGATTTTTGGCATCAAATAAGGCTTGTCCGGCGCAATAAGAGTTGGCTGTATACAGTGTGTCTCCTTCTGCGCCCGATTTATTTTTGCCGTTATAAAGCAGCAGTATTCCTTTGTCAGTCAGGATGGCAGGAGGACCACATTCGGTCAGGTCACTGTCGAACTTACCTGCGCGGGGAGTCATCACCTTCAGGAATTCTCCATTTTCATCCAACATCGGTTCCCAGTTGACAAGGTCTGTGGAAGTGGCTACATTCACAAACTTTTCTCCCCAGTACATCCAGTATTTGCCGTCAATCTTGGCAATCACTTGTTTGCCGTCGATTAATTGGGTTACGATAGAGGCAGATTTGGAAAATTCATCTATGAATCTTCCGTTGTATGCTTTTGCGAAAGCCGGTCCATGTTTTTCCCACGTTTGAAGATCGCGCGAGGTGGCCACTGCCAAACGCGCCTGTTTGCGGTTCCATTGTGTGTAATGCATTACGTAAAGCCCGTCTTCTGTTACAGCAACACGTGGGTCTTCGCAACCGCCGGGATTTTCCAACTCTTTCTGACTGTCGTCTGCCGGATAAAATACAGGTACGGACATTCGTTTGAAGTGTAGTCCGTCGTCAGAAGAGGCATATCCCAAACGGGAGGTGCGTGATCCGATACCGGTTGCCGAATTGTCTTCAGCCCGGTAGAGGACTACTACTTTCCCATCATAAACAGTAGCAGCGGGATTAAACGTATCACTCGCTTCCCATGCTACTGAATCCTGTCGCATCGGACAATAGAAAAAGGTAGTAGTGTCAGGAGAAATAATCGGATTAATTCCTTCCGGACGCTGGAAATCTGCCCACGCCCAATCCGGGAATTCTGCTGTTTGCTTCTTCTCGCCACAGGAAGTGATTAATGCGGCAGCCATCAGTAGATAAGCTATGTTTTGTAGTTTTCTTTTCATTTTCACGTTTGATGTTATAAATAAGTGCTCTTACAAAATTATCTTATATCATAAATTTATATACCTCGTTGATTTGCTTTAAGGGAAAGAGGGAGGCGTCACTTTAGTTCCCCACTTCATGTCAGGCTTAGCCGAAGTAGTGTATTCTATTGTAGCCCCATTATTCAGTTGATCCCAATCGATCCATGTACTGTCATACGGTTTACCGTTCAGTTTCATGGACTTGATATAAATATTCTTTTCCGAACCGCCTTTTATCACCATATCCCCTTTCTTCAAATGAACTTTCACGGATGAGAATATCGGAGTGTTCACCGTAAAGCCTCCCACTCCCGGTATTTCGGGATAAAGACCGATACAAGCGAACACATACCAGGCACCCATCGTCCCTAAATCATCATTGCCCGGCAGACCATCAATTTTACTTGAATACTGTTCATTCAATACACGGTTAATAATCTCCTGTGCTTTATAGGGAGTTCCTACCCAGTTGTATATCCAGGGAATGTGAAAGCTCGGTTCATTGCCGGAAGCGAACCAGGCATCATTATAGCCGGCATCCAGACGAGTAAAGAATTCATCCAGGCGTTTTTCTGCCGCTGCTTTGCCTCCGATGATTTCTATCAGCCCGGCAATATCGTATGGCACCATCCAGAAATAATTCTTATAGGTCGATTCACGGAAATCTTCAGTCAGTGGTTTCCACGAACCATCCGGATTACGTGATTGCAACCATCCGGTTTCCGGGTTATACAGATTCTTCCATGAACGTGCAAAATGGAAATAACGCCAACTTGCAAACTCATCTCCTACGGCATGTAAAGCAAATTGTGCGATTGCAAAATCAGCGGAAGTATATTCTAGTTGTATAGAAGCGTTGTAATATCCTTTATCCAAATACTGTTTCAGTCCCGGACGAGCCTCAACCTCCTGTGACATTGCTCCCGGTTCTTCCGCTCCTTTTCTCATGGTTTTGAAAATCGGTTTCGGGTCATAATTGCGGGCACCAAAAGCGTAAGCATTGGATATTAGGATAGGAGTCGGATCTCCTTGCATCACGCCGGTCTCTATATTAGCCATCACCCAACGCGGGAAAGCACCACCAGCTTCTTCGGCAAACAATTGGTGAGAAATAACAATATCAGAGGCTACTTCAGGATCAAGGATTGACAATAGTTGAATCTGTGTACGATAGGTATCCCAGTTGCTAAAAGAAGTATAGTGCTTGGAACGGGATTTATGCACTCTGAAGTCAGCTCCCATGTATTCTCCGTTCACATCGCTGCATACATTCGGGTGAATGAATGAACGATACAGATGAGTATAAAATTGAGTGGTACGATCCGGATTGGTTCCTTCTACTTCAATCTTACCCAAATAATGATTCCATTTGGATTCTGCCTGATTCTGAATCTGCAGGAAATCCCATCCGGTATTCTCCGCTTTCAGATTCTCGCGTGCATTTTCTACTGATACATAAGAAACCCCAATCTTATATTGGATATTTTTCTTCTTATTTACATCAAAAGTAAAATAGACTCCGGAGTATTCTCCTTCAGCAAAAGTCGTGTTCGGCTTCAGTTCATCTCTTTTCCATGTTCCCGATTCCAACGCATCCGTATCAAACTCTGCTACAAAATAGACTTTATACGGTGTACGGAGTCCACAGAAATTACCGCCTTCTGCATATCCTTCACACTTATTCGGTGCAGTAATAACGATGGCGGCCTGCTCTATCGGAGTTGCGGAAATGCCTCCACCGATAATTACCGTACCATATTGCTGATCTGCCGGATATTCATAACTCGCCATACCGGTCCTTTCAGTTACTGTCAGTTTTGCATGAATATCTTCCTGCACCTTTGCTTCATAATAACCGGCGTGTCCTTTTTCTTCAGAAATATTGATGCGGTAGTTGAGAATATTGTCCGGAGACATCTTCAGTTTACCTTTTACCGGAAAAGTGGGAAAGTTGCCCATGTGTTCGCAACCGCCACCACTCAACTGATTGATGACGAATCCGGAACGTTTGGAAAAATAAGAGGGGGTGAACTGCACCATTCCATAAGGATAGGTGGCTCCGGGATAAAGATATCCCGAAGTCAAACCCACGCCCTTCGTTCCTATTAGGGTATTTACCTGACGGGCATAATTACTCCCAGCGCTCTGCGCCGAGAGACTCCCCCACCCTCCAATCAAAACCAATAATAAACCTGTTAAAATTTTATTTTTCATACTGTATTCTTCTTATATCTTTTTAGTTTCTTATTCTTTCGACAATGAGAAAGGAGCAGCATACTTCGACGTACATCGTTCTTTATTCGGTTGACTTCCCATTTCAAAACGGATAATTCCTCCGTCTGCTATATCGTCGTATCTGATAAAATTCTTATCCAACACACGTCCATTTAAGGTAGCAGACTGGATATAGAGATTCTCTTTACTATTGTTGTTCGCTTCAATCACGAATTTATTGCCGTTTTCCATCGTTATAGTAGCTTTCTTAAATAACGGGCTACCAATTACATACTCATCCGTACCCGGACAAACGGCATAAATGCCTAATGAGCTCAAGATATACCATGATGACATACCACCTTGGTCTTCGTCTCCCGGATATCCTCTTTCTGTGGAATTATACAATCTTTCAACGATCTGACGCACCCAATACTGGGTTTTCCACGGTTGGCCGGCATAGCTATACAGATAAGGCATGTGCTGAATCGGCTGATTGCCGTGTGCATATTGTCCCATACCCGCCAATTCCATTTCTTTCATTTCATGGATCACTCCTCCGTAAGTTCCCGGTTTAATAGTGCTGGGAAGGGTGAATACCGAATCCATTTTGGTCGTAAATCTTTGGTCGCTTCCGAACAAGTTTATTAATCCTTCTACATCATGGAATACGGACCAGGTATAATGCCAGGCATTACCTTCGCAGAAAGGTCCACCCCACTCCAATGGGTCAAACGGTTCCTGCCATTTACCATCAACGCCTTTTCCACGCATAAAACCGATAGACGGATCGAATACGTTTTTATAATTATACATCTGACGGGCAAAGACTTCCTGATAGTGTTTGTTTCCGGTCATTTTAGCCAGTTGGTAGCCACAGAAATCATCGTATGCATATTCCATTGTCTGTGCACTCGATCCCATTGATTCCGGATAAGGAACATATCCCAGTTCAAAATATTCTTTCCAGAAACCACGTCCGTTGGCACCTCCCCAAGGACCTTTATTCATGGCTTCGTGCGCGTATGCTTTTAAGGCTTTCTCCGGATCAAAAGTCCGAATCCCTTTTGCCCACGCATCTGCCAATAATGAAATGGAGTGATTACCCAACATTCCTCCTGTTTCTCCGGGAGCTGACCAGGAAGGTAACCATCCGCATTGTTCTTGTGCGGCAAGCAAGGCATTCATGTAACGTCCCTGCATGGTAGGATGAAGAATATTAGTTAATGGAAATTGAGAACGGAAAGTGTCCCAGAAGCCATTATCTGTATACATATATCCATCATATACTTTGCCGTCATAAGGACTATAATAATAAGGTTCTCCATTCGCTTTACGTTCATAGAATTTGCGTGAGAAGAGATTGGCACGGAACAGGCAGGAGTAGAAAGTCTTCATTTGTTCGTCTGTTCCACCTTCTACCTGGATTCTGTTCAATAATTCATTCCACGTTTTATGTCCACGTATTTTGGTGGCTTCCAAATTCTTATCTTTACCCAGTTCGTCGTTCAATGTAATCACAGCCTGCTCTGCGCTGATATAGGAAGAGGCAGCCTTTGCCTGTACTTTCGATCCTTTCTTAAATTTGATATAAGCACCATAGCCTTTGCCTTCTCCTTCCAACTTTTTAGGATAAATCTCATCTTTCTGATTTTCCCACATACCGTAATCCTCAAATGCTTTGTCGAACTGCACTACAAAGTAACTACGGAATGTCTTAGAGTTATTTACAAAACGTTGGTTATTCACCCAACCGGAGATTTGTCTCTTTGCCGGATCAATCTTGATTTCACTCATATCTGTATATCCGTCAATTACCAGATAGGCGTCTTCGGTAGAGGGATAAGAAAAGCGTAAATGTACACCACGAGTAGTTGGAGCCATCTCGGTTGTAATTCCATTATCCAGCATCACTTTATAATAATGCGGCTTGGCTATTTCATTATCATGGCTGAACTTCGTTGCCCGCATCTCCTGATTTACAACTAATTTCCCCACCATCGGCATAAAGGAATACACTGCATAATCACTCATCCACGGACTGCATTGGTGAGACTGGCAGAATCCTCTGATATTATCTACTGCATATTGATATTTCCAGCCTTCTCCATTTTTCCCTGTCTGGGCAGACCACGTATGCATAGCATAAGGCATACCTGTAGTAGGATATGTATTTCCATAACTTAATCCGAAATGAGAGTCGGTACCTTGCAGTGTATTGACATATTGCACAAGGTCTTTCATTTGGGCATATATACTTGTTGATAAGAAAGAGAAGATTACTAAATAAATGAGCTTGTTCATGGTTATTTTTTTATGTGTTACATCTATTTCACTTGGCAAATCGAAACAACTATATCTATTTATTACCATAAGTAATACCCTGCCAGTCATCTGTACGGAAAGGGGACGCCGGAAGGTTAACTCCATTGTATAAATTACAAATTGGATTATCTGCCCAAGCATAACGCACTGCTATTGGGAAAGCAACTTCAGGAGATGAGACGATGATGGAATTACCATCAATCACAGCATCAGCCCAATGAAACTTATGATCAACGCCAGAGATAGTAAATCCTTTTACTCAAGTGGAGCATCGTTATCGTACAATGATTCCCAATTAAATACACGGTAGAAATAAGGACGATAGAAGTCAGCACTACCCGGTGCATTGAAATTATCCCAAAAGTTGGAACAGTCTGTATTGGTAGAGATCACCAATTCACCGGTACGTGATAAAGCCGGATGAATATTTACCATATAAACATGTTGATAACGTTGTTCGCCAATCTTATCAAGAAATTCGGGTAATGTAAAAAGAGTCTTTTGGTCGACAAACGGCCCATAAGGGTGCTTACTACGGAACATCAGCACGTCTCTCCCGAACCACATGGATTGTCCGATCATGTAATAGGTATCACCTTTTTTAAATACCCAAGGCATAGAGCATGCACTTTCCAAAGGGATAATTGTAGAGTTTTCAGCATCTTGGATTGAGGGGTACTGCGTTGTCCACGAGAAATGTCCTTGCGGATCGGCCACATAATATTCCCACTGGCTGCCAAGGTCGCGTGTAGCGGTACGTGCCACAGCCACCTTATAATTGGAAGTTGTGTAAAGATAGATATGTCCGTCTTCGTCTTCCCACATAGTGTCGCCATAACCTAAAGTGTGGTCGTTAAAATTATCATTACGACTGATAAGTTTCATATAAGTAGCATCACCCGGCTTTCCTTCCAAGCTATAAGTAGCCAAGCAAGTACCAAAGCGGCGCATCAAGTTGTTCGGATCGGTATTATCAACGGCTCCCCACAACATTTGCATCTGATTGTTATATATCGTAGCATCTCCTGCCCAATAAAGATAATCCTGATCGATTTCTCCAGCTTGTATTTTTTCATCCGATAGTGTAGCTTTCGGATGACGAATGTGAGTACGTACCTGATAGTATCTATCCGCATTAGGATCGTTGGTTTGTACGTAATCAGCTAACCAAACAAGATTTTCATCATTCTCACCAGGTGTTTGTACCATAATACTGTTACGAGGGAAACTACAATTACCTCGTGAACGATTTTCATTGATTACGCCATAGAAGCTATCATTGAACGACCAAAATATATTCCCGTCAGGCAAACCAGTGGTGAACACACCGTCTCCTCCATTCCAGCCCAACGACCGAGTGAAAAGGGCATTGTATTTCAAGTCTTTGTAGACGAATACTTTCCAATATTGTCCTGATCGATTTGGCATTAGTTCGAGATTCCATTCGGAATCAATTTGAGGCATCTTCACTTCTGAATTGCCGTAATAAGGTTCTTGCTGGTCACCACATGCTCCTCCGGCGAGGAGTGCGATACTTAGGATAAGATGAATTGGTTTCATGTTTAATAAGATATTTAAGATTATTTAATTTGTTTCTGCACCTGTAAAGCCGATAATACAAGCTATAAAGGTTGACAAAAAGATGCGTCTCATAATGTTATACTATTAGAGTTTAGGATAAAGACGATTCAGGAATGAAAAACCACTAACTCGGATAATTCTTTCTTTAGATGTATTTGATTTACTATCATTGCTCGAATAATACAATGACCTTTTCACTGAATAATAATACGTGAAAAAAAAGTATTGTGTTTAGTGG
Source organism: Bacteroides sp. DH3716P (assembly GCF_025914115.1). NCBI lineage: Bacteria > Pseudomonadati > Bacteroidota > Bacteroidia > Bacteroidales > Bacteroidaceae > Bacteroides > Bacteroides sp. DH3716P. The sequence goes on along the minus strand of NZ_CP083673.1, from coordinate 70,500 downwards.
TGTATATCTTGTCAATCGTCTTAATACAAATTCAAGTCGTGAATTAGTCTCGGCTTATTGGCTTTAAATTGTTTAATTTTAATTTTATAAGTTTTACTATGAAATTGTACATGAAATCATTAACGCTACTCCTATTTTTAGGAACAGTTGCGTCCTGTAATGACAGTTTCCTCGATCAAACCCAAACTTCGGATTTAAATCGTGAGACCGTTTTTGCAGATAGTACGTATACCGCCAACTTCCTGACCGGAATTTATACCGACATCGGGTTTGATATCAACTACAACCGATGGACATACCTTTTGGCTAATGGTGGTGGGCTGCAAAGCGCTTGTGACGAAGCTGAATTTTATCCTTCGTCAACCATCTGGACAAACATGATGTTTGCTACCGGTACGGTTAATCCGGTTACGGTGAGTGATGATGCATGGTCGAAATGCTACACTAACATTCGCCGGTGTAACGTATTCCTTGCCAACATCGACCGATCACCGATGGTACAAAGCCGGAAAGCTCAATACATATCCGAAGCACTTTTCTTGCGTGCCTGGTACTACTTCATTTTGATGAAACACTACGGTGGTGTACCTATTATCGGTAATAACGTGTATGATGCCACTTCAACAATGAAAACCTCGCGCAATACATGGGCAGAATGTGTAGAGTATGTGTCCCATCAATGTGACTCTATCGTCCAACTCAATGTACTTCCCGTGCGACGAACAGGTCAAGAAAACGGTCGCGCCTCATCGGCAGCGGCATTGGGTCTTAAAGCCCGTGTCTGCCTCTATGCAGCTAGTCCATTATTCAATGGAAGTGATTTCGCTCCTACTGATACCAAAGAATTAGTAGGCTATCCCTCTTATGATAAAGAACGTTGGAAAACGGCAATGGATGCTGCCCGCGCAGTAATCAACCTAGGAACCTATAATCTCTTTATTAGAAGTAAAGATTTGAACGGCAAAGCCGAACCAGGTTTCGGATTCTACGTCGTATTCCAAGCCGGCGATACACGAAATGCCAATTTAACCGATGATGATGGTAAAAACAATAACGGAGCCTTTGCCGGCAATATCCTCGACCGTAAGTATCAACGTGAGTCCGGACATGAAGCTGCTTACTATCCACCTAGTGGCAGTCACTCCGGAACACGCCACGGCGGGTATATATACAAAGAATTGGCAGATGCCTTCCCTATGATTGACGGTAAACCCATTGACAACAGCCAATACACATTCGATCCTCTGAATCCCGCTCAAAATCGTGATCCACGTTTCAACAACACCGTGATTTATGATGGTGCTTTGGTCCCTGCCGACGATACTTACAGTGCTACCACAGTTGTTAACACATGGATTGGCGTAGGGCAGACAAGCGATGCCGTATACCAAGGCACTGCCACCGGTTTCTATGTACGCAAGGGATGTGATCGCTTATGTAAAGGTAGTACATGGAACCCAAGCCGTCACAACGATCCACTGATACGTTACGCCGACATTTTACTGATGTATGCTGAAGCAGCCAATGAATATCATGGTCCCGATTTCGAAGAAACACTAGGTGGACAACAACTTGGTTGCTATCCTATATTAAAACTCATTCGCAAGCGTGCCGGCATCGAGCCCGGTGCAGATGGTATGTATGGACTTAAAAAGAATATGACACAAAAACAGATGCGCCAAGCCATTCAGGAAGAACGCCGCCTTGAATTTGCTTTTGAAGGGCATCGCTTCTTTGATGTACGCCGCTGGATGATTGCTCCGCAAACCGAAAGCAAAACCATGCATGGCATTGAAATCACTCGCGCCACTGACGGAACAAAGACTTGGAAAGAATTTGATGTACGCACGCATGTATGGCGTCCGGCTATGTACTTCTTCCCAATTCCTTACAATGAAACGGTGAAGTCGAAAGATTTGCTACAGAATCCCTACTATAATTAATAAAATACCCTAAATATGAAACATAGCATACATTTGGCGGCAATAGCCTTGCTGACTACTCTGCTTGTGACATCGTGTGATACGTTCTCTGCTCCTGCTGATCCTGACAAAAACACGGAGCAGGTCAAAGACATATCAGGCACGTGGCAACTCACCACAGTGAGCCGCAACAGTAATGATATTACCGAAACCATGGACTTCAGCCAGTTCCAAATTAACCTGAAGAAAGATGGTAAGTACACAATTGAAAACTATCTGCCTTTTGTGGTACGCCACAATGGCACGTGGAAAGTTGACGATATCTATTATCCTTTTCGCCTCTATTTCACAGAGGATGGAGCCACGGAGCAGGCCAGTACCGATATCCTATTCCCCATTACCAATGGCGAACGTAACATCGTGATTACTCATAGCCCCGGGTGTGGTTCGAATACCTACACCTATGTATTCAAGAAAATATCAGAAAACTAAAAATCATAACGCTTTATGAAAAAGAAATTAATCAGCTTGCTTCAACGCAAACGGCACATCGTAGCGTTATCAACTATACTTATGACTTTCATCGTTATGAGTTGCCTCTTTATCGATTCTGTCGATATAACCCAAATGATAGATGGAAAAGCCGTAAACTATGCAAAGGCCGGAACGACTGCTACTTTCAAAATGCATGGACACATTAAGGTTCAAGGAGACCCACGCAATGACAAACGACTTGTTTTCGGTTTTTTGGCTCCTAAGAGTTGGAATCTGGCACAAAATGCCAGGGTTTCGTACACAGAAGATACATTTGATCCGAATATAGGTGAGCAAAACATGACGCTTATCCTATTGACCGAACAACCTAGCAACAAACCAGGATTGTCGTGGTCGGCTGCTCTCATGCAGGAATACGGTGTCGGTACCAATATTCTGGAAGATATGGAATGGGCAGCCTATTGGACAAGACCCTATAACGGTGTCGCAGATGAAATTCATTTTACAATCTATGTCCGTGTACCGGTAGGAAACAAAAATCTGCGTTTCAAACCATCATTCTTTATTAACAGTACTGACGATAACTTCAGTACAAGTGCAGATGCAAAGAAATGTGAGGAAGCCGGATGTTTTGAGGTAGTAGAAGGTGAAGGACTTGTCACTGACTTCTGTAGCGAACACTTCAACAAAACCACTCCATTAACAGCATTGCAAAACGACTTTGTAACCTTTAGCTTCATAGGAGGCATGGACGACAAAAATGCACTTGTCAAGGCCGATAAGATCTATTTTGAAGGAACGGCGGTAGCTAGCGACGGACACCGTTATACCGTAAATGAGAAGAGTGACAAGACCCTGATGAAACGAGAGAATCAGTATACCAAAACATACAATATCACATTCTGGCCGGAAGGGTTCTTCAATGTACCTGAAGGAACAGAGCTTGTAAGTATTGAATATGCCTTCACTAATGCCGATGGATCTATCTCCGTTACACAGTCTGATGATGACTTCGTAATGTTAAATATACCTCTTCCTCCGCAGAAGGAACCATTCATATATACGTTCTATTGCGAGTGATAACCTTATATTCTACTGATAATGAAACAGAATATGTATAAAATGATAACGACGGGACTACTATGTATAGCTGCCGTCGCACTAAAGGCACAAGATGCACCGATAGACAGTGTGGATCACACTAAAAGTAATACCCTAGGGGCATCTTCGACGGTTTATACCAACGACTTGATAAAATATCAGTCAGCCACCATCCTTACCGGATTGCAAGGACGATTGAAAGGTCTTAATGTATCACCTTTCCGTGGCATGCAACTGTTACGGACTGATGCCAATACTAAATCCGATATAGTGGGAGCTATTCCTAATGTAGGTGGAGGTATCTACGGAGATAATTCGGAGTTTCTCATTTCAGCACGCGGACAATCGCCTGTAGCTATTGTCGATGGTGTAGAACGTGACCTGTATTCCATAGATCCCGAAGCCATTGAATCAGTTACCATTCAAAAGGATGCCCTTTCCAATATGTTTTTAGGAATGCGCAGTTCACGTGGTGCATTGATTATTACTACCAAAAATCCTGATGCAAAAGGTGGTTTCCATCTCTCACTCACCGGAAAGTTTGGTATATCCAGTGCATTGAAATCTGGCCCAAATCCACTTTCGGCTTATCAATATGCTTATTTGCTCAACGAAGCATTGCTCAATGATGGCAAATCACCACTCTATACGTATGATGATTTCGAAGCCTATCGTAATGGAACTTCCCCTTATCTGCATCCCGACGTAAATTGGAAAGATGCTATTATGAACAATTCTACTACGTCGCAAGCCTATAACCTGAATGTAACAGGTGGCGGACGAGTGGCTCAATACTTTGTAAGTTTGGGATATTACAGCGAAAACGGATTGTTCAAGACGAGCGATGCTAATAGCTACAACACCAATTTCAAGTACAACCGGTATCTCATCACATCGAAGGTAAACATCAACGTGACAGATGAATTTAAGGTAAGCATGTCTTTAATGGGACGTATAGAAAAAGGAAACCAACCTGGAGGTATTTCGGGGACAGGATACAGCGACCTTTTGAGCAACGTATGGCAGACTCCCAACAATGCTTATCCCGTCTTAAATCCCAACGGTACGTATGGTGGTAACGCTTCGTATACCCAAAATCTCTATGCACAGACCACTGGTTCGGGATATATCTCAAGCAATACCCGCGACGTCGTAGGAACCATTAATTTGAAATATGACTTCGATAAATTGGTGAGAGGACTTTCCGTTGGTGCAACGGGAAACATCTCATCGCAAGTGCGCAATGCTATCGTTCGTACCAAACAGGCACAAGTATTTCAATACAGCATAACCCAACAAGGCAACGAGGCTTATGACAAGTATGGAGATGTGAGTTCACAAACCAACAGTTACCGTTCAGTATCGACGTACCAATATATGTATGGCAAAATGTATGTAGACTGGGAACGCCAATTCGGTATGCATGGTGTAAAAGCTTCACTTTGGGGCGATACACGTACTATACTCAACAACTACGACCTGCCTATGATTCCGTCGAACATCGGACAGAAAGTTGAATACAATTACGATAACAAATACTTCGCGCAAGCAGCCGTAACGGAAAGTTATTACAACCGCTATGACAATGGACGTCGCTGGGGAACATTCTGGGCAGTAGGTCTGGGTTGGGATATCAGCAAAGAGAAGTTTATGGAGGCATCGAAGATAGACCAACTCAAGTTACGTGCCACATACGGTCATACAGGAAACGGAATCGACAATGCCGGTTACTTCAGCTATTTAAAGAGATACAATGAAGATGGCGGATTCTGGTATAGCAACGGTACATCCATGAGCAACGGAGGTTCAGTGTCAGAAATATCCCCATTGGCTAATACCCTCCTGACATGGGAAAAAGGAAGGAAGGTCAATGTAGGTTTAGATTTAACCTTATTAAAGAACCGTTTGACTCTCTCGGCCGACTATTACAATGACTACTACTACGATATTTTGCAATCACGTGGTAAAAGTATCCAATTATTAGGTATTGCTTATCCGGCAGAAAATATCGGAAAAACACGTTACTACGGATTGGAAACACAACTTAGCTGGCAAGATCACATCGGTAAGGTGAACTATTATGTATCAGCCAACTGGAGTATGGAACAGAACAAACGGTTGTTCATGGACGAGCAATACGTACCTTACGACTATCTGAAAATGACAGGTCAACCCACCGGTACCATCTACGGATTGGTAGCTACCGGATTCCTCACAGCTAAAGATATAGCCGATGGTTATCCCGTAATGAACGGCTTCAACAATATTCAAGCGGGTGACGTGAAATACAAAGACATGAACGGTGACGGCGAAATCAACGAATTCGACCGTACTGTGATTGGTGGCGACAAACCGACTTGCTATTTTGGTATTGATTTAGGCTTTGAATGGAAAGGGTTGGAAGTTACAGCACTTATCCAAGGTGCTTACAACCGCGACTTATATAATAGCGACCGCACGTTGCTCGAAGGGTTCCAAGTGATCGGACAAAGCTACGGACAAGCTTACACCAATTTGCTGAATCGTTGGACACCCGAAACAGCTGAAACAGCTACGTATCCGAGACTGACTGCCGGAGGCAATATGTACAACTACGGAAACAACTGGAACTCTTCACTCTTTGTACAGAACGGAAACTACATTCGTCTCAAGAACGCCACCGTATCGTACAAACTACCCGAAAACTTCTGCCGTAATTACTTAGGCGGACTGCGCGTGAAGATATTTGTACAGGGACAAAATTTACTCACATGGTCACGTACCCGTTTGCAAGACCCTGAAGTTACCTTCACCAGCTATCCGTTACAGCGCACCATTACGACTGGAATCAATCTTAACTTCTAATAAAAATGATGGATATGAAACAAAATAAATATGGCACATGGGCAGTAGGAGCATTTATGCTGTTATTGAGTGCTGCCGCATGTACAGACAGTTATGAGAGTACGCCTGTAGATATGTTTACAGAAGATTACCTCTTCTCGAAGACCGACTCCAACGGAACTGTAGTACGTAAATACCTCAACCGCATCTACTATTACATGCGTAATGGACACAACGGCGTAAATGGTGACTACCTGGATGCCGCTTCCGACGATGCGCTCTCTGTTATTTCGTCCGAGTCCGATGTATACAAACTGGCCATCGGACGTTACAGTGCCTCCAATTTTATTAACTCGGATATGATTTGGAGCGACCCTTATTTGGTGATTCGCCGCGTGAACATTCTGTTGAGTGGCATTGACGTAGTACCTTTCAACACTACTTACACTGATGCACTCGGTAATACACGCAGGCTCAATGATTCTATGAAAGCCGAAGCCCGGTTCCTGCGTGCTTACTTCTATTTTGAATTGGTGAAGCGCTACGGTGGAGTGCCCATTATCGGTGATAAAGTGTACGAATTGAACGAAAACATCGAATTGCCACGTAGCACGTTCGAGCAATGTATCAAGTATATTGTAAGTGAGCTTGACGATATCAAAGATGACCTTCGTTCGCTGCCACTACCTGACGCCGCCGCTAGCGCACACGTAGTAAACACACAGGCTGCCCAGGCACTGAAGATTCGTGTATTGCTCTATGCAGCAAGTCCGTTATTCAACGAAAAGCCCATTGAATCTGGTAATGAGTTGATAGGATATGCCTCTTATGATCGCGAACGTTGGAAAATAGCAGCCGATGCCGCCCGCAACTTTATTAACACGTACGGAACAGGTGACGGAGCTATCATGGGACTTGACGATAATTTCAAAAATGTATTTACCAATTGGTATTCAAACGAACATAAAGAAGTTATCTTCTTCCGTGAAAACGCAATGGATAAGACGGTGGAAACAGCTAACGGTCCATTGGGACTTAGCGGTGCCAAACAAGGAAACGGCCGCACCAATCCCACACAGAATTTAGTCGATGCCTTTTTAATGAAAGACGGTCACTTTATCAATGATAAAGGTAAATATGAATACAATGAACAGCTTCCTTACGCACAACGTGATCCACGTTTGGAATATACCATTATACACAATGGTTCGTCATGGGTGAACTCTACGATGGAAACTTGGCAAGGTGGAGCCAATAATCCTCTTGGTTCGTCATACTCGCTCACGAGTTATTACATGCGCAAGTTTATGGGTGATTTCGAAGCAGCCAACGAATATCAAGACACACAACACAACTGGGTGATGTTCCGTTACGCCGAAATACTTCTGAACTTTGCCGAAGCCGAAAACGAATATTTGTCTACTCCTTCGCAAGCTGTATATGATGCTATCATCGCCCTGCGCCGACGTGCAGGCATCGAACCTGGTGAAAAGAATTTGTATGGACTAACAACCAATGAGCAGACACACAATTTGACGCAAGCCGAAATGCGCAAAGTGATTCAGAATGAACGCCGCATTGAATTAGCTTTTGAAGAGCATCGCTATTGGGACATTCGTCGTTGGCGACTTGCCGAACAGGTCTATGCACAGCCTATTCAAGGAATGTACATCACTAAATCACAGACTTCCACGACCTATGTTCCGCAAGCTGTACTCAATGTACAATGGGACAATAAACGTTATTTCTATCCGATTCCTTATTCGGAAGTAATAAAAAATAAGAATATGGTTCAAAACCCTAATTGGTAATATCTTATGAAAAGAGTAATTATAACATTCTTGTGCCTCCTCTGCATTGTACAGGCATACTCCCAATCGTTTACGATAAGCGGTACCATTATTGATGGGGAAAGCAACGAACCGCTTATCGGAGCTGGTATTCTGGTAAAGGGAGCCGGAAGGGGTACCATCACCAATATAGATGGAAAATATTCGCTGGAAGTGAAACGTGGCGAAACATTGGTATTTTCGTTTGTGGGCTATCAAAATCAGGAAGTCGCAATAACGAATCAGCGCACACTGAATATCGCATTGAGGGTTTCCGAAGCCAACAACCTGAACGAAGTTGTTATCACAGGTCGCGGTAGCGCGAAACGTATCACTCTGACCGGTGCCGTGAGCGGTATTCAAGCCAACGAATTGCGTAGAGTTCCTACAAGTAGCTTACAGAATACATTATCGGGTAAACTGCCCGGCTTCTTCAGTCAGCAACGTTCCGGTCAGCCGGGAAAAGATGCTTCCGACTTCTTTATCCGTGGTGTCAGCTCCTTGAATGAAGACGGTAACAAACCGCTTATTATGGTTGATGATGTGGAATACAGTTACGAACAGCTATCACAAATCAATGTCAATGAGATTGAAAGCATATCTATTTTGAAAGATGCATCCACTACTGCTATTTATGGTATCAAGGGTGCTAACGGTGTGTTGGTAGTCAAGACCCGTCGCGGTGAAGAAGGAAAACCAGTGATCCATGTACGTGCAGAAGCCGGCGGTCAGATACCTGTCCGTAAACCCAACTTCTTAGACTCATACAACACCGCCCTGTTAGTCAACGAGGCACGTACTAACGATGGTTTGACTAAAATGTTTACACAACATGATTTGGAACTGTTTAAAGACGGTTCCGACCCATACGGACATCCTAATGTAAACTGGTACGACGAAGTGTTCAAAAAATCGGCTATGCAGTCGAACATCAATGTCGACGTATCGGGTGGTACCAAACGTTTGAAATACTTCGTATCCGGGGGTTATTTCTCACAAGGTGGTTTGGTTCGTAACTTTGCTAAAGCGGATGACGATGTGAATACCGGCTATTTTTACCGCCGTTTTGACTACCGTACCAACTTGGACTTTACTGTTACTGATAATCTGACTATGCGTCTGGACTTCAGTTCGCGCTTCATGAACATCAACGAACCGAGTAGTCTGAATGCTACAGGCGAGATTTACAATTTCACCGCCATGCACCCCTATTCGGCACCGGTACTCAATCCGGACGGATCGTATGCTTATCTTTCAGATGTGGACGGTTACGGACCTACATTGAATGCACGTTTGGCTAACGAAGGTTACACGCGTACACGCCGTAACGATAACAACATTCTCTACGGTGTGAACTGGAAGATGGATTGGCTCACCAAAGGATTGTCAGCCAATGCTCGTATTGCTTACTCTACCATTGACGAAGTCTTCCGCAAAGTAAACCGTGGAAAAGATGCGTACCCTACCTACCACTACGATCCTACTACGGATCAGTATAACATCAACCCCAACCGTAAATATGCTTATTCACAGTATGCTCTGACGGCCGGAACCAACCAGGCTGTGAAAAATCTGGATGTTCAGGCCTCCATCAACTATGCACGCATATTCAATGGAATACATGACGTTAGTGCCACGTTACTGTATAGCCGCCAAAGCCGTACCGTAGAAAAAAATCCAGACGATACAGGAGAAAAGATTCCCGAAAACTTTCAGGGTCTTACCGCTACCGTAGGTTACAAATATAAAGATAAATATCTGGTCGACTTCAATGTTGCATACAACGGTACCGACCGTTTTGCCGAAGGACACCGCTACGGAATATTCCCTGCTATTGGTGTGGGTTGGCGTATCTCCGAAGAATCGTTCTTCAAGGATAACATTTCTTTCATCCAACTATTGAAAATCAGAGCTTCGTATGGTATTGTAGGCTCGGACGTAGCTATGGGTAACCGCTACCTTTACAACCAGATATATACAGCAACTGATAATGCTTATAATTTTGGACAAAGCGATGTCACTTCCACTGCTATTACGGAAGGTGACCTTGGTAATAGCAGTGTGACATGGGAAGAAGCCAAGAAGTTTGATATAGGTCTCGACTTCAATGCATTCGACCGCTTCTCATTTACTTTCGACTGGTTCTATGACAAACGATACAATCAGCTTGTGAAACGCAATGACATACCGCAGATCTTAGGTGTGGGTACTTCACCTATCAACGTGGCACGCACCAGCAATATGGGTTTCGACGGACAGATTGGTTATCAAGACCGTTTCGGTGAGTTCAACTTCAATACCAACTTCGTATTCTCGTATGCTAAGAATAAGGTAGAATTTAATGCCGAAGCACAACAAAGATACGATTGGTTGTCGGCAACAGGTCGTCCTATCGGTCAACCATTCGGTTACACTTGGATAGGTTATTATACACCTGAAGAAGTGGACTTGATTCATGCAGGAGCCGCAAATGCACCGGCTGTGCCCAATACCGACGTTCCTATCCAAGCCGGTGACTTGAAATACAAAGATTTGAACGGAGACGGTGTTATCAACGACTTCGACAAGGGAGCTATTGGTAAGCCAAACTTACCCAACACCACGTTGGGATGGACAATCGGTGGTTCGTGGAAAGGATTGTCAGTGAGCGTACTCTTCCAAGGTTCGTTCAACTACAGTTTCTCGGTAAACGGCACAGGTATTGAACCTTTCAAGAGTCAATTCCAACCTCTACACCAGAAACGCTGGACATTAGAACGCTACCTGAACGGTGAAGCCATCGAATTTCCGCGCTTAACAAGCAATCCGTCAACTGTAAACAGCGCAGCAGCGTATATGTCCGACTTTTGGTTGATTGATGCTTGGTACATCCGCTTGAAAACCATCGACGTCTCCTATCAAGTGCCCACAAAAGTGTTGCCTTCATGGCTTACAAACCTCCGTGTCTATCTCAATGCTTACAACATGTTTACATGGACAAGTTTTGATAAGTATCAACAAGACCCGGAAATCAAGTCCAACTCCGCCGGTGATGCATACATGAACCAGCGCGTGTTTAACTTAGGAGTACAACTTACATTCTAATAAACTGATAAATACTCATAGTAGTATCAATGAAAAAGGGGATGCGTCTTCATAGATGCATCCCCTTTTTTCATTGATAACACATTGTAAATCAAGCATTATTATTTGATAGGAAGCCGAATCCGTACATGTAGGGGTACATGGCTTGCCGTAAACGAAAACGTCCCACTCCACACACAAGTCGGTGTGCGGGGCGGGACGAAAACTATTATAGTTGCCGTGCTAAAAATCTATCGGTTCATTCTGGTAAAAGCAGCTACTTGAGGTACTTCTTGTTTACATCTTCCAGTATCTGCATCTGCTGGATAGCTATCCGGTTCAGCCGGACAAGCCTTTCGTGCTGAGGAAGTCCTTCTCCTATGAATACGGCATTCAGATTCTCCATGTTCGAGAGACAAATCAATTCGTTCACCGTGGCATAGTCGCGGACGTTTCCTTTCAGGTCGGAATGCGCATCGCGCCATTCGAGGGCAGTGAGGCCGAACATGGCAACGTTCAGCACATCGGCTTCGCTGGCGTAGATGCGGGAAGCTTGTTGTGGTGTGACTTCTGCCGGGATAAGGTTTTGTTTGATAGCATCGGTGTGGATGCGGTAATTTATTTTCGACAGTTCTCGCTTGGCACTCCAGCCCAGTTGCGCGAGTTCCTGCTCCTTAAGACGCTGGAACTCGCGGACTAAATAGATTTTAAATTCAGCACTAATCCACATTCCAAATTCAAATGCGATGTCCTTGTGTGCATAGGTGCCTCCATATCTTCCGGCTTTCGCTTGAATACCGATAGCATGGGTCTTCTCCACGTATTCTTTCACGCTGATTTTGAAACTGTTCAACCCCGACTGATTTCTAATTGTGGCGAATTCGCCATAATTAAATCCTGGGTTATACAACCGCTCCCATATACCGAGGTATTCCAGTGTATTCCTGTTTCTCAGCCAGTCTGATATGAAGAAATCGCCATCTTTGGCTTTTAGCATGTCAGTAATGCAGATATAATCTTCGTTATTAATAGACACTACATTGATGTCTGTAGTCAATACTGTTATTTTGGTCATCTTGTCTTCTCCGGTTAAACGATGGGCAAAGGTACACTTTTCCCTTCAATCTCTAACACATTATTTATGAATAGTTTTCGTTTACAACAAGTCAAAGAACGCGTCAGGTGAGTAAAACAAAGCCTCTGTTTAAGTGAAACGAAGCCTGCATTTCACTTAAACAGAGGCTCTATTGAACGAATATAGAGGCTCTAAAAAAGAGACTGAACTCATCTCTCTTTTTTGCTTTCGGTTCGCTTTCAGTCAAAAACCTTTTTTACTGATGTTTTTGACTGGAAGCTATTTTTAGTAATCACATTTGGATTATAAGGATGAAGTTTAGTTCTAAACAGTACAAAAAGAAGATAGTTAAATAAACGAACTCCTCATTTATTGTATTCTCCCTTACAATTTCACTGTAATGCCTTTAGCTATATCACCAGAAGATTTATAAGTATGGCCAGCATGCAATACTTCTACCTTTATCATTCCAAAATCAATTTGGTCTTCCCCTTTATCTTCTGTCACTTTTACAATAAGATGATGCCCGTCTACTAACTCTGCTTTAAAAGTTAGCTGTTTATAATCTCCTTTCTGAAATCCCCATCCATCTCCTTTGTCCCAATACAGAGAGCCTTCCGCTTTACCATCCTCATCCGGGCAAACAACTAAAGTCAATGGGTCGAATGAATTTTCATTCACATTCTGAATTATTTTGCCTACTGGAATAATAGAACCACCTCTCACTTTTAATTTAGCCTGATATTTACCTTTTGTATCTCCTTTAACCAAAGATAAATTTTCCCAAATTCCTTTGGGTAGAGAAGGATTCTTTGCAAATGCAGGAATTATCAACAGGTCTGTCCCCAACATGAAAGCTTGCTCTTCAGCACGCAAACTTTCATCTTTCGGATCGGCAAAGAAAACCGGAGCCATCACAGGCTGTCCATCTTTATGAGCCACATGAAAAGCTGTGTAGAGATAAGGCAGCAAACGGTAACGACGTTCTAATGCCATGCGTGATTCCTTTTCTATATCTTTAGTAAATGCCCACGGTTCCTTGTTATTTGTATCACAGGAAGCATGTCCTCTGGAAAAAGGGAAAAATGCACCGAAGCCTAACCAGTTTCCCCACAAATCGGGAGTCGTATTCCCAGCAAATCCACCTATATCCGGACCATTGAAAGGTTGACCGGACAACCCCAATGTAATAGACATCGGTACAGAAAGTTTCATCTGTTCATAAGTAGCTTCGTTATCGCCCGTCCACATGGCTGCATAACGCTGTCCGCCAATAATATTGGAGCGGGAAAGAAGAAATGGACGTTTGCCTGGATTAGCAGCCATCATGCCATTATAAGAAGCTTCGACCATCAGACGACCATAAGCGTTATGATACATTAAATGGCTACCAATAGGTAAATTGCCTCCTCCTAAATGAATATTGTTCTCCGGCATCGTTCCCCCAGGACCATCAAATACAGACGGTTCATTCATATCATTCCAAATGCCATCTATTCCATTAGCCATAAAGTCTTTATAAAGTCCGGACCACCAAGTGCGCGTCTCCGGACGGGTAAAGTCAGGAAATGCGCAAGCACCCGGCCATACTTTCCCGTGAAACTCATTACGATAGATATCACAAACAAAAGCATTTTGCTCTTTTCCGGTTTTATATACAAAATAGTTATCATCCACTTTTACGCCTGGATCTATCATATACACGGAATGGAATCCATTATCATGCAGATACTTATTCATGCGCTTCGGATCGGGAAAATCCCTGTTATTAATCGTGAATACACGGAATTCATCCATATAGTTGATATCAAACCATATTACATCGCACGGTATCTTCTTTTCACGAAAAGTATTGGCAACTTCTTTCACTCTAGCTTCCGGCACGTAAGAAAAACGAGACTGATGATAACCGATTGCCCATCTGGGAGGCATACTTATAGTACCGGTCAATTCGGCAAGTCCTTTTAATACAGCTTGCGGAGATTCACGATCTATGATATAAGTACGAAAAGGTGCTCCTTCAGTATTAAATTCAATTTTATCTGAATTAGTAATCAATTCAGCCTTCCAAAAACTATCAAACAATACGCCAAATGCTGTCCCGTCCGGACGAACACCCAACACCCACGGATGCGTTTGATACAGACGTGAGCCACCATCAACCCGATACATACCATTATCCGTATTCCACATTTTAATCTTTTGCCCATTACGCAGCAACGGACCGGTCACTTCACCACCTCCATACAGACTTGTTCCGGCTGGAACATCCAATGAGGCATTTGCCTTGCCATCAGTCATCGTAAATTGAGGTACTAATTTCCAGTTTTCCGGTACTTCACCTTTCTTTTCCGGTTCATGGGAGAGAATTAATGAAGGCGTACGGGAAACATCATACCCTACGGGGATAAATTCTACAATTCCATTTCCTACCAGTGTTACTTTTTCTGTTTTTATATTACCTGCCCAAGCTACCTGAGCCGTAAAGAAGAAAACAGCCATTTGCAATAACGATATTCTTTTTCTCATTTAAATATTATTTTAGTTATTAGTTCCGCCAACGGATTTTAGTCTGGCAATTTCATTATCAAAAGCTTGGAAAACAGTCCTCATGATATCATATTTTCATTTTGGTCAAACAGGATTTCCAGCAACTCCTCCGGTCACTCATAAAAGAAGAATAAACAGACCGGAGGAATATTGTGGAATTTCAAACACCAATCCTAACTTTTTACCTATATCTATTGAACTTTATACTATGAACGCTTGAAATTTAAGAAACCACTAAAGAGAAATTTAAAAAGAATCATATAAAAATAATAATCAAGGCGATTAACTTCAAGTCAATTCACAAGACAATTTTCCTAAAGTTAATTTTGTTTCTGCACAGATTTAAATTAAATGATAATTTAGTTTATTACGGTACGTTTTTAAATGTATCAATAAAAAATTCAGCAGCCTCTAGAGAAGATTTTTAAATTTCATTTCTCATATTCTCATAGGTGACTGATAAACAACAAATAGTCAAATAAATAGCTTATGAGAAATACTTTCTAAGACGGCATTTCTCATAATACACCTTCTATTTTAGCTTAAAATTCACCTTATTCTCATAGTATTTCAGAGTATTTCTCATAGTTAAATACTATACTTCTCCTTTTTTCTGGTTGAAGATAAACTGTAGTTCCGATTGTCCCATATATTATGGGAAAATGTTCCCTAATATTATGAGAATTTATTCCCACAAAATAAGAGAATCTTTTCCCTGTTAATAGGGAATACCTTCCCACAATATATGGGACAAGAAGAATATGTACTTCCCTGATAATCGTTGACTAGTTGCTTCTTTATTCTTGTATAGGTTGATTGGAAAAACACTATGAGAAATGAATCTAACAAGTATGAGAAACAAGGTAAAATACGGGGTATTTGACGGAAAAACTATGAGAAATGCCGTCTTAGAAATCATTTCTCATAGTCTATTCTATTAGTTTTCTGCTATTTATGATTAATGAATGAGAATATGAGAAATGAAAATCATAAATACACTCTAGTAGGGTATCTATTTCAAATTAAATAGAAAATCATAATGCCCTGCTTCTACATCAACAGTCTGCTCCTTAACGCTCACTTTCTTCTTATTCTTTTTACATGAGACAGCATTATTAGGGATGCAAACTGTAGCCGTTGTTCCGGCAGGAACTGTCAATTGAAGATTCAACTGATTATCATCTTTCAACTTCCAATTAACAGCAATTGTGCCATAAGGTGATTCTTTCGTTACTTTTGCCCAGGTCACACCGTTTGGAATTTGAGGATCGACATAGAAGTGACGATATCCAGGTTTAGCCTCGTCAAGACGTATTCCTCCTACAGCCTGATAAAACCAAGTACCAATTCCATTGTAACAATTGTGCACACGACTTCGTTCTCCGCTCCAATATTCCCAAGTCGCTGTCGCACCATGGTCAATCATATACAGATAACCGGGATAATCACGTTTCTTCATCATTTGATAGAAGAAATCCACTTGTTTATTCCGAACAGCCCATTCTGTCAAAATAGGCACTCCAACCAAACCAACAGCAATATGTCCTTTATATTTTTCTTCGGTCATGGCAACGACATTCTCTTTCACTTTATTGTACAAAGAATCAGGTACAACACCTACCAACATAGGATAGCACATATCCAACTGTGAACCGGTAGAATAGATCCCTTCATCCTCACGGTAGAACGTCTGATGAATCAACTTGTTGAGTTTTTCTCTACGCATAGCAAACTCTTCCGCCTCTTCTCTTTTTCCTAATGTTATGGCTGTCTTATACATAGTGCTCAAGCATTCGCTGATAAAACAGTTACTTACCAAATCCACTGAAGCCTGATTACCTGCATCTACTCCCATAGGTGCCAGCCAATCACCCAAATACCAGTCACGGTATTTGGTATCGGGCCAACGTTTCAGCAAACCATCTACTGTATATTTATCAACATACTTAAACCACTCTTTCATTTGAGAATAATATTTCTCAATCAAGCGGGGATCATTATAGTTGACATACGTTCTCCAGGGAGCCTGTACAAAGAATCCGCACCAATACGGACCGCCGCCACCGGCACCCGGATTAGGACCAACATGCGGCAAACTTCCTCCTTCACGCATGGAGTCTCCCCATGTTTGCACCCAGTTTTCAAATGTTGGAGCTACATCGTACATCGTTTGCAAAGACATCGTTGAGGAGTTTCCATCACCACCATATCCTGCACGTTCCAAATGCGGACAGTCTACCATATATCCACTAAAAGTCAGACATTTCATCGTATACTGAATCATTTGGTGAATAGCATTCAAGTCGGCATCCGAACATTCAAAAGTTGCGGTCTGTTTATAATCTCCATAAATCTGCAGAGATTTCATAGCACCTGTTTCCGGTTTTTGAGGAAGATTGGAAATGCGCACATATCGAAAAGCGTGATGATTGAATTTATTTCTGAAGTATTCTCCTTGCTTACCACCAGATATATAAATATCACTTTCACCTTGCTTGTCAAATTCACCGTCTTTCGTCAAATTATCACTATATTCCATAATAACTTCATGACCTGCCGGCAATATAGGCATTTGCATCTCAAACCATCCGGTCTGAACCTTCCCCATATCTACCAGCCAGAGACTTTCACCCAGCTTCTTTACAGAAACAGCCTGCAAAATCTGATGTATCTTGTTTATCTCACACATTTGAGGGGAAGCGATATGATCGGGAACATTCACTTTCACAACAGGAGTCCATTTCATTTTGTCTAAAGCCTGTGTTGAAAGATCTCGCGGAAGAATCCTTCCATCCACCCTCTCACCTCCAAACTGCAAAGCACGCCAAGTACCTGTATCCGAATAGCCACTTTCACGTCCGTACCATGATCCGTCTGTCTTCGTTACGACTTCCCATTTACCATTTCTCAACACATCCAATTCTGCTTTTACCAGCGGACCTTCATAAGCTGCTCCGAAAGTCGTCGTTTTATACCAACCTTGTCCCAGCCAGATAAGCAGATCATTTTCTCCTTCTCTTAAATAAGGAGTAATATCATAAGTAACAATTAGTGAACGTTTAGATAAATGTGATACAGCAGGGGTCAGAACGTCCTCCCCAACCTTTCTCCCATTGATATAAATTTCGTGATAACCTAACGTATTTACATGCAAGAAAGAAGTCTCCCCTTGAGTCAGTTTCACTTTTTTGCGAAGAATAGGAGCACAAATCTTACCACCTTCAACAGAAGCCCCTATATATTCTCCTTTCATCTGTGACTGATCCAAGATGCCAACTCCAAAACGGGCAACAGGACTCCATGATGAAGCTTGTTTTTTAACATCCCAAACGCGTACCCGCCAATAACACAAAGAACGAGAAGTTAAAGCCTTTCCCTGATAAGGTACCATAACCGAAGCATTGGATTTCAATTTCCCGGTATTCCATAAATCAGCTTTATCCTGCACCAACAGAATACTATCCGAAGCTACCTGTATTTCATAATAAGTTTGCCCGCCTTTCCAGCCGTCCCCCTTTAACTTCCAACTAAAGTGAGGAGTTACATTATCAATCCCCAAAGGATCAATAAGATTCTCACATTTTAATTCCGCCAAATAGAAAGGCGAAGTTTTCTCATTTCCATATACTATCATCGACAGACAACAGAAATAACAAATCAAACCTAAACATAGCAATCGTTTCATTCTATTCATCTTCTATTATTATTCAACTCTTACCAGCCTCACTTTATGAGTGACAGGTTTATTGATTTTATAAATTGTTTCAACAAGACTCTTCATATAATTGCTCCAAACCTCCCGTATTTCAGGATTCATCGCTTTTATATACCAATCGTAGCTCATCCTAAGAAACCCGTCTTTAGGTAAATATTCTTTTAGTTTATCGATAGCTTTCTGATCATCAGTAAACAGTAATCCTTCTTTTTTCAGGAATGAATATTCGGTCCACAAGTATTCTCTAAAACGTTTCTCCACTTCAAACCGTTCTTCATTCAGATACATGATTTTCGCAGCTTGTTGATATTGGGGAGTATTCGGGTAATCTGCCAAATTCACTCCATTCGCCAACTTTTCGGATGAGAGATTGTCAATAAACTGATTGTCTATAGTTAACCGATACATTCCTTTCTCTAAGTTTGTTACCTGAAAACGTTCCTGATTAAACTCTTCCATAAATGGAACCAACTGCATTGCATCGCGTTGTGACCTTTTATTTCCCCAGCCACTTCTAGAAATAGAATCCAGCGGATAAGGAAGAGCATACGCCAGATAATCAAAAGTCAGATCAGCTCCGCTCTTTTTTAGTTTTGAAATCTTACAGTTCTTATGGGTTATTACAGATGAATGATATGCATCAATAGATACTGACGACACTTCATCCCCAGCCAATCCCTGTGCTTTCAGAAACAAATAGGCCATAACCATCTGTCCGTCATTATCCGGATGAATTCTATCTATCCTGCAGAATGTAAATGTAGAATCTGCCTCCTGCTCTTTTCTGCTTATCTCACGCATCGGTTGGTTAAAATCAACAAAACCCCAGCCATTCTTTTTAGCCGATGTACGTTGGGCATCTATGATTTTTAAAATGGCGTTGTTCTTATTATGCAATATAAAATTATTAAACCGGGAAGTCTCATCATAAGGAGAACCACCAATCAAAACTTTCTTTATTTTATTTTTAGCCAGTAAGCGTTCTTCTATTTCCCGATAGCTTTCCAATGACTTTGCAATCCGTTGTTCCGACAGTTCTTTTGCATCGTCTTTCATGTAAATATCATAACCGGTATCATTCATACCGAAAGTTAGAGTCACATAAGTTGGTTTCCTGTTGAAAACATCATAGTCCAGGCGATCCTTCATATCCCACGCACTCTCTCCACCAATTCCGGCATTCATGATAGTAATCGGTTTATCCGGGAAACGAGTCATGTAATACAACCAGATAAATGAATGATAATGTCCGCCGTGAGTAATGCTGTTTCCTACAAATACGACACGTTCCCCTTCTTCAAACCGGGGTATTGTTGTTTGTGCCTGTAAGTAATCGCAATTTATATAAACTAAAGATAACAACAAGAATATCCTCATTTTTAGTCTATTAGCCATTTTCTTTATTCTTTTAATCAAACCATAAAGATAACCGTACAACAATCAATCTGCTATATCCAGCTTATTCTTCTCTGCTTTCCCATACTGTTTCACCAATACACTTACGCCTCCTTTCAACAGTTCGGGAGTCGCCTCCATAGTGATAACCTTTTCTTCGCCCGGCATCAACGTCACATAATTATCGGACATAATAATTGGAAGTATTCGTTTTTGCGTAGCCTTATTAACAAGCCTCACCCGATTAGCAAAAGCCACAGTCCCGGAATTGTTCTTTACAGCTATATTTATCTTTCCGTCAGACATCGATTTATCCACCAATCGGCAAGACAAAGCAACTTCCGGAAGTGTGTTCAGCAATGTATAGTCAAGATCTCTCACGCCATTCCGCCAATAGAAGTTTTCAGAGATTAGATTACCTTTGGCATCTATCAGTTCCAACTTGATAAAATGAAGCGGAGTCAGTTCTTCTATCTCTTTTGGTTTCTCACCGTAGATTTCGAATTCGAACAATGAATATCCAAACTGTGTGGCACGGCTGATGCCTGCCAATTTCACATAACGTGCTGTAACAGGTTCCAATTCAATCTGTTCAGTACCACCTCTTCCATCTTTGTTGGCATAAACGGTTTTCCATTCTTGCGCATCATTCGATACTTGCAGTTCGTATTTCTTAGCACAAGCTGCCTCCCATTTCAAAATAGCCTTTTCTATCTTTTCTTCTTTACCAAGATCAATGTATATCCATTGAGGATCACTGTATGCACTTTCCCAACGACTTCCCGCTCCTCCGTCAGTAACCATTGAAGCACTTTTAGAGGCACCTGTTGAAGAAGAAGCTACAGCCTTCTTTCCATAAGCCAGATTGAAAGGGTTAAAGTTCAAAGAAAATGCTTCTGCAATGTTGCTGGCTGCCACATCGACCTGTTTTGCCTGTCCGTATGCAGGCACTTCTTTTCCATTCAAGTTGTAAATTGCAGCTTTAGCTATTGCACCTTTCAAGTCCTTTGCTGTAGTATTTATTACTTTTATATTGTTATTGGAAGCATTCCATTGGATATGTAAAGGTTCACAAGCCTTTTTTGCTCCCCAATAAGCACCTGTAGGATCGTAATAATAGTCATAAGTCTGCCATACAAACGAGGGATAAGCCGGATGGCTCATCCAGATCAGAAGTCCGGCTGCATCATTCCACATCTTATCGTTCCAAGCCTCATACATACCTTTCATCACTTCGATATTCAGCATTTGCGCTTTCTCGCAGAATTCTTCCAGTCCGGATGATTCTCCGTACTGTGTGTTTACTGAATTCTTATAATTAACCGGGTTGGCATTAGACGCTTCCTTACCGAAGAAATGTTTGTTCCATACATTGTCATCATCATTCTTCAACTGCTCATCAGTAGGTAGAGGCCACCAGTCTTTTTGCGGGATAAACTCTTTGATACTTTCAAATGTGGGGAAAGTGGCCGTTCCTATTTCTGTACGCATACCGTAACCGTGATCAATACCGTATGGATAAGCCGGTGTATTAAATGCCAGATTACTGCCTGAAGTTTCAAAATGGTGTCTTGGAGGTTGATTTCCCCACCAACCACTTCCGGACAATCCATCCTGATTGGAGCAAGACTTATACATACGGTCATTATTGTCCTCCTTCGCAATCATTTCACGCAGGTAATTATCCAAATCAGGTGCCGGATGCGTTTCATTTGCTCCACACCAAATAGCAATAGAAGGATGGTTTCTAAGACGTCTGACTTTATCAAGGGCATTCGCTTTAAATGCTTCCGGTTGAGCCACGTCATTGTATGCTACATATAACCAGAAATCATTCCATACCATAATCCCATATTTATCACAATAATCATAAAACTCATCATCAGTAACACAACCGGTCCATAGACGGATCATATTGTAATTCATTTCCTTATGAAGTCTGATTTTCGTTTCATACTCTTTACCCTGACAGCGAAGCAGATATTCGCTCATTCCCCAGTTTCCACCTTTCAGATAGATCTTCTGTCCGTTGATAAAGAATGTAAGAACAGGATATCCCACTACATTATCGACCATTTTATACTCATACTTCTTGATACCGAATGTCATTTCTTTTACATCCGACACTTTTCCATCTACAGAACAAGTCAGCTTACAAGTATAAAGATTGGGATCACCATAACCATTCGGCCACCAAAGTTTCGGATGGTCAACGACCAATTGCGCTATGTCATCTTTGTTAATAGATAGTCTGGCTGTTGTTCCTCCTTCTACCCGAATGTCTTTAGAGAAAGAAATATTCCCCGGCTGAATCACTCCGGATACAACGACATCTTTGGGGGAAGAAGAAGCATTTCTAATATCTGTTGAGACAGAAAGCTCTGCTTTCTGCAAGGTCGGTAACTCTGAACGTACCCAAGGATCTTCCATCACTACATCTCCCGTTACCACAAGATAAGCATTGCCTGTGATACCAGCCAGACGTCCCGGTACGTATGGCATCCAGTCCCAACCGGCACCAGCCAGATAACTGGGGCTACACGCAACTCCATACGGGTCTTTAGCCTTACGCGTCTTTTTCTGATCAGCATCGGTAATCAGAACAGCTATCACATTCTTACCGGATTTCTTTATCAGATTAGTTACATCAAACTTCGAACGTAACATGTGACCGCTTACATCTTTAGTAGATGTTTTTGTTCCTGATATCTTCTCACCATTAAAATAGAAATCGGCAAAGCGGTTCGTATTGTCGAAATGAAGCCATACCCGCTTCCCCTCCGAATAAGAAGACGGGAGTTCGAATTCCGTACGATACCAGAAAGGACGGTTATAAAACGTTTCGTCTACTTTATAAATATTATCGGCATAATTAGGATCTGGAACGATTCCTGCTTCAACATAAGCAGTAAAAACAGTTCCGGGAACCACACCTTTAACGTAATCGGACATTTTAAATTCCGGAGTAGAAATCTGCTCTCCGGTTATGTTCTCTAAATCTGCCTGGGGTTTCACTTCCCAGATAATCCGAGGATTAGAGCTGTTCAAAGACATCCATGTACTCTGCTCTGCACACCCTGTCTGGATTAGAGCACATATAACCGATATAATGATAAGCCCAAGTTTATTCATCATACTATCAAGATTTTAAAGTAACAATTTGTTTTAGAGTATGTTATTCAATCAAAGTCCCCACTCAACATTAGGTTTATCACCCATAAACAGCTCCAATGTACCTCCGGCTGCAATGTCCGCAAAATCAAGATAACATTTATTGTATTCCTGACCGTTCAACAAGGCCTTTTGTATATAGACGTTATTTATGCTGTTATTATGAGCTATCACCGTGAATTTCTTACCAGTATAATAGCTGGGATCAAGATTGAACTCTACTTTATCAAAAACCGGACTTGTAATCTCCATACGTGTATTTCCCGGACAGGAAGGATGAATACCGGAAGCAGCCAACACATACCACGCTGACATCTGACCTACATCTTCATTGCCAACAATTCCTTCAACTTTGTTTGCATAAGCCTTTTCACATGTATAGCGTGTCCATTTTTGAGTATACCAGGGAACTTCAAGCTGATTGAACAAAAAAGGAACGAAGTGCACAGGTTCATTCGCATGATTATAATATTCATTCCACAGCATATTAGAAGGAGTTTTATTAAAGAAATCTGTTAAATCCGCAATAACTTTCTCCTTACCACCCATCAAATTCACCATTCCCGTAACATCGTGAGGTACAAACCAACCTTGCTGATAAGAGTTTGCTTCTATACACCCATACCATTCTTTAAGACGTGCATTCTCCGGCCATTCTACCCATGTACCATCTGCTTTACGGGGACGGAACCATCCCTTTTCTTTATCAAAAATATGATGATATGCCTGTCCCTTTTCATAGAAACATTTGGCATCGTCTTCTTTCCCCATAGCTTTCGCTAATTGAGATATACACCAATCAGTATAAGCATACTCCAAAGTGGTTGAAATACTCAATGGTTCCGGAGCATACCCCAATGAATCATTACCAAAACGACGGGATGTGTTAATGGCATAACGATATGCTTTCTCTGCATCATACGTACGAATCCCTTTGATATAAGCATCTGCCAAAACAGACAAAGCAGGATTTCCCAACATACAGCCGGAATAGGAATTCAGCAATTCCCAACGTTCATAGTATTCGCGCCCACTCTGATCTGCCATAGTAATCAATGAGTTCAGTTCATCACTTACTAAACGCGGATTAATTATAGTCTGCAAAGGAAACTGACTACGAAATACATCCCATCCACTGAATATAGTACGTTTTGTAAAGGTGCTGTCAGCCGTATGTATTTTATAATCACCGCCTACATAACGTCCGTCTACATCTGTATAGATACGAGGATCAATCATCGTATGATACATGGCAGTATAGAATATCGTTTTTTCATCATCCGTACCACCGGATATCCGGACACGATTAAGTTCTTTATTCCACAATTCAGTAGCTTCCTGCTTTACTTGTCCAAAATTTTTAGAGGCTATTTCTTGTTCAAAGTTATTTGCAGCACCCTCCATATCAACAAAAGAGATACCAACTTTCATCTCTACAGTCTCTCCCTCCTTCGTTGGAAATTCAGTAAAAAAGCCCAGATGTTTACCCGTCAGTTCTTTCTTGTCTTTTATAACCGGAGCTTGTGATACACGAGTCAAATAAGGAATACTCACTACTTCATCACGTTTCCGAACCCAATGTTCGGGAATATCTGCACTCCAAAAGCCATAATTAGTCAAAGGTTTACTAAATTGTGCATAATAATAAACGGTATAATCGGCTTTTCCTTCACCATTACCCCATCCACCACCATCAGGTGTACACTTCATCCATCCTTGAATAGTGTAATCATCTACAACTTTAATATACTGGGAAGTAGATGTTCCCCCTACTCTACGGGCTAAATCAATCTGAATACGCGATTGGTCACTAGAAGGATAAGTAAAATGTAAAATTCCACAGTGCGGTGTCGCACTACTTTCTACTTTGATATGATAATCAGTCAATTCTACCGAATAATATCCGGCCTTAGCCGTTTCAGTGGCTTTGTTATAAGCCGAACGATATCCTTTTATACTATCATTATTCTCTTTACCTGCCACTTTATATAATTCACCAGTTGTAGGCATCACAAGAAAATTGCCCAAATCACCAAACCATCCCACACCACTCATCTGGGTAAAAGCAAATCCTTCGATTGTCTTATGTTCATCACTGTATCCGGAACCGTTATCACCTCCCGTTATTGTATTAGGACTAACCTGTACCATACCATACGGAGTCGTAGCTCCGGGAAAAGTTTTACCTAATCCGTGATAAACACCGGCAGCCCCTACACTAGTACTGGCACCAATAAACGGGTTTACATAATCAGTCGGAACCAAATCTTCCGATGCGGTATGGGTTGATGAGCAACCCGTCATCCAACACAAAAAGCAAACAATTAAAAGATTAGCAGTCGCTTTATACATAACAATAATCTAATTATTTTAAGTCAAACTAAGAACGAAAGTCTTAATACCAAAACGAGGCATTGAAATCGTCATTTCCGATTTACCTGCACGTGTTTTTATCTTCTTTCTTTCGATACATTGTCCATTCAAATCAACTTCCTCCACTCCGGATAATGGCATGTCAATGGTAACCTTTTGTAATCTTTCGTCTCCTTCAGAATTGAACAGGCGCAATAGTACCTTTCCATCTTTCATTTGAAGAGCACTCACTTGATAACCAGTATTCTGTAAATCAATAAATGATTTCGATTCCGGTTTTGCCATTGGATAGCAAGAATACAGCAATGGTTCATTCCAACAATCGCTATCATCTGCGATTGATGCTTTGTCCCATTTGCCACGATGAGGTATAATTGCATACTTCATCCTCAAAGGGTGTGTTATTTTATAATCAGGTCCCCAAAGTCCTCCACCCGAATATTGAGCAGTCAGTCCTAGCGGATAGTCCTCTCCATAAGAATAAGAAGTAGTATGGTCTGATAATAAAGCCAAAGCATAGTCGCCTTCCTGTTCAGCCAAGTCAACCCAATGAAGTATAATATTATGTTTGATTTGATCCCAAGAACCAAAGAAAGTATCAGTCAGTTTGCTTTCGCATACGTCAAACGGTGCATTTTTATAGATACGGGGAGCATGTAAATCAGTCGGGAATAATACACTTAGTTTAAACCGATCGTCACAATAAGCCCGACGATTATCACGCCAACGTTCCTCTTTATATTCACCAATACCTACATTCTTTTTCCAGTCAACCGTCAAATCAAAATCGATCCGTCTCGTTCCTTTAGTGAGAGTGATTACTTGTGTAAACGGATGGGAAGCAATCTCACCCTCTATCTTAATTTTTTGCTCATATACATTATCCCTTACTACTGTCAGCTTGGCCGGAGTCTCTATAGAAGAACGAAATTTACCTTCTTCATAAAAAAAGCCTCGTAGCTCCCCTAAGGCATATTTCTCCGTTTTACCTGCAAAATCCTTATTCCCTTCTTTTTTAGCTATCAGGCTTTTTATGGTTCCTCCCTTTGATAAGTCAAAAACAATTTTATACATATCATTTTCAACCACGTATTCCTGTTTATTCACCTTATTACCTTCCAAAACGAATCTACTCTCCGAAGCCTCTTTCTTACCGGCTTCTTTCTTTTTTATACAATACGTGGAATAACCAAAGGGAGGAATCTCTGCCTCAAAAAATAATCTTATCTCTTTACCTCCATTTTCTACCAAACAACCTATATCTTTACCTTTCCAGTCATAAACACTTAAATCCGCATTTTCAAATTCCGTAGGCAGAAGAACACTTACGATTTCCTTTCTTCTCATTCCTAATGTATTAAAAACACGTATATATTGCTGTTGAGCATTATTTTGCGGAATAAACTTTTCATTAAAGCTCCGCATAGATGCCTCAATAATTCCATCTGCAAGATGATTGGTACTGTCTGTCCATCGCTTAATCTGATCAGCCCATGTTCCTTTCCTATTCAGTCCATTATAAGGCACAATCCACGAATCATGATGTTGTGCCAACATCAGTGTACGCCAAGCCTCATCCATATCTGCCTGTCGACAAATATATTTATTTTCCAGATAAGCCATTACAGACATTTTCTCTGCCATGACAATTCTATTTTCTGAAACGCGTACTTCTTGCGCTATTTTTTGCAAAACCTGACTTCCCCACATAAGATTCACATGTATATCTTCCTGTGAAAAAGACCAATTATCATCCGTTTTTCCGATGGAGACATTTTCAATATAATCTCTCCATGTCATATATATAGAGTTATTTTTTGTGTTCTTTCCACTTCCCAGCCATGGGCCGTTTTTCCATCCCGCATCCTGAAAACACATACCAACAGGATGCTTGATACCTGCGTTACGGCAATCTTTTAAATAAGCATCCGAATTTCCCCACGCAGTTGTCTGCCAGGTTGATCCCGGCTCCAGTTTTTCACAAGCATACCTGGGAACAGTCAATATTGCAGTCCCGTCCGGTCCTACCCAATTAACCAATTCTCCGCCATAAGCAGCAGTATACCCTCCCCAACAGGTATTGGGACATTTTAATACAGCATATTTAAAGCCGAATTGTTTAAGGATTTGTGGCAAGCAACTTGTGAAGCAAGGTTCTTCTACCGAATAGGTTACAAAATCCACCCCCGGAAAATGTTTGTTTATTTTAGCAATACCATATTGAAACTGTCTTATTATACTCTCTCCCGAGATATTATAGCAATAAGGCTGTGCATAAGTAGGATTCGTAAACTCTACCTGATTACTAGTAGCCATCTCTTTAAAACGCAAATAAGCCTCCGGAGTCTGTACTCTGACTGTATCCCATGTTTCAGGCTCTATCTCCATACAAATCCGCCAGTCCGGATGCATAGCCAGCTGATCCACAATAAATTGAGTTTTCCACTTTACCGGATAATGTCCATATATCCCGCCATGATACCCATCAACAAAATAAGCTTGTTGAGAATAAACATTTGCATAAAAGAAAACAGTCAGTAATATGATATAAATTTTACTCATAGTATCCTAAAGCTATTTATCTTTGTGTTGCTCCATTCTACGCATAAATTCATATAATTTATGTTGGACAACTTCTTTATTATTTTCATATTCCGGAGATATCCAATCAACGAGTGCCAGCAAATTCTGATTTTCTATAAATTCTTCCTTCAGCCTTTCGTTGTTTTCCACTTCTATGAGAAACTCTGTTTTTTCATCAGAAGTAAATTCATCCGCAAAATATTTATTCAGACAATTCTCCATATACACAGTCCTTTTTTATCAAAGAACGATTATCTCAATAAATACCCCTAAAAAATACCGATAAATTCATTAAAAAGTTATGCAGCCAATGTCACATTGAGTTTTGCTCTCAACTTTTTTAGTGCTATTCCCATCTGACATTCCACTGTATTTACCGAAATGCCCAAACGTTCGGATATTTCCCTATACTTCAATCCTTCCATGCGACTTAACAAAAATATGTCACGACATCTTTTAGGCAAACTATTGATAGCATCCCGTATCAGGTTCTCCATCTGATTTCTTTCTGATATATCATATACATCAAAACGATCCAAAGATTGCAATTTCAGATTCAACTCAATCTCAAAAGAAGCCTTCACATTCTCGACATACTTTTGCTCGAATACTTTATGCTTTAAATAATCCAAACATTTGTTTCTTACAAGCCTGAAAAGATAAGCATTCATATTCTCAATATGATTCATTGACTCTCTCTTTTCCCATAAGTCTGTAAACACATCTTGTGTTATGTTCTCAGCCTCCTCTTCCGACATCACAAATTCTTTTGCAAACCGAACTAGTTTGGGATAATAAATAAGATACAATTCTGAAAAACTCATAGTTGTGTGTTTCTTTAGATTAGTATTCAGTTATCAAAAATCTTGTGATGCAAATATAGAGATGAAAAAAGCCTACTTCTTAATGGAAGTAGGCGGGAAAGTAAACGTTTTAGAGATTAATATGTGTATATAAATCTAATAATCAACACTTTAAAAAGATTTCATTTTTTAGTTTTGGTAAACCGGATAGAATCATTTTTGAGACAAAGAACCAAGCTTTTTTACCTCCTCCTCAAAGATATTACTATCAAGAGTCGACATTCTCTTCACTTTACTCTTATAATTATAGATTGTCTGCACAGAATAATGCAAAAATACAGCAATCTGTCCAACATCGGTAATTCCTAACCGTATCAATGCAAATATGCGTAATTCTGTATTCAGTTGGTCCTTTTCCAGTTTATAACGCTCCTCCGGTTTCAACAAAGAATTGAACTTTTCCACAAAGTTAGGATACAAATTAAGGAACGCTTTATCAAAGTTATGATAAAGTTCTTCAAGTTCCTTTTCAAAAGGTCGGGAGGATGACTTATATAAATCATCAATCTGTCCGGTCTTGATTTTCCTGTTCACATTCTTCCTGTACTCATCGAGTTTATTAATATAAACGGCACATTGATTCATAAAATACCCCACATATTTTTCCTTGATCAGATTAGCTTCGTCGAGATTCTTATTCAGCCCGACCAGTTCCTCATTCATAGCTTTAAGATGCCGTTTAGCCCGGGATACAATTTTTGTTTGTTTATATGTAAAATACAGGGTGATAGCAAGAGCTACCACAAACAAGCTAGTCAGAAATATATAGAAACGGAGGTTCTGCTTTTGTTTTTCCAACCGGATCAAGTATGTATTTTCAATAATCGGATGGATGCGGGCAATTACTGTATTCTTAAAACGGGAATTATAAAAGATGGCATCATCCAACGCTACTTTAATATAGTTATAAGCCCTATCTATATCTCCTTTATGATATAAATTAACTGCCAATGTCAATAATGCCTCATTCTCTTTGACAGCCAGTTTTGTATCTGTCATAGCAGCCAGCATTAGAAACTTTTCTTCCAGTGCATAATTCCCAATCAACCGATAAGCCCTGGCAAGCCCCATAGCCATCATAGCATATCCATGAGATGCCGGCTCTTGTTTATCATATATCTCTGTCAAAATCAGAAGAGCCTCTTTGGTACTTCCCTTATCTTGAAGCTTCACAGCTTTTTCTTTTCTATATTCATCCGACTGGTCAAATAAGATGCTCATCACAGTATCCCGATAAGCCTCTTTTTCCGATATATACTCGTTTGAAAACCGTACATCGTCCGTGTATTTAATGAGATTTTCATAATAACGTATACGATTCCAGCAATACAAAGCTTTCAAATGATCGGGTAAATCCGCACATTTTATCGACTTAAAAATATCATTTGCTTGAATAAACAAACCGGATAAGGAATAGACAAAAGCCAACCGGAGCTGCTCTTCCAAAAGATATTCTTTATTACCGATCGTTTTTGCTATATCAATATTTTCATGAATGTATTGTTCTGCCGAGTCACAGACAAAAGTCTCATATTGATGGATAATCTCTTTATTTAAATTATATATATCCTCCAACGAATTAAGGCCAACCTTCTTTTTCTTTAATTCTTTTATGGTAGCTTCTTTTTTCTGGGTATATATCAAACGTTCAGAAATCACTTTGTCTAACACCTTCAACAAAGAATCATTCTCACTATCTGCATAGAGGTAAAACAAGGAGTTTAGAAGGAAAAATATAAACCAAAGTGTGCGTTTCATAATCATGTATTCTTTCTTAATCTGCAAAAAAATGTATTTTCTTTGTGTTATTCGCCAAAAAGAGCGTAAATCATTCTTTTTATTGCATCTTTTAACAAATGAAGATGGAGAAATTACCCCATTCTAAATGATATTTGTGAAACCATGCTGACTAAAAAATGAATCTAAAAGATATGGAGTTAAAAAAAGCTTTTTTGCTATACGGACTTTGCAAAAAGTATAAATATTAGTTCTATATTTGCAGCCGTTAAAAGAGAAAGATGAAACAAAGCTTAAAATTCGGACTACTTTTAGTGTTGGCTTTGCTCATCCATTGTGCAACTAATGGAGCAATGGAAGATATGTGCAAAGTTTCCTCCCCGACTTATCGGCAGGAGAAATGCTATGTATCACAAGATCGTCCGATTCAGGATGCTTTGGAACGTCTTTATAATCTTTATACGACGCAAACCTGTGACATGAGTCATACAGATGTCGCACATGTTCCGACAGATAAAAGCATGTTTTTGTTAATCGCTTATTTCTGTGACCATTACAAACATCAAAGTCCGCCTTACCCTGTCTCATCCCATTCTCCTACATATTATTACGATCCTATCTCCTATTATATATATGGGTTGAGAAAGATTGTCATTTAGCCTACAGTACAGTAGACTCTTTTGCTCGTCATTTATTACAGTTGGTTTTATTCTCCATAGGGCGAATAGACTAATTGCTTATTTCTATATAATATTCAATCTAAACAGCTATTGAATTATGAATTTTACATTTTTAGTTGTTGTTTTACTGACAGCGCTTGCTTTTGTCGGTGTAGTAATAGCCCTCTCGCGTGCTATCTCTCCCCGTTCATACAACCTGCAAAAGTTTGAGGCTTATGAATGTGGTATACCGACACGTGGTAAATCATGGATGCAGTTCCGTGTAGGCTACTACTTGTTTGCCATCCTATTCCTTATGTTCGATGTCGAAACAGCTTTTCTGTTTCCGTGGGCGGTAGTTATGCGTGACATGGGACCACAGGGACTTATTAGTGTTCTCTTCTTCTTTATCATTTTAGTTCTGGGTCTTGCTTATGCCTGGAGGAAAGGAGCTTTGGAATGGAAATAACCAAAAAGCCAAAAATAAAATCTATTCCGTATGATGAGTTTATTGACAATGAATCATTGGAAAAGTTGGTCAAAGAACTTAATGCAGGAGGAGCCAATGTTGCCCTCGGAGTACTTGACGACTTTATCAACTGGGGACGCAGCAATTCACTGTGGCCGCTTACCTTTGCAACCAGTTGTTGTGGTATCGAATTTATGGCACTGGGTGCCGCGCGTTATGACATGGCCCGCTTTGGGTTTGAGGTAGCACGTGCCAGCCCGCGTCAGGCTGATATGATTATGGTATGCGGAACAATCACCAATAAAATGGCTCCGGTACTGAAACGACTTTACGACCAGATGCCCGATCCGAAGTATGTGGTTGCCGTAGGCGGATGCGCTGTCAGCGGAGGTCCTTTCAAGAAGTCCTATCACGTAGTAAACGGGGTGGACAAGATTCTTCCGGTAGATGTATATATTCCCGGATGCCCGCCACGTCCTGAAGCATTCTATTATGGCATGATGCAATTGCAACGCAAAGTGAAAATAGAAAAGTTCTTTGGTGGAGTAAACAGAAAAGAGAAGAAACCGGATTATTTAAGAAATGAAGAATGATGAATGATGAATGAAGAATTCGCATGCAACATCCCGGCAGATTTTTCATTCTTAATTTTTCATTCTTAATTTAATTTGATTTATGCAAGAAATACAATTTATAGCTCCTGCAGCGTTACACGACGAGATGCTGCGCTTGCGAAATGAAAAACAGATGGACTTTCTCGAAAGCCTCACCGGTATGGACTGGGGAGTAGCCGATGAGAAAGACGCTCCGGAAAAACTCCGCGGCTTAGGCGTAGTCTACCATCTGGAATCTACCATTACAGGCGAACGGATAGCACTAAAAACAGCGACAACCAACCGCGAGCTACCGGAAATTCCGTCTGTCAGCGACATCTGGAAGATAGCCGACTTCTACGAACGTGAAGTTTTTGATTTTTATGGCATCACCTTCGTTGGTCATCCTGATATGCGCCGGCTCTACCTGCGCAACGATTGGATCGGTTATCCAATGCGTAAAGATAACGACCCGGAAAAGGATAACCCACTGTGCATGACCAATGAAGAGACGTTTGATACGACTCAAGAAATAGAACTGAACCCGGACGGAACCATCAAGAACAAAGAGACGAAACTGTTCGGCGAAGAAGAATATGTAGTCAACATCGGTCCGCAGCACCCTGCTACTCATGGTGTAATGCGCTTCCGTGTTTCTCTGGAAGGTGAAATCATTCGTAAGATTGATGCGAACTGTGGTTATATCCATCGGGGAATCGAAAAAATGAATGAAAGCCTCACTTATCCTCAAACATTGGCTTTGACAGACCGTCTGGACTATTTGGGCGCGCATCAGAACCGCCATGCATTGTGTATGTGCATTGAAAAAGCCATGGGCATTGAGGTCAGTGAACGCGTACAGTACATCCGTACCATAATGGACGAGTTGCAACGTATCGATTCTCACTTGCTGTTCTACTCTTGTCTTGCTATGGACTTAGGAGCGTTGACAGCATTCTTTTATGGATTCCGTGACCGCGAGAAAATTCTCGATATCTTTGAAGAAACTTGCGGCGGACGTCTGATTATGAACTACAATACGATTGGCGGTGTACAGGCTGATCTTCATCCTAACTTCGTCAAACGAGTAAAAGAGTTCATTCCATATATGAGAGGAATTATCCACGAATATCACGATATATTCACGGGTAACATCATCGCACAGAGCCGTATGAAAGGCGTCGGTGTGTTAAGCCGTGAAGATGCCATCTCTTTCGGTTGTACCGGAGGTACAGGCCGTGCATCAGGATGGGCGTGTGACGTACGTAAACGAATGCCATACGGTGTATATGACAAAGTCGATTTCAAAGAAATCGTTTATACGGAAGGTGACTGCTTTGCCCGTTACCTGGTGCGTATGGATGAGATCATGGAAAGTCTGAACATCATTGAGCAATTAATAGACAATATTCCCGAGGGACCTTATCAGGAGAAGATGAAACCTATCATCCGTGTTCCGGAAGGCAGTTACTATGCAGCAGTAGAAGGAAGTCGTGGTGAATTTGGTGTCTTCCTGGAAAGTCAGGGTGACAAAACGCCTTACCGCCTGCACTACCGTGCTACGGGATTGCCGCTTGTTGCTGCAATTGACACCATTTGCCGGGGAACAAAGATTGCAGACTTAATTGCTATTGGCGGAACAATAGATTATGTCGTTCCGGATATTGACAGATAATACTTAATTATTAAAAATATATGTTCGACTTTAGTATAGTAACAAACTGGATACATGAGCTACTGCTCTCCATTATGCCGGAGGGATTAGCCATCTTTATAGAATGTGTAGCTGTCGGCGTGTGCCTCGTAGCACTGTATGCCATCCTGGCTATCATATTGATCTACATGGAGCGTAAGGTCTGCGGTTTCTTCCAGTGTCGTCTTGGACCGAACCGTGTTGGTAAATGGGGTTCTATCCAAGTGGTCTGCGACGTGCTCAAAATGCTGACCAAAGAAATCTTCATGCCGAAGGGTGCCGACCATTTCCTTTACAATCTTGCTCCATTCATGGTGATTATCGCTTCATTCCTGACTTTCGCTTGTATTCCTTTTAATAAAGGTGCGGCGATTCTGGACTTTAATGTGGGCGTGTTCTTCCTGTTGGCAGCTTCCAGCATTGGAGTTGTCGGTATCTTGCTGGCCGGTTGGGGTAGTAACAACAAATTCTCTTTGATCGGTGCCATGCGAAGCGGTGCACAGATTATCAGTTATGAACTTTCGGTTGGTATGAGTATCATGACAATGGTAGTGCTGACGGGAACCATGCAATTTTCTGAAATCGTAGAAGGACAAGCTGATGGTTGGTTCATCTTCAAGGGACATATTCCTGCGGTCATTGCTTTCATCATCTATCTGATTGCCGGAAATGCAGAATGTAACCGTGGCCCGTTCGACCTTCCCGAAGCGGAAAGTGAGCTGACAGCCGGATATCATACTGAATACTCCGGTATGGGTTTCGGTTTCTTCTATCTGGCAGAATACTTGAATCTGTTTATCGTAGCCAGTGTTGCCGCCACCATCTTCCTGGGAGGATGGATGCCGCTGCACATTGTTGGTTTGGATGGATTTAACACTGTAATGGATTATATTCCGGGCTTTATCTGGTTCTTCGCCAAAGCATTCTTTGTGGTATTCCTTCTGATGTGGATCAAATGGACTTTCCCACGCTTGCGTATCGACCAGATCTTGAATCTGGAATGGAAATACCTGGTTCCAATTTCTATGGTAAATCTATTATTAATGGCATGCTGCGTAGCTTTCGGCTTCCACTTTTGATAAATGAAAATTATGGAATATAAAGATAAAAAATATACGTACTTAGGTGGTCTGGTGCATGGCATCAGTACACTGGCAACGGGTATGAAAACCAGCATCAAGGTATACTTCCGTAAGAAAGTGACCGAGCAATATCCCGAAAACCGGAAAGAGCTGAAAATGTTCGACCGTTTTCGTGGTACGCTGAATATGCCCCACAATGAGAATAATGAACATCGCTGTGTAGCTTGCGGATTGTGTCAAATGGCCTGTCCGAACGATACAATCAAAGTGACCAGCGAAACCGTCGAAACAGAAGATGGAAAGAAGAAGAAAATTCTGGCAACCTATGAATATGATTTGGGTGCCTGTATGTTCTGCCAGCTCTGTGTCAATGCTTGTCCGCACGATGCCATCACGTTCGACCAGAACTTCGAACATGCAGTCTTCGACCGGACGAAACTTGTCCTGAAGTTGAACCACGACGGTAGTAAAGTAATAGAAAAGAAAAAAGAAGTTTAGATATGGGATCAACACTTGAAACAGTAGTATTCTACTTTTTGGCAGCATTTATTATTGCTATGTCCATCATGACGGTGACTACCCAACGTATCGTACGCTCGGCCACCTACCTGCTCTTCGTGCTCTTCGGCACGGCCGGCATCTATTTTTTGCTGGGTTACACCTTTCTGGGTTCCGTTCAGATTATGGTTTATGCCGGTGGTATCGTCGTTCTTTATGTATTCTCCATCCTATTGACCAGTGGAGAAGGCGACCGGGCCGAGAAAGCAAAACGAAGTAAAGTCTTAGCCGGACTCTTCACTATGATTGCCGGTTTGGCCATTATCCTGTTTATCACACTGAAGCACGATTTCATGCAGACAGCTAATTTGGCCCCGCAAGAAATTAGCATTCATGCTATCGGGAACGCTTTATTAAGTAGTGACAAATACGGTTATGTATTGCCTTTCGAAGCTGTCAGCATATTATTGCTGGCGTGTATCATCGGTGGCATCATGATTGCACGTAAGAGATAGGAATTTTAAGTATTAACTATCAAAATAGAGTTCGAATATGATACACATGGAATATTACCTGGTAGTTTCTACCATCATGATGTTTGCAGGAATCTATGGATTCTTTACCCGCCGAAATACACTGGCTATCCTGATTTCTGTAGAGTTAATGCTGAATGCTACGGACATCAACTTCGCCGTATTCAATCGTTTCCTTTTTCCGGGGGGAATGGAGGGTTATTTCTTTGCACTCTTTTCCATCGCCATCTCGGCTGCGGAAACTGCAATAGCTATCGCCATCATGATTAACATTTATCGTAATCTTCGAAGCATTCAGGTGCGCAACCTGGACGAGTTGAAGTGGTGATTTGTTTCATTCCCAGGAACAAGGTGTTTCATCCCTTGAAACACTTCGTTTCACACCGAGAAACAAAGTGTTTCTCACCGAGGAACAACTAGTTTCACACCGGGAAACCAAACAGAAGGTCCGAGTATAGTGATTATCAGCTATAAGACCAAAAATTAATAATAATAACTCAAGTAATTAAATAAAACTGTATGGAACTAACAATTCTAATACTCCTTCTTCCTTTCTTCTCCTTTCTCATATTGGGAATCGGAGGTAAATGGATGTCCCACCGGACAGCGGGTACAATCGGTACGCTGATACTGGGAGCAGTAGCAGTACTATCCTACGTTACAGCTATCCAATATTTCTCCGCTCCACGACTGGAAGACGGAACATTCGCCACACTGATGCCTTACAACTTCACGTGGCTTCCTTTTACAGAGACTTTACACTTCGATTTGGGCATCTTGCTCGATCCTATATCGGTAATGATGTTGATCGTCATCTCTACAGTGTCACTGATGGTACATATCTACTCTTTCGGTTACATGAAAGGAGAAGTCGGTTTTCAACGCTATTACGCTTTCCTATCCCTGTTTACCATGTCTATGCTGGGATTGGTCGTTGCAACCAACATCTTCCAGATGTACCTTTTTTGGGAGCTGGTGGGGGTAAGTTCTTACCTGCTAATCGGTTTTTATTATACAAAACCGGCTGCCATTGCTGCTTCCAAGAAAGCGTTTATTGTTACTCGCTTTGCTGACTTGGGCTTCCTGATCGGTATCCTGATTTACGGATATTACGGTGGTACATTCGGCTTCACTCCGGATACAATATCCTTGATAAGCGGTGGAGCTTCTATGCTTCCGTTGGCTCTCGGACTGATGTTTGTCGGTGGTGCCGGTAAAAGTGCCATGTTCCCGTTGCATATCTGGTTGCCGGATGCAATGGAAGGTCCTACTCCGGTCAGCGCATTGATTCATGCGGCTACCATGGTAGTTGCCGGTGTATATCTGGTGGCACGTATGTTCCCACTTTTCATTACATACGCACCGAATACGCTGCACATGGTTGCTTGGGTAGGTGCATTTACAGCATTCTACGCGGCAAGTGTGGCTTGCGTACAATCAGACATCAAACGTGTACTGGCTTTCTCTACCATTTCACAGATTGGCTTCATGATGGTAGCTCTGGGTGTTTGTACTTCCATGAATCCGCACGAAGGAGGTTTGGGCTACATGGCTTCCATGTTCCACCTTTTCACACATGCCATGTTTAAGGCATTACTCTTCCTCGGTGCAGGTAGCATTATCCATGCCGTACATTCTAATGAAATGTCCGCTATGGGAGGTTTACGCAAATATATGCCGATCACTCACTGGACATTCCTGATTGCTTGTCTGGCTATTGCCGGTATTCCTCCGTTCTCGGGCTTCTTCTCGAAGGATGAAATTCTGGCTGCTTGTTTCCAATACAGCCCTGTAATGGGATGGGTGATGACAGTCATCGCTGCAATGACAGCTTTCTATATGTTCCGCCTTTACTACGGTATTTTTTGGGGGAGCGAGCCGCCCCGGGCAGGTTCCCATTCGGAACATAACACGCCGCACGGAAACTTGGAAGCGGCACCTTGCCGCCCACATGAGAGTCCGTTGGCTATGACTTTCCCGCTGATGTTCCTGGCAGTTGTAACTTGTGGAGCAGGATTTATTCCTTTCGGACACTTCATCAGTTCGAATGGTGAATCTTATTCTATCCATCTCGATCCGTCAGTAACTATTACGAGCGTTGTTATTGCGATTATTTCGATTGCAATCGCTACATGGATGTACAAGAATGCCAAACAGCCTGTTGCTGATTCGTTGGCAAAACGATTCAAAGGTCTGCACAAGGCAGCCTATAATCGCTTCTATATTGATGATATCTACCAGTTTATTACGCATAAGATTATCTTCCGCTGCATCTCTACTCCTATCGCATGGTTCGACCGTCATGTAGTGGATGGATTCTTTGACTTCCTGGCATGGGCCACCAATACAACAAGCGACGAGATTCGTGGTTTGCAGAGCGGTCAGGTACAACAATATGCGTATGTGTTCCTTTGCGGTGCATTGGCACTTATCCTACTGCTGATTCTCTAAATAGTAAATAGTAAATCTTTAAATAGTAAATCATAAAGATGAATTTCTTATCCATATTCGTACTTATCCCCTTATTGATGCTGGCCGGACTTTGGGCAGCACGAGGAATCAAAGCCATCCGGGGGGTTATGGTTACTGGCGCATCGGCACTTCTGATTGCCTCCGTCGTACTTACATTCCTGTATCTGGGAGAGCGTAGCGCCGGAAATACGGCAGAAATGCTTTTCCGTGCAGATACGCTTTGGTATGCCCCGCTTCACATATCTTATTCAGTAGGTGTTGACGGAATTTCGGTAGCCATGTTGTTATTATCTGCTGTCATCGTATTCACCGGTACATTCGCTTCCTGGCGCCTGCAACCGCTGACGAAAGAATATTTCCTCTGGTTCACCCTGTTGTCTATGGGAGTATTCGGATTCTTTATATCCGTCGATTTGTTCACCATGTTCATGTTCTATGAAATTGCGTTGATACCGATGTACCTGCTGATTGGTGTATGGGGATCAGGACGTAAAGAATATGCAGCCATGAAACTGACCCTTATGTTGATGGGCGGTTCCGCTTTCCTATTGATCGGTATTCTCGGAATCTATTTCGGCTCGGGAGCAACCACCATGAACCTTCTCGAAATTGCACAGTTGCACAACATACCTTTTGCACAGCAATGCATCTGGTTCCCGCTGACTTTCCTCGGCTTCGGTGTATTGGGCGCCCTTTTCCCGTTCCACACATGGAGTCCTGACGGTCACGCTTCTGCCCCGACTGCCGTATCCATGCTTCATGCCGGAGTATTGATGAAACTGGGAGGTTACGGATGTTTCCGTATCGCCATGTATCTGATGCCGGAAGCAGCCAACGAACTTTCCTGGATATTCCTGATACTGACAGGTATCTCTGTAGTCTACGGAGCCTTCTCCGCTTGCGTACAGACCGACTTGAAATATATCAATGCTTATTCATCCGTATCTCACTGCGGACTGGTTCTTTTCGCCATTCTGATGCTAAACCAGACAGCAGCAACAGGAGCAATCCTTCAGATGCTTTCGCACGGATTGATGACAGCCTTGTTCTTTGCTCTGATCGGTATGATATATGGACGTACACACACACGTGACGTTCGCGAACTTGCCGGTTTAATGAAAATTATGCCGTTCCTTAGTGTATGTTATGTGATTGCCGGTCTTGCCAACCTCGGTCTGCCGGGATTAAGCGGTTTCATTGCTGAAATGACCATCTTCGTCGGCTCTTTCCAGAACAACGATGTATTTCACCGTACACTGACTATCATTGCCTGTTCTTCAATTGTGATTACCGCAGTCTACATCCTGCGCCTGGTAGGTAAGATCCTATACGGAACCTGCACCAACAAACATCACCTCGAACTGACTGATGCAACTTGGGACGAACGTGTAGCCGTTATCTGCCTCATCGTTTGCGTTGCCGGACTAGGTATGGCTCCTTTCTGGGTTAGCCACATGATTGGTGAAAGCGTATTACCGGTTGTCTCACAACTAATCCCCTAACTCATAAATCATAATTCTTAATTCATAAATAAACAAGATGGATTATTCACAATTTCTAAATATGCGAGAAGAGCTGTCGCTCATAGCTGTCTTACTGCTGCTATTTCTAGCTGACCTCTTCATGAGTCCGGATGCACACAAAAATAGTGGGAAAGCACGCCTGAACACCATGTTGCCCGTTATTCTGATGGCTATCCATACGGCTATCAACCTGATTCCGGGAACTGCTGCCGATGCATTCGGTGGTATGTATCACTATGTACCGATGCACACAGTTGTTAAATCAATCCTGAACGTCGGTACACTGATTGTTTTCCTGATGGCACACGAGTGGATGAAAAGAGAAGACACTTCATTCAAACAAGGAGAATTCTATGTGCTTACACTCTCTACCTTGTTTGGTATGTATCTCATGATTTCCGCCGGACATTTCCTGATGTTCTTCATCGGGCTCGAAACAGCTTCTATTCCGATGGCAGCATTGATTGCCTTCGATAAATACCGTCACAACTCTGCCGAAGCAGGTGCCAAATACATTCTGACAGCTCTTTTCTCCAGTGCATTGCTGTTGTTTGGTCTGTCCATGATCTATGGTTCTGCCGGGACTCTTTATTTCGATGACCTCCCTGCCCATATCGACGGAAATCCGTTACAGATCATGGCATTTATATTCTTCTTCACAGGAATGGCATTCAAGTTGTCACTGGTTCCGTTCCACTTATGGACAGCAGACGTTTACGAAGGCGCTCCGAGTGCAGTTACCGCTTATTTGAGTGTTATATCAAAAGGATCGGCAGCATTTGTATTATTGGCCGTCCTTATCAAAGTATTCGCTCCAATGATTAATGACTGGCAGGAAGTACTTTATTGGGTAACCATCGCTTCTATCACTATTGCAAATATATTTGCTGTCCGTCAGCAAAACCTGAAACGTTTGATGGCGTTCTCCAGTATTTCGCAAGCGGGATATATTATGTTAGGCGTTATCGGAGGCACAGCACAAGGCATGACGGCATTGGTATATTATGTATTAGTGTACGCTGCCGCCAACCTCGGAGTATTTGCCGTTATCACTATCGTGGCATTACGCAGTCAGAAATTCACGCTCGAAGATTACGCAGGACTTTATAAAACGAATCCCAAAATCGCTCTCTTGATGACTCTGTCTCTGTTCTCATTGGCAGGCATCCCTCCGTTTGCCGGATTCTTCTCTAAGTTTTTTATCTTCATGGCTGCTTTCGATGCAGGTTTCCACTTGCTGGTATTCATCGCATTGGTAAATACAGTGATTTCGTTGTATTACTATCTATTGATTGTAAAAGCAATGTACATCACTCCTTCCGACAACCCGATTCCTACTTTCCGCAGCGACCGCTGCACAAAATGGGGATTGGCACTTTGCACATTGGGTATCATCGGACTGGGTATTGCAAGTATCGTATATCAATCTATCGATAAACTGTCGTTCGGAATTTAAACGGACTACACCTTTTCACCAAAGAAACGGTCTTGGTTTCATGTCAGTATCAATCGACATCAAAACCAAGACCGTTTCTTCTATATAAAAGCCGCTTTTATTAATGAGGAAGGAAGATATTCACCTGCCTTATTACCACTCTACCGGGCACAGTTCATCTCTTCCGTCACGATCACTCCGGGAATAGTAAACCAAAACCTTGATCCTTTTCCTTTTTCAGAATCAACGCCAATCCGCCCACCTAATTGTTCAACGATGCTCTGACAGATAGAAAGTCCCAATCCTGTACCGTGTACAAAAGAATTAAGCTTCACAAAACGCTCAAAGATATGTGGCAACTGCTCTTTTTCAATACCGATGCCTGTATCTTCAACATAGAATTCCAATTCGCCATCTTTTAGTTTATATCCCACATGAATACTACCTTCAGAGGTAAACTTCATTGCATTGTTAACAAAGTTAGAGATCACCTGATGTATACGGTTACGGTCACTAATGACATGACAAACCGGAAGATGATCATCAAACACCAGTTCCACCTCTTCTTTCGCTTTCATCCCCATAGAGCGGACAATATCCTCACATAACAGATTTACATCTACATCTCCGTTAGTAAACTCAAATGTACCCGCTTCAATCTTTGACAAATCGAGTATATCTGAAATTAATTGCAACAAAAGTTCATTATTCTCACGTACAATCTTAATATACTCCTGACGTTCTGCCAGCTCTTCAGTTTCTACCAGCAAATCGGAGAAACCGACAATGGCATTCAGCGGCGTACGGATTTCATGACTCATATTGGCAAGGAAAGCACTTTTCAAACGATCCATCATCTCTGCTTTATCACGTGCCTGAATCAATTCGGCTTCAGTCTCCTTCAATTCTGTAATGTCATAATTGATACCGATGATTTCTATTTCATTTTCTTCCGGTTTATAATTGGTGACCATTACATTACTGCTGACCCAATTCCATTCGTTCTTCGTTCCGGGACGACGAATACGCATCTCCCCTTGGAAATGCCTCCTTTTTCCGTCTCTGACTCCATCATAAAAATCAAGGAAACGCTTACGGTCTTCGGGATGCATTTGGCTATAAACTGCTACCACCTCACTCAAAGGAATATCTTCCTCCTCACCTAAATTCTTATACCACTGTTTTATAGCATAACCTTTGCGGTTCAAGAGATTCAATTTAGCATATCCTACTTTTGCATAATCGGATATCATCAAGAAGAAATTCTCAAAATCACGAATACGGT
The DNA here is from genome assembly GCF_025914115.1 of Bacteroides sp. DH3716P. Taxonomy (NCBI): domain Bacteria; kingdom Pseudomonadati; phylum Bacteroidota; class Bacteroidia; order Bacteroidales; family Bacteroidaceae; genus Bacteroides; species Bacteroides sp. DH3716P. The sequence goes on along the minus strand of NZ_CP083673.1, from coordinate 27,563 downwards.
TCATTGCATCAATACGCTCCGTATTGTCAATGCTTATTAAAATATATCCGCTGAAGTTGCCCTCATTATCATATAGTTTACTAACCTTCGAATATAGTTCTATCACATTAGAACGGCTTGTCTCATAATATCCTCCTGCTTGCTCAAAAGAATAATTAAGTCTGAAATCCACCAGATCTTCATTCCGCACACGATCACGAATCCCCTGCGGCACATTCGGATTCTCAAAGAAATTAACCCCTATCACATCCGATTTATTCACTACACCGAATATTTCTAAATCCTTATTATTCAAATCTATCAAATAGCCGTCCTTATCGTAGATCTCTACTCCTGCCGGAATATTAGCAAAGATATTCTTAAAGAGTTTTTCACTACGATCCAATGCCCGGTTAGCTTGTACCGATCCCGTAGAATCGAGGAATAGACCGACTATTTCGTCCTTTCCGGGAGAATAAATAACCCAATGCGTATACCGTTCCGTTCGAGGGAAATATTCATCTTTCTCTCTATAAGAATTACTATCCAGTATTTCTTCCAGAAAATTAAGTTTTTGGAGATAGTCAGGATGCTTTTCAGATGCCAAAGAACCAATATACGACTCCAAAGGAAGCCCGAAAAAGGTTGAACTGACCTCATTCGCATCCGTCACCCGATAATCGCAAGGTTTATTATTCTCGTCACGGATAATGGACATACGTATATATCCCATCGGCATAAAATGAAACAGATTATTTAGGAAAGTCTGTTCACGGATTACCTTGTCCTTAGTTTTACGCAACTCGATACAGATATTTATAATATTTCCCAATGAGGAGAACCATTGAAAATCTTCATTACTCCAGTCATGGTAAGTCTCAACCAGATCAATCCCCATATATCCCCAAACGCAGTCGCCTGTCATCAAAGGAGTCACCATTAACGATTTGATTCCCTGAACTACAAGAATCTGATATTCATCAGGAGCCTCTTCTAATAACTGCTCCAGTGTATTTAAAATAATCGGCTTGCCCGATAATATCTGTTCACTCCACCATTTTGACTCACTGGCAGGCATGTCCTGCAGATTGTCTATCTCTGCCGATACTCCTTCAGAAACAACTTCGTAGATACAACTATGATGGGCATAAATTTCGTCGTATTCAAAAATATAAACACGCCCTTTTCCATTATAAAGATTCAGAATATCTCTCAAAATATCTGCGATACAAGATTCTACTGCCTCATCACGTAGGAAACGAAGCAACGATTGCGAAACAAAATTCTGACGACAAAGCAAATCATTCACACGCCTTAATGCATCCCTTTGATCTTCTTCCTTGGGAGCCTCAACGCGCTGGATTATTCCGAAAGACTTATCACCTCCATCAACACCTGTACCCTTCTCACGAAAAGCCAGACGGGTATGCAACCAGACCTCGCCATATTTTGAATGAATAGGGAAAGTTTGTTCATAAAAGTCCTTATGGATAGAAGAATTTGCCCGGAACTCCTGGGCAATCTGCTTGCGATAATCTTCACGTATCAGGTTCAGAAAATCCGAAGTAGAGATGGTGTCGCCGTCCAATCCCAAAAGATCAGAAAGATAATCGGAACATAAATAATATCCTGCCGTTAAATCTACTTCCCACCACCCGATTTGTGCAAGAGAAGCCATTTTTTTGTATCGCTCGTTGTCTGTCTGCATATTTTGTATCATTGTAAAACAATAGGTTGACAAATATACAAAAAAGGTAATCACTGATACCATAAAGGAGCAAATAAAAAAGCTAAAAGAAGATTACGAAAATAAATAAATAGAATATGGGAGAATCTGTTTGTTACAAATTCTCCCATACCTCCTATTGAAAAATACGGACTCCGCTAACCTATATCTTATTATAATGAGGAAATATTATATCCAGTCCAAGTAAACAGGGATGCATCTGCACCAGTATTCGTAGTCGGCTCGGTAAATGTATTCAATGTACCGTTCAGCTTATTCTTAAAGTTCAATGTATGAGTGATGCTGATGCTGGAAGCTGCACTTCCTGCCCCTTTACTGTCATTCATATCAATCAAATCGATTGTACCGCCGGAACCTTTGACAAGAGCATTGGTGATCGTAGCTTTTGCTCCACGACGGATTTTAATCACGTCTTGCATACGGTCTACATTATCCGTTGTATTGGCAGCATTATTTACGATTGTCATATTTTCAACCGCAAAGTCTGACTGACGTAAATGATCCGGATAAATGCCATCCAAGTTACCATCTGCTTCAATGCCGCGCGGATCTGCTTCCGTACTGGTATAACCGCTTTCCCAAACGCCATAGCAGTTTTTCAATTTACCGGAATATCCTTGAGTGAAGTCGAACATATCATCATCCGGGTTCACAGCCAACAGGTTGGTTACATTCACCGTACCGCCAAAGAATTCGATGGCATCATCCGCGCTCTCAAGAATGTAGATATTCTCGATCTTGGTACCGTTTCCAACACCGTTCAGTGTCAATCCGTTGTGCTCGATATCGGCAGTAGAGCGGGCACCGGCATAGCAGATTTTCACATAAGTCAGTGAACCGGAATTGTCATTATCGACATTACCACCGTATTTATAGTTGTTGTCGATTTCCGTCAGACCTGTATCACTCTTATTGGCGTTCGAACCGGAAATCGGAGCTTTACCATTGATAATAATTCCTCCCCAATAGCCGGATGTAGGGGTTGTTGAATTGGCAGTGAAAACAATCGGTTTATCAGCTGTACCGTCAGCATAAAGTTTACCGCCTTGTGCTACCAGCAGATAACTGCTGAAACCTTCGCGAGCCTTAATCGTTGTTCCGGCAGGGATATTCAGACGGCCTCCATTTTCAATGACTACCGTTCCATTCAGAATATATTCCTTAGCTTCCAGTGTCTGTTCTCCGGTCAGCGTGCCGGACAGGATATTTTCGCCCACAACAATAGAGCTACCGGTCCCACCGTTGTTTCCACCATCTCCGTTACCATCACCGTCTCCGTCACTATCACTGCTACATGCAGTCAATGTAAGTGCTGTTGCCATAACGGCAAACGTCATAAAGTTCACAAACAATCTTTTCATTTTGCTTTCATTATTAGTTAATAATCTTATTTCATCACCCGGCTTAGAATGTACACGACACTCCCAGGCTTATATTTATTCCTTTCTTATAATCATTCAATATCACCTTTTCCCCGTTTTCGTTCGCTTTGCGACTTAACTTATAAGAGGGATTCAGCAGGTTGCGGGCTTTCAGGTTAAGCGAAAGATGCTTGTTCAGTTTGGCTTGGGACACAAAATCCAGTGTCAGTACTCCCTGCTCCATTATATCCTGATAGCCCTGTGTGCCAATGGTATATATTTTATCACTCACATAATTAAGTACCAATGTATTGACAAAACTGCGTTCTCCTTTCGTGAAGTTATGCGAGAGGTCGAAATTGACAATCCACGGTGCGGCTCCTTCCAGTTGCGAACCGGTGGTAACCGTTGCCAAAGGCATTTTTGCATTCGTGTAGATATAAGAGCCATTCAATCCCAAAGAGAGTTTATTCATTCCGTGCGCAGCATTACTCACCGGACGGACAAACAGATTCTTACGTATTTCTACTTCCACTCCTGCCACGGTTGCCTTATCCGCTATATTCTCATAAGAAAGATAACCTCCGGCGCTTGCCACTTCGATGCGGGATATCGGATTCTTAATCAATTTATAGAAAGCTGTGAGAGAAATCAACTCGGTCGGAGTGGGATTAAAGTCCCACTTCAGATCAAGGTTATAATTATCCGAAGGTTTCAGATTGGGGTTACCCTGACTGTTGAAGTTCACGCCGACATAACGGTAAGGAGATATCTCCTTGGCCTGTGGAAGCGTATATGTCTTACTTGCTCCGAAGCGAAGCGAGTTTTTATCATTCAGATTGTATTTGAGATTCAAGCTGGGCAGGAAATAATCTTTTTGAATGGTATTGTTTCCTTTAGAGCCTCCACGATTCACATTGTAATCCACTTCAATATCTACCTTGTCGTATTTCATTCCCAGATTCACAATCCAACAGGGAGTAAACTGGTAGGTAGCCTCGGCATAAGCGGAATGGATATTCTTTTTTACGGTATATTCATCTAAGTTCTTCTGTATCTTGAACCAGTCGGAAGCAAAGTTTTCTTGGTTATAATAATCGTCAAGCGATAAGTTGTCCAAAGAAGGGAGGGTAGAAACATGCCCTACGGTCAGGTTATACTCCGTAGCTTTGAAGTTATCATCTACGAATCGGCCTGTATATCCGAAACGGACATTCGAAATTTCTTCTATATTATCTTTCAGACGATAGACCAAGCCTGCTTTTACATTCAAGTCGTCTTCATCTAAAGTTGAGAAGTAGCGCTGTTGTGAGTTGCCCCTTAGCAACGTATAGCCGTCTTCCGCTTTAGTCAGGTTATTGATACGACGATCCGGTTCATACCCTTTCACCATATTATAGGAAGCACCTGCATCGAGACTTAATGATTTGGTCAATCCCCAGTTAGTCATCAGTTGGTTAACGATCAGCATATTGTCATTTGTTTGTTGGCGACGGGTGAATCCGAGGTTTTCATAGTCATCACTAAAAATCGAGTTCTTACCGTTGTAATCGCCCACCGACTGGGTATTGGCATGAATCATCATCAAATTATAACTGATGTGATGACGGTTCTGCATATCGAAATCCACATTGGCAAGTGCCAGCTGACTGATATTCTCCGCATACTTCTTACCATTCATATCTTTGTAGACCGTACCGCTGGTAGTTGTATTACGTATGATTTCATCCGTATACTGATAGTCCATCGTATGTCCGGCGGTCAGGAAGAAAGAAAGCGGATTTTTGTCTTTTCCGACATAGAATCGTTTACCTCCGGAAATACTGTAACTCCGGTTAATTTGAAAATGTTGAGCGGAAGGGTCTAACTTATTTCTGAAGTTCCATGAATTTTCATCGGCAGGTTCGGTGCGATTGGCAAAGCCCATGAAGTTCACTCCATCCTGTTTCAGAAAATCGGCTGCTACCGTTTGTGTATTCAAGCCACCGGAAATGCCGAATCCCAGATGACCGCTACCAATTAGTTCTTTGGATACAATATCAATGGTTGCCCCTCCGACATCGCTGCTGCCTCCCGCGTTGAATGCTTTATTTACACCTACCGACTGAATAATGTCCGTACCGAAGAAATCAAGAGAGATATTCTTATATTCCGGGTCTTCGGAAGGAAGAGCAAATCCATTAAAAGTAGTTGCATTGTACCGGTCACCCAATCCACGGACAAAGACATTTTTCACTCCGTCTTGTTTAGACACTCCGGCAACTTTCGTCACAGCACCTTCTGCATCCGAAACACCCTTGCGGGAAAGCTCCCTGACACCAACAGATTGTACGGCAATGACTGCTTTTTGCTGTTCGAGCAACAGCATATTCTCATTTTCCCTATTCTTCTTAGCTACAACCACCACATCGGCAAGTTCCTGTGCATCGGTTTCCAACTCCAGATTCAGTATCACCTGTTTTCCATTCTCCACACGCACTTTATGGCGCACTTCTGTTTTGTAGCCTACATATTTAATCTCAATATCATACATACCTTCCAGAATGCCCATACTGTTCAATTCGAAATTGCCCTCCATATCGGTCACTGCTCCGGCTTGAGTTCCGAGCAAACGTATCGTAGCTCCTATCAAAGGTTCCTTGGATAGTTTGTCTTTCACAGCTCCTTTAATCTTGATATTAGCAGCCAATGCAGGAAGTACACACAACAGGCAAAAGAAGGCTACCACTGAAAATCGGATAAGAAATAGTTTTTTCATCTAACTTTGCTCTACGTTTTAATTACGTCGGCAAAGATAGAGGGTGAGCATTACAACCGTAAGACGAAAAAAATACAATCTATTGAAAGAGTCATTGCAAGATGATGACAAGATGTTACAAACGTATTATCAATCAGTTACGCTATTAGTTTAACTTGTTTATAAGCAAATTTAAGACCGGAACTTCACTCTTTTATCTCTCATTATGCATAAAATTAATCGTCTGACTACTGTTGAACTTTCGTCTGACAATTGTCAGACGAAAGTTCAACAGTAGTCAGACGAAAAGATAACAACCGTCAGACGATTAATTTTATGCATATCGAAACCTAATTCTCCGTATTCGGCGAATTAGTTCATAAGGATGAATACACTAAATCAGTTTCTTTTTCTTCCGGTAGTTCTCACGAAACTCTTTGGGCGAACAACTCTTTTTCTTCTTGAAGATCCGGTTGAAATTGGAAAGGTTATTAAAACCGCACTCATAACAAATCTCGGCTATTGACATGGTAGAATCTACCAGCAACCGGGAAGCAAAGCCCAGCCGAATATCAATGATATAATCGGAAAGATTCTTGCCTGTACGCAGTTTGAAGAAGCGGCTGAATGACACATCCGTCATCCCCACCATATCGGCCAACTGCCCCAGGCGTATTTCTTCCTGATAATGTGTATTGATGTACTCCTGCACTTTCTGCACACGCCGGCTGTCCGAATGAATATCTATCTTGGCAAAAGACGAACTGGACAAGGTACGCGCTTCTTCTTCAAAGAGAGAAAGTTCATACAGGATCGTCATAAACTTAATGACCGCATAAAATCCTTGCTTCTCGGAAGCAAGCGTATCCAGCAACGGATATATTTTGAGTATGGCAGACATCGGGAAACAAAGCCCTTTTTGTGCTTTATCCAGCATCCGGCGGATAGAGTCGAACTGATTCTTATTGATAAAGCTCTTGAAGAAAAGATCGGAAGAAAACTGAATCGTAATCTCCCGTATCTCTTTCGAATGGCAGTCGTTCTGTTCCCAGACGTGTTCCAAATCTTTTCCTGTTATCAATACCAAATCATAATCACCTATCACTTCGGAAGAGTCTCCTACAATCCGCCTTACTCCGGCAGCCTTTTCGGTGAAGTTCAATTCAAACTCGGAGTGGTTGTGTATAGGATAAGTGAATTCCGTTTTATAACGTTCCGCAATGTAAAAGCAATCCTTATCTGACAAAGGAGTGATTTCACGGATAATCTGGTTGGATAACGGTGTAGTCATAGTAATTACAATTTATAAGCGTTTTATCGTTTGATTAGTTTTCTATCTTTACCCCTATCCGATGCAGGTCTGCCCCCGACGGGTTTTGGAAGACACGCAAGTCGAATTCGGGAATAATGGCAAGCACATGATCGAAAACATCTGCCTGTATGCCTTCGTAGGCAACCCATACTTTATTGGCAGAAAAAAAATAAAGTTCCAATGGGATACCGGTTTCAGTAGGCTGAAGCTGACGTACCATACAGGTCAGGTCTTGGTTGACGGTAGGCAGACTCTTCAGATAGTTAGTCAGATAGGCCCGGAAAACTCCCAAGTTTGTTTGCCGACGTCCATTCACTAACACAGAGTTGTCGATATGATGTTCCTTATTATATTCTTCCACTACCTTTTCCGTTTCATCCACATAGTCTTTCAACAGTTGTATCTTCCGGTATTTTGCCAACATCTCCGGTGTACAGAAATGCACACTGGTCATGTCTATATTGATGGAACGTTTCACACGACGTCCGCCGGATTCCTGCATTCCCTGCCAGTTTTGGAAAGAATCACTAATCAATAGATAAGGAGGAATGGTAGTGATGGTATTATCGAAGTTACGTATTTTTACGGTATTCAATGTTACTTCTATCACCGTACCGTCCGCACCGTATTTCGGCATCGTGATCCAATCGCCCACCTTCAGCATATTATTGGCGGAAAGCTGGATGCCGGAGACAAATCCCATGATACTGTCCTTGAAAACCAACATCAGAACCGCAGCGGAAGCTCCCAATCCGGTCAGCAACACTACCGGACTTTGCTTTATCAGAATACTGATAATGATGATAGCTCCTATAAAGAAGAGAATGACTTGCGCTGTCTGCAAAAGCCCCTTCAAAGGTTTGTCTTTATATTGTTCACGCGCGCTATATACCAGATACACAGCCGTGAACAAAGCACTGACGAAGCGAAGAAAGACTGCAAGGATATAAATCATGCAAAGTCTTCGAAGAAAATCAAGCAAAGCAGAGTCTGCATGTTCGGGGAAGGCAATAGGAATAGATATATAAATCAATATAGGCGCCACCATCCTGCTGATGTTCACCATTACTTTATCATTAAATACAATATCATCCCAAGTAGCTTTTGTCTGTCTCACCAATTTAGCCACGGTACGCAGAATAATCTTGCGGCAAATCAGATTAGCCAATAATGCTATTCCAATAATAAACAATAAAATGATAAAGTTATCAATCTTATCAGCCATAGCTTCATCCACTCCCATCGAGAGCAAAGCATGATTCACCTCTTGCATCACTACATTACCTGCTTCTTCCGGTTGCCCGTTTGCTAATGCCACACTCACTGTATCAACCACTTCTTTTACTTCTTTCATAAGCAATCGTCTCTCTCTTTTTTAGTTTTTCTTTTATTTATGATCTCTGTTTCTTTTCTTCTTTATTCTTTCCTTCTTCCAAATATTCACTGATATCCTGCCGTAGCCAATCATAATGGAAGAGTCTTTTGTAGGCTACATTCTTCTTGAGCATGATTTCTACGTTCACCTGGCTGTTCTGATAACAAGTCAGTTCGTTTCTGAACTGTTCATTGTGTTCGGCCAACCGCTTGATTTCCTGTTCCCGTTCACGGCGCAATACGGTGCAGACCGGAATCAGTAGTTTCATTACCACATTATCCATCACATGGTGTCCCTGCATATACAAGTAAGTAGTTTCCGGCACCAAGCCCAGCTCTTTAAATTCAGTCCGCAATCCATTCACCTGATTGATGTTATGGGGGAATTTCCTTTTCAACTCTGCCAACTTCTGATTAACCCGTTGTTGAAGGGATTCCAAGCTCTTTTCCGGATGCCGGAGATTAATCTCGCGCAAAGAAGTATAAGTATGGAAATCGTACATGGGGAAAGTGTAAGTATCCCGTTGGCGATAGAACCATACGTTCCAGAGGAAAAGCGGATATACTATTTCAGAATACTTCTTCAGGTAGAAGTTGAAATCTAAAATGGAACGGTCATTCAACGTAGCCTGCACACATACTTCGTGAAGGCTTTCGGCAAAACAATGATAGTTTTCAATAGCATAGGTATAAGTCTGAAAAATATACCTGTTCCGGTTGATTTTACGGGAAGTATTGGTAGCTCCCTGCAACAGGAAATCATAGTCACTGTCCACACAGGCAATCAGACTTCTCCCCAATTCGGCAGTATTCAGCGTGTTCATGAGTACCATCTTTTTTCCTTTTGCCAGAGAGGTGGCCGAAGGAAGCATCACTTGGAAATAGTGTTCGTCGTCTTCAAACTCTTCAAGCAATGTGCGCCAGAAAGCGATGTCGTCATAGCTTTCTACGTAAGCGATGATACGTCGGCGGGCTTTCTTCGGATAAAGCTTATGGGCGGCATTGAAATAAGAAGAAGTCAGATTATCTCGTAGTGAAGTTGCCATTTGTTCAATTACAGGTTACGAATTACAAATTACAGTTGGGAGAATCCTTGTCGAGCTTGTGCCCTACGGTGGTAGATATATCGCTTACTTCTGTCACGGCATCCAGCCAGCCTTCCATAATGACGGCAGGCGAATGGGTAGTCAGGATAATCTGCACATTCGGATTCAGTTCACGTATCATAGCAATCAGTTTCTGCTGCCATTCTATATGAAGGGAGGCTTCCGGCTCATCCATAAACAATACACAATGGCTGTTGTCCTGCACGAGTACGGTCAACAGGATAACCAGCATTTGCTTTTCACCGGACGACAGTTTATAAGGGAATAATAGTTCGCCATCCTGATAGAAAGCGATATCGTTCCGTTTCCGGTCTATCTTTTTGCGTGTATAGCTGAACAGTTCGTCAATCATATCCTGAAAACGACGTTTAGCTACAGACAATGTGGCTGCCTTACGACGTTCTTCTTCATCAGTGCTGGAAAGCATTTCAATCATCTTATTACCAATGTTGACCTGATAATCGAGGTAACGGCGTTGCAAGAGATAGAGTTGCCAGTCCAGTTCAGACTTTACATTCTTGTCGGCCATGCGGGCTGTGAAGTCACCCATAATCAGGGGACGGTCGTAGCTTCGGATGACGTCATAAGGAATATAGGTTGCCTGGGGATTGTCGAAAAAGAGACGCACACCGTTCTTCTCGTCACTTTTCATTTCACCGGAAAGTTCTTCGAGGTATCCCACCGAACGGTTCAGAATGGTAGTCTTCCCCACTCCGTTGATGCCGGAGAGGATGTTCACATCGGGACGCAAATCCCATCCTATATTAAAGCGTTCCCATAGTCCGTGTATCTCGATACGACGGATATAATTGGCTTGTTGTTCCATAATATTCAAGTTTAATCAAGGCAAATATAAACAAATCATACGATAAAAGACTACCTTTGCAACCGTTTTCTCTATTTGATTGTTAATGATATCAGAGATATGGTAAAATAAATAGTATCAACATGGACAAAAGTAAGAACCTGTATGGTCATTTGTTTGCGCTTACAGCAAACGTTATGTGGGGATTAATGTCTCCCATCGGTAAGTCGGCTCTTCAAGAGTTTTCTCCAATTTCTGTCACTACATTCCGCATGGTGGGGGCAGCAGCCGCTTTCTGGATCCTTTCCATGTTTTGCAAACAGGAACATGTGAATCATCAAGATATGCTGAAAATCTTCTTTGCTTCACTGTTTGCGCTAGTATTCAATCAAGGAGTGTTCATCTTCGGGCTTTCTATGACTTCTCCTATTGATGCTTCTATCGTAACTACCACTCTACCGATTGTAACAATGGTTGTAGCGGCCATTTACTTGAAAGAACCTATTACCAATAAGAAAGTACTGGGGATTTTTGTAGGTGCGATGGGAGCACTTATTCTCATTATGAGTAGCCAGGCAGGAAGCAACGGAAATGGAAGCCTGATTGGTGACTTACTTTGTCTCGTTGCGCAAATCAGTTTTTCCATATACCTGACTGTATTCAAAGGATTGTCTCAACGATATTCGGCAGTAACGATTAATAAATGGATGTTCATATATGCTTCAATGTGCTATATTCCGTTCTCTTATTATGATATTTCTACGATTCAATGGACTTCTGTTTCCACTGTCGCCATTATACAGGTACTTTATGTCGTATTAGGAGGTAGTTTCCTCGCATATCTCTGCATTATGACTGCACAGAGGCTGCTCCGTCCTACGGTAGTCAGTATGTACAATTATATGCAACCGATCGTGGCTACGATTGCAGCAATCGCGATGGGTATCGGAAGTTTCGGCTGGGAGAAAGGGATTGCTATCGCACTTGTATTCCTGGGAGTATATATTGTGACTCAAAGTAAATCGAGAGCTGATCTTGAAAAAGCAGAAAAGCTTCATTAATAGTACAAGCGGGTAGAAAGACTGAAAGTTTCCTACCCGCTTATGCTAAATGTATTCTCTAAAAATCAGAACCTTATTATCATTTAAAGTCTCATTTCAAATCCTCAAAATAAGTATCGAGCAGACTTCTTGCAGCTATAAACGAAGTCAGGTTGCCTTTCAATACCTGCTGTTCTTTTTCTAAGAGCATCGCTTCAATCTTCGGATTATGATAAAAGCTGTCACGAAGTTGTTCATTGATGCTTTCATACATCCAGTATTTACTTTGTTCGTTGCGGCGATATTCAAAATAGCCGTTTTCTTTCACGAAGTCAATGTATTCGTAAATCATATCCCAGACCTCCTTCACTCCCAGGTTATAAAAACCGGAGTAAGTCAATACTTTGGGAATCCATCCGGATTCAGGCGCAGGAAACAGATGTAATGCATTACGGAATTGAGTGGCAGCCAACTTGGCACGTTCCAGATTATCTCCATCGGCCTTATTGATAACGATACCATCCGCCATCTCCATAATACCACGCTTAATCCCTTGCAGTTCATCGCCCGTACCGGACAACTGAATCAACAGGAAGAAATCAACCATCGAGTGAACAGCCGTTTCGCTCTGTCCCACTCCTACGGTCTCCACAAAAATCTTATCGAATCCGGCAGCTTCACAAAGAATAATCGTCTCACGTGTTTTGCGTGCCACTCCTCCCAAAGAACCGGCTGACGGACTAGGGCGGATAAACGATTTAGGATGCACGGAAAGCTGCTCCATACGCGTTTTATCCCCTAAGATACTGCCTTTACTACGCTCACTACTAGGGTCAATGGCCAATACCGCCAGTTTGCCCCCCTTTTCGAGCACGTGCAGACCGAATACATCTATGGATGTACTCTTTCCCGCACCGGGAACGCCGCTGATACCAATCCGGATCGAATTACCGGAAAATGGCAGACACTTCTCTATGATTTCCTGTGAGACAGCCTGATGTTCAGGCTTTACGCTTTCAACCAATGTCACAGCCTGACTCAATATGGTGACATCACCTTTTACGATACCTTCTACAAACTCTGCTACTGAAAGTTGGCGTTTCTTAGGTTTCCGCTTTAAGTAGGGATTCACAGATGAGGGTTGCTCAATGCCTTTATTGACAACAAGCCCCTTATATTCTTCACTATTTTCAGGATGTTCCATAATCATAGGATTTAGCGTTTGATATTGATTTCGACTTTCGGGCGTAACGGATCATTTGTTATCATCAGAATACGTAAATGATGCTTCTTATTACCTACGTCACGCTTACGAATAGTTACTTTGAGCTTCGTCATTCCATCCGGAGGAAGGACCGTCTTCTTCAGGCTCACTCCTACCGATGAATTGAATACCTGCAACTTACTGATGACTAACGGAGTCTTTCCGGAATTGGCTATCAATATATCATGGCTTACCTTATTCTTCTTTATCAACGGGATACTAAGATCAATATCCGTTTCCGAAATGTGCATGGCAGGAGCGTTCAAAGAATCTTTTTCCGTCATACGAGAGAAGTCGGGAAGAAGAATGGCCGAAACCGGTATTTCATTATCTTCGCTCACCTTATCACCGGAGAAACGGGAAAGGTAGACAGAAGTCTGTGTCAATCCGTAATCTTTTAGCTGGCTCGCATCCAGCGTCAGTTTGATAGTTCCCTTCTTGCCTTTCAACAAGACTTTGGGTTCTGCTTCCATTTTCAGATAAGGAGGCAGATGCATCAATACCGGTTCGTAAGGACGGTCCGAAAGATTGGCGATATCGAAGGTCAATGAAGGCTGCTGTCCGCGATAGACATCGGGGAAAGCAAACTCATCACGATCCAAACGAATATTTCCGATTGTATAAGGAAGTAGCTTTGTATAATCTTTTATTTCCTGCACTACTTCACCGGTAAACTTCAGATAGACCAAGCTCGGACTGGCATTGCTATATATTCCTATCGACTTTTCAAAATGTCCTAACGCTTTTGCGTCAAAAGAAGCTTTTACGACTCCTTTTCCTCCCGGAGCAATCGGTTCTTTGGTCCAGTCGGCCACGGCACAGGCACAAGAGGTTGTGACGTTGGTCAGTACCAATGGCTGGTTTCCCGTGTTAGTGATGGTATATTCCACTGTCACCGGACGTTTCCACTCAATTTGTCCGAAGTTATGTGTCTCTTTATTTGAAGAGATACGAGGTTGGGCAACGGCTGCCAAAGCGACAGTAAGTAAAGATAATATAGATAGTAAACTACGTTTCATGCGATATTTTTTATTTTGGTGCACAAATGTAGGGGTTTTAGATGAGTTTTTCACCACAGATTACACAGATTAACACAGATTGGGAAAAGACTTTACTTAATAGCAGTCCTTGTAAGCCCCTGTTTATAAGAAAAAAGTTCCTCACCGACGAAGGATGCCTTCCTCGGTGAGGAACACCCTCTTCATCGGTGAGGAACGCCTCGCTCGTCGGTGAGAATAAAAATCCCCTGCCGGAACTATTTAATAATAATTGTCATCGAAGCAGAATGCGAAGCGTATTCCGGTGCATAAGCACACTGCATAGTTGCCAAACCTGTTTCGTAAGTTCCTGCACGACTGACACGGTAACTATATTCCAACACGTATACACCCTTTCCTAAATGATCGAAGAAGAAATTAGTCGATGCATCTTTGATGTCTACGTAATAGCCAAGCCCGTTGTTCCAACGATAACCGGAGATACTGCCGATCGGTTCGAAACAAGCGCCCCGCTGATCTTTCAACTGTACAAAGTCCATCGGACGGTCTACGCGGATGCTCAAACGGGAAACGACTTTATCACCTACCTGAAGAACCGTTTTGGCAGTAATAGGCTGTAATTGAGGCACGTTATTCATCGTACGCTCCACATACAACTGTTTCTCAACATTCAGGTCGCCGCCCTGTTGTTTCACATCACTGACAGGAGATTCAAATTCTGCATACACAGCTCCCCAAGCAATACCCGGATTTCTCTTTTCCACTTCAATCTTGCGGGCATCCACCACATTCTTCTGTGTGAAAGAACGTTTGATATATCCCAATCCAGGAACAGTCGTTTTACTTGGACTAACAGTTTCCAGCACTTCATTAGCAATCACAATCCGTACATCTCCCTGATTGTCGAGTAAATTAGCGCCCTTCATCAGCAATGCAAATACCGCATCGGCAGTAGCTACCGGAGAATTCCACTGTTGTGTCTGCTTTTGCTTCAACAACCAAAGTTTCATTTCTTCCACTGTATCGGTATTGCCACCTGTCTGTTCCAGCGCTTCCATCACATCTACATGAGCCTGCATCTGCATTCCGCCCCATGTATATGGATTCTCGTTGAAAGCAAAGAACATTCCCTGTTCATCTGTCTTCGTCAGATGTTCTTTCAGAGAAGCGACAAATTCCTGCGCTTCCTTCTTGCGTCCGGCTTTATCAAGCACAATGGCGGCAATCGCTTTTGTATCCATCGAAGGAGAAGTCAGCAATTCTCCTACCTTAGAAAGATAATAGGTATAAGCCGCTTTATTGGCTGCGGGTACCTGCTCTCCCGAAATAGCGATGAGATACAAATATTGCAGAATACTGCCCGAAACGCCAGTAAACTTCACACCGTCTTTCTGTGCTTTCAGGATTTCCTTATACTCGTCCAAAGCTGATTGATGAAGGTAAGCGAAAGCCTTCTGTTGCAAGGAAAGAGCCGATCCGCTTAATTTCTCACCTGTCAGCATAGCCAGACGGGCATTCAGTTCGGCGATATAGGTAGTTACAGATCGACTCCCGTTCATTCCTTTATACCAGGACCATGCCCCATTTGAGTTCTGTAACTCCTGCAATCGAGTCAAAGCTGCGATATTATTACTACGGATGTTATTCAAATCAAACAAGGTGGCGATGCGCTCTTTCTGTTGCTCTTCCGTCTGTGCTTCGAGTACCCAGGGAGACTCGGACAAAATGATATTCTTCACTTCCTGATTCTTTTGCAGATTGCTCAAGAACGTTTCTTTCGTACCTCCTTGCAGTTTCCAACTTTCAAATACCGCTTTGATCTTCGGCTGACTGTTCATGATAAACGAAGCCAATGTATTGGCATAGTAGGCAGTAGCCCAGGAAATAGCGTTATTACTTGTCGGAAGACTCAATGAAGGCAATGCCTGAACGGCATACCAAGCCGGGTTTCCTGTAAATTCAACAGTTAGTTTACGATCTGTGGCTGTTTTACTTTGTTGATTGAACAGATGATCGAGTGAGAAAGTACGGGTTTCTTCTCCACGCACTGGCATTGGAAGTGTCTCCACCAAATGCTCTTTATTGCTAAGAACCGGAAGCAACTGTTGTTCTCCATCGCTGAAAGTACCACTGTCGGCAATCATCCGGCATCCCACTATTTCGTATTTATCACTAACGATAAACTGGAAGTCCACACCCATTGTCTTTCCGGCAGCAAGGCTGAATTTCTGTTTTTGTGTACTGATAACCTTCTCTGTCATCGGGTCAAAAAGGACCAGACTGACCGTTCCGGCTTGCGGCTTACCAGTCATATTAGAGATAGAAGCTGCCAGAGAAGTCTTATCACCCACACGCACAAAACGAGGGAGATTAGGAGTCAGCATAAATTCTTTGCTTGTGGTAGCTTCGCCATCCAATGTTCCCGTCAACATTCCCTTTGTATGAGAATATCCACGGAAGTTCCAACGCGTCAGACTTTCAGGCATCGTGAATGAGAAAGAGATCTCTCCCTGTTCATTGGTGCGAAGTTGAGGATAGAAGAATGCTGTTTCTGCTAAATTGGTACGCAAGTCAGCAGATGCTTCGGGAAGCATTTCGTTGTCAGATGCCTCATCCGCTTTTTCTCCCGTGGGTATCATTTCCGATTGAAATTCAACATTAGTCATGGCATCAGCAGCCATAGCCGATTTCATCTTTGGCGCATTACTCCTTAAAGTTGCAACGTCCAATGTCGAAACGCTACCTGTCACCGTCAACTTTCTCGTCAAGCCATATCCTCTCACTATTACTTCACCCAAATCTCTTCCATTATTATAATAGTCCGATAGCATCACAAAATGGTCATACTCCAGTGATGGCACTTTGAGACTCTTCGTATTCCACCAGTAGTTGAATGAATTATTGCCGGAATATCCACTCATCCAGTTAGAATATGGGACAATCTGGTTATAATAGATTTGGAAATTCTGTTGCCGATTCCATATTTTATCCAAGGAAGCATCATACATCGTTGCCAGCATTTCCGCGTTAGCAGCTTGTCCTTGCGGCGTTTTAATCGTCAGCTTCCATTCTTCCTTTTGTCCCGGACGCAATTTATCACGGAACACTTCCCACTTCATAGTCAGTGTCTTATCAGGAATCCGTTTGGTCAGCCGCACCTGTTCCTGATAAACCTGTCCGTCCCTCACCATACAGAGATTCACAAAGACACCATCCCCATAACTTTCCCGATATGGATACTCGAAACGTACAATCGTATCTGACAAATTCAACGTCTTGCTCTCCAGCAATTTATCACCGGAAAATACATTCATCATCACATAAGCATCTTTTTTCGACGTACCGAAACAGAACACGGCCGGATGGGCAGCATCAAATTCCGTATTTGCACCATAGAACCACATCGTCGTTTCTACAGGCGGACGTTTGTCCTCAACAGAGAAAAGAATCGTGTTGGTGTCAGCAGTCACTTCCTTGCCCTGATTATCTTTCACTGATGCTTTCAGCACATAAGGTCCCGATGGAAGATTCTTCCAGTCAAGCGTCATGTCTTCATTAGAAGTAAAGGTTCCCGTTGCAACCGGTTTCTCTTCCAACTGCTTAAAGTCCTTGTCTTTGGCAGGGTACAAGTAATAATTCCCCTTCACCTCCACAGGTTGTCCATTCAGGTTCTGCACTTTAAACATTGTTTCGAAGGGTTGATCCTTGCAAGTCTTATCTTGCAATTCCACCTGCAAAATCAACGAACGGTTTCCTGCCGAAATCACGTCCGTAGAAGATTGTGTTTCACCTGCCACATTGGTAACAGTGGCCTCAATGGAATAACGATAATATACCTTATCATTATTCTTATAAGAGTCACTTTCCTGCAAACGAACCGGTATCGTGAATTCTCCATTCTCATTGGCCATCACTTCACCGGAAGCAATCTGCACAGATTCCGCAAACCGCCAAAGGCTGTATGCAGAACGCTTTACCGTATATTTCACCGGAAGATCCTGAAGCAGCACACCACTATAAGATTGTACCTTACCCTTCACCTGTACCTCATCACCCAGTTTGTAACTTCCTTGTTGCTTTTCAAAAGTGATATCAAATGTCGGACGTTTATAATCTTCTACCCGAATGCCTGTATGGTCTCTTCCCGCTTTCAAAGAAAACATTCCGTTCAAACAGGCCGAAGGCAATGCGAAATCGGTGGTAAACGAACCGAACTCATTGGTACGTACCGACTTCTGCCCTACTTCCTGATTGT
This sequence comes from Bacteroides sp. DH3716P, assembly GCF_025914115.1. Lineage (NCBI taxonomy): Bacteria > Pseudomonadati > Bacteroidota > Bacteroidia > Bacteroidales > Bacteroidaceae > Bacteroides > Bacteroides sp. DH3716P. The sequence continues at coordinate 9,585 of NZ_CP083673.1, read as the reverse complement.
TTACATCCAATAAAGTCACCGTATATTCCTTGTTCGGAAGTACATTCGCCGTATCCGATTGTTGAGAATAAGCAATTCCCTTCACATACACAGTCTGTCCGGGACGATACAAAGAACGGTCGGTCAATAAAGTCATATTTTCAGTCACTTTATCTTCGTCGCCGTAATATCCGTAACTTCCTGCATAAATGCCTTGTTTCGGCATTGCCGTATCCGTCCCCTTGGAAGCTTTCAGATAGCGGTATTCGGATTTCCAGGGAAATACGACCTTACCCTCTTCGTTTGTCGTAAACTCCTGCAACACTTTTTCGTCATTACTGTACATCGTCACTTTCGCATGGGGAATAGGATACCCTGTCTGTCCATCCAGCGTCACCACTTGATACTGTTTGTCCGGCAAACGGCATGTCAGCACTTTGAAACGTGTTACATCAAACTTGCTTTCACTATCTCTCTTCGCACGAATATCCGGTATGATACGCATCACGTAAGATCCAAGTTCAGGAGCTTTGAATGTAAACACAGTGTCCTGCGTCTGATAATCTTTCGGACGAAGCACAGCGTAATGTTGTTCCTTTATCAGTTTCTTCGCCTGATAAAGACGGACAGTGAAACCATCCAGATTTTTGTGTGAGACCCTTAATTCTATCTCTTCGTTCGGAAAAGCCAAATCGGATGCATTAACATTCAAATAAGGAGCCAATATCTCTTCCCGAAGATTCTTCAAAGCATTGATTCTGCGATAGCCTGGATAAAGGCGGATTGCCTCATCGCAAAGCTGCAATGCATTGAGCTGCTGTTGTTTTCCAATAGTATACCGGGCTTCTGCCAAATAGACTTCGGCACAGATCGGTTCGGAAGCATACTTGCTTTTCAATGTGTTCAAAGCTTTCAGATAAGTATCTTCCGTCAGTACCGGAAGTTCGCCCTTAGCCTGCAGAGGTCGAATATTCCGATCAGCATTCCATCTCCATTCCAGGTAGTTAAGTGCTGTCAACACATAACCTTCTTTTAATCCGGTTGCTTTATAAGCGGGAATCATATTCCCATAAATAGCTATTATATCTTGTTTGACCGGATTCACAGTACCGTCATTAGTAATCCTGTTACTCAATTCTTCCACCCGTTGCAGTGCTTCAATGCTACGGGAAGCCAATAAATGATACATATCATGGTGATAGTATTCGCTCGTTTCCCCCAGTTCTACAAAAGGAATATAGCCGCGTGAGGACGTTTTGAGCAGCAATACAGAATCGGCCAATGCCTCCTTTATATTTGTCCGCACTTTTTCGATGAACATATTGGCTGTCCATTCACGCATATCGGTAGCAGGTGTCTGGTCTACGATTTCTGTCCGTTGGCGGAGTTGCCACTGATTGCTGGCTGCATAATCTGCATAGATTCCCGCTATCAAAGAGTGTAGGATGGCGCGATCCATTGGTTGGTCAGTCTGTTTCACCCATTGTTCCAGTCCTTTCAAATCAGCGTAAAGACTGTCGGGATTCAACATTTCCCGATATTTCATCCGCCACGTATATGCTTTGAGCATTTGTGGAGAGTTTTTCTCTTTTTCCCCTTTCTGATAAATCTCATCAGTCAGTTTTATCACAGTCTTAGGCAAGCTCTTTTTCTCCGCTTGCTCCACTTCTTTCCATAATTTGTCGAAAGTTTGTGCCTGTACCGCCGGAATCACTCCCAACCATAGCAGCACCATCATACAAATTTGCTTTACTTTCATAATCTTTCTAGTTTAAGTTTGCTATAAGTCTCACTCTTATAAATAACAAAGTAAGGAAATAAAGTTTAAAGATTTGTACTTTTTAGCTTAAAAAAAGCTTTTATCAAGCTATCAGCCCCATACCATATTGTATAAACATTAGCCTATTAATCAACTCGCTCTGGAATAAAATAAACAGATAGCTAAAAAGTAAATTTGAGAAAAGCGTAGCGATTCAACTGAAAGAGTGGTCGTTACGCTTTTGCTTTTGATGNTAAAATAAACAGATAGCTAAAAAGTAAATTTGAGAAAAGCGTAGCGATTCAACTGAAAGAGTGGTCGTTACGCTTTTGCTTTTGATGTGGAAAAGGTCGTTTGCAGACATCCAAAAGCCACACAACGCAAGAGTTCAGTTACCACATCATTACTGCCGTAATGTGTGAACTTCCAGAATAAGCATCTGTTTTTCTGCGATTTGCGTAATTTTGCGTAGCTGTTGGTAACTCACGGTAAACTAATTTTGTCACCAAAAAAGAAGTGAGTTATGCGAAGTACATTCAAGGTCTTATTCTACGTGAAGAAAGGCAGTGCAAAGCCCAACGGCAACCTGCCACTGATGTGCCGCCTTACGGTGGACGGAGAGATTAAGCAGTTCAGTTGCAAAATGGAAGTTCCACCCCATTTGTGGGATGTGAAGAACAACCGTGCTTCGGGCAAGAGTGCCGAAGCGCAGAGAATCAACCGTGCGGTTGACAAGATTCGGGTGGAGGTGAACCGCCGCTACCAAGAACTGATGCAGACAGACGGATATGTGACCGCTGCCAAACTGAAAGATGCCTATCTCGGTATCGGTATCAAGCAGGAAACCTTGCTGAAACTCTTTGAGCAGCACAATGCGGAGTTTGCAAAGAAAGTCGGACACAGCCGTGCCAAAGGAACATTCCAACGGTACATAACCGTCTGCAAGCATATTCGGGAGTTCCTGCCCCATACATACAAGCGTGAGGATATTCCCCTCAAAGAGTTAAACCTCACGTTCATCAACGACTTCGAGTATTTCCTGCGCACGGTGAAGAAATGCCGCACTAATACCATTTGGGGCTATATGATTGTGTTGAAGCACATCATTTCCATAGCGAGAAATGACGGTCGTCTGCCGTTCAATCCCTTTGCAGGGTATATCAACTCTCCCGAAAGCGTGGACAGGGGGTATATCACGAAAGAGGAGATACACACCATGATGAATACCGAGATGCCCGACAAGACCCACGAGCTTGTGAGGGACCTGTTTCTGTTTTCGGTGTTCACGGGGTTGGCATATTCCGATGTCAAGAACCTCACCACCGACAACCTGCAAACTTTCTTTGACGGTAACTTATGGATTATCACCCGAAGAAAGAAGACCAACACCGAATCGAATATCCGTCTGTTGGACGTTCCCCGAAAGATTATAGAGAAGTATAAGGGGATGGCAAAGGACAATAAGGTTTTCCCCATGCCAAGTAATACGACCTGCAACAAAAAGCTGAAAGCCATAGCCGATTTGTGCGGTATAAAGACACATTTAACATATCATGTCGCAAGACATTCGGCAGCAACTACCATACTGTTATCCAACGGAGTACCCATTGAAACCGTCAGCCGCCTGTTGGGGCATACCAACATAAAGACCACTCAAATCTACGCGAAGATAACCGCCCAAAAGATAAGTCAGGACTTGGAACTGTTGTCCGACAAGTTGGGGGATATGGAGAAAAGCATTTGCAGTGCCATTTGATAACCCATAAAGAAGAATACAGATGAAAGAGAAACGAAGCATCATCACGATGGACGGACAGGGCAACATCGCCCTGCCGACCGATACAGTCTCCATTGCCATGACCGAGTGGGAACTCTGCGAGTTGTTCGGGGTTATCGCCCCAACAATCCGAGCAGGGATAAAGGCTCTTTGTAAAAGCGGTGTTTTGAGGGAATATGAGACAAAGCATACCATCAAACTGTCGGACAAACGCAGCATGGAGGTTTACAGTCTTGAAGCCATCATCGCCCTTGCTTTCCGCATCAACACATTCGGAGCGGAACAGGTTCGCAGAGCCATACTTGAAAGACTGTACTTGCGAAAAGAAAAAACAGGCATCTTCTTTTCGCTGAACATCACTGATACGGCAAATCCGAAATACTTTGCATAGGCGTATTGCCATTCACACATACTCACGCACCCGAAGAAGCATCTGTTTTCAGCTCTGTTTCTTCGGATTTTTTGTTTTTACAGCCCCGAACAGCCCCGAAGTATTTTTTGCTGCGTTCTGCTGTGATTTGCGTATCAACTTATCCGACAGTTGATTATACTTTTGTAGCTGACATTTTTTCAAACTTAAATCATTGGAATATGGAAGCAAACAAAGTAAATGACAGCCACCGACCGCCCACAGATGGCGGCATGGCAAAGGAAGAGTTTATCCGTGTCGGCACAACGCTCTACAAGATTGTGGAGCAGCCAAGACTGAACGGAGGGTATGTAAGGAAGCGCATCGCATGGAACAACGAGACCCTGCGCCAAGACTATGGCAAGGACTACATCGGCAGCGTACCCAAGTATGACGGCTTCTGCACCGTACCCGAACACGTCAGCTATCAGCCTGTAATCGGCAAGTTCCTTAACCTCTACGAGCCGATACCCCACCAACCGCAAGAGGGTGATTTCCCCTCTGTCCGCTCATTGGTGGAACATATCTTCGGGGAGCAATACGAGTTGGGAATGGACTATCTTCAACTGCTCTACCTGCAACCCATTCAGAAGTTGCCCATCCTGCTGTTGGTGTCGGAGGAGCGCAACACAGGCAAAAGTACATTCCTCAATTTTCTGAAAGCCCTGTTTCAGAATAACGTGACATTCAACACCAACGAGGATTTCCGCAGCCAGTTCAATTCCGACTGGGCTGGGAAACTCCTTATCGTGGTGGACGAAGTATTGCTGAGCCGCCGGGAGGACAGCGAGCGGTTGAAGAACCTGAGCACGGCACTATCCTACAAGGTGGAAGCCAAAGGCAAAGACCGTGACGAAATTGCGTTCTTCGCCAAATTCGTGCTGTGTTCAAACAACGAGTACCTGCCTGTCATCATTGATGCAGGTGAAACCCGTTATTGGGTGCGCAAGATAGACCGCTTGCAGTCGGATGATACCGACTTCCTGCAAAAACTGAAAGCGGAGATACCTGCTTTTCTCCACCATTTACAGCATAGGCAGCTATCCACCGAAAAGAAAAGCCGTATGTGGTTCACGCCCTCACTACTGCATACCGAAGCCTTGCAGAAGATTATCCGCAGCAACCGCAACAGATTGGAGATAGAGATGCACGAGCTTATCCTTGACATTATGGAAAGTGTAGGCACGGACACTTTCTCTTTTGACTGCAACGATATTTTTCTTTTGTTGCGGTATTCACAGGCAAAAGTGGAGAAACATCAAGTACGCAGGGTATTGAAAGAGTGTTGGAAACTTAATCCTGCACCCAACACGCTTACCTATACCACCTATCAGTTGGACTATACCCGTGACTGTCACTATTCGCCCATGCGGAAGACAGGACGGTTCTACACCGTGACAAAATCGTTTTTGGAAACACTATGATTATTTTGATGAAATGATGAATAAGTATATAAATATATTGAAATATAGATATTTACATTCTCATCAAACATTCATCAAAAGTATCTCACTGATGAAAGGAGAAAACAGGACGGACAGACCATGCCCGACACCGTAAACGATGAATTTCTCTTTTCGTGAGTGGTTTGATGAATAAATGATGAGATGATATATAGATATAAATCAATGTGTTAAACCATATGTTCATCAAATCATCGCTTTATCAACCATCATCAAATCCGTAGGAATATACATTATGACAATACAGGAAGCAAAACAAATCAGAATAGCAGACTATCTGCAAAGTCTGGGGTACACACCCGTCAAGCGACAAGATAGCAGCCTTTGGTACAAGTCACCGCTGAGAGAGGAAGCCGAAGCCTCGTTCAAGGTAAACACCGAACTCAACCAATGGTATGACTTCGGCATCGGCAAGGGTGGCAATATCATCGCATTGGCTTCGGAACTCTACCGCTCCGACAACGTGCCGTATCTGTTGGAGTGCATCGCCAAACAGACACCGCATCTGCACACCGCCATCCATGTACCATTTTCTTTTGGTCGGCAATCCGTTTCAGAACCGATGTACCGACATCTGCAAGTTTCGGAGTTATCCTCTCCTGTACTATTATCCTATTTGCAGGAGCGAGGAATAAGCACCGAACTCGCCAAGAGGGAATGTAAGGAACTGCATTTTGAAAACAAGGGCAGACCATACTTCGCCATCGGTTTCCCGAATATGGCAGGTGGTTATGAGGTGCGCAACCGCTATTTCAAAGGTTGTGTCGCTCCAAAGGACATCACCCATATCCGACAAAGTGGAGAACAGCCGACAACCTGTTATCTTTTCGAGGGCTTCATGGATTACCTCTCGTTCCTTTCCATCCGTGTGAGGAACAATCCGCAATGCCCCCGACTGACCACGCAGGATTATATCATCTTGAACTCCGTTTCCAATCTCGCAAAGGCGGAGGGCATATTGGCTGACTATTCCCAAATCGGCTGTTTCCTTGACAACGATACGGCAGGACGGACAGCCTGTGAGCATCTGCAAGCAAGGTTCGGGGAACGCCTTTCCGACAAGTCCATACACTATAGTGAGTATAAGGACTTGAACGACTACCTGTGCGGTAAGCCCTTGTCCCAATCGGCAGAGCCGATGAAGCAGGAGAGGCAAGTCCAATCCGCAAGGCGGATGATGCAGCCACCGAAAAAGCGAGGGCTGAAGATGTAGGGAGTGAGAACGCTTGCAGCCGTGCGGATATTTACAAGCGGAAAATACCATAGCTTATTAGGGAATTTTCCGAGCCGCATTGCAAGCAACGCTGAAAATTCCCCAATAAGCCAAAGAGGTTGCACCTCTCTGGACTCTCCCAAGCCAACGGCAGAAGCCGTACAGGAGAATAATCAACCATTGTTTCACAAGCTAAAAAAGAAAGGAAAACCATATATGGGATTTGTCGTATTACATATGGAAAAGGCGCACGGTTCCGACAGCGGAACGACCGCCCACATCGAGCGTTTTATCATACCGAAGAACGCCGATCCAACTCGCACGCATCTTAACCGAAAACTCATCGACTATCCCGATGGAGTGAAAGACCGAACAGCAGCCATCCAACACCGTTTGGAAAACGCAGGGTTGACACGCAAAATCGGTAACAACCAAGTACAGGCAATCCGCATCATCGTGTCGGGAACGCATGAGGACATGGAGCGTATCGAAAAAGAAGGCAGATTGGACGAGTGGTGTGCCGACAACATGAGCTACTTTGCCTTCATGTTCGGTAAGGAGAATATTGTGGCTGCGCACCTTCATCGGGACGAGGAAACGCCACACATACACATCACCCTTGTTCCAATCGTAAAGGGGGAACGTAAGCGCAGGAAACGGGAGGAACAGACAAAGAAACGCTACCGCAAGAAGCCGACCGACACCGTAAGACTGTGTGCCGATGACATTATGACACGGCTGAAATTGAAGACCTACCAAGATACCTACGCCATTGCGATGGCAAAGTACGGATTGCAGCGTGGCATAGACGGTTCAACGGCACGGCACAAGTCCACGCAGCAGTATTATCGGGACACACAGAAACTTGTCGATAGCCTCAAAGCGGAAGTGGTAGATTTGCAGGAGCGGAAAGAAGCGGCACGGCAGGAACTCCGCCAAGCCAAGAAAGAGGTGCAGACTGAGAAACTGAAAGGCGCAGCCACGACCGCAGCGACCAACATAGCCGAGAGTGTCGGTTCTTTTTTCGGCAGCAACAAGGTCAAGACGCTGGAGAGGGAGAACAAGAATCTGCATGAGCGTGTATCAGAACTTCAAGAAGAAGCCCGACAAAGGGAACAGCAACAGGCGAAACACATACAGGAGATAACAGACGCTTACGAGCTGCGACACCGCAAATTGTCCGAGTTTACAGACTTTGTGAAACGCTACTTCCCATATGTGGAGAAGCTGATACCGACAATAAATTTCCTGCGTGAACGCTTGGGCTTCAATGACGATATTATCCGAAGATTATGCACATTCAAGGACGTTCCCATAAAAGGCAAGCTACATTCTTCCGAGTTCAACCAAGGCTTTGAAACCCAACGTGCCGTCTGCTCCATTAAAGAGGATGAAAATGGAAAGTTCGATTTCAAGATTGATGGAGTATCACATATAAGCTGGTTCAGAAAGAAGATGAACGAGTTTAGGGAAGCTATCGGAATACCGAAACCAAGACAAAACAGAGGTATGCAACTGTAAATCAAAATAAAGTCCGTGATTGTTGAATGACATATCACGGATTTTTTGTACTTTTGCACTCGGATTGAGGCAACTCTATCCAAGACATAAGAAAAAGAAGCGTTATGCTTTCTTGTAAGTCGAGAACGTAGGAAATTCAAGACACTGCACAAGGATGGCATAGTGGTTCTCACGCATATAGCGTGGGCTGCTATACTACATTCGTGCATTTAGGTTTCCTACGACCTTCGACTTAGAATGTTGCATTGGTAGTCCACGTTTCTGCATTTGAGCATCCGCTTCTTTGGGCTAAGAAGCAAAAAAGAAAACTATATGAAACAAAAAGTTCCACTATCAAAAATGAACATGACAAAAACGCTATTATCAGTTATGCTTTGTTGCTGTTGCAGCATTATGGCTTTCGGGCAGAACATGACCCAAGAAATTGAAAAGATTATCAAAGGGAAGCAAGCGTCTGTCGGGGTAGCAATTATCCATAATGACGATATAATTGCCATTGCCAACGAGGACAAATATCCCACTATGAGTGTATTCAAATTCCATATAGCAGTGACAGCTCTGAAAAAAATGGAAGCAGAGAATATTCCGCTGGACAAAATGGTGTATATCAAACAGAAAGAAATGCTGAAAAACACGTATAGCCCGTTAAGGGATAAATATCCCGACCAAGGGATTCGTATATCTTATAGGGATATAATCAAATACACAGTATCGATTAGCGACAACAACACATGCGATTGGTTAATAAGGTTTGTTGGTGGTATTGATAAAGTGGACTCCTACATAAAATCTCTTGGGATAAAGGATATGAATTTCACGGAGACAGAGGAAAGCATGCATACGGACATTATGTTATGCTACAACAATTGGAGCACACCATTAGCTATTGCGCAATTGCTCAAGAAACTTCATACAGAAAATATTTTGACAAAAGAGCATTTTGCGTTTTTAGAGACAGCCATGCTTGATTGTGTGTCTGGCAAGAACAAACTAATAGCGGGGTTGCCTACCGATATAAAATTTGGGCATAAAACGGGACGTTCTAACCGAACTGCTGATGGCATACAGATAAGCGAGGGAGATGCAGGAGTGATATATCTTCCCAACGGTGAGAAGTGCTACATTGTCGTTTTGATAAAGGATTCTCGTGAGTCTGATGATGATAACGCCAAAATAATGGCAGATATATCAAATATAGTTTATCGTCATTTGAATAAATAAAAATCCAATTGTAATGAATCAAAGTCTCTAACATATATTTGTTGGAGACTTTTTGTTAAATTTCATATCGGAAAAGTGTGCGTTTCAATAAAAAGTAATAACTTTGCAAATGAAAGAGTTATTTGACAGTATAGCACCGCAAAACGCTGAAAATAGCACAGTTGCTAACTCGTTACCACTGTTTCTCAAATACTCAGTTAAATGTTTATTCTTCAAACGGTTATATTAAACCGTTGAAAATCT